>NZ_PJMP01000001.1:0-2010000 GCF_002846275.1 Plantactinospora sp. CNZ320
TCGCACTCGGCGCCACCCCCGCCTCGGCCACCGGCCGGGGCCACGGCCACGGTCACGGCGGCCCCGGCAAACCGGGTGCACCGGGTGTCGGCGACGACTACTTCCCGGCCGCCGGCAACGGCGGATACGACGTGCTCCACTACGGACTCGAGATCCGCTACGAACCGACCAGCCGGGCCTTCGCCGGAGTCGCCACGATCAGCGCCCGGGCCACCGACCGGCTCTCCCGGTTCAACCTGGACCTGCGCGGCTTCGAGGTGCGCTCGGTGACCGTCGACGGGCGCGCCGCCCGGTACGACCGGGAGGGCCAGGAGCTGCGCATCTCGCCGCGCAACGGCCTGTCCCGGGGTGAGCGCTTCACGGTGGTCGTCAGGTACGACGGCACCACCGGCCGCCCGACCGACATCGAGGGCGCCCTCTACGGCTGGGTCTCCACGCCGGACGGCTCCTTCGTGGCGAACGAGCCCGACGGCGCCGCCACCTGGTATCCGGTGAACGACCACCCGACCGACAAGGCCAGCTACGACTTCCGGATCACCGTGCCGGCCGGCAAGACCGCGGTCGCCAACGGCGAACTCGTCGAGCAGCGGACGAGGAACGGCTGGACGACCTTCGTCTGGCGGGCCCGCGACCCGATGGCGAGCTACCTCTCGACCGCCTCGGTCGGCGACTACGACCTGCGCCGCAGCACCGGCCCGCGCGGCCTGCCGATCATCGACGCGATCGACCGGGACCTCGGACCGGACGCCGCCGCCGGGCTGGCCAGGACCAAGGAGATGATCGAGTACTTCTCCGGCCTGTTCGGTCGGTACCCGTTCACCTCCTACGGGGCGATCGTCGACGACGACACCGACGCCGGGTACGCGCTGGAGACGCAGACCCGGCCGATCTACTCCGGACCGCCGAGCGAGGGCACGGTGGCGCACGAGCTGGCCCACCAGTGGTACGGCAACAGCGTCAGCCCGGCCCGCTGGCAGGAGATCTGGCTGAACGAGGGGTTCGCCAGTTACGCCGAGTGGCTCTGGGAGGAGCACGTCGGCGGGCGTACCGCGCAGGCCCGCTTCGACACCAACTACGCCCGGCCGGAGACGGCGAGCTTCTGGAACCCGCCGCCCGGTGACCCGGGTGCCACGAACCTCTTCGCCAGCTCGGTCTACACCAAGGGCGCGATGACGCTGCACGCGCTGCGTACGAAGATCGGTGACCGGGCCTTCTTCGCCCTGCTCCCGGCCTGGTACGCGGCGAACCGCGACGACACGGTGACCACCGCCGACTTCGTCCGGCTCGCCGAGCGGGTGAGCGGGCGGCAGCTCGACGCCTTCTTCCAGACCTGGCTCTACACCCCGGGCAAGCCCACCGCCTGGTGACGATCCGGCGCCACCCCCTCCGCCCGGCAATCGGGCGGAGGGGTTACTTAACCGGTTGCGTTAATCGGTTAATCGGCCTACCCTGATCCGTGCCGTCGCAGGGAGTTGGGTGGTAACTGTCGGGCTGCAGTTACCGATCCCCTCACTTCTGTCCCCGTTCCGGGACCCTCCCTGAGGTAGGTCATGAAAAGACGAATCTACGCCGTCGGATCGGCCCTGCTCGCACTGGTCGCCGCCACCGCCTTCTCGCTGTTCGTGGTCACCCCGCCGGCACAGGCGGCGGCCGGCTTCACGGTCAGCGGCGGCCGGCTCATCGACGCGCGCGGCAACGAGTTCATCATGCGCGGGGTCAGCCACGCGCACACCTGGTACGCCAGCCAAACCGGTTCATTCCGCGACATCAAATCGCTCGGCGCGAACACCGTACGAGTGGTGCTGAGCAGCGGTGCCCGGTGGACCCAGAACAGCGCCAGCGACGTCGCCAACGTCATCTCGCTCTGCAAGGCGAACCGGCTGATCTGCGTCCTTGAAGTGCACGACACCACCGGGTACGGCGAGGAGGGCGCGGCGATCACCCTCGACCAGGCGGTGAGCTACTGGATCAGCATCCAGAGCGCGCTCACCGGCCAGGAGAACTACGTCATCCTCAACATCGGCAACGAGCCGTTCGGCAACAACGAGAGCGTCAGCGCGACCTGGCCGACCGCGACCCGAAACGCGATCACCCGGCTGCGTAACGCCGGCTTCGACCACACGATCATGGTCGACGCGCCGATGTGGGGTCAGGACTGGCGCTTCATCATGCGGGACAACGCGCAGAGTGTCTTCAACTCCGACCCGGACCGGAACACCGTCTTCTCGATCCACATGTACGGCGTCTTCGACACCGCTGCCGAGATCACCGACTATCTCGGCCGGTTCCGCAGCGCCAACCTGCCGATCGTGGTGGGGGAGTTCGGGCACAACCACTCGGACGGCAACCCGGACGAGGACACCATCATGTCGTACGCCCAGCAGAACGGGATCGGCTACATCGGCTGGTCGTGGAGCGGTAACGGCGGCGGCGTCGAGTATCTCGACATGGTCACCAACTTCAACGTGAACCAGTTGACCTCCTGGGGCCAGCGGATCTTCAACGGGGCGAACGGCATCCGGCAGACCTCAGGCGACGGTCTACGACAGCAGCACCCCGACGATCTCGCCGACGACCCGACCGCCGACCAGTACCCCGACCACCCGACCGCCGACGACCCCGCCGACCACGTCACCGGGTGGCACCCGGGGCTGCACCGCCACGTACGCCGTCGTCGGTCAGTGGCAGGGCGGCTTCCAGGGTGACGTACGGGTGACCGCCGGCAGTGCGGCGATCAGCGGCTGGACCGTCACCTGGACCTTCGCCAACGGGCAGCAGGTCAACCAGGCGTGGAACGCGACGATCACCAGCAGCGGGTCGAGCGTGACCGCCCGGAACGTCTCGCACAACGGCAGTCTCGGTGCCGGGGCGAGTACCACTTTCGGGTTCATCGGCACCTGGAACGGCACCAACAGCACGCCGACGCTGAGCTGCACCGCCAGCTGACCTGAGCGGGGCACATGTCTGGTTCGAGTGTGCTGCCGCCGGGTCGTCGTGAGGACCTGGCGGCAGCACGCCCACTCCCGGCGTCTGGCAACTCCAGGCGGGACGGTCAGCTTCGGCCCGGTAGCCGGGGCAGCACCTCGGTGGCCACCTCGGCGAGGACCGCCTCGTCGCCGGCGTACCAGCTCGACTCGCGCGGCCAGTGCGTGACGACGTCGGTGAAGCCCAGTTCGGCGGCCCGGCCGACGACCTCGGTGAAGTGGTCGACGCTGGACAGCGAGAAGACCGGGGCGGAGTCGAGGGAGAGATAGCGGTCCAGGGTGCCGGGATCGCGCCCGGCGTCGGCGAGGATCTCGTCCATCCGGCCGGCGAGGTCGGCGACCGAGCGCCACCACGATTCCAGATCGTCGCTGCCCCCGACGCCGGTGGTCACCCAGCCCTGGCCGTACCGGGCGGCGAGTCGAAGCGAGCGTGCCCCGTTGGCGGCGACCACGAACGGCACCCGGGGTTGCTGGACGCAGCCTGGGTTGCTCCGGGCGTCGACGGCCGCGTAGTAGTCGCCCCGCCAGGTGACGCCGTCCTGGCGGAGCAGCAGGTCGAGCAGCTCGGTGAACTCGGTGAACCGGTCGACCCGGTGTCGGGGGGAGAGCGTCTCGCCGCCGAGTACGGCCGAGTCGAACCCGATCCCCCCGGCGCCGATGCCGAGCAGCACCCGGCCGTCCGAGACGTCGTCCAGCCCGGTGATCTGCCGGGCGAAGTGCACCGGGTGCCGGAAGTTGGGCGAGGCGACCAGGGTGCCCAACCTGATCCGGGAGGTGACCATCGCGGCTGCGGTCAGCGTCCCCATGGCGTCGAACCACGGACCGTCGACGAGGTCGCGCCAGCCGAGATGGTCATAGGTCCAGGCGTGGTCGAATCCCCACTCCTCGGCCTGACGCCAGCGGCGTTGCGCCACGGACCACCGCCGGTCGGGAAGGATCACGATACCCACGCGCATGATCTGGAGAGTCTACGTCCTGCCCACCGTAGCCAGCCCTCCGGCCAGCGTGTCCGGTGCGTCGGTGGGCAGGCGGGACAGGTCGGCGTCACCCGAATCGGTGACCGACGAACGCTCACAGCGACCTCACAGCTACGGTGAATAGGGTCACCTGAGCGCGCGTCGATCCATGGTGGAGAATGCGCGCGGACACCCGCGGCACACATCCGCCGTAAACAGGAGTATCTCTATGGTCTTCAAGAAGATGCTGAGCGCCTTCGGCGTCGGCGGCCCGAGCGTCGACACCGTGCTGACGAACCCGAACACCCGGCCCGGCCTGGTGCTCGACGGGCAGGTCAACCTGCGCGGTGGGGATTCGGCGGCCGACATCGAGCAGGTCACCGTCGCGCTGGTCACCCGGGTCGAGATGGAGGCCGGAGACAGCGAGTACGCCGGCACCATGGAGTTCTACCGGCTCCCGGTGAGCGGTGCGATGCGCCTGGAAGCCAAGCAGGAACTCTCGATCCCGTTCCAGCTTCCGATGCCCTGGGAGACCCCGATCACCGACGTCTACGGCCAGCGGCTCCGGGGCATGACGATGGGGCTGCGCACCGAGCTCGCCATCGCCCGGGCGGTGGACAAGGGAGATCTGGACGCCATCGCGGTGCACCCGCTGCCGGTGCACGAGAAGATCCTGGAGGCGTTCGCCCAGCTCGGCTTCCAGTTCAAGAGCGCTGACCTCGAGCACGGGCAGATCTACGGCGTGCAGCAGACGCTGCCGTTCTATCAGGAGATCGAGTTCTTCGCCGCTCCGCAGTACGCGCACGCGATCCGCGAGGTCGAGCTCACCTTCGTCACCAACCAGCAGGGCGTGGACGTCATCATCGAGTGCGACAAGCGCGGCGGGATGTTCAGCAGCGGGCGCGACAGCGTCGGCCGGTACACCGCCGAGCACGCCGGGGTCGACCAGGTCGACTGGCGGCAGCGGGTCGAGGGCTGGCTGTCGCAGACGGTGCAGAGCTACGGCCAGTACGGCGGGGCGGGACACCACTACGGACATCCTGGCAAGCAGGGGCGCCACGGCGGGCACGGCATGGGCGGCGTGGTCGCCGGGGCCGCGCTCGGAGTCGCCGGGGGCATGATCGCCGGCGAGATGCTGGAGGACGCCTTCGAGGGCGACGAGGGCGACTTCGGCGAGTGACAGCGAGAGGCCGCGGTCCCCGCCGTCTCCGGCGGGGACCGCGACCCCCGTGGCAAGTCGCCACGCTGTCAGGACACTTCGGCTACGCCGTTCGCCGGGCTGATGCCCTAGCCTCGGCGTGCCGGAGCATCGTTACCGCTTCTTGCTGCGGTGTCGCCAGGAGCTACCCACCTTTGCCAGACCACGGCTACCCAGGTAGGCGATGGTCATCAGGGTGATGAAGAACCAGGCCTTGTCCGCCCGGAACGGGTCGACGCCAGCGGCGTCCCGACCCACCAGGTCCGAAGCCAGCAACGTGAAGCCGACCGCCGCCAGATAGATGTAGAACTCGGTGGTCAACCAGGCGGGCTTGGTCTCGTTACCAGGCCGCCGTGCCGGCTCGTCCATCCGGCGCTGCATCTCCGCCAGAGTCTGCTGTATCTGCTGATGGGAGATGTTGTTCTGGGCACCCATCTCCCGGGTCGGTGCCGACTGCATGTCCGTCACCTGCTGGCCCATCGGCTGCCTGGACGGGGTCTGCGTACTCATCTTTTCCTCCTCGGATTCGATGAGATCTCTTCCGACCGCCAACGGTCACGGCACTTCCGCGCCGGTGGCACCCGCTGGCTACCCGACCGGGCCTGCCACAAACAGCCGCTGACCAGCGGACTACCGATCCGCGCAGGCGGGAGCGCCGGATGGTGTTTGCCGACCCGGGCATCGGGGACACCCCGGACAACGACAACTCGGCGAGGTGGTGGACGTGCGCGGCGAGGACGAACGGCGGGAGTCGGCACGGCGGACCGAAGACCGGATCGGGCGCGGGAAGTACGGTGCTCGCGCGATGGAGGAGGTCACCCTTCCGGTCGACGAGGCCCGGGAGGCGCATGAACGGGACATCGAGGACCCGGCGGACCGGCCGCGCGATCCGGACGTACTGCGTGACGGGGGGCCGGCCCGGAACCGGGGGGTGATCACCACCACCGGTACCGAGCGACGGGCCGGGTCGGCGAACGCTCGCCGCCAACCCCGCCGGCCGGGCGGAAAGGTGGCACCGACCACTACCGGGGACGCGACCACCGGCGGGATCAACCCACCGGCGGCCGGCTCCACAAGCGATGCCTCCGGACCGGCGCCACAGGTCGGCAACTTCACCGACAAATAGCGGGTGGAGACCTCGCAGGACGCCTGACCTGCATCTCCATTGAGCACCCCTTCTTCGCCCGCCGACGCCGGCAGGCCCGCCTCGGGCCGTTGCCGCGACGCCGGGCCAGAATGCTGAGCTGCGGATGACCAGGTGCCCTATGGACGGGTCCCCGATCAAGCCTCGGGTGTGGTGGGCCCGACGATGCCGGTGATCCGCCGCAGGTCAGCCGCTGTCGGCGTCGCCGAGGGGCGCAGGATCTTCACCGAGTCCGGTACCGCGTCCTCACCGACCACGTTCAGCCACGTGCCGGCCAGTTCGGCGCGGGCACACGACGGTAGGCCGCACGGCCGGCAGCCGTCGACCGTGCGCGGCCAGTGCGCCGTCATCACCTGCCGGGCCACCGTGGTGACGAGCCGTCGTCGGTTCGGGTCGGTGCCGACCAGCCGGTCGGTGATGACGACCCACAGTGACCATTCGGCGGTCGGGCACCAGGAGCCGCGGCCGGGACGCTCGGCTGCGACCAGTGGCGACGACCACACAGGCCAGGCGTCCGTAACCGGACGCTACGGAAGGTAGTGGGACGGCTGAACGACGCGCAGGACTCCTCGACGGACGTTTTGACGTTCCGGAATCGTCCCGTTGCAGGTTGTTTCGTCATCAGGGTGAACGACAGGCTGCGGGCGGCAATGCTGCGGGCCGAGATGGACTCCGCCGCGCTCGGCCAGCGCATCGGCGTAGACGCGAAGACCATCGACCGGTGGATTGGCGGCCGAGTACCGCACCGCCGTAACCGCCTGGCGGTCGCCGACGCGCTCGGGGAGAAAGAGGCCGCACTCTGGCCGAGCGCTCGCCCCGACCAGGGGCCCGGGTTCGCGTCGACCGGAGAGGTGGTGTCGGCGTACGCACACCGGGCTAAGGTGCCGACCGACCTATGGGTGGGGCTGCTGTCCGGTGCTCGGGAACAGATCGACATCCTCGGGTACGCCGCGCCGTTCGTATTCGAGCTGACGCCCCGGGTGCACGACCTGATCGCCGAGAAGTGCGCTGCCGGCGCCCGGGTCCGGATCGCGCTTGCTGACCCGGACTGTGACCACGTCCGGGAGCGCGACGAACTGGAGCAGCTCGGCGGCACCCTGCCCGGCCGGATCCGGAACGCGTTCACCATGCTCGGCCGGATCGCCGACATCGACGGCGTGCAGGTCGGCACGCACACCGTTCACCTCTACAACTCCTGGTTTCGGTTCGACAACCAGGCCATCGCCACCCCGCACCTGTTCCGGTACCGCGGCTACCAACACCCCGCGTTGCACCTGCGCCGGCTGTCCGCCTTCGGTATCTTCGAGACCTTCGCCGAGCAGTTCCTACAGGTCTGGGACACGGTGACGACCAGGGAGGTCAGCCGGTGAGCCGGCGCGTGGACTACTTCGACGACCCGTCCGCCCCGGCGCCGAACTCGCTGGTGCCCGGCGGGGCCGCCCTGGTCGTCGACGACCAGGGTCGGATTCTGTTGCAGCGGCGGGCCGACTCCGGGAACTGGTCGCTTCCGGGCGGCGCGATGGATCTCGGTGAGACCCTCGGCGGCGCGGTGGTCCGGGAGGTGCGGGAGGAGACCGGGCTCGACGTCGAGTTGACCGGCGTCCTCGGGATCTACACCGACCCTCGGCACGTGATCGCATACGCCGACGGCGAGGTGCGACAGGAGTTTGTCGTGGCGTTCACCGCCCGCCCGGTCGGCGGAACGCTGGCGGTCAGTGACGAGTCCACTGAGGTCGCCTGGTTCGACCCGGCCGACGTCCCGCGCCTTCGGATGCACGAGTCGGTGCGCCTCCGGATCGGCCACTGGCTGGCCGACGCAGCGCCGCACATCGGATGACCGGAGCCCTACGGGCTGGTCGTTGTGGTGGGCGGGGTCGGCCGGTTCGACCAGGGTGTCGAACCGGCGCGGCCGATCGTCCCGGGCCGGCGTTGCAGCCGCCGAGCCCGGGACGCACCACGGAAGAACGTGGGCACATGCCGCTGCGGACAAGTGACGCAGCTGGCCCCGTACCGGGCTCAGCCGACCCGGAGGATCCCCAGCCGCTGGGTGGCCCGGGTGAGCGCGACGTAGAGGTCGCTGCGCCCACGGGTGGAATCGGCGACGATCCGGTCCGGATCGACCACCAGCACCGAATCGAACTCCAGTCCCTTGGCCTGGGCGACGGTCAGCAGCACCACCCGGCTGGTCAACTCCGGGTCGTCGCCGAGCGCCACCTCGGGCTCCGCCCCGGTGACCGCCGGGCCCAGTTCGTCGACGAGTCCGGCCGGCACGATCACTCCGACCCGGCCGGCGCCTACACCGGCCGCCTCGGCCCGGATCGCCTCGACCAGCCGTCCGACCAGCTCACCGGCACCGACCTGGACGTCCCAGGGCTCTTCGCCGGTGTCCCGTACCGCGCGGGGCGGGGTGAGCGCCGGGTCGATCTCCGCGAGCACCTTGGCGGCGACCGCCAGGATCTCCGACGGGGTACGGTAGCTGACCGTCAACTCCTCCAGCCGCCACCGGTCACCGACGTACGGCTCCAGCACCGGCCACCACGACGAGGCGCCGGCCAGCGCCCCGGTCTGGGCCACGTCGCCGACGAGCGTCATCGAGCGGCTCGGGCAGCGGCGCATCAGCACCCGCCAGGCCATCGGGGAGAGTTCCTGGGCCTCGTCCACGATCACGTGCCCGAAGGCCCAGCCCCGGTCCGCCGCCGCCCGTTCGGCGGTACTCAACTGCTCCCCGTCGACCTGCCGCTCGGCCAGCCGGTCGGCGACCAGCAGATCGGTGACGTCGAGCATCCCGTCCTCGGCTTCGGGCTCGTCCTCGAAGTCGATCGACTTGGAGCCGGCGGCGATCTCCAGCACGCCCTCGGCGTACTCGATCTCGGCCTGGCGCTGCCGGGCGGCCCTGGCCCGGACCGCGCGGTCGTCCTCGCCCAGCAGCTCCGCCGCCTCGTCCAGCAGCGGTACGTCGGCCGGGCTCCAGCCGCCCCACGGCTCTCGCCGCAGCGCCGCCCGCTCGGCCTCGTCGAGGTTTGGCGCGGCCACCGCGAGCCGCTGCTCCGAGGCGAAGAGCCCGGCCACCACCTGTTGCGGGGTGAGGACCGGCCAGAGCCAGTCCAGCACCGCCTGCACCTCGGGCTCGGCCCGCAGGTCCCGGCGGAACTCGGCGAGGTCGGCCTCGTCGAGCAGGTTCTCCCCGCCGAGCGGGTCGGCGCCGATCCGCTCGGCCAGCTGGTCGGCGAGGGCGTGCACGATCTCGACCTCGAAGAGCGGCCGGGCCAGGTTGTGCGGCCGGTCGGTGCGGCGGACCCGGTCCCGGGCGGTGGCGACGGTGGCCGGATCCAGCACCAGGCTGTCCCGCTCGATGTTGATCTCGATCGGCTCGTCCGGCACCCGCTGCCGGTCCCGGATCGCGGCGGCCAGCACCTCGACCATGTCGAGCCGGCCCTTGAGTTCGGCGAGTTCCGCCGGTTCCGGCCGGGTCGCGGTGATCCCGGGGAATAGTTCGCCGACGGTACGCAGCAGCACGCCCGTCTCGGCCAGCGTCGGGAGCACCTGCGAGATGTAGCGCAGGAACGTCGCGTTCGGCCCGACCAGCAGCACCCCTCGGGTGGAGAGGATCTGCCGGTGCGTGTAGAGCAGGTACGCCGCCCGGTGCAGCGCCACCGCCGTCTTGCCGGTGCCGGGCCCGCCCTGCACCACCAGCACCCCGTCCAGGTCGGCCCGGATCACCCGGTCCTGTTCGGCCTGGATGGTCCGGACGATGTCGGTCATCCGGCCGGTCCGGCTGGCGTTGACCGCCGCCAGCAGCGCCGCCTCGCCGGTCAACCCGCCCCGGTCACCGGCCTGCCCGGCCGCGTCCAGGTCCAGCACCTCGTCGTCGAGGCCGACCACCTCGCGGTCCCGGGTGCGGATGTGCCGGCGTCGGCGTACCCCGTCCGGGGCGGCGGCGGTGGCGAGATAGAACGGCCGGGCCGCCGGGGCGCGCCAGTCCAGCAGCACCGGTTCGTAGTCGCCGTCGCCGTCGCCGTCGAAAATGCCTATCCGGCCGACGTACCGGCGGGTGCCGTCGTCGAGATCCAGTCGACCGAAACAGAGGCCCTGTTCGACCGCGCCGAGCCGGTCGAGTTGATCGGCGTACATCCGGACGGTGCTGTCGCGTTGTGAGCGCTCCTGCTGGGTGCCGCCGGCGTTGCGCAGCGCGGTGCGCATTCGCCGGGTGGCCTGGGTACGCAGTTCGTCGAGGCGCCCGTAGAGCATGGAGACGTACCGCTGCTCGCCGGGGATGTCGTCTCCGGTCGGGGTGGCGGAGCTGGACTGCCCGCCGACCTCCGACCCGTCGGCACCGGAGGGTGCTCCGATCGGTTCGTCGGCCGGCTCGTCGAGACGCTGGTCGGACGAAACACCGGATTGCTTTGACAAGCCGTCTCCCCATTGTTAGACTTTGCGCGGAACGGCATTCTGCCGTTCTTTTTTGTTTCCGAACTGAGAAACGATAGCGCGTTTTCTCAGCGGCATCCATCGGCCGCGCGATTCGGCCCGGCGTCGCGGTGGCGATCGTCCTCACACACGGATGTCCCGAGACGCGAACGAGCACCCTGCCACCGTCGCGGGGTTCACCGCGGCGATGTGGCAGAGCGCTCGTCCGGAAGTCGCCTACCTGCTCGGTCGGCTACCTGCTGCTGGGTCTGCTACCTGTTGAATCGGCTACCTGCTGGTCTGGGCGACCTCGTACAGCTTCTCCGGCTTCACCGCGCCGACCAGTACCCGGCCGTCGTCGGTGAGCAGGGCGGTGAAGAGCTTGCCGGTGACGAGCCGACCGCTGCCCCATTCGCCGCTCACCTCAGGCAGGCCGCCCAGCACACTTCGGAGCAGCCCGGCGCCCATACTGTCCTCCGGCTGCGCACCGTCGGTCTGCCCCGCCGTGATCTCGGCGAGCTGCGGGACCTTCGCGACAATCACGCTGGTCCACCCGTTGCCGAACACCGTCGGCCGCTGCATCCCGGCCGGTGGCGCCGGACGACCCGCCGGCCGGACCCCCTCGGTCACCACCGCACCGGGCGGCGGGTTGAAGGTGAACTGGGCCGGGTCGGGGCGCTCGAAGTCGACCTGGGTGAAGGCCATCTCGAAGGCCGGCTTGCTGGTGCCCTCAGGTACGACCTGGAAGCGCAGCGGTACGTGCTCGACGGCGTCGATCGCGATCGTGATCTGGCCCACCAGCGAGGTGGTGTCCCGAGGTTCGAGTACCAGTTCGTACGCGTCCCGGCCGGCGATCGAGGCTGACCGCCCGACGCTGACCCGGGTGGTCGGATCCACCGCCGCCAGTGCCTGCTCGGCGGCCTCCTGCGGAGTGCTCGGCAGGTGGCCGGGGACGCCGGACGGCTTGCCGGAGCCGTCCAGGGTGGTGTGCTCGGCCCGGTTGGCCTGGCTGTCCCAGATCCAGACGTCCTTACCGTTGCGGATGACGTCGGTCTCGCCGAGCGTGCCGAGCAGCGCGACCCGGGTTTGGTCCGGGCCGGCGTGCCAGACCCGCAGGGTGTGCGTACCGGAGACCAGCGCGGTGAGTTCGGCGCTGCCCCGCCCACCGAGACCGGGCAGGCTCGGCAGGCCGAGATCGGCGCGCTTGATCACCGTCCCGGAGAGGCCGTCCAGGCGGGCGGTCTGCAGGTCGACGAGGAGTTGTGCGGCGCTGCGCTCGGGTAGGTTCGGCTCGGCGGCCGAGGCGAAGGTGCCGACGGCAGCACCTCCGCCGATGATCGCCAGGGCCGCCCCGGCGGGGAGCAGCCACCGCAGCGCGGGCCGGGATTGCATAACCGACATGTTCGTACCTCCTGGTCTCCATCCTGCGCCCATCGCCCTGTGAAGCCACTGAGAACCGCTGTGTTCTCACTCAGCCGGGTGTGGTTGTGGGCGGGCGGGGATGGCACGCTTGTCCGGTGCGGTTGCTGGTGGTGGAGGACGAGGCCCGACTCGCCTCGGCGTTGCAACGCGGACTCCGGGCGGAGGGCTTCGTCGTCGACGTGGCCGCGAGCGGGCCCGAGGGGCTCGATCTGGCCCGGCACGGCGGGTACGACGCGATGATCCTGGACGTGATGCTGCCGGGGCTCTCCGGCTATCGCGTGGTCCGGCAGTTGCGGGCCGAGCGGCACTGGCTTCCGGTGCTGATGCTCTCCGCCAAGGACGGCGAGTACGACCAGGCCGACGGGCTGGACTGCGGGGCCGACGACTACCTGACCAAACCCTTCTCGTACGTGGTGCTGCTGGCCCGGCTGCGCGCCCTGCTGCGCCGGGGTGCGCCGCGCCGCCCGGTGACGCTGGTCGCCGGTGACCTGCGGCTGGACCCGGCCCGCCGCCGGGTGACCCGGGCCGGGACCGAGGTGGAACTCACCGCTCGGGAGTACGCCCTGCTGGAGTACCTGCTCCGCCGGGCCGGCGAGGTGGTCTCCAAGACGGAGTTGCTGGACCACGTCTGGGACGCGAGCGTGCACACCGCGCCGAACGCCGTCGAGGTCTACGTCGGCTACCTGCGCCGCAAGATCGGCCGGGACCGGCTGGAGACGATCCGGGGAGCCGGCTACCGGCTGGTGACGTGACCCGGGCGGAGAGCGGTGCCGCCAGCCGGGCGGAGGGTGGTGCCGCCAGCCGGCCGGAGAGCGGTGCCGCCAGCCGGGTCGGGCGAGGTCGGCGGCTGCGCCGCTGGGGACGACCGTGGCTGACGCTGAGCCTGCGGGCCCGACTCACCATCATCAGCGCGGCGGGCCTGGCCGTCGGCCTCGCCGTCGGCGGGCTGGTGCTGCTCGGCGCGCTCGGCTACGCGCTCCAGCGCACCGTCGACACCGAGGCGCTGAAGACCGCCGAGGCGGTGGCCCGGCTCGCCGGCCAGAACGCCCTGCCGGACCCGCTTCCGGTCGCCGGCAGTCAGGTGCGGGTCCAGGTGATCGACGGCCAGGGCCGGATCCGGGCCGCCTCCATCGACGCCGACCGGCTGGTCCCGATGCTCTATCCGGACGAGCTGCGGCGCTTCCGGGACGGGGAACGGGACCGGTTCTACCTGCCCGGCCGGCGGCTCGGGCTGGACGGGCCGATCCGGGTCGTGGCGGTACCCGCCGGAACGGCCGTCGATCCGCAGACGGTACTGGTGGCGAAGTCGACGGCGGACGTACGACACAGCGTGACGGTGGTCCGTACCATCCTGCTGATCAGCTTTCCGCTGCTCCTGGTCGCGCTGGCCGCCGTCGCCTGGCGGGTGATCGGTGCGACCCTCCGCCCGGTCGAGACGCTGCGGGCCGGCGCCGAGGAGATCACCGGCGGGGCCCGGCCCGGCAGGTTACCGCTACCGGCCTCGCATGACGAGATCCACCGGTTGGCGGTGACCCTGAACGGCATGCTGGGCCGGCTGGAGTCGGCCCGGACCCGGCAGCGGGCCTTCGTCGCCGACGCCGCCCACGAACTGCGCAGCCCGCTTACCAACATGCGTACCCAGCTCGAGGTCGCGCAGCGGCTCGGCCCGGCGACGGAGTGGCCGGCGGTCGCCGACGACCTGCTCGCCGACATCCAGCGACTCAGTCGGCTCGTCGACGACCTGCTGCTGCTCGCCCGCTTCGACGACGCGGGTGGCCGGCCGCCCCGGGCCGCCGAACCGGTCGAGCTGGGGGAGTTGCTGGCCGAGGTCGCCGAACGGTATCCGGCGCCGCCGCTGCGGGTGGTGGCGCCGAAGGTCCCGCTCTGGGTGTTGGCCGAGCCGGACGCGCTGACCCGGGTCCTGGGCAACCTGCTCGACAACGCGGTCCGGCACACCACCAGCCAGGTGGTGCTGGCGGCCGGACCCGCCGGTCCGACGGCTCGGGGGTACCACCTGGTGACGGTGACCGACGACGGACCCGGCATCCCGGTCGCGGACCGGGACCGGGTCTTCGACCGGTTCACCCGGTTGGACGACGGGCGGGCCCGGGACGCTGGCGGCGCCGGCCTCGGTCTGGCCATCGTCCGGGAACTGGTACGCCGCCAGGGTGGCACGGTGGCCCTCAGCGACGCCGGACCGGGACTGCGGGTCGAGGTACGCCTGCCGGCCGAGCGCCCGGCCCAGGACGGCCACGACGATCCGATGCCGGGCCAGGAGCCGGTATCGAGCCGAGATCCGGTATCGAGCCAGGGTCCGGTGCCGGGCCAGCCGGTGGCCGGGGCTCAGCGGGCCGAGGGGGACCTGCCGGGTCGCTCGGTGCAGACCGGTGCCGCCTCGCCGACCACGCTCTCGGAGTAGACGACCGCGACCGAGAAGCAGTAGTTGTCCCGGGTGTCCAGGCCGTAGACCACATATCCGGTGGAGCCGGCCGGCAACTCCTGGAACGGTCGCAGTTCCTGCCCGGTCCGCCCGCCGGCCAGCACCACCGGTCCGTTCGCGCCGTTCGGGTAGCTCCAGCCCAGCGTCACGCTGCTCTGGTTGTCGGCCAGGGTCACCGAGCCGGGCGGGGTGCCGGGCTCGGCGGGCGGCGGCGGGGTGCTCGGCAGCGTGGTCGGTGTGCCGGTCGTCGCACCGGGCGCCGGTGGCGCCGGCTCCTCGTCGCCGGTCAACCCGAAGCCGAGCACCACGGCCACGGTGCCGAGCAGGACCAGCACCCCCAGGCCGGCGACGACCACTGTCGGCAGCCGCCGCGTCGCGGGTCGCGGCCGGTGGATCCGCACCGGCAACCGGGACGACCGCCGTTCCGGCAGGTGCCGGACCTCGGGTACGTCGCCAGCGGCGCCGAGGTCACCGCCGTAGCCCTCCGGAAGGTCCCGCTGCGGCCGCTCGACAACAGAGGTGGAACCGGAGGCGCCATCCGGCCGCCACGGCTCGGCGGAGGCCGGTACGACCCGACGACCGGTCTCCGGGTCGTCGTCGCCGTCCGCTGTGCGACGGGCCACGTCCGGTGGCCACCAGCCGTGATCCGGATCGTCGTCCTCGTCGCCGAGCGGTCCAACCCCACGGGAGGATCCCGGCCCGGCCCGGTTCGTCGCGTCCCGGGGTGCCGGCACCGGTGGCCCGGACGGCGGCGGGCCGGCCCACCGGGGCGGTGGCTCGACGAGCGGCGCGGGAGGCAGCCGGGGCGGCGGCACCTGCGGGACGTCGGCGCCGGTACGGATGGAGCGGGGCGGTGACGGGGGCGGAAAGCGTAACGGCGGCAACTCGTCACGCGGTGGCAGTTCCGCGTCCGGCGGATGCTCCCCGGCTGCCTGCGTCGAGCCAGCAGCGACCTGCGGCGACGCCCCGGCTGCCTGCGGCGACGGGCCGTACTGCGCGGGTGTGCCGTACTGCCGGTGGTGCGGGTGCGGTGGATCTCCGCCGCCGTACTCCGGCTCGGCGTATCGGTCGGGCTCGGCGTACTGGTCCGGCTCGGCGTACGGATCAGGATCTGGATACGGTTCCGGCTCGGCGTGCCGGGGTTCGGGGCGCCACGGCTCGGCGTGTTCCGGGGCGTGCGTCCAGCCGGTCGACGCGGACGGGCCGTGCCCGGACTCGGATTCCGGATCCGCGCAGACATGGTCCGGATCCGCCGCCGCCCGGGCCAGGGCCGCGACCTGTGCCGCCAGCGGATGGTCGGCCGGCAGGTGCTCCCGGCACAACTCCACGGCGAGCGCCAGGTGCTCGTGTGCCTGGGTGAAGAGTCCACAGTCGCGCTGCATCGCGCCGAGCCGGGCGAGCATCCGGATCCCGCCGGGGTGCCCGTCGCCGTAGACCTCCCGGTGCAGCTCCCAGGCGTCCTCCAGGCGGTTTCGGGCCAGCGTGCAGTGGCCCTGGGCGTACTCGACGGTGGCCAGATCGGCGTGCGCGGCGAGTACCCGCAGCGACTCCGGCCCGTCGTTCGCGGTGAGTTCGATGATCACGTCCCGGTACAGCCGGGCGGCCCGGGTGTGGTTGCCGACCCGGTGCAGTACGGCGGCGAGGGTCGCCGCGGTGGCGACGGTCCGTTGGTCGGTCGCCCCGTAGAGCCGGGTCGCGGCGGCGTGGGCGAACGCGGCCCAGCCCCGGGCGGCGTGCGGGTCGCCGAGCGCCACCAGCACCCGGGCCTGGAGGCCGGCCGCCTCGGCCAACTCGGCGGAGGCGTGGCCGGGACTCGGGTCGGCGGCGTCCAGCGGCGGGCCGAGCAGGTTCCGGGCCCCGGCCAGGTCGCCGGCTGCCACGAGCGCGTTCGCCTGCTGGGTGAGTTCACCGAAGCCGGAAGCCACGCCCCATCGTGCTTGCCCGGCGACGTTCAGTACAAGAGGGCAGGTGGGGCAGTTTGGTTGTCGGACCGGGCGGCCGGTCCGGACGGCTACGGTGGAACCATGGCGATCCACCGGCTCAACCACGCCGTACTCTTCGTCCGCGAGCTGTCCCGCAGCGTCGCCTTCTACCGGGACGTCCTCGGCTTCCGCCAGGTCCCGATGACGCCGGAGGGGTTCGACGGGGCGGTTTTCCTCCAGGCACCCGGATCCACCAACGACCACGACCTCGGCCTCTTCGAGGTGGGTGCGACCGCCGGCCCGTCCGGTGCCGGGCGGAGCACGGTCGGCCTCTACCACCTGGCCTGGGAGGTGGACACCCTCGACGAGTTGTCGGTGCTCGAACGACGGCTCTCCGAGGCGGGCGCGTTGGCCGGCAGCTCCGACCACGGCAGCACCAAGAGCCTCTACGGCAGGGATCCGGACGGGCTGGAGTTCGAGGTGGTCTGGCTGGTCCCGGCCGACCGGCTCGACGAGGAGACGCTCGCCGCGCGCCGCCGCATCTCGCGGCTCGACCTCGACCGGGAGAAGCAGCGGTACGGCGGGCAGACCCGGGGCGGGGTCGGCATCTCCGTCCCGTCCTGACCGGGTACCCGGGACGACGGTCAAGGTGACAGGGGCGGGCCGGGCAGGGTAGAACCGCAGCATGTCCAGGGACCCGATCGGCGTCGTCAAGCGGGAACTGCTGGTTCGCCAGCTCGACTCCTGGGCGCCGGCAGCGCTGCACAGGTCCCGGCGGGCGACGTTCGCGCAGGCGTACGCCGGGGTGGACGACGGGGCCGCCGACGCCGCGCTGCGGGTCCTGGTCGAGTTCGCGGACCTGCTGCGCGGTGGACGGATGACGGCGCTCACGCTCGGTCGTGCCGACGACCACGATCTCGCGGTACGCCATGCGGCGGTGCAGGCGGAGCTGCCCACCGGGGTGACCGCGCACCTGATGCCGGGTGGGGTCGACCGGGTGCCGGTGGCGCTCAAGGCGGCGGTCGCGAGCGGCGCTCCGCTCTTCGCCTATCTGGACGGCACCGACGGTGCGGAGCCGGGCGCCCAGGTGCTGGCGGCGATCGCCGGTGGCCGGCCCGCCGAGGTGTTGCTGGTGCTCGATCCGCCGGTCTGGTCCGCTACGGACCACCGGCGCCGGCTGGCCGAGGCCGGGTTGCCGCTGGTGACCGAGGTGGAACTGGTCGCCGACACCCGCACCGAGGTGCTGGTCTTCGGCACTGCCGCCGGCAAGCGGCTGGACGCCTTCAAGAACGCCCTCTGGGCGGTGGACGAGTACGCCGGGGTGCGCTACCGGGATCCCGGCGACCCCGAGGGACACCTGCTGGACATCTCGCTGGCGCCGCATCCGGGGCCGCTGCGGCGGGAGCTCCTGGCCCGACTGGCGTCGGTCGGCGCGGCTTCCGTCACCGAGCTGCGGCAGTTCACCGCCGAACGGACCGTCTATCGTCCGGCGGACACCAACCGGGTGCTGACCGCGTTGCTGGCAGCCGGGTCGGTGCGCCGGGAACCCGAGGCGGGTCGTCTGGCCGGCGACGTGACGATCATCGCCGTGCCGTCCGGCTGAGCGTGCCCCGCCGTGCCGTCCGGCCGAGTGCGTATCTCAGTCCCGGACGGCTGTGCGTGCCGCTCAGGTGCCAAACAGGGACGCCGACGACTCGCCGGCATCCCTGTCCGTCACCGCTTCCGTCCTCAGGACCGCGACTTGTCCTGCTTCCAGGACAGCGGGCCGGGCAGGTCGACCCGGTGCGCGCGGGCCCGGGAGTTCCACGACCACCGTCCGATCTTGATACTCCACGACGAGAAGCCGTTCTCGGTGAAGTTGAGGATCAGCGGACCGAACTTCTTACGCTTACGGAACATCAGACCCACGGTCCTGCTCCCTTCGGGACGACTCTTCCGGTGACCGACAAGTCAACTGCTTGTGGGTGACCCTGCTTGGGTGACCAAAACTGCTTGGGTGACTCAACTGCTTTGGTGACCGGGAAAATGCCCCGTACGGGTGTTCGGCAAACGTGCACGCGCATCGGCGAGGCCAAATCAGTCCGCTGAGGACGGTCCGGGATGGTCGGTGCTGGTCGGTGGTGCCGCTCGGCTCAGCGGGGCTGCCAGGCGTCCGGCCTGGTGGTCAGCTTGCGTACGTGCGCCGGCATCCGGCCACTGATCAGCTCGGCGAGGTTCACCTCGTCGACCACGTCCCGTACCGCCGCCCGGACGGCGACCCAGAGCCGGGGCAGGTTCTCGGCCGCCCCGTCGTACCTGGTCTGCTCGGGGCGCAGTCCGCGGATCCCGGCGAGCGGACCATCCACGGCACGCAGGATCATGCCGACGGTCACCTCCCGGGGCGGCCGGGCCAGGGTGTAGCCGCCCTCCGCTCCCCGCTGCGCCCTGACGATCCCGGCCCGGCGCAGATCGCCGAGGACCGCCTCCAGGAACTTCCGGGGCAGGTCCTGCTCGGCGGCGAGCGCCTGGGCGGACATCAACGCCGGGTACGCCGCCGCGAGACTGAGGCCGGCCCGTACCGCGTAGTCGCCGCGCGCCGAGATCTGCACGCCTCCATCATCCACCCATGGGGTCAGCCGGGTGCCGTGGCGGTCCGGCCGGTCAGTCCGGCCCGGAAGGCGCCGGGGCTGTGCCCGACCTCCCGGTGGAAGAACCTGCCGAAGTTGGTCGGCTCCGGAAAGCCGAGCCGCCGACCGACCTCGGCCACCGGCAGGTCGGTCGCGGCGAGCAGCCGCCGGGCCTCCAGCGCGACCCGCTCGTCGATCACCTGTTTGGCGCTGCGGCCGGTGGCGGCGAGGCAGGCTCTGGTCAGGGTACGGACGGAGCAGTCCAGCCGGTCGGCGTAGTCCTCGACCCGGCGGGTCTGCCCGTACGAGCGCTCGACCTCGTGACGCAGCCGCCAGAAGGTGCCGGTCGGGTCCGTACCGTGCGGGTCGGCACCGGCATCGTGACCGTGCGGGTCGGCACCGGCACCGTCCAGCGCGCGCCGGGTGGCTGGCACCGGCCCGGCCGGCATCGCGCCGGGGTGGGCCGGTTCGCGGGGCAGCAGTGCCAGTCGGAGCAGCAGCACGGCGAGCTGATGCCGCAGCAGTTCGGTGGCGAGGCTTCCGCCGCCGTGCCGTTGGCAGTCCACCACCAGCTGGCTGACCTCGTTGATGACGGCGTCCTCGTCCTCACCGGCGAGCTGCCAGTAGCCGGCGGTGAACGGCGGGCCGGTCGGTGAGACACCCAGGTCGCGCATGGTCTCCGGGTCCCAGCAGACCAGTACGGCGTCGAGTCCGCTCGGCCCGCCGTGCTGGACGACCTGGCCGGGCCGGATCCAGAGCAGCGACCCGGGCCGGCACGGGTACGTCCGAAAGTCAATCTCCTGCGTGCCGTGTCCGACGGTGACCAGAATGAGCAGGTGTCGATCGACCAGCAGCGGCCCCCGACGGGCCGGGTCGAGCAGGTAGTCGCGCAGGGTGAGGGTGCGGATGCCGGTCCACCGGGGCGGGGCCGACACCTCGCCCGGCACCTCGGGGAGTTGACCGAATCGGACCATCACCTGCGACGTTAGCCGCCGACGGCCGGCTGCGCACCCCTCGGGTGGCCCGTGTCCGGAGCCGACCGCATGGCGGGAACCGTCTGGTAGCCGGCGGTAGCCGTGTCGACCCGGGGCGTGTGCCGGGGTCGGACGGCCAGACATCGACGTGTGTCGTTGACGGTCGGGTTCGTGAATCGGTAGCCTGACCCCCGGTCCGGGCCACGACCACCGCGCGCGGGACAGCGACGGGTGCACGCGAGACGAACGTGCCACGTCCGCCCCTCGGGACGGACATCCGAGAGTTCGGAGATCCCGCATGCGCCGTACCACCACCATGCGTCGTCGATCGTTCCTGTCCGTGGCGGTCAGCACCGTGCTCGCTGCCAGCGGGGCAACTGTGCTCGCCGCCCCGCCCGCTGCCTTCCCGGCACCGCCTTCGGCCTCCGCCGAGCCGGGCCCGGCGCTGGAGGTCGACGTCACCGCCGACCGACACCCGATCAGCCCGCACATCTACGGGATGAACTTCGCCGACGAGGCCCTGGCCGAGGAACTGGCCCTGCCGGTACGTCGCTGGGGCGGCAACGCGACCACCCGCTACCACTACCGCTACGACACCACCAACCGCGCCTCGGACTGGTTCTTCGAGAACATCGCCGAGGAGAACGCCGATCCCGGGGCGCTGCCGGACGGGTCCTCCACGGACCGCTTCGTCGAGCAGGACCGGCGTACCGGGACCGACAGCGTGTTGACGCTGCCGCTGATCGGCTGGGCGCCGAAGGCCCGGGACGGCTCGTGCGGCTTCTCGGTCGCCAGGTACGGGCCGCAGCAGCGTACCGACGAGTGGCGCCCGGACTGCGGCAACGGGGTACGGCCGGACGGCACCCCGGTCACCGGCAACGACCCGCACGACACCAGTGTGGAGGTCGGCCCCGAGTACGTCCGGGAGTGGCTGCGCCACCTCACCGGGAAGTACGGCACCGCTGCCGAGGGCGGGGTGAAGTTCTACAACCTGGACAACGAGCCGGACATCTGGCACTCCACGCATCGGGACGTGCACCCGACCGGGGCGAGTTCGGCGGAGCTGCGCGACCAGGCGTACGCGATCGGTGCGGCGGTGAAGGATGTCGACCCGTCGGCGGCGACGCTCGGCCCGGTCGGCTGGGGCTGGACCTCCTGGGACTACTCGGGACTCGACCAGGAGGTCTGCGGGCGTACCGGATGCTGGGCGAACCCGCCGGACCGGCCGGCCCGGGACGGGCTGCCCTTCGCCACCTGGTACCTCCAGCAGATGCGTGACTACGAGGAGGAGCACGGGCAGCGGGTGCTCGACTACTTCGACATGCACTTCTATCCGCAGGCGTCCGGGGTGGCGTTCGGCAACGGCACCGACCCGGCGACAAATGCCCTGCGGCTGCGCTCCACCCGGGCGCTCTGGGACCCGACCTACACCGACGAGAGCTGGATCAACACCCAGGTCCGGCTGGTGCCCCGGATGAGGGAACTGGTGGCGGCGAACTATCCGGGGACGAGGACGGCGATCACCGAGTACAACTGGGGGGCGCTGGACCACGTCAACGGGGCGCTGGCCCAGGCCGACGTACTCGGGATCTTCGGTCGGGAGGGGTTGGATCTGGCCACCCTCTGGGCACCGCCGGCCGCGACCCAGCCGGGCGCGTACGCCTTCCGGATGTACCGCAACTACGACGGCGCCGGCGGCCGGTTCGGCGAGGTCGGCGTTCGGGCGACCTCCGCCGACCAGGAGCAGCTCTCGGTGTACGCGGCCGAGCGCGGCTCGGACGGCGCGTTGACGGTGATGGTGGTGAACAAGAGCGGGGTGGCGCGGACGAGTTCGCTGTCGCTGCGCGGCCGGACCGCCGCGACCGCCCAGGTGCACCGGTACGGCGCAGCCGATCCCGGCGCGATCGTCCGGGAGGCGGACCAGCGGATCCTGGTGCCGCCGCCGGTGGCCGGGGCGCCGAACGGCATCCTGTCGCACACCTTCCCGGCCGACTCGGTGACGCTCCTCGTGATCGGGGCGCCGGAGAGCCCGCCGCCGCTGGCGGTGCTGCACCGAAACCTGGACCGGTCGCCCACGGACGCGCAGATCCGTCCGGCGATCGAACTGGACAATCCCGGCCGGGTGCCGGTCGACCTGTCCCGGGTGACCGTGCGGTACTGGTTCACCAGGGACGGCGGTCGCGGCCCGGTGCAGGCAACCTGCGTGCAGGCCACGATCGGGTGCGCCAACGTCACCCAGGGCCTGGTGCGGCTGCCGGTACCCCGGCGCGGCGCGGACGGCTATCTGGAGGTCGGGTTCGGCCGGGGTGCGGGGACGCTGCCGGCGGCCGGGAAGACCGGTCCGATCGAGCTGCGATTGACCAGAACGGACCGCCACCGGTTCGTCGAGACCGACGACCACAGTTGGCGTCCGGCGAGGCCGGGCTACGAGGCCAACGGTCGGATCACCGTCTATCTGGACGGGGTACGCATCGCCGGTGGTGAGCCGTGACT
This sequence comes from Plantactinospora sp. CNZ320, assembly GCF_002846275.1. Classification (NCBI taxonomy): domain Bacteria; kingdom Bacillati; phylum Actinomycetota; class Actinomycetes; order Micromonosporales; family Micromonosporaceae; genus Plantactinospora; species Plantactinospora sp. CNZ320. Next base: position 22,547 of record NZ_PJMP01000001.1, read on the forward strand.
CGCCGCGCCCGGGCTGCCTTCGGATGATCCCGGCCTGCCTTCGGGTGGCCCGGGCTGTCTCGGGTGACCCCGGGCGGGGCCGCGAGTCCGGCGTGAGTCATGATCGCCGGGACCGGGCGGTGATCGCCGGACAGGATCAGTGATCGCCGGGATCCGGGCGGTGGCGGGACCGGGGCGGCCGGAGTTGTCGGGTCGGAGCGGTCAGGATTAAGTTACCGAACAGTACGCGAACGGCCGGTCGGCATCCCGGTGCCGGCCGGCCCACAACCTCCAGAGGTGCACATGCCAGGTCTGTTCTCGGTCGAGGGCAAGGCGGTGCTGGTCACCGGGGGCACCCGGGGGATCGGCCTGATGATCGCCAGGGGATTCGTCGAGGCAGGCGCCCAGGTGATCATCTCGTCGCGCAAGGCGGAGGTCTGCGCCGAGGTCGCCGAGCAGCTCTCCGCGTTCGGCCGGTGCGAGGCGATCCCGGCGGACATCTCCAGCGCGGCGGGGGCGGCCCGGCTCGCCGAGCAGGTCCTGGCGCGGGTGCCGGCGCTGGACGTACTCGTCAACAATGCCGGTGCGACCTGGGGTGCCCCGCTGGAGGCGTACCCGGAGAGCGCCTTCGACAAGCTCTGGGCGGTCAACGTCAAGGCGGTCTTCCAGTTGACCACCGCCCTGCTGCCCGCGCTGCGCGCCTCGGCCAGCGCCGACGACCCGGCCCGGGTGATCAACATCGGGTCGATCGACGGCATCCGGGTGCCGTGGATGGAGGTGTACGCCTACTCGGCGACCAAGGCGGCGGTGCACATGCTGACCCGGAGCCTGGCGCACCAGCTCGCTCCCGAGCACATCACGGTGAACGCGATCGCACCCGGTCCGTTCGAGAGCAAGATGATGGCGTTCGCGCTCGACGACCCGGCGACCCGGGCGACGATCGAGCATCAGGTGCCGCTCGGCCGGATCGGGCGGCCCGACGACATGGCCGGCGCGGCCATCTATCTCGCCTCTCGGGCCGGTTCCTACCTCACCGGAGCGGTCATCCCGGTCGACGGCGGCATCACGACCCACGGCTGACCGGGACCGTTACAGACGGTGACGAATCGGCGTACCCGAGACGGGCCGCGAGTCGGCAGCCGCGAGTCGGCGCCCATGACCCGGCGCCCACGACGAGTCGGGGGCGGCCCGCCGTTGCGCTCAGACGCGCCGCGCGGACCTCGGCAGGGTCCGCGCGGCGTGGCGTAGCGTTCCGACGGCGTGTCGTCTCCAGCGGCGTGGCGTTCCAGCGGCGTGAGGTGCCTGCGGCCGTGAGCTGACCGCGAGGCCGTCGCGAGGAACGGTCAGCGACCGGCCAGCAGCCGGTTGACCGCCGTGTCGACGTCGAGGTGGTCGCCCTCCCGGCCCCGGGGGACCACCACGTACGTCCTGCGCAGGAACCTGACCAGGACGCTACGTGGCACCTCGAACAGTGCGTTACCGTCCGGTGATGAGAGCGCGAGCGCGACGAAGTCGCCCCGGGGTGTGGCCCAGGGCCAGACCCGGACGTCGCCGATCCCGGCTGGCTCATCGAGGCCGGTGACGAGCAGTTCCCGCGCGAAGGACCAGCTCACCGCTTCGCCCCCGGCGGATTCAGCATGAAACAGGACATGGACCGCATACGGGTCGGCTGGGTCGTAACGCAGGCTGGCACGCACGGGCAGAGCCGTGGCGTCAGGTGCAACGAGCCTTAACGACGTCTCGACCTCGACCGTGGTCGGTCGGATGACACTCATGGACGTTCTCCCCCCGGCACCGCTGCGGGACGTATGTGTCCCGCCTTTCCCATCCTCAGGTGCTACTCATGGTTACGCTCCGCCATACGCTGATATCACCCAGTAGTGGGAAGAGGCTTCCTAGTCTCCGATCGAAATCGAATCTTTATGTAGGATGTCCAGTTCTGCCCAGGTACTCGATCCCATCCGGCGCCGGATGGTTCAGCCGTCGACTCACTCCGGTAACGTCCAGTCGTCCTGTTGAGTGACGGGCCGAGCCACACTGGGGGAGGAAATGGCTACGAATCCATCCTCAATGGAGAAAGTGGCTCTGGTAGGCGCATCGAGGATGAACGGGGCCGGCGCGGGGGCCAGCTCCGGCGTCGCGGGGGCGGTCGAGGAGCGGAGGTACGACGTGCCGGAGGACGAGCGCGTCCCACGGGGGGACCGGTCCGGGCCTGCGACGGAGGCACCCACGGGCGTCGGTGCGGCGGTGCCGCTCGAACCGTTCGTGACGCAGACCAGGCGGCAACGGGCGCGGCGGACGCTTGAGATGATCCGGGCGAACCCGACCGGACGGATCGCGCTGAAGGTGTTCGTGGCGGTCGGCGGTGCGATAGTCGTCACACTCGGCCTCGCCCTGATTCCGCTGCCGGGACCCGGATGGCTGATCGTCATCGGCGGGTTGGGCATCTGGGCGGTGGAGTTCCACTGGGCCAAACGGCTACTCGGCTTCACCCGTCGGCACGTACAGAGTTGGGCACGCTGGGTACGCGCACAGTCGCTGCTCGTCCGGCTCGTCCTCGGGTCGGTCGGGCTGGTGTTCGTCTCGCTCGTGGTCTGGCTGTCGGTGCGAGCCAGCCTCGGCATCGACCTGATCGCCCGGTTCATGCACTACATCGCGACGCACTGACCCCGAAGTCGCGCGTACTCCGGGCGATCAGGTACAGTCGTCCGCGCTGAGGGCGATTAGCTCAGCGGGAGAGCGCTTCGTTCACACCGAAGAGGTCACTGGTTCGATCCCAGTATCGCCCACCGAGGTAGAGGCCCAGATCACATCGATGATCTGGGCCTCTCTGTATTCCTGAGTGACCAACCGAGTGACTACGGGTCCACCGACCCGAGGGTCGCATCCATGACGTGTGCCCCGGCGAGAAGTACCGGAAGTACCGGCCGGGGCTGACGCCGGTAGACCTTCTCCCTGACGTCGTACCAGCGTGGCTGCACAGATCAGCGAAGGTCTCCGACCGAACGCCGCTGTCCGACAGCCGAGAGACGAAGCTGTGTCGGAGTTCGTGCGGCGTCCAGATGGCCGGGCCAAGCGGGCCAGGGCGCAACGCGGCCATGCGTCGCATCGCGGAACGATCCGCATCTCTGCGTCAAAGCTCACTTGCAGGCGGTATCGCGGTTTCGGTCTTCTTAGCACAGGCGTCAAGAATGTCGATGGCGCGATCACGTTGACGCTCATCAGCGGCTTTGGTCGATGCGGCCTGTAGCAAGGGAAGAAGGCCCGCTCGGCGGATCAGGTCGGAAGTGTCGAGGATCAGCGCGGCCGTAATGGCGGCGGCATGCCGGCGCGTCAGCTCTGATTGCGAGCTCGTCATCCATCAGTTTGGTGAGCCCGCGTGCCCTCGGTCGCGGTTCATCCGCTCACGCAGGTGTTGACGCAGGCACCGATTCCCTCGATCTGCGTGCGTAGTACCTGCCCCGGCCGCAGGAACAGCTTCGGGTCGCGACCATCGCCGACGCCGGCCGGGGTGCCGGTCAGGATGAGATCGCCCGGCCGCAGGGTGACGATCCCGCTCAGGTACGCCACGATCGTCGCCGGGTCGAACAACATGTCACTCGTCCGACCGTCCTGCATGGTCACGTCGTCGACCGTGCACGTGATCCGCAGGTCACGCGCGTGATCGACCTCGTCCGGCGTCACGATCACCGGCCCGACCGGAGTCGTCGCCTCGAACGTCTTGCCCTGGAGGAACTGCGTCGTCCGCCGCTGCCAGTCGCGCATCGAGACGTCGTTGGCCACGGTGTACCCGCCGATCGCGTCCCGTGCCTGGGTGACGTCGCCGCGTCGGATCACCCGGCCGACGACGATGCCCAGTTCGGCCTCCCAGTCGACGGCTGCCGATTCGGGTGGCAGCACGAGCGGGTCGGTGGGGCCGAGTAGTGCGTCGGCGAACTTTGCGAAGAGGGTGGGAAACTCCGGAGGCGTACGCCCCATTTCTCGGATGTGTCCGAGGTAGTTGTGGCCGACGCAGATGATCTTTCCCGGCCGGCCGACGGGACAGTCGAGTGCGGCCGTACCGGCCAGCGGGTCAGTGGCGGCGTCCGCCACCGGCTCCCCGACGGCCAGCCGGGCGAGGGCGTCGACCACCGACGCGGCGGCGAGGGGCCGCAGCACGTCGCCGTCGACCCGGGCGGGTACGACGCCGGTTGGGACACGGACAGCGGCGAGTCGCATCAGTCGGCCGCCCCGCGTGTGCCGGCGGCCGGGGCCCCCGGAGACGACGACGTGGCATCCACCGGCCGTCGGGCAGCGAGCGACTCTGGCGTCGCCGTCGCCGTCGCCGTCGCTGGTGGTGCGGGCGGGAGCGGCACATCTGGTTCGGGCGTCAGCGGCACATCGGGGAAGAAGTAGAGCGGACCCGCGATCACCCCCGTTTCGCGCAGGTGGGTGAGCTCTTCCCTGTCGACACCGGCCTCGGCCAGCACCGTGTCCGTGTCGTCGCCTGGCTCGGGCGCCGGGTGGCCCGGCACGGTGAAGAGGTTGCCGTGCACGGCCGGGGTGAGCTGGTCGATCCAGCCGAGCCGCCGGTGACGCCAGCGGGTCAGTACGCCGTACGACCGTAGCCAGGTGCGGGTGTGCGGATCGTACAGGTCGAGTTCGGGCACGGCGGGTGTGTCCGCGGCCCGCAGCCTCCGCAGGGTCTCCGCCCTGGTCGCCCCGCTCGCGGGCAAGGCCGGCGCCGTACCGTCGGGCAACGACGTGGCCGGCGTCGTACCCTCGCGCAGCGATGTGGCGGCCCAGACCCAGCCGTCGGTGCACTCGATCGGCAGGTACGGGTCCGGGCGCTCGGGGACTGCCCGCAGCAGACAGGTGGCGCTGCGGGCGAGGCTGGCCTGGACATGACCGCCCGCGCCGGTACGTCGACGGTGCAGCAGGGCGAGGCAGACGCCGTAGGCGCCGAGCAGTCCGGTGGCGTAGTCGTTCACCGGAAACGGCACCTGCCGTGGCACTCCATCGCGGGCGCGCAGCGACTGCATGCCGCTGGCGGCCTGCGCGTTGTGTTCCCAGCCGGCCCGCTCCTGCCACGGGCCGTCGAAGTCGAAGGCGTTCAGCGACGCGTACACGAGGTCGGGCCGCTCGTGGCGGAGGCTGTCGACACCGAAGCCGAGCCTGTCGATCTTGCCGGCGCGGAAGTTCTGCACCACGACGTCCGCACCGTCGACGAGCCGGCGGACAAGCCGTACTCCGGCGTCGGTGTTGAGGTCGATGACAGTGCTGCGCTTGCCGCGGTTGACGTCCAGCCACGGGAAGGGGCTGATCGGCCGGCGCGGATCGTCCACCTTGACCACTTCGGCGCCAAGGTCGGCGAGGATCCGGGCGCACGTCGGCCCGGCGAGCACGATGCAGAAGTCCACCACCCGCACACCGCTGAGCGGACCCGGGTCGCGCGCCGGATCCGGCGGCGCCCATCGGCGGGCGGCGGAGGGCGCCGCGGTGCCCGGTGGCGCCGCGGCGAGGGAGACCCGAACGGCCGGACCGGGCGGCGGAATTCTCGTCGCGTCCGCCGCGTCGGTGGCGGTGCGGACCTGATCGGTCGCCAGGATCCGTGCGGCCGTCGCGTGTGGCTCGGCTGACCACTCCTCCGGGGTACGGGTCATCGTGGCCGCTCCGGCCGCCGCGTTGATCTCGCGTTCCCACTCGATGGCGGGACGTTCGAGGAACACCGCGCGTAGCCGTTCCCGCCAGGAGTGCACCGCGGCCTGATCGGGGAGCCTGTCCAGGGCGGCGGCCGCCTCGTCGGCCCATTCCGGACGACCGGCGACGCGGCAGATGACCCGTACGAACTCGGCGTAGAGCCCGTGCGGCTGGAGGTACCGACCGTCAGCGCATTCGTAGAGCTCGACGTGCGGCAGGTGCGGCACCGTGGCGATGTCGACCAGGCGCTCGTCCTCGACGACGATGCGCTCTCGGCTGAGCGCGGTGGCCGCGGCGGCGAGAAGTGGGACCTCGAAGTGCACGGATGCCGGTCGGTCCACGCGGGCGAGCAACGCGGCGACGATGTGCACGGCGGCGAGGACGGCGCCGTAGAGGCTGGCCACGGGCAGCGGCTCGGCACGCAGCGGCAGCCCGGACATCCGGTGCAGGCCCAGTAGCGCGGCGATCGCCGTGTCGTCGAGTTCGTAGCCGCCGGGCGCGTGCTCGTCAACCAAGGCATCGTCGGTGTCGCCGTCGGTACCGCTCCGGCCGTTGAGGTCGGGGAGCGCGGAGCTGGCAGGCTTCCGTAGCCCCGCGCCCTCCGGGCCCCCGGCCCGGTTCCCGTCCGGGGGCAGCGCGTCGGCGGGGTCCGCGCCGGCAGGTAGGGCGACGATCGAGCAGTGGACGAGCTGACCGTTGTGCCGGGCCGCCTCGGCGGGCGAGAGGCCGTGGGCGGCGAGGACGCCTCGTCCGGCGTCGTCGACCAGCACGTCGTGCTCGGCGAGCAGCCCGATCGCGGCCCGCGCGGCAGCGGCGACGCTTCCGGGTACCGCCGTCACCTGGGCACCCTGCTCGGTCAGTAGGCGCTCCAGCAGGTCACCGGCCCGTGATCGACCGAGCCGCAGCACCCGCACGCCGGTCAGCGCGCCTGCCGTCGCGCCGGCATCGCCAGAGCCGTCTGGGAGGTCGCCGCCCGGTGTCGGGCCGCCGGGTGTCGGGTCGCTGGACCGCTGGAACTGCTCCGGGGTGGGCGGCGGATCGCCCGGGCCGGGGTGCATCGCGGGATTCGTTCCGGTGGGTGCCGCCGGCAGAACAGTGCTGGAGGGCGTGGCGCCGGTGGGACGTGCGCCGGGGCCGGTAACGGGGGAACTGGGGGAGGACACGGCATCACCTCGCGGTGGGCGGAGGGTGAGATTTCGTTGTCTGGGGGACCGTACCACCGCCTCGCGAGGAGTACGAGAGGTAACGTTCGTAACGGGTCCGTAATGTCCAGAGCGGCACTGTTGGCCAGGTCAACCCCTACAGAAACGGCTGATCGGTCACTCGGCTCTCGTTGCAGATAACGTTGCCTGAAGGTCTTGTGGCGCCCGTCACCATGGCGTTAAGGTCCGCAAGCACATGGACGACGTCGAGTTCACGCCGCCCTGACAGGGAGCGCGAAGATGGTAGAGAGCCACATTTCGGCAGCACCCCGTACCGACGCGAACACCGCCCCGAGCGCAGGGTCGGGTACGCCCGGCGCCGACGACGCGCTCACCCGTCGGTACGGTCCTGACGGTCCCGCCCGCAGCAGCGGCTGGGCGACCCGCCAGCGCGTGGCGGCGGCCACGGTCCTGGCGTTCGCCGTCCTGGTCACCGTCACCTCGCACAGGTACGGCCTGAGCAGAGGCACCCAGCCCGGCCCGGGCCTGTTCCCGTTCGTCATCGGCGCGCTGCTCGTCGTCCTCTCCCTGGCCTGGTTGTTCAAGCCCGGCCGCCCGGAGGCCGAGGAGCCGAACGATCCCGTGGGCGTCGTACTCGAGGAGTCCGAACAGGAGGCGGCCGAGGCGCACGTCGACGAGGAGATCGACTGGGGCCACGGGGGCGCCTTCCGGTTCGGCGCGACGCTGCTGGTCACCGCCGTGGCGATAGGCCTCTTCGTCAGCGTCGGCTACACCGTCGCGGTCGCGTTCTACACCGCGGCGCTACTTGTGGTCGTGGCCCGGCAGAAGCCGCTGTGGAGCATCGCCGGAGCCGTCCTCGGCGCGATGCTGACCCGGGCGCTCTTCGACTACCTCGGCATCGTGCTGCCCAGCCTGCCGGTCGAGATCCCCTTCCTGCCCTGGGCGGTGCTCTAGATGGACCTGCTGAACGCACTCGTGGCCGGGTTCGGCGAGATCCTCACGCCGACCACCCTGGCGTACGCGCTCGTCGGCTGCATCATCGGCATGCTCACCGGCGTCATCCCCGGCTTCGGGCCGGCGGCGGCCTGCTCGCTGCTCCTGCCGATCACGTTCGCGCTCGACCCGGTCGGCGGCATCATCATGCTGCTCGGCATCTACTACGGCTCGATGTACGGCGGCACCATCACCTCGGTCCTGCTGAATGTGCCCGGCGAGGTCGCCTCCGTGGTGACCTGCATCGACGGCTACCAGATGACCAAGCAGGGTCGAGCCGGCAAGGCACTCGCGATCGCGGCCGTCGGGTCGTTCGCCGGCGGCGTGATCGCCCTGGTCGGGATGCTCGGTGCCACCTCCCTGGCGGAGGCCGCGATCACGCTCGGGCCGGTGGAGCTGTTCGGACTGACGATCCTCGCACTGACGATCGTGGTCGGGCTGGCCGGCCGCTCGATGGTCAAGGCACTCATATCGGCGTTGCTCGGCCTCTTCATCGGCATGGTCGGCCTCGACCCCGTCTTCGGGGACGCCCGCTTCACCATGGGTACCATCGCGCTGACGGGCGGGATCAGTTTCATCGCCGTCGTCATGGGTCTCTTCGGCGTCGCCGAGATCCTGGAGAGCACCCTGCGGCGCAACACGCTGAGCCTGCCGAGCCGCGTCGGCTCGCTGCACCTGAACCGCAGGGACCTGAGGGAATCCGCCGGGGCCATCGGCCGTGGCTCGGTCATCGGGTTCTTCTTCGGCCTGATACCCGGTTCGCCGGCGGCGGCGGCCACCTTCGCCTCGTACGTCACCGAGCGGAGGTTCGCGAAGCACCCCGAGCGGTTCGGCAAGGGAGCCATCCAGGGCGTCGCCGGGCCGGAGACCGCGAACAACGCGCTGGGCATCTCGTCGATGATTCCGCTGCTGTCGTTCGGCATCCCGGCGTCGCCGACCATGGCGATCATCCTCGGGGCGTTCCTCATCCAGGGCCTGCAACCCGGGCCCCTGCTGTTCCGTGATCGCCCGGAAGTGGCCTGGACGATCATCGCCGGGCTGTTCGTCGCCAACGTCATGCTGCTGATCCTGAGCCTGCCGCTGGTCCGGCTCTGGGTGAGCGTGCTGCGCATCCCTTACCAGATCCTCTATCCGATCACCCTCGCGTTCATGATGATCGGCGCCTACACGGTGAACAACTCCATCGTGGACATCGCGATCATGTGGGTCGCGGGGCTGGTCGGTTTCGTCATGCGTCGCCTCGAGGTACCGCTCGCGCCCGCGGCGTTGACGATCATCCTCGGCCCCATGATCGAGGCCAACTTCCGTACCGCGATGTCGCTTACCAGTGGCGACTCGCTCGGCCTGTTCCGCAGCCCGCTGACAAACGTGTGCCTCGTGCTCACCGTCGCGGTGTTCGCGTTGCGGGCCTACCTCGGCTATCGCCGCTCCCGTGCCATCGCCCGTGGCGGGCAGAAGAAGCCCGCCCTCGATGATCCTTCCACCCACACCGTAGGGAGTTCCCGATGAGATTCAGCAAAGCCCTCGTGGTCGCGGCGACAGCCGTCCTGCTGACCGCCGGATGTGCCCAGGAGGCGGCCACCGAGGCGGCCGGCGAGAAGGCGGCCGCCGCCTTCCCGGACAAGAGCAAGTCGATCACGTTCATCGTCCCCTATTCGGCCGGCGGTCCCGCCGACAGCCAGGCCCGGGTGGCCGCGACGTTGCTGGAGAAGGAACTCGGGTCGCGGGTCCTTGTGCTCAACAAGCCCGGCGGCAACACCGTCGTCGGCCTGAGCGAGCTGGCGAACGCCGAGCCGGACGGCTACACCTTCGGCATGATCAGCATGCCGAACGCCCTGGCCTGGATCTGGCCGGGCCAGAGCGCGCCCTACAAGAAGGACGCGTTCACCTGGTTCAGCAGCCTGTCGGACATCACCGACGTGGTCGCGGTGAAGGCCGACTCGCCGTACCAGAGCATGGCGGATCTGGTCGCCGCCGCGAAGGCGAAGCCGGGCCAGCTCACCGCTGCCATCGAGGGCGCGCAGAGCACCGACAACCTGGCCGTGACGAACCTGGAGAAGGCGGCCGGCATCGACCTGAAGACCGCCATCTACGCCACAGGTGCCGCCGAGAAGGTCGCCGCGCTGCTCGGCGGGCACATCGACGTCGCCACGCTCGCCGCCGCCACCGCCAAGCCGCAGGTGGACGCGGGCAAGTTCCGCCTCCTCGCGACGCTGAGCAAGGAGCCGATCAACCAGTACCCGCAGGTGCCGACGGCCGCCTCGCTGGGCTACGACGTGACCTCCGAAACCTACTACACAGTGGTCGTCCCGTCCGGTACCCCGGACGCGGTCCGGGCCAGCCTGGAAGCCGCGATGATGAAGGTCGGCGAGAGCAGCGAGTACCAGCAGAAGATCGGGGCGCTCGGGCTCACCCCGAAGACGCGCAGTGCCGCCGACGTCGCCACCCTGGTCACCGAGGTGGAGAAGCGGACGACGGAGTCGTTGCAGCGCCTCGGCGCGAGCTGAGGCAGTCTGTACAACAGGAAGGACGGGGTGCCATGGACGTGAACGTGCCGGCAAGGGCTCCAACGCTCGTCGACATCGCCAAGCTCGCTGGCGTGTCCGTGAGCACGGCCGGGCGCGTCCTGCGCCAGACGGACAGCAAGGTGGACCCGCGGCTCGCCGAGCGCGTGCAGATGGCCGCGGCGGAACTCGGCTACATGCCGAACGTCGCGGCGCGCGCGCTGCGCGGTGCCGGGGACGCCATGGTCGGCCTGGTCGTCGGCGACATGGTCGACCCGTACTACGGGGAGATCGCGGAGCTGGTCACCGAGGCGGCCGAGCGCGAGCACGGCATGGTCGCCATCGTCTCCAACATGCAGCGCGACGCCCTGCTGGAGCTCAAGCACATCGAGCACCTGTGCGGGCACCGGGTCGCCGGCCTCATCCTGGCCGGTGGCGGCTTCGACCAGTGGACCTATCTGGACCGGTTCGCCGCGCTGATGAACCTGGTCGGCCGCTCCGGCGTCGCGGTCACCTCACTGGCGCCGCGTGGCGTCGACATCCCCACCTTCGGAGTCGACAACGAGCGGGTCGGCGCGGCTGCCGCGGCGAAGTTGGCCGAGTTGGGGCACCGGCGGGTCGGCATCCTGCTCGGCCCGCCGGACAGTGAGGTCACCCAGCAGCGTCTGCGCGGCGCCACCAAGACACTGACGGATGCCGGCGCCGGGTTCGTCGTCCGGCACGCGCGCTATGCGCCGGAGGACGGCTCGGTCACCGTACGGGAGATGCTGGCCCAGGTGCCGGAGTTGACCGGATTCATCGTCGGCGCCGACACCATGGCGATCGGCGTGCTCGACGGCCTGACCCGCGCCGGGCGGTCGGTCCCCGCCGACGTCTCCGTCGTCAGCATCGGCAACACCCGCTCCGCCGCCTGGTCGAGTCCCACCCTGACCAGCGTCGACGTCGCGCTGGGGGAGTACGCCCTCGCCGCGCTGCGGCACATCGCCGCGCACGTCGCGGGCAAACCCGCCCCGGCACCGCCGACCACACAACCGACTGTCGTCGAAGGGCGGTCCACCGCCCCGCCGCCGGCCTGACCCCAGTACCGCCGCACCGCGCGGGCCGACGGCCCCCGCGGTGGTTCGGCACACCCGAAAACCCTTTGCAGTACGCGGTTCAAGCGTTCTTGACCCTCGTTTCAAACCGGTGCTACGGTCGCTGAGACAACGTTATCTGACCCCTTGGTAAAGACACTTCCCGGATGGTTCCCGGGCTGTGAGCAACGTTGTCCCACAGCGTCCCGGCGCTGTCCTACCGGAAGGCCCACCCTGATGCGAACAGACGAAAGACAGGCGCAGGACCACGCCACGCGCCTGACGGTCCCGCGCAGCGTCGCGGTCGTCGGAGCGTCCCCGCCCGATCGCGGCAGCTACTACGGCAGCCGGCTCATCGGCAATCTGGTCGCGGCCAACCCGGCCGCCGACATCTACCCGGTCAATCCACGCCTCGCCGGCCAGGAGATCCTCGGGCACCGGACGTACTCGAGCCTGAGCGACCTGCCCGACGTACCCGACATGGTGGTCGTGGCGATCGGTGCCGGTGGCGTACCGGCGGTGCTGGAGGAGGCGGGCCGGCTCGGGGTCCGCACCGCTGTGGTGATCACCGCGCACCTCGGCGCGGAGGCCGACCGACGCGCCTTCGACCAGCGCCTCGCCGCCATCGCCACCGAGTTCGGCATGCTGCTCATCGGCCCGAACTCGGTAGGCGTGCTCAACGGCAACGCGGCGATCAACGCGAGCTTCGCCACCGGCGCCGACGGCGGTGCCCTGCGCCCCGGCGACGTCGCCGTGCTCGGCCAGAGCGGCGCCATCGTCTCCTACCTGCTACAGGCCTTCCGTGACCGCACGCTGGGCTACAGCTGGCTGATCAGCAGCGGGAACGAGGTCGCGCAATCGATGGAAGGGCTGTTCGACCTGGTCGTCGACGACCCTGACACCAACGTGATCCTGCTCTTCGTCGAGGGCGTCGGGGACGGGGTGAGGTTCCGGCGTACCGCCCTGCGCGCCCGTGCGGCAGGCAAGGCCGTCGTCATGCTCACCGTCGGCCGATCCGAGGTCGGGCGGCACGCCGTCGCGTCGCACACCGGGCGTATCGCCGGGGCCACCGCCGTACTGGACGCGGTAGCCGCCGAGTCCGGCATCCGCGTCGTCTCGTCGTACCAGGAGATGTTCGACGCCGCGCTGGCGCTGTCGTCGCAGTCGGCACCACGGGCGGCGAGCCCGCACGGACGCCGCGCCGCCGTCCTCACCACCTCCGGCGGCAACGGCACCGTGACCGCCGACTGGCTCAGCGCCCAGGGCTGGACCCTCCCGCCACTGCGCGCCGATGTCCGCGCCGAGCTGGAGGAGATCTGCGGGCAGGAGGACATGGCCAACCCGGTCGACGTGACCGGCGCCTTCGCCCAGCAGGACCGGCTGGCCCGGATGGCGCTTGCCCTGGCGAAGGATCCGGAGCTGGACGCGATCTTCATCGCCACCGGTGCCGGCGGGCCCCGCTCCGAAGCCATGACTGTCAAGCTGGCCGAGGTCCGCGCACGGATCCCGCAGGAGATGTACGTCGGCTGGGTCGGCCTCGACGTGGCGTCCCGCGTCCACCTCGACCGTGGAGGCATCGCCGCCTACGACGACCCGGCCCGCGCTGTCGTGGCGGCCGAGGCGGGCGCCCGGTTCCGCAACACCCGCATCGACGCGGATCTGACGGCCCTACTCGACACCGCACCCCGGCGGGAGGAGGGACCGGCCGAGATCCGCACCGCCGGTGCCGCGCTCACCGAGCTGGCCGGCGCCGGGGTCAGCTGCGCGCCGATGGCCCTCACCGACCTGCTCGACGGTACCGACGCAGCCGCCGGGCAGCTCGGCTACCCGGTCGCGCTCAAGCTCGACGCCCCCGACCTGAACCACAAGACGGAGTCCGGCGGCGTTCTCCTCAACCTGCACGACGCGGCGGCCGTACGCGAGGCCACCGCCCGGCTGCGCGACATCGCCGGCAGGGAGGGCCTGAACGACGCCCGCATCCTCGTCCAACGCATGGTCAAGGGCGTCGAGGTACTCGTCGGCCTGAAGCGGGATCCCGCCTTCGGGCTGCTGCTCGTCGTCGGGGTCGGCGGCACCCGCGCCGAACTGCACACCGACGCGGTAGGGGTGCTGCTGCCCTCCACCCGCGCGGAACTCTCCCGGCGCCTCGCCGAGCACGGCGTCCTCGCGCAACTGCTCGCCGGCTATCGCGGTGACCCGCCCGCCGACCGGGAGGCACTGCTCGACGTCATCGAGGCGCTCGCCCGGTGGGCCACCGGTCACCGTGGCGTCGTGCTGGAGGCCGATCTGAATCCGGTCGTGGTGACCCCCGACGGCGCGTTCGTGGTCGACGCCCGGGCGGTGATCGCATGACCGCCCGGCTCATCGGCATCGGCAACACCGAGTACGCCAAGCGCATCGACCGCCCCGTCGAAACCCTGGCCGCCGAGGCCGCCATCGCTGCGGCCAAGGACGCCGGCATCGACGTACGCGAGATCGACGGCATAATCGCCTACGCCGGTCACGTCTCGGCAGAGACCCTGATCACCACGCTCGGCCTGCCCGACGTGCGGTTCCGCGCGGTCAGCTCGGTCGGCGGCGCCAGCGCGGTCAGCGCACTGGGTACCGCCGCCGTCGCGGTCACCGGCGGAGCGGCGAAGTACGTGCTGATGTACCGCGCCCTGAAGGGCAGCTCCGGCCCGCGCAAGCACAAGCGGCCCTCGTTCGTGCCGGGCGCCTCGATCCGGCAGCACCTGGAGTACCCCGCCGGTTGGAACACCGCCGCGCAGCGCTACAGCATGCTGGCCCGGCGGTTCATGCACGAGTACGACCTGACCCGCGACCACCTCGCCGAAGTGGCCCTGGCGGCTCGCGCGCACGCCAACCTCAACCCTGGCGCCCAGATGTACGGCCGGGAACTGACCAAGGAGAAGTACCTGAGCGGCCGGGTCATCGCCGACCCGTACCGCCTGTTCGACTGCTGCCTGGAGACCGACGGCGCCTGCGCGGTCATCGTCGCCGCCGAACCGCGCCCGAACGACACCCACCGTGCGGTGCGGATCCTCGCCGCAGCCGAGGGTGCTCCCGACGTGCCTGACGATCTGGTCAGCCGGCCCGACTTCCTACAGATCGGCCTCAGCAAGGCCGCCCCGCGGGCCTGGGCGCAGGCCGGCCTCGGGCCCTCCGACATGGACGCCGCGATGGTCTACGACTGCTTCACGTTCGAGGTCGTGCACCAGCTCGAGTCGGCCGGCTTCGCCACCGCCGACGGCGTGGGCGACATGATCGCCCGAGGGGACATCCGGCTCGGCGGACGCCTGCCGGTGAACACGCACGGCGGGCTGCTCTCCGAGGGGCATCTCGTCGGGCTCAACCACATCCTCGAAGCCGTCCGCCAACTGCGCGGCGAGGCCGGCGCCCGGCAGGTCGAAGGCGCCCGGCACATCGCCGTCACCGGCTGGGGCAACTTCGGTGACGGATCGCTCGCGGTACTTGGAGGTTCCCGTGGCTGACCTGACGAAGATTCCGGTACCGGACATCACCGACCCGCTGTTCGCCCCGTACTGGGACGGCACCGCCAGAGGCGAACTGCTGCTGCCGTCCTGCACCGGCTGCGCCGCGGTCGTCTGGCCACCGCGCGGCCTCTGCCCGGCGTGCGGCTCGGCGGAGCGCACCTGGCAGACCCACGAGGCCACCGGGGAGCTGTACAGCTTCACGGTCGTCGGGCACGCCACCGTGCCCGGCTACACCGACCTGCCCTACGCCGTGGCCATCGTCGAACTGTCGGACGCCCCCGGCGTACGCGTGATCGGCAGCGTCGACGGCGACCCCGATCTGCTGCGCATCGGAATCCCGATGCGCGCTGTCTTCCAGCCGGCCGGACAGGACGGGGAGATCACCGTCCTGCGCTGGCAGCCCGTACCCAGAGCAGGAGAGAGCTGACATGACCGCCATCGAGATGCGGGGCCTGTACCCCGCGACGGTGACCCCGTTCGACGAGGACCTGAAGATCGACTTCGCCGGGCTCGACGCCCACCTGGCAGCCACGGCCGAGGCCGACGGCGTGCAGGGTCTCGTCGTCAACGGCCACGTCGGTGAGATTCTGCAGCTCTCCACCACCGAGCGGGCGGATATCGTGCGGCGGGCCATCGCCGTACGCCGCCCCGGTCAACCGATCATCGTCGGCATCGAGGCGAACACGGCCGAGGACCTCGTCCGCGAGGCCGCCAGTGCCGCCGAGGCCGGTGCCGACGGGCTGCTCGTGCTGCCACCGGTGGACGTGCGACCGTATCGGCGGCTGTCGAAGCACCCCGCCTCCGTCATGCACTTCTTCGGGGCACTCGACCGGCAGGTCGGCCTGCCGATGGTGGTACACCAGTACCCGGACTTCACCGGCTGCTCGTACTCGATCGAGGTGTTGCGCGAGGTTGTCGCGCTCGACAGCGTCGTCGCGATCAAGGCCGCGTCGTTCACCCCCACCCGGTACGCCGAGATCTGGGACTCGTTCCACAAGGACGTGGCGGTCCTCGCCGCCACCGACGCGCCCGCGCTGCTCGGCATGCTGTTGCACGGCGCGCACGGCGCCCTGATCGGTATCGGTGTCATCCACCCGCCCACCTGGGCCGAACTGATCGCCGCCGCGACCGGTGGCGACGCCGAACGGGCCCGACGCGTCTTCCTCGACCGGTGCGTGCCGCTGATGGACACGGTCTTCGAGAACCAGGAGCCGACCGAGCTGCGCAGCGAGGCCGCCTCGACGAAGGAGGCGCTGGTGCAGTTGGGACAGTTCGCCTCCTCCCGGGTCCGGCCGCCGGCCTGCGACGTCGACGACGACGCCCGGGCCGCGATCGCCGCGACCCTGGAGAAGACCGGGCTGCTCCGCGAGACCACGCGGGTCTGACGATGACCGCTCTGCCACCCGCCGTCGACGTGATCGTGGTCGGCGGCGGGGCGGCCGGGCTGGCCGCGACCGTGTCAGCGGCGACGGCCGGCGCCCGGGTGCTGCTGTTGGAGAAGGAGCCGCGCCTCGGCGGCACCACCCGCTACGCCGTCGGATCCTTCACCGCCACCGGCACCGCGGCCCAGCGCCGCGCCGGGATCACGGACGATCCGGCCGCCTTCGTGGCGGACATGTACGCCTTCGCCGGCGGCCCGGACAACGACGAGCTGCGCCTGATGCTGGCCGTCGAGAGTGGTCCGACCGTCGCCTGGTTGCAGCGGCTGGGCGTCACCTTCGCCGGGCCGTTCGACGAGCCGCCCAACCGGGTACCCCGGATGCACAACGCCCTGCCCGGCGCCCGCGCCTATCTCGACCGGCTGACCCGGGCCGCCCGGCGCCGTGGCGCGACGATCCGGACCAGTACCCCGGTGACCGCCCTGGTGCAGGACGGCGACGGTCGGGTGACGGGCGTCCGTTGCGGGTCGGTGACGGTGACCGCGCGGAAGGGTGTCGTGCTCGCCGCTGGTGACTTCGCCGGCAACCGGGAGATGCGCCGCGCCTACCTACCGGCCTCCGCCCACGACGCGCTGCCGGTCAACGCGGCGTCGTCCGGCGCGGGCCCGAGGCTCGCCGCCGAAGCCGGCGCTGCCCTGGTCAACATGGACCTCGCGTACGGCCCGCAGCTCCGCTTCCCGCCCGGCCGTCCCGGGTTGGTCGACAGGTTGCCCACCTGGCCGTGGCTGACCCGGCTCATGCGTGCCTACGTGACGCACGCGCCGCCCCTCGCCCTGCGCCCGTTCGTGACCGGGGTGCTGGTCGCCCACATGGGACCCGGTCCGGGACTGTTCGCGGCCGGCGCGATCCTGGTGAACGAGGCGGGCGAGCGGGTCGGGAACTCGGCCGCCGCGCTGGCGGCGCAGCCGGGTGCCCGGGGCTACGTCGTGCTGACCCGCGCCGTCGCGGACCGCTTCTCGGCCCCGCCACACCACATCTCCACCGCCGCCAGCGTCGGCTACGCCTATCTGGGTGACTACCGGCGTGGCCGTCCCGAGCTGGTCCACGAGGCATCTGACGCGGAGACCCTCGCCGCCGTGATCGGTGCCGTCCCGGCCAACCTGGTGGCACTGGGCCTGGACGGGCCGCTGGTGGCGCTCGGGCCGGTGCACGCCATGCTCACCGTGACCGAGGGCGGTGCCGCCGTCGACACCGACTGCCGGGTCCTGGCGCCCGACGGTACCGCCATCCCGGGCCTGTACGCGGCCGGCGGTACGGGTCAGGGCGGCATGCGGCTGTCCGGGCACGGCCTGCACATCGCCTGGGCACTCGTCTCCGGTCGGCGCGCGGGAGAGTCGGCGGCGCGGCGGTGACCACGCGTGGCCCGCGACCGTCGGCCGGAGGCCGGCGGGTGCCCGTCGTCGAACTCGCCCTGGTGGCGATCATGCTGGTCGCGGGTACCGCCGTGCACTCCGCCCGGACCATCGTCTCCTACCGGGCCCTCGCCATGGGCGCGGACACCGTCGGCATCGGTCTCATCGCCGCCGCCTTCGCCGCCGTCCCGCTGCTCGCCGCGATCTGGACGGGCCGCCAGGCAGATCGCGGCCGAAGCGGGCCCGTCCTGGTCGCCGGCAGCGTCTGCACCGCAATCGGCTGCCTGGTGCTGGCGCTCTCCGTGGACGTGCCGACCCTCGCGGCCGGCTCGGCGCTGCTCGGCCTCGGCCAGCTCGGCCTCCTCATCGGCTCCGAGTCGATCGTCGCCCGTGGCACCACGATCAGTCACCAGGACTGGTGGTTCGGCTGGCTCACGGCGACCGCCTCGCTGAACCAACTCATCGGCCCGCTCGGCGCCGGGCTGCTGGTCAACGCGGGCGGGCTCGACGGCCGGCTCGACAGCACCGCCAACGGCCTGCTCATCGGTGCCGCCATCGCCGCGTTCGGAGTGCCTCTGGCGTGGTGGGTGCGACGTCGCGTCCGGTCCCGGCAGGCCGTCGGGAGCCGGGCCGAGCGGATACCCATGCACCAGGTCGTCGGCGCGCCCGGGGCAGCTGTCGCGCTCTTCGCCGGCATGGCCCTGACCGTCTGCATCGACATCCTCATCATCTACCTGCCGGTGCTCGGCGAGGAGCGCGGCATGCCACCGTCGGTCGTGGGCGCGCTGCTCGCGCTGCGCGCCGGCACCTCACTCGCCGCCCGGCTGGCCACCTCCCGGGCGCTGCGGTTCGCCCGCCGCATCCCGCTCGTGGTCGGCAGCCTGCTGGTTCCGGGGGTCACCCTCGCGATCGTCCCGTTCACCACCGAGTACGTCCTGCTGGCCGTGATCATGGCGGTGGCCGGCATGACGCTCGGCCTGGGTACCCCGCTGTCGATGACCTGGCTCGTGCAGATCGTCCCGACCACCGCGCGCGGCACCGCGCTGGCCCTGCGGCTCACGGTCAACCGCGTCGGCATCGTCGCCATCCCGCTCGGCGCTGGCGCGCTCGCCGCCACGGCCGGTGCGGGAGCGGTGTTCCTGCTGCTCGGCGGTGTCCTGGTGACCGCGGGCGCGGCCGTGGCCGCGCGCTGGCGCACCTCGGACGCCTGATTCTGGAAATGGAGGACCGATGACAGACGTGATCGTCTGTGGTGGCGGCATCGCCGGCCTGGCGGCGGCCGTCTCCGCCGCCACGGCCGGCGCGGAAACGCTGGTGCTGGAGAAATCTCCCCGGTGCGGTGGCTCCGGCCTGCTCTCCAACGGCACACTGTGGACGTTCGCCGATCCCGAACGCGCCGCCGAACTCATGCCGCACGCCGATCATCTGCTCCAGGCGGCGGTCGTCGCCGAGGCGGCCGCCACCCTCGACTGGCTCACCGAGCTGGGGGTGCCGCTCGGCGCGACTGTGGACATGGTGCACGGCACCGGCCGTTCGGTCGACCCGGTGGGCCTGGTCGACCGGCTCCGCGCCCGCCTGCTCGCGCTGGGCGGCCGGATCAGGCTGCGTACTCCGCTGCGTACCCTGGCCCCCGGCTTCCTGGTCAACGACGAGTGGTCCGCGCCCGCGGTCGTACTCGCCACCGGCGGCTTTCAGGGCAACCCCGAGCTGCTGACCCGGTACGGGATCGCCGCGGATCACGTCTATCTGCGGGCGAGCCCGTGGAGCACCGGCGACGGACTGCTCGCCGCGCAGGCGCTCGGCGCTGCCACGTCGAGTGGCCTGGCCGGCTTCTACGGTCACGCGATGCTCGCTCCGCCCGCCGTCATCGTCCCGCACGAGTTCCGGGAGGCCAGCCAGTACTTCGGCCCGCTCAGTATCGCGGTCGGCCTCGACGGCCGCCGGTTCACCGACGAGAGCGGGGGCTCCGGTGAGGAGTCGCTCAACGAGGCCCTGGCCCGATGCCCGGGCGGCCTGGGTTTCTACCTCGGCGACGCCCGCGTGATGGCGATGGACGCCCTGCCCGGCCGGCTGGCGACCCGCACGATCGTCGACCGTGCCGCCGCGAAGGGTTCGGTCGTCACCGCCCCGACACTCGAGGGCCTGGCGGCGGAACTGGCCGGGTACGGCGTGCCGGCCGCCACGCTGCTCGACACCCTGGGTGCGGTGAACCGCGCCGCCGTGACCGGCGAATGGGGCTCGCTCCACCCGGCACGTGCCCGGCACCGACACGGCCTCACCGAGCCGCCCTTCTTCGCCGTGGCGGTCAAGGCCAGCCTGACGTTCACCACGGGCGGCATCGCGGTCGACGACGAGCAGCGGGTACTCGACCGCGCGGCGTCCACCAGCCCGATCGCCACGCTGGTGACCGATCCGACCGACGTCGACCCGGTGCCGATCCCCGGCCTGTACGCGGCCGGCTGCGATGTCGGCGGGCTCAGTCACGCCGGATACTTCGGCGGTCTGCTCCCGGCCCTGGTGACCGGCCGTCGGGCCGGTGCGGCGGCAGCGCGGGGCGGTGGGCGGTGACGACCAGCTCCCACCCGACCTCGCCACCGGCCGGTACCACTGCCGCGTTCCCACCCGGCGGGGGGTCCAGGTCCGCCTCCGCCAGGTCGAAGACCGCGCCGAGCATCGGTTCGACCCCGGTACTCCGGTAGGGTGCCGCCTCCGGCCAACCGCGCAGGTTGCGCCACAGCGCGGTGGACCGGGGCTGGTCCGGGCAGTGCAGGCGCAGCCGGAGCGCGTCGATCCCGTCCACCACCAGTACGTCGTCGGCGCCGACCAGTACGGCACCGAGCGCGGTACCGTCGTCCGGGCCGAACCGGTGCAGCGGCAACCCGGCCGGGTCCGGCCAGGCGGCGGTGTGCCACGGCTTGCCGGTGCGCCACGTCCCGGGCGGCAACAGGTCGGCGACCTCCGGGTAGAGCCGGGTGGGGGTGCCGGGCGGCGCGACCAGTCGGGCCGCCGGTGACAGGTCGAGCAGGGCGTGCGCCGCCCAGACGAACCGGTAGCCCGGCTCGGCGGCGAGGCGGTAGCGGGCCACCACCGCCCCCGACTCTTCGGTGATCCGGCGGGTGAGGGTGAAGTCGGCACAGTCGACGATCGCGCTGTCCGGGCCGGTCGTCCGCCACGGACGGGACCAGACGGAACCGTGGTCCGGGGTGCCGCGTACGGTCGGCAGGCACTCCTCCAGGCCGCCCGCGTCGACGAAGGCGTCCCCCGGGACGACCCGGTCCCGGCCGGTCGAGTCGCCCCGCCAGAGCCACTCGCGCCCGCCGCCGGCCAGGCTGGTCCACCGTCCGCCGTGCCGGTGGTCGACGACGACCCGCAACGGCACGGCGATCCACACGCGACCATCCAGCTGCGTGCGGTTGTTCGACTCGGCTGGGCCGTCCGGGTGGCTCACCATTCCGCGAAGGAGCCGTCGTCGTGCCGCCAGACCGGATTGCGCCAGGCGTGCCCGTGCCGGGCCGCGGCGCGTACGGCCGGTTCGTCGACTGTGATGCCGAGGCCGGGTGCCTCCGGCCGGCGCAGGTGCCCGTCGACGAACCGGAACGGCTCCCGGTCCAGCACGTAGTCGAGCAGTTCCGAGCCGGCGTGGTAGTGGATCCCGATGCTCTGCTCCTGGATCAGGAAGTTCGGCGTGGCGAAGGCGACCTGGAGGCTGGCGGCGAGCGAGATCGGCCCGAGTGGACAGTGCGGGGCGAGCACCGCGCCGTACGTCTCGGCCAGCGCCGCGATCCGGCGTACCTCGGAGATGCCGCCGGCGTGCGACAGGTCGGGCTGCACCACGGCCACGCCCGCGCGCAGTGGCCCGAGGAACTCGTGCCGGCCGAAGAGCCGCTCACCCGTGGCGATCGGCACCGCCGAGGCGCCGACGAGGTCGCCGAGCTGGTGGTTGTGCTCGGGGAGTACCGGTTCCTCCACGAAGAGCGGTCGCAGCGGGGCGAGTTCCGGCAGGATGCGGCGAGCCGCCGCCGGGCTCGCCCGGCCGTGGAAGTCCACCGCGATGTCCCGGTCGTCGCCGAGCACATCCCGGGCGGCGGCGACCCGGCGCACCACCGCGGCCACCTCGCTGGCGCTGGGGATGGTGGCGAGCGGGCCGGAGGCGTTCATCTTGATCGCCGTCATCCCCGCCTCGACCTGTGCGGCTGCGGCGTCGGCGAGTTCGGCCGGTTCGTCACCGCCGATCCAGGAGTAGATCCGGACCCGCTCCCGGACCGGTCCGCCGAGCAGCGCGTGCACCGGGGCGCCGTACGCCTGGCCGGCGATGTCCCAGAGTGCCTGGTCGAGGCCGGCGACGGCGCTGGAGAGCACCGGACCGCCCCGGTAGAAGCCGCCCTTGGTGAGGATCTGCCAGTGCTGCTCGATCCGCAGCGGGTCCTCGCCGAGCAGATACTCGGAGAGCACCTCGACGGCGGCCCGGACCACCTCGGCCCGGCCCTCCACCACCGGTTCACCCCAGCCGACAAGCCCTTCGTCGGTCTCCACCCGGCAGAAGAGCCACCGGGGTGGGACGAGGAAGGTCTCGATGCGGACGATCTTCACTTGACGCCTCTCTGTAACGGCCAACCGGGTGCACGAAGGCACCGATCCTCACTCGCTGTTGCCTGGATGCCGGCGCAGCTTCTGGACGTCCCGGATCGCCTTGTCCAGCAGGTCGCGCATGGCCTGTTCGGCGCTGGTCGGGTCGGTGCGCCGGATCGCCTCCACCACGGCACGGTGGCTCGGCACCGGGTCGTCGTCGGGTGCACCGCCGTGCACCAGGCGGTCCCGCTCGGCCAGTCCGGTCTCCATCACCACCTCCATGCGCTGCAGCAGCTCGTTGTGGGTGCCGGCCAGCAGGGCACGGTGGAAGGCCAGGTCGGCGCGGACGGCGGTGACCGGGTCGGTGGCGGCGGACATCTCGGCCAGCGCCTCGTCGAGAGCGGCCAGGTCCGCCGGGGTGGCGCGGGTGGCGGCCAGTCGGGCGGCGGCCGGCTCGACGATGGTACGCACCTCGTGCAGTTGGTCGAGGAGGTGCTGACCGGCGCCCTCGGCGAACTGCCAGCGGATCACGTCACCGTCGAGCAGGTGCCAGTCCGCCCGGGGGCGTACGAAGGTGCCCCGCTTCTGCCGGGCGTCGACGATGCCCTTGGCGGTGAGCACCTTGAGTGCCTCGCGCAGTGCGGTGAGGCTGACGTCGAGCTCCTGCTGGAGTGCGGCCAGGTTCAGGGTGGCGCCCTCGGCGATCTCCCCGGCGAGGATGCGTCGGGCGATGACCTCGACGGTCTGCCCGTGGACGCCGCGGCGTGCGTACTGTGCCAATGCTCTCCGTGCCTGCCTTCTCGTCGGTGGCGATGGTGTTCTGGGTCAGGCCGAGGCTTTCACCGCGGTCCAACCGCCGTCCACCACCAGGGTGGTGCCGGTGACGTAGCCGGCGTCCGGTGAGGCGAGGAAGGCGATTGCCGCCGCGACCTCGTCCGGGGTGCCGAACCGGCCGGCGACAGTCTCCGCGACGCTGCGTTGACGGTCTACTTCGGACACCCTGTCCCAGGCGGCGGTGAGGATCGGGCCGGGCAGGACGGTGTTGACCCGCACCTGCGGGCCGTACTCGACGGCGAGCTGGCGGCCGAGTGCCACCAGCCCGCCCTTGGCGGCGGCGTAGGCGGGGTGGCCGGGCAGCCCGACGAGCGCGTGCACGGAGGAGACGAGGACGGCCGCGCCCCGGCCGGCGCGCAGGTCGGCCAGGCACGCCTTCAGGCCGAGGAAGGTGCCGGTGAGGCTCACCGCCAACTGCCGGTCCCAGGACTGCCGGCTGGTCTCGTGTGCCGGGGCGACCTCGCTGTGGTAGGCGTTGCTCACCAGGATGTCCACCGGCCCGAACCGATCACGCAGAGTGTTCACCGCCTCGGCCCAGGCGGTCTCGTCGGAGACGTCGGCGACGATCGGGCAGGCCCGGCCGCCGGCTGCGGCGATCTCCTCGGCGACCTGCTCCGCCGGGCGGAGGTCGACCAGGCCGACCGCCGCGCCCTCGGCGGCGAGCCGCCGGGCGGTGGCCGCCCCGATGCCGCCATAAGCCCCTGTGACCAGGGCAACCTTGCCGTCAAGCCGCCGCTTCAGATGGCTCTGCATCCGTCACCGTCCCGCAGATGAAAACATTAATTAGGAAGAAATCTTGACAGGCGCTGCGCCTGGAGGCAACCTTCTGGATCGCACCGTTTACCTGAGCGACACACCCGCGACCCGAGCTCGGGTCGATGAGGAAGGGATACCCCCAGTGAGCGACTTCGACCCCGGTCGTCGCCGGTTCCTCGGCCACCTCGGACTCGCCGGCCTCGGCGCGCTCGGCATGGGCGGCCTGGTCGGTTGTGCCAGTTCCGCCAGCACCTCCTCCGGCGGCGGCGGAAGCAACGGGCCGGTCACCGTGCAGTCCAACCTCTCCTCCCCGCAGGCGAAGACCGCGATGGAGAAGATCATTGAAAGCTTCAACAAGCAGGGCAAGGGCAGCGCGACGCTGAACACGGTCGCCGCCGAGACCTACCGCACCCAGCTTCCGACGTACCTGACCTCGGCGAACCCGCCGGACCTCTACACCTGGTACGCAGGCTCGGTCGCCGACGACTACGCCAGCAAGGGTCTGCTGCTGGACGTCTCCGACGTCTGGCAGGGGCTGTCCGACTACCCCGAGGCGCTGCGCACCATCTCCACCGACGCCTCCGGCAAGCAGGTCTTCGTGCCGATGACCAACTACTGGTGGGGCTTCTTCTATCGCAAGTCCAACTTTGCCAAGTGGGGCGTGCAGGAGCCGAAGACCTGGAACGACTTCCTCGCGCTGTGCCAGACCTTGCAGGGCAAGGGAATCCCGCCGATCGGCATCGGCCTCGGTGACACCCCGTGGGTGGCCTCGGCCTGGTTCGACTACCTGAACATCCGGATCAACGGCGCACCGTTCCACCGCGAACTGCTCGCCGGCAAGCAGCGCTTCGACGACCCGAAGGTGAAGGCGGTCTTCACCCGCTGGCGCGAGGTGCTGCCGTACTTCGACCCGAAGGGCAAGGCGTACCCGTTCCAGGAGGCCACCGCCGCGCTGCTGGCCGGCAAGACCGGCATGTTCCTGATCGGCACCTTCTTCGCCGACGCCGCGCCGTCCGACGCCCTCGGCGACCTCGACTTCTTCCGGTTCCCGATCATCGACCCGGCGGTGCCGGTCGCCGAGGAGGGGCCGACCGACGGCTTCTTCGCCAGCGCCAAGAGCGGCAACCAGGCCGGCACCAAGGCACTGCTGGGCTACCTGGCCTCGGTCGAGGCCCAGGAGGAGTACATCAGGCACAGCTCCGGCATCGTGCTGCCGGCCAACCCCAAGGCCAAGGCCGCCGACTCCCCGCTGGTGGCCAAGGGCAAGGCGATGCTGGAGAGCGCACAGGAGCTGACCCAGTTCTTCAACCGGGACTCCAGTGACGCGCTCCAGCCGACCGCCGACACCGCGCTCACCAAGTTCATGGACAAGCCCGACCAGATCGACGCGATCCTGCGCGAGTGGCAGGCGGGAGCGGAAAAGGTTTTCAAGGGCTGATGACGGTAATCGCCCCGACCGACAGCCCCCGGCAGCGGCCGGCGCCGGACCGGAAGCCGTCTCGGCGGCGACCTGCCCGGCGCCTGTCGCCGCTGCTGGTGGCCTTCGTGCTCGTACCCTTCGCGGTGGAGAGCATCTGGGTCTTCTGGCCGGCCCTACAGGGCTTCTACTTCTCGCTCACCCGCTGGGACGGCCTCGAACCGCCGCAGTTCATCGGCCTCGACAACTACGCCGAGTTGGCCGGCGACTCGGTCTTCCGGGGCGCCCTGCTCAACACCGTGATCTGGCTGCTGCTCTTCGGCGGGCTCTCGGTCGTCGGCGGGTTCGGCATGGCGCTGCTGTTGCAGAAGGAGCGGCGCGGCATCGGCTTCTACCGGGCCGCGCTCTTCACCCCGGTGGTCTTCTCGCTGGTGGTGACCGGGTTGGTCTGGCGGGTCTTCTACCAGCCCGACGGGCTCGCCGACCAGGTGCTCCAGGCGGTCGGCCTGGAGCAACTGATCCGCCCCTGGCTGGCCGACCCGCAGACCGCGCTCTACGCGGTCATCCTGCCCGCACTGTGGCGGCAGATCGGGTACGTCATGGTGCTCTACCTCGCCGGTCTCAAGGCCATCGACCCGGCGCTGCACGAGGCGGCCCGGGTGGACGGCGCCAACGGTTGGCAGCGGCTCTGGAAGGTCACCGTCCCGCAGCTGCGCGGGGTCAACGCGGTGGTGCTCTCGGTCATCGTGATCGACTCGCTCCGCTCCTTCGACATCGTCTGGGCGCTGACCCGGGGCGGGCCGTACCACTCCTCCGAGCTGCTCAGCACCTACATGTACTCGACCGCGTTCCAGAGCCTGCGGCTCGGCTACGGCTCGGCGATCGCCGTCGTGATCTTCGTACTGGCGCTGGCGGTCATCCTCGGCTACCTCGTCCGCGCCTTCCGGGAGGACTGATGTTCCGCAAGCTCCGGACCGGTGGCTTCCACCTCGGGATGAGCCTGGTGGCGCTGCTCTGGCTCGGCCCGATCCTCTGGGTCGTCACCATGTCGGTCCGCTCCTTCGACGACATCGCCGCGAACGGGGTGGGCAGCCTGCCACGCTCGTTCACCCTGGAGACCTACCGGGAGGCGTGGACCGACGGCGGCCAGTTCCGGGCGCTGGTCAACAGCCTGCTGGTGACCGTACCGTCGGTGCTGCTCAGCCTGGCGCTGGCCGCGGTCGCGGCCTTCGCGCTGGCCCGGTTCCGGATCCCGGGCCGGCGCACCATCCTGCTGCTTATGCTCGCCGGCAACCTGCTGCCGCCGCAGATCCTGCTCATCCCGGTGAACAAGTTCAGCGAGCTGACCGGCCTCTACGACACCCTCTGGGCGCTGATCGCCGTCCAGGTCGGCTTCGGACTCGGCTTCTACACGTTCGTGCTGCACGGCTTCATGCGCGACCTGCCGGGCGAGATCCAGGAGGCGGCCATGATCGACGGTGCCGGGCCGGGTCAGATCTTCGCCCGGGTGATCCTGCCGCTCACCCGGCCGGCGCTGGCCGCCCTCGGCGCGCTCTCCTTCACCTGGATCTTCAACGACCTGCTCTGGGCCATCACGGTGCTGCGCACCGACGACCGGATGCCGGTCACCCCGGCCCTGCTGGGTTTGCAGGGGCAGTTCGTCTCGTCCTGGAACGTCATCGCCGCCGGCACGGTGATCGCGGCGGTGCCGACCGTGCTGGTCTTCCTCCGCTTCCAGCGGCACTTCGTCGGCGGCCTGGCGATCGGAGCCGTCAAGTGAGCACCTCCGACCCCCGGCGTTGGACGCTGCGCGGGGCGCGCACCGAGTACACCGTGGCCGTACCCGAGCACGGGCGCTGGCTCGAACTGGTGGCCTGGGGGCCGCACGGGGTGAGCGAGGGCCTCTCGCCGGTGGAGTACGCCGGCCCGGTGCCGTTCCTCACCGCCGGGGACGCCGCGCCGATCGAGTACGCCACCGACGCCGCCCGGCCGTTCACCGGGGCCGATCTGGTGGTGGAGACCGCCGCCGGGGACCGCCGGGTCGGGTTCGGGTACGTCGGCGCCGACACCGGTACCGGTCCGGAGCGGCTGGTGGTGACCTTCGCCGACCCGGTCACCGGGCTGCGGGCCCGGCTGCACTACGAGATCCCGGACGGCACCGACGTGCTGCGCCGGTGGGTCGAGCTGACCAACACCGGCCCGGAGCCGCTGCGGCTGCACCGGGCCGACTCGGCCGGATTCTGCGTACCCACGCCGCACGGTGCCCGGCTCAGCTACCAGTGGGGGCAGTGGGCACAGGAGTTCCAACTCGACCACGTCGACCTCGGGCACGGCGAGTTCACCGTCGGCAGCGCGCAGGGGGTACCCGGGCACGCGTACGTCCCGTGGCTCGTCGTACGGGACCGGGCCGAACCGACCGGTTCCGCCTGGGCGGTGGCGGTGGAGTGGACCGGGTCGTGGGAGATCAGGGCGACCCGGGACACCGGCGGACTGACCCGGGTACGCGCCGGCCGGCGCCTGGTCGACGGCCCGCTCGACCTGCCCGCCGGGGCGCGACTGGTGCTGCCGGCGGTCACCGGTGCCTACAGCCCGGATGGGCTCGACGGGCTGGCCCGGGTCTGGCACGACCACCAGCGCCGGCTCGCCGGGGAGCGGCTGCGGCCCCGCCCGGTCCTCTACAACTCGTGGGAGGCGACCTACTTCGCTGTCGACGCGCAGAACCAGCTCGCGCTGGCCCGGATCGCCGCCGACCTCGGCGTCGAGACCTTCGTGGTCGACGACGGCTGGTTCGTCGGCCGCGACGACGACACCGCCGGACTGGGGGACTGGACCCCGGACCCGGCGAAGTTCCCGAACGGCTTCGACGCCTTCGTCACCGAGATCCGCAGCCTCGGGCTGAACTTCGGGCTCTGGGTCGAGCCGGAGTGCGTGAACCCGCGCTCGACGCTCTACGCCGAGCACCCGGACTGGGTCTATCAGGTGGAGGGTCGGCCGCTGACCCCGATCCGCAGCCAGTACCTGCTGGACCTGGGCCGTCCGGAGGTCGCCGAGTTCGTTCACTCTACTGTGGACGGACTGCTCCGCCGGTACGACATCGGTTACCTGAAGTGGGACTTCAACCGGCCGCGTACCGAAGCCGGCCGGAGCCTCGCGGCGGCGGCCGGAGCGGCCGGTCGGGTCGACCTCGACGGCGCGCACGTGGCAAACCTGCACCGGATCTACGAGCGGCTGCGCCGCGACCACCCGCACGTGCTGCTCGAAGCCTGTGCCGGCGGCGGGGCGCGGACCGACCTCGGGATGGCGGCCCGGGCCGACGTCTTCTGGCCCAGTGACAACACCGGCCCGCTGGACCGGCTCGCCATCCAGTACGGCTTCCTGCACGCCAACGCCCCGCACCTGCTCAGCTCCTGGGTGACCGACTCGCCCGGACTCTTCGACCCGCGTGGCAGGTCGCTGGCCTTCCGGTTCGTGCTGGCGATGGCCGGCGTGCTCGGCATCGGGGCCGACATCCGGCACTGGACGCCGGAGCAGCGCCGCGAGGCGGCCGGCTGGATCGCCTGGTACAAGGAGATCCGGGAGATCGTGATGCACGGCAGCGTGCACCTGATCGGCGGCCCGGACCAGCCGCGCTGCGCCGTGCAGTACACCGCGCCCGACCAGCGGACGGTGGTGGTCCTCGCCTGGCACACCGGCCGGCTCGACGGCGCCGGCCTGCTGCCGTCCCGCCCGGTCCGGCTCCCGCTGGCCGGCCTCGACCCGGCCGCCACCTACCGACACGACGAACGGCGCTACTCCGGCAGCCACCTGAGCACGGTGGGGCTGCCGGTCCGGTGGACGCCCGACCACGACGCGGAACTCGCCGTCCTCCGGCGCGCCTGATCCACCTTCCCACCCCCGTTCCCCCAACAGCGAAGGAAACGATGTGAGACGACATGCGTACGTCGGCGGGCTCGCCCTCGCCGCCGGCCTGCTGGTCGCACCCGTCCCCGCCCAGGCGCAGGCTCCGGCCCAACCACTCGACGCCGCCGCGTCGGTGGCCGCCGACCAGGTGCTCAGCCCCACCCCCTACCAGGGCTGGAACACCTACTACGGGCTCGGCGGGGAGTTCTCCGAGGAGTCGGTGAAGCAGGTCGCCGACGCGCTTGTCGAGCGCGGCTTCGCCAAGGCCGGCTACGACATCGTCTGGCTCGACGGCGGCTGGCAGGACCCGGAGCCGCGTACCGCCGCCGGTGACCTCCAGGCCGACCGGACCCGGTTCCCCAACGGGCTCAAGCCGCTTGTCGACTACATCCACGGCAAGGGGCTGCGGGCCGGCATCTACACCGACGCCGGACCGTACATCCCGGGTAAATGCGGGCTCGGCAGCCACGGCTACTACCAGCGCGACGCCGACCAGTTCGCCGCCTGGGAGTTCGACGCGGTCAAGGTGGACTACCTCTGCGGGATCGCCGCCGGCCTTGACCCGAAGACCGTCTACACCGAGTTCGCCGCCGCGCTGCGCAACAACGCCAGCCAGCGGCCGATCATCTTCAACCTCTGCAACCCGGTCACCTCGCCCGACTGGGGCGACTACCCGGAGGAGCAGCAGTCGACGTACTCCTGGAGCTACGCCCCGGCGATCGCACAGTCCTGGCGGACGTACACCGACGTCGGGTTCGTCGGCGAGGTCAAGTACAAGGACGTGCTGCGCAACTTCGACGCGAACGCGCGGCACCCGGAGGTCGCCGGTCCGGGGCACTTCAACGACCCGGACTACCTCGGGCCGGAACTCGGGATGACCGACGAGGAGTTCCGGACCCAGATGACCCTCTGGACCGTGGCCGCCGCGCCGCTGGTGATCGCCAGCGACGTACGCAAGCTCAGCCCGACCTCGGTGCAGATCCTCACCGACCCCGAGGTGCTGGCGATCAACCAGGACCCGGCCGGGGTGCAGGCGGTCCGGGTCGGCCCGGCCGGCAGCAGCGAGACCTGGGTGAAGCGGCTCGCCGACGGCGACCGGGCGGTGGTGCTGCTCAACCGGGGCGACAGCCCGAAGACCCTCACCACCACGGCGAAGGCGGTCGGCCTGACCGGCAACCGGTTCACCGTCGAGAACGCCTGGACCGACCAGGTCACCGAGAGCGCCGGCACCATCAGCGCGGCGGTTCCGGCGCACGGCGCGGCACTGTTCCGGGTCGGGACGCACCGTGGACAGCCGGGGGTACCGCACGTGACCGCCGGACTGCCGCAGGTGACCCAGGTCGGCGGCGTCGCCACCCCGGACGGGTCGGCGCCGGTGGCCGCCGGCGGGGACCAGGCGCGGATCGAGGTCGCCGTCCGCAACGACGGCCTGCTGCCGGTACTCGCACCGCAGGTCACCCTGGCGGCGCCCGCAGGCTGGACGGTCCGGCCGGTGGCTCGGGCGGCGGTGCCGGTACTTGCCGGCGGGCAGCGTTCGACCTTCGGCTTCACCGTGACGCTGCCGGCCGGTGCCGCTCCCGGTGCCGCGAAGCTGACCGCCACCACCTCGTACCAGGTGCCCGGACACGGCCGGCTGCGGCAGTCGACGGTCGGCACCCTGACGGTCGCCCCGGCGCCGCCGCGTGGTGAGGTGGTGCTCTCGCACCATGACTGGATCAGCGCCACGAGCGGTTGGATGAGCCCGACCGTCGACGCCAGTGTCGGCGGCGGTTCCCCGATCAGCGTCGTCGGCCAGGTCTATCCGACCGGGATCGGGGTCGCCTCGCCGTCGACGGTCCGCTACTACCTCGGTGGCCGGTGCACCCGACTCTCCGCACTCGTCGGACTGGACGACGCGGTCCGCAACGTCGGCCCCGAGGGGGCGACGGTGACCTTCCAGGTGGTCGGCGACGGCCAGCTTCGGTACGACAGCGGCGTGCTGACCCGGGACGACCCGCGCCAGGTCGACGTGGACCTGACCGGGGTACGGGTCCTCGACCTGGTGGTCGGCGACGCGGGTGACGGCGGCTACAACGACCGCGCCGACTGGGCCAACCTGACCGCCACCTGCTGACACCGACGACGGACGGTTCGCGCCCGGGTGGCACCGCCATCCGGGCCCGGACCGTCCGGTGGGCGAGAGCGCTGCCACTCTTTGGGGCGGCTGCTCTGACCCTGGTGTCAGGTGCGATCGAACTGATCACAGTGGACTTCGATCGGGGAGGGATGGAATCGACCGGCCCGGCGGACTGGCGACCCGAGGTGGGTGTTGGGTGATGAGGCGAGCTGGTCATCGTCGGCGCGGAGCGACCCGGCGGCGGAGCCGGGGGTAGTTGGCGCGGAGACTGTCGAGCTGGGTGCACAAGCGGGGCACGGAACCGGGGTTGTCGACGGCGTGCCGCGGTGGCGTGCCGCGGTTCGGGTCGACCGGCGGACGGGACCGGGGTTCGGGCAGCCGGGGAGGGTGGGCACACAAGCGGGGCAGCTCGACAGTCTCCTCGGCGAGTATCCCCACCCCGCTCCCCACCCGACGTCAGGAGATCGCCGACTCGGAGACACCTGGAAGCACCGGGTTGCACGATCAACCTTCAAAGACAGGGCGCCAGCAGCGCCCGGTCGCCGGATTTCGAGAGGCGACGTCGGCGGCATCTATCTCCTCGCCTGCCAGGATCGCCCGGGTCGCCCGTTCGACTGCCGGTTCGACTGCGCCTGACCGGACTCCGTCAAGGCCCGACCCTGCGCGTTGTGGCCCGGACCCGTCAGCGGCCATACTGACAGCCTTCCGCCGGTCGCGAGACCGACACACTTTCCGGATCGGCCGGCGCGACCGCGTTCCGGGGGTCGGCGGCGAGCACAGGAGGTGGCGGCATCAGCGCCCGCAGGGTTCTCTTCGTCGGCGGCAGCGGGATCATCAGCTCCGCCTGTTCCCGGCTCGCCGTCGAGCACGGCATCGAGTTGACGGTGCTCAACCGGGGCACCACCACCCGGCGGCCGCTGCCGGCCGGGGTCACCACGCTCCGGGCCGACATCCGCGATCCCGACTCGGTCCGGGCCGCGCTCGGCCGGCGGGAGTTCGACGCGGTCGTCGACTGGATCGCCTTCACCCCGGCACACCTGCGGACCAGCATGGAGCTGTTCCGGGACCGGACCGGCCAGTACGTCTTCATCAGCTCGGCGTCGGCCTACCAGACCCCACCGGCCCGGCTGCCGATCGTCGAGTCGACGCCGCTGCGCAACCCGTACTGGCGTTACTCGCGGGACAAGATCGCGTGTGAGGACCTGCTCGTCCGGGCGTACCGCGACGACGCTTTCCCGGCCACCATCGTGCGCCCGTCGCACACCTACGACCGGACGCTGGTGCCGTTCGACGGCGGCTGGACGGTACTCGGCCGGATGCGCCGGGGCCGGGAGATCGTCGTACACGGCGACGGCACATCACTGTGGACACTCACCCACCACACGGACTTCGCCCGGGGGTTCGTGCCGCTGCTCGGGCATCCCGCCGCGATCGGGGACGTCTTCCACATCACCTCCGACGAGGTGCTCACCTGGAACCAGATCGCCGAGACGCTGGCGGCGGCTGCCGGGGTACCGGCCCGGATCGTGCACGTGCCGTCGGCCGTGATCGCGGCGTCGGATCCCGAGTGGGGTGCCGCGCTGCTCGGCGACAAGACACACTCGATGGTCTTCGACAACAGCAAGCTGCGCCGGCTGGTACCGGACTTCGTCGCCACCGTGCCGTTCAGGCAGGGCGCCCGGGAGATCGTCGACTGGTACGACGCCGACCCGACCCGGCAGCGCGTCGACGCCCGGCTGGACGCCCTGCACGACCGCCTGGTCGAGGCGTACCGGATCCGCGACCTGGTCGGCGCCGGCTCAGAGGAGTAAACCGCCGGCCGGCGACCGCGGACCGCCGAGGCCGGCCGGGTCCAGCCGGGCGGCGGCGACCGAGTGACCTGTGAAGCAGAACCGCCCGGGGACAACGGGAGCTGCCGGGTGCGGGACCAACCGGTGGACGAGGACTAACGGCTGGGTACGGTGGCCAGCCGGAGCCGGACCAGCAGATCGTGCAGGGCCGGCTCCGCTGTCGGCCGTTCGGACAGCCGGGACGCCGACTGCGCCTCGTCCAGTGCTGCGTGCAGGGCCGCCAGGTCGGCGTCCAGCCTGTCCCCGCCGGGCGCACCGGTAACCCCGGCGAGCAGGTCGTGTTCGCCGGCCGCTTTGGCTGCGATCAGCGTGCCGAGATAGGCGGGCGCCTCGGCCAGCTCCGCCGCCAGGGTCGGCAGGTGGGCCACAAGTCGGCCGGTCCGCATTAGGTGGATGCCGGTCAGCAGGGTCCGGAACGTGTAGAGCAGCGGTTTCACCTCCCCGCTGCGGTCGAAGAGCCGGCGCTGGGTCTGCGCGAACCCCCGGTAGTGGTGCGCGTGGTGCCGAGTGAGGCAGGCCGGCGCCAGCGCGACCAGTTCGGCGTGCGCCTCCCCGGTCACCACGACCAGCGGTGAGAGGAGCTGTTCCAGAACGTACCCGTTGCGCCGCAGCAGCAGTTGGCCGAACTTCGCCGCGTCGTGGGTGACCAGGTCGATTTCGACGCCGTACCGGATCCAGCTCCGGTCCACTGTGGCCGGCCCGTGCCGCAGCCCGACCACCTCGGCGGCCGGCAGCAGGTGGGCGCCGCGCAGGTCGACGTCGGAGTCCCGGGACGGGAAGCCGTAGAGATGTGCCCCGGAGACGGTGGCGAAGAGCAGCGGATAGGGCTGGTCGGCCACGACGTCGCGCAGGGCGGCCGGCTCCAGCCGGGTCAAATCGGGTGCCGGTCGGGTGCGGCCGGTGTCGCCCGTCGTCTCCGTGTCTGCCGGGTCGTCGTTCCCGATGCCTTCCGGGCCGCTGGTGGTCCGGGAATCGGTCGAGTGGGTCATCCGAGTGCCTCCCGGGCGCTGCGGGCCCGTACCGAGTAGAGCCAGGCGTCGACCCGGGCCGTGTCGGGCAGCGCCGGCAGCGGGCTGCGCGGCACGGCGTCGTCCAGGTCGGCGTGCAGGGCCAGCCGCCACCGTTCCACCTCGGCCCACGGAAGCTCGCCCCGGCGTACCGCCAGCAGCCGTTCGCGGTGCGGCCCGACGTCCAGCTCCAGCCGGCCGTGCCGGAGCAGGTCACCGGCGGCGATCAGCAGCCGTAGCAGGTGCATGACGTGCTTCCACCGGGGTTCGCCGCGCTGGCGCAGATCCGCCTCCAGCTTCTTGAACTGGCTGAGCACATAGCCGGAGTAGGTCTGGTAGGTGAGCTGGGAGAGGAACGCCTGCCGCAGTTCGAGCAGTTCCGCGCCGACCGGGGTGACGGTGAGCACGGCGGGGGAGTGCAGCACCTCCAGCAGGTTGGGGTTCGCCTTCAGGGCCAGCTCGCAGAAGCGCTCCACCTCCCAGGAGAACCGATCCGGCTCGGGACCGTCGAGGTGGCTCGGCGGCTTGGCCAGCGACCAGAAGGCGGGCGTGGGCGCGGCGTAGACGCCCCGGATGTCGGTGTCGGACTCCTCGATGGCCAGCCCGAAGGCGCGGGAGCCGACCACCGCGGCGTAGATGGTGTGCCGAGCGACCAGGTCGAGGCCGTCGGCCGCCACCGTGCCCGCCTCGACCGCCAGGTTCTGCTGGTACGCCCTGCGCAGCGCGAGCTGTCCGCGCGGGCTGCGCAGCCGCCGCCCGTCGGTGAGCTGGACCAGGTAGTCGTCGCCGGTCGGGTCGTAGCCGAGTACCCGGCCGGTGGCGCCGCGCTGCACCCGGGCACCGGCCAGGTCGGCGGCGGTCTCCCGCAGCACCACCTGGGTCCCCTCCGGTAACCGGGGAACCGTCGATCGGCTGGACATGACGGACATCCTGCCGTACCCGAGGTCCCTGCCGCACCGCAGTTCACGCCGGCACCGCCGGTCCCAACCGTGTCCGGCGCGGCGCGGCGGGCCCTCGGCCCACTCCTGTCACACCCTGCGGCGACAATCGGGTGATGTTCCTCGCCACGCGGCCCCGCCCGACCGGACGGTGCCGCCCCCCGGCCGGCCCAGTGGGTACGCTCGCTACCGGCGTGGGGCCCGCCCCGGCGCCCAGCCCGCCGACCAGCGGCGCACGACCGGCAACCCTGGGAGTTCACCTCCGTTGACTGCACAGCCTGAAATCCTCTACGGGGCCGACGACCTCACCCACCTCGAGGGTCTGGACGCGGTCCGGAAGCGCCCCGGCATGTACATCGGGTCGACCGACAGCCGTGGCGTCGGTCACCTGTTCAACGAGATCGTGGACAACTCCACCGACGAGGGCGTCGCCGGGCACGCGACCCGGGTCGAGGTCACCCTGCACGCCGACGGCTCGGTGCAGGTCGACGACGACGGCCGGGGGATTCCGACCGACGTGCACGCCAAGTCGGGGCTCTCCGGCGTCGAGCTGGTACTGACCCGGCTGCACGCGGGCGGCAAGTTCGGCAACTCCGGCTACAAGACCTCCGGCGGGTTGCACGGGGTGGGCGCCTCGGCGGTGAACGCCCTCTCCCGGCGGTTCGACGTGACGGTGCGCCGGGACGGCAAGGTCCACCAGATGTCGTTCCAGCACGGCGTACCGGGAATATTCGACGGTGCCGGCGCCGGGGCGGCCTTCGCCGCGCACCCCGGGCTGCGCCTGCTCGGCAAGATGAAGCGGGGCGAGCGGACCGGCACCTCGATCCGCTACTGGCACGACGCGCGCTACTTCGAGACCGGTGCCGCCCTCGACGTCGAGGCGGTCCGCACCAAGCTGCGACACACCGCGTTCCTGGTGCCGGGCGTGACCTACGTGCTGCGGGACGCCACCGGCGGGGCGATCAGCGCCGAGACGTTCCACTTCCCGAACGGTCTGGCCGACATGGTCGACTACCTGGCGCCGGCCGCCGAGAAGCCGGTCTCCGGCACCCTGCTGGTCACCGGCGAGGGGACCTACCGGGAGAACGCCGCCGACGCCAACGGCGTGATGCGCAGCAACGTCGAGCGTCGGGCCGAGGTCGAGGTGGCGTTCCGCTGGGGCACCGGCTACGAGCGCACCCTCGAGTGCTTCACCAACACCATCCGCAACGTGCACGGCGGCACCCACCGCCGGGGTTTCGAGCGGGGTGCCACCCGGGCGCTCGTCGACGCGATCCGCAACGCCCGCGGCCTGCTCAAGCCGAAGGAGGACGCGCCGGTCCTGGACGACATCCTCGAGGGCCTCACCGCCGTCGTGCACGTCCGGATCCCGGAGCCGCAGTTCACCTCGCAGACAAAGGACGAGCTCTCCACCGCCCCGGTGACCAAGGTGGTGCAGACCGTCGTCGAGCAGCACATCAAGGCCTGGCTGGACGATCGCAAGACCCGGGCCGAGGCGCGTACGGTGCTGCAGAAGATCGTCGACGCGGCCCGGGTCCGGCTGACCCAGAAGCAGCAGAAGGACGCCGCCCGGCGCAAGACCGCGCTGGAGGGCGCGGCGATGCCACCCAAGCTGGTCGACTGCCGCTCCACCGGGGTCGAGCGCAGCGAGTTGTTCATCGTCGAGGGAGACAGCGCGCTCGGCACCGCCCGGCTGGCCCGCTCCTCGGAATACCAGGCGCTGCTGCCGATCCGGGGCAAGATCCTCAACGTGCAGAAGGCGAGCCTCCAGCAGGTGCTGGACAACGCCGAGTGCTCGGCGATCATCCAGGTGCTCGGGGCGGGTTCCGGGCGTACCTTCGACCTGGCCACGCTCCGGTACGGCCGCATCCTGATCATGGCGGACGCGGACGTGGACGGCTCGCACATCCGTACCCTGCTGATCACGCTCTTCGCCAAGTACATGCGCCCGGTGATCGAGGCGGGCCGGCTCTACGCCGCCGTGCCGCCGCTGCACAAGATCACCACGAGGGGCAAGAACCCGGAGACCTTCTACACCTACACCCAGGCCGAGATGGAGGCCACCGTCGGCCGGCTGGAGAAGGCGAAGAAGCAGGTGGTGACCCCGATTCCCCGGTTCAAGGGTCTCGGTGAGATGGACGCCGACGAACTCTGGGACACCACGATGAACCCGGCCAGCCGGATGGTCCGGCGGATCACCATGGACGACGCCGAGGCGGCCGAGCAGGTTCTCGAACTGCTGATGGGCGAGAAGGTCGAGCCCCGGAAGAACTGGCTGATCGACTCGGCGAACCGGGTCGACCAGGAGGCGATCGACGCCTGATCCGTCCGCACGGACAGACAAGCGGAACCGACAGCGGCCGGGCTCCCCGGCCGGCGAGGAAAGGCAGCGCTGCACACCATGGCACGCCGTACGGGTAAGGGACCCAAGGTCGACCTCTCCGCCTTCGACCAGGCGGGGGCGAGGGTTCTGGACAACCCACTGGCCACCGAGGTCGAGGACTCCTACCTGGAGTACGCCTTCTCGGTGATCCACTCCCGTGCGCTCCCGGACGCGCGGGACGGCCTCAAGCCGGTGCACCGGCGGATCCTCTACTCGATGAGCGAGCAGGGGCACCGGCCCGACCGGGCGCACGTGAAGTCGGCCCGGGTCGTCGGCGACGTGATGGGACGGTTCCATCCGCACGGTGACACCGCCATCTACGACGCGTTGGTCCGGCTGGCCCAGGACTTCTCGCTGAACGCTCCACTCATCGACGGGCATGGAAATTTTGGATCCCCGGACGATGGACCGGCTGCCGCGCGTTACTGCGTCACCGGCGATACTCGGATCCGCCTTGCCGACGGCTCGAGTCCCCGAATCGGTGATCTGGTCGCGCTGCCCGCCGACTCCGAGCGGGACGTGGATTTCGAGGTACTCGACAAGGACGGCAAGGCTGTTCGGGTCAACCGTGTCTTCAACTCCGGCATCCATCCGACGGTCCGGGTCACCACGGCCGCCGGCTTCTCGCTGCGGGGCAGCGAGAACCACCTTGTGCTCTGCCTGGAAGCGCCTATGGGGGTGCCGCTGTTTCAATGGCGGCGTCTCGATGAGATCGAGCCGGGCGCGATCGTGTGTGTTGCCCGGAATGCCTGGTCACAAGTGACGCCGACGGCTCGGGAGTACATGCTCGGTGTGCTTGCCGGCGCGTGGGTTTCGGAGGGCTGGGCAAGCGAGAAGCGTGCCGGGTTCAACAACACCGACGAGCACTTCTTCGGAGAGGTGCTGCACGCGTACGACCAGATCGTCGGTGGGGCCCGCTACGTCCGCGAACGCCATACTCGCCAGGACCGTAAGCGCATTTTCGAACTGGACGTTCAGCCGTACGGCGGAGGGATGGAGGCGTTCCTCCGTAGCCCGCTCGGAGAACTGGCTGGCTATCAGTCGCGGGACAAGTTCGTTCCCGAGTTCGTCTGGTCCGGTGGCTGGGGCGTCAAGCGCGCCTTCCTCATGGCAGCCTTCGAGGGCGACGGTGGGGTGCGGCTAGCCAAGGAAAGCTTCACCATCCAGTACTCGAGCTACAGCGAGCGCCTCGCTCGGGAGCTACAGGAACTGCTGGCCGAGTTCGGAGTGATCGCATGCCGTCGGCAATACACCAGGCCGAGTGGCTCCGTCGAACACCGACTGCTCATCTCCGGGCTGAACAACATCCGGGCCTACGCGCAGCGGATCGGGTTCCTGCGCACCAAGCAGACGGCGTTGCAGCGCCTGCTGAGGCATTCGCCCGTGCGTCCGCACCGCCTCACCCAGGACCACGCTCCGTTCGTCGCTGACTACGTGCGCAGCGCTCTCGACCTCAACCGCCGCGGTAGTGGACGGAAATGGCTGACGGTCCACAACTTCGACCGGACCGAACGCTGGGAGACGGAGCGCCTGCGGATCATCGATCGGATAAAGGATCCCGAGGTACTCGCCACGATCCTCCCGATCATGGATTCCGGATACCGATTCGAGACGGTCACCGGGGTGGAATCCTGCGATCCGGCCGAGGTGTACTCGGTACGGGTCGAGTCGGAGGACCATTCCTTCCTGGGTGGCGCCTTTGTCAACCACAACACCGAAGCGCGGATGTCCCGGGAGGCGATGCTGCTGGTCGGCGAGCTGGGCGAGGGAACCGTCGACTTCAAGCCCAACTACGACGGCTCGCTCACCGAGCCGACGGTGCTGCCGGCCGCCTTCCCGAGCCTGCTGGTCAACGGCACCTCCGGGATCGCGGTCGGGATGGCCACCAACATGATCCCGCACAACCTCGGCGAGGTGGTGGCGGCGGCCCGCTGGCTGATCGACCACCCCGACGCCGACCTGGACAGGCTGATGGAGTTCGTCCCCGGCCCGGACCTGCCGACCGGTGGGCTGCTGCTCGGCCTGGACGAGGTGCGCAAGGCGTACGAGACGGGTCGCGGCGTGGTGCGGATGCGGGCCCAGGTGGAGACCGGTCCGCTGGAGGGGAGCCGGGGCCGCCAGGCGATCACCGTGGTCGAGTTGCCGTACGGGGTCGGCGCCGAGAAGATCATCGAGGCGATCACCGACGAGGTACGCGGCAAGCTGATCACCTCCGGCCCGCGCAAGGGTCAGCGGCAGGCCGCCCGGCTCCAGGGCATCGCCGACGTCAAGGACCTGACCGACCGGGAGAACGGCACCCGGCTGGTGATCGAGTGCAAGGTCGGGGTGAACCCGCAGGCACTGCTCGCCGACCTCTACCGGCTCACCCCGCTGGAGCAGTCGTTCGGGGTCAACAACCTCGTCCTGGTGGACGGCCAGCCGCAGACCCTCGGGCTCAAGCGCCTGCTGGAGGTCTTCCTGGCCCACCGCTACGAGGTGGTGACCCGGCGTACGACGTTCCGCCGGCAGAAGCGGGCCGACCGGCTGCACCTGGTCGACGGCCTGCTGATGGCGCTGCTCGACATCGACGAGGTGGTCCGGCTGATCCGGGCCAGCGAGAACGCCCAGGCCGCCAAGGACGGGCTGATGACCCAGTTCGGGCTCTCCGAGATCCAGGCGACCTACATCCTCGACACCCCGCTGCGCCGGCTCACCAAGTTCGACCGGATCGAGCTGGAGGTGGAGCGGGAGCGGCTGCGCGAGGAGATCGCCGCGCTGACAGAGATCCTCGACGACGACCGGGTGCTGCGTAAGGTCGTCTCCGACGAGCTGGCCGTGGTGGCGCAGGAGTTCGGCGCGAGGCGGCGTACCACGCTCATCGACGGGGACCTCAAGGAGGTGCTGGCGGCGTCGGCACCAGCCGGGCCGCTGGAGGTCGCCGACGACCCGTGCCAGGTGATCCTCTCCGCCACCGGGCTGGTCGCCCGGACCGCCGCCGAGTCGGAGGAGACCGCCGAGGGGCGGCGCCGCAACGGCCGGACCAAGCACGATGCCGTACGCGCCGTCGTGCACACCACCGCCCGGGGTCAGGTGCTGCTGGTGACCAGCGCGGGGCGGGCGTTCAAGACCGACGTACTGCCGCTGCCGGTCCTGCCGGAGCAGGCCGGTACGGTCTCGCTCTCCGGTGGGATGTCCACCGCCGAGCTGGTGCCGCTGGAGCAGGGGGAGACGGTCGTCGGGTTGGCGCCGCTCGGCGAGCGCGGTGCCGGCTCGCCCGGTCTGGCCCTCGGGACCAGGCAGGGTGTGGTCAAGGTCTGCGCCCCCGACTGGCCGGTCCGGTCCGACGAGTTCGAGGTGATCGGGCTGCGCGACGGGGACGAGGTGGTCGGGGCGACCTGGCTCACCGACGGTGCCGAGACGCTCGCCTTCGTCGCCTCGGACGCCTCGCTGCTGCGCTTCCCGGCGAAGCTGGTCCGGCCGCAGGGTGCCAAGGGCGGTGGGATGGCCGGGATCAACCTCGGCGCCGATGCCGAGGTGGTCTTCTTCGGGGCGGTCCGCACCGACGAGGCGGAGCAGGGCGAGCCGATGGTGGTCACCTCGACCGGCAGCGGCGTGAAGGTGACCCCGTTCGCGCTCTATCCGGCGAAGGGTCGAGCCACCGGCGGGGTACGCGCACAGCGCTTCCTCAAGGGCGAGTCCAGACTGGTCACCGCCTGGATCGGGCCGCGACCGGTCGGCACCAGCAAGCGCGGCGAGCCGATGGCGCTGCCCGAGCCGGACCAGCGCCGGGACGGTTCCGGGGTGGCGATGTTCGGCCCGGACAGGGTGGGGCACCTGATCGAACGCGGCTGAGGCCAGCCTTCGGCAAGGTTTCACTGTCCTTTTTCGTCGACTTCGGTTGTGGACCATCGGTCTGGCGGGAATGAGGGGAGTACCCCACTTCCGGCACCCGAGCAGACCGATGGAGGTCGTCGTGGCCACCAACAGCGACAGCAGCGACACCGCCCCAGCCAGGACCGACACCGTCAAGACCGACACCGCCCCAGCCGAGACCGGCCCGGTAAAGACCGATGTGGACAAGGCGCTGCTGGGCGGCGGCACCTATCGCAGTCTCGGAGAGCAGCGGCTCTCCCCGGCCGAGGAACGGTTCGAGCGGGGCCGCCGGACCACCGGCCTCTGGCTCGCCCCGCTCGTCTCGGTGGTCTTCCTGGCCCTGCCGCTCGACATGCCCGGCAACCAGCAGACCCTGGCCGGGATCCTGCTCGGCGTCATCGTGCTCTGGGTCACCGAGCCGATCCCGATCCCGGTCGGCGGGCTGCTCGGCGTCGCCGCCGTCGTCGTACTCGGAGTGGCGCCGGCCGACGACGTGCTCGGACCGTTCGGTTCCTCGACGGTCTTCACCTTCATCGGTGCGTTCATCCTCGCCCAGGCGATGCTCAAGCACGGGCTGGCCCGACGGTTCGCGTTCCGGATGCTGTCGCTGCCCGGGGTCGGCCGGACCACCGGCCGGGTGGTCGTCACCTTCGGCCTGATCACCGCCCTGCTCTCCGCCTTCGTCTCCAACACGGCAACCGTGGCGATGCTGCTGCCCACCGCGCTGGGCATCCTCGCGGTGATCGCCAAGCTGTTGCAGGAACGCGGCATCGCCAAGGCCGACTTCGACCCGACCCGGCTGCGGGTGGGCGTCGCGCTGATGCTCATGCTCGCCTACGGCGCCAGCGTCGGCGGCCTGCTCACCCCGGTCGGCACGCCGCCGAACCTGATCGGCCGGGACCTGATCGCGGAGGCCACCGGGGAGCGGATCTCGTTCGCCGAGTGGATGGCGGTCGCCTTCCCGATCTGCGCACTGATGTTCGTCGCGCTCGCCACGGTACTGCTGCTGTTGAACAAGCCCGAGATCCGCCGGATCGACGGCGTCGCCGAGTACGTCGCCGCCGAGCGCGCCCAACTCGGCCGGCTCTCCAGGGCCGAACGCAACACCCTGGTCGCCTTCACCGTCACGGTGGTGCTCTGGATCACCCCGGGCATCGCGGCGCTGATCTGGGGCAGCGACTCCAGCCAGTACGAGTGGATCGGCGGGCGGCTCGACGAGGGAATCGTGGCGGTCTTCGGCGCCGCGCTGCTCTTCCTGCTCCCCACCGAGTGGAAGGCCCGGCAGTTCACCCTCACCTGGTCCGACGCGGCCAGGATCGACTGGGGCACCATCCTGCTCTTCGGCACCGGCATCATCTTCGGGGCGCTGTTGGAGGGGACCGGACTGGCCAAGACGATAGGCGACGGCAGCGCCGACCTCTTCGGGCTGAGCAGCACCTTCGCGATCACCGCGTTCGCCGTCCTGCTGGCGATCGTCATCTCGGAGACGACAAGCAACACCGCCTCGGCCGCGGTGGTGGTGCCGATCATCATCCCGGTGGCGGTGGCCGCCGGGATCAACCCGTTCGTACCCGCGCTGGCGGCGACCTTCGCGGCCTCGTTCGGCTTCATGCTGCCCGTCTCCACCCCGCAGAACGCGATCGTCTACGGCTCGGGCGTCGTACCGATCACCAGTATGATCCGTTCTGGCTTCTCCTTCGACATCCTGGGGGCGATTCTCATCCTGCTGCTGCTTCCGCTGATGGTCGCGTTCGTCGGGCTGGGCGCGTGATGACGGCCCCGGAGTCCGGCGCGTCTGCGCACCGGATCGCGGTGATTCCCGGTGACGGCATCGGCGTCGAGGTGACCGAGGCGGCCCGACAGGTGCTCGACGCGGTCGCCCGGCGGCACCGGATCGCGCTGGCGTACGACGAGTACGACTGGTCCTGCCGGCGCTACCTCGACGAGGGCGCGATGATGCCGGCCGACGGTCTCGACCGGCTGCGTTCGGTCGACGCGATCCTGCTCGGCGCGGTCGGCTGGCCGGGCGTACCCGACCACGTCTCGCTGTGGGGGCTGCTGATCCCGATCCGCCGGGCGTTCCGGCAGTACGTCAACCTGCGCCCGGTCCGGGTCTTCCCCGGGGTGACCAGCCCGGTCCGGAACGCCCGACCGGGTGCGGTCGACCTGGTGGTGGTCCGGGAGAACGTGGAGGGCGAGTACAGCGAGATCGGCGGCCGGTTCAACCGGGGATTCCCGGAGGAGATGGCGGTGCAGGAGTCGGTCTTCACCCGGGCCGGGGTGACCCGGATCGTCGACTACGCGTTCGGGCTGGCCCGGACCCGCCGGTCGTACGTCACCTCGGCCACCAAGTCGAACGGGATCGTGCACACCATGCCGTTCTGGGACGAGGTCGTTGCCGAGCGGGCCGCCGAGCATCCGGACGTGCGGTGGGACGCCGAGC
The DNA here is from genome assembly GCF_002846275.1 of Plantactinospora sp. CNZ320. NCBI lineage: Bacteria > Bacillati > Actinomycetota > Actinomycetes > Micromonosporales > Micromonosporaceae > Plantactinospora > Plantactinospora sp. CNZ320. The sequence goes on from NZ_PJMP01000001.1 coordinate 66,288, forward strand.
ACATCGACGCGCTCGCCGCCAAGTTGGTGTTGCAACCGGACCGGTTTGACGTCATCGTCGGCTCCAACCTCTTCGGGGACATCCTCAGTGACCTCGCCGCCGCGGTCGCCGGCAGCATCGGGATCGCGCCGTCGGCGAACCTGGATCCGACCGGTACCTTCCCGTCGATGTTCGAGCCGGTGCACGGCTCGGCGCCGGACATCGCCGGTCAGGGGATCGCCAACCCGCTCGGTGCGGTCTGGTCGGCCGCGCTGATGCTCGACCATCTGGGGCATCCGAAGGCAGCGACCGAGGTGGTCGCCGCGATCGAGGCGTGCCTGGCGGATCCGGCCACCCGGACCCGGGACCTCGCCGGCACCGCCACCACCCGGGAGGTGGTGGCGGCAGTGCTCGCCCAGCTCGACTGAGCGCGGCACTGGACGGCTCGACGCAGCGGTTTTGGGTCAGCGGGCCGCCGGTTGCGGGCAGCGGTGCGGCGGCTTCGGGTCAGCGTTGCGGTTCCGGGTCGGTGACGTCAGCGAGCCGGCCGTCCAGGGCGGCCACCGCCCTGTCTGCGTTCAGCGCCACGGCCGTACCGCGCTCGCCGGTGCCGAGCGTTATGGTGCGACCGCTGATCCGCTCGTCCGCCACCACCGGCCACGCCGTGAGGGAGCCGAACGGGGTTATGGTGCCGCGTTCGTAGCCGGTCGCCGACCTGGCCTCGTCGGCGTCCGGCAGGGAGAGCCGGTTGACCCCGAGCACGGTACGCAGCTTCGGCCAGGAGATCACCCGGTCACCGGGTACCAGGACGAAGACGAAGTCCTGCGCGCCCCGGCGTACCACGATGGTCTTCACCACGTCCGGGACCTCGACGCCGATCGCCTCGGCGGCCTCGGCGACGCTGCGGACCGGACCGTGCCGGATCACCCGGTGCGGGACACCGGCCGAACTGAGAGCGGTGATCGCGGACATGGCGCCACCGTACCCGCCGGCCGGGGCGCCTCGCGGCCGGTCCGGTCACCCGGGTACCGGCGCGGGGTGGGACATCCCAGCCGGGAAGCGGAACAATCGCCGCAGCTGCGAATCCCGCACCCACCAGCACCACAGCACCGGAGGGAACAACCCGAATGTCGCTCGACGCCAGCGCCGGAGAACCGGGGAACCACGACGGGGCCGGGAACGCCGTCCCGGAGTTGACCAGTCGGGAGATCCGACTGGCCGCCCGGCCGCACGGTGAACCCGGTCCGGAGAACTTCGAGCTCGCCAGCACCACCGTGCCGGCGCCCGGACCGGGCCAGATCCTGGTCCGTAACACCTGGATGTCGGTCGACCCGTACATGCGGGGGCGGATGGACAACCGGAAGTCGTACATGCCGCCGTACCGGGTCGGCGCCGTCCTGGACGGCGGGGCGATCGGCGAGGTCGTCGCCTCCGAGGCTCCGGCGGTACCTGTCGGGGCGACCGTGTCGCACGTACTCGGCTGGCGCGAGTACGCCGTACTCGACGCCGCCGCCGCGAGGGTGGTCGACACCTCGGTCGCGCCTGCCGAGGCGTACCTCGGGGTGCTCGGCATGCCCGGGCTGACCGCGTACGTCGCGCTCACCGACACCGCCCCGGTCCGCCCCGGGGACGTGGTCTTCGTCTCCGCCGCCGCCGGAGCGGTCGGCTCGGTCGCCGGCCAGTTCGCCCGCAGGCTCGGCGCCGCCCGGGTGATCGGCTCGGCCGGCGGCCCGGAGAAGGCGAGGCGGCTGGTCGAAGAGTTCGGCTACGACGCGGCGATCGACTACCGGGCCGGCGCGATCGGTGCCCAGTTGGCGGCGGCGGCGCCCGACGGGATCGACGTTTACCTGGACAACGTCGGCACCGACCATCTGGAGGCCGCGCTGAGTGCGCTGCACATCGGTGGCCGGGTGGCGCTGGTGGGCGCGATAAGCGTCTACAACGCGACGGCGCCGGTGCCCGGCCCGACCAACCTGGTGCTGGCGCTGACCAAGCGGCTCAGCCTGCGCGGCATGCTTGTCACCGACCACCTGGACCGGTTCGCCGAGTACCTGCCGCTGGCGGCCGGCTGGCTGGCCGACGGGTCGCTGCGCACCGCGACCACGGTCCGGGAGGGGATCGAGGCGGCTCCGGGCGCCTTCCTGGAGATGCTCCGGGGCGGCAACGTCGGCAAGATGCTGGTCCGGCTCGCCGACGGGAACTGACCGGCCGCGGTGGGAGAATCGGGCAGCTCGGTTCGGTGTGCGTGGCGACGCGCGGCGGGGAGACGGGATGAACGAGCAGGACCGGTCCACTGTCAGCCGGCGCGGTTTCCTTCGTGCGGTCGGGGTCAGCGGCGGGGCGGGCGCGATGCTCGCCACGATGGGCGCGCTCGGGCTCGCCGTGACCACCGACTCGCCGGCACCGCCGTTCCGGGCACCGGCCCGCTCCGACTTCAGCCTGACCGGCCGGGCCGGCGCCCGGGTGGTGGTGCTCGGCGGCGGTGTCGCCGGCCTCACCGTCGCGTACGAGCTGGGCAAGGCCGGGTACCGGTGCACGGTGCTGGAGGCGCGTTCCCGGGCCGGTGGCCGGAACCTGACTGTCCGGGGCGGCACAGTGGAGACAGATCTCGACGGGCACACCCAGCGGGCGAGCTTCTCCGACGGGATCTACTTCAACGCCGGGCCGGGCCGGATCGCGCAGTGGATGGTCACCATGGACTACTGCCGCGAGCTGGGCGTACCGGTCGAGGTGTTCGCGAACGCCAACGCGGACGCTCTGCTCTACAACGCCTCGGCCGGGATGACCACGCCGGTCCGCCACCGCACCGCCAGGGCGGACGTCTACGGGTACGTCTCCGAACTGCTGGCCAAGGCGACCGACCAGGGGGCGCTGGACGACCGGTTGACCGCCGACGACAAGCAGCGGCTACTCGCGTTCCTGGAGAGCTACGGTGCGATTGGCGGGCGCACCGACGGATGGGCCTACACCGGGACCAGCCGGCGGGGCTACGCCAGCTATCCCGGGGCGGGCAACGACGGGGGAGTACCGCTGGCCGCCCCGCCGCCGTTGGCCGACGTCTTCGCCAGCAACGTCGGCCGGTACGTCGCCTTCGAGACGGAGTACGACCAGGCGATGCTGATGTTCCAGCCGGTCGGCGGGATGGACCAGATCACCCGGGCCCTGGCGAAGGCGGTCGGCTCCCACCGGATCCGCCTCGGCGCCGAGGTGACCGGGGTGACCGAGCGGGGTGGCCGGGTGGAGGTGACCTACCGGCAGGGTGGCCGGGACCGCCTGACCCAGGGCGACTTCTGCGTGGCGACGCTGCCGCCACGGTTGATGGCCCGGGTGCCGCACAACCTCGGCGCCGACGTGACGGCGGCGCTCGGCGACTTTCCGGCCGTCGCCTCCGGCAAGATCGGTCTGGAGTACCGGAGCCGCTGGTGGGAACTCGACAATCGGATCTACGGCGGCATCACCGAGACCGACCTCGACCTGGCACACATCTGGTACCCGTCGTACGGCTTCCACGGTGAGCGGGGCCTGATCGTCGGCTACTACAACGCGGGGGCGGACGCGCGGGCGTACAGCGTGCTGCCCCCGGCGGAGCGGCAGGAGCGGGCGGTCACCCAGGGCGTGCGGATCCACGGCGAGAAGTACCGTTCCGAGCTGGTGACGGCGTACTCGCAGGCCTGGGACCGGACCCGCCATCTGGAGGGCGCCTGGACCCTGCCGCCGTACGGCACCGCCGGCTACAACCTCCTGCTCCGGCCGGCGGGCCGGGTCTACTTCGCCGGGGACTGGTTGAGCCGTGCGGTTGCCTGGCAACACGGCGCGTTCGTCTCGGCCCGTTCGGTGGTCACCGCACTGCACCAGCGGGTGATGGCGGGCTGAGCCAGCATCCCGGGTCCGGAGACGCCGAAGGCCGGACCCCGGGGTGGGGTCCGGCCTTCGGTCTGTCCTTGTTCAGCTGTTGTGCTTAGCTGTTGTTCCAGGCGTTGGCTACCAGGTCAGCGGCCTGGTCCTCCCACTGCGCGTACGCGTCCGGGTACGCCGACACCTGCACCTTCTGCGCCGCCACCGTCAGCGGCAGGTCCTGCCAACCATCAACCTGCCTCAGACCCTTCAGGAACGCCGTGGTCGAGTACTCCGGATCGGTGATCTGCTCCACCGAACCCCAACCCGAGCTGGGTCGCTGCTGGAACAGGCCCTGCGAGTCATGGTCGTTACGCGCACCCAGATGACCCAGGTTCTCCAACTTCGACTCCTGCAGGCTGGTACCCACCGCGATCACCGCGGCACGCTCATCCATACCCGCCTTCTTCGTCGCCTTCACAATCGCCCGCACATTGTCCGACTGCTCATCCGACAACGGAATCCGCGACTGCTCACCCTGCACACCACGCGGCACAAGCCTGTCCCGCGACGGCTTACCACCCTTACGATCCTTGCCCTTGTCACCCTTGCCCTTGTCACCCTTGTCGTTCTTGCCCTTGTCGGGCTTGTCGGCCTGCATCACCGACTGCGACACCGGCGAACCGGCATGCTCCGGAGCAGCCTGCGCGGCCACGGCGGGGCCGGCGACAGCGCCACCGACGAACGCCAGACCAGCAACACCCAGAGCGGTCCTACGAACCAGAGAAGTCTGCGCGACGGCCGGAAGCCATCGGCTGAACAGAGTCGTGTTCACGATGGTCCACCTTCCAATCGGGGATGAACACCCCACAGGGGGACACGGGGTGCCATTGGAGAAAAGATCGTTCGCCCGGCTCACACGCACGGGGGGTGCTGGTACTCAGGCGAACACCATATGTAACGACCGCAGGCCCCGGATCATTCCCGGCGGCCCGGCCACCAGCCCAGCTCACAGGCGGTGCTACTCAGCCGTACGCGAGATGTAACGACCGGCCGGCGGCCGGCATTCCCAGCCCGAGCCCGGCGGGGGGAGCATGTCCCCCCATGAGCGTGGTGCCACCAAGCCACCAAGGTGACATGGTGGCACCACACCCAAACGGGATATGTGCCGTCCAGAGCCCGCCGTCCGGATTCGGGCGACGGGTGATCAGAGCAGCGGGGCGACGTCCCGGGTGATCGGTACGGCGAGCACGGTCGGGCCCTCCGCACCGAGCGCGGCCCGGAACGCAGTCCGGAACTCGTCGACCGACTCGACCTGGTGGGCGGTGCAGCCATAGCCGCGCGCGATGCTCGGAATGTCCAGGCCGGGCAGGTCCAGTCCGGGTACTCCCTGTGCGTCCTCAAGTTGGGCGAAGGCCTTCAACACTCCGTACGCCTCGTTGACCGGCACCACGAAGACGACCGGCAGCCGGTGCTGGGCGGCGGTCCAGAGCGCCTGGGGCGAGTACTGGAACGAGCCGTCCCCGATCACCGCCACCACCGGCCGATGCTGTCGGGTGTCCCGCTGGGCGAGTGCGATGCCGACCGCCGCCGGCAGCGCGAAGCCCAGGCCACCGCTGGCCATCTTGAAGTACGAACCCGGCCGGGTGATTGTCAGTTGCCGGTGCAGCACGCTGAGGTTGGAAGGGGATTCGGGGACCACGATCCCGTCGGCCGGCCATTCGGCGGCGAGCGCACCGAAGAGCGCCTCCGGGGTCAGCGGGGTGCCGGCCGCCGCGTCCGGCGCGGCGGGACGGGGTGGCGGCAGCGGCCGGTCGGTGGCCGGCAGCCGTTCGGCCAGCCCGGCGCAGGCCAGCGTCATGTCACCGACGAGGCTGTCGCCGACAGGTGCCCGGGCCGCCTCGGCCGGATCGTCGGTGACGTGCAGCAGCCGGGTGCCCTCCGGCAGGTAACCTCGCCGTCCCGGGACGTACGGGTAGTAACGGAACACCGGGGCACCGATTACCAGGACGGTGTCGTGGCCGACCAGTTTCTCGGCCAGCGGTCCGATCGCCGGTGGCAGCAGGCCCTGGAACTGCGGGTGGTCCTGCGGGAAGCCGACCCGGTCCGCGAACGGCGGCTGCCAGACGGGTGCCCGGCTCCGCTCGGCGAGGGCGATCGCCTCGGCCCAGCCGCCACTGCGGTCGACGCCCGAGCCGATCACCAGCATGGGTTGCTGGCTGGCCGCCAGGATCTCGGCGAACCGGTCCAGTTCCACCGGGTCGGGAGCGACCCGGGTGCTGACCCGGCGGATCGGCGCGGTGCCGTTGGCGGGTTCGTCCCAGTCGTCGAGCGGCAGGGAGAGGTAGACCGGCCCGGCCGGCGGCTGTACGGCGGTGGCGAGCGCCCGCATGAACGCCTCGGGAATGTCCTGCGCGCGCAGCGGCTCGTGACTCCATTTGACGTACGGCTCGGGGAGTTGGGTGGGGCGCACATTTGTCAGCATCGGCTCGGACAGGTTCATCGTCCGGGTCTGCTGGCCGGCGGTCACGATCATTGGCGTCTTGTTGTGCCAGGCGGTGACGAGGCTGCCCATCCCGTTTCCGGTGCCGGGGGCGGTGTGCAGGTTGACGTGCACCGGCCGGCCGCTGGCCTGTGCGTAGCCGTCCGCCATCGCGACCGCGGAGGCCTCCTGGAGGGCCAGGACGTAGGTGAAGTCGGCCGGAAAGTTCTTCAGGAATGGCTCCTCGGTGGAGCCGGGGTTGCCGAACAGGGTGGTCAGGCCGAGGGAACGGAGCAGGTGGTAGGTAGCTTCGTGCACCGTTGTCATCGGAAGGAGCCTCCTGGAGTCCTTGTCCCACGTTCGAGCCACCGGGGTAAGCCGGTCATTTCCGTCATACCGTACGCGTACATGATCATGCTGGTTTATCCACCGGTCGGCTGCCGGCCCGGAGACTCGGCCGGCGCTGTCCCGATCGCGCTGTGAGTCACTGTTTTCGCTGTTCAGTGGGGTTGGCAACGGCAGAAGTCGGCCAGTAATGTCGGCGCGTCTGGTCCGGCCCCTTGGTCGCCGTACGGGTGACACCGGAGCGGACCCGCCGAGTCGTTACGTAACGAGCCGGGGACCCACAGTTATCTGGGGTGAATCCGCGAGCCACATCGGCCCGTGGTAGGGCGGCCCTTCCCGCCCGAATCCGTCAGCTAACCCGGTAGGCGGTGTCGGAAGGAGTAGCTGTTCGTGCGGCACCACCCGGGCCTCCGCCCATCCCCCCAGTTCACTCGCTGCATCGCGCCGCCGCTTCCGGCCGTCGCGACCGTCCCGGACCACCCCGTCCCCGGCCGCCGCCCCAACCTGGCCCGATAGCGGTCTCTGACGCGGAAGTCGTCGACGCGCGAGCACCCCGCGGTCGCACTGGCCGGCACTTTTCGGTGAGACCGCTCGGTGCACCCTGGATCCGTCCCGGCGAATGCCAGTCGGCGGATCGGTCTCGTGCGATTGCGTGCGATAACGCGTCGCATTCCCCGCAGCGAAAGAAAGGTCGCGTCACTCCCTGCCCCCCCGGTGGCGATGACGCGCATTTCCTCTGGAGGACAACGTTGAAGCACGCAATCAACCGGCGGTTCAGGACCGTCATTTCGGGCCGGCGTAACCGGCTCGCGCTCGCCTCCGCGGCGGTGCTCGCCGCCGCCGCGTCCAGCGGGGTCGTACTGGCCTCGACCGACTCGGCGGAGGCACCGGACACCTCGACCGTCGCCGTCGCCGAAGTCGGCGCACCGGCGGCGGGTCAGGCCGGAGCGGCTGTCACCACCGCACCGCAGACGACCGCACCGGGTACGATCGCACCGGCGACCCCGACCCAGCCGGCCAGCACCGCGCCGGCCACGGCGGCGGCCAGCAAGGCGGCTAAGACGACCCCGGCCGCGACCCCGAGCAAGCCCCCGGCGCCCCCGGAGTCGAAGCTGCTGGACTACCAGTTCCAGGCCCAGATCAACGGCTGGTACTGCGGCCCGGCCGCCACCCGGATCGCCCTTACCGTCCGGGACAAGCAGCCCAGCCAGGACGCCGTCGCCGCCGACCTCGGCACCACGATGAGCGGCACGAACTCGGCCCAGGACACCACCCGGGTACTGAACAAGATCATCGGTACCGACTTCTACCGCACCACCGCCATCCCCGGCGGCTCGGCCACCCCGGCCCAGATGGACCAGCTCCAGGCCGACGTCGTGCACGCCGTCACCAGCGGGTACGCAGTGGTCGTCAACATCGCCGGCTCGGCCACCGACCTCGCCGGTGGCTGGCACAGCTACCCCGGCGGCCACTACGTGACGGTTGTCGGCTACCGCGACGACGGCCGTACGGTGAAGATCGCCGACCCGGCCATCCCGGGCGCGGACAGCAACTACTGGATGACCACCATCGACCTGGCGCACTGGACGGCGACCCGGGGCTACTCGTCCTGATCCGCCCTCTCCGCCGGTAGCAACACCGACGACGCCGGCCCGACCCACCCACCCGTCCTTGCCGACGGGGATGTGGGGCGGGCCGGCGTCGTCGTCACCAACGGTTGGGCGCCCGGCCTCGGTCAGGTACGGGTCACTGGCCCTGCCAGACCGCCTGCGCGCCCGTGTCACCGGTGCGGAAGACGTAGTACAGGCTGATCCCGGCCGCAGCCAGGGAGAGGATCCCGAGCACCAGGGTCAGCACCGGCGATCCCTTGCCGGTCGCGGCGGGGGCACGGTCCGCACCGTCCTCGCCACTTCCCTGGCCACCCTCGACGCCACCCGTCGCCGGCGCGGCGGTGCCCCGGGGCTTGACCAGGAGGACAAGCGCCAGGGCGAGCACCCCGAGCGCGATCGTCGCGTACAGGGTGTTGGTGCCGAGACCCTGGTGCTCCGCCAGCCTCGGCACGTACTCCGGGCTGACCCGGTTGCGGGACTCCAGCCGGGCCAGGAAACGGTCGCCGGAGAGCTTCGCCATCAGCGCGGCGAGCGGGGTGGCGACCGCGAGCAGTCCCAGCACCCAGCGCAGGTGCGGGCGGACGAACGGAAGGAAGGCGTACCCGACCGCGCTCAGCGCGAGCAGTGGCACGAAGACCACCGCCGCATGGACCAGGAACGGGTGGGCGGGAATGCCCATGAACTCCTCGAGCACCGGCGCCTCCTCGGCGACAGATCGGTGGGTGGGCTTTCCAGAACGTTGACATGGTGCCCGGGGCGGGCACCGATGACAAGGCCCTCGCCGGCACCGGTCGTACCGGCCCCGGCTCGGTCGCGGTTCAAAGAGGACTGACGTCCGGGGCGGGCGCTGGCTCGCCGACGACGTACTCGGTGTACTCGGCGACCGGGGTGAAGCCGAGCCGGTCGTAGAGCTTGTAGGCTGCCGTGTTCTCCGCCTCGACGTTGAGCGCCACCGCGTCGACGGTCTCCAGCAGCCGTCGGCAGAGCGTCGCCACCACGGTGCTGGCCAGCCCCTGCCCCCGGTACGCCGGAGCCGTCGTCACGTTGCCCAGCGCGGCCACCCGGTATCGCGGCGACCAGACGTGCACCCCGGCGACGGCGGCCAGTTCCCCGTCCCGGCGCAGCCCGAGGTAGTGTCCGGTCTCGACCAGCCGGGGATCGAACCAGTTGCCCGGATAGGCGGCACGGTAGAAGGCGATCAGTTCCGGTACGTCGGCCTCGGTGAGCACCTCGCCACCGGGCGCCACCCGGGCCAGCCGGTCCGGGTCGGTGAGCGCCATCTTCAGGTGCGCACCGCGTGACCGCAGCGGGTACTCCCGGGCCAGCACCGCCTCGCCGCCGGCGCAGAGGTGCGCCTCGAAGTGCCGGGGCAGCAGCGGGAGCAGATCGGTGAGCAGTCCGGTCAGCACCGCCGGTGAGCGGTGCAGCGCCAGCAGCACCGGAGTGGACAGACCGTGATATAGCAGGGCCACCGCGTCGTCGCGCCGATACCAGGTGGTGTACGGCCAGTAGAAGTCGTCGAGGTCGCCGAGTTCGTACGCGTGCAGGTGCGGGTCGCGGCGCAGCAGGCCGGCCAGTTCGTTCCGGTCGTGGCTGGTCCTGATCATCGTCACCGACGCATCATGGCACAGCACCCGCGATCGGCAGCGGCCGATCAGGGCACCGGCGCGGGGCGGGGCGACGGTACGGACTGCGCTGCGCTCCCGGTGCCGTCCAACTGCCGCCGGGCCTCGTCGAGGAAGCCGTCGGCGTACTGCTGCTCCGGGAAGTCACCGAGATAGCGGGTACGGGTCCGCCACCGCACCTCGGCCAACGGATCGCTCTCCAGCAACCGGTCGAGTACGTCGTCCAGATTGGACATCTGCGAGTCCAGTACGTAGCCCGAACCGGCCAGCGGGAAGCCCTCGACGAACCGCTCGCCCTCGCCGACCCGGTCCGTGACCGCGTACGGCTTGCCCGAGTAGAGGTAGTCGGAGATCACCGCCGAGACGTCCGAGACCAGCGCGTCGGAGGCGTTGACGCAGTCGACCAGGCTCATCTTCTTCGCCGCGTCGGCACCGAAGACGTGCCGCCGTCCCGTGCTCGCCCGATGCTCGGCGAGAAGCTGCTCGATCCGGGCCAGTTGCCGGGCCGAGGCCGGGTTCTGCGAGGTGTAGGGGTGGGCCCGGAGGATCACCGTCACGCCCCGGTCCAGCAGCCGGCGGACCAGGGTCTCGCCCACCGGCAGCGAGCAGTGGTCGACGTCGGCGTTGTGCCCGGTCCAGGTCGGCGTGTAGAGCACCACCTTGTCGGCCCGGTTCCGGATCGGCTCCCGGCGTACCTCGATCGACTCCACCTGCGGGCGGCCGACGATGGCGAACTTCTCCCGGGGGATCGTCACGCCGTTGCGGGCGTACCTGTCGATCGCCGCCTGCCCGGCCACGAAGATCCGGTCGAAGATCGCGGAGACCGGGTTGGCGCTCGGTGCCTTGTCGCTGTCGCCGTGGTGCAACTGGATGTGCGTCAGATGCGCGAACCGGATGCAGTGGCTGTTCTTCGCGCCGTGGTTGACATAGAACGCCACCCGCAGGCTCGGCACGATCGCCTCGTCGATCGAGCGCGGCGTCGGGCAGACCACCACCGGTGCGCTGGTGGCGGCCGAGATCGCCGGCAGGAAGTTCGGCTCCCGCAGCAGCACCAGGAACGGGCGGCCGATCCGCTCCAGGTACGGCAGCCACATCATGACCTGGTATTCCGAGCCGGGCGGCGCGGAGAAGTAGAGCAGGAACTCCGGCTGGTGCCGGCGCAGTGCCTGGGTGACCGCGCTCTGCCCGCCGGAGGGTCGCAGCCGGCGCAGCGCGATCGGCCCGACCGCGCCGACCGCGGCGCCCGCGCCGACCAGCACGGTGAGCACCAGGGCGGGCCAGACCGGCAGGGTGAACGCGGCGCTGCCGGCGAGCAGCACCAGCAGGACCAGCACCGCCGGTCCGAGCCGGTCGACGACGAGCAGCGGCGACGACCGTACGCCGAGGTTGGCCGAGCGCACCTCCAACTCGGCGGCGTCGCGCAGCGGCCGCTCGGCCAGGGTCAGCCCGAGCAGGGCCGCCCCGGTGAGCGCCAGCGCCACCTGGTGCCACCCGGATCCGGGCACCCGGTGTGCGTAGCCGACCAGGATTCCGGCGGTCAGCAGCACCGGTTCGGCGACCAGGTCGGCGCGGGGGTTGACCCGACGCTCCAGCCAGACCGAGAGCGCACCGGCCGCCGCCAGGGCGAGGCCGAGCAGTTCGGCCGAGGTGAGGGCGAGGACCAGGAAGGACAACACGGCCAGGCCGGCACTCAGACACCGGATGGTCAGTTTCCTGACCAGATCGCCACGCATGCGCTTCCTTCCTCGGATCGTGCGACGGCGGCCCCGACGGTGCGGGACCTGGCTAGGGGGTGCCGACCCGGGGCGGCGGCACCAGGTGGTTGGAGCGTTGCCGGCCGATCCGGCCGAGCCCGGCCTCCGGCTCGGAGCCGCCCTGTTCGGCGGACCGGCCGTTCGGCTCGGCGACGGTCGGCTCGGCGGCGTCGACCGCTCCGGGCTGGGCGGCCGGCTCGGCAACCGGATCACCGGGGGAGCGGCGTACGTCGACCACCTGGCCGGTCAGCCCGGAGAGCAGTACGTCGAGGGAGACCCGGGCCACCGTGTCGGCCGCCAGCAGGGTGTGCTCCGGCTCCTCCCCGAACGCCCGGGTCCGCATCGGGGTCGCGGTCCGCTCGGGGTTGACGCAGTTCACCCGTACGCCGAATTCCGACCACTCGTCGGCGAGCGCCTGGGTGAGGTTGACCACGGCGGCCTTGGTGGCGGAGTAGAGGGCGTACCGGGCCCGGCCCCGGGTGTAGGAGCTGGAGGTGTAGAGCAGCAGTTGACCCCTGGTCTGCCGCAGGTAGGGCAGTGCCTGCCGGGCGATGTCCACCGGGGCGACCAGGTTGACCTGGAGCATGTGCGCGATTGTCGCCTCGTCCATCTCGGCGAGCGCGCCCATCCGGAGCAGCCCGGCGGTCACCACCACGTGGTCGATCCGGCCGGTCGCCTCGAACGCGGCGCGCAGTGCGGCGGCGACGTCCTCGCCCCGCTCCACGTGGGTGCCGGTGCTCGACCTGCTGACCGGGAAGACGTCCGCCCCGTAGCCCCGGGCGACCTCGGCCAGCCGCTGGCCGATGCCCTCGCTGCCGCCGAAGACCACCACCGTCCGGCCGCTCAGCTCCTCGACGTACGCCCGCTCGTCGACCAGCCGGGGCGCCTGGGCGGCGGCGAGCTGGAACAGCTTGTCCGCCAGGTGTACGTCGACCGGGTGGGTGACCTTGATGTTCTCGTCCGACCCCTCGATGACCTTGATCGGCACCTCGGGCAGGTACCGCAGCACCACTCCGCAGTCGTCGGTGGCGCTGAACTCCGGATCCTGCCCGGCCAGTGCGTAGGCGGCCCGGATGGTGCGGGACCGGAACGCCTGCGGGGTCTGCCCCCGGCGCAGCCGGGACCGGACCGGGATGTCGGTGATGCAGTCGTCGTCGTCCACCTGGATGATCGTGTCGGCGGACGGGATCGCCACGTCGACGGCGGAGTGCGTCCAGAGCGCGTTGACGCACTCCCGGACGATCCGGGGGCTCAGCAGTGGCCGGACGGCGTCGTGGAAGAGCACGTTGCAGTCGTCCGGCCCGATCGCCGCCAGCGCCAGCCGGGTGGTGGCGTTGCGGGTGTCACCGCCCTCGATCACCTGGCTGACCTTGCGGAAGCCGGCCCGGTCGACGATCTGCCGCGCCTCGGCCAGGAAGCCGGGCGCCATCAGCACGATGATGTCGTCGATCTCGGGCGCGTTCTCGAAGACCGCGACTGTGTGTTCGAGGATCGGCTTGCCGGCGATCTTGAGGAGCTGCTTGGGGATGCCGAGCCCGACCCGGGTCCCGGTGCCGCCGGCCAGGATCACGGCGACGGTCCGGGTGGGCCGCCATGCGGCGGTCTCCGGCTGGCCGGCCGGCCGCGTCGCCGGGTTCTGCACCATTGCCGATCCTCACTGACTGTGGTCGATGGGTGGGCCCTGCGTCGTCGCCCCGTCGCCACCGGCGGGCGAGGTGTCGCACGGGTCCGGAGCGGGTCGCGGGCGACCCTAGGACCCTAGCGCGGCGGGGGCGGGGCAGGTCGCCCTGACGCTGCCGCCGCCCGCTGGTCCGCCTTGTCCGGACTACGTCCGGTTCATGTACTTCTCGTACTCCGGTACCACCTCGTCGGTGGGGCCGTCCGCCCGGATCACCCCGGACTCCAGCCAGATCGACCGCTCGCAGGTGGTCCGGATCGTGTCGATGCTGTGGCTGACCAGGAAGACCGTGCCGGCCTCGGCGCGCAGCTCGCGGACCCGCTGCTCGCTGCGGCGCCGGAACCGGGCGTCACCGGTGGCCAGCGCCTCGTCGATCAGGAGTACGTCGTGCTTCTTCGCCGCCGCGATCGAGAACCGCAGCCGGGCCGCCATGCCGGAGGAGTACGTCCGCATCGGCAGCGAGCTGAAGTCGCCCCGGTCGTTGATCCCGGAGAACTTGACGATCTCCGGCGTGACCTGCTTCACCTGGGCCGGGGTCATCCCCATCGCCAGGCAGCCGAGCGCCACGTTGCGCTCGCCGGAGAGGTCGTTGAGCAGTGCCGCGTTGACCCCGAGCAGCGAGGGCTGCCCCTGGGTGTAGACGGCGCCCCGGCTCGCCGGCAGCAGTCCGGCGATCGCCCGCAGCAGGGTCGACTTGCCGGAGCCGTTGCTGCCGATCAGGCCGACCGCCTCACCCCGGTAGGCGGTGAAGCTGACGCCCTTGACCGCGTGCACCTCGCGGACCGCCGCGGGCTTGGTGCCGGTGAGCATCCGCTTCAGGGCGGCGACCGGGCTGCCGTTGCCGCCGGCGCCGGCACCGTAGACCCGGTAGATCACGTGTACGTCGTCGACGACCACGGTGGGGATCCGGGGCCCGCCGACCGTGGTGGTGGTCGCCGAGAGATCGGTCTTGGGGTCGATCGGTTCAGCCACGGCCGTACTCCTTCTCACCACGCCAGAAGTAGATGAACCCGAGGACACCGGCCAGCACCGCCCAGCCGATGCCGAGCAGCCAGGACTGGGTCTGCGAGGCGGTCACCGGCGCCGTCTCCATCAGCGCGTGCCGCATCAGCTCGATGTAGACCAGCAGCGGGTTGAGCTGCACCAGCGAGGCCGCCCAGTCGGGCAGGTGCCGCTCGAAGTTCTCCACGCTGTAGAGCACGCCGGAGGCGTACATCCAGGTGCGCATCACGAACGGGACGAGCTGCTTCAGGTCGGTGATCTTCGATCCGAACCGGGCCATCGCCATCGCCAGCCCGGCGTTGAAGACCGACTGGAGCAGCATCACGGGTACCAGCAGCAGCCACTCGACGGTCAGTGGTTCCCCGTCGATCAGCACGATGGCGGCGAGTACGACGATCGAGGCGAGCAGGTGCTGGAACTGGGTAAGCGTGATCGCGATCGGCAGGCTCGCCCGGGGGAAGTGCAGCGCCCGGATCAGTCCGAGGTTGCCGCTGATCGCCGTCACCCCGCCGCTGACCACCGACTGGGTGAAGGTGAAGACGAAGAGCCCGGTGCAGAGGTAGGCGATGAAGTTCTCGACATCCCGGCTGGTGCCGAGGATCACGCCGAAGATCAGGTAGTAGACCGCCGCGTTGGTCAGCGGGGTCAGCACCTGCCAGAGCCGCCCCAGCCGGGCGGTGCTGAACGAGGCCGCCAGCTTGGCGTTGGCGTAGGCGGTGATGAAGTGCCGATACGACCAGAGCTGTTTGACGTACGCCCCGAGGCTGGGTCGCGCCCCGGCGACGGAGAGTCCGTAGCGGGCGGCCAGTTGTGCCTGGGTCAGCTCTGAATCGGGATGTGCTACCGCCGTGCTGGCCATAGCTGGGCGCTCCGATCTGTCCGGGCTCGAAAGAGTGCGCGACCTCCGGGCCGGAACCGTTGCGGGCAAATGCCGTCCGGGGCGTCGCTGCGTGGCAAGGTAGTCCAAACTACGTCGGGACGCAACCGTACCGTCGTCGCGCTATATTGGCCCACGTGGCGACCGACAACCGGCGTGCTCCGGCGGGAGCGGCGGTACTCCGTGGGGAGATAACCGACGCACTCCGCCGAGCCGTGATGCAGGAACTCGCCGCGGTCGGATACGGGCGACTCTCGATCGAGGCGGTCGCGCGCCGGGCCGGCGTCGGCAAGACGGCGATCTATCGCCGATGGAGCTCGAAGCTGGAGATGGTGCTGGAGATCGTTTCCCGGGTTGCCGGGCAGAGCCTACCCTTACCGGACACCGGCAGCCTAAGGGGTGACCTTGAGGTGCTGCTGCGGATCGTGGCCAGGGCGTTGCGACACCCGCTGGCCTCGCAGATCGTCCCGGACCTGCTGGCCGAGGCGGCCCGCAACCCGGAGATCGCCGAGACCCTCCAGCAGGCCCTGCGGACGAACCAGCGCGATGTCGGCATACTCTTGCTGAACCGGGCGGTCGATCGCGGTGAGCTTCCCGCCGAGGCGGATCCGGACGTCGCGGTCGACCTGATCATCGGTCCCCTCTACTGGCGGCTCGCCGTCGCCCGCACCCCGTTCCCGGAGGACTACCTGCCTCGAATGGCCGCCGCGATCGCGGCCGGGCTCGGCGCGCGCGGCCCGATGCCGGTGGGAGGGGGCCTCGACGTCGTACTCCCCGGTTGACCGGCGGCCGGCACCCGATCCGGCACCGTGCAGCCGTACCTCCCCGGCACCCCCCGGGACCCCGAGTCCACCCCGTTACCAGAACCCCACCACCCATTTCATCGACCGCGTCAAGAGCTAGCATCGCTGCCGGACGCGATCCCCTCGTCGACAGGAGGATGCCCATGACTGGGCAGCAAGACCTGATTCCACCCGCGAAACCGGTCATCGGAGAAGCTGAGATCGAGGCCGCCGTACGGGTGCTCCGCAGCGGCCGGGTGGTCCAGGGGCCCGAGGTGGCCGCGTTCGAGGAGGAGTTCTCCGAGCTGGTCGCCGGGCGGCACTGTGTCGCGGTCAACTCCGGCACCTCCGCCCTGCAACTGACCCTGATGGCGCTGGGGATCGGCCCCGGCGACGAGGTCGTGGTGCCGTCGTTCTCCTTCGCGGCGAGCGCGAACGCCGTCCGCCTGGTCGGCGCCGAGCCGGTCTTCGCCGACATCGAGGCCGGCAGCTTCTGCCTGGACCCGGCCGCCGTCGAGGCCGCGATCACCCCGCGCACCGTGGCGATCATGCCGGTGCACCTCTACGGCCACCCCGCCGCGATGGACCGGCTGATGCCGATCGCGCAGCGGCACAACCTGGCCGTCGTGGAGGACGCCGCCCAGGCGCACGCCGCGGCCCTGAACGGGCAGCCGGTCGGCAGCTTCGGCACCGCCGGGTGCTTCAGCTTCTATCCCACAAAGAACATGCACGCCCTCGAGGGCGGCATGATCACCACCGCCGACGCCGAGCTGGCCCGGACCCTGCGGCTGCTGCGCAACCAGGGCATGGAACAGCGGTACGCCAACGAGATCGTCGGGGCCAACATGCGGCTCACCGACGTGGCCGCGGCGATCGGCCGGGTACAGCTCAAGCAGCTCCCGGAGTGGACCGAGCAGCGGCGGTCGAACGCCAAGTTCCTCGACTCCCGGATCACCGCCGCGATCACCCCGCCGGTGGCCGACGCGGCGCGGCACGTCTACCACCAGTACACGATCCGAATCACCGGGGACCGGGACGCCGCCCAGCAGCAACTGCTGGACCGTGGCATCGGTAACGCCGTGTACTATCCCACTCCGATCCACCGGTTGAAGCCGTATCTCGGCAAGGACGGCCAGCCGGGTCCGTGGACCCTGCCGGAGACCGAGCGCGCCGCCCGCGAGGTGGTCTCGCTGCCGATCCACCCCTCGCTGAGCGCGACCGACCTGGAGCGGATCGCCGACGCGGTGAACAGCCTGGAGGGCTCACAGTGAGTGTCGTCAGCGGCCCGGGGCGTACCCTGCGCGCCGGCCTGATCGGGCTGGGCGCGATGGGGCGCAACCACGCCCGGGTGCTGTCCAACCTGGACGGTGTGGAGCTGGTCGGTGTCGCCGATCCGGCCGGCGACTCGACCGGCACGGTCCGGGCGCCGGTGGTGGCGACCCTGGCCGAGCTGATCGCGATGAAGCTCGACTACGCGGTGGTGGCCTGCCCGACCGCGCTGCACGAGCAGGTCGGTCTGGAACTCGCGGCCAACGGCATCAGCGCGCTCATCGAGAAGCCGCTCGCCCAGTCCGTCGAGACCGCGCAGCGGCTGGTGGCGGCCTTCGAGGCGGCCGGGCTGGTCGCCGGGGTCGGGCACATCGAGCGGTACAACCCGGCCTTGCAGAACCTGCGCAGCCGGCTGGAAGCGGGCGAGCTGGGCGAGGTCTTCCAGGTCGTCACCCGCCGGCAGGGGCCGTTCCCGCACCGGATCGCCGACGTCGGCGTGGTGATGGACCTGGCGACCCACGACATCGACCTGACCAGTTGGGTGACCGGCCAGGAATACACCTCGGTCTCGGCCCGCACGGTCTCCCGCAGCGGCCGGCTGCACGAGGACATGGTTGCTGCGGTCGGCCAGCTCGCCGACGGCACGATGGTCAACCACCTGGTGAACTGGCTGAGCCCGCTCAAGGAGCGGTCGACGGTGATCACCGGCGACCGGGGGTGCTTCGTCGCCGACACCCTCACCGCGGACCTCACCTTCTACGCCAACGCCGCGATCGACACCGAGTGGGAGGCGCTGCGCGCGTTCCGTGGAGTGGCCGAGGGCGACATGGTGCGCTACGCCATCCCGAAGCGCGAGCCGCTGCTCGTCGAGCACGAGCGGTTCCGTGACGCGGTGGAGGGCAAGGACAGCGACATCGTGACGCTGCGCCAGGGCCTGCGTACGGTCCAGGTGGCGGCGGCGGTGCTGCAGTCCGCCGCCGACGGCAGCACGGTGTCGGTGGCGCCGGGCGACCGGACCGTCGACGACCTCTCCACGACCGGCTGATTCCGCGCGCGGCCCGGTGCCGCGCGCGGTTTCCGCGAAAGACGCCCGAGAACAACCGGTGGTGTTCGCACAGGCCCGTCACGGTCGGGCAAGAGTCAGCTCGTCTTATCTGGAGGATCGCGCATGACACCGCCCGCTCGCCGACCGCGACTGGCAGTGATCGTCGGAAACGGCATCACCGGGGACTCCCGGGTACAGAAAACCGCCATCTCGGCGGCGCGGGCCGGCTGGGAGGTGCTGCTGATCGGCGCCGGACGGGGACGCGCCGTGAAGTCCACAATGGGCGCCGTCCAGGTCGTCCGGGTCGGCGTCGCCGCGCACATGCGGGCCAAGCAGAAGGGGCACAAGCTCCGCCGCATCGTCACCCAGTTCGGGATCGCCGACAAGGAGGCGCTGGCGCGTACCCGGGCGGCCAACCAGACCTGGGTGCGGCAGACCACCGCCCGGATCGGCCGGATGCGGTCCACCGAGGGCCGCTCCGCGGCGGCGAACGCGATCGTCGTACCGGCCAGCCGGGCGCTCGGCGCACTGGTCCGGGCCCGCCGGCTCACCCACAAGCTGCGGGTCCGGGCCTTCCAGTGGGAGCAGCGCTACCAGGCCGCGCCGACCGGCCAGTGGGCCAAGGACTGGCCGTACCTGCTCGACCTCGACCTGGCGTTCGGGCCGGCGATCGAGGAGTTCAAGCCGGACGTCATCCACGCCAACGACATCACGATGATCGGTACGGCGGCGCAGAGCGTGGCCCGGATGCGGGCCCGGGGCCAGAAGGTCAGGTGGCTCTACGACGCGCACGAGTACGTGCGCGGGGTGGACTGGCCCGAGCCGTTGCAGGCCAGCGCCTTCAACGCGCTGGAGAAGGAGTTCATCGGCTTCGCCGACGCGGTGGTGACGGTCTCCCCGGAGATCGCCGAGCTGCTGCGCAAGGACTACAAGCTGAAGAAGACCCCGCTGGTGGTCCGGAACGTGCCGATCCGGGAGACGGTCAACACCGGCCGGGACACCTATTCGGTACGCCGGGCCTGTGGCCTGGAACCTGACGTGCCGCTGCTGGTCTACTCCGGCTGGCTCGCCGCCGAGCGGGGGCTCGGGGTGGCCGTCGACGCCCTGCCGGAGCTGCCGGAGTTCCATCTCGCGGTCGTCTCCGGACGGACCAGCCCCGAGCTGACGATGCTGCTGGAGAAGGCCGACAAGCTGGGCGTGCGGGACCGGGTACACGTGGTGCCGTACGTGCCGCAGCACGCCGTACCGGACTATCTCTCCTCGGCGGACCTCGGCCTGATCTGCTCGAAGCGGACGCTGAACTACGAGATCTCGCTGCCGACCAAGCTGGCGGAGTACCTGCACGGCGGGCTGCCGGTGGTGGTCAGCGACGTGAAGACGCTCAGCGCGTACGTCCGCAAGCACAAGGTCGGCGAGGTGTTCCGGTCCGACGACGCGGCGAGTTTCGTGGCGACGGTGACGCACGCGATGGCGAACCGGAAGCAGTTGGCCGACGCGATCTCCGAGGAGATCCTGCACGACCTCTCCTGGGAGACGCAGAGCGCCGGCCTGATGCGGCTCTACTCGGAGATCTCCGGGATCACCCCGCCGAACCCGCGCCCGGAGGTGCGCTGGTCGCTGACCGAGCAGCCGGTGCCGGTCGCCGGCCCGGCCACCGAGCCGGGGCCGCTGCCCCGGTGGCGTCCGCTGGACAACACGAAGGTCCGGCTGGGGCTCGGCCCGGCCAACTACGCCGGCCAGCTCGCCACCTTCGCCCAGGCGATCTGCCGGAGCAACCCGGAGGTCTCGGCCGAGGTCGTGATGGTGAAGACCTCGCCGACGCTGCTCTATCCGGCGGACGTCTACGTCGACCAGGCCCGGTTGCCCGACCTGGACTGCCAGCTCGAACAGGTGCAGCGGGCGATCGGCCGCTACACCCACCTGGTGGCGGACGCCTTCCTGCCGTTCTTCGGGCACCTGAACGGCAACAACATCTCCGGCGACCTGCCGGCGTTGCAACGCGCCAAGATCAAGGTTGCGTTGCTCGGCCACGGCAGCGAGGTACGCCACCCCAGGCGGCACCTGGCCCGGCACGAGTACTCGCTGTTCCGGGACGCCCCGGACGGCTACGTCGAGCGCTACACGGCGCGGGCCGAGCTGAACCGGAAGGTGGCCGAGGAGACCGGGTTGCCGCTCTTCGTCACCACCCCGGACCTGCTCGACGACCTGCCCTGGGCCACCTGGGCGCCGCTTGTGGTGGACCTGGACGCCTGGGCCACCGACCAGCCGGTGATGGAGCGGACCCGGCCGGTGGTGCTGCACGGCCCGTCGAAGCGCTGGACCAAGGGGACCGACCGGATCCTGCCGGTGCTCGACGAGCTGCACGCGCGGGGCGCGATCGAGCTGAAGCTGGCCGAGAACGTCGCCTGGAAGGACATGACGGAGCTGGTCAAGACCAGTGACATCGTGATCGACCAGTTCACCACCGGCAGCTACGGCACCTTCGCGGTCGAGGCGATGGCCGCCGGTAAGCCGGTGGTGGCGTACCTGAGCGACAGCGTGGCGGCGACCGTCGGCACCACCCCGCCGATCGTGAACGCCACCCCGGCCAACCTGCGCCAGGTGCTGGAGTCACTGCTCGACGACCGGGCCGGCACCGCGCGCCGGGGCGCCGAGTCGGTGGCGTACGTCCGGGAGTACCACGACGGCCGGCGTACCGCGGCGGCGTTCGCCAGCTTCCTCGCCAGCTGACGTGTAAGGAAGGGCCCCTTCTTATCGCTTTTTGTATAAGAAGGGGCCCTTCCTTACAGCAGGGCGCTGGCGTCGAAGCAGAGCTTCGGGGTGGCGCCGCGGGCCGTCAGGTCGGTCAGGATGGTGGCGGCGGCCGGCATCGAGCCCGGATCGCTCACCACCAGGACGTCGAAGCGACCCGGCTGGAGCACGTACCTGTCGAGCAGCCGCAGCCGGGGGTCGCCCTTCTTCGCGTAGAGCGGCTGGAAGAGTCGCCGGTAGACCGGCAGGCCGACCCGGCGGTGCACCCGGTCCGCGAACGCCCGCTGGTACGCCCGGTTGGCCTTCTTCGACCTGCCGGCCAGTGGCCCCCGGCCGACCGCCTTGAACAGGAACCCCGGTCCCCGGACCAGCACCAGTTGCTCGACGGCGAGCGGTGCCAGCCGGAGTTCGAGCTTGGTCAGGTCGACGACCCGGAGCTGCTTGGGCAGCTTCTCCTTGCGCCACTTGGCCATGTCGCTGACCACCAGGGTGGCGCTGCCACCGGCGGCGATCACCCGGTCGACGTCGGCCAGCACGGCGAGCCGGCGGGAGCCCTCCAGGGCCAGGATCAACACCTGCGGTTCAGCCATCGGTGCGGGCATCCCATCCGCTCGTGGTCGACACCGGCGCGCTCGACCCGCCGAACCACGCCTCCCGGTGGCTGCGGGCGACGGCGGGATAGCTGTACCTGTCGGCGAGTTCCCGCCGGGCGCGGGCCAGGTCGAGGCCGTGCGGGAAACGGTCCCGCAGCCGGCGGTAACCGTCCACGATGGATTCGGCGTTCTCCTCGACCGGGATCAGTTCGCCGGCCGCCTCCTCCAGCCCGGCCAGCGTCTCCTCCGGCCCGCCGCAGCGGGTGACCAGCACCGGCGTACCGGCGGCGATCGCCTCGACGACGGTCATGCCGAAGGTCTCGAACCGGCTCGGGTGCACCAGCAGGTCGTGCTCGCGCATCATCCGCAGGGCCTCGTCCGGCGGCAGCGCACCCGCGAAGGTGACCGCCTCGGCGACGCCGAGTTCGGCGGCCCGCCGGGTCAGGTCCTTGCGCAGCTGTCCCTCGCCGACGAAGGTGAGCGACAGCGCAGGCTCCTCGGCCCGGCACTTGGCGAACGCCTCCAGCAGCCAGGCGACGCCCTTGCGGGGGAGCAGGCCACCGACGAAGAGCCAGCGGTGCAACGCGCTGACCGGGGTGGCCCGGGGCTGGTCGAACGAGATCGGGTTGGGGATGAAACCGATCCGCCCGGCGTGGTGCGGAAACGCCTCGACCAGCGGATTGCGTACGGCGTCGCCGACGGCGAAGAAGCCGGCGCAGCGGTGCAGCAGGTCGTCGTACATCGCCCGGGCCTCGGGCTGTTCCAGCACCAGGTTGAGGAAGGTGGCGTGCTCGGTCACGAAGACCCGCGCGTCCGGGCGGGCGTTCTCCAGCGCCGCCCAGCCGCCGGGGAGCCCGACGTGGGCGTGCACCACCGGGGCGTCGATCGGGGCGTTGCCGAGCGCCGCCCGGAGCGCCTCGGAGTGGTTGCGGGAGATCGTCGCGTAGTCCGGGGTCACCGGCATCACCACCGGCAGGTGCACCAGGTCGGCACCGCCGACGGTCGGCCGGCGGTGTACGCCCTGCGGCAGCAGAACCCGGAACGCCTCGTCGATCGCGGTGCCGGTCTCCGCCGGCAGCCGGTGCCCCCACTCGTCGGTGTGGTAGACCGTGACCTGCTGGTATTCCGGTGCGGTCGCCTCCACCATCGCCTGCACGAAGGCGCCCCGGAACGGGCGCTGGCCGGTGGGATACCAGGGGGTGACGACGGCGACGTCGCTGGCGGGGTTCGTCTGCACCTGATTCGGTCCTCGGTTCGCCGGGCGGTCTGGGTCAGGCATGCCGTTCGAGGATCTCGACGACCCGCTGTGCGGCGGTGCCGTCGCCGTACGGGGCGGCACGCTCGGTGGTCGGCGTGGGCCGGGTCGCCGTGCCGATCCAGTCGGGCGTACCGGCCGGGTCCGGGACGAGCCGGTTCCAGTCGCCGTCGAGGGTCTCGACCCACTCGGTCTCCGGGCGCAGCGTGGTGCAGACCCGGCCGAGCAGGAACGCCTCCTTCTGCAACCCGCCCGAGTCGGTGACCACGCCGGCCGAGCCGAGCACCGCGGCGACCATGGCGGCGTACCCGACCGGGCGGCCGACGTGGATGGCGCCCTGGGCGAGCTTCAGGCCGTACTGCTCCGCGCGGGCCAGCAGCCGGGGGTGCGCCAACAGGGCGACCGGTACCGGGAGCGCGGCAAGCGCCCCGACCAGCCCGGCGAGCCGCTGCGGGTCGTCGGTGTTCTCCGCCCGGTGCAGCGTGGCGAGCAGGTACGGCGCGGTCGGGTCGATCCCCTCCGGCAGGGCGGGCCGGGGGTGCTCGCCGGCCAGCACGGCGTCCCGGATCCGCAGGCAGACGTCGACCATCACGTCTCCGGCCAGCACGGAACGGGCGGCCAGCCCCTCGTCGGCGAGGTGCCGCATGGCCTCCTCGGTCGGGGCGAGCAGCAGGTCGGCGGCGTGGTCGGTGAGTACCCGGTTGTGCTCCTCGGGCATCCGCCGGTTGAACGAGCGCAGCCCGGCCTCCAGGTGGGCGACCTTCAGGTGCTGCTTGACCGCCGAGACCGCGCCGGCCAGCGTCGAGTTGGTGTCGCCGTAGACCAGCACCCAGTCCGGGTTCTGCTCGGCCAGCACCGGGTCGATGCCGGCCAGCACCGCGCCGGTCTGCACCCCGTGGCTGCCGGAGCCGACCCCGAGGTGCACGTCCGGGTCGGGGATGCCCAGGCCGGAGAAGAAGACGTCGGAGAGGTCGGCGTCGTAGTGCTGACCGGTGTGCACGATGACGTGCTCGTGATCCGTTCGGGCGAAGGCCGCCGCGATCGGGGCGAGTTTCACCAACTGCGGGCGGGCTCCGACAACGCTGACAACCTTCACTGCGGATTACTCCCGGCGTCGATCGACGGTGGAATGCGGGGCATCGTGCTGACTCGTACGCTTCCGGCCGCGCACGCTTCGCGCGACAAGGCGGGAATGGTACAGCAGCCCCGGTCTTCCACACGATACGTCACCCCGTGGGTGATCTCCCAGCCGACCGCCGGCGGCGCCCGCGCCAGGCCCGGGCCAGTTCCCGGGGTACGCCGACAAGCGCCCGCGCCGGTTCCCGGGCTCCCCGGGCGAAGGCGCTGCCGAGCCGGTACCCGGCCGACGACTCGACCTCGGCGAGCCGGCGCCGCGCCTCGCGCAGTTCGGTGTCCCGCTGCGCGAGCAGCCGGTCCTGCGCCTCGACCCGATCGGTCAGCTCGGCCAGTCGCCGCCGCACCGGCCGGCTCACCAGGTCGGCGAGCTGGTACTCGTTCACCACCCGGAGCAGGGTGGCCAGCTCGGCCGCGTCATCGCCGTCCGGTTCCGGCTCCCGTCCCGGGCCGGTGCCGGCCGGCTCGACCGGGGTACGGGCGTCGATCAGATAGCCGCGCAGCGGGGCGAGCCGCTCCACCCGCTCGACGACGAGCGCGGCGCAGACCCCTCGGATGGCGACCCGGTCCAGCGGCGAGACCTCCCGGATCTGGCACCGCCCGGCCACCAGCGGCCCGACCAGCCGGTGGTACGGCAACTCCTCGACCGACCAGGCGATCAGCAGCGCCGCGCGGGTGCCGGGGCGGGCCCGCCGCAGCATCGGGGTCAGCGCGTCCGGGTCGGTGTGCGCGGGCGAGTCGGCGCCGAGCAGGCAGAGTGGCAGGGACTCGGGGCCGAACTCGGCCGTCTCGTCGAGCGGCTGGCGGCGGTAGCCCACCTCCGGCGGCAGCCGCAGTTGCCGTTCCAGCTTGACGTCCGGGTGGCTGACGTCGACCACCTCGCGTACCCCGTCGAGATAGCGGGGGAGGATCTCGGAGATCCGCATCGCTTCCCTCCTCAGCCGGTCCGGGTGAAGACGTGGAACCCGTTGGGATTGCCCCGGAACGCGTACGGCCGCCAGCCCTCGAACTCCAGGCCGCACTCCCGGGCCAGGCCGACGTACCGGTCCCGGCCCCGGACGACCTGGTAGTTGCCGTACCTGCGGTCGCCGTCCCCGCCCCAGTCGGCGAGGACCAGCCGGCCCCGGAGCCGGACCAGCGAGGCGAGGTTGCGCACCGACCGCTCCCACTCGGCATCGTCGAGTACGTGGAAGAGCACGTCGACCGAGAACACCACGTCGTACGGCCACCGGCTGCGCCAGCCCGAGAGCGTGGACCGGAAGTACCGGGCACCGCCACCCTGCTCACGGCAGTACGCCAGCGCGCTCTCGCTGGCGTCGATCCCGTCGACCTGGTGACCGAACCGGGCCAGTTCCCGGCTGAACCAGCCCTTGCCGCAGCCGGCGTCGAGCAGGAACAGCGGTGCGACCGGGTCGGACTGGTGGCCGATGATGTCCAGCAGCAGGCTCAGGCGCAGGATGTAGAACATCCGGTTCGTCGGCTCGTCGAAGGACATGTCGCCGCCGGAGCGCAGGTCGCCCTCCCGCCGGTGCCTGTCGTTCCAGTAGGCGTCGTTCTCCTCGGCGGAGAGCAGCTCCACCCTCGCTCACCTCGCCTCGCGCCCGGCGTACCTGTCGGTGGCCGACGCTAACACGGTGTCGACCGGACAGAACCGAACGACCCGGTAGGGGTGGGGCGAAACCGCTCAAACGATGGCGCGCAGGTACGGCACCCGGGCGGCACCGAGCGAGGCCGCGAACGAGACGACCAGGATCACCAGGTACGCGCCGAGCATGAGCGGCAGCGAGCGCCCCTCGGCCACCCCGGGCACGGTCTGCCGGAGCAGTTCCAGCACCAGCAGATGGACCAGGAACACCCCGAAGGTGGCGTCGGAGAGTCGGACGAGGAGCCGGCCGGACCGCTCCGACGGGGTGACCCGGGCGCCGATCCCGACGGCGAGCAGGAAGAGGCAGATCGCCGCGGCCGCCACCGTGCCGCCGAGGTAGCCGACCGGCAGGAGCGTCTGGAGCCAGCGGTGCTCCGGCGAGACTCCCCACTGCCAGACCGCCTCGGTCATCAGCAGCACCGCGAGCACCCCTGCCGCCAGCAGGCCGCGCCGGCCCAGCACCACCCGGTGCAGCGCCCAACCGGCCAGGAAGTATCCGACGTACGGCCACCACATGGTCAGCGCGCCGAGGTGGATCGGGCGGGGAGCGCCGATCATGGTGGCCATCGCGGAGGCCGTGAAGGTGACCAGGGTGAAGGCCATGGCCACCCCGGCGAGGATCATCGCCCGGCGTCGCCCGCCGTCCTTGAGGAACGCCGCCAGCACCGGGGCGACCAGGTAGAGCCCGGCGATCAGCCAGAGGAAGTAGAGCGCGGTGAAGACCCTGGCGTCCATCAGGTTGCGGGCCAGCAGGGTCAGGGTCAGCTCCTCACCGCGCCAGAGCATCCGTACCCCGACCAGGTAGACGAGGTGCCAGACCACCAGGGCGGGGATGATCCGGGCGAACCGCTTGCGATAGAACGCGACAGGTCCGGCGGCGTGCGCCCGGGGTGCCAGGGTGAGCGCACCGCTGATCATAACGAAGACGGGGACGGCCCAGGTCGCCCCGAGGTCGATCGCGGCGGCGGTCCACCAGGTCACCGTGTGCCGCAGGTCGTCGTGTCCGAGTACCAGCCCGATCACATGGATCGCGACCACCCCGCAGATGGCGAGCACCCGGAGCCCGTCCAGCCCGTACTGCCGTACGGGCCGGTCGCCACCGGCTGCCGCGCGGGTGGTGACCGGGGTCTCGCCGGTGATCGTCGGGGTGGATCCGCTGGTCTCCGCAACGGAGGTGGCCTGGGAGGGCACTTCCGGTTGGGCCGGCATCCTCATCGAGCGAATACTAGGCGGTAGTGGCGGTGCCGGCGATTCGGCCGCGCCGATGGGTTCCGGGCGGTTGCCGTATGCTCGTCGCGTCCTCGGGCCCCTTGGAAGGCGGGAAGGCCAAAGATGGTGGTTGACGGCGCGGCCGGGATCTCCGACTCCCGTCGGCGGATTGTCATGTTGGTCGACAACGGGGTCACCGGTGACTCCCGGGTGCAGAAGGTCGCCCGTTCGGCCGCCGAGGCCGGCTGGGACGTCATCCTGCTCGGCTGCTCACCGACCGGCCAGCCGCAGACCTGGCAGCTCGGCCAGGCCGAGGTCCGGCTGGTGCCGTTCCCGCAGCCGCTGGCGAAGAAGCGGCACGAGTTCCGCCGGGTCTTCCGGCGCGGGCCGCTGGCGTACCCGCCGAGCGGGATCGCCGAGCACCGCGCGCAGTGGGTCCGGGCCTGGCAGGCCGACCTGCGGGTCCGGGCCGCGCAGCTCGCCGTCGCCAAGCACACCGGCTGGCCGGCGCCGCCCGGCGGCGCCCGGCGGCTGCGCCTGGAGGGGCAGGCGGCGGCGCTGCTGAAGAAGTGGGTCTCGTTCCGCTACTGGCAGCTGACCAGCGCCCAGCGCGCCCGGCGCAGGCTGGAGGGCCCGATCGACCGCTTCTACACCTGGTTCTGGCCCGCCGTGCAGGGCGACCGGAGCTGGCGGCGGCTGGAGCCCGGACTCTGGGACTACGAGCTGGCCTTCGGTTCGGTGATCGACGAGCTGGCTCCCGACCTGATCCACGCGCACGACTACCGGATGGTCGGGGTGGGTGCCCGGGCGACGGTCCGGGCCCGAGCCGCCGGCCGGGACGTGAAACTGGTCTGGGACGCCCACGAGTTCCTGCCGGGCCTCAGCTCGGCGACCAAGCGGGGCCGCTGGCTGAAGGCCCACGTCGCGCACGAGCGCGAGTACGCGCCCTTCGCCGACGAGGTGCTGACCGTCTCCGAGGGGCTGGCCGAGCTGCTGAAGGAGTCGCACGGGCTGGCCGAACTGCCCACCGTGGTGATGAACGCGCCGGACGTGACGGTGCGGGACCGGTCGACCGAGTCCGGGGCGGACGAGCCGGTGACGGACATCCGCACCCGGTGCGGGCTGGGCCCGGAGACCCCGCTGCTGGCGTACTCCGGCGGGATCGCCCCGGTGCGCGGCGTGGACGTCATGATCGATGCCCTGCCGACGCTTACCGACGTGCACGTCGCGCTCGTCTCGGTGCCGCCGGGGAAGCGCTCGACCGCCTCGATCGACAAGTTGCTGGACCGGGCCGGCAAGCTCGGCGTGGCCGACCGGGTGCACCTGCTGCCGTACGTCCCGCACTGGCAGGTCTCCGAGTTCCTCTCCACCGCCAACGCCGCGGTCAGCCCGCTGGTGCACCTGACCAACCACGAGATCGCGCTCAGCAACAAGTTCTTCGAGTACTCCCAGGCCCGGCTGCCGATGGTGGTCAGCGACGTGCGGACGATGGCCGCGACCGTCCGCTCCACCGGGCAGGGCGAGGTGTTCCGGGCCCAGGACGTGCAGGACTACATCCGCGCGGTCCGGGCGGTGCTGGCGGACCCGGCGCGCTACCGGGCCGCCTACGACCGACCGGGGCTGCTGGAGAGCTGGACCTGGGAGGCGCAGGCCCGGGTGCTGGAGGAGGTCTACCGGCGGCTGCTGCCCGGTCGTCCGTCCACCGCGCAACCGGATGTTCCGGGTCACCTCGTCACTACCGGTACGCAACGCACGCTCGAAACCACCGGCTGACCCGAGCGGCCCGTACCGGCACCACCTGCGGGATCACCTCTCCGGCCGGTAGCCGTTCCGGTGCCGACGATGATCGATACGGGTCGACGGTCACGATCGGCAACCGCGGTCGGGATTGCCGTACACTCGCCGGAGTCCTCTGGAAAGCCCCGACCGGAAGGGCAGCGAAGACACAGTCATGGAGTTCGACGGCGCCGCCGAGGCGCGGAGCGCGCGTGGGCGCGTGGTGATGCTTGTCGACAACGGGGTGAACGGTGACTCCCGGGTGCAGAAGGCGGCCCGTTCGGCCGCTGCCGCCGGCTGGGAGGTGATCCTGCTCGGCCGCTCCCCGCACGGGCAGCCGCAGAGCTGGCGGCTCGGCGACGCCGAGGTCCGGCTGCTGCCGATGCCGGACCCGCTGGCCCGACGTCGCCACGACTACCGCCGCGCCTGGCTGCGCTGGCCGCTCGCCTATCCACCGAACGGCATCGCCCCGTGGCGGGCCCAGGCGGCCAAGGCCCGCCAGGCCGACCTGCGGTTCCGTGCGGCGCAGCTCACCCTGGCCGCCCGGTCCGGCCGTCCCGACCCGCTCGGGCAGCGGCTGCTCCGGCTGCGGCTGCTGGCGGCCCAGGCCCGCCGCCGCTGGGTCTCCTTCCGCTACTGGCAGCTCACCCGGGCGCAGAACGGTCGCAGGTTCCGCAACCCGTGGGACCGCGCCTACACCTGGTTCTGGCAGCGGATGCGCGGCGACGGGGCGTGGCGCCGGCTCGAACCCGGACTCTGGGACTGGGAACTGGCGTACGGGCCGGTCGTGGACGAGCTGGTCCCGGACCTGATCCACGCCAACGACTTCCGGATGCTCGGAGTGGCTGCCCGAGCCAAGATCAGGGCAGCGGCCGCCGGCCGGACGATCAAACTGGTCTGGGACGCCCACGAGTTCCTGCCCGGGCTCAAGCCGTGGCGGGACAACGCCCGATGGCTGCCGGCGAACGTCGGACACGAGCGGGAGTACGCCCGGTACGCCGACGCCGTGGTGACCGTCTCCGAGGCGCTCGGCGACCTGCTGCGCGGGCAGCACGGGCTGACCGAGCGCCCGGCCGTGGTGTTCAACGCGCCGGCCGTCGGTGACCGGCCGACCGGGGTCGACGAGCCGCAGCCGGACATCCGCCGGCTCTGCGGGATCGGGGCGCAGGTGCCGCTGCTGGTCTACAGCGGCGCGGCGAGCAGCCAGCGCGGCATCGACATCACAGTGGCGGCGCTGCCGAAGCTGCCCGGGGTGCACGTCGCGCTCGTGGTCAACAAGCCGGCCGGCCCGCAGATGCGGGAGGTGCTGCGCCGGGCCGACCGGCTCGGGGTGACCGACCGGGTGCACGTGCTGCCGTACGTGGCGCACTGGCAGGTGGTGCCCTTCCTGGCCGGAGCGGACGTCGGGGTGATCCCGATCCACCACTGGCCCAACCACGAGATCGCGCTGATCACCAAGTTCTTCGAGTACTCGCACGCCCGGCTGCCGATCGTGGTCAGCGACGTCAAGACGATGGCCGAGACGGTCCGGTCGACGGGGCAGGGTGAGGTGTTCCGGGCCGAGGACGTGGCCGACTACGTTCGCGCCGTGCAGGCCGTACTCGCCGACCCGGCGCGCTACCGGGCCGCGTACGACCGGCCCGGCCTGCTGGAGAGCTGGACCTGGGAGGCGCAGGCCGGGATCCTCGACGAGGTCTACACCCGGCTGCTGCCCGGCTCGGCCCGGCCCGGGGTCGGTGCGCCGACGCCGCGGTCGCTGGCCGGCGACTCCCGGCCGGCCGTCGGGTTGCCGGCGTGAGGACGGCCTGATGGGTACCCCCGACGTCAGCGTGGTGGTGGCGGTCTACAACACCATGCCCTACCTCACCAAGTGCCTGAACTCGCTGCTCCGGCAGAGCATCGGCCGGGACCGGATGGAGATCGTCGCGGTCGACGACGGCTCCACCGACGGCAGCGGCCGGGAACTCGACCGTTTCGCCAAGCTCCATCCGGAGACGGTGAAGGTGGTCCACCAGGCGAATTCGGGTGGCCCGGCCGCGCCGAGCAACCGGGGCCTGGAACTGGCCACCGGTCGCTACGTCTTCTTCATCGGCGCCGACGACTACCTCGGCGACGAGGCGCTGGAACGGCTGGTGGCCGCCGCCGACGAGTACGGCTCGGACGTGGTGCTCGGCAAGACGGTCGGGGTCAACAGCCGCAACATCCACCAGGCGGTCTTCGCCCGCAACGAGACCGACCTCGACCTGTTCGACTCGGCGCTGCCCTGGGCGCTGTCGAACACGAAGCTGTTCCGGCGGGAGCTGATCGAGCGGCACGGGCTGCGCTATCCGGAGAACATGCCGGTCGGCAGCGACCAGCCGTTCACCCTGGAGGCGTGCTACCGGGCGAACCGGATCTCGGTACTCGCCGACTACCGCTTCTACCACGCCGTACGCCGGCTCAACGCGCACAACATCACCTATCGCTCCCGGCACGAGGAGCGGCTGCGCTGTGCCGAGCAGTTGGTGGAGTTCGTCGCCGGGTTGATCGAGCCGGGCAAGCAGCGGGACGCGGTGCTGATCCGGCACTTCGCCTGGGAGATCGCCCGGCTGCTGGAGGACGACTTCCTCGGGCTCGACCGGGCGGTGCAGGAGCGGGTGGTGGCCGGCATCCGTAGCCTCGCCGACCGCTATCTGACCGACGACATCCGGGACCGGCTGGAGATCGAGGCACGACTGCGGATCTCCACCGCCCAGCGGGGCGATGTCGACGACCTGCTAGCGGTGATCAGGCAGGACGCGGAGGAGGGCGTACCGCCGACGATCGTCGACGGCGACCGCTGGTACGCCGGTTATCCGGGCTTCCGGGACGCCCGGCTGGAGATGCCGGACGGCTGGTTCGACGTCTCGGACACCGCGGCCGACTGGCTCGCCCGGATGGACGCGGTCGGCCTGGCCTGGGAGACCGGCCCGGACGGCAGCCGGGGGCTGACGGTCACCGCGCACACGCCTCGGCGCAACCTGGCAAGCCTCACCTCCGGCCCGATCGGGCTGACCGCCGGTGACGTGGTCGGCAGCACCCTGGAGACCACCCGGGACGTCGACGGCACCACCGTGAAGGCCCGGTTCCGGGTGGACCAGTTGCTCGCCGGGGTCGGGGTCGGCGGCACGCTGTGCACGGTACGGACCCAGTTGACCGCGTTCGGCACCACCGGTTCCTGCCCGTTGCGGATGCCGACCCGCCCCACCGCACCCCGGATGGTCTTCCGTCGCGGGGTCCGGTTCTTCGTCATCACGCCCACCACGAGTCACCGTGGGCAACTTGTGATCGCAATAGCACCTGTCACGCCCCGCCGGGTCATGGCCCAGCTTCGGCGCAGGTTGCCCAAGGGAGGAAAGTAGAAGGCATGAAAATCTGCGTTGTCGCTCTGGGGAAGATCGGCCTGCCGCTGGCCGTGCAGTTCGCCGACAAGGGGCACACGGTGATCGGCGCCGACGTCTCCGAGCGGGTCGTGAAGCTCGTCAACGACGGCGCGGTGCCGTTCCCCGGCGAGGCCGACCTGGACGTCAAGCTCAAGGAGGCGGTGGCGGCCGGTCGACTCTCCGCCACCACCGACACCGCGTCGGCGGTCGCCGAGTCCGAGGCCGTGGTCGTGGTGGTGCCGCTCTTCGTCGACGCCGAGGGGACCCCGGACTTCGGCTGGATGGACGACGCCACCCGGGCGATCGCGGCCGGGCTGAAGCCGGGCACCCTGGTCAGCTACGAGACCACCCTGCCGGTCGGCACCACCCGCAACCGCTGGGCGCCGATGCTGGAGCAGGGCTCCGGGCTCAAGGTCGGCACCGACTTCACCCTGGTCTTCAGCCCCGAGCGGGTGCTGACCGGCCGGGTCTTCGCCGACCTGCGCCGCTACCCGAAGCTGGTCGGTGGGGTGGACGAGGCGTCGGCGAAGCGCGGCGTCGAGTTCTACGAGGCGGTACTCGACTTCGACGAGCGCCCCGACCTGTCCCGCCCGAACGGCGTCTGGGATCTCGGCTCGGCCGAGGCGTCCGAGCTGGCCAAGCTCGCCGAGACGACCTACCGGGACGTCAACATCGGGCTGGCCAACCAGTTCGCCCGGTTCGCCGACAGCGTGGGCGTCGACGTCATCAAGGTCATCGAGGCGTGCAACACCCAGCCGTACAGCCACATCCACTCGCCGGGCATCGCGGTCGGTGGGCACTGCATTCCGGTCTACCCCCGGATGTACCTCTGGAACGACCCGTCCGCGACCGTCGTCCGCGCGGCCCGCGAGGCCAACGCCGGGATGCCGGACTACGCAGTCGAGCTGCTCGCCGCCGCCTGGGGCGACCTGACCGACGTCGAGGTGCTGGTGCTCGGTGCGGCGTACCGGGGCGGGGTCAAGGAGACGGCCTTCTCCGGGGTCTTCCCGACCGTGGAGGCGCTGCGCGCCCGGGGTGCGAAGCCGTACGTCTCCGACCCGATGTACTCCGCCGAGGAGCTGACCGCGCTCGGGCTGCCGGCCTACCAGGGCGAGCGGGTCGAGGCAGTGGTGGTGCAGGCCGACCACGCGGAGTACCGCACCCTGGCCGAGACCGACCTGCCCGGCGTACGGGTGGTCGTCGACGGCCGCCGGGTGACCGACCCGGCCCGCTGGCCGAACGTACGCCGGATCGTCATCGGCGGCTGAGACCGGTATCCGTCCCCGGCGTCCCCGCCGCTGTCCGACAGGAGTGACTCGCCATCGCCACGCCGTCCGCCCGGGGACGTTCTCGGCCTCCCCGGGTCCTCTATCTGTCGTTCTATTTCCCGCCGAGCCGGGCCAGCGGGGTCTTCCGGGCCCGGGCCACCGCCAACCGGCTGGCGGAGGACGGTTGGGACGTGACCGTCTTCACCGCGCCCCGGGAGTTCTTCGCCGACCACCTCGGCGGAGCCAGCGACGAGACGCTGGAGGCCACCGTCGACCCCCGGGTGCGGGTGGAACGGATCAAGCTCGGAGTGCACCACTGGGAGACCGACGTCCGTAGGTTCGGTTTCTTCCGGGGCATGTTCCCGAACGTCAGCGAGCGGATCTACCAGGCCGGGCAGCAGAAGATCTTTCCCGAGCACTACCTCGGGTGGCTGCCCGGTCTGCTCCGCACCGCGCTCAGGCGGCACCTGCGGCGCCGCTACGACCTGGTGCTGGCCACCGGCAACCCGTTCGTCTCGTTCGTGGCAGCCTGGGCGCTGGGCCGGATGCTCCGGATCCCGTACGTCGTCGACTACCGGGACGCCTGGACCTTCAACCAGTTCACCGAGGAACTGATCTTCCCCGAGGGCAGCACGATGATGCGCTGGGAGGCGCGGGTGCTGCGGAACGCGGCGGAGAGCGTCTTCGTCAACGACGGAATGCGGCAGTGGCACGCCGAGCGCTATCCGTTCGCCGCCGACCGGATGCGGGTGGTGCCGAACGGCTGGGAGCCGGAGATCCTCGGCCGGGCGACCTTCCGGGCGCCGGATCCGGACCAGCCACTGCGTTTCGGCTACCTCGGTACGGTCACCAACCACATGCCGCTGGACGTGCTCTTCGCCGGCTGGCGGCTGGCCAAGGCGCATCCGCTGCTCGCCACCGCCACCCTGGAGGTGCACGGTCACCTCGGCTTCTTCCCGCACAACATCGCGCCGCTGAAGGCGCGGATCGAGGAGGAGGCGGAGTTGGGCGTGCGCTACAGCGGCCCGTTCGGCAAGACCGAGGCCGCCGGGGTGTACGACCGGACCGACGTGCTGGTCTTCTGCGTACCGGGTGCGAGGTACGTGACCTCCGGCAAGGTCTTCGAGTACATGGCGACCGGCAAGCCGGTGGTCTCGGTGCACATTCCCGAGATCGCCGCCACCGAGGTGCTCTCCGGCTATCCACTGTGGTTCGCCGGCAAGCGGCTGGACGCCGAGAGTGTGGCCCAGTCGCTCGTCGCCGCCGCCAAGGCCGCCCGGGATCTCGACGCCACCACACACGAGGCGGCGGTCCGGCACGCGGAGACGTACACCCGGGCGGCGACGCTCGGGCCGTGGGAGGCCCGGCTGCGCCGGCTCGCGGAAGGGGGTCGGTGACGATGACCTACTCGAACGTCCTCTATGTCGCACTGGGCAAGGAGCGGGTCCGGGCCGCGCGTTGGCACGTCGACCGGCTGGCCGAGGGCGGCGCCCGGGTCACGCTCGTGGTGCCGAACCATCCACAGTGGAAGAAGCTGGAGCCGCCGGCCGGGGTGACCGTGCGCCGGCTCGGCGCGACGGAGCCGCGTGCGGCGCTGCGGGCGGCCCGCCGGCTGCTGCTCGGCCGGGGCGGTCCGCTGCGCGACGCCGACCTGCTGGTGGTCGGCGACCCGCAGGCGTTGCCGCTGGCCTGGGCCGCGCTGCGCCGCCGCCCCGACCTGGCCGTCCGGCTGGAGCCGGCCGACGAGCCGGAGCGGCGTACCGGGCTCACCGATCTTGCGGTGATCACCCCCTGGTACCCCTCGCCCGAGGACCCCGACTCCGAGTTCGTCCCGTCGGCGCTGGGCGCGGTCGACCCGTCGGTCGAGCGGGTCTCGGTGCTGCACACCGAGGAGTGGCCGTACCCGCCGCAGTCGGCGATCGCGCCGCACATCGACGTGGTGGTCGACCGCTTCGGTCCGAAGTGGAGCCTCCCGGTGGTGACGGACACGCCCCGGGGCGAGCTGACCCGGGTCGCGGTGCCGAACCCGGTTTCGTCGCGGGCCTTCGCCGAACAGGCCGAGGCGAACCTGCGGGCGCTGCGGGCCGCGCTGCCCACCGGGCGGGTCGAGGCGCCGCTGGTGCACGCGTACGGCGGGCTCGCCGGTGGGCTGCCGGCCGTCCGGCTGGCCCGGCCCGATGCCCGGGTCGTCGTCTCCGAACAGTCCGAACGCCTCTCCGACCTGCTCGCCCAGCCGGCGGCGAAGAAGCTCTACGCCGAGATGCTGGGCCGGGCGGCGGCACTGCTCTGCGTCAACCCGCAACTGCGCGCCCTGGTCGCCGCCCAGTTCCCGCAGTACGCGGAGAAGCTGCACGTCCTGCCCTACCCGGTGGACGGTGACCGGTTCCCGCTCCGGCCGACCCCGCCGGGCAACCTGCTCCGCTGGCTGCACGTCGGGGAGTTGGCGGACGAGCGGGCCGTCCGGGCCCTGCTGGCCGGCTTCGCCCGCAGCGTGGGCGCGGAACCGGAGGGGACCCTCACCGTGGTCGGCGCGGGGGCGATGGCCGGGGCGGTCCGGGCGCGCGCCCGCGACCTGGACATCGCCGGCAGGGTGACGCTCCGGCCCGGCGTGCCGGCCGAGGAGTACCCGGCGCTGCTGCACGCCCACGACCTGCTGGTGCACCTGGGCCGGCACGAGACCTTCAGCACCGTCGTCGCGGCGGCGGTCGTCACCGGGCTGCCGGTCTTCGCCACCCGCAGCCCGGGTGCCGAGGACGTCCTCAGCGGTGTCGAGCCGGCCGCCGGGCTCCTGGTCGACCTGACCAACGACCCGAAGGTGGTCGTCGAGGGCTTCCGGGAACTGCGGGAACGGCTCGGCACGCTCAACCCGGCGGCGGCGCGTACCGCCGTGCTGGCCCGGTACGGCCGCCAGGCGGTCGCGGCGGCGCTTCGGGGACACTACGGGCTGGATCCGGAGGGCCTGGATCCGCAGCCGGTTCCGGACTCGCCGGCAGCCGTCGCGGAGCCCGTCGGTGCCGGGGCGGCGGCGGTGGGCGGGAGCCGATCGGGACAGCTCCCGGTGCCGGTCGCCGGGGACGCCGACCGGGTCGTCATGGTGGCGATCAGCGCCGGAAACGTACGCCGGAGCAAGGCCTTCGCCCACTCGGTGGTGGCCCGGGGCATGCAGGTCGACCTGATCACCGCCGATCCGGGCGCGGCGAACCGGGTGGGGCTGGGACAGAGCGTCCGGATCCATCCGCTGGCCGCGCACGAGGAGCGCCGCCCGCTGCTCCGGGCGGAGAAGCTGCTGCTCCGGCAGGCACCGGGCAAGATCCTTTCGGTGGCCCGGAGCCGGACCCGCCGGATGTCGGCGCTCCGGCCGGAGCTGACCGTGGCGGTCGCGCAGTGGGCACACAACCGGGCGGCGGGCGCTTTCCACCAGAAGGTGTTCAACCGGGGCTACCAGGTGTTCCGCCCGCTGGTGCTGTGGCGGATCGCCCGGCGCCAGGCGGTGCCCAAGCTCGACCTGGGGCGTACCCGGCGGGTGGTGGTCTCCGGCGTCGACGGCGTGACCATCGGCTGGAAGCTGGCCCGCCGGCATCCGAAGCTCCCGGTCACCACCTCGCTGGCCTGGGCGGACGACGAGAGCTAGTCGGCGCGGCCGCCACCGGACCGCGTGCCCGGCGGGGGACCGCCATACCCAGCGGGCGTGATGCCACCAGGTCACCAGGGTGACCCGGTGGCATCACGCCCGGAGGACTGTTCACTCCCAAAGGACTGGTCACGCCCGGAGGGCTGTTCACGTCCGGCGGACCGTGTCCCGTCCGGCGGACCGTGTCCCGTCCGGCGGACCGACTACAGATCCGGCGGCGGGTTCTCCCGGTCCCGGGAGACGACCTGGCCCTTGGCGTCGACCCAGCCGAGCGGGCGGGCCGGGTTGCCGGCGACCAACTGGTGCGGCTTGACGTCCCTGGTCACCACCGAGCCGGCGGCGATCATCGCGTTCTCGCCGATCTCGACTCCGCAGATGATCGTGGCGTTCGCGCCGATCGAGGCGCCCCTGCGGACCAGGGTCGGGGTGATCTGCCAGTCCGGGTTCTGCGCCCGCGGCCGGAGGTCGTTGGTGAACACCGCGCAGGGGCCGACGAAGACCTCGTCCTCGATCGTCACGCCCTGGTAGACGGAGACGTTGTTCTGGATCTTCACCAGGTCGCCGACCACGACGTTCGCGTCCACGTAGACGTTCCGGCCGATCACGCAGTTCGCACCCACCTGGGCGGTGGAGCGGACGTGGGCGAGATGCCAGACCTTGGTCCCGTCGCCGATCCGCGCGCCCTCGTCGACCTCGGCCGATGGGTGCACGAAGACCGTGTCGGGGAGGGCGGGAGGCTCGTTCATCGCTTGAGTCACGGCTTCGCAGGATACGGGATTCCTCCCGTCGGTCAGCCCGGGGGACGCAGCGTCGACTCCGGCAGGTAGACGGTGTGCCGCCCGACCCGGGTGACCCGGGCCGGGACGCCGGAGTCGCGCAGGTGAGCCTGGAACGCGGCGTCCGCGGGCGCGCCGGCCTCGAAGACGAAGCCCGGCCGGTCGGCGGCGCGGACCCGCCTCGGGTACGCCGGATAGCGGTCCTGCCCCGGCCGCAGGTTCTCGCCGAGCACCGCACAGGCGACCCGTTCCCGGGTGACGAACACCAGCCGGTTGCAGGTCCAGTACTCGGCGTACACCGCGCTCACCCCGGCCCGCTCAAGGGTGCTGGCGAGTTGTCGCTGCTGCCGCTCCTCGGCCCGGATGGTGCCGATCTCCCCGAGCAGGTGTCCGGTGGTGCCGAGCAGCAGCACCACCAGCAGGGCGAGCACTGCGGTCCCGACGATCCCGGCCAGCCGGGTCAGCCGCCCGGCGGTGTGCCGCCCCGCCTGACGGGCGACGAGCCAGAGCGGCCAGAGTACGGCGGGCAGGGATATCTGCAGGATCGACAGGTACCGGGCGCTGGCCAGCGGTGCACTGCCGGCGAGCGAGCTGCGGGCGTACGCCGCCACGGTGAGCGCGGCGCCGAGCACCAGGGCGAGCTGGGCGGCGTACCCGGTGCGGGCTTCCCGGAGCCCGCCGCCGGCCCGGACGAGTCCGACCACCGCAAGCGCCCCGGCGGCGAGCAGCAGCGCCAGGTAGAGCACACCCCAGGACATCTCGACGGCGTCACAGCCCTCCGGCCGGCAGATCCCGGTGGCGAGCGGGATGCCGACCAGCAGCGCGCCGTGCAGCCGGGCGGTACCCGGGGTCGCCTCCGCCTCGCCCTCGCTGACCTGTCGCAGTACGGAGATCGAGTCCTGCCCGGCCGGTGCGGTGAGGTTGTCCACCACCAGTGGCGCGACCCCGAGCAGGAACCCGGCGACCAGTACGGCACCGGCCGGCCCGAGCAGCTTCCGCCAGGAGCCGACCAGCAGGACGCCGAACGCGACCACCAGGTAGGGCAGGACCAGCCAGTCGTCCCAGACGCAGAGCCCGGTGACCAGGCCGAAGAGCCCGAAGAGGCCGAGGGTCGGCAACCGCCCCCGGTCCGGTTGCCGGGCCAGGGCGAGTGCGATCAGCAGCAGCCCCAGCACGGCGGGCTTGACCTCCGGCCGCCCGCCGACGGCGGTGATCTGGTCCCGGATCACCCGCTCACCGCCGAGCGCGAGTACCCCGACGGTGAAGGTGGCCAGCCAGGGGGAGTAGAGCCGCCGGGTGAGCCGGTACGACAGGTAGACGAAGGCGGCGTACAGGAACAGCAGGGGTATCCGCAGCGGAATCCAGCCGGCACCGAAGAGCAGGAAGAGCGGGGCGGCGAGATAGCTCTGCACGGTACCCATGTAGTGCTGGCCGTAGAGGAAGACCGGCAGTTCGCGGCCGTCGGCGATGTGCAGCGCGGCGAGCCCGAAGGTGGCCTCGTCGCTGTTGGAGCCGGGCACGGTGAGCAGGACCAGCGCCAGCCGGTAGCCCAGGCCGAGCAGGCCGAGACCGAGCGCCACCGCGCCCGGCCGGTCGAGTGCTCGCCCCGGCCGCGCCGCGCGCGGCACCGCCACCGACACCCCCGCGCCCCCGTCTCCGTCCCGCCTCGAAGTTTCGCACGGCGCCCCGGGCCGGCGTTCGGGATCCGCGCAGGTCAGGGCACTTCCACCCGGTCCGGGGGTACGGCCCGGGGAGCCGGACCGGAAGCTTCCCGGTGGCATAGTTGATCTGTCTCGTAGCCGGACCGGGTGTGCTGTGGCAGGGTGGCTAGGTGTCGCTGATACCCGCCGGTCCGGCGCCCGTGTCCCGGCTGCACCGTGCGGCCCGGATCGAGGACGCGGTGCACCAGTTCATCGAGCGTCGCCTGGGACAGGGCGGATGGGATGTCACGATCATCCCGTACGCCGGCTACGGCGCCCCGGGCTGGATCCGGGTGCTCGGCCGGGTGCTGCTGACCCGGTTACGCGGTCGCCCTCAGCGCCGGCCGGAGAAGGTGCGCGGGTGGCGTAGCTTCGCCACCCTGCCGGTGCAGAACGCGCCGGTGGTGATCGAGGCCGGTGGCCGCCGACACGAGGCCTGTTCCGACCGGAGCGGCTTCATCGACCTTGTCGTCGAGGCCGACCTGGCGCCCGGCTGGCAGAGCGTACGCCTGACCAGTGCCGGTGCCGAGCCGGTCGACGCGCCGGTCCGGATCGTCGACCCGGAGCTGCGGATCGGGGTCCTCTCCGACATCGACGACACGGTGATGGTGACCGCGCTGCCCCGGCCGCTGCTGGCCGCCTGGAACACCTTCGTGCTCGACGAGCACGCCCGGATGGCCGTACCCGGGATGGCGGTGCTCTACGAGCGCCTCGTCAACGCGCATCCGGGCGCCCCGGTGCTCTACCTCTCCACAGGTGCCTGGAACGTGGCGCCGACGCTGACCCGGTTCCTCTCCCGGCACCTCTATCCGGCCGGTCCGTTGCTGCTGACCAACTGGGGCCCGACGGCTGACCGCTGGTTCCGCAGCGGCCGGGAGCACAAGCGGGCCGCCCTGGCCCGGCTGGTCCGGGAGTTCCCGGAGATCCGGTGGTTGCTGATCGGCGACGACGGCCAGCACGACCAGGAAATCTACGCCGAGTTCGCCGCCGAGCACCCGGACAACGTGGCGGGGGTGCTGATCCGCAGGCTCTCCCCGACCCAGGCGGTGCTGGCCGGTGGGTTTCCGGCCCCGGCCGGTGGCGCCGACGGCGGTACCCCGGCGGCGGGCCTGCTCGGGGAGCGGTGGTTCTGCGCGCCGGACGGTGCCGGACTGTGGCGACTGCTGCGCGAGGCGAACCTGGTCTGAGACCGACCTGGTCTGAGAGCGACCTCGGCTGAGACGAGCCTGGTCTGGGATGGGCCTCGGCTGAGACCGACATCGGCGGGGCCGCGTCAGCCCTCCTCGGGTGGCTCCTCCGTCCGGCGGCGTTCCCGCCTGCCCCGGGTGATCTCGGTGTCGAGGGAGTCCAGCCGCTGGGTCCAGAAGCCCCGGTAGCGTTCCAGCCACCTGTCGATCTCCTGGAGCGGGCTGGGGTCCACCGCGTAGAGTCGCCGGGTGCCGGCGGCGCGTACGGTGGTGAATCCGTTCTCCCGGAGTACCCGCAGGTGTTGCGAGACGCCCGGCTGGGAGATCCCGAACTCCTCCTGGACCACCGCGCTCACCTCGCCCGCCGAGCGCTCGCCGTCGGCGAGCAGTTCCAGGATCCGCCGTCGGACGGGATCGCCGAGTACGTCGAACGCGTGCACGCCGCCACCCTTTCAGCGTCCGCTTATATAACTCAAGTCTAACGGATCCCCGGAACCGGTCCGGACGACCTTACCGGCCGGCGGCGGGAGTCCGGCCGACAGCCGGAGCCGACGGATCAATCCGGTACTGGTAGACATTGGCGATGCGGCTCCGCCTGATCCAGCTCGACGCCTTCGCCGACCGGGTCTTCCAGGGGAACCCGGCGGCCGTGATGCCCCTGCCCGGCTGGCTGCCGGACTCCGTCCTGCAAGCTCTCGCCGAGGAGAACAACCTCTCCGAGACCGCCTTCTACACCGCCCAACTGCCCGCAGACGCCGACCCGCCGCCCGGTGACGACCCGAGCTACCACCTGCGCTGGTTCACCCCGGCGGTCGAGGTGGACCTCTGCGGGCACGCCACCCTGGCCACCGCCGGGCAACTCTTCGACGACGTGCATCCGGACGCGTCACGCCTGCTCTTCTGGACCCGCAGCGGCTGGCTCCCGGCGCGGCGGGCCGACCGGGAGGACGAACTGGAGCTGGACTTCCCGGCCGGACGGCTGCGCGCCGTCTCGGACGACGATGAAGAGTGCGCCACCGCCGCGGCCGCGCTCGGCATCGAGCCCGAGCACCGGTTCCGGGACACCGACCTGGTCTACGTGGTCCGCAGTGCCGCCGAGGTCCGGGCGGTCACCGCGGACTTCACCACCCTGGCCCGGCTGCCGGTACGCGGCGCGGTCGTCACCGCCCCCGGCGACACCGAGGGCGTCGACTTCGTCAGCCGGTGGTTCGGGGCCGGGGCGGGTGCCTTCGAGGACCCGGTGACCGGTTCCGCGCACAGCCAGATCGCGCCGTACTGGGCACAACGGCTCGGCCGGTCGACGTTGACCGCCCGGCAGCTCTCCGCCCGGGGCGGCACCGTGCACTGCGTGGTCGACGGCGACCGGGTACGCCTGCGCGGCACCTACCGCCGCTATCTCGACGGCACCGCCACCATCCCGGACCCGGGCGACTGACCTACCGACGGGACCGGGGCGACTGACCTGCCGGCGGGACCTGGGGAGGGCGGGTGCCCAGCCGTTCACCCGGATCAGTGGCCCCGGAAGGCCTCCTCCAGCCACCACGCGCCGCGCTCGCTGGTGATCTTCGCGTCGAGCACCAGCGGCCGGTCGCGCGGGCCGGCCAGCCAGTCCCGTACCGGGGCGAGGTCGTCGATCCCGCGTACCGTCGCCGCGGCGCAGCCGTACCCCCGGGCGATCGAGGCGAGGTCGGTGTCGGGGAACCGGACCAGGTCCAGCGGGTGACCGTCCGGGCCGAAGTGGTGCACCTCGGCGCCGTACGCCGCGTCGTCGTAGACCACCACCAGCAGGGGCAGGCCGAGCCGGGTCGCGGTGAGGAGTTCGACCGCCGACATCGTGAACCCGCCGTCGCCGAGCGCCGCCACGGTGAGCCGGTCCGGTCGGGCGACGGCGGCACCGAG
The DNA here is from genome assembly GCF_002846275.1 of Plantactinospora sp. CNZ320. NCBI lineage: Bacteria > Bacillati > Actinomycetota > Actinomycetes > Micromonosporales > Micromonosporaceae > Plantactinospora > Plantactinospora sp. CNZ320. The sequence continues at coordinate 108,795 of NZ_PJMP01000001.1, forward strand.
CGCACTGGACAGCCCCAACCCGACGGACTGGAACGCCTGGGTGAAGCAGAACCCGACCACGTCCGGTACGGAGAGGAACATCGACGGGTAGCCCATGAAGTTGCCGGAGTCGACCACCACGGTCCGCTCGGCCGGCAGCAGGTCGTCCAGGGCGATCGTCAAGGTGCGGGGGTCGATCCGACCGTCGACGCTCTCGTCCGAATAGGGCACGTCCCGCCAGCGCCCCTCGGCGGCGATCCGCCGACGCAACTGCGCTGTGCGCTGGGTGCCGACCGGCCGGCCGACACCAGGCTCGTTCTCCAGCCAGCGCAGTGTGTAGCGGGCGACCCGGGCCACGTCTCCGCTGACGTGCCGGTCGATCCGGGGGTGCAGGTCGGCGCCGATCGGCAACTCGTCGACCTGGACCACGGTGGCCGACGGGGAGATCAGCCGGCCGTGCCGGGTCGTCCACATGTTCAGCGTGCTGCCCCAGGCGACCACCAGGTCGGCCTCGGCGATGAGTTCGGCGGCGAGCGGGGTGGCGAAGCCGCCGGAGACGTCCAGATACCAGGGGTCGCCGGCGAAGAGTCCCTTGGCGGCGGCCGAGACCGCCAGCAGCGCGGCGCACTCGTCGGCCAGCCGGACCAGCGGTTCCCGGGCGCCCCGGGCACCCCGGCCGGCCACGAAGACCGGCCGCCGGGCGGCGGTCAACGCGTCGACCAGCGGCTCGACGTCGGGTACCCAGTGGGCGGGGGCGTTCCCCCGCTCGACCGGGCCGGTCCACGGCGCCACCTCCCGGGCCTGCACGTCCAGCGGCAACCCCAGCAGCACCGTCGTGCCCGAGGCCGCCAACCGGTAGGCGTGGCTGACGTCCACCTCGACGTGCTCCGGGCGTACCCGTTGGTAGCGGATGTCGAGCGCGCTGGCGGTGTGCGGCAGGTCGATGAAGAAGTTGGACCTCGGCTCGGTCGCCTCGGGAGCGAGTACCAGCATCGGGGTCCGGCTCTTGGCCGCCTCGACGATCCCGGTCAGCGCGTTGGTGACCCCCGGCCCCTGGTGCACCGAGAGCACTCCGACCTCGCCCGAGGTACGCGCGTAGCCGTCCGCCATGCTCGCCGCGCCACCCTCGTGCGCCGCGGCCACGAACCGGGCCCCGCCGGCCACCAGCGCGTTGGTGACGTGGAAGTTGCCGCTGCCGATCACCCCGAAGACGTGCCGCACCCCGTGCGCGGCGAGCACCCGCCCGACCACCTCGGCGACCCGCATGCCGTCCACCCGTCCCGTCGCCAGCATCCGCTCCCGCTGCCGTCCGCTACCGCTCGACCAGGGCGAGTACCCGGCACGGGCTGCCCGAGCCGCCCACGATCGGCAGCGGGCCGGCGAGCACCACCGCGCCGGTCGGCGGGAGCCGCTCCAGGTTGCGCAGCTGGGTGAGACCGTACTTGTCCGCGCCGAGCAGGAACGAGTGGCAGGGGAACGGCGGGTCGAACGAGTGTGCGGCTCCGGCGTCGGTGCCGACCGTCTCGACCCCGACACCCTGCACCGGGGACTCCTCGGCGAGCCATTTCGCGCAGGCGGGGGAGATGCCCGGGGTACGGCCGGCGTTGGCGTACCGCGCCGCGTCGTCGCCGTACGCGTCCCAACCGGTCCGGTAGAGCAGCCAGCCGCCGGCCGGCAGCGGGCCGTGCTCCGCCTCCCAGGCCCGGACGTGCTCCACCTCCAGCAGGAAGTCGGGGTCGGCGGCGGCCTCGGCGGTGTGGTCGAGCACCACCGCCGGGGCGATCAGCCGGGCCGGCGGTACCTGGGAGACGTCGTCGCCGTGCTGGCCGCTGACCCAGTGCACCGGCGCGTCGAAGTGCGTGCCGGTGTGCTCCCCGGTGGTGAAGTTGTTCCAGTACCAGGCCGGGCCGCGCTCGTCGTAGCGGCTGATCTCGCTCAGCGCGAACGGGACGGTCTGGCCGAACGGCTCGGGGAGGTTGAGGATCGGCGTCTGCGCCGAGAGCGGGGCGGTGAGGTCCACGACCTCGACCCGGCCGGTGGCGAGGGCGGCAACAAGATCTTGCAGCACGGTCATGGCGAGAACCTACCGGAGTTTCCGCCGAAACCGACCCGCGCGATCGGTCAGGAGTTGCGCCCCGTCCGGTGACCGGGACGAGGGCGGCGGGGCGCTTCTGGGGCGCCGTCCGGCTGGCGGTACGGCGCCCCGGGCGGGCCCGGCCGGGTCAGCTCCAGTGCAACGAGTAGACCTGGGGCGTTCCGCAGTAGCTCGCCGGTGTCGGCACAGGTGTCGGGCCGTTCGTCGTCGCGGCCCGGCAGACCTGGACGACGAGGGTGTCGACGCCGGTGCCGGGTTCCCGGGGACCGAGCCGGAAGTCGTACTTCCTGATGTCGTTGTCCACCCTCGTCGTGCTCTCGGCGACGGGGCGGCCGTTGCCGTAGGCGTAGAAGGTGACGAAGCTGAAGAGGCCGTCGTCCCGGCAGACCGGGCCGGGATCGCGCTCGTAGGGGCGGTCGGCGATGGTGCCGGCGACGGTCACCGAGCCGAGCCCGGGAGGTGCGGAGAACGGAAAGAACTCCAGGGTTCCCTCGGCGAGGCCGTACCGGCAACTGTCGCCACTGTCGGCGGCGAACGGTTGCGGGGCGAGGTCGGTGCCGGTACCGGCCCGGGCGGGACCGGCCAGGGCGGTGAGGGTGAGCAGGGCGGTGGCGAGTACGACCGCCGATCGGCGGATCGGTCGCGGCATGGCGTACCTCCTGAATGACGGTGCGGTGGCGGCGTCAGACATTGTCACATGTCTATCTAGCGTTGCGGAGAGTCGCGCCGGGATGGTCGTCCGGTAGTCATTCGGCCGGGTTGACCTCAACCAAACTCGAGATCCGATGCTGTGCAGATGACCGCCACCCCGGACCGCGCCACCCCGGACCGAGCCCCCAGCGACCGCGCCATCGGCGACCGCGCCACGACGGCCGCCGGCCGTCCGGGTCGCGCTGCCCCAGCGCCCGTCGACGGTACGACGTCGAGCCCGCCGAAGGGTCCACTCTGGGTACTCCTGCTCGCCTCCACCCTCACCGTGCTGGCCGGTGCGGTGCTGGCGCCGGTGGTCGAACTGCTCCGCTCGGACCTCGGGATCAGTGCGGGCGCGGCCGGACTGGTGTTGACCGCGCACGGGCTCTCGCTGGCCCTGGTCGGCCCCCTGGTCGGCCGGGCGGTCGACCGGTGGGGCGTGCCCGGACCGCTCGCCGCCGGACTCGTCGTCTACGGGGTGGCCGGGGGTGCGGGCCTGCTGCTCGACGACTACGTGTGGCTGATCGTCAGCCGCCTGGTCTTCGGGATCGGCGCCGCCGCCGTCTTCACCGGCACCACCCTCGGCCTGCTCGACCTGGCGGCGGGATCGGCGGCCCGGGACCGGGTGATGGGCTGGCGCACCAGTGCGATCAGTCTCGGCGGGGTGCTCTGGCCGCTGCTCGGCGGTGCCCTGGGCACGATCTCCTGGCACGCGCCGTTCGGCGTCTACCTGGTCGGCGTACCGCTCGGCCTGCTGTCCCTGCGACTGCTGTCCACATCAGACGCCCGTCGGCCGCTGCGACCCACCCCGGAACCGTCCGCCGGGAACGCCGGCGTGACCCGGCCGGCGCCGACCGGTGGGGCGGGAGCCCGCCCCGAGCCGCTGCTGCGGGGGCGCCCGCGACTGCTCGGCAGCTACGCGCTCCAGGCGGTCACCACCGCGCTGCTCTACGTCGTACTTGTGTTCCTGCCGCCCCGCCTCGCCGAGATCGGTCTGCGGGACAGCTTCCGGGTCGCGGTCTTCGGCGCGCTGCTATCCCTGGTGATGAGCCTGACCGGACTCCGGTTCGCCCCGGTCCGGGCCCGACTCGGCTCGTCGGGGCTGCTGCTGCTCGCCTTCGGCGCCTGGACGGTGGCGCTGGTGATCCTCGCGGTCAGCCCGGCACAGTTCCCACTGCTGGCCGGATCCGCCGTCTTCGGCTTCGGCATGGGACTGGCGGTGCCGGCCCTGACCGTGCTGACCGCCGAACACGCCCCGGCCGGGCGACGTGGTGAGGCGATGGCGCTGCTCGGTACGGCCACCTTCGCCAGCCAGTTCGGCACGCCACTGCTGTTCGGACCGGTCGAGGCGGCCACCTCGCCGAGCGGGGTCTTCCTGGCCGCCGCCGTCCTGGCCGCGCTGACCCTGCTGACGCTGTTGCTCACCGGGCGCCGCCTCGATGCGGGGCCGGAGCGGGAAACGCCGGTGTAGCTCGGTCGTGGTGCTCCGGCGATCCACTCACCATGCCGGGCATCCTGCTCGACGGCCCACCCCCCGCTCCTTCGATGATCGCTTTCAGATCGCGAGCACCGAGGCGGCGCGCCGGTCCAACTCGCCATGGTCCACCTTGCCGTTCGGCAGCATGGGCAGGGTCGAGACGGCCTCGAACCGGGCCGGCAGCGCCGCGGCCGGCAGTCGGGTGAGCATCGACGCCCGGATCCGGGAGGCGTTCGGGATCGCGTCCGTCACCAGAAACCCCACCACCCGGGGGTGTACGCCCGCCGTCGCCACGCCCACCGCCACCGGGACCCTGGCCGCCTCAGCCAGCACCTGCTCGATCTCCACCCGCTCCACCCGTACGCCGCCGAGCTTGAGTTGGTCGTCGACGCGACCGTGGAAGGTGAGCAACCCGTCGGGGTCGACGGCGACGAGGTCCCCGGTGCGGTAGAGCCACTCGTCGCCGATCCGGCGGAACGGGGAGTCGTCCGGATCCGGCTCCGGTGCGCTGGGCCGGGCCACCCCCGGCCCACCGACGTACAACTCACCGACCTGCCCGGGGCGGGTGGGGCCGCCGGCGGAGTCCCGCACGTACAGCCGGGCTCCCGGTATCGGGACACCGATCGGCACGGAGGGCCGGTTGGCATCGGCCGGACCGCAGGCGTGCACGGTGCACCAGACCGTGCACTCGGTCGGTCCGTACTCGTTGTAGAGCCGGGTCCGGGGCAGCGCCGCCAGATGCTCTCCCACCAGCGCGGGCGGGCAGGACTCGCCGGCGACGATCGCCGTCGACAGCGATTCCAGCTCTGCGGCGAGTCCTCCGCGCAGGGCCGCCCGGTACAGGCCGGGCACCATGAGCAGGTGGGACGGGGGCCAGCGCCGGGCCGCGCGGCGGACGGCGACCAGGTCGGCGGGACGGCTGGCCGGGATGACCAGATGCCCGCCAGCGGCGAGTGTCCAGTAGATCCCCGCGACCGAGCTGTCGAAGGAGATCGACGAACAGAGCAGGTACGCCCGGACGGGCTCCTGGTAGTAGACCAACCGAGCGGCCGTGGAATAGGCCAACGCCGCCGCCGACACGCTCACCCCCTTGGGAACCCCTGTGGAGCCGCTCGTGAAACAGGTGTAGGCAGCCTCCGCGCGCAGCGCCGGCGGCGCGGCTCCGGGCGCCCGTACCGTTGTCCCGGACCCGGGGAGCGAGGCCGCCGCCGGTTGCGTGACCTGCTCCACCTCCAGCCGGGGTAGCCCTTCCAGCCCGAGCGGAAGCCCCGGCTCGACCACCGCCAACCGGGCTCCGGCGGCCGCCGCGATCAGCCGCTGCCGGGTCACCGGGAAGGCCGCGTCGACGGCGACGTAGCGCAGACCCGCCCGTAGCGCGCCGAGCATGCCGACCACCGCCCAGCGGGACATCAGCGCGTGGATGACCACGCAGTCCCCGGCCCGCATCCCATGCTCGTGCAGTGCCCTGGCGAGGGCGGCGGAGCGCTCGGCCAACTCGCGGTACGTCCACGTCGCCTCCTGGTCGCTCACCGCCGGGAGGTCGGCGTCGAACCACGGCTCGAGCAGATCGAGGATGTGTGGCGGGGGCGTCACCGTCGTACCGACCAGTTGCGGCTCCCAACCACTCACCGGTTGTCCGCCAGCCGGTCGACCTGGCGCAGGTAGCCGTCGACCCGCTCCGCCACCCAGTCACCGTCGAACAGCAGGGGATCGTAGCCGACGTGGCCGGTGACCGGGCCCGCCCCGACGAGGCGCCACAGCAGCGCTGTCGGGATCAGCGGCATCGCCAACGGGACGGCGTCCAGCGGCGCCAGCCCGATGGCAGGCTCGTCCACCAGCGGACGCAGCGGTGGCGGCGGCACGTACTGGAAGAACGGCAGCACCCGGTCCCGGCCGCGAAGCGCGGTGGCGAGTTCCGGCGTCTGCCGCAGCACCGGCATCAGCGGGATGTCGTTGACGTACGCCTCCCGGCAGGTGGCGTCGACCCGGCGCAGCAACTCCTGCCCATCCGGGCGCTCGGAGAGGTCCAGACGAATCGCGAGCATGTTGAACAGGCATCCCACGGTGTCCCGCTCCGCCGGGGTACGTCCGGCGGTGAGCACCGGCACGATCGCCTCACCGTCGGTCTCCGGAAAGAACTCGGCGACGAACGCGGTGAGCAGCAGGGTGAACGGCGTGGTTCGCCGACGCCGGGCAGCGTCCGCGACGCGCCCCCAGAGGTCGTGGTCGATGGCGAACGACACCGTGGCCGTCTCCTTTGTGGACGACTGGCCGGGGGTTTCCGCCGGCCGCCGGTTCACCGGTGACACCGGCAGGCCCAGCTCGGCGACCCCACGCAGACGGTCCCGCCAGTAGGGGACCAGCCGGGCGATCCGCGCCTGCCACTGTGCGGAGTGATCGTCGTCGGCGATGTCGACGTACTGCATGACCGTGGTGTCCAACGGGTCGAGCCCGCGCATCCGGTGGGTGTAGGCCGCGACCAGATCGCGGGCGAGCACCGGCAACGACCACTCGTCGACCGCGATCCGGTGGGCGACGAGCACCAGCACCCCGCCGTGCACCGGATACCGTCCCAGGTAGGCCCGGAGTCGTGGCACCGTGTTGATCGGATGCTCCATCCGGGCGACCGACGCCACGAATCGCTGCGGTGGGTCGTCGGGGTCGAGATCGGTCACCGTCAGCGTGCTCGGCTCCGGCGCCCGCACCTGCTGGTACCGCCGGGCGCCGTCGTCGACGACGACCGTCCGCAGCGCGCCGTGCCGGGCAACGACATCGTCGAGCGCGGTGCGCAGTATCGCGATGTCCACCGGGCCGATGACCCGGTGTGCCGCGACCAGCACCGATCGAGGCCCGCGTATCCGCCCCGGGCTCCAGCGCTCCAACTCGTCGAGGAGTTCCTGGGCATAGGTCAGGGGTGACCCGGACACTTCGGTAACGCTCATCGTTCGTCCCTCCGACGAGGCCGTCCGAGCAGGGGAAGTCGTTGGTAACCGCTGAGGAAGGTGGACCGCACGCGTACGGGCTCGCCGTCGGGGGTCAGTGACTCGAAGGTGTCGAACAGTTCGCTGAAGCACAGCCGCAGCGCTAGCCGGGCCAGGTGGGAGCCGAGACAGTAGTGCGGACCGGTACCGAACGCGAGGTGCCGGTTGGGCGCGCGCCGCACGTCGAACCGGTCCGGCCGGGCGAAGACCGCCGGATCGCGGTTCGCCGATCCCAACCAGGCGACGACGGCCTCACCGGTGCCGACGGTCACCCCGGACAGCTCGACCGGCTGGCGGGCCACCCGCATGAAGTGACTGGCCGGGGACGCCCAGCGCAGTGCCTCCTCAACGCCGCTGGTGAGCAGGTCGGGACGGCCTGCCCAGGCGGCGTACCGGCCGGTGCCGGCAAGGTGCGCCAGCGCCGCCGTGGGTACGTGCGGGAGGGTGACGCTGGCGCCCAGCAGCAGGCTGTAACAGTTGGCCACCACGGCTCCACGTCCCAACCGCCGACCGTCGACCTCCATCCTGAGCAACAGGCTCACCAGGTCGTCACCGCCCTGCCGAGCCCGCTGACGGGCGAGGTCGGAGAAGTAGGCGAAGAGTTCACGGTGGCCACGTCGTAACGTCGCCTCGGCTCCCTCGGGAAGCTGGTAGGTCGGGTCGTCCTCGGCGGTGCACATGCCGGCCAGCCGGGTCAGCCTGGGCCAGTCCGCGGCGGGCACCCCGAGCAGCGGCCCCACCACCGCGAGCGGCAGCCCGGCGAGCATCGTCGCGGCGTCGAACGACTCGTCCCCGGCGTGGTCGGCGATGAGCGCACGGACCCCGGCCCGCACCTGCGGCACGTAGCTGCGGGCGGACGAGAGATTCATGGCCCGCTGCACCGGCAGCCGCATCCGGCTGTGCCTGGGCGGATCGGTGGCCGCCATCTGTTGCCCGGCGGCCGGATCGCGGCGACCCAGCAGGTTGAGCAGGGTGCCGCGTTCGGAGGTGAAGTGGGTGTGATCGGCGAGTACCCGGTTCACGTCGGCGTACCTGGTGACCGACCAGAAGCCGTCCGCCGTGCCGGCGTCGGCCACGGGTTGCCAGTGCACCGGCCGGTGCCGGCGGAGTCGGTCCCACACCTCGTAACGCTTGTCGCTGGCCAGCAACGCCGGGTCGGCCAGGTCGATCCGGGACAGCTCCGCCGGGTCGGGACGCGTGCAGTGGGCCAGGGCGGAGCCATCGCCCGGGGAAACGCTCACTCGTCGACCAGCGGGGAGGCCGGCAGCGCCGCGCCGACGGTGGACGCGACCGGTGAGCCACCGAGGGCGGAGATCGGTGCCGGCAGCTGCGCCGGGACCGGCGGCAGGAGTTCCCGTACGGCGTCGGCCAGCTCGGCGACGGTGGGCGCGATGAACAGGGTGGCCACGTCCGCCTCGACCCCGAGCGCTTGGTCGATGTCGAGTTGCAGTTCGGCGGCGAGCAGGGAGTCCCCACCGAGCTGGAAGAAGTCATCGTGGCGGCTGATCGGCCAGACGTTGAGCCTGGCACCCCACAGCTGTGCCAGCCGCTGCTCCAGCTCGCCGTCGGGTGGCACGTACGGCGACGGCATACCCAGCTGGTCACGGGACACGACGGTGGTCAAGGACACCTCCGGAAGAGTCGGATGCCGCCGGGAGACGCGGTCCTTCAGCGCGTCGGTGACCTCGACATGAAAACCCGCTCGACCCCGGGGCGCCAGAGGAGTGGGCGTTCGGCCTTGTTCGGGACTGTCCTGAACACATCCGTGCAGGTCATGGTCGTGCGTTTCGATACCGGTCGTGGTGGAGTACCCGCGTTGGTCCAGGCCGGTTCGGGGGAGGAGCGCACCTTGGGTCAGGCCGCGACGTACCGGCAGGTGCTAGCCGTGCGCGAGTACCGCTACCTGTTCGGCGCGTACGTGCTGTCACTCGTCGGGGATCAGCTGACGGCTGTCGCCGTGGCGTTCGTCATCTACTCGACGACCGGGTCGGCGGTCTTGGCGGCTGCCGCCTTCGCCAGCTCCTACCTCGCCTGGCTGGTCGGCGGGCCGGTGCTCTCCGGGCTGGCCGACAGGTTTCCACGCCGCCGCGTCATGGTGGTGTGCGATCTCGGCCGGGCGGCGGTCGTGCCGCTGCTGGCACTGCCGGTGCTGCCACCCGCCGTGGTGGTGGCGCTGGCCTTCGCCGTGAACCTGCTGCGCCCGCCGTTCGTCGCAGCCCGGGCGGCGCTGATGCCGGAACTGCTCGACGGTGACCGCTATCCGGTCGCCAACGGTCTGGACAACATCGCCGCGCAGGTCGCCCAGGTCGGCGGGTTCGCCGTCGGCGGCGTACTCGTCACGCTGCTGTCCCCACCGGGCGCCCTGCTGGTGGACGCGGGCACGTTCGTGCTCTCGGCCGTACTCGTGCTGCGCGGCGTCTCCCCGTCGCCGGCACCGGCACCACGTTCCCGGGCGGCGGACGAGCGGTTCGCGGCTGTCCGGGTGGTGCTGACCGACCGGGCACTGCGGGCGTACCTGCTGTTGCTCTGGGTCGCCAGCGCCTTCGCCTGCGCGGCCGAAGGGCTCGCCTCTCCGCTCGCCGCCCAGTACGGCGGCGGGCCGGCCATGGTGGGGCTGCTGCTGGCCTGCGGCCCGCTCGGTATGGCGGTCGGCGGGATCGCCGTCACCCGGTTCTGTCCGCCCGACGTACGCGCACGGCTGGTTCCGTCGCTCGCCGTCTTCTCCGTCGTGGTGCTGGTCGCCGTCGGCACCGCCCCGCCACCGCCGGTGCTGATGGGTCTGCTCGTGCTCTCCGGGATCGGTACCGCGTTCGCCGTCCCGCTCAACGCGATGTTCGGCCGGGCGGTTCCGGCCGCGTACCGTGGCCGTGCGTTCGGGGTCGCGATCACCGGCCTCGCCGGACTCCAGGGGCTCGGGATGCTCGTCGCCGGTGCGGTCGCGGAGGTCTGGCGGGCCACCACGGTAATCGGCGCCACCGGGCTGCTCGGTACCGCGGCGGTCGTCGCGGTGCTGCTGTGGTGGCCGACGACGACGGTTCCGCCGCGGCCGGCCGGCGTGCTGCGGCGCCGATCACGGTCAGCCAGCGATGTGCTGCGGAGAGTTGACGGTGAACAAGTCCGAACACTCGCGAACGCGCCGGACCCTTCCGACCGGAGTCGGTAGTCGATACACCTTGGAGATCCGGTCGGTCCGGGAACGGCATCTCCTGCGGTCGGTCCCGGTCCTCCAGCCGCAGCCAAGGACGGACCGGGTCTCCGGGCACCGCACGGGACTGCGGACACCAGCCGATCGGGGCGTCGCAGGGTTCCGAGGCCCACCAGGGTCGCCGAGGGAAGGGAGTCTCCGATGAGTCGCAAGGCAAACCGCGGGGTCAGCTGGACCTGATCCGGATGGGGCCGAGCCGATGCCCGGCCCCGATCGGGTGCCCCGCCGCCCGTTCGGCGGGGCACCCTCACCCAGCCCGAAAGGCAGTGCTGCGATGACACACACTCGAATGATCTCCGTGTCCGGGGCCGCCACCGGCGCTGCCCCGTTGACCTGGGGGCAACGGGCGATCCTGCGGTCGGTGGAGTGGGTGGGCGACGACATCGGCTACTTCAACATGGGCTACCGGGTGGCGGTACCGGCCGGGACCGATGTCGAGGCCGTCGTGGCGGCGCTGCGGACGGTGCTGGTACGCCACGCCGCGCTGCGTACCCGATTCGTCGAGATGGACGGCGAGCTGCGCCAGGTCGTGGACGGCGCGGGTGCGATCTGTTTCGACCTGCACGAGGTGTCCGCCGACAAGGTCGCCCCCACGGTGCAGGACCTGCACGACCAGCGCCGGTCGGTCGCGTTCCGGCCGGAGCGCGACTGGCCGGTGCGGGCACATCTGGTGACGGCTCCCGGCGGCCCCTCGGTGCTGCTGCTGGTGCTCAGCCATCACGCGGTGGACGGTGCGGGAGCGCTGCTGCTGGTCGCCGAACTTGAGCGGCTGCTCGGCGGCGGCCCGGCGGACGACATCGTCGAGGAGCCGGTGTGTCCGCTGGAGATCGCGGCGGAGGAGGCGACGGAGCCGCTGCTGCAACGTCACGGCCGCGCGCTGCAATACTGGCGAACCGCGCTCTCCGACGCCCCGACCACGCTGTTCGACTATCCCAGTTACCCCGCCGCGCAGCCGAGGTTCCAGGCCCTGACGATGACGTCGCAGGCCGTGACCCTGGCCGCAGACGCGATCGCCGCGCGTCGGCGGGTCACGAACTCGACGGTGCTGTGCGCGGCGGCGGCCTGCGTGCTCGGCCAGGTGACCGGGCACACCGATCTCGCCATGCAGCTCATCGTGCACAACCGGTTCGACGCCAAGCGGCGCGACCTTGTCGGGACGTTCGCCCAGGACGGGCTGCTCCGGGTCGATCTGAGCGGCCGGAGCTTCGACGAGGCGGTCAGCGCGACACTCGGCGCGATGCTCCGGGCGTACCAGTCCGGATACTACGAGCCGCAGGCGATCCGCCGGCTACGCGCGGAGCTGGCCCGGGAGCGGGGGGCGGAGATCGACATCAGCGCCTACTTCAACGACGTCCGGCCGGCCGAACACCGCCCGACGACCGCTCCGGAGCTGACCGGGAGGCAGCTCACCGCGCTCACCGGGCAGACCACGATCGTCGAGGCCGGGGGCTGGCCACGGGTGGACGCGACATACTTCGTCACGACCGGCGCACAGGGCTCGGCGACCACGATCCAGTTGCTCGCCGACACCACGTTCGTTCCGCTGCCAGACATGCGGAACGCACTGTCCGGAATGGAGCGTCTGCTGGTACGTGCGGCCACCGCCCAGCTGCCCGCCGACGACCTCGGCCCGGTGACCGGCGTACGGGCGGTACGCACCCGCCAGTGACCAGCCGCTGCGGGTCACTGGCCCGGTGACCAGCCGGGCGGGCTCGCGCCGAGCCGGTGCCGGTGGTGATGGTCGGTGCCGCCCCGCTCAGCCGTAGACCCGGGCCTGTAGGCGGAACAGCTCGGCGTAGAGTCCGCCGAGCGCCATGAGCTGCCCGTGGTCGCCGAGTTCGACCACCCCTCCGCGGTCCAGCACGACGATCAGGTCCGCCTCGCGTACCGTCGAGAGCCGGTGCGACACGAACAGCGTCACCGCCCCAGCCTCCTTGCGGGCCTGGTGCGCCGCGCTGCGGAACTTCTGGAACAGGGCGTGCTCGGCTGGCGCGTCCAGGGCTGCCGCCGGTTCGTCGAGTGCCACCAGCAAGGGGCGTGGCCGCATGAACGCCCGGGAGAGCCCGAGCCGCTGCCACTGTCCGCCGGACAGCTCCGTCCCGTCGCCGTAGTCCCGGCCGAGCAGTCCGTCCAGACCGCCGGGCACCTGCCGGACGATCGCCCCGCCGTCAGCGGCGCCGATGGCGGCGCCGATGGCGGTGTCGTCGCCGATCGACGGAAGATGGCCGACACCGACGTTCTCCCGCAGGGTCAACTGGAGTCGGGCGAAGTCCTGAAACAGGGTCGACATCCGCGACCGCCACTGCTCGGCGGCGGCGCCGGTCAGCTCGACGTCGTCGACGAGCACTCGGCCCGCACTCGGCTGGTAGAACCCGCAGAGCAGCTTCACCAGGGTGGACTTGCCCGCGCCGTTCTCGCCGACGACGGCGACGGTCGCACCGGCCGGGATGGTGAGGGTGACGTCGCGCAGGGCCGGCCGGGCGTCCTCGGTGTAGCGCACGGTGACACCGAGCAGCCGGATCCCCTGAACCAGACGGTCGGGCAGAACCTCACCGGGCGGCACCGGTCCCGGCGCGGTCGTGTCGCGGGCGACCGGTCGACCCACGACCGGATGGGATACCACGGACCCGGTCGAGGCTGCCGCGCGACGGCGCAACAGGTCCAGGCGTCGCACCGTGTGGCCGGCGGCCTGCAACGTTCCCAGTAGCCCCAGTGCCCCGGCCACCTGCGTGGAGATCTGTATCGCCAGGGTGACCAGCAGCACGACGTCACCGATGCTGGCATCTCCGCGCCCGGCCCGCTGCACGACCAGCAGCAGGGTGCCACCGTAGGCGCATCCGAAGATCACCTGGCCGAGGGCGCGCAGCCCGGCCGCCGCATGGTGTGCGCGGGCGAGCACCGAGGTCGTCGCCGACCAGTCCGCGTCCTGCCGGGCCAGCAGGAACCCGGCCGCTCCGGTGAGCCGGATCTCCTTCACAGCGTCCGGGGAGGCCGCCAGATCCATCAGGTGGACGGTGGTCCGGATCCGCCGGGCCTGGCCGCTGCGGGCCCGGTCGACCAGGTCCTGGGCGTACCGGGACAGCAGCACCGGCGGTACCGCCGCCACCGGCAGCAGGGCGAGCCAGGGATCCACGAACGCGAGAACAGCCGTCGTCACGACCAACTGCACCGCGATGCCGAGCAACTGGAGTACGGCTTCCAGCGCCGGCCTCGTCTGGTTGACGTCCTGGCGTACCAGGGTGAGCGCGTCGGCGAACCGGGGATCGTCGAAGTGCCGCAGCCCGGGGCCACCATGGGTGATGTCGAGCAGTTCCCGGTCGAGCGCCGCATCCTGCCGCTCGCCCAGCTCGTGGTGGTAGAGGTGGGCGAAGTGGCCCATCATCAGCTCACAGACCAGCAGCGCGGCGAGTCCGACGGCGAGCCAGAGCGCCGGACGGGTGGCTCCGGCGATCGCCGCGTCCGTCAGCTCCTTGAGCAGCACGCCGATGAAGGGTGTGGCCAGATAACCCAGCAGCATCAGGATGCCCGCCACGGTCAGCCGGGCCGGATCGGTGCGGACGGCGAGGGCGAGCAGATAGCGGATCGCGTGCAGCGGCCCGATCACGAGTCCCCCTCCGCCCTGCCCCGGCCGGCGGCAGCCGTGGATCGGCGCGCGCCTGCGGAGCGGCCGCCACCGCCGGGAGCGAGGTCGACGAATCGCCGCGCCTGCATGGCGAACATCTCCGCGTACCGGCCGCCGGCCGCGACGAGGCTGTCGTGGTCGCCGTACTCCACGACCCGTCCCTCGGCCAGGACGGCGATGTGGTCGGCCCGGCGTACCGTCGAGAAGCGGTGTGAGATCACCAGGCTGGTGAGCCCGGCGGTGGTCTCCAGGAAGCGGTCGAAGAAGTCGGCTTCGGCCCGCACGTCGAGGTGCGCGGTCGGCTCGTCGAGTACCAGCATCGAGGCGCCGGCCCGGACGGCGAACAGCGCCCGTGCCAGGGCGACCCGCTGCCACTGGCCGCCGGAGAGGTCCTGACCGCCGTCCTGGCGCGGATCGAGCGGAGTCGCCAGGCCCCCCGGCAGTCTGTCGAGGGCGTCCAGTACACCCACCTGGCGTGCCGCGTCGCGTACCGCCGCGAGGTCGTCGAGGCACCCGGGTGCGCCGAGTCCGATGTTCTCCACCGCGCTGAACTCGTACCGGATGAAGTTCTGGAAGATGACCGCGAGCTGGCTGTGCCAGCTGTCGCCGTCCAGCTCCCGCAGATCCCGACCGTCGATGCTGACCGTGCCCCGGTCCGGGCGGTAGAAGCCGGCCAGGAGCTTGACCAGCGTCGTCTTGCCGGCGCCGTTGAGCCCGACCACGGCGGTGGAGCGACCGGCCGGCAGGGTGAGGTCGAGTCCGGAGAAGACCGGACGACCGCCGGGATAGCCGAAATGGACGCCCTGAAACCGGATCTCGCGTCGGGGAGCGGTTGCCACGGCGCGGGCGACCGGGCGGGATCGGGCCGGCTCACCGGTCCCGGCGGCAGTGTCGGCTTCGGCCGCCGGCTCTGTCGCCTGCCGCACCCGTGCCTCGAGATCGGTGAGTGCACGGTACGCCTGGACCCCGAACTGGGTCTGCACGTCCGACTCCGGGAAGAAGACACCGAACCTGATCGGGATGAGCACCGCCTGCGCCGCGATGGCGAGTTGGAGCACGGTGAGCGCGCCCCCGGCACCGGCCTGCGCCAGCTCGACGAGGGCGTAGGTCGCCCCCGCCAGGCCGACGGCCGCGTAGCCGAGGAACGGTGTGGCCAGCAGCCGCCGACGTCCCGCCCACAGTGGACGCAGGTAGTCCTCGCTGGCCTCCCGGTGCCGCTCACCGAGCCACCCGCGCAGGCCCAGCACCCGGATCTCCTTCGCCGCCTCCGGCCCGGCCGCGAGGCGGCGCAGGTAGAGCACCCGGCGCCGGGCGCCGGCCAGGCTGTCCCACAGTGCTGCGAACCGGCCCAGCGAGCCGCGTTGCCCGAAGCGGACGACCAGGGCGCTCACCGCGACCGCCGTCGCCGCCGGGCCGCCGAGGACGACGGCGACGAGCGCGACCGCACCGACGAGCTGGCTGTAGCGGGCCAGCAACGCCAGCGCGCCGGCCACCGCCCGGCCCGGCGTGGGCAGGGCGCCGTCGAATGCCGCACGGATGTCCGCCAGCCTGTCGAGCATCGACGGCTCTTCCAGGGCGTGGATCGGTGCCGACCGGAACGACCCGGCGAGCAGCCGCTCGATGCAGCGCCCGTCGACGCGGCGGGCGATCACCTCACCAAGCGCCGGTTGGAACGGCGCCAGCACCTGTTGGACGAGGAAACAACCGAAGGCTGCCGCCAGCAACGGGTACTCGTCCCCGGCCGAGGCGAGCCGGTCCAGCATGGCGCTCATCCCGACGAGAAAGCCCAACGGCAGCAGGCCGATCGCCAGGTTGAGCAGCGCGGCGAGTACGGCGGCCGGACCGGCGTACCGCAGCAGCCCGGCGACGGCCAACCATCGTTCGTGACTTCGCAACGATCCACCCGCATTTCACAGCAGACACGACGGCAGATGACGACGAACAGAGACGACGACCCGGAAAGCTTCACAGCTTTCGCAGTGGATCGGTCGATCACCACCGTTCGGGTCTGTTCGGATCTGTTCGAAGGGGCGGCCGGAGGTGCCGTTGCGCTGCCGGGTGGAACGCGTCGATCGCACATTCTGGCCGGTCCCGTGGAACCTTTCCCTCGGCTCGTCGGTGGAGTAATGGAGAAGGGAGGTGACGGTGACCGACAGTGATCTGATTTCCGAGTTGTACGCAGGCTCTTTCCGGCGGCTGGTGGTCCAGCTCTACGCCGTGACCGGTGATCTGCACGAGGCACAGGAGGCGGTCCAGGAGTCCTTCACCAGGGCGCTGGCCGCGCCCCGGCGGTTTGCCCGACTGGACAACCCGGAGGCGTGGCTGCGCCGAGTGGCGGTGAATGTCCCCCGTACCCGGTACCGCCGGCACCGGTTGCTCGGCAGCCTGCTGCGTCGGATCGGCCCGCCGCCAGCCGTCGCCGATCGTTCGCCGGAGCACCTCGCCCTGCTGGCCGCGCTGCGGCAACTGCCGCAGGGGCAGCGGCACGCGGTGGCATCGCCGGTGGACCGGCCGTTCACCATCGGCTCGGACGGCTCACTACTGGTCGCCCAGTCCGGCGACGTGACACCGGCACTCACCCCGGCCCTGCTGGTGAGCCGGGACGGAGGGCAGCACTTCACCGAGGAGCGCGGGCCCGCCGGCCAGGCAGGACCGGTCGGGGTCGCTCCCGGTCGCGCCTGGCTCTACGGCCGGGACGACATGTCGGCCATCGGCCCGGATTATGTCCTGATCACCGAGGACGGTCTCTCCTGGAGGCGGTTTGCGCTCCCCGACTGAACGCGGACGTTGCTCAGCCCGGGCGGAGCCACAGTACGCCGAGCGGTGGCACCCGCAGCGCCACCGAAGCGGGCAGGCCGTGCCACGGCCGGTCCTCGGCGGTGACCGCGCCCAGGTTGCCCACCCCGGAACCGCCGTAACAGTCCGCGTCGGTGTTCAGGATCTCCGACCAGCGCCCGGCCAGCGGCAGCCCGATCCGGTAACCCTCGTGCGGCAGCGCGGCGAAGTTCGCCACGCAGACCAGCGGCGAGCCGTCGGTGGCGATCCGGACGAAGGCGACCGTGTTGTTGGCGGCGTCGTCCGAGACGATCCACCGGAAGCCGGCGGGTACGGTGTCCTGGGACCAGAGCGCCGGGTTGTCCCGGTAGCCGCGGTTGAGGTCCCGGAGCAGCCGCTGCACGCCGGCCCGGCCCGGATCGTCGGTGAGTCGCCAGTCCAGCCCTCTGGTCTCGCTCCACTCCCGGTCGTCGCCGAGTTCGCAGCCCATGAAGAGCAGTTGCTTGCCCGGGTGCGCCCACATGTACGCGAGCAGTGCGCGTACCCCGGCGAGTTTGCGCCACTGGTCGCCGGGCATCTTGCCGAGCAGCGATCCCTTGCCGTGCACCACCTCGTCGTGGCTGATCGGCAGCAGGTAGTTCTCGCTCCAGGCGTAGACCAGTGAGAAGGTCAGCTCGTTGTGGTGGTGCTGGCGGTGGATCGGGTCCCTGCCGAGATAGCTCAGGGTGTCGTGCATCCAGCCCATGTTCCACTTGAAGCCGAAGCCCAGCCCGCCGGAGTCGGTCGACCGGGTCACCCCCGGCCAGGCCGTGGACTCCTCGGCCACCATCAGCACGCCCGGATGGTGCCGGTAGACGGTCGCGTTGACCTCCTGGAGCAGCGCGATCGCCTCCAGGTTCTCCCGACCGCCGTGCTCGTTGGGCAGCCACTCGCCGTCGGCGCGGGAGTAGTCCAGATAGAGCATCGAGGCGACCGCATCGACCCGCAGACCGTCCACATGGAACTCTTCGCACCAGTAGAGGGCGTTCGCCACCAGGAAGTTGCGGACCTCGGGCCGGCCGTAGTCGAAGACGTACGTGCCCCAGTCGGGGTGCTCGCCGCGGCGCGGGTCGGGGTGCTCGTAGAGCGGGGTGCCGTCGAACCGGGCCAGCGCCCAGTCGTCCCGGGGGAAGTGCGCCGGCACCCAGTCCAGCAGCACCCCGATGCCGGCGGCGTGCAGCCGGTCGACCAGATGACGGAAGTCGTCCGGGTCACCGAACCGGGCCGTCGGGGCGTAGTAGCCGGTCACCTGGTAGCCCCAGGAGCCGCCGTACGGGTGCTCCATCACCGGCAGGAACTCCACGTGCGTGAAGCCGAGGTCGAGGACGTACGCGGTGAGCTGCTCGGCAAGCTCCTGATAGGACAGACCTGGCCGCCACGAACCGAGGTGCACCTCGTAGACGCTTATCGGCTCCTGGTGCGGCTGCCGCCGTGCCCGACGGGCGAGCCAGTCCGCGTCGGACCACTCGTAGCCGGACCGGTCCACCACCGAGGCGGTGGCGGGCGGCACCTCGGTACGCCGGGCCAGCGGATCCGCCTTGTCCCGCCACACCCCGTCCCGGGAGAGGATCCGGTACTTGTACCGCTGCCCGACCGTCGCCTCCGGGACGAAGATCTCCCAGACCCCGCTGGCGCCGAGTGACCGCATCGGCCAGCCCTGGTGCGCGCCCCAGCCGGTGAAGTCACCGACCACCCGGACACCTCGGGCGTTCGGCGCCCAGACCGCGAACGACACCCCGCCGTCGTCGGCCGGTCGGGCGCCGAGAGCGGTCCAGAGCCGTTCGTGCCGGCCCTCGGCGATCAGGTGCAGGTCCAGTTCACCGACGGACGGCGGGAAGCGGTACGGGTCGTCGCGCGGTTCGGCACCGTCGACCACCACCCGGTAGTCGAGCACCGTGCCGGGGACGCCCGCCTCGAAGACCCCCTCGTCGTGCACCCGGCGCATCGGCAGCCGTTCCCCGCCGACCAGCAACTCGACCGTGCCGGAGCCCCGGCGCAGGGTACGGATCACCGTCCGCTCGCCGTCGGGATGGGCACCGAGCAGGGCGTGCGGGTCGTGCGTCGTACCGGTGATCAGCTCGTCCATCCCAGCCCTTCCACTCCGGCCGGACGTCCCCCATCGGCCGCGCTGTCGACCCCGGCCGCGTCGTCTGGCGGGCCGCCGTGCCGGTGCACCGTGAAGACGTGCGCGGGGAAGAGGAGCGGGTCGAGCCGGACGGCGTTGTGCTGCCCCCAGTCGTAGCGGGCGCCGGTCAACTCGTCGTGCACGGTGAACCGCTCGTGCCAGTCGAAGCCGAGCGCCGGCATGTCCAGGACGGTGTTGCCCCACTGCACCTGCCCGGGATCGACCGAGCAGACCACGAGCACGGTGTTGCCGGTCTGCTCGTCCCGTTTCGACCAGCAGAGCAGCGCCGGGTTGTCGATCTCGTGGAAGACCAGGTTGCGCAGCCAGTGCAGGGCCGGGTTCGCCCGCCGGACGGCGTTGAGCCGGGCCAGGAACGGGGCCAGCGACCGTCCCTGCGCCTCGGCGGCCGACCAGTCCCGGGGGCGCAGCTCGAACTTCTCGTTGTCGATGTATTCCTCTACACCCGGCCGGGCCACGTGCTCGAAGAGTTCGTAGCCGGCGTAGATCCCCCAGGAGGGCGAGAGCAGGCTGGCCAGTACCGCCCGGATCTTGAACATCGGCGGCCCGCCGTGCTGGAGGTGCTCCGGCAGGATGTCCGGGGTGTTCGGCCAGAAGTTCGGCCGCATGTGGTCGGCTGCCGCCACCAGTTCGGCGCAGTACTCCCGCAGCTCCGCCGGGCTGGTCCGCCAGGCGAAGTAGGTGTAGGACTGGGTGAAGCCGATCTTGCCGAGCCCGTGCATCACCGCCGGTCGGGTGAAGGCCTCGGCCAGGAAGAGCACGTCCGGGTCGTGCCGCTTCACCTCCCAGATCAGCCAGTGCCAGAAGTCGAAGGGCTTGGTGTGCGGGTTGTCCACCCGGAAGATCCGGACGCCCTGCGCCACCCAGTGCAGCACCACCCGCAGCACCTCGGCCCGGATCCCCTCCGGATCGTTGTCGAAGTTGACCGGATAGATGTCCTCGTACTTCTTCGGCGGGTTCTCGGCGTACGCGATCGACCCGTCCGCCCGGGTGGTGAACCACTCCGGATGGTCGGTCACCCACGGGTGGTCCGGTGCGGCCTGGAGCGCGAGGTCCATCGCCACCTCCAGCCCGACCTGCCCGGCGGCGGCGACGAAGGCCCGGAAGTCGTCGAGCGTGCCGAGATCCGGATGGATGGCGTCGTGCCCGCCCTCGGCCGCGCCGATCGCCCACGGCGAGCCGACGTCGTCCGCCCCGGCGACCAGGGTGTTGTTCCGACCCTTGCGGTTGGTCCGGCCGATCGGGTGGATCGGCGGCAGGTAGAGCACGTCGAAGCCCATCGCGGCGACCCCGGACAGCCGTTCGGCAGCGGTGCGGAACGTCCCGGACCGGGCGGGCCGGCCGTCGGCGGCCAGCACCGCACCCTCGGAGCGCGGGAAGAACTCGTACCAGGCGGAGAAGAGCGCCCTCGGCCGGTCCACCCAGACGGGCTGGGCCGGCGCCTCGGTCAGCAGCGTCCGGACCGGGTACGCCCAGAGCAGGTCGGCCAGGTCCAGGGCGGGCGAGACCCGCTCCGCCAGCCGCCGGTCACCGTCGCGCAGCGCGGCAGCGGCCTTCCGGACCCGGTCGCGCTCCTCCCCGGGTACGCCGTCAGCGGCCCGGTCCAGCAGTTCGGCGCCCTCGGCCAGGTCGTTGGCGAGGTCGGCCGCCTCCTGCCCGGCGTCGACCTTCTTGACTACGGCGTTCCGCCAGGTCAGGTAGGGATCCTCGAACGCCTGCACGGTGAAGCTCCACCCGCCCACCGCATCGGGGCGGATCGTGGCATGCCACCGGTCGTCGAAGTGCGGGCCGGGGCGCATCCGGACCACCGGCCGCTCGACGCCGTCCGGGCCGCGCCAGGCCACCTGGCAGCCCATCGCGGCGTGCCCCTCCCGGTACGACCTGGCGGTCACCGGGACCAGTTCGCCCACCACCGCCTTTGCCGGGTAGCGGCCACCCGCCACGGACGGCGTCACGTCCTCGATCGGGATCCGTCCACTCACCCTGCCCAACCTACTGTGATTGATCCACGGCCGCGCGCTGGACGAGGTACCGCCGGAACGCTGCCCCGCCCGGTGGGGGTCAGGCGTTCGGGTGGCCGCCGAGAGCCTCGCGGTAGACCGCGACGGTGCGGTCGGCGATGGCGTCCCAGGAGAAGTGCTCGACCGCCCGGCGGCGGCCGGCCCGACCCAGCTCGACGGCGCGTTTCGGGTCTTCGAGCAGTTCGGTGATCGCGTCGGCCAGATCGGCGACGAAGCGCTCCGGGTCCAGCGGCGTACCGGTGCCGTCGCTGGCCTGGGTGATCGGCACCAGCAGGCCGGTGGAGCCGTCCGCGACGACCTCGGGAATGCCGCCGGTCGCGGTCGCCACCACCGCGGTCTCGCAGGCCATCGCCTCCAGGTTGACGATCCCCATCGGTTCGTAGACGGACGGGCAGACGAAGACGGTGCTGTGGCTGAGGATCTGGATCACCTCGGGTTTGGGCAGCATCTCGGCCACCCAGACCACGCCCTCCCGGCTGCCCCGCAGCTCGGTGACCAGCTCCTCCACCTCGGCGGCGATTTCCGCCGTGTCCGGCGCGCCGGCCAGCAGCACGAGCTGGGCCTCCGCCGGCAGTCGGCGCGCCGCCCGGAGCAGGTACGGCAGGCCCTTCTGCCTGGTGATCCGGCCGACGTACGTCACGCTGGGGCGGGTCGGGTCGATGCCGAGCCGGTCCAGCACGTCGGTGCCGGGGTCGGGGGCGTACTGGTGGGTGTCGATGCCGTTGTGCACCACCCGTACCCGCTCCGGCGAGACCCCCGGATAGGCGGCCAGCAGGTCGCGCATCATCCCGGCGGAGACCGCGATCACCGCGTCGGCGGCCTCCAGCGCGGTCCGCTCGCACCACGACGAGAGCGCGTATCCGCCGCCGAGCTGCTCGGCCTTCCACGGCCGCAGTGGTTCCAGGCTGTGCACGGTCACCACGTGCGGCACCCCGTGCAGCAGTTTGGCGACGTGCCCGGCGAGGTTGGCGTACCAGGTGTGGCTGTGCACCACGTCGGTGCCGGCGGTACCGGCCGCCATCGCCAGGTCCACACCCATTGTGCGCAGCGCGGCGTTCGCGTGCGCCAGTTCCGCCGGCTCCGGGTACGCGGTGACGCCCGGCTCGGCGTACGGCGGCTGGCGTGGGGCGCCGAAGCAGTGCACCCGGGTGTCGGCTCGGGACCGCAGCTCGCGGGCGAGGTATTCGACGTGCACCCCCGCCCCGCCGTACACCTCCGGGGGGTACTCCCGGGTCAGCAGGTCGACCCGGAGTCGCCGGTCGTCGGGTGCGGTTTCGGTCACAGCCGGCACCCTAGTGCAGCCGGTCCCGGTCCGCTGGGTCCGACGTCTCCGGTGCGTCACCCGTGGTGCGGCCCCGCCGCTCGTCGGCTGCGGTGCGGCCCCGCCGCTCGTCACCCCGCCACGGCGTGACCTCCCGCCACCCTGCCGGCAGGGGCCGCCACCTCCACCGCACCCCGCGCCGCCGCACCCCGTGTCGCCGGAGCCAGCGGAAGATGAGCAGTCCGGCCAGCAGGGCCACGATCGGAAGGGATCGCTGCGCCACCCCGGCCAGCCAGTCGGCGAGCCGGGTCCACGACGACGGCGGTGGCTCGCCGAACCGGTCCGCCGTGATCAGGTGCCGGGCGATGTCGACGCGGTGCGCTGAGCGTGGCAGCTCGATGAGTACCGTCTGACCGCCGCCCGGGGACAGCGCGACGACCCGCGTCTCGGCCTGTTCCGACGGCACTGGCTGAGGTACGCCCGGTGCGGGGCGGTAGGTCTGCACCACAGCGCTGCCGTCCCGGCGCCAACCGAGCAGCCACGGCGTCCGGCCGCGAACCTCGGCGGCGCCAAGGTTCTGCCGTCCGCCACCGGGTCCCGGGTCGAGCAGCGTCAGCCGGAAGGTTCCGACGTCCGGCATCGGCGAATCGCAGCCGCGCTCGCAGCCGGCGAGCAGCTCCCAGACGGCGATCCGGCCGTCGGCCGTCCACGCCCCCGACCCGGCCAGCCGATCACCCGGATCCAGGCTCGTCGTCGCACGTGTGCCGGAGACCAGGTCGAGGATGTGCAGCACCGCGTCGACCTCGACCGCCAGCCGGGAGCCGTCCGGTGAGAACGCCACCCGGGTCCGGTCGGCGGTGCTGAGGCCGAGTGGCCTGGCCGGCTGGCCCGACCGGGTGTCCAGCAGTTCCAGGCCGCCGCTGGCTCGGCGGACCAGCAGGTGTCGTCCGTCCGGCGCCCAGCCGAGCGGGCTGCCGTCCGGGTACGTCCGGTTCCGGCCCGTGCTCAGGTCGACCAGCGTGGTGCTGTCGAACTCCGCCTGCTCGCTGCCGTCCACCGGCCCGGTGGCGGCGAGAGTCCGCCCGTCGGGGGAGAGGTGGAAGTCCTCCCCGACCTCACCCTCGTGGGCACCGTTCACCAGCCGGTAACGGCCGTCCAGGCCCACCACCAGGGTGCGGCCCTCGTAACCACCGAGGACGTCACTGCCACGCAGGGTGCCCGCACCTCCGCTGACGATGAGCGCGGCCGGGCCGGCCGGTGCCTGCCGCACGGTCCGCTGGAGCGGCAGCGGCGCGTACACCTCGGAGGGGACGGCGGGAGCCGGTTCGGCGGGCGGCACCGCGTCCAGGCCCGGCGGTCCGTGCAGCACCGGCACGGCAACGGCGGCCGCGAGCAGGCCGACGAGGCAGGTCGCCGCGGCCAGCCGGCGGCGACGGCGGCGACGGCCACTGCGCCACAGGTCGGTGGGGAGCGGGGGTACGGTCACCTCGTCGCCGATGGCCCGGAGCGTTTCGGTAAGCCTGCGTTCGTTCACGCCGTCACCTCCGCGTCGATCCCCTCGGCAAGCTCCGGCGCGAGTACCCGCAGCCGGGCGAGTCCGTCCCGGGTCTGACTCTTCACCGTGCCGACCCGGATGCCGAGGATCTCGGCAGTCTGCGCCTCGCTCAGGTCCTCGAAGTACCGCAGCACCAGCACGGCGCGCTGTCGTGGGGCGAGCAGCGCCAAGGCCCGGCGTACCGCGACGGCGGCCACCACCTCGTCGCTGCGATCCGGGGCGGGGTCCACCGGTATGTCCCCCGGGACCTCGGTCAGCCGGCGGCGACGGCGGCGCCACCAGGAGACGTGCTGGTGGTAGAGGACCCGCCGGACGTACCCGTCCGGGTCGCCGGAGGCGGTGATGCGTCGCCAGTGCGAGGCCGTGGAGATCAGCGACTGCTGCACCAGGTCCTCGGCGAGGTGGTGGTCGCCGGTGAGCAGGAACGCGATCCGGAACAGTGCGGCCCCCCGCGCCCGCACGTACGCCTCGAACGACCGCTCCTCGTCCATGAACCACCTCCACCTACCTACACGTCCGGCGAGGGCGGATCGGAGGGTATGGGCAACCGGTCCCGCACGGCTTCCCCGAATTCTGGTGTCCCGGGCCGCTGCCTCGGATCAGTCGGCAAGCACCAGGCTGACGCCGATGGTGATCATGGTGAGCGCGATCAGGGCGTCGAGGACGCGCCAGGCGACCGGGCGGGCGAAGACGCGGCCGAGCAGCCGGGCGCCGTAGCCGAGTGCGGCGAACCAGGTGAGGCTGGAGAGCGCGGCTCCGGCCCCGAAAGACCACCGGCCGGACGGGCCGTGGGTGTTGGCGATCGAGCTGAGCAGCAGCACGGTGTCCAGGTACACGTGTGGGTTGAGCCAGGTCATCGCCAGCACGGTGAGTACGGCCGTGCGCCGGGTCACGGCACCGCCGCCGCTGTCGGCCTGGAGGCTCTGGGTGCGGAAGACCCGGCGGGCGGCGAGCAGCCCGTAGCCGACCAGGAAGGCGGCACCCGCCCAGCGGATCACGGTGAGCACGGCGGGGGCGCGTTCGACCACCGCCCCGACCCCGGTGATCCCGGCCAGGATCAGTACCGCGTCCGAGACGGCGCAGATCGCCACGATCGGCAGGACGTGTTCGGCACGTACGCCCTGGCGGAGCACGTACGCGTTCTGGGCGCCGATCGCCACGATCAGGGAGAGGCCGACGCCGAACCCGGTGGCGAGCAGCGGCAGCGGGCCGGGCGCGGCGATGGTCGAGGAGAGGATCACGGGCTCGACCATAGGTAAGCCGGCCAGGTCACTCCAGCTAATCATTCTTACGATTCATTAGGGTTGCTTAACATGGACCTCCAGTTCGAGCAGCTCCGCACCTTCGTCACAGTCGTCGACAACGGCTCGTTCGAGGCGGCGGCCCGGCGGCTGCACGTCACCCCCTCGGCGGTCAGCCAGCGGATGAAGGCGCTGGAGAGCAGCGTCGGCCGGGTGCTTGTCGAGCGCGGCAAGCCGGCCCGGCCCACCCCGTCCGGACAGGTCGTGCTCCGGCTCGCCCGTCAGGTCGCGCTGCTGGTCACCGACGCGCTCGGCGAACTCGGACAGGATCCGGCCGAGCCGGCCGAGTTCAGCCGGATCCCGATCGTCGTCAACGGCGACTCGTTGAACACCTGGGTACTCCCGGCGCTGGCGGCCGCCGCCCGCGAGCGGATCTGTGTCGACCTCTACCGCGAGGACCAGGACCACTCCGTCGAACTGCTCCGCCAGGGTACGGCGATGGCGGCGATCACCTCCGAGTCCCGCCCGGTGCAGGGCTGTGCGGTACGCCCGCTCGGCCGGATGCGCTACCGCCCGATGGCCAGTCCCGAGTTCGTCCGGGCCTGGCTGCCGGAGGGTCCGACCCTGGATGCCCTGGCCCACGCCCCGATAGTGGTCTTCGACAGGCGCGACGACCTCCAGGAGCGCTACCTGCGGCAGCGGTCCCGCCGAGCCTGGAACCCGCCGCGCCACTACGTCCCGTCCTCCGGTGACTTCCCGGAGGCGATCCGGCTCGGGCTCGGCTGGGGGATGGTGCCGCCCCAGCAGAGCGACCGCTACCCGGCCGGCAGCCTGGTGCCGATCGACCCGGTGGCGGTGGTCGAGGTCCCGCTCTACTGGCAGCAGTGGCGGCTCGACTCCCGGCTCCTCGGCGTACTGGCCGACCGCGTCGCCGAGGCCGCCGCCGAGGCCCTCGACCAGTGACCGTCGCACCCCCGGAGCCGACGAGCCCCGTGCGGCGGGCTGCCGCCTCCGTTACCGTCGTGACATGTCCGCCAAGGTCCTCGCGATCGTGCTTGCCGGGGGAGAGGGCAAGCGACTGATGCCCCTCACCGCCGACCGGGCCAAACCCGCCGTTCCGTTCGGCGGCATGTACCGCATGATCGATTTCGTGCTGTCCAACCTGGCCAATGGCGGGTTCCTGAAGATCGTGGTGCTGACCCAGTACAAGTCGCACTCGCTGGACCGGCACGTCACCAAGACCTGGCGGATGTCGAACCTGCTCGGCAACTACGTGACGCCGGTACCCGCACAGCAGCGCCGCGGGCCGTGGTGGTTCGCCGGCTCCGCCGACGCGATCTACCAGAGCTTCAACCTGATCAACGACGAGCAGCCGGACTACGTGATCGTCTTCGGCGCCGACCACATCTACCGGATGGACCCCCGGCAGATGCTGGACCAGCACATCTCCTCCGGTGCCGGGGTGACCGTCGCCGGCATCCGCCAGCCGCTCGCCTCCGCCGACCAGTTCGGGGTGATCGAGGTCGGCTCGGACGGCCGGCGGATCCAGGCGTTCCGCGAGAAGCCGACGGACGCGAGGGGGCTGCCGGACGCGCCCGACGAGATCTACGCCTCGATGGGCAACTACGTCTTCACCACGAAGGTGCTCTGCGAGGCGGTGGAGACCGACGCGGCCGACCGGAGCAGCAAGCACGACATGGGCGGCAGCATCATCCCGATGCTCGTCGAGCGGGGCGAGGCGAACGTCTACGACTTCCGCGACAACGAGGTGCCGGGCAGCACCGACCGGGATCGGGCGTACTGGCGGGACGTGGGGACGCTCGACTCGTTCTACGAGGCGCACATGGACCTGATCGCCGTACACCCGGTCTTCAACCTCTACAACTACGAGTGGCCGATCTACACCGACCACCCGCCGTGGCCGCCCGCCAAGTTCGTGCACGACCTGGAGGAGCGGGTCGGCCGGGCGGTGGACTCGATGATCTCCCCGGGCGTCGTGATCTCCGGTGCGCTTGTGGAGAACTCGGTGGTCTCGCCGAATGTCCGGGTGCACTCCTGGGCCCACGTGGAAGGCTCGGTGGTGATGGAGGGGGTGGAGATCGGCCGGCACGCCGTCGTCCGCAACGCCATCCTGGACAAGAACGTGGTGGTGCCGGAGGGCGCGGAGATCGGCGTCGACCTGGACCGCGACCGGGAGCGGTACACGGTTTCCGACCGTGGCATCGTGGTCGTCGGCAAGGGACAGCGCGTCGAACCCTGACCCGTCGGCCACCACCGGCGGAGCCGACGGGTTCCGTCCGTCCACGCCCGTGCCCACGCCCGTGCCAGAAGGAGGTCACATGTCGGTCCACGCCCGCGCCGGCCAGCCCGCCGAGCCCGAGGACCTGGTGGACGTGCCCCGGCTCGTCACCGCGTACTACGCCGAGCAGCCGGACCCGGCCGACCCGGCGCAGCAGGTCTCGTTCGGCACCTCGGGGCATCGTGGATCGAGCCTGCGGGCCGCGTTCAACGAGCAGCACATCCTGGCGATCACCCAGGCGACCTGCGAATACCGGCGGGACCAGGGCGTCGACGGGCCGCTCTTCCTGGCCCGGGACACGCACGCGCTCTCCGAGCCGGCCATGGTGAGCGCGCTCGAGGTGCTGGCCGCCAACGAGGTGACGGTGCTTGTCGACAGCCGGGACGGCTACACCCCGACCCCGGCGCTGTCGCACGCCGTGCTCCGGCACAACGCCGGGCGGAGCGGCGGGCTCGCCGACGGGATCGTGATCACCCCGTCGCACAACCCGCCGCCGGACGGTGGGTTCAAGTACAACCCTCCGAACGGTGGGCCGGCCGACACCGACGCGACCAGGTGGATCCAGGAGCGGGCGAACGCGCTGCTGGCCGACGGCCTGCGCGAGGTGCGGCGGATCCCGTACGCCCGGGCGCGCGCCACCGACACCACCGGCCGGTACGACTTCCTCGCCGAGTACGTCGACGACCTGCCCTCGGCCCTCGACCTCGCCGCGGTACGGGCCGCCGGGGTGCGGATCGGCGCGGACCCGATGGGCGGGGCGAGCGTGGCGTACTGGGGCGAGATCGCCGACCGGCACGGCCTGGACCTGACCGTGGTGAACCCGCTGGTGGACCCGACCTGGCGGTTCATGACCCTGGACTGGGACGGCAAGATCCGGATGGACTGCTCGTCCCCGCACGCGATGGCCTCGCTCATCGCCCGGCGCGACGACTACCAGGTCAGCACCGGCAACGACGCCGACGCGGACCGGCACGGCATCGTCACCCCCGACGGCGGGCTGATGAACCCGAACCACTACCTGACGGTGGCCATCTCCTACCTGTTCGCCAACCGCCCCGACTGGTCCGCCGAGGCGGCGGTCGGCAAGACCCTGGTCTCCTCCTCCATGATCGATCGGGTCGCCGCCGACCTGGGCCGGAAGCTGCTGGAGGTACCGGTCGGCTTCAAGTGGTTCGTGCCGGGGCTGCTGGACGGCTCGGTCGGGTTCGGCGGCGAGGAGAGCGCGGGAGCCTCGTTCCTGGCCCGCGACGGCCGGACCTGGACCACCGACAAGGACGGCATCCTGCTCTGCCTGCTGGCCGCCGAGATCATCGCGGTGACCGGGCGTACCCCGAGCGAGCACTACGCCGACCTGGTGCGCCGGTTCGGCGAGCCGGCGTACGCCCGGATCGACGCGCCTGCCGACCGGGAACAGAAGGCGGTGCTCGGGCGGCTCTCCCCGGACCAGGTCACCGCCACCGAGCTGGCCGGCGAGCCGATCACCGCCATCCTGACCGAGGCACCTGGCAACGGTGCGGCGATCGGCGGGCTGAAGGTCGCCACCGAATCCGGCTGGTTCGCAGCCCGCCCCTCCGGCACCGAGGACGTCTACAAGATCTACGCGGAGTCGTTCCAGGGACCGGAGCACCTCGGTCGGCTCCAGGAGGAGGCCCGGGCGCTCGTCACCGACGTACTACGGAAGGCCTGACCGGGCCGGGCACAGGGTTGCCGCGCCCGGTCAGTCCCGTGGCGACGGCGTCTCGGGCCACCTGTCACCGGCGTCCAGTCGCTTGCGCAGCAGCGCCGCCAGCGGCATCGACTGGCCGTCCGGCCCGCCCTCCCCGACCACCAGCTTCGGCGGCTGCGGTTGCGGCGTCACCCCGGTCAACCGGGCACGCAGGCTGGTCGGCACGGTCAGCAGGTAGAAGTTCCCGGCCGCGTCCACCGCGTGGATCCGGGCGAGGTCCAGGTACCAGCCGGTGAGGTTGGTGCGGTAGCGGGTCCGGCCGTCGTAGCCGAGCGCCCTCAGCCTGGTCTGGCGCAGTCCGCGCTCCCGGGCTGCCGCCGCGAACGACTCGACGAGCAGCCGCGCCTCCTCGTCCTCCGCCTCCCGGCGGCGCTGGTCGGCCATCGCCCGGGCGGTGATCGCCTGCCGTCGTTGCTCTGCCCAGTCCCCGGACCCGCCCTGCCGCATCTGGAGCACGGTACGCCCCATCTCCGGCCGGTGCCGGCCGAGCCCGAGCCGGACGGGCTATCCGCGCGGTGCCCCGGGTGGCCCCGGTGGGTAGGGCGGTCCCTGCGGGCCGTAGCCGGGCGGCGGTGCCGACAGGCCGTGGCCGGGCGGATGGCCACCCGGATGTTCCGGCGCCGTCGGTGGAGCGGACGGGTAGGGCCGGGCAGTCGGTGGTCCCGGATACCTCGCCACCGGGGCGGGATGGACCGGCACCGGCTGTCCGGGTACGGCTGGCGGCCCCGAGTTGCCCCGTCGGCGGCGCCGGCCCCGGACCAGCACCCAGCCGAGTACCCCGGCGCCGGCCAGCACCACCAGCAGGCAGAATCCGCCGATCGCGTACGCGGCCGGGCTGAGCTGGAGTTCGGTCGACCCGTGGCGGGGCGGGGGAGCGGCCACGTCCGGTGAGGTCACGTCGGCCGTGGGAGTCGCACCGGTCCCCGGACCCGGCTGCGCCCCGGCCGGCTCGACGGCGGCGGTCAGCGCCGCGACGAGGTTGAGTACCCCGTGGCCGTACTCGGGATCCCGGCCCGGGGCGCCCCGGTCGGTGGCGGTGGCGGTGAGCCGGTGCACCACCTCGGCGGCGGAGAGGTCGGGATACTTCGCCCGGACCAGGGCGGCCGCCCCGGCCACGATCGCCGTGGAGTCGCTGGTACCGGTGCCGGACCGGTACGCCCCGGTCCGGCTGGTGGAAGCGATGTCCACCCCCGGGGCGACGAGCCCGACGGCATTGCCGGTGACACTGACCGGGGCCAGCTTCCCGTCCTGCCCGGTGGCACCCACCGCGAGCACTCCCGGGTAGGCGGCTGGATAACCGACGAACCCGTCGTCCGGCCGGTTTCCGACGGCGGCCACCAGTACGACGTCGGCGGCCAGCGCCTCCTCGACCGCCCGCTCCAGTTCGTCCCCGGCACCACCGCTGAGCGACAGCGACAACACTCCCGCTTTGCGGCGGACCGCCTCCCGGATGGCCTGCGGCAGGTCGTCCCCGGCACCGGACTCGGCACGCATGGCGCGGACCGGCAGGATCTTGGCCTTCGGGGCGATTCCGAGGACTCCGTCGGCGTTGCCGGACCCGTGCCCGTGCCCCGCGATCAGTCCCGCCATCGCGGTGCCGTGTCCGTCGGTGTCCTGCCGGCCGTCGGTCTCCGCGCCGGTCACGTCGACGCCGGGCAGGACGTTGCCGGTCAGGTCCCGGTGGTCCGCCCGTACCCCGGTGTCGAGCACCGCCACCACGACCCCGGCGCCCTGGGTGACCCGGTGCGCCTCGGCGACGCCGAGCGCCCGCAGGTGCCACTGCCGGTCCCGGATCGCATCCGCTGACGCGGGTTGCACCCCGAGCGTTACCGCGAGCAGACCGCAGACGGCTGCCGCGCACCAGCGCGGCAGCCGTGCGTGCAACCCGGTGCCTCTCCTCACCTGTCCTTCCCGAGGATCCCGCTGCCGGGCTCGTGCCGACCGACGTCCCGGTTCGGCTCGATCTCGGGCGCGACGCCCTGCGCGACCTCCCACGGGTTGTCGGGATCCCACTGCTGCTCCGGTTCGTCGGAGTCGCGGCGTCCGCGAGCAGCACCACCAGCACCGGCCGTGCCGAGCATGCCGGCACCGCCCGTCCCGCCAGGCGTGCCGGGACGCCGGGTACCCGCCCGCGCGCCGGCCGGCCCGGCACCGGCCCCACCGGCACCACCCTGCGGCCCGATGACGCCGCCGACCGGATTCACCGCCCGGGGTACGCCGCCCGGACGAGCACCGCCGGCACCACCGGGGGGCATCCCGACGCCTCCTGCGGGGCGGGCACCGATGACGCCGTTCGGCGGCGCTCCGGTCGGGACCGAGCCGAACGGGCCGACCTTGCCCGGCACGTTGGGACCGCCGCGCGGGCCGCCGCCGAGTCCCGGGCCGACGCCCGGCGGTCCGCCGATGCTGGGCGGAACGCCGATGGGCGTCGGCGCGACGATCGGCGGCACCGGCGCCGGAACACCGCCCGGCGGGGCGGGCGGAACCGGAGTCACCGGCGGGGGTGGCAGGGTGGTCGGGGGAGGGCCACCGGTCAGGAGCGGACCGTCACCCGGCGGATAGCTGGGTGGGGTGACGACCTCGTCCGGGGTCAGTTCGGTGTGGATTGTCGACGGCGGTTCTCCGTCGACGAAGCCGGGCCGGTCATCCTCCGCACCGCCCCGGCGACGTGGCGGCGGGTTCACGATCGGCGGCCGGACCGTGCTGTTCGAGTCGTCGTCGATCTCTCGCGCCTCGTCGTTGATGGTCGTCGGGGGGACGTACTCCGGCGGCGGTTGGATCCGGCCGCTGCCGTCCCGCGCCGCGCCGTCCATCTCCGTCTGCACCGCGCGGGCCCGGGCGACCAGCGCCGCCTGCTGGGCGTCGCTGACCGGCGGGTCGGTGAGCACCTTCATCGCGCCCTCGCCGAGGAAGTCCCCGGCTTTCTGCCCCAGGGCGGTCAGGCCGAACCGTGACGCGGCGGCTCCGCCCGCCGTCCCGCCGATGTCGCCGGCCAGCTCCACCTGCCGCTGGTAGTCGGCCAGCTTCCGCTGGTTCTCCAGGTATTCCTTGTAGATCGGCTCCAGCTTGGTCCGGGCCTGGTCGATGGCGTCCGCCACGTGCCCGATCTGCGTGGCGTTGTTCTGGGCGGCCGTCGACGTCTGCCGGCTCGCCTCGATCAGCCGGTCCAGCTCGACCATGTACGCGGCCGAGGCCGCGTTCTGCTCCGGCGGCCACAGCGCGGCCAGCTGGTTACGGCAGCTCTGCAACCGGGCCGCGTGGCCGCTGAGCATGCTGGACGCCCGCTCCCAGGCCGACACCTGCTCCCGGCTCGGCTGAAGGCGCTGCTGCGCCGCCTCGACCAGGCGCCACAGGTGCGGGATGTACTCCTCAGCCATTGCCGTTGCCTCCGGTGGGGGTGGATGCGGTCGGCTTCGCGCCGGATCCCGGCCTGGTCTGTTCGGTCGGCGGCAGAACCTCGTGCACGTCGCTCACCGTCGCCTGTGCGAACGCGTCGGAGCCGCGGTAGTTGGCGGCGATCCGTTCCGCCGCCTGCGCCACCGCCTGGGTCCCCTTGTCCAGGTTGACCAGTGCCTCCAGGCTCTTCCGGATGCACTCGTCGTAGCGGTCCTGCAGGTGCAGCCAGTCGTCACCCTCCAGCCGGTCGCCGATGGTGGCGCCCTGCTGCATGGCGTCGTGCACCGGCGGGACCTGGGTGCGGTAGCCCTCCTTGAGTTCCTCGCGCATCGCCGCCGCCGCGCTCGCCAGACCGTCGATCTCGACATTGATCTGGCCGATCACCGCTGCGGCTGCCGCACTGATCGCGGCGGCTGCGCCGCCGACCGCTGGAACGACCGGACTCATCGCAACCCCTCCCCGTGTTGGGTGACGTGGTCGCGGCTCATTGTAGCGAAAACACAACAGGGCGTTGTTGTCAAATCGGACGCCGTCGGATACCGGAGTGGACAGTGTGCGCTGCGGTGTACGGCAACCGGCCGGTCCGCCCAGGCTGTCGAACGGACCTTTCCGTCACACCCGCTCGAAGTAGCCGCGTATCTCGGCGACGACCGTCTCCAGTTGCTCTTCGGTGAGTTCCGGATAGATCGGCAGGGAGAGACACTCCCGGGCCCACGCCTCGGTCACCGGCAGGTCGCCGGGCCCGTACCCGAGCGAGGCGTACGCCGGTTGCAGGTGCAACGGGACCGGATAGTGCACCCCGGCACCGATCCCGGCGTCGCGCAGGTGCGCCAGCAGCCCGTCCCGGTAACGGGTCCGGAGTACGAAGAGGTGGTGGACGCCGCGCCGGTTCGGCGGCTCGGTCGGCAGTACCAGGTCGCCGACGCCGTCCAGTCTGGACCGGTACGCCGCGGCCAGTTCCCGCCGCCGCCGGTTCCCCTCGGCCAGGGTGCCCAGCTTGACCGTGAGTACCGCCGCCTGGATCGTGTCCAGCCGGGCCGCGTAGCCGACGGTGAGGTGCTCGTACTTGCTGGTCCGGCCGTGGTCGGCCAGTCGGCGGATCCGCTCGGCGAGAACCGGGTCGGAGGTGGTGACCGCCCCCGCGTCGCCGAACGCGCCGAGGTTCTTGCCGGGATAGAACGAGAAGCAGCCGATCCGGCCGTACGCCCCGGCCCGGACGACCGTACCGTCGTCGTGCAGGTACTCGGCGCCGTGCGCCTGCGCGGCGTCCTCGATCAGCGGCACCCCGGCGGCGGTGGCGAGTGCGCCGATCGCGGTCAGGTCGACCGGCAGGCCGTAGAGGTGCACCGGGAGTACCGCCCGGACCCGGTCGAGGACCGACTTCAGCGCGTCCGGGTCCATCCCGCCGGTCTCGGCGTCCACCTCGACGAAGCGCGGCCGGGCACCCAGCCAGCTCACCGGTTCGGCGGTGGCGACGAAGGTGTGCGCCGGCACCGCCACCTCGTCGCCGGGTCCGATCCCGAGCGCGGCCAGGCTCAGGTGGATGGCGGCCGTGCCGGAGGCGACCCCGACCGCGTGCGAGGTGCCGCAGAAGGCGGCGAACGCCGACTCGAACTCACCGACCTCGCGGCCGAGGATGAACCGGGTGTCCTCGACGACCGCGCGGATCGCCGCGTCGATCGCCTCCCGGTGCCGGTCGTAGGCGGCGGCCAGGTCGACAAGTGGAATTCGGGACATGTCACGCTCCAGTCTGGTCAGTGTGCCGCCGTGGTCAGGTCGGGCTGCGGGCCGTCCGGATGCGGGCGCCCGCGCCCCGGCGCGGCCTCCACCGGGCCGGGGACCGGCGGCACCGGCACTGTCGCGCCGCCGGCCCGCAGCGAGGCGTCGGCGGCCTCCAGCACCGCCACCACCCGGGCGCCGTTCCAGCCGTCGGTCCGGGGCCGTGCCCCGGTCCGCACACAGTCCAGGAAGTGCCGCAACTCCAGGCTCAGCGGTTCGGCCGAGGAGAGCACGGGTACGTGCACAGCGTCG
Source organism: Plantactinospora sp. CNZ320 (assembly GCF_002846275.1). Classification (NCBI taxonomy): domain Bacteria; kingdom Bacillati; phylum Actinomycetota; class Actinomycetes; order Micromonosporales; family Micromonosporaceae; genus Plantactinospora; species Plantactinospora sp. CNZ320. Next base: position 143,331 of record NZ_PJMP01000001.1, read on the forward strand.
TCGCGCAGCCGGTAGCGCCGTACGCCGTTCCCGTCGGGTTCCAGTGGTTCCGCCCCCTTGTCGTGCACGGTGAGCCGGGCATTGGTGTTCAGGTCGTCGTAGACGAGCATCCGTCGGGTACCGACCACAGTGGTGCGCCGGGTCTTCGCCGGGTCCAGCCAGCTCACGTGCATGTGCGCCACCACCTCGCCGGGATAGCCGACGGTGACGAACGTGACGTCCTCGACGCCGTCGTGCAGATAGCGCCCGCCCTGGGCGGCGACCCAGCGCGGCTCGGCGTCGAGCAGGTAGTTGGCGATCGAGACATCGTGCGGGCCGATCGACCAGAAGGTGTGCAGGTCGTTCTGGATCCGGCCGAGGTTGAGCCGCTGGGAGTGCAGGTAGAGGACGTCGCCGATCTCACCGCACCGGATGTAGTCGCGCATCCGTTCGACCGCCGGGACGTACTCGAAGGTGTGCCCGACCATCAGCACCAGGCCGTACCGGTCGGCGGTCTCGGCGAGCGCGACCGCGTCGGCGACCGACATCGCCAGCGGCTTCTCGACGAAGACGTGCTTGCCGGCGGCCAGCGCCCGGCGGGCCAGCGGGGCGTGGCTCGGCGCCGGGGTGGCGATCAGGACCGCCCGGACCTCCTCGTCACCGAGCACCGCGTCCACGTCGCCGGTGGCCCGCACCCTCGGGTAGTGCTGGGTGGCCGCCCTGCGCCGGTCCGGGCTGGCGTCCACCAGGTAGCGCCACCGGTCCCCGGCGAGCGTGTGCAGGTTGCGGGCGAGGTTGGTACCCCAGTAGCCGAAGCCGATCAGGCCGAATTTCTCGGTCACGGTGCTGTCTCCAGGAGATCGGTGACTGTGGAAACCCTCGCCGAACATCGCGCTGGTAATTAGGTAACGCGAATTTTGTTCGGCGGGCCACTCGCATTTCGACAGCTGAAGAAAGGTGTCGACAGGCGGGTGACAGTAGCCGCCCGCTCCGGCGGCGATCTCCCGAAATCCTGCTACGGCGTGCGACGACCCGCCAGCGGCGTGTCCAATTCCCGACCGGCCTCACGTCAACCGGGACGAGGATGGGCGAGCGTTTCGGGTATTCGGCACCAGCGCCACGGGTGGGATGGGACCCTCCGGTTGGGCACAGAGCCAGGCGAGGCGTTCGACCACCTTCTCCGGCTCGTCGAAGGGGTCGAGTCCGGTCACCTCGCTCGGGTTCATCGGCGGTACCGAGACGTGCGAGACGAGCGGGTGCAGCGGCCGTACGTCGACCTCGCCGTCACCGAGCAGGTCCTCGTGCAGCTTCTCGCCGGGCCGCAGGCCGGTGTAGACGATCCTCGGCTGGCCCGGTACCTGCGCGGCGAGTTGCCTGGCCAGGTCGTCGATGCGTACCGGGGCGCCCATGTCGAGCACCAGCGCCTCGCCGTCCCGCCCGATCGCCGCCGCCTGGAGTACCAGCTGCACCGCCTCGTGCACGCTCATCAGATAGCGGGTGACGTCGGGGTGCGTCACCGTGATCGGCAGGCCGGCGTCGATCTGCGCCCGGAACGCGGTCACCACCGATCCCCGACTGCTCAGCACATTTCCGAACCGTACGCTGAGGAATGTGCCGGGACTGTTCGCGGCGGCGTACGCGGTCAGCCGTTCGGTGATCCGCTTCGAATAGCCGAGTACGCTGATCGGGTTCGCCGCCTTGTCGGTTGATATGTTCACGAATCTGGCGACGTCCCGAGCGGCGTTCAGGACCGACAGGGTGCCCCAGATATTCGTCTTGATGGCCTCTCCGGGATGCCGCTGCAACAGCGTCAGGTGTTTGAGTGCGGCGGCGTGGAAAATGACGTCCGGGCGCCGCTGGCGAATGATTCGCGCGATTCCCTCGTTGTCCCGCAGGTCGGCCAGGATGAGTTCCGGCCCGTCCAGCAGTGCCCGACCGGTGACCGACAACTGGAGACTGTGCAGTGCCGACTCGTCCCGGTCGAGCATCATCAACTCGGCGGGATCGGCCCGGAGGATCTGCCGGCACAGTTCGGCGCCGATCGAGCCACCGGCGCCGGTCACCAGTACCCGTTGCCCGGTCAGCGTCGAGTCGGCGGTGACCAGGGCGGAGGCCACCTGCCGGCGCCCCAGCAGGTCGTCGATCTCCACGTCGCGCACGTCGGCGACGCCGATGCGGTGGTCGACCAGCTCGGAGACCGGCGGCAGCACCTTGAAGTCGGCCCCGGCCTGTAGCGTGGCGTCCCGGATCTCCCGGATCAGGTCGGCGTCCGCGTTCGCCACCGAGAAGATCACCGTGGTGGCACCGGTCTGCGCGACCGCCTCCCGGATCTGCCCGCGACCGCCGAGCATCCGGACGCCGTCGATACGCAGGTTCCGCTTGTCGAGGTCGTCGTCGAGCAGCCCGACCGGCAGGTATCTGCCCTGTGGATCGGTGACCAGGGCGCGCAGCAGGCCCTGGCCGGCCGAGCCGAGGCCGAACAGCAGCACCGGGGTCGCCGACCGGGTGTCCGGGCGCAGCCAGCGGTCCCGGCGGTGCCGGTACGCCGCCCGGGCACAGACCATCAGCAGCAGGGCCACCGCCGAACCGACCAGCGGGGTACTGGCCGGGACCGGCCGGTCCGGTTGGGCGATGTCGGCCAGGAACACCAGGATCGCGGTGCCGGCGACCGCGACCGAGAGGGCGCGCAGGTCGGGCAGGCTGCCGAGCGGGTGCCGGCCCAGGTAGCGGCGGCCGACCGAGGCGATCGTGGCGTGCAGCGCGGCGGCGAGCATGCCGACGGCGAGTGCCCGGACGAGTTGGCTCGGGGTCAGGTCGAACTCGTATCTCGTCCAGGCGCCCGCGCCGAAGCCGATCGTCCAGGCCGCGGCGTCGATGGCCAGGAGCGCCGCCCGGTCCAATCCGGGTCGCCGGCGCCGGGCGGTCGACGGGCTTCCGGTCGTGGCGGCGGCGCTGGGCGGCATGGAGCCTCCTGGTGTGCTGGTGTGAGCAGTATTCGGGCAGCTCAACGGGGAACGCCCGACGGGTAAACCACACTTAGTCCCTGGCTGAGGGCTAAGGGGCCACTTTCACGTTTTTGGTCCTCCTGGACGCCTTGCGGGTCGATGTCCCGAGTGCACCGGGCCGGTGAGCGTGGTGAGGGTCACGGCCGGCCTCCGGACCGGCTGCCGGTGCCCGAGCGCCGGGAGTGAACAGCAGCAGTCCGACCAGCAGCCAGACGACCGTGGCGACCCGGTTGGCGGTGAGCATCGGCAGGCCCAGGGAGCCGCCGACCAGCACGATGACCAGGCAGCCGGCGAACCGGGCCGCCGCCCGGTCGGTGCCGGGCCGCCGGGTGCAGGCGGCGACGACCAGGCAGCCGAGGATTCCGGTGTGCAGGAGTACGCCCACCATGCCGGCGACGGCGAGGGCCTCGATCCAGCCGTTGTCGTACGCGGAGGCGACGCCCCCGGCACCGAGCCCCCACCAGGGCGACGAGCCGAGTACCGCCTCGGAGACGTACTGGAGGGTGGGGGTGTCGCCGAGACGGCCGGCGGTGTAGAAGCCGACCAGATCGGCTCCGTCGCCGGGTGGCCGGAGCAGCCGGGTGAGGTAGTCGACGCCGGTCCAGGACGGCAGCAGGCCGTACTGACCGGCCAGCACCACAAGCAGCACCGAGGCGGTGAGTGCCCAGACCCGTGGCCGGGCGATCCCGAACGAGCGGACCACCTGCCAGAGCCCGAGCGGCAGCCCGATCAGCAGGAAGATCTTCGAGACGGTGAGTGCGCCACCGATGGTCAGCAGTGCGGTGGCGAGGACGAAGGGCACCGTCCGGTCGCGGTACCGGTAGACGGCGGCGAGCAGGGCGACCGAGTAGAGCGCCCCGGCCTCGGCCGGCTGGTTGAAGATCCCGCTGAGGCGCCCCAACTGGGCCGCTCGGACCGCGACGCTCTCCTGGCCGGCGTGGTTCTCCCAGAAGATTCCGAGTAGCGGGGCGAGGTCGAAACGCACCGAGAGGCAGGACAGCACGGTGTTGGCGCACATCGCGACGACCAGTACGGTGCAGACGATCCGGAGCAGGCGGCGCGGATCCGCGCCCGAACTCGCCATCAACAGCGTCAGCGTCAACACGGCGATCGGCATCAGCAGGCTGTCGATCCCGGCGAGCAGGCTGCCCGACTCGACCGTGACCGGGGCTCCGGTCGGCACCGAGCCGCCGGCGGCCGCGATCAGGAACTCCGTGATCAGCAGCAGCAGTACCAGCGCGCCCAGCCTGGTGACGCGGATCCGACGGCCGGCGACCAGGCCGACCAGCAGCAGTCCGTAGACCGCGATCTGCTCGGTCCGTACCCCGGCCTGGGCGGTGTACGGCCCGAAGACCGCGGCGGTGACCACTGCCGCCGCGCCGTACCAGAAGATGGGTCGGACGCTCCGGTGCCGGCGGGTCGCGGCGGTGTTCGGCAACCCGGGGATGCCCCGGACCGGTGCCAGGCTCGGGGTGCCCGCCGCAGGGGCGGCTCCGGGCGCTGTCCGGAACGGACCGGCCGAGGTGGCGGTGGGCAGTCCTGCCTCGCGCATCGTTGGAAGTCACCTTCGAGTCTGTGCTGCCCGGGCGCCATGCCGTGGGTCGTCCGCCGGGCAGCCCGGAGCGGGCCGGAGCGGGTGTCGGGAGGCGGTGGACCGGACCGCCGTCCCGATGACGGTAATACGCTTGTCCAAAATGGCCCCTATTGGGGTGAACGGCGCGGGCGCATCGAGGTGACGGTCGGCAATCAGAGCAGACGGTCGGCAATCAGGCGTGACGGTTGCCCGGCGGCCTCGTTGACCCTGGTGGCCCACCCTGCTGCTGACGGTGGGACAGGGAGGGGACCCGGGTTGACGGATGGCCGGCGGCGCCGGGACGTGCCGCCCGACGGGCGGAGTCACCGGTAGATGGAACTCGTCGCCTCCCCGCGCAGGGGTGACCCGTACGCCCCGTCCGGGTGGCCCGGCCGGCAACGCCGCCCCGGCACGTCCACACCTACGACCCCCGGCAGCGACCAGACCCGGCCGGTACGACCGGCGCCGGCCCGTACCCGGCTGGTCCGGTTCCTCCAGCGCTATCCGGTGAGCGTGCTGCTGCTGGCGCCGTACCTGATCCTGGTGTTGCCGATGGCGGTGCTGAGCCGCAATCCCGACCTCGGGTTCATCCTCGGACTGCTCGCCCTGGCCCTGGCCGCCACGGTACTTGTCGAGACGGTGCTGGCGCCGCTGTACCGGCCGGGGCGGGGCCGGGCCGCCCGCGACCCGGGTCGACGGAGCTTCGCCGAGGCCAACTCCGGCTACCCTCGGCTCTTCCTCGTCGCCCGTGCGGTGGCCGTGCTGAGCATCGTCGCGGAACTCGTCGGCGGGTACGCCGGGCGGGGCAGCGTCTTCGCGCAGGTCGCCGGGGCGCAGGCGGCGTCGCCGCTGCTGAACGTGGTGGCCCTCTTCTCCGGCTGGAAGTACCTCGCCTTCGCGCTCCTGGTCGCCAGTTTCCACGGTGGCCACGCCCGGCTGGGCAGCCTCCACCGCTGGACCACCGCGCTTGTCGGCGTGCAGGTGCTGCTGGTCTTCCTGACCGCCATCTCCGCCCCGCTCGTCAGCTACCTCACCTTCGTGGCGGCGGCCGGCGCGATCTGCGGGGTGATCCGGGCGCGCTACGTGCTGGTCGCGGCCGTGCTGCTCTTCCTGGTCTGGCCGACCGTGTTCACGATGCGCAACACGATCCGCGAGGAGAACGGCGTCGAGGTCTCCGACGAGGTGACCGCCGCCGACCGGCTCCGGTTCGACCAGCAGATCGGCCGGGCCAGCGCCTACGACGTACCTGTGGACGTCGGTCAGCCCGGCCCCGCCGGCTACCTCCGGTACGGCCTGGTGCCCCGGATCCTCGACCCGGGCCGGCCACCGCTGGCCACCGGTAGGGCGATCAACAGGTTCCTCGGCGGCAGCGACAGGTCCTCGTTCAACTTCCTCACGCTGGGCACCGTCTACTTCGTCGACGGCCGGGCCGGAGTGGTCGCCTACTACGGCGGCTGGGCACTGCTCGCCGGGCTGCTGCTGCGGGTGCGCGGGGCACCCGGGCCGCTGCGGCTGAGCGTCTTCTGTTTCGTGGTGGCCGGACCACTGCTCTGGTCGAACGGTCATCCGGAGTCGATGATCGCCGCGACCCAGAACACCGTGGCAGCCGCGCCGGTCTTCCTGGTGCTGCTGCTGACCCGGCGTACCCCGGTGGACCGGCCGGTTCCGGCACCTCCACCCGGCCGGGTGCCGGTGCCCCGAACCGGCCGACCAGCCCGGTGACGGCCGGGTCGGCCCGGCGGGCGAGCCTCCGGCGACTGCGCCGCCGGATCCCCACCGGTGGACGGGCTCCGATCGCCGTCGTCGTCACCGCGACGTCCAGCCTCGGCAACATGCTGCTCGCCGTCACCGTGGCGCACGGCGGCTCCCTGGGCGAACTCGGCCGGTACGCGCTGGCCTTCTCGCTCTACGTTCTCGTCTCCGGCCTGGCCCGGGCCATGGTCACCGAGTCGGTGCTGGCCGAGGCGGACCGGCGGGACCCGGCGCCGTTCCGCCGTTCCACCCGGCGGATCTGCCTGCTCGGCGGGACTGCCGGAGTCCTCGTCGGCACGGTCGGGGTACTGGCCGGAAACCGCTACCTGCTCGTCGTCGGACTGGCGTTGCCCGGCCTGGTGCTCTACGACCACGTCAGGGCGTACGGTCTCGGCGTCGCCGATCCCCGACCGATCCTCCGGTACGAGCTGCTCTGGACGGCGGCCAGCGCGGCCGGCGCCGGGCTCGCCCTGGCCAGCCGGGTCAGCGCCCTGACCGCCGTCGTGGTGTGGGCCGGTTCGGGGGCGTTCGTCGGCTTCCTCGGTGCGGTCCGGCGGCGCTGCGCGCTGCTGCCAGGCTGGCCGGTCGGGCGCGCCGAGACCCGGACCGCCTTCGCATTCGGCCTGCACTTCCTGGTCGGCTCGGGGACGGCGCAACTCGCCACCGCCACCCTGGCCGCGGTGGCCGGAACGGCGGTGGTCGGCGCGCTGGGCGGGGCGAGGACGGCGCTCGGCCCGATCACCCTGCTGATCGGCGCCAGTTCCGCGCTGCTGATTCCGTATCTCGCCCGGACCGTGGCCGCCGAGCCACGGATCCGGCTCCGCGCGGCGGCCCGGGTCACCGGCGGCATGCTCGTGCTGATCGGGCCGCTCGCGCTGGCCCTGCCCGCGCTGCCGGATCTCGTCGGGCGGGCGCTGCTCGGCGGGAACTGGGAGTTCGCCCGCCCGTTGCTGCCCGCGCTCGCCCTGGAGAGCGTCCTCATGGTGGCCACCATGGTCGCCGCCGCCGGGCACCGGATCGAACGGGCCGGCGCCCGGACCCTGCTGCTGGGGGCGGCTCTCGCCCCGGTCAGGGTCGGCGCGGTCGTCGGGGCCGGGCACCTGTTCGGCGCGGCCGGGGCGGCCTGGGCGATGGCCGGAGTCGCCTGTCTCGCTGCCGTCGGCTGGTGGTGGAGCTACCGCTCGCTGTTGCGGGTCCGGCACCGGGCGGAACCGGTGCTCGAACCGGTCTGACCGACGGCGGTGGGGTGACCGGGGGACCGGGGAGCGAGCCGGCGGTGGTCAGGCCAGCCCGGCGCTGGAGAACGCGGGCCAGCCCGGACCGAAGGTGGTCGCAGATCGGCCCGGCGGTGGTCAGGCCGGGCCGGCGGTGGAGAGCCGGGCCAGCGCGGTGCGTACCCGGTCGGCGATGTCCAGCGCCTCCGGATCGGTCAGGTCGGCATAGGTCGGCAGGTTGATGCCCCGCCGGCTCAGGTCGGCGGTGACCGGGAAATCGCCGCCGGAGGCCGACCGGTAGGGCGGCAGGTCCGGAATCGGCACGAAGAACGGCCGGGTCTCGACGCCGAGCCGGTCCAGTTCGGCCGCCAGCCGGTCCCGGAGCTGGCCGTCACCGGCCGGACCGACCAGGAAGGACGCCATCCACGGGGCACGTTCGACCCCGACCGCCACCGGCTGCGGCGTCAGCGCGTCGAGGTCCGCGAAGGCCTTCTCGTACGTCGCCACGATCTGCTGGCGGCGCTGCACCATCGCCGTACCCCGCTCCAGTTGGGCGCAGAGCAGTGCGGCGGCCAGGTTGGTGAGCCGGTAGTTGAAGCCGACCACCGGGAAGTAGTAGCGCCGCTGCGGATCCATCCCCTGGTTGCGCAGCAGCCGCATCCGCTCGGCCAGTGCCGGGTCGAAGGTGGTGACGCAGCCGCCCTCGCCACTGGTCAGGATCTTGTTGCCGAAGAACGAGAAGGTGGTGACGTCGGCCAGCGCGCCGGCGCCGGTACCGCCGAGCCGGGCGCCGAAGGACTCGGCCGCGTCGCCGACCAGCAGGATGCCGTGTGCGGCGCAGACCTCCCGGAGCCTCGGGTAGTCGGCCGGATGCCCGTACAGGTCGACCGCGAGGACCGCCTTGGTCCGGGTGGTGATCGCGGCGCCGACCCGGTCGACGTCGAGGCACCAGGTGGCCGGGTCGACGTCGACGAAGACCGGCCGGGCACCGCAGTAGCTGACCGCGTTGGCGGTCGCCACGTAGGTCAGGGCGGGCACCACCACCTCGTCGCCCGGGCCGATCCCGGCGGCGGCGAGCACCAGGTGCAGGGCCACCGTGCCGTTGCCGGTCGCCACCGCCGTCGGGGTGCCGCAGTGGGCGGCGAACTCCGCCTCGAAGCGGCGCAGGTACGGCCCCTGCGAGGAGATCCAACCGCTGCGCAGGGCGTCCAGCAGGTACGCCTCCTCCAGTTCGGTCAGGGACGGGCGGGCGACCGGATAGCGCAGTGCGGGGTTCATGACGGGTTGCCTCCGACGGCGTCCGGGGTCAGGAATGGTGACTGTGGGACCGGACCGCGACGACCGCCGGCCACCCAGTCGAGTACCGCTACGTAGTCCCGGGCGGTCTCCGTCCAGCTACGCGCCGCCAGCCGGTCGGCAGCGCGCCGGGAGGCGGCCGCGTACCGGGCGCGGTCGGCGAGCAGCCGGCGGATCGCCGCCGCGATGGAGTCCGGGTCGTGCGGGTCGAACCAGCAGACCTCGGCCCCGGCGAACTCGACCTGGGCACGCAGCGGCTCCACGTCGGCACAGGCCACCGGCAGGCCCCAGCTGAACGCCTCGAAGATCGCCCCGCTGGCCGCCTCCCAGAGCGAGGGCACGACCACGGCACCGGCCCGGGCGTAGAGACGCTCCAGCTCCGGCACCGGCACGAATCCCGGAAAGACGACCCGGGTACGCAGGTCGGCCGCGCTCGCCCTGGCGGTGAGCTGCCCGGCCTGCGGCTCCACCAGCGGCCCGGGGCAGACGAGCCGGAGTTCCGGCAGCCGGGCGAGCGCCTCCAGCAGGTTCAGGTGGTTCTTGTGCGCCGCGGTCGAGGAGGGGTAGAGCAGCAGCCCGGGATCGGGTTCCGTCGGCACCTCGGCCGGACGGGCGTGGAAGACCGGCAGCGGGATCAGCGCCGTCTTCGCCGCCGCCTCCGGAAAGGTCCGCAGAAGCTGCTGGTACGGGTGCGGCCAGGAGGCGACCAGCGCGTCGGCCTCGGCGATGTTCCGGGCGAAGATCTCGGTGATCGGCGCGGAGTCGTAGCGCAGGTGGAACCGGCGCATGTCGTGCACCACCACCACCGAGCGGCGGGCCCGGACCGGCACGCCACCGAACGGATAGAGGGTGACCCGGTCGTCGTCGGCGGCCACCGGGTTGGCCCGGCTACGCAGCAGGGTGACCAGGCGGTGGGCCAGCGGCGCCGACCGGAGTTGCCGGGGCAGCACCCGGCGCAGCCCGCCGCCGAGCGGGGCGTCGGCCCGCAGCGGCTGCCGGACCTCGGTCCAGTGCACCCCCGCGTCGTCGGGCACCTCGCGTCGCCAGCTCCGCCGGGTGCCCCGGACGATCGTCACCTCGATCCGGTGCGCCCGCTGCGCCGCGAGCCCCCGCAGTAGGCCGTAGGTGAACGCCTCCACCCCGGCCGAGTGTCCGGGCAGGATGGCGGTGCCGTCGATTCTGATCTCCACCTCGTCGTCCCCTCCCGGGCCGGCTACCTGTCGATCCGGACGAGCCGGCCGGTCCGCTCGTCCTCCAGCAGTTGCCGGTCGGCGTCGACCATGATCCGAACCAGGTCGGGGAAGAGGGTCTTCGGCGCCCAGCCGAGTTTCCGGCGCGCCTTCGCGGCGTCGCCGATCAGCGCGTCCACCTCGGACGGCCGGTAGTACGCGGGGTCGATCGCCACGTACTTCTCCCAGTCCAGGCCGGCGTGGTCGAACGCGGCGGTCAGGAACTCCCGTACGGTGTGCCCGGTGCCGGTGGCCACCACGTAGTCGTCCGGCTCGTCCTGCTGGAGCGCGAGCCACATCGCCTCGACGTACTCGGGGGCGTAGCCCCAGTCCCGTACCGCGTCGAGGTTGCCGAGGTAGAGCTTCTCCTGCATGCCCGCCTCGATCCGGGCGATCGCCCGAGTGATCTTGCGGGTGACGAAGTTCTCGCCGCGCCGGGGACTCTCGTGGTTGAACAGGATGCCGTTTACCGCGTACATCCCCCAGGCTTCGCGGTAGTTGACCGCCGCCCAGTAGCCGAAGACCTTGGCGCAGGCGTACGGGCTGCGCGGGTGGAACGGGGTGTTCTCCCGCTGCGGCGGCGGGGTGGCGCCGAACATCTCCGACGAGGACGCCTGGTAGTACCGGCAGTCGAGTTTGGCGGTCCGGATCGCGTCGAGCATCCGGATTGCGCCCAGCCCGGTGATGTCGGCGGTGTAGTTCGGGATCTCGAAGGAGACCCGGACGTGGCTCTGCGCGCCGAGGTTGTAGACCTCGTCGGGGCGGATGTCCCGGAGCAGCCCGGTCAGCGCCGCCGGGTCGGCCAGGTCGCCGTAGTGCAGGAAGAGGTGCGCGTCCGGGTCCCGGGGGTGCAGGTCGATCCGGTCGATCCGCTCGGTGTTGAAGCTCGACGAGCGGCGTTTCAACCCGTGCACGACGTAGCCCTTGCCGAGCAGGAGTTCGGCGAGATAGCTCCCGTCCTGCCCGGTGATCCCGGTGATCAGCGCGACTTTCGGCATGTTCTGCCCTCTCGGAGGTTGCGGTCCGGGCCGTCCGGCATCCGACCGGTGCCCGGATCTCTCGGTGACCTGGCGAAACTCAGTTGTCGCGCCGTTCCATCGGCCGGGCCGGTACCCCGACCACGACGGCGCCGTCCGGCACGTCCCGGACCACAGCCGCTCCGGCGCCGACCATCGCTCCGGCGCCGACGGTGATCCCGTCGATCACCGTCGCGCCGGCTCCGACCGTCGCGCCCGGGCCGATCCGGGTGGAGCCGGCGACGGTGCAGCCGGGCAGCAGGGTGGCGAAATCGGCGAGTACGGCGTCGTGCCCGACGCTGACGTTCGTGCCCACGTGCACGTGCCGGCCGGTCACGATGTCGGCGGTGAGTACGGCCCCGGGCCAGAGCACGGTGCCCGGGCCGAGTTCCACGGCGGGGCCGACCGAGGCCGCCGGGTGCACCAGCCGGGCCGGTTCCCGCCCGTCGAGCTGCCCGGCGAGCCGGGCCCGGATGGTGCCGGAGCCGACGCCGAGCAGGTACCGGATCCGCTCGTCGGCGTCGGTCAGCCAGTCGTCCGGGCCGAGCCAGTCGACCGGCAACCGGGCCAGCTCGGCCGCGCGGCGCGGGCCGAGACAGCCCAGCAGCTTGTATCCGCCGGCCGCCTCGGCGATGGCGAGGATCTCGCGGGCGTGCCCGGCGGTGCCGAGCACGACCAGGGCGTCGCCGCTCATCGGCCGCCCCGACCGGTGGTGCGTCCCGGCTCCGGCCCGAGCAGCCAGTCGAAGTAGTCGGCCCGGTCGAACGGAGCCGGATCGGGGGTGACGGGCTCCCGGATCCGGGTCACCGCCGCCGCGAGGCTCTCCGGATCGTCCGGCTGGTACCCAAGCAGCGCCGGGCCGGCGATCTCCCGGGCCTGCCCGGTGTCTGGCGCGATGATCGGGATGCCGCTGGCCCGGGCCTCGGCGAGCGGGTAGCCGAACGACTCCAGGGTGCACGGGTAGTAGACGGCGGTGGCCCGGCGCCAGAACGAGAGGAGCTGGTCGTGCGGGACCACGCCGATCGCCCGCAGCGCCGGATGTGCGGTCAGGTCCGCCGGCAGGTCACCGGGGCGGGCGGTCACCCGTATCTCGATGCCGTGCTCCGCCGCCGGCCCGCCCGGACCGGCCGACCGGCCCCGGCCGACCGTGTCGAGCAGCATCCGCAGTTGCGGGACCAGGTTCTTGTAGCCGGCGGCGACGACCGGGACCAGCAGCCAGGTCCGGTCGTCCGGGGCCCAGGTGTCGACCGGGGTCACCGGGTGCGGGCGTACCGCGATCCGGTCGCGTACCGCCGGGACGTGCCGGACCACCCGGTCGGCCATCGCGGCGCACGGTACGACCACGAGGTCGGCCCGGCGGGCCAGCAGCCGGATCACCGGAATCTGCGCCCGGAACGAGCGGGGCAGCCGGCCGAGCAGGTGCTCCTCGTCGGGGTGGAGGAAGTGCAGGGCGTTGCGCAGCAGCACCCGGCGCTCGCGGCCGGCGTACCCGAAGGAGACGTTGTTCGGCGCGACCACCAGCCGGGCGCCCCGGGCCAGCCGCTCCCGGCGCAGCAGCCAGCCGGGGCCGATCCGCTCGCCACGGCCGATCACCCGGGGCCGTTGTGGCAGCCCGGCCAGGTAGGCGTCCAGTTCGCCCCGCCAGCGGGCGGCCCCGCCCCGGTCCCCGCCGGCCGCGTCCAGCACCACCTCGCCGAGGTCCGCCGGCCCGGCGAGGTTGTCGGCGTCGTCCCGTCCGGCCGGTACGGCACTGCCCGTCGTCGCGGTCACCGCGCCGGCACCCCCTTGACCACCGTGCCGGCCGGCACGTCCCGGACCACGCAGGCACCGGCTCCCACCGTGGCGTCCCGGCCCACCCGCAACCCCTGGAGTACGGCCGCGGTCGTCCCGACCAGCACCCCGGTCTCCAGTGCACAGTCGCCGGAGATCGCGGCCAGCGGATTCACCGAGACGAAGTCGTCGAGCACGCTGTCGTGGCCGACCGTGCAGTTCTGGTTGAGGTGCACGTGCCGACCGAGCCGGACGTTCGTGGTGACCCGTGCTCCGGCGAAGACGACCAGCCCGTCCCCGGCCACGGTGTCCGGGCCGACCGTCGCGTCCGGATGCACGAGTGCCGGGGCCGGCAGCCCGTACGCCTCCACCCGGGCGGCGACGGCGCGCCGGATCCGGGGGTCCCCGATGCCGAGCGCCACCGAGGTGCCCGGCGGTGCCTGCCGCAGCTCCTCGACCGGCCCGAGGTACGGCACGTCGAGCCGGTGGATGAGTTTGAGGCCCGGCTCGGTGGGGCGGTCGTCGACGAATCCGAGCACCCGCCAGCCCGGCGTACGGCCGGTGGCGGTGATCGCCCGGACGATGTCGAAGACCTCCCGGCCGTGCCCGCCGCAGCCGACTATCACCAGGCCGGAGCAGCCCGCCAGCAGATCGGAGCCAACCGTCACGAGATCGGCGGTCACGACTCCACGCTCCGGCCCGGTCCCGACTCCGCCCCGACGAGTCGACTGCCGGCGAACTCCGGCATCGTCGGGTTGCCCGGTGCGCTGATCCCCTGCCGGCGCAGCACCCGCAGCACCGTCTCCAGCAGGATCCGCAGGTCGAGCCCGAGGCACCGCCGTTCGACGTACTCGACGTCGTAGCGGAACTTCTCCTCCCAGCTCAGCTCGTTGCGGCCGCGTACCTGGGCCAGCCCGGTGATGCCGGGGCGCACCTCGTGCCGGCGGGCCTGCTCCGGGGTGTACCGGTCGAGATAGCTCACCAGCAGCGGGCGCGGCCCGACCAGGCTCATCTCGCCGCGCAGCACGTTCCAGAGCGTCGGCAACTCGTCGAGGCTGGTGGCCCGCAGCCAGCTCCCGAACCGGGTCAGCCGGTCGGCGTCGCTGGTCCGGCCCGGGGCGGGCGGCCGCATGGTGCGGAACTTGCGCAGCTCGAAGAGGCGGCCGTCCCGGCCCGGCCGGGTCTGCCGGAACAGCACCGGGCGGCCCAGCGCCACGGCCACCGCGGCGGCGCAGCCGAGCAGGACGGGGGAGAGCAGCACCAGCAGCACGGCCGCGACCAGCAGGTCGAGCAGGCGCTTGTGCCGGTCGTACCGTCGTTGGTCGGGGGTCACGCGCGGGCCTCCAGGAAGTTCGCGACGGCGTCCAGCACCCGACCGACCTGTGCCTCGGTCAGCCCGGAGCCGCTGGGCAGGGTCAGGCCGTCGGCGAAGAGCCGTTCGGCCGCGCCGGTGATCGCGCCCGGCACCCCGGCGAACGCCTGTTGCAGGTGCATCGGTTTCCACACCGGGCGGGTCTCGATCCGCGCCGCGTGCAGGTGCGCGGCGAGGTCGGCGGCGTGCCAGCCGGCGGTGGCCGGGTCGACGACGATCGTGCTCAGCCAGCAGTTGATGCCGGGGTCGCCCTCGGCGAGCAACCGCACCCCGGGCGCGGCGGCGAAGAGTTTGGCGTAGCGTTCCCGCAGCTCGCGGCGGCGGGCGAGCATCCGGCCCAGCCGGCGCAGCTGGGCCCGGCCGACGGCGGCCAGCAGGTTGCTGAGCCGGTAGTTGTAGCCGACCTCGGTGTGCTCGTAGTGCGGCACCGGCTGCCGGGCCTGGGTGGCCAGGTAGCGGCAGCGGTCGGCGAGGGCACCGTCGTCGGTGACCAGCATGCCGCCGCCGGAGGTGGTGATGATCTTGTTGCCGTTGAACGAGAAGACGCCGGCCCGGCCGAACGAGCCGGCCGACCGGCCCGCGTGGGTGGCGCCGAGCGCCTCGGCCGCGTCCTCCAGCACCGGCACCCCGGCGGCGGCGCAGACCGGCGAGAGCCGGGTGTAGTCGACGCAGGCGCCGAACATGTCCACCGGGACCACCGCCGCCACGTCCCGGCCGGCGGCGCGGAGTTCGTCGAGGAGCGCCGCGAGCAGCGCGACGTCGACGTTTCCGGTGGCCGGGTCGCAGTCGACGAAGACCGGCTCGGCACCGGTGTAGACCACCGCGTTCGCGGTCGCCACGAAGGTCAGGGTGGGCACCACCACCGTCCGGCCGGGGCCGGCACCCAGGCCGAGCAGGCCGAGGTGCAGTGCCGCCGTACCCGAACTCAGCGCCACCGCGTGCGCCGTGCCGGCCCGGGCCGCGACCTCGCGCTCGAAGGCGTCGACCTCCGGCCCGAGCGGTGCCACCCAGCCGGAGCGCAGCGCCCGGATCAGGTACGACTCCTCCAGCGGTCCGACGTCCGGCGGTGAGAGCAGCACGGGCTGGGGTGACCCGGACGCGTCAGGCCGGCTGGCCGGTCCCGGCGACGGCACGCGTTCAGAAAGATCCACAGGTGGGGCCCTCCAGAGCCGGAACAGCAAGCTGACCGGAAGTGTTCTATCAGACTGATAGGACAGAAGTGGGCATCAACTGATATATGAATAAAAATTCAGGAATAAATGAATCAGAGAACCATTGTTCGATACGCGTGACTTGCCGGTCGCCTCCTCGTTGACGCAGGTGGCACACCAGACACCAACGGTCCGGACCAGCGGAAGGGCACGGTCGAGCCGCAGATCTCGACGAGGTGCCGGGCCGTCCGATCGGCATGCGCGAACGGAGTACCTGTGACATCTCTGCCTGCTGGCCGCCGGGTCCTCATCACCGGCGGCACGGGTTCCTTCGGCCAGACGATGGTGCGCCGACTGCTCGACCAGGACGTCGGCGAGGTGCGGGTACTCAGCCGGGACGAGGCCAAACAGGACCTGATGCGGCACCGGCTCGGCGACGACCGGGTCCGCTACCACGTCGGTGACGTCCGGGACTACGACAGCATGCTGCGGGCCACCCGGGGCGTCGACTTCGTCTTCCACGCCGCCGCCCTCAAACAGGTGCCGTCTTGCGAGTTCTTCCCACTGGAGGCGGTCCGCACCAACGTGCTGGGCAGCGCCAACGTCGTCGAGGCGGCCGAGCGCAACGGCGTGGCCTCGGTGGTGGTACTCAGCACCGACAAGGCGGTCTATCCGGTCAACGCGATGGGGATGAGCAAGGCCCTGATGGAGAAGGTCGTCCAGGCGCACGCCCGGCACAACCCGGGCAGCCGGACCACCGTCTCCTGCGTGCGCTACGGCAACGTGATGTACTCCCGGGGCTCGGTCATCCCGCTCTTCGTCGAGCAGATCAAAGCCGGCCGGGCGCCGACGGTGACCAACCCGGGGATGACCCGCTTCCTGATGTCGCTCGCCGAGTCGGTGGAACTGGTCGAGCACGCCTTCCTGCACGCCCGGGCCGGGGACATCTTCGTCCGCAAGGCCAGCGCCTGCACCATCGGCGACCTGGCGACCGCGCTCTGCCAACTCTTCGACGTGCCGGCCAAGCTCGACCTGATCGGGGTCCGGCACGGCGAGAAGCTGGACGAGACGCTGGCCAGCCGGGAGGAGGTCGCCGAGGCCGAGGACTTCGGCGAGTTCTTCCGGATCCCGCTGGACGCCCGCGACCTCAACTACGCGCTCTACGTCTCCGAGGGCGACCCGGCCGGCGCCAGCGGCGACGACTTCAACTCGGCGAACGCGCCACGGCTCGGCGTACCCGAGATCGTGGAACTGTTGCGGGGCCTGCCGGAGATCAGGGCCGAGCTGGCCGCCCGAGACCTGGCGCTGGCGCCGTGAGGCTCGTACTCACCGGTGCCGGCGGCTTCCTCGGCTGGCACGTACGGGTACTCGCCCGCGCCCTCGGCTGGCCCGACCCGGTCGCGCTGACCCGGGGCGACCTGGCCGATCCGGTCAGGGTCGCCGCCATCGTCGGCGGGGCGGACCGGCTGCTGCACCTGGCCGGGGTCAACCGGGGCGACCCGGCGGACGTGGCGGCCGGCAACGTCGAGGTCGCCGCCGCGCTGGCCCGGGGACTGGGGCTCTGCCCGACGCCGCCCGCCACTGTCGTCTTCGCCAACTCGACGCAGACCGGCAACGGCACCCCGTACGGCGACTCCAAGCAGGCCGCCGCCGCCACCCTGGCCGGTGCGGTCGCCGGCCGATGCCGCTTCGACGACGTACCGCTGCCGAACCTCTACGGTGAGCACGGCCGCCCGCACTACAACTCGGTGGTCGCCACCTTCTGCCGCCAGTTGGCCGACGGCGACCCGCCCGGGGTACGCGACGATCGCGAACTGACCCTTGTGCACGCGCTCGACGCCGCCGCCCGGCTGCTCGGCCTGCCGCCCGGCGACCCCAGGCAACCGGCCGGTACCGCCGCACCGACCGTGCCGTGGGACGCGGGCATGCCGGCGCTGCGGATCGGGGTACGCGCCCTGGCCGACCGGCTGGCCGGGTTCGCCCGGACCTACCGCACCGGGGAGATCCCGCCGCTTGTCGACAGGCACGACGTACGCCTGTTCAACACCTACCGGTCGCACTGCTTCCCGGCCGACCAGCCCCGGCGGCTGGTCCGGCACACCGACCGGCGGGGCGCCCTGGTCGAGGTGGTCAAGGCGCACGGCGGTGCCGGTCAGACCTTCGCCTCGACCAGTCGCCCGGGGGTCACCCGGGGCGAACACTTCCACCTGGCCAAGGTGGAGCGCTTCGCGGTGCTGCGCGGCACCGCCGAGATCGCGCTGCGCCGGGTCGGGCACCGCGAGGTGCTGCGGTTGCGGGTCGACGGGGACGAGCCGGCGGTGGTCGACATGCCGACGATGTGGGCGCACCAGATCACCAACATCGGCGACGGTGAACTGCTCACCCTCTTCTGGGCCAACGAACTCTTCGACCCCGCCCGCCCCGACACCTATCCGGAGCCGGTGGCGGAACCCGCCGTGGCCGCACCGGCGGTGGTCGGGTGAGGATCGGCTTCGTCACCCAGTGGTATCCGCCGGAGCCGGTCTTCGTCCCCGGCGAACTCGCCCGGGAACTCGGCGCCCGGGGGCACCGGGTGCGGGTGCTCACCGGCCACCCGAACTATCCGGAGGGGCGGATCTACCCCGGCTACCGGCAGCGGTGGCGGACCTCGCACCCCGGGGGCGACAACGTCACCGTACGCCGGGTGCCGGTCTATCCGAGCCACGACTCGTCACCGCTCGGCCGGACCGCCAACTTCGCCAGTTTCGCGCTGACCAGCGCGCTGGCCGCCCCGGGCTACCTGACCGGCGCCGACGCGCTGTACGTCTACCACCCGCCGGCGACCGCCTTCACCGCCGCGGCGGTGGCCAGGCTGGCCCGGCGGGTCCCGGTGGTGCTGCACGTCCAGGACATGTGGCCGGAGTCGGTCACCGCGTCGGCGATGAGTCCCGGCGGCGTCGCCGGCCGGATGGTCGAGCGGGCGCTGTCGGCGACGATGCGCCGGCTCTACCGGTCGGCGACGGCGATCGCGGTCATCTCGCCGTCGATGGCCGAACTGGTGGTGGCCAGGGGCGCCGACCCGGGCCGCGTCCGGGTGGTGCTGAACTGGACGGACGAGCGGCTGTTCCGGCCGGTGCCGGCGAGCGCCTCGGCCCGGGCCGCGCTCGGGCACCGGGGCCGCTGCACCGTGATGTTCGCCGGCAACATGGGGCCGTTCCAGCGGGTCGAGACCGCGATCCGAGCGGCCCACGCGGCCCGGGAACGGGTCGACCTGGTCCTGGTCGGCTCGGGTACGCAGGAGCAGGCCGCCCGCCGGCTCGCCACCGAACTCGGTGCCGACAACGTACGCTTCCTCGGCCGTCGCCCTCCCGGGGAGATGGCCGACCTCTACGCGGCGGCCGACTACCAGCTCGTCTGCCTGCGGGACCTGCCCGGGCTGCGTGGCACCGTGCCGTCCAAGCTCCAGGCCGCGCTCGCCTGCGGTGCCCCGGTGGTCGTCTCCGCCGCCGGGGACGCGGCCCGGCTGGTGGAGTCGACCGGGGTGGGTCTGGTCTGCCCGCCCGAGGACCCGACGGCGCTGGCCCAGCGGCTGGTCGAGGCGGCGGCACTGCCACCGGCGGCCCGGACCGTGTTCGGTCGTCGGGCCCGCGAGGTCTACCGGGAGCGGATGTCGCTGCGGGTCGGCGCCGACCAGATCGAGGACCTGCTCACCAAGAGCGCCGTACCGCCGACGAGAGGCTCCGGGTGGCTCGGCCGCCGGACGTGGATGGGAGCGCGATGACCCGGGTGATGACGGTGGTGGGGACCCGACCGGAGATCATCCGGCTCTCCCGGGTGCTCGACCGGCTGGACCGTACCGTCGAGCACCTGCTGGTGCACACCGGACAGAACTGGGACCGGAACCTCTCCGAGGTCTTCTTCACCGAACTGCGGCTGCGCGAGCCGGACCGCTTCCTCCGGGTCGACACCAGCTCCCTGGGCCGGGTGCTCGGCGGGGTGCTGATCGGCGTCGAGCAGGCGATCACCGAACTGCGCCCGGACGCGCTGCTGGTGCTCGGCGACACCAACAGCTGCATCGCCGCGCTGATGGCCCGGCGGATGCGGGTGCCGGTCTATCACATGGAGGCCGGCAACCGGTGCTTCGACCTGAACGTGCCGGAGGAGACCAACCGGCGGCTGGTCGACCACGTCGCCGACTTCAACCTGGTCTACACCGAGCACGCCCGGCGCAACCTGCTGGCCGAGGCGCTGCACCCGCGCCGCATCCTGCACACCGGCTCGCCAATGCGCGAGGTGCTGGAACACTACCGGCCGGAGGTGGCCGCCTCGACGATCCTGCGCCAGCTCGAACTGGAGCCGGGTGGCTACTTCGTGGTCAGCGCGCACCGCGAGGAGAACGTCGACGACCCGGCCCGGCTGGGCCGGCTGCTCGACTGCCTGCGCGCCGTACGGGACGCCTGGCGGCTGCCGGTGCTGGTCTCCACGCACCCGCGTACCCGTAAGCGGCTGGAGGCGCTCGCCGCCGACGCATCCACACTGGACGGGATCGCCTTTCACGAGCCGTTCGGGTTCTTCGACTACGTACGCCTTCAGTCGCAGGCCCGCTGCACCCTGTCGGATAGCGGCACGATCAGCGAGGAGGCGGCGATCCTCGGCTTTCCGGCGGTGACCCTGCGCGAGTCGATCGAACGGCCCGAGGCGCTGGACGCGGGCGGCATCGTGATGACCGGCCTCGACCCGGCCGGCGTGCTGGAGGCGGTGCGGGTCACCGTCGATCAGGTCGCCGCGGCCGGGGTGCCCTGCCCGGCGGACTACCGGGTCACCGACACCTCCCGCCGGGTCGTCGACTTCATCCTCTCCACCGTCCGCCGGCACCACGACTGGGCGGGCATCCGGCGGTAGTGGTGCCGGGTCAGGACGGCCGGACCGGCAGGGTGATCGTGAACGTGGTGCCGGCGCCCAGTTCGCTGGTCACCCGGACTCCGCCGCCGTGGTCGGTGAGGATCTGCCGGACGATGGAGAGGCCAAGCCCGCTGCCGCCGGTCTGCCGGCCGCGCGCCGAGTCGGCCCGCCAGAACCGGTCGAAGACGTACGGCAGCGCCTCCGGGGCGATTCCCGAACCGCTGTCGACGACCTGGATCACGGCCGAGTCACCGGCCCGACGCAGCGTGAGCCGCACCTCGCCACCCTCGGGGGTGGCCCGCAACGCGTTGGTGATCAGATTGCCGACCACCTGTCGCAGCCGGTCCGGGTCGGCGTGCACGGCAACCGGTTCGGCGTCCACCAGCAGGGTCACCCCGGCCGCGTCCGCACCGGCCCGGTGCGCGGTACGGCACGTCTCCAGCAGTTCGGCCAGGTCCACAGTGGTCCGGTGGTACGCCAGGCTGCCGGCCTCGGCCAGCGCGAGATCCTGGAGGTCGTCGACGATCCGCTGCTGCAACACCGCCTCCTCGTGCAGCGAGGCGAAGAGTTCCGGATCGGGGTCGATCACGCCGTCGGAGAGCGCCTCCAGATAGCCGCGCAGGTTGGCCAGCGGGGTACGCAACTCGTGCGCCACGTCGGCGACCAGCCGGCGCTGGCGTTCCTCGCCGCGCTGCAACGAGTCCGCCATCCGGTTGAACGACCGGGCCAGCACGGCGATCTCGTCGTTCCCGCGCACCGGCACCCGGCTGGTCAGGTCGCCCCGGCCGAGCCGCTGGGAGGCGGCGGTCAGGATCGCGATCGGGCGCAGCACCCGGTGGCTGAGCAGGGCGGTGGCGATGATCGCCACCGCCGCCACCCCGGCCGCGGCGGCCAGCAGCGGACCGACCACGAGCGTCCGGTCGTCCTCGTCGCCGACTCCGAGGATGACCTGGGCCGGTTCGGGCGCCACCTCCGCGATCCCGACGTTGAACGCCTCGACCAGGCAGTAGTCCCTCGGCTCGCTCGGGTCGGTCGTGGCGCAGGCGGTGGAGAGCGCGACCAGGTCGACCTGGATCGCCCGTTCGGCACGGGTCGCCTGGTCGAGACAGTGCCGGCCCACCTCCGGACGGGTCGAGACGGCCGCGGTCAGGTCGTATTCGGGTATTCCGAACCGGCCCGGCTTCTGGATCGGCTCGATCCCGTTGCGGGTCAGGCAGGCGGCGAACCGGACGCCGACGCGGTAGTGGTGCAGCTGCTCGGCGGCGACGCCCGCCGGATCGGCGGCCACCCCGGAGAGGTTGAGGGTGGGGCGGGGATTGACGTATCCGTTCACGGTGCCGAGTTCGCGTACCGCCCGCTCCGGGTTGGCTTCGTGGTCGGTGTCCACGAGTACCCAGCCGGACTCGGTGACCAGGTGGATGCGCTGGCCGGTCTGCGCACCGAGCTGTACGACGAGATCCCGGACCCCCTCCCAGGTGCCGTGCAGCCGGCCGTAGTCGCGCAGCTCGGCGGTGACCCGGTCCACCGAGGCGGCGGCGGCACCGGACTCGTCGATCTGCCGGGACGCCTGCCGGAGTACCAGCCAGAGGGTCGCGGCGGTCGCGCTCACCGCGACCAGCATCACCAGGCCGAGTACCCGTAACCGGAAGCTCACGCCGACGGGTCCGGACCGGCGGCGGTCTCCTCCGGGCTCCGCTGCGCACCGGACTGTTCGGCCAGTCGGTAGCCCCGGCCGAAGACGGTCTGCACGTAGCGCGGCTCGGCCGGATCGATCTCGATCTTGCGACGCAGGTTCATCACGTGTGCGTCAACCGTCCGCTCCAGCACGTAGTGGTCGAAGCCGAAGGCCCGGTCGATGATCTGCGCCCGGGTGAACGCCCGGCCCGGCTCGCCGGCCAGCACCTCCAGGATGCCGAACTCCTTGGCGGTGAGCGTGACCAGCCGCCCGCCGATCCGCACCTCGAACCGGCCCGGGTCGACCTCCAGGTCACCGACCCGGAGCACCGCCTGGTTGCCCGCGCTGAGCACCCCGGCGCGGCGCAGCAGGGCCCGGACCCGGGCGGCCAGCTCCCGTGGGCTGTACGGCTTGGTCAGGTAGTCGTCGGCGCCGATGTCCAGCCCGAGCAGCACGTCGTCCTCGGTGGTCCGGGCGGTCAGCAGCAGGATCGGCAGGTTGGACTCGGCCCGCAGGATCCGGCAGACGTCCAGCCCGTCCACCACCGGCATCATCACGTCCAGCACCACCAGGTCGGGGCGGCGGGCCCGGACCTGCTCCAGGGCGGCCCGCCCGTCACCGACGACGAGCACGCTGTGGCCCTCCCTCTCGAGATAGACCCGGACCAGGTTGGCCTGCTTCGGGTCGTCCTCGGCGACCAGTATCCGCGCGCTCATGTGTCCCCATTCTGCCTGCTCCGGGCGGCATCGATTAGAGCGCCGTCGAGGTGAAGAAGTGATGAATTCGCGATCCGGAAACGGTCAGGGGGTGGCTCGAATCCGGTGCCCACACGTTCTTGACAGCTTTCGCACATCCGCGCTCCTACCGTGCGGACATGTCGAACGGGATCGCTGTCGTACCCGGCGGGCCGGTCGACCGGGCCCGGCGCGCGGCGCTCCGGCGCCGGATCCGGGAGACCCTGGCCCTGCGCCGCGCCGATGCGGCCGCCGGGCTCCGGTCCACGTCCGCAGGAACAACTGGCAGCCCGATCGGCGAGGTCGGACCCGACACGACGACCTGACCGGGCGACCTCGACCGAGGGCGCGGCGAACCCTGACCGGGCGTCGTCGGAGCGGGCGGGGCACTAGAGTCGTCGCCGACCGAACCAGGCGCCGGCCGTGGTCGGGTGGAGGATGACTGGCGTGCTGCAGCTGAGGATCATCGTGCCGACCGACCGGTCCGCGGCCGTACAGGAACTGCTCGCCGCCGATCCCGCCGTGGCGCACCTCATCGTGCTGCCCGGCGCCGCCCGTACACCCCCGGGTGACGTGCTGCTCTGCGACGTCGTACGGGAGGGTGCCGACGAGGTACTCGACGCGTTGCGGGCGCTCGGCGTGGACCGGGCCGGCGGGGTGGTCGGCGACGGGGTGGACATCACCCTCTCGGCCGCGGCCGACCGGGCCGAGCGGGCGGCACCCGGGCTGGGTACCGACGCCGTGGTCTGGGACGAGATCGCCCAGAAGACCGGGGAGGAGACCCGGCTGTCGGTGACGTACCTGCTGCTGATCACCCTGGCCACGGTCATCGCCGGCATCGCGGTACTGCTCGACCAGCCCATCCTGATCATCGGCGCGATGGTGGTCGGCCCGGAGTTCGGGCCGCTGGCGGCGCTCTGCGTGGCGCTGCTGCGCTGGCGGGGGCGGGTCATCCGACGTTCGCTGCTGGCGCTCGGCGTCGGCTTCCTCACCGCGATGGCGGTGACCGTGCTCAGCACCTGGGCGCTTACCGCCGCCGGTCTGATCGACAGGTCGATGCTGCTCGCCGAGCGGCCGATGACGGACTTCATCTGGCGGCCGGACGCGCTCTCCTGGGTGGTCGGCTTCCTGGCCGGGGTGGCCGGGATGCTCTCGGTCACCTCGAACCGGTCCGGCTCGCTGGTCGGAGTGCTGATCTCGGTCACCACCGTTCCGGCGGCGGCGAACGTCGCGGTCGCGCTCGGCTACGGCGTCTTCGACGAGGCGCTCGGCTCGCTCATCCAGTTGCTTATCAACCTCTGCGCGATCGTCGTGGCCGGTGTCTTCACGCTGCTCGTGCAGCGCCTGTGGTGGGAGCGGGTCGCCGCCGCCCGGCCGGCCTGGATCCGCTGGGGCCGTCCCGCGCCCGCTCCCCGGGAACCCGACGCGGCCGACTCACCCCGTTCGGTGCCGGACCGCAGGTGAGCCCGCCGCGACCGGCGGGTCGCGGCGGGCCGTGCCGGCTACCGGCCGGGGCGGTGCCCGTCGAGGCCCTTGTCCAGGCCGGCCCGGCGTAGCGCGTCGGCCAGCGCACCGCCGCCGAACCCGCCGGAGCCGCCGCCGGACCGGTTGCCACCACCGGACCGGCCGCCGCCGGAGCGGCCACCGGCACCGGAGCGGCCACCACCACCACCGGGGCCGCCCTGGCGCTGCCGGCCGGCGGGCTCACCACCCCGGTCCCGCGCGGGGCGGGGCTCGGCCTCGTCCTCCAGGCGCAGGGTCAGCGAGATCCGCTTCCGGGGTACGTCCACGTCGAGCACCTTCACCCGGACCACGTCGCCGGGCTTCACCACGTCGCGCGGGTCCTTGACGAAGTTGCGGGACATCGCCGAGACGTGCACCAGACCGTCCTGGTGCACCCCGACGTCCACGAACGCGCCGAAGGCGGCCACGTTGGTGACCACCCCCTCCAGCAGCATCCCCGGCGACAGGTCGCCGATCTTCTCCACCCCTTCGGCGAAGGTCGCGGTCCGGAACGCCGGCCGGGGGTCCCGACCCGGCTTCTCCAGCTCCTTCAGGATGTCGGTGACGGTCGGCAGCCCGAACGTGTCGTCGACGTACTCGCTCGGCCTGAGCTTGCGCAGCACGGCGGTCCTGCCGATCAACCCGGAGAGGTCGCTGCCGGTGCTGGAGAGGATCCGCCGGACCACCGGGTACGCCTCCGGGTGCACGCTGGAGGCGTCCAGCGGGTCGTCACCGCCGGGGATGCGCAGGAAGCCGGCGCACTGCTCGAACGCCTTCGGGCCGAGCCTCGGCACCTGCTTGAGCGCCTGCCGGGTCCGGAACGGGCCGTTGGCGTCCCGGTGCAGCACGATGTTCTCGGCCAGCCCGGCGCCGATCCCGGAGACCCGGGTCAGCAGCGGCGCGGAGGCGGTGTTGACGTCGACGCCGACGCCGTTGACGCAGTCTTCCACCACCGCGTCCAGCGAGCGGGAGAGTTTCACCTCGGAGAGGTCGTGCTGGTACTGGCCGACGCCGATCGAGCGCGGGTCGATCTTGACCAGCTCGGCGAGCGGGTCCTGGAGCCGGCGGGCGATCGAGACCGCGCCGCGCAACGAGACGTCCAGGCCGGGCAGCTCCTGGGAGGCGTACTCGGAGGCGGAGTAGACCGAGGCGCCGGCCTCGGAGACCACCACCTTGGTCAGGTTCAGGTCGGCGTACCGCTTGATCAGGTCACCGGCCAGCTTGTCCGTCTCCCGGGAGGCGGTGCCGTTGCCGATCGCCACCAGCTCGACCCGGTGCGCCCGGGCCAGCTTGGCCAGCGTCTCGATCGAGGCGTCCCACTGCCGGCGGGGCTCGTGTGGATAGATCGTGTCGGTCGCCACCACCTTGCCGGTCGCGTCGACCACCGCCACCTTCACCCCGGTACGCAGCCCCGGGTCGAGTCCCATCGTCGGGCGGGTACCGGCCGGCGCGGCGAGCAGCAGATCGCGCAGGTTGGTGGCGAAGACGCGTACCGCCTCGTCCTCGGCCGCCTGCCAGAGCCGCATCCGCAGGTCGGCACCGAGGTGGATCAGGATCCGGGTCCGCCACGCCCAGCGCACCGTGTCGGCGAGCCAGCGATCCGCCGGACGGCCCCGGTCGGCGACGCCGAACCGGGCGGCGATCTCCTGCTCGTAGCGGGTGGGCCCGACCGGGGCGTCGTCCGGCGCGGGCGCCTCCTCCGGGTCCATGGTCAGGTCGAGCACGCCCTCCTTCTCGCCCCGGAACATCGCCAGGATCCGGTGCGAGGGGAGCCTGGTGTACGGCTCGGCGAAGTCGAAGTAGTCGGCGAACTTGGCGCCGGCCTCCTGCTGGCCGTCGCGTACCCGGGAGACCAGCCGGCCCCGCGACCACATCTGCTCGCGCAGCGAACCGATCAGGTCGGCGTCCTCGGCGAACCGCTCGACCAGGATGGCCCGGGCGCCGTCCAGCGCGCCGGTCGGGTCGGCCACCCCGGCGTCCGGGTTGACGAAGCCGGTCGCCACCGTGCGCGGATCCTGGCTCGGGTCGGCCAGCAGCGTGTCGGCCAGCGGCTCCAGCCCGGCCTCCCGGGCGATCTGCGCCTTCGTCCGCCGCTTTGGCTTGTAGGGCAGGTAGATGTCCTCCAGCCGGGCCTTCGAGTCGGCCGCCATGATCTGCGCTTCCAGCGCCTCGTCCAGCTTGCCCTGGCCGCGGATCGACTCCAGCACCGCCGCCCGGCGCTCCTCCAGCTCCCGCAGGTAGCGCAGCCGCTCCTCCAGGGTGCGCAGCTGGGTGTCGTCGAGCGACTCGGTGGCCTCCTTGCGGTAACGCGCGATGAACGGCACGGTCGAGCCGCCGTCGAGCAAGTCCACCGCGGCCCGTACCTGCCGCTCGTGTACGCCGAGTTCCTCGGCGATCCGCTGGTGCACAGAGCGCGGCTGCGCAGAGGTTGTCACGTCGTGTTCCGCCTTCTCCACTCGGTTCCGCCCGCACCCGCCGCCGGGACCGGCACAGGGCTTCTGGGCGCCGGGAAGCATTGTGCCGCACCCGCCGGACACCGGCCTCCGCACCGGCCGGGGCGATGGGAAGGAGCCACAGGTTCACGCGCCGTCGGCTATGGACAACCGAGAGTGATTCGGGTTAGGTCGGCTCGGAGTGTTCCACGAATCGACGAGGACCGACATGACTCTTCTGGCCGACGACCGGCCCGCCGGCTCCGGTGCGGGCGTCACCGACGGGCATCCGCTGGCCCGGCTCACCGCCGACGAGATCCGGGTCGCCCGGACCGTGCTGGACCGGGCAGGGCTGCTCGGTCTGACCGTACGCTTCGCCCTGCTGGCCCTCGAGGAGCCGGCCAAGGACGTGGTGCTGGCGTACCGGCCGGGTGATCCGGTGGACCGCCGGGTCCGGGCGGTACTGCTCGACGTCGCCACCGGCGTCGCCCGGACCGTACTGGCCTCGGTGACCACCGGCACCGTAGAGGCGGTACGCGAGCACGACGCGGCCCGGGACGGCCAGCCGCCGATCATGCTGGAGGAGTTCGTCGCCGTCGACGAGATCGTCAAGGCCGACCCGGGCTGGCGGGCCGCGATGGAACGCCGGGGCATCACCGACCTCGAACTGGTCCGGCCCTGCCCGCTCTCGGCCGGCGACTTCGACCTGCCGGGGGAGCGGGGCCGGCGACTGCTGCGGGTGCTCTCCTTCCTCGCCCACCGGCCGGAGGACCACTGCTGGGCGCACCCGATCGACGGCGTGGTGGCGTACGTCGACCTGACCGAGCGCCGGGTCGCCGAGCTGATCGACCACGAGCTGCTGCCGGTACCGGCCGAGGAGGGCAACTTCGACGACCCGGCGTACGTCGGGCCGGCCCGGACCAGCCTGAAGCCGATCGAGATCACCCAGCCGGAGGGGCCGAGCTTCTCGGTCGACGGTGACGTGGTGCGCTGGGAGAACTGGAGCTTCCGGGTCGGTTTCGACCCCCGGGAGGGGCTGGTACTGCACCAGCTCGGCTTCACCGACGCCGGCCGGGAGCGTCCGGTGCTCTACCGCGCCTCGGTCGCCGAGATGGTGGTCCCGTACGCCGACCCGAGCCCGGTACGGTTCTGGCAGAACTACTTCGACGCCGGGGAATACCTCCTCGGCCAGCAGGTGAACTCCCTGGTGCTGGGCTGCGACTGTCTCGGCGAGATCTACTACTTCGACGCGGTGCTCGCCGACGGTGCGGGCGAGCCGCGTGAGGTGGCCAACGCGATCTGCCTGCACGAGGAGGACCACGGGGTGCTGTGGAAGCACACCGACCTCTTCACCGAATCCGCGGAGACCCGTCGGCAGCGCCGGCTGGTCATCTCCTACTTCGCCACCGTCGGCAACTACGACTACGGCTTCTACTGGTACCTCTACCTCGACGGCACCATCCAACTGGAGGTTAAGGCGACCGGGGTGCTCTTCACCTCGGCCTACACCGAGGGCAGCCGGTACGCCACAGAGGTGGCGCCGGGACTCGGCGCGCCGTACCACCAGCACCTGTTCAGCGCCCGGCTCGACGTGACGGTCGACGGGGTCCGCAACTGCGTCGACGAACTCGACGTACGGGCGCTGCCGGTCGGCCCGGAGAACCCGTACGGCAACGCCTTCACCCGGGTGGCGACCCGGCTGTCGACGGAGTCCGACGGTGCCCGCGACGCCGACGCCTCGGTCGGCCGGAGTTGGCGGATCTCCAACCCGGAGCGGTTGGGTCGACTCGGCCGGCCGGTCGGGTACCAGCTCCGTCCCGAGGGCCAGTCGGTGCTGCTCGCCGCCGCCGACTCCTCGGTTGCTCGCCGGGCCGCCTTCGCCACCCGCGCGCTCTGGGTCACCCGCTACGACCCGGAGCAGCGGTACCCCGCCGGTGACCTGGTCAACCAGCATCCGGGCCAGGCGGGGCTGCCGGAGTACGCCGCGGCCGACCGGCCGATTGACGGCGAGGACATCGTGCTCTGGCACACCTTCGGCACCACGCACTTCCCCCGCCCGGAGGAGTGGCCGGTGATGCCGGTGGACCGGTGCGGCTTCACGCTGCGGCCGGACGGCTTCTTCGACCGCAACCCCACCCTGGACGTGCCGGCGAGCACCGCGACGCACTGCCGCGCGGCCGGCGACGAGTCGACCGCCACCTGCTCCGGCGGCTGAGGCTCGGCCCGGCGAACCCGGTCGACCCAACCACAGCCGGGCCGGTCAGCGACGCGGTCTGAGCGCGCTCAGCAGCACAGCCTGAGCGCGCTCAGCAGCGCCGGCGTGACCAGCATCAGCAGCACGCGGCGTGACCAGCATCAGCAGCGCGGGGCGAGGGCGGTCAGCGGCGTAGCGTGAGTGCGGTGGCGGCGACGGCGGCGTCGACCGCGTCGAGCAGGTCGCCGAGTTCCGTCGGAAGCAGCCGACGGGCGGCGGCGATCCGCTCGGCGACGATGGTCCGGTTGGCCGGGATCAGTGCCCGGACCAGTCCACCGGCCCGGACCAGCCCGGCCAGCGTCGCGGTACGCGCGTCCAGTGGCTGGTCGGAGCGCTCCAGGACGGCGTTGAGCCGCACCCGGGGTCGGGCCACCCGGTTCGGGTCCAGCCCGGGAAAGCGCACCGTGGTGCGCAGGTTCAGTCCCCGGGTGGTCATCCGGCGTACCGCGCCCGCGCTGACCAGGCGGTCGCCGACGTGGTCCCTGACCCGGGGAGCGAGGAACTCCAGCCACGAGCGCGCGGGATGGCCGTCGCCACGACGTACCATCTCGGCCAGCACGCGGTCGGTCACCGGCTCCCGCCAGGCGCGGTCGTCGGCGACGTAGACGGCCGACCGGACGAGGGTGATCCGGGCGTCGAAGAGCAGTTCGGCGAGGAGCGCGCCGGAGAGGGCGGTGTCCACCAGATTCGCCGCGGCGTGCGGCTTGCCGCTGTAGTCGTCGTGCGCGATGAGGAACAGCTCGTCGGCCAGCCGCTCGGTGGGTGGGTCCGGGTAATTGGTCATGGTCATCCTCGGCCGGCCGCCTGGCGTGCCGGGGCGGTCACTCCGCAACGTCGATGCAGGACGGTACGGCATGCACACTGTCCGTTCAACCCGCCCTGGCCCTGCGTGTTTGGATACTGTGATGTGTCGATCTCTTGTAGCGGGGCGTGATCACCCATAATCTCTCCGGTGTTATTCGAGAATTCCTTTCTCGTCACTCCCACATCGAGAGAGACCGACATATGTCATCGAGTTCCACACCGGAGACCGGTCTGCGCCGGGGACGTCTGGGCACCGTGCATCTCGTCTTCTTCACAGTCGCGGCGTCGGCGCCGCTGACCGTGCTCGGCGGTGGCGTCACGACGATGTACGCCGTCAGTGGCAACGTCGGGGCGGCGCTGTCCTATGTGCTGCTCGCCGCCGTCCTCGGTGTCTTCGCAGTCGGCTACGCCGCGATGAGCAGGTTCGTGAGCAACGCCGGTGCGTTCTACTCCTACATCGCCAACGGGCTGGGCCGGGCGGGCGGGGTGGCCGGCTCCTTCATCGCGCTGGCCTCGTACAACGCGATCCAGATAGGACTGTACGGCCTCTTCGGCGCCATCCTCGGCGACTTCATGGCGACCAAGTTCGGCATCGAGCGGCAGTGGTGGATCTGGGCGCTGGTCGGGCTGGTGGTGGTCGCGGTCCTCGGCGTACTCCAGGTCGACCTGAACGCGACGGTCCTCGCGGTGCTGCTCCTGCTCGAATGCCTCGCCGTCGTCATTTTCGACGTGGTCTCGTTCGGCAACCCGGCCGGCGGCAGCATCAGTCTCGCCGGACTCGACCCCGGCAACCTCTTCGCGGCGGGGCTCGGCGCCGTGTTCGCGCTCGGGATCGCCTGCTTCACCGGGTTCGAGTCCGGGGCGATCTACAGCGAGGAGGTCCGGGATCCCCGGCGCACCGTGGCCCGGGCCACCTATGTCGCGGTCGCCTTCACCGGCGCCTTCTACGCGCTGTCGGCCTGGGCGCTGACCGTGGTCACCGGCCCGGAGAACGCCCAGGCCGCCTCGGTCGAGGCCGGTCCGGGAGTCGTCTTCGGCACCCTGGCCGAGTATGCCGGCAGCACCGTGGCGGACGTGGCCAACCTGCTCTTCATCACCTCGGTGCTGGCCGCCCTGCTGTCGTTCCACAACGGCGTGGCCCGGTATCTCTTCGCGCTGGGCCGGGAGCGGGTCCTGCCCTCCTTCCTCAGCCAGACCGGGATCCGCACCGGGGCGCCGGTCGCCGGCTCGCTGAGCCAGACCCTGCTGGCCCTGGGCGTGGTACTCGCCTTCGTGCTGGCCGACCGCGATCCGGTGCTCGACCTGTTCACCTGGCTCAGCGGTGTCTCGGCGGTCGGGGTGGTGCTGCTGATGACCCTCACCTCCGCCTCGGTGGTGGGCTTCTTCCGCCGCCGCCCACAGGTCGGGGTCGGCGCCTGGCAACGACTGGTCGCCCCGGCGTCGGCCACGGTGCTGCTGTTCGCCGTCCTGATGGTGCTGCTGGTGAACTTCGACGCGCTGCTCGCCCCCGGAAACCCGAGCTACCTGGCCTGGGTGCTGCCCGGGGTCATCCTGGTCGCCGCGCTGGTCGGGCTCGGCTGGGGGCTGCTGCTGCGCACCACCCGACCGGCCGTCTACGCGGCCGTCGGCCGGGGCGTGGCCGACCCGTCGCCGGCCGAGGAGACGGATCTCGCCCTGACCCGCTGACCGCCGCCCCGGCCGCCGGTCGGTCCGGCCGCCGGTTGCTCCGGTCGTCGGTTGCTCCGGCCGCCGGTCGGTCCGGCCGCCGGTCGGTCCGGCCGCCGTTCACTCCGGGGCCGGGGCCGGGGCCGGGGCCGGGACTGCGCGGGGCGGGAAGGATTCCGTCCGGTCGGCGGATCAGCCGAGCGGACGCCACCAACCGTCCACCGGGGGCGGGTGGTCCACTGCCACCCGCTCACCGGGACGCGGCACCGCCAGGCGTACGCCCCGGGCTTCGGCCTCCCGGCAGAGCCGGTCCACCGGTTCGGCCCAGCCGTGCGGGGCGAGGTTGAAGGTGCCCCAGTGCACCGGGATGAAGAGCCCGCCGCGCAGGTCCAGGTGTGCGGTGACCGCCTCCTCCGGGAACATGTGGATGTTCGGCCAGGCGGTGGCGTACGCGCCGATCTGGATGAGCGTGACGTCGAACGGGCCGTACCCGGCGCCGATCTCGGCGTAGCCCTCGAAGTAGCCCGAGTCGCCGGAGCAGAAGACCCGACGGGTCCGGCCGGCCACCACCCAGGAACTCCAGAGGGTACGGTCCCGGGCGAACCCGCGCCCGGAGAAGTGCCGGGCCGGGGTGGCGGTGACGTCGAGCCCAGCGACCGAGACGTGTTCGCCCCAGTCCAACTCCACGATCCGCTCCGCCGGTACGCCCCAGCGCTCCAGGTGGGCGCCGACCCCGAGCGGCACCAGGAAGGGCACGGACTGGGCGTCCCGCAGGGCGCGTACGGTCGGCATGTCCAGGTGGTCGTAGTGGTCGTGCGAGATGAGCACCGCGTCCAGCCGGGGGAGCCGGTCCAGCGGCACCGGCATGGGATGCAGCCGGCGCGGGCCGACCCGGGCCGACGGCGAGCAGCGGTCGCTCCAGACCGGGTCGAGCAGCACCCGCCGTCCCTCGATCTCGATCAGCGCCGACGCGTGGCCGTACCACAGAACGTTCAGCTCATCGGGCGGGGCGCTGACCGGCTCGACGGTCTCCGGCACGAGTACCGGCACACTGCCGGACGGCTGCCGGGGCTGGTCGCCGAAGAGCAGTTCCCGGAGGATGCCCGCTCCGGTGCCGGGGAGCGCGATCCGGGTACTCGCCGGGTTGCGGAACGCGCCGGCCCGGAACTGCGGCGAGCGGCGTACCCGATCGGCCCGGTCGCCGTCGGGGAGCCGGCCGAGCGCGGCCGGCACGTCCCGGAACGCCCAGGCCGCCGCGCCGAGCGCGGCCAGCGCGATCGGCCAGCGCAGGCGCCGCCGACGACGGCGCCGGGCCGCGACGTCGCCCCGTCCTGCTGTTACGCGCATCTGCTCCGGACCCCCTCGTCCCCACGAGCGAGGGTACGCCGGCCGGCGGGTGCCCGGTGCGGACAGCCTCGGACCCGGGTACGTCGCCCGCTCGGCCGCCCGTGCCGACGTCCGGCTCGGCGGACCGGTGGCGGCGTCGGGCTCGGCTGACCGGTCGTTAGGGTTGCCGTCCATGACCGAGGCACCGTTCCTGCACGCCACCCGTGAGTCCTACGACGCGCTCTCCGTCGACCACCTCGACATCGTCGCCACCGAGCTTTCCCGGATGCCGGTGGACCGGGCAATGCTGGCCCTCTTCGCCGAGTGGGTCACGGCGACCGGCAACACGACGGTGGCCGATGTCGGCTGTGGCCCCGGTCGGCTGACGAAGGCCCTGCACGAACTCGGTCTGGCGGCGTTCGGCGTCGACCTGTCGCCGAGGATGATCGCCCTGGCCAGGCGGGCCTGTCCCGAGCTGCGGTTCGAGGTGGGGTCGATGCTGGCGCTGGACATCCCGGACGCGTCCCTGGGCGGCCTGCTGGCCAACTACTCGATCATCCATGTTCCCTGGGAGCGCCGCCCCGAGGTCTTCGCGGAGTTCCGTCGGGTGCTGGCCCCGGGCGGGCAGCTGATGCTCGCCTTCCAGGTCGGCGACGACCGCAAGCGCTACGAGCGGGTGGACGACCTGACGATCTCGCTCGACTTCTACCGTCAGCAGCCGGAGGAGGTCGCCGGGCTGTTGGCCGAGGCCGGCTTCGAGGTCCGGTTGAAGGCCGTCCGGGCACCGGACTCCGAGCGGGAGCTGACCCACCAGGGATACCTGCTGGCCCGTCGCCCCGTCGACGCCGGCTAGCCCCGCCGGCCGCCCCGACCCGTCGACCCCGGTCAGCGCCGCCGGCCGCCCCGACCCGACCGGGTCGGGGCCGCCAGGCACGACCGGAATCCGGCGTCGATCCGCCTGGTCGGGGTCAGCCGCCGTTGGTCGGCTGGTACATCCTGGGGCGGCGGGCCGGCACCGACAGGTTGCTCAGCCCGTCGACCGCGGTCAGGAAGGCCGGTCCCATCGCGGCCCGGGCCTGCACCGCCGGATGGGTCGAGCCGAAGTTGCCCGGGTCGGCCTGGCCGTCGGCGAAGAGCACGTACGTCAGCACCGGCGTACCGGCCGGGTCGAAGATCAGTCCGGCCTCGTGCCGGGCGTTGCCGAACCAGCCCGCCTTGGTGGCGATCCGGGCCCGGTCGGCCGAGGACATGTTCCGGCGGATGCCGTCGGTGAACGCGATAGGCGAGCGGAGCTGGTTGAGCAGGAAGGTGGTCGAGGTGACGGAGAGCAGCGTGCCCCGGACCAGCGCCTGGAGCAGGTCGTGTGTCTCCCGTGCGGTGCTGGTGCCGAGGAAGAACCGGTTCGGGTTGGCGACCGGCTCGACCTGGGTCTTCGGGAAACCCTTGCCGACCAGGATCTGGTTGAGTTCGGCGGCCGGGCAGACCAGGCCGCAGAGCCGGACGGCGGTGTCGTCGGAGACGGTGAGCAGCGCCGCCAGCACGTGCCCCAGGGTCACCGAGCTGGGGTAGGCGCCGTCCAGGCTGAAGATCCCGTCACCGCCGGGCACCACGATCGCCGAGGTGACCTCGACACGTTGGTCCAGGGTGAGTAGCCCTCGGTCGACCTTGTCCAGTACCGCCGTCGCCACCGCGATCTTGTTGACGCTGTACGCCTCGACGACTGTGTCCGGGTTCTCCCGTACCGCCGGCAGTGGTGTCGGGCCGGTACCGCTGGCGACGCTCAGGTACGCGTACCAGTTGCCGCCGGCCTTCGTCTTCTCCCGCCGGTAGATCGCGGCGACCTGGTCGGCACGGGCCCGGTCGGGGGTGTCGAGTCCCCGCCCGCCACTGTTCGGGGCGGCCATCGCCGGAGTGGCGGTACCGAGCACGACGCCGGCGGTGGCGGCGGTGCCGATGCCCAGTGCGGTCCTGCGATTCACCCTGCTCACAGTGTGCTCCCGTCGGAGGGTCGAGGTCGCCGGTCGCCGGCTGCCCGGTGCGACGCGCCCGGCCGCGGCGGCTGCCGGATCTGCGGTCTGCTGACCCTAACGATAGGCGACCTCGCCCCCTGCCCCTAAAGCCACCGGCTGGCGCCCGAACATCAGGATCCGTGAATGCTCCGTTCGCGGGCGGCGAACTCGTCGAGGATCGCTTCGGTGGCGGTGGCGCCGAACCGGGTTGCACCGGACCCATGCAAGGTCAGCAGGGTGTCAAGGGTGCGGACGCCGCCGGCGGCCTTGACCTCGATGCGCGGGGACACCGTTGCGCGCATGAGCTGGATGTCGGCCAGGGTGGCGCCGCCGGGGGCGAAGCCGGTGCTGGTTTTCACGAAGTGCGCGCCGGCCTGTTCGGCAAGGCGGCAGCCGGTGACCTTCTGCTCGTCGGTCAGGTAGGCGTTCTCCAGGATGACCTTGACGACGCGCCCCTGTGCGGCGGCGACCACCGCGGCGATGTCGTCGTGCACGTATCCGGTCTCTCCGTCGCGCAGCCGTCCGACGTGCAGCACCATGTCGATCTCGTCGGCGCCGGCCTCGACCAACGCGCGGGTCTCGGCGACCTTGACTGTGGTAAGGCCGTCGCCGTGCGGGAAACCGGCGACGGTCCCGATGAGCACGCCAGTGCCCGCGAGCGCCGCCTTGGCGAGCTTGACGTCGGACGGGCGCACGCAGACCGACGCGGTGTCACGGCGGGCGGCGATGTCACAGCCACGGCGGATGTCGTCGATGGTCAGCTCGGGGCGCAGCAGCGAGTGGTCGATCATCTTGGCGACATTCATCGGAGTTCTCCTGTCTGGGGTGGCTGCACGTCGAAGGTCACGTGCAGGACGTAGCGGGCCCCGACGTAGCGGCTGACGGTGTATTCGAGGGGGGTGGCGTGCTGGTCGACGATGAGGCGGGTCTCGACCAGCAGCGGCTCGGTCTCCGGCACGTGCAGGTGCTCGCCGTCGGGCCCGGCCGGTTGGGCGGTGAGTGTCGAGGAACCCAGCGTCGGGCGCAGCCCCAGCTCGTGCACGGCCCGGTGCAGTGACCCGGCTTCCAGGTCACGATCGAGCAGGGCGTCCAGATGCGGCGGGAAGCAGGCGTACTCCATGGCCAGCGGCACCCCGTCGGCCAGCCGTACGCGAGCGATCGATATCACCCGTGGCGCCGCCGCGACAAGCTGCAACGCCGTGGCCTCCTCGGCAGAAGCTGGCCGGAACTCGGCGTCGATCAGGCGCGACGACGGGGTCCGGCCCCAGCCACGGACCTGATCCTGAAAACTCATCAGGGTCCCAGCCGCTCGCGGGGCCGGCCGCTGCCGCACGAACGTTCCCCGTCCCTGAATCCGCTCGATCAAGCCGTCCGTCTCGAGGGCGTTCAGTGCCGCCCGCACGGTCATCCGCGCGACGCCGAACTCTTGGGCGAGTACCGACTCTGCCGGCACCACATCTCCGGGCCGCGCCCGCGCGAGGCGCGCCCGTAGTTCCCGCTCTATCCGCACGTACAGCGGCATCTTCGCCACAGCTCCTCCAGGTCATCTAGACAATTCAGATGTTGTCACGAACCTGGGATCTGCCGCTACCGAACGTGCTCGACAGCACTCTCGACCAGCGGCATCGCGCTGGCGGCTGCCACCCGACTGTGGAGGGTGGCGGCGGGTCAGGTGCCGGGCGTGCCGTCCCGTTCCCGGGTGGCCTTGAGGTAGTCGCGGTTGAGCCGGCCGATGCTGGTCAGCGGAATCCCCTTCGGACAGACGGCCGTGCACTCGCCGATGTTGGTGCAGCCGCCGAAGCCGGCCTCGTCGTGCGCGTCGACCATCCCGACGACCCGGGTGAAGCGTTCCGGCTGGCCCTGCGGCAGCAGGCTCAGGTGGCTCACCTTGGCGGCGGTGAAAAGCATCGCCGAGCCGTTCGGGCAGGCCGCGACGCAGGCGCCGCAGCCGATGCAGGCGGCCGACTCGAAGGCGGCGTCGGCGTCGGCCTTGCGGACCAGTTGGGCGTGTGCCTCCGGGGCGGCACCGGTCGGCGCGGTGACGTATCCGCCGGCCGCGATGATCCGGTCGAGCGGGGCCCGGTCCACCACCAGGTCCTTGATCACCGGGAACGCCCTGGCCCGCCACGGCTCGATGTCGATGGTCTGGCCGTCCCGGAAGTGGCGCATGTGGAGCTGACAGGCGGTGGTGGCCCGTTCCGGCCCGTGCGCCACGCCGTTGATCACCATGCCGCAGGCGCCGCAGATGCCCTCCCGGCAGTCGTGGTCGAAGGCGACCGGTTCCTCGCCGTCGAGGGTCAGCCGGTCGTTGAGTACGTCAAGCATCTCCAGGAACGACATGTCGGGGGAGACGTCCGGGACCTGGTAGCTGACCATCCGGCCGGGATCGTCCGGTCCGCTCTGGCGCCAGATCCGCAGGGTCAGGTTCACTTGTAACTCCGCTGGGTCGGGTGGACGTACTCGAATGTCAGGTCTTCCCGGTGCAGCACCGGCGGTCGGTCGGCGCCGGTGAACTCCCAGGCCGCCACATAGCTGAAGTTGTCGTCGTCGCGCTGCGCCTCGCCGTCGGGGGTCTGGCTCTCGGCCCGGAAGTGCCCGCCCGCCGACTCGGTACGGTGCAGCGCGTCGATGCACATCAGCTCGGCCAGCTCGAAGAAGTCGGCGACCCGGCCGGCCTTCTCCAGCGCCTGGTTGAGCCCCTCGCCGTCGCCGGGCACCCGCACCCGCTGCCAGAACTGCTCCCGCAGGCCGCGGATCTCGGCGAGCGCCTTGCGCAGCCCGGCGTCGCTGCGCTCCATTCCACAGTGGTCCCACATGATCTGGCCCAGCTCGCGGTGGAACGAGTCGACGGTCCGGTCGCCCTGGCAGGCGAGCAGCCGGCCGAGCCGGTCGGTGACGTCGTCCCGGGCCGCCACCACCTCCGGGTGGTCCTCGGTCAGCGGCTCGAACGGCCCGGCGGCGAGATAGTCGGCGATGGTGCTGGGCAGCACGAAGTAGCCGTCGGCCAGGCCCTGCATCAACGCCGAGGCACCGAGCCGGTTCGCGCCGTGGTCGGAGAAGTTCGCCTCACCGATCACGAAGAGGCCGGGGATCGTCGACTGGAGGTCGTAGTCGACCCAGAGCCCGCCCATCGTGTAGTGCACGGCCGGATAGATCCGCATCGGCACCTCGTACGGGTCCTCGCCGGTGATCCGCTGGTACATCTCGAAGAGGTTGCCGTACCGGTCGGCGATGGCGGAGCGGCCGAGCCGGTCGATCGCGTCGGCGAAGTCGAGATAGACGCCGAGCCCGGTCTGCCCGACGCCCCGGCCGGAGTCGCAGACGTTCTTGGCCGCCCGGGACGCGATGTCCCGGGGGACCAGGTTGCCGAAGGACGGGTACATCCGCTCCAGGAAGTAGTCCCGCTCGTCCTCCGGGATCTGCCGCGGTGGCCGGTCGTCGCCGGCCGCCTTCGGCACCCAGACCCGGCCGTCGTTGCGCAGCGACTCGCTCATCAGGGTCAGCTTCGACTGGTGGTCGCCGGAGACCGGGATGCAGGTGGGGTGGATCTGCGTGTAGCAGGGGTTGGCGAAGAGCGCGCCCTTGCGGTGCGCCCGCCAGGTGGCGGTGACGTTGCAACCCTTGGCGTTGGTGGAGAGGTAGAAGACGTTGCCGTACCCGCCGGAGGCCAGCACCACGGCGTCGGCGAAGTCGCAGGAGATCTCGCCGGTGACCAGGTCGCGGACCACGATGCCCCGGGCCCGCCCGTCGACCACGATCAGTTCCAGCATCTCGTGCCGGCTGTGCATCTCGACCCGGCCCAGCCCGATCTGCCGCTCCAGCGCCTGGTACGCCCCGAGCAGCAACTGCTGGCCCGTCTGGCCCCGGGCGTAGAAGGTGCGCTGCACCTGGGCGCCGCCGAACGAGCGGGTGTCGAGCAGTCCGCCGTACTCCCGGGCGAACGGCACGCCCTGGGCCACCGCCTGGTCGATGATCTCCACCGAGACCTCGGCGAGCCGGCGTACGTTCGACTCCCGGGAGCGGAAGTCGCCGCCCTTGACGGTGTCGTAGAAGAGCCGCTGGATCGAGTCGCCGTCGTTGCGGTAGTTCTTGGCCGCGTTGATGCCGCCCTGCGCGGCGATCGAGTGCGCCCGGCGCGGGCTGTCCTGGTAGCAGTACGACCTGACCTGGTAGCCCTGCTCGCCAAGCGTCGCCGCGGCCGAGCCGCCGGCCAGCCCGGTGCCGACGACGATCACCGTCAGCTTGCGCCGGTTGGCCGGGTTGACCAGTTTGGCGGCGAAGCGGCGGCGCTGCCACCGGGTCTCGATCGGCCCGTCCGGGGCCCTGGTGTCGGCGATCGGCTCCCCGATCGTGAAGAGGTCCAGCCCATTGGTGGAGTTCACCAG
The DNA here is from genome assembly GCF_002846275.1 of Plantactinospora sp. CNZ320. Taxonomy (NCBI): domain Bacteria; kingdom Bacillati; phylum Actinomycetota; class Actinomycetes; order Micromonosporales; family Micromonosporaceae; genus Plantactinospora; species Plantactinospora sp. CNZ320. The sequence continues at coordinate 182,356 of NZ_PJMP01000001.1, forward strand.
CCCGTTGGTGGAGTTCATCAGCGCACCAATCCCGCGATCACCGCGAAGGGGACGACCAGGTAGCCGGCGCAGAGCGCGACGGCGAATCCGAGCGAGAGCGCCCGGGCCCGGGCCTCGCCCCGGGGAGTCTGCTGACCGAGGCTGCGGAACGCGCTGAACATGCCGTGCCGCAGGTGGAAGCCGAGCGTGACGATCGCGATGGTGTAGAGCAGGGTCACGTACCAGCGTTCCGGCGCGAAGTCGGCGGCCACGTTCGCGTACGGCCGGCGCGGGTCGCCGACCGGGTTCAGGTCGCCGGTGGTCAGGTCCAGCAGGTGGTAGACGACGAAGAGGGCGATGATCACCCCGCCCCAGCGCATCGTCCGGGCCGCGTAGCTGCCGTGCACCTTGGGGCGGTGCGCGTACCGGACGGGGCGGGCAGCCCGGGCCCGCCTGGCCAGTACGGTGGCCGACCAGATGTGCGCGACAAGCGCGATTCCGAGTACGGCGCGCTGGATCCACAGGTACCAGGTGTCCGGCAGCACCGGGGCGCCGATCGTACGCAGCCAGTGCGCGTAGTGGTCGAACGACTCGGGGCCGAAGAAGATCTTGAGATTGCCGAGCATGTGCGCGATGAGGAAGAGCACCAGCAGGATGCCCGTCACCGCCATCACGGCCTTGAGGCCGATGCTGGACCGGATCGGCGACCGCGTCGATACAGCTGTCACCTGACAAACGCTAGGAGTGCTCTGACCAGTCGTCCAATGCATCGAAGCCTCAGCAACGATAGCTGTAGGCTATCGAGGTGCAGCTCCACCAGTTGAGGTATTTCGTGGCGGTGGCAGAAACCCGGCATTTCACTCATGCCGCCGACAACGTGGGCATTACCCAGCCGTCGTTGAGTAAGCAGATTCACGCCCTGGAGACGGAACTCGGCGCGCCGCTCTTCGAACGGGTACGCGGCAACATCGGGCTGACGGCGGCCGGTGAGGTGCTGCTGCCGTTCGCCGAGCGCATCCTCGCCGACGTCGACACCGCCCGCCGGGAGGTGCAGGAACTCGTCGGGGTCCGGCGCGGCCGGGTACGCCTCGGCGCCACCCCCAGCCTGGCCACCTCGCTCGCCCCGACCGTGCTGCGCCGGTTCCGGGACGTGCACCCCGGCGTCGACCTGCGGGTGGAGGAGAGCGGCTCACAGGACCTCGTCCGCGACCTGCTCCGGGGCGAACTGGACCTGGCGCTGATCATCCTCCCGGCGACCGGGGCCGATCCGGCGCTGATCGCCGAACCGATCCTCCGGGACAACCTGGTGGTCGCCTCGCTCAACCCGCTGCCGATGACCGACTCGGCCGGCACCATGCACCTCACCGACCTGCGCCACCAGCCGCTGGTGATGTTCCGGCAGGGCTACGACCTGCGCGACGTCACCCTGCGGGCCTGCCGGGAGGCGGGCTTCGAGCCGAGACTCTCGGTCGACGGCGGCGAGATGGACGCGGTGCTGAGCTTCGTTGAGGCGGGACTCGGCGTGGCCCTGGTGCCGGGCATCGTGGTCGCCCGGCGCCCGAGGCTCTGGGTCACCCCGCTCGCCCCGCCCGGGGTGCACCGGACCATCGCGCTGGCCCGGCGCCGGGAACCGGAACCCACGCACGCGGCGCGGGCGTTCCGGCGGATCCTGCTCGAATACCTGGGTACGGCGGCCGAGAACTCGACCCTGCCGGCGGGCGTCACACCGTACTGAGGCGGCGGGAAGAGCCCTGTCGGGCACGGTGGCCGGGACCGGGACCGGGTCAGGGTGTCCGGTGCGCGATCGCGAGCCGGGTCCGGTACTGCTTGGTGATTTCTCCGTTGTAGACGTTCTCGATCAGGTTGCTGATGCAGGCGAACATGTCGCTGCGGGCCTGGGGTGCCATGGCTCGGTGGCCGGAGTAGGTCATGAGAAGGTCCAGGTACTCGCGAGCCGTGTAGGTCTGCTGCCACGGGTAGCGGCGAAACTCGACCGGCCCGAAGCGTGCCGACCGCTCGAACTCGGCTGCCTCGTCGGCGGTCTCGTCAGCGTTGGTCAGCCGCATGCCGGGCGGTGTCGTGGGGTCGAAGCGTTCGTAGCATCGTTGTACGTCGGCGAAGAAGTCGTTCGTTCCACCGGCTATGTGGTGGGTCGAGATGATGCCGAGGGCTCCGCCGGGACGCAACAGGTCAGCTGCCTTGATCATGCGCACCCCGGGGTCGAGCCAGTGGAACGCGGTCGCGGAGAGAAGCGCGTCGAAATTTCCGGCCGACGGCTGCCAGTCCTCGAACGCCGCGGCGACGACTGTGACGTTCGGGAACCGGGCGAGATTGCGTCGGGCGACGGCGGCCATGTCGGGGCTGAGGTCCATCGCGACGACGGTGCAGCCGAGTTGTGCCAGCGGCAGGGTCGCCTGGCCGGTACCGCATCCGATCTCCAGTACCCGAGCGTGCGGGCCGAGACCGGCGAGCGTGCTGAGGTCGGTGAACAGTGCGGGTGGATAGCCGGGACGGCACTTGTCGTAGAGTTCGGCGTCCTGGCCGAACGTGGTGCGCAGCGTCTCTCGGTTGGTGTCGGCCATGGTGGCTGGTGGTCCCTTCGGGTAGGCGCTCGAAGGCGGCGACCGGATCAGCAACGCGACCGGCCGCGGCCGGTTTACCAGCGCCAGCGCCAGAAGCGGCGCTCGTAGCGGACAACCAGGGTGCCGGCAGCGGTGCTGCCGGTGACGACGAGGTGCGGTGCGGTCGAGCCGGGTTCGGGGGTGGACGGCACCTTTGCCTTGGCCGTGCCGGCGCTCGTGTTGACCCCGTCGATGTTGGCGGTCGCGCCCGCCGGCAGCACGATGGTCGTGGAGCCGGCCTGGGTGGCGAGGTCGATCTCGACCACCCGGTGGTTGATCACGGCGTGCCGCAGGTCGAGCTTGACGCTGCCGGCCTTGCTGTTCACCACCAACCGTCGGGGTACGGCCCACCGTCCGGAGCGCTTGATCTCTCCGGCGAAGCTGCTCAGCTCGACGACCTCGTCGGGTGTGATGGTCGGTGCGACGGCCGGCAGGTCGGCGACGTAGGGCTCCACCTCGCTGTAGGTCCGGGCCCGCAACACGCCGTCGACGCGCTCCTCGAACTCGGGCAGGGTCAACCGGCCCTCCGCGACCGCAGCGCTCAACCGGGAGACGACGGCCTCCCGCTCGGCGTTGGAGAGGCGCACCTCCCGCTTCTGCGGGACCAGGTCACCATTCACCTGACCAACACTACGGTTCGGGCGACACGGACAGGAACCCGGCCGGCTCGGTCAGGCGCGCCAGATGTCGCAGGCGCCCGTGTCTCGTCGGTCAGGGTTGGGCGCGGTGCTGGCCGGCGAGTTCGGCGGTGGTGGTTCCGCAGCGTGGGCACCAGCGGGACTTGACCCTGAAGGCGAAGAGCCCGGCGAGGAAGCCGAGCAGGGTGCAGCCGACGACCGTGCAGAACAGGCGCAGCAGCATTGGCGACCTCCTCAGGTGGTGGGATGCCGGGCAGCCTGGTTGCCGCCAGTGCTCTGCCCGGCATCCCGGTTACGGGACGTCCGTCCGACGGACGAGGCGGCCGCGACGCGCCCCGGCGGGGGAAGGTGCGCGGCGCGTCGCGGCCGGTACGGGACAGCCAGGGCGTGACCGGGGCCGTACCGTGAGTCATGTTGCTGGAGCCTTCTGCACGAACGCAAGGCTTGCGAGCTGTCCGCACTGTTCACATCGCGCGGCTTTTCCATTGCCTTGCAAACGCAAGCCACTGGAGACTGGAGAGGAGCGAAGGAGCATGAAAGTGGCGGCACGAAAGCAACCGCCGACCGTCAGATTGCGCCGGCTGGCGGCGGAACTCCGCGCACTGCGACACCGCGCCGGCCTCACCCGCGAGGACGTCGCCGACCGGACCCACATGAATCCCGCCACCCTCTGGCGGCTCGAAACGGCACGGGCACGACCCCAGCGGCGCACCCTGCTCGGCCTGCTCGACGTCTACGGTGTCGCAGATCTCGAACGCCGGCTCGAACTCGTCGACCTGGCCAAGGACGCCGGGCAACTGGGCTGGCTACAGGCGTACGAGGACCAGTTGCCCGACGAGTACAGCACCTACATCTCGTTCGAGTCCGAGGCCCAGTCGGTCCGCAACTACGAGTCGCTCTTCGTCCCGGGCCTACTCCAGACCGAGGCGTACGCCCGAGCCGTCACCGGCGGACTGCTGCCAGCTGGCACGGCGGAGGAGGTCGAACGGCGGGTTGAGGCGCGACTGCGGCGCCAGGAGTCGATCAGCAAGGTGGAGCCGCTCAAGGTCTGGGCGATTCTCGACGAGAGCGTGCTGCATCGGAAGGTCGGCGGGGCGGACGTGATGCGCGACCAGTTGCAACACCTGGCCAAGCTCACCAAGCTGCCCAACATCACCGTCCAGGTGCTGCCTTACGAGGTGGGCGCCCACCCGGGCATGTACGGCGCCTTCGCGATCATGAGTTTTCCGGATCCGGCTGACTCGGACCTGGTCTATATCGAGAACAGGGTGAACGCCCTGTTCCTTGAGCGTGACACCGACATCGCCAGTTACACCGAGCTTTTCGAGCACCTCCGCGCGGCGGCGCTCAATCCGGCAGCCTCGGTCCGCCTGATCGCCCGCGCCGCCGAGCAGGGCTGACGGAGGGAGGTGAGGAAGATGTCTGACGTCAACATGGCCGACGCCAACTGGCGTACGAGCAGTCGTTCGGGTGCCAACGGCAACTGTGTCGAGGTTGCCGACAACCTGGGGACCGTCGTCGCGGTACGGGACAGCAAGGACCGGTCCGGTCCGATGCTGGCGTTCCGTCCGGCTGCCTGGGTGACCTTCACAGCGTCGCTGAAGCACGGGACGCGTTCGGCGTAGCCAAGCCGGTGGACCGCTGGGCAGCCCCTCCCGGATCGTGCCGGAGGGGCCGCCCGGCGGCGCGGAACGTCTGCCGGTAGGCAGTCGGCGAGATCCCGATCGTGCCGGTCAGGTGCTGGCGCATCGAGGCGGCGGTGCCGAATCCGGCCTCGGTGGCGACCCGGTCCACCGGCAGGTCGGTCGTCTCCAGCAGGCGTCGGGCGTGTTCGACCCGCTGGCGGGTGAGCCACTGCACGGGTGTCATGCCGACCTCGGCCCGGAAACGGCGGGAGAAGGTCCGCACGCTCATTCCCGCGTGCCGGGCCAACTCGGCAAGCGCGATCGGCCGGTGCAGCCGATCGAGTGCCCACTGCCGGGTCCCGGCGGTGGACGCGGCTGCCGGCTCGGGTACCGGCCGGTCGATGAACTGGGCCTGGCCGCCCTCGCGCCACGGCGGTACGACGCAGAGCCGGGCCACCCGGTTGGCGACGGCGCTGCCGTGGTCGCGGCGTACGAGGTGCAGGCAGAGGTCGACCCCGGACGCGACTCCTGCGGCGGTGAGCACCTGCCCGTCGTCGACGAAGAGCACGTCCGCGTCGAGCCGCACCTTCGGAAACGTCCGCTGGAAGTGGTCGGCGTTGTTCCAGTGCGTGGTCGCGGGCCGACCGTCGAGCAGCCCAGCGGCGGCCAGCACGTACGAGGCGGTGCAGATGGAGACGATGCGCGCACCCGGCCGCAACCGGCGCAGCGCCCCGGCGACCGGCTCGGGCAGCCAGTCCTGTTCCTCGGTGGGCGTGCAGACGAAGGGCGGCAACACCAGGGTGTCCGCGCTGTCGATCACCTCGGCACCGTGCTGGACGGCGACCGCGAAGTCGGCGCTGGTGGTGACCGGCCGACCGTCCACACTGCACGTCACGACCTCGTAAAGCGGCTCGCCGTCGGGACTTTCGGCGGTCCCGAAGATGCGGACCGGGATGCTCAGCTCGAACGGATAGACACCGTCGAGCGCCAGTACGACCACGCGATGCATGGCCAGATCCTTGCACATTGTGGCGATCTGGCCACTCGATCCGCGACGGCGTAAGCGGCAGGGTAAGCGCGCAGGACGACGACGAACGAGAGGCATGCGATGCGCGCGATCGAGCAGGACCGATTCGGTGGACCCGAGGTACTCGAGCTGGTGGAGGTCGACCGCCCCGAACCCGGCCCGGCGGAGGTGCTCGTCCGGGTGCACGCGATCGGGGTGAACCCGACCGACTTCTGGCACCGTGCCACCGGCGGTCTGGCCGGCCGGCCGGTGCGGCTGGGCTGGGACCTTTCCGGCGTGGTCGAGGCCGTCGGGGTCGGCGCCGCGCTGTTCCAGCCCGGCGACGAGGTCTTCGGGATGCCCCGGCAGCCACAACCCGCCGGCACCTATGCCGAGTACGTGACGGCACCGTCGCGCCACCTCGCCAGGAAACCCGCCGAACTCTCCCACGTCGAGGCGGCCGGGCTGGGGCTGGCCGGGCTCACCGCATGGCAGGCCCTCGTCGAGGTCGCCGAGGTCCGCCCGGGGCAGCGGGTACTGGTGCACGCGGCGGCGGGCGGCGTCGGCCACCTCGCCGTGCAGATCGCCAAGGCGCGTGGCGGGTACGTCATCGGCACCGCCAGCGCCGCGAAGCACGCGTTCGTCGCCGGGCTGGGCGCCGACGAGGTTCTCGACTACACCACCACCGACTTCGCCAGCCACCTTCGGGACATCGACGTGGTGCTGGACCCCATCGGCGGTGAGTACGGGCCACGATCGCTGCGTACCCTGCGTCCGGGCGGCATCCTGGTGGCGCTCGCCTCGCCGGCCGAGGCGTACCTGGCCCAGGAGGCGGCCCGGCAGGGCAGGCGTGCCCGGTTCATGATCGTCGAGGCGGACCGTGCCGGGCTGCTCTCCCTCGCCGCTCTGGTGGGCGCGGGCCAGCTCCGGGTCGAGGTGGACCGGGTGTTCCCGCTCGACGAGGTCGCCCGGGCGCACGAGATCGGCCAGACCGGGCGTACCAAAGGAAAGATCATCCTCACGCCTTGACCGCCCCAGCCGCGTCGCGGACGCGCGAGCCGCGCGGGATAGCCACTTTTTTGTGCGTACTTGTCGGCCGTCGCGCGCCGGGCGAACCTGTTTGTGGGCGGTCGGACGGCCGCCCGGATCCGGATCGACGGGAGGTCGGCGGTGCGTCAGGAGGCCGACGACTGGGCGGCGGCGAGCTTGTCCAGACGGCGGTGTCCCCAGTCGGAGAGTGGTGCCAACGCCCCGGCCAGGTCGCGGCCGAACGGGGTAAGCGAATAGACCGTCTTCAGCGGCAGCACGTCGTGCACCTCCCGGTGCACCAACTCGTCGCTCTCCATCTCGCGTAGCGCCTGGGTCAGCACCTTCTCGGTGAGGCCCGGCAACTGACGGCGCAGCTCGGCGGGACGGTGCGGACCGGATTCCAGGAGCCAGAGCAGCGAAGTCTTCCACTTGCCGTCGATCACGTTGATCGCGGCGGTCACCCCGCAGACGTTCAGATCCCGGGCACGGCTGCGCGTCATGTCATCCCTTTTGCTCAAGTTCGCACAAGTTCAGGAGTACTCAAGCATGTCCGCACACCCCGAACAGTCCACTGTCACGGTACTCGGCCTCGGTCCGATGGGCCGGGCCCTGGCCGGCGCCTTCCTCGACGCCGGCCTGTCCACCACGGTCTGGAACCGGACCCCCGGCCGGGAGACCGCCCTGGTCGAGCGGGGCGCGGCCGGCGCCGGCTCGGCGGCGGAGGCGGTTGCCGCGAGCGACCTGACCGTGGTCTGCGTGGTCAACAACGACGCGGCGGAGGCCATCCTGCGGGCCGACGGCGTCGCCGACGCGCTCAAGGGGCGTACGGTGGCGAACCTCAGCGCCGACACCCCGCAGCGGGCTCGGGAGATCGCCGTCTGGGCGGCGGAGCACGGCATCGACTACCTGGACGGCGCGATCATGACGCCGACCACGACCATCGGTACCCCGGACGGCGCGTTCATCCACAGTGGTCCGAGTGACCTCTTCCAGCGGCACCGGCCCGTGCTGGAGCGGCTGGGCGGTACGCACACCCACGTCGGCGAGGAGATCGGCCGAGCGGCGGCCTACGACATCGCACTGCTCGACATCTTCTGGACCTCGATGGCGGGGTGGGCGCACGCGGTGGCGGTGGCCCGGGCGGAGGGGATCACCGCGCTGGAACTCGCCCCCTTCGCCCAGGGGATCGGCGCGATCCTGCCGCCGATCTTCGCCGAGACGGCGGCGGAGGTCGAGGACGGCAGCTACTCCGGCGCGGACAATCCGATCACCTCGGCCGCCTCGACCATGGCGCACATCGTGCACGCCGCCGAGGGGCACGGGATCGACGCGAGCGTGATGCGGGCGGTCGAGGGGCTGACCCGCCGGGTGATCGGGCTCGGCCACGGCTCGGACGGTTTCCTCCGGGTCGCCGAACTCCTCGGCCGCCGCTGACCGCAGGGGTGGTGCCGGGCCGGGGGCGACAGGTCCCCGGCCGTGGCGCCGCCCGGGCGGTCCGGCCTGAGCACAGGGCGGCGTGTCCTGCCTCAGCGCAGGACGGCGTATGCCAGCGCCACCGGGGTCGGCTGGCCGGGCCAGCTGCCGGTCAGGGCGGCGCTGCTCGGCGTGCCGCCGTTCAGCCCGCCGGCTCCGTTCTCGGGGCGGCGGAGGACGGTGAGTTCCGCCGCGTCCGTGACGATCGTCGTCGACTCGTCCTCGACCACCCGGTGGACAACGTGCACCGGCGGTACGGTGCTGCCCGGGGTGCCGCCGCCGGTCACGGTCATGTTCGGCGGGCGGACCTCGCGTACCCCGTCGACCTCGAAGAACTCCTCGGACTGGCCGCCGCCGGTGGCGATCGCGGCGGCCAGTGCGCTGGCGTAGACCGGGTCGCCGCAGGCGTCGTACACCCAGCGGCGGCCGAGCACCGAGTGCTCGGTGGTGCCGATCAGCCAGTCGTCGCCGCCGGGTAGTGGTGCGGCCCGGTAGGTGAGCGGAACCTGGTGCACCGGCCCGTCACCGGACCTGACGAGCATCGTCTCGATCCCTACCGCTCCGTCCGGGTCGTCGAACCGGAAGCTCGCTACGCGGACGACGTCGGCGGCGGCCGGTCCCTGGTACCAGCGCCGGCCGGGCAGCCAGTCCGCCAGTAGTTCGAGCTTGCCGGGATGCAGAGTGGCCCGGTGCAGCAGCGCCATGCGCAAGATCATAGCCCGCCACCTTTCACAACCGTTCACTCTGCGCAGTGCGCGACGGTGGCAGCAAGGCGATGGTGGCAGCAAGGCGACGGTGGCAGCATGGAGGGAGCGCGGATCCGCTCCGGCCGCCGGGCCGCCCACCTGTCGTGCGGGGGAGACGAATGTCGACAACCAATCCGTTCGGGTCCGCCGCCGATCTGCACGGAGTTCTCGCCGAGTTGCGTCGGGACAGCCCGGTCGTGGAGGTCACGCTGCCGACCGGAGTCACCGCCTGGGTCGTCACCCGCTACGAGGACGCCCAGCGGGCACTCGGCGACCCACGGCTGGCGAAGGCGACCTCGGCCGGCGGGTTCAACTATCGGGGGATGATCCCGGACGACGTGGCCCGGGCGGTGGGCCGGCACATGCTGGCGCTGAACCCGCCCGACCACACCCGGCTGCGGCGGCTGGTCTCCGGCGCGTTCACCGCACGCCGGGTCGCCGCACTGCGGCCCCGGATCGAGGAGCTGACCGAGCAGTTGCTGGACGGCATCGCCGGCGCCGAACAGGTGGACCTGATCGACCGCTTCGCCTTCCCGCTGCCGATCCAGGTGATCTGCGAACTGCTCGGGGTACCGGCCGAGGACCAGGCCGACTTCCGGAGCTGGACCGATGCGATCGTGACCGGCCCGATGAACCCGGCCGGACTGCCACCCGCGTTGACCGCGATCGTCGGCTACATCCGTACGCTGCTGGCGGCCAAGCGCGAGCAGCCGGCCGACGACCTGCTCTCCGCGCTGATCGCGGTGCACGAGCAGGGCGACCGGCTCACCGACGACGAGCTCGTTTCGATGGTCTACCTGTTCCTGATCGCCGGACACGAGACCACCGTCAACCTGATCGGCAACGGCATGCTGCTGCTGTTGGCCGAGCCGGAGCGCTGGGCCCGGGTGGTGGCCGAGCCGGCGCTGCTGCCCGGGACGATCGACGAGGTACTCCGCTACGAGGGCCCGGTGCAGAACGCCTCGTTCCGGACCGCGATGGAGCCGGTCGAGTTGGGCGGCCAGACGATTCCGCAGGGCGCGTCGGTGCTGGTGTCCCTGCTCTCGGCCAACCGGGATCCGGACCGGTTCCCCGAGCCGGACCGGCTGGACCTGGACCGCCCGGCCACCCCCAACCTCGCCTTCGGGCACGGCATCCACTACTGCCTCGGCGCGCCGCTGGCCCGGCTGGAGGGGCAGGTCGCCTTCGGCGCCCTGGCCCGCCGGTTTCCTGGGATGCGCCTGGCGGTGCCGCCCGAGGAGATCGGCTGGCGGTCCAGCCTGCTGCTGCGTGGCCTGTCGGCACTCCCGGTCAGGCCGCACGGCTGACCGGGAGCGCACCCGCAGGCACACACCGATCACAGGACCAGTGCCCCGGCAGGCAGTCCGATCAGAGGACCTGGGAGAGGAACTGGCCGAGCCGGGCGCTGCGCGGGGCCTCGAAGATCTGGGCCGGTGGGCCGGCCTCGACCACCCGACCCCGGTCCAGGAAGACGACCTGGTCGGCGACCTGTCGGGCGAAGCCCATCTCGTGGGTGACGACAAGCATCGTCATGCCCTGACCGGCCAGATCCGCCATCAGCGAGAGCACGCCCTTGACCAGTTCGGGGTCGAGCGCCGAGGTCGCCTCGTCGAAGAGCATCACCCGGGGCGACATCGCCAGCGCCCGGGCGATGGCCACCCGCTGCTGCTGACCGCCGGAGAGCCGACCGGGGCGTACGTCCGCCTTGTGCCGCAGCCCGACCAGGTCGAGTTGGCGCAGCGCCACTTCGTTCGCCTCGTCCCTGGAGAGCTTCCTGAGCTGCCGGAGAGCGAGCGTGACGTTGCGCAGCACCGTCATGTGCGGAAAGAGGTTGAACTGCTGGAAGACCATGCCGATCCGCTGGCGCAGCGCGTCCGGGTCCTGGTCGAGCACGCTCACGCCGTCGAGCAGTACGTCGCCCCGGTCCGGCTCGAGCAGCCGGTTGACCACCCGCAGCAGGGTGGACTTCCCGGAGCCGGACGGGCCGATCACGCAGGCGGTCTCGCCCCGGCCCACCTCGATGTCGATGCCGCGCAACACCTGGTGCCGGCCGAACGACAGGTGCACGTCCCGGGTCGCGACGCTCACCGACTCGTATCCGAGACCCGCCTCGGCGGGCCGGGTCGACACCGTCGGAGTGACAGAGTCAGGCATGCTGGGTTCCCCTTCCACCCGCCGGTAGCGCGGTCCCGCCGGCCAGCGCCACCGGATCCTCCTCGTCGGGTTCCGGGCCACCGGCCCGGCCGTCGCGCAGCCGCCGGTCGACCCAGTTGACCAGGTGGGTCAGCGGCACGGTGATGACCAGATAGAAGATTCCGGCGAGCAGCAGTGCGGACTCGTTGCCGGTGTTCGCCGCGTAGTCCTGGCCGATCCGGAACAGTTCCCGCTGGCTGGCCACCAGGCCGAGGAAGTAGACCAGGCTGGAGTCCTTGATCAGTGCGATGAGCTGGTTGACCCAGGCCGGCAGGACCCGGCGTACGCCCTGCGGGATGATCACCAGGCGCATGGCGGCACCGTGCGACAGGCCCAGCGCCCGGGTCGCCTCCAGTTGGCTGGCCTCCACGCTCTGGATGCCGGACCGGAAGATCTCCCCGATGTACGCCGCCGCGATCAGCGACAGCGCCAGGATGCCCAGCGGATAGGGGTTGGGTCCCCACCAGGCGAGCCCGAGCGGCGCCAGCCCGACCCCGATCAGCAGGATGGTGACGGCGGCCGGCAGTCCCCGGAACACGTCGGTGTAGATCCGGGCCGGCCAGCGCAGCCACCGGGTCCGGGCCAGCCCGGCCATCGCCAGCAGCATGCCGAGCAGCGTTCCCAGGATCGCCGAGAGCAGCGCCAGCAGCAGCGTGTTCGGCAGCCCGACCGTGAGCATCTCGGGCAGCGCCTCGCGCATCGACTCCCAGTCGAAGAACGTCTCCCACAGTGTCGCCAGGGTCTCCATCGCCTCACCTGTCTCGGTTCCGCCAGCCGTCGGCCGGCCGCGCGGGGCGGCCGGCCGACGGCTGTCTGAGGTGCTCGCCGGGTCAGCTCGCCGGGGTGGCGGCCGGGCTCGTCGGACCGGCCTTGACCGGCGGGTACGTCACAGTGCCGCTGCCCGGCTTGAACGTCTCTGGTATCGGCCGCCCGGGGTAGTACTGCTCCTGGAGGCGGGTCCAGGTGCCGTCCTCGATCACCTGGTCGAGTGCGGAGTTCAGCGCCTCGCGCAGCGGGTCGGCGCCCTTGGCCACAGCGAACGCGGTCGGCGCCGAGCTGAGCTGCTTCTCGGCCAGTACGATCTTGCCGCCACTCTCCTGTGCGGACTTCTCACCGATCTCGGCGGGCGCGATCCAGGCGTCGGCGGTCTTCGCCTTGAGCTGGTTGATCGCGCCGTTGTAGTCGGGTACCCGGACCGGGTCGAGGCCCTCCTTGGTGGCGTAGTCGTCCTGCACGGTGCCCTGCACCACGACCACCCGCTTGCCCTTCAACTCGGCGAAACTCCTGATCGGCGAGCCGGCCGGTACGTCGAGTCCGAAGTAGCCGAAGTCGTACCCGTTGGTGAAGTCGACGGTCTTCCGCCGCGCCTCGGTGATGGTGATCGACGACGAGCCGGCGTCGAACTTGTGGTTGTTCACCTGGGCGAGCAGCGCGGAGAACTCGGTGCCGACGAACTCCACCCGGAGCCCGAGCTTGCCGGCGACGGCGGTCATCAGGTCGTTGTCGAAGCCGGTGAACTTTCCGTCCTTGAGGAAGACGTTCGGCGGGGCGTCGGTCAGGGTGCCCACCCGCAGGGTCCCGGGTTGCAGCAGGTCGTACGGGTTGTCGGCGGTGTCGCCCGACGACGAGCCGCCGCAGGCGGCGACCGCGCCGAGCAGGGTGACGGCGGCGACCCCGGCGAGGAGGCGGGTGGCAAGAGTTTTAATACGCATTGTGCTGAAACTCCATGAAATATCCGGCGACGGCGTGCCGAAGGACCACCCCGACCGGTCAGGTCAAGGGCAGCGGGGAACGGCGTCGCTCAGGGGGTGCTGACGAGATGGTCGGAATGCCGCCGACCGGCGGTCGCGGTCAGGCCGAGGCCCGACAGAGCATGGTGCTGGTCCGGCAGAGGTCGACGTGTCGACGCCACCGGTGCCAGGTGACATGCAGCCGGCTCGTCCGCCCGGCTCGGATGCTGCGCACTTCGGAACCTCCATCGGTCCTGGCGGTAGCACCCGCACCCACGGTGGGGGGTTGCTGCGACGTCGACGAGCCAGGTCTCTCGGTCGCTCTGGATGGCCGCCGATCAGCATACTCAACCGGAGCACCGACATTCCAACTGGTCAGGGCCTCGATCGCTGTGGCGCTCGCCACCCGTCAGCGGTTACGGGGTGGCCGTCAGCACGTACACCCGCAAGGGCTGGGGCGGTGGGGTCTGCTCCGGCGGGCGGGGCTGATCCTGATTGGCCGGCAGGCTCTCCCAGCGCAGCGCGTACGTCCGGTCGCCGGACTGGGAGGCCGCCAGGCGAACCTGCATGCCCGGGAACGGCGAACGCACCCGGGTCACCTCCGCCGGCAGCGGGGGTTCCGGTACGTCGGCGACCACCGCCATCGAACTCGGCTCGACGACCAGTGACCGCCGGGCGCCGTGGCAGGAGTAGGGAATCCGGAGCTTCCCGTCCGGCAGGGTTGTCGGGTTGCCGTGCAACTGGGCGGTGAACTGTGGCAGCGAACCGCCGCCGCCGATCTCCCACCGACCGGTCCAGTTGGTCAGTTGGGTGACCTGCCAGTCGCCGGGGCCGTTCGGGCGGGCCGCGAAGAGTTGGTGCCCGAGCGCGGAGTCGTACTTCAGGTAGGTCAGCACGATCCGGTTGTCGCGGTCCAGTCCCAGCTTCAGGTTGCCGTTGACCGCACCGCTGTACGTCGGCACCGCGTCGACCCCCTCGACGCTGTGGTACGTCGCCGGCAGCGGAATCGGCCGGCCGGTGCTGTCCTCCCAGCGCACCAGGTCACGACTGCGCAGGTACGAAGGCATGCTCGAACTACCCGCGTCCGGCGTGTCACGCCACATGACGGCCATGTGCCAGAAGCCGTCCCCGCCCCGGACCGGCCCCTCGGGGTACGCGTTGCGCTCCTCCCCGTCGATGAACGGGGTCGACAGCAGGCTCGACCAACTCCGAGTGGCCGGGTCGTACCTGTTGTAGTAGTTGACGCCGGCGCCGCTGCCGCCGTTGCGGTAGCTGAAGAGCAGGTCTCCGTTGGTGTTCTGGAGGAATCGGGGATAGGTGACCGAGTTCTCGCGCTCGGCGGACACCATGGTCGGCACCCGGACCAGGGTCGAGACATCCCCGGCGACGGTGGTCCGGAAATACACCAGCGGAACGTCGTGCATGTTGCCGGACACATGCAGGTGCCCGGTGCTGTCCAGCGCCATCGTCACCGAGTTGTGGCTGTCCCAGCCGAGGACCGAGTCCAGCCGCCGGTAGGTCCAGGTGGTGGAATCCAACGCCCGGCGGGCGACCGTCATCCGGCGGTCACCGTCGTAGTAGGCCACGTACTGGTGGCTGCCCGTGGTCAGCGTCGACTGCTCCACCGGGTGCCCGCCCCAGGTCTGCCCGACGTCGACCACCTGGGCCACGGTCCGGTTCCCGCCGGGCAGCACGTAGTCGCCGGGCGTGGTCGGCGCGCAGTTCAACGGGCCCGGATCGGCTGGCGGGCTGGCCGGCAGCAGGCTGGTCTCCACCCCGAAGCTCCGGAGTCCGACCGCACCCGCCTGCGAGTACAGTCCCGCCCGGCCGCCCGAGAGCAGGTCCCGGAACCGCAGTCCGACGTACCGCTCGACGGCGGCCCGGCCGCTCGGCGCGCCCTCGACATGCACGGTGACGTGCACGCCGGTACCCCGATTCCTGGACTCCACCTCGACGGCGAGGGCGGTTCCCGGTGCCGCTGGTATCGGCTCGGCGGCCAGCAGCGCGTCGGAGGCCGCCGACGACGACCTGGTCATCCGGACCACCTGCCAGAGCGCCTGGCTCCCGTCGCCGAGCGACTGGCCGATCCGCAGCACGTAGTAGGTCTGGGTGCCGTCGCCGTGGTCGGTTACGTTGAACGCGAGGCCGGTCCAGGACCGGTAGCCGAGGGCGGGCTTCGGAAGGGTGAGCGAGCCCCGGAGGACGAAGCCGGCGCCCAGGGTGGTCCCGGGGTGGTAGATCAGGCGTTCCTCGGTGCCCGACGGTACGGCGACGCCGCCCCGGAGGTTCCAGGCGCCCCGGGCGCCGTGCCAGCCGTTGCCGACCGAACCGTCGGCCCGCTCGAAGCCGTCGTGGAACGCGCGGTAGCCGGGGCCGGTCGTCGCCGTCACCGTGAAGTGCCGCAGGCCGATGCCGCCGCTCTGCGAGTAGAGCCCCACGTTGCCGCCGGAGAGCCGGTCCGCCACGCGCAGCCGGACAATCCGCTCCACCTCGGCGGCGCCGGCCACCCGGACCCGCACGGCCGACCCGCCGGACACCGCCGTCAGTCGCAGGTCGAGCACCGTTCCCGGCAGGGCGGCCAGGTCGCCCTCGGCGAGCAGCGACGGTTCCGTCGCCGGGGCGGAGCGGCCGATCCGGACCAGTTGCCAGCGGGCCCGGCTGCCGTCGGTGCCGCTCTGCCCGATCCGCAGCGCGTAGAACGACTGCGTACCGTCGCCGTGGTCTTTCACCTGCGCGGCGATCCCGGCCCAGCGCCGGGCGGTCGGCGCCGGAGACGGCAGGGCGAGCGACGTCGTCACGTCGAAACTGTCGGCGAGGAAGAGCGCGGGGCGGGCCAACACCTGCTCGCTGCTGCCGCTGGCCACCGCAGCACCATCCACGATGGACCAGGCGCCGCGCAGCGCCGCCCAGCCGTTGCCGACCGCTCCGTTCGCCCGGGTGAAGTCGTCGCTGAACGAGACGCTCTCACTCGATCTGGGCTGCACCACCTCGGTGACCCGAGGTTCGGCGGCGGTGGCTGCGAGTACGGCAACGAGCAGCAGCGCCAGCGCGCCTTTCGGACGGACGTGCGCGTGCGGCCTCGACCGAATCGGCGTCATGGCGATCCATCCCCGTGTTGTTGGACCGAACGCCGGGGATCATAGGACAGCCGGCCCGGCACCGGGTACCGGCCGGAATCCGCCCGGATCCCGTACGGCGGATCAGCCCGCCTCGGCGAGGTCCATCGCCCGGTAGATCCGCTGTTCCGAGATCGGGTACGGCGTACCGAGTGCCTGGGCGAAGACGTTCACCCGGAGTTCCTCGATCATCCAGCGGATCTGCCGTACCGCGTCGGCGTCCCGGCGCGCGGGCGGCAGCGCGTCGACCATCTCCCGGTACTCCTGCTGCACCTGGGCGATCCGGGCCTGCTGGTCGCGGTCCCGCTGCGGGTTCTGCGGCAGCCGGTCGAGGCGGCGCTCGATCGCGGTCAGATAGCGCGGCAGGTCGGCGAGGCGGGCGTAACCGGTCTCGGTGACGAAGCCCCGGTGCACCAGCCCGGAGAGTTGGGTGCGGATGTCGGCCAGCGCCGCCACCATGGTCAGGTTGTTGGTCCGGGCCAGCCGCTGCTCGACCGCGTAGGCGGTGGCGAGCACCCGGCGCACCCGGTCGACGACCTCGAACGTCGTGTCCACCAGATCCGCCCGGACCCGGTCGCGCAGCGCGGCGAAGCCCTCGGCGTCCCAGGCCGGCCCGCCGGCATCGGCCATCAGCTTGTCCACCGCCGCGTCGGCGGCGTCGTCGAGCAGGTCCTGCACGTTGCGGTGCGGGTTGCGGCTCAGCGCCAGCTTCGCCTCGTTGGGGAGCCGACCGGAGACGAACTTCTGCGGCGAGCCGAGGGTCAGCCGGAGCAGTCGCCGGGTGCCGGCCCACATCTGTCGCCCCTGCTCGGCCTCGGTCTCGAAGACCCGTACCCCGACACTGTCACCCTCGTCGACCAGAGCCGGATAGGCGGTCACCAGGTAGCCGGCCCGATCCTGCTCGATCGAGCGCGGCAGGGTGCCGATGCTCCACTCCCGCAGCCCGGAGCGTTCGACGTCCGGGGCGGCGGCGGCCACCATCCGGCGTACCTGGGTGGTGAGCTGCCGTTGCAGTGCCGGCAGGTCCTTGCCCTCCGCGACGGTCTGCCGATCCTCGCCGACCACCCGGAAGGTGGGGCGCAGGTGTGCCGGCAGCTTCGCCAGGTCCCAGGCGTCCCGGGGCACTGTCACCCCGGTCATCCGGCGCAGTTCCCTGGTCAGCGCGTCGAGCAGCGGCTCCCGGCCGGGTGTGATCGAGGCCAGCGCCGCGCGGGCGAAGTCGGGCACCGGGACGAAATTCCGGCGTACGGCCTTCGGCAGCGACCGGATCAGCGCCACCACCAGTTCCTCGCGCAGCCCCGGTACCTGCCAGTCGAAGCTCTCCGCGTCGACCTGGTTGAGCATCGGCAGCGGGATGTCCACCGTCACCCCGTCGGTCTCCGTCCCCGGCTCGAACCGGTACGTCAGCGGCAGCGCCACCCCCTCGGAGTGCCACTCGTCGGGGTAGTCGGCCGCGTCGACCCCGCCCCTGCCCTGGTTGACCAGCATCTGCCGGTCGAAGGCGAGCAGGTCCGGCCGGTCCCGGCGGGTCTTCTTCCACCAGGCGTCGAAGTGCCGGCCGGAGACCACCTCGGCGGGGATCCGCTGGTCGTAGAAGGCGTACAGCGTCTCGTCGTCGACCAGGATGTCCCGGCGCCGGGCCCGGTGCTCCAACTCCTCGACCTCGTCGAGCAGGGCCCGGTTGTCGTGGAAGAACCTGTGGTGGGTCTGCCAGTCGCCCTCCACCAGGGCGTGCCTGATGAACAGCTCCCGGCTCAGCACCGGGTCGATCCGGCCGAAGTTGACCTTCCGGCCGGTGACCAGCGGGATGCCGTAGAGGGTGACCTTCTCGAAGGCCATCACCGCGGCCTGCTTCTTCTCCCAGTGCGGCTCGCTGTAGCTGCGTTTCACCAGGTGCTGGGCGAGCGCCTCGACCCACTCCGGCTCGATCCTGGCAGCGACCCGGCCCCAGAGCCGGGACGTCTCGACCAGCTCGGCGGCCATCACCCAGCGCGGTGGCTTGCGGAACAGCGCCGAGCCGGGGAAGAGGGCGAACCTGGCACCCCGGGCGCCCAGGTACTCGTTCTTCTGCGTCTCCTTCAGCCCCACGTGTGAGAGCAGCCCGGCGAGCAGCGACTGGTGGATCCGGTCGGTGTCGATGTTCTCCGCTGTCGCGCCGTTCTCCGGTGTCGCGCCGTTCCCCGGTGTTGCGCCGTTCTCCGGTGTTGCGTCGCCGGCCGGTGTCGTCGTACCCGTGACACCGTCGGGCGCGGAGTCGCCGCCGCGCCGACCCCGGCCCGGCCGTTCGCCGGGTGCCGCGCCGGCGCTGGCCCGCAGCACCTGGCGGAGCTGGGAGTGGATGTCCTGCCACTCCCGGACCCGCAGGTAATTCAGGTATTCGGCCTTGCACATCCGGCGGAACCCGCTGGACGAGAGTGCCCGCTGCTGCTCGCGCAGGTAACGCCAGAGGTTGAGCAGGGCGGAGAAGTCCGACTCCTTGTCGGTGAACCGGGCGTGCGCCTGGTCGGCCTGGGCCTGCCGGTCGGCGGGCCGCTCCCGGGGATCCTGGATCGAGAGGGCGGCGGCGATCACCGACACCTCGGCGGCGCAGCCGTTGCGTTCGCCCTCCAGCACCATCCGGGCCAGCCGGGGGTCGACCGGGAGCTGTGCCAGCCGGCGGCCCAGCGGGGTCAGCCGGTGCCCGGCCCCCTCGCCGGTCTCCTCCAGCGCGCCCAGCTCGCGCAGCAGGTTGACCCCGTCGGCGATGTTCCGCTTGTCCGGCGGGTCGATGAACGGGAACGCGGCGATGTCGCCCAGCCCGATCGCGGTCATCTGGAGGATGACCGAGGCGAGGTTGGTACGCAGGATCTCCGGGTCGGTGAACTCGGGCCGGGACAGGAAGTCCGACTCGTCGTAGAGCCGGATGCAGATCCCGTCCGAGGTACGCCCGCAGCGCCCCTTGCGCTGGTTCGCCGACGCCTGCGAGACCGGCTCGATCGGCAGCCGCTGCACCTTGAGCCGATGGCTGTAGCGGGAGATCCTGGCCGTACCGGGATCCACCACGTACTTGATGCCGGGCACCGTGAGCGAGGTCTCGGCGACGTTCGTGGCGAGTACGACCCGGCGGCCCCGGTGCGGTTGGAAGACCCGGTGCTGCTCGGCGGTGGAGAGCCGGGCGTACAGCGGCAGGATCTCGGTGTCCCGCAGCGCCGGGCGATTCTGCACGAGTTTGCCCAGCGCGTCGGCGGTGTCCCGGATCTCCCGTTCTCCGCTGAGGAAGACCAGGACGTCCCCCGGCCCCTCGGCGGCCAACTCCAGCACCGCGTCGCCGATCGCCTGGATCTGGTCGCGGACGTTCTCCCCGTCGTCGTCATCCTCGCCGTCGGCCAGCTCTACCAGCGGCCGATAGCGGGTTTCCACCGGGTAGGTCCGGCCGGAGACCTCCAGCACCGGCGCCGGCTCGTCGCCCGCCGCGAAGTGCCGGGCGAAGCGTTCCGGGTCGATGGTTGCCGAGGTGATGATCACCTTGAGGTCGGGCCGGCGGGGCAGCAGCTGCCGCAGGTACCCGAGGATGAAGTCGATGTTGAGGCTGCGCTCGTGCGCCTCGTCGATGATCAACGTGTCGTACTGCCGCAGCATCCGGTCCTGTTGCAGCTCGGCGAGCAGGATGCCGTCGGTCATCAGCTTGACCAGGGTGCCGTCGCCGACCTGGTCGGTGAAGCGGACCTTGTAGCCCACCACCCCACCCAGTTCGGTGCCGAGTTCGTCGGCGATCCGGTCCGCCACGGTACGGGCGGCCAGCCGGCGCGGCTGGGTGTGCCCGATCAACCCCCGGACACCCCGACCCAGCTCCAGACAGATCTTCGGCAACTGGGTCGTCTTGCCGGAGCCGGTCTCGCCGGCCACGATCACCACCTGGTGGTCCCGGATCGCGGCGAGCAGGTCGTCCTTGCGCTCGCTGACCGGCAACCCGGCCGGATAGGTGATCACCGGTACGGCGGCCCGGCGGCGGGCGAGCCGCTCCTCCGCGGTACCGATCTCGGCGGCGATCTCGGCGGTGGCCGCCTGCCGCCGTCCGAGATCACGGATCTTGGCGAGCCCGTCCATCCGGCGCTGGATCCGGCGCTGGTCACGGAACATCAACTCCGGCAGCCGGGCACGGAGTGCGGGAAGGTCGGCGGCGGGTACGGCAGGGGCGGGCGGTGGCGTCTGCATGTCGTCGCCAAGAATAGGCAGGCCCGGGCAGTGACCGCCCGCGAGTTACCGACCTTCCGGCGCCGGACCGTCCGTGCGCCGGCCCGAGTCCGTGCCCCAGCCCGACGGCAGCCGGTACGTCCAGCCCGGGCGCCAGTCGAACGGCGCGGTCACCAGATGGGCGAGCGGTACCCCGTGCAGCAGGTGGTCCAGCGCCCACCGGTTCGCCGAGTGCGCCACGACCAACACCCGGCATCCGTCCCAGGCGGCGACCAGGTCCCGAAGGAAGTCGCGGGTCTGCTCCACCACCTGCTGGTAGCTCTGCCCTCCCGGAAAGGGTTCCTCCAGGTAGCCGACGCGCAACGGCGCAAGCTCGGCCACCGGCCGCCCGGTCAGCTCGCCGTAGTCGCACTCGCGCAACCGGCTGTCCCGGTGCACCGGCAGCTGCCGGCGCGGGAACGCGATCTCGACGGTCTGCACCGCCCGGGCCAGGTCGGAGCAGAAGACGACGTGCAGCCCGTCGTCGCGGCGCCGCGCACCCAGTTTCCGGGCCTCCTGCCGGCCGGCCTCGGAGAGCTCGCCGGGCTGCCAGCCGGTGGCCAACCCGGCCTCGTTGTCGATGGTGATCGAGTGCGTCTCGTAGACGATGTCGACTGCCATCTTCCCACCCTGCCATCCGCGAGCGGCGGTCGCTTCCCTCGTCACCGGAGCCGTGTGCGGTGATCCGACGAGATCGCCGAGCCCGGCGGCGGGATATGGCGAACCGCCCGTCGCCATATAGGAGAAATATAGTCGCCGCTCACAGACTCGGGACAGTACCGCGATCCGATGGTGCCGCCAGACGGCCGAGCGGCAAACGGTATCGGGCAATGAGGCGCACGGCGCCGCCAGCCGAGGTCAGCCATCGAGATATTCACTCTACCGTTCCGTTTCTGGAGGCGACATGAGCAGCACGACCCCGACCACCAGCACCGACATCGACCGCGAGCAGGTCAAGGAGATCGTCTGCGAGATTCTGGAAATCGACGCCGACGAGGTCACCGAGACCAGTCTGTTCAAAGAGGACCACGGTGCGGACTCGCTGCTCGCGATCGAAATTCTCGCCGCCCTGGAGCGGAATCTGCACGTGACGATCGACCAGGCGGAACTGAGCCGAATGGTGAATCTGCAGGGCGTTTACGCCGTCGTCGGCGAGGCGTCGAACGCCTGAACGCGTCGCGTGGACGGCGGAGTCGGGTCGGAGACTACAGGTGAGTGAGGCGCGATGATGAGCGTTCTGCCAGGCGATGCTCGATCGCCCCGCCGGGTGGTCGTCACCGGGCTCGGCGTGGTGACCAGCATCGGAATCGGGGTCGAGGAGTTTCTCGCCGGGCTGCGGGCCGGTCGGAGCGGGGTCAAGCCGATCACCGCGTTCGACACGACCGGGTTCGCGTACGCCAACGGGTGCGAGATCACCGACTTCGACCCGGCCCGCTGGCTGCACAACGTCGACCCGGCACAGCTCGGCCGGGCGAGCCAGCTCTCGGCCGCCGCCGCCGGCATGGCGGTCTCGGACGCGGGCATGTCCCTCGGTGAGCTGCGGTCCCGCCGTGCATTGGTCTCGGTGGGGACCACTGACGGCGAATCGCACGACCTCGACCAACTGGTCGGGGTCCAGGTCGACCGGGGGGCGGAGCACTTCGACCCGGTCGTGGCGCGTCGGGTGCCCGCCGGCCGCCTCTCGTCGAGCATCGTCGCCGAACTCGGGCTGACCGACGTCGAGACGGTGACGATCCCGACCGCCTGCGCGGCCGGGAACTACGCGGTCGGGTACGGCCTGGACGCGATCCGCAGCGGTGACGTGGACGTCGCCCTCTGCGGCGGTGCCGACGCGCTGTGCCGGAAGACCTTCACCGGCTTCTACCGGCTCGGCACCATCGCCCCGGAGGCGTGCCAGCCGTTCGACCGCAACCGCAAGGGCATCCTCACCGGTGAGGGCGCCGGCATCCTGCTGATGGAGAGCCTCGACTCGGCCCGGGCCCGGGGTGCCCGGATCTACGCCGAGGTGCTCGGCTACGGGCTCAACTGCGACGCGTACCACCCGGTCGCGCCGGACCAGAACAGCATCGCCCGCTGCATCGAGCTGGCCCACCGCAACGCCGGGGTGAAGCCGGAGGACATCGACTTCATCTCCGCGCACGGCACCGGGACCAAGGCGAACGACGTCACCGAGGCCGGCGCCATCCGGCAGGTCTTCGGGCAGGCTGCTCCGCGCACGGTCTCGATCAAGGGGATGATCGGGCACACCATGGGGGCGGCGAGCGCGCTGGCCTCGGCCGCCTGTGCCCTGGCCATCACCCACCGGTTCATCCCGCCGACCATCAACCACGTCGAGACCGACCCCGAGTGCGGGCTGGACTGCGTACCGAACGTGGCCCGGGAGGCCGAGCTGCGGGTGGTGCAGAACAACGCCCTCGCCTTCGGCGGCAACAACGCGGTGCTGATCCTCGGCAGGTACGACGAGGTGTCGCCATGACCGCGCTTGTGGTCGGGATGGGCGCGGTGGCCAGCATCGGCGGCAGTACCGTCGAGTTTTTCGACTCGCTCTGTGCCGGCTACAGCGGGCTCGCCGAACTGCGTGGCTTCGACCGCAGCCGGTACCGGGCGCAGCACGCGTACGAGATCGACGACCGGCCGGGACCCGGCTGCGACGAGACCCTGCGGGCCAGCCGGTGGCTGGAGCAGGCGGTCGGTGCCGCGCTGGCCGACGCCGGCCTCGACGACGACCTCGGCGACACTCCGGTGCTGGTCGGCACCACACTGCGCGAACTGCGCTCGGTCGAGCTGAGTTGGCGCGACGGCGTGCCGTTCGACGCCCGCGACCTGCACTTCGGTGCCGCGCTGCGCAAGCGGTTCGGCGCCACCGACACGCACACCGTGGCGAACGCCTGCTCGGCCTCGATCTACACCCTCGGGCTCGGCATGGACCTGCTCGACCTCGGAGTCGCCGACACCGTCGTGGTGGCCGGGGTCGACACCATCACCGAGAGCACCTACGGGCTGCTGGACCGCTGCTATCCGGAGGCGCCCGAGCAGGTGCGGCCGTTCGACCGGGACCGCCGGGGCATGCTCCAGGGCGAGGGCGCGGTGGCCGTGGTGCTGCGCCGGGAGACGGACGGCCCCGGCCCCGGACACCGGCACGCCCGGGTCCGGGGCGTGGCGGTGAACTGCGACGCCTACCACCCGTCCGCACCGGACGCCAAGAGCATCGCGCTGGTCACCCGGGAGGCGCACCGGCGGGCCGGGGTGGAGCCGGCCGACATCGACCTGCTGATGTTGCACGGCACCGGGACGGCGCTCAACGACGAGGCCGAGGCGCAGGCCGTCCGGGAGGTCTTCTCCGGGGTGGCGCCCTCGCCGTGGATGACCGCGATCAAGTCGATGACCGGGCACACCGCCGGCGCCTCCGGGCTGCACAGCCTGGTGGTGGCGGTCGAGGCGCTGCGCTCCGGGGTGGTACCGCCGATCCTCGGTCTGGACAACCCGATCGACGAGGTCGACGGCTTCCGACTGGTACGCGAGCACGCCGAGCTGACCACCCTGCGGGTCGCCCAGGTGGACTCGTTCGGCTTCGGCGGGCTGAACGCCGTCGCGGTCGTGGAGAAGGTGTCCTGATGGCTCCCGTGGACATGGCTCCGGTGCAGACGGCTGCGGCGGAGGTCGCTGCGGCGGACGTGGTGGTCAGCGGGGTGGGGGTGGCGGTCTCCGGGATCGCCGGCCCCGACGACCTGCTCCGGCGTACCCCGGCCGGCACCGACTCCGACGATCCGACCCGGCGCCTGGACCGCAAGGGACTGCGCTACAAGGACCGGGCCACCCGGCTCGCACTCTGCGCCGGCCGGGACGCGCTGGCCGACGCCGGACTGCTCGGCGACCCGGGCCTGACCGTCCCCGGCGAGAGCGTCGGCGTGGTGGTCAGCTCCAACTACGGCAACGTCGACACGGTCTGCGACACGGTTTCGACGATCGCCGAGGAGACCTACGTCGGGCTGAGCCCGATGAACCTGCCGGCCACCGCGAGCAACGTGATCGCGTCCTGGCTGGCGATCTGGTTCCGGCTGCGCGGCGCCAACCTGACGGTGTGCAACGGGGCGACCTCCGGGCTCGACGCGGTCAACTGGGGCCGGCTGCTGGTGCTGGCCGGCCGGGTCGACCGGGTGCTGGTGGTCGGGGTCGAGCCGGCGAACGCGCCGGTCCGGCACCTGGTAAGCGGCGGTCGGAGCAAGGACGATGACGATCTGCGGCTCTTCGACGGTGCCGCGGCGCTGGTCCTGGAGTCGGCGACGGCGGTACGGGACCGCGGCGTCGAGGCGCTCGCCGACCTCGGCCCGTACGCCCGCAAGGCGGACCAGCCGGCGGCGGTGGCCGCGATCCGGCGTACCGACCCGCGTCCGGTGGACATGTGGTTCGGTGCCGGGGCGGGTGGACCGGCCGGGATTACCGAGCAGACCAGCCACGACCTGACCGCGTACCACGGGCACTGCTCCGGGGCGCTCGGTGTGCTCCAGTGCGTCGCCGGTACCGCCTGGTTGAACGGGCACGACCGGGGTGCTGTACTCGCCAGCACCGACGGCGACGGCTCGGACGTGGCGGCGGCGCTGCTGCTCACCGCCGCCGGAGACCGGCGATGAGCACCGTCGCGCCGCCGAGGGCGGACCGGCTGGCGTCGACCGGAGTGCCGGTCCGGTGCCGGCGGCCCGGTGCCGGGGCACGGCCGGTGCGCACCCTGCTGCTGCACGGCCTGGGCAGCAGCAGGGCCATCTGGGACCCGTTCGAGTCGCGGGCACCGCGGTGGCTGGAACTGTGGGACGCCGAGCTGCCCTGGGCGAGCGCCGGTGACACCGGCTGGAGCCACCGGCCCGACGCCACCGGCTCGGCGGCACAGGCCCTGGCCGGGGTACCCGGCGGCGCCGACCTGGTGGTCGCGCACTCGTTCGCCGCGAACACCCTGCTGGAACTGCTCGGCCGGGTCGGCGTGGTCGACGCGGCGCCGGAGCCCATCCGGCCGGCGATGGCGCCGCCGGTGACCGTGCCGCCGGCCCTGGCCGGGGTGCCGCTGCCCCGGGCGGTGGTGCTGGTCTCGCCCTTCTACCGGCCGGCCGCCGACGACTTCGACTGGGCGGCCATCGACTTCTATCTCAACCAGTTCCACCGGATCCTCGAAGAGGGGATCCGGGTCAGTGCCCCGGCCGGGCTGCCCGCCGAGGTACGTGCCGCGATGGGCGAGCGGGTCCGGGAACGGATCGGCCCGTACGGCTGGATGCGCTTCTTCGACGCCTACCTGCGTACCCCGTTCCTGCCCGTCGCCGAGCTGGCGCTGCCGCTGCTGGTGGTCTCCGGCGACGGCGACTTCGCCGCCCGGCCCGGTGACGGGCGGGCGCTGGCCGACGCCGCACCCGACGGCCGGTACGCCCTGCTCGCCGACTGCGGCCACTTCGCGATGGCCGAACACCCCGACCGGTTCGCCGCCCTGGTGGCGGACTTCGCCCACCCGCTGTCGCCCGCCGACACAAGCCCGGACCCGATCCTCGACACACATCTGGAGCGCACGTGAACTCGACGACCCTGGCACCCCGTCCCGTCTCCGAACCAGCCGCGGACGGCGTGACCCGTGTGGAGCTGCGGCCCCGGTACGAGGGGTCCAACATCTGCACCTGGATCGGCTTCAAGCACGTCAACTACCTGGTCGAGGAGGCCGTCCTCGACCACCTGCGGCAGCGCGGCTTCGCGCCCGGCGGGCTCTACGAGCGGCACGGCCTCTGCGTCGACGTCGTCGACATCGACAGCCGGATCACCCACGCCTTCCACATCGACGACGTGGCCACGGCCGAGGTCCGGCCGCTGCCCGGCGACGCGCTCGCCTTCGCGGTGGAGATCTCGGTAAACGGCGCACCGCCGATCAAGGCGGTCAGCGCCAAGGTCCGGGTGGAGCTGCGCCTCGACCCGCACGGGCACCCGGCCCAGCCGGTCCCGGCCGAGCTGGCCCCGTACACGGTGTCGCGGCTGGGGCAGTCGCCGGTCAAGGTGACCCGGCCGGCCGCCGCCGGCCCGGCGCCCGAGGGCGACCTGCTGGCCGGGCTGACCGCCGGGCGCAACGCGTACGCCTGGAAGTGGCGGATCCCGTACTTCTACTGCCACTTCACCGAGCGGATGCAGATGTCCGGCTACCTGCGGCAGATGGAGGAGGTCGTCGACCTCTTCCTGGCCGACCGGAACGTCTCGATCAAGCGGCTGCTCGACGAGCAGGACTGGATTCCGGTGGTGCCGCACTCCCGGATCACCATCCTGGACGAGGCGCGGATGGAGGAGGACCTCTACACGGTCTTCACCGTCGAGAACGTCTTCAAGCGGCTCACCTACACCTCCCGGATGGACTGCTACGTGCTCCGGGACGGCATCCTGGTGCCGACCGCGACGGGGAAGATCACCCACGGGTACGCGGTGATCGAGAATCGCCGCGACTGGAGCCTGGTGGACTTCGACGACCGTCTCGCCAGCGCGCTGGAAGGCACGCCGGCTGCTCCGAGTACGCGTCGATGACCGGCGTCGCCATCACCGGCCTCGGTGTCGTCACGTGCCACGGCAGTGGTACGCGCGCCCTCTGGGACGCGATGATGGCGGCACTGGTTACCGACCCGGGTCCCGTGCCGGACCCGTACGCGAACATGGACGTGCCGGCGGTGCAGGGCGTACCCGACGCCGACCTGCCGGCGCAGTCGCAGGCGCTCGCCCGGACGTCCCGGCTGGCGCTGACCGCGATCGATGAGGCCGTCGCCGACGCCGGCCTGCCGCTGGGCGGGCCGGCGACGGCCGGTTCCCGGATCGGGCTGGCCCTGGGCACCTGCATGGGTGACGCGAGCCTGCACGAGCAGTGGCGGGCCGACGGCGGCAAGCCGGCCGCCCGGTTCACCACCGAGGTCGGTGTCGCCTCGGCGGTCGCCGACCGGCTCGGGCCGCTGAGTGTCGTGACCACGATCAGCAACGCCTGCGCGGCCGGCGGGTTCGCCCTCGGTGCCGCCGCCGACCTGGTCCGCTCCGGCGAGGCGGACGTGGTGCTGGCGGTCGGCGCGGACGCGTACAGCCGGGTGATGCTGGCCTGCTTCAACCGGATGGGCGCGGTGGACCCGGTCCGGTGCCGCCCGTTCGACAGGCACCGCCGGGGTACCTCGTTCGGCGAGGCCGCCGGCGCACTGGTGGTCGAGTCGGTCGAGCACGCCCGGGCCCGGGGCGCCGCCGTGCGGGCCGTGGTGGAGGGCTCCGGCTGGACCTGCGACGCCTACCACCTGACCGCGCCGGAGCCGGAGGGTACCCAGATCGTCCGGGCGATGCGGGCGGCGCTGGACTCCACCGGTGCCGACCGGGACCGGATCGGTTGCGTCCTGCCGCACGGCACCGGTACCCAGCTCAACGACGTGGTGGAGAGCCGGGCCCTGAACGAGGTGCTCGGTGCCGACGTGCCGCTCTACAGCCTCAAGGCGCTGATCGGGCACACCGGCGGCGCGGCGGCCGCGGTCGCGGCGGTGGCGGCGGCGCTGATCCTGCGGCACCGGACCGTGCCGCCGAACGTGCCGATCGCCGAGCAGGACCCGCAGTGCCAGGTCTGGCTGCCGCAGGGCGAGGTCACCCCGCTCGGGTCCGACCGGGTCATGGTCAACGGGTACGCCTTCGGCGGCAACAACGTGTCGCTGGTGCTCGCGGGGGCCGGCGGATGAGCCGGGACCTGATCGGGGTCGTCGGCCGGCCGCCAGGGCTGGACGCACCGGCGGGGCAGCTCGACAGCCTCTCCGCCGGACCTCTTCCGGCCGCTGGGGATTCCCCGGTCGCACGGGACCTTCCTGCCGCTGGGCCACCTCCGGTCGCCGGGCAGGTCGTGGTGACCGGGATCGGCGTCTGCGCGCCACCGGTGCAGCGGCCGGCGGCCGACGGGGCCTGGTTCGACGTACGCACCCAGCTCGGGCGGCGCGGCTACAAGTACCTGCCGGCCGCCTGCCAGTACCTGCTGGTCGCCGGGCGGCAGGCCCTCGCCGACGCCGGTGACTGCCTGGTCGGCGCCGCCGAGCAGGACCGGGGCGTGGTGGTCGGCACCAACAACGGCGCGGCTGCGCTGCACGACGAGCAGGACCGCACCGTGATCGCCGAGCACGCCAGCGAGCTGAGCCCGGTCACCGCACCGTACGGCGCGGTAAACGTGCTGACCAGCCGGCTGTCGATGGAGCACGGGTTCACCGGGATCAGCCTGACCCTGATCTCGCCGCTCGTCGCCGGCCTGGAGTCGGTGCAGGTCGGGGCGCGGGCCTTCGCCGCCGGTCGCGCCGACCTGCTGCTCGCCGGGGCGATGGAGCAGGCGGTGCCGGCGCCCGAGGCGGCGGCACCGGAGGAGGGCGCGGTGGTGCTGGTGCTGGAGCCGCCGGAGCGGGCGGCGGCGCGCGGCGTCACCGGCTACGGCAGGTGCGCGGTCCGGACCCTGCTGCTGCCGCCGCACCGGCTCGGCGCCGGGGCGGCCCGGGAGCGGGCCGTGGCCGTGCTCCGGCAGGCGGCCCTCGACCTCGGCGCCGACCAGGTCCCGGTGTACGCGCTGCTGGACGACTCGCCGGTGAGCGAGCTGGTGGCCGGGGCGGTGCCGGCCGCCGTCGGCCCGGTGCGCGACGCCGGCCCGCCCGCCGCCGGCAGCCTCACCCCGATGCTCCGGCTGGCCGACCGGCTGCGGGCCGCCGACGGGGACAGCCTGCTGGTCACCGCGGCCGGCACCGGAAACGTGGCGATGGTCCGGATCTGGCGTACGGCCGGATCGACACAAAGGAGCGCGGGATGCTGATTCCCCTGGAAGGCACGTGGAGTCTGCTGCTGGGCGCGTCCAGCGGCATGGGGCGGGCGACCGCGCTGGCGCTGGCCCGGGAGGGCGGCAACGTCATCGGGGTGCACCTGGACATGGGGGAGCGGGCCCAGGCGGCCAGGGACCTCGAGGCGGAACTGCGCGGGTACGGGGTGCAGGCGCACCTGTTCAACGTCAACGCGTCCAGCCGCTCGGCCCGGGAGCAACTGCTGCCCACCATCACCGAGTTGACCGGGGAACGCGGGCTGCACGTCGTACTGCACTCGCTGGCGTTCGGCTCGCTGCTGCCGTACCTGCCGCGGGCCGGCTGGGACCGGACGCTGGGCCAGCGGCAGCTGGAGATGACCGTCGACGTGATGGCGCACAGCCTCGTCTACTGGGTGCAGGACCTGATGGCGGCGAAACTGCTGCACCGGGGCGCCAAGGTCTACGCGATGACCAGCTCCGGCGCCACCTCGGTGATGCCGAGCTACGGCGCGGTGTCGGCCGCCAAGTGCGCGCTGGAGTCGCACGTCCGGCAGCTCGCCTGCGAACTCGCCCGGTACGGCGTCGCGGTGAACGCGCTCTGCGCCGGGGTCACCGTCACCCCGGCCCTGGAACGGATCCCGGAGCACACCCAGTTCGTCGCCCAGGCCGGCGCCACCAACCCGCACGGCCGGCTGACCCGGCCGGAGGACGTGGCCGAGGCGATCCTGCTGCTGTCCCGTACCGACTCGTCCTGGATCACCGGCAACACGATCGGGGTCGACGGGGCCGAGAGCATCGCCGGAATCCCGGCCTGGAACCCCCGGCACGCCGAGGCGGTCGAGCCGGACGTCACGCCCGAGCCGAGCGGGGCGCCGGTGGCGACGCCGGTCGCGGTCTGAGAGGGAGAGAGATGACCGTCACCACAATCGCCTCGGACGAACTGGTCCTCTCCGGCTGGTCGGCCGCGTCGGCGTTCGGGCTCGGCGCCGAGCGGTTCACCACCGGGCTGCGGGCCGGGACCGCCGCGGTGACCGCGCTGGACCGCGAGGTCTGGCCCGGACCGTACGACCGGGCCGGGTTGATCCCCGGCTTCGACGTCGCCGAGGTGCTCGGCAAGAAGGGCACCCGGTCGATGGACCGGGCCACCGGGATCGCCGTGGCCACCGTCGGGATGCTGCTCGACAGGTACGGCCGGGAGCGGCTCGGCGAGCCCGAGCGGCTCGGGCTGGTGCTGGGTACCAACTCCGGCAGTGTGCAGAGCATCATGGACTTCACCCGGGAGTCGCTGACCGGGGCGAAGCCGTTCCATGTCGACCCGGCGCGCTTCCCGAACACGGTGATGAACCGCGCCGCCGGGCAGAGCGCGATCTGGTACGGGCTGAAGGGTCCGAACACCACGATCGCGGGCGGCTCGCTGACCGGCCTGCTGGCGCTGAACTACGCCGTACGGCTGCACCGGTGCGGGCACTCCGAGCCGGTGCTCTGCGGCGCGGTCGAGGAGTACTCGGTGTCGCGTGGCTGGCTGGAGTGGCACGCCCGGTCCCGCAACGGCTCCGCCCCGGCCGACGGTACGCCGCTCGGCGAGGGCTGCGCGATCTTCCTGCTGGAGTCGTACTCCAGTGCGGTCCGGCAGCAGCGCCGGCCGCTGGCGGCGGTCCGGGGCTCCCGGTTCCTCGCCTTCGCCGACCCGTCGGCGGTGCGTACCGTGCTGGCCCGGGCCGTCGCGGAGGCGCTGGCCGGAGCCGGCCTGAGCCCGGCGGACGTGACGGTGCTGGCCGCCTCGGACAGCGGCGACGAGTTCGGCGCGCAGGAGGAGGCCGCGCTGGCGGACGTGCTCGGTGCGGTCCGGCCGACCCGGGTGCACTGCCGGGCGCTGCTCGGCGACACCTCGGCAGCCTCGTCGGCGTTCCAGCTCGCCGGTGCGCTCGCCGAGCTGACCGACCGTCCCGACGGGATCGCCCTGGTGACCGGGGTGGACCGGGACGGCCAGGTCGGTGCCACCCTGCTCGGCGCGGTGGGCTGAGTCGTGGGCGCCTCCACACTGGAGCTGATAAACGGGCTGCCGGACGGCGTGTGGCGACCGTGCCCGCGCTGCGCGGCGCTGCTGCACCGGGACCGGCTCGCCCGGGCCCTGCACACCTGCCCGGAGTGCGGCCACCACCTGCCGTTGGGCGCCGACGACCGGATCGCGCTGCTCGTCGACCCGGACAGCTTCGTCGAGCACGACGCCGACCTCGCCGGCGCCGACCCGCTGGAGTTCACCGACCGGATCCCGTACCCGCAGCGGCTGGCCCGGGCGCGGACCAGGACCGGCCGGGCCGACGGCGCGGTACTCGGGATGGCGACCATCGGCGGCCACCGGGTCGCACTCGTGGTGCTCGACTTCGCCTTCCTCGGCGGCAGCATGGGTTCGGTCGTCGGCGAGAAGGTGGCCCGGGCCGCCGAGACCGCGCTGGACCACGGGGCACCGCTGGTCGCGGTGAGCGCCTCCGGCGGGGCGCGGATGCAGGAGGGTGTGCTCTCCCTGCTGCAGATGGCCAAGACCGCCGCCGCGATCCGGCTGCTCCGGGACGCCGGGGTGCCCTACGTCAGCGTGCTGACCGACCCGGTGTACGGCGGGGTGGCCGCCTCCTTCGCCAGCCTCGGTGACGTGATCGTCGCCGAGGAGGGGACCCGGGCCGGTTTCGCCGGACCCCGGGTGATCGAGCAGACGATCCGGCAGCCGCTGCCGGCGGGCTTCCAGACCGCGCGCTTCCTGCACGAGCACGGTCACGTCGACCTGGTGGTACGCCGTCAGGAGCTGCGCGGCGTACTGGCCCGGCTGATCGGCTTCTGCGCGGCGGCCGGTACCCCGGTCGGCAGCCCGGTGCCGGTCGCCGCCCACCGGCCGTCGCGTACTCCCGGCCACGACGACCGGCCCGAGCGCTCGGTGGACGCCTGGACGGCGGTGAGCCGGGCCCGGGCCGCCGACCGGCCGACGGTGCGCCAGCACATCGAGCGGATCTTCGGTGACTTCGTCGAGCTGCACGGCGACCGTTGGGAGCGGGACGACTCAGCGATCGTCGGCGGGCTGGCCCGGCTGGACGGCAGCCCGGTGGTGGTGGTCGGGCACGCCAAGGGGCGGGACACCAGAGAGAACGTGGCGAACAACTTCGGCATGCCGCACCCGGCGGGCTACCGCAAGGTGATGCGGCTCTTCGAGTTGGCGCAGCGCTGGGGCGTACCTGTGGTGACCCTTGTGGACACCCCGGGGGCGTACCCGGGACTGGCGGCCGAGGAGGGCAACCAGAGCGCCGCGATCGCCGAGACACTCGCCCTGGCCGCAGGGCTGCGTACCCCGGTGGTCGCCGTCATCACCGGGGAGGGCGGCAGCGGCGGGGCCCTGGCGCTCGCGGTGGCGGACCGGTTGCTGATCCAGGAGAACGGCGTCTTCTCGGTGATCAGTCCCGAGGGCTGCGCCGCGATCCTCTTCGGCGACGCCGGGCAGGCCCCGGTGGCCGCCCGCGCGCTGCGGCTGCGTGCCGAGGATCTCGGCCGGCTCGGTGTGGTCGACGAGATCCTGCCGGAGCCGCCCGGTGACCCGGAGCGGGCCGCCGGACTCGTCGCCGAGGCGGTGGGCCGGCTGCTGCGCCAGCTCGCCGGGATCCCGGTCGAGGAACTGCTTGCCGCCCGCTACCGCCGGCTGCGCGGCTACGGCGTGCTGGCCACGGACGGCACCGCCACCGGCAGCCCGGTGGCGGAACCCTGGAAGGAAGGCGCGCATGTCTGAGCAGCTCCGCGAAGCGGCCGGCCTCGGGTCGGCCAACGGCACCGCCGCGGTGACAGCGAACGGCACCGGAGCGTCCGCCACCAAACCGGTCCCGC
Source organism: Plantactinospora sp. CNZ320 (assembly GCF_002846275.1). Classification (NCBI taxonomy): domain Bacteria; kingdom Bacillati; phylum Actinomycetota; class Actinomycetes; order Micromonosporales; family Micromonosporaceae; genus Plantactinospora; species Plantactinospora sp. CNZ320. The sequence continues at coordinate 215,388 of NZ_PJMP01000001.1, forward strand.
AGCCCGCTGCCGGACCGACCGACGCCACGCCACCCGCTGCCGGGCCGACCGATGCCACGCAGGCCGACGCCACGCAGCCCGCTGCCGGGCCGACCGATGCCGCGCTGCGCGGGGCGGTACGGGCCGCCGCCGAGGTGGCGGAGCTGGTCCGCGACCCGGCGATCCGGCGGGTACGGGTGCGGGTGGCCGACGTCCAGATCGAGGTCGAGGGCGCCGAGCCGGGCCGGGATGCGGTGGTCGGCGTCACCGGCGACCCGGCGGCGACCGGCGCGGCGGTCTCCGCCGGGGCCGGCGCGGTCGTGGCGGCGGTACCGGGTGCGGCGGTTGCCGCCGTCGCCCCGGCGGTCGGCCCGCCGGCCGGCACCGTGGCGGTGACGGCACCGCTGATGGGGGTCTTCTACCGGTCTCCCGGCCCGGACCAGCCGCCCTTCGTCGAGATCGGTCAGCGGGTCGAGGCCGGCGACCAGGTCGCGATCGTGGAGGCGATGAAGATGATGAACCCGGTCGTCACCGACCGGGGCGGAATCGTCCGGGCCGTGCACGTCACCGACGGCGAGGTCGTCGAGTACGAGCAGCCGCTGCTCAGCGTCGAGCCGGGCTGAGGCGGGCGACATGGTCAACCGGGTACTCATCTGCAACCGGGGCGAGATCGCCGTCCGGATCATCCGCGCCTGCCGCGACCTGGGCCTGGAGAGCGTGCAGGTCTACTCCACGGCCGACCGGGACAGCCTGGCGGTGCAACTCGCCGACCACGCCGTACACATCGGACCCGGTCCGGTCGCCCGCAGCTACACCAACATCCCGGCGATCCTCTACGCCGCAGCCAAGTCCGGCGCCGACGCGGTGCACCCGGGTTGTGGCTTCGTCTCCGAGGACCCGGTCTTCGCCGCCTCCTGCCGCAGCGTGGGGCTCACCTTCGTCGGCCCGGCAGCCGAGCACATCGCGCTGATGGGGGACAAGGTGGCGGCCCGGGCGGCGATGCGGGCCGCCGGAGTACCGGTGCTGCCCGGCTCGGACGGCACCGTCGACTCGCTCGGCGACGCGGTGACGGTCGGTGCCGAGATCGGCTTCCCGCTGATCGTCAAGGCTGTCGCCGGCGGTGGTGGCCGGGGCATCGCGGTGGTGCACCAGGCCGAGGACCTGCCGCTGGCGTACGAGACGACCCGGTCCACCGCCCGTACCCTCTTCGGCGACGACCGGGTCTACCTGGAGCGCTACCTGCCGGCCGCCCGGCACATCGAGGTGCAGGTGCTCGCCGACGGGTATGGCACCGTGCTGCACCTGGGGGAGCGGGACTGCTCGGTCCAGCGCCGGCACCAGAAGCTGGTCGAGGAGTCCCCGTCCCCGGCGCTGGACCCGCGACTGCGGGAGCGGCTCTGCGCGGCGGCGGTGGCCGGAGCCCGGGACATCGGGTACGTCAGCGCCGGCACCTTCGAGTTCCTGGTCGCCCCGGACGGTGCGGCGTACTTCATGGAGATGAACACCCGGCTCCAGGTGGAGCACCCGATCACCGAGGTACGCACCGGGATCGACATCGTCGGCTGGATGCTCCGGATCGCCGCCGGGGAACGGCTGGACCTGGCCCAGTCCGACGTCCGCTTCGAGGGGCACTCGATCGAGGCGCGGATCAACGCCGAGGACGTGGACCGGGACTGGGCCGGTTCGACGGGCCGGCTGCACGGGCTGCGGATGCCGGCCGGCCCCGGCGTACGGGTGGACAGCCATCTCTACGACGGCTACGTCGTACCGCCGTTCTACGACTCGCTGCTGGCCAAGGTCGTCACGTACGGCGCCACCCGGGAGGAAGCGCTGCGCCGGCTGGACCGGGCGCTGGCCGAGTACCGGTCGGCGGGGGTGACCACCAACGTCGACTTCCACCGCCGGCTGCTCCGCCATCCCGGCTTCCGCTCCGGCGACTACCAACTCGGCATCGTCGAGTCCGTGCTCGCCGAGGCATCCCCGGGCGAGGACGCCCACGGGGAGGACCACGAGATACCTACCGAAAGGACGGAAAGTCATGTCTGACCAGCTCACCACGAGGCTCGACAAGGAAGACCTCCGGCAGCTCATCGCCGACACCATCGACGTCGACCTGGCCGACGTCACCGACGACGCGCACTTCGTCAACGACCTGGAGGTGGACTCCCTGATGGCCCTGGAGATCACCGTCCGGCTGGAGAAGCGGTACGGCGTGAAGATGGAGGAGAGCGAGCTGATCGCGGTCAGCACGCTGGACAGCACCTACCAGCTCCTCGACGGCAAGCTGCGGGGCGGCTCGTGACGCCGCGCTGCGCACCCCTGGCCGACCTGGTGGAGCTGGTCGAGGCCGGCGACACCTCGGCGGTCTCGACCGCGAAGGTGGATCCCGGCGACCCGGTCTTCACCGGGCACTTCCCGGGCTTTCCGGTGCTGCCCGGGGTCTACCTGGTCGAACTGGTGGGCCAGACCGTACGGGCGGCGCTGGGCCAGGGCCACCGCCCCGAGCTGGCCGCGATGGACCGGTGCCGTTTCCTCAGCCCGGTCGCCCCCGGCGACGAGCTGCGGATCGAGGCGACGCTGCACCGGTCCGGGCCGGAACTGCGCTGCACAGCAAAGATCAACACGGGTCGCGGCCCGGCCGCCGAACTGCGCCTGCGCTACCGATTCGAGGAGAACCGATGATCGGCGTTGCCGGGATCAGGAAGGTGATACCCCAGCGGTATCCGATCCTGCTGCTCGACCGGGTGGTCGAGCTGGTACCGGGCGAGCGGCTGGCCGCGCTCAAGGCGGTCACCTGTAGCGAGGCCTGCTACGAACTGCTCGACGAGACGTCCGTGGACCGCGACTACGCGTACCCGGGGACGTTGATCGTCGAGTCCTGGGCGCAGGCGGCGGTGCTGCTGGCGAGCTGGCAGACCCCCAACCCGGACGTGCTGGCCGGAAAGGTGGTGCTGGCCGGCTCGATCAGCAACGTCACCTTCGGCAACCCGGTGTACCCCGGGGACGTCCTCGAACATCGGGTCCGGCTGGTCAAGGTCATCGGCGAGACGGTGATTCTCGAGGGCGAGACCGTGGTCGGCGGCGAGACGGTGATGCGGCTCGGACAGTTCGTGCAGACCCTGCGCCCGCTCGACGCGTTGCGCCCGGCGGACCCGACCCCGGTCTCGGTGTGAAAGGCGGAGTGATGACCGACAAGGAGCGACGGGTCGCGCTGGTCAGCGGCGGATCCAGGGGCATCGGCCGGGCTGTGGTGCACCGACTCGCCGCCGACGGCTTCGACGTGGCCTTCTGCTACCAGGCCAACGCTGAGGCGGCGGAACTGACCGCCAAGGCGGCCCGCGAGGCCGGCGCCCGGGTACTGACCCGGCAGGTCGACGTGGTGGACCTGGCCCAGGTACGCGACTTCGTCTCCGCGACCGAGGACGAGCTGGGCCCGATCGACGCGGTGGTGACCGTCGCCGGGGTGACCCGGGACCGGCCGTTGGTGCTGATGGGCGAGGACGAGTGGCACGGCGTTCTGCGCACCAACCTGGACGGCACCTACACGGTGTGCCGGTCCGCTGTCTTCGCCATGATGAAGCGGCGGCGCGGCTGTGTGGTGACGCTCTCCTCGGTCGCCGGGGTGGCCGGTAACGCCGGACAGACCAACTACTCGGCGTCCAAGGCCGGGATCATCGGCTTCACCAAGGCACTGGCCAAGGAGATGGGCCGGTACGGCATCCGGGCCAACGTCGTTGCCCCCGGCTTCATCGAGACCGACATGACCGCGGGACTGCCGCCGGCGGTCACCAAGGAGATGCTGGGCCGGATCCCGCTGGGCCGGTTCGGCCGGGCCGAGGAGACCGCCGACCTGGTCGGCTTCCTCGTCTCGGACCGGGCCTCCTACGTCACCGGCCAGGTCTTCCAAGTCGACGGCGGGATCGCGCTGTAGCGGCTACCGCCCCGAAGCACCCGAGGAGTTTCCCATGGCGGTGCGCCGCACCCCACGGTTCTACTTCAGCCTGCGCAGCCCGTACTCCTGGCTCGCCTACCTGGATCTGCACCAGCGGCATCCGGATCTGGTGTCCGAACTGGCCTGGGTGCCGTTCTGGGAGCCGGACGAGCGCAGTTCGCGGCTGCTCGCCGAGGCCGGCGGGGAGTTCGTCTACACCGCGATGTCCCGGGCCAAGCACCTCTACGTGCTCGCCGACGTCCGGCGGCTCACCGCCGAGCGGGGGCTGACGTTGCGCTGGCCGATCGACCGGGAACCGGTCTGGGAGATCCCGCACCTCGGCTACCTGGTGGCGGCGCGGCACGGCGCCGGGCCCGCCTATCTCAAGCTGGCCTACCGGGCCAGGTGGGAGCAGGGGCGCGACATCTGCGACCGCGGCACGATCGCCGAGATCGCCGCCGAGCTGGGGCTCGACCCGGCCGAACTCTCCGGGGCGGCGGACGATCCCGGGGTACGCCGCCAGGGCGTCGACGCACTGCTCGACATCTACCGCGACGGTGTGTTCGGGGTGCCGTTCTTCGTGCACGGCCTCGACCGCTTCTGGGGGGTGGACCGGCTGGCCGCGTTCGCCGCCTCGGTGGCTGCCAAGCGCGGCGCCGCCGAGCGCCGTGCCGGCGAGCGGGGTGCCGGCGAGCCGACGCGGGTGCCGGGGAACGGCGACGGGTCGGCGCCGGAGCCGGTGCTGGTGGGTGCGCCGGGCCGGACCGACGAGGGGCATGCCGGCGGCTGCGGCTGAACCGAATGGCATTGATATAGCCCGAATATGGGCGTCGATCGTACGGTCTGCCACGGAAAACGCCGATGGTGCGGTGGTGGTGCCGTACCGGAGAAGCCGGGGAAGCAAACGTGTCCAAGGGAAGCATCGTCGAGGCGGTCCGGCACCACGTGGCCGGGTCGCCGCAGCGGCAGGCGGTGGTGTTCTGCCGTGGTGCGGGGGAGCGGAACGTCGAGACCTCCCTGACGTACGCCGAACTCGACCGGGCGGCCCGGTCGACGGCGACCTGGCTGGGCCGGCACTGCCGACCGGGTGACCGGGCGCTGCTGCTGTATCCGACCGGGTTGGAGTTCGTGGCCGGCTTCCTCGGCTGCCTCTACGCGGGGGTGATCCCGGTGCCGGTGCCGCTGCCGGCGAACTACCGGCACCACGCCGACCGGACCAGCGCGATCGCCCGGAACGCGGACGTGGCGGTGGTGCTCACCGATCCGGCGAACCTGCGGGCGGTCGACGACTGGATGCTCCAGGAGGGACTGGACCACCTCGCCTTCGCGGCGACCGACCTGGACGCCCCGGCCGGCGTCACCGGCGCGGCCGACCCGACCGACGTCACAGGGCCGACCGACGTCACAGGGCCGACCGACGTTGCCGCGCCGACCGACGTTGCCGCGCCGGTGGCGGACGACAGCTGGCTGCCCTATCCGGCCCGTCCCGACGACATCGCGTTCCTCCAGTACACCTCGGGCTCGACGAGCGACCCGAAGGGCGTGATGGTCACCCACGGCAACGTGCTGCACAACATCGGCACGGTGCACCGCACCCTCGGCTGGACCGACCAGACCCGGTTCTGCAGCTGGCTGCCGCTCTATCACGACATGGGCCTGATCGCGATGCTGATCGCGCCGCTCTATCTCGGCAGCACCGCCGTGCTGATCCGGCCCAACGACTTCCTCAAGCGCCCGCAGCTCTGGCTGGAGGCGATCGACAGGTACGGCGCCGAGGTGGCCTGCGCGCCGAACTTCGCGTACGACCTCTGTGCCCGGGTGCTCACCGACGAGCAGGTCGCCGCGCTGGACCTGTCCCGCTGGCGGTACGCCTGCAACGGTGCCGAGCCGATCGACCCGGCGACCCTGGAACGGTTCGCCGCCCGGTTCGCCCCGGCCGGTTTCCGTTACGAGTCGTTCCTGCCGACGTACGGGCTGGCCGAGGCGACGCTCTGTGTCACCGGCGCCCGCCCGTCCGGAGCACCGGTGACGGCGTACGTCGACCCTGCCGAGCTGGCCAGGGACGTCTTCGCCCCGCTGCCCGCCGGTACGCCGGACGGGCTGGCCCTGGTCGGCAGCGGCCGGGTCAACGCGCTGGACGTACGGATCATCGACCCGGCGACCTCCACGGTGCTGCCGGACGGCCGGGTCGGCGAGGTGTGGATCCGGGGCGGCAGCGTGACCCGGGGCTACTGGGGGGACCCGGAGGCGACCCGACGGGTCTTCGGCGCGGTAACCGCGGACGGCGACGGCGGCTTCCTGCGTACCGGTGACCTGGGCACCCTCGACGACGGCGAGCTGTACGTCACCGGCCGGATCAAGGAAATGATGATCGTGCACGGCCGCAACCTCTACCCGCACGACGTGGAGCGGGAGGTCCGGGAGGTCGCCGAGGCGTTCGCCGGGCTGCCCTGCGCGGTCTTCTCGGTGCCGGCGCCCCGGGAGGAGATCGTGGTGGTCCAGGAGCTGCGCACCCGGGCCCGGGACGCCGCCGAGATCGCCGGGCTGGCCGGTGCGGTCAGATCGACGCTGAGCCGGATCCTCGGGCTCCGGGTGGCGAACGTCGTCTTCGTCCGGGTCGGCCAGGTCCGGCGTACCACCAGCGGAAAGATCCAGCGCACCATGATGCGGGAACTCTTCGTCTCGGGTGTGCTGGACGCGACGTACGAGGATCTCGATCCGGAGGTCCGGGAGCGCTACCGGGCCGGCCGGGCCGCGCAGCCGGTGCCGGTCGGGCGGGGGTGACCGGGATGCGCTATCCGGCCTTCGCCCTCGCCGAGCGGATCGACCACGGCCTCGGTGACCCGCACGACCCGGACCGGGCGGCCTCGTTCGCCCGCTGCGTCGCGCTGGACTCCCGGGAGGAGTTTCCGGCGCAGGCCTGCGCCGAGTTGGACCGGCTCGGCCTGCCCCGCTGGTACGTGCCGGCCGAGTTCGGCGGCGAGTTGCGCGACTACGAGGAACTGCTGCACGCGGTACGGATCCTGGCCCGCCGGGACCTGACCGTCGCGATCGGACACGGCAAGACCTACCTCGGTGCCGTCTCCGCCTGGGTGGGCGGCACCCCGGAACAGGCCCGCCGGGTCGGTGCCGAGGTGCTCGCCGGCAGTGTCATCTCGCTGGCGCTCACCGAGCGGGAGCACGGCAGCGACCTGCTCGCCGGCGAGGTGTCGGCGGTGCCGGCCGGCGACGGCTACCGGGTCGACGGCGAGAAGTGGCTGATCAACAACGCCAGCCGGGGGGACCTGGTCTGCGTACTCGCCCGGACCGAACCGGCCGGCGGCACCCGGGGCTTCAGCCTGCTGATGGTGGACAAGCGGCGGCTCGCCCCCGGCACCTTCCGCTGCCTGCCGAAGGAGCGCACCCACGGGGTACGCGGGGCGGACATCAGCGGCATCGCCTTCACCGGTGCCGAGGTGCCGGCCGACGCGCTGCTGGGTATCCCCGGCGCCGGCCCGGAGATCGTGCTGAAGAGCGTCCAGCTCACCCGTACCATGTGCGCCGCGATGTCGCTCGGCCTGGCCGACCAGGCGCTGCGGCTGGTCCTCGACTTCGCCACCGGGCACCGGCTCTACGACCGGCCGCTCGTCGACCTGCCGCACGCGAACCGCACCCTCACCGAGGCGTACGTCGACCTGCTGATCGGCGAGGCCACCAGCATGCTCACCGCGCGCGGCATCCACGCCACCCCCGGCGAGCTGAGCGTCACCTCCGCGGTCGCCAAATACCTGGTGCCGACGATGATGGACCGGACCATCCCCCGGCTGGGCCAGGTGCTCGGGGCCCGCGCCCTGCTCACCGCCGACCACGCCGACGGGCTGTTCCAGAAGATCGAACGCGACCACCGGATCGTCGGCATCTTCGACGGCAACACCCTGGTCAACCTGAACACCCTGGTCAACCAGTTCCCCGGCCTGGTACGCGGCTACCGGCGGGGCGTGGTCGACCCGGGGCTCGCCGACACCGTCGAACTGGCCCGGCCGCTGCCCGACTTCGACCGGAGCCGGCTGGCGCTGCTCTCCCGTACCGGGTGCAGCGTGGTGCAGCAACTGCCGGCCGCCGTCGCCGAGGTACTCGAACTGGTCGACGCCGGGATCGCCCCGCAGGCGCTGGCCGGCCAGGCCGAGGCGCTGGCCGGGCTGGTCGACCGGCTGCACGAGCGGATGGCCGCGTACCGGCCACAGCCCCGGCAGGTACCGGCCGAGGCGTTCACCATGGCCGGCGAGTACGCGCTCGCCTTCGCCGCCGCTGCCTGCCTGCACCTGTGGCTGCGTAACCGGCACTGGCTCGCCGACGGCCCGACCGCCCCGCTCTGGGCGGACGCCCGCTGGCTGCGCGCCTGCCTGCACCGGCTGATCGGGCAACTCCGCCCGGCCGCCGAAGGAGCCGGCACCGATCCCGGCGACGGTGAGGACTACGACCGGCTGCTGCCGGACCTGCTGGCCCAGCACCGGGAGGGCCGGCTCTTCTCCCTGCTTCCGGCCCGGCTCGCCGAGGCGGGTGCACAGTCGACCGAGCCCGAGGTGCGCCCCACCGAGCCGGCCGCAGAGTTCTCCGAGGTGGCCAGATGACTGTCGACACCGCCCGGGTCCCCGACCCGGCACCGGCTTCCGGGGCGGAACCGGACCTGGAGACGTACCTGGGAAATCCGCACGATCCGACGAACCCGGTCGGCTATCCGGCGGTGCTCGCCGCCGACGAGCGCGGTGAACTGCTCGCCGACGGCGAGCGGGCGCTCGACGGGTACGGGCTGAACGCCGAGTTCGTGCCCCGGGCCCTCGGTGGCCGGTTCGACCGGGCCGACCGGTTGGCCCAGGTGCTGCGGGCGGTGTTCCGCCGGGACACCACCCTCGGGGTCGGCTACGGGGTCACCACGTTCATCGCCGCCACCCCGGTCTGGACCGACGGCACCGCGCGGCAGCGGCGCTGGATGGCCGACCTGCTGCTGCGGCACGGCAAGGCGTCGGCCGGCTACAACGAGCTGGCGCACGGCACCGACTTCGGTCGGGCGCAGTTGCGGGCCCGCCCCGACGGCGACCGCTTCCTGGTGACCGGCCGCAAGGAGATGGTCGGCAACCTGAGCCGGGCGGACGCGGTGACGCTCTTCGCCCGCACCGACGACCGGCCGGGCAGCCGCAGCCACTCGCACCTGCTGCTGGACATGGCCGCGCTGCCGGCGGAGCATCTGCGACGGCTGCGCCGCTACCGCACCGCCGGAGTCCGTGGGGTCCTGCTCGGCGGGCTGGAGTTCACCGACTGCCCGGTACCGACCGACGCGGTGGTCGGCGAACCCGGCGGTGCGATGGAGACGGTGCTGCGGGCCTTCCAGGTGACCCGGAGCGTACTGCCCGGAATGGCGGTCGGGATCGTCGACACCCAACTGCGTACGGTGCTGCGCTTCGCCCTCGACCGCCGGCTGTACGGGCTGCCGGTGGCCGAGCTGCCGCACGCCCGGAGCACCCTGGTCGACGCCTTCGTGGATCTGTTGATCGCCGACTGTCTGTCCACTGTGGCCGCCCGTGCCCTGCACCTGCTGCCGGGGCAGACAAGTGTCTACAGCGCTGCCGTGAAATACCTCGTGCCGAAGGTGTTGCAGGAGGCGGCGTACCGGCTCTCGGTGGTACTCGGCGCCCGGTCGTACCTGCGCGACGGCCCGTACGCGATCTTCCAGAAGAACCTGCGGGACCTGCTCGCCGCGACGCTCACCCACGCCAGCTCGGCGGTCTGCCAGGCGACGATCATCCCGCAACTGCCCCGGCTGGCCCAGCAGGGCTGGCGATCGTCGCCGCCCCCGCCGCCGGAGCTGTTCCGGCTCGCCGCCCCGCTGCCCCCGCTGGACTTCGCCGGCCTCGGGCTCTCGGCCCGGGGAGTGGACAGCCTCGCCGCCACCCTCCGGCAGCACGGTGCCGAACCGGGTGCGGATCCGACCCTGGCCCGGCTCTGCGGGCTCTTCACCGCCGAACTCGACCGGCTCGCCGAGGTCTGCGCCGACCTGCCGCCCCGGGACCGTACCGTGATCGCCGGCCGGCGCAGCTTCGAGTTGACCGACCGGTACGCGACCGTACTGGCCGCCGCGGCCTGCCTCGGGGTGTGGCGGCACAACCAGGACGACCCGTTCCTGCGGGACGTGCCGTGGTTGCTCGCCGCGTTGACCCGGCTGGGCGGACGGCTGGGACTCGACCCGGGGGCGGCACCGGACGGGCTGGAGCGGCACCTCTTCATCGAGCTGCTGGAGCGTCACCGGGACAACCGCGGCTTCGATCTCGTCAACCGGCGTCTCGCCGGCTGATGCGTTCCCGTCCGTACGCCAAAGGAGTGCACCATGTCCGGAACCATCCAAGACACCTCCGTCGACGCCATCCGTAGCTGGCTGGTCGGCCGGATCGCCTTCTATCTGCAACGCTCGGCCGAGGAGATCGACGCCGACGCGCCACTTGTCGAGATCGGCCTCGACTCGGTGTACGCGATGACCCTGAGCGGGGACGTCGAGGAGCGGTTCGACATCGAGGTGGAGCCCACGATGGCCTGGGACCACCCGAGCGTCAACGCCCTCGCCAGCCACCTGCACGGCGTGCTGGGCTCCCGGGGATGACAGTCCAGGGCATCCGCCCGGGCGGTTCGGCCCAGCCGCCGGGCGGGCCGGGCCAGTCACCTGCCGGTTCTGGCCAGTCGCCTGCCGGGGCGGCCGATCCGCTGCCCGGCTCCGGCCACCCGCTCTCGGTCGGGCAGGAGGCGCTCTGGTTCCTCTACCAGCTCGCGCCGGAGAGCCCGGCGTACAACATCACGCTCGCGGTCCGGGTCCGGTCCGCGCTGGACGTCGCGGCGCTGCGTCGGGCGGTCGGCGCGCTGGTGGCCCGGCATCCGGTGCTCGGCGCGGCCTTCGCCGAGCTGGACGGGGTACCCCGGCAGTTCGTGCCGCCGGCCGACGCCGAGCCGGTCGACGGCGCCCGGTGGCTGGAGGTCCGGGAGGTTCCCGGCCGCACCGACGAGGCGCTGCTCGGGCTGGCCCGGTCGGTGGGCGAGGTGCCGTTCCGGCTCGGTGCCGGCGAGGTCTTCCGGGTGGTGCTGCTGCGCCGCTCCGCCGAGGACGCCGCGCTGGTCCTGGTCACCCACCACATCATCAGCGACGCCACCTCGCAGTGGCTGCTGCTGCGCGACCTGCTGGCCGGATACCGGGGGATCGCGGACGGCGGCGCCCCGGACTGGGCGCCGCTGACCGCGAGCTTCCTCGACCACGTCGAGGCGGAGCGGGTACTGCTCGACTCGCCCCGGCGGGAGCGGCTGGAACGGTACTGGCGCAACCGCTGCACCGGAGTGTCCGCCGGGGCGATCCCGGTCGACCGGCCCCGCCCGGAGCGGCAGACCTTCGACGGGGCGACCCACCACCTGCGGTTGCCCGACGAGCTGGCGGCCCGGGTCCGGGCGGCGGCCTCGGCGGCCGGAGTCACCCCGTTCGCCTTCCTGCTCGGGGTCTTCCAGGCCACCCTGTACCGCTACGGCGGCCAGGACGACTTCGCGGTTGGCTGCCCGGTGGCGACCCGGCACGGCCGGGGACTGCGGGAGGTGGTCGGCTACCTGGTCAACACGCTGGTGCTGCGGTCGTCCTTCGCGACCGGGGCCACCTTCGCCGACGCGGTGGCGGCGGCGCACCGGGAACTCCTCTCCGGACTGGCCCACGTCGGCTACCCGTTCCCGCTGCTGGACCGGATGCTCGGTGGGGCACGGGGTGGCACCCGGTCACCGCTGTTCCGAATCGCCTTCACGATGGTCGCGGCGGACCGGCTCGACCCGCCGCTGCCGCTGGTGCCGGAGGGCGCCGTGGTCGGACCGGAGATCTCCTACCGGGGACTGCGACTGGCCGCGTTCGACGTACCGCAGTTGGAGGGGCAGTTCGACCTCAACGTGGAGCTGCGCCAGGCGGAGGACTCGTTCACCGGTGCCTTCAGGTACAACACGGATCTGTTCGACGGTGCGACCATTGAGCGGCTCACCGGGCACTACCGCCGGCTGCTGGAGGCGGCCACCGCCGACCCGACGCGCCGGATCGACCGGGTTTCCCTTGTCGACAGCGCACAACTGGAACAACTGCTCGCGTTGGGCACCGGCGGAGTCTCCCCCGGGCAGTGACCCTGGGAACTCCCGAAACCCGGGAGGAAACCGCCCGAAACCCGGGACACCTCAGGGTCGCCGGTCCGGGGGTTCTCAGGGTGGTATCTCATGTGTCGATCTAACGATCAGTGATTGGATGCTCGCTATGGAGCAGGCTGTGCGGCTGGAGTCGCTGAGCAAGACGTACGGTTCGGGTCAGAACGCGGTGACCGCCCTCAGAGACGTGTCGCTCGATCTGCGGGCCGGCAGCTTCACGGCGATCATGGGGCCGTCCGGCTCGGGCAAGTCGACGCTGTTGCAGTGCGCGGCCGGGCTGGACCGGCCGACCAGCGGCCGGGTGGTGATCGGCGGTACCGACCTGACCGGGCTGAGCGAGACCGCGCTGACCCTGCTGCGGCGAGACAAGATCGGCTTCGTCTTCCAGGCGTTCAACCTGCTGCCGTCGCTGACCGCCGAGCAGAACGTGGCGCTGCCGCTGCGGCTGGCCGGCCGCAAGCCGAGCCGCTCGGAGGTGGCGGAGGTACTCGCCGAGGTGGGGCTCGGCAACCGGGGCGGGCACCGGCCGGCGGAGCTCTCCGGTGGCCAGCAGCAGCGGGTCGCGATCGCCCGTGCCCTGGTCACGAAGCCGGCGGTGCTCTTCGCCGACGAGCCGACCGGTGCGCTTGACACCAGCACCAGCCGGGAGGTGCTGGCGCTGCTGCGCGGCCTGGTCGACCGGCACCAGCAGACCATCGTGATGGTCACGCACGACCCGGTGACCGCCGCCAACGCCGACCGGGTGGTCTTCCTCGCCGACGGGGTGCTCGCCGGTGAGCTGGTCAACCCGACGGCGGAGACGATCGCGGCCCGGATGACCCGGATGGAGGTCGGCGCGTGCTGAGCATCGCCCTGCAGACGCTGCGGGTGCGCTGGGCCGCGTTCGTCGGGACGTTCGTCGCGCTGACCCTGGGCGCCGGCATGATCGCCGCGATGGGGCTGGAGATCGGCGCCACCCTGGGGCTGCCCGAGCGGGCGCCGCAGCGGTTCGCCGCCGCCCCGGTGGTGGTGGCCGCGCTCGACCCGGAGTGGGATCCGGCCCGGCACGACCCGGGCAGCCGCTCGCTGATCCAGGCCCGGGGCATCTCCGACGCGCTGGCCGCCGAGGTCGGCGCGCTCGGTCGCACCGTACCGGTCCGCAACTTCTACGCCCAGCTCGCCGGCGGCCCCGACGACCAGGTCGGGCACGGTTGGTCCAGCGCCGAGTTCGCGCCGTACGCGCTGGCCGCCGGCCGGCCGCCGCAGGCCGACACCGAGGTCGTGGTGCCGAGCGGCGGTGCCGGGCCGGGCGAGCGGGTCACCGTCTTCACCACCGGCGGGCCGCGCGACTACACGGTCGCCGGGGTGACGGCGCCGGCCGACTTCGAGTCCGCGGTCTTCTTCACCGACGCCGAGGCGGCCGGGCTCTCACCCCGGGTCGAGGCGCTGGTCTCCTACGGGGCGCCGGAGGCGGTACGCCAGGCCGTCGGCCGGGACGCCGAGGTGCTCACCGGTCAGCGGCGCAACGTACTGGACCCGAGCTACAACGCCGACCGGGAGGCGATCGACAACACCCAGACGCTGTTGCCGATCACCGCGGTGGTCGCCGGGTTCGTCTCGATCTTCCTGGTCGCCTCGACCTTCGCCTTCGCGGTCGCCCAACGGCGCCGGGAGATCGCCCTGCTCCGCACGGTAGGCGCCACGCCCCGGCAGGTACGCCGGATGGTGCTGGCCGAGGCGTTCGTGGTCGGGCTCGCCTCCGCGATCGCCGGCTGTGCCCTCGGGCTCGGCATCGCACCACTGCTGGCCGGCTGGATGGTCGACCTGGGGCTCGCCCCGCCCTGGTTCACCGTCGGGTTCTCCACCGGGCCGGCGGTCTGGGTGCCGCTGCTGATCGCGTTCTGCATGGGGCTGGGGGTGGCGCTGGCCGGGGTCTGGGCGGCGTCTCGCCGGGCCGGCGACGTACGCCCGATCGAGGCGCTGCGGGACGCCGCCGTCGACTCCCGCACCATGACCTCCGGCCGGTGGCTCTACGGGCTGCTGGCGCTCGCCTTCGGCCTGGTCACCATCGGCTGGGTGGCGGTGGTGAACCCGGGCATGGTGATGGTGCCGACCCGGTACATCGGGGTGCTGATGTTGCCGATCCTCGCCTTCGCCCTGCTCGCCCCGGTGGTGGTCAAGCCGATCGCCCGGCTGATCACCTGGCCGCTCGGCCGGCTCGGCGGTGCCGCCGGGATGCTGGTCCGGGAGAGCGCGTTGACTGCGGTGCGGCGTACCGCGGCCACCGCCGCGCCGGTGCTGCTCACCGTCGGGCTCTCCATCTCGCTGCTCGGCGCCGCCGCCACCATCGACCGGGCCAAGGACAGTGGCCGGCGCAACCAGGTCGTCGCCGACTTCGTGGTCACCCCGGACGGCACGCCCGGGGTGAACGAGGCGGTCACCGAGCGGCTCCGGGCGATTCCCGGCGTCGATGTCGTCGCCGCGCTGCCGACCACTGTCTACACCCGGGACGACGCCCGGCTCGCCGACTACGAGGCGCTGGCCGTCGACCCGGCGGGACTGTCGAGCACCCTGACCCTGCCGGTGGACGAGGGCAACCCGGCCGAACTGCACGACGACACCATCGTCGTCAACGACGACTGGGGAGTCGGGGTCGGCGAGACCGTCGAGGTCTTCATGGCCGACGGCAGCACCGTGCCGCTGCGGGTGGTGGCGGTCCTCGACACCACCTCGGGCAGCAACGACGTCGCCTACCTGAGCACGAAGTACGCCGGCACCGCCGAGTACGCCTCCACCGGCCTGGCCCGCCGGGTCTACGTCTCGGTGCGCGACGGCACCGACCCGGCGGCGGTCCGCACGGCCCTGGACAGCGCCACCGCCGGGCTGGGCGCCCGGGCCCTGCCGGCGCAGGAGTGGCTCGGCGAGGAGAGCAGCGAGAACAGCCAGGCCAGCACCCTGGGCATGCTGCTGGTACTCGGCATCGCGATCGTCTTCTGCTTCATCGCCATCGTCAACACGCTGGTGATGGCGACCTCGGACCGGCTCCGGGACCTGGCGATCCTGCGGCTGGCCGGCGCCACCCCGCGACAGGTGCTCCGGGTCTTCGCCGCCGAGTCGTTGCTGGTGGCCGGGGTCGGGGTGCTGCTCGCGGTAGGGGCGTCGGCGGTGAACCTGGCCGGGCTGCGGCTCGCCCTGGGGCAACTCGTCGGGGCGACTCCGGTAAGCGTGCCGTGGGGCACCGTCGCGGTGATCACCGTGGTCAGCGCCGCGCTTGCCGTACTCGGTGCGGTGGTGCCGGTCCGGCTCGCCAACCGGACCCGCGCGGTCGAGCTGGCCGGCGTACGCGAATAAACCGTCCACATCGGACTGTTGTCCGGGCTCCGTCACCTGTTTTGTCAGGTGGCGGAGCCCGGTTCGTTTTCGAAGATAGTTTCGATATGGGGCTGGTATAGCCGCGGGTCGCAGGATGACCAGGAGCCGAGAAAGCAGGCCGGGAGCCGAGAAAGCAGGCCGGCGCCAACCGTGGGAACGGCACCTGGGCGGTGACGTTTCCGTCGGAACGTCACTGACCCGCGAAGGGAAAGCCGTGCCAATGGACCTTTTACGACCAGGAGAGCGCGGCGCCTGCACGCCGGCCCTCACCGGCGGCCACGACCAACCTCAAGGGGAGGTTGAAAAAGGTTCACCGCACGCGCTGAAGGGCATCCTCGCGGCCGTCGGGAACACGCCCCTGGTGGAACTCGAACGCCTGGTACCCGATTCTCGAATCAGGGTGTTCGCCAAGCTGGAGCGCTTCAATCCCGGCGGCAGCGTCAAGGACCGGACCGCGCTGAGCATGCTGCTGGAGAAAATCCGCAGCGGCGAACTCCAGCCGGGCCGGTCGGTGGTGGTCGAGTCCAGTTCGGGAAACCTGGCGGTCGGGCTCGCCCAGATCTGCCGGTATTTCGGGCTCCGGTTCGTCTGCGTCGTGGACGCCAAGACGACAGAGCAGAACATCGCGATACTGCGGGCGTACCAGGCGTCGGTCGAGGTGGTGAACCGGCCCGACCCGGACAGCGGCGAGTACCTGCCGGTGCGGGTACGCCGGGTCCGTGAACTGGTGTCGAACACCCCGCACGCGTTCTGGCCCAACCAGTACGCGAACCCGCTCAACCCGGTCGCGCACCGGCAGACCATGGGCGAGATCGTCGACGCACTCGACGGTTCCGTCGACTACCTGTTCTGCGCGGTCAGCTCCTGCGGCACCCTGCGCGGCTGTGCGGACTACGTCCGGCAGCACGGGCTGAACACGAAGATCGTCGCGGTCGACGCCGTCGGCAGCATGATCTTCGACGGGCAGCAGCCGATCGAGCGGCTGCTGCCCGGGCACGGCGCGTCGCTGCGGCCGGGACTCTTCGACCCGGACGCCGCCGACGAGGTCATGCACGTGACCGACCTGGAGTGCGTCGCCGCCTGCCGTCGGCTCACCGCCCGGGAGGCGATCCTGGCCGGCGGCTCCTCCGGGGCCACCGTGGCGGCCCTGGAGCGGCGCGTCCCGAACATCCCCGAGGACGCGAAGTGCGTGCTCATCTTCCCCGACGGTGGCGACCGCTACCTCGACACGATCTATTCCGACGACTGGGTACGGAGCCGCTTCGGCGAGGTTTCGCACCTCTGGAAGGAAGCCTCCGGTGGTGATCAGGCCTGATGCTGATCCTTCGACATGACGACGTGCGACAGATCCTCGCCGAGCGCGAACTCGCGCTGATCGAGCTGGTCGGTGAGGCGTACCGGCTGCACGACGAGGGTGCCACGGCGGTACCGCACTCGATCTTCCTCCGCTTTCCCGACCAGCCCCGCAACCGGATCATCGGGCTGCCCGCGTACGTCGGTGGGAAGTCGCCGGCCGCCGGGATGAAGTGGATCGCCTCCTGGCCGGGGAACATCGCCAGCGGGCTGGCCCGGGCAAGCGCGTCGATCGTGATCAACGACCTGGAGACCGGAGTGCCGACGGCACTGCTGGAGGGCTCGGTGATCTCGGCCAAGCGGACCGCGGCCAGTGCCGCGCTGGCGGCCCGGGTGCTGGTCCGCGAGCCCGGTCCGAGCGGGGTGGCGCTGATCGGCTGCGGCGTGATCAACCTTGAGGTGCTGCGCTTCCTGCTCGCCGCGCTGCCGACGCTCACCGAGGTGACCCTCTTCGACAGCGACTGCACCCGGGCGGCGGCGTTCGCCCGGCACTGTGCCGACCTCTCGCCGACCCTGCACGTGACGCTGGCCGCCGACGCCGGCCGGGCCGTCGCGGCGCACGACCTGGTCTCGATCGCCACCACGGCGGCCGAGCCGCACCTCGACCTCGGCCCGGCCCGCCCCGGCACCCTCGTGCTGCACGTCTCGCTGCGCGACCTGACCCCGGCGACGATCCTGGCCAGCCAGAACGTGGTCGACGACGCCGACCACGTCTGCCGGGAACGGACCTCGCTGCACCTGACCGAGCAGCAGGTGGGGCACCGCGACTTCATCGACGCGCCGATCGGCCAGATCCTGCGCGGCACCGGCGGCTTCCGCCGCGATCCCGACCGGACGGTGGTCTTCTCGCCGTTCGGACTCGGCGCCCTGGACATCGCCCTCGCGGAGTTCGTCCGGGCCGCCGCCGTCGAGCGGGGCCTCGGCACCCGCGTCGACGACTTCCTGCCCGCCACCGGCGGCACCGCGAGTCCCAGATGACCCGCCCACCGTGGGTGGCGGCGGGCTGCGCCGCGAGTCCGCTCGCACCGGGCCGGACCTGTCGGCACCGCGAATCCAGGCGATCCGCCGGGCTTCGGGCGGCACCGGCGGCACGCCGAATCCAGAAGACCCGCCCGCTCCGGGCGGCACCCCGAATCCCGGGTGCGCCGGCTCCGGCCGGAGTCCCGACAACCACAAGGAGTTCCGATGGCTGACGAGCAGACCGACGACCGGGTGTACCGGGTGGTCCGCAACGACGAGGAGCAGTACTCCATCTGGCCCGCCGACCGGGATCTGCCGGCGGGCTGGCACGCCGAGGGCACCGAGGGTCCTCGTGCCGACTGCCTCGCCCGGATCGGCGAGGTCTGGACCGACATGCGCCCGCTGAGCCTGCGCCAGCGGATGGCGGCGGCGCAGAGCTGACCGCTCCCCGCAACAAGGTGAGGAGAAGCACCCATGAACCCCGATCGAAGCCGGACTGACCTGGTCGGCGACTCCAGCGGGCCGGCGAACGTCGCCGGGTCCGCCAACATCCTGCCGGCGCTGGTCGCCCGCCAGGTGGCGGCCACGCCCGACGCGGTCGCCGTGCTGGCCGGCGACGTCGAGGTGACGTACGCCGAACTGGACCGCCGGGCCAACCGGCTGACCCGGTACCTGCGCGGCCTCGGTGCCGGACCCGACACGCTGGTCGGGGTCTGCCTGCCCCGCAGCGTCGACCTGGTCGTCGCGCTGCTCGGCGTCTGGAAGGCGGGTGCCGGTTACGTACCGCTGAGCCCGGACCACCCGCGGGACTGGGCGACCTGGGTGCTGACCGACACCGGCGCCACGATCGTGCTCACCGAGTCGGCGCACGCCGAGCTGGTGGCCGGCACCGGTGCCCGGGTCGTCCGGCTCGACGACATCGCGGCCGAACTCGCCGGGCTGCCCGACGAGCCGCCGGTCAACCCGGTGACCGGGGACAACCTCGCCTACGCGATCTACACCTCCGGCTCCACCGGCCGACCCAAGGGCGTCATGATCAGCCACGCGGCGATCGCCAACCGGGTCGACTGGGCGGTCCGGCAGCACGGTCTCGGCCCGGCCGACCGGGTGCTGTGCAAGACCGCACTGACCTTCGACGCGGCCTGCTGGGAGTACTTCGCCCCGCTGGTCAGCGGCGGTGCGGTGGCCCTCGCCCCGGTCGGCGCCGAGCGTGACCCGGCGGCGCTGGTCCGGGCGATCAGCCGGTACGGCGTCACAGTCTTCCAGGGCGTACCGTCGGTGCTCCGGCTGGTCGCCGACGACCCGGGTTGGCGGGACTGCACCTCGCTGCGGCTGCTCTTCTCGGCCGGCGAGCCACTGCACGCCGAGCTGTGCCGACGGCTCACCGACGGGCTCAAGGTCACCCTCTGGAACACGTACGGGCCCACCGAGTGCGCCATCGACGTGACCGCGCACCCGTACGACCCGGCGCTGCCGACCGGCCCGGTGCCGATCGGCCGGCCACTGGCCAACCTGCGGGTGCTGGTGCTGGACGCGAACGGTGACCCGGTGCCGGTCGGGGTCGCCGGTGAACTGCACGCCGGAGGGGTCGGGGTGGCCCGGGGCTACCTCGGCCGGCCGGAGCTGACCGCCGAGAAGTTCGTCCCCGACCCGTACGGGCCGCCGGGATCCCGGCTGTACCGCACAGGTGACCTGGTCCGCTGGCGTACCGACGCCACCCTGGAGTACATCGGGCGGCTGGATCATCAGGTGAAGGTGAACGGTGTCCGGATCGAGCCCGGCGAGGTGGAGTCCGCGCTCGTCGCCCACCCGGACGTCGACGCCGCGGTGGTGCTGGCGGTGGAGACCGCCGAGGGCGGCAAGCGGCTCGTCGGGTACGTCACCGGCGAGCGGGTGCCGACCGCCGACCGGCTGCGTACCTTCCTGCGGGACCGGCTGCCCGACCCGATGATCCCGGCCGCCTTCGTGGCCCTGCCGGAGTTCCCGCTGAACAGCAGCGGGAAGGTGGACCGGGCGGCGCTGCCGGCCCCGGAGATCGGTGCCGAGGACGGCCGCCCGCCGTACGTGGCGCCGCGTACCGCAGCCGAGCGGCTGGTCGCCCGCTCCTGGGCGGAACTGCTCAGGATGGACCGGGTCGGCGCGCACGACGACTTCTTCTCGCTCGGCGGCTCCTCGCTGCTGCTGACCCGGCTGGCCAACCAGCTCCGGGCGGCCTCCGGCAGCAAGGTCCCGCTGCGCGGCCTCTTCACCGCGCCCACAGTGGAGCAGCAGGCGAAGCTGATCGCGGTGCCTACCGACGACGGACCGCCGATCGTCCCGGTGCCCCGGACCGGGCCGCTGCCCCTGTCGTTCGGGCAGCGCCGGCTCTGGTTCCTCGACCGGCTGGAGCCCGGCAACACCGAGTGGGTCGCCCCGCTCTTCGTCCGGCTCGGCGCGGAGGTCGGCCCGAGCACCGTGCAGCGGGCGCTGGACGTGCTGGCCGGGCGGCACGAGATCCTCCGCACCCGCTACGTCGAGGACGGCGGCGAGCCGCGCCAGGTGGTCGACGCGCCGGGCCCGGTCGAGCTGCGGGTGGTCGAGGCCGACTCCGCAGACCTGGAGACGGTGTTCCGCGGCGAGTTCGAGCGCGGCTTCGACCTGGCCACCGGGCCGGTCTGGCGGGCGCTGCTGGTCCGCTTCCCGGGTACGCCGACACCTACCCCGCCGACCTCGGTGCGGATCCCGGCCACTGCCGGCCGTACCCCGGCTGGCGAGTCGGTGCTGCTGCTCACCCTGCACCACATCGCCTGCGACGGCTGGTCGTCGGTGGTGCTGGAACGGGAACTGCGGGAACTCTGCGCGGCGACGGCTGCCGGACGTGCCCCGGAACTGCCGGAACTGCCGATCCAGTACCCCGACTTCGCCAGCTGGCAGCAGGGCTGGCTGACCGAGGAGGTGCTGGCGGCGGAGCTGGCGTACTGGCGGAAGACCCTGGACGGGCTCGGACCGCTGGACCTGCCGACCGACCGGCCCCGACCGACCCACCGCGATCCCAGGGGCGCGCTCGCCCCGTTCACCATCCCGGCCGAACTGGCCGCCGCGATCCGTGACCTCGGCCGGCGGTACGGCGCCTCGCCGTACATGACGATGCTCACCGCGTTCAGCACCCTCCTCGCCCGGTACGCCGGGCGCTGGGACGTCGCCGTCGGCACCCCGGTGGCCGGCCGCAACCGGCCCGAGCTGGAGGAGATGGTCGGCTTCTTCCTCAACTCGCTGGTGCTGCGGCCGAACCTGACCGCAGCCATGCGGTTCGGCGAGGCGTTGGAGGCGACCCGGGAGGTCTGCCGCTCCGCGTTCGCGCACCAGACGCTGCCGTTCGAGCAGCTCGTCGACGACCTCCAGCCGGACCGGGACATGTCCCGTACCCCGCTGTTCCAGGTCGCCTTCGACCTGCACGACGAGGGGCTGACCGGTGGTGCGGTGCGGGCCGACGACCTGGCCGCGTTCACCGGGGCGTGGCAGATCGCCAAGACCGACCTGACGCTCTTCGTCCGGGTGCAGGAGGACGGCACGATGCTCGGCGCGCTGGAGTACGCGACGTCGCTCTTCGACCGTTCCACAGTGGATCGGATGGGCGGGCACCTGGTCCGGCTGCTCCAGGCGGTAACCACGGACCCGGAGCTGCGGCTCGGCGCGGTGGACTTCCTCGACCCGGTCGACGAGCTGGTCGGCACCGGTCGGATCGACCCGTTCCGCACCGGCACCCCGGACCGCTGCCTGCACCAGGTCTTCGAGGACCGGGTGCTGCTCGCCCCGGAGGCGGTGGCGGTGACCTTCCAGGGCGTCTCGTTGACGTACGCCGAGGTGAACGTCCGGGCCAACCGGCTGGCGCACCGGCTGCGGGCCGGCGGGATCGGTGTCGGATCGCTGGTCGGGGTCTGCCTGGAGCGGGGCATCGAGCTGGTCCCGACGCTGATCGGGGTGCTGAAGTCGGGTGCGGCGTACCTGCCGCTGGATCCGGCGCAGCCGGTGGACCGGCTCGGTTTCATGGTCGGCGACGCGGGCGCCCCGGTGGTCGTGACGCAGTCGTCGCTGGTCGGGACGGTCTCCGGGTTCTTCGACGGCGACCAGCTGGTGCTGGACCGGGAGGACCTGTCGGGGCAGCCGGTGGAGAACCCGGCGCCGGTCTCACACCCCGAGGACCTGATCTACGTGATCTACACGTCGGGGTCGACGGGCCGGCCGAAGGGGGTCTGCCTGAGCCACGCCAACGTGCACAGGCTCTTCACCACCACCCATCCGCAGTACGGCTTCTCCGCCGACGACGTGTGGACGCTGTTCCACTCGTACGCCTTCGACGTCTCGGTCTGGGAACTCTGGGGCGCGCTGGCCTACGGCGGCCGGCTGGTGGTGGTACCCCGCGAGGTGACCCGGCTGCCCGACGAGTTCCTGGAGCTGCTGGTCGCCGAGCGGGTCACCGTGCTCAGCCAGACCCCGTCGGCGTTCCGGGCCATGGTCGGGTTCGCCCGGGACGGCAACCCGCGGCTGGACCTGCTCTCGCTGCGGGCCGTGGTCTTCGCCGGCGAGAAGCTGGAGATGGCCGAGCTGGCCCCCTGGGTGGCCCGGTTCGGTGACCGGCCGGCGCTGGTCAACATGTACGGGATCACCGAGACGACGGTGCACTCCACCTACCACCTGGTACGCCCGCAGGACATCACCGGTGCCGGCAACCCGATCGGCTTCCCGCTGAGCGACTCCCGGATCTATCTCCTGGACGACTACGGCAACCTGGTCCCGGTCGGTGTGCCCGGCGAGATCCACGTGGGTGGTCCCGGGGTGGCCCGGGGCTATCTGAAGCGGCCGGAGCTGACCGCGCAGCGGTTCGTGCCGGACCCGTTCGCGGCCGAGCCGGGGGCCAGGATGTACCGCAGTGGTGACCTGGCGAGGCGCCGTCCCGACGGCGGGCTGGACTTCCTCGGCCGGATCGACGACCAGGTGCAGATCCGTGGCTACCGGGTGGAGCTGGGCGAGATCGAGACCGTGCTCGCCGCCCACCCCGGGGTCCGGAACGCGGTCGTGCTCACCGACGAGCCGGAGCCGGGCCAGCCGAGGGTGGTCGCCTACTACGTGCCCGACGCCGACAACCCGCCGCTCGTCCCCGAGCTGGTCGGGCACTGCGGTGCCCGGCTGCCCGACTACATGCTGCCGGGCGTCTTCGTGCCGCTGGAGAAGATCCCGCTCACCCCGAACGGCAAGCTCGACCGTCGGGCGCTGCCGACCCCGGCCCGTACGGTCGCCGAGCTGGACGCGGCGGGCTACGTCGCAGCGCAGGGGCCGGTCGAGGAGCGGATCGCCGAGATCTGGACCGAGCTGCTCGGCGTGGACGCCGGTACCCAGACGAACTTCTTCAACGTCGGCGGCCACTCGATCCTCGCGGTCCGGCTGGCCTCCCGGATCCAGGAGGAGTTCGAGATCGACCTTCCGGTGCGGACCGTCTTCGAACGGCCCACGATCGCGCGGATCGCCGAGGCGGTCGAGGAGCGGATCCGCGCCGAGATCGACGAGCTTTCCGAATCCGACCTGCTGGCCGGCCTGGCGTTGCTGAAGGAGCAGAACAGATGAGCACGGGCGAGGGCACTATCGAACGCGGTGTCGACGCGGCCCGGGAGGAACTGCTGCGGGCCCGGCTCGCCGGGCGGCTGCGCGGCGGTCGCCGGGCGGCGCTGACCCGGGTCGACCGGAGCGGTCCGCTGCCGCTCTCCTTCGGGCAGCAGCAGATGTGGTTTCTGAGCCGGCTGGACCCGGGCAGCTGGGAATACCTGGTACCGCTGGCGCTGCGGCTGCGCGGCCCGGTGGACTCCGTCGCGCTGCGCCGGGCGTTCACCGAGATGGTCGGCCGGCACGAGATCCTGCGTACCCGGTACGCGCTCGTCGACGGCGAGCCGGTCCAGGTGATCGACCCGGCCGGGCCGGTCGAGCTGGCCGTGTCGGACCTGACCGACCTGCCCGAGGCGGAGCGGGAGCGCCGGGGCTTCGAGCGGGCCGCCGAGGAGCCGTCGATCCCGTTCGACCTGGCCACCCAGTGGCCGGTCCGGGCCCGGCTGGTCCGGCTGGCCGACGACGACCATCTGCTGGTAGTGGTCTTCCACCACGTCGCCTGCGACGCCTGGTCGGTCGGGGTCTTCGCCGAGGAACTCAGCGAGCTGTACGCGGCCGCGCTCGCCGGCCGGCCCAGCACCCTCGCCCCGCTGCCGGTGCAGTACGCCGACTACGCCGCCTGGGAGCGCAACCGCTCGGAGGCGGAGCACCAGCGGCACCTGGACTACTGGCGGCAGCAGCTCGCCGGGGTGCCGCCGCTGGACCTGCCGGCGGACCGCCCCCGCCCGGCGACCCGGGACTGGGCCGGTGCGGTGGTCGAGGTGGAGCTGCCGGCCGGGCTCGGCGGGCAGCTGCGCGACCTCGCCCGGCGGCACGACGCCACCCTGTTCATGGTGCTGCTCAGCGGCTACCAGGCGCTGCTGTCCCGGTACACCGGCGGCACCGACATCCCGGTCGGCACGGTGGTCTCGGGGCGCAACCGGCCCGAGCTTTCCAAGCTGATCGGGTACGGCATCAACAGCCTGGTGATGCGGGCCCGCTGGGATTCCGACGTCACCTTCGGCGAGCTGCTGTCGGCCAACCGGCAGACCGTGCTGGCCGCCTTCGACCACCAGGAGGTGCCGTTCGGGCAGCTCGTCGACGAGCTCCAGCCGGAGCGGGACATGTCCCGTACCCCGCTGTTCCAGGTCGCCTTCACCATGCACGAGGCGGGCGCCGGGGCGTACGCGATGCCGGGGCTGACCGTCTCGGCGCTGGACGCGCTCTCCCAGGTCTCCCGCTTCGACCTGACGCTCCAGATCCAGGAGGCCGCCGACGGCGGGCTGCGCGCCCATCTGGAGTACGCGACCGCGCTCTTCGACGCGTCCACGATGCGACGCCTCGGCGGACACCTGGTCCGGCTGCTCCAGGCCGTCGTCGCCGACCCGGATCGGGCGCTCTCCGCGGTCGACCTGCTCGACGACGCCGAACGGGCCGAGGTGACCGGAGTCGCCGACCCGTTCCGGATCGACGCGGTGCGCCCGACCCGGACCGTGCACCAGGTCTTCGAGGAGCGGGTGACCGCCGCGCCGGACGCCGTCGCGGTGACCTTCCAGGGCGTCTCGTTGACGTACGCCGAGGTGAACGCCCGGGCGAACCGGCTGGCGCACCGGCTCCGCGCGCTCAGCGCCGGCCCGGAGTCCCTGGTCGGGGTCTGCCTGGAGCGGGGGATCGAGCTGGTCCCGACCCTGCTCGGCGTGCTGAAGTCTGGCGCGGCCTACCTGCCGCTGGATCCGGCGCAGCCGGTGGACCGGCTCGGGTTCATGGTCGGCGACGCGGGCGCGTCGGTGATCGTCACCCAGTCCTCGCTGGCCGGCACGGTCGCCGGCTTCTCCACAGGTGTCGTGGTCAACCTCGACGAGGAGGACCTGTCCGGGCAGCCTGCGGAGAACCCCGTCCAGCTCTCCGGCCCGGAGAACCTGATCTACGTCATCTACACGTCGGGGTCGACGGGCCGACCGAAGGGCGTCTGCCTGACCCACACCAACGTGCTCCGGCTGCTTACCGTCGGCGACACCCACTACCGGTTCTCCGCCGACGACGTCTGGCCGCTGTTCCACTCGTACGCCTTCGACGTCTCGGTCTGGGAACTCTGGGGCGCGCTGCTCTACGGCGGCCGGCTGGTGGTGGTACCCCGTGAGGTGACCCGGCTGCCCGACGAGTTCCTGGAGCTGCTGGTCGCCGAGCGGGTCACCGTGCTCAACCAGACCCCGTCGGCGTTCCGCAGCCTGGTCGGCTTCGCCCGGGACGACGATCCCCGGCTCGCCGCCCTGGAACTGCGGGCCGTGGTCTTCGCCGGTGAGAAGCTGGAGATGGCCGAGCTGGCCCCCTGGACCGACCGGTTCGGTCTGGACCGCCCCGCCCTGCTCAACATGTACGGCATCACCGAGACGACAGTGCACTCCAGCTTCCACCAGGTACGCCCGCAGGACATCGCCGACCCCGGCAACCCGGTCGGCTACCCCCTCGGCGACCTGCGGATCTACCTCCTCGACCGGTACGGCAACCTGGTCCCGGTCGGCGTGCCCGGCGAGATCCACGTGGGTGGTCCGGGCGTGGCCCGGGGCTATCTGAAGCGGCCGGAGCTGACCGCGCAGCGGTTCGTGCCGGACCCGTTCGCGGCCGCGCCGGGGGCCAGGATGTACCGCAGTGGTGACCTGGCCAGGCGCCGTCCCGACGGCGGGTTGGACTTCCTGGGCCGGATCGACGACCAGGTGCAGATCCGTGGCTACCGGGTGGAGCTGGGCGAGATCGAGACCGTGCTCGCCGCGTACCCGGGGGTCCGGGACGCGGTGGTGGTGGTCCGGGAGGACATCCCCGGCGACAAACGGCTGGTCGGCTACCTGGTGGCCGAGGGCGACCAGGTGCCGAGCCCGGCCGAGCTGCGCGAGTTCCTCGCCCGGGGCCTGCCGGAATACATGGTGCCGGCCGCGTTCGTACCGCTGGAGAAGATCCCGCTGACCGCCAACGGCAAGCTCGACCGCCGCGCGCTGCCCGCACCGGACCGGGCCGCACTGCACGGGGAGCAGGCCTACGTGCCGCCGCGTACCCCGGTCGAGGAGCGGGTCGCGGCGATCTGGCGCAGCGTGCTCGGGGTCGAGCGGGTCGGCGTGCACGACAGCTTCTTCGACCTTGGCGGGCACTCGATCCGGGCGGTCGCCCTGGTCGGCGAGCTGCGCTCGATCGGACTGGACGTCTCCGTCCGGGACGTCTTCGCGCACCGCACCGTCGCGGAACTCTGCGGGATCCTCGACGGCCGGTCGGCGCCGGCCGCGCAGGAGCGCCCGGTGGCGCCGTTCGAGCTGCTCTCCGCCGAGGACCGGGCGAAGGTGCCGGCCGGCGCGAGCGACGCGTACCCGCTGTCCCGGGTCCAGGCCGGCATGGTCGTCGAGATGCTCTCCGACGGGGAGCTGCACGCGTACCACAACGTGACGTCGTTCCGGATCCGGGACGAGCAGCCGTTCGCACTGGCGGCACTCCGCGAGGCGGCCCGGATCGTGGTGGCCCGGCACGAGGTGCTGCGTACCGCGATCGACCTGACCACGTACTCGGTGCCGATGCAGGTGGTGTATCCGACCGCCGAGATGCCGGTCGGGGAACGGGACCTGCGACACCTGGACGCCGCCGAGCTGGACCGGTCGCTGCGGGAGTTCACCGCGGCGGAACGGGCCGACGTCTTCGACCTGGGCCAGCCGACCCTGATGCGGCTGCACGCGCACGTCTGCGACGACAAGACCTGGTGGCTGTCGGTCACCGAGTGCCACGCCATCATCGAGGGCTGGAGCCACCACTCGCTGCTGATGGAGGTACTCGACCTCTACCGGGAGATCCGCGACGGCCGTACCCCGGCCGAGGTCGAGCCGCCGCCGGTGCGGTTCGCCGACTTCATCGCCGCCGAGCTGCGCTCGCTGGACTCGACCGAGGACCGGGAGTACTGGCGGGACATCGTCGGCAGGTACGCCCGGTTCACCCTGCCCACCGGCTGGGGCGACGAGGACGCGCCGCGCGAGTCGCTGATGCTCGGGGTGCCGTTCCACGACCTGGAGGCCGACCTGCGCAAGCTGGCCAGCCGGGCCAAGGCGTCGCTGAAGACGGTGCTGCTCGCCGCGCACCTGAAGGTGATGAGCCAGCTCACCGCCGAGGAGTCGTTCCTGACCGGCCTGGTGCTGCACGGCCGGCCCGAGGTGGTCGGCGCCGACCGGGTCTACGGGATGTACCTGAACAGCCTGCCGTTCGGCTACGACCGGGGCGCCCGGAGCTGGCTGGAGCTGGTGGCCCGGACCTACGCCCGGGAGATGGAGATCTGGCCGCGCCGCCGGTTCCCGATGCCGGAGATCCAGCGCGAGTTCGGCGACGGCCAGCGGCTGATGGACGTCCGGTTCAGCTACCACGACTTCGACCAGGTCGACCGGGATCTCGTCGACTATCTGGCCAGCATCGACGACAGCCCGACCGAGTTCCCGCTCGCCGTGGCGGTCCGGCTCGGCTACGTGACGATGGCGGTCAACCCCCGGGTGCTGAGCCGGGCCAACGGCGACCGGATCGGTGCGATGTACCGGGCCGTGCTGGAGGCGATGGCGGCGAACCCGGAGGGCGACGCCCGGGGTGTCTTCCTCGCCGACGAGGAACGGCAGCGGCTGGTGGTCGAGTGGAACAGCACCACAGCCGAACCGGCCGGACCGGCCGTGCCGGAGCGCTTCGTCGCGCAGGTGTCGGCCACCCCGCACGCGGTGGCGGTCGAGTGCGCCGGCCAGCAGCTCAGCTATGCCGAGCTGGACGCCCGGGCGAACCGGCTCTCCCGGCACCTGCGCGCCTGCGGTGTGGTGCCGGAGTCTGTCGTCGGAGTGCTGCTGGACCGGGGACCGGAGCTGCTGGTGGCGATGCTGGCGGTCTGGAAGGCCGGCGGCGCGTACGTCCCGCTCGACCCGGCCCACCCGGCCGACCGGCTCGCCGACATGCTGGCCGACGCCGGTACCCGGGTGGTGGTGACCGGCTCCGGCTACACCGACCGGCTCCCGGAGATCCCGGTGCGGGTCCTGGTGGACCACGACGCGTCAAGCATCGCGGAACAGCCGGCCACCCCGCTCTCGGTCCCGACCGATCTCGATCGTCTGGCGTACGTGATTTTCACGTCGGGGTCGACGGGTCGGCCGAAGGGTGTGGCGGTGTCGCATCGTGGGTTGGTCAACCATGTGTCGTGGGCGGCGCGGGAGTTGGTTGGTCGTGGTGTTGGTGGTTCGGCGTTGTTTTCGTCGGTGGCGTTCGATCTGGTGGTGCCGAATGTGTGGGCGCCGTTGGTGTCGGGTCAGCGGGTGTGGTTGGCGGGTGCGGATCTGGATATGGCGGATCTGGGTCGGGAGTTGGTGGCGGCCGGTCCGTTCAGTTTCCTGAAGCTCACCCCCGGCCACCTGGAGGTGCTGGCCCACCAGCTCGCACCGGGCGAGGCCAGCGGGCTCGCCGGGATCACGGTGGTGGCCGGCGAGGCGTTCACCCGGCACACCCTGGAGCGCTGGCGCGAGTGCGCCCCGGACGCGGAGCTGGTCAACGAGTACGGCCCGACCGAGGCCTCCGTCGGCACCTGCATCTATCCGGTACGGGGTGCGCAGCGCGCCGACGTACTGCCGATCGGTCGTCCTCTGCCCGGCATGTCGATGTACGTGCTGGACGCTGACCTGTCGCCGGTTCCGGTCGGTGTGTTGGGTGAGTTGTTTGTCGGTGGCGTTGGTGTGGCTCGGGGTTATGTGAATCGTCCGGAGTTGACGGCGGAGCGGTTCGTGCCTGATCCGTTCGGGTCGGCTGGGTCCCGGTTGTATCGGACTGGTGATCTGGTGCGGGTGTTGCCGTCGGGTGATGTGGAGTTTGTTGGTCGGGTTGATGACCAGGTGAAGGTGCACGGTTATCGGATCGAGTTGGGTGAGATCCGGTCGGTGTTGCTGGAGCACGGGTCGGTGCGTGATGCGGTGGTGGTCGCGGTGGGTGCGGCGTCGGACAGGCGTCTGGTGGCGTACTGCGTGCCGGCCTCGCCTGAGTTGGATGTGGCTGGGTTGACCGGGCATGTGTCGGCTCGGTTGCCGGAGTACATGGTGCCGGCGGTGTTCGTGGGGTTGGATGCTCTGCCGTTGAACGCGAACGGGAAGGTGGATCGTCGGGCGTTGCCGGATCCGGATTCTGCGGTGGTGGATGCGGGTGCGGTGTTTGTGGGTCCGCGTACTGCGGTGGAGGAGCGGATCGCTGGGGTGTGGTGTGAGGTGTTGGGTCTTGAGCGGGTTGGGGTGACGGAGAGTTTCTTCGATCTGGGTGGGCATTCGATTCGTGCGGTGGCGTTGGTGGGGAGGTTGCGGGCTGCTGGGTTCGAGGTGGCGGTCCGGGATGTGTTCCAGTACCGCACCGTCGCCGAACTCGCCGAGAAGCTGGCCGGGCCGGTGCCGGAGGCGGTCGTCGCGGGTACCACCGTCGACGGGCCGACCGTGGCGCCGTTCGCACTGTTGTCCACAGAGGACCAGGCGGCGTTGCCGGCCGGGGTGGTCGACGCGTACCCGCTGTCACAGGTGCAACTCGGCATGGTCGTCGAGATGCTCGCCGACAACGACCTGCACGCCTACCACAACGTCACCTCGTTCCGGCTGCGCACCGAGCGGCCGTTCGGGCTGGACGCGTTGCGCGAGGCGGCCCGGATCGTGGTCGAGCGGCACGAACTGCTGCGTACCTCGTTCGACCTGACCAGCTACTCGGTGCCGATGCAGCTCGTGCACGACACCGCCGAGATCCCGATCGGCGTACGCGACATCCGGCAGCTCGACGCGGCCGGGCGGAAGCAGGCGATCCGGGAGTTCACCACCGCGGAACGGGCCGAGCTGTTCGACCTCGGGGTGGCGCCGCTGCTGCGGTTCACCGTGCACGAGGAGAGCGACGAGGCGTGGTGGATGTCCGTGACGGTCTCCCACCCGATCACCGAAGGGTGGAGCCACCGGGCGATGCTGACCGAGCTGTTGGAGCTCTACCAGCAGATCCGGGCCGGCGAGGCACCGACCCAGGTGACCCGCCCGGCGGTCCGGTACGCGGACTTCATCGCCGCCGAACTCGACTCGCTCGCCTCGACCGAGGACCGCGACTACTGGGGCGGGATCGTCGACGGCTACCCCAGGCTGTCGCTGCCGGCCGGCTGGGCCGCTGACCCGTCCACGCCACGGGAGCCGTACTCGATCACGGTGCCGGTCCGGGACCTGGAGCCGGAGCTGCGGGCGTTGGCCACGTCGACGCGTACCTCGATGAAGGCGGTGTTGCACGCGGCGCACCTGAAGGTGATGAGCCAGCTCACCGACGAGTCCGTCTTCTTCACCGGCCTGGTGTGCAGCGCCCGGCCCGAGGTCGACGGCGCCGACAAGGTCTACGGGATGTATCTCAACACCCTGCCGTTCGCGCACCGGCGCGGCGCGGCGACCTGGGGTGAGCTGGTCCGGCAGGTCTTCGACCGCGAGATCGAACTCTGGCCGCACCGGCGCTACCCGATGCCGGCGATCCAGCGCGAGCTGGCCGACGGCCAGCGCCTGCTCGACGTGCGATTCAGCTACCAGGACTTCGACGCGGTCGACACCGAACTGGTCGACGTGGAGTCCGGTCTCGGCGAGGGGGCCACCGAGTTCGGCCTGGCCGTCGCCGCGATGACCGGCAGCCTGGTGCTCACCGCCGACACGCACGTGCTGAGCCGGCCGGACGCCACCCGACTGGGTGCGATGTACCGGGCGGTGCTGGCGGCGATGGCGGCGACCGGTGCTCGCGGGGACGCCCGGGACAACCACCTGCCGGCCGACGAGCGGGAACGCCTGCTCGGCGAGTACGCCGTCAACCCGACCGCCGTGCCGACCCGTACCGTGCCGGAGCTGGTCGCGGACGTCGCCGCCGCGCATCCGGACCGGATCGCGGTGGCGCTCGGCGAGCTGGAACTCGACTACGCCGAGCTGGACGCCCGGGCGAACCGGCTGGCCCGGCACCTGCGGTCCCGGGGAGTCGGCCCGGAGTCGCTGGTCGGGGTGCTGCTGGACCGGGGACCCGAGCTGATCGCCACCTTCCTGGCGGTCTGGAAGACCGGCGGCGCGTACGTGCCGCTGGACCCGTCCTTCCCGGCCGACCGGGTGAACACGATGCTCGCCGACGCCGGTGCCCGGGTGGTGGTCACCCGGTCCCGGCACGCGGACCGGTTCGAACCGGCACTGGACTGCGTCCTCGTCGACACCGAGCGCCTGGAGATCGGCAACCGCCCCGCCAGCCCGATCGCCGAACCCGCCGATCTGGACCGTCTCGCGTACGTGATTTTCACGTCGGGGTCGACGGGTCGGCCGAAGGGTGTGGCGGTGTCGCATCGTGGGTTGGTCAACCATGTGTCGTGGGCGGCGCGGGAGTTGGTTGGTCGTGGTGTTGGTGGTTCGGCGTTGTTTTCGTCGGTGGCGTTCGATCTGGTGGTGCCGAATCTGTGGGCGCCGTTGGTGTCGGGTCAGCGGGTGTGGTTGGCGGGTCCGGATCTGGACATGGCGGATCTCGGCCCTGAACTGCTGGCGGCGGGTCCGTTCAGCTTCCTGAAGCTCACCCCCGGCCACCTGGAGATCATCGGCCAGCAGGCCGAGGACGCCCAGCTCGCCGCGTTGGCCGAGATCGTGGTGGTGGCCGGCGAGGCCCTGCCCGGCCCGGTCGCCGAGAACTGGCGCCGGATCCTCGGCGACGGCCGCCTGGTCAACGAGTACGGCCCGACCGAGGCGTCCGTCGGCACCTGCGTCTACCCCGTCACCCGGACGCCCGACTCCGAGGTCGTCCCGATCGGTCGTCCTCTGCCCGGCATGTCGATGTACGTGCTGGACGCTGATCTGTCGCCGGTTCCGGTCGGTGTGTTGGGTGAGTTGTTTGTCGGTGGCGTTGGTGTGGCTCGGGGTTATGTGAATCGTCCGGAGTTGACGGCGGAGCGGTTCGTGCCTGATCCGTTCGGCACTGTTCCGGGTGCCCGGCTGTATCGGACCGGTGACCAGGCGCGGGTGTTGCCGTCGGGTGATGTGGAGTTCGTGGGTCGGGTTGACGACCAGGTGAAGGTGCACGGTTATCGGATCGAGTTGGGTGAGATCCGGTCGGTGTTGCTGGAGCACGAGGCTGTGCGCGATGCGGTGGTGGTCGCGGTGGGTGCGGCGTCGGACAGGCGTCTGGTGGCGTACTGCGTGCCGGCCTCGCCCGGTGAGCTGCCGGTGGGTGCGCTGGTGGAGCACTGTGGTGTGCGGTTGCCGGAGTACATGGTTCCGGCGGTGTTCGTCGCCCTGGATGCGTTGCCGTTGAACGCGAACGGGAAGGTGGATCGTCGGGCGTTGCCGGATCCGGACAGCGCTTTGGTGGATGCGGGTCCGGTGTTTGTGGGTCCGCGTACTGCGGTGGAGGAGCGGATCGCCGGGGTGTGGTGTGAGGTGTTGGGTCTTGAGCGGGTTGGGGTGACGGAGAGTTTCTTCGATCTGGGTGGGCATTCGATTCGTGCGGTGGCGTTGGTGGGGAGGTTGCGGGCTGCTGGGTTCGAGGTGGCGGTCCGGGACGTGTTCCAGTACCGCACGATCGCCGAACTCGCCGAGACGCTCTCCGGCCAGTCGGTTGCCGACCAGTCCGTCGAGTCCGCTCCGATCGCGCCGTTCGCTCTGCTGTCCACAGAGGATCAAGCCGCGTTGCCGGTCGGGGTGGTCGACGCGTACCCGCTGTCACAGGTGCAACTCGGCATGGTCGTCGAGATGCTCGGCGGTGTCGGTGGCAACCGCTACCACAACACCAGCTTCTTCCGGATCCGTGACGAGCAGCCCTTCCAGCCGGAGGCGTTGCGCGAGGCGGCCCGGATCGTGGTCGAGCGGCACGAACTGCTGCGTACCTCGTTCGACCTGACCAGCTACTCGGTGCCGATGCAACTCGTGCACGACTCCGCCGAGATGCCGGTCGAGGTCTGCGACGTACGGCACCTGGACGAGCCGGGCCGGGAGCAGGCCCTGCACGACCTGATCAGCCGGGAGCGGGCGAACCTCTTCGACCTGGCCGCCCCGCCGCTGCTGCGGATGG
Source organism: Plantactinospora sp. CNZ320 (assembly GCF_002846275.1). Classification (NCBI taxonomy): domain Bacteria; kingdom Bacillati; phylum Actinomycetota; class Actinomycetes; order Micromonosporales; family Micromonosporaceae; genus Plantactinospora; species Plantactinospora sp. CNZ320. Next base: position 248,833 of record NZ_PJMP01000001.1, read on the forward strand.
CCGGGTTCGTGGAGGGCGACGACGCCTGGCGGCTCGGCTTCACCCAGTGCCACGCGATCACCGAGGGCTGGAGCCAGCAGTCGCTGCTGATGGAGGTGCTCGACCTCTACCGGCAGCTCGCCGCCGGCCGGAAACCCGAGCCGGTGGTGGCGCCCGGGGTCCGGTACGCGGACTTCATCGCCGCCGAACTCGACTCGCTCGCCTCGACCGGGGACCGCGACTACTGGCAGGGGATCGTCACCCGGCACGCCCGGTTCACCCTGCCGGCCGGTTGGGGTGGCGCCGCCGACGACGCCGGCAGCTACCGGGTCCCGGTCGGATTCCCGGACCTGGAACCGGGGCTGCGGGCGCTTGCCACGTCGACGCGTACCTCGATGAAGGCGGTGTTGCACGCGGCGCACCTGAAGGTGATGAGCCAGCTCACCGACGAGCCGGCGTTCTTCACCGGCCTGGTGTGCAGCGCCCGGCCGGAGGTCGACGGCGCCGACAAGGTCTACGGGATGTACCTCAACACCCTGCCGTTCGCGCACGACAGGACGGCAGGCACCTGGGGTGACCTGGTCCGGCAGGTCTTCGACCGCGAGGTCGAACTCTGGCCGCACCGGCGCTATCCGATGCCGGCGATCCAGCGCCGGCTCGGCGGGCGGCAGCTCATCGAGGTGATGTTCAGCTATCAGGACTTCCATCAGGTCGATACGGATCTGGTCGACGTGCGGGCCGGTGCGGGCGACGCCGCCAACGAGTTCGCGCTCGCGGTGTCGACCGGTCCCGGGCACCTGATGCTGCGGGTCCGGCGCTCCGCGCTGACGCCGGAGAACGCCGAGCGGGTCGTCGCGATGTACCGGGCGGTGCTGGAGTCGATGGCCGCCGGTGCCGACGGTGACGCCCGGGCGACGTACGTGCCGGCGGGGGAGCTGGACGCGGTGTTGACCGACTGGAACGACACGGCTGTGGAGTGGTGAGCGGGATGAGTCGATCGGTGCACCACATTGTCGAGGCGCAGGCCGCGGCCACCCCGAAGGCGGTGGCCGTGGTCCAGGGCGGCGAACGGGTCCGGTACGCCGAACTCGACGCGCTGGCGAACCGGTACGCCCAGCACCTGCGGGCGATCGGGGTCGGGCCGGAGTCGGTGGTCGGGGTGCTGCTGGGGCGGGAGCCGTCGCTGGTGGCCTGGCTGCTGGCGGTCTGGAAGGCCGGCGCGGCGTACGTGCCACTGGACCCGGAACTGCCGGCGGAACGGCTCGGCTACATGCTGGAAACCGCCGGTGCCGAACTGGTGGTGAGCGAGTCGAGGCTGATCGGCCGGCTGGCCGGGGTCTACTCCGGCCGGCACGTCCTCGCCGACCGGGACGAGCACGTGATCGAGTCCCGGCCGGCGGAGCCGGTGCCCCGCCGCGACGACCAGCACCAGCTGGCGTACATCATCTTCACCTCCGGCTCGACCGGGCGGCCCAAGGGCGTGCAGATCTCGCACCGGTCGCTGCTGAACCTGCTCTTCTCGATGCGCCGGCTGCTGGACGCCGGCACCGACGACGTCTGGCTCGCCGCCACCTCGCTCTCCTTCGACATCTCCGGACTGGAGCTGTATCTCCCGCTGGTCACCGGCGGCCGGCTGGTGCTGGCCGACGACGACGAGGTGGGGGACAGTCCGGAGCTGCTCAGCCTGCTCGACCGCTACCCGGTGACGCACGTCCAGGCGACGCCGTCGGGTTGGAAACTGCTGCTGGACGCGGGTTTCGGGCAGCGGCCGGTGGTCGCGCTGGTCGGCGGCGAGGCGCTGCCTCCGGCGCTCGCCGGTGACCTGCGTGGCCGGGTGAAGCGACTGGTGAACGTGTACGGCCCGACCGAGACCGCGATCTGGTCGACGAGTTGGGACGTGCCCGGGGACGTCGAGGTGGTGCCGATCGGCCGGCCGATCGCGAACACCCGGACCTACGTGCTGGACCGGGACTTCCAGCCGGTCGCGGTCGGTGTCGTCGGCGAGCTGTACATCGCCGGTGACGGCGTCGCCCGGGGGTACGTCAACCGGCCCGAGCTGACCGCCGAGAAGTTTCTGCCCGAGCCGTTCGGCAGGGCCGCCGGAAGCCGGATGTACCGCACCGGTGACCTGGTCCGGTACGGGCCGGACGGCAACCTGGAGTTCCTGGGCAGGGCGGACCACCAGGTGAAGATCCGGGGGCACCGGATCGAGCTGCCGGAGATCGAGGAGCGGCTGCTCGCCCATCCGGACGTCCGCAACGGTGTGGTGGTGGCCCGGGAGGACCCGGGTGGCGAGAAGTGGCTCGCCGGCTACGTCGTACCCGCCGACGGCCGGCCGATCGAGCCGGGCGGGCTGCGCGACTTCCTGGCCGAGGCGCTGCCCGGCTACATGGTGCCGGCCGCGTTCGTCACCCTGGACGCGCTGCCGCTGAACTCGGCCGGCAAGGTGGACCGGCGGGCGCTGCCGGCGCCGGAGCGGACGTCGTTCGGCGGCGAGCGCGAGTTCGTGGCGCCGCGCAACGAGATCGAGCGGCGGATCGCCAGGGTCTGCGTGGAGGTGCTCGGCATCGACCGGGTGGGGGTGCACGACAGGTTCTTCGACATCGGCGCCGACTCGATGCGGATCGTCCAGCTCGTCACCGCCGCCCGCAGGGCCGACCTTCCGGTGTCGCTGCGGATGCTCTACCAGCACGGCACGGTCGCCGAACTGGCCGTCGCCCTCGGCGCGCCGGCTCCGGCGAGCCTGCTCGTCGAACCGACCCAGTTGCTACCCGTCATCACGTCAAACCAGTCCAACTCTCCGACCGCCGCCCCGAACCCCGAACCTGTGCCGGACGCCCGGATCGAGGCGGGACCGGGTCGGCTCGCCGCCGGGCCGTCGCCGCTGCCCACCATGGCCGCGCAGCACGTTCCCGGCGCGAGTGTCGCGCTGGTCCGGGCCGGCCAGCTCGCCGAGGTACGCGGCTACGGCGTACTCGTGGCCGGTGGATCCGAGCCGGTCACCCCGGAGACCCCGTTCCAGGTCGCCTCGATCAGCAAGCACGTCACCGCGCTCGGGGTACTCCGGCTGGTCGGTCAGGGGCGGCTGGAGCTGGACGCCGACGTGAACCGGTACCTGACCTCGTGGCGGCTGCCGGACGGGCCGGCGCCGGTCACCGTACGCCACCTGCTGGCAAACCTCTCCGGCCTCTCTACCAGCCCGAACACCGGGTACGCCCCGACCGAGCCGACACCGTCCCTGCTCGACGTGCTGTACGGCCGCCCGCCGGCGGACTCCGCGCCGATCCGACCCGAACTGGTGCCGGGGGAGTCGTTCCGGAAGACCAACAGCCACTACGCGGTGCTGCAACAGGTGCTCGTCGACCTGACCGGGGAACCGTTCCCGGAGCTGATCCGCCGGCTCGTACTGGCACCGCTGGGCATGACCGACAGCAGTTTCGACCCGGCGTTCCCGGCCGACCCGGCCCGACGGGTCGCGCTCGGGCACGACGCGCACGGGGTACCCGTACCCGGTGGCTGGCGCAACCGTCCGGCGCTGGCGGCCGGGGGTCTCTGGACGACCGCCGCGGACCTGGCCCGGGTGCTGGTCGAGATCCACCGGGCGCACCTGGGCGGCGGCGAGCTGCTCACCCCGGAACTCGCCGCCGGACTGGTGGCGGTCGCCTCGCCGGGCAGCTTCTACGGCCTCGGCACGGTCGTCGACGACACCGTGCCGGATCTGGAGTTCGGGCATCCGGGGGAGACGGTCGGCTACCGGGCGATGACGATGGGCCGGCTCGGCGCCGGTGACGGCTTCGTGGTGCTGACCAACTCCGAGTCCGGCAAGGCGGTGCAGTCGTTCGTCGCCACCGAGCTGGCCGGCTGGGTCGAGCGGCCCGGCGGCGCGGCGACGACGGCGGGTTACGCCGCGGCCGGGGACGGCGAGACCATCCGGGTCGGTCAGCCGGCCGGCCGTGCCGAGGCCGGCCTGGCCCGGGAGACGGCGCCGGTCACCGGTGCGGTGCGGGAGGAGACGCGGACGGTGCGACACCTGATCTCGATAAACGACCTGACCGACGAGGACCTGCGGTCCATCGTGGCCCGGGGGGTTCGGTTCCGGTCCGGGCAGGCCCGGCGGGAGCGGCCGCTCGACGGCGACGTGGTTGGCGTCTACTTCAAGCGGACCTCGACCCGGACCCGGACCGCGTTCTCCAGCGGCGCGCTGCGGCTCGGCGCGCAGATCATCGCGTACGGGCCGGACGACCTCCAGCTCAACACCGGTGAGACGCACGCCGACACCGGCAGGGTGATGTCCCGGATGCTCGACGTGCTGGTGGCCCGGACCTCGGGCGATCCGGCGGAACTGCGCCAGATGGCAGACCAGGACCGGATGTCGGTGGTCAACGCGATGACCGCCGACGAGCACCCGACCCAGGCGCTCACCGACCTGACCACGATGCTCGACCACTTCGGCCGGATCGACGGGCTTCGGGTGCTCTACGTCGGCGAGGGCAACAACAGTGCCGCCGCGCTCGCCCTGGCCCTGACCCGGTACGCCGGCACCCACCTGGAGTTGCGTACGCCGCCCGGCTACGGGCTGACCGAGGAGATCAGGGCGACCGCCTCCGCGCAGGCGGCCCGGGGTACGGCGACGATCTGCGAGCGGCACGACATGGCGGAGCTGCCCGGTGGTTTCGACGTCGTGTACACCACCCGTTGGCAGACCACCGGCACCAGCAAGCCCGACCCGAACTGGCGGGAGATCTTCGCGCCGTTCCAGGTCGACGCCGGGCTCTGGGTCGGCAGTCCGGACGCGGTCTTCATGCACGACCTGCCGGCGCACCGGGGCGAGGAGGTCACCGCCGAGGTGCTGGACGGCCCGGCGAGCATCGCCTTCGAGCAGGCGGAGAACAAGCTGCACAGCGCGATGGCGGTGTTGGAGTGGTGCCGTGGTGGTCCGGTCGGCGGGCCGCCGCGGACCGGATCGTGAGCATCGTGGAGGAGCCCGCCCCGCCATCGCGCGGGGCGGCGCCGTCCGGTGCGCCGGGACCGCCCGGTGCCGAGCCGTCGAGCGGGTCGCCGCCCGGTGTCGAGCCGTCGAGCGGGTCGCCACCGCCGCCCGGTGCCGAGGCGTCGGACAGGTCGCCGCCGTCGCCGACCGTGCCGCTGCGGCGCAACCGGGACTTCCTGCTGCTCTGGGTCGCCGCGGCCGGCACCCTGGTCGGGGCCCGGATCACCTCGATCGCGTACCCGATGCTGGTGCTCTGGTACACGGGCTCGGCTGGCAACGCGGGCCTGGTCGGTGCCGCCGCGCTGCTGCCGCACCTGCTGGTGCAGTTGCCGGCGGGGGCGTTCGTGGACCGCTGGGACCGGCGCCGGTTGATGATCTTCTGCGACCTGGGTTGTCTCGTCGCCACCGGCAGCGTGGCCCTGGCCGTGCTCTTCGACCGGATCTGGGTGCCCCAGCTCATGGTGGTGGCGTTCGTGCAGACCAGCCTGAGCGTCTTCTACCAGCTCGGCGAGCGGGCCGCCGTCCGGCAGCTCGTCCCGGCCGAGCAGCTGTCGACCGCGTTGACCCAGAACGAGGCCCGGGGCCGGGCGGCGGTGCTGATCGGCCAGCCGGTCGGCGGGGTGCTGTTCACCGCGGCCAGGTGGGCGCCGTTCCTGTTCACCACCATCGCGCACCTCGGCTCGCTGATCGCGCTGCTGCTGATCCGCAAGCCCTTCCAACAGGCCCGTACGCAGCGACGCGCCACGACAGTTCGCGCCGACATCGCCGAGGGCGTGGCGTGGATGTGGCAACAGCGCTTTCTGCGTACCGTGCTGGGGTTCGTGGCGATCAGCAATGCCGTCTTCCAGGCACTCACCCTGACCCTGATGGTCGTCGTCCGCAACGGTGGCGGTTCGGCCGCGGTGGTCGGCGCGGTGATCGGGGCCAGCGGCATCGGCGGAATGCTCGGCGCGCTGAGCGGCATGTGGTGGCTGCGCCGGGCCACCCTGCGGGCCCTGGTGGTGGGTGGGCTGGCCGCCTGGGCGGTGACCGTGCCGCTGATGGCGTTCACCACCGACCCGGTCCACCTGTCGGTGATCTTCGCCGTCAACAGCTACGTCGGCGGCCTGTTCAACGTGGTCGGCATGGTCTACATGGTCCGGATCACCCCGGATCCGATGATGGGCCGGGTCGGCGGGGTGGCCACACTGCTGGCCTCGGGGTCGAACTTCCTCGGCGCGCTGGGCGGCGGGGTTCTGCTGGCCGGTGCCGGGATCAGGGCGACAGTGCTCTGGCTCAGCGCGGTGATGTCGTCGCTGGTGCTGCTCGCCGTGCTCAGCCCGGCGGTGCGGGGCATCGCCCGGACGCCGGACAACGCCCGGATGGTCCGCCGGCTCGGCCGGCACGCGGCGCCCGGCCGCAACAACCTGCCCCCGGCCGCCGGTGTCCAGGCCGGGAACGGCGCCGACGGCCCGACCGTTGCCGCAGCTCAGCCGGCCAATGGCCGCAGTATCGAGAAAGTATAGATCTTGCCTCCATCCTTGGACTGGATGACGGCTGTGTCACCGACGCATTACCTTCCGATTCCCGCTACCGGTCTCCACCTTTCGCGGGAGTCCCCTCGAAGGGAGAGTCCGATGGAAGGTCACCAGACCTGGAGACCGATGGAGATCGATCCGGCGGCGGCCGGGGTCGAGGCGAGCCCGCAGGGGCTGGTCGACTACCTCTCGACCACGCCGGACCTGGAGAAGCTGCTGACCGCGGAGAAGGCGCTGGTCTTCCGCGGCTTCCAGGTGACCGAGGAGACGCTCGACCCGGTCATGGACCGGCTGCTGCCGAACCGGCTGGCCTACGTGCACGGCAACTCGCCGCGTACCAAGGTGGGGAAGAACGTCTACACCTCCACCGAGTACCCGCCCGAGTTCACCATCTCGATGCACAACGAGCTGTCGTACGCCCACCAGTGGCCGTCCCGGCTGATGTTCTTCTGCCACACGGCGGCGGAGACCGGTGGCGCCACCCCGGTGGTCGACGGTGTGCGCTGGCTGGAGGCGCTGGACCCGCAGGTGCGTGCCGCGTACGCCAACGGGGTGCGCTACACCCAGAACCTGCACGACGGCTTCGGCCTCGGCAAGAGCTGGCAGGACACCTTCGAGACCGCCGACCGCGACGAGGTCGAGGCGTTCCTGAGCAGCACCGAGGCGAGTTGGGAGTGGAAGTCCGACGGTGGGCTGCGGGTCACCCAGGACCGCCCCTCCACCACCCGGCACCCGGTGACCGGGGTCGAGGTGTGGTTCAACCAGTCCGACCAGTGGCACCCGGCGGCACTCGGTGACGAGACCGCGAAGTCGCTGGCCGAGGTGCTGCCGCCGGACGAGCTTCCGCAGTCGGTCACCTTCGCCGACGGCACCCCGATCCCGGACGAGTACGTGATCCAGGTGCGCGACCGTGGTCTGGAGGCCGCCGTCGACGTCAACTGGCGACAGGGCGACGTGTTGCTGATCGACAACGTACTGGTCGGCCACGGCCGGCGTCCGTTCACCGGGCGGCGCCGGGTCCTCGTCGCCATGTCCGACTGAGCCGCCGGGTCGCCGCGCGGAGTTGTCCAGACCGAAGGGCCGGACCATGACTTCCTCCACTACTGACATCGGAACAATGCCGCACCTGGTCACCCGCGAGTCGGCCGGCGCCGAGATCGGGGAGCTGATCCGGGCCGAGCGTGCCGGCCTGCGGAAGATCCTGAACGAGCGGGGCGCACTGCTGCTGCGGGGCTTCTCCGTCGGCGGTGTCGACGGCTTCGACGCGGTGGTACGCGCCCTCTCCGGCCCGCCGCTGACCTATTCGGAGCGCTCCTCGCCGCGCAGCACGATCAAGGGCCAGGTCTACACCTCGACCGACTACCCGCCGGAAGAGGAGATCTTCCTGCACAACGAGAACTCCTACCAGGCGGTGTGGCCGCTGACGCTCTACTTCTACTGCCGGCAGGCGCCGGCGACCCGGGGCGCCACCCCGCTGGCCGACATCCGCAAGGTGTACCGGTCGATCGACCCGACCATCCGCGAGGAGTTCGTCCGCCGGGGCTGGATGGTGGTACGCAACTTCCACGGCTCGTTCGGCACGACCTGGCAGCAGATCTTCAACACCGACGATCGGGCGGCGGTCACCGAGTACTGCGCCGGCAACGGGATCGAGACCGAGTGGCACGACGGTGGCGGGCTGCGTACCCGGGCGGTCCGCAAACCGGTGCACACCCACCCGGTGAGCGGCGAGACGGTGTGGTTCAACCACGCCACGTTCTTCCACGTGACGACGTTGCCGAAGGACGTCCGGGAGGGGGTCCTGGAGATGTTCGACGAGGAGGACCTGCCGACGAACACCTACTACGGGGACGGTGCCCGGATCCCGGACGACGTCATCGCCCACCTGCGCGACTGTTACCGCGCCGCGACCGTACGGTTCGACTGGCAGTACGACGACGTGCTCGTGGTCGACAACATGCTCGCGGCCCACGGGCGCGAGCCGTTCACCGGCCCTCGGCAGATCGCGGTGGCGATGGCGGAGCCGTCGAACGCCTAACCCGACGCCTGATCCCAGCGCAAGCGAAAGCCCGCCCCGGCAGCCACCCGGCCGCCAGGGCGGGCTTCTGGCGTGTCGCCCTATTTCCGACTCTGCCCGTCCTGTTCCGACTCCGGATCGCCCGGTTGCGGACAAGTATGTGAAACTGTCTTGTCTTCTGGATACGCGGCCGTATCCAGACGCCGGACTATGTTGTTTGCGTCGGCAAAGGAACGCCAGGTATCCCGACCGGTCGGGTCAATTGCCCTGGTGGGCGGGACATTGTGGCAATGCAGGCGGGGTTACCTTTCGGTAGTTAAGCTCCGACCGCGATATGCGTTGGGTCGTTATCCTGATGTTTCCCTGGAAGTTCTTATCGCTGTCTCCAACCTGACTTGATTCAATATGGGTGCACCGATATCGTAGGCGGAACCGTCCGTGCGCGTTTGGGGAGATCTGGCGTCCGTGGTGGTGGCCGCTGGGAGCGTGTCGCTCATTCGGTGGCCTGCCGTGGTTGGCCACGCTTCCCGTAGCCAACATTTGGGGGGAAATGCGGGTGGGAATCGTGGGTTTGGTGGAGCGGGTCGCCCGACACGCTGACCATGATCCGGAGCGGGAGGCTGTTGTCCTCCTCCGCTGGGACGAACGTGAAGAACGTTCAGAGTTCTTGAGCTACGGCGAGTTGGACCGGGCCGCCCGGGAGTTGGCCGGCCGACTCCGGGACCGTTGTCGTCCCGGCGATCGCGCGCTATTTCTCTATCCAACCGGGCTCGAGTTTGTCAAAAGCATCCTGGGCTGTATGTATGCCGGTGTCGTGCCGGTGCCCGCCCCGCTGCCCGACGGGGACAAGCACCACCTCATGCGGGCCACCGGGATCGCGCTGGATTCGGACCCGAGGATCGTGCTGACCGACAGCGCGAGCCTGGTCGCGGTCTCCGACTGGATGAGCCAGGACGGGCTGGACCGGCTGCTCTGCACCGCCACCGACCTCGCCGGGCCGGCCGCACCGGGCAGCTGGGACGGGCCGACACATATCGGTCCGAGCGCATTGGCGCTTTTGCGCTATACGACCGGGTCCATGAGTGACCCGAAAGGCGTGATGGTCAGCCATGAGAACCTGACGCACAACTTCGAGATGCTCAGCGACGCTTTCTGTCTGACGCCGCAGGATCGATCCCTCGGTTGGTTGCCATTGCATGATGGTGCCGGTCTGCTCCAGATGCTGCTGGAGCCGCTCTATCGTGGCGCCACCGCCGTACTCATGTCGGCCGATAATTTCTTTACCGATCCGGTCCGCTGGTTGAAAGCTATCGACAAATACGATGTACGACTCAGTTCCGCGCCCGGTTTCGCCTACCGGATGTGCGCGCGGGCGGTGACCGACGAGCAGGTCAGGGGCTTGGACCTGGCCCGGTGGGAGCACGCCTGTGTCGGCGGTGCGGACCCGATCGAGCCCGAGCCGCTGATCGAATTCGCCGACCGGTTCGCACCGGCCGGCTTCCGCCGCGAGGCGGTGCGGGTCGGCTATCACATCACCGAGTCGACATTGTTCGTCTCCGGCACCCGCCCCGGTCGCCCGCTCGCGGTGGAACGGTTCGACCCGAGCCGGTTGGAACAGAACATCCTGTTGCCGGCGGCGACCGATGCGGCCGCGGCTAGATCGCTTGTCAGTAGCGGCACGGTAAATGGTCTTGACGTCAGGATCGTTGATCCGGAGACCACCGCCGTACTGCCGGAGGGGCGGCTCGGCGAGATCTGGATCCGGGGCCGGAGCGTGGCCCGTGGCTACTGGCGGCGCGAGGTGGAGAGCGAACGGGTCTTCGATACGACCACCGCCGACGGCGAGGGCGGCTATCTGCGTACCGGTGATCTCGGTGTCTGGGCCGGTGCGGAACTCTACGTGCTGGGCCGGATGCGCGAGATGCTGGTCATCGGCGGACGCAGCCTCTATCCGCACGACATGGAGAAGGCGGTACGCACCTCCGACACCCGGTTCGCCGACCTGACCGGCACCGTCTTCGCGGTGCCGTCACCCCGGCAGGAGATCGTCGTCCTGCACGAGGTCCAGGCGGAGCCGGCCGACCCGGCGACGCTGTCGTCGCTGGCCCGCGGCGTCAAGGACTGGCTCAGCCGATGCTTCGGGGTTCGGGTGGCCAACGTGGCCTTCCTACGCCCCGGCAAGGTGCGCAAGTCGCCAGGCGGCAAGGTGCAGCGGGCGTTGATGCGGGAGCTGTTCATGGCCGACGCCCTCGACCCGGTCTACGAGGACCTGGACATCGAGACCCGGCGTCGCTACCGCGCCGTGGGCCGACCGCTCGCGGTGGGCCACGGCAAGGACTTCCGGTGACATCCGGCGGGAGGCCCTGATGTTCGACACCCCGCCGACTCCGGCACCTGTCGATTCCACCGACCCGGGGACGGCCGGCCACCCCCGACCGGGAGAGATGGAATTCCGCATCCTCGGCTCGGTCGAGGTGGTCGACTCGACAGGTCTGGTCGAGCTGAGCGCCTCCAAGGTACGCACGGTGCTCGCCGCTCTGCTGCTGGCCCGGGGTCGGGTGGTCTCCGACTCGCGACTCGCCGTGGTGCTCTGGGGCGACGACCCGCCGGTCACCGCCGCCGCGCAGATCCAGACCTACGTGTCCCGGCTGCGCGCCAAGCTCGCGCCGGACGCCGAGATCGTCCGGCAGCGCCCCGGCTACGTGCTGCGGGTCGCACCAGAGCGGTTCGACCTGGTGCGTTTCGAGCAGCTCGCGGCGCGGGGTCGGGACGCCCTCGCGGAGGGCCGGCCGGCCGAGGCCGCCGAGGCGCTGCGGGACGCTCTCGCGCTGTGGCGCGGCCCCGCCCTCGCCGGGGTGACCGAGTTCCTCAGCGACGCGGAGCGGCCCCGCCTGGAGGAGGCGCGGCTGGCCGCGCTCGGCGACCGGATCGACGCGGAGCTGGCGCTCGGCCAGCACGGACGGCTGGTCGTCGAGCTGACCGGGCTGGTCGCGGCGGACCCGCTGCGCGAGCAACTGCGCGGCCAGCTCATGCTGACGCTCTACCGGTGCGGCCGGCAGGCCGACGCGCTCGCCAGCTACCAGGACTACCGGCACCTGCTCGCCGAGGAGCTCGGGATCGACCCGGGACGCGAGCTACAGGACCTGCACAAGTCGATACTGGCCGCCGAGGCGTCGCTGACCCTGCCGGCGCCGGAGGTCCGGGTGGCCGTCCGGCGTACCCCGGCCGAGCCGCTGCCGGCCCGGCTCCCGCCGGACGTGGCGGACTTCACCGGCCGGAACCGGGAGGCCGCCCAGGTGGTCGCACTGCTGCGTACCCGGGCGGACAACGGTGGACGGCGGCTCGCCTGCGTGATCGGCGGGATGGCCGGGCTGGGCAAGACCGCCCTGGCGATCCACGTCGGGCACCTGCTGCGGTCGTCGTACCCGGACGGGCAGATCTATCTGGACCTGCGCGGCGCCGGACCACAGCCGGCGGACCCGGTCGACCTGCTCGGCACCATCCTGCGGGCGCTGGGGGTGGAGGCGTCGGAGATCCCACCGTCGATGGCGGACCGGATCCAGCTCTACCAGAACCGGCTCGCCGGGCGGCGGGTGCTGGTACTGCTCGACAACGCCGCCAGCGAGCAGCAGGTACGCCCACTGCTGCCGGAGAGCCCGACCTGCGCGGCGATGGTGACCAGCCGGGCCCGGCTGGCGGCGCTGGAGGGCGTACCCCTGATCGACCTGGACGTCCTCGAACACCAGCAGGCGCTGGAACTGCTCTCCAAGATCGTGGGTGCCGCCCGGGTGGCCGCCGAGCCGGAGTCGGCGGTACGCATCGTCGAACTCTGCGGTCACCTGCCGCTCGGCGTACGCATCGCGGGTGCCCGGCTCACCGCCAAGCCGCACTGGCGGTTGGCCCGGCTCGCCGACCGGCTCTCCAGCCAGCGGCGGCGGCTGGACGAGCTGCGCATCGGTGACCTGGAGGTACGGGCCAGCGTGGCGCTGAGCCTCCAGGGCCTCGACGAGCCGGCCCGGCGCGCCTTCCGGCTGCTCGCCCTGCTGGACGCGCCCCGGTTCGCCATCTGGACCGCAGCGGTGCTGCTCGACGTCACCCTCGCCACCGCGCGGGAGCTGCTGGAGCAACTCGTCGACGCCCGACTGCTGGACGTCGTCCAGGTCGACGGTTCGAGCCAGGCACGGTACTTCTTCCACGATCTGGTCCGGGCGCTCGCCATGGAGCAGGCCGCGGACGAGGAGACGGCCGACGAGCGGTACGCGGCACTGGACCGGACGTTCGGCAGCCGCTCCGGCCCGGACGCCAAGGAGAACGGGTGACCGCCCGGCTCCGCCCGGAAAGACTCCACCGAGGGAAAGGGCCGCACCGGTGAGCACGTACGGCAGGGTCACGAACGACTGGTTCCTCCGCTTCGCGGCCGCGCCCCGGGCCACCGTCCGGCTGGTCTGCTTCCCGCACGCGGGTGGCGGGGCGGCCGGCTACCGGCGCTTCGCGGAACTGGTCCCCGACGCGATAGAGGTGATCGGGGTGCAGTATCCGGGCCGGCAGAACCGCTACGGCGAGCCGGTCATCGACGACATGGCCGTACTCGTCGACGAGATCGTCGCGGCGGTCGAGCGGGAACTGACCGGACCGGTGGTCTTCTTCGGACACAGCATGGGTACGGTGGTCGCCTTCGAGGTGGCCCGGCGGTTGCGCCGCAGCGACTCGTTGACGGTGCGTCGGCTCTTCGCGTCGGCCGGTCCGGCACCGTCGGCCCGACATTCGATCGGGGTGCACCTGCGCGACGACGACGGGGTGGTCGCATACCTTCGGGAGCTTGGCGGCAGTGGCGTGGAGCTGCTGGAACTCGACGAGATCCGGCAGTTGACGCTGCCGATGGTCCGGAGCGACCTGCGGCTGATCGAGACCTATCACTACGCGGCCGGCGAGCCGCTGAACTGCCCGATCACCGCGATCGTCGGGGACCGGGACCACACCTTCACCACCGCCGACGCCCGGCGGTGGGTCGTGCACACCAGCGCCGGGCTCGACGTGCACTCGCTGCCCGGCGGGCACTTCTATCTGGACGACCAGGCGGACCGGCTGGTCCCGCTGCTTGTGGAGCGGATCCTGCCCCGGTGAGCCCGGCGGCCGGGGTGCCCCGGCCGGCCGGGGCCGTCACCGCTGCTTGCTGCCGGGGTCGCCATCGCCGTCGTCCCGGGGAAGATATCGACGCACCCGGATGCCGTGGCCGTGCGCGCGGATGCCGTCGGCAGCGGCGATCGCCGCGACGGGATCGGTGAGGAAGTCGAGCGCGACCGCGGTGTCGCCCTCGATGCGGCTGCGCATCCGCTCCAGCCCTTCCGGGGTGCTGGATGCCACGGCATCCAGCTTGACCAGTGCCGCCGCCCGAAGCCGATAGTCGTTCTCGACCTCGACGACCACCTCGGACACCACCACGTAGCGCTGGGTCCGGGTGGAAGCGCTGAGTTCGCGGTCCATCTCTTCCCTCACGGTCCTGAGCATAGTCGTACCTTTCATGCGCAGAAACCCTCATTGATCCCCCGTCAAGGGAGTTTATTTACTTACGGGGTTCCGGCGCAGTTTAGGGGTCTTCCTGTATGGACATTGAGTGAGAACTCGATTACCCTGCGGGAGGTTGTTTTGCGCCGGAGTCGACCGGCAGGCTGGTCTGATGCGCGACGTCATGGTGCTGGGCGCGGGAGTGATCGGGCTGACCAGCGCGGTGCGCCTGGCCGAGGCGGGTGCCCGGGTGGCGGTGCTGACCGCCGACGAACCCGCCGACACCGTCTCCCGGATCGCCGCCGCGGTGTGGTATCCGACCCGGACCAGCGGTGACCCCCGGGTGCTGGGCTGGGCCCGGTGCACCTTCGAGGTGCTCGCCGGACAGGCCCGGCAGGAGGTGCCGGGGGTGGTGATGCGGCCGACCCGGATGCTGCTGCGCGAGCCAGTGACCGCTGACCCGTGGTGGGCCTCGGCGGTCCCCGACTTCCGCACAGTCGCGCCGCCGGACGGGTACGCCGGGCAGTGGCGGTTCACCGTGCCGAGCGTCGAGATGGGCCCGTACCTCGGCTGGCTGGTCGACAGGCTCGCCCGGCTGGAGGTGCCGGTCCGCCGGTACCGGGTGGACCGGCTCGCCGACGTGCCTGCGATCGCAGCCGAGCTGTGGCCCTCGGTGCGGCGGCCACCACTGGTGGTCAACGCCACCGGGCTGGCCGCCGGCGAACTCGCCGGCGACCCGGCCGTGCACCCGATCCGGGGGCGGATCGTGCTGGTCGGCAACCCCGGACTCGACACCTCGACCCGCGACGAGCACAGTCCCGCCGGCATCACCTACGTACACCCGCGCTCGCGGGACGTGGTGCTGGGCGGCACCTTCGAGCCGTACCGGACGGAGACCGGGCCCGACGACGAGGCTGCGGCGGCGATCCTGGCCCGGTGCGTCGCGCTGGTCCCCGAACTGGCCACCGCACCGGTGCTCGGGCAGCTCGCCGGGCTGCGGCCCGGCCGGCTCGGCGGAGCCCGGCTGGCCCGGGACGCCTCCGGGCTGGCCGGCCCCGCCCCGCTGATCCACAACTACGGGCACGGCGGTGCCGGGGTCACCCTGGGCTGGGGCTGCGCCGACGAGGTGGTGGCGCTGGCCGCCGACTGATCGCGCGGCTACCGGATGGTCGCGGAGACCCCGGCCCGGGCGATGGTCCGGGCCATCAACTCGCGCAGCGGCTCGGGCCGGCCCAGGTGGTAGCCCTGACCCCGGTCCACCCCGAGGTCGCGAAGCACCGGCACCAACTCGGGCCGGTCGATGTGCTCGGCGACGGTCCGCATCCCGAGCCCGTGCGCGGCCCGGACCACGGCGTCGATCAGGATCGGGTCGGAACCGCCCTGGTCGACGTGCCGGACGAACTCGCCCGCGATCTTGACCGCGCTGAACGGCAGGTGCTTGAGGTAGACGAAGGAGCCGTATCCGGCACCGAAGTCGTCCAGGCTGAACCGGCAGCCGGCCGAGGTGAGCGTGGAGGCCAGCCGCCGGGCCGCGGCCAGGTTGGCGATGGCGGTGGTCTCGGTGATCTCCAGGCCGAGCTGGGTCGCCGGTACGCCGGCCGCGGCCAGGGTGCCGACCACCCAGTCACCGAAGCTCGGATCCTCGAGGGAGCGGCTGGAGATGTTGACGTCCAGCCGCAGTTCCACCCCGGCGGCCCGGGCCGCGGCGAGCGCCCCGGTGGCGGTCTCCACCACCCAGCGGTCCAGCTCGTAGATCATGTCGCCACGCTCCAGCGCCGGCAGGAAGTCCCCGGGACCGATCTGCCGCTGGTGGTCGTCGCGTACCCGCATCAGCAGCTCGTAGCTGCGTACCTGGTCGTCGCCGAGGTCGATGATCGGCTGGGCGTCGAGTTGCAACTGGCCGGTGTCCAGCGCCCGGCGTACCCGGGAGACCAGGTCGACCCGGTGGGCCGCCTGCCGTTGTTGCTCCGGGGCGAAGAGCCGGGCCCGGTTCCGACCCTCGCCCTTGGCCTGGTAGAGCGCCAGGTCGGCGTGGGCGAGCAGCAGGGTGTCGTCGTCCGCGGTGTCCAGCGGGGCGGCGCCGATGCTCAGCGTCACCCGCAGCGGCTCGCCGCGCACCGCGAGCGGGGTGTGCGCGACCAGGTCGCAGAGGCCCGCCCCGATCGCCAGCGCCCGGTCGGCGTCACAGCAGGGAAGCAGGACTGCGAACTCGTCCCCGCCGAGGCGGCCGAGCACCGCCTCGGCGGGCAGGTGGTCCGGAAGTAGCCGGGCCAGCAGCCGGAGCACCTCGTCGCCGATGGCGTGCCCGCGCAGGTCGTTGATGTCCTTGAAGTTGTCGATGTCGATCAGCAGCAGTGCCGCCGCCGTCGCGCCACCGGCACTGGTGAGCTGGCTCAGCCTCGCGGTCAGCGCCCGCCGGTTCGGCAGCCCGGTCAGCGGATCGTGCTCGGCGAGGTACGCCAGCTCGTCCTGGACCTGGCGGATCTCGGTGATGTCGTGCGCCGTACCGAGCATCCGCAACGGCTCGCCGGACTCGTCGGTGAAGACCTCGCCGTAGCACTCCAGGACGCGCAGTTGACGGCTGTTCGCCTGGTACATCCGATGGGTGTAGGTGAACGGGGTGGCCTCCCGGATCGCCTGGTGCAGGGTCGCCTCGATCATCTCGACGTCGTCGGGGTGGACCATCGTCCGGTAGGTCGGGTAGTCGAGCGCGGTCTCCGGGGACAGCCCGATCATCGCCTTCAGGGTGGGCGACCAGACCACCTGGTCGGTGGGGAGGTGCCACTCCCAGGTGCCCACCCGGGCCAACTGCTCGATGTGGGACAGCCGCCAGGCGTAGTCTTCGGCGCGGCGCTGGTCAGCGCGCTGCTCGGTGACATCGACCAGCTCGTACACCAGTTGGCCGTCCGGCTCCGGGGCGGTACGCGGCAGCGGCGGCAGCCGCCGGCAGGTCACCCGCAGGTGCCGTACCGTGCCGCCGGCCGTCTGGCAGCGCAGCTCGACCGGCGGCCCGCCCGGGGTGGCGGTGTCGAAGGGCAGCGAGCCGATGTCCGCGCCGACGAGTTGGCCGAGTCGCTGCGCCGCCCGGTTGTACCAGGTGACCTCGCCGTTCTCCGCCGTGGTCAGCAGCGCGGTGGAGGTGGTGTCGAGCACCGCGGCGGGCACGCTTGACGGCAGTGCGGGCACTGAGCCTCCCGTAGAGATCGACCAAATCCGGTGCAGGGGGACGCGGGACGCGCACGGTCGGCCGTGACGGCGCACTGAGTGTACGGAGGCCAGAGGTTCACGGCCAACGCTCCGCGCCGACAGTCATCGATCTTGGCCGAGTTCCCGTCGCCGGTCAGCGGGGCTAGGCGGGATCGCGGCGGACTATCGCCACGGCCACCCGGCAGAACTCGTCCATGTCCGGGGTGAATCCGGCCGCGATGTCCGGATGCAGCCCCGACCGGGTCTCGTCGAGCAGCCGGCGGCAGACCTCCTCGACCGGTTCACCGGCATAGTCGGCCCGGACCCGTTCGGTGGCCGCCCGCAACGCGGAGTTGAGCTGTTCCTCCAGCGGTCCGTGCAGATGCTGCCGCGCCGGGTCGAGCCCGGTGGGGTCGAGCGTGACGTGTGGCTCCGACATGACCGCTCCCTTCGTCGCCGATGTCGTTGCCCCGCCGGTTCCCCGTCACCCGCCGGTCGCGTCCGCGTACCCAGCGATGGGCAGGGGGCAAACCGGTCTGGCTCAGGCGGTGGGCCGCAGGCTGGTCACCCGGACGAGGTACGACAGCTCCTCGGCCGGCTCCTCCCGGTACGAGACCTGCTGGACCTGCCGGTCGTCGACGTAGAGCGCCACGTCTGCGAGTACCCCGAGGTGGGCGAGGCCGATGTCGGCGGCCCGTTTCTTGTCCTGGAGCACGGCGCCGATCCCGCCGATCAGGGTCGCGGCGTCGGAGGTCCGTCGACCGGGCGGGCAGCGCAGCACGATCTCCAGGGCGACCGGTCCGGTCAGGGCCGTCCAGCCGCTGCGCTGCGCGGCGGCGCAGGCGGCCTGGAGCAGGGTACGGACCCGGGCGGCCTGCCGATGCCCGGCCGCGAAGATCGACAGTGCCTCGGTCTTGACCGGCGGTGGCCCGTTGACCTCGAAGGCCAGGGTGAGCGTGCGGGTGTGCTGCACGGCGGCACCTCCTCTTGCGGACGATCCTGCCCGTGGATCGCGGGAACGGGGGCGCGTTTCGCCTATCGGAACCTGCCGCCCGGGACGGGTCGGGGCCGGGACGCGCCACGCGGGCGAGCTGGCCGGTCCACCGGGCGGTCGGCGTCGACGGCGACCTGCTGGCACCGGAGGTTGCACCCACGGTATCCGAGGCGCCGCCGGCCGGGAATACCACAGTGGAGCCCGGATCGGCGCGGCGGACCACTGGCGCTGAGGGATGTCGATGTTTCGGCTCGTGGGCGGTGGGGCAGTGGGGGAGTCCGACACCTACGCCCGGTCCGGCGGTTCGCCTGCGGCCAGAGGCGGGGTGCTTTCGCCGTGTGCCGGGACGGACGCCGCCCCGGCGTCGTGGAGGGGAGAACGGCGCGATGAGCGGTCACCGGATGCGCTACCTGTGGTCGGTGGGACATCGTCCGCGGTCACGATCGGCGGACGCCGACGTGGGGGAACCAGCCGGAACGGGAACGGGGCGCCGCCATGTCTGAGCTGCGGTGGCGTACCCCCGGGCGCCGCCGGCTCGCGGCGGCGCTGACCGGGCTGACGCTGCTGGCACCGCTTGCCGCCTGCGGCTCCGGTGACGACGACGGCGGCGTGCCGACGATCAATCTCTACTACACCACCGAGCAGAACATCCAGAAGGTCGTCGACGACTGCAACGCCGAGGCGGGCGGACGCTACCGGATCGCGTACCGGGTGCTGCCCCGGGCCGCCGACGACCAGCGGGTGCAACTTGTCCGGCGGCTGGCCGCCGAGGACACCGGGATGGACATCCTGGGCCTGGACGTCACCTGGACGCAGGAGTTCGCCAGCGCGGGCTGGCTGCTGGAGTGGACCGGCGAGCGTCAGGCCGAGGTCGAGCGCGGCACCCTGGCCGGCCCGCTGGAGACCGCCCGGTACGAGGGCAGGCTCTACGCCGCGCCGAAGAACACGAATGTGCAACTGCTCTGGTACCGCTCCGACCTGGTGCCGCAGCCGCCGCAGACCTGGGACGAGATGATCAGGATGGCCCAGGAGCTGCGCGGGCGCGGCCAGCCGTACCGGGTGATCACCATGGGTGCCCAGTACGAGGGGCTGGTGGTGCTCTACAACACCCTGGTGGCCAGCGCCGGCGGCCAGATCATCAACGACGACGGCAGCAAGGCGGTCTTCGACGAGGGTGCCGTACGGGCCCTGGAGGTGCTGCGGAACTTCGCCACCGCCGGAATCACCACATCCTCCTTCTCGAACACGATCGAGGACCAGGCCCGGCTCGACTTCCAGTCCGGGGCGGGCGCGTTCCAGCTCAACTGGCCGTTCGTCTATCCGGCGATGCAGGAGGCCGACCCGGAGCTGGCGAAGAAGGTGAAGTGGGCCCGCTATCCGGGCGTCGAGCCCGGGACACCGAGCAAGGTCACGATCGGTGGGTTCAACCTCGGGATCAGCCGCTACACCAAACATCCTGACGAGTCCTTCGACGCCGCCACCTGCCTGCGCAATGCCGAGCACCAGAAGTTCTCCGCGATCAACGACGGGGTGCCGCCGACCATCGAGAGCGTCTACGCCGAGCCGGAGATGGCCGAGGCGTACCCGATGCGGGACACCATCCTGGAGGAGCTGAAGGATTCGGCGACCCGGCCGCGCAGTCCGGCGTACCAGAACATCTCGACCGTGCTGTCGGCGACGCTCTCGCCGCCGTCGGCGATCGACCCGGTGAAGACCGCGGACCGGATGCGCGAGGCGACCCAGGACGCGCTCGACTCCAAGGGGGTGCTGCCGTGAGCACGCAAGCCGATTCCGCTTCCGCGACCGCTGCCGACCGGGCCGGGACGACCGGCCCGGTGCCGGCGCCCCGGCGCGGCGGCCGGGCCGCGCGGGCGCCGCTGAGCGAGGGGAAGCGGGCCGAGCGTCGGCTCGGCTGGCTGCTCTGCGCCCCGGCCGCGCTGGTGATGCTGGCGGTGACCGCCTATCCGATCCTCTACTCGGTCTGGCTGTCGTTGCAGCGCTTCGACCTCAAGTTCCCGGACGAGCGGGAGTTCGTCGGACTGGCGAACTACGTAACGGTGCTGACCAACGACTACTGGTGGACCGCGTTCGGGGTGACCATGCTGATCACCGTCGTGACGGTCGCCGTCGAACTGGTGCTGGGCATGGGGCTGGCCATCGTGATGCACCGGACCATCGTCGGGCGCGGGCTGGTCCGCACCTCGGCGCTCATCCCGTACGGCATCGTCACTGTCGTCGCGGCCTTCTCCTGGCGGTACGCCTGGACGCCCGGCACCGGATATCTGGCCAACCTCTTCGGCGAGGGGGCGCCGCTCACCGAACGGGCCAGCGCGCTGGCGATCATCATGCTGGCGGAGATCTGGAAGACCACCCCGTTCATGGCGCTGCTGCTGATGGCGGGGCTGGCGCTGGTGCCGGAGGACCTGCTCAAGGCAGCCTCGATGGACGGCGCCACCGCCTGGCAGCGGTTCGTCAAGGTCATGTTGCCGGTGATGAAGCCGGCGATCCTGGTGGCGCTGCTGTTCCGCACCCTGGACGCGTTCCGGGTCTTCGACAACATATTCGTGCTGACCGCCGGGTCGAACGAGACGTCATCGGTGTCGATGCTCGCCTACAACAACCTGATGCGCGGGCTCAACCTCGGGATCGGGTCGACCATGTCGGTACTGATCTTCCTGGCCGTGGCGATCATCGCGTTCATCTTCGTGAAGCTGTTCGGTACGGCTGCTCCGGGCAGCACTGACGAGGGGAGCCGCCGGTGAGCGCGAGGAGCGCAGCGAAGCGGAGCACCGCAGTCGCGAACGAAAGGAAGCCGCCGGTGAGCGCGAGGAGCGCAGCGAAGCGGAGCACCGCAGTCGCGAACGAAAGGAAGCTCTAATGGCTGCCAGTGAGAGCACTGCCGCCGCGAAGTGGCGGTGGGGACTGCTGGACGTCGTGGTGGTGGTCTTCGCGCTGGTCCCGGTGCTGTGGATCGCGTCGCTGTCGTTCAAGACCACCGGCACGCTCACCGACGGAAACTTCATCCCCCGGGAGTGGACGCTCGACAACTACCGCACGATCTTCTCCACCAACCAGTTCGTCCGGGCGCTGGGCAACTCGATCGGGATCGCCCTGATCGCCACCACCATCGCGGTGGTGCTCGGCACCATGGCCGCGTACGCGGTGGCCCGGCTGGACTTTCCGGGGAAGAAGGCGCTTGTCGGGGTCTCCCTGCTGATCGCGATGTTTCCGCAGGTCTCGCTCGTCTCGCCGCTGTTCGAGATCGAGCGGTCGCTCGGGCTCTTCGACACCTGGCCGGGGCTGATCCTGCCGTACATCACCTTCTCGCTGCCGCTGGCCATCTACACGCTCTCGGCGTTCTTCAAGCAGATCCCGTGGGACCTGGAGAAGGCCGCCAAGATGGACGGCGCCACCTCGGGCCAGGCGTTTCGGCGGGTCATCGCACCGCTGGCCGCCCCCGGAGTCTTCACCACCGCGATCCTGGTCTTCATCTTCTGCTGGAACGACTTCCTCTTCGCGATCTCGCTGACCTCCACCGAGCGGTCCCGCACGGTACCGGTGGCGCTGTCGTTCTTCACCGGGGAGTCGCAGTTCGAGGACCCGACCGGGGCGATCTCCGCCGCCGCCGTGGTGATCACGGTTCCGATCATTCTGTTCGTGCTGTTCTTCCAGCGTCGCATCGTGTCGGGCCTGACGTCCGGCGCCGTCAAGGGGTGAGGTCGCAGTGGCTGACATCGTGCTGGACAAGGTGAGCAAGAGCTTCCCGGACGGGACGGTCGCGGTCCGGGACGTCGACCTGGAGATCGCCGACGGCGAGTTCGTGATCCTGGTCGGCCCGTCGGGCTGCGGGAAGTCGACCACCCTGAACATGATCGCCGGGTTGGAGGACATCAGCTCCGGCGAGCTGCGCATCGACGGCGAACGGGTCAACGACAAGGCGCCCCGGGACCGGGACATCGCGATGGTCTTCCAGTCGTACGCCCTCTATCCCAACATGACCGTCCGGGAGAACATGGCGTTTCCGCTCCGGCTCGCCAAGCTGGACAAGGCGACGATCGAGCAGAAGGTCAACGAGGCGGCCAAGGTGCTGGAGCTGACCCCGCTGCTGGACCGCAAGCCGGCGAACCTCTCCGGCGGGCAGCGCCAGCGGGTGGCGATGGGGCGGGCGATCGTCCGCAACCCGAAGGCCTTCCTGATGGACGAGCCGCTCTCCAACCTCGACGCCAAGTTGCGGGTGCAGATGCGTACCGTGGTGTCCCGGTTGCAGAAGAAGCTCGGCACCACCACCGTCTACGTCACGCACGACCAAACTGAGGCGATGACCCTGGGCGACCGGGTGGTGATCATGCGGGGCGGTGCCGTGCAGCAGGTCGGCCCGCCGCAGGAGCTCTACGACCACCCGTCGAACCTCTTCGTCGCCGGGTTCATCGGCTCGCCGTCGATGAACTTCCTGCACGCCGCGGTCGAGGACGACAGGTTGCGGACGGCGATCGGCGACGTACCCCTCGGGGACCGGCTCCGTCGGGAGCTGGCCGCCGAGGACGCTCCCCGGGAGCTGATCCTCGGCATCCGGCCGGAGCACTTCGAGGACGCCGGATTGATCGACGAGCAGAGCCGGGGCCGGGGGATGGAGTTCGAGGCGCCGGTCGAGATCGTCGAGTCGATGGGCTCCGACAAGTACGTCTACCTGACGGTCGAGGGTGAGCGGGCCAGCGCGGCGGAGCTGGAGGAACTCGCCGCCGACGTCGGCGCGGACGGGTTCGGCGGCGGGGCGGGGAACCTGGTGACCCGACTGTCGGCGGAGTCTCCGGTTGCCGAGGGAGGCAACCACCGGATCTGGTTCAACCTGGAGAAGATCCATCTGTTCGACCCGTCGAACGGCCGCAACCTCACCCTGCACGAGGGGCGGGCCGGCGGAGCGCTCGCCTCCTGAGCCGTTTCGTGCGTCGGGGCCGACCGGGACTTGGGCTCGGCATCGGCGGTGCTCGGGCGGGCCGGGAATCTCCCGGTCGGTCCGGGCACCGCCGCCGTGCTGGATCTTGGTCGAGCCGTACCGGATCATGGTCGAGCCGTACCGGCGACGGGTTGTCGACCGGCGCTCGGAACCGTCCGTGGCAGGCGATTTCACCACGTAGCGTAGCTGTGTGGGTACGGAGTGCGGGTCGCCGCCGGCCGCCGGGACCGTCACGTGAACACCCAGGCGGTCGTGTTGGCGCTCGGTGCCGCCGCCTGCTTCGCCCTGGGGGCCGCCCTGCAACAGCGTGCCGCGAGACGGGAGCCGCAGCACGCCACCGCCGATCCGAGGTTGCTGATCCGGCTGCTGCGCCGCAAGAGTTGGCTGTTTGCCAAGATCCCCGATCTGGCCGGCACGGTCCTCCAGGCGCTCGCCCTCCGGTTCGGGCCGCTGACCCTGATCCAGCCCCTGCTGATCAGCGGGATGTTCCTGGCGATCCCGCTGGAGGCGGCTCTGGACCACCGGCGACCGCATCCGAGGGACGTGACCGCGGTCGCCGCCTGCGTACTCGGGCTGACCGTCTTCCTCATCGCCGCCCGACCCCGGGCTGGAGTGGCCGAACCGTCAGTGATGGGTTGGCTCGGAGTCGCGCTGATCGGTGGTGCGCTCGTCGCGCTCTGCCTGCTCCTCGCCCACCGGGCCACCGGCGCCGCCCGGGGAACCCTGCTCGGCATCGCCAGCGGGCTGCTCTACGCCGGTACCGCCTCGCTGCTGAAGACCGTCGCCGAGCGGATCACCCGTGACCCGTTCTCGACGCTCACCGACTGGCACCTGTACGCGCTGGCCGTGGTCGGGTTCGCCTCGGTCGCGCTGAACCAGAACGCCTTTCAGAACGGTCCACTCGCCGCGCCGCTCACCGCCATCACCCTGGTGGACCCGGTCGCCAGCGTCGTGATCGGGGTGACCGCCTTCCACGAGACGCTCTCCTTCGGCGGCCTTCGGCTCCTGGTCGAGGTGCCCGCCATCCTGGCGATGGGCTTCGGGATCTGGCTGGCCAGCACCCGCTCGACCGGCCGCGAGGGTTTCGAGGGCGGTTGACCGCCCGGCGGGCGCGCTCCGGGATCCCCGGCCCGGTCGCGGGCCGTCGGTTCAGTTGCCGGTCGTGGGCTGCGCCGCTGCCCGTAGGCTCGGCTGCCGGTCGTGGACTGAGCCGCCGGTCGTGGACTGAGCCGCCGGTCGTGGCCTGAGCCGCCGGTCGTGGCCTGAGCCGCCGGTCGTGAGGTCAGTTGCCGGTTGTGGGGTGGGGTGGCTGCGGGTCGCGCCACATCGGCTGGAGGGTGGGGCCGTCGTCCGGCAGCCGGATCGGTTCACCCTGTGCCCGGAAGCCGTGCCGCTGGTAGAGGGCGCGGTTGCGGGGTGAACTCGCCTCCAGATAGGTGCCGATCCCGTCGGCGTCGGCCCGGCCGAGCTGGTGGCGAAGCATCGCACCGCCGAGTCCCCGGCCACGCAGTGCCGGCAGTACGGCCATCTGCTGGAGGTACCAGTGTGCCTCCCCGTCCGGGTGGCGGGCCGCGATCAGCTCCTCGACCAGGGCCATCCGGGGCGCGTACCGGCCGTACGCCCGGTCGAGGAAGGCGGCCTGCCGCTCGGCCTCCACCGGGTCGACGGCGGTGCCCGACGCGTCCCGCCCGGGACCGCGCAACTCCCAGACCGACAGGCCGCCGATCGTTGCCGAACCGTCCCGCATCAGCAGGATCTCGCCGATCTCCAGCAGCCCGGAGACCCAGGCCGGGGCGAACTCCACCCACGCCTGCGTGCACGCCTGGCGGGCGGCCTCGTCCGGCACCACCCAGCTGAAGACCGCCTCGTCCAGCCCTGCTCGGCCCACCGCCTCGGCAACGGCCCGGGCGTCGGCCAGCCCGGCCCGGCGTACCGCCATCGTCTCGGTCATCGTCACCTCGTCACCCTCGGGGGATCGTGGGTACAGTGTACGCGAGGATGCGTACCGGGTAGCGACGATCGGGACGGGCGGATGGCAGGCGAGGGTGACGGGACCGGCCCGGGGCTGAGTCTGGACCGCATCGTGCGGGTGGCGGTCGGGCTCGCCGACGCGCACGGCCTGGCGACTCTCTCGATGCGTCGGGTCGCCGCCGCCCTGGACGCCGGGGCGATGTCGCTCTACCGGTACGTGCCGGGCAAGGCCGAGCTGATCGATCTGATGGTGGAGAACGTCTTCGGCGAGATCGACTATCCGGAGCCGGCCCCGGCCGGCTGGCGGGCCAGGCTCGAACTCTCCGCCCGCCGGGAGTGGGCGATGTACCGGCGGCATCCGTGGGTGCTGCCGATCGTGGCGGGCACCGGTCGCCCACCGCTCGGACCGAACGTGCTGGCCAGCGTGGAGTGGGTGCTGGGCGCGGTCGACGGCTTCGGGCTCGACCCGGCGAGGATGCTCCAGGTCTACCTGACCGTCAGCGACTACGTGCAGGGCGCCGCCCGCTACGTGCAGACCGAGGCCGAGCAGGAGCGACGGACCGGTGTCGACGCCGAGCAGTGGTGGGCGACCCAGACGCCGACGCTGACCCGGCTGCTCGACACCGGCCGGTTTCCGGTGCTGTCCCGCCTCACCGAACAGGTCGGCGCCGCACCCGCGACCGTACGGCAGGACTTCGAGTTCGGCCTGGCCCGGGTACTCGACGGCATCGGCGTCTTTCTCAGCGGCGAGCCTGTCCCGCCCGGCGGGTCCACCCCGACCGGCTCGTCAGGCCCGGACGGTCGACGAGTCGTGAAACAAGAAACCAGGTTGGAAAAAGTAATCGCTGTCGAGCGGCGACCACCGGCGGCCACCTCGGCCGCGTTGGAGACACTCGGCCGGCGCTGGACTCTCGACCTGCTGCACGTGCTCGGCCACGGCGAGGCCCGGTTCCGCGACCTCGCCGAGGCCCTGCCGGGCGTCTCCCGGCGGGTGCTCACCGAACGGCTGCGCGAACTCGCCGACGAGGGACTGCTGCGTCGCCGGGTGGAGCCCGGGCCACCCACCCGGATCAGCTACCTCCTCACCGCGCGCGGTGCCGGCCTCCGCGAGGTGCTGACCGGCCTCGACACCTGGGCCCGGCAGGGCGAATCCGTCGACGGTCGCTACAGCTAGTGCCTCGTCTTTGCGGGTTGATCGGGTGATCCGGTGCCGCCAGGTATCTCTGGGTTGGCGTTCTGACGTCGGGTCGGGTGTGGGGTGGGGATATGCGCCGGGGAGACTGTCGAGCTGCCCCGCTTGTGTGCCCACCCTCCCGGGCTGCCCGAACCCCCGGCCCCTGCCTGGCGGTCGACCCGAACCGCGGCACGCCGTCGGCAACCCCGGCTTCCGTGCCCCGCTTGTGCACCCAGCTCGACAGTCTCCGCGCCGACCACCCCCGGCTCCGCCGCCGATCGCTCACGGCCTGAAACCGTGATCCGAATGACGGATCACCGACACGATCACAACGGCTGGAAAACACCTCGCCCAAGGTGCCCCACACCTAAACGACCACCCCATCAACCGTCAAAGACGAGGCACTAGGCGGGCAGTTCGACCCGTACCGTGGTGCCGGCTCCCTCGGCGGTGCCCGGACCGACGGTGAGCGTCCCCGACACCTGCGCCACCCGGGCCCGCATCGCGGTCAGCCCGTAACCGCCGGGGGTCGGACCGTCGCCGGAGGTCGCGGCCAGGCCACGGCCGTCGTCGGTGACGGTGAGCAGCACCCGGTCCGGCCCGAAGTCGAGCCGCACCGAGGCCGTCCCGGCCGCGGCGTGCTTGCGGACGTTGGTAAGCGACTCCTGGGCGGCTCGCAGCAACACCACCTCGATCGACGTGCCCAGCGGGATGGGATCGCCGACATACCGGAAGTCTGTCGGGATGCCGGTTTCGGCGGTGAACCGGTCGACCAGCCGGGCGAGCGCGTCGGTAAGCGAGGTGCCGGCCAGCGCCGACGGGGTCAATGCCGCGATCAACTCACGCGTCTCGGCAAGGTTCTCCCGGGCGGTACGCGCGGCGAGCGCCAGATGCCGGTGTGCCCGCTGCGCATCGGTGTCCACGTCGTCGTCGGCCGCCTGCACCAGCAACACCACGCTGGCCAGACCCTGCGCGATGGTGTCGTGGATCTCGCCGGCCAGCCGCTGCCGCTCGGCCAGCATGCCTGCCTCGTGGGAGAGCCGGGCCACCTCCGAACGGGACCGGTCCAGCTCGCGGATCAGCCGGGCCCGCTCCTGGCTCTGCGCGACCACCCGCTGGCTCCAGGTGCCGAGGGTCGCGGAGAAGACCACGATCAGAGCCGCGATCGGCAGCGGGCCGGTCACCACCTCCACCGGCTCGACACCGTTGGCCAGCATCGCCGCGATGTGTACCGAGTTGAACGCGACCACCGCGACCGTGGCCGGCACCGGAGCCGCCACCATGTACGCCTGCGGGCAGAGCGCGAAGAGCAGGAACGACACCGTCCCGTCGAGCAGTACGGCGGGTACGTAGAGCAGCAGGGCAACGCCGAGATAGACGTACCCGCGCCGGTCCTCGATCTCGTCGCGCATGAGGTGACGGCCGAAGCCGACGTACCAGCCGGTCAGCCCGACCAGCGGGAGCAGTGCCGCGAGCCGCGACGACGAGTCGATGCCGTGCACCACCACGACACCGGCGACACCGAGCGCGACCAGCCCGAAGTAGAGGTCCCAGAACCGGTAACGCATGGCCCAACTGCCCGGCTCGGCCGGACCCGGCGAGGCGGACTCCGGAACGTCGCCGGCCGGTCCGGTCGACAGGGCGTTGCCGGACATCGCAGCAGACCTCCAACGCACCGGACCAGGGGCTCGCCGGGGCCGACGGAGCAGCCCGGGACGGATCCCATGGTCCCACGCCCACTCGGGAGGGCGGCACACGCGGACCGGCGGCCCGGACGAGGGCTCTCAACCCGCCCGGACCACCGGCTTGCGAATGCCTACCCGGGATGCCGGGAAGTATGCGCCCGCGCCCCGGACGGGGTCGGCAGCAGCGGACCCACCAGCTCGGTCAACACCGCCATCCCGTCCCGGCTCAGCACCGACTCGGGGTGGAACTGCACCCCGGCGTACGTCGGTCCGCGCAGCGCGTGCACCGCACCGTCGCCCCGGTCCCGGGCCAGCCGCACCGGCCCGTACACCGTGTCGAGCCGGTCGGTGTCGGCAAGCGCGGTGAAGCTGGAGTAGAAACCGACCCGGGCCACGGTGCCGAAGAGCGACACCTCTCGGCAGAGTCCCTGGTAGGTGGCGGCGCGCCGGTGCAGGGTCAGGCCGAGCCGGGCGGCCAGCACCTGGTGCCCGAGGCAGACGCCGAGGATCGGCGCCCCGGAGTCGAGCAACCGGCCGGCCAGGTCGCGCAGGGCGATCATTTTCGGATCGGTCGGGTGTCCCGGGTCGCCCGGCCCCGGCCCCAGCACGGTCAGGTCGACGCTGCCCGGGTCGAACCCGCCCGGCTCGGTGACCTCGGCCCAGCGGCGGACCACCACGGTCAGGCCGAGTGCCCGCAACTGGTGCGCGAGCATGCCGGTGAAGGTGTCCTCCGCGTCGACCACCATCACCCGGCGGCCGGCGAACTCCGGTGGTACCGGTGCACCCGGGGTCCGCTGCTCCAACCAGAACGGGGCGAGTCCGGCGTTGCGGGCGGCCAGCGCCGCCCGTACCGCCGGGTCGTCGGCGAGCCGGACCTCGGCGGCGGGTGCCGGTCCGGTCCGCTGCGGCCCAACGCCGGCCCGGGCAGCCGCGCCGGACCGCTCGTCGTCCGGGCCGGCCGGCGCCGGCAGCAGGCCCAGCGCGGTCAGCACGCCGGCGGCCTTGGCGTGCGTCTCGGCCACCTCGGCGGCGGCGGTGGAGTGCCGCACCAGGGTCGCGCCGACCGGCACCCGCAACCGCCCGGCCGGCGAGATCTCGGCGGTACGGATCAGGATCGGCGCGTCCAGGGTCTGCCGGCCGGCCTCGTCGAAGCCGAGCAGCGCGAGTACGCCCGCGTAGTACCCCCGGCCACGCCGCTCGTGCCGGGCGATCACCCGGCAGGCGTTCTCCATCGGCGAACCGGTGACTGTCGGCGCGAACATCGTCTCCCGGAGCACCTCCCGGACGTCGAGCGAGCCACGCCCGGCGAGCAGGTACTCGGTGTGGGTCAGGTTGGCCATCTCCTTGAGGTACGGCCCGATCACCTGGCCGCCCTGCTCGGCCACTGTCGCCATCATCTTCAGTTCCTCGTCGAGCACCATGTACAGCTCGTCGATCTCCTTCGGGTCGGCGAGGAAGCGCAGCAGCTCCTCCCGGTCCGCCGGCCGTCCCGGGTGGCGCAGCGTCCCGCTGATCGGGTTCATCATGACCAGCCCGTCCTCGACGCTGACGTGCCGTTCCGGGGAGGCGCCGACCAGAATCCGGCTGCCGGTGTAGACCAGGAACGTCCAGTAGGCGCCCCGCTCGCCGGTCAGCAACCGGCGCAGTGCGGCGAGCGCCGCCGGCAGCGGCGCGCCGGCCAGGGTGCCTAGGTAGCAGCGGTGGATGACGAAGTTCGCTCCCTCGCCCTGGCCGATCTCGTCGCGCAGCACCCGGTCGACGATCTCCGCGTACTCGGGGTCGGGGATGTCGAAACCGGCGTCCCGGACCGGTACCGGCAGTTCGGGCAGGGCCGCCAGGGCGTCGGCCAGCGGGACCCGCTCGGGCTCGTCGAGCACCAGACACTCCAGCGGGGCGCCGTCGTCGACACAGGCGAAGCCGCGCTCGGCGACCTGCCGGTACGGCACCACGGCGAGGGTGCGCGGTCCGGCCGGCCCGGCCGGCAGGGGGATGTCGGCGAGGCTGCCGGCGGTGCGCGGCACCCCCGTGAAGACCTCCAGGTTGGTGGCACCGTCCCGGCGGAGCAGGGCGAACGGGCCGGGGTCGGTGCCGCCGGCGATGGTGCGGAGCAGGTGGTCGAGCAGGGTCATCGGTCGTCCCTCACAGCCGGGGGCCGTCCCGAGCGGTGGCCGGAGAGACGTGCTGGGAACCCTGGCGGCCGCCGCGTGGGGCGGCCGCGTCGAAGATCGCTACGCGCGGAGGTCGGCCGCCGGAATGGCGGGCCACCAGGAGTTGAGTCGCGCGAGCACGGGCCGAGTCTAGGTCAGACACCGCCCCGGGTGGCACCCCTTCGGCCCAGCTGTCCACCAGGTGGGCGCCCTCCGGCGCCCTGCGACGCGGCCCGTCCGGCCGGTACCGTCCGTCCCTGCCCTGGTCGGCACCGCCGAACCGGTACGGTTCTCGTCGATGAGAATTCTCGCTCTCGACCTCGGTACGTCGTCGGTGCGTGGCCTGGTGCTGGACGCGGCCGCCCGGCCGTTGCCCGGTGCGCTGGCCCGCCGACCGGCCAAGGTCATGATCGGGCGTGACGGCGGGGCCACCCTGGACGGGCCGGCCTACCTCGCCGCCCTCGTCGAGTGCCTCGACGAGCTGTCCACCGCCGGTCAGCTGGACGGGGTGGGCCTGGTAGTCGCCTCGGCGCAGTGGCACTCGGCGGTGCCGCTGGACTCCGCCGGTGAGCCGCTCGGCCCGGTGCTGACCTGGTTGGACACCCGCGCCACCGCACCGGCCGGGGTGACCGGGCCGGCGGATCCGGACGACTACCACAGGCGTACCGGCACCTGGTGGCACCGGTTCTACTGGTCGGTGCGGCTGCCCTGGCTGCGGGAGCGGTGCGGCGACGTCAGGATCCACTTCGCCGGCCTGGTCGAGTACGTCCTCGGCAGGCTGCTCGACGAGGCGGTCATGTCGATCTCCCAGGCCTCCGGTACCGGCCTGCTCGACCTGCGGACCCTGGAGTGGGACACGGAGGCGTGCGAGCTGGCCGGGGTACGCCGGGGCGAGCTGCCGACGCTGGCTCCGCTGGCCTGGCACGGCCGGCTCCGCCCCGAGTACGCCCGGCGTTGGCCGGCGCTGCGGGACGCCCGGTGGGCACCGCCCAGCGGCGACGGTGCCGCCTCCAACGTGGGCTCCGGCTGCTACGACAGTCGACGTGCGGCGGTCACCGTCGGCACCTCGGCGGCCGTCCGGCTGGTCCAGCCGGCCCCGGCGGGCGTCGAGCTGCCGCCGCTGCCGGAGGAGCTGTGGCGCTACCGGGTGGACCACCAGCACGTGGTGACCGGCACCGCCTACTCCG
This sequence comes from Plantactinospora sp. CNZ320, assembly GCF_002846275.1. Classification (NCBI taxonomy): domain Bacteria; kingdom Bacillati; phylum Actinomycetota; class Actinomycetes; order Micromonosporales; family Micromonosporaceae; genus Plantactinospora; species Plantactinospora sp. CNZ320. The sequence continues at coordinate 280,139 of NZ_PJMP01000001.1, forward strand.
GCGGCGGCAACCTCTACGCCTGGGCCAGCCGGGAGCTGCGGCTGCCCGAGGGGCCGGAGCTCGACCGGGCGCTGGCCCGGGTGCCGCCCGGCGACGGCATACCCGCCGACTCCCGGCTGGGTGGCGACCGTCCACCCGGGCTCGCCCCGGCCGGCTCCGGTGGGCTGTCCGGGCTGAGCTTCAACACCACGGCCGTGGACATCCTGGCCGGACTGATGGACGCGCTCTGTCGGCAGGTCGCGGCCGGGGTCGGGGCGATCGAGTCCACGCTGGACAAATCGGTCCAAGTGGTCCTGGGTGGCGGCGCGGTCGCCGCCTCCGGGTGGTGGCGGCGCTCGTTTTCGGTCGCGCTGGCCCCGCGCGAGGTGCATCACGTCCGAAATCCGGAGATCGGTGCGGTTGGCGCGGCTCTGGTGGCGATCGGACGACTGGACGGAGCGTCCGGGCTTGAGCGTATCGTCCGGACGGCTGAGGACGAGTCGGCGACAGCGACAAGATCTGATCGCCCGCAGTATCCTTCGTGAGCTGTTCCGCCCCCCTGATCATTGACAGCAGGTCCAGGCCTGAATTGAAATAGCTCCGCTCCTTGGCGCGCCCCGCATCGAGGACGGTAGGAGGCATGGTGGCTGTGGCCCCGGACCCGTCACACGGCGCCGTCTCGCGTCACCGCCGGCGCCGCCTCGACGTCCGGGTGGTGCCGCATCGCCGCAGGTCGCCCTTTCGGTTGCGGGACTGGCGGATGCGTACCAAGCTGGGCGCCGTCCTCGTGGTCCCGTCGGTCGCGTTCCTGGTCCTCGCCGGGGCGCAGACCGGCGCGCTGGTGAGCCAGGCCGACCTGCTGGACGAGTTCGCCGACCAGGTGACGGTCGGCCGCGAGATCACCGCGCTGGTGCACGAGTTGCAGCGCGAGCGGGACCAGACGGCGGGGGAGCTGGCGGCCCTGAACGCCGGAGCGTCACAGCCTGTCGAGCCAGGTCGCCCGCTGCCGGCGCTGGAGTCGGTCTACCCGGCCGCAGACCGTGCCGCCGACCGGTTCCGTACGGCGGCGTCGCCGCTGGCCCAGGGCGAGGCCTCGTGGCGGATCTCCTACGACCGGGTCGACAACGCACTGCAGCGGCTGCCGGAGATCCGGTCCTCGGTGCCGGCGGCCGGCTCGAACCCGGACCCGGTGCTCGCCGAGTACGACCGGACGATCGAGGTGCTGCTGGTCCTGCTGGCCGAGCCGTCGCCCGGTACGGACCGGGCCGACCTTACCGACGCGGTGCTGCGCTACGTCGAGTTCGCCCGGGTCAAGGAAATCAACTCGCGGATCCGGGGCCAGCTCTACGCCGCGGCCCGGGCCGGCCGGTACGACCAGAACGACCTGGTGACACTCTCCGACCTGCGGGCGCAGCAGCTCACCGGCCTCGCCGGCTTCCGGCTCTCGGCCACCGACCGGCAGATCGAACGCTACGACCAGGTCTCGACCGACCCGAACTTCGTGGCCGCGGTCCGGATGGAGGAGACGACCTTCTCCGCCGGTGGGCGTACCGCCGCGGTGCTCGAACCCGGCAAGTGGTGGACGACGAGCCAGCAGCGCCAGGATCTGCTCCGCCAGGTGGAGGCGGGTGCCGTCGACGACGCGGTCGGGCTGGCCGACGCCCGCAGTACCGAGCAGTTGCGCCGTACCCTGCTCACCGCGGTCGGTGTGCTGGGCGTACTGCTGGCCGCCCTGTTCACCTCGATCGCGATCGGCCGCTCCATCGCGCGCTCGCTGCGGATGCTGCGCAGCCAGGCGTTGCGGGTGGCCCAGGTCGAGCTGCCGGAGACGCTGGAACGGCTGCGTAGGGTCGATCCGGTCGCCAGCGAGTTCGAGGTGCCACCGGCCGACGTCCGGTCGATGGACGAGATCGGCGAGGTGGCCGAGGCGTTCGTCGCGGTGCACCGCAGCGCGGTGACCGTGGCGCTGGAACAGGCCGTCATGCGTCGACACGTCAACGCCATGTTCGTCAACCTGGCCCGACGCAGCCAGGTGCTCGTCGAGCGGCAGTTGGAGCTGCTCGACGAGCTGGAGCAGGACGAGAGCGACCCGGACCAGCTCGACAACCTGTTCAAACTGGACCATCTCGCCGCCCGCATGCGCCGTAACGACGACAGCCTGCTGGTGCTGGCCGGCACCGAGGCGACCCGGCGGTGGAACCGTCCGGTGCTGCTCGCCACGGTGGTGCTGGCGGCGGTCGCCGAGATCGAGCAGTACCAGCGGATCCGGCACCGGGTCGCCGACGAGCTGTACGTCGTCGGACACGCCGTCGCCGACCTGGTGCACCTGCTCGCCGAGCTGCTGGAGAACGCGTCGTCCTTCTCCCGCCCGGACACGGTGGTCCAGGTCGACACGGCCCTGCAGCGGGACGGCAGCGTGCTGGTGCAGATCGTCGACCAGGGGCTGGGGATGAGCCCGACCGCGCTGGAGCGGGCCAACCAGATGCTCGCGGTACCGCCGGCCGCCGACGTCGCCGCGTCGGAGCGGATGGGTCTCTTCGTGGTCAGCCACCTGGCCGCCCGGCAGGGCGTCCGGGTGCGGCTGCGCACCAACGAGCAGGGTGGACTGGTCGCGGCGGTCTGGCTGCCGGCGAACCTGCTCGCCCCGGCCCCGGCGGTGGAGCCGGCGGGCGGCTCGGGACGGCGGATGCTCGAGATCGTCGCGGGTACGGTCGCCGGCTCCAACGGCACGGATGCGTCGACCGGCCGGCCGGCCGAGGGCGCTGACGGCGGCCCGCTGCGCCGCACGGGGCGCCGGGAGACTCCGACCCGGGCCGAGGACGTGCTCGGGATGGCCGCCGGTGCCGGTTCCGCACCGGCGAGTACCTGGTGGTCCCGGCAGGGCAAGGGGAGCGCGGCGCTCCCGGCTGCCGGTGCCGGTGCCGCGTCCGCGGAGCCGGTCACCGGCAACGCCCCACCGGCGGTGCCGGTGACCGGAGGTACCAACGCCAACGGGCTGCCGATCCGGGTGCCGATGGCCCAGCTCCGAGTGAAGGCGGAGCCTGCCCAGCCCAGGCCGCCGATCCAGCGTGAGGAGCCGGATCCGGAGCAGGTGGGCGGGATGTTGTCGCGGTACTACGGTGGTCTCCGCCGGGCCGAGGCGGAAGACACGATGGTGATACCCATGGCGCCGGCCGGCGCGCGCACCGAAGAGGAGAAGTATTGAACACGCTCAGTCAAGAGGCGCGGGATCTGAACTGGCTGGTGAGCGGGTTCACGGAACGGGTACCCGGAGTGGCGCACGCGATCGTCGTCTCCGCCGACGGACTGCTGGTGGCGGTCTCCGAGCACCTGCCCCGGGACCATGCCGACAAGCTCGCCGCGGTCACGTCCGGGTTGTCCAGCATCACCACCGGAGCAGCGGAGATGTTCGACGGCGACATCGTCAAGCAGACGGTGGTCGAGATGGGCCGGGGATACTTCCTGGTCATGCAGATCCGGGACGGCTCCATCCTGGCCACCCTCGCCGCCAACGACGCCGACATCGGCGTGGTGGGTTACGAGATGGCGAAGCTGGCCAAGGCGGCCGGTGAGATGCTCACGCCGGCGCTGCGGGCCGAACTCCAGCAGGCACTGCCCCGCTGACCTGCCGCGTCCGGTCGCCGGGGCGACGGTGTGGCGTCGTCTCAGTCCTGCCGGACCTGGTCCAGTCGGCCCAGTTGCGCGTCGAGCAGGCCCGCGAGCCATCGCTCGTACTCGACGCGTTCCGGCCCCTCCCAGCCCCGGGTGGCGCCTTCGATGCACATGATCAGATAGAGATAGCTGGTGTAGAGGGTGAGCCGGCGACGGGCCGACGCGGTCAGTTCGAGCTGGCCGTGCCCGGCGGAGGCGTAGCCGGCGAGGATCTCCGGTTCGTCCTCCAGGTCGCGGAAGAGCGTCATCGAGACCAGTTCGGCAAGCGGGTCGCCGAAGAAGGCCCGTTCGCCGTCGATCAGGCCGGTCACCCGGACCGTACCGGCAGGATCGTCGGCGACGAAGACGTTGCCGTCCCAGAGGTCGAAGTGGACCAGCGCGGGGCGGTGCACCTCGTCGAGGACGTCGGCGTGCCGGCGCATCAGGTCGCCGATCCGGTCCGGCGTGGCGGGTAGCGCGCTGCCCAGCCGGATGGCGTCGGCGAGGATGTCGTCGACCATCGCCCCGAAGGCGGCCCGCCAGGACGGCTGCCAGCTCCGGCTGCCGCGCAGTGGATAGCCGTACGCCGGACCGGTGACCGTGTGCACCCGGGCGGCGTGTGCGGCGATCTCACCGCGTACGTCGGCGAGCTGGGCCGGGGTCAGCTCGTCCCGGCGGCCCCCGAGGTCCGTTCCGGGTATCCGACTGAGGAAGACGAAGTCGGTGCCGATCAGGTCCCGCTCGAAGTCGGCGTAGACGACCTCGGGCACCACGCTCACCACCCGGGCTGCCCGGCGGTAGAAGTCGACCTCGGTGCGCATCAGGTCGACCTCGTGGCTGAGCAGCTTCAGCTCGGGTGACGGCGCGACCTTGAGTACCAGTTCGGTGCTCTCACCCAGGGTCACGCCGTACGCCGCGTTGTAGGTGCCGCCGGTCAGTTCCCGCCAGTCCGTGATCACTGTGCGCTCACCGAAGCCGCGCCGGACCAGCGACCGGAGTTCGCTCTCGGTGAGGTGTCTCCTGGTCGTGCTCTGGTGCTCCATGTGACCCCCTGGCGGTACGGTCGGGCGGCGGTGCCTACCCGAGGTGCGGTTTCCGGACTCGGGGTCAGACGGTGTTGTCGGCGATCACCCGCCGGTACCAGTGCGCGCTGCGCTTGGGGACCCGGCGCTGGGTGGGAAAGTCAATATAGATCAACCCCCATCGCTGTTCATAGCCCTCGTTCCACTCGAAGTTGTCCATCAGCGACCAGACGTGGTAGCTCTCCAGCGGCACGCCGTCGGAGATGGCCCGGTGTGCGGCCGCCAGGTGGTCGCGGAGGAAGGCGATCCGGCCGATGTCGTCGACCGTGCCGTCCCCGTCGAGCCGGTCCGGGGTGGGCAGGCCGTTCTCGGTGACGGTGAGCGGCACGTCGCCGTAGTCGCGGGTCACCCGGGTCAGGGTGTCGTACATCCCGTCGGGGAAGATCTGCTGCCAGTCCGCCTCGGAGGTCGGCCACCTGCGGACCGTGTCGCCGTCGGTGGTGACGTAGAGCGGCGTGTAGTACTGCACGGCGAGCAGGTCGACCGGGGAGGAGATGATCGCCAGGTCGCCGTCCCGGATGCCCCGGACCATCCGGCTGTCCGGGCCGAGGTCGGCCAGCACGTCGGCCGGGTAGGCGCCCTTGAAGATGGAGTCCAGGTAGAGCCGGTTCTCGTAGCCGTCGTAGAGCCGGGTCGCCTCGGCCGCACCGGGGGCGGTGGCGTCGGCCGGGTAGCAGGGGTGCAGGTTGAGCGCGGGGCCGATCCGGCTGCTGCTGCCGGTGGCGCGCAGTGCGCGTACCGCCAGTCCGTGCGCGAGTTGCAGGTGGTGCGCGACCAGGTAGGCCGCGTCCGGCTCGCGCAGGCCCGGGGCGTGGTGGCCCTGGAGGTAGCCGTTCTGCACCACGGTCTTGGGCTCGTTGATGGTCAACCAGACCGGCACGCGCTCGCCGAGCGCCTCGTAGATCGCCTCGGCGTAGTCGGCGAAGCGGTAGGCGGTGTCCCGGGACTCCCAGCCGCCGACGTCCTGGAGCGACTGCGGCAGGTCCCAGTGGAAGAGCGTGGCCATCGGGGCGATTCCCCGGTCGTTCAGGCCGTCGACCAGGCGCCGGTAGAAGTCGAGTCCGCGCTGGTTGGGCGCGCCCGTGCCGTCGGCCTGGATCCGTGGCCAGGAGATGGAGAACCGGTACGTCCGCAGCCCGAGGTCCTTCATCAGGTCCAGGTCCTCGACGTACCGGTGGTAGTGGTCGGCGGCGATGTCGCCGGTGTCCCCGCCCCGGACCCGGCCGGGGGTGTGGCTGAACGTGTCCCAGACGGACTCGCCCCGTCCGTCGTCCTTGGCCGCTCCCTCGATCTGGTATGCCGAGGTGGCGGCGCCCCACCCGAAGCCGTCCGGGAAGCGGAGTCCGAGCTGCGCCTCCGGTGCCGTACGTCGCTCGTCGTCGACCTGGGGGGCGGCGTCGTGAGCGGCCAGCGGCGCGTCGACGACGGCGGCTGCCGCCGTGCTCGTCGGCAGCGGGCCGGCGGGCGCGGCACTGGCGGTCAACGCGGCGCGGCGCAGCTGATCCCGCCGAGTCAGTACGGACATGCTGTCTCCTCGTGAGTGGGGCCCTCCGCACGACGCCCGGGAGCGCTCCCATGGAGGAGCGTAGCGATCTACCGAGCGATTGCGTATGGGATGTTCGGGTGGCAATGGCGGGTCTGGGCCTCGTCCATTGCCCGTCCCCACTTGCGTCACGACCACGGCGACCCGCTCGTCGCTGCGCGACGATGCTGGTCGCCGTCCGAGGTGCCGATGACGCAGCCGATCGACCGGTTCGGCGCCGAGACGCTGTACCGATGACCGATTTTCCCGTCGTTGGCGGGGGGTTAGTGTGGGGACGGGGAGGGCAACCCCCGTCCCCAGCTTGAGTTACAAAACACGCACGAGCGGAATTGGCGTCCAGGTCGTGCGTGCCGCGCGGGAGCCGGGCCACGCGAGTGGCTCTGGTTCCACCTCCTTCCGACGGTGGTGAGGTGGCTGACGGCGGAGTCCGGGCTGGCCCGCCCTCAGCCCTCTGGCTGAGCGGTCGGCGGCTACGTGGCATTGCCGTAGCTCGCCCAACGGGGAGCTGTCGACCCGGAGGGCCGGGTCCTCGCAACACCCGTGGTGGTGCGATCCAAGCTACTTACACCATCATCAATGGAAGCGCTCCCATCGACGTTGGTTGGACTGTAGCCCGCGTCACGGCTTTGTGAAAGACCCAAAATAAGATCGAAACATCCGGCCAACGTCGAGGAAACTCCGTTGTGCTGCTCTCGATCGCATCGATGCCCAGCTCAGAGTCCTCCTGCGGATGTCCGCAGTGGAGCCCGGTCCGACTCCACTTGCTGCGGGAGCGCTCCCATGCCACACTGTCGAAACATCGCGGTAGGGGAGCCAGAAGCTGACGCGATCATGGGCCGCCAGGGCATCCGAGTCTCTCGGTACGGCGCCCCTGCACAGCTCGGAGCCGCCACGTCCGGCGTCTCCTCCGGCGTCCGCCGACCCCGGTCCGGGACGGGTTGATCACCACCATTCCGGCGCCTACCCACCCATGCGCACCGCTCCTGTACCACGCGCAGGAGGCGCCCAGCCGCGGCAGTACCGCGGCCCGGTCCGCGAGGAGAAGTCACGACATGAAGTTGAGGTTGGGAAGACGCCGAGTGGCGATGGCCGCCGCCGGCATATTGGTGGTCGGAGGTGTGGCCGTCGTCCCCGGCACCGCCTACGCGGCACCCGGCTGCGACGTCACCTACACCGCCAACAGCTGGGGCTCCGGATTCAGCGCCTCCATCACGATCCGGAACGTCGGCGACCCGTTGACCAGCTGGAGCCTCGGTTTCACCTTCCCGGGCAACCAGCGGGTCACCCAGGGCTGGTCGGCGAACTGGACCCAGTCCGGCGCGAACGTGACCGCGACGAACATGCCCTGGAACGGCAACCTGGCCACCGGCGCCTCCACCAGCATCGGGTTCAACGGCTCCTACTCGGGGACCAACGCCAACCCCACCGCGTTCACCATCAACGGCAACCCCTGCAACGGCGCCCAGAACACCGCGCCGACCGTTGACATCACCAGCCCGGCCAACGGCGCGACCTTCACCGCACCCGCCGACGTCACCGTCTCGGCCACCGCGACCGACGCCGAGGGACCGGTCGAGCGGGTCGAGTTCTACCGCAACGGCCTGCTGGTCGGGACCGACACCAGTGCGCCGTACAGCTACACCAACAGCGCGCTGCCGGCCGGGTCGTACACCGCCCAGGCCCGCGCGTACGACAGCGCCGGGCTCAGCGGCATCGACGAGGTGGCCTTCACCGTCGGCGGCACCAGCCAGGCGAGCGTGGTGGTCCCGGCGACCCTGTCGGTGCCCGAGGGTGGCAACGCCGCACTCAACGTCCGGCTCAGCGCCGCGCCGACCAGCAACGTCACAGTCAACCTCGCCAAGACCGGCGACGCGGACGTGACGCTCGGCGCCAGCACCGCCACGATCACCCCGTCGAACTGGAACACCGGGGTCAACGTACCGGTCAACGCCGCACAGGACGCCGACGACGTCAACGACACGGCGACGATCACCGCCAGCGCCAGCGGGCGTACCCCCGGCACCACCCAGGTGACCGTCACCGACGACGAGGGCGGCGGACCGGCCGGCGAGTACGGCGAGGAGTTCCTGGAGCTGTACAACAAGATCAAGGCGCCGGCGAACGGCTACTTCAGCCCCGAGGGCGTGCCGTACCACTCCGTGGAGACGCTGCTTGTCGAGGCCCCGGACCACGGTCACGAGACCACCTCCGAGGCGTTCAGCTACTGGCTCTTCCTGGAGGCCATGTACGGCCGTACCACGGGTGAGTGGGGACCGTTCAACAACGCCTGGCAGATCATGGACCGGTACATCATCCCGTCCGAGACCCAGTCGAACTACAACGCCAGCGACCCGGCGGACTACGCCCCCGAGGCGGTCCGGCCGGACCTCTACCCGCAGCAGGGTGGCAAGCTCGACTCCAGCGTCAAGGTGGGTCAGGACCCGCTGGCCGCCGAACTCCAGTCCACCTACAACAGTGGCCGGGTCTACGGCATGCACTGGCTGCTCGACGTGGACAACGTCTACGGCTTCGGCAAGTGCGGCGACGGCACCACCAAGCCGGCCTACATCAACACCTACCAGCGCGGCCCGCAGGAGTCGGTTTTCGAGACCGTTCCGCACCCCTCCTGCGAGACGTTCGCGCACGGCGGGCCGAACGGTTACCTGCCGGTCTTCATCGGTGACTCGTCCTACGCCCAGCAGTGGCGCTACACAAACGCTCCCGACGCCGACGCGCGCGCCGTCCAGGCCGCGTACTGGGCGCTGAAGTGGGCCAAGGAGCAGGGTGCCGAGGGTCAGATCTCGGCGACCATCGCCAACGCCGCCAAGATGGGTGACTACCTGCGCTACTCGATGTACGACAAGTACTTCAAGCAGCCCGGGTGCGCCTCGCCGTCCTGCGCGGCCGGTACCGGCAAGAACAGCGCCGCCTACCTGCTCTCCTGGTACTACGCCTGGGGCGGCTCGCAGGGTGGCAGCAGCAGCTGGTCGTGGCGAATCGGCTCCAGCCACAACCACGGTGGCTACCAGAACCCGTTCGCCGCGTACGCCCTCTCCACGGTCTCCGAGCTGACCCCGCGGTCGCCGACCGCGCGGACCGACTGGGCGACCAGCCTCACCCGGCAGATCGACTTCTACACCTGGCTCCAGTCGGCTGACGGTGCCATCGCCGGTGGCGCGACCAACAGCTGGAACGGCGACTACAGCGCCCGCCCGGCCGGCGTGCCGACCTTCTACGGCATGGTGTACGACGCCAAGCCGGTCTACCACGACCCGCCGTCGAACCAGTGGTTCGGCTTCCAGGCGTGGAGCATGGAGCGGGTCGCGGAGTACTACCACGAGAGTGGTGACGCGCGGGCCAAGGCGCTGCTCGACAAGTGGGTCAACTGGGCGATCGCCAACACCACGGTGAGCGGTGCCAACTACCAGATCCCGTCGACGCTGAGCTGGAGCGGTCAGCCCGGTGGCAACTGGACCTCCGGCACCACCTCGGTGAACAACAGCAACCTGCGGGTCTCGGTGGTCGACCACACCCAGGACGTCGGTGTCGCGGGTGCCTACGCCCGTACGCTGATCTACTACGGTGCCAAGGCCAACCACACGGCGGCCAAGACCACCGCCAAGGCCCTGCTCGACGCCGTCCTGCAACACAAGACCGACAAGGGCGTCGCGGTGACCGAGACCAAGGCGGACTACAACCGCTTCGACGACCAGTACAACTCCAGCACCGGTCAGGGTCTCTACATCCCGCCGGGCTTCACCGGCACCATGCCGAACGGCGACCCGATCAACCAGGACTCCACGTTCCTGAGCATCCGCTCGTTCCTCGAGGACGACCCGGACTGGCCCAAGGTGGAGTCCTACCTGAACGGTGGCCCGGTGCCGACCTTCACGTACCACCGCTTCTGGGCGCAGATCGACGTGGCGATGGCGCTGCACGACTACGACCGGCTGATCGGCTGATCCCGGTCACCAGACGGGCCTGATTCCCACGGTCAGGCCAACCGTGGCGGGCCCGGCCGGATTGGCCAACGCAGCGATCCGGCCGGCCCGCCACTCCCGTTCGACACCACGGACAGCACAGGGGCGTCCACCACCGCCCCGACAGGGCGGGCGGCACCGGCAGGTGCCGTCCGCCCTGTCGCTGTCTCCGGGGACCGCCGCTTCGACCGCGAAGAGGGGCGCCCGGCCGAACTACGCCCGTTCGCGCCTCCTGGCGAAGATTTTCGAGGTCCGGTGCGGCAACGGCACTGAGTTTCCAGTCAGTCCGGGGTGCTCAGTGCGGCAAGAGGGAGTATCCTGGCCTCAGTGGGAGGGGCCGCTTCCCCCGTGGCGGCCCCTCCCGCTTCTTCTTTCCCGCCCTTCGCCACCCGTCGATCGAGTGCGGTGTCGGCTATGCCGGGAGCGTCCGATACGGTGTCGGGCGTGCGTGGCCGAAGCGGCATCCTGACAGCGTCCTGGCTCGTCCTGTTGACCGCACTACAGATACTCGCGTTCGTGCTGGTCTGGCGGTTCGCCGTCGGCACCGAGCACGGCCAGCTGCTGGACACGATCGCGTTGACCGGCAACACGATCGGGCAACAGCGGATCGAGGGCATCGTCGGCGGCGTGCTGAACGCGGTCTCCCTGGTCTCCCTGCTGGTTGCCACGGCGGTCATCGGCTTCATCGCGCTGATCCGGGTCCGGATCACCCTGGCGGTGATGACGGTCGTGCTGATCGTGGGCGCCAACGTCACCACCCAGGCCCTGAAGCATTTCATCGAGCGCCCCGACTTCGGTGTCGACGAGGCACGGGAGGCGGCCGGCAACAGCCTGCCGAGTGGACACACGACGGTCGCCGCCTCGGTCGCCATCGCGCTGGTCATGGTGCTGCCGCCCCGGGTCCGTGGCTGGGGCGCGCTGGCCGGCGCCGTCTACGCCGCCGCCGCCGGGGTCGCCACCCTCTCGGCCGGCTGGCACCGGCCCAGCGACGCGGTAACCGCACTACTGGTGGTCGGCGCCTGGGCGTCGGCGGCCAGCCTGGTACTGCTGCTGACCCAGCGCGAGACCGCGCAGGTCTCGGCCGCCGACGGCAACCGGCGGGTCACCGCGGTACTCGCCGTCGTCGGCCTGGCTCTGCTGGTGGTCGCCGCGGTCGCCCTCGGCTGGACCGACGGCGAGCGGTCGACGCCGATCCCCGAGTTCGACCGACGCCAGCTCCTGATCGCGTACGGCGGCAGCGCGGCCGGAATCGCCGGCACCGCCGCCCTGGTGACAGCACTGGTACTCGTCACCCTGCACCGGGTGGTGCCCCGGCACACCGGACGGGGCGCCACCGCACCCGCCGACTAATCTGATCAAGTGAATGTGCTCGAGGTGTTCCGGGGCGAGGCCGCCCGACTCGCCGACGTACTGTCCGGGCTCACCGAGCCGGAGTTTGCCCGACCCACCCGCTGTGCACCGTGGAACGTGCGGGAGTTGACCGCGCACGTACGTACCGGTGCCGGCCGGGTGGTCGGGATGCTCGCCGAGCCGGCGCCGCCGCGCGCCGAGGTCGACGCGGCGGCGTACTTCGGCCCGGCGAAGTTCACCGCCGGGACGGACGCGGACCGGGTCGACATGGCCCGGCGGGAGGGTGCCGAGTTCGGCAGCGGCCGGGAACTCGCCAAGGACTTCGCCCGCGCCTGGCGGGCCGGATACGACGCCAGCCGCGCGGCACCGCCCGGCCGGGTGGTCCGAACCAGACACGGCGACCCGATGAGCCTGGACGAGTTCCTGGTGACCAGGGTGGTGGAGCTGGGAGTGCACGGACTGGACCTGGCCGACGCCCTGGACCGGGAGCCGTGGCTGACCGGACCGGCCGCCGAGCTGATCGCCGGGCTGCTGACCCGGGCGGCCGGACCGGCGGCCGACGGGCTCGCCGAGGAGCTGCACTGGGACCGGTTGACCCTGATCGCCAAAGCCAGTGGCCGGCAACCGCTGACGGATCCGGAGCGGGCCGAACTCGACAGGCGCGGGGTGCGCTGGCTCGCCTTCAGCTGACGCGGAAGGGGCTCGCCGACTGCCGCAAGCATCGGCCGGCGGACCGGTCTGCGGCGGCTTCGGTCAGGCCTGGGCGCGCAGGTGGGCCAGCACCACCGGGTCGATCCTGGCCGGCACCAGCCGTTCCTCCAGGTTCTCCACGCCGGCCCAGGCGGCGAGCCGATCCTCAAGCGTCGCACCGTCGCCCGGATGGCCCACCCCGGCGAGCAGCCGCGACACCTCCTCGGCAAGGTCACCGGTCAGGTCGAGCAGCGTCTCCGGATCCGGGCGCTCGAAGAGCATCCGGTGCACCTCCAGCAGCCGCGCCAGCTCGGTTACCGGATCGGGATGGTCGTCCACCCGCAGGTCCACCGCGACGTCGCTGCCGCCGCCGTACCCCTCGCCGCGACCGACGACCAGCAGGGCCGCGCTCTGCCTGCCGCGCCGGTCACCACCGGCCAGGTCACCGGCCCGGAGCGCGCCGAGCAGCCGTTCCGGGAAGCGCTGGTCGGCGCCACCCAGCCAGGCGTCCCGCATCTCGTCGATCACCTGCGGCCCGACCAGAATGTTGCCCTGTACCGCCCAGCCGTCACCGGCCTGTCCACCGGCCCAGTCGCTGCAGCCGGTACCGGTGTAGGTGGCGGACCCACCGTCGGCGTCGACGATGCCGAGCTGTCGCTGGGGACGCCCCGAGTCGGCGGCGACCAGCCCGGCCAGTACGTCTGCCGCGGCCAGACCGGTACGCAGGAACGCCAACCCCTGTGGCCGGTACGCCAGGTTGGCGTACGCCTGGGTGGCCAGTGCACCCACCTGGGCCTCGGCGGCCGGCACCACGGCACCGACCGCAAGGAACTTGCTGGCGACCGCGACCCCGTGCAGCCGGCCGTCGTCGGATCGCGCCACGATCGAGAAGGTCACCCGGCAGAGGCTACAAGAACCGGTCCGCTCGGTTGCCCACGCCCGGGGGAGGGGGCACCATCGACCGATGACCACACGCTGGGGAATGACGGTGCCACTGGGCGGCGTGCCGCTCGACGGGCACGACGCGATCTACGCCGCGCTCGCCGAGGCGGGTTTCACCGACCTGTGGTCCGCCGAGGTGGCCGGCAGCGACGCGTTCACCCCGCTGGCGCTCGCCGCCGCCTGGCAACCGTCGCTGCGGTTGGGCACCGCCGTAGCCCCGGTATTCACCCGGGGACCCGGGCTGCTGGCGATGAGCGCGGCGGCGCTGGCCGAGGCTGCCCCCGGGCGGTTCTCGCTCGGCATCGGGGCGTCGTCACCGGTGTTGGTGCAGGACTGGAACGCGACCCGGTTCGCCGACCCGTACCGGCGCAGCCGCGACGTACTGCGTTTCCTGCGGGCGGCACTGCGGGGCGAGACGGTCGACGAGGTCTACGACACCTTCACCGTACGGCGGTTCCGGTTGGAACGTCCGCCAGCCGTACCGCCACCGATCCTGTTGGCGGCGCTGCGCCCCCGGATGCTGCGGCTGGCCGGCGCCGAGGCGGACGGGACGATCCTCAACTGGCTGGCCGACGACGACGTGCCGAAGGTACTCGCGGCGTTGGGGGAGCGCCGCCCCGGCTTCGAGGTGGCTGCCCGGCTCTTCGTCTGTCCGACCGAGGACCTCGGGTACGTCCGGACGGCCGCCCGCCGGCTGATCACCACCTACCTGACAGTTCCCGCGTACGCGGAGTTCCACCGCTGGCTCGGCCGGGAGTCGGTGCTCGCGCCGATGTGGCGGGCCTGGGCGGCCGGTGACCGTCGGGGTGCCACCGAACTGGTCCCGGACGAGCTGGTCGACGCGCTGGTAGTGCACGGCAGCCCCGAGGTGTGCCGGGCGCGGATCGAGCGGTACGCGGCGGCCGGAGTGGACGTTCCGGTGCTCGCCCTGCTGCCCACCCCGGAGGTGACGGCCGGCGGCGCCGCCGCGCTGACCACGCTGATCGCCCAGCTCGGCCCAGCCTCCCTGCCCTCGGCCTGACCGCAGGCGGCTTCGGCACGGCTTCGGACCGGTTCGGCCCGGCCTCAGGCGGCTTCGGCCCGGCCCCGGGTGGGTTCGGCCCGGCCTCAGGCGGCTTCGGCCCGGCCTCGGACTGGTTCAGCCTCATCGCCAAGGTGTTGCAAGGTGCTGCCAAGGTGCTGCCGGGATGTCGGCGAGGTCTGGTCAGCGCCGCCAGCGCAGCGGGCCGGGATGCAGCGACCAGAGCACCCGGCGCCACCACGGCCGGCCGGCGCGGAGTTCGGCCGCGTACGCCACCGCCAGCTCCCCGGCCCGCCGGGCCTGCTCGTCGGTGGCGTGGCCGGGCGCGAACGCGGCCAGGTTGACCAGTGCGGCCAGGTCGTCGACCGGGGGCGTGGCCGGACGGAGCCCTCCCGCTCGACCCGGCCGTTCCGAGTCGAGGCCGGGCTCCGATCCGGGCCAGGGCTCCGATCCGGGCCGGCCGTCCGAGCCCTGCCGGCCGTCCGATCCGCGCCGGGGGTCTACACCGCTGCCAGGGGCGGATCCGCTGCCGGGGGCCGGCGTCGGATCCGTCGCGCCGGACAGGCTGGACCGGGCGTGCTCGGCGACCTCGGTCGCCGCCAGGTGCTCCGGCACCGGCCGCCCGGCCAGGCGCAGCGCGTCGGTCACCTCCCGCCAGGCTCCGGCGATCCGTTGCGCGGGCAGCCCTTCGGCGAGCCGGCGGCGACGCAGGCCCCGGCGCAGGCCGACGATCAGGGTGGCCAGCCCGGCGAGCAGGAGCAGCAGCCCACCGGCGCCGCCGCCGACCAGGACGGGAGTGCCGAGGCCGCCGCCCCGACCCGGGCCGGCCTGCGGGCCCGGGGTGGCACTCGGGGTCGCCGCCGGGCTCTGCGACGCCTCCTCCGGGGGCGGGGTCGGATCCTCCGGCTCCGGTTTGAAGTCCTGCTCGACCGGCTTGGGCCGGGTGTTCGGCTTCGGCAGCGGATCGAACGCCACCCAGCCGAGCCCCTCGAAGAGCACCTCCGGCCAGGCGAGCGCGTCCGCACCGCGTACCGGCCCGGTGCCGGCCGGCGGCTGGAAGCCGACCACCACCCGGGTGGGCAGCCCGGTCATCCGACCGAGTACGGCGAACGCGGCCGCGAACTGCTCAGACGTGCCCCGCTGCCCGCCACCGTTGCTCGGGCCGAAGAGGAAGAAGTTGAGGTTCGGATAGGCATGCCCACTGGGCGCGTCGGCCACCATCCGGTAGTGCTCGGCGAGGAACGTCTCGATCGCGTCGGCTCGGGCGAACGGCGCCCCGTTCTCCTCGGCGAGCTGGGCGGCGAGCTGCTGCATCTGCTCCGGTGCGCCCGGCTCGACCCGCAGGAACCGGGCCACCTCGTCGCCGGCCGGCACGCTCGCCGAGGGCAGCAGGCTGTAGTCAGGCCGCTCCTGCCGGGAGGTGACCGAATAGGTCAGCCCCGTCGTCAGCCCTTCCGGCCGGATCAGCGTCCCGCTCTCCTGGTCGTACGCCACCCGGGCGCCGGTGACCTCACGCGGGGTGGGTACCGCCGGCAGCAGCTTCCCGGTGAGGCTGTCGACGGTGATCTGCTGCACCACCTGCTGCACCCGGGCGTCGGGCAGCGGCTCCGGCTCCGGCAGTACCCGCCCCGCGTTCCGGTACGTCGCGCCGACCCGCCAGGTCACCCCGTCGTAGTCGCCCAGTACGGCGAGCCGGATCCGCTGACCGGGCGCCGGACCTTCCTCCTCATCGGTAGGCGGCTCCGAGTCGTCACCGCCCCGGGGCGGCGCGGCGGTGCCGGTCGGCTGCCCGGCGGCCGGTGGGCCGCCCGATCCGACCGTGGACACGTCGAGCAGCTTCTGGTCGGGGTTCAGCGCCCAGCCGGAGATCCGGATCAACGGATTCTCGTCGAGGCTGTCCACCTGGGGCGGTTGCACGTACCGGCGCGGGTCGACCGGGGTGGCATCGACCTGCCGGGCCACCACCGGCGCCACCAGCACGGTCAAGCCGAGCACCAGCACCAGGCCCAGTGCGGTACTCGCCAGGGTGCGGGCGCGCAGTGCGGCCCGTACCCCCGGACCCAGATTGTCGGCCGGATCCGCGCCGTGGCCGTGCTCCGGCGGCGCCGGCCGTCCGCCGGTGGCCAGCGCCACCGCGCCGGCGGCGGCGAACGCGACAGTCAGCCACGGTGTCGACTCGGCATTCGGGCCGACGACGTAGAGCGCGCCCGCGAACAGGGCGGCGGGGGCGGTCAGGCCGAGCAGCACCCGGTCGGCCCGGATCCCGACCTCGGCACCGGCCAGCCCGGCCAGCCAGGCCGCGACCAGCGGCACGATCACGGTGTCCGGCATCGGCTCGACCGGGATCAGCGCGGTGAGCAGCCGGGGGATGCCGTTGCGGGCGGCATCGGCCGACACCTCGCCGAGCGAGCCGGGCAGGTCGGCCCGCTGCGCGGTGAACCGGAGCGCGGCGGCGGTGTAGCCGAGCAGCACCAGCACCGAGAGCGGGGCGACCAGCCAGGACGGCAGGCGGCGGGCGGCCAGGCTGACCCCGACCGAGCCGACCGCCGCGCCGAGGACGAGCAGCCGCAGCAGCGAGTCGGCGTACACCCCGCCGAGGACGGCACCGGCCAGGCCGATCATCGCCACCAGGGCCAGCGGCACCGGCAGCGTGCGGAGGAACTTCACCACCTGCGGACCCCGTCCCACTCGGCCGCGAACTCCGCCCCGTCGGCCGCGTCGATCACTACCAGTCCGGTGGTGCCGGACGGGGTCTGCCCGCCGGCTCCGAACACCCCGGCCACCACCGACGGGTACCCGGGGCGGAGCGCGCCGACGTAGCCGAGGTCGGCGGCGGCACCGGGACCGGTGAGGAAGACCAGGGTGTCGCCGAGCCGTTCCTGCCGCAGCCGCAGGGTGGTGGTGCGCAGCGGATCGCCGTCGACGCCCTGTGGCCCGGGCACCAGGTCGGCGGCGGCGAGCCGGTCCAGGAACTCCCCGGAGCCGTCGGAGTCGGCCACCAGCAGCAGCGTCACCGGCAGGTCCTCCCGGCGGGCGGCGACCACCACCGAGGCGGCGGCCTCGCAGGCCGACTCGAAGGTCTCGGCGATCCCGTCGACCCGCTCCGGGTGGGCACCGGCCCGGTTGTCCAGCAGTACGACGATCCGGGGCAGGCTGGTGTCCAACTGCTCCTTGACCATCAGCTCGCCGACCTTGGCACTGCTGCGCCAGTGCACCCGGCGCAGTTCGTCGCCGACGACGTACTCCCGGAGCGAGTCGAAGGTGATCGACCCGTGCGGTACCTTGTCGATCCGCCCGTCCATGCTCCGGGCGATCCCGGCCGGCACCGCCGCCAGCGGATGGATCCGGGGATACACCCAGACCTGTGCGGTAGCGCCGTGCGAGCGGGCGACGGTGATCAGCCCGAGCGCGTCCCGCCCGGTGACCCGCAGCGGACCGACGTTGATCACCCCGCGCCGGATGGTCGGCACCGGATAGCTGACCGTGGTGTCCCGGCCGGGACGCAGCCGGAGCAGCGGCACCGGCACCGCCCGGTTGCCGCAGCGGTCCTCGGCGATCAGGTTGGCCGAGCGGAGCCGGGCGCCGTTGCGCACCGTCAGGGTCATCGTGGCCGGCTCACCCCGGCCCACCCGGTCCGGGTCGGCGACCCGGGTGACGTCGAGCCGGGGTCGCCAGGCGGCGTTGCCGGCGGCGCAGCCGACCGCGATGGCGGCGGTGGTGCCGAGCAGGGCGAGTTCGGGATAGCCGAACCGGAAACCGGCGACGAGGAGGGCGGCGGCGCCGACGAGCAGGCCGATGCCGCGAGAGGTGATGGTCATGGCGCCGGGATCAGGTGCCTGCCGAGGCCAGCTGCCCCGAGGGCAGCGGCACCGGCACCGACGCGACCGCCTCGTGCAGGACCTCGGTCGCGGTGACGCCCCGGACCTGGGCGTCGGGGGAGAGCAGGATCCGGTGCGCGAAGACCGGCTCGGTGAGGGTCTTGAGGTCCTCGGGGAGGATCCAGCCGCGCCCGTCGATCAGGGCGTACGCGCAGGCGGCCCGGGTCAGCGCGATCACGCCCCGGGGGCTGACCCCGACCCGTACCTGCGGATGGCTGCGGGTGGCTGCGGCGAGCCGCACCGCGTACGCGTAGAGCGGGTCGGCGATGTGCACCCGCTGGGCCATCCGGACCATCTCCCCGACGGTGGTGGTGTCGGTGACCGGCTCCAGCGCCTCCGGCGAGCGCATCGGCGCACCCCGGAGCACCTCGATCTCGACCGCCTCGTCGGGATAGCCGACCGACAACTTCACCAGGAACCGGTCGAGTTGTGCCTCGGGCAGCCGGTAGGTGCCGTCCATCTCGACCGGGTTCTGGGTGGCGACCACCAGGAACGGCCGGGGGACCGGGTGCCGTACCCCGTCCACTGTGACGTTGCGCTCCTCCATCACCTCGAGCAGCGCCGACTGGGTCTTCGGGGAGGCCCGGTTGATCTCGTCGGCGATGACGATGTTGGCGAAGACCGGGCCGGGGTGGAACTCGAAGCCCCGGCTCGCCTGGTTGAAGATGGTCACCCCGGAGACGTCGGCGGGGAGCAGGTCCGGGGTGAACTGGATGCGTCGCCACTTGCCGTGCACGGTCGCCGCGATCGCCCGGGCCAGGGTGGTCTTGCCCACCCCGGGCACGTCCTCCAGCAGGACGTGCCCCTGGGCGAAGAGCGCGGTGAGCGCCAGTCGGACCACGTGCGGCTTACCCAGCACCACCGAGCTGATGTTGTCGGCGATCCGGGCGGCCAGGTTGGCGAAGCCCTGCACGTGGTGCGGGGTAAGCGGCTCGTGGTTGTTCACGGTCGTGGTGCTCCTTGTTACCGGGGTGCTCCCTGTTACCGGGCGACGCGGTCAGCAGGTCGGCAGGACGTTGATATTGTCGCCCCCTTCGAGGTTGAGCCAGGCGAACGGGATGTACGGCTTGCCGCCGTCCCACTCGATCCGGACCCACCAGGTGCTGCGCTTGTCGTCGTTGTAGACGTAGGCGTAGACCTCTTCACCCGACGCCTTGCAGAGCGCCTTGATCCGGGTGCCCGGCTTGGCCCAGCCGACCTGGCGGTCGTCGTCCTGCCGGGTCACCGAGAATATCTCGTTGCCGTTGCGGCCCGGGCCGTCCGAGTTGCAGTAGGTCCGCTGGTCGCCGGAGGAGCCATTCTTGCAGGTCGCGATGCCGTAGACGGCGGCGGTCGCCTTGCTGACCTTGTCGCTGCCGTTGCCGGCCGCGTTGGTCGCGGTGACGGTGAAACCGTAGTTGGTGCCGGGGGTGAGCCCGGTGACCCGGATGCTGGAGCAGTTGCCGTTGACCTTGGCTCGGCCGTCCGGGGTCACCGAACAGCTCGCCTGGCCGCCGCCGGCGTCAACGCTGAAGTTGACGGTGACCGAGGTGGCGTCCGCGCTGGTGCCGGTGATGGTGACCCGGGGCGCCGCGACAGTCCGGGCGGTGTCGGTGGCGGCGGCACCCGGACCTGCCTCGTTCACCGCCTGCACCCGGACGGTGACACTCGCCCCGTCACCCAGCCCTCCCACGGTGGCCTGGGTGTCGGTCACCTCGCTCCGCTTGCCGCCCGCCTCGACGACGTACTTCGTGATGGGACGGCCGTTGTCGGCCGGCGGGCTCCAGGTCATCGAGATGGTGCCACGCGATCCGGCGACCGTCTTCGCCTGGAGGTTGACCGGCGCCGCCGGGGTGGTGAACGGCACGACGCTGTTACTGGCCGGGGAGGCGGCCGAACCGGCACCCTTCTCGTTGATCGAGACGACGGTGAAGGCGTACTGGTTGCCGTAGTCGAGTTCGCCGGCCGGGATCACCAGCTCCGTCTTGGTCGACTCGCCGACAGGTGCGTTGGCGCCGGCCGAGATCGCGGTCACGGCGTACTTCTTGATGCCGTAGCCCTGGCCGTTGGCGGCCGGCCACCTGACCAGTACGGTTCCGTCCGGCCGTTCCTCGGCGGTGACGCTGGCCGGCGGATCCGGCACCTCGGAGGTCGGCACCACCGGGTTGCTCTTCTTGGCCGGGCCGGCGCCCTTGGCGTTCACCGCGTGCACCGCGAACTGGTAGGTCTCGCCGTTGGTCAGGCCGGTCACCTCAAGCGAGCGCTGGTTGGCGCCCACCTCGAAGGTCCGGCCGGCGCCCTGCACCACGTAGCGGGTGATGGCGGCACCGTTGGCGGCGGCCGGTCGCCAGCTCACCCGGGCCCGGGCGTTGCCGGCCGCGGCGGTCACCGACTTCGGGGCGCTCGGCTTGTTGATCACCGGCTTCGGCGGCGGCGGGGGCGGCGGCGGGTTCGGCGGCGGGTCGCCACCGAGGATGTCGTTGGCGTACTTGTTGACCTCCTTGACCCGGTGCTTGTCGTCGATGACCCGGGCGATGGCCGAGTTCGGGGCGTTGATGAAGAGGTGGTTCTCCCGGACCTCCAGCTCCAGCGGGCCGTTGGCGCCCGGGATCTCGATCTTCTCCAGCAGCTTTCCGGCGGAGTCGAACGAGTAGACCGTGCCGGTGTCCTCGTCGGCGCAGTAGAACCGGTCCGCCCAGGCGACGGCGGGGCTGAGCCGGGTGCCGCCGCCGGGCACCTTGAACTGCTGCCCGACGGCGCCGTTGTCGGCCACCACGATGTTGCGGTCGTCGAGCACCGTCACCGGCACCCGGAGGCCGGTGGTCCGGGGCGGCAGGTCACCAGGGCCGGTGAGCGGCAGCTTGACCGGCCGCTTGTCCTTGCCACGCAGCGTGGTGAGCGTGCTGGTGGTCCGGTCGAGCACCGCCACGCCGTCGTCCAGGGTGGAGAGCTTTAGTTCGTGGCTCGGATCGGCGACCGCCTCGCTGAAGATCTGCTCCGGGTTGACGCTGCCGCCCGTGCCGCCGCCGTCGGATTCCGGCTGCTTGGCGGCGGTGATGGCGGAGACCGTCCCCTCGCTGGGCACGGCGATCCAGAGCCGCCCGGTCCCGTCGAACTGGCCACCGGTGATGCCCGGCGGATAGTTGATCTGCTGCCCCACCGGGGTCAGGGTCCGGGGGTCGAGTTGGCGCACGATTCCCTGCACGGCGTCGACGACGAACGCCGCGTCCTCGTGCAGGGCCACGTTGACCCCGAGCCCGGCGGTGGTCTTGGTGGTCGCCATGATCTGTAGCGTGGCGAGGTCGAGCGAGCTGATCTGACCGGTGTTCAGGTCGCGCAGGATCAGCAGCCGATCGGTCTGCACGACCTGCATCTGGTGGTTGCGGCCCTGCGGGATCTGCACCCGGGTGTCGACCCGCCCGGTCACCCCGTTGACCCGGGCCATCTCGCTCTTGGTCATGCTCCACAGCCAGGAGCTGGCATCGTAGCTGGCCACGGCGTTGTCGGCAGCGCCCAGGCCGAGCACGGTCAGACCCATCGCGGCGGCCAGCGCCGCCACGGTGGCGATGGTGACCAGTCCACCCCGGAGCCGGGACCGGCGACGCGCCGGGGGCGCGCCCGGCGCCGCACCGGTGGGGTCGGCCCCGCCGGTCCCGTTACTGCCTGTCAAGCCGTTGTCTGTGGTGACCACAGCCGGCCGCCTCCCCACCCCGTGAGCGGTCGTGTCCGACCGCCGTTGTCAGCGAATCTTTCCCGAAACCGCGTGCCATCATAGGGCCCGCGGCATTGGTCGCGGGTACCCGCGACGTGCCGTTGTGGACAGACAGAGCGCGAATTGTGGATAACCTCCGGTGTCCACCACCGTCTCCGCAGGTAGAACCCGGTAGGGACGGTTGTCGAATTGTGATCAGCGTGGCGTCGCCCCGGCGCCGTCCCGCTTCGTGCAGGCAAGATCCGACGGGGCGAATTCGTTGGTCGAATAGACGGCGAGCACCGAGAAGCAGTAATCGAGCTTGGGGTTCAACGCGTTCACCTTGAACGTGGTCTCCCCGGCACCGAGCGTAGTCATCGGCTTGGTCTGCTGGCCCGCCCGGCCGCCAGCGACGACGAACGGCACCGTCCCGCCACTCGGATCGGTCCAGCTGATGGTGATCGCCGAGCCCTCGTCGATCAGCTTCACGTCGGTCGGCGGTTCACCGGCGACGACCGGCTCGCCGCGCTCGTCGGTCGGCCCCTGCTCCGCCGACCCGCTCTTGTCCACCACCACCGCGACCACCACCACGATCGCGGCGACCACCGCCGCCGCGGCGGCGATCGCGGCGGCCACCGTCGAGCCACGGCCCCGGTTCGGCTCGGGGGCCGGTGCCGGCACCGCGGAGGTCGGGGTCGGGGTGATCACCGGGTACGACTCGAGCTGGCCGATCGACTGCGCCGAGTACGGCGGGTACGTCGACGGCGCCTGCTCGACGGAATTCGGTGCGTACGCCGACGGCTGCGCCTCGGCAGGTCGGGCCGGTACCGGATCGGTGGCCGGGACGTACCCCGGTGCGGTGGCCGACCGGAACAGCCCGTCCCCGCCCGGCCGGGCCGGCGGTGCGGACATCGGCGGTGCGGCCGGTGGTGCGGACATCGGTGGTGCGGACATCGGCGGCGCGGCGGGCGGTGCCGAGAGTGGTGCGGGTGGTGCGGACAGTGGTGCGGGTGGCGCGGAGAGTGGCATGGCCGGAGCCGGGGTGGCGGCGCCGGGCGCCTCACCCAGGTAGTCCTGGGCGGCCCGGACCTGCCAGTGGTCCTCTCCGAGCACACCCGGGCCGAGCGAGGCGACCCGGCCGAAGTTGCGCCGCGCCTCGTGCCGGTTGCCCAGTTCCTCGGCGACGGCGCCGAGTTCGAAGCTGAGCGACAGCATCAGCGGATCGGCGTCGCCCCACCGGCGCTGACCGTCGACGATCGCCTCTTCGAGCAGCCGCCGGGCCGCCGCCGGGTCGTCGGCTTCGCGGTGCCACTGCGCCAACAGTCCGACGGTGCCGAGCACCTCCGGATGGTCCTTGCCGTACGCCGGCCGGGCCGCGTCGAGCGCCTGCGCGAGGAGTCGACGGGCACCCGGATCGTCACCGCCGTCGCGAAGCGCTCGGGCGCGGCCCTGCACGGCGGCAAGTTGTGGAGGCTGAGACACGCCCGCCATGCTGCCCCCTGGACCGGGTACCGCGCCAGCCGGGTACGGCCCGACAATGCCGTTCCGACGCGGTGCGGGACGCCGCCACGCGTTGCGTACGCCGCTGACCAGGGGATGTGCGTACGCCG
This sequence comes from Plantactinospora sp. CNZ320, assembly GCF_002846275.1. Lineage (NCBI taxonomy): Bacteria > Bacillati > Actinomycetota > Actinomycetes > Micromonosporales > Micromonosporaceae > Plantactinospora > Plantactinospora sp. CNZ320. Next base: position 303,535 of record NZ_PJMP01000001.1, read on the forward strand.
CTGACCGGGGTGGTCGGAGCATCGAGCAATTCCGTTCGGAGTATCCCGCGATCCGGTCCGGGCAGCAGGTGACGGTCCTGTGCGAAGGTGCCCCGGACCGCGCCCTGCCGGCTCCCCGGGTCAGCGGCTCTGCAACGCGTCCAGGCCGACCGCCATCGCGATGACCAGCCGACGGTCGAGCTGCGGCAGGTGGACGTCGACCACGTACCGGTCGCGCAGGCCCCACTTCTTCACCACCGAGAAGGCGGGCTGGCCGTCGATGGTGAAGTCGAAGTGGTACGGCAGCCAGGAGAGCGAGTCGACGAACCGGCGCAGCAGCGCGACAGGCAGGCTGCGCTCCTGACCGACGGCCTGGCCGAGACCGGGCTGCTCGACGTGCCAGGTGGAGCGGAGCAGCGACGACTTGAAGTCCTTGCGGAACAGCCCGATCGGCGTACCGACGGCGTCGGTCACGTCGTACGTGGCGCCGAGGTCCATCACCTGACGGGCCTTGAAGCCGAGCACCGGCTGCTGCTTCGAGTCGTCGGTGTAGAGCGTCACCTGCTCCTTGAAGGCGAGCCGCTTTTGTTGGGCGAAGGCCAGCAGTCCGCCCTCGGAGCCGTCCGGGTTGACCGCGTGCACCTCGTACTGGTTGACCATGAACCGGAGCCGCTGCCGGATGTGGAACTGGCGCTGGGACTGGAGCACATCGTGCTGCATGGGCAGGTTTCCTTCGTCTGTGGAGGTTTCTCCGGCGTGGTAGGCCGGCATGCTCGCCACCTACTGTGCAGGCGCAGCCCCGGAGTGTGGCACAGCGGGGCGGCGTGCGCCGCCCGGTCAGGAGGCTACCGTGCCGCCGACAGACCGGTGACCGACGTGCCGGTGGTGCACATCGACGCAGACCGGTCGGACTGCTTGGATGAGGCGTCGGTGCGATCCCGATCGGCGACGAGGCCGAGAAGAGGGAGCAGGGGAATGACCCAAGAGGACCGTTGGGACTTCTTCATCGCGTACGCGCCCGCGGACCGCGCCGTCGCAGAGGAACTGTACGACCTGCTCATCCCACCGTTTCGGGTCTTCCTCGACAGTCGGAGTCTGCCGCCCGGCGACGACCGGGAGGGCCGGCTGTCGGCGGCCTGGTGTCGCGCGGCGGTCGTCCTGATGCTGGTCTCGGGCGGCACCGACCGCGCCCACCACCTGGCGGAGCCGGCTCGGGCGATCGACCCGTGCGGCCGGGAGGGCGGCCGGCCCGTGGTGGTGCCGATCCTGCTGGACGAGACAGCGGCGGTCCCGCAGCTGCCCCAGGATCGGCTGGAGCAGGCGGTCACCGCCAGCGGCGGCCTGCGGCAGGTGGCCGAACGGCTCCGGAGCACGCTGCGGCTCCGGCTGGCGCTGCCTGCCGACGAACTGCTGCGCCGGTACGAGCAGCGGGCGGTGGTCGAGCGGGTCGTCAGGCTGGTACCCCGGGACGGCTTCGATCCGGCCGGACGACTCGGCCTGGACACCCGCAGGTATGTCTTCGTCGGCGACCACGACGAGCAGCGGCACCGTACCCTGCGGGAGATCCTCGCCAACCTCTGGATCGGGGACGCCCTCGAGCAGGTGGCCAACTCCAACGGCCCGTGGCTGGCCCTCACCTTCGAGTTGAACGAGCTGAACCGCCGCAAGCTGGACCTGCTGCCGGCGACCTGGAAGTCGGCGTTCCTGATCCTCTCCGATCCGAGCCGGGCGGGGTGCTTCGAGGCGACCGACGAGGAGCGCACCCTGCTCGGCCTACCGCCCCGCAACTACTACTCCGACGACCAGCAGGCGTGGTATTCGAGCTGCACCACCCGGGAACGCAGGTACACCCCGTGGGGTCCGGACTACTTCATCCGGGAGGTGCTCGGAATCAGCTGGCTCTGCTTCACCGGTACCGGGCTCACCCAGGGGGCACGCCGGTCCAGCGGGCTGCCGTCCCGGGTCTTCTTCGTCCGGAACCTGCCACTGCACAGCATCGACTACCGGATCCAGGATCTGGGCGTACCCGACGATGGTGTCGCACTGGACTAGCGCTTCGTCATCGCGGATCACCGGGACGGCCGGCATTCGCATGAGCGACCGGCGGCGGAGCCGGGGGTGGTCGGTGCGGAGACTGTCGAGCTGGGTGCACACGCGGGGCACGGATGCCGGGGTTGCCGACGCCGGGTCGTCCGGGGATTGCGGTGATGCCGAGGACGGCGTGCACGGTCCGGGTCGACCGGCCGGGGCGGGACCGGCGGGCGGATCGGGGTTCGGGGCCGGGGGGTTCGGGACCTGGGCTCGGGCAGCCCGGGAGGGTGGGCGCACAAGCGGGGCAGCTCGACAGTCTCGTCGGCGAACATCCCCACCCCGCAGCCGACGAGACGTCAGACCGCCGGCTCAGAGGATTGGAAGGCATTGGCACGGGTACCCGGCGCATCTCCTACGACGGAGGTTGGCACATGTCGGAGCGGCATACCGTACTGCGCTCGATGCACGATCTCGGCCTGGCTGCCTGGTTCGGCGGCTCCCTGATGGGGGCGATCGGGGTCAACGGCGCGGCGGCGAAGGTGAGCGACTCGACCCAGCGGCTCGGGGTGGCTTCGGCCGGCTGGGCCAAGTGGACGCCGGTGAACGCGGCGGCGATCGGCACGCATGTGGCCGGTGCCGCCGGTGAGCTGATCACCGAGAGTCCGCGGATGCTCGTCCAGGCCGGGGTGGGCAGGATGAGCGCCGTCAAGACCGGGCTGACGGTGGCGGCACTGGCGGCGACCGGCTACAGCCGGATGCTCGGCATGCAGTTGGAGAAGAGCAGCGAGGCGCCGGTGGTGGCGACGACGGCGCCAGCGAACGGTACGCCCGCGAGCGTCGCGGCCCGGCAGCGGCAGTTGCGGGTGTTGCAGTGGGTGATTCCGGCCCTGACCGGCGGACTGATCGTGGTCACCGCGCTCGCCGGCGAGCAGCAGAAGCCGGGCCAGGTGCTCCAGGGCATCCTGAACCGGATGAACGGGATCGAACGCCGGGCCAAGGGCATGCGCGGGATGGCCACCCGACCCATGCGCGGGATGGCCGGAATGGGCATGAACGGGATGATGGGCAAGGGCGTGCGGGACGTGCTCGGCAGGCGCATGCCCGCGATGGCCGGCAAGGGCGCACGGGGGATGGCGACCAGGGCGCTGCCCGGGATGGCCGGGATGCGGATGGTCCGGGGCGCGGTGGCGAAGCTCCGTCACTGACCCACCTCGTCGTTCTGTCGTGGCGGCCGGTCCTACCTGCGGGACCCCGCCGTCCCGTAGTGCGGGAAGTGGATGTCCGGTGGTGGGCACGATCCGCGACAGCACCCACCCGGACCTGGCGCCGTCGCTCGCCGCCACGCGGCCGGCAGGTGGTCTCGGCGGCAACCCGCGCGGCCTCTCCGAGCTGCGAAAACGGTACCGTCGTCAGGATCGGCCCCGAGCCGCCGGCCATAGGTTCTCCGGCGCTGCGGTGTCAATGGACTGATGACTGCTTATAGTTCGGCCCGTTCGCTCTGGCATGGACGACCGTCTACGCGGTTACCTCGGACAGGATCAGCCCATGTCCTGGAGGTACGCAGGTGCCGGTCACATCGCCGTCCGAGCCGACGGCCGTACCGCGACCGGTGGCGGCACCCGCCGTCGCCCTGGTCGGGCGGGATGCCGAACTGGCCCGGACGATCGCGCTGCTCGACGAGGACAGGTCACGACCCCGGTTCCTGGTGCTGCACGGTGAACCGGGGATCGGCAAGAGTCGCCTCGTCGCCGAGCTGGCGAAGGTGGCCCGCGAGCGGGGTCGCCGGGTACTGCTCGGTCGGGCGACCGAGTTCGAACGCTCCCTGCCGTACGCTGTGCTGCTGGACGCGCTGGCCGGCGTACCCGATCATCTGGCCGAGCTGCACGCGTCGCTGGACACCCTCGCGGTGCCCGACCCCGGCGGGCCGGGGCCGGCCACTGCCGCGGTCGAGCGGCACCGGCGGCACCGGCGGTTGCGCAGCCTGGTCACCGCCGCCGCCCGGCCGACCGGGGCGCTGCTGGTCTTCGACGACGTGCAGTGGGCCGACGACGCCTCGGTCGAGTTCCTCGGCTATCTGCTGCGGCATCCGCCGGACGCCCGGCTGACGGTCGTGCTGGCGTTCCGGTCCGAACAGTGCCCGCCGAGACTCGCCGAGGAACTCGCCCACCTGGCGCCGCTGCCCGAATGGCTCTGCCTCGGCCCGCTGGGCGCTGCCGACGTCGACCGGTTACTGCCGGCCGAACCGGCACCGCGACGCAGGCTGCTGCACCAGGTCAGTGGCGGTAACCCGCTCTATCTGGAACTGCTTGCCGGCACCTCGACGCAGGTCCTCGGCGCGCTGCGCCGGGGCGACTTCCCCGAGGAGCCGGTGACCAGTGCGCTGCACGGTGCGATGGCGACCGAGATCCGCGGGCTCGGACCGACCGAACGCCTGGTGCTCCAGGCCACCGCCGTGGTCGGCCCGGGCCTCGACATCGGCACCGTCGCGGCTGCGGCCGGGATCGACCCGCGACGCACCACCGCCGCGCTCGACGCGCTGGTCGCCCGTGACCTGATCCGCCAGGTCGGCGCGGAACTGGACTTCCGGCACTCGCTGGTGCGCGCGGTGGCGTACTGGCTGGCCGGTCCGGCCTGGCGGCTGGCCGCCCACCGCCGCGCCGCCGCCCACCTGGAACGTGCCGGCGCCCCGCTGACGCTCCGGGCGCATCATCTGGCCAAGGCGATCCAGCCGGGCGACGAGGCCGCCGCCGAGGTGCTGGTCACGGCCGCGATGACCACCATGGGTACGGCGCCGAGCACCAGCGCCGGCTGGCTGCGCGTCGCGTTGTCGGCACTGCCGGACGGCTCGGGTCGATCGGAACGCCGGAACGAGCTGCGGTTGCTCTTCGCCAAGGCGCTCGCGGTGACCGGCCAGTTCGACGAGGCGCGCACGGTGTTGAACGATCTGGTCGTACTCGCCGGCCCGCACCGGCACGCCGCGGTCGAACAGCTCGCGGTGCTGGAACGGCTGGCCGGCCGGCTCGACGTGGCCAGCGCGCTGCTCAGCACCGAGCTGGAAAGGCTGGGCGCCACCGGCACGCCGCAGGCGATGCTGCGGCTGGAACTCGCGGTGACGGAGATGCTCGCCGGCCGGTGGCGCGCCGGTGCCAGACACGCCGGCAAGACGATGGACCGGGCACGCCAGGGCGGGTACCGGGGGATCGAGGCCGCCGCCGGCACCGTACTGGCCACCTGTGCGGTCGCCCGGGAGCCGTTGGCCACCGCCCGGCTGCGGGTCTCGTACGCCGCCCGGATGATCGACGCTCTCGGTGACGTCGCGCTCCGGGACGAGCTGGGTGCGATCGCCCTGCTCGCCTGGATCGAGGCGATGCTGGACCGGGTCGCCGACGGGCTGGCACACGCCGAGCGGGGCATCGAGGTGGGACTGCGGTACGGCAGGATCCACGTGCACCCACTGCTCTACGCGGCCCGGTCCGTGCTCTACGGCACGATCGGCCGGGTCGACGACGCGCTGCGGGACGCCGAGGAGGCCGAGGAGATCGCCAGGTGGCAGGGGGGTGCCGAGGCGGCAACGCTGGCTGCGGCGGTACGCCTCCGGCCGCTGCTCTGGCTAGCCGGGCCGGACGCCGTACGCCCGGCCCTGGAACGGTTGCGGAGCAGTGCCGCGCCACGCTCCACCCTGTACCGGGCGGTGGTCCGGATGCACCTGGCCGAGGCGAGCGCGGCGGTCGGCGACGACGCCGGCTGCCAGGAGTTGCTGGCCGACGCGGAGACCTACCGCTGCCTCGGGCCGGCCGAGGCGGGCGTCCTGGTGGTCCGGGCACTCTCCGCATCCGCATCCGGAGCCATCGCATCCGCGGCCGGAGGTGGAGGTGCAGCCGCGGCCGGCGGCGGTCGGGCCGGGGTGCTTTCCTCTGGACAGGAGGCATCGGCGGGACCGGATAGGCCGGCAGGGCTGCCACCGCAGGCCCGGCGTTGGCTGGTCCGGGCCGCCGAGGCCGCCGGTGACCTGCCCGGACGGCTCGGGCTGGTCGGGATGGCGGGTGCGACCCTGGCCCTGGCGTACGACGCACCCGGCGACGCCGTGACGGAGGCGTTACCGGCAATTGACCAGTTGGCTGCGGTCGGGATGCCGGTGCCCGAGGGGCAGGCCCGGATGGTGCTCGCCGAGGCGTGCGCGGCGACCGGGGATCCACGGTCGGCCCGCGAACAGCTCGGCCAGGCCAAGCGACTCTTCACGGCCAGTGGCGCGCGCTGGCTGGCCGGGCAGGCGGATCGGGCACAACGCCGGCTGGCCGCCCGGCTGTCCCGGCGTGCCGTGTCGGCGGAGCAGGACGGTGAGGTGTCGGACCCGACGCACCCGCTGGCGCTGCTGACCGGGCGGGAACGGGAGGTCGCCGAGTTGACGGTCACCGGTGCCACCTCCCGGGCCATCGCCCGGCAGCTTCAGATCAGCCCGCGTACGGTGGACGCGCACCTGATGCGGATCTACCGCAAGCTCGGGGTGACCTCCCGTACCGCCCTGGTCAGCCTGTTGGCCCGGGGGTGAGGCGGCGGTCGGCAAGCGCTCCGACCTCGTCGCTTCTGATGGCCGTTGTGGGCATCCGGTGCGTCACGAGGAGATCGTCGTGCGGCGGAACGAGTTCGGCCGCTGCCCGCTCGACGCCCGCTCTGCGAACTCCCGGGTTGACCGGATGGGACACGCTGAGCGTGGCATGTTGACGGATGGCGATGAATCGGGTGCTCTGTGCGTCTGATGACTGCCTCGCTGCGGGTCTGGCGTGGAGGGATGGGGCGTGCTTCGGGTGTACGGGGATCCGGACGAGTTGGATCGGCTGGCCGGCCGGTTGCGGCAGCGGGCCGCCGAGATCCGGGAACAGGCGGCCGACCACGAGCGGCGGGGGCAGGCGGCGCGGTGGGTGTCGGTGTCGGCGCAGGCGTACCGCGATCAGGCGGGCCGGGACCGGGGGCAGGCGGACCGGGTCGCGGACGAGTTGGACGCGGCGGCCGACGCGACGGTGGCGCACGCTCAGGAGGTACGGGAACTGATCGCGTTGATCGCTCGGATCGAGGAGCAGGCCAAGGCGTGGTTCACCGCGACCGCGGAGCGGATGAGGGATCTGGCGCCGCTGGTCGGCGGGCCGTTGATGAAGGCTGCGATGGAGGCGCCGTGGGCGGGCTGGCCGGTGCAGCCGGGTAACCTGCCGGTCTCTGGGGACCGGCGCTGGCTGGAGGTCGGCGAGTTCCTCCGGGGCAGGGGAGTGCTCTAGGTGGGCGCCGCCAGTGACGTGCTGCCGGCACGCCGGCTGGTGCTGAGCGCTGCGGAGTGGACATTGCTGGTCCGTCGCACGGGGTTGGCTCCGCCGCCCGGGTTCGACGTACCGGACGAGCCGGGGTCGGATCTCCTGCGCGCCGCCGGGCAGGCGCTGGCGGCCCGGGGCGTGGTGACCGTCGACGGTGATCCGGTGGAGTGTCGGCCGGCGGAGTCGGTGCTGGCGAACCTGGCGACGTTCGTGGCAGCGCGGGCGGTGATCCGGGTCGAGGCGTCGGTCGAGGGGCGGTCGGCACGGGCAGTTCTGGCGGTGGCGGGGCCGGTGGGGGCGGCCCTGGTCGGGCTCGCCGACGGTGCTGTCGAGTTGTCGATGTTCGAGGCGGTGGTGCTCGGGCGTGAGCTGGTCCGGGTCGTACCGGCGGAACGGGACCTGGCGGGGGCGACGGGACCGCTCGGCCAGGCGCTCGGCGGTGACGGCGATTCGCGGGTGTCGGGGCGGCTGCCGTTGGCGGCGCTGGCTGAGTACACCCGTTCTGCTGAGCTGGCCGGGACGGCCGGGCGTGCCGAGGCGGTGGCGGCGTTGGGCTTGACGGCGGCGCAGGTGCGGCTGGTCGAGCAGGTGCAGGCGCGTACGACCGGGGTGTTGCGGGTGTTGGTGAGTGGCCGCAGCGGCGTCGGGGTGGGGGTGGCGCAGGTGGTCTGGTTGGCCACCGAAGACGGCTGGCTCGGATTGCGTCCAGAGCCGGACGGTTCGGGTCGGCGGATGGTGTCGGTGCGGCCGGTGGCCCGGGAGGAGATCGGGGTGTGGCTGGCGCCGTATCTGGGACAGCTTGTGGAGGGTGGCGATGGGTGATCCGGAGTTCCAGGTCAGCGGCGGCGCCGGCGGCACGGGTGCTCGGTACGAGGACATCGGTCTGCTGGCCCGGCACAGCGATGACCTGGCCCGGGACCTGGCCGGGATCAGCGTGCAGGGGCACGGCATGCTGGCCGATCCGGACCTGGTGGCTTCGGCGGTGCTCAACCCGGGCGGGTTCGCGAGGATCGAGGCTGGTCTGCTTCGGGCGCTGGACGGTCCGCAGGGGTTGACCGCGTTGTCGTTGGGGTTCGGGCAGCGGGCGATCGCGTTGCGGACGGTCGTCGCCTCCTACCAGGCTGTCGATGAGGAGCGGGCCCGGACGATCGAGACGTTGCGTTGGGCTCTCGGCTACGGGCTTGGCACCGGGATCAAGGCCGGCGTGCTGGGGCCGGCGACGCTGCTGCCGTTGGCGCCGCTGGTCGGTGCCGGGGCGCTGCTGGCCGACGACGTCGACTGGGAGCAGCTGGTCATTGACCATCCCGGGATCGTCGACACCCTCGTCGGTTTGGGGCCGGGGCTGATCAGCAGCCTTCCGGGCGCTCCGATGGTCGGTGACGTGCCGGGCGCTGCGGACCTGCTCGGCGAGTTCTACGACGACGGCACCTACTCGGTCACAGTGCCGGACGTGAACGGGACCGGCACCAATATCGACACCTCGGACGGGTCGATGAGCGACCCGCCGCGAGGCTTCGGTGACCTGATCGATGGCCTCGATTACCGCAACGAGGCGGCCAACGCCAGAAGTCCGGATCAGATCGACGTGCGGGTGATCACGCATCCGGACGGCAGCACGGCGTACGTCGTCGACATTCCCGGCACCAAGGAGATGAACATGCCGTGGAGTGCGGACAGCCCGTTCCTCAACGACATGGGTACCAACGTGCACGTCCTCGGCGGCGACACCACCTCCCGGCAGCACGCCATCGCCGAGGCGCTGCGGATGGCCGGGGCGGGCGCCGACGACCCGGTGATGCTGGTCGGGCACAGCCAGGGCGGGATGGTCGCTGCCCAGGCCGCGCAGGACTCCGCCAGCGGCGGCTTCCCGTACAACGTCACCCACGTCGTCACGGCCGGCTCGCCGATCGGCAACACCGAGGTTCCGACCGGCGTGCAGGTGCTGGCACTGGAAAATGCGCGCGACGTCGTGCCGCACCTCGACGCCACCGACAACCCTGACCGGCCCAACCACACGACGGTCACCTTCGACGCCCAGAACGGCTCCGTCGGCAGGAATCACGGCGCTGGTTCCGCGTACCTTCCCGCCGCGCAGGCGCTGGACCGGAGCGCGGATCCGTCGGTGCAGGCGTACCGGGACAGCGCTGGCGCGTTCCTGAACGGCGAGACCGTCGAGTCGAAGGTTTATGAACTGCACAGGGTGCACTGATAGGGGTCGACGGGAGAGCGACGATGCGACGATTGAGGGAGCACCGGCCGGTCCGCGCTGGCGGGCTGGTGGGGTTGGCGGTGAGCGTACTGCTGGCGGTTGTTTCCTGTTCCGTACTGGGGGACTCGCCGGAGGAGCGGGCGGAGTCGGATGCGATCGCTGCCGAGATTCAGGAGGTGCTGGCGGCACGGCCCGAGGTGGTCAGGGTGGAGGTCGGGTACCAGAACAACATCAGCAATGCCGAGAGTGCCTCCGTGACCGCGACGCTGCAGGCCGGGGCTGATTTCGATCCGTTCCTCGATGAGGCCGTCCGGCTGGTCTGGTTGAGCAAGCTCGACCCGCTCAGCTCGATCAGAGCCTCCGCGATCGACAACGAAGACAAACAGCGCAACACCACCCGCCATCTCACTCCTGACGACATGGCCGAACTGGAACGCAAGTACGGTCCTCGACCGCGGGGATAGTCGTCAAGTGCTGGAGGCAGTCGGGTCAGAGCGCAGCCCGACCGAAAGCGCCGACCAGCCGTGGGATTTGGCGCAGTACCGGACAGTGCTGCTGCGTTTCGGAACGGGAAGGCCGTGGAGTCGAAGGCCTGTGAATTTCAGGGTGCACTGATGCGAGTGGACAGGAGGGCGCGGAAGATGCGGTGGTCGAGGGGGTTCCAGGCGGTTCGTGTGGGTGCGCTGCCTGGGCTGGCGACGATCGTGCTTCTCGCTGTCGCCGCGTGTGGTGGGTTGGCGGATTCTCCGGAGGAGCGGGCGGAGTCGGATGCGATCGCCGCCGAGATTCAGGAGGTGCTGGCGGCACGGCCCGAGGTGGTCAGGGTGGATGTCGGGTACCAGAACAACATCAGCAATGCCGAGAGTGCCTCCGTGACCGCGACGTTGCAGGCCGGGGCTGATTTCGATCCGTTCCTCGATGAGGCTGTCCGTCTGGTCTGGTTGAGCAAGCTTGATCCGCTCAGTTCAATCAGGGCCTCCGCGATGGACGACGAAGACAAACGGCGCAGCGTTACCCGTCACCTGACTTCTGATGACAAGGCGGAGTTGGATCGCAAGTACGGCCCCCGGCCGCCGAGATAGTCGGGTGCGTTGTCGCCATAGGCCTAGGTGTACGAACTGCGCGGGAGTCCGCTGATGTGCGTCGAAGGGAGAGAGTCCGGGGTGTGGTGGTCGAGGGGTCGCCGGGCGTTGGACCGCGTCGGCCGGCACGTCGGCCTAGCAATGGTCGTGTTGGTTGCTGTCGCCTCCTGCTCCATATTGGGGGACTCGGAGCAGGAGCGGACAGAGTCGGACGCGGTCGCTGCCGGCGTACAGGAAACTCTGGCGCAACGCACGGACGTGGTCAGGGTGAAGGTCGGATATCAGAACAACATAAGCAATTCCGCAAGTGCCTCGGTCACCGCGTTCCTGAAACCCGGAACCGACTTCGAGCCTTTCATCGAAGAGGCTGTCCGGCTGCTTTGGCTGAGCAAACTCAGTCCGCTTTACGGAATCAGTATCTCGGTCTCGGACGATGCCGACATCTATCGTGGTACCACGCGGTACGTGGCCCCGGCCGACGAGGACAAGGCCGAGCTGGAGCAGAAGTACGGGCCTCGTCCGCCGGGATAGTCCTGGTGTACCGCTGGCCGCCGCGTGAGCATCCAGGAGACGATGAGTGAGGGGATCCATCTTCGGTGATCCCCGGGCCCGCGCCGGCACGACGTGTCGGAGGACTGCGCTACCGTCTCCGCCATGCCGTTGATCAGCACAGTCGTCGATGATGTCACCGGGGCGCCGAGCGGGCCGGCGTGGGCCATGGAAGTTGCCGAAGAGATGGTCCGTCTCGACGAGTTGATCCACCTGCGGGCCTCCCTCGGGGTGGCCGGGTCCGGCGCGGACGTCGATCCAGAGGATCGGACGCGGATGACCCTCGACTCGTTCCGACGCAACGGTTCCGTGGTGTCGGTCGACGACCGTCAGGTGACGGCCCTGGGCGAGAGGGTCCGCCTGCACGCGGAGTCCCGGCTCACGTTCCTCAAGCCCGTCCCGCTGGTGGGTGCCTGAATGGACGCCTACGACCCGGAACTGGCACTGGACGACGTGGTCAGCACCGTCAGAGGCTGGTGCGTGCGAAGCGGCAACGCGCTCAACGACGGTAACCAGCGGGACTTCGTCAACGGGGTGGCCACGGTGTGTGGCTGGGCGCCGGCCGGTACGGGTGCGGCGCTGCTCGCCGCGCTCAATGATCCGCAGGGGCCATACGATCTCGCTCCACTCCAGGTCGAGCTGCTGCCGGCGGCCACCCGACAGGCTGAGCTGGTCGCCGCCGCCGTGGCCGACCTGGAGGGTGACGGCGCCGATCACGACCGTCGTTCCGCCGCAGCGCTGACCGTGGTCGAGCATCTGCCCCGGCTCCCGTACCGGCAGGAGAGCCCGTGGAACCGTGCCTGCGGCGAGGCGTGGGAGCGGGTGGAACAACTTCTGGCAGCGCAGCCGGTGCCGACGCGGCAAGCCGTGTTCGACGCGTTGACGGTACCGGGGCAGGACAGCGACGGGCGGGCCAAGCTGGTCCAGGCGACGCTCTCCGGCGGCGGGCTGGACGGCACCGCCTGGCTGGATCGCCTGGGGGGTCAGGCATGGCTGGGATTCGGTCGCTGGAGTTCGTGGCTCACGGACTTCACCTGGGAGTCCATCCAGGCGGCGGAGGCTACCGGTCGGACGAACCCGGCGGCGCTGGCGGCCTGGCGCCGCACGCGGATCGAGCGTTCCGTGGACGACCTGGGCGCCGAGTCCGACCGGATGTGGCCGATCCCCAACGTCGGCGAACAGTGGGCCGACCGCGCCATCGCGGACATCGAGTCCATGCCGGCGGAGGGTCGGTCCGCTTGGGAGGCGCTGTTGGTGCACTGCGCCGTCGGTGCGGACAAGGCAAAGCCGACGGTCGCCTGGCGGAAGCAGGCTCGGTCGCTACTTGACGCGGTCGGCGGTGACGAGTTCACTGCGCGGCTCGACGAGTGGCTCCCGCTGGTGGGTCAGGCACGCAGCCTTCCGCTGCGCATGACCACCTGCTGTCCCGCGCACCTCGCCGACGTCCCTCCGCGGATGCTCGACCGCTACAACGTCGGACTGCTGTGGGGACTGATCTGGATGCGGGTGATGTGCCCGCCGTCGGAGGAGACCCTGCGCAGCCTCGGCCAGATCGCGGAACGGGCTGCCCGCAAGATCCGCGGCCACGGGCCGGCGAGCCCGAAACTGGCGAACGTCGCCGTAGCGGCGCTCGTCGACACGGAGCATCCCGCCGCCCTCGCGCAACTGGCGCGGCTGTCGTCCCGGCTGACGTACAAGAGCACGCTGCACCTCGTCGAGAAGGGCCTGACCAAGCACGCCGAGGCGCTCGGCGTCGGCCGCGACGACGTCGAGGAGATGGCCCTGCCCGGTTTCGGGTTGCCGCTGGCCGACAAGCTCGGCGAGTGCTCCTACGAGTTGGAGGTGCGCGGCGTCGACGCCGTACTGGTGTGGCGCAACGCGGACGGCAAGGTGGTCAAGACCCCTCCGGCGCAGGTGCGTCACGATCACGGCGACGAGGTCAAGGAGCTGAAGGCGACTGTCACGGACGTCGCCGCGACGCTGGTCGCCACCCGTGACCGCCTGGAGGGGCTGCTGCGGCGTGACCGCTCGTGGACCGTCGAGCAGTGGCGCGAGCGGTTCCTGGACCACCCGCTCGCCCGTACCCTGGCCCGACGACTCATCTGGACCGTCGACGGCGTGGCCTGCTGCTGGGGTGGTCAGGCTCTGCGCACGGTGGACGACACCGGCTGCGAGCCGGCCGCCGACGCCACGGTCCGGCTGTGGCACCCGGTGCACGACCCGGCCGGAGTTTTGCAGTGGCGGGACTTCCTGACCCGGCACGCGATCACCCAGCCGTTCAAGCAGGCGCATCGCGAGCAGTATCTGCTCACCGACGCGGAGCGGGCCACCGGCACGTACTCCAACCGGTTCGCCGCGCACATCGTCCGTCAGCACCGCCTCAACGCGTTGCTGTCCAAGCGCGGCTGGTCGTACGTCCAGCACCGCGACGACGGCGCTTCCTACGATCTGCCCCGGCTGGCCCTGCCAGACTGGGGGCTGCACGCCGAGTTCGGTATCGACGGAATCGCGGACCGGGACGACGACGCGGTGTTCGACACGATGGGCACCGATCAGTTGCGGTTCATCCGGGGAGATCGTATGCCGGTGCCGCTGGTGGAGGTCCCGGCGGTGGTGCTCAGTGAGGTGATGCGCGACGTCGACCTGTTCGTGGCCGCGGCCGGGGTAGGTGCCGACCCGAACTGGTACGACGGTGGCCCCGCCGGTCGCCATCGCGCCTACTGGTCGCAAACCAGCTTTGGCGACCTCACCGAGAGCGGTGTGACGCGCCGGGACGTGCTGGCGCAGCTCGTCCCACGGCTGGCGATCGCCGACCGCTGCACCGTCACCGACAGGTTCCTCGAAGTGCGGGGTGACCTGCACACGTACCGCATCCACTGCGGCTCGGGCAACATCCTGATCGCCCCGGACGACCGGTACCTGTGCATCGTCCCGGACTCGGCCAAGGCGAAGGAGCCTGAGATGTTCCTGCCCTTCGAGGGCGACAGCCGGCTCGGCGAGATCATCAGCAAGGCGCTGCTGCTGGCCGCCGACAAGAAGATCAAGGACCCGGTGATCCTGCGCCAGCTCTGAGGCGTTCCCGACAGAGCAACCGGATCCGCGGTGACCCGCCGCGGACGTCTCGGCCGCCGAGATGGTCCTGCTCCGCTGCGGTCACTGTCGGGTCAGACCGACGGTGGCGGCGAGCCGGGTGACGTCGGCGGAGGTGGGGCCGCTGCGGAGTACGGCGGTCAGTGCGGCACGGGCGCCGGGCCGGATGCGGGTCTCGGCCGGGGCGGTGCGGTCGGCGATGACGAGGGCGCGTCCGGCGGCCTGCGGGTCGCCGGCATCGAGGTGGGCGCGGACGATGTCGATCAGGTGGGCTGCCCGGTGTTCGGCGGGTATTCGGGGCCAGGCGGTGCTGGCGGTGGTGTGCTGGTGGATGGTGATTGCCCGGTGGCTGTCACCGAGTTCGGTGGCGATGAGGGCGCGGGCGAGATCGACGGTGATCGGCCCGAATCCGAGGTCGCCGCTGTCGGGACGGGGATGCTCGCAGTGGATGGTGGCGAGTCGGGCGGCGCGGTTGGCGAGGTCGCGGGCGGCGATGGCATCGGCGCAGGTCGCGGCGGCGATGGCGGCCTCGGTGAGCAGGCTGCCGGCCAGGGCGAGGTCGTTCGGCGCGGAGGCGCGGGACGGTGCCGGGAGGAGACGGTACGCGGCGGTGATGGTGGCGGCCATCGCGAGCCGTCCCCGGTGCAGGGCGCGTAGTGCCTGGGCCAGGGGGATCGCGGCGACTGCGGCACGCCGTGGGTCACCCCCGGTGGCGGCCATCGCCCGGTCGGCGGCGAGCCAGGCCAGGTCGGCGGCGTCGAGTTTGACAAGCGTTTGGGCGGCGAGCCGGTAGACGCGTACCAGAAGATCTGCGGTGTGTTCGGTGCCGACGGTTGTCCCGGCGTGCCGGATGTCGGTGAGCAGGTCGGGTAGTAGCCGCATCACCTGTGGGTGGTGGGCGTGCCGGTAGGCGGCCCAGGCGTGCCGTAGTCGGCGGTCGAGGTGTGCCGGTGATGGCGGTGGCTGGGATGGAGTGCCGGCGGTGGTGGGGTAGCAGGCGAGGGCGGTGCGTACGCGTTCGACGGCGGCGGCGAGACCGGTGGCGGGTGCGCGGCGGGCGGGGTGGGGGAGCAGGACCTCCGGGTCGACCCCGAGGGCGGCGGCGACGGCTCCGATGACGGAGAGCCGGTCGAGGGTACGCACCCCGCGCTCGACCTTGTCGACCCAGCTCTTCGATCTGCCGAGTCGGTCGGCGAAGACCTGTTGAGTCATGCCGAGTCGGGTACGGAGTTGGGCGACCCGGCGTCCGATCGGGAGGTCGGCGCGGTCGGGCGAGTCCGGCGTGGTCATCGGGCGTGGGTCCGGTGGATGGCGTCTGTGGACTCGCCGCAGCGCGGACACCAGCGGGACTTGACCCGGAACGCGAAGAGGCCGAGTACGAAGCCGGGGAGCAGGCCGCCGAGCGCGATCAACGACATCCGGAGAACCACGATCACTCTCACCTTCTGGCGAGGCCGGAGGCCGGGCGTTGCCGCGCCCGAGCCTCCGGCCGTTCCACCCCTATCGAGGAGAGGTCTAACAGGAGTACTTGTGTACACGAGTCTACGGATCGGTTCAGTCCTGGACAGACGGCTTCAGAAGCTGCAGAAAGCGACGAAACTGCCTAGGCCGGGAGACGGTAGTGCAGCACGAACGCCGCCGCATCCATCACGGAGTCGCACACCTCGACCGGCCGACCGTCGGCGATTGCCGTTCGGACCAGATGTAGGACTGGCGAACCTGGAGGGAGCTGCAGCAGCCGGCACTCCTCACTGTTCGGCATGCGGGCCAGGATTTCTTCGTCGTACCGCTCGAAGGTCATACCCCGGTCTTCCATCCGGGCGTAGATACCGCCTGGTCCCGGGTTTGCTTCCTCGATCGGGGTCCCTGCCGCGACACGCACCGGGATGTAGGAGGTTGCCGTCTCGACGGGCTGCTCGTCAGTGAAGTACCGGCGTCTCCGAATGACCACTTCGGAGCCAGCTTCGACTCGAAGGCGGGCAGCCGCTTCGTGCGGTATCGGGCCTCGCCCGACATACAGCACCTCGACTCGGAACTCTCGATCGTTGGCCTCCATGTCCACCGTGAAGGCCGCCTTGCCCTCAGGGCGCCGCGTGAAGCGGTCGGAGCCGAGCCGCTTGACCGGTGGCCGTCGGCGAACGAACCAACCGCGTCCGTGCTCCGAGACCACCAGCCCATCAGCCACGAGTACGCTCAGCGCACGCCGAGCCGTGACGCGGCTGACCCCGTACTCTCCGACAAGCTGTGTCTCGGACGGCAGCTGCGCCCCAGGCTCCAAGTCTCCACGCTCGACCGCCGCCCGGAGGTTGTCCGCAATCTGCCGATACACGGCGCGATCGCTCGCTGGGTCGATCCGATCCCTCATCGCGGGCCCCATCAGGTGGTATACACGAGTCGTTTTGGAGAACCCTACCGACTCGGGAGTAGGCGATGGCAGCCAGTTCGCAGCATTCCGTCAGCGTCGCGGCCGTCATTGTGAACGATGAGGGAGAGGTGCTCGTGACCGAACGCCGGGACAATGGCCACTGGGAGCCCCCGGGCGGCGTCCTCGAGCTGGGCGAATCGATCCTCGAGGGGCTGCGTCGCGAGGTCCGCGAAGAAACCGGCCTGGAGATCCAGCCCGACCGGCTGACCGGCGTCTACAAGAACATGCAGCGGGGAATCGTCGCCCTCGTCTTCCGTGCACGCGTGGCCGGCGGGCGGCTGCGAATGAGCGACGAGACCACGCGGGCCGAATGGTGGGGACGCGATCGTGTCGCTAGCCAGATGGGTGAGGTGTACGCCATTCGGGTGCTCGACGCATTGAACGAAGCCAAGCCTGCCGTACGAGTCCACGATGGTGTACGCATTCAGCGCGAGTAGGCTTCCGAATGCGCTCCGCTCGCGTTACGTAATCGGTCTCTGTGTCTGGCGTCGGGCAAAGAGGAGAACGGAAGAGACTCGAGTGATGACTAGCGCTTCACAACATCTCAATTAGTCGCCGATGTTGCTCGAATGATGTGACCGGTAGATCGTTGAATAAATCAAAATCTGCACTGGATGTGATTCGACAATTTGAGAAAGAGTGGACGGCGTTGGGAAAGCAACTTGATATGAGGTGCTACGCCGGGGGCCGACGCCGCTGCCGTTGAACGCCATCCTCTCCGAGGCGTCCCTACCGACCGAGGTCGGCGGCCAGGAGGTGCTGCGCGAGCAGCTTGACCACCTGGTCATGTTGAGCGGGCTGTCCAAACGTCACGATCCAGGTCCTGCGATTCGAGGCAGGAGCGCACCTGGCGATCAGCAGCGGGTTCGCCCTGCTCACCTTCGAACAGGACGATCCGCCACTGGGCTACATCGAGACGTTGGCCGGCGAGCTGTTCCTCGAATCCAGCCGTGATCTGGCGCGACTCTCGGCCGCGTACGACAATCTGAAGACGTTGGCAAGGTCGCCCGCCGAGTCTGTCAAGTTCATCAAGGAGCTGAGCAAGCATGGTCCGTAACGTCTGGCGCAAGTCGAGCCGATCCGGCAACAACGGCCAGTGCGTCGAGGTACGCGACCGAGGCACCCAAGTCGACGTACGCGACTCCAAGGCGCCTACCGTGGCAGTGCTGAGCTTCGAAGCGGCCGCCTGGGATGCGTTCATCGGCGGCATCAAGACGGATCTCAGCCATCCCTGAACAGAGGTGATGTGCACTGGGGACCTGGTGATCGGGGCTGCTGCGAGATGGCCGGCTCCGTCCGCCATTGCTCAGCGGAATGTAGGCCCGGCGGTGACGCCCTCGTCCGTCGCGTCGAGGGTCTCGGCGGCCCGGGTCATCGGTCCGCCCGCCGTACCCGTGTTGACGGTGCCGGCCGGTTCGACGAGCAGGATCGCGGTCTCCTCGTCCGCCACCGGGCAGTGCTCGACGCCCCGGGGCACCACGTACAGCTCACCGGGGCCGAGCACCACTTCCGTGCCGGGCAGCCGGATGGTGAGTCGGCCGCTTATCACCAGGAACAACTCGTCGGTCTCCGGATGGTTGTGCCAGACGAACTCGCCCTTCACCTTGGCGACCTTGATCTCGTAGTCGTTGAGGACGGCCACCTTCCGCTGTGCCCACAGCTCGGTGAACCGGCCGAGTCGTTCGGCCAGGTTGACGGGTACGGCGGCAAACTCGGACACGCGTTACGCCTTTCGGAAGTTCCGGTCGGTCCGGCGGCAGCGGCCACCGGACCCGCCACCGAGTGTGCGGCGCTGCGCGGCGCGCGTCTTGTACGTTCCTGACATGGCAGGCGAGCGCCCCGGTACGACGATCAGCGCCTGGCGGCCGACGGTGCCCGGGATCACCGAGGTCTTCCACGCGCACTTCACCGAGCACGCCTACCCGGCGCACACCCACGACACCTGGGATCTGATGATTCTCGACGGTGGGTCGGTCGACTTCGCCCTCGACCGGCACCGGCACGGGGTGACCGCCGGCAGCACAGTGCTGCTGCTCCCGCCCGGCGTCACCCACGACGGCCGGACCGTCACCCCGGCCGGCTTCCGCAAACGGGTCCTCTATCTCGACACGACCGTTCTGCCGCAGCGCCTGGTCGGTCCCGCGGTGGACGGGCCGGTCCTGGACGACGGGCTGCTGCGGTACCGGATCCACCAGTTGCACGACGCGCTCGGCCATCCCGGCGACGCGTTCGAGGCGGAGTCCCGGCTCGCCCTGATCCGGGAGCGGCTGCACGAGCACCTTGACACGCTCGGACCCGTCGCACCGGGTGGCCGGTCGGACCGGCTGGCCGCCCGGCTGCGGGAGTTGCTGGACGCCAGGATCTCGGTCGGGATGTCCCTGCGGGAGGCGGCGACGATCCTGGACGCCCATCCGAGCCATCTGATCCGGTGCTTCACCCGCAGCTTCGGCCTGCCCCCGCACGCTTACCTGACCGGCCGGCGGGTGGACCGGGCCCGCCGGCTGCTGCTGGCCGGACAGCGACCGGCGAGCGTCGCGGTGGCGGTCGGCTTCCACGACCAGGCACACCTGCACCGGCACTTCGTCCGGCACCTCGGCACCACCCCGGCCCGCTACGCCCGCCGCCGGGCCACCGGCTGACGGCCGACGGCAGTCAGCGGCCGCCGGGCGCCACCCCATCGCCCGCTACGCCCGCCGTCGAGCCGCCGGCCGCCGTGCAGGCGTTCTCCGCGACGACCCGGAACGCCTCGCTGAGCAACCGGGCCAGGCCCGGGACCAGCGCCGCCGTCTCGTCGTCGGGCCGCCGTCCGGCGACCGGGGTACCGGCCCGGCGTAGCTGTGCCAACCGGGTGGCGGCGGCCGGCGCCAGTTCGTCGGTGACCGGGCGGAGTCGTTCGAGTACCTCGCCGAGCAGGCGCAGCGCGGCCAGCACCGGTACGCCGGCCTGGTGCAGGTCGAGCGCGGGCTGCACGGCCCGGGGGCGGGCCGCGGTGACCGAGCCGTCCTGGGCGCGTACCAGCACGCCGTGCCGGGCGAGACTGTCCAGCAGGGCGGGGTGCTCGGCGGCCAGCCGGTTCAGCGCTGTCGTCAGTGGTTCGGCCGGTGCCGGCGCTGGGTGGCGTACCCCGAGCATCGCCTCGATGGCGACGAGGTTGAAGCCCTGCCGTTGCAG
Organism: Plantactinospora sp. CNZ320; assembly: GCF_002846275.1. Lineage (NCBI taxonomy): Bacteria > Bacillati > Actinomycetota > Actinomycetes > Micromonosporales > Micromonosporaceae > Plantactinospora > Plantactinospora sp. CNZ320. The sequence continues at coordinate 323,374 of NZ_PJMP01000001.1, forward strand.
CGACTTGATGCTCTCCAACCGGCGTACGTGGCTGGCGCCGTAGTAGGCGGTCCGGCCGTACCGGGCGGGTGGCGCGAGCAGACCGCGGGCCTGGTGTGCCCGGATGTTGCGCGGCGACATTCCGACCAGCCGGGCGAGGTTGTCGATGGTGTACCGCGGGGTCGCCGGTGCCGAGCCGACGCGGTCGCCGAGCTGGGACACAGTAACCGTCACGGCCTCTCCTCACCTCGTCCTGGGATCGTCGTCCTGGGATCGTCGTCACGTCATCCTGGGATCGATTCGAAGCTACCGATGCGACCCGGCGTGCGGGTATTGGTGAAATTACTGCCGTCGTCGATGGAGGCGCCTGCCGCCCGGTGGCGCACCTGGACGCGGCCCTCGTGATGCCGGCGGCACTTACCCAGTTTCATGACGACCTTCCTGGTTTGCCGGAATAATCGGGCTGGCGCCGGGGACGGCAACGGGAGGATCGGCGATGCGGAAGATAGTCGGAGAGGCGCTGGCCGCCCGGTTGTGCGACTGGGGGGTCGACACCGTCTTCGGCCTGCCCGGCGACGGCATCAACGGCCTGATGGAGGGCTTCCGTCGGCTCCGCGACCGGTTGCGTTTCGTGCTGGTGCAGCACGAGGAGGCGGCCGCCTTCATGGCCACCGGCTACGCCAAGGCGACCGGCCGGCTCGGAGTCTGCGTCGCCACCTCCGGTCCCGGCGCGATCCACCTGCTCAACGGCCTCTACGACGCGAAGCTCGACCACGTACCGGTACTGGCGATCACCGGGATGCAGGAGACCTCGGTGCTCGGCTCGCAGTACCAGCAGGAGGTGCACACCACCCAGCTGTACGCCGACGTCGCCGGGTACAACCTGATGGTGACGAACCCGCAGCAGGTGCCGGGAGTCGTCGACATCGCCATCCGCAGCGCGCTGGCCGGACGCTGTGTGGCGCACCTGACCTTCCCCAACGACATCTCGGTGGCCGAGGCCGGCACCGACCCGTACCGGCACGTCAGCCCGGGGGCACCGCCGGTGAGCAGTCCGGTGCTGTCGTACCCGCCGGTGCCGGCCGCGCCCGACGAACTCGACCGGGCCGCCCGGGTACTCGGCGAGGGCCGGAAGATCGCGATGCTGGTCGGGATCGGCGCCCGGGACGCCCGTGACGAGGTGCTGGCCGTCGCCGACCGTCTCGCCGCGCCGATCGTCAAGACGCTGCCCGGCAAGCAGGTGGTGCCGGACGAGCATCCGCTCACCACCGGCGGCCTCGGCCTGCTCGGCACCCGGCCCAGCGAGGAACTGATGGAGGAGTGCGACACCCTGCTGATGGTCGGCACCTGCTTCCCGTACCGCAGGTACCTGCCGGAAGCCGACCGGGTCCGGGTGGTGCAGATCGACCGGGACGCCAGCCAGATCGGCATGCGGCTGCCGGTCGAGGTGGCGATCACCGCCGATGCCGGGACCGCGCTGCGCCAGTTGCTCCCGCTGCTCGACCGGGCCGCCGACCGGGCGTTCCTGGAGAAGTACCAGGACGCGGCGACGCGGTGGCGGGCCGAGATGAGGGCGCTGCGCGACCCGGGGCGCCGGCCGGTGGCCCCGCAGTTCCTGATCGGGTGCGTCGACGAGCTGGCCGCCGACGACGCGATCCTGACCTGCGACTCGGGCACCGTCGCCACCTGGTCGGCCCGGTACTGGACGATCCGGGACGGCCGCGAATACCACCTCTCCGGCAACCTGGCGACGATGGCGTGCGGCCTGCCCTACGCCATTGCGATGCAGCTCGCCTTCCCCGGCCGGCAGGTGATCGCGTACGTCGGGGACGGCGGCTTCGCGATGCTGATGGCCGAGTTCCTCACCGCCGTCCGGCACGACCTGCCGGTGAAGGTGATCGTGAACAACAACAACTCGTACGGGCAGATTCTCTGGGAGCAGATCCTGCTCGGCTATCCCGAGTACGCCGTCCGGCACCGGGAGCCGGCGGCCGACTTCTCCGCCTGGGCGCGCAGTTGCGGCGGGTACGGCGTCAAGGTGACCGAGCCGGGGCAGGTCTCCGAGGCGGTACGGGCGGCGCTGGCGCATCCGGGCCCGGCGCTGGTCGACTGCACCGTCAACCCGAACGAGCCGCCGATGCCCGGCCGGGTCCGTTACGAGCAGGCCAAGGAGTTCACCGAGGCGTTCCTGCGCGGGCAGCCGCACCGGATCGCCACCCTGGCCACCGTGGCCCGCGACAAGATCCGACAACTCCGGTCCTGACCGGCGCCTCCGCGACCGGCGTCCGCGGTCACGGCTCCCCGGCACCGGCGCCCGGCCCCCCGCAGCGCAACCAGGCCCCGGTCAGCGGCTCGGTGCCCGGCCGACCCGGTCGAGGCGGGCCTTCACCTGCTCGGCGTCCGGATGTTCGAGGCCGTCCAGGATGTCGAGCGCCCGATGCCAGGTGTCCGAGGCGGCGTCGAGGTCACCGATCGCCGACTGGGTCTCGCCGAGCCGGGTCAGCAGGTCCGCCTCCTGGTAGCGGTGCCCGAGTTCCCGCCAGAGCGCGTACGAGTGCTGGTAGGACTCGGCCGCCTCCCGGTACCGGCCGAGCTGGTGTTGGGCGTGCCCGAGGCTGTCCCAGCCGTCGGCGGCGCCGAACCGGTCGTCGAGTTCGAGCAGTACGTCGAGGGCACGTCGGCAGTACTCGACGGCTTCCTCGTGCTGTCCGAGCCCGCTCAGGCACCAACCGATGTTGTTGAGTGCCCGCCCCTGCCCGGAACGGCTGCCGGCGGCGGTGAACAGCGCCAGCGCCTCCCGGCTGTGCCGTAGCGCGTCGGGAAAGCGGTTCTGCCGGACCGCTATCCAGCTCAGGTCGAACTGGATCCGGCCCTGGCCGAGCCGGTCGGCGGCCAGCCGGTAGAGCCGGCGTGCCGTGTCGAGGTGGTCGAGTGCCGGGTCGACCCGTCCGAGGTGCACCTGGGCCCGACCGAGACTGCGCCGGGCGTGCGCCTCCTCGGCCGGATCGCTCAGCCGTCGGGCCGCCGCCACCGCGAGATCCTGCACGGCCGCCCACCGGTGCCAGTGCCCCCGCCGCTCCATGACGTGTGCCATGGTGCGGGTCAGCCGGCACAGGTGCCGGTCGAGCCCGGCAGTGGCGGCCTCCTCCGCGATCGCCAGCAGCACCGGAAGCTCGACGTCGAACCAGTCCAGCGCGGCGCCGTGGTCGGCGATCTGCCCCGGTGTGACCCCGGGCGATGCCGTCAGCAGCGGGATCGGGTCGCGGTGCGGGTCCAGCCGGCGATCCGCGGCGTGTGCCGTGTGCAGGTAGTGGTCGAGTACCCGCCGGGTGGCGGCTCGCCGTTCCGGCTCCGGGTCGGCCCCCTCGGTCAGTTCGGCAGCGTACGCGACCAGCAGGTCGTGACAGGCGTACCGCCCGGGGCCGTGTTCGGCGACCAGGTTGGCGTCGGTCAGCTCGGCCAGCAGCGGCCGTACCCGCGATGGTGGCAGGCCGGCGAGGCTGGCCACCGCCGGTGCGCCGACACTGGGCCCGGGGTGCAGGGCGAGCAGCCGGAACAGCCGCGCGGCACCCGGGCCGAGTGCCCGGTACGACCACGAGAAGACCGCGCGTACGTCGGAGGCGGGATCACTGCCGGCGAAGGCCGCCAGTCCGCCGGTGGCGTCGCGCAGTTCCGCCGCCAGCGCGCTGAGCGGGAACCCGGGATTCAGTGCGGCCCGGGCGGCCACGATCGCCAACCCCAGCGGCAGCCGGGTGCAGGCGGTGATGATGTCGTCGACGGCCTGCGGTTCGGCCGCCACCCGGGCCGGCCCGATCCGGGCGGTCAGCAACTGCCGGGCCTCGGTACGGGTCAGCAGGTCCAGGGTGATCGGCCGGGCTCCTCCGGTGCTGACCAGACCGGCGAGCTGGTTGCGGCTGGTGACCAGGACCCGGCACGCGGGGCCACCGGGCAGCAGCGGGCGTACCTGGTCGGCGTCCCGGGCGTTGTCGAGCAGCACCAGCACGTGCCGTTCGGCGAGCAGTCCCCGGTAGAGGGCAGCCTGTGCGTCCAGGGTCGCCGGGATGCGCTGCGGCGGCACGCCGAGGGCGTCCAGCAGGGTACGGATCGCCTCGGCCGGGCCGACCGGCGTCCCGGTCGGGTCGAAGCCGCGCAGGTTGAGATAGAGCTGCCCGTCGGCGAACCGGTCCGCGACCCGGTGTGCCCAGTGCAGGGCCAGCGCGGTCTTGCCGACCCCGGCCGTGCCGGAGACGGCGGTGATCAGTGCCACCGGCGCCGCCGGATCCGCTTCAAGCAGCCGGTCGAGTGCGGCGAGCTGGCTGGCCCGGCCGGCGAAGCCGGGCACGGCCGGCGGAAGCTGGCGCGAGGACGGGACCGCCTGGTCGGCCGCCGGGATGCTGACGGTCCGGCGTCGTTCCTCGACCCGGTCCCGGGCGGTGGCCAGCGCGCCCTGCTCGCCGGGGGTGGCGCCGAGCAGCCGGATCAGGATGTCGAACCGGTCGGTGGGTGGCAGCACCCGGCCGGCGAAGTATTCGCCGAGAATCCCTCGCGACCAGCCGGTCTTGGCGGCCAGCTCGCGGTAGGTGAGCGGGCTCGCCCCCTCCAGCCGGGCCTCCCGGCGCCGGAGCTGCCGCAGCAGCGCGGCCAGTTCGGCGACGGTCTCCACCCGGGCCACCTCCGGGTGCGACAGCCCCGGCGATCGTTCGCCCGACCGGTCGGTCACCCGTCCTCCATGGCTCGCGGTCATCGACCTGCGCAGTGTGGTGGAACGGTGACAATATATCCACCCGCGTCACTGACATCGCCACCGCGTCAGCGACGCGCACACCTACCCGGTCCGGGACGCTCCGGGACGTGTCCGGACGCCCACGGTCAGCCCTGCCGGCTCTTCCACTGCGGGTTCGCGCGGTTGAGCACGACCACCCGGCCGCGCCGGCGTACGACCACCGAGCCCGGCTTCTGCTTCAGTGCCCGGAGCGAGTTGCGGACCTTCATGACTGCTCTCCTCCGCCTCGTACCGGCGGCGTCTCCACCGGTTTCCGTCCGACACAACGACCGGCACGAGGTGCGGATTCCCGCCGGGCATTCCGGCGGAGCGGCCCGGCCGACCGACCCGAACGTGGTAAATCTCGACAGGTCGACCGCCTCGCGGCGGGCTGCACGAATTGAAGGCGAGTCCGCCCGTGTGTCGGGTTCGTGCCCGGTGGTAGGGACGGCTGACCGGACGGGGGATACCGGGTGACCGAGCGGCGATCGTCCCGGATGTCCGGTCGGACGGCGTGGGCTCGGGAGATCGCCGCGCCATTGCGCCGGTTCACGCGTACCGAGTCGGCCAGCTCCGCCGTGCTGGTGGCGGCGGTCGCTGCGGCGCTGGTCTGGGCGAACGTCGACAACTCGTCGTACGAGGCGGTGTGGGGCACCGAGCTGTCGATCCGGCTCGGCGGGGTCGGTGTCGCCTACGACCTGCGTACCTGGGTGAACAGCGGCTTGATGACCCTGTTCTTCCTGGTGGTGGGTCTGGAGGCGCGCCGGGAGTTCGATCTCGGCGACCTGCGGGACCGGCGACGGTTCGTACTCCCGCTCGCTGCGGGCGTGATCGGCATGGTGATCCCGGTCGGGATCTACCTGCTGGTCAACCGGGGCGGTCCCGGCGCGCACGGCTGGGGTGTGGCGATGTCCACCGACACCGCGCTCGCACTCGGGCTGATCTCGCTGCTCGGGCGCGGCGTACCCGACCAGGTGCGGATCTTCCTGCTGACCGTCTTCGTGGTCGACGACCTGGTGGCGCTGGTGGTCATCGCGGTGGTCTACACCGAGCACGTCGCCGTGGCGCCGCTGGTGGTGGCGATCGGAGTCTTCGCGGCGCTGCTCGGGCTGCGGGCGCTCGGGGTGCGGCGCGGCCTGGTCTACCTGCCGTTCTGTGTCGCGCTCTGGGCGGCGCTGCTGGCCAGCGGCGTGGAGCCGGTGGTGGCCGGGCTCGTCATCGGCCTCACCGCGACCGCGTACCCGCCGGCCCGCAGTGCCCTGGAGCACGCCAGCGGGCTGTTCAAGCTCTTCCGGGAGCAGCCCACCGCCGAGCTGGCCCGCGGCGCCACGCTGGGGCTGGCCCGCACGCTTTCGCCGAACGACCGGCTCCAGCGGATCTACCACCCGTGGTCGGGCTTCCTCATCGTCCCGGTCTTCGGCCTGGCCAACGCCGGCATCGTGCTCGACGCGGGCTTCCTCGTCCGGGCCGTCACCGCGCCGGTGACCGTCGGCGTCTTCCTCGGGTACGTCGTCGGCAAGCCGGTCGCCGTGGTCGGGGTCTCCTGGCTCGTCGACCGGCTCACCGGTGGCCGGATCCGCCCGGCGGTCGGCTGGGCCGGGGTACTCGCCAGCGGCACCATCTCCGGCATCGGCTTCACCCTGTCGCTGCTGATCGCCACCCTCGCCTTCCGGGACGAGCAGCTCGCCGAGGCCAAGGTCGGGGTGCTGGCCGCCTCACTGGTGGCCGCCCTGCTCACCTGGATCGTCTTCCGGGTCACCGCGACCCTGCCGAAGCCTCGGCGGACCCGTGCGCTGCTCGGCGACGCCGACCAGCTCGTCGACCTCGTCCCGCCGGTCGACCCGCGCCGTGATCATGTCCGGGGTCCGGCGGACGCCTCGGTCACAGTGGTCGAGTACGGCGACTTCCAGTGCCCGTACTGCGGTCAGGCCGAACCGGCGGTACGCGAACTGCTGGCCGATGCCGACCTGCGCTACGTCTGGCGGCACCTGCCGCTGACCGACGTCCATCCGCAGGCGCAGCTCGCGGCGGAGGCGGCCGAGGCGGCTGCCGCCCAGGGCGCCTTCTGGGAGATGCACGACCTGCTGCTGGACCACCAGGAGCGGCTGCGCGTCGAGGATCTGGTCGGCTACGCGGGTGACCTCGGCCTGGACCGGGAGCAGTTCCAGGCGGACCTGATGGGCAACGAGCACGCCGCCCGGGTCGCCAAGGACGTGGACTCGGCCGACCTCAGCGGGGTCTCCGGCACCCCGACCTTCTTCATCAACGACCGCCGGCACTACGGGGCGTACGACATCGAGACCCTGAGCCGGGCGGTCAGGATCGCCCGGGCGCGGGCCCGGATCGAGCCCCGGCGGCGCGGGCGCTCCGGCCGGAGCCGAACCTGAGCGACGAGCGCCGGTGGCACCTCGACCAGATGGTCAGGTCAGGTCGCCGTCGAGGCCGTCACCGAGCCCCGCTCAGCTCCGGGCCAGCGGCACGTCGACCAGGTGTTCGGCGAGGAACCACGTCTGGAGTTCGCCCGTGCGCAGCACGTTCGACACCAGCAGGTCGTTGCTGCCGTCGTCACCCGCCTCGGCCACCCGCCCGGCGGCGTCGCGCACGTCGATCAGGATCATCTCGTGCGCGTCCAGCAGCCGGGAGAGCATCACCGGTACCTGTTCGGCGCCGTCCGGCGGTCGGGGGATCCGGGTGATCTCGGCGACGTGCCGGGGATCGCCGACCGCCACCCCGCCGAGCGTCTGCACCCGCTCGGCGAGCATGTCGACGAGCGCCAGTTGTTCGCCCGCGTGCTTGTCCAGCAGCAGGTGGAGCTGGTAGAAGGTGGGCCCGCGCATCAACCAGTGGTGCTTCTTGTACAGGGCGTAGAGGATCTGGGTGTCCGCCAGCACCTGGTTGAGCCGCTGGCAGGAGTACATCCGGGCGTTCGAGGAGAGCCCGAGCGGAAACTGCCGTACGGTGCCGAACTCCTGGATCCGCCCGTCGTGTTGGTGCAGCCACGGCTGACTTCCCACGGTTTGTCCCGGACCGCTCATCGCACGCCCCTTTCGACCGGCGACGGTGCTAGGAGCCAGGCGCCTACCCTGGCGCCGCGCCGGCAAACCCGAACCCCGTCGAACTGCCAGCTCATGAAGCGACCGCAGGGCGACCTGCCAGTTACCCGGCGGATGACCATCGGGCCTGCGCGGCCTACACTCTCGGGTGTGGGCGCCAGCGTGATCGACAGTCGTGCGGACTCTCCGTACGGTCATGTCTGCTGGTCCTACGACGATCCGGCGGAGTTCGACCACCGCGCCCGGCGGTTTCTCGCCGAGGGTCTGGCCGCCGGTGAGCGGGTCTGGTATGTCGTGCCCGGCAGGCCGGAACCGGTCGTCGAGCGGCTCGCCGGGCTCGTCGAGTTCTCCGACGCGCTGCGGCGGGGCGCAGCCCAGGTGGTGGGGCTCGACGTGACCTATCCGGGCGACGTCATCGATCCCGAGGAGCAGGTGCGCCGTTACACGGCCGCGACCGAGGCTGCCCTGGCCGCCGGCTACACCGGGCTGCGGGTCGTGGCGGAGGCGACCTCGTTGGTGCGGACTCCGGCCCAGCTCGCGGCGTTCGCTCGCTACGAGCATGTGATCGACCGTTACATGCGGGTGCGACCGCTCTCGGCGATGTGCGCCTACCACCGGCCCGAGCTGGGTGACCGGACGGTCGCCGACCTGGCCTGTCTGCATCCGGTGAGCAACGTCCCGGATGTCCTGTTCCGGCTCTACGCCTGCCACCCCGGCGACGGCGCCGCGGCGCTGGCGGGGGAGCTGGACACGTTCAACCACGAGATGTTCGCGACCGCGCTGGAGCACGCCGACCTGAACCCGGTCGACGGCGAGCTGGTGGTGCGCGCCGGCGAGCTGCGGTTCATCGACCACAACTGCCTCGCCCGGCTGCACGACTACGCAGGTGGTCGGGACGCCACCGCCGTACTGCGTACCCCGTGGACCGCCGCCGCCCGCCTCGTCGAGATGCTCGGGCTGTCCGGGATACGGGTCGAGGCGGCGCGATGAGGACAGGTGCCGCCGCCGGCCACGAGGGCTATTACCACGAGGCCGTGACATACCACTCCGACGAGGAACTCCTCTCGGTCGTGCTGCCGTTCCTGCTCGGCGGCGTCTCGGCCGGGGAGCCGACTGTGGTCTCCCTCGGCGAGCAGACGGGTTCGCTGGTCCGGGCCGCGCTGCCGACCGGCTCCGGCGTCACCTTCCTGCCCGGCGGTGACCTCTACGCCCGCCCCGCCGTCGCGATCCGTTCCTACCAGCAGATGTTGGCCGGGTACGTCGCCGGGGGTGCCAAGCAGATCCGGATCATCGGGGAGGTGCCCCGGATCGCGCTGGGCGCGACCTGGGACTGGTGGGCCCGCTACGAGTCGGCCATCAACCACGCGTACGACAACTTCCCGCTCTGGAGCATGTGCGCCTACGACACCCGGATCACCCCGGCGCCGGTGCTCGACGACGTGCTGCGTACCCATCCCCGGGTGGTCAGCGCGGACGGCTGCCGGCCGAGCGAGACGTACACCGAGCCGAAGGCGTACCTGACGGAGGATCGGCTGGCGCTGCCCGATCCGATCCAGCGGACGCCGCCGCTCGTCGAACTCGTCGATCCGTCGCCGAGCCGGGCCCGGCAGGCGGTCTACCAGGCCGATGCCGGGGTGCTCCCGACCGAGGATGTCGAGGACCTGGTCGTCGCGGTCAGCGAGACGGTGACGAACGCGTTGCGGCACGGCCGTCCGCCGGTCCGGTTCCGGCTCTGGGTCGGCGTCGACCGGATCGTCGTCGCGGTCAGCGACGAGGGGGGCGGGCCGACGGACCCGTTCGCCGGGCTACTGCCGGCGACCGACGGTGGCGCGGGCGGGCTCGGCCTGTGGATCACCTACCAGTCGTGCAACCACGTGTCGATCAACCGGAGCTCGGGTGCCTTCACCCTCCGGCTCACCGCCGGAAATCCACACTTCACCGCCTGACGCGCCGTCCACCGCCTGACGCGCCGTCCACCGTCACCGTCTGATTGATCAACTGGACCTCCGGGACGTCGTCCGGCGATATTGCATACGGTATCCAAGGCGACGTATGGTGGAGGTCCAGTCGGCGCGAGTGGAGGTGGGATCCCCGTGGCCAGTCCGGACCCCTCGGTGGCGGATCGGGTGCGCGCGCTGGTCGCGGCGCATCGTGGCGACCGAGGTGCGCTGTTGCCGATCCTGCACCGCATCCAGGCCGAGTTCGGCTACGTCGACTCCGACGTGGTGCCGGTGCTGGCCAGTGAGCTGAACATCTCCCGCGCCGACGTGCACGGCGTGATCACGTTCTACACCGACTTCCGGGCCGAGCCCGCCGGGCGGACGGTGGTCAGGCTCTGCCGGGCCGAGGCCTGCCAGTCGGTCGGCGCCGAACAGCTCGTCGCGTACGCGGAGCGCACCCTCGGCGTCAAAGTTGGACAGACCACATCGGACGGTTCGGTCACCCTGGAGCAGGTGTTCTGCCTGGGCAACTGCGCGCTCGGCCCGGCCGGTCAGATCGACGAACGGGTGCACGGGCGGCTCACCCCCGCCCGGCTGGACGCCCTGGTGACGAAGGCGGTGGACGCATGACGGCCCCGGTGACGGTCTACGTACCCCGCGACTCGGCGGCGCTCTCGGTCGGCGCGGACCTGGTCGCCGCCGAGATCGAGCGAGTCGCCGCCGAGGCCGGCCGGCCGGTCCGGCTGGTCCGCAACGGCTCGCACGGCATGCTCTGGCTGGAACCGCTGGTCGAGGTGGTCACCGAGCGCGGCCGGATCGGGTACGGGCCGGTCGAGCCGGAGGCGGTGGCCGACCTCGTCGCCGCCGGGCTGCTCGACGGCGCCGACCACGAGTTGTGCCAGGGTGTCGTGGCCGAACTGCCCTGGCTGCGCGACCAGACCCGGCTCTGCTTCGCCCGGGTGGGCGTCACCGACCCGCTCTCGCCGGCCGACTACCTCGCGCACGGTGGCCTGGCCGGGCTGCGGCGCGCCCTGGAACTCACCCCGGCCGAGGTGGTCGCCGAGGTCACCGGCTCGGGGTTGCGCGGCCGGGGCGGTGCGGGTTTCCCGGCCGGAATCAAGTGGAAGACCGTGCTGGACACCCCAGGTGAGTTGAAGTTCGTCTGCTGCAACGCCGACGAGGGCGACAGCGGCACCTTCGCCGACCGGATGCTGATGGAGGGCGACCCGTTCACCCTTATCGAGGGGATGACAATCGCCGCCCACGCGGTCGGTGCCACCGAGGGCTACGTCTACATCCGCTCGGAATATCCGGACGCGGTCAAGACGATGCGCCAGGCCATCGTGGTGGCCCGGGAGCAGGGCTGGCTCGGCGGCGATGTCCTCGGCTCCGGGCTCCGCTTCGACCTGCACGTGCGGGTCGGCGCGGGTGCCTACATCTGCGGCGAGGAGACCGCGATGCTGGAGAGCCTGGAGGGCAAGCGCGGCATGGTCCGGGCCAAGCCGCCGATCCCGGCGATCACCGGCCTGTTCGGCAAGCCGACCGTGGTGAACAACGTGCTCACCCTGGCCTCGGTGCCGACGATCCTGGCCGACGGGGCGGCGGCGTACCAGGCGCTCGGGGTGGAGCGGTCCCGGGGCACCCAGGTCTTCCAACTCGCCGGCAACGTCGCCCGGGGCGGCATCTTCGAGACCGCCTTCGGCATGACGCTGGGCGAGCTGATCCACACCTACGGCGGCGGTACCCGCACCGGCCGGCCGGTCCGCGCGGTCCAGGTCGGCGGCCCGCTCGGGGCGTACCTGCCGGCGGACGGTCTGGAGCTGCCGATGGAGTACGAGGCGTTCGCCTCGGCCGGCGCGATGCTCGGGCACGGTGGCATCGTGGTCTTCGACGACACGGTCGACATGGCGGCGATGGCGAGGTTCGCAATGGAGTTCTGCGCCGAGGAGTCCTGCGGCAAGTGCACCCCCTGCCGGGTGGGTGCGGTCCGGGGTGTCGAGGTGATCGACAAGATCACCGCCGGCCAGGACCCGGACGGCAACCTGGCCCTGCTGGGTGATCTCTGCGAGCTGATGACCGAGGGGTCGCTCTGCGCGATGGGCGGCCTGACACCGATGCCGGTACGCAGCGCACTGCTGCACTTCCCGGACGACTTCACCGCGAGGGGTGAGCAGTCCGCCGGCCGATACGAGGAGGCCAGATCGTCATGAGCCTGTTGAAGGAACCGGATCTCGGTACCCCGGCCAGGCCCGGCCCGGCGACCGTCACCGTCGAGGTGGACGGGCATCCCGTCGCGGTCCCCGAGGGCACCTCGGTGATGCGGGCGGCGGCACTTAGCGGAATCGACATCCCGAAGCTCTGCGCCACCGACAGCCTGGAGGCGTTCGGCTCCTGCCGACTCTGCCTGGTGGAGATCGACGGCCGGCGCGGCACCCCGGCCTCCTGCACCACCCCGGTGACCGAGGGGATGCGGGTGACCACCCAGTCGCCGAAGCTGGAGAAGCTCCGCCAGGGCGTGATGGAGCTCTACATCTCCGACCACCCGCTGGACTGCCTCACCTGTTCCGCCAACGGCGACTGCGAGTTGCAGGACATGTCCGGCGTGGTGGGGCTGCGCCAGGTGCGGTACGGCTACGACGGCGCCAACCACCTCGACGAGAAGACCGACTCCAGCAACCCGTACTTCGACTTCGAGGCGTCCAAGTGCATCGCCTGCTCCCGCTGCGTACGGGCCTGTGGTGAGGTGCAGGGGACGTTCGCGTTGACCATCGAGGGGCGCGGTTTCGAATCGAAGGTGTCGCCCGGCGGCACAGACTTCATGAGTTCCGAGTGTGTCTCCTGTGGTGCCTGCGTGCAGGCCTGCCCGACCGCCACCCTCCAGGAGAAGACGGTGGTGCAGCTCGGCATGCCGACCCGCAGCGTCGTCACCACCTGCGCCTACTGCGGTGTCGGCTGCTCGTTCAAGGCGGAGTTGCGTGGTGCCGAGCTGGTCCGGATGGTGCCCTACAAGGACGGCGGGGCGAACGAGGGGCACTCCTGCGTCAAGGGGCGGTTCGCGTTCGGTTACGCCACCCACCCGGACCGGGTGCTCACCCCGATGCTCCGGGAACGCATCACCGACGACTGGCGCCCGGTCGACTGGCAGACCGCGATCTCCTACACCGCCGCCAAGCTGCTGGAGATCCAGGCCCGGCACGGGGTCGGGGCGATCGGCGGCATCACCTCCTCGCGTACCACGAACGAGGAGGTCTACGTGGTGCAGAAGATGATCCGGGCGGCGTTCGGCAACAACAACGTCGACACCTGCGCCCGGGTCTGCCACTCGCCGACCGGGTACGGCCTGAAGCAGACCTTCGGCACCTCCGCCGGTACCCAGGACTTCCGCTCGGTGGCCAGGTCCGACGTGATCATGGTGATCGGCGCGAACCCGACCGACGCGCACCCGGTCTTCGCCTCCCGGATGAAGCGCCGGATCCGCGAGGGCGCCAAGGTGATCGTGGTCGACCCGCGCCGGATCGACCTGGTCCGCTCGCCGTACGTCGAGGCGGCGCACCACCTCCAGCTCGCCCCCGGCACCAACGTGGCGGTGGTGAACGCGATGGCGCACGTGGTGCTCACCGAGGGGCTGATCGACCGGAGTTTCGTCGAGGAGCGCTGCGAGGACTTCGACGCCTGGGCCGAGTTCATCGCCCGGTCGGAGAACAGCCCGGAGGCGGTCGAGGAACTGACCGGGGTACCGGCCGAGGAGCTGCGCGCGGCGGCCCGGCTCTACGCGACCGGCGGCAACGCGGCGATCTACTACGGACTCGGCGTCACCGAGCACAGCCAGGGCTCGACCATGGTGATGGGGATGGCGAACCTGGCGATGGCGACCGGCAACATCGGCCGGGACGGTGTCGGGGTCAACCCGCTGCGCGGGCAGAACAACGTGCAGGGCTCCTGCGACATGGGGTCGTTCCCGCACGAGCTGCCCGGCTACCGGCACATCTCCGACGACGTCGTACGCGGGGTCTTCGAGAACATGTGGGGACGCGAGCTGCTGGCCGAGCCGGGGCTGCGGATCCCGAACATGTTCGACGCGGCCATCGACGGCAGCTTCCGGGCGCTCTTCGTGCAGGGCGAGGACATCGCCCAGTCCGACCCGAACACCAGGCACGTCACCGCCGCGCTGGCGGCGTTGGAGCTGCTCGTGGTGCAGGACCTGTTCATCAACGAGACGGCAAAGTTCGCCCACGTCTTCCTGCCCGGCACCTCCTTCCTGGAGAAGGACGGTACGTTCACCAACGCCGAGCGCCGGATCAACCGGGTACGCCCGGTGATGCCGCCGAAGACCGGCAAGCACGAGTGGGAGATCGTCGCCGAGATCGCCCAGGCGATGGGCTACCCGATGCGGTACGACCACCCGAGCCAGATCATGGACGAGATCGCCGCGCTCACCCCGACCTTCGCCGGGGTTTCCTTCGACAAGCTCGACAAGCTGGGCAGCGTGCAGTGGCCCTGCAACGACAACGCGCCCGAGGGCACTCCGATCATGCACATGGACGGCTTCGTCCGAGGGCGGGGCCGGTTCGTGCAGACGCCGTTCGTGCCGACCCGGGAGCGGAGCACCAGGAAGTTCCCGCTGATCCTGACCACCGGCCGGATCCTCAGCCAGTACAACGTGGGGGCGCAGACCCGGCGGACCAGCAACGTGGCGTGGCACCCGGAGGACGTACTCGAGATCCATCCGCACGACGCGGAGGTCCGGGGCATCGGCGACGGTGACGAGGTCACCCTGGCCAGCCGGGTCGGGGCCACCTCGCTGCGCGCGGTCCTCTCCGACCGGATGCCGGTCGGCGTGGTCTACACGACCTTCCACCACCCGGTCACCGGGGCCAACGTGGTCACCACGGAGAACTCCGACTGGGCGACAAACTGTCCCGAATACAAGGTGACGGCGGTGCAGGTCGGCCTGAAGAATCCGCCGGCACCTGTCGGGTCGGCCGGGGCGGAGACCCGGCTTCCGGCGATGGCGGACTGAGATGGCGACGCACACCGGGATGTCTCCGCAGGTCAGGCTCGCCAACGAGATCGCCGTGCACTTCCACCACCAGCCTCCGGAGCAGGCGGCGGCGGCGATCGCCGAGCATATCCGGCTGTTCTGGGATCCGCGGATGCGGGCCGAGTTGCTGGTCCAGGCCGAGACCGAGCCGGACGCGCTCGACCCGCTCGCCCTGGCCGCAGTCTGGCTGCTTACCGGCTGACCCCCTATCCGAGCGCCTCGTCGCGGTGCCACGCGTTTCCGGGCCGCGACGCGGACGGTCGGCGCGGCACCCGGTGGTTGGTGCGGGGGCGAGGGTGGCCCGCGCCTGCCGCGATCCCGTCCGCCCAGCTGCCTACGCCCATGGGGAGCGTCTCGCGTACGGTGGTCCGGGTCCGGGTCCGCCTTCCGGGCGGAGGGGACGCGATCGATGGACGCAGAGTTCGTCCGGGACGCGGCGATGACCGCCGTCATCCTGGGTTTCTTCGCCTCCGCCTGGTTCGGGTGGGCACAGGAGGAGCCGCCGCCTCGCTGGTCGAAGTGGCTCGGCATCGCGTCCGGGGTGTCGCTGCTGACCACGGCCGCCGGCGGCTTGCTCGCCTGGCGGCACTGGACCGACGGCACCGTCTTCGATGCTGACACCAGCAAGGCGTTCGGCGTGGTCGTGGCCATCGAGTTCGGCGTCGCCGGTCTCGGTGCCCTGGCCCTGACTCTGGCCCGGTACCGGGATCTGATCCCCGCCTGGGTCGCCTTCGTCGTCGGGGTGCACCTTTTTCCGGTGGCGGTGCTGCTGAACTATCCCCTCATCCACCTGCCGGCGGCACTGGTGACCGTGGTGGCGCTGGCCGCCGTACCGGTGGCGCGGAGCCGGTCACTGCCGGTGAGTGCCCTGACCGGCGTCGGGTCCGGTGCCGCCCTGCTGGCCAGTGCGCTGATCTCCCTGGCCGCGGTCCTGCTCTGGCCCTGACCCGGGTAGGTCGGAGCCGGATGGTCCTTCCCATTCCGCGACGTAGACCGTGTTGGTCGCCTCGCGGTCCTGTAGGTGGTTGTGGAAACGCACCACCTGCGCGACCGGCCTCGCGAAGACCTCGGCAAGGGTGCGGGTGAACTCCTCGTCCGGCGGGTCGTTCGACCAGAGCGCGAAGACGCCGCCCGGCCGCAGGTGGTCGGTGAGCCGGTGCAGGCCCTCGCGGCGGTAGAACGTCGCGTGGCTCGGGTGCAGAACCTGTCGTGGCGTGTGGTCGATGTCCAGCAGGACGGCGTCGAACCGCCGGCCCGGTGCGTCGGGATCAAATCCGGTCCCGTCTGCCATGGCGAAGAAGTCGCCGTGGACCAGCCGGGTGCGCGGCTCGGCAACCAACTCGGCGGCGTGCGGCAGCAGCTCGTCCCGGTGCCACTCGATCACCGCATCGAGCCTCTCCACCACGGTCAGCGAGCGCACCCGAGTATCGGCCAGCGCCGTGCGCGCGGTGTAACCCAGCCCGAGCCCGCCGACCACCACGTCGAGTCCGGTGCCGGAGAGCCGCGCCAGGCCGAGCCGGGCGAGTTCGATCTCGGCCACCGGGAACAGGCTGGACATGAGGAACTCATCGCCGAGTTTGACCTCGTAGACGTCGATCCGCAGAGAGGGCTCCAGTCGCCGCCGAAGACTGATGGTGCCGATGGGCGTGTCGCGCCGGTCGATCTCCTCAAAGCGCGTGCTCAACCCGGGGCCACCCCGCCATCTCGTTCGCTGGTGCCGGAATCGTATCGCCTGGCCGAGGCCCGCGCCGGCGGGGACGAGTCCGGGGATACGGCGGCCAGCTTGCCGCACGGATGACGGTTGTGCAAACGGCAACTCGTGTACACTCTTCCATACTGCATACAGAATCCTGTAGGTAATGCCAGATGTCGTCCAGCCAGCCGGGAGGGTCCGTGCCCGCACACCAGCTCCGCTACGACGTGAACTGCTCGATCCTCTTCACCGAGCTGCCGCTGCTGGAGCGGCCGGCGGCGGCGAAGGCGGCCGGATTCGACGCCGTCGAGTTCTGGTGGCCGTTTCCCGAGGCGGTGCCCCGGGCCTCCCAGGTGGAGGCGTTCCTCGCCGCGCTGCACGACGCCGACGTCCAACTCGTCGGGCTGAACTTCTTCGCCGGGGACATGCCCGGCGGCGACCGGGGAGTGGTCTCCTGGCCGGGCCGCTCCGCCGAGTTCCGGGAGAACGTCGAGCTGGTCGCGATCATCGGCGCCGCCACCGGTTGCCGGTCGTTCAACGCCCTCTACGGCAACCGGATCGCCGACCTGCACCCGACCCTCCAGGAGGAGACGGCGGTGGCCAACCTCGCCTTCGCCGCCTCCGCGGTGGCCCGGATCGGCGGCACGGTACTCGTCGAGCCGGTCAGCGGCCCCCAGCCCTACCCGCTGCGTACCGCCGCCGACGCGGTCGCGGTGCTCGACCAGTTGCTCGTCGAACGCGACATCCGCAACCTGGCGCTGCTCGCCGACCTCTACCACCTCACCGTCAACGGCGACGACGTGCCGAAGGTACTCGCCGAGCACGCCGACCGGATCGGGCACGTGCAGATCGCCGACGCACCCGGACGGCACGAGCCGGGCACCGGCGAGATCGACCTCGACGGCCACCTCGACCAGCTCGCCCGGGCCGGTTACCGAGGCTGGGTCGGCCTGGAGTACCTGCCCAGCGGGCCGAGCGCGGAGAGCTTCGAGTGGCTGCCCCGGCATCACCGGGGTGGCGGTGCCGACCAGATCGACGAAGGGGAGCGCTGAGATGGCAAGCATCGGATTCATCGGCCTCGGCATCATGGGCGGCCCGATGGCGGCCAACCTGGTCAAGGCCGGTCACGACGTCGTCGGCCACGACGTCAGCCCGGCCCGCAACACCGCGCTGGAACAGGCCGGTGGCAAGGTCGCCGCCGGCATCGGTGAGCTGGTGCGCCAGGTCGACGTGGTGATCACCATGGTCCGCGACTCCGCCGATGTCGAGGCGGTCACCCTCGGCGAGGACGGCGTGCTGGCCAACGCCCGACCCGGGCAGCTCTACGTCGACATGAGCAGCATCTCGCCGGGCACCTCCCGGCAGGTCGCCGAGGCCGCCCGGACCCGCTCGGTGCGGGCGCTGGACGCTCCGGTCAGCGGCGGCGAGGTGGGCGCGATCGAGGGCAGCCTCTCCATCATGGTCGGTGGCGAGCCGGTGGACTTCGCCGCCGCGCTGCCGATCCTGGAGGTGCTGGGCGGCACCGTCGTGCACGTCGGCCCGGCCGGCGCCGGCCAGACCGTGAAGGCGGCCAACCAGCTCATCGTGGCCGGCACCATCGAGCTGGTCGCCGAGGCGATCGTCTTCCTCGAGGCGTACCAGGTGGACACCGAGGCGGCGGTCCGGGTGCTGGCCGGCGGCCTGGCCGGCAACCGGATCCTGGACCGCAAGGCGGCCGGGATGCTGGCCCGGCAGTTCCAGCCCGGCTTCCGGATCGACCTGCACCACAAGGACATGGGCATAGTCACCTCGGCGGCCCGGGAGGCGGGGGTGGTGATCCCGCTCGGTGCGGCGGTCGCCCAGCTCATCGCCGCGCTCAAGGCACAGGGCGACGGCGGCCTCGACCACAGTGCGCTGCTCAAACTGGTCGAGCAGCTCTCCGGGCGCGCCTCCGGCTAGCACCGGCCAGGCCGATGGGGCACGTGCTGCTGGCACCTGACAAGTTCAAGGGCTCCCTGACCGCCGCCGAGGTCGTCCGGCACCTGACCGTCGGGCTGCGCCGGGCCGCACCCGGCATCGAGGTACGCGGCTTCCCGGTCGCCGACGGCGGCGACGGCACCCTCGACGCGGCGGTCTCGGCCGGCTTCCGCCGGATCCCGGTCTCCGTCGCCGGCCCGACCGGCGCCGTGCTGCAAACCGCCTTCGGGTACGCCGACGGCGTCGCCGTGGTCGAGCTGGCCGACGCCTGTGGGCTGCGCCGGCTGCCGGCCGGGGTACCCGATCCGCTGCACGCGAGCAGCCGAGGCGCCGGTGAGGTGATCCGGGCTGCGCTGGAGTACGGCTGCTCGGAGGTGGTGCTCGGGCTCGGCGGCAGCGCCAGTACCGACGGCGGGGCGGGGCTGGTCGGCGCGCTCGGGGTACGCCTGCTCGACGAGCGGGGCGCGGAGCTGCCACCTGGTGGTGCGGCCCTGCGCCACCTGCACCGGGTCGACCTGACCGGGTTGCATCCGGCGGTCCGGCGTACCCGCTTCGTGGTGGCCGCAGACGTGGACAACCCGCTGCTCGGCCCGTCCGGCGCCGCCGCCGTGTACGCCCCGCAGAAGGGTGCCACCGCCGATGACGTCGAGGTGTTGGCGGCGGCGCTGACCCGCTGGGCCGACCTGGCCGAGCGGGCGATCGGGGAGGCCGACCCGACTCGGTCCGGTGGGCCGGCGGGGCGGGTGAGCGGCTGGCCCGGTGCCGGTGCGGCCGGCGGGGTCGGGTTCGCCGCGCTCGGCTTCCTCGGTGCGCGGTTCCGGCCCGGCATCGCACTCCTGCTCGACCTGCTGGGCTTTCCCGAGGCGGTGGCCGGCGCCGACCTGGTGGTCACCGGTGAGGGGTCGCTTGACGCCCAAAGCCTGCGTGGCAAGGCGCCGGTCGGGGTGGCCGGTGCGGCCGCCCGGGCCGGTGTGCCCACCGTGGCCGTCGCCGGTCAGCTCGGTGTCGGCCCGGAGCAGTTGCGGGACGCCGGCATCCGGGCGGCCTATCCGCTCACCGCTGTCGAACCGGATCCGGCGGCCTGCTTGCACCGCGCCGCCGAACTGGTCGAGAAGGTCGCGGAGCTGCTGGCCGCCGACTGGCTGGACCCGTCCGGGCCGGCCCGGCGGCGCTGAGCCGGGTCACTCCGGGGTGGCTGGCTGCCCGCTGGTGGGTGCCGGTGGCCGCAGCACGCAGAACTCGTTGCCGTCGGGGTCGGCGAGCACGTGCCAGACCCAGCCGTCCTCCTCGACGGGACGTTCCGTCAGGCAGCGGGCGCCGAGCGCGAGCAGCCTGGCCACCTCTGCCTCCAGGTCGGGGACCCGCAGGTCCAGATGCATCCGGTTCTTGTCCCGCTTGGGCTCCGGAACCCGCTGCAAGAGCAGCTCCACGCCGTCGCCGTTCGCCGGCAGCAGCCGCCGGTAACGGCCGGGTGTGAGAGGTGCGGCGACGTATCCGAGTGCGCCGCACCAGAACGTCGCCGCACGAGCCAGGTCGGCACAGTCCAGCACCACCGCCAGGACCACGTCGGCGCGGCCACCGAAGCGGGCGGGCCGGGCAGTCATCGCGACAGGCTATCCGACGCCCCGCCCGGCAGCCGAGCCTCGTCAGCGACTCGACCAACCGCCCGCCGCTGGGCCGGGACCCTGAAACAGACGGCCGGGGCGCCTCGACGAGCCGCCGGCAGCGGTGATCTTCTCCTTGGCCGACGCGTCAGGAGGTAGCCGGTGCGGACCCGGTGGCGGCGACGACCGGACGGCACGTGACAGGTGCCGGCGGCGAGGTCGGTGCGCTCTCCGCAGTGGGCAGCGGAAGCAGTTCGACCTCGGTACCGGCCCAGCGCGGCGGGACGACCGCGAGCGCGTCCGCCCCGGCGGCCCCCCAGAGCGAGCCGGGACGGTCGTGCCCGACCGGCAGCGCCGCCGACCCGACCCGGGCCACCGGCACCAGCCTGGTGTCCCGGTCGTGTGGTGCCACCGGCCCGGCCAGCGTCGCGGTCAGGGGTGCCGGTTCGGTACGCCCGGCCAGTCGGCCGAGCAACGGGGAGAGCAGGGTCAGCGCGGCGACCAGGGCCGCGAAGGGATTGCCGGGCAGCCCGACCACGAACCGGCCGTCCGGCAGGCTGGCCAGGAGTTGCGGATGTCCCGGTCGGCAGGCGACGCCGCGTACCGGGACCTCGGCGGCGAGCGTGTCCAGGGCCCGGCGCAGGTGGTCGGCGGCGCCGGCCGAGGTGGCTCCGCAGACCACCAGCACGTCGGCGTCGGAGCGCAGCAACGCGGCGACCAGCGCGGAGGCGTCGTCGGCGATCCGGGTGGACCAGGCCAGCTCGGCTCCGGCTGCCCGGACCAGCCCCGGCAGCATCGGCCCGATCGCGTCCCGGACCTGCCCGGCGGTCGGGATTCCGGCGGTACGCAGCTCGGCTCCGGTGACCACCATGCCGACCCGGGGCTGCCGGTGCACGGTAAGCGTGTCGTGCCCGAGACTTGCGGCCAGCCCGAGCACGACCGGGTTGACGACGGTACCGGCGGGCAGCACCTGTTGACCGACCGGACAGTCCTCGCCCCGGCGGCGTACGTGCCGGCCGGGCTCGATCTCGCCGTGCACCGTCCGGCCCGTCCGGGTGGCCCGCTCGTACGGCAGCACCGCGTCGGTGCCGCGCGGGACCAGGGCACCGGTGCCGATCTCGACGGCGTCTCCGGCGGCCAGCGGGGTCGGCATGCCCGGATCTCCGGCGAGTACCCGCCCGGTGAGCCGCCACGGGCCGGCTCCGGCCACCGCGTACCCGTCCATTGCGGCGCAGTCGTAGCCGGGCAGTGGGGAGAGGGCGACGAGCGGCACCGCCAGGGCGGCTCCGACAGACTCGGGGAGCGGCCGTTGCTCGGCGCAGAGGGGTCGGGCGGCGCCCCGGGCGTACCGCCGGGCCTCGGGCCAGGCCACCGGGCTCATCGTCCGGCGTCCGGCCGTGAACACCGCCGCGCGGACCGGGTCGGTCGGTCAGCCGCCTCGGGATCGTCAAGCGCGCTCATGCCGTCTCCTCGTCCGCGGGATCGACCTGGACAGTTCCACGTCCGTGGTAGAGAATAGTGCACTCAACATACAGTATACAGTGGCCAGTTGGAGGCACCAGATGACGGACTCCAGCAACGACACGGCGGTGCGCGAGGTCAGCGACCTCTACGGCCGCCGTTACCGGGTCGGCGAGACCGACCGCGCCCTGCTGGGCCGGTCCCGGGCGTGGATGCTGCTGCTGCCCTGGGCCGCGATGCTGGCGATCAGCCTGTTCCAGTACGGCTACGGCGCAGCCCTGCCCACCCTGGTCGAGGCGAACGGCTGGAGCCTGTGGCAGGCGTTCGCCGTACTCGCGGTCTGGGTGGCCTGCCAGGCGGCCAGCTCACCGCTGGCCGGCTGGTGGTACCAACGGCTGGGCGGCCGGCTGGCCGTGCCGATGCTGGTCGGCGCCGCCTGCTGCCTCGGCGCACTGCTCACCCTGGCGCACCGCAGCGACCTCGGCACCGTGCTGCTCGGCTACTCCGTGCTCGGCGGTGCCGGCGCCGGACTCGTCTACATGACCTGCATCGCCTGCGTCACCGAGTGGTTCCCGGAGCGGGTCGCCGGCCGGGTGGCGGTGGTCGGTGCGGCCTTCGGCTACGGCTCCATCCCGTTCGTCGTGCTCGCCGGCTACGGCCTGGAGACCGGCAACCGGGGCACTGTGCTGACCGGCACCGCCGTCGCCGTCTCCGTGGTGGTGGCCGGCTGCGGCGTGCTGATGCGCAAGCCGCCCCGCAACTGGTGGCCGGCGCACATCGACCCGCAGCGCTGGGCTGTCGACCGGCGGCTCAACCGCAGCATCCCGCACAACCGTCCCGCCGCCCGCCCCTACCCGCCCCGCGCGGCGGTACGCAGCGGCATGCTGCCGTTGATGTTCGTGGTGGTGGTACTCACCGCGACGATGGCGCTGTTCGACATCGCGTATCTGGCCGGTGCCGCGTACACCCAGGGGTTGCCGGTGTTGACCCTGGTGGCCGGGATCGGCGCGCTGGCCGCGTCGAACGGGATCGGGCGGGCGGTGACCAGCTCGCTCTCCGCCCGGATCGGCCGACGCGGCACCCTGGGCCTCTCCCTGCTGGTTGGCGGGATCGCCCAGTTCGGCCTGCTCGCCGCGGCGGCCAACGACAACCACCCGGCCGCCGTGGTGGGCTTCGCCACGCTGGCCGGCGCGGGTACCGGAGCCGGCTACTCGCTGCTGGTCAGCCTGGTGCGGGACTGGTTCGGCGACGCCGCCACGGTGCCGAACTACGGCATCGTCTACACCGGCAAGGCGGTCGGCGGGCTGCTCGGAATCGTGCTCGCCGGGCTGGTGGTGACCACTCCGGACTCGGTACTGCCGTTCCTGGTGGCCGGTTCGCTGGGGCTGTTCGGCGCGGCGCTCACCCGCTGGATGCGCCAGCCCGGACTGGCGATGGTCCGGCTGCCGTCACCGCTTCGCGCCGACCAGCTCTAGTTCCGACGAAAGTCCGGTCGGCCCGCACCGAGGATCGGGGCCGACCGGGCGGCTGCGACAGCGGTGGGATGGCGAAATGGGACGGTGGCGAAATGGGACGGGTGACGAGTCGACGTCGGGTGGTCCGGATCGTCGACGGCGAGGTCAGCGAGCCGATGGACACGCTGGCGGCCGAGGAGCCACTGGAGATCCGGGTCAACGGGCGGTCCCTGGTGGTGACGATGCGTACCCCCGGCGACGACTTCGACCTGGCGGCCGGCTTCCTGGTCAGCGAGGGCGTGGTACGCGCCACAGGTGAGATCGCCGGGATCCGCTACTGCGCGGGTGCCACCGCCGACGGGGTGAACACCTACAACGTGGTCGACGTGGTGCTGGCGGCCGGGGTGGCAGTGCCGGATCCGTCGCTGGAGCGCAACTTCTACACCACCTCCTCCTGCGGGCTCTGCGGCAAGGCCAGCCTCGAGGCGGTGCGTACCGTCGCGGCCTGGTCGGTGGCCGACGATCCGCTGCGGCTCGACCCCGACGTGGTCAGCGCGCTGCCGCAGACCCTGCGGGCCGCGCAACGGGTCTTCGACCGGACCGGCGGGCTGCACGCGGCGGCACTCTTCTCCGCCGACGGGCGGCTGCACTGCCTGCGCGAGGACGTCGGCCGGCACAACGCGGTGGACAAGGTGGTCGGCTGGGCACTGCGCAACGGCCGGGTGCCGCTGCGCGGCACGGTGCTGATGGTCAGCGGGCGGGCCTCGTTCGAGCTGGTGCAGAAGGCGGTGATGGCCGGCATCCCGGCGCTGACCGCGGTCTCCGCGCCATCCTCGCTCGCCGCCGAGCTGGCCGATGACGCCGGCCTCACCCTGGTCGGCTTCCTCCGCGGCAACTCCATGAACGTCTACGCCGGCGCCCACCGCCTGACCCCCCGAGCGTGTAAGGAAGGGCCCCCGCATATACAGAATGCGATATGAAGGGGCCCTTCCTTACCGGCTCGCGGATCAGCGCGCGAGCAACGTCTCGCGCATCAGGGCGGCGGTCTCGGACGGGGTCCGGCCGACCCGTACGCCGACCGCCTCCAGCGCCTCCTGTTTGGCCAGTGCGGTACCCGACGAGCCGGAGACGATCGCCCCGGCGTGCCCCATCGTCTTGCCCTCCGGCGCGGTGAACCCGGCGACGTAGCCGACAACCGGCTTGCTGACGTGCTCGGCGATGTACGCCGCCGCACGCTCCTCCGCGTCCCCGCCGATCTCGCCGATCATCACGATCGCCTCGGTCTCGGGATCGTCCTCGAACGCCTGGAGGCAGTCGATGTGCGTGGTGCCGACGATCGGGTCGCCGCCGATGCCGACGCAGGTGGAGAAGCCGAAGTCGCGCAGCTCGTACATCATCTGGTAGGTCAGGGTGCCGCTCTTGCTGACCAGGCCGATCCGGCCCCGCTTGGTGATGTCGGCCGGGATGATCCCGGCGTTGGACTGTCCGGGACTGATCAGCCCCGGGCAGTTCGGACCGATGATCCGGGTCCGGTTGCCGGTGCTCTGCGCGTACGCCCAGAACTCGGCGGTGTCGTGCACCGGGATCCCCTCGGTGAGCACCACGGCCAGGTCGAGGCGAGCGTCGACCGCCTCCAGTACGGCCGCCTTGGCGAACCGGGGCGGGACGAAGACCACTGTCACGTCGGCCCCGGTCGCCCGGACCGCCTCGGCGCAGTTGTCGAAGACCGGGATGCCGTCGACGTCCCGGCCGCCCTTGCCCGGGGTGACCCCGGCGACGATGTTGGTGCCGGCCGCGACCATCCGGCGGGTGTGCCGGGTCCCCTCGGTGCCGGTGATTCCCTGCACCAGCACCCTGCTCTTCTCGGTGAGGAAGATTGCCATGGCTGTCACGCCCCCTTGCCGGCGAGTTCGGCGGCGAGCCGCGCCGCTCCGTCCATCGTGTCCACCAGCCGTACGCCCGGTAGCGCCGCCTCGGTGAGGATCTGCCGCCCCTGTGCGGCGTTGTTGCCGTCGAGCCGGACGACAAGCGGCTTGCTGATCGTCTCGCCCCGGCCGGTGAGCAGCCCGACCGCCGCGACGATGCCGTCGGCGACCGCGTCGCAGGCGGTGATCCCGCCGAAGACGTTGACGAAGACGCTGCGTACGTCGGGATCGCCGAGGATGATCTCCAGTCCGTTCGCCATCACCTCGGCCGAGGCGCCGCCGCCGATGTCGAGGAAGTTGGCCGGCTTGACGCCGCCGTACCGCTCACCGGCGTAGGCGACCACGTCGAGGGTGCTCATCACCAGACCGGCGCCGTTTCCGATCACTCCGACGGAGCCGTCCAACTTGACGTAGTTGAGTCCCTTCTCGGCCGCCCTGACCTCCAACGGGTCGGTGGCGCCGATGTCGACGTACCGAGCATGCCCGGGCTGGCGGAACCGGGCGTTCCCGTCAAGCGTCACCTTGCCGTCCAGGGCGCGTACGCTGCCGTCGGCCAGCCGGGCCAGCGGGTTGATCTCGACCAGGGTGGCGTCCTCCGCCCGGAAGACGTGCCAGAGCCGGACGAGCACCCGGGCCACGTCCTCGCGTACCTCGTCGGGCAGGCCGGCCGCGGCGGCCAGCCGGCGGGCGCTGTCCAGGTCGAAGCCGTCGCCCGGGTCCACCTGGGCCCGGGCCAGCGCCTCCGGGTTCTCCGCCGCCACCTGCTCGATCTCGACGCCACCCTGTGCGGAGGCGAGGGCCAGGAACGACCGGTTGGACCGGTCGAGCAGGAACGACACGTAGTACTCGTCGGCGATCTCGCTGGCCTCGGTGACCAGTACCCGGTGCACGGTGTGGCCCTTGATGTCCATGCCGAGGATCCGGCCGGCGACATCCCGGGCCGCGTCCGGTCCGTCGGCCAGTCTGACCCCGCCGGCCTTGCCCCGGCCGCCGGTCTTGACCTGTGCCTTGACCACCACGCGTCCGCCGATCTCGCTGGCGGCGGCGTGCGCCTCGTCGGGGGTGCTGGCCACCCTGTTCCGGCTGACCGGTACGCCGTGCGTGGCGAAGAGTTCCTGTGCCTGGTGCTCCAACAGGTCCACCGGGCCTCCCTTCTTCTCGACCTTCGGTGGGTTGCCTCCGACGGCCCGCCGGACGGTTGCCGGACGGGCGGGCGGAGAGACGGGGGAGTGGTGACCGGACCGGATGTGCGGATCGGACCGGGGTCGGGGTGCCGGGGAGCGGATCGGGCTCTGGCCCGCGCTGACGAACGGGGGTCGCACCGCCTGGGCCTCGCTGACTTCGGCGGAAAACGTCCCGCTACCCCCTAGACACCCCGCTGTTACATGGGCCACGATATTGCCTACCTCATACGGTATGCAATCCCAAGGAAGGACCGGGTCACCGGTCGGCAACCGCGACGGCAGGGCAACCGAGGCATCAGCTCCACGGCCGGCATTGCCGGGCGGGGCGCGCACAGGAGGTTGGTATGGGTAAGGCGCTGGAGGGCGTACGGGTCCTCGACATGACGCACGTGCAGTCCGGCCCCTCGTCCACGCAGATCCTGGCGTGGCTGGGCGCGGACGTGATCAAGTTGGAGGCACCGGGACAGGGTGACATCACCCGCACCCAGCTGCGCGACATCCCGGACGTCGACAGCCTCTACTTCACAATGCTCAACGGCAACAAGCGCAGCATCACGTTGAACATGAAGAACGAGCAGGGCAAGGAGGTCTTCACCCGGTTGGTCTCCGGAGTGGACATCCTGGTGGAGAACTTCGGCCCCGGCGTGGTGGAGCGGTTCGGCTTCCCGTGGGAGCGGCTACAGGAGATCAACCCCGGTCTGGTCTACGCCTCGATCAAGGGCTTCGGGCCGGGCCGCTACGCCAACTTCAAGGCGTACGAGGTGATCGCCCAAGCGATGGGCGGGGCGATGAGCACCACCGGTTTCGAGGACGGGCCGCCGACCGCCACCGGGGCGCAGATCGGCGACTCCGGCACCGGCATCCACCTGGTCGCCGGGATCCTCGCCGCACTCTACCAGCGGACCCGCACCGGGCGGGGCCAGCGGGTGCAGGTCGCCATGCAGGACGCGGTGCTCAACCTCTGCCGGGTCAAGCTGCGTGACCAGCAACGGCTGGCGCACGGCCCGCTGGGGGAGTACCCGAACGAGAACTTCGGTGACGAGGTGCCGCGCTCCGGCAACGCCTCCGGCGGCGGCCAGCCCGGCTGGGCGGTGCGCTGCGCCCCCGGCGGGCCGAACGACTACATCTACGTGATCATCCAACCGGTGGGCTGGAAGCCGCTCTGCGAGCTGATCGGCAAGCCCGAACTGGCCGACGACCCCGCCTGGAACACCCCGCAGGTGCGGCTTTCCAAACTCGACAAGGCGTTCGCGCTGATCGAGGAGTGGACCGAGCGGCACACCAAGCAGGAGGTCATGGAGAAGCTCAACGCGTACAACATCCCGTGCGGGCCGATCCTGTCGACGAAGGAGCTGATCGAGGACGAGACCCTCGCCCAGCTCGGCTCGGTGGTCGAGGTCGAACATCCCGCGCGGGGCGCGTACAAGACCGTCGGCAACCCGATCAAGCTCTCCGACTCGTACGTCGAGGTGGAGCGCTCGCCGCTGCTCGGCGAGCACACCGTCCAGGTCCTCGGCGAGCTGGGCTACACCGAGGAGCAGGTCGGCGAGTTGCGCGCCGCCGGCGCCGTCTGAGGTCGCCGGGCGCCGGTGACGGCGTCCGGCACCACACCGCCGCAGGCGGTTCCGTCCGACCAGAACCCGCACGTTCCCCGGCCCGCCGGCCCCGCCGGCACCGGCGTTGTTGAAGGAGACGACGTAATGCCAACCAACGACAGCAGCTACGACCGCGAGGCAGTGCGGCGGGTGCTGGACCAGGCCGCCACGGAGGGCCGCAGTTCGCTGACCGCCCCCGAGGGGCGGCTGGTGGTCGAGGCGTACGGGATCGCCACGCCGGGTGAAGGGCTGGCCGGCAGCGCCGAGGAGGCGGTGGTGCTTGCCGAACAGATCGGACTGCCGGTGGTGCTGAAGATCGTCTCGCCGGACATCCTGCACAAGACCGAGGCCGGTGGCGTGCTGGTGGGGCTGCGCACCGCCGAGGAGGTGGCTTCGGGGTACGACACGATCATCGGCAACGCGCGGTCGTACCAGGCGGATGCCAAGATCATCGGAGTGCAGGTGCAGCAGCAGCTCGACTCCGGCCACGAGGTCATCGTCGGTACGGTCACCGACCCGACCTTCGGCAAGGTGGTCGCCTTCGGCCTCGGCGGCGTACTCGTCGAGGTGCTCAAGGACGTGCAGTTCCGGCTCGCCCCGACCGACACCGACACCGCGCTGTCGATGATCGACGGGATCGCCGCCGCCGAGATCCTGCGTGGCGTACGCGGCGCCGAGCCGGCCAACCGGGAGGTGCTGGCCGACCTGGTGGTACGACTGTCGCACCTGGTCACCGACTTCCCCGAGCTGGCCGAGGTGGACCTCAACCCGGTGCTCGCCACCGCCTCCGGCGCGACCGCCGTCGACGTGCGGATCCTGGTCGACCCGGCCGCCGCGACCCAGCCGGAGCGGTTCACCGACGAGGAGATCCTGGCCAGCATGAACCGGATCATGCGGCCCGCCTCGGTCGCGGTGATCGGCGCCTCCGCCGAGGCCGGCAAGATCGGCAACTCGGTGATGAAGAACCTGGTCAACGGCGGCTACCAGGGCGAGATCTACCCGATCAACCCGAAGGCCAGCGAGATCCTGGATCGCAAGGCGTTCCGGAGCATCTCCGAGGTGCCCGGGCCGGTCGACGTGGCGGTCTTCGCCATCCCGGCCAAGTTCGTGCCGCAGGCGCTGGCCGAGGTGGGCGCCAAGGGCGTCGCCGGGGCGATCCTCATCCCGTCCGGCTTCGGTGAGACCGGCAACCACGAGTTGCAGGCCGAGGTCGTCCGGGTCGCCCGCGAGCACGGCGTACGCATCCTCGGGCCGAACATCTACGGCTACTACTACACCCCGGAGAACCTCTCGGCGACGTTCTGCACCCCGTACGACGTCAAGGGCGGGGTGGCGCTCTCCTCGCAGAGCGGCGGCATCGGGATGGCGATCCTCGGCTTCAGCCGGGCCGCCCGGATGGGCGTCTCCGCGATCGTCGGGGTCGGCAACAAGGCCGACATCGACGAGGACGACCTGCTCACCTTCTTCGAGACCGACCCGAACACCCAGCTCATCGCCATGCACCTGGAGGACCTCAAGGACGGCCGCTCGTTCGCCGACACCGCCCGCCGGGTCTCGAAGACCAAGCCGGTGGTGGTGCTCAAGGCGGGCCGCACCGACCAGGGCGCCAGGGCGGCCAGCTCGCACACCGGCGCGCTGGCCGGCAACGACAAGGTCTACGACGACATCCTGCGCTCCAACGGTGTGATCCGGGCCCCCGGCCTGAACGACCTGCTGGAGTACGCCCGGGGCATCCCGCTGCTGCCCACCCCGCAGGGCGAGAACGTCGTCATCATCACCGGCGCCGGCGGTTCCGGGGTACTCCTCTCGGACGCCTGCGTGGACAACAAGCTCACCCTGATGGAGATCCCGCCGGACCTCGACGAGGCGTTCCGCAGGTTCATCCCGCCGTTCGGCGCGGCCGGCAACCCGGTGGACATCACCGGCGGCGAGCCGCCCGCCACCTACCGCAACACCATCGCCCTGGGCCTGTCCGACCCCCGGATCCACTCGCTGATCCTCGGCTACTGGCACACCATCGTCACCCCGCCGATGGTCTTCGCCGAGCTGGTCGTCGACGTGGTCGAGGAGTTCCGGGCCAAGGGCATCCACAAGCCGGTGGTCGCCTCCCTCGCCGGCGACGTCGAGGTCGAGGAGGCCAGCGAGCACCTGTACCGGCACGGGATCGTCGCCTATCCGTACACCACGGAGAAGCCGGTCGCGGTGCTCGGCGCCAAGTACCGGTGGGCACGTTCCGCCGGTCTGCTCGGCAGCCAACCGGGCGGCAGCTGAGCAATGCACAGTTCCACCCGACCAGGCAGTTGGAGGGGCCACTAGCGACACGGCGACCCGCTCCGCGGCCAAGGGTCAACGGACACAAGCGTCGGAACCGGCCCGTCCTCCGGCTCCGTACGACGTCACAGTCCCCAGGAGGTCCAGCGTGGACGCTTCGAACAGCCCTTACCCAACTCAGCCGACAAGTACCACCCCGGCGGCCGGTACCGCCGCGTTGCCCGAGCAGCGCGGCGGTACCGCCCCACCAGCACCCCCCGCCGAGGAGCGCGTGTGGCGGGCCGGACGGCTCGAACCGATGCCGATCCGGGAACTGCCGAAGGCTCCGCCCTCGATCCACCTGCTCGGCCCGACCGTGTTCCTCGTCGCGCTCGGCGTGGGCATGGGCGAGTCGTACATGTGGCCCCGGCTGGTCCTGATCTTCGGGCCGGAGATCCGGTGGCTCTTCCTGATCGGTGTCACCCTGCAGGCCTTCGTGATGCTGGAGATGGCCCGGTACGCGATGGCCACCGGGGAGAGCATCTTCTTCGGGGCCGCCCGGGTCTTCAAACCACTGATGTGGTTCTTCTTCAGCGTGGCGATCCTGGTCTACATCTGGCCCGGACACCTCTCCACCGGCGCCGCCGCCTTCGAGGAGGTGACCGGGATACCCTGGACCGTCAGCGCCTGTGTCGGGCTGATCCTGGTCGGTGTGGTGTTCAGCCTGGCAAAGGTGATCTACCCGCTGCTGGAGAGCCTGCTCGGGATCCTGATCGGCGTACTCGTGGTCGGCACCTCGGTGGTCGCCTCGATCGTCGGCCAGTGGAGCGACGTCACCACGACCCTCGCCGGGATGTTCCACTTCGGATACCTGCCCAGCGAGGCGATGTCGGCGGCCTGGTTCCCGGTGATCGTCGGTGCGATCGCCTTCGCCGGCCCGTCCGGCATGCAGCAGATGTGGTACACGCTGCACCTGCGGGACTCCGGAGCCGGCATGGGCGCGCACATCCCGAAGATCCGTGGCCTGCGGCACGCGGGCGAGCAGGAGGAGATGCCGTCCCGCGGCTTCATGTTCGACACGGACAACCCGGAGGAGATGAAGAAGTGGAAGGGCTGGCGGCGCTGGGTCACCTTCGACGCCCTGCTGCTCTTCTGGGGCGTCACGATGCTCGTCACCATCTCGTTCACGGTGCTGGCCCAGACCGCCGTCCGGGAGAACCCGGGCGTCGGGGACGTGATCCGCGACGGTGAGCGGGAGGCGGCGCTGACCGCGATGGCCGACGCGTTCGCCTCGGCCGGTGCGCCGGTGCTGCACGGGGTCTTCCTCGGGTTCATCGCGCTGATCGGTCTCAACGCCACGCTCGGCCTCTTCGACTCGTTCTCCCGGGGCCAGGCGGACATGACCTACCACTTCGTACCCGGGGCGAAGCGGTTCAGCGTGTCGAAGCTCTACGCCGGGTTCCTCTGGGGCGTCATCGCGTTCGGCATCCTGATCCTGAACTTCGGTCCGGCGGACGGCCCGGGGGCGATCCTCGACGTACTGGCCTTCCTCTCCACCTTCGCGATGGGCGCGTACTGCGTCGTCCTGCTGCTGGTCAACAACCGGATGCTGCCCAAGCCGATCCGGCCGGGCATCGTGCAGAACGCCGTGATCGGCTTCGGCGCGGTGTTCTATCTCGGAATGTTGATCTACAGTCTGATCCGGTTCGGTGTGGTCATATGAGCCGGCGAAGCGCTGTGATCGGTCGGAACGGGGAGAGGGCATGACCGGCGACAAAGTACGCCACCTCGGTGAGCTCGCCCTGCCGGGAGCCGGCATCGGGGCGACCGCCGGGGTGGCGGCCGCCGGGCTCGCGCTGCTCGCCGGCCAGCCGGTCGGCTGGGCCCTGGCCACCGGCCTCGGCCTCGGCCTGCCGTTGGTGCTGCTCGGCGGCGGCTTCGGGCTGCTGCTGGGCTCCGGCGTCGCCACACCGGGCGTCTTCGCCCCGGCGGCGCTCTACTGGTTCATCGGGTTCCCGGTCGCCCGGGTGCTGCACGAGATGCTGGTCGGGCTGATGCTCGTCGGCCGGCCGGCGCTCCCGCCGGACCTGCTCGGCTTCCTCGCCTACCAGGCGATCGTCAGTCTCGGCTTCGCGATCGGCTTCAGTTGGCTGCACGAGCGGATCGCGCCGGGCTGGCTGCGCCGGATCAGGCACCGCAACCCGGCCGCCGACCGGTTGTACGCCTTCTACCTGCGGCACGCCGAGGCGCAGTGGAGGGCCCGGGAGAGCCGTCGGCGGGCCCGCTCCGCCGGTCGGAGCGCCGTCCGGCCGCACGTGTTCCGAGCCAAGGGAGAGTTATGAACCTGCCGGTCTGGGTATGGGCCGTGACGATCGTCGGCTTCCTCGCGATGATCGCCTTCGACTTCTACCTGGTCGCCCGCAATCCGCGTGAGCCGGCCTTCCGGGAGTGCGTGGCCTGGGTGAGCTTCTACGTGCTGGCCGCCATCGCCTTCGGCTTCCTGGTGATGGCGACGGCCGGGGTCAGCTACGGCGGGCAGTTCTTCGCCGGCTGGCTCACCGAGTACTCGCTGAGCGTCGACAACCTGTTCGTCTTCATCATCATCATGAGCCGGTTCGCGGTGCCGGTGCAGTACCGGCAGAAGGTGCTGCTGATCGGCATCGTGCTGGCGCTGCTGATGCGGGGCGCCTTCATCGCGGCGGGCGCCCAGGCGGTGGCCCGGTTCGACTGGCTTTTCTACCTGTTCGGCGCGTTCCTGATCTACACCGCGATCAAGCTGGTCGGTCCGCAGCAGGAGGACGAGTTCTCCGAGAACCTCGCCCTCCGTACGGCGAAGCGGATCCTGCCGACCACGGAGTCGTACCGGGGCGCGTCGGTCTTCGTCCGGGTGAACGGCCGGCGGATGGTGACCCCGATGTTGATCGTCATGATCGCCATCGGCACCACCGACCTGCTGTTCGCGCTCGACTCGATCCCGGCGATCTTCGGGCTGACCCAGGAGCCGTACCTGGTCTTCACCGCTAACACGTTCGCGCTGATGGGGCTGCGGCAGCTCTACTTCCTGCTCGGTGGCCTGCTCGACCGGCTGGTCTACCTCAGCAAGGGCCTGGCGTTCATCCTGGCCTTCATCGGCGTCAAGCTGGTGCTGGAGGCGGCGCACCACGACGGGATCTCCTGGGCGCCGTCGGTGCCGATCGCCGTCTCGCTCGGGGTGATCGTCGGTACGCTGCTGGTCACCACGGTGGCGAGCCTGGCGAAGTCCCGGCGGGACGAGGCGCGACGGCCGTCCGCCGCCACGGAGGGGGTGGAGGCCGAGGCCACCACCCACGACACCGTGACGGCGGACCGGGACGCGGGCTGACCGGTGGTCAGACCTTGATCAGGTCTTCGTCCGTGGCGGAGCCGCGGAGGAAGCGCTCGATCTCCTCGTCGCTCGGCCGGGCGGCCCGACGCTGGTTCTCCAGCGCGGCCGCCAGGCCGAGCCCGAGGGAGCGGCCGTCGGCCGGGAATCCGCTCGGCAGGGCCAGCCGGTCGGAGAGTCGGGTCAGGGAACGCGAGAACGTTCGCCAGGTGGTCATGACAGCATCACTCCTGGTTGTCGGTCTTCCCGGGAAACGACGCTTCCCGGGACCGTGCGCGCCGGACCGGGCGGCTTGACACCGTCCGGGACGGTGGTCCGGCAGGACACCCGGGTGTGCCTGGTGGGGCCGGGCACACCCCGGGTCGCCGGATCTTCGCCGCCGCGCCTCGTCGCGTGGCGGCCGGATATGTGTCTGTCGCCGGATCGCTGACCGGCGGGGGTCGCCCGCGGCGGCCGTGCGGGGCCGCAGCCTGGCGGCCCGGGCCGTGGTGTGAACGGTACGTCGTAGTCTCCTCTGTGGAGCTACCCGGTGCCGTGTCACCACAAACCCTCGTGCTCGTCAACTCTGGTGCTCGTCCTGTCCGGCGACAGGTCCTTGTTCGACGGTTCCAGGATACCGGCTGCGGTATACAAAAAACCGATCCAGTGACCAAAGCCACCGCGTCGCCGGCCGTACCCCGGTCGCCAGTTCGGCGCCGGTACGAGGCTGCCTGCCCGGAAAACGTACCTGCCACCCCTAGACACCCCGCTGTCAGATGGTCCACGATTATTGCCTACCCCATACGGTATGCACTTCGAGGGACAGCGAGGGGAAGGACGTCGCTTCCCGTGCGCACGACGATGATGGAGGACTCTGATCATGACCATCGCTTCCCTCCGGGAGTCAGAAGCCGACGGCCTGGTAAGTGCGAAGAAGCTCACCGACGGGATCCATCTGGTAGTCGACGCGCTCAAGCTGAACGAGGTCGACGCCATCTACGGCGTCGTCGGCATTCCGATCACCGACCTGGCCCGCCTGGCACAGGCCTCCGGCATCCGCTTCATCGGGTTCCGGCACGAGAGCGCCGCCGGACACGCGGCGGCGGCGGCCGGCTTCCTGACGAAGAAGCCGGGAATCTGCCTGACCGTCTCGGCCCCGGGATTCCTCAACGGGCTGGTGGCGCTGGCCAACGCCACGGTCAACTGCTTCCCGATGGTGCAGATCTCCGGCTCCAGCGAGCGGCACCTCGTCGACCTGCAACGGGGCGACTACGAGGAGATGGACCAGTTGGCGGCGGCTCGACAGTTCGCCAAGGCGGCATACCGGGTACACCGGGCCGAAGACATCGGCCGCGGCGTGGCCCGCGCCATCCGCACCGCCGTCTCCGGACGGCCGGGCGGGGTCTATCTCGACATCCCGGCCGCGGTCCTCGGTGAGGTGATCGACGCGGACCTGGGCGCGGCATCACTGTGGCGGGTCGTCGACCCGGCACCGCGTCAGCTGCCCGAACCCGCCGCCCTGGACCGCGCGATCGAACTGCTCGCGAGCGCCGAGCGGCCGCTCGTCGTGCTCGGCAAGGGCGCGGCGTACGCGCAGGCGGACGAGCAGATCCGCCAGTTCGTCGAACTCACCGGCGTGCCGTACCTGCCGATGTCGATGGCGAAGGGCCTGCTGCCGGACGACCACCCGCAGTCGGTGGCCAGCACCAGGTCACTGGCGCTCCGCCGGGCCGACGTGGTGATGCTCGTCGGTGCGCGGCTAAACTGGCTGCTCGGGCACGGCGACGCACCGCAGTGGAACGCCGACGCCAAGTTCATCCAGGTCGACATCGCCAGCACCGAGCTGGACAGCAACCAGCCCATCGCCGCACCGCTGGTCGGTGACGTCGGCTCGGTGATGCAGGCCCTGATCGACCGGACCGGACCCGACCGGATCACCGTGCCGAGCCAGTGGCGGGACGAGCTGTCGGCCCGCTCCGCGGAGAACGTCGGCAAGATGGCCAAGCGCCTCAAGGCCGCCGAGACGGCACACCCGATGAGGTTCCTGGGCGCCCTCCAGGCCATCCGCGACGTCCTGCGGGACAACCCGCAGGTGTACGTCGTCAACGAGGGCGCCAACGCGCTCGACCTGGCGCGGAACACCATCGGAATGCGGGTGCCCCGACACCGCCTGGACAGTGGCACCTGGGGCGTGATGGGCATCGGCATGGGGTACGCGATCGCCGCCGCGGTCGAGAGCGGAGACCCGGTCGTCGCCATCGAGGGGGACAGCGCGTTCGGGTTCAGCGGCATGGAGCTGGAGACGATCTGCCGCTACGGCCTGCCCGTCGTCACCGTCGTGCTGAACAACAGCGGCGTCTACCGGGGCGATGACGCGTCACCCTCGGGGGACCCTGCACCGACCGCCCTGCGGGCCCGGCACGATCTCATGATCGCCGCGTTCGGCGGAAAGGGTTATCGGGCGACGACGCCGGCGGAGGTCACCGCCGCGCTGCGCGAGGCGCTGGCGCTGGGCAAGCCCGCGCTGATCGACTGCGTCATCGACCCGACCGACGGCACCGAGAGCGGCAACATCGCCCACCTCAACCCCAAGGGCATCACGGTCCAGCGGTGAGAACGCGCCACCGGCGCATCCGTCGGGCGGCCGACGGACAGCGACCGGTCGGACGATCCGGACCCGACGGCGCGGGCGCTGCCCGGCGCCGTCGGGGTCGCGTCCGACCGGCTGGCGTCCGCCGCCGCGCCGCCGTCGCGCGGCCCGGCGGTGGTGCGGGTACGGGGCGAGGAGGACGATCCTCACCCCGCGCTCGACGTGTGACGGCGGTTCAGCCCGGTGCCTTCGCGCACTCGGGGCCGCATGGCAGAGAACGGAGACCCGGATTCCTATGTACACAGTCACCGACCCGGCGACGGGTGAACTGGTCGAGAAGATCGAGAACGCGACCGAGGCAGAGGTGCTGGCGGCGATCGATCGCGTCCACCACGGGTACCTGTCGTGGCGGCGCCGGCCCATCGCCGAGCGGGCCAGCATCGTGTCCCGGGCGGCGGACCTGTTCGCCGAACGCGCCGACGAGTTGGCGGCGACGATGACGCTGGAGATGGGCAAGCGGATCAACGAGGGTCGCGGTGAGATCGGCGTCGTCGTCGACATCTTCCGGTACTACGCCGACAACGCTCCCGCGCTGCTGGCCGACGAACCACTCCAGATCAGGGGCGGCAGGGCCGTCATCACCAAGAACCCCATCGGGCCGCTGCTCGGCGTCATGCCGTGGAACTTCCCCTGCTACCAGATCGCCAGGTTCGCGGCGCCGAACCTGGTCCTCGGCAACACGATCCTGCTGAAGCACGCCTCGATCTGTCCCCGGTCGGCGGTCGCGATCGAGCGGATCCTGCACGACGCCGGGGTGCCCGAGGACGTGTACGTGAACATCTTCGCGTCCAGCGCGCAGGTCCCCCGGATCCTCGCGGACCCCCGCATCCAGGGGGTTTCCCTGACCGGCAGCGAGCGGGCCGGCATCTCGGTGGCCGCCGAGGCCGGTAGGAACCTGAAGCGGGTGGTCCTGGAGCTGGGCGGCTCCGACCCGTTGATCCTGCTGGACACCGCCGACATGGACGCGACGGTGAAGGCGACCGCCACCGCCCGGATGCGCAACTGCGGCCAGTCGTGCAACTCGCCGAAGCGGATGATCGTGCTCGCCGACATCTACGACGAGTTCGTCGACCGGCTGACCGCACACGTCGCCGAGACCTTCGTACCGGGCGATCCCGGCGATCCCGCGACGAAGTTGCCGCCGCTGGCGTCGGTCGCGGCGGCCGACGAGGTGGCGGGCCAGATCGAGAAGGCCGTCCAGCAGGGCGCGACGCTACGCACCGGCGGGCGCCGGATCGACCGACCCGGTGCCTATCTCGAAGCCACCGTGCTCACCGACGTGACCCGCGAGATGGACGCCTACTACGAGGAGATCTTCGGCCCGGTGGTGCTGGTCTTCCGCGCGGAGAGCGACGAGGAGGCGATCGCGATCGCGAACGACTCGCCGTTCGGGCTCGGCGCCAGCGTCTGGGGTACGGATCCCGAGCGGTTGCGCCGGGTCGCCGAGCAGATCGAGTCCGGCATGGTGTACCTGAACAGTGCGGGTGGATCGCAGGCCGACCTGCCGTTCGGCGGGATCAAGCGCTCCGGGATGGGCCGGGAACTCGGCGCGGCCGGCATCGAGGAGTTCATGAACAAGAAGTCCATCCGGCTGTGAGGCGTGAACCAGGCGCTGTTGCACCTCGTGCAACAGCTCGACCGCGCCGGTGCAGGTCTGGCGTGTGAGTCTCCGTTGCATGCGACGCGGGCTCAGTCATCCGGCGTGGCACCGATCAGCCTGGCGAGGGTGTCCCGTGTCGCGGCGGACTGTGCCGCGATCGCGCTCCACAGAGTGGTGCTCCCCTCGACAGCGACGGCCACCTTCGCCGTTCCTCCGAACCGGTACACCGCGTCGCAGCTCTGGTTCATCGCCCATCCTTCGGTGGCCGGGAGCGTGGAGAGACGGAGCTTCAGCGCGCTCAGTGCGTCGGGCGGAAGGGGGTGGTCGAAATCGGCAACCGGTTCACCCGCCCAGAGCGTTGCGTCCCAAGCGGCTGTGAAAACGTAGTCGGAGAACGTGACGGCATAGCGACTTCGCGTCGCACAGGCGTCATCGTCCGGGTCGATCAGATAGACCGGGGGATTGCCGTAAGGGGCTGAGACCGGCACAACCCAGCGGCAGCCGTGCTGGCTGTCGGTCTCCAGCAACAGGTATCCGTTGTCCAGAAAGCGACTGAGCGTGTGGCTGGTGAAGTCCCGTGTCCGGGTGATCAGATTCGAGCTGATCGAGGCGAGCCGCTGATCACCGCCGAGGAGGTACCACTCACGGACGGCCTCCGGTAGCGGGCCACCGATCCAGCGTTCGAGCGCGGCCAGCTCCTCACGTACGTCGACCCGGTCCTCGGTGTCGCCAATGACCTCATACGCTGCCTCGTTCCACCGCACGAGGTGATGACACCACACGCGCCCTCGGCCGCCTCGCCGTGGCCGCTCACCGACCTCCGGCTCAGGCGACTCGAACGTCACTCATGACGCACTGCCTGGTCGGGATGACGTCAACCACACCAGGACGGCTCCTCGTCACAACCGTCCCGTCGGTCATCTACTGTCCACCTGCCCACTGGACGCAGGTTGGTCGTTGGCCGGTACGGACGAACTCGCGAGCAGCCTGCCTGGCGGTGGCCGGCGTGACCCGGGCTCGTGTCGGGCCGGCGAAGACGGCGTCGCCGCCGTAGTCGAACGCGATGTCCGGGGCCCCGCTGGGCCACGACGGAGCATCCGCCTCAACCCCGATCCCGCCTTCGGGGCCGAGCCAGAGCACAAATGACCGGTCGGGATGGCCGACGCCGATCTGCAGAGCGGGCGGCAGCGGCTCGTCCCACGGTGATGCGTCGCCAGCCAGGTGCTCCGGCGGGTAGATCCCGACGACCTGCGGAACGCCGGACGCGGCGGCTTCGTCGAGGGCGGCGTCCAACTCCGCGACGGTGGAGCCGGGCCGGCGGTTACCCCGACCCCACGTGACGACGTAGCTCACTGCGCGATTCCTTTCCCGGTTCCCTCGTATTCGCCGAACAACCGCACCCCATCCGGGGCGTCCGGATCTCGCACGTAGACCGTGAGACGCGAACCCGCCGGGATGATGTGTCGCAACACCCGATCGCAACCGTACGGGTCGTCCGTGCAGGGCTCTTTGTTGACTACCAGACTGACCTCCCGTGGGGCGCCGGGCCGGCGCATCTCCTGGGCAACTCGTGACTCCACGTGATCGGTGAGCGTCCACGGAAACCCTTTCAACCCGCGAATCGGACGCAGGTCGCTGGTGGATGCGATGTTGCGTCCGCTCCTCCAGGGCTCGGCCGACAGTGGGTCCCGGTCGAGTCGAACGCCTGGCCGTGGGTTGGGCCTTGATCGTCCGGTCGTTTGGGCAGATCCCGTCCGGCCTGCCGGATCCAGGACGGCACTGGGGCAGCGAGGCGCGTCGGGGCCGGCCCAGGTGCCGGGCGTGGTGCGGATGGGGCTGGGAGGCCGATGCCGACGGTGCGGCCGTACGCCGCAAGGGCCGCCGCTGCCAGGGCCGCGTCTCGGTCGGCCTCACGCAGGCGCTCGATCGTGGCCGTGAGGTGCTGCATTGCCTGTTCGACAAGCGGGTGTCGGCTGGACGCGGTCGCAGTGGCGAGCTGGTCGCGGGCCCGGATGGCCTCCTCGATGCCAGCCGCCGTGCGTGCCCGTGTCTGGGCGATGCCGTCCAAGACCGCGCGCAGCCCGGCGGCGACCTCGGCCAGGCTCACCGGCCGGCTCCCCAGCACATGAAGCTGAAGCGTACCCAACCGGTCGATGCCGCAACACGCCCTGCAACACCCCGTCACCAAGCTGAAGATCGACGCACCACGGTTCTTGCCGTTCGGCGCAGATCGCTGGCCGGTCCTACCGGGCCAGCGCCCGAGGATCGGCCACTTATGCCGATCGGGGCGACCCTCGGCACTGAGCTGTTTCAGAGCGTTGGTCTTCGACCAGGCACGAACATGCCGTGCCCGTTCAGTTGAACCGGTCACCCGCGTCCGGCGTGAAGTCGTAGGCGCGAGGCGCCAGCGCACCGCCATTCGGGTTCCAGGTGAACACGCGGAAGGTCCCGCTCGACGCGTCGACCTCGCCGTCCGGGAGGAAGGTGACGTCGGAGAGGATGCCGAGAACACATTCGCCGAGGTGTGCCTGTGCCCACTCGACTTCGTTGCGGGTGACGATGATGGAGGTGCCGCTGGTCTCTGTGCCCTTGGCCTCCAGCCAGAGTGTCCGCCCGTCCTTGGTGGCGACGGCGTCGTAGGGGTTGCCGAAGCGGACGTCCTGCACGGTCCAGCCGTCCTTGCGGAAATGCTCCATGAGCATTGCCTGTGCGGCGTCCTCTACCTTCCTTCGGCGGGCCGGGTCCATCTGCCAGCCCTGTCGGGGCGTGCCACGCGGCGGTGGGGGCGTGGCGAGGCCCAGGTGCTCGGCCCACAGAGCTTCGAGCTTGTCGGCGGCGGCCGGGGGTAGCACCCAGCCGCTGGCCTGTGGCCGCCAGATGCCGCCCTCGGGGATGCGGTCCACCAGCACCTCGTGGGGCAAGGCGTCCTCCGGCAGCAGGAGCGTGTCCCAGTCGATCAGCACGTAGTTGGCGATCCCGTCGGCCCGGTCGTCGTCCCAGTGGTCGTCGCTGAAGATGCGGCTGGTGGTCGTGCCACTGCCGATGATGCCGCGCGACACCCCGCCTTGGCGCAGGAAGAAGACCCGGTCGCCCGGCTCGATCCCGCCGGTCCGGCCGCCGGTGGCCCACTGCCGGCGCAGCAGGCCGCCGTCGGCGACGGCCCGGACCTCCCGCGGGTACGTCTGGTCGGCCCAGGTGCCGCCCGGGTTCCACTTCTCCGGGTTCCAGGTCACCACCATCGTGACAGGCTCCCGCCGCGCGAATCCGGCCCGCTGCGCCGCGGACAGCCTGTCCAGGTCCGAGGTGTCGAAGTAACCGACGGGATTGCGGTGTCGGGGGATTGGCCTGCCCTTCAACGCGTCGTGCACCGGGTCACCCGGGCGCAGCACGGTG
Source organism: Plantactinospora sp. CNZ320 (assembly GCF_002846275.1). NCBI lineage: Bacteria > Bacillati > Actinomycetota > Actinomycetes > Micromonosporales > Micromonosporaceae > Plantactinospora > Plantactinospora sp. CNZ320. The sequence continues at coordinate 364,254 of NZ_PJMP01000001.1, forward strand.
CCGGACAACCTCCACTTCACTCTGCCGTCATCGTCGCAGCGATGCCGCCCGTTGATCTCCGCGACCACCTGAACACGGCCGTCGAACGACAGGGTGGCGAACCGCTCGTTGTCGACGCGGTCAGCAAGGGCCCACCGGCCCCGGTTGAGTTCCCACAACTCGTCGTCCGTCGAAGTCTCCCGCCAGCCCACCCAGGTGCGCCCGAGCGGATCGCCGGCCGACAGTTCACGGGCACGGGAAAGCTGAAAGTTCACGGCCATCCGGGCATCCTGCCGCCCGGTCCACGACCACTGCCAGAACCGGTCAGCTAGCCGACAGGGCGGCGTCCGGAATGGAGTCGATCTCCCGATTATCAGAATCAGGATGCCCCGGCGCCGCTCGCAGCAGCAGACCGAGGGCGCCCTCGCATCACTCGGCAGCCATCCGCACCCGTTCGTCGCCCACGAACCCGTACAGTCCGCCAGGAGTCACGGCCGCTCCAGGATCCGGCGGTCACCGCTGCCGGCCTGACGTGCGGATGGGGCCGGCCCGCAGGCCGGCCCCATCTATGTGCCTGTCCTATGGACGGTTCGACCGCCCGGATCCCGACTGGCCGAACTGGAGCAGATCGGATCGGACGGGCAGCCGGGCGGTTTGCGGATGGACCTGCCAGAAGGCGTCAGCCCAGCGCTTCCCGTTCGGCGGCCTCCTTGCGGCGCTGGTGGTAGCTCTCCCGGGTGCGCTCGGTGTGCTTGCGCATCAGCTCGCCGGCCCGCCGGCCGTTGCGACTGGCGATCACCTCGATCAGCTCCGCGTGCTCATCCCAGGCCTCCCGGCCCCGGGACCGGGCGATGGGGGAGTAGTACCACCGGACCCGCCGGTCGACCATCGCGATCAGTTCGGCGAGGACCTTGTTGCCGGACATCTCCACCACGTACGCATGCAGGGCCGCGTTCGCGTCGACCAACTCCACCTGGTCGTCGTCCTGGAGCGCCTTCTCGCCTGCGGCCTGCAGCTCGCGCAGCCGCTCGATCTGCTCCGGCGTTGCCTGCCGGGCCGCCAGCCGGGCCGACTCCGACTCCAGCAGGGTACGGGTGGCGAGGAGCTGGTCGGCCTCCTCCTCGGTCGGCACGTGCACGAACGCGCCGAGTGCCGGGCGCAGGTCCACCCAACCCTCGCTCTGCAACCGTTGCAGTGCCTCCCGGACCGGTTGCCGGCTGACGCCGAGTTGTGCCGCGAGTTCGTTCTCGACCAGGTGCTCGCCGGGGCGCAGCTCACGGTTGATGATCATCTCGGCGATGACGTCGTAGACCGCCTGGCGCAGCGGCGCGGGCCGTTCCAGGGGCTGCCGGACGGCCCGTGGCTCGCGACGGGCCGAGGCGAGCCGTCGTCGACCACCACTGCCGCCGGCAGGTGAGGCCGAGCCCCCCCATTCGGTCATTTACTACCTCCGGCTGCGAGAAAATGATCAAGCATTCGTGCCCTGTTGTGGGCTATAGCATACAGTAGCCGAGATGCACTTAACTGTGCGGAGCGCAACGGGTGCCGGCGCGCGGTGTCGACCGCCTCGGCGCACCGCATGTACTACCAATCAGGCGTCGTTATCTGGTAGCGGGCGGGATCGGCCGAGGTGAATTCCGATTCCAGAATCGCCGGCAGTGCAGGCTTCCCGTGTCTCTCCGTCCGACAGACTTCTCCCTGCGACAGGCGCGCCCCGACCACCGGCCGGGACGCGCCTGCTCCACTCCGCCTCACCACCGAGCCCGAAGCCCGGACCATCCGGCCGGTCAGCCCGAGACCGCGTCCCGGTACTCCACCTCCGGTACCGGCTCGAACTCGTTCACCTGCGCGATGGAGAGTCCGTGTGCGGTGTTCGCCTCCCGCTCGATCATCACCTCGACCAGTACCGGGCGGCTGGTCCGTCGGGCCTCCTTGCTGGCCCAGGCGAGCGCGTCGGCGATCTCGTCGGGTCGCAGTACCCGCCGGCCGGCGCAGCCGTACGCCTCCATGATTTTGACGTTGTCCGTGCCGTACTCGTCGTAGTGGATGTCGACCTCGTAGTTCATGTCGTAGCCGATCTCCGCCTGCCGGATCAACCCGAGATACTCGTTGTTCAGCATCACGAGTACGAAGGGGATGTTGTACTGCGCGGCGACGGCGAGCTCCTCGACCAGGAACTGGAACGAGTAGTCCCCGACCACCCCGACCACCTCGGCGTCGGGTCTGGCGGACTTCACCCCGATCGCCGCCGGGATCTCCCAACCCAGCGGGCCGGCCTGACCGCAGACCTGGTAGTGCCGGGGCTTGAAGACCTGCTGGAACTGTCCTGACCAGATCTGGTAGAGCCCGATCGCGGTGACGAAGTAGGTGTCCGGGCCGAAGAATTCGTTGATCTCCTTGAAGACCCGGGGCGCCTTGACGGGTACGGCGTCGAAGTCGTCCCGGCGGCGCAACGTCTCGCGCAGGCCGCGGACCCGTGAGACCCATTCACCGCGGGCGCGTCGCTCCCCCCGGCGGCGTACGGCGTCGAGCAGCGCGGCGAGGAACGCACCGGTGTCCGAGACCACCCCGAGGTCCGGGCCGAACACCTTGCCGAGCTGGGTCGGCTCGATGTCGACGTGGATGAACTTGCGGTCGCCCCGGTAGGTCGGCAGGTCCCCGGTGTGCCGGTCGCCGAACCGGGCGCCGAGCGCGAGCACCAGGTCGGATTCCAGGAAGGACGCGTTGCCGAAGCGCTGGGTGGTCTGGATGCCTGTCATCCCGGCGAAGAGGTCGTGGTCCTCCGGGATCGCGCCCTTGCCCATCAGGGTGACCTGGACCGGGATGTCCAGCGTCTCGGCCACCTCCCGGAGCAGGTCGCTCGCCTCGCCGATGATCACCCCACCACCGGCCAGGATCAGCGGCCGCTCGGCGGCGAGCAGCATGTCCAGGGCCCGCTCGACCCGGGGCGGGTGCGGCTCGACCCGGGCCACCGGCAGCGGGGCGTCGATCGAGGCGTCCCACTCGATTTCCTGCCGTGCCACGTCGATCGGCAGGTCGATTAGTACCGGTCCGGGGCGGCCGGAGCGGGCGATCCGGAACGCCTCCCGGAAGATCCAGGGCGCCTGGGCCGCCTCCTTGACCTGCACCGCCCACTTCGTCACCGGCTTGGCGATCTCGACGATGTCGACCGCCTGGAACGCCTCCTGGTGCAGCTTGCCGGTCGGCGCCTGGCCGGTGATGCAGACCATCGGGATGGAGTCCGCCTGTGCGGTGTAGAGACCGGTGATCATGTTGGTGCCGGCCGGTCCGGAGGTGCCGATCGCGACGCCGACCCGGCCGTTGGTCCGGGCCCAGCCGTCGGCCATGTGGGTGGCGCCCTCCTCGTGCCGGACGATCAGGTGCCGGATGTCGCTGCGCCGCAGTGCCGCGTAGAGCGGCAGGATCGCGGCGCCGGGGCAGCCGAAGGCGATGTCGACGCCCTCCGAGGCGAGCACCGACACGACCGCGTCCATGCAGGGAATCTTGGCCATGGTTCAGACCTCCGGGAAGTGGGCGTGGGTGTGGGTGTGGATCAGGGTCAACGGAGCCTCCAGGGCGTCGGGTGTCCTGTGCGGTGGCGAGATCGCCGGGTGGGGACGGGGAGGATCGCCGGGTCGGGACGGGGGGACCTGTGCATCCGTGCGTCCCTGCGCTGACCGGCACCGGATCCCGGTGCCCGGAAGGACCGCCAGGAGGTCTGCATACAGTATTCTGTCGGCAAAACCAGTGCAATACCTGCCCAGCGCCTCGCCGGTAGGCGGGTGGTCGTGGGCGGCGTACCCGTCAGGCCGCCGTCGGGGTGGGGGTCGGCGCCGGCCGGGCGATGGTCTTGGCCAGCAGCTCGGTCGCGGCGTAGATGGTGCGCAGCGTGGGTGCCGGCGCACCGGTGATGTCGGCGATCTCCACCACGGCGGCGACGACCGCGTCGAGTTCCATCTCCTTGCCCGCCTCGAGGTCCTGCAACATCGAGGTCTTGTGGTGGCCGACCCGCCGGGCGCCCTCGACCCGTTTGCTTATCGAGATCTCCGGCTTGCTGCCGACCCGGTTGGCGATGTCGAGGGTCTCCGCCATCATCTGCTCCACCACCCGGCGGGTCCCCGGGCTCTCGCAGATCTCGGCCATGGTTGCCCTGGTCAGGGCGCTGATCGGGTTCAGCGACACGTTACCCATCAACTTGATCCAGATGTCGTCGCGCAACCGTGGCTCGACCGGACACTTCAGCCCGCCGGCCACCATCGCGTCGCTGAACCGCTGGCACCGCTGCGAGATCGTGCCGTCCGGCTCCCCGATGGAGAACCGGGTCCCCTCGAGGTGCCGGATCACCCCGGGTGACTCGATCACCGTGGCCGGGTAGACCACGCAACCGATCGCCCGCTCCGGGGCCATCACCGCCGAGGTCGCCCCGCCGGGGTCGACGGCCTCGATCCGCTGGCCCTCGTACGGCCCCGCGAGCTTGTGGAAATACCACCAGGGGATGCCGTTCTGCCCTGCGACGAGGGCGGTCTCCGGGCCGAGCAGCGGTTCGAGCAGCGGCCCGGCCGAGGCGTAGGAATGCGCCTTGAGGCCGAGGAACACGTAGTCCACCGGGCCGACCTCCTGCGGGTCGTCGGTGGCGTGCGGGTGCGCCGCGAAGTCTCCCCGGGGGCTGTGCACCCGTACCCCGTGTGCCCGCAGCGCGGCCAGGTGTGCGCCGCGGGCGATCAACTGAACGTCCACCCCGGCCCGGCACAGGGACGCACCGACGTACGCGCCGATGGCGCCGGCTCCGAGCACTGCAACTCGCACGGGCTGCTCCCTTCTCGTACGACGTCCGCGTGGCGCCGAGGCGACGCAGCAGCGGCGTGCCTTTCCGTATGCGTTATGCTGACTACAGTATGCAATCCAGCTTCCTGCTGACAAGCCTGGCCCCGCCGAGATGCGCGACGAGGCCGACGGAGAGCAGCGCCAGCCTCGACGTGCGGGTCAGGCCGGCGCGACCCGGGGGATCACCGGGGCGTCGTCGTTGATGCCCGGACCGAAGAACTTGAAGACCACCAGGTCCTCCCGGCCGGTGTTCCGCACCGGGTGCGGCGCGGTCGCCACGTCGTGCGAGACGAGCAGTTCGTCGCGGTCGGCGTCCCCGCCGCGTACGTCGTGGTCGCAGTACCGGCCCTCGCCCGACCAGACGAGGATCGAGTACACCCCGCGCTCCGTCGACAGGTGGGTCCGGCCCGGGGGGACCACGAGCTTCTTGCCGCTGAACTTCGACGTGTTGTAGAAGATCCACCACTCCCGGCCGTCGTCGGCGGCGTCCACCGGCTCGATCGGGCGCGGGGGCACGTGGTTGTGCTCGTAGAAGTACGGATCACCGTTGAGTTCCCACTCGACGAACCCGAGCGGGAACCGCTCGCCCTGTGCCTGCCGGTCCTGTGGGCGTACGTCCTTGAAGAGCAGCTCCTTCGAGATGATCCGGCCGGCGTTGAGCGCCTGGAACATCGCGAAGACGTCCGAGTCCTCCTGTAGCTCCACGGTCAGCGCGGTGCCGGGGCCGTGCAGCACCCCGGACGGTACCCCGAAACCGTCGTCGGGGACCTGGAGGTAGGCCCGCGAGTGCCGGAGGATCAGATCGCTGTCCCAGTCGACCAGGTACGGCAGCAGCACGTCGTACGCCCGCTCCCGGACGATCCACGGATGTACCCCGAAGAACGTCTCCGGATGCGGGCCGGTCTCCACCCCGGCGGGAAAGTAGTAGGCCTCGTCCTTCGAGCGCCGCCCGACCAACTCGGCGAAGCGTCGCGGCGGATGGATGTGGTACGGGATCCTCGCCCCGTAGTCGAGCAGCTTGGCGAGCCGGCCGAGCCCTTCCGGATGGCTCGCCGCGTACTCCGTACCCATGATCGCGGCCGGCGCGGCCCGTACGGCGTCCCGCAGCGTCAGCCGGGGCCGCCCGTTCCGGTCCACCACGTGGCCGAGTCCTTCGTCGGGCGGTCCGATCCGGTTGTCGGCCCGGGTGGTCGAGCCGAGCCAGCGCTCGCAGACGAAACCCCGCTCACCGAGGTCGTAGGCCTCCTCGGCCAGTCCGAGCCGCCGGCCGGGCGGTACCAGGTCGCGGGCGACGAAGGCGGGTGCGAGCCGCAGCACCCCGTTGCCGTCGATCAGCACTTCCTCGACCAGCGCCCTGGTCGCGCCGCTGTCCGCCCCGGTCGGGCCGCTGCCGTTCTCGGTCATCTCTCGGTCCGCTCGTCGACATGCCCTGGATGAACCGGCGTCGGAACACCCGGAAGGTCACGATCATGGGCAGGGCGCCGGCGACCGAGCCGGCCGTCGGCAGCTTCCAGGATGTCCGATTCCTCGCGAAGAACAGGGCAGAACCGAGGGGATCAGCCTCGGTAGGAAATCCGCGAGCCGACTTTGGTCGCTTCCAGCGGCCAGCCGTCAGCGCAGCGTGGAGCCGGTGACGGTCGGCTTCCGGGCTCCGAGGAAGAAGATGCCGGGCAGCCCCGGTGTCTCGAATCCGGCGCTGGGATTGCGGCGCAGCGTCGAACTCTCGATCCGCATCGTCCCGGTCCGGTCGTTGCTGACGAAGAAGACGGCTCCGCCACCCTCGTTGGCGAGGTTGTCCGTCACCACGCTGCCGGCGATCGTCACGGTGAACCGGTTGCCGTCGGTGTAGATGGCACCACCGCTGCCGCCGCCGGGGGTACCGCCCCGGGCCGGGTTGGCGCCCCGGCCGACGGCCCGGTTGTGCGTCAGCACGCTGTTGAGCACCACCCAGGAGACCCCGATGCTGCTCAGGGCACCCCCGTTGGCACAGGTGCCGCCCTGTCCGGCGGCACCGCCGAAGGTGCTGTTGACGACGTACACCGGCAGGCCCCGGTGCTGGCTGAGCACCCGGATCGCCGCGCCGCCCAGATCCGGGCCGGTCTGGTCGCAGCGGTTGCGGACGAACCGCGAGTTGACCACCTTGAACCGCCCGCCCCGGACGAAGATCGCGCCGCCACCGCCGCCCTCGGTGCGCTCACCTGTCGAGTTGCCGTCGGCGAAGGTGAGGTTCTGCACCGTGAGCCGGGGGTGGTCCTGGTCGTCGCAGTGCGAGGTGGTCCAGCCCTGGGCCTGGTCACAGGTGTTCATGTAGAGGATCCGGCGCTTGCCGCCGCCGCTGAGGGTGACCCGGCCGCCGCCGTCGAGCACGATCCGGGGACCGGTCGAGTTCCGGATCTTCGCGGTCGCCTTCATCGTGATGGTCACCGGGGCGGGGCCGCAGGAGAAGGTGATGATGCCGCCCTTGGCGACCGCCGCCACCACCGCCTCGGAGGTGCAGCTGGCCGGGGTACCGGTGCCGATCACCCGGGTCGGCTTCGCGGTGTTCTCCGCACGCGCCTCGGCGGGGACGCTGGCCCGACCCTTCGGGTTGCCCGGCCGGGGCAGCACCGGTACCGGCCGGGCCGAGGCGGTCGGCCGCGCGGTCGCCGACGCGGTGGGTGCACCGGACGGTGGCGGGGTCGCCGAACCCGTCCCGGCGGCCGCCGGAGCCCACTGCGGGCCGGCCGGCTGGTCGGCCGGCGCCGAGCCACAGCCGGCCAGGCCGACGGTGGCCAGCAGCGCCGTCGTGATCAGCGCGGAGGCGATCCTGGTACGCACCGCCGAATCCTAGGTGCCGGCACCCGGCCGACCGGGGTCAGGACCGTCGGCTTAAGGAACTCTTCAGACCGGTGCGACCGTGGGGTGCCGGAGGTGCTCAGGAGATGCGGGCGACCGCGCCGTACATGCAGATGTCGACCGGGTCCGGCGGCTGGCTGTCGGCGGCCGGTCGCCAGTTCCCGATCGGCACGACCCCCGGGTCGACCAGCTCCAGCCCGGTGAAGAACCGGGTGAACTCCTCCCGGCTGCGGGGGCGGCTGCGCCCACCGGTGGCGGCGTTCGCCTCCTCCAGCCTCGTGACGGCCTCCACCGGCAGCCCGTCGTAGGTGCCGTGCGACATCACCAGGTAACTGCCGGAGGGCAACGCGGCGACGAGCCGGGCGACGACGCCGTACGGGTCCTCGAAGTCGCGTACGAAGTGCAGGATCGCCACCAGCGTCAGCCCGACCGGCTGGCTCAGGTCGAGGGTGCCGCGCAGCTCCGGGGCGTCCAGAATCGACTGTGGCTCCCGCAGGTCCCGCTCGATGTAGGCGCTCCTGCCCTCCGGCGAGGAGGTCAGCAGGGCCCGGGCATGAGCCATCACCAGCGGATCGTTGTCCACGTAGACGACCCGGGACTCGGGTGCGATCCGCTGGGCGACCTCGTGGGTGTTGTCGGCGGTCGGCAGCCCGGTGCCGATGTCGAGGAACTGCCGGATGCCTGCCTCGCCGGCCAGGAACCCGACCGCGCGGCGCAGGAACCCGCGGTTCTCCTGGGCGGCCCGCTTCACCGTCGGGAAGACGGCGGCCACCTGGTCACCGGAGAGCCGGTCGGCGGCGAAGTTGTCCTTGCCGCCCAGCCAGTAGTTGTAGCGGCGGGCGGGGTGCGCCACGTTCGTGTCCAGCTTGCCGGCCGGACCGGTCGTGTCGCTCACGGCACCTCCGAGGAGTCGGGCACCGGTCGGATCGGTGGAGCGGCTGAGGTGGTCGACCGGGGGCGGATGGCGGTGCCGCCGTACCGGCACCGGATCGATTATGGACCATCCGACCCGGGCGCCGGGTCACCGACCAACGGGGCCCCGGCACCGCTGCTCGGTCCGCTCGACCGCCTCGTGGTCGGACCGGTACTCAACCCGGGCTGGTCGCCGGCACCGGCAGTCCCCAGCCCTCCGGCACCGGCAGCCCGGCCGCCCGGCGAGCCAGGATGGCGGCGCCGACCTGGGCGGCCTGGGCACCGAAGGCGGAGGGCACCACCTCGGGCGCGGTCCGCCAGGCCAGCGCCGAACGCAGCGCGTCGCGTACCGGGTCGAAGAGCTGGGCACCTGCCTCGGCCAGGCCGCCGCCGAGCACGATCCGGGCCGGATCCAGGGTCAGGGTCAGGGTGGCCAGCGCGATCCCCAACGCCTGGGTGGCGGTGTCCCAGACCGAACGGGCCAGCGGATCGGTGGCGGCGGCAGCGGCGATGCCCCGGCTGTCCAGCCCGGGGGTGCCACCCAGCCGGGCGTAGCGCCGGGCCAGCCCGCCGGCCGAGGCGTACACCTCCAGGCAACCGCGTTGGCCGCAGCCGCACGGCTCGCCACCGGGGTGTACCGGCATGTGCCCGACCTCCCCGGCCGACCAGGCGGTACCCGGTACCGGCTCGCCGTGCAGCATCACGGTGGCGGCGATGCCGGTGCCGAGCGGCAGCAGTACGAAGTTGGCAAGTCCCCGGCCGGCCCCGGCCACCGCCTCGGCGACGCCGGCCGCCCGCGCGTCGTGCCCGATCGCCACCGGCAGCCGCAGGTCGTCGTGGACCAGCGCCCGCAGCGGCACGTCCCGGAACCGGATGTTGGCGGCGTACCGCACCAGGCCGGCGGCCTCGTCGACGATGCCGGGGGTGACCACCCCGATCCCGGCCGGCTCGACGCCGTCGGCGAGAGCGCTGTCGTGCAGCCGTCGGCACAGCTCCCGGAGCGCGCCGACCGGATCGTCGTCGGCCCGGGACGGCAGCACCACCGAGTGTCGGAGCTGGCCCTGCTCGCCGAAGACCGCGCCCTTCATGGTCGTCCCACCGACGTCGACGGCGAGGACGCAGCGACCGTCGGACGATCGCGCGGGAGGCGAGGTGCCGGACCGGACGCTGGCGACTGGCGGGATCACCGGGTCGCCACGGTCAGGTCCGCGACGAAATCGCGGTCCAGCGGGAAGACGGGCCGGAGCAGGTGCTGGTAGGGCAGCCGCTCGATGTCCTGGTCGACCCCGCCCGGCGTCAGTGCCAGCTGCCAGTCCCCGGCCGCCTCGAACAGCTCCGGTTCGAGATAGCCGATCTTCACCACCACCAGGTCGACGTCGCGCACCTGCACGCCCAGCCGGGCGTACGAGGCGAGTTGGCGGTACTGCATCCGTCGCGAGGTGACGAAGACGCTCAGCCCACCCACCCGTACGCTGACGCACCGCCCACCGTCCGGGTCCTCGGCGACCGCCTCGAGTACGCCGTCGAGGCGTACCGGACCGGGGTCCCGGGTGTCGATCCGGCCGCCGACCCGGACGCTCACCGGGCTGCCGGTCGGCTTGTCGGCGAGCTCTGCGACGGCGTCCGGGTCGACGAGCGAGGCGTACACCGCGCGGACCGCGCCGTCCCGGATCTGCGGCCTGGCCAGCATCCGGGCCAGCGCGTAGGTGACGTCGTCGGCGCCACCGGCCCCGGGGTTGTCGCCGGAGTCGCTGACGAAGAACGGGCGCCGCCCCGGCTCCGCGACGGCGGCCAGTGCCGTGTCGAGGCACTCGTCCATGCTGCCGGTCGGTGCGACGAAGGCGAACTCGTCGCGGACGTCCCAGAAGTGCTCGCCGAGTTCCCGGGCCGCCCCGGTCGCGGCGGCGGCGTCGGTGCCGGTGACCACCACCGCGCCCCGGCATCGCGGCTGGTCGGCCCAGGCGAAGCCGATCCAGATCGCGGCGTCCACGATCCCGTCCCGGGCCTCGATCTCGGGGATCCGGGCGTAGAGCCCGCGCGCCGGTTCGACCCGGGTGCTGGTCATCTCGCCCGGCAGCAGGATCGGCACGTGCACCAGGGCCTTGTGCGGGCGCTGCCCCCGGCGCAGCGCCTCGACCAGGTTGCGGGCGGCCCGCTCCCGGGTCTCCCAGACGTCGACGTGCGGCGCGGTGCGATAGCAGGTGAGCAGGTCGCAGCCGGCGAAGAGCACCGGCGAGACGTTGCCGTGCAGGTCCATGGCGGCCGAGACGTACGGTTCCGGCCCGATCACCGACCGGATGGCGGTGACCAGGTCGCCCTCGGCGTCGGTCCGGCCGACCACGCTCATCGCGCCGTGGATGTCCAGCAGTACCCCGTCGACCGGGCCGAGTTGGGCGAGCCCGTCGACGATCTCGGCCGTCCAGGCGTCGTAGCTGGCGGCGTCGACCGCGCCGCCGGGCAGCGCACGGGCGTGCACCAGCGGCAGCCACTCGACGTCGGCGGCCCACGGCTGGGCCGGGGAGAGCCAGGCGTAGCGGGCCAGCAGCGTGTCGCCCCGGGTGACCTCGAAGTCGTCGGCGGTGCTCAGGTGCGGCGAGAAGGTGCTGGACTCGATGTGGATGCCGCCGATGGCGATCCGCAGGGGACGGTGCACGGGTGGAGCTCCTCAGGCGGGTCGGGCGTCGGCCACGGCGCGCACCAGATGCCCGAGGCCGACCAGGCCGGCATCCGGGCCGGCGACGCTGGCCTCGATGGAAAGGGACTGGGTCATCGACGGCAGGCAGCGCTCGTAGAGCATGCCCCGGGCCGCCGCGACGTAGACGTCGAGGCTGGAGAGGGCGCCGCCGATGACCACGGCGTCGGGGTTGAGGAAGTTGACAAGGCCGGAGAGGGCCACCCCGAGCAGCCCACCGGCCCGGCGTACCAGCGTCACCGCCGCCGGTTCGGCGTCGACGACAGCCCCGATGACGTCCCGGGTACTGGTGATCGGCTGGCCCTGCTCGGCGAGTTGGGCGGCGAGCGCGGCGCCGCTGGCGACGGTCTCCAGGCAGCCCCGGCTGCCGCAGGAGCACTGCCGTTCGCCGCTGTCGGCCACCCGTACGTGGGTGACGTCGCCGCTGAGTCCCCGGCCGCCCCGGTACACCTGACCGCCGCTGACCAGGCAACCGCCGATGCCGGTACCGGCCTTGACGTAGATCATGTCGCCGCTGTCGCGGCCCCTGGTGACGTACTCGCCGATCGCCGCCGCCTTGGCGTCGTTGTCGACCACCACCGGTACGTCGAAGCGTGCCCCGAGTTCGGCCTGGGCGTCGACGCCGCTCCAGCCGGGCATCCGGGCGGGGCCGACCAGGCGACCCCGGGGGAACTCGACCGGGCCGGGCATGGCGGCGCCGATGCCGAGCAGTGCCTGACCGGGTGCGGTCGCGCCGCGCAGTCGGGTGAAGGCGGCGCCGACCACCTCGAAGACCTCGCCGGGGCCGGCGGCGATGTCGATGGCGATCTCCTCGGCGGTGAGCAGCCGGCCGTTGGGTGTGCTCAGGCCGACCCGGGCGTGCCGGGCCCCGAGTTCGGCGACCGCGAAGACGCCCTCGGGATTGCGCAGGCGCAGGATCCGGGGCCGTCGCCCGCCGGTGGACCGGCCGACGCCCTCCTCCAGGATGGCGCCCTCCTCCAGCAGCCGGCGTACCACCCCGGTGACTGTCGAGGGGGCCACCTGCAACGCCTCGACGAGGTCGGCCCGGGAGGTGGCCTCGCCGCTGGCCAGCAGGCTCAGCGTCTGGTCGCGCAGGTTGGCGGAGATCGACGGGTCCGACATACCTCTCCTTCTTCCAGCCGGAACGTCCAGGTTTCCTCGCGGCTACCGCCAGGCACGGGACGTGGATCACCGCGAAGGGTATGCGGTCGACCGGTCCTGGACGATGCTTCGGCGGCTTTGATCCTATCCTGATGAAAGTCTCCGAAGGAAGTGGGTTAGTTTCGTTGACGCGAAACTTAATCGCCTATACATTCTCCGCATTGATCGCTCGGGAAGCGCAGCCTGGACGCGGTGCCGACCGCGCCCGGCGACGCGGGCCACGGGCACTTTGATCGAGGAGACTCATGAGGAGCAGATTCCATAGCGGCGCACTCCGCACCGTGGCCGTGGCCGGTGCGCTCGCCCTCGGGTTGGGCCTCGCCGCCTGTGGCGGCGACAGCAGTTCGTCGGGGAAGGGCGGAAGCCAGGGCAAGGACACCGCGACGGTCGCCTTCCGGACCCCGAACTGGATCCTGCCCATCTCGGCCCCCGGCTTCACCCAGGGCGAGAACGCCATCTTCGGCAACGCCCAGTACCGGCCGCTCTACCAGTACCGGCTCGACGGGTCGGCGAAGTACAACATCGACGCCGAGCGTTCGCTGGCCAATCCGCCCGAGGTGAGCGACGGCGGCAGGACCCTGACGATCACGCTGAAGGACAACACCTGGTCCGACGGCAAGCCGATCACCACCCGGGACATCGACTTCTGGTGGAACGTCGTCACGGCGAACAAGGACAAGTGGGCGTCCTACCGCAAGGGCGGCTTCCCGGACAACATCGCCGCCTGGACGATCAAGGACGCCAAGACCTTCTCGGTGACGACGACCGAGGTCTACAACACCGCCTGGTTCGTCGGGAACCAGCTCAACCGGATCATCCCGATGCCGCAGCACGTCTGGGACAAGGACTCCGCCACCGCGAGCGTGAGCGACCTGGACAAGACCCCGGAGGGGGCCAGGAAGGTCTTCGACTTCCTGATCGCGGCCTCGAAGGACCCCAAGACGTACGCCACGAACGACCTCTGGAAGGTCAACAGCGGCCCCTGGAAGCTGGAGAAGTACGTCCCGAACGGCGAGGTCGTGCTCGCCGCCCAGCCGAACTACTCCGGCACCGACTCCCCGAAGCTGTCGAAGATCGTGCTGCGGCCGTTCACCAGCGACGACGCCGAGTTCAACGTGCTCCGGGCCGGTGAGATCGACTACGGCTACGTGCCGGCGGCCAACCTCTCCCAGCGGTCGTACCTGGAGTCCAGGGACTACCGGGTCGCGCCCTGGTACGGCTGGTCGATCACCTACCTCCAGCTCAACTTCAACAACCCGAAGACGGGCGTGCTGTTCAAGCAGGACTACCTGCGCCAGGCGATGCAGATGCTGATCGACCAGCCGACCATCAACAAGGTCATCTGGTCCGGCATGGCCGAGCCGACCTGCGGCCCGGTGCCGCTCAAGCCGGGCACCGCGGACTCCGCCGAGAACGGCTGCGTCTACTCCTTCGACCCGAACAAAGCGAAGGAACTGCTGGAGAGTCATGGTTGGAAGGTCACCCCGGACGGGCAGACCACCTGCCAGACGCCGGGCGCCGGGGCGAACCAGTGCGGCCAGGGCATCGCCGCCGGTACGCCGCTGGCCTTCACGGTCACCAGCCAGAGCGGCTTCGCCGCCACCACGAAGATGTTCGCCGAGATCAAGTCGCAGATGGCCAAGCTCGGCATCGAGCTGACCATCAAGGAGGTGCCGGACTCGGTCGCGGTCACCCCGGCCTGCAAGCCGACCGAGGCGACCTGCTCGTGGGACATGTCCTTCTTCGGCTCCCAGGGCAGCTGGTACTACCCGGCCTTCGCCAGCGGCGAGCGGCTCTTCGCCACCGACGCGCCGGTCAACCTGGGCAGCTACAGCAACCCGCAGGCCGACCAGCTCATCGAGGCGACCCAGTTCAGCGGCGACGACACCGCGCTGAAGGCGTACAACGACTTCCTCGCCAGGGACCTGCCGGTGCTCTGGATGCCGAACCCGGTGTTCCAGATCTCGGCGTACCGGTCCGGGTTGCAGGGGGTCGAGCCGCAGGACCCGATGAACAACATGTACTTCCAGGACTGGTCCTGGAAGTAGTCGGCAGTCACTGACCGTCCGGCTCCGGCGGTGCCACCAGCGGGTGCCGCCGGAGCCCCCGACCGGGGAGGGATCCGCAGGTGGTCCGGTACCTCGTCACGCGCCTGGGCCAGGCTCTCATAGTCGTCGTGCTCGTCACGGTGATCGCGTTCCTGCTCCTGCACCTGCTGCCCGGCGGTGCGGCCAGGGCGACGCTGGGCAAGGAGGCGACGCTGGAGCAGTTGGCCGCGTTCAACCACGAGATGGGTTACGACCGGCCGTGGATCCAGCAGTACGGCATGTACGTCCAGCGCCTGCTGCACGGCGACCTCGGCTACTCGTTCCAGCTCAACCAGTCGGTCACCGAGGCGATCACCCAGCGGCTGCCGAAGACGATGGTGCTGTCGCTGCTCTCCACCCTGCTGGCGATCGTGGTGGCGATCCCGCTCGGAGTGATCCAGGCGGTACGCCGCAACCGCTGGCCCGACTACGCCATCACCTCGCTGTCGCTGCTGGCGTACGCCACCCCGATCTTCTTCATGGGCCTGATGCTGATCATCGGATTCTCGCAGGTCTGGCCGGTCCTGCCGCCGGAGGCGCCGCAGGGCTTCACCGTCGGCGAGGTGCTGGCCGATCCGGCCGGGCTGGTGCTGCCCACCGTCACCCTGGCGATCGTCACCATCGCGGTCTACTCGCGCTACGTCCGCTCGTCCATGGTGGACAACCTCAACGAGAACTACGTCCGGACGGCTCGCAGCAAGGGCCTCTCCGAACGGCGGGTGGTGGTCCGGCACACCCTGCGCAACGGGCTCTTCCCGGTCATCACGCTGCTCGGGATGTACCTGCCGGCGCTGTTCAGCGGTGCCCTGGTGGTGGAGTCGCTGTTCAACTTCCCGGGCATGGGACAGCTCTTCTGGCAGGCGGCACTCAAGCGTGACTTCCCGATCCTGCTCGGGGTCACCCTGATCATCTCGGTGGCGACGGTGTTCGGGGCACTGATCGCCGACCTGCTCTACGCCGCGGTCGACCCGCGGGTACGACTCCGGGGGAGCACCTCGTGACCACACTCACCGAACTGGCCGCCACCCCACCGGTGGGGGTACCGCAGCCGGCCGCCGACGACGACGCCCCGGTACGCGGCCTCTGGCGGCAGGGCGTCGCGGTCTTCTGCGAGAACCGGCTGGCCCTGGTCGGCCTCGGCCTCTTCGTGCTGCTCGCCGGGGTCTGTTTCCTCGGGCCGATCTTCTACCACACCGACCAGGTGCACACCGACCTCACCCAGGTGCACCTGCCACCCGGCGCCGGGCATCCGCTCGGTACCGACGGGGTCGGCTACGACCAGCTCGGCCGGCTGATGATCGGCGGGCAGACCTCGATCGTGGTCGGGCTGGCGGCGGGGATCCTCGCCACCTTCCTCGGCACACTCTGGGGTGCCGTCGCCGGTTTCGTCGGCGGCTGGGTGGACGCCGCGATGATGCGGGTGGTCGACGCAATGATGTCGATCCCGTCGCTCTTCCTCTTCATGCTGCTGGCCGCGATCGTCACGCCGAGCGTGCCGATGCTGATCGTCATCATCGGCGCCTTCGCCTGGCTCGGCCCGGCCCGGCTGGTCCGGGGCGAGGCACTCACCCTGCGCTCCCGGGAGTACGTCCAGGCGATGCGGGCGATGGGCGGCACCGGCGGCCGGGCGGTACGCCGGCACATCGTGCCGAACGCCATCGGCACGGTGATCGTGAACGCCACCTTCCAGGTCGCCGACGCGATCCTCTACGTCGCCTACCTCTCCTTTCTCGGCCTCGGCGTACCACCGCCGGCCGCGAACTGGGGCGGGATGCTCTCCGACGGGCTCGCGGACACCTACAGCGGCCACTGGTGGCTGCTGTATCCGCCCGGAATCGCCATCATCCTCATCGTGCTCGCCTTCAACTTCATGGGCGACGGGTTGAGGGACGCCTTCGAGGTCCGCCTCCGGCGACGCTAGCGGGAGTAGAGGAATGAGCACACCGATCCACGCCGTACCGGCCGATGCGTCCGGGGAGTCCGGCCCGCTGCTGGAGCTGCGGCACCTGCGTACCGACATCGCGCTGCGGCGCGGCGTCGTGCACGCGCTGGACGACGTCAGCCTGGCGGTCCGGCCGGGGGAGACCCTCGGCATCGTGGGCGAGTCGGGCAGCGGCAAGACGATGACCGCGCTGTCGGTGATGGGCCTGCTGCCCGCCGGTGGCGAGGTCGTCGGCGGGGAGATCCTCTTCGAGGGCCGCGACCTGCGGTCGCTGCCACCCCAGGAGGTACGCCGGATCCGTGGCGTCCGGATGGGCATGGTCTTCCAGGATCCGCTGACCTCGCTCAACCCGACGATGCGGATCGGCGCCCAGGTCGCCGAGCCGCTGCGGGTGCACCAGGGGGTCGGCAGGGCGCAGGCCCGGGAGCAGGCGATCGACATCCTGCGGCGGGTCGGGATGCCCCGCCCGGACAAGGTGGTCGACAACCATCCGCACGAACTCTCCGGCGGGATGCGCCAGCGGGTGGCCATCGCGATGGCGCTGGTCTGCTCGCCCCGGCTGCTCATCGCGGACGAGCCGACCACCGCGCTCGACGTGACCACCCAGCGGCAGATCCTCGAACTCATCGACGACCTGCGGGAAGAGTTCGGGATGGCGGTCGTGCTGGTCACCCACGACCTGGGAGTGATCGCGGGTCGGGCCGACCGGGTCGCGGTGATGTACGCCGGCCGGGTGGTCGAGACCGCCTCCACCGGCGAACTCTTCCGGTCACCCCGGCACCGCTACACCGAGGCGCTGATGGAGGCGCTGCCGGAGTCGGCCACCCGGGAGCCGGACGCCCGGCTCTACAGCATCCCCGGCCTGCCGCCGGACCTGTCCCGGCCGCTCGCGGGCTGTCGGTTCGCACCCCGTTGCCGGCACGCCACGCAGGAGTGCCGGAACACCGAGGTCGCCCTGACCACCGGCCGGCACCAGTACGCCTGCCTGCACCCGGTCTCCACGCCGACAGTCGTCCCGACCGCCGCACCGGCGGTCGACCGGCACCCGGACCGGGCCGAGCCACCCACCCCGCCGGTGTCCGAACCGGCCGCCACGGCTCCAGCCGGACCGGCCGCCACGGCTCCAGCCGGACCGGCCGCCTCGGCTCCAGCCGGACCGGCCGCCTCGGCTCCAGCCGGACCGGATGCCACGGCTTCAGCCGGACCGGAGGCCGCAGTCGTCGTGGAGCCGGCGTCCGCGAGCCGATCCGAACGGGTCGCGGTGCCGGCCCGGCCGGTCGGCGCGGAACCGATCCTGTCGGTCCGCGAGCTGGTCAAGGACTATCCGGCGAACGGCGGCGGGCTGCTGCGCCGGGCCGCCGGCCAGGTGAGCGCGGTCGCCGGGGTGTCGCTGGAGGTCCATCCCGGCGAGACCTTCGGCCTGGTGGGCGAGTCCGGGTGTGGCAAGTCGACCGTGGGTCGGCTGGTGGTCGGGCTGGAGCGGCCGACCGCGGGGCAGATCGTGCTTGACGGTACCGACATCGCGAGCCTGGACCGCCGGGAACGCCGCCGGATGCACCGGCAGGTCCAGTTGATGTTCCAGGACAGCTACGCGGCGATGAACCCCCGGATGCGGGTCGACGCGATCCTGGCCGAGCCGCTGGAGATCCAACAGGTGGCCGACGGTGCGGCCCGGCGCGCCCGGATCGCCACCCTGCTCGACCAGGTCGGGCTCTCCCGGCGGGTACTGGAACGCTATCCGCACGAGTTCTCCGGCGGTCAGTTGCAGCGCATCGGGCTGGCCCGGTCGCTGGCCCTGCAACCCCGGCTGATCGTCGGGGACGAGCCGGTCAGCGCGCTCGACGTGTCGATCCAGGCGCAGGTGCTCAACCTGATGCGGGACCTGCAACGCGAACTCGGCCTGGCGTACGTCTTCATCAGCCACGACCTCTCCGTCGTCGACTACATGTCGGACCGGATCGGGGTGATGTACCTGGGCAAGCTGGTCGAGGTGGGGCCGGCGCACGACGTGGTCCGGTCCGCCCGGCACCCGTACACCCAGGCGCTGATCGACGCGGTCCCGTCCGCCCGCCCCGATGCCGCCGCGGCGGACCGGGAGAGCGTGACGATCCGGGGCGAGCTGCCGAGCGCGTTGAACCCGCCGACCGGCTGCCGGTTCCGTACCCGCTGCCCGATCGCGGCCGAGATCTGCCAGACGGAGCCGCCGCTGGCCGGCGACGTACACCGGGTGGCGTGCCACTTCCCGCTTCGCCCGGAGTCGAGTGCCGCCGCCACCCGGGCCGGCGCGGCCGGAT
The DNA here is from genome assembly GCF_002846275.1 of Plantactinospora sp. CNZ320. Classification (NCBI taxonomy): domain Bacteria; kingdom Bacillati; phylum Actinomycetota; class Actinomycetes; order Micromonosporales; family Micromonosporaceae; genus Plantactinospora; species Plantactinospora sp. CNZ320. Next base: position 382,980 of record NZ_PJMP01000001.1, read on the forward strand.
AGCCGTACCGGAGGAGTCCGGCCGGTCGGGAGCCGGTCAGTCGGTGTCCGCTCAGTCGGTGGGGAAGCCGTACCGGGCGGCGTGCTCGGGGTCGGCGGGGTCGATCTGCCGGATCCCCTCGTCGGCGAGCCGCTTGTTCACCTCGTCGAGGTGCTCGCGCACCAACCGCGCCTCTTCCTCGGTGACCCGGCCCCGGTGCGGCCTGCCGGCGTGCTCCAGGGTGGTGTAGTCGACCCGTTCCCGGCTCGCCTTGGCCGGGCGTACCCGTTCGGCGGTCCGCAGGAGCTGGGCCATCGGCACGTCGGTGGCGAGCGCGTCGAACTCGCTGGCGGTGAGCACCACCCGGCGGGGAGCCTCGCCCGGCCGGCCGTCGTGGATCTCCACGACCGCGACGTCGAGTGCGGCGTCGTCGATGCTCTCGACCTCGGTCGGCTCGGCCTCCAGCTGCACCGGCCCGGCGACCAGGTCGGGGTGGTCCAGCACCACGATCCGGACCACCTCGTCGGCGGAGGAGACCACCTTGCCACTGAAGTCCGAGACGTGAACCGTCCGCTTACCCATGCCTGCGCTATCTCCTGTCCGGGCGGGGCCGCCTGGCGCCAGCGCTCCTCGGCGGGCGACGGCCAGCAACTGAAATTACCCGACAGGTGTGCGAACCGCCCGCCTGGGGGCGGGGTGTGTCGGCCGCCCCGCCCGGCTCGAGGGGAATAACTGTACTCCGTATAGTGTACGATGTAAGGAGTTAATCGATCCTCAGGGAGCCGCTTGTGAAAATCACCTCCTCCGCCGTCTCGCTGAACGTGGCGGACGTCGTCGCCTCCAGCCGTTTCCTCATCGAGCACTTCGGGTTCCACGAGACGATGGCCGCCGACGGCTTCGCGTCGCTGACCAGGGACGACGCCGGGATGAACGTCATCTTCCTGCGCCAGGGCCTGCCGACGCTGCCGGCCGACCAGCGTGACGACCACGCCCGAGGGCTGATCCTGGCCTTCGTCGTCGACGACCTGGAGGGCGAACTCGCCCGCCTCCAGGCCGAGGGCGTGACGATCACCATGCCGCTCACCGACGAGGAGTGGGGTGAGCGGGCCTTCCAGGTGCGCGACCCCAACGGGGTGATCGTGCAACTCGTCGACTGGAACGGCGCCGGACAGTAACCATTGCCCAACCGGTGGTGGCTCGTCGACCCCGGTCGGCGAGCCACCACCCGTACCCTCGGCGGCTCGATCGCCGGTCAGCTCCCGGCGCCGCCCCGGGAGCGCCGCCTCGACATCAGCGGCGCGCTGTAGAGGCCGGAACTGGTGACGCCGTAGAACGGCGGCAGGAGGATGAAGATCACCAGGCCGGCCAGCGGCGTGACCAGGACGCCGAGCAGGCCGCCCACGGCGTACAGCACCAGCCCGACCAGGGCCCGGAGCCGTTCACTGGGAAAGAACCGTTCGTCGACCCCGTCGACCAGCAGGTACCGGTGGGTGGCCAGATAGTGGTAGAACGCCAGCCAGCTCGCGGAGAGCAGCGCACCGACAAGCGCGTACAGGGCTGCGGCGACGCGCTGGTCGGCGACGTTGTGCTCCTGTAGCGCCCGGGAGAGCACGGCGGTCGGGAACGGCAGCAGTGCGGTGGTGAACAGGACGAGCAGGTTCATCCAGTGCAGCCCGCGATCGGCCCGGCGGATCCGGCGGAACGTGGCCTTGTGGTTCAGCCAGACGACTGCGATGTACAGGTACGACGCCACGTACGCCGCGTAGCTGGGCCACTGGTCCAACAGCCCGGGAAGCAACCCACCCGGCTCGACCTCCGGCACCCGCAGGTCGAGCACCAGCAGGGTGATGACGATCGCGAGTACGCCGTCACTGAAGCCCTCGGCGCGGTCGGTCTCCTCCTGCTCCCCGATCTCCTTGGTCGGCCCACCCACGGCGACCGGCTACCCGGCAGCGGTACCGGTAATCGCCACCGCCGCGCCCCGTGCACCCCGGGCAGCCGGTCCGGTACGGGACGGCTCCGGACGAACCGGCGGAGACGGGACCCGGTACCCCGGGCGACATTTTCGAGCATGCCCGGAAACGGCCGTTGGTCCGATAGGCACATCAACCGACGCTGATCTAAGTTCGACGGCAGTGGCCGCCGCACCGGATCGTCCGTGCGCGGCGGCTGATGGACGGACGGCGGGGGGCGCTCGTGCGGATTCAGCTGCTCGGTCCGGTGCGGGCCTGGCGCGACGGCGAACCGCTCGACCTGGGGCCCGCAGCTCGACGTGTGGTGCTCGGCCTGCTGGCGCTGGCCGGCGGGAAACCGCTGCAACGGGCCGAGCTCATGAGCGGACTCTGGTACGACCGGGAACCGCCGACCAGCGCGGCGAACGTCATCCAGACCCACGTCAAGCACCTGCGCCGGCTGCTCGAACCGGAGCGGCGACCCCGGGACCAGGGCACCGTGTTGCGACTCGTCGGCGACGGCTACGCGCTGCACCTGCCCGACAGCGGGCTGGACGTCACCCGGTTCCGCCAGCGGATCGGGGCGGCCACCGCAGCGCAGCGGCGTGGGCAGCTCGACACGGCGGCGGAACTGCTCGGCGAGGCACTGGCGCTGTGGCACGGTGCGCCGCTTGCCGACGTACCCACCCTGGCGAGCCATCCGAAGGTGGTCGCACTCGCCGGGGAGCGGCAGGCGGCACTCGGCAGGTACGGCGAGGTGATGATCGCCGCCGGTCGGGCCGCCGAAGGGCTGCCGATCCTCGCGGAGGCGGCGGTCGCCGCGCCACTGGACGAGGCGGCGCACGCGCGGCTGATCCGGGCGTACCACGCGGCCGGGCGCCGGGGGCAGGCGTTCGCCGCGTACCACGAGGTGCGCCAGCGGCTCGCCGACGACCTCGGCGTGGCCCCCGGGCCGGCGCTGGCGGCGGCGCACGCCGAGCTGCTGCACGACGAGGGGCCGGCCGTCCGGCCGGCCCGGCCGGAGACGGTGACCCTGACGGCGGCCCGCAGCGCACCCAGGCCGGCGCAGCTTCCGGCGGACCTGACCGAGTTCACCGGCCGGACGGCCGAGCTGGCCCGGCTCGACGGACTGCTGGACCGGTCGACCCGACCGCCCGGACCGGTCGCGACGGTGATCGCCGTGGTCTCCGGCACGGCCGGGGTCGGCAAGACGAGCCTGGCGGTGCACTGGGCACACCAGGTGGCGCACCGATTCCCGGACGGCCAGCTCTACGTCAACCTGCGCGGTTTCGACCCCGCCGGTCCGGCGGTCGGTCCGGCCGAGGCGGTACGGCAGCTCCTCGACGCGCTGGGCGTGCCCGCCGAGCGGATTCCGACCGAACTGGACGCCCAGGCCGCGCTCTACCGCAGCCAGATGTTCCACCGGCGGATGCTCGTGCTGCTGGACAACGCCCGGGACGCCGCCCAGGTCCGGCCGCTGCTGCCCGGAGGTTCCGGCTGCCTGGCCGTGGTCACCAGCCGGGCCCGGCTGGCGGACCTGGTAGCCATCGAGGGCGCCGGGCCGGTCCCGGTCGACCCGCTGCCGGCCCGGGAGGCCCGGGAACTGCTGCTGCGGCGGATCGGCGGGACCCGGACCGCCGACGAACCGCAGGCGGTGACCGAGATCCTGGCCAGGTGTGCCGGGTTGCCGCTGGCGCTGGCGATCGTCGCCGCCCGGGTCGCCACCAGCCCGAACCTCGCCCTCGGCGAGCTGGCCGGCCAGTTGCGCCGGGGTGCCGGCCGGCTGGACGCGCTGAGCACCGGCGACCCGACCACCGACCTGCGGGCCGTCTTCTCCTGGTCGTACCGTTCGCTGAGCCCCGCTGCCGCGCGACTGTTCCGGCTGCTCGGCCTGCATCCCGGGCCGGATATCTCGGCCGCCGCCTCGGCGAGTCTGGCCGGCCGGCCGCCGGCCGAGACCCGCGAGACGCTTGCCGAACTGACCCGGTCCAACCTGGTCGGACAGCGGTCCAACGGCCGGTACGCCGCACACGACCTGGTGCGCGCGTACGCGGCAGAGGTGGCCGAGCAGGTCGACTCGGAGCGGCGACGCCGGGCTGCCGTCGACCGGCTGCTCGACCACTACCTGCACAGCGGGGACGCCGCCGACGCCCTGCTGCGGACCGAACCGGCTCCGATCCCGCTCCGCCGGATCCGCCTCGGGGTCACACCCGAGCGTCCGGTGGACCACCAGCGGGCACTGGAGTGGCTCACCGCCGAGCGCCCGGTGCTGCTTGCCCTCCTCGAGTACGCCGCCGGCACCGGACGGGACACCCAGACGTGGCAGCTCGGCTGGATCCTCGCCACCTACCTGGACCGCAGCAGCCACTGGTACGACCTGGTCGCCACCCAGCGTGCCGCGGTGACCGCCGCACGTCGGCTGGTCGACCCGGTGGCGGAGGCCGTCGCGCACCGGTTCCTCGCCCGGGCCTACACCCGGTTGGGTCGCCTCGACGACGCGGACGCCCAGCTCCGCCACGCCCTGGAGCTGTACGGTCGGGCCGGTGACCGGGTCGGGCAGGGCCACACGCACCTGAACCTGGGGCTGATGTGGGAACGCCGAGGGCGGCTCCCGGAGGCGCTCGACCACTCCCGACGAGGGCTCGCACTGTTCGAGGCGGCCGGCAACCGGCACGGGGAGGCGCGGGCGCGCAACGCCGTCGGCTGGTACCTCACCCTGCTGGAGGACCACTCCTCGGCACTGGCCTACTGCGAGCAGGCCCTCGTCCAGCTCCAGGACTTCGACGACCGGAACGGCCAGGCGAACACCTGGGGGAGCCTGGGCCGGGCACACCACCACCTGGGCCACCGGGCCGAGTCGCTGCACTGCTACGACCAGGCGCTGCGGCTCTACCGGGCACTCGGTGACCGCCACCTGGAGGGCATCACCCTGTCGCATCTCGGCGACACCCACCACGCCTTCGGTGACCTGCGCGCCGCAGCCGACGTCTGGCGGCAGGCGCTGGAGGTGCTCGTCGAGGTCGACCACATCGAGGCGGGGGAGGTGCGGCGCAAGCTCGCCGGGCTCGACCACCCGGGCGAGGTGGCCGGCACCGGGATCGGCACCGACGGGCGGCCCGGTGGTGAGCAGGCCCGGCCGGTGTTTCCGGTGCCGACGGCCGGGTAGCACACTCCGGCTCCGCCGCCCGCGCGACCAGCGCCTTTCCGTGGTGGTGCAGTGCCCGGCGTACCCGTCCGGGCAGGATCCGGGCAAGGAGGATCTGTGGTGTCGAAGGAGTACCGCAAGGACCCGGAGGCCGTTTCCCGGCTGTCCGAGCAGCAGTACCACGTCACCCAGGAGAGCGGAACGGAACCGCCGTTCCGGAACGCCTACTGGGACAGCAAGGAACCCGGCATCTACGTCGACGTCGTCTCCGGCGAGCCGCTGTTCGCCTCCGTCGACAAGTACGACAGCGGTACCGGCTGGCCGAGTTTCACCGCGCCGATCGAGCCGGCGAACGTGGTGCACATCGACGACGCGAGCCTCGGGATGGTTCGTACCGAGGTGCGGTCGGCGCACGGGGACAGCCATCTCGGGCACCTCTTCGACGACGGCCCACGGGACCGGGGCGGGCTGCGGTACTGCATGAACTCCGCCTCGTTGCGCTTCGTGCCGCTGGCCGACCTCGAACGCGAGGGCTACGGCGAGTACCGCCGGCTCTTCGACGGCGCCGACCGGGGCTGACCCGGCGGGACGGTGCACCGGCGGATCGGCGAACCAGCGGGTCGGTGCACCGGCGGGTCGTCACGGCCAGCGGGGTGCGGACCCGACCTGATAGTGTCCGCCGCCGTGACACTGCCCAGCGACATGAACCTGGCCTGGTCCGACCCGGTGTTACAGCACGCGGTCGACGCCCTCGCCTCCGGTGACCCGGCCCCCGCACACCGGGCCCTGGCCGAGGGTGCCGGCGGCCCGGACCGCCGCGAACTCTACGTCGACGTGCTCGGCGACGCCGGGATCACGCAGCTGCGCACCCTGCGGGCCGAAGCGGAACAGGCCGCCGACGATCCGCACTGGTGGCTGCTGGCCGGGTCCGCCACCCGGGCCGCCGCGTGGGCCGCTCGCGGCGCGGCCCAGCTGCGGTACACGTCGGAGCAGCAGGTACGCGGGTTGCTGGAGTTGTCCCGCGAGTCCCGCGACATGTTGCGACTGGCGGCGAAACTGGCGCCGGAGGATCCGGTGCCGTGGATCGTCATGCAGAGCATCGCCAAGGCGGCCCCGATCCACCCGGACGAGCCGCACGCGGTCTGGAACCGGCTGCTCGCGCTCGCCCCGGACTCGTTCCTCGGCAACCACCAGCGGCTGAGCGTGCTGTGTCGCAAGTGGTACGGCAGCACCGACCAGATGCTCGGGTTCACCCGTGAGCGCTGTACCACCCTGCCGGACGGGCACCCGCTCTGGTCGCTCGCGCCCCAGGCGTACATCGAGGTCTGGGTCGACGGCTGGATGGTCGGCAACGTGGCGACCCGGATGTACCGGGTGATGACGAGCGGCCCGTTGAAGAAGCGCGCCGCGCGGACCGAGGTCGACGCGGCCTCCGACAGGTTCCTCGCCGGTGCCGCCGCCTACGCCGACCATCCGTGGCTGATGGTGGCGCACCAGATGTTCGGCGCCTACTACAGCAGGGCCGGAGTACGCGACCGGGCTCGGACCCACCTGGAGCGGGGCGGCGACCGGGCCTCGTCCTGGCCCTGGGGCTACTTCCCGGGCGAGCAGCAGGGGGCGTTGACGAAGGCGCGCCGGTCGGTGGGGCTCCGGTAGCCCTCGCGCCGCCCGCCACGACGTACTCGGGTGCCGGTCATCGACCTCGGCCGGACGGCCGGCGGCGGGCCCGCCAGATTGCGAGCGCGCCGACCGCCACCAGGAGCAGCAGGGTCAGCACTACCGCGCCGACGAACCGGCCGGTCACGTCCTGACCCGACTGCGCCGCCCGGTCCCGGTCGAGTCGCGTCTCGTCGCCGGCCGCCCCGGCGGTGACACTCGGCGACGGGGAGGGCTTCGGCTCCCGATCCGGCAGTGGATAGCGCAGCAGCACCGGATCGGCCGCGGACTCGCCCTCCGCCTTCTCCGAGAGGGTCAGCAGTGCCGTCCCGTCCGGGGCGTACGTGACCGTCTCGCCCTGCGGTTCGTCGGGCAGCGGGATGACCCGGGGTGTTCCCTCGGTGACGGCGCGGACCACGTCGCCACCTGTGACGTCGAACTCCAGTGCGTCGGCGTAGGTGCGCAGTACCACCCGACTGCCGTCCGGGGCGACCGCGCCGCCGGTGACGAGCTGCCGTCCGAAGATCGAGAACGGGTTGCTGGTGGTGCTCCTGGGCAGGGTGAACTGGCCGACCCTGCGCAGCGGAGTGGTCTGCCCGGCCCGCAGGTCCCGGGCCGGGGCGTAGAGCCCCGGGGTGCCGGAGTCCTTGGTGACGATGATCGGGGTACCGTCGCCGGAGAGCAGCAGCGCCTCCGCGTCGTGGGCGCCGTCCGGATAGCTGAGCCGGTGCAGTACCGGTGACCGGGCGCCGGGGGCCAGTTTCCAGAGCGCCACGGTCTCGCGTACCCGGTCGTTGTCGCCGATGTCGCCGATCCAGATCGTGCCGTCCGGCGCCCGGACGAGGTCCTCGGTGTCCCTGGGCCGGGACGGGTACCGGACGGTGCGGGTGACCGCACAGTCCCGGTCGAGGAAGAAGATCCGCCGTCGGTTCTCCACATCGGAGCCGTCGTTGACCACCACGTAACCGTCATCGGTGGCGGCCAGCCCGGAGACCTCGGTCAGCCGCTCGTCGTCGACGGTGCAGACCGCGGAGCCGGGTGCGGCGGCGTGACCGCCGGCCGCCACCTGCCGGGACGGCTGCCCGGCGGTGGCCGCCCCGCCCGCCGCGCCGGCCACCGGAAGCGCCAGTACCGCCGCAGTCAGGATGATCACCAGGCGCCGCACCCGGCAAGTGTGGCACGGGGTTTCACGTTTCGGGTCGGTACCCGGCGGTGGTCAATCCATCGCGGGACCGCCGCGGATCACACCACCTCCTGCGGTACCGGAAGGGTTTCGTGGGTTCCGCGTCCGTTGCCGATCCCAGGCTCGTTCCCGGCCCGGCGCTCGGCCCGGGGCCCACTTCCGTTTCCGGTCCCACTTCCGTTCTCGGTCCTACCTTCGTTTTCGGTTCCACCTTCGTTCTCGGTCCGGCGCCCGGCCTCACCGGTCCGGCCGGTCGGCGGTGGCGTGGTCCGGCTCCCCGGCTCGGTCTCGGCGACGAAGTCGACCACCCGGCGTACGACCTCGGGGTTGCCCAGGATGCGTGCGTGCCCGAGCCCGGTGGTGCGATGCAACCGGCCCGGCCAGGCGGTGGCCATGGTGGCCGCGTCGGCCGGGTCCACCTCGCGGTCGTTGCGGTCGTGCACGATCAGCAACGGTGGCAGCACACCGGCCCCGCGGGCTCGGGTGCCAACGTCGTAGTCGGTGACGGGCCGGCCGACCAGTGCCTCCATTCCGGCGACGAGTGCGTCACCGGTCCTGGGGCCGATGCCGAGCGCCCGCCGGAACACCTGGATGTAGGGGAGGGGATCGGCCATCGGCGCGATCATCACCAGCCGGCCCACCGGCAGCCCGTCGAGAACGGCGAGCCCTGTCGCAGTGGCACCGAGCGAGTGGGCGATCACGGCGTGCGCCGGCCCGTGGGCCCGGACGACCGCCACCAGCGCGTCGGCCAACTCGGGGAGCGTGCTCCGGTGCGGGCCGAGCGCGCCCGGTCCGGACCGGCCGTGGCTTGGCGCGTCCCAGGCGACCACCCGGTATCCGGCCGCCACCAGCGCGGGTACGAAGCCGTGCAGCTGACCGGCCGAGCCGCCCCAGCCGTGCGCCAGGTAGACGTACGGGCCGCTGCCCCAGGCCCGGCCGGTGACCGTACCGCCGTTGACCTCGACGGTGAACGGTGCGCCGTCGTACGGGCCGGTGAAGGTGGCGGCTCCGCCTGGCCCGGCCGGCAGGGTGGGGGCGGTGCCGCGCAGCCGGGGCGGGGTGCACCAGAGCCGCAGCGCGAGCCGGCCGCCGGCTGCCGGGGCCAGGTGTTCGAGGACGCCGAAGAGGACCCGCGAACCGCCGACTATGGCGGCGCGGCTAAAGGAACGAACGATCGTGCTTTTTTTGCGGCGGACGTGTGGGCTGGTCATGACGGCTCCTCGGGGTTGTGTGGTGCGTTCAGCCGGACTTCGGTCGGGCGGCGTCCAGCAGGGCCTCGAAGGCCTGCCGGGCCCAGGTCTCGGTGCGCGGGTCACCCAGCAGGCGTCGTGCGTGGAAGGCGCCGAGCATGACGCTGTGCAGGTCGTGGGCGAACCGTTCCGGATCGGCGGCCTCGTCGAACTGACCCTCGGCGATCCCGGTACGGAAGATCTGCGCGATGACGTCGGCGAGATCCTTGTGGTCGGCGACCAGTTGGTCCCGGACCGGGCCCGGCTGGTCGTCGAACTCGGTGGTGGCGGAGACGAACAGGCAGCCGGCCGCGAGGTTGACGGCGGCCAGCCAGTTCTCGAAGAGGGCGCGGAGCCGGGCCTCACCCCGGGGGGCGCGCAGCGCGGGGCGGACCACCTCGGCGGTGAAGACGTCCCGGGCGTAGCCGAGGACCTGCAGGTGCAGCGCCTCCTTGGAGCGGAAGTGTGCGAACAGACCGCTCTTGGACATGTCGAGCCGGGCGGCGAGCGAGCCGATCGTCAGGCCGCCGAGGCCGAGCCGGCTGGCGACCTCGGTCGCCTCCGCCAGCACCGCCTGTCGGGTGGCCGCACCCTTGCTCACAGGGCATTGATAGCACGATCGTTCGCATCCTGCCAAGGGCGGGGTCGGGTGGCGGCGGTCGGGTGGCGGCCAGCACGGTGGTGCCGACGCGTCCGCCGGTTCGCACCCGGCGCACGGACCTCCCAAGGTGAGATCTGCCATCCCGGTTAGCTGCGGCAGGACGGGGATCGTAAGGTTAGCCGAACCTAATTCGAGGGGTGCGGAGAACCATCGTGACGACGGTAGCGGCCGAGGTCAGCACGACCGGAACCCGGCCGAGCCGCCGGGTCGGCCGGCGCGTCGCGGTCACCGGCACAGTGGCCGTGCTGCTGGCCCTGACGGTACTGGCCAGCCTCGCGCTCGGCAGCAAGCCGCTCGCACCCGCCCAGGTCTGGCACGCGCTTGTCGCACCGGACGGCGGCGAGGCGAGCACCATCGTCCGGGAACTGCGCGTCCCGCGTACCCTGCTCGGCCTCGTGGTGGGTCCCGCCCTCGCGCTGGCCGGGGTGCTGCTCCAGGCACTCACCCGCAATCCGTTGGCCGAGCCCCGGATCCTCGGGGTCAGCGCCGGTGCGTCCCTCGGCGTGGTGCTCGCGATCGCGGTGTTCGGGGTCGGCAGCCTGGCCGGGTACGTCTGGTTCGGTGTCGTCGGCGCCCTCCTCGCCGGCCTGCTCGTCTTCGCCATCGCCAACCAGGCCCGCGAGGGTGCCAGCCCGGTGACCCTGGCCCTGGTCGGTGTCGCCCTGGACGCCAGCCTCGGTGCGATGGTGATCGCCCTGCTCACCGTCGACGCCCACACCTTCGAGGAGTACCGCTTCTGGGTCGTCGGAGGGCTTACCGGCCGGGACGCGGCCGTCGCCGGCCAGGTCGCGCCGTTCGTGCTCGCCGGCGTCCTGCTGGCCCTCTACGCCGCCCGTGGCCTCGACGCGCTCGCGCTCGGCGACGACGTCGCCCGCGGGCTCGGTCACCGGATCGGGCTGATCCGGCTCACCGGGGGAGCGGGTGCGGTACTCCTGATCGGGGCGGCGGTCGCCGCGGCCGGGCCGATCGCCTTCGTCGGGCTCGCCGTGCCGCACCTGGCCCGCGCCCTGGTCGGCGCCGACCATCGCTGGACCCTCGCGGTGGCGGCGCTGCTCGGACCGGTACTGCTGCTCGCCGCCGACATCATCGGTCGGCTCGTCGCGCCACCCGGTGAGGTGCCGGCCGGCATCGTCACCGCGCTGCTGGGCGCGCCGCTGCTGGTCCTGCTGATCCGCCGGGCACGGGTGGTGACGGCGTGACCGGGCGGAGCGAGGCGATGACGGCGGTGCCGCTGGGGCGTACCCTGCTCCGGCTCGGTCCCACCCGGCTGGTCGTGCGGCACCGGCCGTTGCTCGTCGGCGGGGTACTGGTCGTGCTGCTCGCCGCCGCCGTGGTGCTGGCGCTCTCCCTCGGCACCCCGTACGTCGCCCCGCAGGACGTGCTCGCCTCGCTGCTCGGCGCCGGTACCCGCTACGACCTCGTCGTCCTCGAACTGCGGCTGCCCCGGGTGGTCCTGGCGGTGGCGGTCGGGGCGGTCTTCGGCATCGCCGGCACGCTGATCCAGACAGTCGCCCGCAACCCGCTGGCCAGTCCCGACGTCATCGGCGTCAGCCAGGGGGCGGGACTCGCCGCCACCGTGGCGCTGACCACCGGGGCGAGTGCCGCGCTGATCGCCCCCGCCGCGCTCGCCGGTGGGCTCCTGGCGGCGGTCGTGGTGCTGCTGCTCGGCCTGCGGCACGGTCTCGCCGCGCAGCGGTTCGTGCTGGCCGGCGTCGCCGTCGCGGTGGCGCTGCGGGCGCTGACCGAGGTGGTGATGCTCTCGGCGGACCCGATCGACGGGATCCGGGCGCAGATCTGGCTGGTCGGCACGCTTGCCGGCAAGGGCTGGCAGGAGGCGGCGTACCTCGGGGTGACCCTGCTGGTGCTGCTGCCGGTGCTGGCCTGGGCCGGCTGGGCGCTCAACGGCAGCGCACTCGACGACGACACCGCCCGGGGGATCGGGCTGCGCCCGGTCGCCCGCCGGATCGGCCTGGCCACCACCGGGGTACTGGCCGCCGCGATGGTCACCGCCCAGGTCGGCGCGGTGGACTTCGTGGCGCTGGCCGCACCGCAGATGGCCCGGCGGCTGGTCCGGGCCGAACGGCCGCCGCTGTTCTGCGCCGCCCTGGTCGGGGCCCTGCTGGTGGTCCTCGCCGACCTCGCCGGCCGGCGGCTCTTCGCCCCTACCCAGCTTCCGGCCGGGGTACTCACCGCCGCCCTCGGCGGGCCGTACCTGATCTACCTGCTGCTCCGTGGTCGACGGAAGGTCTCCTAGATGCTCTCCACCCGTGATCTGACGGTCGGCTACGAGGACCGCACAGTCATCGACGGTCTCGACCTGGACCTGCCCTCCGACGCCTTCACCGTGATCGTCGGACCGAACGCCTGCGGCAAGTCGACCCTGCTGCGGACCATGGCCCGGCTGCTCACCCCGCGTCGGGGCACCGTGCTGCTCGACGGGGCGGCGATCCGGGACCTGCCGACCCGGGCGGTCGCCCGCCGGCTGGGCGTACTGCCGCAGAGCCCGCTGGTGCCGGAGGGGGTGACAGTGGTCGACCTGGTCGGCCGGGGGCGTCAGCCGTACCAGCGGTGGTGGCGGCAGTGGTCGCCCGAGGACGAGGAGGCGGTCCGCGAGGCGATGGTGCTGGCCGACGTCGAGGCGCTGGCGCAGCGGCCCGTCGACACCCTCTCCGGCGGGCAGCGGCAGCGGGTCTGGATCGCCATGACGCTGGCCCAGGACACCGAGGCGCTGCTGCTCGACGAGCCGACCACCTTCCTCGACCTGGCCCACCAGGTGGAGGTGCTGGACCTGCTGCACCGGTTGCGTACCGAGCGCGGCCGGACAGTCGTCGCCGTCCTGCACGACCTCAACCAGGCCGCCCGGTACGCCGACCATCTGATCGCGATGCGGGACGGCGCGGTGGTCGCCGCCGGACCGCCCCGACGGATTCTCACCGCGGACCTGGTCCGCGACGTCTTCGGGCTCGACTGTGTCGTCGTGCCCTGCCCGGTGACCGCGGCGCCACTTGTCGTCCCGGCCCTGGGCACACTGTCCCTGGAGAAAGGTTCCACATGCGCCGCACAGTCCTGACCCTGCTCACCGTCGCCGCTCTCGGCGCCGGCCTGGCCGGCTGCACCAGCAGCGATCCCGTGGTCGGCGAGGAGGCCGGGGCCGAAACCCGGACGATCACCCACGCGATGGGCAGTACAGAGGTGCCGGCGCAGCCGAAGCGGGTCGTCGTACTCGACTCCGACAAGATCGACAGCGCCCTCTCCCTCGGTGTGGTGCCCGTCGGTGCCGCCCAGGCCGGCGAGGTGGCCGGCTGGCCGTCGTACTTCGGTGCGGAGAAGGTCGCCGGAATCAAGCAGGTCGGGTTGCTCACCGAGCCGGACCTGGAGGCGATCACCGCGCTCCAGCCGGACCTGATCCTCGGCAGCAAGTTCCGGCAGGAGAAGTTCTACGACGAGCTCTCCGCGATCGCCCCCACCGTCTTCACCGAGCGGGTCGGGATCACCTGGAAGGAGAACTTCCTCCTCGACGGCAAGGCGCTCGGCAAGGAGCAGGAGGCCAAGGACCTGCTGGCCGGGTACGAGAAGCGGGCCAGGGACCTCGGTGCCAGGCTCGGCGACGCCGCCGCCCGGAAGATCTCGATCGTCCGCTTCCGGCCCACCGAGATCCGGGTGTACGGCCCGGAGTCCTTCTCCGGCCTCGTCCTCGGTGACGTCGGCCTGGGCCGGCCGGAGCGGCAACTGCTGGCGAACAAGGAGGACAAGCGGTTCGACAAGGTGAGCCCGGAACGGATCTCCGAGGTCGACGGGGACATCATCTTCGTCACCGCGTTCGGCGAGAAGGCCGCCGCCGAGCAGGCGAGGGTGACAGGTGGCAGCCTCTGGAAGAACCTCCCGGCGGTCAAGGCCGGCAAGGCGTACGTGGTTGCCGACGAGACCTGGATGACCGGGATCGGTGTCACCGCTGCCGGCAAGATCCTCGACGACCTGGAGAAGTACGTCCCCGCCGCCTGACCTGCGTACGGCGTAACGGGACTCCGCCGGCCGGTCGGTCGGGGTTGGAGGGTGGATGATGGCTCATGGCCGGACGCGAACCGTTGCCGATCGTCCGCCGTCCCGACGACCGGGCGGCCCGCCTCGACCCGGTCTGGTACGCCGCATACGGGTCGAACCTGGACGCCGACCGGTTCGGCTGCTACCTCGGTGGTGGCCGACCGGTGGGCGGTCAGCGTGACCATCCGGGGTGTCGGGACGGCAGTCCGCCCCGGGACGACCGACCGGTGCTGCTTCCCGGCGGCCTCTACTTCGCCCTCGAATCACGGACCTGGTCCGGCGGGATGGCCTTCTACGACCCGGGACTGCCCGGTGTGGTGGCCGCTCGGGCGTACCTGCTCACCGCCGACCAGTTCGCGGACGTCGCTGCGCAGGAGATGCACCGGCTGCCCAGCGGTCCGCTGGACCTGATCGCCGCCGCGGTCGCCGCCGGTCGGGCCAGTACCGGTCCGGGCCGGTACGAGACGGTGGTCTGCGCCGGCATCCTCGACGGGCACCCGGTGCTCACCCTCACCGCACCCTGGCGGGCCGGGGACGTGCCGCCGAACCCGCCCGCCCCGGCGTACCTGGCCACCATCGCCCGTGGCCTGCGGGCCAGCCACGGCTGGACCGACGCACAGATCGCCGACTACCTGGCCGGCGCCAACCCGTGTGGCGTCAAGCTTTCCGGCGTCAAGCCGCCCAGCGTCAAGCTTTCCGGCACCGAACCGTCCGGCGGCCCGGCTGCCCGGGGAGGCGGCCAGGACGTCAACCGGGGCGACAGCCGTAGGTTCAGTTCGCCGGTCGGTAGTGACCGGTGAGCCGGCCGAGTTTCAGCGCCAGGTGCAGGCAGAGCCGCTCGTTGCCGTCCTTGAGGTCGGTCTCGGCGAGCTGCTCCACCCGGTGCAGCCGGTAGTAGAGCGTGGTCCGGTGCAGCCGGAGCTGCTCGGCCGTGGCGTGCGCGTTCCCGGCCAGGTCGAGGTAGGCCTCCAGCGTCTCCAGCAGCACCTGGTTGGACTCGTCGCGCAGCAGGCGTTCCAGCCCTGGATGCACGCCCGCGACGTCGAGGTGCTGGCCGTTCATCCGGGACAGCATCCGGTAGATGCCGAGGTTCGACCAGGAGACGATCGGGCCCAGCGCGGGAAGCTGACCACCCACCCGGGCCGACTGGAGCGCCTCCTCGTAGGCGTGCACCACGTCGGCCAGCCGGGGACGGGGTTCACCGATCCCGACCACCACCCGGGACACCGAGGGCAGGCTCCGGGTCGCCTTGTGCAGCGCCTCGCTCAGGTGCCTGGCTGTCGCCTCGGCGGACGGGCGGCCGGCACCCTGACCAGCGCAGGTCAGCAGTACGCCCTGGTCGTGCCGGACCAGGTGCAGCGCCTCGCGTACGCCGAGCCAGCGGCGGGTGGCCACAAGCACCTGTTCCAGGGCGATCCGGGCCACCTCGTCGAGCACCTGCCCCCGGGCCGGCACCAGCTGCGCCACCACAGCGTTGGCCGGGCCGTCGGCCGCGACCACGCCCTCGGCGAGCAGTGAGCGGACCGCCTCGGCCCGGATCTCCGGACTGTCCACAAGGTGGTGCAGGACGGCACCGACGGCGCCGACGCCCGCAACGCGGTGGTGATCCATCCCGGCTGGGTGGACAGGTCACCGTGCGGCACCGGCACCTCGGCCCGGATGGCCCAGCGACACGCGCGCGGCCTGCTCGGTCTGGAGACGCCGTTCGTCAACGAGTCGGTGATCGGGACCCGGTTCACCGGCCGGCTGGTCGGCACCACCACAGTCGGCGAGTTGCCGGCGGTGGTACCGACGGTGACCGGCCGGGCCTGGATCACCGGTACCGCGCAGTACCTGCTCGACCCGGAGGACCCGTTCCCCGAGGGCTTCCGGATCTGACTGCGGCTTCCGGATCTGACTGCGGCTTCCGGGATCTGACCGGGGCTTCCGGGATCTGACCGGCCGTCCCGCACCTGTCCCGGCCCGGATTCGGCAGGTGTCGCAACATGTCGGAGCACCCGCCGACATCTGTAGGGTGACGCCACGAACCGTGGCGCATAGATTCGCGTCAGCATGATCATGAGCTCACGCCGGAGGTGTTAGGAAGGGCCCCCGCATCTACAAAATGCGATATGAAGGGGCCCTTCCTTACGAACGAGAGGTGACTGGATGCAGCTACTGTCCAGCTGGCGGTCGGCACTGGCCGCGACGCTCGTGGCGACGCTTGTCGCCGGGGTCGCCACGACGCCGGCCTCGGCCGCGCCGGGCAACCCGGCCGGCGGTACCGGCCCGTTCGACGTACTCGACCCGCAGGCCTGGGAGAACCCGGACGGCATGACCTGGGACGACTACGTCACGCCGCCGAACACCAACTGGGCCGACCCGACCGTGGCGGGCTCGGTCCGCAACTTCAAGATCGCTCTGGTCACCCTCGACTATCCGGACCAGCCGTTCGTGGTCACCCAGCGGGCCCGGTCGACGGTCTTCGGCAACCCACAGTCGACGGCGGCGAACATCCCGCGTGACCAGGTGGCGACCTTCTACACCGACTTCCTCAACAGGCCGACCGAGCTGAACAGGGGCCACACCCTGCACGAGTACTGGATGCAGGACTCCAACGGCCGGTACGGGGTGGACCTGACCGGCTTCGGCCCGTACGAGATGCCGGCGAAGTCCTACCAGTACGGCATCGACAACGGCTTCAACCCGGGCGCCTGCCCCAGCGGCGAGCAGTGTGCCAAGAACATCCGCACCGACGGGCTGGGCGCCTGGCGGGCGGCGGTCGGCGACGAGGTGGCCGACTCGTTCGAGTTGGTCTTCATCCTCTCCGCCGGGCAGGACGAGTCGTCCACCTGGCAGGAATTCGGCCAGATGATGTTCCAGACCAAGGAGGACGTGCCGGACGCCTGGGGACCGCCGGATCCGAACCTGCCGAACTACGCGCGTACCCGGTATGTCGAGTGGACCTCCTGGAAGGCGGCCTCGACCATCTGGCCGAACGCCGGTGGCGGCTCCTCGACCCAGGCCGAGAGCTCCGGCATGGGCGTGTACGCGCACGAACTGAGCCACCTGCTGAGCATCGGCGACAACTACAACAACCCGTACGGCACGCCGTTGCGGCGGGCGTACACCGGCATCTGGAGCATGATGTCGCGCGGCTCGTTCAACGGGCCCGGCGGTCCGCACACCAGGTGGCAGATCCCACCTGTGAACGGCGGCTCGATGGGTTCGCTGCACACCGTGCGGGACAAGATGAAGATCGGTCTGCTCGGTGAGGAGCACCTGCTGCGGCTGAGCCGCGAGGCGCTGGCCACCTCCGGCATGGTGGTGGCGACGGTGACCGCCCGGGCGGTGGACGCCGGTCCGAAGGGGCTCACCGGGATCAACATCGCACTGAACCGGGACCGGTCGCCGGCCTGCGACACCAGCACCGACCCGCTCTGCGACGGCGGCAACTTCAACAACTACACCGTCGAGGTCGTGGACCGGATGGGTGCGGACTCGTTCACCCCGGACAGCGGCGTGCTGGTGTCGAAGACGAAGAACGCCGACAGCGCTCCCTTCGTCTGGGTGATCGACGCCAACCCGCAGGACATCGACATGATCGACTTCTACCAGCCGGACGGCACCCCCCAGAAGATCACCATGGGGGACTACCGGCAGCTCTCCGACGCGCTGTTCCACGCCGGCACCCGGTCGGGCAGCGAGTACGAGTACGTCGACGAGGCCAACCGGCTGCACTTCTACGTACTCGACCTGAAGCGCGACGCCGACGGCGTGCTGTCGTACACGGTGGCGGTGCGGTCGCTGGACGGGGCCGGACCGAGCAGTCACGGCGTGGCGCTGTCCAACGGGGAGGTGACCACCGCGACCCGGCCCACAAACCGGGGCGTCACCTGCTCGTTCACCCTCACCAACACCGGCGCCTACGCGGCCGGTGGTCAGGCCCACCCGGAGAACGCGACGGCCTACCTCAAGTCGGACGTCTACCGGCTCTCCGCCTCGGTGGGCGGCAAGGGCTGGCGGGTGGAGTTGCCGAACGCCCTGGCCACCGCCGGGTTCGGCAGGTCCAGCACGGTTCGGGTCTCGGTCGGGGCGACTCCGTCGGCCACCCAGACCGGCGTGGTCAGGCTCACCGCCACCTCGGAGAGCGACCCGACGAAGACCGTGACCAAGCAGTGCCGCGTCCAGAAGTCCTGACCCGCTGGGCACGACGCCCGGGAGGTGGCGCACCCCCCGCCACCTCCCGGGCACCCCGCCAGGGAACCATCCGAGGAGGGACGATGCGGCGGGTCCGTCACCGTCACCTGCTGGCGGTACTGCCGCTGCTGCTGCTCGCACCGCTGGCCGGCTGCGGCGACGAGGAGGAGCCACGTGCCGCGATGACCGTCCGGGTACTGGTCCGGGACATCAACATCCGGCCCGAGGGTGTCGAGTGTGCCGGCACCGGGCCGTACACCCACTTCCACAACAGGGCGGTGTACCGGGTGGTGGACGGTGCCGGGAAGACGCTGGCCGAGGGCGAACTGCCGCCCGGCACCTCGGTCCGGACCTTCCCCGAGGACCTCGAGGTGCAGCGTGTACCGACGTTCTGCGAGTTCGCCGTCCCGGTCTCGGTGGCCGACCGGGACGCGTACCGGCTGATCGTCGACGACCGCCGGCCGATCCCGCTGACCAGGGACGACAGCGAAGGGCCGGCGCTGGTCGCGGTGGTGCCGTCGTGACCGCCCGGACACCTGCCGAGCCCGAGGTGGCCGTGCCGCACAGAGCTGCTCCGCCGCACCGAGCTGCTCCGCCGCGCCGGGGACGCCTGGCCGCGCTGGCCGGGATCGCCGTGACGGTCGCGGCGCTCGCCGCCGGCTGCACCGGTGACAAACCCGAACCGGCCCCGCCGGTGGCCGGCGGCGCCGCCGTGCTGCCCGATCCGGTGCCGGGCGACCTGGCGCTGCGACCGACGCCGACCGGGCTGCCGGGCGCGCCGAAGGTCACGGGTACGCTTACCGACGGGAGTCCGCTCGAGGTGGCGGAGCTGTGGGCCGACCGTCCGGTGGTGCTGACCTTCTTCAGCTCCTGGTGCAACACCTGCGCCGAACGGCAGGACGCCCTCGGCGAGCTGGCCCGCGACCTTCGTGACAGGGTGGTCTTCGTCGGGGTGGCCGGCGAGGACGAACCGGACGCCCTCCAGGAGTACCTCCGCCGGCACCGGGTGGAATATCCGGTACTGGTCGACGGTGACCAGCGCATCGCGCGGGCGTACGCGGTCCGCGAACCACCGGCGGTGGTGGTCGTCGCCAGAGGCGGCACGCTGCTGCGGGGCTGGCCCGGTGGAGTGGACGCCGCCGCCCTCGACAGCATGTTGCGGAAACTGGTTCTCGCCCCGTGAACCACACTGGACCGACGGAGACTGGCATGGACACCGACCAGCCGATGAACCCCTACACCGGCGCGCCGACCGGTGACCCGGTGCCGCACACCGGTACCGACGGACTGGACGCGGTCTGCCGGCTGGCGGCAGCCGCCGCACCGGCGTACGCGGCACTGCCGTTGACCACCCGCGCGGACCTGCTGCGCCGGATCGGCACCGCACTGGAGGGTTCCCGGGACGAGATCGTCGCGCTCGGCGACGCCGAGACCGGCCTCGGCACGGCCCGGCTGCACACCGAGCTGACCCGGACCCGGGTGCAGTTGGAGATGTTCGCCGACGCCGTGGCGGAAGGGTCGTTCCTGGAGGCGGTGATCGACCTGCCCGATCCGGACGCGTTGCCGGCGCCCCGACCGGACCTGCGCCGGATGCTGGTCCCGGTCGGCCCGGTGGCCGTCTACGCGGCGTCGAACTTCCCACTCGCCTTCTCGGTGCCGGGCGGCGACACGGCAAGCGCGCTGGCCGCCGGCTGTCCGGTGGTGGTCAAGGCACATCCAGGCCACCCTGGACTCTCCGACCTCTGTGGCGCACTCGTCGCCAACGCGCTCGCCGAGGGAGGTGCCCCGGTCGGCACCTTCGCGGTGGTCCGCGGAATGGAGGCGGGTCGCGCCCTGATCACCCATCCAGCGATCACGGCCGGCGCCTTCACCGGCTCCGCCGCCGGTGGGCGGGCACTGGCCGACCTCGCCGCCGGCCGTCCCGACCCGATCCCGTTCTACGGCGAACTCGGCTCGCTGAACCCGACAGTGGTCACCCCGGCCGCGCTGGCCGCCCGGGGCAACACGATCGCGGAGGCGTTCGTCGGCTCGGTCACCCTCGGTTCGGGGCAGTTCTGCACCAAGCCGGGCCTGCTCTTCCTGCCCGCCGGCCACCAGCTGGAGGGGGTACTCGACAAGGCGGTCGGCGCGGCGTCGCTCGGCCCGCTGCTGAACTCCCGGATCCGCGACGCCTACCGGGAGGGTGCCGCCGCCCTGGCCGGGGTGCCCGGGGTACGGACGGTGGTTCCGCCCGCCCCGGTCGACGAGCCCGGATACCGGGCCGGGGCACAACTGCTCGCGGTCTCGGCAGGTGACCTCGTCCGGCACGCCGAGCGGCTGCTGGAGGAGTGCTTCGGCCCCGCCGCTCTGCTAGTCGAGTACGCCGACGAGGCGGAGTTGCTGGCCGCGCTGGCCGTCGTACCCGGTGCGCTGACCGCCACCGTGCACGGCGAGGGCGCCGACGATCTGGTGGCGGCCCGAGTGGTCGACCTCACGGCCCGGCGGGCCGGCCGGGTGATCTGGAACGGCTGGCCGACCGGAGTCGCGGTGACCTGGGCGATGCAGCACGGCGGCCCATGGCCGGCCACCACCGGCTCGCTGCACACCTCGGTCGGGGTCACCGCGGTGCGCCGTTTCCTGCGTCCCGTCGCCTACCAGGGGATGCCGGACGAGCTGCTGCCGGCAGCGCTGCGGGCGGCCAACCCGCTGGGCATTCCGCGCCGGGTCAACGGGGAACTGCTGACCTGACCCTCGGGGCCGACCTCGCCGCGACGGAGTGTTCGATGATCGCGGCGAGGCGGGTGGCCGCGGCGGCGCTGTCGAAGAGGGCCACCGCCCGGCGCCGGGCGTTCGCCCCCCGGTCCGCGAGGCGTCCGGCGAGGAACTCCTGCCCGGCGCTGTCGAGCGCCGCTTCTAGTGCGCCGGGGTCGTCGGCCGGGACCACCCAGCCGGCGTACTCGTCGACGGTCTCGGGCAGCCCGCCGGCGTCGCTGACGATGCTCGGTACCCCCATCGCGCTGGCCTCGACGACCGCACCGTGCCCCTCGGACAGGGACGGGCTGACGCTGAGGTCGGCTGCGGCGTACACCTCGCGGACCTCGGTGACCGAGTCCGTCCAGGTGACGTCGGCCCGCTCCGCCACCCGGAAGCGCCTGAGCAGCTCGGCCCGGTGTACCCGGCCGGCCTCGTTCCATCCGCCGCCGACCAGCAGCAGGTGCGAGCGCGGGTGCCGGGCGTGGAACCGGTCCCAGGCCGTGAGCAGGATGTCGTGGCCCTTGATGCCCCGGCCCCGGTGCACCAGGTGGCGCGGCGGGTAGACGAAGGCGACCATGACCACCAGCAGCACGTCCTCGGCCACCCCGAGATCCGCACGGATCTTCCTGCGCAGCTCCGCCCGTGCCGGATCGTGCGTGGGCTGGCCGCGCTCGCGCAGCAGCCGGTCGACGCTGAACCGTTCGGTGTCCACCCCGTAGGTCACCACCGGCCGCCGGCCGGGAGGACAGCCGAGTCGCCCGTAGAGCCGGGAGGTGAACTCGGTGCCGCAGACGACGAGATCGTCCATCCGCCACAGCAGTCGCTCGACCCGCCGGATGACAGGTGATTCGAGGAAGAGCGGTCCGGCGACCATGTGGACTCTGCGGGCGGCCAGTCCGACGGTGACGAGCCGGGTGGCCATCGCCGAGGCGTACAGGTGGTAGTGCACGACGTCGGGACGGAGGTCGCGCAGCAGCCGGCGCAGCCGCCACAGTGCCCGCAGTACGCCGGGCGCTGGCCGGAACCGGAAGTCGAACGGGGAGGCGAGCACCTGGAAGCCCCGTGCCTGGAGTTCGGCCGTCAGCCGGCCCTCGCCTGGCG
This sequence comes from Plantactinospora sp. CNZ320, assembly GCF_002846275.1. Lineage (NCBI taxonomy): Bacteria > Bacillati > Actinomycetota > Actinomycetes > Micromonosporales > Micromonosporaceae > Plantactinospora > Plantactinospora sp. CNZ320. Next base: position 404,839 of record NZ_PJMP01000001.1, read on the forward strand.
GGACGACGATCCGCACGTCGTGGCCGCGCGTCCGGAGGGCCTCGACCTGCGGGACGGTCCACAGGCCACCGGTGTTCGTCTTCAACACCACGACGATCCGCAGCCGCGCCGACGCGGCAGGTCTGTCGGTCCGGGCCATGCTCTCCACCGGCGACCTCCTCGAGCTATCGTTGGACCATAACGGACGTTTACCCTTCTTTGCTGTTAAGATGGACAAAACTGGGGCGCGTCGCGTCCGATCTGATCGATACCGGATCGCTCGGTACCAGGAGGTCCGCAGTGACAGTGCGGGTGGCGCACGTCGTCGGTTCCCTGGATCGGGGTGGCGCCGAGACGGTCTCCCTGGACATCTGTCGCGCGGTGCCCGCCGACGAGTTCGCGCAGACCTTCGTCACGCTGGGCGGCACGGAGGGCAGTCTCGCCCACCTGTTCCGGGTCGCCGGCGCGCAGGTCAGGCAGTGTCCACTGCGGCCCGCGCGGCTCTTCCTGCCGAGACTCTGGCGCTGCCTGCGGACGCTGCGCCCGGACGTCGTCGTCGCGCACGTCAGCCTCAGCAGCGCCGTCGTGCTCGGGGTGGCCCGGGTGCTCGGCGTGCCGGTGCGGGTGGCCCGGATGTGGAGCGAGGGCGACGGCCGCGCCGACCGGCCGGGTCGGCGGCTGCGCCGGGCCGCGCTGCGGTTCCTGCTGCGCCAGGTCAGCACCGATGTGGTCGGGGTGACCGAGGCGGCGCTCGCGTTCGCCGGCCCCCGACCCGGTGACCCCCGCTACCGGGTGCTCTACAACAGTGTGGACGTCACCCGGCTGGCCGGCGGCGACCGGGCCGCCGCCCGACGCCGGTGGGGACTCGCGCCGGAGACGCCGGTCCTGCTGCACCTCGGCCGCGCGGCCGAGGCGAAGAACCGGCCGTACCTGGTCGAGGTCCTCCACGCGGCCCGCCGGATCCGACCCGACAGCACGCTGCTGCTGGCCGGCCCGGGCGGGATCGCCGACCTCGCCTCGGTGCACCCGGAGTGCCAGGACGATCCCGGGATCGTCCTGGCCGGCGAGGTCGACGAGGTGGCCGAGGTGTTGGCGGCGGCCGACGTCTTCGTGCTGCCGTCCCGACGGGAGGGACTGCCCGGCGTGGTGCTCGAGGCGCTCGCCCTCGGCCTGCCGGTGCTGGCCAGCGACCTGGCGTGCCTGCGCGAGGTCGCCGACCAGGTGGACGGTGTCACGCTGCTGCCGCTGGCCGCCGGGCCCGAGCGGTGGGCGCGGGTCGCGCTGGATCTCGCGGAGACCTCCCCGGTGCAGCGGCACCACATCCGGCGCAGCCTGCTCGGTTCACCCTTCGTGCTGCCCCGCGCGGTGGCCGAGTGGACCCGGATGTGGGCGCGCTGAGCCGGCCCCGCTCCTCCCCGCTGGTCGGGCTGACCGGTTTCGGCGCGCTGCGCGCCGCGCTAGTGGCCGGCGGTGCGGTGGTGGCGACCTGGCTGCTCGGCCCGCACGACCGGGGCCTGATGGTGCTCGGGGTGACCTTCGGCAGCTTCGCCGCCCTGCTGGTCGGGATGGGCACCGGGTCGGCGCTGCGGTCGCGGATTGCCGGCGCCGACCCCGTCGGGCGGCAACTCCTCGTCGCCTCGTTCGCCTGGTGGACGGTGCTGTCGGCCGGTGCCGCCGGGGTACTGGCCGTGCTGCTCTGCGCCCTCTCCGCCCCGCTGATCGGTCCCGAGCTGACCGGGCCGGCACTGCTGCTCGGCGTCTTCGTCAACGCCGCCGGTCAGGTCGCGCTCACGCAGTTGCCCGAGGCCTGGTACGCGGATGGCCGGTTCCACGCCGGCAGCGGTTGGGCGACGCTCGTCGCGCTGGCCGGTGCGCTGGGCGTCGTCGGCGCCGCAGCCCTGGACCGTACGGCGTGGGCACTGCTGCTCGGCCAGGGACTGCTGATGGCGGTGGCCGGCGGGTGGCAGGCCGTACACCTGCGTGCCGTCGGGCTCTTCGCGCTCGTACCGCTGCCGTGGCGCCGCCTTGTCGAGCTGCCCGGTGCCGGGGTGCGTGCCCTCGGCATGACCCTGGGGCTGGTGATCGTGATGCGGCTGGACCGCTACGTGCTCGGTGCGGTCACCGGCCCGGCCGACGTCGCCGTCTACTCGCTGGCGGTGACGATCAGTGGACTGCCCGCCCTGGTGCCGGTCGCGATGGGGCAGCTCGTGCTGCGGGAGGTGGCGGCCGGCCGTGGGCTGGACCTCGTCCGAAGTGTCGCCTGGCGGGCGGTGCGCTGGTCGGCCGCGTTCAGCGTGCCGGTGGCGGTGGCCGGCTGGGTCCTGGTCGTCCCGGTCTTCGGTCCGGAGTTCGCCCTGGTGCGGTTCCTGCTGCCCGTCCTGCTCGGCGCGGGGGTGATCCTGGCGCCGTTCGAGGTGGCGAGCCGGGGACTGCTCGGTGGCGGCTGGATGGGTACGGCCGGGCTGCTCGGTGCGGCCGGGTGCGTACTTGCGGTGTCGGCGTACACCACGCTGGTCACGGTGCTCGGGCTGGTCGGAGCGGCGCTGGCCTGCTGCGTGTTGTACGCCGCGCTCTCGCTCGGCGCCTGCACACTGCTGCGGTGGCGGCTGCTACGGCGAGCAGCCGACGAGCCGGGAAATAGTGTAAACATGCTCAAAGTCACCGTAAAGCGTTAACAGCGACGGTAATCTCAAGCCCGTCAACGCTGCCGCTCCCGGTATCTCACCCCTCCGCCCGGGAGCCCGAGACCGAGCGCACCGTCCTGCGGTGCCGCGCCGGTGGATAGGGAGGGGGCCGTGCGATGCGACTTCTCGTGACCGGCGGAGCCGGCTTCATCGGGTCCAATCTGGTGGAGTCCGCGTTGGTCGATCCGGCGATCACCGACCTACGGGTCATCGACGACCTCTCCACCGGGCTCGCCGCCAACCTGCGTGGACAGGACGTCGAACTCGTCGAGGGGTCCATCCTGGACCCGACAGCGCTGGACCGGGCGATGGCCGGCCGGGACGCCGTCGTGCACCTGGCGGCCCTGCCCAGCGTGCCCCGCTCGGTGCGCTATCCGCTCGACTCGCACGCCGCCAACGCCACCGGAACGCTCATGGTGCTGGAGGCGGCCCGCCGGCACGAGGTCGGCCACCTGGTCGTCGCCTCGTCCTCCTCGGTGTACGGGGCGAACCCCGGCCTGCCGAAGAACGAACTGGACTGGACCAGGCCGCTGAGCCCGTACGCGGCGAGCAAGCTCGCCACCGAGGCGTACACGCTGGCCTACCAGGCGTCGTACGGGTTCGCCGCGCTCGCCTTCCGGTTCTTCAACGTGTACGGGCCACGGCAGCGGCACGACCACCCGTACGCCGCGGTGGTTCCCCGGTTCGTGCACGCGGCACTCTGCGGCGAACCAGTGGTCTTCTACGGCGACGGCGACCAGTCCCGCGACTTCACCCACGTGTCGACGGTCTGTGCCGTCCTGCTCGACGCCGTCCGGCGCCGGGTCCGGCACGATCAGCCGGTCAACCTCGCCTTCGAGACCCGGACCAGCCTGCGTGACCTGGTCGCGGCGCTGGAGACCGTGCTCGGCCGGCCGATTCCCCGACAGGTCGCCGCGGCGCGTCCGGGCGACGTACGGCACTCCCAGGCCGACAGCGCGCTGCTCCGGGAACTCTTCCCCGGCGTCGAGCCGGCAGCACTGCTCGACGGGCTCCGCTCGACGGTGGCCTGGTACGAGTCCGAACTCGCGGATCGGCGCGTCACTGCGGCACCGGTGCTGGTGCCGGCACGAGGCGCGGCCGGTGCAGAGGGGGCGACATGCATGTAGTGATCATGGCGGGTGGCAAGGGTGTCCGGCTGCGGCCGTACACCACCTCGCTACCCAAGCCGCTGGTGCCGATCGGGGACAGCTACGCGGTACTGGAGATCGTGCTGCGGCAGCTCGCCGCGCGCGGGTTCACCCGGGCCACGCTGGCGATCAACCACCTGGGTTCGCTGGTCCGGGCCTTCGTCGGCGACGGCGCCCGGTTCGGCATCGAGGTGGAGTACCTGGAGGAACACGTTCCGCTCTCCACGGTCGGCCCGCTGTTCATGATGCGCGACCGGCTGCCGGAGCACTTCCTCGTGATGAACGGCGACATCCTGACCGATCTGGACTACGCCGACCTGCTGCGGGTGCACGCCGGCTCCGGCGCCCCGCTCACCGTCGCCACGTTCCGGCGTACCGTCAAGATCGATTTTGGGGTGCTCGCCACCGAACGCGGCCGGGTGGTGCGGTTCGAGGAGAAACCCACCCTCGACTACCGGGTCAGCATGGGCGTCTACGGCCTCTCCGCCGCCGCGATCGAGTCCTATCCGGCCGGACTCGCGTTCGGCTTCGACCAGCTCATGCTCGACCTGATCGCCCAGGACCGGCTGCCGGCCAGCTACGACTTCGACGGGTACTGGCTGGACATCGGCCGGCCCGAGGACTACGACGAGGCCAACCGGTCCTTCGAGATGCTCCGGCCGCTGCTGCTGCCCTCGACCGTGCCGGAGCCGGTGTGAGCACCGTCCTGCTGTTCGGGGCGTCGGGATTCGTCGGTCGGCAGGTCCGGGCGGTACTCGCACCCGACGCCGAGCTGCACTGCCCGGAACGCGCCGACTGCGACCTCGGCACGGTCGAACTCCGCGAGCTGACCCGACTGGTCCGGGCCGTCGCACCGGACGCGGTGGTCAACTGTACGGGCGCGCTGGACGGCACCGACGACCAACTCGTGCTCGGCAACACCCTGGTGACGGCGAAACTCGTCGAGGCGGTCGCGTCCGGGGCACCCGGGGCCAGACTCGTCCGGATCGGCTCGGCCGGCGAGTACGGCCCGATCCCGCCGGGTGAGGCGGCCGACGAGTCCGCCGGCACCCGCCCGACCGGCGCGTACGGCATCAGCCACCTGGCCGGTACCCGGCTGGTCGAGCTGGCCTCGCGGGCCGGCCGGGTCGACGGGGTGGTGCTGCGGGTCTTCAACCCGGTCGGCCCCGGCCTGCCCACCGGCAACGTCCTCGGCCGTGCCGCTCTGCTGCTGCGCCAGGCGCTGGCCCGGGGCGAGGACCGGATCACCCTCGGCAGCCTCGACGCCCACCGCGACTTCGTCGACGTCCGGGACGTGGCGCTCGCGGTCCGGGCCGCGGTCCAGATCCGGACCCTGCCGCAGCGGATCTTCAACATCGGCAGCGGTCATGCCGTGCCGACCCGGACCGCGGTGCGACTGCTGGCCCGGGCCGCCGGGTTCACCGGCCGGATCGTGGAGCAGGCGGACCCGCAGGGCACCTCCCGCTCGGGCGGCGTCACCTGGGCGTGCGCCGATATCCGCGCCGCCGCCGACCTGCTCGGCTGGCAACCCAGCTACGAGCTGCCGGCCTCGGTCTCGGCGCTGTGGTACGCCACGGCCGGCATCCAGCTTCCGGACCGGGGCGTGTTCCCGGCCGTCACCCCGCCAGCACAGCCAAAGGAGTCGGCGTGTATCCAAGAATCGGCGTCGTAGGACTCGGTTACGTCGGGTTGACGCTCAGCGCGGTCCTGGCCGAGCGGGGCCACCGGGTCTGCGGCGTGGACGCCAACCCCGAGGTGCTGGAGTCGCTGCGGCGCGGTCGGCTGCACCTCTTCGAGCCGGGCCTGGAACGGATCCTCGGCGCCGCGGTGGGCGACTCGCTGCGGCTGCGGACCGAACTGGATTCCGAGGTCGACGCAGTGATCATCTGCGTCTCCACCCCGGTCGACCCGGACACCCACCGACCCGACCTGACGAACCTGGCGCGGGCGGCCACCGACGTCGCCCGCACCTGCGCCCCGGACACGCTGGTGGTGGTGCGCAGCACCGTGCCGGTCGGGACCTGCCGCCGGGTGGTGCTGCCGGCGCTGACCCGAAGCTGGGGGACGGCCCGCCTGGTCATGGCGCCCGAACGCACCATCCAGGGGCAGGCGCTGCGCGAACTCGTCGAACTGCCGCAGGTGGTCGGCGGGCTGGACGAGGAGAGCCTGCGGGCCGGTCGGGACCTCTTCGCCGGGATCGCCCGGCAGGTCGTGCCGGTCTCCAGCCTGGAGGCGGCCGAGTTGGTCAAGCTCGCCAACAACTGCCACACCGACCTGATCTACGCCTACGGCAACGAGGTGGCCCTGGTCGCCGAGCGGCACGGGCTCGACCCGCTGGAGGTGATCCGGGCCGCGAACGTCGACTATCCACGCCCCGACCTCGCCCGGCCCGGGTACGTCGGCGGCGGCTGCCTCTCCAAGGACCCGTACCTGATGGTCGCCAGCGCCGGTGACGCGCCACCGGACCTGGTCGGCGCGGCGCGCCGGCTCAACGAACGCCTGCCCCGGCACGTGGCCGAGACGGTGCTGGAGCTGCTCCGCCAGGAGCGGGGACGGACCGCGGGTGCCCGGTTGGCGGTGCTGGGCTGGGCATACAAGGGCTGGCCGCCCACCGACGACATGCGCGGCGCTCCGATCGACGCGATGATGCCGATCTTCCAGGCCGCCGGGGTGACGGTGACCGGCCACGACGCGCTGGTCCCGCCCGAGGTGATCCGGCGGCACGGCGGCGAGCCGGTCAGCCTGGACGAGGCGTTCCGGAACTCCGACGCGGTGCTGGTGCTCACCGACCATCCGGACTACTGCGCCATCCAGCTCGACAAGCTGCTCGGCGAGGCAGGGTCGGGTGGTCCTGGTGTTCGTCCGGCGGTGGTCTACGACTCGTGGCGGATCCTCGACGAGGCGGCCCTCGTCGCCGCCGGTGTCCGGTACGCCGGCATCGGCTACCGGCCGGCGCATCGAACCGGAGTGCCGGCATGAGCCGCGCTCTCGTACTCGGCGGTGCCGGGTTCATCGGACTGCACCTGACCCGCCGGCTCGTCGCCGACGGCCACGAGGTGACCTGCGTCGACGACTTCTCCCGGGGTCGCTGGGACGACGAGCTGGCCCTGGCCTCCTCGGCAGGTGTCGAGGTCGTCTCCGCCGACCTGACCCGGCCGTCGGCCTGGGCCGCCCTGCCACACGGGTACGACCAGATCTACCTGCTGGCCGCGGTCGTCGGCGTACGCAACGTGGCGGCGGATCCGAGCCGGGTGATCCAGGTGAACACCCTGACCGCGCTGCACCTGCTGGACTGGCTGATCCCCGGTGACCGGGTCTTCTTCAGCTCCACGAGCGAGGTCTACGCCGGCGGGGTGACCGCCGGGGTGGTGCCGGTGCCGACCGACGAGCGGGTACCGGTACTCGTGCCGAACGTGGCCGCGCCCCGGTTCGCGTACGGGATCAGCAAGCTGCTCGGCGAGTCCGCCCTGCTGCACGGCGCCGCCGCGAAGGGCTGCCACCTGGTGATCGGCCGCTTCCACAACGTCTACGGCCCACGGATGGGCGCCGACCACGTCATCCCGGAGATGGTGCTGCGGGCGCTGGCCGCCGAGAACCCGTTCCGGGTCTGGGGCGCCGACCAGTCGCGGGCCTTCTGCCACGTCGACGACGCGGTCGAGGCGGTGTTACGGCTGATGGGCCTGCCGGAGGCGCCCGGCGTGGTCAACATCGGCAACGACGCCGAGGAGACGAACATCGCCGACCTGGCCAAGCTGGTGCTGCGGGTGGCTCGGGTCGACACCGCGCTGGCGATGCTGCCGGCCCCGGCCGACTCGGTCGCCCGGCGCTGCCCGGACCTCAGCCTGCTGCGCCGGCTGACCGGCTTCGAGCCGGAGGTGTCGCTGGAGGAGGGCGTCCGCCGGACCTTCGAGTGGTACCGCGACCACGTCACGCCGTCCGTCGGGCCGTCCCGGCCGGAGCCGCACCGATGAGTCCGCGGGGTTGGCTGAGCGGGTTCGTCCGGAGCGGCATGGATCCCCGGCTGACCGCGCTGATCGGCTCCGGTTACCTGTCGGTCCGCGCGCGTGGCCGCTGCGTACTGCGTCACGACGACGGCGTCTGGATCCACCGGTACCGCGACGGGGTGCTGGTGGACAACCGCGTCGGTGGCCCGACACCGGCGATGCAGGACCGGGCGACCACCGACGTCTTCCTGCACGACTACCGGCCGCGACCCGGCGACACGGTGCTGGACATTGGTGCCGGGGTCGGTGGCGAGGTGCGGCTCTTCTCCCGGCTGGTCGGCCCACGGGGTCGGGTGGTGAGCGTCGAGGCGCACCCGCGCACCTTCCGCTGCCTCGCCCGCACAATGGTGGAGAACGGGCTGACCAACGTGACGACGTTGCAGTGCGCGGTAGTCGGCCAGCCGGGGCCGGTGCGCATCGAGGACGATCCGGAGCTGCACATCCGCAACGGTCTGACCTCGGACCCGGCCGCCGGGGTGCTGGTGCCGGGGCGGACCCTGGAGGAGATCCTGACGACGCTCGACCTGCGCCGGGTCGACCTGTTGAAGATGAACATCGAGGGGGCGGAGGCGGCCGTGCTGGCCGGCTCGGTCGAGGCGCTGGATCGGGTACGCCACCTGGTCGTATCCTGCCACGACTTCCTGGCGGATCTGCCGGGGCGGGGCTGGCAGCGTACCTTCGACGAGGTCACTGCGCTGTTGCGCGCGGCCGGGTACACCATCCGGACCCGTCCCCATGATCCCCGGCCGTGGATCCCGTACTACGTGTACGCGTCCCGCCCGGAACCGTCCGTGCTCGTCCCGCCGCAGGGCTCGGCACCGAACCCGGCGACCTGTGATGTCGCGGTGGAGCCCGAACCGAGCGGTGGAGCGTCGTGACCAGACGGGTGTCGCGGGGACGTTCCGGCCCCGGCTGTCGTCCCGTCGTCCCGGCGGCGGATCGGCGGTGCCGGACGTCGTGGTCCCGGTGATGCCCGCAGACGTGCGGCGGGGCGCCTCCGACCTCCAGGGCGACCTGCTGCTCGCCGGCTGTCTGGTGGGGACGGTCACCGCCGTACTGCTGGCGGTCGAGCCGATGCTCTGGCACCCGTTCGTCGTCCCGGTCGCCCTCTGCGGGATGCTGGTCGGCGCGGACGTCGCGGCCTGGTTGCGCCGCAGACTGGACATCTTCGACCCACGGGCGCTGCTGGGTCTGCTGGGGTTCCACTTCTTCTTCCTGGCTCCGCTGCTGCACGTCACGCTCGACTACTGGCCGGCGACCGTACATCTGCCGGGGAGCTGGCGGGACGCGCTGGGCGCGATGGCCGTACTCAACTGCATCGGGTTGCTGCTCTACCGGATCGTCCTGGCGCTGCCGGGGTACCGGGGCCGGAGCGGGGGACGGGGCGGCGGCCCACGGTTCCGGGTGGACGAGAGGCGACTGGTACGCGTCGTGGCCGTCGCCGTGGCGGTCGGCGTGCTCGCGTTCGTCGTCGAGATCGCCATGTTCGGCGGCATCGGCGGCTACCTCAACGCGATGACCGGTGAACGGGAGGTTCTCGCCGGAACGGGCTGGTTGCTGATCCTGGCCGAGTCGTTCCCGCTGCTGACCTTCCTGCTCGTGTTGCTGCGCTGGCGTCGTACCCTGGCCGGCCGGCCCGCCGTGGTGGCGCTGCTGCTGGTCGGGCTGGCGGTGGTGCAGTTCCTGGTCGGTGGCCTGCGCGGCAGCCGGAGCAACACGGTCTGGCCGGTACTGCTCGGTCTGATCCTGGTCCACCTGCTGGTCGTCCGGGTCTCCCGCAGGGCGCTGGCGATCGTCGGGCTCTTCCTCGTCTCCTTCATGTACCTGTACGGGATCTACAAGAGCGGCGGTACCCAGGCGGTCGACGCCGTCCGCAGTGGCCGCAGCGTCACACAGCTCTCCGCCGAGACCGGCCGGGACGTGCCCACGCTGCTCCTGGGCGACCTGGCCAGGGCCGACATCCAGGCGGTGGTGCTGGACCGCAAGCGCCAGGGCGTCGGCGAACTCGGCTACGGCCTCTCCTATCTCGGCGACCTGACGACCGTGGTTCCCCGGGCACTCCTGCCCGAGCGCGTGCCAAGCAAGATCGATTTTGGTACCGAGACGATCGCCGGTCCGGGGGCCTTCGACTACGAGACGGGACGATGGGTCAGCCGGGTCTACGGGATCGCCGGGGAGGCGATGCTGAACTTCGGCCCGCCCGGCGCCGTCGCCTCCTTCCTGGTGCTGGGCCTGCTGATCCGCGGGGTCACCGCGCTCTACCTGCGGGCGCGGCGTGCGGAGACACTGGCACCCCGGATCCTGACGCCCTCGTTGTGCCTGGCGGCCGTGCTCATGCTCAGCAGCGACCTCGACAACATCACGATCCTCCTGCTCACCCGCTTCGCCCCGGTGGGCTTGGCGGTGCTGCTCGCGACGACGGTGCTGCGGCCGACGGCCGGGCCGATGATCTCCGCCGCTCAGCGTCCCGCCGGTGCCTTCCGCTCGACTGCGTCCCGCACCTCGCGGTAGAACCCGTCGCGGCGGCGGGTGAGTTCCTCGTCCAAGAAGGCCCGGGAGCGGGCGAGGTTACGCGCCGAGGCGGTCGACATCCGGTGCGGTTGCGTCAGGTGGTCGGTGATCAGACGGGCGAGCCCGGCGACGTCGTCCGAGGCCACCAACTCCTCCGGGGGCAGCAGCTCGGGGATGCCGCCGACCGAGGTGGCGACGGCGGGCAGCCCCCGGGCCATCGCCTCGATGAGGGCCTTCGGCAGCCCTTCCGTGCGGGACGGCATGACGAAGAGGTCGGCGGCGTCGAGTTGCCGGCGTACCTCCGTGGCGGCGCTTACCGTGCCGGTGAAGTGCACCTGCCGGCGTACCCCGAGGTCGGTGGCGAGCCGTTCCAGCCGGGGTCGGTACCGTCCGTCGCCCAGGTGTACCAGGCGTACCGGCGTACCGGCCGCCGCGAGCCGGGGGAGTGCCCGGATCAGGATGTCGATCCCCTTGTACATCTGCTCGAGGGAACCGACCGAGATGAGCGTGCGTGCCTCGCGACAGCGTTCGACACCACGGGGCGCGGGCACGAAGGCCTCGGCCGGGAGGTCGACGCTGGAGTAGCTGGCGGTGACCGCGCCGGGAGCGGCCGGATAGCGGGCCTGGAGGTACGCCTCGGTCACGTATGCCACCCCGGTCGCGGTGGCGCAGTGGTCCCGCATCGCCGACATGTACCGGCGGCGGAGCACCGGTCGCAGCGGATGCTCCACCACTCCGGGGGCGAAGACGTCGAACGGATCCCCGACCACCTCTAGCGCGTACGGCGAGCCGACCCGTCGACGCGCCGAGACCAGCAGGGTACCGATGGGCGAGGGTGCCCGGACGATCACCGCGTCGGTGCTGGCGGCGGCCTGCCGTACGGCCCGGACGACCGCCGCCCGACGGCGCAGGTACTGCCGTGGCCCGACGTAGTACGGCACCGGGCAGATCGAGACGCCGTCACCGTCCACCCGGCGGGCGTCGTCCGGGGGTGTGGCCACCTCGGCGACCCGGGCCAGCACCCGCACCTGGTCGAAGCTGGAGAGGTATCGGGCGAAGAACCGCCGGGTCGGGCCGTCATGGGTCCAGACCGCCCCGTCCGGGGTACGGACGAACCGGGATTCCGTGGAGACGATCACCTTCACTGGACGTTCCTCGCTGTTGCCAGCCCAGCCGTGCCGGCTCTGCTATTACTACGGCGCAGTTTACCGTGTTTGTCGCTTTTGTTGGGTCCGGCGGCGAAGCCTTCGCCTGCGTCGCGACTGACGACGGTCACTTACCGGATTGGTAGCTTATAGGTCATTTGTACCGAATAGCATTGTCGCGGTGCGGAGCAAACGACTGACACGACAGCCGGCGACCCGGCCCGGCGACCACTGGACCTCCGACCAGCGGGCCTTCAACCACCAGACCAGGAAGACCGACGGTGCTGACCGTCGCGGCAGTGGGGCGGTCGTGACCGGGCCGACCGTCTCGGTGCTGCTGGTCAACTGGAACAGCCGGGAGGAGACCCGCCGCTGCCTGGACGCGCTCTGGGCGGCCCGCACCGAGGCCGTCGCACTCGACGTGGTCGTGGTCGACAACGCCTCGACGGACGGCTCGGCCGAGATGCTGGCGGCAGACCCACGGGTACGGCTCATCCGCAACGAGCGCAACGTCGGCCACGCCGTGGCGGTGAACCAGGCGTACCGGCAGGCCGGCGGGGAGCTGATCCTGTTGCTGTTCACCAGCGCGGTCAGACTCCATCCCGGTGCACTGGACACCATGGTCGACTTCCTCCGTGCCCGTACCGAGGTGGCCGGCGCCCTCCCACACTGTCTGCACCAGCCCTGGGTGCCGAGCCTTCCCGCCGTACTCGCCCTGGGCACCTCGCCGCGTCGGTTCCCGGAAGTCCCGCCGACAGTCGACACGTTCGGGCCGGATGCCGACGACCTGTCCAGGCTCCGGTGGCTCGCCGCCGCCGGTTGCGTGCTGCTCCGCCGCGACGCACTGCAACCGGATCGGCTCCTCGACGAGCGCTTTCCGGTCTACGGGACCGACCTGATGCTCGCCCGCACGCTGTCTGAGGCTGGGCAGCGGCTCTGCCTGGTCCCCGAGGCGGTCGCCACGCGTGGCCGGGGCACCGCCGGCCGGCTGCTCGGCACCCGGTCGGGTACCCGGCACCGCATCGGTGGACTGGTCCGCTACCTGCGATCGACCGAGCCCTGGTACCGGCTGGCGGTGTTCCGGCTCGTGCTGCTGGCCGACCATCTCGGCCGGCAGATCACCGGTCGTCCGACGGCCCTGGGGCTGCGCGAGCTGGGCGCGACGCTGCGCGGCGACATCGGCGTACTGCCCGACGGCGACATCCGGGAGTGGGCGGTGCTCTCCGGCGACGGCCAGTGGGCTGCCGAGCACTACTTCCGGATAGTCACCGGGCAGCGGGTGCACGACCAGCGGATCCTGCTGGTGCACCGGCCACGCCGACTGCGCGGTCGACGGCTGCGCGTCGAGTACGACGGCTCCTCGGTCTGGCACGCCACGCCTCCGGCACTGCTGCCCTTCGGCTGGAGCCTGGCACCGGTACGCCGGGTCAACCGGTGGTTCGCCGCCGGCGCGGTACGGCGCTGGTTGCAGGACCGGCCCGGAGTCCGGGTGCTACGACTCGACGACACCAGCCGCTACCTGGCCGGCCGGATCGGCGAGGATGAGATCGTCCCCGCGACGGCGACCCGATTCCCGGTACCCTCCGCCGGCCGGGGTGGGCGGCTCCCCGGGTACGCCCCGATCCAGGGCGCCGACGACGCGCTTCCGTCCGCCCTGACCTGACCTGACCTGACCGGTCCGGGAGGCGCAACGCAACCTCCTCCGGACCGTCGGTGTGCGTCGAGGTGGCGGCCACACCGGTACGCCAACCCGACGACGCTGATCGAAGTCCCGGCCGCGTCACTTGTGGTGCCGCCCCCGGCCCGGCAACCCGTGCCCGTCGCACCTTCACCAGGACGTGGCACTGTATGGTTTGCCCACCTGCTGGCGGCCTCGCGCCGGCACGCCGAGATGTCGAGGGTGAGATGGAGTTCCTGAGCAGTCCCGAGCTGTGGGTGGCGTTCGCGACGCTGCTGCTGCTCGAGGTGGTACTGGGCATCGACAACGTGGTGTTCATCTCGATCCTGGCCGGCCGGCTGCCCGAGCACCAGCAGGCGCGTGCCCGCACCATCGGCCTCTCGCTGGCCCTGGTGACCCGGTTGCTGCTGCTGGCCTCGCTCTCCTGGGTGATCGGGCTGACCGCGACCCTCTTCACGGTCTTCGGGCAGGAGATCTCCGGCCGCGACCTGATCCTGTTGTTGGGTGGCCTGTTCCTGCTCGGCAAGGCGACCTATGAGATCCACGAGCATCTGGAGGGCGCCGAACACGGCCGTTCGGCCCGGGGCACCTCGTCGTTCGCGGCCGTGATCGCCCAGATCCTGGTCCTCGACATCGTCTTCTCGCTCGACTCGGTGATCACCGCGGTCGGCATGGTGGACCAGTTGTTCATCATGGTGGCGGCCGTCGTCGTCGCAATGGTGATCATGCTGATCTCGGCCGGTGCCGTCAGCCGGTTCGTCAATGAGCACCCGACTGTCAAGATGCTGGCCCTGTCGTTCCTGCTGCTGATCGGCGCCAGCCTGATCGCCGAGGGCTTCGACCAGCACATCCCCAAGGGCTACGTGTACGGCCCGATCGCCTTCTCCATCTTCGTCGAGTTCCTCAACCTGCGGGTACGGGCACGTCAGCAGCGGCGGGGGGCGCGGCCCGTGCACCTGCACCCCACCTACGTCAAGTCACCCGAGGCGGTCAAGTCAGCGGAGACCGTCGAGTCAGCGGAGCCGAAGGACTCCACCCCGTCGGACGGCTGAGAGCGCGAGCGTTCGGTGCGGGCTTCGTCCGCCTGTGGGTGCGTCAGAACGGCGGTTCTGCCACCTCAGCAGAGACCACATGCTGGCGTGGACGATGGCGGCCGGCAATGGTGGATGCGGCCGCTGTGCCGGCGTTCGGTTACCGGGTGAAGAACTCGTGGAGCGTGCCGGCGAAGGTCTTCGGGTCGGGCACGTGGGTCTGCCCCTCGATGATCCGACGCTCCGCACGGGGGATGGCGGCGCTGATCGCGTCAGCGGCGTCGTCGAAGAAGCCGGGTTGCAGCCCGCCGGTGTGCGGGTCGGCGGCTCCGCCGGTCGCAACCAGCGTCGGTTGCGTGATGGTGCCGAGCCGGGCGGTGGGGGGCCGCCCGTCGCCCAGGCAGTCCGCGTCGTAGCCGAGGGTCGGAGCGAGCCTTTCCAGATGCGGCCAGACCGGCGAGTTCCGCGCGGCGGCGATGTCCGCTTCGGGCGAGCCGGCGAGTCGCATGAACAGTTCCACGGCGTCGCCGCGCCGGCCCTCGCCGAGGGCGCGCTTCAGGTCGTCGACGTACGCCCGGAAGTAGTCGGTCGCCTCGGCGCTGGTCATGTACGGCACCTCGTAGACCGCGATGCGGCCGATCGGAAGCCCGGCCGAGGCGGCCTCCAGGGTGAGTGCCCCGCCCGAGGACGCGCCGAACAGGTGGGCCTGGCCACCCGCCTCGGCGATCAGCGCGGCGAGGTCGTCGACCTCACGACCCACCGCGTACGGCGGGGTGTCACCGCTGTCGCCTCGGCCCCTGCGGGCGTAGTTGTACACCGTGAAGTGCTCGGCCAGCTCCGCGGCGAGGGGTTCGTTCTCCGCGCCGTCGTCGAGGTTCCCGCCGATCAGGACGACGGCCGGCCCGCTGCCTGTGCGCCGGTATGCGATCGACGTGCCGTCCTTCGAGGTCACCCGGGCCATCTCTGTCTCCTAGCTTGGGGAGCTGTTGACCGGCTCCTAGGCTAGGAGCAGCCGCTCCTGAAAAACAAGTAGCATTATGATCGACGGATGCGGGGTTACGACGATCAGTGCGGAATAGCCCGAGCGCTCGGCGTGGTGGGGGAGCGATGGGCGCTGCTGGTGGTACGTGAGCTGTTCTTCGGTCCGAAACGGTTCACCGAGCTGCGGCACGGGCTGCCACGGGTCAGCGACAACGTCCTGAGCCAGCGCCTGCGCGAGCTGGAGCAGTCGGGCCTGGTGCGCCGGCGTCGGCTCGGACCACCGGCCGGGGTGTGGGTGTACGAACTGACCGCCCGTGGACGTGAACTGGAACCGGTGTTGGTCGCGTTGGGTCGCTGGGGGACCCGGATTCCGCTCGACGCCGCGACGGAGCCGGACCTCAGCGTTGACGCGTTGGCCTTCGCGTTGCGGACCACCTTCGCCCCGGACCTCGCCGGTGACCTGGCGGTGACGTGTCAGCTGCGTATCGGCGACGACATCTTCCGGCTCCGGGTCGCCGGGGGACGCTTCGAGGTGGCGCGTGCCGAGGCCGACGATGCGGACGTCACCGTCACCGCTGACGCGCCGACCCTGCAGTCCCTGGTCTTCACCGGCCGGTCGCTGGCCGAGGCCGAGCGGGCCGGCGAGGCCGCCGTCGAGGGCGACCGCCGGTCGGCACAGCTTCTTCTGCGGTGCTTTCCCGCAGTGGTCCCGGTGTCGGCGGCACCCCCGTGCTGAGACGGGCAGAACGACGTCGTGATCAGGTCAGCAGCACACCCAGGGCTGGTCAGGCGTCTGGCTCCGCAGCGGGTGCTGGCTGGAAACTGCGGAAGGTCAGGCTGAACCGACGACCCGCGTCGCGCATCCGGGGGACCGAGTGGGCCCACAGGCGCTGTGTCGCTGCAGTCATCAGGAGCACCGAACCGTGTTCGAGCGCGAGTTCGGTGCGGTGGGCCCGATCGATGCTGCGGAACACGATGCGACGCGTCGCGCCGAGCGAGACGACCGCGATCCTGCTCTCCGGGACCAGGCCCCGACCGGACCACCCTCCTGCCGGACAGGTCTGGCGGTGGTGGCCGGTCAGGTGTCGTCGGGGCGTTCCGCCGATCGCTGTACGATTTCCGCGGGAGCCGAGCGTGGCATGGAGGTGGACCGTCGACGCGACACTGTTGCGGATCGGGGAGGTGGCCGCGCAGGCCGGCGTCTCACCGCGCACAGTCGACTTCTACACAGGTCTGGATCTGATCGGCCCCGTTGCCCGGTCGGGCGGGAACTACCGGCTCTACCACCCCGAGGTGGTCGAGCGGATCACCGCGATCCGTGCTCTTGAGGCTCAGGGCGTGCCGTTGCAGGAGATCGCGGCGGCCCTGCGGCAGCCGGTGGCCGACGACCTCGACGCCAGGCTCGACCAACTCGACAATGCCCTGCACGCCCTGCAGGCCGCCACCCGGCACAGTGACGAACACGCGCACGGCCTGCTGACCGCGATCACCGCCCGCGCCCACGCCCTCATCAGCACCGCCCTCGACCTCACCTCCGGGCTGCCACCGGTTTGACCGGCCCGGCCGCCACCGCCTGGCAGCCTCCGGCCACCACCGCCCGGCAGCTTCCGGTCGCCCCCGTCCGGCAACCCCGGCCGCACCCGTCCGGTGCGCCTGGAAAACCCGGCGGCGATCCGGGGTGCGGCCGCTACCGTGTGGCGGATGAACCCTGACCCGGTGATGCACAACCGAGCCGCGTGGGACCGGCAGGTCGAGAAGGGCAACGAGTGGTCGCGCCCGGTCCCGGCGGAGACGATCGCCAGGGCGCGGGCCGGGGACTGGTCCGTCGTACTGATCGGCTACCAGCCGGTCGACCGTGCCTGGTTCCCGGCCGACCTCGCGGACGTGGACGTACTCTGCCTGGCCTCCGGTGGCGGACAGCAGGGCCCGACGCTCGCGGCCGCCGGCGCCCGCGTCACCGTCTTCGACAACTCACCACGGCAGCTCGAACAGGACCGGACGGTGGCCGACCGGGATGGTCTGGAGCTGCGGACGGTCCTCGGCGACATGCGCGACCTGTCGGTCTTC
The DNA here is from genome assembly GCF_002846275.1 of Plantactinospora sp. CNZ320. Lineage (NCBI taxonomy): Bacteria > Bacillati > Actinomycetota > Actinomycetes > Micromonosporales > Micromonosporaceae > Plantactinospora > Plantactinospora sp. CNZ320. The sequence continues at coordinate 422,067 of NZ_PJMP01000001.1, forward strand.
GCCGACTCCTCCTTCGATCTGGTCTTCAACCCGGTCTCGAACCTCTTCGTGCCCGAGCTCGCCCCGGTCTGGCGGGAGTGCTTCCGGGTGTTGCGGCCGGGCGGCGCGCTGCTCTGCGGCTTCGTCAACCCCGACGTCTTCCTCTTCGACCACGAGGCGTTGGACAAGCGCGGCGAACTGGTGGTACGGCACCGGCTGCCGTACAGCGACCTCACGCACGTTCCGGCCGAGGAGCGCGAGCGGCTCTGGGGTACGGACGCAGCGCTCGAGTACAGCCACACGCTCGCCGAGCAGATCGGCGGGCAGCTCGCCGCCGGATTCGTCGTCGTCGGGTTCGCGGAGGCACCACACCACTGCGACGCCACCGCCGGCTGGCTACCCGGCTATTTCGCCACCCGAGCGGTCAAGCCGACTCCTCGCTGATGAACGGCAACGGGCCGGTGATCGGCGGTAACCGACCCGGCCGGATCAGGGATTGGCGGCGAGGAACAGGAACGCGGCGCAGACGGAGACGTGCACGGCGCCCTGGAGCACCGTGGCCCGGCCGGGCATGATGGTCAGGATGCTGACGGCGGCGGTCAGCCCCAGCAGCACGATCTGGGTCGGGCCGAGGCCGAGCAGGAGTGGACCGTCGAGCCAGATCGAGGCGATCGCGATGGCCGGGATCGTCAGGCCGATGCTTGCCATGGCGGAGCCGAGGGCGAGGTTGAGGCTGATTTGCATCCGCCTGCGGCGGGCGTTGCGGGCTGCGGCGATCGTCTCCGGCAGCAGGATCAGCAGGGCGATGAGCACGCCGACGACCGCGTGCGGCATGCCGGCGCCGGTGACGGCGCTCTCGATGGTGGCGGACTCCACCTTGGCCAGCCCGACCACCGCGACGAGGGCGGCGACGAGCAACCCGAGGCTGACAAGCGTGGTACGCGTGGACGGTGCCGCCGCGTGCTCGTCGTCGTCCAGTTCGTCGTCGTCCCGTTCGGCGTTGCCATCGGCGTTGGCGCCTACGCTCACGCCTGCGACCGCCGGCACGGGCTTGCGGCGCCGGTGGACGATTCCGTCGTCCACCGGCAGGAAGTAGTCCCGGTGGCGGACGTTCTGCACCACGACGAAGAGTGCGTAGAGCACCAGCGACGCCACTGCGGCGAACGCCAGTTGGGCCCCGGTGAACTCCGGACCCGGCGTGCCGGTGGTGAAGGTGGGCAGGACGAGGCTGAGCACGGCGAGGGTGAGCACGGTGGCCAGCGCGGCGCCCGTACCCTCGGCGTTGAACGGCGTCACCCGGCCGCGCGAGGTGGCCACCAGCAGTGACACCCCGACGATCCCGTTGCAGGTGATCATGACTGCCGCGAAGACGGTGTCCCGGGCCAGCGAGGCCGTACCCGGACCTCCGGAGATCATGAGCGTGATGATCAGGCCGACCTCGATGACGGTCACGGCGACCGCCAGGATCAACGAGCCGAACGGCTCTCCGACCCGGTGCGCGACGACCTCCGCATGGTGCACCGCGGCGAGCACCGAGCCGGCCAGCAGGATCACCACGACGATCTCGACCATGACGGGCAGGTCACGTCCCCAGACCGCCACCAGGGCCAGCACCGCGAGCAGCGGGAGAGCGTTGGCCGAACGGTTGATCGTCTTACCCGACGTGGCAGCCGGTGGCGGTGTCAATGCTCTTCCTTCCGGTGGCGGTCCACGCCCGCTTGTGCCGGCACGACGGACACTTTACCCGGTGGCTCACCGGCCATGACCAGCACGGACCCACCTACTGGAGATCGACTGGCCGAGACCGTTACCGTCGGAAGGCCCTGGCGTCCGCGCGGTTCGATGCGTTGGCCGACCGGACGCGGGTCCGGGTGCTACCGGTGAACGCCACCTGCCGGAGCACCCTCCAGACGTGTCCGTCGAGCATGCGACGGCTCGTCACCGGCCACATCGGAGATCGCGGCCCAGCCGCTCCGCGCTCAGCGCTTCCACTGGGCCGAGCCGGCGTCCCACTCCGTGTACGTGTACGGGTTGTCCCGCACCTTCGTCTCGGGCACGTCCGGGTTCATCCCCTGCACCCAGGCGTCCTGCCCCATCGACTCGACCAGGTACTCGACGGTCCGCTCCACCGCGCGCCGCGCCTGGCCGAGGTCGACGCCGACCAGCCGGTGCTGGTGCTTGACGAGCCGGCCGTCGACCAGGACGGTGTGCACGTCGCCGCGCTGCGCCTGGAAGGCCACGTGGCCGTACGGGTTGAGGATCGGGAACATCACCGGCGAGTCGTCGTTCTTGATCAGTACGATGTCCGCCTTCCTGCCCGACGTCAGGCTGCCCAGCGTGTCGTCCAGGCCGAGGGCGCGGCTGCCGCCTCGGGTGGCCCACTCGACCACCTGCTCGGCGCGCAGGTGGCAGTGCGTGATCGTCTCCTGCCGGCCGTGCGCCTCCAGGTGTTCCCGGGAGCGGTCCGCGCCGAGGGTGGCACGCATGGCGGTGAAGAGGTCACCGCTCCACCAGACGCTGGTGTCCATGGAGAGCGAGACCGGGATGTCGTGCTGCCGTAGCTGCCAGGTGGGCGGGTAGCCCTGGCCGGCGCTCTGCTCGCTCTCTGTGGAGACCGAGACCGACCCGCCGGTGGCGGCGATCCGGTTGTACGAGTCCCGGGTCAGTGTGGCCGCGTGCACATAGACGGTCTCCGGGGTCATGAAGCCGTTCTCGTGCATCAGCCGGATGCCGTCGTCGTTGGTGGCGCCCCAGACCCCGGCGTGGGTGGTGACCGGTACGCCGAGTTCGCGGGCGACCTCGAAGGCGGCCCGCTCCGGAAAGGCCGGGTCGCCGGTGACGTCGAAGGCCATCTGGAAGCCGAGCATGTCGCCCCGGCCGGTGATGCGCCGCTCGACGAAGTCGCGGAACTCGGGGCTGGTCGCCCACTCCCACGGTCCCTGCTGGATGTTGCCGTAGGCGAGGACGAAGCGGCCGGGTACCGCCTCCAGGGCGTCGACCGCGGCGTCGGCGTGCTGCGGGGTCTGTAGCCCGTGCGACCAGTCGACGGTGGTGGTGACTCCGGCGTCGATCGCCTCGATGGCGGCGAGCAGGTTGCCGGCGTAGATGTCCTCGGGCCGGAAGAGCTTGCCAGACTCCAGGTAGTACCAGACGAAGTACTGGGTGAGCGTCCAATCTGCGCCGTAGCCGCGCATCGCGGTCTGCCACATGTGCCGGTGCGTGTCGATCATTCCGGGCATCACGATGCCGCCGCTGGCGTCGATCTCCAGTGCGCCGTCGGGAGCGGTCAGCCCGACGCCCACCTCGGCGATGCGGTCGCCGACCACGAGCACGTCGCCACCGGGCAGCACGGTGTGCGCGTCGTCCATCGTCAGCACCAGCCCGTCGCGCAGCAGCACCGGGCGGTCGGACTCGGTCGTGGCCATCGTCGACTCCTATCGGCGGAGTGATCCACGCGGACGATCGTCCGTATGGCGGGCGCAAAAGGTGGCGCAATTATTGTCCCGGCGTTTCGCGCCTGTCAACGAGCAGTACTCAGGGCCGAAGGTTGACAGCGATGCTGGTCGCGAACAGACTGACGAGCACGGACAAACGTCCGCGAGACGGACGGAGGCAGGCGCATGGCGGATCAGCCGGGTACCGGTGACACGCCGGGACCGCTGGCCGGACTGGTGGTCGCGGACTTCTCCCGGATCCTCGCCGGCCCGTACGCCACGATGCTGTTGGCGGACCTCGGCGCCGACGTGATCAAGGTGGAGGGGCCGGCCGGGGACGACACCCGTACCTGGATGCCGCCGGTCCGGGACGGGGTGGCCACCTACTACCTCGGGATCAACCGGAACAAGCGGTCGATCGCCCTCGACCTGCGGACACCGGAGGATCTCGCCGTGGCCAAGGCCCTCGCCGCCCGCGCCGACGTGATGATCGAGAACTTCAAGCCCGGCGGCATGCGGCGGTTCGGCCTCGACTACGCGTCGGTGGCGGCGGAGAACCCCGGCATCGTCTACGCCTCGATAAGCGGCTTCGGCACCGGAGCCGGCGCCTCGCTGCCCGGCTACGACCTGATGGTGCAGGCGATCTCCGGGTTGATGAGCCTCACCGGTGACCCGGACGGCTCGCCCTACCGGGCCGGCATCTCGGTCTTCGACGTGATGGCCGGGATGCACGCCAACATCGGCATCCTGGCCGCGCTGCACCACCGGACGACCAGCGGCCGGGGCCAGCACGTCGAGGTGAACCTGCTCTCCTCGGCCCTGTCCGGGCTGGTCAACCACAGCAGCGGATACGTCGCCGGCGGGGCGGTGCCGTACCGGATGGGTAACGCACACCCGAGCCTCTTCCCGTACGAGCCGCTGCCGGTCGCCGACGGCGAACTGATCGTCATCGCCGGCAACGACGGTCAGTTCCGCAAACTCTGCGAGGTGCTGGGGCTGCCGGAACTGGTCGACGACCCCCGGTTCGGGCGCAACCAGGACCGCACCGCCAACCGCGAGGAACTCCGCCCGCTGCTGGTGGAGCGGTTGCGTACCCGGACCCGGGACGAGTGGTTCGCCGACCTGATCGCCGCCGGGGTGCCGTGCGCGCCGATCAACACCATCGACCGCGGGGTCGCCTTCGCCGAGCAGGTCGGCCTCGACCCGGTGGTGACGCTGGGGGAGGGGGCCGACGCGGTGCCGATGGTCCGCAACCCGATCACCTTCTCGGCCACCCGTCCCCGGTACGACCTGCCCCCACCGGGGCTCGACGAGCACGGCGAGGAGATCCGCGCGTGGCTGACGAAGAACTGACCTTCCCCACCTCGATCGGCACCTCCGACGCCGACACGATCCGGCTGCTCGGCCACGACCTCGCCACCGAGATGATCGGCCAGGTCGGCTTCGGTGAACTCGCCTTCTGGCTGGTCGCCGGGCACCGACCCAGCCCGGCCCAGGTGCGCGTCTTCGAGGCGGTACTCGTCTCGCTCGCCGACCACGGCTTCACCCCGACCGCGATCGCCGCCCGGGTCACCTACCAGAGCGCGCCGGAGGCGTTGCAGGGCGCGCTGGCCGCCGGGCTGCTCGGCGGCGGCTCCCGGTTCCTCGGCGTCACCGAGGACAGCGGCCGGTTCCTCGCCGACACCCTGGCCGAGCTGACCGAACTGACCGGGGCGACCGAGGCGCCGACCGACGACGCCGGCTGGGACACCCTCGCGCTGGCCGCCGTCACCCGGGCCCGGTCCGAGCGCCGGCTCGTCCCCGGACTCGGTCACCCGGTGCATCGGGTACGCGACCCGCGTACCCCGGTGCTGATCGCGCTCGCCGAGCGGGAGGGGTTGCGCGGTCCCCACCTGCGACTCTTCGAGGCGATCGGCCGGGTCCATCCGCAGGTGCTCGGTCGTACCCTGCCGTTGAACGGTGCCGGTGTCTGCGGCGCCGCCCTGGCCGACCTCGGGCTGCCGCCGGAGCTGCTGCGCGGCTTCGCGCTGCTGGCCCGGGCCGCCGGGCTGCTCGGCCACCTGGCCGAGGAACGCCGCACCGGCACCGGGATGGAGATCTACCGCACCGTCGACCGCAACGCCCGCTACACACCCCCCGACCCCGCCTGAGAGGAGCCGCGATGGCCACCATCGCCGCGGTGATCGCCTCCACCCACCATCCGTTCTACTACCGGGCCAGCACCGCACAGGGCGAGGACCGGCCACCCTTCGCGGACGAGTGGGTACGCAAGATCCTGGCCTTCCGGGAGACGCTGACCCGGGCCAACCCCGACGTGCTGGTGATGGTCGGCTCCGACCACTTCCACCAGCTCTGGCTGGACAACATGCCGCAGTTCCTGATCGGCAAGGCCCCGTTCTACGACGCGAACTGGTACAACGAGGAACGCGAGTTCGGCCTGCCCCGGATGCTGCTGCAAGGCCACGAGGAGCTGTCCGCCCACCTGCTGCGCGAAGGGCTGGACGCCGGCTTCGACCTGGCGTTCAGCAACGAGTTGCGGATCGACCACAGCATCACCTGCCCGATCATCACGCTGCGCCCCGAGGCCGACCTGCCGATCGTGCCGATCTACACCAACATCTTCGCGCCGCCGCTGCCGCAGCCGAAGCGGTTCGTGCAGCTCGGCCAGACTGTCCGGGAACTGGTCGAGTCCTGGCCGAGCGACCTGCGGGTGGCGATCGTCGGCACCGGGCACCTGTCGCTGGAACTCGGCGGCCCCCGCCAGTTCGGCCCGCACGGCCCGGACCCGGAGTTCGACCGGAAGGCGGTGGAGTGGATCGCCACCGGCGACCTGGAGCGCTGCCTGGCCGAGGTGACCCTGGAGAGCCTGCACTCGCCCGGCAACGCCACCCACGGCTTCATGGACTTCATGCTGATGATGGGGGTGGCCGGGGCGGGCGCCAAGGCGGACCACGTCGACACCCTCGACCTGTTCCACACCATGGAGGCGTACTTCACCTGGTATCCGAACGGCGTACCGGGCGGGACGGGGGTGGCGTCGTGAGCAGATACCTGCTGAACAAGTTCCTCTACACGGTGGACCGGGACGCCGAACTCGTCGAGCGGTACCGGGACGACCCGCGCGGCACCGTCACCTGGTGGGAGGCCGAACGCGCCAACGCGGTGCTCAACTGCCACACCGGCGAGGCGAGCACCTGGCTGCGCTTCACCGACACCGAGCGGGAGGCGCTGGCCAGCCACGACTACGTCAAACTCTTCGAGCTCGGGGCGCACCCGTTCCTGACCCTGACCCTGTTCATCGCGATGTTCGAACGGGACCACCCCGAACCGCTCGGCTTCCAGAAGCACTACGCGGCCCGGCTGGCACACTTCGCGCTCCCGTACCCGGACATCGCGACCTGAGCCGCGACGACGCCGCCACTGTCGCCGCGGTCAGTGCCGGGCGGCGGTGGCGGCGCCGGCCACCTCGACCTGCGGCCGGGACTGCCAGCGGGCCCAGTCCGCGCTGATCGCGCTGGCCGCCTGGATGAGTCGCGGCAGATGCTGCTCGACGAGTACCTTGACGCTGGTCTCGGCCGAGTTGACGGTGACGTTCATCGCGGCCCGGACCGTGCCGTGGCCGTCCCGGATCGGCACCGCGATCGAGCGGATGCCCGGGGCGAGTTCGTCGTCGGCGAGCGCCCAGCCCCGGGCGCGGACCTCGCGGAGCATGGCGTCCAGCGCGGTACGGCTGTGCCGGACCTTCGGCTCCACCCCGGAACGACTGGGCTGGGCCAGCGCCGTGCCGAGCGTCTCCCGGTCGAGCGCGGCGAGCAGCACCTTGCCCTGCGAGGTCACGCTCGCCGGGAACCGGGTGCCGATCTGCACCCGCAGTGCGATGATCTTCGGTACCGCGACCCGGGCCATGTAGACGATGTCCGAGCCGTCGAGCTGGGCCATCGAGCTGGACTCCCCGGTGGCGGCGACCAGCTCCTGCATGTGCGGGCGGGCGACGTCCCAGAGCGAGAGCGCCCCGACGTACGCCATGCCGAGCTCCAACACCCGGGGCGTGAGTTCGTAGCTGCCCGCCTCGGCACGGACGTAGCCGAGTTCCTCAAGGGTGAGCAGGAAGCGTCGGGCGGTAGGTCGGGCCAGTCCGGCGGCGGCGGCGACCTCGCTGAGGGTCAGTCGGGGATGGTCGGCGTGGAAGACGGTGATGACCTTCAGCCCTCGGGCCAGGGCCTCGATGAAGTCGGGTCCTTCGCCACGCTGTGCCATCGTCCGCCTCTATCCGTCGTCGCTGCCGCATCCGCCGAGCTGTCGCATCCGTCGTCGCTGCCGCCTCGGTCGTCGCTGCCGCCTCGGTCCCGCCGTCGCCTCCGCTCGGTGCACCCTGACCGTCAAGCGAACACCAGTCCGGACGCGGGTGCAAATGTTTCCACAGCGAGTCTTGACATGCCTCAAGCGGCGGCGGAGATTGTGAGGTGCGCCGCGTCCGCGTAGCGGACGAACGTCCGCGACGCAGTCGACGGCCGCAGAGCCGAGTTATCGGAGGAGCAGGTTATGGCGCCGCAGACCGCAGTCCCACATGCCGTCGCCATCGGTCCGGTCCGCGCTCGGCGGTCAGCCGGTTGGCCTGCCGTGCCGGTTTCGGTGGGTGCGGCGTGAACCTCGGACTGCTGCTGCTCCGGCTGCTCCTCGCGGCACTGCTCTTCGGCCACGCCAGCCAGAAACTCTTCGGCTGGTTCCGCGGCCAGGGTCCCGCCGGGACCGGCGCCACCTTCCACACCTGGGGCTTCCGGCCCGGCCGGCAGATGGCGCTGCTGGCCGGTGTCGCCGAACTGTTCGGCGCGGCACTGATCGCGCTCGGCCTGGCCACCCCGCTCGGCGCGGCGATCGTGCTCGGCACGATGGTGGTGGCCGCCTCGGTCAACCTGCCGAACGGGCTCTGGGCACACCTCGGCGGTTACGAGGTGGCGTTCGTCTACGGTGCGTTGGCAGTCGTGCTGGCGTACACCGGGCCGGGTGCCTGGTCCCTCGACCACCTGCTCGGGCTGGACGGGTTCGCCGGCTACGGTTGGGGCACCCTCGCGCTGGCCGTCGGGCTGCTCGGCAGCGTACCGCCGCTGTTACGACGGCGCCGTGCCCTCGCCGCCGGCGACTGATCGCTCCGACCGCACTGAGCCAGACCAGGCCAGACCCGGCCACGGGTGCCGGGGCCGGCCTCGGGAGGTCCCCTCTGGTCAGTGTCGTGGCCGAAGTGCATTCGGCCCACCGGGGCAGGTCAGCGCCGGCGGTGCCGACATCACCCGGTGGCCTTGGGGGTCAAGCAGTCTGCTCCCCGCGCACGCAGGGATGAGGCCGGAGTACGCCGGTACGCGAGCCAGCCCATCGCCACGAACCAGGCGTGCAGTTCGAGTACGCCGATGCGCTGTACGAGCCCCGCGACGCCCTGCTCGGCACCGTCGGCGGTCGGTTGGAACGTGGCGAAGAAGGCGACCAGCAGGATCAGCGTCAGCGGGCTGCCGAGCAGCAGCCAGCTGCCGAACCGCCGCCAGCCGGGTACGCCCCGGAAGTAGTAACCGGCGACGAGGAATCCGACGACCGGTGTACCGATGGCGAGCACGAAGCCGAGGGTGTGTGGCAGTACCGCCTCGAGGTTGAAGATCCCGCAGACGACCTGCCCGACGCCGCTGCATCCGAGCAGTACCGCCGACCAGCGGCGCAGCCCGTGCCGGCCGGTCGGGACGGCCCGGAACACCGCGATCACCCCGACGAGCAGGATCAGCCCGGTGACGACGAAGGCGCTGTTCATGTACGGCGCTGTCGCGCCCATGCCGAGCCCGCTGATCGGCTGGCTGACCGGCGAGTAGTCGGTGAACCGGTGACCGAAGAGCGTGTACCCGTCGCTCACGACACCGAGGACGAGCCAGGCGAGGGTGAAGAGTGCCGGCCCGATGACGGCGCCCAGGGCGAGCCGCCGAGCGAGCGGGTGTCCGGGCTGGACGGCGGGGCGGCTGTCGCGGCGAGCGTTGTCGGGGCCGGCGGCAGGATCGAGGTGAGGGGCCGTAGTCATAAACTGACTATACATGTTATGTCTAATTCTGAGGTGTCGATAGGCTCGTGCCGTGCCCGAACCACGCCGATCCGTCCTCGCGCTGGCCGTGCTGTCGATGCTCACCGAGGAGCCGATGCACGCGTACCGGATGCAGCAGCTGATCAAGACGCGCCGCAAGGACGACGTGGTGAACGTCAGCCAGCGCAACAGCGTCTACCAGACGATCCAGCGCCTGCTCCGGGACGGACTCGTCGCCGTCGCCGCGACCGAACGCGCCGAGAACCGCCCGGAGCGCACGACGTACCGGATCACCGACGCCGGACGGGCGACCCTGACCGACTGGCTCCGCGCGATGCTCGCCAGCCCGGCGGCGGAGTATCCCGAGTTTCCGGCCGCGTTGTCGTTCCTGCCGAACCTCTCCCCGGCCGACGCGGTCGAGGCGCTGACGTTGCGGGTGACCCGGCTGGAGGAACGGCTCGCCGCCCTGGACCGGGAGATCGCCGAGGTCGCCACGTTCCTGCCCCGACTCTTCGCGATCGAGACGGAATACCGGCGCCAGGTCATCGACGCGGAACTGCACTACGTGCGTGACCTGGTGGCCGACCTGCGGGCGGAGCGGATCACCTGGCCCTTCGTCGACGGCGCACCCGGGCCCTTCCGCTGAACCGCGCCGGCCGGCGCCCAGGCCAGCACCGAACCCCGTCCGGGCCTGAAGTTGTGGCGGCGGCTCAGGAGCTAAGAACCCGGCTCAGGAGCTAAGAACCCGGCTCAGGAGCTAAGAACCCGGTTCAGGACCTGCGACCCCACTGTCCACGGTGGATCACATCGTCGCGGTCGCGGCGGCGTTCCGCGATGGCGGGGTTCTGCGGCGGCAGGTCGTCGGCGCGGTAGCCGACGCAGATGCCACCGATCGGCGCGTACTCGTCGGGAATGCCGAACTCGGCCTTGAACGCGGCCGTGTGCGCGGGAACCGCCACCACCGGATCGAAGTCGTCGCCGGCCGTCGGGGTGATGCCGAAGAAGCAGGCACCGAGCCCCTCGTCGACGGCGGTCAGCAGCATCATCAGCGTGGCCATGCCGGTGTCGACGTACCAGTACGGTGCCGACCAGCGGGCCTCGGAGCGGTCGGTCCAGCCCTTGTCGGCTTCGGCGTACCGGGCAAGGTAGGCGGCCTTGTGCGCGAGGGGCACCACGACGAGCGGTGCGTCCTGCATGGTCGGGGTCTGTGCGACCCGGGTGGGGACGAAGGGCCAGAACCTGGCCCGGTCGGCCGGGTCGGTGAGCGCGAGGAAGGCCCAGCCCTGGGAGAAGCCGGCCGACGGTGCGCGCAGCGCACTGGCCAGGATCCTGTCGACGACCTCCGGACCGAGCGGCCGGTCGGAATAGTGGCGGACCATCCGGCGGCGGCGGATCACCTCGGCGAACTCCATGGGTAGATCCTGCCACCGTCGAGCTGTCAGGCCGAGGTGGCCTGCGCCGGGTACGGGCCGCTGGGGTCGGCGGAATCGGTGGAATCGGTGGACTTCCGGCTCTGCCGAAGAGACAGTCGGCGGGCCAGGATTGTGGCGCCGACGAGCGCGGCGAGCACCATGGCGGTCTCGGTGAGCACCACCTCGGGGGCCGTGCTGTAGTTCGTCGACCAGGCGAACGCGATGGTCAGTGGCGTGACGAGGATGCCGGCGACCGGGAGCAGCAGGGCCATCAGCCGGGCCGTCCTCCTGATCTGCGGCATGTCGGAGAGCCGGATCCGGACCGCGACGACCGCGCCGGTCACCACGACCGCGGCGGGCACACCGTAGTAGACGGCGACGGCGAGCAGGATCGGTATCTCGATCGAGCGGGGGATGTCCACCAGGTGTACGAACACCGGATACAGCACGGCCATCACGGCGTACCCGAGCACGCTGCCGAGTACCGCACCGGCCAGCGCGGTGCGGAGCAGCCGGCCGTAGTCTCGGCGTACCCGCTGGACGCCGGCCTCCTCGGCGAGCCGCCTGGCGAATCCGGTCACGTCGCCGCCGACCATCTGTGCCGGGTCGCCGCCGTCGGCCACCGCGGCCTCCAGATCGAGGCGCAGATCGGCGGCGAGTGCCGCCCGATCGACCCGGCCGACCCCGTAGGACCGCCAGGCCCGCTCGGCTTCGGCCATGACGCTGTCGATGCTGTCCACGGTCAACTCCTGCTGGGGTCTTGGTCGGATGGGTCGAGGAGGGCGCCGACGGTGTCGGCGAAGTGGTTCCACTGTTTCTGCCAGGCATCCAGGTGTGCCCGGCCGAGCTCGGTGAGTGCGTAGACCTTCCGGGGTGGGCCGTTCGGGCTCGCCTGCTGCTCGTCGGCGACCAGGCCCAGCCGACGCATCCGGGTCAGCAGCGGATAGATGGTGCCGTAGCTGAGCACACCGAAGTCGGCCGTCTCCATCCGGCGCACCAACTCGTAGCCGTGGGCTGGCTGCCGGGCCAGGAGCGCCAGCAGGCACATGTCGAGCACGCCGCGCAGCAGCTGGGTGTGCCGGTCGTTGTCGTCGCTCGGCTGGTGCTCCGCCGCTATCATGCGGAACATAATACCAAGCTATTTTGCGGACCGATATACCGGTTCCGTGTTTGGGCGAGCACCGCCGACCGGTCCGGCCCGCGCAGGGTCGGACCAGGAAGGGGGTACGGGGGCGAGCGGGGTGCTATCCGGCGGTCTGGTCGACCCGGCGGCGCAGCAGATAGGTGTCCATGATCCAGCCCTTGCGTTCCCGGGCGGCCCGGCGCACCTCGACGATCTCCGGGCCGACCTCGGTGAGCGGGCCGGCGACCAGGATCTCGTCGGCGGTACCGAGGTAGGCGCCCCAGTAGATCTGTACGTCCGGCTCCGTCACCCGCAGGAACGTGCAGTGCGCGTCGAGCATCACGACCAGGTCGTCCACCCCGGCCGGCCAACCCTGGGCCAGCAGCCGGCCGGTGGTCACCTGGAACGGCCGTCCGACCCGGTTCAGCCCGATCCGGTGCCGGGCCGCCAGCGTCGACACGCTGCTCACCCCCGGGATCACCGCGTAGTCGAACTCGACCGACCCGTCCGCGAGGATCTCTTCGATGACCCCGAGCGTGCTGTCGTAGAGCGCCGGGTCGCCCCAGACCAGGAAGGCGCCGCAGCCGTCGGCCGGCACCTCGTCGCGGATCAGTGCCCGCAACAGTTCGGCCCGGCGGCGACGCCACTCGTCCACCGCGTCCACATAGTCTGGTGCGCTCCGGTCCCGGTCCGGGTCGCGTACCTCCACCACCCGGTGCCCCGGTTTCGTCGGGTGCCGGCGCAGGATCTCCTGCCGCAGCCCGAGCAGGTCCTGCTTGACGGCGCCCTTGTCCAGCACGAGGAAGACGTCGACCTCGGCGATCGCCCGGACCGCCTCCAGGGTCAACTGGGCGGGATCGCCCGCCCCGATGCCGATGACCAGGATCCTCCGCACGGTCGCCTGCCCTTCAGCGCTTCGCCGAGCGGTCACGGCCGGCGGAGTAGAGGTAGGAGTCCGGAAAGCCCTCGGCGGTAAGCACCCGACCCACCACGATCACGGCGGTGCGGCGTACCCCGGCCTGCTCGACCTGGTCGGCGATGTCGGCGAGGGTACCGCGCAGCACCAGCTCGTCCGGGCGGCTGGCTCGAGCCACCACCGCGACCGGACAGTCCGCGCCGTAGTGCGGCACGAGCTGGTCGGCCAGTTCCCGGGTCCGGCCGACCGCCAGGTGCAGCACCAGGGTCGCCCGGCTGGCGCCGAGCACGGCGAGGTCCTCTGTCGCCGGCATCACCGTCGACCGCGCCCGGGCCCGGGTCAGCACCACCGTCTGGCCGACCGTAGGCACCGTCAGCTCCCGGCCCAGCGTCGCGGCGGCGGCGGCGAAGGCCGGCACGCCCGGCACGATCTCGTACGGTACGTTCGCCTCGTCGAGCCGGCGCAACTGCTCGGCCACGGCACTGTAGATCGACGGGTCGCCGGAGCAGAGCCGGGCCACCTCGTGCCCGGCCCGGTGGGCGTCGACCATCCGGGCCACGATCTCGTCCAGGGTGAGGTCGGCGGTGTCCACCAGTTCCGCCCCCGGCCGGCACGATTCCAGCAGTTCCGCCGGGACCAGGCTGCCGGCGTAGAGGCAGACCTGAGCGCGGGCCAGTACCCGCTGCCCGCGTACGGTGATCAGGTCGGCGGCGCCCGGCCCGGCGCCGATGAAGGTCACCGGCACGGCTTGACCACCGCCCACTGCACCAGGGCGCGGGCCGGCTTCCACGCGGTGAAGCCGCCCAGCGGTGCGGCCCGCTCGACGGCGAGCCGGGTCAGATCGCCACCGAGGCGATTGGCACGGATGGTCAACTCGCGTTCCCCCTCGATCGTCACCGCGTGCGCCACCAGCCGGCCGCCCGGGGCCAGCGCCGCCCAGCATGCGTCCAGGACACCGTCGGTGGCCAGCCCGCCGCCGACGAAGACCGCCTCCGGGGTGGGCAGCCCGGCCAGCGCCGCCGGAGCCCGGCCGACCACCACCGTCAGCTCCGGCACCCCGAGCGCCGACGCATTGCCGGCGATCCGCTCGGCCCGGTCCGCCCGTGCCTCCACCGCCACCGCCCGGGCGTTCGGCTCGGCACGCAGCCACTCGATACCGATGCTGCCCGAACCGGCGCCGACGTCCCAGAGCAGCTCGTCCGGGGCCGGGGCGAGCCGGGCCAGCGCCAGCGCTCTCGCCTCCCGCTTGGTGAGCGCCCCGTCGTGCGCGTACGCCTCGTCGGGCAGCCCCGGCACCGTCGACCGGAGTACGGCCTCCGGCCCGGCCGTGGCGTGCACCGCCACCACGTTCAACGGATCACCCGGCGGATGCGACCACTCCTCGGCAGTCCCGGCGAGCTGCTGCTCCCGCCCGGACGACCCGAGCGGTCCGGGCGACCCGAGCGGTCCTGACGATCCGAGGGGTCCGGGCGATCCGAGGGGTCCGGGCGATCCGGGCGATCCGAGGGGTGCGGGCGATCCGAGGGACCCGGACGATTCGAGGGAGGAGAGCACGACCAGCGGGCTCGGGCCGTAGCCGGCCTCGGTGAGCAGGGCGGCCAGGGCCGACGGGGTGGAGGCGTCCGCGCTGAGTACCAGGATCCGCCGGCCGGGGGCGAGCACCCGGCGTACCCGGGCCAGGTCGCGGCCGACCGCGCTGACCACGGTGACCCGCTCGACCGGCCAGCCCAGCCGGGCACAGGCCAGGCTTATCGACGACGGGTGCGGCAGCATCCGCACCCGGTCCGGGCCGACCAGTTCGACGATCCGCACCCCGATCCCGAACCACATCGGGTCACCGCTGGCGAGGACGGCGAGCCGGCGATCGGCGTACCTGTCGAGCAGGCCGGGCAGCGCCGGCAGCAACGGGCTCGGCCAGCTCACCCGCTGTGCCGGCAGTTCGGCGGGAAGCAGGTCGAGCTGCCGACGCCCGCCGAGCACCACCTCTGCCGTGCGTAACGCCCGCCGGCCGGCGTCGCCGAGCCCGGCCCAGCCGTCCGCGCCGATGCCGACCACGGTCAGCCCAGCGTCGGCACTCGTCGCGGTCACGAGCCGGAACGTTAGCCGAACCCGCGCCGCCGGTGCCCCGCCGGGTGAGCCGGGTCATCACCGGGCCCTGCCGTGAGCTGCCGACGGTGCCGGCTCGGCCGGGCTGTGTCATCATCGGCGGCGACGGTGCGGCGAGGAACACCGGTGGGTCGGTCCGACAGGGCCGGCGACTCCGGGGCGGTCCCGCCACTGTGACCGGCCGACGGCCGGGAGCCAGACACTCCGCCCCCGTCCCGGGTCGGCCCTCCGGGCGGCCCGGTACCGGACCGGTCGCGGGCGTGGACACCCGCGAGGTAGGAGGTTGGCCCCGTGCGGTCGTACCCGTTCTCCGCCGTCGTCGGGATGGACGACATGGCCCTCGCCCTCACCCTCAGCGCCGTCTCGCCGGCCATCGGCGGGGTACTGATCCGGGGCGAGAAGGGGACCGCGAAGTCCACGATCGTCCGGGCACTGACCGCGCTGCTGCCACCGGTGACCGTCGTGACCGGCTGCCGGTTCTCCTGCGACCCGGGCGCACCGGACCCGGAGTGCCCGGACGGGCCGCACGATCCGGCGGCACCCTCGACGACCCGGCCGGCCCGGCTGGTCGAGCTGCCGGTCGGTGCCACCGAGGACCGGGTACTCGGCGCCCTGCACCTGGAACGGGCGCTGCGCGACGGCGTCACCGCGTACGAGCCGGGACTGCTCGCCTCGGCACACCGGGGACTGCTCTACGTCGACGAGGTGAACCTGCTGCACGACCACCTGGTCGACGTGCTGCTCGACGCGGCGGCGATGGGCCGGGCCACAGTCGAACGGGAGGGCGTCTCGGTCGCACACGCCGCCCGGTTCGTCCTGGTCGGCACGATGAACCCGGAGGAGGGGGAACTCCGCCCGCAACTGCTGGACCGGTTCGGCCTGACCGTCGAGGTGACCGCCAGCCGCGACCCGGCGGTACGGGCCGAGGTGACCCGGCGGCGGCTCGGCTACGAGGCCGACCCGGACGGGTTTGCCGGCCGGTACGCCACTGTGGACGCCGAGCGGGCGGCCCGGATCGCCCGAGCCCGTCGACTCCTCCCCGAGGTACGCCTCGACGACGACACCCTGTACCGGATCGCCACGGTCTGCGCCTCGTTCGAGGTGGACGGGATGCGTGCCGACCTGGTGACCGCACGGACCGCGATGGCGCACGCCGCATGGTGCGGGCGAACCACGGTGACCGGGGTGGACATCCGCGCCGCCGCCCGGCTGGCGCTGCCGCACCGGCGTCGGCGGAACCCGTTCGACCCACCCGGTATCGAGCAGGAGCGGCTCGACCAGGCGCTCGCCGACGCCGGGCTCGACCTCACCGAGCCGCCCCCGGATGGTGCTCCACCGCAGGACCCCGGGCCGCGGGATCCCGGACCGGACGGGCCCGACCCGGGTGGGCCGGGCGGTGCGCCGGCACCCGACGACGGCCCGGCGCCGGGAAGCCCGCCGGGCACAGGTCCCGCCCCGGCTGGTGACACCGCCCCGGACGGCACCACCGACGGCACCGGATCCGGACGCTGGGACCGGGTCGGGGTGCCCGGCGCGTGGCACGGCTGGCCGACACCGCACGGCTCGACGCAACCGCACGGCTCGACACAACCGGATGGCTCGGCGCAACCGGACGGGACGCAGGGCGAGGCGACGCCGTACGGCTCGGCGGGACCGGACGGGTCGCCGGGCGGGGCGGGTGGCGATGGCCGGACACTTGCCGCCGGGCGGCCGTACCGGGCCCGGCTGCTGGTCGTACCGGGCGTCGGGGCCGGCGTCGCCGGGCGTCGCTCACCGGCGGTCACCACTGTCGGGCAGACGATCCGGACCACCCCGGGGGCGGCTGCCGGCAACCGGCCACACCTGGTCGCCACGCTCTGGGCGGCAGCGCCGCACCAGCGGGTGCGCGGCCGGCGCGGCGCAGGGCTGGAGTTGCGCCCGCAGGACCTCCGGGTGCCGGTACGGCAGGGCCGGGAGGGCAACCTGATCCTGTTCTGCGTCGACGCCTCCGGCTCGATGGCGGCACGGCAGCGGATGCGGGAGGTGAAGACAGCCGTACTGTCACTGCTGCTCGACGCCTATCAGCGGCGGGACAGGGTGGGGCTGGTCACCTTCCGGGGCAACGGTGCCGAACTCGCGCTGCCGCCGACCTCCAGTGTGGACGTTGCCGCGACCCGGCTGGCCGGGCTGTCGACAGGCGGCCGTACGCCACTGGCAGAGGGACTGCTCCGGGCCGGTGCGGTGCTGCGGGTGGAACGGATCCGGGATCCGCGCCGCCGCCCGCTGCTGGTGCTGCTCACCGACGGTCGGGCCACCGCCGGCCCGGATGCGGTGGCCCGGTCCCGGTACGCCGCCCGGCTGCTCGCCGAGCGCGGAGTCCGCTCGGTGGTGGTCGACTGCGAGGCGGGACGGATCCGGCTCGGCCTGGCCGCCGAACTCGCCGAGGCACTCGGTGCCGAACACCTGCCCCTGGAGCAGGTGGCCGCCGCCACCCTGAGCGGTGCGGTACGCGAGCGCACCGGTGTGCGTACCCGAAAAGAGACTGGCCCGGACGGCTCCGGCGGCGGCGTCCGGAGCCGGTGGGGGAGGGCAGCCTGATGCCGCAGGGACAGCCGGAGACGGTACCCGCCGACGGGCTGACCACCCGGCAACGCCGCAACCGTCCGCTGTTGATGGTGCACACCGGCGCGATGAAGGGTAAGTCGACTGCCGCCTTCGGGCTGGCCATGCGCGGCTGGCACCAGGGCTGGTCGATCGCGGTCTTCCAGTTCGTCAAGTCGGCCCGCTGGCGGGTCGGCGAGGAGTCCGCGCTGCTCGCGCTCGGCCGGCTGCACGAGCAGACCGGTGAGGGCGGCCCGGTGCAGTGGCACAAGATGGGCGCCGGCTGGAGCTGGAGCCGCCGGCCGGGCAGCGAGGCCGACCACGCCGCCGACGCCCTGGAGGGCTGGCGGGAGATCCGGCGCCGGCTCGCCGAGGAACGGCACCAGCTCTACGTGCTCGACGAGTTCACCTATCCGATGAAGTGGGGCTGGGTGGACGTGGCCGAGGTCGTCGACACCCTGCGGAACCGCCCCGGCCACCAGCACGTGGTGGTCACCGGTCGGGACGCCGACCCCCGGCTGGTCGACGCCGCCGACCTGGTGGTCGAGATGACGAAGGTGAAGCACCCGATGGACACCGGCCAGAAGGGACAGCGGGGGATCGAGTGGTGACCCGGCTGCCCCGGCTGGTCATCGCCGCGCCCGCCTCCGGGCAGGGCAAGACGACGGTGGCGACCGGACTGATGGCGGCACTGCGCGCCCGGGGCCTGGTGGTCAGCGGTCACAAGGTCGGCCCCGACTACATCGATCCCGGCTACCACGCGGTGGCGACCGGCCGGCCGGGCCGCAACCTCGACCCGCACCTACAGGGCGAGGAGCGGATCGTTCCGCTGCTGCGGCACGGTGCGAGCGTGCCGGTGCCGGCCGACATCGCGGTGGTCGAGGGCGTGATGGGGCTGCACGACGGTGCGATCGGCCGGGAGGGCTTCGCCTCCACCGCGCACGTCGCCCGGCTGACCCGTAGCCCGGTGCTGCTGGTGGTCGACGTCTCCGGTGCCTCCCGCAGCATCGGCGCGCTGGTGCACGGCTTCGCCAACTACGACCCGGAGTTGAGCGTCGCCGGGGTGATCCTGAACAAGGTCGGTTCGGAGACGCACGAGGCGGAGGTGCGCCAGGCGGTCGCCCGGACCGGCGTACCGGTGCTCGGGGCGCTGCGCCGGGACGCCGCCCTGGACACCCCGAGCCGGCACCTCGGGCTCGTACCGGCCGCCGAGCGGGTCGCCGGGGCCCGGCGTACCGTCGACGCGCTCGCCGCCCGCCTGGCCGAAGCGGTGGACCTGGCGGCGGTGCTCGCCGTCGCGCGCCAGGCACCGGAACTGCCGGCCGGCCAGTGGCGACCCGCCGAGGAACTGCCCCGGCTGCCCACGGTGACGATCGCGGTCGCCGGTGGTTCGGCGTTCACCTTCCGGTACGCCGAAACCGACGAACTCCTCACGGCTGCCGGCCTCCGGGTCGTACCCGTCGATCCGCTGCGGGACGAGGAACTGCCGCCGGAGTGCGCGGGTCTCTACCTCGGCGGCGGTTTCCCGGAGGTCTACGCGGCGGAACTCGCCGCCAACGGGCGGCTGCGCGAGGCGGTCGGCCGGGCGGCCCGGGGCGGCATGCCGGTGCTGGCCGAGTGCGCCGGGCTGCTCTACCTCTGCCGGGACCTCGACGGCCACCCGATGACCGGGGTGCTGGACGCCTCGGCCCGGATGACCGGCCGGCTCACCCTCGGCTACCGGGAGGCGGTGGCGGCGGGCGTCAGCCTGCTCGCCGAGCCGGGAACCGTGGCCACCGGGCACGAGTTCCACCGCACCCGGGTCGAGTACGCCGCCGGGCGCCAGCCGGCCTGGCGGTTCCGGCCCCGGCCCTCCCGCCCGCACGGGCTCGACGCGGCCGTCGAGGAGGGTGTGGTCGTCGGCAACCTGCACGCCTCCTACCTGCACGTGCACTGGGCCGGCCATCCGGCCCTGGCCGCCCGGTTCGGCGCGGCGGCGGCCCGGTACGCCGCCGCGGCCGGACCCACGCCGGCCGCCAGGACCGGACCCACCGCGGACGCCAGGAACTGTCGTTCAGCGGGCGCCACTCGGCGGGCGGGTCAGTTGCCGGGGAAGTAGGCGGCGAGCTTCCGCCGGAAGTGGGCCGAGTAGAGCCGGCCGAGCGTCGCGTTGCCCCGGAAGCAGGCGACCGTGCCCGTGCCGGCGTCCACCACCACCGGGCGGGCCGCCGCCGCGAACCGGACCCGCTGCCCGTGCTGTGCCCAGGCTGCCGCCGCCGGCTCGACCTGGGTGCTCACCAGTGCGGGGAAGACCGCGACCCCGCTCTGCAGCCCGCGAAGCTGCCCCTTGCGGGCCACCACGTTGTCCAGCGCCACGGTGGTGAACTCCTCGATCGCGCTCGCCGTGACCACCGGCGCCGGCGCGGCGATGGTGAACAGGTGCAGCTTGGTGGCCATCCACCGCAACCTGAAGTCGGCCCGGTAGCCGACCAGCACCGGCAGGCCGTTCCAGTCCTCGGTCGTCACCTCACAGCCGTCGGCCCGGAGCCGCTCCGCCGTGCCGTCGAGATAGGTCCGGACCGGGTCCGTGGCCGTCGCGTCCACCTGTTCCATCTGCGCCGTCCCTTCTGCACGCCCACCGCCGGCGGGCCCGGCGACGTCATCGAACTCCAGCCGGACGATCACGTCGGGCCGGTACCGCCGTCGCCGCCCTCAAGGTCACCTTCGAGCTGGAGGTACGTCTCCCGCAGCGCTGCCATTGTCGCCGGATCAGGCTTCGCCCACAGCCCCCGGTCAGCCGCCTCGGAGAGCCGCTCGATGATGTTCCGCAGCGCCCACGGGTTGGACCGGCGCAGGAACTCCTGGTTCGCGGCGTCGAGAGCGTACGTCTTCGCCAGGTCCTCGTACATCCAGTCGGCGACGACCCCGGCGGTTGCGTCGTACCCGAAGAGGTAGTCCACGGTGGCGGCCAGCTCGAACGCGCCCTTGTAGCCGTGCCGGCGCATCGCCGCGAGCCAGCGCGGGTTGACCACCCGGGCCCGGAACACCCGGGCGGTCTCCTCGGTCAGCGACCGGGTCCGCACCGCGTCCGGGGTGGTGCTGTCCCCGATGTACGCCCGGGGCGCCTGCCCGGTCAGCGCCCGCACCGTGGCGATCATTCCGCCGTGGTACTGGAAGTAGTCGTCGGAGTCGGCGATGTCGTGCTCCCGGGTGTCGGTGTTCTTCGCCGCCACCGCGATCCGCCGGTAGGCGTCCTCCATCTCCTCCCGGGCCGGCCGCCCGTCCAGCCCGCGCCCGTAGGCGAAGCCACCCCAGACCGTGTAGACCTCGGCCAGGTCGGCGTCGTCCCGCCAGTTTCCGCTGTCGATCAGCGGCAGCAGCCCGGCACCGTAGGCTCCCGGCTTCGAGCCGAAGATCCGGCTGGTGGCCCGCCGCTCGTCGCCGTGCCGGGCGGCGTCGGCCCGCACGTGTGCCCGCAGGAAGTTCTGCTCGTCCGGCTCGTCGAGCGCCGCCACCGCCCGGATCGCGTCGTCGAGCAGCAGCACCACGTGCGGGAACGCGTCCCGGAAGAAGCCGCTGATCCGCACCGTCACGTCGATGCGCGGCCGGCCCAGCTCGGCCAGCGGCACGATCTCGAAGCCGTCGACCCGGCGGGACGCCTCGTCCCAGGTCGGTGTCACGCCGATCAGCGCGAGTACCTCGGCCACGTCGTCCCCGGCGGTCCGCATCGCCGAGGTGCCCCAGGCGGAGAGCCCGACCGAGCGCGGCCACTGCCCGGTGTCCCTCCGGTACCGCTCGACAAGCGAGGTCGCCATCGCCTGCCCTGTCGCGTACGCCAACCGGCTCGGGATCGCCTTCGGGTCCACCGTGTAGAAGTTCCGGCCGGTCGGCAGCACGTTGACGAGTCCACGCAGCGGCGAGCCGCTCGGGCCGGCCGGTACGTACCCGCCGTCGAGGGCGTGCAGCAGGTGGGTCAGTTCGTCGGTGGTCCGGGCCAGTCGGGGTACCAGTTCGGTGGCGGCGAACTCCAGCACCGGGCGTACCGCCGCGCGGCGCGGGTCGTCGTCGCCGAGGACGTCTGCCAGTACGGCGGGTACCGCCTCGACCGTCCAGTCCCGTGCCTCCATCGCCTCGACCAGGGTTCGGGCCACCGCCTCGGCCCGGTCGACCTCGGCGGTGCCCTGCCCGTCCCCGCCCTCGGTCAGGCCGAGCGCGGCCCGGAGCCCGTCGACAGCACCGGCCTGCCCGCCCCAGACCTGCCGGGCGCGCAGGATCGCCAGCACCAGGTTGACCCGGGCCGCGCCGGTCGGCGCCTCGCCGAGCACGTGCAGGCCGTCGCGGATCTGGGCGTCCTTGACCTCGCAGAGCCAGCCGTCCACGTGCAGCAGGAACTCGTCGAACTCGGCGTCGTGCGGGCGCTGTTCCAGACCGAGGTCGTGGTCGAGCCGGGCAGCCTGGATCAGCGTCCAGATCTGTCCCCGGATCGCCGGCAGCTTGGCCGGATCCATCGCGGCGATGTTGGCGTACTCGTCGAGGAGCTGTTCCAGCCGGGCGATGTCGCCGTAGCTCTCCGCCCGGGCCATCGGCGGCACCAGATGGTCGACGATCACCGCGTGCGCCCGCCGCTTCGCCTGCGCTCCCTCGCCGGGATCGTTGACCAGGAACGGATAGACCAGCGGCAGTGACCCGAGCACCGCGTCCGGCCCGCAGGAGGCGGAGAGCCCGACGGTCTTGCCGGGCAGCCACTCCAGTGAGCCGTGTTTGCCCAGGTGCACCACGGCGTCCGCACCGAACTCCTCGTCCAGCCACCGGTACGCCGCCAGGTAGTGGTGCGTCGGCGGCAGGTCCGGGTCGTGGTAGATCGCGACCGGGTTCTCACCGAAGCCGCGCGGTGGCTGGATCATCAACACCACGTTTCCGGCCCGCAGGCAGGCGAGCACGATCTCGCCGTCCGGGTCCGTGGAGCTGTCGACGTAGAGCTGCCCGGGTGGCGGCCCCCAGTGTGTCTCCATCGCCTCGCGCAGTTGCGCCGGCAGCGCGTCGAACCAGCGCCGGTACCGGCCCAGCGGGATTCGTACCGGGTTGGCGGCGAGCTGCTCCTCGGTGAGGAACTCCTGGTCCTGGCCACCGGCCGCGATCAGCGCGTGGATCAGCCGATCACCATCGGACAGCCCGGCTTCGGGTCCGGACCCGGGGGCGGTCTCTCCGGTGGTCGTCGGGGTGAGGCCCGGCAGCGCGTCCGGGCCGTCGGCCGGGCCGACGTCGTAGCCGAGGTCGCGCATCGCCCGGAGCAGGCGTACCGCGCTGGCCGGGGTGTCCAGCCCGACCGCGTTGCCGACCCGGGCGTGCTTGGTCGGATAGGCCGAGAGCACCAGGGCGATCCGGCGCCGCTCGACCGGGGTGTGCCGGAGCCGGGCCAACCGGACGGCGGTGCCGGCGACCCGGGCGGCCCGTTCCGGGTCGGCGACGTAGCGGGGCAGCCCGTCGCTGTCGGTCTCCTTGAACGAGAACGGCACGGTGATCAGCCGCCCGTCGAACTCCGGCACCGCGACCTGGGTCGCCGCGTCCAGTGGGGAGAGGCCGTCCTCACTGTCCGACCAGGCCGTCCGGGTGGAGGTGAGGCAGAGCGCCTGGAGGATCGGCACGTCCAGCGCGGCGAGCGCGCCGACGTCCCAGGCCTCCTCGCTGCCGCCGGCAGCGGCGTCCGCCGGTCGGGTACCGCCGGCAGCCAGCACCGTGACCAGCAGCGCGTCGGCCGCACCGAGCGTCGCCAGCAGCTCCGGTTCCGGGGTACGCAGGCTGGCGCAGAAGACCGGCAGCGCCCGACCGCCCGCCTCCTCGACAGCGGTGGCGAGCGCGTCGACGAACCCGGTGTTGCCGCTGAGCTGGTGTGCCCGGTAGTAGAGGATCCCGACCACCGGCCCGGTCGCCGGGCCGGCCGGGCGGGCCCGGACGCCCCAGTTCGGCTGTGCGACCGGCGGGGCGAAGCCGTGCCCGGTCAGCAGTACAGTGTCGGAGAGGAAGGCGTGCAGTTCGCGCAGGTTCTCCGGCCCGCCCTGGGCCAGGTAGGCGTGCGCCTGTGCGGCGGTACCGGCCGGCACCGTCGAGCGGGCCATCAGCTCCGCGTCCGGGGTCTGCTCGCCGCCGAGCGCCACCACCGGCCGGGTACCGGCACGCAGCGCCGCCAGCCCTTCCGCCCACATCCGGGCGCCGCCGAGGATCCGCACCACCACCAGGTCGACGCCGTCGACCAGGTCGGCCAGCTCGGCCGGGTCGATCCGGGCCGGGTTCGCCAGCCGGTACGCCGCACCGCTGGCGCGAGCCGAGAGCAGATCGGTGTCCGAAGTGGACAAGAGCAGGATGGTGGCAGCGTCCGGCATGGGTGGCTCCTCCCCGGGTCCGCGCCCGTGGTCGTGGTCCGTTTCGACAGCGGTCCGGAGTGTCTGGCTCCCGACCCGCGAACAGGTCGGTGACAGTGGCGGGACCGCCCCGGACTCGCACCGGGTTCCTCCGGGTCCACCGCGTGATGCTTTTCTCGCCGCCGGTCGACGCCGAGGAACACGACTCTACGATGAGCCCGTGTCCGCCGTCTCCACCCCGTCCCCCCGGCTGCCGGAGGACCGCTGTCCCGGTGCGCTGCGGGCGCACCAGGCCGCCGACGGGCTGCTGGTCCGGGTACGGCTGCCCGGCGGTCAACTCCGCCCCGGCCAACTGCGGGTTCTCGCCGACCTCGCCCGGATCGAGTCCGACGGCGCACTGGAACTGACCTCCCGGGCTAACCTCCAACTCCGCCGCCTCGCCGACGACGCCTCGGTACGCCGGGTAGCCGACCGGATCGCCGAGGTGGGACTGCTGCCCACCGCCACCCACGAACGGGTACGCAACCTGTTGGCCTCCCCGATGAGCGGGCGGGACCGGGCCGGGCGGCTCGACGTACGCCCGATGGTGCGGGACCTCGACACGGCGCTGCGCGGCACGGCCGAGCTGGCGTCGCTCAGCGGGCGGTTCCTGTTCGCCCTCGACGACGGCCGGGGCGATGTCGCCACCCTCGGTGCTGACCTGTGCTGGACCGGCGACTCGCAGGTGCTGTGGCTGGCCGGCACCGACACCGGGTTGCGGGCCGGCCCGGCCAATGCCGTGGCGCTGCTGATCGCCGCCGCCCGTGCCTTCCTGCGGGTACGCGGCGACCGCCGGGACCTGTGGCGGCTGGCGGACCTGCCGGACGGGCCGGCCCGGGTCACCGAGGCACTGGACGGTCCCGACATCGCCGCGATACCGGCCGAGTTGTCATCGGCACCGAGCGGGTCGGCACCGGCACCGGCGGTCGGCGCCCACCCGGGCGGTGTGCTGGTGGCCGGTACCCGGCTCGGCCGGTTGACCGCCGACCAGGCCGACCTGCTGGCCGAGCTGGCGGGAACGGACGAGATCGTCGTCACGCCGTGGCGCAGCCTGGTGCTCGACGCCGAGGGACCCGATATCGTCGGCCGGCTGGCAGCCGCCGGCCTGCTCGTCGACCCGGCCTCGCCCTGGCTCGGCGTGACCGCCTGCACCGGCCGACCCGGCTGCGCCAGCGCCCTCGCCGACGTGCGCCGGGACGTCACCGAGGCGCTGGCCGACGCCGAAACGGCAGCCGACGCCGAGACGGCGGCCGGGGCGACACCTCCGGCACACCGGACGACACTTCCGGCGCACGGGGCGGCAATGCCACATGCGGCAGCTCCGGCGGACGGGGCGGGGCTTCCGGTGCACGTGGTCGGTTGCGAGCGCGGTTGCGGCCGACCGGCCGGACCGGCCGTACTGGCGGTCGCCACCGGCACCGGATACCGGATCGAGGCCGGCGGCACCAGCCGACCGGGTACCCCGGCGGCCGCCCTGGCCGCGCGGGCAGAAGGGCAGAAGTGAGCTACGAGTACATCCGCGACGGTGCGGAGATCTACCGACAGTCGTTCGCGACCATCCGGGCCGAGGCCGACCTCTCCGCGCTGCCGCCGGAGATCGCGCCGGTGGTGGTACGGATGATCCACGCCAGCGGCAGCGTCGACCTGGCCGCCGACGTCGAGGCCGCACCCGACCTGGTCCACGCCGGCCGGGCCGCGCTGCGGGCCGGTGCGCCGATCCTCTGCGACGCGGTGATGGTCGCCGCCGGCATCACCCGGGCCCGGCTGCCCCGGGACAACGAGGTGCTCTGCACGCTGCGCGACCCCGAGGTGCCCGACCTGGCCCGCCGGCTCGGCACCACCCGCAGTGCGGCCGCCCTGGAGCTGTGGCGGGACCGGCTCGACGGGGCGGTGGTGGCGATCGGCAACGCCCCCACCGCGCTGTTCCGGCTGCTGGAGATGATCGACGAGGGGGCCGCCCGGCCGGCGGCGATCGTCGGCGTACCAGTGGGGTTCATCGGGGCGGCCGAGTCGAAGCAGGCGCTGGCCGGGCACGGCGCCGGCATCCCTTACCTGGTGGTGCACGGCCGGCGCGGCGGCAGCGCCGTCACCGCCGCCGCCGTCAACGCGATCGCGAGCGAGGTCGAATGAGCGCGTCCGAACCCGGCGGCGGACCAGATGTCGACGGCGGCCGGCGGCCCGGCACGCTGCGTGGCGTCGGCGTCGGGCCGGGCGATCCCGAACTGGTGACGGTGAAGGCGGCCCGGCTGATCGGCGCCGCCGACGTGATCGCCTACTACTCGGCCCGGCACGGCCGCAGCATCGCCCGGTCGATAGCCGAGCCCTACCTCCGGGACGGCCAGCTGACCGAGCCGCTCGTCTATCCGGTCACCACCGAGACCACCGACCATCCGGGCGGCTACGAGGCGGCGATCACCGAGTTCTACGACGCCAGCGCGGAGCGGCTCGCCGCGCACCTGCGCGCCGGGCGGGACGTGGTGGTGATCTGTGCCGGCGATCCGATGTTCTACGGCTCCTACATGTACCTGCACGAGCGGCTCGCGCACCGGTTCCCCGCCGAGGTGGTACCCGGGGTCACCTCGATCAGCGCCGCGACCGCCGTACTGGGTCGGCCGCTCGTCGAGCGGGACGAGGTGCTCACCGTACTGCCCGGGACGCTGCCGGCTGACGAGTTGACCCGTCGACTCGCCGACACCGACGCTGCCGCCGTACTCAAGCTGGGGCGGACGTTTCCGCAGGTACGGGCGGCGTTCGCCGATGCCGGGCGGCTGGACGACGCCTGGTACGTCGAGCGGGCCACCGCGCCGGTCGGCCGTGAACTGCCACTGGCCGAGGTCGACCCGGACGGGGTGCCGTACTTCTCGCTCGCCGTGCTGACCAGCCCCACCGGCGACGCCGTGGCGGCTCGTGTCCGCACGGCACCTGCCGCAACAGCGACACCCGATGCCACGACTTCGACCGGACGGGCGACTTCGACCGGACCGGCGACTTCGACCGGACCGGTGGCTTCGGCTGGCGCGGTGGCGGCCGGGGGCGGGGCACCGGCCGGCGAGGTGACAGTGCTCGGCCTCGGCCCCGCCGGCACCCGATGGCTCACCCCGGAGACCAGCCAGGCGCTGCGCGAGGCGGAGCACCTGGTCGGCTACGGCCCGTACGTCGACCGGGTGCCGCACCGCCCCGGACAGCACCGGCACACCTCCGGCAACCAGGTCGAGATCGACCGGGCCCGGCACGCCCTGGAACTCGCCCTGGCCGGTGCCCGGGTGGCCGTGGTCTCCTCCGGCGACCCGGGAGTCTTCGCGATGGCCACGGCGGTGCTGGAGGTCGCCACCGGTGACAAGCGGTTCGACGCCGTCCCGGTGCGGGTGCTGCCCGGGTTGACCGCGGCGCAGGCGGCGGCGAGCCGGATCGGTGCCCCGCTCGGCCACGACTTCGCGGTGCTGTCGCTCTCGGACCGGTTGAAGCCGTGGGCAGTGATCGAGCAGCGGTTGGCCGGCGCGGCCGCCGCCGACCTGGTGCTGGCGCTCTACAACCCGGCCTCGGCCAGCCGACGGTGGCAGGTCGAGGCGGCCCGGAAGGTGTTGCTGCGGCACCGGAGCGCCGACACGCCGGTGGTGATCGCCCGGGACGTGGGCCGGCCGGGGGAGCGGGTCACCGTGGTACCACTGGCCGACCTCGATCCATCCGATGTGGACATGCGCTGCCTGCTGATCGTCGGTTCCTCCACCACCCGGACCGATCGGCGGGCGGACGGTTCGACGGTGGTCTGGACGCCCCGGACCTATCCCGGCTGAGCACCGTCCGCCCGGCCGGCTCCGGGCGGTACCCGATCCAACCAGGCCAGCGCCGCCGCCACGTCGCCGACCGCCGCCGGCAGGGCGACCGGCGCCGGCCGGTCCACCAGCACCACCGGCAACCCCAGCTCGCGGGCGGCGGTCAGCTTCGCCATCGTGTACGTCCCACCGCTGTCCTTGCTGACCAGCACGTCGATCCGGTGCCCGGTCAACAGTTCCCGCTCCGACGCCACCCGGTAGGGTCCCCGGTCGCGGAGCAGGGTCACGTTGTCCGGCAACGGGACGGTCGGCTCGTCAACCACCCGGACCAGCAGCCAGGTGCCGGTCAGGTGCAGAAAGGCGCCGAGCCCCTGCCGGCCGGTGGTGACGAAGGCCCGCCGGCCCAGCCGGGGCAGCAGGTCGGCGGCGGCGGCGAGATCGGGTACCCGGTGCCAGCGGTCCCCGGGACCGGCCGTCCACCCTGGACGCCCCAACCGCAGGTACGGTACCCCGGTCGCCTCGGCCGCCCGCACCGCCGACGACCGCATCCGGGCCGCGTACGGGTGTGTGGCGTCGACGAGTACGTCGACCCGGTGCTCGACGAGCCAGCGGGTGAGTCCGGCCACGCCACCGAACCCGCCGATCCGCACCTCGCCGACCGGCAACCGGGGATCGGCGACCCGGCCGGCCAGTGAGGAGACCACCACGGTGTCGGGGCGGCCGGCCAGCGCGGCGGCCAGCTCCCGCGCCTCGGCGGTGCCGCCGAGCAGCAGCACCCGGGTCGTCACGGGCGCGACGGTATCGGCCGGCCCCGGCCGGCACAACCGGACGGTGTGGCGGCGGTGACCTCCGACACCCGGAGCGGGCGGTACGGCGCACCGGCCGACCGTGAACCGCCGGCCGGCCGGTGCCCCGGTTGACCGCCGGGTACCGCCCGGTTACGGTCGACTGGCCATCTGCGGCGGTACGAGGGAAGCCGGTGAAAGTCCGGCGCGGTCGCGCCACTGTGAGCGGTCCCGACCCCGGTCGGGTTCCGCGAGCCAGGACGCTCGGTCGTCGCAGCCTGTCGACGGGGACGCGTCATCCCCGAGGAGGTTCTACGCGCATGTCCAGCCCTGCTCCGGCCCGTCCGCTCGCCCAGCCTGTCGTTTCCGTCCGGCTACTGTGGACGGCTCTCGCCGTGGTCGCCCTGCTCGCCCTGCTGGTCTACCTGGTCGCCTTCGACCAGGGGGCTGTCTCGCGCAGCGGCATGTTCCTGCACGAGTTGATGCACGACGGTCGGCACCTGCTCGGCGTTCCCTGCCACTGAATCGTCGCACCGACGTGTCGACGTTTCTGTCCGTACTGCTGCGTGGCCTGCTCGCGGGCCTGGTCGCCGGTCTGATCGCCGGCACCTTCGGTTATTTCGTCGGCGAGCCGCGGATCGATGCCGCGATCGCGATCGAGGAGGCGGCGACCCACGCCGCCCCCGGGGTCGAGGCCGACCACCACGCCGAGGAACTCGTCGGCCGCGACGGTCAGCGCGCCGGGCTGTTCCTGGCCACCGGGCTGTTCGGTGCCGCGATGGGCGGCCTGCTCGCCACCGGGTACGTCCTGCTGCGCCGTCGACTGCGCAGCACCGACGACGGCCGGGCGGCGCTGCTGCTGGCCGGCGGGGCACTGCTCGGGGCGGTGGTCGTGCCGTTCGGCAAGTATCCGGCGAACCCTCCGGCGGTCGGCAACCCGGACACCATCGACCAGCGGACCGGCAGCTACCTGCTGCTGGTGGTGCTCGGGCTGGTGGCCGTCTGGGCAGGTGCGCTCGCCCACCGTTCGGTCGCCCCGCACACCCCGTACGCGCTGCGGGCCTCGGCGGCGGTCGGCGGCTTCCTGCTGGTCGCGGCGGTCGCGTACACCGTGCTGCCGTCGTATTCGGAGGTGCCGGGCGACTTCCCGGCGGCGCTGTTGTGGGAGTTCCGGCTCGCCTCGCTGGGCACCCAGGTGGTGCTCTGGACCGGGATCGGGCTGCTCTTCGCCGTGCTGCTCGGCTGGCGGGGCCGGGACCGGCGGCAGGCTGGCGACGGTGGGCCGGGACGGTCCGCCGGGACGCCGGACGGTGCCGGGGCGTCGGCCGGCCGGTGAGCCCGACGAGTCTGCACCTGGTCGCGCACGCCCACACGAGCGCGCTGCGGCGGGCGGTGTTCGGCGGCGACGACAGCCTCGATGCCGGCGGCCTGGCGGCGGCCCGCGCCCTGGCCGACACCGGGCCGGGCCGGCCTGGGCCGTTCGGCCGGGTCGACGCCTGCCTCAGTACTCCGGCCGAGGCGGGCCGGCAGACCGGGTACGCGCTGGGCCTGCGGCCGACCGCCGTGCCCGCGCTCGCCGACTGTGACTACGGCCGGTGGACCGGGCTGCCGCTGGCCGAGGTCGCCGCCCGGGAGCCCGAGGCGCTGCGGGACTGGCTCGGCAACCCGAAGGCGGCCCCGCACGGCGGCGAGTCAGTCGAGGCGCTGCTCGACCGGGTCGACCGCTGGCTGGCCGGCGCGCGTGACCTGGGCGGGCGGATCGTCGCCGTCACCCATCCGGTGGTGGTCCGGGCCGCGCTGGTCCGGGCGCTGCGGCTGCCGGCCGCCACCTTCTGGCGGCTGGAGGTGGCCCCGCTGGCGGTGGTCCGGCTGGCCGGGCGTGGCCCCGGCTGGCTGCTCCGGCTCACCGCCCCGCCCGGCGCTGGGCGGGGCGGTGCCGAGCCGGGATAACCGGCGGAACCGCCCGGTTGCCCGGGTATATTTTTCTGACGCGTCAACCACGGGGGGAGGGTCGTGCGGACACAGCGTGCTCTGCTCCGTCGGCACGCCCGCACCGCCGCCGTCGGGCCGGGGATGCGACCGCAGCGTGGGGTGCCGGCCACTCCCGCGGTCAGGGCTTCCCGATCATGAACGGCTCGCCGCTGCCCCGGATCGCCGTGCTCGGCGCCGGACACGTCGGACCGGCTATCGCCCGGGTCGCGCTCGCCGCCGGCCATCGGGTGACGATCGCCGCCTCCGGCGACCCCGAGAGGATCGCCCTGATCACCCAGATCCTGGTGCCGGGCGTCGAGGCGCGGTGGGCAGCCGACGCCGTACGCGACGCCGACCTGGTGGTACTGGCGATCCCGCTGCACCGGTTCGCGGACTTCGACCCCGCACTGGTCGCGGGCAAGCTGGTCGTGGACACCATGAACTACTGGCCGCCCACCGACGGCGTGCAGGAGCTGTTCGAGGATCCCCGGTACGGCAGCAGCGAGATCGTCGCCCGCCGGCTCGACCGGTCGACGGTGGTGAAGACGTTCAACCACGCCGGTTACCACCAGATCGAGGAGGAGCGCCGGCCGGTGGGTGACCCGGACCGGCGCGCGCTCGGGGTGGCCGGGGACGACGGAGCGGCCACGGATCTGGTGGCCGGGGTCGTCGAGCGGATCGGCTACGACGCCGTACGGCTGGAGAGCCTCGTCGCCGGGCGGCTGCTCGAACCCGGCGGCCCGGTTTTCGGCGCCTCGCTGCGCCGCGCCGAGTTCGAACGCGCCGTCCGGGGCGTGCTGCGCTAGGTCGACCGGGGATCGCGGGCTACCGGCCGTGCCCCGGTGACCGATCGATCAACTCGTGCCCACCGACCTTGACAAGCCTGCCCGGGATCCAGAATTCTCAGTGAGTTGTATCGTTTCAGCCCGGTCGTGCTCACCCCACCACCAGGATCGGGTCGCACCCCACATTGGAGACCCATGAGATCTCGAACCAGGACAGGCCGGAGGTTCTCCCCGCTGTCGCGGGCGGCCGTCGCGGTCCTCTCGACCACCGTGTTGCTGGTCGGCAGTCCGGCTACCGTCTCGGCCGGGCCGGGTGGCGGACACGACTCCGGACCCCGCCTCGAACGCCTCGACCGCGGGCTCGCCGCGGTCGCCACCGGCGACGGAGTGTTCCTCAGTTGGCGGCTGCTCGGCGCCGAGGCGACCGGCCGGAGCCGTACCGGCCTGACCGGGACCGACTTCGCCGTCTACCGGGACGGGCGGCGGATCGGCACCGTCACCGACAGCACCAACTATCTCGACCGGGCCGGCACCGCCACCGCCGCCTACCAGGTCGCGCCGCTGACCCGGGGCCGCACCGGTGCCCGGAGCGCGGCCGTGACGCCGTGGGCCGAGGGGCACCGCGACCTGCCGCTGCGCAAACCGGCCGACGGGGTCACCCCGACCGGTGAGACGTACACCTACTCGGCGAACGACCTGAGCGTCGGCGACGTCGACGGCGACGGGCAGTACGAGTACGTCGTCAAGTGGGATCCGTCGAACTCCAAGGACGTATCCCAGGTCGGCTACACCGGCGAGGTCTACCTCGACACCTACGAACTCGACGGCACCCTGCTGCACCGGGTCTCGCTCGGGGTCAACATCAGGGCCGGGGCGCACTACACGCAGTTCCTGGTCTACGACTTCGACGGCGACAACCGCGCCGAGATGATGCTCAAGACCGCCCCCGGCACCAAGGTCACCCGGTACGACAAGCGCGGCCGGGTCGTCTCCGAGCGGTACGTCACGATGCCCCGCGAGGACGTCCGGGCCGGGTACGCGCACACCGACGACTACCGGCTGTCCCCGGAGGAGTACCGGCAGAAGCTCGTCGACCTCTTCCTCGGCTGGCACCGGCACCCCGAGGTGGTCGCCGGGCGCTGGCCGGCGACCCTGGAGCAGGCGTTCGGGATCGCCCCGACCTACGCCTACCCGCTGTCCCGCCCCGATGCCGAGGCACTTGTCGACCACTTCCTCGACGTCTACGCCCCGGCGCGCAGCACCCGCAACGCGCTGCGGGCCTTCCAGGGCTTCATCGTGGACGGGCCGGAATACCTGACCGTCTTCGACGGGGCGACCGGGCGCGAGTTGCAGACCATCCACTACAAGCCCGGCCGGCACGACGACGGGCTGATGTGGGGCGACTACGCGATGAGCCGGATCGAGCCGGGCAACCGGGTGGACCGGTTCCTCGCCGGAGTCGCCTACCTGGACGGCCGGCACCCGTCGGCGGTCTTCGCCCGGGGCTACTACACCCGGGCCACCCTGGTCGCGTACCGCTGGGACGGCCGGCGACTGCGCGAGGACTGGTACGTCGACAGTGGCTGGGTGCCGATGACCAACCCGTTCAACGACGGCCCACACGGCCGGGAGGGCACCGACCCGGAGTACGGCACCCTGACCACCCAGGGCGCGCACTCGCTGAGCGTCGCCGACGTTGACGCCGACGGCAAGCAGGAGATCGTCTACGGTGGCGCCACCATCGACCACGACGGCAGCCTGCTCTACAGCTCCTACGGGATCCTGCCGCCGGGCAGCGCCAACCCGGGTGCCCGGGCCAAGGTCGGGCACGGCGACGCCATGCACGTCACCGACATCGACCCGGCCCGTCCCGGGCTGGAGATCTTCATGGTGCACGAGGGGGCGACCGGTGCGCCGTACGGCTACGCGCTGCGGGACGCCCGCACCGGTGAGGTGATCTACGGCGGCTACACCGGCGTGGACACCGGGCGTGGGATGGTCGGCGACGTCGTACCCACCGAGCCGGGTCTGGAGACCTGGGCGACGGTGGTCGGCGGCCAGCCGGACGGACCCGGACTGCGTACCGCCGACGGCGAGCTGCTCAGCAGCGTCATCCCGGGCACCAACCAGAGCATCCGGTGGGCGGCCGACATGACCACCCAGATCGTCAACGGTGCCCAGGAGGTGACCCCGAGCATCGACGACTGGCAGCGGGGCCGGCTGCTCACCGCCGAGGGGACCCGGACCAACAACGGGACGAAGGGCAACCCGGGGCTGGTCGCCGACGTCCTCGGCGACTGGCGCGAGGAGTTGCTGGTCCGCACGGTGGACAGTTCGGCGATCCGGATCTACCTGAGTACCGAGCTGACCGACCGCAAGCTCTACACGCTGATGCACGACCCGCAGTACCGGGTGGAGGTGGCACGGCAGCAGACGACGTACAACCAGCCGTCGTACCCGAGCTTCTATCTGGGCTCGGACATCGACTGGTCCCGGGTGCCGCTGCCCGGTCGCTGACCGGCGGCGGGACCACCACGCGATGCCGGACGGGCCCGGCGCTCCACCCGGAGCGTCGGGCCCGTCGGCGTCCGGGAACTCCGGGGAACCGGGCGGCGGGGGCGCGGCTCGTCCCCGGTGGAGGTGGTAACCGATGCGCACCCGTCGCATGCTCGCCGCCGTCGTCGCGACCCTGGTCGGGCTGGCCGGCACCCTACTGTTCGCCCCGGCGCCCGCCCAGGCCGGCAACTGGGCGGCCACCCTGCTGGACCCGCTGCCGGAGCGGCTGGAACCGGGCCGGGCCTACACGGTCGGGCTCTGGGTGCTCCAGCACGGATTCCACCCCTTCGAGGGTGATCTCGGTCGGGTGGCGCTGCGGCTGGAGGACGGGACCGGTACCTCGCTGTCGTTCGCCGCGTCGGCACTGCCGGAACCGGCGCACTACGCGGCGGCGGTCGCGGTGCCGCACGCCGGTGCCTGGACGGTCACCGCCGTACAGGGCCAGTTCGCCGACTACCGGATCGGCACCCTCACCGTGCCCGGCGGACTGGCGGTGCTCGGCGTGCCGGCGCCGCTGAAGGCGGGCGAGACCGAGCGGTACTGGCCCGGCGCGATCCGGCCGCCGGCGGTCCCGGTCGACCCGGACCGGAATCCGTTCTCGGTGGTCGCCGCCCCGGTCGACGACCCGAGTGCCGCCGCCGGGCGGTCCGGCTCGGTGGCCGCGCCGGATCCGTCGACGTCGACGTCGCGGCGTGCGCTGCTGGTTGCCGGAACGCTCCTGGTCGTGGCGCTCGCCGGGTGCGGAATCGTCGCCGGGCACCGGTGGCGGCGGCACCGCCGGGCCGACCGACCCAGCGCCGTCTGAGCGCGCCCCGGTCGCCGACGGCCGACCGTCCATCGCAATTGTCCTAGGACGCTCTACGGGGAGTGCGGCCCTGCACCCTCAAAGCGGCGGGGTAGCCCGCCGGTAGCCACCCGCCCCGCGACCCGGTCCGGTCGTGGGGCGGGTGGCTGTCTGTGGGGCGGCTGTCTGTCGGGCCGGCTGCGGTTCGCCGCCTTGGCATCGATCGGGGTGGAAGCGTTGACGTGCCGGTAGCCCGCCGGTAACCTTTGGCCAACCCACTGCAAGAACAGAACAGTTTAATGCTCTGTTTCTCACTCCTCACCGGAACTTCCTTACAGCGCTGACCTGGCGCCGGCCGCCCCGCCACCGATACCGGCTGCGCGGTCGGTCTGCCGGCCACCCCCACCGCCCGCGCGAGCGTGGCTCCGCCACCCCTGCCGCGGAACCGTCCCCCAGCGAAAAGGACAGTGATGAGACGCTCCGATCCGGTCCCGGTGGTGGCGACGACTGTCGCCGCAGCCGTGATCGCCACTCTGGCGCTGTGGGTGCCCGCCGCGCACGCGGCCGGCCCGGCGCAGCTCGCCGAGCAACCGACCGTCCCGGCCGGTCGGCCGGACCAGACCGCCGCGCTGGCCGAGGTCAACCTCGCCCAGGGCCGCCCCACCCAGGCCAGCGGCCACGCCGACGTCTACGACCCGGCCCGGGCCGTCGACGGCAACCAGGGCAGCTACTGGGAGAGCGTCAACAACGCCTTCCCGCAGTGGCTCCAGGTCGACCTCGGCTCGGCGGTGCCGATCAACCGGGTCGTACTGAAGCTGCCGACCGCCAACTGGGGCACCCGTACCCAGACGTTGCGGGTGCAGGGGAGTACCAACGGGTCCTCGTTCACCGACCTGGCCGCGTCCCGGACGTACACCTTCGACCCGGCGGTCGACGCCAACTCGGTGGCTATCACGTTCGGGCAGGCCAGCACCCGTTACCTGCGGATCACCATCACCGCCAACAGCGGCTGGCCGGCCGGGCAACTCTCCGAACTGGAGGTCTACGGCCCGGACGGTGGCGACGGCACCGACACCACCCCGCCGACCGTGCCCGGCACGCTCTCCTACACCCAGTCCGGTACGACGATCGCGCTGAACTGGGGCGCGTCGACCGACAACCCCGGCGGCAGCGGCCTGGCCGGCTACAACGTCTATCGCAACGGCACCCAGGTCGCCTCGCTCGGCAACGTCACCAGCTTCAACGACACCCAGCCCGGCAACACCACTGTCTCGTACTTCGTCCGGGCCCGGGACGTGGCAGGCAACCTCTCCGGCAACAGCAACACGGTCACCCGGGTCGGCGGTGAGCAACCCGGCTGCGTCAACGTGGCCCGGGGCAGGCCGGCCACGGCCAGCGGCTCGACGTTCACCTTCGTACCGGGCAACGCCGTCGACGGGTCGCTCGGCACGTACTGGGAGGGGGCGCCGGGATACCCGCAGCACCTGACTGTGGCGCTCGGCGCCAACCACGCCATCACGGCGGTACGGGTGAAACTGAACCCGGATCCCGCCTGGGGTACCCGTACCCAGAACTTCCAGGTCCTCGGCCGGGACCAGGCGGCGACGACGTACACCGGTCTGGTGCCGGCGGCGAACTACCAGTTCGTGGCGGGCGACAACGTTGTGGTGGTCCCGGTCAGCGCGACCACGGCGGACGTGCAGCTCCGGTTCAACGCCAACACCGGTGCCCCGTCGGGCCAGGTCGCCGAGCTGGAGGTCTGCGGCACTCCGGCACCCAACCCTGACCTGGTGGTCACCGGAACCACCTGGACGCCGGCCGCACCGACCGAGAGCACACCGGTCACCTTCTCGGCCACGATCCGCAACAGCGGCTCGGCGGCGGCCGCCGCGACCACTGCCAACATCAGCCTCGGCGGCACGGTCGCCGGCAGCGCCCCGGTGCCCGCGCTGGCCGCCGGTGCCTCGGCGACGGTGACGGTGAACGCCGGCACCCGGCCGATGGGCAGCTATCCGGTCGTCACGGTGGTCGACCCGACGAACACGATCGTCGAGCAGAGCGACGCCAACAACAGTTTCACCGCGCCGTCGCCGCTGGTCGTGGGCCAGGCACCCGGGCCGGACCTGGAGGTGACCGGCATCGCCTCGAACCCGCCGAACCCGGCGGTCGGGGCCGCGGTGACCTTCACGGTGTCGGTGCGCAACCGGGGTACCGCCGCGACCGGCGCGACAACCGTCACCCGGGTCACCGTCGGCGGCACCACGCTGAACACCAGCACCCCGTCGATCGGGGCGGGGGCGACGAGCACAGTGGCGATCAGCGGTAGCTGGACCGCCACCAGCGGCGGGGCCACGGTCACCGCCACCGCCGACGCGACGAACGTCGTCGCGGAGACGAACGAGGGCAACAACGTACGCACCCAGTCGATAGTCGTGGGGCGCGGCGCGGCGGTGCCGTACGTGTCGTACGAGGCGGAGGCCGGTCGCTACCAGGGCACCCTGCTGGAGGCCGACCCGCTGCGCACCTTCGGGCACACCAACTTCGCCACCGAGTCGTCGGGGCGCCGCTCGGTCCGGCTGAACGGCACCGGCCAGTTCGTCGAGTTCACCTCGACCAACGCGGCGAATTCGATAGTGGTCCGCAACTCCATCCCGGACGCGCCGGGCGGCGGCGGCATCGAGGCCACCATCAGCCTGTACGTCAACGACGTCTTCCTGCGCAAACTGACCCTCTCCTCCCGGCACAGCTGGCTGTACGGCAACACCGACGATCCGGAGGGGTTGTCGAACAGCCCCGGCGGTGACGCGCGGCGGCTCTTCGACGAGGCGAACGCGCTGCTGGCCCAGTCGTACCCGGCCGGCACCCGGTTCCGGCTCCAGCGGGACGCGGGCGACACGGCGGCGTTCTACATCATCGACCTGGTCGACCTGGAGCAGGTCGCCCCGGCGGCGAGCCAGCCGGCCGGCTGCACCTCGATCACGCAGTACGGGGCGGTGCCGAACGACGGGCTGGACGACACCGCCGCGATCCAGCGGGCGGTCACCGACGACCAGAACGGTGTGATCGGCTGTGTCTGGATCCCGCCGGGGCAGTGGCGCCAGGAGCAGAAGATCCTCACCGACGACCCGCTGAACCGGGGCCAGTGGAACCAGGTCGGGATCCGCGACGTCACCATCCGGGGCGCCGGGATGTGGCACTCACAGCTCTACACCCTTACCGAACCGCACCTGGTGGTCGGCGGGATCAACCACCCGCACGAGGGCAACTTCGGGTTCGACATCGACCACAACACCCAGATCTCCGACATCGCCATCTTCGGTTCCGGCCGGATCAGGGGTGGGCCGGGCGGTGCCGAGGGCGGCGTCGGGCTCAACGGCCGGTTCGGCATGAACACCCGGATCAGCAACGTCTGGATCGAGCACGCAAACGTCGGCGTCTGGGTCGGTCGGGACTACGACAACATCCGCGAACTCTGGGGTCCCGGCGACGGGCTGGAGCTCACCGGGATGCGGGTCCGCAACACGTACGCCGACGGGATCAACTTCACCAACGGCACCCGGAACTCGCGGGTCTTCAACTCGTCGTTCCGGAACACCGGTGACGACGCCCTGGCGGTCTGGGCCAGCACCTACGTCCGGGACCCCTCGGTCGACATCGGCCACTCCAACGCCTTCGTCAACAACACGATCCAGCTTCCGTGGCGGGCAAACGGGATCGCGGTCTACGGCGGGTACGGCAACCGGATCGAGAACAACCTGGTCTACGACACGATGAACTACCCGGGGATCATGCTCGCCACCGACCACAACCCGCTGCCCTTCTCCGGGCAGACGCTCATCGCTAACAACGGGCTCTACCGCACCGGTGGCGCCTTCTGGGGTGGGCAGCAGGAGTTCGGCGCGATCACGCTCTTCCCGGCGACCCGGGACATCGTCGGGGCCACCATCCGGGACACCGAGATCGTCGACTCGACCTACGACGGGATCCAGTTCAAGAGCGGCAACGGCAACATGCCGGGCGTCGTGATCAGCAACGTCCGGATCGACCGGTCGAACAACGGCGCCGGCATCCTGGCGATGGGTGGTGCGCGGGGCAGCGCCACGCTGTCGAACGTGACGATCACCAACTCGGGCACCGGCAACATCGTGGTCGAGCCGGGGTCGAGCTTCACCATCACCGGTGCGGCACCGGCCTTCCGGCAACCGCTCAGGCCGGCCGTGGACTGAGACACCGGGTCCGGGCCTGACCGGCCACGGGCGTGCTTCCGGGTACCCGTACCGGATGCCGCCCGTGGCCGGTCGGCGCGCTCCGGCGCGCGTCCTGCTGGACCGGCGGCGGGCCGGTGTCAGCACTCCGGGCCGGTCGGCCGCGTCGTAACCTGGGCGGGTGATCAGCACCCTGGCCGTGCAGAACTACCGGTCGCTGCGCAGCCTGGTCGTGGAGCTGGGCCGGCTCACGGTGGTGACCGGGGCGAACGGCACCGGCAAGTCGAGCCTGTACCGGGCGCTGCGGCTGCTGGCCGACTCGGCCCGCAACGGCGCGGTCGCGGCGCTGGCCCGGGAGGGCGGGCTGCCGTCGACGCTGTGGGCGGGGCCGGAGACGATCGGCCGGGCGGTGCGGGCCGGCGAGCATCCGGTGCAGGGCACTGTCCGGCGCGGCCCGGTCAGCCTGCGCCTCGGCTTCGCCGGGACCGATTTCGGGTACGCCGTCGACTTCGGGCTTCCTCCGCCGTCGACGACATCGTTCTTCACGTTGGATCCGGAGATCAAACGGGAGGCGGTCTGGGCCGGGCCGCTGCTGCGCCCGTCGGCGTTGCTGGCCGAGCGGTCCGGCACCGCGTTGCGGATCCGCGACGGCCGCTCGTGGCTGCCGGTGCCGGACGCGGTGCACCCGTTCGACAGCATGCTCAGCGAGTACACCGATCCGCAGCGCGCCCCGGAGTTGCTGACCGTACGCGAGCGGATCCGTTCCTGGCGGTTCTACGACCATCTGCGTACCGACGCGGCCGCGCCGGCCCGGCAGCCGCAGGTCGGTACCCGGACCCCGGTGCTCGGGCCGGACGGCGCGGACCTGGCCGCCGCGTTGCAGACGATCCGGGAGACCGGTGACCCCGAGGCGCTGGCATTCGCGGTCGACTCGGCGTTTCCCGGCTCCGAACTGTCGATCGGGATCGAGGCCGGGCGCTTCGAGGTGCGGCTGCGCCAGCCGGGCCTGCTGCGGCCGCTGGACGCCGCCGAACTCTCCGACGGCACGCTGCGCTATCTGCTCTGGGTCGCCGCGCTGCTGAGCCCACGGCCGCCGGCGCTGCTGGTGCTCAACGAGCCGGAGACGAGTCTGCATCCGGAGCTGCTGCGACCGCTGGCCGGGCTGATCCTGGCCGGCTCGGCGCGTACCCAGGTGGTGGTGGTCAGTCACTCCCGGGCGCTGACCGGCGCGCTGGAGCGCGACGCGGGGGAGTTGACCACTGTCGAGCTGGTGAAGGAGTTCGGCGAGACCCGGGTGGCCGGGCGGGGGCGCCTGGACGAGCCGCCCTGGCAGTGGCCGAAACGATAGCGAACCGGCGACGACCTCCGGCGGCATAGCGCTCGGCATCACTTCGATGTTCGGAAATGTGTGCCGGCGCGCCATGTCGTCGGTTCGTCCCGGCACCGTAACGTCGCGGCAACTTCAGCGTGATCCAGCCCACACCACCGCCGGAGGCCCCGCATGCGCCACAGACCCCTCCTGGCCCGCCTCGCGCGGGCCGCCCTCGTGCCCGTACTGGTGGCGGTCGGAGTACTCGCCGTCGCAGGTCCCGCCCGGGCCGCCACCTTCGGCCAGGTGACCGGCTTCGGCTCCAACCCCGGCAACCTCAGCATGTACGCGTACCGCCCGGACAACCTGCCCGGCAACGCCCCGGCGGTGGTGCTGCTGCACGGCTGCGCCCAGAACGCCAACGGCTACTTCAGCAACTCCGGCTGGCGCAAGTACGCCGACCAGTGGAAATTCGCGCTGATCGTGCCGGAGCAGAAGTCGGCTAACAACTCCAGTTCCTGCTTCAACTGGTTCGAGCCCGGTGACACCGCCCGGGGCCAGGGCGAGGCGCTCTCCATCAAGCAGATGGTCGACCACGCCCGGAGCAGTTTCGGCATCGCCGCCAACCGGGTCTACGTCAGCGGGCTCTCCGCCGGTGGTGCGATGGCCGCCGCGATGCTCGCCAGCTATCCGGACATCTTCGCGGCCGGCTCGATAGTCGCCGGCATCCCGTACCGCTGTGCCACGAGCATGGTCAACGCGTTCAG
This sequence comes from Plantactinospora sp. CNZ320, assembly GCF_002846275.1. Classification (NCBI taxonomy): domain Bacteria; kingdom Bacillati; phylum Actinomycetota; class Actinomycetes; order Micromonosporales; family Micromonosporaceae; genus Plantactinospora; species Plantactinospora sp. CNZ320. Next base: position 462,984 of record NZ_PJMP01000001.1, read on the forward strand.
CTGCATGAACCCGGGTGTCGACCGGAGCCCGGCGCAGTGGGGCGACCTGGTGCGCGGCGCGTACCCGGGCTACTCCGGGGCCCGTCCGAAGGTGGCGATCTGGCACGGCACCGCCGACTACACGGTCGGCACCACCAACGCCACCGAGTCTCGGGACCAGTGGACCAACGTGCTCGGCGTCTCGCAGACCCCCACCGGTACCGCCAGCCTGCCGGGTGGGACCAGCCTGGAGACGTACGGCGCCGACCGGGTCCGCCTCTACCGGGTCGCCGGGATGGGACACGGTACCCCGGTCGACCCGGGCTCCGGAACCGAGCAGTGCGGTACCGCCGCCGCGTACTTCCTGGACACCATCTGCTCGGCGTACCGGGACGCGCTCTTCTTCGGCCTCGACGCTGGCACCGACCCGGGTGACCCGGGTAACCCTGGCGATCCGGGCGACCCTGGCGATCCCGGTGATCCGGGGGAGGACCCGGTCTGCGTCACGGCCAGCAACTACGCGCACGTCCAGGCGGGCCGCGCCTACCACTCCGGCGGGTACGCCTATGCCGTCGGCTCGGGCGCCCGGATGGGTCTCTACAACGTCTTCGCCACCACCACCCTCCGGCAGACCGGTCCCGCCCACTGGGTGATCGGCTGCTGAACGGGCCTGTCGGCGCCCACCCCCCGGCGTCGACACCCCGGTGGCTCCCGGCGGCCGTGGACCCTCCCTTCGGCGCGACGAACGCACCGAGGACCGGTCCCGCCGGGAGCCACCGGCCGGCGACTCAGCCGATCCGGTCGGGCTCGCCCAGCCGCTGGGTCAGGTTGACCAGATTGCCGTCCGGGTCGTGCAGGTGGACCACCCGCTCACCCCACGGCATGTCGTTCGGCGGGCCCAGCACCCGCCCGCCGAGCGTCGCCACCTCCGCCAGCAGCCCGTCGACGTCCGGCACGGCCACGCTCAGTGCGATCCGGGACGGAGTCGACAGGTCGACCTCCGCCTCGCTGACCAGCCCGAGGTCGGAGTCGCCCAGCCGCAGCAGGACGTGGAAGACCGGACCGTCGTCCGGGAACCGGCTCATCTCCACCGCGCCGAGCAAGCGCTGGTAGAAGCTCAGCAGGCGGGGTAGGTCGGGTGTGACGATGATCGGCTGCACGGTGCTCATGCCGGTGGTACCTCCGGGATCCGTAGTGGCGCTCTCATCGAGAGGTACGGGCCGGAGCGGCGGAACTCATCGGTCGACGGGCGACACCCCGGTCGGCTGCCCGAAGAGGACCACCAGCCGGTCCGTGTCGAGGAACGTGGTCATGCCGGTCACCAGCCCGTCGGCCACGTCGAGCAGGACCAGTCCGAACGGCCGGTAGCCGCCCTCGGGGGCCGGGCGGAGCTGCCAGAACGCGGGGGAGCCGCTCGCCGCGACCGGGACGAGTCGGGCACCCGCGCACGATGCCGCCGGGTCCAGCAGGGCCTGCCGGATCCGGTCCCGGCCCCGCAACCAGAACCGGAACGGCGGCATCGACATCGTGGCGTCCTCGTGCAGCAGCGCCACCAACGCCTCGACGTCGTGGCGTTCGAACGCGTCGCAGTACCGGGCGAGCAGGTGGCGCTGGCTCGGGTCGGCCGGCCGGTACGGTTCACCGGGTACCGCCTCGACGGTCCGCAGCGTCGCCCTCGCCCGTTGCAGGGCACTGGTCACCGACGCGACGGTGGTCTCCAGGAGTTGGGCGACCTCCTCGGCCCGCCAGCACAGCACGTCGCGCAGGATCAGCACCGCCCGCTGCCGGGGCGGCAGGTGCTGCAACGCGGCGACGAACGCCAGCCGGATCGTCTCCCGGCGAAGCGCCTGCTCCTCCGGGTCGCCGTGTGTCGACAGTGCGGCACCGTCCGGGACCGGCTGGACGAAGAGGCGCTCGGGTGCCGGTGCGCCGATGCCCGGCCCGTCGGCGGCCGAACCCAGGTCCATCGCCAGTGCCCGGCGTTGTGCGCTGCGGAGCATGTCGAGGCAGATGTTCGTCGCGATGCGGTAGAGCCAGGTCCGCAGCGAGCCGCGCCGCTCGTCGTACCTGTCGAACGACCGCCATGCTCGCACCAGCGTCTCCTGGACGGCGTCCTCGGCCTCGAACCCGGAGCCGAGCATCCGGTAGCAGTAGCCGGTCAGCTCGGTCCGGAACGGCTCCAGCCGGGACGCCTGCGCGTCCGGTCGGGATGTCTGCACGGTCGTCGTCTCCGCCACCGGTCCGACCATACCCAGCCCGTCCGCTCGGCCACGCCGATGGACCCGCCCGAGCACCGATGAGTTTCCCCCACCCGCCCCGTAGGACAGGCAGGAGCCGACGGCTGGCGCGGCTGACAGGAGGAGCAGGTTTCGATGAGTGAGGATCAGCTGTGGGCCGAGGTACGGGCCGAGCGCCGGGAGCAGGTGGAACTGCTCGGCGCACTCCGCGAGGAACAGTGGGACTCGCCGACTCTCTGTGCCGGCTGGCGGGTACGCGAGGTCGTCGCGCACACCACGCTGCCGTTCCGGAGTTCGCTCGGGCGTACCGTGCTGGACCTGATCAGGGCCCGGGGCAACTTCGACCGGATGGCCGACCAGTGCGCCAGGCGTGACGCCGCCGCGCTTCCCGCCGAGCACCTGCTCGGGTCGCTGCGGGACAACATCGGGCACACCTGGGCACCACCCGGCGGCGGAGCGCACGGCGCGCTGTCGCACGACGTGATCCACGGGCTCGACATCACGGTGGGGCTCGGCCTCGACCGCCGGGTGCCGCCGGACCGGGTCCGCCTCGTGCTGTCCGGGATGAAGCCGAGGAACATCGCGTACTTCGGAGTGGACCTGCGCGGGGTGGCGCTGCACGCCAGCGACCTGGACTGGAGCTACGGCACCGGCAGCCCGCTCCGGGGCCTCGCCCAGGACCTGCTGCTGGTGATCTGCGGGCGTCGACTGCCACCCGGCCGGCTGGACGGCGAGTCCGCGCCCCGGTTCTCCGGGCCACCCGTGCCCTGACCCGGCCCGCCGGAAACCGTCGCCAGGACAGCCTCCCCGACGAGATGGCCAGGCCACCACCGGGAAATTGGCCCGGCCGGCAACCTGGCCACCGTGGGTAGCATCGGGCCTCCCGAGGCTGGCGCGAGATCGCCGCCGAACCGCATCCGACCGGGGAGGAAACCCTCGTGCGCGACACATTCGCCGAGTTGTCCACGCCGCTGGTCGCCGACGCCTGCGTACGCCTCGGCGTGCCGTTGCGGGTCGCGCCGCCCGGCATCGCCGCGGTCGTACCCGGGCAGCGGCTCGCCGGACGCGTCCTGCCGGCCCGGCACTACGGCAGTGTGGACGTGTTCCTGGAGGCGCTGGAGGCGGCCGACGCAGGCGATGTCCTGGTCGTCGACAACGGCGGGCGTACCGACGAGGCGTGTGTCGGCGACCTGATGGTGCTGGAGGCCCGGGCGGCCCGGCTGGCCGGACTGGTGGTCTGGGGTCTGCACCGCGACACGCCGGAACTGGTGGAGATCGGGCTGCCGGTCTTCAGCTACGGCAGCTACCCACCCGGTCCGGTACGCCTCGACGACCCCGAGCCGACCGCCCTGGTCAGCGCGCGGTTCGGCACGTACACCGTCGACGCGACAGATGCCGTCTTCGCCGACGACGACGGGGTGCTCTTCGTCGCGGCCGACCGGACCGAGGAGGTGCTGACGACCGCGCGGCAGATCCGCCGGACCGAACGTGACCAGGCCGACCGGGTCCGGGCCGGGCAGTCGCTGCGCGAGCAGACCCGCTTCGCCGAGTATCTGGCCCAGCGGGCCGTCGATCCGGCGTACAGCTTCCGGCGGCACCTGCGCCGGATCGGCGGCGCCGTCGAGGAGTAGGCCGCCCGAGCAGGCGACCGGGATGAGGCTGGAATCGGGGATGGCGCGGCGGCGCGGTCAGGACGGTTGGCCGGGCACGGCCAGCCGATCCGGCGGCTCGGCCGCCTCCGGCACCCCGAGCATCCGGTAGAGGGCGTTGGCGGAACTCCAGTGCGTCTCGGCCCGACCGTGGTCACCGTCGGTCCGGTACGCCCGGCTCAGCCCGGCGTGCGCCCGAGCCTGCTCGTACGCGTCGCCGATCTCGGCGGCCATGCTGAGCGCGCTGCTGTGCTGTGCCCGGGCCGGGCCGGACCGACCCAGCCGGTGCAGGATCTCGCCGAGACTGTTCGTGGACGCGGCCTCGCCGGCCCGCTCACCGACCCGGCGCAGCAGCGTGAGCGCCTGCTCGACAAGTTCCAGCGCGGCATCGTGGTCTCCCTGCCGCAGGCGCACCCGGCCGAGCCCGTCCAGCGCGAGTGCCCGCCCGGCCTGGTCACCGACCGCCTCGAACAACGCCAGTGCCCGCTGGTGTCGGCCGGCGGCGGTGAGCAGGCGCCCGCCACGAAGGTGCACCTCGCCCAGGCTGGTCAGCGCGTACGCCTCACCTGTCGCGTCGGCGATCCGCCGGCAGAGCACGGCGGCGGTACGCAGGTGCACCCCCGCCTCGCGATGGTTGCCCTGTCGCAGCAGTACGTGCCCGAGGTTGCCGCCGGCCCGGGCCTCGCCGGCCGGGTCACCGGCTCGACGGCAGAGCAGCAGCGCGGCACGCAGCGCCTCGGCCGCCTCGTCGTACCGGCCCTGCCGCTGCTGGACGTGGCCGAGGTTGCCCAGTGCCCGCGCCTCACCCGCGCTGTCGCCGTTCTCCCGGCTCAGCGTCACCGCCTCCCGGAGCCGGGCGATGGAGGGGGCGTACCGGCCCTGCTGGGCGTACATCACGGCGAGCCCGGTCAGCAGGTGCGCCTCGGTGACCCGGTCGCCGTCCTGACGGGCCGCCGCCAGGGCGTGCGTGTGCATCCGTTCGGCGTCGGCGAAGTATCCGCCGCTCTCCAGATAGCGCAACAGGGTGAGGGTCAGCCGGATCGCGTGTGCCGAGCGGCCGCGTTCGGCGGCCCGTACCGCCGTCGCCACCAGGGACGGCCGTTCCGCGTCCAGCCACTCCCGGGCCGCCTGCGGGTCCGGCATCGGCGGTGGCGGGACCGGCGGCCGGGGCACCGGGCTCCGGCGGTGCCGTTCCGCCGGATAGAGCGTGTCGATCGCCGCCGTCGCGGCGGCCAGTTCGTAGTCGAAGAGCCGGTCGAGGGCGGCGTCGGCGGCCGAGGCCGGCTCGTCGGCGGCGCAGCGTTCGGCCGCGTACGCCCGGAGCAGATCGTGGAAGGTGTAACGGTGGTGGCCCGCCGTCTGCACGAGGTTCGCCCGGGCGAGCGTGTCGAGCAGCTGCCGGGCCGGCTCCGGTTCGGTGTCGAAGAGCGCCGCCGCGGCGTACCTGTCGACGTCCGGGCCGGGATGCGGCCCGAGCATCCGGAAGGCGCGCGCGGCGGCGGTGGGCAGCTGCTGGTACGACCAGGAGAGCACCGCGCGCACGCCGGTACGCGGGTCGCCTCCGGCGTCGAGCAGGCGCAGCCGGTGCTGCTGGTCGGCCAGCTCGCCGACGAGTACCGCCAGCGGTGCGCTCGGCCGGGTGAGCACGAGTTCGGCGGCGACCCGCAGCGCCAGTGGCAGGTGGGCGCAGCGTTCGGCCAGCGCGGCGGCGGCCGAGGGTTCCCTGGCAACCCGCTCGCCGAGGGTGCGCCAGAGCAGCTCGACCGAGTCGGCGCTGGAGAGCAGACCGAGTTCGATCCGCTCGGCGCCGTGCCGGGCGACCAGCCCGGCGAGGCTGTCCCGACTGGTGACCAGCGTCGCGCAGGCGGCGCTGCCCGGAAGCAGCGGCCTGGCCTGCTCCACCGAGGCGGCGTTGTCCAGCACGATCAGCATCCGCCGGCCGTCAAGTGCGCTGCGGTAGCGTGCCGCGCACTCGTCGAGGTCGAACGGCACCTCGTTACCGGGTACGCCGAGGGCGCGGAGGAACCCGGCCAGGGCCTCCTGCGGCGGCATCGGCCGGTCGACGTCGTAGCCACGCAGGTTGACGTAGAGCTGCCCGTCGGGGAACCGGTGCCGGGCGCGGTGCCCCCAGCGCAGTGCGAGGGCGGTCTTGCCGACTCCGGCGGTGCCGGCGAGCACCACGACGGGGACGGTCGACGGTGCGGGCCGGGATTCCTCACCGGCGTGCACCAGCAGACGGTCCAGTTTGGACAGCTCGGCGGAGCGGCCGCTGAATCCGGGTACGTCGGCCGGAAGCTGGGCCGGAACGGCCGGCTGCTCCTCTGGCGCGCCGCCGGTACCGGGAGTGGCGGCCGGTACCACGGTCTCGGTGGCCCGTAGCGCCTCCCGGTAGGCGGCGGCGAGCTCCGGGCCGGGTTCGACCCCCAGCTCGTCGACGAGTCGACGGCGGGCCGCCCGGTAGACCGCGCCGGCCCGGTCCCGGCGCCCGAGCGCGTGGTAGGCCCGGATCAGCAGTGCCTGGGCCGTCTCGTCCAACGGACTGCCGGTGGCGAGTTCCTCCAGTGCCGGCAGCACGTCGGCGGCCCCGCCGATGGCGATCATGACCTCGCCGTACCGGCGTACGGCGGCCCGGCGTTCCTCGGCCAGCGCCACGACCTTCGGATGCCCGGCGAGCGAGGGTACGTCGACGAGCGGTTCGGCACGCCACAGTGCGAGTGCCCGCTGCCAGAGCCGGACCGAACCGGCCAGGTCGTCCCGGCGGTACGCCTCGGACGCCGCACCGGCGAGTTCCCGGAAGACGCAAAGGTCGAGGTTGCGGGCGGGTACCCCGACGGCGTACCCGTCGCCGACCCGGGGCAGCACGGCGCTGGCGCTGTGCGTACGCCGGTCGGGTTCGAGTAGTCGACGAAGGTTCTTGACGTGCGTCTGGATCACGTTGGTGGCCGTGGCTGGCGGTTCGCCGTCGTCCCAGAGCGTGTCGATGATCTCGGCCCGGGTTATCGGCCGACCGGCGGCGAGTGCCAGCAGACCGAGCACGGCCCGCTGGCCGGGTGAGGTGAACGCGATCTGGTGTTCACCGCGCCAGGCCCGCACCGAGCCGAGGATCTCCAGCCGTACCGTCTCGACGCCGCTGTCGCCGGACTCCCGGAAAGCGCTGACGCCGTATGCGCTTTCCCGAGTTACGACCATGCCGCCCCCATGCCTAACAGCGTGGCGTGCGGGCGAAACCGAGGCAAGGGGCTCGACAGCCGCAGCCGGTGATCCGACATGTCATACCGCCCATCCGGCGCAGGCGGCCTGCGAGTGTCCCGGACCTTCGCGGCGGACCCGGACGTGGGGAGGGACGACACCTCGCCGCTGCGGCATGACCGGGGTGAGCCGGGGTAGCCAACCAGTCGGGACGCCGAGAGGAGACCGTGATGACCAACATCCAGCAGCCGGAGATGCGCCGCAGCGGCGAGACGGGGACGACCAAGCAGCGGATCCAGGACGCCAACCCGACAGACCCGCCGGGCGGCAGCCACGACAAGACCGCGAAGCGTCCGGTGCCGAAGGGGCAGACCTCACCGTACGGGCCGGACGGCAAGGTGGCCGACGACGAGTCCTGAGGCGATCCCGACGGTACGCGGTGGAAGGGCCCCGCCGACGCGGCGAGCGAGCGCTCCAGCCGCGAAGGAAGGGGGCTCTTCCACCTCCGGGTCGCCAGGCTAGCCGCCGCCCGGGCTGACCAGTCCGGTCTCGTAGGCGACGACAACGGCCTGGACCCGGTCGCGCAGCCCGAGTTTGCCGAGGATCCGGGCGACGTGGGTCTTGACGGTCGCCTCCGACAGGTGGAGGTGGGCGGCGAGTTCGGCGTTGCTCAGCCCCTGGGCCAGCAGCCGCAGCACCTCGAGTTCGCGCGGCGTCAACGTGGACAGGTCGCGGTGCGGTGCGGCGGGGTCGGCGCTGCGGCTGGCGAACCGCTCGACGAGCCGCCGGGTGATGGTGGGAGCCAACAGCGCGTCGCCGGAGCGGACCATCCGGACGGCGGCGACCAGGTGTTCCGGCGTGACGTCCTTGAGCAGGAAGCCGCTGGCGCCGGCGGAGAGCGCCGCGTAGACGTAGTGGTCCAGGTCGAACGTGGTCAGGATGATCACCCGAGGATCGCCTGTGGCACCGGTGAGGATGCGTCGGGTGGCCTCCAACCCGTCCATTTCCGGCATCCGGACATCCATCAGCACGACGTCCGGCAGGGTACGCCGGACCGCGTCGACGGCCTCGGCACCGTTCGTCGCCTCGGCGACCACGTCGATGCCGTCGGCGGTCAGGATCATCCGGAAGCCGGTACGGACCAACGCCTGGTCGTCCGCGACGACGACCCGCAGTGGCGCGGTCATGGTCCCTCCAACGGGATTCGTGCGGCGACCCGATAGCCACCACCGAGCCGGTGCCCGGCCTGCAGGGTGCCACCGTAGACGGCCAACCGCTCGCGTAGGCCGATCAGGCCGTGCCCGTCACCGGTCGCGGCGGAGACGCCGGGGACTCCGCCGGTGTCGGTGGCCTCGACCCGCAACTCGTCGGTGCCGTAGTCGACGAGGACCCGGGCGGTCGCCCCGGACGCGTGCTTGACCGTGTTGGTCAGTGCCTCCTGGATCACCCGGTAGGCGGTCAGTTCGATCCCGGAGAGCAGGGGACGCGGTTCGCCGGTCACTGTCAGCTCGACAGGTATCCCGGTGTCGCGTACCCGCTGCACCAGCGCCTCGACCCGGTCCAGGCCCGGCTGCGGGGTCAGGCCGCTGGTGGTCGCCGGGTCGGCGCCGTCGCTGTCCATGGTCAGCAGTCCCATGACGTGACGCAGTTCGGCCATCGCTGCCCGGCCACCGGCCTCGACGGAGAGCAGCGCGTCCCGGGCCTGGTCGGGGTCGACCGCCATGACCTTGCGGGCGGCCCCGGCCTGGATGACCATGACGCTCACGTTGTGCGTCACCACGTCGTGCAGTTCACGGGCGATCCGGGCGCGCTCGTGCTCGGTGGCCCGCCGCAGCGCCTCGGCCTGCTCGTGTTCCAGCGCGGCGAGCCGGGCCCGGTCCTCGTCGGCACGCCGTTTCCACCGCCGCAGTCCGTTGGCGGCGAGGACGATCGGGACGAGGATCAGGAACGGCACGGCGTTGTCCGGGACGGTCGGCACCGCCGGCTCCCGGAGCTGGGTGTAGATGAACGCCGCCATCGGCAGGCTGGCCAGCGCGGGCAACCGGTAGGGGCTGTAGACGGCGGCCGTGTAGGCGGCGATGACACAGGCGTAGAAGGAGACCCGCAGCGCGGCGTTGAAGTCGCTCGCCAGTGGAGCCGTGGCGAGGACGACCCAGAGTACGGCGAGCGGATACCGGCGGCGCAGGACCAGCGGCAGCACCACCACGAGGAGCATGACGACAGTCCCGCCGATCTCGTAGTCCTCGATCGGCAGGAAGGGCTCGGGTACTTCCCGGCGCCGCAGCGGATCGGGCGGGATCGGGGGTATCTCCGGCTCGGGTGCCGCCGGGGGTCCAGCCGGGCCGAGTTCGTCCCGGCCGAAGACGACAACCGACGTCCGCTCGCTGTGGTCCTGATCGTCGCCCTCCACGATGGCGGCGAGCAGGAGGCACAGCGCCAGCAGCCCGTCGAAGATCCGGCCGCGCCAGGAGAGGCTGGGCAGCGGACCGGCCGGCTGTAGCAGTGATCTGACCCGGGACCACAGCCGACTGGCCAGCACTCCGCTCCGCACCAGCTCATTGTCACCCGGCGTGTCCGGCCCGCGATATCCGTCGGGTTGACCACCCGGCTACCTCCGTCGACTACGTCGCAGGGATGACGGCGGCTCCGCTCATCCCGGTGCGGTACCCGATTTGGCTCCGCCGGCCGACGCCCGCGATCCCGCTCCGGACCTAGCGTCGAGCGGCCAGAGGCGCAGCGAGCAGGAGGGAATCCCCAATGACCGTACCGGTGATCGAGTTGACCGACGTGAGCCGCAGATACGACGAGGGCCGGCCGGCCCTGGACGCCGTGTCGCTGCGGATCGCGGCCGGGGAGGCGGTCGCGATCCTCGGGCCGTCCGGCAGCGGCAAGTCCACCCTGCTGAACCTCGTCGCCGGACTGGACCGGCCGAGCAGCGGCACGGTGACCGTGGACGGCGTCCGGGTCGACCAGCTGGGTGAGGCCGGCTCCGCCCGCTACCGGCGCGCGAAGATCGGCATGGTCTTCCAGTTCTTCAACCTGCTCGACGACCTGACCGTGCTGGACAACGTCATGCTGCCGGCGCAACTTGTCGGCACGGCCCGTACCGCCGCACGGCGTCGCGCGATGGAACTGCTCGACACGCTCGGCATCGACCGGCACGCCAGCGCCTATCCCGGCCGGCTCTCCGGCGGCGAGCGGCAACGGGTGGCGGTGGCCAGGGCACTGATGAACCGGCCGTCGCTGCTGCTCGCCGACGAACCGACGGGTGCGCTGGACACCGCCTCCGGCGCGGAGGTCAGGCACCTGCTCAGCGACCTGCACGCGCAGGGCCAGACCATCGTGCTGGTCACCCACGACCTGAGCCTGGCGCAGTCCTGCGCCACCCGCACCGTCGAGCTCGTCGACGGCCGGGTCGCCGCCGACCGGAGCATGGAGCCGGTCCGATGAGTGCGCTGGGCGGGGTGGTCCGATCGGGCGTGGGCCGGCGCCGGGTGCAGACCGTGGTGATCGGGCTGGTGGTGATGATCGCGGTGACCGCCGCCGTGCTCGGCGGATCGCTGATGGTGGCCTCCACGGCGCCCTTCGAACGGGCCTTCGCCGAGCAGCGGGGCGCGCACCTCACCGCACAGTTCGACGGAAGCAGCAGCACGGCGGCGCAACTGTCGGCGTCGGCGAAGGCGGTCGGGGTGACCGCCGCCGCCGGTCCGTTCCCGACCACGACGATCACCCCTGCCGAGGAGCGTGGACCGGTACGACCGCTCACCGTCGTCGGGCGGGCCGATCCGGGCGGACCCGTGGACGCCGTCGCCGTGACGAAGGGACGCTGGGTCAGCGGCCCCGGCGAGATCGTGTTGCAGGGCGACGTCCGGCGCCCGCCGAGCATGCAGCCACGGGTGGGAGACGTACTGTCGCTGCCGGATCTGCCCGGCGACCCGACCCTGACCGTGGTCGGGGTGGCCCGCTCCGTCAGCGAGACCGCCGGCGGCTGGGTGGTCCCGGAACAGATCGCGGGGCTCACCCCTCCGGGCGCGAAAACCGAATACCAGATGCTGTACCGGCTGGCGGCCAGTGGCACCGCCGCACAGGTCGACGCCGGCCGGGCGGCGGTGCAGGCGAGCGTGCCGGAGGGGGCGTTGACCGGAGCCCGGTCCTGGCTTACCACCAGGACCAACAGCGCCGGCAGCACCGTACTGTTCGTACCGTTCCTGCTCGCCTTCGGCGTGCTCGGCGTACTCATGGCGGTGCTGATCATCGGCAACGTCATCGCCGGAGCGGTCGGCACCGGTACGCACCGGATCGGCATCCTCAAGGCACTCGGGTTCACCCCGAGCCAGGTGGTCCGGGCGTACACGATCCAGGCGCTGGTTCCCGCCCTGGTCGGTGCCGCACTCGGCGTCGTCGCCGGCAACATCCTCGTCCTTCCGGTACTGGCGCAGACGAACGAGGTCTACGGCACGGCGGACAGCGGGGTCACCCCGTGGGTCAACGCCGTGGTGTTCGCCGGGGCGCTGGCCCTGGTCGCCGTGACCGCGTGGACGGCTGCGTTGCGGGCCGGCAGGCTGCGTACCGTCGAGGTGCTGGCGGTCGGCCGCACCCCCGGGCCGGGACGCGGCCAGTGGGCGGCCCGGCTGACCGGCCGGCTTCCGCTGCCCCGTCCGGTGACCCTCGGCCTGGCCCAGCCGTTCGCCCGGGCACTCCGGTCGGCGACCGTCGTCGCGGCGATCGCGTTCGGCGCCGCAGCCGCGACCTTCGCCGTCGGCCTCGGCGCCTCTTTGAACCAGGTGCGGGCCACCGAGGCGCACGGCGACGTGGTCATCCACCCGGGCCGCGCGATGTCCGGGCCACCACCGCAGGGCGGGCAACCGGTCGAGCGCGGGCCCGGGATCGCGGCCGGACCTCCGCCGGCACCGGACCCGGTCGCGGTGGTCGCCGTGATAACCGCGCAGGCCGGTACGGCCGGCTACAGCGGTGTCGCGGAGACCGAGGTGACCACCCCCGGGCTCACCAACCCGGTGAGGGTCCTCGCCTTCACCGGCGACGGCGCCACCGGGAACTACCCGGTGATCTCCGGTCACTGGTTCGGCGGGCCGGGGGAGATCGTCGTGGCCACACCGTTCCTGACCGCCACCGGTACCCGGGTCGGCGACAGCATCGTGCTGACCGACCACGGCAGGCAGATTCCGGTCCGCATCGTCGGTGAGGTCTTCAACATCGAGTCCAGGGGCATGCAGGTGCTCACCGCCGCCGCGACCCTCGCGGCCGCCGAGCCGGACCTGCGGGCCATGGAGTACCGCATCACGCTCACGCCCGGCACCGACCCGGAGGCGTACGTCGCGGCGTTGAACACCGCGCTCGGGTCGGTGGAGGCGACGGCGGAGGTCGTCGAGCAGGAGGCCGAAGAGGTGATCATCGCCATCAACACCCTGACCACGCTGCTCACCCTGATGCTCGTCACGGTGGCCGCGCTGGGCGTACTCAACATGGTCGTGCTGGAGACCCGGGAGCGCGTGCACGACCTCGGCGTACACAAGGCGCTGGGCATGACACCACGGCAGACCATCACGATGGTCATCGCCTCGGTCGTCGTGACCGGACTGGTCGGTGGCGCGGTCGGCGCGCCCGTCGGGGTGCTGATGCAACGGGTCATCGTCGGCGAGATGGGTCGGGTCACCGGCTTCACCATGCCCGCCTCGGTCGTCGACATCTACCACCCCGCCGAACTGGTCCTGTTCGGGCTCGGCGGTCTGGTGATCGCCGTACTCGGCGCGCTGCTGCCGGCCGGCTGGGCCGCCCGTACCCGGACCGCCACGGCACTGCGCACCGAATAGTCCGCAAGGCCATGCCGATGCCAGCCGGGTTCCCAGCCGCGTCCCTGCGCTGCTGCCACGAATTGGGTCGGGCCGGCATCACCGCTGGGGCGGAGCCCGGCGGGCGGGCCGGCGTGCCGCCGCGACGGGGGGCGACACGCCGGCCCTGCGCCCGCCGGCCGGGGCGACGCGCCGGCCCTGCGCCCGCCGGCCGGGGCAACACGCCAGCCACCGCGCCCTCCGGCCGGGGGCGGCACGCCGGCCCCTGCGACCGGGAGGGCGGCACGCCGGCCCCTGCGACCGGGAGGGCGGCACGCCGGCCCCTGCGACCGGGAGGGCGGCACGCCGGCCCCTGCGACCGGGAGGGCGGCACGCCGGTCCCACGCGATCGCGTCCGAGGCGCAGTGCCGGGTGGCGGGGCGAGCCGGCTGACCGGTGACCCGGGGGCCGGCGGTGAACCGGTCCACCGGAGCCGGGCCGCCGGCCTAGACTGCCGGGATGAACGAGCCCTGGAACCCGTCCGAACCGGGCGTGCTGCGCCTGCCCTCGGGCCGGTTGGTGCGCGGGCGCGGCCTGCGCCGGCCACTGCCGCCCGGGCCCGTCCCGACGTTCGGGGTGTACCTGCTGGGTGACACCCCCGCACCGACCCCGTGGCAGAGCCGCTGGGTGCGCTGGCCGGACTTCTGGCTGCCCCGCGACGGCTCCGGGTTCCGGACCGTCCTGCGGGAGGCGTGGGAGCGGGCGGCGGACGAGCGGGTGGAGTTCGCCTGCGGCGGCGGCAAGGGCCGGACCGGCACCGCCCTGGCCTGCCTCGCCGTGCTCGACGGCGTACCGGCCGAGCAGGCGGTCGCCTTCGTGCGCCAGCACTACGCCCGGGGCGCGGTGGAGACGCCGTGGCAGCGCCGGTACGTCGCCCGGTTCACCCCGATCCCGGCCTGACCCGGCCGAGCCGCTGGTAGGGCGTCGGGGACGGATGCGAACCGGCGGATGGCCGAGCCAACGTCGCTCGGCGGGTAGCCGAGTTGTGTCGCTCGGCGGGTGGCCGAGCCGGCGTCGCTCGGCGGGTGGCCGATCGCCCCGCGGCGCCTGGCCCGGGGTGTCCGTCGGTCAACGGACCAACAGCGGCAGCATGTTCAGCGCGTTGAGCGCGGCGTGTAGCGCGAAGATGGCCCAGATGTTGCGGTGGCGGGCCCAGAGATAGCCGACGAGGACGCCGAATCCTCCGTTCCAGAAGAGCATCACCGCGATCGTCTGCCACAGTGGACCGTCGCCGACCCGGTGTACGTGCATCGCGGCGTAGAGCAGCGCGGCGCTGATGATCGCCGGCCAGCGGCCGTACAGCGCCTCCAGGCGGGTCTGCAACAGCACCCGGTAGAAGATCTCCTCGGCGAGACTCGCGGTGACGAAGGTCAGCAGTACGGCGGCGAGCAGGTAGCTCCGGTCGTACCGCAGGTAGCCCGACATGTCCTGACTGCCGGCGAGCGGGCTGTAGTAGAGCAGGTAGGCCCAGCCGACCAGGGCGGGCAGCGGGCCGAGCCAGTACCAGCGGGTCGGCAGGAGGCGTCGGTGTGCCCGGCCGCCCCGCCACTCCGTCGGCCAGAGCCTGAGCACCAGGGCGGCGCCGCCGAAGAAGAGGATGAGCTTGATCGGCGCGTACCAGATGCCGGGGTCGACGGCGAGCACCACGGCGGGGAGCAGCAGGGCGATCCCGACCAACCCGATCGCCTGCCGGCCGAGCGCGGGCCGCTCGGCGGCCCCGACGGCCGGCATCGCCGGTAGCCGGAGCGGGACGAGCCGGACCAGCAGCAGGCCGACCAGGGTGGCGGTGACGATCCCGACCAGCGTCTTGGCCGGCGCCTCTGGATCGGCGGAGGTGCGCACCTCCGTTCCGTCGAAGAGTGCCAGGGCCACGGGCGCGGCGATCACCAGCGCGAGGCCGGTGCCGGTGAGGATCCGTCTGGGCATGGTGCAAGCGTTCCGGCCGGCACGAGGGTTCTCCTCGACCGCGCTGACGATTCGTCGCTACATCCTTCGGGCCACCCACCGCCGTTCGGCCCGGAAATGTCGGAGGTGCCGACGACAATGTCGCGGACTCCGGTCCGGGTGATCCGACGCCGGCCCGGAGCCGTGGACGGTAACGGGCCCGGCGACTCCGGCCCGTGACATCATCGAGCGATCGTGACACGAGGGGGAAAGGCGATGGACGGCGCCACGGGGGAGAGTCATCCGGGCTGGCTACGCGGGCCACTGCGCCCGTTCCGCCACGGGCAGTACCAGCTCCTCGCCGGTGCCCTGACGATGTCGCTCCTCGCCGCCGGTGTGTGGATGATCGCCGTCGTCTGGCAGGTCATCGAGATGGACGGCGGCCCCGGTCACCTCTCCTTCGTCTCCGCCGCGATGGCTGTCGGCATGCTTGTCACCACGCTGCTCGGCGGGGTGCTGGCGGACCGCGTCCCACAGCGTCGCATCCTGCTGGCGGTGGCCGGGGGCCGGACGGTCGCGATCGGCCTGGTCTCGGTGCTGGCCGTGACCGACCAGTTGCGGCTGTGGCAGCTCGCGGCGGTGGCGCTGCTGATCGGGGTCGGAAACGGCTTCCACTTTCCGGCATATTCGGCACTGCTGCCGTCGATCCTGCCGCCCGAGGACCTGATGCCGGCCAACGGTGTCGAGGGGATGCTGCGGCCGACGATCATGCAGGCCGCCGGGCCCGCGCTGGCGAGCGTGCTGGTCGCCGCCTGGTCACCCGGTGCCGCGCTGCTGGTGGTGACGGCCCTGGAGGTCGTCGGTGTGGCGTTCCTGCTGGCGCTGCGTCCGGTGCCGCTGCGGCACGACCGGGCCGCGCCGGCCGCCCATCCGGTCCGCTCGACGCTCATCGACCTGCGTGACGGCTTCGCCTACATGGGCCGTACTCCCTGGCTGCTCGCCACGCTCCTGTACGCCTCCGTCCTGATCCTGTTGATCATGGGACCGATCGAGGTGCTGATCCCGTTCGTGATCAAGGATCAGGCCGGCGGTGGCCCCGGCGACCACGCCCTGGTGATGGCCGCGTTCGGCATCGGCGGCGCGATCGGCTCGCTGGGCATGGCCTCGTTCCGGATGCCCAGGCGTTACCTGACCATCATGAACCTGCTCTGGGGCCTGGGCTGCCTGCCGCTGGCGGTGGTCGGCTTCGCCGGTCAGGTCTGGCTGATCGCCGTGGCGGTCTTCGCCGTCGGGCTCTGCTTCTCCGCCCCGATGGTCATCTGGGGCACCCTGCTCCAGCGCCGCGTTCCGCCACACATGCTCGGTCGGGTCTCCAGCCTCGACTTCTTCGTCTCGCTTGTCTTCATGCCGCTGTCGATGGCCGTCGCCGGTCCGGTCAGCAACGGCATCGGGCTCGGCACGACATTCGCGCTCGCCGGCCTGCTGCCCGCCGTCTTCGCCGGGTTGGCGATCGTGCTGGCCCGGATGCCGAGGGACGAACTGGCGCACCCGCTCGACCTTCCCGCCGTCCCGGTCGAGGCGACGACCAAGATCCCGGCCGAGCCGGTGGACGAGGCGACCAAGACGGCCGAGCCGCTGGGCGCGGCGACCGGACCGGCCGAGCCGGTGGACGCGGCGACCGGGCCGACCGACCCCGTCATTCCGGAGCCGGTCGGCCGAGCCTGAGGCCGCCTCACCCGGACCAGACCCCGGTCTCGGCGGCACGCCGGGCAAAGTCGCGGAAATTCCGAGGCTCGCGGCCGAGTGCCCGCTGCACCCCGTCGGCGAGCGCGGCGTTGCGCCCGTCCAGCACCTCCACGAAGAGGTACGTCAACAGCGCGGCCACGTCCGACGGCAGCTTCTGCTCCGCCAGCATCGCGGCGTACTCCTCGACCGGGATCGTCCGGAACCGGATCTCCCGGCCGGTCGCCTCGGCGATCTCGGCGACGGCCTCGGCGAAGGTCAACAGTCGGGGCCCGGTCAGCTCGTAGAGCTGGCCCACGTGACCGTCCCCGGTCAGCGCCGCCTCGGCCACCTCGGCGATGTCGTCGGCGTCGACGAAGGGCTCTCCGACCTCACCGACCGGCAGCACGAGTTCGCCGTCGCGCAGCGGCGCCAGCATCTCGCCCTCGCTGAAGTTCTGGTTGAACCAGCTCGCCCGCAGGATCGTCCACTCCGCACCCGAGTCCTGGACGATCCGCTCGGCTCGCTGCGCCTCCTCCTCGCCCCGTCCGGAGAGCAGGATCAGTCGGCGTACGCCGCCGCGTACGGCGAGTTCGCTGAAGGACTCGACGGTCTCGGCAGCGCCCGGCACCGCGAGGTCCGGATAGAAGGAGAGGTAGGCGGCGGAGACCCCCTGGATCGCGTCCGCCCAGGTGGTCCGGTCCCACCAGTCGAACGGCGGCTGGCCGGAGCGGGACCCGATCCGGATCGGTACGCCCCGCGCGGTGAGCCGCTGCGCGACGCGCCGGCCGGTCTTGCCGGTACCGCCGAGGACCAGGGTCAGGGGTGTGCCTGTGGATTCGTTCTTCGTCATGCCGATCAGTCAACTCGGGCTGGCTGCGACTTCCCATAGCTGAGAATCGCAATTCCATGCGTCAGCGTCTAACCTGGCGGAGTGGACGCGCTGACTGGACTCCTCGACGGGCCACGGGCCCGGGGCGCCTTCCTGCTCCGGTCGGTGCTCGAACCACCCTGGTCGCTGCGGATTCAGGACCAGGCACCGCTGACCGTGGCGGTGATGGTCCGGGGCAGTGCGGTGGTGCTGCCCGACAACGGCGCCGCCCGGTCCCTGGAGCCGGGGGACGTGGCGGTGCTGCGCGGCCCGGATCCGTACACCGTCGCCGACGATCCGGCGACCGCGCCGCAGGTGATCATCCACCCCGGCCAGCGCTGCACGACCGCGCAGGGGGAGAGCCTGGGCCAGGCGATGGACCTGGGGGTCCGGACCTGGGGCAACCATCCGGACGGTTCGACGGTGCTGCTCACCGGCACCTACCAGTTGGACGGTGAGGTCGGGCGTCGACTCCTCGCCGCGCTGCCGCCGCTGCTGGTACTGCCCGAGCAGGGGCGACTGGGCCCGCTCGTACGGCTGATCGGCGACGAGATCGTCAAGGAGGAACCCGGCCAGGAGGCGATCCTGGACCGGCTCCTCGACCTGCTGCTGGTCACGGCCCTGCGGACCTGGTTCGCCCGGACCGAGGCGCAGGCGCCGGGCTGGTACCGGGCGTACGCCGATCCGGTGGTGGGGCGGGCGTTGCGGTCGCTGCACCACAACCCGGCGCATCCATGGACGGTGGCGTCACTGGCCGCCGAGACCGGAGTCTCCCGGGCCGGGCTGTCCCGCAGGTTCACCGAGTTGGTCGGCGAACCGCCGATGGCGTACCTGACCGGCTGGCGGCTGGCGCTCGCCGCCGACCTGCTGCGGGAGCCGGACAGCACCGTCGCCTCGGTGGCCCGACGGGTCGGCTACGGCAGCCCGTTCGCACTGAGCACGGCCTTCAAGCGGGAACGGGGCGTCAGCCCGCACCAGTACCGGGTCGGCGCCTCGGCCGGGTAGCGGACGGGTGGCGACCCGGCTGGCCGGTACCACCACACCGGGCCGGTACGCCGGTGCCGGCCGGCGGTCAGCGCTCGTCGAGCTGGTCCTCGAACGGATCGTGACCGAGGAGTTGGAGGAACGCCTCCCGGACGTCGATCCGGGTCGGCTCGCCGCGCGCGGCCCGGTCCCGCAGATGCTGGAACAGCGGCGTCAACCGGCGGATCTCGTCCGCCGAGACGACCACCACCAGCGGGGAGAGCTGCTCCGCACGGTCGACCTCGATGCTGACGAGGCCGGACGCGGGGATCGCCGAGAACCGGAACGGGCCGAGCCGGTCCACCGTCACCGCAGGGGCACCGGTGCCGATTCCGGTGCGCGCGGCCCGCAGTGCGGCGATCCGCTCGAGCTGGTACCGGGCCAGTTCCCGGAGCGTCGTGGACTTCTCCGGGTTGTCCCGGATCGCACGTAGCCGACGCTCGACGTCGTCGAGTTCGGCCGAACCGTCGTCTTCCCGCGAGCCTCGCATGGCGCGAAGGTTATCGATCCGCCAGCCGTGGCAGTCGCACACGAGGTGCGAAGCCGACCGGATGGGCAATCGTTTGTCCAGGCAGTGCCGCGACCGCGGAACGGCCGGCGGCCCGCTGCCGGGGCTAGAGCGCCGCGACGATGCGGTCGGCGGTGATCGGCAGGTCGCGTACCCGGACCGAGAGCGCGTCCGCGACGGCGTTGGCGATGGCCGCCGCCGTCGGGCCCTGGGCCGCCTCGCCGGCGCCGACCGACGGCTCCGTCGGGCGATCCATCAGGTGTACGTCGACCTGCGGCACCTCGCCGAACCGCAGGATCGGATAGCTCTCCCAGTCGGCACTGGTGACCCGCCAGCGGTCGAACCGGACCCGTTCCCTGAGCGTCCAACTGGTCGCCTGCACGGCGCCGCCCTCGACCTGGTTGCGGACCCCGTCCGGGTTGACCACCCGCCCCACGTCGACGACGAGAGTCAGCCGGCGTACCCGTACCTCGTGCCGGGCCTCCACCACCGCCAGTACCGCGCAGTACGCACCCCGGTCCTTGTAGCGGGCGAAGCCGATGCCGTGGCCGACGCTCTCCTCGGTACCGCGTCGCCGCCACCCGCCGAGTTCGGCAGCGGTCGAGACCACCTCCCGGGCCCGGGGGTCGGCGAGCTGCGCCAGCCGGTACGCCACCGGGTCCGTTCCGGCGGCCAGCGCCAGCTCGTCCATGAAGGACTCGATCGCGAAGACGTTCGTGAACGCGCCGAGTGAGCGCAGCGACGAGGAGCGCAGCACGGTCCGCAGCGCCCGGTGGCCGTGGACTCGGCGCTCCGGGAAGGTGTAGATCGGCCAGGCGTTGCGGGTGGTCCCGCCACCCCCCCAGGCCGGCGGGTCGACCGCGGATGGCGTCGGGCGGGACCGGTCCCGGTGTGTGTCGGCGAGCAGGCCGGGGCTGCCGGCGTAACCGGGTCGGGCCGTGTGCCCCTGGCTCCACACGTCGTACGACCAGGTCAGCACCGTACCGTCGGCGCCGACGCCGGCCTCGACCTCGGCCACCATCGCCGAGCCGAACGGTGCCCAGGTCAGCTCGTCGCGGCGGCTCCACCGCACGTGTACGGGTCGGCCGGGAACCGCCCGGGCCAGCAGTACGGCGTCGAAGGCGGCGTCGTCCGCACCGTTGTGCCCGTAGCTGCCCGCGCTCTCGACGTGCCGCACGTCGACCCGGTCGGCATCGAGTCCGAGGGCCGCGCCGATCGCCCGACCCAACGCGTGGATGCCCTGGCTGTGGCTCCAGACCGAGACCGTCGTGCCGTCCTCGGCCCAGCGGGCGGCACCGCAGCTCGGCGCCATCGACGCGTGGGCCAGGAACGGTCGGCTGTAACTCGCCCGCAGCCGCCGGACGACGGCCGCACCGGCACGCTCGACGGTCGCACCGGCAGGCTCGGCGGCTGTGCCGGCACGCCCGACCGGGTCGGCAGGCTCGGTCGCGACGATGGCAGGCTCGGTCGCCGCACCGGCCGGCTCGACGGTCACACCGGCACTCTCGGCCGGTGCGGCCGGCCGGGCAGCGGCGCCGGGCTCGGGTACCGGGATCGACTCGGCCGGGCCCTCCCGGAGGAGGTTGGAGATGTCGTCCTCGTCCGGCAGGGTCGGCTCCTCGTGCCAGCGCGCTCCGGCGGCGAGTGCCGAGGCGGCGCGCTCGGCGTTCTCCTCGCCCTCGGCGACCACACCGAGGAAGTCGCCGTCCCGGATCACCGCCTGCACCCCGGGCAGCGTCCGAGCGGCGGCGGTGTCGACGTCGAGCAGGGTCGCCGCCGGTGACGGCGGCCGGACCACCCGGCCGGAGAGCTGACCGGGCAGTGCCAGGTCCTGGATGAAGCGCGGCCGGCCGGCGAGCTTGTCGGGCAGGTCCAGCCGGGGCACGCTGGTGCCGACCCAGCGGGCCTGCCGCGCCGGCTTCGGGCGGACCGCTCCGGTCGCCTCGCGGTCCAGGTCGACCCGCTCGGCCAGCTCGCCGTAGCAGGTGCGTCGCACACCGGCCGCGTCGCTGATCACACCATTGTGGACCGTGACGGTCTCCGGATCGAGGGGCAGGCTCAGCACCGCCTCGGCGACGAAGAGTGCCCGTACCTCGGCACAGACCTGACGGACCGCGGCGCCGGAGTCGGCGACGGAGAGGCTGCCGGCGGTGAGTCCCTCGTCGGGCCCCTCGGCGGTGCTTGCCGCCGCCATCCGGACGGCGCCGAGGTCGACGTCGAGTTCGTCGGCGGCGATCTGGGCCAGCGCGGTGAGGATGCCCTGCCCGAGTTCGACCTTGCCGACCCGGACCGTGACGGTGCCGTCCCGGTGCACGGTGACCCAGCGGGCGAGCCGTGGATTGGCCAGCACCCATCGGGGCAGCGGTGGCAGGTCGGGGCCGCGCTCCGGCGTGTCGGCGCTCACCGCTCGGCCCCCGCTCCCGGCACCCCCGCGCCGTCCACCTCGGACCGTGCGGCCCGGACCACGGCCCGGATCATCCGCCGCTGGGCGCCGCAGCGGCACAGGTGCCGGTCGAGCGCGGCGGCCACCGTCGACTCGTCCGGCCTCGGCTCGCGGGCGAGCAGTGCCGCCGCGCTGACCAGGATCCCCGAGAGGCAGTAGCCGCACTGTGCGGCCTGCTCGTCGAGGAACGCCCGCTGGACCGGGTGCGGTACGTCGCCGTCGGCCAGCCCTTCGACCGTGGTGACCATCCTGCCGGCGACCGACCAGAGCGGGGTGTCGCAGGAGGGCGCGGGTCGGCCGTCCAACAGTACGAAGCAGGCACCGCAGTGGCCCTCGCCACAGCCGAACCGGGAACCCTTGAGGTCGAGCAGTTCGCGCAGTACGTGCAGCAGGGAGCTGTCGGCGTCGGCGTCGACCCTCCGCCGCTCGCCGTTGATCGTCAACTCGAATGTCTGTTCCATGTCCCAGGCTTCCCGGCTGTCCCGCACCGCCCCGGGACGATGATCCACAATCGGTCGCAGCAGCCTCGCCTACGTCGGGGCGGACGTCAACCCGCCGGCCGCCGGGCCGGTCACGGTCGCGCGCCGGAACCGCTCGCTCCACTCGCTGAGCTGCTCGGTCAGCTCGGGCGGGGAGAGCACCTCGAACTCCGCGCCGAGCGAGCCGAGCGCCATCACTGGCCAGTCCAGGGTGTCGGTGGTCATCAGCATCCGGCAGCGCCGCTCGTCGACGTACTCGATGGTGGCCCAGCGGGACAGCCGCTCCTGCACGACGGCAAGCGGTGCCTCGATGACCACCTCGACCCGGTACGGCGCGGGCAGGTTCTCGATGCCGGCCCGGACGAAGCTGGCGGCGTCCTCGGCCGGAAGCTGCCGGGGGTGGAACCGGGCTCCGGTGCCGCGCGGGTCGTGCAACCGGTCGAGCCGGAAGCTGCGCCAGTCGTGCCGGGTCAGGTCGTAGCCGACCAGATACCAGCGCCGGCCGAGCGAGACCAGCCGGTACGGCTCGACGTGCCGTTCGGTCCGCTGCCCGGTCCGGGCGGTGTAGCCGAAGTGCAGCCGCTCGGTGTCCCGGCACGCCTGGGCGACGGTGGTGAGGACCGCCGCCTCGACCGTCGGCCCGCCGTCACCCCAGAACGCCGGTACGGTCATCGCGCGCAGTGCGTCGACCCGGCGCCGCAACCGGGCCGGCATCACCTGTACGACCTTGGTGAACGCCCTGATCGACGACTCCTGGATGCCGGCGACCGCACCGTGCGCGGCGGCCTGCAACCCGACCGCGAGCGCGACCGCCTCCTCGTCGTCGACCACCAGGGGCGGCAGGGCGGCGCCCGGGGCGAGCTGGTAGCCGCCGTCCACGCCACGGTGTGCCTCGACCGGATAGCCGAGTTCGCGCAGCCGGTCGACGTCGCGGCGCAGGGTACGGGCGGAGACGCCGAGCCGGTCGGCGAGTTCGGTGCCGCCCCAGTAGCGGTGGGTCTGCAACAGGGAGAGCAGGCGGAGGGTTCGGGAGCTGGTGTTCGCCATGCCGACGAGTCTGCCCGAGATTGAGGTCAGAAAGTGGCCGCTATCGCGCCTAGCGTTCCGGGCATGACAGATACGATCCTCCGACCGGGGGAGCAGCCGATGATCGACGCTCGCGCGCTCACCCGGCACTTCGTCGTGAGCAGCACGAAGACCGTGCACGCCGTCCGGGGCGTCAACCTGCGGATCGAACCAGGTGAACTGGTCGCGCTGCTCGGCCCCAACGGCGCCGGCAAGACGACCACGATGCGGATGCTCACCACGCTCATCGCACCGACCTCGGGCACCGCCACCGTCGCCGGCCACGACGTGGTACGCGAACCGGGCAGGGTCCGCCAGCACATCGGGTACGTCGGACAGGGCAACGGAGCCGGGCACAGCCAGCGGGTCCGCGACGAGTTGCGTACCCAGGGCGTGATCTACGGCATGGACCGGCGTGCCGCCCGGCGGCGGGCCGACGAGCTGCTGGACAACCTCGACCTCGTCGATCTCGCCGACCGGAAGGTCTCGGCGCTCTCCGGCGGGCAGCGGCGCCGGCTGGACGTGGCGATGGGGCTGGTGCACGCGCCGTCCCTGCTCTTCCTCGACGAGCCCTCCACCGGGCTGGACCCGCAGAACCGGGCGAACCTCTGGGAGCACATCCTGCGGATGCGCGCCGAGGCGGCGATGACGGTGCTGCTCACCACGCACTACCTCGACGAGGCGGACTCGATGGCCGAGCGGGTGGTGATCGTCGACAACGGTGAGATCATCGCCGACGATTCGGCGGCGGCGCTGAAGGCGAAGCTGGCCGGGGACCGGATCGTGGTCACCGTCGCCGGTGACTCCGACGCCCGCCCGCTGGCCCGGCTCGTCGACCGGCTGCCCGGCGCCCGGGACGTGGTCTGCGCCGGCTCCCGGGTCGAGGCACACGTCGCCGACGGACCGGCGGCGCTGCCGGAACTGCTCCGGGCCGCGGTCACCGCAGGGGTACCGGTCGGCACCGCCCAGGCGTACCAGCCCACCCTCGACGACGTCTTCCTGACCCTCACCGGCCGCAGCCTGCGCGAGGCCGGACAGGACAGCTCGACCGCGCAGCAGAGCCCGCAGGATTCGCAGACTCGGAAGGACCTTTCATGACCACCATCGGTGCCACCGTCTCCTCGCCGACCCCGGTCCCGGCCGGGCGCCGGAGCGGGCCGGTCAGCCTGCTCCGGGACACCGGCATCGTGCTGGCCCGGGAACTTCGTCCGCTGCGGCACGATCCGTTCTCGCTCATCTTCGGCATGGTGCAGCCGCTGTTCTTCCTCGCCCTGTTCGGGCCGCTGCTGGTCGGCTCGCTCGGCGCCCAGGCCGGTACGACGCTCGGCACCGATGGTGTCTGGCAGTGGTTCGTACCGGCCATCCTGGTGATGACCGCCCTGTTCGGCACCTCCACCACCGGGGCGAACCTGCTCTTCGAGTTCCAGACCGGTGCGCACGAGCGGATGCTGGTCACCCCGTTGTCCCGCCCGTCGCTGCTGATCGGCCGCGCTCTGAAGGAAATGGTGCCACTGGCCGGGCAGGCGGCGATCATCGTCGCGGTGATGATCCCGTTCGGCTTCCGGCTCTATCCGGTCGGCGCGCTGGTCGGGTTGGCGCTGCTCGCGGTCTTCGGCGTCGGGCTGGGCGCGCTGAGTTACTCGCTGGCGATCGCCGTACGCAAGCAGGACTGGATGTTCTGGGCCGTACAGCAGACCCTGATCTTCCCGCTGATGCTGCTCTCCGGGATCCTGTTGCCGCTGGAGACCGGCCCGGCGTGGATGCGGGTCGCCGCGCACTTCAACCCGTTGGCCTATCTCGTCGACGCCGAGCGCGCGCTCTTCGCCGGTGACATCGGCTCCTCGACCGTGCTCTGGGGTTGGGTCGCGGCGCTGGTCACCGCGACGGTCGGCCTGACCGTCGGGGTACGGGCGATGGCCCGCAGCGCCGACTGAGCACGGTGCCCGGGCCGGGGCGGGTACGCCTGTCACGCCGCCCCGCCCCGGCGCCGTCACCACTGTGGACGGTCGTACCGCCGCCGCCCGCCCGGAGGTCCCCGCGCCGCCGTCCCGGAAGTTGATCGGGCGGCGGAAAATGTCGCCGCGCCGGTCTATCTTCTCGGGGCAACGAACGAGAGGGGCGCGGGTCTTGGGAACGATCGAGGTCGGATGGGAGCGGCACAGCGTCGCCCGGGTGCTGCCGGCGGTGCGGCCCCGCAAGCTGGCGAAGGTCCCCTTCGTCGAGTTGGCGGACGGCCGGTTGCAGGGTGTCGTGTCGAGTGGTTCGGACATCGAGCGGGTCTACGTCTCGTCGATCGCCGCCGGCAGCCACGGCTTCAACTGCAGCACCAACAACAACCGCCCGTGCGGCGGGTTGCGTGGTGCGCCCTGCAAGCACCTGTACGCGCTGCTCGACGAGGCCACCGTGCAGTACGGCGTGGAGCGGGTCGCCAGTTACCTGCGGATCGACGTGGCCGACGGCGCGTCCTCCGGCGCAGACCTGGCGGCCCGGCTGAACGGCGCGCACGAGCCGACTCCGGCGGCAGTGGTCTTCAGCCGGTTCCTCCGGCACCTGGCCTATCTGGAGCTGCCGGGCAGCACCGAGCCGCTGCCCGAACTGCACTGGTTTCCGGCGACGGGGACGGCCGCCTGATGCTCCCCACCCAACTGGCCGGGCTCGCCACCGTCGAGCCCGGCATCGAGGAGGCGCTCGACCTGGTCGGCGGCTTCGACGACGGTTTCAGCCACGGGTTCGCCCGGCTGGGTGAGCGGCCCCGGGCGGCGCTTGCCGAGCTGGCCGACGCCCTCGCGGTGACGCCACTGGGTGAGCGGGTCCGGGAGGCCGTGGAGAAGGTGGTCGCGGGTTCGCTCGCCGACGAGCACCTGACCGCGCTGGCCGGCGGCCGGGCCGCGCTGCTCGGTGCGGTGCACGACGCGTTGCTCGCCGGGCTGGACACCGCGGTCGGCCGCTCCCGCGCCGACTGGGTGGCACCCGCGCCGGCGGTGGCAGCCGGGGCCGTGCCGGAGAACGTGCTGGCCGGGTGCCGGTCGTGGCTGCGCGAGCTGGCCATCGCCGGCTGGCGCGGCGTTGACCACGATCTCGTCGCCGCCTCGGCACCGACCATCGACGCGGCGCTTGCCGTGCCGGCACTGCGCCGCCTGGCGGTACTCCTCGACGGGCTGGCGGCGGAGCTGCGCGGCTGTTGTCCGGTGTCGACAATGGACCAGCTGCCGGCCCGGCGCTGGGCCGACCTGTGGACCCGGGCCATGCTGCTGGCCCAGCCCGGTGGCCTGCCGGACGGGCCGGCCGCCGCCACCCCGGTCTCCGGGCGACTGCTGCCACTCGGTGCAGACGTGCACGAGCACGGCACCGCGATCCAGGTGCAGGTGCACGCCGTACTCGAACCGGCCGGTGCCGCGCCGGCCCGGCTGGTCCGGGCGAGCGTCTCGGCCGCGAAGGTGGAGACCATCGTCGGTCCGGCGGTCTGGCGACTGCTCGGCAGCCACCCCGTGCTGCTCGGCGCGCTCGCCCAGCGGCACGCCGTGGAGATCACCGATCTGCCGCTGCTGCCTGGTGGCGACCTGCTCTGGCACGACGACCGGGCCCGGCCGGCCGAGCCGGCCGATCCGTTCGCCACCGCCCGGCTCCGGCTGACCGAGGCGGTCGCCGCGGCGGTCCCGCCACTCGACCGCCATCCGGTACGCATCGCCGAGCCCGTCCTGCTGGAGGGCTACTCCGCCACCGCCGACGACCGGGGCGGCATCACCCTGCAACTCGACGGGCAGGCCCTGCCGGTCGACGTGTCCCGGCTGCCGAGCTGCGCGCCGCTGACCCCGGAGCTGGTCGCCAGGTCGTCGGCCTGTCTCGGCCTGCTCCGCTGGGACGCCGGCCGCTGGCTGCTGCAACCGCTCGCCGTGCGGCACACCTCGAAACGCGTGACGGCGGAGGCACACACCGGCGACTGGGCGCTCGGCCCCACCGATCCCAAGGTGGTCAAGGCGGAGGCGAAGTCCGGAGACGCGGTGGCCGTACTCCGCGAGCGGGCGGGACGGTTGCTGCGGCGATGAGCGAGCAGAGCGCGGAGTCGAGTGACCGTACCCGAATGCACGAGAACCGGCGGCAGGTGCTCTACTGGCGCCTGCTGGCCCGGCTCTTCGACGCCGACGAGCAGCCGGCGCTGGAGTCGGCGAGCGTGGCGATCGTCGACGACCTCGACCTGCCGGCGGCGTTGCTGGACCCGACGGTCTCGGTCGACACCATCGTGCAGCGCTTCCCGGAGCTCGCCGCCGACCTGCGGGACCTGATGACCCCGCCGCCCGCCGAGGAGGAGCCCAGCGGCGCTGCGGCGTCGCCCGGCGGGCCGGACGAGCAGGTCGGCCGGGCCGAGGTACGCCGGGCCGCCCTGGTGTCGAAACTGCTGCTCAACGTCTTCGCGACCGGCTCCGGCAACGTCACCGCCAACCAGCTGGCCCGCTGGCAGGCCGACGCCGGCTGGTTCGAGCAGGCACTCGGGTTGGAACCGGGGCAGTTGCGCAGCGGCCGGCCCGGCGCCACCGGCGGGCCCGGCGTCGGGAACCAGCCCGGCAACGGTGAGCTGGCCGGCGTGCTCGCCGGGATCGAGGGCGACCTGGTGCGCCGGATGCAACTGCGCGAGGTGCTCGGCAACAGCGCACTGGCCAGCAAACTGACCCCGAGCATGTCCCTGATCGAGCAACTGCTCCGGGACAAGCACAACCTGTCGGGCGTGGCGCTGGCGAACGCCAAGGCACTGATCCGGCGCTTCGTCGACGAGGTCGCCGAGGTGCTGCGTACCCAGGTGCAGCAGACAAGCGTCGGTGCCATCGACCGTTCGGTGCCGCCGAAGCGGGTGTTCCGCAACCTCGACCTGGAACGCACCATCTGGAAGAACCTCACCAACTGGAACCCGGAGGACCAGCGGCTCTACGTCGACCGGCTCTACTACCGGCAGACCGCCCGGCGCACCACCCCGGCCCGGTTGATCGTGGTGGTCGACCAGTCCGGATCGATGGTCGACGCGATGGTGAACTGCACCATCCTGGCCTCGATCTTCGCCGGGCTGCCCCGGGTCGACGTGCACCTGGTGGCGTACGACACCCGGGCGCTGGACCTGACGCCGTGGGTGCACGACCCCTTCGAGGTGCTGCTGCGCACCAAGCTGGGCGGCGGGACGGACGGCACCTCCGCGCTCACCCTGGTACGCCCGAAGATCGCCGAGCCGCGCAACACCGTACTGGTCTGGATCTCGGACTACTACGAGGCGAATCCGCAGGGCGTCTTCGACGGGCTGGCGACGGCCCACCGCAGCGGAGTACGTGTGATCCCGGTCGGCTCGGTGAACAGCGGCGGCCAGCAGAGCGTGAACCCGTGGTTCCGCCAGCGCTTCAAGGATCTCGGTGCGCCGGTCCTCTCCGGACACATCCGCAAGCTCGTCTTCGAACTCAAGAACTTCCTCAGCTAGGAGACCCACCGAATGACCGACATGTTGCGTGCCCCCGCCGAGGTGAAGTACGCCGAGGAACTCGACTGGCTGGAGTCGGTAGACGACGGCCCCAAGCCGTTCTCCTGGCGGCTCAGCCCGCGGATGGTCCGGCTCTTCGTGCTCGGCTCCGAGCGCGCCGACGGCCTCGACCGGGAGATCTCGCAGAAGTGGTTCGGCGACCGGAGTTTCGTCGAGCGCAGCATCGTGACCCTGGCGTCGGACCGGGGCCTGCTGCTGATCGGTGACCCCGGCACCGGCAAGAGCTGGCTCGCCGAGCTGCTCGCCGCCGCGATCTGCCGCAACTCCACCCTGGTGGTGCAGGGCACCGCCGGCACCACCGAGGACCACATCAAATACTCGTGGAACGTCTCGATGGTGATCGCCCGGGGCCAGTCCCGGGACTCGATGATCCCGTCGCCGATCATGACGGCGATGGAGCAGGGGGTGATCGGGCGCTTCGAGGAGCTGACCCGGTCGACAAGCGACGTGCAGGACGCGCTGATCTCCATCCTCTCCGAGAAGTACGTCTCCATTCCGGAGCTGGACGACGACAACATCGTCTTCGCCCAACCGGGCTTCTCGATCATCGCCACCGCCAACAGCCGGGACCGGGGGGTTAACGACCTCTCCTCGGCACTGAAGCGCCGGTTCAACTTCGTCCGCATCCCGGTGGTGACGAACAAGCGCAGCGAGGCGGAGATCGTGCGGTTCCGTACCACCGAACTGCTGCGCCGGCACCGAATCGAGCTGGACGTGCCGCCGACGCTGCTGGACATCCTGTTGCAGAGCTTCGCCGACCTGCGCGCGGCGGCGGCCGCGGCCGGCAGCGACGACGAGAAGCTGGAGTCGGCGCTCTCCACCGCCGAACAGATCGGTGTGCTGGAGGACGCGATCCTGCACAGCCACTTCTTCGGCGACCGGACCCTGCGGGCCGCCACGCTCGCCGGCTCGCTCGTCGGTTCGCTGGCCCGGCGTGCCCCGGAGGACCTGGCGATCCTGAACAAGTACTGGCACGGCGTGGTCGAGCCGCGCAGCAAGTCCGACGGCGGGTCCTGGCCGGAGTTCCTCGAAGGCGGTCGCGAGGCGATCGCGACGTTGTCGTGAGCGGCGGCGTATCCGTCCCGCCGGACCGGTCGGCGGGCACCTTCGCCCCGCTGCGCGCCCAACTGGAGGCGGCGGCGACCACCTTCGCCGGTGGTCCGGACGCGGTGGCCGAGATCCTCACCGGGATCGTCGACGACGTCGACCGGGCACTGGGGGAGGAGCTGGAGATCTTCCCGGTCTGCCACCACTCGCCCGCCTCGGCGCTGGCGATGGCCCGCCGGCTGCGGGAGAAGCAGCCCAGCGTCATCTACCTGGAACTCTGCGAGGACCTGCGACCGCTGCTGGAGGAGCTGCGCAACTGCCGGCTGCCGGTGGCGTTGCAGGCGTTCGCCTCCGACCTCGACGGGTTCCCGCCGGCCTGGGCACCGCTCAACATCGTCGCCCCGATCAGCGAGGCGTCGGCGGAATACCAGGCCATCGCGTACGCGCTGGACACCCCGGGCGTCGAACTGGTCCTGGTGGACCGGTCGGCGGACCACGTCTTCCAGTGGACGTCGACGGAGTCGGCGGAACCGGCCGCTGCCACCGTGCCGGAGTCCGGCGAGGAGGAGGACGCCCCGGACGACTCCGGCGGGCAGCCGGCGGAGGAGGCGGCGCTGCACGGGGAGGCGGTCGGGATCGGCATCGGCGACCTGCGTCCCCGGTTCGCCGAACTCCGCTCCCACCTGCTGCACCACGGGCGGGTGCGGCACTGGTCGGAATGGTGGGACCAGTACGTCGAGCAGCCGCTCGCCGACGCCGACTACGACACGTACCGGCAGGTGATGGTGCTGATCGGCAGCCTGTTCCGGCGACTGCGCCCACCCGCCGGCACCGGGGACGACGACCGGGACTGCGACCGTGAGCGCTACATGTGGACCCGGATGCGCCAGCACATGGCCGCCACCGGCGTCGACCGGTCCCGCTGCCTCTACGTCTGCGGTGCCTTCCACGCGGCCAGCCCGGTCGAGGAGTTCGGCACCGCACCCGGCACACCCGACTGGGAGATCAGCCCGCGCACCGGCACCCGTTGGCTGTACGGGCTCATCCCGTCCAGCCACTCGGCGATCGAGCGGCAGTTCGACCTCGCTCCCGGGTCGGTGTCGATCGCCCAGGCCGGCTGGGCGAAGGCGGTCGGCCGGGGCGGCGTCACGCCGTACCAGCTGACCGGGCAGCAGGCGGGCCGCAAGCGAGGCAGGGCGAAGAAGCAGGTTCCGGCAGCGGCGGCACCGGCACCGGTGACCGACCGGCTCTCCGGCTTCCTCTCCCGGCCGCCGGTGCTGGACGACGTCGACGAGGCGGAGCTGCTCGGCTGGTGCGTCGACATCGTGCGACTGGCCCGGCGCAACGGCTATCTGGCGAGTACCGCCGACGCGATAGCGGTCTTCGAGACCTCGATCCTGCTGGCCGGGATTCGCAACCGGGCCCGGCCGACGCCCTACGACTTCGCGGACGCGGCGGTCACCTGTATCGAGAAGGACGTCGTCCCCGGCCGGCGGGACGTACGCCGGCTCTGCGACATCCTGCTCGGCGGTGACCGGATCGGCCAGGTCGGCTACGACGCCCTGCCGCCGCTGGCCCGGGACGTCTTCGACCGGCTCGCGCCGCTGGGGCTCGCCCTGGAGACCCGTACGATCCAGCGTGCCCTGCTCGACCTGACCACCCGTGCGGAGCTGGCGCCCTGCTCGGACCTGCTCTGGGTGCTGCACCGCCTGCTGCCCGACGGCGTCGTCCGGCCGATCATGGGGGAGCGGCGGCTCGGTGAACGGTCCATCCAGGAGAGCTGGGATCTGGGGCTGGGCCGGCACCAGCGCGCGGTGATCGAGCTGGGCTACGAGGGGATCACCGTCGAGCAGGTGTTGGAGAAGCGGCTGCGTCGCGTGGTCTGGGCCCCTGACGCCACCGCCTCGGCCGCGCTGGCTGCGGTGGAGGACGCGATCCTGTTCCTGCCCAGCCGGCGATTCGCCGACGAACTCGGCAGCCGGGCCGTCGAGCTGCTCTCCGCCGAGCGCACCGTCGACGAGGCACCCGAGGTGCTGCGCCGGATCCGTCGGCTGCTGGCGCACTACCGCAACACCGAGCCGGAGCTGCCGGCCTGGTGCGAGAGTTTCGTGACGACCGGGTACGCGCACTACTGCACCCTGCTGCCGACCGCGTTCACCGACGACGAGACCGGGGTACGCCAGGTCGGGGCGATGCTCGGCTTCCTCTTCTCCATGGAGAGCCTGGCGCTCTCCCTCGGCTGTGACCGTGCCCAACTGGAGTTGGCGGTGCGCCAGTCGCACCCGGAGGCCCCGGCGAAGGTGGCACTGCTCTGGGCCGCACAGTCCCAGTTGGGGTTGCTGTCGGTGGCACAGCTCCGGTCCCGCTGCGTCGAACTGCTGACGAACCCGCTCGTCGTGCCGGCGTTCCCGCACTATCTCAGCGGGTTCGTGCAGGCGCTGGAGCCGGTGCCGTCGCTGGCCGCGTTCGTCGTGGAGGTGATCTCCGAGGCGTTCGCCCGGCTGCCCGATCCGGTGCTGCTGCCCTGGCTGCCCAAGCTGATCACGACGCTGCGGCAGCAGGCCGGCGAACTCGTCCCGATGCTGGTCCGGGAGGCGGGCCGGACCTTCCCGGCCGGTCTCGCCACCCTCGACGCCTGGGTGCCGCCGTGGTCGCCCGACGCGCCCGCGCCGGACGTCGTGGCTGGTGGCCCGATGCCGTCGTCCGGACCCGTGGTCGGGTTGCTGCGGGCGCAACCGGCCACCTGCGACGCCGTCGCCGGACTGCTCGGCTGCGATGCCGGCTGGCAGCCGGCCGGGCCGCCCGGGGGTGGGTCAGCGTCGAGCGGGTCCGCCTCACTGCTGAGCGCCTATCCGGCGACCGCGTCCGCCGTCGTCGAGTTGCTCGCCGAGACGGCCGGCTGCCGGTGAACCGCGACCGGCTCACCGCGCCGGGGCTGCGGCGCGCACCGCCATAGCGGCGACGGCCGTCGGCCCGGGGACGACCGCCGTACCGGGGACGAGTGCCGGCCCGGGACGAGTGCCGGCCCGGGGACGCGCGTTGGCCCCGGGACGCGCGTTGGCCCGGGGATGAGCGTCGGGCCGGGGATGAGCGTCGGGCCGGCCGCGGCCGGGACCGGCGCGGTAGCCCGCTGCTGGAGGTGGCGTCCGTGGCGGGGCAGGGCGGACGTAGTCTTCGGCGGGTGAGGGAGATCGTGACCTATCTGGAGTTGACGTCTCCGGCCCAGTTCGTCCCCGCCGATCCGGTGCCTGGCCTGGCGCTGGAGCCACTGCACCGGGATTCGCCGCTGGTCGTCGAGTTGCAGGTCGAGATCGGTGCCCCGTACGGCTGGCCGTGCGCGCGCCGAACCCGGGACGACTGGACGGCCTGGTTCGCCCGGTACCCGGAACGGGTGTTCTGGCTGCTCTCCTTCGCCGGTGAGCCCGCCGGCCTGGTCGCCTACGATCTCCATCCCGGGGACGAGGTGGAGATCGAGACCTTCGGGCTGGTACCGAGGTTCGTCGGCCGGGGCCTGGGCGGGTACGCGTTGACGCTCGCGATCCAACGGGGCTGGGCACTTGCCTCCACTGTGGAACGGATCTGGCTGCACACCTCGTCGGTGGACCACCCGCACGCCCTGCCCAACTATCACCGCCGAGGCTTTCGCACCTTCAGGACAGAGGAGGGCGACCGCGGCTGAGCCGCCGACCAACGCCGAGCCGCCGCAGGGAACTCGTGGGCCGTCATGCTCTGCGGTGTCGAGGTGCAGTGACGTGGTTGCGGGTTCTCGGATCACCGTGGCAGTCAGAAATCGGCGAGGTTCGCACCTTTACCTCGTCCGTGGTTGAGGTCGCAGGATGGCGAGGGAGTGTCCCGCAAGGCGAGGAGCATGCACGTGAGCACGGATACCAGCTTCTATTCGATCATCGACTACACGGTCGACGGCCTCGGTACCCAACAGGAGTTGGTAGCGGCCTTCGCGGAGATTCAGGAGCGCTGGGTGCGTTTCTATCCCGGCTACCAGTCAGCCCGGTTTCACGTGAGCACCGACGGCGCGCGGGTGTACAACATCGTGCGGTGGGCCAGCGAGGCGGACTATCGCCACTTCGTGGAGACCTCGGACACCGAGGGCCGGATGGCCGCCATCCGAGAGGCCCTGGAGGGCCTGCCCGGCAGGGCCGAGGCGCGGATGAGTGAGGTGACCACCTACACCGTCGTCCGCGAGGTCGGCCCCGGACCGCAGCGTCTCGACGCCTGACCGACCCTGACCACGCCCCGGTGGGCGTCTCGGCCGGGTGGTACGGGCCGGGGGCGGACGCCGGGGCGCGCCAGCCGTTTCACGAAGGATATTGATGATAGTAGAGGTCTATGCCGATGTGTTGTGCCCGTGGTGCTACATCGGCAAGAGACGCCTGACCGCCGCGCTGGAGCACGTCGATCGGGACAGCGTGCAGGTCGTCTGGCGCAGCTTCGAACTGGCACCCGAGGAGAGCCGGACCCCCGGCCTTACCGCCGCGGCGGCGATGGCTGGTTGGTGGGGGGATCAGGCGCCGGCCCGGATAGCCACGATCGAGGCTCTGGGCGCTGCCGAGGGCCTGACCATCGACCTGCGTCGGGCCCGGCCGGTCAACACCTTCGACGCGCACCGACTGTGCCACCTCGCCGCTGACCGAGGCCGGGCGGACCAGATGATGGAGCAGCTGTTGCGCGCCTATCACACCGACGGACTCAACGTCGCCGACCCGCAGGTCCTGCAACGCCTCGGCGGTGAGGCAGGGCTCGCTGACGCCGACATCCGCGCTGTGCTGACCGGGGACGACTACGCCGCGGACGTCCGCGCCGACCGGCGCCGCGCGGTGCGACACGGCGTCACCGGCGTCCCCTCGTTGGTGATCGACGGCGGGCGCCCCGTCCCGGCCATCCAACCTCCCACCGAGCTTCGTCGGCTCCTGACGGTGGGGTAGCAGCGGACCCGGCCCGGCGAGTGAAGGTGAGGTAGCACGGACCTCGGCCCGGCGAGCGTTGATCGGAGGGCGTAGGTTCGTCACCGCACCGGCGCTCACCGGCCCCGTCCGATGCCGGGCTCGCGGCGGTCACACCACGATCCGATCTCGACAAGCGAACGATCCTCATGACATGGTCGGTGCTCCACCTCCGGGGGAGGAGAGGAAGACCGATGTCTGTACTCAGGTTCCTCGCTCACGGTAGGCGTGCCGCGCACGGCACCGTCCAGACCGGCCGGTTCAGGCTGCGGCGCCGATCCGCCGCGCGCCTCGGCACCGGTGGGGCGTCGGCCAGCTCTGGCACCCGCCGGATCGTCACCGCCGGGCTCGGCAGCACCCTGGCCGTCGTACTCGGTGCCGGCCTGGCGACCCCGGCCACCGCCGGGGCCGGCGGTGCCGGGCAGCGGCTCGACATCGAGGTCCTCTCCAGCCGCGCCGACCAGGTCACCGGTGGTGACGCGCTGGTCCGGATCGCCGTGGACGGCCGGATCGACCCGCGCTCGGTCCGGGTCACCCGCAACGGCACAGACGTCACCCGCGCGTTCCGGGTCGACGGCCGGTCACTGCGCGGCGTCGTCGACGGGCTTCGGGACGGCGCGAACCTGCTCCAGGCGAGCGCCCGGTCGGCCCGTACCGCGAGCCTGACCCTTCGCAACCACCCGATCTCCGGTCCGGTCTTCTCCGGGCCGCAGCAGTATCCGTTCCTCTGCCGCACCGAACAGAACGGGCTCGGCGCGCCGCTGGTGGACAACCAGGACGGGCAGGGCATGCGGGTGACCGGTCCGGACGGCGCGATCGTCGGCTGGAGCCGGGACTGTGCCGCGCCGACCGTGACGGACCGGCTCTACCGGGCGACCGACGGCACCTTCAAGCCGATGCCGCCGGACGGCACCCGCCCGGCCGACCTGACCACCACCCGTACCCTGGACGGCCGGACCGTCGACTACGTCGTACGCCGGGAACGCGGCACCATCAACCGGTTCGTCTACTCGATCACGGTGCTGGAGGGGAACTGGAACCGGCGGGTCGTCTACCGCTTCGACGGCGGGGTGGCGATCGGCCACGACCAGGGCAGGCTCCCCGGCGGGCACCTCTACCACGAGGGGCTCTCGCTCGGCTACGCCGTCCTCTACTCCACCGGCACCCGCACCGCGACCCACTACAACCTGGTACTCGGCGGCGAGACCGCGCTGATGCTCAAGGAACACTTCGTCGAGGAGTACGGCGTCCCGCTCTACACGGTCGGGGTCGGTGGCTCCGGCGGTGGCATCCAGCAGTACATCTACGGCCAGAACCACGGCAACCGGGTGATCGACGCGGCGATTCCGCAGTACTCGTACCCGGACATGGCCACCCAGACGATCCACGTCGGCGACTGCGAACTGCTCGAGTACTACATGGACGTCACCGACCGGGCGAACCCGAAGTGGCGGGACTGGGAGAACCGGACCTGGCTGATCGGCATGAACGCCAGCGCGACGGTGCCGAACCCGTACCTCGGCGGTGCGCCCGGCTCCACCGAGTGCATCGAGGGCTGGCGCGGACTGACCCCGCTGGCGCTGAACCCACGCTGGTTCCCCGGTGACCCGCTCTGGGCCCGGATGGACCCGCCCGGGGTGACCGAGACCGTGCAGTGGTCGCACTGGGGCGACCTGGTCAACATCTACGGCACCGGCCCGGACGGGTACGCCAGGTCCACCTGGGACAACGTCGGCGTCCAGTACGGCCTCTCGGCGCTGACCTCGGGCCGGATCACCCCTGCCGAGTTCCTCGACCTGAACGCCCGGGTCGGCTCGTGGAAGCCGCAGCCGGAGATGGTGCAGGAGGGCTGCCCGTTCACCCAGGCGGCCTGTGCCGACCCGGCCCAGTTCGACCCCTGGTCGTCCCGGAACATGCGACTGTCGCCGGACGGCGGCGGGACACCGGCACCGCGTACCACGGGTGATCGGCGGGCGATCCGGGCCGCGTACGAGTCGGGGATCGTCTTCACCGGTGACATCGACATCCCGATCATCGACTGGCGGCACTACCTCGAAGATCAGCTGGACATGCACAACTCGCACCAGTCCTTCGCGTCCCGGCAGCGGATGCGCGACCATGACCGGAACGCCGGCAACCAGGTCATCTGGTTCACCGACGCCCGGCCGGCCGAGGCGTTCGACCAGACCCCGCAGGCGCTGGCGGTGATCGACGACTGGATGGCCAACCTGCGCGACCGGCCGTGGCGGGGCGTGCAGGGCAACAAGCCGGCGTTGGCCGTGGACCGCTGCTTCCGCACCGACGGTACGGAGATCGCCCGCGGTGACCACGTCTGGGACGGCATCCTCGACAGCCGGCCCGACGGTGCCTGTACCCGGTACTTCCCGCTCTACGGCACGTCCCGGACCGTCGCGGGCGGCCCGATCGAGGGCGGTGTCTACGCCTGCGACCGGCAGCCGGTCAGGGTGGCGATCGCCCGGGGACTCTACGGATCGTGGCGCCCGACCGAGGTCGAGCGACGGCGCCTTGAGCAGATCTTCCCGACGGGGGTCTGCGACTATCGCTGACGCAGGCGCCGGCCATCGGCAGGCGCCTGCGACAGACTGCCGGGCGTGCCGACGCCTCGCCTCGACGAATCGCTCCGGAGATCGGTGACAGGCATTTTCCTCCTGGAAATCCCGTCACATATCAGAGTGCGCGGCAGCCTGCCTGACAAGCGTTGAGTCGGCAATCCAACCAATTGACATATCTGCGAAACTCCGCCGTGTCCTGCGCGTCGTTCTGCGGTTGGACGTAGCGACATCCACGGCCCTCGTTCCTGGTCAGCGGCTGCGGTCGACCAGATCGTCGGGTGCGGCCCGGAGGGAGTGACAAAGGTGCGCGGATTGGCGGGCGCGGAGGAAAACCCGATCTTTGAGCGACGAGAATCAGCCGTACGAAGCTATTGTCGTCGATTCGACTGCGTGTTCGACACGGCGGAGGGAAGCGTGGTCCGGGACGTCACCGGCCGCGATTATCTCGACTTCGTCGCGGGTGCGGGTTCGTTGAACTACGGGCACAACGACCCGGACATGCGGCAGGCGTTGATCACCCACCTGGAACAGCGGGGG
Organism: Plantactinospora sp. CNZ320; assembly: GCF_002846275.1. Classification (NCBI taxonomy): domain Bacteria; kingdom Bacillati; phylum Actinomycetota; class Actinomycetes; order Micromonosporales; family Micromonosporaceae; genus Plantactinospora; species Plantactinospora sp. CNZ320. Next base: position 500,518 of record NZ_PJMP01000001.1, read on the forward strand.
ATGGCACACAGCCTCGACCTGTTCAGTTCGACCAAGAGCGCGTTCCTCGCCGCGTTCGAGTCGATCGTGCTGATACCCCGAGAGCTGGATTACCGGGTGCAGTTCACCGGGCCGACCGGGGCGAACGCGGTCGAGGCGGCACTCAAGCTGGCCCGCAAGGTGACCGGGCGGAGCAATGTGGTCGCCTTCACCAACGGCTTCCACGGGGTTTCGCTGGGCGCGCTGGCGGCGACCGGAAACCAGCATCACCGGATCGGCCCGCAACTTCCGTTGCCCGGGGTGACCCGGATGCCGTACGACGGCTACCAGGGCGACGGGATCGACACCGCCGAGCTGCTCGCCCGGATGCTGCGGGACCCGTCCAGCGGGCTGGACGCCCCTGCCGCGATCCTGCTGGAGACCGTGCAGGGCGAGGGGGGCCTGAATGTCGCCTCGGCGGACTGGTTACGGCGGATCGCCGAGCTGGCCCGGAGCAGCGGGGCGCTGCTGGTGGTCGACGACGTGCAGGCGGGCTGCGGGCGTACCGGCACGTTCTTCAGCTTCGAGCCGTTCGACGTGGTTCCGGACCTGGTGGTGCTCTCGAAGTCGATCTCCGGGTACGGCCTGCCGATGGCACTGCTGCTGATCTGCCCCGAGTACGACGTCTGGCAGCCCGGCGAGCACAACGGAACCTTCCGCGGCAACGTGCACGCCTTCGTCACCGCCGGGGTGGCGCTGACGAAGTTCTGGACCGGTACCGACTTCACCGCCGAGGTGGCGCGTCGTGCCGACCTGCTTGCACTCCGGCTCGCCGAGGTGGCCGACGTCGTGCCGGGTGCGGTGGTGAAGGGGCGCGGGATGATGCGTGGCGTCGACGTCGGGTCGGGCGAGCTGGCCGACGCCATCAGCCGGCGCTGTTTCGCCGACGGTCTGATGCTGGAGACCGCCGGCGCTTACGACCAGGTGGTCAAGGTGATGGCGCCGCTCACCACCCCGGACGAGCAACTCGCCGACGGCCTCGACATCCTGCTGGCGGCAACCCGTGCCACCGTGGCGGAACAGACCGCCGCTGGAGTGGAACGGGCCGCCGGACCGCAGCCGGCCGGCGGATCGGGGCCGGACGGTGGACCGGGGCCGGCCGGCGGATCAGGGCCGGCCGGCGGATCAGGGTCGGCCGCCGGATCAGGGTCGGACGGTGGATCGGGGCCGGACGGTGGGGCGGCGCCGGACGTGCGGGGCTCCTCCGGCCTGGTGCCGGCGTGACCGGGCCGACTCCGGTGGCACCGAATGCCGCCGTACCCACGGTCGCACCGCGTACCCCGACCTCGACCGTCCAGCCCGGCGTCGGTCTGGTGCTGCGGGCGCGGGGCGTGGACAACCGGATCCGCTGGCGGCCGGGTGAGCGCCTGCACCATCTCTTCGAGGAGCGCTGCGACCGGTTCGCCGCCGAGGGCGATCCGGGGCACCTGGCCGTGGACGACGGCGAGCGCCGGCTGACCTTCGCCGAGCTGGACGCCAGGGCGAACCAGTTCGCCCGGCTGCTGTCGGCCCGAGGGGTGCGGCCGGGCGACCGGGTCGGACTGCTGCTCGACCGGTCGGCCTTCGCCTATCAGGCGATGCTCGCGGTTTCCAAGATCCATGCGGTGTACGTCCCGGTGGACGCCACCTTTCCGGCCGACCGGCTCGGCTTCGTGGTCGCCGACGCGCGGGTCGGGACGGTCGTCACGCTCTCCACTCTGGCCAGTCGGCTCGACGGCGTCGTCAACACGGTGATCCTGATCGACACCGACCCGGAACTCGACCGCTACCCCCGGCACCGCATCGGACCGGACGAGGTCGGGCCGGACGAGGTCGGGCCGGACGAGGTCGGGGCGGGCACGGAGGACCTGGCCTACGTCATCTACACCTCCGGCAGCACCGGCCGGCCCAAGGGGGTCGCCATCGACCAGGCGAACATCTGCAACTTCGTCCGGGTGGCGGTGGAGTGTTACGGGCTGCGCCCGGACGACCGGGTCTACCAGGGCATGACGATCGCCTTCGACTTCTCGGTCGAGGAGATCTGGGTGCCACTGGTCTCCGGCGCGACGCTGGTGCCCAGCACCTCGCCCGGGGCGCTGGTCGGTGCCGACCTGGCCGGCTTCCTCGTCCGGCACCGGGTCACCGCACTCTGCTGCGTACCGACGCTGCTGGCCACGATCGAGGAGGAGTTGCCGGACCTGCGGTTCGTGCTGGTCTCCGGCGAGGCCTGTCCGGCACACCTGGTGCGGCGGTGGCACCGGCCGGGACGCACACTGCTGAACGTCTACGGGCCGACCGAGGCGTCGGTCACCGCCACCTGGACCCGGTTGGTGCCGGATCGACCGGTGACGATCGGGGTGCCGCTGCCGACGTACTCGGTGGTGATCCTGGATTCCGAGCACCGTCTGCTGCCGGCGGGGCAGACCGGGGAGATCGGCCTCGCCGGGGTCGGCCTCTCCCCGGGGTACGTCAATCGGCCCGACCTGACCGAGCGGGCCTTCATCCCCGATCCGGCAGGGATCCCGGACAACCCGTCGGGACGGATCTACCGGACCGGCGACCTCGGCCGGATCACCGGCGACGGCCAGCTCGAATATCTGGGCCGGATCGACAGCCAGGTCAAGGTGCGTGGATACCGGATCGAGCTGGCCGAGATCGAGTCGGTGCTGCTGCGGCTGCCCGAGGTGGCCCAGGCGGCGGTGACGACGTACCAGCCGGAGCCTGGCGTGGTCGAACTCGCCGCCTTCTACACCCGACGGGCCGGTGCGGCGACGCTTGACCACACGGCGGCGCTGGCGGCGTTACGGACCCGGCTGCCCGGCTACATGGTTCCGGCCTATCTGGAGGAGCTGCCTGATCTGCCGACGCTGCCCAGCGACAAGGTGGACCGCAAGCGCCTGCCCGCACCCCGGTCACGTGTGCTGCCGGCGACGCCCGTGGTCGCCCCGGCCGGACCCACCGAGACCGCCCTCGCGGCCCTCCTCGCCGACCTGCTGCGGGTGGACCGGGTCTCGGTCCGGGACGACTTCTTCACCGACCTGGGCGCCGATTCGCTTGTGATGTCCCGGTACTGCACCCGGCTGCGGGAACGGCTCCGTGCCGACGTCTCGATCAAGGACGTGTACCTGCATCCGACCGTCCGCGATCTCGCCACGGTCGTAGCGGCGGAGCCTGCGCAGGCGCCGCCCGAACCGCCGCACCCGGCGCAGCGCGTCCCGAGCGACCTGGAGTGGTACGGCTGCGCGGTCGTCCAGACCATCTTCGGCCTGGGCTACCTGTTCCTGCTCGCGGCGATGGCGCTCACCGGGTACAACTGGATCTCCGACGGTGCCGGCGCGGTCGACGTCACGCTGCGGTCGCTGGGTTTCGGGGCGGCCTGCTTCGCCGGGCTGGCGGTGCTGCCGGTGGCGGTGAAGTGGCTGCTGGTCGGGCGGTGGCGGGCGGGCGCCTTCCCCATCTGGGGGCTGCGTTACCTCCGGTTCTGGGTCGTCAAGCGGATGATCGGGGCCAATCCGCTGGTGCTCTTCGTCGGATCGCCCGTCTACAACCTCTATCTGCGCGCGCTGGGCGCGAAGATCGGCCCGAACGTCCTGCTGCTGTCCCGGTCGGTGCCGGTCTGCACCGACCTGATCGAGATCGGCGCCGGCACGGTCGTCGGCCGGGGGACGAGCTTCCTCGGCTACCGGGCCGAAGCCGGCTGGATCACCACCGGCCCGGTCCGGCTCGGTCGGGACGTCCAGATCGGCGAGGGCAGCGTGCTCGACCTCGACACGGTGATCGACGACGGCGCCCAGCTCGGGCACGCCTCGTCGCCGCGTGCCGGCCAGGTCGTGCCGGCCGGGGCGCGCTTCCACGGCTCGCCCGCGGTGCCCGGCGGGAGCGGCAACCCGGCGGCGGAACCCCGGCACTGTTCGACGACGCGCCGAATCGGGTACGGCGCCGGTCAACTCCTCGGCCGGGTCGTGGTCGACACCCAGTTGCTTGTCGTACTCGCGGCCGTGGCGTTCGCGCTGGACGTCAGCAGGGTCGCCGGGTCGCTGCTGATGTTCTACGGCGGTGTGCTGCTCGGTCTGCTGCTGGTGCTCGGGGTACCCCGGCTGGCGAACCTCTTCCTGACCGCCGACCGGGCGTACCCGCTCTACGGCTGGCGCTGGATCTGCTTCCAGATCGTTTCCCGGTTCAGCAACGTCCCGTACCTCAACACCCTCTTCGGAGACAGCTCGTACGTGGTCGGCTATCTGCGTGCCGTCGGCTGGCGGTTCCGCGAGCTGCGTCAGACCGGATCGAACTTCGGCTGCGCACAGCGGCACGACACGCCGTTCCTGTGTGAGGTGCGCGGCGGGGTACTCGTCTCCGACGGGCTCTCCATGGGCAACGCCAGGTATTCGTCCTCCTCGTTCTCGCTGTCCCGGGTCACCATCAGCGCGGAGAACTTCCTCGGCAACCGGGTCGTCTTTCCGGCCGGAGCACGGGTCGGCGAGAACTGCCTGCTGGCAACGAAGGTGATGGTGCCGATCGACGGTCCCGTCCGGTCCGACGTCGGGCTCCTGGGGTCACCGCCGTTCGAGATCCCCCGGTCGGTACGCCGGGACGCCAGCTTCGACGAGCTGCGGACCGGGGACCAGTTCCGCCGCAGGCTGGCCCGGAAGAACCGTTCGAACCTGTGCACCATGGGCTGGTACCTGCTCAGCGGCTGGCTGCTCTTCTACCTCTCGATCCAGATCGTGGTGCGGGTCGAGGGCATCCACGACGGGTCCCGGCCGAACCTCTACACCTTCAGTGCCGGGATCCTGCTCGCCCTGCTGTCGATCGTCGGCTACTCAGCCCTGGTGGACTGGCTCTGCCTCGGCTTCCGCCGGCTGCGCCCGCTGTACTGTTCGATCTACGACCCCCGGTACTGGCGGCACGAGCGGTACTGGAAGCTCACCGGGGTGGGGCATCTCGGCCTGTTCAACGGCACCCCGCTCAAGCCGCTGCTGCTGCGGCTGCACGGCGTACGGGTCGGCCGGCGGGTCTTCGACGACGGCTGCGGGATGCCGGAGCGGACGCTGGTGCGGATCGGCGACCACTGCACGCTGAGCGAGGGGTCGTCGCTGCACTCCCACTCGCTGGAGGACGGGACGTTCAAGTCCGACCGGATCCGCCTCGGTAGTGGCTGTTCGGTAGGCACGGGCGCGCTTGTGCACTACGGCGTCGAGTTGGCCGACGGGGTGGTGGTGGCGCCCGACTCGTTCGTGATGAAGGGGAGCAGCCTGCCGGCCGGCACGGTCTGGCGGGGCAACCCGGCCGGCCCGGTGTCGGGGGTGTCCGCCGTGCCGGACGGGCAGCGGCGGGCGGGATAGCCGGAGCCTCGACCGGCCACGGTGGACGCCATCCCTGGCCGGTCGTCCGGTCTCCGGTCCTGGCGTTGACAGCAGCCCTGTTCGGGCGTTGACACGCCATACATAACCGTTAAGCTCTAACCGTTATGTATGGGCGCCCGGGATCGCGTCACGGGTCGCCGGCACCGCCGCGCCAGGGAGGGGCGACCCATGACAGAGCACGCCGTCGGACCGGCCGCGATCGCCGCGCCGCCGGACGTACCCGAGTCGACCGTGACCGCCGACGGTGGCCGGGTCACGCCGCCCCCGGTCGCCTGGCGCCCGCTCGGCGCCGTCGCCGCCCTTGTCGCCGCGTTGCTGCTGGCCACCAACGGCGGCTACGGCTACCACCGCGACGAGCTCTACTTCCTGATGCTCCGCCCCGACTGGGGCTACCTGGACCAGCCGCCGCTCACCCCGGCGATCGCCCGGCTGGCCGACGCCCTCTTCGGCGGCTCGCTCTGGGGGCTGCGGGTGCCGGCCACCCTCTGCGTGCTGGCGGCGCTGCTGCTGGCCGCCCTGCTCGCCCGGGAATTCGGCGGCGGCGCGCTGGCCCAGACCCTGGCCGCGCTCGGCTTCGGCACCGGGGCGACCACCCTGATCTTCGGACACGTGCTGCTCACCGCCGGCTTCGACCTGGTGGTCTGGCTCGGCATCCTCCTCTGTGCCGCCCGGGCGCTGCTGCGCGACCAGCCGCGCTGGTGGCTGGCGGCCGGGGCGGTGCTCGGGATCGGGCTCCACAACAAACTGCTCGTGGTGCTGCTGCTGGTCGGGCTCGGCGCCGGGCTGCTCGCGGTGGGGCCGCGACGGGTGCTGGCCAGCCGCTGGCTCTGGGCGGGCGTGGCGCTCGCCCTGGTGATCGGCGCGCCCAACCTGGTGTACCAGCTCACCCACGAGCTGCCGCAGGCCGACATGGCCGGTGCGATAGCCGAGGACAGGGGCGCCGAGTCGCGGAGCACCTTCGTGCCCTTCCAGTTCCTGCTGATCGGGCCACCCCTGGCGGCGGTCTGGATCGCCGGCCTGGTCGGGCTGCTGCGTCGCCCGTCCTGGCGGCCGGTACGGGCACTCGCCGTGGCCTACCTGGTGGTCTGTGTGCTGGTACTTGTCGCCGGCGGTCAGCACTACTACACGTACGCGCTGCTCGGCGTGCTCTTCGCCGCCGGATGCGTACCGGTGGCCGACTGGCTGCGGCGGGGGCGACGGCGGATCCGCGCCTCCCTGCTCGGCACGGCGTACCTCTTCAATGCGGTGACCAGTGCGGTGGTGGCGCTGCCACTGCTTCCGGTCGAGGTGCTCGGTGACACACCGGTGCCCGGAATCAACATCACCGCCGCCGACTCGGTCGGCTGGCCGCGCTACGTCGACCAGGTGGTCCGGGCATACGACGAGCTTGCCCCCGCGGACCGGGCCGCGGCGGTCGTGCTGACCGCCAACTACGGCGAGGCCGGTGCGCTCACCCGACTCGGTGCCGACCGATTACCGCCGATCTACAGTGGACACAACGAACTCGGCTTCTACGGCCCACCGCCGGAGTCGGCGACCGTGATGATCGGGGTCGGCGTGGGCGAGGCGGGCCAACTCCGTGGCTTCTTCGGCACGTGCCGGACCGTCGGACGCCTGGACAATGGAGTCGGGGTCGACAACGAGGAGCAGGGCGTGCCGATCGTGGTCTGCCACGACCGCCAACCGGCCTGGGCCGAGCTGTGGCCCCGGATCCGGCACTTCGACTGACAGTGCACAGACGACCGCGCCGGATCCGGCACCCGATCCGCTGCCGGGCGGTGCCTGGTCCGGCACCGGGCGATGTCCTGCGCCGCCGGTCTTCCCGGATCGGCCCGCTACGACGGGCGGGGCAATACCCCGGCGGCCGGTCTGGTTTGATACGGCGGTGGCGGTGTCCGGTACGGCGATGACTGTGCGAACCCACACGCACAGTCATCATGCCGGTCGATCGTCGTGAATGATTCGTCCGAAGGCAACCGAGGACCGGCCCACCGCGTCTGGTCAGATGTCGGTCCAGGACCATGTCAGTTGGGGGTGCCGGTGCGAAGGCGACTGCTGCTGCGCTCGTGCGTGCTCGTTCTGCTCGTCGGTGCGGGAGCCGCCTGCAGTGAGCCGGATCCGGAGGCCGAGACCCCCGGACTGGCGGCCCGGGGCACCACGATGACCACGGCGAAGCCGGTCCGGCAGAATCTCGACAACCGGGTAAGCCTGACCGGCAGGGTCACCATGAACCCGGTCTTCGGGGTGGTGGCGCCGGTCGCCGGGCAGATCCGCTACCGCGACGTCGACCCACCCCGGAACACCCCCAGCAAGGCGACGCGGGTGGCCAGCATCTGGGCGAAGGGCAAGTCGCACCAGGTCGATGTACCGGCCGGTGCCGTCTTCGCCGGCCGGCTGGTGGACGACCGCTCGAACGTCACCGCCGGAATGCCTGTGGTGTCGGCGAAACGGATCGGGTACGGGCTGGTCGCGGAGATCGACGGTGCTCAGGCGTACCAGATCGCCGACTCGCTGGCGACCGTGCAGGCCCAGATCAAGAACGGCCCCGGCCCGTTCGCCTGCAAGGTCCTCGGCACCATCGCCGCGCTTCCGGCCGGGACGATTCCGGACCCGCCGGCCCCGGAGCCGTCGAGCGATCCGTCCGCCGCCCCTGGCTCGCGCGTGGTCGTACCGGTCGGCCCGCCACCCGGCCCGGGGCAGCAGGTCGAGCCGTCCGAGCCGACCGGGATGCGACTGGTCTGCACGGCGCCGGCCAGCGTCAAGCTGATAAACGGTGCCACCGCCACCCTCCAGGTGGTGACCGCCCGGGCGAAGAACGCGCTCGTGCTCCCGGTGGAGGCGGTCGCCGGCGGCCAGGGCAGCGGCAAGGTCGACGTGGTCGGTCCGGACGGCAACCGGGAGACCCGGGACGTGGTGCTGGGACTCAGTGACGGCAAGGTCGTGCAGATCAAGTCCGGACTGACCGGTGACGAGACGGTCGCCGTACCCGGTCCCAACCTGCCGCCGGCCAAACCGGCGCCGGGGCAGCCCGGCGGCCCGACCGACCCGATGGGCGGGAAATGACGGCGCTGCTGGAACTGCACGGCATCACCAAGACGCTGAAGGGACAGCGCACACCACGGACCATCCTCGACGGCGTCGACCTCACCGTCGCCGAGGGGGAGAGCGTGGCGATCCTCGGCCGGTCCGGCTCCGGCAAGAGCACCCTGCTCAGCCTGATCGGCCTCTTCGACCGTCCGGACGGCGGTCGCTACCTGCTCGGCGGCCGGGACATCACCCGGCTGCCCGAGCGCCGGGCGGCCGCCCTGCGCAGCGCCGAGTTCGGCTTCGTCTTCCAGCGGTTCTTCCTGCTGGGACACCTCACCGCCGCCCAGAACGTGGCGATGGCGCTGGTCAACGGGCAGGGCTGGCTACCGCGTCGCAAGCGCCGGGCCCGCACCATGGCCGCACTCGACCAGGTCGGCATCGCCCATCTGGCGAAACACCGCCCGGCCCGGCTCTCCGGCGGTGAACAGCAGCGGGTGGCGGTGGCTCGGGCCCTGGTCCGGGAACCCCGGCTGTTGCTGGCCGACGAGCCCACCGGCGCACTCGACACCGAGACCGGCAACCTGGTGATCGAGGTGATGCGCTCGGCCACCGAACGGGGCTGCGGACTGATCCTGGTCACCCACGACCGGGTCCACGCCGACAAGATGCGCCGGGTGCTGCGGCTCAACGACGGGAGACTCGAACCGGCGACCGGCGCCCCGGAGCAGGCGCTGCGGCCGGAGTCGGGCCCGACCCGAACGTTGGCCGAGTCAGCCGGAGGCACCGTGGCCGAGCCTGCCCCGGCCGGTGCCGTCCGGGCCGCGGAAGGGGTGGGTCGGTGATCCGGCTCTCCGGGCGGTTCCGGTCCGCGCTCATCATCGGCGTACAGGGCATCCGGGCCCGCAAGATGCGTACCTTCCTGTCGATGGTCAGCCTCTTCCTCGGCGTACTGGCCGTGGTGGTGGTGCAGGCCGCCGCCGAGACCCTGGAACAGTCCCGACTGGCCGATCTCGCACTACAGGTGGGCAAGGACGGGACCCGGCAGGCGTACCTGCCGGGAAGTCAGCAGACCGTCCAGGTCAGCTCCGAGACGCTGGCGAACCGGCCGGACGCGGTCGCGATCGTCACCCGGCAGGCGATCGTCGGTGAACCCGGACTCAGCCCGGTCAACCCGGGCGGCGCCCCGTTCGACCAGCCCGGTGGCTACGGCGGCCCGGGCGGCCCGATCTACTGTGACCAGTACGGCTGCCGCCCGACCTCGCCGGGCGGCGACGGGGCTGCACCGGTGTCCGGTCAGGCGATCGAGCTGACCCTGACCACGCTTACCGGCGACATCCGCCAGTTCAAGCCCTTCCGGCGGGTCTCCGGCGAGTGGCTGGACTTCAGCTCCGACCCGTCCCTGGCACCCCGGCTGGTACTCAACCTGGAGGCGGCGAAGGGCTTCAATCGATACCAGGTACCCGCCGAGATGCGCATCGAGGGGACGACTGCCAATCCGACGCCCCGGATCGTCGGGGTGGTCGATGACGGCAGCCCGATGCCAGCCGCATACTCCCGGGCCGACGAGCTGGCGACCTGGCTGGCTCCGGAGGCCCAGCAGAGCGAGGCCGGTCCGGGCCTCCAGGTGATGCTGGCTCCGACGGCGGGCGAGTTGGAACGGGTCCTGGCGCTCCGGCTCGCCGCGACCGGGATACCGGCGGACCAGATCCACTTCGAGACGATCCAGGCCCGTAAGGAGATCGCCCGGGATCTGGCGTTGATCCGTTGGGTATTCCTCGGCATGGCGAGCCTCGTCCTGCTGATCGGCGTCGCGGGGATCCTCAACGTCGGGCTGGCCACGGTGGGGGAGCGGGTCGAGGAGTTCGCGCTGCGCCGGGCGGTGGGCACCTCGCGGCTGCTGCTGGCCGGCATCGTCCTCGCCGAGACCCTGCTCACCGGGCTGCTGACCGCGGCCGCCGCCATCGGGGCGTCCGCGTTGGCGCTGAACGTGGCCGGCACCCTCTTCGCCGACCAGGCACCGTTCCTGGCGGACAACGTCTTCCCGTGGCGGGCGGGGGTCGCCGGAGTCATCGCCGGTCTGGTGGCCGGGCTGCTCGGCGGTCTCATCCCGGCCATCCGGGCCGCCCGCATTCCGATCGCCACAGTCATGCGCGCCTGACGGCGGTGCCTTCCGGTGGCCCCGCCGCTTCGGCTGGGTCCCCGGCACCGCAGGGTCAGGTGGTGGTGTCCCGGGCGTACCGGCCGGGCGGCAGGCCGATGAGACGCTTGAAGTGCCGGGTCAGGTGCGCCTGGTCGTAGAAGCCCGCCTCGGTGGCGGCAACGGTGATCGGCAGGCCCGCCCGCAGCAGGGACTTGGCGCGGCGTATTCGGGTCTGGGTCTGGTAGGCGTGCGGTGTCATGCCCACCGCCGCCCGGAAGACGCGGCACAGATGGAACGGGCTGAGCCCGGCGAACTCGGCCAGCGTCTCCAGGGTGACGTTCTCCTCCGCGTGCTCCTGGAGGTACTCCCTGCTGCGGCGCACCGCCGCGCGTTCCCGGCCGGCCCTGGTGGGCGTACGCGTCGGCGCCGTGTGCCGGGCCACCAGCAGCGCGAGGGCCTCGACCAGGTACGCCTCCCGGGCCAGCCGGCTCGACCCGGGCGGCTCGGCGAGCCGGTGGTACCGACGCAGCCGCGCCACCACCTCCCGGTCCCGCACCACGTCCGCGCCGAACGCCGGCACGTGCCGCCGTACGCCGGGGAACTCGGCCGCGATCTTTCCCATCAGCTCCGGACCTGGGTAGAGCGCCCGGTAGCTCCAGGAGATTTCGGCAGGTGGGCCGCCGGAGTGCGTCTCCTCCGGGTTGAGCGTGATCAGGTCCCCGGTGCCGATCACGTGGGTCTGCCCCCGGTAGCTGGGCGTGGCGAGGCCGTCCTCGGTGAGGGCGAGGAAGAACTCCTCGTGCGCGTGCGGGTGGAACTCGAACTCGCTGATGGTGGCCCGGAACAGTTCCAGGCCGCCGAGGTCCGGCACCCACCACATCCGGGCGGGAGCGGCTGGATCACGGGTGCCGCCGTCGGCGAGGGCCACGACACCGAGCCTAACCGGGGACGAGCGGGCCCGGCCGGCCGCAATCCCGTACAAGACCGATGCCCCGGTGCCGCTTTAGGTTGCCCGCATGACAGGCAGCTCGACAGTTCCCGCAGAACACCAGGTGCAGCCGCCGGTCGTCGAGGTCGACGCCGACCTGCCGACCGGCGTACCCGACCGGTTGCTGGCCCGTACGGCGCAGATCGCGACCGACTGGCTCCGGTCGCTCGACCGCCGGCCGGTGGGCGTCGCGGCGACAGTCGACGAACTGCGGTCCCGACTCGGCGGACCGCTCTCGGTCGACCCGGTCGACCCGCTGGTGGTGGTCGAGGAACTGGCCGCGGCGGTCGACCCGGGACTGCTCGGCATCCCGTCCGGCCGCTACTTCGGCTTCGTGATCGGTGGCGGGCTGCCGGCCGCTGTCGCCGCCGACTGGCTCACCTCGGTCTGGGACCAGTGCCCGGGCTTCTACGCGTGCGGCCCGGCGGCGTCGGTCGCCGAGGAGGTGGCCGGTGCCTGGCTGGCCGAGCTGCTCGGATTGCCCGGGGACGCGTCGTTCGCCTTCGTCACCGGGTGCCAGACCGCGCACCTGACGGGTCTGGCTGCGGCCCGGCACCACGTGCTCCGCGCGGTCGGCTGGGACGTCGAGGAGCTGGGGCTGCCCGGCTCCCCGCCGATCCGGGTGCTGGTCGGGGCGGCGCGCCACGTCAGCGTGGACCGTGCGCTGCGGTTCCTCGGCATCGGCAGGGCGGCGCTGCGGGTCGTCCCGGCAGACCGGGCCGGTCGGATGTCGGTCGCCGGGCTGCGGGCGGAACTCGGCCGGGCGGACCTCCCGACGATCGTCTGCGCCCAGGTCGGTGAGGTCAACACCGGTGCCGTCGACGACCTCGACGGGATCGCCGACGCCGTCGCCGAGTCCGGCGGCTGGCTGCACGTCGACGGCGCCTTCGGGCTCTGGGCCGCCGCGAGTCCCGCGCTCCGCCACCTCGTCCGAGGGGTCGAACGTGCCGACTCGTGGGCCTTCGACGCGCACAAGTGGCTCAACGTCCCGTACGACTGCGGCCTGGCCTTCTGCGCCCACCCGGACGCGCACCGGGCCGCGATGTCCGCCACCGCCGACTACCTGGTGCAGGGCGGCCCGGGACAGCCCCGCGACGCGACGGACTGGACACCCGCGTTCTCCCGGCGGGCGCGTGGCTTCGCCGTCTACGCGGCGCTGCGGTCGCTCGGCCGGCAGGGTGTGGCGGACCTGGTCGAGCGGACCTGCGCACACGCCCGCACGTTCGGCGCGGGCCTGGCCGGGGTACCCGGCTGCGAGGTGCTCAGCGACGGTCCGCTCAACCAGGTGCTCTTCCGGTTCGGCGACGACCTTACGACCGACCGGATCCTGCGTGCGGTGGTCGACAGCGGCGAGGCATGGCTGAGCGGCACGACAGTCGACGGGCGCCGCGCCATCCGGCTGTCGGTCTCGAACTGGCAGACGGACGAGGACGACATCGCCCGGGCTCTCGCGGCGTTCCGGACCGCCGCCGGCCTCGCCGGGCCCGACCGTACCTCCAGTTGACCGTGCGTCGGCCTCGCCCGGTCGGACCACACGTCCAGGTGACTCTGGTTCAAAGCTCCCTTCCTGGCTTAAAGCTTCCTTCCCTGCTCAAAGCACCCTTGCGGCCCGGAGATCCCTTCCGGTCCGGTGCGCATGTCCTGGCTCGGGCCGGGAACGGCACACGCACCGGACCGACCGGATGACCGGGCGGGACGAGTCGGCAACGAGGTGGTGGCGATGGGCGCGAAGAGGCGATTGGCGGACGAGGATCCGGGTGGCCAGCTCCGGCCGGGTGCCGCCGACGGCGGTCAGGTGGCCCCGGACGGGCAGGACCGTGGCCCGCAGTCGGTCCAACCGTGGGGCACCACCGGTGGGACCGAGGACCGGGACGCACCGTGGGGCGCGACCGAGGACTCGCCGCTGGACGAGGGGAGCGAGGAGGCCGGCCTGCCACCCACGCGTCTTGCCGAACGACGGGCCGACGCGCAGCCGCCGCAACCGTGGCCGCAGGGGGCGGGCAAGCACGGGTTCGGTCCGGTCGAGCCGACCCGTGCGCCGGAGGCGGGACCGGGCGGTGCCCCGACCGACCCCGGATCGGGGCATCGGTTCTTCCCCGACGACACCGGGCTCGACGACCTCCGCAACAACCCGCTGGAGGAGGAGACCGGGATGCACTCCGAGGGCGTCAGCCGGCACGAGTAGCGCAACGCGCTCCCGTACCGGCCGGGGGTCAGGGCGTCGGAGCGGGCTCGGTGAGGGTCAGGGCCTGGCTTGGACAGAGCCGGACGGCTTCGCGTACCCGGCGGGTCGTCTCGTCGTCCTCCGGTACGGCGCGCAGGATGATCACGGTGCCGTCCTCGTCGTTCTGGTCGAAGACGGCGGGTTCGGTGAGCACGCACTGACCGGCGCCGACACAGCGCTCCAGGTCGGCGGTTATCCGCATCGCGTCTCCTACCAGGTGACCGGCAGCGAGTGCAGGCCGTAGACCGTGGAGTCGTCCTTGAAGGACAACTCGTCTACCGGCACCGCCAGTTCGAGACCGGGAATGCGGGCGAAGAGGGTGTCGAAGACGATCTGGAGTTCGACCCTGGCGAGATTCTGCCCCAGGCACTGGTGGGCGCCGAAGCCGAACGCGATGTGGTGCCGGGCGCCCCGGTTGATGTCGAAGGTGTCGCCGTCGGTGAACGCGGCCGGGTCGCGGTTGGCCACGTTGGCGAGCGTGACGACGCCCTCGCCGGCCCGGATCAGTACCCCACCGATCTCGACATCCTCGACGGCGATCCGGGAGGTGACGTACTCGGCGATGGTGAAGTATCGCAGCAGTTCCTCGACGACCTGCGGGGTGACGGTCGGATCCCGCTTCAGCGCCTCCAGCGCCTCCGGCCGCTCCAGCAGGGTCATCGTGCCGAGGGAGATCATGTTTCCGGTGGTCTCGTGCCCGGCGAGCAGCAGCAGGAAGCCGAGGCCCGCCAGGTCCTCGTGATCGGCTCCCCTGCCGAGTTGCCGGCTGAGCAGGTCTTCACCGGGTGTCTTCGCCTTCTCCGCGATCAGCGTGGCCATGTACTCGCGGATCTCCTGGGCCGCGGCGAAGCGTTCCTGAGCCGGGGCCGACCGGCGCAGCAGATTCGCCGAGCGGCTCTGGAAGAAGTCGTGGTCGGCGTAGGGCACGCCGAGCAGTTCACAGATGACCAGCGACGGCACCGGCAGGGCCAGCGTCGGCACCAGGTCGACCGGGCGTGGCCCGGCGAGCATCGCGTCGAGGCAGTCGTCGACGATCTGCTGGATGCGCGGGCGCATTGCGTTCATCCGCTTGATGGTGAACTCGCCGACGACGGCGCGCCGGGCCTCACCGTGCTCCGGCGGGTCGAGCCCGATCAGCACCGGTCGTTCGTCGGCGGCTCGGCGCTGTCCGGGTGGCTGCAACGGATATCCGTCGCGCTGCCGGTCAGAACTGAACCGTGGATCGGTGAGCATGGCCCGGATGTCCTCGAGGCGGCTCAGCGCCCATGCCGTCGTGCCGTCCGGCAGCACCACCCGGGCCGCCGGCTCCTGCTGTTGCAGCCGCAGGTGTTCGGCCGGTGGCGCGTACGGGCAGGTGCGTTTCAGGGGAAGTACCGGAGAAGGGGTCATCGCGTTCTCTCCCACCGCAAAGGATGATCAAGCAGACGAATTTCCTCCGTCGGACCGAGCGTACCGTGGCCCGGGGTCCGTGGTGCCGTTGTCCAGATTGGCGGGACGGCGCGGCTGACCCGGACGTTCGAGGCCAGGTGCCAACTGCCGCGGCTCTCAGTCGGCCGCGTCCATGGTGACGATGATGTTGCCGTACTTGCCGCGTTCCAGGTGGCGGTGGGCCTGCACGATCTGCTCCAACGGGTAGCGCTCCGCGATTACCGGCCGGAGCGCGCCGGCCTCGGCCAACTCGTGCACCAGCAGCAGGTCACGGGCCTTGTCCGTCGCCTTCCGCAGCCCGGTGAACGCAACGACCGCCTTCCTGCGGCCGAACGCGGCAGTCCACGGGGTCAGGAAGAGCAGGCCCGGCGACGGTACCGGGCTGAGATAACGTCCGGCCGGGTTGAGCACCCGTCGGCAGCGCCCGTACGAACTGGTGCCGGCGACGTCGAAGACGACGTCGTACGTCTGGCCGGTACGGGTGAAGTCCTCCCTGGTGTAGTCGAGCACCGTGTCGGCGCCGAGGTCGCGTACCAGGTCGAGATGGGGTGTGCTGCACACGCCGGTGACCCGGGCACCGAAGTGCTTGCCGAGTTGCACTGCCGCGCTCCCGACGCTGCCGGAGGCGCCGTTGACCAGGAGCGTCTGCCCGGGGCGCAGGCCGGCGCTGTCACGCAGGAACGCCAGCGCGGTTCCGTCGATCAACGCGACCGCCTCGGCGAAGTCGAGGTTTGCCGGCTTGGGGCCGAGGGCGCCGTCCTGGTGCACGCGGACGTACTCGGCGTGCGCGCCGAAGTCCGGTCCGGTGATCCCGACGACCTCGTCGCCGACCCGCAGCCGGGTCACGCCCACCCCGACCGCCGCGACCACCCCGGCGAACTCGGACCCCAGTGTCGTCCACTTCGGACGGCGCAGCCCGAAGAAGAGTCGGGCGTAGCCTGGCGAGCCGCGCCGGGCGGTACCGTCGGTCACGCTGACCGTCGCGGCGCGGACCCGGACGACGACCTCCTCGTCGCCGGGCACGGGGGTCGGGACCTCCTCGACCCGGACCACGTCCGGCGGGCCGTACGTCCGGTACACGGCTGCTCTCATGGCTGTTCTCCTCCGGGGTCGGGATACTGGAACACCTCGTCGAGCGGCACCGCGAAGACCCGGGCGATCTGGAACGCCATCTCCAGTGACGGCGAATATCTGCCCTGCTCGATCGCGATGATCGTCTGGCGGGTCACCCCTATCCGCTCGGCGAGCTGTGCCTGCGTCATCTCGCCGGCGGCGAAGCGCAGGGCGCGGATCGAGTTGGTGACCCTGGTGGGCTTGACCACGGCTAGATTCCCCTGCGATAGGCGCGGAGCTTGACCACCGACCCGACCACCGAGGAGGCGACGAAGCCGAGATAGAGCACGTTCGCGATCCAGAAGTGCTCGACCTCGAACAGCGCCAATCCGAGCGCGGCCAGCGCGCCGGCGATGAGCATTTGCTGCCCGATGCGGTCACCGAGCCAGTGGATCTCCCGGTCCCGGACGTCGCCGGAGTGGCTGTCGCTGGGTTTGGCGATCTCGACCGCGATCCGGGCCACTATCGACGCGACGATCGAGACGCCTATCGCCAGCAGCAGGGTCGGCGCGTATGTCACCTCGGCCACGGGCGTTCCGGCCAACCGGCCCAGGACGACCCCGAGGTAACCGAGATAGACGGTAACGCCGACCACCAGCGCCACCCAGGTGCCTTTTTCCTCGTACGACATGGGTGCCGCCTTCGAGAGGTTAAGAATTCTTGACATGTCGAAGAGTAAAGAGGCGCAGACATCATGTCAAGTTTTCTAGACATGGTGCGGCGTGGCACTACCGCGGCGAGCCGCCCTGCCCAGCCACACCGCTTCCCGCGGCGACGGCTCAGCGGTCCAGCGGCCGGTTGGTGTAGACCGTGATGCCGTAACCGGTGCCCCGCCGGTGCCAGCCCACCGCGTCGTAGAAGGCGGTGGTGCCGGCGACCTGCGGAACGGTCAGCAGCCACGCCGGCCGGTCGTCGGTCAGCGCCGCCAGCAGGCGCCGGCCGAGTCCACCCCGCCGCGCCGAAGGCCGTACCGCCAGCTCGGCGACCTCCAGCCAGTTGGAGAGCGTCTCCGTGGCGGGTCCGAGGAGGCGGCGTACCTGCCCGTAGGCGCGGTCGGCGGGGAACGGGGTCGGAGTGGTCAGCCCGAGCGCGAAGGCGGGAACCGCCCCGTCGTCCTCACCGGAGCCGGCGAGCCCGGTGTCGTCGGCCAGAACGGCGACGAAGCCCGGCCGCCCGGCCCACTCGGTCAGCAGCTCGCCGAACCTGACGGCCCGCTCGGGTGCGTCGTTCCACGGCGGCGCGCAGAACACCGCCGCGTACGTCTCGACCAGCCGGTCGTGCAGCGCCAGTGCCTCCGGCCCGGTCAGTCGGCGCAGTACGGGTGTGCCGGTCGGCTCCCGGGCGGTCATCCGGCCGGCCGGTGGGCCCGGACCAGGGTGTCGATCGCCTCGCGGTCGGCGTCGGCGACCGGGCGGCGTACCCGGTCGGCCCGGTCCACGCGCAGGCCCGGCAGCCGTGCCGCGACGCCATCCGGGGTGTGCAGCACACTCGGGTCCTGTGGCCCGCCGACGCCGTGGCGCAGATTCTCCGCGTCGTGCCCGACCATCAGCAGCACCCCGCCGGGGGCGAGCGCCCGGGCGGCCCGGTCCAGCACGGTGCCGAACCGCTCGGCCGGCAGTTGCAGATAGGCGATCAGGACCAGGTCGAAGGAGTCGGGCTCCGGCACGTGGTCGAGCAGGTCGGCGACGACCCAGTGCACGGCGACCCCGGCCGACTCGGCGAGCCGGCGTCCCTTGTCGACGGCGACGGCCGAGAAGTCGACGGCGGTGACCCGCCAACCCCGGCTGGCCAGCCAGATCGCGTTGCGGCCCTCGCCGGTGCCCAGGTCGACGGCCCGGCCCGGTGGCAGGTCGGCCAACTCCGCGTGGACGAACCGGTTGGGTTCGGCGCTCCAGAGCAGCTCCGTCGCGGCGTAGCGGCGATCCCAGTCCGAGGCGTCCACGATCCGGCAGCCTACCCGTCGCCGACGAGAGTCGGTGCGGTCGCCGGATCGGCCGGCCGGCCCGGCGAACCGGAAGCCTCCGGCCCGCGCCCGGGTGATGCCAGCCAGGCGTAGACGTCGCCGGACCGACCCAGCGGGCGGAAGCGTTCGAGGAGTCTCACCAGGCCGGAGGCGTCCAGCCAGCGCTCGCTGGCGTACCGCATCGTCTCGACGGGCGAGTAGTTGTAGCGGTATCCGCCGGCCGTCGCACCGAGCCCGTCCACGATGTCGAGGGCGGTGAGCGCGGCGTCGTGTGCCGACGGAAGGTACTCGAACGACAGCGCGGCCAACGGCTGGCTGAGCCCGGCGAGGACGTTCGCCTCGAAACCCTCGACGTCGATCTTGCAGAACGCGGGTACGCCGTGCACCGCGATGAGCCTGTCGAGGGTCGCCACCTCCACCTCGACCGAGCGGTCCCAGCGCACCTGGGCGAAACTGCGATCCGTGGTCACCGAGCGGATCCAGTCGGCCGACATCGTCGACACCGTCGGGGTGGCGGTGGAGAGCGCCATCGTCGCCCGACCGGATCGGTCGCCGAGCGCCGCCGGCACGATGGTGACGCCGCCGTCCCGGCGGAAGGCCCAGCGCAGCACGCGCAGGCAGTCCGGCTGCGGTTCGACGGCGACGACCCGGGCGCCCAGCCGTCGCCAGATCCGCACCCGGCCGCCCACGTGCGCGCCGATGTCGAAGCCGACGTCTCCCGGACCCAGGAACTGCCCGTAGAGGTGGGCCGCCCGGCGTTGGGTGGCCGGCCGGCAGTAGTAGAGGAGCAGGGATCGGGCAATACCCCTGGCCCGGATGAACATATTTTCAACCTATCAGCACAGATTGACCCGATCAGGGGAGATCCGATCCCGGCCCTGATCGGCCCGGGTCGCTCGTCGGCTGCCTGCCCTGCTCCTGGTTGGGGCGGTGATCGCGGGTTCGGTAGGGTGGGAGCCGGTGTGCCGGGAAGTCTGGTCGGCGGTTCATTCGTCGACCCCATCGGAGGCACCCTGATGGCCACCCCCGGCAACCGCATGCCGACCCTGTTCGACCGGGGTAGCTGGCCCGAGGTCCGCCGGATCGGTGACATCCTGCGTGCCGAGACCGTCGGTGGCGTCCTGCTGCTGATCGCCGCCGTACTCGCGCTCGGCTGGGCCAACTCGCCGTGGTCTGAGGCGTACCGGTCGCTCGGCGAGGTCACGATCGGCCCCGCCGCCCTGCACCTGGACCTATCCCTGGCGACCTGGGCGGCCGACGGCCTGCTGGCGATCTTCTTCTTCGTCGCCGGGTTGGAGCTCAAACGCGAGTTCGTCGCCGGGGACCTCCGGGAACCCCGCCGGGCGATGCTGCCGGTCGCCGCCGCCGTTGGCGGGATGGCGGTACCGGCCCTGATCTACGTGGCGTTCAACCTCCGGACCGGGGACGGGGCGCTGGCGGGCTGGGCGATCCCGACCGCCACCGACATCGCGTTCGCGCTCGCCGTACTCGGGGTGATCAACACACACCTGCCGGCGGCGATGCGGACGTTCCTGCTCACTCTCGCGGTCGTCGACGACCTGCTGGCAATCATGATCATCGCGCTCTTCTACACCAGCGCGCTGCACCTCGGCTGGCTGCTGCTGGCACTGGTCCCGCTGGCGCTGTTCGGCCTGCTGGTCCAGCGGCGGGTACGGTCCTGGTGGCTGCTGCTCCCGCTGGCGGCGGTGACCTGGACGCTGGTGCACGCCTCCGGGGTACACGCCACGGTCGCCGGGGTGGCGCTCGCCTTCGCCGTACCGGTGTCGCGACGCAAGCCGGGGCCCGGGCCGGGGCTGGCCGAGCACTTCGAGCACCGGTTCCGGCCGATCTCCGCCGGGATCGCGGTGCCGATCTTCGCGTTCTTCGCCGCCGGGGTGTCGGTGGCCGGCGCGGGCGGCCTG
Organism: Plantactinospora sp. CNZ320; assembly: GCF_002846275.1. NCBI lineage: Bacteria > Bacillati > Actinomycetota > Actinomycetes > Micromonosporales > Micromonosporaceae > Plantactinospora > Plantactinospora sp. CNZ320. The sequence continues at coordinate 520,683 of NZ_PJMP01000001.1, forward strand.
GGTGCCTCCCTCACCGACTCGGTCGCCGTCGGGGTGGTGGTCGGGCTGGTCGTGGGCAAGGTCGTCGGGGTCTTCGGCGCGACCTGGCTGGTGCAGCGGTTCACCCGGGCCAGGCTCGCCGAAGGGCTCGGCTGGTGGGACGTGTTCGGGCTGGCGCTGCTGGCCGGGATCGGTTTCACGGTGTCGTTGCTGATCGGCGAACTGGCGTTCGGCGCCGGGACCGAACGCGACGACCACACCAAGATCGGCGTACTCCTGGGCTCGCTGATCTCGGCGGTGCTGGCCGCCGTGGTACTCCGGGTCCGTAACCGGCACTACCAGCGGCTTCGCATGGTGGAGGAGGAGGACCGCGACGCCGACGGGGTGCCGGACGTCTACCAGGAAGACGACCAGGGCGCCCGGAGCTGACCCTGGTCGCCCCCCGCCCGCCCGGCGGGGGCGGAACCGGCGGGTCCGAGCCTGGTCAGGCCGGTCGACGATCGGGCCGGTCGGCCAGGGCGCGGAGCCGATCGTCGAGAGCGTCGAGATCGGGTACGAACCAGATGTGGTCGGCCCGGTTCGACTCCTGGACCAGGGCGCGTAGGGCGGAACTGCTCGCGAGGTGCCCGGCGATGTCGCCCACCACCACCAGCCGCAGCCGGTAGTTGACGAACTTCTGCATGACCTCACCGGCGAAGCGGGTGCCGAGGGAGAAGAAGCTCGGGTCCAGCCGGCTCGCCGGTATCGCCACCACTGTGGCGCCGAGGAAAGCCGCGCCGATCAGATCCAGCGCGTCCTGCTCGGTGCTGATCGCCGGACCGGCCGGATCACAGACCAGCACCGATGCCCCGGCCCGATCCTGGATCTCGTCAGGCATCCGCCACCTCCCCGGTGAGCAGGCCGTTGTCGCCGTGCAGCACAGCGTCGAGCAGGTGTAGCAGCTCGGCGGTGGCGGCGGCGTCGCCGAGTATCACGATCTTCATCCGGCCTCGTTCCTCGTCGTGGACGGTCTGCACCCGCAGCGGATGCCCGGGCGAGTGATTTGTGTTCGCCCCGGCCAGCAGGAGGGTGCCGAGCCGGTCGGCTCCGGATCGGTCGATGCCGTCGACCTGCACGATGCTCGACACCTCGACGGTGGCGCGCCCGCCGGCTCGGGGCCGTGTGGCACCGCCGGTCAGCGCGTCGAGGTCGGTCCGGGCGATCCGGTACTGCTTGCCGATCCGTACCGCCCTGAGCCGGCCGGAGCGGATGTAACCGCGCACGGTCCGGACGTGTAGGCCGAGCCGGTCGGCCACCTGCTCGACCGAGTACATTTCCTCACTCATCGACATCTAACCTACCCTGCATAGGGAGTGATAGGGAGGTTTGTTACGGCTGTCACTGCGCTGAGTGGCCTGCTCGCCGCCGAACATCGGACCCGCGTCGAGGAGCCTGCTCCGCAGCAGGGGGCGACGACAAGCCTGGTTGGGACCTCCGCCAGGCCAGCTGACGGCGCGCGGTCGGGGGCGCCATCCGCACCGGTGGGGTTTGTCCGATGTGCCGGCCGGGCAGTCCTGACGGAGCCGACCGATCACGACGGAGGATGCCATGCGCCGTTCGCTACGGGTGATTCCCGCCGCAGTGGTCGCACTCGCTCTGGTGGTCGCCTGCTCAGCAGATGGCGACGACGTGGAGTCGAGCCCTGGCCGCAGTCCGTCCGCGACGGCGTCGACCGAGCCGGGCACGGGCACGGGCACGGGCACGGGGAGTGTGCCGGCCCGCTCGCCATCGCCGAGCGCTCAGGTGATCGCCTCGTCGGCCCTGCTTCAGCCCGAGGATCTCGGTGGGGCGAGGCTCGAACCGCTACCGGAGGGCGACAACGCACACCTTCGGCCGGCACGCCCCTGCGGCGACCCGTACCCGAGCGATGCGACCCGGGCTGCGGCTGTCGCCATGCGGGCGTACGTCAGCCCGGGCGGAAACGAGACCCCACGGGTGGTGTTGCAGTACGTGGGTTTGCACCCGGGGCACGGGAGAGCGGCCTTCGCCGAGATCGCGGCGGCGTTACCGCGGTGTCCGGGCGGCCTGGGATCGGGGCAGCATCGGTGGGAGATCGCCGGCACCGGAGTTGTCGGCGACGAGTCGTTGCTCGTACGGGTCTCCGCCCGGTTCAGCTACGGTGACGACGACGTCGTGACCACCACGCCGGCCGTGGTGGCGAGGGTCGGCGACCGTGTCACAGTCGTCGCCGATCTGGGCTGGGAGAACGCCAGCGGTGCCGAGCCCTATGTGCGGGGCTTGGCGGAGAAGGCCGTCGAACGCCTCCGTGCGGCGGAGTAACGAAACGTCGTCGTGCACTGCTGCGGCGACCGGCTCACGGTGCTGGCCCTGGGGATCCCTCCGCCGTGCCGATCCCGACACGGTGCCGTCACACCAATGAGCGATCTTCATCGTGATGAGGCATCAAGGGTGTCGCCCTGGGGTTCCTCCCGCAGCGGAACTTCGTTGCTGCGCGTGGACGTCGGGCTCGGATCGACCGGTCGCGGGCGTCAGCCGGTATCGGTTGCAGACGTCCAGCAACAGCGCAGTCCGGATTTCGAGCGCCTCGTCGATGCCGTCCAACTCCACGTCGACCAGAACCGTGTCGTCCGTACGGGTGCGCGCGAAGTGCATCTCGACCCGCGGCTGTCCGTTCAGGACGAACGTGAACCAGTTGTCGTCGTCGGCATCGGAATCCTCGATCCCGGCGGTGAGCGCATGGTCATCGAGTCGGCACCGGACAAGGCCGGCAATCGTCTCGACGAACGGCAGCAGATTCGCACGCCAGATCCAGCCGTGCATCGTGCCGCGTGACTCTGTCCGCATCCGTGCAGGCTAGATTCCTGCCCAATGTGCCGCAAGGACGGCCCGATGCGGGGATTCGACGACCAGGACCAGGATGACAGTGGCTCAATGGCCCGCGTTCTCTCGCTCCAGCGTCCGTGGTGTGTGCGCGGTCCGGGCGGTAAGCTCCGCCATTCGTTCCTGTAGCCGTGCGTGTCGGAACTGGTAACGCGAGCCCACCACTCGGAGGATGCCGCGATTGCGCGCATCCTCGAGGAGCCGCATCCCACCCGTCCTGCTCCGGCTCAGGATCCGTATCTGGACGAAGGCAACTCTCGCTCGCCAGCGCAGCGAGAGAAGCTCGGACAGCACGAGCACCGCAATGCCCCCCAGGAAGAGCTGCGCGAAGAGTAGCTTGACCGACGTGACCCGGACACTGTCCGGGAAGACGAGGCCCGAGACGACGAGCACGGCAAGGATCGCGGCTGCTGCGGCGGCGTTTGTGGTCAGGTCGTCTCGGCGATCAAGCCGCCAGGACTCCTTGGGACTGAGATGCCCGCCGTCGTCGGCGATCGGCGCGGAGAAAGCGTCGAGCAGGCTCCCGAACGTGCCGTTCAGGACAATGATGAATGCCAGGAGGGCGAGCGCGGCGATCGATCCGACGAACGCACCCACCAGCTCGAATATCAGCAGTTCGCCGACAATGCTGCGCGGCGAGCGTGGACCAAGAACAGTGTCCTGGGCATCGCGGGTGCTTTCGTACCAGGCGATTGCCCCCAGTAGCAGGCCGGCGGCGAGTCCCCACAGGGCGGCCTGCCGAACATCTTTGAGACTCGCCTCGCGCCAGCGGTCGCCACTGATGAGGACCCGCCAGCGGAACCTCGTCGGTCGTCGCGGCCCGACGCCGGACCTCGTCCCGACACGGGCCCGACGTCGAGCGCTTCCGGGTGGCTCCAGTGCGAACGAGAAAGCGAGAAGACCGACGGCGAACACCACCGCCGCATCGGTAGGCGAACTGGAGAGAGCGCCCAGCAACGAGGCGGACAACGCCGCGAGCGTGACCCCGGTGCTGCACGCCGCGTTCACGAGACGGTGCGGCCAGGCGAGCAGGCTCACCACCTCCCACCAGCCGAACTCCCGAAGCCCGTTTCGGTCCAGTCGCCGGGCCAGAAAGCCGAGTGTGCGGGTGACCTGCTCGGCGGACGGAACCTCGTCGTCGAGGTTCGAGCGCGAGTACGCGGCCGGAACGAGCAGGTCGAGCAGGAAGTTCTCGGCGGCCGCTCTGTCGGTGAAACTGGCAGTTCGCACGGCAGCGGGAAAGACGTCTGCGTCGCGCGCGACGGTGAGCATCAGTGGGCTCGTCAGCGCCTGCATGAGCGGACCGGGCGGGCTGTCGCTCAGTCGGTCGAGCAGGCTGGCCCACTCCTCCGGCGGGGGATTGACCTGGCACCGCCGGAGGTAGGTTATGACGTCGTCGCCGGACAGGGGTTGTAGTTCGAGCACGGCGGCCCCGCGCAGATGGACGTCTGCGACGGTGTCCCGGTAATCGTCGCTGCGGCTCATTATCACCGTGCGTATGGTGCTCCGGTGATTGATCGCATAAATGGCGACCCTCCGGGACGGAACGGGGAGGTCATCGAAGCCGTCGAGGAACAGTGCGATCTTTCCGTCTTGTAGCATCTGCCGTACGGTAGCTCGCCGCCGAAGTGTCGGCTGCGCACCGAACTCATCCGCGATGCGATCGACGAGCCACTTCTCGAAATCGAGTTTTCGGGGGTTCCAGCCATGCGGGGTCAACAGTACCGGCACCGGTGTGACTGCCCGCTGGGCCTCGGCCAGCCCCGCGCGGTGTTCCAATGCGTCAAGTGCCAGACGGACAGCGGCGGCCGTCTTGCCGCTCCCGGCCTCGCCCAGTACGACCATGCGCCCGGAGTCCAGACCCGCGTAGACCCGGAACAGGTCGGCCAGGTCTCCTTCGACGAGGTCATCTGGTGCTGACGCCGGGACGCCGTCCAGACTCCTGAACCTCGGGTTCACGCCGACCCGGCCCACCGCGACCGAGATGGATCCCGATACGGGAAGAGAGGTCCATCGCCATCTGATCGGCATATCGACCGGGTACCTGAGTTGATTTTCGACAGCGAATCTCTGCCACTGGTTCCGCATCTCGCCGGCCAGGGTGTCCATGGCCTCAGCCAAGGCCGTGGGTGTCAACTGTGACCAGCGGACCAGTCTTGGCCACAAGTTCGCCGCGAAGGCCAGAAGTGCCGCCGAGACCGTGCAGGCGGCTACTACCATGAATGGTTTGCGCTCGGCGACGGCCGGCAGTGCCGCAAGCAGGACAATTGCGGTTACAGCTATTAGGAGGCGGGGCGAAAGGAGGCGCTTGCCGTTGTCGCGCACACCGGCATGGTAGCGATTGTGTCCAACTTCGCTCCGCGCCCGCCGGTGTCGGATTATGGATAGCAGACCGAACCGATTGAATGGTTAGGGTTAGGGCCTTTTCGGCGTAATGGCGGATCCGGCTCGTTTCGGGCGATCAACGGCGATTCTGCTTCGCCTGCCTTCGTTCAGCCCTCGTTCTGGCGGGCCACGATCGGCAGGGTGAACTCCGCGACGGCATCGCCGTGCAGGCTGCCCAGCCAGACGGTGTCGCCGTGCCGGCGTACCCCGGTGACCATCGAGAAGCCCGGAATCGTCGCCTGGAAGTCGTACCGGATCCGGCCCTCGGCGTCCACCGCCTGCACCCAGGCGGTGTTCGCGGGCTTCGGTTGCAGACGGTCCGGCAGCGCCCAGACCGCCCGCCGCACGGCGGGGTGCCACGACGAGAGCCGGTCCAGCAGCGCGTTGCGGGGCGAGCCCATCGCGATCCAGAGCAGCCCCTCGTCGTCCCGGACGAGGTTGTCGGGGAAGCCCGGCAGGTTGTCGGCCAGCCGGTCCACCTCGCCGGTACGCGGCCCGGCCAGCCACACCCGGGTCAGCCGGTACGCTCCGGTCTCCGCCACCACCACGTACGACTCGTCGGCGGCCAGCGCCACCCCGTTGGCGAAGTGGAGCCCGGTCAGCACCTCCTCGGTACGCCCGTCCGGATGCCACCGGAGTAGCCGCCCGGTGCCGGAGTGTTCGAACAGGTCCGCCTTCCAGTGCGGCAGCCCGAAACGCTGCGAGGAGTCACTGAACCAGATCGACCCGTCACGCCCCACCGCCGCGTTGTTGCAGAGCCGCAGCGGCGCCGACCCGACCGGGGTGCCGGCGGCGACCAGGGTGTCGACCCGGCCGGTGCCGCTGTCGACCCGGAGCAGTCCGGCCGAGGCGTCGCAGACCACCAGCCGGTCGTCGCCGTCCACCTCGACGCCGAGCGGCCGGCCCCCGGTCTCGGCGACCACCCGCGCTCCGGTGCCGTCCGCCGCCAGTCGCACGATTCGGCCGTCGGCGAGTCCGGTGTGAAGTCGGCCGGCGGAGTCGACCGCGACGTCCTCCGGCCCCTGGCCGGGTACGGCGTGCAGGCGTACCGGTGGCATCGGGTCGGTACCACCGCGCTGGCGCGCCCGGGCCGGTGCCCGCTCCGGTCGCCACACCACGGGGTCGATCCTGGGTCTGGCCATGGCCCATGGTATCCATCCGGATCGCTGCCAACTGCCGATCCGACCCGTCCACGATGGACAAAGGCTCGGACGGACCGGCTTGACAGCCCGACCGGAGCCACGCTATAAACCATCCGGTTATAGAACTGAGAGGTTACAAAACATGAGTGCGGACCTGCTCGATGCCACCTTCGCGGCCCTGGCCGACCCGACCCGGCGGGCCATCCTCGCCCGCCTGGCCACCGGCGAGGCCAGCGTCACCGAGCTGGCCGCGCCCTTCGCGATGAGCCAACCCGCCATCTCCAAGCACCTCAAGGTGCTGGAGCGGGCCGGGCTCGTCTCCCGGAGCCGGGATGCGCAACGCCGGCCGTGCCGGTTGGAGGCCCGGCCGCTCAAGGCCGCGCTGGACTGGCTGGAGAACTACCGCGACTACTGGGGGGAGAGCTACCAGCGCCTCGACGGCTTGCTCGCCGAGCTCCAGGCCGAGGGCGGCGAGGGGCGGAGCCGGTGAGCGACGCCGGCCGGGAGCTGACCGTCACCACCCCGACGGACCGGGAAATCGAGCTGACCCGGGCCTTCGACGCCCCTGCCGCCCTGGTCTTCGACGCGCTCACCCGCCCCGAACTGCTCCGGCGCTGGTTCGGCGCGCGGGGCTGGCAGCTCGTCGACTGCCGGATCGACCTGCGGGTCGGCGGCGCGTGGCGGTTCGTCTCCCGAGGTCCGGGGGACGAGGAGATGGCGCACGGCGGGACCTATCGGGTGATCGAGCCGGCCCTACGGCTGGTCTACACCGAGCGCTACGACGAGCAGTCCTACCCCGGCGACACCCTGATCGACCACCGGCTCGTCGAACGGGCCGGCGTGACCACCCTGACCAGCACGATCCGGTACGCGACCCCGGAGGGCCGGGACCGGGTGCTCCGCTATCCGATGCGGCGCGGCGTGTCCGAGGGCTACCGCCGGCTCGACGACCTGCTCGCGGAACGGATCGAAGCTGACCAGCAATACCAGGTGCCCCGGCGATCGTCCGGGCGCTGAGGCGGACACCGGATCCGCACAACCAGAAAGGCAACAACCATGAACTGGACCCTGGAAGTGGTGATGGTCCCCGTCTCCGACGTGGACCGCGCCAAGACCTTCTACGCCGACAAGCTCGGCTTCCACGTCGACCACGACACCCGGGTCGGCGATGAGGTACGCATTGTCCAGCTCACCCCGCCGGGCTCGGGCTGCTCGATCGTGATCGGCACCGGGGTCGCACCGGACCTGCCGCCGCCCGGTTCGCTGCGCGGCCTGCAACTCGTCGTTCCCGACCTGGCCAAGGCGCGTGCGCAACTCGTCGAGCGGGGTGTCGAGGTCAGCGAGATCCAGGTGCTCGGCGAGAACCCGAGGCCCGTGCCGGAGCCGCTGGACAACGTCGGATTCGTGTTCTTCAGCGACCCGGACGGCAACGGCTGGGCCGTGCAGCAGATCTCCTCCCGGGGCTAGTGCCGTGACCACGAACGTTCGGGGTGTTGGGGTCAGGCTGCTCGGGTGGCGGGTTGGCCCCAGCGTCGTTGTCGTTCGCTGCGGACGCGGGCGCGTTCGCGGCGTTGGGCGGCCAGGACGTCGGGGTGGCGGGCGTTGGCGTTGCGCCAGCGCAGGTAGGCCTGCAGCTTTCGGGTCAGTGCGGGGTGGTTGGGGTGGTTCGAGCCGGCGATGACGAAGGTGCGTAGCGGCCCGAACTGGGCCTCGATTGGGTTGGCCCAGGAGGCGTAGGTCGGGGTGAAGCACAGCTCGACCTTGTTGCGGGCCGCCCACCTGCGGATCTTCGAGCCCTTGTGAGCCGACAAGTTGTCCAGGATCACGTAGATCGGTGCACCGTCCGGGCGGGCGGCGCGGATCGACTTGAGTGCGGCGAGTGTGTTCGCCGCGCTCTTGCGTCGCCGGACGACGCCCCAGAGCTGGTCGTCACCAACGGAGTAGCAGCCGTGGAACTGCCGGACCCCGTGCAGCTTGTGATAGTTCGCGGGCAGCCGGTGGGGATGCCCTGCCGGAGCCCAACCAGCACCGGCCTGCGGCCGGATCACCAGAGGCCCGAACTCGTCGAACGCGAACACTCGCTGCGGGAAGCGGCTGCTCACGTACTCGATCCGGGCGAGCTTGACGTCCCGGTCAGGGTCGGTGGACTCCTTCCACGTCTTCGTCCGTTGAAAGGTGATCTTGTGCTGGTGCAGAATCTGCCGCAGCCGTTCTCGACCGATACGGATCCGGCGGGCGGTACCCGAGCTCAGGTGCTCGGCGAGCTTGCGTACGCTCCAGCGGGTGAACGGGCGTCCCAGCTTCTCGGGGCGGGTATTGGCCGTCTCGACGATGAACTGTTCCTCGTCAGGACTGATCTGGCGGGGACGGCCACCCGCCCACTGAGGGTCCAGGCAGGCCATCCCCATCTCGTTGAACCGGTGGATGACCTGCCGGATCGTGTCCTCATCGGCCTGGACGAGGCGGGCGATCGCCGGCACTGTGTTCCCACCGGCCGAGGCGAGCACGACCATCGCCCGTCGCAGTCGGATCGGTGAACCGGTACCCCGGCGGGTGATTCTGAGCAGCTGCTGACCTTCCTGATCACTCAGCCGCCGCACGCGTACAGGATCTGCCACCGCTACAGCCTGACCGCCCCGACGCCGCCCAGCCGACAGGCCCCACGGCGTGTCATGCAACACCGTGAACGTTCGTGGTCACGGCACTAGCCTCGGGATCCACCACCAGAGCGTCGCGGGTCCCCACCGCCGGACCGCGCCACCACCACACCGCGCCACCGCCGGACCGCGCCACCGCCGCACCCGGCCGGCCGGCCGAGCATCCGGCCGGCCGGGGACAGGTCCGGCCGGTACCGTCGCTACGCCGACCCGGCCGGTACCGTCGGCAGCCCGGCGGTGGCCGCCCGCAACTGCGACTCGGCGATCTCGTGGTCGGTGAGGTCGCCCGCGAGATAGGCGCCATAGGCGGCCAGGTCCAGGTGCCCGTGCCCGCAGAGCGCGGTCAGGATCACCTTCTCCTCACCGGTCTCCTTGCAGCGCAACGCCTCCTCGATGCACGCGGCCAGCGCGTGGGTGGGCTCGGGGGCCGGCACGATCCCTTCGGTACGCGCGAAGCGCACCCCCGCCTCGAAGCACTCCCGCTGGTTCTTCGCCACCGCCTCGATCAGCCCCAGCTCGTAGATGTGCGAGATCAGCGGTGACATGCCGTGGTAGCGCAGCCCACCGGCGTGGATCGGGTCGGGGATGAAGTCGTGGCCGAGGGTGTGCATCTTCATCAGCGGGGTCATCCCGGCGGTGTCGCCGAAGTCGTACGCGTAGACGCCCCGGGTCAGCGACGGGCAGCTCGCCGGCTCGACGGCCCGGATCGTCACGTCCATCCGGCCGGCCAACTTCTCCCGGAGGAACGGGAAGGCCAGCCCGCCGAAGTTGGAGCCACCGCCGGTGCAGCCGACGATCACGTCCGGGGTCAGCCCGACCTTGCCGAACTGGGCGATCGCCTCCTCACCGATCACCGTCTGGTGCAGCAGTACGTGGTTGAGCACGCTGCCCAGCGCGTAGTTGGTGTCCGGGCTGCCGGCGGCCACCTCGACCGCCTCGGAGATCGCGATGCCCAGCGAGCCGGGCGAGTCGGGCTGGTCGGCCAGTACCGCCCGGCCGGCGGCGGTGAGTTCGGAGGGCGACGGATGGATGGTCCCGCCGAACGTCTCGATCATGATCTTCCGGTACGGCTTCTGGTCGTAGGAGGCGCGCACCTGCCACACCTCGCAGTCCAGGCCGTACTGCGAACAGGCGAAGGCGAGGGCGGTGCCCCACTGACCGGCACCGGTCTCGGTGGTCAGTCGACGGATCCCCGCCGCCGCGTTGTAGTACGCCTGCGGCACCGCCGTGTTCGGCTTGTGCGAGCCGGCCGGCGACACACCCTCGTACTTGTAGAAGATCTTGGCCGGTGTGCCGAGCGCCCGCTCCAGCCGGTGTGCCCGGTAGAGCGGAGACGGCCGCCAGAGCCGGTAGACGTCCAGGACGTCCTCGGGGATCTCCACGTAGCGCTCGGCGGTGACCTCCTGCTCGATCAACGCCATCGGAAAGAGCGGGGCCAGGTCGTCCGGCCCGACCGGCGCCAGCGTGCCCGGGTGCAGCACCGGGGGCGGCGCGGCGGGCAGGTCGGGCACGATGTTGTACCAGCGACGCGGCATCTCCGACTCGTCCAGCAGAATCTTGCTCGGCTCACCCATGCTCAGGGATTGAACCTGGCCGGGGCGGTGATGTCCACGGTCGCGTACCGCTGGCGTGAACCGCGGCGGCGCGGACCCGGCCCCCGCCGAAGCTGCCGGGCGCCGGACGGACCCGCCGGTCGAGTGCCGGAGGAACCCGTCCGTCGGGTGCCGGGCGGACTGCGGCGATCGCTCGTCCGCCCGGCATCAGCCGGCAGCCCGGTCAGTCCTTCGGGCTGCCCTTGGGGGCGGTGTTCCACTCCGGGTTGCCGAGGGTGGTGACCCAGGTTCGCACCTTGGCCACGTCGGCCGGTGCGAAGGCGAGGCTGAGCATCAGCAGCAGTCGGGCCTTCTGCGGCAGCAGGTCGTCCCCGGCGATGATCGGCGAGGTGGTGCTGCCGCCGTAGACGGAGCCGGAGCCGGTCCGGGTGGTGCTGACGAAGACGACTCCCTTCGCCGCCGCCGCGCTCCGGGCGCTGCTCTGCGCCGAGGAGATGCCGCCGGCACCGGTACCGGCGGTGACGATGCCCTTCACCCCGGCGTCCGCGAAGGCGGTGATCGCCTCCCCGCCGGCCTGCTGGTAGCCGTAGACCACCTCGACCCGGGGTACCGAGGTCGGGGCGATCTTCGACAGGTCGAACGGGGTCAGCCAGCGCTTCTTCGCGTCGCACTCCTCGACCCGGGCCGGTGCCCGGCCGACCTTGATGTTCGGCCCGTCGACCCAGCCGAGTACGCCCAGTTCCCGGGACTGAAAGGTGTCCATCCGGTAGGAACTGGTCTTGGTGACGTCCCGGGCGGCGTGGAACTCGTCACCGAGCAGCAGCACGGTGCCGTAGCAGTAGGTGGACTGGCTGGCCGCCAGCACGATCGAGTTGTAGAGGTTGGCCGGCCCGTCGGCGCCGATCACCTGCGGCCCGTCCGGGGTGACCGCCGCCCACGGCCGCATCGCACCGGTAAGCACCACCGGCTTGCGGCTCTGCACGGTCAGGTCCAGCCAGTACGCGAACTCCTCCATGGTGTCGGTGCCACTGGTCACCACCACCGCGTCCGACTTCTTCAGCGCCGACTCGACGGCCAGGGTGAGGGCGTGGAACTCCGCGATGGTGTAGCCGCCGGAGCCCTTGTTGCCGAACTGCACCGTCGAGACGTCGGCGACCTGGCCGATCTCCGGCTGGAGCCGGGCGACCAGGTCGGCGACGGCGATCTGACCGGAGCGGTAGTCGGTGAAGCTGCTCCGTGAGGTGGCGACGCCGGAGATGGTGCCGCCGGTGCCGATCACGGTCACCCTGGGCTTCTTCGCCTTCGCCCCGGCCACCGCCTGGGCGTACGCGACGCTGCGGATCTCGGTCGGTCCGGTGACCCCGGTGACCGCGCCGCTGATCGGGGGTAGCGCCACCGCCGTCGGCGCGGGTGCGCGGTTGACGACCGAGACGACGGTGGCGGTGAGTGCCGCGGTGAGGACCGGAACCAGTACGGCGGTCAGCCGCCGTGGGGTCGGCCGGAGCCGGCCGGGAAGACTGGACAATGCGACCTCCGGTTGCGGGAACGAGGGGGTGTCAGTTGCCGGGACGAGGGGATGACCGCGATCGTGCGAGTTCGGGTTTTCCTCGGCATTACAAGATCATTTCTCGTTGCCACCTTTCGGACCGCACCCGCTCGTACGCCTGCTGTGACGAGCGGCACATTCCGTACCGGGGCGTGAACCGGGGCGGGTCGGCCGGCTACCCAGGACGGGATGGATGACGTCGACCACGGGCTGTTGCAGCGGGTGGCCGCCGGTGACCAGCGGGCCTTCGAGGAGCTGTACAACCGGCACGGCCAGCCGCTGCTGGCGTACGCCGAGGGGCTGCTCGGCGACCGTGGGCGGGCCGAGGAGGCGCTCCAGGACACCTTTCTGGCCATCTGGCGGGGGGCCGGCTCGTTCGAGGGGCGGTCCACGGTGCGTACCTGGCTCTTCGGCATCTGCCGGCGGCAGGCGCTGGGCCGGATGACCGCACGGCGGCCGGCGCCGCTGCCGATGGAGGCCGCCGCCGACGTACCGGCCGGCGAGCCGGGACCGGAGGCGGTGGCGCTGGCCCGGGCCGACGCCCGAGCGGTGGCCGCCGCGCTGGCCGAGCTGGCTCCGGCACACCGGGAGGTGCTGGACCTCGCGTTCGGCGCCGGACTCGCGCACGGCGAGATCGCCGAGGTGCTCGGCATCCCGGTCGGCACCGTGAAGAGTCGGCTGTTCCACGCCCGGGCGGGGCTCGCCCGGGCGCTGCCCGACAACGCCGCGGCGGTCGGGCTTTCCGGACAGGAGGCGGGACGATGACCCACCCGAGTGATCTGCTGGCCGCCTTCGCCGCGGGCACGCTTCCGGACGACCGGGCCGGTGGGGTGGCCCGACACGTCGCGGAGTGCCCCGGCTGTGCCGCAGAACTGGCGGCCTGGCAGCGGGTGGCCGTCGCCGTCGGGGACCGGGTCGCGGCGGTCGCCGCACCGCCGGCCAGGCTGCGCGACACGCTGCTGTCCCGGATCGCGTCGGCCCGGTCGGTGGCCGGCACGTCGGACGTACCCCGGCACGCGCCGGTCGTACCCCGGTATGCGGCACCGCTCGGCGGCGCTGCCGCGCGACGTGCGACGCGGATCCTGGCCGCGCAGCGCCGCCTGGTGGACCGGCGGATCTGGCTGGTCGCCGCCGTGGTGCTGGCGGCCGGCACCGGCCTCGCCGGCTGGGTGCCGTCGGAGATGTCCGAGCAGGTCCTGGCCATCGTGGTACCCCTGGTCGCCGCCCTCGGTGTGGCCGGCGCCTGCGGCAGCGGCGTCGACCCGGCCGGCGAACTGGTCGCGGCGAGCCTCACCGGGGTACGCGCGGTCCTGCTGGCCCGGCTCACCCTGGTGCTCGGCGCGATCTTCGGCGCCGCCTCGCTCGCCTCCCTCGGCCTGGTCTTCTTCGACGCCGGGGCGCCACCGGCCCTCTTCGCAGCCTGGCTCGGGCCGATGGCGCTGCTCTCGGCGGTCAGCTTCGCACTCTCGGTGCTCTGGCGACCGGCGGTCGGGATCGGGGTCGCCATGGGCCTCTGGGTGCTCCGGCTGCTCGCCGGCTCCAGCGCCCTCGACGGCACGGTGGACCGGCTTGTCGAACCGCTCTGGCGGACCAGCGCACCACTGTTGCTGGTGGCAGTGCTGCTGATGGCCGGCACGGTGGCACTGCTGCCGCACCTGCCGGCCGGGGTGGGGCGCCGCGCCTACGGGCGGTGACCGGCGCCCGGAATGTGGCCCGGGTCACCGGCCGCACCGTGAACCCCGGTGTCCTGCCGACCCACCCAGTTGCGTGATGGCCCAACATTCCTGGCACGTTCCACTGCGGCGGGCCGAGTCCCGCCAACTGTGGCGGTACGAGGCGCGGCGCGCCGGCTGGACAGCCGTCGCCACGCCGCCGGTGGCGCTGCTGGTCGCGGTGACGATGGCCCTGCTCGCCGGCAACGGCGGCGCCGGACGAGGACAGATCGGCGACCTGCTGCTCACCGGGCTGGAAGCCGTACTGCCGCTTGCCGTGGCGATGAGCGCGGTGACCCTGGTGGCCCGGGACAACTGCCGTGAACTGCAACTGGCCCTGCCCACCCGGTACGCCCACACGCTCGGCCGCCGGCTCGGCGTACTGGCGCTGGCCACCGCGCTTTCCGCACCTGTCTACTCCGCCGGGGTCGGCCTCACCGGCTGGTGGACCGGCCCGGGGCCGCTCGCCTCGGTACTGGTCTGGGCGCCGCCGGCGATCTGGCTCGCCGCCCTGGCGGTGCTGCTGGCCGTACTCGGTCGCAGTGTCGTACTCGCCACCAGCGCGGTCGGCGGGTTGTGGCTCTGCGAGCAGATCCTCGCCGGGGCGATGGTCGGTCACGACTGGACCCGTCCGCTCTTCCTCTTCACCACCAGTCGGGTGGGGACCGGGGAGGGCTGGCTGACGAACCGGCTGGTGCTGACCCTCACCGGGCTGCTGCTCGCCGGTGCTGTCGCACTGCTGCTGCGCCGGCCCCATCTGCTGTTGTCCGAGGAGGAGGAGTGAACGGGATGTCGGAACTGCTCGCGGTCGGCCGGTACGAGTTCCGGATGCAGGCCCGCAAGCGGTCGCTGTGGCTGGCGACGCTGATCCTGGCGGCGGTGATCGCGCTCTTCCAGGGTCCGCGCGGACCCCGCTACCTGCCGGCGGACGCCACCGCGCCGGAGGTGATGGCCGGCTGGGCGCTGCTCTTCGGCATCGTGGTGCCGCTCGGCCTCGGCATGGTGCTGGCGGACCGGCTGGTCCGGGACCGCCGGCTCGGCACCGCCGCGCTGCTGGAGAGCCTGCCGGTCCGGCCGGGTCTGCTGCTGGCCGGGAAGTATCTCGGCGGGCTCGCCGCGACCGCGCTGCCGGCGCTGCTGGTGATGCTGGTCGCCGGTGGATACGAGACCGTGCACCGGGACGACCCGTTGATGCTCGGCTGGGCGGTACTGGCGTTCGCCTTGATCATGCTGCCCGGACTGGCCTTCGTCGCCGGGTTCGCCCTCACCTGCCCGCTGGCGATCTCCGCGCCACTGTTCCGGGTGCTCTTCGTCGGGTACTGGTTCTGGGGCAACATGCTCGCCCCGGACTTCCTGCCCTCGCTGACCGGCACGCTGATCACACCGATCGGCGACTACCAGGCGAGCTGGCTCTCCGGCGAGCTGGCGTTCTTCGCCGGCGTACCCGGCTGGCTCTCCTTCCTGCGCCCCGAGCCGGACGCCGCGAGCGCGCTGCTCAGCATCGCCCTGCTCGTCCTGCTCGGCCTGGTGCCCCTGCTGGTGACGCACACCGTCCTGTCCCGCCGCCGGCACGCCGCCTGACGCGTCCTCCGCTTCCGAAAGGCTTCTCTCGCATGGACATCCAGACCACCGGTCTGACCCGCCGGTTCGGGCGGGTCACCGCGCTGCACTCGGTCGACCTCGACATCCCCGGCGGCATGTACGGCCTGCTCGGCGCGAACGGCGCCGGCAAGACCACGCTGATGCGGATCCTCGCCGGAGTACTGCCACCGGGCGGTGGACAGGTGCGGGTCGGCGGCCACGACCTGACCACCGGCGCGGGGCGGTTGGCGGTGCAACGCCGGCTCGGCTACCTGCCGCAGGACCTCGGGCTCTATCCCGATCTGTCGCCCCGGGAGTTTCTGGACTACGTCGGGCTGCTCAAGGGACTCGACGACACCCGGGCGCGGCGGCGGCAGGTCGACGAGTTGCTGGAGCTGGTGGCGTTGACCGAGGTCGCTGGCCGGCGGATGAAGGGTTTCTCCGGTGGCATGCGGCGGCGGGTCGGCATCGCGCAGGCGTTGCTCGGTGACCCGGCCCTGATCGTGGTGGACGAGCCGACGGCCGGGCTGGACCCCGAGGAGCGGGTACGCTTCCGGACCCTGCTGGCCGGGCTGGCGGGGCATCGTACGGTGCTGCTGAGTACGCACATCGTCGAGGACGTGGCGCAGACCTGTCAGCACGCGGCGGTGATGGCGGCCGGTCGGGTGGTCTACACCGGGATGGTCACCGACCTGATCCGGCTCGGTGAGGGTGCCACCTGGGAGGTGGTCTCGGCCGCCGGAGCGCCACCGCCGTCGGGGGTGGTGCTCTCGGCGATCAGCCGGACCGACGGTACGCACTACCGGGTGGTCAGCCCGACCCGGCCGAGTCCCGACGCAACGCCGGTCGCACCCTCCCTTGAGGACGGATACGTCGCACTGATGCAGCAGACCGCTGCGTCACCGGCCGCCAGCGCTACCGGATGACCTCCGGTCAGTCGGGGGGTGGCGTGGGTCCGGCCGGGGCGCCGGTCATCGTGGCGATGGCCCGCAGGATCGGTGGCATGGTCGGGTCCACGGCGGCCTCGTCGAGCAGGTCCAGCCGTTCCAGTTCGTCGAGGACGGCCAGCAGATGCTCGGCGGTCGGCGTCCCCGGCCGGGGGCGATTCGGTTCGGCCAACAGGTCGGGCAGGATGTGCCGCAGGAGCCTGGCCAGCTCCCGGTCAGCGTCCTCGTTCCGGCCCAGCCACACCCGGACACAGCGCAGGTACGGCTCGGGCGGCAGCGGGGGCGCCTGGACGAAGCCCTCGCCTGCCTGCCCGGTCAGGCTGGAGAGGATCGCGGCCGCGACCGGCGCCAGCAGCTCGGTGTCGGCCGCGAGCCGTTCCAGCAGCAGTGTCGGCGGCAGCGCCTCCGAGGGGTGGAAGGTGCACAGTTGGAGCCACCGCTGGTAGCCGGAGATACGGTCTGACTGGGAGGCTCCGGAGAGCGGCGTCAGCAGAAGGTCGACCAGTTCGTGCGCCTCGGAACGCAACCGCCCCGCGGATCCGACTTGCGCCAGCCTGAGGGCGTCGGGCTGGCGCGCGACCAGCGGGTCGAGGGCATGTTGGGTCATGTCCTCGCCGATCCCGCAGAGCAGGTTGACCTCCCGGGCACCCCACCGGAAGGTGACAACCCGGGGGATGTGCTCCGGCTGCTGGTCGGGCCAGGCCTGGCCCATCGTCCAGCCGAGGTCGATCGGTGGCGGCGTCTCGTCTGGTCCGGCCAGCCGCAGCTGGATGTCCCGGGCCTCGCCTATGCCGACCCGGTCGAGCGCGATGGTCCGGACGAAACTGGTCCAGTCGGCCGAGAGCAGTTGCGAACGCCACAGCAACACGTGCCGGTGCCAGGATGGCACGACGTTGCTGCCGGCGCCGTACAGGGTGCTGCCGGGGAGCGTGCCGGCGGCGCAGACGGCGAGCAGCAACAGGTTGACCGAGTACGCCGCATGCCGGGCCGGCACCGGCAGCGGCCGGGGCTGGTACCTGTCGAACCGGTGCTCTGCCCGCGCCCAGTTGGCCGCCCGGAACAGCCCGATCAGCAGCTCGACCAGACACTCCCGGCGCTGCCGATCCAAAGTGGACATCATTCCGGTCAGGAACTCCACCACCGGCGCCCGGCCACAGAGCGCGGCCCACGAGGTGAGCGCGTGCAGCCGGCCGTCGTCCACCGGCTGTGGGTCACCGAACGGCATCCCGAAGGGGGCGACGGCCGCCGCCTGCCGAGCGGCCACCATGCCAGCCAGGACGTGCCAGACGAGGCGGGCCACCAGATACTCGCCGAAGGTCGCGTGCAGGAACTCGTACGTCTCCAGCTCCTCGTCACCGGCTGCCGCGTTGTCGGCCACCCGGGAGCGGTGCACGAAGAAGAACCGACCGAGCACGATCTCGGCCGGGCGCAGCGCGGCGCGCCGGTGCTCGTCGGGCGGGCTGGACGGGGCCGGGCCGAGCAGTGCGCCGAGGTCGTCGTCCAACTCCTTCTTGGTGACCCACTGTGCACCCCGGTTGAAGAGCGCGAACGCCACCACCGACAACCGGTACAGCTCGGCGGAGACCGCCGCGTCCAGCTCCGAACGGTCCAGTGCCGGCCGGTGCTTGGTCACCTCGCGGCGGGCGAACCGGTCCAGCAGCCGCTCGTACAGCTCGTCACGGCGCAACTGGCCGGCGTCGCGCAGCGCGTTGCCGTCCGCGTCGTAGAGCGCGAGCATGAGCAGCAGCAGGGGCTGCTCGGCCAGCGTCCCGTGCGCGAGCACGGTGTCGGGTGCCAGCGGTGTCACGTCGCGCCGGGCGAAGTTCTCGGCGTTCACTGCGTTCCACACGTCCAGCCAGGCCGACACCCGCTCGGCGTCGAACGGCTCCAGCCGGACGGCGACCGTACCGTCCGGCGGCACCGCCCGGTCCGCGACGCTGGTCCGGCTGGTCACCACGACGACGGCGGGCCGGCCCTGGACAGCCTCCCGGCGCTGGAACCGGGCCACCCGGTCGAGATAGTCGGTCTGGCTGATCCCGGTGGCCTGCAACAGCTCGTCGAAGCCGTCGAGCAGCACCACCGGCAGGGCGCCGCCGGCTGCTCCGGCCAGCGCCGGCCAGTCCATCCGTTGACCTGTGACGTCCCGGACCGCGCGCTCGATCTGGTCCTGGAGGTCGGTGAGGGCCGACACGTTCCGCAGCTCGACCCGTACCACCAGGAAGTCGGCGGCCGGTAGTCGGGCCGCGAGCGTGCGGGTTAGCACGGACTTGCCGGAGCCGGGCTGGCCCAGCACCAGCAACGGGGCCCGGGTGGCTCGCGGCGAGGTGAGGTAACCCAGCAGGAACTCCGGCAGGTCGTCCCGGACCGGCTGCTGCGACCACCACCACTCGTCGCTGGGCTTCGCCTCGTCGCCGACCAGTTCGGCGACCCGACACAGCGGCGGCACGTACGCCTGGCCGAGCGTGGGCACCGAGAGCCAGTCCGGCACCTCACCGGACTCGACGACGGACTCGTCGAGGGTGTCGGTGTAGGCGCGACGCAGCGCCGCCGGCAGGTCAGCGGCGGTCCGGCCGTCCGCGATCCGGGCGAGCGCCCGCTCCAGCCCGGCGAGCGAAATGCCCAACTCCCGTACGTCGGCCCGCGCGTCGCGCAGCACCGACAGGACCTCGCGCACCTCGGCCCGGGTGCCCTCGTGCTCGCGGATCTGTGCCCAGAAGGACACCTCGGGGAAGTCGGCGGCGAGCCGCCCGAACAGTTCGTCGTACCGGCGCATCGCCGGCTCGGGCAGGCGCTCCACGCCTCTCTGGAAGGCTGCCCGCTCCGAGTGGCGAAGCCGCTCCCAGGCAGCGAGACCGGGCAGGAAACCCCCCAGCCGTACCGCGACAGTGTCGTACATCAGGGCGAGCCGGGCGCGGAACACCTCGTACGGTTCGTGCGGCGCCGGCCGAGGCACCGGAGAGGCGAACAACGCGGTGAGCGGCGAGCGTACGGAGCCCTCGATCCTGTGTCCGGTGAGGAGCAACTGCTCGTCGCGGGTCAACTCCAGTTCGGCGAAGGGGACCGGCAGGTCGAGTTCGGCCAGCGCCTCGAAGAAGGCGGTCACCACGAGTACCGAGTGCGCGGCGGCCAACCGCTCGGTGCGGTCGTACCTGCCCAACCGGTGCCACTGCTCGCCGACCTTGCCGACGAGTTCCCGGCTCAGCCGGGCGAACTCCGCCTTGGCGTCGAAGAGCGCGAGCAGTCCAGGCGCCAGCACCGACCCGCCGAGCAGCAGCCCGCCGGCCAGGTTGTCCAGGGCGGCGACGACCCGGCTCTGCCCGCCGCCGAGCAGACGTACGGCGTCGGTGTACGAGAACGTGTCAGCCACCGGGCCATCATTGTCGAACGGACCGCCGGACGGGAATCGCCGATGGTGTCACGGATACGTCAGCCGACGCGGTCACCGGTGAGCCAGGCTGTGACCGCCCATCCTCCACAGCACATGGTCATCCGGGCGACCGGTCGCTTACCCAAGTACGCAGATAGCCCGCCGTACCTTCGTTGACGGCAGCCAGAGCCCGGTCGAGCCGCTTCCAGACGTACGGCCGGAGTAACGTCGCTGCCCGCGCCAGAGGGACGAACTCGAATGCCCTGATCTCCGGATCCGCCACGTGAAGCGAAGTGACCTGTCGGTCATCGAGGATTCCGCCATCGAAGACGAACATGAGGCTGTCGTCCCAGGGGCCGTGCGGCGCGACCCAATCGACCACCAGGATCGTGTTGAGCGAAAGCTCGAGACCCAACTCTTCTCGCAGTTCACGCTCAGCGGCCTGGTGCGGTGGCTCGTTCTGCTCGGCCATGCCGCCCGGGAGATCCCAATCTGGTTTGTAGCTCGGGTCCACCAACAGGACCTCACCCCGGCCGTTCCGAATGAGGGCGTCTGCGCCGACCCGTTTCCGGGCCTGCCTGGCGTTACCCTCGGCGAGGTGCTCACGCCAGGCTGCCCGGTCGCGTTCGTACAGTGGCCGTTCCTCGTTGGTCATTGCGGCCGACGTACGGCTGGCAGCTCGTGCAAGGCCCCGGTACTGCCGATCCACGAGCGGTCGAGCACTGCTTGTCGAAGGCGCTCGATCAGCTCCGGAACGTCGCTGCACTCGGTGTGGGACCTGAGTAACAACGCCACATGCTTTAGCCGGTCGAGGAGTACCGCCGAACCGAGGCTCGTCGTGTATGCGAGCACCTCGCGGACAAGAGCGCATGCCTCGTCCGGCCGCCCTTGGCCAAGGAGGGCGGTGGCCAGCGTGATTTGGGCGAGAGCACGGCTACGGAGGCGACCGTGCTCGCGGCCCGCGAGGGCCTGGTGTAGTTGTCGAGCCCCCTCAGCGAAGTCACCTACCTGAAGGAAACACCTGGCTGCCTCTGCGGCGAGGGATGCTTCGTCGAACGGGCTCAACCATTGTGAGGAGGGGACAGATGTGCCCTGGAATGCTCTCTCGGCGGCGCTGATCGCCGCTACAGCCTCGACGGGGCGGCCACCTGCCGCCAACCCGGATGCGCGGACTGCCTGTAGTCGGGCCTCAAGCGGGCCGTGTGGTGGTCCATTCCGAAGATGTACCAGCCCGGCGTCGGCGTGTGCCACCGCATCCTGCGCGTTGCCATCCTGGCGAGCGAAGTGACTGAGACTCGCAAAGGACTGGGCAGCCAGTTGGCTGTCGCCGCTGGTGACGGCGTTGGCGACGGCGTAGGACAGATGCCGGTGGGCCACCGTCCTGGCGCCGCTCTCCAGCGCCATCCAGGCCGCCATCTCTGCAAGGGACGCCACAGATGCCGATCCGGGGCGCGCTCGTGAACTCGCGCCAGTCGATGGAAGCGCGGACGGATACTGAGCGAGGTGGGCGGCGACTGTCGCGTAAAGGTGCGCCCCGCCGACCTCTCGATCGACGGTACGGAGCGCGTCCACGAAGGGAAGCGCGATGCCGTCCGGTCCAGGCTGGGATTGCGCTGGCGCACTGCTGGGCAGCGCGAACCACAGCATCTCCGCGGGCATGGCGAGCAGCAGCGCCCAATCGACCAACCGATCGAGGTCGCGTAGCCCTGGCCCGTTCTCCAGACGGCTGAGCTGAGCCTGAGACAGGTTCATCCAGCCAGCTACGAGGTCCTGGGGAAGCGGTCGTGGTCCGTGGTGAGGATGATGCCGGTACGCCCTGATGACGTGGCCGACGTGGCGCTCGGCAAAAGCATCGCGTAGCTCCCTGGTCCGCCAGAACCCGGACGGCAATGGTGGCGGCGCGAACAGGTAACTGCTGGCCTCGCGGCCGCATCGCCGACAGACTCTCGTGCGATTGTCTTTCGCCAGCCGCGCGCCACACCGGCGGCAGGCTGGCGGGGCTTTGCTGGACATGTCAGGACCCCCACGAGGGTTGCCGGTTGGCGTCGGACAGATACCGACGAGGCTATCGAACCAATGAGCTTTGCGTATATATCGCACCAACGGCGCGTCATTCTCGCAGACCCATCTGCGGCACAGGATCCAGCTGTGGCCCGGGGCGGGTGCTGTGGCCAACGGTTTCCGCCATGTCGGCGTGGCGGAATGCCGACCCCGCCTGCCTCGGTGCCGATCCAGTCGACAGGCTCGGACGACGTTCGGGAGGGCACAGGTGTCTTGGTCTGCGGGAGCCGCCCGGAGGGCGGGGTGGGGTGGTGTTGCGGTTGGGGCGCTGGTGTGCGTACCCGATCAGGCTGGTGGTGGTCGGCGGTGAGCGCGGTGTATCCGAGGCTGACCTCGACGGACATCCGGTCGGTCCGGTTCGGGCGGAGCAGGTGGCGACGGGGGTTGGAGCCGGAGGAGGTGTACCGGTTCCTGGCTCGGTTGGCTGACGAGGTGGAGTTGCTGCGGCGGGATGTGCGGGTGGCTCGTGCCGACGCGGATCGGGTGAAGGCGGCGCTGCGGAGCTGGCAGACCCGTAACGCCCGGCCGGCCGACGGCCGGTGGCGGGGTGGTCGGCGATGACGGATCGACCGGTTGACCGGCCGTCCGCGGCCGTCGAGGTCTCCGACGAGATGGCGGCGCACTTCCGGGACACGATGCGCATCCACGCCAACGATCCCGACCTGGGAGTCTGCGTGCGCTGTGGGCGGAGCCGGTGCGACGAGTGGCGGTGGGCCTACGAGCGGCTGGTCCTGGCCGGCCGGCTCGCCGACCTGCCCCGACCAGCTCGGCCGGATGATGGTGAGGCGTCCTCGGCTGATGCGGGAGCCGCCGGATGATGGTGGCGGTCTGGTCGCCCGGGCAAACCGCTACCTCGACCACGCCTCCCGGTGGAGCACGATGACCCAGCGCTGCTGTTCCGTACGAATCAGGCTTGCCCGTTCTCGTTATGCTGCCACCAAGGAGCATGATCACCTTGGCCTCGGCTCGGGGCCAGTAGAGGAGTCGCGGTAATGCCAGCGCTGTTTGTCTGCGCTCTTGTTGTTCTCGCCGGCGCGGTCCTCGCCGCCATTTACAGCTTGTTCGCACCGGCCGGTATGAAAGGCCGCGTCCTGGGGGGCGCCGCAGGGGCGACGCTACTCGGGATCGCGCTCACCATCGGTGCGGCGGCGAACTCCGTACCGGTCCGCAACGTGGGCATCGTCACCTCATTCAACAAGCCGACCGGCGAGGTAACCGGCAGTGGCCTGAACTGGGTCGCGCCGTGGGAAAAGGTCGGTGAGTGGGACGCGAGCCGGCAGAAGTACGACCACGTCGGTGCTGACTACGCCGTCCCCGTACGGACCGGGACGCTGGCCAACGCCGGGGTCGAACTGCTGGTCGAGTGGCAGGTACGGCCGGAGAACGCCGCCCGGCAGTTCATGGACTACAAGGGGGACTTCGAGGCGTTCCGGGGTCAGCGCGTCGGTGTCCAGCTCGACGGTGCGGTGAACGACGCCTTCGCCACCTACAACCCGTTGGCCAATATCGACGCGAAGACCGGCAACCTCAACGTCGATCTGAGGCCCTTCGCGGAGAAGGTGCAGACGTCGGCGCAGAGCCGTCTGGGCGAGGACATCGACATCCTGTCCGTCACGATTATCCGGGTCAACCACGACGAGAAGACCGAAGCCAACATCAAGGTCTTCCAGGACAAGCTGGCCCAGGGGCGGAACCTGGACCAAGACCTGATCAACGCGGAGAAGCAGAAGGCCATCACCGAAAAGAACGCCGAGGTGGACAAGATCACCCGGTGCCTGGAGATCGCGGAGAAGAACGGCAGTAACCCGGGCCTCTGCATCAATCCGGGAATCGTGACCGGCGCGAAGTGAGCTGAATCGGTTCCCTACCTTTCGACGTGCGCGACCCCGGTCTGTCCACTTCGTACTGTCAGTTCGGCGCGGCCGGCTCCTGCCGTCCGGCGCGTCGCCTGACGGTCGCCACGAGGATCAACAGACCGGGGACGGCACCGAGTAGCCAGATCGCGGCCGACGGCCAGTGGATCAAGGCGCCCACCGCGCCACGGATCTGCGGAACTTCCCCGACCGTGTATGACGCCTGCTCGTCGGAGGAATGGCAGGTCAGTGAGTAGCTGCCGGGTGCGGGGACCTCAAGCGAGGCGACCCAGGCGTACGAGGCGGCGTCCCCGCCGTAGCTGCCGGGTGGAATCGGGACCAGTTCCGCCGAACGACCGGTCAGCCCGGAGCCGGTGACCCGACAGTCGGGATCCTGCGGCGCGAACCCCACCGCGAAGATGGCGTACCGGCCCGCCTGCGGCAACGGCACGGTCCCCGAGTCACCGGTCGGGCCGAGGTATGGCCCCACCCCGCCGTAGGTCGTCGGGTCGACCGACGTGGTGCTGTTCTCGGCACCGAACTGGACAGTCACCGGCGCGAGCAGTATGCCGAGCACGGTGACGACTGCGCCGACGAGGTAGCCGTGTCGGTCGGGCCGCTCGCTGTGCGGCTCGCCACGCAGCCCGATCAGATAGCCGACCGCCGCGCCGCCGGCCGCGAGCGCGATTCCGCCGAGCGTCACATTCCACCAGTCAGCCGCGCCGGTCAGTGGGATGACCCACCGGTAGAAGGCCATCGACGCTGCCAGGAACAAGGTGCCGAGCAGCGTGGCCACCGCGACCGCTGTCAGAAGGGCAGGACCGCTGTGGCGTCGACCGGTCTGCCTGGTCCAGCGTGCCGCCATCGTGGCTGCGAGCACCGGCAGGGCTGCCACGGTCCACCACAGTGCCGTCGACACCGGCTGGTCCTCTTCCCACCGGTGGGAGGCGTCGAAGAACAACAACGGGGCCGGCACGGTCACCGCGATCCACACCGCGAGCCCGATCGGGCCGGGCAATGCCCGCCCCAGCACCCGCCAGTTCTCCGCGTCCATGGACCGATCATGGAGGTTGCCCCGTCCGCCCGCCACCTCCGATCGCCGCCGATCGCTGTGATCGCTGGACTCCCTCGCCTGTGCATTCGGCGGCGTCGCGCGACGAGATGACTCGGTAGCGCGATCACTCGGTAGCGCGCGGATCGGGGGCAGGTAACACCGATGCGACGTTGTCGGTGACGGACCCGCCTGGGACGATACCGAGGCGTCGACGGTGTCGTCGTTTCCATGGTGCCGAACCGACGGGGGTGGCTGTGCCGAGCGGCAGATCATTGTTGGTCTCGACGTTGATGCTCATGGTCGTTGCGGGTTGCTCCGCTGACGGAGCGAAGGAATGCCTGTTGATCCACACCCCGGAGGGGGTCGGCGTCACCGTCGACGCGGCGATCGCGACGCGGGTGGAGGCCGGGGAGTTGACGGTGTGCTGGAGCGGCTCCTGCCAGACACGGCCGCTCGCCCTGCGGCCGGGTTCCCGGGTCGTCGACGAGAGCTGTAGCGGGTCCGGGCCAGACGACGTCTGTGCCGCACGTGCGGAGCCTACGGATGAGGGAACGGGCTTCGTCGACATCGCCGGCATGCCTGCCAGTCCGGTCGAGGTGACCGTGCGCCTGACCGACCGGGCAGGCAGTTCGATCGTCGACGAGACGGTGACGGTCGATCCGAAGCTGCCCGATTCTGCCGGGAATTGCGGCGGAGTCGGGCCGCAGGGCCGGATCGGGGTCGGTGCCGACGGGAGGGCGTACCCGGTCGACCGGTAGCCGTCGAGGTGCACCCTCGGCGGGCGAGATCCGTGCGCCGGACGCGGATGACGGCGGGGTTCAGGGACCGGTGAGCGGACCGGTCCGGGGGTCGCGGTCGAGCTTGTCCCGGACCGCGTCGGCCTCCGGGCGGCCGAGCCGGTCGAGAATCACCAGCGCCGCGCGCCACGCCAGGTGGGCCTCGGGTACGGCTCCGGCGGCGTACTGCGCGTCGCCGAGGCGGTGCAGGGATTCTGCCTCCTGCGTCCACTGGCCGAGTTCCCGGCACAGCTCGACCGCCTGCCGCAGATAGCCGACCGCCGTTCCGTGGTCGCCGAGGAGGTGGTGGGCGTAGCCGAGGCTGTCCAGCGCACTGGCCTCCCCGCCCCGGTTGCCGTTCTTCCGGTGCAGCACCAGCGCCTGTTCGCAGTGCTCGATCGCCTCCCGGTGCCGGCCCAGCAACGCCTGGCACCAACCGACCGAGTTGAGCGCGCTCGCCTGGCCGTCCAGATGGCCCACCTGCCGGAACAGCCGCAGCGCCCGCAGATCGCTGCGCAGCGCGCCCTCCGGGTCGCC
Source organism: Plantactinospora sp. CNZ320 (assembly GCF_002846275.1). Classification (NCBI taxonomy): domain Bacteria; kingdom Bacillati; phylum Actinomycetota; class Actinomycetes; order Micromonosporales; family Micromonosporaceae; genus Plantactinospora; species Plantactinospora sp. CNZ320. The sequence goes on from NZ_PJMP01000001.1 coordinate 546,713, forward strand.
CTGCCGTTCGGCCAGCCACCCCAGGCTGCGATGCGTGAACGCCTCGCCGACTGTGTCACCGAGTTCGCCGAAGAGGTCCAGGGCCCGCAGGTACGCCGCCCGTGCGTCGTCGTGGCGCCGCAATCGCACGTACGCGCCACCGAGGATCCGGTGCGCGTGTGCCTGGGCGGAGCGGTCACCGAGACGGTCGAGCGCTGGCATCACCCGGCCGACGGTCGCCAGCCAGTCGTCCCAGTGTCCACGATGGTCGAAGAAGTTCACCAGGCTCCAGGTGAGTTGCCAGGCGGGAGCGTCGGAACCGGTGTCGGCCGCTCGGGCCACCACGTCCAGGAGTACCGCGTGCTCGGCGGCGAACCAGGCCAGCGCCGACTGCTGGTCGGCGAGCCGTTCGGGGACCACCCCGGCGACGGGTGACCCGATCGGGATCGGGTCCCGCTGCGGCCAGATCAACTGGTCAGCGGCGCGGGCGGTGTGCAGGTAGTGCTCGAGCAGTCGGCGTTCGGCGGCCTGCCGTTCCTCCGCCGGGTCGTCGCCGGCCAGCTCGACGGCGTACGCCCGGAGCAGGTCGTGCCAGGCGTACCGGCCCGGTACCACCTCGGCGACCAGGTGCGCGGCGGCCAGCTCGGCAAGGACCGGCCGGAGCCGGTCGGCCGGCTCGGCGGCGAGACTGGCCGCGGCCGGCACGGTGATGCTGGGGCCGGGGGTCAGGGCGAGCAGCCGGAACAGCCGGGCCGCCGGCGCGCTCAGGGCGTGGTAGGACCAGGAGAAGACGGTACGGATGTTGGTTGCCGGACTGGCGGCCCGGAACCCGTCCAGGCCCTGGTCGGCGTGGCGCAACTCGTCCGCCAAGGATTCGAGCGGGAAGCGCGGGTTGCCGGCTGCCCGGGCGGCCACGATCGCCAGCGCCAGCGGCAGCCGGCTGCACCGGTTGACGATCTCCGCCACCGCCACGGGTTCGGCGGCCACCCGCCGCTCACCGAGACGCCGGGCCAACAACTGCCGGGCCTCCGGCTCGGAGAGCAGATCCAGGCCGATCGGATGCGCTCCCTCGGCGGCAACCAGGTCGGCGAGCTGGTTGCGGCTGGTCACGAGTACGGCGCAGCCCGGCGACCCGACAAGCAGCGGGCGTACCTGATCGGCGTCCCGGGCGTTGTCCAGCACCACGAGCGTCCGCCGGTTGGCCAGCCTCGCCCGGTAGAGACCGGCCTGGGCCGCCTCGGTGACCGGAAACTGCTGTTGGGGTACGCCGAGCGCGTCGAGGAAACCCCGGATCGCCTCGCCGGGGCCGAGTGCCGAGCCGGTCTGGTCGAAGCCGCGCAGGTTGACGTACAACTGGCCGTCCGGAAACCGGTCCGCCACCGCGTGCCCGGCCCGGATCGCCAGGCTGGACTTGCCCACCCCCGGCGGCCCGGTGACGACGATGATCTCGGCCCGGTCGGCCAGGTTGTGCAGCCGGCGCCGGATCTCGTCGAGTTCCGCCTCCCGGCCGACGAAGCGTGCCGGATCCGGCGGCAGCAGATGCGGCGCGACCGACCCGGGGGAGACCCCCGCAGGCTGGTGTGCTGGGCCGTCGGGTCGGTGCGGTTGCTCGTCCGGGCGGTGTGGCTGCTCCTGCGGTCGGTGCAGCGGCACGTCACGCCGCAGGATCCGCCGCTGCAACTCCTGGAGGTTGGGAGCGTCGATGCCCCGTTCCCGTAGCAGGAGCAGGCCGGTCCGGCAGAGTTGGGCGGCCTCGTCCACCCGCTGCTCGGCATAGAGGGCGACGGCGAGCAGCCGGCGTAGCCCCTCGTCGTACGGCTCCTCGGGCACCACACCGGACAGTTCGACGACCACCTCGGCGTACCGGCCGAGCGAGGCGAGCGCCTCGGCGTGGGCGAGCCGGGCCGAGCGGTGCAGTGCGTTGAGCCGGGCGACCTCGTTCAGCGCGTACGGCCGGTCGGCCACGTCGGCGAAGGCCGGACCACGCCAGAGTCCCAGGGCGTCGTGCAGTACCCCCACCGCCCGGGTCGTCGCCTCGGTGTCGTTCGCCGACAGGAGTTGGCGAGCCTGCGCGTACGTCTGCTCGAACCGGTGTGCGTCGATCCGCTCCGGAGCCAGTTCCAGCCGGTACCCCCGGCCGGAAGGGTCGTCGGCGGCACTGATGACGGTGGTGCCTGTCGGGCCGGGGGTGCCGGGGGAGTCCGGTCCAAGCGCCCGGCGCAGGTGCGAGACGTGGCTGCGCAGCGTCGCCGGTGCACCGGGCGGTACGGCGTCGCCCCAGAGCAGGTTCACCATCCGGTTGGCCGGTACCGACGTACCCAGGTTGAGCAACAGGATCGACAGCACCTCGACCTGTCGCGGCCCGAGCCGGACCGGGACGCCGTCGCGCAGTACCCGCAGCGGTCCCAGCACCGAAACCAACAGCATCCCGACCTCGCACTTCGACGACTTCTCGGCTCGGCAGTGGAACCTGTTGATGTTATCGGGGCTCCCTGCACGTAACTTCCACGCTTCTTCCACACCTCGGGTTGCATCCTGGACGGACGGTGCTCTGCGGCAACGGGGGAGGGAGCGGTCGCGATGGAACTCGCGGTCGGACTGTTGGGGCCGTTCGACATCCGTCAGGACGGGGAACCGGTTGCCGCGCCGGTCGGCAACCGGCGCCGCACCCTCGCCCTGATGCTGCTCGACGGCGGCGCCGTGTCGCGTACCAGGTTGGCGGCCGAACTGTGGGGGGCGGCGGCGCCACGATCGGCGTCGGCCAACCTGCGCACCTATCTGTCCGGGCTGCGGGCGTGGCTGGCCGGCCGCGCCGACCTGGTACGTGACGACTCCGGCTGGCGGATCGTGCCGTCGCCGGGGGTCAGCATCACCCTCGACGTGACCGGCTTCCAGGCCGCGCTGGCACAGGGGCGGTGCGCGGCCCGGCTCGGTGACCTGGCGGAGGCGGGCCTGCACCTGCGCCGCGCCGTCGGATACTGGCGGGGAGCGCCCCTGCAGGACGTACGGCAGGGTGGGCCGCTGGCCGCCCGTGCCGCCGTACTGGAGGCGGAGCGGTTCACCGCCACCGAGGGGTACGCGCAGGTGCTGAACAGGAGTGGGCAGTACGAGGCGGCTCGGGTGCTGCTGCACGAGTTCCTCGGTGACCATCCGCACCGGGAGCGCGCCTGGGGGCAGCTCATGGTGGCGTGTTACCGGGGCGGTGACCTGGCGGGGGCGCTCGCCGCGTACCGGAGCGCCCGGGTCGCGCTGATCACCCGGTACGGGATGGAGCCGGGCGACGAGCTGGTCACCCTGCACCGGGCGATCCTCCAGCGCAGACTGCCTGCCGAGCCGCCCCGGGGCGCCACCCGCCATCCGTCGGAGCAGCCGCCGCACCGGCGCCCGCCGCATCCGCTGCACCCGCCGGTCCGGAGCGCCCGGCGCCGGGAGGCGGCCGCCGGTACCTCACTGCCGAGGGCAGCGCGCCAGGACTGAGTGCGTCGTCGCCGCGCGGCACCACAGTGGCGTGACGCGGGGTGGATGCCCGGCTGTCTAGGTGACCGTGGGTAGTGGACGAGGCTCGTCCGACCGGTCCGGCGGCGTCTCGGAGGATGCGGTCGCAGGCCCGCCAAGTGGTGATCAATGGCGTGGTGTGCCAGGGTCGGTGTGGCCAGATGACGACGCTCGACGCCCGTCACCTGCGGTTTTGCCGTACGCGTGCGGCTGGCCGGATCGCCCAGACCGTCGCAACCCAACAAACTAGAGTGTAGTTGCGGCGACTCCGGCGAACTGGACGCACGGCGGACACTAATAGACGATCGTTGATATTTCATTGCGTAGCTGTAATACTCGTTGGAAGCGCTCCCAGACGGATCTTGAGCGCCGAAGAAGGAGGATGTACAGTGCGTTCACACCACCACGACCAGTCCGACCGGCAACCCCGGTCGGCGGCTCACCAGTCCCTCCGAGCGCTCGTCCTGGTGCTCGCCATGGTGGCCAGCTCGCTCGTCTGGACCGGCACGGCCCAAGCTCACGGCACGATCGTCAACCCGGCGACTCGCGCCTACAAGTGCTGGCAGGCCTGGGGGAACAACCACACCAACCCGGCCATGCAGCAGCAGGACCCGATGTGTTACCAGGCGTTCCAGTCCAACCCGGACACCATGTGGAACTGGATGAGCGCGCTGCGGGACGGCCTGGGCGGCAACTTCCAGGGCCGTACCCCGGACGGCCAGCTCTGCAGCAACGGTCTGTCCAGGAACGACAGCCTGAACCAGCCCGGAGCCTGGAAGACCACCAACGTCGGCCGCAGCTTCACCGTCCAGCTGTACGACCAGGCGAGCCACGGTGCCGACTACTTCCGGGTCTACGTCACCAAGCAGGGGTTCAACCCGACCACCCAGCGCCTCGGTTGGGGCAACCTCGACCTGATCCACACCACGGGCCGGTACGCGCCTGCCCAGAACATCTCGTTCAACGTCTCGACCTCGGGGCGCACGGGGCACCACATCCTCTTCGTCATCTGGCAGGCCTCGCACCTCGACCAGGCCTACATGTGGTGCAGCGACATCAACATCTCCTGATCGGCAAGACCGACGGTCGGATCTGACCCGGCCCAGGACATCGTCCTGGGCCGGGTCGGCTTTTTTCGTACCATTGCCCGGCGACTGGGGCAGAACGAGCCTACGGAGCGTAGTCGCCCATCTGTGGTCGGTGATTGACAAGACGATCACGACGGATTCAAGATTATCTTCGAGATTTTCCAGCCCGGGCAGTAGGCAACGATCGCCGCAAGTCCAGGCGGCTGTTGCATCCTGCGTGTCATCAAGCGGTCCGTCACGTCCCTGGCGGCCGATCCCACCAGGGGTGAACTGCGCAGAAAGGGTTGCAACGCCATGTCAGATCATCCTGGCCCCGGTTGGCGACGCCGAGCCGTCGTCGCCGCGTCGGCTGCCCTCGCCGGCCTGCTCCTGGTCAGCCCGGCCACGGCCGGCGCACCCACCCCGACCCCGTCCGGTTCCGACGCCAACCCGCACCTCGACCTCGGCCGGCTCGCGGGCGAGGCGACGAGCGTCGTGGAGGTCCTGCTCGCCGACAGCGCCGAGTTGGACCGGCTGGTCGCCACCGGCGTCGACCTCGACCACCACGTGAGTCGCACCGCGAACGGCATCGTGGCACACGCCGTCGTCACTCCGAACGAGGTCGTCACGTTGCGGGCCAGCGGCTACCGGATCGGCGACGTGCTCTTCACCCCGGCCGACTCGGCCCGCCGCATCGCCGAGCGCGACGCGACGATCGCCGCCCACACGGCGGAGAACGAGGCGACCAGTCCCGCCGGAGCACCCAGGCGCCGGCCGACGTCAAAATCATCCGGGCCGACTACTACACCTCCGGCACCGACCAGGTGCTGTCGGTGGAGGCGAAGTGGGCGCAGGGGCAGACCGCCACCGACGCCCTCACCGTCACCCGGGACAGCGGCCCCGGCACGCCGATGGGCTCCGGCGGCACCCAGACCATCTCCCGCTTCGTGGACGCCGGGGTGTACCTCTACCACCGTGGCGCCGCCACTGTGACGGCCCGGCCGAACTACGTCCAGATCACCAGCCCGAGCGGGGACGTGGCGGTGGCCAAGGTGAACCACTGGCTGCCCATCCCGAAGGACAACCCGGAAGGCCCCGGCTACCAGAAGGACTTCGTCGCCAGCTACCTGACGCCGACCGAACTCTACGACCGGATCCACCAGCTCGCCGAGCAGTACCCGAGGCTGGCCGAGATCGTCGAGCTGCCGTACAAGACGAACGGCTACCGGCGCAAGGCGCAGGCGGTGCTCGGCACCGCGAACGCGAGCCGGGTCGCGGTGGACTCCAGGGCGTGGGGGCACCAGGGTGGCAACGACATCACAGTCGAGTTCACCGACCCCGGCGCCGCCGACCGGGCGCTCGCGGTGGCGGTGACCGGCAGTGCCGTGCGGGTCAGTCTCGCCACCGACTCCGCAGGCGCGGTGACCAGCACCGCCGCCGAGGTCGTCGCGGCGTTGAACGCCACCGCCGGATCGCTCCTCGTCGCCTACACCTATCGCGGCGACACCGGCGGCGGCGTGGTCGCGCCGGCCGCGCCGACGCCGCTTACCGACGGCCTGAACGCGCCGGCCAGCGTCTCGCGCGACCCGCATCCGGTGTACGCGATCCGGATCGGCAAGGACCGCAGCACCAGGAAACTGGGAGTCCTCGCGTACGCCCAGGAGCACGCCCGGGAGTGGGTGCCGCCACTGGTCACGATCGAGACCGCCGAACGGCTGCTGCGCAACTACGGCCACGATCGCAAGACCAGGGACCTGCTCGACAACCTCGACATCTGGATCGCCCCGTCGATCAACCCCGACGGCGGGCACTACTCGTTCTACGACTTCAACTCCCAGCGCAAGAACATGACGAACCACTGCCCGCAGACCGGGGCGGCGGACGCCCTCGGCCGCAACTCCTGGGGCGTGGACAACAACCGGAACTACACCGAGTACAGCCTCTTCGACGGCTACTCGGGTGCCTCGTCGAGCTGCACCAGCGGCACGTACGCGGGACCGGGCGAGCTGTCCGAGCCGGAGAACCGGAACCTCGACTGGCTCGCCTCCCGACCGAACATCAAGTTCTCGATGAACCTGCACTCCTCCGGCAACTACTTCATGTGGTCGCCGGGCGCGTACGCCACGCCGGGCCGGATCTCGGCACCCCGGCCGACCCTCGGCGAGGAGTCGTTCTTCTGGGGCGCCTCGTCGCGGATCCTGACCTCGATCAAGCGGCACCGGAACATGGCGGTCACCCCGGCGCGTACCGGCCCGATCTCCGACGTGCTCTACTCGGCCGCCGGCAACTCCGGTGACATGCTCTGGTACAGGTACGGCATCTACGCCTGGAACTTCGAGGTCGGCACCTCGTTCCAGCCGGAGTGGGCCGAGGCGCACGACGAGACGATGGAGTTCGCCAACGGTCTCGTCGAGCTGATGCGGGTGGCCCGGGACTTCGACACCGACCGCAGGCGGCCGGAGAGCTCCCTGTCGGTCACCCGCAGCGCCACGCCCGGGATGGTGGACGTCAGGTTCGAGGTGAACGAGCCGGCGGCGGTCTTCTACACCCTCGACGGCAGCAAGCCGACGTACTCGTCCACGCTCTACGGCTCGGCCGGCATCCGGGAGGGCGGCGAGATCCTGACGGTGCGGTACGGCACCAGGATCAACTGGTTCTCGGTGGACGCGGCCGGCAACGTCGAGGGCAACTACCGCCCCGACGGCAGGGGCAAGAACCACCGCAAGGGAGTCGCCATCCCACCCCGGCGGTGAGGACGGCTCCGACCCGACCGTGTGGCGGCCGTGGCACCTCCGGGTACCGCGGCCGCCGCCGCGTCGGGGCAGGCGGACGGGCGGCGGTTCCGGGCGCCGGGGGAGTACCGGCTCGTGGTGGAGCCGTCGATCACCTGACGGAGCGGGCGAGCAGGTCCGCCACGGCGGCGCGTACCGGATCGGGGTCGGCCCAGCTCCAGTTGGGATGCGCCCGGTTGGTGAGCAGCGCGAGCACGAGACTGCGGGCAGGATCGACGAGCAGCGAGGGGCCGGCGAACCCGGTGTGGCCGAAGGTGCCGGGGGAGGAGAGCCGACCCATGAACCAGGGCTGGTCGAGTACGACGCCGAGGCCGTGCGCGGCGGTGCGGTGCGGCCGGTCGGGGTCGACGGCCGGCTTGCCGGCGTTGTGGTCGGTGAGCATCCGCGCCACGGTCTCGGCGGACAGGATCCGGGTGCCCCGGTAGGTGCCGCCGTCGAGCAGGAGTTGGCCGATCACGGCGAGGTCGCTGCCGGAGGCGAAGATGCCGGCGTGCCCGGCGATCCCGCCGAGGTGGTTGGCGACGTCGTCGTGCACGATGCCGCGAAGCAGTCCTCGGGAGGAGCGGGCGTCGGTGGCGACCAGCCGGGTCGCCCGGGCGGTGGCGGAGAGCCAGGTGTTGGGGTTGAAGCCGGTGTCGCGCAGGCCGAGCGGCCCGGTCAGGTTCGTCTTCAGGGCCTGGTCGAGGCGCTGGCCGGTGACCTTCTCCACGATCTTGCCGGCGACCATCAGCCCGACGCTTGAGTAGCGGAACGTGTCGCCCGGGGTCGCGCCGGCCAGCAGCGGGGTGCTGAGCACGGCGTTCCAGCGCGCGGTGTTGTCGGGCAGGCCGGTGACCTTGGCACCGACCGGAAGGCCACTCGTGTGCGTGAGCAGCATCTCGACGGTGACCCGATCCTTGCCGGTACCGCTGAAGTCCGGCAGGTAGCCGCGGACCGGGGCGTCGAGGTCGACCCGGCCCCGCTCGACCTGCTGGAGCAGCAGGATCGCTGTGTAGACCTTGGTGACCGAGGCGAGGTCGAAGATCGAGTCGGGGCGCATCGGGACCCGCTGACCGGCCGGCAGGAGTTTCGGCCCGGCGCCGTAGCGCAGTGCCTCGCCGACTGCGGTGTGCACGGTGGCGACCCCTCTGACCAGGATGGTGGCGACCGCGCCGGGGAAGCCGCTGTGCTGGAAGGTGTCGGCGGTGGCGGGTAGGTGCCGCTTGAGCAGGGTGGTCACCTCCGCCGCGTAGCCGAGGCGGTTGCCGGGTACCGGTTCCGGCTCGCTCGCCGGGCCGAGGGCGTCGCCGGGGGTCGGCGTACCCGTCGGTGCGCCGCTGGCGGCGCTTCCGCTTCCGGTCGTGCGCGTCCGGTGGCCGGCGCTGCTCGACGTCGCGTCCGGCGCCGCGCCGTCGGGGCGGTCACAGCCGGCGAGCGCGGCGGTGGCGGCGGCGAGACCGGCATTGACCAGGGTACGGCGGGTGAGGCCCATGGAGGCGATCATGACAGCCCGGAGTCGGAACGCGCCACGGACCCGCCGTACGGCATCGCCGGTCGGCACGTCCGGCGGGACCGGCCGCGCTCAGCGGGTTGTCGGGCGGGTCTGGGTGAACAGGCCGCTGTAGGCGTTCAGGGCCGGCTGGCCGCCCAGGTGCGCGTAGAGCACGGTGGACTGCTCGGGGATCTCGCCGCTGGTGACGAGGTCGATGAGGCCGGCCATCGACTTGCCCTCGTAGACCGGGTCGATGATCATGCCTTCGAGCTGGCCGGTGAGCAGGATCGCTTCCATTGTGGACTCCACCGGGATCCCGTAGCGGTCGCCGGCCCAGCCGGGCAGGACGCTGATCTCGTCGTCGCGCAGCGGCCGGCCCACACCGATCAACTCCGCCGTGGCCCGCGCGATCCGGGCGACCTGGGCACGTGTCTCGTCGAGCTTCGCGCTCGCGTCGATCCCGATCACCCGACGTGGCCGGGCCCCGGCCTGCTCAGCGGCGGCGAACCCGGCGATCATGCCCGCCTGGGTCGAGCCGGTCACCGCGCAGACCACGATGGTGTCGAAGAAGACGCCGAGTTCGCGCTCCTGCTGCTCCACCTCGTATGCCCAGTTCGCGAACCCGAGACCGCCGAGCCGGTGGTCCGAGGCACCGGCCGGGATCGGGTACGGCCTACCGCCCCGTTCCCGCACGTCCTCGATCGCGCGTTTCCACGAGTCCTTGAACCCGATGCCGAAGCCGGCCGGGTCGAGCCGGACCTCGGCACCCATGATCCGGCTCAGCATGATGTTGCCGACGCGGTCGCTCACGCAGTCGGGCCAGTCGACCCAGTTCTCCTGCACCAGTACGGCCTTCAGGCCCAGCGAGGCGGCAACGGCGGCGACCTGGCGGGTGTGGTTGGACTGGTAACCGCCGATCGAAACCAGCGTGTCGGCGCCCTGTGCCAGCGCGTCCGGGATGATGTACTCCAGCTTGCGGGTCTTGTTGCCGCCGTAGGCGAGCCCCGCGTTGCAGTCCTCGCGCTTGGCCCAGATCGACGCGCCGCCGAGGTGAGCGGTGAGTCGGGGCAGCGGGTGGACCGGGCTCGGCCCGAAGGTCAGCCGGTGGCGCGGAAAGTCGGAGAGGGCCATCGTCACTCCTCGGTGGTCGATTCGGTGGTCGACAGGGTGCGCCAGGTGTCGAAGGCGACGGCCGCGGCCCGATCCGCGTCTCCGGCGGCGCAGAGCCGGATCAGCTCGTCGTGCCGGGTGAGCGAGTCCCGGCCGGCCAGCGAGGAGAAGCGCAGCCGTTCGGCTCGCCGCAGCACCGGGGTGAACTGCTCGAGGACGGCGGTCAGCGCCCGGTTCGCGGTGACCTTCACCGGAACGGCGTGCAGGTCGTCGTCGGCCCGCAGCGCGGCCTCGACGTCGCCCCGCTCGATCGCGGCACCGAACCGCCGGTTCGCCTCGCGCATCGCCGCCAGATCGTCCTCGGTCAGGCTGCCCACCGCATCGCGTACGGCCAGTTCGTGCATTGCCGCCACCACGTCGCGGGCATCCCGCACGTCGCGCAGGTCCAGCGAGCTGACGGTGGTGGAGCGTCCCGGCCGGGCCACGACCAGTCCCGCTTCCGCCAGGCGCAGCAACGCCTCTCGAACCGGGGTGCGGCTGACCCCGAGCCAGGCCGCCAGTTCCACGTCGCGTAGCTGCTCGCCAGGTGCCAGGCTGCCGTCGACGATGACCTCCCGGAGCCGGTGGTAGACGTCGTCGCGCAGCAGGCGCCGGTCGATCGCGGGAGCGTTTCGGGGGACGGGCATGCAATATATTGCACACACCTCCGGTGATCCGACAAGCCACCGGCGGCCGCCCGAGTTCGCCGGTGGCCGGGAAACTCCCGGAATGAGATTCACATATTTGCATGTCTCTAGTACGATCACTGCGGGAGCCACCGAGCCATCGCAGGCGGGCAGCCGTCTTGCCTGCGCTTTTCGAGATCATCGATGTTGGTGTCGGCGCGTGTTTCCTCGTGGGCCAGGGCATCCCGTCGAGCGACACAGGCGTCGGCGGAATGTTGGAGCACAGATGAAAGCTGCACGAAGTGCCCGCCGCGTGATATTCGGTGCGGTCGCCGTCCTCGTCACCGGGCTCACGATGGTCGTGGTCAACCAGGCCGGCCCGGCCTCGGCGCACGGATCGGTCACCAACCCGCCCTCCCGGAACTACGGGTGCTGGGAGCGCTGGGGCGACGACCACCTCAACCCCAACATGGCGCAGACCGACCCGATGTGCGCCCAGGCCTGGCAGGCCAACCCGAACACGATGTGGAACTGGAACGGCCTGTACCGGGAGAACGTCGGCGGCAACCACCAGGCCGCCGTACCGGACGGACAGCTCTGTAGCGGCGGCCGTACCCAGGGCGGGCTGTACGCCTCGCTCGACGCGGTCGGTGCCTGGGTCGCGAAGCCGATGCCTAACAACTTCACGCTGACGCTCACCGACGGCGCCCGGCACGGTGCCGACTACATGCTGATCTACATCACCAAGCAGGGCTTCGACCCGACCACCCAGCCGCTCACCTGGGGCAGCCTGGATCTGGTGCTGCGTACCGGCAGCTACCCGACCACCGGGCTGTACGAGGCCCAGGTGAACGCCGGTAACCGCACCGGTCGGCACGTCGTCTACACCATCTGGCAGGCGAGCCACCTCGACCAGCCGTACTACCTGTGCAGTGACGTGATCTTCGGCGGTGGCGGCGACCCGACGAACCCGCCGCCGACCACCCCGCCTGCGACGGACCCGCCGACCACTCCGCCCACCACCCCGCCGGCCGGCAACGGCGGTTGCACCGCGACGTACGCGAAGACGAACGAGTGGTCGGGCGGCTTCGGTGCCCAGGTCACCGTTCGGGCCGGCAACGCCGCGATCTCGGGATGGACGGTGGGCTGGACCTGGCCCAACAACCAGAGCATCACCAGTTCGTGGAACGCGTCGATAAGCTCGTCCGGGTCGTCGGTGACGGCCACGAACGCGAGTTACAACGGCTCGTTGAGCGCCAACGGCAGCACCAGTTTCGGGTTCAACGCTTCCTGGAACGGCACGAACACCGCACCGACCCTGACCTGTACGGCCAGGTAACGGCAAACCACGACGGGGATGGCGCCGGTCGGCGCCATCCCCGTCGGGCTGTCCCGGGTCAACAGACCATCCGGTCGCACATCCGCCACAGCTGGTCGGCCTTCTCCGGATCGATCGCGTAGTCGGCGACTGACGAGGCGAGTTCCGCCTGGTCGGTGGGGGCGACGGTGACCGGGGTGGCCTCCGCGCAGTCGTTGAAGTAGCGGCCGGTGACGCCGGCAAGCAGTGGCGAGGTGGCCAGCAGTACCGAGGTGGCCGCCCCCTGCTGCGGGTTCTTCTGCAGGTCGATGGGAACGCCCAGGTCGCCGCCGATGTACCGCTGTAGTCCGGTGGCGATGGCGCCCGGGTTGAGGGCGTTGGCGGTTATGCCCAGCCTGGCCCAGCGACTGGCGGCAGCCACGGCGAAGAGCGCCACGGCGGTCTTGGCCTGCCCGTACGCCTGCTGCGGGTGGTACGGGCGGGAGAGGTAGTGGACGTCCTGGAAGACCACCGGGGAGAGGTGGTGGGCACTCGAACTGACCGAGACGATGCGGGCGCCCTCGGCCCGGGCCAGCGCGTCGCGCAGTCCCATGGCGAGCAGGTAGTGGCCGAGGTGGTTGACGGCGAACTGTTCCTCCCAGCCCTGCGAGGTTCGGCGCAGTTCGGGCAGGGCCATCACGCCGGCGTTGTTGACCAGGATGTGCACCGGGCCTTCCCAGTCGTCCACGAAGGCTCTGATGGACGAGACGTTCGTCAGTTCGAGGCGGGCCACCCGCACGTCGGTGTTTCCGGTCGACGCCGCGATGTCGGCGGCGGCCTGGTTGACGTCGTCGTCCCGGGCGGTCACCGTCACCTGCGCGCCCGCACCGGCCAACGCTCGCGCCGTCTCCAGGCCGATCCCGGAGACACCTCCGGTGACGATGGCCCGGCGTCCGGACAGGTCGATTCCGGCGACGACCTCCTCGGCGGTGGAGTGCCGCCCGTACGGTGTGACGATCCGTGCCATGATCCGTCTCTCGGTTGGGTCGCTCCCCATGATCGTCCGACTACCGGCCTGGCATTCCCGCCCGGCGCCACTTCAAGCGCCGGTCGGCGATGCTTGGCGGTGATGCGTGGCGGGCGCCGCTGCGCAGTGCTCCGGCGCAGGTGCCGCCGCCGGTCCGGTGCGCGCAGCATGGGCAGGCCGGGAGGAACCTCGACGTCGAGCCGGAAAAGGTACGAACCGACTGTCGCCGGGCACCCGGTCCGATATGCCAGATCCGCCCGCTGCCGCCGTACCCCGTCCCTATCGTGGCACTGTGGTGGCCGGCAGACCGCCCGGGCGGCGGTGATGCGCACCCGGCGGATCACGAAGATTCGCGGCGCGTTCGTCGAACGGTGGCGCCAACTGCGGGCGGTCGAGGTGGTCGTGGTGCAGAGCGCCTTGGCGGCCGCCCTGGCCTGGTTCCTCGCCGCCGAACTGGTCGGCAACCCGCAGCCGGTCTTCGCGCCGATCGCCGCCATGGTCACCCTCGGAATCTCGTCCGGCCAGCGCCTGCGCCGGGCGGTGGAACTGGTGCTCGGCGTGATCGCCGGGATCGCCGTCGGTGACGGGCTCATCTACCTGATCGGTACCGGCTCGTGGCAGATCGGCGTGGGGGCCGCCCTGGCCATGGCGGTGACGATCCTGGCCGGGGGATCGGCAGGCGTGGTCTCCCAGGCGGCCACCTCGTCGGTACTGGTGGCCACGTTGCGCCCGCCGACCGAGGGCATCTACTTCGCCCGTCTGATCGACGCGCTGATCGGTGGCGCCGTGGCGCTGGCGGTGATGGCCCTGCTGCTGCCGGTGAACCCGGTGACCGTGGTGTCGCGGGTGGCCCGGCCGGCTCTCGACGTACTCGTGGACAGCCTGACGATGACCGCGCGTGGTCTCGCCGAGCGCGACCAGGACCGCGTGCAGGAGGCGCTGGCCGCGCTGACCCGGGGTGAGGAGAAGCTCGACGAGTTCTACGACGTACTGCCCGAGGGGCGGGAGGCCGCCACCATCGCACCGCTGCGCTGGCGATCCAGGGCCGCGTTGCAGCGGTACGTGAGTGCCGCGGAATACCTCGAACGGGCCGTACGCAACGCCCGGGTGCTCACCCGGCGGGCGGTGACCCTGCTGCGCGACGACGAACCGGCGCCGGCCGAACTCGTGGCCTCGCTCTGCGGGCTGGCGGAGGCGGCCCGGGTGGTGCAACGGGATCTTCGCCGTGGTTCGCTGCCGAAGGCGTCTGGCCTGGTGTGCCACGCCGTGGAGCAGGCGAGCGTCGCCTACCGGCAGGGTCTCGGCTTCTCCGGCAGCGTGCTGGTCGCGCAGGTCCGCGCGATCGGCACCGACCTGCTCGGCACCACCGGGCTGCCGCATGACCAGGCGGAACGGGAGATACGCCGGGCCGGAGGCAGGCCGGGAGACAGCTTCGAGGACCGGACCGGTGGTACGACGGACCCGACCGATGGTGCGACGGGCCCGACCGATGTCGACAGGCCCGCCGGTGGCGGTGGCACCGGCTGACCGGATCGTCCCGGGGGATCAGTCCGGGCGACCGGAGCAGCCGGACTGGCAGCCGCACCCGTCGCCGGTGCTGACGGCGGCGACGGACCGGTCGGTGTCGGACGGCGCCTCCAGCGGTACGGCGCAGCAGGTGTCGCCGCGCCAGGCGTCGCGCCCCTCCCTAACCGCGACGGCGGCGATGACGAGCGCGGCGACCGGGTCGGCCCAGGACCAGCCGAACAGGCTGTTCAGGCCGAGTCCCACCAGCAGCACCGCCGAGAGGTAGGTGCAGAGCAGGGTCTGCTTGGAGTCGGCGACCGCCGAACGGGAACCGAGTTCCCGGCCGGTGCGCCGCTGTGCGTGGGAGAGCAGTGGCATGACGGCCAGGGACAGCGCGGCAAGTACCAGCCCGACGGTGGAGTGTGCGGCCTCGGCGCCGCCGACGAGGGCGCGTACCGACTCGACCGTGACGTAGCCGGCGAGGGCGAAGAAGGAGAGCGCGATGACGCGCAACGCGACCCTCTCCCGGGACTGCGGGTCCCGGCCGGCGAACTGCCAGGCCACGGCCGCTGCCGAGGAAACCTCGATCACCGAGTCCAGACCGAATCCGATCAGGGCGGTCGAGGAGGCGAGCGTGCCGGCGGTGATCGCCACCACGGCCTCGACGACGTTGTAGGTGATCGTCGCCGCGACCAGCAGCCGGATCCGTCGGGTGAGCAGGGCGCGGCGGGCCGGTGCCGGGCCGGCCGGTTGCAGCCGCAGCGGCGCGGCCATCAGCAGCAACCCCTGGTCGCGGCGTCCGGGCAGGCGGCCGGGTCCACCGCCAGGACCAGGCCGAGCAGGTCAGCCAGGGCGTGTGCCAGCCGGGCGTCGGCCAGTTCGTAGCGGGTCCGGCGCCCCTGCGGTACGGCGACCACCAGGCCGCAGCCGCGCAGGCAGCCGAGGTGGTTCGACAGGTTCTGCCGGGTGGTGCCGAGCAGCTCGGCCAGTTCGGCCGGGTAACCCGGGCCGTCGCGCAGGGCCAGCAGGAGTCGTGCCCGGGTCGGATCCGACAGTGCGTGACCGAAGCGCGCCAGCGCCGCTCCGTGGGCCGACGTCTGCATGGGCCGATAGTACATCAGATGCTGTACTGTCTAAGCCTGTCCGATCATCCCGCTGGGTGAACATCGCAGATACCCGCTGTGGTGGCCCGGTGTCCACTTGGCGCCATGTCGCCTCTGCGGCACCGCAAGGTTGCTGACCGGCAAACGCTTCGGCCACAGACTCCGACTGTCGCCGTTGACGGCGTCTTCGTGGAGGTCGAAGGAGCCCGCTGATTCCGATGCTGACGGTGACGAACGACGACGGCCAGCGACTCGTCGCGCGGGCACGGCGTGGCCGGGCGACGCCGGCCCTGACCCTCGCCAGCCCCACCGCCACGACGGACAGCGCGTGGAACGGAACCGGATCCCGGACCGGATCGTCTACCGGGTTACCCCGGCCAACTCGACACGGATCACCACTTGGGACGCCGACGACGGCGGATTCCCCTTGGCAAAGGAGCAGCGGTTCGGATGGCGCCCCTGGCAGACCTGTGCATGGAACGACACGTCCCGGTTCGTGGCCACACCCAGGGAGCGGGAGGAGTGGGTGACCACCGGCCCGGTCTGGCAGCACCGGGTGAGCCACGGGTGGCCGTGCAACGACCTCGGCGCCCTGCTGACCGGGATGACCGAGCGGTCCACCAGCTGCCGTGCCCGTAGGGCCGAGAAGACCTGAGTCGCCCCGGTATCCCGCCCGGCCTCGCCGCGCGGGATACCGGAACCGGCCTCCATCCGCACCGGGGACACTCTCGCGCTGCGGGTACCCGAGTTCGTCGACCGCTCCGGCAACCCGGTCACCCAGACCGTGATCCGGGCGTACGGCCTGCGCGCAACGGGGACGGGGCGGGACGGAGGTGCCGCCGTCCCGCCCCGACGCAGGTCGTCACCCCCTCGGCCGGCGGTCACCGCCGGCCGAGGGTGACGACCGCTGGTCAGAGCCAGCCCCGGCGAGCGGCCTGGAAGGCCAGCCCGGTGCGGGTGTCCACTCCGGCCAGCGCCATCAGCCGCTCCAGCCGGCGCTGCACCGTCCGGCGGCTGACCCCGAGCTGCGACGCGATCGACTTGTCCGGGAAACCGGCCACGAAGAGCGACAGCAGGAACCGCTCGCCGTCGTCCAGCGCGTCGTCGGGTGCGTCGTCGACGAGTCCACCCTGGTCGGCGTCCCAGCGGATCGGTGTCGCCCGGTCCCAGTGGCTCTCGAAGAGCGCCAGCAGCGCGTCCAGCAACTCACTGCGCCGGATCAGCGCGGCGGTCGGCTCCCCGACGTCGCGCTCGTCGTCCGGCACCAGCGGGCAGATCGCGGTCGCCCGGTCGGCGATGGCGATCCGGACCGGCAACGTCGGCAGGGTACGGGCCTCCTCACCGGCGCGCACACTCTCCGCGATGCTCTCCAGTTCACCGGGTGCCTCGAGCAGGGCTCGCTCGTAGATCGCCCGGTAGCGCACGCCACGGGCCAGCGCCCCGGACTCCTCGGCGTTCTCCGCGCCGGACATGGCCAGCGGATTGGCCCGGCAGAACCAGAGGATCTCCTCCCGGGCCGATTCCTGGAGGTCCCGCAGCCGGTCGCGCAACGCGGCCGTACCGACCACCACCTCGACCAGGTGGTCGGCGTTGCGGCGCCGGGCGCTGCTCCGGTACTCCTCGGTCAGCGCGGCCACCGCCTGGCGGGCGCTCTCCAGCGACTCCTGCCAGCGCAGCAGCGTGTTGCCGAGCGCGACATCCGGCGGCAGCGGCTCGAACACGGGATCCGGGCCGGGCCGGGCCATGGCCAATCCCTTGTTACGCAAGCCATCCAACGCCGCGGCGGCCTCGCCCAACGGTACGTCGGCCAACCTGGCGAGGTCGGCGGGCCGGGCCGTGGAGAGCCGCAACAGCAGCCGGTACGCCCGTTCCTCATGCGATCGCAGCAGCCCGGTGTCGTCGAACATGCCCATCTCCCATCCCCCGTGTACTGGGAAGACTCTACGAAGCCGCGGCCGGTCGGTGGTCGTCGTGGCACGGGGACGTCGTGGTGGTCGATCACAACTGACTACGGTGGTGTGATGGCGAACCGGCTGAAAGTGTTGATATCCGCTGATCTGGAGGGTGTCTCCGGAGTGGTGCATCCCACCGAGACGAACCCGGGCGGCTACGACTACGAACGCGGACGCGCGCTGATGACGGCCGAGGTGAATGCGGCGGTCGCCGGTGTGCTGGACGCCGAGCCCGACGCCGAGGTCTGCGTCGCGGACTCGCACGGCCCGTTTCGCAACCTGCTGCCCGAGGAACTCGACCGGCGGGCCCGGCTGATCCGCGGCAAGCCGCGCCCGCTGGGCATGGTGGCCGGCCTCGAAGCCGGGGCGGACGCGCTGCTCTTCGTCGGATACCACGCCCGTGCCGGTGCGGGGCCGGCGGTACTGGCGCACACCATCAGCGACGCCGTCCTCGACGTGCGGCTTGACGGGCGGTCGGTGGGCGAGATCGGGCTCAATGCCGCCGTGGCCGGCCACTACGGCGTACCGGTGGTGCTGCTGAGCGGGGACGACGCGGCCTGCGCGGAACTCCGGGAGCTGGTGCCGGAGGCGGTGACAGTCGAGGTCAAGCGGGCACTCGGCCAGGCGGCGGCGGAGACACTGCATCCCGAGGAGGCCCGGGAGCGGATCCGCCGAGGTGCCGCCGAGGCGGTCCGGAGACGCGGGGGGGGTCCGCCTCACCTCGACCCCCACGCCGGTACGGGTGGAGCTCGACCTGTACGGCCCGTACTCCGTCGACCTGGCCACCCTGGTGCCCGGCGTCACCCGGGCGCCCGGTGCCCGCACCCTCGTCTTCACGGGGCAGAACGTGGTGGAGGCGTACCGGCTGGTCCAACTGCTGGTGCAGCTCGCGCAGATCAAGCCCGGCTGACAGCTCGGATCCCGCCGGGGCGGTGCTCAGTCGGTCGGCAGGAGTGGACGCATGAAGGTGCGCTCGTAGCGCAGGACGCACCCCGATTCGTCGCGGATCCGGTCCGCCGCCACGAACTCCGGATCGACCCCGAACAGCGCCCGGTACCGCTCGTAGGCGGCCAGGCTCTCGAAGCTGAACAGCGCCTCGGCCCGGTCGCTGGCTCCCTCGGCGGGCAGGAAGTAGCCGTGGTGCACGCCCCCGTGCCTGTTCACGAGCCGCATCCAGGCGCGGGCGAAGCGCTCGAACGCCTCGATCTGCGCTGGGTCGATTGTGTAGTGCACGACGCAGGTGATCACCGCTCCACCGTACGGGTCGACGCCTATCCGCGGCTGGCCGTCAGCGCCGGAGTTGGGTGGTGATGGTGGGGTCGGTGATCTGGGTGTCCTTCGCCAGCATGAGCGCCTTGCTGAGGATGACGGCGAGCACCCGGTCTCCCTCGAACGGCAGGAAGACGTCGCCGGTGCCGGTGCCGACCGTCTGCTTCGGCACGATGCAGAGATATTGGTCGTTCGGGCTCATCAGGATGTTGCCCGAGCCGAGGTGGATCTTGTAGGTGCGGAGGTCGCCCCGGACCACGAGGAACCGGCCCTCGACCTTCGCCCGCTGTGCGATGGCCAGCCGGGGGACGAGGCGTTCGAGCATCTCCCGGCGGGTCTGGGCGGTGCCGCTGAGCTCGCCGAAGCTGTAGGACGCCCAGTATTCCCGGAACCGCCCGCCGGGACCGCCGTCCTGCCAGCTCGGGTCGTTGCCGACGCTTGCGACCCCGACGAAGAGGTCGACGTCGCGGAGAATCTCGCTGAGCACCAGCGGCGGGACCTCGGCCAGCGGCAGCGGTTCGGTCGGTTGGGCCTCATGCGACACCCACTGCTCGTAGCCGCCACCACCGGCGTGCGCGTAGTGCTCCGGTGCGGTGATCGGATAGAACCGGACCTGGTCGGTGGCGATCCGCAGGTACGCCCCCGAATCGGTGGTGTCGACCTCCCACTCGTCACCGATGCCCTCGATCCAGAACTCCGCACGCAGCCCCCACTGTGGCAGCTCGCGGGTGGCCGGCTCGTACATGTCGTCGACCATCATCCGCAGCTTGTTGCGCCAGCCCCGGACGGCGGCCAGGGCGTGGAACTGGTGCTGGCGCAGCACGTGTGCGGCGTACCGGTTGGAGTAGACCCGGGTGTTCTCCTCGGCGGCGGTCAGCAGGTAGACCTCGCGGTGTGCCTGCTTGAACGGCTGGGTGATGCGGTGGGCCTCCAGCCAGGCGCGCCAGGCGAGCACCTCGGTCACCTCGCGACCGATCGGGTGCCACAGCCGGACCGTCTCGCCGGCCACGATCTCCTTCCCCTCGTGGGTGCGCAGCGCGCCGTCGGCGTAGCCGCAGGGCACGTCGTCGACGAGCCAGATCAGCCGGCGGGCCAGCGTGCCGACCAGGGGGTGGTCGAGGTAGCGGGCGCGCCAGGCGTCGAATGGCCAGACCCGCTGGGCGAGGAGTTGCCGGTCGAGGCGTTCCGCCTGGGCGGAGAGCATCTTCTCGATGTCCTTGACGGCGGCCCTGAAGTCGGCGAGTTCCTCCGGGTGGGCGGATCGCACCGAGGCCGGTACCGACTTGACGACCTTTCCGGCGCCGTTGCGCCAGGTGACGGTGACCGCCCCGGAGGTGGCGTCCAGGGTCGCCGAGGCGTCACCGAAGTGTTCGACCCGGCTGCCCACCTCGGTCAGCCCGTACGTCGGCACGGCGAGTTCCTCGACCTCGTCCCGGCTCAGGCCCAGCGCGGTGGCCCGGGCGTCGAGCGCCGCGTTCAGCTCCTTGAGCGTGCCCTTGTAGGTGACCCGGGCGGCGAGCCGGGCGATCTGGGCGAGCGCCTCCTCGGTCGGGATCCGCGACAGCGCGTGCACCGCCGCGTTGGCGATCTTCGGGCTGCGTGGGCCGAGCCCGGCGGCCTTGCGCAGTGACGTCTCGACGAGCGCGCCGAGCAGCCGCGCGGTCTCGGGCTCGGCGGGCAGGAAGGAGACCAACCAGACCAGTCCGCGCAGCGGCGTGGCGTTGAACTGGTCGAACGCCTCGTTGACGTCGTGCTCCCACTGGCCACGGTTGAGCCGGAGCGTGCGGGGCTGGCCGACCAGCGAGAGCCAGCTCCGCAGCAGGTCACCGGGCTCGGTCAACCCGTCGAGGAGTCCGCGCCCGGTCGCCTCCCACTTCTGGCTCGGTTTGGCGCTGGTCGCGGTCGCCGCGTGCCGGAACAGCGCGTGCCAGCGACCGGCCTGTTCCGGGCCGAGCGACGCGAGGTCGGCGAGCGCGCGGTCGGCCCACGCCTCACCCGGGTTGAGCGGGGGTGCGTCGAGCGTGTCCAGGAACGGCTTGAGCTGGTCGGCCGCGCCCCAGTAGCCGTACGCGACGGTCCGGCGCATCATGGCGACGACCTCCGGTGCCAGCGGCCGGCCGGCTTCGCGCAGGAGGGCGGCCATCATCCACAGCTGCTGCGCGCCGAAGTAGCTGGTGTGCCGGGCGGCGAAGGCGAGCGCGACGGCGGCCGAGTCGGGGCTGTCGATCCTGGTGTAGGGCTTGACCAGGATCTTCAACAACTCGTTCGTGACCCGGCGCTGCTCGGCCCCGGTGACCAGGCAGCCGCGGTCGAGGATCGCCATCAGCAGGTCGGGCCTGCGTTCGGCGGTGACGAGTCCGAGCGCGTCGGTCACGTGCCGGCTCTCCGGACCCCAGTGGCCGGTGTAGCCGGCGGTGTAGGCCATCGTCTCGTCGGCGAGGCCCTCGACGTCACCGCGCCGGGCCAGCTCCGCCATCCGTTCGCCGAATTCGGGACGGAGCAGCGGTGTCGGCATCAGCCACCGACCAGCGGTACGAGCTTGAGGAAGGTGATCCGCGTCCCCCGGGCCAGCTCCACCACCGCCTCCAGCTCGTCGACCTGCCGGTCGTCGACCAGGACGATGAAACCGTTGCGGGAGAACGCCTCCAGGGCAAGGTCGGCCTGCTCGCCCGGGTCGATCCGGCGCGGCTGCCGCAGCTTGAAGCCGTTGAGCGTGCGCTCGGTGTCGGTCGGCTGCACCAACCCGCGGAAGACGTCGCCGCCCTTCGCGTTGTGCTCGGCGACCTCCTGGAAGACCCGGCGGCGGATCACCTCCCGCAGCGGCAGGCGCTCCTCGAAGATCTCCAGGTGCCATGCGGTGCTGCGCTCGCCCGCGGTCGTCTCGTCGACGAAACTCACCATCGCCATGGCGACGCAGTTTAGGGGAGCCCACCGACAGGCCGTCCGCTGTGGAGCCTCGGCGGGGAACGGTCAGGAGAGCACGTTCGGCGGCGGGACGAGCCGGCGGAAGGACTCGGCCGCCCGGGCGATCTCCACCCGGGCGTCGGCCAGCACCGGTTCGCCGTGACCGGGCAGCAGCACGTCGACCGGATGCGCGGCGAGTGCGATCACCGTCTCGGCGTACCTGTCGAGCCGGCAGTCGTGGATCGCCTGCATGCTCACCCGCCCGCCGGCGAAGAGGCAGTCGCCGCTGAACAGGATGGTGCGGCCGGCGCGACGCAGCATCACCACGAGGTGGCCGTCGCAGTGGCCGGGTGCGGCGACGATCCGGATGTCGAGGTCGCCCGCCTCGACGGTGTCGCCGTCGGCCAGCACCCGGTGCACAGCGGCCGGTGCGAGCCGGTAGTCGGTCGGGTAGACCCCGGCCGAGCGGGCCACCGCCAACGAGGTGCGTGACTCGTCGGCGGTGGCCAGGGCCGCCGCGGTTTCGGCGCTGGCCAGCAGGGGCAGCCCGGCGGCCGCAGCGGCGGCGGCCCCACCGGCGTGGTCGGCGTGGTAGTGCGTCACGACCGCGCCGGTCAGCGCGGCCGGGTCGCAGACCTCGGCGACCGCGGCCAGCCACGCCCGCGCCCCCAGGCCGGTCCCGGTGTCGACGAGTACGCCGCCCACGCCGTCCCAGATCAGGTAGCAGTGGCAGTCGTGCGGGTCGGTCAGCGCGTCGGGGTTACTGCCGCTGCCGACCAGCCAGACGGAGTCGACCAGGGGGACGGCACCCATCGGCTCAGCCCGCCTGCCCCGGGTCACGGCGTACGGCCACCACGTCGACCTCGATCAGGATCCCGGCGAGCGTGCTGCCGACGGTGGTCCGTACCGGGTAGGGCGGCTGGAAGCGGCGGGCGTACACCTCGTTGTATGCGGCGAAGTCGCGGTCGAGGTGTTGCAGGTGCACGGTGGCCTTCACGACGTCGCCCAGGCCGAGCCCGACGGTGCGCAGCGCGCCCTCGACGTTGTCGAGCACCTGCTCGGTCTGCGCGGTGATCCCCTCCGGGAGCAGCCCGGTGGCCGGGTCCTGCGGCCCGAAGCCGGCCGTCCAGACCAGCGTCCCCGCGTCGATGACGTGACTGTACGGTCCGGCCGGTTTGGGGAGGTCAGGGCTGGTATGGGCGGTCCAGGTCACTTGTGGGTCTCCCTCGGTTCGTTGCTGGGGCGGTGCAGGTCGGACATGACCTCGTAGCGGTCGTGGCGGTAGCGGGAACGGGAACGCTGGGCCGGGCGGCGGTTGGTGTCGTAGAAGACATCGACGATCTCCAGCGCGGGGGCGTGTTCCGGCAGGCCGAGCAGTTGCGCGTCGCGGGACGGAGCGGGGACCGCGCGTACCCGTCGGCGGGCTGCCGCGACCACCACGCCCGCGTTCGCCAGCACCTCGTGCAGCGACCCCTCCAGTTCGGCGCCCTCCAGGATGCGCTGGAACCGGGCCGGCAGGTGGGCGTCCTCCAGGCACATGGGCTCGTCGTCGGCGAAGCGCAGCCGCTCCAGCCGGATGACCGGGCTGTCGACCTCGACCCCGAGATCGACGGCGACCTCGGGGGAGGCGGCGACCTCCTCGATCGCCACGAGTCGGCTGCTCGGCCGCAACCCCCGGGACCGCATGTCCTCGGTGAAGGAGGAGAGGTTCGGGCCCATCGCCACGGTGGGCCGGCGGACGAACGTGCCGAGGCCGGGGACGCGTTCCACCCGTCCGTCGGTGGCCAATGCGTCGAGCGCCTGCCGGACCGTCATCCGGCTGACCTCGAAGCGCACGGCGAGATCCTTCTCCGAGGGCAGCCGGGACCCGACCGGCAGGTTCCGGCACTGCTCGCGGAGCGCGTTCGTGATCGCGACGTGTTTCGGCGTTGACATGAGGTGAGCATCCCGTATCTCCGGCTGGCGGCCGTACCCGGCCAGGTCCGGTCCAGACCGGTTGCTCCTTCACCCTTGACTGGTCTAGACCGCGTCGGTATGGTCCGGAACATTATTCCAACACCGCTCGGTCCGTCTAGTCCGCAGCCTCGTCGTCAGCCGCACGGGAAGTCGTGACGATCTCGAAGCTCGCGGGAAACCTGAAGGCCGTGAGAGGAGCACCAGCTCATGAGGTACGGGAAGGCCAAGCGGCTCACCGCTGTGGCGGTGGCCGCGGTGGTCGGCCTCTCGGTCGCCGCGTGCGGCGGCTCGAGTGGGCCAGCCGGTGACGACGACAAGATGCTGACCCTGTGGCACATGGAGCAGCCACCGAACCGGGTCGAGGGGTTCCAGAAGCTGATCGACAGCTACAACGCGACGAACCCCGAATACAAGGTCCAGGCGCAGGTCCAGGACTGGAACCAGATCTACACCAAGATCTCGGGCGCGGTGCAGTCCAAGACGCAGCCCGACATTCTCTTCACCATCCCCGACTTCACCACCTACGTCCGCCCGCTCGGCTCGGTTCGGCCGGTGACCTCGCTGGTGGAGGAGCTCGACAAGACGCACACCTTCGGCGAGGCGGCGAAGGCGCCGTACCGCGACGACAACGAGTACTGGGCCGTCCCGCTCTTCGGCATGGTGCAGATGCTCTGGTACCGCAAGGACCTGCTCGCCAAGGCCGGCATCAACGAGCCGCCGAAGACCGCCACCGAGCTGCTGGAGGCCGCCCAGAAGCTCACCCAGGGCGACCAGAAGGGGATCGCGCTGCCGGCCGGCAAGAACCTCGCCACCGACCAGGTGCTCTACAGCCTGATGCTGACCGGCGGGGCCGGGAACTTCTTCACCCCCAACGGTGAGATCAACTTCAACACCCCGGAGACCGTCCGGGCCCTCACCCTCTACCGGGACCTGCTCAAGCAGTCGCCCTCGGACAGCGGCAACTACTCCTGGGGCGAGCCGCAGGCGGCGTTCAACAGCGGCGCGGCGGCGATGGCGATCGAGAAGGGGCAGTACCTCGCCCCGTTCGAGGCCGAGTCCGGCCGTCCGGCGAGCGACCTGGGCTGCGCCCCGATCCCGGTGGCGGACGGCGGCAAGCCGGGCAGCATCTACTACTCCAACGCCGCCATGGTGATGTCCGACGACGACGCCAAGGCCGCCGGAGCGGAGGCGTTCCTGAAGTTCGTCCTCCAGCCGGAGAACTACGGCACCCTGCTCAACTCCGAGCCGGGCCTGTTCCTGCCGCTCACCGCCGACGGCGCCACCGCCGAGTCCTGGACCAGCAACGAGGTCATCAAGAAGTACCAGGGCTGTGTCGACGCCATGCTCGAGCAGTCGAAGACCGGCGCGCTGTTCGGCTTCGTCGACGGGCAGTACGTCGACTCCGTCGGCAAGATCTCGGGACAGAACATCCTGGCCCAGGTCGTGCAGCGGATGTACAGCAGCGGCGAGTCGCCGGAGGCGGCGGCCAAGTGGGGTGACGAGCAGATGCGTACGGCGGTTGCCAAGTGAGCAGCCGCAACGCGGTACCGGGTACCGGGGAGATCATCCCCGGTACCCGGGCGGCCGGGCGGCCGGGAGCGGCCGCCCGCCGTCGCCGGCCCTGGCACACGCACCTGCTCGGGTACGGCCTCGTCGCGCCTCTGGTGCTGGTGATGCTCGGCGTGATCGGGTACCCGCTGGTGAACACCGTGCTGCTCAGCCTCCAGGACCAGGGTGTCGTCGGCAGCAGCTCGAACTTCGTCGGCCTCGACAACTACACCGAGGCGCTCTCCGACGGCGCGTTCTGGGCCTCGATCGGCCGCTCCGGGATCTGGCTGTTCGGCAACCTCCTGGTGCAGACCCTCATCGCCTTCGGCACCGCGCTGCTGATCGGCCACTCGGGTCGCTGGGCGCGGGCCTCCCGGACCTGGGTGCTGATCCCCTGGGTGATCCCCACGGTCGCGGTCGCGGTCATCTGGCAGTGGCTCAGCAACAGCAACTACGGCATCGTGCCGAAGCTCGCCGCCGCGATCGGCATCGACGGGCTGGGCAGCCCGTTCGGGAACAGTGCCCTGGCGATGCCAGCGCTGATCCTGATGAACAGCTGGCACTGGTTCCCGCTCGGCGCGGTCGTCATCTTCGGCGCGCTGCGGACCATTCCCCCCGAGATCTACGAGGCCGCCCGGGTGGACGGCGCCGACGCCTGGCGTACGTTCTGGCGGATCACCTTTCCGCTGCTCCAGCCGGTGCTCTTCGCGCTCGGCCTGGTCGGGTCGCTCTGGTCGTTCAACATCGTCGACTCGATCTACCTGGTCACCAAGGGCGGACCCGCCGACGCGTCCACGACGGCCCCGGTCTTCATCTACAACAAGGCGTTCAACCAGTTCCAGGCGAGCGACGCCGCCGCCGTCAGCATGATCACCATCATCCTGCTGGCCGCCCTCGCGTTCTTCTACATCCGTGTCGCGAAGCCGAAGGAGGACTCGTGACAACCCGGCCGCCCGTGATGTCCCGGCTTTCCTGGGCGCGGCTGCCGCGCCTGGTCACCTGGACCGTGCTCACCGCCATCGTGCTCGGCCCGCTCTACTGGATCACGATCTCGGCGTTCAAGGACCGTGAGGAGATCCTGCGGACGTCGCCGACGCTGTTCCCGGCGAACCCGACCCTGGACAACTTCCGGCAGCTCTTCACCGCGACGGACTACCCGAGCTATCTCACCAACAGCTTCGTGATCGCGTTGTCCACCGCCTTCTTCACCGTGCTGGTGTCGTTCGCGGCGGCGTACGGGCTGTACCGGTTGCGCATTCCGGGCGGCAACAAGGTGGCCGGCGCGATCCTGGTGGCGTACATGATTCCGGGGACACTGCTGCTGGTGCCGCTCTACCAGGCGTTCGCCTCGGTGCAGCTGATCGACACCAGGAACGCGCTGGTGATCGTGAACGTCGCCTTCACCGCACCGTTCTGCACCTGGCTGCTGCGCGGCTTCTTCTTCGCGATCCCCCGGGACATCGACGAGGCCGCCGCCGTCGACGGGGCCGGCCCGGTCCGGATGATGCTGCGGATCGTCCTGCCGCTGCTCGCCCCGGGCATCTCCACGGTCGCCGTCTACTCCTTCGTCTTCTCCTGGACCGAGTTCGTGTTCGCCTCGCAGCTCATCGTCAGCGACCAGCTCAAGACCCTGCCCATCGGGCTCAGCGCGATCATGGGCCAGTACACAGTGAACTGGGGGCTGCTGATGGCCGGTACGGTCTGCACGGTCATTCCCGCCATCGTTCCGTTCCTCTTCGCCGGCCGGTACTTCGTCGGCGGCCTCACCGCGGGAGCGGTCAAGTGAGCGGCGCGGTGCCCGCCGACCGCGTGGCCTCGTCGGCCCGGGACGTGACCGCCGCCGGGTACGCGGCCCGGGTGCAGGAGGTCCTCGGCCGCGCCCTGACCGAGGAGCTGCCGGCGGTGCGGCGGGCGGCGGAACTCGTCGCCCGGTCGTTCGCCGCCAAGGGCCTCTTCTACGTCTTCGGCAGCGGCCACTCGCACATCTTCGGCGAGGAGGCGTTCTACCGGGCCGGCGGTGCGGTGCGGGTCTGCCCGATCCTGCGGCCGGCGCACATGCTGCACGAGGGCGCGGTACGCAGCACCGTGCTGGAACGGGAGGCCGGCCACGCCGAAGCGGTGCTGGCGGGGTACCGGCTCGACGGCGACCGCGACGTCCTGCTGGTCGCCTCCAACTCGGGCGCGAACCCGCTGCCGGTCGAGGTCGCCCAAGCCGCCAAGGCGCGCGGCGTGCCGCTGATCGCGATCACCTCCCGGCGGTACGCCTCGGCGATCTCCCGGCCCGGTCCACGACTGCACGACATCGCCGACGTGGTCGTCGACAACCACTGCCCGCCCGGCGACGCGCTCGTCGAGCTGGGCCCCGGGCTGCCGTCCGCCGGGCCGTCGTCGAGTGTGGTCGGTCTCGCCCTGCTCGACGCGATCATCGTCGAGGCACTCGGCATCCAGATCCGGCGCGGCGAGACACCTGAGGTGTTCATGAGCGCGAACATGCCCGGCGCCGCCGAGCACAACACCGAGGCGACGCGGCGGATCTCCGACCTCGTCCCACACCTGTAGCCCGTCGCACATCCGAGGAAGGGAAGACATCCGGTGAAGATCAGTTTTGAGGTCTGGCCGAACATGCCCTGGGGCCGACTGGAGGCTGCCGGCCCGGCCTGGAACTCCTGGGGGGACAAGCCGGCGACCTGGTGCGTGGAGCAGACCGCGAAGTACGGCTACGACGGCGTCGACTTCATCTTCGCCAAGCTGCTGGAGGCGCCGAAGGCCGAGTACGACCAGCAGTTGCGGGACGTCCGCGCCACGGCGGAACGGGTCGGCATCGACATCGGCTACCTCGGCCACCACACCACGTTCGTCAGCCCCCGGGAGTTCGACCGGGAGCGCGGCATCGAGTCGTTCAAGAAGGCGCTCGACGCGGCGGCCGTACTCGGCGCGAAGTCGGTCTGCACGCTGATCGGCGACGGCTACTACGACCCGCCGCTCAACGTGCTGCTCAGTCGCAAGGACGCCTGGCGGCAGTGCCGGGAGGCGATCACCGAGGTGGCCGCGCACGCCTCGACGCTCGGCCTCAACGTCAGCATCGAGCTGTTGCAGGGCACCATCCTCAACCGGGTCGAGCTGATCGAGCGGATGTTCGACGAGGTCGGTGCGAGCAACCTGCGGATGACTATGGACACCGGCGCCTTCTACGTCGCCGTGAAGCCGTTCATGAACGTCAAGCAGGCGATCAAGCGGCTCGGCCCGTACATCGACATCGTGCAGATCAAGGACGAGGTCGGGCTGCCGACGATCGTGCACTGCAACCACATCTGGTTCGGCGGCGGGCTCGTCGACTTCCGGGAGACGTACGAGGCGCTCGCGGAGATCAACTTCGACGGGTACGTGAGCGTCGAGTGGGAGGGCTGGCAGGTCGGCGGCAACATCGGCGTCGGCGAACCGGCCGGGGTGGGACTCGCCGACTTCGACCGGGTCGCGGAGGAGTCCCTGGAATACCTGATGGAGTTCGGCTTCGTCCCCCGGCGCAGCCGTTGACCGGCGCCGTACCGGGCAACGCCCTGCTGGTCGGCATCGACCTCGGTACCACCGGGGTGAAGGCGGTGGTGGTCGACGCCGCGACCGGCGCGACGGCGGCCCGGTCCTACCGGGACTACCCGTCGGACACCGGCCGACCCGGCCGGCACGAGCAGGACCCGGACGACTGGTGGCGGGCGGCCTCCGGTGCTGTCCGGGAGGCGCTCGCCGACCTCGACCCGGGCGCGGTGGCCGGGGTCGGGTTGAGCGGCCACATGCACGCGGTGGCGCTCTTCGACGACCGGGACCGGCCGGTCCGGCCGGCGATGACCTGGGCGGACCGGCGGGCCGTCGCCGAGGTACGGGCGCTGCGCGAGCGCGGCGACCTCTTCGGCGAGTTGACCGGCAACCCGGTGGTCGAGGCGTTCAGCGCCCCGAAGCTGGCCTGGCTGGTCCGGCACGAACCCGAGGCGGTACGCCGGGCCGTCCGGCTGGTCCAGCCAAAGGACGTGCTGCGGCACCACCTCACCGGCGACTGGGGCACCGACCCCACCGACGCGGCCGGCACCCTGCTCTACGACGTCGTCAGCCGACGGTGGGAGCCCCGGCTCTGGGCCTGCTGCGGGGCCGACGAGCGGCTGGCGCCCCGGGTGCAGGGCTCGGCGGAGATCGTCGGAGTCGTCCGGCCCGAGGCGGCAGAGGTGACCGGGCTGCCCCCCGGTACCCCGGTGGTGGCCGGCGGCGGTGACGTCTCCTGCGCCGCGCTCGGCGCCGGGGCGGTCGCCGACGGCCGGGTCTACGTCAACGTCGGCACCGCCGCCCAGATCGTCACCCCGGTGGCCGAGCCGAGGGCCGGTGTCGACCGGTTCGTCTTCGCCCGGGCCGGCGAGGACGGCTTCCTCGGCATGGTCTCCTCGTACGCGGCCGGGCTGGCGATCCGCTGGGCCGAGCGGAACCTGCTCGGCGGCGGCGCCCCGGAGGTGCCGGACGGTACGGCTGACCGGCTGGCCCGGGGGAGCCGCCCCGGTGCCGGCGGACTCACCTTCCTGCCGTACCTGCTCGGCGCCAGCGCCCCGATCCACGATCCGGCGGTCCGGGGCGCGCTGCTCGGCGCCGCACCGGAACACGGAACCGCCGACGTCGCCCGGGCCGTGCTGGAGGGCGTCGCGTATGCCTGCGCGGCGGCCGTCGAGCAACTCCTCGACGGCGCCGGTGCGGCGACCGAGATCCGGGTCGGCGGCGGGGTGACCCGCTCGCAGGTCTGGTGCGAGGCGTTCGCCGCCGCCTGCGCCGCACCGGTGCGGCGGCTGCGCCAGGACGCCTCGCCGCGCGGCGCCGTCGCGCTGGCCGGGATCGGCGCCGGGATCTGGCCGGACGTCGCCGCCGCCTGCGAGGTGCTCGACGACAGCGAGCCGCTGACCGCCCCGGACGAACACCGGGCCGAATACCGGCGGGCCCGGCACCGCTACACCGCCGCCTCGGCGGCCGTCGCCGAACTGCACCGCGATCCGGCCCTGGCCGGTGGTGCCGGATGATCGGGCGGATCGACCCGGACGCGGTGCTGGCGGAGGCCGCCCGGCTGATCGCGGTCGAGGGGCACCAGGACCATCCCGGACACGAGCGGGGGGTCGCCGACTACCTCGCCGACCGGCTGCGCGGCTGCGGCGCCGAGGTGGAGCTGCAACCGGTGCAGGACGGCCGGGCGAACGTGATCGCCCGGGTATGCGGCAGCCGGCCCGGCCCGACCCTGATGCTCAACGCACACCTGGACACCGTGCCGCCGTACGGCATGCCGGACGCCCTGCTGCCCAGGGTCGCCGAAGGTCGGCTCTGGGGCCGGGGCGCCGTCGACATGAAGGGCGCGCTCGCGGCGATGATCGCCGTCGTCGAACTGCTCGCCGCCCCGGACGTCACCTTCGACGGTGAACTGCTGCTGACCGGGGTGGCCGGGGAGGAGAACGGCAGCCCCGGTATGCGGGCACTCGTCGAGGCCGGCGTACGCGCCGACTTCGCGATCGTGGGCGAGCCGACGATGCTGCGGGTCGGCCGGGCACACAAGGGTGCGATGTGGGCGGAGGCGACGTTCCGTGGTGTCGCCACCCACGGCAGCGTCCCGCAGGACGGGGTGAACGCGGTCTACCACGCGGCCCGGTTCATCGCGGCGGTCGAGCGGGAGCTGGTACCCCGGCTCGACCGGCGCCGGCACACGCTGCTCGGACCCGCCACCGTCAACGTCGGGGTGGTGGCCGGTGGCGACCGCCCGCCGATGGTCCCCGCCTGCTGCGTCGTGCAACTCGACAGGCGCTGGCTGCCGTCGGAACGCCACGACGAGGTGCTCGCCGAGCTGCGCGAGATCGTGGCCGAGCTGCACCGGGCGGACTCCCGGGTGGACGCGACGGTCGAGGAGATGGCCGGTACGTCGACCTTCGTGCACGCCCCACTGGACTGCCCGCCCGACGACCCGTACCTGCGGATGCTCTGCGCCGTCGCCGCCGACCCGGAACCGGTCGGGTTGCAGTTCTGGACCGATGCCGCACTGCTCGCCGCCACCGGCACCCCGGCGGCGGTCTGCGGACCGGGCGACATCGCCCAGGCGCACTCCCTCGCCGAGTGGGTGCTGGTCGACCAGTTGCGGGGCGCTGCCGAGGTCTACTGTGCTATGGCGCAGCGGATGCTGTCGGTGCGCCCGCTGGAGACCGACGCCGGGATGAGGGCATGACGATGGTCAACAACGAGCGGAAGCCCGACGGCCTGCGGGCGGTCGAGCGGACGATGGCGGTGCTTCTGGCGCTGGCGGAGAGCCCTTCGGGGGCGTCGCTCACCGAACTCGTCAAGGCCACCGAGATCCCGGCCACCACCCTGCACCGGATGCTCGGTGTGCTGCGCGGCACCGCGCTGGTCCGGGAGACGGCAGACGGCCGGTACGCGCTGGCCGCCGGCACGATGACGCTGGCCCGCTCCTATCTGGACGGGCTCGACCTGCGGCAGGAGGCGCTGGGGGTGATGCGGCCGCTCTCGGCGCTGACGGGGGAGACCTGCCACCTCGGCGTACTCGCCATGGTGCACGTCGTCTACATCGAGAAGATCGACAGCCCGTCCCGGGTCCGGATGCACAGCCGGGTCGGCCAGACCAACCCGGCGCTGACCACCGCGATCGGCCGGGCCATCCTCGCGCACTCCCCGGCACACGTGGTCGACGAGGTGGTCGACGCGCACCGGCGGCTCTTCGGCGAACGGTCGGACCGGGCCGAGATCGAGGCGCTGCTGGCCGGGGTACGCGCGGACGGCTACGCCCGGGACATCCAGGAGAGCGAACTCGGCGTCTGCTGCGTCGCGGCCCCGGTCTTCGACCACACCGGCCACGTCGTCGCCGGGCTGAGCATCTCGGCCCCGGCGACCCGGTTCGACGCCGGCTCCGCCGGCCGGCTCGGCCCGCAGGTCCGGGCGGCGGCGGCCGACCTCTCCGGCCAGCTCGGCTGGCCGGGTGCGCCGGCCCGCGACACCGCCGACCGACAGGCCGACCCGGTCGACCGGACCCCGCAGCCGCGCCCGGCACCGGCACAGCCGCCGTCCGCACCGCTGGCGGCGCCATGAGGGACTTCACCGTCTCGTGTCTCCGGTGTCACCGGAGCACCGACTTTCCCGCCTACCGCTGCCCGGCCTGCGGATCCCCGCTGGTGCTGGAGCTGGCCCCGGTCACCGCCGCCGCCTGCCGGCCCGGATCCGGGAGCGGCCTGTGGCGGTACGCCGGAATGCTGCCCCGGGTCGGGCACGCAGTCACCCTCGGCGAGGCGGCGACGCCCCTGCTGCCGTTGCGACTCGACGGTCTCGACGCGCACGCCAAGGGTCTCGACGCGCACGTGAAACTCGAGTCGCTGAACCCGTCGCTCTCGTTCAAGGACCGGGCGATGGCGCTGGCCGCCTCCGCCGCGCTGGACCGGGGACTGGACGGTCTCGTCCTCGCCTCCACCGGCAACGCCGCCGTCTCGGCCGCCAGCTATGCGGCGGCGGCGGGACTGCGCTGCCGGGTCTTCTGCGCCACCGGCTCGAACGCGGGGGCGAAGGTGCAGACCGCCCGGGCGCACGGTGCGGAGGTGGAGTTGGTCGACGGCCACTACAGCGACGCGTACGCCGCCGCGACCCACGCCGAGCAGGAGGGCTGGCTCAACGTCACCACCACGTACCGGAACCCGCTGCTGACCGACGCGTACCGGCCGATCGCGGCCGAACTCGTCGAGGATCTCGGCGGCGTACCCGAGGTGGTGGTCGTACCGGTCGGGGCCGGTCCGCTGCTGCGCGGCATCTGGCTCGGCTTTACCGACCTGCGGGACGCGGGCCTGACGGCCAGCCTGCCCCGGATGGTCGGGGTGCAGGCCGAGGCGTGTGCGCCGCTGGTCCGGGCCTGGGGGTCGGCGGACTGGGAGTCGTCGCTGCGCGAGCCGCTCGCGGTGGCCCCGACCGCCGCGACCGCGATCGCCGACGCGCTGCGCGGCTACGAGGACGAGGGCCTGCTCACCCTGGCCGCCGTCCGGGACAGTGGCGGCGCCCTCGTCGCCGTCGACGAGTCGGCGATCGCCGGGGCGGGTCGCGCGCTGGCCCGCCGAGGGTTGTTCGTCGAGCCGGCGGCGGCTGCCGCCGTGGCGGCCCTGCAAAACTCTGCGGTGGCGGCCCTGGACAGCCCTGGCGCAGCGGTCCCGGACGGCTCCGGGGCAGCGGCAGCTTTGCACAGCGCCGGGGTGCCGGCGGGGTCGCGTGCCGTTGCCGTGCTCACCGGGCACGGTGCGAAGGAGCCCTCCACCCTCGGCCTGCTCGCCGACCCACCCGAACCGTCCACAAGCGTCCCCGGGAGGAACCCATGACCGGACCGACAGTCGCCATCGCCGGAGTGGGCCGGTTCGGCGCCCTGCACGCCCGCGTCTGGGCCGAGGCCGGCGCCCGGATCGTCGGCTTGGTGGACCCGGACGCCGACCGGCTCGCCGAGGTGGCCCGGGCGCACCGCGTCGAGGAGACGGCCAGCGACCTGGCCGCACTGCTCGACCGGGTCCGTCCGGACATCGTGGTGATCGCCTCCGACGAGGCGTCACACGTCGGACTGGCGGTGACCGCGCTGGAGGCGGGCAGCCACGTCTTCGTCGAGAAGCCGCTGGCCCTGTCGAGCGCCGACGCGTGGCGGGTCGCCGACACCGCCGCCGCGCACCAGCGGCAGGTGGTGGTCGGGCACATCTCCCGGTTCACCGCGCCGATGGCCCGGATGCGGGCCGGCATCCAACGGGGCGCGGTCGGCACCCCGTGCGCGCTGCGGCTGCGCCGGGACTTCAGCCGCGACTGGTTCCTCAGCTTCGGTGACCGGGTGCACCCGGTCTGGGAGTCCTGCATCCACGACATCGACCTGGCGATCTCGTTCGCCGGCACCCAGGTACGCCGGGTGACGTCGATGTGCAGCGGCGCCGCCGGTGACGCCGCGCCGAGCGTGGTCAGCGCCCTGCTGGAGTTCGACAACGGGGTGATCGCGACGGTGGAGTCCGCCTGGCTGGTGCCGGCGACCGCACCCGGCACCCTGGACGACGGCCCGTTGAGCCTGGACGGCGCCATCGTCGGCGAGGTCGAGGTGCTGGGAATGGCGGGCATCCTCAAGCAGCGGCTGGTCAGCGACGCGCTGGTGGAGTGGACTCCGGCCGGGGTCCAGGTGCCGGACATGTCGCTGTGGCCGGAGGAGGACGGCGTGGTCGGTGGGGCGTTGCGCCGCGAGGTCGGGTACGCCCTCGCGGTCTTCACCGGCCGGCGCGAGCCGGACGTGATGCCGATCGAGGAGGCGTGCTGGGGTGTCGCGGTGGCCGAGGCCGTCGTCGAGTCCCTGCGCACGGGCGAACCGGTGGCCCCCGCGCGGCGCTGACCTGCCCGAACGACGGCAGGGGTGGGCCTGGTGGGCCGGCGGCGCCGCGCCACTACTGTTGTCGACGTGCCCGGGTCAGCAGGTGTGCCAGCCGGGTCAGGTCCGGCACCCGCAGATCGGCGTCGACGCCGTTGAGGCCGACGGTCGTCGCGCCTGCCGCGCGTCCCGCCTCCACCCCGACGGGGGAGTCCTCGACGACGAGGCAGCGCCGCGGTGGCACGTCGAGGAGTTTGGCGGCGTGCAGGTAGCCCTGCGGGTCGGGCTTGCCGAGGTCGACGTCGTCGACGGTGACCAGCACCGGTGGGTCGATGCCGGCGCTGGCCAGCCGTGCCCTGGCCAGGCGGGTGTCGGAGCTGGTCACCACCGCCCACGGCAGTCCGAGCCGGTCCAGCGTCGCCAGCAGGTCCCGCGCGCCGTGCGCGGCGGTGACATCGGAGAGGTCGTCGTACTGCAACACCAGTTGCCGCCTGGCCGCTGCGGCGACCCGCTCGTCGTCGAGGGAGGGCAGCAGGCGCCGTACCGTGCGGTCGGCCGGGCTGCCGTGTGCGATCGCCAGGGTCGCCGTGGGATCGACGCCGTGCTCGCCCGCCCACGTTCGCCAGGCCCGCTCGACCGCGGCGTCGGAGTCCACGAGCGTGCCGTCCATGTCCAGCAGCACGGCCTGCACCATCGACAGGTCCATCGTCGACCACCCTCCCCGCCCTATATACTCGTGCTACGAGCATAAGGTGGTGGTGGACTGCCATGGCAAGCCCCGGCCGGCAGCGTGCCGACGCGGCCCGATGGCACACCGTGTCGCAGATCCTGGCCGTGCTGTCCCGGCAGCCCGGGATCACCCGAGCGGCGATGGCCCGCGAGTTGGGCCTGACCAGTGGATTCGCCACGGAGATCATCGCTCGGATGCGGGACCTTCGACTGCTCACCGAGGCGCCGGCCCCGGCCGGCGGGCGCGGCCGACCCACCACGGTGCTGCACCCACATCCCGACGGTCCGGTCGTGCTCGCCGTCGACCTGCGCCAGGGGGAGTGGCTGCACGCCGTCGTCGGGGTCGACGGGCAGTTGCACGACCTGCGGCGCGATCCGCACCAGAGTC
The DNA here is from genome assembly GCF_002846275.1 of Plantactinospora sp. CNZ320. Classification (NCBI taxonomy): domain Bacteria; kingdom Bacillati; phylum Actinomycetota; class Actinomycetes; order Micromonosporales; family Micromonosporaceae; genus Plantactinospora; species Plantactinospora sp. CNZ320. The sequence continues at coordinate 582,353 of NZ_PJMP01000001.1, forward strand.
GCCGGCCGGCGACGGTCCTCGGCGCGGTGCGCCGGACGGTGGACCGCACCCTGGTCAGGTATGGCGGCCGGCTTCGTGCGGTGTCGCTCGCCGTCGCCGCCACGATCAACGACCGGCACCTCGTGCAGTCGTCCACCCTCGGTTGGGGACCGGTCGACCTCGGCACGCTCACCAGCGGCACCTCGCTGCCGCTGCTGGTCGGCAACGACGCCACGCTCGCCGGGGTCGCGGAGGCCCGCACCGGTGCGGCGACCACCGCCGGCACCGCGCTGCACCTCATAGTCGAGGCCGGCATCGGTGGTGCGCTCACCGTCGACGGGCAACCCGTCACCGGCGCACACGGCGCGGCTGGAGAGTACGGACACCTGCCGCTCGGAGACCGCCGGCTGCGCTGCCCCTGCGGCGCACGTGGCTGCTGGGAACTCGACGTCGACGGCCGTGCCCTCGCCCGCCATCTCGGTGACCCGGCCCCGACCGATCCCCGCCGCTACGCCCGCGACGTCCTCGACCGCGCCGGCCACGACAGCCGGGCGGGGCAGGCGGTCGCCACCGTCGCGCAGGCCCTCGCCACCGGCATCGCCGGCCTGGTCAACATCCACGATCCCGACCTGATCACCCTCGGCGGTCTCGGCCCCACGATCCGAGGCGCAGCCGAGCTGACCTTTCAGAACGCCTACACCGACGGTCTCATGGCCGCGCACCGCAGCCGACCGCCGCCGATCGTCGACGCCACCCACGGGAACGACGGGCCACTGCGCGGCGCCGCGATCATCGGCCTCGACCACGCCACAGGCGAGTCGTCCCTCGCCGACTGGGCCACCGGCCGACGCGACCCGGCACCGCACTCCGCCTCCGCGCGGCCGTGAACCCACCTCCGGGGGCGAGATCCGCCAACTGTAAGAGCCGTACCCGCACCGCCGACCGGAGGAGACCGGGATCGTGACCGACGAGTTGACCCCCTACCGCATCGACGTACCCGAGGCACAGTTGGTCGACCTGCGGCGGCGACTTGTCGCGACGCGCTGGCCGGAACCCGAAACCGTGCCGGACTGGTCCCAGGGGGTGCCGCTGCGGTACCTGGGGGAGCTGTGCCGGTACTGGGCCGAGGGGTACGACTGGCGGGCCACCGAGGCACGGTTGAACGCCCTGCCGCAGTACCGGACCGTGCTCGACGGGCTCGACATCCACTTCGCGCACGTGCGCTCGCCACACCCCGAGGCACTTCCGCTGGTCCTCACCAACGGCTGGCCGGGGTCCCTCGCCGAATACCTGAAGGTGGTCGGCCCACTGACCGACCCGACCCGGTACGGCGGCGACGCGGCGGACGCCTTCCACCTCGTGCTGCCGACGTTGCCGGGATACGGGTTCAGCGCCAAGCCGACCGGCCCCGGCTGGGGCGTACAGCGCATCGCCGGTGCCTGGGCGGAGTTGATGGCCCGGCTCGGCTACCGGCGGTACGGCGCGCACGGCACGGACTGGGGCAACAGCGTCACCACCGCGATCGGCCAGCAGGATCCCGAACACGTGGTCGGGATCCATCCCGTACCGCCGATCGCCGCACCAGACCCGGCCACCTTCGACAGCCTCACCGGGGTCGAACGGGAGAGCCTCGCTGCGCTGCGCCACGCACAGGAGCGGGAATCCGGCTACTCCGCCGAGCAGTCGACCAAACCACAGACCATCGGGTACGCCCTGGTCGACTCGCCCGCCGCGCTCGCCGGCTGGATCGCCGAGAAGTTCTGGTCCTGGACCGACCACGACGGGGACCTGGAGAGCGTGATCACGAGGGACGAACTACTCGACACGGTGATGCTCTACTGGCTGCCCGCCGCCGGTGCCTCCGCCGCCCGGCTCTACTGGGAGAGTTTCGCCCAGGTCTCCGAATGGTTCACCTCGGCCACGACGGACACCGTAGGGGTGCCCACCGGCTGCTCCATCTTCCCGAAGGACGTACCCCGGTTGTCGCGTCGCTGGGCCGAACGCCGGTACACCGACATCCGGTACTGGAACGACCTGGACCGGGGTGGGCACTTTCCCGCCCTCGAACAGCCCGACGTCTTCGTCCGTGAGTTGCGGGCGTTCTTCGGGTTGGTCCGCTGAGGAACGGGCGGGACCAGCCCGCCCCGGCCGTCGCGTTCGGCGGCCGGGGCCGGTGGTCGACCGGCGGATCGCGACCGGTCAGTCGGTGGTCGGTGGAAGCTCCCTGACCACCGCGACCGGGCAGTGCGCGTGGTGCAGCAGTTGCTGGCTGATCGAGCCGAGCAGCAGCCCGGTGAAGCCGCCACGGCCACGGGAACCCACGACCACCAGCTGGGCGTCCTGGCTGGCGTCGACCATGACCTGGCCGGCCGGGCCGGTGATCATTTCGACATCCACCTGGAGCTGCGGGTACCTGCCCCGCCCGCCGGCCAGCACCTCGTCGAGTTCGGCCCGCTCGGCACCGGTCTGCTCCTCCGACTCCGCACCGGGCTGCCCGCCCTCGGAGCCCGGAGTGCAGGCCCGGACGACCCGCAGCGCGGTCTCGCGGGCGGCCGCCTGCGCGAAGGCGTACTCGAGGGCGAGTAGCGCGTAGGTGGAGCCGTCCACCCCGACGACGACGGGACCGTCCGGCCGCGCCTGGTCACCCCGTACGACGACGACCGGACAGTGCGCGTGCGCCGACACGGTGACGGTGGTGGAGCCGAGGAGGAGCCCGGCGAAGCCGCCGTGCCCACGGCTGCCGAGCACCAGCAGCCGGGCGTGCCGGGAGTGTTCCCGCAGCAGGATCGCGGCCGGGCCGTCCAGCACGGTGCCGGTGACCGTCACCCGAGGGTGGGTCTGGCGGGCGTCGAGGACCGCGGCGTCGAGCATCTTCCGCACCTCCTCCCGGACGCCCGGGTCCGGCCAGGTCGTCGCCAGCGGGGCGATCGTGCTGGCGACGGGCGGCCACTCGAACGCGAAGAGCAGCGTCACGGGCGCGTCGGTGCGGGCCGCCTCGTCGAGGGCCCAGCGGAGGGCCTCCTTGGCGCCGTCAGAACCGTCGTAGCCGACAATGATGGGGCGTACGTGCATGACTTCCTCCAACCGGACTTCCCGCTCAATTTCGCCGACCGGGCTCCTGTCACCGACCGTAACAGGGCGCGAGATCTACGGCGTAGGGCACATGGTCGGTTCGGTTGGTGACCCTGTACCCCGTACCCGCAGGTCACCCGGGCACATCCGGGCGGCAGGGGGCCGGTCGACACCGAGTTCGGGTCCTTCGGCCCTGTCCGATTCCGGCCGGTAGGTGTGTGATGGAGGGCGGATCCGTCCGGCGGACGAAACGGCGTACCCGAGCGATTGGGGAAGTCATGACGAGCACCCGCGACCTGCTGGCCGAGCAGCCGTTCCTCGACGGCCTGGCCCCGGCCTGGCTCGACCGGCTCACCGCCTACGCCCATCCGGTGTACCGCAATCGCGGCTACCGGCTCTTCGCGGCCGGGCGCGCCGCGACCCGCTTCTGGCTGCTGCGCTCCGGAGCGGTGTCACTGGACCTGCCGACACCGGGCCGGGGCGACGTGGTCATCGAGACCCTCGGCGGCGGCGACGTGCTCGGCTGGTCCTGGCTCTTCGCACCGCAGCGCTGGCAGTTCGGGGCGGTGGTGGCGGAGCCGGTCCGGGCCGTCGAGTTCGACGCGTCCGGGGTACGGCACCTGATGGCGGACGACACGACGTTCGGGTACGAACTCAACCGCCGGTTCATGGCCGTGATGCTGAACCGGCTCCAGGCCACCCGCACCCGGCTGCTCGACCTGTACGGCTACCCGGAGTACCGCGCCTCGTAGTCCGGGCCGCCGTCGCCGGTCCCGCCATTTCTCAGTCGGCCACCGCCGCACCTGCCGCGCCCGGCCCGCCGCTTCCGGCCAGCCGGGACTCGATGGCCTCGATGACCCGTGGCCGCAGCTCGGCGGCCCGGATGACGGCGTCGACGGAGCCGACCTCGACGGCGCGCTGGATGCTGTGCACCCGGTCGAACTCGGTCGCCACCTCGCCGAGCTTCTCCGCCCGGACAGCGGCCCGCAGCTCGTCGAGTTCGGCGGTGAGTGCGGCGCGATCGGCCCCGGAGGCGGCCGCGACGCGTGCCTCCAGCTCCCGCATGCGTGGATCAGCGGCGGTGCGTCGGTCGACGTCACCGGAGAAGACCACCGCGGCGGCCGGAGCGCCACCGAGCACCGAGGCGAAGGAGCCCTCCAGGGCGAGGACGGTCATCTCGGGGTTGAGCGCCTTCGAGAAGACCACGAACGCGCCGCCGTGGTACCGCGAGATCACGCAGAAGACGATCGGACCCCGGAAGTTGACGATCGCCCGGCCGATCTCGGCGCCGTACTCCAGTTGCAGCTTCCGCATCGACTCCGGCGAGCCGTCGAAGCCCGAGAGGTTGGCCAGCACCACCAGCGGCCGGTTGCCGCTGGCCGAGTTGATCGCCCGCGCGGCCTTCTTCGACGAGGCCGGGAAGAGCGTGCCGGCGGTGTAGGTGTCGGGGCCGTCGGTGGGCGGGAAACCGCGCCGTGGCACCGTGCGCGACTCGATGCCGAGCAGGCAGACCGGGATGCCGCCGAGATGCACGTCCTGCACCACCGCGGTCTCCGCGTCGGCCATCCCCGCCCAGCGCTCCAGCACCGGGTGGTCCTGGTCGGCCAGCGCCCGCATCACCGTCCTGATGTCGAACGGCTTCTTCCGGTCCGGGTTCGCCGCCGCCGAGAAGATCTCGCCGACCGTGCTGAAGTCGCTGCCGGGCATGGCGTGCGGGAAGTCGGAGATGTCGCGGTCGACCGGGTCGCTGGTCGGTACCCGCCGTGGCGTCTCCTCGCCCGGGACGACGTACGTGTGCTCGTAGTGCGACATCAGCACGTCCCGGGCGGCGGTCAGGTTCGGCGCCCAGTACTGCGCCTGCCCGTTCGGGCCCATCACCCGGTCGTAGCCGCCGATGCCGAAGTTGTCCTCGGCGGAGACACCGCCGGAGAAGTCGAGCGACTGCTTGCCGGTGAGCACCATCGCCGAGTCCGGCGTCATCACCAGGATGCCCCTGGTGTGCATGAGCATCGTCGCCTCGGCGTTCCAGTACGGCTGCGCGCCGACGTTGATGCCGGCGACCACGATGTTGATCTCACCGCCCCGCTGGGTGAACTCGACGATCCGTTTGAGCGCGGCGGCCACCCAGTCCATGTTCTCGGTGCCCGAGGTCATCGAGATCCGGGCACCGGCCGAGAGGGCGTACCACTCCAGCGGCACCCCCATCCGCTCGGCCAGATCGAGTGCCGCGATCACCCGACGGCACTCCGGCTCGGAGAGCGCACCCAGCGACTTCGTGGGGTCGCCGAGCAGCACCACCCGGGTGACCCCCTGCGGGTGACGTGCGGTCGGCGTGCTGACCACCCCGGCGACGATCGCCGCGCTGTTGCGCCCCTTCGGCCGGTCGACGGGTACCAGCGTGTGGTCGGCGTCGAGGTCGTACTCGACGAAGTCGCCGAGCAGGCCGGTCAGCTCGTACGGGTAAACGGTGTTGCGGCTGCTCGCCCGGAGTACCTTCAGCCGGTAGTCGTCCAGCGGCTCGACCGGGTCGACCGGCGGCTCCCCGATGGTCAACTCCGCGCCGCCGGTGGCGTCGAAGGAGATCCGTACGGCGATCTTGGCCAGTTCGCCCGTCCTGCGGTCACGCTGCCGGGCGATGAAGAGGATCTCCTCCAGCCCGGCACCCGCGGTCGTCGGGCGTACCCGACCGGCGATCATCTCCATCTCCTCGCGGGTGAGATCGATCGGCGGCCAGACGTAGATCACGATCCGGTTGGTGTTGAACCGGCTCTTCGACGGGCGCCGCGACTGTGCCCGGCGGATCGAGTCGAGGCAGGCGGCGACGGTGTCCTCGGTCGTCGGCAGCGCCACCAGCCGGCCGTCGTGGTCGCGCAGCTCGGTCAGATCCCGCACCTGCGCCAACGCGACGAGGCGCTGGTCGGACGGGTTCTGCCGGGCCACCGCCTGGAAGAGGTAGACCTCCTCGTCCGCCGAGGGCAGCCGGGTCAGGTCGAACTCGCGCAGCCGCTCCAACTGCATCCGCTGCGCGATGTACGGGTGCAGCCCCCGGATCAGCCGCTCCTCCGCCATCCCGGTGGTCGACGGGCGGAACGTGAAGTGGTGGTGCATCACCGCGCCGTGCCGCCCCGCCACGGTGGTGGTGAGCCGGCGGACCTGCGGCGGCAGCGGAACCGTTCCGATGACCTCGACCAGCCCCGCCGCCATCGCGTCGAAGTCCTCCGGCTGGTTCTCCCAGCCGACGTAGAGGTCGGCGTCGACCGAGTTCTCCCCACCGGCCACCTCGGCGAGCCCGCGCAGCGCGCTGCCCAGCGTGTCGAAGCGCACCGCCGCGGAGACCAGGCTCGAATCCGTCCGCCGGGCGACCACGAACGTGCAGCCCGCGACCTGTCGGGTGTCGACAGCGGTGAGCCCCTTGTTGCCGTAGTACCGCCGGGTCAGCACCTCCAGCATGACCGCGTTGTCGAGGTCGTCGCGGAGGAGCCGCTGGCCGAGCAGCCGGACCAGGGGCTCGGTGCTGCGTACCATCTCGGCGATCCGCTCGGCGCGGTCTGGCGCGTCCGGCGCGACGTCGAGGTGACGCAGGTGCTTGCGGACCCGGGCGTAGACGAGCGCGCGGTTGCGGCGCAGCAGCGGCTGGGCGAACCAGGCGAACACCACGCCCCGGGCGAGGTCGGCGACCACCGGGAAGCGGACCTGGGTCGCGGCCACCAGCCGCTCCAGCGCCAGGCCGGCCGGCTCGCGCAGCGCCTCGTCCGGCGGCGGCTCCCGCAGCCAGCTACGCAGCAGCGTCGCGACGACCGTGGCGTCGGCGGAGGCGCGCTGCTGGGCGAGGAAGATCCGGAAGACGGCGGCCTCGAGCGCGGGGGAGCGCTCTAGTTCGGTGACATCGTAGTGTTCGAGCGCCCGGGCGAGCCTGGTCTGGAACGCGGCCGGCAGTCCGGCCCGCTCGACGTCGAGGCTCTGCAGATAGGTGTGGAAGTACTCCCGGGCGCTGTGCACGTGCGCCTCGCCGCCGCCGTCCTCACCCGACGGCCGGTTGCGGCTCAGTTCGGCGAGGTTGGCGAAGACGTTCACCAGGTCGAGTTCCTCAACCAGCGGCCGGTGGCCCTCCTCGATGGCCAGTTGGCGGGTGGCGAGGTAGTCGTCGAGCACCCGGCGGTCGTCGTGCGGGTCAACGTCGAAGCCGAGCAGCAGGCCGCGCAGGTTCTCCTGGCCGTGCCGGGCACGTTGCCGGGCCGGGATCTCCCCGGGCGCGGCCGGCAGGTCCAGTTCGACGGCGGCCGTGGTGGGATCCTCGGCGGCCCCCTCGCCGAGCGGCTCCAGCCGCAGCAGCGGGGCGCCGGCCTGCACCTGGCTGCCCACGGAGACGGCACACTCCTTCAGGCGTGCCTTGAACGGCGCCCGCAGCACCGTCTCCATCTTCATGGCCTCCAGCACCAGCACCGGTGCGCCCGCCTCGACCTCGGCGCCGACCGACAGCGGTGTGGCGACGACGAGCGCGGGCATCGGGGAGCGGAGGACACCGCCCTCGTCCCGGCTGACCCGGTGCGTCACGCCGTCCACCTCGACCAGGTGGATCGGCCCGTGCGTCCCGGTGAGCAACCGGTACCGGTTGCCGTTGACGACGATCTGTCCGCTGTGCCGGTCGAAGTGGTCGAGTTCGACGTCGGCGGTGCGCACACCGCCGCCGGTCTCGATACCGACCCGGAACCGGTGCGGGCTGATCCGGGCCACCCGCAGCCGGTAGCCGACGCCACGCAGCTTGAGGTCCAGCGGCCGGCCGCTGGAGTGCTGCACCTGGGGACGCCCGCCGGACGCCGTCGCGAGCAGGCGCCGTCGCTCGGCGCGCTCCTCTTCCTCGTACGTCTCGATGGCCGCCGCCGCCAGTGCGACCGCGGAGTGCCGGTGCGCGACGAGCCGGCCGGTGCCCCGGACCCGGTCGATCCAGCCGGTGTCCGCGCTCGCGTCGATCACCTCGGGCTGGTCGAGCAGGTCGAGGACGAAACTCTTGTTCGTCGCGCCGCCCTCGATCACCACAGTGGTCTCGGCCATCGCCCGGCGCAGCCTGCCGAGCGCCTCGTCGCGGTCCCGGCCGTACGCGATGATTTTGGCGATCATCGAGTCGAAGTCGGCGGGGATGGTGTCGCCCTCGCTGACCCCGGTGTCCACCCGGATGCCCGGCCCGGCGGGCAGGTCGAGCCGGACGATCCGGCCCGGCGAGGGCGCGAAGTCGCGGTCGGGGTCCTCGGCGTTGAGCCGGGCCTCGATGGCGTGCCCGCGCTCCACCGGCGGCCCGCCCTCCAACCGTCCGCCGGAGGCGACGTGCAGTTGCGCCTTGACCAGGTCGAACCCGGTGGTGGCCTCGGTGATCGGGTGCTCGACCTGTAGCCGGGTGTTGACCTCCAGGAAGGCGAAGAGGCGGTCACCGGGGTGGTAGAGGAACTCGACGGTCGCCGCGCCCCGGTAGCCGACCGCGACGGCGAGCCGTTCGGCCGACGTCTTCAGCTCGGCGGCCTGCGCCGGGGCGAGCACCGGCGAGGAGGACTCCTCGATGACCTTCTGGTTGCGCCGCTGCACCGAACAGTCCCGCACGCCGAGCGCCCACGCGGTGCCCTGGCCGTCGGCGATCACCTGGACCTCCACGTGCCGGGCACCGGTGACCAGGCGTTCCAGGAAGACGACGCCGCTGCCGAACGCCCGCGCCGCCTCCTGGCGGGTCCGCTCGAAGGCGTCGGAGAGCTCCGCGTCGCTCGTGATCACGCGGATGCCGCGCCCGCCGCCGCCCGCGGTCGCCTTCAGCATCAGCGGGTAGCCGATCTGGGCCGCCGCCGCCAGGGCGACGTCGAGGGTCTCGACCGCGCCGCGACTCCAGGGCGCGACTGGTACGCCCACCTCCTCGGCGATCAGCTTCGCGCCGATCTTGTCGCCCAGTTGGCGCATGGCGTCGGGGTTCGGCCCGACGAAGGTGACCCCGAGCTTCTCGCACAACTCCGCGAACGCCGGATCCTCGGCGACGAAACCCCAGCCCACCCAGGCGGCGTCGGCGCCGGACCGGACGAGCGCCTGTTCGAGTACTGCCATGTCGAGGTAGGGGCGCGCGGAGGCGGGACCGAGGTAGTAGCCGAGGTCCGCCTCCCGGACGAAGGTGGCGGTACGGTCGACGTCGGTGTAGAGAGCGACGGTCTCGATCCGCGCCCCGGTCTCCGCAGCCAGCTCTCGGACCGCGTGGATGAGCCGCATCGCGGACTCACCACGGTTGACGATGGCGATACGGCTGAACACCCGACCGACCCCTCCGGTAGACCCACGATCAACTCGCCACGGGACGGCTGCCCCGGCAGTGATCACCCTGCTGCCTGGCGGCTGGCGGCGCCATGTCGTACGCACCGAACAGTACGCACCCCTGTTTGTAGGAACCTAACAAAAGCTTTTGGCTGTCTCCACCCCCGCTGGACGGCGCCGACCACCCGGTTCCGGACCGCAGGGGTGCGGCGCGGCGGCGCGGCCGGCCGGCTGGCCGTCAGGCTCCGGTCTCGTGGTGCGGGCTGTTGACCGGCTTCGACTCCGGTGAGCCGTGCTGGCGGAGGAAGACACTGAGCACGATCAGTGTGCCGACGGCGAGGAACTCGCTCTGCCAGTTCTGCATCGACTGGAACCAGAACTCGCTGCTGCCGAGGAACTGCCACGCCGTGATCGGTGGCGCCCCGGACTCCAGCATCTGCTCCTCGTTGTATTCGGCGGTGCCGCCGACCAGGTGCATGACGAAGGATGCGCCGAAGAGCAGGAAGAGCGCGAGGGAGAGGCTGTTGCGATAGAGCCCGCGCACCAGGCCACCGGCGCGTACCGGCCAGGGGGAGCCCGCCCTTGCCCTGGCCGGATCGTCACCGGGGCGGTCCTGGGCGGGGTCGGGCTTGGACTCGGCGGAACCCCGCTGCACCAGATAGACGGTGAGCAGCACGTACGCGCCCATCTGGAGGAACTCCGACTCCCAGTTCTCGAACACCGCCTCGGCGAAGTGCCCGGTGCCGAGATAGCCGAGATAGCCCTCGGGGCGCGCCCCGGCCTCGATCAGTGCGTCGTTGCGGGTCTGCCAGCCGAAGAGGCTCTGCAACACGAGGAAGAGCAGGAACGCCCCGAACATCGTCACGGCCAACCCGTTGTCGCGCAGCCAACGACGGAACCCGGTTGCCGCCTGCAGGCTGGCGGGGCGACGTGTTCCGGTTCGCCCCGGTGTGACCGTCTGCTGTCCCATGCCGCTACCTCCACTTCCGGAGGTGCTCTTCCCGGGTCAGGGAATTCCCTCCTGCCCCGGCCATGCTTCCCGGGCCCGGTCTGCGGAAAACCCGGTCACGGCGTGTCGGACCGAACCGAATGGGTGAAATCGCCGCGTCGGCGGGAACGTCCGCACCGCTTCGTCGACGAACATGGCGGCGGAAATTCAGTGCCCGAGCGGCGGGAAGGTGTCGTGCTGATAGGTGTGCACCATTTCGACCTGCCCGAGCGGCCGGTGTACGACGAGCCGGCTCGGCTGATTCGCCCGTGCGACCCTGCGCCCGGCGACGATCGCGCTTTCCTTGCTGCCGTAGCGTCCGACGACGGCGGAATCGCGCTCCACCTTCCAGCAGCCGACCTCGGGGATGACGTGGTATTGGGCCCGGTCGGGCATTCTGTGCCTCCTGTTCTGCTTCCTGACATGAGCTACCCAGAAGGTGCCAGCAAGAATCGTAAATCCGCGAGTGTCGATGCGACGCTGCGCCTTGTCGGCGGTGCTGAACACACCTGGAGTGCCCTCGACACACCTGGAGTGCCCTCGCCGGTCCAGGGGTAAGGACTGCCGGTATGGCAGCGAAGGTTGAGACGTGAAATTGCGCCGCTCCGACCTGCGCGCGCCCGGTTACCGCCGCCTTCGGCGGGGACGGGGAGTGACATTTCTCGACGCCGACGGGCGGAGGATCACCGACCGGGCAGAACTCCGCCGGCTGCGTGACCTCGCCATCCCGCCGGCCTGGCGGGAGGTGTGGATCTCACCTGACCCCCGGGGGCACATCCAGGCCACCGGCATCGACGACGCCGGCCGCAAGCAGTACCTGTACCACCCGGTGTGGCGGGAGCGCCGGGACCGGGAGAAGTTCAGGCATGTCGTCGAGGTGGCCGGACACCTCGGGCAACTCCGAAAGCAGGTCGACAGCGACCTGCGCGAGCGCGGGCTGAGCCGGGCACGGGTGCTGGCCACCATCGCCCGCCTGCTCGACCTCGGCATGTTCCGGATCGGTGGCGACCAGTACGCCGCGGGGGAGGCGCCGACGTTCGGTGTCGCCACACTGCGACCGGAGCACGCCAGGGGGTCCGGCGGCTGCGTCGTGCTGGAGTTTCCGGCCAAGGGCGGAGTGGAGCAGAGCCGGCGGGTCACCGATCCGGAGGTCTGCCAGGTGCTCCGGAACCTCCGGCGTCGACGCCGGGGCCGGGAGCGGCTGTTCGGCTACTGGGAGCGGCGGCGCTGGTGGGACGTGCGCGCCGAGGACGTGAACGACTACCTTCGTGAGGCCAGCGGCACCGACATGACCGCCAAGGACTTCCGCACCTGGCACGCCACCGTACTCGCGGCCACCCGGCTCTGCGCGGCCGGGCCGCGCAACTCGGAGGCGAAGCGCCGACGGGTGGTGGCCGGGGTGATGCGGGAGGTCGCCGACCTGCTCGGCAACACCCCGGCGGTGGCTCGAGCCTCGTACGTCGACCCCCGGCTGCTCGATCTCTATCGGGACGGTCGACTCGGACCGCTGGACGGAGCGTCCGGCCAGGCGGCCGAGCAGGCGGTACTCGCCCTGCTCGGCGACTGACCCGACCACGCCGGTACGGCCCCTTCGGACCCGATGCCCGGCGCGGGTACGCCGACGCGGTCAGCGCCGACGTACCTCGCCCATCGTCTGTTGGGTCTGCCCACGCAGTTCCTCCGCCGACGAGCGCGTCTGTTCCCGCATCTCGCCCACGTGCTGACCGGCCCGGGACCGGACCGACTCGACGGCCTGGTGGGCCGGCTCCCGCAGGTTCTGCTGCGTCTGCTGGGCGATGCCGCTGGCCTGCTGCTTGATCTGGTCGGAGTGCTCGGCGACCTCGTCGCGGATCCGGCCGACCGCCCGCCGCTCCGCCGAACTGGCCGGCACCAGCGCGGAGGCGAGCACGCCGAGTCCGAACGCGACGAGACCGGCGGCCAACGGGTGCCCTTCCGACATCTGCCGGGTCTGCTGGCCCAGCTCCTGGACCCGGTGGCCGGCCGAGGAGAGCCCGGCCTGCGACGTCTCCCGGGCCCGCTGTATGCCGTCGCGCGCGTGCTGGGCACCCTCGCGGGTCCGCCCGGCAGCGCCGGCCATGTCCTGGCGGGCATGCTCGGCGGTACCCATCACGGACTCCCGCATCCGCTGCCAGGCGTTCCGGACCCGGCCAGCCTGGTGGTGCGCCATGTTGCGCGGGTTCACCCGGTCGCCGATGTTGCGCGGGTTCATCCGGTCGCCGAGCGCGTTCAGGTTCTCACCCAGGCGGTCCTGGGTGCGGTCGGCGTCGGCCCGGATCGAGCTTGGGTCGGTACTCATCCTTGTCCCCCCGATTGGTGCTGTGTCCGGTCACGCATGGCGGAAGGCATCCGCCGGATCGATTCGGACGTCTGCGGCAGTGGCCGGAGACTGCGCGCCTGGCGCCTGGCCACCCCGACGAGAATGGCGGCGATCACTGCCCAGACTCCCGCGACGACGAGCGCCGCCCAGCCCTGGTCCATCACGTTCGACAACCCCCACCAGAGGGCGTACGACAGGAACAGCAGGACCATCAACGCACCCAGCGCGGCGCCGCCGAACATGCCGGCGACCCGGCCGGCGGTGCGTGCCTCCTGGCGCAGCTCCAGTTTTGCCAACTGGATCTCCTGGCGGACCAGGGTCGACGTGTCGCGGGTGACGGCGCCGAGCAACTCGCCGATCGAGGCGCGGGTGGGGTCGTGTTCCCGGTTCGCCCCGAGACCACCCGCCGAGACGCTCACCGCCCCACCCCGCTGGTCCGTCCGTCACCGGTCCCGCCGGGCTGTCCGGCTGCCGGGTTTCCGTGCGGCTGCCCGGCCCGCGCCGGACCGGCCATCCCGGGCGGCGTTCCGAGTGACGCGTCGGGACTGCCGCCCGGATAGGTCTGCCGTCCGTCCGGATGGGACTCGGGTCCGCCGCCCTGCAACGCGTCCCGGGTGCGGGTCAGCCGGCCGGCGAGCACGCCGGCGACAGCGGCTCCGGCGAGGAAGAGTCCCGGGTTGCGACGGGCATAGTCGCGCACGTCGTTGAGTACCATTCCGGGTTCCCGCTGGTCGAGCCACTGGGCCGCCCGCTGGACCCGGTCGGCCGCTTGCCGGACCAGGTCGGTGCCGACCCCCGACTGCTCGCTGCGTTCGGACATCGCCCGCAGCTCGTCGCCGAGTGCCCGCAGGCCGGACGCCGCGCGATGCTGCTGCGCACCGGCCTGTTCCTTGAGCTGAGCCGACGCCTTGCCCATCAGTTCGTTGGCCTGCCGTCCCGCCTCGGCGGCGACGTCCCGGCCCCGGTCTGCGGCACTGTGCGCCAGACCGCCTCCGGTCTGTGCCAACCGCTGTCCGGTCTCGGTCGCCCCGTGACGGGCTACCTGGGTCTTCGACCGGTGACCGTCACCGGTCGGCTCGGCATTACTGTGCTGTGTCATATCCGCCCCCAGCTTCGCGCGCGGTGTCGGCGGCCGGTTACCCCGCGGATCGGCCGATATACCGACTTCTGCCGACCATTCGCGCCGTACCTACCAGCGGGACGGGGATAGTCGACCGGGACGGTGGATAGTCGACGCGGGCACACCGCTCGTCCGTTCTGCTGCGAATGGACGGGGCTGGGGGGACGTGTCGTGATATGCGAAGCTCTCCGCAGGTGGCCTCGGGCGCGGGCCGGTTCAGTCGCCGGCCGAGCCGGGCCGGGCGAGCCTGGAGTGCAGCTCCGCCTTGACCCGCTCCGGGACCAGCTTGGCCGCCCCGGCGAGCAGTCGGTTGTGCACCGAACCGGCGACCACGTGGTCCTTGCCCGCCATCATGGCCTCGAAGCCGTGCCGGGCGACCTTGGCCGGATCGTCCTTCGGGCCGGCGCCGAGCCTGGTGTCCCGCATGTCGGCGCGGTCGAAGAACTCGGTCTCGGTGGCGCCAGGCATCAGCGCGGTCACGGTGACCCCGCTGTCCTTGAGTTCGTTGCGCAGCGCCTCGGAGAACGAGAGCAGGAACGCCTTGGAGGCGGCGTACCCGGCCTCGAACGGGCCCGGCTGGGTGGCGGCGATCGACGAGGTGAACATGACACGACCGGCGCCCCGGGCCACCATCCGCGGTACGGCGAGCTTGGCCAGGTGCACCGAGGACCGTACGTTGAGGTCGATCAGCCGCAGTTCGTCGGCGAGGTCGGTCTCGGCGAACCTGCCGTTGACGCCGATGCCGGCGTTGATGACCAGGGCGTCGAGCGGGCGGCCCGTCGCGAGGACCCGGTCGTACGCCCGCTGCACGCCGTCGGGTGTCGCCAGGTCCGCCTGTACGGGCTCGACGGTGCCGCCGAGCGCCTCGACGTCCCGGGCCGCCTCGCGGATGCGGTCCTCCTCGGCGACGACGACCAGGTCGAAGCCGTTGCGGGCGAACTCCTTCGCCAACTCGTAGCCGATGCCTGTGGAGGCGCCGGTGACCAGCGCGAGCGGTCGGCCGGAGGTGTCTGTCATGTCGGTGCTCCTGTCTGAGGAACGGTTCGCCGAGACGGTCGGCACCGGCCGCGGAGCACGCCGCGAGTCTGCCGGGTCGGATGATGCCCCGCCGGATTCGCGCTAAACCGCCACCCTCACCTGACCAGGCGGCAGTGGCGTCGGTGCGAGGCCGGCACCGCCGTGGCTACGGGGTCAGCACCACCTTGATGCAGCCGTCGGTCTTCTTCTGGAACATCTCGTAGCCCTCGGCCGCGCGCTGCAACGGCAGGCTGTGGGTACGCAGGTCCTGCACGCCCAGCGGGTCGCCCTCGCCGGCCAGCAGCGGCATGATCTCGTCGGTCCAGCGGCGTACGTGTGCCTGTCCCATCCGCAGTTGGACGCCCCGGTCGAACATCTCCATCATCGGCATCGGGTCGAGTTCCCCGCCGTAGACGCCGGAGAGGGAGACGGTGCCGCCCCGGCGTACCGACTTGACGGCGGCGTGCAGGACGCTGAGCCGGTCCACCCCGAACCGGTCGGTCATCGGCCGCGCCAGCGCGTCCGGCAGCATGCCGACCGTGGTCTGGGCGAGCTTGCCCCACGGCGAGCCGTGCGACTCCATCCCGACCGCGTCGATCACCGCGTCCGGGCCCCGGCCGTCGACGAGGTCGAGGAGGGCACCCGGCACGTCGTCGAGATCGGTGACGTCCACTGTCTCCACGCCGTGCC
Organism: Plantactinospora sp. CNZ320; assembly: GCF_002846275.1. Taxonomy (NCBI): domain Bacteria; kingdom Bacillati; phylum Actinomycetota; class Actinomycetes; order Micromonosporales; family Micromonosporaceae; genus Plantactinospora; species Plantactinospora sp. CNZ320. The sequence goes on from NZ_PJMP01000001.1 coordinate 597,839, forward strand.
GCCGGGCCATCTCCAGCCGCTCGGGCACCAGATCGAGACCGATGACCCGGGCGGCACCGAGATGGCGGCCGACCCGGGCGCAGAATTGCCCGACCGGCCCGAGCCCGAAGACTGCGAGCGTGCCCCCGGGCGGTACGTCGGCGTACCGTACCGCCTGCCACGCGGTCGGCAGGATGTCGGAGAGGTACAGGTACCGCTCGTCGGCTCCGGTCGACGGCACCTTGATCGGGCCGAACTGTGCCTGCGGGATCCGCAGGTACTCGGCCTGGCCGCCCGCTACCGAGCCGTAGAGGGAGGTGTAGCCGAACAGGGCCGCGCCCTTGCTCTCGGAGCGGACCTGGGTCGTCTCGCACTGGGCGTAGAGCTGGCGCTCGCACATCCAGCACGCGCCGCAGGAGATGTTGAACGGCACGACCACCCGGTCACCGGGACGCAGCCGGTCCACCGCCGACCCCACCTCCTCGACGATGCCCATCGCCTCGTGACCGAGGATGTCGCCCGGTTTCAGATAGGCGCCGAGCACCTCGTAGAGGTGCAGGTCGGAACCGCAGATGGCGGTCGAGGTGACCCGGATGACCGCGTCCGTCGGTTCCTCGATCCGTGGATCCGGCACGTCCGCCACCCGCACGTCACGCTTGCCCTGCCAGGTCAACGCCTTCACCGTCTCCGCCTTCCGTCGCTGTGGGAACGTCGCTGTGGGGATGTCGCTGGGATTTCGCTGGGGGATGTGGAACTGCTACCCGTCAGGGCCGGGTCGAACCCCGGTACCGGCGCGAAGACCTGCGTCGGGTCCCCAGCTCCTGGGTAGCGGGACCGACTTCTGGGTAGGAGGACCGGCAAGTCCCCCGTCTCCTAGAGAAGGTGATCTGTGATGACAACCGCACGGGAGATCATGACGCCGAACCCGACCTGTGTCGGCGAGAGTGAGGACATGTTCACGGCCGCCCGCCGGATGTCGGAACTCGGCGTGGGCTCGATGCCGATCTGCGGCAGCGACAACCGGCTCAAGGGGATGCTCACCGACCGCGACATCGTCGTGAAGGTACTCGCCCAGGGTCGTGACCCGGGCAGTGTGACGGCGGGAGAACTCGCCGAGGGCAAGCCGGTGACCATCGGAGCCGACGACGACGCCGAGGAGATCCTCCGGACGATGAGCAGCCACCAGGTACGGCGGCTGCCGGTGATCGACGGGCACGACCTCGTCGGGATGGTCGCGGTGGCCGACGTCGCGCGGGCCCTGCCGGACCGTCCCGTCGGCGACCTGGTCGACGCCATCTCACAGGGCTGACCCGAACGCACCGGACCGGGTGGACGGCGCCTGCTGGAGCCGACCGCCCGCCCCACACCCGGGCTCGACGGCACCGGCGCCGTCGAGCCCACTCGTCTCTCCAGCCATCTCCCGGTCCGGGCGAACCGTCTCCACCTGTCCTCCGGTGCGGGCGAACCGTCCCCACCCGTCTCCCGGTGCCGGCGATCCGTCCATCTCCCGGTGCGGACGATCCGGATGACTGATTCTCCGGCGGTCCGGGTAGGGCCAGAGCAGCCAATTCGAGGAGGACGGCATGCGCATCGGCTACTTCCTGTCCAGTGAGGAGTACACCCCGGCGGAACTGCTGGAGCAGGCACGCGGGGCGGAGGCGGCGGGCTTCCAGGGCCTCTGGATCTCCGACCACTACCACCCCTGGGTGGACGCGCAGGGGCAGAGCGGGTTCGTCTGGTCGATGCTCGGCGCGCTGAGCCAGGTCTGCTCGCTGCCGGTCACCACGGCGGTCACCTGCCCCACCGTCCGGATCCACCCGGCGGTGATCGCCCAGGCCGCGGCGACCACCGCCGTGCTGCACTCCGGCCGGTTCGTACTCGGTGTCGGCAGCGGTGAGGCGCTCAACGAGCACATCTTCGGCGACGCCTGGCCGAACGCCGCCACCAGGCTGGAGATGCTGGAGGAGGCCGTCGAGGTGATCCGCGAGCTGTGGCAGGGCGGCTTCGTGGACCACCAGGGCAAGCACTACCGGGTGGAGAACGCCCGGATCTACACCCTGCCGGAGACCCCGCCGCCGATCTACGTCTCCGGGTTCGGGCCGAAGGCCGTCGAACTCGCCGCCCGGATCGGTGACGGCTACATCAGCGTCAGCCCGGACGCCGAGGCGGTCAGCCGGTTCCGGAGCAACGGCGGAGGCGACAAGCCGTGCCAGGCCGGTTTCAAGGCGGCGTACGCCAGCAGTGTCGAGGAGGGCGCCCGGATCGCCTACGAACGGTGGCCCAATGCCGGCGTACCGGGGGAGTTGTCCCAGGTGCTGCCCTCGCCCCGACACTTCGAACAGGCCTCCCAACTGGTGACCCAGGAGCAGGTGAAGCAGGCGTTCGTCTGCGGCGACGACCCGCAGGCACACCTGGAGATGATCGACAAGTACGCACAGGCCGGCTTCGACGAGGTCTACGTGGCCAACACCGGACCGCACTACCAGGGACTCTTCGAGCTCTACGCCAAGCATGTCCTGCCGGCCCTCGGCGACCACGACTGAACCGGTGCCGCCCGTTCGTTGCTTCCGCAAGGCCGGCCACGGGCGAGTGAACGGATCCGACGGTGGGTAGTGGGCAGCCATGACGACACATGACGACACGATTCTGATCGGCGGCCCGCGAGACGAGAGCCTCGTCGCGGCCGGCGAGAGCGGGCTGATCGAGGTGGAGATCGACGGGCTGATCCACAGGTACATCCGGACGACCGCGACCAGGCAGGTCGGCGACGGCACGTACCGGGTCTACAACTACGACGGGGAGGTGGCGCCGGGCGGCGCGAGTTCGGGTTCGGAGAACGCCGAGGATCGGGTCGCCTCTCCACTCGCCGCCGGCCAGGCCGGCGAACTGGCTGACGGTCCGGGTGATTCCCGGTCGTGACGTCCACCCGCCGCCGTCCGGGGCCGCCGCCGGCAATCCCCAGCCGCCGGCAGGTCCGGCCGCCCCGGACGGCGGCGTCAGGGGTACCCGACGGGCCGTCGGCAGCGGCGTCAGCCGCGTGCCGGGGCCACCGGACCAGGGCGGGCCGGCGGGGCCTCGTCCCCCTCCGACCGGGCCGGCGGCGGCGCGGCCTCGTCCCCGTCCGAGCTTGCCGGCCGGATGGCGGTCACCGGCATCCCGACCGGACGGCGCCGGGGAGCCCGGCCCGGCGGGGCGGGAGGTTCCGGGCCGGGGTCGGGGAGTTCCGGCAGCGGCAGCCGGCGGGACCGGCCCGGCCGCAAATGCAGCGGCGTACCGTGGTGCCGCAGCCGGATCCCCGCGTCGTCACCACCGTCCCGCAGCAGGTACGTCGCCGCGTCACCGGTCACGGTGACCCGGAGCCGGCAGCCCCGCCAGCGCACCGAGAACTCCAGCCGGGTCAGCGCGGTCGGCAGCCGGGGCGCGAACACGAGTTCGTCGCCATCGACACGGAACCCGCCGAAGCCGGTCACCAGGGCCAGCCAGACGCCGGCGAGGGCGGCGATGTGCAGGCCGTCGCGGCTCTGCTCGGGAAGGTCGTGCAGGTCCTGTAGGGCCGAGCCGGCGAGGTGGGCGTAGCCGAGTTCCAGGTGCCCCAACTCGGCGGCGAGGATCGCCTGCGCGCTCGCCGACAGTGACGAGTCGCCGACGGTACGCCGGTGGTAGTAGTCGAAGTTGCGGGCCTTCTGCTCCCTGCTGAACAGCTCACCGCAGTGCTGCATCGCCAGTACGACGTCGGCCTGCTTGATCACCTGCCGCCGGTACAGCTCCAGGTAGGGGTAGTGCAGCAACAGCGGGTACTCGTCGGCCCGGGTGCCGGCGAAGTCCCACTCCTGCAACGCGGTGAACCCGGCGCACTGCTGGTGCACCCCCCGGGCGGCGTCGTACGGCAGGTGCATCGCCTCGGCCGCCCGTCGCCATGCGGAGAGTTCCGCCTGTTCGACGCCGAGCTGTCGGGCCCGCTCCGGCAGTCGCTCGGCAGCGGCGACGGCCCCGAGCAGGTTGTGCCGGGCCATGACGTTCGTGAACAGGTTGTCGTTGCCCAGCGCGGTGTACTCGTCCGGGCCGGTGACCCCGTCGAGGTGGAATCCGCCCGCGTCGTCGAAGTGGCCCGCCCGGTGCCAGAGCCGGGCCGTCTCGACCAGCAACTCCAGTCCGGCGTCGTGCAGGAACGCGCTGTCGTCGGTGGCGTCGACGTACCGCAGCACGGCGGCAGCGATGTCCGCGTTGACGTGCAGTGCCGCGCTTCCGGCCGGCCAGTATCCGGAGCACTCCCGGCCGTCGATGGTCCGCCACGGGAAGGCCGCCCCGGCCAGCCGCAGTTCGCCGGCCCGCTTCCGGGCCCGGTCGAGGGTGGCATGCCGCCAGCGCAGTGCCGCCCCGGCCGCCTCCGGCCGCAGGTAGGTGAGTACCGGCAGCACGAACGTCTCGGCGTCCCACATGGTGTGGCCGTCGTAGCCGTTGCCGGTCAACCCCTTGGCCGGCAACGGGCGCCGTCCCGCCCGGGCGCTGGCCTGCAACACGTGGAAGAGCCCGAACCGTACCGCCTGCTGTAGCTGCGGGTCGCCGTCGACCACCACGTCCGCGTCGTCCCAGAACCGGTCGAGATAACTCCGTTGGCCGGCGCGGAGCCCTGCCCAGCCAAGCCGGGTCGCCTCGGAGAGCGTCGTACCCGCCTCGGCGATCAGCTCGTCGAACGGCAGGTGCCCGGACCAGGCGTACCCGACGAGTTTCGTCACCCGTAGCCGCTGTCCCGGTTCGAGTTCGGCGTCGACGGCGAGCCGCACCAGATCCGGCCCGGTGTCGACGTGGACCCGGGATCGTGGCCCGTCGAGCAGGTGCGTGACGGTGGCGACGATCCGCTGCCCGCTGCGCCGGGTCCGGTGCGCCAGCAGACCGCCGAGACCGTCGGTGGCGTGCCGCTGCGCCAGCAGTGGGCGTTCGAGGACGTTCGGGGTTCTCGGGTCGTCGCTTTCCCGCTCGGGCAGTGCCGGGTTGGCCCGCAGTTCCGAGTGCAGCCGGATCCGGACCGGCCGGTCGGTGGCGGCGACCTCGTAGCGGATCGCCAGTACCCCGGGGTGGACGAACGAGACAAGCCGGGTACTGCGCACCTCCACCGCCGTACCCGACGGGCTGGTCCAGCCGAACGACCGCCGGAGGACGCCGTCGCGCAGGTCGAGGACCCGTTCGTGCCGGTGCGTGCCGCCGGCCGTCGGCTCGACCGGCTGGTCGTCCACGAAGAGCCGGAACCGGGTTCCCTCCGGCACACCGACCAGCACCTGGTTCTGCTCCGGGAAGGCGTAGCCGTTCTCCGGGTAGTTCAGGTCGTATTCCTCGTAGCACGAGTTGAGGTAGCTGCCCGGGTTGCCGCTGAGGCCGCCCTCCTCCAGCGTGCCGCGTACCCCGAGTTGGCCGTTGGCCAGCGCGAAGACCGATTCCAGATCGGCCAGTGCGCGGTGGCCGAGACCCTCCTCGCGGATCTCCCAGGTCGGGGAGTCGGGCGTCGGCCGGCCGGTCCTGAGCCGTGGCGTCGGAATGGTGGGGTGTCGTCGTCCGCTGGCGGGACCGGTACCGACCGTCACGGCGCACCGCCGGCCCATACCTGCGCACCCGACTCGGCGGCCAGGCCCGCCATGCGGTCGCTGATCGCGGCGGCGTCGAGCGCGGGACGACCGCCGGGATGCCCGACAACTGCTCCGGCGGCGGCCACCGCGTAGCGGGCCGCCTCCGGGGGTGGATCGCCGCGCAGCAGCGCCACGGTGAGCGCGGCGACCAGCGCGTCTCCGGCACCCGTGGTGTCCACCACCGGCTCGTCGGTGAGCGGCACCAGCACCTGCCCGCGACCCCACCGGGGGTCGTCCCAGACGAAGAGGTTTCCCGCCGGCCCGAGGCCGAGGACGACCAGCCCCGGCCCGGACCGGAGGAGGTTCTCGGCGGCGGCGCGGACCCGCTGCGGGTCCTCGGCGGGGACGCCGGTGAGCAACTCGGTCTCCCGGTCGTCCGCCCGCAGCACGTCGGCGGCGGCCAGCAGCGGCTGGCGGTGCCGGTCGTCGGCCGGTGCGCCGTCGAGTACCAGCAGCCGGCCGGCCTTGCGGGCGAGCCGTGCCGCCGCGAGCGCGGCCGACGACGGCTGCTGAAGCTGCACGAGTACGGCGTCGGCGGCGAACGCCTCGGCGGCGGCCAGTACGTCCGCCTCGGTCAGCAGCATGTCAGCGGGGAGGTGTTGCAGATAGCGCCAGCCTGCGTCGGCGTCGAGTGCCTCCACGATCAGCCCGGTGGGGGACCCGGCCCGGCGGCGTACCCGCGACACGTCGACACCGTCCCGACCCGCCTGCGCCAGCAGCTCCTCGCCGACCTGGTCGTCCCCGGCCACCGCGAGCAGGATCGGACGCGCGCCGAGCTGGGCCAGCGCGACCGCCTGGTTCGCGCCCTTCCCGCCGAGCACCTCGCGCCGGCACCGCACGTCGGCGGCGCTGCCGGCCACCGGCATCCGGTCGACCACGAGCACGAGGTCACGGGCGAGCTGTCCGACCACCAGGACCTGGGGATTGTCTTTCACGGAGATCCCGCTACCCAGAACGGGCCGGGGCTAGGCGTGCCGGTTCAGGTGTCGTTGCTCATGATCGAGAGCAGGCCGGTCAGCTCCAGGACCCGGCGGACGTTCGGCTGGCAGTTCACCAAGGTCAGTGCGCCGTCCTGGTTGAGCGCGCGGTTGTAGGCGCGGACGAGGGTGGCGATGCCGCTGGAGTCCAGGAAGGTGACGCCGGAGAGGTCCACCGTGAGCTGGTCCGGCTTCTGCTCCAGCAACTCCTCCAGACAGTCTCGGAGACTGTCGGCGGTGCTCATGTCGATTTCGCCCTCGGCCGTGACCGTGGTCTCGGCGCCGTCGCGGACCACCGTCAAGGACAGCATGGCGGCGGTGGAGTCGAGATCCGGAGACATCTCCCACCTTCCGTCCGTCATCGCATCATAATGACACCCGGGTGACCGTCGGCGCGCAAGCTGGGTGCTTGTACCCCGATCTCGATCACATCCGCACCCATCATGTCTCCCCCCGCCGCACCGCACATCTTCTCGGACCGGACCACACATCTTCGCGGAGCGGGCCGGTTGACTGCCCGCCCCGAACCCTGCAAGATTCCTATCTTGCAGGTAGGAATTGTGGAGTTGGCCGAAGGAGGCGGGCGGTGGTGGCCGTGCGCGCTCGTCACCGGGTGTCGCCCTGTCGATCGGAGGCACGTCAGCGGTGCACATCTCCGCGCGTACCGACTACGCCATCCGAGCCGTGCTCGTCATCGCCGAGGCCCACCCGCGCCTGGTCACGACCGCCGAGATCGCCACTGCGGACCAGATCCCGGCGAGCTTCCTCTCGGAGATCCTGATGGACCTGCGCCGCACCGGACTGGTGCTGAGCTTCCGGGGGACCGAGGGTGGGCACGCCCTCGCCCGCTCGGCGGACGCGATAAGTGTCGGCGACATCCTGCGGGCCACCGAGGGGGTCCTGATCACGACCGTCCGCGGTCGACCGACGGCGCTGGCCAGCTATCACGGGGTGGCGGGCGGGCTGCGGGACGTCTGGCTCTCGCTGGATCGCGCCATCACCGAGATAGTCGACCGGACCACCGTGGCTGACCTGCTCGTCAGCGCGGGACGGCGTCAGGGCGACTGACCGCCGACCGAACGGCCATTGACGCCGCGACGCCCGCGGTCCTAGCGTAAACCCGATAATGCCGATCAAGTTAATAGGAAATAGGGGAGATCGATGAACCGGACCAGAGTGGCGGTCGCTCTCACGCTCATTGCCGGCCTGGCCCTGTCCGCCTGCGGCGGAGGCGGGGCGGCGGGTGACACCACGACGCTGTCGATCGTCGGCTACGCGGTGCCGGAGGCCGCGAACAAGGCGATCATCGCCGAGTGGAACAAGACCGACGACGGCAAGGGCGTACGGTTCCAGACCTCCTACGGCGCCTCCGGCGACCAGAGCCGCGCGGTCGTGTCCGGCCTCAAGGCGGACTACGTGCACTTCTCGGTCACCAGCGACGTCACCCGGCTGGTGGACGCGGGACTCGTCGACGAGAACTGGAACAGCGGCCCCAACAAGGGGATCGTCTCGTCGTCCGTAGTGGTGCTCGCCGTCCGGGAGGGCAACCCGAAGAACATCCAGGGCTGGGACGACCTCGTCAAGCCGGGCGTCTCGATCGTCACGCCCAACCCCGCCTCGTCGGGTGCGGCCCGGTGGAACGCCCTCGCCGCCTGGGGGCACATCTCGGCGAACGGCGGCACCCAGGTGGAGGCGGAGGAGTACCTGCGCAAGCTCTTCGGGAACGTGGTCTCGCTGCCGAACAGCGGCCGGGACGCCACCACCGCCTTCCTCGGTGGTACCGGTGACGTCCTGCTCGCCTACGAGAACGAGACCATCCTGGCCACCCAGAGTGGCGAGAAACTCGACTGGGTGCTCCCGTCGACCACGATCCTGATCGAGAACCCGGGCGCGATCCTCAAGAACGCCGACCCCAAGGCCCGGTCCTTCCTGGACTTCGTGCTCAGCTCCGGCGGGCAGCGTCAGTTCGCGCTCAAGGGCTTCCGGCCGATCATCGAGGGCATCGACACCAGCGGTGTCCAGGGCGCCCTCGATCCCGCCAACCCGTTCCCGGCCCCGCAGAAGCTGCTCACGGTCGAGAAGGACTTCGAGAGCTGGTCGGCCCTGTCGAAGAAGTTCTTCGACGAGAAGGACGGCATCATCGTCAAGATCATTGCCGCCTCCGGGAAGGCGCGATGACCTCGGCCACCCTTGCCTCGGAGCGGCCGGCGTGGGGACGCCGGCCGTCCCGGGGCGGCCGGCGGCTCACCCGCACCTCCGGTCTCGGCCTCGGTGTGGCGATGCTCTGGTTCAGCCTGCTCGTGCTCATACCGCTCACCGCCGTGGTGGTCACCGCCGCCGAAGGCGGGTGGGCCGGCTTCTGGGCGGCGGTCACCAACCAGCAGACGGTGGCGGCGATCCGGCTGACGGTCGGCACTGCCTTCCTGGTCACCCTGGTCAACGTCGTCATGGGTACGGCGATCGCCTGGGTACTGGTGCGCGACGAGCCGTTCTTCGGCAAGCGGGCCTTGGAGGTGCTGATCGACATCCCGTTCGCCCTGCCGACGATCGTCGCCGGTCTGGTGCTGCTGTCGCTCTACGGGCCGGAAAGCCCGTTGGGGGTGAACGTCGCCAACACCCGGGTAGCCGTCTTCCTCGCCTTCCTTTTCGTCACACTGCCCTTCGTCGTACGGACGGTGCAGCCGGTGCTGGCCGAACTCGACCGCGAGGCAGAGGAGGCGGCGGCCTCCCTCGGCGCGAGTCGGCTCACCGTCTTCCGCCGGGTGATCCTGCCCAGTCTGACCCCGGCGATCGCGGCCGGCGCGGCGCTGTCGTTCGCCCGGGGCGTCAGCGAGTACGGCTCCCTGGTGCTGCTCTCCGGCAATCTGCCGATGCGCACCGAGGTGACCTCGGTACGGATCCTCAGCAGCATCGAGAACGACAATCTGGAGGGCGCCGCCGCGGTTGCCGCCGTGCTACTGGTGATCTCGTTCGTGGTCATCGTCACCGTGGATCTCATCCAACGACGGGTGGTCCGCCGTGGCTGAGCGTACGACCACCCGCCGGCGCCCCGGGCCGGTCCGCTACCTGCTGCGCCTGGTTGTGCTGGGCTACCTCGTGCTGCTGGTGGCCTGGCCGGTCGCGCTGGTCGGCCGGAACGCGTTCGCCAACGGGCCGGTGGATCTGCGCGCCGTCCTCGCCGATCCCGACGTCGTGCACGCGCTCCGCCTCACCATCGTCGTCGCGATCAGCGCGGTGGTGATCAATACGGTCTTCGGGGTCGGGATCTCGCTGCTGCTGGTCCGCTACGAGTTTCCCGGCAAGCGACTGCTGAACGCCCTGCTCGACATCCCGCTGTCGGTCTCGCCGATCGTGGTGGGCCTCGCCCTGGTGCTGGTCTACGGCGGTCGTGGCGGATGGTTCGGCCCCACCCTCGAAAGCCTCGGCTTCCAGGTCATCTTCGCCACCCCCGGCATCGTGCTGGCCACCGTCTTCGTCGCCCTGCCGCTGGTGATCAGAGAGGTGGTGCCGGTGCTCCAGGAGGTCGGCGACGAGCAGGAGCAGGCGGCGCGCAGCCTCGGCGCGAACGCGATCCAGACCTTCCGCCGGATCACCCTGCCGACCATCAAGTGGGGTGTCGTCTACGGCGTCGTACTCAGCCTGGCCCGGTCACTCGGGGAGTTCGGCGCGGTCAAGGTCGTCTCCGGCAACGTCCTCGGGCAGACCCGCACCGCGACCCTGGTGGTCGAGGAGAAGTACCTGAACTTCGACAAGGGGGGCGCCTACGCCACCGCGCTGCTGCTCACCCTGGTCGCGGTGGCAGCCATCGTCGTCGTCTCCGTCATCCGTCCTAAGGAATCACGTTGAGCATCGAGATCGCGAACGTCAGCAAGCGGTTCGGAGAGTTCGTCGCGCTCGACGACGTCTCCGTGAGCATCCCGTCCGGCCAGCTCACCGCACTGCTCGGCCCGTCCGGGGGCGGGAAGTCGACCCTGTTGCGGATCATCGCCGGCCTGGAGCGGGCCGACAGCGGTCGGGTGGAGATCGAGGGTCTGGACGCCACGAACCTGCCGCCGCAGCAGCGCAACGTCGGGTTCGTGTTCCAGCACTACGCGGCGTTCAAACACCTGTCGGTACGCCGCAACGTGGCCTTCGGGCTGGAGATCCGCCGACGCCCGAAACCGGAGATCCGCAGCCGGGTCGACGACCTGCTCGCGCTCGTCCACCTCGAACAGTTCGCCGACCGGCTGCCGTCCCAGTTGTCCGGCGGTCAGCGGCAACGGATGGCTCTGGCTCGGGCCCTGGCCGTGCAGCCCACCGTGCTGCTGCTCGACGAGCCGTTCGGTGCGCTCGACGCGAAGGTCCGCAAGGAGCTTCGGGACTGGCTGCGCCGGCTGCACGACGAGGTGCACGTCACCACCGTCTTCGTCACGCACGACCAGGAGGAGGCGTTGGAGGTGGCAGACGAGATCGTCGTGATCAACGATGGCCGGATCGAGCAGATCGGGTCGCCTGACGAACTCTACGACCGGCCGGCCAACGACTTCGTGATGCGGTTCCTCGGCCCGGTCACCCAACTCGGTGATCGGCTGGTGCGCCCGCACGACGTACAGATCCTGCCGGCCGACGGCGCCGAACCGGGCGCCGCCGCCGGTCGGGTGACCCGGATCATCCGGGTCGGTTTCGAGATCCGGGTCGAGATCGCCGCCGCCGACCAGGTCGTCGCCGCCACCCTGACCCGCAACGAGTTCCTCGCCCTCGGCCTTCGGCCCGGCGACCCGGTGCGGGTCCGGATCGCCCCCGGGATCGACGCCGGCACCGTCGTGCTCGACAGTGGGCCGAACCTGCCGACGGCCACCGCCGTCAGCTGATGGCCCTTCGGCGGCGCCGCTGTGGGTGCGGCCAGCCCGGGAGCCAGCGCGTGACGGCGTCGCGTCAGGGGTATGGCCATGTTCCCTATTAATCCCATAGGATGAGTAGGGTTTCCGCTGCGGGTTGCTGCCTGTCCTCCGAGGAGAGCCGAGATGGACCGCGACGAGTTGACCAACGAGAGCGCCTACGACCGGCTGCGGCTCGGCCAGTGGCTGCGGGGGCAGGCCCGGAGTGCCGGGCTGTCGCGCCGCGACCTGATCCGGATGACGGCGGGGGCGGGCCTCGCGGCGATGCTGCCGCAGGCCACCGCTGCCACGGCTGCTCCGGCATCCGCCGCGACCGGCACCCCACCACCCACCGGCCCGATCCTGAAGCCGCTGCCACCCGAGCTGTTCCAGGTGCACGGCACCAACGCCGAGACGCGCTGGGAAGCGCTGCGCGGCCAGGGCTATCTCGTACCGATCGACAGGTTCTTCGTCCGCAACCACACCCGGACCCCGCTGATCGACCCGGAAACCTGGCGGCTGCGGTTGTTCGGCACCGGGCTGGCCGGGAGGCCCGGCGCGGACAACCCCGTCGAGTTCAGCTACCGGCAGTTGCGGGCCCTGCCGGCCCGCACCCTGACCGCCTTCCTTGAGTGTGCCGGCAACGGACGCAGCCTCTTCACCAGCCAGCAGGGCCAGCAGGTCTCCGGTACGGCCTGGAAGCTCGGCGCGGTCGGGGTGGCCCGCTGGCGGGGCGTGCCGCTGGCGACCGTGCTGCGCCGGGCCGGGCTGACCCCGGCAGCGGTCGACATCATGCCGCAGGGGCTGGACGCCGACTTCGTCAGCGGGGGAGTGAACCTGGGGCCGGTGCGCCGCCCCCTGCCGGTGGCCAAGGCACTGCGCGACGTGCTGCTGGCGTACGAGATGAACGGTGAACCGCTGCCGCCGGATCACGGTGCTCCGGTCCGGCTGATCGTGCCGTCCTGGATCGGCATCTCGTCGATCAAGTGGGTCGGCCAGATCGAGGTTTCCGACGTACCGCTCTTCTCCCCGTGGAACACGCAGTTCTATCGCCTCTTCGGACCGGACCATCCCGAGGACGGCACCCTGCTCGGCCCGCAGGTGGTCAAGAGCGCCTTCGAGCTGCCCTGGGACGCCCCACTCGCGGCCGGGCGTCGGCACCTGCTCTCCGGCCGATCCTGGTCGGCGAACGGAGCGGTCCGACACGTGGTGGTGAGTACCGACGACGGGGCGTCGTGGCGTCCCGCCCGCCTGGTCGGCTCCACGATCGACCGGGGCTGGCAGCGGTGGCAGATCTCCTGGACGCCGCCGGGCACCGGGGCGTACGCGCTGCGGGCCCGGGCCACCGACGTCACCGGGGCGACCCAGCCCGACACCGTGCCACACAACACCCAGGGCTATCTGTTCGGCGCCGTCGTGCGGCACCCGGTCACCGTCGGCTGATTCCTACGGCGGCAGCTGCGCGGCCCCTGGGTGCGGCCTGGACCTATCGTGCCCCGGTCGCTCCGCGCAGCCAGCCGGCCCACTCGTCGGCCTCCGCCAGCCGGGCGAACCCGTTCAACGCGGCGGCAGCCAGCCCGGTCGGCAACGGACCGTTGTCGCGCAGCTCCCGCCACTGGGCCAGGCTGAGTTCCAACACCCGGAGGCCGGCGAACCCGGTGACCCGGTGCAGGTCGGTCACGTCTGCCCCGGACAGGTCGAGGTGGGCGAGCGCCGGCAGGTCGGCCAGCGGCGCGATGGAGAGCGGGGAGCGGGAGGCGAGCCTGAGCCCCCACAGCGTCGGATGCCCGGCCAGCGGCGCAAGGTCGACCTCGGCGGTGTCGATCGACAGCCACTCGAGCGGTACGGCGGGCGGGAGTGCCGCCGTGACCGCCGTCGCGCGGTTGATCGACAGGTTGCGCAACTGGCGCAGCGGCGCGAGGTCCGCCAGGTCGAGAGCGGCCGCCTCGTTGAGGTACAGCTCCTGGACGTCGATCCCCGCGACGATGTCGGCGAGCCGCCGCTCCCGCACCCGTTTCGAGTGGCTGTACGGCGGATGCCCGGTGCTGGACTGTCCGGCCCCGTCGTTGCGCAACGTCCTGAGGCAGTCGTGCAGCGCCGCCGTCACGGACTCGGCGACGTAACCCACCGGCCCGTAGAAGTCCCTGCCGTACTTGAGGATCTGTCCAGAGGTGCCCTCCGGCGCCGGATCGAGGTCGACCATCAGGTAGTTGCCGCCCCAGTCGGTGCCGACCTCCACCCACCAGTCGTTGCGAGACACTCTGCGCACCCGGCCGGGCGGGTGGGCCTGGTAGACCACCGGGAAGACCTCGAACAGATCCCCGTCATCCAGGGCGGCTCCGCGCTCACCCTCCAGGTATCCCGCCACCACGGCGCGCAACGGCAACAGCGACCCTGCTTTGAGCAGGCCGTACTCGTCACCGCCGGACACCGTGCGGTACAGGGCCCGGAGGTCCTCCGGCAGCCGCAGGCCCATGGCGGTTTCGGCGGCGTGGATCTCCTCCTCCGAGTGCCCGGCGCCGAGCTCGGGCGTGCGCCCCGTCTTCCGGGCGTACCCGTCGACGATCTCCGCGACGAGTGCCCGGACCGTGCCGAGCACCTCGGGGTCGGTGGGCCGGTCGGTGACCGCGACCCCGGGCGGTGCCGGCATCGGTGCGGCCGGGTGGTTGGGGCGGCGGTAGTCGGCGTCGAGCACCAGCCGCACCGGTGCCACCGTGGGTAGGTCGAAGGTGTACCGCAGTTCGGCGCGGCCGGCCCCGTCGCGGGCGAGTTCGACGACGAGCGGGCGGTCCTCGCCGTCCGGGCGCACCGCCTCGTCCACCCGGCGGAGCAGGTCGTGCATGGTGAACCCGGTGTCCGCGAAAGCCGACTGCCCGGCGTCGTCGAAGGTGGCCAACGAGCTGCCGCCACCTGGCCGGTAACACCCCTGTAGGACCGTGACGTCGCTGCCGGCCAGCGCCGACGCCATCTCACCGACCAGCCCCCGCAAGTCTGCCATTACCGAACCCTCTCATCAGGAGCGGCGAGGCGCGCACCGGGGGCGGCCGGCATGAACAAGCCGTCCGGCGCGACCGGTCGACGGGACCCCGGGCGTCAGGGGCAGTCGGTGGGCGGGCCGGACCGGGTCGTACCGTCCGGCGGGGTCGAGCCACGGGCGGCGAACAGCGTGGCGAAGCCGTCGAGCAGGCAGCGCAGCCCGAACTCGAAGTTCTCGTCCCAGCGGGCGTCGAACGCGTCCTCGGCGAGCGAGGCCATCGCCGGGTAGTTGCCCGACAGCATGGCGCGCTCGAGCACCGGATAGTGCTGGTTCCAGAAATCCTCGTCGCTGACCCCGCTCTCCTCGGCCGCCGAGTCGTAGAGGATCTGGCGCCGGGCGTAGCCGGTGACGAACCCGTCGAGGGTGATCAACACGGCGATCCGCTCCTGGCTGGTCAGGCCGAGGCCGGTCAGCGCGGCGACGACGATCTCGGCCCCGGCGAGACTGTTCGGGCCCATCACCGGGCGGGTCCAGTTGACCTGGAGCAGCCACGGGTGCGCCAGGTACAGCCGGTAGGAGTCGCGGGCCACCGCCGTGAGCAGTTCCCGCCAGCCCCTGTCCGCGGCCCGAACCGCCTCCTCGCCCGCACCGCTGACCCGGTCCAGCATCAGCGCGAGGAGTTCGGCCTTGCCGGGGACGTACCGGTAGAGCGTCATCGTGCCGACCCCGAGCTCGCCGGCCACCCGGCGCATGGAGATCGCCTCTGTGCCGTCCCGGTCGGCGACGGCGATCGCCGCGTCGACGATCCGGTCGAGGGTGAGGGTCGGTTTGGGACCGCGGGCGGGGCGCTCGGCGCTGCCCCAGAGCAGGTCGATGCTGCGCCGCAACTGCTCCGTGGGGCTGAGCTCGCTCGTCATGGTGCGGTAATCCTACAAGTCGGTTGTGTTCTGGGTACGGCGTACGCTAATCTTCGTACACCGTACCCAGTCTAGGGGGTTTTCCTGTGCCCACTTCCGGCCACGTCGTCGTAACCGAGGGCCTACAGAAGCGATATCGCGACACACATGCGCTGGCGGGGTTGAATCTCGCCGTGCCGCGCGGCATGGTCTACGGCCTGCTCGGCCCGAACGGCGCCGGCAAGACCACCGCCGTGCGCATCCTCTGCACGCTGCTCCGCCCGGACGGCGGTCGAGCCGAGGTCGCCGGCTACGACGTACGGACCCAGCCCCGCCTGGTGCGCCGCCGCATCGGCCTGACCGGGCAGAACACGGCGGTCGACGACAACATCACCGCCCGGCAGAACCTGGTGATGTTCGGCCGGCTGTTCCACATCGGCACCACTGCCGCCCGGCAACGTGCCCAGGAGTTGCTGGACCAGTTCGGGCTCTCCGACGCGGCGGACCGGACCCCGAAGAAGTTCTCCGGTGGGATGCGCCGTCGACTCGACCTCGCGTCCAGCATGATCCTCGCGCCCGACGTGCTCTTCCTCGACGAGCCCACCACCGGGCTCGACCCGGCAGGACGACGTGAGGTGTGGCAGGCGATCGGAGAGCTGGCCTCGCGGGGTACCACTGTCGTGCTCACCACCCACTACCTCGACGAGGCCGACCGGCTCTGCGACCGGATCGGCGTCATCGACCACGGCCGGAACCTCGTCGAGGACACCCCGAACGGGTTGAAGCGCCGGATCGGCAACGAACGGCTCGAGGTCGTCGCCGCCGAGCCGGCCGACCTGCCGACGATCCAGACGCTCGTGACGACAGTCGCCGCCGCCGGGCGTACGGCCACAGTGGACGAAGCGGTGCTGGCGGTCAGCGTACCGGTGGACAACGGCGTGGCGGCCCTGACCGAGGTCGCCGCCGAACTGCGCCAGCGCGGCATCGCCGTGGCCGACCTGGGGCTGCGGCGCCCCACCCTAGACGAGGCCTTTCTGCAGCTGACCGAGGAACGCCGGGGTGCCGAGACGCACGAGAACCGCCCGACCGCCCAACTGGAGGCCAGCCGATGACGACGATCCCATTCGCCCCGGAAGACACCGACACGCTCGGCAGCAGGGTCAGGTGGGCGGTCGTCGACTGCTGGACCATCCTGCTCCAGGAGCTGGTGCACCTCATCCGGCAGCCCTCCAACTTCGCCTGGCAGCTCGGCTTTCCGATCGTCATGGTGCTGATGTTCGTCTACGTCTTCGGCAGCGCCATGGACGTCTCCGGGCAGGGCGCCGGTGCCGGCTACCTCGAGTACGCCATGCCCGGTCTCTTCGCCATGACCATGTCCTTCGGCTTCATGAACACCGCGTTCGCGGTCACCCTGATCAAGGAACGGGGGTTCATCGACCGGTTCCGTTCCATGCCGATGGCCTCGTCCGCTGTGGTCACCGGACGCGGCCTGGCCGACGTCATCCACGCCGCGGTGGACCTGGCCATCCTGGTGGTCATCGCGCTGGTGCTGGGCTGGCGTCCCGGGGGCAGCCTCGCCGCGACGATCACCGCCTTCGCGCTGCTGCTGTGGCTGCGTACCGCACTCATCTTCGTCGGCATCCAACTCGGGCTGATGCTGAAGAACACCGAGGCGGCCGGGAACCTGTTCGCACTCGCCTTCCCGTTCGGCATGGTCTCCTCGGTCTTCGCCCCACCGGACCTGATGCCCGGCTGGCTCGGCGCGGTCGCTGCCTGGAACCCGGTCTCCGCCACCGCCGGCGCGATCCGGGAACTCTTCGAGTCTCCCGCCGTGGCCAGCGGCTACTGGATCGAGGAGCATTCCCTCACCGCCGCCGTACTCTGGCCTGCGGTGATCACGGCGATCTTCCTGCCCCTGGCGGTACGCCAGTACCAGCGCCTGGGTCGCTGACCGGAGCGCCGCGCGTCCCGTCCGGTCCGAGAGGAGCCCGCGGTCCGAACGGTGCCGATCAGCTCAGGGTGTTGGACGACTCGGGCCGGAAGCGATCTGACGGGTCTGCCGGCGGTGTGTCCCATCGGCAGACCCGCCAGCGCCGGTCCCGCGAGTCGCACCGCCTCAACGGGCGTAGCGGCGCAACACCGGGGACGGGTCGTCACTGGGCGGCGGCATCGGTGATCCGGGCCCGGGCGTCGGCGAGCAAGTTCGCCGCGTGCGGGCCGGCGGCATAGCGGGCGGCGCCGACCGTGTCCGTGACCGCGGCGACCGGGTCCGGGTTCGCCGCCCGGTGCAGGGCGAGCCAGACCCATCGGTGTTCACCGTCGTGGAGTTGAGATCGGCTCGAGGACGAGGATGGCCTGCACGACCTATCGGGTGTGCGGTCGACTCGTCGGGGCCCCGATGCCGACAGAGTGCGCCGATAACCTCCACCAGTCCCACAGATCCGGCAGGTAGTGCTGCTCAGCAATCCGGTTGCCGGGCTCAACCAGTTGGTCCTCGGTGAAGTCCAGAATCCGGCAGCGCACGTACGTACCCGCGCTTGCTGGCGTGCGCCTCCTCGGCGTCGCCGTCGGCAAACCCGAACGCCCGGCACATCTCCGGCAGGTCGTACGGTTTCACCGGGTGCGTAGTGACTGCGACGGACGAACGGCGCGACACCGCACGCGCGGTTCACGGAAATGGATCGCGATCGGCAACGCCGGCGTAAGCCTACGGTGGAAACCATGCCAAGGAATCAGAGCCCAACTTCGTCCGATTCAGCCCTTTCGGGCGGTTTGACCGTCTGGCAGATGAAGCGGTCGCGGCTCCGCGCCGAGGTGGTTAACGCGCCCCGCTGATCGGGCCGCACGCCTGGCGCCGTTCTGCATTCCCGCTACTTGGTTCTCGTCAAGGGGCTTGTCATGTTTGGGTATCGTCACCTAGGAGATTGTCATATGGATGTATCACTGCACCCGCTGGTGCGTCTGTGAACGGGACCGGGGTCCTGTTTGGAAGTGCGGCCGTTCGTGTGGCTAACTTTTCATCGTGAATCGACCACTTGCGCCGGTGCCATCCGGCAAGTCTGCGGAGGCGGCCACGGGCAGGCAGGCCCGGGCCGCGCTCCTGAAGCGCGCGAAGCGCTCCAATGTCCCGCTCCGCCGTGACTTTGTGCAGCTCAGCGATAAGAACGAGACGCGTTCCAGTGTACTGGCAGCCTTCGTGAAGGCTGGCCGGCTGCGAGCCCTGCGCGCGTACTTGATCGTGCTGGCCGCCAGTTCCTTCGAGGACGAGCGCGGCTGGTACACCGAGTTCGACAGCATGGTGTGGGCTCGGTTGTTCGACGCTCACGAGGACGCGACGACCGCTTCGGCGCGGACTGCGGCGTGGCGCACGCTCAAGCTGCTGGCCGACATGAAGCTAATCGAGGCCACCCGGGTCCCAAAGAGCCGAAGGATCGGGGTGAAGCTCCTACGCGAGGATGGCTCCGGAGTTGCATACACCCGTCCGGGCAAGGACGGTAACAGGGACCCGTATCTCCGGATCCCGACTACATTCTGGATCAAGGGTTACGACGAGCAGGTCGAGCTGCCGGGCTTGGCCATGCTGCTGGCCTTGTGTGCCGAGCGTGGACGTTGGGCGATGATGCTGCCCGAGCACATCCCGAACTGGTACGGGTGGTCCCCGGACACCGCCGAGCGGGGTCTGAAGAAAATCATGGAGCTCAAACTGGCCGAGAGGAAGGAAAAGCGCAAGGCGGCCCCACTGACGCCGCTGGGCTTCACCAAGTACTACGAGTACCGCATCCGCTCCGTCATGAAGGCGAAGACCGAACAGCCGCGCACGCAGAGCGGAGCAGCCGCGTGACCGAGAAGAACTCGCTCGAGCCGGACCGCGACCTGGTCCGCTTCCAGTTCTCTATCCCTCGCTCGTGGGGGTGGATGTTCCTGGGCATCCTGATCGGCAACGTCAACGAGGCCGGAGCGGTCCTCGACATGCTCGGCAGGATGTCGCACTAGCTGTAGCGGTCCAGTCGGTCACCGCCCGCTTCCGTCTGGAAGTCCACGCTCGGTCTGGAGGCGGGACGGTGACCCGCCCCGACCAGGTCGCCGGGCTCACTCCCGGTACGACCTACCGCACCTCGCCATCGTCGTCGGTGCCGCATCCCGGCATTCTGGATCCGTACCGGCTGTCTTCTCGGTCGAGGTCGAGGGCGAGCGTCTGGGAATCAGCGTCGGACCACCTCGTATGCGACGCTGCGGCGGTACCGATGCCAGCCGCCCAGGCGGTGCTCTGCGCGGCCAGCAAGGAGGCATCGGTCTCCGCGTTGCGGTGCGGGCCCCGGCACCGGTGGTGGCCGACGCGCTTGACTTCCACAGACCAGACCGCCGCCCGCTCGCACAACGCAGGCGGTCACGTGGAGCCGCTACGCGCCCGCTCGATCGAGCCGCATTAGATAGAGGCCCGGGCCTCTGATCAGCTCGCGGCGGTAGCGGTGCGATCGGCTGCTAAGCCAGCCCGGCACGCGCGATCCAGGAACAGCACGATCACCTGGAGAGAGCGAAGTTCGAAGCGGGCGGGCGTCGCGCTGCGCATTTGAGGAAAGAGCGGATGCCCCGGCCGAGGCCAGGGGCATCCGATGGACGGTCGGTCAGCGAGCGATGCTGGCGGTCTTGACTCCAGAGACGAAGGCAGACCAGGCGTACGGCGAGAAGGCGAGGACCGGCCCGGCCTGGTCTTTGCTGTCGCGTACGCCGACGACATTGGCCAGGTTGTCGGCCACCTCTACGCAGTCGCCACCGTTGTCGCCGCTGCGAGTGCTCTTGCGCCACTGGGCGCCGGTCAGGTCAGCCATGGTGGACCTCCGCAGCAATCTTGCCGATCATGTGCTTCGATTGTCCCTCATCCAAGGCGAGCGCGGTCAGCCCAGCCCAGACAGTTTCGTAGGCAGCCAGTTCGCTTGGCCGGTCGAGATAGAGCGCTCCGGTCAGTGACTCGCAGTACACGATGGGTGGCTCGGGGGTGTTCCGGTTGCCTGGCGGGAAGTTGAGTATGACGAACGTGCCGGCAACCGCGCCGTAGTGCAGGCCAGTAGCCAGCGGTAACACCCGGATATAGACATTGGGTAGAGCGCCTACCGCCAGCAGGTGGCGGAGCTGCGCGGCCATCGTCTCGCGGCTGCCCACTGTCCGCAGCAACGCTCCCTCGTGGATGATCACCTCCAGCTTGGGTGCGGGTGGCAGGCGTCTCGTCAGGAGGGACTGGCGTTGTAGCCGGATCTCGACCAGTCGGTCTCGTTCCTCCTCGCTCATCGTCAAGCGATGTTGGTAGACCGCCAACGCGTAGCCTCTGGTCTGTAGTAGTCCGGGTATCAGTGCTTCGTCGTATCGCCGCTGGTGCGAGGCGACTGCTTCGAGGCCGACGTACAGCTCGAACCACTCGGGGATGGCGTCGCCGTACGCGTGCCACCAGCCCTTGGCCTTCGTCTGGCTGGCCAGTCCAACGAGGGCGGTGACCAGTTCCGGCTTGACGTCGTAGAGCGCGCACATCGCTTTGACGTCGAGTGAGCGGACGACGCCGAGTCCACTCTCGATCCGCCAGACCTTCTGTCGGCTGCACTCCAGGGCGTCGGCGGCCGCGTCGAGGGTCACCCCGGCCTCGGTGCGGAGCTGCTTGAGCGTTCGGCCGAGCTGGCGGCGCGGCACGGTCGAACCCATGTCCTCGGTCATTTGATCACTCCCCGCGTTCGATTTTGCAACATCCTGCCGCCTCCGATAAAACGTCTATCCGTTGACCGAAAATAAGTCAACAGGGCTTGGCGATTTCTCCTGAGAATTTGTTGCCACCCACCCGCCACACACTACAAGATGGCCTTCGAGAGCGACCGTCCAAACAGTTCTCGACCGGGTCGCCGCGCTGATCAACAATTTCGGCGAAAGGATGATGCTGTCGTGCGCGCAAATCTCTGTCGTATTCTCTCCGCCCGCCGCCACCGCCCTGATCACGATCGGCGAACCGACGACTCGCGCCAGACCGGACAGCGGTGGGCGGCCCGGTGACCGGCCGGGCCATGGTAGTCACCTGCCCGAGCTGTGACGGGCTGACATTCACGGTTGGCGCATGCCTCTGCGTCGGATACGGCAACCGGATCCTGGTCACCGACGAGCCGGCGCCCCGTGAGCCGTACCAGGAATGCCGGGTGTGTCGGGGCGTCGGTCGGGTCGCGACCGCCTGCCATCGCTGCGGACAGCGCGGCGAGCGGCGGGCGCAGCTCGTGCTGACGGTGGCCAACGTCGACACCGGCGAGGTCGCCTCGGCCAGCGTCGTCCCGGGCACGGTGCCGCCCCGGCCGGCGCCCGGCGGCGGTTGGCATTTGCCGCTGACACCGCTGGTCGACCAACTGGCCGAATCCGTCGGCGCGGCCACCCGGTCGGACTGCAACGGGCAGTCGGGCGACGGGTCGGCCGTCTGGCTGCCCCGCGAGTGGTGCCCCGAGCTGCCCGACGACCAGCGGCTGGCGCTGGAGACTCGGGCCATCGCGGGCCACCCCGGCGAGAGCTGGCGGGTGTTCCTCGGCCGCAGCATCGCCCCGCCGCCGGTCGCCCCGGAGCAGCGGCTCGGCCAGCTCTGCGCGCTCGCCGACCGACTCTGCCTCGACCTGGTGCTGGAGGCACGCCGGCTCCGCCACGACGATCTGCTCTGGGACATCCGCTTCGACGTACCCGGGGCGGCGGTGCCGGCGACCCGGCGCGGCACGGCGTACAGCCTGACCGAGGCGCTCGGCACCGCCACCCCGTTGTCCGCGATCTCCGGCATCACGGCGCGCGGCTTGGCCGCACCGGCCCGCTATCTCGTCCCGTCGGTCGAATCGCCTCTCGGCCCGGCGCGGCCGACCCGGGACCTCGACCAGGTGGAACGTCGGGTGATCGCCGAGTGCACCGATCTGCGTACCGGAGATCCGCTCCCCGGCGCCTGCGCAATCTGGCGGGACGGGCACTGGTGGTACACCAGCCTGCGGGTCGCCGACCGGACCGACCGGCTCGTCGAGCGGGCGACCGGCCAGTTGATGTGCCGCCGCATTGAGGTGCTGCGGCGGGGCTGGGAACCACCCGACCCCGGCTGGCTCGGCGACGCGATCCCGCACACCCCGTGCCCGGCCTGCGACCCCGGCAACGGGCTGCGGCCCTGCTTCTGCACCGTCGGTGCCCCCGCAGCCGATCCCGACTGCGACAGTTGCGCCGGCACCGGCCTGCGCGCCGGGATGTTCACCTGCCACACCTGTCTGGACAGTCACCGGATTTTCCAGGGGCTGGTCGTCACCCTTACCGACCTGGACCACCAGGTCGTACACCTCAACTGGCGGGCCGGCGACGCCGGGCCCGGCACGCTGGTCGCGACCCAGCCCGGCGGCAAGCCGGTGGTCCAGCTCCCCGAGCGCTTCCGGCTGGCCACCCACGCCAGCATCTTCGGGGTACGTCCGGAGGACCTCACCGAGGCCGACGGCGGCTGGACGGTCGACCAGGATCTCCGCGAGGGGTACGTCACGCTGCACGGGACCGGCGTCGAGCCGCTGACCCAGCACCTCGCCCAGGCCGGCCGGGGCAGACCCGGCGGCCGGCTGATCGTGCTGGCCGCCTCACCCGAGGTGCCGCCGTTGGCACACCTGATCAGGCTCGCCCACGGCCTCGACCTGGCGGTCGACGTCTCGGTACGCGACAACCGGCACAACGCCGACGACCCGCTGCGTGTGCAGGGTGTCTGCTGGTACGTCGAGATCACCGTCGCCGCCCCGACGGCGCCGGAGGTCGAGCCGACGGGCCGGTCGACGCTGGCCGGGGCAATCGCCTACGCCCTCGACTATCTGGGCAGTGTGCTGGCCGAGGCGGTGCCGGACGACCCCGCGCAACCGATCGCCGCGCCGCAGGCGCCGATGTCGGACCCGATCGCCGACCCGGAACCGATGCTGCGCCGGCTCGGCGCGCACCATGCCGGCCACTGGGTGACCGTCCGGTTCAGCGGCGCCGACTGTCGGATCGGAGTGCGTGAGCAGGGGACACGGCGCCATCTGGCCACCGCCGCCGACCTGACCGGTGGGCTCACCGCTCTCGGGCTGAGCCCTGACTGACCACAGACACGACCGTCGTACGCCCGGCCTGGCACGGGCGCCGACCGACGGCGGGGCCCGCCGACCATCACCGCGCCCGAGCGGGCGCGGTCGAACCGGTGATGGCCGAAATCGTCACTACCTCGTCATTGCTGCCACAACCCGCCCGGCGAAACGATGGACGCGTGGACCACCGCCACATCGTTTTCCTGATCTTCCCGAGGTTCCAGGTGCTCGACCTGACCGGCCCGCACGAGGTGTTCGCACAGGCCGAACGGCTCGGGCCGGGCTACCGGCTGGAGACCGTCGCACCGCTGCCCGGGCCGGTCACCGCCAGCGGCGGCCTCACCGTGACGCCGAATCTCGGCATCGACGAGTGCGTCGGGCCGATCGACACGCTCGTGGTGGTCGGTGGCGCCGGCCGGGGCGAGGCGTGCGCCGACCGACGGTTGATCGACTGGCTGCGCGCCGTCGCCGGACGAGCCCGCCGGGTGGCCGGGGTGTGCAGTGTGGCCTTCCTGCTGGCCGAGGCCGGGTTGCTCGACGGCAGGCAGTCGAGGCGGCCCGGGTCGAGGCCGCCCGGCGCCTGCTGGAAACCACCGACGCCCCGCTCGGAGCGATCGCCCGGAGCTGCGGATTCGGCACCGTCGAGACGATGCACCGCCGCTTCCGACGCGTGGTCGGGGTCACCCCCGGCCAGTATCGCCAACACTTCGGCTGAACTTCGGCTGAGAGGGCCTGCCATGCGTATCGTCATCCCGCTCTTCGAGGGGTTTACCGCACTCGATGCCGTTGGGCCGTACGACGTACTCAAGTTGCTGCCCGGGGCCGAGGTGGTGTTCGCGGCGACCAGCACCGGGCCAATCCGGAACAACGTCGGCAGCCTGGCCCTGACCGCCGACGCCGCGCTTCACGACATCGACTCCTGCGACGTATTAGTGGTGCCCGGCGGTCCCGGCGTCGACGCGCACCTGGCCGGCGGAGCACTGCTGGACTGGATCCGGCGGATACACGAGGGCACCCGGTGGACGACGTCGGTCTGCACCGGTTCGCTGCTGCTCGGCGCCGCCGGTCTGCTGCGCGGCCGTACCGCCACCACGCACTGGCGCAGAGCGGAGCGGCTGGCCGCCTTCGGCGCGACCTATTCGGCACAGCGGGTCGTCGACGACGGCAAACTGCTCACCGGGGCCGGGGTCTCCGCCGGAATCGACATGGCACTTACCCTTGCCGCGCGGCTCACCGACCGGGCCACCGCCGAGGCCATCCAGCTCGCCATCGAGTACGACCCCCAGCCGCCGTTCGACGCCGGATCACCTGCGAAGGCGGCCCGGGCACGTAACGGCGGCTAAGGCGTGTTTCGTAAGTCGGTCAGAGCCACTCGGTGATGATGGTGATGGTCAGGACGGCTTGGAAGCGGACTGCGAGCTTGTCGTATCGGGTGGCGACGCCGCGGTGGCGTTTGAGTCGGTTGATGCCGTTCTCGACGGCGTGGCGGAGCCGGTAGAGGTCCTTGTCGAACGCGGGTGGCCGCCCGCCCTTGGAGCCTTTGGCCTTGCGGTGGGCGTCCTGGTCGGCCTTGCTGGGGATACAGGCCTTGATCCCCCGCTTACGCAGATGAGCGCGGTTGCCGCGGCTGGTGTAGGCCTTGTCGGCCAGGACCAGGTCAGGACGGGTACGGGGTCGGCCCAGCCCGAGGCGGGTCACGCGGATACGGCGCAGGACGGGGATGAACTGCGGACTGTCGCCGCGGTGCCCGGCGGTCACGATCATCGCCAGGACCTTCTGTCCCTGCTCGCAGGCCAGGTGGGTCTTGGTGGTCAGCCCGCCGCGTGATCGGCCCAGTGCGTGGTCGGCTGGTTCGTCGTGCACGCCGCCGGGCGACTCTTTCTGCAGGTGGCCGTTGGTGCGGGCGCCGGCGGCGTGTTGGTGGGCGCGGCTGGTCATCGAGTCGATGCTCACCGTCCAGCCGATCCGGCCGGCCGCGTCGCTGGCGGCTTGTAACGCGGTCAGGATCTTGTCCCAGGTGCCGTCACGCTGCCAGCGGCGGAACAGGCCGTAGACGGTGGGCCAGGGCGCGTACTCGGCCGGGACATCGCGCCATGGGGCGCCGATCCGGATCCGCCACCGGATGGCGTCGATGAGCTGTCGTTTCTCCCACTTCGGCGGACGACCCGTTCTCGGCGCGGCAGGCAGCAGCGGAGCCAGGACAGCCCACTGCCTGTCGGTCAGGTCGTGCCGCCTCGTCACCGCTACGCTGGGCACGAGGTCTCCGGTATGAAGTTCTTGCTTGGTCGCAGAACCAGATACCGGAGACCTCTTCAGTTGTCGATCACCGCCACGCCGTGACCTCGACACAGCCGGCCTGACTTACGAAACACGCCTTAGTGCTGTGACCAGGAAGGTTCACCGGGTTCACGGGTCACTCCTCCCAGGCGTTGTCGCACCCTCGGTGTAGCGTCCCGGCCCGAGTCAGGGTTCATGTTCTGCGGTTTACGGAGCGGGGATGACGAGTACGAGAGGCGAGCCCGTGATGGTGTCCCGGTGCATCAGGGCTCCGGCGGGGGACATCTTCCGGATCCTGGCCGATCCCGGACGGCACCCGGACTTCGACGGCTCGGGGATGCTGCGCGGTGGCGTCTCCGGCGCCGTGGTCTCGGGCGTCGGAGACGTCTTCGTGATGCGGATGTACCACGAGCGGCACGGCGACTACGAGATGAACAACCACGTCGTCGAGTACGAGCTGGACCGCCGCATCGGCTGGGAGCCGAGGCCCGGTCGCGGGCACCCGGACGCCACCGAGCCCGGGTCCAGGTGGGGCCACCGGTGGATTTTCGACCTGCTCCCGGACGGGGCCGGGGCGACGGTTGTGACCGAGATCTTCGACGGTTCGCGCATGCCGGAGGACAAACGCGCGGAAGTGGACAGCGGGCGCGCCTGGTGGCAGACCCAGATGGCGAGCACTCTGGCACGCCTCGCCGAACTGTGCGCCGCCCGGTGAATGGCGTCACAGCACTAGCGTGTGACGGCGGCCCGGCCGTGTATCGGCGGCCGGTCAGTCGGCGACGAAGGGCTCGTCCTCCGGCGGGCGGAGCGTCGAGACCTGTCGCTCCGGATTCGTGGCGACCAGGCTGAGTAGGAACGCGAGCCCGTTGAGCAGGCTCTCGACCGTCTCCGGTGTGAGGTGCCGCAGGTCGTATCTCGCGTGCAGTCCGAGCCGCTCACCCGGCACGACGAGCAGGTTGAGCGGGTGGTGCGACGCCGACCACCGGCCGTCGAAGCGTACCGAGAGAGCCGACGCGTCGACCGTACCGGTGAACAGGTCGTTGTCCATCGGGTACGTCTCGAAGTCGAGCACGCTCTCGAACAGTGGCACCCCGTCGGGCGCCCCTGCCCAGGAGCGGGCCAGTGTCAGGGGCACGTGGTCGAACGGGCGGGCCAGTGCCTGGCGTGCCTGCAACCCGCGCAACCACACCACGACCGGTTGGTCAGGGCGGATCCGTACCCGAACCGGCACCGTGTTGGCCAGCGGGCCGACCAGGGTCTCCACGCCCGGACCGGTCGCCCGCCCGGCGACTGTCGAACCGATGACGATGTCGTCTGTCCCGGTACGGGCCGAGAGCAGCCGGGCCCAGCAACCCTGGACGACCGTCTCCAGGGTGAGTCGCTGCTGACCGAGGGTCCCGTCCAGCAGATAGGTGTCCTCGCTCGTCAGTTCGAGCGAGTACTCGTCGAAGGCGTCCGTTGGCTCTCCCCGCCAGTCCGGCGGATCACTTTCCAGCGGGACGGGCGCCGGCGCGTCGGACAACTCCGAGCGCCAGAAGTCCTCCGCATCGGCGAGGTCACGGACGGCCGACCAGGCGACGTGGTCGCGGAACGGCGTCGGAGTCGGCAGCCCGGCGTCCCGGCCCTCGATGCCCGCCCGGTATTCGGCCAGCGCCTCGCGGAGCAGGATCGGCAGGCTCCAGCCGTCGACGACCAGGTTGTGGGTCGTCCAGACCAGCAGGTGCTCGGTCTCGGAGACCCGGAGCAGGGCAAACCGGCACAGCGGTGATACGTCCAGCGCGAAGTTCCGGAGCCGGTCGGCGGCGAGGAGTTCGGCGAGGCCGCGTCGGCGCTGGCAGGCCCGGATGGTCCGCAGGTCGTCGAGGTGCCATTCGGCCGGCGCCGCCGCGGTGACGACCTGGACGGTTTCGCCGTCGTCGTTGCGGACGAACCCGGTGCGCAGCACCTCGTGGCGGGCGATCACCCGGTCCCAGGCCTGCTGGAACTCGGCGACCCGCAGCCGGCCACGGATGACGAGGCGTACCTGCTGGAGGTCGCGGGCCGGATCCGCCTCGTCCGAGGCCGGGTGCAGGAGGGCACGCTGGACCGGCGACAGAGGGTAGCCGCCCCGCAGGTCGACCGAACTGGTCATCCCGTCACCTCCTGAGGACGAGCGGATGTGGCCGCAGACCCGTGCGCGACCACCGTCGGGTCCGGCGCGGCGGGCGCCCGTGACGCGAGAAGAACTGAGCGGCTCATCTGGGCAGTGACAACTCCCTGTTCGCGCACCTGCCGGTACGAGGGCGACGCCGGACGCAAACATGGAGATCCATGATTCGACGGCGAGTGTCGCCGACGTTACCAGGGGTGGCGCGGCGCTGTCTCCCCGCCACGCACTGGAACAGAACTGTCCGATTTAGTTGTGAAATGTCACGCTCGTCATTCCGATCTGCGGAACGCTGCTGCCAGCAGGGCAGGTCGGCTGTCCACTATGCGAGATGTGCCTGCCGACGCGCCGTCAGTCCGCTCCGGACTCGTCCACGTCGCGCAGCAGCAGGTCGGCCGGGGACTCCCGGCGTACCAGGGTGCGCAGCCGTCCGTCCCGCACCGCCAGCAGCGGCGGGCGACCGACCAGGTGATAGTTGGACGCCCGCGAGTGGTGGTACGCCCCGGACCCCGCCACCGCCAGCAGGTCGCCCGGCCGGACGTCCGACGGCAGGGTCAACCCGGGCACGACGACATCCTCGCTGTCGTTGTGCCGGCCGACCACCGTGGCCCGCACCGGGGCGGCGCAGGTGGTACGCCCGAACAGCACCGCACTGTGCCGCCCGCCGCAGAGCGCGCCGGGCGGGCAGTCGGTCATCCCGCCGTCGACCGCGACCAGAGGCCGGCCGTCCGTACCCCGGTTGACCGACACCACGTGGTAGACGGTGATCCCGGCCCGGGACACGATCGCCCGGCCGGGGGAGACCGTCAGGGCCGGCGTGGGCAGCTCGTGCCGTTCGGCGGCCAGCCGGAGTACCGCCCGGATCCGGTTGGCGAACGCGGCGAGGGCGAGGCCGGGATCACCGCCGGAGTAGGCGACAGCGTGCCCGCCACCGAGGTTGAACTCGGTCGCCACGACGCCGTACCGGGTACGCACACCGGCGAGGAACTCCAGCACGGCACGTACCTCGCGTTCGTAGACGCTGAACCGGCTGACCTGATGGCCGACCGAGCAGTCCACCCCCACCAGCCGCAGCCGGGGCTGGGCGACGATCCGGGCCACCGCCCCGGCCGCCTCGCCGGAGTCGATCCGCAGCCCGAACCGGCAGTCCGCACCGTCGGCCGATCCGGGGCCGACGAGCACCCGGAGCAGCACGCGCTGGCCGGGCGGAGCGGTCGCGGCGAGCCGGGTGATCTCGCCGAGCGACTCGACCACGATCGTGCCGACCCGGCCGGCGTACGCGGCGTCGAGGTCCTCGGGGGTCTTCGCGCTGCCGTACATCACGATCCGGTCGGCGGGGAACCCGGCGGCCAGCGCGACGCGCAGTTCACCCGCGGAACCGACGTAGAGCCGCAGCCCCTCCTCGGCGAGCCAACGGGCGACGCCCCGGCTGAGCAGGGCCTTCCCGGTGTACGCGACGCCGCCCTCGCCGAACGCCGCGAGGTAGTCCCGGCAGCCTGCCGCACGTCCGCCTCGTCGAGTACGTAGCTCGGGGTGCCATGGTCGGTCGCCACCGAGGTCATCGACACCCCGCCCACCCGGAGGTCACCGTGGTCCGCCCAAGCGGCGGTCATCGGCCAGACCTCGGTCAACGGGACGCGCAGTGAGGAACGCAGCGACGGGATGATGTCCGACAGGGTCATCGGGCCGCCCCCGCCCCGACGGTACGGCGCCCGGCCTGCCGGGTACGGCTCGGCGACGGCTGCCAACCGTGTTCGGTCGGCGGGAGTGCCTGCCGGGGCCGGTCGTCCCCGACCGCCGGCGTCCCCGGATCGGTCCGCCCGAGGTCGGTCGCCGTCCCAGGACTGCTTGCGTCCGGATCGGTCGTCCCGGGGTCGGTCGCCCTCCCAGGATCGCTTGCCTCCGGGTCGGTCGTCCCGGGGTCCGTCGTCGTCGGGCCGGTCGTCGCCGAGGCCACGGGGGAGAGGGCGACCACGCCGACCACCAGGTGGGTGACGGTGGCCGCCGCCCCACCCCGGGTACGCATCGCGGTGATCAGCCGATCCAGTTCGGGCAGGCTCGGGCAGGCGACCTTGACCACCAGGTCGATGTCGCCGACGACGTGCCAGGCGGCGTCGATCTCCGGTTCGGCGGCCAGGAAGCGCCGGAAGGGTGCCGGGTCGGGGCCGGGCAGCCGGACGAGGACCAGGGCGTGGATCGCGTGCGGCGACCCGGCTTCGTCAGTTGTCACGGCACCGACCGTCGCGCGCGGCACGAGGTACCGCCAGGGCCGTTGACGCGCCGCATACGACCCCGCCCGGTTTCCGCACGCCGCGCATACGCCCGGGTCCGGCCCGGCCCGGCCCGCCGCAGGCCACCGCCCGGGTCCGGCCCGGCCCGCCGCAGGCCACCGCCCCCGGGTACGCCCATCGCCCCGGGTAAGCCGCCGCCCCCGGGTGCGCCACCGTCCCGGCGACCGTTCGCGACGGTGCCGGTGGCGCCAATCCGGCGTGCGGAAACCGGCCGGCGTCGTAGCGAAAACGTCAACGGCGGCCCACTCCGACCAGTAGCGGCGTTGCTATTCAACCGGCGGGATCGGGACAGGGGTACCGGCTCGCCGTACCCGGTCCGGCCGGAACCGTCAGCCGGACCGCACCCGAACCTCCGGCCCTGGCGCAGCGAGGAGTGTGATGATCGTCGAAACCCGCACCGGCCCGGACGACCGGCCGGCCGGAACACCGACCGGGATCAGCGTCGCGGCGGGCAGCGTGGCGCTGGTGCTCGCCGCGGTGCTCTCCGCCGCGCTGTTCCCGCCCGACGCCGTCGCCGCCCGGCTGGTGATACCCGCCGCGGTCGTGGCCGGGTACGCGGCGCTCGTCGCGGACCCACGGGCCGTACTCTCGGTCTCACTCCTGTCGGTGCTGGTCTTCACCGGCTTCCTGGCCAACCGGTACGGCGAGTTGAGCACAGTGCACGGCGACGTCTGGTGGTACGCGCTCGTGTTCGGCTGCACGGCCCTGCTCGGCACCGGCTGTCGTACGGTCCGGTCGGGCACCCTAGCGTTCCTGTTCCGGCGAGGCGGCGAGGTACTCCGACCAGGTGATCCGGCCCCGGTCCCCGGCCGGGGAGACCATCCCACCCGACCGGAAGGCGCGGCCGAGCCGACCTGGCACCGGTAGCCGGACGAGCCGACGCCGGATCTGTCGCGCCGCCAGCCACTCCCGGGCGAGGGTGTCGGCGTCGAGTACCGCCGGTCCGCCGAACTCCTCGATCGCCCCGGCTGGCGCGGCGGTCACCCGCGACCGCAGGTGCACGGCGACATCGGCGACGTCGACCGGTTGTGCGGGGATCGCCGGGTCGATGGGCAGCACCGGCAGCCGGGCCAGCCGACTCAACGCCTCGGCCAGGAACTCGTGGAACTGGGTGACCCGGAGCACCGTCCACGGCACCGGGCCGGCCGCGACCAGCGACTCGGCCTCGACCTTGATCCGGAAGTACGGCCAGGGCACCCGGTCGACGCCGACGATCGAGATGTACACCAGGTGCCGTACCCCGGCCCGGTCTGCGGCCTCGACCAGCCGGCGGGTGCCGGTCACGTCGACCTGACGGGTGTAGCCGCGCTGATAGGGCGCGGATGCCGCGTGCACGACGACGTCGACGCCGTCGACCGCCGCCGGGAGCCCGTCCCCGGTGGCCAGGTCGAGCCGGATCCGGTGCACCGCGCCACCGTCGGGCACCGGCCGGTCCGGAGTGGGTACCCCGGTCGGCGCCGGAGTCCGGCTGGCGGCCCGTACGGTGTGCCCGGCCCGGGCCAGTTCCGGGGTGAGTGCGCGGCCGAGCCGCCCGGTCGCCCCGGTTATCAGGATGTGCATGGTCTCTCCGTGTCTCGTCGCTCTGGTGTCTCGCCGGCTTCGTCTCTCTGTCTCGCCGGCTTCGTGTCTCGTCGGCCGGAGCCGGACTCCACCGGGTCGGTGGCCCGGGCACGGTGGCGTCGCCAGGAAGGACGGGCGAGGAGTGTCCGTTGTGACCT
Source organism: Plantactinospora sp. CNZ320 (assembly GCF_002846275.1). Lineage (NCBI taxonomy): Bacteria > Bacillati > Actinomycetota > Actinomycetes > Micromonosporales > Micromonosporaceae > Plantactinospora > Plantactinospora sp. CNZ320. The sequence goes on from NZ_PJMP01000001.1 coordinate 629,661, forward strand.
CGACCGTGCCGCCGCTCCGGCGTGAACGCGCCCGCCCGAGGGTGAGGATGCCGACACGCCGACACGCCGACACGACATATTGGGGTATGACTTTCGGGCCATCCCTATATATGGTGTTGATCGCAGCTGGTTCGGCCGCCGCCCGGCGGTCGAGGCAAGAGGGAATCCGGTAGGAGTCCGGAACTGCCCCGCAGCGGTGAGTGGAAACGACAGCCGTCATCACGCACTGGGTTGCCCGGCCCGACAGCCGGTCCGCCTGGGAAGCGACGGCCAGTAGGCGAACCCGGGTACGCCCGTGGCCCGTCCACGAGTCCGAAGACCTGCCAGCGCGCCGTGTACGAGCCCGTACGCGGCGGTCCGAGGCCGCGCGGGACGGCCGACGCCACCGACGCACGTCGACGCGTGCCCGTCGGCGTCCCCGCGCGGCTTCCTCCGGACCGGAGGAGTCGAGTGCGCGAGGAGAGAGTTGTGACAGTCACCGAGGCCACGCCGGACGGGTCGGCGGCACAGGACGACGACGGCGAGCGGTCGACGGTGCGACGGACCGGCTACCGCCCCGACTGGCCCGCCAGCCCGCCGGGAGCGGGTGGTGGTGGCACGACCGGACCGGCCGACGTCGGCACGATCGCCCGCGCGGTGCGCCGCCAGGCCGACGACCTCCCCGACGTCGACCCGGTACGGCTGGCGACCCGGGTGGTCAACAGCCTGGCCGAGGGGGCCGGCGCGGCCGAGCTGCACCGGCTCTGCGTGCAGACCGCCGCCGAGTTGATCGGCGAGGAGCCGCAGTACTCCCGGCTGGCCGCCCGACTGCTCGCCGGGTACCTCGAACAGGAGGTCCGGGGACAGGGCGTCGACTCGTTCAGCGGGTCGATCCGGCTCGGGCACCGGCACGGCCTGATCGGCGACGAGACGGCCGAGTTCGTCCGGACGTACGCCGACGAGTTGGACGAGGCCGTCGACCCGGCCGCCGACCGACGCTTCGAGTACTTCGGGCTGCGTACCGTCTACGACCGGTACCTGCTGCGGCACCCGGTGGACCGGCTGGTCCTGGAGACCCCGCAGTACTGGCTGCTCCGGGTCGCATGTGGACTGTCCCGTACCCCGGACGAGGCGGTCGGCTTCTACCGGCTGATGGCGTCGCTCGCCTATCTGCCCAGCTCACCGACGCTGTTCAACTCCGGCACCCGGCACACCCAGATGTCCTCCTGCTATCTGGTCGACTCGCCCCGCGACGAACTCGACTCGATCTACGACCGCTACGCCCAGGTGGCGCGGCTGTCCAAGTTCGCCGGTGGGATCGGCATCGCCTGGTCCCGGGTCCGCTCCCGGGGCGCGCTGATCCGGGGCACCAACGGCACCTCCAACGGGATCGTCCCGTTCCTGCGTACCCTCGACTCGTCGGTGGCGGCGGTCAACCAGGGTGGCCGGCGCAAGGGCGCGGCCTGCGTCTATCTCGAACCGTGGCACCCGGATGTCGAGGAGTTCCTGCAACTGCGGGACAACACCGGCGAGGAGGCCCGGCGGACCCACAACCTGAACCTGGCCAACTGGATCCCGGACGAGTTCATGCGGCGGGTCGAGGCGGACGAGGTCTGGTCGCTCTTCGACCCGGACGAGGTGCCGGAGTTGCCGGATCTGTGGGGCGCGGAGTTCGACGCGGCGTACCGAGCCGCCGAAGAGCAGGGCCGGCACGTCCGCCAGGTCCGGGCCCGTGACCTCTACGGCCGGATGATGCGCACGCTGGCCCAGACCGGCAACGGGTGGATGACCTTCAAGGACACCTCGAACCGGCTCTGCAACCAGACCGCCGAGCCGGGCAACGTGGTGCACCTCTCCAATCTCTGCACGGAGATCATCGAGGTCTCCGGCGACACCGAGACCGCCGTCTGCAACCTGGGCTCGGTCAACCTGGCCGCGCACCTGGTCGCCGACCCGGCCGCCCCGGGCGGTGCACCCGCTGCCTTGGACCGGATCGACTGGGTACGGCTGCGCGAGACCGTCCGGACCGCGGTGACCTTCCTGGACCGGGTGATCGACATCAACTACTACCCGAGCCGGGAGGCGGCGGCGAGCAATCCCCGCTGGCGGCCGGTCGGGCTCGGGGTGATGGGGTTGCAGGACGTCTTCTTCGCGCTGCGGCTGCCGTTCGACTCGCCCGAGGCGAAGGAACTCTCCACCCGGATCGCCGAGGAGATCTACCTGACCGCGCTGGAGACCTCGGCCGGGCTGGCCGAGCGGTTCGGCGCCCATCCGGCGTACCCGCAGACCCGGGCGGCGGCCGGGCAGCTCCAACCCGACCTGTGGGGGGTGACCGGCAGCCAGACCGGCCGCTGGGCCGCACTGCGCGAGCGGATCTCGGCGTACGGGCTGCGCAACTCGCTGCTGGTCGCGATCGCCCCGACGGCCACCATCGCCTCGATCGCCGGCTGTTACGAGTGCATCGAGCCGCAGGTCTCCAACCTGTTCAAACGGGAGACGCTGAGCGGGGAGTTCCTCCAGGTGAACACGGCTCTGGTGGCGGAGCTGAAGGCACGTGGGCTGTGGACGGAGCGGATCCGGGCCGCGATCAAGCGGGCGGACGGCTCGGTGCAGGGCATCGAGGAGTTGCCGGCGCGGCTGCGCGAGGTGTTCCGTACCGCCTGGGAGCTGCCGCAGCGGGCGCTGATCGACCTGGCTGCCGCCCGGGCGCCCTACGTCGACCAGTCCCAGTCACTGAACCTCTTCATGGCCGCCCCGGACATCGGCCGGCTCAGCTCGATGTACCTGTACGCCTGGAAGTCCGGACTGAAGACGACCTACTACCTCCGGTCTCGCCCGGCCACCCGGATCCAGCAGGCGACGGTGACGGCGCAGCCGGTTGCCCGGCCCGCGCTGCCCGCCGTGACGCTGCCCGCCATGACGCTGCCCGCCGTGACGCTGGCGGTCCAAGGCTCCCCGGACGCGGCGCTGGCCTGCTCACTGGAGAACCCCGAGTCCTGCGACGCCTGCCAGTGACCGCCGCCGCACCGGTGACCACCGCCGCACCCGCCACCGACACCGCACCCACGACCGCCACCGACACCGCCGTGAGCGGCCGGCGCACCGCCGACCGATCCACAATCGACGAGGTACCCATGCTGCTCGACCCCGGAATGGACCTGACCCTGCGCCCGATGCGCTACCCGCACTTCTTCGACCGGTTCCGCGACGCGATCCGGAACACCTGGACGGTCGAGGAGGTCGACCTGCACGCCGACCTGGCCGACCTGGACCGGCTCTCACCGGCCGAGCGGCACCTGGTCAGCCGACTGGTCGCGTTCTTCGCCACCGGCGACACGATCGTGGCCAACAACCTGGTGCTCAACCTCTATCAGCACGTCAACTCGCCGGAGGGCCGGCTCTATCTCTCCCGCCAACTCTTCGAGGAGGCGGTACACGTGCAGTTCTATCTCAACCTGCTCGACACGTACGTGCCGGACGACGAGGAGCGGTTCGCCGCCTTCGCCGCGATCGAGAACATCCCGTCGATCCGCCGCAAGGCCGAGTTCTGCTTCCGGTGGATCGACTCGGTGTTCGAGCTGCGTGAGCTGAGGACCCGGGCCGACCGGCGGGCGTTCCTGCTCAACCTGATCTGCTTCGCCGCCTGCATCGAGGGGCTGTTCTTTTACGGGGCGTTCGCGTACGTCTACTTCCTCCGGTCCCGTGGGCTGCTGCACGGGCTGGCCTCCGGTACCAACTGGGTGTTCCGGGACGAGTCGATGCACATGGCGTTCGCCTTCGACGTCGTCGACACCGTACGTCGGGAGGAGCCGGAGCTCTTCGACGACGAACTGCGCGACCAGGTCCGCCAGATGCTCGCCGAGGCGGTCGAGTGCGAGGTGCAGTTCGCCGAGGACCTGCTCGAACACGGCGTCTCCGGGCTCTCCCTCGCCGACATGCGGGAGTATCTCCAGTACGTCGCGGACCGCCGGCTGGCCCAGCTCGACATCGCCCCGCGGTACGGGTCGACGAACCCGTTCGCCTTCATGGAGTTGCAGGACGTGCAGGAGCTGTCCAACTTCTTCGAACGGCGGGTCTCGGCGTACCAGGTCGGGGTGACCGGCACGGTCAGGTTCGACGACGACTTCTGATCCGCCGGGTACGCGCGCGGCGTGCCCTGCCCGCACGCCGCGCGTACCTCCGGCTCGCGAGGACGAGCTGACCTCGCTCGCCTTCCTCGTGCTCTTCGCCGGCTACGAGAACTCGGTACACGTGATCGGCACCTCGCTGCTCGCCCTGTTGCGCAACCCCGAGCAGTTGGCGCTGGCGCGTACCGGTGCCGAGCCGTCGCCGGCCGCCGTCGAGGAACTGCTTCGCTACGAACCACCGTCCACTGTCGCGTTGCGCCGCTTCGCGGTCAGCGACCTCACGATCGGCGGGGTTCCCATTCCGGCCGGAGCCACGGTGCTGCTCTGCGTCGCGGCCGCGAACCGGGATCCGGAGCGGTTCGCCGATCCGGACGCGCTCGACCTGGAACGGCCGGACAACGCGCACCTGACGCTCGGATACGGCATCCACTACTGCGTGGGTGCGCCGCTGGCCCGGCTGGAGGCGCAGATCGCGATCGGGGCGGTACTGCGCCGGTTCCCGAAGCTCGCCCTGGCGGTCGACCCGGCCGAGCTGACCTGGCGGCCGTCGTTCCGGACCCGGGGACTCGGCAGCCTGCCGGTCACCTTCTGACGGCGCCCACCGGCCGGGCCCGCCGCCAGCTCGACCATGCCGCTGCGCGAGCCAGCGCATCGAGCGGCCGGCGGCACGGCGGAACGGGAGCGGAGTTGCTCGGTGGCCGGGTCACTCGTAGCGGACAAGTTCGGCGGCTCCGGCTCGGGCCACCCGGGCGGCGGCCAGGACACCGGCGAGCGCGCCGGCCAGCATGGTCACCGGCACGATCGACGCGAGCAGCACGGCGGAGGGTGGTTCGGCGAGACCGGGACCGGCGCCGATGCCGACCATCACCCGGTCGGTGAGCAGCCGGAACACCAGCAGGCCGATCGGGAGACCGGCGAGCGCGGCGGCGAGGCCGAGCGCGGCACCGCCGGTCGCGGACTGCGCGACGGTCTGCCGGACGGTGAACCCGACCGTGCGGAGCACGCCGAGGGTCCGGGCCCGCTCCCGGGCGCCGGTCAGCAGCGCCGCGGCGAGGTTGGCGAGGCTGATCAGCAGGACGAGTACGGCCAGCAGGCGCATGGCCACGGTGAACGTACCCAGGTCACCGGGGTCGGAGGACCGGGCGTGCACGGTGACGCCGGGGCCGAGCCGGTCCCGCAGCGCGGCGGCCAGCGCCTCCGGCGTACCGGTCGGGGCGGCCGAGACCAGGTACGCGTCAGGTGCCACCCCCGGCAGCATCTCGGCCCGGTACATCAGCAGTTGCCCGGTGTCCTCGGTCTCGCTGTACCAGCCCACGATCGTCAACCGCAGCGCGGTGTCCCCGGCCCTGATCTCGATCGTGTCACCGATCTGGAGCCCGAACCGGTGCAGCAGGCCGTACCCGGCGATCGCCTCCCCGGGCGCCCGCAACGGCCGGCCCTCCCGGACAAGGAAGCGCGCGTCGGCAGGGTCCCCGCCGATCGCACGGGACAGGAACGTCTCGTCGCCGAACGTGCTGCGCCGGTCGACCTGGCTGTACCAGCCGGCCGCACCGGGCGTACCGGCGAGGGCGGTGGTGACGTTGGCCGGATCGGTGCCGCTCGCCACGACGACGGCGTCGTACGGGTCACCGCTGCGGGCCGGCTCGCTGATCATCCGGTCCACGGTGGCGGCGAAGCCGACCCCGACCACCACCGCAGCCACGGCGACCGCCAGGGCGGCAACGGTCAGCGCCGAGCGCCCGGGACGGCTGAGTACGGCGCCGAGCCCGTACCGGTAGGCGGGGCCGAGCCGGAGCCGGTCGAGCATCCGGGTGACCCGGGCCGGGGCGGCACCACGCGGTGGGGCGTCGCGGAGTACGCCGGAGACGGGTTGCCGGACCGCCCGCCAGGCCGGCAGTACGGTGGCCGCGGCGAGCACCGTGCCGACCAGCAGAGCGGAGCCGGGCAGCGACAGTGGGGTCAACCGCAGACCCGGCCGGCCGAGTGCACCGCCGAGGTTGATCTGGAGGAACGGGGCGAGCAGAGTGCCGGCCACCCATCCGGCGAGTACGCCCACCGCGCCGAGCAGCAGCGCCTCGGTGACCAGTCCGGTGACCACCTGCCGACTGGTGTAGCCGACCGACTGGAGTAGCGCGATCTCCCGCCGCCGGGCGAGTAGCCGGGCGGCGGCGGTACCGGCGACCACGAAGGCGGCGGTGAGCAGGACGAAGATGCCGAAGCCGGCCAGCGAGGCGCCGAAGATCCGGTCTCGGACGAGGATGTCGTCCCTGGTGTCCGGCCAGGGTTGGACTCCCTGCACACCGGCCCGGATGGCGATCCTCGCGGCCACCGCGTCGGCCTGGTCGGCGTCGACCAGCCGGGCGACCAGCAGCGCTCTCGACCCGCCCACTCCCGCTCGACCCTCCCCGGACGGCGGCACCGCCGACCCACCGGTGTCCGACGATCCAGGGCCGGCGGTCGGCGGTGCAGGAGTGTCGGTCGGCGTTGCAGGAGTGTTGGTCGGCGGTGCAGGAGTGTCGGTCGGCGGTGTAGGAGTGTCGGCCGGCGGTGTCGGGGCGAGTGCGGCCAGGGTGGCGGGATCGACGAAGAGCCGGATCGGGTCGCAGTCCGGATAGAAGCAGTCGGTCAGGTCGACCGCGGTGCCGACCACGGTCAGCGTCGCGGGCCGGCCGCCGACGGTCAGCCGGATCCGGTCACCGGTGCCGATGCCGGCCTCGGTCGCGGCCGCCTGGTCGAAGACCACCTCCCCGGCCACGCCGGTCGCGGGCCATTCGCCGGTACGCAGCAGCGGCCGACCCGTCGGATAGCTGTCGTCGACGAGAGCCGTGATCCGGGCGTCGACGGATTCCCGGCCGAGGTCGACCGCCGCGCCGAGGTACGGGCTCACCGGGGAGGTGGCCGCGAACGCGGGATCCCGGCGTACCTCCTCCAGCACTTCGGGGGTGCCGTAGACGACCAGGTCCGGACGGCCGGCGTCGCGGTAGATCCGGTCCAGCTCCGCGCCGCCCTGCCCCTGCACCGACAGCCCCGCGACCACGCCGGTGGTGGCCAGCGCGGCGACCAGCACGGTGGCGATCGCGGTGGCCCGGTTGCCGCCCCGCAGCCCCGAGCGGGCGAGCCGGAGGATGGCGGACACTCAACCCTCCAGGTTGATCAGGTTGCCGAACGCCGGCCGGTCGGCCGGACCGGTCAGGTCCCGCTCGTCGACGATCCGCCCGTCGAGCATCGTCACCACCCGGTCGGCGGCGGCGGCGACCCGGTGGTCGTGGGTGACCAGCACGATGCTCTGGCCCTCCTCGTGCCGGCGGCGCAGCAGGTGGAGCACGGTTTCGGCGGCGGCCGAGTCCAGCGCTCCGGTCGGCTCGTCGGCCAGCAGCACGTCGGGGCGGTGCACCACGGCACGGGCCAGGGCCACCCGCTGCTGTTGGCCGCCGGACAGCTCGGCCGGTACGGCGTCGGCGGTCTCGGCCACGTCCAACTCGTCGAGGACCTCCAGTGCCCGGCGGCGGGCGTCGCGCCGCCCGACGCCCTGGAGCACCAGCGGCAGTTCCACGTTGCCGGCGACAGTCATCGTCGGCACCAGGTTGAGGAACTGGAAGACGAAGCCGACGTGCCGGCGCCGCAGCAGGGCCCGCCCGCTCTCCGAACGGGTGTCCAGCCGCCGGCCGGCCAGCCAGACCTCGCCCCGGTCGGGGCGGTCGAGCCCGCCGAGCAGGTGCAGCAGGGTGGACTTGCCACAGCCACTCGGCCCGGTCACCGCGACCCAGTCGCCGGCCGCCACCTCGATCGAGACGTCCCGCAGGGCGGCGAGGTCCCGTACGCCGCCGTGGTAGGTGCGTACCAGGCCTCGGGCGTGCAGCAGTGGCTCGGTCATCGCCGTCCCCCCTCGGAGAAGGTCTTGAACTCGATCTGCGCCAGTTGCTGCTGGCACGCCTCCAGCCAGCGCAACTCGGCCTGCAGGTGCAGCGCGGTCGCCTGCACCAGCAGGCCGCTGACGCTCCCGGCGGCGGTGCGGGCCGCCTGCTGGTCGAGCGTGCGGAGCGCCTCGAGGCAGCGTTGCCGGTGGTCGGTGATGACGGTCCGGGGATCCACGTCGGGCAGGAGTGGCGCGGCGAGCCGGGCGGCGACCACCCGGAGCAGCACGTCCGGCTTGACCAGCGGGGGATCGGATCCGGCGGAGAGCCACTCGTGCAGCGCCGCCGTGCCGGGCTCGGTGAGCCGGTAGACCTTACGGTCCCGCCGGTCGCCGCCGGACTCGGCGGTGTGTGCGACCAGCCCGTCCCGCTCCAACCGACCGAGGGTCACGTAGATCTGACCGATGTTGACCTCGCCGCCCGCGTCGGCGAAGAGCTCGTCGTAGCGACGACGTAGCTCGTAGCCGTGGGCCGGGCCGGCGGCGAGCAGCCCGAGCACAAGGTGTTTCATTCACCGACCTCCGATGCCTGACCGCCGAGCTTAACGGTTAGGTATGGACGGTCAAGGGCACCGGTCGGCGCGGCACGGTTCGTCGCCGGAGTGGACGGTCGGCGATAATTCCGGCGACTCGGCGTACGCGGCGGAAGGGGGCCGGATGACGGAGGCGGGTGCCGGGGGTCGCCACCCCGGAGGTTCACCGTCCGGACAGCCGTCGAACGACTGCCGGTCGCCAGGAGCGGGTTGGATTCCAGGTCGACGCAGGAGCGGAGCCGCGCCCGGCGGCACGGCCCCGCCTCGACCGACGGGAGACGACTTTGGCACGTACCCTCTCCACGCTCGGCCTGGCCGGCGCGCTGCTGGCGACCGCGATGGCGGTACCGGCCAGCCAGGCCGCCGCGCACGACGACCGGTCCAGGCCGGTGGCCGGTGACCGCCCGCTGGTGATCGCACATCGCGGCGCCAGCGGCTACCGTCCGGAGCACACCCTGGAGGCGTACCGGCTGGCGATCCGGATGGGCGCCGACTTCATCGAGCCCGACCTGGTCTCCACCCGGGACGGAGTGCTGGTGGCCCGGCACGAGAACGAGATTTCCGGAACGACCGACGTCGCCGCCCGCCCCGAGTTTGCCGCCCGGAAGACCACCAGGAGCATCGACGGTACGGCGGTGACCGGCTGGTTCACCGAGGACTTCACGCTGGCCGAGCTGAGGACGCTGCGGGCCAGGGAGCGACTGCCGCTGGTGCGGGTGACGAACACCGCCTTCGACGGCCGGTCGCCGGTGCCGACCCTCCAGGAGGTCATCGACCTGGCCCGCGGTGAGAGCCGCCGGCTGGGCCGGACCATCGGGGTCTACCCGGAGACCAAGCACCCCAGCTACTTCCGGTCGATCGGGCTGCCGCTGGAGGAGCCGCTGGTCCGGGTACTGGAGCAGAACGGCATGACCGGCAAGAGGGATCCGGTGATCATCCAGTCCTTCGAGACCGCCAACCTGCGCGCGTTGAACAGCATGACCGACGTACGGCTGGTGCAGTTGCTGGACGCGACCGGCCGGCCGTACGACTTCACGCTGGCCGGTGACCCGCGCACGTACGCCGACCTGGTCGAGCCGGCCAACCTGCGCTGGATCGACGGTTACGCCGACGGGCTGGGCGTGCACAAGAACCTGCTGGTGCCCCGGGACGCGGCCGGCAAGCTGCTCGCCCCGACCACCCTGGTCCGGGACGCGCACCGGGTCGGCCTGGTGGTGCACGCCTGGACGTTCCGGGCGGAGAACCAGTTCCTGCCGGCCGACTTCCGGATCGGCGCCGACCCGAACGCCCGGGGCGACATCATCGCCGAGTACGAACTCTTCTACGGCCTCGGCCTGGACGGCGTGTTCAGTGACCACCCGGACACCGCCGTGGCGGCCCGGGCCGGTTCGGCCTGACCGCTGGCTCCGGACACCGTCCAGCTCGCGGCCGGGCGGCCGGCCCGCACCTTACCCGGCGGTCGCCCGCCGATCGGCAGTGCCGAGGTTATGCCGATTTGGCGGGCGGCTGTCGTGGTATGACAGCCGGGTGACAGGGCAGATCGGGACAAGGCGGATCATTGGCGGCCGATGACCGGGTCGGCCACCTCGGCGACTCCAGGAGCCAGGGACGCGCGACCTTCCTGGAACTCTTCCTCGACCTGGTGTACGTCTTCGCGCTCACCCGGCTCTCCCAGCGGCTGACCGACGACTTCACCGTCAGCCGCCGGACCCTCCTCTCCGAGCTCGGCCAGACCTTCCTGGTCCTGCTCGCCCTCTGGCAGGTCTGGTTGTTCACCGCCTGGGCGACCAGTCGGTTCGACCCGCGCCGGATCGAGATCCAGCTCGTGGTCATCGGGTCGATGTTCGGCGCCATGATCATGGCAGTGTCGCTGCCGCAGGCCTTCGGTGAGCGTGGCGTGATCTTCGCCAGCACCTTCGTGGCGATTCACGTCGGCCGCTCGCTCTTCCTGGTGCTGGCCCTGCGCGGGCATCCCCGGCAACCGGCGTCGATCCGGATCCTGTTCTGGTCGGCGATCTCCTCGGTGGGCTGGATCGCCGGTGCGCTCAGCGGCGGCACCGGGCGCGGGATCTGCTGGACCGCCGCGGTGGTACTGGAGTTCCTCGGTGCCGCCCTACGCTGGCCGACGCCGGGGCTCGGCCGGACCGACGCCGGGAACTGGGGCATCGCCCCGGCGCACATCGCCGAGCGGTACCAGCAGGTGCTGCTGATCGCCCTCGGCGAGGCGATCCTGGTCAGCGGCTTCGTGCTCAGTGCGGTCGGCTTCGCGGTCGAACGGACGGCGACGTTCATCGCGACCTTCGTCACCACCGTGCTCTTCTGGCGCATCTACTTCTACCAGCCCGAGACGCGGTTGACCGACGCCTTCGACAACAGCCGCGACCAGGTCCGGTTCAGCAGGTCCGCCGGATACACCCATCTGGTGATGGTCTGCGGGATCGTCAGCAGCGCGGTCGGCTACGGCCTGTTGATCAACGACCCGTACGCCGAACAGGACCCGGCCTGGGTCGCGATCATCTTCGGCGGTCCCGTGCTCTTCCTGCTCGGTCGGGCCTGGTGCGAGTGGGAGGTGCAACGGCGGGTCGTGGTCACCCGCTGGTCCGGGCTGCTCGTCTTCGGTCTGCTCACCCCGGTCGCCCTGGTGCTGCCGCTGCTGGCCGTGCCGTTCCTGGCCACCGCCGTGCTGGCCGGGATCGTGGTCGTCGACGCGCTGCGCGACCGGGAGCAGTTCGCGATCGAGCCGAACCCCCCGATCTGACCGAACCTCCGATCTGCCCGACCCTCCGACCTGCCCGACCCCCCGATCTGAGCCGCCGGGCATTCGGCGCCTCGGTGCGTCCGGGAGCAACTGGCAGGATCGTCGGCAACCGACCGACGGGAGGGACAGATGCTGCTGCCGGCGCTGGGTGGGGTGCTGCCGGACCGTCCGGACGCGGTCCGGGTCGACGGCGAGCCGGCCTCGTGGGAGGAACTCCGCGACGCCGCAGCCAGGGTCGCCGGCCGGCTGGTGGGGGCGCCGGCCGTCGCCGTGCACGCGACCGCGTCGCTGGACGGCGTCGTCGGGGTGCTCGGCGGGCTGATGGCCGGGGTACCCGTGGTTCCGGTGCCGGCCGACGCCGGGCCGGTGGAACTGGCGCACATCCTCACCGACTCCGGGGCCGCGCTGCTGCTCGCGCAGACCCCGCCGCCGTACCCGGTGCCGGTGCCGGTCGAGCCGGTCCGCACGGCGGGACACGCGTCCCCCGGCGACCTCCCCGAACCACCGGGTACGGCGACCGCGCTGATCCTCTACACCAGCGGCACCACCGGGGCACCCAAGGGCGTCCTGCTGAGCCGGGACGCGATCGCGCACGACCTGGACGCCCTGGCGCAGGCGTGGGCGTGGACCCCGGACGACGTCCTGGTGCACGGGCTGCCGCTGTACCACGTACACGGGCTGGTTCTCGGGGTGCTGGGGGCGCTGCGGGTCGGCTGCCGGCTCGCGCACACCGGCCGACCCCACCCCGACCGGTACGCGGCGGCCGGCGGGTCGCTGCTGTTCGGGGTACCGACGGTCTGGTCGCGGATCGTGGACGACGCGGGGGCGGCCCGGGCACTGGCCGGAGCACGGCTGCTGGTCTCCGGAAGCGCGCCGCTGCCGGAGCCGGTCTTCACCCGGCTCGCCGGGTTGACCGGGCACCGGCCGATCGAGCGGTACGGCATGACCGAGACCCTGATCACGGTCAGCACCCGGGTCGACGGCGAACGCCGGCCCGGACACGTCGGGCTGCCGCTGCCCGGCGTGCGGACCCGGCTGGTCGACGACGCAGGTGAGGTGCTGCCGGCCGACGGGGAGAGCATCGGGGAACTCCAGGTCCGTGGCCCGACCCTCTTCGCCGGCTACCTCGGCCTGCCGGAGGTGACCGCTGCCTCGTACGCCCCGGGCGGCTGGTTCCGCACCGGTGACGTGGCGACGGTCGGGCCGGACGGGCAGCACCGGATCGTCGGCCGGGCCAGCATCGACCTGATCAAGAGCGGGGGCTTCCGGATCGGTGCCGGTGAGGTGGAGAACATGCTGCTGCGCCATCCCGGCGTCCGGGAGGCGGCGGTGGTCGGCGCCCCGCACCCGGATCTCGGCCAGGAGGTGGTGGCCTACGTCGTCGGCGACGGCGTGACCGCCCAGGCGCTGATCGACTTCGTCGCCACCGGGCTGTCCCGGCACAAGCGGCCCCGCCGGGTGCACCTGGTGGACGCGCTGCCCCGCAACGCGATGGGCAAGGTGCAGAAGCGGCAGTTGCCGGGCTGACCGGCCGGGTGGCCCCGTTCCGCCGATCCGCCCGGACGATGCTGAGCAGCCGCTCCCGGCCGACCTGGTTCCCAGCCTCGGCCGATCTACCCGGATCCGGGCCCGCCGGGGCCGGGTCGGCCGGCTGCCGCGCCGATCTTGATCCACCCGTCGGGGCCGGACCGGGCGCGGGTAGCGTGGTCGGGGGCACACCGCCGAGGAGGCGGTCGCCGGCCAGCCGGCGCGGGGTGCCATGGTGACGACAGGCTCGTCGGGAGATCCGACGGCGTCGTAACGGACCGGAGGAGCGCGCGTGCAGACCCGCACTGATCTCGTCGAGGACCTGATGGGGCGCTTCCCGCACATCCCGCGTGAGGCGATCCTCAAGGAGGACCTGCTGCGCGGCGGCATGGCGTTCGACGACTCGGCGCTCACCGACAACGAGAACGGCGAGGTCAAGCCGAAGTCGTACTTCATCTTCTCGTTCGACCACCGGACCCTGCCCGAGCTGGGTACGGCGGCACTGCGCCGGCCACCGGAGGAGATCGTCCTCACCGGCGGCCCGTACGAGCTGCGCCGGACCGTGGTCTCGGTGCGGGTCAACCCGGACTCGCCGTACCGGGTCAGGGACGGCGGGGACGGGGTGCTCCGGCTCTACCTCGACGACCGGCCGATCGCCGACGTCGGGTTGCCGCCGATGCCCGAGTACTACCGGCACACCCTCTCCGGCGGCAAGTCGGTGATGGAGGTCGCCCCGACCATCCAGTGGGGTTACCTGATCTACCTAACCGTCTTCCGGGTCTGCCAGTACTTCGGCGCCAAGGAGGAGTGCCAGTACTGCGACATCAACCACAACTGGCGCCAGCACAAGGCGGCCGGCCGGCCGTACACCGGGGTCAAGCCGGTGGACGAGGTGCTGGAGGCGATGGAGATCATCGACCGGCACGACACCCTCGGCGCCTCGAAGGCGTACACCCTGACCGGGGGAAGCGTCACCTCCAAGGTCGACGGGCTGGCTGAGGCCGACTTCTACGGCCGGTACGCCAAGGCGATCGAGGAGCGTTTCCCGGGCCGGTGGATCGGCAAGGTCGTCGCCCAGGCCCTGCCGAAGGCGGACGTGCAGCGGTTCCACGACTACGGGATCCGGATCTACCACCCGAACTACGAGGTCTGGGACAAGCGGCTCTTCGAGCTGTACTGCCCCGGCAAGGAGCGGTACGTCGGCCGTGAGGAGTGGCACCGCCGGATCCTCGACTCCGCCGAGATCTTCGGCCCGCGCAACGTCATCCCGAACTTCGTGGCCGGGATCGAGATGGCCGAGCCGTTCGGCTTCACCACCGTCGACGAGGCGATCGAGTCGACCACCGAGGGGTTGCAGTTCTTCATGTCCCGGGGCATCACCCCCCGGTTCACCACCTGGTGCCCGGAGCCGACCACCCCGCTCGGCCGGACCAACCCGCATGGCGCGCCGCTGGAATACCACATCCGGCTGCTGGAGGCGTACCGGGCGACGATGGAGGCGAACGGCCTGACCAGTCCGCCCGGCTACGGCCCGCCCGGGGCCGGCAACGCGGTCTTCTCGGTCAGCTCCTTCATGGACACCCTGCCGCCGAACTGACGCAGGCCGGGCGACCAGGCGCCATCCACCCGGTCGCCCGCTGCCAGCGGCGTCGCCCGGTCCAGCGCGGCGCCACCGTACCTTGCCGGATTGTTGGATCATGTCAGGCGAGGCGGTCCGCGAGGTGGAGGGAGCCGGCATGGCGCAGCCGGATGGCGAGGCGGCAGACCTGAGCCGGGACGACCTCGTGCCGTGATCACCGGTGGGGGACGGGCTTCGGCCGGCGGCGGAGGCTCCGACCGGGCCGTGCCGCCCAGGCCGAGACTGGTCCGGCGCCTCGACCGGCTGGCCGTCCGCCGGTTCGTGACCGTCGTCGCCGGCCCGGAGACCGGCAAGACGACGCTGCTGCGGGAGTGGGCGAGCCGACGACCGACGGCCTGGCACGGCCTGCTGCCGGCCGACCGCGATCCGCGACACCTGTTCGGCGCCATCGGCACGGCGCTTCGGCGGGTCGGCGTCGAGGTGCCGTCGACGGCGCCGCAGGACGTGGCCGGGGTGCCGGACGCTGCGGGACTGCCGGAGGCGGCGCGCGTGCCGGACGATGCCGGACTGCCGGAGGCGGCGCGCGTGCCGGACGCTGCGGTGGGCCCCGACGTGGCCGGAGTGCCGGACGATCCGACCGGGCTCGGCGGGCTGCTCGTCGAGGCGTTGACCACCGCCGCCACCGGCCCGGCTGGCCGGGTCGTCCGGCTGGTCCTCGACGACGTGCACCTGCTCGACGCCGGGCCGGCCGCCACCCTGCTGGAGACGCTGGCCGCCGGACTGCCCGCCGGCACGGTACTGGTGATCGCCGGACGTGACCCGGTGCCGTTCCCGGTCGACTCCCTGCGGTCCGCCGGCCGGCTGGGCGAGATCGGAGCGGCCGACCTCGCGCTCACCCAGGCCGAGGTACGCCGACTGCTGGCCCCGGCGGGCCCGGCCGCCGCGGACCCGGCGATCCGGCGCGCCGCGCTGGACTGTGCCGCCTGGCCGGGTGTGGTCAGCTCGATCGTCAGCCTCGCCGCCGGCACGGATCCGCCCTGGGCCGGCGGAGACGGCGCACCGGTCCGGCCCGGCCGGTCGGGCCGGCCGCGAGTCGACGTGTGGTCGACCCTCGACGAGGCCGACCTCGCCGCGCTCTGGGTGCTGGCGGCGCTGTGCCGGACCGGTCCGGCGGCACGGTACCGGCACCTGCTGGCGTACGACCGGGTGGTGCGCCAACTGGCCGATCGGCTCGGTACCGGTGACCCCGCCCCGCTCCGGGCGGCCCGGCTGGTCCTCGGTGGACCCGCCGGAACAGCCGACGCCGACCTGGTGCTCGCCGAGTCGGCGGTACGCGACGGGCAGCACGACGAGGCGTTGCGTTACCTGGCGGCGGTACCCGCCGACCTGCCCCTGCCGGCGGCACTGGCCTGGCAACTCGGCGGACTGCTGCACCGGCGTGGCGAGTTCGACGACGCGGAGGCGCTGCTCGAACGCGCCGCACCGGGTGAGGCGACTCCGGCGGGGCTGGCGGACCAGGCGCAGGTCGTGGCGGGGCGGGCGGCGGTGCGTTGGGCCCGGGGCGACCGGACCCGGACCAGGGAACTCGCCGACGAGGCGGTCCGGCTGGCCGAGCAGAGCCGGGACGACGCGGCGATCGCGGCGGCGTACGTCGCCCGGGCGCTGGCCGCGTTCAGCGCGGGTGACCGGGCCGGCAACGAGCACGCGTATGCCCGGGCGCTGGCCGCGGCCGTCCGGGCCGGTGACCTGGTCCAGCAGTTGCGGATCCACTGCAACGTCGGCTCACGGCTCGTCGAGGAGGGCCGGTACCGGGCGGCGACCGAGGAACTCGGCGCGGCGATCCGGCTCGGCGAGCGGACCGGGCAGCGGCTGCTGCTGGCACTGGCCCTGCACAACCGCGCCGAGGCGTGGCTGGGACTCGGCGAACTGCCCCGGGCCCGGACCGACTCCGACGCGGCGCTCAGCCTCTGGCAGCGTGACGGCTCACCGCTGGCCGCGTTCGGGCTGCTGCTGACCGCCCGGGTGCACCGGGTCTGCGGCTCGACCAGCCAGGCGGTGGCCGCCTACCAGGCGGCGCTGACGATGGCGGAACCCGACGGCAACGCCCAGGTGCTGATGGAGGCGTGCGCCGGCCTGGCCCGTACCCGGTACGCCGACGATCCGGCCCTGGCCGCCGAGTACGCCAGCCGCGCCCTGGCGATGCCGAGCGCCAACGGTCCGACCGTGGCCGAACTCGCCGCCGGCTGGGTGGCCCTCTGCTCCGGGCAGGTCGAGGCGGCCCGCCGGCACGCCGCGCGGGCCCGGGCGGAGGCGGGGCTCCGGCGTGACCCGGCCGGGCTGGCCGAGGCGATCGAACTCGCCGCGCTCGCAGGACTCGGCAGCGGGGTGGACCCGGCCGGTGACGTCAGCGGCCCGGTCGCCGGCCGGACCTCGGGCCGCCCGGCGTCCCGACCGGGGTCGACGGCGCCGGCGGTGGCGCTGGCCGAGGCGGCGCAGATCTGGGCCGACGGCGGCAACGAGGTCGCGCTGGCCACCAACGCGCTGCTGCGGGCGCGACTCGGGGCGGACCGGCCGGCCGAGGAGGTCGCCTGCCAGCGGCTGCACCGGTTGGGCGTACGCGAGGGTGCCTGGCACGTCGCCGGAGCGCTGGCGGCGATCGGGCCGGCGCCGGTGCCCGAGGTCGAGGTGCAGACCCTGGGGCACTTCGTGGTACGGCTGGCCGGGGTGCCGGTACCGGCGGCGGCCTGGCAGTCCCGCAGGGCACGGGAACTGGTGAAGGTGTTGGCCGGTCAGCTCGGCCGTCCGTTGGGTCGGGAGACCGTGGCTGCCGTGCTCTGGCCGGAGACCCCCTCGGAGGTGGCCCTGCGCCGGTTGTCGGTGCTCGTCTCGACCGTCCGCGCCGTGCTGGACCCGGAGCGGCGACATCCGGCCGACAGATATCTGCACACCGATCCGGCGACGGTGCGGATCAACCCGGAACGGGTCTCGGTGGACGCGGTGCGGTTTCACGACGCCGCCCGCTCGGCGATCGCGGCGGACGGGGCGAGCCCGGCGCAGCGGCGTACCGGGCCCGACGGCGTGACGCAGGTGCCGGACGAGGCGGGTGGCGTGGAGATACTGGGCCGGCTGGAGGCGGTCGTCGGGATGTACACCGGGGACTTCTGCGACGACGGCGAGGTGACCGGGGACTGGGTGGGCCGTCCGCGTACCGCCCTGGCCGAGCTGCACCGCGAACTGGTTCGCCGGTTGGCCCGCCGGTGCCTGCGTAACGGCCGGCCGGAGGCGGCGGTCGGCTGGTACCTGCGACTGACCGCCGAGGACCGCTACGACGAATCGGCACACCTGGGACTGGTCGCCGCGCTGTCGGCGACCGGGCGGCACGGCGAGGCGGCGCGCCGCTACCAGGACTATCTGGACCGGATGCGGGAGATCGAGGTGGAGCCGGCGGCGTTTCCCGGTGCCACCACCGGGGCCGCCGGCCCCTGAACGATTCCTGAACCGCCTCCGAACATCGCCGCCCATCATGGAGCCCGGACGGCGCGGCGCCGGCCGGCGGGGTCGCCGGTGGCAGCCCGCCCGACGCGGCGGGTCGAGGGCGGAGGCGGCGGATGCGCGGTTGGCGGCGGTGGTGTGGCTCGCTGCTGGTGGTGCCCGCCCTGGTGGTCGGGATGGCGGCGTGCGGGCTCCGCCCCGGCGGCGACGGCGCCCCGTCTGGCGGGACCGCCGCGAGCGAGGCCGGCCGCACCTACGGTTACGGCCCGAGCCGGGACAGGTCGATCAGGTACCAGCCGGACGTGGTGCTCGTCGAGGGTGGGCCGGACGTGATCCGGTCGGCCAGTGCGGACGGCACCACCTGGGTGATCGACGCGGACGCGCCGGGCGCCGACGACCTCGAACCGGGCCGGATCATGTACGCCACCAGCCGGGCGGTCGGTCGGGTGGTGCAGGCGCGGCGCACCGGGGACGAACTCGCCGTCACCGTGTCTCCGGTGACCCTGACCGAGGTGTTCCGGGACGCGCACTTCCGCACCGAGCGGCGGTTGGACGAGGCTGGCCTGGCGTACCAGGAGGTGCCGGGGTTGCCCGGGGCGGTGAGCGTGCCGACCGGGACGCGGTCGCCGAAGGACGCGAGCACCCCGATCGTCTTCGGTGGCACCGACGGCGACTGGCCCGGGGCGGCGACGATGCCGGCCGTCCAGACGATGCCGGCCGTGCAGGCGATGCCGGCCGTCCAGACGGTGCCAGCCGTCCAGACCGTACCGGCGGTGCAGGCGATGCCGGCGGTGCAGAGCGCGTCGGCGGTGCAGAGCATGCCGGTCAGGCAGAGCGTGCCGGCTGCACCGGTCGGGCCGGCTCTGCCGGCGGGGGCGCAGGACGATGACGGCACCATGGTGCTGGCGATGCCGCCGGTCCGGCTCGCCCCGGCCGGCGGTGGCCGGTTGCCGCCGGCTCGGGAGCGGAACTTCGCGGTCAGCGTCGGAAGCTGGGAGGCACAGCCGTACCGGACACCGGGCAAGCTCGGCCTGAAGGTCGGGTACGCGGCGGGCGAGAGCCTCAAGGTCTACATCGACTTCGCGATGAACGTTGCCGACCTGCGGGTTCGGGCCGACGTGCCGATCTCGAACGGGCGGGTCGGCAGCAGCACCTTCGCGGTCGACGGCATCCAGAGCATCTCGGTCGACATCTCGGCCGGGGCGGCGAACGGCGCGGACGACAACAAGAAGGTCCGGGTCGAGGTACCGGTCGAGATCAACATTGCGATACCGGGTGAGCCGCTGGTCTTCAGCAACACCTGGAAGTTCATCGTCGCCACCGGACTGAGCGGCCGGAACACCACTGTCACGGCGGGCGGGGAGTGGGCGTTCAAGGGTGTCCTCGGCGTGGTCAGCGGTACGTTGCAGAAGCCGAGCCTCTCGACGGTGCGCAGCATCATGGACTCGATCACCGGCATCTCGATCGGCCCCAGCGGGCTCGCCTTCGCGGTGGAGACGAAGATCCAGTTCGGCCTCGGCATCCCGGCCGCGTTCGCCGGCCCGTACGCCAAGCTCGTGGTCGACATCGGCGTCACCAACGGCTCGGCGTTGGGTGCCCCGCTGGCCCGTTGCGTGTCGGCGAGCCTGAACGCCAAGGTCGGCGGCGGATTCGGGATCACCGTCTCCTCGGTGGCGCTGAACGCGCTGCAGAAGCTGCTGCCGACGAAGCTGAAGTTCGAACTGGAGAGCGAGCAGCTCTGGCCGATCCACCGGGCCGCCCAGACCCTGCCGAACGTCCCGCTCTGTGTGGGCTGAGAGGAACCCCCTGATGATCGTCCGTAGCCGCCCGGTACTGGTGACCCTGACCGCGTTCGCGCTCGCCCTCACCACCGGGTGCATCCGGTTCGGCGGGGACCAGCCGGCCGCCCCGCAGGGTGCCCCGCCGGCAGCCACCGGTGCCGACCCGGTGACCGAGCCGACCTCGGCGGAACCCCCGGCCGAACCACCGGCGGCCGGGCCGGCGGACGCGTGTGCCCTGGTCACCAAGGCGGAGGCCGAGAAGCTCGCCGGTACGCCGCTGGAGGACGCTGTACCGGTCCGCGACACGTGCACCTACACCGGACCGGTCACCGGCCCGACCGCGCAGGTGGAGGTCTACGTCGGGGACGGGGCGAAGAAGTTCCTCGACATCGAACGCGAACTGGGACACGAGATCTGGCAGCTGTCCGGGGTCGGCGACGAGGCGTACGCCGAGGACGGCGCGGTCTTCCTGAACAAGGGTGGCCAGTGGGTCGCGGTCAGGCTGGTACTGCTCAACGACCCGAAGGAGAGCCGTAAGCCGTTGGAGGAGGTGGCCCGTACCGTCGCCAGCCGGTTGTGAGCCTGGCCGGCGGGGTGTCCCGACCCGTCACTCCGAGGTGTTGGCGGTCGACGGCACTCCGTCGATGCAGGTGATTGTCATCCGCACGCTGCGGTTGCCGTGCCGGAACCTGACCATCGTGACCGACGCGGGTCCCGGCTCGACCTCGTCCGTCCGGTAGGGGCGGTTCGGCGTCCACGACAGCAGCCAGGCGCCGCCGCCGGTGCAGGTCGCCTGCACGGAGCCACCCTCCGAGGTCAGCGTCCTCCCGTCCGGCGTCGAGGTCGACGGCGATGGCGGATCCGGCGTCGACGGCGGCGGTTCGCCCGGTCCGGTCGGTGTCTCGCCGAGCGGGTCACCGGGAACCGGCACCCCGCCCGGCTGTCCGCCGGGGGGAAACCCGGTCACCGGACCGGGTACGGGGCTCGGCGAAGTTCCCGGGGCGCCGACGAGTGGCGTCAGCGCTCCGGGGCCCGGCGGTGGGGTGCCGGACCCGCCGCCGGTGCTCCCCGTCGGGCCGGTCTCCACGGTCGGCCGGTTGCTGGGACCGGGCTGCGCCACGCCGCTGCGCCCGTCCACTCCCGAGCCGAGCGGATCGGCGAGCCAGAGCAGCAGCACTGTGACGGCGACCGCCGCCGCGCCGGTGGCCAGCACTCCGGCGCGGAACTGGGCGCCCCGGCCACCGGAGGCGCGCGGAACCAGCACGGTCGAGGGTTCCCCGTCAACCGCGGCCGGGGCCAGCGAGTGCGCGAGTTCGTCGTCGACGATCCGTACCCCGGCGGCCCGGGCGAGCACCTCGGCGACCTCGCGGGCCACCGGACGCCGCTCCGGATCCTTGTCCAGGCAGCGTTCCAACAGCTCGACGACCTTCGCCGGTACGTCGGGCAGCGGTGGCAGCGGCGCCGGTTCGACGTACACGTGGGCCCGCAGCATCTGGGTCGCGGTCTCCGCGCTCCACGGCGGGCGTCCCGCCAGCAGGCGGTAGAGCAGAACTCCCACGCCGTACACGTCCGAGGCGGGCACGACGGCGTCCCCGCTGATCCGTTCCGGGGCGAGATATCCGGGAGTGCCGAGCAGTTCGTCACCCCACTCGTCCGCGTCGCCGGTGCCGACCGCGGCGGCGATGCCGAAGTCGACGACCTTGGCCCCGGACGGGGTCACCATCACGTTGCCGGGCTTGATGTCCCGGTGCACCAGGCCACGGTCGTGCGCGGCGGCGAGCGCCGCTGCCACCTCGGCACAGATCCGGAAGACGGCCTTCGCCGGCAGCGGCCCGGCCGCGAGGCGCTGCTCCAGGGTGCCGCCCTCGACGAGTTCCATCACCACGTACGGGACGCAGGTCAGGCCGGTGACCGACTCGCCGAAGTCGTACACCTGGGCGATGTTGGGGTGCGACAGCGCCGCCGCCGCCCGCGCCTCGTGCCGGATCCGGCGTCTCGACACCGGGTCCCGGGCGTGCGGGCCGGCCAGCAGCTTGATCGCGACCGGACGACCGAGGACCTCGTCACGGGCCCGCCAGACCACCGCCATGCCGCCCCGGCCGAGCTGGTCTTCGAGCCGGTAGCGGCCGCCGAGTACCTGCTGCGCCTCCACGGTGACAGTTTGGCCTGCGCGCCTCACACCCACCCGGCCCACACGCCGGTCCATGGTGATGAATATCCTCGATCGGGCAGCAACCCGACCGAACGGTCGAGGGCGGGACCGGGCGGTGGTCGGCGGAGCGGATGCGATCATCCGAGCGGCGTGCCGGCGATACCCCCCGGCGCGACGTCCCGGAGGCTATTCGGGCAGGTGGACGGGGACGCTGGTGACCACCACCCCGGGTACGTCCCGCAGCGCGCGACGCAGCCGCAACTCGGTACGGGTGTGCAGCAGTTGGTGCCACAGGTGCCGGACGACGATCTCCGGTACCACCACGGTCAGGGTGACCTCCGGACGGACCGAGTGCAGCGCCTCGACGTACTGGGCCAGCGGCGCGATCACGGTCCGGTACGGCGAGATGATCGTCTCCAGCCGCAGGTGATCGCCCCAGGTCTCCCACTGCCGACGGAACCGGTCGGCCTCGCCCTGCTCGGGACTGAGGTGCACCGCGAAGGCCGGTTGACCGAGCGAGGCCGCGTACGCCAGCGCCCGCAGCGCCGCCAGGTTCAGCCGCGCCACCGGTACGACCACCAGGTGCCGTACCTCGCCCGGGGTCAGGTCGACCCGCAGGTCGCCCGGCCCGGTCGTCTCGGCCACCTCGTTGGGCCGGGGAACCTGTTCCGCCGCGCCGACCCGCCCGTCCCCGATCCCGCCGTCGGGTCGACCGGCCCGATCGGGGCCGGTGTCGGTGCCGGCGGCGGTGTTCGGCAGGGTCAGCGCCTGCCGCATCGCGTCGTAGTGCCACCGGATGTGCAGGCAGAGCAGCACCAGCAGTGGTACGGCGACCACCACCACCCAGGCGCCCTCGACGAACTTGGTGATCGCGGCGGTGACCAGGACCAGGGCGCAGAGCACCGCGCCTGTCGCGTTCAGCGCAGCCCGCCAGTGCCAGCCCGGTTCCCGGCGTCGGCGCCAGTGCACCACCATGCCGCTCTGCGAGAGGGTGAAGGCCAGGAAGACCCCGACGGCGTAGAGCGGGATCAACGACTGGGTGTAGCCGCCGAACGCCACGAATATCAGGGCTGCTGCCACGGCCAGCGCGATGATCCCGTTGCTGAACGCGAGCCGGTCGCCCATGTGCAGGAACTGTCGGGGGGCGTAGCTGTCCCGGGCCATGAAGAAGAGCAGCCGGGGAAAGTCGTTGAACGCGGTGTTCGCGGCCAGCAGCAGGACCAGGGTGGTGGCGGCCTGGATCAGCGCGTACCACGGCCCGGTGCGGAACGTCTCGCGGGCGAGTTGGGAGAGCAGTGTCTCGTCTGCCCGGGGGACCAGCCCGTTGAAGTGGAACAGGAGGGTCAGCCCGACGAAGAGCACCACCAGGATCCCGACCATCCAGGTCAGGGTGGTCCGCGCCTGGCGCCACTCGACCGGCCGGAACGCCGGCACCGCGTCGGCGACCGCCTCGATTCCGGTCATCGAGGAGGCGCCGGAGGCGAAGGCCCGGAGCACCACCAGCAGGCCGAGCCCTTCCACCGCGCCGACCGGTGGCGGCGGGACCGGTTCGAAGCCCCGGCCCGCCGCCCGGGCCACCCCGACGACGAAGAGGAGTCCGATGGCGGCGATGAAGAGGTACGTCGGCGCGGCGAAGATCCTCCCGGCCGCCCGTACCCCGCGCAGGTTGCCGGCGAGCAGCCCGGCGATCACCAGCAGCCCGAACGGGACCGTGAACGGGGCGAGTCCGGGCAGCGCCGAGGTGATCGCCTGCACCCCGGCCGCCACCGAGACCGAGACGGTCAGCACGTAGTCGAGGATCAGTCCGGCCGCGGCGGCGAGACCGAACCGGGGACCGAGGCTGTCGGAGGCGACCAGGTAGGAGCCGGCGCCGTGCGGGTAGGCGTAGACCGTCTGCCGGTACGAGGTGCCGACCGTGATCATCAGTATCACCAGTGCGGCGGCGATCGGCAGGGAGAGTCCGAGCGCGCCACTGCCGGCGAGTACCAGGATGGCGAGCATCGCCTCCGGCCCGTACGCCACCGAGGAGAGCAGGTCGGAGGAGAGCACCGGAAGCGCGATCAGCTTCCGCATCCGTTCCTGGAGCACCGCCGTGCTGGCCAGCGGCGGTCCGACCAGGGTGCGTCGGAGCGCGGTACTGAGCCGGCCGAACCGGGTGTCCGGGGTGCTCGCCGAACCGGTCGCGGTCAGTTGTCCCCGTCGCTCGGTCCGGAACATCTCGATCCGGCCGAGTCGGTGGAAGCGACCAGGCGTCGGCGTGTGCCGGTACTGCTCCAGGTTCGGATCGAGCGGCAGTACCGCGTCCCGGGGCGGGCGGCCACGCAGGTCCGCCCGCCACCGCTGGCCGACCTCGTGCAGGGCGGCCAGTTCGGTCTCGTTCAGCGGCGGGAACTCGGCCGACGGGCTGAACGTGATCGTCTGTTGCTCCGGCGGTGACCCGCTGTTCCCGTTCCGCTCGTGCCGCCCCACCATGCTCCGCCTCGTCCTACCCGCCTCCGCCTCGCACTGTCACCGATCCGGCTGGCCCGCGGCACGGGAATGGCGATACTCGGCCGGAAAGTACGAGGTCGTCGAGCCGGCCGGAACCGCCGACGACGCGGCACCGCAGAGCCGACCTGACGGCTATACGACAGGCGCTTCCGCCGGCCGTCCGGCCACGAGGACCGGTCCCGGCACAGCCGTGCACGGCCGCCGTTCCGGGTGTCGCCGTTCCCATATGCCGCCGTCCGGCCGTGCCGGCCGACGACCGGTTCGCCGGAGGTCATCGGCACGATGCGCGACCGTCCGTCGGCCGTGCCCGTGCTGACCTGCGACGCAGTGGTACCGGCCGGACAGGCCGTGTCCGCCTCGGATCCCGGCCACTGGCCTGTTGCACCGGTCAGTAGCATCGAGCCATGCCACACCAACCCCAACTCGCGGAGTCCGACTCCACCGAGGTCATCGCGGTGACACCGGACGGGAGGTCCCCGGGCGCACCGACTCCGAAACGGCGGCGACGGCGCACCAGGCGGATCGTCCTCATCACCCTGCTGGTGTTGGCAATGCTGGGCGGGGGTGGCGCGGTCGCGGCCGGCCTCTACGTCCGGTCGCTGGAGTCCGGCATCGAGCGGGTCGAGGCGTTCGACGCCGTCCCGGAGGAGTCCCGCCCGGTCAAGGTGGCCAAGGACGCCAAGAACATCCTGATCCTCGGCAGCGACACCCGTGACCCGTCCAGCACCGGCGGATCGCGCAGCGACACCATCATCCTCGCCCATCTGCCGGCGGACCGGTCGAGCGCCCAACTCGTCTCGATCCCCCGGGACACCTGGGTAAACGTGCCGAAGTCCAAGGACGGCAAGCACGGCGGCCGGGACGCCAAAATCAACGCCGCCTACGCCTGGGGCGGCATCCCGCTGATGGTGCAGACGGTCGAGAAGTTCACCGGGGTCCGCGTCGACAACGTGGCGCTCATCGACTTCGCCGGCTTCAAGGAGATCGTCGACGCGCTCGGCGGGGTGCAGATCACCGTCGAGGAGAGCTTCACCTCGACGCACTCGCTGCTGCCGAGCGGGAAGCGCGAGTTCAAGAAGGGCACGCAGATGATGGACGGCGCGCAGGCGCTGGACTACGCCCGGGAGCGCTACGCGTTCAAGGACGGCGACTTCGCCCGGATCCGGCACCAGCAGCAGGTCATCCGGGCCATCCTGGACAAGGCGGCCTCCGGCGGGACCCTCGCCAACCCGGGCAAGCTGAACTCCTTCATCCGGGCCTCTGCCGACGCGGTCTCGGTCGACAAGACCCTCTCGATGCTCGACATGGGCATGGAGCTGCGGCATCTGCGCAGCAGCAACCTCACCTTCGTGACGAGTCCGACCCAGGGCACCGGTCGGGTCGGCAGCGAGAGTGTCGTCTTCGCCGACCGGGAGAAGGCCAAGAAGTTCTACGAGGCGGTCCGCCGGGACGCGGTACCGGAGATCCTGAGCAACGCCAAGAAGTAGCCGGCACACCAGCCGCCGTGTTCCACAGTCCACGACGGAGTGTCGACCGGGAGCCAGCCCTGGTCGCCACTGCGGCGTCGACGCTCCACCGGGACACGGCCCCGTCGACGCGTACCACGGGATCGACACCGGTCGGGTCTCGCCGGACGGTGTGGGGGTGGGCCTGGAAACACGCGCGACCTGGCCGTATCCTGCTGGCGACTTCGCATGGCCTCGGGACCTCCGTGACCGTGCACCGGGGGAGGTCATGGAGATGACGAGATGGCCGGCAGCGCAGCCCGGCACAGCGACGGCAGGTGCGCTGGGTCACGACGCGAGCCGGCTGGCGCCGCAGCCGGTGGAGCAGTCCCGCCCGGTCGTGGACGACCAGCGGACGGTCCCACGCCCTCGCGCGGCGGACGAGCCCATCCGGGCAGGGCTCCAGCCCGGACTGGACACCACCGCCGTGCTTCCCTACGCCGGCTCCGCCACCTCGAAACGGACCCGTGGCCTGCGGGCCTGGATGGTGACCGCCCCGGTCGACCTGTTCGCCCTACTGGTTCCGCTGCTGCTGACCGACCGTTACTGGCGGGGTACGTTGTTCGCCGCCGGCCTCACGGTCACCATCTTCGCGGCCGGTGGGCTCTACCGCGGTCGCCGGCACATGAGCATCCTCGACGAACTTCCCACCCTCTGCGGTCGGCTGCTCGCCTCCGCCGGCACCGTGGCGATCATCGCGGCGATGCGGCACGGCTCGGTCGAGTACGTCGCGGGCTTCATGCGGGGCATCGCGCTCTCCGCCGGCCTGGTCATCGTCGGGCGGACGATCACCCGACGTGCGGTGGTGCTGGCCCGCCAGCGACGCTGGGTGGAGCACAACGCAATAATCATCGGCAGCGGTCCCATCTCGGTGGAACTGGCCCGGCTGCTCCGGCGCAACCCCCGCTACGGCCTGCGCTTCGCCGGATGTGTCGACGCCACCCACCGCCGCCTGCCAGGTTCGGCGCCGCTGATCGGCAGCCTGGAGGATCTGGAGAAGCTGATCGCGATGACGGAGTGCGACGTGCTCATCATCGCCGACCCGGACTGTCCGGAAGCAGCGTTGATGGAACTGTTGAGCCGCCCCGCGAGTGCCGGCTGCGACCTCTGGGCGGTGCAGCGGCTCTGGGGGTCCCGTTCACCAGGCGGGATGCCCGACCACATCGGAGCGATCCCGGTCGTGCAGATCCGCTACACCACCCTCTCCGGGCCGCGTTGGGCGGTGAAGCGAGCCTCCGATCTTGTGCTCGCCTCCGTGGCGATCGTCGTGCTCAGCCCGATCATCCTGTTCTGCGCGATGCTCACCTTCCTCGATGGTGGCCGGGGCATCTTCTTCCGGCAGGAGCGGATCGGGCAGTACGGCAAGCCGTTCCAGGTCATCAAGTTCCGCACCATGCGGCCCCGGGACGAGCACGAGTCACAGACCAACTGGTCGATCGCGGACGATCGCCGGGTCGGTCCGATCGGCCGCTTCATGCGCCGTACCTCCCTGGACGAGTTGCCCCAGCTCTGGAACATCCTGCGCGGCGACATGACAGTCGTCGGTCCCCGCCCGGAGCGCCCGTACTTCGTGGAGAAGTTCTCCGCCGAGCACCCCGACTACGCGATGCGGCACCGGGTGCCGGTCGGTCTGACCGGTCTCGCCCAGGTCAGTGGCTTGCGCGGCGACACCCCGATCTCCGACCGGGCCCGGTTCGACAACTACTACATCGAGAACTGGTCGCTCTGGCTCGACACGAAGGTGCTGGTACGCACGATCGCCGAGGTGTTTCGCGGCGGCGGCCGCTGATCCGCGCCAGCACTGCCGGGCCAAGCGGCGGGTCGCAGCAGCGGCGGCGACATCATGCGGCGGGCCGTAGCGGCGGCGACGTCAGGCGGCGGGTCGCAGCAGCGGCAGCCGCTTGGCCTTGAAGCCGTCGAGATAGCGCTCGGGTTCGGCGTCCAACACGGAGTCGAGCAGCGTGCCGACGACCGAACGCAGGTCCAGGCCCCACTTCAGGTCGCCGTCGTCGAGGTCGGCCAGGCTCGGCTGCTCGCCGTAGAACCCGCCGGCCACCCGGTGGCCGAGCACGAAGACCGGACCGGCGGTGCCGTGATCGGTACCGTCCGAGGCGTTCGCCCGGACCCGCCGGCCGAACTCGCTGTAGACCAGCACCGTCACCTGCCGGCCCGCCTCGGTCTGCGACATCCGGGCGACGAAACCCGACAGCGCGTCGTCGAGCCGCTTCAGCAGGCTCTCGTGGGCGCCGATCTCGTCCGCGTGGGTGTCGAAACCGTCCAGGCTCACCGAGTAGACCCGGGTCGGCACCCCCGCCTCGACACAGCGCGCCACGAGCGCGAGCTGGGTACCGAGGGAACTCGTCCGGCCGGTGCCGGTGGTGAGAAGTTCGAGTTCCTGGCCGGCCGGGTCCCTCGGCACCTGCTCCGCCTCCCGGATCAGGTGCTCCACGTGCAGCAGGTCCGCGTACGCGGATGCGGCCCGGGCCCGTAGCGCCGGCTCGCCCGACTCGGCCCGACCCAGCGCCGCGATCATCTCCGGCGTTATCCCGTTCGGCAGTTTGAGCCCAGCCGGGCTGACGCAGGCGCCGGCCCGGCTCTCCCCGGCCAGCAGGGGCGGCAGTACGGGTTCGAAGCTCACCGCCGTCTCCGGTGCGGCGGAGGTGCCGTCCAGCCATCGCCCCACCCAGCCGGTCGGCACCGGGCTGGCCGGTGAGGCGGTCTGCCAGATGTCCATCGACCGGAAGTGGCTGCGGTCGGGTTGGGGATATCCGACGCCGAGGACGATGGCGAGCCGCTTCTCGTCCCAGAGTTTCTTCAGCCCTCGCATCTTCGGATTGAGCCCCAGCCGATCGTCGAGGTGCAGGACCTCGGCCGGATCGTAGGCCAGCTCGGGCCGGGCCGCATGGTACGCGGAGTCCGCGTACGGCACGACGGTGTTGAGACCGTCGTTGCCGCCGTAGAGGGTGACCACCACGAGCTTGCCGTCGGTGGCGGCTCGGGCGCTGTCCGCCGTCCGGAGCAGTTGGACCAGGCCCATCGTGCCGGCACCGGCGGCCAGCGCACCGGCACCGACGACTCCCGAGGTGAGGAGGAAGCGGCGTCGCGTGTGTATGTCCATCATCTCAGGCCACCAGGTATTCCGGGCTCACGAGGCCGAGGGTCAGCAGCCGGCGCGGATCGCTGGCCGCGTCGCGCAGCACCGCGTAGGTCCGGTTGGACCAGGTGTCGACGCAGAGCAGGTACGCCAGGTTCTCCGGGGTCAGCCGGTCGACCTCGGCCCGTTCGGCGATCTTGCCGGCGAGCCGGAGCCGGACCTGGGCGGCGGCGGAGGTCAGCCAGGCGCCACCGGCCCGCCAGCCGCCGACGTTCGGCGGTGCGAACGGCAGCTGGCCCAGGTCTTCCAGGATCTTGAGCAGCTCGTCGTGGGTCTCCGTCGGCAGGGCCGCCGGTCGGAGCCCGAGCTGCCGCAGGGCACCGATGAACCACTCGATCGGCTGCTTGACCATGTCGCCGTTGGTCGCCTGGAAGGCGTCGTCGGAGAACATCACCTTGAGCATCGCCATCGGGATCGGGAACGCGGCGACCATCTTGTCCCGCAGCGCGTCCGGTAGCGGACGTGTTGACGATCCGTAGCGGAACCAGAGCCGGGAGGCAATGAACCGCGGGCAGGCCTCCTGGGCCAACAGCAGGTCGATCAGGGTGGCCGCGTTGAAGTCCAGCGTCGAGCCGAGAATCGTCTTGCTGCCACCGTCGTGTTCGGCCTGGTTGAAGATGGAGCGTTCCTGGGCGAGGCTGTAACGCCAGCCGGTCAGGGCCCGGCCCGCCTCCTTGACGTCCTTCTCGGTGTACTGGCCGATCCCGAGCATGAACAGCTCGAACAGCTCGCGGGCGAGGTTCTCGTTGGGCGCCTGCCGGGTGTTGCGGTTGCCGTCCAGATAGAGCGAGAGCGCCGCGTCGACCACCATCTGCCGGGCCATCGTCACGAAGTCCGTCGACTGCCGGAAGGTGCGGTGCTGCACCATCATCAGCTGGGGGCTGCGGACCTTTTTGATCGAGGTGGCCCAGTGGCCGTGCCAGAAGAAGATCAGTTTCTCCACCGCCTGGTGGCTGGCGACGGTCATCCGGTCCACCCACCACCGGGTGATCTGCTCGGTCTCGATTTCCCGGCGACGCTCGAAGGTGACCTTCTGCTCCGGCGTGGGATCGCGCTGTCCCGCGTAGGGATCCCGGGCCAGCACCGGTATCGGGGCACTTGTCGCGCCGACGTCCGGGCCGGCGGGGGAGAGCAGGGCCGACAAGGTCGCCTTGTAGCCGGCCTGCTTCGCCGCGGACAACTCGCTGGCGGTGGGACCGAAACCGGCCCGACGCAGCAGGAGTGCGACGACGTCGGTCATACAGCAAACATAGGCGACGGACTCCGGTCAGGAAAACCCGGGCCGTGACCCGGCCGGAGGTACGGCCCGCCGACGGTCCGGCAGGGCCAACAGCACAAGGGAGTAACCGACCATGCCGAGCGCCGACCCGACGAGATAGCCTGTCGCACCCCAGCGAAGCGTCATCAGCGGTGCCGCGAGCACGGTGAGGCCGAGCATGACGTAACGGGCCCGGAGCAGCACGTCGAACTCGCCCCGGACGAACCTGCTCAGCGAGCAGCCGTAGGAGAAACCGAGCGCCGCCTTCTCCACGCCCGCCGCGACAAGTGCGGCGCCGACCGGGATGAAGGCCAGGGCGGGTACGATCCGTCGACCGAGCAGCACCGCCAGGCCGAGCAGCAGCGCACCGACGGCCATCAGGGCCAGCGACAGCAGACCGTCGCGGAGATCCTGCCAGACCGTACTGCCGCCGTCGTTGCGCCGACGGTAGATGAGCACCCGCCGGACGGTTATCGAGACGAACGCCAGCGGGGCGAGTACCTGTTGCAGCACCCGGATCACACCGAGCGTGGCGGCCGTGGTGACGAACGCGGTGACCCCGATGGCCAGTACCGGCGTCACGCCGACCGCGAAGGCGTCCAGCGAGGCGGCTCCCATGACCGACCGGCGGGACCAGATCCACGGCAGCAGGCCGCGCAGCGCCGGCCGGCGGTCGGGCCGGCGGGCGGCGACCAGGAGGAACACGGCGTTCACCACCGCCCAGGAGAGACAGATGCCCAGCGGCGAGCGCAACGCCGCGAAGCAGAGCGCCGCCGTGACCTGGACGACCAGCCAGATCGCCGACTCAAGGAACGCCGACCGGGCCGCACCGGCGGCCACCGCGGCGGACCGACCGATGTCGAGGGCGATCACGAACGGGATGCCGGCCGCGTAGCCGAGGACCAACTCCAGCGGTACGTCGGGGACGGCGAGGCTGGACAGCAACGCCGCGACGGCGCCGAGCAGGCCGCCGGCCAGCGCGGCGGCCACCGACCACCGGCAGGTCGCCCGATCGGCCGGTCGACCCTCACTGGCGTTCGCCAAGAGTGTCGCCTCGGCGAGGGTACGTTGCAGGACACCGCAGCTGAGCTGGAAGACCAGCATCGCCGGTGCGACGGCGCCGACCGCGGCCAGCCCGCCCGCGTAGCCGAGGGAGAGGCTGAAGACCAGGCTGGTGGCCATCAGTGCGAGCTGGCCCATGGTGAGGGCCAACGCCGACCAGGACCGTCCGCCGGAGCGGGTGGTCCCGCCGGTAGTCGCCGCCGCCTCCGTCTCCGCCGTCATACCGGTCGCCCCTGCCGGGTACCGGGTCGGCCCGCCAGGGCCCGCGCGACGGCGGTCACCACGCCCTGCTCCAGCCGGAGCACCTTGCCCCGGCCGGGCAGGCCCGCAGGTTCGGCCTTTCCGGCGAGCAGCTCCGCCAGGGTACGGGCGGCGGCCTCCGGATCCGCGAAGTCGGCGAAGGCGAACCGTCCACCCGAGACGGCGGCGGCCTCCGGCAGTCCGCCGACCCGGGCGACGAGCATGGGCCGACCGTGACCGCCCACCTCCACCGCCACCCGGCCGAACGGCTCCATCCAGGTGGACGGGATCAGCGCCGCGTCGATCCGGGCGCAGAACGCCTCGACCTCCAGCCGGCCCGCGAAGTCCACCTCGACCTGCTGGGCGGCGGCGAGATCGGCCAACTGTCGCAGGTAGTCCGGCTGCCCCTCACCGGCGACGAGCATGGTGACCGCCGTACCGGTGTGCCGTTGGTACGCGGCGGCGGTGCGGATCGCCGCCTCGATGCCCTTCACCGGGGCGATCCGGCCGAGATAGCCGAGAACCCGACGCGCCGGGTCGGGGCGGTACGCCTGCGGCGCCACCGTCGCCGTACCGACCAGCGGGTAGGCCACCAGACTGGTCTGCGGGCTGGTCAGCCCGGCCCGTTGCAACTCGTCCCGGACGAAACCGGAGACGCAGACGGCGACTGTCGCCGGTGGGGTGGCCCGGCGCATCACCCCGGTCTTGACTCGACAGCCGGCGCAGATGTCCGCGCAGTTCTCGTCGCCTCGACGGCGGGACCGTCGCCAGCAGGTGTCGCTGAGGTCGTGGTACGACCGCACCAGCCGGACCCCGTTCGCCCTGGCCCAGCGCAGCAGCCACGGGCCGGTACGGGAGATGTTCGTCGCCACCACCACGTCGGGCCGGTACGCCCGCAGCGCGCGGATCTGCCTGGACGCGACCGCCGGCAGCAGCCACGCCGTCAGCAGTTCAAGGGCACGGCGCAGTGCCGAGTCGGCGTGCACCCGCCGGGCGTACGGCCGCCGCACGGCGTGCACGACGAGCGGCCCGTCGTCGTACACCTCGTCGGCCCGCGCCGGGACGAAGACCGCGACCTCGGCGGTCCGGGCGAGTTCCAGCGCTGCGGACCTGGCGGACCGCTCCGCCCCGCCGACCAGGTTCGGCCACCACCAGTCGGCGAGGACCGCGACCCTCGGCCGGCTCATCTCGGCACCTGAACCGACTCGGCCGGCTCACCCAGCTTGCCCGACTCGCCCAGCTCGCCCGACTCACCGACCCTGCCCGACTCACCGACCCTGCCTGACTCGGCCGGGTCGACCGGCTCGACCGGCTCGCCCGGCTCGTTCGGCGTGCCCGGCTCCGCCGACTCGTTCGGCCCTGTGGCATGTTCGCCCAGCTCGTTCGGCCCTGCGGCCTGCTCGGCCGGCCTGTCCGGCTCCGGCGTCGCGGGGTCATCGGCCGGCCGGGTCAGGCCCCAGCTCCGGCCGCGCCAGCCGAGCACCCCGACCAGCAGCACCACGAACGCGGCACCGACGAACGGGATCTGCGCGCCGAGCGGTCCGCGCAACAGCCCGATCTGGCAGGCGGCGAAGATGACGGCGAGCGCGACCGGCAGGTGTGCCGGCGAGGAGTTCAACGCCCTGTCGAGTCGCCGGGCGAGCCTGCCGTAGCAGAAGAACAGCACGATCACGCCGACCAGGCTGAACTCGACGAAGACCTCGGCCCAGAACGGCAGGGCCAGGTTCTGGAACTCGTAACCCCGGCTGTCCGCGACGACGTTTCCGGCGGGGATCGCCTTGCCCTCCCACAGTGACCTCGGCACCCAGAAGAAGAGCGCCGAAATGAGGTGGTGACCCCAGGTGTGGCCCTGGCTGTCGACGTAGAAGACGGCGTTGACGGTCTGCTGGTATCCGTCGAAGTCCCAGGTGTAGTAGGCGTCCAGGCCCAGCCGTAGGTTCCCGCGTGACCGGTCGTTGCGGAACAGGTTGGCCAGCGGATAGAGGACGGCGAGCCCGAGCAGCATCCCGACCGAGAAGAGCGTCCGCCAGCGCTGCCGGCGGAGCCTGACCAGTGCCAGGCCGGCGGCGAGCATCACGCTGAACGACGAGAACCGGTTCGCGGTCAGCGGGTTGTTGTAGACGAGGTTCAGCACGACCGCGACGGCCGTGGCGAGGGCGAGGATCAGCCGTGCCCTGGAGTCGGCGTAGCCACGGTTGCGCCAGCAGAGCAGGCAGAGGATCAGCGCGACCACGCTGGTCGCGGCCGGCAGCGTGCTGAACAGCCCGAGGAGCGCGAGATCCTGGCCGCCGCGCAACCCGGCCTGCTCGATGGCGCGTTGCAGCTCGTCCCGGCTGGTGAACCGGACGGCCAGCCCGCCGGTGCGGGGCAGGCAGACCACCGCCATCACCACGGCCAGCCCGGTCAGCACGACCGCCTTCTCGACGGTGACCTGGAGACGCCCCGACGAGACCCTCCGGGCCGCGGGCAGCCGGCGGGCGTACCCGGCCCAGTACGCGGTGACGGCCAGGATGAGGATCACCTGGGCCGTCACGTAGTGCTGGTACAGCGGCAGGTCGGGCCAGGGGAGTCGACGGTCCCGGATCTGTAGCAGCGGCGCGAAGCCGACCCAGACGCCGACGAACGCCCAGAACGTCACCGCAACGGGTGCGAAGGACTCGGCGACGGTGGCATGGTAGAGCGCGGCCAGGCAGATTCCCACCACGACCAGGCCGAGCACCCCGGCCACGGTGGGCCGGGGGAGCACGGTGGTGACGCCGAGGAGCACGATCACCGCGCCTCCCACCACCGAGGCGACGACCGGAGTGGTTGGCCAGCGGCCGGTGCGGACGGCGGTACCGGAGCCGGGCAACCGGTCAGTGCGCTTCATCGGTGACCCACGACGCCACGTTGGCCGCGAACACCTCCGCCGAGAAGGCGGTGGCGCGGGCGGAGATCCGGGACGGGTCCAGCTCGTCGAGGCGGTGCAGCGCGTCGGCGTACCGGCGCGGGTCCGGGGAGTCGAGCAGGAAGCCGGTCTCCCCGTCGACGACGGTCTCCAGCAGACCGCCGCGCCGGACGCCGAGCACCGGTGTGCCGCAGGCCATCGCCTCGACCGGGATGATGCCGAAGTCCTCGTGCGCGGGGAAGAGCAGTGCCCTGGCACCCCAGTACAGTTCGCGGAGCCGTTCCTGGGACGGGCGATGCTCGAAGGTGACCGGCACCCGTACCCGGGCGGCGGCCCGGCGCAGCGACTCCTCCGCCGGCCCGGAACCGGCGATGACCAGCGGCAGGCCGGCGGCGTCGGCGATCTCGATCATCAGATCGAAGTTCTTGTACGGGATCCAACGCCCCACCCCGAGCAGGTAGTCGCGGTTCTGCCGGCGCTGAGGTGCGGGCGCGTCCCGGTAGTAGTCCACGTCCACGGGTGGGTTGATCACCCGGGCGTCCCGCCCCCAGAACCGCTGGATGCGCGAGCGCACCTCGGCCGAGTTCGCGGCGTAGCTGTGCACGTGCCGGCTGAGTCGTCGGTCGGTACGCCGCAACGCGGTTCGGGGCAGTGCGAGCAGCCCGCCGGAGCCGCGCCCGTCGAAGTCGGGACTCCACAGGTAGCGGGCCGGTGAGTGCACGTAGCTCAGGTAGCGGGTGCCCCGGTCCTGCGGCAGCTTCACCGTGTGC
Source organism: Plantactinospora sp. CNZ320 (assembly GCF_002846275.1). Classification (NCBI taxonomy): domain Bacteria; kingdom Bacillati; phylum Actinomycetota; class Actinomycetes; order Micromonosporales; family Micromonosporaceae; genus Plantactinospora; species Plantactinospora sp. CNZ320. Next base: position 664,868 of record NZ_PJMP01000001.1, read on the forward strand.
GCGAACGCGTGGCTCGACGAGATGACGACGTCGAACCGTTCCCGGGTCAGGGTACGCCAGGTGAGCGGCATCACCGGCAGGGCGAGTGCCTTGGCCCGGCGCAGCGGCGTACGGCCGAGCCAGGACTCCCGGAACTCGAGTCCACGTCGGGCGTCCCGGTCCCGCCAGAGCACGAAACCGGTGGCGTGCGGGAGTATCTCGTGTAGCGAGAGGAAGACGTTCTCCGAGCCGCCCGTCGCACCGAACCACTCGTGTACGAGCGCGACGGATCGTCCCGCCAACGGTACGGTCCGGGCTCCTGATGTCTCCGCAGATGACGCCGCGATCTCCGTGCCTCCCCTCGAACCCGGGCGCGCCGGTGCAACCGTCGGCGAGCCGCGCCAGATAGTAGTACAGGCGTTCACCGCGGCAGGTGCCTCACCGTTTCCGGTCCGGTCCCACTCCGCTCGGTGCCGGCGACCTGCCGGCTCTGCTCCGGGCGAACCGTCGTACCCGGCCGGCGGCGACGACGAGGAGTACGCCGAGGGCCGCCGAGACCAGGTAGTACAGCCACTGCGCGGAGTTCTCCACCGCGTCTCCGTCGACGTCGAGCCGGTGCTGTGCCCGTTCCCGGTATGTCTGTGCGGAGCTGTGCGAGGGCGCCAGCCGGAGGAGGTCGTCGAACTGGCGGATCGCCGTCGAGAACTCTCCGCCGAAGTAGGCGTGCAGCGCGTTCCGGTATGCCTGGTCGACATCGCTCAGCTGGTTGGCGACGCCAGCATCGGCGAGCAGCGTGGCGACGTCGGTGCCGGGGACGATCCGGCGGGTCCGGTCATCGGTGCCCGACGGGTCGCCGTCCAGGACGGCGAGGAGCCGACCCTCGGTGTCCAGCACCGGGCTGCCCCGGAAACTCGGGCCGAGGCCCTCGCCGGCCAGCCGATCCGGCCGTGCCTCGACCTCGACCAGCCGGACCCGCTGCCGGTACTCGCCGGATCCGGTGTCGGGCTCGTCGGCACCGTAGCCGAGGGCCAGGACCTGGCGGTCCCGTACGAGGGCGGCACCGGGGGCGACACCGGCGTGCACCTCGATCGCCGACAGGCCGGACCGGGACATCTTTACCAGGGCGAGGCCCTGCCCCACCCTCAGCACGGTGGCCCGGACCGCGGGAGCGGCGGTCACGCCCGGCTGTGCGACACCGAGCTGTGCCCAGAGCGCCGACGAGGGTTGCTGGCCGGGCCGGGCGCCGGCGAAGGTCGCGCCCGCCGCGATGCTCTGGACGAAACCGTCCACCCCGTCGGCGGGCAGCCGGGCCGTCTCGACGAGGGACTGTGCCAGCGCGTACCGGGCATCGGTCAGCAGTTCCCGCTCGTCGGGCCGTACGCAGCCGCTGGCGGTGACGACGTGCCCGTCCGGGTTGACGATCGCGCCACTGCACCTGCGGTGTACGGTCACCCGCTCCTGCCGGCTCGTGCCGCCCGGTTCGGCGTACCGCAGGTAGCCGGTGAACGTCGCCTCCAGATAGACGGTGCTCCGGCCGGCCACCGCGGTCGCCGGTTCGTTCGGGGCGAGTCCCGGTGCCGCGCTCGCGGGTTGGCCGGCCGTGGCGACCGCGACGAGGGCGACGGCCACCGCCAACGCCGTCGCCGCCCCGCGCCGCGCAACCGCTCCGGGGACGTTGGCTCGCGGGGCTGGTCGTCGGCTCGACCGACCATGCCGGCCGGCGTGGGTGTCCCGGTGGGACGGGGTCTGCTCCGCGCCGCGATGGACGTCTCTGCTCACTGCCGGCCAGAATCCGTTCTCGGCTGCGCACGGGATACACGGGCGCGATACACGGGTACGAGTTTGAAGATCGTCGATCGATGACTCAGAAGATCAACGTATCACGGAGGTAGTTCGCGACCCGGCGGATCTGACCGGCGCCGTCCACCGGCGAGGTCATCCGGAGCACGATCTGACGGTCGACGTCGGCGCCGGTGCGGTAGTAGCCGATCAGGACCAGTCCGTACCGTCGCTCGGGAGTCCCCTCCAGATGGAACGACTCGGCGTAGAGGGCCGAGCCTCCGGCGCGGTTCCACTGGAGTCCCCAGGCCTCCTCGGCCAGGCGCATCCGGTACCGCGAGTCCCCGTCACACGGCGAGCAGTTCCGGACCACCAACTCGCCACCGATCTCCGGCCCCGAGCCCGGCGGCACGCCGCAGTTGTACTTCGCGTACCCCTCGGCCTGTCCGGCCGGCGCGCACTGCCAGGCCTGCGGAGTCTTGAGCGGGAAACCCAGACCTTCGAGTTCGAGGGTGTGGAAGGGGAAGCTCGGGCTGAACTTCGGCCAGTCCGCCGGCCACTTCACCTCCTTGGGCGGCTCCTTGCCCGGCGCGACCGGCGGGGCGGTCGGGATCGCCACCGCGGACGGTGTGGGGCTGACCGACTGCGGGGCAGCGGTCGGCCGCGGCTCGGGTTCGTCGCCGCTGGCGGCCAGGGCGACGATTGTCCCACCACCGCCGAGTAGCAGCACGACGAGTGCCGCGATGCCGATCCAGAGCCGGGTGCGGCGCGGTTTCGGTTCGGAGGGGACGATGTGCCGCACCGGCGAGTTGAAGGGGTCATAGCCGGACGTGCTCGGCGACGGGTCGGTCGGGTACGCCTGCGGCATCTCGGGCAGCGGCTGCGGCGGCCCGGAGACGGAGTCCGGCGGCACCGAGACCTGGTACGGCGGCGCGGAACTCTGATCCGGCGGCGCCGAGGTCTGGTACGGCGGTGCCGAACTCTGGTACGGCGGCGCCGAACTCTGGTACGGCGGCGCCGAACCCTGATCCGGTGGTGTCGAGATCTGGTGTGGTGGTGCCGAGGTCGGGACCGGATTCACCGGCGGCGTCGACTGTGGCGGCCCTGCCTGCCAGGGAGTGGGCGGCACGCCCGGGGTCAGTCGGGTGGTGGGACTGGCCAGCTCGTCGTCGTCGGTCGTCGCGGAGCCGTCCGTCGCGGAGCCGTCCGGTGCGCCGGTGGGGTTCGGCGCGCCGGTGGCGTTCGGCCCGGCGACGGCGGTCTTCATGGTCGGCGCCTCGCCGTCTCCGAACTGCTCCTGGGCGGGCCGGCACTGCATGCCCAGCGCTGTGAAGAGCCGCTCACCGCCGTTGGCCTCGCTGGATGCGTAGGCGACCCAGGGCGTGGGGGCGGCGAATTCGGCGTGCACGTAACGAGGGCCGGCCGCGCCGGGCTGTGCCAGCGCGTGTGCGGTGCCGACGAAGGCGTCCCGCCAGCGCTGGTCACTCGCGACGGCGGCGTCCAGCACAGCCACCGTGTACGAGTTGCCCTGCCCGTCGATCGCAGACCAGACGCTGCCGACCTGGCAGAGGCTGACCGCCTCGATGAACTGGTACGGACCCACTGGCTGCATCCCAACCCACTTCCGCTTCGCCCTGTGCGGATCCTAGCGAGGCGAGACCAGCCTGCCCGAGGCCCCTCCGGAGGCGGCCGGTGGTTTTGGAGTGCCCGCCGCAGTCGCCCGGTGATCGTACACGGATGTTGACGCTCGGTGTTTGTCGCAGCAGGACGAAGTGGACAGTCCCGAATCTGTCGATCGTTCGGCCGTCAGCGGCCCATCGCGGCGACCCGGCACGCCTCGCACCCTCCAGGTACTCCTCCCCGCAGGACCGGCATGCGATGGCGCACCCCTCGAGCAGGCTGCGGCTGAGGTTCGCGTCGTAGCCGGTGCAGGCCTGCGCACCCGGCCGGCCGACCAGGAGATGTCCGGGGCACACACTGTCGAGCTGCCCCGTTTGTGCACCCTCGGCCACTCCGCACTCGGCCGCCGCGCCCGGCCGACCATCCTCGGCCACGCACAGATCCGCACCGCTGTCCTCGGCGTCCCGTCGGTGCCGGGGCATAGACTCACTACCGAATCGTGATGGTCGGCGCTCAAGAGTCGGCGAACGGTACAGGTCTCGCTGTGAACGGCGGGCACCGGCTGTGACTGGTAGGGGACCGGATATGGACGTCGTACCCGCTGGTGACGACGACAGGGCCGGCGGCGACAAGCCCGACGGCGACCGGGCGTCCGGGCCCGCCCCGGAGGGTGGCGCGACGTTCCTGATGAGCGCCTGCCTGGCCGGCACGCGGTGCGCCTACGACGGTGGCGCCGCGAAGGAGGAGGTGGCCCCGGCCGCCGACGCCCGGGTCCGGCTGGTCTGCCCGGAGGTGATGGGTGGGCTGCCGACGCCGCGCGACCGGGCCGAGATCGTCGGCGGGGACGGTTTCGACGTCCTGGACGGCCGCGCCCGGGTGCTGACCGACCGGGGCGAGGACGTGACCGAGGAGTACCTGGAGGGTGCGAGGCGGACCCTGCGGATCGCCCGGGCCACAGGTGCGGCGGGAGCGGTACTCCAGGACTACAGCCCCTCCTGCGGCTGCCGGCAGATAAGTGACGGCACCTTCCGGCGTAACCGGGTGACAGGCCAGGGTGTGACGGCGGCCCTGTTGCTGCGCAACGGGATCCGGGTCGTGGCACACCACGAGTACGACGCCTCGGCGCCGCTCCCGACCGGCCCGGTGACACCCCGGGACTGAACGCTGAATTCTCCGGACGGCGCGGCGGGGCCTGTTCACGGCGACTTCACGGCGACCGTTCGACGTTCCGAATCGACCGCTCGACGCCTCAGCGTACGACCTGCGGATTCCCCGGTCTCCCGTTACTGAAGCGTTACGGTGTACGGTTTGACTGCTCCAATGTTAGCGGTAACACTCGGCTCGCGACGTGATCGCGACCAGACTCGTCGGGGCTGGCAGGAGCCATGCCCGAAGTAGGAGAGGTGGACATGCCGCCGGCCACGCATCCGCAGATCTGGTTCCTCACCGGCAGCCAGCACCTGTACGGTCCGGAGACCCTCGATCAGGTCGCGTCCCAGTCGCAGCAGATCCTGCGTACGCTCACCGGCTCCGGCCAGATCGTCGCGGACATCGTCTGGAAACCCGTCCTCACCGAGGCGTCGGCGATCCGTTCCGTTCTGCTGGAGGCCAACGCCGACCCCAACTGTCTTGGCGTGATCGCCTGGATGCACACCTTCTCGCCAGCCAAGATGTGGATCACCGGCCTGGACGCGCTGCGCAAACCGCTGCTGCACCTGCACACCCAGCTCAACGAGGCGCTGCCCTGGGAGTCCATCGACATGGACTTCATGAACCTCAACCAGGCCGCGCACGGCGACCGCGAGTTCGGCTTCATCCAGACCCGACTCGGACTGGCCCGCAAGACCGTCGCCGGGCACGCCTCCGATCCGAGCGTGGTTACCCGGATCGACGAGTGGGCCCGGGCCGCGCTCGGCTTCGCGCACCTGCGCAATCTCCGGCTGGCCCGGTTCGGCGACAACATGCGCGACGTCGCGGTCACCGAGGGCGACAAGGTGGAGGCGGAGCTGCGCTTCGGTGTCTCGGTGAACACCTACGGGGTCAACGACCTGGTCGAGGTGGTGGACCGGGTCGCCGACCAGGAGATCGAGCGCCTGGTCGGCGAGTACGCCGACACCTACCGGCTCGCCCCCGAGCTGGCCAAGGACGGCGACCGGCACGAGTCGCTGCGGTACGCGGCCCGGATCGAGGCCGGCCTGCGGGAGTTCCTCGTCGACGGCGGGTTCGGGGCGTTCACCACGAACTTCCAGGATCTCGGCGGGCTGCGGCAACTACCCGGACTCGCCGTACAGCGACTGATGGCCGACGGCTACGGCTTCGGCGGCGAGGGCGACTGGAAGACCTCGACACTGCTCGCCGCGGTCAAGGCGATGTCTGTCGGGTCGCCCCGGGGCACCTCGTTCATGGAGGACTACACCTATCACTTCGGACCGGGTGAACCGAAGATTCTCGGCGCGCACATGCTGGAGGTCTGCCCGAGCATCGCCAGCGCCCGCCCGTCATGCGAGATCCACCCGCTCGGCATCGGTGGCCGGGAGGACCCGGTCCGGCTCGTCTTCGACGCCACTCCCGGGTCGGGCGTGGTGATCGGGCTGGCCGACCTCGGTGAGCGGTTCCGCCTCGTCGCCAACGAGATCGAGGTGGTGCCACCGGACGAGCCGATGCCCCGGCTCCCGGTCGCCCGGGCGGTGTGGAAGCCGGCACCGTCGCTGAGTACCTCGGCCGAGTCGTGGCTCACCGCCGGGGGACCGCACCACACCGTACTCACCCAGGCGGTCGGTTCGGCCACGCTGCGCGACTTCGCCGACATGCTGCACACCGAGCTGGTGCTGATCGACGAGCGGACCACGACCGCCGACTTCCGGGACCGGCTGCGCTGGAACCAGGCATACCACCGACTCGCCCAGGGTCTGCCCGGCCGGGGCTGACCCGTACCCCACGCTCACTAGCTCTGAGGTGCAAGGAAGGGCCCCTTCCTATACAGAATGCGATAAGTGGGGGCCCTTCCTTGCACCTTCAGGAATGGAGGATCAGATGAGATCTGTTCGGCTTGCGGCGGTGGCCGGAGCGGCCACGCTCGCCGTCGCGCTCACCGGGTGCGGATCGAGTACCAAGACCGTGGACCAGGAGGCCGGCTCCGGCGACAACGCCAAGGCGCTCGTCGGGGTCACCATGCCGACGAAGTCCTCCGAGCGGTGGATCCACGACGGCAACAACGTCAAGGCCGGCCTGGAGAAGCTCGGCTACACCGTCGACCTCCAGTACGCCGAGAACGACATCCCGGCCCAGGTGAACCAGATCGAGAACCAGATCACCAAGGGCGCCAAGGTGCTGATCATCGCCTCGATCGACGGTACCGCCATCACCACCCAGTTGCAGAACGCCGCCGACAACAAGATCCCGGTGATCGCGTACGACCGGCTGATCCGCAACAGCCCGAACGTCGACTACTACGCCACCTTCGACAACTTCAAGGTCGGTGTGCAGCAGGCGACCTCGCTGCTGGTCGGGTTGAAGCTGAAGAACTCCGACGGCAGCGACGGCACCGCCAAGGGACCGTTCAACATCGAGCTGTTCGCCGGGTCGCCGGACGACAACAACGCCACGTTCTTCTTCAACGGCGCGATGTCGGTGCTCCAGCCCTACATCGACAAGGGCACCCTGGTGGTGAAGAGCGGGCAGAAGGACTTCAAGACCGTGGCGATCCTCCGCTGGGACGCCGGCACGGCGCAGCGCCGGATGGAGGACCTGCTCACCAAGACGTACGGCGGCGGCACCAAGGTCGACGGGGTGCTCTCGCCGTACGACGGCCTGTCGATCGGCATCCTGTCGGCGCTGAAGAGCAACGGCTACGGAACGACCGGGCAGCCGTACCCGATCGTGACCGGGCAGGACGCCGAGGTCGCCTCGGTGAAGTCCATCATCGCCGGTGAGCAGTACTCGACCATCTACAAGGACACCCGACAGCTCGCCGAGGTGGCGGTCAAGATGGCCGACGCGGTGCTCAAGGGAAGCAAGCCCGAGGTCAACAACGAGAAGGACTACGAGAACGGCAACAAGGTCGTGCCGGCCTTCCTGCTGGACCCGGTGATCGTCAACAAGGACAACTACAAGGCGACGCTGATCGACACCGGCTACTACAAGCCGGAGCAGATCCAGTAGTCGTACCCTCGCGGCGGTCGCCCGGGTGATCCCTGGTGCGACCGCCGCGCTCATGGCGGAACCCGAGCCCACCCACCGACGCTGGAGGCGATCCGTTGGCATGACCGAGGACATTCTGCGGATGCGGGGCATCACCAAGACCTTTCCCGGGGTACGCGCGCTGCACGAGGTCAGCCTCTCGGTGCGCCGGGGTGAGATTCACGCGATCTGCGGCGAGAACGGCGCCGGAAAGTCCACCCTGATGAAGGTGCTCTCCGGGGTCTACCCGCACGGCTCGTACTCCGGGGAGATCTTCTTCGACGGCGAGCCCTGCGAGTTCGCCGACATCCGGGACAGCGAGCGGCGCGGGATCGTCATCATCCACCAGGAGCTGGCGCTCTGCCCGCAGCTCTCGATCGCCGAGAACATCTTCCTCGGCAACGAGCGAGCCAGCCGTGGTCTGATCGACTGGAATCGGACCAACCACGAGGCCGCCGAGTTGCTGGCCCGGGTCGGCCTGCACGAGAACCCGGTGACCCAGGTCAGCGACATCGGCGTGGGCAAGCAGCAGCTCGTCGAGATCGCCAAGGCGCTGGCCAAGCGGGTCCGGCTGCTGATCCTCGACGAGCCCACGGCCGCGCTCAACGACCGGGACTCGGCGCACCTGCTGGACCTGCTGCGCGGCCTGCGCAACCAGGGCATCACCTGCGTGATCATCTCGCACAAGCTGAACGAGATCGCGGCGATCGCCGACCGGATCACCATCCTGCGCGACGGCCGGACGATCGAGACCCTGGACCCCGGCTCCGACACGGTGACCGAGGACCGGATCATCTCCGGGATGGTGGGTCGGGACCTCGACCACCGGTTCCCGCCGCGAGAGCCGCGAATCGGCAGCGAGGTGCTGCGGATCGAGGACTGGACGGTGCACAGCCCCACCCAGCGCGGCCGGGTGGTGGTCTCCAACGCCAACCTGAGCCTGCGGCGGGGCGAGATCGTCGGGCTGGCCGGGCTGATGGGCGCCGGGCGTACCGAGCTGGCGATGAGCGTCTTCGGGCGCTCGTACGGGACGGACATCTCCGGCCGGCTGGTCAAGGACGGTCGGGAGATCACCGTACGGTCGGTGCAGGACGCGATTCGGCACGGCATCGCGTACGCGACCGAGGACCGCAAGCGGTACGGCCTCAACCTGATCGAGGACATCAAGCGGAACGTCTCGGCCGCCGGTCTGAGCCGGCTGGCCCGGCGCGGCTGGGTCGACGACCACCGGGAATTCCAGGTCGCCGACCAGTTCAGGGCCAGTATGAACATCAAGGCGCCGAGTGTGCTGAGCGTGACCGGCAAGCTCAGCGGCGGTAACCAACAGAAGGTCGTACTGTCGAAGTGGATCTTCACTGATCCCGACGTGCTGATCCTGGACGAGCCGACCCGGGGCATCGACGTCGGCGCCAAGTACGAGATCTACTCGATCATCAACCGGCTCGCCGACGAGGGTAAGGCCATCCTGGTCATCTCGTCGGAGCTGCCCGAACTGCTCGGGCTCTGCGACCGCATCTACACCCTCTCCGCCGGGCGGGTCACCGCCGAGGTGCCGCGCGCGGAGGCGACCCAGGAACACCTGATGCGGTACATGACCAAGGGCCAGGCCGACCACGGCGACGCCCGCACCCCCTCGGACGACCAGGACGCGGCGGGCGTTCCCGGCCGCCCGGGCGACCCCACGAACGGACAGGAGTAGACCTCGATGAGCGCCACCGCACCCACCAACGCCGATGTCGCGGTGAGCGGGCCCGGTCTCGCCGCACCGTCCGCCCCGGGCGGCGGTCCCGGCCGCCGGTTGTCGGTGAACCTGCGGCAGAGCGGCATCTACGTCGCCTTCGCGCTGATCGTGCTGCTCTTCTCGGTGCTGACCGAGGGCGCCCTGCTCCAGCCGCAGAACATCTCCAACATCATCGTGCAGAACTCGTACGTGCTGATCCTGGCGATCGGCATGATCCTGATCATCATCGCCGGGCACATCGACCTCTCCGCCGGCTCGGTGGTGGCGGTGACCGGGGCGGTCGCGGCGGTACTGATGGTCGAACACGACGTACCGTGGCCGCTGGCCCTGCTGATCACCCTCGTCGTCGGCGGGCTGATCGGCGCCTGGCAGGGATTCTGGATCGCCTACTTCGGCATCCCGGCCTTCATCGTGACCCTGGCCGGCATGCTGCTCTTCCGGGCGCTCACCCTGACCGTCCTCGGCAACCAGGGCATCGGCCCGTTCCCGGACCCGGTGCGTACCCTCGCCAACGGCTTCACCGAGGGCTACCTGGGCAACATCGGGCTCGGCCCGCTGGGCGGGGCCGACCTGTTCAGTCTGCTGGTCGGGATCGCCGCGATGGCCGGCATCGTGCTCGTGCAGTGGCGCGGCCGGATGGCCCGGCTCGGCTACCAGCAGAGCGTCGAGCCGCTGCCGCTCTTCGTTCTCAAGCTCGCCCTTGCCGGCGTCGTGGTGATGACGGTGATCGTGCAGTTGGCCCGGTTCAAGAACCTGCCCTGGGTGCTGATCCTGCTCGCCGGGCTGATTCTCGCGTACTCGCTGCTGACCAACCGGGCCGTCTTCGGCCGGCAGATCTACGCCGTCGGCGGCAACCTCCAGGCCGCGACCCTGAGCGGTGTCAAGGTCAAGTCGGTGATCTTCTGGATCTTCGTCAACATGGGCGTGCTCTCGGCACTCGCCGGGATCATCTTCGCCGGCCGGCTCAACCAGGCCGGGCCGACCGCCGGCAACGCCTTCGAACTCGACGCGATCGCGGCGGCGTTCATCGGCGGGGCGGCCGTGCAGGGCGGCGTCGGAAAGGTGGTCGGGGCGATCACCGGCGGCCTGATCATGGGCGTCATCAACAACGGCATGTCGCTGATGGGTGCGCCGAGCGAGCGGGTGATGCTGGTCAAGGGCGCCGTACTCCTCGCGGCGGTGGCCTTCGACGTCTGGACCAAGCGGCGCGCCGCAGCCGCCCGGTAGTTTCGTCGCCGTCGTCGATCCGGCAACGATCGGGGAGTAAGGCGAGCCGGTCCGGCGAGCCGTACCCTCCTCGCAGCGGCTGGCGCATACCGTAGATATCCGGACGAAATCGGTCGGCTACCTGTCGAGGCGTCCGACACCCCCGCAGCGCGGCGTCCCCGTGCAGAGGTGAGGAGGCAGGCATGGCCGGTCCGGCGGACGCCCCGGCGAACGGGCCGGCACACGTCACGGTCGGCCACGCCGGCTGAGATGGACTGGGCGGGATGGGCCCTCTTCGGGGTGGTGGCCACCGCCGCACTCACCGCGGCGATGATCGCGGCACAGCTCGCCGGGCTCACCCGGGTGGACCTGCCGCTGATCCTCGGCACCCTGGTCACCCCGGACCCCGACCGGGCCCGGGTGACAGGGTTCTTCATCCACCTGCTGGCTGGTCAGGGCTTCGCGCTCGGCTACGCCGCGACGTTCGCGCTGCTCGACCGGGCCACCTGGTGGATCGGTGCGCTGCTCGGCCTGGTGCACGTCGGCATCGCGCTGACCGTGCTGCTGCCGCTGCTGCCCGGCGTACATCCCCGGATGGCCTCGTCCCGGGCCGGCCCGGCCAGTACGGCGGTACTGGAGCCGCCGGGCCTGCTCGCCCTCAACTACGGAGTGCAGACCCCGGTGGTCACGGTGGCCGTGCACCTCCTCTACGGTGCAGTCCTCGGGCTGCTCCTCCAGGCCCGATGACCGGCCCGGTCGGCGCTGCCGAACCAGCACCCGGCGCCGCCGAACCAGCACCGATCGCCGACTACGGGCTGCTCGGCGACACCCGCACCGCAGCCCTGGTCTCCAGCGCCGGTGCGATCGACTGGATGTGCGTACCCCGCTTCGACGGCGCGCCCCTGTTCGGCCGGCTCGTCGGCGGGCCGGCGGCGGGCACGTACCGGATCGGCCCGGCCCGACCGGCCGAGGTGGTCGAACGCGGGTACCGGCCGGACACGACGACCCTGCGGACCACCTGGACGGTGGGGGAGCGGCGCCTCACCCTCACCGAGGGGATGGTCGCCGAGGTCACCGGTCGGCTGCTGCCGACGACCCTGCTGGTCCGGCGCCTCCACGCCGAGGAAGGCCCCGTCGACGCCGTCGTCGAGTTCGACCCCCGGCTCGGCGCCGGCCACCGGCCACCCCGGGTACGCCGGCGCGGGCCGGTGACCGTCTGCGAGTGGAACTCGCTCGCGGTGTCGCTGAGTTGCGCTCCCGGGCCGGTCGTCGAACCCGGCCGACCGGCCCCGATCACCGTCCATCCCGATCGACCCGTCACCTTCGTGCTGGTCGTGGCGCACCGCGAACCGCTGATCCAGGTGGATCCGGAGGCGTCCTGGGAACTGCTGCGCGCCGAGGAGACGTACTGGCGGGCCTGGGTCGCCGACCTCGACCCCGAACTGCCGTTCCGGGAGGCGGTGGCGCGCAGCCTGCTCACCCTGCGGCTGTTGACCCACTCGCCGACGCACGCCCCGGTCGCCGCGCCCACCACCTCGCTGCCGGAGCAGCCCGGCGGGGTACGCAACTGGGACTACCGCTACGTCTGGCCCCGGGACGCCAGCCTCGGCATCGCCGCCTTTCTCGGCGTCGGCAAACCCGACCAGGCCCGTGGCTTCCTCGCCTGGCTGTTGCGCGCCAGCCGGTTGCAGCGCCCGCGCCTGCCGGCAATGTTCACTTTGGACGGCCTGCGGGTGCCGGCGGAACGGACGCTGCACGGCTGGCCCGGCTACGCCGGCAGCGCCCCGGTACGCGTCGGCAACGGTGCCGCCGGCCAGCACCAGCTCGACGGATACGGCTGGGTCGTCGACGCCGGCTGGGTCTATGCGCGGGCCGGAAACCGCCTCGACACGGAGACCTGGCGGACGGTACGCGGCTTCGTCGACGTGGTCGCCCGGCGGTGGCCGGAACCCGACGCCGGCATCTGGGAACTGCGCCACCCCACCCAGCAGGTGCACTCCAAGCTGATGGGCTGGCTCGCGCTGGACCGGGCGCTGCGGATCGCCCAGACCCATCCGATCGCGGACCGGCAGCGGCGACGCTGGCACGACGCCCGGCAGGCAATCGCCGACGAGGTGCGGGTGCGCGGCGTCGACCCCGTGCGGGGAAACTACGTGCGCGGCTACGGCTCCCGGGAGGTCGACGCGGCGCTGCTGGTGGTGCCGCTGCTCGGCATCGAGGAGGCCGGCTCGTCCCGGGTGGAGCGCACCATCGAGGCGATCCGCAGCGACCTGGGCGCCGGTGGTCCACTGCTCTACCGCTACCCACCGGGCCGGGACGGCCTGCCCGGCTCCGAGGCGGCCTTCCTGCCCTGCTCCTTCTGGCTGGTCCAGGCGCTTGCCGCGACCGGGCGGCGGGCCGAGGCGGTCGAGCTGTTCCGGGCACTCCTGCACCGGGCGAGCCCGTTGGGCCTCTACGCCGAGGAGATGGATCCGCTTACCGGCGCACACCTCGGCAACTATCCGCAGACCCTGACCCACGCCGCACTCGTCCAGGCGGTACTCGCGATCCGGTCGGCACCGGACCGTTAGCCGGCGGACTGCTCGCAGGACAGCTTCGGCGCGTCGCCGGTACGTCGGGAAAGGGCCGTCCGGCACACCGCTCGTCGGCGCCACGGGAGTGCACGGCCTCCGTACGATTCCTGGCGTCCGACGATCCGTTCGTCCTCGACCGGAAGGAAGGCCGTGGATTCGTCTCTCGCGATCCTCATCGGCGCCACCGCTGTCTGTGCCGGCGCCGTCGGCTACCTGGTCCAAGCACGCGCCCTCGGACCACGGCGCGCCGTCCTGGTCGCCGGGGCGGTGACGGTCGGCGTCACCGTGAGTTTCCTGCTGATGCTCTACCTCGCCAGCCTGGCGCTTCCGGCGGTGCTGGGATTCGTCGCCCTGGGCACCGCCGCCGTGGCCTATCCGGTCTTCCGCCGCGACCTCGGCTCCCGCCGGGCCGGTCTGGCCGCCGCCGGCTCGTCGGCCGTCGTCACCGCGAGCTTCCTCTTCGTGGTCTACCTCGCCGTGATCGCCTTCATCGCCGCGATCGGCGTCTACCTGCTGCTGCGGGACCGGGTCCGGATCGCCCCGGCGCTTGTCGTCACCGGCACCACCCTCGGCGGGGCGCTCGCCGCCGCCGCGCTCGTCTTCTGGGTCAGCCTCACCTACGTCATGTGATCCGCCGGCCGGACGGCGGATCGGAGCCGTGACCCGCTCCCCGCGCGGCGCGGACCACCTGCCTCCGAGGCGCTCCCGCACGGGGCAGATCGCGGCTCCGATCCGCTCCCGGGCGGGGCGGATCACCTGCTCCGGATGTGCTCCCGGGCGGCCGTGACGAGGGCGGGGAGCACCTGGGCCGCGGTTCCGCGCAGGTTGACCGTGCAGACCGGGTCGAGCGGTGTCGGCTCCGGGTTGACCTGGATCACGGCCGCACCGGAGTCCGCCGCGATCCGGGGGATCTCGGCGGCGGGATAGACGACCCCGGAGGTGCCGATCGTCAGCAGTACGTCGCAGCCGGCGGCAGCGCTGATCGCTGCGGTAAGCGCCGCCTCCGGCAGCGCCTCGCCGAACCACACCACGCCGGGCCGGACCAGTGCTCCGCAGCGGGTGCACCGGGGCGGTGCCAGCCTGCCGCCCTCGCCCGGACCGGCGGCCTCGGCGTCCCCGATCTCCGGCAGGGCGGCCGGGTGGCCGGCCTCGGCGATGCACCGGGGAGTGAAGAGGCTGCCGTGCAGGTGCACCGGGGAAGCGGAGCCGGCCCGCTCGTGCAGGTCGTCGACGTTCTGGGTCACCACCGCCGTCTCCGGGACCAGTGCTTCCAGGGCGGCGACGGCGAGGTGCCCCGGGTTCGGCTCCGCCCGGCGTACCCGGGCACGCCGCCACTCGTACCAGCCCCAGACCAGGTCCGGGTCGGCGTGGAACGCCTCCGGGGTGGCGAGTCGGGCCGGTGTGAAGCGGGCCCAGAGCCCGGTGAGGTCGTCCCGGAAGGTCGGTACGCCGCTCTCGGCCGACATCCCGGCGCCGGTGAAGACGACGACCCGACGGGCCCTGGCGAGCAGCCCGACGGCCTCGGGCGGCAGAACCTGCTGCATCCGGCAGATCCTGCCAGCACCGCAGTGATTCGGCGGCACCCCCACCCGGCCTGACCACCACTCCTCCCTGGCTCGTGAGTCTGCCCGGTGGCGGTCGGTCTCGTAGGCTCACAGTGTGCGCAGTAGTCGAGGGCGGGTTCTGGCCGACCTGTTGGAGGCGGCGGAGAATGCTTCGCCGGTCGAGGCGGCCGAGGCGGTCACCCGGGAACTTGGTACGGCGCTGGGGGCACGTACCGTCACGTTCCTGATCGCCGACCTCAGTGGCCGGGCGCTGGTTCGGCTGGCGCACGTGCCGATCAGGAGTACCGGTGAGGAACGCCGGAACGGCGGCGAACTCGCCACGGTGCTGCCGTTCGACGGTGGTCCGGCCGAGCAGGCGCTACGCGGCCAGACGGTGCGGGTCGTCGAGCAGTCCGACGGCTGGACGGTGCTGGCGCCGGTGACCGACCGTGGTGAGGCGATCGGCCTGCTGGAGTTGCTCCTGCCGGAGGAACCCGACGAGCGGACGTTGGCGGAGATCGCGAGGACGGCGCACGCGCTGGCCTTCGTGGTGATCGCGAACCGGCGGCACACGGACCTTTTCGAGTGGGGTCAACGCACCACCCCGTTCACCCTGTCGGCGGAGATCCAGCGCCGGCTGCTGCCCGCCGCGTTCACCTGTGAGGCGAGTGCGTTCACCCTCTCCGGTTGGCTCGAGCCGGCGGCCAGCATCGGCGGGGACACCTTCGACTACAGCCTTGCCCGCGACGTGTTGCACTTCAGCGTCACCGACGCGATGGGTCACGGGGTGACGAGCGCGCTTACCGCCACCCTGGGCGTGGGCAGCCTGCGTAACAGCCGTCGCCGGGCGGTGGGCCTGGTGGAGCAGGCCGAGGCCGCGGACGCGGTCGTGGCCGAGCACGCCCTCGTACCCGGCAGTTACGTGACCGCGCTGCTCGGCCGGCTCGACCTGCGTAGCGGAGTGTGTCTGCTGGTCAACGCCGGGCACGTGCCCCCGCTGCTGGTCCGCGACGGTGACACCCAGCCGCTGCGGCTGCCCGGGAACTTCCCCTTCGGCATGTTCGCCGGGGCCGGTTACCGGTCCGGTGAACTCGCGATGCGACCCGGTGACCGCCTGGTGCTGCTCACCGACGGCATGCGGGAGCGCAACGCCGCCAACCTCGACCTACCGGCCCTGTTGCGCTCGTTCGCGCAGTTGCATCCGCGCGAGGCGGTCCGGGCGCTGGCCGACGCCGTGATCGAGGTCAGCGGACCGACCCTGGTCGATGACGCCACCCTGCTGATTCTCGACTGGCACGGCGGGCACGGCGAAGATCGGCGTAGCAGCGCGGGCGCCGACCAGAGTCGGGCAAGTACCACCCGGCCCGACTGACCACCCGGCTCGGCTGTGCCGCCATGTGCCTACCCGCCCGTCGTGGCTGCCTACCCGCCCGTCGTGCCGTCCGCCGTGTCGCGCTGGACCGGCACGTCGTCCTCGGCAGCCCGCACACTGTCGTAGACGCGGATCGCCTGATCCACCGATGTGATCGTCAGCACGCTACGCACCGCCGGCCGCACCGCGGCGAGGCACAACCAGCCGCCGACGCCGCGGAATGTCTTGAACATCACCACCAGCGCGCCAAGGGCGCTGGAATCCATGAATCCGACCTCGGAAAGGTCGACCACCACCTGGCGATCACCGGCGTCGGCGAGCCGTTGCAGTCCCTCCCGAAACTGTGGGGATGTCGCCATGTCCAGCTCGCCGGCGACCTCCAGCACGGTGCACCCCCGGCCTGGCCGAACCGACAACAGCAGATCCACGACAGCCTCCCCACTCCAATGGTCCGAATTCACCCTATGGGACCGGCAGCCGAACCGCCCCCGGAGAGTCCTGTCCCCGCCTCGGACCCGGACCGTTTCAGCCCGGGAACCTCGGGTAGCTTTGATCACAATCACGACCTGTGCATCCCGGCCGACCTCCCGGCGCTCGGCGCGGTCGCGGCCGGGCCGGAAGGAGCTGCGGAATGCGGGTGACAATGACGCTTTCGCTTCCACGGCATCCATCCTCGGTGACCCGAGCCCGTCACGTCCTGACCACCCTGTTGAGCCTCACCGACGCGGCCGAGGAGCCGTGCGGACATCTCGCCGTACTGGTCAGCGAGGCGTGCGCCAACGCGGTGCTGCACGCCGAGCCGGACAGTGCCGTCGACATCACCATAGTCATCGACGACCATGTCTGTCTGCTGGAGGTCGGCAACCGTGGCAGGACCCCTGACGACGCGGGCCTCTACGCCGATCTTCCCGACCCGCTCACGATCGGCGGCCGTGGGCTGCCACTGATCGCCGCCCTCGCCGACGAGGCCGTCTTCGTCCCGGGTCCCCCCGATCGGGTGCTGTTGCGGATCACCAAACACCTCACTCCGGTACCGACACCGCCGCTGGGATGAGAGGTCGGCGACGGCCTACGCCCCCGTCGCTGCCGGCCCGGCTGGGCTGAGCTTGGCAGTGACCTATTGACTTTCGATAGGTACCGAGTGATAGTCGATGCATGCTAGTCGAACATCGAGCGGTCGCCCCACTCCGAGTCCTCCTGGTGCTGCTGTTCGGGGTGCTGGTCATGTTCCAGACCTTCTCGCTGCCCGGACAGTTCGCGCACATGGCCGAGCAGTCCCCGGAACTCGCGTACCTGAGGTGGCCGGCGACCGCCGTCTCGGTCTTCTGGGTGCTCTGCGTCCAGGCGGTGATCGTGGCTACCTGGAAGCTGCTCACCATGGTCAAGAACGACCGCATCTTCAGCGAGGCCTCCCTGGCCTGGGTGGACGCGATCCTCTGGGCCATCGCCGCCGCGTGGATCGTCCTCGTCGGCGTGCTCGTCTACGTCGGTCTCCACTCCGACGACCCCGGGCTGCCCCTGCTGCTCTTCCTGATGTCGATAGGCGTCGCCGTGCTCGGACTGCTGATGGTCGTGATGCGTGCGCTGCTGCGCCAGGCCACCACGTTGCGCACCGACATGGAAGCGGTGATCTGATGCCCATCGTCGTGCGCATCGACGTCGAACTGGCCAAACGCAAGATGAGCGTCGGTGAGTTCGCCGAGCGGGTCGGGCTCACCCCGGCGAACGTGGCCGTGCTCAAGAACGGCCGAGCCAAGGCCGTCCGGTTCAGCACCCTGGAGGCGATGTGCCGGGTGCTCGGCTGCCAGCCCGGTGACCTACTCGAGTGGGTCGACGAATGAACCGCCGTGCCGCGGCCGGCGCCGCACACACCGACCAGGTCGACCCGGTCACCGCCGGGATCGGAACGGAGAACCCATGAGGTACGTCCTGTTCGTCGTCGCCCTGCTCATCGTCGCTCTCGGCGTCGCCGCCGTGCTGTACGGGGGAGCCGACGACTCGCCCGGCCTCCAACTCATCGGCGTACTGCTCGTCGTCGGCACGATCGCGTACGGCGTACGGGTCGCCCGGCGCAGCAGGTAGCGTACGGCCGGTCGCTCCCGCCGCGACCGAGGTCCGCCAGAATTGCCCAGCCGGGCTCACCGGCGCAGCAGGTCGGCGGCGGCGATCCGGATCACGGCCCGCGGCCCGAGCAGGGCCAGCAGGTTGCCCGGAGTTCGGAACCTGGGCATCGGGACGGCACCGGAGAGTACCCCCAGAAACGCCTCGACCGCGGCCGGTCGGTCCCTGAGCGCGGCGAAGAGTTCCCGGTCGACCGCGCGGGGCGGCCGGAAGGCGGCCAGGTCGCAGGTGAGGTCGTAGATCGGGCCGGCGGCGGTGTCCCGGCGGGCCCGGTAGCCGGCGAGTTCGGCGTCGAGCCGGCCGCCGCTGTCCAGCCCGGTGGCGACGGCGTCGACGAGCAGTTCGACGTCCCGGAACGCGTTTCCGATGCCCTGGCCGGTGATCGGGTCCATCACCAGGCCCGCGTCGCCGACCAGTGCCCAGCCCGGCCCGTGCGGCACCCGGAACGCGTTCGGCACGTCCGGCGTCATCCGGAAGCGTTCGGCCCGCTCGCCGGCCCGCACCCGGGCGCCGAGATCACCGCAGGCGTCCAGGGTGCCGAGGTAGTGGCCCTCGACGTCGGCCCGGAACGCCGGAAAGTCGGTGGCCCGGCCGGCGACGTAGGCGATTGTCAGGCCGTCGTTCGTGGGAAAGACCGCCACGGTACGCCCGGGGCGCTGGTAGAGCTCTCCACCGGAGAGCGCCACCCCGGACCAGTACGTGTAACAGGCGAACGTGCTCGCCGGCTGCTCCCGGTAGGTGGTTGCCCGTACCTGGGCGGCGACCGTGGAACGCTTGCCGTCGGCACCGATCACCAGCGAGGCGGTCTCGGTCACCGGTGAGCCGCCGCGCTGCCGTCCGCGTATCCCCACCACCCGGTCCCGGTCCCAGACGAGTTCGTCGACGTCGAACCCCTCGCGTACCTCGACACCCGCCTCGCGGGCCGCATCGACAAGCAGCGCGTCCAGCAGGGTACGGCGCGGGCTGTAGAGCGCGTCGACGCCGTCGTACCCGGGGTAGCGGCCGGTGAGTACGACCTCACCGGTGTCGAGCCGGATGTCGCGGGCGGGCGGAGTGCCGGCGGCCACCAGCCGCTCCAGCAGGCCCCACCGGTGCAGCCGGGCGACTCCGGGCACCTGGACCTGGTGCGTCGAGAGGGTGTCGCTCGGAAAGCGCGCCCGGTCGACCGCCAGCACCCGCAGGCCCCGGCGGCTCAGCAGCATGGCGGTCGCCGCACCGGCCACCCGGCTGCCGACGACGATGACGTCGTATCCCCGTGCCGGCACTCGACGTCACCTTCCGCGGGTTGGGGGACGACCGGGGCGGGCCGCCCGGCCGGTGGACCGGGTCACCGTCACCGGCCCTACCCCGGCTCCAGTTCGGAGAGTCGGGCGATGTTACCGACCTCGTCCGGGTCGGGCCGGGGCGTGTCGAAGAACGCCCGGGCGACCTCGACGGCGACGTCCGGGGCGAGTCGCTTCAGGCTCAGCGCGAGCACGTTGGCGTCGTTCCAGAGCCGTGCGCCGGTCGCGATCCACGGTTCCCAGGCCAGCGCCGCCCGTACTCCGGGGATCTTGTTCGCCGCGATCGCCGTGCCGGTGCCCGTCCAGCACATCACGACGCCGAAGTCCGCTCGGCCCTCGGTCACCGCGCGGCCCACCTCGGCACCGATGGCCGGCCACGGCTCGTCGCCGCCGACCCGTTCCACCTCGCCGAGCCCGGAGAGGTAGTCGAATACCGCTCTGGTCGCCTCGTTCTCGTCGTCGGTGCCGAAGGCGATTCGCATCCGGTCAGCATACGGAGGCGTCACCACGGGCGGGTGCCGGGCGATAACCGGGAAGGGGGCGAAGGGCACGGTGGCGCGCCGCAACGGCGTCCGGGCGGCGTGCGCCGGCCGGCGAAAGGTTTCTCGGAACCGTCCAACGGGCACTGCGACCCCGGCCAACGACACACGAAGGAGATTCAGTATGGAGATCGGCGGCATTCTCAGCGCCCTCATCATCGGTCTGATCATCGGCGCCCTCGGCCGGCTGGTCGTACCCGGCAGGCAGAGCATCCCGATCTGGCTCACCCTGCTCATCGGTATCCTCGCCGCTCTGCTCGGCACCGTCGTCGCCGCCGCCTTCGGTGTCGCCGAGACCCCCGACATCGACTGGATCGAACTCGCCCTCCAGGTCGGGTTCGCCGCCGTCGGCGTCAGCCTGGCCGCGGGCCTCTACGGGCGCCGCCGCGTGTAGCCAGCGGGTTGGCCGCGGTACGGCAGCCGGACGGGATGGACGGTCGCCCGGGGCTTGTTCCCGGGCGGCCGTGGTCCGTCCACTGTGCACCAGGGACCACGGCTGTCAACCACGGAGCACGGCCGGTGCTCGCGACCGGGTGCGCTGGATGAGTACGACGCAGGCCAGCACCGCTAGCGCGGCCCCGACCGAGGCCGGGGTGACGGTCTCGCCGAGCAGCAGCGCCGACCAGGCGAGGGTGAGCACCGGCTGTGCGAGCTGGATCTGGCCGACCTGGGCGATGCCGCCCCGGGCCAGGCCCGCGTACCAGGCGAAGAAGCCGAGGAACATGGAGACCAGGGTGAGGTAGCCGAACGCCGACCAGCTGACCGCGTCTGCCTGCGGGGGATGGGCCACGGCGGCGGCGACCGTGACGGGGCCGGTGACGGGCAGCGAGAGCAGCAGGGCCCAGCAGATCGTGCGGGCGCCGCCCAGCTCGCGGGCGAGCGCACCGCCCTCGGCGTAGCCCAGACCGCAGAGCACGACCGCGGCGAGCAGCAGAAGGTCGGCTGCGGAGAGGGCGCCGTGCACCGCACCACTGGCGACGAGGAACGCCAGCACCGCCAGCAGTCCGGCGGTGCTGGCGAGCCAGAACAACAACGGGGGACGTTCGCCGGCCCGCAGTACCGCGAAGACCGCTGTCATCGCCGGCAGGACCGTGATGACGACCGCGCCGTGTGCCGAGGTCTGGGTGACCAGCGCCAGCGAGGTGCAGAGCGGGAAGCCGACGACGACGCCGAGGGCGACGATCGACAGCCGCCGCCACTGGTCGGGGGTGGGGCGGGGCGCGGCGGTGATCCGCAGGTACGCCCAGGCCAGCAGCGCCGCGCCGACGGCCCGCCCGAAGGCGACGAACCACGGGTCGAGTTGCCGCACCGCGACCCGGGTGGCCGGCAGGGACATGCTGAAGGCAAGCACCCCGAGCGCACCGAGGGCGAGGCCGGCCAGCCGTTCCGCCGTTACCGTCGTCGGGGCAGTAACGCTACTCTGTCCTCTCATGGACCACGGTAACGCCGCGCATCGCGTTATCCAAGATCTGCGTCAGCTCGTGGCTGTCGCGGCGCCCGGCACGCGGCTGCCACCGGTGCGCGAGCTGACCGCGCGGCACCGGGCCTCGCCGGTCACCGTCGCCCAGGCGATCCGGCAGTTGGTGGCGGAAGGGCTGGTCGAGGCGCGGTCCGGCAGGGGAACCTTCGTGGCCGTCCCGCCGCAGCGGCGGGCCGTCCCCGACCTGTCCTGGCAGACAGTGGCGCTGGGTCCCCGCCGACCCGGCGAAGCGGAGATGCAGGCGCTACTGGCGTTACCGCCCACGGGTGCGATCCCGCTCTCTGGCGGTTATCTCGACGCCGATCTCCAGCCCACCGCCGCGCTCGGCGCCGCGCTCGCCCGCGCCGCCCGGCAGTCCGCCTCCTGGCAGCGCGGACCGGCGCACGGGCGCGAGGACCTCCGCGCCTGGTTCGCCCGCGAGGCAGGAGGCGGGCTGCGCGCCGACGACATGGTGATCTGCCCCGGCGGACAGGCGGCGCTGTCGACCGCACTGCGCGCGCTGGCCTCGCCCGGCGACACCCTGCTCGTCGAGTCGCCGACCTACCTCGGCGCGCTGGCCACCGCCCGAGCGGCCGGCCTGCGGGTGGTGCCGGTACCCGCCGACGTCGACGGGGTACGCCCCGACCACCTCGCCGCCGCCTTCGCCCGTACCGGCGCCCGGCTGTTCTACTGCCAGCCGCTGCACGCCAACCCGCACGGCGCGACACTTGCGGCACACCGCCGGGCCCGGGTCGCCGAGGCGGTACGCGACGCGGGCGCGTTCCTGATCGAGGACGACTATGCCCGCGACCTCACCATCGACGGGGAGAGCCCACCGCCACTGGCCGCCGACGACCCCGACGGACACGTGGTCCACCTGCGCTCCCTGACCAAGTCGACGGCACCCGGGCTGCGGGTCGCCGCCATCGGGGCCCGTGGGCCGGCCGGCGCCCGGCTGCGTACCGCCCGGTTGCGCGACGACCTCTTCGTCGCCGGCCCGCTGCAACAGGCCACCCTGGAGTTCGTCAGCTCCCCGGCCTGGGTACGGCACCGGCGCACCCTGCGTACCGAGTTGCGGACCCGCCGGGAGGCGCTGCTCGCCGCGCTCCGTCGGCACCTGCCCGAACTCGCCGGACAGCCCGTTCCACGGGGCGGCATGCACCTGTGGGTCCGGCTGCCCGAGGGCGCCGACGACATCGCACTGGCTTCCGCCGCGGCTGCCGAGGGGGTGGTCGTCTTTCCCGGCCGTCCCTGGTACGCCGCCGAACCACCGGCCGCGCACCTGCGGCTCAGCTACGCCGCCGCCCCAGCCGAGCTGATGGACGAGGCCGTGCGCCGCCTGGCCCGGGCCCTCCGCCCCTGCTGACCGCGGAGTTTCGCTCGCTCAGGCACAACCGCAGCGGTCAGGCCGGCCGGGTCTCGCGGAGGAAGTCGAGGATCAGCGCGGTCGTCTCGGCGGGGCGTTCCAGGCTGGGCAGGTGACCGGCCCAGGGAAGTTCGAGGTGCCGGGCGTCGGGCAGCAGCGCGGGCAGCCGGGCGGCGATCTGCCGGAAGTCCGCCAGGTCGTACCGGCCGGAGACGGCGAGACAGGGCGCGGTGATCTGACCGAGGTCGGGCTCGCCGAGATCGAGTCGCGGAACCTCCTCGGTGGCGGCGAGTTGGACGTCGAAGGCGTGCCGCTGCATCTCGCGTACCCGATTCCGGGTCGCCTCGTCGGCCTCGGGCCCCAGCCAGGTCCGGACGTTGAGCTCGACGGCCCCGGCGACGTCGCCGGCCTCGACCAGCTCGTCCTCCTGGCGGCCGAATTCCCGCAGCTCCGGACCGGGCAGGTGGCCAGGCATGCCGGCGCAGAGCAGTGCCAGCGCGGTCGCCCGGTCCGGCCAGCGGGCGGCCACCTCCAGGCCGACCCGGCCGCCGAACGAGGCGCCGACCAGCGCCACCCGGTCGACCCGCAGCGCGTCGAGCAGGTCGCGCACGTCCTGGGCCTCGGCGTAGGGGCGGTCCGGCACCGGGGTCTCACCAAAGCCCCGGAAGTCGCAGCGGATCACCTGGTAGCCGGCATCGAGCAGGGCGGGCCACTGCGGGTCCCACATCCGCCGGTCGCAGACGGAGGAGTGCAGCAGCAGGAGCGCGGGGCCGTTTCCGGCGACATCGTGTGCGAGCGTCATCGGGGCCCACCCTAGGCCCGGCCCGTTGGGCCCACCAGCGAATATCCCCCGGCCGGTGGGCGCCCGCGGTGCAGGGGATTACGGCATCCCGCCGGCATGGTGGGGACGGACTCGATAGGCTGACCGAGGCCGGCAATTTCGACAATTTACGCAATTGTCGCCGAGGTGCCGTGTCCGCTAGTCGCCGGTCGACGCGGCCGCCGCGCCCGGCGGGCGAACCACGGGGGAAGGGAAGAGTCGGGTGCCCTATCTGACTGTCGGCGTGGAGAACTCCGCGCCCATCGATCTGCACTACGAGGACCACGGCGCCGGGCAGCCGGTGGTGCTCATCCACGGTTTCCCGCTCAGCGGCGCGGCGTGGGAGAAGCAGATCAACCCGCTGCTCAACGCCGGCTACCGGACCATCACCTACGACCGGCGGGGATTCGGCACCTCGAGCCAGCCCGCCGTGGGGTACGACTACGACACCTTCGCCGCCGACCTGAGCATCCTGATGAACGAGTTGGACCTCACCGACGTGATCCTGGTCGGCCACTCGATGGGTACCGGCGAGGTGACCCGGTACATCGCCAACTACGGCTCGGCCCGGGTGAACCGGGCGGTCTTCATCTCGCCGATCCCGCCGTTCCTGCTCAAGACGGAGGACAACCCGGAGGGTGTCGACCAGAGCCTCTTCGACGGCTTCATGCAGAGCGTGATCACGGACCGGCCCAAATACCAGACGTCGTTCCTGCACGACTTCTACAACCTCGACGAGAACCTCGGCAAACGGGTCAGCGACGAGGTGGTCCGGATGAGCTGGAACGTGGCGGTGGCCGCCTCGCCGATCGGCACCCTGGCCTCCATCCCCGCCTGGCTCACCGACTTCCGGCAGGACCTGCCCCGGATCGACGTACCGGCACTGATCATCCAGGGCGACGCGGACCGGATCCTGCCGTATCCGGTGACCGGGCAGCGGATGCACGCGGCGATGCCGAACAGCCAGCTCGTCACCCTGAAGGGCGCGCCGCACGGCATCCCGTGGACCCACGCCGACGAGGTCAACCAGGCGCTGTTGGACTTCATCAGGACCCCGGTCGACGCGCTCCTCTGAGCCCGTCCGGCCCGACCCGCGTCATGGGCGGGCCGAGCCGACCGTCCGGCGTCACGGGGGCGCCGGACGGTCCGGGGGTCACGCCTCGGGTGCGACGAGTCCGGTCACGCCTCGGGCGCGATGAGTCGCTGGTCCTCCGCGTCCCGGACCAGGATCGCCTCTACCGGGCAGGACTCGGCCGCGTCGACCACCGGGTCGGCCGGTTCGACGGTCTCGGCCAGCGGGGTGGAGAACCCGTCGACGAGCTGGAAGTGCCCCGGCGCCATGCCGGCGCAGATCCCGGAGCCGATGCAGCGGTGCGGGTCGACGGTTACCCGCCAGGCGGCGCTCACCAGGCCACCGGCAGGGCGAGCGGTCCGCGTACCAGCAGGCCGCTCTTCCACGGCACCTCCGGCTCCGGTACCGCCAGTCGCAGTCCGGGCAGCCGACCGACCAGGGTACCGATCGCCACCTGCAACTCCATCCGGGCGAGCTGCGCGCCGACGCAGTGGTGCACACCGTGGCCGAAGCCGACGTGCGGATTGTCCCGCCGACCCAGGTCCAGCCGGTCCGGGTCGGCGAAGACGGTGCCGTCCCGGTTGGCCGAGCCGATCGCCGGCAACACCGGCTCACCGGCCCGGACGAGTACGCCACCGAGTTCGATGTCCTCCGTCGCGTACCTGGGGAAGGCCGAGGCGGCACCGAGGGGGACGTACCGCATCAGCTCCTCGACGGCGCTCGGGATCAGCGCGGGATCGGCGCGCAGCCGGGCCAGCTCCGACGGGTTCTCCAACAGCACGTAGACGAAGTTCGGGATCTGGGTCACCGTCGTCTCGTGCCCGGCCGCGAGCAGACCGGCGGCGAGTTGCACCAGCTCCTGTTCGGTGAGCCGGTCCTCGTTCTCGTCCCGGGCCCGGACCATCGCGCCGAGCAGGTCGTCGATCGGCTCGCGACGGCGGACGGCGACCAGGTCGCCGATGTAGCCCCAGAGGCTCTCCAGGTATTCCTGGATCTGCTGCGGGCTCAGCGAGGTGGTCGAGACGATCGCCTCCGACCAGGTGTGGAACCTGTCCCGGTCGGCGAACGGCACACCGAGCAGCTCGCAGATGACCTGGATCGGCAGCGGGGTGGCGAAGTGCTCGACCAGGTCGACCGGCGGACCGACCTCGACCATCCGGTCGACCAACCCGTCGGCGATCTCCTGGGCGCGGGCGCGGAGCAGCTCCACCCGGCGGGCGGTGAACGCCTTCGCCACCAGCCGGCGCAGCCGGGTGTGGTCGGGTGGGTCCATGCCGAGCATGCCGAGATCCGGTTGCCGGGGCATCGTCCGGGGCTGGTCGCGCCCGACCCCGGCGGCGCGGCTGAACCGGGCGTCGCCGAGTACGACCCGGACGTCGGAGTGGCGGGTGGCGAGCCAGGTCTCCTCGCCGAAGGGCAGTTGCACCCGGATCACCGGCTCGTCGCGGCGCAGCCGGGCGTAGTGCGGGTCGAGGTTGAGTCGGTCGGGGGCGGCGAACGGGTAGGGGCGGGCGGTCACCTGCCGGCTGTCCGTCATCTCGGATCCCTCCGTCGAACGGGCGCGGTCGACGCTACGGTGGGTGACGATCGGCTTCACCGTGTGGTGATCAGTGCGATCGGGCCATCGGCGCGGGGTAAGGCACTGATGGCGGATAGTAGCGAATTACACTGATCAATTCCATTGCTCACATTGGAGGGTCAGCGGTATCCGGTCGCGCCGGCCGCGCTCAGGCGTTCAGGTACGCCAGTACGGCGAGTACCCGCCGGTTGTCGTCCTCCGACGGCGGCATGCCCAGCTTGCTGAAGATGCTGTTGATGTGCTTGCTGACCGCCTTCTCGGTGACGAAGAGCCGACCCGCGATCGCCGCGTTCGACCGGCCCTCCGCCATCAGGCCGAGCACCTCCCGCTCCCGGGCGGTGAGCGGGTCGAGCGGATCGGCGCCGGGACGGTTCGCCAGCAGTTCGGCGATCACCTCCGGGTCCATCACCGTGCCGCCGGTCGCCACCCGGCGCACCGCGTCGACGAACTGGCCCACGTTGGAGACCCGGTCCTTGAGCAGGTAGCCGATGGCACCGCGGCGGTCGGCCAGGAGTTCCCGGGCGTAGAGCTGCTCGACGTGCTGCGAGAGCACGAGCACGGGAAGTGTCGGAATCCGGGTACGCGCCTCGATCGCCGCCTTGAGCCCCTCGTCGGTGAAGGTCGGCGGTAGCCGTACGTCCACCACCGCCACGTCCGGGCGGTGCTCCACAAGCGCCGGCAGCAGCGCCGGCCCGTTGTCGACCGCGGCGACGACCTCGAAGTCGAACGCCTGGAGCAGCCGGGTCAAGCCGTCCCTGAGTAGGGCGAGGTCTTCGGCGATGACAACTCGCACGGCAGCTCCATGGTCACTGTGGTGGGCCCGCCGGATGGGCTGGCCACGGACATGGTGCCATCAAAGGCGGCGAGCCGGCGTTCGATCCCCCGCAGACCGGTTCCGCCGGCCGGGTCGGCCCCGCCGACCCCGTCGTCCCCGACCACCATGATCAGCCGGCCCTCGCCGTACCGCAGCCGTACCCGGGCACTGCGCGCCGCGCTGTGCTTGGCGACGTTGGCCAGCAGTTCGGCGGCGGTGAAGTAGACCGCCGACTCGACCGGGGCCGGCGGCCGGCCCGACAGTTCGGAGTCGACCTCGACCGGTAGCGGCAGTTTCAGCGCGAGCGCCCGGATCGCGCCGGCCAGCCCGCGCTCGGCCAGCACCGGTGGGTGGATGCCCCGGACCAGGTTTCGCAGCTCGCTCAGCGCCTGGCCGCTGGCCTGGCGGGCCTCGGCCATCAGCCGCCGGGCCGCCGCCGGGTCACGGCTCATCAGTTCCTCGGCCAGCCCGATGCTCATGCTCAGCGCCACCAGCCGGGCCTGGGCGCCGTCGTGCAGGTCCCGCTCGATCCGGCGCAGCTCGGCGGCCTGCGCGTCGACGGCCTGCGACCGGCTCTCGGTGAGCTGCCGGACCCGCCGGTGCAGCGCCGCCCTGCTGGTCGGTGCCAGCAGCGCCCGGATGAAGCCGGCGTGCATCCGGTGCAGCAGGTCACCGACGACACCGGCGAAGAACAGGATCAGGGCGCCCTGCGGCAGCGCCAGCAGGGCCTTTTCGAGGGTGTCGGCCGGCCAAACCGCACCGTAGCCGTACCAGACGTCGAGGGCCCAGAGCAGCACCGGCACTCCGAACAGCCCTTCCAGGCCGTAGACCACCAGGCAGACCGGCAGCAGCCCGAGCACCAGCCCGACCGGTATCGACGCGAGCAACCAGAGCAGGTCCCGCCAGGTGGCCGGGTCGGTCACGATCCATTGGTACCGGCCCCAGATGGTCGACCGCTGCGGTGCCGGCCGGTAGGGACTCGGCACCTCCCGGCCGGTCCACCGCCCAGCGATGCCGCGGTTGAGCCTGGCGAGGTGGCGTACCCCGGCGGTCACCACCGGGAAGGCGAGGAGGCCCACGCCCAGCACCGTGAAGACGAGGGAGAGCACCGAGAGCACCAGCAGGGGAATGTTGGCGATCACCGAGAGTACGGCCAGCAGCAGCCCTTCGGCGCCCTGCACGAGCCGGCGCCGGAGCCGGGGCCACGGCGGTGGCCGGGTGGTGGTCGCGAGGTCCATCCGGCCATTCTGGTCGACCCGCCCGACCTGGATCTGTGGTGCTACGACCACCACCGTGCGGAGGCTGCCTCCACCACAGCTGCCGGGCGGCCCCCGCTCAGCGCGGCGCCGGCTGGTAGCCGGCGGCCTGGAGGTTGAACAGCCGGGCGTACGCCCCCTGCGCCGCCAGCAGTTCGTCGTGGCTGCCCTGCTCGGCGATCACACCGTCGCGGAGTACGACGATGTGGTCGGCGTCCCGGATTGTGCCCAGCCGGTGCGAGATGAGCAGCGTGGTCCGGCCCTCCCGCAGCCCGCGCAGCCGCTGGTGCAGGTCCGCCTCCGCCTCGGCGTCCAGCCCGGCGCTCGGCTCGTCGAGGATCAGCAGGTCCCGGCCGGCGCGCAGGAAGGACCGGGCGAGCGCGACCCGTTGCCACTGCCCGCCGGAGAGCAGCACGCCGGAGTTCATGTCGTCGGGGTCGGCCGGGTCGGCGAACGCCCTGCTCAACTGGGTCTCGTACCCGTGCCGGAGCGCGACCAGCGCGTCGTGCACTCCGGCCCGCTCGGCGGCCGTGACGATCCGTCCGGTGTCGTCGAGCGCGCTGGTGTCGCCGACGCCGATGTTCTCGGCGGCGGAGAGGTCATAGCAGACGAAGTCCTGGAAGGTCGCTCCGATCCGCTCCCGCAGCTGGACGATGTCCAGCTCGCGGTAGTCGACACCGTCCCAGCGCAGGCTGCCCCCGGTGGGGTCGTAGAACCGGGTCAACAGCTTCACCACGGTGCTCTTGCCGGCACCGTTGAGGCCGACCAGGGCCACCGTCCGGCCGTGCGGGATGGTCAGGTCGACGCCGCGCAACACCCACGGATGCCCGTCGCCGTACCGGAACCAGACGTCGCGCAGTTCGATGCCGCCGCGCAACGGCGGCACCGGCTCCGGGTTGGCCGGCAGGGGCAGGTCGGGGGTGCTGGTCAGTACCTCCCGGTAGTGGATGAACCGCAGCAGGCCCTCGTGCGCTTCGGCCACCCGGCTGATACCGGTCGCGATCGCACCCTGTATCCCGGCCAGGGCCGCGATGAAGATCGTCACGTCGCCGATGCTCAGTCGACCGCCGCGCGCGGCCACGACCGCCCAGACCAGGCCGACCCCGGCTACCACTGCACCGGCCACTGCCAGCCCGGCCTGCACGAGGACCTCCCGGCGGTCCATCTTCCGGTTCGCGGCGTTGAGCGCACGGAGTTCTGCGATCATCCGTTGACCGAAGAGGCCGCCGAGGTTGAACAGCCGGATCTCCTTGGCCGAGGTGAGGCCGGTCAGCAGGTCGGCGTAGAAGAACTGGCGTCGCTCGATCGGGCTGAGCTGCCAGACCAGCCCGGCCCGCTGCCTGGACAGCCGCAGTTCGGCGTGCGCGGTCGGCACGGCGGCCAGGGCGAGCAGCGCGACCATCCACGGGTTGAGCAGGGCAAGTGTTCCGGCGAAACCGGCGATGGTGATGACGGTGCGCAGCAACTCCAGCCCACTGCCGGTGACGGCTATCGGGCTGTTCCGGCCGGCGTCGTCGGCGACGTTTAGGTGGTTGCGGAAGGCGGGGTCCTCCAGCCGGACCAGGCCGGGCAGCCGGTCCACCGCGGCGTACAGGTCGGCCTGTGCCCGTACCGCGACCGCGCGGCGCCACTCGGCCGCCACGTACCCGTGCAGGTGTGGCAGCGTGGCGATGGCGACACCGGCCAGGGCCAACCCGACCGCCAGCCCGATCACCGTCGCCACCGGGCTGTCTCCGGTCCCGGTGAGCCGGTCCACCACCAGCTTGGTGAGTACGCCCACCAGGACCGGGGTCACCCCGGCGGCGATCGCGATCAGCGCCTGCGCCACGGCCGCTCCCGGGGCGGCCCGGTAGGCCAGGCTGACGGCGGCGACGACCAGCCGGAGCTCCACCCTGCGGTGGGTCTGTCCAGACGTCACGCGGCAACCGGGGTGGGCAGGTCGCTCCACCCGCTGCTGCTGCGCGAGACTGTGCCGGTCGCGTCCAGCAGGCACCAGCCCGGAAACGCGCTCACCTGGAACGCCCTGGCCAGTTCGCCATGGGTCTCCTCGACGACCACCCGTGCCACGCCGACGAGCCGGCTCGCCGTCTCCGGGCCGTCCGGGCCGCCGTCGCTGACCACGGCGAGCACCTGGCCGCGCCCACCGGGGAAAGCGCTCGCCTGCGCGACGAACCGGGGCAGCGCCTCTGTGCACGCTGGACAGTCCGGGGTGAAGAATGCGACGAGCACCTCGCCGCGCAGATCCTCCCGGCGCACGGTGTTGCCGTCGGTGTCGGTCGCGGTGAAGTCGCCGGGGGTCTGCCCGGCCTCGATGATGCCGGGGTCGGCCCGCGCCGCACGGTGGCCGGCCAGCAGGTCGGTGTGTTCCCGGAGCCGACGGATCACGGCCAGGGTGAGCACCAGGTTCAGCGTGCCCAACGCGCACGCCAGGACCACGGCGGTGACGAGATATGGCATTGTGCTCTCTCTCCTTACTGTCCCCGGCCTGATTCACGCGCCCGGCCCGATTCATGCGGTCGGCGCGGTGCCGGCAGGGCGGTGCACGCGGCCCGGTCGCGCGCCGGGGAATGCCCGCGACCGGGCCACGTGCTCGTCAGCACGTCCCGGCGCAAGAGGTTGCGCCGGAACGTCAACGCTGAACCACCGGGGCCGTCCCGTCGCCGTACCCGGAGGGCACGACGACGGATGCCGTCAGTGGTCGTTGTGGCACAGGTACGGGCTGGCGCCCGTGCTCAGCACCTCGAGGTCGTCGGCCGGCAGCGCAGGCAGGCGCAGTTGCTGTTGGAGAAGCAGTCGCAATCCTGCCACCAGCCGTTCCGGCAGATCAGCCGCTGAACGACCGAGCCGCAGTCGGCCGCCGAGGCGGTGGTCTGCGGGACGAGACGGGCGAGCATCCGGTCGCCAACCGCGTTGATGAATCGGAACATTCCGATCACCTCCTCTTTATCGATCACTGTGGCTGTCATGGTGGATCAACCTGTTGGATACTGACTGGACGCGCAATGGATGACCTGAGCGTCACGATCACGTTGCCGTGCGTAAAAAACGGGGGGAACAATGTCGGAGTCTGCGGGCGGATCGGCGGAACTTCGGGTATGTCTGCTGGGACGCGTGCGGCTGTGGCGGGGCAGGGCTGAACTGCCGGTCGGTCCACCACAGCGGCGGGCGGTGCTGGGCCTGCTCGCCCTGGCCGAGGGCCAGCCCGTCGGCCGGGACGATTTGGTGGACGCCCTCTGGCCCGACGGAGCGCCGAGCAGCGGCGCGAACGTCATCCAGACCCACGTGAAACACCTGCGGCGGGTACTCGAACCTGGCCGGCCGTCCCGGATGGCGAGCCGGCTGCTGCCGACGGTGGGCACCGGATACCGGCTGGCGGTGGATCCTGCCACCGTCGACGCGCTCCGGTTCCGGCGACTGGTGGCCGAGGCCCGCGCGGCGCGCGGTGGCGACGACCAGGCGCGGGCCTGGGAGTTGAGTGGGGAGGCGTTGCGGCTCTGGCAGCCGCCGCTGGCCGACGTACCCGTGCTCGCCGGTCATCCGTGGACGGCGTCGCTGGCCCTGGAGGCGCAGTTGGCGCTCTCCTGGTGGGTCGCCGCCGCGATCCGGCAGGGCCGGGCCGAGGAGGTGCTACCCCTGGCGCGCGAGCGGGCCCAGAGCCGGCCGCTGGACGAGGAGGCCCAGGCCCACCTCATGCGGTGTTACGTCGCACTCGGCTGGCGGGCGGAGGCCTTCGCCGTCTTCGACGCCGCCCGGCGGCGGCTGGTGGCCGAGCTGGGTGTGGAGCCGGGCTCGGCGCTCACCGAGGCCCAACAGGAGTTGCTGATCTCGACCCGGGTTGCCGGTGCACCCTCCACCCTGATGCGACGAGCCAGGTCGACGGCCGCCAGGCCGGCCGGCGGTGACGACCCCGACCAGGTCCGGCGCCGGCCGGCGCCCCGACGGGCTAGCGGACCGGCTTGACCAGCGCGACGATGTCCTCGGCCGCCGTGGTCAACATGCCCAGGACCAGGCCGGTGATGCCGGCGACCACCGCGTACGGCAGATCGAGGGCGGCTCCGGTCGACAGTCCGAGCACGCCCAGCACCGCCACGCAGATCAGGGACAGGTTCCGCACCAGGTGCGGCACGCCCAGCGGGGTGCTGGAGGCGCCGAAGCACCGGCACGGAGCGCGGTTGCCGCGTGCCACCGCCAGCCCGATCGCGACGGTGAAGGCGCTGAGCAGGCCGATCGCGAGTGCGAAACCGAGCAGACCCACCAGACGCAGCGGCACGAGCAACAGGATGGCGGCGAGCGCCTCCACGGTCACCGTCGCGGTCGCCGCCGGCCGCACCAAGGGCGCCGGCAGTTGCCGCAACTCGCGTAGTGACTGGACGAAGTCCCGCCAGGCGGCCTTGGTGGCGACCTTGTTGACGACGGCCACGACGAACACCGCCGAGAGGAGCACTCGGCAGGCCACCTCCAGATAGCGCACAACCGGAACCTATCGGCTCCGCCGTCGTACGCCAACCGCCGTCGCCACCCACATCGGAGTGATCCTCTCTGGAGGCTCAGCGTCGGCGGCGCTGCCGGGACGCCTCGTAGAGGGCGACCGTGCCCGCGGTAGCGGCGTTCAGCGAACTCGCCGATCCGCTGATCGGGATCCGGAGCATCCGGTCGCAGGACTGCCGCCATGCCGCGCTGAGCCCGGAGGTCTCGTTGCCGACCAGCAACACGGTGGGACCGGTCAGGTCGTGCTCGGCGATCTCGACCTCGCCGGTCTCGTCGGTGCCGACGACCTGCACCGGCAGGCCCCGGTCACGCAGCGCCGCCACCCAGTCGAGTACGTCCCGGTGCGAACCGGTGCGGACCACCGGCAGCGCGAAGAGCGAACCGGTGCTGGCCCGGACCGCTCTCGGGTCGTACGGGTCGGCGGCGTGCCCGACCACCACCAGCCCGGCGGCGCCGAACGCGTCGGCGGAGCGGATCAGGGTGCCGATGTTGCCCGGCGCGGTCGGCCGGTCGAAGATCACCACCAGCGCGTCGGGTCCGACCGGGATCCGGTCCAGCCGGTCCGGCGGCAGTTCCAGCACGGCTACCAGCTCGGGCAGTTCCTCGTCCTTGCCGCCGAGCTCGTGCAGCAGGTCGGGGGCGACCGCGACCCGGCTGCCGGTGGTCTGGTCGAGCAGCTCCCGGGCCCACCGGGACAGCGGTACGCCGTCCGGGTGCAGCAGCGCCCGCACCGGCCAGCCCTGCCGCACCGCCACGCTGATCGGCCGGACCCCCTGCACCACGAACTCACCGGCCCGCTGCCGCTTGGTGCGGTTGGTCAGCAGTGCCGACCACTGCTGGAAGCTCGCGTTGCGGGTGGTGACCCGCAACGTCCGGGACACCCGGGCGGAGTTGCCGACACGGTCCGTACGCACCGCACGACGATACCGCCGGCCGGATGGGGTGCCGTCGCCCACCGCCGGGGAGGGTGGCCGCTACTTCGTGGCGCCGCTGGTGAACCCGTTGTAGATGAAGCGTTGCAGCAGCAGGAAGACGACGAGCGTCGGGATGATCACCAGGATGACCCCGGCCGAGATCACCTCCCACTGCGCTCCGAACGGCCCCTTGAAGCGGAACAGCGAGGTGGAGATGACCCCGAGGTCGCGGTCCGGCATGTAGAGGAACGGGATGTAGAACTCGTTGTACATGGTGATCCCCTTGATGATCACGACGGTGGCGATCGCCGGCTTCAGCAGGGGAAGGATGATCCGGAAATAGATCGTGAGATGGTTGGCGCCCTCCAGCGCTGCCGACTCGTCCAGCTCCCGGGGGATGCCCCGGAGGAACTGCTGGAAGATGTAGATCGAGATGATGTCGGTGCCGAGGAAGAGCAGGATCGCCGACCACCTGGTGTTGAACAGGCCCAGACCGTTCACCACCTGGAAGGTCGCCACCTGGGTGGTCACCCCGGGCACCAGGGTGGCCAGCAGGAACAGCATGATGATGGTCTTGCGGAACCGGAACTCGAACCGGTCCAGGGCGTACGCCGCCATCGAGCCGATCAGCACCGTACCGGCCAGCGACACGGCCAGGATGACCGACGTGTTGACGAAGGCCCGCAGCATGCCGCCCTGGGTGAACGCCGTGACGTAGTTGTCGAGGTTGAACCAGTTGCCGGGCGGGTCGAACGGCGCCCCGTTGATGAACTCGTCGTTGGTCTTCAGCGAGGCCATCAGGAGCACCAGCAGCGGTGCCAGGACCACCACCGAGGCGACGACCAGCGAGGCGTACTTGAGGGTCACCGCGACCCGGGCGCCGAGCGGGGTGCCGGCCCGGACCTGCCGTCGGGACGGCGTACCGGGGGAGCGGTGGGCGGTCAGGCTCACGTCAGGTTCACCTTCTCCTCGGGTACGACCCGGCGCTGGATCCAGGTGAGCAGCAGGATGATCGCGAGGAGTACGACCGCCATCGCCGAGGCCAGCCCGACCTTGTAGTACTTGAACGCCATGTCGACGGTCTGGATCACGAACGTCTCGCTGCCGTTCGCGCCGCCGGTCATGATGTAGGGGATCTCGAAGACCGACAGCGACCCGGAGATCGCCAGGATGAACGAGAGTCCGACGATCGGCCGGATGCCGGGCAGGATCAGGAAGCGGAACTGGTGCCACCGGTTCGCCCCGTCGATTTCGGCCGCCTCGTAGAGCTGGGCCGGGATGGACCCGATGGCGCCGAGGAAGAGTACGAAGTTGAGCCCGAGGTAGCGCCAGACCGACGTACCGGCGAGCGAATAGTTGATCACCTCTGGGTCGCCGAGCCACTGCTGTGAAAGGTTGCCGAGGCCGAAGACCCGCAGCGCGGAGTCGAGGGTGCCGCCGGGCTGGAAGAAGTAGAGGAAGACCATCGCGATGGCGACGCCGTTGATCAGGTACGGGAAGAAGATGATCCCCTTGAAGAGGTTGCGGAACCTGACGTTGAAGCTCAGCACGGTGGCGAAGTAGAGGGCCAGCGCGATCTGCAGCACCGACGCGCCGATGTAGTAGAGGCTGACCCGGAGCACCTCGAAGAGTTCCGGGCGGGTCGCGATCTCGACGTAGTTGCCGGCACCCACGAACTCCTTGGTCGGACTCAGTCCGTTCCAGGAGGTGACGCTGTAGCCGAACATGTTGACGACCGGGACGTAGGTGAAGACCACGAGCAGCGCCACCGGCACCAGCAGGAAGAGGTACGGGGTGAGGGTCTTCCGGCGGCGCGGCACCGGCCGGCGCGGGCCGGTGGGTCCGAGCCGCTGCCGAAGCGGCGGGCGGGCCGATCCGGAGAACCGACTCGCGGTGTTCGTCGGAGTTGCCATGGGGAACGCAGACCTTCCGGGTCGAGCCGGACCGTCACGTCGTCGTGCCGGTGGCGCGGGGCGGTCGGGCGACACTGGCACCCGCCCGCCCCGCGTGGGTACGCGGAACCGGGGCAGCGCCTACCGGACCTTCGACCTCGTCTCCGCCCACTTCTTGTTCAGGTCGGCGAAGATCTGCTCCTTGGTCTCCTTCTTCGCGCCCCGGGCCGCGTCCACGATCCGCTGCCGGTACGTGCCGTCCCAGAGCGCGATCTCGGCGGCATTGCCGATCTTGTCGGCCAGCCCCTCCTCGCCCTTCGGCGCCGGGTTGTACTCGATGAACTCGGTACCCGCGGCGGTCAGGTCGGCCAGGGTGCTCGGCATCGCCTGGCTGATCACAGGTGAGATGCCACCCTGGTCGACGGCGTAGTTGGACTCCTCGGCGAACCAGTCGATCCAGGCCCGGGCGGTCGCCTTGTTCTTGGAGTTGATGTTGATGCCGTTGTCGTAGTCGCCGCTGATGACGCTGTGGAACTTGCCGTCGACCTGGGTCGGGAACGGCAGGTACCCGATGTCCGCCTTGTCCGTGGCTGCGGCCTGCATCTGCACGATCGACCAGGAGCCGAGCATCATCGTGGCGATCTTGCCGGTGCCGAGCATGCCCTTGGACTGCTCCCAGTTGGTGGTCGTCGGGTCCGGCTCGGTCAGCCCGCGCTGCACGGCGTCGAAGAGCAGCGAGTCCATGACGTGGTGTTCCTTGCCGGGCGCCCACGGGGCGTCGTCCCTGGCCAGCTTGATCGCCGAGTCCGGGTCGCCGCTGATCCCGCCCCGGTTGCCCTCCCACTGGCCGAGCGGCCACTTGTCCTTGTAGTTGGTGTAGAGCGGGATCGCCTCGGTCTTCTCCTTGATCGCGGCGAGCGCGCCGAGGAACTCCTCGGGCGTCTTAGGCGGCGCGGTGACTCCGGCCGCCTGCCACACCTTCTTGTTGTAGACGAAGCCCTGGGCGTTGCCGGTGATGGTGAGGCCGTAGACCTTGTCGTCGAGGCGCTGCTCGGTGCGGACGAAGCGGTACTTCTTCTCCAGCTCGGCGACCGTGCCGAGCGGCTCGAAGAAGGTCGGCAGCAGGTCGGTGGTGACCGAGTTGGGGATGAGGAGCACGTCACCGTACTCCTTGGTGTTCATCCGGATCCGGACCTCGCCCTCGTAGTCCGTGATCGCCTCGAACTTGACGGTGGTGCCGGGGTACTTCGCCTCGAACTTCTTCTTGTAGTCCTGGAAGACCGTGTCGACGATGTCGGTGCGTTGGGTCAGCACCGTGATCTCGCCGGTGACGGCGCCGTCGGTGCCGCTCCCGTCGTCGCCACCGCCGCAGCCCGTCGCCACGGCCAGCGCCAGCACGAGGAGGGCGCCGGCCAATCCGTGTTTTCTCATATGCGCGTTCCACCTTTCGGTGTCCACATTGACATTGGCGATGCGTAGTGGCGCGCCTCGGAGGGTGGGATAGGCGTCGCGACTTGCAGGGAAGGTACACGCGGGTTACAGCGGTGTCAACGACGTCACAACCCCTTGCGGCAACTGAACTGTTAAGTCGGTAAACCGGTTCAGGCAGAACGTCGGATGTGTACCCGATGACCAGCGGCGGAACCCCGGGAGACTGGTCCGGTGTGCGCCGCAGCGCAGCCTGTGAACCGGTTTAGGTCGACCCGGATGGTCGCCTCCTCCGACGGGCACGTAGAGCGCGCAGACGTCATACCCCTACTCAGCGACGGTCGACGCTATGTGTTTGCCGGTACGGCGGCGATGACAAGACGACCGTTCGGCTGGCTAATGTGCCGCGCCGGCGTCGCGTACTCGACCCGGAAGTGGTGTCGAATGGTTCGTCGAATCGTCCGCGAGGGCTACGAGGTGGACGGAGTGCCGAGCAGGCCGGGCGCCGCTACCGCCCCCGCCGCTGGCGCCAGGTCTCGACGACCTGTTCGACGTCGAAGGTCGGCAGCACCACCGGTGGCCCGTCGACCAGGCCCCGCCGGGCCAGCACGATCCGTTCGTTGAGCGCGGTCACGACGGCCCGGACCGTCGACTCCGAGGACTCCCGGGCCAGCCGCCGAGGCAGCTCCTCGGCCTCCTTGCGGATCATCAGCGAGGCCGGCCCGATGTCGGTGAGGTTCTCCCGGCGTACCCAGTCCCGGATCCACCAGTTCTCGTCGTACGTGCCGCCGTGTCCCGGCAGCGGCTTGCCGGCCCCGGGGAGGTTGTCGAACTCGCCGCGCTCCTGGGCCTCGCGGATCTGGCGTTCGACCCGGGACTCGTACCCGCTCGGCATCGATCGCCCTCCTCGTCCCGCCCCCGCCGGCCTGCGTGGATGTCGCCGGTACCGAGTCTAGGTCGGGCGTGCGGCCCCTTCGCTGTGCCGGCGCTCAGCAACGTGGTCGAGGCGGCGACGCCCGTGTCATGCTGCACGGACCGGCCGCGCCGTCGGCGCCCGGTGCACCGGCCGGGCCGAGCGAGTTGAGGAGTTCCCGCTGTGTCAGCCAGCGAAGCGACACCCGCGGTGCCGGTGGCGCCGGCCCGTCGGTTGCTGCGACCCCTGCTGTTCGGCCTGACCCTGACCACCGTGCTGGGGCTGCTGTTCGGTGTGCCCTGGTGGACGCTTGTCGCCGCCGGTGCGCACTGGCCCGGCGGAGTCTTCGCCGCCGGCACGGTGCTCTTCGCGGTGGCCCTCGCCGGGTTGCCGGTGCTGATGTTCCTCGGGCACGGCCGTGGGCGGGACTGGGCGGCCCGGACCGGTGACACCCTGCTCGGCGTGGTCTGGGTGCTCTTCGTCTGGGCGGTGCTCGGCAACCTGCTGCGGGCCGGGCTCGCGGTCGGCGGCGTCGCCGACCCCACCCGGTCCCGGATCACCGCCGGTGCGGTCGCGGCGGTCTCGGTGGTGCTGCTCGCCTGGGGGTACGTCGAGGCGATGCGGTTGCCCCGGATCCGCCGCGTCGAGGTGCCGATCGGTCGACTCGGCCCGGGGCTGGACGGTCTGCGGATCGTCCTGCTGACCGACACCCACTACGGTCCGATCGACCGGGCCGGTTGGTCGGCCCGGGTCGTGGCGGCGGTCAACGAACTCGATCCGGACATCGTCTGCCACACCGGTGACATCGCCGACGGCAGCGTCGCACAACGCCGGGCCCAGGCCGCGCCGCTCGGCGAGGTGCGCGCCCGGCTCGCCCGGACGTACGTGACAGGCAACCACGAGTACTTCGGCGAGGCGCAGGGCTGGCTCGACCACATGCGGGACCTCGGGTGGGAGCCGCTGCACAACCGGCACGTCGTCGTCGAGCGGAACGGCTCCCGGTTGGTGGTGGCCGGGGTCGACGACGCGACCGCCGGATCGTCGGGACGTCCCGGGCACCGACCCGACCACGCCGCCGCGCTGGCCGGCGCCGACCCGGACCTGCCGGTGGTGCTCCTCGCCCACCAGCCGAAGCAGGTCGGGGCGGCGGTGGCGCACGGTGTCGACCTGCAACTGTCCGGGCACACCCACGGCGGGCAGATCTGGCCGTTCAACTTCCTGGTCCGGCTCGACCAGCCGACCGTGCAGGGGCTGACCCGGCACGGCGACCGGACCCGGCTCTACACCAGCCGCGGCACCGGCTTCTGGGGGCCGCCGCTGCGGATCTTCGCACCGAGCGAGATCACCCTGCTGACACTGCGCCGCGGCTGAGCCGCCGCGGAACCCTCCGGCTGGGGTGGCCGAGGAAGTGAAGCCGGTTGATTACTCTCGGTGCGCGTCGGCTCGACGTGGGGCAGCGGGGAACGGAACCGTTCGTCGTACTCGCCGATCCGGAGGGGAACGGATTCTGCCTGCTGGACCGTCCCACCCGACGGGCCTGATCCC
This sequence comes from Plantactinospora sp. CNZ320, assembly GCF_002846275.1. Taxonomy (NCBI): domain Bacteria; kingdom Bacillati; phylum Actinomycetota; class Actinomycetes; order Micromonosporales; family Micromonosporaceae; genus Plantactinospora; species Plantactinospora sp. CNZ320. Next base: position 704,350 of record NZ_PJMP01000001.1, read on the forward strand.
GGGGTCGCCGAACGGTCGTCGAATTGCCGAGACATTGATGCTGGTGTATTTTTCCTGACAGGATCCGACCGGTTTGCGCGGGTCTGGCGGAGGGAGCGCTCATGTCCGCACTCGGCACGTCCACCCTACGGCGGAGACTCTCCGTGTTCGCACTGGCGGCCGTCTGCGCCTGGAGCGTCGCGCCGCACCAGTCGGCCTCCGCCGCCGGACGGTCGGCGCCAGCCAGTTCCGCTGACACGCTGTACGCGACCCTGCTGCCCGCCGTCCCAGAGGTCGAGACCCCGCAGCTCGCCGTACGCTGGCCGGGCCGTCCGGCGGTGGCGTTGAGCGTCTCCCTGCACGGCGCCGGGCGGGACACCCCACTCGTGGCCGACCGCCCGCTCGACACCGGGGCGAACCTGGTCGCGCTGCCGCTGCCCGCCGAGGCCGTCGGCGCCCTGCGGTTGCGGGTCCGGGACAGCGCCGGAACCCTGCTGCACGCGTCGACCCGGGACCTCGACGCGCTCCGGCACTCCTCCGGGTTCGGCTGGTCGACCGGCGACACCCGGGCGACCGCCGCTCCCGGCCTGTACGCCGGAGGCACCTTCACCCGGGCCGGTGGCACCGCCGTCGACCACCTCGCCACCTGGAACGGCTCCGCCTGGTCCCGCCCAGGCGGGGGATCAGGCGCCGGACCGGACGGTTCGGTCACCGCACTTGCCGTCTACGAGGGCGACCTGATCGCCGGCGGCAGTTTCCTCACCGCCGGTGGGGTACGGGTGAACGGCATCGCCCGCTGGGACGGCACCGCCTGGGGCCCGTTGACCGGCTCGTCCGGTACCGGCGTGCTTACCAACTCGCTCGACTTCGTCGACGCGCTCACGGTCTTCGACGGTGAGCTGATCGTCGGCGGGCAGTTCCTCCGGGCCGGCGGGATCACCGTCAACCACATCGCCCGGTGGGACGGCGCCGAATGGCGGGCGCTGGCCGGGCCCGGCGGCACCGGTGTGGACGTACCCTCGGTCTGGGACCTGGCCGTGCACGACGGCGCGCTGATCGTCGGCGGTGGATTCAGCCAGGCCGGTGGCGCGGCGGCGAACGGGATCGCCCGGTGGAGCGGCAGCGTGTGGTCGACCCTCGGCACCGGCTTCAACGGGGACGTGCTGGCGCTGGCCGTGCACGACGGCGCACTGGTGGCCACCGGCGGCTTCACCCAGGCCGGCGGCACCGCCGCCAGCTACGTGGCCGAGTGGACCGGCAGTGCCTGGGCCGCCCTCGGCGCCGGGCTCGACGCCGAGGGGCGGGCGCTGTCCGTCTTCGGCACGGAACTGGTCGTCGGTGGCACGTTCACCCAGGCGGGCGGGGCCGCGGCGAACTACGTCGCCCGGTGGGACGGGTCCCGGTGGTCCGCGTTGGGCGCGGGTACCGACGACATCGTGCTCGCGCTGGCCGTGCACGACGGCCGACTCGTCGCCGGTGGCTTCTTCACCCGGGCCGGCGGAACGACCGTGAACCACGTCGCGGCCTGGAACGGCAGCGCCTGGGCCGCCCTGGGTGGCGCGGCCGGAGTCGGCACCGACGCCGGGGTGTACGCACTGCACGCCATCTGAGCGCCGGTCGGGAATCCGTCTTCCGTCAGCGGCGTGCGGCCACGCTCTCCGGCACCCCGTCGACGTACGCGTCGACGAGTTGCCGCTCGGCGGTGCGCAGGTAGTCGTCGAGTACCGTGTGCGCCCGTTCCACCTCGCCGCCGCGGATCAGCTCCAGCAGCTCCCGGTGCCGGTCCAGATAGGGCTGGTGGAAGGTCTGCGGCGCGGCCATCACGTGGAAGGCGAGTCGGATCTCGGCCAGCGTTTGCCGCATGATCTCCTCGATCCGGGGGCTGCCGGCCAGGCCGGCGATCGCCTGGTGGAACTGCATGTTGGCGGTGCCGACGTCGGACCACCGCTGCTCTGCCGCCGCCTGCTCGCCCTCGACCAGCGCGGCCTCGATCGCGTCCGTCGCCCCGGCCGGGCTGTTGCGGGCGTTGCTGACGGCGGCGCACTCCAGCACCCGGCGGACCCGGTAGATGTCCACCACGTCCTGCACGTCCAGCACCCGGACGAAGACCCCCCGGTTGAGTTCGTGCACGACGAGCCGCTCGTGCATCAGCAGCCGGAACGACTCCCGCAGGGTGTTGCGGGAGACCCCGAGCGCCGCTCCGATCATCTCCTCGGAGAGCCGGGTGCCCGGTAGCAGGGCTCCTTCGGTGATCCGCGCGCGCAGAATCTCCGCCACCCGCTGCGCGGTGCTCGCCCGGGTGATCAACGAACGGTCGTCCTGCAGCTTCGCCAGCCACGTCACGCGGTCATTGTCCTTCATACCGTCGGGCCCACAATCGAGAGAAGGTCCATGCTTCGACGAGGTTACAAGTCAACATGACCATTGACGGATTGTTCAACAGTCTGCCAACCTGAACCCACGGCGTACCCCACGTCCTCCAGGAGGTGCGATGTCGGTCATCTTCGATCTCAACAGTGACCTCGGTGAGGGCTTCGGCGTCTGGGAGCTGGGCGACGACATGGCACTGCTCTCCGTCGTGACAAGTGCGAACGTCGCCTGCGGCTTCCACGGCGGCGATCCGACGATCATGCGGCGGGTCTGCGCCGAGGCGATCAGCCGGGACGTCTCCATCGGCGCCCACGTCGGCTACCGCGACCTCGCCGGCTTCGGTCGCCGCGCCATCGACATGGAACCCGACCGGCTCTCCGACGACGTGCTCTACCAGCTCGCCGCGCTGGACGGGATCGCCCGCAGCGAGGGTGGTCGGGTCCGCTACGTCAAACCGCACGGTGCGCTCTACAACCGCACCGTCACCGACCAGGCGCAGGCGGCGGCGGTCGTCACCGCCGTCTCCGCGTACGACCCGAGTCTGCCGATCCTCGGCCTGCCCGGCTCACAACTGCTGCGCCAGGCCGCCGAGGTGGGACTCAAGACCGTCCGGGAGGCGTTCGCCGACCGGGGTTACCGGTCCGACGGCAGCCTGGCGAAACGCGGCAGCCCCGGTGCGCTGGTCACCGATCCGGACGCGGTCGCCCGGCGCTGCGTGAAGATGGCCACCACCGGGCAGGTGGCCGCCGTCGACGGCGCCCCGGTGTCGGTACGCGCCCGGTCGATCTGCGTACACAGCGACACCCCGGGGGCGGTGCAACTGGCCCGCCAGGTGCGCACCGCCCTGCAGGAGGCGGGCGTCAGTCTCGCCTCGTTCGTCTGATCCGCCGAGCACCGCCGGCAACACCGCTGGACCGGTGACCGTCGGCCGGGCTGCCACCCGGCCGACGACCACCGGCTCCCGCACCGGACGGCTGCCGCCCGATGCCGCGGGCGGCCGCCCTTCAACCCCCAGTGATGTGCCGACTCCGCCCTCCCGTTGGCCAGAAGACGCGGAAGCGGCACGCTATCGAGGAAAGGTCGAAGATCACCTTGGATGTGCAGAAGTTGACCGAGAGTGTACGTGGCCGGCTCAAGCTGCTCGCCGCCACCGGTATCGGCGCCGCCCTGCTGCTGATGCCGGGCACCGCCGTGGCACAGCCGGCCGGGCAGTCCGGCCCGGCGGGGGAGTGCTACGACCGTGACCGCCCGACGACCTACGAGGAGACCCGGATCGACACCCCGGCCCAGCCGGGCGGGGTGCAGGTGCCGAACACCCTGATCGAGGTTGGCGGCTTCACCCCGTTCGTCACCCGGTTCACCGCCGAACTGTGCGCGCTGCGGTCGGTCAAGGAGGCCGACAGGCTGCTCCGGTCGCGGGGCGCCGAACTGTGGCGTACCGCCGTCGAGCGGGCCCAGGGCAAGCGCTGGATGGGCAGCATCGAGCGGTACGACGACCGCCCGCTCTACTGGTCGCGGCTGACCGGCACCCGTGACCTTCGACAGTGGACACCCAGGTTCCGGCTCACCGACAGCGCCCGGGCGGATCTGCTGAAGACCTTCGAGTACGCCTCCCGGGGCATCTCGTCGACCGACTTCTCCACCAGCCGTTCGGTGACCCGGGTGCTGGTCAGCGGCTTCGACCCGTACCAGCTCAACGGGGAGATCCGCCGATCCAACCCGTCCGGCGCCTCGGCGCTGCAACTGGACGGGCAGGAGTACCGGGTCGGTGACCGGCTGGTGCAGATCCAGGCGGTCTCGCTGCCGGTGACCTGGAGCGGTTTCGACCTCGGTTACGTCGAGGACGCCTTCGGCCCGCACCTGACCCGGAACAGCCGGGAACGCGCCGATCTGATCATGACGATCAGCCAGGGCGGCCGGGCCCGGATGGCCATCGAGCAGTGGGCCGGCGCTTGGCGCGGCGGCAGCCCGGACAACAACAACGAGGGCACCCCGGAACTCGTCCCGCAGGTGAGCAACTGGCCGCAGCCGGCCACCAACCCGGAGTTCATCGAGACGACCCTGCCGTACCAGCAGATGATCGACGCCGGCACCACGCCCTGGCCGACGGCGCTCAACCCGCGGATCTGCGAGTGGACCGGTAACACCCGGCCGGATCCGACCAAGGTCTCCTGCCACGACAACGGCCCCTCGCCGGACGCGCAGGCCCAGGCCGGCGGCGGCGGGAACTACCTCTCCAACGAGAGCATGTACCGGTCGAACCGGCTCCGGCTCGCCCTCGGCGCGACCGACGTCCCCGGCGGACACCTGCACATCTCCTCGCTCGTCTACCCGCAGAACCCGCTGGACATCATCGACCCGCCGTTCGCGTCCGACCGGGCGCAGACCATCGAGCAGACCGTCGCCCTGGTGAAGGCCGCGGGCGCGGCCGTCTCCTGAGTCGTCGGCCGGGCCCGGGGGGCCGGCAACCCCCGGGCCCGGCCGCGCACCTGCCTCCCGAAGACCCCGTTGCGCCCCGATCGGGACGGCGCCGGGCCTTCGCCATCGTCTCCAGAAAGGCCTGACCATGCGCAGGATCACCAGCGGCGCGGCCGCGCTCGTCCTCGCCGCCGCGCTCGCCGGCTGTGGCGGATCCGACGGCGCCGGCGCCACCGACGAGGTCAAACTCGCCGGGCTCTGGCCGCTCAGCGGCCCCAACGCCACCCAGGGCACCGACGTGCTGCACGGTGCCGAACTCGCCGTGGACATCGTCAACAACGACCATCCCGGGCTGGACCTGCCGCTCGGGCCCGGCAAGGGGCTGCCCGGGCTGGGCGGCGCACCGGTGAAGCTGATCACCGGTGACACCCAGGGCAAGCCCGAGGTCGGTGCCGGCGAGGTCGACCGGCTGGTCACCGGCGAGAAGGTCGCCGCGGTGATCGGCTCGTACCAGTCCGGGGTGACGCTCACCGCCAGCCAGCGGGCCGAGCGGCTCGGCGTACCCTTCGTCAACGAGGCTTCCTCGTCGGTGGCGCTCACCGAGCGGGGCCTGAAGTGGTTCTTCCGGACCGGGCCGACCGACGAGACCTTCGCCCGCTCGATGTTCGACTACCTCAAGGCCCGGCAGGCGGCCGGCGCCCAGGTCCGCTCGGTCGGCATCTTCCACAGCAACGACCAGTTCGGCAACGACGGTGCCGGGGTGACCGAGAAGGTCGCCGCCGAGGCCGGCCTGCCGGTCAGCGTCAACGTCGGCTTCGACCCGACCGCGGCCGACCTCGGCTCCCAGGTGGCGCAGGTGCGCGGCAGGAACCCGGACGTGCTCTTCGTGCTCGCCTACACCGACGCGGCGATCAAGCTGATGAAGACGCTGGACCAGTTGGACTACTACCCGCCGGCGCTGCTCGCCTACGGCACCGGCTTCGCCGACCCGGCCTTCGCCACCGGGCTCGGCCCGCTGGCCGACGGCGCCTCCACCCGGGCCGCCTGGTCCGGCGAGATCGCCGCGAAGCGGCCGGCGGCCAAGACCGTGGCGGACCTCTTCCAGCAGCGGTACGGCGCCCCGATGACCGAGAACTCGGCGCGGGCCTTCACCGCGGTGCTGACCCTGGCCCAGGCGATCGACACCGCGAAGTCGGTCGAGCCGGCGAAGATCCGGGACGCGCTGCGCGGGCTGGACGTCCCCGGCGAGCAGACGATCATGCCGTGGACCGGGATCAGGTTCGACGACAAGGGACAGAACACCGGTGCCGCCGGGGTGGTCGAGCAGATGATCGAGGGGAAGTACCGGGTGGTCTTCCCGGCCGACCTCTCCTCGGTCCAGCCGATCTGGCCGATGAACCAGGCCCAGCGGTGAGCCGGCGGACCGGCGGGCGGCCGAGGGGGTCGGCACCATGACCGACCTGCTCCAGTCGGTGGTCAACGGGCTGCTGATCGGCGCGGTCTTCGCGCTGGTGGCGGTCGGGCTGACCCTGATCTACGGCGTGATGGACGTGATCAACTTTGCCCACGGCGAGATGGTCATGCTCGGCATGTACACGTCGTTCTTCGCCTGGTCGCTGCTCGGCCTCGACCCGCTGCTCTCCATCCCGCTCGCCGGGGTGTCGATCGCGCTCACCGGCGCGCTGATGTACTTCGGCGCGGTCGGCCGGGTGCTCGGCAGGTCACCACTCGCCCAGGTGATCGTCACCTTCGGACTACAGGTCTTCCTGCGCGGGCTGGCCCAGTTCCTCTGGACCCCGAACACCCGGACCGTACCCCGGCCCTGGGCCGCCGGGCTGCGTTGGGAGATCGGCCCGGTGGTGATCGGCGGGCCGCAGGTCATCATGGCCGTCGGCGCGCTGCTCGCCACCGGCGCGGTCGCGTACTTCATGAACCGGACCCGGCTCGGCGGCGCCGTACGGGCCGCCGGGGAGGACCCGGCGGCGGCCTCGCTGATGGGCATCGACCCCCGCAGGATGTACGCGCTCTGCTGGGTGATCGCCGGACTGGCCACAGGTGTCGCCGGAGCGCTGCTGATGAACTCCTACTCCGCCTCGCCGACCGCCGGGGTGAGCTTCGTCCTGATGGCCTTCGTGGTGGTCGCGTTCGGCGGCTTCGGCAGCATCACCGGGGCGGCCCTGGCCGGCCTGCTGGTCGGCGTCGCCCAGGGCATCGTCGGGCTGTACGCCCCGAGCTACACCCTCGCCGCCGCGCTCGCCCTCTATCTGGTGGTCGTGCTGGTACGACCGCAGGGACTGCTGGGGACCCGATGACCGATCCGATCGAGGGGGGACGATGAGCGCCCTCACCGTACTGCGCCGGCCGACGCCGACCCGGCCCGGTACCCAGCCGGCCCGTCGACTGCCGTCCTGGGCCACCGCCGCGCTGATCCTGGCGGTACTGGCCGGCTACCCGCTGGTCTTCGCGGACTCGGCGGCACACAACATCGGCATCCTGGCGCTGACCTTCGGGATCGCGGCCACCGGCTGGAACCTGCTCGGCGGCTACACCGGGCAGATCTCCTTCGGGCACGCGCTCTACTTCGGCACCGGCGCCTACACCACCGCGCTGCTGGTCCGGCAGGGCTGGTCACCGTGGCTGGCGATCGGGCTGTCGCTGCCGCTGGCCGCGCTGCTCGCCGCCGCTGTCGGCTGGCCGTGCTTCCGGCTGCGGCACCACTACTACTCGATCGCCACCATCGCGGTCGCCGAGATCGTCTTCATCCTGGTCACCAACGTGCCGGGGCTCGGCCAGGCGAACGGCTGGGAACTGCCGGTCGTCGAGCAGTCGCTGGCCAACCTCCAGTTCTCGTTGCTGGACAAGCGGCCGTACTACTACGTGGCGCTCGGCTTCTTCTGCCTCGCCGCGCTGGCGGTCTGGCTCTTCCTGCGCGGGCGGGCCGGCAACTACGTACGCGCCATCCGGGACGACCAGGAGGCCGCGGCGGCGGTCGGGATCGACGTACACCGCTACAAGCTGGCCGCCGCGGCGCTCTCCGGTGCGATCACCGCGCTGGCCGGCGGTTACTACGTGATGTACGTGCTCTTCGTCGACCCGCCCTCCGGCCTCGGCCTGGACCTGTCGGTGTCGTTCACCCTGATGGCGGTACTCGGCGGGGTCGGCCGGTTCTGGGGGCCGCTGCTCGGTGCCTGGGTGCTGGTCTTCGTCCAGGACGTCACCCGGCAGGAGTTCTCCGGCAGCGGTCGCTCGATCGACCTGCTGCTCTACGGCGCGCTGATCGTGCTGGTCTCGATCACCGAGCCGGGCGGCCTGCTCGCCATCGGGCAGCGGCTCTGGGCGCCGGTCGCCCGGCGGCTGTCCCGCAAGCCTGTCGGGAAAGCCGGTTCGGAACCGGCCGGATCTGCTGAGGTGAAGGCATGACCGCGCGCGAGGAGGCCAGGACCGGGACGCCGCCGGGCTTCCCGAACGGCTCGGCGACGCTGCTGAGGATCGACAATCTCTCCTGCCGGTTCGGCGGCCTCTGGGCCAACCGCGACATCAGCTTCGAAGTGGCGCAGGGAGCGATCGTCGGGCTGATCGGGCCGAACGGCGCCGGCAAGAGCACGCTCTTCTCGATGGTGGCCGGCGCGCAGCGGCCCACCTCCGGCCGGCTGGAGTTCGACGGCCGGGACGTCACCGGCTGGCCGCCGCACCGCGCGGCCCGGGCCGGGGTGGGGCGGACCTTCCAGCTGATGCGGGTCTTCGGCTCGATGAGCGTGCTGGACAACCTCACCACGGCGGCCTTCGCCCGGCATCCCCGGCTGCGCGACGCCCGGCGCCGGGCCGGCGAGGTCGCCGAGCTGACCGGGCTCGGCCCGGTGCTCGACGCGCCGGCCGCGTCGCTCACCGCCGCCTGGAAGAAGCGCCTGGAGATGGGGCGGGCGCTGGCCACCGAGCCGAAGCTGCTCCTGCTCGACGAGGTGCTCTCCGGGCTGACCCCGACCGAGGCGCGTGAGGCGGTCGAGATCGTCCGCGGCATCAACCGGGGCGGCGTCACCATCCTGATGGTGGAACACGTAATGGAGGTCATTATGCCGCTCTGCCACCGGGTGGTGGTGCTGCACTACGGGCAGAAGATCAGCGAGGGTACGCCGGAGCAGGTGGCGCACGACCCGACGGTGGTCGAGGCGTACCTGGGGAAGGCGTTGTAGATGCTCACCGTACGGGATCTGCACGTGGACTATGCCGGGGTCGTCGCGCTCCGCGGTGTCGACCTGCGGGTCGAGGCGGGCGAACTGGTGGCACTCGTCGGCGCCAACGGGGCCGGCAAGAGCACCCTGCTGGCGGCGGTCTCCGGACTGCACCGGCCGGTACGCGGCAGCGTGACCTTCCTCGACGAGGACGTCAGCGGGCTGCCGGCGTACCGGATCGCGCGCCGGGGTGCGGTGCTGGTGCCGGAGGGGCGGCGGCTCTTCGGCCACCAGACGGTGCTGCAGAACCTGCTGCTCGGTGGCTACCATCGCAGCGCCGAGGAGCGGGAGGCCGAACTGACCCGGGTCTACGAACTCTTCCCGGTCCTCGCCGAGCGGTCCGGGCAGCGCGCCGGCACGCTCTCCGGCGGCGAGCAGCAGATGGTGGCGCTCGGCCGGGCGCTGATGAGCCGGCCGAAACTGCTGATGCTGGACGAGCCCTCGCTCGGCATCTCACCGAAGTTCACCAAGATGATCTTCGAGGTGCTCGCCGAGATCCGCCGTACCGGCACCACGATGCTGCTGGTGGAGCAGAACCTGCGGGCCGCGCTGGAACTGGCCGACCGGGCGTACGTGTTGCAGACCGGCGAGGTGGTGATGGCCGGCCCGGCCGACGAACTGGCCGCCTCCGACGAGGTACGCCGCTCGTACCTCGGGCTGTGAGCCGGTACGACGGGACGGATGCGACGGTGCGGATCATTCCGGTGGGGCTGCACGCGCTGCTGGTCGAGGTGGCCGAGCCGGCGCAGACCGCCGCGCTTGTCGCACAGTTGCACCGGTGGCGGGACCGGGGCGAACTGGCCGGCGTGCAGGACGTCGTACCCGGTGAACTCACGGTGCTCGTCGACGGGCTGGACGATCCGGCGGAGCTGGCCGGACGGCTCGCCGGTTGGCGGCCGACCGAGGCCCGCCCGCCGGACGGTCCGCTCGTCGAGATACCGGTCCGGTACGACGGCGCCGACCTGGCCGAGGTCGCCCGGCACTGGGGGGTCGCCGAGCAGGAGGTGGGGCGGATCCACAGCGCCCCCGAATATCGGGTCGCGTTCTGCGGCTTCGCCCCCGGCTTCGGCTACCTGACCGGCCTGCCGGAGCGCTACCACCTGCCCCGGCGCTCGGTACCCCGGACCCGGGTGCCGGCCGGCTCGGTCGCGCTGGCCGGCGGCTACGCCGGGATCTATCCCCGGGACTCGCCCGGCGGCTGGCAACTGCTCGGCAGCACCGACGTTGTCCTGTTCGACCCGGACCGGGAGCCGGTCGCCCTGCTCACCCCGGGCGCCCGGGTCCGCTTCCGGGACGTCGACGCGGTCGGCGGGCGGGCCGGCCGCCCGGACCTGCGGACCCGGCGTGGCGAGTCGTCGGGATGACCGGCGGACGATTCGTCGAGGTGGTCCGGGCCGGCGCGCTCAGCACCGTGCAGGACCTCGGCCGGCCCGGGCACGCGCACCTCGGGGTGCCCCGCTCCGGCGCCCTCGACCTGCCGGCGCACCTGCTGGCGAACCGGCTGGTCGGCAACCCACCCGGCGCCGCGACGATCGAGACGACGGTCACCGGCGTCTCGGTGCGGTTCGGTCGGGCCGGCACCGTCGCGGTGACCGGAGCCTGGGCACCGGTCACAGTGGACGGCCGGCCGGCGAGCTGGGCGGCCCCGGTCCCGGTGCCGGCCGGAGCCCGGGTCGAGGTGTGCGCGGCCCGGCGCGGGCTGCGCAGCTATCTCGCCTTCGCCGGCGGGATCGCGGTACCGCCGGTCCTCGGCAGCCGCTCGACCGACCTGCTCTCCGGACTCGGCCCCGCACCGCTGCGCACCGGGGACCGGCTGCCGCTGGGCGAGCCGCTCGGGCCACCCGCCCCGGTCGACGTCGCCCCGACCGGCATCCTGGCCGAGGAGGTGACCCTGCGGGTGCTGCTCGGCCCCCGCGCCGACTGGTTCACCGACGAGGCGGTACGCCTGCTGGGCAGCGAGTGCTACCGGGTCTCGACCCTCAGCAACCGGATAGGCGTACGCCTGGAGGGGCCGGCGCTACCCCGGCGGATCGGCGGGGAGCTGCGCAGCGAGGGGGTGGTGCTCGGCGCGGTGCAGGTACCGGCGGCCGGCTCGCCGGTGATCTTCCTGGCCGACCATCCGACAATGGGCGGCTACCCGGTGATCGGTGTGCTGCATCCGGACGACCTTCCGCAGGTCGCCCAAGCCGCCCCGGGAAAGCCGGTCCGGTTCCGGATCGTGCCGGATCCGCCACGACGGCGTCCGGGCGTCTCCCGCCACAAGCTGTGGAACTGACCGGGCGCGTCCCGCCACAAGCTGTGGAACTGACCGGGCACGTCCCGTCACAAGCTGCGGGACTGACCGGGCGTGGCGGGCGTGCAGTCAAGATCATGCTTGGATGAAAGGAGAGGCCGGGGCGCACCCCGGCGGAGAGGAGCAGACGATGACCGTGGCCACCCGTCCCGGTTTCCACCTGGCGATCCCGGTCGACGACCTGGCGCGGGCCCGCGCCTTCTACGGCGGGGTGCTCGGCCTCGCCGAGGGGCGGTCGGCGGAGGCGTGGGTCGACTGGGACTTCTACGGCCACCAGGTGGTGACCCACGTCGTACCGGCGGCCCGGCAGGCGGACGCCGGACGCAACCCGGTGGACGGGCACGACGTACCCGTGCCGCACTTCGGGCTCATCCTCCCGATCGACGAGTTCCACGCCCTCGCCGACCGGATCCGGGCCGGCGGAGCCGAGTTCGTGATCGAGCCGTACCTGCGGTTCGCGGGCGAGCCGGGTGAACAGTGGACGATGTTCTTCCGCGACCCGGCCGGCAACGCGCTGGAGTTCAAGGCGTTCCGGGACGAGTCCCAGATCTTCGCCAAGTGAGCCGAAAACGGCGGAACGGGAGCCGAAAACGGCTGGACGGACTGCTGCGGCCGGCCTAGCGTCGGCCACGTCCGTGCGGACACGGACGTGTGAAACCGACGTGTGAAACCGACGTGTGAAGAGGTGCATTTCATGAGGGTCCAGCCCGCCCCGACCGACAACCCGGGGACGACCGCGCCAACCCCCATGACCTCCTCACACGTTAGGAACATCAGAAGTGGACCTACCACGTAGCTTCACCATCCGGGAGAGCAGCCACCGTATCCACAACCCGTTCGACAGCCGCAAGCTGGCCACCCTCGGCGAGGCGCTGCGGCTGCCGCCCGGCACCCGACTGCTCGACCTCGCCTGCGGCTCGGGCGAGTTGCTCTGCGCCTGGGCCCGCGACCACGGCGTCGTCGGCACCGGGGTGGACATCAGCACCGTGTTCCTCGGCCGGGCCGAGGCCCGGGCCGTCGAACTTGGCGTCGCCGACCGGGTCGAGTTCGTGCACGGCGACGCCTCCGGGTACGTTGCCGACACCCCGGTCGACGTCGCCGCCTGCGTCGGCGCCACCTGGATCGGCGGCGGGGTCCCCGGCACCGTAGCGCTGCTGCGGCGCAGCCTCCGCCCCGGCGGGATGATGCTGATCGGCGAGCCGTACTGGCGACGTGAGCCGGTCGACCAGGCCTGTGTCGAGGCGTGCCACGCGACCAGTCGGGACGACTTCCTGCCACTGCCGGAGACCGTCGAACGGTTCGGCGCGCTCGGTGCCGACGTGGTGGAGATGGTCCTCGCCGACCAGGACAGCTGGGACCGCTACGTCGCGGCGCAGTGGCTCAACCTCCGGCGGTGGCTCGACGAGAACCCCGACGACGAGTTGCACGCGCAACTGCGTGCCGAACTCGACTCGGCGCCGGTCCAGCACGTCAGGTACCAGCGGGAGTACCTCGGCTGGGGCGTCTTCGTGCTGATGGACCGCTGACTCCGGGACGGGCCGTGCTCCGCCCGGCGGGGCACGGCCCGTCGGGCGGAGCGGCGCGCCCGGCCGCCGCCGGGATATTGACCGTGCGGTACGCACCGGGGTTACATGATTCGGTGACCTCGTTCGAGGTGGTCAGCATGGGGCGGGTGGGGGTGGACATCTATCCACTCCAGACCGGCACCCGGCTGCCCGACGTCGAGACGTTCGGAAAATTCCTCGGCGGCAGCGCCGCGAACGTCGCGGTGGCGGCGGCCCGGCACGGCCGGCGGGTCGCCCTGGTGACCCGGACCGGCGCGGACCCGTTCGGCGAGTACGTGCACCGCGTGCTGCGCGACGTCGGGGTGGACGACCGCTGGGTGAGCCCGGTCGTCGGGCTGCCGACCCCGGTCAGCTTCTGCGAGATCTTTCCGCCCGACGACTTCCCGATCTACTACTACCGCTACCCGAAGGCGCCGGACCTGGAGATCCGTCCGGAGGAGCTGGACCTGCCCGCGATCCGCGCGGCCGGCGTCTTCTGGTTCACCGGCACCGGGCTCTGCGAGCTGCCGAGCCGGGACGCCCACTTCGCCGCGCTCGGCGCCCGGGGTCGTGCCGCGAACACCGTCTTCGACCTGGACTACCGGCCGGGCTTCTGGTCCTCACCGGCGGAGGCCCGGGCGGCGTTCGAGTCGGCGCTGCGGTACGCCACCGTCGCCGTCGGCAACCTCGACGAGTGCGCCACCGCCGTGGGGGAGCGGGAGGCGTACGCGGCGGCCGAGGCGCTGCTCGCCAGGGGCGTACGGCTGGCGGTGGTGAGACGGGGGCCGGCCGGAGTGCTCGCCCGGACCGCCGACGAGATCGTGGAGGTGCCACCGGTGCCGATCGAGGTGCGAAACGGCCTCGGCACCGGGGCGGCCTTCGGCGGGGCGCTCTGCCACGGGCTGCTCGCCGGATGGCCGCTCGACCGGACCGTCCGGTTCGCCAACGCGGCCGGTGCGCTCGCCGCGTCCCGGCTCGCCCGCTCGACCGCGATGCCGACCAGCGCCGAGGTCGACGAGTTGCTCGCCGAGCCCCGCCACCCGGTCGGCTGACGGTTCAGGGATCGCCGAGCCCCGGCGCCCAATCGGCTGACGGCGCAGGGCTCGCCGCGCTCCGGCGCCCGGTCGGCCGACCGGTCAGGGCTCGCTGCGCAGCCCGGCCGGATCCGCGAGCCGCTCCCGGAACGAGGCCGTCGTGTTCAGCAGCGGAAAGGGTTCGGCCGGTACGTCGACGCCGAGAAACTCGCAGAGCGGCGCCCAGCCCTGTGCCACGTCGAACTCGCCGAGCCGGTCGGCGGGTACGGTGGCGCGCACCTCCGCGAGGTGGTCCGCGTAGACCTTCAGGGCGTGTTCCCGGTCCTCGAACCGGCCGCCGAAGGTACCCTGCCAGATCAGTGCCTCGGTCAGCCTCGGCTGGTCCAGCAACTCCGGGTGGGTCTCGAACGCCTGCCGCAGCCCTGGCGGCGCCGACTCGACGTCGATGCTCCGGCCCTGGTAGATGGTGCTGCGGACGCTTTCGTACCAGCTCTCCGGGTCGCGTACGGTCAGCAGCACCTTCGCCTCGGGATAGGCGTCGATCAGCTCCCGCCAGAAGTACACGCTCGGCCAGTCCACTGTGCACTGGTAGCCGGCGAGCAGCCGTGACCAGTCCACCGACTCGCCCCGGGCGGCCCGCAGCCAGTCACCGATCGTCTCCGGGTGCTCGAACAACTCCGCCATGTGGTGGCATGGGCCGAAGCCGAGCAGTTCCAGCGCCTCCTTCGTCGACCTGGTGCCGGTACGCCCGAAACCCACCCCGATGACCCGCAACTTGCCGCCTCCCTGCCCTGGTCGCCGCCTGTTTCATGCCGTTCCGTCTGCTGGCCCGGCCCGGCCGGGTCCCAGTCAACCGGGTCGGCGGGCCGAGCGGAACAACCGGATGAACGCGATTTCCGCGTCCCGGATGTCGAGGAGCTGACGTCCCGGATGTCGGGGAGCTGACGTCCTGGATGTCGTTGACAACGGTCGGGGATCACCGGTCCCGGCCGGATCAGAGCTCCCCGTCCGGATCGGTCAGCAGCTCTGTCGCGCCGGCCCGGTCGGCCAGCCGGGCACAGCCGGCCGGGTCGCGCTCGCCGTCGGCGACCACGACGTCGTAGCGGAGCCGCAGTTCCGTGCCGGGCGCGAAGGGGTACTCCCGGTCGAAGAACGGGGCCGGGCCGAGGCAGCCGTACGGTTCGGTGCGGACGAACCACCGGGTCGGCGCGCCGGGATTCGTCGGGTCGTCCCGGAAGACGAGCGTCGAGGCGAGGGTCTCGGCCGGCCCCATGCCGTCGTGCCGGCCGGCGAAGCCGAGCCACGGACCCCGCCAGCCCATCAGTTCGTCGGCGCCGACCCCGGCCGGGCTCACCACCCGGCCGCCCCGGAACGAACGCGGCCCCTGCCAGAGCAGGCCGCCGTAGCCGGCGTTCTCCCGCCCCTGGGTGGTCGGGCTGCCGATCGGGATCACCGTGTCGCCGTCGTTGCGCAGTACGGTCTCGAACCGCAGTCGCCACGCGCTCTGGTTGGCCCAGACCGCCACCGCCAGCCGGCGCCGTTCGGAGACGACCCGGCGGCCGTCCCGGGCCACCCAGCGCAGCCGCTCGACCAGCCGGACGGCGTCCGGGTCGCGGCGCAGCGCCGGGAAGTCGACGTGTTCGACCACCCCGATGTTGTCCAGCCTGCGGTATCCCTGGCCGCGCAGATAGGTCGACCCGCCCCAGAAGTTGTCCGGGCCGAAGTTGGAGACGCCGAAGCAGAGTCCCTTGTGCCAGAGGTGGTCGTGCGGCCGGTACAGGCTGACGATGTTGCCGGCGAGGGTGCGCAGCGGGTGGAGGTAGGGGCGCGGCGCCTCCTCCCGGGGCTCCTGCGGGCGGTAGACGTAGTCGAACAGCTCCGCGCCGCGCCAGCCGACCCGCACCGACCGGCCGACATCGTGGTTGACGGTCAGCCCGTTCCCGGCCGGGCCGGCCGCCGCGCCGTGCTCCGGACCGGCCCCGGCGGGCAGCGGCGGACGGGCCGACGGAACGGGTACGGGCGCCGGAGGCGTTGCCGGCGCGGGCACCAGTGGACCACCGTTCACCATCGCGGACCGTCCCCCTGCATCCGCCGGTAGAACGGCGAGTTCTCGTCCAGCTCGTCCGGGCGTACCGGTCTGCGGGTGAACGCCGACGCGTACACCCCGGCGACCAGTCGCATCGTCCGCCGGGTCTCCGCGGAGGTGACCGGGGGAGGGGTACCGGCGCGCAGGCACCGGAGCACCTGCGCGAACTGTGCCCGGTGGCTGCTGCGTACCCCGGCCGCACCGGTCCGCCAGGCGGCGAGCACCTCCTCGGCGTACTCCGGTGCCGGGGTGATCCGCCAGTCGTCGTCGCCGTACCCGTACAGGTGGGTCAGCTCGACCGTGGCCCGCTCGAAGTCGAACCGCAGGTAGCTCTCCTCGCGGATCGACAGCAGGCTGTTCACCACGCTCGCCACCGCCCCGTTGGCGAAGCTGACGTGGGCCATGCTCAGATCCTCGGTCTCGGATCGCCGGGCCTGCTGCCGGGCCAGGGCGGAGACCTCGGTCCAGTCGCCGAGGATCGCGCAGAGCAGATCCATCTGGTGGATGCCGTGCCCCATCGTCGGCCCGCCACCCTCGGTGTCCCAGCGCCCCCGCCATGCCACGTCGAAGTAGGACTGCGGGCGGAACCAGGTGGTGTGGCAGACCGCTACCAGCGGCCGGCCCAGCACTCCGGCGTCGAGCAGGGCGCGCAGCCGCAGCGCGCCGGTGCCGAACCGGTGCTGGAAGACGGTGGCCAGCGCCGTCCCGTGTCGCTGCTCCGCCTCGGCCAGCTCGTCCAGCTCGCCGAGGTTGAGCGTCGGTGGCTTCTCCACCAGCACGTTGGCACCGACCCGCAGGCAGGCCAGGGCCAGCTCGTGGTGTACGCCGGGCGGGGTGCAGAGGTGCACCAGCTCCGGTCGTTCCTTCTCCAGCAGGCTGGCCAGGTCGGGATGCCGGGCCGGTACGTCGTATTGGTCGCAGAACGCCGACAGCCGGCCGGCGTCGGTGTCGACGGCGCCGACGAGACGTACCTCGTCGCCGAGCTGCCGCAGCGCCTCGGCGTGCAGGCGGGCGATGTTTCCGGTCCCGACCACGGCGGCGCGGATGGGTTCCACAGGGGTGCTCCTTAGCGTGGTGATGCGAGGTGCTGCCAGCGCTGTTCAGTCGCGCCGGGCCCGGAGCGGGTCGTACGGGGAGAGGAAGCCGCACATCCCCAGCGTGGTCTGCTCGGGCTGGACGATCCGGCTGACCGTGGCGTCGGCGAGGTGGCTGTGGTCGCCGCGCCGCAGCGCGTCGAGCTGTTCTCCGGTCTGCCGGCTCGCCGCCGCCGGCCCCTGCTCCCAGCGTTCCCGCCAGGCGGGCAGCTGCGGGCGCACCAGGGCGGCGGCGGCCGAGTAGAAGTCGTCGAGCGCGGCGGTGTCCCCGGCCGCGCACCGGCGACGGAGTTCGGCGAACCCCCCGATTGCGAGGTCGCGGCGGGCGCGGGCCCGTTCGGCGGTGGGCGGCCCGGAGCCGTCCGGCCCGGTCAGCGAGACCGCCCGCCGGTACGTCTCCGGGTCGGCGAGCCGGTCCGGCGGCAGCGTGAGTACGGCGTCGCCGGCCTCCGGCAGCCCGCTGTTCTGCATGATCACGACGACCTGGAGGGCTCCGTCGTCGTTGACCGCCCGGTGGATGGTGCCCGGGGTGAACCAGAGCACGTCGCCCGGGACCAGCGGGGATTCCTCGAAGCCGCGCCGGGTCAGGGTCTGTAGCCGCCCCCGGCCGCCGACCACCACGTAGCACTCGGTGCAGCACAGGTGCACGTGCGGGGTGCCGCCGTGCAGGCCGTCGTCGGTCTGCCAGGGATAGACCCGCAGGTTGGTGATGCCGACGGCGCCGGGAAACGGCGGCGGCGCGCTGTCCTCGCCGGTCACGGCGCGTGTTCCGCGACGAACGCCTCGATCTCGGCCCGATCCCAGGCCCGGTCGGCGAAGACCACCCGGTGGGCGAGCCGGAGGCTGTCGTCGGGCGCGAGCACCACCTCCTCGTCGAAGGCGGGGGAGGGGTTGACGGCCGGGAACGGGGTGTTGCGGACGAACCACCTGATCGGTACGGCCGCGCTGGAGGTGCCGGCAAAGACGAGTACGGTGCCGCCACCGTCGACCTCGTCGTGCTCTGCGGTGTACGCCAGCCAGGGTGACCGCCGGCCCATGCTCTCCGGCCCGCCCGCACCGTCGGCGGTGAGGATCTCGCCACCGGTCCAGCCGCGCGGTCCCCGCCAGAAGAATCCCGTGTAGCCGGCGTTCGGCCGGCCGTGCGTGGTCGGGCTGCCGACCCGCAACTCCGCTCCCCGGATGTTGCGCAGTTCGGTGCGGAAGTCGAGCATCCAGCTGCCACGTCCGGCATCCACGCCGTGGATCCGCAGTTCCCGCTGCTCGGCGACCCAGTGTTCGTGGGTCGAGGTGATCCAGGTCAGCGACTCCCGCAGGGTCAGCTCGGTCGGGGTGACGTCGACGAGGTCGAAGGCGTCGTGCCGCATCCGGCCCACGTTGTCCCGGGCGCGGTAACCCTCGCCGTGCACGTACGAGTTGCCGCCCCAGAAGTTCTGTCCGGACAGGTGCGAGATCGTCATCTGGAGGCCCTTGTGCCACCGGTGGTCGTTCGGCCGGTACGCCGAGACGAGCGCTCCGTCGAGCGTACGCAAGGGGTGCAGGTACGGCTTGGGGCCCTCGAAGGCCGGCACCGGAGGGTCGTACACATAGGTCGCGATCTCCACGCCACCCGCGTCGACGACGATCTGGCGGCCGTGTTCGTGGGTGACGGTGATCCGGCCGGTGGTGTTCTCCGCGGAGGTCATGGAAGCGACGGCGCCCTTTCGACAGCGTGACGGTAACCGCTTTCCTGAGCTAACTCCCTTCCACCGGCAACGTCAAGATCCAATCCCCACCGAGCCGCCTGAGCTCATTGCCGCCGGGGAGTCGGTGCCGTCGGGGCCAGGACCTCGTCCCAGGCGGCGACCGCCGCCTCGGCGATGGCGAGCAGGGTCTCCTGGGTCGCGCCGTCCCGTGCCCGCAGGGCCATGCCGAGCGAGACCGCGTAGAAGAACTCGGCCGCCGCGCCGGTGTCGGCGGCCGGCGGTACGTCGCCGTCCCGCACCCCCCGGTCGAGTCGCGCCCGGAGGGTGGCGATGTCGGCCTGCCGGAACTCGGCGAGGAAGGCCCGCACCGCGTCGTTACCGGCGCTGATCGTGGTCGCCGCCAGGACCACCATGCAACCGGTCGGGCGGCCCGGGGCGACGTAGCTGTCCGCGTAGTGCCGCAGCAGCGCCGCGATCGCCTCCCGGGCGGTGGGCAGGTCCCGCAACGCCTGTCGCGGTACCTGCCCCGCCACCTCGTCGTACCGGGTCACGGCCTCCCGGAACAGTGCCTCCTTGCCGCCGAACGCCGCGTACAGGCTGGGTGAGTTGATGCCCATCGCGGCGGTCAGGTCGGTCATCGAGGCGCCCTCGTAGCCGTGCTGCCAGAACACCTCCATGGCCCGTTCCAGCGCCTCGGTGCGGTCGAACCCGCGTGGTCGGCCCCGCCTGGTCACCGACCACCACCTCTCCGCCACCGCCCGCCGGGCCGGGCGTCAGGGTCCGGATGCCTTCAGCCCGACGATGCCGATCGCGATCAGGGCCACGAAGGCCAGTCGGGCCGGGCTGAGACTCTCGCCGAGGGCGACGATACCGGCCAGGGTCACCCCGACCGCGCCGACACCCACCCAGATCGCGTACGCGGTGCCGACCGGCAGGCTGCGCAGCGCCAGCGAGAGCAGTATGAAGCTCAGTAGCGCGGTGGAGCCGGCCAGCACGGAGGGCCAGAGCCGGGTGAAGCCCTGGGTCTGCTTGAGCGCCAGTGCCCAGACGACCTCCAGCAGACCCGCGACGATCAGCAGTAGCCAGGCCATGCCGCCCCCCTCATGCCGCGAAACCGCCGTCGACGCTTATCGAGGTGCCGCTGATGTAGCGGCCACCCGGCCCGGCGAGGTGGCTCACGGTGGCGGCGATCTCGGTCGGGTCCGCGTACCGGCCGAGGGCGATGTAGCCGCGTTCGGTCGCCGCGTTCTCACCGTCGGCCGGGTTCATCTCGGTGTCGGTCGACCCGGGGTGCACCACGTTGACCGTGATGCCCCGCTCGCCGAGGTCTCGGGCGAGTCCCCGGGTCAGGCCGACCAGCGCGCTCTTGCTCATCGCGTAGAGGGCGACCCCGGGGTACGGCACCCGCTCGGCGAAGCAGCTGCCGATGCTGATCACCCGTCCACCGTCGGTCATGTGTGGCACCGCCGCCCTGATCGCCAGGTACACGCCCCGGACGTGTACCGCGAGAGTGTGGTCGATCTCCTCCACCGAGGTCTCCTCGACCGGCCCGTACGGGAAGACGCCTGCGTTGTTGACCAGGATGTCGAGCCGGCCGAACTCGGCCGCGGTGCGCTGCACGGCGGCGGTCACCGCCTCCGCGTCGGCGCTGTCGGCGGCCAGCGCCAACCCGCGCCGCCCCAGGGCGGTGACGTCCCGGACGACGGCCTCGGCCCGCTGCGCCGCCCGCTGGTACGTCAACGCCACGTCGGCGCCGTCCCGAGCCAGGTGACGGGCGATCGCGGCACCGATCCCGCGACTTCCTCCGGTCACCAACGCGACCTTTCCGGACAGTGGTTCCACGGCTTCCCCGTTTCTGTGTCGATCGTTACAATAATCGGAGTGTAGCCGCACCGGACCGGCCGGGGCAAGGAGCGCGGTGCTGCTCTGCCCACTGTGGACAGAACACACCGGACCGGCGGTAGGGTGCCGATGCCGGGCGGGGTCGCCGGCCCGGACACCACCGCCGACAACTGCCCGGGGATCGCCACATGACCAAGCGCCCGTCCGGAACCGTCACGCTGATGGATGTGGCCAACAGGGCGGGGGTGTCGGTGGCGACCGCCTCGCGGGTGCTCAACGGCGACGGCATCCGCCGGGTGCGGGCGGACCTGACGGACCGGGTGCACGCCGCCGCCACCGAGGTTGAACTACTCGGCCGACGCACCCGCGCAGGCGACGGCCCGGGGTCGGACGAACCTGGTCGGGCTGCTGGTGCACGACATCGCCGACCCGTTCTTCTCGGCCATCGCGGCCGGCGTGATCCGCGCCGCCGAGCGGCACGGAAACATCGTGATGATGTACAGCAGCACCACCGGTGGGCGGAGCGGGATCTCGACTACCTGGCGACGCTGCGCGGCCAGCGGCCCCAGGCGGTGATCCTGGCCGGCAGCCGGACCGTCGACCGGGCGCTGCGGGCGCGGCTCGGCGGCCGACTGCGCAGCCTCGAGGAGGCGGGCGCCCGGGTCGCGCTGATCAGCCAGCACGTGCTGCGCGACCACCTGCCGGTGGGCGCCGGGCGGTCGGCCGAGCGGCCGCTGCTCAGGTCTCGGCGCCGCGGTAGTTGTACAACTCGTCGACGAACCGGCGGCGCAGCGGCGGAAGCCGGCTGGTGACGCTGAAGTAGCCGCGCGCGGCCAGCATGGCGAGCCGGCCGATCACCGGCTTGTAGATCGGGTCGTCCCCGTTGGTGCCGTTCGTGCGCAGCGAGTCGGCGACCCGGGCGAAGCCGTACCGGATCATCTCCGTCTCGTAGTCCGCGACGCTGTCGAGCAGCGGCTTGGCGCCGGCCGCCGCCGCGACAAGTTGCCGGTGCAGCAGCGCGGCGTCCCGCAGCGCCGTGTTGGCCCCCACCCCCCGGCCCGGCGTCATGGTGTGGATCGCGTCGCCGAGCAGGGTCACGTTGCTGCTCGGCCAGGGCTGCACGGGCACCGAGGTGGCGACCTTGATCGGGATGACGCTGCCGGTGTCGCTGCGCCGCAGCAGCTCGCGCAGGTTCGGGTGCCAGTTCCGGGTCAGGTCCCGGGCGACCTCGGCGAGGCGCTCACCGCGCAACTCCATCACGTCGGACGGGAAGCGACTGGCCGCGCTCCAGATGATCAGGTTGATGCAGTCCCGGGTGTTGTCGAAGAGCAGTCCGGGCCACTGCCCGATCAGCCGGGCATCGGTGACCCCCACCCCGGGCTTGACCGAACCTCGCTGGTCCCAGTTGAACTCCATCACGTGCAGTACGCCCATCACCCCGCCGGCTCCGAAGATCAGCGAGATGCCCCGGTGCATCTCCTCGGTGAGCAGGGCACGGGTCTGCTCGGTCAGCGGGATCTTGCTGGCGATGTTGATGCTCCCGGCGTCCCGGACCTCGGCGTGCGGCAGGTACTGCCGGCGTACCGCGGAGTGCGTGCCGTCGGCGGCGACCAGCAGGTCCCCGGTGGCCGAGGTGCCGTCGGCGAAGTACGCGGTGACCCGGCCGTCGTCGTGCTGCGCGTAGTGCGTGAACGTCTTGCCGAAGTGCACCACGTCGTCCATACCGGTCAGCAGCACCTGGCGCAGCGTCATCCGGGAGACCGACTGGTCGATGCTCGTCGGGTCGGCGTCCGGACGCAGCGCGAACGAGGCCGTCCGGTGCAGTTGCTCGGTGAGCACGTTGAAGTACCGGGGCGGCTGGGCACAGGTGGCGAGGAACGTGCTGAACAGTTCCGGCGGCAGGCACTCGCGCAGCGCCCGGCAGCCGGTCGGGTTGATCCCGACCCGGTAGCCGAGCAGGCCGTCGCCACGGTCGCGGTACCGCTCGTAGACCGCGACGCTGATGCCGGCCCGTCGGAGGCCGTGCGCCAGGCACATGCCGCCGGTACCGGCACCAATGACGATCACGTGTATCGGGCTGGCGGGCATCGAACCCCCTAGCTGGGGCGGCCGGCCGGGCTGGCCGGCGGCATCGTGACCGTGGCACCCGGGCCGTCCCAGCGGTAGAAGCACCGGGCCATCGCGTCGCGCGGCGACCGCCAGTTCGGCGAGTACGGCGAGATGTACGACCCCAGCCGCTGCGTCACGCTGACGAAGAGCGGATGCCGGTTCGCCTGTTCCAGCCGGGACGGTGCGGAGTCGTCGGTCTCCATCAGGTGCAGGCAGAGGTCGTCGAGGTGGTAGAGCGAGCGGTGCCGCACCCCGGTGACGGTGTGCAGGTCGGTGTCGTCGGACTCCGCGAAGATCTTGGCGATCTCCTCCTCGGTCCCCGGGACGATCCTGCCCACGATCAGTACGCGATTCATCTCGTCTCCCACTCGCTGCTAGGGCCCGGCTGGCTGCCCGGTACGGCCCGGTACGGCTCGGGAGGACGACCTGCCGGCCGTCCGGTCGGGCCCGATCACCATGCCGACGGCCGCGTCACCGGACCGTCACCGCCGTCGCCGGTGGATGTGGCCCGCTGGTGACGCCGTGGTGACGCCCGGACCAACGTGACTACGCCTCGGGTTCTCAGCGCCGTACCGGCATCGCCGGCAGCGCCGGCCGGTCCGGATAGGCGCGCCCCGCCGGCGGCCGGGAACCCGACCGGCGCGGCTCCGCCGGCCTGGAGATCGGCGCGAGCAGGTCGCTGAGCAGGTCGCACATCGTCTCGGACGGTTCCAGTTGCAGCTCGCGCAGCAGCAGGTCGCGGTAGACGTAGAAGGCCTGGAGCGCCTCGTAGGCGTTCCCCTCGTCCAGGTGGATCTCGACGATCAGGCGGTGCGGTGTCTCCCGCAGCGGCTCGGCGCGGACCGCCTCGAGCGCGGCCTGCAACGCCTCGCCGTGCTGCCCCGCGTGCAGGTGACCCCGGGCGATGTCCTCCAGCATGTGCAGCCGGAGTTGGCGCAGCCGCTCCCGTTCCAGCAGGACCCACTCGTCGTACCAGCCGGGCAGCAGGTCGTGTCGCCCGGCGCCACGGATCCGCTCCGCCCAGCGCGGGTCGCCGCCGTCGCGTACCCGGTCGGCGGCGCGGACGAGGTCGTCGATGTCCAGCCGTACCGCCGGGTCGAGCCGGACGGTGTCGCCAGCGGTGAGCACCGGGCAACTGCCCTCCTGGCGCAACCGCCACAGCGCCGTACGCAGCGAGGACATCGCCCGTTCCTCCGGAGTGTCCGGCCAGAGCAGACCGGCCAGGTGCGCCCGGGTCGCGCCCGGTCGCAACCCGACGAGCGCGATGATCCGTTGCAGTCCACGCGGTACGACGACAGGCGTCCCGTCGTGCAGCAGGCTGAACCCGTCCAGCAGGAAGAGGTGGATCGCCCGGCCGGAGTGGTGCTCGGGCGGGTGCACCGGTGCCTGGTCCGTCCCGTCGTGTGGCGCGCTCTCCCGAGGAGTCACGGCCCACCCTCCTGCACCCGGAACCCGTGTCCCGAAGTCCGCTCTGCTCGGACCGCCCCGTCCCAGCTCTCCGGTATGCCGATGCCGCTCCGCACGCCGGCCCTGACCGGGGCGACCGACATCGCAAAGCGTGACGAAGGTTATCAATCGCCGTTACGCTCGGTCAATCCGCCGGTCGGCAATCCGACCTTGATTGTTCGGCCGCTCCACAACGGCTCTGACCTGCGCATAAGCCACCCTGATCGAGCGCCTCGGCGCCGCTTTCGGGCTGTTCCAGCGCTCCGAGACCGGGCATTCTGCCGGTACGCCGTCACCGGAGCGTCACCGCGCCGGTGGGTGGCAGTACACGATCAGGTGACATTCCGTTGACACCCGCTCGGCAGGGTGGTCACCAGCCGTTCGGACGAGGTCGCAGTCGGGGGAGAAGCCGGGGAGAGGCTCTTCGTCGCGACCGGGCGACGGTGTCATCCATCCGGAGCGCGGGAATCGCCCAGGGAGGCTGCACCATGGATCGCTCACTGATCGTCGCCAAGGTCGTACCGGCCGCCGAGGGGCAGGTCGCGCAGATCTTCGCCGAGTCGGACCGGACCGAGCTGCCCCGGCTGGTGGGCGTACGGCACCGCTCGCTCTACCGGCTGCACGACCTGTACGTGCACCTGATCGAGACCGAGAGCCCGGGTTCCGCCGCGGTGGAGAACGCCCGCCGGCACCCCGAGTTCGTCCGGGTCAGCGAACGGCTCGCCCCGCACATCACGCCGTACCTGGCGAACTGGCGGGTGCCGGCGGACGCGATGGCCCGCTGCTTCTACCACTGGGACGCCCCGACCGATCCCGCCGGAGTACGGCGATGACCGGGGGTACGCGGGCCGGCACGATCCCGCGCCGCGGCGGGTACGCCGAACTCGACCAGCAGCCGTGGATCCGCTGCCGTTCCTGCCCGGCGCTGCTCTATCGCAAGCGGCTGCGGCGCAACCTCGACGTGTGCCCGGAGTGTGGGGACCACCGTCGGCTGGACGCGCCCGAGCGGATCGCCCAGCTCGTCGACCCGGACACGTTCCGGCCGCTGCCCGGCCCGGCCACCCAGGTCGATCCGATCGGTTTCGTCGACTCGGTGCCGTACCCGCAGCGGCTCGCCGCCGCCCGCGCGGAGACCGGCCTGGCCGAGGCGGTGCTCTGCGGTACGGCGACGCTCGGCGGGTACGGCCTGGTGCTCGCCGTGATGGACTTCCGCTTCCTCGGGGGCAGCCTGGGCTCGGTGACCGGTGAGCTGATCACCCGGGCGGCCGAGCGCGCCCTGGCCAACCGCCTGCCGCTGCTGCTGGTCACCGCCTCCGGTGGCGCGCGGATGCAGGAGGGCGTGCTGGCGCTGATGCAGATGGCGACCATCAGCCAGGCGATCGCCGCGCTGCGCGAGGCGGGGCTGCTGACGGTCAGCCTGGTGACCGACCCCACCTACGGCGGGGTGGCGGCGTCCTTCGCCACCTGCACGGACATCGTGCTCGCCGAGACCGGTTCCCGGCTGGGCTTCGCCGGTCCCCGGGTGATCCGCGAGACCATCCGGCAGACGCTGCCGCCCGACTTCCAGACCACCGACTTCCTGCTCCGGCACGGCCAGGTCGACATGGTGGTGCAGCGTCCGGCGCTGCGGGCCAGACTGCGCTGGTTGCTCGCCGCCGCCAGCCGCGACGAGCCGGCCGACCTCCACCGGCGCGGAGCCGACCGGCCGGCGGCTGCCGGCCCGTCCGGCACGGCGGCCACACCGGATCCGGGACGTCCGACCGGAACCGTGCCGCCGGAGCCCGGCCCACCGGGCGAGGTGATCGGCACGCCGCCGCCGGGGCCCGGCCCGACGGGCGAGGTGGCCGGTCCGACCGAAACGCTGCCGCCGCAGCTCGGCCGGACGGGCGAGGTGATCGGCACGCCGCTGTTGGGGCACGGCCCGACGGGCGAGGTGACCGGCCTGGACGAGCCGACCGACGCCTGGCGGATCGTCAGGGCCGCCCGGCACGCCGGCCGGCCGACCACACTCGACTACCTGGCCACCGCCTTCGACGGGTTCGTCGAGCTGCACGGTGACCGGCTCGGCGTCGACTGTGCGGCGGTCGTCGCCGGACTGGCCCGGCTCGGCGACCGGTACGTCGCGGTGGTCGGGCACCAGAAGGGACACCAGCCGCGCGAGCTGCGGGCCCGCAACTTCGGGATGGCCAGCCCGGCCGGCTACCGCAAGGCGATCCGGGTCATGCGGCTCGCCGCCAACCTGGGCCTGCCGGTGGTGACCCTGATCGACACCCCGGGGGCGTACCCGGGGGTCGAGGCGGAGCAGCAGGGCCAGGCCGCCGCGATCGCCGAGAGCATCCTCGCGATGACCGGGCTGCCGACCCCGGTCGTCGCGATCATCATCGGCGAGGGGGGCAGCGGCGGGGCCCTCGCGTTGGCGGTGGCGGACCGGGTGCTCATGCTGCGCAACGCCGTCTATTCGGTGATCAGTCCGGAAGGCTGTGCCGCGATCCTCTGGCACGACCGGGCCGCCGTGCCGAGAGCCGCCGAGGCGCTCCGGCTCACCGCACCCGACCTGCTGCGGCTCGGGGTCGCCGACGAGATCGTCGCCGAGCCGCCCGGAGGCGCACACCGTGATCCCGTCGGGGCGGCCCGGTCACTCCGCCGGGCGCTGCTGGCCAACCTCGCGCCACTGCTCGACGTACCCGCCGGGGAGCTGATCCGGCGGCGCCGCCAGCGGTTCCGTGGGTACGGCGCGGCGGCCAGCGTGCTGCGCCCGGAAGCGGGTCCGGCGTGACCGCCGGGACCGTTCCCGGCCAGCCGGCCCCGACCGGACCGCTACGGCCGGAATCGGCAGAGCGGCAGCCAGGCGAACCCGCAGAACGGTCGACGGGCGAACCGGCACAGCGGCAGCCAGGCGAATCGGCAGAGCGGCTGAGAGACGAATCGGCACAGCGGCCGACGGGCGAACCGGCAGAACGGCCGACGGGCGAACTCGCCGAGCTGTGCCGGCAGGCGGACCGGCTGCTCACCTCGACGGCCGGCCCGGTACGCCGGATCCACCTGCGCAGCGGTGACACCGTGCTGGAGATCGAGTGGCACGGCCCGACCGGTTCGGCGGATCCGGGCGGCCCCGCCGGGCACGCTCCGGCCGTCCTCACCACCGCCGCTCCCACCGATGTCGCCGATCGTGCCGGCCGACCCGTCGAGGGCGACGGCGACGCCGGCCGGCGGACGGTTGTCGCGCCGATGGTCGGCACCTACTACCAGGCCGCCGAGCCCGGTGGCACCCCGTTCGTCGAGGTCGGCGACAAGGTGGAGCCCGGTCAGGTGGTCGGCATCGTCGAAGCGATGAAGCTGATGAACGAGGTGGTTGCCGACCAGGCCGGCCGGGTCGCCGAGGTACTCGTCCGGGACGGCGAGCCGGTCGAATTCGGGCAACCACTTATCGCTCTGCTACCCGCGTGACTTCCAGGACGGTGCGGCGATGTTCGAGAAGATTTTGATCGCCAATCGTGGCGAGATCGCGCTCCGGGTCGCCCGGGCCTGCCGTGAGCTGGGTGTGCGTACCGTGGCGGTGTACTCGGTCGCGGACCGGGACTCGGCCGTCGTCCGGTTGGCCGACGAGGCGGTCTGCATCGGACCGCCGGAGGGTCGGCAGAGCTACCGCAACGCCGCCGCCATCGTCGAGGCGGCCCGCCGGACCGGGGCGCAGGCCGTGCACCCGGGTTACGGGTTCCTCTCCGAGGATGCCGACTTCGCCGAGATCTGCGCCGACAACGGGCTCGTCTTCATCGGACCCCCGCCGGAGGTGATGCACGCGCTCGGGGACAAGGCCCGGGCCCGGGCGCTGATGCGGGACGCCGGTCTGCCGCTGCCCGCGGGCAGCATGGCCACGGTCGGCACGGCGGCGCGGGCACGGGCGGTAGCCGACGAGATCGGCTATCCGGTGATCATCAAGTGTGCCGCCGGGGGCGGTGGGCGCGGGATGACAGTGGTCCGATCCGCCGACGAGTTCGACGCGGCCTACGAGCGGACCAGGATCACCGCGCAGGCGGTCTTCGGTGACGACCGGGTCTACGTCGAGCGGTACCTCGTGCAGGCCCGCCACGTCGAGGTGCAGGTGCTCTGCGACGGGTACGGCAACGGCGTGCACCTCGGCACCCGGGACTGCTCGGTGCAGCGGCGGCACCAGAAACTGATCGAGGAGGGTCCGGCGCCCGCCCTGTCGGCCGGTACCCTCGACGCGCTCGCCGACTCGGCGCTGCGCGGTGCGCTGCGGGCCGGTTACACCGGGGCCGGGACCTTCGAGTTCCTGGTCGACGAGAGTGAACGGTTCTCGTTCATCGAGGTCAACTGCCGGATTCAGGTCGAGCATCCGGTCACCGAGATGATCACCGGGGTCGACCTGGTGCACGAGCAGTTGCACATCGCCGCCGGGGTACCGCTGCGGCTCCGCCAGTCCGACGTCCGGATCTCCGGCGTCGCGTTGGAGTGCCGGGTCAACGTGGAGGATCCCGACCGGGGGTTCGCACCCACTCCCGGCCGGCTGGCCAGGTTCGTCCCGCCGAGCGGGCCGTTCACCCGGGTCGACACGCACGGCTATCCCGGCTATCTCGTCGGCCCGTACTACGACTCGCTGCTCGCCAAGGTGGTGGTCTGGGCGCCCGACCGGGATCTGGCGCTCGGCCGGATGGAGCGGGCGCTGTACGAGTTCGACGTCGACGGCCCCGGCGTACGCACCACCATCCCGTTCCTGCGCCGGGTACTCGACGACCCGGGATTCCGCAAGGGTCGGTATTCCACCGGGCTGGTCGACCGGCTGCTCGGCACCGCCGACCCATCGGCCGACCGGCTGCCGGGCAGCGCCGACCCGCCGGGCGATCGACTGCTCGACACCGCCGACCCGCCGGGCGACCGGGACCGGGTCCCGTGTGCCGCCCCGTCCACCACCGCCAATCTTTCGAGGAGGACCAGATGAGTGTCAGGCACGAGGAACCGGCGTTGACCGGGCCGACCCAGCGGGAGCCGGTGCCGTCGCAGGTGACGGCGGCGGAGATCACCGCGATCCTGGTCCGGCACTGCGGGTTGAACGCCGACGCGACCACCGCCGCCCCCGGCGCCTCGCTGGAGGAACTCGGCATGGACTCGCTCGCGCTGCTCGAACTACAGGCGGTGGTCGCGGACCGCTACCGGGTCCAGCTTCCCGAGGAGGCCGGGCGGTTCAGCATCGCGGAGGTGGCCGAGCTGGTGGCCGGGCAGAGCCAGCCGACCGGTGGCGCCCCCGCCGCGGCGGGACGGCCGGGGCACACCGAGAACAGTGTGCTGATCGCCGCACCGTTGCCGCTGGTGTGGGACCTGACCAACGACGTTGCGGGCTGGCCGGGGCTCTTCACCGAGTACCAGTCGGTGGAGATCATCGAGCGGCGCGGCGACACCGTACGGTTCCGGCTGACCATGTATCCGGACGAGAACGGGGTCACCTGGAGCTGGGTCAGCGAGCGTACCGCCGATCCGGTCCGCCGGGAGGTGCACGCGCACCGGGTGGAGCCCGGGCCGTTCGAGTACATGCGGATCCACTGGCGCTACGCCGAGGCGCCGGGCGGTACCCGGATGACCTGGACGCAGGACTTCGAGATGCGTCCGACGGCACCGGTGAGCACCGAGCAGATGACCGACCGGATCAACGCGAACAGCCGGATCCAGCTGGACATCATCCGGGACAAGATCGAGCGGATCGCCGCCGAGCTGGAATCGGCCGCGCCGGCACCGGCCGGGGTCGGCGATGAGTGAGCCGGGCCGCCGCCTGGTGGCCGCCCGGGACATCGCGCCGGACCGCCGCCGGGGTGGCGAGATCCGGGTACTGCTCGGTCCCCGCACCGTGGGCAGCGGTTCGGGCTTCCTCGGGGTGGCGAACCTCGCCCCGGGTGAGCGGATCGCCGAGCACTACCACCCGTACAGCGAGGAGTTCCTCTATGTCGCCCGGGGTGCGATCGTGGTGGACCTGGACGACGAGCCGGTGCCGGTCGGCACCGGGGAGGCGCTCTACATCGCGGTGAACGTCCGGCACCGGCTGCGCAACGTGGCCGACGAGCCGGCCGAGGTGGTCTTCCAGCTCGGCCCGCTGGCCCCGCGCCCGGAACTCGGGCACGTCGACACCGAACCTGCGGCGGCCGTGCTGGCCGCTGGGCCGGAGGCCGGGCCGTGACCCGGCGCCGCGCCGTGGTGACCGGGATCGGAGTGGTCGCGCCGGGTGGGGCGACCCGGGACGAGTTCTGGGCGACCATCACCGCCGGCCGGACGGCGACCAGGCGGATCAGCTTCTTCGATCCGTCGCCGTTCCGCTCACAGGTGGCCGCCGAATGCGACTTCGACCCGGTCCGTGCCGGGCTCGGCGTCGTCGAGCGGCAGCGCGCCGACCGGTACGTCCAGTTCGCGCTAGCCGCCTCGATCGAGGCGCTGGCGGACAGCGGACTGGAGCTGACCGACGCGACGCGGGAGCGCACCGGAGTGGTGCTCGGCTCGGCGGTGGGCGGCACCATGCTGCTGGAACGGGAGTACGTCCAGGTCAGCGACTCCGGCGCGGACTGGTTGGTGGATCCGACCCGGGCGGGCCCGTTCCTCTACCAGGCACTGATGCCGTCTAGTCTCGCCGCCGACGTCGCCTGCCGGCACGGGGTGCACGGC
Organism: Plantactinospora sp. CNZ320; assembly: GCF_002846275.1. Classification (NCBI taxonomy): domain Bacteria; kingdom Bacillati; phylum Actinomycetota; class Actinomycetes; order Micromonosporales; family Micromonosporaceae; genus Plantactinospora; species Plantactinospora sp. CNZ320. The sequence continues at coordinate 735,142 of NZ_PJMP01000001.1, forward strand.
CCGGCCCAGGTGGTCTCCACCGGTTGCACCTCCGGGATCGACGCGATCGGCTACGGCCAGCAGCTGATCTGCGACGACGAGGCGGACGTGGTGCTGGCCGGCGCCTCGGACAGTCCGATCTCACCTGTCACCGTCGCCTCGTTCGACGCGATCAAGGCGACCACCCCGGACAACGACGACCCGGCGCACGCCTCCCGCCCCTTCGACCGGGACCGGCACGGGTTCGTCCTCGCCGAGGGCGCCGCAGTGCTGGTCCTGGAGGAGGCGGAGCACGCCCGGCGGCGCGGGGCGCGGGTCTACTGCGAGGCGGCCGGTTACGCCAACCGGAGCAACGGCTACCACATGACCGGGCTGCGTCCCGACGGTGTCGAGATGGCACTGGCCATCGAGGACGCGATGGGTCAGGCCCGGTGCGACCCGACCGACGTGTCGTACGTCAGCGCGCACGGCTCGGGTACCCGGCAGAACGACAGGCACGAGACGGCTGCCTTCAAGCGCGCCCTCGGCGCGGCCGCGTACGGGGTGCCGATCAGTTCGATCAAGTCGATGGTCGGGCACTCGCTCGGGGCGATCGGTGCGATCGAGATGGCGGCCTGCGCACTTGCCATCGAGCACGGGGTGGTGCCGCCGACGGCGAACTGGGCCAACCGGGACGACGAGTGCGACCTCGACTACACCCCGAACACCGCCCGGGAGTTGCCGGTGCGGATAGCCCTCTCCGTCGGCAGCGGCTTCGGCGGCTTCCAGTCGGCGATGGTCTTCACCCAGTACGACGGGCCGGACCGGTGACCGGCCGGGCGGGCGGGGACGGGTCGCGGCGCCGGGCCGTGATCACCGGGCTCGGTGTGGTGGCGCCGAGCGGGATCGGTGCGGACGCGCACTGGAAGTGCGTAATGGCCGGGCAGAACCGGATCGGCCCGATCACCCTCTTCGACCCGGGACGCTATCCCAGCCGGCTCGCCGGTGAGGTCTCCGACTTCGACGCGCCGCACTACGCCGACAGCCGGCAGCTGGTGCAGACCGACAGGTGGACACACCTCGGCTTCGCGGCGGCCCGGCTCGCGCTGGCCGACGCCGGGTTGCCGGAGACGGCCGACGACCCCTACGGGTACGGGGTGACGCTGGCCAGCTCCTCCGGCGGCAACCTGTTCGGGCAGCGGGAACTGCAACGGCTCTGGCGTGGCCCGGCGCGTACCGTCGGGGCGTACCAGTCGATCGCCTGGTTCTACGCGGCGAGCGTCGGGCAGCTCTCGATCAGGCACCAGTTCAAGGGCCCGTGCGGGGTGTTGGCCGCCGAGTCCGCGGGTGGGCTGGACAGTCTCGCCCACGCGGTACGGATGGTCCGCCGGGGCACCCCGGTGGTGCTGGCCGGCGGCACGGAGTGCCCACTGAGCCCGTACGCGCTCACCTGCCAGTTGCGGGGCGGACTGCTGAGCACCTGTCCGGAGCCGGCGTTGGCGTACCGCCCGTTCGACATGGCGGCCAGCGGCTACGTGCCGGGGGAGGGCGGGGCGGTCTTCGTGGTGGAGGACCTGGAACACGCCCGGGCCCGGGGGGTGCGCGGCTATGCCGAGATCGTCGGCTGGGGTGCCAGCCACGACGCCCGGCACACCGACCGGCAGGCAGCCGGGGACCCGGTGCAGTACGCCCGGGCGATGCAGCTCGCCCTCGACCGGGCCGGGGTGGCGCCGGTCGAGGTGGACGTGGTCTTCCCGGACGCCCTGGGCGTGTCCCGGTACGACCGCAGCGAGGCCGAGGCGCTGCGGGCGGTCTTCGGCACCCGCACACCGCCGGTCACCACCCAGAAGCCGCTGATCGGCCGGGCGCATCAGGGCGGGGCGGCGCTGGACGTGGCGACCGCGCTGCTCAGCCTCAGGCACGGGGTGCTGCCGCCGACGGCCGGGTTGGACCGGCCGGCGCCCGGCTGCGAACTGGACTTCGTCTGGGAGTCGGTCTCCCGGCCGGTGGACGTGGCGCTGGTCGGGGCGCGTGGGTTCGACGGTTTCAACAGCGCCGTGGTGGTCCGGCGCGAGCCGGCGTAGGCCGGCGCAGAGCGGAGAGGACGACGAGCGATGTCCAAGGCCAGGGTGCTGTTCCTGATCCGGGTGCCGCGCGAGCGCACCGAGGACTTCCTGAAGGCGTACGAGCAGATCCGTTACCAGGTCGCCGAGGGGGTGCCGGGGCACCTGGTGGACCAGGTCTGCGAGGCGGCGGGTGATTCCGAGCAGTGGCTGATCACCAGCGAGTGGGCGTCGCTCGCCGACTTCGAGGCGTGGGAGCGCAGCCCGGGGCACCGGGAACTGGCGGCGCCGCTGCGCGCCTGCATCACCGAGGCCAGGTCGATCCGGTTCGTGGTCCGGGAGGAGACCTCGGCCGGGCCGTCGAAGGCGTTGCTACGGTGACATATGACCAGCGAATCCCCGGTCGTGGCGCGGCGTCGTCGCGAGCAGCTCCGTGACTTCCTGCGTACCCGGCGGGCGCGGTTGACGCCCGGTGACGTCGGCATGGCGGCGGGCGGTCGGCGGCGGACGCCGGGGCTGCGCCGCGAGGAGGTCGCGGTGCTGGCCGGCGTCGGGGTCTCCTGGTACACCTGGCTGGAGCAGGGCCGCGACATCAACGTCTCGGTGGAGGTGCTCGACGCGATCGCCCGGGTGCTGCGGCTGACCGGGCCGGAGCGGGTGCACCTCTACCTGCTCGCCGGCCTGCACCCGCCCCGGCCCGGTGGTGCGGGCGGTGCGCCGGTCCCACCGGAGCTGCGGCAGCTCCTCGACGCGTGGACGCCCCGGCCCGCGGTGCTGCGGGACCGGTACTGGAACCTGCTCGCCGTCAACGAGGCGGCGCGGACGGTCTTCGGTTACCGCGACACCGACCACAACTGCCTGATCACGTTCTTCACCAGTGCCCGGTACCGCGACATGTGCCCGCAGTGGGACTCGGTGGCGCCGGCCGTCGTCGCCGCGTTCCGGGCGGACGCGGCGCACGATCCCGGTGACCCGGAGTTCGGCCGGCTGATCGACGATCTGCACGCCGTGAGCCCGGAGTTCGCGCGGTTGTGGTCCCGGCACGAGGTGGGCGTCCCCGGCCAGGCGGTGAAGGCGGTGCGCCACCCCGAGGCCGGTGACCTCTTCTTCGACACGACGACCCTGGCGGTGGTCGACCGCCCGGACTGGTACCTGGAGTTGTCCAACCCGCGTTCCGGTACCGGGACCGGGGACAGGCTCGAACGGCTGCTGCGGATCGGGTCCGCCGTGCCGGCCTGACCGGCCCGGTCGAGGGTGGTGGTGCCACTACCCGGATAACCGCGCCCTGTTCGGTACGCGTGCCGGTTGCCACGCTCACTCCATGACGCACAACTTCTCCCGGTTCGACGACAGGATCGCGCTCATCACCGGCGGCACCAGCGGGATGGGGCTGGCCACCGCACGGCGGCTGCTCGCCGAGGGTGCCCAGGTGGTCATCACCGGCCGCGACAGCGCCCGGCTGGCGGCCGCCGCCGACGAGTTGGGCGGCGGGGACCGGGTACTCGCCCTGCGCGGCGACGTCGCGAAGTTGGCCGACCTCGACGCGCTGACGGCCGCGATCCGGGACCGGTACGGCCGGTTGGACGTGGTCTTCGCGAACGCCGGTGTCGCGCTGTTCCGGCCGAACGGCGACTTCACCGAGGCCGAGTTCGCGCGGCTGGTGGACATCAACTTCAAGGGCGTCTTCTTCACCATCCAGCGGACCGTCCCGCTGCTCTCCGAGCGGGCGGCGATCGTGATCAACGCGTCCTGGACGGTGTACCGGGGTCTGCCCGGTGGCTCGCTCTACGCGGCGACCAAGGCGGCGGTGCAGAACCTGACGCATACCCTCGCCGCCGAGTTGGGGCCTCGGGGGATCCGGATCAACTCGGTGAGCCCCGGTTACATCGCGACGCCGATGTTCCACGACGCCATTCCGGTGCAGGCGCATGCCGGCGTACTCGCCGGGATCGCCGCCGGCCGGTTCGGTACCGCCGAGGACGTCGCCGACGCGGTCGCCTTCCTCGCCTCGGCCGAGGCGTCCTACATCAACGGGCAGGACCTGGTCATCGACGGCGGCCTCGTCGCCGCCGTCCGCGAGGCGGCGGCGTAGTCACGGCTGCGGGGGTGGGGAGTCGAGTCGCCACGACTTCCAGATCGATCAGCATGGATGTAAATTGAATCCGTTCATCTGGGAGCGCCCGGTGGCGCCCGGCGCGAGGGAGAAGCCATGCCCGCCCCGTCCTCCCGTCGGGCCGCGTTGGTGGCGTCACTCGTCGTCGGGGTCGTCGCGGCGCTGGTACCGCCGGCCCCGGCGATCGCGGCGGCCCCGGGCATCACCCGGCTCGGCGACACCCAGCTCGATCCCGCCGCGCTCTACTTCGTCTCCTACGACGGCCTGGTCAACAACAACTCGTACGGCGACGGCATCGTCAGCCACGCCGGCTACCAGTACGCGGCCTGGTACACCTCGACCCGCAACGCCGTGCTGGCCCGCCGGCAGTTGCCGTCCGGGGCGTGGCAGACCCTCCAGTTGCCGCACCGGTTGAGCACCAACGACTCGCACAACTCCATCGCGCTCGGCATCTCGCCCGGCGACGGCCGGCTGCACGTCGCGATGGACACCCACGACAGCGAGATCTACTACCTCAAGTCCGAGGCCGGGCTGGTTTCCGCGCCGGGCTCGCGGAGCTGGGTGGTTGGCCGGTTCGGCGCCGTGCAGCGCAGCCTGGGCGGGGTGGGACCGGGCGCGATGACGTACCCGCAGTTCCGGGTGGCGCCCGGCAACCGGCTCCAGTTGAGTTACCGGACCGGACGCTCCGGCAACGGCACCAACGAGTTCGCCGAGTACGACGGCTCCACCTGGCGCCGGCTCGGCCGCTGGCAGTCGGCGTCCGGCTCGTACAGCGCGAACGGTGCCACCAGCACCACCCGGAACATGTACCTGCACGGCCTGACCTACGGCCCCGGTGGCCGGCTGCACGCCGCCTTCACCTGGCGGGAGGGCAACTCCGCGGTCACCTGCAACAGCGGTGGTCTGACCAACCACGACACCGGCTACGTCTACAGCGACGACCAGGGGCGCAGTTGGCGCAACAACGCCGGTGCGCTGGTCGGCACCACCAACTCGGGCAACCTGGTGTCGATCGCCAGCCCCGGGCTGGTGGTCGACCCGTTGCCGCCGAATTACGGGCTGATCAACCAGGAGAGCCAGGACGTCGACTCGACCGGCAACCCGCACGTGGTGATCAGTTACGTACCCGGCCGGTTCACCTCCTGCGTCACCTCGTACGCCTCGGCGCGCCGGGCCAACGGCCGGGCCTTCCATCTGTTCCGCAACTCCTCCGGAGTCTGGCGCAAGATCGAGATCCCGGTGCCGTTGAACGCGACCGGCCGGTCCCAGATCGTGCTCGACGCTGCCGACAACGCCTACGTGGTGCTGCCGTACGGCCGGATCGTCACGGCCAGCCGGGCCGGCGGCTACACCGACTGGACCGTACGCTTCGACGGCGCCGGGCTGAACGCCTTCGGCGAGGTGATCGTGGACCGGACCCGGGTGGAGAGCGACGGCGTGCTCTCCGTCCTCTATCAGCGGGCCTCCAGCGGCAGCACGCCCTCCCCGATCCGGGTGGTCGACTTCCGGCTCGGCTGACGGTCACCGCCGCACCGCCCGGTCGGCCCGGTTGGCTGGGCGTCATCCGCCCGCGCCGGCGTTCGCCCGTTCGCCCGCTTGGGTCGTTCACCCGTTCACCCGTTCACCCGTTCACCCGTTCGGCCGTTCGGCCGTTCGGCGCAGCCGGGGGCGCGTTCGCCGCTCGGTGCCGCGTCCGGCGGCTCGGTGTGTGGCTCGGGGCATTCAATGGGGTACGAATCGAAATCCATGAATGCATTGGAAGGTGACTGCCCATGTCGACCACGACGCGTCGGTGTGCCGGCGCACTGCTGGCGGTCGTGCTGGCGACCGTAGCGATCGTGTTGCACACCGGCCAGCGGGTGGAGGCGGCGGCCGGGGTCCGGGTGCTGCCGCTGGGCGACTCGATCACCGACGGCTTCAACGTGCCGGGCGGTTACCGGATCGACCTCTGGCAGAAGGTGGTGGCCGGCGGCTACACCGTCGACTTCGTCGGTTCCCAGGCGAACGGCCCGGCAAGTCTCGGCGACCGCGACCACGAGGGACACTCCGGCTGGCGGATCGACCAGATCGACGCCAACATCGTCAACTGGCTCAACACGTACCAGCCGCGCACCATCCTGCTGCACATCGGCACCAACGACATATTCCAGAACCGTGACCTGCCCAACGCACCGAACCGGCTGGCCGCGCTCATCGACCGGATCACCAGCACCGCGCCCGAGGCGAAGCTCTTCGTCGCCACAATCGTTCCGGCCGGCTCCGCGAGCACCGACGCCCAGGTGCGCAGCTTCAACGCGGCGATACCGCAGATCGTGCAGACCCGGGCGAACGCCGGTCGACAGGTGTACCTGGTCAACATGTACGCCGCGCTCACCGCCGCCGACCTGGCCGACGGCGTACACCCGAACGCGACCGGCTACAGCAAGATGGCGACCACCTGGTACAACGCCCTGCTGGCGGTGCCCGGCAGCCTCACCGACGGGGGTACCACTCCGACGCCCACCGCAACCCCCAGCACACCGCCGACCGGCGGTCCGACGAACCCGCCCACGAATCCGCCGACGAACCCGCCGACCAACCCGCCGGCCGGCTGCACCGCCACGGTCTCGCTCAACTCCTGGACCGGTGGTTTCGTCGCGACCGTACGCGTCACCGCCGGCTCGGCGGGTACCACCGGTTGGACGGTAAGCGCCGCCCTGCCGTCCGGTACCACGATCACCAACGCCTGGAACACCCAGCGCAGCGGCAGCAGCGGCGCCGTCGAGTTCAGCAACGTGAGCTACAACGGACGGATCGCCGCCGGGCAGTCGACGGAGTTCGGTTTCCAGGGCACCGGCAGCGGAGCCGGCCTCACACCGAGCTGCACCGCCCGCTGACCACCGCCTGCTGTCGGCCGCCCGGGACAACCCGGCCGGAGACGGCGTCCGGCCCGGCCGCTTGTGGCGACCGGGCCGGCTGCGGTGCCGGGATCAGGCCGGAAGTCGCCAGACCTGGTTGGCGCCGCCGAAGCAGTCCCAGATCTGTAGCCGGGTGCCGTCTGCCGAGCTGTTGTCGGTGGCGTCCAGGCATCGGTTCGAGGCGGGGTTGCGCAGCGTACCGTTGCTCTGCGCCTGCCAGACCTGCGCGCCGGTGCCGTTGCAGTCGTAGAGCTGCACCTTGGCGCCGTTGGCGGTCGCGGCGGCGGTGACGTCGGCGCACTTGCCGAGCGCCCGCAGCGTGCCGTCGGTGCCGACCGTCCAGCGCTGGGCGTTTGTGCCGTTGCAGGCGTAGAGCTGGATCGGGGTGCCGTTCGCGCTCGCGGCCGCCGCGACGTCGACGCACTTTCCGCCGATCCCGGTGATCTGACCGGTACGGCCGCTCGGCGGCGGGTCGCCACCGCCCATCACCGTGTCGTAGATGGCACTGACCAGCGAGGTCGAGTTGTTGGTGTCCTGCGACAGTTCCCAGTTCATCATGCCGCCGGCGTTGGCCATCGCCCACTGGGTCTTGCGCTTCACCGTCGGGATGCCGTTGTAGCACTGCTGGGCGCCGCCGGCAGTGGTGCAGTCCCGGTTGGCGTTGGCCGGGTCCATCGCGACGAGCGCGGCGTAGGTGAAGTAGCCGGGGCGGCTGTAGAAGGGTACGCCGAGCACCGCCTTGTTGGCCGGCAGGCCGCGCGCCTTCCAGCCGTTGACGGCGTTTGTCGACCAGTCGTAGTTGGCATGCGGGCTGCCACCGTCGTACGCCATGATGTTCAGCCAGTCGACGTAGCCGAAGACGGCCGGCTGCACCCCGTCGACGCTGCCGCCCTCGGAGACGACTGCGGCGGTGAGCAGCTTGCCCCGGCTGCGGAGCTGGCCGCTGAGCTGCTGCATCAGGGCGGTGAAGTTGTTCGCCGAGGTGCCCGGGTCCGGGTACTCCCAGTCCATGTCGACACCGTCCAGGTTGTACTGCGTCACGAAGCTGACCACGCTGTTGACGAAGGTGGTCCGGCTGGTGGCGTTGGCGGCCAGGGCTTCGAAGGCCGAGTCGTCGCCGTCGTTCCACCCGCCGATCGCGATCGACACCTTGACGTTGCTGCCGTGTGCCCGCGACACCAGCGCGGAGAGCTTGCTCGGGTTCTCCACCGCCCGCAGCGTGCCGTTCGCGTTCGGCAGTACGAACGCGTAGTTGATGTGGGTCAGCTTGTTGTACTGGACGGCGTTGACGTCGCCGGACCAGCTCGGCAGGTACCCGACGCTCTTGAAGTTGTCCGGCAGCACGACGGCGTCGGCGGGGGAGAGCGGTGCGAGCGCGAAGGCCGTGCCGGTCGCGACGGTGGCGAGCGCGAGCGCTCCGGTGCACAACCTGGACCGCCGGCCGGGGCGGCGTCCCGGCGGGCGGACCCGCTCGGCGCTCGTGGTCTGTGACATCGACGTTCCCTTCTGTCGCGGGACTCAGCCGCTCGATCCGACCTGAGGGTGGGGACGCCGCGGCACCGGGACGGCGGCGGCGGGGTCCGGCGCCGACACCCGGGCGGAAGCGGAGGGGAATCGATGTCGCTGAGTTGCTGAAACATTAGGAAAGTTAACTAATAATGTCAATGAGTCGCGCAGGTCGGTTATCGCGCCGAGCCACGGGTACGGGAACCGGGTGGGACGACCCTCGTCGGGAGGAAACCGTGAAGACCACCTGGAAGCCCGTCGACCAGCACGGGGTGATCAGCAGCAAGCAGTCCCGTGAACTGCCGGACAGTGCGTTCGCCTTCCCGGGCAAGCGCAAGGAACCACTCACCGACGCGTCGCACGTGCGCAACGCCATCGCCCGGTTCGACCAGACACAGGGCGTCACCGACGCCGAGCGGGACCAGGCGTTCGCGAACATCCTCGCGGCGGCGAAGCACTACGACATCCAGGTCGCCGAGTCCGACTGGCGGCAGCTCGGCAAGCTCCCGCACACGCCGAACCCGGCACACGGCGGACGCCGCTGAGCGGGTCCACCAGCCGCCCTCGCGGGGGACGAGCCCGCTGGGGCGGTCCGGGACGTGCCCGCCGGGGCGGCCCGGGACGAGCCCGCTGGGGCGGTCCGGTGGCCTCAGGCCGCCCGGTGGTGGGTCTGTACCTGCGCGGTGCCAGGCCGGGCCCGGACCAGCCGCAGCCGCGGCGGGGCGGGTGACGGCTCCTCCTCGAACCTCGCCCGCCAGCCCGACCCGGGACGCCGGCCGTGCCGGGTCGGCGGATCGCCCGACTCGATCGTCGGGCGGGACAGACCGAGAATGATCAGATAGCCGGCCAGGATCAGGCCGTGGCTGAGAATCCGGCTCGGGTCGACCCGGCCGGCGATCGCGTCGTTCACCGAGAGCAGGGTCAGCACGGCGACGAAGGCGGTGAGCGTGGGTACCAGACCCACCGGCCGGGTACGGCGAAGCGCGATCCAGGCGAATCCGGCACCGAGCGCGACGTTCCAGGCGGCCGACTCGTGCCACAGGTGGTCGGGGCCACCACCGAAGACGACCTGGACACCGTGCGGATGCCCGGTCGAGCCGATGCCGGCGATCTGGGCCGCGCCGAGCAGGAACTGGGCGACGCCCACCACCCCGAGCGCGATCCGGAGCGTACCGGCCAGCCGGGCGAACCGGCTCGGACCGGGAGCGGCGGCGAGAATGCTCTCGTCGATCTCCGTCGGCGGCGGCACGACGCTGGTCCTGGCCAGCCTGTTCAGTGCCGTCGCGCTCTCCAGCCAGCCCTGGCACTCCGGGCAGGCGGCGAGGTGGCGGTCCACCCCGGCCCGCTCGGCCGGGTGCTCCTCGCCGTCCAGCCGGGCGGACAGGGCTTCTCGATACTCTTCGCACCGCACACACTCATAGTCGGACCCGACCGCCCGTCGGTTCCCTCGGGGGTAAGCATTCCGCCGCCGACCCTGCCGTGACCAGCGGTTGAGAGCCGTCCCGGTACTTCAAGATCGCCCCGGGCAGCGATCGGATGCCCACCGGGGGTATTCGAACCGCGCACCGGTACGGGTAGTTTTGGGGTATGCCTCCCCCCGGCGTCGACAGCGACGAGATCACCAGGCTGGCGCTGGCCGCCAAGGCCGGCGACCGCACGGCGGCGGCCGCCTTCATCCGGGCGACCCAGCACGACGTGCAGCGCTTCGTCTCCCACCTGGTCGGTGCCGGTGAGGCGGAGGATCTCGCCCAGGAGACCTACCTGCGGGCGATGCGCGCACTGCCCCGCTTCGCGGCCAGGTCGTCGGCGAAGACGTGGCTGCTCTCGATCGCCCGGCGGGCCTGTGTCGACCACGTCCGGGCGGCAATGCGCCGTCCCCGGGTCGCGTCCCTGCCGGACTGGCAACTCGCCGCCGACGCCGAACTGGCCCGGGAAAGCACCGGTTTCGAGAGCGCCGTGGAACTCGACCGGCTGCTGGCGGACCTGCCGGCGGACCGCCGGGAGGCGTTCGTCGCCACCCAGGTGGCCGGGCTGAGCTACGCCGAGGCGGCCGAGGTCTGCGACTGCCCGATCGGCACCATCCGGTCCCGGGTGGCCCGGGCCCGCGAGGACCTGGTCGCGGCGATGCGGGCGGAGGGCTCCGGCGGCCGGCTCCGCTCGACGAGCTGACAGCTCCCGATCAGGCGAGGGCGGACTCGACCGCGCCGGGCTCGGGTCCGGAGATCGGCAGGCAGACCCGGAAGACGGTACGCCCCGGCTCGGAGTCGACCCGGATGTCCCCGTGGTGCTTGTTGACCACGATCCGGTACGAGATGTCGAGTCCCAGCCCGGTGCCGTCCCCGATCGGCTTGGTGGTGAAGAACGGCTCGAAGATCCGGGACCGGACGTCGGCCGGAATGCCCGGCCCGGTGTCGACGATCTCCACCACGATCGACTCGTCGCTCCGCCCGGTGCGTACCGTCAACACGCCCTCGGCACCTATCGCGTAGAGCGCGTTGTCGACCAGGTTCGTCCAGACCTGGTTCAGCTCGGCGGCGTAGACCGGGATCGGCGGCAGGCTGCGGTCATACTCGCGGACGACCCGGACACCCGGCTTCAACTTGGCGTTGAACATCGCCAGGGTGGCGTCGAGCAGGTCGTGCACGTCCACCGTCCGGTGCGGTGCCCGATCCAGTTGCGAGTACTGCTTCGCCGCCCCGACCAGCCCGGTGATCCGGCTCAGCGCGTCGTCGATCTCGCCGAGCAGCAGTTCAGTCTCGACTGTGTAGGTCAGCCACCGGATCGCCGGCTCCAGGTCGTCGGGGCGTACCGCCGTGCCGACCTGCTCCAGCCAGGCCACGTCGATGCCACCGGCGGTGAGCGTCGGGGCGAGGTCCCAGCCTCCGGTCACCTCGTGCTCGTCCAGCCAGTCGGCCAGGGCGTCCTCGGCGTCGCTGGTCTCCAGTGGGGAGAGCGCCGGTGCGGTGGCGGCCTGCTTGACGGCGGCCTCCTGGAGTTCGACCAGGCGGTGCAGCCGCTCCCCGTCCAGCCGACCGTCGGCGATCATCGCCAGCTTGTGCCGCATCCCGGCGACCCGGTCCCGGAGCACCGAGGTGGCCCGGACGGCCGCCGCGGCGGGATTGTTCAGCTCGTGGGTCAGCCCGGCCGAGAGCGCGCCGAGGGCCAGCAGCCGCTCCCGCTCGCCGACCACGGTCTGGGTGGTCCGCATGCCGATGAAGAGCCCGTCGAGCAGGTGCATCGCCATCGGGAACCAGCGGCGCATCGCGGTGCCGATCACCTCGGCCGGCAGCACGAAGAGCGTGACGTCGGTGACCGCCCGCATCCCGTTCTGGTACGTCTGCGCTCGCTGCTCGTCGAGGTAGGCCTGGGTCGCCCCGCCGTACACGCCACGCTGGGCGGTGCGGATGATCTCGACCCGGTCACCCTGCACCAGCCGGGCCAGCGAGACGGTGCCGTCGAGCAACACGAAGAAGCACTTCGCCTCGGCACCCTCGACGAAGACGTCGGAACCGGCCGGCAGCCGCTGCACCCAGCCGTGCTCGTGGATGTGGCCGAGCTTCTCGTCGTCCAGCGACTCGAAGAGGAACAGTGTGCGCAGTTCCTCGATCGGCAGCCGCTCGTCCGATCCGGTCATCTGGTCACCGTATCCGGGTTCGTGGCTGGTCTCCCACCCGGAAACCGCCTCACTGCGCGGCGAGGTACTGGTGGGCCAGGGAGACCACCATGGCACCCTCGCCGACGGCCGAGGCGACCCGCTTGATCGAGTCGGCCCGGACGTCCCCGGCCGCGAAGACCCCGGGCAGGCTCGACTCCAGCGGGTACGGGTCACGCGGCAGTGCCCAGCCGGCCGGCCGCCGACCGTCGCTGCTCAGGTCCAGCCCGGTCAGTACGTAGCCCCGGGTGTCCCGGGCCACCACGTCGGCCAGCCACTCGGTACGCGGTTCCGCGCCGATGAAGACGAAGAGCCAGGACGCCTTCACGGTACGCCGCTGCCCGTTGCGGTTGTCGCAGATGGCAAGCTGCTCCAGGTGGTCTGTGCCCTCGCCGCCGACCACCTCGGAGTGCGGGTGCACCTCGATGTTGTCGATCCGTTCGATCTGCTCGATCAGGTAGTGCGACATGGAGCGGCGCAGGTCGGGGCCGCGTACCAGCAGGTGCACCCGGCGGGCGTGCCGGGCGAAGTAGACCGCCGCCTGCCCGGCCGAGTTCGCCCCGCCGACGATGTAGACGTCCTGGCCGACGCAGTTGGACGCCTCGGTCGACGCCGAGCCGTAGAAGACACCCCGGCCGGTCAGGTCGGCCAGGCCGGGCGCGGTGAGCTGCCGGTAGGCGACCCCGGTGGCGAGCACCACGGTGTGCGCGGCGATGGACGAGCCGTCGCTGAACCGGAGCAGCCGGGTCGCGCCGGCCGCCTCCAGCCCGACCACGTCCCGGGCGGTGAGCAGCTCGGCACCGAACTTCAGTGCCTGCCGGCGGGCCCGGTCGGCGAGCTGTGACCCGGAGACCCCGTCCGGGAAGCCGAGGTAGTTCTCGATCCGGCTGCTCTGTCCGGCCTGGCCGCCGGTCGCCTGCCGCTCGACGAGTACCGTCCGGAGCCCCTCGGACGCGCCGTAGACGGCGGCGCCGAGCCCGGCCGGCCCGCCGCCGACCACCACCAGGTCGTAGAAGTCGGCGGCCGGGGTGGTGGAGAGCCCGCACCGGTCCGCCAGTTCGGCCTCGGTCGGCTTGACCAGCGCGCTGCCGTCCGCGGTGATCACCACCGGTACGTCGGCCGGGTCGGCTCCGGCGGCGGAGAGCAGCCGGCCGCCCTCCGGCTCGTCGGCGAGCAGCCAGCGGTACGGCACCAGGTTGCGGGCGAGGAAGTCGCGGACCTCGAACGACGGCGCGGACCAGCGGTGGCCGATCACGCGTACCTCGTCGGAGGCGGCCTCGGGGGTCGCCGCCCAGGCCTCCAGTTGGCTGTCGAGGACCGGATAGAGCTTCTCCTCCGGTGGATGCCAGGGCTTGAGCAGGTAGTGGTCCAGGTCAACGACGTTTATCGCGTCGATCGCCGCGTTGGTGTCGGCGTAGGCGGTGAGCAGCACCCGGCGGGCGGTCGGGAAGAGGTCCATCGCCGCTTCGAGGAACTCGATGCCGTTCATCTGCGGCATCCGGTAGTCGGCCAGCAGCACCGCGACCTGGTCACCACGAAGTTTGATCTCCCGCAGCGCGGTGAGCGCCTCCTCGCCGGAGGAGGCGCGGACCACCCGGTACCGGTCGCCGTAGCGCCGCCGCACGTCCCGGGCCACCGCGCGCGACACCGCCGGGTCGTCGTCGACCGTCAAGATCACCGGGTTCGCCATGGCACCAATGAAAGCATTCGGAACGGGCCTTGACGAACACCGATGCCGACCCGCCGGCAGCGTCGGGCGGTCAGCCCCGACCGGACTCGATCAGTTAGGTCTGACCGCGCTCTATCAGTCAGGCTCGACCGGGCTCGATCAGTCAGCCCCGGCCGGGCTCGATCGGTCAGCCCCGACCGGGCTCGATCAGCCGGATGCCGCCGACCGGGGGCCGGTCCAGCGTGGCCAGCGCCGCCGGTGCCTCGGCCAGCCCGATCGTCCGGGTCACCAGTTCGGCCGGTCGGAGCACCCCGGCGCCGACCAGGGCCAGCAGTTCCGGGTACGCGTGCGCGGCCATCCCGTGGCTGCCACGCAGCTCCAACTCGTACCCGATGACCCGGTCCATCGGCACCGCCGGGTGCCCGTTCGCGGCCGGCAGCAGCCCGACCTGCACGTGCCGGCCCCGCCGCCGCAGGCTCTCGATCGACCCGACACAGGTCGGCGCGCTGCCCAGCGCGTCCAGCGAGAGGTGCGCACCGCCGGAGGTGAGTTCGCGGATCGCCTCGGCCACCGCCTGCGGGCCGGGCAGCGTGTCGGCGTCCAGGCAGACGGCGGCACCGAACCGGCGGGCCAGATCCAGCGCGTCCGGGCTGACGTCGACCGCCACCACCCGGGCGCCGCAGGCCACCGCGATCATCACCGCGGAGAGTCCCACCCCGCCACAGCCGTGCACCGCCACCCACTCCCCGGCGGTCACCCGGCCCTGCGCGACCACGGCCCGGAACGCGGTGCCGAACCGGCAGCCGAGCGCGGCGGCACCGGCGAAGCTCAGCTCGTCGGGGAGCCGGACCAGGTTGACGTCGGCGTGCTCGACCGCGACCAGATCGGCGTACGAGCCCCAGTGGGTGAAGCCGGGCTGCGTCTGCCGCTCGCAGACCTGCTGGTCCCCGGCGAGGCAGGCCGGGCAGGTGCCGCAGGCGCAGACGAACGGGGCGGTGACCCGGTCACCGGGGCGCCAGCCGCGTACCGCCGTACCGACCGCCACCACGACACCGGCGAACTCGTGCCCCGGTACGTGCGGCAGCCGGATGTCCGGATCGTGCCCCTGCCAGCCGTGCCAGTCGCTGCGGCACAGCCCGGTCGCACCGACCTCGATCACCACGCCGTCCGGACTCGGTACCGGATCCGGCACCGTACGCAGCTCCGGTCGCCCACCGAACTCCTCGAACACCACCGCCCGCATGGTGGGCCATCCTCACACGCGCCCGCCAGGCTGTAAGGAAGGGCCCCCGCTACAACAGAAAACGCTATGCGGGGGCCCTTCCTTACACCTCAGGCGGGCGGGTGGGCCGGGGCGGCGCGGTGGTTGCGTTGCCGGGGGGCGGCGATCTGGTGACCGCATCGTGGCGTACGCGTTTCCGCAGAACGTCGTACGTGTCTCTTCACAACTCATTAGTATTGGCGTCGATCTACCCTAACCATCGCTCAGTCTGCGCCGATCGGCCGCAATTATCCGCTCCCTTGAGGACAGTGTGCCGATCGGCGAGCCGGTCGTCCCGAGATGGTCTCACGACCCGGCCGCCCCCGGATCCGGTGACTCGGTGTGACCTCTGACCAGCCACTGTGACCAGGAGGCAAGGTGCAGGGGGCAACTTGCGTCCCCGGCGCCGGCGCGACACCCCGACCCCGGATGGCCGGCGCGTCGCCCCGGCGCCAATACAATGGCACAAACGAATGCCTTGACTTACCGACTGTCGCAGCGCATCGTGAGATTCCCAGATGTCGTCGAGAGTTCCGGGGCAACTGATTCCCGATGGGTGGAGTATTGCCGTCGGGCGCCATCGGAACTCCCACGTCAGCGCGCTGAGCGCGGGTCAGGAGGCGGCCATGGAACTCAGCCCGTTTGCTGGTAGCTATCTGACCGACCCGGCAACGGTGTGGCGGGATCTGCTGGACCGTCCCGAGGACGTGCACTACGCCGAGGATCTCGGCATGTGGTTGCTCAGCCGGCACGAGCACGTCCGGCAGGCGTTCGGAGACGCCGACAGTTTCGGTAACGCCCTCACGTTGGCTCCGGTCTACGAGATGTGTCCCGAGGCCCTGGCGATCGTGATGCGGCTCGACGCCCCGCCGACCACTGCCGCGGCCGACTCCCCGGTGCACACCCGCACCCGCCGGGCACTGCGGGCCACCTTCGCCAACACCGCCCCCCGGGTCGCCGCCCAGTACGGGCCGATCGTGCGGCGCCGGGTCGACGAACTCGTCGACGAGGTCGCCGCCCGCCGGGGCGAGGTGGTGGACCTGATCGGCGAGTTCACCGCCCTGCTGCCGCTGCTGGTGGTGCTGGACATCCTCGGCGTACCCGACCGGGACACCGCCCGGATCCGGCAGTGGGCCGACGACCAGATCGCCCTCGTCTGGGGCCGACCCGACCCCGCCGAGCAGGTACGCCTGGCTCAGGGGCTGCTCGACTTCTGGCACTACTGCCAGGGTCTGGTCGACGAGCGGGCCCGGGGCGACCTCGACGGCGACGACTTCGTCTCCCGGGCGCTGCGTTACCGCGACGGCGACGACGAGGTCCTCACCGTGGCCGAGGTCGCCAGCATGGCGTTCAACCTGCTGGTCGCCGGCCACGAGACCACCGCCGGGCTTCTCGCGCACGGGTTGGAACTGGCCCTGTCGACGCCCGGCCGCTGGCAGCGGATCGCCGACGACCCGGGCGAGGTGCCGGCCTTCCTGGAAGAGGCGCTCCGGTTCGGCCCGGCCATCGACGGCTGGCTGCGGGTCACCCTGCGACCGGTCACCATCGGCGGCGTCGCCATCCCCGCCGGGCAACGATGCCTGCTCCTGGTCGGCGCCGCGAACCGCGACCCTGCGGTGTTCACCGGTCCGGATCGGTTCGATCCGGGCCGGGAAGACGTCAAGGATCATCTCTCCTTTGGTTACGGTCCGCATTTCTGCATCGGCGCGGCACTCGCCCGTCTGGAGGCCAGGATCGCACTCGTACGGCTCGCGGAGGCAATTCCCGGGCTGCGTCTGGTGCCGGGTCACGTGACCGTCTACAAGCCCAATGTCGCGTTCCGGGCGCACCGGATGCTGCCCGCCGTCGTCGATATCGCCGGTACGCCGAGGGAACGGACCGAAGATCCGCCGGACACGCTCGCCGGTTACGCCGCCTAGCCGATCCCGTACCGGCCGGTTGATCTGTCGACGGTCCCGCCGCGCGTCGCGCTCGACCGTCGCCCGACCACGGGTCCGCCCCGGTGTCGACAGGTACGCCCACCGGCGGGTGGGATCCACCCGGCCCGGATCACGGTCTGTGAATGAACGTCAAGGCATCGATGGACGTCGTCACCTTGACGGGTCACCCGAGCTCCCGCTCGCGGGCCGGTGATTGCCGGCTGTCGCCATTCGTCGCTCACGGCGGAAGGGGTGAATCCGGGCAGCCGGTGGCCGCGGGTTCCTTCCGAGATCATTTTCGTACCGTCAAGTAGCTCGGCGCGCGAGGTTTTTCACTTACCGTCAACGATAGGTGGCGCGTAAGGCTTCACACCCGTCGCTGCGAGGGTAAGAATTGGCCCCGGCAAATGCCGGGTCATGATCTGTCCCGGCGTCTCATGAGCTGGTGCGACTGATCGGATCGCTGACCAACGAAGGTGAGCAAATGGACGCTGCGTCGTCAGGTACCGCGGAATCGATGGCCACCCGACAGTTCCAGCGCGAACTGCGCCGCTGGCGTACCCGCAAGGGGTTGACCCAGCGCGCCCTCGCCGACCGCGTGCGGTTCAGCCGGGAGACGGTGGCGGCGGTCGAGGCGGGTCGCCGGTACGGCAGCCAGGAGCTGGCCGTGCGCTGTGACGACGTACTCGGAACCGGGGGTCTGCTCACCGCGCTCTGGCCACGGGTGGCGGTCGAACAGATCGCCGCCGACGGGCGTCGTGGGCCGCGCCCGGGCGCGGCCGGGCGGCCGGACGGGGCCGGAGCCGAGCCCATGGCCCCGGTGGAGGAGCGGCAGTCCGTGGTGGAGGCGATCGACGAGCTGCGGGACCTGATCGACCAGATGCTCCGGGTCTACCGTCCGGCGGGTGCGGACCAGCCGCCACCGGCGGAGGCGCATCGGCTCACCGAGGAGGCGCACCGCCTGGCGGCGCAGGTGCATCGGCTGCACGGCGGCGACGCCGGCCCGGCTACGGACCCGCCGCCGTCGGCGGAGCCACCCCGGCAGCCGGCGATGGAGGCCGGGCGGCCGGTGGCCGAGCCCGGGCAGTCGGTGGCCGAGTCGCGGCAACCGGCGGTCGAGTCGCGGCGGCCGGTCGGCGAGGCTCGCCGGCCCTTCGTCGAGGCCCACCGGCGGGGTCGGGTCGGCGCGCTGCGCCGCCGGCACTGAACCCTCGACACCGGAGGGTTCGCTGAGTCGCGGAACAGCGACGACGCCTGGCCGGGAGTGGCCTGGTGGGTCCTCGCGGATACCGCTGCCTGCGAAGGTAACTGCCTGTTCATCGGCGGGTACAGATAGTGGTACGAGCTGTTTGTACCACGGTTAACCCTGTTGCCCGCCCCGCCGGTCCGGCGCAATGGGACTTGCTAACTGCAAGATGCAGATCCCCTCGATGACGAGCCGTGGGAGTCAGTTTTGGCCTCGAGCACCCGATCCCACGCGGCCCGACCCCAGCCCGTACCCCGACGCGGCTGGAAGATCGCCTCTCGGATGCGCATCATCGTGGCCGCACCGCTGGTGGCGGTCGTCGGGTTCGCCGGACTCGCCCTCGCCGACAGCGCCCGCCAGGCCGGACAGGCAAGCGACCTCGGCGTACTTGCCCAACTGGGCGCCGAGGCGGGCCGGCTGGCCTACCAGCTCCAGCGGGAACGCGCGGCCGCGGCCGACCTGCTGACCGCCGCCACCCCCCGGCAACAGGACACCTACGCCCGGCAGGCCGCCGACACCGACGAGATCGTCGCGCGCTACCAGCGTCAACGCGCGCTCGCCCCCGGGCCGACCAGCGGACCGGGCGTCGTGCTGGCCCGGATCGACAAGGCGCTGGCCGACCTCCAGCCGCTGCGCACCCAGGTGCGTACCGCCGCGCACGCGGCCGTCTCGGCCACCACGTTCAGCTACCGGATCATCATCGCCGACCTGCTCGCCTACCGGGAGTCGATCGCCCAGGGCGTCGTCTCGGCGCAGGTAGCGGACGGAATCCGGGCCGCCGCCGCGCTGTCGAAGACGGCGGAGGCGCTCGGCCAGCAGCAGGTGGCGGTGCTGCGGGCCATCGCCGCCGGCCAGCTCACTCCGGCGATGCAGCAGGACATCACCGCCGCCCGTACCGGATTCACCGAATCCAGCCTGGCCTTCCTCGGCCTCGCCCCCGGGCAGTGGCAGGTGTGGTGGGAGCAGGCGGGCAGCGGCAAGGAGGCGCTGGCCCTGCAACGACTCCAGGACCAGGTCTCCCGGGCCGAGGTCGGCGCCCCGCTGGAGGTGGGCACCAACGCCTGGATCGGCGCCACCCAGGGCTGGGCCGCCCGGCTCTTCGAGGTGCAGCAGCGGGTCGACGCCGCCGTGCTGGCCGAGGTGGACGCGGCCCGGGTGGAGCAGCGCTGGCGGGCCGTCGCCGAGGGCGCCGCGATGGCGGTCGCGCTGCTGCTGACCGTACTCGTCACCTGGGCGGTCGCCCGGCAGATCACCCGACGGCTGCGCCGGTTGCGGGACGCGGCGCACTCCGTGGCGTACACCGAACTGCCGGCGATGGTCGCCGAGCTGCGCAGCCTCGACAGCGCCGGCATCCATCCGGAGGCCCTGGCCAGGGCGTCCGCCTCCAACCTGGAGGCGGCCAGCGGAGACGAGATCGGCGAGGTGGGGCAGGCGTTCACCGCCGTACACCAGGCGGCTGTGCGGACCGCAGCCGAGCAGGCGGTGATGCGGGCCAACACCGCAGACATCTTCGTCCACCTCAGCCGCCGCGAGCAGCGACTGGTGGACGCGGTACTGGCCCAGGTGGACAAGGTCGAGCAGGACGAGACCGACCCGGAGCGGTTGCAGCAGCTCTACACCCTGGACAGCCTGGCGACCCGGATGGGACGGATCAACGCCAGCCTCCTGGTGCTCGGCGGTGTCGGCGTTGGTCGGGTACGCCACGAGGACGTACCGATGCAGAAGGTCGTCCAGGCGGCACTGTCGCAGATCGAGCACTACACCCGGGTCCGGATCGGCGTCGTGGACCCGGACGTGGCGGTCGCGGCCGACAAGGTCGACGAGGTGGTGCACCTGCTCGCCGAGCTGATGGACAACGCCACCACCTACTCACCGCCGGAGACCGAGGCGTGGGTCACCGCGCGCAGCCTCGGTGACCGGGTCATCGTGCAGGTCAGCGACGAGGGTGTGGGGCTCTCGCTGCAACGGCTGGCACAGCTCAACGACCTGCTGGCCCGGCCACCGGCCACCGACGTGGCGGCGGTCCGGGCGATGGGTCTGGTCGTGGTCGGCCAACTCGCCGGCCGGCTCGGGGTGGCTGTCGAACTGCGGCCCGGCCCCAAGCTCGGCACCATCGCCGAGATCTCGCTGCCGGCGACGCTGATCCGGCCGGTACCGCCGGAGACCCAGTTGCTGGCGCCCGGCCGGCTGTCGGCGATGCCGGAGGGCCGGGCGCGCGGTACCGCCGTGCCGGCCGCCTCGTCGACGGTCAACCCGAGCGGTCCGCCCCGGCGACCGGTGGCGGAGCGGGCGCTGCCGGCCACCTCGGTCTTCCGGCCGGCGCCGGCCCAGCGGACGGGCCGGGGTGACGACCCGACCCAGGAACTCGTCATCTTCGAGCAGGTCAACAACTGGTTCCGGACTGACAGGTCCGGCCCGCCGGCCGGGGCGGCCATCGGCAACGGCGCGGGCGGCCAGGTGTCGGGCGGCCAGGTGTCGGGCGGCCAGGTGTCGGGCGGCCCGGTGCCGAGCAGCCCCGCACCGGTCGCTCCGCAGGCCGGCGCGCCGGTCGGTGCGTCGAACGGGGCCGACGGGTCCAACGGTGGCTACGCCGCGACCGGCTGGCAGACCCGGGGTGACGAGGGCTGGCGGGCGGCCACCGGGCTGGTCAACCCGGACATCTCCGCGACCACCTCGTCCGGGCTCCCGATCCGTCAGCCGCAGCGGCACCTGGTGCCGGGTGGCGTCGCGCTGCCACCGGAACAGCAGCCGGTCTCGGAGCACCGCGACCCGGCCGAGGTGGCCAACGCGATGGCCGCCTACGCCCGGGGGGTGGCCGCCCGCCGTCCAAAGCTGGTGAACGCCTCGGCGACAAGCGACGCGACAGGGAGTACTACGTGAACCAACGAGATCTCGGCTGGATGCTGGACAGTTTCGTCGAGCGGGCCCCGGAGGTCAGCCACGCGATCGCCATCTCCAGCGACGGGCTGATGGTGGCCTCCACCCGCAACCTGCCACCGGACCGGGCCGACCAGCTCGCGGCGACCGGCAGCGGCCTGGTCAGCCTGCTCCGGGGCGCGGCGGGCTTCTTCGAGGCGGGCGCGGTGATCTCCAACGTCACCCAGCTCGAGGGCGGCTTCATGTTCTCGATGGCGTTCAACGACGGTGCCTCGCTGCTGGTACTCGCGGCGCCCACCTGCGACGTCGGCAAGGTCTCCTACGAGATGACAGAACTGGCGAACCGGATTGGAGACGTACTGACCCCGACCGCCCGTACCGCTGTGGCGCAGGGACGCTGACGCGGCGCGTACGCCGGTCCGGAGCCAGTTCCGGCGGCCCCAGCACCACGAGCACATCTTCCCCACAACCTTCCTCACCCCTCTGACTGGAGAAGTCATGCCTTTCCCCACCGGTACGAGCCGGCGTCGCGCCCTGACCGGTGCGCTGCTCGCCATCGGGTTGACCGTGGCCGGCAGCGCCTGCAACAGCGGCGGCGACACCGGCGGCACGCCGGGCACGATAAAGATCGGCCTGCTCGCCTCGCTCTCCGGCACCTACGAGGCGGTCGGCACCGAGATCCGCGACGGTTTCGAGCTGTACCTGCGGATGCACGACGGCAAGCTCGGCGGGCACAAGGTCGACCTGATCGTCGCCGACGAGGGCAACGGCGCGCAGACCGCCGTACCGGCGGCGACGAAGCTGATCAAACAGGACCGGGTGCAGGTGCTCACCGGCATCGTCGGCGGCGGCTCGGTGGCCGGGGTCGCCCCGGTGCTCGCCGAGGGGAAGATCCCGTTCGTCGGCTCCAACGGCAACCCCGGGCTGAAGGACAACTCCCGGTCCTGGTTCACCTCCTACCTCTCCGACGAGACCGGCGCGGCGATCGCCGAGTACGTGCGGGACAACGTCAAGGGCGAGGTCTTCGCGATCGGCCCGAACTACCAGGGCGGGCACGACCAGCTGCGCGGCTTCACCGAGACGTTCACCGAGGTCGGCGGCAAGCTCGCCAACCCGGACGGCAAGACACTCTGGACGCCGTTCCCGCAGACGACGAACTTCCTGCCGTACTTCGCCAAGATCAAGGAATCCGGTGCGGCGGCGGTCTACACCTTCTACGCCGGCACCGCCGCGGTCGACTTCGTCAAGCAGTACGCCCAGTCGGAGATCAAGGACCTGCCGCTCTACGCCGCCGGCTTCCTCACCGAGGGCGGTGTGCTCAACGCACAGGGCGAGGCGGCCCGGAACATCTACTCCGTACTCAACTACTCGCCCGACCTGGACAACGCCGAGAACCGCTCCTTCGTGGCCGCCTGGAAGGAGAACCACGACGGTTCGCCGACCACCTACGCGATGGCCTCGTACGACGCGGCGGCGGTGCTGGACAAGGCGATCGGCGCGGCAGGCGACAACCCCACCCCGGAGGAGATCAACACGGCGATCGCCGGACTCGGCCAGATCGACAGTCCGCGCGGGACCTGGCAGTTCTCCAAGTCGACGCACTCGCCTGTGCAGAAGTGGTATCTGCGGCAGGTCCGGCAGGACGGGCGGGCGCTCTCCAACACGGTCGTCGGCGACCTGGCGACAGTGGGCGGATGACGGTCCAGGCGGCACGGGTACTCGGCCCGGTCGACCCGTACCTGATCCCGGCGCTGGACGGCATCGCCTACGGGCTGCTGCTCTTCGTCGCCGCCTCCGGGCTGGTGTTCTGCTTCGGTGTGGCGAACATCCTCAACCTGGCGCACGGCCTGCTCTACGCGATCGGCGCGTACCTCGCCGCGGCGGTGCTGGACGGCGGCTGGGGGAGCCTGCTGCTCGCCCTGGGCCTGGGAACGCTGGCGGCGGCCGGTGCGGGAGGTCTGCTCGCGGGCCTGCTCGCGCCGGTCGCCCGGCGGGACCACCTGACCCAGGCGCTGCTGACCTTCGGGGTCGCGCTGGCCGGAGGTGCCCTGCTGATCACCGCGTTCGGTCCGGACAGCCTTCCGGTGCACATCCCGGCCGCGCTGGACCGTTCGGTGGAGGTGGCCGGGTACCGGTACGCGGCGTACCGGCTGGTCTTCATCGGTGTGGCGGCGGTGATCGCGGTGCTGCTCTGGCTGGCGGTGGCCCGGACCCGGGCCGGGATGCTGGTCCGGGCGGCGGTCGACGACGCCGACATGGTCGCCTGCCTCGGGGTGAACCCGGCCCGGATCCGGCTCGGCGTGCTCGGTGCGGCCGGGGCGCTGGCCGGGGCCGCCGGGGTGCTCGGGGCGCCGATCATCGGCCCGGCACCGACCACCGCCGACACGGTGCTGCTGCTCTCGCTGGTCGTGGTGGTGCTCGGCGGCCTCGGCTCGGTCCAGGGCACCCTGCTGGCCGCCCTCGCGGTAGGCGAGATCCAGAGCCTCGGCGTCGCGCTGGCGCCGACGGCCGCGCCGTTCCTGCTCTTCGCGGCGATGGCCCTGGTGCTGGCCGTACGGGCGCGTGGGCTGCCCGGCCGGTTCCTGCGGCTGCGCCCCGGGAGTACGACGTGACCCCGGTCGCCCGGCGCTGGCTGATCCGGGCCGGGGGAGCCGGACTGCTCCTGATGGCGGTCGCGGTGCCCTGGTCGGTGGACGCCTACACCACCTCGCTGTTCGCCCGCACGCTGGTGCTGGGACTCGTCGGGGTGAGCGTGGCGCTGCTGACCGGGCTGGCCGGGCTGCCCACGCTCGGCCAGACCGGGCCGTACGCCGCCGGTGCCTACGCAAGTGCCCTGGTCGCGATGCACGTCTCGCCGGTCGGGGTGGTGCAGGTGCTCACCGGTGCGGTGGCCGGGGCACTCTTCGCCCTGCTCACCGTCCCGCTGGTGGTGTACGCCCGAGGCGTGGTCGTCCTGATGATTACCCTGGCCATCGGTGAACTGACGGTGACCGCCGCCGGTCGGTGGACGTCGGTCACCGGAGGGACCGACGGGCTCGCCGGAATCCCGGCGATCCAGCCCGTCTGGGGCATGGCTCCACTGGCCAGCGACCGGGCACGCTATCTGTACACGCTGGTCGTGGTCGGGGTGGTGATAGCGGCCATGGTGATGCTTCTGCGTACGCCGGCCGGGCTGCTGTTGCGGGCCAGCCGGGACGACGAGGCGCGGACCCGCGCCTCCGGACACCGGGTCACCGGATATTTGGCGGTGACCTTCGTCGGGGCGGGTGCGGTGGCGGGAGTCGCCGGTTCGCTGCTGATCACCGCACAGCAGTACGTCTCGCCTGCCGACTTCGGCTTCGACGTCTCCGCACTGCTGCTGCTCGGCGTGGTGATCGGTGGGGCGGCGTCGATCGGTGGCGCGATAGTCGGCACCGCCCTGGTGGTCGCGGTACGGGACTGGCTCTCCGGCCTGCTGCCCGGGTACGCGCCACTGCTGCTCGGCGGTCTCTTCGTGCTGACCGCCTATCTCTTCCCCCGTGGGGTGGCCGGTTCCTCGGCCGAACTCGCCAACCTGGTCAGGTCCCGTTCCCGGGGCCGGACCGGGCCGGGGGATCGCCCCGGGACGGGAATCCAGGGCCGCCCGTCCCGGGGCGAACCCGTCGGCGCCGCACGGGTGTCGAGCGGGGAGAAACAATGACCGCACTGCTGAGCGCCGAGGCGGTGGTCCGCCGGTACGGCTCGCTGGTCGCGGTGGACCGGGTGGACCTGCGGGTCGCCGACGGGGAGCGGCACGCCCTGATCGGGCCGAACGGTGCCGGCAAGACGACCCTGCTCGACCTGATCGGCGGGGCGACCCGGGTCGACGGTGGACGGATCCACTTCGACGGCCGGGACATCACCCGGCTCGGCCCGGCACGCCGGGCGCGGATCGGGATCGGCCGGATCCACCAGCGTCCGGCCGTGTGGCCGTCGCTGACCGCCGTGGAGAACGTGGTGGTGGCCGGCTGGCACCAGGCGGGCGGGTTCCGGGGGGTACGCACCCGCAGCCGGTACCAACGCCTGCTCCGGGAACCGGCGATGGCCCTGCTGGACGGGGTCGGACTCGCCGGCACGGCGTCGACGACTGCCGCGCACCTGTCGCACGGCCAGCGGCGCCAGTTGGAGATCGCCATGGCACTGGCCGGCCGGCCGCGCCTGCTGCTGCTCGACGAGCCGGCCGCCGGGCTGTCCAACGTGGAGGTGCACCGGTTGGCGGAACTGCTGGCGGGGCTGCCCCGGCACGTCTCGGTGCTCCTCGTGGAGCACCGGCTCGACCTGGTGTATGCGCTTGCCGACACGGTCACCGTGCTGCACGACGGACGGCTGGTCGCCAGTGGCGAGCCGGACGAGATCCGCACCGCTCCCGCCGTGCGGCGGGCGTACGCCGAGGCGGTGCGGTGATGCTCCGGGTGCAGGGCCTGTACGCCGGCTACGACGGCGGTACGGTGCTGCACGACATCGACATCGAGGTGCCGGCCGGTACGGTGCAGGCGCTTGTCGGCCGCAACGGCGCCGGCAAGAGCACCCTGGTGCACGCCGTCGCCGGGCTGCTGCGGCCGTACCGGGGAGTGGTCGCGGTCGACGGCGTGGATCTGGCCGGCAGGCCGGCGCACCGGGTGGCCCGGGCCGGTGTCGGCCTGGTGCCGCAGGGACGCCGGGTCTTTCCCCGGCTGACCGTGGCCGAGCACCTGACCCTGGCCGCCTCGGTGCGCCGCCGGGGCGGATCGCGGTCCGGTCCGAACTGGACGGTGGCCGGGGTGCTGGAGTTGCTGCCCCGGCTGGCCGAGCGGTTGGACCACCGGGGCAACCAGCTCTCCGGCGGCGAGCAGCAGATGCTCGCCATCGCCCGGGCGCTGCTCACCCAGCCCCGGGTGCTGCTCCTCGACGAACCGGGCGAGGGGCTCGCTCCGGACCTGGCGGCCCGGGTCCGGGAACTCGTGACCCGGCTCGCCGCAGCCGGGTTGTGCATCCTGCTTGTCGAACAACAGCTCCAGCACGCGATCGAGGTCGCCGACCGGATCGCGGTGCTGGACTACGGCCGGCTGGTCTTCACGGACTCGACGGCCGCCGTGCGCGCCGACCCCGCCCCGGTGGAGGCGGTACTCAGTGTGGCGGGCACGGCCACGCCGGCAGGGACCGGACCGGTCCCGCCCGGCCAGGAGTCGACGGCCCCGACCGGGCCCGACTCCGCCCGTTCCGGGCCAACGGGAGGCCCGGACGCGCTCGTGCCTGATTCCGCCCCGGCGGAACCGAGTTCCGCCACGACCTCATCCTCTTCCTCTTCCTCACCCGCACCCTGAGAACCGTCGGATCCCCGACGCTCGCCGTACCGCTGACTTGCGTGTCCGCACCGTCCCTCCCTGTTTCTCCGGTGCCGACGCGCGATGACGCCTGGGCGGGTCGTCGTGACAGATCATCACGAAGGAGGTACCGATCGTGACTGCCACCCCTGTGAAGAGCAGCTACGCGTTCGACAACCGCTCTCCGGAGGCCGAGGCGCAGATGCGTGCGCTGGAGTCGTTCCTCGATCCGATAACGGCGGAGCGGCTCGCCCCGGTGCTGACCCCCGGTGCGAAATGCTGGGAGCTGGGTGCCGGCGGCGGCTCGATCGCCCGGCACATGGCCCGGGTCGTCGGCCCCACCGGCCTGGTTGTCGCCACCGACATCGAACCGTCCAGGTTGGAGCCGGAGGAGAATCTCGTCGTACGCCAGCACGACGTCCGGACCGGTGCGCCGGAGGGCGGCCCGTTCGACGTCATCCACGCCCGACTCGTCCTGCTGCACCTGCCCGAGCGGCGGCGGGTGCTTGCCGAGCTGATCGGCGCACTGGCCCCGGGTGGCGCCCTGGTCGTCGAGGAGTTCGACTGCACCGCCGGGTTGCGGGTGCTCGCCGCGCCGACCGACGACGCGGCGAAACTCTTCCAGCAGGTGATGGAGGCGACCCTCGGCATCCTCCAGGACCGGGGCGCCGACCTGGCCTGGGCGCAGGACGTGCACACCGAGATGGTGCTGGCCGGGCTGGTCGACGTGGACACCATCACCCACTCGCAGAGCTGGCCGGGCGGGTCGACCGGGGCCTCGCTGCACGAGACGAACTCCCGCCAGCTCGAACCGCGGCTGCTCGCCACCGGACTCTCCCCGAACCAGTTGCAGGGGTTCCGGGACCTCGCCAAGGATCCCGCGTTCGCCTCGCTGTCGTACCAGTTCGTCTCCACCCGGGGGCGGCGGCCGCGCAGCGTCTTCTGACCATCTCCCCGCGCCAGCGGGCGGCGGGTCGGGGCCGACGGTAGCCGCTTCCTCCCCGGTGGCAGGACCGCAGCACCCCGCCGACCCGGCTGGCCGGTCCGGCGGTCGACCGGAGCGCTCCGGTCGACCGCCGGACCACCGCGCCCGTCGTCCTTCCGGAGTGCTCGCCGCAGGTGGCCCGCCCCGGAGGCCGAAGGAGGATCGGCGATCCGGGGCGGGCCGGTCTGGTGTCAGGGCGGCGGGCGACCGGTGGCGGCTGGCTGGGACTACGCGGTCGGTTCGACCAGCAGACGGCGGATCTTGAAGGGCATGTTCGGCTGCTGGCCGGTTTGCAGGCGCAGGATCTGTCCCTCGGCGACCCACAGCCAGTCGCCGACCCGGACGACGGAGGACGGCTGGTCGACGGTGGCGTATTCGGTTACCGCGCCGGTGCGGACGTCGATCACGGTCACCGGGCCCGCGTTCTCGGTGACGACCAGCCGGTTGGCGTCGAGCATGCGGATGCCGTCAGGGTTCTGCAACGGACGCGACACCGGTACCACCACGGCCGGCTTGGCGGAACCGTCCGCGGCGATGTCGACCCGGACCAGCCGGCCGCCGCTGTAGTTGGTGGTGTAGATGCTGGACTTGCCGTCGTACGCGATTCCGTTGATCTGCAATCCGCCCGTCGGCTGGGTGAAAGCCGGGTCGGCCGACCAGACGCTCAGCGTGCCACCGACGGCGGAGTTGGGGCTCGGCGTGGTCAGCTTCAGGATCCGGCCGGGCAACGCCGGCGACTGGGTGGGGTCGACCGTGTCGGTGATGAACACGTCACTGCCCACCAGCGCGATGTCGGCGCAGACGCCCCGGTCGGGCACGGTGTAGGTGGCGACGATCGACTTGGTGGTCAGGCTGAACGCCCGCAGGACGGTCGGCGTCTGGAAGCTCAGATCGATGCCGCAGGTCCACAGTACGTTGCGGGCGATGTCGGCCAGGATGCCCGCGGTGCCGATGTTGACGCCTGCCGGGACGAACTCCTCCGCGGTCCAGACACCCTGCCGGAACCGCACGACGGCACCGGTGACGATGCTGGCGGCGTAGACGTCCGAGCCGGCGGCGGTGACACTCTCCGGGTGGAAGTTGTCCCCAGGGATCACCAGGGTGGACGGAGGAGTTCCGGGCGGGGTGGCTGACGCGGACAGGGGCGGGGTCGCCGCCACCGTCGCGAGGCCCAGGCTGAGCGCGGCGACAGCCGCGCCCACGCGCTTGTTCATGCAGGCTCCTTGCGGTTCTACCGCACGGGGCGACCGAGGGTAGCGGGACAGGGCGTCCCCGCCACGCTTGATTCGATCAGAAGCCCCCGTGCATCTGCGAAAGATGGCTCGCCCAGCAAAGCTGATCAGTGCCCGCTGGGCAAGCCCGTCCGGTACCGGACCGGAACATGAATCCGTTGCGCCGATCCTATATGGACAACCGCGGATTCTGATGTGGACAGAGCGGACTCCGTTGGGGAAACGACTGCGAGGGTTACCTGCGGCAGCCAAGCTTGTCGATGCCCAACTTGAGATCCAGGATCTGGTCATGGAGGGTTAGTACCGGTTGCGGCGCCTCGTCGGTGGAGTGCCGCATGTGGCGAATGTCTCGGTTCGACAGCGAAGAGTGTGGAGCTGCCTCCGCCTGTGCGCCCGGGTTTGCGTGGCAGTGGCCGGCTCGGTTGGCGACGCGGTCAGCGGCGGCGGGGTACCCAGTAGAGGATCTGCCCGGCGAGCAGTGCGGGATGTGTGTCGGGCTGCTCGCTCAGCGCGCGGGCGAGGTGCGCGCCGAGATACACCATCAGGCCCACCCGGTCGTTCCGATAGGCGGTCGCCAGCGCCAGCCGCGCGGGTGGGCAGGGCCAGGGGTCGGTGCAGCTGCGGCACCGGTACGACGGATGCGTCGGGATGTGCTTACGCCAACGTTCCTGCGGGCCGATCACCGGTCACGCCCGCGCGCCACGGCGGGCGCGGTACTCCTGGCCGGGTGTCAGTCCACCCGCCCGGCCGTTCGCCAGATGTGACCGGGTGGGCGCGTCCCACCCGGGCCGCCGGTTGCCCGCCCGCGCCGGTGGGGCCGTCTCCGCTGCGTCGGACGGCGGCGTGGCCGAGAGGGTACGAATCTCGGCCCGCTCCGCCTCGGTCAACTGCACCGGGGGCAGCGGTTGGTAGGGCGTGGGGATCAGTTCCGTCGAATCCGGGCAGCGCCAGCGCCAACCGCAGCGGCAGTACCGCCAGAGCCGGCGCCAGTCCCGGCGGTGGCAGGGCCGTGGTCCGGTCAGATGCCGAAGCAGCCTTCTCATCACAACCTCCTCCGGAGTGGAAGGGAGCCGATCCCGGCGGGGGGAGGTCGGGACCGGCTCCCGAGGCAGGTTCCACCCGGGCGCTTGACGGTCACCGAGCAGTTCCGCTGGGTGACACTCTGCTGTGGACGGCACTAGGCTCGGAAGGCGATCGAGCAGGTCACGGCGCAGCTCTGGTGAGCCGGCGGCGGCGACTGGCGAACTGATGGTGATCTGAGACAACCCTCTGGAGGTCCGATGGAACACGAGGACGCTTTCGCCTTCCTCCGCGACCAGCTCCGCAGGCAGCGAGCCCTGCGCGGCATGCCGCAGGAGGAGTTCGGCAAGCGGAGCAACTACTCGGCCTCGACTGTCTCCGCAGTGGAGACCGGTACGCGGGCAGTCGACATGCCGTACGCCACCCGGGCCGACGAGATCCTGGAGACCGGCGGCCTGTTCGTGTCCCTACTCAAGGCGGCGCAGCGGGACAGTGAGCCGTCCTGGTTCAGGGCCTGGCTGGACGCCGAGCGGGCCGCGACACAGCTTCGCTACTACCACCCGACCCTGATTCCCGGGCTGCTCCAGACCGAGAACTACGCCCGCGCGGTGCTCGGCTTCGACGCCACCCGGCCGGAGGAGGAGGTCGAGAAGCTGGTCGCCTCCCGGATTGCCCGACAGGAAATCCTGACCCGGGACCATCCGCCGCTGGTGATCGCCGTCATCGACGAGGCGGCGCTGCGCCGCACGGATGCCATCATGGCCGAGCAGTTCGCGCACCTGCTGCGGATGACCGAGCGGCCCTACATCCAGTTGCACATCATCCCCGCGAGCACTGGGCTGCACGTCGGCCTCTCCGGCCCGCTCGCCCTGGCCAGATCCGCCGACGGCAACTGGGTAGGGCACATGGAGAACCAGCTTGCCGGGCTCGTCGTCGATGACGAGGACTCGATCGCCGCACTCCTCGCCCGATGGGAGGGCGTTCGCAGCGTAGCCTTGCCGCAGGACCAGTCGCTCGCCCTGTTGAAGGAAGTGGAGAGCCAGCATGCGCCTCAGTGACGCCCGGTGGCGGAAGTCGACCCGCAGTGGCACCAGCGGTGGCGACTGCGTCGAGGTAGCCGACAACCTGCCCGGGGTGGTCGCCGTGCGGGACAGCAAGGACCCGGCGGGTCCGGTGCTGACCTTCCGGCCGGCGGCGTGGCGTGCCTTCGTCAGCCGCACCGCCACGCACCGCTAGGCCGTGTTGGTGGCCCCGACTCGGTGGCGTTCGAGCTGGTTGATAGCGCGACCGACGGGGTGACGCTGTCGGTAGCCGTGGAGGTCGAGGAGTCGCTGGTCCTGGCCCCGGCGACTCCTCAATGGAATCTTGAGGCATTGCCATAAGGTGATCGCGTGGCATTGGGTGGATATCGTCTCGGAGTCGATTTCGGTACCTCGTCGACGGTGGCGATGTTCGCGGGGCCGGACGGGCCGGCGAGGCCAATGCTGTTCGACGCCTCTCCGCTGCTGTCGTCCGGGGTGTTCGCCGGCCCCGGTGCCGGGCCGCTGCTGACCGGTACGGATGCCGAACGGGCCGCGTCGGCCCGCCCCGCAGGCTTCGAGGCCAACCCGAAACGGCGGATCGACGACCGCGTCATCTGGCTCGCCGAACGGGAAATCACCGTCACCGACGCGATCGCCACCGTGCTGGCTC
Organism: Plantactinospora sp. CNZ320; assembly: GCF_002846275.1. Lineage (NCBI taxonomy): Bacteria > Bacillati > Actinomycetota > Actinomycetes > Micromonosporales > Micromonosporaceae > Plantactinospora > Plantactinospora sp. CNZ320. Next base: position 766,553 of record NZ_PJMP01000001.1, read on the forward strand.
GGGTCAGCACCGAGGCACGACGGGTCAGTGGCGGAGCACCAGACAGGGTGGTGCTCACCCACCCCGCCGGGTGGAGCCATACCCGGCACAACTCGACCGATGCGGCTTCGTCGCCGAACCAGTCGCCGCAGCCGCGTACTTCGCCCACGTCCTCGGCCGCGACCTGCCGATCGGCCGGTGTCTCGTCGTCTGCGACCTCCGGCTCTCGCCACCGGCAGTTGAGACGGGACCGCCCGGCTGTGGAAGGTGGCGCCTGACGCTGGCGGCCTCGTCGAGCCTGACAAATAGGAGCGCGTTTTCGTGCGCCTCGGTCTGCGAAGGCCCGGGATTATCTGCCGAGTAGAGCGTCGTCACTGGAGTTGAGCGGGTGTGACTTTCCGGTCCGATCGATTCCAGGGAAAGCGAACGGTACAAGTCAGTGCCACGCGGCAGCCATGGCAACGATCCTGGCCGTTACCGCCTCCGCCTCCACCAGTTGGTGGAGATGCCGACCAGGAACATGTTCGACAGCCCACCCTCGCTCCGTCGCCTCCTTCGCCAGCGGTTCGTACGGGGGGCCGAACAGCAGGTAACCACACGGACGCTCGTCCCAGCCGGCCGGAGTGGGTACCAGCCCCTCGTAGTAGCTCAGCGGCAGCCGCGGCTGCTCAGCAGACACCGCTGAGCGGGTCTTCGCGTCGGGGAACATCGGCGCGACGTCGGACTCGTCCCACCATTCTGTCCACTGCGGCAGCCGACCCTCGACAACCTTCGGCCGAAGAAAATCCAACAGCTCAGCTGGGGCGACGGGGGTAGGCCCGGCTGGTGACGGCAGCGCGGCGTCGACGAAAAGGCATCCGGCAACCCGACGCGGGCATGCGTCGACGATGACCGGTACGAACAGACCGCGGCAGTTGACGGTTGGACGCCGCCAGCGGATGATCCACCGATGTGTCGCTCGGGTTAGCGAGTCGGGACGCCGGTCCTCATGGACAACATGATCGCCTTTATGCAATGTCTTCAGGAGAGCGGATGTCATGAAGTTCCTTCTCACGTCGTCGGGCATCTGTAACCCGAGCATCTCCGACGCGCTCGTCGACCTGTTGGGCAAGCCGATCGCCGAGGCCACGGCCCTGTTCATCCCAACCGGTGTCTACCCCTTTCCCGGCGGGAGTGAGAGGGCGTGGAAGGCGATTCATGGTCGGGCTTCGATCCCGCTGTCCCAGCTGGGTTGGAAGTCCCTGGGGTTGTTGGAGCTCACCGCGCTGCCGACCATCCGAGAAGAGAACTGGGTCCCGGCGGTTCGGTCGGCCGATGCCCTCCTCGTCTGGGGCGGCGATGTGCTCTACCTGACCTACTGGCTGCGTCAGTCGGGCCTGGCTGACCTCCTGCCGTCGCTGAGTGACACGGTTTATGTGGGGGTCAGCGCCGGGAGCATCGCGGTCACCCCGTACAACTGCGACGCCGAATTCGACCTTGCATTTGTCCCTGATGGCAGCGACATGGCGCAGGGCGCCGACCGGGCGCTGGGACTGGTGGACTTCACGCTGTATCCCCACCTCAATCATCCCGAGATGGAGGACACCGACCTGCCCAACATCCAGAAGTGGGCGGCCGGAATCCCGGTCCCGACGTACGCCATCGACGACAACACTGCCATCAAGGTGGTCGATGGCACCGTTGACGTTATCTCCGAAGGCGAATGGAGACTCATCAACCCCTGACCGAGACGTCCCCTCGGCCCCGGTCAGCATCTGGGCGCCGGGGCCGACCCTGGTCGCGCAGGTCTTGCATGGCGACCGTACTTCTCGGCGATGTGCGGGCCTGCTGGCAGACGCTGATCGTCGGCGGGCTACAGGTTGTTGATTCGGGCCAGCAGCTCTGCCTCGGTCAGGTTTTCCAGGACCGCGTCCTGCTTGCGGCCCAGGACTGCCAGCAGCTTCTCCTTCTCGAGTTTCTTGGCTGCCGCTGCCTTCGCCGCCTGGTCCTCGGCGAGGCGGATGGCGATGACGTGCTTGACGACCTCCAACTTGCTCTCCAAGGTCGCCTTGGCTGGATTGGGCTCGGTCGCCACGAACGACTCGGTGTCGACGGCCTTGAGTTCGGCGTTGACCGCCTTGGCCACGTCATCGAGGCTGAAGCCGGACTTGGCGGTCAGCGGAAGCTCCCACAGCTGTTCCGTGGTCAGCAGTCCCTTGGCCGACGGGTAGCGAAATTTCTCCCGTGTGGCCTTCTCAAAGATGGTCACGATGGCCTCTCTCCGATCTTCTGGGGTAGGAAATCAGAACTGGATACTGATGAGGTGGCGCCGGCCGCCGGTCGTGGTCACCTTGGCGACCACGGAGCTGCGGACCGTGGAGCTGAAGCCGAGGCCAGACAGCTGGTCCGGGGACGGTTCGCACTTGGTGCGATCGCCGAGAACCTCGAACACCTTGCGGTGCGGTTGCAGGTCGCCGCGGAGGAACTCGTTGTAGATTCCCCGGGTCGGCTGATCGTTCACGCACCCTTTCAGGATGAAGAAGTAGTGGCGGTTGCCGACCTCGCTGTCGTCGAAGTAGTTCGGCGAGTACATGATGGTGGACACCGGCACGAACTGTTCGGTGGTGATTCCCCAGAGGTCCTTGCCTGCGCTGCCCGGCTGCATGTCCTTACCCGGCCGGAAGGCGGTGATCACCTCGTTGACGACAGTCATCCGGCCCACCTCGACGGTCTCCTTGTGACCGACCGCCCGCTCGTGGCTGTAATGCTCGATCTTCCCGTTGCTCTCGGTCTCGATCACGAAGCCGACCTCGGTGCTTTCCCGCTTGTTGAACTGGTTCACCTCGATCCGGTACTCGCCGTCGGGGACGTTGTCGGTCCAGGTGACGTTCTCCACCGGCTCGCGCGAGAACGCCCCGCCCGCGTTCATGTCGACGTCCAGCTTGTTGCGCTTGTCCTTGTACCAGATGTGGTCGCCGTTGGGTTCGAACACGTGCAGGTCGAGGTCGTCGTGGTTGAACCAGGACAGGCTCACCCGCAGCTTGCCGGTGACGTTGCCGCCGGCCCGCTTGACCTTCTCCTTGATCGAGTCGGTGACGTTGCCGTTGTAGGACCAGCCGAAATCGTTGTCCCAGGTGAACAGCCGCGGGGCGGCCGGGTGCCGGCCGGTGGTGAGACTGACGAAGTGCGGCTCGTGGCTGTTGGCGACCCACAGGTCGATGGTCGCGGCGCCGGGCAGGATGTCTTTCATGAAGGTGACCACGGGAATCTCCTCCGGCTTCGCGTCACGAAGGCGGCCACCTGCCGACCTCGTGGTGGCTGCCTGCATGAGCAGCCCTTCGATGCCGTCCTTCATCCGCGACTGTGTGTCGTTGTCGACCCAGAGCACGTTGGTGACCGACACGTCGGACAGCCGGGCGAACCGTCGCTGCAACGACTCCTCGATGCCCAACTCGTCGATGGTCTTCATGGCAGCCTTGACCATGGCCGGGGTGATCAACGCCCTGGGGCGCTGGTAATTCTGCGGTGCCACCTTCGTCTCGAACGACCGGACCGCCTGCTCCAGGTCGACGCCTGCGGAGAGATCCTGCACGAGAGTGCCGATCACCGTGTTGCGGAACCGGGCCGCCGGGTTCATGGCGTTGGCGAAAATGAAGGCACGTCCGTCGGTCGCCTTCGTCCACCGGTTCTGCAGTGACCGGAACTCGGTAACCGCCCGACGATGCTCCGTGCCGCGGTAGAGGGCGTTGTCGTCGATGAGGTCGACGACGGTGTCCAGAGCGTGCTGGGTCAGCTCGGCCAGGCCACGCTGGAACACCTGCACCGCGGCGTCGAAGGTGCCCCGTGCCGCGCCGACGTCTTCGACGCGATGCCGCTTCTCCACCCGGCCGTGCAGGTGGTGCCACACCTCGACCTGGCCGTCGCGCAGCGTCCGGGTCGTCCTCGTCCCGTACTGCGCCTCGGTGGACCGGAAGATGGTGGACAACGGCAGCGTGCCGACGAACTCGTCCATTGCGGCGGCGACGACTGAGAAGACCGGGTCGGATGCGGACACCCCGGACCAGACGGAGCGGACCTGTCCATCGTGGATCTCGACGATGTTACCGAGGTTCTTGATGAACCCGCGGCAGGTCGAGCAGTCGTACTCGGACCGCTCGCGGAACCTGAGATTGGTGCCGGCGGGGAAGGACTCGAGAAAGGTGAGCCAGAGTGAGTCCCGGTCGAGACCGTCGCCGACGACGTACAACTCGCCCTTGGACATCGCGGACAGACGTAGGGTCACATCAGTCACGAACTGCTGGAAGTCGCCCACTGCGTCATCCTCCTTGATCATCGGAGATCCTACGAAGTGTCTGCAATCGGAGAAACGCATTTCCGGCTGTCCGCACGGTCACGGACGGGCCCCGGTGGCCGGCGGTCACGCGACCGGCCTCGCGTACGGCGGTCGGGTGCCGAGCCTGCGGTCAGCAGGTCCGCCAGTTGGCCGGTGGCGCCGTCGAGCAGATCCCGGCGTACGCCGTGGCTGCCTTCCCGGCACCGGCAGGCCTGGGTGGCCGGGGCATGCTCCGCATGATGATCCCTCGTCACCAACAACCCCGCCGAGTCTCCCGAGAAGACCGGTGTCCTCGCGCTCGAACTACGTGCCGAGATCGAGAGGGTCGCCTCAGACCTGACCCGACGAGCGGGTCTCGAACAACTTGTCAAGCACACCAGGCTCGCACCGAGGAGCCGTGTGAACGCGCTTGATCAGGTGCTCGCTCATGCCGCAGAGCACGCACGGCGCTTGAACAGGGGTCACAGAGCGTGTCGAACTGGTGCGTTGGCGGTGCACGCTACGAGCCCTATGCCGGTTGGTGTAGCCCGTCCAAAACAGCACGTTGAGCGGGAGTCAGGCGTAGCCCTTCGGCGGCGAGGTTTTCCTCGAGATGCCGCAATCGGGCGGTACCAGGAATCGGAAGCATCACCGGCGAATGGCTGAGGAGCCAGGCGATCGCGATCTGGGTGGCGGTGGCACCGAGCTCGGACGCCACTGCGGCGATGGCCGCCGTTGTTCCTGATGCACCTGCCGCGACAGGCCGCCACGGCATAAACGCTATGCCTGCCTGCTCGCAGGCCCTGAGGACGGGCTCATGCTCGCGGTCGAGCACGTTATATCGGTTCTGCACGCTCGCCACATCAATGATCTGACGTGCCTGGCCGAGCTCGGTGACGGTGACCTCTGACAATCCGATCCGACCAATCTTGCCCTCAGTCCTCAGGTTCTCCAGAGTGCCGAGCTGCTCAGCGAGCGGCGTTTCCGGGTCGATGCGGTGGAGCTGAAGTAGCTCGATCCGTTCGACGCGCAGCCGGCGCAACGCCTGCTCAACTTGCGTGCGTAGGGTCTCTGGCCGCGCGTCCAGTCTCCACTCGCCCGCAGGACCTGATCGCGCGACGCCGACCTTGGTTGTGATGAGCAGCTCATCGGGATAGGGGTACAGGGCCTCGGCGAGGAGTTCCTCATTAGCTCCACCGCCGTACAGGTAGGCAGTGTCGATCAGCGTGACACCGAGCTCGACGGCACGCCGGACCACCGCTATTGACGACTCGCGAGCGGCGCCTGCCTCGGTCGGCAGGTGCATGGCACCGAACCCGAGCCGCCGCACCCGCAGGGCTCCGTCGATGTGGAATATCGCCGATGTCACCGTTCTCCCTCTGTTGGAGAGACAACGCTATCAGCGCGTTCACGGCCAAGGTCGTCCGCGGCAACGGGCGGATCCGACGGGGGTGCACTGATCTGCCGCAATCGGCGCACTACTCAGCGTTACATCGCTCTGGCCTGGTCGCCGTCCGGACGTGGCCGGGTTGAGGGCGTTTGACGGCTGTTGGACGGGACTCACTCATCGCTAGCACTCCAGCAGGAGATCCGTTCTGGCCTGCGGTGAGGGTGCGGTTTTGTCCTTGGGCAGCAAGCAGCCACCGTCGAGCCTGAGGTTGTGTGGACCAAACAGGATGCGGCGGCGGCTGCCGCCTACAGGGTAGACGCTCAGCGATGGGCCGGGGTGTTCGACGAGCTGATGGACACGATCGGCGCACGGTTCGCCCGGCCCGAGCCACGGCGTCGGGTCCGGGAGTTCGTGAGCGGGCTGCTGGCACCGCTACCGACCAAGAACTGCTGGACGATCGCCGAACACGCGGGCGACGACGGTCCGGGCGGTATGCAGGACCTGATCGGCCGGGCCAGCTGGGATGACACGTTGGTACGGGCCGACGTCCGCGATTTCGTCGCCGCTCGGCTCGGACATCCGGACGGGGTGCTGCTGGTGGACGAGACCGGTGATCTGAAGAAAGGCACTCACACGGTCGGGGTGCAACGCCAGTACTCGGGTACCGCTGGAAGATACTGAAGTACCGGCCCGGCTTCCCCGACCGCTTCGACAACATCGAACAGGCCCGAACCTTCTGCCGCGACTTCTTCACCTGGTACAACACCCAGCATCGGCACTCCGGTATCGCCTGGCACACTCCGTAAAACGTCCACCACGGACACGCCGGCACCGTCCACGCGGTCCGCGCCGAGGTCCTGACCGCCGCCTATCAGCGCCACCCCGAACGATTCGTCCGTAAACACCCCGAACCAGCAGTCCTGCCCGCAGCGGCATGGATCAACCCACACGCTCAGGAGCAGGACGACCAGCAGATTCACTCAAAGAATTCCTGATCAACCCGCCTCAAAAATCTTGACACCTTCCGCAGTCGGATCCCGAGATCTACCGTTCGGTGAATGTCGCCATCGACATGCTCGCCGAGATCGGGCCAGGTCTGGGACGCCGGCTGGTCGACACGGTGCAGGGTTCGAGGGGCCCGATCTACGCTTCGGCCGTCAGCCCGAGGTCCGGATCTGCTCCAGGCGCGTCAGAGGTTCCCGGAGGTACTCCATGAGCTTCCGCAGCGCGTCCTTCTCCGCCGTGGTGATCACAACGTCCTCCTCCCACAGGGCGCCGACGAGCGTCGTGATCGCGTGGTCCCAGGCGCCGGCGCCTCTGGCCATCAGGACCATCGACCGGTACTTCGGGCTGATCTTGGGTGCGACCTGGTCGATGATCCGGGGGCTGAGCCGGATGTAATCGTTGACTTCCATGGGTCTCCCGTGGGTGCGGTGGTTAGGCCGGCGGGTTGGTCGGCGGGTTGGTGGTGACGCCCTCGCGGCTGACGGGGAAGCCGCCGGAGATGCTGCCGTCCTTGTCCAGGGTAACGACGCAGGTGATGCCGTCGCGGGTGCCGCTGACGACCCAGCCGTCGCCGTGGGGACGCGCCTGAGGGCGGCTGTCGGGGTTGGCGGCGATGCTCTTGAATCAGCCCTCGACCTGCGCACCGATCACATCGCCGCCGGGCTGCCCCGCCATGCCTGGCAGCGGATCTCCGCCGGTGCGGGGGCGAAGGGCCACCGCTACTACGACTGGGCATTCATCGCCCTGCCCCACGCCGCCGACCAGCACGGCGGGCACCACTGGCTGCTGATCCGCCGCAACCGCACCACCGTCAACGAGCTACGCCGACTATTCCACGCCCTGATCATCAACCCCGTCCGACGCGTCCCCGACGTCATCGCCTGGTCCATCTACCGACGCAGACACCAACACCAAGCCAAGACCAGCCACTACGCCCGACAAGCCCTCACCGAACCCTAAAACCGATCTCCTGCTGGAGTACCAGATCTTGCTTTCGATTGATGGGTGTGAAGCCCGAAAGCGGAGCCGGGTCGTTGTGACCCGGCTCCCTTCCTGATCAGTACGGGCGAAGCGACGTGAAGAACTGCCTGATTTCGCGGGCGAGCAGGTCCGGTTCCTCCAGCGGCATGAAGTGTCCGCCCCTGCCCGGTTCGCTCCAGTGCCGAATGTCGGTGCAGGCGCGTTCGGTGATCTCGCGCGGGAAGTTGACATGCGACGGTTCGGTACTCAGGGTGAACGCGGCGGGCACGGTGATGTCGGGTCGTGGGCTGTTGTGGCCGTAGTCGAAGTACTGCCGGAACGAGGAACCGATCGCGCCGCTCGTCCAGTACAGGGTGATGATCGTGAGCAGGGTGTCGCGGTCGAAACGGCTTTCCAGGTCCCCGTGATTGTCACTCCAGTCTCGGTACTTGTCGATTAGCCAGGCGGCCAGGCCGGCTGGGGAGTCGCTCAGCGCCGCGGCGATGGTGTCCGGGCGGGTGCACATGATGGCGCTGTAGCCGCCGTCGGTCTGGTCGTACACCGCTTCGGCATCGAGAAACGCCTGCTCGGCGGGGGACAGCGGGTGGGAGTCGAAGCTGCCCGGAAACGGTGGGTGGATCATGTGGATGCCCGCTACCTGCTCGGGGTACAGGGCGCCCAGCCAACCGGTGACCACGCCGCCGACATCGCCACCGAAGGCGCCGTAGCGCTGGTAGCCAAGGACGTCGGTCATCAACAGGTGCAGCGTCTGCGCCATCGCCGCGCGGGTGAGCGGACCCTCCGGCAGCTCGGAGTAGAGAAAGCCTGGTAACGAGGGCACCACCACGTCGAACGCGTCGGCGGGGTCGGCCCCGTGGCGGCCGGGGTTGGTCAGGCGATCGACCAGCGGCAGCATCTCCACGAAGCTGCTGGGCCAGCCGTGGGTCAGGATCAGCGGCAGCGGCGCGGGCGTGCCCGCCGGACGCGTCCCGGGTACGCGAAGGAAGTGCATGCGCCGGCCGCCGATCTGGGCCTGGTAATGCGGCAGTACGTTGAGTTCGGCTTCCCGAGCGCGCCAGTCGAACCCGTCGCGCCAGTAGGACACCAGGTGTCGCAGATAGTCGGGGTCAGCGCCGGCCTGCCAGGGCTGATTGCCGCTGCGGGCGGTGAATCGAGTACGGGCCAGCCGGGCCCGCAGGTCGTCGAGCGCGTCGTCGGATACATCGATACGGAACGGGGTGAAGGTCATTCTTCCTCCGGTTAGGAGGGCGCTCCCCGACGCGAAGTTAGCGGACAGGGGTGGTCGGGTGGAGCGCCCAGGCGTGACATTGGGTGTTCACCGGGCTCACCTCCCCTCATCGCTGATCGGAGTCACTATACACATCCTCTTCTGTCGCCGACCGTGCGCGGTAGCGCCAGGGTTCATATGACGCTCGGTAGCCTTCCGCGACGGCACGTCCAGGTGTGAGGACGTCCGGTCGCGCCGGGACGAGTACGTCAGGTGTCGAGGTGATAGGGAATGCGAACATTGAGGCCGACGAACGAGGGGCCCTCTCACGATGACGGTTGATTGGGGTTGGCTCCGACACGCGTACGGCCGGGCCACAGATACTCCGAAGCACCTGCAAGCGCTGGAGTCCGGCGACGCCGAGGCCCGCACGGCGGCGTTGGATCACCTCGACATCGCTGTGCTGCACCAGGGTTTTCCCGGAACGGCGACCGCGCCGGTCGTCCGGGCCCTGAGCACGCTGCTCGCCCAAGGGCGTGCGCACCCGGACACAGTCGAACGGCTTCTGGAGTTCCTGGGTGACGTGGCCCTGAGCGTGACCGGCCTGGCCGACGATTGTCATTTCGCCGAGGTGCTGCCGGACCTTGCCGACGCGATCGCGGAGGCGTATCCGGTGGTGCTTCCGCTGCTCGTGGCATCCCCGCCGGACCGAGCCCTGTTTCGGGCAGAGAATCTGGTGGCAATGGTCCGGACGCCGCGCCTCGCGGACCGGCGGGAGGAACTGGCCGTCCTCGTCCTGGAGTGGGCCCGACGTGATGCCGGGCCGCAGGCGGAATGGGTTCGCTGCCTCGGCCGGCTCGACGTCGACGTCCGCGATCGGCTCACCGACCGGGACCCTGCGGTACGGCTGCGGGCCGCGCAGGCCCATGAGGACGATCCGCGAAGCCGGGAACTGATTCTGGCCGCGTTGGCGGACCCGCCGCCCCCAGGGTTGCACCGATCCGAGCTGGTCGCCGCAGCGATCCGCGTCGCGGCCGATTTCGAAACGGTCGCTGCGGCGGCCTGCCAAGTGGCCAGGCAGGACAGTTGGACCGGCTTCGACGATGGCTGGGGCGCGTTGGCGCGGTTCGCGTTTCCCACGCCGTATGGAGAGGGCCGGCCGCTGACCGACAACCAGCGTGCGCTGCTTCGGGCTCTGGTCGCGAACGACCAACTCTGGGATCCGAAGAACGGAAGCTGCGGGCTCGTCTTCAAACAGGCCGGGCTGCCACACAGCCGGGCCGAATGCCGTCGGATGGCCGGATGACCCGTCTGGCCGCTGGGTGCTCGGATGCTGTCTACTGCTCGTCGTGGCTGGAACGGCGTTGAGCGTCCTGTGTCCCCGCAGAGCTGAGCGCGTCGAACCAGTCCTGCTTGCGGAGCTGGCGGCCGAAGGCCTGGTCAGGTACGAGCCTGACCTGAGCTACTGGTTGTCGGCCGATGGTCTGCCGCATCAGTACCTGCTTGAATGCCTGGCGAGCGCGGGCCCGGGCCGGCGTCCGTACATGTCGGCGCATCCCGCCACGCTAGGCAGCCTTCCTGCGGCCACGGCCACGGCCGCGACGACGGCGGCGGATCGCGGCCACCATGGCCAGCGTCACGAGCCCGACCACCACGGCGAGACAGCCCAGCGGGACCGCCGCCACCCAGATGATGCCGCGGGCCGGAAACACGGCGGCGGTCGGCGACGGACCGCCGAACCGGCCGGCGGTCAGCAGGTCCTGGGCGACGTCCATCGTGAGCACGTCGTCCGGCGGGTCGAGCAGGGTACGCGTCGAGCCGTCCGGGTTCAGGCCGAGCAGGGTGACGTGACCGGTCTCGTACCAGCCGGTGTCGTTCCATTCCCGGTCACGGGTCTTCTGTGTGCCGCGCTCCGGCTCGTAGCGCAGCACCACCAGCTCACGGCCGTTCGCCCAGCCCAACGCCCGGACCGCCTGCCCGGTGACCACGGGGAACCCGGCGCCCGGCAGTGGGCGACCGGTCGCGGCGTCGAGGAAGCCGACGCTCCAGCGCCGGGCCGCCAACGCCGTCTCGTCGCACTCGTCGAGGCAGCCGTCGAGGGTGACCGTCGCGATCCGGGTACCGTCCGAAGTGAACGCGCCCGTCCCGGCCAGGTACGTCCGGTCGCCCAGCTCGGCCGACCACCGTACCCGGCCGGTCCGGTCGACCAGATGCACCGTGCTGCCCTCGGTGACCGCGAGCGTCTGCCCGTCCGGGGCGAAGGCGGCCCGCGACGCGGTCCGGATCTCCTGCACGGGGGTGAAGTCGCGCAGCGGCAGCAGAGCGTCGGTGGCCAGGTCGAGCAGTGCCAACCGCTCCGGGTGCCGGATCACCCCGGTCTGCTGATCGATGACCTCGGTGAGACCGGAGACCGCGACCAGCAACGCCCCGCCATCCGGCGCCCAGGCCAGCGGCTCGCAGCAGCCCGTGCCGCGCCGGGCGCCGTGCTGGGTACTCCGGCCGGTGGTCAGGTCGACGACCGTGACGCCGTCGAGGTTGTCGAAGCCGGAATCCAGCAGAAAGGACTGGGCGACCCGGGTACCGTCCGGGGACAGCAGTGCGCTCTCCCCGGCGGCGATGGTGTCCCAGCCGCCGTAGAGCAGCATCCGGTAGTCACCGTCCCGGCCGACCGCGGCCAGTTTGCCCTCGCTGTCGATCAGGTCGGTGCCGCGCAGGCCGATCGAGTCGCCGCCGAAGAGCACCGACGCCGGTCCGGGCGGATCCATCTGCACGGTCGCCTGCCACATCCACGGCAGCGACAGCCGCGCCGGCACGGCCGGGCCACCGTCACCGGCGGTCGACAGCAGCGGGTACGGCCGACTCAGCGCCCACGGCAGTCCCAACGCGACCAGCAGCACCACCAGTGCGGCCGTGCCGGAGCGGAGCAGCCGGGACCGTCGCCGGGCGCGTCGGCCGCGTCGCCACACGTCAGGGGTCAGCCGGGCCGGTGGCATGGAGTCGCCGACCTCGGCGAGCACATCACGCAGTTGTTCGGTCATCTCAGCTCCGCTCCACCGACCAGCTCACCCAGCTCCGGCGCGAGTGACCGCAACCGGGCGAGTCCGTCCCGGGTCTGGCTCTTCACCGTGTTCACCGAGCAGTCGAGTACCTTCGCCGCCTCCGCCTCGGTGAGATCCTCGAAGTACCGCAGTACCAGCACGGCTCGCTGGCGGGGCGCGAGCCGGGCCAACGCCTGGCGGACGACGACCGCCCGGTCGGTCGCGGCGGTCGGATCGTCGACCGGCGTCTCGGGCGGGCGGGACCACAGCTCCACGCCGCGCCAGCGCCGCCGCCAGAGCGACACGTGCTGGGAGTGCATGATCCGCCGCACGTACGGGTCGGGGTCGCCGCCGGTCACGATCCGCTCCCAGTGCCGGGCGACCCGCTCGAAGGTGATCTGGACCAGATCCTCGGCCAGGTGCCGGTCGCCGGTCAGCAGGAACGCGATCCGCGACCACCTGGCCAGCGTGCCGGCCAGGTACGCGTTGAATGCCTCCTCGGCGTCCATCTCCACCTTCCCTCCAACCGCCCACACGCCGCCGGGTACGGATCGGGGTGGGTACGCCGAGCGGCGAATGTCTCGGGCGAGCGAAGATCGGCGCGACCGCCCCGCGATCGGGTTGAATTCGATCATGTGACGGCCGGATGAGGCGGAACCGACCGGGGCACCCGCCCGTCTGAATGGCATGAGAACGTGGCGAGGTGTCCGGATAACCTGCGTCGGGGCACTGTTTCTGCTGTTGGCCGCCTGTGCCCGCGAGGGCGCCGGGGCGGGCGGTGACGGACCGGGAGGATCGGGTGGCGACTCCGGCCCGGCCGATCCGGACGCGGTGGTGCTCCGGGTGGAGCATGTCGGCGGGTTCGTGCCCTCGGACGCCTGGTTGACCCGGGTGCCGATGGTCACCGTCTACGCGGACGGGCGGGTGATCAGCGAGGGACCGCAGATCGAGATCTATCCCGCGCCCGCACTGCCCAACCTCCAGCAGCAGCGGCTGGCGCCGGAACAGGTCGACCAGTTGGTCGAGCAGGCCCGGGACGCCGGTGTCGGCACGGTCACCGATCTCGGCCGACCGCCGGTCGCGGACGTCCCGTCGACCCGGTTCACCGTGTCGTCCGCCGCCGGCACCGACGAGCTGGAGGTCTACGCGCTCGCCGAGGGCGGGGAGGGCACGGCCGGGCTGACCGAGGCGCAGCGCAGCGCCCGGGCCGAGTTGCAGAAGCTGGTTTCCGCGCTCACCGATCTGCCCGGGACGCTGGGGCAGGACAAGGTCGAGCAGGCGCAGCCGTACCAGGCCCAGGCGGTGGCGGCGGTGGCGATCCCGTGGCGTCCGGACGAGAACGGGCTGACCGCCCCGCCGGAGATCGCCTGGCCCGGTCCGGCTCTGCCGGGGACACCGCCGTCACCCGGCGTCGACCAGGGCTGTGTCGACGTACGCGGCGCCGAGGCGACCGCACTGCTGGCGGCGGCAGCCAAGGCGAACGCCCGTACGCCGTGGACCTCCGGCGACAACCGCTGGCAGGTCGGCCTGCGGCCGTTGCTGCCGGACGAGACCGGCTGCGCCGACCTCGCCACCAGATAGGCAGTGGCTCCGTAGCGGTAACGTCGGGTGGTCTGTTACGGGTGCGGCGGTGAGCTGCCACGGTCGTGGAACATCGAGGTGTAGCTACCGGAACGCCCGCCGGTATGCGCCCGGGGTCGTGCCGACCTGGGCGCGGAAGCGGCGGCGGAGGTTGACGGCGGAACCGAGACCGACGCGGGTGGCGATCGCCTCGACCGGCAGGTCCGTCTCCGCCAGCAGGGTGCGTGCCGCGATCAGCCGTCGGGAGAGCAGCCAGCTGCCAGGGCTGGTGCCGAACCGGTCGGCGAAGCGACGGGCCAGGGTGCGGGGCGAGACGCCGAGGCGGGCGGCCAGGTCGTCCACCGACAGCGGTGTGCCGAGGCGCTCGTCGGCCCATTCGAGCAGGCTGTCGAGCGGGTCGCCGGCCGGTGCGGACGGGGCGTACCGGACCCGGCCGTCCTCGCGGTGCGGCGGCATCACCATGTGCCGGGCGAGCAGTGCGGCGTGCGCCGCACCGTGATCCTTGCGGACCAGGTGCAGGCACAGGTCGATCCCCGCACCCGCGCCGGCACTGGTGGCGACGTCGCCATGGTCCACGTAGAGCCGGTCCGGCTCCACCCGCACCCTGGGGAACTCCCGCCGCAACTGCTCGGCCCGTCCCAGGTGCGTGGTGGCCGAGCGGCCGTCCAACAGTCCGGTACGGGCCAGCGCGAACACTCCGGAGCAGATCGTGACCAGCCGCGCCCCGCGACCGTGCGCACGCAGCAGCGCGTCGCGTACCCGGGTCGGCAGTGGCGTCTCCACCGGCGCCCAGCCCGGGATGATGACGGTGTCCGCGTACTCCAGCGCCGACAGGTCCCGGGCGACGAACATGGCGTACCCGGCGGTGGTCGGTACCGGGCCGGGTGTCTCCGTGCACACCTCGAACTCGTAGTGCTGCGGCACCCCGGGCCGCTGGGTGCCGAAGACCTCGACGGCACAGCCGACCTCGAACGTCGACTGCACCGGGCGTACCAGAGCCACCACCCGGTGCATGGCAGAGCGGTGCATGGCAGGAAAGTACCCCACGGTGTCGGCACAGGCTCTGTCCCGCCCCGGACGGGGTACGGCACCGTGCCAGGTATGCATTCCGAGATCCTCGCCCAAGAGGGCTATGTCTCCGTTGCCGTCGACGACTCCCCGGTCCGCGAGGTGTTCCCCGGGATCCGGCTCCGGACGCTGTGGCAGGGGTCGTCCGGCGCGCACGCCCACGTGCTGGAGATGGACCCGGGCACCTCCTGGCCACGCCGGGATCTGCACGAGCCCGGCCCGGAGGAGGTCTACGTGCTCTCCGGTACCTTCAACGACGGCGCACGTGACTATCCGGCCGGCACCTTCCTGCACGCCCCTGCCGGGTCGTGGCACATCCCCGCGACCAGCACCGGCTGCACGCTCTTCCTCTTCTATCCCGAGGGGTGACCGTCGCGGGCGCCGGAGATCCGTTGATCGCGGCGCCCGCTCCCTGCCGCACCCCGGCGCGCCCGTGGTTGGGCGGAGCGGGGCCGGGTAGTCGCCGGCATGTCGCCCCGCTCCGAGGCCCGCTACCGCTCGCCGTTGGGTGCGTTCGTCCGCCAGCTTCGGAGGAGGGCCGGTCGGGCCCGACAGAAGGGTGGCCAGGTCACCCGGCTGCGGATGCGGCAGCTGGAGATCATCGCTGTGATCGCGGTGCAGGCCGGACTGGCGGCGGGGCTCTCCTGGTGGATCGCGCACAACCTGCTCGGCAACCCGAACCCGGTCTTCGCGCCCACCGCGGCGGTCGGCACGATCGTCGCGGCGCTCGGCCAGCGCGCCCGGCGCACCGTCGAACTGCTCGCCGGAGTGGGCCTGGGGATCGTCATCGGCGACGCGTTGATCTTCCTGATCGGCACCGGGCCGTGGCAGACCGCCGTCGTCGTCACCCTGGCCATCGGAGTCGCGCTCGGCCTGGTCGGTCGGGGCGGGACAGTGGTCAGCCAGGTCGGCGGTACGGCCGTGCTTATCGCGACCCTCTCGTCCAGCGAGCAGAACCTGGAGCTTCCCCGGATCGTCGACGCGGTGACCGGCAGTGTGGTCGGGCTGGTCGTGGTCGCGCTGCTGCTGCCGCTGAACCCGACCCGGGTGGTGAGCCGGGCGGCCGCCCCGGTCCTGGCAGTTCTCTCCGAACGGCTCCAGGACATCGCGGTGGGGCTGCGGGAGCGGGATGCGGAGCGGGCAGTGCGGGCGCTGCACGCGCTGCGCGGGATGGAGCCGGACCTGCTGCGGCTGAAGGAGGCGGTAAGCGGTGCCGAGGAGGTGGTCAGGCTGGCGCCGCTGCGGTGGGGGCGCCGGCAGGAGTTCGAGCGCTACGCCAGGGGAGTGACCGAACTGACCCGGGTGATCGAGGGCACCCGCGACCTGGCCCGGCGTACGGTGACCGTGATCGACTACCGGGAGCCGGTCCCGGCGTGCCTGCCCGACGCGATCGAGATGCTGGCGAACGCGGTGCGGGAGCTGCGCCGGCAGGCGGGTGCGGGGCGGGACAGCGGGACCGCCCGGCGCCGGGCGCTGGTCGCCGCCCGCCAGGCGGGACGGGCCCGCCGGGAAGGGCTGCACAACTTCGGTGACGCGCTCGTCACGCAGCTGCGGGTCTCCGCCGCCGACGTCATCCGGGCCACCGGCTGTCCGAGTCGCGAGGCCGCCCAGGCGGTCCGTCGGGCGGCCCGGGACGGCGAGCGGGCCGGCCCGGCACGCGGCGAGAGTCGATGACCTGTCGGCAGTTCGACGTACTCGCCGGATCGCACCCACGGGATTGTGCCGAGGGCGCACAATGGGTGCCGCGGCGGCTACGCAGACGGGTGTTGCGGTGATGTCCGGGCGCTGTCCGAGGTCGTCGGTGTCCAACCGCCCGTCAGGGCCCGGCCGGAGGCGAGTCGATGGAACAGCAGAGACGTTTCGCGGTGGACCCGCCGGAGACGAGCGCGGGCAGCATTCCCGGCCCACAGTTGCTCGGCCGGCTCTACCGGCCGGATCCCCGGGACTGGGACATTCCTCGACTGATGGAGATCGCCGAGCCGGCCGAGTCGATCCGGCAGATGACCGTGGAACAGGTGCTCACCGAGACGCCGTACTTCTCGGACTGGCGGGCGTACCTGGTCTTCTGGCGCTGGCTGCGCACCCAGCGCCAGCCGTCGGCGGCGCCGGTCCCGGCCCGGGACAGGGCGCCGGCCTGGGAGTTGACCGTCCAGCTCGACCAGGGGCAGACGGGGCACTGCGTCGGTTTCGGCTGGGCGGGCTGGGTGGACGCGATGCCGGTCGCCGGCACCTACCAGAACGCCGACGGCCACGCCCTCTACTACGAGGCCAAGGTGATCGACGGCGAGCCCGGCAAGGAGAACGGCTCGACGGTCCGGTCCGGGGCGCTCGCCGTCCGGGAGCGTGGCCGGCTCGCCGCCTTCGCCTTCGCGCGCAACACGGCGGAGATCGACGAGTGGATCGACAACCAGGGCTCGATCGTGGTGGGCACCGCCTGGACCGCCGACATGTTCAACCCCGACGACGACGGTTTCGTCAAGCCGACGGGTGCCGCATCGGGCGGGCACTGTTATCTGATGCTCGACCGAATCGAGTCCGAGGATGCCTACCTCTTCCAGAACTCCTGGGGGCCGGCCTGGGGCTGGGGCGGCCGGTTCAAGATGAAGCGCGGCGATTTCGCCGGGCTGCTTCAGGAGCAGGGAGAGGCGTGCTGTGCGGTGGAGTTGCCGCACTAGTCGGCCGGGAAACCGCCCGCCGCGCCGAGATCGGGGTACGGCGTGGCGCGCCTTGAGCTGACCGAGTCCGACGGCTGCCGGTCATATCCGGTGGCGCCCGGGGATCTGGTGGTGGTGGAACTCGCCGAGACCCCGAGTTCGGGTTACCGGTGGCAACTCGACGCAGTGGACAGCGACGTGCTCGCTCCGGCCGGGGACTCGTTCCGGCCGGAGCGGGACGGGCTGGGCGGGGTGGGGAGCAGGCTACTGCGGTTCACCGCGACCGGGCCCGGCCGGACCGCACTGCGGCTGGTGCTGCTGCGCGGCTGGGAGCCGGGGGAGCGCCCGGCGCGGCGGTTCGAGGTGACCGTCCACGTCACGGATGCCGGTGTCCCGGATGCGGAAGTCGCGGGTGCCGAACCGGACGCGTAGACGACCGGCTTAATTGGAACTTTTCCAATTTGAACGGTGGCGACCCAGTTATACTCGCCTTTTGCCTGCGAGCCATGATGGGCCGCAAGGGAACGCCGAAAGGGCGTAATGGAAAGCTATTGACAGGCATCTATGTCAATGGATAACGTGACTCTGCCGTGGGACCCAACAGCTATTCCTGCTAGTCGCAAGGAGTGTCCCATGCCCAACGTCCGAGTCGTCGATGTCGTCACCACGCTGTTCCGGATCGTGCTCGGCCTGCTGTTCGCCCTGCACGGCGCCGCCTCCCTGTTCGGGATCTTCGGCGGCAACCGGGGCACCGGCGAGGCGATCCCGATCGGCACCTGGCCCGGATGGTACGCGGCCCTCATCCAGCTCGTCGGCGGACTGCTGGTGCTGGTCGGTCTGAGCACCCGTCCCGCCGCGATCATCTGCTCCGGCTCGATGGCGTACGCGTACTTCGTGGTGCACCAGCCCGAGGCGCTGCTTCCGCTGAACAACGGTGGCGAGACCGCCGCCCTGTTCTGCTGGTCCTTCCTGCTGGTCGCCGCCCTCGGCGGTGGACGCTGGTCGCTGGACGCCGCGCTTAACCGGCGCCGGGGTCGCGGCGTGGCCCAGGAGCCGGCCACGGTGGGCGCCACCGGCTGATTGATCAGACCTGGGGAAGACCAACGTAGTTCTCCGCCAGGCTGGTCGCGTACGCCCGGGACGAGGCGAGGTAGCGCAGCGTCGAGAGCTGCAACCTCGCCTCGTACGGGTCGTCGGTGCGCAGCCGGTGCAGCAGCGAGGTCATCCACCAGGAGAAGTGCTGGGCGCGCCAGACCCGACGCAGGGCGGTGTCGGAGTAGCCGTCCAGCAGGTCGTCCCGCCCCTCGTGGTACCAGGCGGCGAATGCGTCGCCGAGCAGCGTGACGTCGGCCAGCGCCAGGTTCATCCCCTTGGCGCCGGTCGGCGGCACGATGTGCACCGCGTCGCCGGCCAGGAAGAGCCGCCGCCACCGCATCGGCTCCACCACAAGGCTCCGCATTCCGGTGACGCTCTTCTCCAGGATCGGCCCGGTGTTGAGCGTCCACCCTGGAACCGTCTCCAACCGGGTGCGCAGTTCGGCCCAGATCCGCTCGTCGGGCCACTCCGCCAGATCGGTCTCCGGATCGACCTGGAGATAGAGCCGGGAGATCTCCGGGGAGCGCATGCTGTGCAGGGCGAATCCCCGGTCGTGGTGGGCGTAGATCAGCTCGTCGGTCGCCGGGGCCGCCGCGGCGAGTACCCCGAGCCAGGCGAACGGATAACTCCGGTCGTACTCGGTCAGCTCGCCGGCCGGCACACTCGGCCGGCTCACCCCGTGCGAGCCGTCGCAGCCGGCGACGAAGTCGCAGTGCAGTTCCTCCTCCCGGCCCTGGTGCCGGAACCGGATCACCGGCGAGTCGGAGTCGAGCCCGTCGAGGCGTACGTCGGCGACCTCGAACCGGAGGTCGCCCCCGGCAGCGGTACGGGCCGCGATCAGATCCTTCACCACCTCCTGCTGGCCGTAGACAGTGATTGCCCGGCCGGTCAGCTCGGTCATCGGGATCCGGTGCGCGGCACCGCCGAAGCGCAGCTCGATGCCGGTGTGCCGCAGCCCTTCCCGGTCCAGCCGTTCACCGAGCCCACAGCCGCGGAGCAGGTCGACCGAGCCCTGTTCCAGCACACCGGCCCGGACCCGGTGCTCGACGTACTCCCGGCTGCGGCACTCCAGCACCACCGACTCGATGCCGGCCCGGTGCAGCAGGTGCGACAGCAGCAGACCCGCCGGCCCCGCGCCGACGATCCCGACCTGGGTACGCATCCTTCACTCCTGACCTCTCGTGACTTCCCGAACCACCGGTGGCAGGTCACACCTGCCGGTCCCGGCCCGCGCCCAGCGCGCTCACCGTCATCACCGCCGTCACCCCGAGCAGGGCTGCGAGCGGCAGCCTCCAGCCGGCACTCGCGTCCCGGAGTGCACCGACCAGCACCGGCCCGGAGGCGCTGAGCAGATAGCCGATCGACTGCACCGCGCCGGAGAGCTGCCGGGCCGACCCGGGGGTGCGGGCCCGGAGCACCAGCAGGATCAGGGTGAGACTGAGCGCGGCGCCCTGGGCGAGCCCGACCAACACTGTCCACAGTAGATACCAGGAGGGCAGGGCCAGCAGACCGAGCACTCCGGCCGCCCAGCCGGCGCAGACCACAAGCGCCAGCCCGCGCTGGTCGGCCCGGCGGACCGCCAGCGTCGGCACCACGAGCGCGGTGCCGATCCCGAGCAGGTTGAACAACGCCAGTGCCGCGCCCGCCCGGGTCGGCTCGACGCCCTGGTCCCGCAGCAGGCTCGGCAGCCAGGTGAGGATCGCGTAGTAGAGCATCGACTGGGTACCCATGAAGACGGCGACCTGCCAGGTGACCGGCGAGCGCAGGACGCGGCGGGTCGGCTGCCGGGGCTCCGTGGCCGGTGCGATGTGTCGGCGGCGCACCTGGGGGAGCCAGCCGAGCGCCGCGACCCCGGCGAACGCGCCGAGTGCCAGCAGGGAACCCCGCCAACCCAACCCCAGCGCGTACGCCAGCGGTGCGCTCACCGCCGCCGCCACCGTCGCGCCGGTGGCCAGCGCGGCGGTACTCAACCCGGTCGCCAGGCCCGGCCGGCCCGGGAAGTGCTGTTTGACGGCGCTCGGCACCAGCACGTTGCCGACGGTGATCCCGGCGCCGATGATCACGGTGCCGAGCAGCAGCCAACCCGTGTGCGGCAGGGTCCGGGTCAGGCTGCCCAGCAGGATGCCGAGCATCGCGGCGAGCAGCGCCCACTCGATGCCGATCCGGCGGCCCAGCAGCGCGGCGAACGGGGAGAGCAGCCCGAAGCAGAGCACCGGCAGCGCGGTGAGCAGCCCGGCGGCGCTCCGGCCCAGGTCGAGGTCGACCTGTAGCTCGAGCAGCAGCGGCGGAACCGCCGTGATCGCCACCCGCAGGTTCAGGGCCAGCAGCACCAGCCCGAGCAGGGTCAGCCAGCCGCCCCGGGGCACCCCGAACCGCCCGCCGCCGTCCGGAGCCGCCGGACCCGGGGCGCCGCCCGGCCCGCCGTCCGAAGCAGCCGGACCCGGGTCGCTGCCCGGAGCCGCCGGGCGCTGGTCGCTGCCCGGCCCGCCGTCCGGGGCAGCCGAGCCGGCGTCGCTGCCCGATCCGGCGGTCCGGGCGGTCGGGACCGGTGGCTCGCGGTTCAGAAGGGGTACCTCGTGATGTCGCCCTGCACGGTCACCCACTGCGTCTCGGTGAACGCGGCGAGGTTGGCCGCCGTCCCGCCCAGCCGGGGGCCGTTGCCGGAGGCGGCCACCCCACCGAACGGAGCGACCGCCTCGTCGCTGACCGTCTGGTCGTTGATGTGCACGATGCCGCTCGGCACCCGCTCGGCGAAGGCCAGTGCCTTCATCACGTCCCGGCTCAGGATGCCGAGCGAGAGGCCGTACTCGCTGTCGGCGGCGAGCTTGGCGGCCTCGTCCAGGTCACCGAAGCGCAGTACCGGGGCGACCGGGCCGAAGACCTCGTGCGCGTACGCCGGGGTGGCCGGGGTGACGTCGGCGAGCACCGTCGGCCGGTAGAAGAGGTTCTCGTAGGTCCCGCCGGTCACCAGGGTCGCCCCGGTGTCCACGCTGTCGGTGACCAGGGAGTGGATCTTGTCGCGCTGTCGCTCGTCGATGATCGGGCCGAGCGCCACCTGCTCCCGGGCCGGGTTGCCGACCGGCAGGTGGGCGGCCTTCTCGGCCAACCGCGCGACGTAGTCGTCGGCCAGCGACTCGTGCACCAGGTGCCGGCCGGTGGTCATGCAGATCTGCCCCTGGTGCAGGAACGAACCCCAGGCACCGGCGGAGACCGCCAGATCCAGGTCGGCGTCGTCGAGGACCACGAGTGCCGAGTTGCCGCCGAGTTCCAGCAGTACCCGCTTGAGGTGCCGGGCGGCGGCCTGCCCGACCTGCCGGCCGGCCGACGTGGAGCCGGTGAAGCTGATCAGCCGTACGTGCGGGTCGGCGACCAGCCCCTCACCCGCCTCCGGCCCGCCCGGCAGCACGTGCAGCACCCCCGGCGGCAGCCCGGCCTCCTCGAAGATCCGGGCGACCGCGACGCCACCGGCGACGGCGGTCCGCGGATCGGGCTTGAGCACCACCGCGTTGCCCAGGGCCAGTGCCGGGGCGACCGAGCGAACCCCGAGGATCACCGGCACGTTGAACGGGGAGATCACCCCGACCACCCCGACCGGAAGCCGGCGGGCCAGGCTCAGCCGGGGCTGTGCACTCTGGATGATCTCGCCGAGCGGGTGCGAGGCGAGCGCTGCCGCCTCGTAGCACTCCTGCGCGGCGGTGTCCGTCTCCAGGGTCGCCTTCGGCGGCACCGAACCGGTCTCCCGGACGATCCAGTCACCGATCTCGACGGCGTGCTCCTCGAACAACCGTCCGGCCCGGCGCAGCACGGCGGCCCGCTCCAGATAGGAGGTTGCGGCCCAGTCGCGCTGGGCCTGGGCGGCGCGGGCGGCGGCCCGGGCCACGTCGGCGGCGTTGGCGATCCCGGTACGGCCGATCTCCTCGCCGGTGGCCGGTTCCCGTACGGCCGCGTCACCGCCGTCGGCCCGGACCCATCCGTCGCTGAATATCCTGCCGTGCCAGTCGGCCGAGTCGAGAAGAGTCACGGAAACCTCCTTGGGGTGGGTGGTGGCGGTGCGCCGCCGCGCCCGATGCGGAGCGGGTCACGGCGCGAAGTGCGGCTCCGGGCTGACGGCGACGTCGAGCAGCAGCGGTTCGGTCCGCCCGGCGAGGCCCGGGAGCACCTCGTCGAGCGTGGTGTGCAGTTCCGGGTGGCTCCGGATCCGTCGGGCGGGGCAGCCGAACGACCGGGCCAGCCCGTGCACGTCCACCTCGTCGAAGGCGGGCCAGGGTGGCTTGCCGCCGTACTGCTCGGCGAGCCGGTCCAGCACCGCGTACCGGCCGTTGGCCAGGACGACGTAGAGCACACCGCAGCCGTACCGGGCGGCGCTCCACAGTCCCTGGACGGCGTAGAGCGCCGAGCCGTCGCCGAGAATCGCCACCACCGGCCGGGTCGGGTCGCCGAGTCGCAGTCCGGCCGCGGCGGGCAGCCCGAAACCGAGGCCGCCCATCGCCGCGCTGACGAAGCCGCGCGGTTGCCGGACCGGCAGCATCCGGTGCAGGTCCGGCCGGGTGGACGGGGTCTCCTCGACGAGTACGACGTCGGCCGGCAACCGCTCGGCCAGCGCGGCGAAGACGTGTGTCGCCCGCAGCGGCTCGCCGGGACCGGGTGGCGGCACCGCGATCGGGGTCGGACGGTCCGGGGCGGGACGGTGCCGTGGCGTCACCCGGGCGGCGAGCTGGCTGACGCAGCTGGCCGGGTCGGCCAGTACCGCCAACTCCGCCTCGCTGCGGTGCAGCTCCGCCGGGTCGGCCGAGACCACCGCGACGGTCAGGCCGGCCGGCAGCAGCGGGCCGGGCTCGTAGACGTACTGCCGGAAGGCGGCGGTGCCGACCACCAGGGCCAGGTCGTGCCCGCCCAGCGTGCCGCGCAGCCGGGACCGGGCCGCCGGCAGGTGACCGGCGAACCGGGGATGGTGCTGCGGGAACCCGGCCCGGGCGCCGAACGCCTCCTGCCAGACCGGTGCGCCGATCCGGTCGGCCAGGGTGGTAAGCGCGTCCCAGGTGGCCCGGTCGTCGGCTCCGGCGCCGACCACCAGCACCGGGGCGGTGGCCGCGTCGACGAGCCGGGCCAGCTCGTCGAGCGCAGGGCCGGGTGCGAGCACCGGCGCGCCGACCCGCTCCGGTGCGGCCCGGCCGAGCGACGGGTCGACCTCGGCGGTCCAGTCGTCCATCGGCACCACCACCACGGCCGGGCCGGCGCGCAGGGTGGCCTCGTGCCAGGCCCGGCGTACCGCCGCCGGCACGTCCTGGGCCAGCACCGGCTGCTCCACCCACACCGGGTACGGCCCGGCGAGCTGGTCGAGCCGGCCGGCCAGGAACGGCTCGGCGGCGAGGTGCCGGCGGTCCTGCTGCCCGACGATCACCACCAGCGGGGCCCGGTTGACCCGGGCGGTGGCGAGTGCCCCGACCGCGTTGCCGAGTCCGGCCGTGGTGTGCAGGTTCACCACCGCCGGCCGCCCGGTGGCCAGCGCGTATCCGGTGGCCATCCCGACCACCGAACCCTCGTGCAGGGCGAGTACGAATTCCAGGTCGTCGGGGAGGTCGGTGAGGAACGCCAGTTCGGTCGAGCCCGGGTTGCCGAAGATCCGGTCCACGCCGTACCCGCGCAGCACCGCCCACGTGGCGTCCCGGACCGTCATCGGGTTCCCGCGTCACTGGGCTGGCGTGCCGGCGCCTCGCCGTCCTCGGACCCGAACCCGTTGCCGGTGCCGGGTTCGGTGTCGGCGCCGGGTTCGGTGCCGGTGCGCTGGCCGCTCTTGGCCCGCTGGATCTGGCCGAACACCTGGGCCCGCAGTTCGGCGAAGCGGGCCGAGGACCGGGTGCCGAGCTGGTCCCGTTCGGCCGGCAGGTCGATCGCCACGTCGTCGAGGACCACGGTCGGCGACCCGGAGAGCACCAGCACCCGCTGGCCGAGGTAGACCGCCTCGTCGATGTCGTGCGTGACGAAGAGGATCGTCACGCCGAGCCGCTGCCACAGCGACCGGACCAGGTCCTCCAGGTCGGCCCGGGTCTGCGCGTCGACCGCCGCGAACGGCTCGTCCATCAGCAGGATGTGTGGCTCGTACGCGACCGCGCGGGCCAGCGCCACCCGCTGCTGCATGCCGCCGGAGAGCTGCCACGGATAGGCCCCCGGCACGTCGCCGAGGCCGACGGCGGCGAGCGCGTCGTGCACGAGTTCCCGGCGGCGGGACCGGCTCAGGTTCTTCTTCTGCTTCAGCGGCAGCTCCACGTTGCGCTGCACCGTCATCCACGGGAAGAGGCTGCGCCCGTACTCCTGGAAGACCACCGCCATGCCCGGCGACGGACCCTGCACCGGCGCGCCCTCCAGGACCAGTTCGCCGGAGGTCGGTGGGAGCAGTCCGGCGATGCACTTGAGCAGTGTGGTCTTGCCGGCGCCGGAGGGGCCGACCACGCAGACGAGTTCGCCGGCACCGACCGAGAAGGTGAGATCGCGGACCGCCTCGACCGAGCGCCCGCGTCCGCTGTAGACCTTGCGCAGTCCGCGCACGTCGAGCAGTGCCGCGGTGCCGCCCTGGGGCTGATCTGTCGAAGTCATCGATGCCCATCGTCTCGTTGTGAGTGCCGCAGGCCGAGGTACCAGCGCAGGGCCGACCGCTCGAAGAGCCGCAGCAGCATGGCGAGCAGGAAGCCGAGCAGACCGAGCAGCAGGATTCCGGTCCACATGTCGGTGACCGCGAAGTTCCGCTGGAACTGGATGATGGTGAAACCCAGCCCGTTGTTCGCGGCGAACATCTCGCTGATCACCATGAGGATGATGCCCACCGAGAGGGCCTGGCGCAGGCCGGTGACGATCTGCGGGGAGGCGGACCGGACCACCAGGTGCCACAGCCGGGCCGGGCCACGGATGCCGTAGCAGCGGCAGGTCTCGGCCAGCACCTCGTCGACCGCCCGTACCCCCTCGACCGTGTTGAGCAGGATCGGCCAGACGCAGCCGGAGAGCACCACGAGAACCTTCATGGTGTTGCCGAAGCCGGTGAATAGCATCAGCACCGGCACCAGCACCGGTGGCGGGATGGCCCGGAGGAACTCCAGCACCGGTTCACAGAACGCGCGGACCCGCCGGAAGGATCCGATCAGGACGCCGAGCCCGACGCCGACGACGACCGCGAGCAGGAACCCGGCGGCCAGCCGCAGCAGGCTCGGCAGCACGTCGGCGCGGAGCCGGTCGCTGTGCAGCCAGACGTCGTCGAAGCTGGCCAGGATCTCCGACAGCGGCGGCAGGTAGAAGGTCTCGCTGTCGGCGGAGAGCACCCACCAGAGGGCGAGCAACCCGAACGGCAGGCCGAAGATGGCGAGGATCCACCACAGCGCCCGGCCGACGGCCGCCCCGATCCGGCGCCCCCGGCTCGACCCCGGCCGGTGGAGCAGGTCAGCGCTCACCGGGCTCCCTCGCCGCGTACCGAGGGGTGCCAGGAGAGCACCGCGCGTTCGAGGCGCCGGGCCAGTAGGTTCACCGCCACCCCGAGCAGGCCGGTGACGATGATCAGGGCGTACATCGTCTCGACCGCACCGCCGGACTGGGCCTGGTTGATCTCGTTACCCAACCCCGGAGCGCCGACGATCAGCTCGGCGGTGATCGCCAGGATCAGCGCCACCGCGGCGGCGAGGCGTACCCCGGTCAGCAGGTACGGCAGGGCGGTCGGCCAGAGCAGGTGCCGGATCCGGGCCCACCGGCCCAGCCCGAAGGTGTACGCGGTGTCCCGGGCCACCGGGTCGACGTCCCGTACCCCGTAGAGCACCTGGACGAGCACCTGCCAGAACGCGGCGTAGACCACCAGGAGCAGTACGGAGCGCAGGTCGGTGCCGAAGAGCAGCACGGCGAGCGGGATCAGCGCGACCGAGGGGATCGGCCGGAGGAACTCCACGGTCGAGGCGGTGAACTCGCGCAGCACCGGTACGGTGCCGAGGACGAAGCCGACCAGCACGCCGAGGGCGACCGCGATGGCCAGGCCGAGGAACCAGCCGCGCAGCGTGTCGGTGACCGCCGTCCAGAACGTGGCCTCGCCGAGGAGTTCGCCGAGGGCGACAGCGATCCGGCTGGTCGGTGGGAGGTAGTCCGCCGAGACCAGGCCGAGCCTCGGCACCAGCTCCAGCACCAGCAGGAACGCGGCGAAGCCGAGCAGCCCGAGCAGGGCGGTGTCGCCGCGCGGCCGGCCTGTCCCGCCGGACCGGTCGGCCGGGGCCGGTGCGGTCGCGGCGGGCGGTGGCACGGTGGCGGCTCGGGTCACGGGAGCAGTTCCGAGACGTCGACCTTCTCCTTGATCAGCCCGTCGGTGAGCATCAGGTCCGCCAGGGTCTGCACCGACTCGCGGTTGATCTCGGCGGGCCAGGCCGGCAGGGTGATCTTCGCGGCCACCGCCGGCTCGATTTTCGTGTACGTCTGGAGCACCTGGCGGGCCTCGTCCGGGTGCTCCTGGGCGTACTTCAGCGAGGTGTCCATCGCGGCCTTGAACCGCCCGGTCAGGTCGGCCTTCCGGTTGATGGTCTGCTCGGTGGAGAAGTAGGCCGCCACAGTCATGTTCGGGATGGCCTCGGCGAAGTTGTAGGCCACGACCCGGGCGCCCTGGTTCTGCGCGATGGTGAAGAAGGGTTCGACGACCATTGCCGCGTCGACCCGCTTGCCCAGCACCGCCGCCGGCATCTCCGGGAAGGGCAGCTCGGTCCACCTGATGTTCGACGGGTCGCCGCCGGCCTTGCGGACCGAGGCCCGGGTGGTGGTGTCGGTGATGTTGTTCAGGTTGTTTATCGCGATGTTCTTGCCGGCCAGGCCGGCGGCGTCGGTGATCGGGCTGTCCGGTGGCACCACGACGCCGCCGAAGTCCGCGCCGGGCTTGCCGGTGGAGGAGTTGCCCACCGTGATCGCCTTGACCGGGATCTTCTGCGAGCGGGCGGTGATCAGCGAGACGACGTTGCCGAAGGCGAAGTCGAACTGGCCACTGACCACGCCGGTCACCGCGATGGAGCCGCCGGTGGTGTTGATCACCTCGACCTCGATGTTCTGCTCCTTGAAGAAGCCCTTCGCGATGCCCAGGTGCAGCGGGGCGACGTCGACGATCGGGATGGCGCCGACCTTCACCCGGTCCACTTCGCCGGAGCCGGTCCCGGCGGAGTCGTCGGAGGAACCGCAGGCGGCGACGGCGAGGAGGGCGGCAACGACGGTGGTGGTGGCGGCGAGACGGCGCATCGGGTCTCCCGGCGTCCGGCGGCCCTGACGGGACCGGGGGTGCATCGGTCCTGTCGGGACCGGGATGGGCGGCTCGGCGGAGGAGCCGTGAGGGGTGGGTGTGGTCGCTAGCCGAACGAATGTTCTCATTTGGAACGTTGGCACAGTGACCGAGTTCACGTCAACCGGCGCTCCGCAACTTCTCCGCGACCGCGCGGAGCGCTGCGCCGAGCGGTGCCGAGGCCTCGTTGACGGATCCGAGGGCGGGGATTACGTTCGTGATAAGCACGGGAGTCCGCATGTCGAACGTGCCTCGACGGGTGGACCGGACGCCACGAGGAGACCATGACGACGACCGCCGGTAGCGTCGGACCGACCCGGCCACCCCGGCAGTAAGGAGACATGGTGACCAACGAGGTGTACGTTCTCGACGCCGTACGGACCCCGATCGGCCGGTACGGCGGCGCCCTCGCCGGAGTACGCCCCGACGACCTCGCCGCGCACGTACTGCGCGAGCTGACCCGGCGCAGTCCCGACCTCGACCCGGCCCGGATCGACGACGTGCTGCTCGGCAACGCCAACGGTGCCGGCGAGGAGAACCGGGACGTGGCCCGGATGGCGGTGCTGCTCGCCGGGCTCCCGCCGACGGTGCCCGGCGCGACGGTGAACCGGCTCTGCGGTTCCGGTCTGGAGGCGGTGATCGGCGCCGCCCGGGCGATAGCTGTCGGCGACGCCTCGATCTGCGTCGCCGGTGGCGTCGAGTCGATGACCCGGGCACCCTGGGTGCTGCCCAAGCCCGAGAACGGCTATCCGCGCGGGCACGAGACCCTGCACTCCACCACCCTCGGCTGGCGGATGGTCAACCCGGCGATGCCGGCCGAGTGGACCGCCTCGCTCGGCGAGTGCACCGAGATCCTCGCCGAGCGGTACGGGATCTCCCGCGACGAGCAGGACGCCTTCGCGGTACGCAGCCAGCGGCTCGCCGCGCAGGCCTGGGCCGCCGGGGCGTACGCCGACGAGGTGAGCGTGCTGCCCGGCACCGAGCTGGAGACCGACGAGAGCATGCGACCGGGTACCAGCACCGAGGCGCTGGCCCGGCTCAAGCCGGTGTTCCGGCCCGACGGCACCGTCACCGCCGGCAACTCCTCCCCGCTCAACGACGGGGCCAGTGCCCTGCTGCTCGCCGACCGGGCCGGTGCCGAGGCGACCGGCCGGACCCCGCTGGCCCGGATCGTCTCCCGCGCGGTGGTCGGCATCGAACCGCAACTGTTCGGGATCGGCCCGGTACGCGCCGCCGAGGAGGCGCTGCGGCGCGCCGGTATCGGCTGGTCGGACCTTGCCGTGGTCGAACTCAACGAGGCGTTCGCCGCGCAGTCGCTGGCCTGCCTGGCGCAGTGGAAGGAACTCGACCCCGAGATCGTGAACCCGCAGGGTGGGGCGATCGCCCTCGGTCACCCGCTCGGCTCGTCCGGATCGCGCATCCTCGGCTCGCTCGTCTGGCAACTGCACCGCCGTGGCGGAGGGTTCGGCCTCGCCGCCATCTGCATCGGCGTCGGCCAGGGCCTGGCCGTCGTACTCGAAGCCTGACCGGAGGACGGCCATGACGACCGACCGCACCCGTTCCGCCGACCCGGACCTGTCGATGGTCGAAACGGACCTGCCGGCCGCCGACCCGGACCTGCCGGCCGTCGACCCGGCGACCGGCGGCGCCGCCGGGCCGGGCCGGCTGGTGCTGCCCCGCTACCGGCACGACGACCCGGACACCCATCCGCCGCTGCTCTTTCCCGACTACGGCTCCACCAACCTGCGCGCCCCGAAGCAGCCGCTGGCCCTGCTGCCGCAGCGGCTGACCGAGGTCACCGGGCCGCTGCTCGGCGAGGGCCGGCTCGGCGAACTGGACCACGACCTGACCCGGCAGCACGCCGGAGAGCCGCTCGGCCAGCGGATCATCGTGCACGGCCGGGTGCTGGACGGCAACGGCCGGCCGGTACCGAACACCCTGGTGGAGATCTGGCAGCCGAACGCGGCCGGGCGGTACCGGCACGCGGTCGACAACTGGCCGGCACCGCTCGACCCCAACTTCACCGGGGTGGGCCGGACGCTCACCGACGCAGCCGGCCACTACCGGTTCGTCACCGTGCAACCGGGCGCCTATCCCTGGCGGAACCATCCCAACGCCTGGCGGCCGGCGCACATCCACTTCTCCCTCTTCGGTCGGGCGTTCACCCAGCGGCTCGTCACCCAGATGTACTTCCCCGGCGATCCGCTCTTCTTCCAGGACCCGGTCTTCAACTCCGTACGCGACCCGCTGGCCCGGGAACGGCTGATCTCCCGGTACGACCACTCGGTGACCGAGCCGGAGTGGGCGCTCGGCTTCGAGTTCGACCTGGTGCTGCGGGGTCGGGAGGCCACACCCTTCGAGGACGGCGACGACGATGACTGAGCAGCACACCGACCTGACTCCCACCTTCGGCACCGGCTCCGCCGTCGACACCTCCGTGCCACCGGCCGCCACGGCGGCACTCCTCCCGGCGCCGCCGCTCGGCTCGACACCCGCGCAGACGGTCGGGCCATACCTGCACATCGGCCTGCTCTGGCCGGACGGCCCGGACGTGGTGCCGGACGGGACCCCCGGGGCGATCTGGATCCGTGGTCGGGTTGTCGACGGTGCCGGGGAGGCGGTGCCGGACGCGCTCGTGGAGACCTGGCAGGCGGATCCGGACGGCCGGTTCGACCATCCGGACGATCCCCGGGGCGCCCGGCCGCCGGCGGTACCCGGATTCCGTGGTTTCGGTCGCAGCGCCACCGACGCCGACGGCGGATTCGAGATCCGTACTCTCAAGCCCGGCGCCCTGCCCGGCCCGGACGGCGAGACCGAGGCACCGCACCTGAACCTGTCCATCTTCGCGCGCGGCCTGCTGCACCGGCTTGTCACCCGGCTCTACTTCCCGGACGAGGAGGCGTCGAACGCCGCCGACCCGGTGCTCGGCTCGATCGACCCGGCCCGCCGCGCCACCCTGGTCGCCCGGCCGGCCCCGGACGGGTTCCGCTTCGACATCCACCTGCAGGGTCCGGATGAAACCGTCTTCTTCGCGGTCTGAGCAGGTGCCGTCGCGATCGCGGTCTGAGCAGGTGCCGTCGCGCGGCCCCGGGCTGCTCACCGGGTTGTCCGGTGCTGCCGAGGTGGACGCCGAACTCACCGACCGGGCGCTGCTGACCGCACTGCTCGACGTGGAACGGGCGCTCGCCGAGGCGGGCGCCGACCGCGGCGTGCTGCCGCCGACGGCCGCCGAGGCGATCGCCGCGCGGTGCCGGCCGGACGGGTTCGACCCCGCCGCGCTCGCCGAGGCGGCCGACGCCGCAGGCAACCCGGTGGTGCCGCTGGTCCGCCAGCTCACCGAGGCGGTACCAGCCGCCGCCCGCCCCTGGGTGCACCACGGCGCCACCAGCCAGGACGTGCTGGACACCGCGCTGGTGCTGCTCGCGGTCCGGGCCGGCGAGCCGTTGCTGCGCCAACTCGACACCGCACTCGCCGCCGCCGCCGGGCTCGCCGAGCGGCACCGGGACACCGTGACGCTGGCCCGTACCCTCGGTCAGGCCGCCGCACCCACCACCTTCGGGCTGAAGGCCGCCGGCTGGCTGCTCGCCCTGCTGGACGCCCAGACCCGGTTCGCCGCCGCCCGCGCCGCGCTGCCGGCACAGCTCGGCGGGGCGGTCGGCACCCTGGCCGCGCTCGGCCCGGCCGGGCCGGAGGTGGCCGACCGGTTCGCCGCCCGGCTCGGCCTCGCCGCGCCCGCGCTGCCCTGGCACACCCGGCGGCAGCCGCTGCTCGACCTGGCCGCCGCGCTCGGCAGCCTGCTCGCGGCGGCCGGCAAGGTCGGGCTGGACGTCGGACTGCTCGCCCAGACCGAGGTGGCCGAGGTCGCCGAGGGCGGCGGCCCGGGCCGGGGCGGCTCCTCGGCGATGCCGCACAAGCGCAACCCGGTGGACTCGGTGCTGCTCGGCGCGGCGGCCCGACGCGGGCCGCATCTGGTCGGCACGCTCTTCGCCGCCGCCGTGCAGGAGCACGAACGGGCTACCGGCGGCTGGCACGCCGAGTGGGAACCGCTGCTCGACCTGCTCCGGCTGGCCGGCGGGGCGGCCACCCGCACCGCCCGGCTGCTCTGCGGGCTCGAGGTGCGCCCGGAGCGGATGCGGCACAACCTCGACGCGCTCGGCGGTCGGGTACTCGCCGAGGCGGTCGCCGCCCGGCTCGCCCCGGCACTCGGCCGCTCCGACGCGCACGAGGTGCTGGCCCGGGCGACCGCCGCACCGGACTTCCGGGCCGCGCTGCTGGCCGACCCGGCGGTACGGGCCCAGCTGGGCGAGCCGGAGCTGGACCGGGTGCTCGATCCGGTCAACTGGCTCGGCTCGGCCGGCACCTTCGTGGACCGGGCGCTCGCGGAGTACCGGGCGTCCGGGGCGTACCGGAACGTGGCGGAGGTGAGATGACCTCCCGACTGCACGCCTGTGTGGACGGGCCGGCCGACGCGCCGGTGCTGCTGCTCGGCAGTTCGCTCGGCACCTCCGGCGCGATGTGGCTGCCGCAGTTGCCGGTGCTGACCCGGCGATGGCGGGTGGTCCGCTACGACCACCTCGGACACGGCGACTCCGACGTGCCGGCCGGCCCGTACACCATCGCGGATCTCGGGTACGCCGTACTCCGGCTGCTTGACGATCTCGACCTGCCCCGGGTCTCGTACGCCGGGCTCTCCCTCGGCGGGATGGTCGGGATGTGGCTGGCCGTCAACGCCCCCGACCGGATCGACCGGCTGGTGCTGCTCTGCACCTCGGCCTGGCTCGGGCCGGCCCAGGGCTGGCGGGACCGGGCCGCCGCCACCCGGGCCGGCGGGGTCGAGGCGGTCGCCGACACGGTGCTCGGACGGTGGTTCACCCGGGGGTTCGCGGCGCGCCGGCCGGAGGTGCTCGCCGAGCACCGGTCGATGCTGACCGGCACACCCCCGGAGGGGTACGCCGGCTGCTGCGAGGCGATCGCCGGGATGGACCTGCGCGACGACCTGGCCCGGATCACCGCGCCGACGCTGGTCGTCGCGGGCGCGGACGATCCGGCGATCCCGATCGAACACGCCCGGCTGCTGGCCGAGCGGATTCCCGGCGCCGGGCTGCGGGTGGTCGACGACGCCGCCCACCTGGCCAGTGTGGAGCAGCCGGACCGGGTCGGCCGGCTGCTTCTCGCACACTTCGGCGATCCGGTCGGGAGCGGAGGGCCCGTGCCGGGCGGGTGGAAGGATTCGGCGGATGGATGACCGGGAGCGGCACGCTGCCGGCATGGCGGTCCGGCGCGAGGTGCTCGGCGACGCGCACGTGGACCGCGCCGTCGGCGGCACCGACGAGTTCACGGCGGACTTCCAGGACCTGATCACCAGGTACGCCTGGGGCGAGATCTGGACCCGGCCGGGACTGGACCGGCGTACCCGCAGTTGCGTCACCCTCGCGGTGCTCGCCACCCTGCACCACGACGAGGAGCTGGCGATGCACGTCCGGGCGGCACTGCGCAACGGACTCACCGCCGAGGAGGTCCGGGAGGTCCTGCTGCAGGTGAGCGTCTACGCTGGCGTTCCAGCGGCGAACCGGGCGTTCAAGGTCGCCCAGGAGACACTGCGGCAGGAGGACGGGTGACCGAGGAGACGCCCCGGACCGGTGAGTTCGTCCAGTCGTTGGAGCGGGGACTTGCGGTCATCCGGGCCTTCGACGCCGACCATCCGCAGTTGACACTCAGCGAGGTGGCCCGGGCGACCGGACTGACCCGGGCGGCGGCCCGGCGATTCCTGCTCACCCTGGTCGAGCTGGGCTACATGCGTACCGACGGGCGGCTCTTCTCGCTGCGCGCCCGCATCCTCGAACTCGGTTACGCCTACCTGTCCAGCCTGAGCCTGCCCGAGGTCGCCCAGCCGCACATGGAGAGCCTGGTCGCCGAGGTACACGAGTCCTGCTCGATGTCGGTGCTCGACGGCGACGAGGTGGTCTACGTCGCGCGGGTACCGACCAAACGGATCATGACGGTGGCGATAAGCGTCGGTACCCGGTTCCCGGCGTACGCCACCTCGATGGGGCGGGTACTGCTGGCCGCCCAGCCGGGCGACTGGCTCGACAACTACCTCGACACCGCGCAGTTGCGCCCGCTCACCCGGCGTACGGTCACCGACCCGGCGCGGTTGCGGACCATCCTGAACCGGATCTGCAACCAGGGCTACGCGATCGTCGACCAGGAGTTGGAGGAGGGGCTGCGCTCGCTGGCGGCACCGATCCGGGACGCCGACGGCGCGGTGATCGCCGCGCTGAACGTCTCCGCGCACGCCAGCCGGGGCAGCTCCGAGGTGATCCGCAAGGAACTGCTGCCGCCACTGCTCGCCACCGCGAAGCGGATCGAGGAGGATCTGCGCGGCGGCCAGCTGCGTTAGCGGTCCGCCCCGGACGAGGTCGAGCCATCCCGGTCTCCGGAGGAGGTCGTCGACCTGTCGCAGGGAACGGAGGCGTGCCGCCTACCGGCCGTCCCGCAGGTCCGCCAGGCGGGCGGCGGAGAAGCTGATCTGGTCGAACCAGACCGGGCAGCCGGCACCGGTCGGCGACTGTGCCGAGAGGCCGAACTGGACCGGTGGCGCGGCCGGGTCGAGTCGGAAGTACCGGACGAACTCCCACCACGCCCCGTCGGTGCTGGCGTGGAAGGCCCAGGCCGGGCCGATCCGGGAGATCCGCAGCCAGAGCGGGGCCGCGTCGTCGACCACGAAACCGTTGGCGTCGTCGGAGACATCACGGGTGATCACCGAGACCACCATCGAGGCGCCCTGCGGTGAGTGTTCGTAGGCGAGCTTTGCCCAGTGCCGGGGGCCGGCGTAGAGCATCAGGCTGCCGGCGTCGTAGGTGCCGGCGAAGCCGACCCTGACCCGGGCCGAGAACTGGAAGTCGCCCTCGGGGGCCGCGGTCAGCAACCGGGGAGCGGAGAGCGCAGGGTCGCCGCCGCCCGGGTCCACGAAGAGGTCGCTCTGAGCCGGTGCGCTGACGGTGAGCGCGGTCGTGCCGTCGCATGCCCAGTCGGCCGGCGTGACATCCCAGGAAAGCGGTGTCGGCAGGCCGAGGTCGATGTGTTGCATCCGAGAAGGATGCCAGAAACCCGCCGCCGGTGGGGTGCCGGCGTGCCCGGTGCCGGCGAAAACCGTCGGCGCCTCGGGGGTTTACCCCTTGGTTGAGCGGCGATTCCGGGGGTAATGGCGGTTCTCGCCGCGCTGCGGCGTGACCCATCCGAGGCGAAAGCCTTGCGACCGGAGCGGAGGAATGGGGTGGGGGGAGCATGGTACTGAGGCGTCGAGCGGTGTTGTTGGTGATGCTCGTGATGACCGCCATACCACTGGTTCTGGCGGGTTGCACGGGCAATCCGCTTGAACGGGCCGGCCGGCCGGCACCGCCACCACCGAAGCTGGCGATTACCCCCGCACCGGATAGCCGGGATCTGCCGACCAGTGTCGAGATCGGTACGGCGGTGACGGACGGGAAGGTCGCCGACGTGGTCGTGACGGATGCCAAGGGTGCTCGGGTCGATGGCGCGATGCGTGCGGATGGTACGAGCTGGATGCCGAGCAAGGCGTTGGCGAACAAGCAGACCTATACCGCCGAGGTAACCGCGAAGAATGACGCCGGGAAGGCGGTCACCCAGAAGACGACCTTCAGCACCATGGACAAACCGGCTAAGCGGACCGTGAGCAACCTTAATCTGCGCAGTGACCAGACGTACGGGGTGGCGATGCCGATAACGGTTTCATTCGACTCCGACATCCCGAAGGATGCCCGTGCCGGGATCCAGCGACGGCTCCTGGTCAGCACGGACCCGCCGCAGCCGGGCGTCTGGTCGTGGGACGAGAACGGCCGCCAGGTCTCCTACCGCGCTCCCGACTTCTGGCGTCCGGGTACCACGGTCAGCGTCCGGGCCGCGCTCGACGGCGTACCGATGGGCGAGGGCAGCTTCGGTGACACCGACCGCACCGGTACCGCGAAGATCGGCAACCGGCTCTTCCTGGAGATCGACAACGCCACCAAGCAGATGTCGGTGTTCAAGGACGACGTGCTGGTGAAGAAGATCCCGGTCAGCCTCGGCAAGAGCAGCACCCCGACGTCGAGCGGCAAGATGGTGATCATGGAGAAGCACGAGTCGACGGTCTTCGACACCACCGGATCTCCGGATCCCTACGTGGTGACCGTCTTCAACGCGCAGCGGCTGACCTGGGGCGGCGAGTTCATCCACGCGGCGCCGTGGTCCGTCGGAGACCAGGGGGAGCGGAACG
Organism: Plantactinospora sp. CNZ320; assembly: GCF_002846275.1. NCBI lineage: Bacteria > Bacillati > Actinomycetota > Actinomycetes > Micromonosporales > Micromonosporaceae > Plantactinospora > Plantactinospora sp. CNZ320. The sequence continues at coordinate 802,400 of NZ_PJMP01000001.1, forward strand.
TCTCACACGGCTGCACGAACGTGTCGGACGCGAACTCGGAGTGGCTGATGGAGCAGACCAGGATTGGCGACCTGGTGACGATCAAAGGCACCGAGGTCACCCTCGACCAGGGCAACGGCTGGACCGCCTGGAACGTGAGCTGGGACGAGTTCGTCAAGGGCAGCGCCCTGCCGGTCCCCGCCGACATCAAGCCGGCCACGCCGGCTCCGGGCGGGGGGTCGAACGGCGGGCCGCCGGCAGCCGAGAAGCGGCCGGCCGACAAGCCGGCCACCCCGCCAGCCCCGTCGTCGAGCAGCGGCGGCCGGTAACCCGGCGACCGGTGCCAGCGGCGCTTTCCGAGGCCGGCCGCTCAGCACACGGGTGCCACCGGCGATCGCGCCGGTGGCACCTGGTGGTTCGGTGACCATTCCGGCCGGTGCGCGGGCCGGAATCGGCATGTCCTCGCCCGTGCCCGGCCGCTCACCGGCTGTTGTACGCCTGCACCACCGACGACGGAATGCGACCCCGCTCGGAAACCTCGTAGCCGTTCTGCACGGCCCATTCCCGGATGGCGCGGTTGAGGTCGCGGTCACTACGCGTCGGGCTCGCGGTGGCACCGCGCCGGGTCGACCGACGGCTTTCCACCTGGCCGCGCCCGACCCGGCTCCCCGCGTGGATGTAAACATCGAGCGCCTTGCGGAGCTTGCCGGCGTTCTTATCCGACAGGTCAATCGTGTAGTTGACGCCGTCCAGGCCGAACTCGACAGTGCGGTCGGCCTCGCCGCCGTCGAGGTCGTCGGTCAGAAGTGTGATTACCTGCTTCGCCATGGTCGATTACTCCTCGTGAACCTTAATTGCTAGGAGTCGAGTTTGACTGATCACCTGCCAATTCTGCAAGACATTGGATATTTCTCGCGCGTCGGCGGCACCCGGCGGTGCTTAACTTCTGGCGTCGGCGCACGCGGTATCCCGCTGCGGTAAGGCTTCCGAGGTTTGCCGGGGCGGCGCCACCACGGCAGGTGGGCGGCTGCCATTGTGGGCGGCGGGGTGTGCTATCCCGATTAATCCGACGCCACGCATTCCGGGTGCGGGTCCCGCCCGACGCGCCGCTCAGCCGGGCGCTGGTCCGGAACTCGCCCGGGTGACGAACCGGGGGGTCAACGAGACCCGGCGGTTGCTCCGGCCGCCACTTTCGAGTTGCTCGATCAGCAGGTCCAGACTGCGTCGGCCGAGTTCGGCGAAGTCCTGCCGGACCGTGGTCAGCGGCGGCAGGAAATAACCCGACTCCGGTACGTCGTCGAAGCCCACCACGCTGACCTCGGCCGGTACCCGGCGGCCGGCCTCGTGCAGGGCCCGCAGCGCGCCGAGCGCGATCTGGTCGTTGCCGCAGAAGATCGCGGTCACCGTCGGGTCGGCGGCGAGCAGTCGACCGTGCTCGTAACCCGACCGTGCGCTCCAGTCACCGGACCGGGCGGCCGGCACCGGGGCGCCGGCCGCGTGCAGCGCCTCCCGCCAGCCCTCGATCCGGTCCCGCGCCTCCGGCCAGTCCGGTGGGCCGGCGATGTGCTGCACGGTGGTGTGCCCGAGTCCGAGCAGGTGCCGGGTCGCCATCGCGGCCCCGGTGGAGTTGTCGATGCAGACCGTCGGCACCTGCTCACCGCCGCCGCCGACCCCGACCACCGGCAGTCCGGCCGGCGCCTGGGCCAGGGCGGTGCCCACGCTGCTCTGCGGGGCGATCGCCACGATCCCCTCCACCGACTGCTCGCAGAGCCGGTCGACCGCGTCCAGCACCGACGCCCGGTCCAGGGCCCGTACGCTCGCCACGCTGACGAAGTATCCGGCGGCCCGGGCGGCCTGCTCCAGACCGTACAGAGTGGAGGCCGGGCCGAAGAGCGTGGTCTCGTAGGCGATCAGTCCCAGGGTGCGGGACCGGCGGGTGACCAGGGTGCGGGCCGCCGAGTTGCGGCGGTAGTTCAGCGCCCGCATCGCCGCGAGCACCCGGTCGCGGGTCTCCGGCCGGACGTTCGGGTGGTCGTTGAGCACCCGGGAGACGGTCTGGTGGGAGACGCCGGCCAGGCGCGCGACGTCGCGCATCACGAAGCCGCGGGTCCGGGGCACCGCACTGGCGGGCTGGTCACCGGCGTCGATACGGTCAGCTGTCAACAGCCGCTCCTTCGTCTCGGCCGGCCGTCCGGCGGTGCGGGTCCGGCGATCCAGCATCACGGATCCATACCGTCGCCGGAAGTACCTCTTGACGACCGGCATGAGAACGTTAACACTCACGAAACAGGAAGCCCTGTGGATCGTCCGGCGTGCCCTCACTGTCGGCGTTCTCCGTGGCAGACTGGGCCGAATCCAGGAATCTCCGGCATCGTACGGCTGGTGTGGTGATCTCCTGCTCGGCCTTGCGTGTGAACGGTAACTACGACAGACAACGATGTTCCCAGGCGAGGAGGAAACGGTGCTGAAAAAGATCTCCGCCGTTGTACTCGGCGGACTGATGGTGACCGCGTTGGCCGCCTGCGGAGGCGACGGCGGCGGCGCGGGCAGTGGCTCCGGAAAGGACGACGGCAAGATCACGCTGGGCTTCGCACAGGTGGGTGCCGAGAGCGGGTGGCGTACCGCGAACACCAAGTCCATCCAGGACTCGGCGAAGGAGGCCGGCATCACCCTGCAGTTCTCCGACGCGCAGCAGAAGCAGGAGAACCAGATCAAGGCGATCCGGACGTACATCACCCAGAAGGTCGACGTGATCGCCTTCTCTCCGGTGGTGGAGTCCGGTTGGGACACGGTGCTCCGTGAGGCCAAGGACGCCAAGATCCCGGTGATCCTGACCGACCGGGCGATCGACTCCCCCGACAAGACGCTGTACAAGACCTTCATCGGGTCCGACTTCGTGCTTGAGGGGAAGAAGGCCGGTGAGTGGCTGGTCACCGAATACCAGGGCAAGTCCGAGCCGGTGAACATCGTCGAGCTGCAGGGCAGCACCGGTTCGGCGCCGGCCAACGACCGCAAGGCCGGCTTCGCCGACGTCATCAAGGCCGACCCGAAGTTCAAGGTGATCGCGTCGCAGACCGGCGAGTTCACCCGGGCCAAGGGCAAGGAGGTCATGGACGCCTTCCTCAAGGCCCACAAGGACATCGACGTGCTCTACGCGCACAACGACGACATGGGTCTCGGTGCGATCGAGGCGATCGAGGGTGCCGGTCTGAAGCCGGGTGTCGACATCAAGATCATCACGGTCGACGCGGTGAAGGACGGGATGCAGGCGCTGGCGGACGGCAAGATCAACTTCATCGTGGAGTGCAGCCCGCTGCTCGGCCCACAGCTGATGGACCTGGTCAAGAAGGTCGTCGCCGGTGAGACCGTGCCGGAGCGGGTGGTCACCGAGGAGACCACCTTCACCCAGGAGCAGGCCAAGGCCGCGCTGCCGAGTCGGCAGTACTAGCCGAGGACGCGACCGCACGACATGACGGACGGAGGAGAGCGGATGGAGACGACGTCGGGGCAGCCCCGGGCGATCCTGACCATGACCGGCATCGGCAAGCGGTTCCCCGGCGTACGGGCACTCGACGAAGTCGACTTCCGGCTCTTCCCCGGCGAGGTGCACGCCCTGATGGGCGAGAACGGTGCCGGTAAGTCGACGCTGATCAAGGTGCTGACCGGGGTGTACGACGTGGACGAGGGCGAGATCGTCCTCGACGGCACCCCGGTCCACTTCGCCGGCCCGTTGCAGGCGCAGCAGGCCGGGATCAGCACCGTCTACCAGGAGGTCAACCTCTGCGCCAACCTCTCGGTGGCGGAGAACATCTACATCGGCCGGGAACCGCGCCGCTTCGGCGCGATCCACTGGGGCGAGCTGCGGCGCCGGTCCCGGCAACTGCTCGACGGGCTGGGGCTGGACATCGACGTTTCGGCCCCGCTCGGCAGCCTCTCCCTGGCGGTGCAGCAGATGGTCGCGATCGCCCGGGCGATCGACATCTCCGCCAAGGTGCTCATCCTGGACGAGCCGACCTCCAGCCTGGACGCCGACGAGGTCGGGCAACTCTTCCGGGTGATGCGGCAACTCAAGCGCGAGGGGATGGCGATCCTCTTCGTCAGCCACTTCCTCGACCAGGTCTACGAGATCTCCGACCGGATGACGGTGCTGCGCAACGGGCGCTTGGTCGGCGAGTACGCCACCCGGGAGTTGAGCCAGCTCGACCTGGTCAGCGCGATGATCGGCAAGGAACTCGCGGTGCTGGAGGAGTTGGAGGAGCAGCCGCGCCGCTCACTGGCGACCCTGGAGCGGGGGCAGCCGGTGGTGGAGGCGGCCGGGCTCGGGCGGGGCGGGGCGATCGCCCCGTTCAGCCTCACCATCCACCGGGGCGAGGTGGTCGGGCTGGCCGGGCTGCTCGGCTCGGGGCGTACCGAAATCGCCCGGCTGCTCTTCGGCGCGGACCGGGCCGACGCCGGAGAGCTCAGGATCGACGGCGAGCCGGTGGCGATGCGCGGCCCGCGCAGCGCGATGGCCAAGGACATCGCCTTCTGCTCCGAGAACCGCCGCACCGAGGGGCTGGTAGCGGAACTCACCGTCCGGGAGAACATCATCCTGGCCCTACAGGCCGCCCGGGGCTGGTCCCGACCGCTGCCCCGGCGCCGCCAGGACGAGCTTGTCGACAGGTACGTCAAGGCGCTGCGGATCGTGCCGGCCAACCCGGAGGCGCTGGTCGGCCAGCTCAGTGGTGGTAACCAGCAGAAGGTGCTGCTGGCCCGCTGGCTGATCACCGAACCCCGGCTGCTGATCCTGGACGAGCCGACCCGGGGCATCGACGTCGGCGCCAAGGCGGAGATCCAGCGCCTGGTGGTCACGCTCTCCGACGGTGGGATGGCGGTGCTCTTCATCTCCGCCGAGTTGGAGGAGGTGCTCCGGCTCAGCCACAAGATAGCGGTCCTGCGGGACCGGCGGATGGTCGACGACCTCGCCAACGACGACGAGGTGACCGCCGAGCGGATCATGGCGATCATCGCCAGTGGCCACGGTTCGGCGCCACCCGACCCGGTTGACCGAGCGCACGATACGGACGCGGTGGTCGTCCGGGAGGAGGTGTGATGGCCGGCCTCGTACGGCACCGGTTCTTCTGGCCCGTGCTGACCCTGGTGCTGCTGCTGGTCAGCAACCTGTTCTTCACCCCCGACTTCTTCGCCATCGAGGTACGTCAGGGGCACCTCTACGGCAACCTGATCGACATCGTGCGGTTCGGGGCGCCGCTGATCCTCGTCGCGCTCGGCATGACCCTGGTGATCGCCACCGGCGGCATCGACCTCTCGGTCGGCTCGGTCGTGGCGATCTCCGCCGCGCTGGCCTGCCTGCGGATCAGCGAACTCGGTGACCAGAACAGCGTGCTCGGGGTACTGGCCGCGGTGGGAGTCGCCCTCGTGCTGGCCCTGCTGCTCGGCGCCTGGAACGGACTGCTGGTCGCGCAGTTCGGCATCCAGCCGATCATCGCCACGCTGATCCTGATGGTCGCCGGTCGGGGACTGGCCCAGCTCATCACCGACGGGCAGATCATCACGATCAACAGCTCGCCGTACAAGCTGATCGGCGGCGGGTACTGGCTGACGGTGCCGTTCTCGATCCTGGTGGCGCTGCTGGTCTTCGGGCTCGCGCTGCTGCTCACCCGGCGTACCGCGCTCGGCCTGCTGATCGAGTCGGTGGGCGGCAACGCCGAGGCGAGCCGGCTGGCCGGAATCCACGCCCGGCGGATCATCTTCACCGGGTACGTCTTCGCCGCGTTCTGCGCCGGGGTCGCCGGACTGATGATCAGTTCCAACGTCTCCAGCGCGGACGGCAACAACGCCGGCCTCTGGATCGAACTGGACGCCATCCTGGCGGTGGTGATCGGCGGTACGTCGCTGGCCGGTGGCCGGTTCTCCCTCGGCGGTACGGTGCTCGGCGCGCTGATCATCCAGACCCTCACCACCACCATCTACAGCATCGGCATCCCGCCGGAGACCACGCTGCTGTTCAAAGCGCTGGTCGTCACGATCGTCTGCCTGCTCCAGTCGCCGGCCTTCCGGGCCAAGGTCTTCGGCCGACGCCGGAAGCCGCCGCCATCGCCGCCCGCTCCGGAGCGTGAACGACAGCCCAAGGTGGAGGAGGTGCCGGCATGACCGCCGTGCCGGGAACGGTGGCGAACGGGCGGGCCCGGATGCTGGGGGTCCAGCAGAAGTACCTGCCGATCTTTGCCACCCTCGCCCTGCTGGTCCTGATGTACAGCGCCGGGGTGCTGCGCTACGAGGGCTTCTCCGACACCCAGGTGGTGCTGAACGTCTTCGTCGACAACGCGTTCCTGCTGGTGGTCGCGGTCGGCATGACGTTCGTGATCCTGACCGGCGGCATCGACCTCTCGGTCGGTTCGGTGGTCGCGCTGACCACCATGCTCTCCGCGTCGCTGCTGGAGGAGCGGGGCTGGTCGCCGTACCTGGTGCTGCCGCTGGTACTGCTGATCGGCGCACTGCTCGGCTTCGCGATGGGCTGCATCATCCACTACTTCGAGATCCAGCCGTTCATCGTGACACTGGCCGGGATGTTCCTGGCCCGTGGTCTCTGCTACACGATCGGCACATCGTCGATCACCATCGACGACCCGTTCTGGACGTCGGTGGCGCAGCAGCGGATCCGGTTCGGTGGCTTCTTCATCTCCACCAGCGTGATCATCGCGCTCGTGGTGGTGGCGATCGGGATCTACGTGCTCGGCTACACCCGGCTGGGCCGCAACACGTACGCGATCGGCGGGAACCCGCAGTCGGCGCTGCTGATGGGACTGCCGGTGGCGCGTACCCGGATCGCGGTCTACACGATCAGCGGGTTCTGCTCGGCGCTCGGCGGGCTGCTGCTCAGCTTCTACATGCTCTCCGGCAACAACGGGCACGCGGTCGGGCTGGAACTCGACGCGATCGCCGCCGTGGTGATCGGCGGCACGCTGTTGACCGGCGGCTCGGGCTACCTGGTCGGCACCGTGCTCGGAGTGCTGGTGCTCGGGCTGATCCAGACCATCGTCACCTTCCAGGGCAACCTCAGCTCGTGGTGGACCAAGATCGTGATCGGTGTTCTGCTCTTCGTGTTCATCGTGTTGCAGCGCGTGGTGACGCGACGACAGAAGTAGGGCGGCCACCAACCGGCGCGGGCGGCGGGGGACCGAGGGGTGCACCCCGGGCTGGTGATAGCGCTAACACCGTGGTTGGCTGACGGGTGGCGGAGGCGCCCGGCGGGTGCGTCGGCGGGTGCCGCCGCGAGCCGGTCCACCGGACGCGGACGGTGGAGCCGGTCCACCGGGTGCGGGCGGTGGAGCCGGCGAGGGAGAACAGGGAACGTCCAGGAGGGACACGAGTGAGCACTAACGGTGCGGACCGGTACGTGGTGGGCGTCGACTTCGGCACGCTCTCCGGCCGGGCGGTGGTGGTCCGGGTCTCGGACGGCGCCGAACTCGGCTCGGCGGTGCACGAGTACCAGCACGGGGTGATCGACGAGCGGCTGCCGGAGACCGGAGCCGAACTCCCCGGCGGCTGGGCGTTGCAGATGCCCGAGGACTGGCGCTCGGTGCTGCGCGAGGCGGTACCCAAGGCGCTCTCGGCCGCCTCGGTGTCGCCGGACGCGGTGATCGGGATCGGCACCGACTTCACCGCCTGCACCGTACTGCCGACGCTTGCCGACGGCACCCCGCTCAACGAGGTACCCGGGTTCGCCGACCGGCCGCACGCGTACCCGAAGCTCTGGAAGCACCACGCCGCGCAGCGGCATGCCGACCGGATCAACGAGTTGGCCGAGCAGCGCGGCGAGCCGTGGCTGCCCCGGTACGGCGGCCGGATCTCCGCCGAGTGGCAGTTCGCCAAGGCGCTCCAGGTGCTCACCGAGGATCCCGAGGTCTACGCCCGGACCGAGCGGTGGATCGAGGCGGCCGACTGGATCATCTGGCAGCTCTGCGGCGAGGAGACCCGCAACGTCTGCACCGCCGGCTACAAGGGCATCCACCAGGACGGGCAGTACCCGTCCCGGGACTACCTGGCCGCGCTGCACCCCGACTTCGCCGACTTCGTCGACACCCGGCTCGCCCACCCGCTCGCCCCGCTCGGTGGGCTCGCCGGACGGCTCACCCCGGAGGCGGCGGCCGTGACCGGGCTGCCGGCCGGGATAGCGGTGGCGGTCGGCAACGTCGACGCGCACGTCACCGCCGCCGCCGCGAACGCCGTCGAGCCCGGTCAACTGCTGGCCATCATGGGCACCTCGACCTGTCACGTGATGGTCGCCGACACCCTGGCCGAGGTACCCGGGATGTGCGGCGTGGTCCGGGACGGCATCGTGCCCGGTCGGCTCGGCTACGAGGCAGGGCAGAGCGGCGTCGGGGACATCTTCGGCTGGTTCGTCGAGCACTGCGTACCGGCCCGCTACGCCGAGGAGGCGGCCCGGCGCGGAATCGGGGTGCACGACCTCCTCACCGAACTCGCCGCAGCGCAGCGCCCCGGCCAGCACGGGCTGGTCGCCCTGGACTGGCACAACGGCAACCGCTCGGTGCTCGTCGACCACTACCTCTCCGGGATGATCGTCGGGCAGACCCTGGCCACCCGGCCGGAGGACCAGTACCGCGCGCTGATCGAGGCGACCGCCTTCGGTACCCGGACCATCGTCGCCGCCTTCGAGAACGCCGGCGTTCCGGTGACCGAGTTCATCGCCGCCGGCGGCCTGCTGAAGAACACCTTCCTGATGCAGGTCTACGCCGACGTGCTGCGCCGGCCGCTGTCGGTGATCGACTCCGAGCAGGGGCCCGCGCTCGGCTCGGCGATCCACGCGGCGGTGGCCGCCGGGGCGTACCCGGACATCACCGCCGCGGCCGCCGCGATGGGCAAGGTCCGGCGCGGCGTCTACCAGCCCGACCCGGCCAGCGCCGACGTGTACGACCGGCTCTACGCCGAGTACGAGCGACTGCACGACCACTTCGGCCGGGGCGGCAACGACGTGCTGCACCGGCTGCACGCACTACGCGAGGAGGCGCGCCGATGACCAGCGGCGAACTCACCGGCACGATCAGCGAGAATGTCGCCCGGATCCGCCAGGAGGTGTGCCGGCTGCACGAGGAGCTCACCCGCTGGAAGCTGGTCACCTGGACCAGCGGCAACGTCAGCGCCCGGGTGCCCGGCGCGGACCTGATGGTGATCAAGCCGAGCGGCGTGTCGTACGACGACCTGACCCCGGAGTCGATGGTGGTGACCACCCTGGACGGGGACGTGGTGGACGGCAACCACTCACCGTCCAGCGACACCGACGCACACGCGTACGTCTACCGGCACATGCCGCAGGTCAACGGAGTCGTGCACACGCACAGCCCGTACGCCACCGCCTGGGCCGCCCGGGACGAGGCGATCCCCTGCGTGCTCACCGCGATGGCCGACGAGTTCGGTGGGGAGATCCCGGTCGGCCCGTTCGCGCTGATCGGCGGCGACGACATCGGCAAGGGCATCGTCGCCACCCTGGAGGGACACCGCTCACCGGCGGTTCTGATGCGCAACCACGGGGTCTTCACCATCGGGGCCAGCGCCAAGGCGGCGGTGAAGGCGGCGGTGATGTGCGAGGACGTCGCGCGTACCGTGCACATCGCCCGGACCGGCGGCCCGCTGGTGCCGATCGAGCCCCAGCACATCGACGCCCTCTACGAGCGCTACCAGGGGGTGTACGGCCAGCGCTGACGCCGCGGGCCGGGCGGGCGCCGCGGGCCGGGCGGGTCGACGGCCCGGCCCGTCCTGGGCGCTCGGCGGCCTGCTGGGTCGACGGCGCGGCCCGGGCGGGCTGGTGCGCCGACTCGGGGCTGGCATGCTCGCGCCAGAATGTCTCCGGGCGCGACAGCGGGGTTTCCGCCGCATCGGACCGTTCGCCGCTCGCGCCAGAATGTCTCCGGGCAAGGACGCCCGCGCCCGTCGTCCATCCGCGACCCCAGGTGGTGCCTGTTGACCGGATCCCGCCGCACTCCCTCGGAGGTGCCCGAGGTGGTCCACCCGACACCCGCTGGAGCGGGTGGACCGGTGCCTCCGGTGCCGGGGGAGTGCCAGGTGTGGCGGCTGCCGATAGGTCCGGCGCACTGGGCCGGGCTCGACGTGCTCGACGACGAGGAACGGCAGCGGCACGCCCGGTTCCGGCAGGCCGCCGACCGGGACCGCTACCAGGCCGCACACGTCGGGGTACGGATGCTGCTCGGGCACTACCTCGACGTGCCGGCCGGGCAGCTCGGCTTCTCCCGGCACTGCCGGCACTGCGGCGCCGGGCACGGCAAGCCGGTGGTCGAGCGGCCCGCCACCAGGCTCGACTTCTCGCTCACCCACTCCGGGCAGTGGGTGGCCGTGGCGGTGGCAACCGACCCGGTCGGCCTGGACGTGCAGGAGCTGACCGACGGCACCGACGTGGCCGCGCTGAGTCGCAGCGTGCTGTCGCCGGCCGAGCTGCGCTGGTGGGACGGGCAGCCGGCCGAGTCCGCCCGACGGGCCTTCTTCGGGTACTGGGCCCGCAAGGAGGCGCTGCTGAAGGCGACCGGGCACGGGCTGGCCGCACCGATGAACCGGATCACGCTGACGCCGCCGGACGAGCCGGCCCGGCTGGTCGACTGGGCCGCCGGGAACGGCCTCGACGGCCCGGTGCAACTGCACGACCTCGACGCCGGTCCGGACTACACCGCCGCCGTCGCGGTCCTCTCCAGCCGGCCGGTCCGGGTCAGCCTGGCGCAGTTCCCGGCGACACTCGCCGCCGGCCGTCCGATGCCCGAACCGGCCTGAGCCCCGGCCGACCCGTTTATCGCCGCACTCTCAGCGGCGAGTCGCGACGATCTCCAGCGTCAGCCGGATCGAACGGCCCGTCATCCCCCGGGCCCTGGTCAGGCCGAAGTCGTACCGGTCGATGACGGTGCCGGCCCGAGCGCTGAGTTCCGCCGTGCCGGCGGCCACCCCTTCGACGGTGAGCGTCACCGGTCGGGTGACGGTGCGTACCGTCAACTCTCCGTGCAACGTCCCGCCGCCGTCGCCGGAGGGCACGAACCGCTCGCCCCGGAAGCGCAGCCGGGGGTGGGTGGCCGCGTCCAGGTAGTCGGCGGAGCGGACGTGCGCGTCCCGAAGGTGCAGCCCGCTGTCGAAGCTGCCCGCGAGCACCTCCGTCTCCACCGTCGACTCCGTCAGCGGCGTGGCCACCGTGATCGTGCCACTGTCGATCCGGAAGGTGCCGCGTACCGGCAGCAGCCCGAAGACCGCCCGGGTGTCGAACCGGATCACCGACCGGGCCGGGTCGATGGTGTACGTGCCGGTCGGCACGTCCTGCCCGGGGTCGCCACTCGGCTCTTCGGCCCTGTTGGTCACGGTCATGGCCGCTCGATCTCCTCCACTGCTGGACGACGCCGGTCTCCGATCACGGGTACAGCCTAGATCGACGAGGCCGGCGTGACCCTTCGGCAGACCCTCGGGTAACGCCGCGCTGCGGCCAATCCTCAGGCAACGCCGTGCTGCGGCCAGAAAGCGCCGGGGTGCGATCAGGCTGGCGGACCCGCCTCGATCTGCCGGCGCAACCGGGCCAACCAGTCACCGTACGGATTGTCCGGCCCCACCACCAACCAGGTCACCCCGGCGGCGGCGTACTCGTCGACCGGCACCGCAGAATCGTGCGGTACGACGATGTCGCGGTCCGGCCCGAGTACGGCGCGTACCTCGGCGACCTGGTCCGGGGTCAGTCCGCCGATCGCGTCGCGGCCGAGCGCGAACACCCCGTCGTAGCGGGCGGCCCGGTCCAGTGGACGCCGGTGCGGCCAGGTCGCGGCGACCCAGATCGGCGGCCGGGGCCGTTGCACGGTGTTCGGGCCGAGCCGGGCACGTACCCGGAACAGCGGGCCGTCGTGCGCCACCTCGTCGCCGCGCAGCAGCCCGTCCAGCACCAGCAGCGCCTCGTCCAGGGCGGCTGCCCTGGCGCGCGGGTCGGCCGATTCGCCGAACCCGGTGAAGTCGGTCTCCGGAACGCCGAGACCGACCCCGACCACGGCCCGGCCGGCGCTGAGCTGGTCGAGCGTGATCACCTCCTTGGCCACCTTCCACGGCCGGCGCCGGGCCAGCGGGGTGACCATCGCGCCGAGCCGGACCTGGTCGGTGGCGGCGCCGATCGCGCCGAGCAGGACCCACGGGTCGTGCATCGCCTCGCCGTCGGCACCGAGGTGGTCCCAGAGGAAGAAGCCGTGCCAGCCCGTCCAGTCGGCCGCGACGGCGGCGTCGATCAGGTCGGCCGGCGCTCCGGCCGGCGGAAGGGATATCGCGTACCGCATGCCCGCATGTCTACCGGTCTCCGCCCGCCCTGTCTGTCCCGTCCGCCGGGTCGCCCTGTCCGACCCGCCAGCTCGCCCTGTCCCGTCCGCTGGCTCGCCCTGTCTCGTCCGCCGAGCGGGTCTCAGAGGCCGAAGACGTCCTCCTCGGCACCCTGCCGGACACCGTCGACGAAGCCACGGAACGCCGGATCCTCCCGGTCGGCGGTCACACTCGTCACCTGTTCCCCGGTCGCCTCGGCAACCGCGTCGACGAGTGGGGGATAGCTGAGGTCGATCTCGGCGAGTTCGTCGTCGTCGGCCTCGGCGAGGTTGATCACGTCCTGGAGTTCGTCGGCGTCGGTCTCCGGGTCGCCGCCCCATGCCTCACCGAGGTTGAAGCACTCGTCGTACAGCGCGCGCTGGTCCTCGGACCAGTCGTCGTCGTAGTTCCTCACGCCGTACTCCCTTCCCCGCCGGTTATCTGAGCATGCCCCGAGAGCTGCGGGAGGGTCCCCTGTTATCGCTTTTTGCCCGTCGGACCGGACCGGAGGCGGTCGGCGGGATTACCCGCGGTCGGCCTGGGTAGCCAGCTCGGTCCGGACGGCCGCGCGGGCGGCGCCGAGCGCGGCGACCGGACCGGTCGACTCCCGGACGACGAGCCGGCAGGGCTGCCGGATCACCCCGGAGGCCCGCTCGCCGTCGAGCGCGGCGAAGAGCTGCTTGACCGCGGTCGCGCCGAGTTGTTGCAGGTTCAGGTCCACCGTGGTCAGCGGCGGCCGGCAGTCGGCGGCGAAGACCTCCCAGTTGTCGTAGCCGACGATCGCGACGTCGTCCGGGATCCGCCGGCCGAGGTCGAGCAGGGTCTCGGCGACCCCGGTGGCGATCTGGTCGTTGCCACAGAAGATCGCGTCGATCTCCGGGTCTGCGGTGAGCAGCATCCGGCCGGCGTGCCGGCCCCAGCGTTGGGACCATTCGCCGTACAGCGGGTCACCGCCGGCCAGCGGCAGGCCGGCCTCGGCCAGTACCGAGTGCAGGCCGGTCACCCGGTCGCGGGCGGCCCGGTACGTCTCCGGACCGGTGATGTGCCCGATCCGGCGCCGGCCGAGGGCGACCAGGTGCTCGACGGCCAGCCGTGCGCCACCGGCGTCGTCGGCGAGTACCGAGAGGTCCTTCGGGTCGTCGGATTCGCCGTAGACGTAGACCACCGGCACCGGGATGTCCCGGGTGAGCGAGGGGCGGATGTCGTTCGAGTCACCGAGCATGATGAAGCCGTCCACCTGGCGGGCCAGCAGCGTACGGATGTAGTGCCGGCGCCGGATGACGTCCCCACGGGCGTCGCAGAGCAGTACGCACATCTGCTCGTTGCCGAGCGCGTTCTCGATGCCGAGCAGCACCGGAAAGGCGAAGCGTTCGCCGAGTTCGTCGGTGAGCAGCCCGATCGTCCGGGTACGCCCCGAGATCAGTCCCTTGGCCAGGGCGTTGGGGTGGAAGGAGAGTTCCTCGGCCGCCTCCAGGACCCGGCGGCGGGTGGCCGGAGCGACCTCGTCCCGCGCGTTGAGCGCCTTCGAGGCGGTGGCCACCGAGACGCCGGCCCGCCGGGCCACGTCGGTCAGGGTCACTGATTGGGAGCGTTGTCTGACCACCGAAATCCTTTCGGACCGTCTTTCGAGAGGGCCGAGCCACCGAGATTCTAGTCTAGGCCGCCTGCACCGTAATTCTCCCCTTCGTGGGGAAGGGACAGTGGTCGCGCGACCCGGTCGGGGTACTCCGAAAAGGTTTTCGGATCGGTCGGCTCCGGCGCTGCCCGGTGGCTCAGCTGGCCCCGGCAGCCGCCTGCTGGTTCCACATGGTGATCACCACGCCGACGACGAAGATCTGCACCGGCAGCGGCAGGCCGGGCAGCTCGGCGTCGATCTCGCCGCGCCAGAAGCTGACCCGCTTCACCGAGCCGACCCGGCGGCCGCCGGCATGCAACTCCTGCTCGTTGCCGAAGAGCGAGGCGCGCTGGAAGTGGTACGTCTGCCCGGCGGACTCGACCGTCCATCGCTTGCGGCCGACCCGGTCCGCCGAGGCGACGGCGGTGCCCGCCCCGTCGAGCAGGCTGTAACGGCTTCCCCAGGCGTTGCCGCGCACCTGGTAGCGCTGGCCGTCCAACTCGAAGTCGCCGCCGCTGCGCCAGAAGGCGTCGTCCCAGGTCGTCACGACCCGGTCCCGGACGCTGATCTCGTAGCGGCTGCGCCACGTGCTCACCCTGCGGGCCTTCAACATTTCCCCAGGTTAACCAGGCTCGGCAAACCCGTCCTGCCGGGTGCGGGCCGGGGCTGTGCGCTGATCGCCCCGGCCCGCACCCGCGCAAGCCCGGCTGACCGCCGACGCCGCCGGCTGAGAGAATCGGCCCATGATCGGAATCCGACCCGCCGTTGTCGAGGACGCGGTCGCGCTGACCGAGGCGTACGTGGCGAACCGGCGCTTCCTCGCCCCCTGGGAACCCCGCCGGCCGGAGAGTTTCTTCACCACCGCAGGTCAGCGGGCCCGGCTCGAACAGGCGACCGCGGAGCGGGAGTACGGCACCGGCTATGGCTGCGTGATCGAGCACGACGGGCAGATCTGCGGCACGATCACGCTGTCGACGATCCTGCGCGGGCCGGCGCAGTCCGCGAACCTCGGCTACTGGGTGGCCGAGCCCGTGAACGGACGCGGCGTCGCGACCCGGGCCGTTGCGCTGATCCTCGACATCGCCTTCGGTGAACTGGACCTGCACCAGGTGATGGCCGGAACGCTGCTGCACAACACCGGATCACAGCGGGTGCTCGGGCGCAACGGGTTCGACCGGATCGGCGTAGCCCGGGCACACGTCGAGATCGCGGGACGATGGCAGGACCACATCCTCTTCCAACGCCTGGCCACGACCTCCTCCAACGCCTGACCACATCTTCTTTCCAACGCCTGACCACATCTTCTTCCAACGCCTGACCGACCGATGACCCCGGCCGCGACCGGGGTCTGACGGCGGACCGGGTGGTGCCTGGACCCTCCCTCGGTGGGAGGGTCCAGGATGAGGCGGTGACCAGGGAACTCCTGCCGATCGGCGCGTTCGCCCGGCTGTGCCGACTCAGCGTCAAGCAGCTGCGCCACTATGACGAGCTGGGCCTGCTGCGGCCGGCGAGCGTGGATCCGGCCACCGGCTACCGCTACTACCGGCGGGCCCAGGTGCGCGACGCGATGGTGATCGCCCTGCTGCGCGGCCTCGACGTCCCGCTCGCGGCGATCACCCGGGTGCTCACCGGCGACGACGACGCCCGGGCCGCCGTGCTGCGGACCGAGCAGCGCCGGCTGGCCGACCGGATCGCCGCACAGCAGCGCAGCTGGCAGCTGCTGGACCGGCTGCTCAGCGGTGACCTGCTCATCGACGGGCTGCTCCGGCACGAGGTGACGCTGGCGCAGGAGCCCGCCCGCCGGCTGCTGGTCCGCCGCGCGGTCTGCGCACCGGAGGAGATCGGCGCGACGCTCGGTGGCGAGATCGGTGCACTGCTGGCCGGGATGTCGGGCCTCGACTGGACGCCGCCGGTCTGGGGCCTCTTTCCGGTCGACCTGGGCAGCCAGCTCCGGGTCGCGGTGGGGGTGCAGAGCGAGGTACCCGCCGACGCCGCAGCGGGTACGGCCGTCGAGGAACTGCCGCCGGGTCCGGCCGTGGTGGCGGTGCACGTCGGGCCGTACGAACACCTGACGTTGACGTACCAGGCGGTCTTCGCCTGGATACACGAGCGCGGGCTGCGCCCGTACGGGCAGGTGCGGGAGGCGTACCTGGCCGACCCGTTGACGACCGAACCGGCCCAACTGGTGACCCGGGTGGTCGTGCCGATCGAGGACGAGGAGTACAACTGAGATGACCACCACCCCGACCAGGACCGATCTGAAGAAGGTGCACTCCCGGCTGTACGCGGCGGGCACCGCACCGACCCTGGTGGAGGTACCGGAGTTGCCGTACCTGGCGATCGACGGTGTCGGAGACCCGGACGGGTCCGCGTACCAGGAGGCGGTGCGGGCGCTCTACACGGTCGCGTACGGGCTGCGCTTCCGGCTCGGCCGCGCCGGTGTGCTCGACTACTCCGTCGCACCGCTGGAGGGGCTGTGGTGGGGGTCGGGGGAGTGGGACTTGACCCGCCAGGACCGGTCGACCTGGAACTGGACGATGCTGATCCTCCAGCCGTTCGAGGCGGCGCAGCCGGATCTGGTGGCGGAGGTGATCGCCGAGGCGGCCCGGAAGAAGCCCGGAGTGCCGGTGGACCGGGTCGAGCTGCGCCGGTTGACCGAGGGGACGAGCGCGCAGGTGCTGCACGTCGGGCCGTACAGCGAGGAGCGGCCGACCCACGACCGGTTGATGGCCTTCGTCGACGAGTCCGGGTACCGGATAGCGGGGCACCACCACGAGATCTACCTGTCGAACCCGGCCCGGACGGCCGCGACGAGACTGCGGACGATCCTCCGCTATCCGGTGGCTCCTCGCTGAGGACTTCCCACCGCAGCCACATGCGGTCCATCGTGGACGGTGTCGACGCGGAGGCTGTGGACGGCGTCGACACGGCGGCTCAGGGCGTCGCGCGTGCCTCGTGCAGCAGCCGGAGCTGGCCCAGTTCGGCGACGTTCTTCATCAGTTCCGCGTTGACCCAGGCGACCATGTGCGCGACGGTGTGTGCCGGGTCGCCCTGCCAGGGGAACGGGGCGGTCTCGTCGAGGTCCGCCTCAGTGAGCCCATCGAGCACCGACAGCCACTCGGTGCGCAGCGCGCGCAACCAGGCGACGGTCGCCGCGAGGTCGCCGGGCCAGTGCACCTCGGTCCGGTCCGGCGGGGTCTTTCCCTGAGCGTGCTGCACTGCCGCGCTCCACCACCAGCCGAGATGCCAACTGAGCCAGCCGACCGTGGGTACCGGGACCGGATCCGGCTCGGCGTCGGACCAGTCCGGCAGCCATCGGCCCGCGTCGTCGGGGCGTACGGTCCAGGAGAGCTCGGCCGGCTCCCACAGCAGGTGGGCGGGTTCCAGCCGCTCCAGATGGTAGTCGAAGAGCGACCAGGTCAGGTCGAACTGCCAGCGCAGCAGTTCGCAACGGGATGCCGTCATCGGACGATCTTCACATCATCGCCGTGGCCGGGCGAGCGGTTATCCACGAGTCAGCGGGCGTCGGTCGCTCCGACAGCCCTCGGGTGGGAGCCGGTCGGGCGTCTCGCAGAGGGTAGTATCGATGCCTGAGCCGTCGTCCGCCGTACGCTGCTGCGCACTGGCGCGCGGAGCGTGGTCGTGGTCGCGCCGGGGCGACGGTGGGT
The DNA here is from genome assembly GCF_002846275.1 of Plantactinospora sp. CNZ320. Taxonomy (NCBI): domain Bacteria; kingdom Bacillati; phylum Actinomycetota; class Actinomycetes; order Micromonosporales; family Micromonosporaceae; genus Plantactinospora; species Plantactinospora sp. CNZ320. The sequence continues at coordinate 820,004 of NZ_PJMP01000001.1, forward strand.
GCTCCGGCGGCTGACGCCGTGCCCCCACTCGGACCCGGATGCCGTCCGCGACAGCGTCGGACGGCTCGGCCAGCTTCCCGTACCCGGGGTGTCAGCGATGACGCCACGACGACGTTGCCCACCGGCGGCAGGCGGCTGCCGCCAACTCCCGTTCGCCCCGCCCATCCGACTATCCGCCCATCCGACTATCCGACTATCCGACTATCCGCCGAGGACGATTTCCAATGCTACGAGTCGGTGCTCCAACCCGGTCGGGTCCAGGTTCTCGCCAGCTCACCGTGGGGTGGCCGAGCTGACTGGCGGACCCGTGCCCCGCCGGGTACGGCGGTGGCCGGGATCGGGCCAGTCCATCGTCGAGACGGTGCAGTACCGGACGGGGGTACGGTGACGGATCCGGACCGCCTTGTGGGGCGCGACCAGGAGCTGGGATTGTTGACCGCTGCCATCGCTGAGCTGGCGCGCGGGCGGGGATGCGCGGTCTGGGTCGAGGGTGAGCCGGGCGTCGGCAAGTCCGCACTCGTCGAGGCGGGGGTGGCCGCAGCTCGTGACCTCGGTTGTGAGGTGCTGTGGGGTACGGCGGACCAGCTGTCGCAGCGTTCGCCGCTCGGGGTGATGGCGAGCTGTCTGGGCATCCGGGCGCGCTCGCCCGACCGGCGGCGCGCGGAGATCGCGGAGTTCCTGCTCGGGCGCGGTCCGCGGCTCGTCCGCGATCTCGACGTGGTCTATGCGGCGGCGGCCGAGATGCTCGTCGCCCTGGTGGACGAGCTGTGCACGGCGACACCGACCGTGCTCGTGATCGACGATCTCCAGTGGGCCGATCCGGCGTCGGTGACGGTGTGGCAGCGCCTCTGCCTGGCCGTCGAGCAGATGCCGCTGATGCTGGTGGGGATCTGCGGTCCGGTCCTGCGCCGACCCGAGGTGGTGAACGTCCGTACCGTGGTCAGCCGCCGGAACCACGCCGTGATCACACTCGAACCGCTCACCGAGGCCGACACGGCCACCCTGGTGGCGTCGCTTGTCGGTGGCTGGCCGGGGCCCAATCTCGCCCGCTGGGTGGCTGCCGCGACGGGTAACCCGCTGCACCTGCGGGAGTTGGTCGAGGCGCTGCTGCGGGAGCGGCTGATCCGGGTACGCGGCGAGGTCGCCGATCTGCCCGATGACGAGGCGGACCGGGTACCGGTGTCCCTGGCCGACGCGCTGAGCGGCCGGTTGAGTTTCGTACCCGACCTGGCGGTTCAGGTGCTCGACACCGCAGCGATGCTCGGGCACGAGTTCGCCGTGACCGAGCTAGCCACGCTCGTCCGGGAACCGGTGCCGGTGCTCTCCGACGGGCTGGGTGACGCCGTCGCGGCCGGGATCCTGGTGCGCTCGGGATCGCGGATGGCGTTCCGGCATCCGTTGATCCGGCAGGCGCTGTACGAACGCGTGCCGGTGCCGGTACGCGCGGCGCTGCATCTCGACGCGGCCCGGGTGCTCGCGGACGCGGACGGCGACCCGCTGACGGTCGCGCGGCAACTGCTCGCCGCGGACCAGCTCGGTGACCGGTGGGTCCGGGGCTGGCTGTTGGCGACCGCGCCGGTGGTGGCGGCGCGCGCTCCGGACGTCGCGGTGACACTGCTGCGCCGGGAGCTCGGCAGGCCGTCGGTGGCGGCCGGCGACCAGGCTCCGGTGCTCGCCGCGCTGGCCCGGATCCTGCTCGGAATGGGCCGCCACTCCGAGGCAGCCTCGCACGCCCGGCGGGCGATCGCGGTGTTGACCGGCCCGGAGGACCGGGGCGAGACGTACTGGGTGCTCACCCGAGCGCTGATCGGTGGTGGCCACACCGACGAGGCGCTCGACGCGCTGCGGGACGTGTTCGGTCGGCCGGAGCAGCTCGGTTCCTGGCATCCCCGGCTGCTGGCGTCGTCGGCGATGGCGCTGCGCGCCAGCCGGGGTGACCTGGTGGCGGCCGATGCCGCCGCGGTCGAGGCGCTGCGCGCGGCCGAACTCTCCGGCGACGCCTACGCCATCGGGTACGCCCTGACGGATCTGTGGCTGACCGAATCGGTCCGGCGGCGGCACCGCTGCGCGCTTGAGCGGGTGGAGCGGGCGCTGCGGGTGCTCGGCGACGAACCGGACCACGCCGACGTGCGGATGTTCGCGTTGCACGCCCGGGTGTTCAGCCTGCAGAACCTGTGCCGGTGGGCGGATGCCGAGGCGGCGGAGCGGCAGACCCGCCAGGTGGCCCGGGAGCCGGGCAACGCGGTGGGTTCGGCCACCGGGGTGACGGCGGCGGTCCTGCTGTACTGGACGGGGCGGTGGGACGACGCGATCGCGGAGTTGCACTCGGTCGACGAGGACGGGCCGGGGATCACGTACGCCGGGTTGCGCGAGCGGGGGCCGACGGTGTTGCGGCACGGCGTGGCCGCCCTCCTCGCCGTCCGGCGGGAGAACCGGACCGCCGCGTCCGAGCACTTCGCGGCCGGTTCGGCGTTCCCCGTGGAGACCCCTGCGGACCGGGAGAATCGAGACTTCCTGCTGGCCGCCCAGGCGTTGGCGGCCGAGCGGGATGGCGCGCTCCGGCTCGCCGTGTCGACGTTCGGCGAGATCCTGGACCGGGGTCCGGGTGAGATGACACTGATCCACCAGTGGCTGCCGGACCTGTTGCGGGTCTCCCTCGCCGCCGGTGACCGCGCTGCCGCCCGCAGCGCGGTGGAGGCGAGTCGGCGGGAGGCCGCCGCCGAGGCGGAACCGTGGCGGGCGCAGGCCGCCCGGCTGCGCTGCGAGGGACTCTTCGGCGACGATCCGGCCCTGGTGCGGGCGGCGGTGGCCCACTACCGCGCGGTCGGTCCGGCCGTCGACCTGGCGGGCGCGCTGGAGGATCTCGCGGTGCTGCTCGCCGAGCGGGACACCGCCGCGTGTCGTGCCGCGTTGAACGAGGCGATCGAACTCTACGCCGGGTTCGGCGCGACCTGGGACATCCGCCGCACCGACGCCCGCCTGCGGCGGCGGGGCATCCGGCGTGGTGTCCACGGCGCCCGGACGTCGCGCGCCGTCACCGGTTGGCCGGCGTTGACCGACACCGAGCGCCGGGTGGCGCTGCTGGTCGCCGAGGGCCGGTCGACGCCGGACATCGCGTCGACCATGTTCCTGTCCCGGCGCACGGTGCAGACGCACGTCTCCCGGGTACTTGCCAAGCTGGAGCTGAACAGCCGGGTGGAGATCGCCCGGGAGGTCATAGATAAACATCGATAGATGAAGCCGCGTCAGTTGCCTGATGTCCGCCCCCGGCAGGCCGGGGAGGCTGTGGCAATGACGTTCGCTGCCCGGGTACTCCCAAGATCTCTGGCCCTGCTATCCGTCCTCGCCCTGCTGGCCGTCTCCGGAGCCATCGGCCCGGCCCGGCCCGCCGCGGCGGCCACCACGATCCCGTCCACCGCCGCCGAGCGTGCCGAACTGGCCCAGTGGTGGGCGCCGGTGCACTTCCAGGACGTCGACACCAGCGGCGAGACCTCGTTCGGTGGCGAGTCCGACTACATCACGTCGTACGACTTCGACGGCGACCTCAACGGCCGCAACAACTGGGAGAACGCCAGCGAGTACCCGTTGGCGGCGCACGTCTACTACTCGGTGGTCCAGACCCGGAGCTTCACCTACCTGATCTACATGTTCTTCCACCCCCGGGACTGGGCCGACGCCGCGCTCGACGACTACGAGGAGGACGCGACCGAGCACGAGAACGACGCCGAGGGTGCCCTCGTGATCGTGGCCAACGACGGCTCCGCGCACGGCACGCTCAAGGCCGTCGTCACGGTCTCGCACAGCGACTTCTACTCCTGGGTACCCGAGGGCAGCGACTTCGCCAGCGGGGCCGAGGACGTCGACGGTGTGATCGCGACGCGGGGCAGCCCGCACGACGACGGTCACCAGCGCCCGTGGACCGCCCAGCAGGCCGGTACCCACGCCGCGTGGGCGATGGGTGCGACCCGGAAGCCCTCCCCGGACCTCGGAGACCAGTACCGCAACGGCGACGGGATCCTCTACTTCCCCGGCTCCACCGCCGAGGTGCCCGACGGGCCGAACGACCGGGACGTGCAGTACCGGCTGGTCGACATCTTCGCCGAGAACGGCATGTGGGCCAATCGCAACCTGATGACGCTCTTCGCCACGCCGAACAACTTCGCCGGTGACGACAGCGGCAACCCGTACGGCGCCGTCTGCGGCGAGGGCGGGGTGGCCGGCCCGGCGGACGGGGACTGCCCCACCGACGCCGCCAACCCGGCGTGGGCCTGGGACGACTCCGACGACCTCCCGGGCCGGGGCTATCTGGCCACCAACCCGGCCGAACTCGTGCACAACTACTTCGACTGGCCGGGCAAGCCCGCCTCCGCCGACCTCGGCTACACCTGGAACGCGTACAACGGCGTCACCCCGGCCGACCCCGTGCTCAACGGCGGGGCGGGTGACCCGATGGAGCAGCACGCCGGTGGCGACGACGGCGGTGTCAAGCCGGCGACCGGTGCCCACCACACGTGCCGCCCGGACGGGATGACGCCGACCGCCGGGGTGACGACGCCGTACTGCGACGTCTACCAGAGCGACGGCCGGGAGTGGCTCGGCCAGGGCCGGTCCCGGCGGGTGATCGGCTACTTCAACGGAGGCCGCACCGGCGCCGACGGGATGCCGTACTACCTGGTCAAGAACATCCCGTGGTCGAAGGTGACGCACCTGAACTACGCCTTCGCGCACATCGAGAACAACCGGATCTCGGTGGGGCAGGCCGGTCCGGGCAACCCGGCGATCGGGATGACCTGGCCCGGGATACGGGGTGCCGAGATGGATCCCGGCCTGCCGTACCAGGGGCACTTCAACCTGCTGAACAGGTACAAGCGGCTGCATCCACGGGTGAAGACGCTGATCTCGGTCGGCGGCTGGGCCGAGTCACGTGGCTTCTACGCGATGACCACCAATGCGGACGGCACGGTCAACCAGGGCGGGATCAACACCTTCGCGGACTCGGCTGTCGACTTCCTGCGCCGGTACGGCTTCGACGGGGTGGACATCGACTACGAGTACCCGACCGTGCTGGACCAGACCGGCAACCCGGCCGACTGGGACGCGGCGCGGCCCCGCCGACCGGGACTGCCGGCCAGCTACACCGCGCTGATGAAGACGCTGCGCGAGAAACTGGACCGGGCCGCCGCCACGGACGACAGTTACTACCTGCTCACGTCCGCCTCCTCGGCCTCCGGCTACCTGGTGCGCGGCATGGCGAACCAGCAGGCGCTGCGGTACCAGGACTTCACGAACCTGATGTCGTACGACTTCCACGGCACCTGGAACGACGTGGTCGGACCCAACGCCCCGCTCTACGACGACGGCCGGGACGCCGAGCTGGCGGACCTCTACGAGACCCCGGAGTACGACGGCCTCGGCTACTTCAACACCGACTGGGCGTTCCACTACCTGCGCGGTGCGATGCAGGCGGGGCGGATCAACATCGGCATCCCGTACTACACCCGGGGCTGGCGGGGCGTCACCGGTGGCGAATCGGGCCTGTGGGGGACGTCGGCGGGGACCGACTGCGCCCCCGGCACCGGACTCGTCCGGCCGTGCGGCAACGGTGCCGTCGGCATCGACAACATCTGGCACGACAAGACCGCCGACGGCGACGAGCTCGGTGCCGGGGTCAGCCCGATGTGGCACGCCAAGAACCTGGAGCGCAACGTCATGCCCGGGTACGCGGACAACGTGGGCCTGACCCCGGACGACCCCTCCGACGAGATCCGGGGCGAGTACGTCCGGCACTGGGACGACACCACGAAGACGTCCTGGCTCTGGAACGACAGCAAGGACGTGTTCCTCTCCACCATGGACACCGAGGGCCTCGACGCGGTCGCCAACTACGTGATCGACAAGGGCGCGGGTGGCGTGATGATGTGGGAACTGGCCGGCGACTACCACTGCCCGGCACGGGTGACCGGCCAGGATCCCTGCCGGATGGGGTACACGATGACCAACAAGCTGCACGAGCGGCTGGCCGGGGTGGGTGGCTACGGCGCCAGCCGTAACACCGGCAGCTCCGTGACGATGCCGCCGGCGGCCATCGACGTCCGGGTCGACCTGGTGGAGTACGGCTCCTCGGCCACGGCGCTGTGGCCGATGCAGCCCACCCTCCGGATCACCAACAACACCGCTGGCACCCTCGGCGGCGGCAAGGACGTCGAACTCCGCTTCGACCTGCCCACCTCCACCCCGCCGCTGATCAAGGACGTCAACTGGCAGACCGGACAGCAGGGCGGCAAGTGGCAGGTGGAGCCGGGGCACACCGGCCCGAATGCCGGCGGCGGCCTGCGCGGCTACTTCCACCGGGTCGGCGTCAAACTGGACTACTGCCAGATCATCCCGCCGGGGAAGAGCCTGGACATTCCAATCATCTACTACCTCCCGGCCACCGGGCCGGTGAACACCACACTCAGGGTGGGCGACCAGCGGTTCGCGCTGCTGCCGGAACACAACCGGGGCTCGTCGCAGACGACCCCACCGGCGGGCGGCTGCTCCGCCCCGGCCTGGGACGCGAGCAAGGTCTACAACCCGGCGACCCAATCGGTGGAGAACATCACCGTGAAGTACGCCGGCAAGGTCTGGCAAGCCAAGTGGTGGACCCAGGGCAACATTCCGGGTACCGGACCGGACGCCGACCACGAGCCGTGGCGGTTGATCGGTCCGGCGAGCTGAGTCGGCCGAGATCGGGGCGTCCCCAGGTCGCGCGAGCGAACTGCGGGGCGCCCCGGTTCGTCGGCGGCGTCGACCCGACGGCGGCGGTGCTACGATCGCCGGCACAGGTCATGAGCGCCAGCAGAAAGCCCCGGCTTGCTGGCCGGCAACCCTCCGTTCGCGGGCGGGGTGCTCCGGGTGAGGACCAGGCTCGACACGAGTGCTGTCGGGCAAGCCGCGAAACAGGAGGTCCAGGTGCCGTCGATCCCTTCCTTCGACAACGACACGACGTCCGAGCAGCACCTCGACACCGCGGACCAGCACCTCGGGTCGACCGGCCAGCCACGACTGCGCCTCGCTGGCGGTGGCGACGCCGAGCAGATCGCCCGGCTGCACGCCGACAGTTGGCGCCGGCACTACCGTGGCGCCTACGCCGACTCCTATCTCGACGGTGACGTCGTCGCCGACCGGCGCTCGGTCTGGTCGGCACGTCTGGCCGCCCCGACCCACAGCCGGACGGTGCTGGCCGAGGACGGCACCGGGCTCGTCGGCTTCGTCCACGTCGTGTTCGACCACCATCCCAGGTGGGGCAGCCTGGTCGACAACCTGCACGTCACACACGGCCGCCAGCGGACCGGCGTCGGCAGCAGACTGCTCGCCCACGCCGCCCGAGCCGTCCTGGAACACGCGACGGCCGGACGGATGTACCTGTGGGTACTGGAGCAGAACGCGGCGGCCCAGTCCTTCTACCGCGCCTGTGGAGCGCACGCCGTCGAGACGGCGGCAGTGGCACCGCCCGGCGGCGACCCGTCCCGACTCGACGGTGCTCCCCGCATGCTCCGGATGGCCTGGCTGGACCTCACGAACCCGAGCGGGCTCGGCAGCCGGCGCCGCAACAGCGAGTAGCGCGTCCCACGCCGATCGGCTCCCGCAGCCGCTCCCCGTAGCTTCCCGCGAGGCGGTTGGCGCATCGGCCGCGACGGCCGGCCCCGGGTACGCCTCCGGGCAGAGGTCTGCCGATCACCGACAGTAGCACCCCTCACGACTGGGTACGGCTCCACTGCTGGTTGGTGCCGCTGCCGCAGGTGTACTGGGTGACGTCGGTCCCGTCGGTGGTGCCCGCGCTCACCACGTCGAGGCACTTGCCGCTGTGCCGGGCCCGCAGTTGGAAGTAGCTGCCGGTGGCGACCCACTGCCACTGCTGGTTGGTGCCGTTGCCGCAGGTGTACTGGATGATGTTCGCGCTGTCGGCGGTCGAGGCGGACGCGACGTCGAGACACTTGCCGCTGTTCTGGTTGACGATCCGGAAGTAGTCGCTGCCGGCGTCCTGGAACTCCCATCTCTGGTTCCCGCCACCGTTCCAGCCGTACTGCTTGACCTCGGCATTGTCGGCCGTCGAGTTGCCCACCACGTCCAGGACCCTGCCGCTGTGCCGGGCGGTGATTCGGTAGTAGGGCGGTGCCTGGCCGGTGATGCTGCCGGTGCTGGTGTCGATGGTGATCGACGGGTACCAGTCGAGGCGCATGCTGGTGCTGGACGGGAAGGTGATCGGCAACCAGACGTACTGGGAGTCGTTGACGGGTCCGTTCCAGGCGCCGGCCCACCGGTCTCCCATGTAGAGGTAACTGGTGGTGGAGGTGCCCTGGATCGGAAGTACGAACGTCGGCTGCGAGCGGTAGGTCGTCGAGTCCCCGACGTTGGTCCAGCCGGTCCACGGGCCGGAGATGCTCGACGCGGTGGCGTACCTGGCCTGGTTGGGGTTCCAGCCGGTGGCCGCCGAGGTCAGCAGGAAGTAGGTGCTGCCCCGCTTGAACATCGCCGGTGCCTCGCGGTGGGCGTCGTTCCAGAAGTTGCCGACCAGGGTGGAGATGTTGAGGTAGTCCGCTGTCAGCCGGTAGATGTGCAGGTCGTAGTTCTCGTCGGCAGCCGAGATCATGTACGCGGTGCCGTTGTCGTTGTAGAGCGTGATGTCCCGGGACATGTGCTGCCCGAGCGGTCGGAAGCTGCCGTGGTAGGTGTAGTTGCCGTCGACGGTGGCCGACGAGGCGACGGCGGCCCGGGCCTCGCTGTAGTTGGACCCGTTCTCCTTGTGCATCCACATCACGTACCGGCCGGTGCTGGCGTTGTAGATGACCTTCGGCCGTTCGATGTTGGCGACCTGTAGTTCCGACGCGGAGGACTGGGTGAGGACGTTGTTGCGGAACTCCCAGTCGCGCAGGTTGGTGGAGCGGTAGACCGAGACGGCGCGGAAGGTGTTGTCCCCGTTGCGGTTCTCGCCGAACCAGTAGTAGTGGTTGCCGACCTTGAGCACACCGCCGCCGTGGGCCTGCAGGAGGTTGCCGCTGGTGTCCCTGAACTGCGTACCGTTGGTGATGGTCACCGGCTCCGCCTGGGCGGGCGTGCTCGTCCCGGCCACCGCGGTCACGATCGCCGCCGCGGTGACGGCGAGCGACAGCCCGAGCGACAGCAACCGCCTGGCCTTCTTCACTGTGGTGTCCCTTCTGCCCGTGCTGGTAGGACGGTCCGGCAACACCTTGGTAACCGAACGTCAATCGACGCGCCATACTTCGGCGCCTATTCATCCATGGACGTTGATAAATTGGCATCGATGGTGCCGTGCTCCGGGTGATCGGCGCTAGAATCACCTGCCCAGCTCAGGGTCGACGCGGCAGAGCCCGCCCATCGACAACCGTCGAGTTCTGCGAAGTGTGGATGGCGCGCCGGGCCACGGAGGGCGCCGAAAGTGGACCTAGGACCACCGGCGTCTCGGGTGCCAGGACGTGTGTCCGATCGGCCAACCGCTGCGACGATTTCAGGCATGACGACAAAGCTTTCCCGCCGGGGCGTGCTGGTCGCCGGTCTCGCCGTCGGTGCCACCACCGGCAGCGCACTGGCCGTCGGTAACGCGCTGGCCGCCGCACCGGGCCCGGCGCACGGCGTCGACTCCGCCGCCACCGGCTCCGCCGGAACCGCGTTCACCTCGGCCACCGTGATCGACCCGGCGTCCGGACAGGTCCGACCCGAAACGACCGTGCTGGTGCGCGGCGACAGCATCACCGAGGTCGGCCCGACCGGCCAGGTCCGGGTGCCGGCCGGCGCCGCCGTGGTCGACCTGCGCGGCAGGTTCCTGATCCCGGGACTGGCGGACATGCACACCCACGCGTTCGCCGAGCAGATCGATCCGGCGCTCTGCGTGGCGAACGGGGTGACCACGGTACGCGAGATGTCGGGCACGGCGGCCGTGCACGACTGGCGGCGCAGGATCGAGGCGGGCAGCCTGCTCGGCCCGCGTTACACGATCGGCAGTCGGATCATCGACGGCGCGCCGACGATCTGGGATCCGGCGGTGCTGCGCGTGCTCGCGGTTGCCGACGCCGAGCAGGCCCGAGCGGCGGTCCGCCAGGTGGTGGCGGAGGGCGCCGACTTCGTGAAGGTCTACTCGCGACTGTCGCCGCCGGCGTACCGGGCGATCGTCACGGAGTGCCGCCGGCTCGGAGTCGCGTTCGCCGGGCACTGCCCGGACGAGGTGCCGATCGCCGAGGTGGCCACCCTCGGGCAGGCGAGCGTCGAGCACATGTTCTGGACCGCCATCGACACCTCGCGGGAGGAGGACCGGCTCCGGGCCGAGATCGCGCGGATCCGGCTGGAGACCGGTGACTACAGTGGCTGGTTCGCCGCGATCCACCCGGTCGAGTGGACCGCCGTACACACCTACAGCCCGGCCAAGGCCCGCCAGGTGTTCGCACGGCTGGCCGCACGTCGTACCCGTCAGGTGCCGACCCTCGCCATGCACCACGCCCTGGACAATGCCCGCACCCTCGACCTGTCCGGCGACCCGCGCGCCCGCTACCTGCCCGCACCGGTCCTCGCCGGCATCCAGAACGCCCTCGACGAGATGTATCTCAAGGACCGCGCTCCGGAGGACGACCCCCGGTGGGCGGTGATGTTCGGCCATCGGCTGCGGATGGTCGGCGAGCTGCACCGGGCCGGGGTACCGCTGATGGTCGGCACCGACGTCGGCACCTGCGGGGTGTACCCGGGGTTCTCGGTCCACGACGAGCTGGGGTTCCTGGTCGACGCCGGGTTGAGCCCGATGGCCGCGCTGCACGCCGCGACCGCCGAACCGGCGAGCTTCCTCGGCGCCCGCACCGGCCGGGTGGCCCGGCACTGCGCCGCCGACCTGGTGGTGTTGGACGCGAACCCGCTCACGGCGATCGGCAACACCCGGCGGATCGACGGTGTGGTGGTCCGGGGCCGCTACCTCGACCGGGCGGCCCTGGACGGACTGCTGCGCGGGGTGGAGGAAGCGGCGGCCGCGATGTCCGCGTCGGCGCCGGCCGGTGCGGTCGCGGCGGTCGGCTGCCCCTGCCACGGCGCGGCACCGGCCGGTGCACCGAGGTTGTCGGCGTAGCGATCCCGGGCGAGCCCGATCCAGCCAGCGGTGAGCCGGGGTCAGCCAGCGGTGAGCCGGGGTCAGCCGGCGGTGAGCCGGGCGAAGTCGTCGGCTCCGAGCGGCAGGTCAGCGGCTGCCACGTTCTCCTCCAGGTGCCTGCGGGAGGAGGTCCCGGGAATCGGCAGCGTGACGGGGGAGCGGCGGAGCAGCCACGCCAGCGCGACCTGGCTGCGCGTGGCGCCGAGCCGTTCCCCCACGGCGCCGACCGGATCGTCACCGTCGATGGTGGCGGCCGTGGCCCTGACGGCGCCGGCGTTGGCGGCGGTTCGGACGGTGGGTGCGACGGGAAGCCACGGGATGAACGCGATGCCGCGCCGCTCGCAGTAGTCGAGTACGTCCTCCGAGCGCCGGTCGACGAGGTTGTAGCGGTTCTGCACGCTGGTGATCGGGGTGATCCGCTCGGCCGCCACGAGTTGCTCGACGGTCACCTCGGAGAGGCCGACGTGCCGGACCTTGCCCTCGTCCTGGAGTTGCCGGAGCGTCCCGATCTGGTCGGCCAGCGGTACCTTCGGGTCGATCCGGTGCAGCTGGTAGAGGTCGATCCGGTCGAGCCGGAGTCGGCGCAGGCTCAGTTCGGCCTGCTGACGCAGGTATTCGGGGCGGCCGAGCGGGATCCAGTCGTTGCCCAGGTTCACCTGCCCGCCCTTCGTCCCGATCACCACCCCCGTCCGGTACGGGTGCAGCGCCTCGGCGAGCAGCTTCTCGTTCTCCCCGAGGCCGTACGAGTCGGCGGTGTCGAGGAAGGTGACACCGAGTTCGACCGCTCGCCGGGCGACGGCGATGGCGCTGGCCCGTTCCGGGCCGGTCCGGCCGGTCAGCCGCATGGCACCGAAGCCGAGCCGGTGGACGGTCAGGTCGCCGCCGATGGTCAGGTCGGTGTTCTCCGCGAGTTGTTGCAGCACGGTTCGGTTCTCCTTGGAATTGCCGGCTTGGGTGTGGCGACAACTCTGCGCGGGGCTACTGATAAGGACAAGTGACACTTCATGAACTCGATCGCGTAGCATCGCTACGATGTTGAATCTCGAACGGCTCCGGGTGCTGCACGCGGTCGCGGTCACCGGGTCCGTGGTCGGCGCCGCGCGTACTCTGCAGGTCACCACGTCGGCGGTCTCGCAGCAGATGGCCCGACTGGAACGGGAGGTCGGGCAGCGGCTGGTCGAGCGACGCGGCCGGGGGATCGGACTGACCGAGGCGGGCACGCTGCTGGCCCGCGACGCCGGAGAGCTGCTCGCCCAGGTGGAGCGGATCGAGTCCGGTCTTGCCGGGCAGCGCGGTGCGGTCGCCGGTCCGCTCGCCGTCGCCGCGTTCGCCACCGCGGCCCGAGGGCTCCTTCCGGGGGTACTGCGGGAGTTGCGCTCGCGTCATCCGGACCTGTCGGTCTCGCTCTCCGAACGGGAGCCGCACGAGGCGGTCCCGCTGCTCAGCCGTGGCCTCCTCGACCTGGCGATCGTGCAGGACTGGGCCGACGACGTGCTCGACGTACCCGACGACCTGGCTCGCCGGGACCTGCTCGACGACCGATTCGACGTGGCGCTGCCGGTCGACCATCCGTTCGCCGACCAGCCCGCCGTGGCCATCCGGGACCTCGCCGACGCCGACTGGATCGGCTGGAGCGCCGGACAGATCTGTTCCGACTGGCTGGTCCGTACGCTGCGCGCCGAAGGGCTGCGGCCCCGGATCGTGCACGCCGCCTCGGAACACTCGACCCAGCTCGCCCTGGTGGCGGCGGGACTGGGCGCGGCGGTGATGCCACGGCTCGGCCGGGATCCCGCGCCTCCGACGGTCCGGTTCGTAGCGATCGATCCGCCGCCGACCCGGCGGATCTTCGCGCTCTGGCGGGCGAGCGCGACGGCCCGGCCGGCGATCGGCGCCGCCCTGGAGGCGCTCGTGCGGCACAGCCGCTGACCTCCCTCGTCCACACCGTCGGCCCGAGCGCAGGGGGCGACGGGTAGGCCAGGCATTGTTGCTCTTCTATTGAGCAAGCTCCGAGCCCGGTGTATGTTAGCGCTCACACAGCTGTCGGAGACGGCAGGCTCGTACCCGCCGGAGGTGGCGACGATGATCCGAGCAGGCGACCGTCCCCGATGGCTGTCGGCGGTCGTCGCCGCGCTGCTGCTGACCGCTGGGGCGGTGGCACCCGCGACCCCGGCCGGAGCCGCCGCGCCGCCACCCGGCCAGGCCACCCGGTACACGATGACCGCCTTCACCAACAGCAGCGAATCCAACATGTACGTCTACGAGTCCCCGGACGCCACCGGCTTCCGGCTGCTGCGTGGCCCGGCCTACACCCCGCCGTCCGGACTGATCCGGGATCCGAGCATCATCCGGCACACCGACGGGCGTTACTACATCGTCTACACGACCAACTGGACCGGGAACACCATCGGCTTCGCCACAAGTACCGACCGGGTCAACTGGACGTTCCTGCGCAACCACGCGATCCCGTTGACCGTGCAGAACACCTGGGCACCGGAGTGGTTCGTCGACACCGACGGCAGCGTCAACGTCATCGTCTCGCTCTCCACGAACGGTGCGGACTTCAAGCCGTACCGGTTGCGGGCGACGAACGCCTCGCTCACCGCGTTCGGCGCGCCGACCGTACTGAGCGGGATCGGGCCGAACTACATCGACACGTTCATCGTGAAGATCGGCGGCACGTACCACGCGTTCACCAAGCAGGAGACGACCAAGTTCATCGAGTACGCCACGGCGAGCAGCCTGACCGGGCCCTACACGATGCGGCGTACCGGCAACTGGGCCGGCTGGGGCGGCCCGCGCGAGGGTCAGGCGCTCGTGCAGTTGGACAACGGCGGCTGGCGGATCTTCTTCGACGGCTACACGAGCGGGCAGTACCTCTTCAGCGACAGCTACGACGGCTTCAACACCTGGACGGCGCCGACCCCGTTGCCCGGACTCTCCGGCTTCGCCCGGCACTTCACGGTGCTGAAGGAGACGGTCTCCGGTGGGGTCACCCTGCCGGTCAACACGGCCCGGTCGTTCCAGTCGGTGAACTTCCCGGACCGGTACATCCGGCACCGCGACAACCTCGGCTACATCGAACCGGTCTCCGGATCGAGCCCGGTGCAGACCCGGCAGGACGCCACCTTCACCGTCGTCGCCGGACTCGCCGACCCGAACTGCTACTCCTTCACCGGGACCGGCGGCCGCTACCTGCGCCACTACGACTACCGGCTGCGCCTGGACCCGAACGACGGCACCGCCATCTTCCGTGCCGACGCCACCTACTGCGCCCGACCCGGTTCGGTGGCCGGCTCGGTCGCCCTGGAGTCGTACAACCAGCCGGGCCGGTACCTGCGGCACTACAACTACGAACTGCGGATCGACTGGTACGCCGACAACTCCACCTTCCGGGCGGACAGCTCGTTCCGGCCGACCGCCGGGTGGGTCTGACCCCTCGGGTCAGGTTGCCCGGGCGACCTTCCGGTCAGCTCCGGGCGACCTTCCGGTCAGCTCCGGGCGGCCGGGGGAGCGGCGGTGCTCTGCCGGATCACGAGTGTCGGCTCGATCGGCGTGGTGCTGGAGAGCACGGGAAGCGGCCCGCCCGCCCGGCCGGCGGTGTCGAGCAGTTGCAGCAGGGTCGCCATGCCGCGCCGGCCCACCTCGTCGAAGTCCTGCCGGACCGTGGTGAGCGGCGGCAGCATGAACTCCGCCTCCGGAATGTCGTCGAAGGCCACCACGCTGATGTCGGCCGGTACCCGGACACCCCGCTCGTGCAGGGCGCGCAGCAGGCCGAGTGCCATCTGGTCGTTGGCGACGAAGACGGCGGTGACGTCCGGGTTGCCGGCCAGCGCGGTGCCCGCCGTGTACCCGGAACGGGCACTCCAGTCCCCGGAGATGATCGGCGGTACGGCGGCACCCGCCTCCTCCAGGGTCTGCCGCCAGCCGATGATCCGGTCGCCCGCCTCCAGCCAGTCGCTCGGCCCGGAGACGTGCCAGACGGTCCGGTGCCCGAGTTCGAGCAGGTGCCGGACGGCGAGCCGGGCCCCGGCCACCTGGTCCACCGACACGGACGGCAACCCGCTGTCCTGGCCGGCCTCGACCGCCACCGCCGCCATTCCCTGCGGCAGGCTGTGCAGCGCGGCGGCGGCGGCCATCTGCGGGGCGATGATGATCACGCCGTCCACGCCCTGACCGTCCAGCGCCTCGACCGCGCTGAGCACACCACGGCGGTCGACCTTCTCCAGGGTGACGATGCTGACCCCGTAACCGGCCGCCCGGGCGGCGCGCTCGATGCCGAGCAGGGTGGAGGCGGGACCGAACAGTATGGTGTCGAAGCTCACCACGCCGAGTACCCGGGAGCGGCGGCTGGCCAGGGCCCGGGCCATCGCGTTGGGCCGGTAGCTCAACTCGGCCATCGCCCGGACCACCCGGTCCCGGGTCTCCGGCCGGACCCGTGGGTGGCCGTTGATCACCCTGGAGACCGTCTGGTGTGACACCCCGGCGAGCCGGGCCACGTCGGTCATCACCGCCGGGCGTCCGGTCCGTGACGGCGTGGTCACGTGGTTCTCCTCCGCCAGCACAATCCCGCTACCGCCTTCCACCCCCGCCGGCGACGCCGGACGCTCGATTCAGGTTAGCCCCCTCACCATGGTCGACGGTCACGACGCCGCGCGTTCGGCCAGGTTACGTTTCGGTTCACCGCCCCCGATCGCCCCGGTTCCGACCGGAGGTCGGGTGCCGCCGGTATGAGGCAACTGCTATGCGCCGGGCGGCGAGCCGGACACCTAGATTAATGAGCATCGATCGAGGGCGTCGTTTTCCCGCCTTCCCCCGCTCCCATAAGGAGTCGCCATGCTCAGACGCCACCTCCTCCGGGCCACGCTCGGCCTGCTGACCCTCGCCACCTCGCTGGTCGGGGTCGAGGTCGCCACCGCGCCGGCCACCGCCGCGCCCGCGGTGCGAACGGTCTACTACGACGCGAGCCGGGCCGGGGAGTTCACCACCAACTTCACCCAGGCCGCACAGATCTGGAACAGCAGCGTCAGCAACGTGCGCCTGGTCGCCGGTACCCCGGCGACGGTGACGATCTACGTCGACAGCGGCTGGCCGAGGGCGTACGTCACCGGACTCGGCTCCGGCCGGGTCTACATGGGTTGGCAGGCCGTGAACCAGGGGTACGACCGGACCCGGATCGCCACCCACGAACTCGGGCACATTCTCGGGCTGCCCGATCGGCGTACCGGACTCTGTTCGGATCTCATGTCCGGCAGCAGCGCACCGGTCTCCTGCCGCAACGCGTACCCGAGCGCGGCCGAGGCGTCCCGGGTCGACGCGCTGTTCGGCGGCGGCCTCGCCCCCGCGTACGCCGGTGGCACGGCGGCGACCGTGACCGGCACGTACGTCTGGGCCGGCTGAGTGACCGCGAGCCGGACGCGGCCCGCTGGCGTGGACCCGGTGTCCCGCCGAGATCGGGAACCCGAAAGTGGAGGGTGCCCCGGCCGGGCTGTCGGTGGCCGACCGTAGGCTCTTCGGCACCCGGCGGGCCGCCCCCCACCGGTTGAGGCGATTGGTTACCTTGAAGCCGGTCGTCCAAGATCTGACCGGCCCGGACATCTCCAGGCCGGCGGTTTCCCGGTGTGGTGTTGGGGAGGTTTCGGGTGGGTTCGCACGGGTCGGCGGTGGCAGTGCCGCCAGGCCGGTTGGCCGTTCCGCCGCAACCGCGCCCGCCGGACCTGATGCGCCGGATGACGACACCGCTGCGCCGCACGCCCGGCCGGTTCACCGCGATCCTGGCCGGGGTGGTCGTGCTGGGGTTGCTCGCCGGGGTGGTCGCCTTCGTCGGGGTACGGCAGCGCGCCGACCTCGTCCGTGGGGTGACCGCGCGCAGCGGTGAGCTGGCGGTGGCGGCGCAGAGTCTCTACCGGGCGCTCTCCGACGCCGACGCCACGGCCGCGAGCGCCTTCCTCTCGAACGGTCTCGAGCCGCCCGCGCTGCGCGACCGCTATCAGCGCGATCTGGCCGACGCGGCCTCCGCGCTCACCGTCGTCTCGGCGGCGGTCTCCGACGACAGTCGGGGTGCCGCGGCGGTCGCCCGGATCACGGCCCGCCTCCCGGTCTACAGCGGGCTGGTGGAGACCGCCCGGACATACAACCGGCAGGGCCTGCCGCTGGGCGTCGCCTATCTGCAGGAAGCCTCCGGCCTGATGCGCGACGAGCTGCTGCCCGCAGCCCAGGAGCTCTACGCGACGGCGTCGACCGAACTGGACGAGGCGCGGGACCGGGCGGCCGGTTTCCCGTGGGTGGCGGTGCTACTCGCCGTGCTCACCCTGGCCGCGCTGGTGTTGACGCAGATCCACCTGACCCGGCGCACCAACCGCCTGCTCAACGTCGGTCTGCTGGTCGCCACGGGTGCGACCGTGCTGCTGGTGGCCTGGCTGGCCGGGTCGGCGCTGGTCGCGGCGGGCAACCTGCGGGACAGCCGGGACTCCGGCTCCGCCCAGGTCAACCTGCTCGCCGAGGCCCGGATCGCCGGGTTGCAGGCTCGCGCTGACGAGGCGCTGACCCTTGTCGCCCGGGGCAACGGTGCCGCCTTCGAGGAGAACCACCGCGCCGTGATGGAGCGCCTCGCCGGGGCCGACGGCTCGGGCGGGTTGCTGGCGCAGGCGCTGGCAGCTGCGCCGGACGACACCACCAGGCAGGCGGTCGAGGCGGCGATCGCCCGGAGCAAGGAATGGTCGGCGGCGCACCGCAATGTGCGGGCCCTCGACGACAGTGGCGAGTACGCCAAGGCGGTGGCCGCGACGGTCGGCACCGGTGAGCAGACCACCGCCGCCATCTTCAACCAGTTCGACGAGGCGCTCGCCCTGGCCATCACGCACAACGGGGACCGGTTCGAACGTGAGGCGGTAAGCGCGGGCCGGGCCCTGACCGGCGTCGACATCGGTATCGTCGGACTGAGCCTCCTCCTGCTGGTCGGGGCTGCGGTGGGCATGCAGCAGCGGATTGCGGAGTATCGATGAGACAGCGGCATCTCGCCGGCCGGTTGCTCGCCGGCGTACTCGCGGTGGTGGCGGCGACGGCTCTCGCCGGCTGCGGCGCGGACGAGCAGGCGCTGCCCGACAACCGGATGGTGGCCGACCCGCCCCGTCCGGTCGGGATGCAGGATCCTGCGGTCATCCCGACCGGTCCGGCGGCCTCGTCCGGCTCCTGCAACCCGCGGGCCAGCCTGCGGCCGTCCGGGGCGCTGCCCCGCCCCCGACAGATGCCCTCCGGCTCTGCCATGGACAAGATCGTCCAGCGTGGACGGTTGATCGTCGGGGTCGACCAGAACAACTACCAGTTCGGGTTCCGTGATCCGCTCACCGGCCAGCTCACCGGCTTCGACGTGGACATCGCCCGGGAGATCGCCCGGGGCCTCTTCGGCGACCCGGGCCGGATCCAGTTCCGGGCGATCAGCTCGGCCGACCGGATCAAGGTGGTCAAGGACGGCACCGTCGACATGGTGGTCCGGACCATGACGATGAACTGCGAACGCTGGCAGGAGGTCAGCTTCTCCACCGAGTACTTCACCGCCGGCCAGCGCGTCCTGGTCACCCGTGGCTCCGGGGTGAAGAGCATCGACGACCTGCGCGGCAAGAAGGTCTGCGCGGCGGCCGGCAGCACGTCGATCCGGAACATCGCGGAGAAGGGCACGGCGCCGGTCTCGGTGGTCAACTGGACGGACTGTCTGGTGCTGCTCCAGCAGAACCAGGTCGTCGCGGTCTCGACCGACGACAGCATCCTGGTCGGGCTCGCCGCCCAGGACCCGAACACCGAGGTCGTCGGCCCGAGGTTCAGCGACGAGCCGTACGGGGTGGCGATCTCCCGGGACTCGCCCGAGCTGGTCCGGTTCGTCAACGGAGTACTCGCCAAGATCCGTTCGGACGGGACCTGGACCCGGCTCTACACCCGATGGTTGACGTCGCTGGGCCCGGCACCGGCACCACCGGTCGCGCGTTACCGGGACTAGCGTGTCTCGTGGACCTTCCAGCGCAGTGGCGGGGCACCAGCGGTCACCCGTCGACGCCGGCCGGCAGCACGAGACCCGGTCACCCGAGAACCGGACAGGCGAGGTCCGGTTGCGCGGGGTTCGGTACTGCGAGATTCGGTCAGCCGCGCCGATGAGCGGGCCGCCGCCGTCACCGATGGGCCGCGCCGAGGTCGACCGGGTGCTCGACGCGCTCGGTGCGGCGCTGGACCGGGCCTCGGCCGCGATGTACGCCCTGGACAGTCGGCCCGAGCTGATCCTGCTGCGGAACACCCGGTCGACCGGCGAAACCGCGCGGGTCGCCGCCGACGTGCTCGCCCGGACCGGTGCACTCTGGTCCCAGTTCACCGCCTTCGGAGTGCTGCTCGGCCGGGCCCGCGAGGTACGCGCCCGGCGGTCCCGGCCCGGCGACCCCGAGCTGCGGGAACTCGGCGCCCTGCTCGGAGCGCCGACGGTGGCGCTCGACGCTGACGGCACGGTGCTGGACGGGGACGGCAGGGTGCTGGACGACCCGGCCGGTGCGGTGGCGCACCGGGTCGGGTTGCCCGAGCTGGCCCGGCGGATCGAGGCGGAGGCCGCCGCACTGGCCGGCACGCTCGACGAACTGGAGGCGGCCCGCGCCCGGCTCGCCGGATGGTTCGATCAAATCACCGACGGGCTGCGGCGGCTGCGGACGGACGCTGCCGAACTGGCCGGTGCGGAGCGACCCGACCAGGTGCCCGGTGGCGGCGATCCGGGCGCCCCCGAAGCTGGTCCGGTGGCAGTTGGTCCTCCGGCCGTTGGTCCTCCGGTCGTTGGTTCGCCGGCTGCTGTCGCGGCGGCGGGAGCGAGTACCGCCAGGGTGCCGGGCGACGAACTGGAACGGCTGGGCCGGGATGTCGAGGAGGCGTACCGGAGTGCGCTCGCCGACCCGCTCGGCGCGGCCGGGTCCGGGTCGACCGGGACCGCCGTGCGGGACCGGCTGCGTCGGCTGGAGGCCGAACTCGCCGCCCTGACCGGTCGACTCGCCGAGCTGACCGAGGTACGCGAGGGGTACCCAGGGCGTACCGCACGGCTCGCGACCGAGTTGGACGAACTCGGTACGGCGGTCGCCGAGACCGCCCGGACGCACACCCTTGCGCGCACCAAGATTGCCAACTCGGCCCTGCCCGACCTGGCGCCGGATCCGACTCCGGCGTTGCGCGCCCAGTTCGCCCAGCTCGGTCAGGTACACCGGGAGCACCGGTGGAGCCAGGTCGGCAGGGAACTGGCCGCGCTCGAACGGGGAGTCGCGGAAGCCCGGCGTCGGACGGCCGAGTCGCACGAGGCGGCGGACGGGCTGCTGCGGCGGCGGGCCGAACTGCGGGGCCGACTCGACGCGTACCGGGCCAAGGCGGGGCGGCTCGGCCTGATCGAGCACACCGAACTCTCCGCCCGGTACCGGCAGGCCCACGACCTGCTCTACACCAGCCCGTGTGACCTGTCGGCGGCGACCCGGGCCGTGGTCGCGTACCAGCGTCACCTCAACGATCTCGCCGAGCGCCCGGCGCCCGGCCCGAAGGGAGCCGTACCATGAGCACCCGCTGCCTGCGGCCCGGTTGCCCAGGCTCCTACCTTCCCGACGGCTACTGCGACGAGTGCGGCCGACGGGCACCGGCCGCCGGGTCGACGGCGGCACCGGCGGGCACCGGCTCGACAGGTACCGGCCCGATCGCCACCTCGACAGGTACCGGCCCGGTCGCCACCTCGACCGGTACCGGCGCGATCGCCACGTCGACCGGTACCGGTCGGTCCATGGCGCCGACCGGGACGGGCCGGGCCTCGGTGTCGGCCGGAGCTGGCCGGGCGTCGGTGCCGGGACAGCCAACCGGGTCGACCGGCCACGCGGGGATCTCCACCGGTCACCGCCCGGGTCCGGCCTCGACGGGGCAGGGTCCGGCCGGTCCGGGTCCGGCCTCGACAGGCCACGGCCCGGTGTCGACCGGACAGGGGCCGGGGTCGACGGGCACCGGGTGGGGGTCGGCGGCGAGCGGGCTCGGCACCAGGCCGAGCCGGGGAACCTCGAACTCCGGCTCCCGGAGTTCCACCAGGTCCCGCAGCGCGTCCCGGGGCGGTCTCGGTGCCGGCCTGGTTGACATCGCCCGGGTGCCGCTGCGCGATCCGGCGACGGCGGTGATGGCCGAGCCGAAGGTCGCCGAGTCGCGGCGGTTCTGCGTGAGCTGCGAGAAACCGGTGGGGCGGGGCCGGGAGGACCGCCCGGGTCGGGCCGAGGGCTTCTGCCCGCACTGCGGCACCCAGTTCTCCTTCGTACCCCGGCTGAGCCCGGGAGACGTGATCAACCGGCGGTACGAGATCCTCGGGGCGCTCGCGTACGGCGGACTCGGTTGGATCTATCTCGCCCGGGACCGGAACGTCAGTGACACGGTCAGCGACCGATGGGTGGTGCTCAAGGGACTGATCAACACCTCGGACGAGGATGCGATGGCCTCGGCCGTGGCGGAGCGTCGCTTCCTGGTCGAACTGGACCACCCCAACATCGTCAAGATCCACGACTTCGTGGAGCACCCCGACCCGCGCACCGGGGTCCCGGTCGGCTACATCGTCATGGAGTACGTCGGCGGCCAGTCGCTGCGGGACATGCTGCTGGCCCGGCGCCGGGAGACCGGCCAACGCGCCCTGCCGCTGCCCGAGGTGATCGCGTACGGGGTCGAGATCCTGCCCGCCCTCGACTACCTGCACGACCGGAACCTGCTCTTCTGCGACTTCAAGCCGGACAACGTCATCCACGCCGAGGAGCAGCTCAAACTCATCGACCTCGGCGCGGTACGCCACATCGACGACACCACCAGTGCGATCTTCGGTACCCCTGGTTACCAGGCGCCGGAGGTCGGCACGCTCGGCCCCTCGGTCGCCTCGGACATCTACACCGTCGGGCGGGCGCTCGCGGTACTCAGCCTCGACTTCCGCGGCTTCTCCACGACGTACGCCAACCGGCTGCCGGAACCGGCCGACACGCCGCTGTTCACCGCCGAGATGTCGTACCACCGGCTGCTGCGTCGGGCCACCCACCCCGATCCGGACCGGCGCTTCCAGAGCGCGGGGGAGATGAGCGAGCAACTGCTCGGCGTGCTCCGCGAGGTGCTCTCCGCCGCCGACGGTGTGCCCCGGCCGGCGGTGTCCCGACAGTTCACTCCGGAGCGACGCGC
Organism: Plantactinospora sp. CNZ320; assembly: GCF_002846275.1. Taxonomy (NCBI): domain Bacteria; kingdom Bacillati; phylum Actinomycetota; class Actinomycetes; order Micromonosporales; family Micromonosporaceae; genus Plantactinospora; species Plantactinospora sp. CNZ320. The sequence continues at coordinate 842,325 of NZ_PJMP01000001.1, forward strand.
CTTCGGTACCGAGGCCGGCGAGGTCGGCTCGGCGGTGGCGGGGCGGGCCTGGGGCGCCGGAGGTGGCGTACCGCCCGGTGCGATCGCCCCGTCGCCGCCGGTGGTCGCCGCCGCGCTGCCGCTGCCGCAGGTCGACGTCCTCGATCCCGGCGCCGGCTTCCTCGCCTCGCTCGGCGCGACCGATCCGGCGGAGTTGGTCCGCCAGCTCACGGCCGCGCCGGTCCGCAGTGTGGAGGTGGCGTTGCGGCTGGCCCGGGCCCGGATCGAGGGCGGAGACCTGACCGGAGCGGCCGCGGATCTGGACCGGCTGGCCGCGGCCGACCCGTTCGACTGGCGGGTCGACTGGTACCGGGGGCTGGCGGCGTTGACCGCCAACCGTCCCGCCGACGCCCGGGTCGCCTTCGACGCGGTCTACGACGCCCTGCCGGGTGAACCGGCGGCCCGGCTGGCACTGGCGGTCAGCGCGGAGTGCACCGGCGACCGGGAACTGGCGACCCGGCTCTACGACCGGGTCTGGCGGGTCGACCACGGCTATCTGAGCGCCGCGTTCGGGCTGGCCCGAATCCGCTTCCTGATCGGCGACCGGGCGGGCGCGCTCGCCGTACTGGACCAGGTGCCGGACAGTTCGAGCCAGCACGTGGCCGCACAGGTCGCCGCCGTCCGGGCCAGCCTGCCGGGGTTGACGGCGGGTACCACCGGACCGGACGATCTGCTGCGGGCGTCCGCCCGGCTGGAGCGGCTCGGCCTGGATGTCGAGCGGCAGACCCGGCTCACCATCGAGGTGCTGGAGGTCGCCCTGGCCTGGGTACGGAACCGTTCGACCGCCACCTCCGGGGCGCGCCTGCTGGGGCACGACCTCTCCGAACGCGGCCTGCGGTTGGGGCTGGAACGGGCGTACCGGACGCTGGCCCAGCTCTCCCGCGATCCGGAGTTGCGGATCGCGCTGGTCGACCACGCGAACGCGGTCCGGCCGAGGACGCTGGTGTGACGGCCGTCGGAGCCGGCACTGCCGGCAGTATGCCGAAACCGTGCCCCGAGCACGGCGCGCCCGACGACCCGGCGCACCGCTACTGCGAGGTGTGCGGCCGGGAGTTGGAACGCGTCCCGTTCGGTGGGGCGACCGGGCCGTCGGGTCTGGCCGCCCCGGCGAGCGGCCCGGCCACCGCATCCGGTTCGGCCCGCGTCTCCGGTTCGGCCCGGGCCTCTGGTTCGGCCCGCGCTTCCGGCTCGGCGCACGCTTCCGGCTCGGCGCACGCTGCGGGTTCGGTTGGTGCTTCCGGTTCGGGGGACGGGACCTCGGGCGGGGGCGACGCTTCCGGCTGGGCCGAGACCTCCGGTTCGGTCGAGTTGCCGGAGTCCACTGAGCTGCTGAGGCTGGCCGACATTTCCGGACCGACCGCGCTGTCCCGGCTGGAGGCGCTCGCCGGGCCGACCGGCGCGCCGAGTCAGCCGGGACAGCGGGGTGTAGCCACGCCACCGGGTGCGGCTGGCTGGGGTGCGCCCGGCCATCCCGGGGTACCGGACGGCGCGGGCAACCAGCCTGGCTACCCGCCTCCGGCCGCACCGCCCGGCTGGGCGGGTCCTCCCGCTCAGCCCGGCTGGACCGCCCCGTCCGGCTGGCCGGGCCCCGCCGCACCTGCCGGGTCACCCGAATGGGGAGGTCCGGCCACATCCTCCGGTCCGGTGACCGGTTGGCCCGCCGCCGCGTCCTCGACCGGCGCCATCGCGCCGCCCCGGGCACCCGTACCGCCCGGTGCTCCGCCCGGTGCGGTCTTGCCGCCCGGTGCGGTCTTGCCGCCTGGTGCTCCGCCCGGTTTGATGGTGCCGCCGGCCGCCGGTGTGATCCCACCCAGCCCTTGGCTCTCGTCACGTGCGGTTGGCCAACCCTGTCCAAGCTGCGGCACCCCGCCCGCCGGCAACTCCGGCCACTGTGACCACTGTGGACGGCGATCGTCCGTGGGCCGCGACCGCGCGGACCTGGATCTGGGCGTCGTCGCCGCCGTCACCGACCGGGCCCGACGCAGACGCAACGAGGACGCGGTCACGGTCGGGCGGCTGGGCTCGACCATCGCCGCGGTGGTCTGCGACGGGGTCTCCACCTCGCTGCGGGCCGATCTCGCCGCCCACGCGGCCGCCGAGGCGGGGCTGGCCGCGATGCTCTCCGCGCTCGGGAACGGTGCCGCCGCGCCCGACGCCATGGTGGCCGCCGGCCGGGCGGCAGCGGTGGCTGCCCGGGCGACCGCAGTGCACGACGACGGCCAGGTGCCGCCGAGCTGTACCTTCGTGGCCGCTGCCGTCACCGCCGGCTCGGTCACCGTCGGCTGGATCGGTGACAGCCGGGCGTACTGGCTCGGTCCGGACGGCGCGGTGCACGAGGCGGTCTGCCTGACCGTGGACGATTCGGTGGTCGGCCAGATCCGGGCCGGCCGCCCGGTGCCGCCCGGTGCCGAACAGGACCCGACATCCAAGGCGTTGATCCGGTGGCTGGGCGCGGACTCCAACGACGCCGACCCGCAGGTGGTGACCTTCCAGCCGGGACGGCCGGGCAGGCTGGTGATCTGCTCGGACGGCCTCTCGCACTACCTGCCGAACGCGGGGGCGTTGGCGGCCCGGGTACCGGGGCCGGGCGGTGGCACGCCGATCGCGATCGCCCGGGACCTGACCAGGTTCGCGGCGGAGGCAGGTGGGCACGACAACATCGCGGTAGCCGTGCTGCCGTTTCCGCCCGGTGGGGGAACGGGGGAGGCGGGCAGGTGAGCGGTGCACCGCGGTTCGTCGTCGACGTCGACCACAACGAGTACCTGCCGGCCGGTGGTCAGGTGGTGGACGCGATCCTGACCGTGACCGCGTCCGGTCCGGATCTGCGCGACCCGGCGACCGCCCCGACAGCGGCGCAGGTGATCATGGTCGACACCTCGGGTTCGATGGCGATGCCGCCGACGAAGCTCGCCGAGGCGAAACGGGCCACGGCGGTAGCCATCGACACCCTGCGCGACGGTGTGGCCTTCGCGGTGGTCTCCGGGACCGCCGTCGCCCGGATGGTCTACCCGGTACAGCCGGGGATGGTGCCGGCGAACGTGCACACCAGGGCGGCGGCGAAGGCGGCGGTGGCCGGGCTGCGGGCCGACGGCGGCACCGCGATCGGCCGCTGGCTGGACCTGGCCAACTGGCTGTTCGCCAGCTATCCCGCCGAGGTGCGGCACGCGATCCTGCTCACCGACGGGCGCAACGAGCACGAGAAACCCGAGGACCTGCGTCGGATGCTCGCCGCCTGCGAGGGGCGGTTCGTCTGCGACAGCAGGGGCATCGGCAGCGGCTGGGTGGCCAGCGAGCTGCGGGCCATCGCCTCGGCCCTGCTCGGCACGGCCGACGGGCTGGAACATCCCGCACAGCTGCCGGCCGCGTTCCAGGCGATGACGGCGAACGCGATGGGCAAGCGGGTGGCGGACGTCGCGCTGCGGATCTGGAGTCCGGCCGGCGCGACGGTACGCATGGTCAAGCAGGTCTTTCCGCACGTCGAGGAGCTGACCGGTCGCCGTGGCGCGGTCAGCGCGCGGATCGGAGACTATCCGACCGGCGCGTGGGGAGCGGAGACGCGCGAATACCACCTCTCCGTCGCCCTCGAACCCGACGCGGTCGGCGAGGAGGTGCTGGCCGCCCGGGTCAGCGTGGTCAGCGCCGGGCAGGTGCTGACCGAGCGGCTGATCCTGGCCAGGTGGACCGACGACACCGCACTCTCCACCCGGATCAGCCCACAGGTGGCGCACTACACCGGACAGGCCGAACTCGCCGCCGCGATCCAGGAGGGGCTGCGGGCTCGGGAGGCCGGCGACGTGGAGACCGCGACCGCCCGGCTGGGCCGGGCCGTGCAGTTGGCCGCCGAGTCGGGACACGACGAGACGGCGATGCTGCTCGGCCGGGTCGTCGAGGTCGTCGACGCGCCGACCGGCACGGTACGGCTCAGGCGGCAGGTGGCCGCGCTGGATGCCGAGTTGACCGACGTACGTTCGGTGAAGACGGTACGGGTGAAGAAGGAGCAGGGGTGAGGCCGTGACGGCAGCCGTCTGCTCCCGGGGGCACGAGTCGTCCACGATGGACTACTGCGACGTCTGTGGCGTACCGATGTCGCGTGGTTCCGCCGCCCCGGCAGCAGGTGGCGCCGAAGGCTCGGGCCCGGCATCGCTACTCGACGTACCGGTGGCACCGGCGATCGGCGTACCGGCGCCGGCCGGCGGCGCGGTGCCGGCGGATGGCGGACGGTCGGTGGCCGGCGCGGCGGGACCCGCCAGCCAGTCCACTCCGGCCGTTACGTGCCCCGACTGCGGTGCTCCGCAGGTGGGCCGGTTCTGCGAGGAGGACGGCTACGACTTCCTGCTCTCCCCGCCGGTCGTCCCCGCCTCGACCGAGGCAGCCGCATCGGCCGTCGCGTCGGCGGTCGGCGTTCCGGCCGGTGCCGATCCGGAGATGCCCCGTCCGGTCCAAACCGGCGACGGCACAGCGGTGCGCGGGCAGGGGAGCACCTGGCATCTGGTGGTGGACGCCGACCCCGGATACTTCGAACTCGTCGCGTCCTTCGGCGGTACGGACGCCGGAGAACTGACCTTTCCCCGCTTCGTCGTACCCCGCCGGTTCACCCTGGAACGGCGGCAGTTGCTGATCGGTCGCCGCAGCCGATCCCGGGGCGTACACCCGGACATCGACCTGGTCGGGCCGCCGGAGGATCCCGGGGTCTCCCACCTGCACGCACTGCTGATCCCACAGTCGGACGGCTGGGCGGTGGTGGACCTGGAATCCGCCAACGGCACCTATCTCAACGATCCGTCGACACCGCCGATCGTGGCCAACACCCCGATCCCGCTCGGTGACGGCGACCGCGTCTACCTCGGCGCCTGGACCCGGTTGACGATCCGGGCCCACCCCTGACCAGCGGCATCACCCGGCCCAGCGCGCGCATGCATCCGGGAAGGGCCTGCTCATACCAGCGCCTCCCCCTCGGCCGCCGCGCTCAGTCGCAACGGTGGCCAGTCGCCGACGTCGCGGAGCAACTGTCGGTCGTGGGTCGAGAGGACGACTGCGGCCTGGGTGGTCCCGAGGGCGTCGGTGAGTTCGTCGACGAGAGCGATTGACAGGTGATTGGTCGGCTCGTCGAGAAGGAGCACGTGCGGTTTCGTCGCGAGCACCAGGGCCAGGTCCAGGCGACGTTGCTGTCCCATCGACAGCTCACCGATCCGCTTGCTTGACTCGCGGGCGCGCAGGAGCCCGAGCTGCGACAGGCCCAGGGTTTCTGTCTGTTGCACCGTCCTGGCGGCGACGAGCCTGTCGACGTGCGCCGCGAAGACGTCGCTTGCCCGGCGATGCAGCGGTAGTGTCGTCTCCTGCCGGAGGAAGCCGAGACGGACGTTCTTCGGCCGGCGTACCGAGCCGGTGGTCGGTTCCAGCTCGCCGGCGACGGCGCTCAACAGCGTTGACTTGCCGGCCCCGTTCGGGCCGGTCACGACGAGGCGACCCCGGTGCGAGAGTGAGAACGATACCGGGTGCGGCAACCGTCCGGCCACGCTCACGCCTTCCACATCCAGCAGCGCTGCGCCGGTTCGCGTCGGCAGCTCGGGGAGCCGGAACTGCTGTGGCGGCTCAGGAACCGTCACAGCGTGGGCCTCGAGTTGTACCTGCCGGCGGTGCACGCTCTGCACGAGCCCACCCGCCCGCGTTGCCCGGCCGTGCTTGTTCGTGCCCTTGTCCGGTCGCCACCCGGACACGAGCCGGTTCTGCGCCGCACTCAGGCTGTCCTGGAGCCGAGCGAGTTCCGCTTGCTGGCGTTCGTACTCCTGCTCCCACCGTTCACGCTCGGCCAGGCGGCCCTCGCGGTAACCGGCGTAGCCGTTGCCGTACACGCGCACTCGATCGTCGGGAGTCGGGTCGAGGTCCACGATCGTCTCCGCGAAATCGGACAACAATGCGCGATCGTGTGTGACGACGACTACGCCACCATGGCGAGCTTTCAGTTGTGTGGTCAGGAACTCCAGGCCGTTGCGGTCAAGGTGGTTCGTGGGCTCGTCCAGCAACAGGAAATCATCGTCGGAGCCCAGGAGGCACGCCAGGCGTACCCGATAGCGCTGCCCTACCGAAAGTTCGGCGAGCGCACGGGTTGGATCTGTTTCCGCATCCAGAGATTCAAGCGCGATCTGGACGCGCCGCTCCGCGTTCCAGGCATCGAGAGCCTCGGCGTGCTCCAGAGCCGCTGCGTACCGTTCATCGGCGCCGGGCTCTCCGGTCGACAGTGCGACCGCGGCCGTGTCGAGTGACGCCAGCGCTGCGAGCTGCTCGGCGATCGCCTCCGCGACGGCCTGGCCGACCGTCCGGTGATCATCGACCGACATCTCCTGTTCGGCGATACTGAGCGTGCCGACGAGCTGCACCGCCCCGCTGTCGGGCGCGAGCGTGCCGTCGAGCACATGGAGCAGCGTCGACTTCCCACGGCCGTTCTCGCCCACGATCGCAACCCGCGACGTGGGAGTCACGATGAGATCGACGTGATTCAGAACAAGCGTTTCTCCCCGCATGACAGACAGGTCGGAGGCCACGAGTTGCGCGCGCTGGCGCGCTGGACTGGTTCGGGTAAGCATTTGTGTCCTTCGGAAGTGACACACCATGCGGCCCGAGGGCGGGCGGACGGTGCGCAGGTGACGGGCCATAAGGCGAGAACGAGAGGCCGCCCGCAATCTCGGAATACCTCAACGAGTGCGGGGGGCCTTCTCGGCCGTCACAGGAAGTACAAATGCACGAACCGATCATACGAGCCGCTCTGCCGGTCCGCAAACCTGACAGGGAACCCGTCTGCCGGTACCTCGATCAGGCCGACGCCCTTTCCTGGCGCTGCCGCCAGGTCCGGATCCAGCTCTGTGCGGTGTGTCGAGGTACCCCGTAGTGATCGGCCACCGCAGTGACGGTGCCGGCCTGGCGGTACACCTGCGGGAGATCGTCCGGGGAACGCCGGTAGGAACGGCTGGCCGTCGCGGTGGCGGCGATGGCCGGGCTCTGGCCACGCCGCCCGCCGGTCGTCCGGGTGCTGGCGGTGTCCGGGGCGCTCTTCGTCGCCCGCCCGCTCGCGCGCCTGGTGGCGGTCGTCGTGGCCGAGGCTGCCGAAGCCTTCCCGGCCGTGCTTGCCTTCTTGGCCGCGCTCGCCTTCCGGGCCGAGGTTGGCTTCGGGGCCGCGCTCGCCTTCCTGACCGGGGTCGGCTTTTGAGTCGGGGTGGCCCTCCTGGTCGCGGCCACCGAAGCGGACCCGGTGGTGGCCCGGCGCGCCGCACCGGTACGACCTCCGGTCGCGCCCTTCGCTGCGCCCCCGGCCACCCGGGCGACCGTACCGGTATTCCTGGTCGTGCCGGTCCGCTTGGCGGTGCCGGTGGACTTGGTGGTGCTGGTGGGCTTCATGGTGCTGGTGGACTTGGTGGTGCGGGTCCGCTTCGCGGTGGCGGTGGTGGCCTTGGCTGTGCCGCCGCGCTTCGCGGTACCGGTGCTGCTGGCGGCGCGGGCGCCCTTGACGGCGCCGGTCCGCTTCGCGGGCGCCGTGGTCTTGCTCGCGCGCCCTCCGGCGGGAGTCTCCTTCGCCGTGGAATTCCGGGCCGACGCGGTCTTCGCGGCGGTACTCCGAGTCGCTGCCGACTTCCTGGTGGCGCGCTTCGCGCCCGCCGCGCGCTGATCAGCGGCTGGCTCGACATCTCCGCTCGGCGCCGGTGCGCCCTCGTCGACCGATCCCGTTGCGGCCTCCGCCGGAACATCCGCCGGGACCGGCTCGACGACGACCGGGTCCGCCGGCAACTCCACCCTGGACCCCTGGGACGGGAAGGAGGCCGACAGCGACGGGCTCGTCTCGGAGTCGGACGACACCAGCGGGGGCGGGGCGGTCGGCGCCGCGCCGGACGGCATCACGGCGCGGAGCAACTGGTCGAGGTCGACCGCGGGCAACTCCGGGGGAGTGAGCCCACCGCCCTCACCTGCCCGTACCAGCAACTCGGTGATCCTGGTGGCGTTGCCGGCAACCTCCACCCGCAGCGTCGTGGTCGCCCGCGTCCGGTCGTCCGGAGAAATCGTAATCGTGTAGGCACTCACCGGGGCCCAGCCTCCAATAACCACAGTCTCGCCACCGTCGCGCTCCCGGCCCCGTCAACGGTCACGTCGGTACGACTCTTAGGATGTCGGCGGCCAAGCTACCTCCCGGTCAGGCCGTTGGCCAAGTCCGGGGCGGTGTGACTTGCTGCCACGACGGGTTGGGGTGGCCTCGACGAATCGACGTACCCCGGTGGCTTATCTAGGATAAGTCGTCAATGTTCCAGCACGGGCAATCCCTTTCCGTCGTAGTCAGCCGTTCTCGGTACACCCCGCCCCGACCATTCCGACAACCCCGGTATGCGCCGCATCGTCCGATGCGGACAGCGCTCCGCCCCGGATGCCGCCACAACGCTCCGGGACGGGCAGCGCGGCGTCGGGCGCCGGTGCACGAGGACCGGTCGAGAGGAGCATCTCCATGCCATCAGCAGGTCCCGTGAGAATTCTCGGGGCGTACGCGGTGGGTCTGGCCCTGGTCGCGGCACCGGTACCGGCCCGCGCCGCCACGGCTGCCCCGCCGCCAGGCATCGTCGTGCAGGACGGCATGACGCAACCGGTCTTCTCCCTCGCCGACGCCATCGAGGAGCGGGTATGGGTCGAGACCCCGCTCGACACCGACCACGACGGCAGGCGTGACCGGGTGGTGGCGGACATCTCCCGGCCTCGGGAGACCGACACCGCCGGGCTGCGGGTGCCGGTGATCCTGGAGCACTCGCCGTACCGGAAGGACACCTGGGGCGACGTACCCTATCCGAGCGTCCTCGTCGACGAGCTGCCGCAGAGCGCGTCGACCGGCGCCTCGGCGCGTCGGGCGGAGCAACCGGCCGTGCTGCGGGCCAAAGCGAACCTGCCCGGCCAGCTCGACGACTACTACGTGCCGCGTGGCTACGCGGTGGTGCTCGGGCAGAGCGTCGGCACCGGCGACTCCGACGGCTGCCCGACCACCGGCGACTCGGCCGAGACGCTCGGCACCAAGGCGATAATCGACTGGCTCAACGGACGGGCCAGGGCGTACGACGCCAGCGGCGCACCGGTACGGGCCGGGTGGACCACCGGTGCGGTCGGGATGACCGGTGTCTCCTACAACGGGACCCTGCCGAACATGGTGGCGACGACCGGCGTCGAGGGGCTCAGGACCATCGTCCCGGTCGCCGCGATCAGCAACTGGTACGACTACTACCGGGCCAACGGCTTGGTGGTGGCACCCGGTGGATACCAGGGCGAGGACGCCGACATCCTCACCATGTACACCGCCGGGCGGGCCCGTTCCGAGGGCACCTGTGCGGACGAGATCGCCGAGATCACCGAGGAACAGGACCGGGTCACCGGCGACTACACCAGGTTCTGGGCGGAGCGGGACTACCTTCCCGGGGCACGCAAGGTCCGGGCCAGCGTCTTCGTCGTACACGGGCTCAACGACTGGAACGTGAAGACCGGGCAGTTCGCCGACTGGTGGGAGCGGCTCGACCGGTACGGCGTGCCGCGTAAGCTCTGGCTGCACCAGGGCGGGCACGGCGGGCCGGGCAGCGCTGCCACCGTCACGCTGCCGGACGGGCGGACGTGGACCTACAAGCAGACCGAGAACCGTTGGTTCGACTACTGGCTGTGGGGCGTCGACAACGACATCATGGCCGAGCCGAGGGCGGTGGTGCAGCGGGAGGACCGGGTCTACGCCACGTACCGGGACTGGCCGGACCCGGCCGCCCGCGAGGTGTCGATGCGGCTCTCGGCGAGTGACCCGAGCGCGCCGGGTCGCCTCCTGGTCGGGCACGGTGGGCGGGGCCGGACCGTGCAGAGCATGGTCGACTCCGGGCGAACCCTCACCCCGACCGAACTCGTCTCGGGACCGGACAGCGCCAACCCGAACCGGCTCGTCTACACCTCTCCGGCCCTCGGGCGGGACGTCCGGATCTCCGGGCGGCCGGAGCTTCGGGTACGGCTCTCCGTCGACAACCGGACGGCCGCGAACCTGACCGGCTACCTCGTCGACTACGGCCCGGCCGGCTCGACCGACGCACCTGTGGTGGTCAGCCGGGGTTGGCTGGACCCGCAGAACCGCACCAGCGAGGCACACGGCCGGCCGTTGCGGCCGGGGCGCCTGGCCGACTACCGCTGGACGATGGAGCCCAAGGACTACGTGTTCCGCTCGGGGCACCGGCTCGGTCTGGTGATCTTCTCCAGTGACCAGGACTACACGCTGCTGCCGCTGCCCGGTACCCGGCTGACGGTGCTGCCGGCGGCGAGCACCCTGACCCTGCCGGTGGTGGGCGGCCGGAGCGGCCTCGGCTTCTGACCGGACAGGACCGGTCCGAACCGGTCACGGGCCCCGGGCGCCGACGGCGCCCGGGGCCCTGCCGTCGGCGTCCGGGCCCGTCGGCCGGAGCGGTGAACCCCGACGGGTCGAGGCAGGTCAGGACCGGCAGGTCAGAACTTGACGTCCACCAGGTCGACCACGAAGACGAGGGTGGCACCCGGCTTGATCCGGTTGCCGACGCCCTGGTTGCCGTAGCCGAGCTGCGGCGGGATCACCAGCTTGCGCCGGCCGCCGACCCGCATCCCGAGTACGCCCCGGTCCCAGCCCTCGATGACCTTGCCGCCACCGACGGGGAAGCTGAACGGCGAGCCGCGGTTCCACGATGAGTCGAACTCGTCGCCGGTGTCGAACGAGACCCCGACGTAGTGCACCACGGCCCATTGGCCAGGCTGGACCTCCTGGCCCGTGCCGATCGTGATGTCCTCGATGACAAGGTCTGGCGGCGGCGGACCGTCGACCAGACCAACGGTGGGCTTTTCCATCCGGGTACCTTAACGCCGGCCGGGGATCGTGATCACTTCCCCCGCCGGATCGGCCCCCGCCTGCGGCGCAGCGGGAAGCAGCCGGGCGGTCCTGGCTCGACCGGAGGGTCCGGACGGGCGTGGGCGAGGATGAGAAAACCGGTTGCGGTACTCGCCGGTTACTGAGCTAGGGTGGTCGGGTGTCTGGCACCTTCCACGCCCTGATCCGCGGCTCCCTGACCGGGATGTGCACCGCCGACTGGGCGCCCCAGCTCCTGATCCGCCTCCGGGCCGACCGCTCCGCCCTGGTCGGCTGAGCGCGGGAGCACCTGGCAACGTTCGCCGACGCCGCTGAGGCGGCGCGGCCGAACGCCAGTCCGTCCTTCCGGCGGCCCGCCGCGTCGTTCCGCCACCGCCCGCAGTCATCCTGCGACGCCGGTTCCGTTCGTCGCAGCCGTGACGCCGTTCGCGGCATCCGACGGCACGCGATGCCGGTCGCGGCCATGAAACGGCACGTGAGGTCGTACCCGCCTCCTGTGCTGGCACGCGACTTCCTTCGCGTCCGTGACGTGATGTGAGCACGGTTCGCGGCTGTTGACGACCGCGGTTCGCGGCTGACGGGCGCGGTTCGCGGCGACGTGTGTCGTGACCGCAGTTCGTGGCTGTGGCGTCTGTGGCGTCTGCCGCGTCTGTGGCGTGATGTGGCGCTGTTCGTGGCCGCGACGCGGTTCGCGGCGACGACGCGTGGACGCGGGCCGCCGGCATCCTCGCACGTCCAGGGTCATCCGAGTCCTGATCGCTTCCGGGACAGGTCGTGGCCGTCGTGCCCGCCTGCCCACAAACCGGCCCGGACCATCCGGGCGGGAGGACACGGCTGTGCCGCATCACCATCCGAATCGAGAGAACCGTCCGAATGCCCGCCGGACGACCCCGCCGGTCCGCCGGCAACCGGACGCCGGCCGGCCCGCCCGGCCATCGGTGCCGCGTACCGGGCAGGACCGGTCACGCCGGGTGCTCGGGCAGAACTTCCTCCGGGACGAGCGGACCATCGCGCAGATCATCGCCTCGGCCCGCCCGGACCCGACCGGACTGATCCTGGAGGTCGGCGCCGGGCAGGGAGCGCTGACCAGGGAACTGGTCCGGCGGTGCCGCCGGGTCGTCGCGTACGAGATCGACCCGACGCTTGTCGCCCGGCTCGGCGAGGAGTTCCGCTCCGAACCCGGACTCCGGCTCGTACACGGCGACTTCGTCGCTGCCGAGCCACCCACCGAGCCGTTCGCGGTGGTCGGCAACATCCCGTACGCCTCGACCAGCCGGATCGTCGACTGGTGCCTGGACGCTCCACGGTTGACCACCGCCACCCTCGTCACCCAACTGGAGTACGCCCGGAAGCGTTGCGGCGACTACGGTCGGTGGACGCTGCGTACCGTGCAGACGTGGCCGTGGATAAACTGGCGGCTGGCCGGCCGGATCCCCCGGGAGCGGTTCCGGCCGATGCCCCGGGTGGACTCCGGCATCCTGCGCCTGGAGCGACGGGCGGTGGATCTGCTGCCGGGACGTCAACTCGCCGACTACGAGCGGTTCGTCGCGCTCGGCTTCGGCGGGGTGGGTGGCTCGCTTCGGGCCTCGTTGCACCGTGCCTACCCGGCCCGCCGGGTCGACGCCGCGCTGCGCGCCAACCGAGTACCGGCCGACATCCTGGTCGGCTACCTCTGGCCGGAGCAGTGGATCGCGTTGTTCCAGGCGATCCACTCGAATCGGCGGTGAGCTGACGGGCGGTCCGACGTACCGTCGTCGACGCGGCGCTGCCGGCTGGTCGAGCCGGCAGCGCCCGCGCGGCAGTGCTGAAGACGGTTGGTCAGTAGGTGATGAAGCCGTACAGGGCCAGGTGGTCGGACTTGGTGCTGGCGACGGTGTGGTCTACGGCCGACGGCTGCACGGTACCCCTGATGAAGAGATAGTCGATCTTGCTGGAGTTCATGGTGACCCTCGAACCGTAGCCGGTCATCCCGTACGCGCTCAACGTCGACGCCGGGATGCCGGTACGGTTCGCGTCGATGCCGACCACCCGGATCGTCGAGGCGTTCATCAGGCTGGTGGCGTCCGCTCCGATGTGGATTCCCGTTCCGCCGATGCCGGTGTAACCGTCCCCGGCGCAGGCGTGCTGCCGGTTCTCCTGCGGCAGGTGCATGGTGGCGGCCCATACCGTGGTGCCGGTGGCCTTGATGGTGAACCTCGCCGCGATGGCGCTGGTCCGCTTCCACTTGTAGTAGTCGGTGCTGTCCGGGTCGCTGTTCGGCGGCTTGTAGAGCGTGCACCCGGCACCACCGGCGTACGCCGTCCCGGGGCGCAACCAGCCGGCACTCCAGTATTTCGAGATGTCCCCGGAGGCGAGGCTGAGGGTCCTGGTGTTGTAGAGGATGCCGTTGGTCTGCTTCTTCTTCAGGTCACCGAGCGACTGGGAGCTGCACTTGTGGCTGCTGCCCCACGGCTCCGGGTCGCTCCAGGCCACGATCGCCCGGTAGGTGCCCGCCGGGTAGCCGAACTTCGCCGAGAGCTGGTCGGCGTATGCCTCGGCCTGCCCGGTGCCCCGGACCTGCTGCACGATGAGCAGGTCCGGGGCGGCCACACCGGCGGTGCCCGTCCGGCCGTTGTCGTCGACGAGCATCGAGGTGAGATGGTCCGGGCCGGAGATCCGGGTGCAGGTTCCGTCGGCGTTGTTCATGACGAGGTTCTCGATGTTGTTGTTGTAGACCCGCAGCACCCGTTCGGCCGCCACGGCGTTGGTGCTGGCCGCGACCTGGGCGTGACCGGGCGCGCCCCGGCTGTCGCCGTCGCGCGCCGCCGCGTCGGCGGTCGGGACCGCGACCAACGCGACGGCGGTGATGAGGGTAGCGGCCGTCCGGGTCGACCGACGTGCGACGGTGGCCATGCGAACTCCTGTCCGGTGGGCGGGCATCCGGGGTACCGGTGGGACCGGTGGTGGCGGCGACTCTACCGCGACCGCACCGTCCTTAGGGGACAGTTCCGCGCTTCTGCCGTGGCGCCGACGATGTCGGCGCGGACGATGCCGTGCAGTGCGTCAGCCACCGTCCAACCAACCGGCGCTGTGCCGACCTGACCCACGGTGTGCCCACCCAACCCACGGTGTGCCGACGCGGAGGACTGAGCCTAGCGGCTGGCGTCGATATCTGGTAGGAATTCTTCAATCGATGCGGCTGCGGGTAAAGATTCCTCCAGGAGGCTCGGATGAAGAGAACCGTGGCGGGCCTGACCGGCCTCGCCGCCGTGGTCGCCGGCTCGACGATGGCGGTCCTGCCGGCCCGGGCCGGCCTCGCCGAAGATTCGGTCACGCCGGAGGGCAGCCGGACGGTGAGTTACCAGGGCTACCGGGTCACGGTGCCGCAGAGCTGGCAGGTCGTCGACCTGACCGCCCGACCGCACGCCTGCGTCCGGTTCGACCGCCCCGCCGTCTACCTCGGTCACCCCGGTGACCAGGCGGAGTGCCCCGCCGGACTCTCCGGGCGGACCGCCGGGCTGCTGCTCGAACCGATCGACGCAGCCTCGGCGGAGCGGCTGCCGACCGCTGCCGCCACCACCGTGCCCGGCGCCGCGACCGTGGCCGCACCGCCGTCCCGCAACGACGAGTTCCAGGTCGCGGTCCGGGACGCGGGTGTACTCGTCACGGCCGCGCACACCCCGTCGACCGAGAGCCTCGTCCGACGGATCCTCGCCACGGCCACCCTCGACCCGAAGGCGGTACCGCTGGCGGGGGCGTCCGCCCTCGAGGCGCAGTCCGCCGCTGGAGGGTCGCAGTCCGCCCCCGGGGCGTTGGCCGAGTCCGACGCCCCGGTCGCCCCGCTGGCGGCGGCCGGTCCGCAGCCCGGCACCTTCCTCGGCCGGGGTTTCGACACCTGCACCGCCCCGTCCCAGTCCACGATGAACACCTGGCGCGCCAACTCGCCGTACCGGGCCGTCGGGATCTACATCAGCGGGGCCAGCCGCTCGTGCGCGCAACCCAACCTGACCGCCACCTGGGTGACCAACCAGACCAACAACGGCTGGCGGCTGATCCCCATCGAACTCGACTACCAGGCTCCCTGCGGCACCCGGGCGCCGAAGATGTCCGCCGACCCGGCCACGGCGCGATCCCAGGGCGCCAGCCGGGCGACCATCGCGGTGAACGCCGCAAAGGCGCTCGGCATCCTCGCCGGCAGCACCATCTACAACGACATGGAGCACTATCCGTCGAGCGCGTCGTGCAGGGCGGCCGTGCTGTCGTACCTCTCCGGCTGGACGGAACGGCTGCACACGCTCGGCTACCTGTCGGGGATGTACTCCAGCGGCTCGTCCGGGGTCACGGACCTGTGCGGCGCGTACAACGACCCGGCCTACACCCGGGTGGACCATCTCTGGTTCGCCTGGTGGAACAACGTGGCGAACGTCGACGCCGGCCCGTACTGCCCGGCGGAGTACTACGCCAACCACCAACGGCTGCACCAGTACGCCGGTGACGTCTACGAGACCTGGGGCGGGGTGCAGATGCGAATCGACCGCAACTACCTCGACGTCTCCGTGGACGGAGGCGGCGGCGAGCCGCCGGTCTGGAGCACCATCGTCGACAACAGTACGGCCGGCCGGTTCACCGCGAGCGCCAACTGGGGCACGTCAAGCTACTCCGCCCAGCGGTACGGCGCCGACTACCGGTTCGCCGAGCCGGTGCTGGCCAGCGACGTCGCCTGGTACCGGGTGAACGTGCCGCAGACCGCCAGTTACGAGATCTCGGTCTGGTACGCGGCCAACCCCGGCTACAACGACTCGACCCCGTTCATCGTCGCCACCCCCAGCGGCAACCAGACGGTACGGGTGAACCAGCGCCTCACCGGAGGCCAGTGGGTGTCACTCGGCGTCTTCACGCTGGCCGCCGGTGACGGGGACCGGGTGGGTGTGAGCCGGTGGACCAGCGGCACCGGGGAGATCATCGCCGACGCGATCCGGGTCACCCGTTTCTGATTCCGCAATCCGGATCACCCGGGGTTCGGTCCGCGAACCGGCGACTCCGGGTTCGGCCGGTCGGGCCGGGGCGTGCCTCCACCAGGCCGCTCCGGCCTGACCGGTGCCGGTTCCCAGGTCCCGCTCCGACGGGGTCGGTTCGGGCCGGTCCGGTCAGGGGCGCTCGCCCACCCCGGTGCCGGCCTCGGCGAGCCGGCCACCGGTGAGCCGGGGAGTCAGCGGTGCCGTCGGCATCCCGCCGGTGGTCCGCAGGCCGTGCAGGAACTCCTCGATCGCCTCCCGGGCGCTGTGTCGCGGTGTCCAGCCGAGTTCGTTCCTGGCCCGGCTGATGTCCATGATCGGCACCCGGAGCACCGCGTCGAGCAGGTGCGGGGAGGCCGGCACCAGGTGCAGGTGCCAGGCCAGCGCCAGCGCGGCCCGGACCGGTCCGGCCGGCAGCCGTACCCGCCGGGCGCGCAGGACGTCGGCGAGCAGTCGGCCGTCGACGACCGGCTCGGCGGCCACGTTGAACGCGCCGCGCACGTCGCGCAGCACCGCCAGCCGGTACGCCTCGGCGGCGTCGGCCGTGTGCAGGGCCTGGAACCGCATGCCGGGCAGGTCGGGGAGGACGGGTACGGTCCCCGGCCTGACCAGTCGACCCGGCAGCAGCGGGCCGGTGAAGAGCCGGCGCTGCTGGCTGGCGGATTCGCGTTTGAAGATGAAGCCGGGGCGCAGTCGCACCACCCGCATCCCCGGGTGCCGCTGCTCGAAGGCGTCGAGGGCACGTTCCAGGTACGCCTTCTCCCTGGTGTACCCGGCGGTCGGCCAGCCGTCGGTCGGCCAGCTCTCGTCCACCGGCCGGTCCTTCGGCCCCGGCGAGTACGCGCCGACCGACGAGGCGTACACCAGCGCGGGTACCCCGGCCCGGGCCGCCGCGGCGAAGACCCGGCGCCCGCCGACGACATTGACCCGCCAGGTGGTGAGCGGCCGGTGCGTGGGCTGGAAGAGCCAGGCGAGGTGCACCACTACGTCGGCACCGTCGAAGATCTCGGCGAGGTCGGCCTTGACGATGTCCGCCCCGACCCACTCGGTCTTCGGGGGCCGCCACCGGGGTGGCCGACGGGACACCCCGACGATCGTGCCGACCGCCGGATCCCGGCCGAGTACCTCGACCACACTGGTCCCGACGTTGCCGGTCGCCCCGACCACCACCACCCGCAGGCCGGAGCCGGTGCCACCCGGTGTCGACGTCACCGGTCCATCCCGCCGTCCGGCTCGATGCTCATGGCTGGAGCCGTTCCCGCTGTACCCGCCGCTAAACGTCTCCCGCGCGCTGAACGTCTGCCGCCGCTAAACGTCTCCCGCCGGCTGAACCTCTTCCGTAGCTGAAGGTCGAGCGCGGACGACAATCCGGAACCCGACATCGGCGCCGGCCCGCCGTCCCGGGCTGGTCCGGCCGCCTACCCGTTCGGAGCGAACCACGTTCACCTGCGTCGATGACCACGTCCGACCGGACCAGGTATGCGTTGACAGGCTCCACCCGGCCAGTAACATAGATAGAAATCAATCGATGGTGATACGCCGGCATCCCCCGCCGGGGTACCGCCCGGCCACCCGTGGTCGCGTGCGGCTCGCGCTCGCCACCCGGCGGGCGGGCCCCGGTCTCCGCCGTCCGGCAATCCGCCTGCCGGGGTCGACGTTCCCCGTCGATTCACCCACCATCGCTCGGAGGACCTGCAATGCGCCTACATCGTCCCCGGTCCCGGCTGTGGTCAGCCGTGACCGTGGCAGCCGTGGCCGCCGCCAGCGGCGTGGCTGTCACCATCGCCGGGCCCGCGGTCGCCGCCCCCGGCTGCGGCGTCACCTACACCATCGGCTCGCAGTGGCAGGGCGGCTTCACCGCGACGGTGACAGTCAGCAACGTCGGTGACCCGATCAGCTCCTGGACGCTCACCTGGAGCTACGACGCCGGCCAGCGGATCACCCAGGCCTGGAACGCCACCGCGTCACAGAGCGGTAGCCAGGTCACCGTCCGCAACGCCACCTACAACGGCAGCATCGCCACCGGAGCCAGCGTCTCGTTCGGGTTCAACGGGTCGTGGAGCGGCAGCAACCCCGCGCCGACCAGCTTCGCGGTGAACGGCACCACCTGTACCGGAGCACCCGGTCCGAACCCCACGACCGGTCCGACCACCGGTCCGACCACCGGACCGACCTCGCCGCCCACCACACCGCCGAGCACGACGCCGCCCGGCAACCCGACCTGGGGTACCGCGCTGCCGCCGGCGAGCGCCCAGCGGAGCCGGGCGTACGAGCTGATTGCCACCGCCAACGAGAAGGGGTACCTGCCGAGATCCGGTGAGTGCTCCGTCGAGATCCACGCCCGCTACTGGACGTACGGCCCCGACGGGAAGGTCTATCCGACCTGGCACCCGACCCGGGACTCCAGTGGCTGCAACTTTGGCCACGAACACGGTGACGACCCACGCCCGTCCGACCTGTACAGCACCGTGGGCTGGCCCGCCTTCGGCTACACCAGCGAGGTGATGCTGGACAACATGGCGGAGCACAGCCACCGGCACGAGGACCACGTCGGGCACAAGGTGCTGACGGTGAACAACGTCAACGTGATCCAGGGCGACAACGGCACCAGCTTCTTCCCGCCGCAGGGCACCACGATCGCGACCTGCGACACCCTGCTCAAGTTCCACCAGGGCACCCACTCGCCGGACGCGTTCAGCAACAACGTCCACGAGCTGCTCTTCAACCAGCGCTGCACCGCGAGCAACGGCGGCCAGGTCACCGAGGCCCGGTACAACGCGATGATCCCGCTCGGGCGGGCCGGGGGATTCAGCCCCAGCGAGTGCCCGGGCTTCGGTGGGGCGTTCATCAACGTCGCGCCGGCGGTGCCGGCGGACTCGCCGTCGGACACCCGCTCGCTGGGCCGGTTGATCACCGAGCCGGGCTGCGTGCAGGCGATCCGCGAGGGCCGTACCCACAACGACCCGCTCTATCCCAACCCGGTGCCGTTCACCGTCTCCGACATGGACGACTTCTGGTTCTCCGACGTCCAGGTGACGGGTTCCGGGCTGAGCTTCCGGCTCGCGCCGCTGTTCTACGTGGTCAACCCGTCGCGCTACTACGACCCGACCAAGCCGAACAACCTGGGCCGGATCGTGGACCTGTGCTACACGAACCTCGCCGGTGGCGACTACTGCAACCAGGCCCGCCAGGCCGGGCAGAACCTCGCCTGGGACGACCCGCGCTCGCCGTTCAAGGGCACCCTGCGGGAGTTCCGGCCGGGTACCTTCCAGGTGCAGAACAGCGGCCCGACAACGATCTACACCGACGTGTACGGCCGCAACGCCGCCAGCACACCCTTCGCCGGTTCGATCCGGCAGTACTTCTCCGGCAACCAGTCGTCGACCATGTACGTCCGTGGTGCCACCAGGGACTGGAACGCCACCGGGGTGCACGCCCCGAACTGACGACGGCAGCCCCTGCTCCGGGCCCGCGGCGGATCCCTCCGTCGCGGGCCCGGCCCGCATCACCCGGCACCCTCCCGCCCTCGTAACCGGTGCGAGCGAAGGCGCGGTGCGAGCGGAGGCGGGCCGGGTCAGGGCTGCCGGATCGCCTCGCCGGCTATCTCGATCCGCACACTCTTCCCGACCAGCACCCCGCCGCTCTCCAGGGCGACGTTCCAGACCAGTCCGTAGTCCTCGCGTTCGATCTCGGCGGAGGCGCTGAACCCGAAGATCTCCTGGCCGTACGGGTCGCGCCGGGTGCCACCGAACTCCACCTGCAGGTCGACGGGGCGGGTGATCCCCTTGACGGTCAACTCGCCGGTGAGTACGAACCGGGCCGACGCCTTCTCCACCTGCTCCGGTACGGCGAGCCCGCCCCGTCGCCCCGGACGCTGGCTGCGCAACCGGGCCCAGTAGAAGATCGAGTCGTTCCGGTCCGGCCGCCATCTGATTCCGGTACTGCGGTATTCGAGCGTCGGATACTGCGCCACGTCGAGGAAGTCGGGGCTGCTCAGGTGGGCGTCCCGGTCGGGGTTGCCGGTGCCGATGCTGGCCGCCGCGATCGTCGCGGTCACCGAGGACGCCAACGGGTCCGCGTCGACGATGATCTGTGCGGTCGCCTCGCCGAACTCGCCGCGTACCGGGCTCACCATCATGTGCCGGGCGAGGAAGCCGACCCGCTTGTGCGCGGGGTCGAGGAGATAGGTGCCGGGCGCCGGAATCGTCATGCCCTGCCAGGAGCGTGTGGCGGAACCGGTCATGCTGCTGCTTTCCCCCCGGACGACTGCTGCGCGGAGCGGTGATCATCCCGCTCGCCGATGCCACAGAGTAGTCAGATGGCCGGTGAGACTTTCCTGACCTGGGCGGCGTCCGTGACGATCGTCACCTTCAGTGATGATGAAACGGAGGTGTCGTGAACGGAGGTGTCCTGAGCCGCCCGGTCAGCTCCGGAGGATCGAGGCGGTCAGCTCTGCACGATCCGTACGTCGTCCACGGCCGCCTCGACCAGGCTGGCGCCACCGGCGTCGGCCGCCTCGACCACGATCCGGACGGTCTGCCCGGCGAAGGCCGAGATGTTCACGCTCGCGGCCTGCCAGGCGGCGGCCCGGTTGGCGGCGGCACCCGCGACGTCGAGCACGGTGCCGGTGCTGTTGCCGACGATCCGCACCCGCAGGTGATCGGCGCTGCTCGCGTTGCTCAGGTGTGCCAGATACCACGAGAAGTCCAGCGTCAGCGTGCCGCCGGTCGGCAGGCTGATCGGCGGTGACTGGACGCTCGTCACCCCGCCGTCCACGTCGTGGTCTCCGGCGCTGCTGCCGGCGAGCGGTCCGGTCACCAGGTCGAAGCTGCCGCTGACGGTCGTGCCGAGCTGGGTCGCCACCCCCGAACTGGTGGCCGCCGGATCCGCCCGGACCCACTGGCCGGCGGTCGCCGTGTCGGTACCGGCGGGATCGACGGTCCAGCCGGTCGCCGTCTCGAAGGTGTCGGCGTAGACCGTGCTGCCAGGTGGTGCCGGCGTACCGGCCAGCGTCCACACCGCGTGCGCGATCGCGTCGGCGTTCCGGTCGAGCGCGGTGTCGTTGATGTTGCTCGTGGTGTCACAGGCGCGGTGATAGCACGGGTCGAACGCGGCTCCGGCCGTGCCGCCCCAGAGCGCGGCCTGGCTGCTCGACTTGACGCCCTCGGCGCCGGTGAAGGTGCCGCCGGCCGGGATCCCCACCCGGATGAACGGCCCGTAGTCGCTGCGGCCGTCGAAGTCGGTACCCCGGGTCGGCACCCCGATCGAGCTGAAGTACGCCTGGATCGTCTGCTCGATCCGGGCCGATCCGGCGGGACCCGGGCCGGAGCCGACGCCGTCGGAGTTGTCGCCGTCGTAGACGAAGTACCCGGCGTTCGGTGAGCCGATCATGTCGAAGTTCAGGTATCCGCCGATCCGCGCCCGCTCGGCGGCCGGCAGGTTGTTCACGTAGTACTGCGAGCCGCGCAGTCCCAACTCCTCCGCACCCCACCAGGCGAACCGCAGGTGCTGCTGCGGAGCCAGCCCGGTCCGGGCGACCGCCAGTGCCACCTCCAGGATGGCGGCGGAGCCGGAACCGTTGTCGTTGATGCCCGGGCCGGCGGCCACGCTGTCCAGGTGCGCCCCGGTCATCAGCACGTCCTCGGGATCGCCGCCCGGCCAGTCCGCCAGCAGGTTGTAGCCGGTGGCGCCGTTGTAGCTGAACGACTGCACGGTGGTGCGGTAGCCGACCGCGTCGAGTTGCGCCCTGACGTGGTTGACCGAGGCGAGATAGCCGGGGCGGCCGTGCGCCCGGTTGCCGCCGTTGGCCGTGGCGATCGACTGCAACTGGGCCAGGTGTGCCTTCACGTTGGTCAGCGAGATGTCCGGCGCGGCGAGCGGGCGAACGGATTCGGCGGTCGGGCCGGGCGCTCCGGCCCCGGCCGGTCCGGCCCCGGCGGGTACGACGACCACGCCGACGGCGGCCAGTACGGCGCCGGTGAGGCAGTGCAGCAGACGACGGTTCACATGTCCTCCCTGGTCAGGATCTGGTTTCACCCCGACGCCGCCGATCGGCGGGCGCGGGGCGCGGACGTCGTGTCGCCGCCCCGGTAAGGTCGGCAGCACATCGACGACTTTCATCCGCGATGAGCAGCGTGGCGACCCGGCGGCGCGGCGGCAACAGCGGAGTGTTCGATTCCCCGCCTGCCCCGAAATGGGGCGCCCCACCGTGGCCGCCGGACCGGTCCACCGCCACGTCGGCGCTCCCGGACGGCCGGCGAGTTTTCCGACACTGCCGTCCAGGTGACAGAAACATATGAATGTCCCTCGATACCTTCGGTGCGGCACTCGAGAGCCGGTCC
Source organism: Plantactinospora sp. CNZ320 (assembly GCF_002846275.1). Lineage (NCBI taxonomy): Bacteria > Bacillati > Actinomycetota > Actinomycetes > Micromonosporales > Micromonosporaceae > Plantactinospora > Plantactinospora sp. CNZ320. Next base: position 864,581 of record NZ_PJMP01000001.1, read on the forward strand.
TGATTTGCCTCGCATCAGATGGGACATCCATGCGACTACGACCATCTCTTCGGACCACCACCGCGACGATCGTCATCCTGGCCGCCACCGTCCTGTCGTCTGCGTCGACGACGGCGGGCGCCTCGGCCGCACCGGCGGCGGATCCCGCCGGGGTCAGCTCCACCTCGGTCCGACTCAGCCCGGAGGCCGCCGCGCTGGGCAGCACTCCGGAGACCGCGCTCGCCCGGTTCTGGACCAAGGAGCGCATCGCCGCGGCCAGGCCGGCCGACAACGGCGTCTCACTGGCCGAACTCCGCAGGACCGCGCAGAGTTCCGTACTCGGTGAGACCGTCGTGGCCGGGCTGCCGCCGCGTGCCGCCGCGACCGGCCTCGACGGGCAGTCCGGAGCCGGCTCGACCAAGGCCGCCCGTGGCGACGCGTCGGTGCTGGCGGGCCCGACCGGTACCTCGTGGCCGTGGCGGCACGACTTCGTGTCGCTGACCAACGGCAAGGTGCTCTACCAGCACAACGGCGGGCTCTGGCACTGCTCGGGCGTGGTCGTCAGCACCGAGGCCCGTAACACCGTCTTCACCGCCGGGCACTGCGTGCACGAGGGCTCCGGCGGTGCCTGGCAGAACACCAACTGGACCTTCATCCCGGACTACTACTACGGCGACCGGCCGCTCGGCACCTGGACCGCCCGGGAACTCTGGTCGCTCAACGGCTGGATCAACAACGGTGACCGGGCGTACGACGTCGGGGTCGCGGTGATGCACCTGAACGCCGGGCGCCGGCTCGCCGACGTCACGGGAAGCCAGGGCATCCGGATCAACGGGCCGACCACCCCGTCGGTGTGGCACTTCGGGTTCCCGCTGAACTCACCGTTCGACGGCGAGGACCTGATCACCTGCGACGGCCCGACGTCGCGCCGGTACGTCCTCTTCGGGGACCTGAAGCTGGCCTGCACCATCCAGGGCGGTGGCAGTGGCGGTGCCTGGCTGGCCGACTTCAACGGCGACTCGGGCTACACGATAAGCGTCAACAGCTACCACGTCGGCAACGACCTGACCCAGATCTACGGGCCGTACTTCGGTGACGGTGTGTCGAATCTCTACGCAGCGGTGCGTAACCTGAGCTGATGCGCTCCGTACGCCGCCGGGTTGCCGCCATGGTCGTCTTCTCGACCGTGGCGGCGACTCCGGCGGCGTGTGCGGGTGCGGAGCCGGGCGATGGCACCGCCGCCTCGCCCCGGGTGGTTCCGGCGCTGAGCCTCACCCTCGAACGCAGCCCCGGCCCCGCCGACCGCGAACTGCGGATCCGGGTCGGCATGTCGGCGCTGGCCGACGGCATCGACCGGGTCGAGCAGCGTCGCGACGGCGACCAGTTGGGCCTGCTGGTCTGGGTACGGGAGCGGGCAGCGGGGCCGGCCGAGGCGGTGCCGAACTCGGCGCGGGTGGAGAGCACCGCCGTACCGCTCGACGCGCCGGTCGGTACCGCACGGGTCGTGGACCTCTCCACCCGACCACCGCGACCGGTCGCGGTGGTCCCGGCCCCCTGACCCCGGCGACCCGAGCCGCCCGGTCGGTGGTGGCCGGCGGGAGCCGGTTGACATTTGTCACGGGCCCGACCGGGTGTGCCGCACGGGAACCGGTGAGTGGTGGCACTGCCGCCGGCCGGCTACGGGCCGAACAATCGAGGCATGAAAGAGACGATGACGGCCACCGACCCGCGGGCGGTGTCGGTCGACCGGGAGACGGTCGTCCAGGTCGACGACCTACGGCGACGGTACGGCGGCAGCGCCGGCTTCGAGGCGGTACGCGGGGTCTCCTTCTCGGTCGGCCAGGGCGAACTGTTCGCATTGCTCGGCACCAACGGGGCGGGCAAGACCTCCACGCTGGAACTGGTCGAGGGGCTGGATCGGCCCAGCGGCGGCACGGTCCGGGTCTTCGGGCGGGACCCCTACCGGGACCGGGCGGCGGTACGGCCCCGAACCGGCGTGATGCTCCAGGAGGGTGGCTTCCCCGCCGACCTGACAGTCGCGGAGACCGCCCGGATGTGGGCCGGTACGCTGCCCGACCCGCAACCGGTCGACCGGGTACTGGAGCTGGTGGACCTGCGCCACCGGGCGCGTACCCAGGTCAAGGCCCTCTCCGGCGGTGAGCGACGCCGGCTCGACCTCGCCATGGCGATCCTCGGCCGGCCGGACGTGCTCTTCCTCGACGAGCCGACCACCGGGCTGGACCCGGAGAGCCGGCACAACACCTGGCAGTTGGTCCGGGCGCTGCTCGTCGACGGCCTCACCGTGCTGCTCACCACGCACTACCTCGCCGAGGCGGCGGAGCTGGCCGACCGGCTTGCCATCATGCACCGGGGACGGATCGTCACCGCCGGTACCGTCGCCGAGGTGGTGGCCGCGCATCCGGCCCGGATCAGCTTCGTGCTGCCGGACGGGCTCGACCGGGCGGAGCTGCCGGCGCTGCCCGGCGCACAACCGCCGCCGGCCGGTGCGCCGGCCGCGACCCCCGGCCGGCTGACCCTCTACACCGACGCGCTGCAACCCGCGCTCACCGCGCTGCTGGGCTGGGCCAACGGGCGCGGCCTCGAACTGACCGGGCTGGACGCCCGGTCGGCCTCCCTGGAGGAGGCGTTCCTGGCGGTGGCGCACTCCGAGGACTCGGTCGAGGAGGAGGTCCGATGACGGCATCGACACAGGCGACCGGCGGTGGCAACCGGCTCCGGCGGCTCGGGCTCGGGCCGGTGAGCCTGCGCCGGATCGGCGCGCTCGGCCGGGCCGAGATGATCCTGCTGCTGCGCAACAAGACCGCCGCGACCACGGCGCTGCTGCTGCCGCTGGCCACGGTGGCGCTCTTCTCGACCTTCATCGACGGTGCCGGGCATGTCACCACCGGGGCGCTGCTCGCCACCACCATGTTCGGCTTCGTCCTGCTCTACGTCGTCTACTACAACCTGGTGACCACCTATGTGGCACGGCGCGAGGAGCGGGTGCTCAAGCGGCTGCGGACCGGGGTGGTGAGCGACGCCGAGATCCTGATCGGCGCGGCGGTGCCGGCCCTGGTGCTGGCCCTGACCCAGGTGCTGCTCACCGTCGTCGCGGCGACGATCTTCTTCGGCCTGCCGGTACCGGTCAACCTGCCGCTGCTGCTCGTCGCCGTGCTGGCCGGCTGTGCCGTCTTCGTGCTGCTCGCCGCCGCGTCGTCGGGCCTCACCAGGACTGTGGAGACCGCACAGATCACCACGCTGCCGCTGCTGGTCCTGTCGATGATCGGTTCCGGGTTCACCGGCCCGGTGGACTCGCTGCCGGACGGGGTCGCCGCGGCGTTCCAGATGTTGCCGCTGACTCCGGTGCTCGAACTGGCCCGGCTCGGCTGGGTCGGCACCACCGGCGTCGACGCGCCGCGCGACTTCGTCGGCGTACTGGCCGAGGCGGTGCGACCGGCGCTGATCATACTGGTGTGGCTGGCCGCGGGTGTCTCGGCGACCAGGCGCTGGTTCCGCTGGGACACCCGACACTAGTCGAACGCGCGACAGGGAGGTCCCGGGATGCGTGAGCTGACCGGCTGGTGGACCGGGCGCGGCCAGCCCGAGCGGTTCGACCTGGTCACCCGGGCCACGCTCTACCTGGTGTTGGCGACCGAGCCGTTCGTGCTCTTCGACGCGACCGGCGAGGCGTGGCCGACGGCCGGCCGGGTGGTGGTGATCGGGCTCGGCACCACACACATGGTGCTCTGCCTGCTCGCCGCACGGGCCGGGATCGAGCACTTCCTCGGCCGCCGGGAGCGCCCCATCCGACTGGTCGTGGCGACCGGATGCCTGACCCTGGTCACCATCGTCGTCATCGAGATCACCAATGCGTTGACCCGGCAGCAGGCCGACTCCGCCGGATGGACGTTGCCGGTGACGGTACTGGTCTCCTGGTACTTCCTCGGCGCGCTCTGCACCGTGACCACACCCCGGTACGCCTTCTGCGGCGCCGTCGGGTTGGCCGGCCTGGTACTGCTGCTCGGACTGCTCGACGGGGCGTCAGCAGCTGTACTGGGCATGTCGGTCTGGATGCTCTTCTTCGGCTTCGTCGTACTGCTCGCCGCCTTCCGGTGTTCGCTCTGGATGCTGGGGGTGCTCTGGGAACTGGAACGCTCCCGGGGCAACCAGGTGCGGCTGGCCGTCGCCGAGGAACGGCTGCGGTTCGCCCGGGACCTGCACGACGTACTCGGCCGGAACCTGTCGGTGGTGGCGCTGAAGAGCGAACTGGCCGCGCAGTTGGCGAAGCGGGACCGGCCCCGGGCGGTGGAGGAGATGTTGGAGGTACGCCGGATCGCACAGGACTCGCTGACCGAGGTACGCGAGGTCGTCCGGGGCTACCGCGCCGCCGACCTGGACGCGGAGCTGGCCGGCGCCCGTGCGGTGCTCGGTTCGGCGGGGGTGCGGTGCCGGGTGCTGGGGGAGGGGCGTGACCTGAGCCTGCAGGCGCAGAGCGCACTCGGTTGGGTGGTCCGGGAGGCCACCACGAACGTGTTGCGGCACAGCGAGGCGGTGACCTGCACCGTCTCGCTGCGCCGGGGACGGTTGGAAGCCGATGTGGACCGATCGGAGGCTGATCCGGACCCTGTCCTGGTGACACTGGTCATGGAGAACGACGGGGTACGTCCGGGTGGCCCGCCGGTCTTCGGCAACGGCCTGCTCGGGCTCTCCGAACGGCTGGCGCCGCTCGGTGGTCGGCTGACCGCCAGCCGGCCCGGCCCGGAGCGGTTCCGCCTGACCGCGCAACTGCCGCTGACCGCAGCCGCAGCCGCATCCTTGGACTCTGCGCCGCCAGGCGATGCGCCGTCGGGTCCGGTGTCCGGCGTTGCACCGACGCAGCGGAACCACTCGTGACGGGTCGGGCGGAGTCGCCGGAGCCGATCCGGATCCTGCTCGCCGAGGACGAGCACCTGATCCGCGGCGCGCTGACCGCGCTGCTCGGGTTGCACGACGACCTGGTGGTGATCGGGCAGGCCGCGACGGGCACCGAGGCGCTGTCACTGGCCAGGGCGCTGCGACCCGACGTGGCCATGCTCGACCTGCAGATGCCGGAGTTGGACGGCATCGCGGTCGCCCAGGCGATCCGGGCCGAGGTGCCGGGCTGCCGGACGATGATCGTCACCAGCCACGGCCGGCCCGGTCACCTGAAACGCGCGCTCTCGGTCGGGGTACGGGGTTTCCTGCCGAAGACGGTCTCCGCCGAGGTGCTCGCCGACGTGGTCCGCAGTGTGCACGGCGGCGGCCGGTACGTCGATCCGCAGTTGGCCGCCGAGGCGATCAGTGCCGGGGACAGCCCGTTCACGCCCCGCGAGGCCGACGTACTGGAGTTGGCGGCGGACGGCGCGCCGATCGAGGAGATCGCCCAGCGCATCTCGCTCTCGCCGGGGACGGTGCGCAACTACCTCTCGTCGGCGGCCGGCAAGGTCGGTGCCGCCAACCGGCACGAGGCGGTGGCGATCGCCCGTAGGTACGGCTGGCTCTGAACCTGTCCCGGGCGCGGCACCTCCTACCGCTCAGCGGGCCCAGGGCAGCTCGCGGGGCTCGGCGTCGTCCGGGACGGTGGCGGTGCCGCCGATCGGCATGCAGACCAGGGCCTCGGCGGGCTCGGCGCCGGCCCGGATCTGCCGGGTCACCCCGGCGGGCAGGATCGCCGCCTGACCGGCGCCGACCACCCGGGTCTGACCGTCGACGGTGACGGCGAACGACCCGGCCAGCGGCATCCAGACCTGTTCCCGGTCGATCGCATGCACGGGTCCGGCGGCGTCCGGCACCATCCGGACCCGCCAGGTGGCCAGCTCACCGCTGCCCTGGCTGGGTGCGGCGAGTCCGGACACGGTTCCACCGGGCGTACGGGTCGTCCGGCTCTCGCTCTCGGTCACCACGATCATGTCGTCTCCTTCATAGGTCAAGCAGCTTTACTCGAGGCATTGAGTAAAGCTGCTTGACTCAGCCGTGTCAAGATGGGACGTGACCACAGACGACCCTCTGGCCCGTACCGAGCTGACCTTCCTGCTCGGGATGGGCTTCCAACTGGTGCTCGCCGAGTTCGTCCGGCGGCTGGCCGAGGCGGGCTACCCGGAGCTGCGCCCGGTGCACGGACTGGCGTTCCAGGCGTTGCGCGGCGGTGGTGCCACAGGCACCGAGCTGGCGGAGCGGCTCGGCGTGACCAAGCAGGCCGCCGGGCAGATCGTCGACGAACTCGAACGGCGCGGTTACCTGCGACGCGAGCCGCATCCGAGCGGCGGGCGGCGGCGACTGATCGTGCTGACGGACCGGGCAACCGAACACCTCGCGGTCGCCGGCCGGGTGCTGCACAGCCTGGAGGCCGAGCTGGCCGCCGGGATCGGCGCCGACGGCCTCGCCGCGCTGCGTACCGAGCTGAGCCGGCTGGTGCGGCACCTGGCCGGCGACAAGCCACCGCCGCTGCGCCCGCTCTGGTGATATGGCCGGCGCCCGACCGCCACTGCGCCTGCTCTGGTGATGGCCGGCGCCCGACCGCCGCTGCGCCTGCTCTGGTGATGGCCGGCGCCCGACCGCCGCTGCGCCTGCTCTGGTGATGGCCGGCGCCCGGCCGTCGCGGCCGTCGCCGCCGGGCCGGGCCGTGCCCTCCGCAGCTGCGATCGACCCGAGCCCGAGCGGTGTCGACCAGCCCCTTGCGGGCGGCCGGGCCGGCTCAGTGCACCCGGACGGGAGCGGCGGCGTCGATCCGGGCGGTCACCTCAAGCCGGCGCGGGGCCAGCCCGGAGGTGTCCCGGAACCGCTCGACCGCCGCCACCACGTGGTCCCGGACGGCGGTCAGCCCGGCCCGGGAGTTGAGCTGCAACTCGATCCAGAGTTCCGGCCGGGGTGCCGTGCCGGCCAGCGTGACCGAGGCCCGGCGCACCTGCGGATCCCGGGCGAGGTCGCGTTCCAGGCCACGGGCCAGCCGGGCGCCCCGGACGCGGGTGGCGCCGGGCAGCGCCGTGCCGGCGGCGGCGGTCTGGCCGGTGACGGACCGCAGGTCCAGGTCGCCGAGCACCGGGTAGCGACGGGCCCGGAGTACCCGGCCGAGCAGCCTGTATCCGAGCCAGGCGAGGAGCAGCCCGAGTACGCCGAGGATCACCAGGCCCCACGGGTCGATGCCGCGCCAGGTGCGCAGCAGTCCCGACCAGAGCAGCGGCGCCTCGTTGTCGACACCGGCCAGGTGGCCGAGGCTGGCGATCAGCCCCACCACGCCGATGACGGTGAGCACCAGGCCGACCACCGTCCAGAGCACCCGGATGGCGCTGTTCGTCATGCCGGCTCCCCGCCTCGCCGCATCAGCCCTCCACCCGGGCCACGTCGGTGCGGGGGTGGCTGCCCGACGGGACCATCTGCACGTCGACATGGTCCTTTGCGGAGGCCCCCAGCTGCTCCAGTTCGTGCCGGACCGTGAACTCCACCGCCAGCCGGACCGAGGTGTCGCCGGACGCCCGGATCCTGGTCCGCCAGCCGGTGCCCTCCCGGCGGACCCGGGCACGCGCCGACTCGACTCCGGGTACCGAGTTCGCGGCCGTCGCCAGTTGCCGCTCCACCGACCGGCGGTGCAGATGCCAACCGTCGGCGATCCGGGCGGGCAGCCGGTCGGGCTTCCAGCGGACCAGTTGTCCCCACAGGATCAGCAGCCCGACCACACCGGCGGCGATGATCCCGGTCCGTACCCAGGGATCCGCCAATCGGGCACCGGTCAGGGTCCGGTACCAGCCCGCCCGGTCGACCACCACGGAGCCACGGTCCAGGGCCACCGCGACGACCTCGATGATCAACAGCAGTCCACCGCCCAGCAGTGCGCAGCCGAGCAGTAGCGTGGCGAGCCGGTTGACCAGACGCATCCTCAGCTCCCGTCCACCGCGACCGGCAGGTCGATGTCGTCGACCACCACCTCCACCGAGGGCGGTTGCCCGAGGTCGGCGAGTACGCCGCGCACCGCCGCCCGGATCTGCGTGGCTACCGGGGTGATCGGGACCGGGCCGACCGTGACGTGCACCTCGACCGGGTTCCCGAGCCGGATGCCGACGATCTTGCCGCCGGGAAAGAGCGTGGACACCTCCACGCCGGTACCGGGGGTCAGTCCGGACACCCCGGGGACGGCCAGTACGGCATCCCGGACCCTCCCGGCGAGCGCGCCGAGATCGGCGACAGCCGCCAGTTCGTTGACACCGGCTGGGCCGGCGACACCCGCTGGGCCCTTGCCAGCGGCTGGGTCGGCCCTCGTGGCCTGGCTTCCCGAGCTGCCCCGGTCGGTGGCCCGGGTCGGGATGCCCGTGGTCTGGGTGCCCGTGGTCTGGGTGCCCGTGGTCCGGGTGCCCGTGCCCGTGGCCGGGGTGGCGGCGTCGGTAGCCGCGTCGGTAGCCGCGTCGGGGGCCGCTCGGCTGGTCATCGCGCCCGCTGCTGGCGGTCTTCGCCGTCGCCGTCCTGGTCGCCCTCGACGAAGACGTCGTCGACGTTGATGTTCACCTCGACGACCCGCAGACCGGTCATCGCCTGCACCCGGTCGACGACGTTGCGGCGTACCGCCTCGGAGACGTCGACGATGCTCTGGCCGTAGAAGGTGACGATGTCCAGATCGATCGCCGCCTCCCGCTCGCCGACCTCGACCGAGACGCCCTGCCGGATGGTCTCGCTGCCGCCCGGGACGAGTCCGCGGAGCTGTCCGACCCGCCGGGCCAGACCGGCACCCATCGAGTGCACGCCCGGAATCTCCCGTGCCGCGAAACCCGCGATCTTGGCTACCACGCCTTCCGCGATGCGGGTCTTGCCGGTCTCGGTGCTCAACTCGGCCCGGGGCGGGCCGCTGCCGTCCGGGGTTGGCACCGGCCCCGGCGCGGCGGCCTGCTTCCGGTTGTCGTTCCTGGTGGCGGTACTGCTGTCAGCCATCGCCTGTCCCCATCTCCTGCCGATGGTCGGTGCTCGGTGCTCGGAATGTCCGGTGCGGGTGGCCGGCACCCGCTCAGCGGCGGCGAGCGGCGGACGCCCGGTCGGCCAGTCCGGCGACGTTGAGGTCCCCGTCGATCACCCGTACGGCGAGCCAGCCGATCAGGCCGGCGAGCACGGCACCCGCGGCCGCTCCGAAACCGGCGATCGCCCACACCGCCGCGACGAGGAAACCGGCGACGAAACCGAACTGTTGGCGTGACATGGGTTCCTCCCCGGCTGGTGCGGCAGGTGCGCAGTGGCTTACACATTTGGCGCAGAGGTCGAACCCCGCTGACCAGACGAGATATGTGATCTGCGTCACTATCAGCTGTGATCATGCTCGTCCGGAGCGCCGGTACCGTGTCCCGGGTGCAGCTCACCAAGTACACCCACGCCTGCGTACGGCTCGAACACGACGGTGCCGTCCTCGTCATCGACCCCGGCACCTGGAGCGAGCCGGCCGCGTTGCGCGGTGCCGACGCGGTCCTGGTCACGCACGAGCACACCGACCACATCGACGTGCTGCGACTGACCGGTCTCGGCGTTCCCGTCTACGCGCCGGCCGGGGCGAACATCCCCAACCTCGACGTGCACCCGGTCACGGCCGGGGAGGAGTTCACCGCCGCCGGCCTGCGGGTACGCGCCTTCGGCGGCCGGCACGCCACCATCTACGGCGGGAAGCCGGACTGCCCGAACCTCGGGTACCTGGTCGAGGAGCGGGTCTACCATCCCGGCGACTCGGTGCACCGGCCGGAGGTGCCGGTGGAGACGCTGCTCGTGCCGGTGCAGGGATCGTGGCTGAAGACCGCCGAGGCGATCGACTTCGTCCGGGACGTCGCACCCGAGCGGGCGTACGGCATCCACGACGCGCAGGTCAACGACCGGGGACTGCAGAGCGTGCACGGGTGGCTCGGCGAGGAGACCGGGGGCTGCTACCGCTGGCTCACTCCGGGCGAGACGGCCTGACCCACCCGGGCCGGTCCTCCGCCCCCGGCCGGCCGAACCACTCACGCCGGTGCCCGGCCGACGACACCCGCGCCTGTGCTGGGTATGACCCTCAACCGGTGCGGCCGGGACCGGCCGGGGTACCGGGACGCTCGGTCCAACTGTCCACGATCGCCGCCACCAGCGCGATCAGTACGAAGCCGATGGTGGCCAGCAGCGCGTCCCGGAAGGCGCGTGACCAGCCGTCGTGCGTGGCGGACAGGGTGCTGAAGAAGATCGCGCCAACTCCGGCGATGCCTGCGGCGGCGCCGATCCGCTGGCCGGTCTGCAACATCCCGGCGGCGCTGCCGGCCTGGCCGACCGGCACCTCGGAGAGCGTGAGGTTCTGGTTGGGGGTGATCACCAGCCCGCTGCCGAGCCCCGCGACGAGCAGCGGGAGGGCGGTCGCCAGCGGTGCGCCGCGCCCCGGCACGAAGTGCAGGGCCAGGATCACGCCACCGAGCCCGATCGCGACGGTGGCGAGGCCGGCCGCGACCAGTGGCCGGCCGAAGCGGTTGACGATCCGGCCACCGAGCCCCGCGGTGACGGCCGAGCCGAGCGCGAACGGCGTGATCGCCAGGCCGGCCTCCAGGGCGGTGTACCGCAGCCCGCTCTGCAGGTAGAGGGTGAAGAGGAAGAAGACCGCGACGAAGCCGCCGAAGTAGAGCAGCCCGATCAGGGTGCCGAGCGAGTACGACCGGAGCCGGAACAGGGCCAGGTCGAACAGTGGCTCCCGGCGGCGACGGTAGCGCAGTTCCCAGCCGACGAAGCCGAGCAGCACCAGCAGGCCACCGGGGATCAGCAGCCACTTGAGCGGCCCGTGCCACTGCTGCCGTTGCACGAGCGGCAGCAGGATCAGGACGACACCGAGGCCGAGCAGCAGTACGCCGACCGGGTCGAGACCCCGGCGGCTGGTCCGCCGCCCGGGACCGGTCGGCAGCAGTCGCCAGGCGAAGAGGATCGTGGCGATGCCGACCGGCACGTTGACGAAGAAGACCAACCGCCAGCCGAGGTGTTCACCACCGAGTGCGATCAGGGCGCCGCCGAGCAGCGGGCCCACGGCGGTGGAGATGCCGATGGTGGCGCCGAGCATCCCGAATGGACGGCCTCGGGCCGCACCCCGGTAGAGCTGCTGGATCAGCCCGATCACCTGCGGGTTCACCAGTCCGGCTGCCGCGCCCTGGAGCAGTCGGGCGCCGATCAGCCAGGCCGGCGATTCGGCCAGCCCGGCAGCCGCGCTGGTCACGGTGAAGAGCGCGAGACCGAGGATGAAGACGTTGCGTCGGCCCCGGACGTCACCGAACCGGCCGGCGGGTACCAGCAGCAGGCCGAAGGTCAGCGCGTAGCCGGAGAGGATCCACTGCAGATCGCTCGGGTTGGCGCGGATCGCCCGGTCGATCGACGGGATCGCGACGTTCACGATGCTGACGTCGAGCAGTGTCATGAACGCGGCGACCAGCCCGACGGTCAGGATCTGCCTGCGCCGCCGGGTGGCGGTCCGCTCGTCCAGCCCGGCCAGCGGGTCTGGTTCGGGTTCGGCCGCTCCGTCCGGGCCGCCCGCTGTGGGCCGCCCGGTCCGACCCGGGGGAGTCCTCTGTGCCGCGCTCAAATCGGGCCTCGCTGACTGTGCCGGCTCCGAGTGGCGGATCCCGAACGGTGACCGCCGGGCACAGACTACCGCAAATCACTCCGAACGCCTGGTCAGCGACGTGCGGCCGCCGTGGCTCAGGCGAGCTGCTGGGAGCACCAACGCGGACCGAAGTCCAGACCCTCCATCGGGGAGTCCTCGCGGTGCAGCAGGTTCTTCTCGCCGAGCACGTGCAGCGGCGCCGTCAGCTGCTCCGGCGGCAGGCCGACCTCCTCGGCGATGGCCTCTGGGAACGGTACCTGTCCCCGGGCCTCCAGCGTGGTGACCGCCTGGTACACCCGCTGTTCGATCTCGGTGAGATGTAGCTGTTGCATGGTGACCTCCTCGCCCGCGCCACACTGCGCGGGCAGTTCGCGAGGCCGCGATTACCCATCTCGGCGACGTTGATGCACGGGACACCCGATCCGTCGCCGATCGCCGACCCGCACCAACCGTGCGAGCCGGCGTCCACGATCACGGCGTCCCGTTCCGGGCACCGCCCGACCGGTCGCCTAGGCTGCTACCCGTGACCTGGGACGTCGCCGTGATCGGGGCCGGACCGGCCGGACTCTCTGCCGCGCTCGCCGCCGCGCGGGCCGGAGCCCGGACGGTGGTGCTGGAGAGGGCCGAACATCCGCGCTACAAGACCTGCGGCGGCGGCCTGCTCGGCACCTCGTTGGCGATCGCCGCCGCCCGGATCGAGGTCCCGGCGGACGACCGGGTGGACCGGGTGACGTTCACCGCCGACGGGCGGCGGGAGTTCACCCGCCGGCACCGGCCGGGACAACTGCTCACGATGGTGCGGCGCGAGGAGTTCGACGACCGGCTGCGGGCCGCCGCCGTCGACGCGGGCGCCGAGATCCGGCAACGGGTCGCGGTGCGCGGGGTCGAGCAGCACCCCGACGGCGTACGCGTCCGGCTCGCCGACGGCACCGAGTTGCACGCCCGGGTGGCGGTCGGCGCCGACGGCTCGGCCGGAGTGACCGCGCGTCAGGTGGGGGTGACGTACGCGCAGGTAGACCTCGGGCTGGAGCTGGAGATTCCCGTCCCCGCCCCGCTACAGCAGCGCTGGCGTGGCCGGCTGCTGCTGGACTGGGGACCGCTGCCCGGGTCGTACGCCTGGGTCTTCCCCAAGGGCGACCGGTTGACGGTCGGGGTGATCGCGGCCCGGGGCGAGGGGGAGCGGACCCGGGGTTACCTGCGGCGGTTCGTCGAGCGGCTGGGCCTGTCCGGCCTGGAGCCGGTGCACGACTCGGGACACCTGACCCGGTGTCGCGCCGACGACTCCCCGCTGCGGCACGGTCGGGTGCTGGTCGCCGGGGACGCGGCCGGGCTGCTGGAGCCGTGGACCCGGGAGGGGATCAGCTTCGCGCTGCGTTCCGGCGCGCTCGCCGGCACCGCCGCGGCCGGTGGCGATCTCGACGGGTACGTCCGGGCGGTGCACGACCAGCTCGTCCCGCCGATGCGGGCCGGGCACCGGATCCTGGCCGCGTTCTCCCGGCACCCGGGGATCTTCCACACCGTCCTCGCCACCCCGCCCGGCTGGCGGATGTTCACCGACTTCTGCCGGGGCGAGACCAGTTTCGACCACGCCCTGGAGCGTCGCCGGGTACGCGCGGCACTGGCCCTGCTCGGTTGACCGCCCCGGCGACGCCCCGACGGGCGACTATCCGGCGGCGGCGACCGCCCGGTCGGGCCGGTACGGCGTGAAGCGGCGCAGCCGCAGCGAGTTGCCGACGACGAAGACCGAGGAGAAGGCCATCGCCGCACCCGCGATCATCGGGTTGAGCATCCCGATCGCGGCCAGCGGCAGCGCGGCGACGTTGTAGGCGAACGCCCAGAACAGGTTGCCCCGGATCACCCGTAGCGTGGCCCGGGAGAGCCGGATCGCGTCGACGGCGGCGGTCAGGTCACCGCGTACCAGGGTCAGGTCGGCGGCCTCGATCGCCACGTCCGTACCCGTGCCCATGGCCAGCCCCAGGTCCGCCTGGGCGAGCGCGGCGGCGTCGTTGACCCCGTCGCCGACCATCGCCACCACCCGGCCCTCGTCCTGGAGCCGCCTGACCACGTCGAGCTTCTCGGCCGGCAGCACCTCGGCGATCACCTCGTCGATGCCGACCTCGGCGGCGACCGACCGGGCGACCGCGGTGTTGTCCCCGGTGAGCAGCACCGGGGTGAGGCCGAGCCGGCGCAGTCCGGCGACCGCCTCGCGGCTGGTCGGCTTGATCGCGTCCGAGACCACCAACGCTCCCCGGACCCGGCCGTCCCAGCCGGCCAGCACCACGGTCCGGCCGGCGGCCTCGGCCTGCTCGACCGCCGCGCCGAGCGTTCCGGGCAGGTCGAGACCGCGCTCGGCGAGCAGCCGGGCCCGGCCCACCGTGACCACACGGCCGTCGACGGTACCTGTCACGCCGAGCCCCTCGACGTTGGCGAACCCGTCGACCTCGGGATGCGGCCCGGTCCGCTCGGCGGCGGCCGTGGCGACCGCGCGGGCGATCGGGTGCTCGGAGGCGTTCTCCAGCGCACCGGCCAGCCGCAGCAGTTCGTCCGGGTCCTGGCCGTCCACCGGGAGGATCTCGGTGAGCGTCATCCGGCCGGTGGTGACGGTGCCGGTCTTGTCCAGCACCACCGTCTGCACCCGACGGGTCGACTCCAGCATCTCCGGTCCCTTGATCAGGATGCCGAGCTGGGCGCCCCGGCCGGTGCCGACCAGCAGCGCCGTCGGCGTGGCGAGCCCGAGGGCGCAGGGGCAGGCGATGATCAGCACCGCGACGGCGGCGGTGAAGGCAGCGGTGACGCCGTCCCCGGAACCGAGCCAGAAGCCGAGGGTGGCGGCGGCGAGGGCGATCACGACGGGTACGAAGACTCCGGAGATCCGGTCCGCCAGGCGCTGCACCTGGGCCTTGCCGGCCTGGGCCCGCTCGACCAGGGTCGCCATCTGGGCGAGCTGGGTCTCCGACCCGACCCGGGTCGCCCGGACGACGAGCCGGCCACCGGCGTTGACGGTCGCCCCGACCACCTGGTCGCCGGGGCCGACCTCGACCGGTACCGACTCCCCGGTGAGCATGCTGGCGTCGACCGCGGAGGAGCCGTCCTCCACCACGCCGTCGGTGGCGATCTTCTCGCCGGGACGGACCACGAAGCGGTCACCGACGGCGAGCCGGTCGACAGCGATCCGGGTCTCGACCCCGTCGCGGCGCACCGTCACCTCCTTGGCGCCGAGTTGGAGCAACGCCCGCAGCGCGGCGCCGGCCCGGCGCTTCGACCGGACCTCGAAGTAGCGGCCGGCGAGGATGAAGAGGGTGACCCCGGCCGCCGTCTCCAGGTAGATGTTGCCGGCGCCGTCGCTCGGTCCGATGGCGAGGCTGAACGGGTGGGTCATCCCGGGCGTACCGGCGGTGCCGAGGAAGAGCGCCCAGACCGACCAGCCGAACGCGGCGAGCGTACCGAGCGAGATCAGGGTGTCCATCGTGGCTGCCCCGTGCCGCAGGTTGATCCAGGCGGCCCGGTGGAACGGCAGTCCGCCGTACGCGACGACCGGGGCGGCGAGGGTCAGCGAGAGCCACTGCCAGTAGTCGAACTGCCAGGCTGGCACCATCGCCAGGACGATCACCGGTACGGTAAGCACCAGCGACACCAGCAGCCGGGTACGCAGCGTCCGCAGCTCGTCGACTGGCGCTCCCGGCTCCGGCCCGGACTCCTCGGCCGACCGGGGTGGCGGTGGCAGCGCGGCGGTGTAGCCGGTCTTCTCCACCGTGGCGATGAGCTCGTCCGGGGTACGGCTGTCGTCGAAGGTGACTGTCGCCTTCTCGGTGGCGTAGTTGACGGTGGCGTTCACCCCGTCCAGCCGGTTGAGCTTCTTCTCGATCCGGTTGGCGCAGGAGGCGCAGGTCATCCCGCCGATCTTCAGTTCGATCCGGTTGGGCGCCATCGGTGGTCGTCCGGCGGCCGGTGCCATTGCTGCCTCCTGGGCTAGTTGTGTCCGTGTCCGGGCTCGCCGTGCCCGGACCCGTCCGCTCCGGCGGTGGGCGTCGGGGTGGGCCGCCCGGGTGTCGCGTCGCTGCCCGGGGTGCCGGTCGGCGACGGCTCGGCCGGCGTGCCGGCGGAGAGGGTGAACTCGGCGGTACGGACGGTGCCGCCGTGCTGGAAGTCGAGGTACAGCCGGTAGGTGCCGGCCGATGGGACGTCGGCGTAGAAGGTGATCCCGGGACCGGCGGCTGTCCGCCCGTCGCCCGGCTCGCCGTCCGGGTGCACGTGCAGGTAGGCCAGATCACCCTGGCGGAGCGCGACCAGGTGGCCGTACGCGCCGAGGTAGGGCTCCAGGTCGGTGACGGGTCGCCCGTCGCGGCTGACGGTCAGGGTCAGTTGACTCGTCTGTCCCGGCGTCAGGGCGCCGTCGAGGCGTACCTGATATCCGTCGACCTCGGCGGTCGGCGCCGGTGCCGGCAGCGGGCGGGGCT
This sequence comes from Plantactinospora sp. CNZ320, assembly GCF_002846275.1. Lineage (NCBI taxonomy): Bacteria > Bacillati > Actinomycetota > Actinomycetes > Micromonosporales > Micromonosporaceae > Plantactinospora > Plantactinospora sp. CNZ320. The sequence goes on from NZ_PJMP01000001.1 coordinate 880,604, forward strand.
GGAAGTCGCCGGGGACCGCGACGTCGAGCCCGAGCGTGAGCGCCTCCGCGCCGCTGGGCTTGAAGTCGGCGAACGCCCGCCAGCTGCCGGGACCGCTCAGCGGTGAGGCGACCCGCCAGGTGCCGTCGGCCGACATCTCCGGGTGCACGTGCCGGAAGCCGGAGAGGTCCCGGCGGGCGACGATCAGGTGCATCCGCTTGTCGTGCGCCACGTCGTAGCCGGTCACCGGCTCCCCGTCCGGCCCGGTGATCCGGAACGCGAATTCATCTGCCGGGGCCGGTACGCCGGTGAGCGTGTAGCCCCGGTCGGAGACGAGCAGTCCACCGGGCAGCCGGGGCGCGCCGGTCGTCCCGGCATCGGTGCCGTGTCCGGTCGAGTGGGCCGAACCGGTGGAGTCGGTGGAGTCGGCGGTGCGTACGGGGCCGGTGAGCTGGCCCGCCCCGTACGCTGCGCCGAACACTGTGGCGAGCCCGAGCGCGAAGGCGCCCAACTTCGTCGCGGTGTTCATCGGGTTACCTGGTTTCTGCTGGCTGGAGCGCGGTCAGGAGGTGACGAGTTCGTAACCGGCCTCGTCGACGGCGGCGCGGAGCCGCTCGGTGTCCACCGGGCTGTCGCTGGTGACGGTGACCGCGCCGGCGGGCACGTCGACGCTCACCTCGGTCACGCCGGGGATCGCGCCGACCTCGGTGCTCACCGCGTTGGCGCAGTGTCCGCAGGTCATGCCCTTGACCTGGTAGCTCTGGGTGATCATTTACGGTTCTCCCTTCCCAGCCCACCCTATACCCTAGGGGGGTATGCGACGCGCAGATTACCCCTCGGGGGTATCCGTACTCCAGGACCGTAGCATACCCCTGGGGGGTTAGCTATGCTTGTGGCATGACGACACCCGCCGAAACCCCGACGCGCGGTTACACCGCCAGCAAGGACCAGTTGCTCGCGCGGCTGCGTCGAGTCGAGGGGCAGGTGCGCGGGATCGAGCGGATGGTCGAGGACGACCGCTACTGCATCGACGTGCTGACCCAGATCTCCGCCATCCAGGCCGCCCTGGACAAGGTCGCCCTCGGGCTGCTGGACGGGCACGCCCGGCACTGCATGCACGAGGGGGCCGCCGAGGGCCGGGCCGACGAGATGGCCACCGAGATGATGGCCGCGGTCGGGCGGCTGATGAAGCGCGGCTGACCGGTCAGTCCCGGGCCGGGTCGGCCTGACCCTCGGGGGTCGGGAAGAGATCGACCTGGTTGCCGAGTCGCACGTTCCCGCCCAGGTGGGCCGGCGGCGGCCGGTCGGTCGCCGGCAACCTCGAGTACCGCCGCCCGGACCCCTCCCGGCCCGGCCGGGAGGTGACCCGGAACGGCACCATCGCGATCGGGGCCGGTGGCGGTTCGAACCTGCGATCGCCCCAGCGGAGCCAGACGGCGATCCGGCCGGCCTGTGCCTCCAGCCTGAGCTTGTCGACCGAACGCTGCCGGTCGGAGTGGTCGACCTCGACCACGACCGGTGCGCCGTCCGGCCGTGCGCATCCGATGTCCACTATGGACTGCCGGTGCTCGTACGGCGGCGGCAGCGGCATCACGCTGGCGGCCCGCCGGTACACCCGCCAGCCCTGCGCCATCGCCCACGCCGCCACCGAGTCGATCAGCAGCACGGTGACCTCGTCACTCGTCTGGTCGGTGAACGCCAGCCGACCCAGCCAACCGGTAAGCGCGGCGCCGATCCGGGCGCCCTCCTCGGCCTGGTCCACCGTGCGACCGTACCGCGTCGAGGTGACCGTACGGCCGCAGTGGTCGTCGCGGTGCGGCGCCTACCTGATCTACAGCACCGGTGGCGCCGTCTCCCCTGATCTACAGGACCGGTGGCGCCGTCCCCGCCCCGGCGCCGTGCCGTCAGGTCAGCGCCGGCAGGACGACCCGCTCCAGCAGCGCCACCGGAGTGCGCCACTGCTCCGGGCTGTTGTAGTTGCCGGCGGTCACCGCCACCACCAGATCCAGTTCCGGTACCACGAACAGGCGCTGGCCGCCGTTGCCGGCGCCGGAGACCACCCGGTGGCCAGCGACAGTGTCGACGTACCAGTGGTATCCGTACCGGGCGTTCCAGGTGGTTTCCAGGCGGGGCCGGAGTATCTCGTCGATCCATCCGGCGGGGACGAGCTGGCGGCCCTGCCACGAGCCTCCGGCGAGCACCAGTTCGCCGATCCTGGCCAGTGCGCGCGGCGTGAGCCGGAGACCGGACGCGGCCGAGGCCACCCCGTCGGCGCCGCTCATCCACTCCACGTTGTCGATTCCCAGCGGGGTGAACAGGGCACTGCGGCCGTACTCCGCCAGCGGCTGGCCGGTCCCGGCGGTGATGAGCCCGCCGAGCAACGCGCTGGCGCCTCCGCAGTACTGCCAGCGGGTGCCGGGCGGGTCGACGATCGGCCGCTCCAACACGTACCGGTACCGGTCCGGCGCCAACTCCATGGCGATCTCGGCATTGGCCGGGCTGTCGTACGGCAGCTCCTCCCGCCATTCCAACCCGAGCGACATCGTCAGCGCGTGCTCGACGGTGAGCCGGGCCCGGGCCGGATCGGCCGCCAGGTCGGGGTACTGCGGGAAGTGTCGCAACAGCGGTGCGGCAGGCTCGGGAACCAGTCCGTCACCAAGTGCGATGCCGTCTCACCGGGCACCTCCCGGCCGGAGCGACACTGCTCGCACGATCTGCTGCGGTGCCCGCTGGCAAGGACGTCCGTTCGGCTGGGTGAGGGTCACGCCGCCGAACCTTACCCGACTGCGCAGCGGCAGGTGGGCCACTGATTCGGATACCGGAAGACGGCCCGGGCGCGACTGTTCCGAAGTGGAGGGTGCTACGTCCCGCCGCCGGAGGCCGGCCCGAGCGCCCGCGGCTCGGCACCGGACGGACGCGGCGCGCCGCGTCGACGGACCCGGCCGGGCGGGTCGACGGGGCGACGGGCCGGACCGCGTCTCCCGGCCCGCCGCAGGTGGACCGGAAGGTAGCCGAGCCCGGCGAGGCCGACCAGCACGTAGAGATTGCTGTAGAGCAGGCCCCAACCCCGGAAGTGCAGGTCCCAGCCGTGCAGCCCGGCGAGGACCCAACTGGTGGTGCCGACGAGGACGAGCCAGGCCAGGGCGGTGGCGGCGAGCCCAAGCCGGCTGCGCGCCCGCCATGACCTGACGCCGAGCAGCGCCAGCGCGGGTACGCACCAGACCCAGTGGTGGTGCCAGGAGACGGGGGAGACCAGGAGACCGGTCGTGGCACAGGCGAGAACGCCGAGCAGATGCTCCCCGGCCCGGGCCCAGTACGCCGCGACCGCCATCCCGAGCACCGCGACGATCACGGCCAGCACGGGCCAGCCGGTACCCGGCTCGGCAGAGTCGGTGAGCCGGGCCAGCGCACCGGCCAGCGACTGGTTCAGGATGGTCCGGGGATCGGCGGTGACCCGGGAGGTGTCCAGGAGCGCGTCCGTCCAGAACCGCACCGAGTCGTCCGGCCGCCAGGCGAACCCGAGCGCCACGGTGGCGGCGAAACCGGCGAGCGCGGTACCGGCGGCCCGGAACCGGCCGGTGACCAGCAGGTAGAGCACGAAGATCAACGGAGTGAGCTTGATCCCGGCGGCGATTCCCACGCCGAGCCCGGACCAGCGCCGCCGGGGGTCGCCGGTCAGGTCGACAAGCACGAGCAGCATCAGCAAGAGCCCGACCTGTCCGGTCTGGAGGTGCCCGGAGACCGGGAACATCGGCAGCGCGACGACCCCGCCGGCCAACGTCGCCAGCGCGCGACGCTCCGCCGGCACACCCACCGCCCGCAGTGTCAGCCAGATCGCTGCCAGCAGCGCGAGGACCGAGGCGAGGGTCCACAGCCCGACCGCGACGGGCAAACCGACCGGCACCAGCGGCTGCAACAGCAGGGCCGCGAACGGCGGATAGGTGAAACCCAGCGCGATGCCGTCCGTTCCCCGATGCGTGGCCTGGTAGAGCGCGCCGTCCCCGGAGGCCGCTGCGGAGGCGCCCGCCTGGTACGTCGCCAGGTCTCCCCAGAAGCTTCCGGTGGCCTGCTGCACCGCAACTGCGGCGGCCGCAACCACCACCGGCAGCACCACCAGACCGACCATCGGGTACCGGCGATGTGGCCCGGCCGGTGCCGGTCTGCTCGACTCCGGCTCGCGGCGCGGCGGCGGGTGTCCGGCCTCGTCCGCGTCGGCGCCCAGGTAGGTGCTTGTCACGGCGCTCCTCCGCATCCACCGCGCCGGTCGTCCGGATCGGTGTCCGGGCAGCGGTAAGCAGAAAAGGTAACGATTCCCCCTGCACCGTTCCTGGACCGAACCTCGATCACGCGCGGTTCCGCCGCGCCCCGCCCGATTCCGCCGCGCCCCCGCCCGAGGCGACGAACGACTGCCGGCAGGTGCGCACCGGCCGTGCGTGGCGAACCACGCACGGCCGGCATTTCGATTACCAGCGGCAGCCTGGCCAGGCGGTCGAGGGTCGAGGCGGGCCTCAGCGATGCAGGGTGGGCCGGTAGGTGAGTTCCTGGGTACGGCCGTCGAGGGTCCGGCTCGCCACCAGCTCCAGGTCGAAGTCGTCGGCACCCTGGAAGATCGGTTCCGCCCCGGTCTTGCCGGTGATCACCGGAAAGACCGTCACCTGGATCCGGTCGACCAGACCGGCGGCCATCAGCGCCCGGTTCATCGACAGGCTGCCGTGCGAGCGCAACGGCACCGCCGACTCCTGCTTGAGCCGGGCCACGACCTCGACCGCGTCGCCACGCACCAGGGTCGCGTCCGGCCAGTCGAGGGGTTCGGCCAGCGTGTTCGACACCACAGTCGCCGGGAGTTCCCTCATCCTGGTGACCCAGGCGTCCCGTACCTCGGACTCCTCGGTGCTCTCGGCGAGCAACTGGGCGAAGACCCGGTACGTGTCGGCGCCGAAGACCATGCGCTGCTCCTCGTCGTACAGGGCGAGGCGGTGTTCGAGCAGCTCGGGACCCTGTTTGCCCCAGTAGCCGCCCCAGTCACCACCGTCAACGGAGCCGAAGCCGTCCAGGCTGGTGAAGACGTCGAAGGTGTAGGTGGCGGTCATGACTCTCTCCTCGTGCGGTCGAGTGCGGTACGACGGTCGTTCAGGAAGCTGCGTTCGGTCTCGTTGGTGGCCAGTGCCATCGCCTGGTCGTAGGCGGCTCGGGCCTCCGCGTCGCGGCCGAGCCGGGCCAGCAGTTCGGCGCGGGTGGCGGGCAGTCGGTGATAGCCCGGCAGGTCGAGGTCCTCCAATGCGGCGAGCGCCACCGCCGGTCCGTGCACCTCGGCGACGGCGACCGCGCGGTTGAGCGCGACGATCGGGTTCGGCGCGAGCGCGAGGAGCTGGTCGTAGAGGGCCAGGACCTGCTGCCAGTCGGTGGCGTCGCCGTCGGTGTGCACCGCGCTTATCGCGGCCTGGATCTGGTACGGGCCGGGCCGGTTGCGCCGCAGGCAACGGCGTACCAGGTCGTGGCCCTCGGCGATCAGCGCCCGGTCCCACAACGACCGGTCCTGGTCGGCCAGCAGCACCAGTTCGCCGGCCGGGCCGAGCCGGGCCGGCCGGCGCGCCTCGGTCAGCAGCAACAGGGCGAGCAGGCCGAGGACCTCGGGCTCGTCCGGCATCAAAGTGGCCAGTTCGCGGGCGAGCCGGATCGCCTCGGCGCAGAGGTCCGTCCTGATCAGTGGTCCGGCGGTGGACGTGTAGCCCTCGTTGAACATCAGGTAGAGCACGGTGAGCACCGGCGGTAGCCGGTCGGGCAGCTCGTGTTCCTCGGGCACCCGGTAGGGGATGCCGGCGTCGCGGATCTTCTTCTTGGCCCGCACGATCCGCTGGGCGACCGTCGCCTCCTGGATCAGATAGGCCCGGGCGATCTCCGGTACTTCGAGGCCGCCGAGCAGCCGGAGCGTGAGGGCGGTACGCGCGTCGGGCGCGAGCGCCGGGTGACAGCAGGTGAAGATGAGTCGGAGTTGGTCGTCTTTCACCGGTCCCACTTCCTGGGGCTGGTCCTGTTGGTGCAGCAGCAGGGCCTGGGCGTGCCGGGTCTCCCGGGTCGACTCCCGGCGGAGCCGGTCGATGGCCCGGTTCCGCGCCGTGGTCACGATCCAGGCGCCCGGGTTCGGCGGCGGGGTCTGCCACTTCTGCAGTGCCGTGGTGAAGGCGTCCTGGACCGCCTCCTCGGCGAGGTTTATGTCACCGAGGAGGCGGGTCAGGGTGGCGACGCAGCGGCCGTACTCCGCCCGGTAGATGCTCGCCAGGTCCATGTCGGGTGACCGGCTCCCGCTCAGGCCTGGGACAGGTCGTCGAAGGGGCGTACCTCGATCGGCCCGCAGACCGCCGCGCACTTCTCGGCCCAGGCCAGCGCCTGGTCCAGGTCCGCGCACTTGATGACCCAGAATCCGGCGATGTGCTCCTTCGTCTCGACGAACGGCCCGTCACTCATGGTGGTGGCGCCGTTCTCGACCCGGACGACCGTGGCGCTGTCCGGCGACCGGAGTCCTCCGCCGAAGACCCAGGCACCGGCGGCCTGTAGTTCCTCGTTGATCCGATCGGTCTCCCTGAACATGGTCTGCATCTCCTCGTCGGACGGCGTCGGCGCGCCCTCGACGAGATGCACGGAAAGCAGGTACTGCTTCATGACTGTCCTCCGTAGTTCGGCGCCTCGGATGGCGACGGGTCAGCCGGCCAGGCGGCGTGCGACAGCGGGGATCACGATCGCGGCCGCGACCAGGTGGGTGAGCATCAGCAGTGCCTTGGTGGCCACCCCGGCGTCGACGACCACGTCCGGCACCAGCGACAGGACCGTCAGCACCACTGTCGTCCGGACGAACGTGCGCCGGGGACGCCTGGCGAACCGGGTCATCAGCGCGGCGATGATCACGCCGATCAGCGAGAAGACAGCGGTCAGCACCCCGAACCCATTGAGCGGGATCGGGGTGCCGCCGATGTCGAGACTGACTCCTGCCGCGTGGCCGGCGGCGGCGACGACAGTGGTGGCGACGCTCGCGGCGACGGTGGCGACGACGCCGGTCCGGATCAGCGCACCGACGGTCGAGCCGGTGGCGCGGGTCGGGGTAACAGTGGTGGTCATCGTGCCCTCCAGTTGGGCGTACGGACCGGCTCCGTGCCGGGCTCTCACCAGGGCTACGAAAAGGATCAAGCCCGATCGACAGGCCCGGCCAGATCTTCTCGGGAAGATTCGAGCCCGGTGTACGTCCAGGAGAAATTCCGGCATAGCGGATGAAGCCACGATAGTCCCGTGTCACCCCGACCCCGGCGAAGCCACGCGGCGGCCGAGGCGGTCTCGACCGCTCTCGATCCCGGTCAGGACAGGATCTCGACGTACCCGTCCGTGCCGTGCACCCGGATCCGCTGCCCGTCCCGGATCAGCCGGGTGGCGTCGACCACCCCGACCACGGCCGGCAGGCCGTACTCCCGGGCGATCACCGCGCCGTGGGTCATCAGGCCACCCACCTCGGTGACCAGGCCCGCGACCGCCACGAACAGGGGTGACCAACTGGGATCGGTGTAGGCAGTGACCAGGATGTCGCCCGCCTCCAGATCGGCCTGCGCCAGGTCGAGGACGACCCGGGCCCGCCCCTCGACGGTCCCGGTGGAGACCGGCAGCCCGACCAGGGCATCGGCGGGCGCGTCGTCCCGCCGGTACGCCCCGACGAGCGCCTCGCCGTCCGAGGTGAGTACCCGGGGCGGCGTGAGCGCCTGGTACGCCCGGAACGCCTCCCTGCGCTCCTCGATGAGCCGGGCGTCCACCCGGTTCGTACGCGCGACCTCGTGGAGTTCCTGGAAGGTGAGGTAGAAGATGTCCTCCGGTTCACCGATGACGCCGGCCCGCACGAGGCGCTCGGCCTCGGCCAGCAACGCCTGCTTGTAGACGAAGTACCGGCTGACGATGCCGTACTTCGGGTACTCCCGGTACCCGATGAAGGTCCGGACCCGGTCGATCATCCGCTTTGCCTCGTCCGCCTTCCGCTCCCCGTCCGGCAGGTCCCGCAGGCGGGCGAGTACCTCCTGTTCCTTCTGCTCCGCCTGCCGCCGTCCGCGCGCGAAGCGCCGTTCGGCGGCCCCCGGTTCGAAGTTCCGCACGTTGTCGAGGATCAGCGGCACGAGCGTGCTGGGGCGTTCGCTCCAGCGTGGCCTCGTGATGTCGATCTCGCCGACGCAGCGCATGCCGTAACGGTCGAGGTAGCTCTCGATCGCGTCGCGGGCCTCGGCGCCGCCGGTGAACTTCGGCAACTCGTCGAGGAAGCCGTCGTCCTCGACCTCGTGCAGGAACGCCACCACCTCCGGGTACGGCCGGATCACGTCGGCGACGTCGAGCAGCGCCAACCCCATCTCGGAGGTGACGTTGTGCGGAGCCGACAGGGTGAGTGTGTCGGCCGCGTTCTTCTCGCCCAGCCACTCCAGCAACCGGTCGTTGAGCCACCAGGTGGCCTCCATGCCCGCCATGATCACCTGCATGCTCAGCGGATCGCCGATAGCCCGCTTGTGATCCTGGAACGCCTCGAGCAGGAAGTCGAAGAGCGCGGGTCCGGTCCTACCCCGGATGTTGCGCCGCAGGGCGGCGATGGACGCCTCGCTGCGCTCGATGAGTTCCCTGACGATGGCCGGGTCGGCCTCGATCGGAGCGGGCGCACCGCCGGCCGGCGGCCCGCCGGGCGCCGCTTCCCGAGCAGGCGGGATGAAGTCGCCTCGGTCGAGGACGGTCTCCAGCGCGTTCCTGGTCAACGGATCGGCTCGCTCCATCGCGGCCAGCAGCGCGGCGCGGCCGGCGGCCGAGGCGAGCCCCGGGGTGACGTCTACGAAGAGCCTCCCGCCGGCCTCGTGCATCGGTGCCATGGCCGTCAGCTGCCACATGGAGACCCCGAGCGGCTTCATGGCGTCGGTCATCATCTGCTGGTGGCCGACCGAGAGGTAGACGTGGTTCTCCGCGTCAGGGGCCACGGGTACGGGAAAGAGCGTGGTGATCGGCCGGCTCTGGACGATCTGGAACTCCTCGTCGACCAGGCACCATTCGATGTCCTGCGGGCGGCCGAAGTGCGCCTCGATCTGACGCCCGAGCCGCACCAGCCGGAGTACCTGCGCATCCGTCAGGGCCGGCTGCTCCTGCCGCTGCGGGTCGATCGCCACCTCCCGGGTACCGCCGGCCGGCACCGCGTGGATGGCACGCTTCTTGGCGGCGACCGTCCGGTCGACGATCTCGCCGTCGCGCACCCTGAAGACGTCCGGATTCACCAGGCCGGAGACGAGGGCCTCGCCCAGCCCGAAGCTGGCGTCCACTGTGGAGACCTTCCGGTTGCCCGTGACCGGATCGGCCGTGAAGAGGATGCCGGAGGTACGCGGGAAGACCATCTGCTGCACCACCACGGCCATCTGGACCGTACGATGGTCGATTCCGTTGCGCTGGCGGTAGGTCACGGCCCGCTCGGTGAACAGCGACGCCCAGCACCGGCTGACGTGCTCCAGAACTGCCGCCCGCCCCACGACGTTCAGATAGGTGTCCTGCTGGCCGGCGAAGGAGGCCGTCGGCAGGTCCTCCGCCGTCGCGCTGGACCGGACGGCGTAGGCGCTCTGCTCACCGGTCCGGGTGAGGGCGCCGGTGATCGCCACCACGAGATCGTCCGGGATGGTGGTTTCCTCGATGGTTCGGCGGATCTCCGCGCTGAGCGTGCGGATCGACTCCCGATCGTCCGGGCTCAGCCGCGACAGCCGATCGAGCCGATCGTCGATCGAGGCCGCCGCCGTGATCCGCCGGAAGGCCTCCGTCGTCACGCAGAACCCGGCCGGCACGCGGATCCCGTCGATCCGTGACAGCTCGCCGAGGTGCGCGCCCTTGCCACCGACGATCGCGGGCTGCGTCCCGCCAATCTCTCGCAGATCCAAGACGTACTGCTCGATCACTTCGACACCCCCGAGGCACTCGGCCGTACCGGCCAGACGGGCGGCGTACCCACCCGGACCGCGACCTCGCCGAACACCGACAACAACATGCGCACGTTGCGCCCCCCATTTCCGCAGGTTGTGGCTCGGCCGACGATTCTGCGCCACAACCCGGGTCTTGCCGCAAGGCCCCCGGTGCGGTATAAGTTAGGAGTGGCAGGGAGAGATCTCCTTGCCATTGTCTGTTCTTCGACGTCTTTTTTGCGGTCTCTTCTTCGGCCTTCTTCGATTTCTTTGTTCGGCCTGATCCGTCCAGCCCATCGGTTGCTGGACAGCCGGAAGCGCGCCCGGAGGCTGGCCGGGCGACGGGTACGGAGCGGAGGAGGGATCGGCCCCTCGGGTCACCGTCGGCGAACCAGCCCTCGCGGGCCGAGTCGTCGCGTGCGGTGTCGGAGCCGAAAGGGGTGACTCAGTCGAGGCAGAACTCGTTGCCCTCGACGTCCTGCATCACGAGGCACGACTCGTTGTGGTCGTCGGCACGTAATAGTCGCACGCGTACCCCGCCGAGCGCGACCAGTCGGGCGGCTTCGGCCTCGAGTACGGCCAGGCGTTCCTCGCCCACGAGCCCGGTACCGGCCCGCACGTCGAGATGTACTCGATTCTTGACGACCTTGCCCTCGGGGACGCGCTGGAAGTACAGCCGCGGGCCCACACCCGTGGGGTCGACGCAGGCGAACGCCGCACCCTGCCGCTCGGGCGGCAGCGACCGGTCGTAGTCGCTCCAACTGGCGAAGTCGTCCGGCGGCGGAGGCACGACGTATCCCAGCACCTCGCACCAGAACCGAGCGACACGCTCAGGTTCCGCGCAGTCGAAGGTGACCTGGATCTGCTTGACCGACGCCATCGGCCCAGCATAGGAGGGCGGACCTCGCGCCGTTGCGCCGGCCCGGCCGTGCCGGGGACGCCGGCCCGGCCAACCGGTGGCGATCCTGGGGGTGGCGCCACGCGTGGCCGGTTCCGGCGGATGAGGAAGACTGGCGGGCATGGCTGATCTTGACGACCCGAAGGCTGCGCTGCTGCGCTACCTCCGGGTGACACGCGACGATTTGATCTGGAAGCTCGACGGATTGAGCGAACGCGAGGCGCGGCTTCCCCGGACCGCGACCGGCAACAACCTCCTGGGAGCCGTCAAGCACTGCCTCAACGTCGAGGCCAGCTACTTCGGCCCGGTCTTCGGACGCGAGTTCCCGACGCCCGGGGAACTGGTCCCGGTGGAGGCGTTCGAGCAGGACCCGCAGGCAGACTGGTACGCGCGGGAGGACGAGACGAAGGACGGCCTGATCGATCTGTACCGCCGGGTCGCGGAATTCGCGGACCAGACGATCGAAGAGCTACCGCTCGACGCGCCCGGTCAGGTGCCGTGGTGGCGGCCGGGCGCGCAGGACGTGACGTTGCACAAGGTCATCGTGCATGTGATCTGCGACCTCGCCCGGCACGCGGGTCACGCTGACATCATGCGCGAGCAGTACGACAACGCGATCGGCCTGCGCCGGGAGAACACCAACCTCCCGGACGACGTGGACTGGCCGGCCTACGTCAGCAAGCTGACGGAACTCGCCGACCGGTTCGGCTGACCGCCCGGTCCGTGTTCTCGCGCCGGGACGCACCGTAGCCCACGGCGCGACCAGAAAAACCGTTTGACAGCGCAGATAATCTGATCCTCCGTACTTTCGGCGGACCGTGAGTCTCGAGGGGGCCCTGCCCCTCGAGACTCAGGAGCCGTGATGCGCCGGGCGCCCGCCCTCTCCTTCCTCCTCGTCACCGTCTTCCTCGACATGCTCGGGCTCGGCCTGATCGTGCCGATCCTGCCTTCCCTGATGACGGCCGTGACCAGGGACGCCGCCGCGGCGGTCCTCTGGTCGGGTCTGCTCGGATCGATCTACGGCCTGTTGCAGTTCGCGGTCTCGCCGCTGCTCGGGCGGCTCTCCGACCGGTACGGTCGACGGCCCGTCCTGCTCGTGTCGCTGGCCTGTCTCGGCGTGGACTGGCTGGCCCACGCGATGTCGCACACCCCCTGGACGCTCCTGGTGTTCCACGCCCTCGCGGCGGCCTGTGCCGGAACGAGGACGGTGGTCAACGCGTACATCGCGGACGTCACGGAACCCGAGTCGCGGGCTCGCGCGTACGGGCTGGTCGGCGCCGCGTTCGGGCTCGGCTTCATCGCCGGTCCGACCATCGGCGGCCTGCTCGGTGCCGTCGACGTGCGCCTGCCGTTCTTCGCCGCCGCCGCGCTGTCCTTCGGCAACGTCGCCTACGGCTGGTTCGTCCTACCCGAGTCGCGACCCGGTGACCGGAGCACCGCACTGACGCTGCGGACGGCGAACCCGTTCCGCGCCGTCGCCGTCGTGCTGCGTCGGCCGGTACTCGGGCGGCTCGGCTACGCCCGCTTCTGCGCCGATGTCGCCCGGATGATCCACCAGTCGACCTGGACGTTCTTCCTCACGTACCAGTTCGCCTGGAGCACCACGCACATCGGCGTGGTGATGGCCGCCGCCGCGCTCCTCGGCGCGGTCTTCCAGGCCCGCGCCGTCGGTCCGGTGGTCCGCCGGCTCGGGGACAAGCGGGCCGCGGTGGCCGGCAGTCTGCTCAGCGTCACGGCGCTGTCGGCTACGGCGTTCGTCTCCGTCGGGTGGATGCTCTACCTCGTGCAGGCGGTCGGGGTGCTCGGCTCGGTCGGTGGCGCGGCCGCCCAGTCGTGGATCTCACGCAACGTCCGGGCCGAGGAGCAGGGGATCGTGCAGGGCGCGCTCACCGGAATCGGCGCGGTCGCCGAGACCGTGGTGCCGATCGCCGCCGGACTGGCCTTCGGGTGGTCGCTCAGTCACGCGTCCCCGGGTCTGGTCTTCGTCGGTGCCGCCGCGTTCGCGGCCGTGTCGACGTTCCTGCTGGCCACCACGCCCGATGTCCGGTTTCCGAAGCAGGCATAACGCGAGGGGACGCGGGTAGCACAGCGGGGGCGTCCGGAGGACCTACCGGAGGTACCAGCAAGGCGAGGTGACCTGCGGCGGGGGCGGACTTCCGCCCTGATATCGAGGTTGTCGAGGTTATGCGTTTCCTGCCCAGGACCACCAGCGGCGCCGACGTCGGCGGCACGTCGGCGCCGAATTCCGGTACCACGGCAACCGAACCCGCCTCCGGGCAGATCCTGCTGCGGCCGGCGACGCACGAGGACCTGCCGGCCACGGCTGATGCGCATGTACTGCTCCTGCCCTTCGGGCTCTTCCCGTCGCTCGGGGCTGGCTTCGTCCGTCGCTGGCAGCGAACCTTCCTCGACTCGCCGCACGGCGTCGGCTATGTCGTCGTCGACCCCACAGCCGCCCCGGAGGAGCTTGTCGGATTCCTCATCGGCACCAGCGACCAGGCCGGCTACGCCGCTGGGTTGATGGCGGACCGGCGTACCGTGCTCTCCCTGGCGGTGGCCGGGCTCGCCGCGATCTCCGTCCGGCCCCGCGTCGCCGCCCGCCTGCTGCGATCGCGGGTCCGGCCGTGGATCCACCGGTTGCGCCACCGCCGGTCAGCGCCGGTACCAGCCCGGTCGACCTCCACGGCACAGGTCGCCGTCATGACCGCGCTGGCGGTGCGGCCGGATTGGCGCAAGAGCGGGATCGGTGAGTGGTTGGTGGAGCGTTTCGTCGAGTACGTCCGGGCTGCCGGTGCCGCGTCGATCGAGGTGCAGACCTCGACCGGACCGCTCGGGGCGGTCGGCTTCTACGAGCGTCTGGGGTGGGAGGCCGGGTCCCAGCGGGTCACCCCCGACGGGGACGTCATCCGCACTTATCATCGCGCCCTGCGCTGAGCCAGTCCCGTCTTTCTGGATCGGGATCCGCTGCAATGGGCAATGCCGGACAACTACCGTGCCGGGCGACACGTGGATATAGTCCGAATCCAACATCCAACTCACGGAGGTCGATGTGTTGGTACGGCGTCTGCGTTCCTCTCTTCTCGTAGCGGGTCTGTCGGCGGTGGCTCTGTTCGGTACGTCCGGCGCGGTCTCGGCGGCTGCGGTGTCCACAATCGACGCCGCCGCGACCTGCCCGTCGAACGCCCTCTGCCTCTACGAGGGAGTCGGTTACACCGGTGAGATGTTCGCCGTGACCTCCCTCAACCCCAGCGGCACCTGCGTGAGCCTGGTGGACGCGGGTTGGGGCGACCGGGCGCACTCGGTGCAGAACACGCACGCCCGTAGCTCGGCCATGTTCCAGAACGACGACTGCCTCGGTGACCCGTACCAGGTACCGAGCAACTCCGGCATCTCCAACCTGGGCTCGTTCACCCCGGACAGTGTCTGGGTCCAGCGGTAGCGACCCTGCCCCGGCGGTACGCACTACCGGTGCGGCTGTCCGGGGTCACATCCGACGCTCGCAGGCGGGTACCCGGTGCCCGCCTGCGAGCGTCGGTGGGGCGCAGCGCGTGTGCTGCGCAAACCCGGGGACCTGCCGCGCGGGAAGCGCGGTCACGACGCCGGCTCGGAGCGGTCGGCCTGATGGCGCCGGCCGAGCCTGCCTAGCAGCCTGGCCACGACCATCGGCAACACGTGCAGTACCACGAACAGCACCGCCGCCAGCGTGGCGATCTGACCGACCGAAAGCCCCTGCGGGGCCAGCACCACGCCCGCATACGCGGCGGTCAGCAACGCATACATCGCGAGGCGCAGCACGATCTTTCGAGCCGAGCCGTCCGGCTCGGCCGCCTCACGCTCGGGCGAGCGCCGTCGCAGTGTCGTGAGCATCGCCGAGATCGCGTTCAGGACTGCGAACAGCAGCGCCCAGAGGGCTGTCCTGCCGACACTCGCCCCGTTGGTCACCGAGGGTGCGACGAGGGTCGTGACCGCGAGCGCGACGAAGACCGGTGGCCAGGTGAAGACGAGGGCGTAGGCCCCCAGCACCGTCCACTTTCGAGTCGTGCCGACCTTGGGCAGGACCTCCTGCTCGATGCGGGCGATGACCTCGTTGGGGGCCCGCACCAGCCTGCTGTTCGAGCCCGTTTCGGGTGTCGGGGGTGCCATGCCGGCAAGCCTAGGGTGTGACAGGCCACCGGTGGGTCACCGAGACGCGGCGGTTCGGCGTACCCGATCCCGGGACCGGCCCCGGGTGCCACCGCGGCGCCGGGCAGCGGAGCCGGACCCGACGCGGACGGTGGGTCGGCTTTGGACAGAGGTGGCGGTCGGTCAGGAGGCGGTGCCGGGCCTTTCGGCGCGCTCGGCCGAGCTGGCGCTCGGTGTCGGGCGACGGGTCAGGACCTGCGGGCCGGATGGCGTGACCGCGACCGTGTGTTCGGAGTGGGCGGTGCGGGAACCATCGGCGGAACGGATCGTCCAACCGTCGTCGTCGAACCTGATCTTGTCGGTGGAGCGGCAGAACCAGGGCTCGATGGCGAGGGTGAGGCCGGGTTCGAGTTTCATGCCTCGGCGGGGGCGGCCTCGGTTGGGCACGTGCGGCGCCTCGTGCATGGTGCGGCCGATGCCGTGGCCGCCGAACTCGGCGTTCACACCGTAGCCGTAGGAATGCGCGACCTCGCCGATCGCGGCGGAGATGTCACCGAGACGACCGCCGGGCTGGGCGGCGGCGATGCCGGCCTCCAGCGCGACCTCGGTGGCCTCGATCAGCCTCAGGTCGGCCGGGTCGGGGGTGCCGACGACGACCGAGAGCGCGGAGTCGGCGACCCAGCCGTCGATGCCGACCGCCATGTCGATGCTGAGCAGGTCACCGTCCCGCAGCAGGTAGTCGTGCGGCAGGCCGTGCAGCACCGCGTCGTTGACGGAGAGGCACAGTACGTTCCGGAACGGGCCGCGACCGAACGAGGGGGAGTAGTCCCAGTAGCAGGATTCGGCGCCGCGTTCGGCGATCCGGCGCCGAGCGTGGTGTTCGAGGTCCATCAGGTTGACGCCGACCGCGGCGCGTGCGCTCAGCTCGGCGAGCAACTCGCCGACGAACTGACCGGCCACCGCCATCCGGTCGATCTCCACGGCGGATTTGAACTCGATCACGACAGCCTCCCTCTCCCGGTGCGGTATTTTTATACCACGTCTGGCCGGGCTCCCCGGAGGGGTATCCTGCGGTCATGGTTCGCCAACCGCTCACCGCCGAACAGATCGCCGCGGGTCAGCGCCTCGGAGCTGCCCTCCGGTCCGCGCGGGCCGGCCGCAGCCTGGTCGAGGTGGCCGTGGCGGCCGGTATCTCCCCGGAGACGCTGCGCAAGATCGAGGCGGGGCGCCTGCCCGCACCTGCCTTCGGCACCGTGGTCTGCCTCAGCCAGGCCCTCGACGTCCCCCTCGGTGAGCTGGCCGACGTCTGGCTGGCCGACATGCCCATCCGTCAGGCGTCCTGACCACCCGCCGCCCAGAAACTCCGGTGGGGGAACCTGCCCGCCGCTGCGGCAGCGGCCTGCCGCGCGGGAAAATGGGGCCGGGCCGGTAACCCGACCCGGCCCGCCGCCGTTCGGCGAAGTGTTCAGGAATCCTGTTCCCGCGACTTGTGTGGAGCCGGAACCTGCGCCGAATATCCGAGTAGCTCGACAAGGTCACCCGTTGCCGCGACGAACGCCTCGTGCACGTCGTCGTCGAAGTGGTTGCGCCAGTCGCCGGACCGCCCCTTGCGATAGTGCGAGACCGTCCCCGGATTCTCCGGGCCGCTCCGCATCCTCGAGAAGCTGTACCGGGACAGCAGGGCCTCCAGTTCGGGCCGTGGAATGACGATCCCGCAGTGGCGCATCAACTGGTCCATCTCGTCCACCTGCCGCTCCCCGGTCAGGTCCTCGTACCGGAACAGCCGGATGGCTTCCGTGCTCTGAGCATTCGCCCACGCGCGAAGGGACCGGAAGGTGCCCTTGTTGTCGAGGTGCTCGATGACGTGCAGCAGGCCCTCCTTCGGCGACTTGTCCTGCAGCGCCTTGCGCACCTGCGGAACGTCACCCATGGCGGTGTGCGAGCTTCGGTAGGAGAAGTAGCCGGAGACGACGATGTCGCGGGGATCGCGCATCACGAAGAAGGCCCGGTAGCGGTCGGGCTTGGGGATGTTCATGAAGCCCTTGTGGGACACGAAGAGAGACGAGACCATTCGACCGGGCGGGAAGGGCTGCGGATAGCGCCACTTGTAGGGGCGCGGGTCGTAGGGGAGCAGGCCAGAATGCCGGTACACGACCGGGTCGTTGAACACGGCCTTGACCCATTGGCTGGCTGATTTGCGGATGGTGCAGTGATACACGTTGACGTACTCGCTTCGGACTTCGACCGGTACGGCGAGTCGCAGTCTGGTGTTGTGCGCCTCACACATCACTCGTCGCGCCACCACGCGTACGGAATTGGGTGTGTGGTGCTTGGTGAAGGTAACGGCACGATCCATCATCGCCTAAATCCTCTCCATACCTGCACGGCCGGGGGACCGTCAGGCCAAGTCGAGACACGTATTCAGGTGGTGCGGGTCGGGACACGATTCAAGCTGGTGGGCGCCCTCGAACGTCGAGGTGGAGCCAGGGCCGGGACACGCCGGGTGGGTCGCGCTCCGGCAATGCCGGATGCCTCAGCTCCGCCCACGAGGCTACATCGGGTTTACCCGGCGTTCACATCTCAGCAGTGGCCGGCCCTCGGCGGTCCAGCCTGCCCGAACCGGCACCGAGCTCGCGGTTCGACGACTCAGGAGGGCCCCGCATCGAAGCTGATGGATTGCACGCGGGGTCGGTGCGGCGTACCGTGCGTCCACGAGCCGGATCATCCAGAACCAGCCAGCGGACTGCGCCCACCCACCCCCGAGAGCAGGGCAGCGATCGTCGGGGGCTCAGGCCCGTGGCCACCCCGCCCTGCCCCGGTACCGGGGCCTCAGCTCGAGGTAGGTCATGAGAAGAAAACTCGCTGCCTTCGGCGCCGTCCTGCTCGCGGTCGCCGGTTCCGTACTGCTCTCCGTCGGGCCGGCGGAAGCCGCCGTCGGCCTGCACATCAGCGGCCGGAACATCGTCGAGGCGAACGGCCAGACGTTCGTCATGCGCGGCGTCAACCACCCGCACGTCTGGTTCACCGGCCAGACCAGGGCGTTCGCCGACATCAAGGCGCTCGGCGCCAACACCGTGCGCGTCGTACTCGGCAGTGGCAAGCGGTGGGGTCCGTCCACCGATGTCGCCGCGGTGATCTCACTGTGCAAGCAGAACCGGCTGATCTGCGTACTGGAGGTGCACGACACCACCGGCTACGGCGAGGAGGGGGCGGCCGCCTCACTCGACGAGGCGGTCGACTACTGGATCAGCCAGAAGAGCGCACTTGTCGGTCAGGAGAACTTCGTCGTCATCAACATCGGCAACGAGCCGATCGGCAACACCAACGCCGGGCAGTGGACCGCCGCCACCACCTCGGCCATCGCCAGGATGCGCAGCAACGGCTTCCAGCACCTGCTGATGGTCGACGGGCCGAACTGGGGCCAGGACTGGCAGTACGTCATGCGGGACAACGCACAGACGATCCTGGACGCCGACACCCAGCGCAACACCGTACTGTCGATCCACATGTACGCGGTGTTCAACACCGCCGCGAGCATCACGGACTACCTGAACCGATTCCAGGCCAACGGCTGGCCGCTGGTGATCGGTGAGTTCGGCTGGCGGTTCAACTCCGGCGAGGTGGACCACGAGACGATCCTCGCCGAGGCGAACGCACGTGGTCTGGGCTACCTCGGTTGGTCGTGGAGCGGCAACACCGATCCGATCCTCGACATGGCCGCCAACTTCGACCCGAACCAGCTCACCACCTGGGGTGAGCGGATCTTCAACGGTGCCAACGGGATCAGGGCGACCGCCCGGCAGGCCAGCGTCTACAACAGCGTGACGCCGGGCCCGACCACCCCGCCGGTCACGCCGACGACCACCCCACCGGTGAACCCCACCACCACCCCGCCGGGCGGAAGCGGCGCCTGCACCGCCACCTACGCCGTCACCGGCCAGTGGGGCGGCGGATTCCAGGGTGAGGTGCGGGTGACCGCCGGTAGCAGGACGGTCAACGGCTGGACGGTGACCTGGACCTTCGGCAACGGCCAGCGCGTCTCACAGGCGTGGAACGCGACAGTGACCACCAGTGGGTCGAACGTGACGGCCCGGAACATGAGCTACAACGGCAGCCTCGCCGCCGGGGCGAGCACCACCTTCGGGTTCCTCGGCTCCTGGACCGGCACCAACAGCGCGCCGACGCTGGCCTGCGCCGCGAGCTGAGCCACCGGCCGGTACGGCAGGACGATCCCGGCCCTGCCGTACCGGCCTTCGCAGCCGGTCCGCTACCGGTGCGCCTGTGCCCGCCCGCCGGCCGCCGGATAGACCCGGGTCTCGGTCGCCTTGACCGCCGCCCAGAGCGGCTGCCCGGGAGCGAGTCGCAGTTGCGTGGCGGCGGCCGGGGTGATGTCGGCGGCGACCTGGATCGGCCCGGCCAGTTGGATCCGCAGGTTGTCGCCGTGGCGTTGGATCGCCGAGATGGTGCCCTGCCAGACGTTGCGAGGGCTGCCGTCGGGGCGGCCGGAGTAGAGGGCGACCGCGGAGGGCGGGAACGCGACGAAGACCTCCCCGCGCGGGTGGTCGGTGGTGGTGAGCGAGAAACCGTCGCTGATCCGTACGGCGTCACCGTCGGCGACGCCGCGATAGAGGTTGAGCCCGACCAGCCGGGCGACGTAGTCGGTGCGGGGCTGCCCGGTGACCGTGGCGGCGTCGCCCTCCTGGACGACCCGGCCCTCCTCGACGATGACGAGCCGGTCGGCGAGGACGAGGGCGTCGAGCGGGTCGTGCGTGACCAGCAGGGTGGCACCGGGATGGGCGCCGAGGTGGCGTTGCAGTTCGGTACGGGTGTCGAGGCGGGTCCGGGCGTCGAGCGCGGCCAGCGGCTCGTCGAGGAGCAGCAGTGCCGGGTCGACGGCGAGGGCCCGGGCCAGGGCCACGCGCTGGGCCTGGCCGCCGGAGAGCTGCCGTGGTTTGTGCCGGGCAAGTCCGGCCAGGCCCATCCGGTCGAGCCACTCGGCGGCGTGTCGCCGGGCCTGCCTGCGGTCGATGCCGTGCCGGCGCGGCCCGAAGGCGACGTTGTCCAGGGCGGTGAGGTGCGGAAAGAGCAGGTAGTCCTGGAAGACCACCCCGATCGACCGCCGCTCGGGTGGCGTCCAGCGGCCCCGGTCGGGCCGGTCCAGGTCCCGACCGTCGAGGGTGATGCGCCCGCCGGTCAGCGGGAGCAGGCCGGCCAGCGCCCGCAGTGCGGTGGTCTTGCCGGCGCCGTTCGGGCCGAGGAGTGCGACCACCTCACCGGGGCTGATCCGCAGCGCGACGTCGAGCCGGAAGGACCCCCGGTCGACTACCAGGTGCGCGTCGAGCAGCGGCACGCCGGTCTCGGCGTCGGCCCGGGTCACCGAGACGGCCGTCATGGGCTGGTGATCCAGCGGTCCCGCAGGCCGGCCAGGATGGCCACCGAGACGGTGAGCAGCAGCAGACTCAGCACGATCGCCGCCTCCAGGTCGGTCTCCAGCGCCAGATAGACGGCGAGCGGCATGGTCTGGGTCCGGCCCGGGAAGTTGCCGGCGAAGGTGATCGTGGCGCCGAACTCGCCGAGCGCCCGCGCCCAGCACAGTACCGCCCCGGCGGCGATGCCCGGAGCCACCAGCGGCAGCGTGACGTGGGTGAAGGTGGTCCACCGACCGGCGCCGAGGGTGGCCGCCGCCTCCTCGTAGCGGGTGTCGGCGCCGCGCAGCGCCCCCTCGACGGCGATGACCAGGAACGGCATCGCGACGAACGCCTCGGCGAGGACCACCCCGGCGGTGCTGAACGGCAGGGTTATCCCGAAGCTGCTGTCGAGCCACTCGCCGAGCAGTCCCCGACGGCCGAAGACCAGCAGCAGGGCGACGCCGCCCACCACCGGCGGCAGCACCAGCGGCACGGTGACGAGCGCGCGTACGACCCGGCGGCCGGGGAACTCGACCCGGGCGAGCAGCCAGGCCAGCGGTACGCCGAACAGCAGGCAGAGCAGGGTGGCGAGGGTGGCGGTCTGTAGCGACAGCCGGAGCGCGGTCACCACCCCCGGTTCGGTGAGCCGGTGCGGGAGGGTGCTCCACGGTGCGCGTAACAGTAGACCGATCAGGGGCAGCACCAGGAAGAGCAGGCCGAGCGCGGCCGGCAGCAGCAGTGCCACCGGCACCCGGCCGGTGCGCCGGCGCCGCCGCGCCACCGCACTCCTTCCGGCCGGGGGCGCCGAGGGCGCGTCATCGAGGAGGGACACCGGTTACGGTGCCTGGAATCCGGCGGCGGCGAGTACGCCCCGGCCGGCGTCGGAGAGCACGTACCCGACGAACGCCTGCCCGGCCGCCTTGTTGGGCGCGTCCCTGAGCACCACGATCGGATAGTCGTTCATGGCTCCGGCCGACTCGGGGAACTCGATCCCGTCGACGTCCTCGGCGGCGGCCCTGGCGTCGGTCCGGTAGACAAGCGCCGCGTCGACCTCGCCGAGCCGCAGCTTCGACAGCGCCGCCTTCACGTCCTGCTCCAGGGTGACCGGCGTGACCTTCACCCCTGCTCCGGCCAGTGCCTGCTGCGCTGCCGCTCCGCACGGCACCTGCTCGGCGCAGAGCGCCACCTTGACGCCCGCCCCGGTCAGGTCGGCCAGCCCGGTCACCCCGTCGGGGTTGCCCTTCGGCACGGCGATCACGAGCTGGTTCCGGGCGAAGGTGGTCGGGGCGCCGTCGGCGTCACCGGCGTCGGTGACGGTCCTCATGTTGGCCGCCGACGCGGAGGCGAAGACGTCTGCCGGTGCGCCCTGGCCGATCTGGTTGGCCAGCGCGGAGCTGCCGGCGAAGCTGAAGCTGACCCGTACGCCCGGGTTGGCCGCCTCGAAGTCACGGCCCAGTCTGGTGAACGACTCGGTCAGCGACGCCGCCGCGAGGACGGTGAGGGTGCCGGTGACCTGGCTGCCGTTGCCCGACGACGGCGCTGCGGAGCCTTCGTCACCGTCGCCACAGCCGGCGAGCGTCAGCACCGCCAGTGCGGTGAGCGTGGCCAGGCCGGCGCGGAATCGCGTCGCTCTCACTGACCGGTCCTTCCTCGGCCGCTGACGGCAGTCGTCGGTTTCTCCACCACGACAGTTGTCGACTTGATCACCGCCACCGCGACCGACCCGACCTCCAGGCCGAGGTCCTCGACGGCCTCGCGGCTCATCAGCGACACCAGCCGGAACGGGCCCGCCTGGATGTCCACCTGGGCCATCACCGTGTCCTTGACCACGGCGGTGACGATGCCGCGCAGGCGGTTGCGTGCCGAGGAGTCCTCGGTGCGCTCGTCCGGCTCGGCCGCCTGAGCCCGCACGAATGCGGCAAGCGTCTTCCCGTCGATCAGGCGGTGCCCGTACTCGTCGCGGAGCGCGGGCAGGCGGCCGGCATCGATCCAGCGCCGCACCGTGTCGACGCTGACCCCGAGCAGTTCTGCCGCCTCGCCGATCCGGAACCTCGTCGTCACCCGGTCAGGGTACGCTCCAGCATCTGCTGGGTAAAGCCGCGTCGCTATGCCGCATTTGCGAGGCTCAACAGCCGGATCGGCTTGCATCCGCTCGAGACCTGGGAGTGGCGGGCGAGCTTCGCCACGTACCGGAATGGTGAGGTCGGCCGGCGAGCGGGCCCCGGCCGATGTCGCCGCCGGTGCCGTGACGTCGGTGGCGGCGCCAGCGGTCCGTTCTATGTGGATCTGTGCTGGCTCGGCCGCGCTCCTTGCCCACATCCTGCCCGATTGCTCATCCACAGTAGTCAGACGAACACGATCCATTGATCGTGACGGGTCGATCGATCTAGGATGGCTTTCGCAGCGGCGTGGGAGCGCTCCCGAGTGGCTCGCGACTGCACCGACAACGGAATACACACGGGGGAGGACGTCCATGCACGTCGGCAGAGCGGTGATGGCTGCCGCCATCTCGTTGACGGTGACGCTCGGCGGCGGCAGCGCCGCCTGGGCGGACCCGGCGGAACCATCCGGCCGGGCCGCGGTCGTCGCCCGGACGCCCTTGCCGGACGACTGGAGGTTGCGAGCGACCGCGACCGGCTTCGAACTCAGTTGGCACCCGGCCCAGCCGGTCCGGACCGGGGGCGCGGCGATCGGGTTCTACGCCGGTGACCGGCTGCTCGGCCGTCCCGGGGCAACGAGCGACCAGCGCGGTTTCCACCTTTCCATCGACGACGTCACCGCCCGCGACCTGACCGGACTACAGGTACGGGCCGGCGGGCGGCGCCTCGACGCGCCGGTCGACTCCGGTGACGCGAGCCGGAGCGAGGAGACGCCGACGTTCACGGCCGCCCAACTGCCGCCGAACCCGGTCGACCCCGGCGTACCCGGCCCGTACTCCACGATCAGTGGCGAGTACGCGCTGCCGGACGTGCAGTTGCCGGGCTTCGCCGTACCGGTGGAGATGCGCGGCTACGTGGTGGCGCCGCAGGGAACGTCGGGCCAGCGACCGCTGGTGCTGATCCTGCACGGCCGGCACCCCACCTGCTACCAGGGCACCGCCGAGCCGACAACGGTCTGGCCCTGCCCGAGCGGTTGGAACTCGCTGCCCAGCTACCGGGGGTACGAGCGGATCCAGCAGGTGCTGGCCTCACAGGGATACGTCACAGTCTCCATCTCGGCCAACTCCGTCAACGCCCAGGACGGCCTCGGCCTGCCACCGCAGGACGCCGGCGCGCAGGCCCGCTCCTCGCTGGTCCGGCTGCACCTGGGCCGCTGGGCGGACTGGGCCGGCACGGGCCGCCCCAGCGCACCTGCCGTGGTGCGTTCGGCCCCGGTGCCGAACATGTCCAGCGTGCTGCTGGTCGGGCACTCCCGAGGTGGCGAGGGTGTCAGCCGGGCCGCCGTGGACAGCCTCACCCTGCCACCCGCCGGCCAGGACGGCTACACCGGTACGGTGCGCTGGCAGATCCGCGGGCTGGCGCTTATCGCCCCGTCGATCTACAGCCACAACCCGGCTCCGGACGTACCGTCGGTGACCATCCTGCCGAGCTGCGACGGTGACCTCACCGACCTGCAAGGGCAGCTCTACGCTGACGCCACCCGTGGGGTGGGGCGCGGCTACGCCCTGCACGGCGTCGTCTACGCCATCGGCGCCAACCACAACTACTTCAACACCGAGTGGACTCCCGGGCTCTCCGTCGCGATGTCCTGGGACGACTACCCCAGCCAGAACGACCCGGTCTGCCGGACGGCGTCGACGATGCGGCTGACGCCGCAACAGCAGCAGAACGTCGGCGCCACCTACGTCGCCGCCGCGGCGGCCACCTTCGTCGCCGGCAACGACCAGGTACGCCCGCTGCTCGACGGATCCGGCGTCCGGGCACCCTCGACCGACCCGGCGACCGTGCTCAGTCACGCGGTCGGCGGCAACCGGACCCGTCTGCTGGTCCCCGACGCCGCCACAGTGATCACCAGCCCCGCCGGACGGCTCTGTGAGCAGATCACCCCGCTGAGCACACCCACCGGGTGCCGCAACTCCAACTCCCCGCACTTCGCCTCCTTCGACCCGGTCGTTCCGGAGGCGGGCCGGTACGCGATCGAGGTGGACTGGCGGGCACCGGGCACACCGGTCGGCCTCCGCCCGCCGACGGCGGTCTCGCTCTCCGACGCGGAGCAGGTGGCGTTGCGGGTCGGGGTTCCGTCCGGCTCGCCGGGTACCCAGTTCGACGTCGCCGTCACCGACTCGGCTGGCCGGCAGGCCACGCTGGGCACCACCACCCTCGACCCGCTGCCGGCGCCCACCCAGTCGTCCGACGACTGGGCGCAGGAGGTACGGATGCCGCTGACCAACGCCAGGGCGGCCGGGCTGAACCTCGGCCAGATCACCACCCTGGTGCTGGTGCCGCGCGCAGGTGAGACGTGGGCCAGGATCTGGTTCATCGACGCCTGGGGCTGGCGACCCGGTACCCCCGCACCGCAGCCGGTCTCGCTGCCCCGGGTCGACCTGGGAGAGCGGACGGTCCAGGAGGGCAACTCGGGGACTGTCACCTACCAGCTGCCGGCGCAGGTCTCCGGCAGCGGTACCGGACAGGTGCGGGTCTTCGTGGTGGACCCGGCGACCGGGTTCGCCAGCGCCAGCGTGGTGAACGTGACGCCGGGCAGCACCACCATCGCCATCCCGATCGCGGTGACCGGCAACACCCAGCCCGGGGACGGCCGGCGCTACATCGTCGCGGTCAAGGCCGTGCAGGGCGTTTCGGTTGGTGACGCCTACGGCATGCTCACCGTCCAGGACGACGACGCGTGAGCTGATCCACAGGTGAACCGCCGGAGGAATCCTGGGTTGTCAGGGGTACCTCCGGCGGTTTCCCGCTCCGCCGATCGGGCGGGACCGCTCGGTTGGCCGTACCCGGGCGCGCGGCCTGGCGCTGCGGGTGGCGGTGCACGACGGACGCTCGTGGGCGTCAGCGGGCGACGAGCGCCCGGATCGCATCGCTGATCTCCCCGGGTGCCTCCTCCGCCATGAAGTGCCCGGCCGAGGTGGTCTGGTGCACCAGGTCCGGAGCCCAGGCCCGCCACAGCGCGGCGGCGTCGTAGCCGAGCGCGGCCCCCCAGTCCTGCTGGACCACCGTGACCGGCATACCGAGCCGGCGCCCGGCCGCCCGGTCCGCCTCGTCGTGCGCGACGTCGATCCCCGCCGAGGCGCGGTAGTCGGCGACGATGGAGGGCACCGCCTCCCGGGACGCCCGCAGGTACTCGGCCCGCACCTCGGCCGGGATCGCCTGCGGGTCACCGGCCCAGCCGTCGAGGAAGTGGCCGAAGAAAGCATCCGGGCTGGCGGAGATCATCTGTTCCGGCAGGCCCGGCGGCTGCGCCATCAGATAGAGGTGGAAGGCGACCGCCGCGCCGACGCCGTGCAGGACGTCCCACATGTCGAGGGTCGGTAGCACGTCGAGCGCGGCGAGGTGCGAGATCGCCTCCGGGTGGTCGAGACCGGCCCGGACGGCGACCAGGGCGCCCCGGTCGTGACCGGCGAGCGCGAAGCGCGGGTGGCCGAGCTCCCGGGCCAGGGTGACGATGTCGGCGGCCATGGTCCGCTTCGCGTACGTCTCGGCGCCGTGCTCGGCGGGCTTGTCGCTGGCGCCGTACCCGCGCAGGTCGGGGCAGATCACGGTGTGCTCGGCCGCGAGGTCGGTGGCGACGTGCCGCCACATCAGGTGGGTCTGCGGAAAGCCGTGCAGCAGCACGACCGGGCTGCCCGAGCCGCCCACCGCCACGGAGAGCGTGACGTCGTCGTCGACCCTGACGCGCCGGTGGTCGAAGCCGGGAATGGTCACAGCCATGGTGGATCCTCTCCTGATCGGTCCTGCCCGCCGGTGGGCAGCCCGTCCAGCCTGCCGAGCCCCGATGAGCAACGGATGAGCAACCGGGAGCGCGCTACGTTGGTCGCCTCGGCATGGAAGGGTGGATGGGTGCAGGTCACCTTCGGGGTGCTCGGACCGGTTGTGGCCTGGGACGGCAACGGTGCGCCAATCGACCTGAAAGGGCCGAAACACCGCGCCGTGCTGGCCCGGCTCGTCGTGGCACGCGGCCGGGTCGTCCCGGTCGACCGGCTCGTCAACGACCTGTGGGCGGAGCCGCCGCCGGGTGCGGTGAGCGCGGTCCGGACCTTCGTGGCGGCGCTGCGGCGCGGGCTGGAGCCGGCCCGGGCACCGCGCGACCCGGCCCGGCTGCTGGTCACCGAGGGCCCGGGTTACGCGCTGCGGGCCGCGCCGGACGGGGTCGACGCCTGGCGCTTCGAGGAGGCCGTGGCTGCCACCTCCGCCGGGCCGCCCGAACCGTCCCTCGACCGCCTCGACCGGGCGCTGGGCTGGTGGCGCGGTCCCGCCTACGCCGGCTTCGACGACGAGCAGTGGGCCCGTTCGGAGCGCAGTCGACTCGAACAGCTTCGGCTGCACGCCGTCGAGTCGCGGGCCGAGGCGTTGCTGGCACTCGGTCGGGCCGCGCAGGTCGTCGCGGAACTCGACGGCCATGTGGCCGAGCACCCCTGGCGGGAGGAAGCCTGGCGGTTGCTGGCCCTGGCCCTCTACCGCACCGACCGGCAGGGGGACGCGCTGGCCGTGCTGCGCCGGGCCCGCACACTCCTGCTCGACCAGCTCGGCGTCGACCCGGGGCCACGACTGCGCCGGCTGGAGACCGACATCCTCCGCCAGGAGACCGACATCCTCCGTCAAGTTGAGCCGGTCGAGCCCGGGGATGCTTCCTCGACCGCCGACCGGGTCTGGGCGGAGACCGCCGCGGCATACGACCGGACGGTGGCCTCCGGTGCCCGGGCCCGACTCGAATCGACTGTCGGTCTGCTCCGCAGCCTCGCGGTGGCCGGTGGGGGCGGGCTCGAAGCCGCCCGGGAACAGCGGTTCGCGGCCATCGCCGCCGCCGAGCAGCTCGGCGACCCGGAACTGACCGCGCGGGTGATCGGCGGGTACGACGTACCGGCGATCTGGACCCGCTCCGACGACCCGGAACAGGCCGCACTGATCGTGGCGGCTGCCGAACGTACCCTGGCCGCCCTGCACCCCGACTCGTCCGCCGCCACCCGGGCCCGGCTGCTGGCCACGATCGCCGTCGAGTCGCGCGGCACCCGCGCGACGCGCGGGTCCGAGGCGGCCCGGGAGGCGGAGCGGATCGCCCGCCGGCTGGGTGACCCGGCGCTGCTGGCCTTCGCCCTCAACGGTGTGTTCATGCAGGGCTTCCGGCGTGCGGGACTGGCCCCGGAGCGCGACGAGGTCGGTGCGGAACTCGTCGCGCTCGCCGCCCGGAACGGGTTGCCGACGTTCGAGGTGCTCGGCCACCTGATCCGGCTCCAGGCGCGCAGCGCGCTCGGGGACTTCACTGTCGCGGACCGGCATGCCGCCGCCGCTGACCGGGTCGCCGAGCGGCACGAACGACCGCTGGTCGCCGTCTTCACCCGGTGGTACGGGGCGCTGCGGCTGGCCGCGACCGGGGCGCCGTTCGCCGAGGCGGAGGTCGCCTACCGGGCCGCAGCGGCACAGCTCGGTGGGACCGGCATGCCCGGAGTCGAGCGGGGACTCCTGCCACTCGCCCTGCTCTGCCTGCGGGTCTGGCACGACCGACCGGCCGACGTCGACGAGTCGACCGACTGGGGCCCGTACGCCCCCTGGGCCCGACCGCTCGTCCTGCTGGCGCGAGACCGCCGGGACGAGGCTGCCGTGGCGTTGCGCCGTACCCCGGATCCGCCGCACGACCTGCTCTTCGAGGCTCTCTGGTGCCTCACCGGTCGAGCCGCGATCGCGCTGGGCGACCGGGTGGTGGTGGAACGCGCCCACGCCGAACTCGCCCCGGCGGCAGCCGAGCTGGCCGGTGCCGGCAGCGGGATGCTCACCGCCGGCCCGGTCGCCTGGCACCTCGACCGGCTCGCCACCGCCCTCGACGGCACCGCCACCTGACCACCGGACTGCCACCTGTCCCCAGTGAGACCGACCGCCCAGTGAATTCGGCTGCCCCGGTGGGGTCGGCTGCCCCGGTGGGTCGGCTGGTCCGGCAGGTGGCTGGCTTGGTGGCGTCGGCTGGTGCGGCGGGGTCCTGGATGGAGAGTCTGATGCCGAGGGGACGACCTCCTCTAGAGTCGTCTGCCATGACCGCCCTGGAGGCATCGCTCGCCGCCCCCGCACCCACCGCCGTCGCAGCGGCGGTACCCCCACCGGAGCCGCACCGGAGCAGCCCACGTCCGCTGGGCCTGGTCGGCTGGCCGCGGGTGGTCCGTACCCTGATGATGATGGCGGGCGCGGCCACAGCGGTCGGGATCGCCTTCTCGAACCCGGACCGGCAGGTGCCGGAGTTTCGCAACCAGTGGCTCCTCTGGACGGCGGTCGCCGGACTGCTCGGTGCGCTGAGCGGGTCGACGATCGGGTCCGGGGTGGCCCGCTGGCACGACCTGCAACGGATCCAGCCGGTGCCGGTACGCCGGGTCGTCCCGTCGGTGCTGGCCTTCCTGGTACTGGTGACCGGCAGCGTCGTCACCGCGCACGCGATCATCGGCAGCGGGCTCACCTGGCGGGCGGTGGCCTTCGTCTCCATCGTGGTCCTCGGGGCGCTGCCGGCCGGGGCGACGCTGGCCGGCGTCAGGGTCGTCTCGATGCGCGGTCTCACCGGTACTCCCGGCGAGCAGTTGGCCGCACTGATGCGACTGCGCCGGATGCTGGCCCGGCTGTTGCAGATGATGGGCTCGTTGCTACTGCTGATGGTGCTTGTCTGCGCGGCGGCGGTCGGGTGGGGAAGCTCGGAGCAGATTCCCCAGTCGACCGCGTTCGTCATCGGTGCGGCAGGCTCGATCCTGATCGCCCTGATGCACGTGCCGGCGGCCACCCTGCTGCGGCGGCGCTGTCAGGTGTACATCGACGAGTTCTCCGAAATCGCGCACGTGCCGAAGGCGGAGTTGATCACCGCAGCCGAGGACCGCATCAAACTGGAGGAGATCCTCGGCGTCAACCGCACCACGATCAGCGAGTTGCAGTCCGGGCTGGTGATCGTCGGACCGCTCGTCGCCACCACGATCGCGGCGGTCATCCCCAAGATCTGACTCCGCCGGGCGGTCGCCGGTCCGGTCCGTCGTTCCGGGTGATGAGGACGAGATCGCCGGGGCGAGCCGGTCCCCGGCGAGCGGGGTGCAGGGCTACCGCGAGCGGGTGGCCTTCCGGGCCGGCGGCTTCGTCGCCGTACCCGTGCGGGTGCGCTTCGCCGCGGTGCTCCGCGCCGCCGTGGCTTTCCTGGCGGTGGTCTTCCTCGCGGTCGCCTTGTTCCCGGTGGTCTTCTTCCCGGTGGCCTTCTTCGCGGTGGCCTTGGTCCCGGTGGCCTTCTTCGCCGGTACCCGCTTCGACGGCGCGACCCGCTTGGCGGGAGTGGTGGCCTTCCCAGCCGTCCGCCCTGTGCGTCCCGGCCGCTTCGCCGGGGTCTTCGCCGCGGTGGCCCCGGTGGCCCGCCGGGTGGCGGTGGCGACCTTCTTCGCCCGCGCGGTACTCCTGCCTGGCGCCTTCTTCGCGCCGGTGGCCTTACGAGCGGCGGCGGGTCTCGTGGGGGTACGCGTGCTGCCCCCACGACCGTGCGCCGGTCGACGCGGTTCGGTGACGGTGGATCGGATCGGGCCTGCCCGTCGTGAGTCGGCCATCTCGGCTCCTCCTCGTCCGGCTCTTCTCCTCGGCACGGCACCGGGATTCCACCCCGGGCACACCCGGGACGGCGGCGTCCGGACATCGGGCCAGGCACCGACTGGCGGCCGACCGACGACTCCACCGGTGACCCCCGCCCGGCGGACCTGTCGGTCCCGCAACGGCGATCGTCCGACGGGGCACTTCCCGTCCGGAGCGGGTGTCTCCCCCCGGCGCGGCCCGCTAAACGTGCTCCGGCCGCTCCGGCCACATCTCGGCCACGCCGCGACCCGCCAGCGCCGGCCTCGTGATGGGAAGGGCGCTCGGCCGAGGATTCCCCGGGCCGAGCGCCCCACCGACCACACACCGCCGCGCCGGTCGATCCGTTCCACCGGCGGCGACCCGTGAGCCGCGCCGGAACTCCGGACCGACCTCGCTCAGAAGACCGGTACGCCCTCCCGGACCAGTCGCCAGTTCGGCTCGAAGAAGTCGGCCGGATCAATGCTGCCCTTGGCCTGTGCCCAGTCGATCAGCAGTTGGCGAATCTCCCGCTGCTCGTTGTAGATCTGCGGCTTGACGATGCCGGGGAAGTTGCCGCCGCCGCTGCGCCGGTAGTTGTTCACGGCGATCACGAACTGGTCGGTATCCGCGACAGGTGCTCCGCCGCCCGGGTGGGTCAACCTGGTGATCCGCTGGCCCACCGGCCTGCTGATGTCGATGTCGTAGTCGACCCCGGAGACGGTGTCGTAGTTGTAGTCCGGCACGCTCGGGTCGCTGATCTGCGCGGGGTCGACCGGAGCACCCGGCCCGAGGGTGCGGAAGTACTTCGCCGAGTACTCGAGGTAGGCGCGGAGTTCGGCGCCGTTGACGAGTACGGCCTCCAGGGTGTTGTCGTAGATGTAGAGCCCGGCCACGTCCTTGATCCGTACGTCCCCGGCGGGGAAGATCGCGGTACGGCTGAACGGCGCGGCGATCGACAGTACCGGCAGGCTGGCGTACGGGCCGTTGGCCAGTGCGGCGACGACGGTGTCGGTCTGCACCTTGTTGATGTAGTCGAGGATCGGGGTGTCCCGGTATCGGGACTCGGCAGCCGACAGTTCTACCGCCGAGGTCGCCACCACCTGGTTGACGTACGCGACGGTCTTGGCGTGCTGCCGGCGTACCGCCGCGAGCACCAACGGGTCTTCGGGCACGGTGTTGCTGTTCAGCATCGTGGCCCGCTTGCCGGTGATCCGCCAACGGTTGCGGTCCCGTTCCAGGGTGAAGTCCATCCGGGTCAGCCGCTGGCCCCACTTCGACGGCTCCGACATCAGCACCCGTTCGCTGGTCCGGATGTTGGTGACGAACCGCTCGACCACCTCGGCGTGGGCATGCCCGAAGAGGATGGCGTCGATCCCGGGTACCTGCTCGGCGATCATCGCGCAGGGGTTCTCGTTCGGCAACTCGGGCCCGTAGCTCGACGTACCGCTGTCGCCGCCGTGCGCGGAGATCAGCACGATGTCGGCGCCGCGCTGGCGCATCACCGGTACCCACTTCGCGGCGGTCGCGACCATGTCCTCGAAGCGGAGCCTGCCCTCGACGTGCCCCCGGTCCCAGATCGCGGTGCCGGGGTTGGTCAGGCCGAGGATGCCGACCCGCAGCGTCGGTGCACCGCGCCCGAGCGACACCTTCTTGATCAGGTACGGCGTGAAGGCCGGCTTGCCGGTGCGTTCGTTGACGGCGTTGGCGGCCAGGGCGGGAAAGCCGAGCTGCCTGATCCACCTGTCCAGCAGTGGCAGCCCGTAGTTGAACTCGTGGTTGCCGAGCGTCACCGCGTCGTAGTCGAGAATGTTCATCGCCCGGGCCATCGGGTGCGTCTCACCGGTCTCGGTGATCGGCTCCTGCTTGGCGTAGTACGTCGCCAGCGACGTGCCCTGGATGGTGTCACCGGCGTCGAGTACCAGGGTCGCCCTGCCCCGCCGCTCGGCCCGGATCTGCTTGACCAGGCTCGCCAGCTTCGCCACGCCGACGTCGTTGTGCGCGCTGTCGTCGTATTCGGCGTCTCGGTAGTAGTCCCAGTTGTAGACGTTGCCGTGGGTGTCCGAGGTGCCCAGCACGGTCAGGTCGTAGGTCTTCGGCCTGGTCTGCGGGTGTGCCTGTGCCGGTGCGGCCCCGACGAGCGGTGCTGCCGCCGCTGCCGCGGCGACGGCGAGCACCTGGCGTCGTGAAGGGCCGGAAAGAGGGGTCATGCCGAGCCTTTCCTAGACATCGGACCCCGCGCGACCTGAGCGGCCCGGGTGTGCGCCTGACGCTCATCCCCGGGGCCTGACGGATCACTGGGGGAGGTCGAGCAAGGTCCACCGGGGTGCGCCGGGTAGGCGCGCCGACGGCACCATAACCACCGGTCGCGGGTCACGCCAGCCGAGTCACCAATCGACGACCACCCGTCATCCCCGCTCTGACCGGCGTACGGCATGATCATCACACTTGATCATCTGGGCCCGCTCCGTAGGATTCGGACGGCGGTACCACCAGGGCGGGGGAGAGGCATGAGCCTGCGTGACGATGCGGCGGAGATCCAGGCCGAACTGGTCGGGCTGCGCCGGGAACTGCACCAGATTCCGGAGGAGGGCCTGCATCTTCCGCGTACCCAGCAACGGGTGCTGGCCGCCCTCGAACCCCTGCCGCTGGAGATCGGCACCGGGGCCGGGCTCTCCTCGATCACCGCCGTGCTGCGGGGCGGGCGGCCCGGTCCGGCGGTGCTGCTCAGAGGCGACATGGACGCCCTGCCGATCACCGAGAGCAGCGGTGTCGACTACAGCTCCCGGCACGACGGGGTGATGCACGCCTGCGGGCACGACCTGCACACCGCCGGCCTGGTCGGTGCCGCCCGGCTGCTCGCCGCCCGCCGCGACGAACTCGCCGGTGACGTGGTCTTCATGTTCCAGCCCGGCGAGGAGGGCTACAACGGCGCCGGGCACATGATCGACGAGGGCGTACTGACCGCCGCCGGTCGCCCGGTCGAGGCCGCGTACGGCCTGCACGTGCTCTCGTCCATCCTGGACCGGGGAGTCTTCTCCTCCCGCCCCGGCCCGCTGATGGCCGGCTCGGCGGGACTCTTCGTCACCGTCGTCGGGGCGGGCGGGCACGGCTCCCGGCCACACGTGACCCTGGATCCGGTGCCGGCGGCCTGCGAGATGGTCACCGCGTTGCAGACGATGGTCACCCGTCGGTTCGACGCGTTCGAGCCGGTGGTGCTCACCGTCGGCACCTTCCACGCCGGCACCCGGCGCAACGTCATCCCGGACGAGGCGACCTTCGAGGCGACGGTACGGGCCTTCGACCCGACCGTGCACGTCGAGCTGGGCAGGTACGCCGTCCAACTGTGCGAGCAGATCGCGGCGGCGCACGGCCTGCGCGCCGAGGTGCGGTACGAGCCGGAGTACCCGGTCACGGTCAACGACCCGGACCAGCACGACTTCGCCGCCTCGACGGTACGGGAGCTGTTCGGCGCCGAGCGCTTCGTCGACATGCGCCACCCGTTGACCGGCTCCGAGGACTTCTCCCGGGTACTCGAGCAGGTGCCCGGTGCCTTCGTCTTCCTCGGTGCCTGCGCCACCGACGACCCGGTGACGGCGCC
Organism: Plantactinospora sp. CNZ320; assembly: GCF_002846275.1. Lineage (NCBI taxonomy): Bacteria > Bacillati > Actinomycetota > Actinomycetes > Micromonosporales > Micromonosporaceae > Plantactinospora > Plantactinospora sp. CNZ320. Next base: position 914,278 of record NZ_PJMP01000001.1, read on the forward strand.
GAGCAACCACTCGCCCCGGGCCGTCTACGACGACAGCGTGCTCGCCGACGGAGCCGCGCTGCTCGCCGAGCTGGCCTACCGGCGGCTGGGACCGCCAGCCGACCGCCCGGCCCCCGGCCCCGCCTGACCGGCCGCTCGCAGCCACGCCAACCCCTCAGGCGGCCGTCACTCCCTCGGACGGCCGTCACCACCTCATTCGGTGGCCACCGCCCCAACCAAGCCGCGACCGGCGCAACCCTACAACCTATCTTCCTAGGAAGCCGTAGAGGTTGAGCTGGCCGTCACGGCACAGACGAGTGCCACGACGTACCACAAAGGAACGATCAGGACGGTCGCGGCCGGGACAGTGCCGCCGGGCGAGGGAGGTCGTCCGGCGTGAACGTCCGAAGTGGACGTTCCGGTGTCGCCGTTCGGCAGTCGGTCGGTCCTGCCTCCAGTTGCCAATGCGCGGCCGAGGGCATATCAAGGACGCAACCTGACCGTGGAGGGGCAATGAAGCTCACCAAGAGGGCAACGGCCCGGATGGCGGTGGCCGGCGTCGTGGCCGTCACCCTGGCCGCCACGTCGGCGCCGACCAGCGCCACCCCGGCCGCCGCCGGCCACTTCGGCGAACCACCCAAGACACCGACCGCGCACGGGTACGGCGGTGCCGTCTCCACGGTCGACCCGACCGCGACCGCCGTCGGCCTGGACGTACTGCGTCGCGGCGGCAACGCGGTCGACGCGGCGGTGGCGGCGGCTGCCACGCTGGGCGTGACCGAGCCGTTCTCGGCCGGCGTCGGGGGTGGCGGCTTCTTCGTCTACTACGACGCGCGTACCCGACGGGTGCACACGATCGACGGTCGGGAGTCGGCACCTGCCGCCATCCGCCCGGACTCCTTCGTGGACCCGGCCACCGGCACCGCGTACCCCTTCCAGCAGGCCCGGGTCAGTGGCCTCTCGGTCGGCGTACCCGGGACGCTCATGACCTGGCACGAGGCGTTGCGCAGGTGGGGGAGCCGGCCGCTGTCGGCGGCGCTCGCCCCGGCGGCCGGGGTTGCCGAGCGGGGCTTCGTGGTCGACTCGACGTTCCGGCAGCAGGTGGCCGACAACGCGGCGGCGTTCGCCCAGTTCGACGCCACCCGGAAGCTCTACCTGCCGGGTGGCCAGCCACCGGCAGTCAATTCCGTGCAGCGCAACCGGGACCTGGCCGAGACCTACCGGCAGATCGCCCGGCGGGGCATCGACGTCTTCTACACCGGCCCGATCGGTGCGGATCTCGTCGAGGCGGTACGCCGCCCGCCGGTCGCAGCCGACCCCGCCGTGCCGTGGCAGTACCCGATCGAACCCGGCGGGATGACCCGGGCCGACCTCGCCCGCTACGAGCTGCGCTTCCCCGCGCCGACCCGGTCGGACTACCGGGGTTACCAGGTGTACGGCATGTCGACGCCGTCCAGCGGCGGTGTCGCGGTCGGCGAGGCGCTGAACATCCTGGAGCGCTTCGACCTGTCCAGGATGACTGTCACCGAGGCGCTGCACCATTACCTGGAGGCGAGCGCCCTGGCCTACGCCGACCGGAACCGGTACGTCGCCGACGGCACCTCGCGGCGGATCCTCGACGAACTGCTCAGTGACCGGTACGCGGCCGAGCGCGCCTGCCGGCTCGACCCCGACCGGGCCGCACCGAAGCCGGTGGCGCCCGGCGAACCCGACGGCAGGTACGGCGACTGCGCGACCGGCACGGCGGCTGCCGAGGGCAACCCCGGGCAGAGCACCACGAACCTGACGGTGGCCGACCGGTGGGGCAACGTCGTCGAGTACACCCTGACGATCGAACAGACCGGCGGGAACGCCATGGTGGTGCCCGGACGTGGATTCCTGCTCAACAACGAGCTGACCGACTTCACGTTCGCGCAGACCCCGGGTGCCGCACCCGACCCGAACCTGCCGGCGCCGAACAAGCGGCCCCGCAGTTCGATGTCGCCGACGATCGTGCTCGACGATGACGGCCGTCCGTTCTTGGCGCTCGGCACCCCCGGCGGAGCCACCATCATCACCACCGTGTTGCAGATGCTCGTCAACCGGATCGATCTCGGGATGTCCCTGCCGGAGGCGATGGCGGCGCCCCGGGCGTCCCAGCGCAACAGCGCCGCGCCACAGGCGGAACCGGCCTTCGCCAGCGCCCACGGCGCCGCACTCGCCGCGCTCGGCCATCCGCCGTTCACGGGTACCGCCGAACTCGGCGCGGCCACCGCGATCGAGTTCACCGGTCGGCACGGTCTGGTGGCGTCGGCGGAACCGGTACGCCGTGGCGGCGGGGCGGCCGGAGTCGTCCGGCCCGGTCGCTGACCCGGACCCCGACCGTACGCGACCCGCTCGGCCGCCTCCCTCGAGACCTCTCGACGGTGGGGCGGCCCGGCGTGGTCAGGTCGCGGGCGTCGGGTCGAGGGTGCCGGCGTGTATGGCGGCGGCCGTCGCAAAGGCACGGATCACCGGGTGCGCGACGCTGCCGTCACCCGCGAGTTCGGGCTGGAACAGGGTGGCGAGGAAGAACGGATGCCCCGGCAGCTCGGCGACGCGTACGTCTCCGGCATCGTCGAAGCCCGTCAGGTGCAGCCCGTACTGGTGTAGTAGGTCGAGATAGCCCGGATTGACCCCGTAGGAGCAGTGGTAACGCTCGACGCTCCGGCTCGCCCCGACGACCCGTTCCGCCAGCGAGCCGGGTGCGAACCGCACCGCCCCTTCGTGCCCGACCAGAGAACACGCCAACGGTTCGATGAGCAGGTCCGCGGTCGCCTCCGGGCTGTTCTCGCCGTGCGTGGCCCGGGAGAGCCCGCACACGTTGCGCGCGTACTCCAGCAGGGCGTGCTGGAATCCGCCACAGGTACCGAGGAACGGGATGCCCCGCTCCCGGGCGGTACGGACGGCGTCGACCGCACCCGCCTCGCTCCGGTACGGGCTGCCCGGGGTGAGCCAGATCCCGTCGAATCCGGCCAGCGTGCCGGTGTTCGCCGCCTCGGGTGTCGGGATCCAGTACAGGTCCAGGTCGAGCCGGTCACGGGTCCGCAGCGCGTCGAGTAGTGCGGGAATCCGGGCGTGCGCACGGACATGTGGCGAGCGGTCACCGACAGCCGCGATCCGGGCGGTGAAGGGGGAGCGGGTCTCTCTCATGACGTCATCCTGACCCACCGACCTCGTGCAGTACCAACGATGATCAGTGCTGCCTCGATAAGCAATACTGATGCCGTGGACCCGCACCTCCTGCGTACCTTCGTAATGGTGTCCAACTGCCGCTCGTTCTCGGCGGCCGCCCAACGGCTCGGTTACACCCAGTCCGCCGTGTCGCAGCACATCGCCGCGCTGGAGCACGATCTCGGGGTTGCCCTGCTGCGCCGCCGGCCGGTCGCACCGACCGAAGCCGGAGAGCGGCTGCTCGAACACGCCGTCCCGATCCTGCTGCGGTTCGACGCCGCCCGGGCCGACGTGCGGCGGGCGGCCACCGAGCCGGCCGAGCCGGTGCGACTCGGACTCACCCCGCTGGCCGCGACGGACGGGGTTGCGGCGGCACTCAGCGCCGTACGCCGGGTCCGCCCCGGCCTCGACGTGACTGTCCGGGTGGCCGACCGGCAGTCGGTGGCCGCCGGGTTCGCCACCGGCGAATACACGATCGCCGTGGTCGACGGGGTGGTCGCGCCCAGCGACCCGGTGCACCTGCTCGAATCCCACGGGCTCGGCCTCGAATCCGGTGCACCAGGTGCTGTCGCGGTGGCTGAGCAGCCACTCGTCGTCCTGCTTCCGGAGAGTCACCCGCTCGCCCGGCGTACCGGCCTCGCCCTGGACGACCTGCTCGACGCGCGGTGGATCGACGCACCCGACGCCGCCGCACCGTTGTCGGACCTGCGCGCCGCCGCCCGTTCGGACACCCCGCGACCGTCGATCCGGTACGAGGGCACCGACATCGCCGTACTCGTCATGCTGGTCGCCGCCGGACACGGGCTGGCGGTACTGCCCCGCTCGGCGGTGCCCGCCCGGACCGGAATGGCCGGGGTGCCGCTGAACGCCCCGAGGCTGGTGCATCGGACAGAGCTGTTACGACCGCGCTCGACGGGGCCTCTGGTCACCCTGCTCACCGACGCCATCACCGGGCAAAAAGGTCGGCCGCCCGGCGCCCCGCTGCTCTGATCACCCGTCGCCCGAATCCGGACGGCGGGCTCTGGACGGCACATATCCCGTTTGGGTGTGGTGCCACCATGTCACCTTGGTGGCTTGGTGGCACCACGCTCATCAGGGGACATGCTCCCCCCGCCGGGCTCGGGCTGGGAATGCCGGCCGCCGGCCGGTCGTTACATCTCGCGTACGGCTGAGTAGCACCGCCTGTGAGCTGGGCTGGTGGCCGGGCCGCCGGGAATGATCCGGGGCCTGCGGTCGTTACATATGGTGTTCGCCTGAGTACCAGCACCCCCCGGTGCGTGTGAGCCGGGCGAACGATCTTTTCTCCAATGGCACCCCGTGTCCCCCTGTGGGGTGTTCATCCCCGATTGGAAGGTGGACCATCGTGAACACGACTCTGTTCAGCCGATGGCTTCCGGCCGTCGCGCAGACTTCTCTGGTTCGTAGGACTGCTCTGGGTGTTGCTGGTCTGGCGTTCGTCGGTGGCGCTGTCGCCGGCCCTGCCGTGGCCGCGCAGGCTGCTCCGGAGCATGCCGGTTCGCCGGTGTCGCAGTCGGTGATGCAGGCCGACAAGCCCGACAAGGGCAAGAACGACAAGGGTGACAAGGGCAAGGGTGACAAGGGTAAGGATCGTAAGGGTGGTAAGCCGTCGCGGGACAGGCTTGTGCCGCGTGGTGTGCAGGGTGAGCAGTCGCGGATTCCGTTGTCGGGTGAGCAGTCGGACAATGTGCGGGCGATTGTGAAGGCGACGAAGAAGGCGGGTATGGATGAGCGTGCCGCGGTGATCGCGGTGGGTACCAGCCTGCAGGAGTCGAAGTTGGAGAACCTGGGTCATCTGGGTGCGCGTAACGACCATGACTCGCAGGGCCTGTTCCAGCAGCGACCCAGCTCGGGTTGGGGTTCGGTGGAGCAGATCACCGATCCGGAGTACTCGACCACGGCGTTCCTGAAGGGTCTGAGGCAGGTTGATGGTTGGCAGGACCTGCCGCTGACGGTGGCGGCGCAGAAGGTGCAGGTGTCGGCGTACCCGGACGCGTACGCGCAGTGGGAGGACCAGGCCGCTGACCTGGTAGCCAACGCCTGGAACAACAGCTAAGAACCGAACGAACGTAAACCGCTGGCCGGGTCCCACCACGGGGACCCGGCCAGCGGCGTCTGCGGATCCGGCGACGGCAGGTGAGCCGCCCGGCGGTACCTGTGCGATCACCTGATCTCAACCATGCCGCCGCGCCGGCCACCGTCCGGCTGGCTTCGCCCGGGGTGGATCTGCTCGGGCACGAGTCGCGGACGGTTGCCGAGGTCGGCCTCGCCGCCGGGGGCGTGGCCGTGATCCGCCAGGTGTCCTCCGGTCGGCCGGTCGGCAACGGCGGGTGATACGGCCGCGACCGTATACCGTCGAGCCAGGGATCATGCGTTGACTGAGCTGTCTCCGGGCCGATAACCTGCCCGTCAGTTTGGTTTCACCCTGGACCGTAATCCACGATCCGTGTCAACGGCAGGAGTAGTCCCGGTGCCTCTTTCTCGAAGAAACCTCATGTCCGGCCTCGCTGGCGGGCTGGCCGTCGGAGTGGTCGGCTCGACGGCCGTCGCCGCCCCGGCCCTGGCCGCGACGGCCACCGTGGAGAATCTCGGTGTTCCGCTCCGCGACGTGCTGCTGATCGGTGGCGCTGTCGGGCCGGGTCCCGACGGCCGCCCGGTCATCTGGTCCGCGGTCACCGGCAATCCGGCCCATCTCGCCGCGGTCGATCCGCGTACCGGTCGAACCGTCTCCTACCAGCCAATCGAGGGCTCGCCCGGCTCCTACGCGGTGGTCGTCGCCCCGGACGGGTCCGTCTATGTCGGCACGTACGAAACCGGCTCGCTGTACCGCCGTCGGCCCGGCCGGAACAGCCCGATCGAGAACCTGGGCAGGCCGCTGCCCAGCGAGATCTACATCTGGCGGCTCGCCGTCGACGAGAACGGCATCCTCTACGGCGGAACCTCGCTGAACGGTCGGGTCTTCCGCTACGACCCGGCCACCGGCGCGACCCGCGACTACGGGCCGGTCCTCGCCGGCAACAAGTACGTGCGCAGCATCGCCGTGCTCGACGGCAAGATCTATGCCGGCACCCAGCCCGACGCGCACCTCTTCGAGATCGACGCCGAGAGCGGCGCCATGCGGGAGTTGCCGCTCCCCGACGACCTCGGCCCCGGCGCCGGGCTCGCGGTGTACGACCTCAACGCCTACGACGGCCGGGTGTACGCCCGCTTCGGCGGCGCGACCAACGGCCGACTGGGCATCTGGGAGGTCGCGACCCAGCGCTGGCAGCCGCTGCGGGACAACGTCGCCGGCCTCGACGTCAGCGAACCGGGCCCCCGTGGTCTGGTCTACTACACCCGCAACGGACGCCTCACCGGGCTCAATCCGAAGACCGGCGTCGAGACCGACACCGGCGTGGAGTTCGCCGGCCGGGTCGTCAACAACCGGGGTATCGGCTGGGTGACCCTCGCCGACCCGAAGTGGCCGGGACGCACCCTGGCCGGTCTGCTGTGGCGGGGCGCGATGTTCCGGTACAACCCGATCACCGGGCGGTCCGACGTAACCCAGACCGACGTACCCGGCGAGCCGATCCCGGTCTCCAGCCTGAGCGTCGGGGTGACCGGACGGCTGTGGGCCGGCGGCTACCTCAACGGGGGCATCGCGCAGATCGACCCGGACACCGGTGCGGCCCAGTTCAACCGCTTCTCCCAGACCGAGAGTGTGCTCGACCTCGGCGACACCGTCTGGATCGGTGCCTACCCGGACGCCCGGCTCTACAGGTACGACCCGACCGCCGCGTGGAACAGCCCCGAATACTCGCCGGGCCCGCCCGGTGCGCCGGAGAACCCGGTGAAGGTGGTCGACCTCAAGGCCCTGGACCAGGTACGGGCCCGGGCCAGTGCCGACGTGGGTCGCTGGGTGGCGTACGGCACGATGCCGAACGTCGAACTGGGTGGCGCCCTGGTCATCGTGGACAAGGCCACCGGCGCCAGTCGGGTGCACCGGCCGGTGGTGGAGGACCAGTCCATCATCACCCTGACCGGTGCAGCCGGGCTGGTGATCGGCGGCACGTCGATCCACGGCGGATACTCCGTGCCGCCACCGACCCGCACCGAGGCGGCGTTGTTCGGCTTCGACCCGGCGACCGACAGCAAGGTCTTCGAGGTCGTACCGGTGCCCGGGGCGGCCCAGGTCAGCGGGCTGGTCACCGACCGGGACGGCGGGATCTGGCTGCTGGCCGGCGGCCAACTCTGCGCGTTCGACCTGGCCAGCCGGAGCGTGGTCCGGCGGGTCACCGTACCGGCCGGCACCGGTCGGCTCGGCTACCACGCGGCTAGCGACACCTTCTACGTCCTCGCCGGCAACGTCCTGGCCAGCGTCTCCCGGGCCGACCTGGCAGTGCGCACAGTGGTGCAGCGCACCGCCGGCTACCTCGCGGTCCACCCCGACGGCCGGATCTTCCTGGCGGACGGCCCGACCCTCTACCGGGTCACTGTCGCATGAGCGGCCCCGTCCCGACGCCCGAGCCGCGACGCGGCACCGACCACTGGGAGCAGAGCATGGACGGACCGACCCGGACGAGCGCCGACCCGATCGGCCGCAGACCTGCCCGGATCCGCCGCCGGGGGAGCGTCGTCGTGGCGGCAGCCCTGGCCGCTCTGCTTCCGCTGCTGTCGCCGGCCCCGGCCAGCGCCACGGCGGCCACGGACCCGGTCGACGGCGGGGTGTTCACCGATCTCGGCACCCCGCTCACCGCGCTGACCATCATGGAGGGTGCCCTCGGCCGGGACGCCGACGGCTCACCCGTCATCTACGCGGTGCCGGCCGGCGAGAACGCCGCGCTCAACGTCGTCGGCCTGGCCGACCGCACCCTCAGGCGGGCCATCCCACTGCCCGGAGCCTCCGGGGGCTGGGGCATCACGGTCGTCCCGGACGGCACCGTCTACGTGGGCTCGTACAACAACGGGCACCTGTACCGGTACCGGCCCGGTGACGATGCGGTGACCGACCTCGGCCAGCCGATTCCCGGCGAGCAGTTCCTGTACGGCCTGACCGCCGGTGAGGACGGTGCCGTCTACGGCGGGACCTATCCGCACGCGCACGCTTTCCGGTACGACCCGACGACCGGCGCGGTCACCGACTACGGCAGCCTCGACAGCGTGCAGCAGTACGCCCGGGCCGCGGTCTACGACCCGGACCGCAGGGCGCTCTTCGTGGGCCTGGCCACCCCGAAGGCCCGGCTGTTCCGCATCGACGTGGCCACCGGCGAGCGGCGGGAGATCACCCCGGCCGGCTTCACCGGTACCGCCTTCAACGACCTCGACTACGCCGACGGACGGGTCTTCGGCAACGTCGACGGGCAGCTCGTGGTCTTCGACGCGGCCACCGGACAGCAGTTGTCGTTCACCGACGCGGCCACCGGATCGACCGTCCAGCGTTACCCGCTCGCGGCGCGCGGGGTCTCCGCCACCGCCGACGGCGCGATCTACTTCACCACCACCGGTGCGGTACTGACCCGCTACGACCTGGCCACCAACACGGTAAGCGCGGTGACCCGGGCCGGAAACCCGGTGGTGCTCACCCGTGGCGTGGCGATCGGGTACGGCTGGGTGACCGAGAGCGGGCGCCCCGTGCTGTACGGCCTGGCCGGGAACTACTCCGGCGGGACGTTCCGGTACGACCCGGCGGACGGATCGCTGTCCCAGTGGTCGTCGCCGTTCCAGTACGTGCCGGTCAACCTGATGCACGTCCTCGGCAACCCGAGTGACGGCACGGTGGTCGTCAACGCGTACCTCAACGGCACCACCGGGGTGTACGACCCGGCCACCCGACGCACCTCCACCGCCCCCCGGCTCGGTCAGGTCGAGGGGTGGGACTGGGCCGACGGGAAGCTCTACGCGGGAAGCTACCCGAGCGGTGCGCTCACCGTGTGGGACCCGCGCCTGCCGGCCGACTCGACCAACCCCCGGCAGCTGCTGAGTCTTGAGGCCAGCCATCACCAGAACCGACCGGTCGCGGTGGTGCCCACCTCGGAGACCGTCTATCTCGGCACCACGCCCGGCTACGGGTTGTACGGCGGGGCGCTCACCGAGTACGACATCGCCTCGGGGACGTTCGAGGTGCACCGCGACATCGTTCCCGACCAGACGGTCTCCGCCCTGCTGCCGGTCGGTGACGTCGTGTTCGGCGGCTCCAGTGTGGAGGGTGGGCAGGGCACGCCAGGGCCCCGGGCCACTGAGGCGCGGCTCTTCGTCTACGACCCGGCCACCGGTGGCAAAACCGCCGAGTACACCCCGGTGCCCGGTGCGCACAGCATCAACGAGCTGACCCGTGGGCCGGACGGTCGGATCTGGGGCCTGGCGGACGGTACGGTGTTCGTCTTCGACCCCGACACCCGCACCGTGGTCCGTCGTGTCCAGGTGTTCCAGGGCGGTACGGGTGCCCAGGACGGGGCGTTGCTCTGGCGGGACGGCTATCTGTACGGCACCTCGGGTGGCCGGCTCTTCCTGGTTGACTCGCTGGCCGGCACCGCACAGGTGTTGCGCAGCGGTGGCCTCAACCGGCTGACCGCGACCCCGGACGGCACGATGTACCTGCTGCTGCGTCCGCCCGGCTGGTCGAACTACACGAACCTGGCCAGCTATCGGCCGGCCGCTGACCCGTGCGCCGGCTCGGACCTGCGACCCACCGTGTTCGTCTCGAAGGTGGACAGCGGGGTGCGCAACCGGTTCGTGTCCTACGGCTGCACGCTGCACGATCGCCTCCCGGACGCCGACGCCGAGTGGCCCAACCACGGGGCGTACGTGGCGGCGGTGGCCCGTGCGGTGAACGGCCTGGTGGCGACGGGCGCGATCAACGGCGGCGAAGCGGACGCGCTGATCGCCGCGGCCGGGAGGTCCCGCTCCCGGTAGCGGTGCGCCGGTGGGCGCGGGGTTTCGGAGGTGCCGTCCGGAATCCCGCGCCCACGGTGGTGTGCCCGCTCGGCACCGGTGCCGCCGTCTCCGGCGTACTGCCGAAGCCGGAACCCGGCCCAGGCATGCCGGTCGGGCCGCCGACTGGCTACGGGCCGAGCGGCAGTACTGCGGCTGCTGACAATTACGGTCCGGGCCGATATGGCAACACTGCGTGAGAAGCAGGTCGATACCAGGTCGATACCCCGGATGGCTGGTATCGGCCCGGACCGTAAGCTAGATTACGGCGAACTCTCCCCTGGAAGGATGCCGAATGCGTGTTCGAAGGTGCCTGGCGGCCATGGCGGGGCTACTGGCGGGTGCGCTGGTTGTCACCGGCTGTGGTGGGTCCGGTGACTCCGGTGACTCCACAAAGTCCATCGTCATGTGGACCTATCCCGTGATTGCCGACGAGACCCGGCACCGGGCGTTCTGGACCGAGAAGGTGGCGGCGTTCAAGGCCGCACACCCCGACATCGACGTCAAGGTGGAAATCTTCCCCTGGGCCAACCGCGACCAGTCGCTGTCGACCGCGCTGGCCGGCAACAAGGGGCCGGACGTCGTCTACCTCATCCCCGACCAGCTGCCCAAGTACGCCCGCAACATCGAGCCCGTCGACGCGTACCTCGACGCCGCGGCCAAGGACGACTACCTGGACAACGTCAAGCAGTCGGTCACCATCGACGGCAAGATGATGGGTGCGCCGATCCTCACCGGCGGTCAGGGGCTGCTCTGCAACAAGAAGGTGTTCGCGGCGGTCGGCCAGGCCGAATACCCGAAGACCTGGGACGATCTGCTCGCCATGGCGCCCGCGTTCAAGGCCAAGGGGTTCGACGTCACCGCCTACCCGGGCGACCCCAAGCAGACCCTCAACCTGACCTTCTATCCGCTGCTCTGGCAGGCCGGCGGGGACGTCTTCGGCCCGGACGGCAGGTCGGTCGCCTTCAACAGCGACGCCGGAAAGAAGGCGCTGACCTACCTCAAGCAGCTCGTCGACGGCGGTTACGTGGACAAGAGCCTGATCACCACGATGCCGCCGATCGAGCAGACCCGCATCGGGCAGGGCAAGGTGGGCTGCGTGTGGAACATGGAACCGGCCGTCATCGAGCCCGTCTGGGGGAAGGACAACATCCAGGCGCTCGCACCGCTGACAGGGACGAAGCAGGCCCAGTACGGCACCGTAGGCTCGCTGGTCATGCTCAAGGGCGCCGAGGACAAGGCGGCCGCCGGTGAGTGGATCTCGTTCGCCACGTCGGTGGAGAACGCCAAGGAGTACGACGTGGCGGCCGGGTTCTTCTCGCCCAAGAAGTCGACGGGTCCGCTGTACGCCAGCGATCCGGTCCTCGGTGAGCTGGAGAAGCACGTCGGCCTGACCACGGTCGGCCCGCTGAACGAGAAGTCCCGGGACATCATGGGCGCCCTGGCTCCGGAGATCCAGGCGGCTCTGCTCGGCAAGAAGTCGGTCGACCAGGCCCTCGCCGACGCGGAGAAGGCGGCGAACGCCCTGCTCGGTTAGTGGTCCTCGGAAAGGTCCGCGACGGCGCCGGGTCGACCGACCCGGCGCCGCAGGCCGATACGGTTCCGGCGACCGGTTCGTGGCGGCCGCGGCCAGGCACGGACCGGAAGGAGGTTGTCAGATGGTCGCAACGCCAACCCGGGTGATCCGTCGCCCACGGGGTCCGTCGCGCCGGGAGGCCGGCATGGCGCTGCTCTTCGTCCTGCCCTGCCTGCTGCTGTTCGTGGCGTTCCGGTTCGGGCCGGCGATCGCCGGTGTGCTGCTCGGCTTCACCGACTACACGATCGGCGCGGAGACCAACTGGACCGGGTTGGCGAACTTCCGCCGGCTTGTCGAAGACCCCACCTTCTGGTCCGCCCTGCGGGTGACGGTCGTCTTCACCCTCCTGGCCGTGCCGCTGTCCATGCTCGCGTCCCTGGGCATGGCGCTGCTCACCCGGCGCGCGTTCCGAGGAAGCAAGGTGTTCCGGTCCATCTTCTTCCTGCCGGTGGTGACCAGTCTCGTCCTGGCCGGTGTCATCTTCGCCTGGATCTTCTCCGACGCCGGCCCCTGGTCCCGGGCCATGAACGCGCTCGGCCTGCCGGCGCAGTCCTGGCTCGCCGACGAGGTGCTGGTGATCCCGGCACTGGTGCTGGTCTCGGTCTGGGCCCGCTTCGGGTACGGCATGCTGATCCTGCTCGCCCGGCTGCACGACATTCCGCGCGAGTTGGAGGAGGCGGCGATGACCGACGGCGCGTCCGCCTGGCAGCGCTTCCGGTACATCGTGCTGCCGCAGCTACGCCCCGCGCTGTTCTTCCTCGCAGTCATCGAGACGACGGTCTCGTTCCAGGTCTTCGACACCATCTTCGTGATGACCGGCGGCGGACCCGTGCGAGCCAGCTACAACCTCATCTACCTGCTCTACGACCAGGGCTTCCGCTACTTCGACCTGGGCTACGCCAGCGCCATCGGGGTGGTGCTCTTCGTGATGACCGTCATCGTGGCGCTGATCCAGCGACTGACCCTGGGAAGGGAGACATGACCGACACCCTGACCGAGCCGGAGACCAGGCCGGTGCCGCGGCCGGCTCGCAAGAGCGGCTCACGGCGACCGTACCGGCCGGATCGTGGCACCCGGGCTGGCCGGTACGTCCGCGCGGTGCTGCTGCTGGTCGCGGCCGGCGTCACCCTCTTCCCCTTCTACGCGATGGTCGTGCTGTCGTTCAAGCCGACCGGACCGCTGGTCTTTCCCGAGGCGCTGTTGCCCTCGCCGATATCCGTCGAGGCGTACGAGACGGTGTTCGGCGCCAAGAGCATCCTGCGCTGGACCGTCAACACGCTGATCTACTCAGTGGTCTCGGTGGTCGGCGTGCTGCTGCTGTCGTCGCTGGCCGGCTACGCCTTCGCCAAGAAGCGGTTCCCGGGCAAGGAACCCATCTTCTGGTCGTTCCTGGCGATGCTCATGGTGCCGTACCACGTCACGATGATTCCGACCTTCATCCTGGTGGCCGAACTCGGCGGTGTGGACACCTACTGGGGCATGATCGTGCCGACCCTGGCCAACGCCCAGGCGGTGTTCCTGATGCGGCAGTTCATCGCGGCCCTGCCCGACTCGCTCTTCGAGGCGGCCCGGATCGACGGCTGCTCGGAGTGGCGGGTCTACCTCTCCATCGTGCTGCCGTTGATCAAACCGATCCTGGCCACCCTGGGCGTCTTCGTGTTCCTGTGGCACTGGAACGACTTCCTCTGGCCGCTCATCGTGGGTCAGAGCCTCGACATGCGTACCCTGACCACCGGCATCGCATCGCTGCAACAGGAGAACGTCCCGCTCAACATGCTGTTGGCGGGGTCGGTCGTGGCGTTCGTTCCGATCTTCATGGCGTACCTGATCGGTCAGCGCTACTTCACCGAGGGCATCGCCACCTCCGGCATCAAGGGGTGACCGTCCCGGGACGCGCGTGCACCCTGGACGGGCCGGCTGACCTGGCCGGCCGGCGATGGCGTGATCCCGGCGGACCTGAGTAGCCTGCTGGTTCATGCGCATCGCCCTGGCCGGCCTGGCCACCAGCCATCCCTACACCGACGCCCGGATGCTTCGTGAGCACGCGGAGTTGGTGGTCTGGGCGGAGGAGCCGGACCGGCTGGCACGGTTCCGCGCCGAGCACCCCGACGTCGCGGTGGCGCCGGACCTCGCCGCCCTGCTGGCGACCCGACCGGACGGGGTGGTGCTCACCGTGCCCACCCCCGGCGTGCCGGCGGCGCTGGCCCGGGTGCTCGACCTGGGCCTGCCCTGCTTCGTCAACAAGCCGGCGGCGGCCACCGCCGGGCAGCTCGCCCGGCTCGACGCGGTGGTCAGCCGGGCGCCGGAACTGGTGCTCTCCTCGTCGGTACTCCGCTTCGCGCCGGCCTTCCGGGCCTTCTCGGTACCCGTGGACGACGTTCTGGCGGTCCGTGCGACGGTGCGCCACGACGTCGGCCTCTGGGCCACCGGATACAACCCGTGGCAGGACGATCCGGCGGTCGGCGGCGGGACCATGGTGATGATGGGCCTGCACGGGGTGGAACTGCTGGTGGCCCTCCTCGGTCCGGCGGTGCGGTTGGTCGGCGCCGCCCGTACCACCCGGCTCCATCACGGGCTGCGGTCGGAGGACACCGGGCTACTGAGCCTGCAGTGGGCGGACGGCGTGCCGGGCTCGGTCGAGGTGCTCGGGGTCAGCGACGGCGAGTCGTACGAGGTGACCGTGCACACCCGGACCGGGGAACGGCGCGTCGCGCTGCGCGGCGGGGCGGACGAACTCGGCTACCGGGCGACGATCGAGGCGTTCCTCGGCATGGTCGGGCGCGCGCAGAGTCCCGTTCCGTGGGCGGAGACCCGGGCCGTACTGGGTGTCCTGTCGGCCGCCCGCGAACAGGCCGGTCCGGCGCAACCGCACTGACTGTCCACCGAGGACGGCGGCGGCTCAGGGTGCACCGGCCGTCTTGACGTCCGTCTCGCCCGCCAGTTACGGTCATGGCCGTTACTTCGGGAGGGGCTGGGCCATGCGATCGGTTGCGGAACTCGAGGACCGTCTGTCGTCTCCCCGCGAGGCTCTGGTGGACGACCTCCGCAAGCTCGACGGCGACATTCTGGTCCTGGGTGCCGGTGGAAAGCTCGGGCCGAGCCTGGTCCGGCTGGCACTGCGCGGGATCGCGGCCGCCGGCACCGGTGCCCGGGTCGTCGCGGTGTCCCGGTTCTCCGAACCCGGTCTGGCCGGATCGCTGCGGGAAGCGGGCGCCGAGGTGGTCGAGGCGGACGTCGCCGACGACGCGGCCCTGGCCGCCCTGCCGGACGCCGGCAACGTCCTGTTCCTGGTCGGCGCGAAGTTCGGCACCTCGGGTCGGGAGCACGCCACCTGGGCGACGAACGCCTACCTGCCGGGTCGGGTGGCGCAGCGCTTCGCCGGCTCGCGCCTGGTGGCGCTCTCCACCGGCAACGTCTACCCCCTGGTGCCGGTGGTCAGCGGCGGCTGCGTGGAGCGGACGCCGCTCGGTCCGGTGGGGGAGTACGCGATGTCCTGCCTCGGGCGCGAGCGCATCCTCACCCACTTCGCCGAGCGCGACGGCACCCCGCTGGCGCTGATCCGGCTCAACTACGCAGTCGAGATGCGCTACGGCGTACTTGTCGACGTCGCCCGCGCGGTGCTGGCGAGGCAACCCGTCGACCTGACCATGGGGCACGCCAACGTCGTCTGGCAGGGCTACGCGAACGAGGTGACCCTGCGCGCCCTGCGCCACGCGGCCGATCCGCCCTTCGTACTCAACCTGACCGGTCCCGAACTGGTCTCGATCCGACAGGTGGCCACCGCCCTCGGCGAGCGGCTGGGGCGTGAACCGGTTTTCACCGGTACCGAGGCGCCCACCGCGCTGCTGTCCAACGCCCAGCTCTGCCACGGCCTGTTCGGCTACCCGGACCTGCCGCTGGCCGAACTTGTCGAACTGACCGCGCACTGGGTCGCCGCAGGCCTGCCGACCCACGGCAAGCCCACCGGTTTCCAGCGCCGCGACGGCAACTTCTAGGGAGACGACACCTTGCCTGCTCCAGTGACCGGCTCCACGGCAGGACGCACCTCGGCGTTGGAACGGTTCCAGCGCGGCTGTGTCATCCCGGCACATCCACTCGCGCTGGACGAGCACCGCCGCCTCGACGAACGCCGGCAACGGGCACTCACCCGCTATTACCTGGCCGCCGGTGCGGGCGGAATCGCGGTCGGCGTGCACACCACCCAGTTCGCCATCCACGACCCCGGGGTCGGCCTGCTGGGACCGGTACTCGAACTGGCCGCCGAGACCGCGGCCGGTGCGGATCCGGTACTCGTGGCCGGCGTCTGCGGCCCGACCGCCCAGGCGGTGGCCGAGGCCGAGTTGGCCGCCTCGCTCGGCTACCACATGGTGCTGCTCTCGCCGGCAGCGGACCTCGACGAGAACCAGCTGATCGACCGGGCCAACGCGGTCGGCGAGGTGCTTCCGGTGATCGGCTTCTACCTCCAGCCCGCCGTCGGCGGTCGGCACCTGTCCCGCGAGTTCTGGGCCAGGCTCGCCGGGATCGACTCGGTGGTCGGCATCAAGGTGGCGCCTTTCGACAGGTACCGCACCCTGGACGTGCTGCACGGCGTCTGCTCCGCCGGTCGGGTGGGTGACCTGGCGCTCTACACCGGCAACGACGACCACATCCTGGCCGACCTGGTGGCCTCGCACCGCATCGTCGTGGGTGGACAGCCGGTCGAGGTGGAGTTCGTCGGCGGGCTGCTCGGCCAGTGGGCGGTGTGGGTGCGTACGGCCGTGGCTCTGCTCGCCGAGGCCAGACTGGCCCGGGGCGGCGACGACGCGGCGCTGCGCCGGCTGCTGACCCTGGACGGGCACCTCACCGACGCGAATGCGGCCATCTTCGACGCGGCCAACGGTTATCACGGTTGTATCCCCGGCATCCACGAGGTGCTGCGCCGGCAGGGGTTGCTGGCCGGCCGCTGGTGCCTGGATCCCGCCGAGGAGCTCTCCCCGGGGCAGATGGCGGAGTTGGACCGGATCCACCGGGCCTACCCGCACCTGCGTGACGACGATTTCGTCGCCAGCCACCTGGACGACTGGCTGCGCTGACCGGGCCGCCCCACCGGTCACAGGGGCTGACCGGGCCGCCCCGACCGGTCACAGGGTCAGCCGGTAGAGCGTCAACGGGCGTCCGCTGCCACCGGAGGCGAGATTGCCGGTGCGCTCGGCGAGGCCGGCCAGCTCCAGCCGGTGCAGCATCCGGCGGGCGGTGCGTTGCGCGATGGTGAGGTGTTCGGCCACGTCACGGCTGGTCAGCGGCTCCACCCCGATGGCCTCGCGGACCTGGCGCAACCGCAGCAGGGTCGAGGTGGACAGGCCGACCCGTTGCGCGATGACGGCCAGGTTCGCGTCCTGTGCCGGCGGTACCGGAACCGTGGTGTCGAGCACGATGTCGGTGTCACCCCGCAGCGAGAGTACCGCCGCCGTCGGGCCGATCCGGCGGGCCCGGCTCAGCGCGCGGCGGGCGAGATTCTCCGCCTCCGCCGCACTGTTGCCGAGCCCGAAGCCGATCCGCACCGTGCCGTGCCGGTCGGCGAGGCGCCCCAGCATCGGCAGCGCGGTGAAGCCGGCGGTGGCGTCGTGCAACGGTCCCCGGGTGGTGACGATCAGGTGCGTGCCGTGGGCGAACCGGGCCAGGGTGCCGCCGAGCGCGGCCACCTCCTTGAGCAGGCCGTCGGCGTCCGGCAACTCGGCCAGGCCGAGCGCGATCTGTGCGTCCTCCTGCACCTGACTGTTCGCCCGGAGCATCAGCTGGCGCAGCGCCGTCCGCACCGCGTGGTTCGACGGGGCGAGCCGGAATGCCGGCATCTCGTGCCGCAGCACCTCGTGCACCGAGCTCAGGCAGGTGACCGCGGTGGTGCCGGTGCGCCGGTGGCGACGGTGGAAGGCGATCACGTCGTCCGAGCCGAGCCCGCTGCGGTACGGCAGCAGCCGTACCCTGTCCATCGGCAGTCCCGCCTCGGCGAACGTCGTCGTGACGTCGGCGGTGGCGACGGTGTCGATCGAGAGCCGGGTCACGTCGTGTCCCTCGCGCAGCAGCCGTACGACAGCCTGGAGCAGGGTCGCCCCGGTGTAGTCGACGAATGTCGCCGGCCGGGTCAGCACGTCAGCCTCACGGGTCAGGGTGTAGGGCACGACGCCGGTGAACAACCATGCGTCGACCTGTCCGGCGTGTGCCTCGACGATCGCCGGCGCCTGGGTCTCGTGGTCGTAGTTGAGCCGCCGAGCGGTGACCCCTGGCTGTTCCTCACAAGTGGCCGCGACCTCGTCGACGAGGTCGTGCGGCCCGATGATTCCGATCTTGACAGACACCAGAATCTCCCCTGGGGTTGCGTGATCCCACAGCCTACTATTACGGTCAGGGCCGGTATTCGTGAAGCTGGGGAGGATGGGTGTCGTATCCCAGCATGGCCGACTCCAGCGGCCGGACGCTTGGCACGGAAGAGATCGAGGCGGTTACCCGGGTCCTCCGCTCCGGCATGCTCAGCTCGGTCTGGGGCACCGAGGTTCGGGCGCTCGAACGGGAGATGGCGCAGGCGTACGGAGTGCCCCACGCGGTGGCGTGCAGCTCGGGAACCGCAGCCCTGCACCTGGCCGTCGCGGCCATCGCTCCCGAACCGGGTGACGAGATCATCACTTCACCGATCAGTGACTTCGGTACGGTCGCACCGATCCTCGCACAGAACGCCGTACCGGTCTTCGCCGACGTGGACCCGTACACCGGAAACCTGGACCCGGCGGCGGTGGCGGCGGCGATCGGCCCGCGGACCCGGGCGATCCTCGCCGTACACCTCTTCGGTGCCGCCGCAGACCTGCGGAGTGTGGCCGAGTCTGCGGGCGTCCCACTTCTCGAGGACTGCGCCCAGGCGTGGCTCGGCCGCTATCCGGACGGCCAGCTGGTCGGCACCGCCGGTGCCGTCGGCTGCTTCAGCCTCCAGCAGTGGAAACACATCACCTGCGGCGACGGCGGACTGGTCATCACCCCCGACGCCACCCTCGCCCGCCGGATGCGGCTCTTCGCCGACAAGGGATGGCCGCGCGACGGCGCCCGCCGGCACGAGAGCTTCGGGCTCAACTACCGGATGACCGAACTCGCCGGCGCGGTGGCCCGAGCCCAACTGGCCAAACTGCCGGGGGTGCTGGCCGACCGGCGCCGGACGGCGGGTCGGCTCGTCGCCGCGCTTGCCGACCTGCCCGGCGTACACCTCCCGGCTGACGTCCCCGCGCACGCCTGGTGGCTGTTCCCGATCGTGCTCGACCCACCGCTGTCCAACCAGGAGGTCGTCGGCAAGCTGGCCGCGGCCGGGGTGCCGGCCCGCGCGGGCTACCTCGACGACCCGCTGCACTGCGCACCCGCGCTGACCGGGACGCCGGTCTACGGCACCTCGCGGTACCCGCTGACAGTGCCGCCCGCCGACCGGCTCCCGGCCTACGGCCCAGGCGCGTTTCCGGTGGCGGAACGACTGCTGGACCGGACCCTGGTGGTCATCGACTGGAACGAGCGCTACACCGACGAGAACGTCGACGAGATCGCCCACGCCGTCCGGGCCGCGGTGACGCCGTGATCGACGTTCGGGTGGTGCTGTCGTGATCGACGCTCGGGCGGCGGCGTTGCGCGACCGGCTTCGCTGGCGGCTGGTCGCCGCGACGGCAACGCCGGGCACCACGACCGGCACGGTGGCTCCGGCGGTCCTCGGCGGGTACCTTCGCGGGCTGGTCGCCGACGGCGCGGACGCCCTCGCCGTGCTCGCACACACCGGACGTGGCCCGTTCCTCGCCGAGCCGGTGCGGGCCCAGGTCATCCGCGAGGCGGTCGGCACCGGGGTGCCCGTCATCGTCGGTGTGGGCGGCCGACCGGGGGAGCGGACCGAGGCGGTCGCCGCCCAGGCCGTCCAGGCCGCCGCGCTCGGCGCCACCGGAGTGCTCGTGTTTCCCGAGACCGAGGACCCGCTCGGCCACCACGAGGCGGTGTGGCGGGCCGCCGGCCTTCCGATGCTCGCCTTCGACCTCTACCTCCGGCCGTACCCGTCCGACGTACTGGCCGGGCTGCTGGACCATCCGGGGGTGGCCGGGGTGAAGGTCGCCCGGCTGCACGACGCGATCGCCTGCCAGGAGACGCTGGCCGCCGCGCACCGCGCCGGGCGGCTGGCGATCACCGGCGAGGACCGGATGTTCGGCCCCTCCCTGCTGTGGGGTGCGCAGGCCGCCCTCGTCGGCCTGGCCGCCGCCGCTGTGCCGGTCACGGCCGCGGTGCTGCGGGCCTACGCCGACAAGGAGTACGCCGACTTCGTGACCGCCTCGGCCCGGCTGGACCGGCTCGCCGAGGTGACCTTCACCGAGCCGATGGAGGGGTACGTGCAGCGCATGCTCTGGATCGCGGCCGCAGAGCAACGGATTCCGGACGGGTACGCCCAGGATCCGTTCGGCCCGGCACTACCCGCCGAGGATCGCGACCGGGTGCTGCGCGTGCTGGCGGCGCTGTGACCAACCCGTTCACCGCCACCGACCTGCCCGCGATCGACCTCGACATCGACGTCCTCGTCGGCAGCTATCCCGATCGGCCGGGACCGGGCGGCACGCCCGCCCAGGTGGCGCAGACGCTGTCGTCCAACGGCATCGGCCGGGCGGCGGTCGCCAGCCTGCGCGCGGCGCTGTTCGACGTACCCACGGGCAACGACGAGGTGCTCGGCCTCGACCCGGCGGCGGTGCTGCCGGTCGGTGCGGTCGACCTACGTGATCCGCTCGGCGCCGAACGGGAGATCGTCCGGCTCGCCGGCCGGGGTGTCCGGGCCGTCCGGCTCTTCCCCGACGAACAGGGGGTGGCGGCTGACTATCCGGCGGTGCGGCACGTCGCCCGGCGCGCGACCGAAGCCGGTCTGGTGGTGCTGACCGGTGGCGACGTGCGGCAGTTCTGGCGCCCGCTGGCCGGGGCCACGGTCGTCTTCCTCGACACGCACTTCTACCACCTGGGCGACTTCGTGGTGGCAGCCCGCGACGAGCCGGGTTTCCACACGTCGACACGGCTGCTCAACTCGCCAGACGCGATCGAGACGGTCGCCGCCGAACTGGGCGCCGCCCGGCTGCTCTACGGCTCCCGGACGCCCTTCTACGAGGCCGTCGTACCCCGCCTGCGGCTGGCCCGGTCCGGGCTCGACCCTGCTGCGGTGGCGGCGGTGGCGGGCGGCAACGCGCGGCGGATCCTGGGAGACTCGGCGTGATCATCGACGTGCACGCGCACTGGGGACCGTGGTTCTTCACCATGGAGGTGGGCGCGATCGCCACCAACCTCGCCGTGATGGACCGGTACGGGATCGACCTGGCGATCGTTTCCGCGACCGAGGCGGTCATCTACGACACGGCGTCCGGAAACCGTGCCATGGCCGGCGTGCTGGAGCAGACCGACCGGATGCTCGGTTACCTGACGATCAACCCCCGCCGGCTCGACCAGGCCGCCCGGGACCTCGCGGAACTGTTGCCCACCGGACGGTTCGTCGGCGTCAAAATCCACACGGAGTACACGTCGTCGCCGATCGCGTCCGCACAGACCCGGGACGCCCTCGCCCTCGTCGCCGAGCACGACGTGCCGGCCCTCGTGCACACCTGGGGATCGACGCCGCTGGACCTGGCCCAGGTCTGTGCCGACCTGCCCCGGTTGCGTGCCATCGCCGGCCACATGGGCGCGGACGGCTGGCGACACGCGGTCGAGGCCGCCAACTCCGTGGACCGACTCTGGCTGGAGCCCTGCTTCTCGCACACCGAGGCCGGGCGCTTCGCCGCAGTCGCCGCGTCGGTGGACACCCGGCGCCTGTTGTTCGGTACCGACGCGACGCTCATCGACCCGGCGGCGGCGTACGGGGCGGTGATGGCGGCCGGTCTGACCGACGAGGTGGCCGAGCGGGTCGCCTGGCGCAACGCCGCCGAGTTGTTCCGGCTGGACCCGATGTCCGGTTTCCGGCCGGCCGGCTGACCCGCCCCGGCGGGATGTGGGCGCCCGCCAGTCGGTACGTCTGGCGTGCGGTCGCACCCGGGACGTCGCCCCGCTGCTCTGACCACCCGTCGCCCGAATCCGGACGGCGGGCTCTGGACGGCACATATCCCGTTTGGGTGTGGTGCCACCATGTCACCTTGGTGACTTGGTGGCACCACGCCCATCAGGGGACATGCCTTCCCCGCCCGGGGCTCGAGGCTGGGAATGCCGGCCGCCGGCCGGTCGTTACATCTCGCGTACGGCTGAGTAGCACCGCCCGTGAGCTGGGCTGGTGGCCGGGCCGCCGGGAATGATCCGGGGCCTGCGGTCGTTACATATGGTGTTCGCCTGAGTACCAGCACCCCCCGTGCGTGTGAGCCGGGCGAACGATCTTTTCTCCAATGGCACCCCGTGTCCCCCTGTGGGGTGTTCATCCCCGATTGGAAGGTGGACCATCGTGAACACGACTCTGTTCAGCCGATGGCTTCCGGCCGTCGCGCAGACTTCTCTGGTTCGTAGGACCGCTCTGGGTGTTGCTGGTCTGGCGTTCGTCGGTGGCGCTGTCGCCGGCCCGGCCGTGGCCGCGCAGGCTGCTCCGGAGCATGCCGGTCAGGCCGTGTCGCAGTCGGTGATGCAGGCCGACAAGCCCGACAAGGGCAAGAACGACAAGGGTGACAAGGGTAAGAGTGACAAGGGTAAGGGTGACAAGGGTAAGGATCGTAAGGGTGGTAAGCCGTCGCGGGACAGGCTTGTGCCGCGTGGTGTGCAGGGTGAGCAGTCGCGGATTCCGTTGTCGGGTGAGCAGTCGGACAATGTGCGGGCGATTGTGAAGGCGACGAAGAAGGCGGGTCTGGATGAGCGTGCCGCGGTGATCGCGGTGGGTACCAGCCTGCAGGAGTCGAAGTTGGAGAACCTGGGTCATCTGGGTGCGCGTAACGACCATGACTCGCAGGGGCTGTTCCAGCAGCGTCCGAGCTCGGGTTGGGGTTCGGTGGAGCAGATCACCGATCCGGAGTACTCGACCACGGCGTTCCTGAAGGGTCTGAGGCAGGTTGATGGTTGGCAGGACCTGCCGTTGACGGTGGCGGCGCAGAAGGTGCAGGTGTCGGCGTACCCGGACGCGTACGCGCAGTGGGAGGACCAGGCCGCTGACCTGGTAGCCAACGCCTGGAACAACAGCTAAGGACCACAACAGCTGAGCAAGGACAGATCGAAGGCCGGACCCCGGGCGGGTCCGGCCTTCGGCGTCTCCGGCTCGACCCCAGGGCACCGCTCCGAGCGGGATCAGCGGGGCCAGTCGGCGAGTTTCGCGCGGATCGACCGAACCTGAGCGGCGTCCCGGCCGTACCGGGCGAAGCGCTGGTCGGGCAGCCGGTCCAGGTAGCGGCCGGCGGCGGTGATGTCGTCCGGCTCGATCGACGGGTCGTACTCGGTGGCGAGCCGGATCAGGTCCGGCACGGCGTACCTGTCGAGTGCCGCCGCGACGTCGATGTAGTCCCGGACCTCGCGGCGGGTGACCAGGGCGGCGGTCTTGCTGGCAACCAGGTCCTGGACGTGCATGACCGGCCCGAGGTCCATCACCACCGGGCTGCGGTGCCGGTCCAGCCGGCCCAGGCTGAGCCGCAGCCGCCGGCCGCCCCGGCTGACGAGGAAGTCCTTCATGTCCAGGTCGAAGCCGCTGAACAGGCCGGCCAGGTCGCCCGACGGGTCCTCGTCGGCGACGGTGAAGCCGGCCGTCTCCAGCGCGCTGCGGACCTCGGCCTCGGCGCTGGCCGCCGCACCGTCGACGTCGGCGAAGAGGTCGACGTCCTCGGTCGGCCGGGACACCAGCCCGTGTGCCGCCCAGGCCACCCCACCGCCGAGCACGAACCCGTGCTTGTCGGCGACGGAGAGGGCGACCCGGGCGACCTGTCGGTAGAAGTCGTCGAGATGGGTGGTGGTCATGCCGCCCGGCGATCACCGGCTGCCAGCGAAGGGTGCCGTCGCTCCCAGGCCGCGCGTACCCCACGGGGCAGGTTCAACGCGGGCCAGACCCGGCGGAGCACCCGGCCGTTGAGGAACCGGCGCAGGTCGTCGGTGCGGGTGGTCTCGCGCAGGACGTTCTCGTACATCCAGAGCAACTGGTCGGGATCGTCGAGGTCGAAACTGCGCTCCGGACCCCACATCAGCCGATGTGGCAGCACGACGGTACCCCGGGTCGGGCCGGTCAGCTCCGCCACGGTGGGGCTCACGACGGCGGGCCGGCCCGGACGGGCCAGATAGGCGACGCCGGTTCCGGCCGCAGCGGCGTACTGCATGCGCTCAGGGTAGCCGGAACGAGGCGGGAGTGAATCGTCCGTACCCGATTTTGCTTGTCTGTCCGGCCTGCCCGCCGGCCCTGGACGGCACCGGAGCCGGGCCGGGGCCGGGGTGGCTCCACCAGTCGATCCGGCGCTACCAAATCCGGAATGCCGGACTGGTCCGGCTGGTTGTGCATGTCGGTACGCCCGTGGATCAGCCCCCTGGTCGCGGGCGTACCTCCGTGTCCACCGGGCCGAGTGGCCCAGGACAGCACAGCACGACCCTCCCGGAATCAGATCGAAAGGGGCAACCATGAATCCGATCTTCGGACGATGGCTCCCCGCCATCGCGGAGACCGCTCGCACGCGGTGGCTTCCCGCCATCGCCGCACATCCGGTGACCCGGCGGCTCCCGGCCGTCGCGGAAACTCCGATCGCCCGCCGGTCCGCGCTGGCGGTCGCGGGTCTCACCTGCGCGGCCGCCTGCTCGGCGGTGGCCGGTCCGGTCGGCGTGGTCGCCGCCGCCGGTGACCCGGGGGTGCGGTCGGCGGCGTACAGCCAGTCGGTGCGGAACGACGACTCGCGCGGGGACGGCTACCGGCCCGCCGACCGGGGCAACTCGGACGACAGGCCGTCCCGGGCCAAGCTGGTCCCGAACGGGGTGCAGGGTTACCAGTCGCGGATCGACCTCGACGACGAGCAGCGGGAGAACGCCCGGGAGATTGTCCGGGTGGCCCGCAAGATGGACATGGGCCAGCGGGGCGCGGTGATCGGCGTCGCCACCGCCCTCCAGGAGTCGAAGCTGCGCAACCTCGGCCACCTGGGGCAGTGGAACGACCACGACTCGCTGGGGCTGTTCCAGCAGCGGCCGTCGTCGGGCTGGGGCTCGCCGGAGCAGATCCGGGACCGTGACTACTCGGCGACCGCCTTCTTCGACGGCCTCAAGCGCGTCGACCGCTGGTGGGACCGGCCGCTGACCGATGCCGCCCAGGCGGTGCAGGTGTCGGCGTACCCGTTCGCGTACGCCCAGTGGGAGGACCAGGCCGCCGACATCGTGCAGGACGTCTGGTCCCGCTGACGCCGCCCGCTCCGATATCTCGCGTCCGGCGGAACCGTTTCGGGGAGGCTCGGCGCACGCCGGCCTCCCCGAAACGTCGAAGCGGGCGACCCGGACCTCGGTCAGATCCAACTCTTCTTGCGGAAGATCACGTAGAGCGCGACCGCCAGTCCGAGCGTCACGACGAGCGAGATGATGAACTCCGCCGGAGTGTGCCGCCACGGAAAGGCGAGGTTCTGCCCGAAGAACCCGGTCACCGCCGTCGGCACGGCGATCACCGCCGCCCACGCGGTGACCTGCTTGACGATCAGGTTGAGCTGGTTGTTCTGCAACATCAGGTTCGTTTCGAGCATCGTCGTGTTCAGGTCGCGAAGCGAGTCGCTCCACTCGATCACCCGCAGCACGTGGTCGTACAGGTCCTGGTAGTACGGCAACATCTCCTGGTCGACGGTGTGCATGGTGGGACGCATCAGCGCGTTCACCACCTCGCGCATCGGTAGCGTGACCTGGCGCAGCCGGACCAGATCCCGCCGGGCGAGGAAGATCCGCTGCTGCACCTCGTCTCGGCTCATCGCGTCGTGCACGTCGCCACGCTGGTCACCGTCGGCCGACTGGCCACGGCGCTCCTTGAACATCGCGGCCTGGACCCGCTCCAGGGTCGCGTCGAGCTGCTGCACCGCCGCGAAGTGGCCGTCGATCAGGGTGTCGAGCAGGCCGTAGAGCAGGAAGGCCACCCCGTGCCGGGCCAGTTCGGCGCTCTCGTCCCAGCGGGCCTGCACCTGTCGTAGGTCGAACCGGTCGCTGTAGCGGACCGTCACCAGCGCCCGGGGCTTGATGAACGCCGACACCTCGTTGTCGGTCAGCCCGCCGGCCGCGTCCAGCCGCACCATGTAGGTGTTCAGGAACAGGTGGGTGTCGTACCGGTCCAGCTTCGCCCGCTGGGCCTGCTGGACGACGTCCTCCAGGGCGAGCTGGTGCATCCCGAGTTCCTCGGCGAGCAGCCGCAGGTCGTTCTCGGTCGGCCCGCAGACGTCGAGCCAGATCACCACCCGGTCGTCGGCGGCCAGTCGCGCGCCGACCTCCCGGGCGGGGAAGCCCCGATCGACGAGGGCGCCGTCCCGGTACATGCGGGTGTCGCTCATCCGTCCGCCGCCTCGTCCGCCACGTTCCTGACGGTAGGCCGACGGTGCCGGCCGGCGGGGTGGTTCCCCGAACCCGGCCCGGAGCGGCGCGGCGAGGAGATCGGACGGGCGATCTTCGGGCCCGGGTACCCGGACTCGCCCGTGAGCCGCACGGCGTGCCGGTCCGGCCGACGGTGGGGCGTGCCGGATCGCGGCATGCCCCGACCGCCGGCCGGACCGGGCATCCGGGTCAGTCCGGCATGGTCACGCCGAGCGGTTCGTGCGGGGTGAACGTGGCGGGCATGCTGACGAAGCCGTTGATCACGCCGACGCTCTCGTTCTGCTGGGTGGCGTCCCGGTCGATGACGATGTCCGGCATCCGTTCGAGCACCCGCCGCACCATGTGCGGGAACCAGACACGGGCGTGGTTCAGCCCGATGCAGCGGTGGATCCCGAGCCCGAAGCTGGTGTGCCGGTTGGGGGAGCGGTCCAGCCGTACCTCGTCGGGGTCGGGGAAGACCGACGGGTCCCGGTTGGCGGCGGCGAAGGACATCATCACCCGGTCGCCGGCCCGGATCTGCTGCCCGCCGAGCTCGACGTCCCGGGTGGCGGTCCGGGCGAAGCCCATCGCCGGCGGGAAGACCCGGAGGAACTCCTCGGTGGCGTGCTCCCACAGTGACGGGTCGGCCATCAGCGCCGCCCGGTGTTCGGGATGGTCGGCCAGCCAGACCATGGTGTGCGCGAAGAGCGCGGTGGTGGTGTGCACGCCGCCCTGGATCACCAGCAGCGCGGCGCTGACCACCTCCTCGACGGGCAGCGGTTCGCCCTCGATGGTGGCCGTGGCCAGTCCGCTCAGCAGCCCCTCGCCGGGCTCCTCGCGCAGCCTCGGCACCTGGGCGGCGATGGCACCGCCGAGCTGCCCCATGATCTGCACGTTGCGCGGGAAGTCGGGGTCGCTCGGCGGCGACGCCGCGACCCGGTGCATCGGCTCGGCGTAGGTCTGCCAGTCGTCGAGCGGGAGCCCGATCAGCTTCATGGTGGCCAGTGCGGGCAGCGGGTTGCCGTAGTCCAGCACGAGGTCGATCCGGCCGCTGGCGCAGACCCGGTCGAGCAGGGCGTCGGTGGCCTGCTCGGCGAAGGGCAGCGACTCGCGGGCAGCTGTCGGCGAGAAGTACGGGCTCATGATCCGCCGGTACGGGTTGTACTCCGGCGGGTCCAGCTCCAACGGGATCTGCTTGATCGGGTTGGATGGGATGACGATGCCCTGCCGAGGGTCTGATGGGTCCTCGGTGTTCCGGCCCGAGCTGAAGGTGGCGTGGTCCCGCATCACCTGGCTGACGCCGTCGTGGTCGGCCACCACCCAGAAGCCGCCGTAGGCGTCGGTCCGAGCGACCGGGCAGCGCGCCAGTTGGTCGTCGGAGATCGCCCGCCAGTTGGCGCGGTACTCCGGGGAGTGGTGGTCGAAGTCGATCCGGGGGATGTGATCCGATCCGGTCTCGGTGGATTGATCGACAGACATCGCGTCAGAGTACTGCCACAATCACGTCGAGTGGCATAGTCATTCGCGTTGCTGGCAACCGTTCTGCGGCTCCTCGCCCCGTCCTCGCAGGCCGGGGCGGGTTTGCTCGGTCGAGCGATGATCCGAAAATTTCTCGGCACTTTCCGGTCCTTACGGGTTTCGGCGCTTCTCCTCGGGGCACGGTCTGGCTGACCTACCCTCGGAGGGTCGGGCGACCGGCTGGAGGAGGTGCTGACGGTGGGGGTACGCACCTGGATCGAGGGCTGGCCGGTCTACCGCCAGCTCACCGGCACCGACCCGCTCGGCCGGGGAGCCGCCGCGAAGTCGGCCCGCTCCGCCGGGTTGACCCCGCGGACCGACAGCGCCGACTCGGTCGCCCGGTCGGTCTGCCCGTACTGTGCGGTCGGCTGCGGGCAGCGGGTCTACGTCTCCGACGGCCGGGTCACCCAGATCGAGGGAGATCCGGACAGCCCGATCTCCCGGGGCCGGCTCTGCCCGAAGGGCGCCGCCAGCAAGAACCTGGTCACCAGCGAGTTGCGCCAGCAGCGGGTGCTCTACCGCCGTCCGTACGGCACCGACTGGGAAGAGCTGGACCTGCCGACCGCGATGGACATGATCGCCGACCGGGTGCTCGCCGCCCGGGACGCCACCTGGGAGGACGTCGACGACGAGGGCCGGCCGCTGCACCGCACCCTCGGCATCGCCAGCCTCGGCGGCGCGACCCTGGACAACGAGGAGAACTACCTCATCAAGAAGCTGTTCACCGCGATGGGGGCGATCCAGATCGAGAACCAGGCCCGGATTTGACACTCCGCCACCGTCCCCGGTCTGGGGATCAGCTTCGGTCGCGGCGGCGCGACGGACTTCCAGCAGGATCTGCTCAACAGTGACTGCGTCATCATCCAGGGCTCGAACATGGCCGAGGCGCATCCGGTCGGCTTCCAGTGGGTGATGGAGGCGAAGGAACGGGGCGCCAAGATCATCCACGTCGATCCCCGCTTCACCCGGACCAGCGCGCTCGCCGACACGTACGCGCCGATCCGGGCCGGCACCGACATCGCGTTCCTCGGCGGAATCGTGCGGTACATCCTGGAGAACGAACTGGACTTCCGGGAGTACGTGCTCGCCTACACCAACGCGGCGAGCATCGTCAGCGAGGACTTCCAGGACACCGAGGATCTCGACGGCCTCTTCTCCGGCTACGACCCCGACCGGACCAGCTACGACCAGTCGAGTTGGCAGTACGCCGGCCAGGAGAACGACGGAGGTAACGACACCGCCACCGAGCGGGAGAGCGCTGCCGGGCTGCGGCACGAGTCGCACGGACCGCCGGTCTCCCGCCAGGAGGAACGGGACGAGACCCTCCAGCACCCGCGCTGCGTCTATCAGATCCTCCGGCGGCACTACGCCCGCTACACCCCGGAACTGGTCGAGCGGGTCTGCGGGGTCCCCCGGGAGAGGTTCGAGGAGGTCGCCCGGGCCTGGACGGAGAACTCGAAGCGGGACCGCACCACCATGCTCGTCTACTCGGTCGGCTGGACCCAGCACAGTGTCGGGGTGCAGTACATCCGGACCGGGGCGATCATCCAGCTCCTGCTCGGCAACGTCGGCCGGCCCGGTGGCGGGATCCTGGCGCTGCGCGGGCACGCCAGCATCCAGGGCTCGACCGACATCCCGACGCTGTTCAACCTGCTCCCCGGCTATCTGCCGATGCCGAACCACGTCGAGCATCCGACCTTCGAGACGTGGATCGGGAGCATCCAGCACCCGGGCCAGAAGGGCTTCTGGAGCAACGCCCGGGCGTACGCGGTGAACCTGCTCAAGGCGTACTGGGGAGCGGCGGCCACCCCGGAGAACGACTTCTGCTACGACTACCTGCCCCGGATGACCGGCGACCACGGGACGTACCAGACCGTC
Organism: Plantactinospora sp. CNZ320; assembly: GCF_002846275.1. NCBI lineage: Bacteria > Bacillati > Actinomycetota > Actinomycetes > Micromonosporales > Micromonosporaceae > Plantactinospora > Plantactinospora sp. CNZ320. Next base: position 943,835 of record NZ_PJMP01000001.1, read on the forward strand.
TTCAACATGATCGACGGCAGGGTCAAGGGGTACTTCCTGCTCGGCCAGAACCCGGCGATCGGCTCGGCGCACGGCCGCGCCCAGCGGCTCGGCATGGCCAACCTGGACTGGCTGGTGGTCCGCGACCTCTTCATGATCGAGAGCGCGACGTTCTGGAAGGACAGCCGGGAGGTGGAGACCGGCGAGATCGCCCCGGAGCGGTGCAGGACCGAGGTCTTCTTCCTGCCGGCCGCCTCGCACGTGGAGAAACCCGGCACCTTCACCCAGACCCAGCGGCTGTTGCAGTGGCGGGAGAAGGCCGTCCAGGCACCCGGCGACTGCCGCTCCGAGCTCTGGTTCTTCTACCACCTCGGCCGGATCATCCGGGGCAAGCTCGCCGGCTCCACCCGACCCCGCGACCGGGCCCTGCTCGACCTGGCCTGGGACTATCCCACCGAGGGCCCGCACGCCGAGCCGGAGGCCGAGGCGGTGCTACGGGAGATCAACGGCTACGAGGTGGCCACCCGCCGCCCGCTGAACTCCTTTGTGGAGATGAAGGACGACGGTTCCACAGTAGGCGGCTGCTGGATCTACACCGGGGTCTTCGCCGACGGGGTCAACCAGGCGGCCCGGCGCAAGCCTGGCGGCGAGCAGAACTGGGTCGCCGCCGAGTGGGGCTGGGCCTGGCCGCTCAACCGGCGACTCCTCTACAACCGTGCCTCGGCGGATCCGGAGGGGCGGCCGTGGAGCGAACGCAAGCGGTACGTCTGGTGGGACGCGGAGCGGGGCGAGTGGACCGGGCACGACGTACCCGACTTCGAGAAGAACAAGCCGCCGTCGTACCGGCCGGACCCGGGCGCGACCGGGGTGGCGGCACTGGCCGGCGACGACCCGTTCATCATGCAGGGCGACGGGAAGGGCTGGCTGTACGCGCCGGCCGGGATTCTCGACGGGCCGCTGCCGACGCACTACGAGCCGGTCGAGTCCCCGATCCGCAACCCGCTCTACGGCCAGCAGGCCAATCCGATCCGCAAGACGTACGACCGGCCGGACAACCCGACCAACCCGAGCCCGCCGGAGCCGCACTCCGACGTCTTCCCGTACGTCTTCACCGTCAGCCGGCTCACCGAGCACCACACGGCGGGCGGGATGAGTCGCAACGTCCGGTACCTGGCTGAACTGCAACCGGAGATGTTCGTCGAGGTGGGGCCGGAGCTGGCCGTCGAACGTGGACTGACGCACCTGGGCTGGGCACACCTGGTCACCAGCCGGGGCGTGATCGAGGCGCGGGTGATGGTGACCGACCGGCTCACCCCGCTGCGGATCGAGGGCCGGCTCATCCACCAGGTGTGGCTGCCGTACCACTTCGGCGGCAACGGGCTGGTCCGGGGCGAGCCGGCGAACGACCTCTTCGGGGTCACCCTCGACCCGAACGTACTCATCCAGGAGAGCAAGGTCGGCACCTGCGACATCCGGGCCGGCCGCCGCCCGAGAGGCCCGGAACTGCTCGACCACCTCGCCGGCTACCGGCGGCGGGCCGGCCTCGACGGGCACCATCCGCCGATAGTCACCGTCGGCCCGCAGGACACCGGTGCCGGCGGCGCACCCGGGCGGCCGAACGACGACGGCGACCCGGAACGGGAGGCATGAGCATGGTCGAGACGCGGCCCTCAGAGGCGCCGGTCAACCCCGCCGAGCGGGCCGGTCACCTCGACCCGCCACCCCGGATGGGATTCTTCACCGACACCAGCGTCTGCATCGGCTGCAAGGCCTGCGAGGTCGCCTGCAAGGAGTGGAACCTGGTGCCGGAGAGCGGGCTCGACCTGCTCGGCATGTCCTACGACAACACCGGGGCGCTGACGGCCAACTCGTGGCGGCACGTGGCCTTCGTCGAGCAGCCCCGGCGGGTCGGCTGGCAGTCGTCACCGCCGCTGGCCGGTCTTCCGAGCGGGCCGCCGATTGCCCCGGCGACCGCCGAGGCGGCTGCCGGAGTGGTCGTCGAGCAGGGGACCAGCCCCGGCGTGCCGCCGGCCCCGGATCCCGCCCCGGCGGGCCGGATGGCGGCGGGAACCCAGTTCCTCGGCATGCCCGGCACCGACCTGCCCGGCCGGCAGGCGGACCGGGACGGCCGGGCCGACCTGCGCTGGCTGATGCTGTCGGACGTCTGCAAGCACTGCACCGAGGCCGCCTGCCTCGACGTCTGCCCGACCGGCTCGCTGTTCCGTACCGAGTTCGGCACCGTGGTGGTGCAGGAGGACATCTGCAACGGCTGCGGCTACTGCATCCCCGCCTGCCCGTACGGCGTCATCGACCAGCGCAAGGGCGACGGCCGGGCGTGGAAGTGCACGCTCTGCTACGACCGGATCGGCGCCGGCCGGATGCCGGCATGCGCCCAGGCCTGCCCCACCGAGTCGATCCAGTACGGCGAGCTCGACGAGCTGCGCGAGCGGGCCCGCGCCCGGGTGGAGCGGCTGCACGCCGACGGTGTCGCCGAGGCCCGGCTCTACGGGCACGACCCGGACGACGGGGTGGGTGGGGACGGCGCGTTCTTCCTGCTGCTCGACGAACCCGAGGTGTACGGGCTGCCGCCGGATCCGGTGGTGACCACCCGCGACCTGCCCCGGATGTGGCGTCGGGCCGGGCTGGCCGCACTCACCATGACGGCCGCCGCGGTCGCCGCCTTCGTCGGGCGGCCCCGGTGACCGCCCGGACCGCGTCCGCCGGACCTGGGCGAGGGCGGCCCGACGAGCGATTCGAGGAGGTGCCATGACCGAGCCGGGACCGGACGGCGGCGGGCCGCTCGGCCAGCGGCTCCGGGCGGCCGCGGACGGCCTCGCCCAGCACAACGGGGGGGAGCTGCGACGCCGCTCCGGGTGGCAGGGCGGTGCGGGGCCCGGTGTCGTCGCCGGGCAGCCGGTGGTCGTCCCGCCTGCCGAGTTCAGCTCGTACTACGGGCGGCCGGTGGTCAAGGCGCCGGTGTGGCGGCGGGACATCCCGGCGTACCTGTTCACCGGCGGGCTGGCCGCCGGATCGTCGCTGCTGGCCGCCGGTGCGGACCTGACCGGGCGGCCGGCACTGCGCCGGTCCGGCCGGCTCGTCTCGCTGGGTGCCCTCGGTGCGAGCACCTACTTCCTGATCAACGATCTCGGCCGGCCGGCCCGGTTCCACCACATGTTGCGGGTCGCCAAGCCGACCTCACCGATGTCGATGGGGACCTGGCTGCTGGCCGTGTTCGGGCCGGCGGCGGGGGTGGCCGCGCTGAGCGAGTTCGCCGCGGTCCTGCCCCGCTGGGGCGTACCCGGGCTGGCCCGTCGGCTGCTGCCACCCCTCGGCCGGATCTCCGGGCTGGCCGCCGCCGCGGCGGCACCGGCGCTGGCGACGTACACCGGAGTGCTGCTCGCCGACACCGCCATGCCGGCCTGGCACGACGCCTACCCGGACCTGCCGTTGCTCTTCGCCGGCAGCGCGCTGGCAGCGGGTGCGGGCGCCGGCCTGATCACCACGCCGGCGGCGCAGAGCGGCCCGGCCGTCCGGCTGGCGGTGGCCGGGGCGGTGCTCGAGACGGTCGCCGAGCGCCGGATCGGCCGGATGGGGTTGACCGGCGAGCCGTACCGGACGGGCCGGCCGGCCCGGCTGCTCCAGGGCGCCCGGTTGCTGCTGGCCGCCGGTACCGCAGGTGCGCTGCTGGCCCGGCGCAGCCGGACGCTCTCGGTGCTCTCCGGCGCGGCCCTGCTGGCGGCCTCGGTGCTGACCCGGTTCGGTGTCTTCGAGGCCGGGGTCGTCTCCGCCCGGGACCCGAAGTACACCGTGGTGCCGCAGCGGGAGCGGCAGGCGAGCCGGGAGGCCGACGCACCGTAGCCACCCCCGGTCACCGGACGAACCGGGTCCGGGCTGCTGGCCAGCAGCGTGACGGGCCGCACTTTCCGGCGGCCCGCCGTGGCGGTGGCGGAGGGTGACGCGCGTATGGTGGGCGCGCTCGGCGGGCAGGACCGGGTCTGATCCCGTCGATCGCCGGGCGGACCGCCAGCCAACGGCGGGGAACCGACGACTGGTGCCCCGGCGGCGGTCCCGGTGCCTCTGCGGATGCTCCGGCCGAAACGTCTTGATCGGGCCCGGTGGTGTACGCCCGATACCTACGGTGACGCCCGGTACCAGCTGATGAGCCGGAAGCCTGTGAATTTGTCAAGACCAGGTCACGAAATCTTGCGAAACTTCCTCGCTTTCCAATAAGTTCCTCCAGGCAACAAAAGAATGTCAGCCGGTCTGAACGACCTGCCCGGAGGCAACAATGATGTTGATGACGCGGCGCGGCGACCAGCCGCTGGACGCGCGCGGTTCCCTCTGGCGCCCCGACGACGGGCGGCCCGCGACGGCCGCCTCCCGCCGGTCCGCCGTACCGGCCCGGACCGGGGAGCGTCGGCGATGAACGACGGTCCCGTACTGCTCCAGATGCGCTCGATCACCAAGGAGTTTCCCGGGGTCAGGGCGCTCTCGGACGTCAACCTCGTGGTCCGGCGCGGCGAGATCCACGCGATCGCCGGGGAGAACGGCGCGGGCAAATCGACCCTGATGAAGGTGCTCAGCGGGGTCTACCCGTACGGCAGCTACTCGGGGCAGATCATCTACCGGGGTGAGGAGAGCCGCTTCTCCGACATCCGGGCCAGCGAGCAGGCCGGCATCGTGATCATCCACCAGGAACTCGCCCTGGTGCCCGGGATGTCCATCACCGAGAACATCTTCCTCGGCAACGAGCCCCGGCGGGCCGGCGCGATCGACTGGAAGAGCGCGAACCGGCAGGCGCTGGAGCTGATGGCCCGGGTCGGGCTGCGCGAGGACCCGGACACGCTGATCAAGGACATCGGCGTGGGCAAGCAGCAGCTCGTCGAGATCGCCAAGGCCTTCGCCAAGGACGTCAAGCTGCTCATCCTGGACGAGCCGACCGCCGCGCTGAACGAGGCCGACTCCCAGCACCTGCTGGACCTGCTGCGCGGCTTCAAGCAGCGCGGCATCACCTCGATCATCATCTCGCACAAGCTGAACGAGATCGCCGAGATCGCCGACTCGATCACCATCCTGCGGGACGGCCGGACCATCGAGACCCTGGACGTCAAGGCGGACGGGGTGGACGAGGACCGGATCGTCCGGGGCATGGTCGGCCGGGAGCTGCACAGCCGGTTCCCCGACCACACGCCCAAGATCGGTGAGGTCTTCTTCGAGGTGCGGGACTGGACCGTCCGGCACCCCGTCTCGCCCGACCGGATGGTGGCCAAGGGCTCCAGCTTCACCGTGCGGCGGGGCGAGATCGTCGGGTTCGCCGGGCTGATGGGCGCCGGTCGTACCGAGCTGGCGATGAGCGTCTTCGGCCGCTCGTACGGCGTCTACCAGGGCGGGCGGATCTTCAAGGACGGCAGGGAGATCGTGCTGAAGTCGGTCGCCGACGCCATCAAGCACGGCCTGGCGTACGTCAGCGAGGACCGCAAGTCGCTCGGCCTGAACCTGCTCGACGACATCAAGACCTCGGTGGTCTCCGCCAAGCTCTCGAAGATCACCGACCACGGTGTGGTCGACCCGGTCCGGGAACACCAGGCCGCCGAGAGCTACCGCAGGAGCCTGCGGGTCAAGGCCCCGACCGTGGACGAGGGCGTCGCCAAGCTCTCCGGCGGCAACCAGCAGAAGGTGGTGCTGGCCAAGTGGATGTTCACCGACCCGGACCTGCTCATCCTGGATGAGCCGACCCGGGGCATCGACGTCGGCGCCAAGTACGAGATCTACGGCATCATCCAGCAGCTCGCCGACCAGGGGAAGGGCGTCATCGTCATCTCTTCGGAGCTGCCGGAACTGATCGGCCTCTGCGACCGCATCTACACGGTCTTCGAGGGCACCATCACCGGCAACATCGAACGGCGGGACGCCGATCCGGAACTCCTCATGAAGCAGATGACCTCAGCGAAGAAGGCGCAGATCCGGTGAGTCGCATAAAGGAACTCCAGAAGTCCCTGTTCGCGGGGACGACATCAAACGCCCGGCAGTTCGGGATGATCTTCACGTTGGTGGCGATCGTCCTGCTGTTCCAGGTCCTGACCGACGGGCTGACGCTGAACTCGAGCAACATGATCTCGCTGGTCAGCCAGTACTCGTACATCCTGATCCTGGCCATCGGGATGCTGATGGTGATCGTCGCCGGCCACATCGACCTGTCGGTCGGCTCGATCGCCGCCTTCGTCGGCATCGTGGTGGCCCAGTCCATGCAGGAGTGGTCGCTGCCCTGGCCGGTGGCGATCCTCTTCGGCCTGCTGGTCGGCGCGGTGATCGGGGCCTGGCAGGGCTTCTGGGTGGCCTACATCGGGGTACCGGCGTTCATCGTCACCCTGGCCGGCATGATGCTGTTCCGGGGCGGCAACCAGTTCATCGGCAGCGCCGACACCATTCCCGTGCCGGAGGGCTTCAAGGTGATCGGCGCCGGCTTCCTGCCGGAGGTCGGTCCGGACACCGGCTACAACAACCTCACCCTGCTGCTCGGCCTGCTCGTCGCGGTCGCCGTGGTGGTCCGGGAGTGGAGGGTCCGGCGTACCCGCCGGGAGATGGACGCCGACGTCGCGCCGCTGTGGATCTCGGCCATCCGGGTCGCCGTGCCGGTCGCGGTGATCCTGTACGCCGCCTTCCGGTTCGCTGGCGGCCGGGTCGGGACCAGCTTCCCGGTCTCCGGCATCATCCTCGGCGTACTCGTGGTGATCTACTCCTTCATCACCCGGAACACCGCCGGCGGCCGGCACATCTACGCGGTCGGCGGCAACTCGCGGGCGGCGGAACTCTCCGGCGTCAAGCTCAAGCGGGTCAACTTCCTGGTCATGATGAACATGTCGGTGCTGGCCGCGCTGGCCGGCATGATCTTCGTCGCCCGGTCGGCCGCCTCCGGCCCGCAGGACGGCATCGGCTGGGAGCTGGACGCCATCGCCGCGGTCTTCATCGGCGGCGCGGCGGTCTCCGGCGGCCTCGGCACGATCAGCGGCTCGATCGTCGGCGGTCTGGTGATGGCCGTACTCAACAACGGCCTCCAGCTGATGGGTGTCGGCTCGGACCGGGTGCAGATCATCAAGGGTCTGGTCCTGCTGCTGGCCGTCGCGTTCGACGTCTACAACAAGAACCGGGGACGTTTCTCGGTCATCGGATCGGTGACCCGCCCCTTCCGCCGGGAGGCACCCACCCTGGCGGCTCCCAGCGTCGAGACGGGTCAGGAGCCCGCCAAGACTCCGGTGGCCCGCTGACGGCCACCGCCGGTGGGGCGGAAAACCTCCGCCCCACCCCCACCACCCTGTAAAGAAGGGCAACCTGCAATGCGTAAGTTCCTAACCAGGGGTGTCGCCGCCGGCGCCATCGCCCTGTTGGCCCTCACGGCCTGCTCCGAGCGGTCCACCGACGGCGGCGGCGACGCCGGGTCCGAGAAGGGCTTCGCCGCCAACTCGCTCATCGGTGTGGCGCTGCCGGCCAAGACCTCCGAGAACTGGGTGCTCGCCGGTGACCTGTTCACCAACGGGCTCAAGGAGGCAGGCTTCTCCTCCGACGTGCAGTACGCCGGCGCCACCGGCACCGTCGCCGACCAGCAGGCGCAGATCTCGGCGATGGTCACCAAGGGCGCCAAGGTGATCGTCATCGGCGCGACCGACGCGGCGCAGCTCACCACCCAGGTGGAGCAGGCCAAGCAGGCCGGCGCGTACGTCATCGCCTACGACCGGCTGATCAAGAACAGCAAGGACGTCGACTACTACGTCGCGTACGACAACTTCAAGGTCGGCCAGCTCCAGGGCCAGGCCCTGCTCGAGGGCATGAAGGCCAAGAAGCCGAACGGGCCGTACACCATCGAGCTCTTCTCCGGCTCGCCTGACGACAACAACTCGGGTGTCTTCTTCGACGGCGCGATGGACGTGCTGAAGAAGGAGATCGACGCCGGCAACGTGGTGGTCGGCTCGGGCCAGACCGACATCAAGCAGACCGCCACCGACGGCTGGAAGGCCGAGAACGCCCAGCGGCGGATGGACTCGCTGCTCACCTCCACCTACAGCAGCAAGACGCTGGACGGTGTCCTCTCCCCGAACGACACCCTGGCCCGGGCGATCCTGACCTCGGTCAAGGGCGCCGGCAAGCCGCTGCCGGTGGTCACCGGGCAGGACTCCGAGGTGGAGTCGGTCAAGTCGATCGTGGCCGGCGAGCAGTACTCCACGATCAACAAGGACACCCGGAACCTGGTCAAGGAGACCATCGAGATGGTCAAGGCCCTCCAGGCCGGTAACGAGGCGAAGACCAACGACACCGAGTCCTACAACAACGGTGTCAAGGTCGTCCCGGCCAACCTGCTGGAGCCGCTGATCGTCACCAAGAAGAACGTGGTCGAGGCGTACGCCAACGACCCGAAGCTGGCCCCGCTCACCGCTGGCGCCAAGTAAGCAGCAGTAGCAGCGGGTTGCGCCCTCCGGGTCCCCGGGATCGTCGATCCCGGGGACCCGTTCCGCGTTTCGCCGGCCTGTCCGGCGGGCTCAACCGGTGACGACCAGGGTCCGCCCGCCGTCCCGGGCCGGCAGCAGTTCGCCGACCACCGGATGGCCGGGCAGCTCACCGGCGAGCAGCAGCCCGCCGGAGGTCTGCGCGTCGGCCAGCAGCAGCAACTCGTCCTCGGCGATCCCGGCCGCGTCCAGGTGCGGGCGCACCCAGGCCAGGTTCCGCCGGGTGCCGCCGCTGACGAAACCGTCGGCCAGCGCCGCCCGGGCACCGTCCAGATACGGTACGGCCGACGCCTCCACCCGGGCGGTCAAGCCGGACGCCCGGGCCAGCTTGTGCAGGTGGCCGAGCAGCCCGAACCCGGTCACGTCGGTGCCGCAGCGGATCCCGGCCGCCACCGCCGCCACCGAGGCGGCCCGGTTCAGTTCGGTCATCGCCGCCACCGCCTGCGCGAACACCTCGCCGGTCTGCTTGTGCCGGCTGTTGAGCACCCCGACACCGAGCGGCTTGGTCAGGGTCAGCGGCAGCCCTGCCCGGCCGGCGTCGTTACGCAGCAGCCGCTCCGGGTCGGCGATCCCGGTGACCGCCATCCCGTACTTCGGCTCGGGGTCGTCCACGCTGTGCCCACCGGCCACGTGACAGCCCGCCTCCCGGGCCACGTCCAACCCGCCGCGCAGTACCTCGGCGGCGAGGGTCAGCGGCAGCACCTCCCGGGGCCAGGCCAGCAGGTTCACCGCCACCACCGGGGTACCGCCCATCGCGTAGACGTCGGAGAGGGCGTTGGCGGCGGCGATCCGGCCCCAGTCGTACGGGTCGTCGACCACCGGGGTGAAGAAGTCGGCGGTCGCCACCACTGCGGTACCCGACTCCAACCGGACCACCGCCGCGTCGTCGCCGTCGTCGAGCCCGACCAGCAGTTCACCCGGCCCCGCCGGAACGGACGTGCCGACCAGTCCGGCCACCACCTCCTCCAGCTCGCCCGGCGGGATCTTGCAGGCGCAGCCGCCGCCGTGCGCGTACTGGGTGAGTCGATGGCGCTCCCCGGTGCTCATCGGACCATCGTCGCACCCGCCGACCGCTCCGCAGTTCAGCCGAAGCGCCAGCGGGTCGCGGTCGACCCGTCGGCGCCGTAGCCGAAGCCGCGCAGCACGGTGACCCGGTAGAAGGCGTACTCGGGTTCGCCCGGCAGTCCGGGATCGCGGACGATGCCGTCGCGGATCGTCAGCTCCCACCGGTACTTCTCCGCGAGGGTGTCGGCCACCTGCCGGAGCAGCGCCGGGTCCCGCAGCCGGACGGCATCGCCCTCCAGCACGAGGTCCAGGTCGAGGTCGGCGGCGGCGACGCTGAGCGCGCAGGCCGGGGCGCCGGCCAGGTTCCGGCCCTTGCGCGAGCCGGGGCGGGTGGTGAAGCAGGGCGCGTCGTCGGCCCAGACCGGCATCACCGGCGCGACGTGCGGCCGGCCGTCCGGCCGTACGGTCGTCAGCCAGCCCTTCGCCGTCGACTCCAACGCCGTCCGGGCCTGGCTCCATGGTCGTACCGTCGCCTCGTCCAGGCTCATCGGCGCCGCGTCCCCGGCCCGGAAGAGCAGTTCGGCGACGGGCGTACGGCCGCTCACGACCGCCCCCGCACCGAATCGACGCCGACCGTGCCGCTCGGGGCCGCGGTCTCCGCCGGATACTCGTCGTGCAGCCGCCACCACCCGTACGGCTGCCCCTGTGGCCACCCGTCCGGCGAGTCCTCCCAGGTCTCCTGCCGCCCGTACGGCGTGAGGTCGAGGAAGGTCCAGCCGCTGCCGAGCCGTTCCACCCCTCGGTCGGTGGTGAAGTAGCTGCGGTAGACCTCGGCACCGTCGCGGAGGAAGACGTTGAGCCCGAATCCGTCGCCCGCGTCCATGTCGTCGGTGAAGTCGCTGTCGGCGCAGGAGTACCAGGGGATCGACCAGCCCATCCGCTCCCGCACCGGCAGGATCTCGGCGAGCGGCCCCCGGGAGACCAGCGCCAGCGAGGTGTCCCGGGCGTGCAGGTGGGCGAGGTGTCCGATGTTGTCGGTGAACATCGCGCAGCCCGAGCAGACGTGGTCGGCGCCGTGCCACATGAAGCAGTAGACGATGAGCTGCCGGCGTCCCTCGAACAGATCCGGCAGCCCCACCGGCCCGTCCGGGCCGACGAACCGGTAGTCCTTGTCGACGCGGACCATCGGCAGCCGGCGCCGCTCGGCGGCCAGGGCGTCCAGCGCCCGAGTGAGTTGTTTCTCCTTGTCGCGCAGCGTGGCCAGGGCGGTCCGCCACTGCTCGGCCGGTACCACCTGAGGTCGGTTCATGGTTCCTCCACGGTGACTTCCCTGAAGAAAGGATGTGGTCCGGCACACTCTAACCGAAGTCCCTTCCCTGAAGGAAGTCAGATCGCCTAGGGTGGTGGCATGCAGCGAACCCGGTTCGCCGAGATGGCCTGCTCGATCGCCCGCACCCTGGACGTCGTCGGAGAACCCTGGTCCCCGCTGATCCTGCGCGACGTCTACGCCGGGATCACCCGGTTCGACCAGATCCAGCAGGATCTCGGCATCTCCACCAAGGTGCTCGCCGAGCGGCTCCGCTGGCTGGTCGAGCACGGTGTCCTCCAGCGGCGGGAGTACTCGAACCGGCCGCCGCGGTACGAGTACCTGCTCACCGACAAGGGACAGGAACTCTGCGACCTGCTCCTCGTCATGGTCCGCTGGGGCGACCGGTGGACCGCCGGCGAGGCGGGCCCACCCGTGCTGCACCGGCACCGGGCCTGCGGGCAGGTCGGTCACGTCGAGCTGAGTTGTTCCGCCTGCGGCGAGCCGATCCGGGCCGCCGACGTCGACCTGCTGCCCGGCCCCGGCGCGGTCACCCCGGCCGGCTGACCCGCCCCGGCGCGCTCCGATCGCCACCGTCCATCCCGGCCGGTCGTGGACTTCCCCGGGCGGCTGGAGATCGAATGTGGTTAAGTGCCGAGTGAACGGGTTTCTACAGCGAGGTGGGAATGGACGGGGCGGTCGATCCGCGGCGACGGGTGCCACGCACCGACGTCCTGCTCGCCGACCCCCGGCTGGCCAGCGCCGAGGCGACCGTCGGACGGGTCCGGCTCAAGGCCGTGCTCAGCGCCGCCCAGGACCGGGTGCGGCGCGGTGAGATCCTCCCCGAGGAGGTCGTCCCGGCCACCCTCGCCGCACTGCCGGCCACCACCACCGGACTGCGCCCGGTGCTCAACGCCACCGGCGTGGTGCTGCACACCAACCTCGGCCGGGCGCCACTGTCGGCGGCGGCCGTCGACGCCGTGATCGCGGCGGCCGGCCACACCGACGTGGAACTCGACCTGCGGACCGGCCGGCGGGCCCGCCGGGGCAGGGGCGTGCTGGCCGCGCTCGCCTCGGCGGTACCGGCGGCCGAAGCGGTGCACGTGGTCAACAACGGTGCCGCCGCCCTTGCCCTGGTCGCGACCGCGTTGACCGCCGCGTTCCGCCCGGACGGCGAGCCCGCCGGCCGGGAGATCGTGGTCAGCCGGGGTGAGCTGGTGGAGATCGGCGACGGGTTCCGGCTGCCGGACCTGCTGGCCAGCACCGGCGCGACACTGCGGGAGGTGGGCACCACCAACCGGACCGGGTTGGCCGACTACGCGGCGGCGGTCGGGCCGGGTACCGCCTTCGTGCTCAAGGTGCACCCGTCGAACTTCGTCGTCCGGGGCTTCACCGCGGCCGTACCCGTCGAGGAGCTGGCCACCCTCGGCGTACCGGTGGTGGTGGACATCGGCTCCGGGCTGCTCGCGCCGGACCCGCTGCTGCCGGCCGAGCCGGACGCCGCCTCCGCGTTGCGGGCCGGTGCGGCGCTTGTCACCGCGAGCGGCGACAAGCTGCTCGGCGGTCCGCAGGCCGGGCTGGTGCTCGGCGACGCCGACCTGGTCGAGCTGTTGCGCCGGCATCCGCTTGCCCGGGCGCTGCGGGTGGACAAGCTGACCCTGGCCGCCCTGGAGGCGACCCTTACCGGTCCGGAAACCCCCACCTGGCGGGCGTTGCGGGCCACCCCGGCCGCGTTGCGGCTGCGTACCGAGCGGCTCCGCGACCGGCTGGCGGCCGGTGGCCTGAAGGCCGAGGTGGTCGCCACGCACGCCGTCGTCGGTGGCGGCGGGGCGCCGGAGGTCACCCTCGACTCGTGGGCCCTCGCACTACCCGAGGAGTACGCCGAACCGCTGCGCCTCGGTGACCCGCCGATGGTCGGTCGGCTCGAACGGGGTCGCCTGCTGCTCGACCTGCGCTGCGTACCCGCCGACCGGGACGAGGCGGTGCGCAACGCCCTCCTGCGGGTGCCCCGGAGCTGGCGGGAGAGCTGACGTGCAGGTCATCGCCACCGCCGGACACGTCGACCACGGCAAGTCCACGCTGGTCCGGGCGTTGACCGGGATGGAGCCGGACCGCTGGGCGGAGGAGCGGCGCCGGGGCATGACCATCGACCTCGGCTTCGCCTGGACCGCACTGCCGTCCGGCACGGTACTGGCCTTCGTGGACGTACCCGGGCACGAGCGGTTCGTCCCGAACATGCTGGCCGGGGTCGGTCCGGTCCCGGCCGCGCTCTTCGTGGTCGCCGCCGACGAGGGCTGGATGCCGCAGTCCGCCGAGCACCTGGCCGCGCTGGACGCGCTCGGAGTCCGGCACGGGCTGCTGGTGGTGACCCGAACCGACCTGGCCGATCCGGCCGCCGCAACCGAACTGGCGCTCGCCCAGATCGCCGCCACCTCGCTCGGCCCGGTCGAGGCGGTCTCGGCCAGCGCGCTCACCGGGGCGGGGTTGCCGCAGCTGCGCGCCGCCCTGGACCGGCTCGCCGCCCGGCTGCCGGTACCGGAGCCGGGCGGCCCGGTGCGGCTCTGGGTGGACCGGGCGTTCACCATCCGGGGCAGCGGCACGGTGCTGACCGGCACCCTCGGCGGGGGAGTGCTGCGCACCGGTGACGAGCTGGAGCTGACCGGTGACGGGCGGCGGGTCCGGATCAGGGGGTTGCAGACCCTCGGTACCCAGGTCTCCGAGGTCGCCGGGGTGGCCCGGGTCGCGGTCAACCTGCGCGGGGTGGCCCGGGAGCAGGTCGGCCGGGGCGACGCGCTGCTCACCCCGGGACGGTTCCAGCAGACCGACCTGGTCGACGTCCGGCTGGTCGGTGATCCGGTGGCGCGGCTGCCGGCGGAGCTGACCCTGCACGTCGGCTCCGCCGCGGTGACCGCCCGGGTACGCCCGCTCGGCGCCGACACCGCCCGGCTGCGGCTGGACCGGCCGCTACCGCTCTGCGTCGGTGACCGGGCGTTGCTGCGGGATCCCGGTCGGCGGCACGTGGCCGGCGGGGTGACGGTGCTCGACGTCGTACCGCCGAGGTTGAGCCGGCGTGGTGCGGCGGCTGGCCGGGCGGCGGTGCTTGCCGGGTTGGACGGCCGCCCCGACGAGGCGGGTGAGCTGGCCCGGCGTGGCCTGGTCCGGCGGTCCGCGCTGGAGCGGATGGGCGTGACGGTGACGACCACGCCGGTGGTGGGGGACTGGCACGCCGACCCGGCGCACTGGCGGGAACTGGGGCGGCGACTGGTCGACGGGGTGACCCGGTGGACGCGGGCGCATCCGCTGGAGCCCGGGGTACCGGTCGAGACCGCCCGCCGGCTGCTCGACCTGCCGGACCGGCTCCTGGTCGAGGCGTTGGTCGCGGCGCCACTGCTGACCCGGGACGGCCGGATCGGCGTGGACGGGGCGGCCGGCGGCCTGCCCGAGCAGGTTGCCCGGGCGGTACGCCGGGTCGGCGCGGAGCTGGCCGAGCGGCCGTTCGTGGCCCCGGAGGCGGCCCGGCTCGCCGAGTTCGGGCTCGGATACCGGGAGATCGGCGCCGCGGTTCGCGCTGGTGTCCTGCTCAAGCTCGCCGACAACGTCGTCCTGTTGCCGGACGCCCCCGACCGGGCGATCCGGGTACTTGCCGAACTGCCGCAGCCGTTCACCCTCAGCACCGCGCGACAGGCCCTCGGTACGACCCGGCGGGTGGCGGTGCCGCTACTCGAACTGCTGGACCGGCGCGGCGCCACCCGCCGGCTGCCGGACGACGCCCGGATCGTGCTCGGCACCCCGACCCGCTCGTAGCCGCTAGGTGATGCTGGGCGTGCCGCCGGGCTCGTGGACGGTCACCACGTCGGCGATGACGACCCCGAGCAGGACGAGCAGCACGACCGCGGCGACGGCCAGCGGCGGCAGCAGGACCATCATCGGTGCCGTCAGGACCAGCACGGCGATCCCGACCAGCCAGGGTCGGGCCACCCGGATGAAGACCTCGTGTCCCAGCAGGATCCGGCCGGCGAGGAAGAGCGTGGGACCGCCGACGATCACCGCGACCCAGCCGCCGGGTGTGTTGCCCATCGGATGCCTGATGACCAGCTCGTCGCTGACCGAGGTCAGGACGACGCCGGCCACCATGATCAGGTGGGCGTACCCGGCCCACTTGGTCTCCCGGCCCGGGTCGGCCGAGCCGATGATGGCGCTGCCGAGCTTCTCCCGAGCCCGGTAGAAGTAGATCCACCAGAGCAGTACGGTGCTGACGAACGAGACCAGTACGGCCGCGGCCTGCTCCGGCCCGTAGTTGGTGCTCCGTACCGTGCGGGCAGTGATCACGACGCTCTCGCCAAGGGCGATGATGATGAACTGGCGGTACCGCTCGGCCAGGTGTTCCCCGGCGGTGTTCCACTCCCAGGAAGGCGAGCGTCCGATCCACGGGGTGGGCCAGCGCACCACCGGCCCGAGGTAGTCCATGGCCAGGGCTGCCGTCCAGAGCAGCAGCCGTGGTGTGCCGGTGACGAAGACCCCGGCGAACCAGATCGCGCCGGAGAGGCTGAACCAGAAGATCCCGCGCAGCGGGCGGTTGCGCAGCCGGTGATTCCGCAGAATCACCGCGAGGGCGGCACTGCGGAACAGGTGGATGCCGACGTACGAGGAGACGAAGAGCAGGGCCCGGCCGTTGAACGCCTCGGGCAGTGCGGTCGAGATCAGCAGGCTGCCGAGCATGATCGTGATGACCACGAGTTGGACGGCGGGGCGGCGTGAGTCGAGCGTGTCGGTGGTCAGGTTGGTGTAGGACCACACCCACCAGATGGCCAGCAGCAGCAGAAGCGTCTGGTAGACGCCGAGCGGGGTCAGCTTCATGATCAATGCCTCGGCCAGCCGGGCCAGCATGAAGACGAAGACGAGGTCGTAGAAGAGTTCCACCGGAGTGGCCCGCTGCGGATGGCTCGGGTCGCGGATCAGCGTGGAGTGTCTGCCCGTCGCCATCGGCCGCCCGTTCTCCCAACCCGCCGCATCCGGGCTGCCGGCTGCCGCTTCGACCTGCACGGACCCGCCGTACACCCTGCTGTCGATGCAGTCGTACCACGGGCCGGACGGTCCGGTTCGCGGCTTCGGGTATTGGCAACTTGACCGAGGGAGTCGCGGCGCTGGACGCGACGCGGTGCCGGCCGCCGGGCCGGAGTCGCCTCAGCCGCGTAGCGCGCTGAGCAACTGCGTCCGGCGGGCGACCCGGATCGGGTCGCGGGCCGGGGCCACCCAGCCGAGCACCTGATAGGCGGCCCGGACCGGATCGGGGAAGAGCGCCGCCGCCACCGCCAGCCCGGCGGTGTGCCGCCGGAACGCCTGCAGCCGCTCTGCGTCGGTCATCCGACCCCGCTGGGTCGGCAGCGCGAGTGAGTTGCCGGCGACGTCGGCCTGGCAGGCCAGATCGCGCAGGAACAGACCGAGTGCCGAGTCGTCCGGCACGACGCGCGTCCCGCCCCGGTCCGCCTCGGCCAGCGCCTGGGCCACCACCGGCTGCTCGGTGATCCCCGATTCGTCGGCATGCCACCGCGCCTCGGCCACCACGACCCGGCGCAGCAGCCCGGGGTCGGCGGAGGTGATCGCGGTCAGCAGCTCGTGGTCCTCGCGCAGCATCCAGCTCGGCAGCGTGGGCGGGTCCGGGAGCAGGGGTACGAGCTCGCCGGTGGTCAGCGGCCCGGACAGCCGGTCGGCGTCGAGGTGCACGCCGGTGATCAGGTCGGCGAGCCGCAAACCGGCCTCCAGCCCGGCGCTGGACCAGCCGGCGTCGCCACTGTCCGGCAGGCCGACCTGGCGCATCAGCGGCACCAGGGCGTCCGGTTCCTCGCCCCAGCGCCGTACCGGCGAACTCGGATCGAATCCGGTGCGCACGACGCCCTGCACGGCGTGGGCGAACCGTCGGTTGCCGTTGACGTTCGTGTAGACCGACAGCGCCTCGGTGTCGGCGGAGACGGCTCGCAGCACCTCGGGCCGGCTTCCCTCGTAACCGTTCTCCTCCAGCACGAAGACCCAGCCGTCGAGCCGGCCGGCCAGCACGGGATAGTCGGCCGGCTCGGCGGACTCGGCCAGGCCATCCAGTGACCGGAGGCTGGCCGGATCGACACCGAACCGGCGCAGCACCGCCTCCTCGTCCGGGTCCCGGACGAACGTCAGGCAGAACCCCTCGGTCAGGTGGTAGTCGTCGAGCCACTCGTAACCGGCCACGCCGCCCCCGTCCTCGATCCACCGCCCGCCACCCGCACCCGCCGGTGGCGCAACCCAACCGTCCGCCAGTCAACTCCGGGCGTACGACAGAATCCGCCGGACGCTACCGCAGACGGCACTACGGTGAGGGGCATGGACCCATCCGCCATCTGGCGGGACAAGAACCACCGCTGGCGGATCGAGGCGGTCCACGCTCCCGACCTGCGGTTCGCCGTCTACGCCACCAACGGCACCACCGAGTCCGCCCCACTGTGGCTGTACGGCATGCCGGCGCTGGCCCGCTGGTTGATGATCCAGAACATCGAACTCGGCGATCTGGTGGCGGAGGACCTCTGAGGCTCGGTAGCCGTTCCGGCTGTCGTAGTTTTCCTTCTTGACCAACCATTGTGGCGTAGGTAACTTCCGAAGCACGTTCCCAGCCCCGCCCCCGGGAGGCCGTCGTGCAACGCAGAAGGTTCCTCGCCAGCACCGCCGCCGTGAGCGCCCTGGGCGCCACCGCCGGCACCCTCGACGGAGCCGTCGCCTCCGCCGCCCCGGAGACCGGGGCGGACCGCTCCGGATCGGGCGGGCGCGGCGGTGGGCACGGCCGGCGGGTCAGCACCGGGCTGGACGTGCTCGTCGACTCCGGATTCACCGTCCTCGCCGGCCAGCGGGTCGGGGTGCTCTCCAACCCGACCGGGGTGGACTCCCGCTACCGCCACCTCGTCGACCTGATGCACGCCTCCGGCCGGGTGCAGCTCGCCGCCGCGTTCGGGCCGGAACACGGCTTCCGGGGCTCCGCCCAGGCCGGTGGCAGCGAGGGGACCGGGATCGACGCCCGGACCGGCATCACGGTCTACGACGCGTACGGCGCCTCGCAGGCGAAGTGGGGTGAACTGATCACCCGGGCCGGAGTCGACACAGTCGTCTTCGACATCCAGGACGTGGGCGCCCGCTTCTACACCTACATCTGGACCCTCTACGACTCGATGGTCGCCGCCGCCCGGCTCGGCATCCGGTACGTCGTACTCGACCGACCCAACCCGATCGGCGGCCGGGCGTACGGGCCGATGATGACCACGCCGTTCACCTCAGGCGTCGGCAAGAAGGAGATCGTGCAGCAGCACGGCATGACGGTCGGTGAACTGGCCCGGTTCTACAACGGCGAGTTCCTGCCGGCCGAGGCGGGCCGGCCGGTCGACCTGACGGTGGTGCGCTGCCGGGGCTGGCGTCGTGGCGACTTCGCCCAGGACACCGGGGTGCCGTGGGTGATGCCCAGCCCGAACGTGCCGACCCCGGACACCGCACATGTCTACCCCGGCACCTGCATGTTCGAGGGCGTCGCCTCGATGACCGAGGGGCGGGGCACCACCCGGCCCTTCGAGCTGGTCGGCGGCCTGGCCACCGATTTCGACTACCACCTGGTGGACCGGCTGGTCGCCCGGGATCTGCCCGGGGTCGAGTTCCGGGAGGCGTACTTCTCGCCGACCGCGGCCGGGCAGAAGCCGGACCTGCTCAACAAGCTCTGCGCGGGCGTGGAGGTGCGGGTCACCGACCCGGCCCGGTTCGACCCGGTCCGAGCCGGGGTGGCGATGCTCGTCGAGTCCCGTAAATATCCGGCGTTCGCCTGGCGGGCGGACAGCTGGGACGCCGCCCGGCCGTACTGGATCGACAAGCTCACCGGCTCCACCCGGCTGCGTACGATGATCGACGCCGGGGCGGACGTGTCGGACGTGGTGGGGGCCTGGTCGGCCGAGCTGGCGGAGTTCGACCGACGGCGGCGCCCGTACCTGCTCTACTGAGCCGTCGGCCTCACAGCCCGGCGCACGGCTGGTCGCCCACGGCGCAGCTCGTCGGCCGTTTCTGGGTGAGCGTGGTGTCGCGCTCGACCTCGAACCTGATCGTCGCCGACCGGTTCGCCGCCAGCGGTGCGCCGGTGAAGGTGACCTGCCGATCCTCCTGCCGGTAACTCTCCGCCCCGGTGGCGCTGGCCACCTGGGCGCCGCCGGAGAGCGTGATCACCACCGTCCATCGGGTCGCGGTCGCGGTGCCGTCGTTGGTCACCACCACCTCACCCTGGTAGCCGAGCAGTCGGCTCGACACCGTGCTGTAGCTGGCGCTCAACCTCGGCTGACCCGGCCTCGGTGCGGTGCCGCTGGTGGCGGCCGGCGACGTACGGCGGGGTGTCGCCCCGGCCCGGGCCGGCCGGCTGGGCTGGGCCGGGGTCGCCGCGCCGGCCGGGGTCCGGGCGACCGGAGCTGTGGTACCCGGCGGCGTGCTCGGCGCGGCGCTGCCGACGGTGGCCGCCGCACCGGGCGGCGCGTCGTCGCCCCGTCCCAGGGTCAGGCCGGCGACCACTACCACCGCGCCGACCGCCAGGGCCAGGACGGCCAGCGCGGCGCCGCCTCGGCGCCGGGACCGGTTCGGTCCGGCCCGCCCGGCCGGCACCGCCGGGATGACCTGGGTCGGTCCGGGCAGGTCCACCTCCCGGAACGCCAGCCAGTCGAGTACGGCCGGCAGCCGGGTGTCGAGCAGTCGCTGGTAACACTCCTCGCGCCCGGCGGGGTCGGCCGGAAGCCAGGGCTCCGCGTCGTCGCCGTGCACGACGGTCAGCCGGCAGCCCTCGGCGGTGGGGGTCAGCTCGCACTCCAGCCGGGTCGGCCGGCCCTCCTCCGGCCAGCGCAACAGCAACCGATGCGGCCGATCGACCTCGACCAGCTCGATGACGATCAGCTCGTCGAGTTCGGGCAGGTCCACGGGGCGCAGCTCGAACCGGCTGATCGACGAGGGCCGTGGCTCGACCGAGGCGAACCACTTCGGCAGCAGCTCGCGATCGGTGAGGGCCCGCCAGACCCGCTCCGGGGGGTGGCGCAGCTCGACAGTGGTCCGGATTTCGGTCACGGCGGAACTGTACGGCCATCGGCCGATCCGGATTTCCCTGCCCTGCCGGGCTTGTTTGGCCGAATCAACGAAAGCGAGCGCTCTGTCGAAATTAGTATGGTTTGCGTGAAAAACAAGGGATTGCGCACCCTGTTGTCGATCGGTGCGGCACTCGCCGTCATCTACTTCGGCAGCACCGGACAGGAGGGGGAGGGAGGCGGAGTCACGAACACCGTCCTGCTGCTGGCGGTCGCCGCCGGCCTGACCGTCTGGTACCTGACCCGGCCGACCTCGGGCAAGCCGGTGAGCTGACCCGGCGACACCCCCGGCTCGACCCGAGCCGTCGACCCACCACCCGGCCGGCTCGTCACCGGGTGCCGGCGGCGGCCCTGGTCAGCTCGCCGATCGACTGCTGCCCGAGGGAGACCCGGACCAGCGCGGACGCCAGCCGTGGGAAGTCGGCGCCGCCGACCAGCCTGGCCAGCCTGTCCGGTGTGGACGGCAGGCCGAGCCGGTCGGCCGCGTTCACCGCCCGACGGTCGGCGTACGGGCGCAGGCCCGGCCAGACCGCCTGCACCTCCCGGAGGAAGATGTCCGCTCCGGTCGGTCCGATGCCCGGAAACCGGGTCAGCTCGCGCCGGAGGGCGTCCCGGTCGTCGCCCGCCTCCCGGTGCAACCGACGCAGGTCGCCGTTCCACCGCTCCAGGCACACTCGTGCCGCCCTGCCCAGCATCGTCGCGGTCCGTTCGTCGTAGCGCCGGTAGTGCCCCCGACCCAGCGCGTCGACCAGGTCCTGCCAACTCAGCGCCTCCGTGCCCTGCGGGGTACGGCAGCCGGCGGCGAAGAGTTCCCGGGCGGCGGCCACCGCCACACCCGCCCGGATCCGGGTACTGAGCAGCGTGGTCAGCAGCAGCAGTTGGTAGAGCGGGCCGGGCCGGTCGGCGAGCCGGATGCCCGCCTCCTCGGCGTACGTGCGGCCCTGCCGGTCCAGCAGCACCCGTACCAGTGCGCGGTCACGGTTCATTCAGTCCGGTTACCCGGGCAGCGGCCGTACGCACCAGGGCGGTTGACCGAATGGCGGCACCCGCACCGGGTATTCCCCCGTCGGGTACCCGGCCGTGCGTGACCCGCCCGGCGAACCGGACGGTTGCGAACCCCCGGGGCACCCCGCCGGCCGGCGGACCACCGCCGGTCGGCGCCCACCGGCTGCGGGGCGGAAGGGGACGGCGATGACGAAGGTACGGCACCCGGTGACCCGTCCCGGACGGCCGGCGCCCCAGTTCCGACGGCCGGCGGCGGCCCGGTCCCGGCGGACCGGGCCCGGTGCGCGCAAGAGGGGCGGGCCGGGACGTTCCACGCAGCCGGCTCACCCGCGGCGACGTGGCTGGCGGCGACGCAACTGGCCGAGCGTGGCGACGGCGGCCACCCCGTACGCCAGGTGCGGAACGATGTCGGTGAGCCAGTCGGTCCGGCTCCACCGGCGCGGATCGGTCAGGCCCAGCGCCGTCAACGTGCCGTCCGACGCCAGCATGACCCCGGCACCGAAGAGCCCGGCCGCCACCGGCCCGGGGAGGCGACGCAGCCCGATGACGGTGAGCGCCGCCCCGGCCAGTACCCCGGTGGCGTAGCCGAGCAGGGGCCCGAGGCCCGAGCGGCGGTTCGCCGCCCGATCCTCGGGCCCCAGACCGACATGCAGCAGGTCGGCCAGCCGCTGGGCGCTCTCCTCCGGGGTGCTGCTGGCCGGTCGTGCCCGCAGCGCCATGTCGAGGTAGGTGACCACGTTCAGCGCCACGCTGCCGACCGCCCCGGCGATCACCCCGTCGACCGCGTCGGCGACCGGACCACCCGAGGGCTGCCGGTCCAGGAAATCGGCTAGGGCGGCCGGCCCGTTCACTTCGGCTCTCCCGGGCCGCGTTCGCCCTTCGGGCCGAGTCCCCGTTCACCCCTGACGAAGCCCCGTCGGCCACGCTCCTCCTGGAGGTACCGGTTCGCGGTGTCGTCGGCCTTGCCGTCGTTGGTCCGGCGGCCGGAGTCGTCTATGCGTTTGCGCAGCCGCGCACGCTCCACGTCGTACGCGTTGCTGCCCGGTCGTGGTCCTGGCATGGGCTGCCTCCCGTCGTGTCAGGCGCCGTCCCGGCTGGTCTACCCGCCCGGCTCCGGGCCATTCACGCAGCGTGACGGCCGTGCCCGCCGCCCGGCCGGGCGCGTAATCTCGCAGTGCGGTCTGCGGTGGGGCCGGCGCGACTGATCGGACATATGGGACGATCGGCGAATGCTGTCGCGTTGTCCGGCAACCACGTCGGAGCGCCGGGCTACCGGCCGACCGAGCAGACGGAACGGGTACGGGTGAGCGGGTCATGCGTGACGTGCTGGACGAACTGGACCGGTGGTGGCGGGCGGGCGAACCGGTCGGGATGGCGACGGTCGTCGAGACCTGGCATTCCGCGCCGCGCCAGGCCGGTGCGACCATGCTGGTCGGCCCGGACGGCACCGCGGTGGGCAGCGTCTCGGGCGGCTGCGTCGAGGGCGCCGTCTACGACCTGACCCGGCAGGTCACCGCCAGCGGAGAGCCGGCCCTGCAACGGTACGGAGTCACCGACGACGACGCGTTCGCGATCGGCCTCACCTGTGGGGGCGTGCTCGACGTCTACGTCGAACGGGTCGATCCGGCCGGTTTCGGCGAGTTCGCCGAAGTGGCGGCGTCGATCCGGGCCGGCGAGCCGGTCGCCGTGGTGACCTGCGTGTCGGCCGGGGCAACCGACCCGGCCGGGCGGCTCGGCCGGCGCCTGGTGGTCTGGCCCGACCGCACCGCCGGTTCGCTGGGCAGCGACCGGCTGGACGCGGCGGCCACCGACGACAGCCGGGGACTGCTGGCCACCGGCCGCACCGGCACCCTCCGCTACGGCTACCAGGGCGAACGTCGCGGCGACGATCTGCTGCTCTTCGTCGCGGCGTACGCCGCACCGCCCCGCATGATCGTGTTCGGCGCGATCGACTTCGCTGCCGCCCTGGCCCGGATCGGCGCCTTTCTCGGCTACCGGGTGACGGTGTGTGACGCCCGTCCGGTCTTCGCCACCGCGCGCCGGTTGCCGGACGCCCACGAGGTGGTGGTCGACTGGCCGCACCGCTACCTGCGGGCCGAGGCCGAGGCCGGCCGGCTCGACGGGCGCACCGTGGTCTGCGTACTGACCCACGAGCCCAGGTTCGACGTGCCGGTACTCGAGGTGGCCCTGCGGCTGCCGCTCGGCTACGTCGGCGCGATGGGCTCGCGGCGTACCCACGACGACCGGCTGGCCCGGCTGCGCGCCGCCGGCCTCTCCGCGACGGAGCTGGGGCGGCTCTCCTCACCACTCGGGCTCGACCTGGGGGCACGTACCCCGGAGGAGACCGCGGTCAGCATCGCCGCCGAGGTGATCGCCGGCCGCTGGGGCGGCACCGGGAGCCGGCTGTCGGCGATCTCCGGCCGGATCCACCACGAGGCGGGGGTACCCGAGCAGGCGGCCCCGGTCGGCTGATCCCGACCGCGAAGGCGCCGGACGGTTCGGCGGTCGCAGCAACGGGCTCGCCGACTCGGCACCGCGCTGACGAGGACTCGTTGATCCGGGACCTTACCGAGAGTTGGGCCGGCACGGTCATGGTCAACGCGGCTCAGAATGCCGTGACCAGGGTGACCAGGCCGGTGGCGACCAGCACCGCCGCCCAGAGCCGGTCCAGGTTGAACCAGGCGCGGCGCAGGATCCCGGTACCCAGCACCTCGTAGACCAGCAGCGCGCAGCCGGCCGCCACCGCGAACATCGCCGCCGTGTGCACACCGGCGGCGGCCAACCCGGTCAGCGCGCCGGCAGGTACGCCGGCCAGGTGCCCGCCATGTCCCGGGGCGACCGGCGCCGGCCCGGTCAGCAGCACCGGGAGCAGCATCAGGCCGGCGCCGTGCGCGGAGGAGACCAGGAACGACCAGCCGGCGAGCTGGGCCAGCGAGAGTCGCATCCCCACCCAGCGGAAGTGCCGGCGGGAGAGCATCCGCCACAGCCCGAAACCGACCAGCAGGGCACCGGTCGACACCGCCAGTACGGTGCTGGCCAGCACCGAGCGGGTCGCGGTGACCAGGCTGGCCAGTACGGCGACCGAGGCGCCGTGCCCGGCCGCGATCGCCGGCAGCGCCCCGAACAGGGCCGCCCGGCGGCGCTCCTGCAGGCCCCGGGCGACCGCGAAGAGCCAGCCCATCGCCGGGTTGAGCCCGTGGAACGCGCCGAGCGCGACCAGGCCGGCCAGTTGCGTCCAGCTCACCCGAAGCAGTACGAGTCGGAGGAGGCGTCACCGCCCTGTAGCCGGGTCTGGTGCACGCGCAGCCCCCGGAAGTCGTCGCCGTGCGGGAAGAACCGTGGGTCGGGGGCGATCCCGCCGTGCTCGGTGTCGACGTCCAGCTTGGCCTGCCAGGCGCCCACCCCGTCCGGATAGAACTGGTCGTCCCAGGCGCCGTAGAGGGAGTTGGTCAGATAGACCCGCCGGCCGTCCCGGCTCACCTCCACCATCTGCGGTCCACCGGCCAGCGGCAGGTCGGGGCGGGCCGGGTGGGCCGTGCGGCCGACGATCCCGCCGAGGCGTACCGCGCCGGTCTGCACCGGGTGGAACGGGTCGCGGACGTCGTACTGGCGCAGTTCGCCGGTGCCCCAGCAGGAGACGTAGAGGAAGCGGTCGTCCACCGAGAGGTCGATGTCCGTCACCAGTGGGGGTACCGCGCCGAACGGTTTTAGCAGGTCGGGCAGGAGTGCCGGGTCGGCTGGCTCGGCCGGTATGTCGATCACCCGGGTGGCGGCCCAGCGCTCGCCGTCGCGGTGCCAGACCCAGATCGAGGCGGAGAGGTCCTCGACGCTGATCACCACGCCGACGAAGCCGTACGTCTTCGTCGGGTCGTGCGCCGGGCGCAGCTCCAGCGGCATCTGGTACTGGTCGCCGAGGTCGACGGTCTGCACGTGCCGCCGCCGGCGCAGGTCCCAGAAGTGCAGGGCGTGCCCGTACTTCCTACCCAGCAGCAGTTCGCCGACGATGCCGTCCTCGATCATCGACGGGGTGCCCCACTCGGAGCTGACCAGCACGTCCTGGTTGAGGTGCCACCAGAAGTCGTACGCGAGGAACTGCGGACCCCGGTCGACCTCCCAGCCGCCGCGTACCTCGAAGGTGTCGTGGTCGAGCACGGCGATCCCGCCGGGCCCGTCGGCACCGTGCGCGCCGCCGAGCGCCGAGACGTAGATTCCGTCCGGACCGCAGTGCACGGTGTGCGGCCGGGAGTAGCCGGCGCCGTCGGCCAGCTCCTTCGGCTCCAGCACCTTGACCACCTCGGGCCGCCTCGGGTCCGCCTTGGTGTCCAGGATGTGGATACGGGACGAGCGGAGCCCGGGCACGATCAGGTAGCGGCGCTCGACGTGCGGGTGCGGTGCGGTCGGGCAGAGCGCGCTGCTGCACGCGTTCCACCCGAAGTGGTGCAGCTCGTCACCGGGGTAGGGCAGCTCGGTCCAGCCCACCACCCTGCCGTAGTCGGGGGAGTCCGGATCGACGTCGACCACGGCGATCGCGTCGGGTTGCCGGGCGGTCCGGTCGAAGGCGGCGACGTACGCCAGTTTCTCGGGTGGCGCCCCGGCGGCGTCTCGCGGCGAGGCGTAGAAGGTCGGGTCCGGAGTCCATCTGGTCATCGGATTCCTTCCGTGGATACTCCGGCTTTCAGGCCGGAGTGGAAACGGAACTTCTGCGGAGTAGGGCAGGGACAGCCGGTCCGCCGGCAAGGCGGACAGGCGTCCACCCGCGCGGCACCGTAAGGCTCACCAGCTGGGGCGTTAGCGTGTGAGTCGTGTCCAGGACCGTGAAGCGGGCGTTCAGGTACCGCTTCTACCCGACCGAGGCGCAGACAGCAGAACTGTCGCGCACGTTCGGTTGCGTCCGGAAGGTCTACAACCTGGCCCTGCAGGCTCGCACCGAGGCGTGGACCCTGCGACGGGAACGGATCAACTACACCGCTACCAGCGCGATGCTCACGGGGTGGAAGAAGACCGAGGAACTGACGTTCCTCAACGAGGTGTCGTCCGTGCCGTTGCAGCAGGCCCTGCGCCACCTGCAAGGCGCGTTCGTCAACTTCTTCGCCAAACGCGCCCGGTACCCGAGCTTCAAGTCCAGGAAGAAGTCGCGGAAGTCGGCGGAGTACACCAGCAGCGCGTTCCGCTATCGCAACGGCCGGTTGACCCTGGCCAAGATGACCGGGCCGTTGGACATCGTGTGGTCGCGGCCGTTGCCGCGGGGTGCGTCGCCGTCCACGGTGACGGTGTCGCAGGACGCGGCGGGTGCGTCGCCGTCCACGGTGACGGTGTCGCAGGACGCGGCGGGACGCTGGTTCGTGTCCCTGCTCTGCGACGATGTGATCGAATCGTCCCCGGCTGCGGATACGGCCGTTGGGGTGGACGCCGGGCTGGACAGCCTGCTCACGTTGAGTACCGGGGAGAAGGTCACCAACCCGCGTCACGAACGCGGCGACCGGTCCGCTCTGGCCCGCGCACAGCGTCAACTCGCCCGCAGGGAGAAGGGGTCGGTGAACCGGGCCAAGGCCCGGTTGAGGGTGGCCCGGATCCACGCGCGGATCACCGACCGGCGTCGAGACCACCTGCACAAACTGACCACTCGACTTGTTCGTGACAACCAAACGATCGTGATCGAGGACCTGACCGTACGGAACTTGGTCAAGAACCACACTCTGGCCCGCGCCATCAGCGACGCGGCCTGGCGGCAGTTCCGCACCATGCTCGAATACAAAGCCGACTGGCACGGTCGGGACGTGGTCGTTGTCGACCGTTGGTTCCCGTCGACCAAGCGGTGTTCGACGTGTGGTGTGCTCGCTGATCGGATGCCGCTGGACGTGCGGGCGTGGACCTGCCGATGCGGCACCGTCCACGACCGCGACGTCAACGCGGCCCGCAACATTCTGGCGGAGGGGCTCTCCGTTACCGCCTGTGGAGCCGGTGTAAGACCTCAACGGGCGGACGCCCGGACGAGGCAGTCGGCGTCGAAGCAGGAAAACCCAAGGGCGACCAAGGGAATCCCCGCCCTTTAGGGCGGCGGAGGATGTCAAGACTTCTCCTGTCCACGGTCGGTCGGTCGACCTCGGCAGGCGCATTACCGAGTAAACCTGTCTGTATATGTAGATACCCCCGAAAGGGCCGCGCCCGGACGCCGAGCGTCGATGTTCCGATAAGAATCCGTCAATCTCCTGATCGTCAGCAAGGCCCCCGGCATCCGCCGCCAGCAGTGCCGACGAGCAGCGAGGGGCAACCGCTTCCGATGTCGGCTGGAGCGCATCATCGGCGTGCCGGCGGGTATCGGCGTACCGGACACCGGCTACGGGGGTGGGGGAGTGCGGTACGACGAGTTCGTCGCCAAGGTGCGCGACCGGGGCGAGTACGCCGATCCGGCGGAGGCCGAACGGGTGACCCACCTGGTGCTGGGCATCCTGGCCCAGCGGCTGACCCCGGACGAGGCGGAGGACCTGGCCGCGCAGTTGCCCGGCCCGCTGGCCGCGACCCTGATCTCGGCCGGGCAGGGCGCTGCGGGCGCGTTCGGCGCGCGGGAGTTCCTGGGGCGGGTGGCGACCGGGGCCGGGGCGAGTGCCCGGACCGCCGAGTGGGACGCCAGCGCCGTGCTCTGCACCCTGGCCGAGGCCATCTCCGGCGGGGAGCTCAACGACGTGCTGACCCAACTCCCGTCCGGGTACGCCCCGTTGTTCGGCCGGGCCGGCCTGAGCGGCTGACGCTGCCCGCCCGGCACGCCTGATTTTCCGAACCACCTCCTGAGCTAGCTTCCTAGGATGTCTTACCGGACGTGCCGCCCGTCACGTCGACCCGACGGAAAGGGAAGACACCGGACACGGACGACCGGAGCAAAATCGGGCCGGATATAGTGGCACGGCAATTGAGCAGCCACGGAAGCCGAACACATACCGTTGCCGGGGCTGCGGCAGATGCCGTCACTCGTCCGGAATGCCTCAGGCGTTCCTGGGGAGGTCGGTCGGAGCGCGCACCGGTTTCTGGACCGTCCTCCGCCATCGTGCGGACGCCGGGCCGTGGCGCGGAGGGAGGTTCGGTGTCGCGTCGGCCGGCGCGGGCGGATGACGCCCAGCCAACCGGTGACGCCGCCGCCGGGCCGGTGGGCTCGACGGGGCGAATCCTCACCGTCCCCAACCTGATCAGTTTCGTGCGGCTGCTCGGTGTGCCGCTCTTCCTCTACCTCTTCCTGGTCGCCGACGCGGCCGGGGCTGCGGTGGTCGTGCTCGCCGTCGGTGGCCTGAGCGACTGGGTGGACGGCTTCGTCGCCCGGCGACTGCACCAGGTCAGCCGGCTCGGCGAGTTGCTCGATCCGGTAGCCGACCGGTTGTACATCCTGGCCACCCTGGTCGCGCTGACCGTACGCGACGTGGTGCCGTGGCAGTTCACCGTCGCGTTGCTGGCCCGGGATGTGGTGATGACCGCCAATCTGGCCGTACTGCGCCGCTATGGCTACCGCCCGCCGCCGGTGCACTATCTGGGCAAGACGGCGACGTTCGTACTACTGGCCGCTTTTCCGGTGCTGCTGCTCGCGGCTACGGTGCCCGGGGCGGCTACCGTCGCCGGGGCGATCGGCTGGGGGCTGGCGCTGTGGGGACTGGGCCTGTATTGGCTGGCCGGCGGGCTGTACGTGATCCAGGCGGGCCGGCTGATCCGGGCGACCCGCTCGGCGCGGGCGGAGGTGGGATGACCGGGCAGGGCAGGCGGACGTACGCGGCGGACTTCCTCACCGAGTTGTTCCAGAATCCGCTCGATCCGGGTTATGCCGACGCGGCCGAACGGCGTCGACGCGGTGCACCGGCGACCGGGTGGCGCGGGTCGGCGCCCCGGGCGGTGACCCTGGTGACCCTGGTGGTGCTGGGGCTGCTGCTGGCGATGGCCTACCGGCAGACCGTGGCGGCGGAGCCGGACCGCAGCAAGGTACGGGCCGGGCTGGTGACACAGATCAAGCAGCGCGAGGCGGAGAACACCGCGCTGACCCAGCAGGCCGACCGGCTGCGTGCCGAGGTGCTGCGGCAGCGGGACGCCGCGCTCTCCGGCAGTACGGCGGCGAACCTGCGCAATCTGGAGGCGGCGACCGGGCTGGGCCGGGTGCGCGGTGACGGTCTTGTGGTGCGGGTCGCCGATGCGCCGGACGAGGCGGACGCGGTCACCGGGGCCGGCAGGACGAATCTCGGCCGGGTGCTCGACCGGGACCTGCAGGACATCGCGAACGCGTTGTGGAGCGGCGGCGCGGAGGCGATTTCGATCAACGGGCAGCGGTTGACGTCCACCTCGACGATCCGGGCGGCGGGCGGGGCGATCCTGGTGGACTTCAAGCCGGTGATCGGCCCGTACGAGGTCTCCGCGATCGGCCCCGGTCAGTTGGAGCGGCGGTTCCGGGACAGTGCGGCGGCCCGGTTGCTGGAGAGCGTCTCTGAGGAGCATGGGATGTCGTTCGAGTTCCGTAGGGTCGACGACCTGACCCTGCCGGCCGCGACGGAGCCGCGGCTGCGCTATGCCACACCCTCGCCCGAGCCGACGCCGATGCCGTCGGGGTCGTCGGCGGGTGGTGGGGGTTCCCCCAGTCAGCTTGGAGGCGGCCGATGATCGCTGTGCTCGCGTTGCTCGTCGGGGTGTTGCTCGGCGTCTGGTTGGATCCGACGGTTCCGTCGGCGCTCCAGCCTTATCTGCCGATCGCCGTGGTGGCGGCGTTGGACGCGGTGTTCGGCGGGGTGCGGGCGAAGCTCGACGGCATCTTCGACGACAAGCAGTTTGTGATCTCGTTCATCTCGAACGTGCTGGTCGCCGGGATCATCGTCTATCTCGGTGACCAGCTCGGTGTCGGTGGGCAGTTGTCCACGGGTGTCGTGGTGGTGCTCGGTGTTCGGATCTTCGGCAACGTGGCGGCTATTCGCCGGCACCTGTTCCGGGCGTAGGTTCGACGGCGATGGCGGAGGCGAGTGAGCAGAGGGGTCCGGCCGGGGCTGCGGGCCGTCCGGGTGGTATGCCGGCGGCCGCGGAGTCGTCGGACGGCGAGGTGACGCAGCCTGTGGCGTCGGGTTCGGCCGGTGCCGGGCAGTCGCGGCCCGAGCGCGGGGCGGCTGCGGTCGACGACGGCCCGACCGCGGATCTGTCGGCGGACGTCGGTTCCACAGGTCGCTCGGCGGCCGATCGTTCGTCGGCCGACGACGGGCCGACGGTGCCGTTGCCGGGGACCGACGAGGCCGACGAGACGGTGCCGATCCGGTCGGGCGAGTCAGGCGAGGCGTCCGAGTCGGCTGGGCCGGTGCCGGCGGCTCGCCGGCTGATGTCCAGGCTGACGGGGGCGAACGCGATGATCGGGGTGTTGCTGGCGCTGCTCGGCTTCACCCTGGTGGTGCAGGTGCGGACGAACTCCACGGGCGCGTCGCTGGAGACGACCCGGCAGGAGGACCTGGTGCGGATCCTGTCGGACCTGGAGGCGCAGGAGGAGCGGGTTCGGCAGGACATCGGCGCGCTGGAGGAGAGCCAGCGTCAGCTGAACTCCGGTGCGCAGGGGCGGCAGGCGGCGTTGGACGAGGCGACCCGGCGCGCCGACGAGCTGGGGATCCTGTCGGGGATGGTGCAGGCGCGGGGGCCGGGGTTGACCGTGACCTTCATGCCGGTGAGCAAGCCGATCGCCGCGTCGCGGGTGTTGGACGCGGTGCAGGAGTTGCGGGGTGCGGGTGCGGAGGCGATGCAGATCTCGGGTGGTGACGGTGCCACGGTGCGGATCATCGCCTCGACGTACTTCCTCGACGCGAACGGCGGTATCTCGGTGAGTGGACGGCGGTTGACCGGACCGTTCATGATCACGGTGATCGGTGATCCGAAGACGATGCAAACCGCACTGAACATCCCGGGCGGGGTGGTGGCATCGGTCAGCGGGGACGGCGGTAACGTGGCGATCGAGGAGCGGGAGATGGTCGAGGTGACGGCCGTCAGCCCGTCGAAGGTTCTGCAACATGCGCGTCCGGTCTCCTGACCGGGTGCGGTCGGGGCGGCGATTCGGCGTCCCGGATCTGGCTGGTGCGACGAAGAAGGACGCGTCTGGTGATTCCTGAGGACCTGCGGTACACCGCCGAGCACGAGTGGGTGGCTGGCGACGGCAGCGGACCGGTGCGGGTGGGCATCACCCACTTCGCGCAGGACGCGCTGGGCGACATCGTGTATGTCCAGCTTCCCGACGAGGGCGCGACGGTGCAGGCCGGCGAATCGTTCGGCGAGGTGGAGTCGACCAAGAGCGTGTCGGAGATCTACGCGCCGTTGACCGGTACGGTGGTGGCGCGGAACGAGCAGCTCGCGGACACTCCCGAGGTGATCAACTCCGACCCGTACGGTTCGGGTTGGCTGGTCGAGATCGCGCCTGGTGACGCGTCGGCGGTGGCGGGTCTGCTGACTGCCGAGGCTTATCGGGAGCTGACCGAGAGCTGATCGTGGTGACGTCGGCGCGTGGTTGTGTCCGCGCGTCTGGTTGCCCTGTATTTCGGCGCTGGCTAGGCTCGCCCAGTCGACCGAGAACCAATAGTTGCGCGTTGCGGAAATGCCTTCCCAGGCACGGGGGAGCCAGCCGCTGGGCCTCGATGGTGCCCGGCGGCCAGACCCGTAACACCCGACGCCGACCGAACAGATCCGTGAGGTGGTCCCAATGACGCGCCCAGACGACGAGTTCCCCCCACTCGACGTCACATCGACGCTGAACCTCGGTTCTCTCGACGAGATGTTGGAGGGGCCCGAGACCGACGTCGTTCCGAGTCGGATGTCAGGTTCGCTGCCTCCGGGCATGGCGTTGCTGGTGGTTCGGCGTGGTCCGAATGCCGGTGCCCGGTTCCTGCTGGACCACGATGTGACGACGAGTGGCCGGCACCCGGACAGTGACATTTTCCTGGACGACGTCACGGTGTCCCGTCGGCACGCCGAGTTCCATCGGGACGGTGGCACGTTCACCGTCCGGGACGTGGGCAGCCTGAACGGGACGTACGTGAACCGGGAACGGGTCGAGGCAGCGACGCTGAGCAATGGTGACGAGGTCCAGGTCGGTAAGTTCCGGCTGGTCTTCATCGCCGGTCCGCGTCCGGAGGAGGGGGCCGTCCGGGGGTGAGCGAGCGTGCGGCGGCGGCTGTTCCCGGTCCGGGGGCGGCCGCTCGGGGCCAGCCACCGAACCTTTATCCACCTGATCCGCGCGGTACGCGCGCTCCGGCTTCCACGCGTGACCACGACGGTCCGCAGGGGGAGGCCGAAAAGGGTTCGCTGATGAGCATCGGTGAGGTGCTGGCGCAGCTTCGGGTGGAGTTTCCCGACACGACGATTTCCAAGCTGCGCTTCCTTGAGTCGGAGGGTCTGGTCGAGCCGCAACGCACTCCGGCGGGTTACCGGAAGTACAGCTGGGACGACGTGGCGCGGCTGCGGTTCGTGTTGACCGCCCAGCGTGACCAGTACCTGCCGTTGCGGGTGATCCGGGAGCAGCTCGCGGAGGCTGATCGGGACGGGTTGCCGGGGTCGGAGCGGCATCGGCCGTCGCTGGTGGCGGTGGGGCCGGACGGTGAGGTGCCGGGTCGGGAGTTGGCTGTTCCGGTCGGTGAGTCGGCGGAGAGCCGGCTGGACCGGACGGAGTTGTTGTCCCGCAGTGGGCTCGCCGAGGCGTTGCTGGCGGAGTTGGAGCGGATGGGTCTGGTGGTGTCGCAGCCACCCGGCTGGTATGACGCGGACGCGGTGGTGATCGCGCAGGCGGTGGCGGGGTTGGCGGCGTACGGGCTGGAGCCGAGGCATCTGCGGGGTTATCGGACGGCGGCGGATCGCGAGGTGGGGTTGTTCGCCCAGTTGGTGGCGCCGTTGGCCCGGCAGAACGATCCGGCGGCGCGGGCGCGGGCGGCGGAGGCGGCGCGGGAGTTGGTGGGCCTGTCGCAGCGGCTGCACGCGGCGCTGGTCCGGGTGGGGTTGCGCGGGACGTTGGGCCGGTGAGGGTCGGGGCGGTGGTTGTGCCGTCCTGGGCTGGTTGTCCGGCCGGGGTGCGCGGCTGTGGTGTGGCGCACTCGGCCAGCGGCCGGCTGGTGGTCCGGCGGTGCGCCGGGAAAGATCTGCGGCGGCGGGCGTGGCGTACGCTTCCCGGGGTAATCGGTGCGGTGCGGCGGTTGCCGGGCGCGCGGGTGGGGCGGTGTTATCCGAGCCCGTGTACCGTGCAGGGAAGGGGCATACCGGCTCCGGTGGCGGGTAGCATCGGCCGCCGCAGGACGGTGGTGGGGACGACGACAACGACACGGAGGCGGCGGTGCGCGAGCTGAGCGTGGTCGGGGTTCGGGTGGAGCTACCCACCAACCAGCCGATCGTCC
Source organism: Plantactinospora sp. CNZ320 (assembly GCF_002846275.1). Classification (NCBI taxonomy): domain Bacteria; kingdom Bacillati; phylum Actinomycetota; class Actinomycetes; order Micromonosporales; family Micromonosporaceae; genus Plantactinospora; species Plantactinospora sp. CNZ320. Next base: position 977,115 of record NZ_PJMP01000001.1, read on the forward strand.
TGCTCAGAGAGGTCGAGGGCGACCGTTATCTGCCGATCTGGATCGGGGCGGTGGAGGCTACCGCGATCGCCTACGAGCAGCAGGGGGTCAAGCCGGCCCGCCCGCTGACCCACGACCTGCTGCGGGACATTCTCGCCGCGTTGCAGGCTCCGCTGCGGGCGGTGGAGATCGTGGAGTTGAAGGAGAACGTCTTCTACGCCGATCTGCTGATCGGGGACGGTCTGCGGGTGTCGGCCCGGCCGTCGGATTCGATCGCGTTGGCGTTGCGGGTGGGTGCGCCGATCCGCTGTGCGGAGCAGGTGCTCACCGAGGCCGGGATCATCATTCCGGACGAGCAGGAGGACGAGGTGGAGAAGTTCCGGGAGTTCCTGGAGCAGGTCCGCCCGGAGGACTTCGCCGGCTGAGGGCCTGAGGCGAAAGGTGGCCGTCGGGTCGCTGTTCGTGGTCGGTGCCGGGGTAACGATCGATTCGCTGTGGGGTAACCCTGCGGTGATCCCCGAGTGCGGCGTGTCGCGGCATTTCCTGCGGGGCAACCCTCCAGCCGGGCTATAGGGTTGGCCTGTCGAGGGGTGCACGTCCCGGAAACGACGTGTCACCGCACGGGCGGGGAGGTTGTCCGATGCATGAGCCACAGGACCCTGATCCGGGTAGGTCGAATCTTCAGGATATGGATCGGCGGCACGTCGACGGGGATCGTCGGGTGGCGGAGGACGACCCGGCCCCCGGGTCGCCGGTGGAGGACGGCTCGGTCGGCTATCGGGGTGTGACGGCGTGCCACGCCGTCGGGATCAGCTACCGGCAGTTGGACTACTGGGCGCGTACGGCGCTGGTGGTGCCGAGTGTGCGGGACGCTTCCGGGTCGGGGACGCAGCGGCTGTACTCGTTCCGGGATCTGGTGGTGCTGAAGGTGGTCAAGCGGCTGCTGGACGCGGGGGTCTCGTTGCAGAACATCCGGCGGGCGATCGACGCGCTCCGGTCGCGTGGGGTGGCGGATCTGGCCGGCATCACGCTGATCTCGGATGGGACGACGGTCTACGAGTGCCGGTCTCCGGAGGAGGTCGTCGACCTGTTGCAGGGTGGGCAGGGGGTGTTCGGGATCGCCATCGGTGGGGCGTTCAAGGAGGTCCAGGGCTCGCTGTCGCATCTGCCGGCGGAGCCGGCCGGGGAGGCGCCGCTGGCGGGGGAGACGCCGGAGCCGTCCGCGACCGCAGCCGGTGACGAGTTGGCGGCCCGCCGGGCCCGGCGACGCGCGGGCTGATTCCCCCGGTGCCGGGTGGGCTGCGACCGCCGGCCCGTCTTGATCGTTATCGCATAATTGGTGCTATGCCGTCTGCTTCGTCGCCTGGGTCGTCCGCTTCCGAGCCCGGGTCGTCCGGTTCGGGTCGTCCGCGTCGGGGGGCGGGTCGCCGCCGTTGGCGTCGACGGCTGATGTTCGCGGTGCTTGTCGCGTCGCTGCTGTTGCCGGTGTCGGTGGTCGGCAGTGTGGTCTGGGTGCGGCAGTCGGCGCGGGAGCACGTGTATCGGCCGGCCGAGGTGCCGGCGGCGCCGGTCGCGCTGGTGCTGGGTGCCCAGGTCGATCCGGACGGTACTCCGGCGCCGTTTCTGGCCGCTCGGCTGGAGTTGGCCAGGCAGTTGCTCCAGGCGGGCAAGGTCCGGGCGGTTCTGGTCTCCGGCGACCACCGGAGTTCGGCGTACGACGAGCCGGGTGCGATGAGCCGTTGGCTGGTGGAGCGGGGGGTGCCGGCCCGGTTGGTGGTGCAGGACCATGCCGGGTTCGACACCTACGACTCGTGTTCGCGGGCGCGCCGGGTCTTCGGGGTGGATCGGGCCATTGTGGTCACCCAGAGCTTCCACATCGAGCGGGCGGTCGCGGTGTGCCGGCGGGTTGGCGTGGACGCGGTCGGTGTCGGTGACGATTCGGTACGCCGGTTCGAGCGGGCCTGGCGCTGGGGCGGGTTCCGGGAGCACTTCGCGGCGGTGAAGGCGGTCTACGACGTGTTGAGCGGGCGGGATCCGGTGTTTCTGGGGCCGGCCGAGCCGGGGTCCGGGACGCGTTGGCGGGCTGACGGGCACCGATGGGGCGGCCGGTGTGGTGCCGCTGTCGGTGAAGGGGGTGGCCGGGGCGGCGTCCGATGGGGATGATGGTGCGGATCGGATCGAGCCTGATGATTGCCGGGCCGGTTGGGTACGGATGACACCGATTCGGGTTGGATGACACAGTACGGGTGGGCGCGGTAGTGTCCCCACCCAGTGTCACCCGGCGGTCATCCGCCCGTCGGTCGACACTGTCGGTGCTACGCCCCTCACTCGCCGCGCGATGCCGGTCGCGCTGGAAGGAAGACCGTGACGGATCCACAAGACAGCGCCGTGTCATCCCCCGCTGACAGCGCCTCGACCAACGGTGCCGGTTCCGCTGCCCGCCCCTCGCACTACGAGCGGATCGGCGGGGCGGAGTCGGTGAAGGCGGCTGTGCGGCTGTTCTACGACCGGGTGCTCGCCGACCCGGAACTGGCCGGCTACTTCACCTCGGTGAACATGGAGGAGCAGCGCCGGCACATGGTGCTGATGTTGACCGTGGTGCTCGGTGGGCCGAACAACTACGCCGGCCGGGACCTGGCCGAGGCGCACCAGCCGCTGAACATTCCGGACGAGCACTACGCCCGGGTCGGTGCGCACCTGGTCGAGACCCTGACCAGCCTCGGCGTGCCGGAGGACATTCTGGACGACGTACGGGCGACGTTGGGTTCGGTACGCGACCAGGTGGTGTCGAGCGGTACGTCGGCTGGCGTCTGACCCGTGGACATCGCTCGTCTCAAGCAGAGTTGGCACCTGGTCGCCGGACATGGCGACCAGGTGCCGCTCTACTTCTACTCGACCCTGTTCCTCGCCCACCCCGACGTCCGGCAGATGTTTCCGACGAACATGGCCGGTCAGCGGGACCGGCTGGTCACCGCGCTGGGCCACATCGTGTCGAATGTGGACCAGGTGGACCAGCTCGTCGGTTTCCTCCAGTCCCTCGGTGCCGACCACCGCAAGTTCGCGGTCCGGGCGGAGCACTATCCGGCGGTCGGTGAGGCGCTGCTGGCCACGCTGGCGCATTTCCTCGGCGAGCGCTGGACCGAGGAGTTGGCCGCGGACTGGACTGCGGCGTACGGGCTGGTCGCGAAGGTGATGACCGACGGCGCGACGGCGGCGGAGAACGTCAGCCCGCCGTGGTGGGTCGGTGAGGTGGTGGCGCACGAGCCGCGGACGTTCGACATCGCGGTGCTGACGTTGCGGCCGCAGTACCTGCTGCCGTTCGAGGCGGGTCAGTCGATCGGGGTGTCGAGTCCGACGACCCGGGCGTGGCGTTACTACTCGCCCGGGAACGCGCCCCGCAGCGACGGCACGATCGAACTGCACGTGCGGGCGGCGCCGGGCGGGGCGGTGAGTTCCCGGCTGGTGTACGCGACGAGCGTCGGTGACCAGGTGCATCTGGCGGCCCCGGTGGGGGAGCGGCTGACGTTGCGGCAGGCGTCCGGCGGCACGGACCTGCTGCTGCTGGCCAACGGCACCGGCTGGGCGCCGTTGCGGGCGCTTGTGGAGCAGGTGGCGGCCGAAGGCGGTGGTCGGCGGGTCGACGCGTACGTCGGCGCCCGGTCCCGTACCGAGTTCTACGACGTCGACGCGATCGAGAAGCTGGTGGCGTCGTACCCATGGTTGCGGGTGACGTACGTGGTCAACGCCGACCCGTCCCGGCCCGGAGAGTTCGTCCAGGTGGTGGATCGCGCCCTCGCCGACGGCGACTGGCGCAACCGGCACGTCTTCGTCTGCGGCTCCGACGCGATGGTGTCGGGTGCGGTCAACGGACTGGCGCAGGCGGGTTACCACGCCGGGCAACTGCACTACGAGTCGCCGGGTGGGCAGTGGTATTCGCCCGGTCGGCGGATCGGTGAGGTGCAGGAGCAGAGGCCGGCAGACGGAGGTAGGCAGTGAACGCCAGCCCGATCAGCGAGTACGACAGCACCGCGGCGCCCTCAGGTCCCAGTCCCCGGGTGCGGATCACGGCGGACCGGGTCCGGAGGTGGGAGTTCAGCACGTCGTCGTTTGCCAGGCGTGGCTTCGACGAGCGGGACGTCGACCGGTTCCGGCACCAGGTGGCCGACGAGCTGGACCTGTTGGCGACCCAGGTGGCGGATCTGCGGGCGGAGAACCGGCGGCTGCACGACCATGTGGAGTTGCATCGGCACGGAGTGTTGCCGAGTGCGGACAGCCGGCCGCAGTTGCCGGGGTCGAAGGAGGTGAACCTGCTTTCGGCGGCGCAGCGGGAGGCGGAGCAGATCATCGCCCAGGCGCACGACTACGCCCGCCGGGTCGCCGAGTACGCCCGGGTGCAGTACGAGAACTACCTGCGGGCGGCGGCCGAGGATGCCCGCAACGAGGCGGAGCGGGCGGTGCAGGAGTACCGGGCGTCGGCCGGGTCGAGTTTCGACGACACGGTCGCGACCCGGGAGGCGTTGCGGATCTTCGGCGAGATGATGATCTCGCACATGCAGGCGGCGGCCCGGCATCTCGACGACGGCAGTGAGCAGTTGGCCCGGAGCATGGACCGGCTCGCCCGGGAGGTGGGCCCGGGGAACGGCAGTGGCGGTACGCCGCCGGCGGCTGTGGCCCGGCAGGCGCTGCCGCCGCGTCGGGAGCAGCCGCGCCAGCAGGTGTGATCGCGCCAGCAGGTGTGCAACTGTCGGCCCCGCCCGGCCCGTCGGGGTGACCGGGCTGGCCGGCCTGCCCGGTGCAGGTCGGTGGCCGGCGCCGGCCCGCATCTCGGCGAGCGTTCCGGCGGCTGGCAGGGCCGCCGGTTGCGGGGTCGTCCGTCCAGCCGGGACCGCGCTGCTGTCAGTGGCTCGACCGATCAGAAATCCTCCGCCGCGTCGTCAGTTCTGTTGGCCTATCGCACCGGTGGAAGGATTGCTGACATGACCGACGCCAGAGAGCTGGGCGCCGACGAGGCCACGTTCATCGCGGCGGTCCGGGCGGAGGACGCCGCGAGGTTCGCGCTGCTGACCGAGCGCCACCGGCGTGAGCTGCAGGTGCACTGCTACCGGATGCTCGCGAACTACGATGACGCCGAGGACATGACGCAGGAGACGTTCCTGCGAGCGTGGAACAAACGGGAGTCGTTCCGGGGCCACGCGGCGCTGCGGACCTGGCTGTACCGGATCGCGACGAACGCCTGCCTCGACTTTCTGGCCAAGCGCAACGACCGCACACCCGTACCGTCCGGGCTGCCGGACCCCGGCTCCGAGGTGGGGTATCTGCAGCCGTACCCCGACCGGATGCTCCCCGAGGACCCGCAGGAGTCGGTGGTGGCGCGGGAGACGATCGAGCTGGCGTTCATCGTCGCCGTCCAGCACCTGCCGCCACGGCAGCGGGCGGTGTTCATCCTGCGTGACGTCCTCGGCTGGCCGGCGTCGAAAGCCGCCGACGCCCTGGAGCTGACCGTCGCGTCGGTGACCAGCGCACTGCAGCGGGCCCGGGTGACGATGCGCGAGCAGTTGCCCGACCGCCGCCTCGACTGGCGCAGCCCCGCCACCCACGAACTGTCGAATGACGAGCGCGGTGTGGTGAAGTCGTATGTCGGCGCCCATGAGCGCAACGATCTCGACGGGCTGGTGTCCCTGCTGCGCGACGACCTGCGCTTCGCGATGCTGCCCGATCCGGGCACCCTGGTCACGACGGCCAGGGAAGCGGTGGACGGCTGGGTCTCCGCTGGGCTCTTCCAGCACGGCTACGACGACTGGCGCGGTATCGCCACGACGGTCAACCGGATGCCTGCCGCCGCGCTCTACCTTCGCAGCCCCGACGACCCGGAGTACCGGCTGTTCACCATGGCGGTGCTGCACGTCGTCGACGGGAGGATCGCCGAGCTCACCGGATTCGACGCCAGGGACAAACCGTGGCTGGGCCTGCCGCCGACACTGTGATCAGGCGGGTCTCGATCGTCGACGAGTCCACCGACACGGGCCGCGGTCATCGAGATCGTCGCGCGATGAGCACCAACGCGACGATCCGAACACCGCCGCCCCGCCGGCAACGCCGGCGGGGCGGCGTCGTGTCCGAAGATCACTGTCGGGAGCCGGGTATCCGGCCCGTGCTCATCGCCTCGTCTCGTAGCGGGTCACTACCACCCCGCCGGGAAACGTCCGCGTCTCCACCAGGTTCAGGTTGACCCAGCTGTCCAGGGCGGTGAAAAACGGCTTGCCGCCGCCCAGCAGGGTCGGGGTGGTGGCCAGCACGTACTCGTCGATCAGCCCGGCCCGCATGGCCGCCGCGGCAAGGGTGGCGCCGCAGATGTCCATGGGGCCGCCGTCTCCGGCCTTGAGCCGGGTGATCTCGGTGACCGCGTCGCCGGTGACCAGGCGGGTGTTCCAGTCGACCGGGCGGGTCGTCGAGGAGAACACCACCTTCGGCATGTCCCGCCAGCGCTGGGCGAACTCGATATCCGCCGGTGTGGCGCCGGGCTGCTGGTCGGCGGTCGGCCAGTGGGAACTCATCGTCTCCCACAGTCTGCGCCCGTACAGCGCCAGGTCGGTCGCCGCAACCCGGTCGGACCACCACTGGAACAGCTCGTCGCTCGGTACGCTCCAGCCGAGGTCGTCGCCGGGCGCGGCGACGTAGCCGTCCAGGCTCACGTTCATGCCGAAGATCAGTTTTCGCATCGTGCCAGCCTTCCGTAGGTCTGTTTCACAGGTACAGACGGGCACGGCGCGGGAACCTAATCGGTATGCGCCTGAGCCTCGACCTGATCCCGGGGAGGCAACCTGCCGCGCGTCGCCGCGAGCGTGCAGGGCGGCATCGGCACCGAACTGCCGGTTCGCCTGATTAGGATCGGCCTCCCACAACCTTGCTTCGGACGGGGGCGACCTCTCGTGCAACTACCCACACAGACCAGATCGACATCCGCTCTGGAGCTGGCGGGGCTCGTCAAGCGCTTCGGTCCCAAGACGGCCGTGCACGACGTCACCTTCGCCGTTCCGGCCGGTTCCTTCTACGGCGTCGTCGGCCCCAACGGTGCCGGCAAGACTACCGCTCTCTCGATGGCGGTCGGTCTGTTGCGCCCCGACGCGGGTACCGCAAGGATTTTCGGTGTCGACGTCTGGGCCGACCCGGTCGAGGCACGCGCCCTGGTCGGCGTGCTTCCCGACGGCCTCGCCCTGCCCGAGCGCCTGACCGGCCGTGAACTGCTGGTCTACCTGGCCCGGCTGCGCGGCATGGACCGCGCCACCGCAGCCGCCCGCGCCGAGGAACTGCTCGACATCCTCGACCTGCTGGAGGCCGAGCGCACCCTGGTCAACGACTACTCCACCGGCATGCGGAAGAAGATCGGCCTGGCCACCGCGATGCTGCACGGCCCGCGCCTGCTCGTGCTCGACGAGCCGTTCGAGGCGGTCGACCCGGTCTCCGCGCTCACCATCCGGGGGATGCTCCAGACCTTCGTCGGCGGTGGCGGCTCGGTCGTGCTGTCCAGCCACGTGATGGCCCTGGTCGAGCAGATCTGCGACCACGTCGCGGTGATCGACAGCGGCCGGGTGGTCGCCGCCGGAACGCTCGCCGAGGTGCGGGCCGGCGACAGCCTGGAGAGCCGTTTCGTCGCGCTGGTCGGTGCGGAGGCCGGTACCAGGAGGGCGCTGTCGTGGCTGGCGTCCTGATCGCCATCCGCCTGCGGGTACTCGCGCACACGCTCACCGGCACCCGCGCGGCCAACATGATCACCGGAGGGGTTGCCGGGCTGCTGCTGGCCGTCGGCACCATCGTGCTGGCCGCGACCGACCTGGCCCCGGCCGCGGTCCGGTCGGACATGCTCGCCGTCCTGCTGGCCTGCTGGATGTTCGGCTGGATCCTCGGCCCGGTCTACACCGGTGGCGGTGAGGACAGCCTGCGGCCGGAACACTTCAGCCTGCTTCCGATCCGGCCGCTGCGCCTCGCATTCGGCCTGCTCGTCGCCGGTTTCGTGGGCATCGCGCCGGTGGTCAGCCTGATCGCCTTCTCGGCCCTGATCATCTTCGCCGGTGCGCACGGCGCGGCCGGCGTCGGCATCTCGATAGTGGCCGTGGCGCTCCAGTTGATCCTGGTGCTGGTGCTGTCCCGGCTGGTGGTAGGCCTGCTCGCGGTCGCCGTCCGGTCCCGGGTCGGCGCCGTCCTGGCCGCCCTGGTCAACGCGAGCATGGCGGTCATCCTCAACCAGTCCTGGGTGCTGATCTGGGCGGCGGTCGACTCCGAGCTGCTCACCTACGGCTTCCCGCCCCGGTTCTCCACAGTCCTGGAGTGGCTGCCGTCCTCGTGGGGCATCACCGCGATCGAGGCGGCCGGCCGCGGTGACTGGGCCCTGGTCGGGACGACGCTCGGCGGCCTGGTCGTGCTGGTCCTCGCCTCGCTGGGCATCTGGGCGCGACTGCTGGTCCGCCGCATCACCACCCGCCCGCACCAGTGGGCGCCGAAGGGCAGCGGGCAGAAGGGCACCCTGCTGGACCGGCTCGCCGAGCGGGGCGCTACGGGTGTGGTCGCCGCGAAGGAGTTGCGTACCTGGTCGCGTGACCTGATGCGGAACCACCTGTACTTCTATTCGATCTTCTTCGGCGTGCTCTACACCCTCGTTCCGCTGATCATCGACTGGCGGGGCATGCTGCCCTGGGCCGGTGTGATCGTCGTGGTGATGGCGGCGGGCACCTCGGCCAACCTGTTCGGCCTCGACGGCACCGCGCTGTGGCTGGGTCTGGTCAACCCGGGCCGGGAACGGGCCGAGGTCCGCGGCCGCCAGTTGGCGTGGTTGCTCCAGGTCGCGCCGGTGACCATCCTGATCACGGTGGTCGGCACGATCTACGGAGGCAGCGCCGAGACCTGGCCGTGGGCGCTCGCCCTGCTCACCGCGACCCTGGGCGGCGGCGCCGGCCTGATCGTGCTGAGTTCGGTCTACGCCCTGGTGCCGGTGATGGAACCGAAGAAACGCAGTGGCAACCCCCTGGAAGCCGGCTCGATCTTCGGCCAGCTCATCGGGGTCCTGCTGCTGACCTCGGTCGCCGCGGTCCCGGCGGCCCTGGTCGCCTGGGCCGGCACCCGCTTCGACCTGCCCGCGCTGAGCTGGGCGGCGGTCGCGGTCGGGCTGGTCACCGGCGCCTGGCTGACCGTCTGGGGCGGACGCCAGGCCGAGAAACGGCTGCGCGCCACCGGCCCGGAACTGCTCTCCGCGATGCGGGGCGGCGGCACGGTCGCCCTGGGCGCCGTCGACGGGCAGGGCCGGGTCGCAGCCCCGGCGCCGAAACTGCCCAGGGGCAGGGCCGCACTGGTCACCTTCCTGTGGATCTTCTGCTGGATCCCGCTGTTCCCGCAGGGTCTGGTCCCGCTCTGGATGATCCTCAACGACAGCGAGCACAGGCTGTGGTTCGCCGCCCTGCACCTCGAAGACCCGTGGCGGATCCCGGTCGCGCTGGCCTTCACGGTGCTCGGCATCGTGCTGATCGTGATCGGCACGGTCATCCCGATGCGGCACGAGCGGCGGCACCGCGCCGCCGAACAGCTCACGGCGGATCCGGCCCCGAACGAGGAACGGCCCCTGGAGCACGCCAGCCGCTGATTCCGTCCCGGACGACGAGTCGGCACCCGACGGGTGCCGACTCGTCGTCGTCTCCGGGGTACCTCTCGATCAACTGCCGGTTGTTTTTGGTCTGGAAACTGCGGGCGGGCCTTGACGCTCGGGGGAGCGGAAGCCTAGCCTCTGCACCACGCACAATCGTTTTCGCAGAGGGAGTAGCGATGGGAACGATCGGTCTGCAGGGTGTGGTCACGGCGGTGGTGACCCCGTTCCATCAGGACGAGTCGCTCGACTTGGACGCCCTCCGCAAGTACGTGGAGCACGTTCTGTCCGTGGACGGGGTGACCGGACTGCTCACCTGCGGCTACACCGGTGAGGTCACCAGCCTCAACCGCGAGGAGCAACTGCGCGTCGTGCGGACCGTCGCCGAGGTCGCCGACAAGCGGGTTCCGGTCATCTCCGGCCTGCAGCCGACATCCACCGTCGACACCATCGCCTTCGGCCGGGAACTGAAGGCGGCGGGGGCGGATGTCCTCCAGATCAACTCGCCCTTCTACAACACTCTTCGGCGCGGCCACCTCAACAACGAGGACAACGTCGTCAAGTTCTTCCAGGATCTCGCGGACGGCATCGATCTGCCGATGACGGTCTTCCAGTACCCGACCGCATCCGGGGTGTGCTACCCGCCGAGCACTGTCGCGCGGCTCGCCCAGATCGACCACGTGGTGGGCATCAAGGAAGCCACCTCGATGGAGACGTACGCCGCCGATTACGACGCGGTCGCCGGGCGTACCGCGCTGTTCGCCGACAACAACACCTACACGTTGATCGGCATGCTTCTCTACGGCTCGGCGGGCACGATGGTGGGCGTCGGCAATGTCGGAACCCACCTGTGGACCCGTCTCTACCAACTCGTCGAGTCGGGTGACAACACGGCCGCGGTGCAGCACGCAAACGAGAAGCTCGTGCCGCTGATGAACACCTTCACCCGGGATCTGGGGCAGACGCCGTGGTCGTTCGTCGCACGGGTGAAGGAGGCGCTGTTCCAGATGGGTCTGCTGCCCAACGCCACGGCGCGGGCGCCCGAACCGCCGGTGACCGAGGCCGACCGCACCGAGATCCGGAACACGTTGCGCCAGGTCGGCCTGCTCGACTGAACCGCACCTTTCCGGTTCGTCTCGCTCCCCCATCCGTTCGGTTCCGAATGGGGGAGCGATTCTCCACCCAATTACGAAAAACAGATTGAGATATTGCCCAACGATCATAGAGGTCACCGTCGTAAGGATGTGTTGACATGTGGAAGAGATCGTCACTCCGGCTGATCGCGGCCGTGAGCATCGTCGGGTTGGCGGCAGCCGGCTGTGGTCGACCGACGACGTCGGCAACAGAAGGCGAAGTGCAGAGCAGGAAGCTCGTCTTCGCCTACATCACGCCAGAGACGTTTCCCTATCACGATGGGGCGACGAAGTTCAAAGAAGTCATCGAACAGAAATCCGACGGTAAGATCACTGTCCAGCTGCACCCCGCAGGACAGTTGGGCAACGAGCGTGACATCAACGAGTCCATTCTCGACGGCGCCGTGCACATCGGTGTCGGCGCGGGTGCGCTCGCCGGTCTCGCCCCCTCGGTGAACCTGCTGGAGTTGCCTTTCCTGATCCAGAACCAGGACCACATGCAGCGCATCATCGACTCCCCGGCGGCGACCGAGCTCGCCAAGCGCATCAAGGACGAGGGGAAGTTCGAGGTCATCGACTGGTTCAGCACCGGGGACAGCTCGATCCAGACGGTCGACCGGCCGATCAAGGTACCGGCCGACCTCAAGGGCCTGAAGCTGCGGTCGATCGAGAACGCCGCGCTGGCCGACGCGTTGCAGACCCTCGGGGCCAACCCGACACCGATGCCGTTCGGCGAGGTCTACACCGGTGTGCAGACCGGCGTGGTCAAGGGCGCGACCCTGGACTGGGGCTCGGTCTACTCGCTCAAGCTGCACGAGCTGATCAAGTACGCCACCACGCCCGACGTGGCGTTCCTCGCCGAACCGCGGCCGATCATCATGAGCTCCACCTTCTGGGACTCGCTGTCGGAGGAGGAGCGGAAGCTGATCGACGAGTCGATGGCCGAGGCGGCCAAGTACGAGCGTGAGGTGTTCCGCACCAAGCAGCAGACGGCGATCGACAACGTGAGCAAGGCCGGGGTGACACTCACCGAGATCGACGAGAAGGCCTTCGTCGACGCCGTCCGGCCGGCCTGGGACAAGTGGGCCAAGCAGTTGAACGCCGAGCAGCTTCTCGAACAGATCCTCGCAGTCCGCGAAGGCTGATTCGCCGATGGTGACCAGAGAGACCGCGGCCACCGCCGCGCCGGCCGCCGGGCAACCGGCGGCCGGCCGGTGGTCGAGAACCGTGGAATTCGCCGACCGGCTGCTCGGCCGGCTCGACCGGGCGGTGCTGGTGGTGGCCAGCGCGCTCTTCTGCGCGCTGGTGGGAGTGGTCATCTCGGCCGTCTTCTTCCGGTACGTCCTCAACTCCTCCCTGCTGTGGGGAGAGGAGCTTGCCCGCTACCTCGCCATGTGGCTGGTGTTCCTCGGGCTCAGCTCCGCGCACCGGCGCAACGAGCACGTGTCGGTCGGCTCGGTGCTGCGCCGGGTTCCACTGCTGGGCGCCGTCGGGGCACGGCGCGTCGCCGAGGTCATCACCATCTTCTTCTGCGCCGTGGTGACCCTGCTCGGCGCGGAGTTGACCATCGCCAACTTCGAACGGAACCAGACGAGTCCGGCGTTGCAGATCCCGATCGCCTGGGCGTACCTGTCGATCCCGGTGGGCTTCCTGCTGATGACGTTGCAGGCCCTCGTCCGGCTGGTCAGGCCGGAACCCGCCGCCGACGGGGATGAGGAGGGAGCGTCATGATCCATCTTGTCGGTGGATTCGTGGGCCTGATGGCGCTCGGCGTGCCGCTGGCGCTGGTGATCCTCGGGTCGGGCATCATCTACGTCTGGTTCGTCACGGACGTGCCGATGACGATCGTCGCGCAGCGGCTCTTCGTCGGCATGGACGACTTCACGCTGATGGCGATCCCGCTCTTCGTGCTGGCCGGCTACCTGATGAACGAGGTCGGGCTCACCGAGCGGCTGCTGGTGCTCGCCCGGATCATCATGCGCAAGGTCTACGGCGGTCTGGCGCACATCGCCACGCTGGTGTCGATGCTCTTCGGCGGCGTCACCGGGGCAGCCGCCGCGGACCTGGCCGCCGTGGGCATCACGATGGTGCCGGAGATGGAGAAGGACGGCTACCGCCGCGAGTTCTCCATCGCGACGATCACGGCGGCGTCGCTGATGGGCGCGGTCATCCCGCCGAGCATCCCGTTCATCATCTACGGCGTGCAGAGTGAGACGTCGATCGGTGAACTCTTCGTCGCCGGCATCATCCCCGGGATCCTGATCGGCGTCGTGGTGATCGTGATGAACTTCGTCATGCTCAAGCGCAGCGGCTTCCGCCCGAGGCCGCAGACCGAGCAGGAGCAGAAGGCCGCCACCCCGCTTCCCGTCGCGCTGCGCGACGCGTCCATCGCCGTACTGATGCCGGTGGTGATCATCGGTGGGATCCTCGCCGGGATCTTCACGCCGACGGAGGCGGCCGGGGTGGCGGTGGTCTACGCGCTGCTCGTCGGCCTCGTCGTGTTCCGGACGCTGAACTGGCGGAAGATCCGAGCGGTGTTGGAGAAGTCGGTGGTCATGACGGCGGTGGTCATGATCATTGTGATCGCGTCGGCGCTGCTGAACTGGTGCCTGGCCTACTCCCAGGTGCCGGCGAAGGTGGCCACCGCGATGCTGTCGGTCACCGACAGCCAGGCGGTCTTCCTGCTGATCTCGCTGGTCATCCTGTTGCTCGTCGGCATGCCACTCGACCCGGTGCCCGGGATCATCGTGGTGACACCGGTGCTGTTGCCGGCGGCCATCCAGTTCGGTGTCGACCCCGTCCACTTCGGCGTGGTCGTCGTGCTGGCCCTGACCATCGGGCTGGCGACCCCACCGGTGGGAGCGAGCCTCTTCGTGGCGATGTCCATCAGCAAGGTCTCGATGGGGCGGCTGAGCGTCGCCATCACCCCGTTCCTGGTCGCGCTGCTGGCGCTCACCCTGCTCATCACCTTCGTGCCGCAGACGTACAACTGGCTGCTGCCGTTGTTGCGTTGAGCCGGGTCACGAAACCACCTCGGCTGGTCGGGCGCGGGAGGAGTCGCGCGCGACCAGCCGAGGTGGCAGGACGACCGACTCGATCACGGAGCCGTTGATCCGGTCGATCAGCAGCTCGACCGCGCGTTGTCCCATCTGGAGCAGCGGAACGTGCACGCTGGTGAGCGGGATGGGCAGCAGCGCCGCGGTCTCCGAGTCGTTGTACCCGACCACCGCCAGGTCGTCGGGGACGTGCAGGCCGCGACGCCGGGCGGCGGCCATGGCGGCCAGCGCGCTGACGTCGTTGATCGCGAACAGGGCGGTCGGCGGGGTCGGCGTCGCCAGCAGCTCCTCAGTGGCCGCCAGCGCGCTCTGGGCGTCGTACCGGCCGTAGCGGACCAGGTCGGGCGAGAAGGGTACGCCGAACTCGCCCAGCGCGCGCTGGTAGCCCTGCAGCCGGAACCGGGCGGTACTTGTGGCCTGCGGGCCGGCGAGGTGCGCGATGTGCCGGTGTCCGGCCTCCAGCAGGTGACGGGTGGCCAGGTAGCCGCCCATCTCGTCGTCGCCACGCACCGTGGGATGGTCGGCCGTGGCGCGGTTGAGCAGTACGAACGGGAAGTTGTCCTGTGCCAGTACGGGCAGCAGCTGGTCGTCGACGGTCGGGGTGGCCAGCACCAGCCCGTCCACCCGGCGGTCGATCAGCCGGTTGACGAGTTCGCGCTGCGACTCTTCGCGATCGAACGTGTTGACGGTGATCGCCTGGTAACCGAGAGTCCGGGCGCGTTCCTCGGCGGCCTCGAACATCTGCGCCAGTACGACGTCGGTGAGCCGTGGAATCACCAGCCCGATCATCATGGTCCGCTGGGTACGCAGGCTGCGCGCCCACGGGTTCGGTTCGTAGCCGAGCTCCCGGGCCACCTTCTGGATGCGCGCGAGCGTGTCCGGCGGCACCCGGGCCTCCGGATGGCCGTTCAGGGCACGGGAGGCAGTGGACGGATGGACCCCGGCCGCCGCGGCGATGCTCTTCAGGGTTGGTTGTTGGCGCTTCTGTTGCGTCACCGGGACCTCCCGCTCGCACGGCGCATATCGCCGTGCCCTGATGTGTTGACCACGGTATTCCAACCTCGGAGGTTATTGACTCGGCAGGGGACCGCCCGTATGGTAGCGCAATCGATTTCGCGGTGCTTCGGCAACCTGACTCGCGTTTCCTGCCATGCCGGACAGGAGGCGCGCCCTGCCGAGGTACGCGCTGGTCCGGGAGGTGGAGTACATGCCCTACGTACTGGGTGTCGACATCGGTGGCACGTTCACCGACGTGTGCGTCGTGGACGTGAACTCCGGCCAGGAGTTCGTGGCCAAGGCCCCGACCACCCCCGCCGACCTGGCCGAGGGGCTCTTCGAGGGGCTGCGGCTCGCCGCCGAGCAGCTCGACCTGCGCACCGAGGCGATGCTGGCCGACACGGTGCGCTTCTCGCACGCGACCACCCAGACCACGAACGTGATGTTCACCTGGACGGGCGGTTCGGTGGTGGGGTTGCTCACCACCCGGGGTTTCGCCGACGAGATCCTCATCATGCGCGCTCGGGGCCGGGTCGCCGGCAAGAGCCTCACCGAGCGGCGGCACCTGCGCGCGACCGACAAGCCGCCGCAGATCGTGCCCCGGGAGCGGGTCGGCGAGGTGGCCGAGCGCGTCGACCGGCACGGCCGGGTCGTCGAGGAGATCGACACCGCGGCGGTACGGCGCACAGTGGAGGACCTGCTCGCCAAGGGTGTGCAGGCGTTCGCGGTCTCCCTGCTGTGGAGCCACCAGAACCCGGTCCACGAGCTGGCCGTCCGGGACGTGATCCGCGAGGTCGCCCCGGATGCGCACGTCTCGCTGTCGCACCAGATCGCCCCGATCACCGGCGAGTACGAGCGGGCCTCCACCACGGTGGTGAACGCCTATGTCGGGCCGACCCTGGAGCGCTACCTCCAACGGCTGGAGGAGGAGCTGAAGACCCGGGGCCTGCGCGTGCCGGTCCTGCTGTTCCAGGCCGGGGGCGGGGTCAACGACGTGCGGTCGACGCTGCCGGTGAGCACTATCGAGTCCGGCCCGGCCGCCGGCATGGTGGCGGTGCAGAAGCTCTCCGTCGCCGCCGGTCGGCCGAACATCATCGCCACCGACGTGGGCGGTACCACGTTCAAGGTCGGCCTGGTCATCAACGGTCGATGGTCGGTCGCACCGGAGACGATCATCAACCAGTACACGCTGCTCTCCCCGATGATCGACATCGTCTCGATCGGCGCCGGCGGCGGCAGCATCGCCTGGGCGGACACCGGCCGGCTCCGGATCGGCCCGATGTCGGCGGGCGCCTCGCCCGGACCGGCCTGCTACGGCTGGGGCGGGCAACGGCCCACCGTCACCGACGCCGACCTCCTGCTCGGCTACCTCGACCCGGAGCGCTTTCTGGACGGGCGGCTGCTGCTGCGCACCGACCTGGCCACCGAGGCGATGCGGCGGCACGTGGCAGACCCGCTGTTCGACGGGGACGTGACCGCCGCCGCGGCCGGGGTCCGGCAGGTGGTGGACTCGCACATGAGCGACCTGGTACGCAAGGCCACCATCGAGCGGGGGTACGACCCGCGCGAGTTCGTGCTCGCCGCGTACGGGGGAGCGGGGCCGGTGCACGCCGCCGGGTACGCGCGCAACCTCGGGGTACGGGAGATCGTCGTTCCGTTGAGCGCCACCGCGTACTCGGCCTTCGGGGCGGTCGTCTCGGACACCATCCAGAGCGCCCAGCGCTCGGTCAGCCACGACTTGAGCGCCGACGACGAGGCGCTGGACGGCGCGTACCGGGAACTGGAGGCGAGGGCGCGGCGGGCACTCGACGCGCAGGGGCTCGACGGTCCGCACGTCCAGGTGTCCCGGTGGGCGGACATGCGCTACGAGCGCC
Source organism: Plantactinospora sp. CNZ320 (assembly GCF_002846275.1). Classification (NCBI taxonomy): domain Bacteria; kingdom Bacillati; phylum Actinomycetota; class Actinomycetes; order Micromonosporales; family Micromonosporaceae; genus Plantactinospora; species Plantactinospora sp. CNZ320. Next base: position 993,784 of record NZ_PJMP01000001.1, read on the forward strand.
AGCTCCACGACGTGCGGGTCGGACTGCCGGACGGCGACTCCACGCAGCCGCTCTCGGCACGGCTGACCCGGGCGTTCGAGGACAGGTACCAACTGCTGTACGGCGACGCCGCGCGGCTGCAGTCGGCCCGGGCGGTCGTACTGCGGATCGGGGTGGACGCGGTGGCGCCGAACGACCTCGCGCCGCTGAAGGTCGGGCTCGCCGGGTCCGACAGCCGGCGCACCGTCGAGCCCGCGTCCCAGCGCGACGTGTACTGGCCCGAGGAACGCCGCTGGCGCCCGACCGGCGTCCACATCGGAACGGCGTTGCGGGCCGGGGACCTCGTCGAAGGGCCGGCCATCGTCGAGCAACCGGGCACCAGCATCGTCATCCCCGGCGACGCGCGTGGGCAGGTCGACGCGGCCCGCAACCTCATCATCAGCTTCACCGCGTAGGGAGATCGAGCGTCATGACGGACCGGATCGACCCCGTCGTCTTCGAAGTCGTGTGGCACCGCATCCTCGACATCACCGAAGAGATGGGCATCAAGTACATGCGGACGTCGGGCTCGCCGATCCTCGTCGGCGCCTACGACGCCAGCACCGGCATCACCCTGCCGGACGGCCAACTCGTGGCGATGGGGCCCTACATCACCACCCAGGCGCACGTGTTGCGGTTGCTCGTCGGCTCGGTGCTGGAGAAGCGTGCCGTCCACCCGGGGATCAACCCCGGCGACATGTTCATCTGCAACGACCCCTACCTCGGTGCCACCCACCAGCCGGACGTGGCGACGGTCGCCCCGGTGCACCACGACGGCGTGCTGCGCGCCTGGGTCGGTGCCTCGGGGCACTGGCTGGACATCGGCGGCTCGGAGCCGGGCGGGTTCAACATGAACGCCCGGGCCGTCTTCGACGAAGGACTGCGGCTGCCCCCGACCAAGCTGGTCGAGGGGGGCGAGATCCGCGAGGACATCGTCGAACTGATCATGGCGCAGATCCGGGAACCCCTCGCCGAACTGGACCTGCGCGGCCAGCTCGTCGCCAACCAGGTCGGCCGGGAGCGGCTGCTCGGCATCGCCGACGAGTTCGGCCCGGACGTGCTCGACGGGGTGATGCGGCGCGGTATCGACCAGGTCGAGGAGCGGATGCGCCAGCGGCTGCGCTCGCTTCCCGACGGGGTGTGGCGGGAGGTGCAGTACCTCGACCACGACGGCCACGACCAGAACGTCCGAAAGATCGTCTGTACGGTCATCAAGCAGGGCGACCGGCTGACGCTCGACTTCACCGGCTCGGATCCGCAGATCGACGGCTTCGCCAACTGCGCCTACGGCGGCCTTCGGGCGGCGGCGCTCTCCGCCGTCTGCATCGTGCTCGGCTACGACCTGACCTGGAACGACGGTGCGGCCCGGTGCGTCGACATCACCGCGCCGCGCGGCACGATCGTGAGTGCCGAGTACCCGACCCCGGTCTCGATGTCGACGATCTCGGCAATCATCGTCACGCTCAACCTCTGCCTGGTGGCGCTCTCCCGGATGATGCTCGCCAGCCCACGCCACCACGAGGAGGCGATGGCGAGCTGGTGCGGCACCTCCCTCGGCGTCTCCATGGTCGGCCGCAACTCCGACGGCCTGCTCACCGTCGCCCCCGAGGCGAGCCACTTCGCCGCCGGTTGCGGCGCCCGCTCGTACGCCGACGGGGTGGACAGCGGCGGCATCATCATCAACACGACTGCCAACATCCCGTCCGTCGAGGCCACCGAGGAGGCGTACCCGCTGATCTACATGTTCCGGCGGCAGCTCGCCGACTCCGGCGGCCCCGGCCGGTTCCGTGGCGGCGTCTCCGCCGAGGTCGCGATCACCCCGTACGAGTCGGCCGGGCCGCTGGCCACCTCGTTCGCCGGGGTCGGGAACGTCACGCCCAACGCGATAGGCGTGGCCGGCGGCCTGCCCGGCGCGACGGTCCGGTTCCTGCGCTACCTGCGCACCGGCCACCTGGCCGGGAACCGGGCGCTCTCCGCCCTACCGGGCTCGCTCGACGAGATCCGGGGCGAGTTCACCGTGGGCGAGATCAACAGCTCGAAGATCCGGTTCGACACCGACACGGTCGAGTACCACAACTGGCAGGGCGGCGGCGGCTTCGGTGACCCGCTCGACCGCGAACCGCGGCTGGTGCTCGCCGACGTGCGGGCCGGGCTGGTCTCCCGCGCACAGGCACGTCAGGTGTACGGGGTGGTGCTCACCGGCGAGGAGGGCGCCGAGGAGGTCGACGCCGACCGTACCGGGCACGACCGTGACGAACTGCGCCGCGAACGCCTGCGGCGCTCGACCCCTTACGTCGAGTCGTACCCGATCGCCCTGCCCGACGGGCTCGCGGCCGCGACCGACTCCGGACGCACGCGCTACTGGGACATCGTCGAGATCGACCACGACGCGGACCGGAGCAGTTGCCTGCGCTGCGGGCACGCCCTCGGACCGGCGCGCGCGGACTTCCGCTCCGGCTGCCTCGTCGAGGAGCTGCCCACCTCCACCGCCGGACCGGTCCGCGGCCAGGAGTACGTCGGCGACGCGCGACCGGTGGCGATCCGGCTGTTCTACTGCCCCGGCTGCGGACGCCAGTTGGAGGCCGACCTGGTCATCCCGGGACAACCCGGCCCGGCGTTCACGCTCGTCGGGGCGGCCACGGGCGCGGCGGAGCCGACCGATGACTGAGCTGACCGAGCAGGAGCGCGGGAGTTGGCAGCGGCTCGGCACGGCGCCGATCTCCGACTGCACCGGGCGGTTCGGGGTGCTGGCCTCCCGGCTGCGCCAGCTCAGTGGTGACGGACTCGTCGGTCGCGCGTTCTGCGTCCGGATCATGCCGGGAGACAGTGCCGCGCTGCACCTGGCCCTCGACCACGTACCGCCGGACCGGATCCTCGTGGTGGACGCCGGCGGCTACCCCGACCGCGCGGTCTGGGGCGAGGTGCTCACCGTCGCCGCCCAGGCCCGGGGCGTACGGGGGCTCGTGGTCGACGGCGCGGTGCGCGACATCGCCGGGATCCGCCGGCGGGACTTCCCGGTCTACGCCGTCGGCACCTGCCCGGCCGGTCCGCACAAGGCGGGCGGCGGCCGGTGGGGCGGCAGCGTCTCGTGCGGCGGCGCGGTGGTCGCCGACGGTGACCTCGTCGTCGGTGACGAGGACGGGGTCGTCGCGGTGGGCTGGGCGCGCCGCAACGAGGTGCTGGCGGCGGCGCGCCAGCGGGCCGAGCTGGAGGAACGGTGGCTGGCCGAGCTGGCGGCCGGCCGGCGCAGCGCCGATCTGTTGGGTCTTCGAGTCGAGTGAGGAAGAGGGAACGTCGTGCGAGTTGGTCGGATAGCTGTCGGTGAACGGACGGAGTACGCCGTCCAGGTCGCGCCGGGATCGTGGGCGCCCCTGTCGGCGGTCGGCCTCGACCACCCCGACCTGCCGAGCCTGGTCACCAATCTCGGGGCGGTGACCGAGCGGGTCGCCCAGGGCGGCCTGACGACCGTCGAGGTCGACGAGGCCACCCTGAGGTGTCCGGTGGTGCGTCCCTCGAAGATGCTCGCCATCGGGCTGAACTACGCCGATCACGCCCGGGAGACCGGGGCGACCCCGCCGGACCGCCCGGTGGTCTTCGCGAAGTACCCGAACTCGCTGAACGACCCGTACGGGCGGGTGTGGATCGGCGGCGATGTGACCCGGCAGGCGGACTACGAGGCGGAACTCGCCGTGGTGATCGGCCGGACCGCGCGGCGGGTGGCCGAGGCGGACGCCCTCGGGTACGTCTTCGGCTACGCGGTGGCCAACGACGTCTCGGCGCGGGACTGGCAGCGCGCCGACGCCCAGTTCTCCCGGTCGAAGAGCGCCGACACGTTCTGCCCGATCGGGCCGTGGATCACCACCGCCGACGAGGTCCCGGACCCGGCCGCGCTGCGCATCTCGTCCCGGGTGAATGGCGAGGTGCGGCAGGACTCGACCACCGCTTCGATGATCTTCACGATTCCACGGCTGATCGCGTTCCTCTCCGCGACCATCACCCTGGAGCCGGGCGACGTGATCCTCACCGGGACGCCACCGGGGGTCGGCCTCGGCTTCAAGCCGCCGCGCTTCCTGGCCGCCGGTGACGTCGTGGAGTGCGAGGTGGAGGGGCTCGGCACGATCAGGAACGAGTTCGTCGACGCCTGAGCGGTGCCGGACGAGGTCGGCGCTGGCGGCTGGCCGGACGATCCGGTGTCGATCCGGTGGTGGGCGACCGCGTCACCTCTCGTCCCTGACTCCGGCACTGGTCAGGGACGGGAGGTGACGGCGGTTCATCCACCGCTTCCGGACCGCTGCCCGGTTCGGCCGCGTGTCGCGGTGAGTTCGGCCTCGATCAGGTCGGCGGCCCGGTCGGCGCCGCCAGCCCTGCGGGCCTGCCGCTTCAGGTCGGCGCAGCGGGCCAGCACGGCGGGGTCTGCGGAGAGGGCGAGCAGCGTCTCGCGGAGCTGCCCGGCGGTGACGGTGGCCGAGTCGACGACCCGGGCGACGCCGAGGGCGGCCAACTGCTCGGCGTTCGCGAACTGGTCGGCCGCCTGCGGTACGGCGATCATCGGGGTCCCGCAGTAGAGGCCTTCGCTGCTGCCGCCCATGCCGGCGTGGGTGACGAAGGCATCTGCCTGCTCCAGTACGGCAAGCTGCGGCACCCATGGGCAGACCTCGACGCTGTCCGGGATGTGACCGAGTTCGGCGGGATCGACCTGGCTACCGATCTGCAGAACGGTGTGCCAGCCGGGCAGGTCACCGAAGGCGGCGATGCAGCGACGGTAGAACTCGGGCTGCCGGGTGAACGCGGAGCCGAGGGAGACGAGCAGCACCTTCTCCACATCGTCCGGACGGACCCAGGAACCCTGGTGGGAGCGGTCGCCCAGAACCGGGCCGACGAAGCTGTAGACCGACCGGTCCACCCGGTCGGCGTTCGGCTGGAGCGCCTCCGGCGCCAGGACGAGGCTGCGCACCGGCCGCCCCTGGAACGCCATACTGTCGGTGACCGACGAACCCTCGGCGGTCAGCCACCTCTCGAAGCGCCGGTAATAGTCGGCGCCGCGCGCGGATCAGCCCGCATCGCGTCGACCACTGGCGCCATCTCCTGCTCGTAGCCGTCCCAGGCCACGAACGTCGAGGACAGTTGGATGGCGGGAATCCCCCACTGTTCGCCGAGTAGCCGGGCCGGCGCGCCGGCGATGTCGTAGAGGAACAGATCCGGTCGATCGTCGGCATAGCCGGCCCGCAACTGCGGCAGCATGGCGATGGCATCGTCGAGGAAGAGTGTGAGCTGCTCGATCGGATCGTCGGTTCCGGAGCCCCCGTCGCTGGGCAGCGTTGACTCATACGGTTTCGGTTCGGCACCGGCGCCCTGGATGATCTCGGTGAAGGCGGGGTCGTTGGCGTAGGTGACCCGGTGCCCGCGCCGCACGAGGGTCCGGATGATCTCCAGGCTCGGGTTGACGTGACCGTGGAACGGGATGCTCACCATTGCGATGTGTGGCACGGAATCTCCTGCTGGACTAGAGAGACGAGACGTCGCGTCTCGACACAAGCAGAGCACGGCGACCGCAGGCGCGTCAAGACGAGACGTTGCGTCTCGTTGTACGCTGTCGGTGTGACTCCACAGCCCGCCCGTCGCAACGAGCAGTCCCGCCGCGCGATCCTCGCCGCCGCCCTGGAGCTGTTGACCGAAACCGGTTACCCGGCCGTGACGATCGAGGCGATCGCCGCCCGCGCCGGGGTCGGCAAGCAGACCATCTACCGCTGGTGGCGCGGCAAGGGCGCGGTACTCCTGGACGCGCTCGCCGACCACATGCCGGAGGCCATCGTGCTGCCCGACACCGGCGACCTGCGGGCTGATCTGCGCCAGGTTCTCCGGGCCACGATCGCCGAACTCGCCGATCCACGACTGTCCGCCACCACCCGCGCCATCACCATCGAGACCCTCGCCGACGAGGAGTTGGCCGACCAGGCGCGCGACCGCCTGCTCCGCCCCCAGCTGAACGCGGTCCGCACCCGCCTGGAAGCCGCCCGCGACGCCGGCCAGGTCCGCCCCGACGCACCCCTGGACCAGGTGGCGGAGCTGCTGTTCGGCCCGCCTTACCACCGCTGGCTGTACCGCAACGGCCCACTGACCGACGACTACGCCGACAGCATCGTCGACCTGGCCGTCGCCGCCATCACCCCTCCCGGCACCCGTCCTGCTGCTGCCTGACGCTGGGGCACGGCAGGGCCAGCCAGCTCGTCGAGCAGACCCTGGCCCGGCACCACGATACCGGCGATGACCATGTCGGATGCGGGACGCGCACCGGGCCGTTCAGTCGACGGACAGGTGGCTGCCGATCTCGGTGAGTTCGCTGTCGGTGAGGGTCAGGTTCGCCAGCGCGGCCACGTTCGTCTCCAGTTGGGCGACGCTGCTCGCGCCGATGATCAGGCTGGTCATCCGGGGATCCCGCAGTGCCCAGGCGAGCGCGAGCTGGGCCAGGGACTGGCCGCGCCGTCCGGCGATGCCGTGCAGCGCCCGTACGGTCGCCATTGTCGTCTCGTCGAGGTCGCTCTCGTTGAGGAAGACGCTGGTACGGACCCGTGAGTCGGCCGGGATGCCGTCCAGGTAACGGTCGGTCAGCAGGCCCTGGGCGAGCGGACTGTAGGCGATGCAGCCGGCGCCCACCTCTTCGAGGGTGTCCAGCAGCCGGTCCGCCTCGATCCACCGGTTCAGCATCGAGTACGACGGCTGGGAGATCAGCAGCGGCGTACCGAGCCGTTCCAGGATCGCGGCGGCCTGCCGGGTCTGCTCGGAGGTGTAGTTCGACAGCCCGACGTAGAGGGCCTTGCCTGCCCGGACGACCGCGTCCAGCGCCCCCATCGTCTCCTCCAGCGGCGTGTCCGGGTCGGGCCGGTGGTGGTAGAAGATGTCGACGTAGTCGAGGCCCATCCGGCGCAGCGACCGGTCCAGCGACGAGACCAGATACTTACGGGAGCCCCACTCACCGTACGGGCCGGGCCACATGTAGTAGCCGGCCTTGGTGGAGACGACCAGCTCGTCGCGGTACGGGGCGAGGTCGGCGGCGAGGGTACGGCCGAAGTTCTCCTCCGCCGAGCCGGCCGGCGGGCCGTAGTTGTTGGCCAGGTCGAAGTGGGTGACGCCGAGGTCGAACGCCCGCCGGCAGATTTCCCGCTGCTGCTGCCACGGCCGTTCGTCGCCGAAGTTGTGCCAGAGGCCGAGCGAGATGGCGGGCAGTCGCAGGCCGCTGCGGCCGGTCCGGCGGTAGGTCATCGAGTCGTAGCGGTCGTCCGCGGCAAGGTAGGTCACGCTCGTCACCCTATTGAAACCGGCTCGCTTCCGGCGGCGGGGACGGCAGGTTCGACCTCTCCGTCGCAACCCACCCAGCAAGATCGAGAGAGCGGTGTCGATCCGGTCCCGGCCGCGTGGCGGCCCGGCGGAGCGGGCGGCCGGGTCGTAGCCTGTTCGTGCGCGGGTCCTCCGTCCAGGCACCGGCCGATGTTCCGTCGATCACGGTCGGGCCGGGTTCGGACGGCTCGGCGGGGCGATACGTGTTATCTGATCGGTACGCATCAGGTCGCCGAAGGCGTCGACCTCGCTTCACCACCCGATGTGGTGACGTCGAAAGGGAATGTCATGGCATACCTGGACCATCGGCCGGCCACTCCCACCGAGGCCCTCGACGAGCTGCTCGCCGGCAACGAGCGGTTCGTCGCCGGTACCCGGGTCCACCCGCACCAGGACGCCGAGCACCGGGCGGTGGTCGCGGCGGCGCAACGGCCGTTCGCGGTGGTCTTCGGCTGCTCCGACTCCCGGCTCGCCGCCGAGATCATCTTCGACCGGGGGCTCGGCGACCTGTTCGTGGTCCGCACCGCCGGGCACATCGTCGGCCCGGAGGTGACCGCCAGCATCGAGTACGGGGTGGTGGTGCTCGGGGCGCCGCTGGTGGTCGTCCTCGGTCACGACACCTGCGGGGCGATCCAGGCCACCCGGGCGGCCCTGGACGGTGCCCGGCTACCGGGCCGGAACCTGGGCGCCATCGTCGAGCGGGTCACCCCGAGCATCGAGGCCGCCCATGAGCAGCAGGTGAGCGACGACGCCGGAACCGCCGCGATCCACACCCGGCACACCATCGAGACGATCACCGCGCCGGGTACCGAACTCGCCGACGCGGTAGCCGCCGGCCGTTGCGACGTCGTCGGGATGTTCTACAAGTTGGCCGACGGCCGGGTGTCGCTGACGGTGCCGGGCGCCGCCCCGACCGCCGGTTAGGGCCGCTCCGCCGACCCGTCGCCGAGCCGTGACCGGCGTTGCCCGTCGTCGGGCCGGTGCAGCCAGCAGCGGGCCAGGTGACCGGCGCCGACCGGGAATTCCGGCACCTCGGTACGGCAGACCTTCATCGCCGCCGGGCAACGGTCCCGGAACAGGCAACCGCCGCTGACGGTCGCCGTCTGCTGCCCGCCGCGCAGGGCCCGCATCCCGCCCGGCGCGGCGGTACGCGGACGGCCCGGATCCGGCGCCGCCGACGCCAGCAGTTGGGTGTACGGGTGTGCGGGGCGCAGGATCACCTCGTCGCTCGGGCCGGACTCGACCACCTGGCCCCGGTACAGCACCATGATCGAGGAGGCGAAGTAGCGGGCGGTGGCGAGGTCGTGGGTGACGTACAGGACGGCCAGTTCCTCCTCCCGCTTGAGCCTGTCGATCAGGTGGAGAATGTCCAGGCGGATCGACACGTCGAGCATCGACACCGGCTCGTCGGCGAGCAGGATCCGGGGCCGGGGCGCCAGAGCGCGGGCGATCGCGACCCGCTGCCGCTGACCGCCGGAGAGTTCGTGCGGCAGCCGACGGGCGACCTGGTCGGCGGGGGTGAGGTTGACCCTGCCCAGCAGGTCGTGCACGGCCGCCCGGACATCGTCCGCGGAGCGGGCGACCCCGTGCAGCCGCAGCGGCCGCCGCAGGTGGTACTCGACGGTGTGCGCCGGGTTGAGTGACCCGAACGGGTCCTGGAACACCATCTGCACGTCCCGGCGGTAGCGGCGGACCGACCGGCGGTCGGCGGCCACCGGGGTGCCGTCGAGGCGGATCTCACCAGCGGTCGGCGGGGTGAGCCGGACCAGCATCCGGGCGATCGTCGACTTGCCGCTGCCGCTCTCGCCGACCAGCGCCACCGTCTGCCCGGAGCGCAGCTCGAAGGAGACGTCGTCGACGGCCCGCAGCGTGCGGCGGCGCCGCCCGTCCCGGAGCGGAAAGTGTTTGCTCAGGTGGCTGACCGTCAACGTGGTCATCGGTCACCACCTCCGGCGGAACCGTCCCCGACCGGCGACGACCCGGCCGGATTGTTCCCACCCGGCGACGGATCGGCAGGCCGGACCTTCACCGGCTGTCCGCCTTCGTGCTGCGGTGGCCCGGGGTCGGGTGCCGGGTCGGCGGAGTCGAACCGACCGGCCCGGAGGCCGGCCGGTGGGCCGTCCGGGCGTACCGCCGGGTCGTGGTGCAGGCAGGCGGCCCGGGTACTGCCGGCGGCCAGCAGCGGCGGGTCGAGCCGGTGGCAGGCGTCGAAGGCGTACGGGCAGCGGGGGGTGAACGCGCAGCCGTGCAGCGGTCGGGACAGGTCCGGTGGGCTGCCGGGGATGCCGTGCAGTACGGTCCGCTCGCCGCGCAGGCTCGGAAAGGAGCGCAGCAGCCCGACCGTGTACGGGTGACCCGGCGCGGCGCACAGGTCGGCGGCGCGGCCGTACTCGACGATCCGGCCGCCGTACATGACGGCGAGCCGGTCGCTGATCTCCAGCAGCAGGGAGAGGTCGTGGGTGATGAAGACGACCGCGAAACCGAACCGGACCCGGAGCCGGTCGATCTCGGTCAGGATGTCGCGCTGCACCACCACGTCCAGCGCGGTGGTCGGCTCGTCCATCACCACCACGTCGGGGCGCAGCGCCATCGCCATCGCGATCAGCACCCGCTGGCGCATCCCGCCGGAGAGTTCGTGCGGATACGCCGAGAGCCGTTCCGGGCCGATCCCGACCAGGTCGAGCAGTTCCCGGCAGCGTCGTTCCCGCTCGGCGCGGCGTAGTTCGGGGCGGTGTGCGGTGAAGACGTCGGCGAGTTGGCGGCGTACCGACAGCACCGGGTTGAGGGCGTTCATCGCCCCCTGGAAGACCATCGCGACCCGGTTCCACCGGAACCGGCGCAGCGCCTCGCCGTGCAGCGTCGACAGGTCGACAGGCGGGCCGTCGGCGGGGTGGAAGAAGACCCCGCCGGAGGTGACCCGGCCGGGCGGCTTGAGCAGTCGGGTGATCGCGTAGGCGAGGGTGGACTTGCCGCAGCCGCTCTCACCGGCGATGCCGAGCACCTCGCCCCGGGCCAGGTCGAAGCTCACCTCCCGGACCGCCCGTACCGGGTCGGCGCCGTCGTAGACGACGCTGAGGTCGCGGACCGACAGCACCGGGTCGGTGCCGGTGACCGGGGGACGGGGTGTGGTGTCGGGGGTCATGCCGGTCCGGTCCGTCGGGGGCGGCGGGGCACCCGCAGCCTCGGGTTGATCAGTTCGTCCAGGCTGAAGTTGATCAGGGCGAGGCCGGCGCCGACCAGCGCGATGCAGAGGCCGGGCGGGACGAACCACCACCAGGCGCCCTGGGACAGGGCCTGCGAGTTCTGCGCGAAGTAGAGCATCGTGCCCCACGATCCGGAGCCGCCGAGGCCGAGGAAGGCCAGCGCCGCCTCGGTGAGGATGCCGCCGATGACCGCGAAGACGAACTGGGCGGCGATCAGCGGCAGCAGGTTCGGCAGGATCTCGAAGGTGACGATCCGCCAGCCGGGTTCGCCGCTGACCCGGGCGGCGTCGACGTAGTCGCGGGAGCGCAGCGACAGGGTCTGGGCCCGCAGTACCCGGGCCGAGCCGGCCCAGGCGGTGATCGAGACGATCAGGGCGATGGCCAGCGCACCGCGGGTCTGCACGTAGTCGGTGATCAGGACCACCAGCGGCAGGCCGGGCAGCACCAGGAAGACGTTGCTGACCAGTGAGAGGCTCTCGTCGGCGTGCCCACCGGCGTAGCCGCCGAGGACGCCGACAAGCACCGAGACGACGGTGGCGAGCACTCCGACGACCAGGCCGACGACCATCGAGCCCCGGGTGGCGACCACGAGTTGCCGGAACACGTCCTGGCCGGTGGTGGTGGTGCCGAGCAGGTGGTCGGTCGACGGTGCGAGCAGCCCGTCGTCGCTCACCAGGTTCGGGTCGTCGACCAGCAGCGGGCCGAGTACGGCGACCAGGGCGAAGAACCCGACGATGGCCAGTCCGGCGGCGAGCTTGCGGGAGCGCAGCAGTCCCCGCCAGCGGGGTCGGCGGGTCGGCACCACCACCCCGGGTACGACCTCGCCGGTCACGTCGTGCTGGGTCTCGATGGTCGCCATCTCAGCCGGCCTGCCGGGTACGGGGGTCGATCACCGCGTAGAGCAGGTCGACGACGAAGTTGGCGCCGAGTACCGCCAGCGAGATGACCAGGAAGATGCCCTGCAGCAGCGGGTAGTCGGCGTTGGCGACCGCGGCGACCAGGCTCATCCCGACGCCGGGGTAGGAGAAGACGATCTCGGTGGCGATGGAGCCGCTGACCACGAAGCCGAGGGTGATGGCGAACCCCGCCACGCTGGGCAGTACGGCGTTGCGTGCCGCGTACTGGATCATGATGCGCCGCGGTCGCAGCCCCTTGGCCTCGGCGGTCAGCACGTAGTCCTCGGCCATCGTGGAGACCATCATGTTGCGCATCCCGAGCAGCCAGCCGGCGACCGAGGCGAGCACGATCGAGGCCGCCGGCAGGATGCCGTGGTAGATCGCGCTGCGCAGGAACGGCCAGTTGAACCCGACCGTTGTCTCGTAGCTGTAGCCGCTGTTGAGGGGGAACCAGCCGAGTACCCCGCCGAGCAGCCAGAGCAGCACCAGGGCGAGCCAGAAGTACGGGATGGCGGCCAGGAAGGTGGTGGTCGGCACCAGCGCGTCCAACCAGGTGCCGCGCCGCCAGCCGGCCAGGGTGCCGAGGGTGATCCCGAGCAGCACGCTGAGTACTGTCGCGACGCCGACCATCACCACGGTCCACGGCAGGCTCTGGCTGAGCACCTTCGACACCGGGGTCGGGTAGTAGGCGACGGAGAGCCCGAACTCGCCGCGCAGCAGGTTGCCGAGATAGCCGAGGTACTGCTGCCACAGCGGGTCGTCGGTGACCCCGAACTGCAACTCCAGGGCGCGGCGGGCGTCCGGCGACATCGGGGTCATGTTCTGGGTCTTGGCCAGTACGGCGTCGACCGGATTGCCCTTGATCAGCCGGGGGATCAGGAAGTTGAGGGTTACCGCCGCCCAGACCGCGACCAGGTAGAAGAGCGCCTTGCGCCGCAGGTAGCGCATCGGGGCGGCTCAGCCGGCCGGGGTGAGGTTCTTGGCCACGATCCCCATGTCCGGGCCGTTGTACGGGGTGGTCAGCGCGTAGTGGTTCTCCTCGGTGGGGAAGTTGCCGAGGTGCTCGGTGCGGTACTCGATAAGCGAGGCCGACTGCTGGATCGGGATGTACGGCAACTCCTCGACGATCACGTCCTGGATCTTGAACAGTTGTTCCCGGATCGCGTCCCGCTGGTCCGGCGGGGTGTTCTCCATCGCCAGCAGTGCCGCGTCCACGGCGGCGTTGCGGAAGCGGCCGTAGTTGGAGCCGGCCTGCTGGCCCAGTGGCGCGGTCCGCTTGCTGGAGAACGCCCGGCTGTACCACGAGTAGGCGGTGCCCTCGCTGTACAGGTTGGTGATGATCACGTCGAAGTCGCCGGTCTGCTGGTCGGTGGAGAAGGCGGTGAAGGAGACCTCCTGGGTCTTCATCTCGATCCCGACCGACCTCAGCGACTGGGTCATGATCTGGAGCGCGGAGATGTAGTCGTTGTAGCCCTGCACGACCTTGACGGTGAAGGAGAGCCGCCGGCCGGCCTTGGCGTAGATCCCGTCGGTGCCCTTGGCCCAACCGTCGGCCTGGAGGGTCTGCTCGGCCCGGCCCGGGTCGAACTCCAGCTTCCGGTCCCGGTACTCCGGCTTGATGTAGTCGTCCCAGAGCGGCCGGGGCAGCTGGGCCGGGCTGGCCTGCTTGCCGTACCCGGAGAAGGCCAGCCGGATGATCCGGTCCCGGTCCAGGGCCAGGCTGACCGCCTTGCGCACCGCGGCGCTGTCGAACGGTGCCCGGTCCAGGTTCGGGATCAGGTTGGTCAGGTAGAGCTGCGACTCGTTGATGTACCTGTTGTGCTCCGGATCCTTGCTGACGTACTGCTTGTCGATGTCGGCGATGAACGATCCGGCCCAGTCGAGCTGGCCGGCGGCGAGCGCCGCGATCGCGCTGTCGGCGCTGGCGAACTGGTGGAACCGCATCCCCCTGATCTTCGGCTTGCCCGCCTCCCAGTAGTTCGGGTTGCGTTCGAAGACGTAGTTCTGCTGGCTGAACGAGGCGAGGGTGAACGCGCCGGTGCCGATCGGCTTCTCGTTGGTGAAGGCGGACGGGTCGGCGATGGTCGACCAGATGTGTTTCGGCACGATCCAGGTCCGGCCGGCGATCAGGTTGAGCCGGGTGTAGACGCCCTGGCTGAACGTGATCGAGGCGTGTGTGGGGTCGGCGGCGACCGCCTCGACGATCGGCAGGCCGTTCTGGTTGATCTTCGGGTTGTCCCGGATCAGGTTGAAGGTGAAGGCGACGTCCTCGGCCGAGAACGGCTTCCCGTCGCTCCACCTCACCCCCTCCCGGATGGTCAGGTTCAGCCGCCGGCCGTCGTCGGCGAACTCGTAGCCGGTGGCGAGCTGTGGCTGCACGTCGTCGGCCCGGGCGGCGTTGAAATAGAGCAGCGACTCGTAGAGCACGCTCATCGTGCCGGCGACGCTGTTCTGGGAGAACGGGTTGAAGTTGGGCACGAAACCGGCGTTCGCCCCGGAGAAGACGTTGATGATCCTGCCTTCGGCGCCCGTGGACGAGTCACCGTCGTCACCGCAGCCGGCGGTCACACCGACGGCCAGCGTCGCCGTGGCCAGCGCGGCGAGTAGCCGGCGGACGAGGGTACGGCGCATCGTTGCCTCCCGGATCGGGGGATGTCGGACGGGTTGCCACCTGGTGGGCCGGGGCAGGTGAGGTCGATGACAACACCGAACCGGTTAACAGTCAATAGATGACAACCGATTGCCACTCGAGATCGGCCGCTGTCCGGCCGAGTGCGAAACGAGGCCAAACCGCCCGTTCCGACGCCGCTTAACCGGTTCTGCCGGGTGTCCAGGCCAGGGCGGATGCCGCCGGCCCACCCCACCGGCTGGCGGCTGCTCCTGATCAACGGGGAGCGACCGAAACCCGGCGGAAATCCGGTCACTGGTACCGTTGCCAACGCCGACAACACTCGCGAGCGAGAGACCGCCCGGCAGCGTGGGGCGGCGCCGAAGGGGCAAATCCTCCCCGGAACCTCTCAGGCAAAAGGAGCCCGCGGGCAGGCGACTGTGGAGCGCCCGCGACGTCGCGGAGCGTGACAGAGGGGGAGGTTGCAGCGTCGACCTCGCCCGGGAGCGCCCCATGACCACAGCACCGCAGCCCACCCGCGACGGCGGGCAGTTCGCCGACCGGCACATCGGCCCCGACACCGACGCGGTGCGCCGGATGCTGGAGACCGTCGGCTACGACTCCGTCGACGACCTGATGGACGCCGCGATCCCCGAGGCGATCCGCTGGACCGGCGACCTCGACCTGCCGCCGGCCGCCACCGAGGAGGAGGTCGCCGCCGAACTGCGCGCGCTGGCCGCCCGGAACAGCGTCGCCGTCTCCATGATCGGTCTCGGCTACTCCGGTACCCACACCCCGGCGGTGATCCGCCGCAACGTGCTGGAGAACCCGGCCTGGTACACCGCGTACACGCCGTACCAGCCGGAGATCAGCCAGGGGCGGCTGGAGGCACTGCTCAACTTCCAGACCATGGTCACCGACCTGACCGGGCTGGCCACCGCGAACGCCTCCATGCTCGACGAGGGCACCGCCGCCGCCGAGGCGATGACGCTGGCCCGCCGCGCCGGCAAGAACAAGACGAACGTGTACGTCGTGGACGCCGACACCCTGCCGCAGACCATCGCCGTACTGGCCACCCGGGCCGAACCGCTCGGCATCGAGGTACGGGTACTCGATCTTTCCGCCGAGCCGCTGCCGGAGGAGTTCTTCGGCCTGCACCTGCAGTACCCGGGCGCCTCCGGCGCGGTCCGCGACCACAGCGGCCTGGTCGAGGCCGCGCACGCCGCCGGGGCACTCGTCACGGTCGCCGCAGACCTGCTCGCGCTTACCCTGCTCCGCCCGCCCGGCGAGATCGGCGCCGACATCGCCGCCGGCACCACCCAGCGGTTCGGCGTACCGATGGGCTTCGGTGGCCCGCACGCCGGCTACCTGGCGGTCCGGGCCGGCCTGGAGCGGATGCTGCCCGGCCGGCTGGTCGGGGTCTCCCGGGACGCGGCCGGTGATCCCGCCTACCGGCTGGCGCTGCAGACCCGGGAACAGCACATCCGCCGGGAGAAGGCGACCAGCAACATCTGCACCGCCCAGGTGCTGCTCGCCGTGATGGCCAGCATGTACGCCGTCTACCACGGCCCGGCCGGGCTGCGGGCGATCGCCGAACGGACCCACCGCCGGGCCGCCACCCTGGCCGCCGGACTGCGCAGCGTCGACGGCGTCGAGCTGGTGCACGAGGCGTTCTTCGACACCGTGCTCGCCCGGTTCCCCGGCCGGGCCGCCGAGGTGGTCGGCGAGGCCGCGCGGCGCGGGGTCAACCTGCGGCTGGTCGGCGCCGACCAGGTCGGCATCGCCTGCGACGAGACCACCACCGAGGCGCACCTGGCGACCGTCTGGGACGCCTTCGGCACCGTCGCCGGGCAGGTCGTGAGCCCGCCCACCGGACAGCCGTCGTCCGCGCTGCCGGCCGACCTCGCCCGGACCAGCGACTACCTGAGCCACCCGGTCTTCCGGTCGCACCACTCCGAGACCGCGATGCTGCGCTACCTGCGCCGGCTCGCCGACCTCGACTACGCCCTGGACCGGGGCATGATCCCGCTCGGCTCCTGCACCATGAAGCTGAACGCCACCACCGAGATGGAGCCGGTCAGCTGGCCGGAGTTCGCCGACGTGCACCCGTTCGCCCCGGACGAGCAGACCGCCGGCTACCGCGACCTGGTCGCCTCCCTCGAAGGCTGGCTCGCCGAGGTGACCGGCTACGACGCGGTGAGCGTGCAGCCGAACGCCGGCTCACAGGGCGAACTCGCCGGGCTGCTGGCGATCCGCGCCTACCACCGCGACCGCGGCGAGGGGCACCGGGACGTCTGCCTGATCCCGTCCTCGGCGCACGGCACCAACGCGGCCAGCGCGGTGATGGCCGGGATGCGGGTGGTGGTGGTCGGCTGCGCCCCCGACGGCGACGTCGACCTGGCCGACCTCGACCGCAAGATCGAGGCGCACCGGGACACCCTCGCCGCGATCATGGTCACCTACCCGTCCACCCACGGGGTCTACGAGGGCGGCATCGCCGCGCTCTGCGCCAGGGTGCACGACGCGGGCGGCCAGGTCTACGTGGACGGCGCCAACCTCAACGCCCTGCTCGGGTACGCCAAGCCGGGGCGGTTCGGTGCCGACGTGTCACACCTGAACCTGCACAAGACGTTCTGCATCCCGCACGGCGGCGGCGGCCCCGGAGTCGGCCCAGTGGCGGTACGGGCACACCTGGCGCCGTACCTGCCCGGCGACCCGCTCGACGCCGACGGCCGGCCGGCGGTCTCGGCCGCCCGGTACGGCTCCGCAGGCATCCTGCCGATCCCGTGGGCGTACCTGCGGCTGATGGGGCCGGACGGCCTGCGCCGGGCGACCGGGGTGGCGGTACTCGCCGCCAACTACGTCGCGGCCCGGCTACGCGGCCACTATCCGGTGCTCTACGCCGGCAACAAGGGCCTGGTGGCGCACGAGTGCATCCTCGACCTGCGGCCGCTGACCAAGGCGACCGGGGTCACCGTCGACGACGTGGCGAAGCGGCTGATCGACTACGGCTTCCACGCCCCGACGATGTCGTTTCCGGTCGCCGGCACCCTGATGGTGGAGCCGACCGAGAGCGAGGACCTCGCCGAACTCGACCGGTTCTGCGACGCGATGATCGCGATCCGGGCCGAGATCGACAAGGTGGGGACAGGGGAGTGGCCGAAGGGGGACAACCCGCTCGGCAACGCGCCGCACACCGCGGCGATGGTGGCCGGCGACGAGTGGCCGCACCCGTACCCCCGGTCGGTGGCCGGCTATCCGGGCGGGGTCGACCGGCGGGCGAAGTACTGGCCGCCGGTGCGGCGCATCGACGGCGCCTACGGAGACCGGAACCTGGTCTGCGCCTGCCCGCCGCCGGAGGCGTTCGAGAACTGAGAACGGACGACCGGCCGGCATAACAGGCGCCGGCCGGTCACTGTAAGTGACGGATCAGCCGACCAGGGCGTGCCGGGCCGGACCGCGGTGCGGCGCTATGGTGCTGCCGTCGGGCAACAGTTCGCCGGTGTCCTCGAAGAGGATGACGCCATTGCAAAGCAGGCTCCACCCCTGCTCACGGAAGCAGGCGAGCACCCGGGCGGCTTCCCGGTCGGTCGCTTCGGCGGAGGGGCAGGTCGGTTCGTGCTGGCACATCGGGTTCTCCGGACTATGGGGGGTGCTGTGGCATGGTTCACATGACCAGTGACGGACGGTACCCCTTCACGCCCAGTGATGACGAGCGGGTATCCGTCTCTGACCGGAAGAATCCACTTTTCGGATGAGGCAGATCCAACCGTACGTCGTGGAAGCGCTCCCATTCGCGCCACCGGGAGCGCCCGCGGACTGCGTACCCCGGCTCGTCGAACACGACCGGCTTCAATGCCGGGCCGACGGCCCGGACGACCCCGCCACGCTGCTGACGGAGTTCCTCGCCGGGCACGGCCTCCCGGTCCGCGACCTGACCCGCCCCGGGGTGCACAGCCCGGCCGACCCGGTCTGCGGCGCCGCCGTGTTCGTCTCGGCCGCCGCCGGAGCCCGGATGGTCGGCGCCCCGACCGGCCCGGCCAGCCCGGCCCCGGCCGTCCCCGACCTGGTCGCCGTCGTCTACCGGCACGACGACCGCCCCGCCCCGCCACCCCGGCACCGGACCGGAGGCTGGGAACTCGGCCCGTGGACCGAGAGCTGGACGCCGCAGCAACACGCCGACGCGGTCCGGCAGGCCCGGAACGCGATCGCGGCCGGCGAGATCTACCAGGTCAACATCGTCGGCCACGGCTCCGCCCGGTACGCCGGAGATCCACTGCCGGCACTGGCCCGGCTGACCCGGCTACCCGGCGCCCGGTACGGCGGCGTGCTCACCGGCCCCGGCTGGGCGATCGGCTGCGCCTCCCCGGAAACCCTGGTCGAGGTGACCGGGGGCCGGGTACACACCCGGCCGATCAAGGGAACCCGGCCGGCGACCGGCCCCGGCCGGCGGGAACTGCTCGAATCCGCCAAGGAACGCGCCGAACACGTGATGATCGTGGATCTGGAACGCAACGACCTGGCCCGGATCGCCCGCACCGGCACCGTCCGGGTCGACGAGCTCTACGCCATCCGGCGCTGGTCCGACCTGTGGCAGGCCGAGTCGACAGTCTCGGCCACCCTCGCCGACGGGCACGGGCTGGCCGACCTGCTCCGCGCGGTCTGCCCCGGCGGATCGGTCACCGGCGCGCCCAAGCTCGCCGCGCTGGCCCAGATCGCCGCCCTGGAACCGGTCGGCCGGGGCGCCAGCATGGGCGGGCTCGGCTGGATCGGCCCGGACCGGATCGACCTGGGGCTGACCATCCGGACGGTGGCGGTCGACGCCGACCGGGTGCACGTCTGGGCCGGCGGCGGCATCACCTGGGGCAGCGACCCGGCCGCGGAGGTCGCCGAGGCGGCCGCCAAGTCCGGCCCGGTCCGGGCCATCCTGGCCCGACGCCCGGGGTAGCTGTCCCAGCCCGCCGAATCTCGTGCACATCGGCCCGTTGGACAGCGGGCGGTCGTCAGCCTTCCGGGTGCCCACCGTAGACGCGGATCTTGTACTCGGTGGTCTCCAGGGCCAGGCCGAGCTCACGGATCTGCCGCATGATCCGGGCTCGCTGGTCGAGCATGATGCGGCGGCGTTCCGGGATGGTGCTCGGGCCCTGCTCGACGAGCAGGATGTAGCGCTTGAGGTCGGTCATGGTCATGCCGGACAGACGCATCCGGGTGAGGAAGACGAGGCGACGCAGGTCGAACGCGGAGTACTCGCGGTACCCGGAGGCGTTGCGAGCGGGTCGGACGAGTCCCTCCTGCTCGTAGTACCGGAGGGTGTGCGTCGACAGGCCGACGAGCCGGGCGGCCTCGGCGATGCCCAGGAGTGTCGCCGAGGCCTCGATCGTGGCGTCGTCGAGCAGCTCGTGCAGCGCATCGATCGTCGACGAGGATGGCCCGTCGCTGGCCGCGAGGATGCGTCCGATCAGCGCTTCGGTGGCCATGGCCCACAGCGTACGGCGATCAGAACGCCCGCACCGCAGGCGGCATGCCCGGGAAGTCTGCCGACTCGCTCACAGACGCCCATCGCTCGACGTCGTCGAGCGCAGCACGGTAGACGCGGGTCAGATTGCGAACCGCCTCGGCACCGAGCGGGAGCCGGAGCGGCGCGTCGGGGCTGTCGAGGATGTCGCGGATCACCCGGGCGGCGCGTGCCGGATCGCCCTCCTGGATGCCGTCGGCCTCGGCCATGTTCGCGCGTACGCCACCGATCACCTCGTCGTAGATCGAGCTCTGCTGCGCCGTGTTGAGCACGTCGGCGGCGTTGAACGCGGTGCGGAAGCGACTGGGCTCGACGATGAGAACGCGGATGCCGAACGGTGCGACCTCGCCCGCGAGCGCCTCCGACCAGCCCTCGAGCGCGAACTTACCGGCCGAGTAGCTGCCGACGGCGGGGAACGACATCCGCCCGCCCTGGCTGCTCATCTGCACGATCGCACCCGAGCGACGCTCCCGCAGGTGGGGCAGTACGGCACGCACATAGGCGGCCGGGCCGAACAGGTGCTGCTCGAGCATGGCCCGCAGCGCGGCATCCGTGATCTCTTCGGCGGCGCCGACCTGCCCAGCGCCGGCATTGTTGACGAGCACGTCGACGCGTCCGAAGACCTCCAGCGCCCGCTGCACGACCGCAGCCGCCTCCGCCGTGTCGCGCACGTCGTGCTCGATGGCGAGGAGCCGATCCCCGTACCGTGCCTTGAGCCCGTCGAACCGGTCGACCCGGCGGGCGGTCCCGATCACATGCTCGCCGGCCGCGAGTGCCGCCTCGGCGAGCGCCAGGCCGAGGCCCGAACTCGCGCCCGTGATGATCCATGTCTTCGTCTCGTTCGTCGTGGCCATGGCCCGGACGCTAAAGCTTCGAGCGCGCTCGAAAGCAAGCCGAGTTCAGGCTCGGCGGCACCGCCGGACCGATCACCGGCCCGGTCAGTCCCCGAGCAGGTCGGCGAGCGCGTCCGCCGGGTCGTCGCGGGGCGGGCCGGCCGGCCACCAGTCGCCGCCGGCCAACTCCCGGTACGGGTACCAGCGGCCGTCGCGGCCGTACCGCAACTGGGCCCGGTGTGCCGGAAACGTCCACCGGTTACGCCACACCTGCGGCTCCGGCGGATCGTCACCGGCCCAGCCGGCGGTCAGATCCGCCCGGGCCCTCGCCAGCCGTACCGGGGGCGGAGTCCACGCCTCGTCCAGCACCGAAAGGCCGGCCTGGCCGCCGTACTCGAAGGCCCGTACCGCCCGGCCGAACTCCCGGGCCGTACGCCCGGCCGCCTGCCGCAGCCGGGCCAGCACCGGGCCGCTGGCCCCGACCGCGAGCCGGACCGCGTCCACCCGCTCCGGCAGGGCCGGCGGCGGGCCGTCGGGACCGGCGTCGAGCAGCGCGCCGGCCCGCACTGCGGCGTTCTCGACCAGCCCGTACAGCACCTCCGCCGCGATCCCCGGCGCGTCCGGCAGCGCCGGCCCGGCCACCCCGGGCTCCGGCGGTGGCGGCGGTGCCGGCAGCGGCGGATCCGGTCGGGCGTACGCCCGCGCGGCCGGCACCCCGGCATCCGGCGCCGGCCCGGCCGGCTGGTCCGGCGCCTTGGCGTCCGCCGCCGGCCGGTGTTCCCGGCGCCGCAGTTCGGCCAGCACCTCCCGGCGCCCCCGGCCCCGGATCAGCAACAGCAGGAACGGGTCGACGTCGAGCAGCCAGGCCGCCTGGTAGCAGAGCGCGGCGGCGTGCCGGCACGCCGCCGCGACCAACTCCGGGCAGTCGCACTCCGGCTGCAGGTCGCCGAGGCCGGGCAGCAGGGCGACCCCGACGTCGTCGGCCGACGACGCCAGGTCGCGCGGCATCTCCCCGTCCAGCAGCGCGGCGATGTGCCCGGCCTTCGCCGCCACCTGGTCGAAGAACCGCGACCACTGCGCGTCGGTCATCGGCTCCACGAAAACCCGGGTCCGGTACGGCACGTCACGCACCCCGTCGTGCACCTCGGCGGCGATCCGGCCCGGGCTGACGGTGATCGAGCCGACCTGCCCGGCGGTGGCCATCCGCCGCCCCGGGCGCAGCAGCGTCTCGTCCAGCGTGGTCTCCTCCAGCGCCCGGATCCAGGCGTCACCCCACCAGGAGCGGCTGCCGCGGGCACGCCGCCCCGGCGGGAACGCCGGAAAGCCCCGGACCCGGTCCTCGCCGCTCATTCGCCCCCACCTTCCACCCCGGGTGCGCGTTCGGCACACCGGATCCGATCGACGGTCGCGGTCACGCCGGCCTGCGCAACTCGACCAGGGACGCCAGTTCGGCGTCGGAGAGTTCCGTCAACGCCGCCTCGCCACCGGCCAGTACCGCGTCGGCGAGGTCCCGCTTGACGGCGAGCAGGTCGGCGATCCGGTCCTCGACAGTCCCCTCGGTGACCAGCCGGTGCACCTGCACCGGACGGGTCTGCCCGATCCGGTACGCCCGGTCGGTGGCCTGCTCCTCCACGGCCGGGTTCCACCACCGGTCGTAGTGCACCACGTGATCGGCGCGGGTCAGGTTCAACCCCGTACCGGCCGCCCGCAGCGACAGCAGGAAGACCGGCACCTCACCGGCCTGGAACCGGCGTACCTGCTCGTCGCGGCGGGCCACCGGGGTGCCACCGTGCAGCAGTTCGGTCGGTACGCCCCGGTCGCCGAGATGCCGTTCGAGCAGCCGGGCCATCGCGACGTACTGGGTGAAGACCAGCACCGCGCCGCGTTCGGCGAGGATCGTGTCGACCAGCTCGTCGAGCAGTTCCAGCTTGCCGGAGCGGCCGGCCAGCCGGGGTCGCGCCTCCCGCAGGTAGTGCGCCGGATGGTTGCAGACCTGCTTCAGCGAGGTCAGCAACTCCAGCACCAGGCCCCGGCGGGCCATCCCGCTGCTGTCCCGGATCCGCGCTAGCGCCTCCCGCACCACCGCCTCGTAGAGCCCGGCCTGCTCGCCGGTCAACGCCACCGGATGATCGGTCTCGGTCTTCGGCGGCAGCTCCGGTGCGATCCCCGGATCCGACTTGCGGCGGCGCAGCAGGAACGGTGCGATCAGCCGGGCGAGGCGTCCCGCCGCCGCCGGGTCCCGACCGGACTCGATCGGCGCCGCCCACCGGGCCCGGAACCGGGGCAGCGGGCCGAGCAGGCCGGGCGTGGTCCAGTCCAGGATCGCCCACAGCTCGGTCAGGTTGTTCTCCACCGGGGTACCGGTAAGAGCGACCCGGGCGGCGGCCGGAATCCGGCGCAGTGCCCGGGCGGTACCCGAGGCGCGGTTCTTCACGTGCTGCGCCTCGTCGGCGACGACCAGCCCCCACCGCACCCCGGCGAGCCGGTCGGCGTCCAGCCGCATCGTCCCGTACGTGGTGAGCAGGAACCCGCCGGCCAGCGCGTCGAGGTCCCGGCGACCGCCGTGGAAGCGGCGTACCGGGGTGCCGGGGGCGAACCGGGCGATCTCCCGTTCCCAGTTGCCGAGCAGCGAGGCGGGACAGACCACCAGGGTCGGGCCGGCGGTCGCCGGATCCGCCTGCCGGTGCAGGTGCAGGGCGATCAGCGTGACCGTCTTGCCGAGCCCCATGTCGTCGGCGAGGCAGCCGCCCAGCCCCAGCTCCGTCATCCGGGCCAGCCAGCGCAGCCCACGTAGCTGGTAGTCCCGCAGGGTGGCGGCCAGCCCGGCCGGCACCCCGATCCGCTCCGATCCGGAGTCAGGGGCCGCCGACTCCGGGTCGGCGATCCGCCGCCGCAGCCCGTCCAGCCAGCCGGTGGCGTCGACCTGCACCGGTCGCCCGTCGACCTCCACCGTCCCGGTCAGCGCGGCGCCGAGCGCCTCGACCGCACCGACCGGCGGCAGCCCCGGCCTACGGGCCCGGGCGGCCAGTTCCGGATCGACGAGTACCCACTGGTCGCGCAGCCGCACCACCGGCCGGTGCGCCTCGGCGAGGGTGTCCAGTTCGGCGGCGGTCAGCGGTCGTCCGCCCAGGGCGAGTTGCCAGTCGACGCGGAGCAGCCCGTCCCCGCCGAAGAAGGTGGCGAGGTCCGACGGGGGCGCCTCGGCGGCGCCGAGTACCGCCCGGGAGGTGAGGCCGGCGGCCAGCTCGCGGGGCCAGTGCACCGCCACCCCTGCCTCGTCGAGCCGGCCGGCGGCGTCGGCGACCAGCTCGGTCACCTCCTCGTCGGTCAGCAGCAGCGCGTCGGGGACGGCGGCGTCGAGCAGGTGCCGCAGCGGCGGCCACGCCCCGGCGGCGCGGCGGATCGCCAGCGTGGTGTCGAGCCGGGCCCGGGACCCGAACCCGGCGACATCGCCGTGCCACAGCGCGGCGGCGTCGACCACCAGCGCCGGGTCGACCAGGCTGTGCACCTGCACCACCGCCCGCAGCCCGGGCCGGGTGAAGTCGCCGTCGACCGGCTCCAGCCGTACCGAGAGCCGCACACCGGAGTCGAGACCGGCGCGGAGCTCCTCGGCCCAGCCGCGCAGCCGGGGTACCGACTGCGGCGCCGTCGCGGCGAAGACGTCGGTGCCGGCGGCGTGCCGGGCGGCGGGGGACCGGGGCAGGGTGTCGGCGACCGCGTCGAGGAAGCCGCGCAGCAGGCGGGCCGCGTCCGGCAGGATCGGTCCGGGCGTGGCCTCCTCGGCCGGCAGCGGGTTCGCCCGGGCCCGGGTCGGCATCGCGCCGGCGAGTTCCCGGATCCGGCCCGCGTCGTCGGGGTCCAGCGCACCGACCGTCCAGGCGTCGAAGCCGGCGGGGGAGACCGTCGGCAGGATCCGGCGCCGGGCCACCAGGTGCAGGGCCAGCCGCGCCGCCGCAGACCAGTAGCCCAGTGCCGGGTCGACCGGCCGGTCCGGTGCCGGGTCGACCGCCAGCAGCAGCGGTAGCGCGTCGCCGACCGGCAGCCGGTGTGCGGGTACCAGCCGGGTCCGCACGCCGGCCCCGTCCGGCAGGACGACGGTCAGCTCTCCGGCCCGCCCTGGCCCGTCGGCCGGCAGGTCACCGCCGTCGGGTCGCCAGAACGCGAGTACCCCGGCCCGGGGTGGATCGGCCGGCTCGAACGCCACGGCGCAGTGCGTCGTCCACCGCTCTTCCGGGCGCTCGTCGGCGGAGTGTCCGGGCGGGGACGTGTCGCCGGGTCCCGGCGTCGTGTTCGGTCGCATCTGTCGGTGCCGCTCCCTCGTTCGCCGGCCGCCCCGAGCCCCGGATCCCGTCCGGTGGCAGGCGCGCCCCGTACCAGCCGGGCCATTATAGCCGTACGGCGTACGGAAATGACCGTCGATCGGACCGGCACCCGCCCGACCCCCACCGGCACACCACTGCCGTGCAGCCCGCCCGGGGCCACCCCGGAGCGGTAACGAACCGATAGGGTTCCGGTCATGACCATGCGGCCCATCCGGATCATCGGCGACCCCGTCCTGCGCACCCCCTGCGAACCGGTCACCAGCTTCGACGCAGAACTACGCGACCTGGTCACCGACCTGATGGACACCCTGCTCGGCGCACCCGGCCGCGCCGGAGTCGCCGCACCCCAGATCGGCATCAGCGCCCAGGTCTTCGCCTACGACGCCGACGGACACCGCGGCCACCTGGTCAACCCCACCCTCGAACTCTCCACCGAAACACAGGGCGACGACGAAGGCTGCCTCTCCATCCCCGGCCTCTACTTCCCGACCCCGCGCGCCATGCACGCCACCGCACACGGCTTCGACCAGTACGGCGAACCCCTCACCATCACCGGCAGCGGCTTCCTCGCCCGCGCCCTCCAGCACGAAACCGACCACCTGCACGGCCGGCTCTACGTCGACACCCTGCGCGGCGACGCCCGACGCCGCGCACTCCGGGAGATCCGCGCCGGACGGTTCGCCACCCCCGACCGCTGACCCCACCCACAGCCCGGATCAGCGGCCCCGCCGACGCCGCAACCAGACACCGGCCGCGCCCAACACCACGAAGATGAGCGCGGAACAACACAGCGCTTTGAAGAGCACGCCGAAACTGTCGCACAACCCGCCGTAAGGTGTGCACGTGCGCCTGGCAACCTTCAACCTGCTGCACGGCCGGTCCCCGCACGACGGCCTCGTCGACGAGACCCGGCTCGCCGCCGCCGTCGCCGCACTCGACGCCGACATCCTGGCCCTCCAGGAGGTCGACCGGGACCAGTCCCGCAGCAACCATCTCGACCTGACCGCCATCGCCGCGAACGCGATGAACGCCCCCGAACACCGGTTCGCCGCCGCCGTCGTCGGCACCCCCGGCGAACGATTCCGGCCACTGACCCACGACGACGACGGCCACGGCGAACCCCTCTACGGCATCGGCCTGATCAGCCGCTACCCGGTCCGCTCCTGGCAGGTCACCCGGCTCGCCTCGGCACCGGTACGCTCCCCGGTGCTCGACCCCGGCCCCGGCGGCGGGATCATCCTGCTCCGCGACGAACCCCGGGTCGTCCTCGCCGCCACCCTCGACACCCCGTACGGGCCGATCACCGCCGCCGCCACCCACCTCTCCTTCGTACCCGGCTGGAACATCCGGCAACTACGCCAGGTCATCCGCGCCCTGCGTACCCTGCCCCCACCCCGGATCCTGCTCGGCGACCTCAACCTGCCGGCCGGACTCGCCACCCTCGTCTCCGGCTGGCGCTCCCTCGGCCACCGCCCCACCTACCCGGCCCGGCAACCCCGGGTCCAACTCGACCACATCCTCGCCGACCCCCGCGACGGACACCCACTGCCCGCCGTCACCGCCGTCAACGCCCCGATCGCCACCATCTCCGACCACCGGCCACTCGTCGTCGACCTCGCCTGAACGTCGTCGACCTCGGCTGACCGCACGTCAGCCGTCAGCCCTCAGCCGTCAGCCCTCGGAACAGGACACCGGCCAACCGGCCCCGCACCACGACCTCCGGGTACCGCCCCGGCGGCACGATCTCGCCCGCACGTACCACCCGGGAAGTACGCCCACCGGCAACTCCGGCATGACGACCCGGGCCCAGCCCGGTACATACGCTGCCGCAGTCAGCACGCCGTGCGAGGAAAGGGATCCACCGATGTTCGTTCGCCACCTGTCCGCCACCGCCGCAGCCACCCTGCTCGGCGGTGGCTGGCTCGACACACCGGCGTACGCCGCCAGCCAGCCGGTCGCCGCCGGCTACGACATGTCCTCCGGCCGGGCCGGATCCATCGTTGCCGTGCTGCTGGGACTCGCCGGCATCATCATCGGCGGAATGGCCCGGGCCCGCTCCACCCGACGCGCCGGCGATGGGCGACGCGGCGCCCTCACCGCCCTGGCACTGGGACTGATCGGCCTGCTCATCGGCGCGGTGGTGGCAGCCACCTCCGGCGGCCGCGTCGGCACCGGCAACGGACTGGCCGGGGCTGTCCTCGGCATGGCGCTGGGACTGACCAGCGCACTCCTCGGCGGACTCACCGTCAACCGCTCCCGCCGCACCGGCTGACCCGACACCCATCCACATCGTCGATCCGACACCCATCCACATCGTCGATCCGGCCGACATCGTCGAACCGGAGCAGCGGGACGGCGGCGAGCGCCCGGGATCGCTAAGGTGGCCGCCAGCAATCGACGAACGGGGGGTTCACAATGGATGGACGAAAATGGGTCGGCGCTGGGCTGGTAGTCGCCGTCACGATCGCGACGGCGGTACTGCCCGCCTCACCCGCGGCCGCGGCGTACGCCGACCCGCTCGTCGCCACCAGTACGACGAAGATGGGTCTCACCTGGCACGCCGAACCGGCCGCCGCGATCAAGGCACTCGACGACGCCCTGCCGAACGTCGGCGTGGCCACCGTCCTCGACGACGCCAACCGCACGATGGCCACCTGCAACAGCGAGGAACTCGCCGCGCTGCCGATCGCGCCCGCCGCGACGACCAAATGGTGCTTCGACACCGCGGACGCCACCGACCTCAACTGGTCACCGCAGGGCATCACCAGCTCCGGAGACGCCGACGACGACGGCGCCTGGGGCGCCAAGCGGGCGATCCTCTCCGGCTGGTCCTGGGGCAGCGGCACCCGCCGCAACGACGCCCGGGTCGCGTTCATCGACTACACCAACCCGGCCGCACCGAAGTACCGCTGGGTCTACCTGGTCGACCCCAACTCCACCGGCAGCGACTTCAGCGCGGCCAAGACACACATCGGCGGCATGATCTGGTTCGGTGACAAGCTGATCGTCAACGCCGTCGGCAACGGCACCGTCGCACTACGGGTGTTCAGCATGAGCCACATCCTGCGCACCACCTCGACCGTCTCCGACATCGGCAAGGTCAGCGGCGGCTGGGCGGCGTACGGCTACAAGTACGTCATGCCGCAGATCGGCCACTACACCTACAGCAGCGGCGCGTGCAGCATGGACAGCGACACCGGCGTACCGTGCTTCTCGTCCCTGTCACTGGACCGCAGCACCAGCCCGGACAGCCTGGTCACCGCCGAATACTTCAGCGACCAGACCAAACGCGGCCGGCTGATCCGCTATCCGTTCGGTGCCGACTTCCTGCTGCCGACCTCCGCCACCCCGTCCGAGGCGTACGCCAGCGGCGTCGGCAACCAGCAGGGCGTGCTGTCGTTCAACAACCGCTGGTACGTGGTGCACAGCTCGATCAGCCTGCACGGGCAGATCTGGGGATTCACCCCCGGCGGCGGCAACGGCCGGTCCAGCACCTGCACGATCGGCGGCACCGTCACCACCACCTGCTGGTCACTGCACCCGGAAGCGGTGACGTACTGGTACTCCACCGGTGAGGTGTGGTCGACGACCGAATGGTCCCGGGACAACCCGACCGGCCCCGGCGGACGGGTCCTCTACAGCGTGCCGCTGAGCACCCTGCCCTGACCCGACAGCGGTGGTGCGTCCCCGGCGTGGGACGCACCACCGCTGAAGCGACCCGGGGCCAGACCAGAAGCCGGCAGTTGAGGCTCAGGAACGGGCGAGCCACCCCGGCACCGCCAGCCCTGACTCGTACGCCAGGATCACCAACTGTGCCCGATCCCGAACCCGCGTCTTCGTCAGGATCCGACTGACGTGCGTCTTGGCGGTCGCCGGACTCAACACCAGCCGCTGCGCGATCTCGTCGTTGGAGAGCCCGGCGGCGACCAACGCCATGACCTCCCGCTCCCGCTCGGTCAACGCACGCAACCTCGGCCCCGGATCCGGATGACGGACCCGCGCACTGAACTCGGAAATCAACCGGCGGGTGATCGACGGCGCGATCAACGCATCCCCACGGGCCACCACCCGCACCCCGTGGATCAACTCCGCCGGCTCGGTGTCCTTCACCAGAAAACCGCTCGCACCCGCCCGCAACGCCCCGTAGACGTAGTCGTCGAGGTCGAACGTGGTCAGAATGATCACCCGGGCATCGGAACCCGCGACGATCTCCCGAGTCGCCGCCAGACCGTCCAACCCCGGCATCCGGATGTCCATCAGCACGACATCCGGCCGCAACCGCCCGACCAGCCGTACCGCCTCGGCACCGTCGGCGGCCTCACCGACCACCTCGATGCCCTCCTCACCCTCCAGGATGGACCGAAACCCCGCCCGCACCAGATTCTGGTCGTCGGCGAGCAGCAACCGGATCACGCCACGCCCCCCGCCTGCACCGACAACCCAACCGACCCCGACCCCGACCCCGACGACAGCACAGCCGGTCGCACCGGCAACCGGGCAGACACCCGGAACCCACCATCCGGCCCCGGACCCGCAGTCAACGAACCACCCAACGCCCGGGCCCGCTCGCCCATACCGACAATCCCGTTACCCGGCACACCCGAGCCGCCCCGCCCGTCGTCCTCCACCTCCACCAGCACATCGTCACCATCCCGCCGCACCCGCACCAGCACAGCGGTCGCGTCCGCGTGCCGGGTCACGTTCGTCAGCGCCTCCTGAACGATCCGGTACGCCGCCAACTCGACCTCCGGCGGCAACGACCGCGTCTCGGCCAACTCGGTACGGATCTCCAAACCCGACCGGCCCGCCGTCAGCACCAACTCACCGAGCCGACCCAACCCCGGCGTACCCACCCCGTCCGGCTGCCGCAGCACCCCCAACGCCGTACGCAACTCACCAAGCATCTCCTTGCTCGCCCGCTTGATCGCGGTGAGCGCCTCGGCGGACCGCACCGGATCCGGACGATGCAACGCGGCACTGGCCTGCACATTGATCAACGAAAGGTGGTGGCCGAGCACGTCATGCAGCTCACGGGCGATCCGCAACCGCTCCTCGGTGGCCCGACGCCGAGCCTCCGCCTCCTTGCCCCGCTCCGCCGCGAGCACCCTGGCCTCCGCCTCCGCGACATAGGCCCGGCGGTTACGGGTCACCCCGACAATCACCGCAACCAGCCAACCGGCGTGCAACAACGTCGCCCCGTTACCGCCACCCGCCGCCCGGCCATAGTCGTCCGCGACCGCGAACGCGACCACCGAGGCGGCCCCCAGCCCGATCGCGACCCACACCCGCCCCGCGTCGACAACGGTGTAGAGCGCCACGACGAAGACCAGCATGATCGGGCCCGGTCGGTGCAGCAACGCCCCGTACCCGCCGACGGCGACCAGTGCCACCACCCCCACCAGCACCGGATAGCGACGACGCACCCACAACGCGGCGGAGGACCCCAACACCGCCGCCAGCGCCACCCACTCGGCCGCGCTGTCCACACCGGCCGACTGCACCACCAGCCCGACGACGCCGACCAGGGCGACCACGAACACCAGGGCCACATCCGCCACCCGACCGTGCCACCGCCACCTCGGCATGCGCCGAAGCCTAACCGCCCTCGACCAGGCCAGCGAAGCCGACCGCAAAGACGATCGCCGCTGACACCCGACGTGTCCGGCCCGCCTACCGCCGGACTTCGCTGGACCCGCTCCCGGCCGAGCGGCCCGCCAACAGCCGACCCAGCGACCGGTTGGTGCGGTTCGCCCGTACCGCCGCCCGCTCCTGGTCGGCAGTCACCTCGATGTAGCTCTGACTCGTCGCCAGACTCGCGTGCCCCAACAACCGCATGATCTCCGGAGCACTCGCCCCGTCCTCGGCCAACCGGGTAGCGAAGGTGTGCCGCAACGCGTGCAGCCGCGCACCCGGCGGCACCCGGTCGGTGATCCCCGCCCGCCGATAGCAGGACTCCACCAGATACTGCAGGCCACCCCGGCGCAGCGGCGCACCCTCCCGGTCGACCAGCAGCGCCGAATCCGGCCCGACCGTCCGGGAACCGAACCGGCGACGCCGGCTCTCCAGATAGTCCGCGATCACCCGGTCGAGTTCCGGCTCCACCGGAATCAACCGTGAACGGCTGCCCTTGCCGGTCACCTCGATCCGGCGCTCACCGTCCCGGCCCACCAGCGAACCCGTACGCAGGGCCAGCAACTCGGCCAGGCGCAGCCCCGCACAGAGCGCCAGGGCCAGTACCGCCAGATCCCGCTCCGGCCACGGATCTCGCTGCCGCCGGTCCGATTCGGCGACCCCGGCCAGCAACTGCTCCGGCGTACGCTCGCCCCGCAGCGGCTTCGGTGGGGCAGGGGGGACCCGGGGCTTGTCGACGGAGGGCATCGGGTTGCCGGCCACCACCTGCTCGGCGACGAGGAAGTCGAAGAACCCGTTCCAGGTGGACCAGGCCCGGTAGATCGAGGCGGCGGCGCGGGGAGCGGCGAAGCGGGCGAAGGCCGCCCGCAGGGACCGGGTGGTCAGGGCACTGATCGGCAGGTCCGCCAGGGGGAGGGGAGTGCCGGGCTGGTGGTCGGCGACCAGCCCGGCGACCGCCAGCAGGTCTCGACGGTACGCCGCCAGCGTGTGCGGGGACGGCTTGCGGGTGGCCCGGGACGTCAGGAACTGCTCGACGAGGGGGAGTAGCAGAAAGTCCTCTTTGTCCTGCATAACGAATATTATGCACGATTGGGTGATGTTTAGCTAGTTACACGATCTTGCGGCGGCGCCCCGGAAACCCGACCAGTTCGACCACGCGGGCCGGGGAGGGGTGGACGCCGAACAGCGTGGCGGGTGAGGTCTCGCGTCGGTACGTGCGTGCCGGTCGCCTCCGGCGCCCGACCAGCCGCGCGCACAACACCGCCAGCCGCCGTCAGGTTCCCGGCCCAGCCGCGTCGGTGGGGCGTGGAGATCGACTGCGATGTCGACCCGACTCCGAGCGGGACGCCCGCGTCGGGGCGAGTGCCGTCGCCGAAACTCCGCCGCCTCCCGACGGCGCTGTCCACTGCGCCAGGGTTCTCGACGTCTTCGCGGGGGTCGGCATTCCGGCGGGGGCGTCCCGATAACCCGCTAGTTGACATAATGTACATTATCGACCCGGAACTCCGATGAGTCGAAGTAGACGAGAAGACTCATCGGAGTTGTGTGATTTTCAGGCCCAGCACGGGCTGTGCGGTCTGTGGTGCCGGTACCGGCGGGATCCGAGGGGTCCGTTGACGCGGGTCGGTTGATGGGCGTGACCTCGGCATACCGGCCGTCGTTCTCATCGGATGAACGATTCGTTCGTCATGGAGGGATCGCGGTGGCCGGTGGCAGCAACGTGGCAGGGATCGCTCCCCAACTGTTCGTGGTCGGTGCGTCTCCCCTGCTACGGCCTGATGAACAGATGTTCGAAGGGATGCTGGCCGGGTGGCGCGATCAGCAATTGTCCCGCAACCTCGCGGCCGACAGGATCACCGCGCGTATCGATCTCATACGCCGGTTCCAGCGGTTCACCAGCGACTGGCCGTGGAACTGGCAGGGCCGGGACCTGGAAGAGTTCACCGCTCATGTTTGAGGTTCCCCCGGTAGCTCGGAGGCTTTGATGTTCCCCGGCGCGATGCCCGGCAAGCCACTGACCAACAACCACACCGTCACCATGCTGCGCCTGGCGGGCGTGCCAGCACTCGCCAGCCGCACCGGAACCTGGCTCAGTATCGTCCGTCAAGCACCACCCTCAGTCCTCGCCCAAGCCCTCGGCATCAGCCCACAGACAGCCATGGAATACGCCAACCAGGCAGGGGCCGACTTCCTCCGCTACGCGGGGACCGCGATCAACGGGGCATGGCCCGTGAATGATCCGCAGCAAGTCCCACCAGCCGCCCAGCGTCCCCCCGAACACCAAGGTCACCGGGGCCAACGGAAACATCCCTGAGATCGAGTTCAGGGAGGTCATCCAGCGCGGGTACGACGCCGCCACCTCGCTCGACGAGAACCAGGGCAGTCGCGATGAACCCCTCCAGCAACGACCTCAGGATCAGATGAGTCGAGGAGCGATACCGGCGCACAAGCGCGTTCACGAACGCCCCGAACACCTCCATATCGACCTCGTACTCGTCGTTGATCACTGGAGCGAGACCTGACGGCTGGTTCACGACCGGGACCAACGCCTCAGCCGAGCGGACGAACAGCTCGGCGACGCCGTTCGACGGGTTCCACAGAACAGGTTCGCCCGCCTGAAAGTACTGACTCACCGCACCATGATCGCCTACTGCCCCACGATCACCAACTCGAATTCCTCGTCCCGCAATACGACGGGTTACCAGTTAGAGCCTGGTAAATAAGGGTCTAGGGCAGGCTGTCGCCCTATGAAGGATCGATGATCACCCGGTGTGCGGCGTGGCTGGTTGTGACGGAGTTGAGCGGCCCCAGGGTGACGGTTGAAGCCGGCTCCGGTTGTAGTTATGGGTGGTGATGGGTGTGGCGGTTATATATGGCCCCACCTGTCTTTGTCCGGTGTGTCGTGTCAGTCATACTTGGCCCCACCTTGATCAGGTCTTACGCTCCGGGCGTGTGATCCGTGAACGTCTCGTTGGGAGCCCGGGTGAGGCCAAGGGTGGAGCTGTTCGAGGCGATCCGCCGTGACGCCCGCCGGGAGGAACTGTCGATCCGGGCGTTGGCGGAGCGGCACGGAGTGCATCGGCGAACGGTGCGCCAGGCGCTGGCCTCGGCGGTGCCGGAGCCGCGGAAGCCTCGGGTGGCGCAGGCCCCGAAGCTGGATCCAGTCCAGTCCGTGATCGATCAGATGCTGGTGACGGATCTGACAGCGCCGCGTAAGCAGCGACACACGGCGCGGCGGATCCACGCCCGGCTGGTCGAGGAGCATGACGCGCACGGATTGTCGTACTCGACGGTGCGGGACTACGTGCGGCGGCGTCGGCCGGAGATCGCCGCCAGCGCGGGCCGATCGATACAGACCGCGTTCGTCGTCCAGAGTCACGCGCCCGGGGCG
Source organism: Plantactinospora sp. CNZ320 (assembly GCF_002846275.1). Classification (NCBI taxonomy): domain Bacteria; kingdom Bacillati; phylum Actinomycetota; class Actinomycetes; order Micromonosporales; family Micromonosporaceae; genus Plantactinospora; species Plantactinospora sp. CNZ320. Next base: position 1,027,536 of record NZ_PJMP01000001.1, read on the forward strand.
GAGGCCGAGGTGGACTTCGGCGATGTGTGGGTCGAGGTTGCCGGGGAGAAGTTGAAGTGTTTCCTGTTCGCGTTCCGGCTGTCGTACTCGGGCAAGGCGGTGCACCGGGTGTTCGCCTCGCAGGGGCAGGAGGCGTTCATCGAGGGGCATGTCCACGCGTTCACGGTGATCGGCGGTGTGCCGACGGACAAGATCCGCTATGACAACCTGCGCGCGGCGGTGTCCCGGGTGCTGTTGGGCCGGAACCGTACCGAGTCGGAGCATTGGGTGGCGTTCCGGTCCCACTACGGCTTCGACCCCTTCTACTGCATGCCTGGGATCGAGGGCGCGCATGAGAAGGGCGGAGTCGAGGGCGAGGTCGGCCGGTTCCGTCGCACGCACCTGTCCCCGATACCGGTCGTGAACAGCCTGGCCGAACTCAACGAGCGGATCGATGCCGCCGACCGGGCCGATGAGGCTCGACGGATCGCTGGGCGGGTGCGAACGGTCGGGCAGAACTTTGCCGTGGAGGCGCCGCTGTTAGCGGCGCTGCCCAGCGATGCCTTCGAGCCCGGCCTGTGGCTGCATCCGAGGGTCGACCGGTTCGCCCGGATCACGGTGCGATGCTGCTACTACTCGGTGCCCGCCTCGCTGATCGGACGGCAGGTACGGGTCTGCCTCCGGGCCTCCGAACTGGTCGTCTTCGACGGCCGGCGGGAAGTCGTCCGGCACGCCCGCTCGGTCAACAAGGGCTCCCAGACCCTCGTGCTCGATCACTACCTGGAGGTGTTCGCCCGCAAGCCCGGCGCCCTGCCGGGCGCCGTCGCGCTGGCGCAGGCCCGCAAAGCAGGCATGTTCACCACGGCGCACGACGCGTTCTGGGGCCAGGCCCGCCGGACTCTCGGGGACGCCGGCGGCACCCGAGCCCTGGTCGAGGTACTCCTGCTGCACCGGCATCTGCCCCACGCCAACGTCGTCTCCGGAATCGAGGCAGCCCTACGCATCGGAACCGCCACCGCAGACGTGGTCGCGGTCGAGGCCCGCAAGAGCACCCAGCAGCGACGCGAACCACAACCACCCGCAGCCGGAACCGCATGCGGCGGACCGGGCCGCACGGGTGGTCAGCCTGACCGAACGTCGGTTGGCCGACCCGGACGCGGTAATCGGCGGCCTCCCGCGGGACCCGCGACCGCTGCCCAGCGTCGCCCACTACGACGAACTACTCAAGCTCCGTCGAATAGCGTCCCCGCCCAGCAGCGGCCCGTCCGCCGAGACCGGAAGAGTGTCATGACCAGCAGCCTCGCCAAACGCGGACGCGCCCTGACCGAACAGGCCGCCGACGCCGCCATCGACTCCGCCTGCCGCGCCCTGCGGCTACCGACCCTGCGTAGCCGCTTCGCGGACGTCGCCGACACCGCGAAACGACAACAGCTCACCTACCGCGGCTTCCTCGCCGAACTGCTCCTCGCCGAGTGCGACGAACGCGACCGACGCCGATCCGAACGACGCATCAAAGCCGCCGGCTTCCCACGAGACAAGTGGCTACAAGACTTCGACTTCGACGCCAACCCCAACGTCAATCCCGCCATGATCCACACGCTGGCCACCTGCGCCTGGGTCCGCAACGGTGAACCCCTGTGCTTGATCGGCGACTCTGGCACCGGCAAGTCTCATCTGCTCATCGGCCTCGGCGCCGCCGCCGCGATGGCCGGATACCGGGTCCGTTACGTAATGGCCGCCAAGCTGGTCAACGAACTCGTTGAAGCCGCCGACGACAAGCAGCTCACCAAGACCATCGCCCGCTACGGCCGCGTCGACCTGCTCTGCATCGATGAACTGGGCTACATGGAACTCGACCGTCGCGGCGCCGAACTGTTGTTCCAGGTCCTCACCGAACGGGAAGAGAAGAACAGCGTCGCCATCGCCAGCAACGAAGCGTTCTCCGGCTGGACCAAAACCTTCACCGACCCGCGCCTGTGCGCGGCCATCGTGGACCGCCTCACCTTCGGCGGCAACATCATCCAAACCGGCACCAACTCCTACCGACTCGCCCGCACGAAGACACAACTCGTATCGCAAGCCGCCGCGCGGAATTGATCCGCACGCGGCACCGCCATCGGGATCGCCAGCGATGAGCCCTGCTCTCTGGCCCCGACGTTGCCTCGACCGACCAATCATCACTCACATTTAGTTACGCATCCACCGACTGTGGAAGTGGCGACCTTCGAAGCAAACCTCACGTATCCCCACTGCGGGGTCGCGTCCCGGCCAAGCCGGAGGCTAGCGTCAGTGCAGGTTGTCCGTCTATCCAGCAGACGAAGTCGCCGGACGGAGGGCAAGTCGCAGCCGTGGTACACCCACACCTCGGCGCTGTCGCCTTTATTCCTATCCCGATCCGGGAATGTGCGAGGTGAAATCCAAATGCGCGGGATGGATGAATAAGAGTCATGTCAGAAGGTTCACCTTCTGCAAGGCCGGACGCCAGCCTTCCATTGACTGCCTGTAATGGACGCATTACGTTTCGCATATTCACATTTCGCGTCTGGTGGTCACGCCACAGGGACCGCCGGACATGGGGAGGGAGTGCGCATGGGTGTCAAGAAACTGTTGGTTGTGAGTGCGGTGATCGCGGCCGGAGGGCTAGCGTTCCCGGCCGCCGCCTCGGCCGGGAACCCGGCTTTCTGCGGATCCAACCTTGTATGCATCTATGATGGCAACAGTTGGGTCGGATTCCTGGGGTCGCGCGGTCCGGGCGGAGGCATCTCGAATGTGAGTGCCGCTGCAAACGATCACATGGACTCGTGGGAGAACCGGACGAATACGAGTGCCGCCTGGTATTACGACCACGACGGCGGAGGGAATTGCAGGACTATGCCGGCGTTGACCGAGGACGACAACGTGAATGTGTTCAACAGCGATGAGCTGTCGTCGTGGCGGACTGACCGCGGGTGCTGACCTCACCGGCCAGCGCTGCTGAATCCCTGCTCGCCGTCGAGGGTGTCAGCCGTCGCTTCGTGACCCATTCGGAGACTGTGTGGGCCGTGCGGGATGCGGACCTGCGAGCGAGTGCGGGCGAGTTCGTCTGCGTCTTCGGCGCCAGTGGGTCCGGTAAGTCGACGCTGCTGAACCTCATCGCGGGACTGGACCAGGCGGACGCGGGCCGGATCCTCGTTGAGTCGACCGAGGTCGGTCGGCTCAACGAGGACCAGCGGGCGCGGTTGCGTCTGACGGACGTCGGGGTCATCTTCCAGGACCACAACCTGATTGAGGAGTTCACGGCCCGGGAGAACGTGGCATTGCCGTTGGAGGTCACCGGCGTGCCCTACCGGCGGGCGCTGGAGCTGGCAGATCAGCAACTCGCGCGGGTTGGGCTGGAGGGCCTGGGCAGTCGACTCCCGAGCCAGCTGTCTGGCGGGCAGCGGCAGCGTGTCGGGATAGCCAGGGCACTGGTCGGGGACCGGCGGGTGTTGCTGGCCGACGAACCGACCGGGGCGCTGGACTCCTCCAATTCCCACGCGTTGTTCGGGTTGCTGCGGCAACTGTGTGACCAGGGCACCCTGGCGGTGGTGTGCACGCACGACCCGATGTGCCGCGAGTACGCCGACACCGTCTACGAGATGGTCGACGGGAGCGTCGTCCGCCGGGAGCGGGCGGCGGATGGGACGACCTGAGGTGCGAGCCCGGTTGGTTGCTGTCGTGGCGCGCAGATTCGCGCGCAGCAGGTCGCTGGCACGGTCGACCTTCCTCGTCGCAGCGACGGCCGCGCTGCTGGTGGCGGTGTTCGTCACCCTCAACGCCTTCACGCTGTCCCCGCACCAGGTCACGGTGCGCGACCTTGGGCGCTTCGACTCGCAGATCGACCTGAGTAACGTCACCACCCTTCGGCCCGGCGATGGGGAGGTGGCCGACGAGGTCGCTACGGCGGCTCGGGCCGCCGGGGCAGCGGAGGTGGTCGTGACACTGGCCTCGTTCGACGTTCGCCCCGATATGACCCGACCGCCGTTCACCCTTTACAGCGAGGCGCCGTGGCCGGCGGAGCCGTTCCCTGACCGCTACCAGTTGCGGGAAGGGCGGTGGCCGAGCCAGCCGGGCGAGGTGGTGCTGACCGACGCGTTGCGGAGCGTCCTCGGTCCGGTCGAGTCGTTCACAGTGTTCTCCGGCAACGACCGCCTGCGCGTGGTCGGCGTTGCCGAGGACCTGTTCGGGGCCACCCCGCGGATCCTCGCGGCGCAAGGCACCTGGGCATCGCTGAGCGAGGCAACCGGTCGCAACTTCTCCACCGTCCTGGCAACCGCGACGCTGCTGTGGAACGGCGGCGTCCAACAGCAGGTACTCACCGCCGTCGCCGCGGTCGCCGCAGGAGATGCCATGGAAGCGTCGCCGGCCGCGGTCGAGGCGCAGCTCGCCGCTGAGGTGCGCACCCGAGCAGACGAGCTGACCACACCCCGCCGGTCGTGGACCGACCGGATCCCGCTCGCCTACGACCTGCCCTCGCTGGCGCTGCCGCTACTGGCGGTGCTCGCCGTGTTCGGCCTCAACGCGCGCCGCTTCCATAGAAGCCTGGCGATCCTGACGTCCATCGGGATGAGCAGAGCTACCGCCACAGCGGGCGTCGCCGCCGCGACAACGGTGTGGACGCTCGCCGCCACGTTTGCGGGCATCATCGCCGGCATTGGCCTCGGTGCCGCCAGCCGGCCGGTGGTGGACCGGTTCCTCGCCGGGCCGATCTCGCCCTGGCCGGGTCTGCTGGCGCCCCCCGCGCGGCTGCTCGGCGTCACGTTCGCGGCGTGCGTCGTGGCGGCGCTCCTACTGCATTTGGCCCACTCTCGGCCGTCGCGAGTAGCGGCGAGCACCGACCCACCTCCCGGGCCGACGTCGGCAGAGAAGCAAACGCGTGTCAGCGGCGTGACCGTGCGGTGGACCGCCGCCGGCATCCTGGGGGCCGCGATCGTCATCCAGATCGGCATGCTCGACACCGTCCCGAAGGCGATGGTGCTGACCGCGACCGTCGCGGCGGCGGTCCTGCTGTTCACACCGGAAGCCGTCGGCGCGGCGATCCGCCTGCTACCCACCAGCGATCCTCGGACCCGCCTGGGCCGCCAGCAACTGCACAATGACCGCACCCGCGCCGTCGCCGCCGTCGCGGTCCTCACGGCGACGCTCGGCGCCCCCCTGGGACTGATGACGCTGCTGGCAACACTGATCACAACGGCGCAGGAAGACGTCGTCCCCACCGTCGCACCGCACCAGGTGGTGCTGTCCGGACCCGGAGGGGCCATGCATCCGCCCTCTCCCGAGGTGGTCACCGCCGTATCGGCCCGACTCGCCAACGCAGCGCAGCCGGTCAAGACCGGCTACCTCACGACCGAGACGGTGCACGTCACAGTCAAGGACGCCGGTATCGGTGCGGTACTCGTGGTCGACACCCCCGAGCAGGCCAGCCGCCTCAACAACGGTGCCCTCACCGAAACGCAACGACAGACGTTGCAACGAGGTGGCCTCCTCGTGTGGAGCGACGGACCCGGCACGCGGACTTTGCTCAGCCACGACCGTGCCAGTGACCGAGCGGCGGCCTCCAGCCCGCCCCTGCCCGCCAGCCGCACAACCTTCGAACCCGCCTGGACCGTCGGAGTCAGCGGGCTGCTGCTCAGCGCGACCGCGCAACGCCTCAACCTCACCATCAGCCCGGCGGCGATCGTATTCACCGACGTCACCGAGGCCCAAGCAGCCGCCGCCGAGCAGGCCGCGATCGACAACGGCCTCGACCCGCTCCAGGTCGGCATCTACCAACCGCCGGAGCCCATCACGGTTCCGCCGGCCTACTACGGGGCGGTCCTCGGCCTCGCCGCGATCGTCCTAGCCACGACCATGGCCCTCGCCAGGAGCCAGGTGATCACCCTGCGCAGCTACCTCGGCCGGCTCATCGCCATCGGACTGTCCCCGCGATGGGCGCGGCACGTCCTGCTCATCCAGAACGGCCTCGTTATCCTGACCAGCACCGCGCTGGCCGCGCTCATCGCCGTGCCGCCAGTCGTCATCGCCGCAGTCAAACTTCGAGGGTTCACCCTGTCCATCCCGTGGACATGGCTTATGTTGATCACTGCCGCGTTCTACCTCGCAACCCTCGCCGCAACCATCGCGTCCAGCCGGCGCCTCATCAGCAAAGACCGCCTGACCGCCTGACCGAAGCCCCCTTGCGGGGCGGGTCGGCATTCACCAGCCGACAACCCCGCAGGCTGCCCCAGATCGTGATTCCGAAACCCCTCTGTCCGGTGCCACCGAACCTGACCCACGACCAACGCGCTGACCAGGCCGGATCAGATCGCATGGCACGCCAGCAGTAGGACTGATCACTGCAGGTGGCAGATCGGTCGTGGGCGACCGGGCACGCTCCGGCGCCTGAACTGCGGTGGACCAACTTCGTTGGCAGGGACGGCCAGCGGTCCAGGTTCGATGGCAAGAAGACCAAGTTCGCTGTCAACGGACACCCTCGGGAAGTCGTCAGACGCACGATCAACAAGCTGGGGCCAGCCACGATTGACACGGCCATCGTCCGCGGCCGATGCAGGTGGGGCCAAATAGCTCTGCCACCAACCAAGCGCCTCAACAGCGGATGGGGCCGGCTTCAACCGTCACCCTGGGGCCGAGGACACCCGTCACAGCCAGCGTGGCGGGCGTGACATGAGGAAGGGCCTCCGGTACGAGCAACGGCGACTAAACCAGCACGACCGAAGGCCCAACCCTGTCTGTATACCTTGTCGCCGGTGTCGCCGCATCCACCACCCCGGCCACCCTCGACGCTCACCTGCCCACCGCCCGGCCACGGCACTACCCGTCGGACACCAGCGACGCCGAATGGGCCATCCTGGCACCACACGTTCCGGCCAGCACCGGACGTGGCCGGCCGATCATCTACCCCCGCCGCGACATCGTCGACGCGATCCGCTACCTCAACCGCACCGGCTGCCAGTGGGACGCGCTACCGGCCGACTTCCCCCACCACAGGCTGGTCTACCACTACTTCAGGACCTGGACCGCCGACGGAATCCTCAACCGGATCCACAACAGCCTGCGTGAACAGGTCCGCGTTCAGGTCGAAGGCCGTGACCGGCAACCCACCGCGGCGTTGGTCGACTCCCAGTCGATCCGGGGCGCGGAGACCGTCAGCCGCACCACCCGCGGCTACGACGCGGGCAAGCGGGTCAACGGCCGTAAACGGCACATCGCGGTGGACACCTGCGGCCTGCTCCTGGCGGTCCTGGTCACCGGCGCGAACGTCCAGGACCGCACCGCCGCCCCGGCCCTGCTCCAAGCGCTGCACACCTGCTTCCCCACGATCCGTCTCGTCTGGGCCGACAGCGGCTACACGGGCAAGGCCATCGCCTGGGCAGCCACCCACCTCGCGATGACCGTACGCGTCGTGACGAAACTCGCCGGTCAGACCACGTTCGTGGTCCTACACCGCAGGTGGGCGGTCGAGCGCACGTTCTCCTGGATCAACCGGTGCCGCCGTACCGTCCGCGACTACGAACGGTTGCCTGAGCACCACGCCGCGATGGTCCAATGGGCGATGATCATCGTGATGACCCGCCGACTCGCCCGCCACCAACCCACCTGAAACCCTTATTTACCAGGCTCTTAAAAGTTCCGGCGCGCGGGCTGACTGTGGCTCGACTGGTCCGTGCCTCTCCGTGCCAGCCGGATCGATCGCCGCTCGGCAGGTCCACTCTCGTCGTACCCGAAGACGCGACGCGTGCCCGCGGCCGTGACCCACGGATCATCGGGTGGATCTGCCCGGCTTCGTCGTAGAACGTGTTGGTGCGTGCGACCGTGCGGCTACTCCCCGGTCGGCACGTCGACGTCGCACCTCGGGTTGTTTGCTTGACAACGCAATCATCTATCCATTGATACTTGCGGATGGGCGACGCCGGGTCGCCCGGACCGGCAACGACCGAGGGAGCTGTTCGTGAGACCCACCCGTAGTGTGCTCAAGCTCGTGATCGGCGTGGCAGCAGCACTGGCGCTGGCACTGACCGGCGGCTCGCCCGCCGCCGCGTCGACACCCCCGTCAACCACGGACTCGAACGTTCCGGTGACCTGGGAACTCGTCGACTACGACCCCAACCGTCCGCAGCGGATGTGCACTCCGGCCAACTTCGCCAGGGCCGGCCTGTACTTCCTGGTCTCGATCAACGGAACCTGGTCGACACCGATCACGTCCGGAGTGACGAACCTGCCCCCTGGCGCCGCCCCCATCCCGAACGGCTCCATCCCGCCCGGGTCCAGTGACCGCCATCTGGTTCTCAACGGTGCCCCGTTCAGCGTCGCGGCGACCCCGGTCGGCCGGTACCACTCGGTGCTCTGGGCGTCGGACGGACGGGTGACGCAGACCGTGCCGGTCATCATCGACTTCCAGGAACGCTGCTGACCCGGGGGTCGGCCCGAGACGCGACCGGTCCGTGACGGCGTCCTGGGACGCCGGCACGGACCATGGTCAGTCGTGCTCGCCGGGCGTGCGGCCGGTGGGCACGAGGTGTGCCGATCACCGCCGAGCGCCCTGCCTCAGCCCTTCGTGTCGCTGGCGCCGACGTAGGCGGCCAGGTGCTCGCCGGTCAGGGTGGATCGGGCGGCGACCAGGTCGGCCGGCGGCCCTTCGAAGACGATCGTGCCGCCGTCGTGGCCGGCGCCCGGACCGAGATCGACGATCCAGTCGGCGTGCGCCATCACCGCCTGGTGGTGCTCGACGACGATGACGGACTTGCCGGAGTCGACGAGCCGGTCGAGCAGGCCGAGTAGTTGTTCGACGTCGGCGAGGTGAAGTCCGGCGGTCGGCTCGTCGAGGACGTAGACGCCGCCCTTCTCGGCCATGTGGGTGGCCAGCTTGAGGCGCTGCCGTTCACCGCCGGAGAGGGTGGTGAGCGGTTGGCCGAGGCTGAGGTAGCCCAGTCCGACGTCGGCGAGCCGGCGCAGGATGGCGTGCGCGGCCGGGGTGCGGCCCTCGCCGGTGCCGAAGAACTCCTCGGCCTCGGTGACGGACATCGCGAGTACCTGGCTGATGTCGCGGCCGCCGAGGCGGTATTCGAGTACCGATGCCTCGAACCGCCTGCCTTCGCAGTCCTCGCAGGTGGTGGCGACGCTGGCCATCATGGCCAGGTCGGTGTAGATGACGCCGGCACCGTTGCAGGTGGGGCAGGCGCCTTCGGAGTTGGCGCTGAACAGTGCCGGTTTGACGCCGTTGGCCTTGGCGAACGCCTTGCGGATGGGGTCGAGCAGTCCGGTGTAGGTGGCCGGGTTGCTTCGGCGGGAGCCGCGGATGCCGCCCTGGTCGATCGAGACGACGCCGGCGCCGGCCGGGATGGATCCGTGCACGAGTGAGCTCTTGCCGGAGCCGGCGACGCCGGTGACGACGACGAGTACTCCGAGTGGGATGTCGACGTCGATGTCGCGCAGGTTGTTCGCGGTCGCGCCGCGGATCTCCAGGGTGCCGGTGGGCTTGCGTACCGTCTTCTTCAGGGCGGCCCGGTCGCCGAGGTGTCGACCGGTGGTGGTGTCGCTGGCGCGTAGTCCTTCGACGGTGCCTTCGAAGCAGACGGTGCCGCCGGCCGTACCGGCGCCGGGGCCGAGGTCGACGACGTGGTCGGCGATCGCGATGGTCTCGGGTTTGTGTTCGACGACGAGTACGGTGTTGCCCTTGTCCCGGAGCCGGAGCAGCAGGTCGTTCATCCGCTGGACGTCGTGTGGGTGCAGGCCGATGGTGGGTTCGTCGAATACGTAGGTGACGTCGGTGAGCGAGGAGCCGAGGTGGCGGATCATCTTGGTGCGCTGTGCCTCGCCGCCGGAGAGGGTGCCGGAGGGTCGGTCGAGGGAGAGGTAGCCGAGCCCGATCTCGACGAACGAGTCGAGGGTCTGGCCCAGCGAGGCGAGCAGCGGTGCCACGGATGGTTCGTCGAGGTCGCGGACCCATTCGGCGAGGTCGCTGATCTGCATGGCGCACGCTTCGGCGATGTTGACGCCTTTGATCCGTGCGGATCGGGCCGCCTCGCTGAGCCGGGTGCCGCCGCATTCGGGGCAGGTGGTGAAGGTGACGGCCCGGTCGACGAATGCCCGGATGTGCGGTTGCATCGCCTCCCGGTCCTTGGACAGGAACGACTTCTGGATCTTGGGGATCAGTCCTTCGTAGGTGAGGCTGGCGCCCTCGACCTTGACCTTGGTCGGTTCCCGGTAGAGGAAGTCCTGCATCTCCCGCTTAGTGAAGTCGCGGATCGGCTTGTGGGGGTCGAGGAAGCCGGATTCGGCGTAGGTGCGTACGGTCCACCAGCTGTCCGACTTCCAGCCGGGGATGGTAAAGGCGCCCTCGGCGATCGACTTGGAGTCGTCGTAGAGCTGGCTGAGGTCGATGTCGGAGATCCGGCCGCGGCCTTCGCAGCGGGGGCACATGCCGCCCGTGCGGTTGAAGGTCTGTTTGGTGGTCTTGCCGGCGATCGTGATCGCCCCGCTGGCCCGGACGGAGGCGACGTTGAAGGAGAAGGCGCTGGGTGGGCCGATGTGCGGCTCGCCGAGGCGGCTGAAGAGGATTCGCAGCATCGCGTTGGCGTCGGTGGCGGTGCCGACGGTGGAGCGCGGGTCGGCGCCCATCCGCTCCTGGTCGACGATGATCGCGGTGGTCAGACCGTCGAGTACGTCCACCTCGGGGCGGGCCTGGGTCGGCATGAACCCCTGTACGAAGCTGCTGTAGGTCTCGTTGATCATGCGCTGGGATTCGGCGGCGATGGTGCCGAACACCAGTGAACTCTTGCCGGAGCCGGAGACGCCAGTGAAGACGGTCAGCCGGCGCTTCGGGATCTCGACGCTGACGTCCTTGAGGTTGTTCTCGCGGGCGCCGTGTACGCGGATCAGGTCGTGGCTGTCGGCGACGTGCGACGTGGTGTCCGTCCTCATGGCCATGCTTGTGGTGTTCTCCATTGTTCGGGTGGGGGTCGCCTTCGCGGGACCGACCAAGGGGTTGTGGTGGTCGCGGCGGTCAGCCGAGCTGGTTGATCCGGATCATGTTGCCGGCGGGGTCGCGGAAGGCGCAGTCGCGGATGCCGTACGGCTGGTTGGTCGGTTCCTGGACGACGTCGGCGCCGCTGGCCTGTACCCGGTCGAAGACGGCGTCGAGGTCGTGGGTGGCCAGGGTGATGGCGGTGTAGGTGCCCTTAGCGATCAGTTCGAGGATGGTGCGGCGCTCATCGTCGGTGATGCCGGGGTCGGCGGCCGGCGGGTGCAGGACGATCGAGGTTTCCGGCTGCTTGGGGGGACCGACGGTGATCCAGCGCATGCCGCCGTATCCGACGTCGTTGCGGACCTCGAAGCCGAGGGTGTCGCGGTAGAAGGCCAGCGCGGCGTCGGGGTCGGTGTGCGGGAGGAAGGCGGCGTGAATGTTGATGTCCATGTCCGTCACGCTAGTTGCGGCTCGCTGACCCGCGCTTCTCGATTCCTGATCGGTCTGGTCACCTGTTTCGCGATGCAGGGTGGCAGCTCCGCGGTGGGGTCGGCGGCCCGGGTCCGGTATGTGCTGGGCGGCATGCCGACCAGTTCGGTGAAGCGGGTGCTGAAGGTGCCCAGTGAGGAGCAGCCGACCTCGAAACAGACTTCGGTGACGCTGAGGTCGCCGCGGCGCAGTAGTGCCATGGCGCGTTCGATGCGTCGGGTCATCAGGTAGGAGTACGGTGACTCACCGTAGGCGGCCCGGAACTGGCGGCTGAGATGTCCGGCGGACATGTTCACGCCACGGGCGAGCGCCTCGACGTCGAGCGGCTGGGCGTGCTCCCGGTCGATCCGGTCTCGGACGCGGCGCAGCCGGGCGAGGTCGCGCAGGTGTTGTGCCTCGGCGAGTGTGCTGCTCACCTGCGTGATGCTGCCACGACCTGCCGGGAATTGCCTAGTCCGCCACGGCGGCAGGCCGTGACGGCAGGCCGTGACGGAGCCGGCCGGAGATGTCCGGCGGGGTGTCACATGCCGCCGGCGACTCGGAGTACGGCGCCGGTGGTGTAGGAGGCGCCGTCGCCGAGTAGCCAGACGATCGCGGCGGCGATCTCGTCGGCCCGGCCGGCGCGGCCGAGCGGTATCCGGCTGGCGACCCGCTGGGCCCGGTCGGGTACTCCGGAGATGGTGTGGATCTCGGTGTCGATGGTGCCGGGTGCGACGGCGTTGACCCGGATGCCCTTGCGGGCGAGTTCCTTGGCCAGCCCGACGGTGAGGGCGTCGGTGGCGGCTTTGACGGCGGCGTAGTGCACGTATTCGCCGGGGCTGCCGAGGGTGGCGGCTGCCGAGGAGACGTTGACGATCGCCCCGCCGGACGGGAACCGGCGGGCGGCCTGCTGGGCGCAGAGGACGTAGCCGATGAGGTTGACGTCGACGACGCGGCGCAGATCGGCCAGGGTCAGTTCCTCGAACGGGCCGATCGGGCTGGTCACTCCGGCGTTGTTGACCAAGCCGGTGGGTTCGCCGAGGGTGGCGACCTGGTCGAAGAGTCGTTCGACCTGGTCGGGGTCGGTGGTGTCGGCGCGGACGGCGAGGCCCCGGCGTCCGGCGGCGGTGACCTCGCGGAGTACGGCGTCGGCGGCTTCGGCGTCGCGCCGGTAGCAGAAGACGACGTCGTGTCCGGCGTCGGCGAGTTGTCGTACTGTCGCGGCGCCGATTCCCCGTCCGCCGCCGGTCACCACCGTCAGTGGAGTCATGGTCCTCTCCCCCTGGTTGTCGCCTCCCGGCTGCCGGGTCCGGGCCGGGGTGTCGCGGGTGCGCTGTGGTGCGCCCGCGGGTTTCGTTCGGCGCGGGTGATCCGCGCGGGTTCGATAGCTGGCGATCCTGCCAGGTGTGGGTTCGGCGGGTCCTCCGGGGCGGGACGGTTGTGGGTTCGGCGGCTTGGTCGGGGCGGGACGGTGTCCCGGGTCCTGGTTTTGTTGATCTCGGACCGGTGTGTCCGTCTCGACGTTGTCGGGCCGGCCTGGTAGTAAGTCATGAATCAAACAGGTGTACGGAAGAGGGTTCTGATGGCTGCCGCGCGTACCGCCCAACCGGGGTTGTCCACCGAGGAGTTGCAGCAGATCAGGGACGCGTTGGCGGCGGGGCGCAAGCCGAAGGTGATGTTCACCGAGGCGGCGGGGCAGGTGGCCGGGCAGCTCGGTCAGGTGGTGGAGTTGACCGATCCGGAGGTGTCCGAGGAGTGGGTGGTGGTCCGGTTCGGCCGCGACGAGCTGCCCTTCTCCCCCAGCGATCTGGTTGTGGCGCCGAAGGGCGCGACCCGGCGGGCGCCGGTCAAGCCGGAGCCGGAGCCGGTCCCGGAGCCAGAGTTCAAGATTGTCAGGGAGCCGGTTCCGGCGCCCCGCGAGGAGGCAACAGTGACCGCAGTGGAGACTCCCCCGGCCCGTCCGGCGGACGGTGAGGGTGAGCCGAAGCCGGCCCGTCGGGCGACGAAGGCGGCGAAGCCGAAGGGGCCGGCGGGGTTGACGGTCACCCTGACGTACGCGGACGGTGAGTGGACGCTGGCGGCGACGCAGGGCGCGAAATCGCTGGCGAAGCCGTACGTGATCAAGCCGGCCGAGGCGTTGAAGATGGTGGCGTTGATCGATGTTCCAGGTGTGCACGAGGCGGTGGAGCAGATCATGGCGGTGGAGCGGCGGGAGGCCGAGCAGCAGGCGGAGAAGTTGCGGGCCGAGTTGGCGGAGATCGAGGCGCGGCTGGCGGAGTTGCGCGACGCGGGGTGATTCGTTGCCGTCCGGGCCGCTCCGGTTGGTAGGCTCGGCCCGGACCGTGACTGGCGTGCTGGGATGGGATCAACCATCGGGAAGCGGTCCCGTCGAGTGACGTGTGCCGTGCGCCTGGGCCGATTCCCTTCGCCCAGGAGGCTGCCATGGTCAATCCGGTCTTTCCGGTCGGCACGAGGTCCACGGAATCCGTCGCGTTCCGCGCGGCGTTGGATGTGGTGCGTGCGGTCGAGCCCCGGGTCGCGGATGCGATCGGGGCGGAACTGGCCGACCAGCGCGAGTCGTTGAAGTTGATCGCTGCGGAGAACTACGCGTCTCCGGCGGTACTGCTGGCTATGGGTAACTGGTTCAGCGACAAGTACGCCGAGGGCGTGGTCGGCCGCCGTTTCTACGCCGGTTGCCGCAATGTCGACACTGTGGAGTCGGTGGCGGCGGAACATGCCCGGGAGTTGTTCGGGGCCGCGCACGCCTACGTGCAGCCGCATTCGGGGATCGACGCGAATCTGGTGGCGTTCTGGGCGGTGCTGGCGGAGCGGGTGGAGTCGCCGGCGTTGCGGCGGGCCGGGGTCCGGCAGGTGAACGAGCTGACCGGGGCGGACTGGGCGGTGTTGCGCCGGGAGCTGGGCGACCAGCGGATGTTGGGCATGTCGTTGGACGCGGGCGGGCATCTGACCCACGGTTTCCGACCGAACATCTCCGGCAAGATGTTCGACCAGCGTAGTTACGGCACCGATCCGGAGACGGGGTTGCTGGACTACGACGAGGTGCGCCGGATCGCCCGGGAGTTCCGACCGTTGATTCTGATGGCCGGCTATTCGGCGTATCCGCGTCGGGTGAACTTCCGGCTGATGCGGGAGATCGCCGACGAGGTCGGTGCGACGTTGCTTGTCGACATGGCGCACTTCGCCGGGCTGGTGGCTGGGCGGGTGTTCACCGGTGACTTCGATCCGGTGCCGCACGCGCATCTGGTGACCTCGACGACGCACAAGTCGTTGCGGGGCCCGCGCGGCGGGATGGTGTTGTGCGGTCCGGAGTTCGCCGACCAGGTGGACCGGGGTTGTCCGTTGGTGCTCGGCGGCCCGTTGCCGCACGTGATCGCCGGCAAGGCGGTGGCGTTGGCGGAGGCGCGGCGGCCCGAGTTCGCCGCGTACGCGGGTCGGGTCGTGCAGAACGCCGTCGCGTTGGCCGAGGGGCTGTTGCGCCGGGGGGCGCGGCTGGTGACCGGGGGTACGGACAACCATCTGCTGCTTGTCGACGTGACGGGGTACGGGTTGACGGGGCGGCAGGCCGAGGCGGCGCTGTTGGACGCCGGCATCGTGACGAACCGGAACTCGATACCCGGGGACCCGAACGGTGCCTGGTACACCTCCGGTGTCCGGCTCGGCACGCCGGCGTTGACGACCCGGGGGCTCGGGGTGGCCGAGATGGACGAGGTGGCCGGGCTGGTGCACACGGTGTTGTCGGCGACCCGCCCGGGGGTCGGGCCGGACGATGTCCCGTCGAAGGCGCGGTATGTGCTGGACGGGGCGGTGGCGCAGCGGGTGGCCGGGCAGGCCGCCGACCTGCTGGCGGACTATCCGCTGTATCCGGTGGTCGACCTGGGCTGATTTCCGCTCCCAGGTGGTAACCCTCCCGCTCTCCGGCGGTGTCTTGACAGGAGACGGGACTGGGAGGGTGGATGCGAGACTCGCGTGGCACGGACTTCGACGACTTCGTCCGGACGAGGTCGGTGGCACTGTTGCGGGTCGCGTACCTGCTGACCGGTGACCGGCACGAGGCGGAAGACCTGCTCCAGGAGGTACTGGAGCAGGTCTATCTGCGGTGGCGTCGGGTACGGACGGTGCCGGAGGCGTACGCCCGGCGGGCTCTGGTGAACTGGGCGGCGAGCCGGTGGCGGCGGCGGGCCCGGCGGCCGGAGCGGGCGCTGGCCGACGTCGAGCCGGTGACGCCGGACCGCAGCGAGGACGTGCTGGTCCGGGAGTCGGTCGTCGCGGCGTTGCGGTCGTTGCCGCACCGGCAGCGGGCCGCGGTGGTCCTGCGGTTCCTGGAGGATCTGTCGGTCGCCGACGTCGCCGTCGCGCTGGACTGCTCCGAGGGTGCGGTGAAGAGCCACACGGCGCGTGGGCTGGCGCGGCTGCGGGTGGCGCTTGCCGGTTCCGGTCTCGTCTCGGCTGTTTCCAACGATTCCGGGGGTGTGCGATGACGATCGACGATGCCGAGGTGCGGAGGGTCCTGCACCGAGCGACGGCCCAGCTGAGTGGACCGCCGGACCTGCTCGAAGGGGTACGCCGGGGTGGGCGGCGGCGGGTGCTGCGCCGTCGGGGGGTGTTGGCGGCCGGTCTGCTGGCGGTCGCGACGGCGTCGTCCGGCGGGATGCTGCGGTGGACGGGCGGCGGTCGCGGCGGGCCGGAGGTGGCGGCGCCGCTGTTCGACCGGCCGTCCCGGGGTGACCTGGCGGGCGACGAGGCGTTCGTGCGGCGGCTGCTGGAGGTGTGGCGGCGGCACGTCGCCGCGATCGACGGCGGGGTACGCGGGGCGCCGCACGTGGTGTGGGCCGGTGGTACCCCGGCCGGGCCGGCGGCGTTCGTGATGCAGCGCACCGCCGAGCATCCGGTGGTGCGGCAGCCGGGCGACGTGCGGTTGGCGGCGCTGGCCGCGTTCGTGGAGTCGGTCGGTGACCGGTTGCGGGTGATGACGGTGGAGCAGGTACCCGAGGACGGCATGGACGGCAACTCGCAGGCGGCGTTGCTCGGTAGGGACCGGGAGGTGTTGCTGGTGCTGGACGTGGGGCGGGTGGTGGAGTATTCCCCGGAGCTGCGGTTCACCCCCGACGGTCGGGTGCAGCGGGCGTTCGCGCAGGTGTCGTTCCGGGACGGGGCCGCGGTGCTCGCGGTGCCGCCCCAGCGCAGGAGGGTCACTGTCGCGCTGCGGTCAGCGGACGGCGGGCGCGAGCTGGTGCATCTCAGCAACGCCTCGGAGATCCTGTTTCCGGGGGGACGGGACCGGCCGTCGCCACCACTGCGCGACCACGTACTGCCGGGTGCCGAGTCGGTGTGGCATGACCCGCCGGAGTTGGTCCGGCGGTACGTGCACGAGCCCGAGGTCCTCGCCGACTACCACGACCCGTGGGGTACGCACACCGTCGACGGGTCACCGCTGCTGACGGTGTACGGGGTGACGCCGGACGGCCGGATGCTGCTGCTGACGACGGTCCAGTACGACGACCATCCGGCTCGGGTGATCGCGTTGCTCGGCCCGGTTGGGGCCCCGTTGCGGCCGGTGGCCAGCGGGATCGCCGACTGGTCGGCGGTGCTGCCTGTGCGGCTGCGGCTGCCGGACGGGCAGGGCACGGCGGTGGCGGCGGAGGGGGCGGCGTTCGACTACCGGCTCACGGACCAGGGGTGGCGGGACGCGGGCCGGGACGCCGCGCTGCTGCCGGCGGAGGCGGTCGAGCTGCGGGTGACCCCGCCGAGTGGTCCGGCGCAGACGGTCCCGCTGCGCTGAGCGGTCGGCCCGGCGCGCCCGCTCACCGTCGCCGGCCCCGTGGGGCGGTGCTGCCCGGTGGGCGCCGAGGTGCAGGGCCGGCGCCCACCGGGGGTTCACCGGGCCTGGGTGGCGTTCTCGGCGTCGGCGAGGCGTTCGCGTACCTCGGCGAGGTCCTCGTCGGTCGGGTCGTCGTCCTGGGTCAGGTTCCGTCGCCAGTAGCCGGTGAAGTCGATCGACTGTTTCGGCAGGCCCCGGTCGTCGACGAGGTGCCGGCGCAGGGCGCGTACGGTGCCGGCCTCACCGGCCAGCCAGGCGAGGACCGAACCGGCCGGGAAGGTCGCCGCGCGTACGGCGTCGAGCAGTGGGTTGCCGTGTGCGGTGGGCGGGTCGTCGCGGTGCAGCCAGTGCAGGGTGAGGTCGGCCGGGGTGTCGAGGTGCTGCTCCTCGGCCCGGTCGGGGATCTCGACGAAGGCGTGTGCCCGGGTGCCGGCCGGCAGCGCCTCGACGATGGTGCCGAGCGCCGGCAGCGCCGATTCGTCGCAGCAGAGCAGTATCCAGTCGGTGGTGCCGAGCGGGAGGGGGCGGGCGAAGACCGGGGACGGGCCGAACATGCCGAGGGTGTCGCCGGGGGTGGCGGAGGCGGCCCATCGGGTGGCCGGGCCGGCGTGTTCGTGCAGGGTGAAGTCGATGTCGACGAGGTTGCCGTGCGGGTGGTGGGCCCGGATGGTGTAGCTGCGGGTCCACGGGCGAACGGGTGCGGGGATCTCGGCGAAGCCGGCGTACCAGCGCCAGAGGTCGGGATCGGGGTCGGGCAGCCGGGGGCGGCGTTGCCCGGGTCTGGGAAAGTAGAGCTTGACCTGCTGGTCGGGGCCGGCGAGGTGCAGGTCGGCGAGGTCGTCGCCGGTGAAGGCTATCCGGGCCATCCGTGGTGTGATCCGGGCGGTTTCGGCGACCCGGATGAACCGGATCGGGAGCTGTCCCATCGGGTGCCTTTCGAAGGTTACGAGCGGGCGTTGCCCCGGCACGACTCCTTCAATTGTTTCATTGAACTCCTATGTGAGACTTTTCCTGCCCTGCTCCGGTGTGGGTTCGGGGAAAGTCTCAACTAGCGGAGGTAGCCCGGCGGTGGCGTTGGGGTGATGGGCGTCAGCGCGGGATGTTGGCGACTCCGATCCGCTTGCGGAAGACCCAGTAGGTCCAGCCCTGGTAGGCGAGGACGACCGGGGTGAAGAAGGCGGCCACCCAGGTCATCACCGTCAGGGTGTAGGGGCTGGAGGCGGCGTTGTGGATGGTGAGGGTGCCGGCCGGGTCGGCGGTGGACGGCAGCACGGTCGGGAAGAGCGCGGCGAACAGGGCGGCCACGGTCAGCCCGATCGCGGCGGCGGTGCCGACGAAGGCCCAGCCCTCCCGGCGTACCCGGGTGGCGGCGAGGGTGCCGGCCAGGGCGAGCGTGGCGACGGCGGCGAGGCCGACGGCGGCCGGGGTGTTCCGGATGGTCAGGCCGACGGCCAGGAACGCGACTGTGAGTCCGGCGGTGGCGGTGGCGACCCGGGCGGCGAGCCGGCCGGCGCGGGCCCGGATCTCACCGGTGGTCTTGAGGGCGAGGAAGACGGCGCCGTGCGTGACGAAGAGCGCCGTCGTGGTCACCCCGCCGAGCAGCGCGTACGGGTTGAGCAGGTCGAGCAGTCCGCCGGTGTAGTCGCTTCGGGCGTCCAGCGGTACGCCGCGCAGCAGGTTGCCGAGGACGACTCCCCACAGGGCGGCCGGGATCAGTGAGCCGAGGAAGATGGCGAGGTCCCAGCGGGCTTTCCAGCCGGCCTCGGGGCGCTTGTGCCGGTACTCGAAGGCGACGCCCCGGAAGATGAGGGCGAGCAGCACGAGTAGCAGCGGCAGGTAGAGGCCGGAGAAGAGGCTGGCGTACCAGGCGGGGAAGGCGGCGAAGAGGGCGCCGGCGGCGGTGATCAGCCAGACCTCGTTGCCGTCCCAGACCGGTCCGATGGTGTTGATCAGCACCCGGCGTTCCCGGTCGTCGCGGCCGAGGACGGGCAGCAGGATGCCGACGCCGAAGTCGAAGCCCTCCAGGATGAAGTAGCCGACGAAGAGTACGGCGATGAGCAGGAACCAGAAGGTGGGCAGGTCCATCGTGGACTCCGGTCAGTAGGCGAAGGCGAGCGGACGGTCCTCGTCGTCGGCGTCGGGTTCGGGTTCGGTCGGCGCGGCGGTGTCCGGCAGGCCGGCGCGGGCGTACCGGATCAGCAGCTTGACCTCGACGAACGCGAGGGTGGCGTAGACCAGGGTGAAGGCGGTGAACGAGGTGAGTACCTCGGCCAGGGAGACGCTGCGGGAGACACCGTCGCGGGTGAGCATCTCGCCGAACACGACCCACGGCTGCCGGCCCATCTCGGTGAAGATCCAGCCGAAGCAGTTCGCGGCCAGCGGCAGGACCGGCATGACGAGGCCGGCCCGGACCAGCCAGCGGGAGTTCGGGGTACGGCCGCGGCGCTGTGCCCAGAGCACGAGCGCGGCGATGGCGGCGGCGGCCAACCCGAAGCCGATCATGAATCGGAAGCTCCAGTAGGTGACCGGGATGATCGGGGTGTAGCTGCCGGGGCCGTACTGGGCGACGTACTGGGCCTGGAGGTCGTTGATGCCCTGTACCTGGCCGTTCGGGTCGCCGGTGCCGAGCACCGAGAGCAGGTACGGGATCTTGATGGCGAAGAGTTCCCGGTTGCCGTCCAGGCTGCCGACGGTGAGTACGGAGAACGAGGCGGGCTGCTCGGTGGTGTAGAGCGCCTCGGCGGCGGCCATCTTCATCGGCTGTACCTGCGTCATGATCTTGCCTTGCAGGTCGCCGCTGATCACGACGGCGACGGCGGCGACCAGGGTGACCCAGGAGCCGAACCGGGCGGCGAACCGGAACGCGGCACGGTTCTCCCCCGCCGTCGGGACCTCGTCGGCGGTCTCGCCGGCCGGGCGGCGCAGGTGCCAGAGGGCGATCGAGACCATCAGCGCCCCGGCGACGAGGAAGCAGCCGGCGAGAGTGTGCGGGAAGGTGACCAGGGTGACCTTGTTGGTCAGCACGGCGACGATGTCGGTGAGTTCGGCCCGGCCGGTGTCGGGGTTGATCCGGTAGCCGACCGGGTTCTGCATCCAGGAGTTCGCGGCCAGGATGAAGTACGCGCTGAGCGTCGAGCCGATCGCGGCGGCCCAGATGGTGGCCAGGTGGATCCGGCGGGGCAGTCGGTCCCAGCCGAAGATCCACAGTCCGATGAAGGTGGATTCGAGGAAGAACGCGAGCAGGGCCTCGATGGCCAGCGGGGCGCCGAAGACGTCGCCGACGAAGCGGGAGTAGTCGCTCCAGTTCATCCCGAACTGGAATTCCTGCACGATGCCGGTGACCACGCCCATCGCGAAGTTGATCAGGAAGAGCTTGCCGTAGAACTTGGTCAGCCGCAGGTAGCGCAGCTCCCCAGTGCGGTGCCAGCGGGTTTGCAGGATCGCCACGAGCACCGACAGCCCGATGGTCAGCGGTACGAAGAGGAAGTGGTAGACGGTGGTGACACCGAACTGCCACCGGGCGACGTCGAGCGCGTCCACGGTTGACCCCCAGGTATTTACTACCGGACGTAGTAAATACTACCTGTCGTCGTAGATGGTGGTGCTGGGAGGTCGATCACGTCGCCGCCGTCCAACAGTCCGGTGCCGAGGCGACACCTGTCGGCCCCGGGCCGCCCTGACGGCCGGCGCGTGCGACGATCGACCGCTGATGGAGACCACCACCACCGCGCCCTGGCGCGCCCCTCGCTTCTGGCTCTTCCTCCAGGTGCTCGCCCGGGGCGTCGTCGGGCTGCTCGCCCGGCTACGGGTCACCGGCGACGTACCGGACGGGCTGCGGCACGGGCCGCTGATCCTGGCCGCCAACCACATCAACCCGTTCGACCCGGTCGTGCTGGCCGCCGCCTGCCGGGTACGCCGGATCGCACCCCGGATCATGGCCACCGGCGGGGTGTTCCGGGCCCCGATCGTCGGCTCCGCGATGCGGGCCAGCGGACACATCCGGGTCGACCGGCGTACCCCGACCGTCGGCCTCGCCCTCGAACACGCGGCGGCGGCCGTCACCCAGGGCTCGGTGGTGCTGGTCTACCCGGAGGGGCGGATGGGACTCGACCCCGGCATGTGGCCCGAGCGGGGCAAGACCGGCACCGCCCGGCTCGCCTTCGCCAGCGGCGCCACAGTGGTACCGGTCGCCCAGTGGGGTGCCCACGAGGTGCTGCCGTACGCCGCACCCACCGGAATGCTCCGGGCGGTCGGCCGGGCGATGCTGCGCCGCCCGGTGATCCGGGTGCACTTCGGCCCACCCGTCGACCTGACCGGGATCGACCCGGCCAGTCCCGGCGCCGCCGCCCGGGCCACCGAGGCGATCATCGAGGCGCTCACCGTCGCCCTGGCGCCGCTGCGCCCCGACGAACCCGACAGGCCCCGCCACGTCGACCCGACCCGGCCGACCGAGACCCGCCGCCAACACCGTCGCGGCGGCCCCGGCACCCCAGCCGGAACCTGAGCAACCCGCCCGGACGAACGGGTCGGCGCGACGGCCGGTCCGTTCAGCGCAGGGTTGGCAGTTCACCGCCGGGCCGCCAGTCGACCGTGACACCCAGCAGTCCCGGCGTCCAGGTCGCGGCCACCTCGGCGAGCCCGTCCCGATCCGGTGGCGTCGGGCCGAGGCCGATCGCGTACCGGGCCAGCTCCGCCGTACGGTCGAACGGGCGCGGCCAGGCGTGCGACTCCGGGACACCGGCCCGCTCCACGGCGGTGAGCAGGGCACGGATGCGACCCCGGACCCGGCCGAGCGTCACGTCGAACGCCTCGCCCCGAACCGCCCGCACGGTCAGCACCGCCCAGGCGGCGTGTCGGCGATGCAGCGGAGGCGGCGACAGCAGCCGGCTGATCGGTTCGTGGGCAGGTGTGGTGTCGAGGAGTTCCCAGGCGGCGTAGAGCTCCCGGGTCAGCAGATCACGGCCGGCGACGGAGACCTGCCCGGAGCAGGACCGGACCGGTGCGCTGGGCGTCATGATCCGCACCGGCGCATCGGTGTCGCCGTCGGTATCGGTGCCGGTGCCGGTGTTGGCCGGCTCGGTCGGTCCCGTCGACGGGCGCAGACTGATCGGCTCACGCCAGTCCCAGGCCGCCCAGTCGGCGAAGAACTGCCTGAGCAGCAGGAGCGGGGGCAGGTCGCCGGCCTGGCGCACCGTACGGGCCGCCAGCACCGTCCAGGCCAGTCCGGGCAGCCCGCCGAACGGTGCCGAGTCGATCCCGCGTACCCGCGCCCACGCCTTCACGATCCGGGACAGCCCGACGAAGGCGGACCGGTGTCCGCGTACCGCCGCGAGCAGTTCCTCGGCGTCGCTGACCGCGCTCAACGCCATCGCCGCCGCCGGGCCCAGCTCGGCCCGGCGGGTCACCGCCGCCGTTGCCGGAACGTCCCCGGTCGCGACCAGCACCAGGTCGACGTCCCGGTCGTCGACGTGCAGCCGCAGCCCCGGCACCCGAGCACCGACCACCTGGCGCAGCCCGGTCGCGGCCGGCAGCGCGGCCCGCACCCGGGCCTCGACCGCGGGCAGGTCGAGCCGGCCCGGCAGCGCCAGCACCAGATCCAGGTCGGCGTCGGGCGCCGCGCAACCGAGCCGCCGCGACCCGACGAGGTGCGGCACCGCCTCCGGCAGGACCTCCCGCAGCCGCGACAGCACCTGCCGGGTCAGCGGATCGGTGCGCTCCTCCCCCGGTACGCCGGAGCTGTCACGCACCGGTCCGCCGGCCGCGAGTCGCTGCGGGCGGTCCGCCTCCGCCTGCCAGGCGTCCAGATCCGGCGAGGACGGGTCGGCATCGGGCCAGCGCAGTTCACCGGTGTCGAACGCTCCGGGCGTGACCGAACTGCCGGGTACGGCACCGGGGCCGGCCGAGCTGTCGACGACGATGACGTCCACGGTGACGCCGTAGTGGTCCGACACGAACAGGCCGTCGGCGGTGGCCGGGGCGTTGCCGAGCAGGGCGGCGGCCTCGGCCCGCAGTACGGTGCCGCGCAGCAGTACCCGGTCGAGCCGGGCCGGCCGGCCGGACAGTGACGAGACGGCCGCCAACGGGTTGACCAGCGGGTCGAAGGTCGGCGTGCGGTCACCGACCCCGTGCACCTCGGACCAGGCGTCCCGGACCTCGGGGAGCACACCGGGGCCGCTTCCGCCGTCGTTGAAGTCGCCGACCAGCACCACCGGCCCGTCGATCCCGGCCAGCGCCTCGGCGAGCCGGGCCAGTTCGACCTGCCGTCGGGCTGCCCCGCCGGACGTGTGGTCGCTGGTCAGGTGGGTGCCGGCCACCACCACCGGCCCGGCGGCGGACTCCACGGTGATCGCCGCGACCGCCTTGTGCGGGCCGAGCGAATGCCGGCCGGACTCCCGGACCGGCAGGCGACTGAGCAGCAGCAGCCCGGTGTCGTCGACCTCCCGCCCGGTCGGCTCGGTGCCGAGGGTGTAGCCGGCGCGGACCCACGGGGCGCGCAGCAGCAGGTGCAGCAGGTCGGATTCGACCTCCTGCAGGGCGATCACGTCCGCGTCGGCGCGCTCGAGTGCCGCCAGCAGCAGCGGCCGGCGCCGGGCGGTGTCGATCCGCTCGCTGTCGTACCGGTCCCACAGGGTGTTCCAGGTCAGCACCCGCACCCGGCCCGGGCCGGGTGGCCCGGCCGTGCCGGACGGCGAGGGCGCGGCGTGCCAGCCCGAGACCGGTACCTCGGACAGGGGATCCGGGCCGGGCGACCACCGCAGCGGCGTACCGGCGGTGAACGACGGCGCTCGGAGCAGCCGGGGGTGCCGGACGCGGCCGACCTGCGCCGAGTCGATCCGGTCCAGGCCGGCGGCCCGGTCCCACACCACCTCGCCGTCCGCCTCTATGAACAGCACCCGATGCCACGGGATGTCGCCGTCGGGCGTGAACGCGGGCAACGGAATCCGCTTCGGGTCGGTGCCCCGGACGTTGACCCCTAACACGAACCGTGCCGGGTCGAACCGAGGGTCCCAGCGGATCCGGTGGTAGATCTCCGTACTCGTCCGCATCTCACCGCACCCCGCCGAGCACCGGCTCGCCGGCGGCGAAGACGTCCGGCTCCTCGTCGTCGAGGCTGCCGGCGACGTCTTCGATCGTGCCGTCCGGGCCGACGTACCAGGTGCGGTGCGCCTCTCCGGCCCACGGCAGGCGGAACCGGTGAAGTTGTCCGTCGAGCACCTCCGGCGGCACCGGGTACGCCCGGTCGGCGTTTCGCCGAGCCAGCAGGTCGGCCGGGACGAGCAGCACCGCGTGCGTGGTCAGCGCGTCGCGGCGGCGGGCCACGGTGTGCACCAGGGAGCGCTGTTGCCGGGTCAGCGCCGTCGCGTCCCAGACGACAGTCCCGCCCCCGGCCAGCAGGGTGTCGAGCCGGTCCAGGCCGGCGCGCAGCACCGCCGCGTTCGCCCGCTGGTCGGCGCGGGAGCCTCGGGCCTGACGCAGCTCGTCGAGGGAGACGACCTCGGTGACGCCCGGCAGGCTACCGGCGAAGGTGCTCTTGCCGCTGCCGGCCGGCCCGACCGTCACCACCAGCCGGGGAAACTGCCCCGACCGCCACCGCCAGGTTGCCGCCGGGGCCTCCTCAGGCGTGTCGATCCGGCCGTCCGCGTACGCCTGGCGCGTCTCCGCCCAGCACCTGTCCGCCACCTCCGGGTCGTACCCGCGCAGCGTCGCCCGCAGCCCGGCCCGCAGCTGTCGCAGGGGTGCCTCGCCGAGCAGGCCGGCCTCTTCCGCGTGCAGTTCCGACCAGGCCACCTGTTCCCGCGCCTCGGCGGTGTCGGCGTCGTCGCGGCCGGTCAGCACCGCTGCGGCAACCGCGTGCAGGACGCCGACGTCGACTCCGTCCGCGAGCCGGATCAGGCCGGCCCGACGCGTCTCGTCGGGAAACGGCCGGTGCGGGCCGGTGTGCAGCTCCACCAGGTCGGCGACCCGGCGGGCCAGCGGCATGCCGAGCGGCGACACCAGACGGGCCGGCAACCCCGGCAGACGGACCTGGGTGTAGAGGGCGGCCAGCACTCCCGCCAGCCGAGGATCACCGGAGCGACCCAGCAGGTCGAGCCGGGCCCGGACGTCGGCGACCACCTCCTCGACCCGGTCGACCGGCTGCGGGACACCGGACGGGTCGACGGTGTTGTGCCGAGGGGCGGTGCCGAGGTCGGGGGTGCTGTCGCCGAGGGTGGCGGCGATCAACGCGGGTACGTCCACCGGGCCACCCGAGCGCACCTCCCAGAGCGCGGCGTGCCGGCCGAGGTCGTTCGGGATCACCGGCGCCAGCATCCAGTGCGCGTCGGTGCGTACGTGGTCACGGCGTACCCACTTCGCGACCCGGCCGGCGAACTCGGTACGGGTGAACCCGTCGACGCTGCGGACCACGTAACCCTCCTGCCGGGCCGGATCCACCCGCAGCGCCCGCAGCGCCCGCTCGTCGAAGGTGCCCCGCCACAGCACCGGCGGCACCGGCAGCCCGAGTCGCCGGGTGAACCGGACCGTGCGATCCCAGTCCAGGCACCGGTCATCGACCCATACCGAGAAGGCGTAGAACCAGCTCGCCAGATCCTGGTAGCCGATCGAGTGCCGGGCGTAGACGTTCTCGCCGCAGATCCGCCAGCCGGCCGGCAGTCCGGTGGCGATCCGGCCGTGCAGTGCCTTCAGCCAGGCGCGGGACGGGTGGTGTGCCGAGTCCAGCGACCGGGCGTGCAGGCCGTCGCGGTAGAGGGTGGTGTTCTCGCCGTCGAGTTTCTCGGTCACCACGACCTCCCGGCCACGCAGACCGGACAGGTCCCCGACCCGCAGGTCGTCCGCGCTCACCCCCGGCGACCAGGGCAGATGCGGCGTGCGGGGGTACGGCACTCGCATGATCCACTCCTGGTGACGACAACTGATCGGAAACGGTACGCAGCACGGGCAGCCTCGACCAGTCATTTCGCGCTCGCCGCACACGTGGCCCGGCCGCGGGTGTCAGCGGGATGTGACAGCCTGAAAGAATCCCGATGGCCGGCACCACTCCGCTTGCTGGAGAACGTCCGGCTGCGTCGTCATCGCCAAGCCGCCGGTGCGCAAGGGGGCAGCGGATCCCGGAAAGGTTGACGATCACTTGTCGACACAGGTCATCGTGCTCAACGGCGGCTCCAGCTCGGGCAAGTCGGCGATCGCCCGGTGCCTCAAGCACATCCTTCCGCGCCCATGGATCAGCTTCGGAGTGGACGACCTGATCGGCCGACTGCCGCCGGCAATGCTGAACTCCCCCACCGGGTTGACCTTCGGGCCCGACGGTGAGGTCGTCGTCGGCGCGGACTTCGACGAGTTGCAGCATGCCTGGATGGTCGGCATCGCCGCGATGGCACGGGCCGGAGCGCGGATCATCCTCGACGAGGTGTTCCTCGGCGGCGGCGCCTCCCAGGAACGCACCGGTCGATACCTGGCGGACCTCGACGTGCTGTGGGTCGGGGTGCGCTGTGCTCCGGACGTCGCGGCGGGCCGGGAGATCGCCCGAGGGGACCGGGTGATCGGGATGGCGGTGTCGCAGGCCGAGATCGTGCACCGGGGCGTCCGCTACGACGTCGAGGTCGACTCCGGTCGTACCGAGTCGCTCCAGTGTGCCCGCACCATCGCCTCGTACGTGGTCTGACCGTCCCGGCGCCGCGTCATCAACCCGACGGGTGGACGAGCCGGTGGAAGGCGGGCAGGGCGCGCATCCCGTTGCTGGCGAGGGTGGCGCGCACGAAGCGGTGGAAGCTCGGCCGCCTGAGTTGCCCGGACAGGAAACGAATCGGCCCGGCGGGCAGCCGCGCGTAGTTGACGAGGGCTAACGGCGAGGGTCCGGTGGGGCGCAGCGCTGTCGAGTTGTCGATGCCGGTCTTGCTTGTGTACCAACCGGTGACGGAGCGCCAGACGGCTTCGGCATCGGTGTCCGGCGGGGCGGTGAAGTGGTTGAACAGGAAGGTGCCGTCGGCGCGTGCCTCGGTGTCGCCGATCCGGGCCACGTTGATCCCGGCGAGGATCTGCTCGCCGTCGAGGGCCGAGACCTCGTCGCACGTACGCACGGCCGGCAGTTGGTCCACCCGCTGCGTACGGATGAGCATGACGAGGTCGTACCGCAGGGTGCCCGGCAGCGGCGGGATGAACACCGCCCGGAAGACGCGAACGGACGCGATCTCCGGGCGGCTCACGAGGGCCGGGACGGCCTGCACGAGCCGCGCCGCTGCCCGTTGCCGACGGGGAGTGCGGGGGTAGACGGGTGCTCGTTGCGCCGGCTCGGCCGGGAAGCCCAGGTAGAGGAATCCGTACGGTTCCGGCTCGGCGAGCTGGGGCAGCGGGTACGGCATCGTTCGTCCTTCGGTATCGATGGGAAGGTGCGGCCGGTCAGTACGCGACCCCGATCGCACGGTGGATCGACGCGGAGTCGTCGGTGGCGGCGAGCATGGCGTGGGCCACGTCGGCCCGCGAGATCGTGTAGCCGCGGGCGACGCTGTGGCCGACAGCGGTGCGGTATCGGCCGGTCAGGGGCTTGTTGACGAGCTTCGGCGGCCGCACCACCGTCCAGTCCGCCGGGCTTTTCGCCATCGCATCCTCCATGGCTCGCAGGTCCGCGTAGAGATCCCGGAGCAGGGCGCTGATGGCCGGCAGGACGATGCGGCGGTTGAGGAAGCTGTCCCCGTCGGGTGCGGGGCCGACCGGAGCGGCGCTGACCGCGACGAGTCGACGGACACCCTCGGTTGCATCGCACTCAGGATCGCGTGCGTGGTGGTGGAGGCGACGGGTCCGTCGTTGCGGCCGCGCGGGCCCACTCCGGACAGGACCGCGTCGCTGCCGTGCAACAGGGGGGTCAACGCATCCACATCGGTGAGCGTCGGACGCCGTGGCGCGGCTGCTCGACCAGGACCGGTCGCCCGGGTAGCCACCGCGCCATCCCTGCCGACCGCCGAGACGAACCGCCTCTTCGCCGGCAGCTTTGCAGCCGACCGGCGCGGCGCTCAGCGCGCGAGCCGAACCACGGATCGCAGTCCGGTGGTGGTCAGCCGGACCGGCGCTGCCGCAGGTAGGCGAGAACGGCCTCCCGGGTGGTACGCACCCCGAGCGCCTCGCGGGCCTGCGCGATCCGCCGGTTGGCGGTACGCAGCGACAGGAACTCCGCCGCCGCAGCCGCGGCGATCGTCTCGCCGTCGGCCAGCCGCTCCAGCAGCGCCCGCTGCTCCGGAATCAGCCGACTCAGCACCGACTCGGTGTCGGACTCCGGCGCCTCGTCCGGATTGCGGTGCACTGGGCCGAGCCTGCTCAGGTCGTCGACGAGCGCCCGCCCGACCTCGCCGGCCGGGTCGACGATGGCCACCACTCCGGCGCCACGGGCGGCGGCGAGCACCGCCAGCCGGACCGTCTCGGCGTCCGGTACCCGGCCGAACAGCACCAGCCGGGCGGCGGCCAGGTCCCAGCCGGGCTCGGCGACCGCGAACCCCTCCCGGGTCGACCAGCCGTCCCGGGCCAGCCGGCGCAGCACAGTGGTCGCGTCGGTCGCCGACGGTACGACGTAGCGCGGCGGGTCGGTCATCGCGCACCTCCAGCACCAGTCACAGCGCCTCCATGGCGAGCGCTGCGGCTTCGGTACGGGTGCGGGCGCCCAGCTTGCGCATCCCGGACCGGACGTGGGTCTCCACCGTCTCTGCGGATATACCCAGTTGCCCGGCGATGCGTCGGGTCGGTTCACCGGCCGCCACCAGCCGGAGCACCTCCCGCTCCCGGTCGGTGAGGTCACCGTCGGCGCGAGAGCCCCGGACGTCGCGGCGTACGGCGTGCCGGCGCAGCGCCCGGCGGATCCGGCCGAGCAGCACGACCAGCCCGGCCCGTTCGGCACGTTCCTCGGCGGTCAGCAGCACCGGGACGCTCCGGGACGGGTCCGGCTCGTGCAGGCCTGCGGCGAGCAGGCAGCGCACCTCCTCGCGGACCGCCAGATCCCGCCAGTCGTGCGCGGCCCGGGTGAACCCGGCCGGGTCACCGCCCGGGGTGTCCCAGGCGGCCAGTGTCTGCCACACCGGCACCGGCCCGGGCGGCACCGCCGTCACCGCGCCGTCAGGACCGGGAGTGGAACCGGCCTCCGCGCCGTCGTACGCCGCCCAGCGTGCGGTGATCTGCCGCAGCCCGTCGATCAGTGGCGGGCCGCCGGCGGATGATCCGCCGGCCCGGTCGGGCTGACCATCGAGCCAGGCAGCCTCCCGGCTGACCCAGTCGAGCAGCGCGTCGGCGCCGGCAGAGCCGCCGGTGGTGGCGGCCAGCCGGGACCGGGCCGGGCCGAGCAGCCCACCGTCGGCCTCGACCAGGCTGGCGGCGGCCACCGCATAGCCCCGGGCCGGGGCGGGCAGGGTCCGGTCGGTCAGGTCACCGGCCCGGCGCAGCGCCTCGTCGGCGTCGAGTACCGGCCCGGGACCGAAGGCACCCGCCGGGCCGGCAGCCGCGCCGGAGCCGAGGGCGGGCGGGCCGCCGCGTAGCGCCGCGCACCAGAGCCGGGCGGCCAGGAAACGGGTCTGCCAGCTGTAGGCGAGATCGGCCGCGCAGGCGTGCTCGGCCGCCTCGGCGGCCTGTCCGGCCTCGGCGAGCCGGCCGTCGGCGATGAGGGTCTCGACCAGCAGCCAGGCGCTCCACCGGGCGGAGAGCAGATCACCGGCCGCACCCGCCGCGACGGCGGCCGAGGCGAGCGCGGACTCCCAACCCGGGGCACGGTTCGCGGCGCGTACCGCCGCCAGCGCCGCCCGCAGGCCCGGGTACGCCGGTTCCGGGCCGTGCCGGGCGGTGATCCGGGCCGCCGAGCGGGTCGCCTCGGCCGGGTCGGTGCCGAGCTGGGCCAGCAGCACGATCCGGTCCCGGGCGGCGAGTTGCTCCGGCGTGGCCGAGTCCGGCACCCGGGTCGCCGCCGACCGGGCACCGGCCAGGTCGCCGAGCTGGACCAGCGCCTCCGCCCGCAACAGGTCCGGGTCGACCCCGAGCGGTGTGCCGGTGGTCAGCACCCGGGCCGCCGCCCGGGGCCGGCCACAGGCCAGCGCGGATCGGGCGGCGTCGACCCGTACCGCCGGCTCCGGCTCGACGCCGGGCAGCGTGCAGGCCAGCAGCAGCAGTTCGGCCCGGGTACCCGCGGTGTCGACGGTGGCGGCGGTGGCCAGCGCCTGCCGGTACGCCGCCACACCGTCACCGGCCGCCACCAGGTGCCGTACCGCCTCGACCGGCGGTACCAGGTCGGCGAGGCGCCGGTGCAGCGCCTGCCGACCGGACTCGTCGAGCAGCCCGGCGGCGACCTCGGCGACGTACGGCGACACCGGGGCGACCGTGTCCTGATCGACGGTGACCAGGCCGGCGGCGTGCAGTTCGTCGACCCCGGCACCGAGCAGCCCTGCCGGAGCCGGCCGGCCGAGCAGCCCGAGGGCGGCCATCGTGGTGCGGGCCGGTCGGGTCAGGTCGGCCAGCGCCGCCGCGACCGCGTAGCCGACCTGGTCGGCGTCGTGGTCCGCCGGCACCGGCTCCGGTCGCCGCTGTGCCGGGGCGTCGGAGTCGTCTGTTCCGGGCTGCCGCCGTGCCGCCGCCTGGCGGGCCAGGGTCACCACCGCGAGTGGTGTGCCGCCGGCCTGCCGGACGATGGCGGCGACGGTCGCCGGGCCGAGCGCGGGGGCGATCCGCCGGGCGAGTGCGGTCGCCGACTCCACGGTCAGTGGCGGCACGGCGAGCCAGCCGGTCGCGACGGCCCGCAACGCCGCCACCGCGGGCGGCGGCAGCCGGTGCGGGGTACGCAGCGCGACCGCGACCCGGCAGTGCGTGGCCAGCGGTACCAGGGCGGCGAGGGTGGCCGGATCGGCCCACTGGAGGTCGTCGAGGAGCAGCAGGCCGCCACGTACCCGGGACCGGACCGCCTCGGCGAGCAGCGCCGGATCGTGCGCGGGCAGTCGGACCCGGACGGCGCGGGCCAGCGCGAACGCCGGTTCGCCGGGCAGGCTGGCCAGGCCGCCACCGGCGAAGACGGGCCCCCGGAAGGCGGCGCCGAGCCGGTGCAGTGCGGTGCTGCGCCCGCCGCCGGGTCCACTGTGCAGCACCACCAGGCCGGGGGTGGTGAGCAGGTGGGAGCCGACCGCGACCACGTCCGGTGCCGGCTCACCGGCCGGCCCGTCGCCGGGCAGGTCGATGGGGCGGGACTGGTCGGGCAGATCACCGACCGACGCGTGCCGCACTGGTCCTCCCCCGCCCGGGTCGACGCCGTGCCGCCATGACGGTGGCACGAACATGGGATCCTGCGCCGGCAGGATATTCGTAGTGTGGTGTCCGGCAGGGGCAGCCCGCCCCCGCCGTCGTGTCGGAAGGACAGCAGACGAGATGAGCGTGCTCCACCACCGGGTTGCTGCCATTGTCGCCGACCGCACCGCCGGCTGACGAGTGATGGGAGCAGGTCCGCTCAGCGCCCGGGTCGCCGACCTCTGTGACGAGGTAGGTCCGCGACTCGGCGCCGCCACCGGAGCCCAGGTGTCGGGGGTACGCCGCCGGCTCGACGAACCGCTGCGGGTGGCGATCGCCGGCCGGCTCAAGGCCGGCAAGTCGACGCTTGTCAACGCGCTGATCGGTCGGCGGGTGGCGCCGACCGAGGTCGGTGAGTGCACCCGGATCGTCACCCAGTTCCGCTACGGCACCGCCGACCGGGTCGACGTGGTACGCCGGGACGGCAGCCGGCTCAGCCTGCCGCTCGACGACGCCGGCATGATCCCGCAGCGGCTCGGTGTGCCACGTGCCGAGATCTCCTACGTCGACGTCACGCTGACCAGCTACCACCTGCGGGACCTGACCGTGCTGGACACCCCCGGCCTCGCCTCGACGAACACCTCGGTCAGCGCCGGTGCCCGCCGGTTCCTGTTCGAGGCCGCGACCGCCCCGTTCGACGACAACATCGACGACGACTCGGCCGGTGCGATCGCCGGTGCCGAGGCGATTGTCTACGTCTTCACCCAGTCGGTCCGGGACGACGACCTGGCGGCGCTGGAGGCGTTCCGGTCGGTCTCGGCGCGACTGGCCAGCAACCCGATCAACTCGCTCGGCCTGTTCAACAAGGTGGACAAGCTGGTCGGCGGGGCGGCCGACCCGTGGCCGGTGGCCGGTCCGCTCGCCGCCGACCAGACCGGGGTGCTGCGCCGGGTGGTCTCCGAGGTGGTGCCGATCGTCGGGCTGCTGGCCGAGACGACCGAGGCCGGCCGGCTCACCGCCGCCGACTGCGAGGCGCTGCGAACGATCGCCCGGCTGCCGGCCGGGGAACGGGCGGTGCTGCTCGCCTCGGTCGACCTGTTCACCTCCCGGGACTGTCCGGTGCCGGCGGAGCAGCGGGAGCGGCTGCTGCGGCTGCTCGACCTGTACGGCATCGGCTTCGCCATCGCCCAGTTCACCGCCGAGCCGCAGTTGTCCAGCGGCGACCTGGTGCGGTTGCTGCTCGCCGCGTCCGGGTTCCCCCGGCTGCGTAACACCCTCGACCAGGCGTTCCGGTGGCGTACCGACGCGATCAAGGCCGGCTGGGGGCTCTCGACGCTGGAGAAGCTGGCCAGCCACGCTCCCCGACCGGAGGAGCGGGAGTTGCTGCGGGACGCGATCGAGCAGGTGCTGCAACAGCCGGAGTACCACCGGCTGCGGCTGCTGGAGGTGGCCCAACTGGTCAGCTCCGGCTCGGTGGAGTTGCCGGAGCCGATGGAGCAGGAGCTGACCCGGCTGGCGCTCTCCACCGACCCGCGCTGGATCCTGAGCCTGCCGGCCGCCGCTCCGGAGCAGTTGGCCCGGGCCGCGCTGGAGGCCGCCACCCGGTGGCGGGTGTACGCGGTCGCCGGGGCGAGCCCGGCGCAGTCCCGGGTGGCGCAGGTGGCGCACCGTGGCTTCTTCCTGCTCTCCCAGCGGGTACGCGCCGAGGGGAGCCCGCGGTGACCGCCGGCCGTACCGCCACCGGGGCGGGTGCCGCCGCGCCGGCCGCGAAAAGTGGCGGGAATCCGGAGGCGGCGCTCGGCGCGGCGTTGACCGGGGCGGTCGACGGCGGGCTGGCGTACCTGCGCAAGGTCGCCCCGGACGCCGCCGCCGAGGTCGACACGCTGCGCCGACAGGTGGTGACCCGCCCCTCGATCGTGGTGGTCGGCGAGACGAAACGTGGAAAGAGTTCCCTGGTCAACGCGTTGGTTGGGGTGCCGGGGCTGTCGCCGGTCGACGTCGCGGTCGCCACCTGCTGCTATCTGGAGTTCGTGCCGGGCGCCGAGTCGGGTGCCCGGGCCTTCCTGCCGGGCCGCCCCGAGCCGCTGCCGCTGTCCCTGGCCGACCTGCGGGACTGGGCCACCCCGTTGGGGCGGCTGCCGGACGACCAGCGGCCGCCCCGGCACATCGAGGTGACGCATCCGGCGCCGCTGTTGCAGTACCTGAGCCTGGTCGACACCCCGGGCACCGGCGGGCTGGAACCGGCGCACGCGCAGATCGCCCTGGACGCGGCAGCCCGGGCCACCGCCCTGCTCTTCGTGGTCGACGCCGCCGCCCCGTTCGCGCAGCCGGAACTCGACTTCCTGATCGAGGCGAGCAAGCGGGTCAACCTGGTGGTCTTCGCGCTGACCAAGACCGACGCGTATCCGGGGTGGCGGACGATCCTGGCCGACAACCGGGCACAGTTGCAGGCCCACGCCCCCCGGTTCGGCGGCGCGCCGTGGTTTCCGGTCTCGGCCCGGCTGGCCGAACTGGCCCGGACGATGCCGGCGGAGGCGGCCGGCGAACTGCTCCGGGAGTCCCGGATCGCGCAGCTGCAACACGCCCTGATCGGGGTGGCCGGCCGGGGCCACCTGCTGCGGCAGGCGAACCTGCTGCGCACGGTACGCAGCGAACTGGTCCGGTACGACCTGGAACTCGGTGAGCGGCTGCGGGCCGCCGACCCCGATCCGGCGGACCTACTGCGGATCAAGCAGGACCGGGCGGCGCTGGCGGCGCGCAAGCGTACCGAGTCGCGGCAGTGGTCGCTGGCGTTGAGCACCGAGACGCAGCGGGCCCGGGTCGAGGCGACCGGGCTGCTGCGTGGCTATGCCGGAGCCCTCCAGGAGGAGTTCCTGAACCGGATCGACAAGGCCCGCGGCGAGGAGCTCAAAGGGCTGCCGCAGCAGGTCGACGAGGCGCTGCACGCGCTGTCGGTGCGGCTGTCGGACGATCTGGAGGTGCGGTTCCGGCAGGTCGGCGAGCGGGTGCTGGCCGAGGTGTTCCACCCCGACGAGCTGCGGTTCGTGCTGGGGCGGCTCAACGCGACGCTGCGGCACGCGCTGGCCAGCAAGCCGCGCCGCTCCGGCGGCGGCCCGGACAACATGATGATCGCGATGTCGGCCGGGTCGATGGCGTTCCTGGCCAGCCGGGGCGCGATGGCCGGCGCCTCGGCGCTCGGCGCGGGTGCGCTGGTCGGCGGCAGCCTGCTGATCCCGTTCGCCGGGCTCGGCCTGGGGCTCGCCGCCGGCGGCTTCATCCTGTACCGCCGCCGGGTGCACACCGACCGGCAGCAGGCCCGGATGTGGCTGCGGGAGGTGGTCGCCGACGCCCGGGCTGTCCTGTCGGACGAGATCACCCACCGCTTCACCGACCTCCAGTACGCGATGACTCTCGCCCTGGACGACGCGATCGAGCGGCGGCTGCGGCAGCTCGACGAGCGGATCGCCGAGATCGACGCGGCGGCTGCCGAGGACACCGCCGTACGGGCCCGGCGCCGGGCCACGACGCAGGCGCAGCGGGAGACGGTCCGGGCCCGGGTCAAGCAGGTCGACGAGGTGCTGGTGCGGGCCCGGGTGCTCTCCCCTGCCCCGGCCACCGACGCACGAGGGCGGGAACATGACTGACCACTGGGGCGGCTGGTCCGCCGACGAGCCGGAGTTCGGCGGCCCCGAGGGCGATGACTTCGGTGGCCCCGAGGGCGATGCCTACGGCGATCTGAGCCCGGACCAGCCCGACGGTTTTCCGGTCGAGGGGTTCGGCACCGCCGACCCCGATCCCGGGGACCTTCCCGGGGCACCCGACGACCCGCCGCCCCCGCTCGGCTACGACGACCTGCCGACGGAGCCGACCACCGACCCGTACGCCGAGGCTGACCCGTACCCGGCGGAGGAGGAGGGGTTCGGGCCGGACGACCATCCGGAGGTACCCGCCGAGGTCGGTTTCGGCGCGGCGGACCCGCCGGTCGGCGCCGACCCGGACCTGGACCCGTACGCCGAGGACGGGCCGGCCTGGTGGGAGTCGACGGAGTTGCCGGACCTCGGCACCCCACCGGAGCCGGTCGACGGTTTCCCGTGGGCCGATCCTGCCCTGCTCGGCCAGTCGGTCGACGCGCCGCCGTCCGGACCGGAGACCGCGCCCGTCGCCCCGGAGGAACTGGCCGGGTACGCGGGCGCACAGCTGCCGCCCGACGCCGACCCGTGGGCGGCGCTGGCCGCCTCCGACGACCCGGCGACGAGTACGCTTGCCCGGTTCTGGTTGCCGGAGGAGCGCTGAGGAACACCGGGCCTTCCGCCCTGCTGCGGGATTCCGCGCGCTGCTCCGACGCCGGCACGGACGTGGCAACCGGCCGAACCTTTCCGGCCCAGACGGAAGTGAGCAGCGGATGGCGGAGACGACGAGTGGCAGCACCGGCGCCACGGCCCAGATCGGGGTCACCGGGCTGGCGGTGATGGGCCGCAACCTGGCCCGCAACCTGGCCCGGCACGGTCACCGGGTGGCGGTGCACAACCGGTCGCCGGAGCGGACCCGGAGCCTGGTCGCCGAGCACGCCGACGAGGGAACGTTCGTGCCGAGCGAGTCGCTTGCCGACTTCGTCGCCTCGTTGGAGCGGCCCCGGGCCGTGATCGTGATGGTGAAGGCGGGCCGCCCGACCGACGACGTCATCGACGAGCTGATCCCGCTGCTCGAACCCGACGATATCGTCATCGACTGCGGCAACGCCCACTTCGCCGACACCCGGCGGCGCGAGGAGACGCTGCGCGAGCACGGGCTGCACTTCGTCGGCACCGGTGTCTCCGGCGGTGAGGAGGGTGCGCTGCTCGGGCCGAGCATCATGCCCGGCGGTTCGCCGGAGGCATACCGGAAGCTCGGGCCGATCTTCGAGTCGATCGCCGCCCAGGTCGACGGCACCCCGTGCTGCGCCCACATCGGGCCGGACGGCGCCGGGCACTTCGTGAAGATGGTGCACAACGGCATCGAGTACGCCGACATGCAGCTCATCGCCGAGGCGTACGACCTGCTGCGGGAGCGGCTGGGTGCGACACCGGCCGAGATCGGCAAGATCTTCGCCGGGTGGAACGAGGGCGACCTGGAGTCGTTCCTGATCGAGATCACCGCCGACGTGCTCGGACACGTCGACGCCCGCACCGGCAGGGCGTTCGTCGACATCGTCCAGGACCGGGCCGAGCAGAAGGGCACCGGCCGGTGGACGGTGCAGAGCGCGCTCGACCTCGGTGTGCCGATCACCGGGATCGCCGAGGCGACGTTCGCCCGGTCGCTCTCCGGGCACGCCGACCAGCGGGCGGCGGCGGCCCGGGCGTACGCCGACGCGGGTGGCGAGGCGCCGACCGACGAGGTGGACCGGGACGCGTTCGTGGAGGACGTCCGCAAGGCGCTGTACGCGTCGAAGATCGTCGCGTACGCGCAGGGCTTCGACCAGATCCGGGCCGGCAGCGAGGAGTACGGCTGGGACATCGACCCGGCGGCGCTGGCCACCATCTGGCGGGGTGGCTGCATCATCCGGGCCCGTTTCCTCAACCGGATCCGGGAGGCGTACGACGCCGACCCGCAGTTGCCGACGTTGCTGGTGGCGCCGTACTTCGTGCAGGGGGTCGCCGACAGTGTTGCGAGTTGGCGGCGGGTGGTCAGCTACGCGGCCCAGGCCGGGGTGCCCGCCCCCGCCTTCGGCTCCTCGCTGTCCTACTACGACGGGCTGCGGCGCGACCGGCTGCCGGCCGCGCTGATCCAGGGCCTGCGGGACAACTTCGGCGCGCACACCTACCAGCGGGTGGACACCGAGGGCAGCTTCCACACCCGGTGGGCCGGCGACCGTACCGAGTCCCCGGCCTGAGCTGTAAGGAAGGGCCCCCTCATATCGTTTTCTGTATATGAGGGGGCCCTTCCTTACAGCTGTCGGAGTGCGGTCAGGTGGGGTCGGTGTTGACGACCACGATCAGCACGACGAGGGCGGCGAGCACCAGCAGGGCCAGCGTCCCGGTCGAGACCAGCCCGGCTGTGCCGGTCCAGAACCGGCCGGTCGGGGCGACCTGTTCGGCAACTGTCCGGTCGTGCCGCTCCGCCGGCACACTGGCCGCGCGACCGGGCTGGGCCGAAAGCGGCGGTGACGGCCCCCCGGACCGCGCCGGGGTCGGTCCGGGTGCCACCACGGCGGTCTGCGGCGGCACCCTGCCACCCAGTGCCGGCAGCGGCGACGCGGTCCGGGGTGGGTCGTCGAGTCGGAGGGCTCCCTCGGCGACCGCCGTCTCCGGCTGCTCCAGGGTGGTCGGGGCGACGCCCAGCTCGGTGTGGATCAGCCGGGCGGCCAGCGGGATCCGGCTGGAGCCGCCGACCAGGAAGATCCCGACGAGATCGGCCGGGTCCAGCCGGGCGGCGGCGATCGTCCGGGCCAGGCAGTCGACCGTCTGCTGGAGCTGTCGGCGGATCAGCGACTCCAACTCGTCCCGGGTCAGGTGTGCCCGCAACTCCAGCGCCGGCAGGTGCAGTTGCGCGCTGGCGGCCCGGGACAGCAGTTCCTTGGCCGCCCGTACGTCGTCGTAGAGGAGTTCCCGGGCCCGGCGCTGGCCCGCGTCGGCCGGGTTCAGCAGGGTCTGCCACAGCTCGGTCCGGCCGACGGCGTAACCGCGGCCGAGCTGCTCGACAAGCGCCTGGTCGAAGTCGAGCCCGCCCAGGTCGGTCAGACCCGACTCGGCGAGCACGTCGAAACCGGCGGCGGTGCGCCGGACCACCGCGGCGTCGAAGGTGCCGCCGCCCAGGTCGTAGACGGCCAGGGCCCGGCCGGTCGGCACCGCCGTGCCGAGTACCGCCGGATAGTGCGCCGCCGCCGCGACCGGCTCGGCGACCAGCCGGGGCGGTGGCAGCCCGGCGGCACGGGCGGCGGCGACCAGCAGGCCGCGACGACGCTCGCCCCACCGGGCCGGGTGGGTGAGCCGGACCTCGTCGATCCCGCCGAGTTGCCGGTACGCCTCGGTCGACACCCGCCGCAGCACCGCGCCGACCAGCTCGGTGACCGGTACCTCCCGGTCGCCGAGCAGCACCGTCCCGTCGTCGATCCGGCGTTTCGGCGCCGGCTCGAACCGGGCCGGGTCGAGCCGGGCCGCCCGGATCGCGTCCCGGCCGGTGATCGGCGTGCCGAACGGGTCGAGGCAGACCGCCGACGGCAGCAGCGGGGTGCCGTCGAAGAGCAGCGGCCGGGCGCGCCCGTCGGCGCCCCGCACTGCGGCGACGGTGTTCGAGGTGCCGAAGTCGATGGCGAGCAGCCGCATGGCGAGCACCCTACTGAACCCCGCCCCGATCGCCGGCAGGTCGCGGAAGGAGTTCCGGTCGACCGGGGAAAGGTGCCGGTCACCGGCCGGTCACCCAGGCCGGGCATACTCGCACGGTGATCCGGGACTTCGCCTATCTCGACGCGCCGACACCGTTGGCGTTCGCGCACCGGGGCGGTGCCGCGCGCGGCGACGAGAACACCACCGAGGCGTTCGCCCGGGCGGTCGACCTCGGCTACCGGTACGTCGAGACCGACGTGCACGCCAGTGCCGACGGCGTGCCGGTGGTCTTCCACGACGCGACACTGGACCGGATGACCGGGCAGCCCGGCCGGATCGGCGAGCTGCGCTGGGCGGACCTGCGGACGATCCGGGTCGGCGGGGCGGCGGCGGTACCCCGGCTCGACGACGTGCTGGGGGCCTGGCCGCAGATCCGGTTCAACGTCGACGTGAAGGCCGACGGCGCGGTGGCGCCGACCGTGCGTGCCGTCGAGGCGGCCGGGGCCGGCGACCGGGTGCTGCTCGCCTCGTTCAGCGACACCCGGCTGGCCCGGCTGCGGATCCTGGCCGGGCCGAAGATCGCCACCTCGCTCGGGCTGCGCGGGGTCGCCCGGTTACGGCTCGCCTCGCTGGCCAACCGGCGACTGGTGTTGCCACCGACGGTGGTGGCCGCCCAGGTGCCGATCCGCTACCGCGGGATCAAGGTGGTCGATCGGCGGTTCGTCGACTATGTGCACCGACTCGGCCTCCAGGTGCACGTCTGGACCATCGACGACATCACCGAGATGAACGAGTTACTCGACCTCGGTGTGGATGGCATCATGACCGATCACGTCGACGTGCTGCGCGAGGCGTACCTGAGCCGTGGCCACTGGCCGTCCGATCGGTAGGTCGGTCGGACCAGGGCCACCGACCCCGATCCGCCGCCAGAACCCGCTACCGAAGGACCGACATGGCCGAGACCATCCCCGCGACGGCGCCGGAGGCGCCACCCAGCACCCGGCACGAGCGGGTCGGCTGGTACTTCTACGACTGGGCGAACTCGGCGTTCAACACGACGGTGATCACCGTCTTCCTCGGCCCGTACCTGACCTCGATCGCGAAGTCGGCCGCCGGTTGCGCCTCCGACGACCCGTGTCGGGGCGAGCGGATCAGCCTGCTCGGCATCGACATCGCGCCCGGCTCGCTCTTCCCGTACATGGTGTCGCTGTCGGTCTTCCTGACCGTCTTCGTACTGCCGCTGGTCGGCGCCGTCGCCGACCGGTCGCCGCGCAAGAAGGAGATGCTGGCGCTCTTCGCCTACATCGGCTCGGCGGCCACCATCGGGCTGCTCTTCCTGACCGGCGACCGCTACCTGCTCGGCGCCGGGCTGTTCCTGATCGCCAACATCTCCTACGGGGCGAGCATCGTCGTCTACTACTCGTTCCTGCCGCAGATAGCCGGGCCGGAGGAGCGGGACAGCGTCTCCAGCATCGGCTGGGCGATCGGCTACATCGGCGGCGGGCTGCTGCTGGCGATAAACGTGGCGGGGGTGCTGTTCAAGGACTCGCTCGGGATGGACACCGGCGAGGTGGCCCGGTACAGCATGGTGTCGGCGGGCATCTGGTGGGCGGCGTTCACCACGATCCCGCTGATCCGGCTGCGTAACCGGCCACCGGTCGCCGGCCCGGCCCAGGGACCGGTACTCCTCGACGGGTTCCGCCAGCTCTGGCACACGCTGCGCAGCCTGAAGGCGTACCCGTTGACGTTGTTCTTCCTGGTCGCCTACCTGGTCTACAACGACGGCATCCAGACGGTGATCTCGCTGTCGGCGGTGTACGGCACCGAGGAGCTCAAGCTCTCCGACGACGTACTGGTGCCGACCATCCTGATGGTGCAGTTCCTCGCCTTCTTCGGCGCGCTCGGCATGGGCGCGCTGGCGAAACGGATCGGCGCCTGGAAGACGATCCTGATCAGCCTGGTGCTCTGGACCGTGGTGCTCGCGGTCGCGTTCCGGCTGCCGGCCAACCAGGCGGTGCCGTTCGTGCTGCTCGGCGGCGGGATCGGCATCGTGCTCGGCGGCAGCCAGGCGTTGAGCCGCTCGCTGTTCAGCCAGTTGATCCCGAAGGGCAGGGAGGCCGAGTACTTCGGGCTCTACGAGATCTCCGACAAGGGCACGAGCTGGCTCGGCCCGCTGCTGTTCGGGCTGGCGTACGGGATGACCGAGAGTTACCGGGTGGCGATCATCTCGCTGCTGGCGTTCTTCGTGATCGGGTTCGTGTTGCTGGCGGCGGTACCGATCCGGCGGGCGATCGTCGCCGCCGGCAACACGCCCCCGGCACGCCTCTGACGGGCATCCCCCCGCCGGCTCACCGGGTCCCGATGTCGTGCCTGGTGCCGCCGGACACGGCCCGGAGCTTGTCCGGGTTGGCCACGTTGTGGATCGCGGTGATCCGACCACCGGTGTCGAAGTCGAACGTGACGGTGGCGATCACCCGGTCCGCGGCGCCGAACACGATGCCCGGACCGCCGTTGATCTCCACGAGTTCGGCGCGCATGTCGGCGGGCGCGACGCCCTGGTAGCTGACGGTGCCGATCGCGGCGAACCAGGCGGCCACCGGCCGTACGCCGACGACCGGGCGCATGGCCTGCCGGACCCTGCCGCCGCCGTCGGTCCAGAGCGCGACGTCCGGGGAGAGCAGTTCCATCAGGGTGTTGATGTCACCGCCGGTCGCGGCGGCAAAGAACCGCTCGGTGACCTCGCGCTGCCGCGCCCGGTCCGCGGTGAAGCGCGGCCGGCGGGCCCGCACGTGCTCGCGAGCCCGGTGCGCGGCCTGCCGTACCGCGACCTCGGAGCGCTGCACCGCCTCCGCGATCTCGGCGTGACTGAAGTCGAAGACCTCCCGGAGTACGAAGACCGCCCGTTCGAGCGGACTCAGCGTCTCCAGCACCACGAGCATCGCCATCGACACCGTCTCGGCGTCGGCGACCGTCTCGGCGGCATCCCCGCCGGTGAGGATCGGCTCCGGAAGCCACGGCCCCGGGTAGATCTCCCGTCGGTACCGGCTGGAGCGCAGCCGTTCCAGCGCCAGGTTCGACACGATCCGGGTCAGGTACGCCAACGGATCGGCCACCTGCGACCGGTCGGCGGCGGACCATCTGAGCCAGGCGTCCTGGACCGTGTCCTCCGCGTCGACGGCGCTGCCCAGAACCCGGTAGGCGACCGAGAAGAGCAGGTTGCGGTGGTCGGTGAAGACCTGCTGGCCCGGGTCCTCCGGTGGCCGTCGTCGGTGGTCCGGCGGATGCGGCTCGGTCATCGCGTCCCCCGGTTCCTGGTGAAGCGACCGCCCTTCGGCCAGAGCGCGCCCGAGGCGGGCATCTTCTTCATCCGCAGCCAGGTGGGCCAGGGCGCGGCGGTGACGGTCTCCTTGTACCGGACCGCCATCCGACCGGTCAGGTGGATCCGCCGAGGGCTGTCGTCGGGGTGGGTGAACTGCACCACCGCGTCGTTGCGGCCGAGGCTCACCGGGGTGTGGTAGTAGCCGAAGCGGAACGGCCTGGGCCGGCTGCCCCGCAGCGTACGGAGGATCGCCACCGCGGCGTGCACACCGGTCGGCATGCCACCCTGGCAGGTACCGTGCAGCACGCCGTAGCGCTGCCGGATCGCGGCCGCGTCGCCCACCGCGTACACCTGCGGGTGCGACACCGAGCGCAGTGTGGCGTCGGTGACGATCCGACCGCGTTCGTCGACCGTCAGCCCGGCAGTGGCCGCCAGCGGGGGCACCCGGGTCCCGCCGGCCCAGACCAGCACGTCGGCCGCGACGGTCCCGCCGCCGACCAGCTCCACCGCTCCGGGCAGCACCCTGGCCACCTCCACCCCGCTGCGCACCGCCACGCCGAGGCGCCCGAGCGCGGACCGCAGGTATGCGGCGGCCTTCGGGTTCATGGCCGCGCCTGGTGCGCTCCGGCCCAGCAGCACTACGGCCAGCTCCGGGTGCCGCTCGGCGATCTCCGCGGCGGTTTCGACTCCGGTCGGTCCGCTGCCGCCGACCACCACCGTACCGGTGCCGAGCAGCGCCAGCCGTTCGGCGAGCGTTTCGGCGTCCTGGGCGCTGTCCAGGGTGTGCGCGTACTCCGCGACACCGGGCACCGTGGCGGTGTCGGCGACGGCGCCCAGCCCGTACACCAGGGTGTCGTAGTGCAGTACCCGTTCGTCGTCGACCCGTACGGTCCGGGCGTCCGCGTCGACCGCCGTCACCCAGCCCCGGACGAACCGCACGCCCGTGCCCTCCAACATGCGCGGGATGTTCAGCTCGGCGAGCCGCTGCCCGGTCGCCGCCATCGGCAGCCGCAGCCGCTCGGTGAACGACTCCTGCGCGTTCACCAGGGTCACCTGTACGTCCGCGCGTCGCCTGGTCCGGGCGCCGAGCTGGATGGCCGCAGACATGCCCGCGTAGCCCGCACCCAGGATCAGCACCCGGTGGCCGGCCGCCGGGCCGGATTTCCGCTGTGTGGTCATCGTTCCGTTCTCCCCTCACCCGATGTGACGACCACCAGATGTGGGCTGCCCGCCCGCACGTGACATCTGCCCGGTGTGATCCGGGACATGGGCCTGTCGAGGCTCGCCGCTGGCCGGGCCGGACCGCCCCACCACTCCGGCTGCCCGGTCGGCACCGGGCACCCGGCCACCTCGCCGCACGATCTGTCCTAGGGTGGGCCCGGGGCGGCGCGTGGGCAGGCAGGAGGTGCGGGATGGAGTCGATCGAGGTGGCCGCCGGTACGGCGCTGGTCGGCGCGATGGCCGGTGCCGGTTGGCCGGCTGCCCGGGCCGAGGCGGTGGCGTTCTGGCGCAGTGTCCGGCCGGCGGAGGCGGACGACATCGCCACCGACCTGACCGAGATCCGCGCCGAGGTGCTCGCCGCCCGCCAGGCAGGTGACCACGACCTGGAGCGCGTACTCGCGCACGGCTGGCAGCGCCGGTTCCGGGACCTGGTGCAGGGCGATCCGGTCCTCGCCGCCGAGCTGCGCGAACTCGTCGAGCGGCATCTCCTGCCGGCGATCGGC
Organism: Plantactinospora sp. CNZ320; assembly: GCF_002846275.1. NCBI lineage: Bacteria > Bacillati > Actinomycetota > Actinomycetes > Micromonosporales > Micromonosporaceae > Plantactinospora > Plantactinospora sp. CNZ320. The sequence continues at coordinate 1,071,385 of NZ_PJMP01000001.1, forward strand.
TCCGACCAGCGGGATCGGATCACCGGGCGGCGGGATGGCGATTCCGGGCCGGACTGAGCCGCAGCCGCAGGCGGGCGCTGACCGACCAGACAGCCCGAAGTGGTCAACGACACGGCGGGTCGAACCGGAACGCCTGGTGGCCTAGGCTCCCGGGGCGTGACCGACGACAGCCGCACCAGCCGTACCCGCTCCGGTGACGAATCGGCGCTCGCCCAGGCATGTTCCGCTGCCGGCGACGGCCGGCTGCGGCAGGGCGCCGCCCTGAAGTTCTTCTGGGGACCGATGGACTGTGGCAAGTCGACGATGGCCCTGCAGATGAACTACAACCACGCCCGGCAGGGCCGGCACGGGCTGGTGCTGACCAGGATCGACCGGTCCCTCGGCCCGCAGATCACCACCCGGATCGGCCTGGCACACGAGGCCATCGAGGTCACCGACGACCTCGACCTGTGTGAGCTGGTCCGGAGCCGGTGGGCCGAGGGTGACCGGCTCGACTACCTGATCTGCGACGAGGCGTGTTTCTACACCGTGCGGCACGTGGAGCAGATGGCCGAGCTGGTCGACTGCTACGACGTGGACGTCTTCGCCTTCGGTCTGGCCAGCGACTTCCGGTCCTGCCTGTTCCCGGCGGCGCAGCGGCTGTTCGAACTCGCCGACGAGGTGTCCCGGATCCAGGTCGAGGTGCTCTGCTGGTGCGGGCGTCCGGGGCAGCTCAACGCCCGGGTGGTCGACGGTGTGGTGGTCCGGCAGGGCGAGCAGGTGGTCATCGGGGACACCGTCGAGGCGGCCGAGGTGCGCTACCAGGTGCTCTGCCGGCGACACTTCCGCTCCGGCGACCTGGCCCGCCACCGCTGACGCCCGGAGTGCGGCCCGCGCGGTCGGGGTCAGAACGGGTCGCCGCAGACCCGCCACTGGTCGTCCTCCCTGACCATCGGCATCTCCCGCCGGTCCACCACACCCGAGCGGCGGGTCAGCTCCGCCGTCGCGGTCGCCCGGAGCTGCCCCTGGTCGCTGGCGACGGTGACGTCGTCGACGGCGTACCTGGTGATCGTCGGTGGTACCGCGAGCTGCCGTTCGAACTCCTCCCGGCTCCACCGCTCCCGGGTGTCGACGCAGAGCCGGTCGTAGGCACCGCCCGCGTCGCCGCTGGTCACGTCCTGTAGGAACGCCTCCGCCGCGTCCCGGGCCGCGCCGGAGGACTGCCGGACGTGCTGGTAGTTCCAGGCACCGAGGCCGGCCGCGCCCACACAGCAGACGAAGAGGCCGGCCGCCACCACCGCGAGCACGCCACGCAGCCGGCGCGGTCGCCGTGCCCCGCGTCCGCCGGGCAGCTCGTAGGCCATGCCACCGACGGTAGATGCGGTCGGGTCCGGCAGGTGCCAAACCCGCCGGGTCCGCCGCCGACCGGCCATGATCGCCGTCGGTCGATGCCACCGGCCGCCCGGGTGGACTACGGTCGGGACCACCCCCCCCCCGCCAGCTTCGCCGGTCCACCGGCCGGCCCTCGCCCCCGAGGACGAAGAAGATGCAGCGCTACGTCCAGGTGGTCCCGGTGCCCGCCGACCCGTACTTCAGCGACCGGCTGCTGCGCTCCTGGCTGGATCGCCAGCTCGGCCCGGACGGGCACGCCGCGGCGGCGGACCGGCTCGCCGCGCTCGCCACCGACGTCACCGGGCCGCTGCGGGCCGCGCACGCCGACGCCGAGGCACACCCGCCGACCCTGGTCCGCTACGGCCCGTGGGGCGCCCGGATCGACCGGATCGAGACCTCCGCCGGCTGGCAGGCCCAGCGGGCGGCGGCGGCCCGGCACGCCGTGGTGGCGCTGCCGTACCAGCCGGAGGCCCGGAGCACCTGGGGAGCGGCGGCCCGGGTCGTCCAGCACGCCTTGCTGCACCTCTACGGCCCGGAGTCGGCCACCTTCTCCTGCCCGGTGGCGATGAGCGACGGTACCGCCGCGCTGCTCGCCCGCCCCGAGGTCGATCCGGCGTTGCGCGACACCTGGCTGCCCCGGCTCACCGCCACCGATCCGGCCCGGGTGGTCAACAGCGGGCAGTGGATGACCGAGTCGCAGGGCGGCTCCGACCTGGCCGGCTCGACCACCAGCGGTCGCCCCGCTCTCGACGGCTCCTGGCGGCTCACCGGCGAGAAGTGGTTCTGCTCGGCCGCCGACGCGGAGCTGGCGGTGGCGCTGGCCCGGCCGGAGGGCGCCGGAGCGGGCAGCCGGGTGCTGGTGCCGTTCCTGGTGCCGCGCTACGCCGCCGACTCGCCGCTGGCCGGTCCGGCCGTCGACGGGACCGCCCCGGCGCCCGGGATCACCGTGCACCGGCTCAAGGAGAAGCTCGGCACCCGGGCCCTGCCGACCGCCGAGATCGGGCTGCACGACGCGTACGCGTGGCCGTTGGGTGACCCGTCCGGGCCGGGTCTGAGCCGGGCGATGACCCTGGTGGTGGTGACCCGGCTGCACAATTCGGCGGCTGCCGCTGCCGGCATGCGCCGGGGCCTGGCGTACGCCCGCGCCTACGCCGACGCCCGCCAGGTGGCCGGCGGACGGTTGATCACCTCACCTCTGCACCGGGCCACCCTCGGCGTCCTGGCGGTGGACGCGGCCGGCGCGTTCGTGCTGGCCGGGCACGCGTTCGCGCTGCTCGGCCGGGTCGAGGTCGGCTCGGATCCGGCTGCCGCCGCCGAACTGCGGATCGTGGCGCCGCTGGCCAAACTCGCCACCGGACGGCTGGCGGTCTCCTCGGCCAGCGAGTACGTCGAGTGCTTCGGCGGCGCCGGATACGTCGAGGACACCGGGATACCCCGGCTGCTGCGGGACGCCCAGGTGCTGCCGATCTGGGAGGGCACCACGAACGTGCTGGCGCTGGACGTGCTCCGGGCCGTCCTCCGGGAGGACGCCGCCACCCCGCTGCTGGCCCGGCTCGACGCCGCCACCGACACCGCCCGGCGGCTGCACCCGGCGCTTGCCGACGCGCTCGCCGACACGACCGCCGAACTGCGCAACTCGCTCGCCGAGGTGACCCCGGAGGCGGTCGCGGTGCTGGCCGGGGCGCGCGGGTTGGCGCTGCGGATGGCGTACGCGCTGGCCACCGCCCTGCTGGTGGAGCAGGCGGCCGGCGGCGACGAGACGGCGGAGGTGGCCGCCCGGCTCTGGGCACGGCGCTGGCTGCGCGGCGCGGACATCGCGGCACAGGCGCACCAGGAACTGGACCTGCTCTGCTGATCCGGCACCCGGCAGGCTCGCCGGTCGCCGGATCAGCCCTGCCGACGGTTGCGGGCCGCCCAGATCGTGTACGCCGGGTCCCGGTCCAGGTTGTGCCGGTCGCGGTCGTACCGGCGGGTGGTACGCGGATCGGCGTGTCCCATTGCGTCCTGCACGTCCTCCAGCGGCACCCCCTCGGCGCGGGCCGAGGTGGCGAAGGCGTGCCGCAGCGAGTGCGGGGAGAGGCGTTCCCAGGCCGGGATGCCGGCCGCCCGGGCCAACCGCCGGACCAGCCGGAAGACGGCGTGCCGGTCGAGCCGGTTGCCGGTGGCGGTCACCAGCAGTGCGCCGGTGAGCTGTTCCACCGGCCGCCCGGCTACGACCGCGCGGGCGGTCAGGTAGGCGTCCACCGCGTACGCCGAGGCCGGGGTCAACGCCCGGCGGCGGGCCCGGCCGCCCTTGCCGACGAACCGCACGCTGCGGTGGCCGCGTTCCTGGCCCAGGTCCGACAGGTCGAGCGAGACGAGTTCGCCGACCCGCAGCCCCAGGTCGGCGAGGAGGGCCAGCACCACCCGGTTGCGCAGCGCGGTGGGGCCGGCGGCGGCCTCGGCGGCGGCCAGCAGCGCGTCCACCTCGTCGGCACTCAGCCCCACGGTGGCGGAGTGGTCGCGGTCGACCCGGGGCCGGTCGGCGCCGGAGACCGGGTTGGCCGGCACCGCGCCGAGCTTGCCGAGAAACGTGTACCAACTGGAGAGCGCGGAGAGTTTCCTGGCCACCGTGGCGGCGGTCAGCGGGCGGCGGCTGCGCGGGTCGACGCTGGACTCAAGCTCCCGGGCGTAGGCGTTGACGTCCAGGAAGGTCGCGTCGAGCGGGTCGAGTTGCCGGCCGGCGCACCAGCCGAGCCAGCCGGTGATGTCGCGCCGGTACGCGGCCCGGGTGTGCTCGGAGAGCCGGCGGTTACGCAGCCAGGCCTCGGTGAAGTCGTCCGGGGTGGATGTCGACACCTGTCGGATCGCCGTCCGGCGAACCAGGGTGGATCGGGACACGCGAGGAAGTTTTTCAGACCATTCACCCGGGACGGCGCCAGACTCGCCCGGAGATCTCGGAACTTCCCACCCGTCGGCCACTGCCCCGCGCGCCTCGACGCGCGCCCGTCCGGTGTCGAGCGGACTGGCGCGCGTCGAGGGGTCACGGTCCGGCGCGTCTCGCGGATCGCCCGGACCTGTCGGACGATCAGGAGTTGATCTGGCGGGCGCCGCCACCGGTGACGGTGACCTCGACCCGGCGCGGCTTGGCCCGCTCGGCCACCGGGATGCGCAGCGTGAGCACCCCGGCCTCGTAGCCCGCCTCCAGCTTCTCGGTGTCGAGCGTGTCGCCGAGGAAGAGCTGGCGGGTGAAGACACCCATCGGGCGCTCGGCGGCGACGAGCTCGACGTTGTCGCCGGTCGGCCGGCGCCGTTCGGCCCGGACGGTGAGCACGTTGCGCTCCACCGTGCACTCGATGCTGTCCGGGTCGACGCCCGGCAGGTCGAAGGCCGCGTAGAAGTAGTCGCCGTCGCGGTAGGCGTCCAGGTGCATGACCGCCGGTCGGCTGTTGGTGCCGAAGAAGTGCTCGGCGATCCGGTCGATCTCGCGGAACGGGTCGGTACGCATCAACATCGTCGATCCTCCTCGGTTCTCCTGGGCCGAAGGTTGGGGTTCGGGTCGAAGTTAAGTTGAGTCGGTGTGACTCAACTTCTTTTCTTTATTACCGCGCCACCACCCCGGCCGTCAACCCCACCGTCGCAACCTCCGCCGTCGCGACGGTCATCCGAGCTGCTTCTCGAACCAGTGCTCGGCGTACGGCCCCGTCGAGTAGGCGGGCACCTCCCGGTAGCCGTGCCCGGCGTACAGCGCCCGGGCCTCCACCAGGTCGTGCCGGGTGTCCAGCCGCATCGTCGTCGCCCCGTGCGCCGCCGCGGCCTCCTCGACGGCGGCGAGCAGCCGCACCCCGCCCCCGCGCCGTCGCGCTTCCGGCCGGACGAAGACCCGGGTCACCTCGGCGTACGGCAGGGCGTCCAGCCGTACGCCGGCACAGCCGGCCGGCTCGTCGTCGTACCAGCCGACCAGGAACAACCCGGTGGGCAGGGTCAGGTCCTCGCTCTTCTCCTCCGCCAGCACCTGGTCGACCTCGGCGTCGGTGGCCGGCCGCCTGTGATAGCGGCCGACGATCTCGGTGTAGTAGTCGCGCAGCAGGGCGCTCGCCACCGGGCTGTCGACCGGCTCGGCCCGGACCGTCCAGCCACGGGTAATGATCTTGTCCACTCTGTCATTCTGGCCGTCGCGTCCAGCGGATTTCCGCTCATTGGCGGCGAGCGGCTCGGGTTCCGGGCGGGTGGTCGCGAGACGGCGCACCCCGGGGAACGCGGCGGTGCCCAGGCAGGCCACCGTGACCGCGACGGCGGAGAGCACCAGCGGAACGGACGGGGACCAGGCGTCGGCGGCGATCGGCGCGAGGGCGTACCCGAGGGGCATCGCGGCGAGCGAGAGCAGCCAGTCGTACGAGGTGACCCGGGCGAGCACGTGTGGCGGGATCTCCGCCTGGACGACGGTCTGCCAGACCGGGTTGAGGAAGCCGAGGGCGGCCAGCGCGACGCCGTACGAGACGATCACGGTCCACGATGGAGCGGCCACCGCGAACAGGATCAGCGGCAGCGCGTACGTGGCCAGCCCCAGGTTCGCCACCAGGATCGGCCGGCGCAGCCGGGCCCGTCCAGCCAGCAGCGAGCCGAGCAGCAGACCGACGGCACCCGCCTGGAGGACGAGTACCCAGACACCCTCGCCGCCCAGCCGGTCGACCGCGATCGCCGGACCGAGGGTGACGAGTACCGCCGCCACGCCGTTCCAGACCGCGTGCGCCACCAGGCTGCTCCAGTACCAGTCGCGGGAGCGCACCTCGGACCAGCCCTCCCGCAGGTCGGCCAGGAGCGTCTGGCGTTGCACCGGCACACGGCGTACCCGGAGTACGGCCAGCAGCGCGGCGCTCACCGCGAAGCTGGCACCGTCGAGCACGAACGCCCAGCCTGGCCCGGCAGCCCAGATCAACGCGCCGGCCAGTGCCGGTCCGGCCAGGCCGGTGACGCTGCGGGCGGCCCCGAGCGCGGCGTTGGCCTGCTGCCGGCCGGCAGCGTCGACCACTCCGGCGACCAGCGGTGAGGTGGTGGGCATCGCGAAGGCGGACGCCACCCCGCCGACCGCCGAGGCGACGGCGATCGACACCAGCGTCGGGTCGTCGCCGAGCAGTTCGACGCCGATGAAGACCTGGACGACGCAGCGGACCAGATCGGTGCCGATGGCCACGATCCGGGCGTCGAGCCGGTCGGCGAGCACCCCGCCGAGGGGCAACAGCAGCAGTTTCGGCACCATCGCACAGCCGAGCACCAGGGCCAGCGCGGAACTGGAGCCGGTAACCCGCAGTACGGCGAGGGCGAGCGCGGCCGGCACGACGGCGTCACCGAGCGCGGAGAGCGTACGGCCGAGGAAGAGCAGGCGGAATGCACGGAGCCGGAGCGGGTGGATCACGATCGGAGATTATTTCGGAGCCGAACCTTTCGTCAACGAATAATTCCGCTCCGACGTATGATCGGCGCGTGGAGGACCGGAGGGACGTGGACCAGAAGGACGTGGAGGACCAGAAGGACTGGACCGACGGGCACGTCGCCCGCTGGCTGCCCGTGCTGCCCGACCTCGACCCGGACGTGGAGGGCGCGGTGACCCGGGCGAAACTGTTGGCCCAGCACCTGCGCCGGGTCCGGGAGAAGTCGCTTGTCGACTTCGACCTCCAGCGGCCCGAGTTCGACACCCTGCACGCGCTCGCCGGCCGGCACGGCCGGGCGGTGCCCTCCCAACTCGCCGACGACCTCAACCTGGCGCCGCCCTCGGTCACCGCCCGAATCGACGCCCTGGTCGCCCGCGGCTTCGTCCGGCGCACACCGTCGGCCACCGACCGTCGTCGGGTCGACATCGAGCTGACCGAGCAGGGCCGGGCCGCCTGGCTCGGCGCGATGGACGTCCTCGGCCACGAGGAGTACCGGCTGCTCGGCGCGCTGAACGCCGACGAGCGGCGTACCCTCTCCGACCTGCTGCGCCGGATCATGGTCGCCGCCGAGCGGCCACCGACGCCCTGACCAGCACCGCCACGACGGGGGATGCGCACCAATGTGCGACGGTCCCGCCGGTGGTTCCCGGCGGGACCGTCGCGTCGGGCGTCGGACTACCTCACCCGGTAGGCCTCCGTGATGGTCTGGGTCACCGAGTTGCCCGCCCGGTCGGTCGCCGCGACCCGCACCGAGACCGGCCCGGCCCGCCCCGGCGTGGCGGTGAGCACCCGGTAGCCGCCGTCCAGCCCGGGCACCACCACCGCCGGGGTCCACCTCGTGCCGTCCGTCGAGGTCCAGACCCGCATCGACTTCAGCTTCGCCGTCGAGGCACCCTGCTGGGCGCTGACCGTGAAGCTGTGCAGCCAGCCCGGCCGGACGGTGTCGTCCGGCGCCAGCCCGAACTGGTACCGCAGATAGTTCACCGGCAGCCACGAGCACGGCTTCGGATCCTCGTGCACCAGCCTGTCGATGCAGCCGTACGGCGCGGCGACCTGGTCGCGCTCCGGCCGGGAGCTACGGAACACCCACTCCGTCTCCACCGTCCGGCCCGGGTGCGGCCCGATCCGGTAGTCCTCCCGCAGCACACTGCTGAACCGATAGGTGGCCGCCCCCGGCTGCACCGGGTAGTACGGCAGACCGGCCTCGTCGGCCGCCACCGGTACCTCCGTGTCGCCCCGGAACAGCCGGGTCTCCTCGTTGGCGGTGATGCCCTGGTACGTCCGGCTGGTGTCGCTCGCCTCCGTGTAGAGGCCCAACCCGACGGCGCTGAGCGAACGCAGCCGCAGCCGGTCACCCTGCCGGCACCCGTCGCACGGGAAGACGACCTGGAAACCGTCCGGCATGCTCGGCCCGGCCGTCGTCTGCGCCGGCACGATCGTCTCGTTCCACTCCTCCCGCTCCCGGGTCGGCTTCGGGAACCCCCGGTTCGACGCGGCGATCCACGGCGCCTTGTCACCGGTCCCGCCGACGAAGAGCATCCGCTGCCACAGCACGTCGGAGCCGGTGTTCTGGTAGTAGTCGGTCCGGTTCCGCGCCCCGAAGAACGACCGGTCACCCCGTACGCTGATCCGCTGGTCGCCCTTGAAGACGTGCGCCGACTCGGCGAACTTCTGCCCGGCCTGCTGCGCGTGGAAGGTGCTCTCGACCTGGCTGAACTGCCGGGGTGCCAGGGTGAACCGGTCCGGGATCCGGTCGAGGTGCTCCGCGATCCGGTACTGGTACGGCAGGTCACGCTCGACCCGGATCTCGGCGGTCGGCCGCGAACCGCCCCCGAGTACCCGGCTCAACCGGTCCGCCTCGTCGGGCGGGATCCAGAGCAGCGGAACCCGCATGTGCTCCGCGTAGTCTGGGTGCTGCATCACCCAGGCGAAGGAGCTGTCGGTGAACACGCCCGCCGCCCCGGCCCGGTGGGCCAGGTCCAGCACCGCGAACTGATCCTCCAGGGTCCGCGTCCGGGTCAGCACCAGTTTGCCCCGGACGTCACGGCCGGCCCGCAGCTCCGCTTCGGTGGCCAGTCCCGCCCGCCGGTCGGCGTCGAACTTCGGCACGTCGTACTCGCCGAGCGGGTTGGAGACGTCGGTGACGTACCTCGGGTGCAGTTCGAGGCGCTGCCGACCGGTGACGGTGACCCGTACCTCCGGAGCCGCCCGGAGCTGGTCGACGGCGAGCGTGAACGTCCCGGTCCGGACCGCTCCGGTCGGCGCGAACGAGTGCGTCGACGGCGCGGTGCCGTGGTAGGGGAAGATCGAGGCGCTGGCGACCTCGCGCCCGGACGCCGTGGTGCGGTGCCACGAGTAGTTCAGGGCGATCGCGTCGGACGGCCGGGGCGTCTGGACCGTGAGCGGGGTCAACGTGCGCACGTCGAAGACCAGCGTGCTGTCCCCGGTGACGGTCAGTTCGGGCTGGATGAACACACCGTTTCGGTGCAGCGGATTGGCGGTGTCCATGAACAGGCCGTCGGTGCTGACGGCGTACGTCCCGCCGTGGGCCAGCGGTATCGAGGCCTCGATCGCGGCACCGCCGTCGGTCAGTTCCCAGCCGCCGACCCAGATCAGGTACGGCTCGCCGAGCAGGTCCGGAGCGTCGTCGTTGACCAGCCACGCGGAGAGGTACCCGGGGGCGAACGTCCAATCGGACTCACCGACGAGTTTCACCCGTACGGTGTGCTGGGCGGCACCCTTGTGGATGGCCACCGGCACGCCCGACCGGATGCCCGGCGCGCTGGCCCGCACCGTGCCGAAGTACCAGCCCGGGGCGCCGGCCGCCGGCTCGATGGTGACGAGTGCGGTCGCCGAGCCGCCGGCCGGAACGGTGATCGTCGACGGGGTCACCGACAGCAGTTCGGCGGGGGCCGGCCCACCACCGTCCCGCTTGGTCGCGGTGGCGGTCAGCTCCAGCGTCACCGGCGTCGTCCCGGTGTTGCGGTAGCTGACAGGTGTCCGCGTCGTCTGGCCGGTGTAGGGGTGGCTGAACGTCCCGTGGATCGTGGAGTGGTCACCGAAGACCTGCTGACCGATGGCCTGGCCGATGTCGAGCCGCCCGGCACCCTGCTGGTACGGGGTGAAGTCACCGGGCAGCGCGGTCTGCACCAGGGCGTTCTTGAGCTGTGCCGGCGTCCAGTCCGGGTACTTCTTGGCCAGGATCGCCGCCGCGCCCGCCACGTGCGGGGTGGCCATCGACGTACCGGACGCGCTTGTGTGGTGCTCGTCCACCGGCGTACCCATCGCGGTCCCGGCGGCCCGGGCCGCGACGATGCCCACGCCGGGAGCGGTGATCTCCGGTTTGATCGCGCGGTCGCCCATCCTCGGGCCACGGCTGGAGAAGGGTGCCAGCTTGTCCTCCCGGTCGACCGCGCCGACGGTCAGCGCGCTCGACGCGGCGCCCGGCGCGGCGACGGTCTGGCTGTCCGGGCCGGAGTTGCCGGCGGCAACCACGAAGAGCGCGCCGTGTTCCGCCGTCAGGGCGTCGACCGCCTGGCTCATCGGATCGCTGCCGTCGGTGGGCTCGCCGCCGAGACTCAGGTTGACGACCTTGACGTCCTCGGTCGCCACCATCCACTCCATCGCCTCGATGATGGCGGAGTTCCAGCCACTGCCGCTGTCGTCCAGCGCCTTGCCGATGACCAGTTCGGCACCGGGGGCGACGCCCTTGTGCCGCCCACCGGAGGCAGCACCGGTGCCGGCGACGATGCCCGCCACGTGGGTGCCGTGCCCCTGCCGGTCGGTGACGTCGGCGGGTGCCCCACCGCCCGGATCACCGGCGGGCACGAAGTTCCGCACGGCACGCAGCTTGCCGGCCAGGTCCGGATGGTTCGGGTCGACGCCGGTGTCGATCACCCCGACGGCGACGCCGGTGCCGTCGTAGCCGGCGGCCCAGGCTGCCGGCGCACCGACCTGCGGGGTGCTGGTCTCGTCCAGGCGGGTCGTCCGGCCGTCGAGCCAGATCTTGCGAAGGCCGTTGCCGAGTTCGGTGGGTGCGGTGGTCAGCGAGGGCGTGCCGGACCGGGGCGCGGCGTCCCGGCGCCCGGCGACGGATTCCCAGAACTGCGCCGCCGAACCCGTACGGACCCGGACGGCGGCACCGTTGATGCTCTCCAGGGTGAGCGGCGCCGCCGCGCCCGGCAGCGCGGTGGCGCTCGGGGCCAGCCGCGCGGCCGGCTTCTCCTCCCGGTACTGCACGATCACCGGAAGCTCGTCGGCGGTCGCGTTCCCCTGACCGGCCGCGACGAGTGCGTCCAGGTTGAACAGTTCCCGGTCCAACACCCCGGCGGCCAGGTAGCCCTGGGCGTCGCTCGGGAACAGGTAGAAGCCGTTCTCGTCCCGCTGCGACTGGAAGGTCACCGCTGTGCGGTCGCCGCTGCGATGCACGGTGACGGCGGCGTTACCGGACCTGTCCGGGAAGTAGCTGACGACGTCGCCGGTGATCAGGGTGAGCCGTACCGGTGCGGATCGGGCACCGGCGAGGGCTGGGACCGGTGCGGCGCTCTGGCCGGACCCGGACCCGGGCCGGGGATCCGGCGCCGGTGCCGCGTACCCGGGCGTGCCCGCCATGCTGGCGAGCAGCACGGCCGCCACGACGGGGGCGACCCGGCGTCGCATTCGGCCGCGTCCCGCGGGTGGCTGCATACGCACGTGTTCCTCCACATGCTATGAGGATCAGGGAGTGGGGAACGGGCAGCAGATGATCTAGCCGTCCCTGATCATCTAACGTGAGGGTTGGCGGCCGGCGAAGCAAGGCCGCCAACCGACGAGAACCCGCCAGGTGGCGGGACACCGCCACGGGGGTGGGCGTTGCTCGAAGCGATCGGCCTGTCGCACGTCGAGAGCTGTCTGTACATCGCACTGATCAACAATCCGAGGTCGTCGGTCGCCGACCTCGCGCACGAGGCTGCCGTTTCGGTGCGGCTGGCCTCCCGCACGCTCGGTCAGCTCAGCCGGCGAGGTCTGGCCAGTCGGCTGCCCGGCCGGCAGGCCAGGTACGTCGCGGCCGCGCCCGACCTGTCCCTCCAGCCGCTGCTGAGTCGCCGTGAGGACGAACTGCACGAGGTGCGCCGGGCGATGCACGAGCTGCTGGCCACCTTCCACCGCTCCTCCCGACACGTGCACCCCGCCGACCTGGTGGAGGTCATCACCGGCGCAGGGAACATCCGCAGCCGGGCGTTCGCGCTCCAGGAGGGCGCGCAGTCACTGTTCCGGGGAGTCGACAAGGCGCCGTACGCGATGGCCGTCGAGGGCAACGCCGAGCACGAGTTCCGGCGGCTCCGCGAGGGCATCGAGTACCGCATCCTGTACTCCCGGGAAGCCATCGAGCAGCCGGGCCGGTTGGCGAACGTCGCCGAATCCTGCGCCCGGGGCGAGAAGGCCCGGGTGCTCGCCGACCCGTCGCTGAAACTGTGGATGGTCGACGACACCGCCGCGTTGATCCCGATCCGCAGTGCCAGTTACGCGATCGACGCAGCGTTCGTGGTGTACCCGTCGGCACTGCTGGACGCCCTGATCGCGCTCTTCGAACTGGAGTGGGCGCGAGCCGTACCGATGCGGTCGTTCCTGGCCGGTGCGACCGCGACGGAGACCGCCGGCCCGGACGAGCTGACCCGCAAGCTGCTGGCGCTGCTGGCCTCGGGTGTCACCGACGAGGCGATCGCCCGGTCGCTCGGGCTGGGCCTGCGTACCGTGCAGCGGCGCATCAGCGCCCTGATGAGCGAGCTGAACGCCAGCACCCGGTTCCAGGCGGGCATGGCGGCCCGGGAGCGGGGCTGGGTGTGACCGGCCCCGGTCAGGCTCACAGCTCGAACAGGTCCCGCAACACCTCCCGGATCCGGGCCATGCTCGCCCCGGTCGCCATCCCCACCCGCTCCACCGCCACCGACGCCGGAACCCGGCGCAGCCGGTTCACCACCACCACACCGGTCACCGGATCCGTCTCCGCCAGCGGCACCACGAACGGCGGCAGTTCGCCCCCGCCGCGCTGCCTGACGATCGGAGCGCAGTACGGCGAGCCGGACGGCCGATCGTTGTGGGCCTCCCCGGAGAGCACGACGACCCGGTATCTGGCCTGCCCGGCACGGTCGCCGACGGTCCAGATCTCGCCCCGCCTCACGCCGCGCCGACGAGGTCGGACCAGCCCGCGTCGACCCTGTCCGCGTGGTCGACGCGCTCGGCGTACCGGTCGAGGGCGTCGAGCCCGTCCCGGACCACCCGGTCCCGGTCGAGCATGACCTTGTCCGCCATGTCCGCGATGCTACGCCCGGCGGTATCCGCGCAGGTGTCCGCGCGGGTGTGTCGACGGCGCCGCGTTCCCCCGTCGTCTTCGGATGGTGCGGGAGTCAGCGGGTCGGCGCGACCAGCCCCAGCTCGTACGCGATGATCACGAGCTGTACCCGGTCCCGGGCGTCGAGTTTGGTCAGCAGCCGGGCCACGTGCGACTTCGTGGTCGCCATCGTGATGAACAGTTCCTCGGCGATCTCGCCGTTCGACCGGCCCTGCCCGATCAACGTCAGCACCTCACGCTCCCGCTCGGTGATGCCGGCGACCGGTCGCACCGGACGGGCGGAGGCCGGGGCGGCACCGACGAAGCCCGCGATCAGCCGCCGGGTCACGCTCGGCGCGATCAGCGCGTCACCGGCGGCAACCACCCGGATCGCCCCGAGGATGTCGTCCACCGCCATGTCCTTGACCAGGAAACCGCTGGCACCGGCCCGGAGCGCGCCGTAGACGTGCTCGTCCTCGTCGAAGGTGGTCAGCACCAGCACCCGGGTCGACCCGTTGTCGGCGACTATCTGCCGGGTCGCCTCGATACCGTCCATGCCGGGCATTCGGATGTCCATCACCACCACGTCCGGCCGGAGTTCGCGGGCGAGCCGTACCGCCTCCGCACCCGTACCCGCCTCGCCGGCCACCGACAGGTCCGGTGTGTCGGCGATGAGTACCCGCAGCCCGGAGCGGATCAACGGCTGGTCGTCGACGAGGAGAACCCGGACGCTCACGCCGACACCTCCGAACCCGACCCGCCCGTCGAACCCGACCCGCCCGTCGAACCCGACCCGCCCGTCGAACCCGACCCGCCCGTCGAATTCGATCCGGCCGTCGGAGTCGAGCCATCCGCCGGCAGTGGCAGCCTGGCCGCCACCCGGAAACCACCGCCGGGTCTCGGGCCGGCCTCGAAGTCGCCGTGCAGCAGGCCGACCCGCTCCCGCATTCCGGTGATCCCGAAGCCGGTCGCCGAGACCGGACCGCCGCGCCCCTCGTCGAGGATCTCGACGTGCAGGTCGTCGGCCCGGTAGTCCAGGGTCACCCGGCAGTGCGGGATGCCGGCGTGCCGGACGACGTTCGTCACCGCCTCCTGCACGATCCGGTACGCCGACAGCTCGATGTCGGTGGGCAGCGGACGCCGCTCGCCCCGCTCGCACAGCTCGACCCGGACCCCGGCCTCCGCCGTCGTCGCCGCCAGCCGGTCGAGGTCGCCGAGCGTCGGCGCCGGATCCCGGGATGCCGGGTCCGAGGGGCTCGCCTGCCGCAGCCCGCCGAGCACCCGGCGCAGCCCGGCGAGGGTCTCCCGGCTGGTCGTCTCGATCGCCCGCAGTGCGGCACCGGCCTCGGCCGGCTGGGTGGCGATCACCCGGCTGCCCACCCCGGCCTGGATCGCGATGATGCCGATGCTGTGCGCCACCATGTCGTGCAGTTCGCGGGCGATCCGCAGCCGTTCCGCAGTGACCGCCTGGCTGGTGGCCTGCGCGCGGAGCGCCTCGGTGTACCGCCGCCGGGCCCGCATCGAGTTGCCGATCATCCAGGCGGCGAGCATTCCCAGGGTGGGGATCTCCGGCTGGAAGACGGCGTTGTCGCCCGGATTGACGTAGCCGATGACGATCTCGGCGCAGAGCGTCAGCACGGCGACGGTCACCGAGAGCCGCCGGGACCTGGTCGCCGCGACGAACCCGACGACCAGGTCGATCGCCAGCAGTTGCAGGTACCGCAGGTCGGCCAGGTAGCCCTGTTGCCAGGAGTGGATCATGGTCGTCATCGTCGCCGACCCGAGCAGCATCAACGCCAGGGTGGCCAGCGGGCTGCGCCGCAGCAGGACCACGGGAAGCGCCATCACCAGGGCCGGCAGCGCGTACCGGGGAATCGTCCCCAGCACGCTGTAGTAATGGCCGGGAGCGTCCGAGGTGATCGCCACGGTAAGGGCCAACACGACCGGGAAGGCGGCGATCGCGCACCAGACCAGGGCCGTCCGCAGTGCCGTCGGCAGGCGGTGCCGCAGCGGTGGCCGGAGCGGGTGCGAGGTGGCGTCCACGCCGCGAGACTAGCCACCCGCCGGTGGACGCGACATCAGCCCACGGACGTAATCCCGCAGGCCGGCGCCGTGTCATCCCGCAGCCCGCGAGCCGGCGCCGCTGCCGGCGCGGGCCCGAATGCGCTCTATCGGTTTCTTCGAGGCAGGAACATGGCGAGTGGGAGGAGAAGGACCGCGAACCCGACCGTCCACCAGAAGGTTCTCGCGAACGCGTGAGTGAGGATCTCGGGGGATGCGCCGCCGCTGGCCCGGTCATTGATCTGCTGTTGGAGGATCACAGCGACCAGCGCGGTGCCGAAGGACGCGCCGACACGCTGGATCACGTTGGTGGCGCTGGTCGCACGAGGGATCGCGGAGCGCGGTAGCTGGTGATACGCCGCCGCCATCGTCGGGATCCCCACCGCGCCCAGCCCGATGCCGCGCAGCACGAGAGACGCGATAAGGAGAACGTCGTCGGGGTCGGATGGTAGCTGGGTGTAGGCGAGTGTGCCAGCTGTGGTGATCAACGCGCCGAGGGCTGCCAGTGGTGCGGCGCCGATACGGTCGGCCAGTGGGCCGACGACGGCCAGGGCGAGGGCCGTGCCGATGCCCTGGGGGGCGAGTACGAGGCCCGTGGTGAGCGCGTCGAATCCGCGGGCCTGTTGGTAGTAGAGGGGCAGCAGGAACATCGGACCGTAGAGCGCCGCGCCGGACAGGAACATCAGCGCGGCTGACGCGCTGAACGAGCGGTGCCGGAACAGTCGCAGGTCGATGATGGGCGTCCTGGAGGTACGTAGCGCGTGCGTGACGAACACCGTGAGGAGGGCGAGACCGATCGCGATGGGCGCGAGCACACTGATGGCGGCGAAGCTGGATTCCGCACCCGCCCTGGACAGACCGTAGACGATCGCCACCACGGCCGGTGAGAGCACGGCGAGGCCCAGCACATCAAGCGGGGGGCGGCTCTGGGGTGGATCGGCGGGCAGTTTCCACCAGGCCAGCACGAGGGCGAGTACGCAGACGGGCACGTTGATCAGGAAGATCCAGCGCCACGGCAGGGCGTTGAGCATGAGGCCGCCGAGCACTGGTCCGACGACGGGGACGAGGTTTCCGGGGATGGCGACCAGCGCCATGACCCGGCCGAAGCGGCGCGAGCCGGCTGCCTGCGCGAGGATGACCTGGGTCAGCGGCAGGATCATTCCGGCGCCGAGTCCCTGCACCACCCGGAAGACGATCAGGCTTTCCGCCGACCAGGCAGCCGCGCACAGCACTGAGCCGGCGAGAAACACCGCAAGTGTGCACAGCCAGGTCGCCTTGGCGCCGAACCGATCGACGCACCACCCGGTGAGCGGGATAACCAGCGCCATCGCGAGCAGGTACGCCGTGGACACCCACTGCACGGTTGAGACAGGGGCGGCGAACGCCTGGCCGAGCTGATCCAGCGCGACGCTGATGATGGTGGTGTCCAGCAGCGCGGCCGTCGCGCCGAAGAGCACGATCCCGGCGAGCCGGAGCAGCGCCGGATCCAGCCGATCCGTCGTCGCCGGCGCGGCTGCCGGGTACTCCCCTCTCGTGTCCCGCTCGGTCACGCCTGTCCCGCCCGTGTTCCGACTCATGTGAACCCGCCCCTTCTTGTTGGCATGCCAACAGTATGGCGGAATTGCTGGCATGCCAACGAAGGTGTTAGCGTGAGATCATGACCACTGAGACTGGCGACACGGTGACCGCGACGCCAAAGAGTGAAACACCGGGTGGCGCCCGCGCGCCGCACGTGGGGATAAGCGTCGCCGAGGCGCCGTTGAGCTCGCTGCTACTGCAGGTCGTCCGCGCGCACGCCGCGACCGCGACCGCGATGTTGCAGCGCATCGAACTGGTCGCCCCGCAGGAGCTGGTGCTGCTGTTCCTGCAGGAAAATGGACGATCTCCGCAGTCGGAGATCGTCCATTTTCTCGGGCGCGACCGGTCCACCGTCACCAACACGCTCCAGGCGATGGAGCGCGCCGGCCTCGTCACGCGCACACCGTCCAGCACCGACAAGAGAACGATGATCGTCGCTCTGTCGGGCAAAGGTCGACGGCTCTGTCCCAAGGTCCGCGCGATCTGGTCCGAGCTTGAACGGCTCACCTTCGGTGGGCTGACCGATCAGCAGCGCGCCGACCTCGCCCAGACGCTCACCGAGATCCGCCGCGGCCTACCGGCCCCTGCGGCCCATACCCGACGAGACCCGGCCGACCCTGAGGTACGAGCCGCCCAGGAAAGGACAGCACGATGAGCACCGAGCACTACGAGATCGACGGGCCGCTGCGGATCGCGGTCATCATCGCGAGCACCCGGACCGGACGCTTCGGCGCGACGGTGGGCCGCTGGTTCGTCGCCCGCGCCGAGCAACGCGACGACCTGAAACTCGACGTCATCGACCTGTACGACATCCCGCTACCGGACAACCTGGAGCAGACAGCACAGGTGACGGCATTCACCGCCCGCGTCGGCGCCGCCGACGCTTTCGTCCTTGTCACCCCCGAGTACAACCACGGCTACCCCGCCGCACTGAAACGCGCGATCGACGCCGTCCGCTCCGAATGGCAGGCCAAACCGGTGGGTTTCGTCTCCTACGGCGGACTGGCCGGCGGCCTCCGCGCGGTCGAACAGCTACGCCAGGTCTTCGCCGAGGTACACGCCGTCGGTATCCGCGAGACCGTCAGCTTCCACATGGCACACAAACAGTTCGACTCCCATGGGGAACTCGTCGACCCGCACACCGCCAACACTGCAGCCGCCACGCTGCTGAGTCACCTCACCTGGTGGGCCCAGGCGCTGCGCGCCGCCCGCGTCGCCCAGCCGTACCCTGCCTGATCACCCATTCCAAAGGAACAGCCCGATGGTCACAGCGATCGTGTTCACCGCCTACGGCGGCCCCGACGTGCTACACCCGGTCGAGATCGATCTACCGACGCCCGCGGCGGGCCAGATCCGCGTCCGGGTCAAGGCTGCAGGCGTCAACCCGGTCGACGCCAAACTGCGGCGCGGCGACTTCGCCGCAACCATGCCGGCCGACTTTCCGCAACGCCTCGGCAACGAGTACGCCGGCATCGTTGACCACGTCGGCGACGGCGTAGCCGGTTTCGTGGACGGAGACGAGGTACTCGGCTCGGCCACCGCCCAGGGCTACTGCGAGTACGTCGTCGTCGGTGCCGCCGACGCGGTGCGCAAACCGGCCACCATGCCCTGGACGGTCGCCGCCGGTCTACCCGCGGCCGGCCAGGCCGCCCACACCGCACTGCGCCAGATCGCCGTCAACCCCGGCGACACCGTCCTCATCCACGCCGCCGCCGGCGGCGTAGGCACCATCGCCGTACAACTCGCCCGCTATTGGGGCGCCACCGTCATCGGCACCGCCAGCGAACACAACCACGACTACCTCCGCTCGCTCGGCGCGACTCCGGTCACCTACGGAGACGGCCTCGTCGACCGGATCCGCGCCCTCGCACCCGGAGGCGTCGACGCCGCCCTCGATGCCATCGGCGGCGCCGCGATCACCGCCTCCCTCGTGCTCGTGCGTGACCGGCACCGCATCGGCACCCTTGTCGATGCCGAAGCCGCGAAGACGTTCGGGATACTTCGCGTCGGTACCCGCTCGACCGCCGGGCTTACCGAACTCGTCGCGATGTACGAAGAAGGCAGGCTGCAGCTACCCATCCACGCGACGTTCCCACTCACGCAAGCCAGCCGCGCGCACCACGAGGTACAGACCGGGCACGTCCGTGGCAAGGTCGTCCTGACGGTGGACTGACCCGGACGGCTACGGGAAGTCATCGCCGCCGTCCGCCATGACCTGGCCTCCGACCAGCGAGACCATTGCGAGGCGCTGTTCGCCGACCTGCAACACCGTCCTGGCGGCGACTCGACCGAGTACTCGCGCTGATCCCGTTCTAGGCTGGGCTGCGCTCGGGTGAGGTCGTCGCACTGAACCTGGACGACATCCGCCTGCATGACCTGGCCTCCGACCAGCGAGACCATTGCGAGGCGCTGTTCGCCGACCTGCAACACCGTCCTGGCGGCGACTCGACCGAGTACTCGCGCTGATCCCGTTCTAGGCTGGGCTGCGCTCGGGTGAGGTCGTCGCACTGAACCTGGACGACATCCGCCTGTCCACACGCAAAGGGTTGATCATCGTGCGGTCCGGCAAGGGCAACAAGTACCGCGAGGTCCCCGTGCACGAGCACGCGCAGCTGCGCACCGACGTCGAACTATGGATCGATGACGAACTCATGGGCCACTCCCGCCCGGATCGCACCGGGCGCTACGACTTGCCCACCCAAGCCGACCGTGAGCGCGCCATCAACAGCCTCCCAGTGGACCGCTGGCCAGCAGTCTCACACCTCCGTTGTCGATTTCCGACGTACTCCGATCGGCCTCCTTGTTCGCCGCCGACGTACCCCGACCCCTCGCCGACGGCGTCGGCCGAGCCCCGCTCGCGGCCACTCCCTCGGCCCGACCGCGCTCTCCGGATCGCCGGCGGGCCGGCACGGCAGACGGCGGTACCCGCTGCCGCGTCGGGCCGGATGAGTGGCGGGACCGGGCCGGCCCGTCTCGGCAGGGCATGAAGGGCGGCACCGCACAGGACCGGCGGTGGTTGCGGACCGCCATCGAACTGTCCCGGCTCTCGCCACCCTCGCCGACCCACTACGCCGTCGGCGCGATCATCGTCGGCCAGCACGGTGCCGTGCTGGCCACCGGCTACACCGGGGAGACCGACCCGCACCACCACGCCGAGGAGGCCGCCCTGGCGAAGTTCACCGCCCGCACGCCGCCCTGCTCGACGCCGCCGGCCGCGCTGGAGCTGTCCCGGGCGACGCTCTACACCTCGATGGAGCCCTGCACCGTACGCAGGTCACGGCCGGAGCCCTGCACCGGTCTGCTGCTCGACGCCGGGATCGCGCGGGTGGTACTGGCGCTACGCGAGCCGCTGCTCTTCGCCGACTGCGACGGTGTGCGTACCCTGCGCGAGGGCGGAGTCGAGGTCGTCGAGATCAGCGAACTGGCCCCTCTCGTGGTGGCGATCAACGCCCACCTGCTCGGCCCCGCCGACGGTCCCCGGAACGGCTGGTGAAGCCCGCGCGGACGAGGCGGAGGTGCCGGGCCGAGGTGCAGGGCGGCGTACTCAGGCCGGGACGGCGGGCGCGAGTTCGGGCCGTACCGGTGCGGGTCTGGGGAGGGCGAGCAGCACGACCGTACCGGCCAGGCAGTAGACGACGCCCTGGGTGGCGATGACCGGCAGGATGCCGAGTCGGTCGCCGAGGGTGCCCGCCGCGACCGTGCCGAGCAGCATCGCCGCGCCATTCACCGCGGTGGTCGCGCCGAACACCCGTCCCCGATGGCCGTCGTCCGTCGCGTTCTGGAAGATCGTCGTGCCGCCCGCCGCCATGAACGCGGCCGGCAGCCCGACGATCGCGATCAGCAGCGGCGCGGGCCACAGCGCCGGGACCGCCAACGGATACAGGAACAGCACCAGGTCCAGAGCGCCGAAGAGCACCGCACCCCAGCCGAAGAGCTTCCGTGCGGTGAAGCGGTGCGCCACCAGTGTCGCGACGAGTCCACCGACGATGCCGCCGACCGCCTGGGCCGCCATGATCAGGCCGAAGGCGCGGGCACTGCCGCCGAGCACGTCGTGCACGAACGGCGCCATCAGGGTGCCCATGATGGCCTCGCCGACGCCGGTGACGGCGGTGAAGACCAGGAAGACCCGCAGGGTACGGCGGGAGAGCGCGACCCGGATCCCCTCGGTCCACTGCCGCAGCAGGCGCGGTCGCATCGTGGCGACGGACCCGGGCCGGGCACGGATCCGCCAGATCAGCCCGGCGGCGAGCGCGAACGTCAGCATGTTGACAAGGCTCAGCACCGTGATGCCGCCGAACCCGACGATCACCCCGCCAGCCGCGGCCCCGACCAGTCGCGCCACGTCTCTGACCTGGGCGTTTAGCGAGTTGACCGTGACGAGGTGGTCGGGCGGCACCAGCGTCGGCACGAGCGCCGCCTCGGCAGCGGTGAAGAACGGTGCAAGGCAGCTCCGTACCGCGATCACCAGATAGACCAGCCAGACCTGATCGGCGTGCCGCACCGCCAGCAGCGGCAACAGGGCGACCAGCATCAGCAGATTCGCCGCCACCATCGTGCGCCGGCGGTCCCACCGGTCGGCGTAGACGCCGGCAACCGATCCGAGCATGATCTGCGGAAGCAGCGAGGCAAGCACCGAGCCGGCGGCGGCAAGGGTGGATCCGGTCAGGACGTAGACCTGGTAGGCGAGCCCGGTACGCAGGATCCAGTCACCGGTCAGCGAGATCAGGTTCGCCCCGAGCAGCAGCCGCAGGTCGGGGTTGGCCGCGACGATTCGCCAGAGCCGTCGCACCTCAGCCGCCCGACGGCGTCGCGGGCAGCGGTGTGACGACGAGCGTCAGATTCACGGGTACGGCGTCCGCGGGTCGTTTGTCGGCTTCTCCGAGCGGTCGCCGCCGCGCCAGCGGGGTCACCAGCTCGTCCCAGGCGCGTCTGAGTTCGGTCAGTTCCTCGATGGTGAGATAGAGCAGGCTCTGCGAGACGCCTACCTGCTCGGCCCAGCCGGCATCCTCGGCGGTGCGCCGCCGCTGCCAGTCCGCGAGCTGCGCGGCGGCCTCGTCGACGAGGTACCGGTCGAGCAGGCCGAGTGACTCCCACGCCTCGGAGGACCCTTCCGGCACCTCGAACCGGTACGAGGCGGCGGTGATCCGCCACGGCCGCTCGCGGTTGTCTCCGGCGTCGGCGTGCTCGACGAAGCCGTACTTGGCGAGTTGGCGAAGGTGGTGCGAGGCGAGCGCCTGGCTGATGCCGAGCTGCCGGGCGGCCTCGGCGGCCGTGATGGAGCCCTCGCGACCGACGAGGGCGTGCATCCGGAGCCGGAGTGGGTGCGCGAGCGCCCGCAGCACGAGGGGGTCACGGACGACGCGCTGCCGGGAACCCGATTCCAAGGACATGCTTGGAATCTCCTGCACACTCCACGCGATGTCAAGCAGATGCTTGGAATCGTTGCCGTGCTCGCGCGAACGTCCGGTCTCGACCGGCAGCAGGCGAGCTGTCAGGTGTCGGTTCGGCGAAGGTGGACGACGAGCGCTCCGCGACCGTCGCGGTCGGTCCGCGTGACGCGTACGCCCAGCCGCTCGGTGGGGCTCGCACCCGAGGACGCCGTGTCCGGCCGCCGGGGCGGCTTCACAGGCGTCGGGCGCGCAGCACGCAGGTCAGCATCGGCAGGGTGAACTCGCCGTCGGCGGTCTCCGGCCGGCTGGCGAGAAAAGCCCGGATCCGGTCGCAGGTGGCCTGCCGGTCCCGCTCCGGCATGACCAACATCCCGGCCCTGGTGGCGAGGGTCGCGACGAGGGAGTCGGCGGTACGGCGCTGCCCGTGCGGGAACTCGACCTGCTCCGCCGAGCCGAACCGGGCATCCCCGCCGGTCTTCGGAAGGTACGCCTCGGCGGTCTCGGCGCGCCAACTGGCGGGCGTGTCACGGGGGCCGATGGCCGCGCTTCCGCTGACCCGCGCCAACCCGGCGACCCAGTCGACCCGGTCGTCCACGACGTTCCACAGTCCGGCCAGGATTCCGCCAGGCGCCAGTACCCGGGCGATCTCCGGCCCGGCGACGGCCATGTCGAACCAGTGCATGGCGTTGCCGGCCAGTACGGCGTCGACGGACGCGTCCGGCAACGGTATCGCCTCGGCGCTGCCCGACAGTGCACGAACATCCGGCAGTGCCCGGTGCAGCTCGGCCAGCATCGCCGGGTCGGGCTCGACCGCGGCGACGTCGGCGTCCAGCTCGACGAGCGTGGCGGTGAGCTTTCCGGTGCCGGCGCCGAGATCGAGGACCCGCGGGCCGGGCGCCGGGTCGAGCGCCCAGCGCACCGCCGCCCGCGCGTAGTCCGGGCGATGGTCGGCGTAGGCGGTCGCCGCCGCACCGAACGACGAGGCGAGCCGGAGCTGATTGTGCTGTTCCACGGGAGCAACCTATCGATCGCGGAGACGACGTGCGAGGCACCGGTGCTCAGGAGGGGGCCGCCCCGCCACTCCCGCTCCCCCGTCGCCGGGCCCGGGCCGCCCAGAGGACGTACGCGGGATCGCGGTCGAGGTTGTGCCGGTCCCGGTCGTAGCGGCGGGTGGTACGCGGGTCCGCATGTCCCATCGCATCCTGTACGTCCTCAAGGGACACTCCTTCGGCCCGGGCCGTGGTGGCGAAGGCGTGCCGCAGCGAGTGCGGTGACAGCCTCGCCCAGGAGTGAATGCCCGCCGCCCGGGCGAGTCGGCGGACCAGTCGGAACACCGTGTTCCGATTCAGCCGGGCACCGGTCGCGGTGACCAGCAGTGGACCGGTCAACTCCGGCACGGTGCGCCCCTGGGCGGCGGCCCGGGCGGCCAGATAGGCGTCCACGGCGTAGGCGGTGGCCGGGGTGAGGGCACGGCGACGCACCTTGCCACCCTTGCCGACGAAGCGGATGCTGCGATGCCCGCGCTCGGTACCCAGGTCGGTCAGGTCCAGCGAGATCAGCTCGCCGACCCGCAGTCCCAGGTCGGCGAGCAGGGCGATGGTGGCCCGGTTCCGGATGGCGGTCGGTCCGGTGTCGGCCTCGGCGGCGGCCAGCAGCGCGTCGACCTCGTCGGGGCTCAGCCCGATGGTCGCCGAGTGGTCCCGGTCGACCCGTGGCCGGTCGGCGGCGGCCACCGGATTGGCGTCGACGGCGTGCAGCCTGACCAGGAACTCGTACCAGCTGGAAAGCGCGGAGAGGCGGCGGGCGACGGTGGCCGGGGTGAGCGGGCGGCCACTGCGCATGCCCAGCGTCGCCTCCAACTCCCGGGCGTACGCGTTGACGTCGAGAAAGGTGGCCCGCAGCGGGTCCAGGTCTCGGCCGGCGCACCAGCGCAGCCAGCCGGCGACGTCCCGCCGGTACGCCTCGCGGGTGTGTTCCGACAGCCGCCGGTTGTGCAGCCAGGCCTCGGTGAAGTCGGCGGGCCCGGCGGTTGCCAGCGCCGGGCTGCTCGACCTGCGCGGCACGACTTCGGAAGACCGCATGCGAGAAAGACTCTCAGGTCGGCTGTGGAAACGTGTCGAGGCGCGCCCGGCACGACGGCGTCGGAGCTGCCCGCTAGTCTCCCGACGTGCTCTCCCAGATCAGGGGCCTGTCCCGGCACTTCACCGAGGAGACCCTCCGGACCTACCTGCTCGACCGCTCGGTACGCACCGAGGACGGCTGCCTCGTCATCCGCGGCTACGGCAGCCGGCGGGGCGTGCACCAGAAGGTCGCGGGTCGGGCCTGGGCACACATCGCCGCGTACGTCGTCTTCGTCGGCGACCACGATCCCGAGCTGGATGTCGACCACGTCTGCGGGGTGCCGGACTGTATAGAACCAACCCACCTGCGTCAGGTCAGCCGGGCCGAGAACTGTCGTGACCGCAAGCAGCAGCCTCGGTGCCACAATGGCCATGACCGTGAACTCGACCCCCGCACCGGCCGCTACCGAAAGGTCTGCCGGCGGTGCAACAGCGACGCGCAGCAGCGGTGGCGCGAACGGCAGGCCCGCGATGTTGCCGAGGGCCGTGCCAGCTACGGCTCCGGCCGTGGTCTCCAGACCAGAGATGACGGTAAGAGCTGAGGGCTGATCGTGGTCTGATCCGGCCCGTAGCATGCCGTTCCGTTCCGTTTGGTGACGGTCCTCGGGCGGCGGTTCCGACGACTCGCCGAGGCTGCTGTCCCGGCTGGTCTGCGAGTGCCTGCTCTCGTCTCGGCCGACGCCGTGCCCTGGCTGAGGCCTTGAGCCAGGACACGGCGGCGGCCGAATTGCGGCAGCTAGGACAGCGCCGCCGCAAGGTCGGTAGCGGCCTCGTGCGCGGCGGCAGCCCGGGTGGCTTCGTCCGCGCTCAGAGCGACACGGTCGACGCGGGCCAGCATCTCGGCCGCCGTGGCCGGATCGTTCAGGACCATCGCCACCTCAGCGCGGTACACGAGCACCTCCACCAACGCGACCGGGTCGTCGTCTGGCTCGGGATGGGCCAGTGCACTGTCAAGAATCCGAGCCGCCTGTCGGGCGTCCCCTCTGGAGTCGGACTGCACGACGGCGTTCGCCATCGCCTTGCCCAGCCGCCCGGTCTGCGTCGGCGCACTGGAGGCCGGAGCGTTCTGGAAGACACGGATCCAGTTGCCGCCTGGATCGATGACGCTGAAGCCGCTCAGCCCGTCGGCGTTCTTCCGGGGCCGGGGCCGGGTCATCCGCGGCGTCCCGGAGACCAGGACCTTGCCGTACGCGGCGCGCATTCCCGCCGCGAAAGCCCGGTACAGCTGCCCCGTGTCCGAGGTCAGCACGATGCACGAACCGTAGGACTGCGCCGGATCGAACCCCGGGATCTCGAAGAACTGCAGATGTAGATCCTCACGTTGCAACCCCGCGGCCGGGTTGGGTTTGCGCTGCTTGTAGGTGGTGTGGAAACCGAGCACCTCGTAGAAGGCGACGATGTCGTCGATGGACGCGCAGGGCAGCAGGGGAACGGTTATCTCGTTGGTCACCCGTACTTCGTAGCTGCCGTCAATGGACACATGCCCATGGAATTGGCCGATCGTCAGCGACAGACGACCGAACGGCCGATGCAGCGCAAGGTGCGCCGGTCCGTCGCAGCGCCGGACGCCCCGCCGGCCACGGCTGCGCCACTCCGGGCTGGCCCAGCTCGCCGCCAAGGGTCGCGGCGCCGCCGAACTCCAGGGCGAGCCCTGCTGCCGGACCGGCTTCACCGGCCCCACTTACACCATTCCAAGCCCTTACGGCCAAGAACTGTCATTATGATGTACCCCCGTCGCGAGGTTCCCGCAGCCCAGGAAGTTGGTGATTACTGGATTATCGGTAATGGCAATACGGTAATGGCCGCCTGCTGGCTGGTCCGAAAGTTGCCCAGCCGATGCGGAGCACAGTGGATCCGTGGCGGTTCCGGGCCCCGTGACGGCCGGACGGAACCGCCGGCATGAGAATGGCGGCATGACCGGCCAGGATCAGGGCGCTACCACGCTCAGTGCGGCGCGGTCGATCGACGACCCGGGCACGGTCACCTTGTGGCGGTCCGTCGGGCAGGACGAGCTCGACGCGGTTGCGTCATCAGGATGGTGCGCTTGGCCGTCTCGGCTACCGGATCAGCCGATCTTCTCTTGCGTACCTGATCGGCACCTCGCCGTGCGGACCTGTCGCGAGCGGACCGTGCTCGCCGAGGGTGTGGGATACGTGGTCCACTTCGACGTCCCTCGGCGATTCCTGGATCGGTTCGAGGTGGTCCAGGGTGCCCGTCGCGATGAGGTCGAGTATCGGATTTCGGCGAGCGAGGTTGCCGAGCTCAACGCCCACGTCATCGGCGCCATCATGGAGGAGGCCGACTACCGGGGCCCGGTCGCTGACGCCGAGTTCGCTGACGCCGAGCGGGCCCTTGACCGGCCACTGCCACGAGCCTGGCGAGGCTACCTGCAAGGCGAGTCCTGGTTCCGGCGAGGATGGCTGACCAGCGAAAGTTATGTGTGGCTCAACACCCCACGCGAGATGCTCGAACTACACGAGGCGTGGGATGAGGCCACCGAGGCACACCCCGGCATCGCGATTATCGGTGGTAACGGTTCCCGTGAGCAGCTGGTGCTGGATCTGCGAGAGGATCCCGCGCCGGTGCTGCTCCTCGACATCACCAGCGCCGGGTGGGAGACCGGGATACGGCAGGCTGGCGATGTCAGCCAACTCATCGACCGCATCGAGAGTGGCGAGTTCAGGTACAGCTTCGATGAGTGAAGGTACCCGGTGGGGCATCGGTGGATATGGTCCCCGGATGCCCGACGCGATTTTTGCCCACCCCCTCCTCGCACGTGTCTACGACGCTTTCGATGGAGACCGCGACGACCTGGCCGCCTATCTCGCCATCGCCGACGAGTTGGCCACGAGCCTCGTGCTTGACGTCGGTTGTGGGACGGGATCTCTGGCGGTCCTGCTCGCTGAACGGGGCTACCAGGTCGTGGGCGTCGACCCGGCCGAGGCATCACTGAGGGTCGCGAAGCTGAAAGCTCAGGCGGAGCGGATCCGGTGGATTCACGGCGACGTCACGGCGCTGCCGGCGCTCGATGCCGACCTGGCGACGATGACCGGAAACGTGGCTCAGGTCTTCCTCACCGACAACGACTGGGCGCAGACCCTCCAGGGCATCCACGCCACCCTTCGCCCGAACGGCTATCTCGTGTTCGAAACCAGACGCCCCGAACGTCGCGCCTGGGCGGAGTGGGCGGCGGACATCGATCCAGTCACCCTCGACATCCCCGGCATCGGACCGGTGGAACGCCGCCTTGAGGTCACCGACATCAGCCTTCCCTTCGTCTCCTTCCGGTACGTCTACCGGTTCCTGACCAATGGTGAGGTCGTCACTTCTGACTCAACCCTCCGTTTCCGGACCCGCGACGAGGTCGAATCGAGCCTGGCCGCCAACGGCTACCGAGTCCTCGACGTGCGGGAGGCACCCGATCGCCCGGGTCGGGAGTTCGTGTTCATCGCCGAACGTTCGCCCCAGAGCAAGCCAGCCCGAGCAACCTGACCCTCCCCTGCCGGTCACTGAACCCCAAATTCGTTGGACAGTTGCGCTGGCCGGTGGAGATTGTTGGCCACATGCGACAGGACGAGATCTGGGACGCCGAGGCCGCCGAGAGCTACGACAGCCCGGGCACCGGGATGTTCGCTCCCGAGGTTCTCGGACCCACCGTGGACCGGCTCGCCGAACTTGCCGGTGCCGGGCCGGCGCTGGAGTTCGCCATCGGAACCGGGCGGGTCGCCGTCCCGCTTCGCGAACGTGGCGTGCCGGTCAGCGGCATCGAGCTGTCCCGTCCGATGGTCGACCGCCTGCGGGCCAAGGCCGACGAGCGGCGCATTCCGGTCGTCGTCGGCGACATGGCCACCGCCTCCACCGGCCAGCGGCACACCCTCGTCTACCTCGTCTACAACACCATCTCGAATCTGCTGACCCAGGCCGAACAGGTCGCGTGCTTCCACAACGCCGCCCGCCACCTGCTGCCCGGTGGTCGGTTCGTCATCGAACTCTGGGTACCTGAGCTGCGCAAACTCCCACCCGGCCAGCAGGCGGTGGTCTTCGCGACCCACCCTGGCTACATCGGTCTGGACACCTACGACCTCCTGCGGCAACAGGTGGTTTCGCACCACTTCCGCTTCGGCGAGGGTGGGGACGCCCGGGTGTTCCGCAGCCCGCACCGCTACATCTGGCCGGCCGAGCTGGACCTGATGGCACAGTTGGCCGGCTTCGAGTTGGAGTCCAGGCACGCGGACTGGACCGGTTCGGAGTTCACCGCCGACTCCCGGTCCCATGTCTCCGTCTACCGGCTCCCGCCAGCCGACTGAGGCCGGCTCGACCACGGTAACGGCCCACGGGCGCCCGGGACGGCAGTGCCGGCCTGGAAACCGGTTGAGCCTTTCCTGGCGTACCCGTATGTTGCCTACGACCCGTCGCCCAGAGGACTGAGGACAAGATCGCGTGACCCCGCCTGCTCTCTAGACCTGACATCTTCTTCCGCTCACCTGTAGCCGACGGTCCCGTCGGTTCTGCCGGGCTGCCCCTGTGCGCCCGGTCATACAGCGCTTGAGGCCGCGCGCAATCGGCCTCTGTCAGGTCTTGAGAAATCAGGTCGAGAGATCATGTCTTCACAACCTCATATCGTGCTGCCCTGGGTCGTTCGCCGGACCAGGCTGCCGCTGCTGTCGGTGCGGTGCCCGGACTGCCCGTCGAGGTCGGCCACCACCGGCCAGGGCAGGTTCCGCGTCAACGCCAACGGCAAGCTGCTCGACGTGTGGCTGCTGGTCCGCTGCGTGTCCTGCGATCGGACGAGCAAGATCACCGTGTACGAACGAAGGCCGGTCAGGTCCTTCGACCCGGCCGAGCTGCGCGGGTACCGGGTGAACGATCCGGCACTTGTGGCGGGCCGGTTGTTGGATCCGCTACTGGCCCGACGCAACCGCTTCCGATTGGACTGGACGGGAGCCTGGCGGCTGGACATCCCGTCGACCCGGCTCGACGAGGCGTGGCCGATCCAGGTGGAGGTCATCTTCGAGGATCCGATACCGGTACGCCCGGAACGGCTCATCGCGCAGGGACTCGGCCTCAGCCGGAGCGAGGTACTGCGCCGGGTCAAGTGCGACATTCCGCTGCACCGTACGACGAGCGCCGGATTCACCTTCGTGGTGATGGCCGGAGACTAGGAAGAGTGTGGCCGGGCGGGGCATCCGACCGCCCGGCCAGCGCCCTTGCGGGACAGCCGTCGACTGTGGTGATCGCTGATGTGTCGTGAGTCGCCGTTAGCATTCCGCGCATGAGTTACGGGATCACCGCATATGCGGTTGATATCGAGAAGATCCGGGGCCAGATCGGCATCGGCTCAACGCCGACCTGGCCGCTCCGGCCGAGTTTCTGGCCGACGCCCCGAACACCAGCCTGCCGGCCGAGTTCATGACTCCGGCGTACGCGCTGTTCCAGTGGCTGTCCTACACCGAAGGTAAGGGCCTCGACCTGGTCACCTTCTACGCCTAGCCACGGGTCACCCTGTCAGGCTCGGCGGTCATCCGACAGGGCGATCGCCGCGGCAGGGCACAGCCCGACCGCCTCGCGTACCGACCGCCAGGTCCGCGCGGGCGGCTCGGATCGCAGTACGACCACCTTGCCGTCGTACTCGCCCTGGTCGAAGACCTCGTCGGCCGTCAACACGCACATGCCGGAGCCGATGCAGCGTTCGGTGTCCACCGTGATCCTCATCGGTCACGCGTCCCAGGTGACCGGGAGGCTCTTCACTCCGTAGATGTCCGCGGTCTCCGGGCGCAGGGCGACCTTTTCGGGCGGTACGGCGAGGCGCAGCGTGCGGAACCGGTTGACCAGCGCGGGAAACGCGACCCGCATCTCGACCCGGGCCAACTGCTGACCCAGGCACTGGTGGATGCCGTGTCCGAAGGCCAGGTGCCCACCCTCCTGCCGGCCCAGGTCGAGCACGTCCGGCTCGGTGAAACGCGCGGGGTCACGGTTTGCCGTGTGGTACGACAGGATCACCGGAGAACCGGCCCGGACGACCTCGCCGCCCACCTCCACGTCCTCCAGTGCCGTCCGCATGAACGTCTTGGCGACGGTGAGGTACCGCAGCAGTTCCTCCACGGCCCGGTCGGCGAGCGCGGGATCGGCGCGCAGCGCGGCGAGCTGCTCCGGGTTGCTCAGCAGCGCGAAGGTGCCCAGGGACAGCATGTTCGCGGTGGTGTCGAGCCCGGCTGCCAGCAGGAGCAGGGCGATCCCCCGCAGCTCCTCGTCGGTCAGGTCGCTGTCGGTGAGGTCGCTGAGCAGGTCGTCGGTGGGGTTGGCGCGCTTGGCGGCCACCAGGCCGGCGAGGTAGCCCTGGGTGGCGGTGTAGGCGGCGATCAGCTCCTCGTCGCTCGTCTCCCCGTTCATGAACGAGTCGACCTGCTCCTGGAAGGATCCCCGATCCTGGTACGGCACCCCGAGCAGTTCACAGATCATGATGGCCGGGATGGGTCTGGCGAACGCGGCCACCAGATCCGTCGGCGGCCCGGCCTTCTCCATGGCGTCCAGGTGCTCGGCGGTGATCTGCTCGACGCGCTCGGTGAGCAGGCGCATCCGCCGTACGGTGAACCTGCCCATCAGCGGTTTGCGGTAGCGGCTGTGCTGGGGCTCGTCCATCAGCAGGAACTCGCCTGGCGGCGCCGGGGGGATCTGGATGTCCCCGTAGTCGATTGTCGGATGGAGCATGAGTTCCTTGCGTGAGCTGAACCGGGGGTCGGCGAGAACCGACCTGACCAGCTCGTATCCGGTGATAAGCCAGCCGGGCTTGCCGCCGGGGAAGGTGTAGCGGCTGATCGGGCCGTGCCGGCGGGCCTCGACCAGCTCTGCCGGCGGGTCGAAGGGGCAGCCGGGTTGGCGGGCCGTCGGCATCGTCGTGACGGCGTACGGAGACTGCCCCATGACCATTCCTCATCTCGCGACAGTACGTGTTCGGTGATAGATGAAAGCTACGTTGCGTTCAGCAAAATCGTCAATTTGCGAACGACGTTTTCCCTGCTAGACAACGGTAAATTGATGCAATCACGCTGAGGTCGAATGCAACGGAGCGTTGCAATGAATGTCGGCGAAGGCAATACTGGCGGCATGCCGGGAGGACGGTTGACCGAACGGGAGCGTCAGCGCATCGCGGCCGGACTCGCCGACGGGCTCTCCTACGCCGAGATCGCGAGGCGACTCGACCGGCCCACCTCGACGGTCAGTCGGGAGGTCGGTCGCAACGGCGGCCCCGCCAGCTACCGGCCACAGCAGGCGCATCGGGCGACCGCCCAGCGGGCCCGGCGTGGCACACCGGAGCATCCGCGCTCGGCCGGAGCACCGTTCGGGACGGCGGGAGCGGAGATAATCGAACTGGCGGTCCGGACCGGGTTGCCCAGGATGACGGCGCTGGTACACATGGACCTGCTGCTCGCCGAGGACGGCAGACGTACCGCCGCCGAGCTGACCCGCCGGTTGAAGGTCAGCCCCGCCTCCGTCTCGGTGGCCGTGAACTACCTCGTCCAACACGGCTACGCCAGGCGCGAGCGCGATCCGCAGGGGCGTCGTGACGTCTACGTGGTCGACGACGAGCTCTGGTACAACTCGGTCGTGATCGGTACTCGACACACCCTCGAAGCGGCGCGGGCCGCGACGGCGGCGGCGGAGTGGGCTGGGCTGGACACCCCGGTGGGGCAGCGACTGGCCAGGGCGGGCGCCTTCCTGGAGCGGGTCAGCCTGGACACGATCGAGTCGGCCGACCGCTGGCGCGCACTGCTGACCGGCCCGCCGCCGTCGAGTCGCTGAGGGTGCCAGGAAGCGCCCGCCGCCCATGATCTTGGCCTGGCCTATGTGAGATCTAGGCTGTGGCCATGGATCTCGGCGGCTATCCGTGGACTACCTGATCCTGCCCGGCGGCGAGGCGGAGGCGATTCTGATCGCGGCGCTCGACGGGCACAGACCGGTCCCTCCACCGCAGAGCAGCTGACCCGGCGCATGCTCGGAAACCGCCCGGCGGACGTGACAGCACCCACCAACCGCGGCTGCGTGGACTGAGCCGGTCGGCCTCCGCCGGGTCCGACGGCATTCGCCGGACCCGGCCGGCTCAGTCACCGTGCCGCCGTCACCGCTCGCCGGACCGCTTCTCCGAGTCGTCGGCCCGCTCATCCGGGTCGCCGGCTGGCGTCCGCGAGCGGAGAACCTCCAGGTAGTGCTCGTTCTCCATCACGCCGAGGATGTTGCCGAACGGGTCGACGACCGACGCGGTGACATATCCGGGGCCGCGAACGACCGGCTTCTCGTGCAGCGTGGCGCCGAGCGACAGCAGGTGGTCGAGGCTGGCCTGCACGTCGTCGACGTACCAGTAGACGACCGTGCCGCCGATTCGCTCGGAGCGGCCGTGCGGGGAGTACCGGCTGTCGATGATGCCGAGTTCGTGCTGGTAGTCGCCGAAGCGGAACTCGACGTACGCCGGGGGCCCTTCGACCGGGCGCACGAAGTACGCCTCGGTGCCGAGCAGTTTCGCGTACCAGTCTTGGGCGGCGGGGAGGTCGTCGGCGAAGAAGCTGACGGTGGTGAGGCCACGCAACATGGTTTCTTTCCTTCCGATCGGGTGTTGATTCCATCCTCCGACCTGAAGTGCTCACCAATTGAGCACTTTTCCCGGCAGACTGCGGGGATGCGTGCCGACCGTCTCGTCGCCGTCCTCCTGCTGATGCAGTCCCGAGGCCGGGTGACCGCCGCCGAACTGGCCGAGGAGTTGGAGATATCCGTCGCCACCGCCCGCCGTGACCTGGCGGCGCTGGGCGCTGCCGGCGTACCCGTCTATCCGCAGCCCGGCCGCAACGGCGGCTGGTCGCTGGTCGGTGGGGCCCGCACCGACCTCACCGGGCTCTCCGCACCGGAGGCGCGGGCGCTGTTCCTGCTCGTCGGTCCGGCCGCAGCCGCCTCCGACGAGGCCCGCGCCGCGCTGCGCAAGCTCGTCCGGGCACTGCCGCAGACCTTCCGGGCCGAGGCGGAGGCGGCGGCGAGCGCCACGATCGTCGACTCGACCCGGTGGAGCGGCCGGGACCGGCCTCGCCCGGAACTGGTCGATCTGCTCCAGGCAGCCGTGATCCGCCGCCGCAAGGTCCGGCTGCGCTACGTCGGCGGGGACCGGAAACCCACCGAACGCCTGGTCGACCCGTGGGGACTCGTCGACAAGGACGACGTCTGGTATCTGCTCGCCGGCACCGAGCGCGGGCAGCGGACCTTCCGGGTCGACCGGATCGTCGAAGCGGAGCCGACCGAGCAGCCCGCCGAACGCCCGGACGACTTCACCCTCGACGCCGCCTGGCGGACGGTGGTCGGTGAGGTGGAGCAACGCCGGTCGCGGACCTGGGCGACGGTACTCGTCGAGCCCCGCTACCTGCCGGTGCTGCGCGACCAGTTCGGCCGGCACTGCAGTCCCGACGGCGAGCGGGCCGATGGGCTGGCCCGGGTCCGGCTCGGCGCGCCCACCCCGTTGGACATCGCCCGCCACCTGGCCGGCTGGGGCGCCCTGGTCGAGGTGCTCGAACCACAGTCGGTCCGGGACGAACTCGCCCGGATCGGCGCCGAACTCGTTGCCGGCTACTCCGCCGGAGACTGACCTTTGCATCGCCGGTCCCCGCGACCGTCACCGGCCCGACCCGACCCGACCCGACCGGGCGCACCGTCCCTCACCTGTCGAGGCGGGCGGCGATCGGCAGGTGGTCGCTGCCGGTGGCCGGCAGCGACCACAGCTCCGTGACGGTCGCCGAGCGGGCCATCACCTGATCGATCCGGGCGACCGGCAGCACCGTCGGCCAACTGAACGGGAAGGCCGTGCCGGTCGACGGCAGCAGATCCCGGACCGGTGCCAGTCCCCGGTCGTGCACGGTGCTGTTGAGGTCGCCGAGCAGGATCACCGTCGCCAGTGGTTCGGCGCCGATCGCGCCGGCCAGCAGCCGGGCACTCTCGTCGCGTGGGGCGGTGCCGAACCCGTCGGGCACGCCGAGGCGTACCGACGGCAGGTGCGCCACGTAGACGGCGACGTCGCCGCCGGGCAGCCGTACGGTGGCCCGCAGTCCCCGGTTCCAGTCCGGGCCGAACGCGGCCGGCCTGATGTCCAGCGGCCGGTCGTCCACCAGCGGATGCCGCGACCAGAGCCCGACCGTGCCGTGCACCGAACGGTACGGATAGTCCCGGCCCAGCACCGCCGCATACGTCGACAGCGCCGGCTCGGTCAGTTCCTGCATCCCGATCAGGTCCGGTCGGTCCCGGGCCAATGCCTCGGCGGTGCCCGCCGGATCCGGGTTGGTGTCGCTGACGTTGTGCTGGACCACAGTGATGTCCCCGCCCGACGTTGCCGCGCCGGCCGCAGTCCCGCCCGTGGTTGCCGCGCCGGCCGTGGCCCCACTCAGGAGCGCCGGGCCGAAGAGTCCGAGCCAGACGGTGCCGGGCAACAGCAGCGCGACCAGCGCGGTGGCCGAACGGCGCACCACGGCCAGCACCAGCAGCACCGGCACGGCGACACCGAGCCACGGCAGGAAGGTCTCCACCAGGCTGCCCAGCCGACCGATCCGGTTGGGCAGCAGGGCGTGACCGGCCAGCAGGAGGCAGACCACCAGCGCCAGCGCCGCGAGCAGCCGACCCCGTCGCCAGGTCGACCGGCCGCGCCCGTCGACTCCCCACCGCCGCCACCACGGCCGACGCAGGGCCGTCGGCCGGCCGTTCACGGTTTCCGACTGCGACTGGCCGTCCACGGTTGTCGGCTGGTCGTCCACAGTCGACCCCTCCCATCCGGCCTCCGAGCCGGTACGTGCCGGACGGCGACCTCACGGGACGTGGGGTTCGCCGAGGCGTGGTCCTCCCGGGCCGCCGGGTGGACTGCCGATCGCCTACCGTTCCCGGTCCACCGTCACCGTGCCGGCGGCACCGTCGACGGTGATCATGTGACCGGTTCTGATCGTAGCCGTGGCGCCGAGGACGCAGATGACGGCGGGGATGCCGTACTCGCGGGCCACCGTCGGGCCGTGCGCCATCGGTGCGCCGGTCTCGGTCACCAGTCCCCCGGCGGTCAGGAACAGCGGCGTCCAGCCGGGATCGGTGGTCGGGGCGACGAGGATCTCGCCGGGCTCCACATGCGCGGTCGCCGGATCGTGCACCACCCGGGCCGGGCCGGTGACCGTGCCCGGGGCCGCTCCGACGCCGCGCAACGCGCCGGGGGCGGCGGTGGCCGGGGCGAGTACCGCCTCCACGTCGGTACCGTCGGAGAGCACCGCGACCGGTACGTGCCGACGGCGCAACTCCCGCCGGTACGTCGCCCGCCGGTCGGCGACCAGATCCCGCTGGTCCACCGCGTCGCGTACGGCGACCCGTGCCTCGGCGAGGGTGAGGAACATGATGTCGTCGGCGTGCTCCAGCAGCCCACCGTCGGCCAGTTCCGCGCCGACGAGCAACAGTTGCCGGCGGCTCTCCCGCAGCGGATACAGCCCGGCGAACTTGCCCGACTCGCGCAGCCCGGCCAGCATCCGAGCCCGGCGCAGCAGGAACCCGGCGATCCGGCCCCGGACGGGTCGACGGCGCCGGGCCCGTACGACGAGTTCGGCGAGTCGCGCCTCGGCTTCGGCTGCCGCCCGGGCGAACCGCCGGTCGGGAGCCTGCTCGGGATCGGTGACCCGCAGGTAGTTCGCGATCGAGGCGAAGACCGGGGTCGGGTCCTCGGCCCAGCGGGGTACCCCGAGGTCGACCTCGGCGGCGGCCCGGTGCCCGTACGCGTCGAGGAACGCCGACAGTCCGATCTCCGGCAGGGTGCCGGCGAGGTAGCGGGCGGCGAGTTCCTCCGGCGGTGTGGTCAGGAGCAGGTCGCGGTGCGGGTGGGCCCGCTGGGCGAGCCGCCACAGCGCCAGGTCCATCTCGATCGTGACGTTGTGCGGCATGCCGCCGAGCACGGTGTGGATCTCGGCCTGGCTGGCGATCCCCTTGAGCAGTCCGGGCGGCAGGGCGGTGGCGAGGATGCCGGCGACGATCGGCCAGACGATCCGGTCGTACCGGGTGCTGTGGTCCTGCGCCTCGACGTGGTCGAGCCGTTCGGTGGCGGTGTCCAGCCCTCCGGCTGCGGCTGCGGCCCGCTGCCGGAGCTGGTCGATCTCGGCGAAGAGCCGGCGCCGGGCCGCTTCGGGCCGGGCCAGCGCGGCCACGATCCCGGCGACCGCCCGGGGTGCGGTGCGCAGCGCCGGGCCGAGCCCGCCGCCCGAGCCGGACCGGCGGACGGGCGCGGGCGCGAACCGGGGGTCGGTGAGGATCTGCTCGACCACCGCCTGGGCGCGCGGACCGAAGTCCACCGACATCAGCTTCACCAGCCGGCTGCGGGTCCTCGGGTCGCGGACCAGGTCGGTCAGGTCGCCGTAGAGGCGTCCGCCGATGTCGACGATCTCGGCCCTGATGCCGAACGAGTTGAGCATGCCGACCAGGAGCACCCGCAACGCCGACATTCCCATCGGGGTGACCGGGCGGAGCATTCCCTGCACGTGCCCGAACTCCAGGTAGATCCGGGGCTGCGGCCGGTCCGTCGGCGGCGGCAGCGGAAAGAGCGTGGTGATCGGCCGGGACTGGAGCAGCCACAGCGTGCCGTCGGCGTCGATCGCCCACTCGATGTCCTGCGGTACGCCGAAGTGCGCCTGGATCCGCTCGCCGGCCCGGTGCAACTCGGCGAGCTGGTCGGAGCTGAGGCAGCCGTGGGCGTCGTAGCGGCTGCCGTCGAGGACGTGGTGGTCGGCCGGGGCGGTGCCGTCGACCACGGCGCTGCCGAGCCCGGGGGCGGCGTCGACCACCATCTCGGTGCGGGAGCCGGTGAGCGGGTTGGCGGTGAACAGCACTCCGGCGACCGCGGGGTCGACCATGCGCTGCACCACCACCGCCATCCGGACGGTACGCCCGTCGATGTCGTTGGCCTCCCGGTAGGCGACGGCCCGCTCGCCGTGCAGCGAACTCCAGCACTTGGCGATGGCGTCGTGCAGCGCGTCGAGGCCGGTGACGCCGAGGAAGGTCTCCTGTTGGCCGGCGAAGCTCGCGTGCGGCAGGTCCTCGGCGGTGGCGCTGGACCGGACCGCGACCGGCCCGCCGCCGAGTGCCCGGTACGCCGCCGCCACCTCCGACTCGGGGATGACGCCCCGTTCGTGGGCGGCGGTGGTGAGACAGAACCCGTCCGGCACCCGCTCCCCGAGTTTGATCAGCTCGCCGAGCCCGGCGGCCTTGCCACCGACCAGTTCCACCATGCCGGCAGACGTCTCGGCCAACGTGATCAGCTGCATCCCGGGCTCCTCCCCACCTTTTCAATACGACCGCAATGTAATCTCCTCGCCGACGGCATGCCAATACGACTGCAATGTAAAGCGGTGCGGTGCCAGTACAGTGATCGGGTGCCCAGGAGAGCCGACCACGTCGCCCGCCGCCGGCAGCTGGCCGACGCCCTGATGCGACTCGCCGCCACCCAGGGGCTGGAGGCGGTAAGCCTCCGGCACGTGGCGGCCGAGGCGGGGGTCTCCACCGGCATGGTGCAGCACTACTTCCGCACCAAGGACGAGATGATGACCTTCGCCCTCGACATGGTGATGCGGGACGCGCAGCAGCGGATCACCGCCGAGGCGACCGCCGCCGGCCGGGTCCTCTCCCCCGCCGAACTCGTCCGGACGCTGATGGTCCAGATCCTGCCGCTGGACGAACCGCGACGGCTGGAGGGGCACGTCACCCTCGCCTTCCTCGCCTACGCCGCGGTGAAACCGGCGATCGCCGAAGGGCTGCGCGACAGTTCCGGCCAGATGCGGAGCTTCCTCGCCGACCAGATCCGGGCCGTGCAGGAGACCAGCCGTACGGCCGCCCGCGTCGACCCGACACAGGCGGCCACCGCCCTGCTGGCCATGGTCGACGGGCTCGGCATCCACGTCCTCGGCGGGCACTACTCCGGTGCCGAGGCCGTCGCCGCCCTCGACGCCCACCTCGGGCTGCTCTTCGGCACCACGCCGGCCGCTTCCGGCGACAACCCGACCGATCCGCCCGCCGGCACCGGGTGACCCGGACACCGGATCGGCAACCGCCGGGGCGTCAGGCTCGGCAACCGCCGGGAGGGCGGGTCAGGTGCGGACGCAGACGTAGCTGGCGTAGGTGGCCGGGTCGCGGCTCGCCGTCGACTCGACGATCCGGAAGCCGGCCCTGACCAGCATCGGTTCGAGCAGCCAACTGAAGGTGCTGTGCTCGGTGCGGATGTGCGTGGCGTACTCCTGCCGGGTCCAGCCGTCGGCGGTCGACTCGGCCGCCCCGGCCAGCCAGGTCTCGAACTGCTCCGCCACCTGCGTCGGCTCGAAGCTGTAGACCAGGTCACGCAGCAGCAGGACCCCGCCCGGGCGCAGCAGCCCGGCGATCCGGGTCAGCGCGACCGCCTTCCAGAAGTCCGGTAGCTGGTGCAGCGCGTGCCGGCTGTAGACGATGTCGGCCGGCGGTCCCTGGTGGGTGTAGCTGAGGAATCCGGCGCGGACCACCTCGACGTTGTCCAGCCCGGCCCGCTCGGCGCCGGCCCGCAACCCGGCCAGCATCGCCGCCGAGACGTCCACCGCCACCACCCGCCGGCACAGCGGTGCGGCGGCCAGGGCGACCCGACCGGTACCGGCGCCGAGGTCGACCAGGGTCGTGTCGGCGTCCAGCCCATGCTGGCGCAACAGCTCCAGGTCGGCCTGCGGATCGTGTCCGGCCTTGCGGTCGTACCCGTCGACGTACGCCGGGTCGAGGTGCTCCGGTCCGGCGTGTGCCAGCTCGTCGAGCCACCAGTCGGGGTGCTGCCCGCTCATCGATCTCCTTCACCGTTACCGGCCCAGGATCTGCTTACCGGGATGTCGCACCGGGCCCGGGCCGACGGCCAGTATCGCCGCTGCCGTCGGGTCGGGCACCGCATTTACCGGCGTCGGCGGCAGCACCGGAACCGGTGCCGTTGTAGACGCCATTTGGGCGTATACGGAGGCTTGACCCGATGCAGACCCAATCCGAGGATGGGTGCCCGATCACAGGAGGGCGCCGAAAATGCGACGGGTGGCAGCGGGGTTCGTGTCGTTGGCTCTGCTGGCCGGAGCCGCTGCGTGCGGAGGCGGCGAGCCGGCAACCACCAGCCCGTCGGCCAGTCCGTCCGCCGGGGCGGTGCCGGGGCCGGGGCAGCACGAGTTGACGCTGGACCATGGCGGGGCCACCCGCAGATACCGGGTACACGCACCGCCGGGCTACCGCTCGGACCAGCCGACGCCGCTGGTGATCGCCCTGCACCAGTACCCCGGCAGCGGCCAGGGCCTGAGCCGGCTGATCGGCCTGGACGAGGTGGCCGCACGGGACAACTTCCTGGTCGCCTACCCGGACGGCGTCAACCGCGGCTTCAACGCGCTGATCTGCTGCGGCACGGCGGATGACGTCGGCTTCCTGGCGGCGCTGACCGAGCATCTGGTCGGCACCTGGCGGGTCGACCCGGACCGGGTCTACCTGACCGGCATCTCCAACGGCGGCGACCTGAGCTTCCGAGCCGCGGTGGAGGCCACCGGACGGTTCGCCGCGATCGGCGTGGTCAGCGGCGGGTTCATCGGCGAGCGGGCGGCCGCGGCCGACTACGCGCCCAAGAGCCCGGTCTCGGTGATCACGTTCATCGGCGGGCGGGACGGGTACGCCGACGACTTCACATCCGGGATTCGGTCCTGGCAGGAACGGCTGCGGTGCCGCCCGGTGCGGCCGGCACCGGCCCCACCCGCCCAGTCGATCTCGCTGGCCCGGGCACGGTGCGCCGATGGCAGCGACGTCGAGGTCTACGTGTTGACCGAGATGGGACATTCCTGGCCCGGGGTGCGGACCGGCGACATCGCGGCGCCGGACGTCGGGATCATGGCTACCGAGCTGATCTGGGAGTTCTTCGCCGCGCATCCCCGGCGACGCTGACCCGCCGCCCCGGGGCGCCGGCTGTCGTGACGGCACGCTGCGCCGCCGTCCGACCGCACTAGACTTCCCCGGCGATGGACGAGCAGACCCACACCCCGCAGCCGCCGGCCGAAACCCGGCCCTGTGCCCACTGTGGACGCCCCGTACCGCAGCGGGCGGCGGCGGGCCGGCCGTTCCGGTACTGCCGCGACAACGACGGCGCCTGCCAGCGGGCCTCCCGCAACCAGCGGATGCGGCACCGCAACGCACCGGGGCTGGCCGGCCAGGTGGCCCGCACCTGGGAGGTCGTCGACCGGCTCGACCAGGTCACCGAGGCGCTCGCCGAGGCACTGCACGCCGAACTCTCCCCCGCCGGGGTGGAACGCCGGCTCGCCGAGGTGCGGGCCGAGGCGGCCAGCCAGATCGCGGCGGCGCAGACCGAACGGGACGAGGCGCGCCGGGACGCCGAGACGGCGGCGGTCACCCTGCACCAGGCCCAGCAGGCGGCCAGCACCGCGGTCGCCGAACGGGCCGCCGCCCGGGCCGAACAGGAGCAGGCCGCGCAGACCGCCGAGCGGGCCCGCGCCGAGGCCACCGCCGCGCTCGCCGCCCGGGACGCCGCCCAGCAGGCCGCCAGCGCCGCCACCGCGCTGCGTACCCAGGCCGAGCAGGACCGCGACGCGGCCCGCCGGGAGCTGCGGGCGGTGCGCACCGAGGCCGACGCCGACCGACGACGGCTTGCCGAACTGACCCGGGAACTGGCCGAGGCGACCCGGGACCGTGACTCGGCCCGGACCGAGTCGGAGCGGGCGACCAGGTCGGCCGCCGAAGCGCTCGGCCAGGCGGAACGCTTCCGGGCCGCGGCCACCGAGGCCCGGACCGCCGCCGAACGGGCGGCCGAGGAGGCGGCCCGGTTCCGCGCCGAGGCCGAACGGGCGGCGACCGACGCCGTCGAGGCCCGCGCCACCGCCGCCACCGCAGCGGCCGACCTGGAACGGACCCGCGCCGACCTGCGGGCCGCCCGGGACGCCGCCGCCACCGCCGAGGCCCGGCTCGACGCGCTGACGGTACGCCTGTCAGCGGCGCAAGCCGACCGGGACGCCGCCCGGGAGCGGGCTGCCCAGCTCTCCACCCAGGTCAGCGACCTCGCCGCCGCGCTGGCCGGACTCAGCGCCCGGGCCGCCGCCGACACCTCGACGGGCCGCCCGGTAGCCGCCGCAGCCCAACCCGCAGGGCCAGCACCCGAGCCGTGACCGTCGGTAACCGTCGCCGCTGCGGTCCAGCCGGACCGGCCGATCGGAGCAAGGCGACATATCCCGGCAAACCAGCACCGGCAGCGGTGATCCCGATCACCTGCGCGGAGATCCGGCTACGCTCGGAGCGTTTGACCACTTGTACGTTTCTGCCGGCGGCGGGAATCGCCCACCCGGCACCTGTCGTTACACCGATAAGAACCAGCATCACGACCGAGGGGAAAGCCGATCATGGGCGAGCGCATGCTGCGCGGGAGCCGTCTGGGAGCAGTCAGCTACGAGTCCGACCGCAACACCGAGCTTGCCCCGCGACAGACCCGAGAGTACCTCTGCGCCAAGGGCCACCAGTTCGAGGTGCCCTTCGCCGTCGATGCCGAAGTGCCGATGACCTGGGAATGCAAGTTCGACGGCAGCGTCGCCCGGCTGGTCGACGGCAGCGAGCCGGAGCAGAAGAAGGCCAAGCCGCCACGTACCCACTGGGACATGCTGCTGGAGCGCCGCTCGATCGCCGAACTGGAGAGCATCCTCGCCGAGCGGCTCGAAGAGGTCCGGACCCGGCGCGGCCGGGCCTGACCGGCGCAACAACAGCACACTCAACCGCCCCCACGGTCACACCGTGGGGGCGGTTTCCGTCTGCGGACGACTTCCTTGGCGGCCGGTGACCCCGCCCTCGCCACGGCGGGGCGACGGGTCAGGGCCGGCGCGGCTCCACGATCTCGCCCTCGATCGCCCCACCCGGGGCGACCGGCGGCGGCGTCGGCGTACTCTCGGCGGGCCCCGGCCCGGCACCGTCCGGGCGCGGCTGGCCCCGCCGGACCCGGACCCGACGCGGCCCGAACAGGTCCCCGGCGACCTGGGCGGAGACCCGCCGCTCGGCCACCCGCTGCACCTGCCCCCGCACCAGTTGACGCAGCACCGGCATCA
Organism: Plantactinospora sp. CNZ320; assembly: GCF_002846275.1. Classification (NCBI taxonomy): domain Bacteria; kingdom Bacillati; phylum Actinomycetota; class Actinomycetes; order Micromonosporales; family Micromonosporaceae; genus Plantactinospora; species Plantactinospora sp. CNZ320. The sequence goes on from NZ_PJMP01000001.1 coordinate 1,113,742, forward strand.
TCAACAGCAACCCGGTCACCCCGGTGAGCAGCCCGGGAATCGCCAGCAGCAGCCCTGCGAGCAGCCCGACCAGCCCGTCGCTGACCTCCCGACCAGGCGGCCGGCCAGCCTCGACAGCGGCCCGCAGCCCCCGCCAGGCCCGCATCCCCTCCCGGCGCAACAGGGCCAGCCCCAGCAGCGAGGCGGCGAGCACCAGCAGGATCGCCCAGCCGTATCCGATCCACCGCCCGAGCAGCACGAAGACCGCGACCTCCACGATCCCGGTCAGCAGCAGTGCCAGCGGTACGAACCTCAGCCCTCGGCGCATCTCACCCCATCCGGAAGTCGGACCCACAACGCCCGTACGTCCAGCATGACACGCCCCCGGTCACGGCCAGCGCAGCCGATGATCCCCGGTACCGTCCCGGCGCGCCCCCCGACCCGACACCGGTCCCCGGTCCCCCACCGACCAGAGCGTGACCCGCCACAACGCCTCGCCGATGATCACGGGACTCATCTTGCTCGCCCCCCGCTCCCGCTCGGCGAACGTGATCGGCACCTCCACCGTACGCAGCCCGGCCCGGTGCGCCCGCCAGGAGAGCTCCACCTGGAACGAGTACCCCTGCGAGGCGACCGAGTCGAGGTCGAGGCGGGCCAGCGCCGGCACCCGGTACACCCGGAAACCGCCGGTGGCGTCCGACAGCGGCATCCCCAACGCCACCCGGGTGTAGAGGTTGCCGCCCCGGGACAGCAGCTGCCGGTGCCACGGCCAGTTCACCACCTGACCGCCCGACGTCCAGCGGGACCCGATCACCACGTCCGCGTCCCGGGCCGCGTCCAGCAGCCGGGGCAGTTCCTCCGGGGCGTGCGAACCGTCGGCGTCCATCTCCACCACGGCGTCGTAGCCCTGCTCGGCCGCGAGGGTGAACCCCGCCACGTACGCCGCACCCAGCCCCTGCTTACCGGGCCGGTGCAGCACGTGCACCCGGGAGTCGGCCCGCGCCATCCGATCCGCGATCTCCCCGGTCCCGTCCGGGCTGTTGTCGTCGACGACCAGGATCTCCACCGACGGCACCGCCCGGTGCACCCGGTCGACGATCACCCCGATGTTGTCGGCCTCGTTGTAGGTGGGCACCACCACCAGCACCCGGCCCACCCCCGGATAGCCGCCCCCGTGCTCCCCCGTCGACTCATTCACCGCTCCTCCGCATCCGCCGGGTCGCCGGCCGTCGCCGTACCGACCCCGGGAAGCGGACGCCGACGGGTCAGCATCGCGGCGGCGAGCGCCGCGGCAGCCATGGCCAGCAGCGCCACCTCCGGCCAGAGGCCGACCCGGGTGGCGACCGTACGGGTCTCCCCGAGGTGCATCTGCCGGGTCACCACCGCCCTGGTGTTGAACCCGGTCGCCCCGGTTACCCGCCCGTCGGCCCCGACGAACCCGGAAACACCTACCGTCGAGGCCATCAACGCCTCCCGGCCGTGCTCCACCGCCCGCAGCCGCACCATCGCCAACTGCTGCTCGGCCTCCGCGACGTTGAACGTGGCGTTGTTGGTCTGCACCACCAGCACCTGCGCCCCACCGGTCACGGTGTCCCGCACCACCTCGTCGTAAGCGACCTCGAAACAGATCACGTCACCGAGCGTCACCCCGCCGACCCGCAGCACCCCCGGCTCGGTACCGGCGACGAAGTCGTTGCGTACCCGGTCCACCTCCTTGCTGACCAGCCGGGCGATGTCCCGCAACGGCACGTACTCGGCGAACGGCACCGGATGCCGCTTGATGTACATCTGCGAGGTGTCCTGGCCGGTACCCGGCAACCACACCAGCCCCGCGTTGCGCACCTGCCCCTCGCCCGGGCCGAGCAGCACCGCGCCGACCAGGATCGGCGCCCCGACCGCGTCCGCCGCCTCCGAGATCCGCCGCCCCGCCGACGGGTTGCGGGTCGGGTCGACATCGCTGGAGTTCTCCGGCCAGACCACCAGATCGGGCTGCTCCGCCTCGCCGGCCGCGACCTGGCGGCCCAGCTCGATGGTGGCCTCGACGTGGTTGTCCAGCACCGCCTGCCGCTGGGCGTTGAAGTCGAGCCCCATCCGCGGCACGTTGCCCTGCACGATCGCCACCTGGGCGGTGTCGGAACCGACCCCGGCCAGCGGCACCAGCAGCCCACCCGCGAGCAGCGCCGCCGCCCCGGCGACGAAGCCGGCCCCGCGCAGCCACCCGGCCGCCGGCAACGCCCGCCACGGCCGCCACACCGCCACCACCAGCAGCCCGCCGGCCACCGCCACCACGAAGGTGACCAGCGGGGCACCGCCGTACGCGGCCAGCCGCAACGTCGGCGAGTCACCCTGGCTGAACCCGAGCCGCCCCCACGGGAACCCGCCGAACGGCGTACGGTCCCGCAGCGCCTCCTGCGCCACCCACAGCACCCCGGTGACCAGCGGCCACGACCAGCGGAACCGGTCCACCAGCGGACCGGTGAACGCCAACGCCAACCCCAGCAGCCCCAGATAGGCCGCCTGCAACCCGGACAACAGCAGCCACGGCACGTTGCCGGTGTAGAGGTTCGTCCAGCTCAGCATCGGCAGGAACAGCGCCAGCCCGGCCAGGGTGCCGAGGCCGAACCCGGCCCGCAACCGGCGCCGGTGTACGGCCACCGACAGCAGCGCCACCCCGACCGGCGCCAGCCACCACACCCCGTACGGCGGGAACGCCAGCAGCAGCACCAGCCCGGCACCGACCGCGGCCGGCAGCGCCAACCACATCGGCAGGGGTGCCGCGGCCGGCTCGGCGGGCCGGTCCCCACCCTCGGCAGTCTCCGGCGGCTCGGCCGTCACCACTGTCACGCGCGCCTCACGTCTTCTCGAACGCCACCGGCCCCGACGCCGGTGCGACCCACCCGCGGAAGGCTACCGGCCCGGCCGCCCCGGACCACAGCCGTGCTCGCCACGGTCCTCCGCCAGGCCGGGAGAACGACGACGCCAAGCCGGGAGAACGACGTTCGGAAGCGGCCCGAAACATGAGGGCTGGACGAAAATCGGGGCGCGGCCGACAGGCCACGCCCCGATGCTCCCAGGCCCTCCCCGGCCGGTGTGGTAGGGCACCGCGACACGACCTTCGGACCGACCGGACGTGAACTGGCTGTTCCCGTCGGGCCGTTGTCTACTGGCCGCCCGCAAAACCCTGCCCGAACACCGGTAACCGCAGCCGGTTCGCGCCGCCCCGCCGACCCCCGCCCGCTGGACCTGGCCGTTGCGACGACACGAACACATGCCGCTCGGCCAGCGGACGAAGGGACGAAGCGAACAACAGCCACTTCCCGTTGTAGGACTCAAAGACGGTACGTGGTCACCCCCGGGCACTGTCAACCGCCCCCCGGCCAGTCGTGCCGTTCGATGCGGCGTGTCGGATCCGGCACGCCGCAGCACCGCCGGTTCGTCTCCCGTTCCCCCGCCGGACACCGCCCGGCCGGCCAGCCGCCGCGCCCGGGTCCCCGGCTCATCCCGCCGGCTCAGCCGGACAGCAGGTGCCGGCGTAGCAGCCCGACCGCGGCCGCCGGATGCGGCTGCGCCAACAGCCCCGCCGCCGCCAGCACGTACCTGGCGTCGACCACCGTACGAGCCGCCCGGGGCAGCGCCCAACCACCGGCATGGTCGGTCGACACCCCGCCGAGCAGCCCCGCCCCGTCCACCGGCCCGGCATGCCGCAGCACCCCACCGGAGCCGACCAGCAGCCGCACGTCCCGCAGGTCCCGCCCCGGCTGCCCCGACACCCCACCGCCCCGGGCATGCCGGCGTACCGCCACCACGGCGGCCAGCGCCGCGATCCGCCGCTCCGCCACCCGCTCCGGTGCACCTACCACCAACCGGCCCGGTTCGGCCGCCAGCGTCGCCGCCACCGCCGTCAACGGCCCCTCCTCGTCCGGGGACAGCAGCCGCTCGGCCACCGCCGCCCGCACCACCCCCGGCGCGCTCCACCGCACCCCCAGATCCCCCTCGACGGTCCGGGACCGCCACAGCGTCCCCGCCGCCGGTCGCCCCGGCCCACCGGCCCGCTCGTCCGGCACCAGCACCGAATACACGTCGGTGGTCGCCCCGCCGACGTCGACCACCAGCAGATCCCCGCCCAGCGCGTCGGCGAGCGACTCCACCCCGGTCAACACCGCGTCCGGGGTCGCCGCCCGGACCAGCCGGGCGAACCGGGGACCCCGGGAGAGCCGCTTCCCGCCGATCACGTGCCGCAGGAACACCTCCCGGATCGCCGCCCGGGCCGGCCCCGCCGCCAGTACCCCGATCGACGGCAGCACGTTGGCCGCCACCGTCACCGGCACCCCCCGCCCGGCCAGCACCTCCCGGGCCTCCGGAGCCGCCACCGCGTTCCCGGCAACCACCACCGGCACCCGCCACCGGGCCCGGGCCAGCCGCCGCGCGTTCGCGGTCAACACCTCCGCGTCACCGCCGTCGGTCCCGCCGACCAGCAACACCACGTCCGGCCGGGCGGCCCGCAACGCCACCAACCCGGCCCCGTCGAGCCGGCCGGCACCCACGTGCACCACCCGGGCCCCGGCCGACAACCCGACCTGCTGCCCGGCCCGGGCCGTGACCAGCTCCTCGTAGCCGAGCACCGCCAGCCGCAGCCCACCACCGGCGGACGAGCAGACGAACCAGGGTGCGGAGCGGACACCGGACAGCCCGGCCGTCGCCTCGGCCACCGCCGCGTCCAGGCCGTGCAACACGTCGGTGCCGACAGTGGTCCGACCCGACGCCGAGGCCAGCAACGTGCCGTCGGCCAGGTCCACCACCGCCACCTTCGTCCAGGTGGAACCGACGTCGGCGCAGACCGCGTACGACGGCACCGCTACCGGGGCCCGCCGTCGGCCGTCGGCACCGGCTCGGCGGCACCGGCCGGCACCACCACCGTGCCGACCGCGGTCACCGCCACCAGCGGCGGATCGAGCACCTCGGCCGCCGACCCGCCCCGGTCCGGCCGCCCCCGACACACCACCCGGCACTCGAACTCGCAGGTGCGGCTGCGACTGCCGACCCGGGTCACCGTCGCCGACACCTCCAGCACGTCGCCGGCCCGGATCGGCGCCTGGAACCGGACGTCGGCGTAACCGGCGAACAACCCCTCGTCACCGTCGGTCCGGATGCATACCTCGGTCGCCACGTCACCGAACAACCCCAACGCGTACGCCCCGTCGACCAGGTTCCCGGCGTAGTGCGCGTGCGAGTACGGCACGTACCGGCGGTGCAGCACCGTCAGCCCCAGCCGCGGATCCGTCGCCCCGTCCCCTGCCGTCATCCGTGCACCCCTTCCGATCCCCGGCCCGCTGACCGATCCCGATCACCTCGTGCCGCATCTCCCGCTGCCGCCGTCACCCCGGCCGCCGCACCGTCCCGCCCAGCCGGGCCGGCGCCCACCACCAGCCGATGCACCAGATAACTCGCCACCTCGCCCGGCGTCGTCCCCCGGCCGAAGATCCGGTCCACCCCCAACTCCCCGGCCATCAACTCGTCGAACCGCGGACCACCGACCACCAGCAGCGGCCGCCGACCCGCCGGCATCGCCTCCCGGAACGCCGCCGACATCTCCCGGGTGTTGTGCAGGTGCGCATCCCGCTGCGTCACCACCTGCGACACCAACACCGCGTCCGCCCGCTCCGCCCGAGCCGCCGCCACCAGCTCCGGCACACTCACCTGGGCACCCAGGTTCGTCACCCGCAACTCCCGGTAGTACTCCAGGCCCTTCTCCCCGGCGATCCCCTTCACGTTCAGGATCGCGTCGATCCCGACCGTGTGCGCGTCGGTGCCGATGCACGCACCCACCACCGACAACTTGCGCCGCAGCCGCCGCCGGATCAGCGCGTTGACCTCCTTCGCCGACAACAACGGATAGTCCCGCTCCACCACCCGCACCGCCGACAGGTCCACCAGATGGTTCACCCGGCCGTAGACGACGAAGAAGGTGAAGCCGTCACCCACCTGCCGGCTGTGCACGAGCATCGCCGGATCCAGCCCCATCTTCGCCGCCAGTTGCAGCGCCGCCCCCTCGGCCCGCTTGTCGTGCGGCACCGGCAGGGTGAACGACACCTGCACCATCCCGTCACCAGTCGCGTCCCCGTACGGCCGCACCACCGGACCGGCGCTCACGAGCCCGCCTCCAGCAACTCGGTCGCCGGGTTGTAGTAGTCGTCGGCGTGCGCCGCCACCCCGGCCAGGCCACGACCCCGGTCCGCCGGCCGCTTCGTGATCCCGAACGTGCCGTCCGCGATCGCCGGCAACAACCCGCCGTCGACGATCCGCTCCAGCAACGACACCGCCTCACCCAGCACCGTCGCCGCCCGCCGCTGGATGAACCCACCCGGCGCCGGCACGAAATCCTCGTGCAACCCGCCAGCCGCGCCTAGGACGTACCGGACGTTGCGCAGGGCGATGTCCCGATCCGACAACCACGGCGTCACCACCGCCTCGGTCATCATCCCGACCAGCAGGATCCCCTGACCGGTCATCGTCCCCACCAGGTTGAAGAACCCGTCCAGCAGGTTGCCCCGGAACACGTCCCCGGTCATGTGCCGGGTCGGCGGCATCCACTTCAACGGCGCATCCGGAAACAACTCCCGGGCCAGCAGCGCGTGCGCCAACTCCAACCGGAACGACTCCGGCAGATCCGGATCGATCTCGAACGCGTGCCCCAGCCCCAACTGCGCGTCCGGCAGCCCCGCCTCGTGCGCGAAATACTCGTTGAGCAGCTGCGACACCGTCACCGTGTGCGCCTCGTCGACCGCGTCCGCCGTCGTCAGGTAGTTGTCCTCACCCGTGTTGATGATGATCCCCGCCCGGGCGTGCACCTGCCGGGAGAACCGCTGGTCCACGAAGGTACGCACCGGATTGATGTCCCGGAACAGGATCCCGTACATCGAGTCGTTGAGCATCATGTCCAGCCGCTCCAGGCCGGCCAGCACCGCCATCTCCGGCATGCACAACCCGGACGCGTAGTTGGTCAACCGGACGTACCGGCCCAACTCCCTCGACGACTCATCCAGCGCCGCCCGCATCAGCCGGAAGTTCTCCTGCGTCGCGTACGTACCCGCGAAACCCTCCCGGGTCGCCCCCTCCGGCACATAGTCCAGCAACGACTGCCCCGTCGACCGGATCACCGCGATCACGTCCGCACCCGCCCGCGCCGCCGCCTGCGCCTGCGGAATGTCCTCGTAGATGTCACCCGTCGCCACGATCAGATAGATCCACGGCCGCTGCGCCGGATCGCCGTGCCGACGTACCATCCGATCCCGCTCCGCCCGACGGCGGTCGATCCGGCGCAACCCGACGCCGACCGCCCGCCGCGCCGCCGCCCGGGCCGACCCCGCCGCCCGCCCCGACGGCACCTCGAACCGCACCGACCCGGCCGCCGCCTTCTGCGCCAGCAACGTCACCGCCGCCCCGACATCCCGAGCCGGCGGCGCCGCACCCAACTCCCGGCGCAGCGCGTCGAACACCGGCAACGCCACCCCGTGCGCCAGCCCCACCTCCGCGACCACCGCGTCGACCAGCCGGTTCACCCACGGAATCCCATCCGGATCCGCACCCGTCACCCCGGCCAGCCGCAACACCGCCCGCTCCACCGACACCGTCGTGTGGCCACGGGCCAACTCCACCACCGGCTGCCCCGCCAGCCGGGCCAACTCCCGGGCCCGACCCACCAGCACCGGATCCAACGCCAGCTTGCCGCCCGACCCGCTACCCGACGTCATCGCCCGACCCCCACCATCCCGTCACGACGCGTCCTCCCCGTCGTAGATCACCGCACCGCGTAGCACCGTCCACCGACACGACGGCAACGGCGTCGGATCCTCCGGCCCCCGCTCCTCCGGATTCGCCGACACCAACACCGGCAAGCCACCGTCCACCCCGGCCGGCGTCGACCAGACCGCGAACGTGGCCGCCGCCCCCGGCACCAGCACCCCCTCGGTCAACCGTGGATCCCGGCCACCCGCACCCGCCGGCACCGCCCGCCAACCACCCCGGGTGTGCGCCGCGAACGCCGCCCGCACACTCAACCGCTGCGCCGGATTGAAATGCGCCACCGCCGCCCGCACCGAACCCCACGGATCGAGCGGCGTCACCGGCGAATCCGAACCGAACGCCAGCGTCACCCCCACCCCGTGCATCGCACCCATCGGATTCGACTCCAGCGACCGCCGCACACCCAACCGCGACGCGTACATCCGCTCCTCGCCACCCCACAACCGGTCGAACGCCGGCTGCATGCTCGCCACGATCCCGTACTCGACGAAACCGGCGATCAACCGCTTGTTCATGATCTCGGCATGCTCGACGCGGTGCCGGGCCGCCCGCAACCGCTCCACCCCGAGCACCTGCGCCGCACCCGCGAACCCGGAGAGCACCGTGTCGACCGCCGCGTCCCCGATCGCGTGGAAACCGCCCTGCACCCCGTGCGCCGCACAGTCCAACAGATGATCCCGAACCTGCTCCGCAGTCAGATAGCCGTGCCCGCACGCCCCCGGCTCACCGTCGTCGTACGGCACCGACAGGTACGCCGTACGCGCACCCAGCGCACCGTCGGCGAACAGGTCACCACCGGCACCCACCGCACCGAGCTGGCGGGCCCGCTCCGCCCCCATCAGCTCGCCCCAGTAGCCGTACACCTCCGGACCGTCGACACCGGACAGTGCCAGCACGGCGGTGAAGTCCGCCTCGCTGGAGATCTCCGGCCCACCACACTCGTGCACCGCCGCGATCCCCAACGACGCCGCCCGACGCAACGCCACCCGCTGCGCCGCCCGCCGCTGCGCCTCGGTCACCGAACCCAACGCCAACTCCCGCACCACGTGGTGGGCATCCCGGCGCAACCAGCCCGACGCGTCGTACCCCGGCACCCCGGCCACCTCCGGCACCGCCGCCAGCAGCGCCGACGAGCAGAGCGCCGAATGGATCGACGCCTGGGACAGGTACACCCGCCGGCCACCGGCCGCCCGATCCAACTCCGCCGCCGCCGGCACCCGCCGGTCCGACCAGCCCGACTCGTCCCAGCCGTGCCCCAACACCACCGCGTCGGCCGGCAGCCCCGCCGCGAACCCGGCCACCGCCGCACAGACCTCCGCCGCCGACCGCGCCCCGGACAGGTCCAGCCCGGACAGCGCCAACCCGGTGTCGGTGGCGTGCACGTGCGCGTCCACGAACGCGGGGGTCACCAGCGCGCCGTCCAACTCCACCACCCGGTCGGCGGCCGGAGCGTCGGCGTCGACACCCAGCCAGTCGATCCGGCCGTCCCGGACCAGCAGCGCGGTCGCCCGCGGATCGGCCGGACAGTACAACCGGCCGCCACGGTAGAGAGTCGAGGGGTTCGTCATGGCATCAGTCTGCCGCGAGCCGGTCCGTGAACAGCGCCCGCACTCCGGGCACCGTACGCAGCAACGACAGCGCGTACTCGGCATGCCCCGGCAGGTAACCGTTGCCGATCAGCATCGTCACGTCCGCCGCCAGCCCCTCCGCACCGAGCGCCGCCGAGGCGAAACTCGTCGCCATCGAGAAGAAGATCACCGTCCCGCCGTCGGCGGTGGCCAGGATCGCCCCGTGCTCGCAACCCGGCACGTCGACACAGACCACCGTGACGTCCGCCGGCCCACCCAGCGCACCCGTCACCGCCGCCGCCAACGCCACCGGATCCCGGGCATCGGCCAGCACCACCTCGTCGGCGAGCCCGGCGGCGACCAGCCGGTCTCGCTCGGTGGGTACCGGCACCACGCCGACGGTCCGGGCGGCCCCGGCCTGCCGGGCGGCGGCCAGGGCCAGCGAACCGCTCTTGCCCGCCCCGCCGAGCACCGCCACCCGGGGCGCCGAATGGCCGCGCACCGTCCGGGCGGTAAGCGCCGGCGCGCCGCAGACGTCGAAGACCGCCAGGCTCAGCCGGGGATCGAGGTCGTCCGGGAGTACCGCCACGATCGAGCGGGCGAACAGGATCGCGTACCCCGCACACGGCACCTGCTCGGAGCGGCCGTCCCAGCCGGCGAGGTCGTCGGTGACGACCAGCGGGGTCAGGGTCAGCGAGACCAGCGTCGCCACCCGGTCGCCCGGCTTGACCGGCAACGGTGACTCCGGACCCACCTCGTCGACCGTGCCGACAAGCATCCCGCCGGAACCCGTGACCGGGTTGTGCATCTTGCCCCGGGTACGGATGATCTCCAGCACCTCGGCCCGGACCGCCCCTCCGTCCCCGCCGTGCTTCTCCGACAACTGCCGGAAGCTCGCCGCGTCCAGGTTCAGCCGTTCGACCCGGACCCGGACCTCGTCGGCGGCGATCTCACTGCGGGCATCGAGCCGGTACGCCGCCTGCGGCAGCACCCCGGACGGTTCGAGTACCCGGCGCAGCCCGACCGCCGAGGTGACCGCCGCACCTTCCGATGTCGCCTTCACACCGCCTCCTCCTCCCGACCGCCGCCTCCAGCGGGCCATCACTCAGACGCCCCCAGCGGGCATCGCCGCGTCACTCCCTGTCGGCGATCCGTCAGATCCGTCAAGGACCCGTCAGCGCTTCAGGGATCCTTTAGGGCTGCCGGAGACAGGAAAACTTACGGCAGGATATTTCCTAGACGGGAAATCTTCCAGTAGCGTTCGAGATCGAGGCCACCCGGCCGAAGCCGACCGGCACCCGAAACTGGAGGAGGCGCCATGACCCAGGTCGAACCGGCAACCGCCGTGCTCGCCCCCCGCAACCCCAGCGGCCCGGCGCCGACCGAGGCACCACGCGCCGGCCAGCCCTACGAATACCGCCGCCGCACCCTCGTCGAACCCGACTGGACCCGCTTCCCGGGCTGGCGCCAGGTCACCCGGGAACAGTGGGAATCCGCCCAGTGGCAGCGCGCCAACTGCGTCAAGAACGTCAAGCAGCTCCGCGCCGTACTCGGCGACACCGTCGACGACGACTGCTACGCCGACCTCACCACCGACCAGGCCACCCAGGCCACCATGTCGATGCTGGTGCCACCGCAGATGCTCAACACGATGGTGCCGGACGGACCGATCAGCACCGACACCTTCCGGGCCGACCCGATCCGCCGCTACATGCTGCCGCTCGCCACCGACCGGCGCACCGACTGGCCCTCCCACCCGTACGCCACCCGCGACTCGCTGCACGAACACGACATGTGGGTAGCCGAGGGCCTCACCCACCGCTACCCGACCAAGGTCCTCGCCGAACTGCTCTCCACCTGCCCCCAGTACTGCGGGCACTGCACCCGGATGGACCTCGTCGGCAACTCCACCCCCACCGTCGACAAGCTCCGGCTGCGCCTCAAGCCCGTCGACCGGTACGACGCGCACATCGCGTACCTGCGCGCCCATCCCGGCGTCCGCGACGTGGTGGTCTCCGGCGGCGACGTCGCCAACGTGCCGTGGCGAAACCTCGAGTCGTACCTGATGCGGCTACTGGAGATCGAGACCATCCGGGACATCCGGCTCGCCACGAAGGCACTCGCCGGACTCCCCCAGCACTGGCTCCAGCCGGAGGTGGTGGAGGGACTCGAACGGGTCGCCCGGACCGCCGCCCGGCGCGGCGTCAACCTCGCCATCCACACCCACGTCAACCACGTCCAGTCGCTCACCCCGCTGGTCGCCCGGGCCGCCCAGACGGCACTGGAGGTCGGCGTCCGCGACGTACGCAACCAGGGCGTACTGATGCGCGGCGTCAACGCGACCGCCGCCGACCTGCTCGACCTCTGCTTCACGCTCCAGGGGGAAGCGGGAATCCTGCCGTACTACTTCTACATGTGCGACATGATCCCGAACGCCGAACACTGGCGGGTGCCGGTCTGGCACGCCCAGCGGCTCCAGCACGACATGATGGGCTACCTGCCCGGCTACGCCACTCCACGGATCGTCTGCGACGTGCCGTTCGTCGGCAAGCGCTGGGTGCACATGGTCACCGAGTACGACCGCGAACGCGGCATCTCGTACTGGACCAAGAACTACCGTACGTCGATCGAGTCGGACGATATCGCGGCGTTGGACCGGCGGTACGCGTACTACGACCCGATCGACACCCTGCCCGAGGCCGGCCGGGCCTGGTGGGCCCGGCACGGCACTCAGACCGATCACTGAGGTCGGACGACCCGTCAACGGTCGAACGTGTCCTTGGCGTTGCGGCCGGCTTCCTTGGCGTTGGAGCCGGCCTGCTTCGCCTTGGCCCGCATCTGCTCGGAGGCGCCCTCGCCGCGCATCTGCTCGTTGTCGGTGCGGTCGCCCATTCGTTCCTTGGCGGCGCCCTTCAACTCCTCGGCCTTGTGGCGCATCTTGTCCATGGCACTCATGTCGCACTCCTCACCTCGATGGCTCCGCTCGCGCGGCTGGCCGATAGCTGAGTTGCCCGACAGACCAGCCGTGAAACCTACCTAATCGCCCCAGAAGCCAGAAATCTCGACAAACCCGAAGGGCCCTTGCCCCTCGGCGTCTTCTCGGGTCCGGCCTTGCCCGGTGGCACACATCCCGTAAGGCATCCTAGGACACTAGTCTGAGGGGATCGGGCGGCTGGGATGGTTGACTGGAGAGATGGCCGAGATCATCCTCATCCGCCACGGCGAGACCGCCTGGAGCGCCGCCCACCGGCACACCTCCCACACCGACCTCGACCTCACCCCGAGGGGCGAACGCCAGGCCCGCGAGGTGGCCACCGAACTCGGCGGACGGCACTTCGCCGCCGTACTCTCCAGTCCCCGGCGACGGGCGCTGCGCACCGCCGAACTCGCCGGCCTGCGCGTCACGGAGGTCGACGAGGACCTCAGCGAGTGGAACTACGGGGAGTACGAGGGTCAGACCGGTGACGAGATCCGGCGGGAACGTCCGGACTGGCTGCTCTGGACCGACGGCTGCCCCGGCGGTGAGTCCCCGGAGCGGGTCGGCAACCGGCTCGATCGGGTACTCGCCAGGGCGACCGCACTGCTCGACGCCGGTGACGTGGCCCTGGTGGCGCACGGGCACAGCCTGCGGGTGGCCGGGGCACGCTGGATCGGGCTACCGCCCAGCGGTGGCGGGCTGCTGCGCCTGGACACCGGCACCGTCTCCACGCTCGGCTACGAGCACGGCCGCCCGGTCATCCTGCGCTGGAACTCGTCGGGTCGGGCGGCAGCGTCCGCAGCCGGGCCGTCCCCGGCTCCGCACTGAACCTCGGCTCCACCGGCGGCTTCGACCCAACCGGCAGCTTCGGCGGACGGCTCTCGTACGGGATCGAGAGCACCACCGTGGTCCTGGTGGTGACGTTCGCGGCGGTACGGATCTCCTGGAGTACCCGCTCCAGATCCACCGGACTGGCCACCCGGACCAGCAGCAGGTAGAAGTCCTCCCCCGCCACCGAGTAGCACGAGTCGATCTCCGGCAGGTGGGCCAGCCGGTCGGGCGCGTCGTCCGGCTGCGACGGATCCAGCGGGCGGATCGCCACGAACGCGCTCAACGGCAGGTCGATCGCCTCGAACGCGATCCGCGCCGCGTACCCCTTGATCACGCCGCGCTGCTCCAGCCGGCGGACCCGCTGGTGCACCGCGGACACCGACAGTCCGACCCGCTCGGCCAGATCCGTGTACGACAGCCGGCCGTCGGCGGCCAGAGCCGCCACGATGGCCCGATCGGTCTCCTCCACGGCGTGCAACCTACCCGCAATAAGCGCTCGGGACGACGCCGAACCGGCCGCGTCCCCGCCGCGCGTTGTCAGGTCGAGCGGCACGCGACCCGTGACGACCACCCGCCGCCCCCGCCCACCGGCGCTCGGGGCGGCAGCGGTGGGCAGGGGCGACGGTCCCGGTCAGCGGGCGAACGAGCAGTCAGCGGGCGACCGGACGGTCGGCGGCGCCGGGCAAGTCAGCGGGCGAGGGAGCGGGCGATCACCAGGCGTTGGATCTGGTTGGTCCCCTCGACGATCTGCAACACCTTCGCCTCCCGCATGTAGCGCTCGACCGGATGGTCAGCCACGTAGCCGGCACCGCCGAGCACCTGCACCGCGTCGGTGGTGACCCGCATCGCCGTGTCGGTGGCGAAGAGCTTCGCCTTGGCCGCCTCGGTCGAGTACGGCCGTCCGGCGTCCCGCAGCCGGGCCGCGGCCAGGGTCAGCGCCCGGGCCGCCGACACCTGGGTCGCCAGGTCGGCCAGGAGGAAACCCAGCCCCTGGAAGTCGATGATCGGCTGGCCGAACTGCTCCCGCTGCCGGGCGTAGTCCACCGCGTAGTCGAGCGCGGCCTGGGCCAGCCCGACGGCGCAGGCGGCGATGCCCAGCCGGCCACTGTCCAGCGCCGACAGTGCGATCCGGAACCCCTCCCCCTCGGCACCGACCAGCCGGTCGGCTGGCACCCGGGCGCCGTCGAAGGCGATCTGCGCCACCGGCGAGGAGCGCAGCCCCATGGTGCGCTCCGGGGACTGCGGGACGATCCCGGCGGTGCCGGCGTCGGCGAGCAGGCAGGAGATGCCGCCGGCACCCGGTCCGCCGGTGCGGCAGAAGATGTTGTAGAAGTCGGCGTTGGCCGCGTGCGTGATCCAGGCCTTGGTACCGGAGACGAGGTAGTCGTCGCCGTCCCGGCTGGCCCGGGTGGTGAGCGCTGCCGCGTCCGAACCACCCTGCGGCTCGGAGAGGCAGTACGCCCCCAGCAGCTCGCCGCCGATCATGTCCGGCAGCAGTTTGCGTACCTGCTCGCCGCCGTAGGTCGCCACCGGATAGCAGGAGAGGGTGTGCACGCTCACCGCCTCGGCCACCGCCAACCAGCGGCTGGCCAGGATCTCCAGCACCTGGAGGTAGACCTCGTACGGCTGCGCCGCGCCGCCGTGCTCCTCCGGGTACGGCAGACCGAGCAGTCCGGCCCGGCCGAGGGTACGCAGCAGCTCGCGCGGGAACTCGCCACGCTGTTCGAAGTCGGCCACCCGGGGCGCGAGTTCCCGGTCGGCGAGTTCGGTGACGAGTTCGAGCAACTCGTACGCCTCGTCGGTGGGCAGGATCCGGTCGACGGTCATCGGGCTCTCCCACTCCGCTCGTCGATGAGACGGCACGCCTGGTGTGTCTGGTGTGCCTGAGCCGTCCGGGGTGCCCGGCCGGTGGCGCGGCGCTGGTCGGCAGCTCGCTCGTGGCGCCGGTCGGCAGCTCCGCTGGGCAGCGCTGGCCCGGTCACAGCAGCACCAACTCCCGTGCAACGGTGTTGAGCCGCTCCACCCCGTCCGGAGTACAGACCACGATGTCCTCGATCCGGGCGCCGTGCCGGCCGGCCAGATAGATGCCCGGCTCGATCGAGAACGTCATCCCCGGTTCCAGCGGCAGCTCGTTGCCGGCGACCAGATACGGGTCCTCGTGTCCGTCCAGCCCGATCCCGTGCCCGGTGCGGTGCAGGAAGGCGGCACCGTAGCCGGCGTCGGCGATGACCTCGCGAGCCACCGAGTCGACGGCCGCCGCGCTGACCCCGGGCCGTACCGCCCCGACCGCCGCCTGCTGGGCCGCGTGCAGCACCTGGTAGTAGTCGGTGAAGTCCGGCGGTGGGCTGCCGACGACGTAGCAGCGGGTCGAGTCGGAGCAGTAGCCGGACGGCATCGTCCCGCCGATGTCGACGACCACCGGCTCGCCGACCTCGATCACCCGGTCGGAGGTGCCGTGGTGCGGGCTTGCCCCGTTCGGCCCGGCGGCGACGATCGCGAAATCGGCGGTGGCGTGTCCGGCCTCCCGGATCGCGACCGAGATGTCGGCGACGACCTGTGCCTCGGTCCGGCCGGGGCGGAGCCACTCGGCCATCCGGGCGTGTACCGCGTCGATCGCGGCGCCGGCCTCCCGCAGCGCCGCCACCTCGGCCGGCGACTTGCGCAGCCGCAACCGCCGCAACACCTCACCGGCGAGCCGCTGGGTGGTGCCGGGGAGCGCGTCGCGCAGCGCGAGCACCTGCTCGGCCCACATCCGGTCGCCGAGCCCGACCGCACCGACGGGCCCGCCGAGGGCCCGCACCACCAACGGGTACGGGTCGGTGCCGTCCGGGTGGTCCACGATTCGTACCCCCGTGCGTGGCGCCGGTGACGCCTCGGCCGCCGGCCGTTCCAGCGTCGGTACGACGAGGGTGGGCTCACCGGTCACCGGCAGCACCAGGCAGGTGAGCCGTTCGAGGGCGTGCGCGTGATAGCCGGTCAGATAGCGCAGGTCGGAGCCCGGCGGGATGAGCAGGGCGTCCAGGCCGGCCTCGGCAACGGCCTTCTGGGCCGCTGCCAACCGGTCCGGCGGATAGAGGTCTTCGTCACACACCTGATTAGCTTAACGGTCGTTCGGGTGACATCGACCCCGGGGACGATACCGAAGCCGTCTCCCGGCGGCACCCTCCCCGGCTGCGCGGCGTCACCTCCTGGAAAGGCAACGCCATCGGCTCAGATTGGCGGGCGCGATTCGTCCATCGTTGTGCCCGGCTGTGGTTGCCTGTCCCAGATGCCGCTCAGGCGGTGCGCGAGCGCCTCGTGGACCTGCATGGGCAGGGAGTGCGTGGTGTTGGGCCAGATCTCGACGGTGGCGTCGGGAAGCTGCCGCGCTCGGGCGGCGGCCCGCTCACCACCCGCCAGCGACTGGTCACCGGCGATCGCGACATAGATCGGCATCCTGAGGCGTGCGAGCTGGTCGTCGGTCAGCGGCCGCGGATTCGGCAGGGCAGCCCGGAACTCCTGGGCGCCGACCGAGATCATGGTGCCGACCGGAGACTCTGCGCGAACCTCCTCGACACTCACCCCGCCGATCCTTGCCAGGGCACGCTCTCGCCAGCTCTTCGGCAGGGAGAGCATCGACACCGTCGCCCAGAAGAACGTGGATGCCGGTGGCCAGCGCAGCACGAACACCGGCTCGACGAGGCTGAGGGTCGCGACCCGGACCGGATGGTGCAGAGCATGTACGGCTGCCGTAGCACCGCCGAAGGAGTGCCCCACGGTGTGCGCCCGGTCGATGCCCATCCGGTCGAGCGCCTCGTCGACCCAGGTCGCCTGTTCCGCGAAGGTTCGTATCGGTGCGGTCTGCACCGACAGACCCGCATCGCCGACGGCGTCCATCGCGACGAGTGTGCGTCCGGTCGCCAGAAGGTCGGGCAGGATCTCGGCCCACATCGGGACGCCGGAACTCCGCCCCGGAATGAGCACGACAGGCGTGAGACCGGGATCGCTGCCCACCCAACGGTAGGACCGAACGATGCCGAGCGACGTGGGCAGGTCGAGCGTCTCCGACGGTGTCGGAAGCGTCGCCATCGCCTCGTCATAGGCGCGTGCGTAGGTTCTCCGACCCGCCTCGCTACGGAACCGACCGATCTTGTCGCCCATCACCGCTCCCCGTGTCCACTGTGCAGGGCATGCCCGGTCGGCGTTCACGGGCGGTCCGAGGCACCAGCAGGGGCTCAGACTACAGCCGGCACAGCACGAACGCTGTTCGGGTTCTGCCGCATCCGGTCGACGTTTCGTTCGACGTGGCGCCTCGAAGATCGCGAATCTCGCCGCAGGCTCCCGCGTCGACGTTTGCGACAGGTCGATCCGGCCCCGCACCCTCGACCGGGTCTGAGCGGCGCCGCCGACCCGCCGCGCCAGGGCCCACGGCCGGGTCGGGCGGCGTGCTGTGCCAGGCTGTCCAGGTGAACGACAGCCGCCCCCTGCTCCTGATCGACGCACCGAGCCTCTACTTCCGGGCCTACTTCGGCATCCCGGAGTCGGCCGCCAAGGCGCCGGACGGCAGCCCGGTCAACGCCGTCCGGGGCTTCCTGGACATGCTGGCGACACTGATCCGGACCCGTCGGCCCGACCGGCTGGTCTGCGCCCTGGACTACGACTGGCGCCCGGCCTGGCGGGTGGAGCTGCTGCCGTCGTACAAGGCGCACCGGGTGGCGCCGGAGGGTGGCGAGGTGGTGCCGGACACCCTCTCCCCACAGGTGCCGCTGATCCTCGAACTGCTGGCCGCGATCGGCATCCCGGCGATCGGGGTGGACGGCTACGAGGCGGACGACGTACTCGGCACGCTTGCCGCCACCGCGCCGGCACCGGTGGAGGTGGCCTCCGGCGACCGGGACCTCTTCCAGCTCATCGACGACAGCCGGCCGGTGCGGCTGCTCTACTGCGGCCGGGGCGTGGCGAAACTCGAGGACTGCGACGACGCCGCTGTCCGGGCCAAGTACGGCGTACCGGCCGCCGGCTACGCCGACTTCGCCGCGCTGCGGGGCGACCCCAGCGACGGCCTGCCCGGGGTGGCCGGTGTCGGCGAGAAGACCGCCGCCCGGCTCGTCGACAGGTACGGCAGTCTGGACGGCATCCTCGCCGCCCTCGACGACCCGTCCTCCGGCTTCGCGCCCGGGTTGCGGACCAAGCTCAACGCGGCCCGGGACTACCTGGCCGTCGCGCCGAAGGTGGTCCGGGTGGCCCTGGACGTGCCGCTACCGCCGCTGGACCCCACCCTGCCGGCGGCACCGGTCGACGCCGACCGGCTGCTCGGGCTCGCCGAAGGGTGGAACCTCGCCGGTCCGTGCCGTCGACTCGTCGACGCGCTCGCCGGCAACGCCGTACCCGCCTGACGCGCCCGCCCGCGAGATTCAGAAGGGCTGGCGGGGCTGGAAGCGTCGGCCGGGGCCGTCCGTCGGGCCGGGGCGCTCTGCGGCCCGCTCCTGGTTGCGCCGTTCGGCGGCCCGCTCCGCCTCGAGCCGCTCGGCCGCCCGGTCGGCCAGGTACGCCGAGGCGGCCCGATCCGACTCGGTGGGGGTGGCGAGCAGGGCGTAGAAGAGCACGAAGGCCACGAAGATCACGATCAGCATGATCGGCAGCAGCAGGGTGGCACCGCTGGCGCCGGTCGGTGCCGGTGCGGACGGCTGGGGGTGCACCGACATCGCCGCCATCCCGGTGTAGTGCATACCGCTGACCGCGAAGCCCATCACGAAGGCGGCGATGGTCACCGCCCGGGTGCCCTGGACGTTGACCGCCAGCCAGAGTGCCGCCGTGGCTGCGATCACCGCGATCAGCACCGACGCCGCCACCAGGGACATCTCGTAGTCCATCCGGCCGCGCATCCGCATCGCCGACATGCCCATGTAGTGCATGCTGGCCACGCCGAGCCCGGCGAACAGCCCGCCGAGCAGGATCCGGGGCCAGGAGACCCGCCCGGCGAAGACCGCGACGACCAGCCCGATCCCGACGGTCAGGACCGCGACCAGGGCACTGACCACGGTCATCGTGACGTCGTACCGGATCTGGGTGCCGGCCACGCTGAATCCGAGCATCGCGGTGAAGTGCATGGTCCAGATCGCCGTACCGCCGATCGCCCAGGCGGCGAGGAGCAGCCACCAGATCCGACGGCCGGTCGTCCGTGCCTCCCGGACCCGTACCGCACAGAGCAGCCCCAGGAACGAGCCGAGCACGGAGAGCCCGTAGCTCAGTGCGGGCGTGACCCAGCCGTACTGAAAGTGGTCGATGCTGCCCATGCCGGTGATCTCCTCGCGCCGTCGCACGGCGGTTCCGCGCCCGCGGATGATGATCACGTGCCGTCCGACCAGCCACAACGGTGCATTCGGGCGCTTCTGCCCGCCGACGGGCCGTGGGCAGGGTGCCCGTAAAGATCAGTAGAGGGTGACCGTAAAGATCATCACCGGAGGAGCAGCGGTTGACCTGACGGAAGACGCCGGCTGACTGAACAGCCGAGCCCGGTTCGATCGCCCCGTCAGGTCGCGCCGTGGTAGGCGAGCACGCCCCGATTGATCGTCGCCATCGCCTGCCGCGCCGTGCCGCGCAACTCCACCGAGGCACCCGCCGAGTCCGCGACCTGCCCGAGCAGGTCCACCACCTGCCGAGCCCACCGGACGAAGTCACCCGCCGGCATGTCGCCGTCCAGGTTGTGGCCGCTGGCCAGTACCTTCGCCAGCGCCTCGCCCCGGGCCCACCGGTACACCGGCCAGACGAAGCCGAGATCGGGCTCCCGGGTCACCTCCAGCCCTCGGGCCGCCTCGTCGGACTCCAGCTCCGCCCAGATCTTCGTCGTCTCGCCCACCGCGTCCGACACCGGTCCCCGGGGCACCGAGGCCCGCTCGTCGGTGTCCCGGCGCGCCTCGTAGACCACCACCGAGACCGCGGCGGCCAGCTCGGCCGGGGAGAGCCCGTCCCAGACCCCGCGCCGCAGGCACTCCGCCACCAGCAGGTCCGCCTCGGTCCAGATCCGGCCCAGCATCCGGCCCGCGTCGGTGACCTCGCCGGACTCCGAGAGGTAGCCACGGGCGGTGAGGATGCCGCAGACCCGGTCGAAGGTCCGGGTGAGTGATCCGGTACGCCCGGAGACCCGCTGCCGCAGCTCGGCGGTGTCCCGCTCCAGCCTGCGGCGGCGCTCCGCCCAGCGGGCGTGCTCCTCCCGGTCCGGGCAGGCGTGGCAGGGGTGCCGCCGCAGCTCGGCACGGAGCTGGCTGAGTCGCTCGTCCTCGCCGGCACCGCCCCGGGACCGGTTGCCGCGCCTGACGTGCCGGTCCAGCCCGGTCCCGCTGACCGCCGCCGCCAGGTCCCGGCGGGCCGCCGGAGAGCGGTGGTTGAAGTGCTTGGGCACCCGGATCCGGGTCAGCACCTCGGCCGGGGTGGTGAAGTCGCCGGGGGTGATCCGGCCGGCCCAACGGTCCTGGGTCAGCACCAGCGGGCGGGGTTCGCCGAACCCACCGACGCCGGGATCGAGCACCACCGCCAGCCCGGCCCGCCGGCCCGACGGCACCCGGATCACGTCACCGACCCGCAGCCGCTCCAGCGCGGCCAGGGTCGCCGCCCGGCGCTGCGACTGCCCCTGCCGGGCCAGCGCCTGCTCCCGGTCGGCGATCGCCAACCGCAGCCCGAAGTACTCGTCGAAGTCGCCGTGGTGGCAGCGCACCTCCGCGCCGTACGCCTCGATGGTCTCGACGTTGCGCTGCACCTGCCGGGCCAGGCCGACCACCGAGCGGTCCGCCTGGAACTGCGCGAACGACGACTCCAGCAGCTCCCGGGCCGGCGCCGCACCCACCGACCCGACCAGGTTGACAGCCATGTTGTACGACGGCCGGAAGCTCGACCGCAGCGGATACGTACGCGTCGAGGCGAGCCCGGCCACGTGCCGGGGGTCGACCTCCGGCGACCAGACCACGACGGCGTGCCCCTCGACGTCGATGCCCCGCCGCCCGGCCCGGCCGGTGAGCTGGGTGTACTCCCCCGGCGTCAGGTCGACGTGCGCCTCGCCGTTGAACTTCACCAGCCGTTCCAGCACGACGCACCGGGCCGGCATGTTGATGCCCAGCGCCAGCGTCTCGGTGGCGAAGACCGCCTTCACCAGCCCGCGCACGAACAGCTCCTCGACCACCTCCTTGAACGCCGGCAGCATCCCGGCGTGGTGGGCGGCGAGACCTCGCTCGAGGCCGTCGAGCCACTCCCAGTAGCCGAGCACGGCCAGGTCCTCGCCGGGGACGCTGGTGATCCGGCTCTCCACCACCTCGCGGATCTCGGCCCGCTCGTCCGGGCTGGTCAGCCGCAGCCCGGCGGCCAGGCACTGCGCGACGGCGGCGTCGCAGCCGGCCCGGCTGAAGATGAACAGGATCGCCGGCAGCAGCCCCTCGCGGTCGAGCCGCTCGACGATGTCGGCCCGCAGCGGTCCGCGCCAGCGGGGTCCCCGGGGCCCGCCACGCCCCCACCCCGGCCCGTGGGTACGGCCGTCGCCGAGTTCGAGGCGGCGCAGCATCTCCCGGGTGTAACGGAGCAGTTCCGGGTGCACGTCGTGCTTGCGGGCCGCGTCGGCGTCGTGGAACAGGTCGAACATCCGCCGGTTGACCAGCATGTGCTGCCAGAGCGGCACCGGGCGGTGCTCGCTGACCACCACCTCGGTCTCACCGCGTACGGTGATCAGCCAGTCGGCGAACTCCTCCGCGTTGGAGACGGTGGCGGAGAGCGAGACCAGGGTCACCGACTCCGGCAGGTGGATGATCACCTCTTCCCAGACCCCGCCCCGGAACCGGTCGGCGAGGTAGTGCACCTCGTCCATCACCACGTACGCCAGCCCGGCCAGGCTCGACGAGCCCGCGTAGAGCATGTTGCGCAGCACCTCGGTGGTCATCACCACCACCGGCGCGTCGCCGTTGATCGCGTTGTCCCCGGTCAGCAGCCCGACCCGGTCGGAGCCGTACCGGTCCACCAGGTCGTGGTACTTCTGGTTCGACAGCGCCTTGATCGGCGTCGTGTAGAAGCACTTCCGGGGCGGTCCACCCGGCTCGGCCCCGGCGTCGGCGCTCAGCGCCAGGTGCACGGCGAACTCGCCGACGACGGTCTTGCCGGCGCCGGTCGGGGCGCAGACCAGGACACCGCTGCCCCGCTCCAGCGCCTGGCACGCCTCCCGCTGGAAGTCGTCGAGATCGAACCCCAGTTGCTGGGCGAACTCGTCAAGCGCGGGAAACCTGCTGGCCTGCGCGGCCCGGCGGCGCGCCGCGGCGTACCGCTCGGCGGGGCTCGACATGAATCCAAGATTAGTGCGTACCGGGTGGTCGCACGCCGGCAGGCCGTAGAGCAGGCCCCGAAGAGCCGGTCGGTAGGGTGCACGACGTGCCGGATCATGCCGAACCGCCCAAGCCTCGTACGTCGAGCGGAACCGCCGAGCCCGTCCCCGGGGCGCCACCGCGCCGTCCGGTGGACGCGGTGCTCTTCGACTTCCACGGCACCCTCGCCCAGGTGGAGGAGCCGGTTGCCTGGGTACGTGCCGCCGCCACCGCCTGCGGGACGACGCTGGACCGCGCCCGGGCGACAGCGCTCGCCGACCGCCTGGTCACCGCCGGCCGGGCCGGTGGACCGCTGCCGGTCCGGGTCCCGCCACACCTGGCCGAGGTGTGGGCGGAACGCGACCTCTACGGCCCCGCGCACCGGGCCGCCTACGTGGGACTTGCCGAGACGGTCGACAGCGGCGTGGACGGCCTCGCCGAGGCCCTCTACGACCGCCTGCTGGTGCCGGACGGCTGGCTGCTCTACGCCGACACCGTGGCGACGCTGCGGTCACTGCGCGCGGCCAAGGTGCCGGTGGCGGTGGTGAGCAACATCGGATTCGACCTCCGGCCGATCTTCGACGCCTGGGAGCTGACCGACCTGGTCGACGCGTTCGTGCTCTCCTACGAGGTGGGGCGCTGCAAACCCGACCCGGCGATCTTCTACCGGGCCTGTGGCCTGCTCGGCGTCGACCCGGAGCGGAGCCTGATGGTCGGGGACACCCCCGCCGACGCCGGGGCGGTGCGCGCCGGCTGCGCCGTGCTGGTGCTGCCGCCCGCCGAGCCGGGGCAGGTCAACGGGCTGACCGCCGCCGTCGACCTGGCGGTGCCGAACGGCCGCTGACCTGGCATCGCCGCCGTGACCCTGCGTGCCACCGTCGCCGTCGACGGACGTGGGGTGACGCTGACCGATCCTCGTCCTCGCAAACCGCATGCGGCGGATCAGCGCAGCAGGCGTACGGCGCCGGGGACCGCGGTCACGGTCACCGGAAGCGGCAGTGCCCGTTCACCGTCGGCGTACCCGACGATGTCGTCGGCGACGAGTTCGACCGTACGGGCCCGCTGGGTGTGCACCATCGGATGCGCCAGGTGGGTGCCCCGGTAGACCCGGGGCTTGATCCGGGTCAGCGTCGTCCGGCTGACCGGGCCGGCGTAGACCACGTCGAGCAGCCCGTCGGTCGGGTCGGCCGTCGGGCAGATCCGCATCCCTCCGCCGTAACTCGGGCAGTTGCCGACGGCCACCAGTACCCCGTCCAGTTCCCGGTGCTCCCCGTCCAGCCGGAGCAGGTAGCGGCGGGGCCGGAGCCGGGCCAGCTCGACCAGGATGGCGAGGTCGTAGCGGCGCGGTCCGCGCGGCCAGGACATCCGGTTGGCTCGCTCGTTGACGAGGGCGTCGAAGCCGGCCGCCAGCACGGCGCCGTACCACCGCACGGCGCCGTCCGGGCCGGTCATCCGGGCCAGGTCCGCCGGGTGGGTCCGGCCGGCGGCGACCGCCGCGGCGATCACCTCCACGGCGCCGAGCGGATGGGCCGGGTACCCGGTGCCGACCGCGAAGTCGTTGCCGGTGCCGGCCGGAACCGGACCGAAGGCGACACCGGTACCGGCGACCGCCTGGAGCGCCAGGTGGACCGTGCCGTCGCCGCCGACCGTCACCAGCGCGGCGGCGCCGTCCGCCACCGCGGCCTGGCAGGCCGCGCTCGCCTGCGCGGCGCTGCCCGCCTCCAGCAGCCGGACCGGCCGGCCCACCGTGCCGAGCCGGTCGAGTACGGCCGGCAGCAGCCTGCGGAACCGGCCCCGCCCGGCGGTCGGGTTCGCCAGCACCGCCAGGTGGCCATCGGCCAGCCCGTCGACGGAACCGGGCCCGGAGAGTTGATCGTCGGCGGTCACGGCGAGCACGGTACCGCCCGCCGTGCCGCCCGCGACAGCTGCGCCGGACTCAGGTCATGTCGTCGTAGCGCCGGTCGATCGGTTGCGGCGCCGCGACCGGATCCGGTGCGGAGACGGGTGCCACCGCGTCGACGCGCTCACCAGGGGTGACCGGCTCCGGGTCCAGGTTCAACGGCGAGACCTCGTCGTCGTCCAGCCCGGCGTAGACCTCCTTGCCGCGTCCCCGGCGTCGGTCGTTGAGCACCGCCACCCCGACCGCGGCGAAGTAGAGCGCGCAGAGGCAGATGGCCAGCGCGGTCATCCCGAACGGGTCGGGGGTGGGCGTGACGATCGCCGCGAAGAGGAAGAAGACGAAGACGGCGATCCGCCACCAGCCGAGCATCTTCCGGCCGCTCACCAGCCCGACGAAGTTGAGCATCAGGACGATGAGCGGGAACTCGAACGCGACCCCGAACATCAGGATCATGTTCGTGACGAAGGAGATGTACCGGGTGATCTCCAGGGTGTTCGTGACGTCCTCGCCGGCCAGCCCGACCAGGAACTCGAGTCCCTTGGCGACCACGAAGAACGCCAGTACGGCACCGGCCGCGAAAAGCGGGGCGGCGAGCGCGGTGAAGATGTAGGCGTACTTGCGTTCGTGCCGGTGCAGCCCGGGGGCGATGAACGCCCAGAGCTGGTAGAGCCAGACCGGTGCGGCGACGATCAACCCGACCCAGAGTGCGATCTTGAGATCGAGCAGGAGCACGTCGGCAGGACCGAGCTGGGCGAACTGGCACTTGCCGTCCACGGTCGAACCTTCGAGCTCGCAGTACGGCTGCTGGAGCAGGTGCCGGACGTCCTGCGCCAACCAGATGCCGAGGCCGAAGCCGACCACGATGCCCAGGGATGCCTTGAAGAGCCGGTTACGCAGCTCCCGGATGTGCTCGATGAGCGTCATCGAGCCGTCGGCGGCTCGCTCGAAGTTGCTCGGACCGCGCCGGCGCAGCAGGGCGAAGGCCACGGGTACGGGCCCCGGTCAGTTGTCGCGGACGCGCTGCACCGGGTCGTTGACCGGCGCCGCGGGCGGCTGGTAGCCAGGCTGGTGCACGCTGGTCGGGTGCACGGTGGTCGGGTGCACGGTGTCACCCGGCAGCGGCTGCCGCCCCGCCTGCGCGTCTGCCTTCTCGGCCAGATCCTTGTCGTCGTCGGCGAGGCTCTTCGTCTCGGCCTTGATGATCCGCAGCGAACGACCGAGCGACCGGGCCGCGTCCGGAAGCCGCTTCGCGCCGAACAGCAGGACCAGCACGGCCACGAGTACGAAGATGTGCCACGGCTTGAGGACGCCCATGGAAGCTCCAGTTCGATGTTTTGTCCGGCGAAGGGTGTGTCCTGGCCCATCGTACGTGCGTCGGGAAGGAGTGCCACCCGCAAGGCTGGTGACTTTGCGGCCGGCTGGTGAAGTCTCGGCCAACGCGGGGCATCCGTCAACTACAAGATCGACGGCTCTGACCAGGGCTGTTCCTCGCCGCCGCAGGTGCGCCGCGGCTATTCCTCGGCGCCGCGCTTGGCGCGGATCAGCACGAGCCGCTGCTGGAGCGTCTCGACCTGCTGCTGCATGGCCTCGGCCCGACCCTGCACCGCCAGCGCCACCTGCTGCAGCTCCTCGGCCTGCTCCTGGCGGCGTTGCAGACCCTGCGCGGCCCGCTGAAGCCGGGGCAGCCGGGTCAGCACCCGACGGACCGCCAGCCCCAGCACCAGGAGCCCGACGAGTACGGACGCGAGCACGATCCACTTCACCACGTCGGCCAGCCTAGTGGCTTCCGGCAGTTGCCGCCGGACTGGCGCCGGGGTCCAGTACGACGTCCTGCCCCGAGCCGGGCGCCGACGCGCCGTCCGGTGGCAGGGTGGCGTACGCGTCGAGCGCGGCGGCGGCCCGCTCGCGTACCTGGTCGGCGAGTTCGGTCGGGGCGACCACCGTGACGTCCGGCCCGAGCCCGAGCACGAACCGCCGGGCCCAGTCGAGGTCGGTGACCCGCAGCGCGACCAGCCACTCCCGGCCGGCCCGGTCGGCGTCACCCGGGTCCGGCTCGACCCGCTCGCACGGGTAGTACTCGGTGATCCACCGGCTGGACCGGCCGACCCGCAGGGTCACCAGCGGCAGGTCCGGGTCGGGACGGAAGATCCCGCTGCTCAGGTCGTGCAGCCGGGCCTGCGGCGGCGGTGCGGCCGCCTCGTCCAGCTCGACGAGCGCGTCGATCCGGTCGGCCCGGAACAGCCGCATCGACTCCGCCCGCCGGCACCACGCCTCCAGGTAGGCCAGGCCGCCGACCGTCAGCACCCGGATCGGGTCGACGGTGCGGTCGGTCGTCTCGTCCCGGGTCGCGGCGTAGTAGGTGATCCGGAGCGCCCGGCCCCGCTGCACCGCGCCGTGCAGTGCCGCGACCCGGTCGCTGTCGCCCGGCATCCGCACCGCGACGGGAGCGTCGGCGAGTTCGCCGGCCGCACTCTCGATCTTGGCGAGGGCGCGTTCGATCGCGTCCCGGTTGGCCATCCCGGGGGTCTCGGCGAGCATCCGCAGCGCGACCACCAGCGCCAGCGCCTCGTCCGGGGTGAGCCGCAGCGGCCGGTCGATCCCGGCGTCGTAGGTGATGGTGACCCGGTCACCGTCGAAGGCCATGTCGATCAGGTCGCCCGGCCCGTACCCGGGCAGGCCGCAGACCCAGAGCAGTTCCAGGTCCTCCCGCAGCTGCCGCTCGGTCACCCCGAGGTCGGCTGCCGCCTCGGACAGCTCGATCCCCGGTCGCGCCAGCAGGTACGGCACCAGGTTCAGCAGCCGGGCCAGCCGGTCGGCCGAGGTCCGCGTCCCGCCACCGGACCGTTGCGCCGGACGAGTCACGCCGGCTCCCCCCTCTGGTCAGTCTCCGGGGCCCCCGACCCCGGCCGCCCCAGCGTTACCCCGACGCCCGGGCGGTCGCCATCTCGTCGTGCCGGGCGGTGATCTCCTTGAGGCGCTGGATCACGGCGTCCCGGACCTCCGGCGGTTCGAGCACCCGGACATCGGGACCGTAGCCGACGAGCCTAGCGGCGAGCGACTCGGCGTCGGCGTACGGCAGCACCAGCCGGTCTCCGTCCGGTCCGCTCGTCACCTGTCGGGCCCACCGACGCAGTCCCGCCGCCCGGCCCGGTGCCACCAGCACGGTGGCCCGGCCGGAACGCTCCACCGGACCGAACCACTTCGCGACGTGGCTGATCAGGTCGACGCCGACCGGCGGGGAGAAGGCCCCCGGCCCGCCGATCGTCCGCACGGCCCCGCCGACGATCCGGGAGAGCCGGAAACAGCGGGTCGCGTCGCGGTCGAGGTCGTGGCCGACCACATACCACCGGGCCCGCCAGCAGACCACGCCCCAGGGCTGCAGCCGGCGGCTGGTCGGGGCGTCGCCGTCGGGCACCCGGTAGTCGAAGCCGACCGTGCGGCGCTCCCGGGCCGCCGCCGTCAGCGGCCCGAACGCCGGGTCGACGGTGACCACCGGCTCCACCCCGAGGGTGGCCTGCGGGTCGACGTCGACACCTGCGGCACGCAGCTTCGCCAGCCCGGAGGAGGCCGCCGCGGCCAACCCGGCGTGCCGCCAGAGCCGGGCGGCGATGCCCACCGCCGCCGCCTCGTCGGGCTCCAGCGGAATCTCCGGCAGCGCGTACTCCCGGCGCGCGATCCGGTAGCCCGGCTCGGCGTCGAAGGCGCTGGCCGTGCCGGTTTCCAGCGGTACGCCCAGCTCACGCAGCTCGGCCTTGTCCCGCTCGAACTTGCGCTGGAAGGCCTCGTGGTCACGTGGGTCGTCCGGATCATGCTCGTAGCCGGGCACGGTCCCGGCGATCTGCGCGGCGGTCAGGAACCGTCGGGTGGAGAGCAGACAGATCACCAGGTTGACCAGGCGTTCGGTACGGGTCCGCGACACGACACAGACGCTAGCAGTGTCGGATCACGAACCGGGTACCCCGCGCGGCAGCCGTTCCGCCTGGTACGTCTACCTCGACCCGCCCCGGAGCGGCACGCCGTAGCCGGTTACCCTGCCGGCCATGGTGCGATGGCGGTCCGGGACGGTGACGGCGGTCCGGCGTAGCTGGCACGGCGCCGTCGAACTCGACGTCCGGCAGGCCGACGGGGCCCCGGTACGCGCCCTGGCGTACCCGGAACTGGTCGGCACCCCCGAGCCGGGCGACCGGGTGCTGCTCAACGTCGGCGCGCTGTTGATGGGGCTCGGCACCGGCGGGTACGCCCTGGTGGTGGCGCTGCCGGACCGGCTGCCGGCGGACCCGCCGGAGACGGTCGACACCCGCGACGCCGGGCACCTGGTGAAGGCCCGTTACACGCCGCTGCAACCGATCCTGCTCGGCGTCGACGAGGAGGCCTCCCCGCACCGGGCGGCACTGGCCGACGCCGACGACCTCGGCGGGCTGCCGGTGGTCACCGCCGACCTGCACTCCGCACTGCCGGCGATCGTGGCGGGGATCCGGGCCGACGCACCCGAGGCGCGGATCGCGTACCTGATGACCGACGGCGGCGCGCTGCCGGCCTGGTTCTCCCGCATCCTGCACGGCCTGCGCGCCACGCTCGCCGGCACGGTCACCGTCGGGCAGGCCTTCGGCGGTGACCTGGAGGCGACGAACCTGCACAGCGGGCTGCTCGCCGCCCGGTACGTGCTGCAAGCCGACGTGGCGGTGGTGGCGCAGGGGCCGGGCAACCTCGGCACCGGTACCCGATGGGGTTTCTCCGGGGTCGCGGTCGGCGAGGCGGTCAACGCGGTCGCCACGCTGGGCGGGCGGGCCGTGGGCTCGCTGCGGATCTCCGGCGCCGACCCGCGGGACCGGCACCGGGGGCTGTCGCACCACAGCGTGACCGCGTACGGCCGGGTCGCGCTGGCCCCCGCCGATCTGGTGCTCCCGGCCGAGTTGCCGGCGGAACTGGCCGCGCTCGTCGAACCGGCGGTGGCCGCGCTGGCGCAGCGGCACCGGATCGTCCGGGTACCTGTGCACGGGCTCGACGAGGCGCTGCGGGCCAGCCCGGTGCCGCTTTCGACGATGGGCCGGGGGCTGGCCGAGGAGCACGCCTACTTCCTGGCCGCGGCCGCCGCCGGGCGACACGCCGCCGGCCTGCGCTGATCCGGCACCCGCGCCGAGGGCCGCACCGGGTCGGCCGAAGGCCCTGACCCCGACGGGAATCAGCTCAGGAAGACCCCGACGGAATCAGCTAAGGAAGACCAGCGCCAGCCAGCCCGCCACGACCAGCACGAGCACGAGGGTGAGCACCCAGGTCGGGACGGTGTACTCGCCCCGCCGGTTGCGCTCGATCTCCTCCCGGATCTTCGTCCGCCGCCGCTCGACCCGGTTCTGCCGGATCGTTTCGGGGCGGCGGTGCTCGTCGTCGTCACGACCCTCTGGATGCGTCATAGCGAGGTCAGCGTAGCGGCCCGACCTCACATGCTCGCGATCAGCCGCTCGACCCGCTCGTCGTACGCCCGGAACGGGTCCTTGCAGAGCACCGTGCGCTGGGCCTGGTCGTTCAGCTTGAGGTGCACCCAGTCGACGGTGAAGTCCCGGCGCTTCTCCTGGGCGTGCCGGATGAACTCGCCGCGCAGCCGGGCCCGGGTGGTCTGCGGCGGGGTCTCCTTCGCCTCGAAGATCTCCGGGTCGGTGGCGATCCGGTCCACCTGCTTGCGCCGCTCCAGCAGCCCGTAGAGGCCACGTCCCCGGCGCAGGTCGTGGTACGCGAGGTCCATCTGGGCGATCCGGGGATGCGACAGCGGCAGGTCGTTCTTGCGCTGGTACCGCTCGATGAGCTGGAGCTTGGTCACCCAGTCGATCTCCCGGGAGACCGGGTCCAGGTCACCGGTCTCGACCGCGCGCAGCACCCGGCCCCAGAGTTCGACCACCCGCTTCGCGGTCTGGTCCCCACCGCGCCGCTCGACGAACTCGGTCGCCTTGGCCAGGTATTCCTGCTGGATCTCCAGCGCGCTGATCTCCTTGTTGGAGGCGAGTCGGACCTTGCGCCGGCCGGTGATGTCGTGCGACACCTCCCGGATCGCCCGGATCGGGTTTTCCAGCGACAGGTCGCGCATCACCACCCCGGCCTCGATCATCCGCAGCACGATGTCCGCGCTGCCGACCTTGAGCAGCGTGGTGACCTCGTTCATGTTGGAGTCGCCGACGATGACGTGCAGCCGCCGGTAGCGCTCGGCGTCGGCGTGCGGCTCGTCCCGGGTGTTGATGATCGGCCGGCTGCGGGTGGTGGCCGAGGAGACGCCCTCCCAGATGTGCTCGGCGCGCTGGGAGAGGCAGTAGACGGCGCCGCGCGGGGTCTGCAACACCTTGCCGGCACCGCAGATGAGCTGCCGGGTGACCAGGAACGGGATCAGCACGTCGGCCAGCCGGCCGAACTCGCCGTGCCGGGAGACCAGGTAGTTCTCGTGGCAGCCGTACGAGTTGCCGGCCGAGTCGGTGTTGTTCTTGAACAGGTAGATCTCGCCCGCGATGCCCTCGTCGTGCAGCCGCTTCTCCGCGTCGACCAGCAGACCCTCCAGGATCCGCTCGCCGGCCCGGTCGTGCGCCACCAGGTCGGAGACCGAGTCGCACTCCGGGGTGGCGTACTCGGGGTGGGACCCGACGTCGAGGTAGAGCCGGGCACCGTTGCGCAGGAACACGTTGCTCGAGCGCCCCCAGGAGACCACCCGGCGGAAGAGGTAACGGGCGACCTCGTCCGGGGACAGCCGCCGTTGGCCGCGGTAGGTGCAGGTGACACCGTACTCGGTTTCAAGGCCGAAGATTCGCCGCTCCATGCTTGGAGATTAGTCGCCCGGAGCCCTGGTTGGTCACTTCCACCGACGTAGGTTCTGGGACAGCTGCCCGGGGCCACCGGGCCGATCCGGGAGGACAACCGCCGGCACGCTACCGGCCCGGGTCCTCCAGGATCGAGAAGAGGTACTCGCCGTACCCGCTCCGGCTGAGCGGTTGCGCCAGTTCTCGCAGGTGGTCGTCGCTGATGAGTCCGCTGCGCCACACCACCTCCTCGATGCAGCCGACCTTCAACCCCTGCCGTTCCTCGATCACCCGGACGAACTCGCCGGCCTGCATGAGTGAGGTGAAGGTGCCGGTGTCGAGCCAGGCAGTGCCCCGGTCCAGGGCCGTCACCTGGAGGCGCCCCGCCGCCAGGTAGGCCTGGTTCACCGCGGTGATCTCCAACTCCCCACGGTCACTCGGCACCAGCCCGCGGGCGATCTCCACCACGTCCTTGGCATAGAAGTAGAGCCCGGGGACGGCATATCTGGACTTCGGCTTCTCCGGCTTTTCCTCGATCGACAACGCGGTGCCGTCCTGATCGAACTCGACGATGCCGTAACCGTGTGTGTTTGCGACGGGGTAGGCGAAGATCCGTCCGCCGTCCGGGTCACCATTGAGGGCCAGGCTCCGGCCCAGTCCGGCACCGTAGAAGATGTTGTCACCGAGAATCAGTGCGACCGAATCACCTGCCAGGAACTCCTCGCCGAGAAGGAACGCCTGCGCGATTCCGTCCGGACTCGGCTGTGCGACGTACTCCAACCGGAGGCCCCACTGGGAGCCGTCACCAAGTAGTTTCCGAAACTGATCCTGGTCGCCGGGAGTGGTGATGATGAGGATTTCCCGTATACCCGCCATGACCAGAGTGGAGAGCGGATAATAGATCATCGGCTTGTCGAATATCGGCATGAGTTGCTTGGACACGGCCTGGGTGATCGGCCACAGCCGCGAGCCGGTGCCGCCCGCCAGCAGGATTCCGCGCATTGGCGCAGGTTACCGGCGGACGGCGGTCGACAGAGTCGGCTCGCCGACAAAACACCTCGGGCCGGAGTCGCCGGCCGACGCGTAGACTTTCCAATTCATGAGGATCCTCGTGACCGGTGGAGCAGGATTCATCGGTTCTGAATACGTACGTATGCTGCTGGCTGGCACCGGTCCCCGACTCGCACCGAGCGCCGTGACGGTGCTGGACAAGTTGACCTATTCCGGCAACCTCGCCAACCTCGACCCGGTACGCGACGATCCCCGACTGCGGGTGGTGGTCGGCGACATCTGCGACCCGGCCGTGGTCGACGAGACGATGGCCGGGCACGACGTGGTGGTGCACTTCGCCGCCGAGTCCCACGTCGACCGTTCCATCCACCGGTCCGCCCCGTTCGTCACCACCAACGTGCTCGGCACGCAGACCCTGCTGGAGGCGGCACTGCGGCACCGAACCGGCCGGTTCGTGCACGTCTCCACCGACGAGGTCTACGGCTCGATCGAGCAGGGATCCTGGACCGAGGCCACCCCGCTCGCGCCGAACTCGCCGTACTCGGCCGCCAAGGCCGGCTCCGACCTGCTCGCCCTCGCCTACCACCGCACCTACGGGATGGACGTGGTGCTGACCCGCTGCTCGAACAACTACGGGCCGTACCAGTTCCCGGAGAAGGTGATCCCGCTCTTCGTCACCAACCTGCTCGACGGCGGCACCGTCCCGCTCTACGGCGACGGCGGCAACGTCCGGGACTGGCTGCACGTGCACGACCACTGCGTCGGTGTCGCCCTGGTGCAGGACAAGGGGCGGCCCGGCGAGGTCTACCACATCGGCGGCGGCACCGAGTTGACCAACCGGGAGCTGACCGGCCGGCTGCTCGCCGCCTGCGGCGCCGGCTGGGACCGGGTCCGGCCGGTCGCCGACCGGATGGGGCACGACCGCCGCTACTCGCTGGACATCACCAAGATCAGTGAAGAACTCGGGTACGCCCCCAGCGTCGACCTCGACCGCGGGCTCGCCGAGACGGTCACCTGGTACCGGGAGAACCGGGCCTGGTGGGAGCCGCTCAAGGCGCTACGCGACGGCGAGGAGATCGGGCGTCCCGGGCCGGCCCCCCGGTGACCGCCCAGCGACACGCCGACCCGCCGGACGGCGAACGGAACGGTGACCCGCCGACTTGGCTGGTGACCGGGGCGGGCGGGATGCTCGGCCGGGACCTGGTGGCGGTGCTCACCGCTCGGCGACACGGGCCGGTCACCGCCGCCACCCGGGCCGAGGTCGACCTGACCGACCCGGCAGCGGTCCGCGCGGCGGTCGCCGGGCACCGCATCGTGATCAACGCGGCGGCCTGGACCGACGTGGACGGTGCGGAGCAGCGGGAGGCGGCGGCCACCGCCGTCAACGGCAACGCTGTGGCGAACCTGGCAGCGGCGTGTGCCGAGGTCGGTGCCCGGCTGCTGCACGTCTCCACCGACTACGTCTTCGCCGGCGACGCCGACCGGCCGTACCCGGAGGACGCCCCGACCGCCCCGGTCAACGCGTACGGGCGCAGCAAGCTCGCCGGTGAACTCGCCGTCGCCCGGTTGCTCCCACAGAGCGGATACCTGGTACGCACCGCGTGGCTGTACGGCGCACACGGCCCCAACTTCGTCGCCACGATGCTCCGGCTGGCAGCCCAACGCCGGTACCTCGACGTGGTCGACGACCAGTTCGGCCAGCCCACCTGGTCGTACGCGCTCGCGGAGCGGCTGGCCGACCTCGGCGCCGCCGCGGACCGGGGTGCCGCACCGGCCGGCACCTACCACGGCACCGCGAGCGGCCGGACCACCTGGTACGGCCTGGCCCGCGAGGTCTTCGCCCGGGTCGGGCTCGATCCGGGCCGGATCCGTCCCACCAGCAGCGACCGGTATCCCCGCCCGGCCCGCCGGCCCGGCTACAGCGTGCTCGGGCACGCGGGATGGAGCCGGGCCGGGTTGGCGCCGATGGCGGACTGGCGGGCGATGCTCGCCGACGCGCTGGGACCGGACGGAACGCTGCGCACCGCTCGCCTGCCGGCTGCGCCGAGCCAGGCTGGCGCTGCCGCCCGCTCCGTCCCGGCGACGTGACCGGTCCGACCGGCAACATGGCCGGGCTGACCGGCGAGGTGTCGGTCAGCCCGTCGACGTGACCGGGCTGACCGGCAAGGTGTGGGTCCGACCGGCGACGTGACCGGTCGGACCAGCTCGGCTCCGGGTCGCGATGGCCGGCGCGGCTACGCCGGCTTCTCGCCGCCGTTGCTCGACGGCTTCTCACCGCTGTTACCCGACTTGCCGCCGGTCCGCTTCCCCTTGCCCTCCAGGTCCGCCGAGCCGGCGGACTCGGCCGGCTTGTCCGGGCCGGGAGCCGGTGCCTTCGGCTCGGCCGGCGGAGCCTCACCGCCGTCGGCCTTGACCGGCGCCCCGTCGAGCAGTGCGACGAGGGCGGCACCGGTGATCCGCCGGAAGGTACGCCCGACCCGCCGCCGGTCCAGGATCGCCACCTCGAGCTGGCTGGCGGCGATGGTCCGGGGTGCCCCGCCCTCGCCGCCGACACTGCCCAGCGCCCGGACCGCCAGCTGGATCGCCGCCTCCAGCGACATGTCCGGCTGGTGTGCCTCCCGCAGCACCCCGGTGAGCGCCTCCGCCTGCCCGCCCATCGTCATCCGGCCGGGCTCGTCGTTGACCGAGCCGTCGTAGGTGATCCGGTAGAGTTCGTCCGCCTCCGGCGTGCTGCCCACCTCGGCGACGCAGATCTCCACCTCGAACGGCTTGGACTGCTCGGTGAAGATCGCCCCGAGGGTCTGCGCGTACGCGTTCGCCAGCGCCCGGCCGGTCACGTCCCGCCGATCGAAGCTGAGCCCGATCGCGTCCGCCATCCGGACTCCCGCGCGGCGCAGGTTCTCGAACTCGTTGTACCGGCCGACCGCCGCGAAGGCGACCCGGTCGTAGATCTCACTGACCTTGTGCAGGGCGCTGGAGAGGTTCTCCGCCACGAAGAGCACCCCGCCGGAGTAGCTGAGCGTCACGGCGCTCCGACCGCGCGCGATGCCCTTGCGGGCCAGCTCCGAGCGGTCGCGCATGATCTGCTCGGGTGAGGCGTAGAACTGCATGGCCACGGCGGCGGTTCTCCTAACCGGTTCTGCTGACGACGGCGGGTTGTCTGTGGTGCGGGGCGGTCAGCCGCCCGGGTTCTCCATCCGGGCGGCGACCACCGCTTCGGCGATCTCGGCCGCCTCGGCGTCGGAGAGCCGGTTGGTGCCCTCCGCGGTCGCCGTCATCACCACCGGATAGATGCGGCGGCTCAGGTCGGGACCACCCGTGGCACTGTCGTCGTCGGCGGCGTCGTAGAGCGCCTCGACGGCGATCCGGATGGCGTCGGGGGTGCTCAGCCCGGGGCGGTACCGCTTCTTGAGGGCAGCCTTGGCAAAGAGCGAGCCGGAGCCGATGCCGTCGTAGCCGGTCTCCTCGTAGGGGCCGCCGGCCACGTCGAAGCTGAAGATCCGGCCGGCCCTGGCCGGGTCGGTGGCCGCCAGGTCGAAGCCGGCGAAGAGCGGGATCACCGCGAGCCCCTGCATCGCGGCGCCGAGGTTGCCGCGGATCATCGCCGCCAGCCGGTTGGCCTTGCCGTCGAGGGAGAGCATCGCTCCCTCGATCTTCTCGTAGTGCTCCAGCTCCACCTGGAACAGCCGCACCATCTCCAGCGCGATGCCCGCCGTGCCGGCGAAGCCGACCAGCGAGTATTCGTCGGCCGGGTGCACCTTGCGGATGTCCCGACTGGAGATCAGGTTGCCCATGGTGCCGCGCCGGTCGCCGGCCATCACCACCCCGTCCGCGGTGGAGAGCGCGACGATCGTGGTGGCGTGCGGAACGAGGTCACCGGCGGACCCGGGTGGCAGCGGTCGGCGACCGGGCAGCAGGTCGGGAGCCGCCGTGCTCAGGAACTGGGTGAACGAGGACGTCCCCACGTTGAGGAACACGTCTGGTAGACGCCCGGTTGGATCAAAAGCCGCTGCCACGTGCTCCCTCTCAGCTCTCTCATCACGTCGCCCGGATCCCCCGCGTCAGCGCGGGAACCGGGCGAGGCCACCGTTGCGGTTGAAGCAGAGTATCCCCCGGATCTGTCCGGTGCGATGATCGTCGTCGCCGTGTTGCGTCACTCCCGACAGCGCCGGCCGGGGTCGACGGGCGCCACCGGAATCCGGGCCCGACTCGACGACTCCACGGTCGGCCGTCGCGCCGGCCCGGTCGGCACGGCCCGCCGTCGCGCACCGCGCCGGGTTCGGCGTGGCGAACCACGCCCGACCCGGCCCGGGTACGGCTACTGTCCGCCCTTCTGGACGTAGCCCCGGACGAACTCCTCGGCGTTCTCCTCGAGCACCGAGTCGATCTCGTCCAGCAGGTCGTCGACGTCCTCGGTGATCTCCGCGTGCCGCTCGGCGACCTCCGGGTTCGCCTCGGTCGCGACCTCGTCGACCTCCTCGTCACGGCGCGCCTTGCCGGACTGTGACTGACCGCCGGTGTCACGGGTAGCCATCTCTGCTGCCTCCTCCACGATCGCCTGGGGAAAACTTACCTCGGACGGGCGACGAATCATCCGCCACCGCCGCTGCCGCCGGCACCCGCCCGGGGTCAGCCACCGGTGATCGTCTCCAGCAGGTCCTTCGCGCTCGCGCACCTGTCGAACAACGCCCCGACGTGCTTGCGGGTGCCCCGTTCCGGCTCCATCATCGGAACCCGCACCAGGGATTCCCGTCCGACGTCGAAGATGACCGAGTCCCAGCTCGCCGCCACCACCTCGGAGGCGTACTGGGCGAGGCAGCGGCCCCGGAAGTAGGCACGGGTGTCCTCGGGCGGCTCCGTCATCGCCGAGCGGGTCAGCTCCTCGGGCAGCAGCGTCGCCATCGAACCCCGGCTCACCAGCCGGTGGTAGAGGCCCTTCTCCGGGCGTACGTCGGAGTACTGCAGGTCGACAAGTTGCAGCTTGTGCGAGGCCCAGCCGAGCTTCTCCCGCTCCCGGTAGCCCTCCAGCAGCCGCAGTTTCGCCACCCAGTCCAGCTCGCCGGCACAGAGCATCGGATCGCGGCCGAGTCGGTCGAGTACGCCCTCCCAGCGGTCGAGGACGTCGATGGTGTCGGAGTCGACGTCGTCGCCGTACCGGTCCTCCACAAAGGAACGCGCCCGTTCGAGGTACGCCCACTGGAGGTCGAGCGCGGTCAGCCGGCGCCCGTCGCGCAGCCGCATCCGGTGCGTGAGCGACGGGTCGTGGCTGACCGCCTTCAGCTCGCCCACCGGGTCGGCGATGGCCAGGTCGGGACTGAGCACCTTCTCCTCGATCATGGTGAGCACCAACGCCGTGGTGCCGACCTTGAGGTAGGTGGAGATCTCCGACAGGTTGGCGTCACCGATGATCACGTGCAACCGGCGGTACTTGTCGGCGTCCGCGTGCGGCTCGTCCCGGGTGTTGATGATCGGCCGCTTGAGCGTCGTCTCCAGGCCGACCTCGACCTCGAAGAAGTCCGCCCGCTGGGAGATCTGGAAGCCGGGCTGCGAACCGTCCTGCCCGATCCCGACCCGGCCGGCGCCGCAGACGACCTGCCGGCTCACGAAGAACGGCGTCAGGTACGCCACGATGTCGGCGAACGGGGTCTGCCGGCGCATCAGGTAGTTCTCGTGCGCGCCGTAGCTGGCACCCTTGTTGTCGGTGTTGTTCTTGTAGAGGTGGATCGGGTGGGTACCCGGGATGGTGGCGGCCCGCCGGGACGCCTCGGCCATCACCCGCTCGCCCGCCTTGTCCCAACGGACCAGGTCCATCGGGTTGGTCACCTCGGGAGTCGAGTACTCCGGGTGGGCGTGGTCGACATAGAGCCGGGCCCCGTTGGTCAGTATCACGTTGGCCAGCCCGAGATCCTCGTCGGCAAGCGCCTCCGCCGGGTCGTAGGCGGCCCCCGAGTAGGTGAAGCCACGGGCGTCCCGCAGCGGGGACTCCTCCTCGTAGTCCCACCGGGCCCGGCCGCCCCGGGCCAGCTCCGGGCGGGCACCGTAGGCGTTCACCACCTGCGATGAGGTCACCATCGGGTTGGCTCCGGCCTGTCCGGGCACGGAGATGCCGTACTCCACCTCGGTGCCCATGATCCGCCGTACACTCATGCCGCCGCCTCGCTCCGCCTACCCATGTTATTGAGCCTAGTCCGCGCCGTCGCCGGATTGTTCGCCCGGTGTGTCGACACGGCCACGGTACGCCTTCGCCGCTTCTTCGCCCGATTCGGCCAAGGGTCGGAGCGGCGAGTCGTCGTGCCAGGTCCCGGACAGCACGGTGGGCGCCGCGAAACGCGGCGCCCACCGATGCCGGTCGTGGTGTTACAGGTACTGGCCGGTGTTGCTCGCGGTCTCGATGGACCGGCCGGCCTCCGCGCCCTTGCCACCGGAGACGAGGGTACGGATGTAGACGATCCGCTCCCCCTTCTTGCCGGAGATCCGGGCCCAGTCGTCGGGGTTCGTGGTGTTGGGCAGGTCCTCGTTCTCCCGGAACTCGTCGACGCAGGCGTCGAGCAGGTGCTGCAGGCGCAGCCCCTTGCGCCCGGAGGAGAGGAACTCCTTGATCGCCATCTTCTTGCCCCGGTCGACGATGTTCTGGATCATCGCGCCGGAGTTGAAGTCCTTGAAGTAGAGGACTTCCTTGTCGCCGTTGGCGTAGGTGACCTCGAGGAAGCGGTTCTCCTCGGTCTCCGAGTACATCCGCAGCACGACTGCCTCGATCATGGCCGCGACCGTGGACTGCGGGTCGTTGCCATGCTCGGCCAGGTCGTCCGGGTGCAGCGGCAGCCCGGTGAGGATGTACTTGGAGAAGATGTCCTTGGCCGCCTCGGCGTCCGGCCGCTCGATCTTGATCTTCACGTCCAGCCGGCCCGGGCGGAGGATTGCCGGATCGATCATGTCCTCCCGGTTGGAGGCACCGATCACGATCACGTTCTCCAGGCCCTCGACACCGTCGATCTCGCTGAGCAGCTGCGGAACGATTGTGTTCTCCACGTCGGAGGAGACGCCGGAGCCCCGGGTCCGGAAAACCGAGTCCATCTCGTCGAAGAAGACGATGACCGGCGTGCCCTCGCCGGCCTTCTCCCGAGCCCGCTGGAAGATGAGCCGGATGTGCCGCTCGGTCTCGCCGACGTACTTGTTGAGCAGCTCCGGGCCCTTGATGTTGAGGAAGAAGCTGGTGTGCTTCTCCTCGCCCCGGCGCTCGGCGATCTTCTTTGCCAGCGAGTTCGCCACCGCCTTGGCGATGAGCGTCTTGCCGCAGCCGGGCGGGCCGTAGAGCAGGATGCCCTTCGGCGGCCGGAGCTGGTGCTCCCGGAAGAGGTCGGCGTGCAGGAACGGCAACTCGACGGCGTCCCGGATCTGCTCGATCTGAGCCTGCAGACCGCCGATGTCGCCGTAGTCGACGTCCGGCACCTCCTCCAGGACCAGTTCCTCGACCTCGCTCTTCGGAATCCGCTCGTACGCGTACGCCGAGCGGGGTTCGATCATGAGCGAGTCACCGGCCCGCAGCGGCGCGCCGATGAGCGTCTCCGCGAGGTGGACGATGCGTTCCTCGTCGGCGTGGGAGATCACGAGTGCCCGGTCCCCGGCACCGCCGGAGGGGCTGTCCAGGATCTCCTTGAGCATGACGACCTCGCCGACCCGCTCGTAACCGAACGCGTCGACGATGTTGAGCGCGTCGTTGAGCAGGACCTCCTGCCCACGGCGCAGCTCTGCCACGTCGAGCGAGGGTGACACCGCCACCCGGAGCTTGCGACCGCCGGTGAAGACATCGACCGTGCCGTCGTCGTGCTTGGCCAGGAAGACACCATAACCGCTCGGCGGTTGCGCCAGCCGGTCAATCTCCTCCTTGAGGGTGACGATCTGGGCGCGTGCCTCCTTGAGGGTGTTCACGAGCCGCTCGTTGTTCTCCGTGAGTCGAGCCAGCTGCGCCTGTGTCGCCGCCAGCCGTTCCTCAAGCTGCCGGACGTGTCGAGGGCTTTCGGTCAACTTGCGCCGCACCAGAGCGAGTTCCTCTTGAAGAAACGCGACCTGGGTGGAGAGATCGTGGGCCTCCTTCTCCCACCGTGCGGCGCGCGAGTCCGCGTCGTCGCTGCGTGCCACGTCCCACCTCCCCGGGGGCTTGAACGTTCTGCCCTAACACTAACCGCTATGACGCTGATTCGGTTCCACGCAACACCCTCGTCGCCGAAGCTTGATCACTTCGTCGACCGACCGGCGGGCCGGTACGGCTGTTCGCCGACGGCATCCCGGCCCGCCCGCCGGCACCTCGACGGCGGCGTCGCAGGGCTGTGCGATGCGTACGGAAACCGCGGCTGACAAGTGATTCCGGGCCCGGCCGGAGGTTTCGCGCCACCGATGACGGGGACATTCCTCACCGCGCCGATGTTCACAGAGTGGGACGGCCGACCACCGAGGCGACCAGTCGGGCGAACTCCTCCAGCCGAGCGATCTGCCCCGCGCCACCGTCGTCGAGCGTCTTGCCGAACCGCAGCGCGTCGTGCCGGGGCGGTACCTGCGCCTCGTCGCCGGGCACGCCCTCGTCCAGCGAGCTGAGCAGCAGGTAGACGTCGATGCTGTCGACCCGGATCTGGCCGGTCGGGGTACGGCTCAACCGCCGCCGGCAGCCCACCTCGCTCACCGTGGAGACCGGCACCACCCGCAACGACGACGTCATGGAGCCGGCCGGACCGTCGTCGGGTGGTACGTCCTCGCCGTGCCAGAGAATCAACCGGCTGCCGTCGCAGATCGCGACCTCCTGCCAGACCCCGTTCACCTCGTTGACGAAGCGCTCCAGGGTGAAGCCGAGCACCGAGGCGCCGTTCAGCACCCCGGTCAGCGCCTCCATCGCGACGTCCGGGTCGCGCAGGTACGCCCGGGCGGCCGACTCCAGGTCGCGGTACGGCGACCAGTCGGGGAACACGGCCGGCAGGTCCCCCCACCGAATGCCGGCCGGCTCACGCCGTCGCCTCGTTCCGGCCACTCATCCCGGCACTCCGATCCGCATCCGGGTCGGACCCTCCGGAGCACC
Organism: Plantactinospora sp. CNZ320; assembly: GCF_002846275.1. Lineage (NCBI taxonomy): Bacteria > Bacillati > Actinomycetota > Actinomycetes > Micromonosporales > Micromonosporaceae > Plantactinospora > Plantactinospora sp. CNZ320. Next base: position 1,154,971 of record NZ_PJMP01000001.1, read on the forward strand.
GCCGCGCCCCGTGCCGGCACGCGACTCGTCCGGACCGAGCTGGCCGACCCGCCCGCTGCGCTCAGTCATGCCGTCTCCTCGCCGTGCTCGGCACGCCCGCTGATGCGTCGACTCCGGCGGGACGGATCATTCCCCGACCCTCCCGGAGGTTGTCTCGGCCTCCTGTCGCGCCTGGCGGCGCTGCGCGTACGCCTCGGCGCCCTTGCTGGGCTTGCGCCGGCGCGGCGGGGCGGTCACCCCGGGCGCCAGCCGCCGGCTCGACACCAGGAACGCGGTGTGCGCGATCATGCGGTGGTCCGGGCGCACCGCGAGCCCGTCCGCGTGCCAGTCCCGGACCAGCGACTCCCAGGCCCGCGGCTCGGTGAAACCGCCCCGCTCACGAAGCGCCTCGACGAGTTCGGAGAGTTGGGGCGTGGTGGCGACGTAGCCGATGAAGACCCCGCCCGGGACCAGCGCACGTTCGACCATGTCGAGCGCCTCCCAGGGGGTGAGGAGGTCAAGGATGATCCGGTCGAAACCGGACTCCTGGCAGTCTGCCACGTCGCCCACCCGGAGATTCCAGGCTGGATGCGGTCCACCGAAGAAGGATTCCACATTTCGGCGGGCGATCTCGGAAAAGTCCTCGCGCAGTTCGTAGGAATGTAGTTCGCCCTCGACGCCGATGGCCCTGAGCAGCGAACACGTCAGCGCGCCGGACCCGACACCGGCCTCCAGGACCTTCGCGCCGGGGAAGATGTCGCCCATCGCCACGATCTGGGCGGAGTCCTTGGGATAGATCACCTGCGCACCGCGCGGCATGGAGAGCACGTAGTCCGCGAGCAGCGGACGCAGCGCCAGGTAGGCGGTACCGCCGGTCGAGGTGACCACGCTCCCGTCCGGCAACCCGATCAGGGCGTCGTGTTCCAGCGCGCCTCGGTGGGTGTGAAACGACCGTCCCGGCTCCAGCTTGATGGTGTGCATCCGACCCTTCGGATCGGTGAGCTGGACCCGGTCACCGGGGCGGAACGGCCCTCGGTGCGCCGGCACCGGAGCGGTCGGGGCGGCGGGGACGGCGGTGGGCTGTGCGGTCACTGAGTCATCTTTCGGTTCGGCTCCAGGAGCTGCGCCAGGTCGGCGACATGCAGTACGCCGACGACATCTTCGCCTGAGGTCACCAGGTACTGTGCGCCCGGGTCGGCCTGCACCGCGTGCACCACCTGCTCCCCGCCGAGACCGACGGCGAGACTGGGTACCCGGTCCACGCCCCGGGCCACCGTGTCCACCGCCACCCAGGGCCGACGCTCGGCCGGTACCGCCTCGGCTGCCGTCCGGTCGACGAGCGCCACCAGCCGGCCGGAGGAGTCCGCCACGCCGAGCACCGAACTGCCGTGCCCGGCGTCCGCCCCGCGCCGCTGCGCCTCGGCCAGCGGAGTGCCGCTGGGCACCGAGAAGACCGGCCGGGCCAGCCGGGCCAGGTCGATGAGGGGAAACCGCCGGCTGATCCGGGCCGCCCGGATCGTCTGACCGGCGCCCTGCCAGAGGGTGAACGCGACAAGCAGCACCAGGGCGAGACCCAGCAACGGCAGCCCGACCAGCCAGGTCAGCAGGGCGAAGGCCACGGCGGTGCCGATCGCGACGACCCGGCCGGACCAGCCGGCCACCTCGGTGGCCAGGTGCCGGTCCCGGGTGACGGCCCAGACCGCGGCCCGCAACGCCCGACCGCCGTCCAGCGGCAGCCCGGGCAGGATGTTGAAGAGCCCGACCAGCACGTTGCTGGCGGCCAACTGGAAGGCGAACTGGTTGGCCAGGGTGCCGTCCGGCAGGGCGAGGGTGGCGGCGACACCCACCAGCCCGAGTACCAGCGAGACCGCCGGCCCGGCGAGCGAGACGAACAGGTCCACCCGGGGTGTCGGGGCGTCCCGCTCCATCTCGGTGTAGCCGCCGAGCAGTTCGAGGGTGATGCCGCGCACCCCGATCCCGTACCGGCGGGCGGTCAGCGCGTGCCCCAGCTCGTGCAGGAGTACCGAGCCGAGCAGCAGGACCACGAAGACGAGCCCGACGAGATAACCGGTGAGCTGCGACAGCCCGAGCTGGTGCCGGACGAACTCGCCGTACATGAGGGTGATCAGAGCCACCAGCAGCAGCATGGAGGGGTTGAGGTAGACCGGCACGCCGAACACCCGGCCGACGGTGACGCCGGGCCGCCGGTCCGCGCCGCGTCGCGGTCGCGAGTTTCGCTCCATCTCCTCCGATGCTACGGAACAACCCTCCGGGTGACCCCGCCGGTTCGGCCGGGGTGCCCGCGGACCATCGGGGCCGGTACGCATGCCGGGCCGGGTGCCGGCGGATTCGGTCGTACCCGTGGCATAGCCTTCCGGACATGACGGCGGAGACGGTGACATCGCAGACTGCCACGGGCGGCCCGGCGGATCTCCCGGCCGCTGATCCGCCCGCGGCGCAGGTCACCGCCTCGCTCTCCCCGTCCCGGGCGGCCGATTTCAAGACCTGCCCCCTGCTCTACCGGTTCCGCAGCATCGACCGCCTGCCGGAGCGGCCGAGTGTCGAACAGGCCCGCGGCACGCTGGTGCACGCGGTGCTGGAACGCCTCTTCGACCTGCCGGCGCCGCAGCGCACGCCGGCCGCCGCGGGTGACCTGGTGGCGCCGCAGTGGGACCGGCTGGTCACCGAGCAGACGGAGCTGGCCGAGATCTTCACCGCTGGCGACCTCGCCGGCCCTGCCGAGTTCCTGGCCTCGGCCCGCGAGTTGCTCGACGGCTACTTCACGGTCGAGGATCCGCGCCGGTTGGAGCCGGCCGAGCGGGAGAGCCTGGTCTCGACGGTGGTGGACGACCAGTTGCTGATCCGGGGTTACATCGACCGGCTGGACGTCTCGCCCGACGGCGCCCTGCGGGTGGTCGACTACAAGACCGGTGGCGCGCCCCGCGAGGCGTTCGAGGCCCGGGCGCTGTTCCAGCTCAAGTTCTACGCCCTGGTGCTGTGGCGCACCCGGGGTGTGGTGCCGAGGGTGCTGCGCCTGCTCTACCTGCGCGACGCGGAGGTCTGTGACTACACCCCCGACGCCGAGGAGCTGGTCCGGTTCGAACGCACCGTGCTGGCGCTCTGGCGGGCCATCGAGCAGGCGACCCGGGCCCGCGACTTCCGGCCGAAGCCGAGCCGGCTCTGTGACTGGTGCAACCACCAGGCGCACTGCCCGGCCTTCGGCGGCACTCCCCCGCCGTTTCCGGAGTCGACCGGGTCGGTCGACCCGGGCGCTCCGATCCCGCCACCGGCCCGACCCGGCGCCCGCCCGGCTCCGGCTCCGGTGCCGACCACACAAGCGGCGGCCGGCCCGCCAGCACAAGCGGCGGCAGGTTTGACAGCGCAAGTGGTGGCGGGACCGACGACGCGGGCGGGGACGGGCCCGACCGCGCAAGTGGGGGCGGAACCCGCGCCGGAAGGCGTACTCGGCGTAGCGGCGGTGCCGAGCCAGTCGACCGGGCCGGGCCGGACAGGTGACGCGGCGCCGGAGCCGGAGATCGGGGACGGCTCCCTCCGGGAGGAGCGGGACTCCTCCTGAAGGAGGAGCGCAGGGTCGCCGCTGGCGACGACCTGTCGCGCCGTGCAGCGGCTAGCGTCGCCAGCATGACCCCTACCGACACCCCCGTGAGACCGGCCAACAGCCGGATCCGGGGGAACTGGCGGCGCCTGCGGCCCGATCTCCGGCAGCGCGGATGGCTGGCCCGGGACGGGCTGCTCGCCCTCACCGCCGTCGGAGTGGAGATGGTGCTGATCAGCACCGCTCCGCCGGGAGTCACCCAGTGGGGGTGGCCCGGGTGGGCGTTCTGGAGCGTCCTCTGCGCCGCACCGATCACCCTGCGCCGGGTGGCTCCCTGGTGGGCCGTGCTGCTGGCCGTGCCGATCTTCGTCGGCTCGGTTCTGAGCGGCGCGCAGCCGGTCACCGCCGCCGCCACGTTCGTGCTGCTGACCTACACCACCGCCGCGCTGCTTCCGCTGCGCCAGGCGGCGCTGGCCGCCGCCGCGGTCTGGGGACCGGCCGCGGCCGTCGCGCTCGCCAAGCCACTGCCGCCCGACCTCACCGAGCCCTCCCCCGCGTACCAGGTCTTCACCCAGGTACTGCTCGCGCTGGTCTGCTTCTTCGTCGGCCGTACGGTGCAGGCGCGGCGGGCCAGCATCCTGGCCCTGGAGGAGCGGGCCCGGGTGGCCGAGGAGAACCAGCGGTCGCTCGCCGACCAGGCGGTCGCCGACGAGCGCCGACGGATCGCCCGGGAACTGCACGACGTCGTCGCACACCACGTCAGCGTGATGGGCGTACTGGCCACCGGGGCGCGCCGGGTGCTGTCCCGGGATCCGGCGGCAACCGACGGCGCACTGGGCACCATCGAGGAGACCAGCCGGACGACGCTGCGCGAACTGCGCCGGCTGCTCGATGTGCTGCGTACCGACGCCGAGCCGGCCGCCGAACTCTCCCCGCAGCCGGGACTGGCCGGCATCGAGGCGCTGGTGGAGCAGGTCCGGGAGGCCGGGCTGCCGGTGACCCTGCGGGTGGACGGCACACCCGGCCCGCTGGATCCGGGGGTGTCCCTGACGGTGTTCCGGATCGTGCAGGAGGCGCTCACCAACACCCTCAAGCACGCCGGCGCGGCGACCGCCCAGGTCCGGTTGAGCTTCGGGGTCTACTGGCTGATCGTCGAGGTCGCCGACACCGGCCGAGGGCCGGCCCCGGAGAGCGGCCGGCTGGGGCACGGACTGGTGGGGATGCGGGAACGGATGGCCCTCTACGGTGGAACCCTGCGCACCGGGCCCCGTCCCGGCGGCGGCTACCGGGTGTACGCCAAGATGCCGATGGAGCAACTGGGTGCGCCGATCAACGAGGGAGCGGCATGAGCGACGGTAGGGATTCCAACCGGCCGGTACGGGTGCTGCTCGCCGACGACCAGCCGCTGCTGCGTACCGGATTCCGGATGGTGCTGGGCGCGGAGGACGACCTCGACATCGTCGGCGAGGCCGGCGACGGCCTGGAGGCGGTCGACCTGTCCCGGCGGCTGCTGCCCGACGTGGTGCTGATGGACATCCGGATGCCCCGGATGGACGGGGTCGCCGCCACCAAGGCGATCATCGACGCCCGACTGCCGGTCCGGGTGCTCATCCTGACCACGTTCGACCTCGACGAGTACGTCGTCGGCGCGCTCCGGGCCGGCGCGAGCGGCTTCCTGGCCAAGGACGTACCCGCCGAGGACCTGGTCACCGCCATCCGCACCGTCGCCGCCGGTGAGGCGGTGGTGGCGCCCCGGATCCTGAAGCGGCTGCTGGACAGGTTCGCCGAGACGCTGCCCGATCCGGACGCCACCCCGCCCAAGGCGATCGGGGTGCTCACCGAGCGGGAGCGGGAGGTGCTGGTCCAGGTGGCCCGGGGGCTCTCCAACGCGGAGATCGCGCGGGTGCTCTCGGTCAGCGAGACGACCATCAAGACCCACGTCGGGCACGTGCTGACCAAGCTCGGCCTGCGCGACCGGGTCCAGGCGGTGGTGCTGGCCTACGAGACCGGCCTGGTCCGGCCCGGCGCCTGAGGGCAGCCCGGGTACCGCCCCCTGGAGACGCCGGGTACCGCCCCCTGGAGACGTAGGCCGGGCCGCCCGGACGGCGTACGACCGCCGGGTGGGAGTCGTCCGCTCGGAGGAGCGGCCGGGCGCTCGGGTCGTACCCGAAGACCATCCCGGCGCACGACGGACCGCCGGCTTTCCCCGCCTACCGTTTTCCGCAGGTACGACGACGGGGGCGGCATGACCGCGATGACGCCGGAACGCAGCTGGCAGGTGTTCCGACGATCGACGCACAGCGCAAGCGAATGGTGACAGACTGATACGGCCCGATCCGGGCCGGAAGCCGACAGCCGGCGCAACCAACGCATCCACCGCAAAGGGAATCGGGCGTCGGATTGCAGGCCGATCCGACAACGCACGGAAATCGGCGAGGGCGGGGGTCCTATCAGTCAGGGGCAACCCTGATTCGTAAATCAGGGCCGACCCGCAGCAGTTTTTCCGCGTCGAGGTCCACCGCGGGACGGACGCCCGGGTGACCCGGGTCGCCGACAATGGATGCTGCCGGCCGGGACCAGGCGGTCCGGCCGGTCCAAGAATTTCTAGGGGGAGATGAAAGTGACCGCGACGCTAGCCCGAGATGCCCAGATGGCCGCCCGGGCCAACGACGTGTGGAAGGTGTACGGCAGCGGAGAGGCTCAGGTCGTCGCGCTGCGCGGGGTGAATGCGGAATTCGAGCGGGCTCGGTTCACCGCCATCATGGGACCCTCCGGATCCGGCAAGTCCACCCTCATGCACTGCCTCGCCGGGCTCGACTCGGTGACCCGGGGGACGATCCATATCGGCGACACCGCGGTGACCGGGCTCGGCGACGCGGGTCTGACAAAACTGCGCCGCGACAAGGTCGGTTTCATCTTCCAGCAGTTCAACCTGCTGCCCACGTTGACCGCACTGGAAAACATCCTGTTGCCGCTCTCGATCGCCGGTCGTAAACCCGACAAGGAATGGCTCGACATCGTCATCGACACGGTGGGGCTGCGGGACCGACTGGGGCACCGGCCGGCCCAACTCTCCGGCGGGCAGCAACAGCGGGTCGCCTGCGCCCGGGCACTCGCCTCCCGACCCGAGGTGATCTTCGCCGACGAGCCGACCGGCAACCTCGACTCCCGGGCCGGCGCCGAGGTGCTCGGCTTCCTGCGCCGCTCCGTCGCCGAATATGAGCAGACCATCGTGATGGTCACCCACGACCCGGTGGCCGCCTCCTACGCCGGTCGGGTGATCTTCCTCGCCGACGGCCAGATCGTCTCCGAGCTGATCGAACCGACCCCGGAGACCGTGCTCGACACCATGAAGAAGCTCGACGGGCTCGCCGAGGCGGGGCTCTGATGCTGCGCGCCACCCTGAAGAGCCTGCTCGCCCGCAAGGTCCGGCTGGTCCTCTCCGGCCTGGCCGTCGTGCTCGGCGTGATGTTCGTCTCCGGCGCCTTCGTCCTCACCGACACCCTGGGCCGCTCCTTCGACACCGTCTTCAGCGACGCGTACGCCGGCACCGACGTCGGCGTCACCGCCAAGCCGAAGATCGACGTCAGCGAGATGGAGGGCATGCCGCTCGCCGCCGCCTTCCCGGCAACTGCCCTGGAGCAGGTCCGTGGGGTCTCCGGGGTGGCCAGCGCCACCGGTATGGCCCTGGCCGACGGCGCGCGGGTGATCGGCAGCAACGGCAAGGTGCTGACCTCCCTCGGCGCACCCCAGCTCGGCGCCAACTGGACCGGCGAGAGCGAACAGGTCCAACTCCGCGAGGGCCGGGGCCCCACCGCCGACAACGAGATCGCGGTCAACGCGGGGGTCGCCAAGGCCGCCAAGCTCTCCCTCGGAGACCGGGTCGGGGTGCTCACCCTGCAACCGAAGCGCGAGTTCACCCTGGTCGGCATCTACGGCTACAGCGGTGACCGGGACAGCCTCGGCGGCGCCCAGGAGGTGGCGTTCACCGAGCGGGTCGCCCAGGAACTGATGCTCGGCCAGCCGGGCGTCTTCTCCGAGCTGAGCGTCAAGGCGGCCGACGGGGTCGAACCGGCGAAACTGCGCGACGACATCGCCGCCGCGCTCGGCGACGGCTACGTGGTCAAGACCGGCGAACAGCTCTCCGAGGACGCCTCCGCCGGGCTGAAGGAGGGACTCGCCTTCTTCAACAACATCCTGCTCGGCTTCGCCGGGGTCGCCCTCTTCGTCGGCATCTTCCTGATCCTGAACACCTTCTCGATCATCGTCGCGCAGCGCACCAAGGAACTCGCGCTGCTCCGGGCGATCGGCGCGGGCCGCCGTCAGGTGATCGGTTCGGTGCTTGTCGAGGCGGTCGTGATCGGTCTGGTCGCCTCGGTACTCGGGCTCGGTGCCGGGATCGGCGTCGGCGCGCTGCTGGCGTACGTCTTCGGGCAGACCGCCGGTGGGCTGCAACTGGCCGGGTTGGGCGTACCGCCGGCCGCGGTGATCAGCTCGTTCGCGGTCGGACTCGTCGTCACGGTCATCGCGGCGGTGCTCCCGGCGATGCGGGCCGCCCGGATCCCTCCGGTGGCCGCCATGCAGGACGTGGCGACGCCGGACCGGCCGCTGACGAAGATCTCGGTCGCCGGTGCGGTGGTCTCCGCGATCGGCGGCACCCTGCTGGCGCTGGGCCTGAGCGGAAACGGCGGGAACACCCTGCTGACAATCCTCGCTGGCGTGCTGCTCTGCTTCGTCGGGGTGGCCCTGCTGACCCCGCTGATCAGCCGTCCGGTGGTCAGTCTGCTCGGCCGGCTCTTCTCCTGGTCGGTGCCGGGCAAGCTGGGCCGGCTCAACTCGGGCCGCAACCCCCGACGTACCGCGATCACCGCCGCCGCGCTGATGGTCGGGATCGCCCTGGTCACCGGCGTGACGGTGATCCTCGACTCGGCCAAGAGCAGCATCACGGCACTGGCCGAGGACACCATCGGGGCGGAGCTGGTCATCTCCGGGGCACAGACCGGCCCCCGACCGCCGAGCTTCGATCCGGCGGTGCTGGACCAGGCCGCCGGGCTGCCCGGCGTCGCAATGGTCGCCGGCCTGTACGGCGATCGCGCGGTGATCGACGGCAAGCAGGGCTGGATCACCGCGACCAGCAGTGTCCCCGCGCTGCGGGAGATCTACCGGGCCACCCCGACGGCCGGCAGCATCGACTCACTCGGCCCGGACCAACTCCTGGTCGACGCCGGGACCGCGAAGGAACGGGGCCTCTCGGTCGGTGACACGCTGCCGGTGCAGCTCTCCCGGGGCGATGCCCGGACCTACACGGTCAGCGGCATCTACGCCGAGTCCGAGTTGTTCGGCGGCTTCGTCCTCCCGGCCTCGGCGGCGGCCAACTTCGCGGTACCGCAGCCGACGCAGGCGTACCTCAAGCTGGCGCCGGGTGCCTCGGTGGACCAGGTGATGCCCCGGGTCGAGACGCTGCTGGCGGACAGCCCCGAGGTGTCGGTCGCGGACCGGGCCGACTTCATCGAGCAGCAGACCAGCCAGTTCGACAGCCTGCTGACGATGATCCAGATCCTGCTGGCGCTGGCGATCGTGATCGCCGTACTCGGCATCGTGAACACGCTGGCGCTGTCGGTGCTGGAGCGGACCCGGGAGCTGGGCCTGCTGCGGGCGATCGGCCTGCGGAGGGGTCAGACCATGCGGATGATCACCGTCGAGGCGGTGGTGATCTCGGTCTTCGGTGCCCTGCTCGGGGTGGCGGTCGGCACCGGCCTCGGCGCCGCAGTGGTCCAGGCGCTGCGCGAGGACGGCATCACCGAACTGGTGCTGCCGTGGACCGAGATGGGGATCTTCCTCGGCCTGGCGGCCGTGGTCGGGGTGGTCGCGGCGGTACTGCCGTCGATCCGGGCCGCCAGGTTGAACGTGCTCGGCGCGATCGCGCACGAGTAGCGGACCGGCCCACGGCCATGGGGGTGGCGGTGGGCGGCAGGGCCGGGGGCGGCGTCGGGACGGGCGCCGCCCCCGGCCACGTTCCGGATCGTCCTCGGCCCGGTGCCCGGTGCGGCGCGGCCCGGCACTCCCGGGTGGGTCGGCCGGCGCCTCCGTGCCGCGCGGCCGGCGGTCAGCGGGACAGGTCGAGCGGGGAGAGCAGACCGGAGAGCAGGTCCAGATCGACGCCGGTCAACGTCTCCAGCAGGCGTACGCCGTCGGCCGGATCGATCGGCACCGCGTGCGGCACGGCGAGTACGGCGGCTCCGGCACCGAGCGCGCTCGCCACCCCGGTCGGCGAGTCCTCGATCGCCACGCACCTGGAGATCGGCACGTCCAGCATCCGGGCCGCCGTGAGGTACGGCTCGGGATCCGGCTTGGTGGCGGCAACCTCGTCACCGCAGACCACCACGTCGAAGGTGTCCCGACCGAGGGTCTCCAACGCGATCTCCACCACCGCCCGCCGGGTGGAGGTGACAAGCGCGGCCGGCACCGAGGCGGCGCGTACCGCGCTGACCAGGGCGAGCGCCCCGGGCCGCCACTTCAGGTCGGTCAGGAACAGCTCGCCGACCCGGCGGTCGACCCAGGCGGCGCTGACCGCCGGATCCCGCCACCGCTGGTCCAGGTCGCTGTGCAGGATCTCCATCGAGACGGTCATGTCGGTGCCGACCATGGCAAGCCGGGCCGCCTCGGAGAGGGTGCCGCCGTAGTGCTCGGCGAGTTCCTGGAGCCCGATGTCCCACAACCGCTCGCTGTCCAGCAGCGTGCCGTCCATGTCGAAGAGCACCGCGGCGAGATGCTGGCTGTTCAGGATGCCCTCCCGGATCGGACGCGAGCTGCCGGGTCCGATCCTGCCAACGCCGTCCGACAATCCGTCGATCTCGGCCCCGAAGTGTGGCGGATGCCTCAGCCCGCGCCGCCGGGCCGGGGCCAGGGTCGACGGCCCGGCGGCCGGCACTCCCCCGGTCCGGCTCAGCGGAGGTCGCAGGCGTCCAGCGAGCGCTCGTACCCGCCGAAGAAGGCGTCGGTACGCTGCTCGGCGGTACCGTGCGCCCCCTCGGCGAACCACGGCTGTCCCGGGTCGTCGGCGACCGCCTGCAGACCCCGGCTCAGCTCGTCGAGGTCGCCGTCCTCGATCGTCAGCGCCCCGGACCGCACCGAGTCACCGAGGTACGCCCCGGCCATGCAGTCGGCCTGCAACTCCTGCTGGATGGTGAACTCGTAGCGGATGCCGAGCCGCACCTGCACGCCATGCGCGTACTCGTGCCCGAGCAGGTAGAACAGGAACGCGTCGCCTACCTGCCGGAAGGCGGCGACCGCCCAGTTGACGTCGTACGCGATGAAGTCCCCCGCCGAGCAGTAGACCGCGTTGTTGCGCGGCAGTCCCTGACCGGCGCAGTCGATCTCGCCCTCCCGCTGGTAGGCGACGACCCGGCGGATGGGCTGGAACCGCTCCCCCGACGCCTTGAACTGCGCGGTCCAGTACTCCTCGGCGACCCGTACCGCGCCGGTGATGTCGCGCCGGAACTCGTCCACGCTCATCGTGCCGTCGGCCTCGCTGGTGCCGCCCCCGTCGGACGTACCCGGATCTCCTGGTACCGCCGGCTCCTCCCCGCCCGTCCCGCCGACGAAGCAGGCCCCCGCGACGACAAGCGTCACGATCAGCGCGAGCAGCCGCCAGAACCGGCCGGTACGGCGCAACGGGCGCATCGTGGCCTCCCAGGGGTCGACGAGCCAGGACACTTCCCAGGGTGGCCGTGGTGTCAAACCCCTGCCCGGCCAGCGGGCGGCGCGGCTGCCTCAGCCGGCGGCCTGGCGTCGATGCAGCCGGCGCCCGGCTGGCGTCGAAGTAGCCGGCGCCCTATCGGGCGTTGAAGTAGCCGGCGTCCGGGTGGTGCACCACGATCGCGTCGGTCGCCTGCTCCGGCACGAGCTGGAAACCCTCGGAGAGCTGCACCCCGATCCGCTCCGCGCCGAGCAGCTCGACAAGCTTCGCCCGGTCCGCCAGGTCGGGACAGGCCGGATAACCGAACGCGTACCGGCAGCCCCGGTAGTCGGTACGCAGCAGCCCGGCGAGGTCGTCCGGGTCGTCGTCGGCCAGCGTACGGCCGTCGGGCAGGGTCAGCTCGGTCCGGATCCGGCGGTGCCAGTACTCGGCGAGTGCCTCGGTGAGCTGCACCGACAACCCGTGCACCTCCAGGTAGTCGCGGTACTCGTCGGCGGCGAAGAGCTTCGCGGCGTACTCGCTGACCGGCTGACCCACGGTGACCAGTTGCAGGGCGACGACATCGAGCCGCTTGCCCCGGGGCCGGAAGAAGTCGGCGAGGCAGAGCCGGCGCTCCTGCCGCTGCCGAGGAAAGCTGAACCTGGCCCGCTCGCCCTCGCCGCGCTCGTCGAGCAGCACCAGCTCGTTGCCGTCGGAGTAGGCCGGGAAGTAGCCGTAGACGACTGCCGCCTCCAGTACCCGGTCGGCTGCGAGCCGGTCCAGCCAGGAGCGCAACCGGGGACGTCCCTCAGTTTCCACCAGTTCCTCGTAGCTCGGCCCGGAGCCGCCGCGCGCACCGCGCAGCCCCCACTGGCCGGCGAAGGTGGCCCGCTCGTCGAGCAGGGCGGCGTAGTCGGCCAGCGGGATGCCCTTGACGACCCGGGTACCGAAGAACGGCGGCGCCGGCACCTCGACGTCGACCGCCACGTCGGAGCGGACCGAGTCGTCGGAGAGGTCCGGCAGCGCCGCCGCCACCCCGGTCCGCTGCCGGTCCCGGCGGGCCCGCCGGGCGGCCAGCGCCGCCTCCCGCTCGGCGTCCACCACCGGGGCGCCGCCACGCTTCGCCGCCATCAGCCGGTCCATCAGGGACAGTCCCTCGAAGGCGTCACGGGCGTAGTGCACCTCGCCGGGGTACGTCGACCGGAGGTCGTCCTCGACGTACGAGCGGGTCAGTGCCGCACCGCCGAGCAGTACCGGCCAGCGCCCGGCGACACCCCGGGACGCCATCTCGGCGAGGTTCTCCTTCATCACCACTGTGCTCTTCACCAGCAGCCCGGACATCCCGACCGCGTCGGCGGCGTGCTCCTCGGCCGCCTCCAGGATCGCCGAGATCGGCTGCTTGATGCCGATGTTGACCACCTCGTAGCCGTTGTTGGTCAGGATGATGTCCACCAGGTTCTTGCCGATGTCGTGCACGTCGCCCTTGACGGTGGCGAGCACGATCCGGCCCTTTCCGCCGTCGTCGGACTTCTCCATGTGCGGTTCGAGGTGACCCACCGCCGCCTTCATCACCTCGGCCGACTGGAGTACGAAGGGCAGCTGCATCTGGCCGGCGCCGAACAGCTCACCGACCACCCGCATCCCGTCCAGCAGCAGGTCGTTGACGATGGCCAGCGCCGGCCGGCCGGTCAGCGCCTCGTCGAGGTCGGCTTCTAGGCCGTTGCGTTCACCGTCGATCACCCGCCGCTTCAGCCGTTCGTCGACCGGCAGCGCGGCGAGTTCCTCGGCCCGGGTGGCCCGGGCCGAGGCGGCGTCCACCCCCTCGAAGAGTTCGATGAACCGCGCCACCGGGTCGTGGCCGGGCCGGCGCCGGTCGTAGACCAGGTCCAGCGCCGCCGCGCGCTGCTCGTCCGGGATCCTGGCCATCGGCAGGATCTTGCTGGCGTGCACGATCGCGCTGGTCAGCCCGGCCTGCACGCACTCGTGCAGGAAGACCGAGTTGAGCACCTGCCGGGCGGCCGGGTTCAGTCCGAAGGAGACGTTCGAGATGCCGAGCGTGAAGTTGACCCCGGGATAGCGGCGGGCGATCTCCCGGATCGCCTCGATCGTCTCGATGCCGTCCCGGCGGGTCTCCTCCTGGCCGGTGGCGACCGGAAAGGTGAGGCAGTCGACCAGGATGTCCCGGCGGTCGATCCCCCACCGGCCGGTGAGGTCGTCGATCAGCCGGGAGGCGACCCGCACCTTCCACTCGGCCGTCCGGGCCTGGCCCTCCTCGTCGATCGTCAACGCCACCACCGCGGCGCCGTGCTCGCGGACCAGCGGCAGCACCCGGGCGTACCGGGAGTCGGGGCCGTCGCCGTCCTCGAAGTTCACCGAGTTGACCACGCACCGGCCGCCGAGCATCTCCAGCCCGGCCTCGATCACCGCCGGCTCGGTCGAGTCCAGCATGATCGGCAGGGTGGAGGCGGTGGCGAACCGGCCGGCGATCTCCCGCATGTCGCGTACGCCGTCCCGGCCGACGTAGTCGACGCAGAGGTCGAGCAGGTGCGACCCGTCCCGGGCCTGGCTCCGGGCGATCTCGACACACGCCTGCCAGTCCTCGGCCAGCATCGCCTCCCGGAACGCCTTGGAGCCGTTGGCGTTGGTGCGCTCGCCGACCATCAGCACGCTGGCGTCCTGGGCGAACGGCACCTGGTGGTAGAGGCTGGCCACCCCCGGCTCCGGTTCCGGCGTCCGGGGCGACACCGCCGCGGCACCGAGCCGGTCCAGCACCGCCCGGATGTGCTCCGGGGTGGTACCGCAGCAGCCGCCGACCAGGGCCAGCCCGTAGTCCTCGACGAAGCCGGCCAGCGCCTCCGCCAACTCCTCCGGGGTCAGCGGATAGCGGGCGCCCTCGGGGGTCAGCTCGGGCAGCCCGGCGTTCGGCATCACCGACAGCGGGATCCGGGCGTGCCGGGACAGGTGGCGCAGGTGCTCGGTCATCTCGGCCGGCCCGGTGGCGCAGTTGAGCCCGACCAGGTCGATGCCGAGCGGCTCGAGCGCGGTCAGCGCCGCGCCGATCTCGGTGCCGAGCAGCATGGTGCCGGTGGTCTCGACGGTGACGTGGCAGATCACCGGCAGCTCCCGACCCGCCTCGGCGAGCGCCCGGCGGGCCCCGACGACCGCCGCCCTGACCTGGAGCAGGTCCTGGCAGGTTTCCACGATCAGCCCGTCCGCGCCACCGGCGACCAGCCCGGCCGCATTGGCCTGGTACGCGTCGCGCAGCTCGGCGTAGCCCAGGTGGCCCAGGGTCGGCAGCTTGGTCCCCGGCCCCATCGCACCGAGCACGTACCGGGGCCGGTCGGGGGTACCCGCCGCATCGGCGGCCTGCCGGGCCAGTCGGGCGCCGGCCTCGGCCAGTTCGGTGATCCGGTGCTCGATGCCGTACTCGCGCAGCGCGGAGAGGTTCGTCCCGAAGGTGTTTGTCTCGACACAGTCCGCCCCGGCGGCGAGGTACGCGTCGTGGACTGATCGGACGACGTCGGGCCTGCTCACGTTGAGTATCTCGTTGCAGCCCTCGTGCCCCTCGAAGTCGTCAAGGGTCAGCGCTGCGGCCTGCAACATCGTCCCCATCGCGCCGTCGGCGACCAGTACCCGGGCGCCGATGGCGTCACGCAGCGGAGTCGGCACGACTCCAGGCTAGTCCGGAACGGCCCTGACAACCGGTCGTGGGCGTACCATTGCCGAACGTACGGTTCCGGCGGACAACCGCCCTTTCTGTCCTGGTTGTCCGGGCCGGTCCGATGCTGGTCGACCTGCCGGATCGCTCCCCCGGCGGGCCGAGCCGGCGCGGCCGGCGTGTTGCATCCGGGTCAGGGACGTAGGCTGACGGACGTGAGGGACAACAGGGACGGCAGCACCAGGCACATCGGGGGCACCACCGCGCGGCTCCGGACCGCCGGGTTCGGCCGTGGCACGCACGCTGGGGGTAGGGCGTGACCGAGTTCGACGGGCTGCCCGAGCTGCGCTCGCCGGTCGCGATCGCGGCCTTCGAGGGCTGGAACGACGCCGCCGACGCCTCCACCGCGGCGGTCGAACACCTCGAACAGGTCTGGCAGGCGCGGCAGATCACCGAGCTGGATCCCGAGGACTTCTACGACTTCCAGGTGAGCCGACCGACGATCACGATGGCCGACGGCGAGACCCGCCGGGTCGAGTGGCCGACCACCCGGTTCATGCGGGCCAGCCCGGACGGTACGGACCGGGACGTGGTGCTGATCCGGGGCATCGAGCCGAGCATGCGCTGGCGCACCTTCTGCGAGCAGGTGCTGGAGCTCTGCCACAGCCTGGAGATCAACCGCATCGTGCTGCTCGGCGCGCTGCTGGCCGACGTGCCGTACACCCGGCCGCTGCCGATCAGCGGCAGCGCCTCGGACAAGGACGCTGCCGAGCGCTACCAGCTCACCCCGACCCGCTACGACGGCCCGACCGGGATCGTCGGGGTACTGCACGACGCCGCCACCCGGGCCGAGGTCGACGCCGTCTCGTTCTGGGTGCACGTGCCGCACTACGCCAACAACCCGCCCTGCCCGAAGGCGACGCTGGCCCTGCTGCACCGGGTCGAGGAGGTGCTCGACCTCCCCGTCCCGATGTCGGAGCTGGCCGAGGAGGCTGCCGAGTGGGAGCAGCGGGTCCGCACCGCGGCCGAGCAGGACGCCGAACTCGGCGAGTACGTCCGCGAGCTGGAGGAACGGGTCGGCGACGCCGGCATCCAGCCGCTTACCGGTGACGAGATCGCCCAGGAGTTCGAAAAGTACCTGCGCCGCCGAGGCGGCTCCGCCGGCCCCACCGCCGGCTCCTGGTGACCGCCGCCCGCTTCTGTTGACCACCACGGGTCCCTGGTGACCGCTGCCGACCACCGACGCTCCCGTCGCTGAGCCGGCCGGCCCCAGGGACCGCGTGCGTTTCTCGACCGCCCGCCGCCACCCGGATCTCGCACCGGGACGCCGGTTTGCTGGTCGGCACCACCCGCACCCCTGGGCAGTGTTTGTCGGGCCGGGTTCCTGGCGTGTTTCGGTTGCCCGGCGCACACCCCGTAAGGCATCCTAGGAACCTAGCGCTATTGCTGGGCATGACCACCTGGATGGAAACGGCCAGCTGGCCGGGCACGACCACTCGGAACGGAGCAGCGGTGCAGATCAACCCCGGAGCGGCCGAGTTCCCCCACCGGCAGATCGCCGGCCAGTTACGGGCGAGGATCCGGGCGGGTGACTGGGCGGCCGGTGAACGGCTGCCCTCCATCCCGGCCATCGCCGAGATGTTCGGGGTGGCCAAGCAGACCGTGCAGCGCGCCATCGACCAGCTCCGGGTGGAGGGCGTACTGATCACCAAGCCGGGCTCCGGGACGTACGTCCGGGGCACCCGGCGCCGCCTCAACCGGCTCTCCCGGGGCCGGTACGGCGGCCACCGGGGCTACCACGCCGACCTGGCCGCCCGGTACCGGCAACAGTTGGTGCAGGTCGGCCGGGCCCCCGCCCCGCCCGAGGTGGCCGACGCGTTCGGGGTACCCGACGGCACCGAACTGATCGTCCGGCGACACCTCGTCCGCACCGAGGAGGTGCCTGTCGAGGTCGGCGCCTCCTGGTTCCGTACCGCCGACGCCGCCGGCACCAGCCTGGAGCGGATGGAGGCGTACGGCCGGCCGCTCTACCAGGAGGCCGAGGAGGCGATCGGCCGCCGCTACGTCTCGGCGACCGACCAGATCAGCGCCCGGCAGCCGAGCCGCGAGGAGGCGGAGATCCTCCAGATCCGGCCGGACACCCCGGTGCTGCACCTGCTGCACGTCGCCTACGACGCCAGCCACCGGCCGATCGAGGTGGCCCAGGCGACCTGGCCCGGCCCGATGACCACGCTGACCGAGCAGTACCAGGTCCCCGGCCCGGCGCCGGAGGCCGACCCGGACCCGGGACTGGTGCTCGGCTGAAGCGCTGCGGGCCGAGGCCCTGCCCCGAGGACCCGCCCGGCCGGGTCGATCACCGGTTGTGCGTCAGAGTTTGATGCCGAGCAGCGCGTCGACGGTGGCGGCCATCAGGTCCGGGGCGGCCGGATCGGCACCGGTCCCGGCGAGCGCGGCATCGGCCCAGCTGTCCACCAGGGCCAGCGCGCCGGGCGTGTCCAGGTCGTCGGCGAGCCGTTCGCGTACCCCGGCCAGCAGCTCCGGGCCGGCGGGCCCGGACTGCGCCGCGGCGGCCTCCCGCCACCGGGCCAGCCGCGAGGTGCCGTCCTTGAGCAGGTCGTCGGTCCACTCCCGGTCGCTGCGGAAGTGGCCGGCGAGCAGTGCCAGCCGCACCGCCATCGGGTCCACGTGGTCGGCCCGGAGCCGGGAGACGAAGACCAGGTTCCCCTTCGACTTCGACATCTTCTCGCCGTCCAGGCCGATCATCCCGGCGTGGACGTAGTGTCGGGCGAACGGCTCCGCCCCGGTCAGCCGCTCGGCGTGCGCCGCCGAACACTCGTGATGCGGGAAGATCAGGTCGTTGCCGCCGCCCTGGAGGTCGATGGTCTCGCCGAGCAGCGCCAACGCGATCACCGCGCACTCGATGTGCCAGCCGGGCCGCCCGGGACCGAGCGGGCCGCCCGCCCAGGCCGGTTCGCCGTCCCGGGCGCCGCGCCAGAGCAGCGGGTCGAGCGGATCCCGCTTGCCGGCCCGGTCCGGATCGCCGCCCCGCTCGGCGAAGTAGCCGAGCATCTCCGGCCGGGAGAGGTTCGACTCGTAGCCGAACCGGGGCGCGGCCGCGATGTCGAAGTAGACGTCACCGGTGCCGTCGTCGAGCCGGTACGCGGCACCGTCGTCGAGCAGCACCCGGACCTTCTCGGCGATCGCCGGGATCGACTCGACGGCACCGACGTAGTGGGCGGGCGGAATGATCCGCAGCGCCTCCATGTCCTCCCGGAACAGCGCGGTCTCCCGCATCGCCAGGACCACCCAGTCCTCGCCGTCCCGCTCGGCCCGCTCCAGCAGCGGGTCGTCGATGTCGGTGACGTTCTGCACGTAGGTGACCTGACGGCCACCGTCCCGCCACACCCGCTGAACGACGTCGAAGGCGATCATCGTCGCGGCATGCCCCAGATGGGTCGCGTCGTACGGGGTGATCCCGCAGACGTACATCGTCGCCGGCCCGGAGGGGCTGGTCGGGTGCACGCCCCGGCGTGCCGAGTCGTACAGCGCGAGCTCCGGTCCCCTGCCCGGCAGCCGTGGGATCTCGTGACCCATCCAGGTTTCCATGGTCACCAGACTAGTCAGCCGGACCGGCCGGAATCCCCGGCGCGGCGGCCGGGGTGATCAGATCGACAGGACCCGCCCGGCCCGCTCGGAAACCGGGGGCAGGCAGCGCCGGAGCGCGCTCAGATCGGCGGCCAAGGGATCGCCGGCCACTCCTCGGAGGGCTCCGGGAACCGGGCCGTCGCCAGCAGCCGGTCCACCCGGCGGGCCAGCGCGGCGAGTTCGCCGATGGTCAGGTGCTCCGCCAGGCTCTCCCCCAGCGGGCCGGCCAGCCCTCGGGACAGCTCGGCCAGCATCTCCAGCGCGTCCGGCGGCAGGTCCCGGTGCGCCCAGCCCCAGAGCACGGTGCGGAGCTTGTCCTCGACGTGGAAGCAGACACCGTGGTCGACACCGTAGATCCGGTCGTCCGGCCCGACGAGTACGTGCCCGCCCTTGCGGTCCGCGTTGTTGATCACCGCGTCCAGTACGGCGAGCCGGGCCAGCCGGGGGTCGTCGGCGTGCGCCAGGGCGTACGGGGCGCCGTCCTCGTCGCGGGCGGCCGCTACCCGGAACCACCGGTCCGGCAGGCTCGGCGCCGGTACGAACCCGACGAGCGGCTCGGCCTGCTCCGGCTCGTCGATCCAGAGCTGGCAGGCGCCGGGGCCGAGCGGGCCGTCCCGGAGGACCGTCGGCGGGACCAGGTCCCACCCGGTGGCCCGGGAGAGCAGGTACGCGGAGACCTCCCGACCGGCCAGGGTCCCGTCCGGGAAGTCCCAGAGCGGCCGCTCGCCCCGGATCGGCTTGTAGACGCAGCGGGCGGTGACCCCGTCCAGGGTGAGGAACCCCCGCAGGGTCGTGTTGGAGGCGTCGACCAGCCGGCCCTCCAGCTCGAACTCGCCCCCCTGCAGGAGGCGCAACGCGTCGTTCTCGTCCAGCACGGGTCGCAGTTCGGAGGAGGTCACCGGGGCGGTCCCGGCGGCAGCACGGCGACCGTCACCGGTGGTAGCCGTTGTGTCGGGGACAGAGGTGGCCGGCCGGGTCGAGCGGCTGGCCGCAGAGCGGGCACGGCGGCCGACCCGCCGCCACCACCCGGCGGGCCCGCTCGATGAACTCGCGGGCCGCCTGCGGGGTCAACCGGACCCGGAGCCGGTCGAGGTCGTCGTCCGGCTCCTCCTCGTCGTCCTCCTCGACCTCTTCGCCGCCGCCGAGTTCGACCTCGGCCTCGGCCTCCCCGGCCGCGATCGCCTCGATCACCACCGTCGCGGTGTCGACGTCGAAGGCGAGCCCGAGGGTGCCGACCCGGAACTCCTCGTCGACCGGCGTGTCCAGCGGCTCGTTGTCCGAGGTGACCGGGGGCGGATCGGGCAGCTCGACGCCGAACCGCCGATGCGCCTCGGTAAGCAGCTCCTCCAGCTTCTCGGCCAGCAGCGAGACCTGGACCTTCTCCAGGGCGACGCTGACCAGCCGGCCCCCGCCGCGCGCCTGGAGGAAGAACGTCCGCTCACCCGGCGGACCCACAGTTCCGGCGACGAACCGCTCGGGCGGCTCGAATGCGTGCACCTGGTGGGTCATACCCACGACCCTATCCGGCCGGATACCACGGCGCGCAGCCCACCGACCCGAATCACCGTACGCCCCGGTCCGGTCGCTGCGGGGCATCGCCCGGTCACCGCTGCCGCCCCTCGGGGCCGGTCGAGCCGGCGCCGGCCACGCCCACCCCACCGCCGACCGCGGCGTCCGAGGAGACCGCGCGGGCGCGGCGGCGCCGGGTGGGGCGCGGCGGAACCAGGCTGGTCAGATCACCGCCGGTGTCGTTGAGCCGCAGCAGGAAGGGGCGCACAGGGGTGTAGCGGATCCCGGTCACCGAGCCAGGATCGGCCACGATCCGCTGGAACTGGTCCAGGTGTACGCCCATCGCGTCCGCCACGATCGCCTTGATCACGTCGCCGTGGCTGCACGCCAGCCAGACCGCCTCCGGCCCGTGCTCGGCGGTGATCCGGTCATCCCATTGGCGTACCGCCGCCACCGCCCGGGCCGCCATCCCGGCCATCGACTCCCCGTCGGGGAAGACGACCGCGCTCGGGTGCTGCTGCACCACCTGCCACAGTGGATCCTTGGCCAGCTTCTTCAACGGCTGGCCCTGCCAGGCGCCGTAGTCGCACTCGACGAGCCCCTCCTCGACCGTCGGTACGGCGTCCGGCAGCGCCAGCTCCAGCGTCTGCCGGCACCGGATCAGCGGGCTGGTCACCACCGCCGCCAGCGGGATCGCCCGGAGCCGGCCGCCCACCGCGGTCGCCTGGGCCCGGCCGGTCTCGTCGAGTTCCACGGGTTGCCGTCCGGCCAGGCCGCCGTCGGCGTTAGCCGTGGTCCGGCCGTGCCGGAGGAGCAGAAGGGTCGCCACGACCACACCCTACGTTCCGGCCGTCCGGCCGCCCCGGCGAGCCGCCAGGTCGACCGGACGTGCGGGTCGGTCAGGTGACGATGATCGTGCCGGTCAGGTCGCGCTGATCGTGCCGGTCAGCAGCAGGGCCAGGACCAGGCTGCCCAGTGCCACCCGGTAGAGCACGAAGACGTAGAGGGTGTGGTGCGCGACGTAGCGCAGCAGCCAGGCGATGGCGGCGTAACCGACGCCGAAGGCGATCACCGTGGCCACGATCATCTGGGCCGGGGTCGGGATCGAGCCGCCGCCCGAGGTGTCGAAGACGTCCGGCAGGCTGAAGATCCCGGACATCACCACCGCCGGGATGGCCAGCAGGAACGAGTACCGGGCCGCCGCCTCGCGGGTCAGGTTGAGGAAGAGCCCGGCGGTCAGCGTGCCGCCGGACCGGGACACCCCGGGGATCAGCGCCATCGCCTGGGCGAAGCCCATCACGATGCCGTCGCGCATGGTGAAGTTCTCCAGCCGGCGGGTCTGCCGGCCCCAGTACTCGGCGAAGGCGAGCACGAAGGCGAAGACGATCAACGTGGTCGCGACCAGCCACAGGTTCCGGGCCGCCGTCCGGATCTGGTCCTTGAAGAGGAGGCCGAAGATGCCGATCGGGATCGAGCCGACGATGACGTACCAGCCCATCCGGTAGTCGAGACTCGACCGGACCGAGGAGTCCCAGATCCCGACCACCCAGACCCGGGTGATCCGCCAGATGTCCTTGGCGAAGTAGAGGAGCACGGCGGCCTCGGTGCCGAGCTGGGTGACCGCGGTGAACGACGCACCGGCGTCCTGGTCGAAGAAGATCGCCGAGGTGATCCGCAGATGGCCGGAGGAACTGACCGGCAGGAACTCGGTGAGGCCCTGGACGATCCCCAGGACGATTGCCTCGATCCAGCTCACCCGCGCACCCCGCTCGTCCCGGTACCCCGCCGCCGCACCGCCGGCCCGTGCTGACCCGGCCCGCTCACTCGCCGACCCCGGCGAGTTCCAGCGCCTCGGCACAGGTACGCAGGGTCTCGATCCCGCTCTCCGCGTCGGCGACGAAGAGGGTGAGCGAGAGGGTGGTGACGCCGGCGGCGGCGTACTCGCGCATCCGGTCGGCGATCCGCTCCTTCGGGCCGAGCAGGGAGGTCCGGTCGATGAACTCGAGTGGTACGGCCGCTGCGGCGTCGCGCTGCCGCTTGGCCAGATAGAGGTCCTGCACCTCGCGGGCGGCGTCGCCGTACCCCATCCGGGTGGCGAGCTGGTTGTAGAAGTTCTGCTCCCGGCTGCCCATCCCGCCGACGTAGAGCGCGGCGTACCAGCGGACCAGCTCGGCGCAGGCGGCGACGTCGTCACCGATCACCACCGGCACGCTCGGCACCACGTCGAAGCCGGCGAGTGCCCTGCCGGCCCTGGCCCGACCGGTCGCCACCGCACCGAGCTGCTCGGCGGCGAACTCCGGGGCGAAGAAGATCGCCAGCCAGCCGTCGGCGATCTCACCGGCGAGTTCGAGGTTCTTCGGCCCCACCGCGGCCAGGTAGATCGGGATCTCCTCGCGCGGCGGATGGAACCCGAGCCGGAGCGCCTTTCCGGGGCCGTCCGGCAGTGGCAGCCGGTAGTGCGCACCGTCGTACTCCACCGGCTTGCGGGCGATGGCCAGTTTGACGATGTCGACGTACTCCCGGGTCCGGGCCAGCGGCTTGGCGAACCGCACCCCGTGCCAGCCCTCCGAGACCTGTGGGCCGGAGACGCCGAGACCGAGCCGGAACCGGCCGCCGGAGACCGCGTCGATGGTGGCGGCGGTCATCGCGGTCGCCGCCGGGCTGCGCGCCGGGATCTGCATCACCGCCGAGCCGACGTCGATCCGCTCGGTCTGCCCGGCCAGCCAGGCCAGCATGCTGGGCGAGTCCGAGCCGTACGCCTCCGCCGCCCAGACCACCGAGTAGCCGAGCCGGTCCGCCTCCCGGGTGAGGGCGAGATGGTCCGCCGGAGTGCTCCACGCCGTCTGGTATCCGAGGCTGAGCCCGAGTCGCACTGCTTCTTCTCCCCCATCCGTGGCGCAAGTCGCATCAGGGTACGCAATGACGCCCGGACGCCCTCCGCTGACCCGCCGATGCCGGACCCGTGCCTGGACGTCGTTTTTGTACTGGACGACCCGCACGGGGATGGCGGGAGCGAGGATATCGGCGGGGCGATGTTCTGAATAAGGTTCAACCATGCAACTGCGACCGCTCGGCCGAAGCGGGCTGGCGGTTTCCCGGCTCGCGCTCGGCACCATGACCTGGGGTCGGGACACCGATGCGGACGACGCTGCCGCCCAACTGAAGAGTTACCTGGACGCCGGGGGCAACATCGTCGACACGGCCGACGTCTACGGCGACGGTGACGCCGAGGCGGTGATCGGCTCGCTGCTCGGCACCCTGGTCCCCCGCGACGACCTGCTGATCGCCACCAAGGCCGGGCTGCGGCCCGGTCCCGGGCGCCGCCGGGACACCTCCCGGGGCCACCTGCTGCGCACCCTGGACGCCTCGCTGCGCCGGCTCGGCACCGACCACGTCGACCTGTGGCAGGTGCACGGCCACGATCCGGCCACCCCGCTGGAGGAGACGCTCGCCGCCTTGGACCATGCGGTGACAAGCGGCCGGGTGCGCTACGTCGGGGTCTCCAACTTCTCCGGCTGGCAGACCGCCCGGGCCGCCACCTGGCAGGCGGCGTTCCCCGGCCGGGCGCCGGTGGTCGCCGCCCAGGTGGAGTACTCGCTACTCGAACGCGGCATCGAGCGGGAGCTGCTGCCCGCCTGCGAGGAGCTGGGGCTCGGCGTGCTGCCCTGGTCACCGCTTGGCCGTGGGGTGCTGACCGGGAAGTACCGGCACGGCCGTCCGGCCGACTCCCGGGCCGCCTCGGCGCACTTCGAACCCTTCGTCGCCCGCTATCTGGAGCCGCGCTGCTCCAGCATCGTGGAGGCGGTGGCGACCGCCGCCGGTGGCCTCGGCGTGTCACCGCTGGAGGTGGCGCTGACCTGGGTCCGGGACCGGCCCGGGGTGGTCGCCCCGATCCTCGGCGCCCGCACCGTGGGTCAGCTGCTCGGCGCGCTCCAGGTGGAGCGGATGACGCTGCCACTGGAGATCACCCGTGCCCTGGACGACGTCTCGGCCGTCCCGGTCGGCTACCCGGAACGGGACAGCTGACCCCGGAACCGAACAGATGGGCCCGGAACGGGACACCGCACGCTCCACCGGGCGGGGGAAGGGCTGGTGCCGCCCCGGGAGCGTGGGCAGGATAGAGGACATGGACTACGAATACGCGCCATTGCGGTTACCGCCGAATGTCGACCGGAAGACCGCAATGGCGCAACTGGCGATCCAGGCCGAGTTCTCCGGCTGGGAGCTGGCCCGGGTGCGACTGTTCCGTGACGGCACCCGACAGGTGGTGCTGCGCCGTCGGGTGGCCAACCAGTCGCAACCGGGCCTCTCGTACTGAACCGTCCTACCGGGCCCGCTCGGTCTCCTCGTCGGAGTCCGACAGGAACGGGTGCTCGTCCAGCCGACCGACGAGCCGGTCGTCGGCCCCCGGCGTGAACGGTCCGCTGCTGTCCTCGTCGTCGAAGGACTCCAGGTCGAGCGGGACCGAGACCTCGCTGACCATCACCACGCCGTCCAGCGGCTCCAGCTCGGGGATGTCGAGGGCGCCCAGCGACCCGTCCCCACTCTGCAACAGCTCCAGCACCGCCTCGCCGACACCCTCGACCGCCGGCGCCTCCTCCTCGTCCGGTACGGCGGCCCGGCGGGCGGCCTGGGCCACCCGGAGCAGGGCGGCGACGCTCGGCACCCGGTAGTCGCGCCGGTGGCGTACGGAGAGGACCAGCGGGTGCGGGTCGCTCGGCTCGGAGCCGTCGGCACCGCCCAGCCCCACCCCGAAGCGCTCGTCCGCCTCGTCCGGGTCGATCGCCTCCACGTCCCACGGCGTGACCTCGCCGAAGGCGTCGAGCAGTTGCTCGTCGTACTCGTACGACGCGTTGTTGAGCTCGACGTACGCCTGCCAGACGGCATCGTCGTCGATCCGGCCCTCGGCGGCCCGGACGGCGGCGAGGTGCGCCCGGGCGGTCTCGATGACCCGTTCCAGGGCGGCGTCCAGCTCGGCGTGCTGGTCGGTCATGGTGTGGCCTGTCCCTTCGCTGCGATGTCACCGGCTGCCGAGCACGGCGCGGGCGCGGAGTCGTCACGCCGACGCGACCGGGACCGGGACCGGGACTGGGTGGAACCGGAAGTAGATGGATCAACCGGGGAACCGTAGACGAGTGCCGCCGGATGTGCCAGGCGGGCGGTGGTCAACTCTGCCGGAGGAACCGGTCGAGCACCCGCACGCCGAACTGTAGCCCGTCGACCGGCACCCGCTCGTCGATGCCGTGGAAGAGCGCGGAAAAGTTCAGGTCGGGCGGCAGCCGCAGCGGCGCGAAGCCGAAGCAGCGGATGCCGAGCTTGGCGAACGCCTTGGCGTCGGTGCCGCCGGAGAGCATGTACGGCACCGGCCGGGCACCCGGGTCCTCGGCCCGCAGCGCCGCCGCCATCGCGTCCACCAGGTCGCCGTCGAAGCTGGTCTCCAGCGCCGGCTGCCGCTGGACGTGCTCGATCTCGATGTCCGGCCCGATCACCTCGCGCAACTGCTCCAACAGCAGCTCCGACTGGCCGGGCAGGCTCCGGCAGTCGATGGTGGCGCTGGCCCGGCTGGGGATCACGTTGTCCTTGTAGCCGGCGGCCAGTCGGGTCGGGTTGGCGGTGTTCCGGATCGTGGCGCCGATCAGGTTGGCGATCGGCCCCAGCTTGGCGATGGCCAGCTCCGGGTCGTCCGGGTCGAGTTCGATGCCGAGCGCCTCGGAGACCTGCTCCAGGAAGGCCCGCACGGTCGGGGTGACCACGATCGGGAAACGGTGCCGGCCGACCCGGGCCACCGCCTCGGCCAACGCGGTGACCGCGTTGTCGTCGTGCACCATCGAGCCGTGCCCGGGGCGGCCCCGGGCGTGCAGCCGCAGCCACTCGATGCCCTTCTCGGCCGTCTCGATGAGATAGAGCCGCAGGTCGGGGCTGACCGTGTAGGAGAAGCCGCCGACCTCGCCGATCGCCTCGGTGGCGCCCTCCAGCAGTTCGGGGTGGCGTTCGACCAGGAAGTGCGCGCCGTAATCGCCACCGGCCTCCTCATCGGCGGTGAAGGCGAGCACCAGGTCGCGGGGTGGGCGTATCCCCGTGCGCTGCCAGTCGCGCACCACGGCGAGGACCATCGCGTCGAAGTCCTTCATGTCGATGGCGCCCCGGCCCCAGAGGTAGCCGTCGGCGATCTCGCCGGAGAACGGATGCACCGACCACTCGCTCGCGTCGGCCGGTACGACGTCCAGGTGCCCGTGCACCAGCAGCGCGCCCCGGCCCGGGTCGGTACCGGGGATCCGGGCGACCAGGCTGGTCCGGCCCGGCGCGGACTCGCGCAGGTGCGACTCCACACCGACCTCGGCGAGCTTCTCCGCCACGTACTCCGCGGCGACCCGTTCCCCGACGGTGGTCTCGGGGTCACCGGTGTTGCTGCTGTCGATCCGGAGCAGGTCCCGGCAGAGTTCGACGACCTCGTCGGCGGCGCTCGGGTGGGTGGACGCGGACTCGCTAGTCATGCGGTTCTTCATACCAGTCGGGCGGCGCCGCGCGTCCCGCCCCCACCCGGTGTCGGGTTTCGCCGCGCGGACCGCAGGGTACCTGCGGATGTCCGCCAACAGCGCCGGTCGATGGATGGGCCGGATCGGCGGACCTGGACAGAGGAGGCCAACCGTGAGCGTGCCACTGCCGCCACTGCCCCCGACCGGTGACGAGGAGGACTACCGGCCCGCCGGGCGCAGCATGGTGGAACTGCTCGCCGAGGAGCACGACCAGATCGTGGCACTCTGCGGGGAGCTGACCGAGGAGATCGCGCCGGAGCGGCGCAGCCAGGTCGCCGAGGTGTTGACCGCGACCGTCGCCCGGCATCTCTCCGGCGAGGAGCAGTACCTCTACCCGACGGTGCGCAGCGCGCTGCCCGACGGCGGCCCGCTGGCCGACCGGGAGCTGGCGGCGGACACCGACGTGCTGCGTACGCTGCGGGAACTCGCGCAGGTCACGCCGACCGAGCCGCGCTTCGCCGAACTCGCCGACGAGGTGACCGGGCAGCTTCGCCGGCACGCGTCGACGGCGTCGACGGAGATCTTCCCGGCGCTGCGGGCCGCGGCCACCGACGCGGAACTGATCCGGCTCGGCAACCGGGTGGAGATCGCCGAGGAGGCCGCGCCGACCCGGCCGCACCCGGACGCCCCGGCCACACCGCCGTGGAACCGGGTGGTCGAACCCGCGCTCGGCGTGGTCGACAAGGTACGCGACGCGGTGAGCGGCCGGCCGACGTACGTCGAGGATCTGGCGCCACCGGCGAGCACCGCGACCCCGCCGGCGGCGACCTGAACCACCGGCGGCGATGGCATGATCAGGCTCGGCCCGGCGTGGACTCCCGCGCCGGGCCGAGTCGCGTGGAGTGGACGGAGGCAGGGCGGTGCGGAACGCGTTGGTGGTCCGGGGCGGCTGGGAGGGGCACGTCCCGGTGGCCGCGACGGAGTTGTTCCTCCCGTTCCTCCGGGAGGCGGGCTTCACCGTGGAGGTTCACGACGACCTGGCCGTCTACGCCGATTCGGAACGGATGGCCGCCGCCGACCTGGTGGTGCAGTGCTGGTCGATCGGGACGGTGAGCGACGAGCAGGCGGCCGGACTGATCGCGGCGGTCCGGGCCGGTACCGGGTTCGCCGGTTGGCACGGCGGGATCGTCGGCGCCTTCCACCACAACGCGTACCACCAGCTGACCGGCGGGGTCTTCGTGCACCATCCGCCGGGCTTCCTCGACCACGAGCTGACGGTGTGCCCGGAGCGGGCCGACCATCCGATCGTCCGGGGCATCGGGACGGTACGGCTGCACACCGAGAAGTACTGGGTGCTCACCGATCCGCTCAACGACGTACTCGCGACGGTGACCTTCGACCCGGAGCCGGTCGCGGAGGTGGCGGGGGCGGAGCGTACCCCCTGGGACCGGTCGGTCACCCTGCCTGCGGTCTGGACCAGATCCTGGGGCGCCGGCCGGGTTTTCGTCTCGACGGTCGGGCACAAGCTCGACGATCTGACCCTGCCGCCGATCCGGACGATCACCGAACGGGGCATGCTCTGGGCCGCCCGTCAGAATTAGGTGTCCGTTCGGATGCAGTTTGGGTTTCCTTTGGGGGATCTTTCACTAGTCAAAGGGCTAGCCGTGAATCCCTTTCGGGTCCTACCGTCACGCTATGAACCTGGAGCTGCGGCACCTCAAGGTGGTCTGCGCGATCGCGGAGACGGGCAGCGTGACGAAGGCGGCCTCCACCCTGGGCCTGGCACAACCCGCGCTCACCGCACAGCTCCAGCGCATCGAGCGGACTCTCGGCGGCCCGCTGTTCGAGCGGGACCGACGCGGCGCCCGACCGACCGCGCTGGGTGAGCTGGTGCTGGCCCGGGCCCGGGTACTGCTGCCCGCCATGAAGGGGTTGCAGGACGAGGCCGCCCGGCTGGCCGGTACGGGCACCACGATGACCCGGTTCCGGTTCGGCGGGGTGAACAGTCCGATCCTCGGTGGACTGGTGCACCGGCTCGCCGCCGACCAGCCGCACGCGCAGATCAGCACCCACGCTTCCTGGTCGGTCGACGAGCTGGCCCAGATGGTGCTCAGCGGCCGGCTCGACTTCGTACTCTCCGGGGTCTGCGGCGACGCCGTACCGTCGGCGGAGTTCGGGCTGACCTGGCGGGCCGTGGCGATGGACGCCGTCTTCGTGCTGTTGCCGGAGGCGCATCCGCTGGCCGCCGACGACGAGGTGCACCTGGCGGCGCTCGCCGGGGAGCGCTGGGCGGCGGCGCCCGGTGACGGCTGCTTCGCCGACTGCTTCGTGGCGGCCTGCGCCCGGGCCGGCTTCACCCCGGCCAAGATCTACGAGACCGACATCCGCAGCTGCATCGACCTGGTCGAGGCGGGCGAGGCGATCGCGCTCGCCCAGGCCACCTTCCGGCCGGTCTCCGGACTGGTCACCCGCCCGCTGGCGCACACGCCGCTGCGCTGGCGGCTGTTGCTCGGCTGGCACCCGGACGCACCGGCGGCCGGCATCGCCGACCGGGTGCTCGGGCACGCCATCGCCGCCTACACCGACTCGCTGTCCCGTAACCCGAACTACCTCGCCTGGTTGGCCCGGAACCCGAGCTTCGGCCCACAGGACCTGGCCGCCGCCTGAGCACGGCCGGGTAGACGTGCTCGTCCGACTTGCGTTCCCGGTCGAGCCGGCCGAGGCCAGCGCGGCCCGGCGGGCAAGGAGGAGATCGTCCTCCACCCACCCATCCTCGCGGCCGACCGGGGTTGCTGCTGTGGAGATGTCGAGCGCGGTTGACGGTGCCGTAGGTGCCCGGTGGACGTGATACCAGGGTGTCATCATGATGACACCCTGGTATCACGTGCAGACCGGTGGTGCCCCCTCGACTCCGACCCGGGTGGGGGCCGCCACCAGATCAGGAGCTGCCCGACCGCCAGGAGCAGAGCGAACGGCAGCAGGGTCCAGACGCCCACCCGCTGAGCGACGGCGCCGGCCAGCCAGGGGAAGACCGCCCCGCCAATCACCGACACCCTGGCGACGGTGCGGTGCGCGGGATCCACGAGTCGAGCGGGTGCCCAAGATTACGAGGTTGCCGGCGGCCGGCGGAAGGGTGCACCCGGCCCGCCGGCGGGCGCGGTATGAGCCAGCCGGGATATCCCCCGGTCGATGGCGGCCGGTTACCTTGACGGTGCCCTGGCCGATCCAGAACCGCCGGTACCGAGCCGTCGAGTCCCGGCCGGCGGGACTGACCCCCGGTCGGCTGGGCGTCCGCCACCGTACGCCGTCCGGTTCCGGGCCGGGCGGCGCACGGCCCGACCGGTACCGGCCACCGCCGCCGACCGCCACGCCACTGGTGCGAAGCGGCCGGGAGCGGGTACCGGTACCGGCATGACCGACATGATCCCGCCCGAGGACGACCGGGAGACCGTACGCCGGGCCGCCGCCGCGCACACCGCAGCCTCCCGTGACGTCGAGGCGTTCCTCCGCCGGGTGCCGGCACTGCCGAGTCCCGAGGACGTCGCCGAGTACGCCGCGCTGCTGGCCCGGGAGGAGGCGCTGCGTACCCAGCGGACCGACGCGGCCGACTCGGCCGGGCTGAACGTGCCCTCCATCGGCGGCGCGTAGCCCGACCTGCAGCACGACCACGCCGCTGCCGCCTGGACGGCGAACGGCGTGGTCTGGCGGTCAGCGGGTGTGCCGGGCGCTACCGCTCGATCAGCGGGTCGTGGCCGAGGTCGAGCAGGGCCCGCCGCCACTGTTCGTCGGTCGCGCCGTCCGGGGGTCGGGTGTCGATCAGGTCCTGGATCTCGTCGACCGTCTCCCGCATCACCTGGATGTCACCGTCGGTCAGGTCGACCTTCCGCTTGCCCAGGATGGCGAGGATCTGCCGGCCGGGCTCCGGCAACCCGAGATCCGGGTCGGAGCCGAACGCCTGCTCGCCGGAGCCCTGGGTGAGCAGCCAGGTGCGCAGCTGTTCCGAGCTGACGTTGACGCGGTCGTGGAAGTCCTGCCACAACCGCTCCACCTCCGGCTCCACCCGTTGCTGCCGGGCCATCACGACTCCTCCGTCGACGGCGACGCGGACCGGTCCGGTTCCTCCTCGGTACGGTTGCGGCTCCCCCGGGGCGGCTGGGGACGCGCCGGACCGGTGGCGGCGGGTGGCCGCAGTACGGCGTCGGTCTTGGCGCTCTTCTCGCGGTTCTCCTCGGGTTGACTCACGTCGTTCCCCTCCTCTCGGCCCGGGCCCCGCCCGGCAGGTCGTACCGGTGGGTCCGGGTCCACGGTCATCGGGGCCCCGGCGCGGTGGCCACCCGCGGGCCCCAGGCTCCCGGCCAGCGGGCGCGGTCTCCGGCCCGGCCCGCCGGCCCGGTAGGTCCGCGGTCCGGGCGAACCGCCGGCCGGTCGCCGGCTCATCGGCCGTGCGTGGCGGTGGCCGGGCTGCGCCCGCCGGGCCGCTCCGCCGACACGTCGAAGGTCAGTTGACCGTCCCGGGCGCCCACCGTGACCCGCTGCCCCGGCTCCACGGTCCCGTCCAGCAGCATCCGGGAGAGCCGGTTGTCGACCTCCCGCTGGATCGTCCGGCGCAGCGGCCGGGCGCCGAACTGCGGCTCGTAGCCGTGCTCGGCGATCCAGTCCACCCCCTCGGTGGTGAACTCGACCCCGATGTCCTGGGCGCGCAGCCGTCGCCGGGTCTCGCCCAGCAGCAGTTCGGTGATCTGCCGGAGCTGCTGCGCCTCCAGGCGACGAAAGATGATCACCTCGTCGATCCGGTTCAGGAACTCCGGGCGGAACTGCTCCTGCAACCGGCGCATCAACCGGTCCCGCAGCTCGCTGTTCTCCTCCTCGGCCTCGCCTCCCGCGCCGCCGCCGAAGCCGACGCTGCGCTGGGTACCGGTGATCAGCTCGGAGCCGAGGTTGCTGGTCATGATCAGTACGCTGTTCCGGAAGTTCACCGTCCGGCCCTGGCTGTCGGTGAGCCGCCCGTCGTCGAGTACCTGCAACAGGATGTTGAAGACGTCCGGGTGGGCCTTCTCGATCTCGTCGAGCAGCACCACCGCGTACGGGCGACGCCGTACCGCCTCGGTGAGCTGCCCGGCCTCCTCGTAACCGACGTACCCGGGCGGGGCGCCGACCAGCCGGCTCACCGTGTGCCGCTCCTGGAACTCGCTCATGTCCAGCCGGACCATCCGGTCCTGCTCGCCGAAGAGTGCCTCGGCCAGCGCCCGGGCCAGTTCGGTCTTGCCGACCCCGGTCGGGCCGAGGAAGAGGAAGCTGCCCATCGGCCGGTCCGGGTCGGCCAGCCCGGCACGGGACCGCCGTACCGCCTCGGCTACCGCGCTCACCGCGTCGTCCTGGCCGACCACCCGCTCGTGCAGGTGCCCCTCCAGCCGGAGCAGCCGGTCCCGTTCCTCCTCGGTGAGCTGGCTGACCGGGATCCCGGTGGCTCGGGAGACCACCTCGGCGATCTCCTGCGGCCCCACCTCGGGCACCGACGGCTGGTCACCGTTGCCGTTCGCCCGGTTCAGCCGCTCGCGTACGTCGTGCAGCCGGTCGCGCAGTTCGGAGGCGCGCTCGTACTGCTCGTCGGCGACCGCCTGGTCCTTCTCCCGGCGTACCTCCTCCAGTTCCCGTTCCAGCTCCCGTACGTCCCCGGCCGGTGTCCGGGTACGCAGCCGCACCCGGGCACCGGCCTGGTCGATCAGGTCGATGGCCTTGTCCGGCAGGAACCGGTCGG
Source organism: Plantactinospora sp. CNZ320 (assembly GCF_002846275.1). NCBI lineage: Bacteria > Bacillati > Actinomycetota > Actinomycetes > Micromonosporales > Micromonosporaceae > Plantactinospora > Plantactinospora sp. CNZ320. The sequence continues at coordinate 1,187,230 of NZ_PJMP01000001.1, forward strand.
TGACGTACCGGTCGGAGAGTTCGGCGGCGGCGACAAGCGCCTCGTCGGTGAACCGGACCTGGTGGTGCGCCTCGTAGCGGTCCCGCAGCCCGCGCAGGATGGCGACGGTGTCGTCCACACTGGGCTCCGGCACCAGTACCGGCTGGAACCGCCGGGCCAGCGCGGCGTCCTTCTCGATGTGCCGGCGGTACTCGTTGAGCGTGGTCGCGCCGATCACCCGCATGTCGCCGCGGGCCAGCGCCGGCTTGAGCATGTTGCTGGCGTCCATCCCGCCCTCGGCACCGGCACCGCCCGCGCCGACCAGGTTGTGCAGCTCGTCGAGGAAGATGATCAGTTCGTCGCCGTGCGCCCGGATCTCGTCGATGACCTTCTTCAGCCGCTCCTCGAAGTCGCCCCGGTAACGGGTGCCGGCGACCAGGCCGGCGAGGTCGAGTTGCACCACCCGCTTGCCGATCAGGGTCTGTGGCACGTCGCCGTCGCAGATCCGCTCGGCGAGCCCCTCGACGATGGCGGTCTTGCCGACTCCTGCCTCGCCGATCAGCACCGGGTTGTTCTTGGTACGCCGGGAGAGGATCTCCACCGCCTGTTCGATCTCGGCCATCCGGCCGATCACCGGATCGATCCCGTCGGCCTGGGCCAGGTCGGTGAGGTCCTGGCCGTACTGGTCGAGAGTCGGGGTGCCCCGGTCCGGCTTGGCGCCGCCGTTCCCACCGCCGCTGGCACTGGCGGCCTGCAACGACTGCGGCTGGATCCGGCCCGCCGCCAGCATCCGGCCGGCAGGTGACTCGGGGTTCAGCGGCAGGGCCATCAGGATGTGCTCCGGCCCGATGTACGAGGCACCCATCGCCCGGGAGAGCTGGTGCGCGTCGAGCAGCGCCCGCTTCGCCGCCGGGGTGAGGGACATGTTCGACGGCACCTGGCCGTGCTTGGCCGGCCGTTCCACCCGCTGCTCGCCGCCGAGCGCCCCGAGCAGCGCGTCCGGGTCGGCACCGGCCCGGGTGAGCAGGTCCCGCAGGGGTTCGCGTTGCAGCGCGGCCCAGAGCAGATGGTCGGTGTCCAGGTCGTTGCTGTTCGCCTGTGCCGCCCGGCGCGCCGCGTCCGCCAGCATCTCCCGGGCGTCCGCGGTCATCAGCCGGGTGATGTCGACCCGCTGCCCCTGCCGGCGGCTCTCTCCCCGGCCGAAGTAGCGGGCGAGGAACTCGTCCCACGGATCGGGGCCGAAGTCGCCGGGTCCCTGCGTCATCTCATGTCCCCCTCACGGGCGCGGGCACTGGCGTCCTCGGCTACCCGGCGGAAGGCCCGACAAACGCGCCCTGACCACGGGTGGGACGGGTGTGACCACGGATGGGACGGCTGTGGTGGCAGGCTGGGCGGATGGCAGTCGAACCTCTCCTCGTCGTGGACGCCGCCAACGTGGTCGGCTCCCGCCCGGACGGCTGGTGGCGGGACCGGGCCGGGGCGACCGCACGGTTGCGGGACCGGCTCGCGCCGATCGCCCGGGAGGGTCTGCCCGGGCTGCCTCCGCCGGTGGCGGTGGTGCTGGTGGTGGAGGGCGCGGCCCGCCGGGTGGAGCCGGCCGAGGGCGTCCGGGTGGTCGCGGCGGAGGGCTCCGGCGACGACGCAATCGTCGGCCTGGTCGGTGCGGAGGGCGCCGGCCGGAGCTGCGTGGTGGTCACCGCCGACCGGGCGCTGCGGGACCGCGTCACCGCGCTCGGTGCGCGGGTACGCGGACCGCGCTGGTTGTCCACCCCACCGGACCCGACACCGGAGGACTGACCCAGAGAAGCCTGGAAGTTGCTGGGCTGGACGGGGTCTGCCGGTGCCCGCCAGACAACTGTCAGGGATCCGACTGAGTAATCGTCCGGTGACACAAAGTGGGAGGAAGCGGGGCGGTTGGGCCGCCTCGACGGGGCCACCTGGGAACGGACAGCCGGGCAGCAAACGCCCAGGGCGCCGCAGAGCGCCGATCGGGATAAGCTCTAATTAGAGCCTTCCCGCCCCCAGGAGGTTTCGCCGTGGCGAGTGTCGCCGAGCTGAAAGCGGCCATCGACGCCGCACTGCAGCAGATCGGCGACGGCCAGGCCGCGGTGCAGGCTGCCAGCGAGAAGCTCGCCGAGGCCCAGCAGACCCTGGCGGGCGCGCTGGAGGGAAGTGGACACTCCACTGTCGACGCCGCGCAGGCGTCACTGTCGCAGGCCGCCCAGGAGTTGGAGGAGTGCCTCGCCGCGACGCTCGCGGCCGTCGAACACGCCCAGCTCTACGTCTCGACACTGTAGAGCGGCGGATGTCGATCATCGAGGAGTTGGGCGCCCGGGTCCGGTCCGCCTCCGACGAACTGCCGGTCGAGCTGGTCATCAAGGCACTCGACCACCTGAAACTCGCCTCCGAGCGACTGCGCTGGGTTCGGCAGGAGTCGGCCGACCCGATGGGCGTACCCGAACTCTCGGCCGCCACCGAACACCTGGAGACGGCCGGACACGCGCTGCGGCTCGCCCAGGACCAGTTCGCGACGTACCTGGCCGCGATCGGGCTGGGCCGGGACGGCCCGCCCGCCGCCGGCCCACAGCGACCGGAAGGGCGCCCGGGCGCCCGGGGCCCGACGGACTCCTCCGGGCCGGTCCGGCGGGCCGGTCCCGCCGCGACCGGCGGCTGGTGGTCGGTCCGGGTCGCCGAACTCTTCGACCGGCGGGACACCCCGGCACCCGAGCCGGACCAGGAGATCACCGATCCGGAGGAGCTGCTCCGCCGGGTGACCAGCGGCGTCCGCTCCGGCGACCGGACCCGGCTGCACACCGAGTTGCGCGCCGTGGAGGCGAACGTCGGGCTGGGCCTCGCCTCGGTCGCCCCGCCGATGCTGCGGGACCTGGCCACCGCGCTGCTCGGCCACCCGCCCCGGGCGGCGGACCTGCCGAGACTGCGCCGCGAGGTCAGCGCAGGGGTGCAGGACCTGGTGCCGAACCTTCCGCCGGGCGTGCTCGACACCCTGCTCAGCCGCCTCTGCCGGATGCCGCCGCCGAAGGAACCGGTCGACCAGCCGCACCCGGCCGACCCGGCGGTCGCCGCCGGAGTCCTCACCGGACTGCTGATGCGCCGCCTCGGCGTCGACAAGCGCCCCGTCACCACTCGCGCACCCCGGGACACCCATGCCTGATCTACGGACCCAGCTCGTAGACCGGGTCCGCACCATGCTGTCGCACGCCCTGGGCGCGTCCCGGGCTCGGCTGACGGCGGCGCGGACCGAACTCGGCGGCGCACAGGACCGGTTGCGCCGGATCCGGGACGCCGCCGCCCGGGTACCCGACCGGGTCGGTGCGGAACGGGACCGCCGGGTGGCCGAGCTCTCCGACAGGTACGCGGCGGAGATCGGCCGACTCGCCAGCCGGGCCGCCGAGGCAGCCGCCCGGGAGGCGCCAGGTGCCGCCGGTACGGACTGGGCGGGCTGGCAACCGACCCCGGTAATCCGGGGCGAGGCACCCGGACCGCTGCGGATCGGCACCGTGCGGGTCGACGGCGGCGTGCCCGTACCGGCACTGGTGCCGCTGCTCGACGCCGGTCACGTACACCTCTCCGGAACCGACCGGCACGGCTGCGACGCGGTGGTGGCGGCGCTGCTGCTCCGGGCCCTGGGGCGGGCCGATCCCGGCGCGCTCCGGCTGGTCGGCTACGACCCGGAACATCTCGGCGGCGGGCTGGCCGGCTTCGCCCCGCTCTCCACCGCCGGGCTGCTCACCTTCGTCGGGCCGGGCGGCCTGGCCCGGCTTCTCGACGACCTCGTCGATCAGATCCGCCGGATCAACGAGACGGTGCTGGCCGGCGAGTACTCCTCACTGCGCGAGCTGGCGGCGGCGACCGGCCGGCGCCCCGAGCCGTGGCGGGTCGCGGTGCTGCTCGGCGGCGACGAACTCTCCCGGCACGAGCGGGGCCAACTCGACCGGGTGGCCCGGACCGGCGCCGCCTGCGGCGTGCACCTGGTGGTACGCGGCATCGAGCTGCCCGGCGAGCCGGACGTGCACCGGGTGGTGGTCGACGACGGCACCGCCTGGCTGGACGCCTGTCCCGACCTGCCGGTGCTCCCCGACCCGGCTCCGCCGGCCGCCCTGGTCACCGAGACCTGCCGGGAGGTGGCGACCCGGGTCAACGCCGGCCCGCCGCCGACGCCCTTCACCGACCTGCTGCCGCCGGCCGACCAGATGTGGCGGGAGGACTCGGCCGCCGGCCTGGTCGCGCCGATCGGGGACGGTCCGCAGGGCCGGCCGGTGACGCTGACCCTTGGCGACTATCCGCCGCACGCGCTGATCGGCGGCCCTTCCGGCACCGGCAAGACCAACCTGATCTTCGCCTGGATCGGCTCGCTCGCCGCCCGGTACTCCCCCAACGAGCTGGAGTTCTATCTGCTCGACTTCAAGGAGGGGGTGTCGTTCGCCCGGTTCGCCCAGGGCCGGCGCGACCCGAGTTGGCTGCCGCACATGCGACTGGTCGGGATCAACGTCAACACCGACCGGGAGTTCGGGCTGGCCCTGCTGCGGTTCCTCGCCGAGGAGCTGCGCCGCCGGGCGGACGCCGCCAAGCGGCACGAGGTGACCAAGCTGGCCGAGCTGCGCGCGGTCGACCCGACCGGCCGCTGGCCGAGGATCGTCGCGGTGGTGGACGAGTTCCAGATGCTGCTGGCCGGTCGGGACGCGGTGGCCCGGGAGGCCGCCGACCTGCTGGAGGACCTGGCCCGGCGGGGCCGATCCCAGGGCATCCACCTGGTGCTGGCCTCGCAGGACGTCCGGGGCATCGAGGCGCTCTGGGGCCGGCCCGCGCTCGTCGCCCAGTTCACCCTGCGGATCGCGCTGCCCAAGGCGCTGCGCATCCTGGCCGAGCGCAACGACGCCGCCCAGGTGCTGCCCCGGCACCACGCGATCGTCAACGCCGAGTCCGGGATGTCCGAGGGCAACCAGGTGGCCCGGATCCCGGCGGCCAGCGACTGGGGCACCTGGAGCGACCTACAGCACCGGCTCTGGCGGATGCGCCCGCCCGACGCGGCACCGGCCCGGCTCTTCGACGGCGACGCGATCCCCCGGCTCGACGAGGCACCGGATTTCGTGGCGCTGCGGCCGCCGGGCGAACCGACCCCGGTCGGAGCCGTCCGGGACCGGGCGGCCGGCGGTGCGATCTGGCCCGACGGGATCGGGCCGGAGCGGGGCGGAGCGCCGAACGGCGGCACACCGGCGCCGGCCGGTGCGGACCGGCCCGGTGGCCCGGAACGGACCGGTGGCGGGGCCCGGGGACCGGTGGCGCTGCTCGGCGAGATCATCGACGTGCAGTCGCGCTCGGCCGGGATGCGGCTGCCCCGGGCACCCGGGCGGAACCTGGCGGTGCTGGGCACCGGAGTGGACGAGGCCTGTGCGGTGCTGGACGCGGCGGCCCGGTCACTGCGCCGCCAGCACCGCCCCGGTACGGCGCGGTTCTCCATCGCCTGCCTGGACCCGGACGCCGACACCGCCGCCCGGTCGCTCTACGAGGCGCTCGGCGCCGACGCCGCCTGGTACTCCGAGGAGGACATCGGCGAGCTGATGGCCGAAACCGCCGACGGGCTGGGCTCCGGGGGTGCGCCGGGCGAGCCGCACTACCTGCTGCTCTACGCCGTCGACGCGGCGGCCGGGCAGCTCGGCACCACCATCGGGCGGCGCTCCGGACTGGACCACCTGCGGCACGTGCTGCACAACGGGCCGGAGCGGCGTACCCACGTGCTGGCCTGGTGGCGGGGGGTGGCCCGACTGCGGGCGGATCTCGGCGGCCCGGCGTCGCGTACCGACCAGATCGGCGCCTGGGTCGCGCTCGACGTACAGGGCGGGGAGCTGACCTCTTCGCTCTATCCCGGGGCGGGCGGTGGCCCGGACTGGTACCCCCGGCCGTGGCGCGGGCTCTTCTTCGACCGCTCGGTGCACCGGACCGGTCAAGTGATCATCCCCTACGGACCGTCCCGATGAGCGGCGACCTGGAACGGGAGGCCGGCTACCCGCAGGCGATCCGGCGGCTCGCCGAGCTGACCGGCCGGGCCGAGGCGGAGCGCGCCGAGGCCGACGCCTGGTACGAGCGCCAGTGCGCCGCCGCCGAGCGGGCGGTACGCGACGCGGAGCAGGCGGTACGCCGGGCCGAGGCGGAGGTGGCCGCCGCCCAGCAGGAGGTGGACCGCACCGAGGCCGAGTCGATCCACCTGTGGAGCATCCTGCGCGGGCAGTTCGGGGCGGCGGACCGGCGGGTCGGCGAGCCACCGGTGCCGCGCAACGGGCTCGGCGTACCTGCCGACGTCGACGCGCTGCTCGACGGGGTCCGGGAGTTGCTGGACCGGGCCCGGAAACCGGGCGAGCTGCCGAGCGCCACCCGGCCACTGCTGGCGCTCTTCGGGGTGCTCGGCGCCACCGCCGCGTACGTCCTCGGGCTGGCCGCCCGGACCGTCGGCGACCGGTACGGCGGCGACCTGGCGGTGGCCATGCCGGTACTCGGGCTGCTGGTGACGCTGCTCGGCCCGGTCGTCGGGCTGGCGCCGGCCCGGGTACTCGCCGACCGGCGGCACGCCGGCCTGGACGTACGCTCCGCGCTGGTGGTCGTGGTCGCCGGCCTGATCACCACTGGCGCCCTCTTCGCCCTGCTCCGCTGACGTGTAAGGAAGGGCCCCCGCTTATACAAAAAGCGATAAGCGGGGGCCCTTCCTTACACCGGTACCGCGACTGCCTCGCGGAGCAGCCGCCGGGCCAGCACGATCCGGTCGGCGTCGTCGTCGAGTCCCGGCAGGTCGCCGACCCGCTCCACCTCGCCGGAGAGGAACGCCCGCAGTGCCGGCTCGCACTGGGCGGGGAAGGTCACCGTGCGGTCGAAGAGGGACAGCGTGACCCGACCGGGGTTGCCGTCCCCGTCGCCCGGCCGGCTCGTCAACCGCCAGTGCAGGCCGCCCCGGGGCAGCAGCCGGGTCCCGGCGTCCACCGCGGCGATCGCCGCCGCCTGGGCCAGTGGCCGGATCGGCGCCGGTCGGGCCGCCGGCCAGGCCCGGGCGCGTAGCCGGGCGGCGACGTCGCCCGGGTCGGCCCGCAGCAGCCAGTCCCGCAGCGCCTCGACGGTCTCGGTCAGCTCCGGCTCGACCTGGTCGGGCTCGGCCACGTCCATCCCGAACGGCAGCGTGGCGCGCAGTCGCGGATCCTCGGCGGCGAGTTCCAGCAGCGCCTCGACCATCGCGTACCGGGTGAGTGCCCGGACGCCGACGGTCAGGTGCAGGCTGCTCTCGTCCTGGGCCCGGGCGCTGTGCAGCCAGCCCCGGGGCAGGTAGAGCGCGTCACCGGGACCCAGCACCACGTCCAGCGCGGGTGGGCCGTCGGCGACCGCCGCGACCTCGTCGGCCCGGCCGCCCCACGGCTGCCGCTCCAGCGGGTCGGGCAGGACCGGCTCGTGGATCTGCCAGTGCTTGTGCCCGTCGACCTGCAGCACGAAGACGTCGTGCGTGTCGTAGTGGGTGGCGAAGCCCTGGTTGCCCGGCGGTGTCAGGTAGGCGTTCACCTGGAGTGGCTGGCCGAGTTCCCGGCTCAGCTCGCGGGTGAAGTCGATAAGTGGTGGCCAGGTCCGGTGCAGTCCCTGGAGTACCAGGGTGGCGCCGTCGGCGTAGAGCGCGAGTACCCGTTCGTCGAGCACCTGGTCGGTGATCTCGGCCCCGGCACCACCACCGCCGGTGTACTGCCCGCTGGGCAGCACCTGGCCGTTCTTCGCCACCCGCAGGAACGGGGTACGCAGTCCGCGCCGGCTGAGCAGCTCGTCGGCGTCGTACGGGCTGAGCAGGTCCCGGAAGCCGTCCGGGTTGCCGAGTTCGGTGGCCCGGGACAGCAGCGCGGCCCGTCCCCAGTACGCGGCGGCGAACTTCGCCGGCTCGACCGACACGCAGCGGGTGAGCGCCGATCCGCTGGCCGGGTGGGTGAGCGCCGCCGCGCCCGTGGACCGGGCCGGGCGACCGTCGCCGCCCGCCCCGGTCGCCGAATCGGGCCCTGCGACTGTCACCACCGCTGGTCGGGGTGTCCCCGCCGGCGGCGCGTCGGGCGGCTCCACCGGGGAAGCCGTCGGCCGGCGCCGTGCCGCGACCGTGCTGGTCGAGCCGTCGTACTCGGTCATCGTCCTGTGCTACCGGGCGGAGCTGTCGGCGCCGCCGTCGTCCTGCCCGGGGGTCGCGCCCGCGTCGGCCGGCCCCTCGGCGGCACCGTCCGCCCCGCCGTCGTGCTGCCCCGGGGTCGCGCCGCCGTCGGCCGGACCTTCGGCACTGCCGTCGGCGCCGCCGTCGTGCTGCCCCGGGGTCGCGCCGCCGTCGGCCGGACCTTCGGCACTGCCGTCGGCGCCGCCGTCGTGCTGCCCGGGGGTGGCTCCGGAGTCGGCCGGTCCTTCGGCGGCACCGTCCGCGCCACCGTCCCGGCCCAGCGGGTTGGCTCCGCCGTCGGCCGGACCCTCCCCACCGCCGCCGCCCGTGGTCCGGATGTCGTCGTCGTCGAGTCTCATCGGGTTGCTCCCTCGGGTCAGCGCCCCGCCGCGCCGGCCGGGCGTCGCTACGGCGGTGGTGGTACCCCGCACCGGATCATCTCTAACCCGGCAAACCGGTCCGCTCCCGTGCGGGAGTGACTCGCGACCCAGCGCAGCGGTGGTGGTCAGCCGGTACGGCAGGCGGCACGGTTCGGGGCAAAACGCGTGGTCGCCCGCGAGGGGACCCCGGACGGCCGGAGGGCGTGCCACACAGGCCCGGAAGACGTGCCACACCGGCCCGGAAGACGTGCCACACCGGCCCGGAAGACGTGCCACACCGGCCCGGAAAGCTGGCCGAACCGCCTCCACCGCTACCGGAAATCTCCCGGAAGTCAGGTGGACGGCTCCGGAGACGGGGCCGGGGTCAGCGGCGGGCGTACGGCGCCGAACTGTCCCGTACCACCAGGTCGGTGGAGAGTTCGACCCTGGGCGTGTCCAGCGGCTCGCCGCCGGCCAGCCGGAGCACCGTCCTGGCCGCCAGCAACCCCATCTCGGCCAGCGGCTGGCGCACGGTGGTGAGCGGCGGCGACGCCCAGCGCGCCTCGGGCAGGTCGTCGAAGCCGACCACGCTCACGTCGTCGGGCACCCGCAGGCCCCGCCGCCGGACCGCCTCGTACGCCCCGAACGCCATCTGGTCGCTGGAGGCGAAGATCGCCGTCGGTGGCTCGTCGAGGTCGAGCAGCGCGGCACCGCCTGAGTAGCCGGACTCGTGGTAGAAGTCGCCCGGCATGACCAGCTCGTCGCGCAGCGGGATGCCGGCGGCGTCCAGGGCGGCCCGGTAGCCGTCGAGTCGGGCCCGGCTACAGAGCAGGCGCGGCGGGCCGGCGATGAAGCCGATCCGGCGGTGGCCGAGCGAGAGCAGGTGCTCGGTGGCGCGCAGCCCGCCGGCCCAGTTCGTGGCGCCGATGGTGGGGATGTCGAGGTTGGGCACACCTGCGGGGTCGACGAGCACCATCGGCACGTTGAGCCGGCGCAGCTCGGCGTGCACCGGCGGGGCGAGGTCGCTGGCCACCAGGATCACCCCGTCGGTGGCCCGGGTGCGCAGGTTCTGCAGCCACTGCCGGGTCGAGGTGGAGCGGCGGTGGATCGCCGAGACCACCGTGCCGACGCCGGAGGCGTGCGCGACGTCCTCCACCCCACGGATGATCTCGACCGCCCAGGGGCTGTCCAGGTCGTTGAAGATGAGGTCGATCAGGCTCGCTCCGGCCCTCGGTCGGGTGGCCCGTCGGCGGTAGCCGTGCCGGCGGAGGAGTTCCTCCACCCGTTCCCGGGTCTGCGGCGCCACGTCGTTGCGGCCGTTGAGCACCCGGGAAACCGTCGGCACCGACACGCCCGCCTCCTGTGCGATGGCGGTGATCGTGATCCTGCGTCCTTCGTCGACCGTCACGAGGCAGCTCCTTCGTTGAGGGTTCAGCCTACGACCGAAACACTTTCGAGGGTGCACCGGCGTCGGTCACGCGCCCTCCCAGTATTTTGCCGCAGGTTCCGGGGTTGACTGACCGCACGGTGGGCCATAACGTTCCGATCGAGTTACGGAACAATTCCGGAAAGTTTACGCCGGAGAGGATCGTCAATGCCCCGTCTCGCCGCGTCCACGGTCCCTCCGGCTCGGGTGACCGGTGACCTGGCCGGGATCGAGTCCTGATGGCGACCTCCGGCGAGCCGGTGATCCCCGGCTTCCATCCGGACCCGAGCATCTGCCGGGTCGGCGACGACTACTACCTGGCCTGCTCGAGCTTCGAATACTTCCCGGGCGTGCCGATCTTCCACAGCCGGGACCTGGTGAGCTGGACCCAGCTCGGCAACGTCCTCGACCGGCCCAGCCAACTCGTGCTGCCGCCCGGCACCCCCTCCTCCGGCGGGGTCTACGCGCCCACCCTGCGGCATCACGACGGCAGGTTCTGGCTGATCACCTCGAACGTCCCGCACGGCGGGACGCTGCTGGTCACCGCCGAGGATCCGGCCGGCCGCTGGTCGGAGCCGGTGCACCTGCCCGACGTCCTCGGCATCGACCCCGACCTGGCCTGGGACGACGACGGCACCTGTTGGTGCACGGTCGCCGGCATCGACCAACTGCGGATCGACCCGGTCCGGGGCACGGTGCTGAGCCGGCCGAAACGGATCTGGTCCGGCACCCCTGGCGCGCAGGCCCCGGAGGCGCCGCACCTCTACCAGGTCGACGGCACCTGGTATCTGCTGATCGCCGAGGGCGGCACCGAACGCGGGCACGGCATCTCGGTGGCCCGGGCGCCGGCTCCGGACGGACCCTTCGAACCCTGCCCGGCCAACCCGATCCTCAGCCACCGCAGCACCGACCACCCGATCCAGAACACCGGACACGGTGACCTGGTGCAGGCCCCGGACGGCTCCTGGTGGTTGGTCTTCCTCGGGGTACGCGCCCGGGGCGGCACACCCGGCTGGCACGTACTCGGCCGGGAGACCTTCCTCGCCCCGGTCACCTGGTCCGACGGCTGGCCGGTGGTCGGGCCGGTCGGCGCGGTGCCGCGTACCCGCACCCTGTCCCCCGCGCCGGTGGGTGCCGCGCCGGTGCGGGACGACTTCGACACCACCGAGCTGCATCCCCGGTGGATCTCCGTCCGCACCCGGCCGCCGGAGGACGTCTCGCTGATCGAGCGCCCCGGCTGGCTGACCCTGCGGTCCCGGGGCAGTTCGCTGGACGAGCCGACGGTGACCTTCGTGGGCCGTCGGCAGGAGCAGCACGACGTCAGGGTGCGCGCCCTGGTCGACCCCGGGGTGGGCCGGGGCGGCCTGGCGGTACGCCTCGACGAGGCCCACCACTACGCGGTGGAGCTGGGCGACGGCGAGGTTTCGGTGCGAGCCCGGATCGGACCGCTCTGCCAGCGGCTCGGCAGCCGACCGGTGACCGGCCCGGTGGTGCTGCGCGTCGAGACCTGGTCCTCCGGGCCGGGCATGGACCATCCCCGGCAGGAGCCGGACGTGGTACGGCTCGGCTACGAGGTGCCCGGTGGCGAGTTCATCCTCCTCGCCGAACTCGACGGGCGCTACCTCTCCACCGAGGTGGCCGGCGGCTTCACCGGTCGGGTGATCGGCTGCTACGCGAGCGTCGACGCCATCGGGATCGACTGGTACGACTACCGGGTCCTCGGCTCGCTGGACCGGTCCGAGGTGGTCGACGACGATCTGGTCGACGCCTGAGCGACCCGACCATCCCCCGCCGGCATCAACCTCCCGCCGGCATCAACCTCCCGCTGGCGTCAACTTCCCGCTGGCAGCGACTTCCCGTTGGCCGGGACGGTCCGCTCGAAGACGACCCCCTCGTAGAGCACTGTCATCCCCACCGACCGGTAGAGCCGGACCGGCCCGATCGGGTTGGCCAGGTCGACGCCGAGCCCGGCGTACTCCCGGCCCTTGCCGGCGTAGCAGGCGAAGGCCCGGGCGAGCAGCGCCGCCCCGACGCCCCGCCGCCGGTGTTCCCGCAGCACCGCCAGCTGTTTCACCCAGCCCTCGTTCTGGTCGAGGGCCTGGTCGGCGGACTGGAGGACGCCGACCGGCGCACCGGCCAGCTCGGCGACGAACCACTCGTCCCAGGCGACGCTGGGCAGGGCAGCCACCTGAGCCCGCCACTGCTCATAGCTGGTCGGCTGGTGGTCAGGGGTGTCCCGGAAGGCCGAGTCGAGGATCCGGTGGAAGGTGCGCAGCTCGGCGTCGTCGGTGGACCGGACCGGCCGGACCAGCACACCCGGGGGTGGGGGCGGCGGCTCGGCGGCCACCCCGGCCAGCGACCGGCGCATCCGGGCGTACCGCTTGACGAACCCGAAGCCGGCGTCCCGGAGTACCCCGATCCAGCGTTCCTCGGTGGGCAGCGCGACCACCCGTACCGTCATCGCGGCGAGGCCGAACTCGACGGCGCGCTCGGCGGCGCGGGCAAGTTGCATCTCCAGCAGCGGCATTTGGGCCGGCAGCCCTCGCTCCGGGTGCACGTAGACCTCGACCGTCGCCCGTGGACCCCGGTGGGAATCCTCCAGATAGGACCAGCCGCGCACCTCGCCCTCCGGGTCGATGGCGAGCCAACTGTCCCGCTCGGGGTCGAGGTCGGGTGCGGTCAACACCTCGCGTACGTCGTCGGCGCTGAAGTCGGGATGGCCGAGCGCGGCGATGTCGCTGGCGTGCACGACGGCCAGGATCGCCGGTACGTCGGCGAGGCGGGGCCGGCGCACCGACCAGCCGGGCGGCAGGGGCATGTCGAGCATTCAACCCCGGCCGCCGGTGCACCGCCGCCGGTTTTCCGACGGTCAGCGGGCACGGCCTGATCGGCCTACCCGAGCGGTTGGCCGGGCGTCCGACGGTCAGCGGGCGAAGGTGCCGACCATGTTGCCGCTGGCCAGTTCCAGTTTCCGCACCGCGGCGTGCACGTCCGACACCTGTGGCGAGCCGGGCAGTTCCAGCGGCCGGTTCACCGCGTAGAGCCGGAAGAAGTACCGGTGCGGGTCGTCGTCAGCCGGCGGATGCGGGCCGCCCCAGCCGGCCGTGCCGAAGTCGTTGCGCCAGGCCCGGCCGCCGGGCGGGGTCTGGCCCTCCTCGACACCGCCGGAGGCGGCCTCGATCCCGGTCACCAGCCAGTGCAGGAACGGCGTACGTCCGGCGTCCCGGTCCTCGACCAGCAGGACGAGTTCGGTCGCCTCCTCCGGCACGACGGACCACTCCAGCGGTGGCGAGATGTTGCCGCCGTCCCGGGAGAACCGGTCCGGCAGTCGGTCGTGGTCGTTGAAGGCGCGGCTGCGCATCATGATCCCGGCCATGGCGTCGCCCTCCTCCGCTTCGGGACTTTTCCGGACGCCACCGGGTGACGACGCCGGTGGTGCCGATCGTCTTCTTCCGGGCCTACCCGGGGTGGGCCGGGCGAAACAGCCGCCGGCCCGACCCGTCGCGCGGTCAGCCGCGACGCCTGCCGCACCGGCGTGCAATCTGTCGACCCACTCCGCGCCGCTTGCCGGCCGCCCGGCCGAGCAGGTCGTCGAGGAGCAGGGTGAGACCGGCCCCGACCAGCCAACTGTCCTTGGCGATCGCCACGCCCTGCTGGGTCGGCCGGGGATTGCCGGGCTCGTGCATGCCGGGCGTGGCCCAGTAGAGCCGCATCAGGCCGCCGCCGAAGCCGAGCAGGCCGAGCCCGACCAGCGCGGACGGGATGACCGGAAGGAGCAGGGCGGCGCCGAGCGCCACCTCGGTGCCGGCCAGCAGCCGGGCGAACTGGTCCGGCGGGACCTTCTTGACCGGCGGGATCGCCCCGGATGCCATCCCGTGCATGCCCGCCGCCCCCTCCCCCTCGAGATTCCACTTGGAGACGCCCGAGTTCAGGACGAACGCGCCGATCGCGACGCGCAGCGGAAGATGGGACAGGTTCATTGGTCGCTCCCTCTGCCGGTACCGCTTCCGGGCCCGCCTACCCGGATAGTGCGCCGGCACACCGGGTAGGCCACCGCCGGGAGGCGGCCAGCCACCTCCCCGCACCGACCGCTCGAAGCGTGCAGCGGCCGGTGCATCCCCCGTGCGTCAGTCAACGGCCGGACAGCTGGCCCGACCGGTGAGTCCTGCCGGTCACTCCGACCCGAACGAACCGACGACGACCTCGCCGGCCGGCTCGTACCTGCCGATCACCACCCCGTTCGACGAGACGGTGCTCCGCACCAGCTTCAGCCCGGCCGGGACTGTGCCGTCGGCGAACAGCCGCTTGCCGGAGCCGAGGACGACCGGAAAGACCAGGAGCCGGAACTCGTCGACCAGGTTGTGCCGCAACAGCGTCTGGATCAGGTCGCCGCTGCCGTGCACCTGCAACTCGGGTCCGTCCTCCCGCTTGAGTGCCGCGACACCCTCGGCCGGATCGCCCTCGATCAGCACGGACCTGTCCCAGCTCAGCGTCGGGCGGCCTCGGGAGGCGACGTACTTGGTGGCGCGGTTGAGCGGCCCCGCACCCTCCTCCTCGGTGGCGTGCGGCCAGTACGAGGCGAAGATGTCGTAGGTCCTGCGCCCGAGTACGAGGTCGAACGGCTTGTCCATCAGTTCCGTCATGGCCTCGGCCACCTGGTCGTCCCAGTAGTTGACCATCCAGCCACCGTGGGCGAAGCCGTTGTCCTCGTCCTCGCCCGGGCCGCCCGGGGCCTGCATGACCCCGTCGAGGGTCAGGAATGTGCTCACGACCAGCCTGCGCATTGTCGGTGTCCTCTCCGTCCGCACTCTTGCTCCTGCCGACAACCTTCACACCGACAGCTCAATATGTCAAGAACAAAAATATTGTCGGCTGCTGGGCAGCCTGGCTGGCCAGGCCCCGCCAGCCAGGCAAGGAGGCGTACCCGTACGAAAGTGCGGCGGGCACCACCCGAAGGTGATGCCCGCCGCGGGGTGAGCTGGTGTCACTTGAGCCAGGGCTGCTGCTGCACGATCGGCAGTCGCCCCCAGGCCCGGCCGAGTCCCCAGGTGTCACCGGCGTTGACCAGGGCCAGGCCGGCCAGCAGCGCGGCGTTGACCAGGTGGTCGTCCAGGAAGGGGTTGTTCGCGGGAGGCAGCACGACCGTCCACATCAGCACGTAGAGCAGACCGCCGGCCACCGCGGCGACCCGGAGGCCGATCCCGGCCAGCAGGGCGACGCCGATGGCGAGCAGACCGACCATGAACAGCGCGTCGGCCCAGGCCGCGCCGGCGATGCCCTGGTAGAACCCCTTGAACGGTCCTTCCGCGCCGAAGGCCAGGAAGCCCTTGGTGGGGCTGCCGCCGTTGACCCAGGCGGCCTTGCTCTCGGTCGCGAAGCCGAAGCCGAACAACTTGTCCAGGAACGCCCACAGGAAGATCCAGCCCAGGGCCAGCCGGATGCCGGCGAAAACGTACCGGGCCGCCCGCTGGGCGCCGGTCTCCGCACCCACCGGGTTGGCCGCCGCAGCGGTCTGGCGGGCGACGGGCTGGTTGCTGGTCGCCGTCATCGTCGTCACGTCCTCTCGTGTCTTCCGCGCTGTCCCTCGCGGCTACCTCTATTCGACGCCCTCGACCATCGGGAGGGGCAGGGCCGACGGGCCGTTCGTCGCCGGGACCTTGGACCCTTAATCCCAGGCCGTCCGGTTCGGGGCCGCCACCGCCACCGGCACCCTGTGCACCGGCCGGTGTCCGATCCGCAACACCATCTGCGGTCTGCCGAACCGCCCGAGCGCCAGCCGGAGCTGCTCGCGGGCGGCCGGTACCGCGATCACCTGGGTATGTAGGCAGGTCGTCAGCCCGGCGGACGCGGCGGTCAGCAGGACCCGCTGCAACGCCTGCCCGGCCCGCACCTGGTCACCAGGGCCGTCCGCCGGACCGCCCAACACGGCGACCATCGGCTCCTGACCCGGCTCCCCGCCCGCCTGGCCCGGCTCCGCGCCCGACCGACCCAGCCCCGCGCCCGCCCCGGATCGACCGTTCCAACCGCCCGGGATGTCACCCGGGACCTCGCCCGTCAGATCACCAGACAGATCGCCAGGCAGGTCGCCCGGTGGCTCGCTGCTGCGCCAGCGGACCGTATCGGTTCGAGCACGGTCCAGCACCCGGCCGGCACTCGCCTCGATCTCGGTGAACGCGGCCACGGCGGCATGGCCGACGATCAGTTCCAGCCAGCCATGTTCACTCCGGGCGGCGTCGATCAGCCGGCGCCGGACCTCCGGCGGTACCGGCGTCGGTTCGACCGGTCCGGCGTCGACCCGGCAGTACGGCATCGCCGCGAACAGCTCCCGCTCGATGGGATCGGCTGGCTGCGCCGGCCCGGGGTGCAGCCGCGCCAGCAGATCCGGCTCGTCACGGTACGGACGCAGCCGGACGAGCGCGGGCCGCCCGAGCCAACGCAACGCCAGCCGTACGTTGAACAGCCCGGCCCCACCGCCGATCCGCGCCGCCCAGCCGGCATGGTCACCGGGTGCGCTCGCCCTGGGTCGAGTGACCAGCACGTCGATGGCGCCGTCGTGCAGCCGCAGCCACGGCTGGCTCCGCTCCGGCGCGGGTGCCTGGGCAGCGGCGGCGACAGCCAGGTCCAGTTCCCTGCGTGTGTAGTCCGTCGGACTCATCCTGCTTCCTCCTCGCCCGTGCCACCCGACCTCAGTCGGCGTACTCGATCACGTCGGTCGGGTCCCGCCGGAGCACCGGTGGCAGCGGGCTCGGGTCGGCGACGAAGCCCAGCCGGACCACCACGTACGGCTCACCGACCTCGGCCAGCAGGTTGCGCATCAGCCAGCGGGGCCATTCCAGCTCGATCGGGTCGCTCAGTGGTGCCGTGGCCAGCCCTTCCGCCACGGCGGTCAGCAACAGGGCGGAGAGCGCCTCGCCGCCGGTGAGCAGGTCGCCAGCGGCGTCGCTCCGGCCGAACAGGATCACGTAGGCGGCGCCCCGGTCCAGGTCGCCACCGGCCTCCAGTCCGGGCGTACCACCCAACGCGTGCTCCCGGATCGGCACCCGGCGCGGAGCGGGGTGGACCGCCGAGGCGGCCGGTACGCCGTCCCGGCTCCCCGCCGGGCGGTTCGTCCAGCGCCGCAACTCGACCCGGTACGCCGGATCGTCGAGTTCGGCGGCTGCCGCGTTGGCGGTCGCCACGGAGAGCATCGGCATCTGGTCCTCCCGGACCAGATGCAGGTATGCCCCCTCGGCCTCGACGGACTCGCGGAGCCGGCCCAGGGTCGGCTCGGGCACGACGCGGTCGTCGAAGGCCCTACGGTCGGTACGGCGCCGCTCCCCGGCCGCGTGCAGCCGGGAAAGCTCCGGATCCGGCTCCTGCCGCCCGGTCACCGTGATCCTGGCCAGCACGTCCGGGTCGGCACCGTCGGGGAACCGCACGACCTCGGCGCGGTAACCGGCCACGGCGAGCGCCAGCCGCGCGTGGTGCAGCGCGGCGCCGCAACTGACCAGCAGCAGCCGTCGTGCCTCGTCGACGCTGTGCACCTGCCGGGAGCGGTCCGCCCGCAGCGTCAGTACGGCGCTGGGGCCGATCCGCCAGCGCCACGGCTGGGTGTTGAAGACCGAGGGCGCCAGCAGCGCGTACCCGGCGGCCGCAGCGAACGCGGCGCGGACCTCGGCGGCGGGTACGGCTGTTCCGTCGGCGGACGTCACCACGTCGCTCCGGTTGGGGCTCATCGCAGTTCCTCTCGTTCGCGCTCTCCCCCACCGTGCGCCGCGACCTGGGCGCGCCGGCAGGGCCGCAGGTCCCCTGCCCCCGGGACCCTGTTCCCGCTTCCGCCCCCGGCGGTTAAGGACCTTCGGCCCTGTCACTCACGGCGTCCGCCGGGTAGGAAGGAGTGGTGATTAGGGTCTTCCTGCTCGACGACCACGAGGTGGTACGGCGCGGCCTTGCCGAGCTGTTGCAGAGCGACGGCGATATCGAGGTGGTCGGCGAGTCCGGCTCGGCACAGGAGGCGGCGCGCCGCATCCCGGCACTCCGCCCGGACGTGGCGATCCTGGACGCGCGGTTGCCGGACGGCAACGGCATCGACGTGTGCCGGGACATCCGGGCCGTCGACTCCACGATCAAGGGCCTGATCCTGACCTCGTACGAGGACGACGAGGCACTCTTCGCGGCGATCATGGCCGGCGCCGCCGGGTACGTCCTGAAGCAGATCCGCGGCACCGACCTGGTCGACGCGGTCCGCCGGGTGGCCACCGGCCAGTCGCTGCTGGACCCGGCGGTCACCGCCCGGGTACTCGACAGGATCCGCACCGGGGTCGAACAGCCTCGGGAGTTCCAGTCGCTTACCGAGCAGGAGCGCCGGATCCTGGAGTACGTCGCGGAGGGGCTGACCAACCGCGAGATCGCCGGCAAGATGTTCCTGGCCGAGAAGACCGTGAAGAACTACGTCTCCAGCCTGCTGGCCAAGCTCGGTCTGGAACGGCGCACCCAGGCTGCGGTGCTCGCCACCCGGCTGCTCGGCGAACGCCACTGACCCCGACGCGGCGGAGGCATCTGCTCCCGGTGCCGGGGCGACGCGGCAAACATCGCGCTCAGTCGCGCAGCGGCACCCGCCACAGCAGGGTGGTACCGGTCGGCTCGGTCCGGGCGACCTCGAAGCTGCCGTCGTAGCGCTCGGCGCGTTCGCGCAGGTTGACCAGGCCGCCCCGGGCCTGTGCCGGGTCCGTACCCACCCCGTCGTCGGCGACGCTCACGCACAGTTCACCGTCGCGCACCTCCACGGTGACCGTGACCCGGCTCGCCCGGGCGTGCCGGACGGTGTTCGAGAGCGCCTCGCCGAGCACCGCGAGCAGGTCGGGACGGATCTGGTCCGGCACGGCGCTGTCCACCGGGCCGATCATCTCCAGCCCAGGCCGGAATCCGAGCGCCTCGGCGGTGCCGGCGACCAGGTCCCGGATCTCGGTACGCAGCGCCGCGCTCATCGGGGTACGCAGCTCGAAGATCGCCCGCCGGATGTCCCGGATGGTGGAGTCGAGGTCGTCGACGGTGGCGTTGAGCCGCTGCCGTACGTCCGCCCGGGCGGCCAGCGGCGCCACGGTCTGCAACTGGAGTCCCATCGCGAAGAGCCGCTGGATCACCACGTCGTGCAGGTCCCGGGCGATCCGCTCCCGGTCCTCCAGGACCACCAGCAGTTCCCGCTCCTCCTGCGCCCGGGCGCGCTCCAGGGCCAGCGCGGCCTGCCCGGCGAAGGTCGCCAGCAGGGTCCCCTCGACGTCGGTACCCGCCTGCTCCCCGGCCGGGTAGCCGATGACGAGTACGCCGTGCAGCGCGTCGCCGACGATCAGCGGGGAGATCAGCCCCGGGCCGGAACTGACCGGTACCGGCCAGGGTGCCGCCTTCGCCAGGCTCTCCGCCACCGCCTGCCGCCGGTGCGTCACCGGCTCGACGAAGGCGGTGTCGTCGGCGGCCAGTACCGCGCCGACCAGGTCCTCGGCCGTCCGGCCACCGTCGGCGACCTCGACGGTGAACTCACCGGCGCCCTCGTCGTAGAGCAGCACCATCGCGACGTCCGCCTCGGCGACCTCCCGGGCCCGTCGGGCGATCAGCCGCAGCGCGTCGGTACGGCGCACCTCGCCGAGCAGCACGCCGGTGATCTCGGCGGCGGCGGCCAGCCAGCGTTCCCGGCGGTGCGCCATGGCGAAGAGGCGGGCGTTCTCGATGATCACCCCGGCGGCGGCGGCGAGGGCGACCACGATCTCCTCGTCGTCGTCGGTGAACTCCGCCGCACCCTGCTTCTCGGCCAGGTAGAGGTTGCCGAAGACCTGGTCGCGGATCCGGATCGGCACACCGAGGAAGCTGTGCATCGGCGGGTGGTTCGGCGGGAAGCCGTACGACTGCGGGTGCTGGGTGATGTCCGGCATCCGCACCGGCCGGGGGTCGGCGATGAGCAGGCCGAGGACCCCCCGGCCGTGCGGCAGGTCACCGATCCGGGCGTGTGTCTCCGGGTCGATGCCGTGCGTGATGAACTCCGTGAGCAGCCGGTCGGGGCCGATGACGCCGAGGGCGGCGTAGCGGGCGTCGACCAGCCGGCACGCGGCGGCGACGATCCGGTCGAGGGTGCTGTGCAGGTCGAGGTCGGTGCTGATCCCGACCACGGCGGTCAGCAGTGCGCGTAGCCGCTCGCGGCTGGTCACCACCTCGCCGACCCGGTCCAGCGTCTCCTGGAGCAGCTCGTCGAGGCGTACCCGGGAAAGCGGCGTGATGCCCAGCGACGGGGTCGGAAAACCCGATTCGGCGGGCGGCCTCGACTCGGTCATCCGGCGATGTTATCCAAGGGCCGGAACCGCGCGGCAGGCCCGATCTTCAGATCGTCCCCACCGCGCGGGTCACCGGCTCATCCGAGGGTCCGCGGTTGCCGAGGCGGCTCACCCCGGGGCGCGCAGGTGCCGCAGGACGCGGTGCGGCTCCGCGCCGACCGGTGCGAGCCGCAGCTTGGCATCGACCACCGCTACCCCGTCCGGGCCGACAAGCACCGGGTTGAGGTCGAGTTCGGCCACCTCCGGCAGGTCCTCGGCGAGCTGGCCGAGCCGGCAGAGCAGCTCCTCCACCGCCGCGGTGTCGACCGGCGGGGCGCCCCGGTAACCGGTGAGCAGGGGCGCGGCGCGCAACGACCGCCACATCCGGCCGGCGTCGAGATCGGTCACCGGGGTCAGCCGCAGCGACCGGTCGCCGAGCAGGTCGGTGTGCACCCCGCCGAGCCCGATCATGACCAGCGAGCCGAACTGTGGGTCGTGCACCACACCGGCGACCAGTTCGAGCTGGCCCCGGGCCATCGGCTGCACGAGTACCGGCCCGTCCGGTCCGGAGGCTCCGGCCACTGGCGGGTACGCCGCCCGCACCTGCTCCGGGTCACCGAGGCCCAGCGCGACCCCGCCCACGTCGGTCTTGTGCACGAGGTCCGGATCGGCGGCCTTCAGCGCGACCGGATAGCCGAACTCCTCGGCGGCGGCGACCGCCTCCTCGACGGTCCCCACCCGGCGGGCCGGCACCACCGGGATGCCGTAGCTGCCGAGGATCTCGGCGATCCGGTCGTACGGCTGCCAGCCGGCAGCGGTGGCGAGCGTCTCCCGCACCAGTTCCCGGCCCTGTCCCGCGCTCGCGGTCCTCGCCGGGATGCCGCCGGTCGGCTGCCGGAGCCAGTCGGCGTACCAGGCGGCGTGCCCGATCGCCCGGACGGGCCGTTCCGGCAGGTCGAAGACGGGGGCCCGACGGTCGCCGACGGTGGCCGGCGGTTCGGCGAGGCCGAGCACGACGACGGCGGCGGTGAGGCCGGGCGCCGAGTCCAGCACGGGGGCGACCGCGGCCAGCATCGCCGACACGTCGTTGGCCCGGGTCGCCGCGACCACCAGCAGCACCGAGTCGACCTCGCCGCTGTCGGCGACCACCCGCACCGCGTCGGCAAGCGCGGCCGGGCTCGCCCCGGCGCCGAGGTCGAGCGGGTTGTCGTCACCGGCCAGCGGGGGCAGTACGGCCCGCAGCCGCTCCCGCAGCGCCGGGCTAAGCGGTGCAACCCGCAGCCCGGCCCCCTCGGCGGCGTCGGCGGCCAGCACGTTGACCCCGCCGGCGTTGCCGATCACGGCGAGCCGGTCGCCCGCCGGCAGCGGCTGGTCGGTGAGCAGCCGGGCGGTGTCCATCAGGTCGCCGAGGGTCTCCAGCCGGATCACGCCGGCCTGGGCGAAGAGCGCGTCGACGGTGCTGTCCGGGGCCGCCGCGGCGGCGGTGTGCGAGGCACCGGCCCGCGCCCCGGCACCGGAGCGGCCACTCTTGACCGCCAGCACCGGCTTGCGGCGGGCGAGCCCGCGGACCAGTCGGGCGAACCGGCGGGGGTTGCCGAACGACTCCAGGTAGAGGGCTACCGCCCTGGTCGCCGGGTCGTCGTACCAGTACGCGATCAGGTCGTTACCGCTCACGTCGGCCTTGTTACCGAGCGAGACGAAGCTGGAGATCCCGCAGCCGGCCCGCTCGGCGTGCTCAAGCAACGCGATACCTACCGCGCCGGACTGGGAGGCGACCGCCAGCCCTCCGGCGGGCGGCAGCACCGGTGCGAAGGCTCCCGCGAGCCGGACCTCGGGGTCGGTGTTCACCACCCCGACACAGTTCGGGCCGACCAGCCGGATCCCGTGCGCCCGGGCGATCTCCACCAGCTCGCGTTGCGCCTCCCGGCCGGCGGCACCACTCTCGCCGAGCCCGGAGGTGAGGATCACCGCCGCGCGTACTCCGGCGGCGGCGGCGTCCCGGATCGTGTCGACCACCGCCGGGGCGGGTACCGCGACGACCGCCAGGTCCACCGGCTCGGGCAGCGCCGACAGGCTCGGGTACGCCGGCAGCCCGCAGACCTCGGTGGCGTTCGGGTTGACCGGGTGCACCGGCCCGGTGAAGCCGTACCGCAGCAGGCTGCGCAGCGTCTCGTGCCCGATGCCGCCCGGGGTACGGCCGGCGCCGACCACCGCCACCGAGCGGGGTGCGAGCAGCGGTCGCAGCGAGGCGCGTGCCGCCACCCGGTCACGGGCGTCGGCGGCCCCGAGTTCGGCCTCGCTGACCTCGGTGGGCAGGCCGACGGCCAGGATCGCGTCCTCGGTCCGGGAACCCGCGTGTCCGGTCAGGCCGGCCGCGACCTGGAGCATCGCGGCGTTCGCCGGCAGGACGTCGCCGCGCAGTTCGGTCACGCCGGCCGCGCCGGCCACCGCCCGCAGGTGCTCCAGCAGCAGCGTGCCGATGCCCCGGTCGCGCTGCCCGTCGGCGACGAAGACGGCGAACTCGGCCCCGGTGCCACCGTCACCCACCTCGTAGGAGGCGACTCCGGCGAGCTGGCCTGCGGTCTCGGCGAGTACGGCGCCGTGCTCGGCCGGCGACGCGGGTCGGCAGAGCCGGTCGACCTCGGCTTCGATGGTCCGCTCACCCGGCACGGCGAAGAACCGCATCCGCAGGCTCTCCGGGGAGCTGCGCCGGTACAGCTCGATCAGCCGGTCCCGGTCCTGCGGCATGATCGCCCGGATCCGGACGATTCCGCCGTCGATGGTGAGCGCGTCGGCGCCGGGTATGGCCTGCACGAACACCTGTGGTACCCCATTTCAAGTCGGTTCTCCCCCAGCGCGGTCGACGTGTTCACCCTCGCTGGTCGTCTGTCTAACAGCACACCCGGTCGCGGCTCGTGACGACAGGGCCGGAGCGCCCTGGCCGGCGGGCCGGTCGGCCCTGTCCGGTCCGGTCCGGGCGGTCCTAGCGTCGGAACGGGACGCGGGACGCCTGTGTCCGCCGTCCCGCGTCCGGCGCCGGACCGCCGGCTGCCGGTGGGAGGAGTTGTCATGAGACAGTGGCAGGTGCAGGACGTGATGACAACCGACGTCGTCACCGTCGGGGTCCAGACGCCGTACCGGGCGATCGTCGAGCTGCTCACCGGGCGCGGGATCAGCGGCGTGCCGGTGGTGGACGGCTCCGGCCGGGTCCGGGGCGTGGTCTCGGAGTCGGATCTGCTGGCCAAGGTCGAGCTTTCCGGGCAGCCGGAGCCTCGGCTCTTCGTCGGGCGCCACCAGCGGGTGGTTCGGGCGCACGCGACCGCCTCGGTCGCCGAGCAGCTGATGACCGCACCGCCGGTCACGGTGCTCCGGGACACTGCGCTGGCGACGGCGGCGAAGCTGATGGACAGTGAGCGGGTGAAGCGGTTGCCGGTGGTGGACGGGTCCGGCCGGCTGGAGGGCATCGTCTCCCGCGCCGACCTGCTCAAGGTCTATCTGCGGCCGGACGCCGACATCCGGGCCGAGGTGGTCGAGGACGTGCTGCGCCGGGTGCTCGCCATCGAGGAGGGCGTGATCCGGGTCGCCGTCCGGGACGGCGTGGTCGCGATGGACGGCCGGGTGGACCGGCGCAGCACCGCGCAGGTCGCGGTCCGGCTCGGGTACGCGGTGCCGGGCGTGGTGGCGGTGACCGACCGGTTGGAGTACGCCTACGACGACGTCGAGGTGATCGGGACAGGCATGATCGCGTGATTCGACGCTTTCCGGAACCGGCTCCACGACGGGCCGGCGTGCTCGGATCCATCCGGGCGGTGACCTGAGGTGTCCCGATCCGGTCCGATCCTGGCCCTCAACGCCGGCTCGTCGTCGCTGAAGTACGCGCTGCTGCGTGACGGCGTCCGGCTGGCCGGCGGCACCGTGCAGCGGATCGGCGAACCCGGCGTACCGGAGGCCGACCATGCCGGCGCGGTGGCCCGGGTGCTCGACGACCTGGCCCGGCACCACCCGACGCCGGTGGCGGTCGGTCACCGGGTGGTGCACGGCGGTGCCCGGTTCCACCGGCCGACCCTCGTCGACGACGCCGTGTTGGCGGCGATCGAGGAACTCTCGGTGCTCGCCCCGCTGCACAACCCGCCCGCCGTCGCCGGGATCCGGGCGGCCCGCCAGGCACTGGCCGGGGTACCGCAGGTGGCGGTCTTCGACACCGCGTTCCACTCGGAGATGCCGGCGGAGGCGAGCGGTTACGCGCTGGACGCCGAGACGGCGGCCCGGTACGGCATCCGCCGGTACGGCTTCCACGGCATCTCGGTCAGGTACGTGGCGACCGCCACCGCCGCACTGCTCGGCCGTCCGCTCACCGAGTTGAACATGATCGTGCTGCATCTCGGCAACGGGGCCAGCGCGACCGCCGTGGCCGGTGGACGCAGCGTCGACACCTCGATGGGGATGACCCCGCTGGAGGGGTTGGTGATGGGTACCCGGACCGGTGACATCGACCCTGCCGTCGTCTTCGCACTCGTCCGGGCCGGATTGCCACTGGACCGGATCGAGGAGCTGTACCAGCACGGCAGCGGGCTGCTGGGGCTCTGCGGGGAGAACGACATGCGCCGCGTGCTGGCTCTCGCCGAGGGTGGGGACGAGCGGGCCGTCGACGCGGTCTCCAGCTACTGCTACCGGATCCGCAAGTACGTCGGGGCCTATCACGCGGTGCTCGGCCGCCTGGACGCGGTCGTCTTCACCGCCGGGGTCGGCGAGAACAGTCCGGTGATCCGGCAGCGGGCCCTGGCCGGGCTGGAGCCGCTGGGCATAGTCGTCGATCCGGGCCGCAACGCCACGGGTGCACCGGCCCGGGTCGTCTCGACCGACGC
The DNA here is from genome assembly GCF_002846275.1 of Plantactinospora sp. CNZ320. Taxonomy (NCBI): domain Bacteria; kingdom Bacillati; phylum Actinomycetota; class Actinomycetes; order Micromonosporales; family Micromonosporaceae; genus Plantactinospora; species Plantactinospora sp. CNZ320. The sequence goes on from NZ_PJMP01000001.1 coordinate 1,212,318, forward strand.
CGGCCGGGTCGCCGTCTGCGTCATGCCGACCGACGAGGAACGCGGGATCGCCGAGGAGATCGCCACCACCGTCCTGAAAGGATAGTGACCGGACCCGGTGCCCGCCACGGTCACCGGGTCCGGTCGTCGGCGGCTCAGCCCTGTGCCGCCCAGTCGCCGAGGGACCAGTCGCGTACCTCGGGCATGTCCTCCAGGTGCTCGACCACGTACGCCTCGTGCCGGGCGAGTTGCTGCTCGCACCAGCGGCCCAGCTCGGCCGCGCCCCGGGGCAGCCGCCGGGCGTTGTTGATCGCGTCCAGCACCAGGTGGTAGCGGGAGGTCCGGTTCCGTACCGTCATGTCGAACGGCGTGGTGGTCGTACCCTGCTCCACGAAACCGCGTACCCGGAACCGGTCGGCGTCGGGCCGCCCGTGCACCAGTTGGTGGATGGCGCCGGGATAGCCGTGGAAGGCGAAGACCACGTCCACGGTGTCGGTGAACAACTCGGTGAAGAGGGTGGGGCTCATCCCGTGCGGGTGGTCCTTGGGCCGGACCAGCGTCATCAGGTTGACGACGTTCACCACCCGGACCTTCATCCCGGGCAGGCGCTCCCGGAGGATCTGGGCGGCGGCGACGGTCTCCATGGTGACGACGTCACCGGCGCAGGCGAGCACGATGTCCGGGTCGCCGCTCCCGTCGTCGGTGCCGGCCCACTCCCAGATCCCCGCCCCCTGGGCGCAGTGCGCGATCGCCTCGGGCATGGAGAGCCACTGCAACTGCGGCTGCTTGTCGATCACGATCAGGTTGATGTACGACCGGGAGCGCAGGCAGTGGTCGGCGACCGAGAGCAGGCAGTTCGCATCCGGCGGCAGGTAGATCCGGGCGATGTCGCCGCGCTGGGTGAGCACGACCTGGATCAGGCCGGGACCCTGGTGCGAGAAGCCGTTGTGGTCGTTGCGCCACGCCGTCGAGGTGAGCAGGATGTTCAGGCTCGGCACCTTGGCCCGCCACGGCAGGTGCTTCGCCTCCTGGAGCCACTTGCCATGTTGGACGGTCTGCGAGGCGCTGACCATCGCGAACGCCTCGTAGGTGGCGAACATCCCGTGCCGGCCGGTGAGCGTGTAGCCCTCCAGCCAGCCGTGGCAGTTGTGCTCGGAGAGCACCTCCATCACCCGGCCGTCGCGGCCGATCGCCACGTCGGCGTCGGTGACCCGTTCCATGAAGGCCCGGTCGGAGACCTCGAAGACGGCGCCGAGCCGGTTGCTGTTCGTCTCGTCCGGGCAGAACAGCCGGAACGTGTCGGGGTTGCGCCGGTAGATGTCCCGGAGCAACTCGCCGAGCCGGCGGGTCGACTCCGCGCGCAGCTTCGCCGGGGTCGGGACGTCGACCGCGTAGTCGCGGAAGTCCGGCAGGTCGAGGTCACGGGTGAGCAGGCCGCCGTTGGCGTGCGGCGAGGCGCTCATCCGCAGGTCGCCCCAGGGTGGCAGGTCCCGCACGGTTTCGACGGGGGCGCCGGCATCGTCGAAGAGTTCCTCCGGCCGGTACGACCGCAGCCAGCGATCCAGGATCGCCAGGTGCTCCGGATTGTCCCGTACCCCGGACAGCGGCACCTGGTGCGAGCGCCAGCTACCGGTGACCCGCACCCCGTCCACCTCCTCCGGGCCGGTCCAGCCCTTCGGGGAGCGCAGGACGAGCAGTGGCCAGCGTGGCCGGCTGCCGTCCCAGTCGCCGTTGCGGGCGGCCTGCTGGATGGCCCGGATCCGGCCCCACGCCTCGGCGAGGGCCGCCGCGAAGCGGTGGTGCGATCCGGGCAGGTCGCCGGCGTCGACCTCGATCACGTCGTAGCCGTGCCCGTCGAAGAGTGCCCGGACCTCGGCCGGGTCCTTCCGGCCCAGCACCGTCGGGCCGGCGATCTTCGCGTCGTTGAGGTGCAGGATCGGCAGCACGGCACCGTCCCGGGCCGGGTTGAGGAAGGAGACGCCCTTCCAGGAGCCCTCCAGCGGGCCGGTCTCCGCCTCGCCGTCCCCGACCACGGCGATGGCGAGCAGGTCGGGGTTGTCCATCACCGCGCCGAAGGCGTGCACCAGCACGTACCCGAGTTCGCCGCCCTCGTGGATCGAGCCCGGCGTCGTCACCGAGACGTGGCTGGGGATCCCGCCGGGGCTGGAGAACTGCCGGAAGAGCCGGAGCATCCCGGCCTCGTCCTGGCCGACCTCCGGGTAGACCTCGCTGTAGGTGCCCTCCAGGTAACCGGCGGCGACCAGCGCCGGCCCGCCGTGCCCCGGCCCGGCCAGATAGATCGCCTGCTGCCCGGTGAGCCGGATCAGCCGCGAGACGTGCGCGTAGATCAGCGACAGGCCCGGGCTGGTCCCCCAGTGCCCGAGCAGCCTCGGCTTGATGTGCTCGGCGGCCAGCGGCTCGCGCAGCAGCGGGTTGCCGCGCAGATAGATCTGCCCCACCGTCAGGTAGTTGTTCGCCCGCCACCACGCGTCCAACCGGGCGAGTTCGGAATCGTCCGGAGTCGCGAGGGTGTGCAGGATCGCGGCGTCGTCAGCCGTCCTGATCTGGTCCTTCGTGTCCGTTGTCACGCTCAACCCTTCCGCTGGCGTACGTTGTCGGCGGCCCCGCCCGGGGCGCAGGCCGCAGATTCGCTGCGTTCTCCCGGCCGCCCCACCACGGTATGGCCTCGGCCCTCCCCCGGTGCCCGGTCCGAGGTCCGTCCCGTCCGGGACCTTCGACCCGTCCGGTGCCGTTGCCGGCACCGGCGGTCGTCACGCGTGGCCCGGCCCCGGCCGCTCCGGCAACGTCTCCCGGAGTGCCTGCACCCGGCACAGGTAGTAGTGCTCCGGGCCTTCGGTGCCGTCCCGCCGCTGCTCCCGGGCCCGCAGGTGCACCCATTCCAGGGCCAGCAGGTCGGCGTTTGCCGGCACCGCGGTGACCCTGAGCCGGATGTCACCGCGCCCGTAGCAGTAGTCCGCCTGGTCGAGCGTGTAGACATCCCCGACCCGGACGACGGGCCAGCGGGTCGGCGGGCGCCGCTCAGCACCCACGGCCCGCACTCCGGGGCCGCACCCGGCAGCGGCCGGGCCGGACGTAGTGCCAGCTCTCCCGGACGGCCTCCACACCGTCCGTGTCGAGGACGTAACCACGCACCAGCAGCCAGTCCCGGCCGTCGTCGATTCTCGGGGGTACGGCGGTGACCCGCAACCGCAGATCACCGACGACCGGAGGCTGCACATGGTGGCAGTAGTGCTGGCCCTCCGGGCACCACAATTGATCGCCCTCGGTTATTTTTCCGTGGTCCCTGTGCGGCCTGCCCCCGATGCTACGCAGGTTGAGCATGCTTTCCCTCCGACGTGTCGTGAAAGGTTCGAAGACAGCGCGCGCCTGCAGGCCATGGTGGACGAGCATTGACCGCCATGCAATATTCCAGAGCAGAAAGTCGGCCACTTATCTTGCTTTTCGAACGCCGCACTGATAAAGGTTCCAAAGCGGCGGATCGAACCATTGCAGAAGTGCCGTCAGGCAGGCCCGACACGGAAGGAAGAGACTCGATCATGACGAGCGAGCAAGGGTCGACGGTCCCCCGCCGACAGCTTGGACGGTATCTGCGAAGGGCGCGCGAGGACGCCGGCATCACCCGGGAGGCGGCCGCCCGGGAACTTGAGTGGTCGGTGCAGAAGTTGTGGCGGATCGAAAATGGCGCCACGTCACTGCGGGCGATCGACGCCCGCAACATGAGCGAGCTGTATCGGGTGAACCGCGAACTGACCGAGGAACTGATGGCACTCGCCCGGGAAACGAAGGCCAAGGGATGGTGGCACGCGTACGGCGGCGCCATCGCACCCTTCTTCGAGCTGTACGTCGGCCTCGAGAACGCAGCCGAGCGCATCCGCACGTACGAACCCGAGCTGATCCCCGGCCTGTTGCAGACCAGGGAGTACACCCGCGAGGTTGTCCGGGTCTTCGGCTCTCAGATGTCCGAGGAGGACAGGGAGAAGCGCGTCGCCGTCAAGCTCGAACGGCAGCTCCTGTTGCGGCGCCGGCTACCGCCCCCACCGGGACTTCGGGTGATCGTGAACGAGGCGGTCCTGCGTCGGCCCCTGTCTGACGCGCAGGCGATGGCAGAGCAGCTTCGTCACCTCGTCGTCGCGTCCCGGGAGTTGCCGAACGTGAGCGTCCGGGTCCTGCCCTTCAGTGCCGGCCTGCACAACGCGGCCGCGACCGGAGCGTTCGCCATCCTCGACTTCACCGCTGGCGGGACGCATCCCGAACCGTCCACTGTGTACAGCGAGGGCGCCACGGGTGCGCTCTACCTGGACAGGCCCTCGGAGGTGGTGAGATATGAGGACATCTGGGCCAGCCTGGAGGAGCTGGCGTTGGACGAGAGACAATCGCAGGACCTGATTGCCTCGGTTGCCAAGGAGTATGAGTCATGAGCGATCTTCCGGCCGCGCGTTGGCGCACGAGCAGCCGCAGTAGCGCCGAAGGCAATTGCGTGGAGGTCGCCGACAACCTTGCCGGTGTGGTGGCTGTCCGGGACAGCAAGGACCGGGACGGTGCGACGCTGGTCTTCACACCGTCGGCGTGGCGCGCGTTCGTCACCGGGGCACGTCGACCGGCCGGATAATCACGTCGCCGTCGACCGGCACCGCCGCCTAGCATCGCCGGTCATGGGCGAGGTGGAGATCCCCGAGTGGTGCCGTGGCGTACGGCGGGTGGCGGTGCTGACCGGGGCCGGCATCTCGACCGATTCAGGCGTACCCGATTATCGCGGGCCGGAGGGTGTCTGGACCCGCGACCCCAGGCTCGCGGACGCCTTCACCCTCGACCGGTTCATGGCCGACCCGCAGGTGCGGGCCCGGTTCTGGCGCAGCTACCTGGAGCACGCCGCCTGGCGGGCCGAGCCGAACGTCGCACACCGCGCGCTGGCCGACCTGGACCGGGCCGGGCTGGCGGTGCGGATCCTGACCCAGAACGTCGACGGCCTGCACCAGCTGGCCGGGATCGCCGCCCGCAAGGTGCTGGAGTTGCACGGCAGCATGCATACCGTCCTCTGCACGGGCTGCCGGGCCCGCTCCGACGCCCGGGAGACGCTGGACCGGGTCGCGGCCGGCGAGGCGGACCCGGCCTGCGCGGCCTGCGGCGGCATCCTCAAGCTCGCAGTCGTGCTCTTCGGCCAGCACCTCGACCCGGACGTCCTCGACCACGCCAGGCGGATCGCGGCGGTGAGCCAGTTGATGCTGGCGGTCGGCAGTTCACTGCTTGTCGAGCCGGCCGCCTCGCTCTGCCGGCTGGCGGTGCAGGCCGGCGCCCGCCTGGTGATCGTCAATCGGGACCCGACCCCCTACGACGCCCTGGCCGCCGAGGTGATCCGGGAGCCGATCGGCACCGCCATCCCCCGCATCACCACCGCACTCACCACAGCCACCGCGACGACTGCTTCATGATCAGGCAGCGTTCGGCCTGCCCCGACGAGCCGAACGCTCCCTGATCATCAAGAACCAGCAGGCAAAGGGCGCTTATCAGGCATAGGTTACGGGTGAAGACCGAAGCCACTGCGCTGGCGTCGACGCGGGACGCCGATCCGTTGACGCCGCGCCACGCCTCGCCCGCCGCCAAGCGAGGTACGCCGTGCCACTGCTGTCCGCACTCGACCGCCGACACACCGTCGCACCACCGGGTTACAGCCGCTGGCTGATCCCACCCGCCGCACTTGCCGTGCACCTGTGCATCGGTCAGGCGTACGCGACGTCTGTTTACAAGAACTCGCTCATCGCTCACTTCGACGCGAGCCAGACCGAGATCGGGATCATCTTCAGCATCGCCATCGTGATGCTCGGCCTCTCGGCCGCGCTCGGCGGCACCTGGGTGGAGTCGAACGGCCCCCGCAAGGCGATGTTCGTCTCGGCCTGCTGCTGGGGCGCCGGCTTCCTGGTCGGCGCGCTCGGCATCGCGACCGGGCAACTCTGGCTGGTCTACCTCGGCTACGGCTTCCTCGGCGGCATCGGCCTCGGCATCGGTTACATCTCGCCGGTCTCGACGCTGATCAAGTGGTTTCCGGACCGTCCCGGGCTGGCCACCGGACTGGCGATCATGGGCTTCGGCGGCGGCGCGCTGCTGGCCAGCCCGCTGAGCCGGCAACTGCTCTCGCTCTACGACCGCAGCTACGACCCGGGCGACTCCGCCGCGGTCGCCTCCGGCGGCGCCCTGGTCGGGCTCTTCCTCACCCTCGGCATCGGCTACTTCGCGATCATGATGTTCGGCGTCTTCAACATCCGGGTGCCGGCACCCGGCTGGCGCCCCGCCGGGTTCGACCCCGCCAGCGTCGCCGCGAAGCCGCTGGTGACCACGGCGAACGTCTCGGCGTCGAACGCGATCCGCACCCGCTCCTTCTGGCTGCTCTGGATCGTGCTGTTCTGCAACGTCACCGCCGGGATCGGCATCCTGGAACAGGCCAGCCCGATGATCCAGGACTTCTTCCGGGACGGCGGCATCTCCAGCGTCACCATCGCGGCGGCCGGCGGCTTCGTCGGAGTGCTGTCCCTGTTCAACATGGCCGGCCGGTTCGTCTGGTCGTCCACATCGGACCTGATCGGGCGCAAGCCGATCTACCTGCTCTACCTCGGCGGCGGCATGGTGCTCTACGCCCTGCTCGCCCTCTTCGGCTCCACCGCGACCGTACTCTTCGTGCTGCTGGCCTGCGTCATCCTCTCCTTCTACGGCGGCGGCTTCGCCACCGCGCCGGCCTACCTGCGGGATCTCTTCGGCACCTACCAGGTAGGCGCCATCCACGGCCGGCTGCTGACCGCCTGGTCGGCGGCGGGTGTCGCCGGTCCCCTGATCATCAACGGGTTTCTCGACGCGCAGGGCAGACCCGGTACGCTCACCGCCTCCGCCTACCGGCCCGCACTGTTCACCATGGTCGGCGTACTCGCCGTCGGTTTCGTGGCGAACCTGCTGGTCCGGCACGTGCCGGACCGCTTCCACGAGCCGGCCCCGAAGACGCACGAACCGGTTCCGGAGCCGGCGGACGGTGAGCGCCCCGACGCCACCGTCCTCGACCCCACCACCCCCGACGCCGCCACGGTCAACGCCACGGTCGGTCGACTCGATCGATACGCAGAGAAGCAGCGGCCGACGAACAGGGCTCCCGACAACCAGTCCGGCCGGCTCTGGATCTCCTGGCTGCTGGTCGCTGTACTCCTCGGGTACGGGGTCGTACAGACAGTCATGACCGCGGCGAATCTCTTCACCGGTTGACCCCGGATTGCCCACCCCCAGGGGGCGCCAACCCCACCCATCGTGAAACATAATCGGCACGGGACTCATCCCCCCGGCCCGTTTTCCCGTACCTGATGGGGGTCGGACCGCCGTCGAGCGACGCGCGGCGGTACGACTCCGCCCAAAGTGGCGTGATCGGGGCGGGGCACAATGGGCGGCCGTGCCCGTCACGCGGCGGGCGGGCAGGCGGGGCGCGGTGGTGGGCGCCGAGGCGGAAGATCGAGGAGCAGATGGCCCGGACGAGACAGATTCAGCGTGCCAGCGTCCCCATGAGCTTCACCAGCCGGGGAAGCACACCGAAGCCGCAGGGCGCAGTCGCCCTACTCGTCATCTCGACGCTGGCGGCGCTCTGGGCGGCGGCGATGCTGAGCCCGATCGGTGGGCTGATCAACGCCTACATGTTCGTCTACATGGCGTTCTTCGCCGGGCCGGCCACCCTGGTGGCGCTGAGCATCACCGTGATGGTCGGCCTGGTGGCGACCGACCGGATCGTCCTGCTGATCCGGCACCGGGTGCTGCTCCAGTCGGCACACCGGTCGCTCGGCATCATCGCGGTCTTCGCCCTGGTGCTACACGTACTCACCAAGATCGCGGCCGGCCACATCAGCCCCGACAAGGCGCTCCTGCCGTTCATCAACGGCGCCGACGTCTACGTCGGGATGGGCACCATCGCCGGGGCGATGATGGTGGCGGTGCTCTGGACCGGTCTGGTCCGGGCCCGGTTCGCCGGGGTGGGCAAGCCCTGGCTGTGGCGGACCCTGCACAGCATCTCGTACGCCGCCTGGCCGATCGCGCTGGTGCACGGCCTCCAGGCCGGCCGGCCCGCGCCAACCTGGGTCACCCTCAGCTACCTGCTCTGCGTGGCTCTCGTGCTGGCGCTGCTGGGGGTCCGGCTCTCGGTGTCGCTGGGCCGCAAGCGCGCGGAGCTGGGCCAGAGCCCAGGTGCGCTCTCCCCGGTCGGCCGCCCCGGCAAGCCCGGCCGGGCCGGCAGGCCGGGCAAGGCGGGTCCGGTGGGCCGGACCAGTTCGATGGCGCCGGCCAAGCGGCGGACCGCCGACGAGATCCGGGCCAGCCGGGCCAACTCCCCCGGTCGGGAGGGCAGCCGGAGCCGACGCAGCCGGTGGGAGGACGACACCCTCGGCGGCCGGCGCGGCAGCGGCCGGAGCAGCCGCTGGGACGACTCGGAAGTGGGAAGCGGGCGGCGCGGTCAACCGGTCGGCCGGGCCGGCCGCGACGAGCGGGACACCTACGGCGGCCGGCCGGACGACACCCGGGGCGGTGGGAGGCTGGACGACACCCAGGGCGGCGGACGGCGTCGCCGGGAGAGCCTCTCCGACCTGCGTGGCGGCTCGGAGGCGGCGATCGACGCCTGGGCCCGGGCCGGAGAGCTCGACAGCACGTACGCACCCCGGAGCCGCTCCGACCGGTTCGCCGTACCCGAGGTGCCGCCGCCGGGCAGCATGTCGGGCGGCCTGAGTGAGGACGGCGCCATCAGCGACGCCGAGGTGCCCTGGGACAGCCCCCGACGCTGGGCGGCCGGCGACGAGCCGGGCGACGCCTGGGATCGCCCCCGGGGCGGCGGGGACGACGCAACGTACCGCCCGCCGCGCGCCTGGGACGACACGTCGGCCGGTGACGAGCCCGGCGAGAGCCGGCGGTCCCGCCGGGACACCGACGGGTCGGGACGGCGGTCCTGGCGGGAGCCGGAGGACGAGCCGACGCCGAGCGGTGCCACCCGGGCGGGCCGGCGACGGCGGGCCGTCGAGGAGGACCCGGAAGACCGCTCCGGACGGCACAGCCGGGTACGTGGCGGCGACGACGCCGAGGAGAGCACCGCCGAGTGGGGGCGGGCCGCCCGGTACGAGCCGAATCTCGTCGCCCGGGCCGACGACGACGATGACGACGACGCAAAGCCTGCCCTGATCGACCTCGCCACCCGCCGCTCCCGCCGCTCCGACGAGCCGTCCGGCCGGTCCTCCCGGCGCCGCGACGAGCCGGACGAGGCGGCCGAGGAGGGCGCGTACTGGACCAGCCTGAAAGGTGAAGCGCGGTGAGCCTGACCGCCGTACCCCCGGTCGCCTGCTTCGGTGAACCCCGGCTCACCGCCGGCTTCGACGAGTTCGGCCGGCTCGACCTGACCGCGCACGAGATGGTGCACGGTGCCGTCAACCCGCTCTCCCCCAAGGGCCTGCTCCGACTCGTCGAGGGGATCGAACTGAAGGGCAAGGGCGGCGCCGGCTTCCCGTTCGCCCGCAAGTTCCGGGCGGTGCTGGAGTCGGCGGACCGCCAGGACCTGCCGACCGTGGTGGTGGTGAACGCCACCGAGGGCGAGCCGGGCGCCTGGAAGGACAAGGCCCTGCTCACCCGGGCGCCGCACCTGATCCTCGACGGGGCCGCGATCGCCGCCTACGCCCTGGACGCCGACGAGATCGTCATCGGTGTCGCCGACGACGGCATCGGCGAGGCGTCGCTGACCGCCGCGCTGGCCGAGCGGCGGATGCCGGTACGCACCGGCATCGTCACCGTGCCGCACCGGTTCATCTCCGGCGAGGGTGGTGCCCTGGTGCGCGGGATCAACGGCGAGGCGCACATCCCGCCGGGGCGCAAGGTACGGGCCAGCGACACCGGAGTGGGCGGGCTGCCGACGCTGCTCTCCAACGCCGAGACGTACGCCCAACTCGCCCTCGCCGCCCGACTCGGCCCGTACGAGTACGGCACCGTCGGCACCCCCGACGAACCCGGCACCGTGCTGCTCACGGTGACCGGAGCCGCCGGGCGACCGGCGGTGGTGGAGTGCCCGACCGGCATCCCGCTGCGGGACGTGCTGGAACTCTGCGAGACGCCGGAGGGGCCGGGCGTGCTGACCGGCGGCTACCACGGCAAGTGGATCAGCGCCGAGGGCGCCGCCACCGCCGAGGTGTCCCGGGCCGGCTTCGCCAAGGTGGGTGGTGCGCTCGGTGCCGGCATCATCATGCCGCTGAGCGCCGAGGTGTGCCCGCTCGGCGAGGCCGCCCAGGTCGTCACCTACCTGGCCGGCGAGTCGGCCGGGCAGTGCGGGCCGTGCCGGCTCGGGCTGCCGGACCTGGCCCGGTCGCTGGACCTGATCGTCGGTGGCAGCGCCGCCGCCGAGGTGGTCCGGGCGGCGGCCGGTGCGGTGAAGGGTCGCGGCGCGTGCAGCCACCCCGACGGTACGGCCCGGTTCGCCACCTCGGCGCTGGAGATCTTCACCGAGGACCTGGAGGCGCACGCCGCCCGGGGCACCTGCGGCAGGAAGGTCAAGGGCATCCTCGGGCTGCCGAACGCGGCCGACGCCCCGACCTCGAAGCTGGTGGTGGACTGGTCGCGCTGTGACGGGCACGGGCTCTGCGCCAGCGTGGTGCCGGAGTTCATCCGGCTGGACTCCAACGGCTTCCCGTCGTTCCCGTCCACCCCGGTGCCGACCTGGCTGGAGGGCGGCGCCCGCAAGGCGGTGCGGATGTGCCCGGCCCTGGCCCTGCGGATGACCCCTGTCGAGCGCTGATCCCGGCCGGCCGCGAGGATGGGTGGGTGGAAGACGATCTTCTCCTTGCCCGCCGGGCCGCGCTGGCCGGCGCCGCCGTCGCCCTGCGCTACTTCGCCGACCTCGGCCGGCTCGACCGGGAACGCAAGTCGGACGGCAGCGTGGTGACCGAGGCCGACCGGGCCGTCGAGGCGACCATCCGGGAGGTACTGGCCGGGGCGCGGCCCGACGACGCGATCCTGGGCGAGGAGGTCGGACAGACCGGGCAGGCGGCCCGGCGCTGGATCGTCGACCCGATCGACGGTACGGCGCAGTTCGTCGCCGGTGACGACCGCTGGCAGGTGCTCGTCGCCCTGGAGGAGGCGGGCGAGATCGTCGTCGGGGTGGCCGCCCTGCCGGCACAGCGGACGATCTGGTGGGCCCGGCGCGGCTCCGGCGCCCACCGGGCCGAGATCGCCGGGACCGAGGTGACCGGGGTACGCCCACTGCGCACCAGCGGACCCGGGCCGGCCGATCCGCTGCCCGGCGGCCGGCTCGGGGTGGTACCGCCGGACGAGCACGTCTACCCGGCCGAACGCGAGATGATCGCCCCACTGCTGGCGGTCACCACCCCGACCCCGTGGCGTACCCACCCGGCGCTGCTGGTGGCGGGCGGCGAACTCGACCTCGCGGTGCAGACCCGGGGGCAGCTCTGGGACTTCGCCGCCACCTCGCTGATCGTGACCGAGGCCGGTGGCCGGTACACCGGATTCGACGGCCGGTCCCGACCGGCGCCCGGACCGGCGCTTTTCGCCCGGACCCCGGCGCTGCACGACGCCGCGCTGCGGCGGCTCGGCGGCGGCGGGCACACCGGATCGACCACCGGACCGGCCACCGGCTCAGCCTGACCGGCGGTCCCGGACGATGGGCCGCCCTCGCCGAGCCGGTGACCGGGTCACGCCGTGCCCGGCAGCAGCACGTCCAGGAAGGCGTTGCTGAACACCCGGTGCGGGTCGAGGGAGTTCAGCTGCGCCACCGCCGCGTCCCAGGTCGGGTCGGGCGCGTGCCGGTAGGAGTCCGGCACGGTCCGGGTCAGCATCGTCGGGTCGGCCCAGGCGGCGGCGTCGGTGTAGCCCCAGCCCTTGGACCACTCGACCCGGCAGCCCGCGTACGAGCCGGTGTAGTTGGTGAAGAAGAAGGTCTCCATCTCCCGGTAGAAGGCGTGCGCCCGGGGCGCGGTCGGGAAGGTGAGCACGTCGAACCAGACCACGGTGTCCCACTCCGGGTGGTCGGCCCGGGGCCGGGCCGCCGACAGGGCCGGCAACTGCGCCCCGGGTACGCCCACGTCGGCTGCCCGGTCCACTCCGGCGACCCGGATCTCCACCTGCCCGGTGACCGGGAACTCGCCCCGGGCCTGGTACGCGGCCAGCTGTCGCTGGTAGAACCGGGCGAACTCGTGCACCACCCGCTGGACCGAGCCCCGGGTGGTGTGCACCGCGTACCCGTTGGCGGTCTCGCGCAGGGTGGTCGGCTTGACGTAGAGCAGCAGGTTCTTCGACGGTCCCCACAGGTCGGTGGCGAGCGTCCCGGTCAGCCCGGCGGCGGCGGTGGTGTACTGCACCTGCCCGAAGGTCGGGGTCAGCGCCCACGCCCCGTTCAGCAGTTGCTCGGCCAGTTCGGAGACCGGCTCGGGCACGTTGTCGGAGAAGACGTAGTTGTACGGCGTGGCCACCGGACGGGAGGTCAGCGGTCGGCTCGGGCTGACGCTCCAGACCTTCAGCCATGGGTTGTCGGTGAAGGCGAACCAGATCGCCTCGACCCGGCCGGCCGCCGCGACGTGGCTGGCCAGGGTACGGCCGCCGCTGCCCGGTGCGGCGAACAGCTCCGAGGCGGGAATGTCGACCCGGCTGACGCACCGCAGGTTCTGGTTGGCGCCGACCCGCACCGTCACCTCGGTGACGAAGGCCCGACCGACGTGCGTGAGCAGTGCCGCGCACTCCGGATCGGCCCGGTCGAAGGTGCGCAGCACGTAGCTGCCGGTCGCCGCGTCCCAGACCACGGCGGTGAGCGAGAGGATGAGGTTGCTCAGCGATCCGTAGGTGTGCCCGGGTGCCAGCGTCTCGCCGTCGGCCGGCACGCTGGTGCCGTGGCCGTTGATCGCGAGTACCCCGCCGACGCTCAGGTCGCCGGGGGCGGGGGTGTTGGTGACGCCGAGCCCGTGGTCTTCGAGGAAGCCGAGGAGGTCGTCCATCGAGGCGCCGGCCTGCACGCGTACCGCCGCGGCGGGTGCGGTGGAGAGCACGGTCATCGAGGTCAGGTGCCGGATGGTGTCCACCAGGATGGTCCGGTCGGCGGTACCGTCGGCCGGCAGGGTCAGCGGTGCCCAGGTGTGCCGGTAACCACGGGCCCGGACGAGGTAGCCATGCCGGTACGCCCAGTTGGTCACCGCCACCACCTCGGCCGCCGTCCTGGGTGCGCAGCTCCAGACGCCGTCGGCCTGGATCTCTCCGGCCCAGTTGCGGTACGCCTCCCGCTGCACGGGTACGTCGGCCGGAAAGTCCGGCGGTGCCTGCCGCTCCCCCGGAGTCCACAGTGCACCGAATGCCGTCACGGCGGACGCCTCGAGGAAGCCGCGTCGGGTGAGAGCCATCTCGTTCCCCTCTGCTCGGACGTGGTCGACGCCGGCCGCGAGGTGCTCGTTGCCGGCGCGAAGGATCGCGCTCGTTGCCGGCGCGAAATGATCGCGCCTTACCCGCGAGACACTTCGACGGAACTCGATCGAGTGGAAATCCGCACCGCTGAGTAAACCGACAACGCCGGCACACGGTCGTTCACTAGACTCTGCCGCGTGCGCGACATCGCGGTCTTCAGCGGCAGTGCCCACCCCGAACTGGCCACCGAGATCTGCCACCACCTCGGCGTCCCCCTGCTCCCGACCCGGATCTCCCGGTTCGCCAACGACTGCCTCGAGGTGCAGTTGCAGGCGAACTGCCGGGAGCGGGACGTCTTCCTGATCCAGCCGCTGGTGCCGCCGGTGCAGGAGCACCTGGTGGAGCTGCTGCTGATGCTGGACGCGGCGCGGGGCGCCTCGGCCGGCCGGATCACCGTGGTGATGCCGCACTACGCGTACGCCCGCAGCGACAAGAAGGACGCGCCACGGATCTCGATCGGCGGGCGGTTGGTCGCCGACCTGCTCACCACGGCCGGTGCCAGCCGGATCCTGGCGATCACCCTGCACTCGCCGCAGGTGCACGGTTTCTTCAGCATCCCGGTCGACCACCTGCACGCGCTGCGCGAGCTGGCGACGCACTTCCGGGGCTACGACCTGACCGACACGGTGGTGGTCTCGCCGGACCTGGGCAACGCCAAGCAGGCGGCGGCGTTCGCCCGGATGCTGAAGGTGCCGGTGGCGGCCGGGGCCAAGCAGCGGTTCTCCGACGACAAGGTGGTGATCTCCACGGTGATCGGCGACGTGGTCGACCGGGACGTCATCGTGCTCGATGACGAGATCGCCAAGGGCAGTACGGTGTTCGAGCTGCTCGACCGGTTGCGCGAGCAGAAGGTACGCAGCGTACGGGTGGCCTGCACGCACGGGCTCTTCGCCTCGGCGGCGCTGCGCCGGCTCTCCGCCGAGCCGGAGATCGCCGAGATCGTCTGCACCAACACGGTGCCGATCCCGGCTGCGGACCACACCGACAAGCTGACGGTGCTCTCGGTCGCCCCGGCGCTTGCCGAGGCGATGCGCCGGATCCACAACGGCGAGTCGGTCAGCGCCCTCTTCGGCTGACCGGGCAAGGTATGTTGCCCCGGTGACAGAGCAGGTCGTGCAGATCTTCACCGATGGTGCGTGCAGTGGCAATCCCGGTCCGGGCGGTTGGGGCGCCGTGCTGCGGTACGGCACGGTGGAGAAGGAACTCCACGGCGGTGAGGCGGCGGAGACCACGAACAACCGGATGGAGCTGATGGCGGCGATCCGGGCGCTGGAGAGCCTGACCCGCCCGGTGACGGTGCAGATCTACGTCGACAGCACCTACGTCCGGGACGGCATCACCAAGTGGCTGCCGAACTGGAAGCGCAACGGTTGGCAGACCGCCGCGAAGCAGCCCGTCAAGAACGCCGACCTGTGGCAGCGGCTGGAGGCTGCCGCCGCCCGCCACCGGGTGCGGTGGCACTGGGTGAAGGGGCACGCCGGGCATCCGGAGAACGAGCGGGCGGACCAGCTCGCCGTTCGCGGGATGCGGGAGGCGACCGCCGGCCGGGGGCGGCAGTCGGCCGTACCGGCCTGACCCGGGACACCGCCGGGAACCGGTCAACCTCGGGTTGACGGTCCGCCATCGTCAACCTACGGTTGACGCATGGAGCGACTACCGGTACGCCTCGACGACCTGATCGAGTACGTCCGCCGCCAGCACCCCGGCGGAGACCCCCTGGAGCGGCTCACCGACGCGGTACTTGTCGGCGAGTACCTCGACGACCTCGCCGACCACCTGATCGGACACTTCGTCGACCAGGCCCGCCGGGCAGGTGCCTCGTGGACCGAGATCGGCCAGAGCATGGGCGTGACCAAGCAGGCCGTGCAGAAGCGCTTCGTGACCCGCAGGTCCGAGCCGGACGAGCCGGTCCCGGCCAGCGTCCTCGCCCGGTTCACCGACCGGGCCCGACACGTCCTGACGGAGGCCCAGGCGGAGGCCCGCAGCGCGGGCAGCCCCGAGGTCGGCACCGAACACCTGCTGCTCGGCATCCTGCACGAGCCGGACGGTCTGGCCGGCCGGGCGATCACCGCGCTGGGCGTCTCGGCCGAGGCGGTCCGGGCCGCCGTCCGGGCCAGCGCACCCGAGCACTCCGAGCCGACCGGGCCGACTGAGCCGACCGGGCCGACCGGGCCGACCGGGCCGTCGGCGGAGCACCTGCCGTTCTCCGCCGACGCCAAGCGGGTCCGGGACCGCGTCTTCGCCGAGGCGCTGCGGCTCGGCCACAACTACGTCGGCACCGAACACATCCTGCTCGGCCTGCTCGAAAGCGACACCGAACCGGGTGCCCGGATCCTCGCCGACCTCGGCATCACCCGGGACCGCGCCGAGGAGTGGATCGTCGACACCCTCCGAGGACTGTCCCGGTCGGCCAGTTCCGGCAGGTGAACACGGCGAGACCGGGCGGCGGAACCCTGTGGCGCAACCGCGACTTCCCGCTGTTCTGGGCCGGTCAGGCGCTCTCCGCGCTGGGTGACTCGTTCTCGCTGCTCGCCGTACCGCTGCTGGTGTTGCACGCGACCGGCTCGGTGGCCCGGATGGGGCTGCTGACCGGGCTGGTCGGGGCGGCATCGGTGGTCGCCGGCATCTTCGCCGGCTACCTGGTCGACCGGGTCGACCGGCGGCTACTGCTGGTCGGCTGCGACCTGTTCCGGGCCGTCGGCTATGCCAGCATCCCGGTGGTCTGGCTCTTCGGGCCACAGCTCTGGCTGGTCTACCTGGTGGCACCGGCCTGCGCCGCCGCCGGGATGGTCTTCCAGGTCGGCTACGTCGCCGCCGTGCCGGCGCTGGTCGGGCCGGACCGGATCACCCGGGCGAACGGCCAGCTCTACGCGACATACGCGGCGGCCGGGATCATCGGGCCGGTGCTGGCCGGGCTGCTCTCCTCGGCGGTCGGACCGACCGCGGCACTCGCCGTCGACGCCGGCACCTTCGCGCTCTCCGCGCTCGGCCTCTGCCTCGTCCGACTCCGCACCCCGACGAGGTACCGGGCCGACCACTCCGGCGACGACACCGGCCCGGAGACGCCGACCGGCAGCACGCCGACCGCTGGCGCCCGGGGTGGCCGTTCCGGCTGGTCCGAGCTGCTGGTCGGGGTCCGGTTCCTCTGGCGGCATCCGGTGCTGCGGACGTTGACCGTGCTGCTGTCCTTCCTGACCTTCCTCACCATCGGGCTGACCGACGTCTTCATCTACCACGTCAAGCACGACCTCGGTCGCTCCGACGGCACCGTCGGGCAGGTCCTCGCCGCCGCGGCCGGAGGCACGATCGTGGCCGCCCTGCTCGTCGCGCCGGTCCGCCGCTCACTCGGCTTCGGCGCCTGCTGGATCGGGGCGTACGCGCTCAGCGGGCTCGCCGTCGCCGCTGCCGGACTGACCCGGGACGTACCGGCGCTGGCCCTGCTGGTCGCCGCCTACACGTTCGGGACCAGCCTCGCCGGGATCTGCTCGATGTCGCTGCGTCAGCAGGTCACCCCGGAGCACCTGCTCGGCCGGGTGACGTCGGCGTTCTGGACCCTGCACTCCGCACTCGGTCCCCTCGGCGCGGCGGTGCTGACCGCGGCGGTCGCCAGGTACGGCACCGCACCGGTCTGCCTCGCCGCCGGCCTGACCTGCCTCGTCATCGCCGCCATCGCCACGCTGACCCCGATCAGGGCCGCCCGTCCGGAACTCGGGCCGGTGTCGAGCGCCGATCCCACCCCGGGTTGAGCCCCCGCCCCCGGACCGGTAACGGCGCCCCAGCCCTGCCCGGTGGGCGTCGTCGGCTCAGGGGCTGGTGCAGGTGAGGTCGCCGGGCGGCGAGTTGGTGCCGGTCCACGAGCCCTGGAAGCCGAACGTGGCAGAGCCGTTGGCGCCGAGCGTGCCGTTCCAGCTGACGTTGCGGACCGTGACCGACGATCCGCTGGTGGTCAGCGTGCCGTTCCAGAGCTGGCTGATCGTCTGCCCGTTGGCGAAGGTCCAGCGCACGGTCCAGCCGTTCAGCGTGCTGGTGCCGTTGTTGCGGACCGTCACCTCGCCCTGGAAGCCGCCCTGCCACTGGTTGACCTGCCGGTATGTCGCGGTGCAGGCAGCACTGCCCGGCGGGGTGGTGGTCGGCGGCACCGTGGGCGGCAGGCTCGGGGTCGGTGAGGAGGTGGGCGGCCGGGTGGTCGCGGTGGGCGTCGGGGTCGCGCCGACCGGGAGGAAGCGCAGGATCCGGTCGTCGGTGGCAGCCGGCGAGCCGCGGCCGTCCCGGTTGCTGGTGGACACCCAGAGCGAGCCGTCGGGGGCGCGTTCGACGGTACGCAGCCGCCCGTACTGGCCGGTGAGCCGGGCGATCGGGCTGCCGCTCACCCCGCCACTGCCGTTGAGCGGTACCTGCCAGAGCCGGGTGCCGCGCAGCGCGGCGACGAAGAGCATGTTGCCGTCGATGGTGGCACCGCTCGGCGACGCCTCGGCGGTGGTCCAGGTGACGATCGGGTTCCGGAACCGGGGGTCGTTGCCCTGCCCCTCCACCGTCGGCCAGCCGTAGTTGCCGCCGGGCACGATGTAGTTGACCTCGTCCCAGGTGTTCTGCCCGAACTCGCTGGCGTAGAGCCGGCCCTGGGCGTCCCAGGCGAGCCCCTGCACGTTGCGGTGGCCGAGGCTGTAGACAAGCGAGCCGGCGGTCGGGTTGTCCGGCGGGGCGCTGCCGTCGGGGCGCATCCGCAGGATCTTGCCGTTGCGGCTGGACGGGTTCTGCGAGTTGGCGGTCTGGCCCGCGTCGCCGACACCGGCGTAGAGCATGCCGTCCGGTCCGAAGGCGATCCGTCCGCCGTCGTGGAAGTTGGCCCGGGCCAGGCCGGTGAGGATCGGCGTCTGGGTCTGCGGCGCGTCGAGCCGGAACCGGACGATCCGGTTGTCGCTGGCCGAGGTGAAGTAGGCGTACACGTAGCGGTCGCTGGCGTAGGTCGGCGAGACGGCCAGGCCGAGCAGCCCGGCCTCGCCACCCGGCGAGACACCGGAGATGGTGGCGACCTGCTGCGGCGTCTGCCCCGGGCGGATCTGCACGACCCGGGCGGTGTCCCGCTCGGCGACCAGCGCGCTGCCGTCGGGCAGGAAGGCCATCCCCCACGGCGCCTGGAGGTTCGTGGCGACGGTCTGTGGGCGGCTGAAGTCGAAGTCGCCGGCGGCCAGCACCCCCACCCCGCCGGCCGGTGTCGAGGTGTCGGCGACGGCGAACCCGGCGCCGCCGAGGACGACGGTGAGCGCCGCACCCGTGACGAGAAGCCGACCACTCCGCATGCCACACCTCCGGGACCCACACCTCCGCCGGGCGTGACCGCTCGACGACATAGAGATGAGTGTCAATGTATCACCGGCGCCGGGGGTGGTCTAGATCAGCTCCGCCGAGGGCGGACGGGCCGGTCCCCGCCCGGCCGGCCCGCCCGCGTCCTCGGCGGGGTTCCCCCGCCCGCCACTGCACCGGGTGCGATCACACCTCGATCCGAGGCGCCGCGCCCCCGGCCACCGGCGCCCGGCCGTTTGTCGCACCCGGCGTCGCACACCTGCCGCCCATCTCCGGCGAACCGGAGATGATCATCACTTTCGTCGGCCCCGGCCGGGCCGGTGAGATACCGTTTTCCTGGTCCCGGGGTCGTCGCACGAGTCCTCATCCCTTCGCGCCACCGTCTTTCGGACCTGCGTCACTCGGGTGGCCGGACGTCTCCACACCGGGCCCGAGCCGAAGCATCCGCAAACTTTCGGTGCCGGCCCGATAATTCGCCGTGATGCGGCGCACGCTACGACGTGGTGAACAAACGGTCAAGGCTTGCGCCCTCCGGAAACTTGCGAGCTACTTTCCGCCTAAGTACCCTCTCGACGCGGGCCGGACTTTCCGGAAACATGTCGGAAGTACGTGTGCGCCCGCGTCCAAACCTCACTTCGACGTGCGGCGGCTCCGCAAAGAGGCCAGCAACAAGCGACAGGAGGCTGCTCGTGAGCAGCAACCGCAATGCCGCCGACAGCAGTCGGACGAACACCGACGTCGAGCGGCTTGAGGTCACGGGGGTGCACGATGGGCATCCACACGACGGACAGCTCACCGCCACCGCGACCATCCCGGCGGACGACGCAGCGCCCAGCGACAGCCCCGCTTCCGACACCCTGCCCGGCTGGCAGGACTCGCGGCTGCCCGTGGCACGGCGGGTCGACGACCTGCTCGCCCGGCTCACGCTGGAGGAGAAGGCAGCCCAGCTGTACGGCGTCTGGGTCGGTGGCGACTCCACCGGCGAGGACCTGGCGCCGCACCAGCACGAGATGGCCAGCGAGGCACCCGACTGGCGCGGCCTGATCAGCGCCGGCCTCGGCCAGGTCACCCGGGCGTTCGGCACCGCGCCCGTCGATCCCGCCCTCGGCGCCCGGGCACTGGCCCGGATGCAGGAGGAGATCGTCGCCGCCAACCGGTTCGGCATCCCGGCCATCGCGCACGAGGAGTGCCTGACCGGCATCATGACCTGGAAGGCGACCGTCTATCCCACTCCGCTGGCCTGGGGCGCGACCTTCAACCCGGAACTCGTCGAGCGGATGGCCGGGCAGATCGGCTCGGCGATGCGGGCGCTCGGCGTACACCAGGGGCTGGCTCCGGTGCTCGACGTGATCCGGGATCTGCGCTGGGGTCGCTGCGAGGAGTCGATCGGCGAGGACCCCTACCTGGTCGCCACCATCGCCACCGCGTACGTCCGGGGCCTGGAGTCCACCGGCGTGGTCGCCACCCTGAAGCACCTCGTCGGATACTCCGCCTCCCGGGCCGGCCGCAACCACGGGCCGGTCAGCGCCGGCCCCCGCGAGCTGGCCGACGTGCTCCTCCCGCCCTTCGAGATGGCGCTGCGGGACGGCGGCGCCCGGTCGGTGATGCACGCCTACAACGAGATCGACGGCATTCCGCCGGCCGCCGACCCGGAACTGCTCACCCGGCTGCTCCGCGACGAGTGGGACTTCGCCGGCACCGTCGTCTCGGACTACTTCGGGATCAGCTTCCTGCAACGGCTGCACAACGTCGCGGGCGACCTGAGCGAGGCGGCGGTACTGGCGCTGACCGCCGGAGTGGACGTCGAGCTGCCGTCCGCGCACTGCTACGGCGACGCGCTCATCGACGCGGTCCGGGCCGGCGCCGTGCCGGAGTCCCTGGTCGACAGGGCGGTGACCCGGGTCCTCCGGCAGAAGTGCGAGCTGGGCCTGCTCGACCCCGACTGGTCGCCGGCGCCGCCGGCACTGGCCGACGTCGCGCAGCGGAGCAACGGCGACACCCCGGCCGTCGTCGAGGGCTCGGTCGACCTCGACCCGCCGGTCAACCGGGAACTGGCCCGGACGATCGCCGAGGAGTCGGTGGTGCTGCTGGCGAACTCCGGGGCACTTCCGCTGCGGCCGGAGAGCCGGATCGCGATGGTCGGGCCGCTCGCCGACGACGTCGCCGGGATGCTCGGCTGCTACACCTTCCCCAGTCACGTCGGCAGCCAGCACCCCGAGCTGCCGGAGGGGGTCGAGATCCCGACCCTGCTGGCCGCGCTCCGGGCCGAGCTGCCGGAAACCCCGATCAAGTACGCGCCGGGCAGCACCGTGGACGGCTCCGCCGAGATCGACGCGGACGCGATAAGCGCCGCCGCCCAGGTGGCCGCCGAGGCCGACGTCTGCGTCGCCGTCCTCGGTGACCGGGCCGGACTCTTCGGCCGGGGCACCTCCGGCGAGGGATGCGACAGCGACGACCTGCGGCTGCCCGGTGCCCAGGCGGAACTGCTGGCGGCACTGCTGGACACCGGAACCCCGGTGATACTGGTGCTGCTCGCCGGCCGCCCGTACGCGCTCGGCGACTCGATCGACCGGCTCGCCGCGGTGGTGCAGGCGTTCTTCCCCGGTGAGGAGGGTGGACCGGCGGTGGCCCGGGTGCTCAGCGGCGCCGTCAACCCCTCCGGCCGGCTGCCGGTGAGCTTCCCGCGCACCCCCGGCGGCCAGCCCAACACCTACCTCAACCCGAAGCTGGGCCAGAAGACCGAGGTCAGCAGCGTCGACCCGACCCCGCTCTTCCCGTTCGGCCACGGCCTGTCGTACACCGGGTTCAGTTGGCCGGAGGTGCGGGTGGAGGGTGCCGCACCGGACGCGGACCGACCGGTGGAGATTCCCACCGACGGTGCCGTCACCGTCTCGGTCTCGGTCCGCAACGACGGCGACCGGGACGGCACCGAACTTGTGCAGCTCTACCTGCACGACCCGGTGGCCCAGGTCAACCGCCCGGTGGTCCGGCTGATCGGCTACGCCCGGGTGCCGCTGGCACCGGGCCAGACCCGGCAGGTGGAGTTCCGGGTGCACGCCGACCTCTCCTCGTTCGCCGGTCGGCGCGGTCACCGGGTGGTCGAGCCCGGTGATCTGGAGCTGCGGGTCTCCGCCTCCAGCGACGACCACCGGCACGTCGTCCCGGTCAGGTTGACCGGCCCCGAGCGGCAGGTGGACCACCGCCGGCAGCTCGTCGCCGAGGTGACGCTGCACTGACAGCCGCCCGGCGCCCCGATGGTCGGCGGTTGGGGCGCCGGGCCCACCCCATGCCTGCCGGCAGCATCGCTCGACGGGTGGATCGGGTGCCGGGCCGGCATACTGACCGGAGATGATCCTCCTCGGCACCTCCGGGTGGCAGTACCGCGACTGGCGGGACCGGTTCTATCCGACCGGCCTGCCCCAACGACGCTGGCTGGAGCACTACGCCGAACGGTTCGGCACCGTCGAGGTGAACAACGCGTTCTACCGGCTACCCGAACGGGACGTCTTCGCCGCCTGGCGGGCCCGTACCCCCGACGACTTCTGTGTCGCGGTGAAGATGAGCCGCTACCTGACGCACATCAAGCGGCTGCGCGAACCCGCGGAACCCGTCGCCCGGTTCCTCGGCCGGGCCACCGCACTCGGTGACCGGCTCGGTCCGGTGCTGCTGCAACTGCCACCGAACCTGCCGGCCGACGTCGCCGCGCTGGCCGAGGTGCTCTCCCTCTTTCCGCCCGGCGTACGCCTCGCCGTGGAACCGAGGCACCCGTCCTGGTGGACCGGGCAGACCCGGCAGGTACTCGAGCGGTACGGTGCCGCGCTCTGCTGGGCCGACCGGCTCGGCCGACCGGTGACGCCGCTGTGGCGTACCGCCGGATTCGGCTACCTGCGGCTGCACGAGGGCCGGGCCGAGCCGCGACCCCGGTACGGCCGGGCCGCGCTCGGCTCCTGGCTGGACCGGATCGGCTCGGCCTTTCCCGGCGACGAACCGGTCTACGTCTACTTCAACAACGACCCCGGCGGAGCGGCGATCGTCGACGCCGATGCGTTTGCCGCGATCGCCCGGCGCCGGGGCGTCCCGGTCAGCCGAACCCCCGGCCACCGCACCGGCTGACGACGTGCGGTCACCCGTCGGGTCACGGCATGATCGTGACGAGGTCCTTAGGCATCGTCGACTTGACGTCGTCCCACTCGCCGTCGGTGACGTGCCGGCGCAGCGCGTTCAGCACCGTGTTCACCACGGTCGCCGGGCCGCCCTCGACGTCGAACGGGAAGCCGGCACGTACCTCGTAGAGGAACTCCTCCCGATTCAGCTTGATCGGGACGATGCTCGGATCCCAGCCGTCGAAGTAGACCCCGCGCACCAGTACCGGCAACTGGGCGGCGAAGTGCGCGCTCTCCTGCACCGGCAACCGGTCCCGGAGCAGGTGCAGTACGGTCCGCAGCGCCGCGTACGACTGGTTGCGGCGCTCCTTCGGCCACCCGTACGCCTGCTCGATGTCCTTGAGGATGAGGTTGGTCTTGTCCATCGACGACTCGAAGACCGAGTACGAATTGTTCGGCACGACTGATCCCCCGTCCCGGCTCGGCTACTGCCCACCCTCGCCATGCTCGCGCCGGGGTGGGTGAACGGCACTCACCCCCAACGGGTGATTCCGGGCCGACGGGTGCCTCCGGGGCGGCCAGGCCCGACAGGAGGGGCGGCCAGGCCCGACAGGAGGGGCGACCAGACCGAGAGGAGTGGATGGCTAGGCCGAGAGGAGATCGCGGAGCTTCTCGGCGTTCGTCTGCGCGTAGTCGCGGTAGCAGTTGTTGAACAGCACGTGCGTCTCGGCGGTGCCGTCGGCGAGTTCGCGCAGCTTCGGCGCCCAGTCCGCCAGCTCCCGGTCCGAGTAGTGGTAGCCGAACTTGTCGTAGATGTTCTTGCTGGTCCACTTGTCGCTGTGCCCGTGGAACCGGACCACCGCCAGGTCGGCGGTGGCGGCCAGCACCGGCGGCACCGACGAGCGGTGGCCCTGCGGCATGTCGACCGAGACGTACGCCAGCTCGTGCTTGCGGAGGAACTCCAGGGTCTCCTCCCGGTTGCCGTCGGCGAACCAGGAGGCGTGCCGGAACTCGAAGACCGGCCGCAGCGGGCCGCAGCGCCGCCGCACCTCCAACAGGTACTGCTTGTTGTCCCGGCGGATGGTGAACCAGGGCGGGAACTGGAACAGCAGCGCGCCCAGCTTGCCCGCCTCGGCCAGCGGCTCCAGCGCAGCGAGGAAACGGGTCCACACCTCCTCGTACGCCTGCGCCGGCAGGTCGCCCGGGTAGACGTTCTTCTTCTCCGTCTCCGGCCGCAGGTCCTTGTAGAGCGCGGAGACCCGGGTCGGGTGCCCGGTGAGCAGGCTGAACGCCTTCACGTTGAAGGTGAAGCCGGGCGGGGTGCGCCCGACCCACAGCTCGGCGGTCCGCTCGGCCGGCGGCGAGTAGTAGGTGGCGTCGACCTCGACAAGCGGAAACCGCTCGGCGTAGTAGCCGAGCCGTCGTTGCGGGGTGTCCGCGCCCGCCGGGTACCAACCCGATTCCAGCAGGGTCTTGTCGGTCCACGAGGCCGTGCCGACCTTGATCTCACCCATGACTCCAGTTCACCCGCCCCGGCCGGGACGGGCAAGCCGGGCGCGGTCCCCCGTCGTCTGTCGGATCCGGTCAGGCAGCCCGGCGTTCCCGGGACTGCTTGCAGGTGACGCAGGCGGTGGCGGCAGGGAAGATCTCCAGCCGCTCCACCGGAATCGAGTCGCCACACCCCTCGCACCAGCCGTACGTCCCCTCGGCCAGCCGGCTCAGCGCGTGCTCGAACTGGGCCCGGCGGTCGAGAATCGTCCGCAGCAACGACTGGGCGGTGTCCCGCTCGGCCGTCTTGGTGCCGCTGTCCGCCTGGTCGTCCCCGGCCGTGTCGCTCACCTCGACCAGCCGCAGTACCTGGCTCTGCGCCAACGTCTCGTTGTACTCGACGGTCAGCTCGTCGAAGCGGGTCTGCAGGGCACGGCGGATCTGGTCGCTGTCGGCCGCCGAGCGGCGCGTACCGATTGCCTCGTTGACGAGCATGCGCTGCCTGCCTTTCCGTCGAAGGAACGGATCTGCGGTCCTGGACGTCCCTGTCCGGGTCGCTCCGTCATGAGCAGCGCGATTACCCCATCGCCGTCGCCGGCAAACCGCCGATTTCCGATCACCGCCGGCCTTGATCCACCGGGATGAGTACCGGTCGGATCGCCGCCGATCGGGCCGGGTGGTCATCCGACGCTGTTCGTCTCGACCAGCGCGGGGTGCCGGGGATCGTCCAGCCGGACCACCACGTCGGCGAAGCTCGACGGGGCGACCTCGTCGGCGTACCGGGCGAAGGCGGGCAGGGTCCAGCGCTGCGCCGCGGGCGTACGCCGGGCCAGCGCACCGGGCGAGAGCACGAGGTGCACCACCAGGTCGAACGGTAGGCCGCCGCCGAGCAGCAGCGCCCCGCTCACCAGTACCACGCCGCCGGGCGGCAGGGTGAGGTAGTCGGCCCGGGTGGCCCGGTCGGTCTCGGCGTTCCACAGCGACGGCAGGATCCGCCCCGTGCCGGCCGGGCCGGCCGGATCGAGTACCTCCCGACGCAGGCCCGCCTCGTCGAGCCAGCCGAGGTAGTACGCGTCGGGGTTGGTGCGACCCTGCTCGTAGCGCAGCGACGCCGGCCGGAGGAAGTCTGCGGTGTCGATCCGGACGGCCGGGCGGCCCCGGACCCGCAGCGGGTCGACCAGCGCGTCGGCGAGTCGACCCGGCTCGGCGGCCGGCGGCCCGTCGACCGCCACCCGCAGCCAGCCGCCGGCACGCTCGCCGGCCAGCCGGTCGGCCAACTCCTGCACCAGCAACTCGGGGCTGATCGGACGGACCCTCATCCGACCATCCTGCCCGGTGGCCGGGCCGGCCGGTCAGGCGTCCCTGCGGCGCAGCACGAGGTAGCCGCCGAGCAGCGCGGCGGCGGTCCAGAGCGCCAGGAGGGCGACCCCGCTCCACGGGCCGTAGTCCCGGGCCCACCGGGCATCGTCCTGCGCTCCGGCGAGGTGCAGGATCACCCAGGTGGTCTGGTCCGGCAGGTACTGGGTGACGGTACGCAGTCCGGGAACGTTGCCGAGCCCCTGCGAGCCGAGGAAGAAGATCGGCAGCAGTACCGCCAGTGCGCGTACCGGACTGCGCAGCATCGCCGCCACCCCGAGCGAGAAGAGGCAGAGGAGTACGAGGTGCAGGCAACCACCGAGCAGGCCAGCCACCGCACCCGGCGCACCGAGCCCGACGCCGTACCGGCCGAGCCCGGCCTGGGCGGCGAAGAAGCCGACGAGCACGGTCGGTACCGCCACCGCGCTGGCGAACAGGGCGGTGCCGAGTACCTTGCCGGCGTAGCAGCGTCCCCGGCGTGGCACCGCGACCAGGGTGGCCCGGATCGTCCCGGAGCTGTACTCCGTCGCCATCACCAGCACCCCGAAGACCACCAGGGCGAGCTGGCCCAGCGTCAGGCCGTAGAAGGCGGGAAAGAGCGGATCGAAACCGGACTGGCGCTCCGGCGGCCGCGTGCCGAAGCTGAGCCCGGCCAGCAGGCTGATGCCGACGCCGACGACGAAGGTCGGCAACAGGGTCCAGACCGTCGACCGGACGGTCCGGATCTTCGTCAGCTCGGCCCGCAGCACCGCACCGAGCCCGCTCGGATCGACCCGGCCCCGCACCGGCCCGCCGGCCGTCACGCCCACCTCCGGCACCGCGCTCACCACCGACCCCCGTCCACCCGCTGACCGTGCTCCACCCGATGACCGTCCTGCACCCGTTGACCGTCCTGCACCCGCTGGTCCTCCGCCTCGGCATCGGCCCGGTACCGCACCGCCGTCGCGGTGAGCCGCATGAACGCCTCCTCCAGGGAGGCCCGCCGCACGCCGATCTCGTGCACGGTCAGCCGGTTGGCCGCAGCCAACTCCCCGATCCGGGCCGGCTCGCCGTGGTACGCCAACAGCGTTCCGTCCGGCTCCGCCTCGACCCGGATGCCGTCGGCCGCCAGTACCGCACGCAGCCGCTCCGGTTCCGGCGCACGGATCCGTACCGTCGTGCCGGAGTTCGCCTCGACGAACTCCCGCATCCCGGTGTCGGCGAGCAGCCGGCCCTGGCCGATCACCACCAGGTGGTCCGCGGTCAGCGCCATCTCGCTCATCAGGTGGCTGGAGACGAAGACGGTCCGGCCCTGCCCGGCGAGGCCCCGCATCAACTCGCGGATCCACCGGATGCCCTCCGGGTCGAGCCCGTTCACCGGCTCGTCGAAGAGCAGCACCGGCGGGTCGCCGAGCAGCGCGGCGGCGATGCCGAGCCGCTGCACCATGCCGAGCGAGAAGCCGCCGACCCGTCGCTTCGCGACGCTCTCCAGACCCACCAGAGCCAACACCTCGGCGACCCGGGTGGCCGGGATGCGGTTGCTCTGCGCCAACCAGAGCAGGTGGTGGTAGGCGCTGCGCCCCGGATGCGCCGAGCGGGCCTCCAGCAGCGCACCGACCGAGCGCAGCGGGGCGACGTGCTCCGGATAGCCCCGACCGGCGATGAGCACCCGACCGCCGCTCGGGCGGTCGAGGCCGAGCATCATCCGCATCGTCGTCGACTTCCCCGCACCGTTCGGGCCGAGGAAGCCGGTCACCTGCCCGGCCCGGACGGTGAAGGTGATCCCGTCGACCGCCACCGTCCGCCCGTAGCGCTTGCTCAGATTGCACACCTCGATCACGCCCGCCACGGTAGGCAGCGCCGCCCGTCGGGACAGTCCTCGAAAGTCGTCCACCCCGCCCACCAATGTCGACGGTGCGCGGGCCATGCCGTCGAGCGGTGCACCGGGTGCCGATCGGTGCCGGCGGGCGAGCGGCGGACGTAACCTGCTGGCATGCGCCGACATCTGCTGCCCGTGGTCGTACTGCTGGCGGAGGCCGCGTTGCTGCTGGCCGGAGCCGGCCCCGGGACGTCGCCCTGGGATGTCGTCGGACACGCCCTGCTGGTGGCGCTGGTCATCGCGGTACGCCACCGGGCCCCGGTCGGTGCCCTGATCGGTGCGCTGCTGCTCGTCGCGCTCTCCGACGGCGGGTACGTCCTGCTGCTCTGGACCGCCTACCAGGCAGGGCGGGAGTCGCTGGACCGCACCGGTGCGGTACTGGTGGGCGGGGCGCTGACCGGCGCGCTCGCCGTACACCTGGTGACCGCGCCGGCGGAGCCCGGGACGGTCCCGAGCCTGGTCTCGACGTACCTGGTCTTCGCGGCGCTACCGGTGCTGGTCGGCCGCTACCTGGCCCAACAGGAGCGGCTGGTCTCCACCCTCGACAGGCACAACCGGCAGCTCCGCCGGGAGCGGGAGCTGCTCGCCGAGCAGGAGCAGCTCCGGGAGCGGCTGCGGATCGCCCGGGACATGCACGACTCGCTCGGGCACCGGCTCAGCCTGGTCTCGGTGCAGGCCGCCGCGCTGGAGGTGGCGGAGCTGCCGCCGGTGCAGCGGCAGGCGGTGCGGCAACTCGCCGGAGCCGCTCGCGGCGCACTTGACGAACTCTACGAGCTGGTCGGCGCGCTGCGCGGCGGACACGGGACCGATCAGCGGTCGCCGGGTGCGGAGCGGATCGGCCCGCTGGTGGCGGAGTTCCGCGCGGCCGGCACCCCGGTGACGCTGCGGCAGGAGGGCACCCCGCTCCCGTTGCCCGGTGCGGCCGGGCGGACGGCGTACCGGGTGGTGGAGGAGGGGCTGACGAACGCGGTCAAGCACGCGCCGGGCCAGCCGGTGACGGTACGGCTGCGCTGGGAGCCGGACGCCCTGTTGCTGACCGTCGACAACCCGCTGCCGGAGCAGGCCGTACGCCGTCCGGCCACGGCGCCACCAGCGACAGCGGTTCCGGTACCGGTACCGGTCATTCGGCGGACGACGGCAACGGCGACGGGCCGGGGGCGGTCCGGCACGGGCTGGTCGGGTTGCGGGAACGGGCCGACCAGGCGGGCGGGCTGGTCGCGTACCGGATCGTCGAGCCCGGCGATCCCGCCCAGCCGGACGGCAGCGCACGGAGGTGGCGACTCCTCGCGATGCTGCCCGTCGCGGAACCGGACGGCGCCGACGCCGAACTGCCCGCGCGGGTCGGAATCCGTACCCTGGCCCTCGGCCTCGCCACCGCGGCCCTGATGTTCGTGGCCATGCCGGCGAGCATGCTGCTGGGGGTGCGCTGAGATGATCAGGGTCCTGCTCGCCGACGACGAGCCCCTGATCAGGGCCGGCATCCGCACGGTGCTGGAGTCGGCCGGTGACATCGAGGTGGTCGCCGAGGCGGCGGACGGCGGCGCGGCGGTCGACGCGGCGCTGCGGCACCGCGCCGACGTGGCACTGCTGGACATCCGGATGCCGGTGCTGGACGGGCTGGACGCGATCGACGAACTCGGCCGGCGGCTGCCCGGACTCCGGGTGGTGGTGTTGACCTCGTTCGGGGCGGAGCCGAACGTGCTGCGCGCGGTGCAGGCCCGGGTCGCCGGGTTCGTGCTGAAGAACTGTACGCCGGACGAGCTGATCCGGGCGGTACGCGCCGCACACGACGGCGACGCCTACCTCTCCCCCGCGGTGACCCGGCTGCTGCTCGGCATGGTGGCGCCGGAACCGGCGGGACGGCGGCGGCAGGCGCGGGACCGGCTGGCCGTACTGACCCCGCGCGAGTCGGAGATCCTGCGCCTGGTCGCCGAGGGTCTGTCCAACGCCGAGGTGGGCCGGCGGCTGCGGATGAGCGAGATGACCATCAAGACGTACGTGAGCCGGATCCTGGGGAAACTCGACTGCACGAATCGGGTGCAGGCGGCGCTGCTGTCCCGGGACGCCGGCCCCACCCCGTGGAGCTGACGCCTCGGCCGGGCTGGATCGGCCTGAGTGGATCGGCCTGAGTGGATCGGCCGGGCTGATCGGCCGTCGCGGCCGGTGGGTCAGGCGTTGCGGTCGATGGTGACCACCGCGTCGTCGGCCAGCCGGTAGCCGACCCCGTAGACGGTGGTGATCAGCGGTACGTCGCCGACCTTGCCGCGCAGTCGCCGGATGTGCACGTCGACGGTGCGTACCCCGGTGTGCTCGTAGCCCCAGACTGCGGTGAGCAGCTGGAGTCGGGTGAAGACCCGCCGGGGGTGCGCGACCAGATGCATCAGGAGGTCGAACTCCAGCCGGGTGAGCGGCAGCGGCTCGCCGCCGAGCAGCACCGACCGGGACGCCGCGAGGATGTGCAGCTCGGTGCCGCCGGTGGCGGTGGCGGTGGCCGGTCGGGCCGCAGCGCGCGGAACGGCGGCCTCGGCGCGCCGCTCCGCCTGGCCGGCGAGGCCGCCGGTGATCGTCGCTTCGCCCCGTTCCACCAGCTCACGGGCGGCTTCGAGCAGTCGACGGGCGGGTGCCGTGAGGAGTTCCTCGTTGCCGACGAGCGGGATCGATAACGTTACCGTAAGCGTCGGCGCGGTCGACCCGGCGGGCCGGCGGGAGGCTCCCGGCGGTCGGCCGGGGCCGACCGGCTGGGCGCTGTGCCACCCGGTACGCGACGAGGCGGGGCTGACCGACATGGTTCTCCTTGGCTGCTCCGGGTGTTCTCCCCACGGCCCGAACCGCCGCTGCATCGATGCTTCCGGGCACCGGGGCGAGGGTCAAGGGGACACGACGATGCATGAATGTGACAATCGACAAACTCAACGAAATCACTTGCTCGCTCTTAGTACCAGATCATGGCCTGGCACGCACACCCGGCAGGATGGCCAGGATGCGGGGCGTGCTGACGGGATTCGCGGTGATCTGGTCGGTCACCCTGGTCGGTTACCTGGTCGGCCGGTACGACCTGCTCGGCCCGCACGGCACCGCGGTGATCGCCCGGCTGGTCTTCCTGGTCGCCACCCCGGCGCTGCTCTTCGGCACCCTCGCTCGGTCCACAGTGGCCGATCTGGTCACCCCGGCGCTTGCCGCCTTCGTGCTGAGCACCCTGATCGTGGCGGCGGTCTATCTGCTCGTCGCGCGCCTCGGCTGGCGCCGCCCGGTCGGCGAGGCGACCGTGGGCGCGATGTCGGCGTCGTACGTCAACGCGGCAAACCTCGGGCTGCCGGTTGCCGCGTACGTGCTGGGAGACGTCTCCTTCGTCGCCCCGGTCCTGATCTTCCAGGTGTTGCTGGCGGCGCCCCTGGCACTCGGGGTACTGGATGTCACAAGTACCGACCGGGGCCTGTCGGTGCGCCGGCTGGCCCTGTTGCCGGCCCGGAACCCGATCATGCTCGGTTCTGCCTGCGGGTTGCTGGTCTCGCTCTCCGGCTGGCAGCCGCCGGCCGAGCTGCTACTCCCGTTCGACCTGGTCGGGTCGGCCGCCGTTCCGCTGGCCCTGATCGCGCTCGGCATGTCGCTGCCGGGCAGCCGCCCGCTGGCCACCGGCCCCGGGTCCGCCCAGCGGTACTTCGCGGTGACACTCAAGATCGTCGTGCAACCCGTGGTGGCCTACCTGATCGCCCGGTACGCGCTGGGCCTGACCGGACCGGCCCTGCTGGCAGCCGTGGTCACCTCGGCGCTGCCGACCGCGCAGAACGTCTTCGTCTTCGCCACCCACTACCGGCAGGCCCAGGCGCACGCCCGGGACGTGGTGGTGCTCTCCACCGTCGCCGCCGCCGTATCGCTCACCGCGATCGCCGCCCTGCTCGGCTGAGCCTCTCCCCCGCCCACCGGTGGTGTCCGAGACTGCCCCTGTCGCCTCGATGCGGTCGTCCGTCATCGCCTCGATGCGGTCGCAATCAGTCGTCCGGAACAGCCTTCGAGCGCCGGACCCTCGAGGAGCACAGGCGCACCACTTTCGACAGTTGCGGGTGGTCCGGGGGTAGCCGCCTCATCGCCAGGCGGGCGGCTGCACGATGTCCGGGCCGCCGGTGTGCGGCGTCGGGGGGTAGCCGGAGTACGGCTGCGGCAGTGCCGCCACGCAGGCCGCGGAGCATGCGTTCACCAGCAACGGCAACACGTCGGTGCCGACCAGGCCGGAGATCCAGACCTGGCGAAGCTCACCGTCGACCGGCCCGTCGCAGACACTGCAGGTGCGCACCGCGTCGCAGCCCCACACGGCTGGGTCGAGCGCGGCGAAGTCTGCCTCTGCCGCACGGGTCACCGCCCGCAGCTGCGGAAACGGCGGACGGAACTTGAAGTTGCCGTATAGGACGCGCGTGCTCACCGTGCTGTCGGCCAGCTTCGTGCATCTGGTCAGCTCGTACGGGTACCAGTGCAGCCGGTGGGAAGTGTACGGGTCGAAGGCCTCAAGGCTGGTCATCGACCCGATCTCGGGCGGGATTCGCACCAGATTCGTGCCGTAGAGCACCAGGTGTTTGACGGCGGTCAGCTTCGCGATCGTCGCCGGTAACGTGACGATCTGCCGCCGCTCGGGAGCACTCAGCTCCACGAACGGCTTGAACAACGCCCGCCCATCCGCTGCGGCCTCGTCGATCAGCGCCAGCAGATGCCGCCAACCCGCCGCCTCGGCGTCCTGACGGTCCGGGTGGAAGACGACGTTGTCCGGCCGGGTCGCGACCGAGTGGCCGACGCAGCGGCAGTGGTCGCGGGCCGGCCCGCCTTCGCTGGGCCCGACCGCATCCGCGAAGCGATTGGAAAACACCTGCGGCGTGATCTCGTTCGATTCCACGCCGAGGACCCTACCGGCGCCAGGGCGGTACCCGGAAGATCATCAGGGGCCACCATCAATCACCGCTTATGATCCACCGGCAGCGCGTACGCGACCGACCGGGGGCATCAGTGATCGATGCGATATTTTTCGATGTCGGCGGGACGATACTTGACGAGTCCCGCGAGTTCGCGGCCTGGGCGGACTGGCTCGGCGTTCCACGGCACACGTTCTCGGCGGTCTTCGGTGCGGCGATAGCCCGGGGTCTGGACTGGCAGGAACCGTTCCGGGTCTTCTCGCCCAGTTTCGATCTCGCGGCCGAGCTCGAACGCCGGGCAGCCGCGGGCAAGCCGGAGTCGTTCGGCGAGGAAGATCTCTACCCCGATGCGCGACAGTGCCTGACCTCACTGAAGGAGCAGGGTCTGCTCGTGGGCCTGGCCGGCAATCAGCCAGCCCATGCCGAGATGTCCCTCCGCGCTCTCGACCTCCCCGTGGACGTGATCGGCACCTCGGCCGGTTGGGGTGTGGCGAAGCCGTCAGCAGCCTTCTTCGCGCACGTCATCCGCGAAGGCGGCGGCGATGCGTCATCGATCCTGTACGTCGGCGACCGGCCCGACAACGACGCACGCCCGGCTGTGGAGGCCGGGATGAAGGCGTGCCTGATCCGGCGTGGTCCGTGGGGTTACATCCTCGACATCCCGGCCGTCTCCGAGCAGTGCCTGTTCCGCATCGATTCGCTGGACGAGCTGCCGGCCCTGGTCGCGAAGCACAACGCGGCGAGCGGATAGCACTCGCCGCGCCTGGCACCACGACTTTCGTCAGGGGTCGGCCCCGACGATCGCCAGACGACCCAGCGGTCGTTGATCCATAGGTTCGGTCCATGCGGAGAACCTTGCTGGTGACGCTCACCCTGTCCCTGGTCGTCCCGTCCCTGGTCCTCCCTTCTCTGGTCGTCGCCGGCGGCCAACCCGCGTGGAGCAGAAGCCCGGCCGCGACACCCACGTCTACGGCCATCGACGAATACCTGCGGGAGGCGTTCGAATCGACCGGGCTACCTGGGATGTCCGCGGTGGTCACCCACGGCGACCGGATCGTCCACGCGACCGGGTTCGGACACGAGGCGGGTGGGCGACCCGTCACCGCCGACACCCCGATGCGGGTCGCGTCCGTCAGCAAGTCGTTCACCGCTGCCACGGTCATGACCCTGGTGGACGAGGGTCGGGTGGCGCTGGACCAGACAGTCGGCACGTACCTGCCGGAGTTCCGGATGGCAGATCAGCGCGCCGGCCGGATCACCGTGCGGCAGTTGCTGAACCAGACCTCGGGCCTGTCGGACCGGACGGTCGACATCGACGCGACACAGCGCGCGACAACCCTTGCCGGCTACCTGGCCGCACTGCGGCCCGGCACCTTGGCCGGCGAGCCCGGAGCCCGTTACGAGTATTGCAATGTCAACTACGAGGTCGCCGCCCGACTGGTCGAGGTCGTCGGTGGCCGCGACCTCGCCGAGGCCATCCGAGAGCGGGTCTTCGGGCGGCTCGGCATGGACGCCAGCGCCGTCGGAGACCGGGGGGCGCGGCCGTCGGACGGGTTCGTGTCGCTGTTCGGCGCCTGGGTGCCCCGCACCGAGCTTCGGGGGTTTCGCGGTGGCGCCGGTGGTGTGGTCACCACGGCGTCGGACATGGGTCGCTGGCTGATCAGTCAGAGCGGTAACGGTCCGCAGGTGGTGACGCCGGGCAGTCTGGCGGTACTGCACGACCCGTCGCCAGGCACGGACTACGCCATGGGGTGGGGTGCGGAGGTGGTGGACGGCCGCAGGCTGCTGGTGCACTCGGGCAACCTGTTCACGTACACGGCCGTCCAGGCGGTGGATCCGGCCAACAGCTTCGGCTTCGCGGTCCTGACCAACAGCGCCACGCTGTACGACGACACCTACGACATCCTGCTCGGGCTGGTCGCCCTCACCCAGGGTCAACGGCCGGCCGTGCCGGGCGGTGGACGGCAGATGACGGAGCTGGCCCTCGCGGTCACCGCCCTGGTCGCCGTCGGGCTCGGGATCCTGGGTGTGCTCCGATCGGGCCGCTGGGCGCGTCGACGTGCCGGCCGGGCGTGGGGCTGGACCGCGCTGCGGCTGGTCGGGGTGCTGGTGCCGGCTGCGGTGCTGGCCACGTACCCGCAGTGGGTGTCGTTTCTGATGAACGGCAGGGCGGTCACCTGGGCGCAGTTGACCTACTTTCCCGCGCCGCTGACGACAACGCTCGCCGTCGCCGCGGCAGCCGGGCTGGTGACCACCGCGGCGCGGCTGACCCGGCTGCGGTCAGGGCTGCGCCGAACGGCTGGGGATGGTCAGGAGGTTACGGCGGGCCGAGGGCGTCAGGTGTCGTCGTCGAGGCGTACCGGGGCGTCGTCGGCGAGCCGGTAACCGACCCCGTGCACGGTGGTGACCAGCGGCATCGACCGGGGCACCTTGGCGCGCACCCGGCGTACGTGCACGTCGACGGTGCGGGCGACGGCGTGCTCGTACCCCCAGACGTTGCCCAGCAGTTGCAACCGGGTGAAGACCCGGCGCGGGTTGCGGGCGAGGAAGACCAGCAGATCGAACTCCAGCCGGGTGAACGCGATCGGCCGTCCATCGTGGAGCACCACCCGGGGCCCGGTCAGCACCCGCAGTGACCCCGTGTCGGCCTCGCCGGGCCCTGCTCCGGCGCCGGGCGACAGCAGCCCGGCGGCAGCGGGTGACAACGGATCCGACAGACCGGCAGCGGGTGACAACGGGTCCGGCGGACCGGGCAGGCCCGGGTCGGTGGCGGTCCGGCCCGGCAGGGTCTCGGTCGTCACGTCGGCACCGTGGTCGCGCAGCTGGCGTACCAGCCCGAGCAGCAGGGCCAGTTCCTCGGTGACCCGCCCACCGACCAGTGGAAGGTCGACGGTGACCCGGATGACCGGCACGGTCTCGACGGCCGGCGGACGGCGTCGGGCCGACCCGGCTCGGCGCGGTCCGGCCGGTGAGGCGGTACGCGGGTGGATGGCGACGACCGACATGAAGAACTCCTTCGTGGGACGTTGGTCCGGACCGACCGCGTGCGGTGGCGCGCGGGGTCAGGTGAGCGCCCGCCGGGGGATGACCGGCGGGACGGTTTCGGGCTGGGCGTAGACGTCTGTCGGTCCGAAGGCGGGCAGCCCGAGCCCCCGCCAGGCGACGAACCCGCCGACGATGTCGGTGGCCCGGTGCAGGCCGAGGTCCTGAAGTGCGGCGGCAGCCAGTGACGACGTGTAGCCCTCCTGGCAGAAGACGACGATCGGCAGGTCGTACCGGTCGGCGAGCGGGAGCCGGGCGGCGCTGCGCGGGTCGAACCGCCACTCCAGGACGTTCCGCTCCACGAGCAGCGCCCCCGGGATCGACCCGGTGGCGGCCCGCTGGGCGGCCGGGCGGATGTCCACGAGTACCGCACCGGCGCGGGCGGCGAGATGTCCCGCCTCCGGTTCCAGGCGGTGCAGCCGCACCCGGGCGGCGGCGAGGATCTCGTCGATGCTCCGCGACCCGGCCGGGGCCTGTGCTCCGCGACAGCCGTCGACGGGCTCTCGGAGGTTGGTCAGGTTCACCGTGTTGTCCTTCCGTCGTGTCGGGCCTCGAACCCGCACCGGGTGCCGCCCCCGCTCACCAGGCGACTCCCGCCTCCGCCACGTCGGCGACCCGCAGCCGGCCGCCGTCGAGCCGGTAGCGGGTCATGCTGCGCAGCGCCGGCCGGTAGACGTGCACGCTCACCGCCGGCCGCTCCCCGGCGTTGGCAACCCGGTGCACGTGCCGGGCGCCGAACCGGCGACCGGTGCCGGCACCGAGTTGGCGGGGATGCAGCCGGCCCCGGGCCACGGTCTCCTCGACAAGCGTTCCGGCAGCCACCAGGAAGGCGCCGGCGGAACCGCCGTGGTCGTGCAGGTCCGTGTGCTGGCCGGGCAACCAGGTGAGCAGCCAGACCTCGTGGTCGTCGGCGGCGGCCAGCCGGTGGTACCAGCGTTCGACCGGGTCGAAGCGCAGCGGTACGGGCCAACCGGCCGGGCCGGCCGCCTCCGCCGCGTACCGGCGGGCGATGGCGAGCAGGTCCGGGCCGGTCGACGGGCTCGAAGAAATGGAGATCATTCTTGGTCCTCAGGGCAGGTGTGCGGCTACCGGCGAAGGTAGCCCATAAAACCTATCTGCTTAGTAGGTTTTATCGCAAGCCCTGCGCGGACTCGGCCTGGCGGCGTGGATCGGAGGAGCAGACCGGTGGATCAGAGGAGCAGACCGCCGGTCGCCCGGATGTTCTGTCCGGTGACCCAACCGGCGTCGGGACCGGCGAGGAAGGCGACGACGGCGGCGACGTCCTCCGGCTGTCCGAGCCGGCCCAGTGCGGTGAGCGTCGCGGTACCGGCCAACGCCTCGGCCGGGTTCGACGCCCGCAGCAGGTCGGTGTCGGTGGCGCCGGGCGAGACCGTGTTGACGGTGATGCCCCGGGGGCCGAGTTCCCGGGCGGCCACCGCCGTGAACTGCTCCAGGGCCGCCTTGCTGGCGCAGTAGAGGGCGAGCCCGGCCGCCGGCAGCCGGGTGTTGAGGGTGGAGATGTTGACGATCCGGCCACCGTCGCGCAGCACCGTGGCCGCCTCGCGCATCGCCAGCAGCGGAAACTTCGCGTTCACCGTCATCACCCGGTCGAACTCCGCCGCCGTGATCTCGGCGATCGGTGTCGAGGGGGCGATCGCGGCGTTGTTCACCAGGATGTCCAGGCCGTCGCGGACCGGGTCGAACATCGGTCCGAGGCTGGCCAGGTCGGCCTGGTCGGCGCGTACGGCGAGCACGTCGGCGTACCCGGAGACGAGTTCGTCGGCCGCCGCCCGGTCGTTGCGGTAGGTGAAGACGACCCGGGCGCCCGCCTCGGCGAACCGTCGTACGACCGCCCGGCCGATCCCCCGGGAACCGCCGGTGACAAGTGCCGTCCTGCCATCGAGTCTCATGCCCGGCGACGCTATCCGGGGACTGGTGCGTGGTCTTGAAGAAATGCGCACAGCTCGGTCGGGGTGAGACCGGCCAGTGCCCGTACCTCGCGGGTGAGGTGCGGCTGGTCGGCGTACCCGGTGTCGGCCGCCGTTGCCGCCAGCCCCGCGCCCTGGTGGAGAAGCCTGATCGGGTGCTGGAACCGGGCGATCCGGGCGACGGAACCCGGGGTCAGTCCGATCCGGCGGCGGAAGCCGAGTTCGAGGTGACGACGGCTGACTCCGAGCCGATCGGCGAGCGCGTCGATCCGGAGCCGCCCGGTGCCGTGCGACAGCCGCCACCAGGCCGCGCTGACCGGCTCGTCCGCCGGCCCGGCCGGTGCGTCTGCCAGCCATCCGGCGAGCACCCGGTCGAGAAGCGCGAACCGGGTCGGCCAGTCCGGCGCAGCGCAGAGCCGCTCGGCCAGCCCGGCGGCGCGCGGGCCGACCACGTCCGACAGCGGGACCGTGACCCCGACCAGCTCCGGCATCGGTACGCCGAGCAGCCCGGACACCCCGGCCGGAGTCATCCCGACGCTGACCCCGTACGCCCAGTCGGTGCGCCCGGCCACCGTCGCCGTGCCGCGCGCCCCGGTGACCAGCGGGTACGCGTCCGCGAAGTCGACGAGCAGGATCGCGTTACTCAACGGCAGCAGCCGGTGCGGGATCCGGGTCCGCGATCCGGCCCGGAATCCCGCGTAGCCGAGTACGTGACGGCGCAGCCGTGGGTGCGGGAGCCGGACGATCGTCTCGCACGCCACGGCCTGCGGCTGTGCCGGTATCGAATGGAGCTGCGTCAGCCGGGCCATCAGGCACCATCATGACCGGCCGGGCAGACCGCCTTCGACCCGCCGGTCGGTGCCGTTCGACTGTCCCGCCCCGTCCGGCCTTCCCGGCCCGTCCGAGGTTCCCGCCCTCTCCGACCTTCCCGCCCCGGCGACGTGCGGCATCGCAGGTGGTAGCTCGACGACCCGGTCCGCCCAGCGGGCCATCAGCGCCGGGTCGTGGGTGACGAGCAGGACCCCGGCCCGGTGCGCCCGCTGGTAGTCCGTGATCACGGCGGCGACGTGCGCCTGGGTGGAGGCGTCGAGCATGGCGGTGGCCTCGTCGCAGAGCAGGTAGTCGGGGCGGTGCACGAGGGCGCGGGCCAGGCAGGCACGCTGGAGTTGCCCGTCACTGACCGCGTGCGGGCGCCGGACGAGCAGGTCGGGGGTGAGACCGACGAGATCGGCCAGTTCGGCGACCCGGCTGCGGATCTCGTCGGCAGGGTGCCGGGTGGCCCGGAGCGGCTCGGCGATCAGGTCGGTCAGGCTCAGTCGCGGGTCGGCGGCGGCGCGCGGGCTCTGGAACAGGACCGCGATCCGGGTACGGACGGCCACCGGCACCGCGTACCGGGTGGCGTTGACCGGGGTACCGTCGATCGTCACCAGGCCACGGTCCGGCCGGTGCAACAGGGCGAGGACCCGGACCAGGGTGGACTTGCCGCCACCGGAGGGTCCCCGCAGTCCCACCGTCTCGCCCCGATCGATCCACAGGCTTACCCGGTCGAGCACCACCTGTCGCCGGTAACCGGCGGTGACCTCGTGCGCGGCGAGCTGTCCCGGCCCCGGAACGACTTCGGGTGCGGGCACGGTTGCGGGTGCGGGGGTCACGACGGGACTCCGGCGGGGAGCGGGTGGTGGCAGGCGACCGCACCGGCGTCGTACGCCGCCAACGGCGGTTGCCGTCGACAGGCGTCGGTGGCGTACGGGCAGCGGGCGGCGAAGGCGCAGCCCTCCGGCAGTGCGGTGAGCATCGGCGGGTACCCCGGTACGGCTCGGAAGGCGCGATCCGGCAGCGCGTCGAGCAGGGCGGCGGCGTACGGGTGGGCGGGTGCGGTGAAGAACCGCTCGGCGCTGCGGTGCTCGACGACCCGGCTGGCGTACATCACGGCGACGGTGTCGGCGACCCGTTCGGCGGCGGCGAGATCGTGGGTGATCAGAATGACGGACTTTCCACTGTCGCACCTGCGGCGGAGCAGGTCGAGGGTCTGCTCGACCAGGGGGCGGTCCAACCCGCTGGTGGGTTCGTCGGCGATCAGCAGGGTCGGGTCCGGGGCGAGCGCCAGCGCGGTGACCAGCCGCTGTGCCATCCCGCCGGAGAGTTCGTGCGGAAAGCGGTCCAGGTCGGTGGCGTCCAGGCCGACCTGGGCGGCAACCCGTTCCGCCCCGGCGACGGCGTCGGCCCGGCTGTGCCGGTGCGCGCGCAGGGTCTCCTCGATCAGGCGGCGGCCGGTACGCACCGGGGTGAGCGCGGTGGCCGGGCTCTGCGGTACGAGACCTACCCGTCGACCCCGCACCAAGCCGGCGAGTACCCGTTCGCCGCAGGTCACCAGGTCGAGCTGGTCGCCGCCCGGCCCGTGCAGCCGGGCGTGGCCGCCGACGGTGGCGTTGCGGGGCAGCAGCCCGAGCAGGGTGTGTGCGAGGACCGACTTGCCGCAGCCGGACTCGCCGACGACGGCCAGCAGCTCCCCGGGGTGGACGGTGAGGGCGAGGTCGCTGACGGCGTGCACGGTCGCGTCCCGGAGCCGGAACCGGACGCTGAGCCCGTCGACGCTGAGCACCGGATCGGCGGCGCCGGAGCGCCCCTCGCCAGCGCAGCCGGAGCGCCCCGAGCCAGCGGCGCCGGAGCGCCCCGAACCAGCGGAATCGGAGCGCGCCGGACCGGCGGCACCGGCGGTGGCGCTGGCGACGAGGGTGGCGGCGGCGACCGTACCCGGTCGGGTGGTCTTCACAGGTGCAGCTCCGCTCGGACGCGGGGATCGAGCCGGTCCCGCCAGTGGGCGGCGACCACGGCGATGGCCAGGGTGACCACGACGATGGCCGCTCCCGGGGCGAGGCTGGCCCACCAGGCACCGGCCAGCAGGGAACCCTGACCGTCGTTGATCATGTTGCCGAGCGAGGCGAGGTGCGGCGGCAGGCCGAGCCCGAGGAAGGAGAGCGCGGTCTCGTGCCAGACCGCGTGCGGGATCATCAGCGTGACGGCCAGGGCCAGCCGGGGCAGTACGTGCGGCAGCAGGTGCCGGGTCAGTACCCGGAGCCGGCTCGCGCCACCGTTTATGGCGGCGTCGACGAACGGCCGGGTACGCAGGCTCAGCAGCTCCGACCGGACGATCCGGGCGGTGGAGAGCCAGTGGGTGAGCCCGACCGAGGCGATCACCGCACCCAGGCTGGGGCGGAGCATGGCGACGATGAAGATGCCGAGCAGCAGGTGCGGCAGGGCTGCGACGGTGTCCACGATCCGCATCAGTATCCGGTCGACCAGGCCGCCGACGGCGCCGGCGATCCCACCGACGATCCCGCCGATCACGGTGGCGACCAGTGCGGCGACCACCCCGACGAGCAGCGACACCCGCAGCCCGTAGAGGGCGCGGTGCGCGACGTCCCTGCCGAGGTCGTCGGTGCCGGCGGGATGCGCCAAGGACGGGGCCAGCCGGACCTGGTCCAGGGCGACGGCGCTCTGGTCGAGCGGCCAGAGCAGCGGCGCGACCAGGCTGGCGACGATCACCACCAGCAGCACCGCACCGGCCACTGCCGCACCGGTCTGGCCGGGACGCAGCCGGAGCCGGGGCCGCCAGCCGGCGGAATTGACACGGGTACGGGTCAGCTCAGTCATCGAGGCGCACCCGGGGATCGGCGGCGGCGTAGCCGAGGTCGGCGGCGAGGTTGGCGGCCAGCACCACGGCGGTGGTCAGCAGGGTGATCGCGGCGAGCAGCGGAAAGTCGCTGCCCAGCGCGGCCTGAACGGTGACCGCGCCGAGCCCGGGCAGCGAGAAGACGGTCTCGACCAGCACCGCACCGCCGACGAGTTCGGGCAGGTGGGTGCCGACCAGGGTGAGGAACGGCAGCAGCGCGGTACGCAGCGCGTGCCCGAACAGCACCGTACGGCCGGGCAGTCCTCGGGACCGGGCGGCGAGGACATGGTCGTCGCGGAGGCTGTCGGCCACCGCGTCCCGGACGAAGAGCAGGAACCACGGGGCCTGGGAGACCGCGAGGACCCCGATCGGCAGCACCAGGTGGTGGGCGACGTCGCGCCACGAGGTGCCGGTCGCGGTGACGTCGGTGAGCCCGCCGGCCGGCAGCCAACCCAGGGCGAGGGCGAAGATGGCGATGGCGGCCAGCCCGAGCCAGAAGACCGGCATCGACTGCACGGCGTACGCCGCCGCCCGCAGGGCACGGTCGAAGAGCCCACCCCGGCGGTACGCGGCCAGCGACCCGAGCAGCAGGCTCGCCACGAGTACGACGACGAGCGCGGCACCGACCAGCAGCAGCGTCCAGCCGACCCGGGCGGCGATGACCGAGCCGACCGCCTCGTGTCGACTCGTCGACCAGCCGAGGTCGCCACGGAGCAGGTTGCCGACCCAGCGCAGGTACTGCACCTGCGGTGGATCGTCGACGCCCCAGTTGGCCCGGATCTGCGCCAGGTTCTCCTCACTCGTGGTGAACGCGGCCGCTCCGGCGTACTGCTTCGCCGGGTCGACCGGGGAGGCAGCGCCGAGGGCGAACATCCCGATGCTGGTGGCGACGAGCACCGGTATGGCGACCAGCAGCCGGCGCCCCACCATCGCACCCGCCCCGGCGAGCCGACGCCGACGCCTGGCCGGGGTAGGTGGAGGTGTCACCGCCGGGTCCAGGTGTTGATGTTCCACCAGAGGCTGTTCGCCACGTCGTGCTCGTGCGGCTCGACCCGTGGGGACACCCCGTCGATCGAGTCCCGCAGCACGTAGGTGTGCTTCAGATAGCTCAGGTACACCCACGGCACGTCGGCGGCGAGCTGCTTCTGGAACGTCGAGTACGCCTGCCTGCGCCGGGCCGGGTCGGCCTGGTCCCGCCCCTGCTGCAACGCCTGGTCGACGACGGTGGACCTGTAGTGCCCCGGGTTGAAGTAACCCTGCCCGGCGAACCGGGAGCCGAACAGCTTGTAGGAGACGAAGTCCGGGTCGTACGGCGTCCCGTAGCCCATGATCAGCGCGTCCGAGTTGAGTCGGGGGTCGATGGCGTCCCAGGTCAGGCCAGCAGGAGTGATCTCGATGCCGACCTTCTTCGCGTCGGCGGTGACCGCCAGCGCCAACTCCTTGCGCAGGCTGTCGCTGGCCGGGTACATCAGGGTGAACCGGGCCGGACGGCCCTGCCTGACCCGGATGCCACCCGCGCCGGGTGTCCAGCCGGCGGCGTCGAGCAGCGCGGTGGCGGCGGCCGGGTCGGCGGTCGGCTTGCCGGCGATGGCCGGCTCGGCATACTCCGAGGTCGGCGGGACGGGGCCGTAG
The DNA here is from genome assembly GCF_002846275.1 of Plantactinospora sp. CNZ320. Classification (NCBI taxonomy): domain Bacteria; kingdom Bacillati; phylum Actinomycetota; class Actinomycetes; order Micromonosporales; family Micromonosporaceae; genus Plantactinospora; species Plantactinospora sp. CNZ320. The sequence continues at coordinate 1,255,052 of NZ_PJMP01000001.1, forward strand.
GCGGGTTCACCGGCACCGCCGAGCACCCCGTCGACAATCGCGGCCCGGTCGACGGCGAGGTTGAGCGCCCGCCGGATCGCCGGGTCGGCGGTCACCGGGTTGCCCATCGGCAGCATCACGCCCCGGTAGTCGGCGGTCGGTACCCGCTCGACCCGGTAACCGGCGCCGCCGTCGAAGCCGGCCGCGAGCTTCGGGGCCAGCTCGGCGACGTCGAACTCGCCGGCCCGCATCCGCTGGGCCCGGATGTTGTCGTCGGCCACGAACGCCACCACCACCCGCCGGTTCGTCGGCTTCCCGGCGAAGTAGCCGTCGTTGGCGGTGAGCACCAGCCGGTCGCCCGGGGTCCAGGACTCCACCTGGTACGGGCCGGTGCCGATCGGCTTGCGGTTGAACCCGGCCCGGTTGACGTCCTGCCCGCCCAGCGCCTTGGCCGGCACGATGCCGAGGGCGAGCCGTTGCAGGAACGGCGCGTACGCGTACCTGAGCCGGAACACCACTGTGGTCGGGTCCGGCGCCTCGACCGACTCCAGCATCTCCAGGTCGGACCGGAGCGTGGAGTCGACCTTCGGGTCCAGCACGGCCTGGTAGGTGAAGACGACGTCGGCGGAGGTGAGCGCCGTACCGTCGTGGAAGAGCACCCCGTCGCGGAGCCTGGCCGTCACGGTCCGACCGTCCGTGGAGACCGTCGGCAGTTCTGCCGCGAGGCCCGGCACCAGCCGGTTCTGCGCGTCCCGGGCGACCAGTCCGTCGAAGATCAGCGATGCCCCGTCGACACCGTAGTTGAGCACCGGGTTCAGCGTGTCCGGCTCGCCGCCGGTGGCGACCACGAAGGTGTCACCGGCCGCCGTGGACGCCACCGGAGCGGTCGTCGAGGAGCAGGCCGCGACGGCGAGCAGGCCGCCGGCGGCGACCACCGCCACGAGTCGTCGGACGGTCGGGCGGATCCGGATCACGGAGGTCTCCCACGAGTTCGGGCACGGACGTGGGCCGGCTCGCACCGGCACCTTCGATGATCACGGTCGCAGAGTTGCAAAGGTTTGGCAACAACGATCATCTAGCATTAAGCTGATGATCTTGTGCTGGTAACCGCCGCTGACCACGGCGAGGCCACCCGTCGGGGTCGTATCCGCCGGGTCGGGGACCGGGTGGCTACGAGCCGCGGCTGATGTCGAGCAGGTGGTGCTCCCCCTCGTGCACGCTGTGCCGGCCCAGCCACAACATCGTCCGGAGCTGCTGCTGCGGCCAGGGATAGCTGCCGGTCCTGGCGAGTTCCGCCGGACCGAGCCTGCCGAACGCGGTAGCCAACTCCCCCGCCGCCGCGTCGAGTTCACCGAGCACCACGGCCGGATCCTGCTCGTTGTACGCGTCCGCGACCGCCCGCTCGTCCCGGCCCATCGGCGTGAACTCCGGTTCGTCGACCGCCAGCGCCAGGGCGAGCCGCTCCGACTGGACCCGGAAGACGTCCCGGACGTGGCAGGCGTACTCGAGAGGCGACCAGACACCTTCGGCCGGGCGCCGTCGCGGGTCCCGGGCCGCGCGAAGCCCGGTGGCATACCTCGGCCCGAACCCGCGGAGCCGGTCCGGCAGCGCCTCGGCCGAAACGGAGGGATAGTCGAACCCGCACTCGTCGCAACGCTCCACGACCGCAAGGGTACGGCTGCCATCTCCGCTGCGACTGTTGCCTAGGCCAGGGCGTCGAGCCGGCCGGTCTCGAGGTGCCGGATGTCGCCGCCGGAGTCCAGGGCGGCGTCGAGCAGCAGGGCCAGCGAGCTGCCGTACACCGGCACGTCGGCGAGCCGGTCCACCAGCCGCAGCGGTCCGGGTGAACCCGGCCGGTCGGCAGCACCCCGCTCGACCCGGCAGAGAACCCAGTGCGTCGTCTGGGCCGTGAAGTCGGCGGCGGCGCAGAGGCTCCGGCCGTCGGCCAGCTCGCCGATCACCGCGATCCCGAGGTCGCCGATACCGTCGAAGATCCAGTCCTGCTCGGCTGCCGGCAACAGCCGCCACCCGCCGCCGAAGAGGGCCGCCGAACCGATCCGTCGATAGAGCGCGGCGAGGTCGGCGTCGGAGTGCGTGCGCATCGGGTGGCCGGGCAGCGGCGGTGTGGTCTGGTGGTCGCGGACGATCCGGTCGAGCACGTCGTCGATCGCGACGGTCGCCCGCCCCAGATACCAGCCGGCGACCGGGCGCAGCGCGCCCCCGTCGTCCTGTGCGACGGCAGCCAGGCCGCCGTGCAGGGCCAGCACCCGGTTGTCGCCACCGATCCGGTCGTTGACGTTGACGACCACCCGGGACAGGGTCGCGGGTACCTGGTCGGTTCGGATGCCGGGACCGCGGTAGAAGCCGTGCTCGGCGGCGGTGTCGCGGGGTTCGCCGAGCGGCAGCTCCAGCAGCGGGTTCGGCTCGTCGGCGATGGCCTCCCCGCACAGGTACGGGTACAGCCGCGCCACCCAACCGGTGACCACCTCGCCGCCGTACGCGTCGACCGGGCTGTAGATGCGCTGCCAGAAGGCGGTGTCGACGTCGCCGGACGCGGCCCGGACGAACTGGTCGAGGATCGGTGCCAGCGAGCGATTCCAGTTCGTCAGCCCGAGATCCGCGAAGGCGTCCACCCGGTCCCGGATCCGCCGCCAGTCCTCGACCGTGCCGGTCAGGGTGATCGACGGGATTCCGCAGACGAAGACCATCCACACCGCGAAGTACGGCGAGTATGCGTCGAGCAGCACGATCCGCCCGGCGACCCGCTCGACCTGCGTACTCGTGGAGAAGTCGCACTCGAAGAGGTGCGGGTCGACACCCTCGGCCCGAAGCAGCCTGCCGAACAGCTCCACCATCTCGCGCCAGGCGTCCGCGCTCTCCGGCATCGCGCCGTCGACGAGCACCTCCAGCCGCCGGCGGCCGGAGTGGCGTACCAGCCGGGGACGCAGTTCCTCCGCGTGCAGCCGGATGTGCTGGGCGACGCCCTGGGCGATGGTCAGCCACACCGCGTCCGGCGACAGCACCAGCGGACGGTGGTCGGCGAACGCACGACCCACGGCATCGAGCAGCGGGTGTACGCCGTTCGGCTCCAGTACCGGCAACGTCGGGTCTCCGCCGACGACTATCGCGTCGCCGAACAGCTCACCGAGGGGTCGGGTCGGCAGCGGCTCGGCGGCGGGGGTGACGTCGTCGACCGGAAAGATCACCATCGGGTGACCCTAGCGCCGCACACCGGAGGTGGTCATACCGCGCTGACGTGTGCCGCCAGCAGTCGCCAGCCGCGACCGTTATGGATCCAGGTCCGCGTGTACCGGACCCGTGCCCGGAACGGCGTGCCGGCGATCGTTCCCGCCAGGGTGCCGAGAAACCAGGTGACCCCGGTGTCGCCGACGACCAGGACGGTCAGCTCCTCCTGGCGTACCTCGGTCAGCACCTGCTCCCCGGTGCGGTGCACCCGCAGGTCGTCCTGCTTGCCGTAGTGGTTGCCGTCCGGGCCGGTGAAGACGAGTCGCTCGTCGATCAGCCGGTCCAACTCGGCGACGTCCGACGCGAGCTGGGCTGCCTGGAGCCGCCGCTCGGCCTCGCGCAGCTCCTCGACCCTGGCATCCTCGTCGGGCATTCGGCACACCTTTCGGCTCGGTCCGGGCGGTCACGCCCGGCGTCACTGGTCGGACGTCGGTTCCCAGACCGCGCCGTCGTGCGCGAAGAGCACCCGGGCCGGGTCGAGGTCCATCAGCCGGGGCAGCCACTCCGGTACCGGCGGAAGCGGTTCGCCCACCCCCTCCCGGGCCGCCCGCGCGGCGAGCTGGGCAGAGCCGAACTGGAAGGCGAAGTCGTGGGCCTGCCCGGCGAGTACGAGGGTGCCGTCCGGTTGGCGGACAACCAGCGACTGGTGCCCGGCGGTGTGCCCCGGGGTGGGCAGGATCCACACCCCCGGCCAGATCTCGGCCTCGCCGTCCAGCTCCTCGTACCTGGCGCCCGAGAAGTCGACGAGTTCGGGGATGGTGTGACCGGGTTGCCGGGCCACGGCCAGTTCGGCCCGCTGCACCACGACCGGCCGGCCGGCCAACGCCGGGTTGCCTCCACAGTGGTCGAAGTGCAGGTGGCAGTTGACCACGAGCGAGATCTCGTCGAGCCCGATCCCGGCAGCGGCCAGGGCCGCCAGCACCGGCCGGCGGACCGGGCGGTAGTGCGCCTCGGTCTCCGGGTCGACCTCGCCGATGCCGGTGTCGAATAGCAGCAGCCCTTCGTCCCGCCGGACCAGGTAGCCGTACGCCGGTTCGACCCGGGGGTACGGCTCGCCCGCCTCCACCGCCGGCCGGACGAAATAGCCGAGGTCGAGTCGGCGTACCGCCGCGTCACGCATCACCGGTTCATCCTCTCCGTCGGGAAGGCTGCGGCAAAGACCGGTTCACCAATGGCGTAACCGCGTCACGGTGCCGGGGCAGCAGCAAGCGTGCTTGACCGGTTGAGTTCCGATCCAGTTACCTGCTTGAATATCTCGGGCGCACAGGGCCGGGCATGTTCCATCTCTTTCGACAGTGACAGGAGACAACCATGCTCCGCAGGCCCCTGCTCAGCACCGTGCTGGCCGCGCTCGTCATCGCGCTCGGCACGGTCGTCGTCGCCAGACCCGCACTACCGGCGGAGGCGCCGGCACCCGTGCGCATCATGCCGCTCGGTGACTCGATCACCGGTTCTCCGGGCTGCTGGCGCTCCATCCTCTGGAACCGGTTGCAGAACACCGGCTACACCGACATCGACTTCGTCGGCACGCTCGGCCCGCAGGGTTGCGGACAGCCGTACGACGGGGAGAACGAGGGTCACGGTGGCGCCCTGGTGACCACGGTGGCCGACCAGAACCAGTTGCCGCCGTGGCTCGCCGCCACCCGCCCGGACGTCGTACTTATGCACTTCGGCACCAACGACGTCTGGAGCAACCGGGCCACCTCGACCATCCTCACCGCGTACGGGAAGCTGGTGGACCAGATGCGGGCCAGCAACCCGGCGATGAGGATCCTGGTCGCGAAGATCATCCCGATGGCACCGAGCAGTTGCGCCGAGTGCGGCCAGCGGGTGGTGGCGCTCAACGACGCGATCCCGGGCTGGGCGGCGTCGAAGAGCACCGCCGCATCGCCGATCGTGGTGGTGGACCAGTGGACCGGCTTCAGCACCGGCAGCGACACCTACGACGGCGTGCACCCGAACGCCGCCGGGGACCAGAAGATGTCCGACAGGTGGTATCCCGCGCTGACGGCGGTGTTGGACGGCGGCACGCCCACTCCGCCGCCGACCCGGACCCCGACGCCACCGCCGAGCGGGACTCCGACGGTCGCACCGACCACCACTGCACCGCCGGCCGGCGGCTGCGCGGCGACCTACCGGAGCGTCGGGCAGTGGCAGGGCGGTTTCCAGGGCGAGGTGACGGTATACAACAACGGCAGCGCGGCGAGCCGATCCTGGACGGCCCAGCTGACCTTCGGCGCCGGCCAACAGGTAAGTCAGGCGTGGAACGCCACCGTGTCGCAGAGCGGCAGCACCGTGACCGCCCGGAACGTCGGCTGGAACGGCTCGCTCGCTTCCGGCGGTACGGCCACGTTCGGCTTCATCGGCAGTTGGACCGGCAGCAATCCGGCCCCGGCGGTGAGCTGCACACTCGGCTGACCCGCACCGGCGACGTCCCCGTGTCCAGGACTCGGCCCCGCTGCCCCGGTGGCTGCGGTCGGTGCCCTGGGCACGGGGACCGGTACGCCTGCCGCGGGTCCTGCCGGCCGCCCCGGATGCCCCGGTTCAGCTCGCGGGGACCTTGTAGCCGGCGACCGACGGCCAGCGGACCGTGAGCACCACCGCCGGCTCCGGCGCCAGCCAGGAGTGGTCGACCCCCGGCCCCCAGACGACATAGTCACCCGGCCTGGTCAGCACGACGGTACGGTCCCGCAGCTCGACGTGGAACCGGCCGGAGACCAACACCAGCAGGGCGGTACGCCGTTCCCCGGTCACCCATTCCGCCCGGGTGTCGCCGGCCGGGTGCACGCCCCACTTGACCTCCACCTCGGCGCTGTGCCGCACGTCCACCTCGGGCGGCATGAAGTGGCCGAGCAGCCAGCCACCGTTCTGCGCACCGTCGAGCTCCGCCTGGCCGACGTAGATGCCGTCCCGCACCGGCCCTCCCCTCCACAGATCGGGCAAGCTATCACGCAGAACGGCCCGGCCCCCGCCTGCGGGGACCGGGCCGTCCGGTGCGTGCGGTCGTGTTACCAGTTGCTTCCCAGGTAGCTGGGCTGGGTCTGCACGTTCAGCTCCTTGAACCGGGTCAGGTGCGCCGTCCAGATCCGCCAGTCCCGCAGCTCCAACACGTCCAGGCCCTTCTGGATGTCGTTGGAGTAGATGTGGCCGTTGTACCAGTACGCCGACCACGATCCGCCGATGATCCGGCGGTCCGTCGAGAGCGGACCCCGCTCCCAGTAGGCGATCTCGACCGGGCGGGCCGAGTCGGTGAAGTCGAAGACCGAGATGCCGCCCTGGTACCACGCCTGGACCATGATGTCCCGGCCGAGCACGGGGATCAGCGAACCGTTGTGCGCGACGCAGTTCTCCAGTGTCGTGTTCAGCCGGGGGATCTTGTAGTAGCTCCGGAAGACCAGGTTGCGGCCGTCACCCCGACCGGCGATGTCGTAGATGGCGTTGGCGCCCCGGGTCGGCTCGACGGTCTCGACGCAGGTCGCGCCGGAGCCGCCGCCGAGTTCGTCGGTGAAGACGACCTTGGTGCCGGAGTTGTTGAACGTCGCCGAGTGCCAGAACGAGAAGTTCACGGTGTCCCGTACCCGGTTGATCACCCGGGGCGCCTCGCGGTTGGCGATGTTCAACAGGATGCCGTCACCCATGCAGGCCCCGGCGGCCAGGTCCTTGCTCGGGTAGACCGTGATGTCGTGGCAGCCGCTCGTGGTCGAGCTGCCGTTGCCACCGGGGTTGCCGCCGTCCGGGAAGAGGTTCGGCACCGCCACCACGGCGGCCTGGGTCGGCTTCTTCAGCGGCACCTTGACGATCGAGATCGAGTCGTGCGGCGTCGCGCAGCCGGCGTAGGTGTCCGACGGCCCGTACGAGGCCACGTAGAGGTAGACCGACTTCTTGTCCTTGCTCGGCACCAGGGTGTGGGTGTGCGAGCCGCAGGCGGTCTTGACCGACTTGATGTAGCGCGGGTTGCGCTTGTCCTTGATGTCGAAGACCTTGATGCCCTCCCAGACCGTGTCGGTACGCGGCACGCTCGTGCTGTTGCAGGAGTCGTCGCTGCGCGGGTCGTCGGTGGAGAGGAAGAGCAGGTCGCCGTAGACCGAGATGTCGTTCTGCGAGCCCGAGCACTGCACCTGGGAGACGATCGTGGGTCGGGCGGGATTCTTGACGTCGTAGATGACGAAACCCTCGTAGTTGCCGGCGAAGACGTACCGGCCCTGGAAGGCGAGGTCCGAGTCGAGGGCGCTCTCGGCGGCGAACGTGCCCTGCTTCGGGACGTTGGCAATCTGGCGCAGGTTCGGGCTGCTGGAGATCTCGTCCACGCCCGGCGGGGCGGCGACGTCCGTTGTGGTCCGGTCCGTCGCGGCCATTGGTTGGGCATTGCCTGCCGGGGCGGCGGCAACTGTCACCACCAGGAAGGAGAGGGCGGCGAGCCCGACGATCCGGAGTCGCCGCGGCCCTTGTGGGGAGAGTCTGAACATCTGGCGGCACCCTTCGAAAGGGGTAATCGATTGAGCAGACCTTACTCGGAGATGGTGGGTGTCGATGTGATCCCGATCACACTATTGACGATCAAGGAACTCTCTCCGATCATCCTCCGACCAGGCACTCTCCACAAGGCATCACCCGGCTTCCATCGATGCCCAGGGAGCGCGACGGAAGACCCTCCAACCGGGACGGACGCCGGGCGCGCCGGGCCGACCACCCGGTCGAGAACCTGGTCGCCGGGACCGCCGGGACAGCCGGTATACAGGGGGAATGCGCAACACCAACCTGGCCGGGCAGATGCGGACGGCGGCCACCGCACTGTTGGACGCGCTACCGGGGCCGGCCCGGGCGCTGGCCACGCGCCCGTTCGGCGACGAGGCCGGCCGGCGCTGGATCGAGTACCGGCCACTGCCCCGCCCGGGGGCCTGCCTCGCCGACCTCGACCGGACCGGCCGCAAGGCGACACACCGGCTGCTGGCCACCGCGCTCAGCCCACACGCGTACGCGCAGGCGACCACCGTGATGGCCCTGGAGGAGGTACTCGACCGGCAGGAGGAGTGGCGGCGCGGCCGGCACAGCGACGACTACCGGATCGTGGTCTTCGGCGACCCGGCCCGGGAGGACCAGTGGTCCTGGCGGTTCGAGGGACACCACCTGTCGGTGACGATGACCGTCGCCGGAGACCGGGTCTCCCCCGCCCCGCTCTTCCTCGGCGCCAACCCGGCGACGGTGAGCTACGGTGGCCGCCCGGTCAGCCGGCCGCTCGGACCGGAGGAGGATCTCGCCCGCGCCCTGCTCGACGCGGTCGGCCCGGACGGGCGCGGTGCGGCGATCGTCGCCGACCAGGCACCGGCCGACATCCGCAGTGGCACCCGGGCACGCTTCGAAAGCCGGATCGAACCGGCCGGGCTCCGGGCCGGTGCACTCGGACCGACCGGCCGGGCCCTGCTCGACCAACTCGTCGCGCTCTATCTCGACCGGCTACCGCCCGTGCTGGCCCGCCAGGAGGCGGCCCGGGTCGGCCGGGGCGACGTCTACTTCGCGTGGGAGGGTCCGACCAGGCCGGGCGGGCGGCACTACTACCGCATCCAGGGCGAGGACCTGCTCATCGAGTACGACAACACGAGCGAGGACGGCAACCACGCGCACAGTGTGCTGCGCCGCCCACACGGCGACTTCGGTGCCGACCTGCTGGCCGAGCACCGGGCCAGCACCGCACACCCCTGACCTGCCACCCGAGCCGGGTCGTGCGCATCGAGGGCGCCGACGTGCCGAGTCAGCCGTTGCGCGGTTGGCCGAAGCCCCCGGCGACCGAGCTGGCCGGCGGGCCGAACCCGTCGAAGCTGGTCGGCTCGGCACGGCCCTGGTCGAACTGCCGCACCAGGCTGCCGCCGAGGCGTACCCCCACCGCGCCCACCAGCAGGCCGAGCAGCTCGACCGCGACCAGGCCGACACTCGCACCGTGCTCCGGCACACCTGACCTGATCAGGCAGGCGAAGACGAAGAGCACGGCCACGGCGGCGTTCACCAGGTTGAAGATGATCGCCGTCCGCCGGGTCGGGTCGCCGGGCGCGTCCCACAGGTCGATCATGCCGGCCGCCGTGGCGAGGCCACCCGCGACCAGCGCCGCCACCGCCGTCCAGTAGCCGACCAGCCCCAGGAACGCCGGCCCGCCGAGCACGTCGGCCAGGTCGAAGACCGTCGCGCAGACGAACAGTCCGAACGGAAAGGTCACCAGCATCGGCTGGATCGGATGACCGTGCACCCGCAGGCGGCTCTGCATGGTGGTGCCTCCCCGGCTCGCTCCTCGCCCAACCCCCAGCGTGCTACCCCCGGGCCACCCCGCCGAAACGGCGCCGCATCACGCGGGCCACGGCGGAGGGATCAGTTGTCGCGACGACGAGCCACCGAGGTGACCAGCCGCTCGGCCACGTCCCGCAACGGAATGGCCAGCGCCGCCGAGGCGGACCGCAACACCCGTAGCGCCTCCGTGGCCGGACAGCCACGTTGAGTCATGATAACCCCGACCGCCTGATCGATGACCTGACTGGCCGCGAGCGTCTCGTCGGCCGCATCGGCCAGTTCGATCTGCCGGGACCGGTCCCGGACCGCGCCGAGCAGCAACCCGGCATGCTCGGCCAGCAGCATCGCGGTGAGCTGTTGACTGGCGGTCAGCACTCCGGGCTCCCGGGCGTACAGGTTGATCGACCCGACGACGTGCTCGTCCACGTCCACCGGTACGGCGAGCACCCCGCGTACGCCGAGTGCCAGCGCCCGGGTGGTCCACGGTCGCCACCGGGTCTCGGTACGCAGGTCCGCCGACCAGGCCATCTCCCTGGTGCGGATCGCCGCCATCGCCGGACCGTCCGTGCCGTGCCGGACGTCGTCGAGGTCGTCGAGGTGCGGCTCCGAGGCCGCGATAGAGGCGGGCGCCCCGGCCCGCAGCACGGTGACCCCACACCAGGTCACGGCCGGGATGGTGTCCCGGACGGTACGTACCAGCCGGTCCAGCGCGGCGTCGAAGTCGTCGCTCGCTATCAGTCCGGCAGTCACTTCACGGAGCAGGGCGGCGGTCTCCAGCACGCCCGGGGCTTCGGTCGACGGCTCCGTCGTCGTCCGCAGCCTCAGCACCGTTCCAGAACCCCCGCCACCACCGCGCTCCGCGCGGTAGATCCGGTTCGCACCGTCACCTGTCTCATGATCGCCTCTCCCCCGCCGTCACCGATCCCGCGCCGGTGCGGACTCGCGCTACTACCCGAGCGCCGGGTGGACAAACCACCCGTTCCAGGAAGAGAACGATCCCACCGGTCCCGGGGTTGCCGTCAGGCTTCCGACGAACAACCCCGGGATTTTTCGGTGGGGTACGGGGGTCAGCGCGGGCTGGAGCTGAGCCGACGGCCGACGGCGGCGATCAGCCGGTCGAGTTCCGAGCCGAACGGGTTGTCGTGCACCAGATAGGTCCAGGTGGCGCTGGGTCGCGCCAGCTCACCCTCGCCCGGCTGCCAGTCGTCGTCGAACTCGTTCTCCTCGAAGGTCTCCACCGTACGGGTCTCGATCTCGGGTACGAGCGCGTTGAACGCCGGTACGGCCGAGCGGTGGAACTCGTCGAGCGGATCGAGCCGGCCCAGCGCCCGCAGGTGCACTCCCTCGCGCACCTCGGAGAGTTCGGCCAGGTGCTGTGCCCAGAGCCGGTCGAGGTGGTAGAGCGCGATCGACCGGCCGACCCGGGAGAGGAGGTCCTCGTCCATCTCCTTGGCCCGGTCCGGGAAGCGCTCGGTGAGCATCTGCGCCGCCACCTCGGTGGTGAGCAGCCGCTCCCGGCGCTCGGCCAGCGCCTTGCGCTGCTGCTCGATCACCACGCTGTAGCGCCAGGTGTTGCGGTGGATCTCGTGGTTGACGCCCTCGGCGATCCGCTGGGCGTGCTCGACGGCGAAGTCGACCTGCTCGTCGGTGACCAGACCGTCGGCGTTCATCCGGGGCGACGGCGGGATCGCGTCCGGTGCGTGTCGGACGACGAGGTTGTCCTCGAGGCTGACGAAGAAGACGGAACGGCCGGGGTCACCCTGCCGGCCGGCCCGGCCCCGGAGCTGGTCGTCGACCCGTCGGCTGTCGTGCCGTCCGCTGCCGATCACGAAGAGCCCGCCGAGTTCGGCGACCCGGTCCCGGTCGGCCTGGTCGCTGCCGCCGAGCCGGATGTCGACACCCCGGCCGGCCATCTGGGTGGAGACGGTCACCGCGCCGTACTTGCCGGCCTCGGCGATGATCGCCGCCTCCTCGGCGTCGTTCTTGGCGTTCAGCACCGTGCACGGCACCCCGGCCTCGCGCAGCGCCTCGGCGAGCCGCTCCGACTCCTGGACGTCCAGGGTGCCGATCAGCACCGGGCGGCCGGTCTCGTGCTGCTCCTTGATCTCGTGGATCAGCGCCTCTTCCTTCTCACCCCGGGTGGCGTAGATCCGGTCCGGGTCGTCGATCCGGACGCAGGGGGTGTTCGGCGGGATCACCGCGACCTCCAGCGAGAAGAACTCCCGCAACTGGTCGCCGACGAGTACCGCCGTGGCGGTCATCCCGCAGACGGTCTGGTAGAGCGCGACGTACGCCTGCACGGTGATGGTGCCGAGCACCTCACCCTCGGCGGTGGCGTCGAGCCCTTCCTTCGCCTCCACGGCCGCCTGGAGCCCGTCCGGCCAGCGGCGGCGCTGGGCGACCCGGCCGCGCATCTCGTCGATCAGCTCGACCCCGTCGTTGCGGACGATGTAGTCGACGTCCCGGTGCAGCAGGGCGTGCGCGTGCAGCGCGACGTTCACCGCGGAGAGCTGCTCGACGTGCTCGTCGTCGTAGAGGTCGACGCCGCCGAGCCGGGACTCGACCTCGGCCAGCCCGGCGTCGGTGAAGGCGACGCTGCGACCGTCGTCGGCCACCGTGTAGTGCCGCCCGGCCCGCAGCCCACGGACCACCGCCGCGGCCTGGTGCACCGGGTCCTGCTCGCCCGCGACCGCACCGGCCAGCACCATCGGCACCCGGGCCTCGTCGATCAGGATGGAGTCGGCCTCGTCCACGATCGCGGTGGTCAGCGGCGGCTGCACCCGGTCGTCGATGTCGGTGACGAGCTGGTCGCGGAGGAAGTCGAAGCCGGCCTCGCTGACCGAGACGTAGGTGACGTCGCAGGCGTACGCCGCCTGGCGCTCCTCCCGGGTGGACGCCTCGGTGACCCAGCCGACGCTCAGGCCGAGCAGCCGGTAGACCGGCTCCATCCACTCGGCGTCCCGGCGGGCCAGGTAGTCGTTGACGGTGAGCACGTGCACCGGCCCGTTGCCCCGCCGGACGTGCCCGTACGCGGCGATCGTCGCGGTAAGCGTCTTGCCCTCACCGGTGGCCATCTCGGCGACCTTGCCGGCCAGCAGCGACATGGCGCCGAGCAGCTGGACGTCGTACGGCCGCTGGTCGAGCCCGCGCCGGGCGGCCTCGCGGCCCACCGCGCAGATCTCGACGTAGTCCTCGGCCTTGCCGGCCGCCTCGGTGAGCGCGGCGTCGTCGAGTTCGGTGAGCTCCTCCTCGCGCGCCTCGATCGTGGGCAGCAGCTTCTCCAGCGGCGCCAGATCAACTGTGGTGCCCGGACGCTGGAGGAAACGCCGGACCCTGGTCTTCAACCGTTGCGACACACCCATGACGGGCAACGGTACGCGAACTCGCCGGCAAAGTGCGGCCCGCCCGGCCGGTGCCGGGTCCACTCCCGGCCGGGTCGGTGACCGGATGTCCGTACCGCCCGGGTGTGCCCGGATGGGCGGAGTGTGAGCGCCGTCCCGGGAAGGGTCCGCAGGGTGCTGGCGACCGGATTCGTGGACGGTTGATCCGGGGCCGGCGGGGAAGGCTGGAGGGCTGCACCGGGGCCCGGCCGGGCACCGGTCGAGCCAGTGGGGGAGGTCGCCATGCGGCGTTCGCGGGTGTCACCGGCACTGGAGGCGTGGTCCAGCAACCGTACCGGGGTGGCCGACCAGTGGACGCCGCGACAGCTGGCACACCTGAAGGGAACCCGCACGGTGAGTGTGGTGATCCCGGCCCGGGACGAGGAGGCCACCGTCGGGGCGATCGTGGCGGCGATCCGGGCCTGCCTGGTCGAGCAGGTCGAACTCGTCGACGAGGTGGTGGTGGTCGACTCCCGGTCCAACGACCGGACCGCGGTCGTGGCGGCGGCGGCCGGTGCCCGGGTGGTCGGCCAGGACGAGATGACCCGGGGACTGCCCCGGCTGGACGGCAAGGGCGACGCGCTCTGGGCCGGGCTGGCCGCGTCGACAGGTGATCTGGTCGCCTTCGTCGACGCCGACCTGCGGGAGTTCCAGCCGCACTTCGTCACCGGCCTGCTCGGCCCGCTGCTCACCGACCCGTCGGTCGCGTTCGTCAAGGGCTTCTACCACCGCCCGCTGGTCGGCACGAGCGGCGTCGAGGCGGAGGGCGGCGGCCGGGTCACCGAACTGGTGGCCCGACCGCTGTTCAACCTCTTCTGGCCGGAACTGGCCGGCTTCGTCCAGCCGCTCGCCGGGGAGTACGCCGGCCGTCGGGACGTACTCGAACGGGTGCCGTTCGTCTCCGGCTACGGCGTCGAGACGGCGATGCTCATCGACCTGCTGGAGATGTGCGGCCTGGACGCCCTGGCCCAGGTCGACCTCGGCGAACGCCTGCACCGGCACCAGGACACCGAGGCGCTCGGCCGGATGTCGGCCCAGATCATGCACACGGTGTGGCAGCGGCTGTGCCGGCGGGGCCTGGTCGAGGAGAGCGCGCCCCCGGGCCACCTGCTGGTGCAGTTCCGCCGGGACGGCGCCAGCGCGCTGCCGAACCTGGATCGGGAAATCGTGATCAGCGACGTCTCGGTCCGGGAACGCCCGCCGCTGGTGGAGCTGCGGCCGTCGTCGCGGAGGGCGGCGGTGTGACCGGGTGTGGTGGTGGAGCCGAGGAGGGCCGATGAGTCTGACCGTGCTGATGAACGCCGGCCCGTGGCTGCCGGTGCCGCCGCCCGGGTACGGCGGGATCGAGAACGTCGTCGCCACGCTGGTACCGGAGCTGCGCCGGCTCGGCGTACGGGTGGTGCTCGCCTCGACCGCCGACGCCACGCTGCCGGTCGACGAACTGCTGTCGGTCTTTCCCGACGGCCAGTTCGGGGCGCTGCAACGGCCGTACAACCAGGTATGCGGGATCTCGCAGGCGCACCTGAACGGGGTGGTCCGGGCGCTGCGGGAGCGGGACGACATCGACCTGGTGCACGACCACGTGGAGGCGGTCGGGCTGGCCGTGTTGACCGCGATGGGTCCGGGCAGCGCCCCGGCCCTGCACACCCTGCACTGGGACCTCGGCAAGCACCCGGACCTCTACGGCTGTCTGGACGGCGGCGACCGGGTACGGGTCAACGGGGTCTCCGCGGCACAACTGGCCCGGGCCCCGCAGGCGCTGCGTGACCACGCGGTCGGGCACATCCACCTGGCCACCCCGCTGGCCGTGGCGGCCGACCGCCGGCCACCGGTCGAGAAGTCCGACCATCTGGTGATCCTCGGGCGGATCACGCCGGGCAAGGGGCAGCATGTCGGTGCCCGGCTCGCCCACCAGGCCGGCTTCGACCTGGTGCTGGCCGGGCCGGTCGGGCCGTACCGGCGACCGGAGGAGTTGGCCGAGGCCGGGCCGGAGGCGGGACAGAACCCGGACGTCCGGTACTGGCGCGAGCGGGTCGCCCCGCTGGTGGACGGCGACCGGGTGCGCTGGGTCGGGATGGTAGCCGGCAGCGCCCGGGACGACCTGGTGGCGACGGCCCGAGGCAGCCTCTTCCCGCTGTGCTGGGAGGAGCCCGGCGGCACGGCGGTGATCGAGTCGCTGGCGCTGGGTACCCCGGTGCTGGCGATCGGCCGGGGCTGCCTGCCGGAGCTGATCGAGCACGGCCGGACCGGGCTGCTCGCCGACGACGAGGACGGTCTCGCCGAGCTGGTGCCAGAGGTCGCCCGACTGGACGAGCGGGACTGCCGACGGGAGGCGAGCCTCCGGTTCACCCCGGCGATGATGGCGCAACGCTACGTCGAGCTGTACGACCGGGTACGCGGATCGGCCGCCGCTGCCCCGCACCCGGTCGTTCCGACCCCGGTCCTGGCCTGAGGCACCGGCACCGCCGGGGCCCACCCGGCCGGCCGGCACGGCATCGCCGGTTTTCACCCGTTCGAGGCAGGCCGGGGCGAAATAGCCGCCGTGCCGGGTTTTGCCGTTGGATTACCGGGTAGCCGCCCCTCGTCCCAGCCGTGAAGAGCTACGAGGTGAGCCGGGGATGCCGAAGCGGGCGGTCACCGAACCCGAGCGGGAGCACGGGCCGGAGCCGGAGGACGGGCCGGAGCACGGCCAGGAACGCGGGCCGTTGCTCCTGGCACCCTCCCGCTCCGGCGGCTACCCGGGCCCGATCCGCGAGGCGATCCGCGGCAACGTCCTGATCCGGCTGCTCGGCACCACCGACGCCAAGCAGATCGGCCTGCTCTACCTCACCACGTCGTTCGGCTTCTTCCTCGTCGCCGGCGCGATGGCGATGCTGATGCGGGCCGAACTCGGCCGGCCGGGGCTGCAGTTCCTCTCCCCGGAGCAGTACAACCAGCTCTTCACCGGGCACGGCACGATCATGCTGCTGCTCTTCGCCACCCCGCTGGCGTTCGCCTTCGGCAACTATCTGGTGCCGTTGCAGATCGGCGCCCCGGACGTGTCGTTCCCCCGGCTCAACGCGCTGGCGTACTGGCTCTATCTGCTCGGCGGTTCGCTGGTGCTGGCCGGCTTCCTCACCCCGAACGGCTCGGCGGACTTCGGCTGGACCGCGTACACGCCGCTGAGCCGGGACCAGCACTCGCCGGGGATCGGCCCGGACATGTGGGTGATCGGGCTGGTCCTCTCCGGCCTGGGCACCATCCTCGGCGCGGTCAACCTGATCACCACCATCCTGACCCTGCGGGCACCCGGGATGACCATGTTCCGGATGCCGATCTTCACCTGGAACATGCTCTTCACCGCCCTGCTGGTGGTACTCGTCTTCCCGCTGCTCGCCGCCGCGCTGCTCGCGCTCTACGCGGACCGCCGGATCGGCGCGCACGTCTACGACCCGGTCAACGGCGGCCCGCTGCTCTGGCAGCACGTCTTCTGGTTCTTCGGCCATCCCGAGGTCTACATCGTGGCGCTGCCGTTCTTCGGCATCATCACCGAGGTCATCCCGGTCTTCGCCCGCAAGCCGATCTTCGGCTACAAGGGCCTGGTCGCCGCGACCATCGCGATCACGATCCTGTCGATGACCGTCTGGGCGCACCACATGTTCGGTACCGGCCAGGTGCTGTTGCCGTTCTTCAGCTGGTTGAGCTATCTGATCGCCGTACCGACCGGGGTGAAGTTCTTCAACTGGATCGGCACGATGTGGAAGGGGCAGCTGACCTTCGAGACGCCGATGCTCTTCTCGATCGGGTTCCTGGTCACGTTCCTCTTCGGCGGGTTGACGGGTGTGCTGCTGGCCAGCCCGCCTGTGGACTTCCACACCACCGACACCTACTTCGTGGTCGGGCACTTCCACTACGTACTGTTCGGCACGATCGTCTTCGCCGCCTTCGCCGGGGTGTACTTCTGGTTCCCGAAGATGACCGGCCGGCTCCTCGACGAGCGCCTCGGTCGGGTGCACTTCTGGACCATGTTTCTCGGCTTCCACGGCACCTTTCTGGTGCACCACTGGCTCGGGGCCGAGGGGATGCCCCGCCGGTACGCCGACTACCTGCCGACCGACGGCTTCACCGTGCTGAACACCGTCTCCACGGTCAGTTCCTTCGTGCTCGGCGCCTCCACGCTCTTCTTCATCTACAACGTGTGGAAGTCGTGGCGGTTCGGCCGGATGGTCTCCGTCGACGACCCGTGGGGCTTCGGCAACAGCCTGGAATGGGCCACCACCTGCCCACCGCCACTGCGCAACTTCGACCGGATGCCCCGGATCCGTTCGGAGCGGCCCGCCTTCGACGCCAAGTACGGCCCGCTCGTCGCCGACCTCGGCCGGGACCTGCCACAACGCTCCACCCGACCACCCCAGGTGGTCCGGGACGAACTGCGGCACGAGACGCCGCACCCCGAGCGCGAGGTACCGGCTCCCGAGGGGGCACACGGCGCCGAGGCAGCCGTCGCGCACCACCCGCCGGCAAACTCCGGCGCCCGCCCGATCGAGGTGCCGGAGCCGCACGAGGTACGCCGGCCGGCGTTCGAGCCGAGCGAGCCCGACGAGCAAGTCGACGACACCGCCCGGGGTGGCCCGGACAGCCCACGCTGGCGTACCGGACGGCGGCCCGGCGGCGACCGACCGGGCGAGGAGGAGGAGGACGGCCGATGACGACCGGCGAGGAGGAGGACGGTCGGTGACGACGGGTGAGGGGGACGGCCGATGACGACGAGTCGCGTACCGGCGGGTGCCCGGAGGCCGGTGGTCAGTCCGCCGGCAACGCGACCAGGCCGGCGGCGCTGAGCGAATGTTGCACGACCGGTTGGGCCCGAGCCAGCCGCCACCGGACCCCGGCCCGGTGCGCGGCGTCCCGTCCGGCGACCAGGGCGGCCAGCGCTGGTTCGTCCAGCTTCGCCACGTCGGTCAGGTCGATCGCCACCTCCGTCGGATGCCGGTCGGCGACCGCCTCGACCACCGCCTGGCGCAACTGCTCGGCGGTGTCCCGGTCGATCTCCCCGGTCACCTCGACCACCACCCGCTCCCCCACCTGCCGCACCTCGAGCCGGGCCGGCGCCGCACCCGCCTCGGCCCCGCCGGCCTGCCACGGCGCCGGCGAGTCGGCGAGCATCGCCTGTCGCAGCCAGGTAAGCGCCCGGGAGAGCAGCCGGGAGACGTGCATCTGCGAGATGCCGAACCGGGCGGCGATCTCGGCCTGGGTCTGGTTGCCGTAGAAGCGCATGGCGAGGATCCGCCGCTCCCGCCAGGGCAGCCGGCCGAGCAGCCCGCTCACCGTCACCCGGTCGTCGACCGACTCCAGGTCGGTGTCGGACTCGCCGACGAGGTCACCGAACTCCGCCGAACTCTCCCCGCCGACCGGGGCGTTCAGCGAGGCCGGACTGTAGCCGGCGGCCGACTCCAGCGCCGCGAGGATCTCCTCCTCCGGCGTCTCCAGCCGGGCTGCCAACTCGGCGACGCTCGGCGCCCGGGACAGCTCGCTTGTCAACGCGGCCGTCGCCTGGCCGACCTCCAGGATCAGGTCACGCAGCCGCCGGGGTACGTGCACCCCCCAGGTCCGGTCCCGGAAGTGCCGTTTGATCTCGCCGACGATGGTGATGGCGGCGTACGCGGTGAAGGAACCGCGTTCCGGGTCGTACCGGTCGACCGCGTTCACCAGGCCCAACCGGGCCACCTGTTCCAGGTCCTCGAGTGGTTCACCCCGGCCCCGGTAGCGCCTCGCCAACCTGCCGGCGAACGGCAGGGCGAACCGGACGAGGTCGTCCCGGGCCTCCTGCCGGCGTTCCGGCGGCAGGCCGGCGATCCGCGCCGCGTACGCCAGAGCGGCCGCGTCCAGGTCCTCCAGCCCCCGCTCGGCCGGTGGTGTGGTGGTGATCTGTCCGAACATCCGCGCCTCCCTCAGGAAGGTCCCCCGCCCGGGATGCGAATCCGGTCATCGGTGCCGTACGGAACGTCACCGCGCCGGAGGCGAACATGTACCGAAACTGAGCGAGCGAACACCGCACACGGCATTGCGCAGCGCGGTAGACCAACAGCAGTCAGCGTTCTTCCCGCTCTGTAGGTACTCAATCACGCCGCGTGACTGTCGCGAGGAGTTTTGCGATCAGGCGGATCAGCAGACCAGCAGCCCCTGCGGGGTACCGCTGGCCCGTAGCCCGGCCAGCACCTCCACGATCCGCAGCGGGGCGGGAGCCGGCAGGTCGTACGGCTGGTTCCGGAGTACCTCCGTGGCGTGCCGGGTGGCCACCGAGGTCACCGGATAGCCCCGCGCGGCGACCCGGTCCACTGCCCGGCGACGGCGCCCGAAGGAGGCCACCGCGAGCCACTGCGGCAGTTCGGCCAGGGCCGGTGACCGCAGCCCGGGCGGCTCCGGGAGTACGTCCAACGAGCTGAACGGGGCGCTGCCGGCGAGCCACCACTCCGCCCCGGCCACGCTGCGCGCGGTGGCGTTCTCGCACCAGTACGGCACCAGGCCGGCCCGGACCACCTGCCACGGGTCGATCAGCCGCCCGCACTCCACCACGCAGCGGTCCCCGCTCTTGCCCGCCCCGCGCAGCCAGCTCCGGTACACGTCCGCGGCGGCGGCGCTGAGTGCGTCCGGACCGGGGAAGAGGACCCGGTGCAGCGGGCTGCCGGCCCGGCGTACCCAGTCCAGCAGGCTCGTCTCGAAACCGGACTCCACGCCCTGTTCGGCATATCCGGCCCGGCCACCCGCCGGAGCGTCCCAACTCGCCCCGTCACCGCCGGCCGCCCGCAGTACCTGCCCGAGCAGTTCACTGCCGGTCCGGAAGTCGGTCGGCTCCAGCCCGCTGGCCGGCCCGCCGAGCTGGAAGCTGTGCCCACCGCCGGATTCGACCACCGGCCAGGTGCGGACATCCCGCAGTAGCAGTACCGGCGCGCCCGGCGCCAGCCGGCTGCCGAGGAACTCCCGGTACGCCTCCGGCAGCCGGTGCCAGCGGACCACCAGGGAGACTGTCGAGCCGGCCAGTACGCCCCGACCGGCCGGATCGTGCACCTGTCGAACCCGTACCCCCGGATTGCCCGCTATCACCTTCGCCGCGACCCGCGCGCCGTACGCCGACGCCTCGACCGGGCTGTCGACCCGACCGTCCGGCCACTGCACCGCCACGTCGAAACCGGCCGGCAGCCAGGGCACACCCATCGCGGTGGCCAGATGCACCGCCCCGCCGTGCGGGGAGCCGAGCACGACACCGGGGTACCAGCGCGGCGGGTAGTGCTCGACCATCCACCGGGCAACCCGGTCGGCGTCCAACGCTCCGGCCTGCTCGGCGGTGAGCGCGGTACGGTTCGCCGCCCGGGTCAGCGCGGAGCGACGTACCGCCTCCGGGGCACCCCGGAAGCGCGACAGCAGCGGGTGGTACCCGAGATCGGCGCAGTCCTGGCCGCGGACCGCGCGGGACGCCACGGCCAGCAGCACCCGGCCGGTGCTCTCCGCCGAGACGACGCGGTCCGGCCCGGGGAGCCCGGACCCGCCTGCGGCCAGCCACTCCCGTGTCTCCCGCATTGGGCCCACCTCCCTCGTCCGGCGCTGCCCGGGCCTTCCCGTCCCGATCGGGTTCAAACGGGCGGTCAGCAACCTGCCGGGCGCAATTCGGATGACGGGCCGTTATGTCCGCCCCTGGTGACGGCGCCGCTGGTCGCGATGAGGGCCGGGTTCGCCACGCCGGTGGCCGGCCCGGTTTGCTCCGGGCGGGCCGGATCCGGATGATCGTCGGTTGTGACCCAGTTGCGCTTCGGACCAGCCGGCGGCCCCCGGTACGCCAGCTACTTCGCCGTCGCGGTCGTCCCGTTCGCCCTGGTGGTGACGGCGATCGCCGGCTGGCAGGCGACCTCGGGCGACGGGCTGCGCCCGATCGCGGTGGCGACCCTGGTGACCAGCCTCGCCGGCCTGCTGGTGGCGGTCGGCCTGGTACTCGCGGAACGGCGCAGCCGCGCCGGCCGGTCGGCGGGCCCGGACGGGATCCGCACCGGGCGGCAGGGCGTGCTGGCCTGGACCCGGGTCACCAGGCTGAGCCTGCACCCCGGCAGCGATGACCAGCGCCTGCTGGCGGCCTGGCCGTCCGGGGCGCGCACGCCGGTCTGGCTGGGTTCGGTCGACCGGGCCGACGTGCCGGCCGACGAGGCGATCCGGCTGGTCGAGCAGTGGTCCGGCCGCCAGATCGAGCGCGTCTGACCTGACGGCCCGGACGAGCCTCCGACGAGCCGGACGAGCCTTCGACGGACCGGACGAAACCCGGGGGCCGGCGACGGTCAGAGACGACTCGGGCGCGATTGGCGGCGACTGTCAGACGAGGTCGGCGCCGTTGGCGGCGCGATCGGCCAGGCTCTGCGCGCGGCCCCGGACCGCGTCGCCGGCTCCCGCCTCGACCCCGCCGGTGGTCAGGCCGCGCAGGTCGGCGAAGGGCTGGTCCGGCGCGTCCAGCGGGATCGACGGGTCGACCACCGCCTCGATCAGGGTCGGCCGGTCGGCGGCGAGCGCCTCCTCCCAGGCGGGCCCGATCTGTTCCGGCCGGTCGACGCCGATGCCGTGCAGCCCCAGCAGCCGGGCCCACCCGGCGTACGGGATGTCTCCACCGCGTACCGCCGCCGGTGCCGGCATCCCCGGCGCGGCCGGCCGGTCCAGCTCCGCCCAGGGCGCCCGGACGGGTTCGGTGTCCGGCCCGCGTTCCGGCTCGCCGCCCCGGCCGGTCCGGTCGGAGTTGTTGAGCACCAGCACCACCATCCGGGGATCCGGCCACTCCGGCCAGTGCTGGGCCACGGTGATCAGCTCGGCGAGTCCGCCGGACTGCATGGCGCCGTCGCCGAGCAGGACGATCACCGGCCGGTCGGGCTGGGCGAACTTCGCCGCGATGGCGTACGGCACCGCCGAACCGACCGAGGCGAGCGTGCCGCAGAGGTGTGCCCGTACGCCGGGCGGCAGTTGCAGGTGCCGGGCGTACCAGTAGGTCACCGAACCGACGTCGACCGCGATCGACGCCTCGACCGGCATCCGGGCCGAGAGTTCCCGGAGCACCAGCCGGGGGTTCAACCCTCCGGTCCGCTCCTCGGCCCGGGCGGCGCACTCGGCCCGGGCCCGGTCCACTGCTGCCTCGATCATGTCCCGCCAGTCCCGGTTGCGCCGCTGCGGCACCCGGGACAGCAACGCCCGCAGCGTCTCCCGGGCGTCACCGACCAGCGGCACGTCGATCGGATAGCGGGTGGCCAGCCGACTGCCGTCGATGTCGATCTGCACCGCCGTGGCCTGCCCCGGCACCGGGTAGTAGCCGGTCCACGGATCGTTGGTGCCGACCATCAGCAGGGTGTCGCAGCCGGCCATCAACTGCGCGCTGGCCGCCGTGCCGACCTGGCCGAGCACGCCCGTGTGGTAGGGCAGCCGTTCGTCCAGCACCGGCTTGCCGAGCAGCGAGGTCGCCACCCCGGCGTCGAGCCGGTCGGCCAGCTCCATGATCTCGTCGGCGGCACCGTAGGCGCCCTGACCGACCAGGATCGCGACCCGCCGCCCCGCGCCGAGCAGTTGGGCTGCGGCGTTCAGGTCCTCCTCGTGCGGGACGACCCGGGCCGGGGGCAGGCCGGGCGCCGAGGCGAGCACGCCGCCACCGTCGGGGTGCGGCATCCCGTCGGGTACGGCGTACCCGAGCAGGTCGTGCGGCACCACCAGGCAGGTCGGGCTCCGGGTCGACACGGCGGTACGGATCGCCTGGTCGACGAGGTACGGCACCTGTTCCGGCACCGCGGCGGTACGCAGGAACTGGGCACAGGCGTCACTGAACAGCCGGGGCAGCTCGATCTCCTGGTATGCGCTGCCCAGCGCGCTGTACGTCTGCTGCCCGATGATCGCCACCACCGGTTTGCTGTCCAGTTTTGCGTCGTAGAGGCCGCCGAGCAGGTGCAGCGCCCCCGGTCCCTGGGTGGCCAGGCAGACCCCGACCGTGCCGGTGTACTTGGCGTGCCCGGCCGCCATGAATCCGGCCGCCTCCGGCTGCCGGGACGGTACGAAGCCGGGGTCACCACCGGCCCGGCGCAGCGCGTCGACGATCAGTGCCACCCCGTCGCCGGGTTCCCCGAACACCCGGGGTACCCGCCAGGCGCGCAGTCGTTCGACAAGCAGGTCGGCGATGGTCCGGTCCGCCGTCGCGGTGCTGGTCCGTACCGTGGACCGCCCGAGGTCAGCCATTGCGGTCCGCCGGGGTGCTGGCGTCGACGTAGCGCAGCACCACGCCGACCCCGTCGGTGAGGTCGGGCGCCTGCTCGGGACCGAGCACCGTGACTCCGGCGTCGGTACCGACCAGCGCGCGGACCAGGGCGGCGTCGGCGCGTACCCGCTGCGGTTCGTCGACGGACATCGCCCGGAGTTCGTCGGGACCGGTGGCGATCTCGGTCGGCTCCGGCCCGATCCAGAGTTCGTCGGTCGAGGAGGGGTCGTCGACGATCAGCATGGTGTCCACCTGGCCGCGTTGCAGTGCGGTCACCACCGCGTCGAGGCCGGCGCCGACATCGCGCTGCATGCCGAACCTGTCCAACGCCACGTCGGCGTGCGCGGCGGCGACCTCCGCGATGGCCTGCACGGTGACGTCGTCGAAGGCGGTCTGGTCCGCCCCGGCGGCCGGGAATCCGGCATCGGTCTGCACCACCCGGTCCTGCCAGAACTCGGGAAGCTGAGCGGCGAGCAGTTGCCGGGCCCGGGTCTCCCCGGCGACCACGATCACCTCGGCGCCGACCCGTTCGGCCAGCGCGGCGGTGGCCGAGGCGGCGTCCCCGGCGTTGCGCTGCCAGGCCAGCTCCGCCGCGTGCTGGTAGTGCGGCTGCGACCAGCCGCCCGGGTGCACCTTGCGCAGCGGCCAGCGGTTGCCGCCCTCGACCCGGGCGTGCCGGGGTACCCCGCCGGCGCTCACCGCGTCCAGACCCGCGCCGGTACGGCTGGCCAGTACCCGGACCCAGGGGATCTGTTCCCGGCGCTGGGCGACCAGCGGCATGGTGTGTGCGACCGGCCCGTGCGCGGCGATGTCCTTGAGCGGCGGCGCGGGGAGGTACTCGGTGAGCACCACCTCGCCGTCGGTGGCGAACGCGGCGAGTCCGTAGTCGCCGGGCATCGGGTCGTGTCCCCGGACGACGGCGTCGAGGGCGGCCACGTCGCGCGGATCGGTCCGCTGCTCCGCCAGCCGTTCCTGGAGGGCCCGCCAGCGCAGGTCGAGCGCGGCATGGGCATCGTGGGTGTCCCGGGAGGCGTCCAGGTAGACCGACGTCCACGGGCCGGGATGGGCACAGATCGGACGCAGGAAGGACAGCTGCATGGGTCGTCCCCTCTCCAAGCTCGTGCCGGGGTTACCCACGCCGCTCGGCTTGTCACCTCGGCTGCGTGGTCGCTGGGAGCCCACCGGCGCCGGAAACGTACCGAGCAGCCAGGAGTGAGCCGATCGTCACATTACGTGAAACAGATTCACTCACTGTCGGTTCATTCGCCATGATCGATACAATTCGTGCTCGGGAGCGGACTCTCGGTGGTGAACGCATGGACGGTGAACTGTTTCCCGAACGGGTGGCCTGGCGGCCCGGACCGGTCATCACCGGTCACGTGGTACGGCTGATGGAGGGGTACTCCCGGGAGATCCGGGTCGGGCAGCCCGTCCTGGTGGCCGTACTCGGCACGGCGGCGGTGGTGCGGGTGGTGCTGCTACTGCTCGCCTCGGTGCTGCGGGCCGGTGCCGGTGCCGGTGCGAGACGCAGGTGGAAAGAGTTGCGCAAGGGGCCGGAGTTCCTGGTGACCCCACTGCGGATCCGCGACGGCAGCGGTGTGCTCTGCGAGATGGAGATCCACGGACACCTGCCGCAGAGCGCCCTGGAGCCGGCCGACCACATCCAGGTGACCGTCCGCTCGCAGAAGGACGCCGGGCTCGCCCCCCGGGTGGAGCGGATCGTCAACCTCACCACAGGTCAACTGCTCACCCCGCGTACCCCGACCCTCTGGTCGCACCTCGGCCCGGCGCTGCTGCTCCAGGCCGCGATCGGCCTACTGCTGATCGGCGCGCTCGTCACCTGGCTGGTGCTCGGGCGCTAGCGCCGTGCCTTCGATGGCGGGCAGCCGACCACCACGACCCGCAGGCACTGGCCCGGTCACGGTCGGGCCGCGTCCTCCAACGGCCGGTCAAGGTCGGTCGTCGGCTCACCCGCACCGCCGGCCGGGCCACCGGAAGCGACACCGAGCAGGCCACGGCGCCGGGCCCACCGCTCGAAGAGGAGGGTGGCGAACGGCGGCACCGCGCAGACCAGCGCGACGGCGATCGTGGTCCACCGCCACCGGCCGAGCCGGGCCACCAGCAGGACCAGCGCGCCGTACGCGACGAAGAGTCCACCGTGCACCGGGCCGAAGATCTGCACCCCGATCTCGTTGCCCGGCGGGCCGTACTTGACCACCATCCCGATCAGCAGCGCCAACCAGGAGATCGCCTCGGCGATCGCCGCCAGCACGAACAGCCTCACCGCCGTGCGGTGCATCCCGCTCCCCCTCCGCTGGTCCGC
This sequence comes from Plantactinospora sp. CNZ320, assembly GCF_002846275.1. NCBI lineage: Bacteria > Bacillati > Actinomycetota > Actinomycetes > Micromonosporales > Micromonosporaceae > Plantactinospora > Plantactinospora sp. CNZ320. The sequence continues at coordinate 1,280,502 of NZ_PJMP01000001.1, forward strand.
CCGGCGACGACGTCCGGCCGACCGCCGCCCACCAGGCCCGGCTGACCACCGCCGACCCCGGTCCGGCTGCCAGCTTAGGCGACGCCGCAGGCCCGCCCCGCCGGGCCGGCGTCGCGCGGGGCGTGGCACCCCGCGTCGGGGAGGGACACCTCACCCTTCCGGGGGAACCCGCCGAAGCGCTTCTACGCCCAGCGGCGTATGGGTGATGCCCACCACGGGGGGACGTCAGAAGAGCGGTCACCGAGGATCATGAGGTCATGACGATTCATGGCCCCGGGGGGCCGGCCGTGATCGCACTGGTACTGGCGATCGTCCTGTCGGTGGGTTCGGCGGCGGCGTACGCGGGGGCGGCGGTACTCCAGGAACGGCTCGCGAGTCAGGCGGGACCGACGGGGGGCGCAGGACGGGGCTACCTCGGCACCGTCCTGCGCCGGTCCGGCTGGTGGCTGTCCGTGGCGGGCAACGGTACGGGTGCCACGCTGCACGTCGCCGCGCTGGCGTACGGGCCGCTGTCGGTGGTGCAGCCGCTCGGCGTACTCACCCTGGTGCTCGCGTTGCCGATCGCGGCGGCCACCATCGGTCGTCGTGCGTCGGCCCGGCAGTGGTCCGGGGCCGCCGCCACGGTGGCCGGCCTGGTGCTGTTGCTCGCGCTCACGCTGCCCGGGGCGGGCCGCCACGACCTCCTGCCAGGGCAGGGCTGGGCGCTGGCCGGGGTGGCCGGCGCGCTGGTGGTCGTGCTGGTACTCGCCAGCCGGGCGAGCCGGTCGGCGCTGTCGCGCAGCCTGCTCACCGCTACCGCTGCCGGAATCGCCTTCGCGGTGGCCTCCGCACTCACCCAGGTCGTCTCCGGACTCGTCACCCGCGGCGGCGCGCCGCTGGTGACCGCCGGCCTGGCGATGGCGGTGGCCGGGATGGCCGCGGCCGGGCTGCTGCTGTCCCAGGTCGCCTACCGGGGTGCCGGGCTGGGCGCGCCGCTGGCCACTGTCACCCTGACCAATCCGATCGCTTCGGCCGTCATCGCCATCCTGCTGCTCGGCGAACGGACGGCGGGCGGGTACTGGGGCGGCCTCGCCGCGACCGTCGGGGCCGGGCTGGCCGCCTGGGGCGTACTGCGACTCGCCGAGGCCGACCAGCCCACGACGGGTCGGCGTCGATCGCGGCCCGGGCGTCGGGGTGCGGCGCGACTCAGGGGCGCGGTGCGGTTGCCCTGCTCGAACCGGTCGGCACCCGCCAGCCGCTCGCCGGTCGCCCCGGGCCATTGGCGGACCGCCACAGCACCACCAGCCAGACGACCCCGATCACGGCGACGAGCGTCAAACCAAGCCCTTCCAGCGCCGGCATCAGCACCGCCTGGACCGGGGTCAACCGGCCCTGGGAACCATCCAGGCTGAGCAGGCCGCGCGCGTCGGTGAGCACGAGGGTCAGGTAGAACGCGATCACGTGCATCGCGTCCCAGAGCGCGTGCAGGATCGCCACGCCCAGATAGGCGTAGAGCAGCCGTAGCCCGACCACGAAGTACCCCCGCCCGCTCGGCCCGAAGAGCACACCGCCGAGGATGGCGGTCCAGAGCCCGTGCCCGACCGGCGCCACCAGGCCGCGCAGAATCTCCGTCTGCACCACCTGCACCACCGACAGGCCCTGCACGGTGAAGAGCGCGATGAAGGCGTACCCGGCGGATTCCAGTGCGGAGAAGCCGAAGCCGACCGCGGCGCCGAGGATCATCCCGTCCCGGATGGTCTTGGCCGCGAGGTGCCGGGTCAGCAGCGCCAGCGCGGCCAGCTTGGCGGCCTCCTCGATCAGGCCGACGCCGAGGAAGAGCAGCACCGACGGGCGCAGCAGGTACGACTCCAGCACCGCCGAGGCGAGCACCCCGAGTACGCCCCCGGCGAGGAAGGTGCTGAAGACCAGGCTCACGGAGACCTCGCCGGTGTCCCGGCGCTGGAACGCCCAGGCCACGAAGGTCACCGGCACCAGGAAGCTGCCGAGCAGCACCAGGGTGGGCAGCAGGGTCGGGTTTCCGGTGACGAAGATGACCGCCACCGTGGCGATCCAGAGCGCCAGGCCGACCAGGAAGATCCGCAGCCACTGGCGGCGCGGCGTGACCGGCACCGCCGCCGTCCACTGCCTGCCGACGCCGTCCATCGCGCCTCCGCACGGTCCGTCGCGCCCTGGTGGCCGATCCGGGGCTGGGTTCGGGGCGTACCCGCTGCGAATGGGGTCGAACGTGCCCTTGAACCCCGGCCCGAGACAGCTGGTCGACTGCACTTCCCGCACGCAGGGGTGGGGGTCCGGAGCGGGTCCGGTCAGGTCTTGAGCACGACCTTGACGCACTCGTCCGCCTTCTGCCGGAACATCTCGTAGCCGATCGGCGCGTCGTCGAGCCGCATCCGGTGCGTGATGACGAAGCTCGGATCGATCTCGCCGCGACGGATCCGGTCCAGCAACAACCTCGTGTAGCGCTGCACGTGGCACTGCCCGCTGCGCAGCGTCAGCGACCGGTTCATCAGCGAGCCGATCGGGAACTTGTCGATGAAGCCGGCGTACGCGCCGATCACCGAGACCGTACCGCCGTTGCGGCAGCTCAGGATCGCCTCGCGCAGCGCGTGCGGCCGGTCGGTCTCCAGCCGGGCCGACTGCTTGACCCGGTCGTACCCGGCGAGCACCGTCGAGGAGTGGTGCCCCTCCATGCCCACCGCGTCGATGCAGGCGTCCGGCCCCCGCCCGCCGGTCATCTCGCGCAACGCCTCGATCACGTCGACCTCGTCGTAGTTCAGTGGCTCCGCCCCGGCCCGCTCCTGCGCCATCCGCAGCCGGTACGGGAAACGGTCGATCGCGATCACCCGCTCCGCACCGAGGAGGTACGCGCTGCGCATCGCCAGCAGGCCCACCGCGCCGGCACCCCAGACGGCGACCACCTCGCCCCCGGTCAACCCGCACATCTCGGCGCCCATGTAGCCGGTCGGGAAGATGTCGGAGAGCGGGAGCACCTTCTCGTCCGGCAGGTCGTCGGGAACCTTGAGCGGACCGATGTCGGCGAAGGGCACCCGGACGTACTCGGCCTGGCCGCCCGCGTACCCGCCGAGCATGTGTGAGTAGCCGAAGAGGCCGCCCGGCGAATGCCCGAGCAGCTTCTCGGCGAGCCCGGCGTTCGGGTTGGAGTTCTCGCAGAGCGAATAGAGCCCGGCCTGGCAGGCGAGACAGTTGCCGCAGGCGATCGGGAACGGCACCACCACCCGGTCCCCGATCCGCAGGTTCCCCACCTCCGGCCCCACCTCGACCACCTCGCCCATGAACTCGTGACCGAGGATGTCGCCGTGCTTGGTCGTCGGGATGTACCCGTGGTAGAGGTGCAGGTCGGAGCCACAGATCGCGGTGCTGGTGACCCGTACGACCGCGTCCCGGGAGTTCATGATGCGCGGGTCGGGCACCTCCTCCACCCGGACGCTCTCCCGGCCCTGCCAGCAGTTGGCCTTCATGGACTACCTCCGGTGTCGGCGGGTCGGTCGGCGGGACTACCGCTCGGCCTGCGGGCGGGCCGGCCTCTGGCGTACCTGCTGCGGGGTGGCCAGCCCGGCCGGGCTGCCGTCGGACAGGACCACCTCACCGGTCTCGATGACCTGCTTGAACCGGCGCAGATCGTCCCGGATCTGCTGCCCCGGTTCCTCGCCGAAGAGCTTCGCTATGGTTCGGCCCACCGCCCCGCCCGGCGGCGCGTACGCCAGGTCCACCCGGACCTCGGTGCCCCGGCCGCCGGCCGCCCGGGAGAACCGCACCCGGCCCGCGTTCGGCACCCGGGCCCCGCGCACCGAACGCCAGCTGATCAGCTCGCTGAGGTTGTCGTCGACCATTTCGGCGTCCCAGCCGACCCGGCGCCCGCCCGGGGCCCGGACCGTCCAGTGTGACCGGCCGTCCCCGTCGGTGCGGACCGACTCCAGGTGGTACATGAACCGGGGCAGGTTCTCGAAGTCGCGCCAGTACCGGTACACCTCGTCGGCGGGCCGGTTGATGGTGACGGTGGCGCTGGCCCGTACCGCCCGGCGCGGCGCACCGGCCGAGCGCGAGCTTCGTACGGCGGCCAGCACGTCGACGGCGGTGATCGCGGCGACGGCACCAAGGCTGGCCGCGACCCGCTGGCGGCGTTCGCCGCGCCGCTGCGGCAGCATCCGGGCGAGCAGCGCCAGGTCCAGCACGTCCCCGGCGACCCGGGTCCAGGCCCAGCCGACCGGCCGGCGGGTGAGGAGCAGTCCGGGTACCGGCACGAGTTCGCGGCCACCGATCGCCCGCAGTACGGCGGGGCCGGCCGGCACGTCGTCGACCCCGATCAGCCTGCCGACCCGGTTGGGCGCCACGAGCGCCGCGACACCGAGGCCGAGGCTCAGCAGGCCGAGCACCCGCGGCAGGAGCTGGCCGGCGCCGTCGGGCATGTCGAGCGTCTCCTCGGGCATCTCCACCGGTGCTCCGCGCATCGCTCCCCCGTTCGCCGTCGCTGGTCGTCGGACGTCCCGCACCACCACGTTATTGGATGAACCCGAACAACCGTCGGAAAGCGTCAAACCACCATCCAGGCGTGACGGGTCGACTCCTCGACGGGGACGTCGACAGCCCCGGTGGGGGCACCCATGCGGCGCAGTTCGGCACCGTGCGCGTCCAGCGCGCCGGCCCGTCCAGCACGAGCACGGCGGGACGGGCTCCGGCCGCTGCTCCGGAACCCGTCCACGCTCCTCGTCGGACCGGCGCCGGCGCCGGCCGCCCGGCTACTGGCCGACCTTGATGCCGGGCTCGCCGGCCAGGAACTGGATGACCTTGCGCGGCTCCCGGCCCGGCATGTTCGGGCCGCGCAGCTTGCCGATCGGCAGGATGACCCGGCGGAAGGTGCCCTCCAGCATCATCGCCGTGGCCGTGTACCAGGCGATCACCGCGGAGGCGATCAGGATGTAGGCACCGGCGGTGCGCCAGGGCGAGATGTCGGCGATCTGGCCCACCGCCAGGCAACTCGCTCCGGCGGCCAGGGTGCCCAGCACCAGGGTCAGGCCGATGTTCTCGGCCAGCGCGGCGAACGCACCGGACCAGGTGATCGCGGCGAGCGCCGCGAACCAGAAGCCGAGCGCCACGAACGGGGCCGGCTGGACCAGTACGCCGATCGCGATCAGCAGGTAGAGGAGGCCGTAGGAGAGCCAGAAGGCGCCCCAGATCCCGTGCATGGCGGTGGCCAGCCCGTCCCGTGCCCGGTACGCCCACATGCCGGCCAGGAACTGCGCGAGTCCACCAAGCATCGCGGCGAACGGGAACAGGAACGTCGGCGTGTTCGCGTTGCCGTACCAGCCGGCGAGGTTCGTGGCGACGACGAAGGTGGCTGCCGCGTACCCGAAAAGTCCCAGGATCGATGGGGCCGCCACCGGCTGGAGCGAGATCTGCGCGTGGTTGCGCCAGAATTCGAACTCGCCGTCGTGACCGTCGTGGCCGTCATGGCCGTCGTGGCCAACCCCTCGGCCGGGTTGGGCCGAACGTGACACGTGTGTCATCACAGGCTCCTTCTACGCAACTGTTCACCGCTTGACGCGGTCGGGCACGTAGCCACCGCCGACTACCCACCGTGAGCCCTGTTACACGGAAGGGTGGAGTCGTCCGGCGCCGGACCGGCCACGAAAAACCGGCCGCCGACGCGCGGTTCGCGTCGACGGCCGGTGAACGACCGGGCCGGAAGGGCCTGGGGTGGATCAGCGCTTCTCGACCGGTACGTAGTCCCGCTCGGCCGCACCGGTGTAGATCTGCCGAGGGCGACCGATCTTGGTCTCCGGGTCCGAGATCATCTCCCGCCACTGCGCGATCCAGCCGGGCAGCCGGCCGAGCGCGAAGAGCACTGTGAACATCTTGGTCGGGAAGCCCATCGCCTTGTAGATCAGGCCGGTGTAGAAGTCGACGTTCGGGTAGAGCCGGCGCGACACGAAGTAGTCGTCGGCGAGCGCGATCTCCTCCAACTGCATCGCGAGGTCCAGCAGCGGGTCCGGCTTGTTCATCCGGGCCAGCACGTCCTGGGCGGCCTGCTTCACGATGGCGGCCCGGGGGTCGTAGTTCTTGTAGACCCGGTGCCCGAAGCCCATCAGCTTGACGCCGGGCTCCTTGTCCTTCACCCGCCGCACGAAGCCCGGCACGTCACCGCCGCCGGCCCTGATCTCCTCGAGCATCTCCAGCACCGCCTGGTTGGCGCCGCCGTGCAGCGGGCCGAACAGCGCGTTCACCCCGGCCGAGACCGAGGCGAAGAGGTTCGCCTGGCTCGAACCGACCAGCCGGACCGTGGAGGTGGAGCAGTTCTGCTCGTGGTCGGCGTGCAGCAGCAGGAGCATGTCCAGCACCCGGGCCACGACCGGGTCGACCTCGTACGGCTCCGCCGGCACCCCGAAGTTCATCCGGAGGAAGTTCTCGACGTACCCGAGCGAGTTGTCCGGGTAGAGCATCGCCTGCCCGATCGACTTCTTGTAGGCGTACGACGCGATGGTCGGCACCTTCGCCATCAGCCGCACGGTGGAGATCTCCACGTGCTCCCGGTCGAAGGGGTCGAGGCTGTCCTGGTAGAAGGTGGAGATGGCGCTCACCGCCGAGGAGAGCACCGCCATCGGGTGCGCGTCCCGGGGGAAGCCGTCGAAGAAGCGCCGCATCTCCTCGTGCAGCAGCGAGTGCCGCCGGATCCACTCGTCGAACTCGGAGAGCTGCGCCGTGGTGGGCAGCTCGCCGTAGATCAGCAGGTACGAGACCTCCAGGAAGGAGGACTTCTCGGCCAACTGCTCGATCGGGTAGCCCCGGTAACGCAGGATGCCCGCGTCGCCGTCGATGTAGGTGATCTCGGAGGAGCATGCGGCGGTGTTGACGAAACCGGGGTCGTAGGTGACGAATCCCGTCTCCTTCAACAGGTTGCCCGTGGCGATGCCGGCTGGGCCGTCGACAGCGGGCTTGACCGGCATCGACAGCTGGCCGCGCGGGTGGTCGAGTTTGACATCCGTCATGTGATCCTCGCTTCGCCGGCAGAATCTACGTTGAATTGCCTTCACTTTTTACGGTAAACGTGCAGGGTAGCCGAGAATCTTGCGTGGTCGGCCGGTGAGTGATGGATCACGCAGGTCAAACGTTTGCGACCGGCCCGAAACCTGCTAGTCGGCCGGGCGAACGGCGAACCTCTCCGACCCCGTTACCCGGGCCGGGGGCCGTTGGCACCCCGCTGCCCGGGTCGGGTCAGCCGCGCAACGGGCGCAGGGTGCCGGTCTCGGTGACCTGAAACACGTCCACGGTGTTCCGGCCCGGCAGGAAGAGCGACTCGTCCGACACCAGCGCGCCGAACCGCTGCCCGCCGGGGTCCGGCGGCACCACCGGGGCCACCGCGCCGATCCGGCCGTTGACCGCCACCGCCAGCAGGGTGCCGTCCGGCACCGAGTCGGGCACCGTACCGTAGACCAGCGCCGGAAGCCGGCCGCCCGCCTGGTCGATCTGATCGAAGGCAGACCGGTTCCGCACCGTCACCGCACCGGCCGGCGCACCGAGCGGAAGCTCGGCCACGGAACGACCGATCAGTTCCGGTCGTGGCTGCACCGGAAGTACCGGGCTCGCCCGCCCGGCGACCACGTCGGCGAAGACGCCGGCCGGCACCGTACGCGGCTGCCCCGGCTGGTCGTAGTAGCGCTTGTCCCCCGGCGCCCGGGTGGTAGCCAGCGCCGACGCACCGTCGGTCCGCCACGGCACCTCGACGCCGGCCAGGTCGGCGACGGTCGGCAGCAGGTCGACGTGTTCCCAGTTCCGGTCGTCGACCGCGCCGGCCCGCTGCCCCGGCCGCTTCACGAAGAGCGGTACCCAGAGGACCTCGCCCGGCGCCCGTTCGACCGCGCCGAGCCCGCGCCCCTGCACCCCAGGGGTGAAGCTGACCCCGTGGTCGGCGGTGAGCACCAGCAGCGCGTCGTCGTAGAGGCCGGTCTCGTCCAGCCGGCGCAGCGTCTCGCCGAGCAGCCGGTCGGTGTACTCCAGTTGCAGCAGGTGCCGCCGGTACGCCAGTTCGACCCAGCCGCCCCCGTCGTTGGGCATCCCGTCCGGAGACTCGTAGCGGATCCCCGAAGGCAGGTAGTTCCACGGCGAGTGCGGCAGCAGCAGGTGCAGGAAGTGCAGGGTCGGCCGGACCGTCGGCCGGAGGGTGGCGAGGAAGTCGGCGAACCGGGCCGGCTGGTTCTCGTCCAGCGCTCCCCAGCGGAACTGCGGATCGGTAGGCGGCGCCGGCTCGTCCGCCTTGCCTGCCTCGCGCCGGGTGATCTCCCGGTAGGAGTCCTCGGGGTCCCGCTGTCCCGTCTCGGACGGCGAGACGATCTGCTCCAGCAGGGTGGCGCTCTCCCGCAGCAGGGTCGGCAGGCCACCCCGGGCGGAACCGGCGGCCCGGTCCGGGCAGAGTCGCGGCGGGCAGAGCTGCGTGATGCTCTCCTGCGCCTGGATCTGGTACGGCCCGGCGAACGCCGTGAACAGGTTGTCCGGATAGCGGGAGTGGTGCGGCGCCTGCTGCTCCGCCGGGTACCGGCCGGTCAACATCGCCGGCAGCGCGTACGGGGTGTAACCGGCCACCCCGGTCGCGTTCCGGTACCAGGTCGACTCGCCGGCCAGCCGGGCGAAGTTCGGATAGCGGCGGGCATCGATCGCGCCGGCACCGTCCAGCAGGGAGGTCAGCGGGAACTCGTCCAGGATCAGCATCACCACCGGCGGATGGGTGGCCCCGCCCCGGCTGGCCCCCGCAACCGCCCCGGACCGCTCCCCCGGCAGCACCACGGCCGAGGCGGGCGAGGCGAAGACGAAGAGCAGCACGAAGACGAGTGGACCGACCGCGGCGACCCGGAGCACCTGGCCGGTCACCTGCCAACGCCGGTACACGTACGCCCCGGCGGCGCCGACGACCACCGCGAGGCCGACCAGCGGCACCCCGCGTACCGGGGTGAGGTGCTTGCCCACCTGGACCGCCAGCGCGGCGAGCAGCAGGCCGAGGGTCACCGTGTGCAGTACCGTCCGGACCGCCCGGCCCCGCTGCGGCCCCGCGACCCGCCGGGCCAGCAGGCCCAGCAGCGCGCCACCGCCCCAGAGCACCAGCGGCGGCACCACCGTGTACGCCAGCACCAGCAGCAGGATGTCCCACCGGTCGGCGCCGTGGAAGAGGAAGAAGTCCGGGCTCTTGCCGGTCACGTCCAGCAGCGGCTGGGTGATCACGAGACCGCAGAGCGCCACGATCTCGACCAGCGCCCGCGACTCGACCCGTCCTGCCGGCCGCTGCGGCGCTTCCGGCGGAGTGGCCGGCTGCTCCGCCGGCTCCGATGACTCGGCGGGCTGCTCCGCCGGAAGTGGTGAGTCCGCCGAACGTGGTGGCTCGGCTGGCCGCTCGCCGGCGTCGGGCTCAGCCACGCGGTGTCCCGAGATAGAGGGTGCGGGTGCCGGACGGCAGTTCCAGCCGCCGCACGATGTCGCAGCGTAGCCCGAGCAGCCGCTCGAACTCCTCCCGGTGGTAGTCCGGGAAGAGCCCGGCCGGCTTGTTGGCCAGCAGCCGGGCCGCCATCGGGTCGTCGGGGTGCACGAACTCGACCACCAGCCGGCCGTCGCCGCCCGCCGCCGGCAGCAGCCCGACCAGCCAGTCGACGATCTCCGGCAGCGGAACGTTGCGCCCGATGGCGAGATGGTGCACCACGGCCAGCGCCAGCACCGCGTCCGCGTCGGCCCGCTGCGCGAAGGAGCCGCGCTCCACCCCACGCCAGCCGCCGCCCGGCGAGGGGTCGGCCAGGTCCATCACCAACGGCAGCACCCGGCGCTCACCGTCGGCCCGCAACCGGCGGTAGAGCTGGTCGACGACTGCCGGGTCGCTCTCCACCGCGACCACGTAGTCGGCGTGCCGGGCGGCCAGCCGCGAGTACGTGCCGTCGTTGGCACCGAGGTCGAGCACCAGCCGGGACCGGTTCGACCCGGCCAGGGCATCGGCGACGAACCGCTCCTTGGCCTCCCGGTCGTCGTCGGAGTAGGTGCAGGTCTCCCGGTAGCCGGACCAGTGGCTGGCCGGAGGCTGCCAGTCGAGCCGGCCGACCAGCTTCTCCAGCGCCCGCAGGGTGGCCAGCACCAGGTCCCGGGAGAAGCCGGCGTCCTTCAACTCGGCCCGGACGGCGCCGGTGCTGGCGGCGGCGTACCGGGACTGGATCGCGTCGTGCAGGTGGACGTGCTTGAGCACACCGGCCCGGAACCGTCGGGTACCGCCGAAGAGCTTGCGGAGTTCGCCCGCCTCGATCCCGTCGATCCGGGACCGCAGCCACGGCTGGAAGTCCAGCCCCAGATGCGCCTGGAGCAGCAGCGGATAGAGCAGGGTCTGGCAGAACTGCCGGTAGCCGGCCCACGGTTCGCCGTCGCGGGCCGGCTCGAACGAACCGACGTCGATGAAGACCGGTTCGGCGCCCCGCCACTGGAGGTTGTAGGCCGAACCGTCCTTCGTGGTGAAGCCGGCCGGTACGGCGGTCCGGAGGATCTCCAGGTGCAGCAGCGCGGCGTCGCGCAGCATGGCGAACGACCACTCGTACGGGTACGACACGAACGGGATGCGCTCGTGCCGGAGTACTGTCGCCCACTGCCCGGTGAGGCTGGCCGGCAGGGTCGCCGGGTCGGCGGTCTCGGTGCCGCAGATCCTGCCGTCGGCGAGCAGCCGCTTGAAGAACTCCGCCCCGGCGAGCGCCCGCCAGTCCTCGGCGCCCTGCGGGCCGAGTCCCCGGAAGACCTGGCCGTCGGCGTGCAGCACGCGGTTCACCGGGTCGCGGAAGGAGCCGGGATCGGCTCGGGGAACGGTTTGGGAGGTGGTGGTGGACGTTGCCGGGACGGGAGGTGGTACGACCATCGGGTGTGGACCGCCCTCAGTCCTGCTTCGAGGTCTGCGTGGGTTGCGCCGGCTGCTTGCGGAACCGGCTGGTCAGCCTGCGCCAGTAGAGCTTCCCGGCCACCGCGACTCCGGCGACGCCGCCGACCACGGCCTGCACGATGAGGCTGCCCGATCCCGCATCCAGGTAGGCCAGAAGGTCCATTGCTCGGCCACCTCCCTTTCTCTCTGCCCCCGTACCCGAAAAAAGAGCGCCCTGCCCGGTCGCCTGCCAGCAACGACCGGACCGCGCGCACGACAACGCGACCGACCATCCGCAACCCACCGGTCAGGTGGCGGAAAGCAGGACGTCGGATGCCGTTCAACACACCGTACGCCGATGATCCGTCGACCGCATCGGCACCCGTGACGCCGGTCCGGCAGGTCCGATTCGTTCAAGACGCGGCGTTGGCCCGTCTCTACGCTGATCGAATGACACCGAGACTAGACGCATTCGGCCTGCTCGTGGCCGACATGGCCCGATCTCTCACCTTCTACCGGAAGCTGGGACTGGACGTCCCCGCGAGCGCCGACACCGAGCCGCACGCGGAGTTCACCCTGCCCGGCGGGGTACGCCTGATGTGGGACACCCACGAGATGGTCCGCTCGATGGAACCGGACTTCACGCCGCCGACCGACTCGCAGATGAGCCTCGCCTTCCGGTGTGCCGATCCGGCCGAGGTGGACAGCGTCTACGCCGAGATGACCGCCGCCGGCTACGAGGGACATCTCAAGCCGTGGGACGCGCCCTGGGGTCAGCGGTACGCGGTACTGCTCGACCCGGACGGCAACGGCGTCGACCTGTACGCCCCGCTCACCCAGGCGGCCGGCTAGCGGGCCTCGGGGCGAGCAGTTGCCGCAGCGGTACCCCGGCCAGGCTCCTGACCTCGCGGGACAGGTGCGCCTGGTCGGCGTACCCGGTCAGGGCGGCGACCTCGGCGGCCGGCGTACCGGCCCGGGCCAGGGCCAGCGCCCGGCGCATCCGCAGGATCCTGGCGAGCGTCTTCGGGCCGTACCCGAAGAGTGCCAGGCTGCGCCGGTGCAGTTGCCGGGTCCCGAGCCCGAGCGCGTCCGCAGCGTCGGCGACCTCGCGGCCGGCGGCGAGCCCGGCTGCCAGCGGCGCGGCGAGCGGATCCGGGCCGCCGTCGGTGGCGAGCCGGGTCGCGGCGACCGCCTCCAGCACCAGGCCGGGCCGGTGGTGCGACGCCACCCGCTCGGTCAGCCGGGCCACCTCCGGTCCGGGCCAGAGCGCGGCGAGCGGGACCCGCTGGTCCCGCAGCGCGTGTGCCGGTAGCCCGAAGACCGCGGGACCGGTGCCCGGCGGGAAGCGCAGGCCGACGTACCGCTCACCGGCCGGCCCGGCGGCGACCTGGGCGACGCTGTCCGGGCCGGCGACGAGCAGGCCGCTGCGGCTCGACCAGATCAGGTCCATGCAGCCGTCCGGCAGCACCCGCCCCGGTGCGGCGCCTGCGGCCCGGGTGGCCGTCCAGACCACGGCGCCGGCCAGCCCGGACCTCCGCTCCCGATACACGGCCCCAGCCTGCCACCCGAACGGTTACGCCTGGCCGGGGCGGGGTGGGGTTTGTAGCCAAGACGACACCGGGAGGGACCCTCGGGTGCGAGCCTGGCCGCATGGCGACCTTCGCCGGCAGGAAGATCGAGGCGTACGTCGGGCCCCGGGAACTCGGTGCCGCCGACGACCTCGAGGCGGTGGTGGTCGACTTCATCGGCGGCGCCCGGGAGAGCCTCGACATCGCCGTGCAGGAACTCGACTCGGAGCCGATCGCCCAGGCGATCCTCGACGCCCGGTTCCGGGGCGTCAGCGTCCGGATGGTGCTGGAGCAGGACTACCTGCGGACGGCGAAGCTGCCCCGGGTCACCGCCCGGCCCGGCGAGCCCGAGGCCGACGCCCGGCACCGGGCCCAGTGGGAGCCGGAGCCCGGCAGCCGCAGCCTGGAACCGAACCGGCGGATCGTGGCCGCACTGCTGCGCTGTGACGTCGACGTCAAGGCCGACTACAACCCGGCGATCTTCCACCAGAAGTTCGCGGTCCGGGACTACCGGCAGCGGGCTGGCGGGCGGACGGCGGTGCTCTCCGGCTCGGCGAACTTCACCGGCACCGACTGCCACCGCAACCTCAACCACGTCGTACTCTTCCACGACGCCCGGATCTGTCGGGAGTACGCCGACGAGTTCGCCCGGCTCCGGCAGGGACGGTTCGGGCGTGGCGAGCACGGCCGGGTGCCGAACGCGTACAACGTCGGCGGGGTGCCGGTGAAGGTGCTGTTCGCGCCGGACCACACCCCGGAACTGGAGATCATGAAGCAGATGCTGAAGGCGACCGAGCGGGTCGACTTCGCCATCTTCACCTTCTCCGGCTCGTCCGGGATCGACGACGCGATGATCGCGCTGGCCGCCGCCGGGCGTACCGTGAGCGGAGCGGTGGACCCCGGGCAGGGCATGCAGAAGTGGGCCGCCACCCACGAACTCGACCGGGCCAACATCGCGCTCCACGCCCCGATCCGGTCACCGGCCTTCGGCAAGCTGCACCACAAGCTGATGGTGATCGACGAGGCGGTGGTGATCGCCGGTTCGTTCAACTACACCGCCCCGGCCAACCAGTACAACGACGAGAACATCTTCGTGATCGGCAGCCCCTATCCGGACCTGCCCCGTCGGGAGGGCGGTCCGACAAATCCCGACCGGTGCGCGGAGATCGCCGGCTTCTTCCGGGCCGAGATCGAACGGATAGAACTCGCCGGCGAGCGCTTCCTCGGACAGCGTTAGCCGGAGTTCTGTGACATCACCGCAAGCCCGGTGCCGCGGCTCAGCCCGCACTCGTCGAGCGGTTGCCGCCGCTCCGCTACCAGGGCCAGTGCCTCCAGTACGGCGGCGACCGCCGGATGGACCGGCCCGTCGCCGCTGGAGCGCGTCACCGCGAAGATCCGTCGACCGGTGACCGGCCGGAGCAGCGGCTCGACGTGCACCCCGGCCGGTACGTTGCGCAGCGCCATCCCCGGCACCAGGGCGGCACCGAGCCCGGCCGCCACCAGGTCCAGGGTCAGCGCGAAGTCGATCGCCCGGTGCCGGATGTCGGGCTCGAAACCGGCCAGGTGGCAGGCGTGCAGGGTGGACCCGCCGCACGGGGTGTGCACGGCACTGGCCACCCAGGGCACGTCGGCGAGGTCGGCGAGCCGTCCGGTGTGCCGACCCCAGCCGGCCGGGGTGATCAGGTGCATCGGGTCGGTGGTGATCGGATGCCGGTCCAGCTCGGCGGTGGCGATCCCGGGCACGTGGTCGTACTCCTGGAGAACCGCGATGTCGAGTACGGCGGAACGCAGGTCCAGCCGGCTCTGCTCGTCCTCCGCCTCACTCACCCGTACGTCCAGGTCGGGGTGCGCGGCCATCGCCTGGGCGGCGGCCGGGGCGACCAGTGCGCCGGCGGCGGACGGGAAGGAGCCGACCCGGACGGTACCGGCGACCCGCTGGTGCGCGACGGCCAGCCCGGTGACCGCCTGCTCGACGGCGCCGAGGATCCGCTCCGCGTGCCGGGCCAGCACCTGGCCGGCGGAGGTGAGAACCACGCCCCGGCCGGAGCGTTCGACAAGCGGATAGCCGGCCTCCCGGGCGAGCTGGGCGAGCTGTTGGGAGACCGCCGACGGGGTGACGTGCAGGGCGGCGGCGGCAGCGGTCACGCCGCCGCGCAGCGCCACCTCGTGCAGCACCCGCAGGCGCCGGACGTCGAGATCCATGTAGCCACGCTACAGCGCCGGTTAAGAATCTTGAACTGGACCTTAACCGAGCTGGCCGGCAGCGTGGTGCGCATGAGATTTCCGCACCGCATGCAGGCGGTTCTGGTCGCCGCCCTCTGGGGGGTCAACTTCGTCGTCATCGAGGTGGGCCTGCGCGACCTGCCGCCGCTGGTGCTGACCGCGCTGCGGTTCGTCGCCGCCGCGCTGCCGCTGGTCTTCCTGGTCCCCCGGCCGACCGCGCGGTTGCGGTACGTGCTCGGCTACGGCCTGATCCTCGGCGTCTTCAAGTTCGGCCTGCTCTTCGTCGCCATCGACGCCGGGATGCCGCCCGGGCTCGCCTCACTGGTGTTGCAGACCCAGGCGCTGGTCTCGGTGATGCTGGCCACCGCCTTCCTCGGCGAGCGACCCAGCGGTACCCAGCTCGCCGGGGTGCTCACCGGCTCGGCCGGCATCGCCCTGCTCGCGGTCGGCGCGGGCGGGCACGCCACCGCGATCGGGTTCGCGCTCACCCTGGCCGCCGCCGGCAGTTGGGCGCTGGCGAACGTGGTGATCCGGACCAGCGGCGAGACCCGGCCACTGTCGCTGCTGGTCTGGTCGAGTCTGGTACCGCCGCTGCCGCTGCTCGGCCTGGCCGGAGTGGTGGACGGTCCACGGGTGGTGATCGACGCGATCACCGGGATGTCCTGGAACGCCGTACTGGCGGTCGGCTATGTCGGGTACCTCTCCACGCTTGTCGGCTGGGGCATCTGGAACCGGCTCATCGGCATCTACTCGGTGGCCCGGGTCGCCCCGTTCAGCCTGCTGGTGCCGATCTTCGGGCTGACCGCCGCCGCACTGCTGCTCGGCGAGCCGATCACCGGTACGGAGATCGTGGCCGGTGCCGTCGTGCTGGGCGGGTTGGCCCTGGTGGTGCGTACCCCGGGCCGCCGGGGCGGCGCCATCACGACAACGCCCGAGTCGGCCGGCGGGGCGGGGGCGCCGGCGACCGGCCCGGCGTTGGTCCCGCCGCCGACGGCCACCGGTCCGGGCCCACGGCACTGACCGCAGAGGTCGGCGCCCGCCTCAGGGCTGGAAGCGGTAACCCATCCCCGGCTCGGTCAACAGATGCCGTGGTCGGGACGGGTCGTTCTCCAGCTTCCGGCGCAACTGGGCCATGTACTGCCGCAGGTAGTTCGTCTCCGACTGGTACTGCGGTCCCCAGACGTCGTGCAGCAGTTGACGCTGGCTGACCAGCCGGCCCGGGTTGCGTACCAGGATCTCCAGCAGGTGCCACTCGGTCGGGGTGAGCCGCACCTCGGCACCCTCGGCGGTACGCACCGTGTGTGCGGTGAGGTCCACGACGTACCGGCCGACCTCGACCGCCGGCACCTCCTCGCCGGCTCCGGCGGCCCGTCGGGTCACCGCGCGGACCCGGGCCAGCAACTCGTCGACGCCGAACGGCTTGGTGACGTAGTCGTCGGCACCGGCGTCCAGTGCCGCCACCTTGTCCTGGCTGCCGGCCCGGCCGGAGAGCACGATGATCGGCACGTTGGTCCAGCCGCGCAGTCCCCGGATCACCTGCACGCCGTCCATGTCCGGCAGGCCGAGGTCGAGCACCACGATGTCGGGTCGGTGGCTGGCCGCCAGCCGCAGCGCCGTGGCGCCGTCCCCGGCGATCTCGACGTCGTACCGCCGGGCCTTCAGGTTGATCCGCAGCGCGCGGAGGATCTGCGGCTCGTCGTCGACCACAAGTACCCGGGTCACCCGGTCCCCTCCTCGTCGGCCACCGGCAGTCGCAGCACCATGGTCAGCCCGCCGCCGGGGGTCTCCTCCGGCTCCAGGCTGCCACCCATCGCCTCGGCCAGGCCCCGGGAGAGCGCCAGTCCGAGCCCGAGCCCGGCGTGGTTGTCCCGGTCACCCTGGCGCTGGAACGGCAGGAAGGCCCGCTCCCACTGCTCGGCTGGCAGCCCCGGACCCCGGTCCACCACCCGCAGCTCGACGAAGCCGCCGTGCTCGCTGGCGGTGATCGCCGGTGGCCGGTCCGCCGGGCTGAACCGCAGCGCGTTGGCGACCAGGTTGACCACCACCCGTTCCAGCAGTCCCGGATCGGAGCGGACCGCCGGCAGGTGCGCGGGCAGGCTGACCCGGACCCGGCGGGCCGGCTCGCCCAGCTCGTCCAGGGCCGACGGCACCACGTCCTCCAGGCCGAGGAACGCCGGTCGCAGCCCCAGCGCCCCGGCCTGAAGCCGACTCATGTCCAGCAGGTTCGCCACCAGCCGGGTCAGCCGGTCCAGCGACTCCTCGGCGGTGGCCAGCAACTCGTCCCGGTCGGTGTCGTCGAACTCGACGTCGGCGCTGCGCAGGCTGGTCACCGCCGCCTTCGCCGAGGCGAGCGGGGTACGCAGGTCGTGGCTGACCGCCGCCAGCAGCGCGGTACGCAGCCGGTCCGCCTCGGCGATCGGCTTGGCCGCCGCCGCCTCCTCGGCCAGCCGCTCCTGCCGCAGCGCCACGGCGGCCTGTGCCGCGAACGCCTCGACGATGCGCCGGTCGGCCGCCGGCAACACCCGGCCGCGCAGCACCAGCCGCAGGTCGTCGTCGACGCCCGCCTCGACGTCACCGGCTGCCGGGGTGCCGCACGGCTCGGCGCCGACGTTGGCGGCCACCCGCCAGGCTCGGGGGTCCCGTTGCCGGTCCGGGCTCTCCGGCGCGTCCCGGGAGCCTTCCAGCAGGGTGACCGAGCCCAGCCCGTAGGTCTCGCGCAGCCGTTCCAGCAGCGCGGTCACCGGCCGGGCACCCCGGACCACACTGCCGGCGACCGCGCCGAGCAGTTGCGCCTCCGCGCTGGCCCGGGCCGCCTCCCGGGTACGCCGGGCGGCCAGGTCCACCACCCCGCTCACCGAGGCGGCGACCAGCAGGAAGACCACGAGCGCCAGCAGGTTCTCGGTCTCGGAGATGGTGAACCGGTGCACCGGCGGGGTGAAGAAGAAGTTGATCAGCAGTGAGCTGAGCAGCGCGGCGAGCAGCGCCGGCCACCAGCCGCCGACCAGGGCGATCCCGACCACGGCGGCGAGGAAGAGCAGCAGGTCGCTGGTGAGCGACAGCTCGTCGGCGAGCAGCCAGAGCAGGTACGTCAGCACCGGTATGCCGACGACGGTCAGGCCGAGCCCGATCAGGCGGCGCCGCCGGGAGAGCGCGGCCGGCGGTGTCACCAGGCGGCCCCGGCCGGCCTGCTCGTGCGTGACCAGGTGTACGTCGATCGGCCCGGAGAGCGCTGCGGTGGTGGCCCCGACGCCCCGGGAGAGGATCTGGGCGAACCGGCCCCGGCGGCTGGCTCCGAGCACGATCTGGGTGGCGTTGACCCCTCGGGCGAAGTCCAGCAGCGCGGTCGGGATGTCGGCGCCGATCGCCTGGTGGTAGCTGCCGCCCAGCCGCTCCACAAGCATCCGCTGCCGCTCCAGGGTGCTCGGGTCCGCGCCGCGCAGCCCGTCGCTGCGGGACACGTGGATCGCCATCAGTTCGGCGCCCCGGCCCCGGGCCGCGATCCGGGCCGCCCGGCGGATCAGCGTGTCGCCCTCCGGCCCGCCGGTCAGCCCGACCACCACCCGTTCCCGGGTCTCCCAGGTGGCGGCGATGCCCTGGTCGGCCCGGTACCTGTCGAGCTGGTCCTCCACCTTGTCGGCCAGCCAGAGCAGGGCGAGTTCGCGCAGCGCGGTGAGGTTGCCGATCCGGAAGTAGTTCGCCAGCGCCGCGTCGATCTTGTCCGGGTGGTAGATGTTGCCGTGCGCCATCCGCCGGCGCAGCGCCTCCGGGGTCATGTCGACAAGTTCGACCTGCTCGGCGCCGCGTACCACGCCGTCCGGCACGGTCTCCCGCTGGACGACCCCGGTGATCTGCTCCACGACGTCGTTGAGCGACTCGAGGTGCTGGACGTTGACCGTGGAGAGCACGTCGATGCCGGCGTCCAGCAGTTCCTGGATGTCCTGCCAGCGCTTGCCGTTGCGCGATCCGGGCACGTTGGTGTGGGCGAGTTCGTCCACCACCGCGACCTCGGGCCGGCGGGCCAGCACCGCGTCGACGTCCATCTCGGTGAAGTCGCTGTCCCGGTAGCGGATCGTCCGGCGCGGCACCACCGGCAGGTCGCCGAGCATCGCCGCGGTGTGCGGGCGGCCGTGGGTCTCGACCAGACCCACCACCACGTCGGTGCCGCGGGCCGCCCGCCGGTGCGCCTCCTCCAACATCGCGTACGTCTTGCCGACCCCGGGGGCGGCCCCGAGGTAGATGCGCAGTTGCCCGCGTGCCACGCTGCCGATCCTGCCTTATCTCTCGGGGCCGCCCGGTGCCATCTCTCGGTGCCGCCCGGTGCCGATCAGCCGCCGGCCGGCAACTCGCGGTCGAGGGCGAGGTTGAGCTCCAGCACGTTGACCCGGGGCTCGCCGAGGAAGCCGAGCCCCCGCCCGTCGGTGTGCTCGTCGACCAGCCGGCGTACCTGCTCCGGGGTGGTGTGCCGCTCCCGGGCGACCCGGGCCACCTGGATCGCCGCGTACGCCGGGCTGATGTGCGGGTCGAGGCCGCTGCCGCTGGCGGTGACCGCGTCGGCGGGTACCGCCGGCTCGGCGGGAGCGTCGCCCCGGATCGGGGTGATCACTCCACCGGAGTAGTCCTGCCCGGGGACCGCGCACTCGACCGCGACCCCGCCGTGGGTGGCGACGAACGGGGTGGCCGGGCAGGCCTGGTTGACGCTCACCGCCCGGGTCACCGGGCCGGTCAGCCCGTCGCGGTGGAAGACCCGCAGCACCGCACCCACCCCGTCCGGGGTGCAGAACGGTCGCCGGCCGTCGACGCCGTCGAGTTCGCCCGCCGCCCGGCTGCGGGTGCAGACCTGGGTGAGCAGGCTCTGGGTACCCTCGTCGGGTTTTCCCTCCTCGTCGACCGCGCCGGGCACCGGAAGGGTGTCCTCGACGCTCTCCGGCCCCAGGTTGCTGGCGCCGCTGGAGGTCGGGTCGTAGCCGTCGCCGGCCGCCGACGGGCGGGGCTGGAAGTAGCGCGGTACGGGGTTGCCGTCCGGGTCGGTGAAGGACTGGCCGAGCAGCGCGCTGCCGACGACGGTGCCGTCCGCGTCGCGGACCAGCGAGCCCTCGGCCCGGTCGTGCAGGCCGGGTAGCTGGCCGACCGCGACCATGACCAGTGGGTAGGCCAGGCCGAGCAGTGCGGTGCAGACCAGCACGGCCCGGAACGCGGCCAGGTGTTGGGCGAGCCAGGTGGGTAGGCGCATCACGAGATCCCTGGGATGAGCGAGATGAGGAGGTCGAGGAGTTTGATGCCGACGAACGGTGCGACGACGCCGCCGAGGCCGTAGACCCACAGGTTGCGGGTCAGCAGCCTGCTGGCGCTGCTGGGGCGGTAGCGGACGCCGCGCAGGGCGAGCGGGATAAGCAGCACGATGATGATCGCGTTGAAGACCACCGCGGCCAGGATCGCGGAGGACGGGCTGGCCAGCCGCATGATGTTCAGGGTGTCCAGGCTGGGATAGATCCCGGCGAACATCGCCGGGATGATCGCGAAGTACTTGGCGATGTCGTTGGCGATCGAGAAGGTCGTCAACGCCCCCCGGGTGATCAGCAACTGCTTGCCGATCTCCACGACCTCGATCAGCTTGGTCGGGTCGGAGTCGAGGTCGACCATGTTGCCGGCCTCTTTCGCCGCCGTGGTGCCGGTGTTCATCGCCACCCCGACGTCGGCCTGGGCCAGTGCCGGCGCGTCGTTGGTGCCGTCGCCGGTCATCGCGACCAGCCGGCCGCCCTCCTGCTCCCGCTTGATCAGCGCGAGCTTGTCCTCCGGGGTGGCCTCGGCGAGGAAGTCGTCGACGCCTGCCTCGTCCGCGATCGCCTTCGCGGTACGCGGGTTGTCACCGGTGATCATCACGGTCCGGATGCCCATCCGGCGCATCTCGTCGAACCGCTCCCGCATGCCGGACTTGACCACGTCCTTGAGGTGGATCACCCCGAGGGCGCGGGCGGGTTCGCCGTCGACGTGCTCGGCCACCACAAGTGGGGTACCGCCACCGCCGCTGATCCCGTCGACGATCTCCCCCACCTGGTCGGTCGGGTGTCCGCCGTTGTCGCGTACCCACTTCATCACGGCTGCGGCCGCGCCCTTGCGTACCCGCCGGGCCGGGCCGCTGGCTCCACCGTCGACGGTACTGTCCGGGGTGAGGTCGACACCTGACATCCGGGTCTGCGCGGTGAAGGGTACGAAGGTGGCGTGCGGGATCAGCCCCGGTTCCCGCTCCCGCAGCCCGTACGCGTTCTTCGCCAACACCACCACCGAGCGCCCCTCCGGGGTCTCGTCGGCCAGACTGGAGAGCTGGGCCGCGTCCGCCACCTGCTCGGCGGTGACCCCGTCGACCGGGACGAACTCCGCCGCCTGCCGGTTGCCGAGGGTGATGGTGCCGGTCTTGTCCAGCAGCAGCGTGTTTACGTCACCGGCGGCCTCGACCGCCCGGCCGCTCATCGCCAGCACGTTGCGCTGGACGAGGCGGTCCATCCCGGCGATGCCGATCGCGGAGAGCAGCGCGCCGATAGTGGTGGGGATCAGGCAGACCAGCAGGGAGACCAGCACGATGCCGGTGACCCCGTCGGCGTTGATCGCCGCGGTGTCCGGCGCCGCCCCCTGGAAGGCCTTCGAGAAGATCGCCAGCGGCTGGAGTGTCACCACCGCCATCAGGAAGATGACGGTGAGCGCCGCGAGCAGGATGTTCAGGGCGATCTCGTTCGGGGTCTTCTGCCGGTTCGCCCCCTCCACCAGGGCAATCATCCGGTCGATGAAGCTCTGCCCCGGCTGCTGGGTGATGCGTACGACGATCCGGTCGGAGAGCACCTTCGTGCCGCCGGTCACCGCGCTGCGGTCGCCGCCGGACTCCCGGATCACCGGAGCGGACTCGCCGGTGATCGCCGACTCGTCCACACTGGCGATCCCCTCGACCACGTCACCGTCACCGGGAATGATCTGTCCGGCCTCGACCAGCACGATGTCGCCGTGCCGCAGTTCGGTGGCGGCCACCGCCTCGTCCCGGTAGGCACCCGGACTGGTACCGGGCGACCAGCCGGTGAGCCGGGTCGCGACGGTGTCCCGCTTGGCCTGCCGCAGCGTCGCGGCCTGTGCCTTGCCCCGACCCTCGGCGACCGCCTCGGCCAGGTTGGCGAAGATCACGGTCAGCCAGAGCCAGACGGTGATCGCCCAGGCGAACCCGGTCGGGTCGGCGATGGCCAGCGCGGTGGTGAAGACCGCGCCGACCTCCACGATCAACATCACCGGGTTGCGCCACAGCGTCACCGGGTTGAGCTTGCGGACCGCGTCCGGCAGCGAGCGGACCAGCTGCCGGGGATCCAACAGCCCTCCACCGATCCGGCCACCGCTCGTGGGGCCGGAGGACGGCAGCCCACCGGAGGGGGCGGGTACCACCGGGCTGACAGTCATCTTCCCTTTCCTCATCATGTCGTTGCGGAATGTCACCGGACTCACAACCCCTCGGCCAGCGGGCCGAGCGCCAGCGCCGGCAGGAAGGTCAGCGCCACCAGGATCAGCGTCACGCCGGTGAGCATCCCGACGAAGAGCGGCCGGTGCGTCGGCAGCGTTCCCGCCGAGGCCGGTACCGGCTTCTGCCTGGCCAGCGCGCCGGCCAGGCCGAGCACGAAGATGATCGGCAGGAACCGGCCGAGCAGCATGCAGAGCCCCAGCGCGGTGTCCCACCACGGGGTGTTGACCGTGATGCCGGCGAACGCCGAGCCGTTGTTGTTGCTCGCCGAGGTGAAGGCGTAGAGCACCTCGGACAGGGCGTGCGGGCCGACGTTCAGCGCTGTCGCGTTGTTGCCGGTGGCGAAGGCCGCCGCCGTGCCGACCAGCACCAGCATCGGAGTGGTCAGGAAGTAGAGCGAGGCAAACTTGATCTCCCGTGCGCCGATCTTCTTGCCGACGTACTCCGGGGTGCGCCCCACCATCAGGCCGGCCACGAAGACCGTGATCACGGCGAGGATCAGCATGCCGTACAGGCCGGCGCCGACCCCGCCCGGCGCCACCTCGCCCAGCATCATGTTGACCAGCGGCATCATCCCGCCGAGCGGGGTGAACGAGTCGTGGAACGAGTTGACCGCACCGGTCGAGGTGAGCGTGGTGACCGCGGCGAAGGTCGCCGAGTTGGAGACCCCGAACCGGGCCTCCTTGCCCTCCATCGCCGCCCCGACCGCCTGCGGCACCGTACCGCCGCCGGTCAGCTCGAAGACGTTGGTCAGGGTGATGCTGACGATCGCCAGGATCGCCATCACCGCGACGATCGCGTAGCCCTGCCGGACCTGCCCGACCATCCGGCCGAAGACCCGGGGCAGGCTGAACGGGATCACCAGGATCAGCAGCATCTCGACCCAGTTGGTCCAGGTGGCCGGGTTCTCGAACGGGTGCGCGCTGTTGGCGTTGTAGAAGCCACCCCCGTTGGTGCCGAGTTCCTTGATCACCTCTTGCGAGGCGACCGGGCCGCCGGTGATGGTCTGGGTGCCGCCGGTCACCGTTGTCACGTCGGTGCCACCGGAGAGGTTCTGCACCACCCCGCCGATCATCAGCACGACGGTGCCGAGTACCGCGATCGGCAGCAGCACCCGCAGGGTGACCCGGATCAGGTCGACCCAGAAGTTGCCGAGTTGGTCGGTCCGGCTGCGGGCGAAGCCCCGGACCAGGGCCACCGCCACCGCCACGCCCACCGCGGCGGAGACGAAGTTCTGCACCGCCAGCCCGGCCATCTGCACCAGGTGGCCCATGGTCGACTCACCCGAGTACGCCTGCCAGTTCGTGTTCGTCACGAAGCTGACCGCGGTGTTCCAGGCGATGTGGTCCGGTACCGCGTCCAGGCCGAGGGAGAGCCAGAGCTTGTCCTGCAGGCGCAGGAAGGCGTAGAGGAAGAGCAGGGAGACCAGCGAGAACGCCAGTACGCTGCGGGCGTACGTGCCCCAGGACTGCTCGGCCCTGGCGTCGACACCGATCAGCCGGAAGATGCCCCGCTCCACCCGGGAGTGCCGGGTCCCGGCTACCACCCGGTACAGGTAGTCACCGAAGGGCTTGTGTACCGCCACCAGCACCACGGCGAGCGCGGCGACGAGGATGATGCCCGCGGTCGTCGTACTCATCTAGAAACGCTCCGGGAACAGGAGGGCGAACAACAGGAAGACGGCCAGCCCGGCCGAGAGCACCAGGCCGATGAGATTGACTGCGCTCACAGCCGCTCCACCGCCCGGGCGAGCAGGCCGAGAGCCGCGAAGAGCCCCAGCGTCAGCATCACGAACACGACGTCGATCACCGAACGTCCTCTCCAGCACGCGCGTCCAGGCGACCGTTCTCGACCGCCCGATCCAGGTAAACGCGGAGGCGGGGTACCGGGGGCCGGTTCTGACACTTCGGCTACGCGGCCGAGCCCCTTCTTGACATGATCTTGACGCCCAGCGCGTGGCGGATCTTGAAGTCCGGCGGTGGCTGGCTGCGGGTTTCCCGGCTCCCCTGCCGGGTAGCCCGGCCGGGGGACCACACGGGGGGTGCGGGATGGCGGAATCGGAAGCCTGGGTGCACGAGGCCACCGCGACGGCCGAGGGGGGTCGGCTGCGTACCGACGACGGTGAACTCTCGACCACCCTGGCCTCGCCGTTGGCACCGCACTGCACCGGGCTCGCCCCCGAACAGTTGCTCGCGGCGGCGTTCGCCTCCTGCCTGC
Source organism: Plantactinospora sp. CNZ320 (assembly GCF_002846275.1). Taxonomy (NCBI): domain Bacteria; kingdom Bacillati; phylum Actinomycetota; class Actinomycetes; order Micromonosporales; family Micromonosporaceae; genus Plantactinospora; species Plantactinospora sp. CNZ320. Next base: position 1,304,884 of record NZ_PJMP01000001.1, read on the forward strand.
ACCACGCGGCGGTCGAGGCGGCCACCGGGATCACCGACGAGGCGCACACCGTCCAGGTCCGCGCCCAGGCGCGGCTCGCCCGGGACGCCGACGGGCTCTACCGGGCCGACGTGCGGGCCAGCATCGCCTCCGTCGGGCTGAACCGGGACCAGCTCACCGACCTGGCCCGGTACGCCGACCGGCTCTGGCCGTTCTCCAGCGACGGCGGCCGGCACACCCTCACCGTCGGCCCGGCCGAGCCCGGCCAGCGCTGACGACGCTCCGCGGCCCTACCGGAAGCCGGCGGTCACCGCCCGGTGGTCGCTGGCCGGGGTACGGACGACCCGGGCGTACGCCGCGGTGAGCCCCCGGTAGAGCACGTGATCGGGCCGGGCCACCGGCAGGGCGGCCGGCCAGGTGAAGCCGGGTCCCCTCCCGGCGTCGGCCTGGGCGTCCTTGAGCAGTTCGGTGAGCGGTTCGATCATGCGGTCGGTGGTGGCGGTGTTCAGGTCGCCGAGCACGATCAACCGCTCGGCCGGGTCCTGCCTGATCCGGGTGGCCAGCGCCGCCACGGTACGGTCCCGGGTGCCGGTGTCCCCGGCCCGGGCCGAGCCAAGGTGGACGACGTAGACGACCACGTCGCCGCCGGGCGCGGCGACCACCGCCCGCAGCGCCCGGGTCCAGGCCAGCCCGGTGTCGACGCCGACGTCCTCACGGATCGGGTACCTGCTCCAGAGCGCGACGGTCGAGACGGCCGCCCGGTACGGGTACCGCTCGGTGAGCACCTCCGAAACCGGAATGCGGGTGTCGCCGGAGATCTCCTGCAACCCGATCAGGTCGGCCTCGGTGTCGGCGAGGCTGCTCACCGTGCCCGCCGGGTCGGGGTTGCCGGCCCGCAGGTTCTGGCTGGCCACCCGCAGCCGGACCGACCCGCCACCGCCGTGGGGCAGCCATGCGGTGCCGAAGAGCGCCGCCCAGAGCACGGCCGGCACCAGCGCGGCGGCGAGCGCGACCCGGGACCGGCGCAGTGCGGCGGCGAGGATCAGCAGCGGAACGCCGAGACCGAGGAAGGGCGCCCCGCTGTCCACCAGGCTGCCCAGGCCACGCACGTTCGGGATCAGCCGGTGGCCCGCCATCAGCGCGGTCAGTAGGGCGGCCGCGCCAAGGATCAGCGTGCCGCGGCGCCGCCCCCGCCCAGCCGGCCAGCCGTCCGCCGGCTTGATCTTGCTCTCCGCCACCGAGAGCATCGTATCGGAGCCGGCGCGGTCGCGGACCGAGGATCGGATGGCGCCGCCGACTCGGGAAAGGGCGGCCCTGCCCGAGCGGATGGCGCCGGTTCGACCTTTCGGACCAGTCCCCGGCGGGCCCGACCGGGCCAGCCGAACTGGACCGAACGACCGAACCGGGCGATCTTGGACGCCGACCCTGGCGACGACGGCGAAGCGTACCCGCCCGGCACCGCCCGCACGGCAAGACGGACATGCCAGACCTGTCCGGTCCCGCCGATCCCGGCCCGGCTGCCGACGAGTGCCCGGTTGACCAGGCAAAACTGTGGCGCAGACCACTGTTCTGGCCGATCCCATTCAGCTCGGCTTTACCTAACCTCGGCGGGTGCCTCACAGGGAACAGATTGATCGTGGACAGGACAACGAAGCGCAGGCTGACCGTTCGGCTGATATCGCCTCCGCCGACCAGGTAACCGGCCGCCATCGGGCCGACCCGCCGGGCCGGCTGCGCCGCACCCGGACACTGCTTTCGTCACCCCGGTTCCGGGTCGGCTCGGCCGCCGCGGTGGCCTGCTGCCTCGGCGCCGTGGTCTTCGTCGAGTCGCAGACCGGGACCGGCCCGGCCGCCCCGGCCCCGGCCAACCTGCTCGCCGAGCGCGCCGCCAGCGCCGAACGGCAGCCCGCCTCCCGGGCCACCGAACGGGCTCCCGCGCCGACCCCGACCCTCGCGCCGAGCGTCGCGCCGACCCCCACCCCCGCCGCCACGCCGACCACCCGGCCATCGGTGGCCCGGACCAAGGTCGCCCGGGTCAGCAAGAAGCCCACCCGGCCGACCCCGGTCGCCGGGCTCACCCAGACGCAGATGGACAACGCGCACACCATCGTGCAGGTGGGCGTGAAGATGGAGGTCCCGCGCCGGGGACTGGTGGTCGCGATCGCCACCGCCATGCAGGAGAGCAACCTCTACAACCTGGCCAGCGGAGCACTGCCGGAGTCGCTGAACCTGCCGAACCAGGGCGTCGGCTACGACCACGACTCCGTCGGACTGTTCCAGCAGCGACCCAGCTCCGGCTGGGGCACCGTGGCGAACCTGATGCGCCCGGCGTACGCGGCGGAGCGGTTCTACGCCGCCCTGCTCCAGATCCCCGGCTGGCAGGAGATGAGCGTGGCCGCCGCCGCGCAGGCGGTACAGATCTCCGCGTTCCCCGACGCGTACGCCCAGCACGAGGTGCGGGCCGGCACTGTGGTCGGCGCACTGGTCTGAGCGGTACGCCGGGCGGCGGTCAGTAGCGGCGCCACTCCGCACGGGCGTACTCCAGCACCCGTGGGTGCAGCAGGGTCGACGGCGGCAACTCCAACCGCTGCCGGTCCGGCGGGAAGTTCGTGGCGGCCCGCAGCGTGCCGGAGTCCAGATAGCGCAACCGGGGTACGTCGGCCGGCAGCCCCAGCGCCGGAGCCGTCGACCCCGGGGCGGCGAGCAGGAACCCCCAGTCGCCGAACGAGGGCACGTCCACGTGGTACGGCGCCGTGGTGAACCCGGCCTCCCGCAGCGACGCCGCCACGCACCAGTACGACCGGGGCGCGAAGTACGGCGAACCCGCCTGCACCACCACCCGGCCCCGCTCGGCGACCACCGCCCGGACCAGCGAGTAGAACTCCACCGAGTAGAGCTTCGCGGTCGCCGTCTCGTCCGGGTCCGGCAGGTCCACCACCACCGCGTCGAACCGGTCCGGCTGGGTGCGCAGCCAGGCGAAGGCGTCGGCGTGAACGATCCGGACCCGGGGGTCGGCGAAGGCGTCCCCGTTCAGCGTCCGCAGTTGCGGCTCGGTCCGGGCCAGCCGAACCACCGCCGGATCCAGCTCCACAAGTGTCACCGAGTCGACGTCGGGATAGCGCAGCAGCTCCCGTACCGCCAGCCCGTCGCCGCCACCGAGCACCAGTACCGAACGCCGGGTGCCGGTCAGCACCGGGTGCACCAGCGCCTCGTGGTAGCGGTACTCGTCGACCGAGCTGAACTGGAGGTCCCCGTTGAGATAGAGCCGCAGGTCGGTGACGCCCTGCGCGACCAGTGGCACCGAACGGGTCAGCACGATCTCCTGGTATCTGCTGCGCTCGGCGTGCACCACCGGATCCCGGAAGAGCTGCTGGCGGGCGGTCACCTCGAAGTCGGCGGCGGTCAGGTAGGCGTACCCGAGGATCAGGCCGACCGCGACGGTGCCGGCGGTCAGCGCGAGCCGGACCCGGGCGGTCAGCTCGCGCCGGAACACGGTGCCGACCAGCGCGAGCCCGGCCAGCGCGTTCACCACCCCGACCACGAGCACCCCGCGGAGCTGGCCGAAGAAGGGCATCAGCAGGAACGGGAAGGCGAGGCCGCCGAGCAGCGCGCCGACGTAGTCGGCGGCGAAGAGGTCGGCGACGGCGCTGCCGGCGGACTGTTCCCGGATCCGCTGCAGGAGCACCATCAGCAGCGGAATCTCCGCCCCGATCAGCAGCCCGAGCAGCAGGGCGGTGCCGACCAGCGCCGGAGCGTAGAGGTCGAGCCAGGCGAAGGCGGCGTAGAGGCCGAGCACCGAGAGCCCACCGAAGAGCGCGAGGGCGAGTTCGACGACCGCGAACGCGGCGGCGGCCCGGTTCTGGAACGGCTTGGCGAGCAGCGCTCCGATCCCCATCGCGAAGACCATCACGCCGAGCACGATCGACGCCTGGCCGACGGTGTCCCCGATCAGGTAGCTGCCGAGCGCCACCAGGGCCAGTTCGTAGACCAGGCCGCAGGCGGCGCAGACGAAGACCGCGCCGAGCACCCCGGCCCGGGCCGCCCGCCGCCGTGGCCGGTCCGCCGGGCCACTCGACCCGGTACCTGCGGAGTCGGCTCGCGGCGGCGGACCGGCACCCGCGGAGTCGGCCTGGGGCGGCGGATCGGCACCTGCCGGGTTCGCCTGCGGCAGCGGATCGGTCCGGGTCGAGCTCATCGTCGGCGACCGCTGCCGCCGCGGCCGTTCCCCGGGGCGACCACAAGGTCGGCAGTCAGGCTGCGGCCCGCGGCGGATCCGACCGACTTCTGCCTCTGGTGCCGGCGCTCGAAGACGCCGATCGCCAGGAAGAGGGCGGTGAGCAGGAAGAGCCCGGCGGCGCCGAGCATGAAGGCCCAGCGGTCGCGCCAGAAGTCGTTACCGGGATCGGGCAGCTGTGCTGGTGCCGCATCGGCCGTGGCCGGCGGCGCCGCCCTGGTCGCCGAGCCTGCACCGGCCTCCGAGACCAGCAGCGGCAGGAAGGTTGCGGCCTGGCAGATCGCCCGCCCCGGATCGTCGATGAACTGGTCCGAGTCGACACCGAGTCGCTGCAGACCCCGGTCGAAGTCGATGTGGGCCAGGTCGGCGGAGCTGGTCACCTGGTACCAGGCACTGTCGCTCGACTCGCTGCTCGCCGAGGTGTACCTGATCGACGCGTCGATCTCCACCCAGCGGGGACAGCGGGCGGGATCGCTGTCCACCGGCACGTTGTCACCGAGACTGGAGCCGATGCTGACCGGTGGGTCGCCGAACGACGCCCCACCGCTGCGCAGCCGCCAGCCGTAACAGATCTGCTGCGTCGTGTGCGCCTGCCGGAGCAGCGTGACGGTGTCGGCCCGCGCCGCGAGCTCGGGCGGCGGCACCCGGGTGCTGTCGTCGCTGGGACTCAGCACCGCGACGACGATGGCTCCCACGATGAGCAGACACACGACGCCGGCCAGGGTGACCTTGAGCCGGTTCGCGGTCTTCTCCGCGGCCTTCGCCCGCCCGGCGGCGATCCAGCGAGCGTTCCCACTCTGCCCGCCGCCGCCCGTCGCACCGCTGCCCTTTGCGCCGCCGCCCTTTCCGCGGGCGGCCATCAGCTGATAGCGGCCGCGACGACGGCCCCGCTCGCCAGGTGCACCACCGCCGACACCCAGACCGCCGGGTGCGGCTGCGGGTCGACCAGGATCTCGCCCAGCCGTCCCGGGGTGACCAGGTCGAGCAGGAGGAAGGCTCCGCCCATGATCAGCAGACCGAGCAGCCCGTACGCGGCTGTGCTCACGAGCCCTTCGACGAAGTCGTCGTGGCTGACCACGATCGCGGTGGTGACGACGATGCCCACCCCGACCAGGTTGGAGGCGAGCAGCAGTGCGGCGTTGCGGTTGCGGTCGGCCCAGATCAGGTCGTGCAGCCGGCCCGGGGTGGCCAGGTCGACCACCACGTAGCCGACCGCCATCAGCACGAGCCCGACCACCCCGTAGGCGAGGGTGGCCAGCATGTCGGTGGCGAGGGTCGTCAACACATCAGGCTCCGGAGGGATGAGAAAGGGGGTGAGAGATAGCAGTTGGAAGATAGTCAGTGGGCGGAAGCCGTCGGGGGTTACTTGCCGGCGCCGGGGCCGCCACCCCGGACCGAACTGCCGCGCCCCCAGCCCCAGGCGTGGCCGACCGTACTGGAGTAGCGGGGATAGGCGGTGACCAGGCGCTCCAACAGGATCAGCGAGCCGCCGGCCAGCGGCAGGATCACCACCGAGTCCTCGTCGTAACGGAGGTAGACGCCGCTGGAGTCGACGTACTGGTCGGCGGGCCGCCACGCCCCGGTGATCTCGTCGGCGACCACGCTCGGCGACTTGTCCGAGCGGTACGCGGTCGCGTCCCGGCCGATGTCCTGAGCCGCCGCCCGGGTGTACCGGTCCTGCACGTAGCCGCGCGGGAAGAAGTTGCCGTAGAAGATGGCAAAGCCAGCGATCAGGGCGCCGACCAGGGCGAACGCGCCACCGACCACGAACCACCTGCGGTACTTCATACCGCCGTCACCACCGTTTCCGTCTCGACCAGTTCCCCGCTCTGCGGGTACGCATGCCAGGTGTGCCAACCGATTCCGCCCGTCCCGCCACCACCCGGGTCCGTACGGCGCGACACCCGCAGCGCGGTTATCGCGTCCGGCCCGCCCGGAAAGACCCCGACCAGGGCGTACGGGTCGTCGGCGAGGTCCCGCCGCAGTTGGGCCGCCCGAGCCGACATCTCCGCCGCCGCCAACCGCCGCACCCGGGCGGTGAACCGGTAACCGGTGGCCGGATCGGCAAGCGTCGACGGTAGTTCGGGGCGTCTACCGGGCAGGCATGCCACGGTCTCGATCAGGCCGGCACCGGAACCCTCCAGCACCACCTGGTGGGAGGCGCCGAGCAGCCGGAGCTGGAGCCTGGTGCCGGGATGGCCCAGCTCTGCCAGCGGACCGAGGTCGAGCAGGTGCAGTGCGGGTTGTTCCGGCGTGTCCAGCGCGAGACTCAACTCGGCTGCGGTGGTGTCCTCGTACGCCGTGTGCAGGGTGACCAGCATCGCTCAGCCGATCCGCCCCGTCGCCGGATCGTCGGCGCCACCCGTCGCCTGTGGATAGATCAGCACCTCGGCCCGATGCAGCCGCTCACCCGTGCCGACCTCCCAGCGCTCGCTGTCGCCGTACGCCTCGAAGGAGAGCGCGGCGCCGTCGGCGGCGACGTAGTCGTGGTAGCGGACCGTGCCGGTCGGGTCGAGCCCGGTGCTGCCCGTCGAGGTGAAGGTGGCCCGTCCCGACTCGTCCCGCCGGTACCGCCGGCCGGCGACCTCCAGCTCGGCCGGGCCGGGGATGACGTCGGCGCCCGACAGCTCGGTCCAGAGCACCAGTTCCAGGTCCGGGTCCTCCTCGACCGAGAGCCAGACCTTGGCGCCGTGCGCGTCGTCGAGCAGGTGCTCCGTCCAGCTCCAGGCGCCCTCCCGGAACCGGAGCGTGCCGCGCACCCCGTACGAGGTGTGCCGGATCTCCACCAGGTCGCCGGGCTTGAGGGTACGCGGATCGCCGCGCAGCGCGTCGGCGTCGTCGTCGACGCTGCGGAACGGATCGCGTACCTGTGTTCCGGCCGGCCGCTCGGCCCGCTTCCGGGCGGTACGCAGCGCGACCACCGCCACCAGTACGCCCGCCGCCGCGATCAGCAGACCCGCCGCCGCAACCAGGTACGCCGTTGCCCCGTCCAACGCCCGTGCTCCTCTCGATCCCGCTGGCCGACGACGGTAACAAGGCCACGCACGCCGTCGGTAGTGCATGATCGAAAGATGGCCGGTAGGCGGGACGCAGACCACCGGACGGCCCTGTCCGGGTCGCCGGCCTGGCCCCGTTCCGGGCGACCGCGCTGTGTGGTTGGTCAGCGACGTTTCGACGACAACACCACTGCTCAGCGGTGTTTCGGCATCGCCACTACTCAGCGGTGTTTCGGCAGCACCACGATCTGCCCGAAGAACTCGTCGATCCGGCGGATGACGTCGTTGAAGTCGTCGAGGTCGATCGGCTTGGTGACGTAGGCGTTGGCCCGCAGGTTGTAGCTGCCGAGGATGTCCGTGTCGGCGTTGGACGTGGTCAACACCACGATCGGTATCGTCCGCAGGTTGTCGTCGCTCTTCACCTTGTTGAGCACCTGCCGACCGTCCATCCTGGGCATGTTCAGGTCCAGCAGGATCATGTCCGGCCGGAGCGCGTCCTGGTGCCGCCCCTCCTGGTACAGGAACTCCATCGCCTCCTGGCCGTCGCTCACCACGTCGATCGACTTCGGCACCTCGGAGCTGGCCAACGCCTCCTCGATCATCAGGACGTCGCCCGGGTCGTCGTCGACGACCAGAATGCGTACGGGGCTCGACTCGGCTGCGTCCACAGCACACCTGTCTCTGGTCGTGGGGATCTGTTGGGGGCGGTGGCCCGGGTCACGAGCCTGTGGTCTGGTCGCCGACGGCTGTCTCACCGTCGACGCGGCGTGCGAACTCTAGCCGATCAACGGTCACGCAATGCGGCCGGGCCATGCTGTTCCTGGTCATAACGGAGCAAGTCGTCCAGGCCGCTGATCTGCAGCACCCGCTCGACCCGCCCCGTGGCACCGGTCAACCTGAGCCAGCCGCCCTGGGCACCCGCCCGGTCGTCCCCTCGAACGAACGCCGCCAGACCGCTGGAGTCGCAGAACGTGAGTTCCGCGAGGTCGACGAGGAGGCGGCGGTGCCCGTCGTCGACCAACTGGTCGATCTCCGCGCTGAGCCCCGGCGCGGTGGTTATGTCCAGTTCGCCCCCCAGGTGAAGGCGCACCAGCTTGGGGTGCACCACATGCCTGACGGAGAAAACCACACCCGCCTCCGTACGCTCAGCAGCCGATACTTGCAGTCAGACAAGTATACGCATCGACTAGATCTACTTCGAGGACCGGTGTGCCAGAGGCTACCGGTGCGGTGACCCGGCAGGCGTGTCCCCCGCCGACCGGCCCGCGAGCGCGGTTTGCCCCGCCCGGCCGGGGGAAGGCGCGCACCGGCAGGCGGCAGGAGAAGGCCTGGTCAGGAGGGGGCGACGGCATGGCGGATCGGAGCGTCCCCACGGTCACACTCCCCTCCGGTGAGACGATTTCCGCGCTCGCTCAGGGCACCCGGGGAATGGCCGAGGACCCACGGCGGCGGGACGACGAGATCGCCGCCCTCCGCGCCGGGGTGGACGCCGGCCTCACCGTGATCGACACCGCCGAGGCGTACGCCGACGGCGCCGTGGAGGAACTGGTCCGGGAGGCGCTCGGCAACCGGCGCGAGGAGGTCTTCCTGGTCAGCAAGGTCTCCCCGGAACACGCTGGCCGCACCGGGACCGCCGATGCCTGCGCCCGCAGCCTGGAGCGGCTCGGCACCGACCGGATCGACCTGTATCTGCTGCACCAGCGCGGCGACGTGCCGCTGCCGGAGACGGTCGAGGCGTTCACCAGCCTCATCACGCAGGGGCTGATCCGGCACTGGGGCGTGACCGACTTCGACGTACCGGACGTGGTGGAACTGGCCGCCATCCCGGGCGGTACCGCAGTGGAGGCCGACCAGATCCCCTACAACCTCCTGCGTCGGGAGGCGGAGTGGGATCTTCTCCCCCGCTGCCGCGCCGCCGGCCTGCCGGTGATGGCGTACTCGCCGCTGGAGCGGGGGCGGCTGCTCGATCATCCGGTACCGGCCCGGGTGGCACGGCGGCACGGCGCCACCCCGGGTCAGGTGGGACTGGCCTGGCTGCTGCGGCAGCAGGGGCTCTGCACGGTGACGGAGGCGACCAGCCCGGATCAGGTCCGTGAGCACCGGGCCGCCGTGGAGCTGACCCTCACCGAGGAGGATCTCGCCGAACTCGACCGGGCCTTCCCGGCGCCCGACGGACCCGTACCGCTCGAGGTCAGACGGCCTTGAGTCGGGCCGGCTGACGGGTCGGCTCGATGCCCAACTCGTCCGGCCGGGCCGCGTCCTCCGGCGCCCCGCTGTCGGGCGGTTGGAAGAGGTAGCGGACGAACTCGCCGCCCGTCTCGTTCTGCTCGGAGCCGGGCCACTGGCCGACGGCGTCCAGCCCGATCACCTCGCGGCCGCCCTCGTCGGTCTCTTCCAGCAGCGCCCAGAGCGACACCGGGTAGCAACGGGTGGTGTCCGGGGCGAGCCGCCAGCGGGCGTACCAACCGGGCCGGGCGGGGACGATCTCGACGATCCTCTTCACGGTGGCCTCCTCGGCGGTACCTGGCGTTCCCAGGACCCAACCGATCATCGATGCCGGGCGGGTGAGGAGGCTTCACCCGGACCGGGTGAGTTGCTCGGGGGCCGGCCCCGGATCCGGGCGCGTTTCGTCGATGCCCGGTCGGGAAGGCAGTTGATCGCGCCGCCGCGCGTGACGGATCGGCCTGACCGGCCCGAACGGGTCGGCCGTGACCGGCCCGATGCGCTGGTGGCGGGACGCGGAGCGAGCCGAGGTGGACCCCGCCGGTACGCACCGTACGGGCCGGGCTCACGACGACGAGCGCAGCGAGGAGAACGGCATGAGCGGGAAGCAGATGGAGGGCGACAACCAGCGGCGACGTACCCTGGCTCGGCAGGCCCGACAGCGGGGCCGGCGGCCGAGCGAGGTCGGCGCGACCTTCGGTGCGGACAGGCAGCTCAGCAGCCTCGACCGGAGCCGTCGGGACGGTCCGGCACCGGCCGGTGCGCGCAAGCCGAGCACCGAGCGCGGCGGTCCGACGACTCCACCGCCGGCACCCGCCGAGCGTCCCATGCCGATCCCCGACGGGATGGTCGGCACGACCACCGCCGAGCTTCCGGTGATCGCGTACCGGGATCTGGTCACCGACATCGGGCGCCGGGCCGGCGTCGACTTCGAGCAGGCCCGCGCCGCCGCCGGAGCCACCGTGGCGACGCTGGCACGGGCGCTGGACAACGCCGACCGGCAGCGGCTGCTCGACGCCGTACCGAACCAGTTGCACGACGACGGCTCGACGGCCACCGGTGACCGGCACCGCGACCTCGCGGGATTCCTCGACGAGGTGGCCCGGCTGACGCATCGCAGCCCGGAACAGGCCCGATACCAGGCGCAGGCGACCCTGAGCGCGCTCGCCGCACGGGACGACGGACTGCTCGACTCGCTGAACCTGCCGCCGGAGTTGCGGGAGTTGCTCGGTCCGCCACCGGCCGGCGGCGGACTGGTCGACCCGGCCGGTGCCACCGCAGCACTCACCGACGACGAACTCCGGGACGCGCTGGCGACCCTTCCCTACTGGTCCGGCGACCGGCGAGGGCTGACCCGCAGCATCGAACTGCCGCCGGAGAACCTGGACCGGGTGCTGGGCCGGCTGGCCCGGCTGCGGCCGGAGACCGGGCGGGGACCGACGATCGGCCGCGAGTCGCCGCAGTCGGCGGTGCTCACCGTGCGGACCCGTTCGCTGGACGCGGTCACCGCGCTGGACGTGACGCTCGCGCACCAGATCGACGACGCCATCGACGAGGTAGGCGCCGGGATGGCCGCACCGCCGGAGCGGCCCCGGGGACCACGCTTCGGTCCCTGAGCTGAGTCAGGGGGTGTCGGGCTTCGGCGCGTAGGCACCGTGCGTCGGTAGCGTGCGTCAGCGGCGGGCCGGTAGCTCCGGGGAGGCGCTCTCCAGTGGTACGGCGTGGGCCGGCACCAGGCCGAGCTGGATCGCCTGGCGGGTGAAAGCCGCGTCCAACAGCCAGTCGGCGCTGACCCGGGCCCGGTTCGCCGGCATCGCGATCAGGTGGTAGCCCCGGGTCACCGCCTTGGCGGGCAGCCCGGACAGCGGTACGTGCACCGGGTTCGCGGCCGCGTCGGTACCGCCGAGGTCCACCACGAAACCGAGGTCGTGATGCCGGTACGGCCGCCGCTTGCCCTGCCCGTACGAGGCGGCGACATTGTGCGCGGCCAGTTTCCCCTGCCGCTGGGCGTGCTGGGCGGTCATCGCCGTCACCTCACCCGGCCGGGTCAGGTCGGGTACGGCGGCGGCGTCCCCGCAGGCGTACACGTCCGGGAAGCCGGGCACGTTGAGGAACTCGTCGACCACCAGCCGCCCCTTCTCGGTGGGCAGTCCGAGGTCGGCGACGAGTGGATCGGGGCGCACGCCGACGCACCAGATCAGAGAGCGGGTCGGGACGTACTCGCCGTCGCTGAGCCGTACCCCGTCGGCAGTCGCCTCGGAGACCGTGGTGCCCATGCGCACGTCCACGCCCCGGGAGTCGAGCACCCGGCGGGCGGTCTCGGACATCCGCTGGTCGAGTTCCGGCAGTACCCGCTCGGCGAGGTCGAGCAGCATCCAGCGCGGCCGTACGCCGAGCCGGGGATGCTGGGCGGCCAGCGCGTCGGTGAAGAGCTGACCGTGCGCGGCCACCTCGGTACCCGTGTAGCCGGCGCCGACCACCACGAAGGTGCTCCGGGCGTCCCGCTCCGCCGGGTCGTCGGTCGCCTCGGCCAACTCGACCTGGCTGACCACGTGATCGTGCAGGTAGAGCGCCTCGGGCAGACCCCGGAACCCGTGCGCGTGCTCGGTGACGCCGGGAATCGGCAGCAGCTTGTTGACGCTGCCGACCGAGATGATCAACCGGTCGTAGTCGAGCTGCCCGGGGTCGCCCTCGGCACCGGTGTAGTCGACCCGCTTCGCCGCCAGGTCGATGTGCCGCGCCTCGCCGATCACCACCCGGACCCCGTCCAGCGTGCCGGCGAGCGAGACCGAAACCCGGCTCGGCTCCAGGATTCCGGCCGCGACCTCGGGCAGCAACGGGAGGTAGAGGAAGAAGTCGGTCGGGTTCAGCAGCGCGATCTCGGCCCGGCCGTTGGCGATCCTGGCCAGGCTCTTCGCCGCGTGGTAGCCGGCGAACCCGGCCCCGACGATCACAACGCGCGGTTTGGTCATGAGAACGCCCGTTCCCGGACACGGCCCGCCCAAACCCGCCACTCACGGGTGTAAGGAAGGGCCCCCGCATATACAAAAAACGATATGCGGGGGCCCTTCCTTACACCGCAGTGGGCGGTGGGGAACGGGAGGGGGAGGACGATCATGCCCGTTGACAGGCCCGGTTCGCATTGATGACGATGCCTGGCATGACATCCCAGGACTCCCGAGGCGATCGGCCCACGAAGCCGAGCCGCCGTACGTTCCTGTCCGCCGCCACCGTCACCGCGGCCGCCGCCACGGTCGCCGCACCGCTCGCCACCGGCTCGACCGCCGCCGGCTCGACCGCCTCCGCCACCACCGGCGGCGGCCCGTCCGGGCCGGGCCGGCCGATCCGGCCCCAGTCCCCCGATCGGGAGCTGCGGGAGCTGCTCCGCGAGATCGACCAGCGGCGGATCGAGGCGATCGTCCGCCGGCTCGCCGAATTCGGTACCCGGCACACCCTCTCCAGCCAGGACGATCCGACACGGGGCATCGGGGCCGCCCGCGACTGGATCTACCAGCAGATGCGGGGTTACGCCGCCCGTTCCGGTGGACGGATGACCGTGGAACTCCAGTCGTACGTCCAGGAGCCGGCCTCCCGGATCCCGGTGCCGACCCGGATCACGAACGTCGTCGCCACGCTGCGCGGCGAGACCTCGCCGGACCGGATCTACGTCGTCACCGGCCACTACGACTCGCGGTGCAGCGACGTGATGGACGCGACGAGCGACGCGCCGGGCGCCGACGACGACGCCTCCGGAGTGGCGGTGGCGATGGAACTCGCCCGGGTGATGGCGACCCGGCGCAGCGAGGCCACGATCGTCTTCGCCGCGGTGGCCGGGGAGGAGCAGGGGCTCTACGGTTCCGGATACATGGCCCGGCAGTACAAGGCGGCCGGCGCCGACGTGCAGGGCATGTTCAGCGACGACATCGTCGGCAGTTCGACGGCGGACGACGGCACCCGGGACCGGCGTACGCTCCGGCTCTTCGCCGAGGGCGTGCCGACCGCCGAGACGCCGGCCGAGGCGAACACCCGGCGCTCCGTCGGCGGCGAGAACGACTCGCCGAGCCGGCAACTCGCCCGGTACGTCAGCGACGTGGCGGACAACGACAGCACCGGGATGCGGATCCGGGTCATCTACCGACGGGACCGCTACCTGCGCGGCAGCGACCACATCTCCTTCCTGGAGCAGGGCTACCCGGCCGGCCGGTTCACCGAGCCGAACGAGGACTTCGCGCACCAGCACCAGGACGTCCGGGTGGTCGACGGCAAGCAGTACGGCGACCTGCCGGAGTTCTGCGACTTCGAGTACATCACCCGGGTCGCCAGGGTGAACGCGGCGGCGCTCTGGTCCCTCGCCCAGGCCCCCGGTACGCCGAAGGGCGTCACCATCGTCACCACGAACCTGACGAACGACACCGAGCTGCGCTGGACCCGGGGCACCGAGCCGGACCTGGCCGGTTACGAGATCGTGTGGCGGGAGACCACCGCCCCGGAGTGGACCCATGTGATCCCGGTCGGTGACGTCACCACGACCACCATCGACCTGTCGAAGGACAACGTCTTCTTCGGCGTACGTGCCGTCGACCGCGCCGGGCACCGCAGCCCGGTCGCGTTCCCCCGCCCCGGCAGCTGACTACACCCCCAGCAGCTGACTACACCCCGGCAGCCGCATACGGCACCGGCATGCCGGGCTCGCGAACGATCCGTCGTCACCAGTCCCGCCCGGAGCGCTCTGGCCACCGGGCGGGACGGGCCGGACCTCACTATGCTCTTGATCGACATGCGTGAGTTCGCGTCCGTGACGTGGGTGGAGGAGACCGTTCGTGATCATGGCCTTGCTGCTCGACCTCGCCAACATCCTCGGCGGGTTCCTGCTCGCCGTCGCACTTCTGCGCCGGCTACCCCGGGTCGGCGACGACCTCGGGCGCTTCGCCGGCCGGGTCGCGCCGTTCGGCTGGGTCGTCGGGATCGTCGCGCTGGTGGCGGGCGGCTACTACCTCATCGTGCACCTCGTCTCGGGGCCGCGTCCGTTCCACTTCGAGGTGGTGGGGATCGGCGTCGGCCTCGCCCTGCTCTGGGACCGGCTGACCGGACGGCAGGCGCCACGCACCAACACCGACACCGACACCGCGGCGACCGGGGTCGGGCTGCTACTCGCGATCTTCGGCATCATCGCGATCATCGTCGGGATCCAGGGCCTGTTCACCCCGGACGGCTGAGCCTGCCCGCAGGTCACCGGGCGGCTGGCCGCGCGCTTGCGCTGACCCGCGCCAACCCGGTGACCCGGTCGACGGGCGGGCTGGAGCGCCGCGTCGTACCCGAAAGACTGGCCAGGGCTCTGGAACCGCCGGTTACGGTCGCAGCCGGCGGGCCTCGCCGCACCGCGCGGTGTTCGCCGGACGACGCGGGACTGACCGCGTCACGCGGGACTCACCGCACCGCGCGGTGTTCGCCGCACCACGCGGGACTCACCACGCCGCGCAGGGCTCGCCGCGCCACGCCTGGTCGCGTGGCGCGGCGGTCACCGCACTCGGGGACGGCTACGACGCTTCGGGGCAGGTCAGGCAGAACGGCTTGCCGGCCGGGTCGGTGTAGACCCGGAACGTCCTGTCGCCCCCCGGCTGCCGGGTCGCGCCCAGGGCGAGCGCCGCAGGCTCGGCGACGTCGAAGTCCTCGACGATCACGTCGAGGTGGAACTGCTGCGGGTGTGCCGGATCCGGCCAGCTCGGCGCGCTGTAGTCGGCCACCTGCTGGAACAGCACGGGCTGCTCGCCGTCGTCGCCGATCATCGCCATGCCGTCGCCCTCGTAGGTCACCGGCTTGCCGAGAAGCTCGGCGTAGAAGGCGCTGAGCACCTTGGCGTCGGGGCAGTCCAGCATCACGCCCATCAGGGTGGTGTCGGGGTTGTCTGCCTTGAGGCAGAGGTCGAAGGGGTGCCCGGCCGGGTCGGCCACGGTGTACCACGCCTCGTTCTTGGCCAGCGGGGTCCCGCCGAGGCCCACGGCCCGGTCCAGGGCGGCGTCGAGGTCGGGCACCCGCAGGTCGAGATGGGCCTGCTGCGGCCGGTCCTGACCGGGCCAGCTCGGCGGCTGGTGGTCCGGAGCCAGTTGCAGGCCGATCTGCCAGCCATCGGGCGTGTCGAGCGTGATCCAGCCGTCCTCGACCTTCGACCGCTGCCACCCGGCGAGGCGCTGGTAGAACGTGGCAAGACTATCGATGTCGGCCGCGTCGAGCACCACCATCTCCAGCTTTCCAATCATGATCCACTCCCTGGTCTCGTCGTCGCCCGCATCCTGTCCGCCGGGTACGACAAAACCACTACCGATCCTCCCCGTCGCGCTCGTCGTCACCCGCCTCGTCGCCGCCCGGGTCCCGCCACCGTCTCGGACTCGGCCCGGTGCGCTTGGCGTCGAACGGGTTCTCGGTCGCCTCCTCGGTGTGTTCGAAGCTCGGCCGGCGGACGTGCTCCGGATCGGGTACCTCCACCGGCCGGGCGCCGGACTCCTCCGGTGGGTAGTGCCCGACCGTCTCCCGGGCCCGCTGGGCACCCTCCACCATCGGCGGTTCGGGCGTCGTACGGTCGCGGTGCATCTCGTCCCGGATCGTCTGCGGTGGCTCGGCAGCCCGTTGCGGCAGGTCCCGGCCGAGGTCGGCGACGAGCGGGCCGTACTTGGCGTCGAAGGCGGGCCGCTCCGAACGGATCTGCGGCATCCGGTCGAAGTTGCGCAGTGGGGGTGGGCAGGTGGTGGCCCATTCCAGGCTGTTGCCGAAGCCCCACGGGTCGTCGACGGAGACCATCCGGCCGAACCGCCACGACTTCCACACGTTGTAGATGAAGAAGAGCGTGGAGGCGCCGAGGATGAACGAGCCGATGGTCGAGATGGTGTGCAGCGTCGTGAAGCCGTCCGTGGGCAGGTAGTCGGCGTACCGGCGGGGCATCCCCTCGTTGCCGAGCCAGTGGTGCACCAGGAACGTCACGTGGAAGCCGACGAACATGGTCCAGAAGTGCACCCGGCCGAGGCGCTCGTCGAGGAGCCGGCCGGTCATCTTCGGGAACCAGAAGTACACCCCGGCGAAGGCGGCGAAGACGATCGTGCCGAACAGTACGTAGTGGAAGTGCCCGACCACGAAGTAGGTGTCGGTGGTGTGGAAGTCCACAGGCGGGCTGGCCAGCAACACACCCGTCAACCCGCCGAAGAGGAACGTGACCAGGAACCCGATCGAGAAGAGCATCGGCGTCTCGAAGGTCAGCTGCCCCTTCCACATCGTGCCGATCCAGTTGAAGAACTTGATCCCGGTCGGTACGGCGATGATGAACGTGAACGCGGAGAAGAACGGCAGCAGCACCTGGCCGGTGGCGAACATGTGGTGCGCCCAGACCGTCATCGAGTAGAGGAAGATGACGACCAGGGCGAGCACCATCGTCTTGTAGCCGAAGAGCGGCTTGCGGCTGAAGACCGGGATGATCTCGCTGATGATGCCGAAGAACGGCAGCGCCACGATGTAGACCTCGGGATGGCCGAAATACCAGAACAGGTGCTGGAAGAGGATCGGGCCGTTGTGGTCGGCGGCGTAGACGTGCGCCCCGACCACCCGGTCGGCGAGCAGGGCCATCAGGGTCGCCGCCAGCAGCGGGAAGACGACGATCACCATCAGCGCGGTGATCAGCATCGCCCAGGTGAACAGCGGCATCCGGAACATCGTCATGCCCGGCGCCCGCAGGGTCAGGGTGGTGGTGATCAGGTTGACCGCGCCGAGGATGGTGCCCAGGCCGGAGATCACCAGGCCGACCACCCAGAGGTTGCCACCGACTCCCGGGGTGTGCTGATAGAGGCTCAGCGTCGGGTACGCCGTCCAGCCGAAGTCGGGACCGCCGTTGGGTGAGATGAAGGCGCCGAGCACCACCAGCCCGCCGAACAGGTAGAGCCAGTACGCCAGCGCGTTCAGCCGGGGGAACGACACGTCCGGGGCGCCGATCTGCAACGGCACCAGATAGTTGCCGAAGGCGAACGCCAGCGGGGTGGCGAAGAGCAGCATCATGATCGTGCCGTGCGAGGTGAAGAGCTGGTTGTACTGCTCCGGGGAGAGGAACTGCATCCCCGGCCGGGCCAGCTCGGCCCGCATCAGCATCGCCTCGATCCCCGCCACCAGGAAGAAGAAGAACGACGTGGTGAGGTAGAGCAGCCCGATCTGCTTGGCGTCGGTGGTGCCCAGCAGCCGGAGGAGTCGGTTGCCCCGCACAATCTCCCGGACCGGCCCGGGATATCCGCCCGAGCGCGCGGGGGCCAGGATCAGCCGCCCGGGGTCCTGTCCGGGTTCGGTGGTTACCCGTTTCCGCATCGCGGCTCATCCCATCGAAGAACGCAGTGGCAGGGCGGGGGTGGCGCCGGAGCCGCAGCCCGGCGTACCGAGGTGCTGACGGCCGATCCCGGGCAGCTCGGCCGGTAGGCCATCGGCGGCTCAGCCGGCGGGCTCGAAGACGACCCGTACACAACCGTCGAGCTTCTGTTTGAACATGTCGTAACCGCGCGGCGCCTCGTCCAACGGCATCCGGTGCGTCGCCAGGTGCTCGGTGACCAGCTCGCCCCGGGCCATCCGGTCCAGCAGCATCGGGATGTACCGCTGGCCGTGCTGCTGCGCGCCGCGCAGGGTCAGCCCCTTGTTCATCAGCGCACCGAGCGGAAACTTGTCCACCATGCCGGCGAAGACGCCCAACACGAAGACGCTGCCACCCTTGCGGCAGTGGTAGATCGCCTCCCGGGCCGCCACCGGGCGGTCCGTCTCGATCCGCAGCTGTTGCTTGACCTGGTCGTACCAGAGCTGCGGCCCGCCGGCGTGCGACTCCATCCCGACCGCCTCGATGCAGACGTCCGGACCCCGGCCGCCGCTGCGTTCCAGCAGTTCACCGCCGATGTCCTGCCGCTCGTAGTCGAGCGTCTCGACGCCGAGGTGCCGCCGCGCCATCTCCAGCCGGTCGTCGAGCCGGTCGATGACGATGACCCGGTCGGCGCCGAGCAGGGTGGCGGCGCGGGCCGCCATCTGGCCGACCGCCCCGGCGCCCCAGATCGCCACGACGTCGCCCGGTCGTACGCCACCGAGGTCGGCACCCATCCAGCCGGTCGGCGCCGAGTCGGAGGCGAAGACGGCCCGCTCGTCGCTGACCTCCTCAGGGACGGTGAAGGCGCCCTGGTCGGCGTAGGGCACCCGGATGTACTCGGCGTGGCTGCCGGCGAAGCCGCCGAGCGCGTGCGAGTACCCGTAACAGCCGCCGGGCGCGAAGCCCCAGACGTTCTCGGTGATCGCCGGGTTGGTGTTGCCGTTGTCGCAGAGCGAGTACTGCTGCTGCTGGCAGTACCAGCACCTGCCGCAGGAGACGAAGGAGCAGACCACCACCCGGTCGCCGACCCGGTGCTTACTGACCTGCGAACCGATCTCGACGATCTCGCCGAGGAACTCGTGCCCGATGACGTCACCGCGCTCCATGAACGGCACGTACCCGCCGAGCAGGTGCAGGTCGGACCCGCAGGTGACGGTGCGGCGCACCCGTACGATCGCGTCCTGGTCGTTGCGGATCTGCGGATCCGGCACCTGCCGTACGGCGAGTTCGTTGGCCCCTTCCCACACCAGCGCCTTCACAGCCGGCCCTCCCGGCGTCCATGTCGGGTCGCCATCTGAAGTGGCCGGTTCAGCGGGGTCGTCTCGGTGGTCGGCGGATGGTCGGGGTGCAGCACCTCGCTGGTCTCGATGAGCTGCTTCGCCTCCCGCAGTGCCGCCCGGATCGCCTGCTCGGGGTCCCGGCCCACCGCCCGGCGCACGGCCGCGGCGACCGGAAGTGTGGCGCCGTCCCTGAGTCGCACCGCGATCTCGGTCCCCCGGTCGCCGGATGCCGGCCGGAGCTGGATCTCCACCGCGTCGCCGAGCCCGGTCAACGGCTCGGGCAGTTGGCCCGCGCCGATCTCGTGCACCGGGCGGTTGACCGTGGCGACGTGCCAGCGCGGTTTCCGGCGGCTGACCAGGCGCTGCGGCCACTGCCGACCGCCGCCACCGGAGCGACCGAGAAGCCGTCGGGCGAACAGCCCACCGGCGACGATTGCCGCCCCTGTGACCAGCAACCTCATCTGCCGCCCCCGTCGACGTCGAATGCTGACGCGGGACGTCGCGGTGAAAGAGCGGGCCCCACTGGGCAAACCATCTCACAACGGACGCATGGCGCACGGATGATCCGGGATACTTCGTCCGACCCGACGTCAGGGCCGGACAGGCTCAGTGGCCAGCTCCACCAGTGGCCGCTCCGGAGAGGAGAACCCCTTGCCACCGAACTCCAACCCGTCCGAAGAGCCGGCGGAGGAAGGGTGACCGGCGACAGTACCCAGGCCCGCCCCGGCCTCGCACCCGGTACCCGCTCGCCCGCCGGCACCATGTTCGCTGCGCTCCACGGCGAACTGACGCCGCATCCGTGGCGGGACCCGGGCAGCGTCCGGGACGTGTACGCGCTCTTCCACGAACGGTCGCTCGCGATGGGCTGGCTCGACGACGTCGGCGGGGTCGTCCGGATCACCGACGGCGTCGTCGAGGAGCGGACGACCGGGGCACCCGGCCTGTGGGGCATGAACGACGCCGGGCAGGACCACCCGCTGGCCGCCCCCGACACGTCCCTGGTCGCCTGGTTCCAGGTGGGGGTCGAGCCGTTGCCCGTCGACCGGCCGCTGCCGGTGCAGCAGTTCCTGCGCTGCGCCGGGGACGTGCTCGCCCGGGTCGGCACCCTTGACCTGCGGGCGGTGCAGGTGTTGCTGCCCGTGCAGGGTCTCGATCCGTCGTCGTCACCTCCGGAGTACGCCGGGATGCCGTCGCTGCGCACCGCCGGCTGGTTCGGCGACGGTGATCCGAGGGCACGAACGCCCGTACGGGTCACCCTGGACAGCGGCCTGGCACCATCCATCCCGTCGGCGGCAGCGGCGGTTCACCAGCGGATCGGCGGGCTGGACCAGGACGTGTTCGAGTGCGCGTCGTACTCGCTTACCGGCCAGGATCCGCCGATGACGCCACCGTTCGACGACCGGTTCTGGAACGGCCCGCCCCGGCACCGGGCGACCTTCCACGGCACGCTCGCCGAATGGACGCCCGACGCGCTCGGCTGGCTGGGTGGCTTCCTCGCCGATCTGGCCGCCGGGCAGGGGGTCGACACCCCGCTGCTGCTCACCGTCGATCGGGCCTAGCCAGGCCGCTCGCAGAACCGCACGGCCGCGCCATCTCCGTCCGTCGTCGCCGAAGGTGGTGCAGCCGAGGAGAATTCCCGCTGGCCACCGCCTCGGTATGGTGTGACGGTGCGGGCCCAGCAGCCGAACGGCAAGATGGTGACCTGGGAGGAGCTCTTCTTCGACCTGGCCTTCGTGTTCGCACTCACCCAGTTCTCCCACGTGCTGGACCAGAACCACAGTTGGGCGGGCGCCGGCAAGGTTCTGATCCTCTTCGTAACGGTCTACTGGATCTGGGGCGGTGTCGGTCTCTACACCGACCAGCAACCCGTCAGCATGGCGTCGGGCCGGGTCGTGATCCTCGCGCTCGGCTTCGGCAGCGTGCTGCTGGCGATGACCATCCCCGGCGCGTACGGCGATCGCGGGCTGCTCTTCGCCAGCGCCGCCATCGCCTCCCGGATCCTGTTGGGCTTGGTCACGCTGCGCAATCTCCCCCGCTGGCGGGCCTTCGTCTTCAGCCCGCACGGGGTGGTCGTGCTGACCGGCCCGCTGCTGCTGACCGGGGCCCTGGTGCAGGGTACGGCCCGGATCGCGCTCTGGGCCGTCGCCGCTGTCATCGATGTGTTGAGCCCCTGGTTGGCCGTCCGGACCATCCGGACGATCCGGGTAGAGCCACGGCACTACGTGCACCGCTACGGCCTGTTGATCATCCTGGTCCTCGGCGAGTCCGTGATCCAGGTCGGCGCGGCGTCCGTCGAAGAACCGCTGACGGCGCTCCTGGTGCTGACCATGGCCGCCGGGTACACCCTGATCGCCGCGCTCTGGTGGACCTACTTCGGTTACGGCGTACAGGCATTCCGGTGGGCGCTGGACCGGGCGGACGACCGGGAGCAGGCTGCGCTGCGGCGGACGGTCCTGGTCTACGGCCACCTGCTGTTCAGTCTGGCCATCGTCGCGATCGCCGACGGCCTGGCAGACGTGGTGATGGCGCCGCTCGAGTTGCTGACCGATGCCGAGATGACCCGGCTCGTCGGCGGCTGCGCCCTCTTCCTCGGCACCTTCGCCTACACCCACTGGCGCATCCACCGGCAGATCGCCTGGCGGCGGCTCGGCGTGGCCGCCGCCTGCTTCAGCCTGTTGCCGCTGGTGGCGTTGCTGCCGGCGCTGGCCGCACTCGGTCTGCTGCTCGTGCTGGTGGCCGGGCTCGCCGCGTTGGAGGAGATGTTCCGGCACCGGAACGCGAGCCGATCAGCGGGCACCCCACTCGACGAGACGGACCGGGGCCTGGTCACTGGCGAGTGAGCCCGGGATCCGCCCGGTCTGACACGCCGTCGCCATCGACCCGTGGTCGCGAAAACCATCTCACCTACCATTCCCCCGATCCCCGATCCCCGATCCCGATCACGGCCGTGGGCGCAGCTGCGCCAGGATCGACGGGTCGGTGATCCGGGCGTCGTCGGCGAGCAGGAACGCCTTGCTGAGGATCAGCCCGAGGCGGTCCTCCTCGAAGGGCAGGAAGATGTCGCCGGGCGCCTTCCGCCGGTCCGGCACGATGCAGAGGTAGGAGTCGTCCGGCTCCATCAGGATGTTCGCGCTACCCAGATGGATCCGGTACGTCCGCAGTTCGCCCCGGACGACGAGATAGCGGTCGGTGAGGGTGCACCGGTCGGCGATCCTCGTCCGGGGCAGGATTCCGGCCAGCGCCTCGCGGCGGACCCGGGCACTGCTGCTCAGTTCCCGCCTGCTCTCGGCCCGCCAGTAGTCGAGGTACCCGGTGTGCCCGTCCGTCCAGTACGGGTCGGCGGCGATCGAGGTGACCGCGACGAAGAGGTCCACGTCGCGCATCGCCTCGCTGAACAACTCCACCGGCACCTCGGTCAGCGCGCTCGGCCGCCAGGTACCGTCGCCCAACCGCTCGAACCACACCCGGCCGGTACTCGCACACTCCACCCCCTCCTCGCCCAGGTAGTCGTGGTGCAGGCCGACCCGCCACGTCCCGCCGGCCAGCACCCGGTACGCCTGCCCGCTGTCCCCGCCGTCCCACGGGCCGAGCATCCCGGTCGTCCAGCCCCGCCCCTTGAGCAGCGCGTAGAGCTGCCGGTAGTGCACGATGTGCGCGGCGAACCGTAGCGAGTGGTCGCCGGTCTCCTCTTCCGCCGGGGTCAGCAGGTAGACCTCGCGGAACGCCTGCCGGAGCGGCTGCCGCACCCGCCGCCCGGTGAGCAGGTCCCGCCAGGCCCGGACCTCGTCGACTCCGGCCCGGACCGGATGCCACAACCGGATCGGCGTCTCCGGATCGGGCGGTGGCAGCGGCCCGCCCGTGACGTCCCGGAACAGCTCACCGGCCCCGTCCGGGTCCCCCGCCCGCCAGCCGTCGTCGGGCAGCCCGGCCCGCCACCGCCCGGACGCGTCCGGGAACTCCCAGATCAGCCGCTTGGCCACCTGCCAGCCGAGCCCGTTCGTCGCCAACCCCTCCCGCCACTGCCGGTACGGCTGCGCCGAGGCGGCGGCAAGTCCCGCCTCCAGGGTCCGGGCCAGCGCGGTGAGCTGTTCCCTGGCCTGCTTGACCCGGGCGCGCAACTCCTTGAGCCGGTCGGGATGGTCGCGCCGGACCGGTGCCGGCACGGTCGCCGAGAGGGTGCCGTCGGCGCGCCGCCAGCGCAGCAGCACCTCCTCCGACGCGGTCAGCACGGCCTGGTGGTCGCCGACCGGGACGACACATCCGCCGTCGGCGTCGAAGCCGAGGTCGGGCAGCCGGAGCACCGCGTCGGGCCGCTCCGCGAGCCCGCGCTCGACCCGCTTGAGCATCCGGTCGAGCTGCTTCGGCACCCCCTTGTGCCGCACCACCCCGCGAGCGGCGATCAGCGCCGCCAGTGCCTCCGGGGTGGGGAAGTCACCGGCGGCCCGGGCCACCTCGTAGAGGAGTGCCTGCGACGGCAGGGTGCGGGCGTCGGTCGGGGCGACCGCGACACCGAGCAGCAGCGGGCGAAGCAGCTCCGGCAACCACGGCTCGGCGCGGAGCAGCGCGAGCCGGACGGCCCGGCCCAGCACCGCCACCTCGGCAGGCTCGAACGCCTTGTCGGCCGCGTAGGGCAGCTCACCGGCCTGGATCGCGGCGACCCGGGCGTGCGCGGCCTCAAGTACCCGCCGGACGAAGGAGACGTACTCGTCGATGGCGGCGAGTCGCTGCCAGGCGTCGGGAAGCCGTGGTGGGCACAGGAAGGACCGGTCCGGGCTGACCTCGGCGACCAGGAGTTGGGCGGTCGGGCCGAGCTTCGTCAGCAGGTCGAACTCGTCACGGGCGAACGAGTGGAGCGACCAGGCGAAGAGTCTGGTCAGCACCGGACGGGTGAGCCCGCCGGCCAGCCCGGCGAGCGCGGCGACCGCGTACGGCTCGGCGATCCTGCCGTACCCGAGCACGCTCCGGGCGATGGCACCGGCACTGCGGCGTACCGGGTCCGGCCACGGGCCGTCGCAGCGGAGCAGGGCAGCGGCGGCCAGCGGCGGGTTCGCGGCGTACGGCTCGGCACCGGCCCGCTCGGCTTCCACCTTCAGCAGTGCCGCGCACGACGCCGGGGTGAATCTCGGCTGCCGCTCCCGGACCGCCTGCTCCACCGCCCACCGGACCGTCCAGCCGGGATGCTGGACCCCGTGCACCGGACGGGCCGGGTCACGCAGGGCCACCAGCAGCACCCCGAACTCCCGTGCGCCGACCCGAGACAGCTCCACCGGCTCCGCCCCGGCGACCCGCTCCGCCTGCCGGTCGGGGTCGGTCATCCGGCGCAGCAACTCTGCCGCGTACGGCGACAGCCGCACCGACATCACCGGCTCCGGCTCCACACTGGACATCAGACGCCGCCGAGCGGTACGAGTCGCACCATCATGGCGCCGCAGTCTAGGGCGCACCACCGACGGTTACGGCTTTCCGTCGATGATCAGCTCGGCGCTGACGAACCGACCCGGCCAGGCTCACGGTCAGATCAGGCCGGCGAGTTTGTAGAGGACCAGGGAACCGGCCACCGCGACGTTCAGGCTCAGCCCGGTGCCGACCATGGGGATCTCGACCGCCGCGTCGAGGTTGTCCAGCGCCTCCGGCGGGATGCCGGTTGACTCGTGCCCGAGCACGACGATGGTGCGGCGGCGGGCCGCCGGCAGGTCGGCGAGCCGGACCGCCTCGTCGGCCAACTCGACGCCGAGCACCCGGGCGCCCGCCGCACGCTCCGTCGCCAGCCACCGCACCGGATCGCCGACCCGGTGTACGCAGCCCGGCCGACGCAACGTGTTCCCGCGCGCCAGCGCCTCGTCGACCCAGCGCCAGGGCGGTACGGCCAGACATGCGCCGACCGCGTCACAGGTACGCAGCAACGTGCCGAGGTTGGCGTGGTGCATCGGCCACAGGGGTGCCGCGACGAGATGTCCCCAGCAGCGGTGCGCCCGGCGACGGCGGGTGGCGGCCAGCTCGCGGCGGGGACGGACCCGGATCGCCGGGCTCATCGGCGGGCGGCGACTCCGCCGCAGGAGATGTCGATCATTAAAGGCGTGCTTCTCGGCGCACACGGGCCATCGAAGGGAATCCGTTCCGGCCCCAGTGTAGCGGTCGGCCCTCCGACAGTCAGCGACCGAGCACGAAGTATCCGAGCCCCACCACTCCACGATAGACAGTGACGTACTCCCGCAGTCGCGCGTCGAGTTCGTCGCGTACGCCGGCGGCCCGGAGGTCGTCCGGGTGCGCCAGCAGCCACTCCTGGCGGCCGGCCCGCCAGGTGCTCTCGAAGTCGTCCCACTCCCGCTGGTCTGTCGTGGAGAGGTGCAGCACCCGCCAACCGGTGCTCCGGACCAGCTCCACCAGGTCGGGCAGGCTGAGCATGTCGGTGCCGAAGATCTCGACCGCTTCCGGCGAGGGCGTCCGCGCCCAGAAGCCGTCACCGAAGAGCAGCCGGCCGCCGGGGCGGACCAGGTCGGCGAGGGCGGCGAGCGCGCCTGCCGTCCCGCCGAAGGCGTGTGCCGAGCCGAGGCAGATCACCCGGTCGGCCGGTTGCCGCCAGGTGGCCGCCGGCTGGTTGACGAAACTGACCTGCGAAAGACCGCGCTCCGCCGCCGCCCGCCGACCCCGGTCCAGGGTCTCCGGGTCGGTGTCCACGCCGACGCCGAGCGCCGCGTCGCCGCCCGCCACGGCCCGCAGCAGCAGTTCGCCCCAGCCGCAGCCGAGATCGAGCACGGAACCGCCCGCCGGTACGTCGAGCCTCTGCAGCAGCAGCTCGGCGTGTTCCTCCGACAGTGGCGTGTTCCAGCGCATCCGGGCGTAGCGAACGCTGGCGGGATCATCGACGGGAAGCATCGGACAAGTGTGCCAGCCGATGATCATCACCGCAGACGGTTTCCCCCGCCGGTCCACCACGTCGACCGGATCGTGGTCGGGCCGGTCGGCTACATCGCGGTCGGGCCGGGCATCGTGGCCGGCTCTGCCGGCATCGGGATCTGCAGGAAGGTGGTGCCACGCAGGTCGAGCCAGGCGCTGGTGGGGGTACGCACCAGCCGGAGCATCACCTCCTCGCAACTCGGGCAGCGGGCGACCATCCCTGGCGCGTTCGAGTAGACCCGCAGCCCGGCCATCGGACCGGTCTGGCCGCAGGAGGCACACCGGCCGGTCGCCGTGGTCAGGTCCGCCGCGAAGACCTCCCGCATCGGCCCGGCCAGCATGTTGCCGTCCAGGTAGTCCATCCGCCCCGGGTCCGGTCGGAGTTGCTCGGTCATCTCGCCTCCAGGATCCTCAGCCTCGAACGGGTCGGGCTGAACGCGGTCGGGCTGAACGCGCGGTCGGTCGGCCGTCAGCCAGCCGTCGATCAACCCAGGTCTGCCGGTCAGCCGGTCGGCCCGAAGCGTTCCGTCCTGATCCGCCGAGGCTCGTGCCCGAGCGCGACCAGGATGTCGGAGACCGCCTCGACGAAGCCGGTCGGGCCGCAGACGAAGTTGACCGGTTCGAGCTGCGCCGGCCAGCCGTGGGTGTTGACGTCCGCGACGGCGATCCGGTGCGGCTGCGCGGAGAGGCCCTCCGGCACGTCCCGCGTGTAGACGTAGGCGACGTCGAGACCCCGGTCGTCTCGGGCGCGTCGGCGCAACTCGTCGGCGAAGTAGACGTCCTGATCGGAGCGGACCGAGTAGATGAGCCGGAACGGTACCCGGCTTCCGGCCGCCCGGCGGGCCCGGATCATCGCCATCAGCGGCGCGATGCCCGACCCGCCGCCGATCAGCGACACCGGCGAGGGGTCGGTCACCCGCCAGACGAAGTAGCCGCCGACCGGGCCGCGGACCTCGATCTGGTCCCCGACCGAAAGCCCGTCGAGCAGGTACGGCGAGACCTCGCCGTCCGGTACCCGCTGGACCGTGACCTCGATCCGGTCCCCGTCGGCGGGCGCGGAGATCGAGTAGCTGCGCGCCGCCTGGTAGCCGTCCTCGGCGGTCAGCCGCAGGTCGACGTGCTGGCCGGGCAGGTGCCCCGGCCAGTCCGGCACCTCGAGCACCAGCGTGCCGGAGGTCGCGGTCTCGGCTCGCCGGTCGACCAGCCGGGCGACCCACCAGCCGGTCCGCTTCATCAGTCTCCCTGGTACCGCTGTTCGCGCCATGGGTCACCGTAATCGTGATAGCCGGCGGTCTCCCAGAAACCGGGCTCGTCGGTCAGGCCGAGGCGGAGGCCGCGCACCCACTTCGCGGACTTCCAGAAATACAGGTGCGGCACCAGCAACCGGGCCGGGCCACCGTGCTCGGCGGGCAGGTCCGCACCGTCGTACCTGTGCACCACCCAGGCCTGCCCGTCACGCAGATCGTCGAGCGGCAGGTTGGTGGTGTAGCCGCCGTACGAGTGCACCAGCGCGTAGTCCGCTGCGGTGTCGATACCGTCGAGCAGGGTGTCCAGGGAGACGCCCTGCCAGTTGGTGCCGAGTTTCGACCAGTGGGTCACGCAGTGGATGTCCACCGTCGGCGTCTCGTTGGGCAACGCCCACATCTCGTCCCAGCTCCACCGGAACTCGTTGCCGGTCTCGGTGGTGATGACGAACTCCCAGTCCGTCGTCGGCACCCGGGGAGTGGGGCCGGCCGAGAGCACGGGAAAGTCCTCGGTCAGGTACTGCCCTGGCGGCAGGTTCGGCCCGGACTCCCGACGCCGGCCCTGGAAGCCTGGTGACACGATGCCCACCCGCTAGTCCTACCACCTCCCGGTGGGCCGGAGGTGGCAACCAGCGATTTCCGGGCGGCCGGGCGGATCCTCGAACTCACCGAGCACCTCGGCGGGCAACCCCGGCCAGTACGCCGACGCGCTGTCGAGGAAGTAGTCCCGGCCCGGGTCCCAGGTGTGCCCGGTGGCCCGCCGGTGGTAGACGTAGCCGAAGGGGTGGGTCCGGTAGATCCCGCCGCCGTCCCGGCGTACCCGGTCGAGCAGTCCCAGGTCGACGGAGCGGGGCACCGGCCGCCAGCCACCGGCCGCCTCCAGGTCGCCCCGGCCGATCAGGATGGTGCCGCCGGCCACCACCTGGCAGTCGGACTCCGCGGTGCCGGACGGCCGGCGCAGGGTCATGCCCCGATCCTCCAGGTGCACGAACTCGGATCCCTTGCCCACCACCGTCGCCCCGGAGTAGTGCCGGGCCAGCACCAGATCCCAGACGTGTTCGGCGGCGTAGCTGTCGTCGTCGTCGAACTTGCTGACCAGGCTGCCCCGGGCCCGCCCGGTCGCGGCACCGAGCGCGGCACCGAAACTGGCGCTGCCCGGCACCTGGACGATCTCGTACGGCCGGCCGGAGTCGGCGAGCGTGGCCCGGACCGGTTCCGGCAGTTCGACGCCGTGCAGGCAGAGCACGATCTCCAGATCCGGGTACGTCTGCCCGAGCAGCATCCGGACCGCCTCCGGCAAGCGTTCGGGGCGCCGGGTCGACAGGATCGCGCTCACCGACGGCACGAGGGGCAGTGCCGGGAAGACCGCCGAGGTGAGCCGGGGCAGGGCGAACGCGACCGCGTGCCCGCGCAGTGCTGCCCGCCGCTGCCGGACGCTGCGCGCCTCCAGGGCCAGCGTCCCGGCCGGTGGCACCGGGGCGGTCAGCAGTTCCCGCAACTCCGGCGCGAGCAGCCCGGCGACCCGCTCCGGCAACGCCGGGACGGCGAGTACCGCCCCGGTCATCGCGATCTGGACCAGCAGCGCCGCCACCGCCACCGGCTCGGCGTCGGGGAGTTGCGGGCAGTCGACCACTCCGGTCTGGCGCAGGGTGGCCAGCACCGGCGCGGTCAGACCGGGCCCGTCCAGCGGGTACGCCCCGGGGCCGGGTCGACGGGTCTGCGGGGCGAAGTCGAGGCGTACCCGGGGCGCGTCGGGCTGGTAGCAGTCGGGCCGGCGGCCACGGGGGTTGATCCGGCAGGCGTCGACCAGTACGGCCGGGGCACCCCCCGGCGGCTGGAGCCCGTGTCGGCTGACCGGCCAGCCGACCGCGTACGGCCCCTCGTCGTCGCTGCCCGCCGCCCGCAGCAGTACGTCGTGGGCCCGGATCTCGGGGTTGCCGACCAGTTCGCCGAGCAGCACCGTCGCGCCCGCCGGCAGGTACGCCGGCAGCGTCCCGTGGCTGGTCAGGCTCGGCCCGGCCGGTGCCGGCAACGGCCGCCCCGGTGCCAACGCGTCCAACGCCGCCCGCAGTACCTCACGCAGTCGCACCGGTCCGGAGAGCCGGACGGAGACGACGGCGGTCCCCCGCCCCCGGCCGGGCAGCGCCACCCGGTGCCGGCGCAGGTGCTCCAGCGGCCCGATGCCGCTCGACCAGCCGCGCCGGGGTGCCCGCCAGTACGCCACGACGACGACCGCCCGCCGGGTCGGGTGCAGGCAGTCGGGCCGGGTCAGGAGATCCCGGAGCCGGTCTGTCGAGCCGGCCACGACAAGTACCCGGTGCAACCCCGGGACCCGCACCACCCGCAGGCCGACGAGGCGGCCGAGCCGTTCGGCCCGGCCGGGCCGGGGCGCATCCACCAGCCGCCAGTGACCAAGCCGCTCCACCCCGTGACGATAAGCCCTGCCCCGGCCGATCGACGACAACCGACAGGCCGACACGACGACCGAGCAGGCCGGCCCGACGACCGAGCAGGCTGACCCGAAACCCGAGCAGGCTGAGCCGACGACCGAGCGGGCCGACCCGGCGGTGCCGGCGGTGCCGGCCGTCGGGCCACGACGCCGTCCGCAACCGGGGGTGGGGATGCGGTGTCCTATCGTGCACGGATGATCGCTCCCCCGCCGGCAGGCACCGGCCCGCTCTCCGGCGTCCGGATCGTCGAACTGGCCGGCATCGGCCCCGGACCCTTCGCCGCGATGGTCCTGGCCGACCTCGGCGCCGACGTGGTCCGGGTGGACCGGATGGCGCAGGTCCGGCCGGAGCGGTTCGGCACCCCCCATCCCGACCTGCTGAACCGGGGTCGCCGGTCGATCGCCGTCGACCTCAAGACGCCGGACGGCCGGCAGGTGGTGCTGGACCTGGTCCGTGGCGCCGACGTGCTGATCGAGGGCTTCCGGCCGGGCGTCACCGAGCGGCTCGGGCTCGGCCCGGACGACTGCCTGGCGGTGAACCCCCAACTGGTCTACGGCCGGATGACCGGCTGGGGGCAGGACGGCCCGAACGCCCGGTACGCCGGGCACGACATCGACTACCTGGCGCTGACCGGCGTACTGCACGGGATCGGCCGGGCCGGCGAGCGGCCGGTACCGCCGATGAACCTGGTCGGCGACTTCGGCGGTGGCGGGATGCTGCTCGCCCTCGGCGTGGTCTGCGCGCTCTTCGACATCCGGGGCGGCGGCACCGGGCAGGTGGTGGACGCGGCAATGGTCGACGGGGTCTCCCTGCTGGCCACGATGATCCACTCGATGCGCCGGACGGGCCGGTGGGGCGACGACCGTGGCGTGAACATCTTCGACGGCGGCGCCCCGTTCTACGACACCTACGAGTGCGCCGACGGCCGGTACCTGGCCGTGGGCGCGGTGGAGCCGCAGTTCTACGCCGAACTGGTCCGGCTGACCGGCTTTCCGCTGCCGCCGGACGAGGCGCTGGACCGGGACGATCCGGCGAACTGGCCGGCGCTGCACCAGGCCTGGGCGCGACTCTTCCGGACCCGTACCCGCGACGAGTGGGCCGCGCTGCTGGAGCGGACCGACGCCTGCGTGGTACCGGTTCTCGACTGGGCGGAGGCGCCCCGGCACCCGCACCTCGCCGCCCGGGACGTCTTCGTGATCCACGCCGGAGCCGAACAGCCGGCCCCGGCACCCCGGTTCAGCCGTACCCCGGGATCGATCCGCCGGCCACCGCCGCAGCCCGGCGAGCACACCGACGAACTGCTCGGCGAACTCGGCCTCGACGCCGACCGGATCCGCCGGCTGCGCACCGACGGCGCAGTCGGCTGAACACCCGACGCGCCTCGGGCCTGGCACGTGCCGGCGCCGTGCGCTGAACACCTACCGGCGCCACGGGCTTGGCACCTGCCGGCGCAGCAGGTGATCCGTCCTTCGGGGTAGGCGTGAGGGTGCCGACAACGGGTATCCGGCCGGCCGGTGAACCAGCCAACCGGCGAGGAGCGGGATCCGATGGTGACCAACGCGGACGTACTGCGGTACCTGAAGTCGATGGACTTTCCGGCGCCGAAGGAGGACATCGTCCGGGAGGCCGAACGCGCGGGGGCGCCCCGCGAGGTGCTCCAGGCACTGCGCGGGATGCCCCCGGTGGACTACCAGAACACCGAGGAGGTGGCCCGGTCCGCCAAGACGGACCTGGCCCCGGATGCCAGCCCGGCGGAACTGGCCGCCAAGACCCGCGACCGTACCCACCAGCGGGTCGCCCGGCACATGCGCCAGATCTGACCAGCTGTTCCGGGAATGCGGCGCAGACCCTGGTACGACCCGCCCCAGGCCTCGATCCAGATGGCCGTCATCATGGTGGTCGGAGTCTGCGTCGGGATCCCGGCTACCGTCGTGCTCTCGCCGCTGATCGGACCGCTGATCGGCTGGGACGCGGCGGCGGCGACCTATCTGCTGTGGGCCTGGCGGGTGCTGTGGCCCAGGGACTCGCGGCAGACCGCCGAACTCGCCGTCCGGGAGGATCCGAGCCGCCCGATACGCGACGCGGTGCTGCTCGGGGCCGGGTTGGCGAGCCTGTCGGCGATCGGCATCCTGCTCGCCACCGACCATGAGGCGCGCGGCATCGACCGTGAACTGCACATCGGACTCGGCATCGTCAGCGTGCTGCTCTCCTGGACGGTCGTGCACACCGTCTTCACCTCCCGCTACGCCCGGCTCTACTACACGGGCGAGGACGGCGGGGTGGACTTCCACGAGGACGACCCGCCCCGGTACACGGACTTCGCGTACCTCTCGTTCACCATCGGGATGACGTTCCAGGTCGCCGACACCGACCTGACCACCAAGGCGATGCGGGTGACGGTGCTCGGGCACGCCCTGCTGTCGTACCTGTTCGGCGCTGTGATCATCGCCGCGGCCATCAACCTGCTCGCCGGACTGGCCCAGTGAGCGACGCACCGTCCAGAGTGGACGGATGGGCTGGCCTGAGTGGTGGATCGATGGGAAGGTACCGGACGGGGCGCCCGTTCACAGCCGCTCGCGCGTCGTGTCCCGGGCGCCACGTCCGCCAGTACCCCGGTGAGGTCACACGTCCGAACCGGACACGCTCACCGGACCGCGGCGGGCCGACCTGAACCAGGCTGGCTGACGCCGCCCACCCACCCTATGATGCGGGATGGACCGTTCGGTCAGGAATCCGGAAAACTGTGCGCGAAAGCACGCTCTTTCGCCGCTCAACGGGCGATTTCGTGGTATCTGTCCTCCAGATCTATCCTGGCCAGGGCACCCACCAACCAGGCCAGTTTCTCCGTCGACTCACCGCCACCGGCCAACGTGGCCAGGTCGGCCGCTGAACGGCCGAGCCCGAGCCGGCGGGCGGCGACGAGCGCCCGACGGTCCGCGACCGGGGCCGTCTCGGCCCAGAGTGCCTGCACCTCGCGCAGAAACAGCTCCACCACCTCGGCGTCCACTCCCGGCAGTTCGGCGAGCAACGCCCGCTCCCGGGCCGGCACCTGTCTCGCGGCGGTCCGCAGTCGACGCAGGTCTCCCTGGTAGCGCGTGACGAGTGCCCCGGCCAGCTCGCCCAGGGTGCCGGCCAACCGGTCGGCGTCGGCGCCCCGACCGTGCTCGCGCAGCACCGCCGAGCGCGCCTCGGGGCGGGACCCGGCCATCCGGGCCGGACTCTCCCAACCAGCGTCCCGCAACGCCCGGGCCGGCTCGACCGCCCGCCGCACGTCACCGGTGCGGCGGAGCAGGATCGCCAGGCAAAGCACCTGGAACAGGCTCGCCGGGTTGTTGGTGACCTGGAAGCCGTACTCCTCGGCGAAGCCTCGGCTGCGTGCCACCAGCCGGCGGGCGAGCCGCTTGCGGTCCTCGACGCTCGTCGTCGCAGTCGTCGCCATGCCGGCGACTACCCACCACAGGTCGGGCCAAAGCTGGCCGGAGTCGCCGGTTTCCACACCGGCGCCAGACCGACCGACGATGCGGTGCGGTGCGCCGGGGCACGACCATCACTCGCAGGGCACGACCGTCAGCCGCGGGGCACGACCGTCAGCCGACGGTACGTCCGTGCCGGTCGCGGCTCTTCAACCGGGTGGTCGGCATCGACGGCGCCGGCAGCGGTGCCGAGTCGTCACCCTGCACCCGGCCGAACCGCAGGCTTCCGGCCGCCCAGTCCGCGCGGGCCTCGGCGATCTCCTCGTGCGAGCGCCCGACGAAGTTCCACCACATCACCAGCGCGTCGTCGAAGGGTTCGCCGCCGAGCAGCATCAGCCGGGCCGGGCCGCTCGCCCGCACCGCCAGCTCGGCACGACCGGCCCCGAGGTAGAGCAGCGAGCCGGGGGTGAGCGCGACCCCGTCGACCTCGGCCGCCCCGGACATCACCAGCAGGCCGTGCTCGAAGCCGGCGGTGAGCGGTAGCCGGGCCGCACCACCGTCGGGCAGCCAGAGCTGCGCGCCGAGCAACGGCGAGTACACCACCGCGGGCGACCGGACCCCGGCCAGCTCCCCGACGAGTACGGTCACCGAACAGCCCGGCTCGGTGAGCACCGGAAGTTCGGCGTGGTGGGCGAACCCGGGCGGGCCGGACCGGGCCGCGTCGGGCAGCGCGACCCACAGTTGCAGCCCGTGCAGGGTCGGCGGATGCTCCGGTGGCGAGTACTCCGCGTGCGCGATGCCGTGGCCGGAGGTCATCACGTTGAGCTGACCGGGCCGGATGAGCTGGTCGTTGCCGAGGCTGTCCAGGTGCCGGATCTCGCCGTGCACCAGCCAGGTCACCGTCTGCAATCCGGTGTGCGGATGTGGCCCGATCCCCATGCCGGGCCGGTTCGCCACGTCGTCCGGACCGAAGTGGTCGACGAAGCACCAGGCGCCGATGGTGCGGAGCTGGCGCTGTGGCAACAGCCGACGCACCGTCGTATACCGGCCAAGCGGCACGTCGTGGCCGGGCAGCAGCACGTTCGTCGGTTCGGTCCCCGCGCCCGCTCCGGTGCCCGGTGGCAGGGTCTCCCCCGGCATCGGTTCGGTGATGCTCACCGGTCGAGCCTACGCCGCCCGGCGGCGTGGCAGGCCGGACTGGCCGACCCGCCGGCGCGGCTCGGATGCCAGACTGGCGCCATGGATCAGCCGGTGAGGTTCGGCCTCAACGTGGACCCGAACGTCGGTGGCCTGGCCATCGCCGAACGGATCGCCACGATCGCCGACGACAGCGGCATCGAGTACGTCGGTGTCCAGGACCATCCCTACAACGACGGTTTCCTCGACACCTTCACCGTGCTCACCTGGCTGGCCGCCCGGACCGGTCGGGTGCACCTCTTCCCGAATGTGGCGAACCTGCCGCTGCGCCCGCCCGCGATGCTGGCCAAGCAGGCGGCCAGCATCGACGTGCTGAGTGGTGGACGGTTCGAGCTGGGGCTGGGCGCGGGCGGGTTCGTCGACGCGATCGCCGGGATGGGTGGCCCACGGCGTGACCGTCGCACCGCCCGGGCCGCCCTGACCGAGGCGATCGACGTCATCCGGGCCTCCTGGGCCGGTGAGCCGTACGAGTTCGCGGGCCGGCACTACACCGTGCAGGGGCTGCGCCCCGGGCCCCGTCCGGCGCACGAGATCGGACTCTGGCTGGGCGTGGTCGGCCCGAAGGCGGTCCGACTGGTCGGCGCCAAGGCTGACGGCTGGTCGGTGTCGGCGCCGTACGTGTCACCGGAGCGGGTCGGCGAACTCAACCAACTCATCGACGAGGCCGCCCGGTCGGCAGGCCGGGATCCGGGGCGGATCGTCCGGCTCTACAACGTAATGGGACTCATCCGCCCGGAGGACCGGGACCCGTTCCACGGCCCGGTACGGCGCTGGGTCGAGACGCTGACCCGGCTGCACACCGAGCAGCGGATGAACACCTTCGTCTTCTGGCCCAGCGGTGACCGGGAACGGCAGTCCCGGATCTTCGCCGAAGAGGTGGTGCCGGAGGTCCGCGCGGCACTGGCCTGAACGTCATCGTGCACCGTCAGGCCCGACGGCCCGGAGAACCGGGTTGACCTCGACCGCGGTCGAGGTTGTTCACTGGCCCGACGGAACACCGGGCGGGCTGGGAGGACCGCGAGCGGGCGGTGCCGGACGAGGTCGCGCAGGAACGGGGGGCGACAGTCGTCCGGTCCCGCCCCGCCAGGCCCGCTTCCGCACGGCCAGCCGTCCGATCAGGCTGTTCCCGCCGCCGCGAGCCGCCCGATCAGGCCGCCTTTCGCCGCCGCTACCCGCGCTCGATCACCCCGGCTTCCGCCGCCGCGAGCCGCTCGATCAGGCCGGTTTCCGGGCGGCCAGCCGCTCGATCAGGCCGAGGCGGAGCCGGTCCCGGGCCTCGGTGACGAAGCCGAGCCGGGTGGCGAGGTCGGCGGGGCGTCCGCGCAGCCACCGCCGCTCCGCGTGGTCGAGCAGCAGCAGCCGACCGCCCGGACGGAGTACCCGGCGCATCTCGGCGAGGGCCGCGTCCCGGTCGACGACGGCACAGACCCCGAGGGTGCAGACAACGGTGTCGAAGGAGGCGTCGGGAAAGGGCAGCCGTTCCGCCGCGCCCTCGCGCAGGTCGACCCGCCGGCCCAGCAAACCGGCTCGGCGACGGGCCGCCGCCAGCATGTTCGGGCTGAGGTCGATGCCGACCAGTTCGACGTCCCCGTCGTACCAGGAGAGGTTGCGGCCGGTGCCGACCGCGACATCCAGGGTCCGCCCCCTGGCCCGCGCGCAGATCCATTCCCGGCTGTCCCCGATCGTCAGCCGCTCCATCCGGTCGCCTGCCCTGTCGTAGCCCGCCGCGCGCCTGTCCCAGGCCTGGCGGGCGCTCTCTCGCTTGACCATGGGACCCACTCTGCATGTTAATGTCAACATGAAGTCAAGCCCCGCACCGGCCGATGAAGCCGAGCTGACCATCGGCGAGCTGGCCGCCCAGTTCGGGCTGGCCACCCACGTCCTGCGGCACTGGGAGTCGGTCGGCCTGATCAAGCCGGACCGGCGGGTCAACGGCCGCCGCCGCTACACGACCGCCCAGGTCACCCGGGTGGCGATAATCATGCGCGGCCGCGAGGTGGGGATCGGCCTCGACCAGCTCCGGATGATGCTCGGCGCGGACGACGCGCAGGCCCGCCGGGCCGTGCTTCAGCGGCACCGCGACGAGTTGGACCGCCGGATCGCGGTCGCGACCGCCTCCCGGGACCTGCTCGACCACGCGCTCGACTGCCCGGTGGAGGACTTCCTCCAGTGCCCCGACTTCCAGCGGCTGGTCCGTGGCCCCGGCTGCCAGCTCGGCACCTGACCAGCTAGATCACACGGCGTCGTACCCGCCACACCACCACACCGATCAGGATCGCCGCGACGGCGACGAACAGGGCCGCCTCGATGAGCTGGAACGTCCAGAACCGGTCGGCCGGGTGGTAGACCCCGAACTGCTGGATGCCACGGGCGTGCAGGAACTGGTTGACGTTGGTGCCGGCCCGGTTGGCAGCCTCCTCCAGCTCGTGGTACTCGGTCCAGCTCAGCCTGCGCCCGGTGGCGTCCGCGTAGCCGTCCTCGATCATCCAGTCAGCGACGCTGTGCCCGGGCCGGTTTCCCGGCTGGTCCTCCGCGCCGCCGACCGGGACCGGCTCCATGGTGGTGAGCGGCGTGGCGTACGCGGGACGGGCCAACAGCGCCACCGACATCCGGGCGGCGAGAAACGCCCCGAACGCGACGCCGAAGGCGGGCAGGCTGCGTCGCAGGATCGCCCCTGCGGCGGTGGCGACGCCGAAGGCGAACAGCGCGTACGCCACCGGAACGAGTCCCTCCAGGTCGAAGGCGTCGTACTGGAACCGCCCTTCCCACGCGTCGAACGGCTGACGGAACCAGGTGAGCACCGCGGTGAACATCCCGGTGAGCGCGACTGTGATGCCGGCCAGTGCCACGAGCTTGGCCGCCAGCCAGCGCATCCTCGGCACGGCCTGCGTCCAGGCGAGCTGCCAGGTGCCGTCCTCCAGTTCGCGTGCGAGCAGCGGCGCACCGAGGAACGCACCGATGACGACGGGGACCAGATAGAAGGCGGCCAGGAGGTTCTCGACGTAGCCGTACTCCTCGTCGAGCCGGCGGAAGGAGGACGTGCAGGCCTCGTTGACACCCGCCTCTCCCGCACACCGGGCGGGACCGCCGGGGAACAGGTCGTGTGCCTGCGCCCCGAGCACGAGCAGGGCGATGCCGAACATGCCGACGAGCAGACCCAGCACGCAGACCTCGGTCCGGTGCTGACGCCAGATCAACCACGTCATACCGGCACCCCCGGCGTGACCGCGACGCTCGGCCCGGACGGCCGGCGCAGGTACGCCAGCACCAGGTCCTCCAGCGCGACCGGCTGGGCCTGCCACCCGGGCGCGGCCGGGATCGCGCCGTCGCGTACCAGCAGGGTCGTGTGCCGGTCGCTGTGCACGGCCTCCACGACGGTGCCGGCCCGGTCGAGGTCGTTTGCCGTGCGCGGGCCGACGAGCAGCCGGTGCTCGGCGAGGAGGGTGTCGATGTCACCGGTGAGCGTGACCCGGCCGTGGTTGAGCACGACCAGGTGGTCGCAGACGCGCTCCAGCTCGTGCACGACGTGGGAGGAGAACAGGACGGTCACCCCGCCCTCGGCCACCGCACCCATCAGGACCTGCATGAACTCGTGTCGAGCCAGCGGGTCGAGGCTGGCCACCGGCTCGTCGAGGACGAGCAGGTCCGGCCGCTTCGCCAGGGCCAGCGCCAACGCGACCTGGGCCTGCTGCCCGCCGGAGAGCGTGCCGGCTCTGCGGTCGAGCGGGATGCCCAGCCCCGCCAGCCGGCGCTCGGCCAGCCCCTGGTCGAACCGCCTGTTGCAGGCCCGGCCGAAGCGGAGCATCTCGGCGACGGTGAAGCGCTTGTACAGCGGGTGTTCCTGGGCCAGGAACCCGACCCGGGACAGGGTCTGCGGGGTGCTGGCGGTGACGTCGTGGCCGAGGACCTCCACCGTGCCGGTGCTCGGGGCCAGCAGCCCGACGACCAGGCGCAGCAGCGTGGTCTTGCCCGCGCCGTTCGGCCCGACCAGGGCGATCACGCCGCCCGCCGGCAGGGCCAGGGTGCAGTCGCGCAGCGCCCAGCCCTTCCGGTACCGCTTGCCCACACCGTCGGTGCGCAGCGCGAACCCGGTCGCTGTCACGCCACGTCCTCATTCCTCGTCTGCTGGTGGACGGAGGTGAAAAGCGCGTCGACCGCCTGCTCGTCGAGGCCGGCCGCGTAGGCGCGGCGCAGCCAGGTCGCCAGGCCGCGGCGCAGCGACGTGTACGTCGACGCCGGCATCGCGGCCGACTGCTGTTCGTTGACGAACGTGCCCTGGCCGGGCCGGCCGGTGACCAGGTTCTCCTGCTCCATCTGCCGGTACGCCTTGGCGACGGTGTTCGGATTGATCGCCAGGTCCTCGACCACCTCGCGGATGAGCGGGAGGCGGTCACCGGGTTGGAGAAAACCCAGCAGCACCGCCTGGCGGACCTGCTGGACGAGTTGCAGGTACGGCGGCACGCCGGAGCGGGTGTCGAGCCGGAAGACGAACACGGTAACCCCTTACTGCTTTTCTAGCACCATAGTAAAGCAGTAAAGCGGCGGTCAACGGTTCCCACGACGGTAACGAGGGCGCCTGCCGGACGGGATGCTCCGTCCGGCAGGCGCCCTGCGACGTGCGGGCGGCGTACGCCGCCCGCGTGATGGTCAGCCGACCGAGGTCAGCTCCCGCGACCGGCCCCGGCGACGGCTCCTGGTCTGCCAGGCGACCGCCACCAGCACCAGCAGCACGCCGGCGATCAGCAGCATGGTGCCGAGCGCGATCTGCGGCCCGGTGCTGCTACCGGTGACCGGCAGCGGTGGTTGCGCCTGCACGATGCTGACCGTGGTGCTCGCCGTCCTACCGGTGGTGAGCCCGGTCGCGGTGATGGTCACGGTGCCGGTACGGCTGAACCGGACCCGGACCGAGAACTCCCCGGTCACATTGGCCCGGACGGTGATCGTGGTGGGATTCCGGTACACCGTCGGTGCCTGGGCGAGCGGCAGCATCGCGCCAACCCCGCCGGAGTCCTGCGCCGCCGTCTCGGCGCCGAGCGCGGACGGCGTACGCGTGAAGACGAGCCGGACGAGTTCGTTACCGCCGAACCCCGAGCCGAAGACGGTGAAGGTCTGATCGACGCCCACGGTCTGGTCGCTGACCGTCAACGACGGTGGCTGTGGTGGGTACGGCGGTTGTGGTTGTGCCTGTGCGGGCGACCCCGCGATGGCGAACGCGCCCACCGTGGCGAGCGCCGCCACGGCCGAGCCGATGATGCGGGAAAGCCGCATGATGGATCCTCTCTCTACTGATCGCATGACGTTCACAACGGATCGCATGACCTGTCCTGACGCGCCGGCCTACCGGCCACACGCGGATGCGGAACTGACACGGGTGGTCCATGGGGTCGGGCCGGGGGTGAGCCACAACTCGGCCGTACCACTGGCTTTCGGCGGGGTCAGCAGACCCACCTCGAGTACGCGGGTGCGCCCGGGTCCGATGTCGACGGCGAGTACCCCGACCCGGCGCCCCCGCTCGACGCCGCCACCCATCGGCGTCGCCTTCCCGTCCACCCGGGCGCGCAGCGGTGAGCCGCGCACCGGGCTGAAGATCGAGACCAGCACCCGGGCGGTGTACGGGTCGCCGGACATCGCGAGCCCACGTACCGACGCGCTGAGTCCGGAGGAGGGTGCGGACGAGCGCAGGGTGAGCCGGAGGTGGAGTTCCCGGCTGCCGTCCGCCCGGCAGTCCCCGACGGTGAGTTCCGCCGAGCGGTGCAGGTAGTACCCGAGCTTGGCGCCGCTGCCGTCGTTGAGGAAGACGCCGACGTTCTGCACCGTCTCCTGCTCCGGCAGCGCTCCGGCAAGTCGGGTGTCGACGAGTTCCCGCTGCTCGCCGGGGTGCGCGCTCCAGAACAGGATCCGGCGTTCGGCGACGGCGGCGTTTACCGCCTGCGCCACGGCGCGGGGGTTCACCTGTCGGTTGAGCAGGGCGTCGAATACCGCCCGGGCCGAGGCAGCGAAGTAGTTGTCCTGCTGGGCCGGCTTGTCGAGCCGCCGGTACGTGTCCGACAGCAGGGTACGCACCACTGTGGGCGCGGTGAGGGTCGGTTGCCCGGGTACCGGCACCGGCCCGATGGCCTTGAGCAGGTAGGAGAGCGCGACCGGGTCGGTGGCGAGTACGCCGTCGACGGTGCCCCCGCCGGCCCGCCGGTACATCTCGCGGATCAGGGTGGCCGCGGTCGGGAAGTGTGGGGTGAGGTTCACGTCCGCCGGATAGATCCCGGGCAGGTCGGTGTAGAGGGCGCGTAGCTCCCGACTCAGCGGCAGCGGCGGCTTGCCGTAGGTGTTGAGATCGGTGGCCGGGCCCTGCTTGACCAGTTTCACCTCGCCCTTGCTGGCCCGGATGACGGCGTAGGCACCGAAGATCCCGCCGGTGGCCCTGGGTTCGGCGAGGTTCTGGAAGACCGCCAGGTAGGTCCGGGTGCCGTTGTCGCCGAGCAGGGTCGGCAGCAGCACCCCGCTGCGCCGGACGGCGGAGGTCACCTCGGCCAGCCGGTCCAGTTCGGTGCGCAGCTGCGAGACTGCGTCCCGGACGGTGGGCACGAGCCCGGCGGTCGGCACCGTCCGGATCCGGTCCCGGACCTCGTGTACCGCGCTGTCCGCCTCGGCGAGCGTGGGCATCGCGCCGCGCAGCGCGGCCAGGTCGAGCCGCCCGGAGGTGGGCAGCAGCGCCTGGGGGTTCAGCTCGACCAGTGCCGGGAAGGCCCGCCGGGCGAGTTCGTCGACGCCGACCGCCAGCTCCCGGACGGCCGCGATGTTCCGGCCGCCGTACGGTGCGGAGCCGGCGGCGCGCCAGCCCACGTCTCCGGTACGGGACCGGGCGGCGGCGGTCTGCTGTTGCAGCGCCTCCAGGGTTCGGCGTGCCTGCGCGGTCTGGCCGTCCAGCACCTGCTGGCTCAGCTCCCGGGCCAGGCTGGCGGCGTTCTCCAGGTGGCCACCGGCCTGCCAGCCGCGCAGGCCGAGCCAGCCGCCGGCGACAGCCAGCAGGCAACCGACGACGAGTGCGGTGAGTAGGATCCGGCGGAGTTGCCGCCGGACCACTCGACGACGGGACGCCCGCCGCCTCGGGGACATGTCCCCCACCGCCACCACCGCTTTCGACTAACTCGGATGAAAGTAGACACAACGCAGTTAGTGCCTATATCTCTATAGCACGGTGGACAGTTCGCGGTTGGTATTTCGAAGGCTTCTATGATACTTTTATGCCTTTATTGTGAGTAATACTCATGAATCGGACAACGCCTCGGCCCTCGCCCACGGAGGAAGACCCAGGTCAACGGCGCCGTCGACTGACAGCAGCCTCGGCCAGCATCTGTTCCATCTGGTCGACACCGGTCCGCATCGACATCCGGGACAGGTAACTGTCCCGGGCCCGCTGTGCCATCTCCGCGCGGGCGTTACTCGGGATCACCGCGGCCAGGGCGAACCGGTCCGCCAGCGCCTGCCAGTCCTCCGGCGGGCAGGAGAGTCCCGCCCTGGCCCGCTCCACCAGGTCGGCGGTGTCCCCACCGGCCGAGGCGACCACCGGCGCCCCGGCACTCAGCGCCGCCTGCAACTTCGCCGGCACCGCACCGCGCAGGGCCGGATGGTCACGCAGCAGCACGAGCTGGTACTCGGCGGCGGCGTACAGGTCGGCCATCTCGGCCGGGGGACGCCAGCCGAGGAACCGGACGTTCGTCGCACCCAACTCCTCGGCCAGTTGCCGGGACTGCCGCTCCTCCGGCCCGGACCCGACGAGTACCAGATCAAGATCGATCTTGCCGTTGACCGCCGCGGCGGCCCGTACCGCCGTGTCGACGCGCTGGAACGGACCCATCGTGCCCGCGTGCATCACCGTGGTGTACCCCCGGTGCCCGATCGCCCGCCGGGCCGCCGGGGTGGTACCCATCGGCCGGAACAGCCGCTCGTCGGTCCAGTTCAGCACCACCCGCACCCGGTCCGGATCGGCGCCCCGCTCGATCACCACGTCCCGCATCGAGGGTGAGATCACCGCGATCCCGGCCGCCGAACGGTAGATCGCCCGCATCGTCCGGGTGAGCAGCCCGTGGGTGAAGCCGCCCGAGCCGTCCTGCCCTGCCTGCCCCGCCTGCCCGGGTGGCGGGGTCACCCCGGCCGGCCAGATGTCCTGCACGTGCAGCACCGCCGGTACCCGGCGCAGCGTCCGGAGCAGCGCCGCCGCCGCGTACGCGCCGGCCGGCGGGAAGTGCACGTAGAGCGCGTCCACCCCGGCCAGGAAACCGGGGGCGGCCAGCGCGCTGCTCATCGCGTACGTGAGCTGCCGGGCCGCCCGCCGGGCCGCCGTACCGTCGTGACTGGCGTACGCCGGCACCCGCCGGACGAGCACCCCGCCCTCGTCGGTCTGGTGCCGCCACCGCTGCCGGTACCCCGGGTAGACCTGGCCGGTCGGATGGTTCGGGAACCCGGTGAGCACCCGCACCTCGTGACCGCGTGCGGCCAGCTCCTCGGCCAGGCAACCCGGTATGAAGGCGGGCTCAGGCGGAAACCAGTACGAGATAACGCCGATCTTCATTTTTCATCCCCCGATCACCCCGCGACCGGGCGAGCCCGCGTCATCGCGGTACCCGGTCGAGCTCCTCCGTGTTGTCCGCGGACGCGGCGGCCACGGTGTCGTTCGGGGGGAAACGCACCGGGTCGGCGGCGGGTGGGCCGTCGCCGCGGGCGGCGAGGACCGTCTCCACCGGCGCACCCTTCCGGTACGCCCGGTACTGTTCGACGTCGATCTTGTTTTCCTTCGACATGTTCAGCACGCAGCCGAGCACCCGGGCGGAGACCGAGTGCAGCGCCTGCGCGGCGGCGGCGGTCTGCGCGCTCGGGGTCTTGCCCTGGCGGGCCACCAGCAGCGCACCGTCGGCCTGCACCGCGACCACCACGCCGTCGGTGAAGGCCAGCAGCGGCGGGGTGTCGATGATGACGATGTCGGTCAGCTCGCGCAGCGACAGCAGCAGGTCGGCCATGGCCTTCGAGCCGAGCAGCTCGCTCGGGTTGGGCGGCACCGAGCCGCCCGGCAGGACCAGCAGGGACTTGTCGCCCCACGGTTGCAGCACGTCCTCGACCGCGACCTCGCCGATCAGCACGTCGGTCAGGCCGGCGCCGGAGCCGAGCCCGAGATAGCCGGCGACCCGGGGCCGGCGCAGGTCCGCGTCGACCAGCAGCACCTGCCAGCCCGCCTCGGCGAGGGTGATCGCCAGGTTGCAGGCGAGCGTCGACTTCCCCTCGGCCTGCACCGCACTGGTCACCGCGATGACTCGGGCCGGCTCCTGGGCGTCCACGAACCGCAGGTTG
Organism: Plantactinospora sp. CNZ320; assembly: GCF_002846275.1. NCBI lineage: Bacteria > Bacillati > Actinomycetota > Actinomycetes > Micromonosporales > Micromonosporaceae > Plantactinospora > Plantactinospora sp. CNZ320. The sequence goes on from NZ_PJMP01000001.1 coordinate 1,348,513, forward strand.
GTACGGAGTTTCCGCATCGCCTCGGCCCGGGCCGTCTGTGCCGCCGTACCGACGATCAGTGGGTTCGACCGGGCCTGCCCGTCGTACGGGATGCTGCCGAGCAGCGGCGCCGAGGTCGCCTCCTGGAGGGTCTCGCCGTCCCGGAAGGTGGTGTCGGTCAGTCCGCGCAGTACCGAGAGCGCGGCGCCGAGCACCAGCCCGAAGACGCCGGCCAGGACGAGGTTGCGCACCGGGCGGGGCGAGACCGGCTCGGCGTTCACCCGGGGGCCGCCGACCACCTCGATCTTGATGGGAGGTTCCTTGGCCCCGGGCGGCGTCTCGATGGTGTGCACGAGTTTCACGAACTGCGCCGCCAGTGCCTCGGTGAGGCGCAGCGCCCTGGCCTGGTCGGAGTCGGTGACCGTGGCGGAGAGCAGGACGGTGTCCGCCTCGACCCGCGCGCTGACCCGGGACCGCACCTCGTCCGCGGTGAGCCCGACGCGCTCCTCCGCGGCGACGGTCTGCGCCAACCGGTCGCTGCTGAGCAGGTCGACGTAGGACTTGACCCGCTGTTGGAGGAAGAGGCTGCCCTGGTAGGCATCGGTCATGCCCTGCCCGGAGGAGGTGACGAAGAAGGTCACCGAGGAGGCGTACTGCGGGGTCGCCCGTACCGTGACGAACCCGGCGAGGCCCAGCGCGACCATCACCGTCGCGAGTACCACCCACCAGCGTTGACGCAGCGCGCGCAGGTAAGTGTGCAGATCCATCAGCCCCGGCCTTCCGTCTCGGCACCAACCGGTCAGGGGTGCCAAAGACATCGAATGATCACAAAAATGCGAAAGTATGAAGAAGTTCCGAGTTGTCGCATGGCAGTTCCTACCGAATGTAGATGATTGAGCGCCCTCAGTAGTCGCAGTCGGCACAATAACGCCGATAAGTACCAGCGGCGTGTCAGCCGACGAGGTCCGTCAGGCAGGACCGTCGACGCGGTGCGGGCGGGGCGAGGCGGAGACGACAGCGGAGGGCGAGGCGGAGGGACGGGCAACCGGAAAGGCGACGGCGCTGGCCAAACCGGCCGGTGCCGTCGCCTGATGCCCGAAACTCAACGCCGCGGTGACTGCTCCCCATCATCGTCCGCCTCGTCCACCTGGTCCGAGTCGGCAAGCGCCTCCCGGAACTCGCGCGACAGGTCCGAACCCGGGACGGCGACGTCCTCGGCCTCCTCCGCGACCACGTCCCGCTTGTGCGGCAGTTCCGGCTCGGGCATCGTCGCGTCCCCGGCGAACCCGTACTCGTTCGGCTCATCGTGCCTGGTCATGCAGTGATCCTCCGTTCGGGCCACGCTCCGCCGGACAGCCCGCTGGCCGTCGAAACAGCTACCCGCATCCCGGCCGTCCCACACCGGGATCGTCAGGTCAGTTGGTGGACCGCGTCCACCAGCAGCCAGACACCACAGATCCCGAAGAGCGCGCTGGCGCCGTACCGGATGGTCCGCTCGGGTAGGCGGCGGCCGAGGATCCGGCCGATCCCGATGGCCAGGGCGTCCGCGGCGACCATGCCGATGGTGGAGCCGAGCCAGGTGCCGAACCAGCCGTGCTGGGTGGCCAGGGTGATCGTCGCCAGCATGGTCTTGTCGCCGAGTTCGGCAAGGAAGAAGGCGATCGAGACCGCGATGATCGCGGATCGGCGGGTCCGCTCCGCCTTGCGCCGCTCCTCCTCGGTGAGCGAGTCGCCGCGCAGCGTCCAGATCCCGAATCCGAGGAAGGCCAGCCCGGCGACCAGGGCGATCCAGCCGGTGGGAAGCGCGGCGCCGAGCCCGACGCCGAGGGCGACCGAGGCGAGGTGCACCACCGAGGTCGCCACGGTGATGCCGATGATCACCGGTAGTGCCTTGAACCGGGTGGCGAAGGTCAACGCCATCAACTGCGACTTGTCGCCCAACTCGGCCACGAAGATGACGCCGAAGCTGATCGCCAAGGCGGTGTTGAAATCCTCCATGTCACCCTTCCCGGTCGATGCCGGGCGGGGGGCGTGGGCGACCTCGACCCGGCATTGCTGCCTGAGTCGAAGGTCTCGCCCGCCCCACCAGGTGAGGCCGCGTGGCCGGGTGCACGACACGCGCACACCAGTATGTCGACCACGACGTTGGGAGCTACTCCCCTTCGCTGCCGACGACCATACCCGAGCACTTCCGACGGCATCCAGGCACCCTCGGCCGCCCGACCCGCGTGACCAGGGGCCGACGGCGGGTGCCCGTGACCGGACAAGGCAGCCGGCGGCGGACCCGCGCAGGCGCGGACCCAGCGGAGGCGCGGACCCGGCGGGGGTGGCGATTGACGGAGGCGCCGACCGACGGAAGGGCTGGTCTGGCGGAGGTGCCGACCGGCATCAGGCGCCGACGCGGCGGTTCAGGTGGCGCGCAGCCCGGCGAGCATCCGGGTCAGGGCGGCGACGGTCTCCACCTTGTCCTCGGGCCGGTCCGAGGTCGCGAGCCAGAGGGCTGCCTCGTTCATCGCGCCTGAGAGCAGCCGGGTCAGCGGTGCGATCGGCTGCGGGGCGAGCACCCCGGTCTCGATCAGCGCGCCGAGCGCCTCCGCCAGGTGACGGGCCGAGTGGGCCTCGTCGAGCGCCCGCCACTGTGCCCAACCCAGCACCGCGGGTCCGTCGATCAGCATGATCCGCTGTACCTCCGGATCGGTGCTGGCCAGCAGGAACGCCTCGCAACCGGCGGTGAACCGGTGCCACGGATCGCCCGGGACCTCGGCCGCCGCGACGACCCGCCGGGCGACCTCCTGCTGCACCTGGGCCAGGACGGCGTGGAACAACGCCGCCTTGCCGTCGAAGTGGTGGTAGAGGGCGCCCTTGGTGACGCCCGCCGCCTGGACGATTTCCGTCAGCCCCACCCCGGCGTAACCCCGGGCCGCGAAGAGCCGCCGGCCCTCCCGTAGCAGGGTCTGCCGGGTCTGCTCCCGCTGTTGCCGCCGACTGAGATCCGGCATCGCCCCTCCCTTGACATACCAACGGTACGCGAACTAGCTTACTTTCACATACCGACGGTATGCGAAAGGGGTAACCACTGATGCTGACCAGCTTTTATCCGGTGATCTGCACCTCCCGGTTGGCGGAGTCCCGGGACTTCTACACCAAACTGTTCGGCTTCGAGTTGACCTTCGAGGCCGACTGGTACGTCAGTCTCCGGCACCCGGGTCCCCAGGGGCACGAACTCGCCCTGGTCGACCACAGCCACCCGACGGTGCCCGAGGCGTACCGCAACCCCGTGCGGGGGCTGCTGCTCAACTTCGAGGTGACCGACGTCGACGCCGAGTGGCAACGACTCGTCCTCGACGCGGGACTCCACGCCGCACTGCAACTGCGCAGCGAGGACTTCGGGCAGCGCCACTTCATCGTGGCCGACCCGAACGGGGTGCTGATCGACGTCATCACCCCGATCCCGCCCACCGGAAGCTACGTGGAGCAGTACGTCGAGAGCTGACCGGACGGTCCCGCCGAGAGCCGCCCGGGCGCAGCTCGCCCCGGCGCAGCTCCCGAGGGGACTCAACTCGCCCGGGCCAGCCCTCCAGGGGACTCAGCTCCCCTCCCGGCTCAGCTCGCCTGGGCCAGGGTCACCGCGAACAGGCCGCCGTCGTCGGTCCACCGGGCCTGCCCGGTGAATCCGGCGGCGGCCAGCTCCGCGTCGACGTCCTCGGGGCGGAACTTCGCCGAGATCTCGGTCCGCAGCTCCTCCCCCTCGGCGAACGTCAGGTCGAGATCGAGTACCCGGACCCGCATCGGCCGCCGCGCCCGCAGCCGCATCTCGATCCAGCGCTGGTCCGGGTCCCAGAGCGCGACGTGGTCGAACGCGTCCACCTCGAAATCCGCACCCAGTTCACGGTTGAGCACCCGCAACACGTTGCGGTTGAACTCGGCGGTGACCCCGGCCGCGTCGTCGTACGCCGGGACGAGTACGCCGGGATCCTTCACCAGGTCGGTACCGAGCAGCAGCCAGTCCCCCGGCTCCAGTGCCGAGCGCAGCGCGGCCAGGAATTCGGCCCGCTCCGCCGGCAGCAGGTTGCCGATGGTGCCGCCGAGGAAGGCCACCAGCCGCCGGCCACCGGTGGGCAGCCGGTCCAGATGTCGGGTGAAGTCGCCGACGATGCCGCGTACCCGCAGCCCCGGGTACGCGGCGGCGATCTCGGCGGTCGACTGCTCCAGCGCGCTCACCGAGACGTCAAGCGGTACGAAGGTGCCGAGGCTGCCCTGCGCGGTCAGCGCGTCGAGCAGCAGGCGGGTCTTCTCCGACGATCCCGAGCCCAGCTCGATCAGGGTCTTCGCCTCGGTGAGCCGGGCTATCTCCCCGGCCCGGCCCGCCAGGACGGCCCGCTCGGCCCGGGTCGGGTAGTACTCCGGCAGTCGGGTGATCTCCTCGAACAGTTCGCTGCCCCGGGCGTCGTAGAACCACTTGGGCGGCAGCCACCTGGGCGTCGCGGTCAGCCCCACCCGGACGTCGCGCCGCAGCGCCTGTGCCAGGTCCCGTTCCTCAAGGTGTATCTCCAACGGATCCGCGGTCACCCGCACACTCCCCTCGGTCGACACCGCCGCCCCCTGCGGCGGGCCTTGTCACTTCGTCGATCTCTCCGGCCGGCCGTTGCCGTTGCAGGCGCCTCGCAGTCGCGCAGGCCACCCGCACTCGCGCAGCCGCGCAGGCCGCCGGCAGTCGCGCCACCACCCCGACCGCTCACCGATCCGCCTCCGGCCGGGTCGGTGCCGGCACCGGGCCCATCGGTGTGACGTCGATGCGGTCGGCGGTGGCCACCACGAGCTGCCCGTCCGGCACCGGCCGCCAGCCCGGCTCCTCGGTCAGCGGCTCGGAGCTGACCAGCACCGAGCCGTCACCGGACCGGACCGACAGCGCGTGGCCGCCGGTGGTCGCCACCACCAGGTGCCCGTCGGTGAGCAGCAGGTTCAGCCGGGAGCCGGGCGCGGCGGCGGCGACCTCGCGGACCGTCCCGGCCACCGCCTCGGCCGGCGCGACCCCGGCCCGCAGCCTGTGGCGTACCAGCGCCCAGAGCAGGGCCGCGTCGGTCGGGGCGTCCAGCGTCATCAGGTCCCGGGTCGGTAGCCGGCCGGCCAGGGACACGACCGAGTCCGGCCAGCCGCGTAGCACGCCGTTCAGGCTGAACAGCCACGGTCCCTCCGCGAACGGGGCGGCGGCGGTCTCCACCACCGGCATGCCGGCGGTGGCCGAGCGCACCGCCGCCAGTACCGCACCGGCCGAGGTCGCCGCGGCCAGCACCGGCAGGGTGTCGTCGGCCCAGATCGGGGTGGCCCGCCGGTAGCGCACCGGCGGGCCGTCCACGGGGTACCAGCCGACGCCGAAGCCGTCGGCGTTGACCGTGCCGCCGCCGCGCATCTCCCGTGGTGCCCAGGACTGCCGGGCCAGCGAGTGCGGCGGGTCGAACAGCAGCGCGGCCAGCGGCAGCGGAGGCCCCAGATAGGCCAGGTGACGGCACATCAGCCGCCCCGACCCGGCCGGCCCGGCGAACGGCGGCCGCCCGTCACGCGGTCTTCCCTCACGCGGCCGCCCGTCACGCGGTCTCTTCCGGCCGGGCGTCCCGGGCACACCGGAAGCCGCTGAAGATCTGCCGGCGGATCGGCAGGTCCCAGTTGCGGAAGGTGCCCCGGCAGGCCACCGGGTCGGTGCCGAAGGAGCCGCCCCGGAGCACCCGGTACGTGGAGCCGAAGAAGACCTCCGAGTACTCCCGGTAGGGAAACGCGGTGAACCCGGGATAGCCGTGGAACGGGCTCGAGGTCCACTCCCAGACGTCCCCGATCAACTGGTGTACGCCGAGCGGCGAGGCCCCCGCCGGGTACGCCCCGACCGGCGCCGGTGCCAGGTGCCGCTGCCCGAGGTTGGCGTGCTCCGGAGTCGGGTCCCCGTCACCCCACGGATAGCGGCGGGACCGGCCGGTCTCCGGGTCCCAGCGGGCCGCCTTCTCCCACTCGGCCTCGGTCGGCAGCCGCTTGCCGGCCCAGGCGGCGTACGCCTCCGCCTCGTGGAAGCCGACGTGCACCACCGGCTCGTCCGGGATCAGCCGGGCGAACCGGCCGAACCGGGTGCAGCCCCAGTCGGTGCCGTCCCGCCGCCAGTGCATCGGCGCGGTCAGTCCGACCGAGCAGCGGTGCCGCCAACCCGCCTCGCTCCACCAGCGCGGGTCGGAGTAGCCACCGTCGGCGACGAAGGCGAGGTACTCCGCGTTGGTCACCGGCGCCGCGTCGATGACGTACGCCGGCAGCTCCACCGGGTGGCCGGGGCGCTCGTTGTCCAACGCCCACGGGTCGGTGGAGGTGCCCATGGTGAACCGGCCGGCGGGAATCAGCACCTCACCGGCGACAGGTACGACCGCGGCCGGCGGCTCGGGCGCGGAGAGTACCGGCGGACCGTTGCGGAGCTGGTGGGTGGCGAGCATCGTCTCGTCGTGCTGCTGCTCGTGCTGGGCGATCATGCCGAACGCGAACCCGTCGGCGACCAGCCGGTCGCGGTCGAACCGGACGTTGTCCAGCAGGTCGAAGACCTTGTCCCGGACGGTCGCCACGTACCGTCGGGCCTCGGCCGGACCGAGCAGCGGCAGGGCCGGACGATCCCGGCGCGGGTGCTTGAAGGCGTCGTAGAGGTCGTCGATGTCCTGTCGTACCGGCTCGCGGCCACCGACGTCGCGGACCAGCCAGAGTTCCTCCTGGTTGCCGACGTGGGCGAGGTCCCAGACCAGCGGGGACATGATCGGTGAGTGCTGCCGGACCAGGTCCTCGTCGTCGACCGCCTCGGTGAGCCGGATGCTGCGGTCCCGGGCCCGGGTCAGTTCGTTGGCGATCCGGTCGCGCAGCGACCCGGTCGGATTGGCGGCTCGGACGTCGGTCATGTCGGCTCCTTCCGCGCGGCGGCGAGCCGTCGCGCCACGATCCGGGTGATCTCCTCGCGGGTCGCCGGGGGCAGACCGGTACGGTCCAGCGACCGCAGCGCGAGGTCGAGCAGGGTGTCGGCCGCCTGGGCCAGGAGCGGGTCCCGCAGCCCGAGCCGGGCCGCCTCGGCCCACCGCCCGGCAACCTGTTCGCAGGCCATCCGGGCGGCGTCCCGGGCACGGTCGTCCTCGAACAGTGCCGCGAGCACGCCGACCGGCGCGATCCACTCGGCACCGGGCTGGGCGTCGAGGTAGCGGATCTCCAGGTAGCCCCGGGGGCGTACCGGCGGGAAGAGGGTGCTCAGGTGGTAGTCGAGGTCGTCGGTGGTGGGCGGCCGGGGCAGCGCACCACCGAGCCAGTCCCGGAAGGTGATCCCCGGCGGAACCGTCCAGTCCCCGCCGTCCCGGCGTACGCAGAGCAGCGGGGCGGCGAGCGCGTACCGGACCCAGGCGTCGACCGGGTCGGCCGAGCCGGACGCCGGTGACCAGGCCGGACGGGTCCGGGCCGGGTCGATGAACTGCCACGCGGCCATCCGGGCCGAGGCCCAGCCGGTGTCCCGACCGGCGTGCCGGCGGGCGGTGGCGAAGACCGCGAGCAGGGGCGGCCCGAACGCGTGCGCGGCGACCCACCGGTCGGTGAACCGGTCGACCGTGCCGGCGTCCAGGCAGACCTGGAGCCCTGCGGTGCTGTACATCATGGTCCGGCCGGCCGCCCCGAGCCGGTCGAAGGCGCAACGCATCGCGCGGTAGCGGGGGGTGTCGACCACCGGCGTCGGCGGCCGGTGCGGATCGATGCCGGTGTCGCCGAGGACGAGACCTGCGGCGCCGAGCAGATCGGTCAGGTGGGCGAGGTCCGAGGTGGTGCTCTCGTGCAACTCGCCGAGGGAGCCGCCGGGGGCGGTGGAGAGTTCCACCTGGCCGCCGGGCTCCACGCTCACCGTGCCCGAGCGGGGCAGCGGTTGGGCGGGGCTGTCGGGATCGAGGGTGATCGGGGCGTACGGGCCGAGTGCGGTGCGGAGCCGGACCGGGTCGACAGGTCGGCTCGGAACGGCCGCGTCGTGCACGGTCCATTCCAGCTCTACGCCGGTGAGCCTGGGCGGGCCGGTCTTGAAACAGATCTTGGCGACGTAACCCTCGGCGTCCTCCACCGCCCGCAGGATCGTGCCGCTGTCCAGGTCGGATGGCATCGGTGCGGGTCCTCCCTCCTGAGAATCGATTTCCCTTACCCGGTTCTCCGGGACGCACGCTCCGGAGAACGGCCGAGCAGGGGCATGCATAACTTGCTCGGCATATTACTGAGTTGGTATGTTAGCCGTCGTGGCAACGCCGTTCGAAGTCCTCGCCGAGCCCGTCCGCCGGCGCATCCTCGACCTGCTGCGCGAGCGCCCCCGCTCGGTCGGCGAACTGACCGAACAGTTGGGGCTGACCCAGCCGGGCACCTCGAAACACCTGCGGGTGTTGCGTGACGCCGGGCTCGTGCGGGTCCGCCCGGAGGCGCAGCGTCGCTGGTATGAACTCTGCCCCGAACCGCTCGCCGAACTCGACGCCTGGCTCGCGCCGTATCGCTGGATGTGGTCCAGCCGGATCGATGCCCTCGAACGACATCTGCACACCATGCCAGCCGGGTCCGACACTTCCGCCGGGGGCGACGACGCCCGGCGCGACGACGATCCGAGATCCGAGGAGTTGCCGTGAACGAGAGCCTGGAGACGACGCACGGACGTCAGGTGCTGCGCATCGAACGCCGGCTGGCCCACCCGGCGGAGAAGGTCTGGCCGGCCGTCACCGCGCCCGAGCACCTCCGCGAGTGGTTTCCCGCCGAGGTACGCCTGGAGCCGCGCCCCGGAGGGCGGATGAGCTTCAGTTTCGGCTCCGGCCCCGACGCGCCGCCGGAGTCGGTCGGCCGGGTCGAGGCGTACGAGCCGCCCCGGCTGTTCGCGTTCAGTTGGGAGGACGAACTCTTCCGGATCGAGTTGCACCCTGACGGTCCGGGTTGCCTGCTGGTGTTCAGCCACGTCTTCGACGACCGGGCCGGCGCGGCGAGCTTCGCCTCCGGCTGGCGGCTCTGCCTCGACGCGCTCGAAGGACTGCTGGCGGGCCGCGCGCCCGATCGCTCGAAGCGACCGTCGGGACGGCTGCACGAGTCGTACGTCGAGCGGTTCGGGCTGGCCGAAGGCGTCGCCGACACCACCGGGGACGGCTGGCGGGTGCGCTTCGAGCGGCAACTGACCCGGCCGGCGGAGGCGGCCTGGGCGGCGCTGACCGGGACGGCACCCGACCAGCCGGCCACACTGGGCGCGCCGCCGCCACCAGCTCGCCGAGGAGGCCGACCAGCTGACCGGCTGACCAACCTGTCGCTCGGGCGGGCCGGACACGCCGGGGCGCCGGTTCGATAACGGGACGGACCGGAACGCCGCCCTCGGCTTGACACCAAGCTTGCGAATATGTGCACTTGTGACACTCCGCTCCAGCCGGCACCGGTGCCCGCTCAGCACTCCAACCGGGTCGGCCACCACCGTCACGGGGAGGCACGATGGCACGACACACAGGCGCGCCCGGCACGAACCTCCGGCTCGACCGGCGCCGGCTGCTCGGGCTCGGCATCGCCGCCGGGGCCGCTCCACTCCTCGGTGCCTGCGGCGGCGCGTCGACAAGCGGCTCGGACGAGGAAGGTTCGATCACCTTCCTCTCGACCCAGTTCACCCCGGTCGAGGAGCGGCAGCGGTTCGAGCAGATCCTCCGGGACCGGGTCTCCGGCGGCGCGATCGCGTACAACACCGTCGAGCCGAACGTCTTCTCCTCGACAATCACCTCGCAGGTCGCTGCCGGGCGGGTCCAGGTGAGCCTGGCCGGCGGGCTGCACGGCGACTTCGCCCCGCACGCGGACAAGTTCGAGAACCTCGACGACCTGGCCGGCAAACTCGCCGACCGGCAGTTCCCGACCGACCTCGCCCAGCTCGGCAAGCTGGCCGGCGGCGCCACCACCTATCTGCCGTGGATGCAGGCGTCGTACGTGCTCGCGGTGAACAAACGGGCGTTGCAGTGGCTGCCCAGCGGCGCCGACGTGCAGAATCTCACCTACGACCAGTTCCTGACCTGGGTCGGCAACGCCCGGCGGGCCAACGGCAACAAGCCGGTCCTCGGCCTGCCCTGCGGCCCGAAGGGTCTCTACCACCGGTTCTTCCAGGGCTACCTGCTGCCGAGCTTCACCGGCGGTCAGATGACCACCTTCCGCAGCCCGGAGGCGGTGCAGGCGTGGCAGTACATGGTGGAGCTGTGGGCGCAGACCGCACCCGCGTCGACCAACTACGACAACATGCAGGAGCCGTTGCAGCGCGGTGAGGTGCTGATCGCCTGGGACCACGTCGCCCGGTTGGTGAACGCCCCGGGTGACAAGCCGGACGACTGGGTGATGGCACCCGCGCCACGCGGCCCGAAGGGGCTCGGCTACATGCTTGTCGTCGCCGGCCTGGCGATCCCGAAGGGCGCTCCGGAGGCGGATCGGGCGCGCCAGGTGATCGAGACGCTGACCACCCCGGACGTGCAGTTGGAGGTGCTGCGCCGCAACGCCTTCTTCCCGGTGGTCCAGGCGACGCTCCCGAGCGACCTGCCGCCGGCCGTGGCGCTGGAGGCCGAGGCGGTACGCCGCCAGCAGGACGCCGAGGGTGCGCTGCTCGCCCTGCCTCCGGTCGGGTTGGGCGCCAAGGACGGCGAGGTGTCCCAGATCTTCAAGAACTGCTTCAAGGAGATCTGCCTGGACCGCCGGCCGGTGCAGCAGGTCCTCGACCGGCAGGCCCAGCAGCTCAACACCATCCTGGACGAGGTGAAGGTGCCGTGCTGGCGCCCGGACCCGGTCGCGGCGGGGCAGACGTGCCGGGTGCAGTGACCACCGCGCCGGATCCGGCGCCCACCGAACCGTCCCGGCCGGCACCGGGCGCCCGGCCGGACCGGCGGCGGGGACGGCCCCGGGTACCGACGGCCGCGCTGCTGGTCGCCCCGTCGGTGATCTTCCTGGCCGCGCTCTTCCTCTGGCCGATCGCGGTAGGGGTCGGGCAGGCGTTCACCGGTGACGACGGGCCCACCCTGGCCCACCTGCGCCGGATGCTCGACGATCCCTACTTCTGGACGGCGACCCGGAACACCGCGCTGCTGATCGTCGTACTGATCCCGTTGCAGTTCGCGTTCGCGCTGACCATGGCGCTGCTGCTGCGGGAACGGCCGAGGCTGTCGTCGTTCTACTTCTACGTCTGGTGCGTACCGCTGGCGATCAGCGATCTGGCCGCCGGGCTGGTCTGGCTCTCCATCTTCGCCGACCGGGGGTACCTGAACTCGGTCCTGGCCCACCTCGGGCTCGGCGAGGGCTACGCCTGGCTCTCCTACGACAACGACACCACGATGTTCGTCGCGGTGCTGCTGGCCGAACTGTGGCGGGCCACCTCGCTGGTACTGGTGATCGTGGTGGCCGGGTTGCAGAACATCCCACGCGACTACGACGAGGCGGCGGCGGTCTTCGGCGCGACGTACTGGCAGCGGCTGCGGTACATAATCCTGCCGCAGTTGCGCCCGAGCCTCCAGGTGGCGCTGATCCTGCGTACCATCCTCGGTTTGCAGACCTTCGCCGTCGCCCAGGCGCTCACCGGCCGGAGCTTTCCGCTGCTGGTCGGCGAGACCTACCAGTGGTACGTGACGTTGCAGAACGAACGGGTCTCGGCGGCGATCGCCCTGGTGATCATGCTGATGTCGCTCGGCACCGCGGTGGTCTACCTGCGGGTGCTGCGGGACCCGGCGGCCAGTGGCGGTGGCCGGTGAGCCGGCTGCGGGCGGCCCGGCGCCGCAGCATCGCGATCCACGTCGCCTGTGTCGCGGTGACCCTCTTCATGGGGCTGCCGATCTATCTGATCGCGCTGGCCGCGCTCTCCAGCCGGGAGTCACTGAACCGCTTCCCGCTCTCGCTGCTGCCCACCGACGTCTCGACCGAGACGATGCGGGTCTTCCTGGACAGCACCGGGGTGGTCGGCGGGTTCCAGAACTCCGTCGAGGTGGGGCTGCTCAGCCTGGCCCTGTCACTGGTCCTCGGGGTACCGGCCGGTTACGCCGTGGCCCGGTACGCCTTCCGGGGCCGGGAGCCGTACCAGCTCTTCCTGCTGCTCACCCGGGCGCTGCCGATTGTGGTGCTCTCGGTGCCACTGGCCCGGGTCTTCCTGGCCACCGGGCTCTACGACACGACCTACGCCGTGGCGCTGCTGCACACCGCGCTGGCGCTGCCGACCACCGTACTGATCACGTCGGCGATCTTCGTGGCGGTGCCGGTCGAGCACGAGGAGGCGGCGATGGTCTTCGGGGCCAGCGCGCCGAGGGCGTTCGCCCGGGTGGTACTCCCACAGGCGCTGCCCGGGATCGCCGCCGCCGCGATCTTCACCTTCGTCACCTCCTGGAACGAGGTGCTCGGGGCGGCGGTGCTCACCCTGAACCGGCGTACCCTGCCGGCCCAGGTGCTCTCGACGCTCGCCGACTCGCCACTGGCGTTCCGCTTCGCCGGGGGCTTCGCGCTGGTGGTTCCGGCGCTGATCTTCATCGCGTTCATGCGCCGTTATCTGTTGAACATGTGGGGAACCACGATCCGCTGAGAGGGACGAACGTTGGCCGAGATCGTGCTGCGGAACCTGGTGAAGACCTATCCGGGGACCCGCTCCCCCGCCACCGACGACATCAGCCTGGAGGTGCGTGACGGCGAGTTCCTGGTGCTCGTCGGGCCGAGTGGCTGCGGCAAGACGACCCTGCTCCGGATGATCGCCGGGCTGGAGACCCCGGACTCCGGCAGCGTGCGGATCGGCGACCGGGACGTGACCGAACTGCCGGCCCGGCAGCGCGGCCTCTCGATGGTCTTCCAGTCGTACGCCATCTGGCCGCACATGCGGGTACGCCAGAACATCGCCTTCGGGTTGACGATGCGCAAGACGCCGAAGGCGGAGATCGACCGGCGGGTCGGCGAGGCGGCCGAACTCCTGCACCTGACCGAATACCTGGACCGCTATCCGGCGCAGCTCTCCGGCGGGCAGCGGCAGCGGGTCGCGGTGGCCCGGGCGATCGTCACCGACGCCGACGTGCTGCTGATGGACGAGCCACTGTCCAACCTGGACGCACTGCTGCGGATGGAGTTCCGCACCGAGCTGAAGCGGATCGTCGGCAAGCTCGGCACCACCACCGTCTACGTCACGCACGACCAGGCCGAGGCGCTCTCCCTGGGTGACCGGATCGCGGTGCTACGCGAGGGCCGGGTGGCGCAGATCGGCCCGCCGCTGGAGGTCTACGACCGGCCGGCCGACGAGTTCGTCGGCGGCTTCCTCGGCGCCCCGCCGATGAACTTCCTGCCGGCCCGGGTCGACCGGACCGACGGCCGGGCACGGTTGCGGATCGGCGACCAGTCCACCCCCGCACCGCCGGTGCTCGACGACTATTCCGGCGACGAGGTGACGGTGGGCGTCCGGGCCGAGAACATCGAGGTCCACGACACCGACGGGCCGGACCGGCTGGCGGCCCGGGTGGAGGTGGTCGAGCCGACCGGAGCGGCCATCCTGCTCACCGTCGAGCTGGCCGGTCGGCAGCTCAAGGTGCAGGCGCCGTCGACGTTCCGGATCGGCCCCGGCAGTCCGGTCTGGCTCGGCGTCGACCCGGAACGGGTACGTTGCTACCACCCCGCCGACTCGACCGCGATCGAGGTCTCCGGCTGATCGAGCGCGCGTCCCGGCCGGGGTGCGGGACGGGTCGCGGTTGCCCTCCGGGTACGGTGAAGCACGGCTCCACCGATCGACGCTCCACCGTTCCCGCCGCGATTGGGTACGCGCCCGGCCCGATGGGTACGGTGTGCACGTGCTGGAATCGGGAGTCCTGCTGAGCGGGCGTTACCGCCTGGACGAGCGTGTCGCCACCGGCGGCATGGGCGACGTGTGGCGCGGTACCGACGTGGTGCTCGGGCGTCGGGTCGCGGTCAAGGTGCTGCTCCCCTCCCTGCTCTCCGACCCCGATTTCATCGCCCGGTTCCGGGCCGAGGCCCGGATGCTGGCCACCCTGCACCACCCGGGCATCGTGCAGGTCTTCGACTACGGCGAGGACGAACTCTCCACCGGCCGCACCGACTATCTGGTGATGGAGTACGTCGACGGCGAGCCGCTGTCGGCGCGGATCCGGGACAACGGACGACTGAGCGTGGTCGACGCGATGCACGTGGTGGCGCAGGTCGCCCAGGCACTGCACGCCGCGCACCAGGGCGGGATCGTGCACCGCGACGTCAAGCCGAGCAACCTGCTGGTGCAGGCCGACGGCACCGTCCGGCTGCTCGACTTCGGGGTGGCCCGCTCGGTGAACATCACCAGCATCACCAGCTCGAACGCGGTACCCGGTACCGCGCTCTACATGGCGCCGGAGCAGGCCGCCGGCAAGCCCGTCTCGGCCGCCACCGACATCTACTCGCTCGGTGCGGTGGCGTACCAGTGCGTGGCCGGGCAGCCGCCGTTCACCGGGGAGAACCCGTTGCAGGTCGCGGTGAAGCACCTGCACGAGGATCCGGATCCGCTGCCGGAGGACGTACCCGCTCCGGTGGCCGAGCTGATCGGCCGGGCCCTGGCCAAGGATCCGGCCGACCGGTACCCGGACGCCGCGGCGCTGGCCACGGCGGCCCGGGCCGCCGCGAACCACCCGGAGGTGGTGGCGGCGGACGCGGCGGGCGGGATCGACGGCGGCGGAATCGCCCCGGCGAAGTCGTCGACCGCGGTCACCGGGCTCGGTCTCCGGGCCGGAGCGGCCGGCGGTGCGGGCGCGGGGAACGGGCCGAGCACGCTCACCGACAATCCGGTGGTCGGCTCGGGCGGCCGGGACCGGGAGCCGGGCATCGGCATCCTCACCCTGGCCGGGATCGCCGCCGTGGTGGGGCTGGGTGCCGCGGTGGTGACCGCGATAATCGCCTTCCGGATGGCCGACGACGCCCCGGCGACGAACGCGCCGCCGTCCCCGACGCCAAGCAGCAGTGCGACGGTGGAGGCACACATCCCGGATCAGCCGTCGGCGACGGTGCCCAGCGGGCAGGAGACCGACCCGGACCGCCCCCGGGACACCCCCCGACCGCGTCCCACCAGTTCCCCGACGCCGACCGCGACTCCGGACACCGAGCCGACCGAGGAGCCGACCGAGACGGCGCCGCCGACGAACCCGGCGCCGAGCAACCCGCCGACCGGTCCGGAGAACCCGCCGGGCACTGGCGGTCCGGTGGAGCCCGGCAACGGCTGAACCGAACGACCTCGTACTGTTGGTAGTCTTCGCACTACTCACAGTGAGACAACGCGCCTCGGATCAGCAGGTCGCGAAATACTTCCCTTTATCCCTGTTTCCAGGGTGATCAACGATAAATCCCCCTAAGGTGTGCTCGACGTCGTCGAAGCCCCGGTGGGAGCCCGCATGAGCAGGGAAAAGCTGGTTGTCGTTGGTCAGGGATACGTCGGTCTGCCGCTCGCGGTGGCCGCCGTGGAGTCGGGACTGGACGTGGTCGGACTCGACCTCGACACCGACCGGATCAAGCGACTCGGCAGCGGGGAATCCTTTGTCGAGGACATCTCCGACCAGCGGCTCCGTGCGGCGCTGGCCACCGGCCGCTACCTGCCCAGCAGCGACTACGCCGACGCCCGGGACTTCGACGTCTGCGTGATCAGCGTGCCGACCCCGCTGCGCGACGGCGTACCGGACCTCAGCTACGTGGAGCAGGCCGGTGCGGCACTCGCCCCGTACGTCCGCCCCGGCTGCACGGTCATCCTGGAGTCGACGACCTACCCCGGTACTACCGAAGAACTGCTCCGGCCGCTGCTGGAGGAGGGCAGCGGGCTGCGCAGCCCGGACGACTTCCACCTCGGCTACAGCCCCGAGCGGATCGATCCGGGCAACCCGGTCTGGCGGCTGGAGAACACCCCGAAGGTGGTCTCCGGGATGGGGCCGGCGGCGCTGGACCGGGTCGACTCGTTCTACCGCCGGATCGTGGAGCAGACCGTACCCGTCGACTCGACCCGGGTCGCAGAGCTCACCAAGCTGATCGAGAACACCTTCCGCCAGGTCAACATCGCCCTCGTCAACGAGCTGGCCACCTTCAGCCACCAGCTCGGCATCGACATCTGGCAGGCCATCGACGCGGCGGCGACCAAGCCGTTCGGGTTCATGTCCTTCCGGCCCGGCCCCGGGATCGGCGGCCATTGCCTGCCGATCGACCCCTGCTATCTCTCCTGGCAGGTGAAACGCCGGCTCGGCCGGCAGTTCCGGTTCGTCGAGCTGGCCAGCGACATCAACCACACCATGCCGGAGTACGTCGCACAGCGGGTGATGGCGGGACTGAGCAGCCAGGGCCGGCCGCTGCGGGGTGCCCGGGTGCTGATGATCGGTCTGGCGTACAAGAAGAACACCGGTGACCTGCGGGACTCCCCCGCGATCGACCTCGCCGGCAGGCTGCACGCGCTCGGCGCCCGGATCAGGGCGGTGGAGCCGTACGCCGATCCCCGGAATGTGCCGACCGAGCTGGCAATGGTCGAGCTGACCGAGGACGAGGTACGGCAGGCCGACGCGGTGGTGGTGGTCACCGACCACGACGGGCTCGACTACGACATGATCGTCAGGTCCGCCCGGTACGTCTTCGACAGCCGCGACCGCTGCCGCGGCCCGGTCGTCGAGCGCCTGTGACGGCACCGGGCACCAGCTCCGGCGGCGGCTCGGCCGGTCGCTCCCTCGCGTCAGCGGGCTCCTCCGCCAGACGCTCCTCTGCCCGACGGCGGCGGGTCAGCGGGCTCGGGCCAGCACGCCGACCGGCTCGGCGCGCTCGGTCGGCCAGCAGCCCCGGGCTGTCGCGAGCCGGTGGTAGAGATCCCGGGTGGCCGCCACCAGCCGGGGCGTGCCGAACGCCTCCCTGGTCTCGGTGAGCGCGGTCCGGCCCATCCGGCGCCGCAACTCGTCGTCACCCAGCAGCCGCAGCACCGCCCGGCTCAGCCCGTCGACGTCCCGGCGGTCGCAGAGCAGTCCGGTCCGGCCGTGCCGGACCACCTCGGTGGTACCGCCCACGTCGGTCGCCACCACCGGTCGGCCGGCATGACCCGCCTCGATGAGGGTCAGCGGCGTCCCCTCGTGGTCCGAGGTCTGCAACACCAGGTCGGCGGCGGAGTAGACCGTCTCCAGGTCCGACCGCCAGGACAGGAAGGTGACCTCGATCCCGCTGGCGGCGGCCAGTCTGACCATCTCGGCCAACTCGTCACCCTCGCCGCAGACCACGAACCGGACATCGGGCCGAGTCCGCCGCACCGCCCGGGCCACCGTGAGGAACCGGTCCGGCCGTTTGGGCGTACTCAGCGGACCGAGGTACGCCACCACCGGCCCGGTCTCGGGCAGTCCGAGGGTACGCCGTGCCTGGGCCTGCTCGGGCAACGGAGACAGGCTCGCCCCCGGCGGCATCACGGTGTACTGGTCGGGACGGCCGATCGAGGCGGCCAGCAGGTCGTCGCGGACCCGAGCACCGACGGCCACCAGCGCGTGGCTGGTCCGGGCCAGCACCGCCTCGGCACCGGCGACGAGCTGGCCGGCGACCTGCGGTGAGCCCGGGAACGGATGGGTGTGGAAGGTGTGCACCCGGATCGGTACCCGGCAGGTGACCGCCGCCACCCGGCCCAGCAGGCCGGCCCGCAGGTCGTGGGTGTGCACGAGGTCCGGCTGGAAGTGCCGGATCTCCGCGATCAGCGCGGCCGTCGCCCGGATGTTGTCGACCGGCCGAACCGGGCGACGGAGCGCGGGCAGCACCCTGACCGGTACGTCGGAGGCGCGCAACCGGCGGTAGTCGCCGGCACCCGGCTCGACCGGTCCCGCATAGAGCCGCTGCTCGAAGCGGTCCGGGTCCAGCCCGCGCATCAACGCGCCGACCTGCGGCGCAGCCTCGCCCACAGCCATTTGGGAGATGATCCGCAGCACCCGCAGCGGTCGCATGACCAGACCTTTCGCCCGTCGCGGCACGACCGATGATCGGTCGCGCCGAGATAAACCTTTGATCCCGTTATACGCCTATCTGTGGAGATAGGCCGATGATCTGGTAAATTAGGAGGGTCGACAGTGGCCGGCAGGTACGGGACGGCCACGTCCTCGGTGGTCGGCCCGACGCCGCCCGACGACCGCGATGGACGGTCCCGCCCGGCGGCCGTATCGGACGGTCCCGCCCGCTGGCCGCGTCGGACAGTGCTGTCCGGCGACCGCGTCGGACGGTCGACGTAGGCCGGACGGTGTCGACCTGAGCCGGACGGTGTCGACGTGGGCCGGACGATGTCGACCTGAGCCG
Organism: Plantactinospora sp. CNZ320; assembly: GCF_002846275.1. Taxonomy (NCBI): domain Bacteria; kingdom Bacillati; phylum Actinomycetota; class Actinomycetes; order Micromonosporales; family Micromonosporaceae; genus Plantactinospora; species Plantactinospora sp. CNZ320. Next base: position 1,366,795 of record NZ_PJMP01000001.1, read on the forward strand.
GACGATGTCGACCTGAGCCGGACGGACCGGTCCGGCGGTAGGCTGGTCGTCCATGACAAGGCAACGCCGGACGGGTTCCGTCCCGGACGCCGGCCGAGCCCGGTGAGCGTCCTCCGGGTACGCGGGCGTGCCCTGCCCGACGGCGAGTGGGTCGACCTCTACGCCGACGGCGATCGCTGGACCACCGATCCGGTCCGGAACGCGGAACTTGTCGCCGAGGGGTGGCTGCTGCCCGGCCTGGTCGACGCGCACACCCACCCCGGAGCCGAGGCGCCCGGCCGGCCGCTCGACGAGAAGCTGCTCCGCCTCGACCTGGGTCGGCACGCCAAGCACGGGGTGACCCTGATCCGCGCACCGGGGCTGGCCGGTGAGCCACCGTCCTGGTTCGGCACCGACCCCGACCTGCCCCGCGCGGTCCACGCCGGACCGTGGATCGCCCAGCACGGCCAGTTCTTCGCCGAATGGGGCCGCCGGGCCAGTCACGCCGACCTGCCGCAGGTCGCCGCGACCCAGGCCGCCCAGAGCGGTTGGGCGAAGGTGGTCGCCGACTGGTTACCGGGTGACGACCCGCTTCCGGTGGACGTACTCCGGGCTGCGGTGACCGCCGTGCACCGCGTTGGCGGGCGGGTCGCCGTACACACCCAGCACGCGGTGGGCGGTGCCGCGGCGGTGGCCGCCGGGGTCGACTCGGTCGAGCACGGCATGCACCTGGATCCGGCCCTGCTGCACCGGATGGTCGAGCAGGGTACGGCGTTGACACCGACGCTTTCGGTGATCACCGCCGCACTCGACCGGCTGCGCGAGGCCGCCGACTCCCCACGTCGGCGTTGGGGGTTGAGCGGTGCCATCGCACACGGACCACTTGTCGCGGCCGCCGCCGAGGCCGGGGTCACGCTGTTGGCCGGTACCGACGCCCGGCCACACGGGCGGATCGCCGACGAGGTACGCGCGCTGGCGGCTGCCGGCGTACCCCCGCACGTCGCGCTCGGTGCCGCGTCCTGGACCGCCCGGGACTACCTCGGCCTGCCGGGCCTCGTTCCGGGCGCTCCCGCCGACGCCGTCGTCTACTCCGGTGACCCCCGTGACGACCTCGACCGGCTCGATCACCCGAGCGCGGTGGTGCTGCGGGGCCGGCTCGTCCGGGCAGCCGGCGGATAGCCTGCACCCCGGGAGCACACCGCCCCGGACCACGGTCCGGAGCGGACCGGCCCGGGGCGGTCGCCTCAACGGCGTTCCAGCAGCACCACCGGGATCTGCCTGGGTGTCCGCTCGGCGTAGGTCCGGTACATCGGGAAGATCTTCGCCATCAACTCCCAGAGCCGGGGCCGCTCGGCAGGGTCGGCGACCCGAGCCTGGGCGGCAAACCGCTCCGCCCTCACCTGCACCCGCACCGACGGATCCGCCCGAAGGTTGAGGAACCAGCTCGGATGGTGGGCGGCGGCGCCGTTCGAGGCCACCACGACGTACCGGTCGCCGTCCCGGCCGTAGATCAGCGGGGTCCTACGCAGGACGCCACTCCTCCGGCCCCGGGTGGTGATCAGCAGGGTCGGAAAGCCCTGGTAGTCGTGCCCGTCCGCCCCGTCGGTCGCCAGATAGCGCCGGACGTGCGCCGACACCCAGCCGGCGGGACTGTCACGTACCTCCTCGGTTGCGGGCGCCTCCCCTGTTGCCCTGGGCCGTGCGTCGTGCGTCTCCGTCATCGGTTTCCCTCCACTGTGCACTGAGTTCCCCCATCCGACCGGTGCGGCCGGGTCGGGTCGTCCGGTTCGGAGCGGCGGGACGTACCCCTACCCGAGGTCCCGCAGTGGGATCGGGCGGAAGTCGTCGGCGTGGTCGGCCGCCCACTGTTGGAAGGTACGCGCCGGCACCTCGGTCAACTCCTGCACGGTCCGGGTCACCGGCTCCGGCTCGGTGACCAGCCCTGCCCAGTACGCCAGCGCCCCGTTGACGTAGTCGCCGTCTCCCCAGGCCGCGAGGAGTTCCTGGCGGGCCTGATCGACCGGAATCTCCTCCCAGCGCACCGGTCGGCCGATCGCCTCGCCGATCAGCCGTGCCTGCTCGGCCTGGGTCACCGGCTCCGGCCCGGTCAGCACGTACCTGCGACCGGCGTGCCCGTCCTCGGTCAGTGCCCGGACCGCCACCGCCGCGATGTCCCGCTCGTGGATCAGTGACCGGGCCGCCTCCCCGTAGACCCAGCGGACCGTTGCGGTGGCACGGATCTGGTCCGCCCATCCCAGGGTGTTGGTGGCGAAGCCGCCGGCCCGGAGGAAGGTCCAGCTCGACGGGGAGCTCTCGATCAGCCGCTCCAACTCGCCCCAGAATCCGTTGCGGGCCGGGTCCTGATCGTCCCGGACACTCATCGCGGAGAGGTAGACGACGTGTACCCCGGGCGCGGTGACGGCGTCCACGACCGCCGGTGCCAGATCGGCGGTGAAGAACGGCCAGAGCAGGAAGACTCCGTCGACCCCGGCGGCGGCCCGGGCCAGCGCGTCCGGGTCGGCGAGGTCGCCACGGACCGGGGTCGCACCGCCGGGCAGATCGGCGCGGCCGGGATCCCGGACCAGTGCCCGGACCTCGGCCCCGGCCGCCAGCAGCCCGTCGACCACGTGCCGTCCCACGTTCCCGGTCGCGCCGATGACCAGGATCGTTCGGTTGTCGCTCATCTTCAGTCCCCTCGTGCCGACGGGGCCGACCGGATGCGGCCGGCCCGGGGTCCCGGTGCGGGACCGTCGGAGCCAGGCTCGGACTTAAACAAGGGTTCAAGTCAAGCTAGCCTCGGCGGGGTGACGACAGTTTCCTGGCAGGCGGAGCACCTCACGATCGGCGAACTCGCCCAGCGCAGCGGCGTACCGGCGTCGGCACTGCGCTTCTACGAGCGGCAGGGGCTGATCGGCAGCCGCCGTACCTCGGGAAACCAGCGGCGCTACCACCGGAGCACGCTGCGCAAGGTCGCCTTCATCCGGGCGTCGCAGAGCGTCGGCATCCCACTGTCGGTCATCGGCGAGGTGCTCGGCTTCCTTCCGGAGGACGTCGCGCCCACCCGGGAGTTCTGGATCCGTGCCTCGGAGTGCTGGAGCGCCGAGTTGAACGACCGGATAGCCCGGCTGGAGCGGATGCGAGATCTATTCACCGAATGTGTCGGTTGCGGCTGCCTCTCCTTCGAGCAGTGCGGGCTGGTCAACCCACGGGACGTACTCGGCGAGGAGGGTTCGGGGCCGCGCCGGTTGCAGTGATCGGTTCGGAAACCGCTGCCCGCCGGACCGCCACGCGCACCGCTCGCGTCAGGGCGGCGTTTGCACGGGATCGGGCGTTGGGTATCAGGTCACCAACATTCCCGGCGGGCCGGGGCCGGCAGGGGGTTCGAGCGCCGGTCACCGCGCCGGGCCGATCCGCATTCCACCCCCGAGGAGGCTCTCATGCGTTACGGATCGATAGGCGGCGTCATCGTACTGCTGTGGCTGATCATCGGCGCGATCGCGGCCGGGCAGCGCGGGTACTTCGACCGGAGCAACGACAACTGCGCTGAGGTCGGCACCACGATCGTGACGGTGATCGCCGGACCGCTCAACTACGTCGGGTTGAACCCCGAGATCGAGTGTGACGTGCCCGAACCCTCGCGCTGAGCGCGGCCATCCCGTCCAGACCATCGACAGCAGCGCGCCGGACCGCCCGACAGGTCGGTCCGGCGCGCTACGTCTGTCGGCCGACCCCACTCACCCGGGGCCACGGCGTCGCAGATGGTCCGCCACCATCCGCACCCGCGCCAGTCGCATATCCGGGTTTGGTCATATTGATGAGTTTGATTGAAAAGTTGGCCCTGACATTTGTCATAGGTACCCGTGCACGACGCACTCTGGGGGATGACTTAACACACTAGTAACACCTCGGATCCGACCAGGAGACTCGGATGCATCGATGGAGCACGGTCGCCCAGGGACCACCCGAGGAGCCGCGAGATGGACGAGAGATACGACGCCTACTGTGCGGTCGATCCACTGTTCTACGACTCGCTCAGCACCACGTCCGCGACCGCCACCGCCGGGTTCACCGCCGCCGACCGGCAGGTGCCGGACGGCTGGCAGCGCGAACCGAGCGACGACTGGCTGATCTACGGCCCCCGGGACGGCAAGCTTCCCCAGCAGGGCTGGAAGATCCACGTGTCGGCCTGTCTGGACAACGCCGACCGGATCCTGGACAGCGTCTTCGACTACTGCGTACCCCGGGGAATCTCGTTCAAGTTCCTCCGCGGCCCGCGGATGCTGCTGATGCGCAACTCGAAGTACGCCCGGCGTGGCTCCAGCGGCAAGTTCGTCACCATCTACCCCCGGGACGAGGCTGAACTCGAACTGGCCTGCAAGGAACTCGCCGAGCGGCTGGACGGCGAGGCCGGGCCGTACATCCTCAGTGACCTGCGCTACGGTGCCGGCCCGGTCTACGTCCGGTACGGCGGATTCGCCGCCCGGTACTGCGTCGGCGACGACGGCCAGGTGGTACCCGCGATCGAGGACGGGGACGGCACCCTGGTACCGGACCGGCGGGACCCGGTCTTCCACGTACCGGACTGGGTGACCCTGCCGGGGTTCCTCGGCCCGCATCTCGCCGCCCGCAACGCGACCACCACCACGGACCTGCCGTACCGGATCGAACGGGTGATCCACTTTTCCAACGGCGGCGGCCTGTACGTCGGCCGGGACACCCGCACCGACACCCAGGTGGTACTCAAGGAGGCCCGCCCGCACGCCGGGCTGGACGCCACCGGCACGGACGCGATCACCCGGCTGCACCGCGAGGCCGAGATGCTGCGCCGGCTCGCCGACGTGCCGGGGATCGCCCGGGTGCACGACGAGTTCGTCCTCGGCGACCACCGCTTCCTCGCTCTGGAGTTCGTCGAGGGCCGGGCGCTGAACAAGCTGATCGTCGAGCGGTACCCGCTGGTCGACGCCGACGCAACCCCGGCCGAGCTGGCCGACTACACGGAGTGGGCGCTGCGGATCCACCAGCAGGTGGAGCGGACCGTCGAGGCGATCGCGGCGCACGGCATCGTCTACGGCGACCTGCACCTGTTCAACATCATGGTCGGGCCGGACGACCGGGTCACCCTTGTCGACTTCGAGGTCGCCGCGCCGGTGGCCGAGGCGAGCCGCCCCGCGCTGCGCAACCAGGCATTCGCCGCCCCGCGCGACCGGACCGGGCTGGCCGTGGACCGCTACGCCCTGGCCTGCCTCCGGCTCGCCCTCTTCCTGCCGCTGACCCAGATGGTCCGGCTGGCCCCGACCAAGGCCGCGCACCTCGCCGACGTGGTCGCCGCGCACTTCCCGGTGCCACGCGCCTTCCTGGACGCGGCCGTCGCCGAGATCACCGGCAACGCCTCCCGAGCCTCCGCTGACCCGATGGCCGCCGCGAAACCGACAGCCGCCGCCGAGCCGACAGCCTCCGCGAAACCGAGGGTCGACGTTGAGCCGATGGCCGCCGCGAAACCGACAGCCGCCGCGGCACCGCCAGCCATCGTCGAGCTGATGGCCGACGACTTCGCCGCCGGCCGGGCGGCCTGGCCGAAGCTGCGCGACCGGATCGCCGGCGCCATCCTCGCCAGTGCCACCCCGGACCGCGACGACCGGCTCTTCCCCGGGGACATCGACCAGTTCCGCACCGGTGGCCTGAACCTCGGGTACGGCGCCGCCGGCGTCCTGCACGCGCTGCACGCCACCGGCGCCGGCCGGTACCCGGAGTACGAGGACTGGCTGGTGAAGCGCGCCCTGCGACCCGCCTCCGGCACCCGCTGCGGCTTCTACGACGGACTGCACGGGGTGGCGTACGCCCTGGAGCACCTCGGCCGGCGGCAGGACGCCCTCGACGTACTCGACATCTGCCTCGGAGAGCCCTGGGAAGAACTCGGCGAGGACCTGGTGAGTGGGCTCTCCGGCATAGCGCTCAACCTCGCCGAGATGGCGGGCCGGACCGGTGAACCGAGGTTACGGCAGGCTGCCTGGCGCGCCGCCGAACTGGTCGCCGACCGGTCTGCCGATGGCGCCGGTGCGCCGGCCGGAGGCGACACCGCCGGCAGCACCGGCGCCGGAGCGCAGATCAGCGGCGGGCAGCACCCGTACGCGGGACTGACCCGGGGACGCAGCGGAGCGGCCCTGATGTTCCTCCGGCTCTACGAGTGCGGTGGCGACACCGAACTGCTGGACCGGGCCGGTGACGCGCTACGGCAGGACCTGCGCCGGTGCGTGGTACGCCCGGACGGGGCGCTGGAGGTCAACGAGGGCTGGCGGACCATGCCGTACCTGGCACACGGCAGCGTCGGCATCGGGCTGGTGCTCGACCAGTACCTCCGGCACCGGCCGGACCCGGAACTCGCCGAGTCCGCCGACGCCATCCGGCGGGCCGCCCGAGCCCCGTTCTACGCACAGTCCGGGCTCTTCGCCGGGCGGGCCGGCATCATCGCCTACCTTGCCGCGCGGACGCCCGACCAAAGCCACCCGACCGGGGAACAGTGCCGCCCGACCGGGGAACAGCCGAGCCGGGAACACCTGACCACGGAACAGCCCGGCGGTGCCGGGGTGGGCCGGGAGGACGACCGGACCGAACTGGACCGGCAGGTGGGGCGGCTCGCCTGGCACGCGCTGCCGTACCGGGGCTTCCTCGCCTTTCCCGGCGAGCAACTGCTGCGGCTGTCGATGGACCTGGCCACCGGGAGCGCGGGCGTACTGCTCGCCACCGGGATGGCCCGGCACGACGAGCCGGTGACGCTGCCCTTCCTCGCGCCGCTGACCGGCGCGACCAGACTCCCCTCGCTGCCGCGAGGGGCACAACGGACCGAACAGTAAGGAGGAGGTGAAACAACCATGGCGCTTCTGGACCTTCAGGGAATGGAGCTGGCCGACCGCACCGGTGGGGGCGGCGGTGGCGGCGGTAGCCGCGCGAGCCTGCTGCTGTGCGGCGACAGCTCGCTGTCCGTGACGACCTGCAACTGATCAGGTCAGCATCGGGGCCCTGGGTGGGCAGACGTCCCCGCCCAGGGCAACCCCGTGTCGACGGGAGGGTGGTACGCGTGGCCGCCGACGGGAACCGGCCGGTCCAGGCCGACGGGAACCGGCTTCTCCGGCAGGCGATCGCGTACGGCGGCGGCTGGACCGTCACCCTCGGGGCCACCGCGCTGCTCGGCGCGGTGGCCGAACTGCTGTTACCGGCTGCTCTCGGGTTGGCCGTGGACGCCGCGCTCGGCGAGGCGGACCGGTGGTGGCCACTCGCCGCCTGCGGTCTGGTGGTGCTGATCGTCGCCACCGACACGCTGAGCAACCTCGCGGGTGGAGCCGGTACCGCCCGGACCACCGCCCGGCTGCGGCACCGGCTGCTCGGGCACCTGCTCGCCCTCGATCCGCGCCGGGCCACCCGCTATCCCGTTGGCGACCTGGTCGGCCGGCTGGTCGGTCAGGCCGCCGACTCCGGGCAGGCCGGGAGCACCGTGGTTCTCGGAGTGACCGCCGCGCTCCCCCCGCTGGGCAGCGTCGTCGCGCTGCTGCTGCTCGACTGGCGCCTCGCCGCCACGTTCGGTGCCGGGCTGCTACTGCTCGCCGTCGGCCTGCGCGCCTTCGTCACCGACGCCTCGGCCGCCGCCGCCGGCTATCTCGGGGTACAGGCAAGGATCGCCGCGCGGCTCGCCGAGGCGCTGCACGGTTCACGTACGATCGCCGCCGCCGGCACCGTCCGGGCCGAGATCGATCGGGTACTGGAGCCGCTGCCGCTGCTGCGCACGCACGGTACCCGCACCTGGGCGGCACTGGCCCGCGCCTCGGGCCGGACCGCTGCGGTGGCCCCGCTGCTGCAACTGGCGATCGTCGCGGTCGGCGGCTGGTCGGTGGCGCAGGGGCGGCTCACCCCGGGCCAGCTCTTCGCCGCCGTGCAGTACGCCGCGCTCGGCGCCGGCCTGGGCAGCATCGTCGCCACGCTCAACCGGCTGGTCCGGACCCGGGCCGGGGTGCAGCGGGTCGCCGCCGTACTGGCCGAACCACCCCGCTCGTACGGGACTGCACCACTGCCCGACGGTACGGGCCGGCTGGTCCTGACCGGAGTCACCGTGTACGCCGACGACGGCCGACCGGTGCTGGACGGGATCGACCTTCGGGTGCCGCCGGGCGCCACGATCGCCGTCGTCGGCCCCTCCGGGGCGGGCAAGTCGACCCTGGCCGCGGTCGCCGGCCGGCTGCGTGACCCCGATGCCGGCGAGGTACTGCTCGACGGGACACCGCTGCGCCGGCTGAGTCGCCGCGCCCTGCGGCAGGCGGTCGGGTACGGCTTCGAGCGGCCGGTACTCATCGGCGAGACGATCGCCGAGGCCGTCATGCTCGGCGCCGACACCGACACTCATGCAAACGACGGCTCCGAATCCGGCTCAGCCCCCGAATCCGGCTCAGGCTCAGGCTCGGAATCAGGCGCCGGTTCCGGGGCTCGCGCCGGCGCCCGGCCCGGAGTGGTGGCCCGGGCGGCCGCCATCGACGAGTTCGTCGAGCGGCTGCCGGACGGCTATCACAGCCGGCTCGACACGACTCCGATGTCCGGCGGCGAGGCGCAGCGACTCGGGCTGGCCCGAGCCCTGCACGCGCAGCGGCTGCTGATCCTCGACGACGCGACGTCCAGCCTGGACACCGCCACCGAGCACCGGATCGCGGCCGCGGTCGCCGCGCACCCGGATCGGCGTACCCGACTGGTCGTGACCCACCGGGTGGCCACCGCCGCCGCTGCGGAACTGGTCGCCTGGCTGGATGGCGGCCGGCTGCGCGGCGTCGGCCCGCACCGCCTGCTGTGGCGGGATCCGGAGTACCGGGGCGTCTTCGCCGCCACCCCGGCGTCGCCCGCTACCGAGCCGGCGGCCCGGGCAGCGGAACCGGCAGTCGAGCCGACCGAGCCGGCGGCCGGGGCAACGGAGCCGGTGGTCTCGGCGACGGAGCCACCGGTGGAGGCGGTCCGGTGAGCGAGGTCGCCCGGTTCACCGCCGCCGCGCTACGCCGCCGGAACCGCCCGCTCCGCCGGCTCGCCGGCTGGTCGGCCGCCGAAGCGCTGCCGACCCTGCTCGCCGGCTATCTGACCGCCCGGGCCGTCGACGACGGATTCCTGGCCGGCCGGCCGGGCACCGGGCTGGCCTGGCTGGGCGTACTGGCCGTCGCGGTCGTGCTCGGCGCGGTCGGCACCAACCGGGCGTACGCCTGCCTCGGCGACGTCGTCGAACCGTTCCGCGACGAACTGGCCGGCCGGGTGGTCACCGGGGCGCTGCACCGGTCGACCACTGCCGGAGCCCGGCCGGAGACCGCGGCTGTGGCCCGGCTGACCCATCAGGTGGAGATCGTCCGGGACACCTTCGCCGGGCTGGTGATGGTGGTTCGGGGATTCCTCTTCACCGCTGGCGCGGCACTGCTCGGGCTCTTCTCGCTGACTCCGGTGGTGGCCGGGGTGGTCGCGGTACCGCTGGTCGCCGGGCTGGTGCTCTTCGCCGCCGCACTGCCGGCGATGGTCGCCCGGCAGCGCGACTACGTCCACGCCGACGAACGGCTCGGCGAGGCGGCCGGGGCGGCGTTCGCCGGGCACCGGGACGTGGTGGCCTGCGGGGCGCAGGAGACCGTCGCCGCGCGGGTGGGCCGGCAGGTGGACCGACAGGCCCGCGCCGAGCGCGCGCTGGCCCGGATGGCGGCGCTGCGCAGCCTGAGCCTGGCGGTCGGGGGCTGGCTGCCGCTTGCGGTACTGCTGCTGGCCGCGCCGTGGCTGGTCCAGCGGGGGCTCACCGCCGGTGCGGTGCTCGGCGCCCTGGTGTACGTCGCCACCGGTCTCCAGCCGGCGCTGCACGCGCTGGTGCAGGGCGTGGCCGGTGGCGGGCTCCGGTTCGCGGTGACCCTGGACCGGATCCTCGCCGCCACCACGTTCGGGTCCGGCGACGGCGACACACCGCCGAACACCGCCACCGCCACCGCTCCCGGTCGGGCCGATGCCGCCGTCCGGCGCCGGGCCGATGCGACCGTCCGGCGCCGGGGCGCTGCGCCGGCACTGGCGGAGCTGCGCGGGGTCACCTTCCGGTACGGCCCCCGGGCCTGCCCGGTCCTCGACAAATTCGACCTCACCCTCGCCGAGGGGGCATACCTGGCGGTGGTGGGGCCGAGCGGGGCCGGCAAGTCCACCCTGGCCGGGCTGCTCGCCGGGCTGCTCCGACCGCAGAGCGGGACGGTGCTGCTCGGCGGGACGGTGCTGGTCGGCGGCGGGTCTTCGATCGGTGCCGCCGATCCGGCGACCCTGGCCCGGCACCGGGTGGTGATCCCGCAGGAGGCGTACGTCTTCACCGGCACGCTGCTGGAGAACCTGCGTTACCTCTGTCCCGACGTACGGCCCGACCGGGTCGACGCGGCGGTACACCGGCTCGGACTACTGCCGCTGGTACGCCGGCTCGGCGGGCTGACCGCGACGCTGGACCCCACGGCGCTCTCCGCCGGTGAGCGGCAACTCGTCGCGGCGGTACGCGCCTACCTCTCCCCCGCACCGCTGGCGATCCTGGACGAGGCGACCTGTCATCTCGACCCGGTGGCCGAGGCGACCGTCGAGGACGCCTTCGCCACCCGACCGGGCGCGTTGGTGGTGGTCGCCCACCGGATCAGTTCGGCGCTGCGGGCCCGGCAGGTGTTGATTCTCGACGGTGGTCGTCCACTGCGCGGCCGGCACGACGAGCTGCTGGCCCGCTCGGCGACATACCGGGAACTCGTCGGGCACTGGCGGGGCGATCCCGTTTCCACCGAGGTGCCAGCTATATAGAGTTGCCTCGATGGAGGCCATTCAGGTACTCGGACTCAGCGCCCTGTCGCACGACGCGTCGGCCTGTGTGGTCCGGGGTGACGAGATCCTCTTCGCCGGGCACGCCGAACGGTACTCGCGCCTGAAGAACGATCCCGACCTCGCCCCAGGGCTGCTCGCCGAGGCGCTCTCCTGGGGCCGCCCCGATCTGGTCGCCTGGTACGAGCACCCGCTGCGAAAGAAGCTCCGGCACGTACGGGCCGGGCAGTTCCGGCACGCCGTCGACGTCGACGACCTGCCCCGCCGCTACCTGCGCCGGCTCGACCTGCCCGAACTGCGCGGGGTCCCGATCCGGTACGTCGGGCACCACCACTCGCACGCCGCCGCCGGGCACTTCACCAGCGGGGAGCGGCACACGGCGGTACTCACCGCCGACGCGATAGGCGAGTTCGAGACGCTCACCCTCGGCGAGTTCCGCGACGGCGTCTACCGGGTCTTCGCCCGTTGCCGCTACCCGCACAGCCTCGGACTGCTCTACAGCGCCTTCACCCGCCGCTGTGGATTCAAGCCGAACGAGGAGGAGTTCATCGTGATGGGGCTGGCCGCGCTCGGTCGGCCCAGGTACGTCGCGCAGCTCAAGACGGATCTGATCGAGCTCACTCCACCGACCTTCCGGCTACGCCGCAACGTGCATCGGGGCATCGGCGACTGGCAGCCCCGGGCCGATCCCGCCGACCTGGCGGCGAGCATCCAGGTGGTGGCCGAGGAGGTGCTGCTCGGCGCGGCACGCTGGCTGCGTACCCGGGTCGAGGCGGCGACGCTCACCGTGATGGGCGGGCTCGGGCTCAACTGTGTCGCGAACGAGTTGCTCGCCCGGCAGAGTGGCTTCGACCGGATAACCCTGCTGCCGAATCCCGGGGACGCCGGGTCGAGCCTCGGCGCGGCGGCTGCGGTCCTCGGCCACCAGCTCAACTGGGCCGGGCCGTACCTGGGCACCCTGATCGGGGGCGACTACCCGGTGGCGGCCCTGGCCGAGGCGCTGGCCGCCGGGAGGGTCGTCGGGGTGGCCCGGGGCCGCGCCGAGTTCGGCCCCCGGGCGCTGGGCAACCGTTCGCTGTTGGCCGACCCGCGCGGCCCGGACAGCCGGGACCGGGTCAACCGGGTGAAGGGGCGGGAGCCGTTCCGGCCGTTCGCCCCGGTGGTCCGGCAGGAGGTCGCCCAGCGGTACTTCGACATGCCGGTCGGCGCGTCGCCGTACATGCAGTTCACCGCCCGGTGTCGCGACCCCCTGGCGTTTCCCGGGATCGTGCACGTGGACGGGACGTCCCGGGTGCAGACCGTGACCCGGCAGCAGCATCCGGGCCTCTACGACCTGCTCGGCGAACACGAGCGGCGGACCGGCTGCCCGATCCTGCTCAACACAAGTCTCAACCTGAAGGGCGAACCGCTGGTCAACGACCTGACGGACGCCCGCCGGTTCAGCAGCCGGACAGGTGTGCCCGTGCTCTGAACCGTGGCGGGCGGGACGGCGACCGCCCCGCCCACCACCGTCCCCGATCCCGAACCGGATCGAAGCGATGCAGATCCAGCCCCTCCCCCGGACGGTTCAGATCCAGGCCTTCTCCCGGGCGATCCGGATCGCCTCGATCCGGGTACGCGCGCCGGTCTTGCCGGCGATCCGCGACAGGTGATTACGCACGGTACCGGGAGAGAGGGAGAGCTTGCCGGCGATCTCCACCACCGGCCACCCCTCGGCGGCGATCTCCAGCACCTCCACCTCCCGTTCGGTGAGCGGATTGTTCCGGGCGAGCGCCGCGACCACCAGGTCGGCGTCCACCACGGACTTTCCGCAGGCGAGCCGGCGTACCGCCTCGATCACCCGTTCCGGGCCGACGTCGCTGCCGAGGAAGCCGAGACGCTGGCACTGGGCCCGTAACGCGTCCCCGAGCACCCTCGGCCGGCGCGGGTCCACCAGTACCAGGACCGGAGGCGGTTCGGACGGTGCGACCCCGTTGGAGAGGGCCCCCGCCCCGAAGAGCTTGACGTCCGCGATGGCCACGTCGGGCCGCTGCATCCGCAGCGCCGTGCCGATGTCCTCGGCTCGGTCGACCTCCGCGACGACCTCGATGTCGTCCTGTGTGGTCAGCACGAAGGCCAGGGCGCCACGGATGAGAGCGCCGTTCAGCGCGAGCAGCGTTCGTATCACGTTCCCCCCTGCTACTTGTCATCGCTAGATCACCCCGCGTGAACATTCAAACACGAGCACGCTGAGTGCGCCCGTTGGAGCGACCGGGGCCGCCGACACGTTCGTCGCCGCCGGCCCCTGCCCAGGATGCGCGGGTGATCGGCCCGATCAGATCCAACCCGCCCGCTGTGCCTGCCGGACCGCCTCCAGCCGGTTCCGGGTACCCGTCTTGCGCATGATCACCGAGAGATGATTACGGACCGTGCCGTGCGCCAGGTACAGCCGACGGGCGATCTCCTTGAGCGGCAATCCCTCGGCGACCACCCGCAGCACCTCCAGCTCACGGCTGGTGAGTGGGCTCTCCGGCGGGCTCAGCGCGGCTACGGCGGCGACCGGGTCGAACACCCGCTCGCCGAACGCCACCGACCGGACCAGCCGGGCCAGCTCCGCCGGGGGCAGGTTCTTGTCGACGAAACCGCGGGCGCCGGCCCGGATCGCCCGTTGCAGCGCCTCCGGGGTCAGCTGGGCGCTCAGGGCCAGTACCGCAATGTCCGGCGTCTGCGCACCGAGCTGCGCCAACACGTCGAGCATGTCGGCACCCGGTACATCCATGTCGACCACCACGACGTCCGGCCGGTGCCGCCTGGCAACCGTCACCACCTCTCCCGGCTCGTAGAGGTCCGCCACCACGTCCAGGTCCTCCTCACTCGACAACACCGCCCGTAACGCCCCCCGCAACAAACCCATCTCCTCAACGATCACGATCCGGATCACGAGGTCACTCCGATCTCGGTACACGACTCAGCGACAACGTCGACATCCGAGCGGGTCCCACCCGACCGGAGTCGATCACGAGCACGATTGAGTACGGTGCCGTCGGTCGGGCCCGCCACCTCGACGGGTACGGCGGTGCCCGGTGTACCGACGGAAGCTTCTCCACCGGGTTGCCCGCAGGAACGCTGGCAGGCATGGCGGAGAAGGAGGAAGCGACCGAGGTACGGCCGCCGGATGGGTCAGCCAGGCAGCGCTGGTACCCCCGGCAACCTGCTGGTGGGACTCGCGTCTCCGCCCGCCAGGACCGACGGAGAACGCGTGGCTGGCTGCCAGCCGGGCGCGGCCGGCAGTGCGGCGCAGTGTCCGCCGCTGGACTGCGTGGGCCCGGCCTGCTGGGTGCCGGCGCCGGTGTCGACGGGTGAACGGGGCGTGGGCGGCAACCCGGAGTTGGTGTCCCGAGCGACGGCACGCGGAATCGACAGGCGGCTCGCGCCCGCCGCGCTGCCGGCACCCGGATCGAGCGACTGCCGCAGCGGCGTGGAGAAGGTGGACGGTCCGAGGGGAACCGGCCCGAGCGGCTGAGCCAGGGCCGGCGGGGAGACCGACGGCCACGACCCGGCGGGCGGCGGAGCCGGCTCGACCGGTTGGTGCACCACGAGCCGGGACGACGGTACGCCGAGGTGACCGTCGTACCGCACGTCACCGACGACGTCGGGCACGCTGCCGACGATCTCCGGTACGGCCAGGAGCAGTTCCGGCCACCGTTGGGCCGCCGCCGGCACAACCGCCACCACTTCCGGCAACGCCTCCAGCACCACAGGCACCGTGGCCACCACCTCCGGAACCACGGCGGTCACCACAGGCACCGCAGCGACCACCTCCGGAACCGCAGCCACCACCTCCGGAACCACGGCCGTCAGCACAGGCAGCCGGGTCGGTGTCGTGGGGAGGGACGACGGGGTGTGCGGCAGGGCCGGTGTTGTCTTGGGGAGGACCGTCCGAAGCGGAGCATCGAGGACGGCTGCCGGTCGAGCTGTCTGCGGGCTGGCCTGGTCCGGTCGGGTGGGGCCGCTTCCGCCCAGGAACCCGGGCGTGCGGAGCAGTCGCCGGGCATCGGGGGCCGCTGCACCGCGCTCGGTACCCGACTCGGTTGTCACCCGGCCAGCGGAGTGCTTCCGCTGCGGCCGCGACGCGGGTCCACCCCGCTCGGCGGCAGTCGAGGGGCGGGTCCGCTCCGGACGGGTCGACTCCGGACGCCTAGTGGACTCCGGACGGAGCCGGCCCGGACGCACGGAGTCCGAACGAGCGGACTCTGGACGGGTCCGGGCCGGGCCGGAAGTGGGGCGATCGGTCTCCGGTGTCGCTTTTCGAGGCAACTGAACGTGATCGTCGAGCAGTGCCGGCAACCCCGGCGCGACCGTCTCGACGAGCGAGTCGAGCGGTCGCGGCGCGGTCGCCGAAGCGTCGCGGTCGCCGGCGAGCGCCGGCCCGTCGAGCGTGCTGAGGAGGACGTATCCGGCCAGGGCACCGCCGCCGAGCAGGGCAATTCGGGTCAGCAGTCGGACCGTACGCCTACCGGGGCCCGGCCTGTCCGGACCCGGCACGCGCCGGACTGCTGAGACCAGGGCCATGTCGCGAAGGCGCTCCTCGAATAGGCGGACAGGAACGAAAGCGTAACGCAGTGTCTATCACGATGCACCCGGTGTGCCGCGCCGGCTCGCGGGTGCAGTCTGGAGTACCGGTTCACTCACGCCTCACCCTCCGCGACGCGACCGCGACGGAGCACAAGGGGCGGTCGGAACGGTTCCCGGTGTACCGCCGCCGCACCGCTCCCCGGCCGCGCTTCCGACAGCTTCCGATGCGCTCCCGACGCTCGACCGGGTGGGCGGCCGGCGGCGCTGGCTATGGTGAGTGGATGACGGCACCGCGCCCGCCCGCACTGCCCATCGTGCAGTTCCAAAGCCGGGCCGGAGGCGTCGACCTCGGTTGGGGACATCCGCACCCGGCGGCGTTGCCGATGGACGCCTGGGCCGAGGCGACCTGCTCGGCGCTGCGCCGGTACGGTGCCGCCGCGCTCACCTACGGGCACTCGGCCGGGCCGGGGCCGCTCATCGAGTGGCTCTGTGAGCGGCTGGCCGAGGTGGATTCCGTGGCACCCGTGCCCGAGCAGATCTTCGTCACCGCTGGCGCGTCCCAGGCGCTCGACCTGATCGCCTCCGTGCTCTGCCGGCCCGGTGACGTCGTGGTGGTCGACTCTCCCACCTACCACCTGGCGCTGCGGGTCGTCGCCGACCACCGGGTCGACATCGTGCCCGCCCCCGCCGACGAGGACGGGATCGACCCCGCCGCCACCGCCGACCTGATCCGGGCGGTCACCCGGCAGGGCCGGCGGGTGGCGATGCTCTACCTGGTACCCACCTTCAACAACCCGACCGGACGGTCGCTGCCGGCACAGCGGCGTACCGCGCTGCTGGATATGGCCGTCAGCAGTGGCGTACCGGTGGTGGAGGACGACACCTATCGGGAACTCGCCTATCCGCCGCCGGCACCGCCCTCGCTGTTCAGCGGTGCCGAACCGGGAACCGTGGTCCGGATCGGGTCGTTCGCCAAGAGCGTCGCGCCAGGACTGCGGCTCGGCTGGTTAACCGGGGACCCGTCAGTGGTCGCGGCGGTAACCGCACGGGGCTACGTGGACAGTGGCGGCGGGGTCAACCACGCCAGCGCGCTGATCCTGGCCGAGTTCGCGGCCTCCGGGGCGTACCGGCGGCACGTGGAGGCGATCCGGGTCCGGTACCGCCGGCAGCGTGATGCGCTGGTGGCCGCCGTACGCGACGAGCTGCCGCAGGCGGAGTTCACCGTACCCGGCGGCGGCTGGTTCCTCTGGTTGCGGCTGCCGCACCCGTACGGCGGTACCCGACTGCTGCCGTACGCGGAGGCCGCCGGGGTGTCCTACCTGCCCGGCCGGCAGTTCTTCGTGGCCGACACCGGGCACCGCCACCTGCGACTGTCGTTCTCGATGTGTGATCCGGAGACGCTGGCCGAGGGGGTACGCCGGCTCGCCGTGGCCTACCGGAGTGCCGAGCTGTCGGACCGACCTACTCCGCTGTCGGACCGACCTACTCCGCTGTCGGACCGACCTACTCCGCTGTCTGGCTGAGCCGAGCCGGCAGCCCTCCGCTGGCGATTCAGCTCTGCCGGCCGGAGCCGGTAAGCCGGCGCCATGCCGGGCCGACCTTCCATCTCGCCATCCCGGCCAGGTCGCGGGCGTGTTCGAGGACGTCCGGCCGAGCCGTTCCCCGCTCGACCGCGCGGTCGAGGTCGTGCCCGCAGCGCACCAGTACGGTGTCGAAGTCCCGGCGTACCGGCTCCAGCAACTCGTACCCGAACGCCCGGTACTGGCGGCCGAAGAGCGCCCGGTACGGCCGCACCCCCTCGTGCAGCCCGGACCCGTACGCCATCGGCTCCCTCGACCGGTCCCGGACGTACTCCGGCAGCAGATCGGCATGGGCGTGCCGGAGCAGCCACTGCCGCTGGCCGTCCCGCAGTTTCAGCTCGGCCGGCAGCCGCATCGCCAGCTCGACGAGTGACAGGTCGAGCCACGGCAGCCGGGCCTCCACCCCGTGCCCGAAGCCGGTCCGGTCCACCCGCTGCAATCCGGTACGGCAGAGGTTGCGCAGCCGGTGCCGGAAGATCCGACCGGCCGCCTCCGGACCGATCCGACCGGAGCCGGGGTGGCCGCCGAAGAGGTCGTCCGCGCCGTCGCCGGTGAGTACCACCCGGACGCCGAGGTCCCGGACCCGCCGAAAGAGCGGCACCGAGACGACCGCGTCGATCAGGTCGGCGTACTCGGTGAGTTCGGAGATCCGGATGGCCGCCCGGATGTCGTCGAGCCGGACGTCCCGGGGCTGTATCTCGATCACCTCGTGGTGCACGCCGAGGTCGGCGGCGAGTCGCCGGGCGTACCGCACGTCCGGGCTCTCCGGTGTGCCGACGGTGAAGGCCACGCAGTCGTGGTGGAACTCGCGGACGTGCAGCAGGGTGAGGGTGCTGGCCAGGCCGCCGGAGAGGAGTACCCCGACGGTGAGGTCGGTGTCGACCCGGGCCCGGACGCTGTCCCGGACCGCCTCGCGGAGCAGCACCGCCGCCTCCCCGGCGTCGCGCACCAGTGACCGTCCGGCGCCGGACCGGTCCAGGTCCAGGTAGGGCATCAGCTCGGGCCCGCTGGCTGCGTCGGCCCAGCCGTGGTGTCCGGGCGGCAGCTCCGAGATCGGTGCGCCGACCGGCACCAGCGCCTTGACCTCGGAGGCGACGTGCAGCCGACGCAGGTGCCGGGACCAGTAGAGCGGCCGCACCCCGAGCGGGTCGCGGGCCAGGTAGAGCCGTCCGGTGGCGGTGTCGGCGATCGCCAGGGCGAACTCGCCGCGCAGCCGGGTGACGGCTTCCGGTCCCCAGGCCAGGAACGCCTCCAGTACCACTTCGGTGTCGCTGTCGGTGCGCGGCTGCCGGCCGAGCCGGCGCAGTTCGGCGGCGAGTTCCCGGTGGTTGTAGACCTCGCCGTTGTAGCAGAGCAGCCAGCGGCCGTCGGCGGAACTCCAGGGTTGCGCCGCGCGCTCCCGGTCGACGATCCGCAGCCGTTGGACGCCGGCCAGCAGGTCGGGGCCGAGCCTGGTCTCGGCGAGGTCGCCGCGTGGGGTGAGTTCGGCCATCATCCGGTGGAAGGTGCGGCGGTCGGCGCCGGGACCGAGCAGAAGAACGATGCCGGACATGCCGCTCAACCTCCCAGTGCGGTCAGGAAGTCCCGCCGCAGCCGGTTGGCGGCGCGCGGGCTGACACAGACGTGCCAGGTCTGACCCTCGTCGATGACGTTGACGTCGCCCCAGCCCTGCCGCTCGCGCAGCAGGGCGGCGACCATCCCGGGCGCGTCGAGGCGGCGCAGCCAGGACATCTCCAGATCCATCGCGTACCCGAGGCAGTGCCCGCTGGGCAGCATTGCCGCGTACCCGAGGGCTCGGAGCCGGTGCTGGTGTTCCAGGCTGCGGGCGAGGCTCGTCACCCGCAGCGGCGGAGTCGGGCCGGGACGGCGCCGGCGGAGGTCGACGGCGAGCTGGTTCAGCAGCGCCACCACCTCGGGCCGGGTCCGGGTGGTCCGTGGTCCGATGCCGGCCGCCGGTACGGTGACGCGGCCGGCCGGCGGTGTCCCGGGTGGCCGGACCTGGCGCTGGACCGCCCGGGCCGCCCGGCTCAGCAGGTGCCCGCCCGGCCGCCGGTAGCGGAACCGGAGCAGGTTGCTGCGGCGCAGCGCGTCGAGATCGACAAGTTCCGGGCAGCGGTGCAGGTCGGCGTCGGTCGGAAAGCCGGGTAGGTGCCCCCACCACATGACGTCGATCCGGGAGAGCAGGTAGATCCGGATCAGCCCGGCGAGGTCGCGGGCGACGCTACGGTTGTTCGGCCGGTAGTCCCGGATCTCCCGGACGAGCCGGTTCGCGGCGTCGGCGGCGCCACCGGGCAGGACGCCGAGCACGGCGGCGAAGTCGGGACCGGTGATCCGGTCCGTCAGGGTCCGCTCCAGTCTGGGCAGGTCGTCGCGGCCGGTCTGGCCGGCCACCTCGGCGAGCAGCTCCGCCACCGCCGCCCGATATCCGACCAGTTCGGAGAGGGAGGCGCCGGTGGCCGGGCGCAGGGCGTGGGCAGCGGTTCCCCGCGACTGCTGCTGCCCGCTCGGCCGGACCCGTGATCCGACCTCCCCGGCTACCTCTTGGCTGGGCATGTCCGGCCTCTCCCAGGTTCGGCGTGATCCCGAAGTCGTGATTCGGCGTGATCCCGAAGTCGTGATCGCGAAAACTACTGCCGGTTTTGACCGTAACACCCGTTAAACCAGAAAAATGCATCTTGCGCGGGCTCACCGGACTCGTCAGGGCTCATTGGATGCCTTGGAGTGCCCATCGGGTCGGGCTGGTGGCGTGAGTGACCGCACCGTTGAGTAGGGGTACTCGGGTCCGGGACCGGCGGATGCGGAAGAGTCGGTGGTATGACCGAACGGCAGCCGGCCCGGGCCCGGCACACCCCGCTCTGGATCGCCGGACTCGCCGGTTTCACCGCGCTGGCGTACTGGGCGTTCCTCGGCTGGGACCAGCACAAGGAGACCGACCCGGTGACCGGGGCGCAGACCGGGCCGTACTCGGCCTGGCAGGTGATCGGGCTCGGGGTGGTACTGGCCGTGCTGGTCTTCGAGGCGGGACGCCGGGGCCGGCCGTGGCTGGCCACTGTCGTCGTGCCGGCCGTACTCACCGTGGCGTTCTCGGTCGACGCCGCCACGGATCCGGACGGCGACGGGCTCTGGGTGATCGGTGCGGTGCTCGTGGCGCTCGGCTCGGCACTCGGCACCGGACTGGTCGCCGCGCTCGGCGCCTACGCGGGGCGACGCGGCCGCTGAACTCCACCCGCCGGCCAGCCGGAGCGTCGGGACGGACAACGGCCGACACCGGTGGTCCGCAAGGCGGTGGGCCCGGCTGACCGGGCCCCTGGTCCTGAAGGGTTCCTAGCGGCGTCCGGCGAATTCGCCGTCGAGCAACGGGTCCGGCTCCTGCCGCCGGATCATGTACTGCGCGGTGAGAGTGTCCACCCCGGTGCCCCGGGCGCTGTTCGGCCGGTACGTGACCGTCGCGGCCAGCGCCGAGGCCGCCTCGACCACTCCGGCCCGCCAGGTGCCGGACCGGTAGACCCAGACCGGGTCGGTCGGTCGGTAACTGGCGGTGGAGTCGATCTCCGCCGGGTTCCGTCGGTGCGGATCCACGTTGGGTACTGGCATATTGTCACTGCCCTCCTGACTCGGCACCGGGTGTCGTCTCGATCAGTTCACGGGGCATGGCCCGCGTTCCGGTGGTGTCGTCGGTCGTACTGCTCGACCGGCGAAGCTGTGGCTGGCTCTGGACGTACCCCCCGAACGGGCCGGCACAACCGGCCGCGTCGACATCGGCCGGGGCGAGTCGGGCCCGGCGGGTCTTCACCCGGTACATCGCCGCGTCGGCGAGGTCGAGCACCTCGGCCAACTGCGCGCAGCCGTGCACCGGAGCGAGCCCGATCGAGGCGGTGACCCGCAGGTCGCGCTCGGCCACCTGGATCGGCGCGGAGAGCAGTTCCGCGAGCCGTCGCGCGGACTGGTGTAGCCAGCGCCCGTCGGCACGGGTACCGGCGAGCAGGCCGGCGAACTCGTCGCCGCCGAGCCGGGCCACCAGGTTGTTGCCGGCGTACGCCGCGAACCGCCAGGCCACCGCCACCAGCACCTGGTCTCCGGCGGAGTGTCCGAACCGGTCGTTGATCTGCTTGAAGTCGTCGAGGTCGAGGACCACCGCGACCAGCGGCGGCCGGCCGGGGTCGGCGACCAGCGCGGCGCCGATCTGATAGAAGGCGCGCCGGTTGAGCAGTCCGGTCAGCGGGTCGTGGGTGGCCGCGTGCCGTTCCGACTGCAACTCTTCGCGGAGCCGGACCACCTCCGCCTGGGCCAGCCGCACCTGGCCGCGCATCCGCCAGGCCGCGCCGAGGCCGGCTACCGCAGCGGCGCCGGCGGCGAGGGTGAAGGGGTCCACGATGGCGTGTCCCCTCAGGAGACCCGGCTCGGAGGACAGTCGCGGGCCGGATCCAGACCGTGTCCGAAGGTCGGTAGCCCGGGGTAAGTAGTGACTGTCCGTGATCCACGTTCGCATATGCCAGCACGGGCAGAAACTGTGTCGTTGCGATCCGTTGGCGACCATCTGCCCAGGCAGGCGCGCATGTCGGCGATCTTGCCTGGTCCCCGACGCTTCGGTTGCGCTGGCAACGGCCCCCCGCCTCCATCACGAAAAGTGAACAAACGGACACACCCTTACCGCGCTATCATGCTCGCTGTCAGGTGCAGACGCAAGAGCGAATGCACGTGCAGATGGTCATGCACTGATGACCAGACGGGTGTTCCACACCCCGTCGACCAGACGGGTGTTCCACACCCCGTCACGGCTGAGGACGCGTTCACGGGGAGGAATCAGTACGCAGTCGGGCCTACGCGACGCCCACCGCCCCCAGCCCTCCAGAAGAAACCCCAGAAAGACTGGCGATGATTCAGACGTACAACGGCATGTCCACAAGCCAGCTGCCCACCCTCGCCTGGCAGAAGAGCCGCCGCAGCAACCCCAGCGGCAACTGTGTCGAGATGGCCGAGCTGCCCGGCGGGGCGGGTATCGCCGTCCGCAACTCCCGGGACCCCGACGGCCCGGCGCTGATCTACACCATCGACGAGATCACTGCCTTCATCCTCGGCGCCCGCGACGGGGACTTCGACAACCTCATCGGATAGCCGACGGTACCTACGGCGTCCGTTACGCCGACCTCACCGTTCGCCACCGTTCCGACACACCGACGCGAACCCCGACTGTACGAGGGTCGATAAAATTAGCGCGTTGGGTCTACCCTCCTCACCGTCCAGCCATGGCATGCTTACCGACGGATTTGGCCCAGCCCTCGGTGGGCTGCGTCGAGCATGTGTGGAGGCGACACGTGACGATGGCTCCATCCGGCCATGACTCGGTCCCCGACGGCGAGATTGCCGACGGCGGACCGATCGTCGATGGTGGGCCGGTCTTCGCGGGTGGAGCCGCCGATCCCGGGATGGCGGGCGGCCCCACCGTGCTGCGGATCCTGCTCGGCAGCCAGTTGCGCAAGCTGCGGGAGGCCAGGGGCGTCAGCCGTGAGGACGCGGGCTGGGAGATCAGATCGTCCGGGTCCAAGATCAGCCGGATGGAGCTGGGCCGGGTGGGATTCAAGGAACGTGACGTCGCCGATCTGCTGACCCTCTACCAGGTGACCGACGAGAACGAACGGTCAGCCCTGCTCGCCCTGGCCCGGCAGGCCAACAACCCCGGATGGTGGCACCGGTACGGTGACGTGCTGCCCAACTGGTTCCAGTCCTACCTCGGCCTGGAGGCCGCCGCCGCGCTGATCCGGGCCTACGAGGTGCAGTACATTCCCGGGCTGTTGCAGACCCGCGACTACGCCCGGGCCGTCGTGCTGCTCGCCCACGACGGGGCCCCGCCGGACGAGATCGAACGTCGGGTCGAGCTGCGGATGGACCGGCAGAAGGTGCTGACCCGGCCGGGTGCGCCGCAGCTCTGGGCAGTGGTGGACGAGGCGGCCCTGCGCCGCCCGATCGGCGGGGTCGGCGTGATGCGCGGCCAACTCGAGCACCTGATCGAGGTCGGCAAGCTGCCCAACGTGACTGTCCAGGTGATCCCGTTCCGGGCCGGCGGGCATGCCGCGGCCGGTGGTGCGTTCAGCCTGCTCCGCTTCCCGGACCAGGAACTGCCGGACGTCGTCTACATGGAACAGCTCACCAGCGCGCTCTACCTCGACAAGCGTGACGACGTGGACTACTACGCCGCCGCGATGGAACGGCTCTGTGTCGAGGCCGTTCCGCCGACCGAGACACCGGCGTTCCTCCGCGCCATCCTGGCCGACGTCGAGTCCTGAGCCGACCGCCGAGCGCCGGGCGCCGGGCGCCGACGATCTGGCACATTCGCCCCGACCGGTCGCGACCGCCGGCTGCCGGCCGCCGACGATCTGGCGCGATCGCCCCGACCGGTCGCGACCGCCGACCGCCGGCCATCGGCCGTCGCGCGGGTTCCGGTTCGGCGCTCCGTCCGGTCCACCGGCCCCGGATGGGCCACACTACCGATATGACTTCCCGTCGCCTTGCCGGCGCCGTCGCCCTGGTCACCGGCGCCTCCTCCGGGATCGGCGCCGCCGCGGCCCGGCGACTGGCCGGCGCGGGCGCTCGGGTCTTCCTCAGCGGCCGCGACCCCGAACGGCTCGCGGCCGTCGCCGCCGAGTCCGGCGGTACGGCGATCCCGTGCGACCTCACCGACCCGGAGCGGACGAAGGCGCTCGCCGGACGGGTACTCGACAGCGCCGGCCGGGTCGACATCCTGGTCAACAACGCCGGCCAGGGCTTCGCCGGGCCGCTGACCGGGATGACGGACGCCCAGATCCAGGCGCTGGTCGCGGCGAACCTGACCGCCCCGATGCTGCTCGCCCGGGCGGTACTGCCAGGGATGCTCGACCGGGGCAGCGGGCGGCTCGGCTTCGTCGGCTCGATCGCCGGCCGGCTCGGCGTACGCGAGGAGGCGGTCTACGCCGGTACCAAGGCCGGACTGAGTGTCTTCGCCGACAGCCTGCGCAAGGAGACCACCGGTCGGGGCATCGTGGTCACCGAACTCGTCCCCGCCGTGGTCGACACCCCGTTCTTCGCCCGCCGGGGCCGGCCGTACCCGCGCCGCCGCCCCCGCCCGGTGCCGGCGGAACGGGCCGCCGACGCCCTGCTCACCGGCATGCTCACCGGTCGGCACGAGGTCTGCCTGCCGCGCTGGATGGTGCTGCCGATCGCGGTCCGGGCCACCCTGCCGGCCACCTACCGCCGGCTCGCCGACCGCTTCGGCTGAGGTGTAAGGAAGGGCCCCCTATTATCGTTTTCTGTTGTACAAGGGGCCCTTCCTTGCATCTCAGTTGGCGCGGATCGCCCGGATCGACTGGCGCAGCGAGGACATCGTGGCGAGTACCGCCGTCGGCTCGTACCCGCAGTGCGCCATGCAGTTGGCGCAGCGCGCGTCCCGCCCCCGGCCGTACGCCGACCAGTCGGTCGTCTCGATCAGTTCCCGGTACGTCTGCGCGTAGCCGTCGCCGAGCAGATAGCAGGGACGCTGCCAGCCGAAGAGCGAGTACGACGGGATGGCCCAGGCGGTGCAGGAGAAGTCGACCTTGCCCTCCAGGAAGTCCAGGAAGAGTGGCGAGTGGTTCAGCCGCCACTTCTTCCGGCGCCCCTCACCGAACGCCTTCCTGAACATCGCCCGGGTCTCCGCGACGCCGAGAAAGTGCTCCTGGTCCGGTGCCTTGTCGTAGGCGTACGCCGGGGAGAGCATCATCTGGTCGACGCCGAGGTCGTCGTTGAGATAGTCGAGCACCTCGATGACGGTCTGCGGGGTGTCGGTGGAGAAGAAGGTCGTGTTGCTGGTGACCCGGAAGCCGCGCCGCTTCGCCTCCCGTACCGCCTCGACCGCCTCGTCGAAGACGCCCTCCTTGCAGACCGAGGCGTCGTGCCGCTCCCGCAGCCCGTCGATGTGCACGGCGAAGGAGAAGTAGCGGGACGGGGTGAACTTGTGCAGCTTCTTGCGCAGCAGCGCCGCGTTGGTGCAGAGGAAGACGTACTTGCGGCGCTTGACGAGTTCGTCGACCAGCCGGTCGATCTCCGGATGCATAAGCGGCTCGCCACCGGCGATGGAGACCATCGGCGCCCCGCACTCCTCGATCGCGGCGAGCGCCTGCTCCACAGGCATCCGGCGCTTCAGCACGTCCGCCGGATGCTGGATCTTGCCGCAGCCGGCGCAGGCCAGGTTGCAGGCGAAGAGCGGCTCCAACTCGACCAGCAGTGGAAAGTGCGTCCTCCGGCGCAGCTTCTGCTCCATCAGATAGCGGCCGACCCGCAGGCTCTGGCGCAGTGGCATGCCCATCGTCACCACCCCGTTCCGGTCGGCCGGTCGATCGGCGCGCGGTGGTCCCGCGCGATGCTGCGCGAACTGGTCCCCGTCATGGTGTTCGGATCTCCTTGGGAAGGGTGAAGTGCACATCCTCGGTACGCGTGCTGTGCTCCCGTACCGCGTCGGCGCCGATCCCGGCCAGCGCCGCAACGGTCTGGTCGACCAGCCAGGGCGGCGCCGAGGCACCGGCGGTGACGCCGATCGTCCGTGCCCCCGCGAGCCAGCGCAGGTCGACCTGCTCGACGTCGTCGACCAGGTACGCCGGGGTGCCCCCGCGCTCGGTCACCTCGACCAGGCGCCGGGAGTTCGAGGAGTTGGCCGAGCCGAGCACCAGCACCACGTCGGCGACGGCGGCCACCTCGCGCAACGCCGCCTGCCGGTTGGTGGTGGCGTAGCAGATGTCGTCCGAGGAGGGTCCGGTCAGCGCGGGGAACCGCCGCCGGAGTACGTCAAGGACCCCGGTCACCTCGTCCACGGCCAGGGTGGTCTGCACCAGGTACGACACCCGGTCCGGGTCGGCGACCTCGATCCGTTCCGCGTCACCGACCGACTCCACCAGGGCGATCCGGCCGGGTACCTCGCCGAGGGTCCCCTCGGTCTCCTCGTGCCCGGAGTGCCCGATCAGCAGCACGGTGTTGCCCCGCCCGGCGAACCGGCGGGCCTCGCTGTGCACCTTGGTCACCAGTGGACAGGTCGCGTCGATCACCGGCAGTCCCCGGTCGGCGGCGGCCTGCCGGACGGCCGGGGCCACCCCGTGCGCGGAGAAGACAGTCGTCGCGCCGTCCGGGATCTCGGTCAGCTCGTCGACGAAGACTGCCCCGCGACGTTGCAGGTCGGCGATGACGTGCACGTTGTGCACGATCTGCTTGCGCACGTAGACAGGTGGACCGTGCCGGTCCAGCGCCTGCTCCACCACGCTGATCGCCCGCTCCACCCCGGCACAGAACGACCGGGGCGCGGCCAGCACCACCTGCCGGGCGGTGGTCGCCGCCGCCCACTCCGACAGGGCCGGGCCGAGTCGTGGCAGTACCCGCAGCGCCGCGACCACCCGACCGAGCGTCGCCGGCCGGTAGAGCGGATGCGGTGGCACGTCGGCGACCACCCGTACGCAGGCGATCGGGCGGCCGGCCGCACCGGCCAACAGTGCCGCCGACTCGGTGTCCACCGCGATCGCGCCGGTGGCGGCGAGCCGGGTCCGGTCCGCGCCGTCGACGATCCGCCGGCTGGTCACCACGGGTCCCAGGTGGACGGTCAGACCCTCCCGGCGCAGTGCCGCCGCGATCATCGGGGCGGCCGGGCAGGGTACCGGGGCACCGCCGACGACGCCGGCCCGGCGTACCTCGGTGGCCACCACCACGTCCCCGGTGCGCAGCCACGGCACCAGGCCACCGGCGATGCCGGCCACCGCAAGCGCGGCGGTGTCGCGGTGGCGGGCGGCGACCCGGGCGGCCCGGGCCGGACCCCGACCGGTACGCCGCAGCGGTGCGCCCGGCGGCAGACCGCGCCGCAGACCGAGCGCCTCCGCCCGCATCGGTGCGAACAGCACCCAGTCCCCGCCGCTCAACTGGACTCTCCCGGGTCGCCCGGCAGCCGGCCGGCGTACTCCGAACCGCCCGGCAGCCGGCCGGCGTACTCCGGATCGCGCAGCAACCGACCGGTGTACTCCGGGTCGCGCAGCAGCCGGCCTAGGGCGCTGACCGGGAAGACCAGCCGGTAGAGGTGGTAGTTGATGTAGAAGTCGCCGGGAAACCCGGTGCCGGTGTACTGCGGCTCGTCCCAGCCCCCGTCCGGCCGCTGGGTACGCACCAGCCAGTCCACCCCGCGCCGGACCGACGTCAGGTCGTCGGTGCGGGCGGCGTGCAGGGCCAGCAGCGCCCACGCGGTCTGCGAGGCGGTCGAGTCGCCCTGACCCCGCCAGGCCGGATCGCGGTACGAGCGCATGTCCTCGCCCCAGCCGCCATCGGCGTTCTGCCGCCGGTGCAGCCAGCAGACCGCCCGGACGATTCTCGGGTCGTCCCGGCGTACCCCGGCGGCGATCAACGCCGGCACCGCCGCGCCGGTCCCGTACACGTGGTTGGCGCCCCACCGGCCGAACCAGGACCCGTCGGCCTCCTGGTGGCGCAGCAGCCACGCCACGCCACGACGCACAGGTATCGAGCCGGCCAACCCCTCCGCGCAGAGCGCCTCGACCACGTGCGCGGTCACGTCCGCGCTGGGCGGGTCGATCACCTCACCGAAGTCGCAGAACGGTAGGTCCCGGGCGATCGCCCGGGTGTTGTCCGCGTCGAACGCGGCCCAGCCGCCGTCGGCGGACTGCATCCCGCAGAGCCACCGGACCCCGCGCTCCATCGCCGGCCGCAACGCCGGAGGCGCCCCGCAGCGCCGCAGCGCCAGCAGCACCTCGGCGGTGTCGTCGGTGTCCGGGTAGCCGTCGTTGTCGAACTCGAACGCCCAGCCGCCGGGCTGCACCCCGGGCCGGCGTACCGACCAGTCGCCGGGGACCCGGATCTCCTCGGCGAGCAGCCAGTCCGCGGCGGTGGTCAGCGCCGGGTGGTCGGCTGGCACCCCCGCGTCGGCGAGCGCCACCATCGCCAGCGCGGTGTCCCAGACCGGGGACTGGCACGCCTCCAGCCGGCGTACCGGGCCGTCCGGGGTCTCCTCCCGTACGGTGAACCGCTCCAACCCGGCCAGCCCGCTGCGCAGCACCGGATGCGAGAGCGGATAGCCGAGCAGGTGCAGCGCGATCAGCGAGTACACCCACGGTGGCTGGATGCCGCCCCAGGATCCGTCGGCCTCCTGCCGGGCGACGATCCACTCGGCCGCCCGGCGCAGCGCGTTGCGGCGTACCGGGCCGACCGCGTGGCGCTCGTAGCCGCGCAGCGCCGAGTCGAGCCGGTGCATCCAGCGCCCCTTGCCGCGCCGCTGTTCCGGCTGGGGCGGCAGTCCGGTACGCAGCTCGCCGAGCGAGAAGCCGAGCGGGCGTACCGGGCGCAGCGCGCGGACGATCGACAGCGGCACGATTGTCTGCCGGGCCCAGCAGGCGAAATCGTAGACGTTCAGCGGGAACCACGACGGCAGCAGCACCACCTCGGGCGGGATCGCCGGCAACCGGTGCCACGGCCACTCGCCGAAGAGCGCCAGCCAGAGTCGGGTGAAGACGCGGCTCCGCTCGATGCCACCGGCCGCGAGTACGAACTCCCGGGCCCGGCACATGTGCTCGGCGTCCGGCGGGTCACCGGCCAGCCGAAGCGCCGCGTACGCCTCGATGGTGGTGGAGAGGTCCCCCGGCCCACCGTGGAAGGTCGCCCAGGCGCCGTCCGCGTGCTGCTTCGAGCGGATCCACCGGGCCGTCGGCGCGGTCTCCACCTCGGTACGGATGCCGAGAAACTCCCGCAGCAGCAGGTCCTCGGCCTCCATCGTCACGTTGGTCTCCAGCTCGCCCTGCCACCAGCCGCCCGGCTCCTGTCGCGCGATCAGCAGATCCCGGGCCCGCTCCAACGCCGCCTCAGCTGCAAGGAAGGGCCCCCTATTATCGTTTTCTGTTGTAGAGGGGGCCCTTCCTTGCACGGTTGGGTTGCCGTCGCTTGTGGAGAGCGTCGTGCCCATCAGTGGTCCCGTCCCGTCATGAAGTGCGCGATCGCCACCAGGTCGACGTGCGCGCCGGAGCGTTCCGCGGCCGAGCCGGGCTCGGCCAACTGGTCCAGCTCGGCCAGCGCCTCCGTGAGCAGCCGGTCGGCCTGCTTCTCGGTCCAGTCCCGGGCGCCGGTCTCCTCGATCAGCTCGGCGGCCAGGCCCAGGTCGGCGGCGGAGAGGTCGCCGGTCCGGGCGTACAGCTCGGCGAGCTGGTCGGCGGCCGGACCACCGGAGGTGAGGGCCCGGACCACCGGTACCGACTTCTTCCGGGCCCGCAGGTCGGCCAGGACCGGTTTGCCGGTGACCGCCGGCTCGCCCCAGATGCCGAGCAGGTCGTCCACGAGCTGGAAGGCCAGGCCGAGGCGTTCGCCGTACCGGGCCAGGCCGTCGACCAGCGCCGCCGGGGCGCCGCAGAGCACCGCGCCGAGCGTCGCGGAGCAGGAGAGCAGCGCCGCCGTCTTGTCCCGGGCCATCGCCAGGCACTCGTCGAGGGTGACGTCGGGACGGGACTCGAAGGCCACGTCGGCCGCCTGCCCGGCGATCAGGCGCCGGATCGCGGTGTGCATGGTGCTCAGTCCGGCGCGTACGTCCAGGGCGGGGTCGGCGGCCAGCACCTCGTCGGCGAGGCTCAGCATGGCGTCCCCGGCCAGGATCGCCGGCCCGACCCCGAACGCCGCCCACGCCGTCGGCCGGTGCCGGCGCTCCAGGTCACCGTCGATCACGTCGTCGTGCAGCAGGGAGAAGTTGTGCACCAGCTCCACCGCGACCGCCGCCGGCAGTCCCCGGCGTACCGGCTGGCCGGCGGCCTGGGCGGAGAGCAGCGCCAGTGCCGGACGCAGCCCCTTGCCGCCACGGCCGGCGGGCTCCCCGGCGGCGTCCCAGTAACCGAGCTGGTACCCGGCGACCAGCCGGGTACGCTCGTCGATCCGTTCCAGCGTCGCCCGGATCTCGGGCTGGACGAGTTCGTCCACCTGGGCGAGGACGCTGGGCAGCATCACGGTCATGTCGTCTCCTCGCTACGCTCGTCGTCGCGGTGACCTGGACGACTGAGCCCTTCGATGACGTCGCTCCGCTCGGTCATGTCGTCTTCTCGCTGCGGTCGGTCACGCCGGTGCCTCCGCGGGGTTCGGCGCCGATCCGAAATGGGCGAGAAGCACGTCGGCGGCGCGGTGGCCGCTGCGTACCGCGCCCTCCATCGTGTCCGGCCATCCCGTGTCGGTCCACGCGCCGGCCAGGGCCAGCCCTGGCGCCCGGGTCTGGGCCGGTGGCCGGGCGCTGCGGGTACCGGGCCCCTGCCGGAAGGTCGCCCGAGGTTCCCGGGTCACGAACGCGTCCCGGATCCGGGCCTGCCGGGCCGCCGGGAAGAGTTCCGCCAGCGCGTCCAGGTAGGTCCGGACCAGGTCGCCGGCCCGGACGCCGAGCACCTCCTCGGCGGCAGAGATGGAGACCACCAGGTACTGCCCGGAGCCGCCGGGCGCGGTCCGGTCGAAGACCCACTGCACCGGCGTGTCCAATCCGGCCGCGAACTCCAGATCGGTGACCCGCTGCTGGTAGTGCACGTGCACGTTGACGATCGGGGCGGCGCCCAGCCGGGCCCAGCGCGCCCGGTCCGGGGCGGCCTCGGCCGGCACCAGCCGAGCGGCCTGTGGGTGCGGCACCGCCAACACCACCCCGTCGGCGGTCAGCTCGACGCCCTCGCCGGAGACCTGGAACCGACCCTGGTCGGCACGGATCCGCTGCACCCGTACCCCGGTGCGGACGGTCGCGCCGAGCCGGCGGAGCAGCCCGGCCGCCGGCACACCGTGCAGCTCGGACAGGGGCGCGGTCGGCCGGCCGATGTCGGCGGCGTCGGCCCGGTCGAGCAGCCCGGTCCGGAAGACCCGGGCGGCCAGCGCCAGCGAGGCGCGTTCCGGTGGGGCGTTCAGGGCAGCGGTGCAGATCAGCTCCCAGAGCCGGGCCACTGTCGGCGCGTCCTGCCCGTGCGCGGCCAGCCAGGCACCGAAGCTGACCCGGTCGGCGGCCGGGTCGTCCGGCTCCACCCGGCGCAGCGCAGCGGCGGCCCGTACCGCCGCCAGCCGCTGCCCGACCCGCAGCGGTCGGTAGCCGAGCAGGGCCGGCAGCAGGTGGGCCGGGGCCGGCAGTCGGCGGTTGCGGGCCAGTACGTGCGGTGGACCGCCGGCCCGCAGGATCGGCACCGCGAACCCGTCCTGCACGGCCGCCCGGTCGGCGCTGCCGAGCCGGACGAGCAGGTCACGGTACTGCTGGTAGCAGCGGAGGAAGACGTGCTGCCCGGTGTCCACTGTCAACTCGCCGCGTCGGAACGAGTAGGTGGCCCCACCGAGCGCCGGACGGGCCTCCACCAGGGTCACCCGGTGCCCGGCGTCGAGCAGCCGCACCGCCGAGGCGATGCCGGCCAACCCACCGCCGACCACGCAGACCTCTCCGTCGGTCACGGTGCGCTCCGGGTCATCGCCCGCGCCGCGACGTACGCCTTCTCCCAGCCGGGCAGGGAGACCCGCTGCCGGGTCACCGCCAGCGGATCGGCGATCATCCGGGCCAGCAGCCGGTGGTAGATGCCGGCCATCGCCGCCACGCAGGCCGCGCTGCGCCGGTCCAGCAGCGGCAGCAGCCGCAGGCCGGTCTGGTAGTACCGTTCGGCCCGGTGCGCCTGCCAGCGCAGCAGCGCGGCGAGCGGGTCCGGTGGGTCGGTCAGCGCCCCGTCCGGACCGAGTTCCAGGGTGCAGCCGAACCGCTCCAGGTCACGGCGGGGCAGGTAGACCCGGCCGGCGGCCCGATCCTCCACGATGTCCCGCAGGATGTTCGTCAGTTGCAGCGCGATGCCGAGGGTGTCGGCGAGTTCGGCGGCGGCGGCCCGGTCGACCGAGGGCCGCAGCACGAAGACGCCGAGCGAGAGCCGGCCGATCGACCCGGCGACGCAGCGGCAGTAGCCGACCAGTTCCTCGAAGGTCTCGTAGCGGGCACCCCGGACGTCCGCCACGCAGCCGTCGATCAGCTCGTCGAAGGCGGCCAACGGGATCGGCAGCCGGTCCGCCGCGTCGGCCAGGGCGACCAGCACCGGATCTCCGCCGGCCTCCGGCAACCGGTGCAGCGCCGCCCGGATCTGGTCGAGCCGGGCCAGCTTGGTCGCGGCGGGCAGGTCGCCGTCGCCGATGTCGTCGATGCGCCGGGCGACGGCGTACACCGCGCAGAGTGCGGCGCGGCGGTCGGGGCGGAGCAGCCGGATCCCGTACGAGAAGTTGCGCGCCTGGCTGCGGGTCACCCGGGCGCACTCGCGGTAGGCGCGCTCCAGCCCCGCGTCGGCGGTCATCCGCGCACCCCACTCGGGCGCAGGGCGGCCCGGGACGGCCAGTAGGACCTGAACCAGGCGGCGGCGATTCCGGCCCGGGTGGGTCTGGGTGGCCCGGGCAGCGGATCGTGACCGGCCCGGGCAAGTGCGGCGAGCGCGGCGCGCCCACCCGCGAGGTACCCGCCGACGGCCAGTCGGGCCCAGCCGTGCAGGTCACCGACGAGCGGCGCACCGCCGTCGAGCAGGTCGCCCGCGCGCCGTGCCTGGCGCCGGACCACGGCGCGAAGCCCGTCACTCGCCCGGGGCGCGTCCAGGTCCTCCTCCGGCACCCCGGCCGCCGCCAACTCCTCGGTCGGCAGGTAGATCCGGCCCCGGCGCCGGTCCTCGGCGACGTCCTGGAGATGCTCGACCACCTGCAACGCGGTGCAGATCCGGTCGGAGAGCCGGATCCGCTCCGGCGAGGCGGCACCGAAGACGTGCAGCACCAGCTCGCCGACCGGGTCGGCGGAGAGGTGACAGTAGTCGACCAGGGCACCGAAGGTCGGATAGCGGGTCACCGTCTGGTCACGCCGGTTCGCCTCGATCAACCGCAGCAAGGGGTCGATCGGCAGCCGGCAGTCGACCACGGTCGGTGCCAGCCGGACGAGTACCGGGTGCCGGGGCAGCCGACCGTGGTAGAGGGCGCGTACCTCACGGTCGAACCGGTCCAGCGCGGCGAGTCGGGTGGCTGGCGCCTCGTTCCGGCCGCTGCGGTCCGGCTCGTCGCCGAGGTCGTCGACGTACCGGGCGTACCAGTAGAGGGCGAGCAGGTGCCGGCGGATCCGGGCCGGCAGGACACGCAGCGCGACGGGGAAGTTCTCCCCGGCCAGTACGGTGTCCGGCTGCCGGCGCCCACCCGGCCGATCCGCGGACGGATGGTCGGGAGCGTCGTCGGTCAGATGAAGCACACTGCCGCCTCTCGCGAGGTCCAGTCGGCTCAGCGGGGCCGCGCCAGACCGCCGCGCCGGATTGGTCGTAATCCACCACTCGCGCTAAGTAATCTTCACCGAGAGTACCCAAATTCCTACCCTGGGCGGTGCGGCCTGCCGAATTCCTCTCGGCGTGTTCAACCATCCGTCGCGGCGTATCCCGGATCCGACCGGACCCGCCCGATGGATCGACGGCGGCGGCCGGCGTGTCAGCTTGACCGGGTGCGCCGAGCCATCCAGATCCCGACGGTCATCGCCGCCACGGCGACCAGTCCGGCGATCAGCCGGGGCCCCTCCAGGGAGAGTTGCTCCTCGAAGGCGAAGACGCCGATCAGGACGCCGCTGAGCGGGTCGAGCAGGGCGATCGCGGTCAGCGGGGCGGCGATCGGGCCCCCCTGGAAGGCATTCTGGTTCAGCACCAGGGCGGTGCCGCCGACCACGATGAGGGCGTAGATGTGCCAGGACGTGAAGATGGCGCCGGGATGGTCCGGCAGCTTCTCCATCACGCTCTTCACCAGGGCCGCGGCCGTCCCGTACAGCAGCCCGGTGGCGATGCCGAGCATCAGCCCCCGGGTCGCGTCCTGGGTTCGCCAGGCCACCACCAGGCAGATGGCGACCAGCGCGCCGATCCCGGTCGTCACAATGATCCAGGACCAGGTCTTCGGCTCCGTCACTCCACCGCGCGGGTCCGCGGCGAGCAGGAACCCGGTCAGCCCGACAACCCCAAGCACCACCACCAGCATGTCCCGGCGGTGCGGCCGGCGCCGCTCGACGGCCGCCTCCAGTGGAATCGCCATGAAGAGCCCGCTGACCAGGAGCGGCTCGACCAGGGAGAGCGGACCGAAACGCAGCGCCAGCGCCTGGAGGAAGGTGCCGAACGCGTCCGGCACCCAGCCGAGCAGCCACAACCGCCGGTGCAGCAGCCGGATCAACAGCCGTGGGTCGATGGTCCGGGTCGGCCGCTCCTGTTTGGCGGCGCGCTGCTCCATCACCGAGCTCACCGCGAAGCAGGCCGCCGAGGCGAGTCCGAGCAGGATGGCGATGTAGTTCACCGGGTCGTACCTCCGGGTCGTACCGACCGGCCAGTCCCGGCACCGGGCCGGACGGCCACCACTTCCGCCACCCGTGGGACGGCCCGATCTGTCGTGCCCACCTCAGCCTTGCCGGTCCGGCCGCGTACCGTCGGACCGTGGCTGGTCCGCGCCGATCCGCAGCCTCGCCACGCCGGCCCGCAACCCGACCCACCGGGTGAGCGTCCGGCGGGACGGCACCGCGGCCACCGCCGCCGTCACCTCGGCCGGCAGTTCCTGGTCAACCGGCACGGCACCGTCGACCAGGGCGGGCGCGTCGAGCGCCGGCGGCTCGTCGGCAAGCGCGGGCACCCCGGCGGGCAGCACTGGCGTGCCGAGCGACCCGTCGGCAAGCGCGGGCGCGCCGAGCGGCCCGTCGGCCGGGACCGGGGCGTCGAACGTCTGTCCCGGCCCCTCGGTCGCCGGTGCTCCGGGCAGCGCACCACCACGGGCGATGTCGGCGACCACCGTCGCGGGATCGGTCTCGAAGAGGGCCAGCCCGGCGGCCCGCTGCCGCTCGCCGGCCGTACCGTCGGCGAGCTGGACCAGGGTCGGACCCAGGTCGGCGACCCGGCGTACCCAGGTCGCCACCCCGGCCCGGGCCATGGTGGCCGCGTTCGCCCGGCCGTGTCCGGGGATCGGCCGGTAGGTCGCGACCGGCAGGCCGCAGGCCATCGCCTCCAGCGCGGTGAGTCCGCCGGCGTTCTCCACCAGTACGTCGGCGGCGCGCAGCAGCTCCGGCATGTCGTCGACCCAGCCGAAGACGTACCCGGTGCCTCGCCGCTCCAGCCGGCGGAAGAGGGTCTCGTTCCGGCCGCAGACCACCACCGGGACCGCCACGCCGGTACGCGCGATCTCGGCCGCCGTCCGGGCCACCGCGCCGACGCCCCAGGAGCCGGCGACCAGCAACGCGAGTCGGGCGTCGACGGGCAGGCCGAGCCGCTCACGGGCCCGGCGCTGCTCCGCCGCCGAGCCCGGCCGGAAGCCGGCCGAGACCATCCGGCCCGCCACCCGCACCTCACCGGCGCCGAGCGCCCGGGCCTCGGTCCGGGTGGTGCGGTGCGCGGCGCAGTGCACGTCGATGCCGGGCGACACCCAGATCGGGTTCACCGCGAAGTCGGTCAGGTAGGTGACCACGGGTACGGCGAGCCGCCCGTCCCGGCGCAGCGGCCCGACGATCTGGCTGACCACCGGGTACGTCGACACCACCGCCCGGGTGTCCGGGGGCAGCATCCGGAGCACCCGGGGCCCGACCGGCCGGAGCAGCGCCCGGGTGATCGGGGCGGCCCGGCTGAAGTTCCCGCCGATCGCGAAGAGCAGCCCGTAGATCCAGGGCAGCCGGCTCAGCATCCCGTGGTAGGTGCCGCGCAGCAGCCGGCCGAGTCCCCACGGGAAGATGTCGGCCAGGTCCACGCAGTCGGCCAGGAGGCCGCGTTCGCGCAGCCGGCCGGCCAGTTCCCGGCTCGCGCCGTCGTGCCCGGCGCCCGCACTGGCATAGATGATCATTACGCGCGGACGCCGCTCACCGACGCCGCTTACGGGTGGCTCGGACGCCTCCTTGCGGTTCGCCTCGTACCGCCCGGGTCGAAACGTCATCCGGCCATCTACCCGCAGGAGGTGCGAAGAATCCTCGGAAGGCCACACCGGCTTCCGCCGAAGCGCAGGGGACCCCCTCCCGGCACCGCGGCCACCCGAAGGCCCGGACCCGGCTGCCCGAATGCCCGGACCCAACTGCCCGAAGACCCGGACCCGGGCCCCCGGCCGGACGTAGACTCCGGATACCCCGCGACGCCCCTGCGACACCGCGACCACGCGCCTACGGCCGGAGTCCCCGGCCCACCGGGAGGTCGCCATGCGGGTCCTGATAGTCACCGCCGGCTCCCTCGGCGACGTCGCGCCCTACACCGGACTCGGTGCCCGGTTACGGGCCGCCGGCCACCGGGTGGCGCTCGCCGCCCCGGCGCCCTACGCCGACATCGTCACCGGAGCCGGCCTCGACTTCCGGCCGCTCGCCGGGGACCTGTCGGCGCTGCGGGCCGACCACGCCGGCGAACGCCATTCCTGGACCGTGCCGGGCGCACCGGAGCTGGTCGAGTTCGTCCGGCTCGGCGGCCGGTTCGTCGCCGAACTCGGCACCGGGATCGCGGCTGCGGCCGGGGCGGACACCGAGGTACTGCTGCTGTCCAGCACGACCGCACCACTGGGCTACTCGGTGGCGCAGTACCACGGCATCCCCAGCCTCGGGGTCTTCCTCCAGCCGACCGCGCCGACCCGGGCGTTCCCGCCGGTCGTGCTCGGGGTGCGCTCGCTGGGCGGCTGGGGCAACCGCCTCGCCGGCCGGCTCGGCCGGCTCCTCGTCGACCGGGTGTACGCCGACGCCTCCCGGCGGCTGCGCGCGGAACTCGGCCTGCCACCGGTCCGGCTCGGTCGGCTGGCCCGGCTGGCCGACGGGGACGGCTGGGCGGTGCTGCACGGGTACAGCCCGGCGGTGCTGCCCCGGCCACCGGACTGGCCGGCCGGGCTGGACGTGGTCGGCTACTGGTGGCCGGTGAACCGCCCCGGCTGGCAACCGCCGACCGAACTGGTCGACTTCCTCGCCGCCGACCCACCCCCGGTCTACGTCGGCTTCGGCAGCCTGGCCGACACCGGCAACGGTCTACACACCCTGGTCGCCGGTGCACTGCGCCGGGCCGGCGTACGCGGCGTGCTGCAGGGACTGCGCGACGCCGACACGGTCCTGGCCGAGGAGCGGGACGGGGAGCTGATCGCGGTCGGGGACGTACCGCACGACTGGCTCTTTCCCCGGATGGCCGCGCTGGTCCACCACGCCGGATGCGGCACCACGGGCGCCGGTCTGCGCGCCGGGGTGCCGGCGGTGCCGGTGCCCGTCTTCGCCGACCAGCCGTTCTGGGCCGCCCGGCTGGCCGCCCTCGGGGTCGCTCCGGCGGTGCTGCCGTTCCGCCGGCTGGACGAGACCGGGCTGGCCGCCGCGATCCGGGCCGCAGTGGCCGAGCCGGGGCTGCGCCGCCGGTCGGAGGCCCTCGCCGAGCGGGTGGCAGCCGAGGACGGCGCTGGCGCGGTGGTGGCCGCGGTCGACCGGCTGGCCCGTTGACCGGTCGACCACGGCACGCTCATTCCCGGATGCTGCCGGGCCGGCCGCTCAGAGTTTCTCGTAGCAGGGCCCGTCCAGGGTGTACGCCTGCGCGGTCGGGCCGGCGGTCAACGGCCGCACCTGGCTCACCCCGGTCGGCGCGGCCCGGTCCGGCCGGTAGACGGCGGTGACCCGGACCGCGCCGTCGTTCGGGCCTGCGGCGTAGTTACCGGCACCCGCCGGCAGCATGCCCTCGTAGTCGACCGACTTCAGCGACTTGACCGCCGCCAGCACCCCGGCCCGGGTCAGGTCGCCGTCGGCCACCGCCTTGGCCAGCGCCGCCTTCATCGGGTACGACCACACCCAGCCGGCCGTGTACCCGTCGTTCGGGGTGACCTGGCCCAGTGCCTGCCGCAGCGCCTGGTGCCCGGGGGTGTCGGTGCCCCACGCGTCCCACGGGGCGGTCTGCTCGTAGCGGGCCAGCAGGGCGGGCGCGGCGGCGCTGGCCAACAGTGCCGGATTCCAGGTCGGGCTGGTGCCGATGAACCGGCCGGTGAAGCCCCGGGCCGCCGCCTGTCCGACGATCGCCGCCGCGTCGGCCGGTCCCATGGTCAGGATCACCAGGTCGGGCCGGCCGGAGAGGATCGCCTGGATGGCACCGGCCTGCTTGTCGGCGCCGGAGTCGGTCTTCACCGCGTTGAAGGTGAGCCCGAGGCTCTGCGCGCCGAGCTTCGCCCCGGCCGCCGCGTCGTCGCCGTAGTCGCCGGCCAGGTGTACGGCCAGCACCGACTTCACCCCGTGCGCCTCCCTGGCGTAGTCGAGCGCGTTCATCGACTCCAGGCAGTAGTTGGCGCCGGACTCGACGATCACGTCCTCGAAGGCGTACGCCGAGGTCCAGGCGGCCGGTGCCGCGACCACGCTGCTGGCCTTCATGTCGGCCAGGATGGCGGCGGTGGTCGGCGACCCGAGGGTCTGGGCCAGGGCCAGCACGTTCGGCTTCATCTCCTGGTACGCCTGGTTGTGCGTCTGCGGGTTGTACTTGTTGTCCCGGATCCAGCGGGTCACGTCGACCTCGTAGTCACCGATCCCGCCGGCGGTGTTCACCCGCTTCCAGAACGCCTTCTGCGCGTCGGTGATCGGCACCGCCAGCGCCCGGAACGGTCCCTCGGTCAGGTCGGAGATGATGCCGAGGTAGATGCAGCCCTTGTTCCGGTCCACCGCCTCGGGGCACGGCTCGGCGGTGACCCCGACGTCGGTCTTCACCCCGGAGGCGTCGGTTTCGGTGTCCCCGCCGCGACAGGCGACGAGCCCGGAG
This sequence comes from Plantactinospora sp. CNZ320, assembly GCF_002846275.1. Lineage (NCBI taxonomy): Bacteria > Bacillati > Actinomycetota > Actinomycetes > Micromonosporales > Micromonosporaceae > Plantactinospora > Plantactinospora sp. CNZ320. The sequence continues at coordinate 1,405,469 of NZ_PJMP01000001.1, forward strand.
CAGAACAACAGGGCGACGGTCGCGGCGGCGATTCGGCGCGGCGCGGAATCGGAGGGTCGGTTCCTTCCCATGGCTACCTCACAGGTCGGTAGGAGCAGCTCAGTAGGAGAACGGCCAGGTTTTCCAGTAGTTGCGGACCCGTACCCAGATCCCGAACAGGCCCCGGGGCTCGACGATGAGGAAGACGACGAGCAGTACGCCGTAGAGGATCGTCTCCACCTGGAAGACGTTCGGCACCTCGTTCGGCTGGGCGCTGAGGAACGGCACCCACGCCTGCAACTCCCGGGTGAACCGGGGCAGCAGGGTGATGAAGAACGCCCCGGCGATCGCGCCGGAGATGGTGCCCGCACCGCCGATCAGCACCATCGCGATGTACTGCACCGACAGCAGCAGGCTGAACGAGCCCGGGTCGAAGAACCCGGTGATGGTGTAGAGCAGCGCCCCCGCGCAGCCGGCGTACGCCGACGAGACGGCGAAGGCGATCGTCTTGTACCGGGGCAGGTTCACCCCGATCACCCCGGCCGCGATGTCCCGGTCCCGGATAGCGGTGAACGCCCGCCCCACCTTCGACCGAGCCAGGTTGGCGGCGGCCAGGGCGAAGCCGATCAGGAGCAGCAGCATCAGCCAGTAGAGCTTCTGGTCCCGGGTGCCGAGCGGGCCGGTGGCGGCGATCGGCTGCCCGAAGAACTCCAGGGTGGCCGCCGGCCGGCCGACCCCGGCACCGCCGGTGAGCGCCGACCACTCGCTGAAGACGTGCGCGCCGATGAAGACCAGACCGAGGGTGACGATCGCCAGGTAGAGCCCGCGCAGCCGGGTGGCGAGCGGGGCGACCAGCACCCCGGCAAGCCCGGCGACCAGGCCGGCGGCGGGGAGCCAGACCGCGATGTTTGTGACCCCGAACCCGATCACCCGGCCGTCCGGGTCGCCGCTGATCGCCGCCGCCGTGTACGCCCCGACGGCGAGGAAGAACGCGTGCCCGAGCGAGACCTGGCCGGCGTACCCGGTGACCAGTCCCAACCCGATCGCCCCGATCGCGGCGACGCAGCAGAGCGCCAGCAGTTGCAGCCACTCGTCGGTGAGCAGGAAGGGCAGGGCGAGGGCGACGGCCAGCAACCCGGCCACCGCCACCCGCTTGGCCCGGGTGTCGAAAAGGGCCAGTTCACTCGCGTACGAGGTACGCAGTTCCGGCCGGCCACGTGTCCGGGTACGCCGCCCCGCGATCGTCATACCCGCTCGACCTCCCTGGTGCCGAAGAGCCCGTACGGGCGGACCAGCAGGACCAGCAGCATCAGCACGTACGGGCTGATCACCGAGACGTTGCCGCCGAGCCAGGGCGCGTGGTGCTGGTAGGTGGCGGTGAGTTCCTGGATCGTCCCCACCGCCAGTCCACCGAGCACCGCACCGGGCAGCGAGTCCAGTCCACCGAGGATGATCACCGGCAGGGCGGTGAGCGCGATCAGCCAGAGCGCCGCGTCGACGCTCGCCCCGGCGGCGGCGAAGGTGCCGGCCACCGCCGCCAGGCCACCGGCCAGCCCCCAGGAGAGGGCGAAGACCGCGCCGACCGAGACGCCCTGGGCCAGCGCCGCCTCCTGGTCGTAGGCGGCGGCCCGCATCGCCAGCCCCATCCGGGTGTACCTGAAGAAGGCGAAGAGCCCGGCGATCAGCACGACGGTGGCGAGCAGTGCGGCCAGGTGCCGCTGTTGCAGGTCGATCCCGGTGCCGGGGACCGTCACGGTACGCAGGCCCCACGGGTCGCCGACGTGCCGGACGTCCAGCCCGATGAAGCCGTTGACCACCACCCGGACGGCGACGTCCACCCCCAGGGTGATGATGGCGACCACGAACGCGGGCCGGCCGACCATCGGCCGCACCGCCACCCGTTCCACCCCGAGGGCGAGCCCGGCGGTGAGGACCGCGGCGACCGGTACCGCCAGCCAGAAGCCGAGCGGTCCGGCGAGGTAGGTGACCAGTACCGCACCGGCGAGCATGAAGGCGGGCTGGGCGAAGCTGATCACCCGGGTCGCCTTGTAGATGATGACGAAGCCGAGGGCGAGCAGCGCGTAGATGCTGCCGGTACCCAGGCCGCGCAGCAGGCTCTCGGCCAGTTCGGTCATCCCGCCTCCCCCGCGCCGGTCCTGGCCGGGTCGGTCTCCCCCGGGCCGGTCCTCCCCGCGCTGGTCCTTGCCCGGTCGCGCCGGTACAGCTCGTCGATCTCGTCGGCGAAGCGTTCGGCGACGGCGGCCCGGCGTACCTTCTGGGTGGCGGTCAGCTCGCCGTCGTCGTGGTCGAGTTCCTTGGGCAGCAGCGCGAACCGCCGAACCTGCTCGACCGGGGCCCGTCCGGCGTTGACCGCCGTGACCAGCCCCTCGACCAGCTCTCGGACCTCGGGCTTGCCGGCCAGGTCCCGATAGGTGGTGTACGGCAGCCCTCTGCGCTGCGCCCACTCCCCCACGGTCTCCAGCTCGATCCCGATCAGCGCGGTCAGGTACGGCCGGCGGTCGCCGACCAGCACCGCCTCCTTGACGTACGGCGACGCCTTCAGCGCGTTCTCGATCTCGGAGGGGGCGACGTTCTTGCCACCGGCCGTGATCATGATGTCCTTGGCCCGGTCGGTGATCCGCACGTGGCTGCCGTCGACCCACTCGCCGATGTCGCCGGTCCGCAGCCACCCGTCGGCGTCGAGTACCGCCGCGGTCGCCTCGGGATCCCGGTAGTAGCCGGCGAAGACGCCACCGTGCCGGGTCAGGATCTCCCCGGTCTCCTCGTCGATCCGCAGCTCGACGCCGGGGTGCGGCTCGCCGACCGTGCCGAGCCGGACCCGGCCCGGCCGGTTTCCGGTGGCGACGGCGGTGTTCTCGGTCATCCCGTACACCTCGTGCATCGGGACACCGAGGCCCATGAAGAAGCGCAGCACGTCGGGGGCGATCGGGGCGGCACCGGAGGCGGCGTACCGGACCCGACGCATTCCGATCCGTACCCGCAGCGCGCGGTAGCAGAAGAGCCAGCCGATGCCGTACGCCAGTCGGGTTCCGGCGGTGTGCCGGCCGCCGGTGCGGGCCAGCGTACCGGCGATCCGGTCGGCGACCCCGAGCCAGAGCCGGGCGTTCCACCGCTTCACAGGTGAGGCGTTCGCCAGCCGGATGGTCACCCCGGCCAGGATCTTCTCCCAGATCCGGGGTACTCCGAACAGGATAGTCGGCTGCACCTCCCGCAGGTTCGCCTGCACGGTGTCGATCGACTCGGCGAACGCCACCTGCACCCCGGCACCGGCGTTGAACCAGGTGGTGAAGATCCGTTCCGCGACGTGGCAGAGCGGCAGGTACGACAGCAGCAGGTCGTACGGCCCCGGTGGCGGATCGGTGAAACCGCCGTCGTCGACGAGTACCCGGATCGCGAAGTCCACGTTGGCCACGGTCAACATCGCGCCCTTGGCCGGACCGGTGGTGCCGGAGGTGTAGATCAGGGTGGCGACGTCCCCGGGAGTCGCCGCCGCCATCCGGGCGTCGACAGCGCCCGGCTCGGCCGCCCGGTGCTCGGCGCCGATCGCCAGGAGTTCGTCCCAGCCCAGCAGGGCGGGATGCCGGTAGCGGTGCCGGATGCCGCGCGGTTCGAGATAGACGATCCGCTCCAGTTCCGGGCAGTCGTCGGCGACCTCCAGCGCCTTGTCGACCTGCTCCTGGTCCTCGGCGATCAGCACCCGGGCGCCGGAGTGGGACAGCAGGTAGCCGACCTCGGCCGCCGGATTGGTCGGGTAGAGCCCGACGGTCATCGCCCGCAGCGCCACGGTCGCCACGTCGGTGAAGAGCCACTCCCGACGGTTCTCCGCGTGGATCGCCACCCGGTCGCCGGGCCGGACGCCCAGGGCCAGCAGCCCGTGCGCCACGGTCTGCACCGTGTCCCAGTAGTCGGCCCAGGTCACCTCCTGCCAGATGCCCCGGTCCTTCTCCCGCATCGCCACCTCGTGCGGGGTGGCGAGGGCACGGTCGCGGACCCGTACCGCGATGGTGTGGGCCGGGACGGCGTCGGTGGACGGGCCGGCGGCGGGATCTGTCATCTCGGCTCCTCCCGTCGCGGCTCGGCACCGGACGGGCCGGGGGCGCCGCCCAGGTAGGCCCGCACGACGTCGGGGTGGTGCGGGATCTCCGCCGGGCTGCCGGTCGCGACGACCTGGCCGAAGTCGACCACCAGCACCCGGTCGGCCAGGTCCATCACCAGGCCCATGTCGTGCTCGACAAGCACGATCGGGATGTCCAGCTCGTCGCGGATGTCGAGGACGTACCGGGCCATGTCCTCGGTCTCCTCCAGGTTCATCCCGGCGACCGGCTCGTCGAGCAGCAGCAGTTTCGGTTCCATCGCCAGGGCCCGACCCAGCTCGACCCGCTTCTGCACCCCGTACGGCAGCAGACCGACAGGCATCCGCCGCCAGCGTTCCAGTTCGAGGAAGTCCACGATCTCCTCGACGGCGGCCCGGTTGGCGATCTCGGCCCGGCGGGCCCGGCCCAGCCAGGCGATCGCGGCCAGCGGTCCGTAGTCGATGTGGTGGTGCCGGCCGAGCAGCAGGTTCTCCAGCACGGTGAGGTTGCCGAAGAGTTCGACGTTCTGGAAGGTCCGGGCCATGCCGAGGGCGGCGATGGCGTGTGGCCGGCGGCCGACCAGGTCCACGCCGTCGAAGACGACCCGGCCGGTCTGCGGCCGGTAGACCCCGGAGAGGACGTTGAAGATGGAGGTCTTGCCCGAGCCGTTCGGCCCGATGATGGCGAAGAGTTCGTGCCGACCCACCGTGAAGCTCACCCCGTCGATGGCCCGTACGCCCGCGAAGTGCAGCCGGACGTCCTCGAACCGCAGGATCGGGTCGGCCTCGGCCGGATCCGCCGCGCGCTGCCGCACCACCGCCGTCACGACAACCACCGCTTGCGCCGCCGGTAGTGCTTGACCTCCCGGAACGAGCGCCGGCCGGCACCGGCCGCCGCACCGAGCCCGAGATAGAACTCCCGGATGTCGTCGTCGGCCAGCAGCTGTTCGGCCGGCTTGTCCAGCACCACCTGACCGGTCTCCAGTACGTAGCCGTGGGTGGCCAGCGAGAGCGCCATCGTGGCGTTCTGCTCGACCAGCAGCACGCCGGCCCCCGTGGCGTTGATCGCCACGATCAGCTCCCTGACCTGCTCGACGAGCCGGGGGGCGAGGCCGAGGCTCGGCTCGTCGAGCAGCAGGTAGCGCGGCTGCGCCATCAGCGCCCGGCCCATCGCGAGCATCTGCTGCTCGCCGCCGGAGAGGTAACCGGCGGCGTCCCGGCGACGGCGGGCCAGCACCGGGAAGAGCCCGAAGACGTGCTCCAACCGGGACGGGATCTGCCGGTGCGCGGTGTGCCCGCCGAGCCGCAGGTTCTCCTCCACTGTCAACTCGGCGAAGATCCGGCGGCCCTCCATCACCTGGCAGACGCCCCGGCGAACCACTGCGGCCGGGCGGAGCCGGTGGATGGGCTCCCCGTCGAGCGTGACCGTGCCCTTGGTGACCGTGCCGTCGTGCACGTCGAGCAGACCGCTCATCGCCCGCAGCAGGGTGGTCTTGCCGGCGCCGTTCGCGCCGAGCAGCGCGACGATCCCGCCGGGCGGTACGGCGAGGGTCACCCCGCGCAGCACCAGCATCACGTCGTCGTAGACGACCTCCAGATTGCGCACCTGCAGCATCCGGGAACCCCCGGTTCCGGTTGTGGCGCGGCTCACAAAGTTACCGGACATTAACCAGGGGGCAACGTTCCGTCAAGAGCATCCGGGTCGAGGATGCTCGATAGGTCAGTGCCGATGCCGCCAGAGCTGCGTGCGGATCTCGCCAGCGGGATAGCGCGAGCTGTGCACGTTGACGTACGCGGCACCGGCCCGTACCGCCGCGACCAGCTCGGCGAACTCTCCCGCCCCGATCCCCTGTGCGGTCGGGCCGATCACGTCTACCGGTCGGATCGTCCCGCTGACCGTCGCCGGTGCCGGTGGACAGGGCTGGGTGCCCGCCGGCCCGTTGCCGAGGTTGGTGCAGAGGAAGGCGCTGATCCCGCCGCTCTGCGCCCGGCCGCCGACGTGGATGTGCGCCTGGGTGACGGTGCCCTCCAGTGCCTCGTACCCGAGCCGGTAGGTCAGCTCCTGGTTCTCCTCGTCGACCGCGAGGCTGAACGCACCACTGCCGTTGGTCGAGATCGCCAACGGGTCCTCCTGATAGCCGGTCAGCCGTTCCCGTACGACGCTCCAGCGTTCCCGGTCGTCGTCGTTGCGGTCGGCGTTCCCGTACACGATCCGGGCCGTTCCCGCCCCGGCGACCAGGAGGGCGACCACGGAGGCCATCGCGCCGTACCATCGTCGGATCATCATCGTCGCGCCTCCCGGATCCACTCCGGCCAATGCCCGTCACCCGGTTCAACCGCGCGGACGCCAGCCGGGACACGACAGCAAGGTGACGGATCGCGGACAGTGGATAGTTGCCGACAGCGCGGCGGTGCTGCCACCAGCTCGGCAAAGCGCGACGCCGCCGAGCGGGACGACGACCGGTCCGGACCGCACGGGGTCGATCGACACCGTGCGGCCCGGACCGGCTGGTCAGACTCCCAGCGAGCGGAGTTGGGGTAGCCCGGACAGGGCGGCGGGTCGGCTCGTGTTGCGGGTGGCGGCGTTCTCGGCCTCGGCGCGCACGGGTTCGGCTGGGGCGAGGACCCAGCCGGACTGGCCCCAGTCGCCGTTGTAGGCGATGCACTCCCACCACTTCTCGCGTGGGGAGCCCGGTTCCTTGTTTCCCTTCTTCACGCAGTTGGTCGGGGTGAGCTTGGCGACGACCGCCTCGTAGCTGCGGATCTGGTCCTGGATCACCAGGTTGATGCCGTTGGAGAGGCCGGCGCGGCCCCGGGCGGCGACCACGATGGCGAACAGCGCGGGCAGGACGTGACCGATGTTGTCGACCGCCTGCGGGGTCTGGACGGTGTTGACGTACGCGGTCGCCAGCGTCGCGCAGCCTGTCGCGTTCTGCGCCCAGAGCTGCCGCACCGTGTTCGACATGTTCTCGATGTCGGCGAACTCGATGGTGTGCTGCCGGGCGCACGCCTGCACGTCAGCCGCGGCGATCAGGTCGGTGTGCGCGATGATGTCGTTCTTCGCGGACTCGACGGCGGCGACGATCTGCTGGACGGCCGCCTTCAGCGAGGCGTCCTCGGAGCCGCCGCCGCCAAGCAGGTGCCCGGCGACCGCGACCACGAGGCTGACCCAGTCGAACGCCATCGCCTGCACCCCTTCGGTGCGCGGCGCGGCCTGGGCCGGTGCGGTACTCGGGACCACCGTGACCGCGACGGCCAGGCCGGCGGCGATCACGCAGTTGCGCAGTCGTTTCCTCATGTTGCCCTCCTACTGTCCCTGTCCGGCGAGGATGCGTTTGGCCGCCGCCCAGCTCGAGTTCCTGGCGGCTTCGAGCTTGAGGGTCTCCAGGTTGACCGGTCCGCTGTGCCAGGTGTCGCCGACCTTGTGGTCGACGGCGATCGCCGACTCGCCGTTGGCCGCCACACACTCGTGCCGCACGTAGATCCGGCCCGGGATGGGTTCGGGATCGCTGACCCGGGTGCACGTCGGTTCCAGGTCGGCCACGATCTGCTGGTTGAGTGCGCGGTACGCGGCCTCGATGTCGCCGAGGCCGCCGGTCCAGTTGATGTCGACGCGCACGGCTATGGCGATCGGATAGAGCGTCTGCGCGCCGAGCCCGATCTGGTCCTTCGCCTTCCGCCCGACCACCCGGTACTTGTGGTTCGCGTTCGCCGCGTAGCCGCCGACCCGCATGGCGAACACTTCCGCCGTGACCTCGTTGTCCCGCATGTTGTGGTAGTCGAGCATGTCGATCCGGACCTGGCTGGCGTGCCCGAGCACCTCGGCCGCCTCGTGACCGTCGGCGTGGTCCTTCACCTCGTTCTCAAGACCGGTGAGTGCGCCGGTGACGATCCGGACGAACTCGACGATCTGGTCCGGCGTCGCGCCGCCCGACCGGTAGATGTTGTAGGCGATCAGTGCCGCGTCCACGATCGGGCTGCTGAGGCCGCCGTCTGCGTTGGCCCGGGCCGGTTGTGCGGTCCCGGTCAGCAGCATCGCGAGCGCGACGGCCGACGCCGCGATGCCACGTGTAGGTCTCCTCCACATGGCGGAGAGTTTCTCGGCAGCGGACGCCGCGCGTCTTCGTCAGCAGAGCGTAAGTCCGCAGTGACGTTTGTCAGTCCGCGTAGTTCCGCACGGCGAGCGTCCGGGCTACCGTCGCGGTCAGCAGCCGCACCCCGACCGTCGAGCCGGGATCGATGCCGCTGACCTCGCGTACCCGGCGCAGCCGGTAGTCAAGCGTGCGCGGGTGGATGTGCAACGCGGCGGCGGTGCTCGCCCGGTTCATGTCGTTGGCGTAGTAGGCACGCAACGTCGCCACCAGGTCCGGGCCGGTGGCCAGCGCCTTCGCGTAGGTGCGCAGCCAGCCGTCGACCGCCGGGGTGCGGGCCACCGCCATCTCCACGAACAGGTCCGCGATCTCCGGCAGCCGCTCCGGGCGGTCCTCCGGCGGCGCCACCCGGCTCGCCTCGCGAGCCCAGGCCAGCGCATCGGCCAGCCCGCCCACCGCCCCCTCCGCCGAGCCGACCGCGCAGGGCTGCCCGATCAGCGCCGCCACGTGGCGTACCCGCTGGAGGATCTTCGCTTTGCCGACGGTACCGGGGGTGAGCACGGCGACCTCGTCGGCGGCGAGCCAGGTGGCCGGGATCCGGTCCGGGGCCAGCGCGGCGACCACCTCGGACCGCGTCTCCGGAGTCGCGGGCCGCGCCATTTTCAAGATCGAGATATGGTACCGCCCAGCGCGGCGCAGGTCGGCGACGAACGGCTCCACCGGCTCGTCGGCGAGCAGCGCACGGGCCAGGATCTCCAGCCGGGTCGACAACACCTGCTCGGCGCCCACGCCACGGGTGTAGCCGCGCAGGTAGGCGCTGCGAGCCCGGACACCCTGGGCACCGAGCCAGCCGACCAGCCGGAGCAGGTCGGTGACGTCCTCGGGCCGGGCCAGATCGTGCACCTCGCGCACCATCATCGCGGTGTGCAGGCCGAGCACGTGCTGCTGCGAGGGCACCGACAGCCCCACCTCGGCCCGCTGGCGGCCGACCGCCGCGATGCCGGCCAGGTCCTGCTCGTTCAGCGGCGCCTCCGCCCCGGCGAGTTCGAGCGACCGGCGCCTGATGAAGACGGCGAAGTCATACATCCCGATCCGGTCGTCGGCGCCGGAGGCCATCGCCTGGTACTCGCTGACCTCGTTGGTGTAGGTCTCGACCGCGTGCCGCGCATTGACCTCGACCCGCTCCCGCAGGGCGTTGAACAGTGCACTCATCGGCGCGGTTCCTCTCCGTCGCAGAACGCATCGGAGCAGTGGCGGTTGTGGATGGGTCTGTTAGGTCATCGACGGTAACAGACACCTCACGCCTCACCGACGTCCACAACGTCCGGCGCCTGGCCGGATCGGCTGTTCAGTCGCGCAGCCGGGCGAGGTGCCGCATCTTGTTCATCGCGTCCAACGCGGCGACCTTGTACGCCTCGGCCAGCGTCGGATAGTTGAAGACCGCGTCGACCAGGTAGTCGACGGTGCCCTGGCAGCCCATCACGGCCTGTCCGATGTGCACGAGTTCGGTGGCACCGGTGCCGAAGATGTGCACCCCGAGCAGTCGACCGGTCTCCGGGGCGACGAGCAGTTTCAGCATGCCGTAGGAGTCGCCGCTGATCGCGCCCCGGGCGAGTTCCCGGTAACGGGAGATGCCGACCTCGAACGGCACCCTGTCCCGGGTGAGTTCGTCCTCGGTCCGGCCGATGAAGCTGATCTCGGGGATGGTGTAGATGCCGATCGGCTGCACCTCCGGCAGTGCCCGGACCGGCTCGTCGCAGGCGTGGTGGGCGGCCAGCCGTCCCTGTTCCATCGAGGTGGAGGCGAGTGCGGGGAAGCCGATCACGTCCCCGACCGCGTAGATGTGTGGCACCGCCGTGCGGAACTCCGCGTCGACCTCGATCCGGCCGCGCGCGTCGGCGGCCAGGCCGGCGTGCTCCAGGTCGAGTTCGCTGCCGAGCCCCTGCCGGCCGGCCGAGTACATCACGGTGTCGGCGGCGATCCGTTTGCCGCTCTCCAGCACCGCGATGGCACCGCGGGTGTGCCGCTCGACCGCCGCCACCGTCTCACCGAACCGGAGCGTCACCGCCCGGTCCCGGAGGTGGTACTTCAGCGCCTCCACGATCTCCAGGTCGCAGAATTCGAGCATGTGGTCGCGCCGCTCGACCACTGTGACCTCGGTGCCCAGGGCGGCGAACATCGAGGCGTACTCGATGCCGATCACCCCGGCACCGACCACGACCATCGAGTTCGGCACCCGGTCCAGGTTGATGATGCCGTCCGAGTCGATGATCGTGCGCTCGTCGAAGTCCACGCTGGCCGGTCGGGCCGGCCGGGTGCCCACGGCGATGATGACCTTCTCGGCGGTCACCTTAGACTCGCGCCCCACCGGATCGGTCACGGTGACCGTGTGCGGGTCGGCGAACCGGGCCGTACCGGTGATCAGCCGCACCCGGTTGCGCGCCAACTGACTGCGGACCACGTCGACCTCCCGGCCGATGACGTGCTGGGTCCGGGCCGTCAGGTCGGCGACGGTGATCTCGTCCTTGACCCGGTAGCTCTGGCCGTAGACCTCCCGTTGGCTCAGCCCGGTCAGATAGAGCACCGCCTCGCGCAGCGTCTTGGACGGGACGGTGCCGGTGTTTATGCACACCCCGCCGACCATGTGCTGCCGTTCCACCACCGCCACCCGGCGGCCGAGCTTCGCCGCCGCGATCGCGGCCTTCTGGCCACCCGGTCCCGAGCCCACCACCAGCACGTCGAAGTCATGCATTCCCCCAGTCTGGCAGGCCGGTGATCGGAACGCGCGGGGCCGATCGGCCGGTCACCCTGCGCACCTGCCCCTTCACCGCCAACCGTCCATCAACCGGTGCAGGTTCTGCCGCCACGCCTCGGCGAACCCCGGTTCGCCGCGCCCGTGCGCCCAGACCACGATGAAGACGGCGGTCAGCGCCCCGCAGGCGTGCAGGATCGCCCGGTCGGTGTCGGTGAGGGTACGCCCGTAGCCGGCCAGGAACGCGTCGGCAAGGTCCGGCCGGTCCCGCCACGGGCCGAAGTAGAGCCGGTTGAGGTCGTTGACCCAGACCTCCGGCCCGGCCCACTCGAAGTCGATGACCCGCACCCGCTCCTCGCCGCAGGGCTGGTCAGCGCGGGCGACGAGCCAGTTGCGCGGACCGTAGTCGAGATGGCACGGCACCCGGGCCGGTGCCGGAACGCCGGAGATGTCGCGCAGCCCGGCCCGGACGAAGTCGAGTTCCCGGCGTCCGAGCAGCCCGTCGCAGCGGTCCGAGAGCCGATCCAGCTCGTCCAGCTTGGCGGCGGCCAGGTCTGTCCAGGGCGGCAACGTCTCGGTGCCGTGCAGCCGGCGCAGCAGTACCCCTGCCGCGTGTTGCACCTGCGGATCGGTGACGTGCGACAGGCCGGCCTCGCCCGGCACCGCCGACAACAGCAGCGCGAGGCGCCTGTCGTCGTACGCCCGCAGCCTGGGTGCCTGCCCGCCGAGTCCCGGCACCCAGCGCCGGTACGCCGCCAGCTCTCGCCGGTAGCGCTCCGGCTCGGCGTGCCCCTTGACGAACCAGGTTGCCCCGTCGGCGTCCCGTACCTCCAGCACACCGGCCACCCCGTGCCGCCAGGACCGGTCCCCGACCACCTGCGCCGGGCCGAGCACCTGCCGCGCGTACCGGGCCAGGTCGGTACGCATCGACACGTCCTCTCCGGATCAGGTCCGGCGCGGCAGCCGGTGCAGTACGACATCGTCGAGCCGACCGTCCGACACCTCGGCGGTCAGGTACGTGGCGTACGGCTGACGGCGCCGGTCGGTCGGTGAGCCGGGGTTGAGCAGTCGCAGCCCGCCGGACGCCTCGGTGTCCCACGGAATGTGGGAGTGGCCGAAGACCAGCAGGTCGCAGTCGGCGAACCGGGCGGCACAGCGACGCTCCCGTCCGGTGACCGGGCCGGTCTCGTGCACCACGGCGATCCGCAGGCCGGCCAGTTCGACCCGGGCGATCTCTGGCAACCTGGCCCGCAGTTCCGGGCCGTCGTTGTTGCCGTACACCCCGACCAGCCGGGCGGCGCGGGCTTCCAGCGCGTCGAGCAGCGGCTCGTGCACCCAGTCGCCGGCGTGGATGACCACGTCGGCCTCGTCGACCGCCGCCCAGAGTTGCGGCGGAAGGTCCCGGGCGCGCTTCGGCACGTGGGTGTCCGCCATCAGCACCAAGCGCACGACGCCACCATATCCGGTGACGTCGGGCAGGAGCGGAACAATCACACCGGCCCGGCCCACCCGAGGTGGACCGGGCCGGTGGTCGTGGTTGTGATCCTGGTTCCGTGATTGTGGTTCCGTGATTGTGATTCCGTGGTTGTAACGGGAGAGAAGATCGACGAGAGATGCGGTCGGGTCGGCACCCGCCTCAGTCGGCCGGTGGACCCGTCCGGTTGCCCGGAGGACCGCGCTGCCGTCGCCATCGGTTAGCTGTGGGACCGGCCTCGACGGCGACGAACCGCACGCCGTCGGGTGGTCCGACAGGCCACAGTGGAGGCCGTGGCCCGGGCTGTGGTCGGGCCGGCGGAGGGGGTGGCGGCTGGTTCCAGCAAGCGTCGATGAGCGCCTCGAACTCTGCCCGCACAAGTTCGTCGTCCCGCTGAACCAGCTCGACGAATGCTTCGTTCACCGATCGGGTCGTCGAGTGCTCGTGCCGTACGCCGCTGCGCACCTGCGTCACCCCCACCGTCGACGGCACCGGTGACCGGCGAACCGCCGGACCGGTTCGGCTGTACCCCTGTCAGGCGCTGAGGACCTTCTGTCGTGATCCGCCCGTGGTGATCTCCACTCGGCGGGGCTTCGCCTGCTCCTTCACCGGGATCCGTACGGCCAGCACACCGTTCTCGTGGCTCGCCTCGATCCGGTCGGTGTCCAGCCCGTCCCCGAGGAAGAGCTGTCGGGAGAAGACCCCGAGCGGTCTCTCGGAGACGTGGACCCGGGTGCCTTCGCCGAGGGCCGGCGGCCGGCGTTCGGCGCGGACGGTCAGCAGGTTGCGCTCCACGTTGATCTCGATCGCGTCCGGGGCGACCCCGGGAAGGTCGAACGCGACGACGAACTCCTCGTCGTTGCGGTAGGCGTCCATCGGAATGGCCGTCGGCCGGGTCCAGGTGCCCGCGCTCATGGCGCCGAGGGCCTGCTGGGCGAACCTGTCGAGCTCGCGGAAGGTGTCACTGCGCATCAACATCGGATCCACCTCCTAGTGCTGGCAACTGGGCTGTCAATGCGCGACACCTCGGTTGTATCATGTCGTCGGAACGATGACAAGCGGAGTCGTCATCCAAGCGACGACCAAACGAAGCACGACGAGACAGCGACGACCGGACAGCAACGACCGGACAGCGATGACCACGCCGGGAACGGGAGACTGATGGACCAGCAGGGGCAGCAGGCCGGGCCGGGGCACCCCGGCACGGCGTTCGAACGCGTCCAGGCGGTCACCAGCCGGGTCGGCGTCGGCACCGCCCCGCTCCCCCGGGGTGCCGACTCCGCCACCCCGCCAACCGGGACGGCGGACGGCGTCGAGGTCACCGTCGACCAGGTGCTCACGGCCCTCGTCCTGCTCCGGCAACTGCGCGCGGAACTCGAATCCTGGGAGCCGCTGCTCATCGGCGCCGCCCGGCGCCGTGGGGCGAGCTGGGCCGAGCTGGCCCCGGCGCTGGGGGTGGCGAGCCGGCAGGCCGCCGAGCGCCGCTACCTGCGGCTGCGCCCGGCCGAGGACGACGCCGCAGCACAGACCAGGGACGATCGGGTACGCGCCGAGCGCGATCGCCGGGCCGGTGACCGCGCGGCCGCCCGCTGGGCCCGGGACAACGGCGCCGACCTGCGCCAGCTCGCCGGGCAGATCACCGCGCTCACCGATCTCGGTTCGGCGGCCCGCCCCAGCCTGGACCGGCTGCACGACGCACTCGGCAGTACCGACCCGAACGCGCTGGTCCGGCCGCTCGCCGACGCCCGGCAGCACCTGCGGGCCGACCATCCGGCGCTCGCGGCCCGGGTCGACGCGATGAACGAGCACCTCGACGAGGTACGCCAGCACACCGCGCGGCGACGCGGCCAGCCCCGCGCCTGAACAGCCTGAAGAGCCTGAAGACGGCTCAGCCGGCCAGTCCGGCCACCGCCAGCAGCCGCCGCCAGGTGTCGGTGTACTGCCCCTTGAACCGGCCCCGGCGCACCCGGTGGTCGGCGGCGACCGCCCCGCACATCCCCTGGACGAACTCCGGGTACCCCGCACCGAGCACGTACTCGTCGAAGAAGGTGACGACGTCCGGCGCGTACTCCTCGACCTCGATCGGTCCCGGCATGCCCTTGACGTGGTAGATGTACTCGTCGGTGTCGATGAAGAAGACGCTGCCGGTCTCGACGTCCAGCCGGATCGGCGAACCGAGGTTCCGCTCGGCGACCAGGTCCACCGGGATGCCCCGGATCTCGTAGCCGATGGTGAGCGGATAGCCGAGCAGCTCGTCGGTCGCACACAACTCCCGACCCGCCCAGGCGGCGGCGGTGTCGATCTCGGGCGGCTGGACGAACCGGAAGTAGCTCCCCTCCAGCCGGCAGAAGAGACCGAACACCTCCACCAGACCGTCCGGGGCCTCCGGGATGGGCTCCAGCGCGCTGGCCGGCTGCTCGATGACGGCACCGAAGCCGTGTTCGGCCTCGACCGAGCGCAGCAGCTCGACCTTTGCCGCCATCCGCGCCAGCACACCGTCCCGGCCACCCGCCGGCCGGATCGGGGTCACCTCCGTACCCATGTCGCCTCCCCGGTCACTGCGCCTCCGCGCGATGGTACGGCCCTCGCCCGCCGGTGCGGGCATGCTCGACCCGGGCGCCTTTGTTGGCATCCCCAACTATTGACAAGCACCATCCAGCGATGTGAGTGTCTTTCCAGGGACACCGCCACCGGAGCCGGGTGGACAGTTCGGGAGCGTCGGGCAGCCTCCCGCGTACTCGCCCGTGCCAATCGACGCCTTGGGGGATCCCATGTCTTCGTCCGCCCAACCCCTGCACCCGGCCCGACGCCGCGCCCCAGCGATCCTGCGGATCCTCGCGGTCGCGGCGAGCGCGGTCGTCCTTCTCGCCGCCGCCCTCGCGGTCTCCCGGGACACCGCGAACGCGCACGGCTCGACGATCAACCCGGCCTCCCGCAACTACGGCTGCTGGAAGCGCTGGGGCAACGACTTCCAGAACCCGGCGATGGCCACCCAGGACCCGATGTGCTGGCAGGCCTGGCAGGCCGACCCGAGCGCCATGTGGAACTGGAACGGGCTCTACCGGGAGGGTGTGAACGGCAATCACCAGGCCGCCGTACCGAGCGGTCAACTGTGCAGTGCCGGCGAGACCGGCGGCATCCGGTACGCCGCGCTGGACAACCCGGGCAACTGGCAGGCCACGAACGTCGGCAGCAACTTCAACGTCACTGTGCACGACCAGGCACTGCACGGCGCCGACTACTTCCGGATCTACGTCACCCGGCAGGGGTTCAACCCGCTCACCCAACGGCTGGGCTGGGGCGACCTCGAACTGGTCCGGGAGACCGGCCGGTACCTCCCCGGCGAGGGCACCAGGGAGAACGGCGACCCGGTGCTGAACGGCGTCTCCATCACGATGCCGGTCAGCGCGCCGGGACGCTCCGGCCGGCACATCGTCTTCGTGATCTGGAAGGCCAGCCACGCCGACCAGAACTACTACTGGTGCAGCGACGTGAACTTCGGCGGCAGCAACCCGCAGCCGACCGCCTCGCCGACCCGTACCCCCACCCCGACGCCGACCCGCACCACCGCGCCGCCGACGACCGCGCCGACGCGTACCACCCCGCCGGCCGGCGGCACGGGTAGCTGCACGGCGGCGTACGCCGTCACCGGCAGCTGGTCCGGTGGCTTCCAGGCCGACGTACGGGTCACCGCCGGCAGCGCCGCGATCCGGGGCTGGACGGTGACCTGGACCTTCGGCAACGGGCAACAGGTAAGCAACTCCTGGGGCGCCACCGTCACCACCAGCGGATCGACGGTCACCGCCCGGAACACCGACTACAACGGAAGTCTCGCCGCGGGTGCCAGCACCAGCTTCGGCTTCCTCGGGTCGCAGACCGGCAGCAACCCGGTACCGACCCTGAGCTGCACCGCCACCACCTGAGCACTGCGGCGGCGGCCCGACGCAGGGCCGGGTCCGATGCCAGCGCGGACCCGGCCCGGCGGCGACCCGCTAGTCGAACGAGACGTGCTCGAAGGCGTACGGGTTGAGCAACTCGTCCCGGCGACGGCGCAACCCGTCGAGTTCGCCGGTCAGCCGATCCCGGTCGGTCAACGGCAACTCGACGGTCTCGCGCAGCCGCAGCCGCTCCCCCACCGCCATCGTGGCGAGGTCCTCGGCGAACCGGCCCGGCTCGATCCCGCAACTGAAGCGGTGTTGCCAGATCCGGACCCGTTCGAAGAGGTACGCGCCGTTCCGCACCTGGAGCCACGCCCAACCCTCGGCCGGACCGTCCTTCCAGTCCAGGTGCAGGCTGCGCAGGATCGGATCGACAAGTTCCCGGTTGACATACGCCTCCACCGCCGCCGCCCGGGCGACCGCACCGAGGTCGTTGACGTGCCCGCTGCTGCCGTCCGGCAGCCGACCGACGATGTCCCGGTAACTGCGCGGCGCGTCCGGGGCGAGTGCGGCGTACTCGACGGGATCGTCGGTGGTGGACAGGAAGGCGCGGGCGTCGATGACGTACTCGACGATCCGCCTGCCGTGCGTGGCCGGCTGCAACGTGGCCGACTCGATCCGGAGCAGCTCCAAGCCGACCGCGTCGCAAACGGCCTGCTTCATCCGGTCGTCCCGTTGCGTCTGCGGGGTCCGCACGCTGCTGTCGACGAACTCGACCGCGAACGACGCCGCCCGACCGTCCGGATCGGAGACCACGAAGTCGAGCAGCGCCCGGCTGGCCGCGTTCCACTGGTTGCCGGTGATGCCCTCTGGGCGGCGCGGCACGAGCTGGCCGAGCCGCTGGTTGGGCCGGACGACCAGTCCCGCCCGCTCGACCGGCCCGCCGGTCGCCGCCGGTTCGGCGGGAAGCCGGGTGGATCGCACCGACGGACGCCCGCCGCTACCAGTCTCTGCCATCTGTCCCCTGGTCCGTAACATCCGCTCGCCGCCTGGCGACACCGCCGCTCCGGCGGCAGGTCCCACCATGCTAGGAACCCGCCGCCGACCGCGCGTCGCCGGTCCGGTCAGCCGGTGCACCCGAGCCGCCCGGGGCGTGGGCGGAAATGCGGGCGCGGCCGCGAAGGGCGGCTCGGCACAATGATCACGTGTCCACCACCACCCCTGCCGAGCGGCTGCTCCGCGAACTGGATCCCCTGCCCTACCCGCAACGGCTCCGTCGACTGGCTCCGGCGGTACGGGCGATGGCCGGCGACGGCACCCTTCCCGACGTACTCGCCCAGTTGCGCGGCGGCGACCGGTACCAGCGCCACCTGGCGTTGACGATGGCGCTGATCGGCCGCGACGCGGCCGGCATCGCCGCGGCGCTCGCCGACCCTGACCCGTCGATCCGGGGCACCGCGCTCCGGGCCGCGCTGCGGGCCGACCGGCTCGACGCCGACGACCTGGTCGCGCTGGTGGCCGACGCGTCGGCGGCGCACCGCCGGCTCGTCTGCCGGACGCTCGCCCGGTCCCGGCACAGCGACCGGGCCGAGGCGCTGATCGACGTGGTACGCGACCGCTACGGCGACGCCGAGGCGGCCCGACTGCTGCCCGGCTGCGGTGCGGAGACGGTACGGCGGCTGCTGCCCGAACTCGACCACGTGATCCACAACTGGTCCGGGCTGCTCCGCCGGCACCGGGAGATCATGCTCGACCACGCGGAACAGGTGCTGGCCGGGCTCGACGCGCCGGCCCGGCAACGGTGGTGGGGGCGGCACGGCCACCATCTGCTGCGCTGCGCCGACCGCGCGCCGGGGCGGATCCTGGACCTGCTCGACCGGTACGCCCCGACCGGCTGGCTCCCCGGCGACCTCGCCGGCTACGGGGTGCTGGCCGCCGCCGACCCGGCCCGGGTGCTCCGGCTGCTCACCGATCCCGCCCGCGCGGGCTGGCTCCGGCACGCCCGGCTGCCGAGCGCCCTGCTCGATCGGCTCGGTCGACGCGACCCGGCCGAACTGGTGCTCCTCGCCGAGCGGCTCCGGGACGACGACGCCGGGTTCACCCGACTGCTCGCCGCCCTGCCGCCCCGGCACCGGGGAACCCTCTACGACGCCGCGACGGCACAGTTGGACCGCACCCACCTGCTCCTCTCCGATCAGGTGCTGACGGTGCTGCCGCACGCGTGGCGGCACCGGGAGGCACGGCGCATCCTGGCGCTGCCGAAGATCGCCGAGGACGAGGCAGAGACGCTGCGGTACACGGCGCAGCTGCCTTGGCCGGAGGCGGAGCCGGCGCTGTCGGCGGCGCTGCGGCGGGCCGATGCCGACGACCGGGCCACCGGCTACGAACTGCTGCTGGCCGCCGCCGCGCGCAGCGCCGATCCGGCGGCCGTCGCCGACGCCGTCGACCGGCTGCTCCGGCTGCGCAACGAGCAGGATCCGGTCCGCAGCCGTGCCCTGCTGGCACTCGCCGCGATGCCCCGACTGCTCAGCTCCGCCTCGCCCGCCACGCTGGACCAAATCGCGGCCGACACCGCCGGAGCCCGGGATGCGTCGGGGGCCAGTCTCGGCGCCCTCAGCACGCTGGCGGTGGCGGTGCTGCGGCACCATCCGGACCGCTCGGCGCTGGTGCGGTGGTCACTGCGGACCTTCGAGCGGCTCTACGACGATCGCCGGCTGCCGTGGCTCGGCCGGCTCGACACCGGCCTGCGCCGGGGGCAGGAACACGACTTCTTCGCGATCGTACGGCCCTGGCTGGATCGCGCCATCGAGCGCGGCAGCCACCAGCCGGTCGCCGCCGTGGCCCGGATGCTCGGCCGGCGCGCCTGGCACGTGCCGGAGTTGCAACAACTGCTGCGCCGGGCGATCGATCCGGCGGTGGTCTTCAACGAGTTCCAGGATGCGGTCCGGCTCTGGCTCGACGACCCGGCGACCCGCTCGGAACGGGTCGCCGAGGTGCTTCGGGTCGACCCGTCGACGATAGAGATCAACGAGGTGTGGCAGATCGTCGCCGCCAGCCGCACCGACCTGCTCGACCTGGTGCTGCCCGGCCCGGTACCGGCCGGAAAGTTCCTCAGCGCCGGCACCCGGTGGACACCCCCGTCGGCCCGGTACGCCGGACGCTGGCTCCCGCGCCAGCAGCGTGCCCTGGTGGAGCTGCTGAAACAGGTCACCGCCGACGCCGGCACCCCGGTGCACACCCGCGTGCAGGCGATCGCCGCCGCCGCCCAGGTGCCCGAGCTGGGCCTGCCGTTCGTCACCCGCTGGGTCGACTCGCCGAACGTCAACCTCGCCGAGGCGGCGCTCGGGGCGCTGCCCTGGACCGACCGGCCTGCCGAGGCGCTGCCGATCCTGCTCGGCCACGCCGACAGCGACCGGGCCCGGGTCGCCACCTACGCCGCCGGCCGGGCCGCACGGTTCGTCGCACCGTCGATGCTGGCGGGGACTCTCGGGGAGATCGCGACCGGGCGCGGCAAGGTGACCAGTCGCAAGGAGGCGCTCCGGCTGCTGGCCCGGTTCGGCGGGCCGGAGTCGATGCGGCCGCTGTGGGACGCCTGGCGGCAGCAGGGCCAGCACCGCGATGTCCGGGCCGCGGTCGTTTCCGCCGCCCGGTTGCGGCTGGACCAGCCGGAAAGCTGGCAGATCGTCGAGCAGGCCGCCGAGGGGAGCCGGGAGGAACTGCTCGCCGTACTGGCACAGCAGGCGGAGGCGACCTCGGCCAGCCACCGCCGCAGGTACGCCACGCTTGTGGTACGCGCCTGCGACCATCCCGACCCGATGGTGGCGAGGGTGGCCTTTGTGGCACTGCCGCAGTGGGCGCCCTGGGCCGACGACCTCGTCCCGGTGGTCGTCGCGGCCGTGGCCGACCTGCGCAGCGAGCAGCTCTGGCCGACCGTGGTGAACACCGTCGGCCGGCTGCTCGACGTGTCGACCGCCGCCGGTCCGACAGATGAGGGCTCGGAGCCGGTCGACCAGCCGACGGCGGACACGACGGCCCGCCCGGGTCCGCTGGTCGCCGCGCTGGCGGCACTGGTCCGGCTGAACGGCGCCGACACCGATCCGGGTGGCCCGGCCCTCGACCGGCCGGCGCGACGCCGGATCGAGGCACTGGTGGAGGTTGCGCTCGACTGGGCCGACACCGGGCCGGAGCGGGACCGGGAGCCGGTCGTGGCAGCCGCCCGGCTACTCGCGGCGGAGCCGGAGTTCGTACCGGCCGCCGGGCGGCTCTTCGCGCGGCTCGTCCGGCTGGAGACCGAGGTACCCGACGAACTGGTCGCGGATCTCGCCGCGCTTGCCGGACTGCTCGCCGACCGGCCGGTGCTGGCGGACCGGCTCGCCGCACAGGTCGGCGCGCGGGTGGCCACCGGTACCGGTGTGCCGTCCGGTGCCGTCCTGCTCGACGCGGCGGGCCGGCTCGCCGACCGGACCGACCTGGCCGGGGCGCTCTTCGCACTGGCACTGGCCCAGGCCGGCGGCCGGTACGGCTGGAGCCAGCCGTGGCGGGAGCTGCTGCACCGGCTGCGCCGCCATCCGGTGCCGGACGTCCGGTCGGCCGCCCTCGACGTCTCGATGGCCTGAGCACGCCCGACACCCCTCGACGGCGCCTGAGCACGCCCCACTCTCGACGGCCTGAGCACGCCCATCCTCGACGGAGTGAGCACGCCCGAGCGGCCACCGCCGGGGACGCCCGAGTCCCGCCGCAGCACGACGTTGCGGCGGGACCGGGTGGGTCAGTCGGGTCGGGACATCACGAGGATGCCCAGACACATCTCGTCGCTGGTGCCGTCGGCCCAGACCACGTACCGGGGTGGCAGGTTGCGCAGTTGCGGCAGCCGTTGCCGGAGCGTCACGTCGTGACTGCAGGTGACCCGGAGGACGTCGCCAGGCTTGATCGCGACCGGTTGCGGCAGCGGCCGGATGGCCTGCTGGTCGAAGTCGTAGCTGGGGATGTCGAGCAGGGTCCGCGCCCTCGGGGTGCCGGGGTTCAGCTCCACCCTGATCGTCCGGCCGAGCAGGTGCATGTGACCGGCGACCGCGTGCGCCAGGCCGGCCCTGTCGACCGGGTGGTCGCAGTGCTGGGTACTGCCGGCGGCCGGGGCACGACCTCCGTTGCAGTACCTGTTGAGTCGCTCCGCCTGCTCGCCCGTCTCCGCGCCGAACCGCTGCCGTACGTCCCGCACCGCCGCCTCGCGCTGGCACAGCTCGCCGCGTTCGTCGGCGGCGCAGGGCAGTTCGACCGGGGCGGCCAGCAACTCGGTGACCAGTGGCTCGACCTCCTCGAGGCCGCCGACGAGGCGCAGCCGGACGCCGGAGCGGTCGGTGTCGTCACCGGCGGCCCGGACGTCGATCAGGTTGTAGTGCACCTGCATCACGAGCTGGCTGCCCGGCGGCATCGGATAGCCGAGCCCCGGCGCGAGGAGTGTCTCGTTGGCGCCCGGCGCCCAGTGCGCGACCCAGGCCGCCTCACCGATCCCGGCGTCGCCGAAGCAGGTCCAGCCGTCGCCCGGGGTTTCCGCGTCGAGTTTGCGGGCCGACGCCGCCTCGGTCGGGTCGAGCCGGAAGAGGATGGCGTGGTGCACCATCGCGCCGTTCTGCGGCAGGAACTGGCTGCCGGTCAGGAACGCCTCCTCGGTGAGCCCCGGGTCGACCAGGAAGCACCGGTACTCGTCGGTGCCGCCGTTCGGCGCGGCCGGCCGGTACGGCTGCGCCATGTTCAGGGTGAGGAAGCGCTCGCCGGAGCGCAGCGGCGCGGCCGGTGGAATGTCGACTGTGCCGTGTGGCCCGCCGTGCGTGGCGGTGGCGGTGTCCTGGGCCGCTGGCGGGGTGCCGGCGTCCGGCTCGGCTCCGCAGGAGGTGCCGAGGAGGATGGCGGCCAGCGAGGCGGCCGCGACGAGAAGCGGGCGTACGCGTCGATGCATGTCCTTCCTAACGTCGCAGCTCCACCCAGGATCCGGGCCGACCGCCAACTATCAGATGAAAATCGGACCTTCTGGAAGATAACCGTTAACCGGTTGCCGACACACCTCCGAGCGGCCGGCGTAACATACCGGCCCGTTGATTGAACCTTTTTCGCTCGGGACCCGAACTATCGCTCGGGAGCCGAACTGTCAGGGGTATCGGCCGGACGAAGGGACTTCTGCTGTGCGCCACAGGGCAAGGTGCTGGGTCGTCGCCCTGCTCGCCGCTGCCGTCGCGGGGAGCACCCTCGGCGCCGGGGCCGCGACCGCCGACGTGACGGTGACGCCGGGGCAGGCCGTACAGGGTGCGGCGGCGAAGCTGACCTTCCGGGTCACCGAGGACCGGGCACCGGCGTACACCACCAGAATCGAGTTGTCGATGCCGGAGTCGGCTCCGGTCGCGGAGACGTACCCGATGTCTGACCCGCAGTGGGCGCCCCGGATGACGATGCGCAAGGTCGACCAGACGCTCGGCGGGATCCACCACGGCCAGGTCACCGAGGTGGTCGCCAGCATCGTCTGGACCCGGTCCGGTGCCCCGGCGGCGGGCGGTGCTCCGGCCGAGCTGGTGGTCTCGCTCGGCCCGATGCCGCAGACCGACCAGATGACCTTCGAGGTGACGCAGACGTACTCGGACGGCCACGTGACGAACTGGAACCAGCCGCCCTCGGACGAGGTCCCGCAGCCGGACTTCCCGGCGCCGGTGCTGACCCTGGCGCCGCCGCCCGGGACCGACCCGAGCGCCGCGACCGACCCGACCGCCGTGGCGGCGCCCCCGAACGGCGACGCGACCGCCGACGACCCGGACCAGGATTCCGGCTCGCTGACCACCGGCCTGGTCGTCGGGCTGATCCTCGGGCTGACCGTCGCCGCCTGGCTGTACCTACGCCGTTCCCGTCCCGGGACCGGTGACCCCGACCGAGCGGACGCCGCACCCGCATCGGACGCCGCCACGCCCGGAACGGACGGGGCCGCGCCCGGAACGGACGGGGCCGCGCCCGGGTCAGGCGGCGCCGCGCCCGCAGCGGACACCGCCGCCGGAACGACCGACCCGGCGTCGTCCGGCACGTCCGCCGGCACGGCGACCTCGGCCGCGCCCCCGAGCGAGCGGGCGCCGAGCACCGGCCGGGCCTGGCGGTTGCGCGAGTGACCCCGCCCCACCCGTGGCTACCCGAGTGACCCCGGCCCACCGGCGGTTACCCGAGCACCCCCGCCCGCTCGCGCGGGCGGGACGGGTGACGGGACGGGTGGATCAGTCGGCGGTATCGGTCTCGTCGGTCTCCTCGTCGGGCTGGACGATCTCGCCTCGTCGGAGTACCGCCTCGGGGGCGCAGAGCACGGTCACCCGGTAGGAGACGCCGAGGTTGGAGAAGATCTGACCGCGCAGGTCGAGGCAGATCCCCACCCCCGGGAGCCCTTCCGGGTGCTCGAAGAACTCGACCACCGGCTCGGCGATGGCCCCGACCAGCCCCTGGGTGCGCAGCGCGGTGCCGGCCACCTGGAGCAGACCCGCGGTGACCTGCACCTCGACGTCGTCGAGCGCGTCCACGTCGTACCAGTGGGTGTCGGGCAGGAAGAGCTGCGAGTCCACGTTCCGCTGCCGGTAGTCGGGACCCAACTGGCCGCTCTCCGGATCCGGTCGGTCGCCGATCCAGGCCATCCCGGCGTATTCGCTGCGCAGCCGCCGCGCGTCGGTGGAGAACTCCGTCACGACGGTGTCTAGGCGCGGCTGGGCGGCGAGGTGCACATCTGCGTCGGTCACCCGGGGCACCCTAGCACCGCCGGCCCCGGCCGCCCGCCCGGCCACCCCTGCCGCCACCAGGGGCGTTTTGCGTCAGGTACGGGCACTTCGCCCCGGCGGCTACCCTGGGGTCCCCGCTGGACGCGCCCGTTGCCTTGAGACGAAAATGTGCATCGAAGCGATGGTGGTCGACGGTACGCCGGAGAGAGGGGCGTCAGCTCGGGGCACGGAACGCCACCGGTCACTGAGAGTGATCGGTGCTGGACGGCTGATCGGGGAAATACATGGGCGTCATGGGGCAGATGCAGCGGGCACACGCACAGCAGGTGCACGCACAGCAGCGGGCATCGACCACCCCGTACCAGCAGCACCAGCAGATGCTCTGGGAGGCCGAGCGCGCCCGGGAGACCGCCGAGCGGGCGGCACAGGCCGACGAGCGGGAACGCCGACGGCTCTACGTCGAGGCCCGGGCGGCCCGGGTCAAGGCCGCCAACGCCAACCTCCAGTCCCAGTTGGACGAGCTGGACAACCTGCTCCAGACCACCCTGGCCATCGACGACCACATCGACCTCGAACGGCTGAAGAAGCAGGCAAGCTATCCGGAGTTCAGGCCGGGTGAGCTGGGCGTGCCGCTGCGGGCGCCGGACTGGCGCCGGTTCGCGCCGCCGGAGCCGAACGCGCTCGGCAAGATGTTCGGCGGTGAGGCCCGCTACCAACAGTTGCTCACCGAGGCGGAGCAGGCGTTCGAGAAGGCCAAGGCCAAGCACACGGCCGGCGAGACGGCCCGGCAGCAGCGACTCGCCCAGGCCCGCCGCAAGTACGACAAGCACTGCCAGCAGCTCGACGCCCAGGTCGCCAGCCACAACGCCGAGATCGAGAAGTTCGGCGCCGCGCTCGCCGCCGCCGAGCCGAACGCCGTGGTGAAGTACTTCGGGCTGGTGCTCGGCAACTCGGTCTATCCGGAGGACTTCCCACAGCGCTACCGGCTCGCCTACGTCCCGGACTCCCGGCTGATCGTGGTGGAATACCTGCTGCCGACGGTCGCGGTCGTGCCGAAGGTGCGGGAATACCGATACGTCAAGGCCGGTGACGAGGTGCAGACCGTGGCCCGCCCGGCGGACGAGATCCGGCAGCGGTACGCCGACGTGATCACCCAGGTGGCGCTGCGTACCGTGCACGAACTCTTCGAGGCCGACCGGACGCGGTTGGTCGAGACGATCGTCTTCAACGGCATCGTCGAGACCACCCACCCGGGCACCGGGCAGGCGGTCCGGCCCTGCCTGGTGACCCTGCGGACCAGCCGGGACGCCTTCACCGCCATCAACCTTGCCAAGGTCGACCCGGCCGCCTGCCTGCGGCACCTGCGGGCCACCCTGTCGCCCCGGCCCGAGGACCTGGTTCCGGTACACCCGGTGCTGGAGTTCGACGTGGTCGACAAGCGCTTCGTCGACGAGGTGGACGTGCTCGCCGACCTGGACCACCGTCCCAATCTGCACAAGCTGAGCCGAACCGAGTTCGAGGAGCTGATCCGGAAACTCTTCGGCAACCTCGGGTTGGAGACCCGGACAACCCGGACCGCGCCGGACGGCGGCATCGACTGCGTGGCGTTCGACCCCCGGCCGATCTTCGGTGGCAAGGTGGTGATCCAGGCCCGCCGCGACCGGGGCACGATGGACGTCTCGGCGGTACGGGATCTCTTCGGCACCGTACTGGGCGAGGGGGCGACCAAGGGCATCCTGGTGACGACGAGCGGCTACGGGCCGGAGTCGTTCGAGTTCGCCTCCGGCAAGCCGCTGGAGCTGATCGACGGCTCCAACCTGCTGCACCTGCTCGCCGAGCACGCCGACGTGCGGGCCAGGATCGACCCGAACGAGCGCTGACGGGCCCTACCGATCGACCCGAACGAGCGCTGACGGGCCTTGCCGGTCGAGGTCAGGCGACTCCGTGCCGGCGGTCGTACGCCTCCCGGGCGGCGGCGATCGCCTGCCGGTGCCGTTCCGCCCAGCGGGTCAGTACCAGCAGCGAGTCGTAGAGTTCCCGGGCCATCTCGGTCGCCACGTACTCGACCCGGGGCGGGACCGTGGGGTAGGTGGTCCGGACCAGCAGCCCGTCGCGTTCGAGGTTGCGCAGGGTGAGGGTGAGCATCCGCCGGCTGATCCCCTCGACCGAGCGTTCCAGCTCGGTGAAGCGGATCGGTCCCCGACTCGCCTCGATGATGATCCCGATGCTCCACTTACCGCCCACCCGGTCCAGAACCTCGCGAACCGTACAGGCCTGGACGTGCTCACCGGCACAGTCCGGCTGGCCGTCGCCGAGCTCCGACTCCGGGTCCGTGCCCGCGTTCGGCTCGGTCATGGTGTGCCTCCTTGCTCCGGCGGCAATGGTCACATGGCCTGGAAGTGGCCGACAACTCGTACCCCCGTCAGGGGTGGGTGCGCTGCGGAGTACCCGGACCGCCCGGACGCCCTGGTGGGACGTCCGGGCGGCCCTGTGCGGGGTTGGTTCGGAGGCGGCCGGGCTCAGGGGCTGTACGCCTTCACCTCCAACAGCCCCACCGAGCCCTGGCCGCTGGTGAGCGCCACCCGCAGCCGGGTGGTGCCGACACTCGGGAAGGTCACCCGGTTGTACTGGTTGACCGCGATCGGATAGCCACTGGCACCGGGCACGTCGGCGTAGGCGCTGCCGGTCCAGTACTGGAGTTTCCAGGAGGCCGGTACCCGCACCCCACCGTTGTCGTCGAAGAAGTAGATCTCGGCGGCGTTCAGGGTCCGGCTGGTCTTCCAGGTCAGCTCGGCCCACTGCGCGCCGGTGTTCCGCCAGGTGCCCCAGCGCGGGTTGACGGTGTCGTTCGAGTTGGGTGGGTCGATCCCGTCGTTCAGCGCGGCCACGCTCTCCCAGGGTGAGGTGTACGACGCGGACGGCGTCGCCGCCCCTGCCACGTTGCCGCCCGGGTCGGGATCCGGATCGGGATCGGGATCCGGGTTGGTGCCGCCCCGGTTGTAGACCTTGATCTCGGTCAGTCCGGTCTTCGCCGAGCCGGAGGCGTGGGTGAACTGCACCCGCAGCCGGGCGGTGCTGACCGGGGTGAAGCTGACCCGGTTGTAGTTGGACTGCGGCGTGCCGGGGGTCCTGACCTGGGACGCGGCGTTCACCCAGGCGCTGCCGTTGTAGTACTGCACGTTGTACGAGGCCGGCGGCCGGTACCGGTTCGTCGCCCGGTCGTTGCGGAACCAGAGCCGTACCTCGTCCACGGCCCGGGCCTGGCCGAAGTTCAGCTCGTAGGAGTCGATGGCGTTCGGGGTCCCGTAGGCGCCCCAGATCGGTTCGTTGATCGGGAAGCCGTCCACCGCCGCTCCGGTGGCGGTGCCGGCGGCGGTGTACGAGGCGGTCGCCGTCGCGCCCTGCGCCAGGTTCGGCGTGTTCGAGGTGAGGTCGGCGCCGGCCTTGGCGAAGATGTCCACCATCCTCGGGCTGTTCTGCACCACCTGCTGCGGAAGTTGCAGTCCGGAGACGGCGGTGCTGAAGCTGGTCGTGCCGCCCGAGAGCAGGGTGACCGCGCCGGTCGCCGGGGTGTAGAGCACCCGGGTGAGCCGGTCCACTGTGAACGCCCGGGTGCCGTTCAGATAGACCGAGTAGCCCTGCGGCACCCCGGAGTACCTGGTGACCCCGTCGGCCGGGTCGTCCCAGACCACGCTGAGGTCCATGTTGCGGTACCGCAGGTTGTTCACCGCGAAGTGCGACCAGCCGATGTCGATCGGCGAGAGTTCGATCGTGTTGTCGGTGCGCGGCCGCAGCCCGGCGACGTCCTCGACCACCGTCCAGTTGCTGCTGCCCAGGATGTTGTGGTGGATCCAGGAGCGATAGGCGATGGTCCGGGAGGACGGGTTCCAGTCCGCCCAGAACTCGTTGGCGTCCGGCCACTGGGTGTTGCCGCCGATGTACTGCGCCCAGGCGTTCCAGTAGAGCAACTGCTTGTAGTTCTCCGCCGTCATCCACTGGTTCGGATAGTTGCGCAGCACCGAGGAGTAGAGCCGGAACTGCACTGTCGAGTTGATCGTGGAGAAGTTGTTGCTGCCTGGCTGGCCGGCGGCGGCCGCCGCGGCCTTGTCGCGCTGGTTGGCGGTGAAGAACGGGAAGATCGGGTACTCCGCCGGGTCGTCGTAGAGGCGCAGCGCCTGCCGGTACTGGTCGGTGTTCGGCATCAGCCCGACCGAGTACGGGTAGTAGTTGTTGATCTCCTTCCACGGCACGTGCGTGTTGGTGGCGACGTGCTTGTGCTCCAGCAGTTGCCGAGACGGGTTCCACAGCACGTTGACGATGCCGTTGCGGATCCGGTCGGCGATCGTCTGCATCTCGTTCGCCTTCGCCGTGTTCCCCAGCAGCGTGTACGCCTGCACCGCCGCCATCGCGTTGCTCCAGACGTACGCGCCCTCGGCCCGGTCCAGGTTGCCGGCACGCCAGTGGAACGACACCGCGTCGGCGTCGTTGCCGGTCATCGCGCCCCAGTCGTACTCGATGATCCCGTTGTTGTTGGTGTCGTAGCTGGCGAGCTGCCCCTTGACGTCCTGCTCGGCGTAACGGGCCAGGTTCGCCGCGATCGCCGGCTGCCCGCCGTGGATCTGGTAGCTGCGCCAGGCCGCCTCGGAGACGTACTGGGTGTAGGAGTTCGACCAGTTCTCCGGGTCACCGGGGTTGTCGGTGAACCGGCCGTTGCGGGACACCTGCCCGACCGAGGTCCACGGCCCGTACGAGTAGACCGGGTTGCGCAGGTACTTCAGGTCGTCGATGTGCATCGGCTGGGTCAGCACGATCGCGTTGTTGTAGCCGAGCGCCCCCTCGACCGAGGTCGGGAACTGGAAGTCCTGGCCGGGGATGTCCACGTCCAGGTAGTTGAAGCGCATCAGCCACCAGCGGTAGTAGATGTTCTTCTTGATCGCCGCGTCCGGCACGTCGATGTACGGGATGTTCTCCGCCCACCACCTGTTGTACGCCCGCACGTGCGTGCCGAACGCCGTCGCCGGGGTGTACCCCCGGTAGGCGTTGTACTCGGACAGCGACTCCGGTATCTCGTTGGCGACGAACCCGAGCTGCACCTTCGTGCTCACCGACTGCCCGGCGGCGAGCGTCACCGACCGGTTCAGCCCGCCCGAGCTGACCGTGAACCCGTCCCCGGACAGCCGAGGATAGAGCGTGGTCAGGTTGTTCTTCACCGCCCTGGTCCCGGTCAGCTCGCTGCCGCTGCCCGTGGTGGCGTACGGCGAGGTGGCCCGCAACTGCACGGTCGCCGAGCCGGAACCGGTGTTCTGCACGTTCAGGTTGGTCACCGCGACGTTCTGCGCGGTGATGAACTTCGTCACCTCGACCCGGACCGACCCGCTGGTGTAGACGCCCCGCCAGTGGCTCGGCGACTGCCACCGGCTGGAGACCTGCTCGGTGAAGGTGCCCGGGGTGACCGCGATCGAGTACGCGTGCTGGCTGCTGATGTTGTCCCAGTAGGCGGCGTTGCCGCCGAAGCCGATCACCGACGGGTTGTGGGTGTACATGAACATGCCCCGGCCCCGGGTCATCAGCCAGGCACCGGCCGGGTCGTTGCCGGGCCGGGCCAGCAGCCGGTCCAGCCAGAAGTCGGTGCCGCCGCTCTCGGCGTCGTAGATCGCCTGCATGGTGTTGCCGGTGCTGTAGCCGACCGGCGGGACCGGGATCGCCGGTCCGGTGAACGTCGGAAAGCCGATGGTCTGCGCGGCCGTGGCCGGCGTACCGGGCGCCACCAGGGCACCGGTGGCCAACACGACCGCCAGCCCGGTGGCCCAGGCTCTCCGCTTGCTACCCGGTGCGAAACGCATCGGGGTCACCTCCAAAGGGGGTTCGGTGGTGGGGGGGATGGACCGGCCCGTCGCGGGGCGGAGGGGGTCTGTCCCACGACGGGCCGGGGGTCAGGGCTGGTAGGCGAGCCACTCCAGCAGGCCGGTGGAGAAGCCGGATCGGGAGGTGATGTTCAGCCGCAGCCGGGTGGTGTTCACGGAGTTGAAGGTGGTGACGTTGTAGGTGTTGCCGGCCACCCCGCAACTCGACTGTCCGGGCACGCCTCCGTACGCGCTGCCGGTCCAGTACTGCACCTGGCAGGAGGCGGGCAGGTCGATGCCCTGGTCGTCGTCGAACCAGTACGTCGCGATCCGGTTCACGGTCCGGGCCGACGGCCAGGTGTACTCGACCCACTGGGTGCCCTGCTGCGGCCAGTTGCCGTACGCCAGGTTGCTCCGGTCGGCCGCGTTCACCGGTACGCCGCCGTTGTTGAGCGCCGCCAGGCTCTCCCAGGCCGAGACGTGCGAGGTGGAGGCGGTCGCCGAGGTCGCCAGGCCGGCGGGCCGCCCGGACCTGGGCCCGGACCAGGGCCGGTGCCGGTCTGCACCACCCGCTGCATGGTGCCGTCGGCGTTGAAGTAGAGCCGGTCCACCGCCACCGAGCGGCGGAAGTTACCCCCACCGGGTGCGTCAGCGGTGTGGTAGACCATGTACCACTGACCGTTGAGCTCCACCACCCCGGCGTGGTTGGTGGTCGAGGAGACCTGACCGAGCACGATGCCCCGGTGCGTCCACGGTCCCATCGGGTTGGTCGCGGTGGCGTACCGCTGGCAGGCGTAGCTGGACGAGGTGACGCAGCCGTTGGTGTCGTTAGCGGCGTACATCATGTAGTAGAGGCCGTTGCGCTTGAACATCCACGGGGCCTCCCAGAAGTTGGCGAGCCCCTGCGGGGTCACCACCGGCCCGTCCAGCTCGATCATGTTCGACTTCAGCCGGGCCGCCCGGGCGCCCCAGTACCCACCCCAGTAGATGTACGCCTGCCCGTCGTCGTCGACGAAGACCGTCGGGTCGATGTTGAGCCCTGAGGAGTTCGGGGTGCTGTCGCTGATCAGCGGCCCGCCCTTGGCGTCGGTGAACGGGCCGAGCGGGCTGTCCGCAACCGCGACCCCGGTGTCCATCCAGCCGGCGCCCCGGCCGTTGACCGAGGTGTACCAGTAGTACCTGCCGTTGCGCGGCTCGACCTCGCTGGCCCAGGCGTCCGCACCGGCCCACGGAAAGGTGGCGATCGAGGCCCGGGCGCCGTGCTGGGTCCAGGTGTTCGCGTCGGTCGAGGAGAGGACGTGCCACTCCCGCATCCGGAAGTTGTTGTCCCCGACCGGCGCCTCGTCCCGGCCGGCGTAGATGTACATGGTGTTGCCGACGACCAGCGGGGCCGGGTCGGCGGTGTAGATGCTGGTGATGATCGGATTCGCCGCCGAGGCGGGACCGGCCGGGATCACCAGCCCGACTCCGGCCAGCAACCCGGCGACCCCGCCGGCGGCGATCCGGAACCATCGTCTGCTGCGCACTGTCTGCTCTCCTGTTCCGTGTGGGGGTGGTGGCCAGGCGGAACGTCGGGTCACCGGCCGCTCGGGTTGTTGGCGGTCCGGGCCGCGGCGGCCGGCGCGGCCGGCAGCGTGCCGGCCACCGCGGTACCGACCGTGACGGCGGCGCCGGTCCGCAACAGGGATCGGCGGGACAGCGCGGGTGTGGGCATGGTTGGTCACCTCCGGGGGCGGGGTCGCTCGGCCGGACCGGCCGGGCGACCCTGGTTCGAGCGACCAGGTCAGTAGCCGTAGCGGCTCTTCAGGTGCCGCCACCAGTCCCGGAACATCCAGCGGTCGAACTCGGTGATCGAGCTGGCGCTGCCGGCCTTCATCAGGAAGCAGCACTGTCCGGTCGGGGTCCAGTCGTAGAAGTCGTCCAGCCCGTAGGTGTGGCCGATCTCGTGCAGCAGGATGTGCAGGTTCTCCGCGTTGATGTTGTTCATGAAGTACTCGCGGCCCATCCGCTGGCCCCAGTCGCCGCCGGCACCGCCGCCGAAGCCGTCGGTCAGCCAGAGCGACTGGTCGTAGTGCCGGGCCGCGCCGCCGGGACAGTTCGGGTACTGGCCGTTCTGGTTGAAGAACCGGCCGCACGGTGCCGCGCACTGCGGGGCGTTCTCCCGGATGTCACCGACGTAGATGTCGACCGAGGTGTCCGACCACTGGAGCTGTGCCCGGTCGCGTACCGCCCAGCCGACGACCCGGATCGGCACGTCGGTGTACGGGAACGCGTCGTGCCCGACCATCACGTCGATCCACTTCTTGTGCTGCCGGGCCAGGGTCGCGTGGATCTGGTCCCGCTGGGCGGCGGTGACGCTGGCCGAGGAGTCCCAGCGGACGCAGTAGTTCACGTAGCCCCGGTTGGCGAAGAGCTGGTCCCAGCCGTAGTTGCGGAAGCCGTACAGGTTGCCGTTGTTGTAGGTCTGCTCCTGGTGCCGCCAGACCTCGTCCAGCGGGGTGACCAGGTTGGACGGCGGATTCCAGCCGGACGAGGGTGGCGTGGTCGGCGGGTTGGTCGGGCCGGTACCGGGCGGCTGGGCGTGCGCCTTGACCTCCAGCAGGCCGACCGAGCCGGCGCCGCTGACCATCAGCACCCGCAGTCGGGTGGTGCTGACCGCGTTGAAGGTGACCAGGTTGTAGCGGTTGGCCGCGATCGGATAGCCGCTGGCCCCGGCGACGTCGACGTACCCGCTGCCGTTGAAGCTCTGCACCCGCCAGGAGGCGGGCAGGCGTACTCCGCCGTTGTCGTCGAAGAAGTAGACCTCGGCGGCCCGGATGGTCTGCGGCTGGGTCCAGGTGAGCAGCACCCACTGCTCTCCGGTGTTCGGCCAGGTGCCCCAGCGCGGGTTCTGGGTGTCGTTCGAGGTGGTCGGGTCTATGCCGTCCCGGATCGCGGCGACGCTCTCCCAGGGTGAGGTGTAGGACGCGCTCGCGGTCGCGGTCCAGGCCAGGTTGTCCCCGGGCGCGGCCTTCGCCACTCCCATCCCGGTGAACACCAGGCCCAGCGCCAGCAACGGCGCGAGGGCCTGCCACCATCGCCTCATCGGACTCCTCCTTCGCTCAAGTGATTGATGGTGATCAATTTCTTGGCGCCGGGGCCGCCGGTGACATCGGCGGTGGTGGGTTTCGGCGTTCAGCACACGATGGCGTACGAAAAGGTTTTCGGCAAGGTGTTGCGCGCATTACGAGGACATGACGCGAAGCCCGGAGCGTCACAGGTGACAGCGGTTGATCTTGCTTCGTTTCGAAAAGGTTCTCGAAATGATTTCGGAAAGGCCGTACCGGCAGGCACGTCGGGCGTGGCGAGCGACAGTCTGGGTAACCGATGGACACCGACGACCTGACGGGGCGAAGGAGGCACGGATGCCGACCGGAACGAGCGGGCCGCGACCGGACCCGCCGGTCGTACTCACCGTCAACGGCGGGTCGGCAAGCCTCCGGCTCGACTACGTCCGGGCGGGCGAGGTGATCGACGGCCTGGCCCGGACCGAGCCGCCCGGATCGCCCGAGGGTGACCGGGCGGTACACGAATTCCTCGCCACCCACCCGGCGCCGGACGCCGTCGGCCACCGGCTGGTGCACGGTGGTGACCTGGTCCGGACCCCGACCCGGGTGGACGAGGCGCTCCGGGCCGACCTCGACCGGCTCGCCACGCTGGCCCCGCTGCACCTGCCGCCCGCGTTGCGCCTGCTGGACCGGATCCGGGAGCAACTGCCCGACGTGCCGCAGGTGCTCTGCCCGGACACCGCCTTCCACGCCCACCTGCCGGCGGCCGCCGCCACCTACCCGCTGCCCGCGCAGTGGCGCCGGCGGTGGGGACTGCGCCGGTACGGCTTCCACGGCCTGTCGTACGCCTACGCGCTGCGCCGGGCCGCAGAACTGCTCGACCGGCCGGCGGACGGCCTCCAACTCCTGCTGGCCCACCTCGGCGGCGGCGCCTCGGTCTGCGCGGTCCGGAACGGCCGCAGCGTCGACACCTCGATGGGGTTCACCCCGCTGGACGGCATCCCGATGTCGAAACGCTCGGGCGCGGTCGACCCGGGCATGCTGCTCTGGCTGCTCGACGACGACCGGCTCAGCCTCGCCGAACTCTCCGAGGGGCTCAACTCACGGTCCGGGCTGCTCGGCCTCTCCGCCGGCCGCTCCGACGACACCCGCGAGTTGGTCGCCGCCGCCGGAGACGACCCGGTGGCGGCACTCGCCCTCGAGGTCTACGCCCACCGGGTACGTCGTGAACTGGCCGCCGCCGCCACCAGCCTGGACCGGCTCGACGCGCTGGTCTTCACCGGCGAGATCGGCTGGGACCAGCCCGAGGTGCGGCACGACGTCTGCGCCGGCCTCGGCCTGCTCGGCGTCACGCCGCCGCAGGGCGGCAACCGGGAGACCGACGGGCTGGTCTCGCCGCCGGGTGCCGCGGTGCCGGTACTTGTCGTCGAGCCCCGGGAGGACCTCCAGGTCGCCGCCGAGACCCTCGCCGCGCTGGCCTGACCGCAGCCCTTTCGGTCAGGCCATCAGCCGGGTCAGGAAGTCACCGATCCCCTGGGCGATCGCCATCAGCACCGCCCCGATCGTCTCGACCAGCTCGGCGGCGCCGTCCGGCCGGAACGCGATGAAGAAGATCAGGAAACCCACGAACAGCCAGGTGAGGACCTTCTTGGCAAGTACCGGCATGTCTCCTCCGCTGGGGCATCCCCCGTCTCGTACGACCTCGGGAGTCTCGGTGTCAGGAGAGCTGGCGTACTCCGGCGATCGAGTGCTTCGCATCCCCGGCCGACCGGCCCGCAAACGGCCCCCACCGGGCCTACCCGGCACGGCAGGCCGGGTCGGGCGGCCACACCACCAATCCGGGCGCGGCCACTGGCCGGATACTGCACCATTACAGCACCAAAGCGGGATAACGTAGCAATTATCCCCGATCATCCGCTTGTCGGCCGTGCCGACGAGCCGGCCGTTTCCGGTGGAGGCAGGTTGACCAGCCCTGGCGGGCGACCGGACGTGCTGCGCGGGCCGGAGGACTCCCGGGTCACCACCATCGAACTCTTCTTCGACGTGGTCTACGTGCTCGCCGTGACCCAGCTGACCGAACTGCTGCTGCACCGGTTGCACCCGACCGGCCTGGCCGGAGCCGGGGTACTGCTGCTCGCCGTCTGGTGGGCCTGGGTGGACACCGCCTGGATCACCAACTGGTTCCACCCGAACCAGCCCCGGGTACGGGTGCTGCTGATCGCCCTGATGGGGATCAGCCTGGTGATGTCCTCGACGCTGCCCGAGGCGTACGGGGACCGTGGGCTCTGGTTCGCCGTGACGTACGTGGCCCTGTCGGTGGGCCGTTCGCTGTTCGTCGCCTCCGCCCTGGCCCGCCGCTCGGACCTGTACCGCAACTTCCAACGCCTGTTCGTCTGGCGGACGGTCTCCGCGCCACTCTGGTTGGCCGGCGGGTTCGCCACCGGCCCGCTCCGGCTCGGTCTCTGGGTGGCGGCCGTTGCCCTGGACAGCTCCGCGGCCGCCTTCGGCTTCTACGTGCCCGGGTGGGGGCGGTCGAGCCCGGCGGAGTGGGCGATCAACGGCGCCCATCTGGCCGAACGGGCCCGACTCTTCGTGATCATCGCGCTCGGCGAGTCCATCCTGGTCACCGGCACCGTCTTCGGCGCCCTGCGACACGGCTGGACCACCCTCGCCGGGCTGGCCAGCGCCTTTCTCGGCAGCGTGGCGCTGTGGTGGATCTACTTCGACCGCAGCGCCGAGGCCGCCCGGCAGGTGATCGTCGAGGCCGAGGAACCGGGCCGACTCGGCCGGTCGGCGTACACCTATCTGCACATCCCGATGGTGGCCGGCGTCATCGTCACCGCGGTCGGGGACGACCTGGTGCTGCACCAGCCGGGCGGTACGGCCGGTCCGGCGGTGATCGGCACCGTGCTCGGCGGTCCGCTGCTCTTCCTCGCCGGGTTCCTGTTGTTCAAGAGAGCGATTCTCGGCGTGCACTCCCGGACCTACCTCGGCGCCGTCGTCGTGCTCATCGCAATCGGCCCACTCGGGTTGGTGCTCAGCCCGTTGGCGCTCTCCGCCCTCTCGACGGGGGTGGTGGCGACCGCGGCGGCCCGCAGCAGCCTGCTGGTCGCCCGGCGCGAACGCCTCCCGCCAGCTACCCAGGCCGAGGAGCCGCCCCGGTGAACCGGAACCACGCGCCCCGCGCGACGTCCGGCACCTCCCGACCAGCGGAGTCGACCCGGCTACGACCATCAACCGTGCCCGGCCCCGACCCGCCGACCGGCCCGGCCACGACCATCAACCGTGCCCGGCCACGACCACCGACCGGCCCGGCGGCGGGCGCGGGTGCGGTCCGGTCAGTCGGTGACCAGGCGCGCCCGCCACGGATGAGCCGGGTGCACCAGCGCCAGTGCCCCGTCGAGCCAGCGTCGGGCGCCGTCGTCCAGCAGCGGCAGCGCGGTGGCGAAGTCGGCCTCGTCCTTCGCCCGGGTGCCCTTCGCCTTGAACAACAGCACCACCTCCGGCAGCAGGTACGGCACGCCGTCCGGATCGTGCCGGACGATCTCGGCGTACGGTCGACGGATCCGCTCGTCGCGCCGGCAGATCCAGACATCCCCGTCGTGCGGCTCCCGGAACACGTCCAGCCGCCATCTGCCGACGGCCCGCTCGTACGCCCAGGTCTGGTGGCTGGTCCGCATCGACTCCGGCGTCGGTGGCAGGAGCCGGCCGTCGTGCGGTACGGCGAAGTCACAGTCGCGCAGGCGCTCCCGTACCTCGGCGAACCGCCCGGCCGGTACGGCGATCTCCAGGTCCTCGTGCGGCCGGGAGGGTACGCCCCGGCAGAGGTCGATCGCCCAGCCGGCCACCACGCACCAGGGCAGGTCGAGCCCGGCCAGCCGGTGCGCGACCACCGACGGCGGCCACGGGTCCCAGGCATCGAGGTCCGGTGTCACCGGCCGACGGTAGCCGAGACGGCACGCCGGGACGGAACCGGTGGATCCGGGTGCCGACGACCCCCGCCGGTCAGGGCCGGGGCTCAGGCCGACTGCCGGCGGACCAGGTGGGTGTCGAGGAAGACGGCCGGTGAGGGGATGTCGTCACCCCGAATCTGCGCGACCAGCAGCCGGGCCATCTCCGTCCCCATCGTGATCACCGGTTGGTGCACCGAGGTCAGCGGTGGATTGGCGTGCAGCGCGAGCGACGAGTCCTCGTAACCGACCACCGCCACGTCGGCCGGGATGCGCCGGCCGGCCTCGTGCAGCGCCTGCATCGCCCCGAGGGCCATCAGGTCGGAGGCGGCGAAGACCGCGTCGATGTCGGCCCGCCGGTGCAGCAGCCGGCGCATCGCCTCGATACCGCTGTTCGCGCTGAAGTCGCCGTAGTCGATCAGGTCCTCGCAGGCCGGCCGGCCGTGCGCGGCGAGCGCCTCGCGGTAGCCGACCAGCCGGGTGACCCCGGCTCCCATGTCCTGCGGCCCGGCGACCGTGGCGACCGTCCGCCGGCCGATCCCGATCAGGTACTCGACCGCCTGTCGAGCCCCGCCCGCGTTGTCCACGTCGACGAAGTACGCCGGCTGGGCTCCCAGGCCCAGCATCCGGGCTGGCCGTCCACCGAGGACGGTCGGCAGTCCGCGCTCCATCAGCAGGCCCGGCAGCGGATCCGCGTCGTGCAGCGAGATCAGCATCACGCCGTCCACGTGCTGGTCGGTGAGCTGGTGCTCCATCTTCTCCCGCCCGCCGGGCGACTGGATCCAGGAGAGCCACAGTTGCAGCGGGGTGTCGGCGAGTCCGGCGCTGACCCCCCGGGCGATGCCGGCGAAGAACGGCTCACCGAACGCCCGTTCCCCGGACTCGGAGATGACAAGCGCGACCGAGTCGGTCCGCTGGGTGACCAGCGCCCGGGCGGCACGGTTCGGCACGTACCCCAGTTCCCGGACCGCCGCCCACACCGCGGCCCGGACCGTCGGGCTGACCTGGGAGGAGTTGTTCACCACCCGGGAGGCGGTGCCGCGCCCCACGCCCGCGCGGGCCGCGACCTCGCTCAACGTGGGCCTTCCGAGGTCGCGGCGCTGGGATCTCATGGTCTGCTCCCGGGACGTGCGGTGGTCGAGGGTGGACCCCAGGGCAGGCGGCTGCCGAACCGAACCGTTCCTGGTCGGTGCGCCACGCCGAGGCGCCACTCGACGGGGTTGTTACATCGATGATGATATGGTTTCTGGCCGGCTTCCAACCCCGGCCGTCCGGTCGGTACCGCCACCGGTTCGACCATCGACGCGGCGATGCCGCCCCGGGCGACGCCGGCTCGTGGCACAGCGGCGGCTCCGTGACGGCGGCGGCTGCGGCTGCGGCTGCGGGGCGGTGACCCGCTACCCGCCGGCACGGTTCCGAGGATTCACGGCTGCGCCCGGTGCCGTCGGTGCCGGCGGTCGGCACCACCGAGAGCGGAGGGGGGCCCGGTGACGCGGTTCGGTTGGTTCCTCGGCCACGAGGAGTGGCAGCCCGAGCTGCTGGTGGCCCAGGCCCGTCGGGCCGAGCAGGCCGGCTTCGACGCGATACTCGTCTCCGACCACCTCCAGCCCTGGGTGGACGACGCCGGTGCGGCCGGCCACGGCTGGGCCACGCTGGGCGCCGTCGCGGCGGCGACCCGGAGCGCCACCCTCGTCTCCGCGGTGGCCTGTCCACTGTTCCGCCAGCATCCGGTGGTGGTGGCGCAGGCCGCCGCCACCCTCGACCGGCTCTCCGGCGGCCGGTTCGAACTCGGGGTCGGCACCGGGGAGGGCATCAACGAGGCACCGCTGGGCCGGTTTCCGCCGTACCCCGAGCGGCTGGCCCGGATGACCGAGGCGCTCGGGCTGCTCCGGCCGCTGCTGGCCGGCGAGACCGTCGAACGGCCGGACGCGGCGTACTATCCGGTCTCCTCGATCAGGCTGCACAGTCCGCCGTCGACCGGGGTACCCGTGCACCTTGCGGCCGCCGGCCCACGCTCGGCGGAGACCGCCGGTCGACTCGCCGACGGGGTGCTCAGTTCGGTGAAGGACCCCGAACGGACCGGCCGGGAGGTGGTGGACGTGGCCCGGGCGGCGGCCTCGGCTGCCGGACGTACGCCACCGAGGGTGGTGTTGAGCAGCTTCGTGGTGCTCGCCGACAGCGACGACGAGGCGATGCGCGCGCTGCGACCCTGGCGCGGGCTGCGTACGCCGGGGCGGCTGGTGGCGTCGAGCCCGACCCGGCTGCGCCAGCGAGCCGACCGGCTCGGCCGGGACGCCGTGCTCGCCCGCTTTCGGCGGGTCGGCGAGCCCCGGCAACTGCTCGCCTTCTGCGAACTGCTGCTCGACCGGCTCCGCCCGGACGTGCTGGCCCTCCAGGTGGCCGCGACCGACGGCGTCGCCGCACTCGAACGCTTCGCCGGGCTCGTCGAGCTGCTGCGTCGACGGGTTTGAGCTGTGGCTCCGCCCGCCCTTCGACCACTGTGGACGACGGCCGCGAACCGCCCTCCCGGGTGCACGATTAGAACACTTGTACGATAGAATATCGAGGTGTACGACAGCCGAGACCAGGCCGGCGGCCGCGCCCGCCTCGCCACCCAGCAGCCCACCGACCGTCGACTCGTCCTCGCCCGGGCGCACCAGATAGCGACCGACTACGCCGGCGGCTATCGCGAAGGGCTGGTCCGGGCCGTCGCCCTCGCCGAGCTCACCGAGCTGGCCGCCGATCCCGACCTGCTCGCCCAGGCCGCCGCCATGCACGCCGTCGCCGACAACTGGTATGCGATAAACGCCGTCGACCTGCTGCTCGAAGCCGGCGCCCCGACCGAACTCCTGCACGCCTACCTGGATGCGCCGGTCTGCCCGGACGAGGCGGCACCCACCGACCCGGAGAGTCTCGGCCCGGTAAATCGATCTTGAATCTGGTGATCGGGCAGGGCTACATTCACTGCACCGTAACCCCGAGATCCGCCCCCGACCACGTTCTTTCGACGACGGTGACCATCCCGCGGTCCGCACGCCGGTGATGTCGGCCCGGACCGGCGCAACCAGGAGGACCACATTGGAGAGCCGCCCTGACTCCCCCGCCGCCGACACCCCTTCGGAGAGGTCCGCCGTCAGCCGACGCCGGGCGCTCGCGCTCGGCCTGGGCGGTGCGGCCGCCCTTGCCGCCGCCAGCCCGGCCTGGGCAGTGACCGACAAGCGCCCGGGTGCCGTCCACCCGCCAAACCTGGGCGCGCACGACCGGCTGGTCGCCAGCCGGGTCTCGGCCCGGCGGGCGCTGCACCACCTGCGGCATCTCTCCGAGCGGATCGGCCCGCGCATCGGCGGCACCGCCTCCGAGCGGACCGCCGCGAAGTACCTCGCCGACGAACTCGACGACCTCGGTTACCGGACAACGCTCCAGCCGTTCAGCGTCGCCGACAAGTTCCTCGGCCAGCTCAGCTCCCGTCCCGGTCTACCCGACGACCTCAACTGGCAGGTCGGGGCCTCGCCACACGCCGCCCTCGACACCCGGGTCACCGGCCGGGTGGTGGATGTCGGCGCCGGAGCACCGGAGAACTACCCGGCGGACGTCGCCGGCAAGATCGTGCTCGTCGACTACGTCGCGGCGCAGCGCGAGACCCTGGTCGCCACCGCCGTGGCCAACCGGGTCGCGGCGGTGGTCTTCCTGCCGGCCGACCTGGTGGAGCCGCGCCGGGCGCAGGCCTTCTCGCCCACCCTGCCCGGCTCGGCCAGCTCCCCGGTGCCGATTCCGGTGGTCGGCGTCGCCCAGGCGCAGAAGCACCGGCTGCGGGAGCGACTCGCCACCCGCCCGCTGACCCTGACCGTCGCCACCTCGGCACACCGGGGCCTGACCTCGCACAACGTACTCGCCGAACGCGCACCCAAACGGGGTGGCCAGGACAGCCCGGTGGTCATGGTGAGCGCGCACTACGACACGGTGATCGGCGCACCGGGCGCCAACGACGACGGCTCGGGTACGGTGCTCTGCCTCGAACTGGCCCGGGTGCTGCGCAGCCTGCCCGTCGACGCCACCGTCCGGTTCGGGCTGTGGGGCTCGGAGGAGCAGGGGCTGATCGGCTCCCGCTACTACGTCGCGCAGCTGCCGCAGGCCGAGCGGGACCGGATCGTCGCCGTCTACCAGAACGACATGGTGGCGACGAGCTGGGACCCGGCGACCCGGTACTGGCTGCTCTCCTTCGACGGTCTGGCGAACCGGGCCACCAACGAGGTGGCCGCCGCCGCGACCCGGCTCGGCTACCAGCCCCGGATCTCCCCGGTCACCCAGCGCGGTTCCAGCGACCACCAGTCGTTCCAGGAGGTCGGGATCGCCAGCGCCAACTTCTCCTGGCGGGGTGAGGAGACTCCGGCGATGCTGGAGCCGCCGTACCACAGCCCGGAGGACACCATCGAGAAGAACATCAGCCTGTCCCGGCTCCAGGTGTCGCTGGAGCTGATCGGCACCGCCGCGTACGCCACCGCCCGGCGTCCCTGACCGAGCCACCGGCCCGGGTCCAGCACCGGGCCGGTGCTTCCCTCCGGCACCCGGTCGCGCCGCACGGTCCAGCCATGCGATCCGCATGCTCGAACCGTGCGGCGCGCGCCTGCCGGTTGACCGGCCGCACCGACAGCCTTGAGCCATGACAGCCACGACGCCGGACACCACGGTCCGGAGCACCGAACCCGCCGCCGTCCCGCAGTCCCGACCGCACGCCTCCGAGCCGCCCCGGCACCGCCCCGTACGGCACCGCCCCGTCCGGCACTTCCTGCGGCACTTCGCCGAGATGACGGTCGCGATGGTCGCCGGGATGCTGCTCTTCGGCCCGGTGTGGGAGGTGCTGGCCACCGCCGTCGACGCCGGCACCGGACTCGACCTGACCCAGCTGCTCGGCCGCCCCGACATCGGCGCGCTGGTGATGGCCACCAACATGACAGTGGCGATGTCCATCTGGATGCGTCACCGGGCGCACGGGTGGGCACCGGTCGCCGAGATGGGCGCGGCGATGTACCTGCCGTTCCTGCTCTTCCTTCCGCCGTACTGGCTCGGGGCGGTGAGCGGGGAGTTCCTGATGACTGCCGGTCACCTGCTGATGCTGCCGGCCATGCTGCTCGCGATGCTCCGCCGGCTGGACGAGTACACCGGTGCGCACCCGGCCGGCGGTCACCCGGCCGCGACCGCCCAGGGGCCGGCCCCGACCGCCCCCGGTGTGGCCGGGCGGGTGGTCGGGGCGCTGAAGCGGCGCTGGCCGACCTGGCTGGCCCTGGTGATGACAATCGACAACTGGACCAGCCCCTGGGTCATGGACGCCTGGGTGATGCTGATCCTCCCGCTCGCCTACCTAGGGATCGGCGCGGTACGCCGGCAA
This sequence comes from Plantactinospora sp. CNZ320, assembly GCF_002846275.1. NCBI lineage: Bacteria > Bacillati > Actinomycetota > Actinomycetes > Micromonosporales > Micromonosporaceae > Plantactinospora > Plantactinospora sp. CNZ320. The sequence goes on from NZ_PJMP01000001.1 coordinate 1,447,698, forward strand.
CTCGGCGACGGGCGGATCCTCGCGGTGCAACTCGCCGGGCTGGCCTTCTATCTGCTCCTGGTGGCCACCGCACTGGTGGTGCCGGACGACGTGGGCCACTATCTGGTTGGCTTCGGCTGGTTCGCCCATTCGATCTGGGACTACGCCCACCACCGGGCCAACCGGGTGGTCCCGCGCGGCTTCTCCGAATGGTGCGGTGTCGTCGACGCGGTGGTCGGGATCACGATACTGCTGATGCTGATAGGTTAGCTAACCTTCAGATCGACGAGTGAGATCGACGAGTGAGGGAGCCCGAGCGTGCCGACCGGCAGTCCCACGGCACGTACGGTGCTGACCGGCGCGATCACCGGCCAGCTCCGGCAGGTACTGGCCAGTGCGGGACTCAGCGCCAGTCACCAGGCCGGCGAGGCACTCGTACCGGTGGTGATCGGCGTCGTCATCGACCGGGCCGTCGGCCGGGGCGGGGTGGTCGACCTGATCGGCTGGATCGGCGTACTCGCGGTGGTGTTCGCGGTATTGTCGACGAGCTTCCGGCTCAGCGCGCGTACCGGTGAACGCGCCGTCGAGCAGGCCGCCCACCAGCTCCGGCTCGCACTCACCAGTCGGATCCTGGACCACCGGGGCGGGGCGGAGACCGGTCGACTGCCCGGCGCGCTGGTTGCCACCGCCACCGGTGACGCCGACCGGGTCGGTGCGGTGAACCGGGCCCTCGCCACCGCGATCGGGGCCACCACCGGCCTGCTGGTCGGCGGCGTCGCCCTGCTGCTGGTCTCGGTACCGCTCGGACTACTGGTGCTGGTCGGCGCGCCGCTGCTGCTCTGGCTGGCCCATCGACTCGGCCGCCCGCTGGAGCGGCGCAGTCACGCCGAGCAGGAGCGGGCGGCGTACGCCTCCGGGGTGGCCGCCGACCTCGTCGCCGGCCTTCGCGTACTCAAGGGTCTCGGCGCTGCCCCGGCCGCCGCCCAGCGCTACCGGCGGACCAGCCGGGAGTCGCTGGCCGCCACGGTCCGGGCGGCCCGGGCCCAGGCCTGGTACGACGGCACCCTGCTCATCATCACCGGACTCTTCGTCGCCGCCGTCGGCCTGCTCGGCGGGCGGCTCGCGGCGGCGGGCGACCTGACCGTCGGGCAGCTCGTCGCCGCCGTCGGCCTGGCACTCTTCCTGCTCGGACCGCTCTCCGTCTTCGGCTGGGTGAACGCCGAGTTCGCCCAGGGCCGCGCCTCCGCCGACCGGATCGCCTCGGTGCTCGGGGCGGCACCGGCGACGCCCACCGGCGACGGCTCCCCCGGCACTCCGGTGCGCGGCCGGGTCGACCTGCGGGACGTCCGACACGGCACGCTGCGCGGGGTCAGCCTGCACCTCGGCGCGGGTGAACTGGTCGGCGTCGTGGCGACCGACCCGGCCGCCGCCGACGACCTGTTGCGCTGCCTGGGCCGGGACGTGGACCCGGAGGGCGGCAGTGTCGAACTGGACGGCGTCGGGCTGCACACCCTTGACCCCGAGCGGCTGCGCGCGGCGATCCTGGTCGCCCCGCACGACGCAGACCTGTTCGAGGGGACCCTGCGGGACAACGTCGGCGCGGCAGCGAACGCCGGCACCGACGTGGACCGGGCGCTGGCCGCCGCCGACGTGCCGGAGGTGGCCCGGACCCTGCCGACGGGGATCGACACGCTGGTCACCGAACGTGGACGCTCGCTCTCCGGTGGGCAGCGCCAGCGGGTGGCCCTGGCCCGGGCACTCGCCGCCGAGCCTCCGGTACTGGTGCTGCACGATCCGACCACCGCCGTCGACGCGGTCACCGAGGCCCGGATCGCGGCCGGCCTGCGGGAACTCCGGCAGGGCCGGACCACGCTACTGGTGACCACCAGCCCGACGCTGCTCGCGGTCACCGACCGGGTGGTGCTGCTCGACGGCGGCGCGGTACGGGCCGAGGGCAGCCATCCCGACCTGATCCGGCGGGACGCCACCTACCGGTCGTCGGTGCTGCGGTGAGCGCCGGCCGAGAATCCCGGCAGCCCTACCCGGGCGTCGACGGGGGTCGGGGCAGCCGGACGCGAGGAGTTCGGCGATGAACGAGCCCGCCGGCACCAACCAGCCGGCCCGGGAGCTGCTGCCGACCGCGACCGGGCGGCAGGTGCGGGAGACCCTGGCCGGGTTGCTGCGCTCGCGCCGGTGGCTTGCCGGTCGCGCCCTCGGCCTGCTCGTCGGCTCGACCGCGGTCGGGCTGCTCACCGCGCCGCTGCTCGGGTACATCGTGGACCTGGTCGTACGGGGCCGACCACCCGCCGCGATCACCACCCCGACGGTGCTGCTCGGGCTGGTCGCGGTCGTCCAGGGGATCACGCTGGCGCTGGGGCTGTCCCAGGTCGCCCGGCTCGGCGAGGGGATGCTCGCCGACCTGCGGGAGCGGTTCATCGACCGGGTACTGGAGCTGCCGCTGGAGCAGGTCGAGCGGGCCGGCTCCGGCGACCTGACCGCGCGGGTCACCGGGGACGTGACGGTGGTCGCCGAGGCGGTCCGGACCGCGCTGCCACAGATCGCCCGTTCCGGCCTCACCATCGGACTGACCCTGGTCGGGCTCGCCGTACTCGACTGGCGGTTCCTGCTCGCCGCGCTGCTCGCCGCGCCGATCCAGTTGCACACCGCCCGGTGGTACGCCCGCCGGGCGCAGCCGCTCTACGCCAGTCAGCGGGTGGCACACGGCACCCAGCAGCAGCAGTTGCTGGACACGGTCGGCGGTGCCCGGACGGTACGCGCGTTCCGGCTCACCGAGCCGCACCTGCACCGGGTCGCCGGCAGTTCCGCCGCGGCGGTGGAGCTGACGTTGCGCGGGATCCGGTTGATGACCCGGTTCTTCGGGCGGCTCAACCTCGCCGAGTTCGTCGGACTGACCGCCGTGCTGGTGACCGGCTTCCTGCTGGTGCGCGCGGACGCGGTCTCGGTCGGTACGGCCTCCGCCGCCGCCCTCTACTTCCACAACCTCTTCGGCCCGCTCAACGCCGCGCTGAGCCTGGTCGACGACGCGCAGGCGGCCGCCGCCAGCCTGGTCCGGCTGGTCGGCGTCACCGGCCTGCCGGCGCAGCGGGCGCCGGAACACCGGCCCGTACCGGTGGACGGCAGCGTCGAGGCGAAGGGGCTGCGGCACTCGTACCTGCCTGGGCACGACGTACTGCACGACGTCACGTTCACGGTGGCGCCGAACGAACGGGTCGCACTGGTCGGGGCGAGCGGCGCCGGCAAGACCACGCTGGCCAAGTTGATCGCCGGGATCCACCGGCCCAGCGGTGGCGGCATCCGGCTCGGCGGGGTACCGATCGAGGATCTCGGTGTCGTGGCCGGGCGGACCGTGGCGCTGGTCAGCCAGGAGGTGCACGTCTTCGCCGGCCCGCTCGCCGCAGACCTGCGGCTGGCCAGGCCGGACGCCACCGACGAGGAACTGCTCGGCGCGCTGGACCGGGTCGGCGCGCTGGGCTGGGTACGCGCGCTGCCGGACGGGCTGGCCACGGTGGTCGGCGACGGCGGGCACCGGTTGACGGCGGCGCAGGCCCAGCAGTTGGCGCTGGCCCGGCTGGTACTCGCCGCGCCGCCGGTGGCGATCCTGGACGAGGCGACGGCCGAGGCCGGCAGCGCGGGAGCCCGACAGTTGGAGTCGGCGGCGGCCCGGGCGCTGGACGGGCGTACCGGACTGGTGGTGGCGCACCGGCTGACCCAGGCCGCCGCGGCGGACCGGATCATCGTGCTGGACGCCGGCCGGGTGGCGGAGACGGGCACCCACGACGAACTCGTCGCCGCCGGCGGCCGGTACGCGACGCTCTGGGCGGCCTGGACGGGCACCCGGGCAGCGGACACCCCGCAGCCGAGCACCCCGCAGCCGAGCACCCCGGCGACGGGCACCCCGGAGACGCCGGGCCAGGATCCGGTACCGGGGCAGCGGCGACCGGGGTCAACGACCGGCGCCGAAGGCTAAGCGACGCCGACGGCTGAGCTGGTCGAGGATCGGCGGCGAGCTGACGCGCGCCGCCGGGTACCGGTTGAAACGATAGGAACCCGCCGGGTCAGCTCGCCCCGGCCAGGCTCCTTCGACGGGCTGGGCGGCGACGTCCAACCGCGCCGGTTTTGCGCAGAAAAATAGCGAGCAACGATTGACGACACTCCACACGACCGGCAACAATCTGCACCAGTGTGATCGCTAACATCCGCTGCTTCGGTAGGCGACCACCGGGGCGCTGCCGCGTCGCCGTGCTCGCCGGAGCCCCGGGATTGGTACCTGAAACGGTTCATCGACTACTCCGGTCAGGAGGGGAACCATGCAAGGTCCGCCACCCGTCCCCCGCCCCCCGGGTCCGGCACTGAGCCGCCGGGGCGTACTGCTCGGCGCCCTCGCCGGTGCCGGTGCCGCGGCACTCACCGGCTGCGGCACCCCGGTCGGCGCCGGACTGCTGAAGACCGAGGCGGCACCGGGCGCCGTCGAGTACTGGAACCTCTTCGGCGGCGGGGACGGCGTCCGGATGCAGCAGATCCAGGACGCCTACCGCCGGGCGAACCCCGACATCCCGCTCAAGGCCATCACGCTGGCCTGGGGCGACCCGTACTACACCAAGCTCTCCCTGGCCACTGTCGGGGAGGAACCACCGGACGTGGCAATCTCGCACCTCACCCGGATGAAGACCCTGGTCGACGCGGGACTGATCCAGGAACTGCACCCCGAGGACCTGGCCCGGCACGGCATGGCACCGGAGAAATTCAACCAGCGGGCCTGGCAGGCTGGTCTGGTCGACGGCCGGGCGTACGCCATCCCGCTGGACACCCACCCGTTCGTGCTCTTCTACAACACCGACATCTGCGGGCAGGCCGGACTGCTCGACTCCGACGGTCAACTCAAGCCGATCGTCGGCGAGGCGGCGTTCGCCGACGCGCTCACCCGGGTCAAGCAGGTGACCGGTGGGTACGCCGCCACCCACGGCATCAACTCCGACCCGGCCTCGCCGTTCCGGTTCTTCCAGACCCTCTACTCCCAACTGGAGGGCGAGATCCTGGCCGACGACGGCGCGCGGGTGGTGCTCGACGACGCCAAGGCGGGCCGGGTGCTCGACTACCTGCGCGCCCTCACCGTCGAGGAGGGGCTGATCCCGGGCGGCGCCGACTACCCGGGCGCGATCGCGATGTTCGCCACCGGGCAGGTCGGCTTCCACCTGAACGGCGAATGGGAGATCAGCACCTTCCAGACCGCCAAGACGCCGTTCGGGATGACGCTGGTGCCCAACATCTTCGGCGGTCCGCACGCCGTGCAGGCCGACTCGCACACCCTGATCCTGCCGGCGCGCCCCGACGCCGACCGGGCCCGGCTGGACCGGGCGCTGCACTTCGTCCGGTTCGTTCTCGACCAGAGCCTCACCTGGGCGGAGGGCGGACACGTACCCACCTGGCTGCCGTTCGCGCAGAGCGACGCCTACCGCCGGCTCAGTCCACAGTCGAGCTACGCCGCCGCGGCGGACACCGCCGTCTACGACCCGCCCGCCTGGTACTCCGGCTCCGGCTCCAACTTCGAGAACGTGATCGGCTCGGTGGTCGGCGCGGTGGAGGGCGGGCAGCTCAGCCCGCAGGCCGCGATCGCGCAGATCCGTGAGCAGCTGACCGTCCTCGCCCAGACTCCGTCACCGGTGTGACCTGACCTCACCGAGGAGGTATGCCGTGGCCACCACCACCCACTCCCCCGACCGGACCTCCACCGGATCCGACTCGCCAGCGCCGGCCGCGCGACAGCGGCCCGGGCACGGTCGGCCAGCGTTGATCTTCCTGGCCCCGTTCCTCGCGCTCTACCTGCTCTTCATCATCGGCCCCGCGCTCTACGGGCTGGTGATGAGCTTCTTCCACACCAGCATGGTCCGCCCCGGGCTCGGCGACTTCGCCGGCCTGGACAACTACGCCGAGGCGCTTGGCAGTCCCGACTTCTGGTGGGCGCTCTGGCACACCGCCTGGTTCACCCTGCTGACCACCCCGCCACTGGTCGTCCTGGCGCTGGTCTTCGCGCTGCTGGCCGAGCGCGCCCGCCGGGGGCGCTGGTTCTTCCGGCTGGCCTTCTTCCTGCCGTACGTGCTGCCCTCCGCTGTGGTGGCGCTGATCTGGCTGTGGATCTACACGCCGGAACTCGGCCTGCTCAGCCGTACCGTCGACGCGATGGGTCTCACCGCGCCGAACTGGCTCGGCGACCCGTCCTGGGCGATGGTCTCGCTGGCGATCACCACCGTCTGGTGGACGCTCGGCTTCAACTTCGTGCTCTACCTCGCCGGTCTCCAGGACGTTCCCCGGGACCTCTACGAGGCGTCCGCGATCGACGGGGCCGGGCCGTGGCAGCAGATCCGCCGGATCACCCTGCCGCTGCTGGCCCGTACCACCACGCTTGTGGTGGTACTCCAGGTGATCGCCTCGCTGAAGGTCTTCGACCAGATGTACCTGATGACCAACGGCGGCCCGAACTTCAGCACCCGCTCGGCGCTCCAGTACGTCTACGAGGTCGGCTTCACCGACTACCGCACCGGCTACGCCGCCGCCGCGTCCACGCTGTTCTTCCTGCTGGTGCTGGCGGTCTCCACGGTCTGGCTGGTCATGACCCGCCGCCAGGAATCGGAGGTGTGAGATGGCGCTGCTCGAATCGAACCGCGACACCGAGCGGGAGCGGGACCGTCGCACCGATGCCGGTAGCGCGGCCCTGGCCGCCTCGGTCGACCGACGGATCCGGCTGTTCAACCGCTGCTGCGTCGGGATCCTGGTCGCGTTCGCACTGCTCTGGCTGGTGCCGCTGGCCTGGGCGGTGGACACCTCGCTGAAGCCGAACGGGGAGACCACCGACCCGACGTGGTGGATCGAGAATCCGACGTTGGCCGCCTACCACACGGTGCTGACCCAGAGCGACATCCTCAAGTGGTACCTCTCCAGCTTCGTCACCTCGACGCTGGCCGCGGCCGGTACGGTGCTGACCGCGAGCATGGCGGCGTTCGCGCTGTCGCGGCTGCGGTTCCGGTACCGCCGGCTGGTCTACTGGTTCCTGCTCTGCGGTCTGTTGATCCCGAGCCAGGTGCTGATCGTGCCGCAGTTCCGGGAACTCGGCAGCGTGCACCTGTTGAACACCTGGTGGGCGGTGTTCCTGCCGCAGGTCCCCACCGCCATCGCGATCTTCATCTTCAAGCAGTTCTTCGACGGGATTCCCCGGGACCTCGACGAGGCCGCCCGGATGGACGGCGCCGGCTTCTTCCGGACGTACCGTAGGGTCGTCATGCCGCTGTCCCGGCCCGCGGTCTCCGCCGTGACGATCTTCACCTTCGTCTGGAGCTGGAACAACCTGCTCTGGCCGCTGCTCGCCGTCACCAACCCGGAGCTGATGACCATCCCGGTCGGCCTCGCCGCCATCCAGGGCACCTACGGCATCCGGTACGCCGACACGATGGCGTCGGCGGTGCTCGGCGCGCTGCCCCTGGTCCTAGTCTTCCTGCTCTTCCAGCGCCGGATCGTCGAGGGCATCGCCGGTACCGGTCTGAAAGGCTGACCATCGCACCGAAGATCGACTGTTGGAGGATTCGTGCACCAGGCCGCGTTGACCATCGATCCCGCATTCCGGATCGGGGAGGTCGACCCGAGGATCTACGGCTCGTTCGTGGAGCACCTCGGGCGCTGCGTCTACACCGGGATCTACGAGCCGGGACATCCGACCGCCGACGAGCACGGGTTCCGCCAGGACGTGGCGGAGCTGGTCCGGCGGCTCGGTGTGCCCGTGCTGCGCTATCCGGGTGGCAACTTCGTGTCGGGCTACAACTGGGAGGACGGGATCGGCCCGCGCGAGTCCCGGCCCCGCCGGCTCGACCTGGCCTGGCGCTCCATCGAGACCAACGAGATCGGGGTGGACGAGTTCGTCGGCTGGAGCCGCCGGGTCGGCAGCGAGCCGATGATGGCGGTCAACCTCGGGACCCGGGGGGTGGACGCCGCCCGTACCCTGCTGGAATACACCAACCACCCAGGCGGGACGTACTGGTCGGACCTGCGGCGAAAGCACGGCAACCCGGATCCGTACGACATCAAGCTCTGGTGTCTGGGCAACGAGATGGACGGCCCGTGGCAGACCGGGTTCACCACAGCCCGGGAGTACGGCCGGCTGGCGGCGCAGACCGCCCAGGCGATGCGCCAGGTCGACCCGTCGATCGAACTCGTCGCCTGCGGCAGCTCCGGCAGCGGAATGCCGACCTTCGGTAGTTGGGAGGCGACGGTACTGGAGGAGACGTACGACCTGGTCGACTACGTCTCCCTGCACAGCTACTACCAGGAGCACGACGGCGACCGGGACAGCTTCCTGGCCAGCGCCGTCGACCTCGACCGATTCGTGGAATCCGTGGTGGCCACCTGCGATCACGTCCGCGCGGTCGGCAAGCACCGCAAGCGGATCAACCTCTCGGTCGACGAGTGGAACGTCTGGTACCAGAGCCGGTTCGTCGGCCAGGAGAAGCTCGACTGGGCAGAGGCACCCCGGCTCATCGAGGACACCTACTCGGTTGTCGACGCGGTGGTCGTCGGTGACCTGCTGATCTCGTTGCTCCGGCACGCCGACCGAGTCAAGATCGCCTGTCTGGCACAGCTCGTCAACGTGATCGCGCCGATCCGCAGCGAGCCGGGCGGGCCGGCCTGGGTACAGCCGACGTACCACCCGTTCGCACTGACCTCCCAGCACGGGCGCGGCACCGTGCTCCGGGTCGAGCCGACCGGGCCACTTCACGACACCGCCCGGCACGGCGAGGTGCCGACGGTCACCGCCACCGCCGTACGGGACGACGAGTCCGGCGCGGTCACGCTCTTCGCGGTCAACCGGGACCAGCGGGAACCACTCGCCCTCGACGTCGACCTGCGGGCCTGCGGAGGGCTCGCCGCCGGGGAGCACGTCGTGTTGACCGACTCGGATCCGGAGGCGACGAACAGCGCGGAGGCACCCGAGCGGGTGACTCCGAGCCGGCTCGCCGACCTGAAGGTCGACAACGGACGGCTCGCGGCGGTGCTGCCGCCGCTCTCCTGGAACATGATCCGGCTGACTCCGGCCGGCTGACGTTCGAGGCGTCGACGGCCCGACCACGGGCCGTCGACGCCCACACGCGGGGCAAGCGGTGTTCTGCCAGTCATCGACGCGCTCGGTGCTGTCCTGGACAGTGACGAGGTCACCACGATCATCACCAACCCCGTGATCCTGTCGGTCATGCGCGGCCTCGAGATGAACGTTCCACCACCGTCGGCCGCAACCCCTGCGCTTACCGTGACGTGGAACGGACGACCAAGCCCGGTGGTACTCGCCATCGCCTTCCGGCGATGAGCCACGGATGGTGCCCCGGCCGTGTCGTGCGGCTTTGGCCGGGCCGAGCGATCCACGAGAGCCTCGCCATGCTGCCCTAGCCCGCCACGATTCATCGCCCAGTCGCACCCTGAACCACCTCGCCGGACGCATCTGCCAACAGAGCATCGAGGACTTTCGACAGCCCGTCGTCCTTATCGGACCGTGTCCGGCCCGCTGGCGATCAGCGATCCGGATCTGCGGCTGTACCGGCCATCCGCTCCCGCAGGCTGCGGGGGCGCAGGTCGGTCCAGTTCTCCTCGACGTACGCCAGGCAGGCGTCCCGGGGCTGCGGCCCGTCGGCGCCGAAGGCCACCGCCCAGCCCGCCGGTATGTCCACGAAGGACGGCCAGAGCGAGTGCTGTCCCTCGTCGTTGACGAGCACGAGGTACTGACCGTCCGGGTCCTCGAACGGATTGGTGGTCATGAGCAGTTCCTTTCCGGGTGGTCGGCGGCGGTGCCGTCCGACTGGGTGGTCAGGGCCGGCGCCTGGTCGGGTCCGAGCGCCGAGAGCCGCTGTTCCGGCCGGGTGAGCGCCGAGGCGAGCAGCCCGAGCAACTCGTCGGTGAGCCGGCGCGCGGTCGCCGGGTCGAACAACTCGACCGCGTACTCCAGTTCACCGTGCACCGGGCCGTCGCCGAGCGGCTCGTAGAAGCTGACCGTCAGCTCCGCCCGGGTCGTCCCGGTCGGTACCGGCTCGAAGCGCAGCGCCGCCGCGCCATCCGGACCGTTCAGCCCGGCCTCCTCGTGGTGCACGAGCATCACCTGCGGCAGCGACCAGCCGTCCGGCAGGGTGCGGCGGATCGCGTCGAACGGGAGGTCCTGGCGGTCGAAGGCGCTCAGATCCGCCTCCCGGATCCGGCCGAGCAGTTCGGCGAAGGTCGGGTCGCCACCGGTGTCGGTGCGCAGCACCAGCGGGTTGACGAAGCAGCCGACCAGGTCGGCGAGGGCGGCCTCGGTCCGGCCGGCCACCAGGGTGCCGATCGGGACGTCCGGCCCGGCGCCGAGCCGGTGCAGCAGCGCCGCCAGGGCGGCCTGGAACACCATGAACATGCTGGTCCCGGTCTGCCGGGCCAGTTCGTCGACCGCCCGGTGCGACGCCGGGTCCAGCACGAACTCGACCCGGCCGCCGCGCCCGGAGAGCACCGCCGGTCGCGGCCGGTCGGTCGGCAGCGCCAGCCGATCGGGTACGCCGGACAGCGCCCCCCGCCACCAGTCGAGTTGCCTCGCGTGCCGGCTGCCGGGGTCGGCCGGATCGCCGAGCAGGGTACGCGCCCAGCGGGCGTAGTCCGGATAGTCGACAGGCAGCGGCGCCCACTCCGGTACCCGCCCATCGATCCGGGCGGCATACGCGGTGCCGAGGTCCCTGGCCAGTGGCACCACCGACCACTCGTCCACGCCGAGATAGTGCATGGTCAGCAGCAGTACCCGATCGTCGCCCGGCCCGGTCAGCAGCCGGGCCCGTAGCGGCGGCTCCCGGGTCGGATCCACCCCGTCGCCGACCAGCTCGGCAATCTGCTCGTCGCGCGGCACCCCGCTGCCCGGCGACACCTCCAGCAGATCGCGGTCGGCCACCGGCACGGTCACCGGCTCGCCCGCCGCACCCGCCACGAGCGCGGTACGCAGCGGCTCGTGCCGCTCCACCACGTCCGCAAGCGCCGCCGCCAACGCCGACACGTCCAACCGCGCCGCGCCGCCCATTCCGTCGCCCGTCCCGCCACCCGTTCCGGCGCCTGTTCCGTCGCCCGTCCCGCCGCCCGGTCCGTCGCCCGTCCCGCCACCCGTTCCGTCGCCCGGTCCGGTGCCAGCGCGGACCAGCAGGGCAAGGTCCCAACCGGTCCGGCCGGACGCCTGCGGCTCGGCTCCCGCCCGGTGCAGGCCCCACCAGATCCGCTGCACCGGAGCCGCTGGCCGCCGGGCAGCCGGCCCGGAGCGGCCCGGCCCGGCCACCTCCGCTGCCCGGCGCAGCGGCGGACGCTCCGCCACCGCCCCGGCGAGCCGGTCCGCCAGTCCGGCCACGGTCGGCGCCTCGAAGATGTCCCGGACCGCGAGGTCGACGCCGAGCACCGCCCGGATCCGGCCGAGCAGCCGCATCGCCGCCATCGAGTGCCCGCCGAGGGCGAAGAAGTCGTCCGAGACTCCCACCCTCGGCAGCCGGAGCACCTCCGCGACCAGGTCGGCGAGGCTCTGCTGTGCCGGGGTGGCCGGCGCCTCGTCGCCGGTCAGCGCCGTCCAGTCCGGGGCCGGCAGGGCACGCCGGTCCAGTTTGCCGTTCGCGGTCAGCGGCAGCGGCCCGTCGAGTACCAGCACGGCGGCCGGGACCATGTAGTCGGGGAGCTGTTCGGCGGCGTGTGCGCGTACCTCGGCGGGATCCAACGCCGCCCCGGCCGGCACGACGTACCCGGCGAGCCGGGTCAGGTCGGCGTTGCGGTGCACCACCACCGCCGCCTGGCGTACCCCCGGGTGCCGGGCTAGTACCGCCTCGACCTCGCCCAGCTCGATCCGGTAGCCCCTGATCTTCACCTGGTCGTCGACCCGGCCGAGGAAGTCCAGGATGCCGTCGGCCCGCCACCGCGCCCGGTCACCTGTGCGGTACATCCTCGCCCCGGCCGGGCCGTACGGGTCGGCGACGAAGCGCTCCGACGTCAGCCCGGGACGGCCCAGGTAGCCCCGGGCCAGTCCTCGGCCGCCGACGTACAGTTCACCGGCCACCCCGGGCGGTACCGGGCGGAGCCACTCGTCCAGCACGTACGCCCGGGTGTTCGGGTCGGGCAGCCCGATCGGTACCGGCCCGGACCAGTCCGGCTCGGCCCGCCAGAGCGTCGAGTTCACAGTCGCCTCGGTCAGCCCGTACGCGGCGAAGAGCCGCAGCCGCCGTGCCCACCGCCCGATCACGTCCGGTGGCACCGTCTCGGTACCGACCAGCACGACCAGTCCGGCCGGCAGTTCACAGTCCGGCGGCAGTGCCGACACCAGCGAGGGCGGCAGGATGGCGTGGCTGACCCGTTCCCGCTCCAGCAGGTCCACCAGGGGTCGGCCCGGCGTCCGTGCCTCGTCCGGGGCGATCACCAGCCGGCCACCGGCACACAGCGCCATCGCCAGCTCGAAGACGAATACGTCGAAGCCGGTCGACGCGAACTGGAGTACCCGGGAGGAGGCGTCCACTCCCATCCGGTCGACGGCGGTCGCCACCAGGCTGCCGAGCCCCTCGTGCGACACCACCACGCCCTTTGGCCGGCCGGTGCTGCCCGAGGTGTAGATGACGTACGCGCGGTGGTCCAGTCCGACCGGCACCACCGGGCCGGTCCCGTCCGGATCGGTGGGCGTCGCCGGCACCGGCGCCGGCTGGAGCGGCTCGACCAGCAGCCGGTGCACCCCGGCCAGCTCCGGCAGCCGCTCGGCGGCCTCCGGCGTCGTCAGCACGAGCCGGGCGCCGGAGTCCTCGACCAGATATCCCAACCGGTCGGCCGGATGGCCGAGGTCCAGTGGCAGGAACGCGGCACCGAGCCGGAGTACCCCGAGCACCACCGCCACGGTCTCCGCCGAGCGGGGTACCGCCACCCCGACCACGGTCTCCGGGCCGACGCCGTACCCGGCGAGCAGCCGAGCCATCCGGGCCGCCTCGGCGTCCAGTTGGGCGTAGGACAGGGTCCGCTCCCGGTCGACCACGGCGACCGCCTCCGGGGTACGCGCCACCCGATCGGCGAACATGGCCGGCAGGGTCTCCTCCGGCACCGCCCGGCCGGTGGCGTTGAAGTCGCACAGCACCCGGTCCCGCTCATCGCCGACGAAGACGTCGAGCCGGCCCACCGGCGCGTCGGGGTCGGCGACGACCGCCCGGGCCAGCCGGAGCAGCCGCGCACCGAGCAGCGCCACGGTCTCCCGGTCGAACAGGTCGGTCCGGTACTTCAGCAGGCAGCTCAGCGCCTCCTCGCCGGTCCCGGTCGGGCCCCCGGCGGACTCGGCGAAGTCGAAGACCAGGTCGAACTTTGCCGCCGAGGCGTCGACCGGCTCGTCGGTGACGGTCAGTCCGGCGAGACCGCCCCACCCGGCGGTGCGGTTGCGGTGCACCACCATCACCTGGAACAGCGGGTTCCGGGAGACCGAACGGGCCGGGTTGACCGCCTCGACCACAGCCTCGAACGGTACGTCCTGAGCGGAGAAGGCGGCCAGGTCGGTCCGGCGTACCCGGGCGAGCAGCTCGGTGAAGGTCGGCTCGCCGGACAGGTCGGTCCGGAGTACCAGGGTGTTGACGAAGAACCCGACCAGGTCGTCGAGGGCCGCGTCGTCCCGCCCCGCGATCGGTGCGCCGAGCGGGATGTCGGTACCGGCGCCGAGCCGGTGCAGCAGGGCCGCGACCAGCGCGTGCGCCACCATGAACAGGCTGGTACCGGTGCGCGAGGCGAGCCGGCGCAGCCCCGCACCGACCTCGGCGGGCAGCGGCACTGACAGCTCGGCCCCGGCAGGGTCGAGCCGCCCCGACCGGGCGCGGTCGGTGGGCAGCACCAGTTCCTCGGGCGCGCCGGCCAATGCGGTACGCCAGTGGTCGAGCTGCCGCGCGGCCAGGCTCCCCGGATCCGCCGGGTCGCCGAGCAGCCGACGCTGCCAGAGCGCGTAGTCGGCGTACTGGACCGGCAGTGGTGCCCAGTCCGGCGCCCGTCCCGCCCGCCGGGCCGCGTACGCGGTGCCGAGGTCGCGCAGGAACGGCCCGTCCGACCACTCGTCGGTGGCGATGTGGTGCAACACCAGCACCAGGACGTGCTCCGGCTCTCCTTCCGCGGCCGGGTCGACGGTGACGAGGGTGGCCCGTAGCGGCGGTTCGGTGGTCAGGTCGAAGGGACGGCGTACCGCCTCCCGGACGATCCCGGCCACCTCGGCCGAAGCGGCGGCGACAGTTTCCAGCACCGGCCGGGCATCGGCCGCCGGCAGCACTCGCTGGTACGGCCGGCCGTCCCGCTCGCCGAGCAGGGTACGCAGCGTCTCGTGCCGGCCGGTCAGATCGGCCAGCGCGGCACGCAACGCCGCGATGTCGAGCGCCCCGCGCAGCCGTACCGCGATCGGGAAGTTGTAGGCCGCCGAATCGGGCGCGAGTTGCTGGATCAGCCAGAGTCGCTGCTGTGCGAAGGAGAGCGGCAGCACGGCGGGGCGCTCGGCCCGGACCAGCGGAATCCGCCCGGCGCCGTCGATCCCGGCTGTCGCATCGCCCCGGGCCGACGGATCGATCCGGGCCGACGGGTCGACCCTAGCGGCGGCTGTGTCGATCCGGGCGGCCAGTTCGGCTACCGTCGGCGCCTCGAAGAGGTCCCGGATCGCCAGTTCGACACCGAGTGCCACCCGGGCCCGGCTGACCAGCCGGATCGCCAGCAGGGAGTGGCCGCCGAGGTCGAAGAAGTTCTCCGCTACGCCGATCCGGGGCACGTCGAGCAGCTCGGCGAAGAGGTCGCACAGCGCCGCCTCGACCGGGGTGGCCGGCGGACGGGAGGCCGCACCGGCCCGGACCGTCGGAGCCGGCAGCGCCGCCACGTCGAGCTTACCGTTCACGGTCAGTGGCAGCCGGTCCAGCGGTACCAGCGCGGCCGGCACCATGTAGTCCGGCAGCCGCCGCTTCAGCTCCGCCCGGACGTCGGCGAGCACTGCCTCGTCCTCCGACTCCGTCCACCCGGTGGCCCGGACCAGGTAACCGGCCAGCCGGCGTACCCCGGGATCGGTGCCGGCGTCGACCAGCACGGCGGCGTGTGCGACGAGCGGATGTTCGGCGAGCGCGGTCTCGACCTCGCCCAGTTCGATCCGGTACCCCCGGATCTTCACCTGGTCGTCGGTGCGCCCGAGGAAGTCCAGGTTCCCGTCCGGCCGGCGCCGGACCAGGTCACCTGTGCGGTACATCCGCTCCCCCGGCGCGCCGTACGGGTCGGCGACGAACCGCTGCGCGGTCAGCCCGAACCGCCGGTGGTAGCCCCGGGCCAGCCCGATCCCGCCGATGTACAGCTCACCGGGGGCGCCGGGCGGGACGAGTCGCAGGTACGCGTCCAGCACGTACGCCCGGGTGTTCCAGATCGCCCGCCCGACGGTCGGGGTGGCGCTGTCCGCGGTCCCGCCGCCCAGGGTGTTGATCGTGTACTCGGTGGGCCCGTAGAGGTTGTAGCCGGCGGTGCCCTCGGTGTCCCGCAACCGGTTCCAGACCGCCTCCGAGACCGCCTCGCCGCCGAGCAGCACCAGCACCGGCCGGTGCCGTGCGATCCCGCCGTCCGCCGGCTCGTCCCGTTCGGTCTCGGTCTCGTGCTCGGTCTCGTGCCGGTCGAGCAGGCCCTCCTCGATGAGGTGGTGCGCGTAGCTCGGGGTGACGTTTACGACGTCGATCCGGTGCCGGTCGCAGTAGGCGACCAGCGCCCGGGCGTCCCGGCGCAGCTCCTCGTCGCAGACGTGCACCTCGTGCCCCTCGACCAGCCAGAGCAGCTCCTCCCAGGACATGTCGAAGGCGAACGAGACGGTGTGCGCGATCCGCAGCCGCCGGCCACCGGCCGCCGCCACGGTCGGGTCGAAGATCGCCTCCCGGTGGTTGAGCTGCATGTTCGTCAAACCCCGGTACGGCGTCACCACCCCCTTCGGTCGCCCGGTGGAGCCCGAGGTGTAGATCAGGTACGCCGGATGTTCCAGCCGGTCCGGATCGGTACTGGCGAATCCGGCCGGGAGTTCGGTGTCGGTGAGCGCGGCACCGGAAAGTCCGGCCAGCTCGGCAAGTACCGCCGGGTCGTCGAGTGGCACCGCCGGGATGTCGGTCCCCGGCAGCCGGGACCGGACCGGGGCCACCGTCAGCAGGCACATCGGCGCGGTGTCGGCGAGTACGAAGGCCAGTCGCTCGGCCGGATGGTCCAGCTCCAGCGGCAGATACCCGGCTCCGGTGCGCAGGACAGCGAAGAGCGCGACCACCATCTCGATCGAGCGGGGCAGTGCCAGCGCTACCACCCGCTCGGGCCCGGCGCCCCGGGCGACAAGCAGCCGGGCCAGCCGGTTGACCCGGGCGTCGAACTCGGCGTACGTCAGGGTGTGGCCGGCGAAGACCAGTGCGACCCGGTCCGGGGTCCGGGCGGCCTGCTCGGCGAGCAGGTCGGCGACGGACTCGGTGCCGATCGGGTGCCGGGTGGCTGTCCACTCCTCGGTCAGCTCGGCCCGTTCGGCGCCGGTGAGCAGGTCGAGCCGGCCGACCGGCAGTTCCGGCTCGGCGACCAGCCGGGTCAGCAGCGCGACGAACCGGTCCAGCAGGCTCCGGGCCACCGAGCCGGGTACGACGTCGGGGCGGTGGTCCAGCGCCACCCGCAGCCGCCGTGCCGGGGTGACCACCAGGGTCAGCGGATAGTGGGTGGCGTCCACCCCGTCGACGGCGGCGATCCCGTGCCGGTCCCGCAGCCGGGCCGACTCCCCCTCGTCGACGAAGTTCTGCAACACGTAGAGCGTGTCGAAGAGTCGGGCGTGCCCGCTGGCCCGCTGCACCGCACCGAGCCCGAGGTGGTCGTGCGGCATCAGCTCGATCCGCTGCTCCCCCAGCCGACGCAACAGGCGCACCACCGGTTCGCCGGGCTCGGCGCTGACGCGTACCGGAACGGTGTTCAGGAAGAGCCCGATCACGTTCTCCACGTGCGGCACCTCGGCGTGCCGGCCGGCGACCGTCATCCCGAAGACCACGTCGGTGCGGCCGAGGTGACCGCCGAGGACCAGCCCCCAGGCGGCGCTGAGCACGGTGTTCAGCGTCAGCCCGTGCTTGCGGGCGAACCCGCGCAGCCGGTCGCCGATCGCGGTCGGCAGTTCGGCCCGTACCCGGTGCGGGACGACGGGGGTCAGGCTCGCCTCCGGGGCGACCAGGGTCGGCTCGGCGAGTCCGGCGAGCGCGTCCTGCCAGGCCCGGGCGGCCAGCTCGGTGTCCTGGGTGGCCAGCCATTCCAGGTGGTCGCGGTAGGAGCCGGCCAGCGGCAGGTCCCGGTCGTCGCCGTCGCGCTCGTAGAGGGTGAAGAGCTGCTCGACGAAGAGTTCCTCGGACCAGCCGTCCCAGAGCACCAGGTGGTGGCTGACGACCAGCCGGTCCCGGTCGTCACCGAGCCGGAGCAGCAGCAGCCGGCACAGCGGCGGCCGGGTCAGGTCGAACCGGGTACGCCGGTCCTCGGCCATCAACTCGGCCATCCTGGTCCGCTGGGTCTGCGGGTCGAGGCCGGTCAGGTCCACCTCGGTCAACGGCAGTTCCGGGGCCACCGCGACGAACTGCACCGGCTGGGGCAGCCCGACACTGACGAACCCGGCCCGCAGGCCGGGGTTGCGGGCCAGCAACGCGGCGCCGGCCCGGCGCAGCCGCTCGGAGTCGAGCCGGTACCCGAGGTCGAAGGCGTCCTGCGCGGTGTAGACGTCCAGCGCCGAGGTGTCGTAGCTGGCGTGGAAGTAGAGACCCTCCTGCAACGGCGAGAGCGGCCAGATCTCGGCCACCGGTACCGGGCTGGCCCGGTTGATCCGGTCGATCTCGTCCGGGCCGAGCACCAGCCCGGCCGCCACCACGGGCCGAGGCTCCGCGCCGCCGGGCGGCCCGGCGATAGCAGCAGTGCTGGCGGGTAGCTCGGCCACGGCGCCGGTGAGGGCGTGTAGCGCGTCGAGCCAGTCGGCGGCCAGCGCGGTCACCTCGGGTTCGTCGAGCACGCCGTCCGGCCAGGTCCAGGTCGCGGTCAGCATCGGCCCGGCCGGGGTCTCGGTGGCGACCGCGTCGACCTGGAGCAGGTGGGTCAGGCCCAGCCCGCCGTTGGGCACGGTGATCGCGTCGGACTCGGCGGCCGGCGTCCAGGCCAGATCGGTGCCGCCGGGAAACCGGCCGTAGTAGTGGAAGAGGAGCTGGGCGGAGGAGAGTCCGGCCAGGATCGGCGCCGACTGGGCGTTCAGGTACCGCAGCAGCCCGTGGCCGAGCCCGCCGTCCGGTACCGCCCGGATCCGCTCGCCGACGGTACGCAGCAGCTCGACCGGATCGGTGCCGGCCGGCAGGCGTACCGGGGAGACGCTGGTGAACCAGCCGACCGTGCGGGACAGGTCGAGGTCCGGCTCGATCTCCTCCCTACCGTGCCGTTCGAGGTCGACAAGCAGGTCGGCGCCGCCGTCGCGGCCGTAACGGTGCTGCCACCGGGTCACCGCGAGTCGCAGCGCCGCGAGCAGTACTCCGGTCACCTCGCCACCGACCGTCGCTGGTACGGCGGTGAGCAGCGGCAGGGTCCGCGCCGGATCGAGGCGTACGACGTGCTGGCGGGCCGGTCCCGCCGGCCGCCTCTGCCCCGGCAGCAGTTCGGCGCCCGGGGCGAGCGTCTCGACCCAGTGCGGCAACTCCGCCAGCCGCTCGGGGCGGTGCGCGTGTTCGCCGAGCACCCGGGCGTAGCGCCGCAGCGAGGTACCGACCGGGGCGAGCCGGGGCGGCTGTCCGGCTGCCACCGAGGCCCAGGCGGTGGCGAGATCGGCCAGCAGGATTCGCCAGGAGACGCCGTCGACCACCAGGTGGTGGACGGCCAACAGCAGCCGGCCCGGCCGGTCGCCGCGGTCGAACCAGACCGCCTGGAGCATCCTCCCCTCGTCCGGGGCGAGCCGCTCGGTGGCGGCGGAGGACTCGGCGGCCAGCACGGCCCGCAACCCGGCCTCGTCCAGGCCGGCGGCGTCGACCCGGCGTACCAGGTCGGCGGATCGGACCGTGCCGACCGGGGACGTCTGGAGCGACCAGAGCACCGAGGCGATCCGGTGCAGCCGCAACCGCAGCCCGGCGTGCCGGTCCAGCACCGGCTGGAGTACGGCGGTCAGCGATCCGAGGTCCAGCTCGGCCGGTACCACAAGCAGGGTGCTCAGGGTGAACCGGTCGATCGGTAGGCCGGTTTCCCGGAGCCAGTGCACGATCGGCAGCAGCGGTACCTCACCCAGCTCGTCCGGGTCTGTGACTGGCTCGTCCGGGTTCACTGTCGGCTCGTCCGGGTTCACTGTCGCCTCGTCCGGGTTCACTGTCGCCTCGTCCGGGTTCACGGCCGTCTCGGCGGCGGCGGCCGAAACCGTCGGGGCGGCGGCCGGGGTGAGGGCGGCGTCGCCACCACCGGCCTCGGCGAGCGCCCGTGGTGTTCGGTGCCGGAAGACGTCGCGCGGGGCGAGCACCAGGCCGTGCCGGCGGGTTCGGCTGCAGACCGCGATGGAGAGGATGCTGTCGCCGCCGAGGGCGAAGAAGTCCTCGTCGGCACCGACCCCGGGCAGGCCGAGCACCTCGGCGAAGACGTGCCGGAGCAGCCGCTCGGCCGCACCACCGCCGGCTGGCCGCACCAGACAGTCCACTCCGGACGCATCGACCGGAGCGGGTGCGGCGAGGGCGACCGTGCCGCTGCTCTCCGGTGCCGCAGAGGCTGCCGTGCCGCCGCTCTGCTGCGCCGCTGGGGCTGTCGTGCTGCTCTGCTGCGCGGCTGAGGCTGCCGTGCCGTTGTTGCCCGGTGCGGGCAGGGCGGCCCGGTCGAGCTTGCCGCTGCGGGTCAGCGGCAGGGCGTCGAGCAGCACGAACCGGCCCGGCACCATCGACTCGGGCAGCCTGGCCCGGACCGCCGCGCGGACCGCCTCGACGTCGAGCCGGCGTCCGGCCTCCGGCACCAGGTAACCGACCAGGCCGGTCCGGCCCCGGCCGTCGACCCGGGCGGCGGTGACCGCCTGCGCCACCCCGGGCGCGGCCCGAAGTGCCGTCTCCACCTCGCCGAGGTCGACCCGGTGCCCCCGGATCTTGACCTGCTCGTCGTCGCGGCCGACATATTCGAGTACGCCGTCCGTACGCCACCGCACCAGGTCACCTGTGCGGTACATGCGCTGCCCCGCCGGGCCGTACGGGTCGGCGACGAAACGTTGCGCGGTCAGCCCGTACCGGGCGTGGTAGCCGTATCCGAGCTGCGCTCCGGCGACGTACAGCTCACCGGGTACGCCGGGCGGCACCGGCCGGAGGCAGTCGTCCAGCACGTACAGCCGGGTGTTGGCCACCGGGCGGCCGATCGGCACCGTCCGCTCCGCACCGCCGTCGTTCGCCCACCAGGTGACCTGCACCGCCGTCTCGGTGGGTCCGTAGAAGTTGTCCAGCGCCGTGCCGGTGAGCGCCTGCCAGCGGCGGGCCAGTTCCGGGGCGAGCGCCTCGCCACCGCAGGAGACCCAGCGCAGGCTTGCCGCCCAGCCGGGGTCGGCGGTCAGCTCGTCGGCGAGCAGGAACGCCTCGACCAGCGAGGGTACGAAGGTGACCGCGCTGACCCGGTGCCGGCGGATCAGCTCGGCCAACCGGGTCGGGTCACCTGCCTCGTCCTCGCCGGGCAGCACCACTGCGGCACCGGCCGACAGTGGCCAGAAGATCTCCCAGACCGAGGTGTCGAAACCGGCCGGGGCGAGTTGCAGCATCCGGTCGTCGGTGCCGAGCCCGAACCGCCGCTGTGACCAGGCAAGCTGGTTGACGATGGCCCGGTGACCGACGAGTGCTCCCTTGGGCTGGCCCGTCGATCCCGAGGTGTAGATCAGGTACGCCGGTGCTTCCGGGTCGCCGCCGTCACTGACCGAAACCACCGCACCCGACGCTGACTGCGATTCAGCCGGTTCAGCCGGTTCCGCCGTCGCCGAGACCAGCAGCTGCGCCACGCCGGCCGGCCGGGGCACCCGGGCCATCGTCTCCACAGTGGATAGCACGGCTCGGGCGCCGGAGTCGGTGAGGACAGTGCCGAGCCGTTCCCGGGGGTGCGTCACGTCCAGCGGCAGGTACGCGGCACCCGCCTTCAGCACGCCGAGCAGCGCCACCACCAGTTCGGCCGACCGGGGTACCGCCACCGCGACGACGTCGCCGGGTCGGATGCCCCGGGCGGCCAGTCGCCGGGCCAGCGCACCGGCCCGGCGCTCCAGCTGCGCGTAGTCGATCCGCCGTTCACCGTCGACAAGCGCGACCGCGTCCGGTGTCCGGTGCGCCTGCGCGGCGACCAGGCCGGGCAGGGTCTGCGGCGGCACCGGGGCGACCGGGCCGGTGAGCCGGGTCAACGCGGTGTCGCGGTCGACCGCCGGCAGCAGGTCGATCCGCCCGACCGGCCGGTCCGGCTCGGCGACGAACGCGCCGAGTATCTCGGCCAGCCCGGTACGAAGCTGGCGTACCGTCGCCGCGTCGATCCGCTCCGGGTCGTACTCCACGGTCAGCTCCACCGACCCGCCGGCCGGCGAGACGAGCAGGGTGACCGGATAGTGGGTCGCCTCCCGGAACTCGACCCCGGCCAGTTCCAGCCCGCCGGGGCGGCGCCCGATCACGTCGACGGGATAGTTCTCCAGCACCACGAGGGTGTCGAAGAGTTCTCCGCTTCCCACCAACCGCCCGATCGCCGGCAATCCGAGGTGCTGTGCGTCGAGGAGTTCGGCCTGCTCCTGCTGTAGCCGGCCGGCCAGCTCGATAAGCGGTTCCGCCGGAGTCCAGCGCAGCCGCACCGGGACGGTGTTGACGAAGAGCCCGACCATCGCCTCGACGCCGTCGAGTTCGGCCGGCCGGCCGGCGACCGTACTGCCGAAGACGACGTCGCGCCGGCCGAGGCGCCGGCCGAGCAGCACGGCCCAGGCGGCGTGCAGCACGCTGCCCAGGGTCAGCCCGGCCGCCCGGACCCGCCCGGCCAGCCCGGCGGCCACCTCGGGCGGCAGCACCACCCGGGCCCGCTCGGGGTGGAACATTCCGTCGAAGCCCGCCTCGGCCTCGGCTGCCAGTCGGGTGGGGCCGTCGAGGCCGGCCAGTGCCGCCCGCCAGGCCTGCTCGGCAGCGGCCCGGTCGCGGCCGGCCAGCCACTCCAGGTACCGCCGGTACGGGGTGACCGGCGGCAGTCGGTCCGGCTCGCCAACCGGCGCGTACCGGCTGAGCAGGTCCCGCAGGGTCACCCAGGCCGACCAGCCGTCGGTGACGATGTGGTGGTGGGTGAGCAGCAGTTTGTGCCGCTCCTCCGCCCACCTGACCAGTACGCAGCGCAGCAGTGGCGGTCGGGTCAGGTCGAACGGGGCAGCCCGCTCCGCCTCGGCCAGCGCCTCGAACTCGGCCGTCCGCTCCGGTTCCGGGTACCCGGTCAGGTCGACCTCGCGCCACGGCAGGGTGACGCCGTCCGCGACGAGTTGCACCGGCCGCCCATCGGGAAGTTGCGGGAAGGCGGCCCGCAGCGGGGCGTGCCGGTCGAGCACGTCCTGGCCGGCCCGGCGCAGCGCGGCGGCGTCCAGCGGTCCGCGCAGTGTGATCACCTGCTGCACCCGGTACGGGTCCCGCTGCGCCCCGGCGGCGACCGCGTGGAAGTGGAAGCCCTGCTGCAACGGGGTCAGCGGCAGCACGTCAACGACCCCCGGTACGGCGGCGACGAGGGCGTCGACGTCCTCCTGGCGCAGGGCAAGCAGCGGGAAGTCGGACGGGGTCGGGCCACCCGCTCCCGGCCGGGCGGCGTGCCGGACCAGCGCCTCCAGCGCGGCGAACCAGCCCTGCGCCAACTCTCGCACGTCCTCTTCGGACAGTACTGTCGACGGCCAGGCCCAGCTGACGCCGAGCCCCGGCCCGTCCGGCCGGTCCTCGGTGAAGGCGTTCACCTCCAGCGTGTACGGCAGCACCGGCATCGCCGCGTCGAAGCCACCGGCGAGCAGGCCGAGCCCGGGCAGCGCGGTCCAGCAGCCGTCGGCGGAGGACTCCACCCCGAACCTGCCGAGGTAGTTGAAGCTGATCTGCGGCTGCGGCAGCCCGGCCAGTACGGCTGCGGTCTCCGGGTTGAGGTGCCGCAGCAGCCCGTACCCGAGCCCGTGGTCGGGGATGGTCCGCAACCCCTCCTTGATCCGCTTCAGCGCCCGGCCGGCGTCCTCGCCACCGGCCAGCGCCTCGTCGAGATCGATCGGGCCGAGGTCGAGCCGGACCGGGAAGATGCTTGTGAACCAGCCGAGGGTGCGGGACAGGTCGACGCCGTCGGCGAGCTGCTCCTCCCGGCCGTGCCCCTCCAGCGCCACCAGCGCCGGTCCGGGCACACCGGTCCCCCGCCGACGCCGCCAGTCGGCGAGCGCCAGGGCGAGCGCGGTGAGCAGTACGTCGTTGACCCCGGCGGAGAAGGCCGCCGGAACGCTTGTGAGCAGCGGCGCCGTCGTCTCGACCGGCAGCCGCAGGGTGACCCGGCGGACGCTGTCGAGGTCGCCGACCGGATCCGGTGCACGGTCCGCCAGCGGCGGGTCGTCGCCGGCGAGCAGTTCTGTCCAGAGTGGAAGTTCGGCGGTCCGCCGCGCCGACTCGGCGTCGGCGTGCAGCAGTTCGGCCCAGCGGCGCAGCGGGGTGCCGACCGGCTCCAGCCGGGGCGGTCGACCGGCCAGCACGTCGGTCCAGGCGGCGGCGAGGTCGGGCAGCAGGATCCGCCAGGAGACGCCGTCGACCACCGCGTGGTGCACCACCACGACCAGCCGGCCGGCCCGGTCCGGGCCGGCGTCCAGCCAGACCGCCTGGAGCAGCACGCCGGCCTCCGGAGCCAGCCGGGCGCCCGCGAGGTCGGCGGCGGCGCCGATCCGGTCCCGCAGCGCCTCGTCGGGCAGCCCGCCGACCTCGATCCGGTGCAGCCGGTCCGCCGCCGGCACGGTGCCGGGCGCCGGCACCACCAGCCGGCCCGCGCGCTGCGGGGTGGCCCGGACCAGCCGGGCCCGGAGCACGTCGTGCCGGTCGAGTACCGCCTGGAGGGCGCCGGCCAGCCGCTGTGCGGTCGCCCCGGCCGGTACCCGGACCGCCAGCCACTGCGCGAACGCGTCGATCGGCCCGCCGCACCCGTCCAACCAGCGCATGATCGGGGTGAGCGGGAACTCGCCGACCCCGGCCTGCGGGTCCTGCGCGACCTCCCGGGACAGCGACTCGGCCACCGGCGCCAGCTCGGCGACGGTACGCCGCTGGAAAACCTGTCGTGGCGTCACCACCAGCCCCGCCTGGCGGGCCCGGATCACGAGCTGGATCGAGACGATGCTGTCTCCGCCGAGGGCGAAGAAGTCGTCCTCCACCCCGACCTCGGGCAGCCCGAGCACCTCGGCGTAGAGGGCGCAGAGCACCTCCTCGCGGGCGTCCCGGGGCCGGGCTCCGGTGCTCGCCGCCGCGAAGTCAGGCACCGGCAGGGCAGCCCGGTCCAGCTTGCCGCTGGGCAGCACCGGCAGTTCGGGCAGCGGTACGAAGGCGGCCGGCACCATGTGCTCGGGCAACCAACCGCGGGCGTACCTGCGCAGCTCGGCGAGGAGTGTGGTGACGTCCCGCAACGGCGCCGGCCGGTTGGCGTACCGCTGCGGTGGCACCGGCTCCGCCGGCCGGTCCAGCGCCGGTACGACGTACGCGGCTAGCCGCTGTTGACTGTCCCGCCCCGGCCGGGCCAGTACGGCTACCTGCCCCACCGCCGGATGCCGGGCGAGTACCGACTCGATCTCGCCCGGCTCGATCCGGTACCCGCGGATCTTCACCTGGTCGTCGGCGCGGCCGAGAAACTCCAGTCGCCCGTCCGGCAGCCAGCGCACCAGGTCACCGGTGCGGTAGAGCCGCCCGCCGGCCGGCCCGTACGGGTCGGCCACGAAGCGCTGTGCGGTCAGCCCTGGCTGGCCGAGGTAGCCCCGGGCCAGCCCGGTGCCGCCGAGGTAGAGCTCGCCGGTGACGCCGGCCGGCACCGGCTGGAGGGCGGCGTCCAGCACGTAGCAGCGGGTGCCGGGGTCGGGGCGGCCGATCGGCACCACGCCACCGGGCGGGGTGGCCGGGTCGCACTCCCCGAGCGTCGAGTTGACAGTCGCCTCGGTCGGCCCGTAGGCGTTGAACATCGGCCGGTCCCGGGCCCACCGGGCGACCAGTTCCGGGGAGACCCGTTCGGTGCCGGCCAGCAGGGTCGCCCCGGACGGCAGGGTCAACTCCCGGGGCATCGCGGCGAGCAGGGCCGGCGGCAGGATCATGAAGTTCACCCCGTGCCGGTGGGCGTACTCGGTCAGCGCCGGGCCGGGCACCCGGCGTTCGGCCGGTACCACCACCAGCCGGCCGCCGGAGAGCAGCCCGAGGCAGAGGTCCCAGAACGCCACGTCGAAGCTGGGCGAGGCGAACTGGAGTACCCGGCTGTGCGGGCCGACGCCGAGCCGGGCGCGCTGGGTGGCGACCAGCTTCGCCACCCCGGCGTGCGAGACGACGACCCCCTTGGGCCGGCCGGTCGAGCCGGAGGTGTAGATGACGTAGGCAGCGTTCTCCGGCTCCAGCGACGGCAGGTCCCCCGGGCCGACCTCGACCTGACCGGCGCCTCCCGGGCCGGCGCCTCCCGGGCCGACGTCGATCTGATTGGCGTCGCACTGACCGGCGCCTCCCGGGCCGGCGTCAAGCTGATCGGTGTTGGTCAGTTCGTCGAGGAGCAGTCTCGGCAGGCCGGGGGTCTGCGGCAGCTCGCCGGCCAGCGCGGCAGTGCTGACCAGGCAGACCGGTCGGGCGTCGGCGAGCATGAAACCGATCCGCTCGGCCGGGTAGTCCTGGTCCACCGGCAGGTAGGCGCCGCCGGCCTTGAGCACCGCCACCTCCGCCACGATCATGTCGACCGAGCGGGGCAGGCAGAGCGCGACCACCTTCTCCGGCCCGACGCCCCGGGCCCGCAGCGCCCGCGCCAGCCGGTCGGCCCGGGCGTCGAGTTCGGCGTACGTCAGCTCGACGTCCTCGCAGACCACCGCGACCGCCCCGGGTGCCCGGCGTACCTGCCCGGCGAAGAGTTCCGGCCAGGTCGACGGGGGTGCCGGCCGGACCGTGTCGTTCCACTCGACGAGGATCCGGTGCCGGTCCGCTGCCGTCGGCCCGGCCCCGGCACGGTTCAGGTCACTTGTGGGCACGACGAGGTACCGCCTCTCGCGAGCGGGTGGGATCGGTCCGGAGTGGAGTCGTGGCGGTGCGGCCGGCGGGTCAGCCGTCGCCGAGCAGCGGCAGGATCTGGTCCAGCGCGTACGGGACGCTGAGTACGGTGCTGAACGAGAGCGCACCACCGAGCGGCGGGTTCTCGTACGGCAGGAAGACCGCCCGGTTCTGCTTCGCCACGTCGAGGGTGGCGTAGACGCTGTCCGCCTTCACCCGAGGCTCGGCGCTGGCGTCGGAGGTGAGGAAGAGCAGCTTGTCGACGTCGACCAGATCGAGCCGCTCGGAGCCGATCTCGGCCGCGTACTCCTTGCCGGCCGCCTGCACGATGCTGTCGGGCACCTTGAAGCCGAGCTGGGTCATGAAGACCACCTTCGGGTCGCTCGGCGCGAAGACCGCGTACTTGCCGGCCTCGTACGGGTCGACCACCGCGACGGTCCGGCCGGCGAATCCGGGGTGCTCCTGCCGGGCCCTGGCGAACCGGGCGTCGACGTCGGCGATCAGCCTGTCGGCCTGCTCGGGCTTGCCGAGGGCGCGGCCGGCCTGCCGGGTCATCTCCTGCCAGGGTGCGGCGTAGTCGGCGAAGCCCTTCGGTTGGGCGACGGTCGGGGCGATCTGGGAGAGCTTCTGGTACTGCTCCTGGGTCATCCCGGAGTAGAGGCCGATGATCAGGTCCGGCCGCAGTGTCGCGATCTTCTCGAGGTTGTAGTCGTCCCGTTCACCGACGATCTCCGGCGGGGTGCTGCCCCAGAGCGGCTGCGCCCACGGCCACTTGCCGTACGGCCGCTCCAGGAACCAGTCGATCGCACCGACGGGCACGACCCCGAGGGCGAGTACCGGGTCCTGGTCGCTGAGCCCGAGCGTGACGACCCGGGTGGGCGCCTTGGTGATCTCGGTGCTGCCGTACTTGTGCTCGACCGTCACCGGGAAGGTGCCGCCGGTGCTCACGGAGGGCGTCGGATCGGCGCCGTCGTCGCCACCGCCGCAACCGGCCAGGCCGACGGCGAGGACGGCCAGCGCCGCCGCGAGTTGGGCTACCGGCCGGGTACGCGTCGTGCGGGCAGGTGTCGTGGACATCGGCTCCTCTTCGGTCTCTCTGGGGGTCCCGTCGCGGATGGGGTGGCCGGGCGCGTTTCGGTCTCGGCGGGTCCGGCACTCCACCCGGAAGCTCGGAGGCCCGGACGCTCGCAAGCTCGGATTGATCGCGCGACATCGGGCGACGGTTGTCCGGTGATCGGGCGACGGTTGCCCGGATTTCGGGCACGGCACCGGCGGCCGGTACCGATGACGGTGATAGTAAGGTAATCCTTACCTAACCTCAACAGCCTCGCCGGAGCGGGCCTCCCCATCCATCGAAGCGGTGAACTAAGGTATACCTACCCTAAGAAGTGAAGCGTTGACACAGAATCGCGGAAGAAACCTGAGGACCGTGTGACAACCGACCAGGCACCACCGGTAAGCCGGCCCGCGCCCGCCCGGGCGACGGGCCACCGATCCAGGCGTCCGGTCGGACTCTTCCTCGTCGCCACGACCGTCCTGATCGTCCTCTCCCTGCTCTCCGTCGCGGTGGGCAGCCGGCAGATCCCGCTGGACCAGGTGGTGCAGACCCTGCTCGACCGGGCCGCCGCGCGGACCGCCGATGCGCAGATCGAGGCGATCATCTGGGGCGTACGCCTGCCGCGCACTGTGCTCGGCCTGCTGGTCGGAATGGCACTGGGCCTCTCCGGCGCGCTGATGCAGGGACTGACCCGCAACCCGCTCGCCGATCCCGGTCTGCTCGGCGTCACCGCCGGTGCCGCGCTCGGCATCGTCGTGGCGATCGCCTGGTTCGGCATCGCCACGCTCTACGGCTACATCTGGTTCGCCTTCGCCGGTGCCCTGCTGGCCAGCGTGGTGGTCTACCTGCTCGGCGGGGTCGGCCGGGGCGGCTCCACCCCGGTCAAGGTAGCGCTGGCCGGGATCGCGATCACCTTCCTGCTCAACTCGGTGACCAGCGCCGTCGTGCTACGCGACCCGGACGCGCTCAACCGCTACCGGTTCTGGGCCGCCGGCTCGCTCTCCGGACCGGACTTCGGCACCATCGCTCAACTACTGCCGTTCCTGGCCGTGGGCACCGTACTCGCGCTCGCCTCCGCCCCGGCGCTGAACAGCCTCGCCCTCGGCGACGACGTCGCGGCCGCGCTCGGCCGCCGGGTCGGCCTGGTACGCCTGCTCGGCACCCTGGCGGTGACCCTGCTCGCCGGAGCCGCGGTCGCGGTCGCCGGCTCGATCGTCTTCGTCGGCCTGGTGGTGCCGCACGTGGCCCGGTTGATCACCGGCCCGAACCACCGCTGGCTGCTGCCGTTCACCATGGTGCTCGCGCCGAGCCTGCTGCTGCTGGCCGACATCGTCGGTCGGGTCATCGCCCGGCCCAGCGAGGTAGGCGTCGGCATCATCGCCGCCTTCATCGGCGGTCCGTTCTTCATCATGCTGGTCCGGCGCCGCCGGCTCGCGGAGCTCTGACCCGATGACCCTCCTCGACCTGCGCCGCACCGGCGGCCGTACCCCGTTCCGGATCAGCCGGCCGCCCGTCTCCGGCGTACTCCGCTGGCGGGTGCTGGCCTGCTGCCTCGGTCTCGCCGTACTCGCCTTCGTGGTCTTCTGCGTCGGCATCGCCACCGGCGACTATCCGGTCAGCCTGCCGCAGGTGGTCCCCGCGCTCTGGGGCTCCGGCGATCCGGCTCAGGTCTTCATCGTCCGGGAGCTGCGGCTGCCCCGGGCGCTCACCGGCGTACTCGCCGGTGCCGCGTTCGCCGTCTCCGGGGCGATCTTCCAGACCATCACCCGCAACCCGCTGGCCAGCCCGGACATGATCGGCATCAACGCCGGTGCCACCACCGCCGTCGTGGCGGCCATCGTGCTCGGCGGTGCCGGGCTCAGCCTGCCGGCGCTGGGCCTGGCCGGTGGGCTGGTCACCGCCGCGCTGATCTACCTGCTGGCCTGGCGGCGTGGCGCCACCGGATACCGGATCGTGCTGGTCGGCATCGCCGTCTCCTGGATGTGCGCCAGCGCCACCGACTACCTGCTGACCCGGGCACAGCTCGCCGAGGCGCAGGCGGCGCTCGGCTGGCTGGTCGGCAACCTCAGCGGTCGCGGTTGGGAGACGGTCGGCCCGCTCTCCGCCGCCGTACTGGTGCTGCTGCCCGCCGGGATGCTGCTCGGGCGGTGGACCCGTACCCTGCACCTCGGCGACGAGGTCGCCCAGGGGCTCGGTACGCCTGTGCAACTGGCCCGGCTCTGCCTGGTGCTCGTCGGCGTCGCGATGGTCGCGTTCGCCACCGCCGCCACCGGGCCGGTGCTCTTTGTGGCACTGGCCTCACCACAGATCGCCCAGCGGCTGGCGGGGCTCTCCGCCCCGCCAGTGCTGGTGTCCGCGCTGACCGGGGCGTTGATGGTCTCGGCCAGCGACCTGGTGGCCCGCTGGATCATCCCGGACGTCGACCTGCCGGTCGGCGTGGTCACCGGGGCGCTCGGCGCGGCATTCCTGCTCTGGCTACTCGTCCGGGCCAACCGCGCCGGTTCTGGAGGCTGACGTGACAGTGGATCTGACAATCACCGACACCGTGCTCGACGCCCCGCCGGGCGGCGCGGCCGACCACCCCGAACTGCGGGCCGAACGGCTGCGCCTGGCGTACGGCGACCGGGTGGTCGTCGACGACCTCGACCTGGTGATACCGGCGGGCCGGATCAGTGTGATCGTCGGCGCCAACGCCTGCGGCAAGTCCACCCTGCTCCGGGCACTTGCCCGGCTGCTCAACCCGACGGCCGGAAGCGTCCAGCTCGACGGTCGGGCGATCCACTCGCTGCCCACCCGGCAGGTCGCCCGCCAGGTGGGGATCCTGCCGCAGGCTCCGGTCGCGCCGGACGGGCTGACCGTGATCGACCTGGTGGGCCGGGGCCGCTCGCCGCACCAGACCTGGTGGCGGCAGTGGTCGCCGGAGGACGAGCGGGCGGTGACCGAGGCGCTCGCCGCGACCGGGGTGACCGAGCTGGCCGACCGGCCGGTTGACGAACTCTCGGGCGGGCAGCGGCAGCGGGCCTGGATCGCGATGGCGGTGGCTCAGCAGACCCCGGTACTGCTGCTGGACGAGCCGACCACCTTCCTCGACCTGTCGCACCAGATCGACGTACTCGACCTGGTGGTGGACCTGAACCGACGGGACGGCCGTACCGTGGTGATGGTGCTGCACGACCTCAACCAGGCGTGCCGGTACGCCGACCACGTGATCGCGATGAAGGCTGGCCGGATCGTCGCCCAGGGTGCACCGTCGGCCGTGGTCACCGCCGAGGTGGTCGACGAGGTTTTCGACGTCAGGTGCGAGGTGAGCCTCGACCCGCTGACCGGTACTCCGCTGGTGATCCCGACCAGCCGGCACCACCCCCGGCCGCTGCTGGCCGCCCGCGCCTGACGATCCTGCCTCGACCGGCGAACGGCATCCGGCACGACCGCCGGTCGAGGGCGGTCAGGGCATCGCGTGCAGCCCCTCGTGCCGGACCGTCCGGCTCCCGTCGTCCGGGAAGCAGGGCATCGGCCGGCCGGGTGGCGTCCGGATCCCGGACCATCAACGCGTCCTGGGCCACGGCCCGTGCGCTCAGACACCCAACTCGTCGCACAGGTCGACGTAGCGATCGAGGCCCTCCGGCGAGCTGCGATGGCGGCCGAGACCGACACTGTCGAACTCGTCGACACCGTCGGTCGCGTGAACGCCCAGCACTTGCAGCGCCGCGTTGATGGTGACAGCCTCCGGCACCCGGCGGCCAGCGACGAACGCGCAAGCCCACTGCCCGCCAACTCCGCCGGAGTACTCGGTCATCACCACTGCGAACGTCGGCTGCTGCTGCCGGGACGCCGCACCGGGGACCTCGGCCGCCAGGCTGGCCACCACTGCCTCCCGAGGGAAGGTTCCAGGAAAGCCGACCGGCACGTCGAGCTTGCGGGTCTCCCCGCGCCGAGCCTGCCAGTAAGCCGTGTAGTAGTGGCTGAGGTGCACCAGGCGCAGCCCGCGATCGAGCGGGACGCCGACGATGTCCCACTCGCGGGCGACATCATCGTCGAACGGCTCACGCACAAGCAGTGCAGTGATCTCGTGCCCCACCCGGACATGGTAAAGCCGCTTGGGCGGTAGGGCCTGATCCTCCATCGGACAGAGCACCCCCACGCGCCATGTCGAGCGATGCTCAGCGTCGACCCAGCAACGCGGGCGGCGTCCCGGCGTACGCCCACTCCCCCAGTGCCGACCGGTCGACCAGCCCGATCCCCAGCTCATGGGCGAGTCGCAGCCCGTCACCGGCGGCAAAGAACCCGTTGGTGACGATCACGCAGATCTCGCCCCGGTGGATGCTCCGGCAGGTGCCGGCGAACCGCTGGATCGCCGCACTGCCCACCCGGTTCGTCGGGCTGTGCCGCTTGCACTGCACGACGACCCGTCGACCGTCCGGGGAGACAGCGGTGATGTCCGCTCCCCGGTCGGCGGCACCACCGCAGACGGTCACCCGGGAGAAACCCGAGCGGTTCAGCAGGGCGGCCACCCAGCGCTCGAACTCCGCCCCGGTCATGGTGTCGGTCGTCTCGACGTACCGGGCGCGTACCGCCGTCTCGGTCTCTTCCCGGAGTCGTGCCCGAACCAGCAGGGTCAGCACCCCGACGCCGGCCGCCAACAGCCCGACCGCGATGACCAGCGCCCGGACCGGGTACTGCTGGACGAAGTCAACGACCAGCCAGACCAGTACCAGCACTCCGACCACCCCGGCGAACCACCAGCCCGACCGGTCCGGAGCCGACCTGCCGCCGCGACGTCGGCGCGGGTACGGGCGGCGGACACCCGGGCGCCGGGTACGGGACCGGTAGTGCCCTCTTACCCGGGTGCCGTCCCGGCGAGTGTACGAGTGCACTCGCGGCATCAGGACTCCTGGCGAGGGCTGGTCGACAACCGAGGCACCGCTCGCCCGGTCAACTTCGGAACAACGGATCGCCGAACGGCGACCTCGGGCCGCCACCCGCGACCGCCGCCTCGATGCGGGTGAGTCGGGCCCTGATCTCTTCGAGCTGGGCGAGGATCGCGACCTGCGGCTCGACGCCCACCCCGGGTGCGGCCACGGACGGTGCGACAGCGGCTGTGGAGGTCGACTGCCCACGCAGCGCCGCCAACTCCTCCGTCAGTGCCGAGATGGTGCTCTCCACCGCGTCCAGGAACTCGTCGACCTCCTGTTCGTCGTACCCGCGCCGGCCGAGGGACGGCTTCCGGAATGCGACGTTGCGGATGTCCGACGGAGTGAGGTGGGGCATCGATCGGCCTCCCGCTGGCGAACTGGACCACTTGAACTGGCCACTCTGAACTGGACCGCTCCGAACTGGACCGCTCCGAACTGGAGTCTCCGAGGGTATCGACCTCGGACAAGTCGCCGGGTCGACGGCGGCCCGCCCCGGGGCGTCGTCGAGTCCGCAACCGTGGTGATCCGGCACTACACTGGGCCGGCGCAGTTCGTCGACCGGTGAGGACGGCAATGACCTACTACGTAGAGATTCCGGTCGACGGCGACAGCACGGTGCTGGTCGAGGTGACCCATCAGGTCACCGGAGTCGCCCCGGCCGGTCGGTCCCGCGAGGTGGTCGCCCGGTTGTCAGAGACGTTCGGCGAGGCGTTCGACCGGTTCCACCGGCTCGCCCAGAGCGCCGCCGACCGGGCCCGGGACGCCGGCGGGGCCGACCGGGTGGCGATCGAATTCGGTCTCAAGGTGGCTGCGAAGGGCGGCTTCGTGGTCGCCGAGACCACCGGCGAGGCGCACATGAAGGTCACCTTCGAGTGGAACCGCCGCACCGACCCGACCCCGGCCGACCCGGACCAGGGTGGAGCCGAGGAGCCGGCCGCGGATCCCGGTCACGGGCCGGGACCGTCGGCGGACGAGGGCCGGTCGACCACCGCCGACTGAACCGGTACTGCCCCGCGCCGGACTGGCCGACCCACCGTCCCCGGGCGAGCTGGCAGGGCGAGCGGCGATCCTGTTGTATCAGGCGGGGGCGGGCGCGCCGACGTACTCGGGTTGGCGGTCGAGTGCCGGGCCGGCCGAGCGGGCGCGGATCGAGCCGAGGATCTCGGCGGCCCGTACGGCGGTGTTGGACAGCAGCGAGGACGAGATGCCGTGGCTGTGCTCGGTACCGCCCTGGAGGTAGATGCCGGCCCGGACCTCCGGGCGGGTACGCAGCCGGTAGTCGCGGTCGACCACGGCCCGGCCGGCCTCGTCGCGTAGGCACACCTGTGCCGCCTCGCCGAGCAGGTCGAACGGGTCGACCGGCCGGTATCCGGTGGCGAAGACCGCCACGTCGGCGTCGAGCACGGTCCGCTCCCCGGTGACCAGCGACTCCACCACCATCCGCACCCCGTCCGGGGTACGGACCGTCTCGACCGGCCGGGTCAGGTTGAGGATCCGCAGCCGTTCGACGCCGCGTACCTTCTCCTGGTAGACCCGCCGATAGAGTTCGTCGATGAGTTCGGAGTCCACGACCGAGTAGTTGGTGTTGCCGTGGTAGTCGAGCATCATCTCCTTCACCTCCGGCGGTGCCGTGAAGTACTCCTGCACTGCCGCCGGGTCGAAGATCCGGTTGGCGAAGGAACTGTCGTCGGCCGGGCTGTAGCCGTACCGGGAGAAGACCGCACAGACCTCGGCGGCGGGGAACTCGCGGTGCAGGTGGTCGACGGCCTCGGCCGCGCTCTGCCCGGCGCCGACCACGACGAACCGGGTCGGCGCCGACGGCACCAGGCCACGCAGGTTCGGCAGCAGGTCCCGGGTGTGCCAGACCCGGGTGTCCAGGGTGATCCCGGCCGGCAGGTACGGCCGCAGCCCGACCCCCAGCACCAGGTTGCGGGCCCGGTGGCTGACCGGGGTGGCGGAGCACGGCCCGGCCTGGGCCAGTACCTCGAAGTGGTCGAGTTCGCCATCCTGCCGGACCGGGCGGACCTCGACCACGTCGTGTCCATACCGGACCATGTCGTCGACCTGCGCCGCCGCCCACTCCAGGTAGTCGTGGAACTCGACCCTGGACGGGAAGAGGTTCTTGTGGTTGATGAAGTCGATCAGCCGGTCCCGGCTCTGTAGGTAGCAGAGGAAGCTGAATCCGCTTGCCGGGTTGCGCAGCGTCACCAGGTCCTTGAGGAACGACACCTGCATGGTGGCGTCGTCGAGCAGCATTCCCCGGTGCCAGCCGAAGCTGGGCTGGCGCTCCAGGAAGACGGCGCTGCCGATCCGGTCCGGGCCGGCGCTGGCCTCCCGGACGGCGATGGCCAGGGCGAGGTTCGACGGACCGAAGCCGATGCCGAGGAGATCGTGGACCTGGGAGTCGTCGCTGCGAATGGTTCGTGACATACCTGTCCCATCAGTCTGCCGGCCGGTCGGCGGCGTGGTGGAGGACCTGATTCGTATTGACGAGTGCGGCTGGCGCGGACGGTCGACCATCCGTGGCATTTAGGTTAGGCTAACCTACACCAAGGTCAAGAACAATATGGACGAGTTGACCTGACTGTGCCGGGCCGGGACGGGTTGGGACGAGCCGATCGAAGAGGAGACCGTCGATGCGGGTTGTGATGTTCGGCTACCAGACCTGGGGGCACCGGACCCTACAGGCGCTGCTGGACTCCGAGCACGAGGTGACCCTGGTCGTCACGCATCCGCGCAGCGAACACGCGTACGAGAAGATCTGGGACGACTCGGTTGCCGAACTGGCCGAGAAGCACGAGGTACCGGTGCTGCTGCGCAAGCGTCCCGGCGACCCCGAGCTGATGGAGCGGCTCCGGCAGGCCGCGCCCGACGTGATCGTGGCGACCAACTGGCGTACCTGGATCCCGCCGGAGATCTTCAACCTGCCGCCGTACGGGACGCTGAACGTGCACGACTCGCTGCTGCCCGCGTACGCCGGGTTCAGCCCGCTGATCTGGGCGCTGCTCAACGGCGAGGAGGAGGTCGGGGTCACCGCGCACCTGATGGACGAGACCCTCGACGCCGGTGACATCGTGCTGCAACGCGCGATACCGGTCCGCCCGACCGACACCACCACCGACCTGTTCCACCGCACGCTGGAACTGTTCGGCCCGATCACCGTGGACGGGCTGGCACTGATCGCCTCCGGCCGCACCGACTGGACCCCGCAGGACCGGTCGAAGGCGAGCTTCTTCCACAAGCGCTCGATCGAGGAGAGCCGGATCGACTGGAACTGGCCCGCCGAGGAGATCGAACGGCTGGTCCGGGCGCAGTCCGACCCGTACCCGAACGCCTTCACCCACCACGACGGCGCGCGACTGCGGATCCTGGCCGCCCGGGTCTCCGATGGCCGTTACGGCGGCACGCCCGGCCGGATCTTCTACCGGGAGGGCGACGGCGTGGTCGTCGTGGCCGGCGCCGACGCGCGCCGTGGGCACCGCCCCGGTCTGGCCATCACCCGGGTACGCACCGACGACGACCGGGAACACTCCGCCGCCGACTACTTCCGGACCATGGGCGGCTACCTGACCCGCTACCCGGACGGCCGGCTCTAGGAGCCTTCTTGGGTCGTTCGGCACCGGTGCCGCCCCGGCGCTGCCTAGGCTGGCGTCGACAGGATGGCCACGCTTCTCGTCCGGGCGAAGGGGGCTGCCGTGACGAATGTTGTCCGGCGTCCCACTCCGGCCGACCCGACCCCGGGGGTGGTGACCAGTAGCAACGCGCCGAGTTCGGTGGTGCGTACCCAGCCGCCGGAGTTGGGCCCGGACGCGGTCGCGGTGGTCGAGGGCCGGTCGTTCATGGTCAGCAACGCCGCCGGGGACGTACCGGTCGGCACCATCGGCGGGCTGGTGCACGACGACACCCGGCTGCTCAGCCAGTGGGAGCTGACCCTCGGCGGGGCGCCGCTGCTGATCCTCAGTTCGGGACTGGTCGACGACGACTCGGCGGCCTTCTTCCTGACCAACTCCGACCTGCCGCACGTGCCGACCAACAGCGTCGGGGTGCGCAGGCAGCGGTTCATCAGCGACATGATGCAGGAGCGGATCGAGCTGGAGTGCTTCGCCACCGAGGTGCAGTCGGTGCAGCTCCGGCTGCGGGTCGGCACCGACTTCGCGGACCTGTTCGAGATCAAGCAACGGGTACGGGACCGCTCGGCGAGCATCACCCGGGACTACTCGACCGACGGCTCCCGGCTCTGCTTCACCTACCGCAACGCGGACTTCACCGCCGTCACCGACATCCGGGTGTCGCCGCCGGCCGACCGGGTGGAGGAGAACGACCTGATCTGGGACCTGCGGCTGGAACCGGGGCTGAGGTGGGAGGCCGAGGTGTCGGTGGCACTGCCCCGCCGGCCGACCGAGCTGCCCTCGCTGCACCGCCGGTTCGGTCAGGGCTTCGACCTGGTCGGCGAGGACCCCACGCACACCTGGCGGGACGAGTGTCCCTCGCAGGATCTCGACTCCCACCTGCTGAGCCGGGTGATGGAGAAGTCCAAGATGGACCTGGTGGCGCTGCGCATCGAGCAGACCATCGGTGGCGAGACGATCGTGCTGCCGGCTGCCGGCCTGCCCTGGTTCCTCACCGTCTTCGGCCGCGACTCGCTGGTCACGGCGTACCAGTCGCTGTCGTTCGGGCCACGGTTGGCCCGGGGCACCCTCCGGTCGCTCGCCAACTACCAGGGCAGCAGGCTGGACGACTTCCGGGACGAGGAACCGGGCAAGATCCTGCACGAGGTACGCAGCGGCGAGCTGACCCGGACCGGCGAGAAGCCACACAATCCCTACTACGGGACCTCCGACGCCACCCAGCTCTGGCTGATCCTGCTCTCCGAGTACTGGCGCTGGACGTCGGACGAGGAGTTCGTCCGGAGCTTCCGGGACAACGTGCACGCCGCACTGAACTGGATCGACCGCTACGGCGACCTCGACGGGGACGGGTACGTCGAGTACGCCACCCGGTCGCCGCAGGGGCTCGGCAACCACAGTTGGCGGGACTCCCCGGACGGCATCGCCTACTCCGACGGCACGATCCCGGTACTGCCGATCGCCACCTGTGAGATCCAGGGCTACGCGTACGACGCGAAACTGCGGATCGCCGAACTCGCCGACGGCCCGCTACGGGATCCGGAGCTGGCCGAGCGGCTGCGCGCCGAGGCGTACCAGCTCCGGGAGCGGTTCAACCGGGACTTCTGGATCGAGGACCGGGGCGGGTACTACGCGGTCGGCCTCGACGGGGACAAGCGCCGGATCGACTCGATGACCTCGAACATGGGGCAGCTGCTCTGGAGCGGCATCGTGCCGCCGGAGCGGGCCGGGGTGGTCGCCGGCCAGCTCCTCGCCCCGCACATGTTCTCCGGCTGGGGCATCCGGACCACCTCGACGACCGACAGGTGCTACAACCCGATCGGCTACCACAGCGGCACGGTCTGGCCACACGACAACTCGCTGATCGCGCACGGGCTGGCCCGGTACGGGTACCGCGACGAGGCGGCCCGGGTGATCGTGGCGATGCTGGAGGCGGCGGACTTCTCCGCCCACCGGCTGCCGGAGGCGTTCGCCGGCTACGACCGCTCGTACGGCCGCAAGCCGGTGCCGTACCCGACGGCGTGCACCCCGCAGGCCTGGGCCAGCGCGGCGCCGCTGCTCTTCGTGCGTACCCTGCTCGGCCTGGACGCCCGCGACGGTCGGTTGCTGATCGACCCGCACCTTCCGGCGGATTTCGGCCGGATCAGGTTCGGCCGGTTGCAGGCCTTCGGCAAGTACTGGGACCTGGAGGCGGCTGGCGACCAAGGCCACGTCCAGCTCAGTCGGTGACCCGTGCCCGCCCGTAGGGAGCAGATGCGGAGCGTGCCTGCGGATCACCGTTCGGTGATGAGAGAGTGATCTCATGACCGGAACCAACGCCGTGGGCGGCAGCACCGGCCTGCTCGGTGACAAGGTCGCGCTGCTGATGGGTGCGGGGCGCGGCATCGGTGCCGCCGCCGCCCGGCTGTTCGCCCGCGAGGGTGCCACAGTGGTGCTGGCGGCCCGGACCGAGGCGGAACTGGCCGAGGTCGCCGGGGAGATCCGCGACGCGGGCGGTACCGCGGACTACGTGGTCGCCGACCTGACCGACGGGGCCAGCGTCCAGGCGGCGGTGGAGAGCGTGATCCGGCTGCACGCCCGGCTCGACGTGGCGTTCAACAACGGTGGCATCTCGATCCCGCACACCCCGATGGTGAACGCGAAGGAGCGGGACTTCGACCTGGTCACCTCGGTCAACTATCGAGGGCTGTTCCTCGCGATGACCGCGGAGATCCGGGCGATCCGGGCCACCGCCGGCTCGGGGGCGATAGTCAACGTCAGCAGTGTCGGCAGCCTGCGCGGTGCACCGGGACTGGGGCCGTACGCGGCGACGAAGCGGGCG
Organism: Plantactinospora sp. CNZ320; assembly: GCF_002846275.1. NCBI lineage: Bacteria > Bacillati > Actinomycetota > Actinomycetes > Micromonosporales > Micromonosporaceae > Plantactinospora > Plantactinospora sp. CNZ320. The sequence goes on from NZ_PJMP01000001.1 coordinate 1,486,361, forward strand.
GTGAACAGCCTCACCGAGACCGCCGCCGTCGAGTACGGCCCGGAGGGCATCCGGGTGAACGCCATCGCCCCGGGTACCACGATGACCGGGGTGATCCGGCAGTGGGCCGACGACGAGCCGGCCGCCGTCGACCGGCTCAACGAACTCACCCCGCTGCGTCGGGCCGCCGAGCCGGACGAGATCGCCCAGGCGGCCGCCTGGCTGCTCAGTGACCGGGCCTCCTTCGTCACCGGCGTCTGCCTGCCTGTCGACGGCGGCCTGCGCGCCTGAGCACCGTCGACCAGAGCGCCGGTCCAGCGGCAAGAACGCCGGTCCAGCGGCCGGGGCGCCGGTGCCTCGGCAAGAGCGCCGGGCCATCGGCAACGGCGCCGGGGTGGGCGTCGCCCGGTCAGCGCAGCGGCAGGACCGAGTCGGTGAGCCGGCCGCGTGGCCGGTAGACCACGCACATCACGGTACGGTCGCCGTCCGCCCAGGTCTGCTCGGTCGGCAGGACCGGATAGAAGTCGAGGGTGCCGCGCTCGCCGTCCGGCCAGCGCCGGTCGAAGTACCCCCGGCAGCCCTGCCAGCCGAAGTCGGCCAGCCCGACGCGGTCCCACGGCCCGTCGGCGGCGCGCAGGAAGCCGTACGACTGGTTGTCGGCACCGGACTCGCACGGCTCGTACCGGACGACCACCTCGGCGGCCTCCCGGGAGTACACCGGGTCGGAGAAGCACTCGCCGCCCTCGATGTTGAGCAGGCCACCGGTCTGCGCGGTGACGAAGCCGTCCCCCTTGACGATCGGCGGCGCGACCGTCGGCTCGATCGCGGCGAGCGCCGCCAGGGTGCCGACGGTGGCGACCATCGCCCAGCGGCGGGACGGCAGTTTCATCGTGCTCCGTACGGGTCGTCGATCGGGCGGGCTGCCGGCAGGCGGGACACGGGGTGACCTGCCGCCGGCATGGTAGGTGGGCCCGGGTGAACGGCCGGTTCCCGGCCGATGGCCGCACTGCCACCGCAGGATGAAGCCCGGCACCCGGCACCCCGCGTTGATCATGAATTAATCCGCTGGTCAGGCTCGTTCACCCGGCGTCCAGTCGACGGTCGACCGCCGGTCTCCCACCTCTGGCTGAATGCCCTTGGCCACCGGCTGCGGGCCGGCGGCAGTACCCGCTTTCACCCCGAAAGGTGATCCCTGTAGTGACTGACGTCAAGAGACCCTGGATCCTGGGCTCCCGGCGGGCCAGGCTTGCCGCCATCGGCACCGCAGCCATGCTCGTCGGCGGTTTCGCGGTCAGCCCGGTGGCGTTCGGTGACGCCGCACCCGGCAAGTACCCGGCCGCCGAGATCCACCGGCCGTCCCCGATGCCCGACCGCATCATCCTCACCCCGACCACCGCCCCGGCCACCTCGCAGCGGGTGACCTGGCGGGCCGAGGCCACCCCCGAGTGGGCCCAGGCCGAGATTCTGGAGGCGCCCGCCGCGCTCGGCCAGGTGACGCCGGCCGCCGGCACGGTCTCGGTGGTCAAGGCGATGTCGACCAAGTCGGTCAACACCTCCCTCGGGTACGCCTCGACCTACCACACCGTGGAGTTCGCCGGCCTCAAGCCCGGCACCCGGTACACCTACCGGGTCGGCGACGGCACAAACTGGAGCGCCTGGACCGACTTCACCACGGCGACCGCCGACGCCAAGCCGTTCTCGTTCATCTACTACGGCGACGCGCAGAACTATCTCGACTCGGCGCTGCCCCGGGTCTTCCGGCAGGCGTTCGCGGACCGCCCGCAGGCCAAGCTGATCGTCAACGCCGGTGACCTCATCGACTCCGCCAACAGCGAGGAGCAGTGGGGCAGTGGTACCAGGCCGGCGGCTTCATCGACAGCCAGATCAACAACATCTCGATCCCCGGTAACCACGAGTACAGCGGCAGCGCGCTGTCGTCGTTCTGGACCCCGCAGTTCCCGTACCCGGACAACGGGCCGGCGGGCTGGCCGGCGGAGCTGGCCAAGACGGCGTACACCGTCGACTACCAGGGTGTCCGGTTCATCGGGCTGAACACCAACGTGCAGGGCATCCCGGACGTGATGGCGGCGCAGACGGCGTGGCTGGAGCGGCTGCTCAGGAACAACCCGAACAAGTGGACGGTGGTGACCTTCCACCACCCGGTCTACTCGACGGCGGAGGGCCGGAACAACCCGGTGGTCCGGGCACAGTGGGGCCCGCTGTTCGAGAAGTACGGTGTCGACCTGGTGCTCCAGGGCCACGACCACACGTACGGTCGGGGCAGCGTGACCTCGTCGCGCCGGTCGCTCACCGTGCACGACAGCACCGTCTACGCGGTGTCGGTCTCCGGCGGCAAGATGTACGACGTCGACGGCTCGGTCTGGACCGGCAACAACGCCGACATCATGAGCCAGGCTGAGGACAAGCAGCTCTACCAGCTCATCGACGTCACAGGTGACAGCATCCGGTACGAGGCGCGGTACGCCAACGGCCAGCACCACGACGGAGTCGTGATCCGGAAGAACGCGGCCGGCGAGCGTACCGTCAACGAGCTGCGTACCCCGGAGAACACCGTCGGCGAGCAGGTCAGGGTCAACAAGACCATCGTCGAGGCCAAGGGCAAGGTCAAGATCAACGCCTACGGCTACGACCCCGGCGAGGAGGTCACCGTCTACCTGCGCAACGCCAAGGACGGCGCGGGCAGGAAGGGTGTCTTCATCGGCTACCGGAAGGCCGACGAGTTGGGGCGGCTGGAGTACAGCTTCGCGCTGCCGCCGTCGGCGAAGAAGAACACCAGTCACGTGGTCTACCTGGAGAGCGAGAACCAGCAGATCACCAGTCCGGCCATCACCGTGACGAAGTAGTTCCCGCCCGGCCCGGACCGTCGCCGCCCGGCGGTGGTCCGGGCTCGGCTCGTACCCCAGGAGACTCCTTGATCGCCCGCTTCCCGTCGCCGGCCGTCGCGCTCGGCCTGGCCGCGCTCGCCGTGCTCTCCGGGCTCGCCGTCCCGGCGGCCCCGGCCGCCGCGCACCCGTTCGGCCCGCCCTCGACCGCGCGGATCAGCGTGCACGGCTCCCGCGTCGACATCGCCTGGCTCGCCGCCGAGGACGACTGGGTGGCGCTCGGCCAGTCGCTCGGCGCCTTCGAGGACCCGGCGCTCGGCGCCGTCGCGACCGACCTCACCGGGGAACAGAAGCTCCAGCGCTCGCCCCGGGTGCACGACTACCTGCTGGACCGGATCGCGGTGCGGCAGGACGGTACCCCGTGTCCGGGCCGGCTCGACACCCTCGACCGGCTGCTCGACGAGGGCGCCCGACTCGTCTTCGACTGCCCGGCCGAGGTGGTCGACCTCGACGTCACCGTCGGCGCGCTCACCGACCTCAACGAGGCGTACCGGACGATGCTCACCAGCCAGACCCCGGCGGCGCCGGACCGGACGCTCTTCACCGCCGCCGAGCAGACCCACCGGGTGCGGTTCACGGCCGGCGCGGGAAGCCTGCCGGCGAGCAGCGTGGCTACCCTGGGCGGCGTCGCCGCCGCGCTGCTCGTCGGGGTCGCCGCCCTGGTCACGGTACGGCTGCGTCGGCGGCGCGCCGGAGGCCGGTCGTGACCGGGTTCGAGGGCCGGCTGGTTGCCCTCTTCGACGGCCGGGGAGTCTTCTGGCTCGCCCTGGTGGTGGCGCTCGGGGTCGGCGCGGCACACGCGGTCGCCCCGGGCCACGGCAAGAGCGTGACGGCGGCGTACCTGGTCGGCACCCGGGGACGCTACCGGGACGCGGTCCGGCTCGGCGTGATCGTGGCGGCGATGCACACCCTCTCGGTCCTGGTGCTGGCGCTCGCCTGGGTCGGACTCAGCGGCGCCGCGAGCCTCGGCACGAAGACGTTGACGGCGTGGATGCAGGTGGCGGCCGGACTGCTGGTGATCGGCGTCGGCGCACACCTGAGCTGGCGACACCTGCGCGCCCACGGCTCCCACCCCCACAGTCACAGTCATGTCCTCGTCGGACACGGGCAAAAGTCCGGCCCGGCACCCGATCACGATCACGATCGCGGGCACGGGCATGATCACGGGTACGGGCATCGGCACGACGTACCGGCGCCGACCGATCCGTGGTCCCGGCGCGGGCTGACCGTGCTCGCTCTCTCCGGTGGGTTGCTGCCCTCACCGTCCGCGTTCCTGGTGCTGGTCAGCGGCCTGCTGACCGGTCGGGCCCTGGACGGGCTGGTCCTGGTGCTCGCCTTCGGCATCGGCATGGCCGGCACGCTGACCGGGGTCGGGGTGCTCACCATCCGCGGCGTCGCGCTGCTGGCCGGGACGACCCGGCGCTGGCCGGTGGCGGCGACCGCCGCAGCCTGGCTGCCGGCAGTGGCCGGGATCGCGGTGAGCCTCGGCGGCTGCCTCTACCTGGTCGCCGCGATCTCGGTGCTGACCGGTTGAACCGGCTCGGTGCCGACCGGTTGAACTGGTTCGATGCCGAGCGGTGCAGCTGAGTAGTATTCGCCGACGGTCCGCTCCGGGGCCGCCGCCGGTCGGGCGGGTCGGGACGACGATCGTGGGGAGGCCCGGTGGCCGGACTGGCGACGCCGCCGCTGTTCGACGCACTGGCCGGCGCGCGCAGCGTGCTGATCGCCGGGGCCGGGGGCGGTTTCGACGTCTACGCCGGACTTCCGCTGGCAATCGCGCTCTGGGACGCCGGGGTCCAGGTGCAGTTGGCCAACTACTCGTTCGCCCAACTCGAACTGCTCGACCTGGACAGCTGGCTGGCCGAGAACGTCGCGGCGGTCACCCCGGAGACCAAGGGTCCCGCCGACTACTTTCCGGAGCGTGCCCTCGCGGAGTGGTTGGCCGAACGCGGCTTCCCGTCGACGGTGCACGCCTTCCCCCGCACCGGCGTGCAGCCGCTGCGCAAGGCGTACCGGCACCTGGTGCAGCGGTTCGAGGTGGACGCGATCGTACTTGTCGACGGGGGCACCGACATCCTGCTGCGCGGCGACGAGGCCGGGCTCGGCACTCCGGTCGAGGACATGACCAGCCTCGGTGCGGTCGCCGGGCTGACGGTGCCGGTACGGCTGGTCTGCTGCCTCGGGTTCGGCATCGACGCGTACCACGGGGTCAACCACGTGCAGGTGCTGGAGAACCTCGCCGCGCTGGATCGCGAGGGGGCCTATCTGGGCGCGCTGTCGATCCCCGGTCGGAGCCGGGAGGCGACCCTGTACCGGGAGGCGGTCGCCCGCGCCCAGGCCGCCACCCCGCTGCGGCCCAGCATCGTCAACGGGCAGATCGCGGCGGCCACCCGGGGCGAGGTCGGCGACGTCCAGTTCACCCGGCGGACCAGCGGCAGCACCCTCTTCGTCAACCCGCTGATGGCGATCTACTTCACCGTCGAGCTGGGCGCCCTGGCCCGGCGTTCGCTCTATCTCGACCGTCTGGAGCGCACCGTCGGAGCCCGCCAGGTGGCGTCACGCATCGACGACTTCCGGTACGACGTGTCGAGCCGCAAGCCCCGCGCCTTCCCGCACTAGCGATCCGGTCGACCTGTCACCTGCACCAGTCGACATGTCACCGGCCAGGCGACTCGGCCCGGGTTTCGGGTCGACGGCGCGGCCCGCTCCCCTACGCTGCCGGATGGAGGCACGACCTACGGGAGGACGTTTCGATGGCGCGGACGCAGCGGGTGGCCGTACTCGGGTTGGGTGGCATGGGTCAGCCGATGGCGGCCAACCTCGTCCGGGCCGGCCTGCCGACCGTCGTCTGGAACCGCCGGCCGGGACCGGCCCGGCTCCTCGGCGAACAGGGTGCCGAGGTCGCCGACAGTCCCGCCGAGGCGGTACGCGGGGCCGACGTGGTGATCACGATGGTGACGAACGGCGACGCGGTCCGCTCCATCGCGATCGACCAGGGCATGCTGGCCGGGATGGCCGAGGGCGCGATCTGGGCCCAGATGAGCACCATCGGGGTCTCCGACACCGAGCGGATCGCCGGACTGGTCCGTGAGCAGCGCCCGGACGTGATCCTGCTGGACGCGCCGGTGGCGGGCAGCCGTGGCCCGGCCGAGCGGGGTCAGCTCGTGGTGCTCGCCTCCGGCCCCGAGCAGGCCCGGGAGCGGATCGCCCCGGTCTTCGACGCGCTCGGGCAGCGGACCGTCTGGGCCGGCCCGGTCGGCGCCGGTTCCCGGCTCAAGCTGGTCAACAACATGCTGCTGGCCTTCCTGGCCGAGGGAATCGCCGAGACGATGGCGCTCGGGCACGCCCTCGGCCTGGACCGGGCGGCGGTGCTCGACGCGTTGCGGGGCAGCCCGCTGGTCTCGCCCTGGGCGGCGGAGAAGCTGGAGCGGATCGGCCGCGACGAATACTCCGCGCAGTACTCGCTCTCCCTCGGGCTCAAGGACGTCAACCTGGCGCTCCACGAGGTCGACATCGACCGGTTCTCGGTGGCGAACAGCCTGGCCGCGCAGTGGCAGCGGGCCGTCGAGCACGGGCTCGGCGACGAGGACGTCACGGTACTGGCCAGGGCCCTCCAGCACTGAGCGTCCGCCGCGATCCGCTGCCCGGTGTTCACCCCGGGCGGTTGCTCCGCGCCGCTGAACAGGCCGCGCAACTGGCATCGATTCGTGTCTTGACGCTCTACTGGGGTGACTCTAGGTTTACCCGGATGTAACAGCCGACTTCCGGAACTGTCGCGATCCATCGTGTCCACGCGTCGCATCCGGCGGTACTGAGTGGGGTGGGCCGGGTTGTCGTGGTGGGAACGGGTACGGCGGGACCGGATCCTGCTACTCGCCGCACTTCCCGGGCTCGCGCTTTTGCTGACGTTCCACTATCTACCGTGGCTCGGCAACGTCATCGCGTTCAAGGACTACCAGCCGTACGTCGGAATTCTCGACAGCCCGTGGACCGGGTTGTCGAATTTCCGGATCATCGTCAACGGCGATCCCGCGTTCCTGAACGCACTCACCAACACCCTCATCATCACCCTGCTCCAGGTGCTCGTCGTCTTCCCCGCCCCGATCGCCCTCGCGCTGCTGCTGGACAGCCTGATGTCCGAGCGGCTCAAGCGGACCGTGCAGAGCGTCCTCTATCTGCCACACTTCCTCTCCTGGGTGATCGTGGTGGCGATCTTCATGCAGTTGCTCGGCGACGGCGGTCTGCTCAACAACTTCCTCCGGGATCACGACCTCGGCACCGTCAGCATCGTCAGCAACCCGGACGCGTTCTTCGCCCTGGTCACCGGGCAGGTGCTCTGGAAGGACGCCGGCTGGGCGACGATCCTCTTCCTGGCCGCGCTGTCCCGGATCGACGGCACGCTCTACGAGGCGTCCGCTGTGGACGGTGCCACCCGCTGGCGGCAACTGTGGCACATCACCCTGCCCGGGCTGCGTGGCCTGATCGTGCTGCTGCTGATCCTGCGGCTCGGTGACGCGCTCACGGTCGGCTTCGAGCAGATCGTGCTCCAGCAGGCGGCGGTCGGGGCGGAGGCCAGCGAGGTGCTCGACACCTACGTCTACAACAACGGGATCCTCGCCGGTGACTGGGGGGTCAGCGCCGCGGTCGGCCTGGTCAAGGGGCTGGTCGGGCTGCTCCTGGTGCTCGGCGCCAACCGGCTCGCGCACCGTTTCGGAGAGCAGGGGGTCTACCAGCGATGAGCAACCGGGTCACCATCGCGGGGGTCCCCGCCGCGTCCCGACCGGTACGCGCACTGAAGGGCGTCGTGCTGGCGCTCTGCTGTGCGGCGGTGCTCGTACCCTTCCTCGGGATCGTCTCGACGAGCCTCGCCACGCACGAGCAGATCACCCGGGACGGCGGCTTCGTACTCGTCCCGGACGAAGTCAGCTTCGCCGCGTACGCCGCGATCCTCTCCGGTGGCGTGGTGACCCGGGCGACACTGGTCAGCGTCTTCGTCACCGTGGCCGGTACGGCGTTGAGCATGTCCACCACCATCCTGCTGGCGTACGGCCTGAGCCGCCCCCGGTCGGTGGCACACCGGCCGCTGCTGATGGTCGTGCTCCTCGCGCTGCTCTTCGCCCCTGGCATCATCCCGAGCTATCTGGTGGTGAAGAGCCTCGGACTGCTGGACAGCTACTGGGCGCTGATCCTGCCGGTCGCGGTCAACGCGTTCAACGTGATCATCCTGCGGGCGTTCTTCATGGACCTGCCCCGGGAGGTCATCGACAGTGCCCGGATGGACGGTGCAGGTGACCTCGCCATCCTGTTCCGGATCGTGCTGCCGCTGAGCAGGGCCGTGCTGGCGGTCATCGGCCTCTTCTACGCGGTGGCGTACTGGAACGCGTTCTTCAGCGCCCTGCTCTACCTGAACGACACCGCGAAGTGGCCGTTGCAGCTCGTGCTGCGGACCTACGTGGTGAACCAGACCCAGCTCGGCGTCGACCAGCTCGGCTCGGCCGGCGCGGCACTGCCGCCCCAGGAGGCGGTCCAGATGGCCATCCTGGTGCTCTCCATCGTCCCTGTCCTCGTCGTCTATCCCTTCGTGCAGCAGCATTTCACGAAGGGCGTGCTGATCGGCGCGGTCAAGGGCTGAAGAAACCGCTCCTCCTCCCCCGATCCCCGCAGGCGTTACGCCAAGGAGCAGACGATGACAGGTCAACCGGCGATTGGACGCCGACAATTTCTCACCGGTGCGCTCGGCACCGCCGCCGCTCTCGCCACCCCCGGGCTGCTGGCCGGCTGCGGCGAGGGCGGCACCGCCACGGACGGCGACCGCAACCGGGCCAGCGGCTCGGCGAGACTGCCGAACTACCTCCCGTACACCGGGGTCACCCCTGAGCTGAGGGGCAACCGGCAGGGGCTGCTGGACGCCTTCCTGAAGTATCCGGAGCCGCCGGTCAGGGCGACCGACGGTCCGCCCGGCGACGGCGGGGAGTTCTCCGCCTTCGTCCTGACCAACTCGCCGGTGCCGCCGGCGGTCGGGCAGAACCCGTTCTGGCAGGAGATGAACCAGCGGCTCGGCGTCGACCTGCGGTTGACGATCGTGCCCAACTCCGACATGCCGACCAAGTTCGCCACCCTGGTCGCCGGGGACGACCTGCCGGACGTCATCGTGCCGGCGCTGTACACCCCGAACGGGCTGCCCGCCGGTACCGCCAACCTGCCGGCCTGGCTCGCCGCCAAGTGCCAGGACCTCAGCCCGTACCTCTCCGGCAACGCGGTGCAGGAGTACCCGTTCCTGGCCAACCTGCCCACCGACGCCTGGCGGGACTGCCGCTACAACGGCGGCATCTACGGCCTGCCGGTGCCGAGGGGCATCGGCGGCACCCTGTTGATGCGCCGGGACGACCTGTTCAAGAAGCTCGGCGCCGACGTCCAGCCGGACAGCTTCGCCGCGTTCCGGGACGTCTGCCGCAAGATCACCGATGCTCGGGCGAACCGCTGGGCGCTGGCCCAGGCACCGCTCGACTTCGTCCGGCAGATGCTCGGCAACCCGTGGCGGTGGAAGATCGAGGGCGGCAGGCTGGTCAGCGCGTACGAGAGCGAGGAGTTCAGCCAGGCACTCGCCGACACCGCGCGGCTGGTCAAGGACGGCGTGGTGCATCCGGACAGCTTCAGCAACAACGCGCCGGCGAAGAAGTGGTTCAACGCCGGCAGCGCGTTGATGATCACGGACCGGTACACCGCCTGGCCGCAGTTCTACGCGGAGAACATCGCGGGTGCCGACTTCGACATCGGCGGGATGCGGCCGCCCCTGCACGGCGGTGGCGGGTTCGCGGCCACCTGGCAGGCCCAGGCGACAAACAACTTCACCGCGTTCAAGAAGGCCGACGAGGGTCGGATCCGGGCGCTGCTGAAGGTCTGCAACTGGCTAGCCGCGCCGTTCGGCACCGAGGAGTGGCTGGTGCGCCGGTACGGGGTCGCCGGGGTGCACTACCGGATGACCGGCGGCGGTCCGCAGCTGACCCAGGCCGGGGTGAGCCAGACGGCACTCGGGATCCGCTACATAGTGGACGCCCCCGACGTGATCTTCGTACCGGGTGAGGCGGCGGCGACCCGGAAGTCGTACGAGTACCAGAAGTCGATCATCCCGACCGCGGTCAAGGATCCCACCCTCGGACTCTTCTCCGACACCTGGTCGCGGCGCTCCGGGCAACTCGGCACGATAGTCAACGACGCCCAGATGAGCATCCTCAGCGGACGCAAGCCCGTCTCGAACTGGGACGAGACCGTCAAGCAGTGGCGGAGCACCGGGGGCGACAAGGTGCGGGGCGAGTTCGAGGAGGCGATCGCCAACAGCAGCGACTAGCCTCGGCGAGCGGCGGTCAGGGGTTGACCGGGCGGTCACGCAGGGCCCGCCGGACGAGCACCGGAAGCAGTGCTGCGGCGATCAGGAAGATCGCGGCGACGACGAGCCAGCCGACGGTGCCGTATGTGCCCACGGCGAGGGTGAACAGGGCGGGTCCGAAGATCTGCACCGTCGCCGTGGCCGCCTCGGCCAACCCCTGGTACGCGCCGAGCGCCCGTTCCCGGGCCAGTCCCAGCGACAGGGTCCAGCTCGACGCGACGTACCCGAGTTCACCTGCCAGGTGGGCCAGCGCCGCGACCACCACGACGATGACCGCCACCGGCCCGGCCCCGCCCGCGGTGCCGGCCAGCAGCAGGCAGCTCACCGCCAGCGCGACGCCCGAGCAGACGGCCGTCCGGGTGGCCGAGGCCGGTGTGCGGGCGAGCCGGGTCGCCGGCACCTGCCCGACGGCGATGCCGACGGAGCTGATCACCACCACGATGCCGCTGAGCACCAGCGGCAGCCGGGTCGACTCCGCGATCCAGAGCGGCAGCCCGGTGGAGAGCATCGCCCAGCAGAGCGAGAAGAGCGCGACGGTGGCGGTGACCCCGACGTACGGCAGGTCGCCGACGGCCGCCCGGACGTTGGCCCGGACCGCCCGGGTCGAGCCAGCGTCCGGGCCGGTCCGCCGCCCGGGAACGGTGGCGGCGACGATCCCGAAGACCGCGAAGGTGACCGCGTTGACGACGATCGCGACCGTGTAGCCGCCGGGACGGTCCACCGCGAGTACGGCGGCGCCGAGAGCCGCACCTGCGGCGTACCCGATGTGCTGGGCGACCCGTTGCCGGGCCAGTTCCCGCACCCGCGCGGCGTTGTCCCGCACCAGCGCCGCCACCAGGGCGGTGCGCACCGCGCTGCCGCCGTTGGCCAGGGCCACGAAGGCGACGGTGACGAGGAGGAAGCTCCAGAACCCGTCCACCAGAAGGTAACCGGCCATGCCGACGGTCCGGACCGCCGTGATCGCCACGAGTACCCGGCGCGGGTCGTGCCGGTCGGCGAGTGCGCCGAGCGGTACCGCCGCCGCGAGGCCGAAGGCGGCGGCGACCGCCATGCCGACGCCGACGGTCCCGGCCGGGAGGCCGACGATCCGGGTGAGGTAGAGCGCCCAGATGGTGAACCACATGCCGTCGCCGAGCGCCGATACGCCCCGGCCCCAGAGCAGCCGGCGCAACCCGGCGGTGGTCACGTCGTCGGTTCCTGGGCCGCTCGCGACAACGGTTGCCGACACGTCCACCACCTTTCAGTGAATCCTGAAATGTGAACGTAACGAGGAGCCGCCGACCGCGCAACCGGAGTTCAGGAAATCATGAATGGTGTTAGGCTGCCTGGTAGGGCCCGAAGGCTGACTGGTACTCCCGGGAGGCTGCCTGGTACGGCCCCGGAGGAGGAGGAGACGCGGCATGACCGGCTGGGTGGATCCCGACGACCCGATGCTGGCCGCCGCCACCTCACTGGCCCGCGAACTCGCCGACCCGATCCGGCTGACCGCCCTGCAACTGCTGGCAGTCGAGGGCCCGCACACGATGACCCAGCTCGCCGACGCGCTCCGGGTCAGCGCGCCACGGCTCGGCAACCACCTGGCCCGGCTCCGTGCCCGAGGGCTGGTCACCGTGCAGCAGCGCGGACGGCACGTGGTCTACCGACTGGCCAGTCCGGACACGGTCGACGTGCTCACCGCGCTGGCCCGGCACGGCCGCCCGGACACCCCCGGCCCGCGCCCCGCCCCGCCGCCGTCACCGGCCGAGATCGCCCACACCTGCTACGACCACTGCGCCGGCCGGTTGGGCGTGGCGGTCTTCGCCGCCCTGGTCCAGCGGGGCGCACTGGTGCCACCCGACGGGCAGCACGACGAGTTGCGGCTCGGCCAGGACCCGAGCGCCTTCGGCGACCTCGGGGTCGACCTCGACGCCGTACGCCCCGGACGGCGCAAGCTCGCCACCGCCTGCCTCGACCGCAACCAGCGGCTGCCGCACCTCGGTGGCGTACTCGGCGCCGAGGTGCTCGACGTGCTCCTCGCCGCCGAACTGGTACGCCGAGACGGTGAACGCACCCTGACGATCACCGACAAGGGCGCCCGGAAACTCCCCGCTCTGCTGCCGGACTTCTCCCTGGCCAACCACTGACCACCTCGACAACCAGGATCAGCCGTTGACCTGGCACTCCCTACCGGCCGGTCCGGCAGGTGCCGTTGCCAGAGCACGGCCGGTACCAGCACTGTGCGGGGCGAACACGATGCTCCACGGGCGCGCCGCATCCGCCCGGGGGACAGCCATCGGCGGGGCCTCCCCGCCCAGCGTCGCCGCGGCGATCTCCGCGAATCGTTCCGCCGCCGGATGGTGCGACCGCGCAGGCCAGGCTGCCAGGGTGGTCCTGTGCAGCGGGTGTCCGGTGAGGGGTCGCCACACCACGCGCGGCTCGCGGCGTGCGGCGCTCTCGGGTTCGAACGCGACGCCGTGTCCGGCAAGTACCAGCCCCAGCAGGAACTCGGGGTTGCGGGCATGGCGGACCCGCGGCGGCGCGAAGCCGTGTTGCCGGCACACATCGAGGACATGGTCGTGCCAGCCTGGCGCGGTGGTGCGGGGCGGCAGAACGAGGTCGTGGCCGGCGAGGTCGGCCAACGCCAGGTCGGTTCGCCGGGCCAGCGGCGACGCGCGCGGCAGTACCACCCCGAGCCGGGTCCGGGTGACTGGATGAAACCGCAGTTCAGGTGCGTCCACCGGGTGGTGTACCAGGCCGATGTCGAGCCGGGCGTCGGCGAGCATCCGCAACTGCTCGCCGGTGGTCAGCTCCTGCAGATCGACATCGAGCCCGGCAAGCTGTTCGGTGAGCTGCCGCAGGAGGGCCTGGAGCGTGACGGCGGCCGTTTCCGGTGGTACGCCCGCGCGCAGTGTCCCCAGCGTACCGTCGCGCACCATGCGCACGAGCGTCCGCATCCGCTGCTCGCCGGCGAGCAGGCCACGCGCCTCGTCGAGGAGCAGCCGGCCGGCGGAGGTGAGTGCGACCTGGCGCCGGGATCGGTCGAACAGTTCGACACCCAGCTCCCGCTCCAGCCGCTGGATCGACTGGCTCAGTGGGGGCTGGGCGATGCCGAGCAGTTCGGCGGCCCGGCCGAAGTGCAGCTCTTCGGCCACCACCGCGAAATAGCGCAGGTGCCGCAAGAGATCCATGGCCCGACGGTACGCGAGCGGTGCCGGCTACCGTGGCGGCGTGTGGGAGATCTTCGACAGGGTGGGGGTCAACGCGTGCGTCCACGTTGTCGACGTCGACAACGGCCGGGAGGTCGGAACGCGCGCCGACGAGCAGGTGGTGCTCGCGTCCGTGTTCAAGATCCTGCTGGTGCTGGAGTTCGCGCGACAGGTCGTGGCCGGGCAGGTCGACCCCACCGAGCGGGTGCTGGTGGGCGCCGGGGATCGGCTGGGGGGTTGGGGTACGGCAGGGTGCGCCGACGACGTGGAGCTGTCGCTACGCGACCTGGCGTACTTCACCATGTCGGTCAGCGACAACACGGCCGCCGACCTGCTGCTGCGGCGGGTGGGTCGGGACGTGGTACCGCTGCTCGCCGCGGAGTTGGGGCTCGCCCGTACCCGGGTGATCGGCGGGCCGCGGCAGGTGCTGGAGTCGATGTTCGCCGACGTCGGCGCGAGTGACGCCGTCGAGTTCGCTCGGGTCTTCCCCGCCATGTCGGAGGAGCGGATACGAGCCTTGCGGGTCTTCGACCCCGCACACACCACCTCCAGTACCGCGCGGGAGATCACCAGGCTGCTGACCCTGATCTGGCGGGACGAGGCCGGACCGCCTGCGGCGTGCGGGATGGTGCGGGACCTGATGTCCCGGCAGATGTTCTGGACCCGGTTGCCGTCCGGCTTCCCGCCCGAGGTGCGGGTGGCCGCCAAGACCGGCACCCTGCCGGGGCTGCACATCGAGGCAGGAGTCGCGGAGTACCCCGACGGCGGCCGGTACGCGATCGCGGTCTTCGCGCAGACCCAGCGGCTGAGCACCCGACGGATCGACGTCGACCTGGCGATGGGCGAGGTGGCCCACGCTGCGGTCGAGGCGCTGCGCGGGATGTGAACAACGCCTCAGCCGTCGGGTCGCATCGGCCGGCTGGCCAGGACCGATACGTAACCGGGTATGCACGGTACGAGCGGATGGTCTTGGACTCGCCACGCCGGGCGGTGCCACGCTCTCCCGCCATGACCGAATCACGACTCGGCCGCCGCCGGTTCCTCGGTACCGCCGCCGGCCTGGCGGCGGCCACCGCCGCCTCGATCCCGTCCAGCGCGTCCGCCGCACCGGCCGTACCCCGCCGCCCTCGGGCGAGCGGCCCCGGCGCCACGTTCCGCTGGCTGGGCACCTCCGGTTGGCGCATCGACATCGGCGCGAGGACTGTCCTGGTCGACCCGTACCTGAGCCGCTTCAGCACCGGGCTGTTCGCCGGCGCGTTCGACCCGGCCACTCCGCTGACCGTCGACAGCGAGCGTATCGGGGACCACCCCGGGACACCTCAGACGATTCTCGTGACGCACACCCACTGGGACCATTACAACGACGTCCCACAGATCGCCAAGCAGTCCGGCGCCCGGGTGTTCGGCACACTCACCGCGTACCACCTCGGGGTGGCCTACGGCCTGCCCACCTCCCAACTCAGCATGGTCAAGGGCGGCGAGGTGCTCGATTTCGGCGACTACACCGTCGAGGTGGTGTCGTCGCTGCACAGCCGCAACGGTTCGTACTCGATGGTCTTCCCCGGCGTCCGCGTCGTGACGCCGGTCAGGCCGGAAACGATCGCGGACCTGCCGGAAGGAGACACGCTCGCCTTCCAGGTGACCCCACGCGGCGGGCCGTCGGTGCTCTTCATGGGTGCCAGCGACTTCGTCGAACGCAATTTCGCAGGTCTGGCCCCCGACGTCGCGATGATCGCGATACCGAGCACCGACTCCACCCACGAATACGTCCCGCGCCTGCTGGAGGCCCTCGACCGGCCCAGCACTGTGGTACCGGTGCACTGGGACAACTTCGAGACGGCCCTGACGAACCCGCCTCCGGTCAGCACGAACGACCAGGCTCGGCTGGACAGGTTCGTCGCAGCCGTGCGCAGGGTAGCGCCGCGCACCCACATCCTGCTGCCGCGGTATCTGACGCCGTACACCTTCGGCTAGCGCCCTCTGACCAGGCGGCATCGCGTGGTCGTGACGGCCCGCGATGCCGCCGTGAAAAGATCATGACGTGTACCGCCGCCTCGTTGCCGTCCTGGTCGTCGCCGTGCTCTGTGCCGGCGCCTGGATCGGCCTGCGCGTCGAGTATCGCGCCGCGAAGGACCGCCGCGACCTGCACGACCTCACCCGGATGTCACCGTGGCCGCGCGAGGAGCTGCTCGTACCCGACGACCTCCCACCCGACGGGACGCATGGCTGGCTGGACGGCACCGGCCTCGATCTGGTCTTCGACCTCGCCGTCTCCGACGGGCGGAAGGTGCCGGTGAAGTGGCAGTTGCACCCAGGATCGGACGGAACGCCGGCAGACAGCGTCGACTGCGGGGCAGTGGCCGTCGTGACCTGTACGGACCTCGGTGACGGAGTGACCTTCGTCGTCTCCAAACAGGCGCCGAACAGCATCCCGTCCACGGCGCTGCTCCGCGTCGACGGCGACCGTCTGCTCAGCGTCGTCGTTCAGGTACCGGAATATGTGGCGGCCGATGCCCTACGGCCGATGCTGACCCGTACCCATCGACCCACCGACGCCGAGCTGCTCGCGCTGCTGCGCCCTGAGGGTTACCAGACGGACTGGAGCTGAGCCGGCGCAGCGTGACGCCCGCACGCGGCAGCGAGCGACAGCCCGGGCGCCGTGCACCCGGCTCGACAGCGCGCCGTGCGGACATCCCGGCCGACCGCCCCGAGTGCCGGGAGCCACCGCCCGGGAGACGCCCGGGAGGCGCTGCCGGTGGCGGCGCGCCGTCAGTCCCGGAACATCCCGGCCAGCACCTCGGCGGTCCGGGCCGGGTTGGTGGCGACGAAGTAGTGGTCGCCGGGGACCATGTGCAGGCTGGCGATCCGGTCGACCGGAATCCGGGCGGTGACCGCGTCCCGGGTGCAGAGCCCGTCGTCGGTGCCGAGCAGCACGTGCACGGCCCGGGACGCCACCCCCTGGAAGCCCTCGGGGGCCAGCGCGATGTCCCGGCGGAACCGGGGCAGCAGCAGTCGGGTCACCTCCTCGGCGGTGAGTCCGCTGGTCGGCAGCAGACCGGTGCTGCGCAGCCCGGCCAGCAGGGTCTCGTCGTCGTCGGAGACCAGCGCTGGCCGCTGCGTGCCGGGCAGCACCGGCGGGGCGGAGAGGACCACCGGAGTTTCGCCCAGCCCCTCCCCCGCCGCGTCGGCCACCGCGGCGGCCAGTACCGCGCCGAGGCTGTGCCCGAACAGCACCGCCTGGTCCGACAGGTACGGCGTGCTCGCCCGCCACCAGGCACGGGCGGCGTCGGCGATGGTCGCGCCCTTGCGGTAGGTCGCCTCGCCGGCCACCACCCGCCAGGATCCGGGCAGGTGCCGGGCCAGCCGGGTGAACGCCCCGGAGGAACCGCCCGCGTACGGGATGCAGACGAGGGTACGGCCGGGGCCGTCGCGGAGTACCCGCATCCGGACCGTCACCGGCTCGCCGGCCCGGCCGCGCAACTGGAACCGGGCGAGTTTGCCGGTCGAGGTGGTCGGCAGCGCCTCGACCACCTCGACGACGGCCGGCCGCTTGTGTGCCGGCAGCCCGGCCCGGAACGCGGCCCGGGCCGCCCGGCGCAGCGCGCCCGGGTCGACACCGGGAGCCGGCACCAGATAGGCGATCGCCTGCTCCAGCCCGGCCTGGTCCCGGGCGCCGACCACCGCACACTGGGCCAGCCCGTCGAGGTCCCGGACCGCCGCCTCGACGTCGAGCGGCGAGACCTTGTAACCGCCGATGTTGATCAGGTCGTCGTGCCGGCACAGATACCGTAGCTCCCCGTCCGGGTCCCGCCGGACGATGTCGCCGGTGTAGGCACCACCGTCGGCGAAGGTCCGCGCCGCCGAGGAGGGGCGGTCCAGGTAGCCGGCGGCCACCGAGGGGCCGGCCACGTGCAGCCGCCCCTCCGTACCCTCCGGCACGATCCGGCCGGTCTCGTCCCGGACGGTCACGGTCGTACCCGGCACCGGCCGGCCGGTCGAACCGGGCTGGCTGCCCCGGGTCGCCAGCACGATGTGCAGCACCTCGGTCGCGCCCAGCCCGTTGACAAGCGGCACGCCGAAGGTGCCGGTGAAGTCAGCGCAGAGCGACGCCGGCAGGTGCTCACCGGCCGAGACGGCCAGCCGCAGCGAACCGAGGTCGGGGATGCCGCCCGGGTCCGTCGGGTCGCCCTGGCCGGCCCGGTCCAGCAGCGCGGCATAGATCCGGGGTACCGCGCAGAGCACTGTCGGGCGGTACCGGGCGATCGTCGCGGCCAGCCGGTAGACGTCGGGCGGGCCCTGGTTGAGCAGTACCCCGGCACCGGCGGCGAGCGGGAAGAGCAGCGAGTTGCCGAAGCCGTACCCGAAGGAGAGCTTGGCGGTGGAGAGCACCAGGTCGTCGGGGTGCAGGTCGAGGATCCTACCGAAACCGTCAAGCACTCCGGTCACGCCGGCTGCGGTGTGCAGTACCCCCTTCGGCTTGCCGGTGCTGCCCGAGGTGTACTGGATCAGCAGCACCTCGGACGGCGGCTGGGTGACCGGCGGCGGTGAGGGTGGCCCGCCCGGCTCCAGCCAGTGCGCACCTCCCCGGGGCAGTCCGGTCAGGCCGGCCTGGTCCGCCCGTGCCGCGCCCGCCTCGTCGGCGTGCAGGAAGCCGGCCCGGCAGTCTCCGGCGATGAACTCGAGTTCCGCCCCGGTCAGCATCGGGCTCACCGGTACCGCCACGGCGCCCCGCCACCAGAGTGCCAGGATCGCCACCGCGGTCGGCAGGTCGTCGTCGGCGACCACCAGTCCCCGGGTGCCGGGGCCGATGCCGGCCTCGGCCAGCCGGGCCGCGTAGCCCCGCACCGCGCGGTACAGCTCCGCGTAGCCGAGCCGCTCACCGGCACCGGTCAGGTACGCGGGCCGCTCGCCCCGACCGGACGCGAGTGCTCGCCCCACCAGCCGCTCGACGAGGTTGGCGCTGGCCATGATGAGACCTCCAGGATGGCTGCGTTGCCGGACGGTTCGATCGCCACCGCGAGCAGGCTCGTCGGTGCGGGTGCGCTGGCGCAGTACGCGACGGCGCAGGCCGCCGCCATGAGGCCACCGGCCGCCCCGAAGTCGCCGAGTGCCCGTTCCAGGTGCCAGACCGGGCGGTGCGCCTCCCCCGCGAGTGCCTCGACCAGCTCACTGTCGACTGTGGAGACCATCGTGCCGACCGGCCCGACCGCTGCACCGCCGACCGGCCCGATGGGTGCACCGCCATTCGGCTCGACCGGTGCACCGCCGCCCGGCTCGACCGCTGCACCGCCACCCGGCTCGACCGGTACACCGCCGCCCGGCGCGCCGTGGTCGGGCGCGTGGCGGGCGGGCGGTGCACCGGCGGGTGGTCCGGCCGCCCAGCCCGATCCCGCGGGGCGGGCGGCGCGGACCAGGGCGCGGCAGTGTGCCGCCAGGTCGGACCGGTCGAGGCTGGTCCGGCGGAACCGTCCCAGCCGGATGCCCGGCTCGTCGGCGAGGCACGGCGACACCGCCAGGCAGGCGGCGCCCTCGCCCGCGGCGAACCCGTCGGCGAGGCCGGCCAGGCTCCACCGGCTCACCGTCGCCGAGCCGCCGACCAGCGCCCGGGTCGCCGCTCCGTCGGCGAGCAGCCGGGCCGCCTCGACGAGTGCGGTGAGCCCGGCCGTGGTGCCGCCGGTCGTCGTCTCGTTCGGGCCGTCGAGGCCGAGCCGGATGGAGACGGTCGCGGCCGGCCCGTTGAACGCCGAGGCGGGACCGATGATCGGGCTGCTCAGCCCGGGGTCCAGGGTGGCGGCCTCGACGCAGATCCGGGCGTACTCGGCCAGCCCGGCGGTCGAGCTGGCCCAGAGTACGGCGGCCCGACCGGCCTCGACGGGGTCGACGAGCGAGGTCACCTGCCACGGGTCGGGTGGAGCGTCCGGCGGGGCGGTACCGGCCTCGGCGGCCACGGCGAGCGCGAGCAGCGACTCGGGCGGGACGGCCCGCAGTCCCCGCCCGGTGACGGTGGCCGGGAGCCGGGGCGCGACCGGAGCGTGTGTGCGCCATTCGAGCGGGGCGAGGCCGGCCTCCGGGGCGGTGAAGCGGCGCACCGGTGCCGGCGGTAGGAGTGCCCCGTCGACCAGTCGGGCCAGCTCCGCCGCGTCGGCCACGCCGGGCAGCCGCAGCCCGAGGCCGCGTACGGCCAGACAGTCGTCAACCGGCGGCACGTTCGTCCCTTCCGAGCAGTACCGTCGAGACGCCGCCACCGAAGCCGAACGCCTGGCTGAGCACGACCCCGACCGGGGCTCGCCGGCCGGCCGGCTCGACCAGGTCGATGCCGCCGCAGGCCGGGTCGGCTTCGATGAGCGTGACGTTTCCCGGCACCAGGTCGGCGGCGAGCGCCTGCACCGCGACGATCGCCTCCAGCGCGGCGGCGGCCCCCTCGGCGTGCCCGAACTGTCCCTTGATGGAGGAGACCACCGGGCGGCGCCGGCCGGCGAGCGCCTTGGCCACCGCCCGGGCCTCGATGCCGTCGCTGGCCTGGGTACCGGTGCCGTGCGCGCAGACCCAGCCGATGTCGTCGCTGGTCAGCCGGGCCCGGTCGAGGCAGCTGTGGATGGTCGAGACCAGACCGTTGCCGTCCGGATGTGGCTGGGTGGGGTTGTGCGCGTCGGCGGCGGCGGCACTGGCGAGCAACCGGGCCAGCGGGCGCCCGCCCCGGGCTGCGACCCGGTCGGCCCGTTCCAGGACCAGCACTCCGGCGCCCTCGCCCGGGATGGTGCCACGCCGGTTGACGTCGAACGGCCGCACGGTGTCGACCGCGAGGGCGCGCAGCGAGGTGAACATGGCGAGGATCTCCAGGGAGAGTTCGGAGACGCCGCCGCAGACGGCGACGTCGACCTCGCCGGCCGCGACCGCCCGGGCGCCGGCCGCGACGGCGCTGTTCCCGGCCGCGCAACCGGGCGCGAACAACACGGTCGGCCCGGTGACCGCGACCGTCTCGCGGAGGGTGTCCAGCAGGGTGTCCGGCTGGGCCCAGGTCCGGCCGGGCACGTCGAGCCGGCCGGTGCCGATCCCCCGGTCCAGGATGGGTCGGGTGGCCATCACGGTGCCGGCGAAGACGCCGAGCCGGTGTGTCCGGTCCCGTTCCGGAACTCCGGCGTGCCGGAGCGCCTCCAGCGCGGCCACCGCGAGGAAGCGGGCGGCCAGGGACTCGTGGCCGGGCACCATCGCGTCGAGGTCGGCGACCGCGCCGGCCGGCACCTCGGCACCGCACCGGGCCGGATAACGGGACATGTCGAACCTGGTCACCGGGCCGGTCAGCACCCGGCCCGCGGTGACCGCCGTCCAGAGCGCGTCCGCGCCGAGGCCGGCGGCGGAGACCGCACCGACGCCGGAGATCACCACGGCGGGGCGGCCGGTCCGGTCACGGTCCAACGGAGATGCCCCGATCCCGGAGTACGGCGAGAGTGTCGCCGAAGTCCTGGAGTCCGGCCGCTTCCTCGTCGGTCAGCCGTACCCCGAGCTGCCGTTCGATCCGGACGACGAATTCGACCTTCTGCACCGAGTCGATCCCGAGGTCCTCGTAGAAGGCCGCCCCCTCGGTGACCTCGTCCGGGTTGACCTCGAAGATCTCCGCCGCCAGGTCCCGCAGGACCGCTGCCGACACCCTGTCTCGCTCTGCCAAGTCCGGCTCCCTTCCCGATCACCGCTCGCCACGTTTCGTGGAACTTGCGGGTGGGCTCACAGTGAAGTTTTCCAGGAAGGAAACGACGCGGGAATCACTGGAGATGCGACCAAAGAGCTTGTTCGCGCCGACCGAACAGGTCGTTACCGCAACCCGATCAGCTCGGTTCGGAACGGAAATCCGCGTACCGGCACCGGACGATCTTTCGGCGTCGGATGATTACCGGTTCCGCTGTGGACATTGTCGGTGATCACTGGCAGATGATCGGATCTCAGGTGGGCATCGGCAGCAGTGCCACCGGACCGGCGTCGACACCGATCCGGAACAGGACGTACGGGCGGCGTCGCCGGTCCACTCCGCCGGTGTAGTCGGGCTGCCGGTGGAGTTGGTTGGCGGTGACGTAGAGGTACCCGTCGGCGGCGACGGACATGGTGTCCGGCCAGAGCAGGCGCGGGTCGCGTACCAGGGTCTCGTACCGGCCGTCGGGGTGGCGGCGCAGGATGGCGTTCTGCTCGTACGCGGTGAGGTAGATCCGGCCGGCGTCGTCGCTCTCCAGTCCGTCGGAGCCCGAGCCCTTGTCGCCCTCGTCACGGACCGTCGCCGCCACCTCCGCCTCGTCCAGTGACCTGTCGACGAGCGCGTCGGTCGAGACGCTGTAGAGCCGGCGGGAGGCGAGCGGGCAGTAATAAAGCCGGCCGCCGTCGGCCGAGATGGCGATCCCGTCGGCGCCCATGGAGACCGGGCTCGGCGGCCCGTCGGGCGGGCACATCAGGAAGGGACGTCCCTCGACCAGCGGCCGGAACGTGGCCAACGGTTCGGCCTTGCTGGACGGATGGTCGTGCAGCCGTCGCCAGGCCGCCCCGCTGGCCAGGTCGACCACGACGATGCCGTTCGGTCCGGAGTTGGACGAGTCGGTGATGAACGCGACCCCGGCCGAGCGGCGGCGCAGGTCGAACCGGACGTCGTTGAGGTAGGAGGTGGGCAGCGCGACGTCGGCGGGAAAGAGGATGGTCTGGGTGACCAGGTTGGTGTCGAGGTCGACGCAGACCAGCTTCGGGCCGCCGGGGCGGGTCGGCTGAAACTTCGGGCTGCCGGTGTCGAGCACCCAGAGCCGGTCGGTGGGGTCGACGACGACGCTCTGCACCGAGACGAAGGCACCGGCGTCGTCGTCGCCTGCGGGCTGGTTCCAGTCCTGGTCGGGGAAGGGCACGAGGGCGCCGTCGCGCAGCTCGGCGACGGTGGCGTCGACCTGGTCTCCCCAGCGCGGGAAGTTGACGAAGATCCGGCCCTGCCGGGAGACGGTCACCCCGGTCGGCATGGCGCCGGAGAAGGTGTGCACGGTCTCCAGCCGGCCGAACGGCTCGTCGCTGGTCAGTTCGTCGCTCATCCGGCCCCCCGTGACCTGCCCGCACACCGAACGGCCGAGTCGGTGACCGGCTCGACCACCACGCCACTGTAAGCCGCAGAACACCGCCCAATACCTCAATAGCCGGATTTACTCCGATATCCCGTCATCGTGCCGTCCAGCGCCCGAAAGACACAGCCGAACATCGATGTAGAAGTCTTTCCAAGAGCGCCATCGATTGGTTAAATACCTTCAACTTTTCGCCCCGCCTGCGCCGAAGGGCCCTTGGATGAAGACCGGATACGTACGTAGCCTGGCCATACTCGCCGCGGCCGCCATCGCCGCCCCGATCCTGCTCACGGCCACCCCGGCAAGCGCCGCGACTGTCGCCGTGGACAACGCCGACGCCGGCCGTTTCACCGCCAGCGCCAACTGGGGTACGTCCACCTGGTCAGCCGACCGGCAGGGACCCGACTACCGGTTCGCCACCCCGGAAACCACCGCCAGCGACGTCGCCTGGTTCAAGGTCAACGTCCCCGCCGCCGACAACTACGTCGTGGAGGTCTTCTACCCGTCCGACTCCGGCTACAACAACTCCACCCCGTTCATCGTCGCCGCCACCAGCGGAGATCAGCACATCCGGGTCGACCAGCGATCCAACGGGGGCCGGTGGGTCAGCCTCGGCACCTTCCCGCTCGCGGCCGGCGACTACAACGCGGTCGGGGTCAGCCGGTGGACCAGCGGCACCGGTTACGTCGTCGCCGACGCCGTGCGGATCACCACCGCCACCAGCGGCGGCACGAGCTTCTCCCTGCCGCTGCCCCGCACCGCACTGCCGCGCAGCGAGTACGACGACCCGCACCACGACTACCCCGCGATCGACCTGCCGGTGGGGACCGGCACGGCCGCGTACGCCGTACGGGCCGGCACCGTGGTCCGGATCAACGACAGCAGTTGCGGCCAGGGCATCAACCTGACCGGCACCGACGGGGCGATCTACACGTACTGCCACTTCTCCGCCTGGTCGGTTGCCTCCGGTGCCACCGTCACGGCCGGACAGCGGATCGGCTCGACCGGCAACACCGGCAACTCGACCGGCCCGCACCTGCACTTCGGCATCCGCACCGGCAGCACCCGCCGGTGCCCGCAGAACTTCCTGCTCGCCCTCTACGACGGCGTCACCCCGCCCGCCGCCACCAGCCTGCCCACCAGCGGCTGCAGCTACTGAGCTGTAAGGAAGGGCCCCCTCTTATCGTTTTTTGTTGTAGAGGGGGCCCTTCCTTACACCCGTTCGTCAGGGTTTACGGGCGATCAGGATGTCGCGGACGATCGCCTGGTCGACCCGGTGGGCGAACTCCAGGTACGGGCCGTCGGCCAGCACCTCCAGTCCGGCGTCGGCGAGCACTCCGGCCGCCTCGTCCCGACGGGCGACGTTCGTGTTCCAGGCGACGCCGAGCGCCCCGCCGGGCCGGAGCAGACCGGCCCAGACCGGTGCCGCCTCGGCGAGCAGGGCCAGCGGGCTGCGGGCCAGCCGCTGCCCGGTGCTGCGGCTGCCGTGCTGTACCCCGTACGGGGCGTCGGCGACCAGCACGTCCTGGGTGCCGGGGCGGAAGAACTCGGCACTGCGCAGCGTGTCCACCTGCACCACGTCCAGCCGCTGGGTCCGGCCCGCCCGGTAGGACTCCTTGTCGGCGGCGAGCTCGACCTGCAACCGCCGGGCCACCACCTGCCGGTTGCGGCGTACCGGCCCCGACTCAGCCCGGTGCTTCAGCCGCTTGCGTTTCAGCCACGTCTGGATGTACGTCGCGTACGCGTCGAAGTCCGCCCGGTCGTGGTCCACCCCGGCGGCGTCGTACCCGTACATCAGCGCCTGGTTCAGCGTGGTGCCCCGGCCGCAGAGCGGATCGAGCACCCGGAGAGTCCGGTCCAGCATCTCCGGTGCGAAGGCCGAGGAGAGCACCGTCACGTTGAGCAGCAACTTGGTGAACTGCTCGTTGGTCTTGCCGGGATATTTCGGGATCGTCAGCAGGTCGTCGTCGTACCGGTCCAGCGGGCACAGCTCGACCGGCCGGAGCAGCCCGTCGGTGGCCTCGAACAACACGTAGATCGACGACAGGTTGGCCAGGTGGGCGACGTCGCGCTCGTCGAGCCGGTCGGCGGTGAAGGTGACGTAGCGGGCACCCCCGAGCACGGTCTCGGTGATCTCGCCGAGCCGGTTGCCGAGCACCGCCCGGTCGAAGACGGCCAACTCGGCCCGGGTGAGCGCCACCGACGCGTCCGCGTAGACACGGTTCGACGACGGGGAGATCAACAACGCGTACTGGCTCATCTGTCCTTCCGGGGCCGCTCGGCTGCGACCGGTCGATGTTAGTCGGCGGCGCTCCGGAGGCTTCCGCCGAGGTCAACCGGGGTGCCGGTGCGGCGGTGAAGACTTGCGGCAGTCGGCGTCATTCCGCGCGAGCCGCTTCGTCAGGGTCGGCGCAGCACGCCGCCGTACTCGTAGAACCGGGTCTCCTCGGCGCCCTTGCCCAGGTAGGGCCGGAGCGCCTCGTCGACCGGCGCCAGCGGCGGTTGGGTCGGGTCCGGGCGCCAGGTCCTGACGTTGACCAGCCCCGGGTCGACCGGTTCGAAGTCGCGGACGAACTCGGCCACCTCGTCGACCATGCGGTTCTTCCAGGTGATACCCATCTTCTCCACCATCGCGTTGCCGGCGTCCACCCCGGCCCGGTCGGTGCCGGCGAGCTGCGAGTAGCCGAGGTAGCTGCCCGGGGCCATCGCCTCGCGCAGCACCGCGAACAGGTGGCGGATCTTGTCGTCGTCGACGATGGAGTGGGTCACCGAGAGAAGCAGCACCGCGACCGGCTGCGAGAAGTCGATCATCTGGCGGACGTCCTCGTCGGCGAGGATCTTCTCCGGCTCGGTGACGTCGGCGGCGATCACCCGGGTCGTCTCGTCGTCGGCCAGCAGGGCTCGGCCGTGCGCCAGCACGATCGGGTCGACGTCGACGTAGACCACCCGGGCGTCGGGCTGGAACTGCTGCGCCACCTGGTGCACGTTCGCCTGGGTCGGCAACCCGCTGCCGAGGTCGAGGAACTGCCTGATGCCGAGGTCGCGGGCGAGGAACCGGACGGCCCGGTAGAGGAAGAGCCGGTTCTCCCGGGTCACGTCCAGACTGGCCGGGTACTGCGAGTTGACGAACTGCACCGCCGCCCGGTCCGCCGGGAAGTTGTCCTTGCCGCCGAGCGAGTAGTCGTACATCCGGGCCGAGGTCGGGACGTCGATCGGGAAGGCGGGGTAGCCTCCGTCGTTTGGCGCGGTCACGAGATCAGCTCCGTACGGGATCGAGGGGGACGGAACCCCAGGTTAGCGGTTCCGCCGAACCTCCCCTTGCGAGTGTCGCCCGAGCGGGGTCCTCCGTTCAGCGACCGCAGCCCACCCGGTGTGACGCGAGCGCGATGTCGTCGAGCCAGAGGTCGAAGTGGTCCGGGGTGGGACCGCCCTGATAGAGCTGCCAGCCGATCTTGACCGTGTCGGCCCGGGGTAGGACGAAGTCGACCGGGTTGCCGCCGTGCTCGGTGGTGGTGACGGTCATCTCCGGCTGGGCGACGCCGTCGATCCAGACCGCGACCCGGTTGTCGGTGGCGTCCCACTGCCACTCGAAGCACTGCCACCGGTCCTCCACGGTGGGCGCGGATTCCCGCCAGTTGGTCCAGTCGCCGGTCGGGCCGCCGTCGGCACCCACGCCCCAGTACGAGCCGCCGAGCGGTGGCGCCCACTGGCCGCCGATCGGCCGGACCACCTCGGCGCTGCCCGACCCGGTCGCCTCGACCAGGGTGAAGTGTGCCCAGTCGGGGGCGGTCGGGAAGGCGTCCACCTTCAACCGGATCCGGCCGTAGAAGCTGTTGCCGGGTGCGGCGAAGTCGTCCACCTTGAGGAAGGCCCGGCCGTTGCCCTCGGTGTGCACCCGCAGCACCTTGTCCTGCCGCTGCCGCTCGACGGTCAGGGTGCCGTCCTTGGTGTCGATGCCCCAGGCCAGCGAGGCGGCGCCACCGGTGGGCAGCCGTTCGAAGTCCTCGCAGAACAGCAGCGTACGCGGACCGCAGCCGCCGTGCCCTCCGCCATGGCCGCCGCCGTGCCCGGCCGGGCCGCCGGTGGCCTGCGCGGCGCCGCCGCTGGCCAGCACCGCAGCGGCGGTGAGGAGGATGAGGGGGAACCGTTTCGTCAGCCGGACCATGGCGCAAGAGCATGACAGATATCGATGGAGTACGCCACCCGGTGCGACCGATTCCGCACCGAACGCATCGACATCGACCATGTTCTTTGATTCACTGGGAGGCCCCGGCCGCGATCCGGTGCCCCACCGCACCGCGCGTAACCGTACGCGCCCGCACCGGCCGGCGGCACGTGGCGGAGGTGTGTGTGATGAGCAGTGAGTCCAGATCGGACTCGCCCCCGGTCGACGTCCCGACCCCCGGGGTGTCCCGGCGCGGAGTGCTGCACCGGACGGCGGTCGCGTCCGCCGGGCTGGCCGTCGGCGCGACCACCGGGCCGGCGATCGGCACCGGACTGGCCGAACGCGCCGCGGCGGCGCCGGCACCGGAACCGGCCCGCGCCTCGACTGTCGAGATCACGCTCCTGGTCAACGGCCGTACCGAGCGGCTGCGGATCGACTCCCGGGTGACCCTGCTCGACGCGCTGCGCGAACGGCTCGGGCTGACCGGCTCGAAGAAGGGCTGCGACCGGGGCCAGTGCGGCGCCTGCACGGTGCACGTCGACGGTCGCCGGGTGCTCGCCTGCCTGACCCTGGCAGCGGCAACCGCCGGCCGTCGGGTCACCACCGTCGAGGGGCTGGCCGACGGCGACCGGCTGCACCCGGTGCAGCAGGCGTTCATCGACTGCGACGCCTTCCAGTGCGGGTTCTGCACCTCCGGGCAGATCATGTCGGCGGTCGCCCTGCTCGACGAGGGGCACACCGGCTCCGACGACGAGATCCGCGAACACATGTCAGGCAACATCTGCCGCTGCGGGGCGTACGAGAACATCGTGGCCGCCGTCCGGACGGCCCGGCGCAGCGGGGCGGACCGATGAGGCCCTTCGACTACACGACCGCGCAGGACGTGTCGCAGGCGCTGGCCGGCGGTGGCGCCGGCACGGCGTACCTGGCCGGCGGGACCACACTCGTGGACCTGATGAAGCTCGAGGTGATGACCCCACGGCAGGTGGTGGACATCAACCGGCTGCCGCTGCGCGGCGTCTCGGCCGACCGGGACGGGCTGCACATCGGTGCGCTGGAACGGATGAGCGACGTGGCCGGGCACCGGCTGGTGACCGGCGGATACCCGGTGCTCGCTCAGGCCCTGCTGCGCAGCGCCTCACCGCAGCTGCGCAACATGGCGAGCATCGGCGGCAACCTGCTGCAACGGGTCCGCTGCGGCTATTTCCGGGACACCAGCACCGGCTGCAACAAGCGCCAGCCCGGCTCCGGCTGCCCGGCCGTCGAAGGCGAGAACCGCGGCCACGCCATCCTCGGCACCAGCGACTCCTGCGTCGCCACCCACCCCAGCGACCTGGCGGTGGCCCTGGTCGCGCTGGACGCCCGCGTCCGGCTGGTCGGTCGGGGCGGTACCCGGGACGTCCGGCTCGCCGACTTCTACCTGCTGCCCGGCGACACCCCGCAGCGGGAGCACGACCTGCGCCCGGGTGAGCTGGTCACCCGGGTCACCGTGCCGCCGCTGCCCTGGGCCACCCGATCGGCGTACCTGAAGATCCGCGACCGCCAGTCGTACGAGTTCGCCCTCGCCTCGGCGGCGGTGGCGCTGGACCTGCACCGTGGCGTGGTCCGGGACGTACGGGTGGCGGTCGGTGGGGTCGGCACCCGGCCCTGGCGGCTGCCTGCGGTGGAGGACGCGCTACGCGGCAGGCCCGCCCGGCCGGAGGTGTTCGAGGCGGTCGCCGAGCTGGCCGTCGACGCGGCCCGGCCCTTGGCGCACAACGGATTCAAGACGACGCTGCTGCGGCGCACCATCGTGCGCGCCCTGACGAACCTGGTGGAGTCGAGATGAGCGGCGCTGCACGGACGGTCTCGGTCAACCGGGTCGACGGCCGACTCAAGGTCACCGGCACGGCCCGGTACGCCGCCGACCAGCCGGTCGAGCGGCTCGCGCACGGCTACCTGCTGGTCAGTACGGTGGCCCGGGGCACGATCCGGGCGATGGACGTGACCGCCGCCGAGGCCGCCCCCGGGGTGCTCGCCGTCTACACCCCGTTCCGCTCGCTGGCACTGCTCGGCAGCGGCACCCCGTTCAGTGTCGGGCACAGTTGGCTGCCGTTGCAGGACGCCGAGGTGCACCATCACGGCCAGGCGGTCGGGCTGGTGGTGGCGGAGACGTTCGAGCAGGCCCGGGACGCGGCGGCACTGATCAGGGTCGACTACGACGTACGACCCGCGAGGGTCTCCTTCGCCGCCGGCGTCCCGGGGGCCACCGACCCCGGCCCGATCGGCGGCGACCCGGCCCGGCTGGAGTTCCTGGCCGACGGGGTCGGTTCGATCGACGAGGCGCTGGCCGCCAGCGAGGTGACCGTCTCCGGCACCTACCAGCAGCCGGGCAAGCACCACAGCGCGATGGAGCCGCACGCCTGCGTCGCCGCCTGGCAGGACGGCGCACTCACCCTCTACACCGGCACCCAGAGCGCGTCGCTCACCGTCGGCGCGATGGCGGCGGCACTCGGCGTCGAGGCGGCCAAGGTCCGGGTGGTCAGCCCGCACGTCGGGGGCGGCTTCGGCAACAAGATCGCCACCTGGGCACATCCGCTGCTCGCCGCGGCTGCCGCGCGTACCCTGGGCCGGCCGGTGAAGGTGGTGCTGACCCGGGAGCAGACCTTCACGGTCAGCGGAAACCGCTCCGCCGTACGCCAGACGGTGAGCCTGGGCGCCCGCCGGGACGGCACCCTGGTCGCGATCAAACACCAGGTCTGGTCGAGCCAGTCCGCCTCGGGCGGCATCTACGAGACGTCCGCGCACGCCACCTCGCGCTATCTCTACCGCACCGAGAACCTGCACCTCGACCAGAAGATCGTGACGCTGGACGGGCCGCCGCCGACCTGGATGCGGGCGCCCGGCCAGGAGTCCGGCTCCTTCGGGCTGGAGACCGCGCTGGACGAACTCGCCGCCAAGCTGCGACTGGATCCGGTGGAGCTGCGGCTGCGCAACGACGCCACCGTCTTTCCGGGCCGGAACGTGCCATGGTCGAGCAAGCACCTGGCCGAGTGCTACCGGGTCGGCGCGAAACGCTTCGGCTGGACCCGACGCAACCCCACGCCCGGTGCCGTCGTACGCGGCGAGTGGCTTGTCGGGATGGGCATGGCCACCGCCAACTATCCCGGCGAGCGGTTCCCGGCCTCGGTGCAGGTACGCTTCCGGCCCGACGGAGACGTCTCGGTCGCCAGCGCCACCGCCGACCTCGGCACCGGCATGTGGACGGTGCTGGCGGTGCTCGGCGCGGAGGCGCTCGGCCTGCCGGTCTCCCGGATCCGCAGCGACCTCGGCGACTCGACGCTGGCCGCCAACATCGGCTCGTTCGGCTCGGCCTCCACCGCGAGTACCGGCCCGGCGGTGGCCACCGCCGCCGAGGCGGCCAAGACGGCGCTAATCACCCTCGCCGTGACCGACGATCGGTCACCACTTCACGGGGTGCCCGCCGCCGACGTCCGGTACGACCGGGGTGAACTCGTCGCCCCCGACCGGCGGATCGGCTTTGCGGAGCTGCTCCGCGCGGTCGGGTCGGAGGGCGTCGAGGCGACCGGCAACGCGGGACCCGGCCCGGAGCACGGGCAGCACGCCTTCACCTCGTTCGGCGCGCACTTCTGCGAGGTACGGGTCAACCGGTGGACCGGTGAACCCCGGCTGAGCCGGATGACCACGGTGATCGACGGCGGCGCGATCATCAACGCCAAGACCGCCCGCAGCCAGATCATCGGCGGGGTCATCTTCGGCATCGGCCAGGCGCTGCTGGAGGGTGCCGTCGTCGAGCCGGAGACCGGCCGGATCGCGAATGCCAACTTCGCCGACTACCTGCTGCCGGTCAACGCCGACGTGCCCCCGATCGACGTGCACTTCCTCGACCACCCGGACCTGCTGTTCAACCCGCTCGGTGCCCGGGGGATCGGCGAGATCGGCACGGTCGGGGTCGCCGCGGCGATCGGCAACGCGGTCTACAACGCCACCGGGCGGCGGATCCGGGAGCTGCCGATCAGCCTGGACAAGCTGCTCGCCTGAGGACGGCTTGGCCGGGGCCGGGTCCTCTGTCAGGATGGGCGGGATCATGCCCGATCCATCTGCGGGGAGAATACCGGTGACCTGGGCGGAGATGCTCGCCTACTGCCTGGCGAAGCCGGGCGCGTGGCAGGACGAGCCGTGGGAGGGCGACGTGGTGGTCAAGGTCGGGCCGAAGGTCTTCGCCTTCCTCGGCCAGGAGTCGCGCTCCAGTGTCGGGGTCAAGTGCGGCCCGAGCCGGGAGGTGGCCGACGAGTGGCTGCACCGGTTTCCGGACGACGCCTCGGTGATGGCCTACATCGGGCGCTCCGGCTGGAACACGCTGCGGCTCGGCGCGGGGATTCCCGACGACGAGCTGCGGGAGGCGGTGGACGGTTCCTACTCTGCGGTCGTGGCCAAGCTGCCGAAACGCGACCGCCCGCCCACCTGACCGCAGCGACGCGAGGCGGGCGGGCGACGGCCGGTCAGTGTGCCATTCCCCCGCCGACGTTGAGCACCACGACCCCGGCGACGATGAGGCCGATTCCGACAACCTTGGTGAGGGTGATCGGCTCGCCGAGGAAGGTGGCGCCGATCGCGACGATCGCCGCCGTACCCAGGCCGGACCAGATCGCGTAGGCGACACCGACCGGCACCTGCCGGACCGCCTGGGAGAGCGCCACGAAGGAGACCAGGTAACCGGCGAGGCAGGCCACCGTCGGCCAGAGCCGGGTGAACCCGTGGGTCGCCTTGAGGGTACTGGTGGCGAAGACCTCGGCACCGATCGCCACGAAGAGGAACAGGTACGCCACGGCATCCTCCGCCAGCATTCTTGCCGGTGCTTCCGGGTGTCTTCGAGCCGGCGATCTCGGGTCGGGTCGGGTGCGGGGTGGGGATGGTCGCTCACGTAGGCTGCCGGCCGTCCCCCAGCGGACGCCGCCGCGCCACGCCACGACACGTCACACGGTTTGGACCGGTTCCTCCTCGGCAGCGTAGAGCCGGGTGACGGTTTCGGCGACGCAACACGGCTTGCCGCCCCGTTCCGGCTCGACGGTGACCCGGGTGAGCACCTGCACCCCACCGCCGGAGACCGGGTCGACCTGGAGCAGTTCGGCACTGACCCGGACCGCGTCACCGGTCAGCAGCGGGGCGGGGAAACGCACCCGGTTCAGCCCGTAGTTGATCGCCAGCCGGATCCCCTCGACCCGGTAGAGGTCACGGACCAGCACCGGCAGCAGGGAGAGGGTGAGGAACCCGTGCGCCACCGTCGTCCCGTACGGGCCGGCGGCCGCCCGCTCCGGGTCGACGTGTATCCACTGGTGGTCGCCGGTGGCGTCGGCAAAGGCGTTCACCCGGTCCTGCTCGATCCGGTGCCACGGGCCGGGGCCGAGCTGCTCGCCGACCGCACCGGCGAGTTCGTGCAGCGAGGCGAACGTCCTCATTCCAGGTGCCCTCCGAGCTTGGTGTAACCGCGGAGCAGATCCCGCGAGATGATCAGTCGTTGCATCTCGTCCGTGCCCTCGAAGATGCGCAGCAGCCGGACCTGCCGGTACCAGCGCTCGATCGGCAGCTCCCGGGTGTAGCCCATGCCGCCGTGGATCTGCATCACCCGGTCGACCACCCGGTTGACCATGCCGGCGCCGTAGAGCTTCGCCATCGAGGTGGCGTGTCGGGCGTCGTGGCCGGTGTCGACCGTCCAGGCGGCCCGGAGCACCAGCCAGCGGGCCGCCTCCAGCTCGGTCTCCGAATCCGCGATCATCCACTGGATCGCCTGGTTGGCGCCGATCGGCTTGCCGAAGGTCTGCCGGGTGTTGGCGTACTCGATGGCCATCCCCAGGGCGCGTTCGGCGATGCCCAGCGCGTGCGACGGGATCAGGTAACGTCCCTTGCCGATCCAGCGCATGCCGAGGGTGAAGCCCTGGCCCAGCTCGCCGAGGATGTTGCGGTGCGGCACGCGTACGTCGTCGAAGACCAGCGACGCCGGCCCGCCCTCCCCCATCGTCTGGATGGGTTCGGAGGTCCAGCCCATCGTCCGGTCCACCAGAAACGCGGTCGCTCCGCCGTCGTGCACCTTGCGGTCCGGGTCGGTCACCGCGACGACGATGGCGAAGTCCGCCTCGTTGCCGTTGGTGATGAAGGTCTTCTCTCCGCGCAGCACCCAGTCGTCGCCGTCGCGCCTGGCCCGCAGCCGGATGTTGGCCACGTCCGAACCGGCGCCCGGTTCGGTGATGGCGAAACAGGAGATCCGATCGCCCTCGATGGTGGGAATCAGGAACTCCTCGCGCTGTGCCGCGTCGGCCTCGAAGAGGATGTTGTCCGCCTCGCCGCCGAACCGGAACGGTACGAAGCTGCGCCCGATCTCGGTCCAGATCAGCGACTGGGTCACGGCGGGCAGGGCCATCCCGCCGTACTCCTCGGGGGTGTCCAGCCCCCAGAAGCCGAACGCCTTCGCCTTGAGCTGGAGTTCCCGCAGTTCGTCGTGGCGCAGGCCAGGCTGGTGGGCCCGTTCCCGGCGCAGCACCTCCGACTCCAGCGGCATCACCTCGTTGCGGATGAAGGCGCGGGCGGTGTCGCGGATCGCCCGTTCCTCCTCGCCGAGCGAGAAGTCCATGCTGTCCCGTCCTCCCCCGACGCTAGCGTGCGCCGCCGTTGACGTAGAGGGTCTGGCCGCTGACGTAGGAGGCGTCGTCGCTGGCCAGGAAGGCGATCACCGAGGCGATCTCCTCCGGCTGGCCGACCCGGCGCAGCGGGGTCTGCTCGGCCGCGTACTTCTGGTGCTCCTCCGGGGTGGCTCCGACCCGCTCGGCGGTGGCCGCGGTCATCGCGGTGGCGATGTAGCCGGGCGCGACGGCGTTGACGTTGATGTTGAAGGGGCCGAGTTCGATCGCGAGGGTGGCGGTGAGCCCCTGCACCCCGGCCTTGGCCGCCGCGTAGTTGACCTGGCCCCGGTTGCCGAGCGCGGAGCGGCTGCTGAGGTTGACGATCCTGCCGTACTTCGCCTTCACCATGTGCCGCTGTGCCGCCTGGCAGCAGTGGAACATGCTGGTCAGGTTGGTGGTGATCACCGCGTCCCACTCGTCGGCCGGCATCTTGAACAGCAGGTTGTCCCGGGTGATCCCGGCGTTGTTCACCAGCACGTCGAGTCGGCCGTGCGCCGCGACGACCTCGTCGAAGGTGGCCGAGACCGCCGCACCGTCGGTGACGTCGCAGCCGTACCCGATGGCTTTTCCGCCGGCCTGGACGATCTCGTCGGCGGTCTGCCGCGCCCGCTCGGCGGCCAGGTCGACGACGGCCACGGTGGCCCCCTCGGCGGCCAGCCGCCGCGCGGTGGCCGCACCGATCCCCTGGGCCGCCCCGGTGACGACGGCGACCCGGTCGGCGAATCTGCCCACGTTGCACTCCTCGCTGGTGGATTCGGGTGACCGGGAGGGTTTCTCCGAGCGAAGCTCCGCCCTGCCGTCGACCCGGGCCGGCGGTGTCCCGGCCGTTGCCCGTTAAACTAGCGCTGGAAGTTTTCCCGCGCCAGTCCCCCAGCGTGCCAGAGCACGGACTCGTCCAGGATCCCGAGCAGGAGGGCGACCCAGGATGCCGCGACCTCGTCAGGCCCTGTTGAGCCGGCAGCGGATCATCGAGGCCGCCGCCGCGCTCATCGACGCCGAAGGGCTGGAGGCGCTCTCCACCCGCCGCCTGGCGACCGAACTCGGGGTACGCGGCCCGTCGCTCTACAACCACTTCGCCACCAAGGACGAGATCCTCGACGCGGTGGCCGACGCCATCACGGCAGAGGTCGACGTCTCCTACTTCGCCACCCACGACTGGCGGGACGCGCTGCGACTGTGGGGGCACTCCTACCGGCAGGCGCTGGTCGCGCACAGCAACATCGTGCCGTACCTGGCGCAGGGTCCGGGGCGCCGACCAGCCGCGCTGGCCATGGCGGACGCCGTCTACGGCGGGCTGGTCAGGGCTGGCTGGCCGCCGGCCCGGGCCACCCACATCGGCGCGCTGATGCGCTATTTCGTCGCCGGTTCGGCGCTCGGTTCCTTCGCCCGGGGCTTCGTCGAGGATCCGCAGCTCTACGCCGCGCGCTATCCGCACCTGAGTCAGGCGCACCGGCTCGCCGAGCACCAGCGCAGCGTCGACGAGGGTGCCTTCGCGCTCGGCCTGGACGCCCTGATCGACGGCCTGGCCCGGACCTACGAACGGATCGTCGGCCCGCTGCCACCCCTGCCGGCGAACTGACCGGCGCCGCGGCCGCCCGAGAGGGCTGGCTGTTCCCCCATCAGTCCGCCGGCTCGATGCAGGGCCCGTCGTGGTCGGCCCGCGACGGGCAGCGACGGCCACCGGGCAACGGCTGGTCACAGCAGACCCGATGGTGTACGTGCGGCGCGTCCTCCGCGCAGACCGTGGCCTGCCCCGCGTCGATTTCCGGCAGGAAGCCGATCGACAGGGCGAGCACGTACGCCAACTCGATGCGTCAATGATGCAGTTGCGGCTGGACCGGCAGCGGGTGCTGGAGCCCGACTTCGGGGTCACCGTTTCGGCGGTACTCGACGAGAGCGTGCTCCGCCGTCCGGTCGGCTGCCCGGCGCTGATGCGCGGCCAACTGAAGCATCTCGGTGAAGTGCTGCGCCGGCCCAACGTGGAGGTCCGGGTCCTTCCCGCCAGCATCGGCCTGCACCCCGGCCTCGACGGCTCGTTCTGGCTGTTCAAGATGCCGAAGCCCTACCCCGAGGTCGCCTACGCCGAACACCTCGGCGGCCGGCTCTTCATGGAAGCGCCGAAATCCAAACGGTACGCGGA
Source organism: Plantactinospora sp. CNZ320 (assembly GCF_002846275.1). Classification (NCBI taxonomy): domain Bacteria; kingdom Bacillati; phylum Actinomycetota; class Actinomycetes; order Micromonosporales; family Micromonosporaceae; genus Plantactinospora; species Plantactinospora sp. CNZ320. Next base: position 1,521,877 of record NZ_PJMP01000001.1, read on the forward strand.
GGCGTACGCTCAGTTGCAGCAGATGGCGCTCGGCCCGACCGGGTCGGCGAGGCTGATCGCGACGATCGCGGAGGAGTTGTGATGAGCGAGTCCCTGCCGGCGGTTGCCTGGCACATCAGCACGAAAAGCGCGAGCAACGGCGGAAGCTGTGTCGAAGCCGGCCCGCTGCTCGACGGCTCCGGCCGAGTCGCCGTACGGCACAGCAAGGCACCGGACGCGGCGGTGATCGTCTACACCCGACCGGAGTGGGACGCCTTCCTGGCCGGCGCCAAGGACGGCGAGTTCGACTTCCCATCCGCCTGACCGACGGCCGGTCAGGTGGTTCGGGTCCGGAACGGGGCGAGGGTGGCCCGGATCTGGTCGGCCGTGCCCCAGTCGTCGTCGAACTGGGCCAGTACGGCGAGGTGTTGGCGCAGCTGGATGATCGGCATCCGTGCCTGCCAGCCAGCGTCGAGGGAGGTCAGCTCCGGATAGACCGCGAAGAAGCGCTGCGCCTCGGGCGGAGGCGCGGTGGTCCACAGGTGCGCGAGGTCCACCTCGGCCCACATGTAGGAAACCGCCGGGTCGATCACCGCCGGCCCCCCGTCCGGGGTCGCCATGACGTTCTGCGCCCACAGGTCGCCGTGGGTCAGGCAGGCCGGCCGCTCCGGCAGCAGGTCGGGCAGCCGGTGACACAGCCGCTCCAGCGCAGCCCGGTCCTCGCGGTCGAGTGCCGCGTCGACCCGGGGCTGCCCGAGCCACCGGAGCAGCCGGTGCTGTGCGAAGAACGCGAAGCCGTCGTCGTCCCAGGTGTTGATCTGCCGACGGCGACCCAGCCAGTTGTCGCGGTGCCATCCGAAGCGCGGATGGGTGGTGCTGGTGTGCAGCCCGGCCAGCGCGTGGGCGAACTGCTCCCAGAAGGTCTCGCTGTGCGGCCTCGGCCGCAACAGCGACAGCACCAGCAGTTCCCTGTCCGCCAGGATCACCTCGGGGGTCGCCAGGCCGCCGAGGTCGCGCAGCGCGGCCAGCCCTTCGGCCTCCGTGACGAAGACGTCGTCAGCCGGCTCTTCCGCCTCCGTGGCAATGACCTCGTCGGCCGCCCCCTCGCCCGCCGAGCCGAAGACGGCGTCGGACGGCGCTCTGTCGGAAGGCGTTTCGTCGAACGCCTTCACGAAGACCGGGGGTGCGTTCCGGCGGGTGGCTGTTCCGGCGAGCGCCGCGAGCCCACCCGTCGCCGGCTCCACCGCGACGACATCGCGCATCCCGGCCCGGAGCACGCACTCCAGCAGATACGTCGCCGAGCCCGTCACCGGCACGCTCCCCTCGTCCAGGTGCGGCGGTCAGCGACGCCGCATGGCGTACCAGGCGGCGCCGGCCACCACGACGGCCAGCGACACGAGGCAGCAGACGAGGGTCAGCAGATGCAACGGCTTGATAGCGCCCATGCCGGCTGACCCTAGTCGACGAAGCATCGGATCCGGCGGCCCGGCTCCGGCGACCGCCGACGTGCAGGGCGCACCGACGCCTCAGCGGGCTCCGGCACCCAATTCCCGGTGGGCGGTACGCAGCGCGGAGAGGAACGCCTCGACCGGCTGCGCGCCGGAGATGCCGTACCTGCGATCCAGCACGAAGAAGGGTACGCCGCTCGCACCGAACGCTCTGGCCTGCGCGATGTCGGCCTCGACCTCCGTGGCGTACTCGTCACCGGCCAGTACCCGGCGGGCCGCCTCGGCCGGTACCCCGACCTCGGTGCCGAGCCGGACCAGCGTCTCGGTGTCGTCGACGTTCTCCGCCTCGACCAGGTTGGCCCGCAGCAGCCGTTCGTGCAGCTCGGTGCCGAGCCCGTACTCCCGGGCCAGGTGGGTCAGCCGGTGCGCGTCGAAGGTGTTCGCCATGATCGACCGGTCGAGGTGGTAGTCCAGTCCCTCCTCGGCGGCGAGCGCGGTCACCTGCCGCTGCATCGCGGCGACCTGGGCCGGCGAGACGCCGAGCTTCTCGCGCAGCGCCTCCGGCACGGGTCGGGGCTCGCCCTTGGGGTAGGACGGGTCGAGCTGGAAGCTGCGCCAGGTGACCTCGACCTCGTCGGCGTGCTCGAACTCCCCGAGCGCCTTCTCCAGCCGCCGCTTCCCGAGATAGCACCACGGGCAGACGATGTCGGACCACACTTCGAGTCGCACTGAATTCTCTCCTCGGTTCACCAGCAGGTTCCGTCCGAGCACACCGGGGCGTCCGCATCGCCGGTGAGCATCACCAGACCCGGTACCGCCGGAAGGTGCGCCGGCTCTGTGGGCTCGTCACCTGGTACGTCCGGTTCGGCGGTCGACGGGACAGCCGACCCGGCTGTCGGCAATTCCGCCTCTGACCTGCTCTGACTCATCAAGGCTCCCCTGCTGCTCCTTCTCGCCCAACCTGATGCGCGTCAGGTTCATTCCAGGGCAGATTCATTCCAGGGCTGAGGCTCAGCTCACTCGCCCACCCCCGTGACGTCGAGTTCGCACAACTGCTCCGGGTCGGCGACGGCGTCCACGGCGCGGATCCGGCCGTTGGTGACGACGAAGCTGATCGCGATCCGAACCTGCCCGTCGAGCAGCACCACCGCACCCGGCGCGCCGTCGACGACCGCCGTCCGCGCGCTCTGGGCCCGGCCGGCGAAGAAGGTGGCGACCTGCTCCGCGCCCCGCAACTCGGTGCGTCCGCCGAGCCGGGCGACGGCCTGGTCGGCCCGGACCACCACGTCCGGGTCGAGCAGGGTGAGCAGCCTGCCGACCTCGCCGCCCCGCGCGGCGGTGAGGAAGGCGTCGACGATCTCGCGCTGCCGGGACAGGTCCGCCTCCGGGGTGGCGGCGCCCGCCTGGACCCGGCGGCGGGCCCGGCTGGCGAGCTGCCGGGACGCGGCAGGGCTGCGCCCGACGATCGGGGCGATCTCGTCGTAGGAGACCGCGAACAGGTCGTGCAGGACGAAGGCCAGCCGCTCGGCCGGGGTGAGGGTCTCCAGCACGACAAGCAGGGCCAGCCCGACCGAGTCGGCCAGCATCACCTCGCGCTCCGGATCGGCCTGCTCGGCGACCGCGACCGGTTCGGGGGTACGCGCATCGAGCGGCTCCTCGCGGCGGGAGCCGCGCGACCGGAGCATGTCCAGGCAGATCCGGCCGACCACCGTGGTCAGCCAGGCACCGAGGTTGTCGACTTCGCTGGTGTCGGTCCGGCTCAGCCGCAGCCACGCCTCCTGGACCGCGTCGTCCGCCTCGGCCGACGATCCGAGCATCCGGTACGCCACGGCCCGCAACTGCTGCCGGTTCCGCTCGAACCGCTGCGCCAGCAGGTCCTCGTCCCTCACGGTTGTGCCCTTCACTTCGCCGTTACTTTGCCCGTATTTGTGAGTTATGCCACTTTCGTCACAGCGCCCTCGTCGGGGTCGTCACTACAGCGACGGACGAAAACGGGCCGGCGTGACAACGACACCGGCCCACCATGTCGTAAGGGAGTCAGTAATGCAGGCACGGCTCAACAATCCCGCCGCGCTTCTGCCGGAGGCGGTAACGGCGATCAACCTGCTCTACAAGGAGAGCCACTCGGTCGGACTGCCGGCGTCCACACTGGAGCTCGTACACCTGCGGGCCAGTCAGATCAACGGGTGCGGGGCGTGCGTGGACAGCGGCGCCCGGGCCGCGAGGAAGAACGGCGAGACCGACGAGCGGCTCTTCTCGGTGGCGGCCTGGCGGGAGACGCCGTACTTCACCGACGCCGAGCGGGCGGCGCTGGCCCTCGCCGAGTCGGCCACCCGGCTGGCCGACCGGGCCGACGCGGTACCGGACGAGATCTGGGCGGAGGCGGCCCGGCACTTCGACGAGCGGGAGTTGGCGGCGCTGGTGCTCTGGATCGCCACCACCAACTTCTTCAACCGGATCAACGTCACCACCCGGCAGCCGGCTCCGCAGAACTGGGGCTGACCCACGCCGTTTCCTCCTCACCAGCACTCGCGGGTGGCGGTCGACCGCCACCCGCGAGTTCGTTTCCGCGAGGCCGCTCCCTGCGCACCGTTCACCCTCGACATGGTCCGGAAGTTCTCCGTAACTTTCGGTCACGCCTCTCCGGATCTTGGCTATCCGAGTGTCTTTTCGGTCGACGGACCACTGTCCCGACCGGTCAGCCAACCCTCTGACCTGCATAGACAACCCCGGGCCGAATCGTTGACAGCAGAAGGTTTCCGCAATATTTCCGGGAAGCGTTGACATGTGACCGGAGGCCGACCAATACTGACGCCATCGGCAGACCTCCACCACTGTCGATGGCTTAACGGCACGTTCCGCTCCTCCGGTTGTCGACCGCGCGACGACCGGCCCACCACCACCGCGCCGTACGACGCCGGTGCCCGGTGCCCGTTACCGGGGGCTGACCGCCCTGCCGGGTCGTACCGCGCCGCTGGCCCCCGCCAGCCACCACGAGGAGGAAGCAACTAGATGAACGACACGCACCACACCCCCACCAGACCGAGAAAGCGCGGCATCCGGCTGCTCTTCGGAGCCGCCTGTGCCCTGGCGCTGACGGTCAGCGGCACGGTGCTCGCGCCCAGCGCGCACGCCGAGGCCGACCGGCAAGTCTGCTCGAACACCACCGGCTCGCACAACGGGTTCTACTTCTCGTTCTGGAAGGACAGCGGCGACGCCTGCATGGTGCTGCGCGAGAACGGGCGGTACTCCAGCTCGTGGAGCAGGAGCACCAACAACTGGGTCGGCGGCAAGGGCTGGTCCAGCGGCGGCCGGCGGACGGTCAGCTACTCGGGTACGTACAACCCGGGTAACAACAACACCTACCTCGCCCTGTACGGATGGACGCGGAACCCGCTCATCGAGTACTACGTCGTGGAGAACTTCGGTAGCTACAACCCGAGCAGCGGCGCCACCCGGCTGGGCACGGTGACCACCGACGGTGGCACCTACGACATCCTCCGCAGCCAGCGGGTCAACCAGCCGTCGATCGACGGTACCGCCACGTTCTACCAGTACTGGAGCGTCCGGCAGCAGAAGCGCAGCAGCGGCACGATCACCTTCGGCAACCACATGGACGCCTGGGCGCGCGCCGGCCTCAACCTCGGCAGCAGCTGGGCCTACCAGGTGATGGCGACCGAGGGCTACCAGAGCCAGGGAAGCTCCGACATCACGGTCCGGGAGGGCGGCGGCAGTGATCCCGGCCCCGGTCCCACCACCGGCCCGACCAACCCGCCGGGCGGCGGTAACTGCTCGGTCAGCGTCAGCCGTGCCGAGGACTGGAGCGACCGGTTCAACACGACCTTCTCGGTCAGCGGTGCGAGCAACTGGGTCGTCACCATCCGCACCAACGGCGGCCAGAGCCTGCAGAACAGCTGGAACGCGTCGGTCAGCGGCTCAAGTGGCACCCTCACGGCACGCCCGAACGGCAACGGCAACAACTTCGGGATCACGCTCTACAAGAACGGCAACAACACCACACCCACCGCGAGCTGCTCAACAGGCTGACCCTGGGTGGGGTGGGATGCGGTGCCGACGGTGATTCGCGACGCGGACTGACCCGAACACCGGAACACCGCTCCTGTGGCGCGGCGGCCATTGGCCGCCGCGCCACACTGTTGTCCTCCGGTTAGCATCCCGGCATGACGATGATCAGTCAGATCTCGCTCGGGGTCACCGACGACAAGCGGGCCGGAGAATTCTGGCGGCAGGCGCTCGGCTACGTGCGCCGGCCACCCCGGTACCCCGGCGACGACTGGATCGTCCTCGAACCGCCGCCCGGGGTCCCCGGCAGCGCCATCGCGCTGGACGTCAGCGAGAGCCCTGCCGAGCAGTTCCCCCGGATCCACCTCGACCTCAGAGCCGACGACCGCGACCTGGACGAGGAGGTCGACCGGCTCGTCGCACTCGGCGCCCGCCGGGTCGACTGGCCGCACTACCCCGGCGATGACGACCCGGAGCCCCCAGGGACCCGCCTCCGGTACGTCGTACTGGCCGACACCGAGGGCAACGTCTTCTGTGTGGAGGAAGGCGGCCACTGAGCCGGCGGGTGGAAGGTGGTGGCCCGGGCCAGCCACTGGGACCCGTTCGGCTGACCCCGGCCGGTCGGGTGGTTGACTGTCCCGCGATGACGGAAGATCACGTGCGATGACCGCCGCACCGCTGCTCTGCGAGCCGTACCTGCTGGATCCGGGTCCCGACGATGTCTGGGTCGTCTGGCACACCGAGGAGCCCGGCACCGGCGGGTGCGTGCTGGCCGGCCCGGAGGTAACCGGGATGTCGCCCCGACAGGCCCGGGACGCCGCCTCCGGCGACCAGCCGTCCGGCCCCGGGTGGCGGCGGTTCGAGGCGCGGACCCAGCCGCTCTCCCGCACCCGGGAGGACGCCCGACACGAGGTGTCCGGCCGCGGCGCTCCGACGGTGACCCGCCGCCCGGTGTACCGGCACCTGGCCCGGGTCACCAGGCTGGCGCCCGGCCGCACGCCGTACCGGGTGGTCGCGGCGCACGGAGACCGGGTCACCGTCACGGCGGCGTACTCGCTGGCTCCGGCGGCGCCGGCCGGATCGGGGGTACGGCTGCTGCTCAGCAGTGACCACCAGCTCAAGGCGATGACGGCGGCCAACCTGGAGAAGGTGGCCGAGACGGTCGGCGTACGGCTGGACGGGGTGCTGATGGCCGGCGACATGGTCAACGTCGGCGACCGGGCCAGCGACTGGTTCGACGCGACCACCGGTCCCGCCTTCTTCGCCGGGATGACCGGGCGGGCGCGGACCCCGATCGCCGGCCGGACCTATTCGGGTGCACCGCTGTTGCAGCACACCCCGATCTTCCCGGCGATCGGCAACCACGAGGTGATGGGCCGGTGGTCCGAGACGGCCAGCCTGGACAGCCAGTTCAACGACCCGCAGCCGAGGGAGGTGGCCCGGCAGCGCTGCCGGGCGCAGGGCGCGGACAGGCCAGCCGAGGCGGGTGAGCCGGACGAGGCGGAACTGCGGCTGCGCTCCTGGGACGTCACGACGTACGAGGAGCTGTTCCCGTACCCGCGCAGTGCGGCCGGTGGCCCCCGCTGGTGGTCCCGGACGATCGGCGACGTGCACCTGGTGACGCTCTTCGTCACCTCGATCTGGCGCCCGCACGTGCCGGTCGGGCGGGGCAAGTTCCAGGAGGATCCGGCCGACCTGGCCCACCCCGAGCGGTGGGGGCACGGCCAGTTCATCTTCGAGCCGGTGCATCGGGGCTCCGCGCAGTACCGCTGGCTCGAACAGGAGCTGACCTCGGCCGAGGCCCGCGCGGCGCGGTACCGGGTGGTGATGTTCCACCATCCCGGTCACGGGCTCGGCGACAACTCGACACCGCCGTTCACCGATCCGGTGCAGACGGTGGGGCGTGATCCGGACACCGGGGAGGTCAGCGCGGTCCGGTACGCGTACCCGCTGGCCGAGGACCACATCCTGCGCGACCTCGAACCGCTCTTCTGCGCCACCGGAGTGCACCTGGTGCTCAACGGTCACGCCCACCTGTGGAACCGGTTCCGGAATCCGGCCGGGGTCAACTGGCTGGAGACCTCGAACGTCGGCAACAGCTACGGCGCGTACGACGTGTCGTCAGGTGCCGCCCGGAACCTGCCGGCGGGGCCGGAGCACGTCCGGCAGGGTGATCCGGGCGGGTTGACGCCTGTCGTTCCGAGCGTCGCGCCGCTGGCCGGGCCGACCGGTGCCCCACTGCCCTACGTGGCGAGCAACGACATCACGGTCTTCTCGGTCCTGGACTCGACCGCCGGGGTGGTCCGGTCCTATCGGTTCGACACCCGCGACCCGGACGCCCCGGTGCTGCTCTTCGACGAGTTCCCGCTGGTCTGATCTCCTGTCAGTCCGGCGGCTCCGGGGTCGTCGCCTGCCCCGTGGCGGCGGTCTGCTCCGGCGCCACGTCCCGGTCCGGGGTCACCGTCTGCTCCGAGGTGCGCCGTTCCAGGAACGAGTCCGGGGCGGCCGCCGCCTCGGCGATGCGGCGTTCCGACTCCGTGGTCCCCGGGTCGGTCTCGGCCAGCACCGCCGCGCCCGCCTCGCGCCGGTCGGAGTCGGCCAGCACCGCGGCGGCCTGCGCCTCCGGGTCGTCGCTGCCCACGGAACGTTCCTCCGGCAGCAGGTGGGCGGCCCGGTTCTCGACCCGGTCACTCGTCTCTTCGCTCATGCCGCGATCCATACCCGGACCGTCGCTCGCCTACTCGTGCGACACGCCAGGCCGAATATGCCTCTTCGGGCTGGAACCTGACGGCGGGTCGGGTGCGGGTGGGGGCCCCGGCTTCGGTGCCCCGCCCATGCACCCAGCTCGACAGTCTCCGCGCCGACCGCCCCCCGCTGGGCCCCGGCGGCCCGGAACCAGCCCGCCTGGCCGCCCCCGCCGGTCGCTCAGGTGGCTGCCGGCCGTCCGCCCGGCGATGCCGTTAGCGTGGCAGCGTGACCGTAGAACCCTCGGCCGAGGATCGACTCGACGCCGGCTGGCGCGCCGAGAGCGACGCATGGATCACGGACCGGCTGGCCGAACGGGGTATCGCCGGGCTGGCTGCGGTGCAGACCGAGCGGGTGCGCGCCTGGTCGATCATCCGGCGGGTGCAGACCAGCGCCGGCCGGATGTGGTTCAAGGCGAACGTGCCGACGAACGCCTTCGAGGCGGGGGTGGTCGAGGCCCTGGCGGAGTTGGTGCCGGAGTTGGTCGTGGCGCCGCTCGCGGTGGATCGCGACCAGGGCTGGCTGCTCGGCCCGGACGGCGGGACGATCCTGCGGGAGCTGACCGGGCGACCCGACCCGGCCCGCTGGGCGGAGCTGCTCCGGACGTACGCCGGTCTCCAGCGGGTGGTGGCCCCGCACGCCGACCGCCTGGTCGGGCTCGGCGTGCCGGACCTGCGACCGGCCCGGATGCCGGCCGCGCTGGCCGGGCTGCTGGCCGATCCGGCGGTCCGGCTCGCGGAGCCGCACCGGGCCGCCCTGGTCGCGCTCCTTCCCGAGTACGACCGCTGGTGCGCCGAACTCGACGCGGACGGGCTGCCGGCGTCGATCCAGCACGACGACCTGCACGACGGCAACGTTTTCGTCGGTGCCGCCGGAATGCGCTTCTTCGACTGGGGCGACGCCTGCCTCGCGCACCCGTTCGGCAGCCTGCTCGTGGCGCTGAACGTCGCCGCCGACCAGCTCGGGGTGGATCCGGCCGGTCCGGAGCTGTCCCGACTCCGGGACGCCTACCTGGAACCCTGGACCGACCTGCGGGACCGTGCCGAGCTGCGCCACTCGGTCCGGTTGGCGCTGCGGGTGGCGAAGGTCGGCCGGGCGGTCTCCTGGCGGCGGGCGCTGAGTGGCGCGACCGCACCCGACTGGCAGCGCGCCCTCGGCGGGCCGGCGCCGATCGCCGCCGAGCACGAGACGGCGCCGGCCGCCTGGCTGGAGGCGCTCACCCCGGGGTCGAACCCGGGCTGGCTGCGCGTCGGCTGATCCAGGTCACGGCGAACCGTTCAGTGGAACAGCCTGGCCGGTACGGCGTCGGCGAGCAGCCGGTAGCCGGTCGGGTTGAGGTGCAGGTGGTCGCCGGTGTCGGCGGCCGGAAGCAGTCGACGCGGCTCCGCCGGATCCCGTACGGCCCGGTCGAAGTCGAGCACTGCGTCGAACCGGCCACTGTCCCGGATCCACCTGTTGAGGGCCTGTCGGGTGGCTTCCCGCAGCCCGTTCGGGTCGTCGTAGTCGCAGTGCCCGCCGAACGGGGTCAGCGTGGCGCCGTACACCCGGATCTGCTGCGCGTGCGCCCGGGTGACGATCTGGTCGTACGCGGTGCGGAGATCCTCGGTGACGTTGCGCTGGGCGGTCTCGGTGGCCTCGGCGGTGCCGATGTCGTTGACCCCCTCGAACACCACCAGCCAGGTGACGCCGCTCTGCGCGAGTACGTCCCGGTCCAGCCGGGCCAGTGCGTTCGGCCCGAGCCCGTCGGCGAGTACCCGGTTGCCACCGGCCGCCTGGTTCACCACCGCGACCTGCCGGGTCGGGTCGTACCCGTGCAACCGGTCGGCGAGTTGGTCGGGCCAGCGGTCGTTGGCGTTGGTGGTGGAGCCCCGCCCGTCGGTCAACGAGTCACCGAGCAGCACCGCGACCCTGGTGTCCGGCCCGGCCGGCACCTCGACGCCACTGAGCAGGTACCAGTGGTCGACCGCTGTGGCACCGGGCAGGGTCGACGCCGCGACATGGTTACCGTGCCGCAGGTGTGAGGTGGTCCGGGATCCGGGATGTGCGGTGATCCGGTCCGAGGCGAGCCCCTGGCCGAGATAGAGCGTCACGGTGAGGTTGGCCCGGGCCGGTACGGCGATGTCGACCGGGTCGGAGACGAACTGCGCACCGACCGGTACGGTCACCGAGTCCCGCCCGCTGAAGGTCACCGGGCGCGCGCTGCCGGGCTGGATCGCGCTGACCCCGGCCCTGCCCTCCGCCGGCAGCGCGACCGTGGCGGCGGTGACCGGCAGCGGTGCCCCGCCGAAGGCGTTGGAGAGGCGCAGCCGGACCCGCGATCCGGCCACCGACATCCGGACGGTCTGCCGGAGCGTGCTGTCGGCCAGCATCCGGTCGTGCCCGGTGAACGGTGGCGGCGGCGTGTTCTCCGGCTCGGCGAGCTGCGGCATCGACGCCCAGCTCGTCACCCAGCGCTGCCCGGCCCACCCGGCGTCGGATTCCCACCTCAGCAGGCTTGGCAACGGCCACCTCCGGCTTCTGTCGGCGCCTCCCCCGCGCCCGCCGCTGCCGGACGTCGGGACCGGGTGGGCGGGTTCGGCTGCGGACAAATATAGGGTGCGGTCGCGCCCACCCCGGTTGCGCGGGCGGCTCACCGTCGACGGCACTCACCCGGCCGGCCAGTTCCGCAGGACGGCGTCGACGGCATCCACCGTCCTGGCCCAGGAGTCGTCGACCGGGCGGGGGTGGTGCCGGAATCCACCGGCCCGCTCCAGGCTCACGTAGCCGTGGAAGGTGCTGTGCAGCATGCGTACCGCATCGGTCTGGTCGGGTTCGGCCAGCCGGTAGCCGCGCAGGATCGCCCGGGTCAGCTCGGCGTGCCGGCGGGCCGCGTCGGCGGCCACCGTGTCCGTCTGCGGATCGAGCTCGAACTGTGCCGCCGCGTACCTGCCGGGGTGTCGCTTCGCGTAGTCCCGGTAGGCGTCGGCGAAGGCCGCCAGCGCGTCCCGGCCGGCGCGACCGGCGAGCGCGGCGGCGGCCCGGTCGGCGAGTTCGGTCAGGGCCAGTGCCGCGACCCTGACCCGCAGGTCGCGGGCGTTGCGGACGTGGGAGTAGAGGCTGGCGTCCTTGACACCGAAGCGGCGGGCCAGCGCCGAGATGGTCAGGTTGGCGAAGCCGACCTCGTCGGCCAGCTCCGCCGCCGCCAGGGTCAGCCGCTCGGTGGTGAGTCCCGCGCGCGTCATGTGCCACACCTCACGCCTAGGATCGTTATTCGGTTGCCTAGAGATATTAGGCTGGATCCTATGGTACCCCTGACCGAACCGGCCATCCGCGCCTCCTTCGTCAACTGCACGAAGGGCGAGGCGAAGCGTCTCGCCGTGCCCAGGGACCTCGACGAGCGTGCCTGGGCCGACCTCGACTTCTTCGGCTGGCGGGATCCGGCCGCCGACGAGCGGGCCTATCTGGTCGCCGAGTCCGGCGACGGGCTCGTCGGCGTGGCGCTGCGGGTGGCGCCGCGGACCGGGCGGGTCCGGCGCAGCATGTGCTCGCTCTGCCTGACCACCCACACCGGCGACGGCGTCTCGCTGATGACCGCCCGCAAGGCCGGACGGGAGGGGCGGCAGGGCAACTCCGTCGGCGCCTACCTCTGCACCGACCTGGCCTGTCCGCTCTATCTGCGCGGAAAGAAGGACGCCGGCCGGCGCCTCGACGAGACGATCACGCTGGCGGAGCGGATCGAACGCACCACCGCCAACCTCGCCGGCTTCCTGGCCCGGGTCAGGAGCGACGGGTAGCCCGGTGCCGCTGGGAGTTGCCCTTGAGGTGCCGGCCCAACTCCCGGGCGATCTCCCGGTTGGCGTCCCGCTCGGCAAGCGCCTGGCGCTTGTCGTAGGAGCGCTTGCCTCGGGCCACCCCGAGTTCGACCTTGGCCCAGCCGTTGGAGAAATACAGTGCCAGCGGCACCAGGGTCAGCCCGGGATCACGGATCCGATCCAGGATCTTGTTGATCTCCACTCGGCGGAGCAGCAGTTTCCGCATCCGCTTCGGCTGGTGGTTCGTCCAGGTCCCGTAGGCGTACTCCGCGATGTGCAGCCCGTAGAGCCAGAGTTCGCCGTCGCGCTCCTGGGCGAACGCGTCGACGAGCGACGCCTGCCCGGCCCGCAGCGACTTGACCTCCGTGCCGCGCAGCACGATCCCCGCCTCGTACGTCTTCAGCACCGCGTACTCGTGCCGGGCCTTCTTGTTCGAGGCGATGAGTCTGCGCTCGGCTTCCCTGGACGCGACGACCTCCCCAGCGACTCTGACCGACCCCGCTGACCGGCGTCCCGACTCTGATCCCGGGCCGCCCGGCCGCACCGGGCAGCCAGACTATACGCACCAGGTCAGCGGCGGATCGACGGGTTTTCCCCCGGTGCCGGGCCGGGGCGGGGTCGCGGCCGGATGGGATAATTTCCCGATGCCTGCCGCCGGCCCCAGCCACATCCTCTTCGACTTCTTCGGCACCCTGGTCGCCTATTCGGCCAGCCGCACCGAGCAGGGCTATCCGGGCTCACACGCACTACTCCGGCGGCTCGGCGTCGACCTCGACTACGCCGAATACCTGACCGCCTGGTCGGCGACCTTCGCCGAGTTCGACAGGCGCAGCGCCGAGAACGACTCCGAGTTCTCCATGATCGAGGTCGGCACGGTCTTCCTGACCGACCTCCTCGGCCGCTCGCCGGCTCCGGAGGACGCCGACGCGTTCGTCCGGGAGTACGTCCGCGAGTGGAACACCGGGGTGCGCTACCTCCCCGGCGTCCCCGAACTCGTACGCGACCTGCACCGCGACCACCGGCTCGCGGTCGTCACCAACACACACCAGCCTGGGCTGGTCCCCGGCCACCTCGCGGCGATGGGGTTGACGGAGTACTTCGACGCCGTCGTCGCCTCGGTGGAGCTGGGCTGGTGCAAGCCCCATCCGCGGATCTACGCCACCGCGCTGGAGACCCTCGGCATCGACGCTGGTTCGGCGGTCTTCGTCGGCGACAGCTACCGGCCCGATTTCTGCGGACCCGAGCGGGCCGGGATCCGGGCGTACCTGATCGACCCGGACCGCCGCGCGCCGGTGCCGGAGGACCGCCGACTCGACTCGATCCTCGACCTGCCGGCCCGGCTGCGGGGCCGGCGGGCCGACGACGACCGGCTGGCCGGCTCCGCCCACTGACCCACCGCCGGCCGCGCCCCGGTCAGGCTTCCTGCTCGGGTACGCAGACCGTCAGCGCACCCGGGGCTATCCGGGCCTTCAGCCGCTTGACCCGGTCCCGGGCGCCGCCGTCCAGCTCGTAGGTCATCGGCTCGGCGAACCGGACATTGATCTTCCGGCCCCGGGTGATCCGGACGAACGGCGAGTCGTCGGAACGGCCCACCGCCATCTGGCCGAGGGTGCGGATCCAGTCCAGCACGCCGCTGGCGGTCGCCACGCCGACCTCCAGGCAGCCGTCGTCGGGACGGGCGTCGTCGAAGGCCGGAATGCCGCCGGTGATCGTGCCGACGTTGCCGAAGAGTACGCAGCTCGCCTCCCCCTCGAACCAGTCCGCACCGTCCACCCGGATCCGCATGTGCGTCGTCTCGGTGCGGACGTGCCGCAGCCCGGTCCAGAGGTACGCCACCCGGCCGAGTCGATCCTTCAGGTCGCGGTCCGCGTCCCGGATCATCTCCCCGTCGAAACCCGCACCGGCCATCACCGCGAAGTGCTCGCCATCGAGCCGTCCCAGGTCGAGCCGCCGACGCGGCCCGGTCAGCCCGATCCGGACCGCCTCGGCCAGGTCCTCGGGGATGCCGAGGTTGCTGGCGAGCAGGTTCGCCGTGCCGGCGGGCAGGATCGCCAGGGCCGCGTCCGAGCCGGCCATCGCGTCCGAGCAGCGCTGCACCATGCCGTCCCCGCCCCAGACGAAGATCAGCTCGGCGCCCTTGTCGAGCGCCTTGCGTACCTTCTTCGGTGCTTTGCGGCTCTTCGGCACCTCGTACCAGAGCAGGTCCTCGACCCCGGCGCCACGCAGCCGGGAGCGGAGTTCGTCGAGCCCGCCGCCGAGGGACTTCTTCCGGTGTGCCACGACCGCGACCCGGGCCACCTGGGCCGGGGTCACGGCTGGTCCGGGCGTCGGCGCGGCGGCGGACTCGGCGGTCATCGTGCTGGTCATGGCCCGGGTCTTACCCAGCGACCCGGGCCACCAAGCGCGGGCTCAGAGGGTACGCGCGAGTCGCTCGGCGAGCAGCCTGGTGAACCGGGCCGGGTCGCCGAGTTCGCCGCCCTCGGCGAGCAGCGCCATCCCGTAGAGCAGCTCGGCGGTCTCGGCGACGGCCGGGTCCTCGCTGCGCTCCGCGTGCGCCTCGCGCAGCCCGCTGACCAGCGGATGCGTCGGGTTGAGTTCCAGGATCCGCTTCACGGCCGGCATCTCCTGCCCCATCGCCCGGTACATCTTCTCCAGGGTGGGAGTCATGTCCTGGGCGTCGCCGACGATGCAGGCCGGTGAGGTGGTCAGCCGGGACGACAGGCGTACCTCCTTGACGTTCTCGGCGAGCTGGGTGGTCAACCAGCCGAGCAGGTCGGCGAAGTCCTTCTCCTGCTGCTCCCGCTCCGCGCCGGCGTTCTCCTTCTCCTCCTCGGAACCGAGGTCGACCTGCCCCTTGGCGATGGACTGGAACTTCTTCCCCTCGAACTCCGGCACCGAGGAGACCCACATCTCGTCGATCGGGTCGGTCAGCAGCAGTACCTCGTAGCCCTTGGCCCGGAACGCCTCCATGTGCGGCGAGTTCTCGATGGTGCGGGACTCGCCGGTGGAGTAGTAGATGTCGGTCTGCCCCTCCTTCATCCGCTCGACGTACTGGGCGAGGGTGGTCAACTGCTCCGGGTCGTGGGTGGAGGCGAAGGAGGCGATCTCCAGGATCGTCTTCTGGTTGTCGAAGTCGTCGAGCAGGCCCTCCTTGACCGCCCGGCCGAACTCCGACCAGAAGGTGCGGTAGCGCTCCGCGTCGTTCGCCTGCATCTCCTTGACCGTGGAGAGCACCTTCTTGACCAGCCGGCGGCGCATCAACTGGATGTGCCGGTCCTTCTGGAGGATCTCCCGGGAGATGTTCAACGACAGGTCCTGCGCGTCCACCACACCCTTGACGAAGCGCAGGTACTCCGGCATCAGCTCCTGGCAGTCGTCCATGATGAAGACCCGCTTGACGTAGAGCTGCACACCGCGCTTGGCGCCCCGCATGAAGAGGTCGAACGGGGCGCGGGACGGGATGAAGAGCAGCGACTCGTACTCGAAGGTCCCCTCGGCCCGCATGTGGATGGTCTCCAGCGGGTCCGTCCAGTCGTGGCTGAGGTGCCGGTAGAACTCCTTGTACTCGTCTTCCTTGACGTCGTCCTTCGACCGCGCCCAGAGCGCCTTCATCGAGTTGAGCGTCTCGACCTCGGTGGTCGTCTTGCCGTCGTTGTCGGTCCGCTCGACCGTCATCCGGATCGGCCAGGCGATGAAGTCCGAGTAGCGCTTGACGATCTCCCGGATCTTCCACTCGGCGGTGTAGTCGAAGAGCTGGTCCTCGGCGTCCTCCGGCCGCAGGTGCACTGTCACCGAGGTGCCCTGCGGCGCCTCGTCGACGGTCTCGACGACATAGGTGGCGCCGCCGTCGGATTCCCAGCGGGTCGCGGTGGACTCACCGGCCCGCCGGGTCAGCAGGGTCACCTTGTCGGCGACCATGAAGCTGGAGTAGAAGCCGACGCCGAACTGCCCGATCAGGTCCTGCGAACCGGCCGCGTCCTTGGACTCCCTGATCTTCTCCAGGAGTTCCGCCGTGCCGGACTTGGCGATGGTGCCGATCAGGATGACGACCTCGTCCCGGGACATCCCGATGCCGTTGTCCCGGACGGTCAGGGTACGCGCCTCCCGGTCGACCTCGATGACGATGTGCAGGTCGGAGGTGTCGACCTCCAGATCCTTGTCGGCGAATGCCGCCAGCCGCAGTTTGTCCAACGCGTCGGAGGCGTTGGAGATGAGTTCCCGCAGGAAGATGTCCTTGTTCGAATAGATCGAATGGACCATCAGCTGGAGTAGCTGACGCGCCTCGGCCTGGAACTCGAAAGTCTCGGTCCCGGTGCTCATGTGATCCTCCACGAAATGCCCGCTGCGCCGACGACGGAGCGCCGCCGGTGAGCAGGGATCACACGGTTACGCTCCGGATAGCCGGCGCCATACTAATTGACCCCGGCATCGCGACCACGCAGACCCGTACGCTCGGCCGGCGGGTGGTCACCGGCTGCCAGGGTGGCGGCGTGCGCGGCGAGGCCGGCCGCGACCTGGCCGATGAACCGGTGCAGCGTCCGCCGGTAGATCCAGCCGGTGCCCGGCACCTTGGCGGTGAAGGTGGAGTGCCAGCGGATCGAGGTGCCACCGCGCTCCGGGGTGAGGTCGACGTCGGCCCGGTAGCCGCGCAGCGGCATCCCGGAGACCAGTTCGTAGCTGAACCGGCGGTCCGGCACCCGTTCGACCACCCGCTCGCGGCTGGTCACCCGACCGGTCCGGAAGACCCGGATCGCACCGACCCCCTCCGGCTCGTCCGGGCCGGGGCGCTCCAACTCGAAGGAGTCCAGCGGCGACCAGCCGGGCCAGCCGGCGCCGTCGACCAGCAGCGCGTAGACCACCGCCGGGCTGGCCGTGGTGTGCACCCTCACGTCGATCTCTTCTCGTGCCATCGTCCGCACCCTCCCCGATTCGTGTACCACCTGGTACATGTACCGTATGGTACATGCCTGCTGAAGTACGCGAACAACTGCTCTCCCGGGTCGTCGAGCGGATCGCCGAGCAGGGTGTCGGCGGGCTGAGCCTGCGCCGGTTGGCGGCGGACCTCGGCACCAGCCACCGGATGCTGATCTATCACTTCGGCTCTAAGGAGGGGCTGCTCGTCGAGGTGGTGCGGGAGATCGAGAACCGGCAGCGTGCCGCGCTTTCCACACTGGAGTTCAATCCGGCGACCCAGCCGGCGGAGGTGATCCGGAGCATGTGGCGGCGGCTGGCCGACCCGGCGCTGTGGCCGTACGAGCGGCTCTTCTTCGAGCTGTACGGCCAGGCGGTGCAGGGGCATCCGGGCACCACGGCACTGCTGGAGGGCGTGGTGGACAGTTGGCTGGACCTGAACGTCGAGCTGGCCGCCCGCCGGGGCGTACCCGCCGAGGTGGCCCGCACGCACGCCCGGCTCGGCCTGGCGGTGATCCGGGGCCTGCTGCTCGACCTGCTCGCCACCGGTGACCGAGCCGGCACCGACGCCGCCCTGGAAGCGTTCGCGGTCGGCTACGAGGCGGGCCTGCCGGTGCCGTCCGCCCGGTAGGGAACCGGCCTCACCGCTCCGACTGATCGACCTCGCCCGCTGTCGTCCCGAGTGGATGGAGTGCGGTAACGCCGCAGACCGCTGCGTCGCACCGGCATGGCACCATGACCTTTCACCGCGTGCGGGTGGTCGGTCGTCGGATCGGGGAGTCGGATTGGCACAGTGGGCAGCGGCGACGCCGAACAGCACACCGTTGAGTTCGCACGATCCGCGCGCGATCGGCCCCTACCAGGTGCTCGGCCGGCTCGGCATGGGCGGCCAGGGCGTCGTCTACCTGGGGCGCGACGGCACCGGGCAGCACGTCGCGATCAAAATGATCAACGTTGACCTGCGCCACGACCCGAAGGCCAAGACCCGGTTCGTCAGGGAGATCGCCGCCGCCCGGCAGGTCGCGCCCTTCTGCACCGCGCAGATCCTGCACGCCGAGGTGGACGGCGACACGCCGTACGTGGTCAGCGAGTTCATCGCCGGCCCCACCCTCTACCGGCAGGTACGCGACCAGGGGCCGATCTCCGGGAACGCGTTGCACCGGCTGGCCGTCGGTACCGCCACCGCGCTCACCGCGATCCACCGGGCCGACGTCGTACACTGCGATCTCAAGCCGGACAACGTCATCCTCGGCGCGGACGGTCCTCGGGTGATCGACTTCGGCATCGCCCGCGCGCTCGACGCCACCGAGACGATGACCCGGCAGATCGTGGGTACCGCGCCGTACATGGCGCCGGAACGGTTCCGGGACAACAACGTGGGTCCGGCTTGCGACGTCTTCGCCTGGGCGGCGACCCTGGTGTTCGCGGCGGCCGGCAAGGCACCGTTCGGCAACGACTCGATAGCCGTCGTGATGCACCGGGTGCTCCACGAACCACCCGACCTGCCCGCGCTGCCCGACCCGCTCGACGACCTGGTCCGGCGATGCCTGGCCAAGGACCCGCTGGCCCGCCCGCACTCCGAGCAGGTCCTGCTGCACCTGCTCGGCTATGCCGCTTCGCCCGCGAAGACCATGCCGATGGAGGCGGTCCTGAAGGAGGGCAACGCGACGGCCACCGCCACGGTCTCGACCCGTCCGGCGAGCGGCCGGGCCAAGCCGCCCCGACCGGAGCCGACGCCCGCCAGCACCACGCCGATGCCGACCGGCCCGATATCCGGCACCTCGCCGATGCCGCCCGGATCGGCAGCCGGCACCTCCGCGCTGGCCGGTGAGGTCGCGCCGAACCCGACCCGGCCGGAACCCGTCCGGGCCCGCGCGGCGGTGCGACCGAGCGGTCCGACACGGGAGCCCTGGCCGCGACGCCTGCGGGGCGAACTCGGCAACCCGTGGGGTGTTTCGACCGCGATCTTCCTCGGTGCGGTCGGTGCGGCAGCCGGTTACGCCGGGTCCACCTCGATCAGCATCGGGGCGCTCACCGGAGCGATCACCTTCCTGGTGGTCTACACGATCCGCGTGCTCGTCGCCGCGGCGCTGGCCGTCCCGCCCGGAGCGGACTCCGCCCCGAGCGGCCCGGCAACCGAGCGCCCACCGCACGGCCCGCGGTTCTGACTCCCGCCGCGCCCCCGGGCCTCCCCTCCCCCGAGGTCCGAAGGAGCGGGCAGAACGTTTACCAGTACGCCGACCTTCGGAGGATCACATGGCTTCAGGTAGCAAGGGTGTCCGGGCCTGGTTGCCGTACACGGTGGCGATCGTCGCCGGGCTCGGCGTCATCGCCGCCGCCTACCTGATCGTCCGGCCCGATCCGGCGGAGCGCACGGAGGCGGGAAACTGCGTACCGCTGACGGTCAACTCCTCCTCGGAGAAGAGCGCACTGATCAGCCAACTCGCCCAGCGCTACAACGACAGCCGCCGGCGCGTCGGTGACACCTGCGCCACAGTCACCGTGCACGGCCTGACCTCGGGCCGAGCCATGGAGGCGCTGGCCGGCGGCTGGGCCGCCAAGCAACCCGCCCTTGCCGAGCCCCAGGTGTGGCTGCCGACGTCCAGCCTGTGGACCGGCCAGTTGAAGCTGTTGGACGAGGCGGCCGGCCGGCCCGTGCAGACCCCGGGCAAATACCCGTCCATTGCGAACAGTCCGCTGGTGATCGCCATGCCACAACCGAAAGCCGAGGTGCTCAGGCAGCGCGGCCAGCTCGGCTGGGGCGAGATCCTCGGCCTGTCCGGCGACGCCGGATGGTCGACCTTCGGACGGCCCGGGTGGGGACAGTTCACCTTCGGCAAGGACAACCCGAGGCTCTCCACCTCCGGCCTGGCGGCCACCATCGCGACGTACTACGCCGCGGTCAACCGGGCCAGCGACCTGACCGAGGCAGATCTCGGTAAACCCGCGGTGACCCAGTTCGTCCGCCGGATCGAGGCCAACGTGTCGCACTACAACGACGACTCGGTGGAGCTGTTGCGGGACCTCGCCGAGGCTGACCTCTCCGGCGTCGACCAGACGACCGCCACCGACATGAGCGCGATCGTGGTCCAGGAGGAGCTGGTCTATCTCTACAACGAGGGCGAGCTGAGCCCGAACAGGGGCGAGAAGCCCAGAGTGCCGCTTGTCGCCCTCTATCCCAAGGAGGGCACGTTCAACCTCGACCACCCGTACGTGGTGTTGCCCTCCGCTGACCGGCGACAGCGGAAGGCCGCCGAGGACTTCCTGAACTTCCTCCAGGAGGACGCGCAACAACGGGCCTTCGGGCAGCTCGGCTTCCGCGACCACGAGCGCAACGCCCCGGACGGCCTCGTCGCGTCGGTACGCGGGCCTGGCAACACCGAACTGACCTACTTCGACCCGCCGGAGCCGAACGTGGTGAGCGCGATCCTGGAGAGTTGGAGCACGCTCCGCAAGAAGGCCAACATCCTCATCGCCATCGACACCTCCGGTTCGATGACCGCCCGGATCGGCGACCGTAGCCGGTTCGAGGTGGCGGCCGACGCCGCGGCCAAGGGACTCGCCCTGTTGAACTCCGAGGACCGGGTGGCGCTCTGGTCGTTCTCGTCGGAGACGACGCAGCGAGGGAAACGGCCCTACAGCGAGGAGGTGCCGCTCGCCAGCTTCGACCAGAAGCTCCTCACCGACCGGCTGAAGAAGCTGCACGTCGACGGTGGCACCGCGCTGCACACGACGGTACGGGCGGCGCACCGCCACATGCTCGACAACTACGACCGCACCCGGATCAACGCGGTGGTGGTGCTCACCGACGGCAAGAACGAGCACAAGACCGGCGGTACCCTCGCCGAGCTGCTCCGGGACGTCAAGCTGGATCCGGCGCGACCGGTGAAGATCTTCTGTATCGCCTTCGACCAGCAATCCGAGTTCGGCCCGCTGGACCAGATCTCGAAGGCGTCCGCTGGAAAGGCCTTCAACGCCCAGGATCCGAAGGACATCGACGAGGCGTTCGTGAAGTTGGTCAGCAGCTTCTAGTGGCGGGGTGGTGGGTGGTCGGTACGGAGACTGTCGAGCTGGGTGCACAGGCGGGGCGCGCAAGCCGGGGTTGCCGGGCGCACAAGCGGGGCAGCTCGACAGTCTCCTCGGCGAACATCCCCCAGCACCCGACCGAACCGGCCCGCGATCCGCACGAACCGACAGGATCAATCACAAGACGTGTACCAACACCGATGCCGGGCCGGTGCGGACAAGCCGGCTCGTCGGTTGACTCGGGTCCGTGCCATGGTCAACACTTGCGGGGGTTGAGCTGGTCCAATAGGGACCTAACCTGATCAACGGGGAGTCGCAATGGACAGGACGTTGCCGGTCGCTACCCCTACATCCACGACGTCGGACTCCGCTCGAGCATCAAGGGCTGCGAGCGAGAGCGCCAACCCTCGGCTCGTGGTCCGTCAGACACGGGTCGTCGTCCCCCGCAAGGGCGCCGGCGCCATCGAATGGCAATGAGCCGCTGAGAGCGCCGTTTGACGCCCCGTAGCGAGTCACACCACGCCGGTAGCGTCGCCGACCCGGCACGCTACCGGCGCTCGCTGTCCGCCACGTGAGGGTGCGGCCATCGACTTCTTCGCCATCGAGGACACCGGATGCGGATCACGCTCGTCAACATGCCCTGGCAAGCCCTCACCTGGCCGTCGATGGCGATGTCCACCTTGGACACCGTCGCTACCGACCTCGGCCACCAGGTTACGCAGCTCTACGAAAACCTGAACTACGCGGAGTACTGCCTGGACGACGCCGCCGGTCTCAGCCCTGCTGACTACCTCGCGATCAGCGAGGGCGGGTACGACTACGGGGTCGGAGAGTGGGTCTTCACGTCCGCTCTGTTCGAGCCCGGCTGGCGGCAGGCCGAGTTCACGGCGTACCTCGAACGCGTGGGCTTCCAGAACCTCGGCACCGCAGTTGCGCTGCATCATCGTGCGCCGGAGTTCGTCGATCAGGTGGTCGAACGGGTGCTGGCGACAGGGCCGGACCTGGTTGGCCTGACCACGACGTTCGAGCAGAACGTCCCGTCACTGGCCGTTGCCCTGCGCCTGAAACAGCGACGCCCCGACCTGCCGGTCGCCCTGGGCGGCGCGAACTGCGACGGGGACATGGGCGCTGCCCTGCACCGCAACTTCCCGCAGATCGACTTCGTCGTTCGTGGCGAGGGAGAGCGGCCGCTTACCGAACTACTCGAAGCGATGGCCGACAAGCGCGGGTTCGAGTCTGTGACAAGCCTCTGCTGGCGTGACGCACACGGCCGATCGGTCGAGAACCCCTACAAACCGATCGGGACGCCAGGGCCCGCGTTGCCCATCGCCACGATCCGGCCGTACTTCGAACACGTGCACCGGTCGCCCGCCCGTCCATGGATCTCCGAAACCTTCCTCCGGCTGGAGACGTCGCGCGGTTGCTGGTGGGGTGAGAAGCGGCAGTGCACCTTCTGTGGCCTGAACGGCGGAAGCATCGGCTACCGGTCGAAGCCCCCGGAGCGAGCCTGGAAGGAGATCTCCGAGGCCGTCACCGAGTTCGGCATTCTCGACGTGACGATGACCGACAACATCCTCGACCCCGCATACCTGACGACCCTGTTGCCGCAACTGGCCAAGACCGGCTGGGACCTGCGCCTCTTCTACGAGGTGAAGTCGAACCTCAAGCCGGACGAGCTCGCCGTACTCGCCGCCGCAGGCGTGGTGTCGGTTCAGCCGGGCATCGAGAGCCTCGCGTCCGGGCCACTTTCACTCATGGACAAGGGCACAACCGGAGCGGCGCAGGTACGCGCGATACGCCTGTTCCGGGAGTACGGAATCTTTCCACTGTGGAACTATCTGTACGGGTTTCCGGGCGAAGAGTGGGAGCGCGACTACGCACACGTGGTGGACCAGATTCCCGCCCTGGTACACCTACCGCCGCCGCGACGGAGCAGTCGACTGGCACTGGACCGGTTCTCCCCGCTGTACCTCCGCCCCGAACTCGGCATCGACGGGCCGCGTAGAGCCGCCGAGTGGTACGGGATCGTCTACCCCTTGTCGGAGTCCGAACTGGCCAACCTCGCGTACGCGTTCGCGTACCCGGCGCGGGGGATCGACGATCTGGAAGCGAAGCGGTTGAGTGACGGGATCGATCACTGGCAGCGAGCCTACGAGCGATCGACGCTGCACTACCGACTCGGCGACAACGAGGTTCTCATCGAAGACCGTCGTGACGGCTGGCCGATCCGCGACCACGTGCTGCGCGACGACGAAGCCGCGATCTACCTCACGCTGGCCAGACACCTGTCGCTGCCGGCGATCCAGGCCGCGCTGCGGGCCGGCGGTTACGACATCGACGACAGGACCGTGCAGGACCTGCTGCACCGTTGGCGGACGCTCGGCCTGGTCTACGAAGACGACGGGGTCTGGGTCGCGCTGGCCATGCCGGCAAACGCCCGCGAACGGGTGTCGTGGAAGGAAGAGGGTGAACTCGTTGCCGCGTGAGCTGTCGTTGCGCCCGTTGCCGCTTCAGCACACCCCGTACGCGCTGCCCCGGGTCGCCGGCTCGGCTCGCACCGTCGCGCCGGCCGTGCCGTTCGCCGACTCGGAACCGGTGCTCGCCGCCCTGCGCGAGGCCGGCCAGGTGCGACACGACCCGGCGAGGAAGCGGGCGGTCGTCCGGATCGACCCGGACGGAATCAGTCAGGTGCTCGCGGCGATCTCGATGTCGGGCGTTGCCGGGCTCGGCCTCACCATCGAGTTCGACGCGTGGCCAGGGGCCAGGCTGGCTCCGCGCGATCTCCGGGTCCTGGCGGACGCCGGCGTCGCCATGCTGAAGGTCGACGGCGGCGAGCTGACCGAGCCCGCGCTTCCGGACTGGTTCGAGCTGGGCAAGGCCGCTCTCGCGCACGGGCTGCCGCTGCACTGGACTGGCGGGCTGCCGAGCGTCGCGCACGAGCATGCGAGGCACCTGACGCCACCTCGCGACGACGCTGCCGCGCGCTCGTCGTGGCGCTACGGCATGCTCACCTGGCGACGCGGGCCCGGGTTCGCGCTCGTCGAGGATGCCCACGATTCGGCCAACCGGGTCCAGTACGAGATGGATCTGACGGCGCTGCGGTCGTTGTTCGGCGATGCGCTCGACCAGCACATTTCGTTGTCCGCCGTGGACCCTGCGCTGCTGGATCATCTCGTCGACCTGAAGCTGGTGGGCCGAATCGCGGGCCGTGTCATCTGGCTCCCCTATCGGATGAGGCGTTGGCCGGTAGCCCTGGTGGAGTGAACGCGCCGGTTACCCAAGCTGGGCGCAGCGCGGCCCGACGTACCCACTACGGGCGCACGAAGGTGACGTCGGGATGCCGGGGCGACGGATCCCGGAGCAGCGGCTGCGGCCGGCCCCGCAGGTGCTGGTCGAAGAAGGCAGCGAGATACGCCTTCAGCGACGCGACGATCCGGTCCGGGTGCACGGTGCCGATCGCCCCCTCGACCAGTCCCGGCGGCAGCGCGACCTCCTCGGCGAGTTGCGGCAGCAGCGGCTGGTGGTCGGTGAAGGTGAAGTGCTCACCATCGGCCACGTAGAGGTCCAGCTTCCAGCCGGTGGAGTTCGCCCAGAAGCCCGCCCAGTCCCGGGCGTGCTGGTGGGTGTGCGGCGTACCAACGCTCTGCCCCGCCCCGAACAGCAGGAACGGCCGGTCGAGCCCACGGTCCACCACCTCGCCGAAGTCCCCGGCCGAGAAGCTGTACGCCAGGCTGCCGTCCATGTTCACCCCGGCGTCGAGCCGGCGGTCCGACAGCATCGTCTCGGCAGCCGTGAAGCCCCCGGCGGAGTGGCCGAACATCCCGACCCGGGACAGGTCGAGTGCGGCACCGAGGCCGGGCGGTGGTCGGTGCTGTCCGGCGTCCGGGTTTCCGCCCCCGGCCAGTACCGCGAGCTGGTCGAGGACGAACCGGGTGTCCCGGATCCGGGTGTCGAGCATCCGGTGGTTGAGTTCGGTGGGGTCGATGTCGGGGAGCCGCTGCGTCTCGACCCGGCCACCGGGAAACTCGACCTCCGGCGCCTCGTAGGTGTGGTCCACGGTCACCACCACGTACCCCCGGCTGGCCAGCTCGGTGACCAGCATCGTGCCGTTGGTTCGGGGTACGCCACCGCCGGGTGAGAAGATGACGACCGGGTGGCCGCCAGGCCGGGGGCGTACCGGCACGTCGGTCCGGGCGTGCGTGACTGTTCCGGCCCAGTCGACCTGACCGGCGGCCAGTCCGAGCTGGCTGTCGGTACGCTCGGCGAACCGCCGCCCGGCCAGCGGTGGCAGGTACGGCGCCGGGCGCCCGCCGTGGGCGGTCAGGGCCGGATACCAGAGGCTCACCATCAACTCTCTCGGTCGGCCGTCGTCCAGCCACGGATCGGGCCGGCCGGCGTCGACCAGGTGCAGTTCGGTGCTGCCGACCGGGTACGGTCCGGTCGGCTCGGGCAGGCTCAGCCGCAGCGGCGCCGCGGATGGCGCTACGGGTGGTGTGGTCCGGACGGGCGCTGCCGGTGCGGCGACCGGCACCGACACCGTCAGCAGCGCCACCAGGCCACCGAGCAGCCAGCGTCGAGAGGTAATTCGCATCTGCCCAGCCTCGCCGCGAGCGCGACGGAGCACATCTGTCGAAGGTGGCCACCGGCACCCGGAGAAATCTCAGGGATGCCAGGCCCGGAAACCAGGGCCGGCCGGTCAGGCGTCAACCGGCCGGGCGTCAGCGGGTAAGCCGGCCGGGCGTCAGCGGGTCGGGACGTCGTGGAGGAAGCGGTGCCAGGCGGCCGGGTCGAAGACCAGCGCCGGCCCGGACGGGTCCTTGCTGTCCCGCACCCCCACCACACCGGGCAGATTGCCGGCCACCTCGACACAGGCGCCGCCGTTGCCGCTGCTCCGGGAACTCTTGAACCACTGCGCGCCGGTCAGATCCATTTCTCCGCCACCTCCCGTATCAACTCGGTGGACTACTGCTTTGGGACGTCGTGGAGGAAGCGGTGCCAGGCCGCCGGGTCGAAGACCAGCGCCGGCCCGGACGGGTCCTTGCTGTCCCGCACCCCCACCACACCGGGCAGATTGCCGGCCACCTCGACACAGTCACCGCCGTTGCCGCTGCTCCGGGAACTCTTGAACCACTGCGCGCCGGTCAGATCCATTTCTCCGCCACTTCCCGTATCAACTCGGTGGACTGCTGCTGCGGAAGCGCCTCGCTCCGGACGGCCTCCCAGGCCCGCTGCAACAACGCCAGCGCCTCCGGCTCGTCGACCACCTGCCCGACCAACTGGTTGTCCAGATAGCCGGTCTCGGCCCGGTCCGCTGCCGTCGCGATCACGAAGGGTCCGTTCAGCCCAGCGTACGCGCCGACGCTGGCCGGGACGACATGCAGCCGGACGTGTGGCAGGGCGCAGGCGGCGACCAGCGCATCCAGTTGCTCGCGCATCACCGCCGGCCCGCCGACCGGGCGGTGCAACAGTCCCTCGTCCAGCACGGCGGTCAGGTCCACCGGGTCGGGCCGGGTCAGCAGCGCGTGCCGGGTGAGGCGGGTGGCGAGGCGGCGCTCCGCCTCCTCCAGGTTGGTCAACCCGGCCTCGGTCAACACCGCCCGGGCGTACGCCTCGGTCTGAAGCAGCCCCGGCACCACCAGCGCCTGATACGACCGCAACGAGACGGCGGCCTGCTCGGCGCCCGACCAGTCGACGAACCACTGCGGCGAGCCGAGTCGGGTGGCGAGCCGACCCAGCGCACCGCCGGTCTGCAATACGTGGTCCACGGCATCCCAGAATCCGGGCGGCGGTTTGCGACGGCCACACTCGATCATCGCGATGGTGGATGACGCCCAAGGAATATGCCGGGCAAGATCGTCCTGCGTCATTCCACGCGCATCCCGAGTCAGCCGCAGCTCGTCGAGCAGATAACGAATTCGATCATCCATGACCACACCGTCCTCACAGTTCGACCGGCGCGCCACACAACGCACACGATGTGCGTCTAGCACCCACGATGCGGCGCGACGCCTTCCGAGAGTAGGGGGAGACAGGCCATTGTGGAAGAGAAGCGCCCCCGCTCGAAACCAATTCCGGGAAGGCAACTGAAGGCCGGGCGAGGGCTGCCGCGGGGGCGGCGTCGGCGGGGACGGCAATTTTCCCGGCGCCGTCCCCGCATCCAATTTTGGAAATTCCACGGAAGGGAGGCAAGCGATGATTCCGGTAGCACGTATTCGGGCGGTCGTGATGCGGGTCGGCCCGGCGAAGCCCCGGCACCGTCGGGACTGGCGCCGGCTCTGGCGGTACTGCCGCTGCGGGTGGCGGTGGCGCTGCCCGGACTCGGTCGAAC
Organism: Plantactinospora sp. CNZ320; assembly: GCF_002846275.1. Taxonomy (NCBI): domain Bacteria; kingdom Bacillati; phylum Actinomycetota; class Actinomycetes; order Micromonosporales; family Micromonosporaceae; genus Plantactinospora; species Plantactinospora sp. CNZ320. The sequence continues at coordinate 1,549,128 of NZ_PJMP01000001.1, forward strand.
TCGTGCCGATGCCGTACCTGCCGTCAGCCGGCAGCGGGCGGGGTGTGGTCGGGGTAGCTCCGGTCGTACCCCCGGAAACGCCGCCGACCGGTGGCCCGGCGGCCGGCCGACTGCCGGACCCGCCACCATCGCCGCCCCGAGACCGCCGCCCATCCGACGCGCCTCGAACTCGGGGTCGGGGCACGAACAGCCGGTTTGCGCTCTGGAACTCAACGACCGGCTCGCACGAGATCGGCCGGGCCGGTGCGCTGACACCGGCCCAGACCCACCGCGCCGACCAGGGCAGCCGGGCCGGACGCACGGTGCGATGAGCCGACCCGCGCCCGGCGAGTCGACATGACCCGGCCACTGCTCGCCCGCCGCCGCCCGCACGTGCACAGCCGGCCGCTCTTCCGCTGCCGCGCGTGCGGGGCGAACTGGCCCTGCCAGCCGGCCCGACTCGTCCTGCTCGCCATGTTCCGGGGCGACCGGCAGGGCCTACGGCTGCACCTCGCCCGCAAGCTGTTGACCGCACTCGGCGACCAGCCGCAGAGCGACGCGATGACGCTGGCCGTACGGTTCCTCGGCTGGCTGCCACCGACGACCTGACACCTCATCACCCGACCGGTCCCGTCCCGGGTCGCCACCGCCTCCCCCCACGGCGGCCCGGGACGGGACCTCCCACCGGCCCGGGACGGGACCTCCCACCGGTCCGGGACGGGACCTCACTGCCACCGTCGGCTGTCAGTCGAGCTGCCAGAGCCAGCACCCGGGCGAGGCGTCTTCCTCGTCTTCAGCCGCCGCCGCGACGGCTTTGCCGCCAGGGCTGAACGCCACCCAGTCGAAATGGTTTCCGGACAGCTCACGGCTGAGTCTGCCGGTGCCGGCATCCCAGAGGCAGACGCCGTTCGCACCGCCGGTCAACAGCGTTCTGCCGTCCGGACTGAACGCCAACGATGTCGCCTCGTTCCTGGTGAACGTGGTACCGAGTTCGCCGGTACTCGCGTTCCACAGTCGCACTCCCGACTTCCCGGCGGTGGCCACAGTGTCGCCGGTCGGGCTGAACGCCACCGAATAGGTCACCTCCGGGATGAGGTTCGTCAGCGCCCGGCGGCTGGCTATGTCCCACAGCGTGCAGCCGTACTCCGGCATGCTGATCCAGCCCTCGTCCCCATCCCTGGGGGGCGAACTACCTGCGACGGCGAGACGTTTTCCGTCCGGGCTGAACGCCAGCTCGTTCACCCCGCGCACCGGGATGCTGGAGTCGTGCCCAGCCGGGATCAGGTGGGTGACGACCTTGCGACCGGCAATGTCGAGGAGAACCGGGCCATCGGTGCTGGTGCCGATGGCGAGGAGCAGGCCATCGGGGCTGAGTCCGATGAAGGTGATGTCGGGGTCGGCCGCGAAGTACGACATCGACGTTCTCTCCTCGAGGCCGTACCTCGTCTCCATCGTCTCGCCGGTCCGTACGTCGCGCAGGACGACCTGGTCAGCCTCGTTGATGACGAACGAGTTGCCGTCCGGATGGACCACCGGGTTCCCGACACCGCTGGTGCCCACCTCGACCTCGGCCAGCTGTTCCCTGTTCTGCACGTCCCAGATGCGGACCAGGCCGCCAGAACTGGAATGGGTCGAGACGAGCGTCCCGCCGTCGCGGCTGAACGCGATCCCGGAGGTGTCGTCGCCGGTCAGCCTGCCTCGCGGCCAGAGCGCCCAGGCCGCCCCGCCCGCCGCGCCGAGCCCGATCAGCCCGAGCGCTCCGACGACGAACCCGCGCCGGGACAGGACGCCAACGCGGCCCTGCCTCTCCGGCTCCTGCTTCCCCGGCTCCTGCTTCCCCGGGTCCTGCTTCCCCGGCTCCTGCTTTCCCGACTCTGACTTCTCCGGCGCCGGCGGGACCGGTTCGACAGGCAGTCGGGGTGTGCCTGTCGAGGCGTGCAGGGCACCCTCCGCCACGACGAGTTCGGGATGATCGAGGGCGGTGGGAGCGACCCGGAGGGTGCGGTGCAACAGTGAGGCGACGAGCGGTACCCGGGAGGAGCCGCCGACCAGGAAGATTCCGGTGATCTCCTGTCGAGGCACGCCGGCGTCCCGGAGCAAGGCGCCGGTGAGGTCCACGGTGCGGTCCAGGTGGGGACGGGCCGCCGTCTCGAACTCCTCGCGAGTCACGTGGACGACGGTGTCGAGCAGCGGGATGCGCAGCTCGGCGGTGGCGTGCCGGGACAGTTGTTCCTTGGCGGTGCGCGCCTCACGCCACAGCAGTTGGCGGGCGTACCGGTCGGCGGGCGTCTGCGGCCACTCCAACCGTCCCCACAGGTCACCGGCGGCGGTCGACGCCTGGGCATGGCCCACGATGACCGCGTCCAGGTCCAGGCCGCCGATGTCGTCCAGCCCGGCGGTGGCCACCACCTCCAACCCGCTTCCGGTACGCCGGACGATGCTGGCGTCGCAGGTGCCGGCACCGAGGTCGTACACGACGAGGCACCGACCCACCGGCAGATCACGACCGAGCACGTCAGCGAAGTACGCCGCCGCCGCGACCGGCTCGGCGACGAAGGCACACGGGCCGAGTCCCGCACGTTCGGCGGCATCGGCCAGGACACCGAGTCGGGTACGGCTCCACCCAGCCGGATGCGTGAGCACCACAGTGCTCGCTGGCCCGCCAGCCACCCGCCGCGCCTCGGCACCCACCCGGCCCAACACCGCGGCGATCGCGTCGACGACCGCGACCTCCCGTTCGCCGAGCCAGATCACCCCGTCGGCGATCCGTCGCTTCGGGTTGGCCTCGAAGCCTGCCGGATGGGCGGATGCGGCGTGTTCGGCATCCACGCCGGTGCGCAACGAACCCGGCTCCGGCCCTGCGAACACCCCGGACGGCAGCAGCGGCGATGCGTCGGAGAGCAGTGGTCTGGCACGTCCGTCCGGACCCGCGAGCATCGCCACCGTGGACGAGGTACCGAAGTCGATGGCGAGCCGGTATCCGTCCAATGTCACCGGATCAGTTTATGGCAGCTCTTCGGGTCACCTGAGCCACGCCGGGCGGACGGCGAGCCAACGGAACCGACCGTGAACGACGGCCGAGGAAAGCGCGGGTGCTGAGTGCCAGATCCTCCGCTAGCCGCGGAGGGCCCCGAATCGAACGGAGTAGAAGGAAGCGCCCGCATGGCCTCGGTGGTCGTCGCTAACCGGGAATCAGCTCACTGAGTCGGTGCAGTGTATATGCCTCCGATCCGTCCGGCAGGTCCTCTGGTGCCTCGATGCCGACGAAGGTGACCGGCTCGTCCGGAAGCCGGCCGTCCCACGTCCTGACCTCGGCCCGCGCGCGCCACCGCTCGACGAGGTAGGAAACGGTGAGATAGCGCCGCTCCACAAGTGCGCGTACCCGGTCGGCCGTGTTGAAAGCATTCTCCTCCACCCGGTTGAACGACGGCCTGCCCCGCAGATAGAGGTGCAGCCACACCGCCTGCCAGCCACGCTCGCTCCGGGCGAACACCATCGGCAGCGCGATCCGGCCCTGGCCACGCATCTGCGAACGCGCCCGCACGGTCCGGGCGTCGAACGGGGCGCCGTGCTGGTCCTTGCTGCGGGTCTGGTACCCGAACATCGACTCGGCGACCTCGTCGAACGACTCACCAGCATAGATGTTGACCTGTGGAACCACGTATGGTCCGCCGATCGTCAGGGGCACGTCGATGAACTCGGTGGCGCCCTCCCTGGCGTTCGTGATGTCGCCGGAGTGCACCACCCCGTCGTGGCGGTAGTTCGTCCAGGACACCTGGCCCGCGTTGTGGAACTCGTCATCGAGCAGCAGCACCGACAGGTCGTAGTCGGTGCGGCGACTGGTCTGGCGCCAGTATGTGAAGAAGCGCAGCAGCTCACCGGAGACCGATGCCCGGGAGCCCCTCGGCAGGACCGCGAAGCCGTCCTCGGTCGCCTTGCCGGAGAGCGGCAGTGCGACATCGAGCACTTCCGGGTCCACCACGAGTGGCCGGTCCAGTTCCGGCAGCCGGGCGCTGATCTCGGCGTCGAGCAGCGAGGACAGCTCGGCCACCAGCTCGGCCGGCAGCGGTGGCCGGTTGTCGGGACCGATCCACGCGGTGCGCGAGCGGCTCGCGTACATCCGGGCGGAGGCGGGCGTCAGCCGGTTGTCGACATGCTCCCGCAGCGAGAGGAGCACTCGACCCGACGCCGAGTCGAGCGCACCGGTGACTGCTTCGACAACGGCGGCACGCTCGGGCGTCGGGGCCAGCCGCAGCAGCCGGTCGGCGGAACGCAGGAGCAGACCCGGCGCAGCCGAGAGCGTGGAGGCTGCCGAACCGACCGCTCCGGCGCGGATCGCCGCCTCCGCCCGGCCGGCGAGATTGCGTACCCGCCGCTCGCCGCGCGCGACCGCGAACACCTGCTGCGCGTGCGGCCACTGGTCGTACTCGTGCGGGTGCAGCCGTTCCCCGAGCCGCTTCCACCGCTCCGCGTAGCCCACGACATCGCCGAGCTTGGCCGGGCTGGCGCCGACGACCTCGTCGAGCGCGGCCAGCATGATCCGCCGCTCCCGGCGCCGGAAGGCACGGAATCGGGTGGGTGTCACGAGCGAGACGTCCCCGCCGGAGACGTGGCAGGCGAGGCGCAGCACGTCGGTCGTGGTGTCCACGCCGACCAGTGGCCGTCCGAGTACGAGCCGGACGCCGTTGAGCACGGCACGGTTCTCCCGCACCGGAATCTCGGTCGGCTGCGTACCGTCCATGCAGGCGACCGCGAGCTCGCTGAGGATCGCGAGATCCGTCTCGCCGTGTGGCGTCGAGCTGCCGGCCAGAGCCAGGTAGAGCCGCTCCGCCTCCACCTCGGCGGAGTCACCGAGGCGTAGCAGGGTCAGCCGGTCCCCGGCCGTGCTGACCAGGTCGTCGTGCGCGGCCAACAGCTCGGCGTAGGTGTGCTGGTAGGTCCCGTAGGCCGGCAGGTCGAGCAGGTTCACCCCACCCGAGGCGATCGCGTCGCGCAGCTGCGCGTCGGTCGCCACACCGCCGCCGGTGAGCACTGCCGCCCGCAGCCGCTCCAGCCAGAACTCCACAGTGTCCGGCACGTCGTCCGGGAAGCCGATGAAGTAGGCGTTGTGCTGGACTTGGTCGCCGACCAGCTCGCGTACGGCCGAGACCACAGTTGCGGCGAGGTCCATCGCCGGTGCCGGGGCCAGGCCGCCGACATGTTCCAGCAGTGCCCGCGACGCCGAGAACCCGACGTCGAGCAGCGCCGCGTCCAGCTGCCGGGCCACCCCGGCGCCGTCGCCGGCCGCGCCGGTGCTGGCCGGCACGCGCAGGGTCTTCTGGATGATCAGCTTTTCGAGCACGTGCGTCCCCCGTTCCGGTCGACTCCGGCAGTTGCCGGACTGCAACCGCGAAAAGTGGGCCGCCGGGGATTCGAACCCCGAACCCTTCGATCCAATAAGGAGAAGGAAGCGCCATCCATCACCGCACAGGCGGAAAGCGGAAGCGCTACTCAGCCGAATGCTCTGCCAGTTGAGCTAGCGACCCAGGAGCCGATCATCGCACCCGCCCGGTCGCCACGGCCATCGGGTTTCGACAGTCACGCCCCGACACCGAATCAGCCGCCGCTCTGGCCCGCGCCGTTGAGGTAGGCGAGAACGGCGAGGACGCGGCGATGACCGCTGTCGGTCACGGCGAGGCCAAGCTTCTGGAAGATGTTGCCGATGTGCTTGTGTACGCCGTTGTCGCTGATGACAAGCCGGTCGGCGATGGTGTCGTTGTCGTGTCCCTGGGCCATCAGTGCGAGTACCTCGCGCTCGCGGGGAGTGAGGGCGGCGATCGGGTCTCCACGGTGGGCGAGGAGTTGGGCGATGACCTCGGTGTCCATGGCGGTGCCACCGGCGGCCACTCGACGCAGCGCGTCGACGAACTCGTCCACCCGGCTGACGCGGTCCTTGAGGAGATAGCCGACACCCCCGCCGGTGGTGGCGAGCAGTTCGGCGGCGTACTGCTGCTCGACGTACTGCGACAGCACCAGGACCGGCAGGCCGGGGTGTTCCCGCCGGGCCTGGAGGGCGGCCCGGATGCCCTCGTCCCGATACGACGGCGGCAGCCGGACATCGACGATAGTGACGTCGGGCCGATGGTCCCGCACGGCGGTGAGGAAGCCCGCCGCGTCGCTCGCGATGGCGGCGATGTCGAACCCCACGCTCTTGAGCAGCAGTTCCAGCCCGGTGGCCAGCAGCACGTTGTCCTCGGCGATCACAACCCGCACGGCAGCTCCATGGTGACCGTCGTCGGCCCGCCGGCCGGACTGTCGACCTCGACGGTGCCGTCGAGCGCGAGTACCCGGCGACGGATCCCGGCCAGGCCGGTGCCCAACCGGTCGTCGGCACCGCCAACGCCATCGTCGGTGATCACCACCGACAACCGCTCTGCCGTGCGGCTCACCCGTACGCCGGCCGTGGTCGCCTGGCTGTGCCTGGCGACGTTCGTGAGTGCCTCGGCGACGGCGAAGTAGACGACGGCCTCCACGGCTGCCGGTACCGGCCCGAGGTCGCCGATGTCCAACCGGGTCGGTACGCCGCAGCGGGCCGTCACCGCGCTCAGTGCGCCGGTGAGGCCGCGGTCGGCGAGGATCGGCGGGTAGACGGTTCGGATCACCTCGCGGAGTTCGGTCATCGCCTCCTCGGTCCCGACGTGTGCGTCCCGGAGAAGTTCTGCCAGGAACTGCTCGTCTCGCGGACTGTCGGACAGTGTCCGGCGGGCCACGGCCAGCCGCATCGCGATGGCCACCAGCCGTGCCTGGGTGCCGTCGTGCAGGTCGCGTTCGATCCGGCGCAACTCCGCACCGTGTGCGTCGAGCACGTCTGCCCGGGTACGGGTCAGCTCGGCGACCCGGTCGGCGAGCTGTTCGGCCGTCGAGTGCGACAGCACCGACAGGCAGATCCGGGCGTGTACCCGAGCGATCGACGGAAACACGAGGTACGCCAGCACGGTGAGCAGGACGATCTGCAGTGGGCCGAGGGTGAGGGCTGTCGTCCAGCCGGTCACCGGAATGTCGATGAACAGCCGTGGCCGATCCTCCGGCGCGAAAGCCCACCACAGCGGTGTGGCGACCGCCGCAGGCAGGAGGTTGCCCACGCAGAGCAGGGTGAGCAGGCCGAGCACGACCCCGGTGACGGCGTTCACCGGCAGCCAGAGCAGATCGCGGGGCGTCGCAGGATCGGCCCATCGTCGCGTCCGGCGACCCTCCGGTGCACGCCCCGCCCCGGGCAGGGCCGGACGCGACGCGAGCGGCGTGCCGAGCAGTCGGCCGGCGCGGTCACGGTGCCAGTTCGCCCACCGCCGGGCCAGCCCCGGATAACAGAGCAGCGGCAGCGCGAGCAGCGTGGCGATCCCGGTGAAAAGGGATCCCAGGAGGTAGGTGGCGGCACGCCACACCTGCACCCACCGTCGACCCGACGTCACGGAACTCCCCTGCCACGTCTCAACAGGGGGCTGGTGCTTTCCAGCAGTGGGCTGATCCCGGCGTTGGGCATCCTCCTCCGGGCGGCGGCGTCCTGTTCTGTTTCCGACACGGCGTCGAGTCTGCCTGGTGGCCGCCGCCCGTGGCACTACAGCCAGCCGTACCTCAGATCCGGTGGTACGGGGTATCGGGATCCGTCGACACGGCTCCTAACGTCAGCGCCATGAGATCGGAGAGCAGCATCAACCTGTCGAGGCGACAGGTCGCATCGGGCGCGGCGGCGGGACTCGTCGCGCTCACCTTCGCGGTCACCGGGCTCGACCCGGCCGAGGGTTCGAGGACCGGTTCCGGCCACACCGACAGCCGGTTGCAACGGGACACCGACGCGATAAGCGCCCTCGGGGTGACCGGTGTGCAAGCCCGGGTGACCACCCCTGACGGTCGGCACCTCGTCGCCACCAGCGGCGTCGCCGACCGGGCCACCGGACGCCCGGTGCCACCGAACGGACGGTTCCGGATCGCGAGCACCCGCAAGGCGTTCGAAGCCACCGTCGCCCTGCAACTGGTCGGAGAGGGCCGGCTGTCCCTCGACGACCCGGTCGAGCGGTGGCTACCCGGCGTCGTGCGCGGCAACGGCAACGACGGCCGTCGGATCACCGTACGGCACCTGTTGCAGAACACCAGCGGCATCCACGACGACCTGCCCGGCTACACCACACCCGAGGAGTATCTCCAGCAGCGGTACGACGTGTACACCCGCGAGCAACTCGTGGAGCGGGCGATGAACCACCCGCCGGACTTCGAGCCCGGAACGGACTGGGGCTACGCCAACACCGGCTTCGTGCTCGTCGGCATGATCATCGAACGGGTGACCGGCCGTGCCCTGCACCAGGAGATCACCGACCGGATCGTCGCTCCGCTCGGGCTGCACCACACCACCTGGCCCGGAACCTCGCCGTTCCTACCCCGACCGCACGCGAAGGCATACCAACTCTTCGAGACCGGGGAGCTTATCGACGTCACCGAGCAGATTCTGGTGGACCCGGACGCCATGACCTCCAGCACCCGGGATCTCGACCGGTTCTTCCGGGCACTACTGGGCGGCCGGCTGCTGCGCCCCGCGCAACTGGCCGAGATGACGCGGACGGTCGAGATCAGCGAGGAGATCGGGACGATCTGGCCGGGCGGTCGCTACGGGCTCGGTCTGGCCCGCCGGCCGCTGCCCTGCGGCGGTGTCTACTGGGGACACGACGGCGGGGACGGCGGATACATCACGGTCACCGGTGTCAGCGGCGACGGTCGGCGCAGCGCTGTGGTCTCCATGTCCGCCTCGCTCGGTGATTCGTTCGACAGCCTCCTCCGGCAGCAACGCGGCGCCGACACGCTGATCCAGAACGCGCTGTGCGGGCGAGATTGATCGAGGCGTGACGCTGCCTGGGAGTACGGCCACCGGGCCCCTTCCGTGTGGAAGGGGCCCGGTGAACGAACCTGGGGACCGCCGCTGCCCGTCCCGCCGCCGACGGGCGCCCCGGCGGTATGGTCAGGAGACCCCGCAGGAACTCGCCGACCAGGTACGGCTCGACTTGTGCGCCACGTGGGTGTGGTCGCTGTGTCCGGGGTAACCAGGGCCGAGGATCTCCCGCCAGCCGTGGTTGCGGGCCTGCTGGGCGAGTCGGCACAGCGAGTGCGGGCTGACCCCGAGGTCGACCGCGTCACCGTAGAGGTGCCGGCTGGTGGCCGAGCCGCCGACCGCGCTGTTGCAGGAGTAGCTGCGGAATGCGCTTGTCACCCGGATCGACTGGTCACCGAGGGCGTGCCGCATGGCCTGGAGCTTCCACATGTTCACCAGGGCGTTGAACCGGGCGGTGGCGGCCGAGACGGCACCGCCGGACCAGTCCGAGTTGCAGGTGTTCAACTCTGAATAGCTGAAGTTGACCGGGGTGCAGTCGTCGTCCTGGAGGGCGTAGATCTGGTTGAAGGTCTGCGGGCCGGCGACTCCGTCGGCACCGAGGCCGTACGCCTGCTGGAAGCGGACCACCGCCGCCCGGGTGGCCGGCCCGAAGGCACCGTCGATGCCGAGGACCGCGTTGTAGCCGGGGTAGCCGGCGACCCGGACCTGCAACTGCCGTACGTCCTCACCGGACATTCCCTCCGAGAGGGTCCGGCCCCAGGTGTAGCAGCCGTCGGCCTGCGCGGGTCCGGCGGTGGTCACGGTCGCGACCAGGGTGGCCGCCGCCGCCATGGTGAGCGCCGCGAGGATTCTGGCGGTACTTCTGAACAAGGGGTCCTCCATACCGAGCGGGGATCGAATATCGACGAGGATGGCTGCCGCAGGATCACAAGTCAATATCTTGCGATCACCTTCGATGGCGCGGTATTTTCCTTCACCCGCCGGAAACGTACCGTCAACCCGCCCGCCATCGGACCCTCAGGACAGCGGGGCGTAAGTTTGCCGGGTCGACCGGACAGTACGAGGTGTGAGCGAAGAAGAACAGCGGCTCGTGGCGCTGTGGACGCAGTACAGTCCCCGCATCATGGCGTACGCGCTGCGCCATGTCGACGCCGACACCGCCCAGGAGGTGGTGTCGGAAACGTTCCTGGTGGCCTGGCGGCGGCTGGCCAGCGTTCCGGACGACCCTCTGCCCTGGTTGCTGGTGGTCGCCCGGAACACGATCAGCAACCTGCGCCGGTCCGGGCATCGACAGGCTCGGCTGGTCGCGGAGTTGGAACGGCTCCGTCAGGTCGCCGAACCGGCCGTCGCGGCGGACGTGATCGCCACCGAACGCGCCGCCGTGCTGGCCGGGCTGGCGGCCCTGACACCCAGGGAGCGCGAAGCACTGCTGCTGGTCGCCTGGGACGGGCTGACCCCCCGGCAGGCGGCGAAGGTGGCCGGGTGCTCGCTGCCCGCCTTCCACGTACGCCTGCTCCGGGCCCGCCGGCGGCTGCGGGCCGACGGCGACCCGGAGACGGCCACGAATACCGACCCCACACCGAAATCACTGCCATCCGGAGGTACCGCATGAACAGGCTGAGCAGGCTCGCCACCCTCGAAAAGCTGCGGCCGACGAGCACTGTCGACGACAACTGGCCCTCCGCCGCCCGGGAGGCGGCGCTGGCCCGCCTGCTGCGAACCGCCGCCGACGCACCGGCGCCGGTCGAGGTGCGGCCGCGTCGGCGACGGGTGCTGCTCACCACCGCCCTGACCGCCGGTGTGCTCGCGTCGGGCGCGGGCGTCGCGGCGGCCGGCGGACTGCTGCCGGACTCGTTCACCGGACCGCTCTCGTTCTGGAGCACGGAAACCGGTGGCGGGGTGGACGTCCAGACGGCGCGGCGGGTGGCCCAGGCACCGGGTCCGGACGGCATGGTCCTGTCGGTCTGGTCCGCGCGGAGCGGGGACGGCACGACATGCGTCGCCCCGATGTTCGAGTCGCCCGGCCCGCTCGACCGACCCGCCCCGGAGGACTTCCGGCTGGCCGGCGGGAGCTGCGAGACGGCGTCGGACCGTGGTAGCGGGCCCTTCCACAGCGTCGGCGGATCGGCTGACGACCGCGGAATACACACCATGTGGGCCACCGCCGGCGGCGTCACCCGGGCGGAGCTACGGCTTCCCGACGGGAGCACCCGGCCGGCGCTGCTCGCCGAGGGCCAACTCTTCTTCTGGTACCTGGCCGACGGGCGCGTCGAACCGCCGACGCTCGTCGGGTACGACGAGGCCGGAACGGTGATGGCGGAACGCCCGCTGCCGAACCTGGACCGGACCGGCCGCTGAGCACGACGCTCCGCCTCGCACGCGTGGTCGAGCTGTCCCCCACCCGGCCGGGGGACAGCTCGATTCCGCCTGCCCGAGCAGGGCCGATCGGCCCCAGGCCCGGCATAGTCTGGGAGACATGCCGAAAGCCATCTGGAACGACCTGGTCATCGCGGAGAGCGCCGACACCGTCGTGGTCGAGGGCAACCACTACTTCCCGCGTACGGCCCTGCGCGACGACCTGGTGCGAGACTCGGACACGCACACGATCTGCCCCTGGAAGGGCACCGCGTCGTACTACACGCTGGAGCACGAGGGCCGGCGCAGCGTCGACGCCGTCTGGTATTACCCGGAGCCGAAGCCGGACGCCGAGATGGTCCGGGACCGGGTCGCCTTCTGGAAGGACGTCACTGTCGTCGACTGACATCCCGGCGACCGGCCACGGCTGGTCGGGGACGGTCCGCGTCGCCCACCCGAACCGCGATCGGTCGGGTGGGCGACGGCGGTCGGTCACTTACAGGGGAAGTTGCTCACCGTGCACGTCGTGCCGTAGTTGTAGGCGCTGTTGAAGTGGCCGATGAAGGCGTCGTAGAGCGGATTCGAGTCCGACGCCTCAGGTCCCATCTTGACGAAGATCTCGTCGTTCTCGTTGAGCGCGTCCTGCGTCCAGTTCTGCGATCCGGTGTGCACGCGGAACCGGTACACGCCTTCGCCGTACTTGCCGTACGAGATGAAGTACTTGTCGTGCACCTTCGCCATCCGCCGGATGTTCACCCCGGCGTTCAGCAGGGTGTGGTAGACCGTCTCGTTCATCCTGATGCCCTCTTCGGGCGTGCCACCGACCACCATCCACACCCGACACCCGCCACTGCGGTAGCGCAGGATCTGGTTGAGGACCACCGGACGTCCACTCGTGACGGACGGCATCCCGATGCGCATCTGGCAGTTGCTGTCGGGGGTGATGTCGTTGATCCGGGTCGCGATGGTGTCGGTCTGGCCGACCCCCTCCGGCGAGGCGTAAACGTCCCCGGCGGACGCGATGTACCGCCCGCGCCCGGACTCCGCATCGTAGTAGTCGTTGTCGGTGTAGTGGCGCCGCGCCCACATGTCGGCGAAGTTCGTGTTCAGTCCGTTCATCAACGCCGCGTCGCCGTAGACGGTGACCGCGTTGTTGAACGCGTCCGGCCCCGACGAGTAGGTCAGGTTCGAGGAACTGAACCACGACACGTTGCTCCGGGCCGTCCCGTTCGGGTCCCTTGTGGACGTGAACGTGAACGACTTGACGTGCATGTCCCCGTCCGGGCTGGTGCTGATGCAGCCACCCCCGCCGTTCGAGTTGGTGCAGAACTTGTGCGTGAGCTGGCGGATGAGCGGAATCGACGGGTCGGAGGAGTTCGCCACCTTGCCGTCCAACACCACCTGTACGGTCACACCCCGGTTCTTCGCGTTGACCAGAGTGGACGCCACCGAGTCGATGCTGATCGAGAAGATCGTGCCCCGGATGACCGAACCCGACGGCGCGGCGTTGATCAGCCGCTTCAGCTCATCGATGATCGTGTAGTCCCGCCCGGTACGCGGGTTCGAGAAGTGCGCCCACACCGGGTATCCGCCGAGGCTGGCGCGCGCCGACGAACCGAGGGTGCCTACCTCGTCCGCGGCGGCGTGCTGAGGGCCGGCGGGATCCACTGCGCTCAGGCCGCTGGCCAGCAGCACCCCGGCCGCCAGAACGGCCCAACGGGACCGTCGCCTGGCTGTTTTCGAACGACGCCTCTGTGCTGTCGTTGAAGGAATAGTCGCCTCCCCGTGGCAGCGACCGGCGGTGGGCTGGTGGCCCCGCGGGACGGTCGCGGTGAATGTTGCCGGCCAGTATCTGGTACTAGATGCTCTTGGGCAAGCATCGGTACGTGGCCGGCACACAGCCTCGTCAGCTCGTCCGCGTGCTCCGGTGTCGCCGCGCGACCGGCCTGCGAAACATTGGCACCGAAAGGTGTCACTTGTGGCGTTGACCTGCGAAGTCGCCCCATCTGGTCCGATCCTGTAGCCGTGGCGACGTACGAGTACCGGTGTCCCCGGGACGGGGTCTTCCCGGCCCGGTTTCCGATCGGGCAGGCTCCCGCGCACCTCCGGTGCGCGACCTGCGCGGCGGAGGCCGGCCGGGTCTTCTCGGCTCCGTCGCTGCGTGCCATGCCGCGGCCCCTGGTCGCGGCCCTCGACCGGGCCGGCCGCAGCGCCGAAGCCCCGGAGGTGGTGTCCCGGGTTCCCGGCCGACGCGGCGCGGCGGCCCGACCGACCCACCCCGGGCACGCCCGTCTACCACGACCTTGACGGGTGAAAGGGAAGCCGCGATGCCCGAGGTGTTGTTTCCGCTGGACTCGACGAAGAAGTTCACCGAGCAGGAACTGATGGGCCACAACCGGTGGCATCCGGAGATCCCGCCGGTCGCCACCGTGCGGCCCGGCCAGTCGTTCCGGGCGCACTGCCGGGAGTGGTTCGACGGCGCGATCCACAACGACGACTCGGCCGAGGACGTCCGGGACGCGCCGTTGCAGATCGTGCACGCGCTCAGCGGCCCGTTCTCGGTAAGTGGTGCCGAGCCCGGCGACCTGCTGGTGGTCGACATCCTCGACGTGGGACCGATCCCGCAGGAGGACTCGGGTCCGCTCGCCGGCCAGGGCTGGGGCTACACGGGCATCTTCCCGAAGCAGAACGGCGGCGGCTTCCTGACCGACTACTACCCGGACGCCTACAAGGCGATCTGGGACTTCAGCGGGCAGCAGGCCACGTCCCGGCACATTCCCGGGGTGACCTTCACCGGGATGATCCACCCGGGTCTGATGGGCACCGCTCCCTCGGCGGCGCTGCTGGCCAAGTGGAACAAGCGGGAGGGAGCGCTGCGGGCCACCGACCCGGACCGGGTGCCACCGCTGTCGCTGCCGCCGCTGCCGGACGGTGCGATCCTCGGCTCGCTGACCGGCGCCGACTTCGACCGGGTCGCGGCGGAGGCGGCCCGGACCGCGCCGCCCCGGGAGAACGGCGGCAACCAGGACATCAAGAACCTGACCAAGGGGACCCGGATCTTCTATCCGGTGTACGTCCCCGGCGCCAACCTCTCCGTCGGCGACCTGCACTTCTCCCAGGGCGATGGTGAGATCACCTTCTGCGGTGCGATCGAGATGGGTGGCTACATCGACCTGCACGTGGACGTGATCAAGGGCGGGATGACCACATACGGGGTGTCGGAGAACGCGATCTTCCTACCGGGGATCGTGGCTCCGCAGTACAGCCAGTGGTTGGCCTTCTCCGGCATCTCGGTGAGTACCGACGGGGAGCAGCGCTATCTCGACTCGCAGCTCGCGTTCCAGCGCGCCTGCCTGCACGCGATCGACTACCTGACCCGCTTCGGTTACAGCCCCGAGCAGGCGTACCTGATCCTCGGTGCCGCCCCGATCGAGGGGCGCTTCTCCGGGGTGGTGGACATCCCGAACGCCTGCGCCACCGTCTATCTGCCGACGGCGATCTTCGACGTCGACGTACGCCCCTCGGCGGCCGGGCCGAGCCGGGTCGACCCGGGCCGGGGAGCCCCGAAGGCGACCTTCTGAACGTCGCTCGACGGAATCCACAGAGGAGTTTCGCCATGCCGGATGAGAAATCGGGACCGGCCGCCCACCAACCGCCGTTGCGACAGGACCGTCTCGTCGACGACCTACGGGCGGCGCCGCAGGATCCGCCCCCCGACGTGGTGGAACTGCACGGCCATCTCGGTCGGGACATCCAGAACGGATACTGGCGGCTCTATCTGACCGTGGGTCTGGACAGCTACCTCCGGATTGCCGAGACGGACATCGTCACTTTCCGCCAGGCCGCTGCGGACGCCACCTCCCTGGATCCGAGTGTCGTCGTCGTCCGGGCCTCGGCCACCGTCGACCACGTCAACACCGCCTCCGCCGACCTGCACGCGGACTTCCTGCGTGGGCCGTACTTGGCCGGGATCGCGGCGGAGGGGGCCGGCGACGGCGTACCGGAGTCGCGGCCCCGGCTGCGGCGCGGACGCCGCGGGCCGGATGTCGACATCCTCCGCTATCCGCAGACCTACCCCTATTTCTGCCGCCCCCAGATCACCATCGAACAGCAGACATGCTTCTGCACGGTCTTCTGCCGGGTGTGAGCGGGGCGCCCGCCGTCGAGAGTCCGGCCGCGCGGGGCATCCCCGCTCCGGGAGTGTCGTCGCCGGCGAGCCTGCTGGGCTATCTGCGCGACAATGGTCTCCTGCTCCGGGAGGGCGACGATCCCTGCGACGTGGTGCTGACCACCCGGAGCAGCCGCAGTTCGAGTCACGTCGTCGAGGCCGGTCCGGGCCGCTGCTACTTCCTCAAGCATCCGACGAGTCCCGAACAGCGGGCGACGGTCCGGCACGAGACCCGGGTCTACCAGGTTCTGTCGCCCCGCGAGGAGTACCGGGGCATCGGCCCCCGGCTGGTCCGGCACGATCCGGACCTGCCGCTGCTGGTGCTGGAGGCGGTCTGGCCGTCCCGACCGTCCGACCCGCTGCGGATCACGTCCCGGCGCTCGACGACCCGGATCGGGCGGGGACTCGGCCGGCTCCTCGCCGCACTGCACGAGCTTCCGCCGACCGCCGACGATCCGTACGCGCCACTGCCGCCGTCGCTCCTGCTGGACGTGCCACCGGTCGCGCTTCGCGAGTTTCTCGGCGCCGCCACGACTGAGCTGGTCCGATGCGTACAGCAGGACGTGACGCTCTGTGCCACCCTGACCGGCTGCCGGGAGGGCTGGCGCCGCACGACCTGGATCCACGGCGAGGTCAAATGGCCACACGTGCTGCTGCCGGACACGAACGGCAGCAGCGTCGCCCGACCGGTACTCGTCGACTTCGAGTCTGCCGGGCTGGGCGACGCAGCCTGGGACATCGGCTGCGTCATCGCCGCCTATCTCGGCTCCTGGCTCGGCTCGATGCCGGATCCCCGCACCGGGACGGCGGAGACGATGGTCGCCCGGTCGGCGCTGTCGGTACCCGAGCTACAGGAGGCACTGGCGACGTTCTGGCGTGGCTACGCCACCGCGCGGCGGCTCTCGGCGGTCGAACGCCGCTCGGTGCTCGACCGTGCCGTCCGGTTCAGCGTCGTCAGACTGCTCTGGTCGATCTTCGAAGCCAGTGTGGGCGAGGAGACCCTGGACCCTCGATGCGTCATGGCGCTCCAACTCGCGCACAATCTCGCCCGACGTCCCTACGAGGGTGTCCGCCACCTGCTCGGTATCCCGGTGAGCTGAGGAACCCGCGATGACTTCGTATCGGGAACAGTTGGCGGATCTCGTCAGGCACGTCCGGGTCCTCGACGAACGACGCTTCGTCTGGTTCGGACAGCGGATCTCCGCCGCACCGCCGAGCGACAGCGCCGACCGGTCAGCGTCGGCGTCGATCCGGTCGACGCTGGCCCGACATCTCTACCAGCACTTCTTCGTCACCGGCATTCCCGTCCCCACCCGCCTGCGGGAGGCTCCGGCCGGCAACGCGCCGGACGCCGCCTTCGTCGAGCAGATCCGGGACAGCATCGTGGGTGCCGGTCCGCCGGACGGAACCTGGCGCTTCGCCCGCCCGCACCCCGAGGGCGTGATCGCCATCCGCGACGGGCTCTCCTTCCTGGTACCCCGCTCGGCGCTCGCCGGACCGGATCCGGGCACCTCGCCGGGAGACACGCTGACCGTACGGCAGTCGGCCTGCCTCCGCGCGGTGCAACCGGGCTTCTGCTACGTGTTCGGCACCGTCGCCCAGCCGTCCAAACCGGACTCGACGATCCGTGTCTACTGGAACATCCTGGCCGATGGCGCCGGCACGCTCACCCGGCTGCTGAGCGCCGGACTGAACGCCCGGTCGATACCGTTCGCCCTCAAGCTGGCGAACACTCCGCAGGGGTACCAGCGCTGCGACTCTGCGGTGCTCTACGTGGCCGGTGCGCTGTACCCGGCCGTGGCCGAGGTGGTCGCCGGCTGCCACCAGGAGTTGGATCCGGTGCTCAGGGACCGGATTCCCCCGCTCACCGCTGCGCTGCTGCGCGGTGTCGGGGTGGCGCAGGATCCGGGCGGCGGCGAGAGCTTCGGCCAGCACCGGTGCCGGCTGCTCGCCGAGGCGCTCTGCACCCCGGCTGCGCGCCGGGCACGCGGACCGGTACGCCGCGCGGCAGAGGTGGTCAACTGGCTGGACGTCAACGGGGTCTCGATGGTCGTGCCCTATCAGAACCCCGGCTCCGGCGTACTGCGGCAACTCGCCGCTGGCCCTGGCCCCGCTGACCCTGCCGCCGCCGCTGGCCCTGGCCCCGCCGGTTCTGGGGCTGGTGCGGTCGACCCGTTCGCTGCCGGCTCGCCGCCGGCTGATCCGGTCGGGGCCGCAGTGGCCATCGGGGAGGTACTGCTGGCCGAGGCGGTGTGGTGGGGCGACGCCTGCAACTGGTGGGGTCCGCGCGGCCGGGAGAGCTGGGCGGCGATCGGCGCGGACGTCTACTCCGGCGCGGCAGGCGTGGCGTCCTTCCTGGCGACACTGGCCGAGACCGTCGACGACGGGCGCTTCGCCGACGCGGCGGTCGGCGCGTTCCGGTGTGCCGCCCGACAGGTCGAGCAGCGGATGGCGCCGAATGAGGCCGGCTACTATCTCGGCTGGTCAGGGGTCGCCACCAGCCTGCTGCGGGCCGCTCACCGGCTGGACCGCCCCGAGCTTCGAGCCCTTGGCGAACAGATCGTCCGGGACCGGCTCGACCGCGATCTGATCTGCCCGGGCAACGACTGGTTGGCGGGTCTCGCCGGTACCGTCACCGGGCTGCTGACGCTGGTCCGGGAGGGAGTGGACGGCCCGGTACTCGACGCGGCGGAGAAAGTCGGCCGGGTACTGCTGACCAGGGCGATCCGGGTCGCCGACACAGTCGCCTGGCGGGAGCCGCAGGTGCGCAGCAACGTACCGCTGACCGGGCTGGCCCACGGCTGCGCCGGCATCGCACTGGCCCTGGCCGACCTCGCCGTGGCCACCGGCGACGACCGGTACCGCAACGCGGCGCTGGCCGCTGTCGAGTACGAGCGACAGCGCTTCTCCCGCGTCCAGCGCAACTGGCCCGACTTCCGGGTCCAGCCGACCGCCCGAGGCTCCGGAGGCGGCCGGCGGTATGCGTTCGCCTGGTGTCACGGCGCCCCGGGCATCGCGCTGGGGCGAGCCCTGACCTGGCGACTGCTCGGCACACCCCGGCTGCGCGAGGAGATCGCGTCCGGACTCGACACGACGATCCGGTCACTCGACTGGCTGTCCGAGGACGGAGTGGACCGGATGGTCCTGTGTCACGGGCTGGCCGGAAACTTGACGATCATCAGGTCGATCGAGCGGCAGGGCTTCGTGACACCGGCCCGGTACGCGCGCACCATCGACGCCGCGACCAGCACCCTGTGCCGGACCGCGAGGCTCGTCCCGGGCAGTGGCGGTGTCTCGCGCTGGGCCAGGCAGAACCCCGGACTGCTGGCCGGTGTCGCCGGGATCGGCCAGGCCCTGCTCGCCGAGACCGCCGGGTCCGGCGCGGCCGGCGCGGCCGGCATGGCCGACGGCATCCTGCCCTGGGTGGCGCCCCCACCGGCGAACACCCCAGGCTCGATCGCGGCGGTCAAACCTCGGCCACGGCACTCAACCTCGGCCGCGGCACGCTGCCGCACGTCCCGGGCGGACGCCCGAGCCGGCCGCCGCGGACAGCGGCTCGACCAGGCGTAGCCGGCGCTCGGCCGGGCCGACGGTCAGCCGCTGCCCCCAGGCCATCGTCAGGTGGTCGCCGTCCAGCCCGTCGGCGAAGACCACCAGCCGCTCGTGTTCCGCGACGATCTCCAGCGTCTCGTCCGCGCCGAGCCGCCCGGCGGTCAGCGACGCGCCGGTGGCCGGGGACGGCCACGCCTCCCGGACGAACCAGCACAGTGCCGGTTCGTCCGGGGCCGGCAACGGCGGCGCGGCGGCGCGTTCCCGGGCGATCGAGGCGCACCAGCCGGTCGCTCCGGTGCCGGTGCCGACGACCAGGCCCGAGGAGGACTGGCGTTCCCGTCGACCGTCGGCGGTGGAGAGCAGATAGCGCGCCGACTGGTGACCGGGGTGCCCCGCGTAGACCTCGTTGAGCCCGATCAGCTCCTGGCCGTCGTCGAGGACGGCTCGGACCATTGTCCGTTCGCGCAGCGGAGCACGTCCGGCGACCACTGCGGGGAGCAGCCGGGCGACCGCCTCGGGCCCGAATCGGACGAGTACTCCCGCGTTGCGGCCGGGCTCCGGGTCCACCCCGATCACCGGCTGCCCGTCGAGGTACTTGGCGACGTTGGCGACCAGTCCGTCCTGGCCGACCGCCACCACGATGTCCTCCGGAGCGAACGGGAAGCGGGGCAGGTCGTCCCGGTCCACCCGCCCCCGGCGCCAGTCCGCCGGGATCGCCGCGCCGACGGTGGTCAGCGCATCCTGGAGCGCGTCGTGCCGGGTCACCACCTCGGCCAGGTCGCGCCCTCGTTGGTGCAGGTAGTAGCCGGCTGCCGCCCGGGTGCCGTGGTGGGCCAGCAACTCGTCGAGTTCGCTGCGCCGGCTCACCACGACCACCCTGGGGGCCAGGGTGGCGCTCATCCGGCCCGCCCGACCGGTCGCGCCCCGCACCGCCGCGGCCGTGCCGCGCCCGGCGCCGGCCCGGTCACCGGGACAGCCGGCCCAGCAGGCCGGTCAGCACGTCCGGAGTGACCGTGAGCTGGCCGATCTCGGGAAGCTGCCCCGCCACCTCGCGCAGCGCCAGCGCGTGCAGCACCTCCGGGGGCAGATCCCGGTACGCCGCCAGTCGAGCCGTCTCCGCCTCGGCCTCGGCGAGCCCGATCACGCGTACCCCGTCGGCCTTCGCCCCGGCGAGGGTGCGCTCCTTGTCCGCCTCGGCGGCGGCGAGCACCCGGGCCCGCTCGGCTGCCGCCGCGTTCGTCACCTTCTCCCGCTCGGCCTTGCCCTGGGCCACCGCCAGCTCGGCGGCCGCCTCCAGCTCGACCTTGCGTCGGGAGTTGGCGCCGTGCTGCTCGACCAGCTGCTGTTCCCGGCGGGCCAGCTCGATCTTGTTCTGCAACTCGTTCTCGGCGATCGCCCGCTCCTGTTCGACCGCCTGGGCCCGGCGGGCGTAGGTTGCCCGATCGGCCTCGACCTGCACCGACTCCCGGGTCGGTGTCTGGAGCGCCCGCTCCATCTCCGGCTCCGGCCGCACCGCCACCACCCGGGCGCTGACCACCGAGACGCCCACGTCGGCCAGCCGGACCTCGTCGCGCAGCGCCGCCGTGACCGCCTCGCGGACGGCGGCGATGTCGGTGAGCGCCTCGGCCAGCGGCACCCGGGCCAGCAGGTCCAGCGCCGGCTGCTGGGCCAGCTCGGCCAGCAGGGTGGCGATCTGGTCGAGCGGCCGTCCGCGGGCCACACCCCGGCGCGGGTCGACCGAGAAGTCCAGCCGGCTCGCCGCCAGCGCCGGGTCGGCGATCCGGTACGTCACCGTCGCCTGCACCGTGACGTCGGCGAAGTCACTGGTCCGGGCGTGGAACAGCAGTGGCAGTTCACGGTCGTCGATCGGCACCTCACTCAGTACGCTGACCAGCGGCCGGTACCAGAAGGACTGTCCGACCCCCTCGTGCCGTACGTTGCCTCGCACGGAGTGCCGGATCCACGTGGTCGGCGCCCCGCGCAGGTGTCGCAGGAACAGCCGCCTGGTCACGTCCGCCATGACGCGCCACCTCCCCTGTTTTCGTCGCCAAGACGATAAAGGAGATCGGATTTCGCGTCAAGTTGCCGATAAACCCGCCGCAGCCCGGATCGAACGACGGGCTGGCCGCGCTCACCGCCTCGGCGCTGCTCGACGCCCAGCTCCACGCCTGAGATCCAGCTCTGCGCCTGACGCCCGGCAGGGGGCATCCGGCCGGCGGTCACACCCGCGACCACCGGCCGGATCCCCCAGCGCTCCCCCGGACCGGGCGGTACCCGGCCTGCCGTTCAGCGACTCAGTCGCTGGTACCGGCGGACAGCCAGTGGTGCGAAGACGACGATCAGCAGCAGCGGCCAGCTGACCGCGAGCAGCAGCGGGTGCTGCGCCGCCCAGGATTCCCCGCCGGTCCCCGGGTTGCCGAACAGCTCGCGGCTGGCCGCGACAGTCGCCGACAGCGGATTCCACGACGAGATCGCGCCGAGCCAGTCCGGCATCAGGTCCGGTGCCACGAAGACGTTGGAGAGCGCGGTCAGCGGAAAGGCCAGCGGAAAGACGATCACACCGACGGTGTCCGGATTCGGCACCATCAGCCCGAGGAAGATGCCGACCCAGGTGAGCGCGAGCCGCAGCAGCAGGATCAGCCCCACCGCCGCGAGCGCGTCCAGCAGGCCGTTGCGCCACTGCCAGCCGACCAGCAGGCCACAGACGACCAGGATGCTCATCTCCAGCAACGCGCGGAGCAGGTCGGCACCGGTCCGCCCGGTGACCAGCGCGGTCCGGGCCATCGGCATCGACCGGAACCGGTCCACCACGCCCCGGCTGACGTCCATGGCGATGCCGCTGGCGGTGGCGCCCAGCCCGTACAGCATGGTCATCACGAAGACGCCGGGCAGCAGGTACTCCCGGTAGTTGCCCTGGCCGGGCACCGCCATCCCGCTGCCGAAGACGTAACCGAAGACCAGTACGAACATGATCGGCAGGCTGAAGTAGATGACGATCTCCTCCGGCGAGCGGATCACGTGCCCCATGTTCCGGCCGGTCATCACCCAGCCGTCGGTCACCGCCCGACGGAACCGGGCCAACGGCCCCGCCGGCCGCCGGACCGGACGCACCTGCTGCGCCCGGTGCTGTGCCTGCAACGTACTGGTCATGCCGTCACCTGCGTTCTGCTCGTCGTCGTACCCGCCCGGCCGGTCCGCGCCCCGCCCCGTCACCTTGACGCTCCCGTGGCGGTCGGCTGCACCGCCGGGTTCTGCTTTCCGGTCAGGTGCAGGAACGCCTCGTCGAGGGTCGGTCGACGCAACCCGATGTCGTCGACAGCGATACCGGCGTCCCGCAGCGCCCGCATCACGTCGCCGAGCGCCGCCACCCGGTCCACGACCGGAGCGCTGAGCTGCCGGATCTCCGCGTCGAGCGCCACCGGCCCGGCTGCGGAACGTTCGACGATCCCGGCGGCGGTACCGAGTTCCGTCGCGTGCCGGACCACCACCTCGATCCGGTCCGCCCCGATCCGCGCCTTCAGCTCGGCCGAGGTGCCCTCCGCGACCACCCGCCCGGCGTCTACCACCAGGATCCGGTCGGCGAGTTGGTCCGCCTCCTCCAGGTACTGCGTGCTCAGCAGCACGGTGGTGCCGTCGGCGACGAGACCGCGTACCGCCGACCAGAGCTGGTTGCGGCTGCGCGGGTCGAGCCCGGTGGTCGGCTCGTCGAGGAAGAGCACCTGGGGGGTCATGATCAGACTGGCCGCCAGGTCCAGCCTGCGGCGCATCCCGCCGGAGTACTCCGCCGGTGACCGGCTCGCCGCGGCGGTCAGCCCGAACTGCTCCAGCAACTCGTCCGCGCGGCGTCGGGCCGTCCGAGCCGAGAGCTGGTGTAGCCGACCGAAAAGGATCAGGTTCTGCCGTCCGCTGAGTACCTCGTCGACCGCCGCGTACTGACCGGTCAGGCCGATCACCTCACGGACCCGCTCGGGCTGCCGGGCCACGTCGTACCCGGCCACCTGAGCCCGACCGGAGTCGAAGCGCAACAGCGTGGCGAGAATCCGGACCGCCGTGGTCTTGCCGGCGCCGTTCGGCCCGAGCAGCCCGCACACCGTGCCGGCCGGCACGCTCAGGTCGAACCCGTCGAGGGCCCGGGTCTCGCCGTACCGCTTGTGCAGTCCCTCGGCCACGACCGCTGATGTCTGCGTTGTCATGCCGTAGACCGTCGCCGACCGCGCGCACCGGTCACGCACCGATCGCTGACGGCCGCGCTGACCGGCCGCGCACCGCGTCGCCTATTGCGTCTCGTACCGCGTCGCGCACCGGTCGCGGGTCGGCGCGGTCGTCTCCGGTCAGGGGGTGGCCAGCATCGCCAACGCCTCTTCCCGGGTCAGTGCCGCACCCCGGGCCAGCAGACGCCGGTACGCCGCAACGCCCAGCCGGGCCCGGACGGCGGCGGCGACCGGTGCGTCGTCGATCGCCGCCGCGCTGCCGAAGCCGGGCTGCAACGCCGCGATCGCGCCGAGCAGCAGGCCGGCCCGGTCGGCGTCGCCGTCCCGGAGCACCGGTCCGACGAAGCCCTCGACCGCGATCGTCAGGATGCTCAGCTCCCACACTCCCGCCGCACCGCCCAGCACCTGACGGAACCGGGTCCGGGCGCCGGCCTCGTCCCCGGTCGCCGCGAGGATCTGTCCCAGGGCTGCGAGCGCCGAGAGCCGTACCCCCTCCGCGCCGAACCAGCCGGTCGGGCACTCCGCCAACGCCTGCTCGCAGAGCCGGCGCGCCCGATCCAGGTCACCGTGCCGGCGGGCGATCTCGCCGAGCCCGAGATGTGCCGCCGCCAGCAGCTCCGGCGCGCCGGCCGGCAGGGCCAGCTCCAGCACCCGCCGGTAGTCGTCCGCCGCACCGGCCAGGTCGTCGATGCCGAGCCGGCCATCGCCCCGGGTACGCAGCAGTTCGGCCATGTCGAGCATCGAGCCGAGTTCGTCGGCCAGTCGCAGCGCCTCGTCGACAAGGGCCGCGTGGGTGTGGTCGCGGCGCCGGTAGGCCAGCTCGATCAGGATCGTCAGGACCAGGATCGTCCCCCACCGCTCCCCGATGGCCCGGAAGTCGGCCAACGCCCGGTCGAGCCGGACGTACGCCTCCTCGTAGCGGCCTTCGAGCATCAGCATCATCCCCATGCCGAGCGCCGCCAGCGCCCGGCTCCACGGGTCGGTCCCGATGAGTCCGGTCCAGCCTTCCGGGGTGCCGAGCAACTGCGCCGCCAGCTCCGGCGGTGGGCCGTTGGCGACCCCGGACAGATAGAGCAGGAACGGCTGCCGGGGTGGACGGCCGAGGCTCCACAGGAGCGTGGCGGCCGGTTCGACGCCCCGCGGTCCCGAGCCGTACCCGCCGAGCGAGGCGTGCAGCAGGCAGAGGGCGTACTCCTCGGCGAGGTCGGGGGGCGGGTCGCCGCCGACCTGCTCGACGAGTTGGGCGGCGAGTGCGGCCCCCTCACCCCGCAGGCCGCGCAGCCACCAGTAGAACGACAGCGCGGCGACCAGCTCCAGCGCGGTGGTGACGTCTCCGGCGGCCATCGCCCGGCGCAACGCGGCGTGCAGGTCGTCGCGGTCACCGTCCAGCCGGCGCAGCCAGTCCAGCTGGTCCGCGCCGCGCAACCGCAGATCGGCGGTACGGGCCAGTTCGAGGAAGTACGCCGCGTGCGCCCGCCGCAGTTCCTCCGCCTCGCCGGCCTCGGCCAGCCGTTCGGCGCCGAACGCGCGCACCGTCTCCAGCATCCGGAAGCGCCCGCCGCTCGCCTCCACCAGGGACTTGTCGACCAGGCTGGAGAGCACGTCGAGCAGGTCTTCGCCAGCTGGGCGGGTGTCACCCCGGCCCTGGTCGAGCGGCTCGGCGCCGGCCGCGCGGAGGTCACCCCGGCCCGGGTCGAGCGGCCCGCAGACCCGCTCGACGGCGGCCAGGTCGGCGCCGCCGGCAAAGACCGTCAACCGGCGCGCCAACCGCTGCTCGGTCTCGTCCAGCAGATCCCAGCTCCACTGCACCACCGCACATAGGGTCTGGTGCCGGGGCTGGGCGAGCCGGCTGCCCCGGGTCAGCAGCCGGAACCGGTCGTCGAGCCGGGCCGCGATCTCGGTGACCGGCAGTGCCCGGAGCCGGGCCGCCGCCAACTCGATGGCGAGCGGCAGGCCGTCGAGGGTACGGCATATCCGCAGTACCGCAGAGAGGTTGTCCGGGCCGACGGCGAATCCCGGTGCCACGTCGGCGGCCCGTTCGGCGAAGAGCCGGACGGCCGGGTACCCCGGGGCGGCCTCGACGCCGGTCTCGACCGGTGGCAGCGGCAACCCGGAGACCGGGCAGAGCGCCTCGCCGGTGAGCCCGAGCGGCTCCCGGCTGGTGGCCAGCACCCGCACCCTCGGGCAGGCGCCGAGCAGCCGCGCGACGAGCCGGGCGACATCGGCGACCAGGTGCTCGCAGTTGTCGAGTACCAGCAGCAGGCTGCGCTCGGCGAGCGCCGTGACCAGCCGGTCGGCGGCGTCCCGGGGACCGCCCTGGGCGCGCAGCGCGGCGTCGCGCAGGTTCAGCGCGGCAAGTACCGCCGAGGCGACGTCCGCCCCCGCGGTCACCGCCGCGAGTTCGACCAGGAACACCTCGCCGGACTGCCGGCCGGCCGCCTCGATGGCCAGCCGGGTCTTGCCGGCACCACCGGGACCGTGCAGCGTGACCAACCGCCCCTCACCGAGGAGCTTGCCGACCCGGGCCAGTTCCTCCTCCCGGCCGACGAAGCTGCTGAGCTGCCCGGGCAGGCCGACGGCCACCCCGGACAGTCCGGCGGCGGCCGGACCGCCAACCTCGACCTCCGGGCTCGGCGTAGCGACGGCCGGACCGGCACCCTCGACGGCCAGGCTCGGCGGATCGGTGGCCGGGCCGGGTGCTCCGACGGCCGGGCCGGGTGCTCCGGCGGCCGGGCTGGCTGTTCCGGCGGCCGGGAGCAGTGCGGGATCGTCGCGCAGCACCGCCACGTGCAGCGCGGCCAGTTCCGGAGACGGGTCGGTGCCGAGTTCCGCCGCGAGCAGTCGCCGGGCCTCCTCGAAGGTGGCCAGCGCCTCGGCCCGACGACCGCCGAGATACAGCGCGCGGATGAGCTGTCCACGCAGGCGTTCCCGCAGCGGGTACGCCGCCACCAGCTCCCGCAATTCGGCCACGGAGGACACGGCCCCGTCAAGGTCGAGTTCCGCCGCCACCCGGTCCTCGACGGCGGCGAGCCGCAGCTCGTCCAGGCGGATCGCCTGGGCCCGGGCGAACGGTGCCTCCCGGACGTCGGCCAGCGGCTCCCCGCGCCACAGCCGCGACGCGGCACGCAGCAGCTCGACTGCGCCCCGGCGGTCACCCCGGGCCAGGGCGCGCTGGCCGTCCGCCACCAGCCGGGTGAACCGGTGCAGGTCGACGTCCTCCGGCTGCACCGCGATCCGGTAGCCCGCCGGATGGAACTCCACAGGTGGCTCCGGCCCGTCGACACCGGAGAGCACCTGGCGCAGCCGGGAGACCTGGGACTGCAACGCGTTCGCGGCCCGGGTGGGTGGGGCGTCGCCGTACAGGCCCTGGATCAGACGGTCCGCCGAGACCACCCGGCCGGCGTCGAGGAGCAGCAGCGCCAGCAGGGCACGCAGGCGCGGGCCACCGACGGCGAGTCGCCGGCCGTCGCCCGCGTACACCTCGGTCGCGCCCAGGATGCCGAACCGCATGGCGTCGATTGTCGCCCACGCCGCGCGGCGGCCCGCACGCCCAGGTCCGCCGGAGCAGCAGCGCCGTGCTGGCGGCCCCCGGGGGTACGCCCGGCGCCGGCTCCACCCCGCCAGCGCCCTCCGAAGGGATTGCCGCATTTCACCGCTTCACCGCATTGGTATGGCTAGTTTGGGGATGTTCGTCCGCGACTCGACCACGGGAGGCCGCCGAGGATGGATGCCGAGGTCAGCCTCCGGGTGGACGGGACCGCCCACCGGGTCACCGTCGACACCCGGACCACCCTGTTGGACGCGCTCCGGGAGCGGCTGGGCAACACCAGTCCGAAGAAGGGCTGCGACCACGGGCAGTGCGGCGCCTGCACGATCCTGCTGGACGGGCGGCGGGTGAACAGCTGCCTCGCCCTCGCGGTGGCACACGACGGGGCCGAGATCGTCACCGCCGCCGGCCTGGCACCGGACGGCGAACTGCACCCGATGCAGCAGTGCTTCATCCGGTACGACGCCTTCCAGTGCGGCTACTGCACACCCGGGCAGATCGTCTCGGCGGTGGCGATGCTGCGCGAGGCCGAGGCGGGCTGGCCGAGCGCGGTGACCACGGACCGTGTCCCGGCCGGCGACGGGGGGCGGACCGGGCTGGACGCCGACGAGATCCGGGAACGGATGAGCGGCAACCTCTGCCGCTGCGCCGCGTACGCGAACATCGTGCCGGCGATCCAGGAACTGGCCCGGCGATGAGGCCGTTCCGGTACACCCGGGCCGACGACGTGACAGGTGCCGTCGCGTTGCTCGCCGAGGCGCCCAACGGCGCGTTCCTCGGCGGCGGGACGAATCTGGTCGACCTGATGAAGCTCGAGGTGGCCACGCCGGACCTGCTGGTGGACGTACGCCGACTGACCTCGGACCAGGTCGAGGAGCTGCCCGACGGCGGCATCCGGATCGGCGCCGCCACCCCGAACAGCGAACTGGCGGCACACCCACTGGTACGCAGCCGCTACCCGGTACTCTCCCAGGCGCTGCTCTCCGGCGCCTCGGGCCAGCTGCGCAACCTGGCGACCGCCGGCGGGAACCTGCTGCAGCGCACCAGGTGCGTGTACTTCCAGGACGTCAGCACCCCGTGCAACAAGCGGCAGCCCGGCACCGGCTGCTCGGCGATCGACGGCTACCACCGCGAACTCGCGATCCTCGGTACCTCGCCGGAGTGCATCGCCACCCATCCGTCGGACTTCGCCGTCGCACTTGTCGCGCTGGACGCCACCGTGCACACCGAGGGTCCGCAGGGCGGGCGGCGCATCCCGATGGCCGAGCTGCACCGGCTGCCGGGCAGCGAACCGCACCGGGACACCGTACTGGCACACGGGGAGCTGATCACCGCGATCGAGCTGCCCCCGCTCGCCTTCGCCACCCGGTCCCGCTACCGGAAGGTCCGCGACCGGGCGGCGTACGCGTTCGCGCTGGTCTCGGTGGCGGCGGCAATCGACGTGGCGGACGGCACGGTACGGGACGTCCGGATCGCACTCGGCGGGGTGGCGCACAAGCCGTGGCGGGCCACCCGGGCCGAGGAGCTGCTGCGCGGCGGCCCGGCCCGGGAGGACCGGTTCCGGGCGGCTGCCGAGGCGGAACTCGCCGAGGCCCGACCGCTGCCCGGCAACGCCTACAAGGTGCCGCTGGCCAGCAACACGCTGACCAGTACCCTGCTGGCCCTGGTCGACGGCCCCGCCTGACCTGCGACGCACTCCCCTCGCCTGACCTCCGACCCGCCCCCCGCCGGACGTTCGAGGCGCTCCCCCGCCTGACGTCCGACGCCGCCTGGGGGCGACCGGCGCGTCGGCGGCGGTAGGTTGTTGATCAGGAACGTCGCACCGCACCGGCCGCATCGCAGGGCCGGACCCGACCGCAGGAGATCGACCAGATGAGTGCAGAGCCGACCGTGTCGACCCGACAGCTGGCGAACGGCGCCCGGATACCACGGTTCGGTTTCGGGACCTGGCCGCTTACCGACGCCGAGGCGGAGCGGGCCGTCGCCGAGGCGATCGGGGCCGGTTACCGGCTGATCGACACCGCGTACAAGTACGGCAACGAGGTCGGTGTCGGCCGTGGCCTGCGCGCCTCCGGGGTACCCCGGGAGGAGCTCTTCGTCACCAGCAAGCTCAACGGTGAGTGGCACGGTCGGGACAGGGTGCGGGAGGCGTTCCGGGACAGCGTCGGCAAACTCGGCGTCGACTATCTGGACCTCTATCTGATCCACTGGCCGATGCCCTGGCAGGACCGGTACGTCGACGCCTTCCTGGGCCTGACCGACCTGCTCCGGGAGGGCCTGGTACGGGCCGTCGGGCTGTCCAACTTCAAGCCGGCGCACATCGACCGGATCCGCGCCGCGACGGACGTGACGCCGGACGTGAACCAGATCCAGTTGGATCCGACGCTGACCCGGGACGCCGCCCGGGCGTACCACCGGGAGCACGGCATCGCCACCCAGTCCTGGGGGCCGATCGGGCACGGTGGCGAACTCCTCGCCCATCCGGTGGTGACCGAGATCGCCGACCGGTACGGCCGTACTCCCGCACAGGTCGTGCTGCGCTGGCACCTCGAACTGGACCTCATCCCGATCCCGAAAACCGCCTCGCCGGAGCGGATGAGGAGCAACATCGACGTCTTCGACTTCGCCCTCGCCCCGGAGGACGTCGCCGCGCTCTCCGCGCTGGACCGGGGCGAGCAGGCCGCCACCGACTCCGACACCACCGGCCACTGAGTCGACGTCGACAGGCGCCGGACTTCACGTACGGAGTTCGGACGTCACCGCCGCAGAGGTCGTCAGGGCAGCTCCATCGTCTCCGCGACGGCGATCTCGGCCAGGGCGGCTGCCAGGTAGTCGCCGACCGCTCCGCCGGTGACGGCGAGCAGGTCGGCGACGAGCAGCGGGGCGTGCCGGGCCACCGCCGCCGGATCGGCCGGCGGCGCCTCGTCCGCCATCTGGTGTACGCCGAGCGCACCGGTCAGCAGCAGCGCCAGCACCCCGACGTCCAGCCCCGGCAACCAGTCGGCGTTGCTCCGGGCACACCGCACGAGTACGGCCTGCACGTCCTCCCCGGCCAGCCCGTCCGGATGCGCCTGCTCCAGCAGCAGCCGCAACACCGCGCCGAGCACCAGCCCGACCTGTTCGGCGGGGAGCAGGGCCAGGTCGCCGGCCGCCTCGTCGAGGACGTCGGCGTCCCGCGCCCGGACGGCCTCGACAGCGCGGATGGTCGCCTGCGTGATGGCCCGGGGCACCGGTGGGGTCATCGGCACATTCAACCGGACGTACCCGGACCGGCCCGGTCCCGGGTCGGCTGGGCACGGCCCGGGCTGATCAGTCGCGCCAGGCTGGTCAGCCGCGCCAGGCTGGTCAGTCGCGCCAGGCTGGTCAGTCGCGCCAGGCTGGTCAGTCGCCGGTCAGCAGTTCGTCGAAGCTGGTGGTGAGCCGGAACGGGTCGGCAGCCTCGGCCGGTTCGCGTTGGGCGACCTGATCGGCGAGTTCCCGGACGGCCCGGTCGATCCGGCGGCGCAGTGTACCCTGCGCACTGCCGCCGGCCCAGTCCTCCGGTGCGGCGAAGACCGAGGTCGGCATCACCACCGCGCGCAGGTAACTGAACATCGGCCGCAGGGCGTGTTCGAGCGCGAGCGAGTGCCGGGCGGTGCCGCCGGTCGCGCCGATCAGCACCGGCCGGTCGACCAGGGCGTCATCCTCCAGCACGTCGAAGAACGACTTGAACAGGCCGCTGTACGAGGCGTTGAAGATCGGCGTGACCACGATCAGCCCGTCGGCGCCGGAGACGGTGTCCAGCGCCTGTTTGAGCGCCGTCGACGGAAAACCGGTGAGCATGTGGTTCACCACGTCGTGCCCGTGGTCGCGCAACTCGACCACCTCGGTGCGAACCGACACGCCCCGGCGGTCGAGTTCGGTGCCGGCGGCCGAGCTGAGCTGGTCGGCGAGGAGCCGGGTGGAGGACGGCACGCGCAGCCCGGCCGAGACGACCGCCAGGGTCCGCGCCGTCATCGGCTGGCCCCCGTCTCGGCCGCCGCCTCGGCCCCTGCCTCGGCCGCCGCCTCCCGCTCGGCCTTCATCGAGGCGTGCGTCGGTGCGTCGGGTACGTGCGCGGGGCGCAGCGCGGCGAACTCCCGCCGCAGCACCGGTACGACCTCCTCGCCGAGGATGTCCAACTGCTCCAGTACGGTCTTCAGCGGCAGTCCGGCGTGGTCGAGCAGGAAGAGTTGCCGCTGGTAGTCGCCGACGTAGTCGCGGAAGGTGAGGGTGCGGTCGATCACCTGCTGCGGGCTGCCGACGGTCAGCGGGGTCTCCCGGGTGAACTCCTCCAGCGACGGGCCGTGCCCGTAGACCGGTGCGTTGTCGAAGTACGGCCGGAACTCGGCCACCGCGTCCTGCGAGTTGCGCCGCATGAACACCTGCCCGCCGAGCCCGACGATGGCCCGGTCGGCGTCGCCGTGGCCGTAGTACTCGAACCGCTGCCGGTAGAGGCCGACCATCCGCTGGGTGTGCTCCTTGGGCCAGAAGATGTGGTTGGCGAAGAACCCGTCGCCGTAGTACGCGGCCTGCTCGGCGATCTCGGGGCTGCGGATCGAGCCGTGCCAGACGAAGGGCGGGATCCCGTCCAACGGTCGCGGGGTCGAGGTGAACGACTGCAACGGGGTACGGAACTTGCCCGCCCAGTCGACGACGTCCTCGCGCCACAGCCGGCGCAGCAGGTCGTAGTTGTTGATCGCCAGCGGGATGCCGTTGCGGATGTCCTGCCCGAACCACGGGTACACCGGTCCGGTGTTGCCCCGACCCATCATCAGGTCGACCCGGCCGTCGGCCAGGTGCTGGAGCATCGCGTAGTCCTCGGCGATCTTCACCGGGTCGTTTGTGGTGATCAGGGTGGTCGCGGTGGACAGCAGCAGCCGGCTGGTCCGGGCCGCGACGAAGCCGAGCATGGTGGTGGGCGACGACGGCACGAACGGTGGGTTGTGGTGCTCACCGGTGGCGAAGACGTCGAGGCCGACCTCCTCCGCCTTCAACGCGATGGTGACCATGGCCTTGATCCGCTCCGCCTCGGACGGGGTCCGTCCGGTCGTCGGGTCCGTGGTCACGTCTCCCACGCTGAAGATCCCGAACTGCATCGCCAGCTCCTCACTAGGTCCCGGGTGCCTACCCCCCGGATTGCCCCGCACAACATACTTGCTGCGTCAACTATTCCGCCGGCCGGGTCGGGGGCGGAGCCGACACTCGACCTCGAACCCGCCGGAACAGGCTGCGGATCGTCGGTGATCTTGACAATCCGAGCAGCTCGAAGATGCGCCGGACGCGACGGATACGCTATTCATGTCGGGTGGAGGCTGGCAGCGCGCGACGAGACGACACGGCACCGGTAGGCGGTCCGGAGAACGAGCCGGCACGTCCGTGGGTCCGCCCCGGGCCGACCCGGCAGCAGCGCCAGCGCGACCTCTGGCTGGGCCTGTCGATGGCCGCACTCGGCCTGCTCAGCGTGGTGCTGTCGAACAGCATGGGCAGCTTTCCGCTCGGTCCCCCGCCGTCCTGGCCCGAGCAGTTGGCCTGGGCGGTCGCCAGCGGCCTCCCGCTGATCTGGCGGCGCAGCCATCCGGAGATCAGCACAATCGTCCTCGCCGCGATCTTCATCGCCGCCCAGGTCCGGCAGAACCCTGAGGTCTCGGTCGCATCCGCCACGCTCTTCATCGCGATCTACAGCCTCGGCGTGTGGGGCCGGGACCGCCGGCTGGCCGCCCGGATCAGGATCGGGGTGATCGCCGCGATGTTCGCCTGGTTGGCGATCGCCGCCGGGCTGAGCATCGCGGAGCTGGAGTCGGACTTCCCGGGCGGAGCCGGTCCGATCTCCCCGTTCGTCGCAGCCGCCATCAGCACCGTGCTGTTCAACATCGCCTTCTTCCTGCTCGCCTATCTGCTCGGCAACCGCACCTGGACCTCGGCGCTGCGCCAGCACGAGTTGACGGTGCAGGCCGAGGAGCTGCGCCGGTCCCGGGCCGAGAACGCCGAGCGGGCGGTCACCCAGGAACGGGTACGCATCGCCCGCGAACTGCACGACGTCGTCGCCCACCACGTCTCGGTGATGGGTGTGCAGGCCAGCGCGAGCCGGCGGGTCATGGACAAGGACCCGGAGAAGGCCAAGACCGCGCTCGCCGCCGTGGAGCAGAGCGCGCGTACCGCCGTCGACGAGTTGCGCCGGATGCTCGGGGTACTGCGCAACGCGGGTGCCGCCGACGAGGCGCTCGGGTACGGGCTGGCGCAGGTCGAGAGCCTGCTCCAGGGGGCCAGGGATGCCGGGCTCACCGTCGAGTACAAGGTCTACGGCACGCCGGTGCCGGTGCCGGAGTCGGTCTCCCTGGCCGGGTACCGGGTGGTGCAGGAGGCGATGACGAACACCATCAAGCACGCCCGGGCCGGCGCGGTCGACGTGCGGATCCGGTACCTGCGCCGAGAGGTCGAGGTGGAGGTGACCGACGACGGCCGGAGCGCGCCGGCCCGCCCCCACGGCAGCACCGGGCTGGGCCTGATCGGCATGCGGGAACGGGTCGCCGCGCACGACGGCACCCTGGAGGCGGGCGCCCGGACCGACGGCGGCTTCCGGGTACGGGCACGGTTCCCGATCACCCAGGCGGACACCGCCGACGCCGCTCCGGCCAGGATGACGGCATGACCGAGCCGAACCGGGCGACACCGATCCGGGTCCTCCTCGCCGACGACCAGCACCTGGTCCGGGCCGGCCTGCGGATCATCCTCGAGACGGAGGACGACCTCGAGGTGGTCGGCGAGGCGGCGGACGGCCACCGGGCGGTGGAACTCGCCCTCGCCCAGCGGCCCGACGTCGTACTGCTCGACGTGGAGATGCCGCACCTGGACGGGTTGGCGGCGACCCGGCAGATCGTGGCGGGCACCGGAACGGACGGGCCGGCGGTGCTGATCCTGACCACCTTCGACCGGGACGACTATCTATTCGCCGCGCTCCAGGCCGGAGCCAGCGGATTCCTGCTGAAGAACGGCTCGCCCGAGGACCTGATCGAGGCGGTCCGGATCCTCGCCCGGGGCGACGCGCTGCTCGCCCCGCAGATCACCCGGCGGGTCATCGCGACCTTCGCCGCGCCGCCGGGACCTGCACCCCGGACGGCCAGTGGGGCCGGCGGCCCGGCCGACCTCGACCGCCGCCGGCTGGCCGAGCTGACCGAGCGGGAGCGGGAGGTACTGGTGCAGCTCGCCGGGGGTGCCTCCAACGCCGAGATCGCCGAGCGGCTGCTGCTCGGCGAGGCGACGGTGAAGACGCACGTCTCCCGGGTACTGATGAAGCTCGGGCTGCGCGACCGTACCCAGGCGGTCGTCTTCGCGTACGAACACGGTGTGGTGACCCCGGGCGGTGCCGGCGGCTGACCGGCCCGGCCGCCCGGCGGGTCGCCCGGTCGTCCCGACGGCGCCCGGCAGCGCCCGGCGGCGGAAGTGGATCATCCTTGCGGTTCCGTCGCGCGGCGGACGTCAGCGCGGTCCGGCCGGATTAACGTCGTCTCCGGTCGGCGCGGGTGCGCCGGCCGGAGACCTGACGAAGGAGGCTGGATGCTGCGCGTGGCGTCCGTCGATCGGTCGTTCGGCGGCCGGAGGGTGCTCGACGACATCTCGTTCGAGGTGGGTCCGGGCCGGATGACCGGGTTCGTCGGTGCCAACGGCGCCGGCAAGACCACCTCGATGCGGATCATCCTCGGCCTGCTCTCCGCCGACTCGGGGACGGTGACCTGGAACGGCGAGCCGGTCACCCGGGCGGTACGGCAGCGCTTCGGCTACATGCCCGAGGAGCGTGGCCTGTACCCGAAGATGAAGGTCCGGGAGCAGCTCGTCTACCTCGGCCGGCTCTACGGGTTGACCGCACCGGCCGCCCGGCGCAGCGTCGACGAGCTGCTCGACCGGATCGGTCTGGGCGAGCGGGCCGACGACCCGCTGGAGAAGCTCTCCCTCGGCAACCAGCAGCGGGCCCAGATCGCGGCGGCGCTGGTGCACGACCCGGACGTGCTGATCCTGGACGAGCCCTTCTCCGGGCTCGACCCGATCGCCGTCGAGGTGATCGCCGGGGTGCTGCGCGAGCGGGCCACCCGAGGGGTGCCGGTGCTCTTCTCCAGCCACCAACTGGACGTGGTGGAGCGGCTCTGCGACGACCTGGTGATCATCGCCGCCGGGGCGGTACGCGCCGCCGGCAGCCGCGCCGAACTCCGCTCCCGGTACGCGACCCCGCGCTACCAACTCGTCACCGACACCGACGCCGGCTGGATCCGGGACCTCCCGGGAGTCTCCATAGTGGACCTCGACGGCGCGCGGGTAGTGATCGAACTCGCCGATCCCGCCGACGACCAGGCGGTGCTGCGGGCGGCCCTGGCCCACGGTCCGGTACGCGCCTTCGGTCCCATCGTCCCCTCGCTCGCCGAGATCTTCCGGGAGGTAACCCAGTGACGACGCTCGCACCGTCCCCCACCCGGCCGCAGGCCGGACCCGCCGCCGCCCCCACCACGCTGTGGGGCGCGACGAAGCTGGTCGCCGCCCGGGAGATCGCGGTCAAGCTCCGGGACCGGACGTTCCTGATCAGCACCCTCCTCTTCCTGCTGATCGCGGCGGCCGGCACGGTGCTGCCGGCGCTCTTCGCCAACAGCAGTTCCACGGTGGCGGTGGTCGGCTCCAGCGAGGCCGGCGGGGCCCTGGATCGGGCCGGCATGGAGGTGGTGAGCGCCCCCGACGTCGCCTCGGCGGAGCAACTCGTCCGGGACGGCGAGGTGGACGCCGCCGTGGTACCGACCGACGGTGCCGGCGGCCTGCGGGTGCTGGCGATGGACCGTACCCCGGACTCGGTGGTCCGGGCGCTGAGCAGCGCTCCCCCGGTGCAACTGCTCGACCCGGACGCGGTCGACCCGCTGCTGGCGTTCCTGGTGCCGATGTCCTTCTCGATGGTCTTCTTCTTCGTCTCGATCAGCTTCGGCGTGCAGATCGCGCAGAGCGTCACCGAGGAGAAGCAGACCCGCATCGTGGAGATCCTGGTCGCGGCGGTACCGGTCCGAGCCCTGCTCGCCGGCAAGGTACTCGGCAACGGCGCGCTCGCCTTCGGCCAGGTGGCCCTGATCGCGCTGGTCGCGGTGATTTCGATGCAGGCCGTCGGCGGGGACGCCGGGCTGCTGGGTCAGCTCGGCCCGGCGATCGCCTGGTTCATCCCGTTCTTCGTGGTCGGCTTCGTGCTGCTGGCCTCGCTCTGGGCGGTGACCGGTGCGCTGGTCAGCCGCCAGGAGGACATCAGCGGGGCGTCCGGCCCGGCACAGTTGGTGATCATGGTGCCGTTCTTCCTGGTGATCTTCCTCAACAGCAACCCGACGGCGATGTCGGTGCTCTCCTACGTGCCGTTCTCCGCGCCGACCGCGATGCCGCTGCGGCTCTTCTTCGGCGACGCCGCGGCCTGGGAGCCGATCGTGGCGCTTGTGCTCCTGCTCGGCGCCGCCGCGCTCTGCATCGCGTTCGCCGCCCGGCTCTACGAGGGGTCGCTGCTGCGCACCAACGGCAAGACCTCACTGCGGGCCGCGTGGCAGGAGCGGGAGACCCGGGTCTCCTGAACCAAGCTGGGACCGGTCGGGATCGGGTCGCGGCGAGGCCGGTACAACCGCCTCGCCGCGCCGGTCGGCCAGGGACACCCCGCTCGGGCCGGGTCACCAACGGACGAGGGGGATCACCGGCAGGCGAGCGGGGACCACAGGCGGACGAGCGGGATCACAAGCGGCCGAGCGAGTACCGGCGGACGAGCCGGGATCACCGGCGGACGAGCCGGCCGAGCAGGTCGAGTTGGCGGGAGTCCTGCAACGCGGAACCGACCGCCACCACCCGGGCGCCGGCCGCGAGGAAGTCGGCGGCGTTGTCGGCGTCCATCCCGCCGGTGGCGACGAACTTCACCATCGGGAAGGGACCGTGCTGGGCGCGGAGCCAGCCGGTGCCGAGTTCGCTGGCCGGAAACGCCTTGAGCCAGGTGTGCCCGGTGCGCAGCGCCTGGCCGATCTCCGACGAGGTGGCGACCCCGGGCAGGTGGGCGAGACCGAGCCGGGAGCATTCGGCGGCCACCTCCGGGTCGTACCCGGGGGCGACCGTGAAGACCGCGCCCGCCTCGTACACCGTCCGGGCCTGTTCCGGGGTGACCACCGTGCCGGCGCCGACCGGCCGGTCCCGCTCCCGGCCGGCCGCGACGGCGGCGTGCAGCGAGGGCAGCGCGTCCGGGGTCTGCGCCGGTACCTCGACCACGTCGATGCCGGCGTCCCAGGCCCGCCCGCAGAGTTCGACGGTCCGGGCCGGGTCGAACCCGCGCAGGATCGCCATCACCGGCTGCTCGGCGAAGAGCTTGTCGAAGAAGGTCGTGGAAGGGTTCGACACGGTGGCTCCGTTCATGATCCTTGTTCTCCGTTCCAGCCGAGGTCCCGGGAGATCGCGGCGCAGGTCGCGGTCAGCTCCGGCAGGTGTTCGCGGAGCCGTTCCAGCGGGGCCAGGGCGCGCAGCGCGGTGAGCGACACCGCGCCGAGCACCCGCCCCCGGGCGTCCCGGACCGGTACGGCCACGCAGTTGACGAAGTCCTCGAACTCGCCGTCGTCCTCGGCCCAGCCGCGCTCGACCGTCCGGGTCAGCTCCGCCCGGAACCGCTCCGGATCGACGATCGTGGTGTCGGTGTGCCGGGGGTACGTCAGCCGGGCCAGGAAGCGATCCCGGGCCGGCTCGTCGAGGTGGGCCAGCACCGCCTTGCCGACGCCGGAGGTGTGCGGGTCGACCGGCTGGCCGATCCGGGACCGCATCCGCAGCGCCCCGCGACCGTCCACCTTGGCCACGTAGACGATCTCGTCGTCGACGAGTTGGGCGAGGTGCACGGTGTGGCCGTACCGGTCACCGAGCCGGACCAGGTGCGGGTGGGCCACCGGGTGCAGGTCCAGTTGCTCCACCGCGTGCTGCGCGATCGCCACCATCCGGAAGCCGATCGTGTAACGGCCGTCGACCGGGCGGGCGAACCCGCCCCGTTCCAGGGTCTGCACCAGCCGCAGCGCGGTCGACCTGTGCACCCCGAGGTCGTCGGCGATCTCGCCGAGCGTACGGGGCCGCTCGGCGAAGAGTTCGATGATGCGCAGGGCGCGCTCGACGGTCTGGGACACGGCTCGGGACTCCCCGCCTCAGTCGACCGGGCCGGCGGACCGGCTGGACGCCGACGGGCCGGACGGTGACGGCGTCGACCCGTGCCAGTCGTCGAGGCTGATTCCGAGCGTCGCGCAGATCGTCGGCACCGGAGGCAGTTCGGCGAAGTCGGAGACGGAGCCGAGCGCGGCACCGGCGACCAGGTGCCCGAGCCTCAGCCGGGCGGCGGGGTCGAGGCCGCGCAGCGCGCCGGAGAGCCAACCGGCGGCGAACGCGTCGCCGGCACCGACCGGCTCCACCACCTCGACCGGCCGGGCCGGCTCGACGGTGACCCCGTCGGCGGTGAACGCGAGCGCCTCCACCGAGCCGTTCTTCACCACCAGGGTGCCGGGCCGGTCGACCAGGGCGCGGACGTCCGCCGGTTCCCTGACGTCCCAGAGCCGCGCCGCCTCGTCCAGCCCGACGAAGACCACGTCGGCGGCCTGGGCGAGGCGGAGCAGTTCGGTGGCGGCGGTGGAGAGGTCGGGCCAGAGCGCCGGCCGGTGGTTGACGTCGAAGGAGATCAGTTGCCGTCCCGCCGGCCGGCTGCTCATCAGCCGCTCGACGAGTGCGCGGCAGCTCTCCGAGAGCGCCGGGGTGACGCCGCTCAGGTGCAGTACGGCCGCCGGCACGGCGTCGATCCTGGCCGCGTATCCCGGATCCATGCTGGCGGCGGCGGAACCGCTCCGGTAGTAGTAGACCTTGGTCCCGTCCGGGCCGGGGTCCTTGAGATAGACGGCGGTCGGCCGGGTCGGGTCGACCTCGACCATCCAGGTCTGCACCCCGGCCGCCCGGACCTGCCCGACCACCAGCTCGCCCAGCGGGTCCGCGCCGACCCGGCTGGCCCAGCCGACCCGGTGGCCAAGCGCG
Source organism: Plantactinospora sp. CNZ320 (assembly GCF_002846275.1). Classification (NCBI taxonomy): domain Bacteria; kingdom Bacillati; phylum Actinomycetota; class Actinomycetes; order Micromonosporales; family Micromonosporaceae; genus Plantactinospora; species Plantactinospora sp. CNZ320. The sequence goes on from NZ_PJMP01000001.1 coordinate 1,587,857, forward strand.
GCGAGGAACATCGCGACGTTGGACTCGGCGCCACCGGCCCGGAGCACGAAGGTCGACTCGGCGTCCAGCCGCCCACCGGGGGTCGGGGTCACCATCGCCATCGTCTCGCCGACGCAGACCGCGTCGAGCGGCGTCGGCTGGCCATCGGTCGTCGCGACCGGGGTCATCGGGCTCCCGTCTGGTGCACATGTTGCACCTGCTGCTCATTATCTGCACCATCTGCCGAGCCATCACTCTAGATCAGCGTTCTCCTCGCCGCCAAAGAGCATGACCATGACCCAGCATCGCACTTGAGGGATATCATTCCGCAATGGCGATGAATGGCGGCGGGGAGTTCGTGGGCGCGAGCATCGCCGCCGGGATGACCCCGGCGGTGGCCCTGTTCCGGTCGCTGGCCGACGAGACCCGGCTTCGGATCGTGCAGCGACTCACTGCCGGCGAGGCGCGGGTGGTGGACCTGACCGCCGAGCTCGGAATCGCCCAGTCGACGGTCTCCAAGCACCTGGCCTGTCTTCGTGACTGCGGCCTGGTCGACTACCGCAGCGAGGGTCGGCAGTCGTTCTACTCGCTGACCCGCCCGGAGCTGATGGACCTGCTCCAGGCCGCCGAGGGTGTGCTCGCGGCGACCGGTTCGGCGGTCGAGCTGTGCCCCACCTACGGCACTCCCGGCTCCGCAGCCGATGCCGGATGAGGGCGAACGACGGCGCTGGTAGGGCTGACCCGGCCGAGCGACGCTTCGTGCTCAGGGCCGGAGTCGTCGTTGGTCTGGTCGACGACGAAGTGGTGCGGGCACTCGGCATTCCGTACGCCGAGGCGGCACGGTTCGCTCCGCCCGTCGCGATCACGCGACACCGGTCAACGCGTTCCGGCGGGCCCCGGCCGCGCCACAACTGCCGCCGAGGCTGTTCGCCCGGTTGATCGGCGACGACGACCTGGGTACGGATGAGAACTGCCAGCGGCTGTCGGTCACCGCTCCGGCCGACGTCGGCGATGACGAGCGGCTGCCGGTGCTGGTCTGGATCCACGGCGGTGGCAACGTCGCCGGTGCCGGCGACCGGCACCGAGCCGCCGGTGGTCGAGCGTTCCGGTACCGCATGACGTGGCGGCCGGACGACAACGGATACGGCGCGCACCTCACCGACCTGCCACTCCTGTTCGGCAACCGCCAGGCTTGGGAAGCGCCGCGCTGCTCGGCTCGACCGACTGGGCCGAGGTGGACCGCCGGGGTCGAGTCCTGCGCCGTGTCTGGACCGAATTCGCCCGGACCGGCACCCTGCCGGACGTCCGGGCGGACGACACCATCACCTTCCCGACGGACTGACGCTCCCGGTGGCATCGTCTCCACCGGCCCGGCATCGGCATCGTCTCCACCGGCCCGGCATCGGCCGGATCGGCGGCTGACGAGCCGACCAGCGAGGGATAGAAGTCGCGCAGTGGATGCCGTACCCCGGTCAGCAGCAGGTAGTGTGCCGCCCCGAAGAAGAGGTACGACGCCTGCTGTCCCGGCCGCCGGTCGGTAAGCAGTTCGAGGGTCGGCCGGTCCTCCGCCACCACCGGGCAGCCCCTCGTTTCGAGTCCACGCCGGCCGGGCGTCACGATTCGGGCGGTCCGGGACGTCGTAGCAGTATCGGGCCCGGGACGGATCGGCGGATGTGAACCGGAGCACCCCTCGACCAGTATCGAGAGGTCGTCGGCCAACCTTCCTCGACCTGGAAACCGCCCGGCGCGCCCCGGGTAGAGAAGGAGCCACAGCGCATGAGGGACGTTCTCGATTCCGCCGTTGTGGAGGCGTTGCAGCACGCGGTCGGCCAGACGCTGCCGGCCCGGGACAGCGACTGGGCCCGGATCACCGAGCTGCACGTCACACATGCCCGCACGCTGTTCGGCGTCGAACGCTGCCGGCGGCTGACCATGCTGATCCTCAGCGGATGCGGTCCGATCGACCTCGGTCCGCTGTCGGGCCTCACCGAGCTGGAGTGCCTGGTCGTCCGGGACAGCGGTCTCAATTCACTCGACGGCATCGGCGACCCACCGTTGATCCAGCTCGACCTGTCACGGAACCTGATCACCGATCTCGCTCCGCTGTTGCGGATGACGCGGCTGCAGAACGTCAACACGGACGGCAACCCGCTGAGTGCCGAGTCGTACGAGGAGATCGTTCCGGCGCTACGGGCGCGTGGCATCCGCGTCACCTGCTCGGCACCACGGGACTGGCAACTGACCCTGCGGATGCGGGAGGCGGGGCTGCCGTACTGCTGTTATCGCAAGGCTGGCCGGCTCCGGCTGAACAGTCCCGGACTGGCGCACACCGACCTGCCCGAGTTCGGCCACCCCGTGCTGCACGAGGACGAGCTGGAGGACCTGCTGACCAGCGATCCGGCGCGCATTCACGACCTTTTCGCCCGTCGTGCACAGATGTGAACCGGAGGCGCCGGCTGCCGGGGCGGCTGTGAACTGAAGCACCTCTTGATCAAGCGCGGGAATGTGCCGGACCAGCAGCGGTTGGAGGCAGGTGTGATCTTTGCTCATCGCGTCCGTACCCGTCAGCACCAGCCGGGAAATGTCTCATGACCGCCACCGTCGAGCACGTCGAGGCGTCCGGGCCGCCCAGCACGCCCGGCGACCTGATGACGGGCCGGGAACGGCTGCGACTCGTACTCGTCCTCGGGGCGCTGATCGCGATCGGGCCGCTGACGATCGACATGTACCTGCCGGCGCTGCCAGCGATCACCGCCGACTTTGGCACCGCCGAGGCGGCGGTGCAGTTGACCCTCACCGGCACGCTGGCCGGGCTCGCCCTCGGTCAACTGCTGATCGGCCCGCTGTCGGACGCGGTCGGCCGGCGGGTACCACTGCTCGCCGGCCTGGTGCTGCACGTGGTCGCCTCGGCGCTCTGCGTCATCGCCCCCAACGTCGGCACGCTCGGCGTGCTGCGGGTGTTGCAGGGGCTCGGCACGGCCGCCGCCTCGGTGGTGGCGATGGCCGTGGTACGCGACCTGTTCAGCGGGATGGCCTTCGCGAGGATCTTCTCCCGACTGATGCTGGTGATGGGTGCCGCCCCGGTGCTGGCGCCCACCCTGGGCAGCGCGGTGCTGGGCTGGACGGACTGGCGCGGGGTCTTCGTCGCGCTCGGCGTGTTCGGGATCGTCCTGGTCGTCCTCGCGGCGTTCAAGCTGCCCGAGACGCTCGCACCGCACCGGCGGCGCAGTGGCGGGGTACTCGGCACCGCCCGGGTCTACCGCTCGCTGCTGCGGGACCGTACGTTCGTCGGGCTCGTCCTGGTCGCCGGGCTGGCGATGGCGGCGCTCTTCGCGTACGTCTCCGGCTCCTCCTTCGTCTTCCAGGAGCAGTACGGTCTCGACGAGCAGCAGTTCGGAATCGTCTTCGGTGCCGGGGCGGTGGGGCTGATCGGAGCCTCCCAGCTCAACGTCCGGCTGCTGCGCCGGTACGCCCCGCAGCGGATCCTGCTCACCGCGCTGACCCTCGGTTCGCTGGCCGGCTTCGCGCTGCTCGGCTTCGCCGCGACCGGGCTGGGTGGGCTACCCACCGTACTGGTGGCGCTCTGGGTGGTGCTCGCCGCCTGCGGTCTGGCCATGCCGAACGCCCCGGCGCTGGCGTTGACCCGGCACGGCGAGGCGGCCGGCACCGCGGCGGCGCTGCTCGGTGCGGTTCAGTTCGGCATCGGCGCACTGCTGGCGCCGCTGGTCGGCGTGCTCGGCAACGGCAGCGTGGGGATGGGCCTGGTGATCGCCGGTGGCATGGTCGCCGCGCTCGCCGTACTGCTCCTGGTCGTCCGACCGACCCAACCCTCCCCCACCCCCGCCATCCCACACTGACGAACATCGCTCCCTTGATCGGGTAGCGTTCGGCCGCCCAGGGCGAGCCGGACGCTACCTGATCATGAACGACGCCGAAGGCGGGCGGACGGGCGACGGGGGCGGGTGGGTGGAAGGGACCAGTGCGTCGGGTGCCGCAGCGTGGGCGGGAGGGCGGTCCGGGCGTCTCCGGCGGCCGCGTCGACCTGGGCCTGGGTGAGGAAGAGGCTGCGGGTCAGGTCGGCACCGCGCAGGTCGGCGCCGCGCAGGTCCGCCCCGGTGAGGTCGGCCAGGGTCAGGTCGACGCCGCGCAGGTTCGCCCCGATCAGGTACGCCCCGCGCAGGTTCGCCCCGACCAGGTCGGCACGGCGCAGGTCGGCGCCGACCAGATCGGCTCCACGCCGGTCGCCACCCGTCCGCCCGGCCCCGGTCCGGGCCTGCTCGCTGGCCCGTGACAGCAGCTCGTTGACGCTCCGGCGATGGGTCGGCAGGTCCAGGGCGACCAGCACGGCGGGCTCGGCGTCGGCGAGCCCTTCGGTCGCGGCCAGGGCGGCGGCCAGTTCGGTGTGCAGCGGTTCGGCCGGACGCAGCGCCAGAGCCTCGGTCAGATACCAGAGCAGTTCGTGGAGCTGCCGCATGATCGGGAAGACCTCGAACATCCCCGCCGCGATCTCCGGATCACCCCGCCAGTCCCGCCCCTGGTAGGTGACCTGGGCGACCTGCTGGCCGGCGCCGAAGCAGTCGAAGACCGTACATCCGGCGAAGCCGCGCTGCCGCAGGTCGCGGTGGATGCCGCAGCGGTGGTCGGAGCGGAGGTTGGGGCAGGCCTGGCCGGCGGGCTTGTCGATGGCGAAGTCCGACGAGGCGGCGAAGGCAGGCACCACGCAGCAGAGCCCGAAGCAGCGCTCGCAGTCGGCGCGCAGCTGACGCCGCCGCCCAGCCGGCTCGGAGTCGGTCGGACGAGCCGGCCCGGTGTTGGTCGGACGAGCCGGCCCGGTGTTGGGCAGGCGAACCGGCTCGGAGCCGGTCGGGGACGCGGCGGGCGGGAAGGTGCCGGACAAGACAGTCGATCTCCAGTATGCGAGCCGGACGGCAGGTACCGCGCCGTCCGGCTCGGGCCCGCCGCGTGGTTGAGCTCGATAAAGGGTACCGACCCGGCGGGTCAGCCGGCCGCGGCTGCGGGCTCGGGCTCGGGCTCGCTCTGCGGCAGCGGCTCACCGGTCTCCAGCAGCGTCTTGAGGCTGGAGAGCAGTTCCGGCCAACCCTCGCCGATGTTCTCCAGCAGAGTGCTGCCCGGCGCGAAACCCTGGTGTACGACCGTCAGCCGCACCGCCTCGCCCCGAGGCTCGATCTCGAAGCTCACCCGACTGCGCGGCTCCTCGGCCATCTTGGCCACCTCTGCCGGATCCATCTCGTACGCCTTGGCGAACTCGGGGCTGAAGTCGTGCCAGGCGTACGACAGCCGGTGGAAGGGGTCGGCCTCCAGTACCACCTGTTCCGGCCCGGCGATCCGTACCCCGTTGTGCACCCAGACCATCTCCGAGCCGGCCCGCCAGTCGGTGTCGAAGGTGATCCCCCAGTACCGGCTGGTGAAGGCGGGATCGGTAAGCGCCTGCCAGAGGCGTTCCGGGGTGGTCTTGATGTAACTGGTGTAGACGAATTCACGCTCACCCATGGGTTCCTGCTCCAATGCCCTCTTGAGGTCGGCGAGTGCGTGCACCCGCGCCCGGTCGTACTGGTTGATCCAGCGGTCGGCGATGGCGTTGATCGGCTCGGCGTTGAGGTAGTGCAGCTTCTCCCGGCCACGCCAGAGCGTGGTGACCAGGTTGGCCGCCTCCAGCACCGCGAGGTGTTTGCTGACGGACTGCCGGGTCATCTCCAACCCCGCGCACAGCTCCCGCAGGCTCTGCCCGTCGCAGGTGTTCAGGCTGTCCAGCAGCCGTCGACGGCTGCCGTCGGCAAGCGCCTTGAACACCTCGTCCATCCCCACCACCCACTAAAATGCAACCAAATGGTTGCCCATGACGATAGGCAGCCAATCAGCTGCATGTCAACCGGGGACGAGGAGCGGGCGGATGTCGGTGGTTTCCGATTCCGGACTGCGGGTAGCAGTTTCTCCATAACCGACAGTCGACCAGGAGGGACAGATGGCATCCCGGACGCAGTACCACGTCGTTCCCGAGGCCAGCGGCTGGAAGGTGGAGCACGGCTCCACAGTGGTCGGACGCTACGACACCAAGGAGAGCGCGCTGGGCGCCGGCCGTGACGCGGCAAAGTCGAACCAGCCGAGCCAGCTCGTCGTGCACAAGCAGGACGGCCAGATCGAGACCGAGCACACCTACAGCGACGACCCCTTCCCGCCCGCCGGCTGAGATCAGCCCTCGGCTGAGATCAGTCGCCGGAGGGACGACGGAACCACATTCCCGACCCCCGCCCGGCGGACAACCTACGGATCGGCCCGCGCCAAGCACAGCGGCGTGGGCCGATCCGTGTGCCGGGGCCGGGTGCCGACCCGGCCGGCCGCCCCGCTCAGGCGACCGCCTTACGCGCCCGCTGCGGGTCGTCCGCGTCCAGGGCCAGCCGGGCCAGCCGCTGGCAGTCGGGGTACGAACGCGCGGCGAGCGCCGCCCGTACCGGGGCCAACGAGCGCCCCGACATCGACAGGCTGGTCATCCCGAGGCCGACCAGCACCGGGGCGAGCAGCGGATCGGCCGCCGCCTCGCCGCAGACCCCGACCGGCTTGCCGGCGGCGCGTCCGGCGGCACCCACCTCGGCGATCAGGCGCAGCAGCGCCGGCTGCCACGGGTCCAGCAGCTCGGCCAGCACGCCGGACTGCCGGTCGGCGGCGAAGGTGTACTGGCTGAGGTCGTTGGTGCCGATGCTGAGGAAGTCGACGACCTCAAGCAGTTGACCGGCGCGCAGTGCCGCCGCCGGCACCTCCACCATCACCCCGGCCTTCGGCAGCCCGGCCGCGTGCACCGCGTCGGCGAACTCGGCCGCCTCGGCCCGGGTGGCGACCATCGGTGCCATCACCCAGACCTCCGCACCGGTCTGCCCGGCCGCTCGGGCGATCGCCGCCAACTGGGTACGCAGCAGCTCCGGGCGCTGCCGGACCAGCCGCAGGCCGCGTACCCCGAGTGCCGGGTTCGGCTCGTCGGCCTGGTGCAGGAACGGCAACGGCTTGTCGGCCCCCGCGTCCAGGGTGCGGATCACCACCCGGCGCCCGGCCAGCCCGGCGAAGACCTCCCGGTACGCCTCCGCCTGCTCGGCCAGGGACGGTTCCCGGCTCCGGTCCAGGAAGAGCAGTTCGGTGCGGAACAGCCCGACCCCCTCGGCGTCTTCGGCCGCCGCCAGGTCGCGGACCGAGCCGATGTTCGCCAGCAGGGCCACCGGGTGCCCGTCCGAGGTACGCCCCGGGCCGGAGACCGCCGCCACCGCCGCCAGCTGTTCCCGGTCGGCGGCGGTGGCGGCGGCCACCTCCGCCGGGTCGACGTCCACCCGGACCAGACCGGTCGTGCCGTCGACCAGTACCGTCGTGCCGTCGGCGAGGTCGCGGGCGCCGGGGCAGGCGACCACGGCCGGCAGCCCGAGCGCACGGGCCAGGATCGCGGTGTGGCTGGTCGGGCCGCCGGACTCGGTGAGCAGCGCGACCACCTGCTCCGGGTCCAGGTCGACGGTGTCGGCCGGAGCCAGGTCCCAGGCGGTGAGCACGTACCGGTGCCCCGGCGAGGGGACTCCGGGCATCGGGCGGCCGAGGCAGACCGCCACCGCCCGGTCGCGCAGGTCGTCGAGGTCGGCCACCCGTTCGGCAAGGTATCCGCCGGCCGCCTCGAACGCGGCGCGGTGGGTGGCGAAGGCCGCGTCGATCGCATGCGGCCCGTCGGTGCCGGCCAGCACCTTCTCGCGTACGGCGTCGAGCAGCACCGGGTCCTCGGCCATCATCGCCTGCGCCCGGAGTACGTCGACGAGGGTCTTCTCCCCCGACCGGTCGGCCCGGCGGTTCAGCTCGGCGACCACCTCGCGCAGCGCCGCCACCGCCCGGTCGGCCTCGGCCGCCGGATCGGTCACCGGGGCGGGTGCGGGCAGTGCCGGCACCCCGGCGACCCGCAGCACCGGCCCACCGGCGACTCCCGGGCTGACCCCGATGCCGTGCAGCGCACCTTCGCGGTCTCGCGGCCCGGCCGGTTCAGGCATCGGCCGGCTCCTCCGCGTCCAGGTCCCGGGCGAGCAGCTCGGCGAGATCGTCCAGGGCCGCCTCGGCCCCCTCACCGTCAGCCTCCAGCACCACCTCGGTGCCCTGCTTGGCACCGAGCGAGAGCACCGAGAGCATGCTGTTCGCGGGTACCGCCCGCCTCTCGCCGGTCCGGATGGTCACCGGGACCGGTGCGGCCCCGGCCGCCGCGACGAAGAGCGCCGCCGGGCGGGCGTGCAGGCCGCTGGCGGAGCCGACCGTCACCGTACGCGTAGCCATGATGGCCTCCCTCTCAGGGTTCGATCGTGACCTTGATGGCCTCGCCCCGGGCGACCACGCCGAAGGCGTCGATGGCCCGCTCCAGCGGAAGCCGGTGGGTGATCAGGTCGGAGACCGGCACCGAACCGCTGGCGATCAGGCGCAGCGCCTCGGCGTTGTGGGCCGGGCTGGACCCGTTGGCGCCGACGATCGTCAACTCGCGGTAGTGCACGAGGTTGGAGTCGAGCGAGATGATCGGGTTGCCCTTGGGCAGGCCGCCGAAGAAGCTGATCCGGCCCTGCCGGGCGGCCATCTGCACCGCCTGCTCCTGCGCCGCGCCCGAGGCCGCCGCCGTGATGATCACGTCGGCACCGCGCCCGTCGGTCAGCTTCAGCACCTCGTCGACCGGGTCGGCCTCGGCACCGCAGATCGCCGCGTCCGGGTGCACAAGCGCCGCCGCCATCTCCAGGCGCTCCCGGTTCAGCTCGACCAGGAAGACCCGGGCGGCGCCCCTGGCCCGGGCCAGCCGGACGTGCAGGCAGCCGATCGGTCCGGAGCCGACCACCACCACGTCGTCGCCGGGTCCGACCCCGGCCAACTCCTGCCCGTTGAGCACACAGGCCAGCGGCTCGGCCACCGACGCCTCGGCGAAGCCGACGCCGTCCGGGATCCGGTTCAGCCCGTCCACCGCGAGCACCTTCGCCGGGACGACCAGGTACTGGGCGAAGCCGCCCTCGTAGTGGTAACCCATCGACTCCTGGTTGGGGCAGACGGTCATCCGGCCCCGCCGGCACTCCGGACAGGTGCCGCACGGGATCGCCGCGATCACCTGCACCCGGTCGCCGACCGTCCAGCCGGTGACCTCGGAACCGGTCTGCACCACCTCACCGGCGATCTCGTGCCCCATCACCCGGGGCGGGTGGATGTGGTGGTGCCCGAACTTCGAGATCTTGACGTCGGTGCCGCAGGTGGAGCAGTTGCGTACCCGGATCTTGACGTCACCCGGGCCCGGGGTCGGCTCGGGGACGTCCTCGATGCGTACGTCGCCGGGAGCGTGGAATCGAACGGCCTTCATCGGTTGCTGTCCTCCGGTGCCGGCGTGAGCAGTGCCAGCACGTCTTCGGGGTCGGTGGCCTCGCGCAGTGCGCGGGCCCGGTCGGTGTCGAGCAGGATCTCGGCGAGGCTGGCCAGCAGCTCGACGTGGCCGTCGCCGCGGGCAGCTATCGCCACGCAGACGGTGACCGGCTGGCCGCCCCAGTCGACGCCGGCGGGAAAGCGGAGCACCGCCAGCGCGTCCCGGTGCACCAGGTCCTTGCCGGCCAGCGTGCCGTGCGGGATCGCCACACCCTCGCCGACGTAGGTGGAGACGGAGCGTTCCCGGGCGAGCATGGTGTTGACGTACTCGGGATGGACCGCGCCGAGGTCGACGAGCACCTCGCCGCAGCGCCGGATCGCGTCGTCGCGGTCGGCGGCCACCTCGGTCAGGTGGATCCCCCGCCGGTCGAGCAGGTCCCCGGACAGCTCAGTCACTTACCTCACCACCGGACTCGATCGCCTTGACCACGGCGGTCACCGCCGGATCGCCGAGGAAGACCTGGAACGGCACGACGACCTTGTCGGGTGCGGCCGCCCGAGCCCGGGCGGCCAGCCCGTTGTGCGTGATCACCACGTCGGCGTCGCCGGGGATCGAGTTGACCGGGGTGTGCTCCACGGTGACCGAGTACTTCTTGAGCTGCTTGCGGAGCTGGCTGGCGAGCATGACGCTGCTGCCCATCCCGGCGTCGCAGGCGACCACGACCTTGTGGATGTCCTTACCGTTGATGCTGCCCATGGCGGTTACCCCTCTCGCTCGTACTGTGTTCGGGTCAGCTCTCGGCGGGAGCGGAACGGGCCACGGCCGGGCTGGTCTCGCGGTCCCGGGCCTCGGTGCCGGGCTGCGCCGTCGCCGGTTCGCCGGTCCCGCCGTCGGTGACCGCACCGTCGGTGACCTCGCCGTCGGTGTCCTCGCCGGCCTTCGACTCGCCGTTGAGCCGGCCGAAGCCGAGCAGCGCCGAGGCGACCACGAAGGAGACCGCGGTGGCGATCAGCACGCCGAGCACCATGCCGAACCAGCCGCCCCGGGGGGTGACCGCCGCGTAGGCGAAGATACTGCCGGGCGAGGGGGTGGCGACCAGTCCGGCACCGGTGACCATGAAGGTGCCGACCCCGGCGGCGCCACCGGCGATGGTGGCGAGGATCAGGCGCGGCTTCATCAGCACGTACGGGAAGTAGATCTCGTGGATGCCGCCGAGGAAGTGGATGATGCCGGCGGCCGGCACGCTCGGCCGCAGCGAGCGCGGCCCGAAGAGGAAGAAGGCGAGCAGCAGGCCGAGACCCGGGCCGGGGTTCGACTCGATCATGAACAGGATCGACTTGCCGGTCTCCTGCGCCTGCGCGACCGCCAGCGGCGAGAGTACGCCGTGGTTGATCGCGTTGTTCAGGAAGAGCACCTTGGCCGGCTCCACGAGTACGGAGGCGACCGGGAGCAGGTTCTGCCCGATCAGCCAGTCGACTCCGCTGCCGGCCCAGTCGCTGAGCCGGCCGACCACCGGGCCGGCCCCCCAGACGCCGAACAGCGCCATCGCGCCGCCGACGATGCCTGCGGAGAAGTTGTCGACAAGCATCTCGAAGCCGGGCCGGATCCGGTCCTCCACCAGCCGGTCGAAGAGCTTGATCAGGTACGCGGCGGCCGGCCCCATGATCATGGCGCCGAGGAACATCGGGATCTCCGCACCGACGATCATGCCGACCGTGGCCACCGCACCGACCACCGCACCGCGCTGGCCGTGCACGATCCGGCCGCCGGTGTAGCCGATCAGGATCGGCAGCAGGCTGAAGATCATCGGGTCGACGAGCTTGGCCAGGTCCTCGTTGGGAATCCAGCCGGTCGGGATGAAGAGCGCCGTGATCAGGCCCCAGGCGATGAACGCGCCGATGTTGGGCATGACCATTCCGGCCAGGTGACCGCCGATCCGCTGGATCCGGGCTTTGAAGCCGCTGCCCTGGACCTCCGGGGTGTACGACACGGCCATGAGGGGGACTCCTTCGCAGAGGTTGGCCGGCGCTGGCGAACGCGGCCGGGTTCGAATGTCATGCCGTCGGAGGGGTGTGCCGACGTCCGGGAGGTTGACGGCCGGGATATTGACGTTCGGGAGGTTGAGGTTCGGGATGTTGGCGTTCCGGATGTTGACGTCCGGAGGTCGAGGTCCGGGAGGTTGTCGTCCGGGAGGTTGACGCCCGGCAGGTTGTCGTCGTGTCGGCAGCTGGCATGCCGGCTCACCCCTGCGGTAGCAGCGGCCGGACCAGGTCCGGTCGGGGGTGGAGTCGGACGGTGTTCCGGGCCAGGTCGCCGGGGCCGGGCATCCGGCTGCCGGGCAGGCTGACCGCGGCGGCACCCCAGGCGAGCCCTTCGGCGAGGGCGTCCGGCCCGGCCGCGCCGGCAGCCAGGAACCCGGCGAGCAGCGCGTCGCCGGCCCCGACCGTGCTCTTCGGCCGCGCCACCGGCGACTCGCCGGTGACCACGCCGGTGGCGTCGACCAGCACCGCGCCGTCGGCGCCGAGACTCGCCAGCACCGCACCGGCACCCCAGCTCCGCAGCCGCACGGCGGCGTCGACCACGTCGCCGAGGGAACGCAGTGGGACGCCGACCGCCTCGGCCAGCTCCTCCCGGTTCGGCTTGACCAGCGCCACACCGGCCTCGGCGGCGGCCCGCAACGCCGGGCCGCTGGTGTCGACCGCCAGCCGCACGCCGGCATCGACCAGCCGGGCACAGAGGTCGCCGAAGGCCGTCACCGGCAGTCCCGGCGGCACGCTGCCGCAGGCGACCACCCAGTCGGCCGAACCGGAAGCCGCGAGCACCGCGCTGGTGACCTCGGCGAACTCCGGCCCGCTCAGGATCGGGCCGGACTCATTGATCTTGGTTACCGTGCCGTCCGGCTCGGCGAGGGTGATGTTCGACCGGGTACGCCCGGCGATCGGCACCACCAGCAGGTCGACGCCCTCGCTCTCCAGCAGCCGGACGAGTTGGGCCCCCTCCTCACCACCGACCGGCAGCACCGCCCGGGACGGCACCCCGTTGGCCAGCAGTGCCCGGGAGACGTTCACGCCCTTGCCGCCCGGGTCGAGGTGTGCGGAGGCGGCCCGGATCACCTCGCCCCGGACCAGCAGGTCGATCTCCATCGCCCGGTCCAGGCTGGGGTTGAGCGTGACGGTGAGGATCATGCCCGCACCACCCGTACGCCGGCCGCCTCGACCTCGTCGGCCAGTTCCTCGTCCACCCCGTTGTCGGTGATCAGCAGGTCGAGGTCGGCGAGGGTACCGAACCGGGCCAGGTAGTCGTTGCCGATCTTGGTGTGGTCGGCGAGCAGTACGACCCGGCGGGCGGCGCCGATCATCGCCCGCTTCACCGCCGCCTCGGCCGGATCGGGCGTGGTCATCCCGCGCTCGACCGAGCAGCCGTTGGTGCCCATGAACGCGACGTCGACGTAGAGTTCGGCGAGCGGGCGCAGCGCCCAGTCATCCACTGTGGCCAGTGTCTTGCCGCGCAGCCGGCCGCCGAGCAGCAGCACCGTCAGGTTGGGCTTCAACCCGAGCGCCGAGGCGAGCACCGGCGAGTTGACCACCACGGTCAGCTCGCGGTCCGACGGCAGGAGCTGGGCCAGCCGGGCGGTGGTGGTGCCGGCGTCGAGGATCACCGCGCCCTCGTCGGGCAGCTCGGCGAGCGCCGCCTTGGCGATCCGCTCCTTCTCGGTGATGAGTACGGCGTCCCGGGCGGCGAGGGCGGGCTCGAAGCCGATCCGCTCGACCGGGATCGCCCCGCCGTGCACCCGACGGAGCACGCCGGCCCGCTCCAGCACGGTCAGGTCCCGGCGGATCGTCTCCGCGGTCACGTTCATGCCCTCGGCCAGCGCCATCACGTCGACCCGACCCGCCTCGCGGGCCAGACGCAGGATCTCCTGCTGACGTTCCTCGGCGTACATCTGTTGGATCTCCCGCCCGATCGTTTTTGCTTGTCTTCTGTTTACGCCCGTTCCTGTGGTCCGTCAACATCCTGCCGTAACAGTTTGGTCATCCAGCGGACGCAATGAGGCCGTATCCAGGACAATCCGTCCAGTTCGGCGCGAGGCTACCGCGATTCCGCGCCCATGTGCCGCCGCAATGAAGGGTGCGAGATACCGGAAGCAAACCGACAGCGATACCCGGTTGTGTGGTTTCAGCCGAGCCGATGCGGCACGGCCGGACGGGTCAGCGGGTTCCCGGATCGACCCGGACCGTCGGCGCCACCCGCCAGGTCAACGGGGCCCGGTCCCGCCCCGCCCGTCGTCGTCGGCGTCCGCTTCGGCCTCCGCCTCTGCTTCGGCGGCCGACCGTTCCAGGTCACGCTGCACCCGGTTCATTCCGGACAGCCAGCGCTCCGGATCGGTCGCCCGCCGGGTGTAGTACGTCGCCACCTCCGGATGCGGCAGCACCAGGAACCTGTCGTCGGCGAGCGCCGCCACCACCTCTTCGGCGACCTGCTCCGGGGTGACCGCCCCGGCCGCGAGCAGCGCGGCAGCCGGGCCCTCGCCCTGCTCCAGCATCGGCGTGCGGACCCCCTGCGGGCAGAGCGCCTGCACGACGACGCCCCGGTGGGCGTAGCTCGCCCGCAGCCACTCGGCGAACGCCACCGCCGCGTGCTTGGTGACCGAGTAGGGAGCGTCGCCGAGCATGGTGAGCAGCCCGGCCGCCGAGGCGGTGACGAGGAGCCGCCCCCGTCCCGTGGCCAGCCAGCCGGGCAGCAGTTCGCGGGCGGCGTACACCTGGGACATGGTGTTGACCCGCCAGGCCCGCTCCCAGGCTTCGTCGGCGGCGTCCAGCCCACCGGTGCCGAGCACTCCGGCGTTGGCGCAGAACAGGTCGATCCGGCCGAACCGCTCCCGGACGTGCCGGACCAGTGCGGCCACCGAGGCCGGATCCGCCATGTCGGCGGGGAACGCCTCGCCACCGATCCGATCCGCGACCGCGCGGGCCGCTCCGGCGTCAAGGTCGTTGACAAACACCCGGGCGCCCTCGGCGGCGAACCGGGTGGCCAGCGCCGCGCCGATGCCGGAACCCGCCCCGGTCACCACCACGGTCGCGCCGGCCAGCACGAATCGAGTACTTTCCGCAGCCACGATCCGAACAGTATGCCGGCCCCGTCCGACCACGTCGACGCCATGCCCGCTCGGAGCCGTCCCAGCGCCTGCCGCACCCTCTGTCCACACCGGACGCGAGGCGGTGACGCTTACTCGTCGGTCCCGTACGCGAGCTCCCGCAGCCGTCGTTCGACGAACCGGCGCTGCGGTCCCGGTCGGGTCAGTTCCAGCGCCCGCCGGTACGCGCGCCGGGCCTCGTCGGTACGCCCCAACCGGCGCAGCAGGTCGGCCCGGGCCGCGTACGCCAGGTGGTAGCCGTCGAGCCGCCCGCCCGCCAGCACGGCGTCGACCAGCGCCAGTCCCGTCGACGCGCCGTCCCGCATCGCCACCGCCACCGCCCGGTTCAGCTCCACCACCGGGGACGGGTCGACGTTGAGCAGCAGGTCGTAGAGGCGGACGATCCGGGCCCAGTCGGTGGCTGCGGCGTTCGGTGCCGCCGCGTGAACCAGTGCGACGGCCGCCTGGAGGGCGTACGGGCCGACCTGCCCGGTGGAGTTCACCCTGCGCAGCAGTACGACTCCCTCGGCGATCCGGGCCCGATCCCACCGGGAGCGGTCCTGTTCGGGCAGCAGCACCAGTTCACCCTCGGTGCAGGTGCGGGCCGCCCGACGGGAGTCCTGGAGCAGCATCAGCGCCAGCAGACCCAGCACCTCCGGTTCGGGGAGCAGGTCGGCGAGCAGGCGACCGAGCCGGATCGCCTCGTCGACCAACTCGGCCCGGACGACAGAGTTTCCGGAGGCGGAGGCGTACCCCTCGGTGAAGACCAGGTAGACGACGCGCAGCACCATCTCCAGCCGCTCCGGCAGCTCGGCCGGGGCAGGCACCTCGTACGGGATCCGGGCCTGCCGGATCTTCGCCTTGGCCCGTACGATCCGCTGGGCGACGGTGGACGGCCGGGTGAGGAAGGCCCGGGCGATCTCCTCGGTGCTGAGCCCACACACCTCACGCAGGGTCATCGCCACCTGGGCGTCCGGCGGCAGTACCGGATGACAGCAGGTGAAGATCAACCGCAGCCGGTCGTCGGGCAGGTCCGAGTCGTCGGGCAGGTCCGGCTCCCCCGGCGCGGCCTGCGCGTCGAGCTGCCCGGCCAGGTCGGCGAGGAGCGCGTCGAACCGGGCGCGGCGGCGCAGTCGGTCGATCGCCCGGAACCGCCCGGTCGAGACCAGCCAAGCGCCCGGCCGGTCCGGCACGCCATCCCGGGACCAGCGTTCGACGGCGACGGCGAAGGCGTCCTGTAGGGCCTCCTCGGCGAGGTCGAAGTCGCCCAGCAACCGGATCAGGGTGGCCAGCACCCGGCGCGACTCGGTCCGGTAGAGCGTCTCGATCCGCCCGACCACCCCGTCCGGGCGCCCGCCCCCCGGCCCGCCGGAGACGCTGTCGGGACCGTCAGTGCCGGCGGGACCGTCAGTGCCGGCAGGGCCGGCGAGCCCGGTGGAGCCGGTGGTCCTGGCGGTCGGAGTCATCCCGCCGAATGCTCCCGCATCAGGTCGATGACGGGGCGTACCTCGACACTGCCCATGCTGACCCCCGGGATCCGGCCGGCGATCGCGGTCGCCTCCGCGAGATCCCGGGCCTCGATCAACAGGAAGCCACCGAGCTGCTCGTTGGTCTCCGTGAACGGGCCGTCGGTGACGGAGAGCCGGCCGTCGCGCACCCGCACGGTACGGGCCCCAGCGACGTGTTCCAGCGCGTGCCCGACCAGGAGTCGGCCGTTCGCCTCGAGTTCCTCGGTAAGCGCGGTGGTTTCGTCGATCAGCGCGTCGATCTCGCCCTGCGACATCTCGGCGTACCGGCTCTCGTCGGCGTAGATCAGGCAGACGTACCGCATCGTGCCGCCTCCTCTGCGCGCGGGACTCTGCAGGTTACCGGGTCACGATGTCGATTCCGCTGTGACGCGTTCGACCACTTCCCGGGACGACTCCGTGTCCCGTCGAACGAAGGAGAATGAAATGTCCGGATCAGCCAAGCTGACCTCTCGGGACGGTACCGTCCTCGGTTACGAGCGGACCGGCACCGGGCCGGCGCTGGTGGTGGTGGACGCCGCCGGCAACTACTCGGGGTTCCGCGCACTTCCCGCCCCCGTGGAACTGCTGGCGAACCACTTCACTGTGTACGTCTACGATCGGCGCGGCCGGGGTGGCAGCGGCGACACCCTGCCGTACGCGGTCGAGCGGGAGGTCGAGGACCTCGCCGCGGTGATCGCCGCGGCCGGCGGGTCGGCGTTCGTGTACGGGATGTCGTCAGGCGCGCTGCTCGCCCTGCACGCCGCCGCCAGCGGGCTGCCCATCCCCCGGCTTGCGCTCTTCGAGGCGCCGATCGTGCCCACCGAGACGCCCAGCGGCCCGAGCGAGTTCACCCTCGCCCTCGACAAGCTCGTCCGGGCCGGTCAACGTCGCGAGGCGGTGGAGTACTTCCACCGGGGTATCGGCGTCCCGGACGAGATCGTCGACGAGATGGCCCCCGAGGTCCGGGCGGCGTTGGAGGCCGTGGCACACACCCTGGTCTACGACTGCACGCTCTCCGACACGATGTCGCTGCCGCTGGTCAGTTCGGTCACGGTGCCCACCCTGGTACTCGACAGCCAGGGCAGCAGCGAGGATCTCACCGACATGTCGGGCACGCTCGTCGGGGCGCTGCCGAACGGTACGCGCCGCAGCCTGCCCGGTGGGTGGCACGGCGTACCCGCCGAGACGCTCGCCCCGGTGCTGGTCGAGTTCTTCACCGGCTGAACCCCGGCGCGAGGACAGGAGCCGAAGGGCGGTCCGGCGGGTGCCCGGAGAGCGGTCCGGCGGGGCGTTGCGACGCCGGGCCGCGCCCGCCACCCGCGGTCGACCAGGTGGCGGAGCGTGCCTCGCCTGGTCGACACCCCGCGACGCACGACCGCCGGCTACCGTTCCGGAGTGTCCGTCGACCTCGCCGCCACGCTGGCCCGGCCCACCACGCTCGCCGCCCTGCTGGCCGGTACCCGGCACACCCTGGCCAAACTGCTCGGCCCGGTACCCACGCCCGAGCTGGACCTCGTCGCGGACCGGCGGTACGTCCAGGGGCAGCGGGTCGATCCCGGGCGGTGCCTCGACCCCGCCGAGTTGGCCGCTACCAGCATCGGAGACCCGATCCCGGCCGAGTCCGCCACCAGCCCCGGCGCGCTGCACTACGAGCTCGACGTCCCGGCCAGTGGCGACGGGGTGTGGCTGATGGTCATCGACCACCTGCCCGAGGTTGGTTTCGGAATACAGGCCGTGTTCAGCCCGTACCGCACCTGCGTCGGCGTCGTGGTGGCCACGGCCCTGGCGCTGGCCGCCGCCGAGCTGACCGGAGGCGAGTTCCTCGACGAGGAGATCCGGATGCTCCGGCCCGGGCCGACCGACCCACGCCGGTTCGTCGCCGCGACCCGGCTGCCTCCGCCGCCCGACGACGATTTCGGCCTCGCCTGCGAACGGTACCTACGCCAGTTCCCGGCGCTGAACGGCTGGCCCCGGAGCCGGTCCGTGCGCTGACCGGCGAGCGGCGCACGGCCCGGGATCGGCCGGTCGCCGCAGCGGCCGGTTCGGCGTGGTGAAAAGCTGATAGGCATGAGTTCCGACAGCGCACCACCCGCTCCGCCTGTCAACACCAGCCCGGACGACGCCGACGACGGCTCCGGCACCTTCGCCGATCTCGGGCTGCGAAGCGAGCTCCTGGACGCGCTCGGCACACTCGGCTACGAGGAGCCGACCGCCATCCAGCGGGCCGCCATCCCGCCCCTGCTGGCCGGCCAGGACCTGCTCGGCCAGGCCGCCACCGGGACCGGGAAGACCGCCGCGTTCGCGCTGCCGCTGCTGCACCGGCTGCCGGAGGGAGAACGCTCCGGTGCGCCGGTGGCACTGATCCTGGTGCCGACCCGGGAGCTGGCGGTGCAGGTTTCCGAGGCGATCCACCGGTACGGCCGCGACCTCGGCGTACGGGTGCTGCCGATCTACGGCGGCCAGCCGATCGCCCGGCAACTGCGGGCACTGGACGGCGGGATCGACGTGGTGGTGGCCACCCCGGGACGGGCACTGGACCACATCGCCCGGGGCACACTGCGCCTCGACGGCCTCGTCACCGTGGTGCTGGACGAGGCGGACGAGATGCTCGACATGGGGTTCGCCGAGGACATCGAGGCGATCCTGCAACACGTGCCCGAGCAGCGGCAGACAGTACTCTTCTCCGCCACCATGCCGGCCCGGATCGACGGGATGGCCCGGCAGTACCTGCGGGACCCGGCCCGGATCGAGATCGGCCGGCAGCCCACCCCCACCGGCACCGCCCCGCTGGTCCGGCAGACCGCGTACGTGGTCGCCCGGGCGCACAAACCGGCCGCGCTCGGCCGGGTACTCGACGTCGAGGCGCCGACCGCGGCGATCGTCTTCTGCCGCAGCCGGGAGGAGGTCGACCGGCTCACCGAGACCATGAACGGTCGCGGCTACCGGGCCGAGGCGTTGCACGGCGGGATGACGCAGGAGCAGCGGGACCGGGTGATGGGCCGGCTCCGGGCCGGTACCGCCGACCTGCTGGTGGCGACCGACGTGGCGGCCCGGGGGCTGGACATCGAGCAGCTCACCCACGTGGTCAACTACGACGTGCCGTCCGCTCCGGAGTCGTACGTGCACCGGATCGGCCGGGTCGGCCGGGCCGGGCGGCAGGGGGTGGCGATCACCCTGGCCGAGCCCCGCGAGCACCGGATGCTCAAGACCATCGAGCGGACCACCGGGCAGCGGATCTCGATCGACAAGATCCCGACCGTGGCCGACCTGCGGACCCGGCGGCTGGAGATGACCCGGGCGGCGCTGCACGAGAGCCTGCTGGAGGACGACCTCGACCCGTTCCGGGTGATCGTGGAGACCCTCACCGACGAGTTCGACGTGATGGAGGTGGCGCTGGCGGCGGTGAAGTTGGCGCACGAGTCGGCCGGCGGTCCGGTCGACGAGGAGGAGGACATCCCGCAGGTGGCGTTCCGGGCCGATCGGGACGGCCGGACCCGGCGCGACGGTGGCCGGGACGGCGGCCGGGACGACCGGCGCGGCGCCCGGCCGCGCTCCGGTGACATGGCCTGCCTGTTCATCGGGGTCGGCCGGCGGGCCGGGATCCGCCCGCAGGACCTGGTCGGGGCGATCACCGGCGAGACCGAGGTCAGCGGCCGGCAGATCGGCTCGATCGAGATCGCCGACCGGTTCTCGCTGGTGGAGGTGCCGAGGTCGGCGGCGAACGAGGTGATCGCCAGGCTGCGGCAGAGCACCATCAAGGGCCGCAAGGCGACGGTACGCCGGGATCGCGAGGTCGGCCGCGACCAGCGCGACGGTTGAGCCCGGCCGGGGAGACGCAGGTGGACGGGGCGGATCCGGACCGCTGGTCGGCGGTGGCGGCGGGTTGGGCGCAACTGTGGGGCGGCTTCACGGAGCCGGTCTGGCGGGCGGTGGCGGAGACCGCCGGGATCGGCCCCGGTTCCCGGGTGCTCGACGTCGGTTGCGGCGGGGGTGACCTGCTCGGTTACCTCGACCGGCTGGGCGCGGCGACCGCCGGGCTGGATCCGGCGCCCGGCATGCTGGCGCTGGCCCGGTCCCGGGTACCGGCCGCCGACCTCCGGCTCGGCGACGCCGGACGGCTGCCCTGGCCGGACCACACCTTCGACCTGGTGACCTCGGTCAACGCCGTGCAGTTCGCCGAGGACACCCTGGACGCACTGGCCGAGTTCGTCCGGGTCACCCGGCCCGGCGGCCTGGTCGCGATCGCCAACTGGGCGGAGGGGCGGCACAACGACCTGGACGTGGTCGAGCGGGTGCTGGCGGACGCCGCCGGCGAGGACCTGCCGCCGGACGGCGAACTGCGGGAGCCGGGTGGGCTGGAGCGGTTGCTCGTCGAGGGCGGGCTCGACGTGGTGGCCGCAGGGTTGGTCCCGGTCCCCTGGTACGCCCCGGACGACGACGCGCTGGTCCGTGGCGTACTGCTGGGCGAGGATCCGGCGACCATCGCCGCCACCGGGCCGACGGTGCGCGACGCCGCTCGCCCGTTCCGGCAGCCGGACGGGAGCTACCGGCTCGACAACGCGTTCCGGTACGCCGTCGGCCGCACCCCGGGCTGACCGGTCGGGCAGCGGCATTCCGGGTGGACGGGTAGTACTATCAATTCATAGTCATCGATTCCTGGCCCGTGGGTGGTCGGATCGTGGGGTGAGCGAATCATGAGACTACGGCTGTCTGTACCCGCGTCGGAGGGGCCCCACCGGGCCCTGACCGCGCTGGCCCTGCTGCCCGCGCTGACCACGCTGGCCCTGCTGGCCGGATCGGTCGCCGCGCCGGCGCACGCCGGCACCGGATTCCCCGTCGACCCCGATCGGCGGCCGGAAGCCGCCGGGGACGGCGACCGGCCCCGGCACTCGGTCCGGGTCGACAACCCCTACCTCGGCGTCACGGCGTACGTCAACCCGGAGTGGTCGGCACGGGCCGGCGCCGAACCGGGCGGCGCCGCCGTCGCCAACCAGCCGACCGCGATCTGGCTGGACCGGATCGCCGCCATCACCGGTACGCCGGGACGGATGGGGTTACGCGCCCACCTGGACGCCGCGCTGGCCCAGGGCGCCGGCCTGGTGCAGCTGACCCTCTACGACCTGCCCGGGCGGGACTGCAACCGCCGGGTCAGCTACGGCGAGCTGGCCATCGGCGAACTCGACAGGTACCGGAGCGAGTTCATCGACCCGATCGTCGCGATCCTCGCCGACCCGGGTTACGCGAACCTGCGGATCGTCACCGTCGTCGAGCCGAACTCGCTGCCGAACCTCGTCACCCACACCTCGCCCCGGCCGGCCGCGACCTTCGGCTGCGACCAGGTCAAGGCCCAGGGCAGCTACCTGGCCGGCATCGGGTACGCGCTCGCCCGGCTGGCCGCCCTGCCCAACGTCTACGCCTACCTGGACGCCAGCCACCACGGCCAGCTCGGGTGGTCCGGTGACGGTGCCGCGACGGCGTCGCTGCTGTACCAGGCCGCCACCACAGCCGGCAGCACCCCCTCGGCCGTGCACGGCTTCGCGGTCAACGTGGCGAACTACTCGGTGCTGCGCGAGCCGTACCTCGACGTCGACGACGTGGTGCAGGGCCAACCGGTCCGGGACACCCCGTGGATCGCCGGCAACCGGTACGTCGACGAGCTGCCCTACGCCCAGCAACTGCGCCAACGGCTGGTCGCGGTCGGCTTCTCCGCGCAGGTCGGCATGCTCGTCGACACCTCGCGCAACGGCTGGGGTGGCCCGAACCGGCCCACCGGCCCCGGTCCGGCCACCAGTGCCGAGGAGTATGTCGAGGCGGGCCGGACCGACCGGCGCGGCTACCTCGGCAACTGGTGCAACCAGGTCGGCGCCGGACTCGGCGAGCGGCCGGTCGCGGCTCCGAGGCCGGGCATCGACGCGTACGCCTGGATCAAGCCGCCCGGGGAGTCCGACGGGGCCAGTGACGTACTCGGGGCGAACCGGCCGTACGAGCCGATGTGCGACCCGACGTACCGCCCGCACCTCTTCCCCACCGTCACCAGCGGGGCCATGCAGAACGCCCCGGCGGTCGGCGAGTGGTTCCCGCCGCACTTCCGGCAACTGTTGGCCAACGCCTGGCCGCCATTGTGACCGGCCGAACAGCGAATAGACGCCGGCACCGCCGCACGCTCGGTGCGGCGGTGCCGGCGTGCTGCGGTGCTGCGGTGCTGCCGTGCGCTGCGGTGTGCTGGCGTGCGGCGGCGGTGAGCTGGCGTGCGGCGGCCCGGTCGTGGCGATCCGCACCGCCGCCCCGGCCGAGGGCGGCTCACCGCCCGTCCAGCGTCACCGCCTGCCGGATGTAGTCGCGCAGCGCGTCGACGGGCACCGCCTCCGGCTTTTTGATCTTGACGTGTCGGGTGGTCTTGCCCACCCCGGCCAGCAGGCCGTGCGGGTCGGTGAACTCCGCTCCCCGCCCGAAGGCGAAGGTGAGGTGGGTCCGGCTCGGGCTGAGGATCGCCAGGATCCGCTCTCCCCGCCAGGCGAGCGACCCGCTGCTGATCACCTCCCGCGCACCCGGTGCGGCCTCCGCCATCAGGTCACGCAGCACCCCGATGATGGCCTGGTGTTCGGTCGAGTAGGTGGTTCGGACATGCTCGTCGAGCATGGACTCGGTCATCGTTCGTCCCTCCTGTGAAATGCGGGCCCGGGTCAGCGCAGGGCTCGGGCGAGCGCGGTCGCGATCAGGTCCGCCCCCGCGTCGTTGACGTGCAGCCGGTCACCGGCGTCGTACTCCGGTCGCAGTGCGTCCGGGTCCGCCGGGTCGGCGAGGAGCCGGTCCAGGTCGACCAGGGCGTCGTACCCGACACCTGCCCGGAGCGAGTCGTTCACCTGGTCCCGGACCGCCTCGTTCGCCGGGGTGTCGTAGCCGAACGCCCCCTTCCACGGCGGCATCGTCAACCCGACCACCTGGATCCCCCGCCGGTGCGCGGCCCGGACCAGTGACCGGTGTCCGTCGACGACCTCGGCGGCGGTGACCACCGGCGAGACGCCGCAGCCGAAGTCCGGGAAGCCGCCCCCGCCGATGTCGTTCGTGCCGAGCAGGACGACCACGGTCCGTACGCCCGGCTGGCCGAGCGCGTCCCGGTGGAACCGGGTCACTCCCCGCTCGCCGTAGCAGGGCGAGTCGGCAAGCAGCTTGTTGCCGTTGATCCCGAGGTTGACCACGCCCAGACGCACACCCTGGGCGGAGAGCCGCTCGGCCAACTGGTCCGGGTACCGGTTGTCGGCTCCCGGGGTGCTGCCGTAGCCGTCGGTGAGCGAGTCGCCGAACGCGACAACGGTGCCCCGGGCGGCTGTCGTGCCCCGGGTAGCTGCCGTGCTCCGGGCGGCGGTCCGGCCGTCGGAGCCGTCCCTGCCGGCCGGTCGGGGAGCCGGCCCGGAGACGTCGACGCCGGTCAGGTAGTACCACGAGTGGCTGGTGTCACCGCCGAACGCCTCGGCGCCGGGATCCGAACGACGGTCGCCGGTGGCACGGTAGCTGGTGGTGAGGCCGCCCTGGTGGAACGTGGCCGGCCCGGTGGCGTCGGCGAAGTAGAAGGTAACGGCCAGCCGGTCCAGCGCCGCGACTCCGAACCGGACCGGGTCGGAGACCACCTCAACCCCGACCGGGACGGTCACCGACGCCCGGTGCCCGAAGGTGAGCGGGCGCAGCGTACCGGGTTGGACGCTGGCGCCGCCGCCGGAGCCGCCGACGGTCGCACCGGTCAGCCGCAGCGGCTGGCTGCCGTACCGGTTCGAAAGCCGGACCCGCAGCCGGGAGCCGCCTGCGCTGACCCTCACCACCTGACGTATCGACTCGCCGCTGAAGCCGTCGACCGACCAGTTCGGCCCGTCCCAATCGTTGCCCGGAACCGGGTGGTGCACGCCGGTCGCCCAGGCGGCCGACCAGTCCACCGGCCCGGCCGCCCCGGCGGCGCCGCCCGGCACCGCCAGTACGGCCGCCGCCACCATCACGGCCGCCGCGAAGCCGCGTGCTGTCGAAGATCTCACGGTAGCTGTCCTCTCCTTCGATGTCCGGCGATCCGGCCGCCCCTGCCGCCGCCCCGCCGTCACCCACTCTGCGGAGCGGCCCTTACGGTTCGCTTACGCTCCGACCGGTAGCGACCGTCAGGCGCGCAGCCGGGTCGCCCCGCGTCCCGGCCGCCGCCGCGCAATCGCCAAGCTCCGCCGTCCATTCGCCAGGCGCCACCGACCATTCACCGAGCGCCCGTCGCCGTCGCACTCGGTAATCCAGGCCGGTTCCAGAAATGGCGGTACGCCGGTTGCTACCGTTTACCGGCCCGCCGGGAAAAAGGGGGTGACCAGGCACATTGTCCTCACTCGACCACACCGTCGACCCGCGATTCGCGCGGGTGTCGGTCATCGTTCCGAACTACAACAAGGAAAAGACTCTCCGGGCCTGTCTGGCGGCGATCTACGCGCAGACGCACCCGGCGACCGAGGTGATCGTCGTCGACGACGCGAGTACCGACCGGTCCCGGCAGATCGCGGCCGAGTTTCCCTGCACCGTGCTGGCGTTTCCACAGAACCGGGGCGTCTCGGCGGCCCGTAACGCCGGTGCCGCCCGAGCCGGCGGCGACCTGCTCTTCTTCGTCGACTCGGACATCGCGCTGGCCCCCGACGCGGTGGCCGGGGCGGTGGCGGAGTTGCGGGCTCATCCGGGCTGCGGCGTCGTGCAGGGGATCTACGATCTGACGCCGCTCTTCGCGGACGGGCCGGTCGAGTCCTACAAGACGCTGTTCGAGCACTTCTGGCGGCGCCGCGACGTCGGGGTCACCTCGATGACCGTGTTCGCCCTCACCGCCGTCCCCCGGGACGTCTTCGAGCTGGTGGGCGGATTCGACGAGCGACTGCGTGACGCCGAGGACGTCGAGTTCGGCACCCGCCTGCCGGCGTCGTACGAGATCCGCACCAGCGACCGGGTGCTGGGTCGGCACGACGACGTCGACCGGCTGGGGCCGTACCTGTCGGAGCACTTCCGCCGAGCCCGGACGTACGCCGGAGCGGTCGTCGCGGCCCGTTGGGCCCCGGAGCCTGCAAAGTCCGATGTGGATGCCGCCGAGCGGCGGGCACCGCACCGGATCGACCTCGGCTCGGTCGTCGGGCTGCTCGGCAGCGCCCTCACGGTGGCCGGGTCGCCGCTGGTCGCCTGGTCGCCGTGGCTGTTGCCGGTGCCGCTGGCCGGGCTTGCGGCCTTCCTCGCCGCGGATCGGGCGCTGCTCGGGTTCGCCCTCCGGCAGCGCGGGCCGGGCTTCCTGCTCTTCGCCACCGGGATGCGGTTCCTTACCCACCTGACCGAGTTCGCCGGGCTGGCCCTCGGGCTGGGCCGGGCCCTGCTCCGGCGTCCCCGGCCCGACCGGGTCGCCCCGCTGGCCCCGGAGTCGACCCGGTGACCCGCCCGGCAGGCCCGACACCCGCCCCCGGCGGCCCGACACCGACACCCACACCCGGCTCGACGGGCTCGCCCGGCCCGGACGGCGCCACCGGTTCAGCCAACCCGCCCGGCCCGGGTGCGGCGGTCGAGGCGGTGCGGCGCGCGGTCGAAGCGGTACGGCGCGCGGTCGGGCGGCGGCCCGGCTGGTGGCGGCGGGCCAACCAGCTGCTGGTCGTGGTCTTCGTGCTGGCCCTGACGGCCGGGTTGACGCTCTTTCTGCGCGACCAGGACTGGTCACCGGTACGCGAGCTGGCGCAGCGACTCGACCCGGTACAGGTGGCGGTGGTACTCGGCGGCGCGCTCCTGATCAACTCGGTCGGGCTGCTGCTCGGCTACCACTCCTGGCAGGCACTCTTCGTCGACCTCGGTGCGGCGGTCGACAGGTGGACGGCCGCCCGGCTGTTCTTCGTCGGGTTCCTCGCCAAGTTCGTCCCGGGCCGGTTCGTCGCGCTGCCGGTACTGCTCCGGATGGGCAAGGAGATCGACGTCGGGGCGGTACGCCTGGCGGGTGTCTTCGGACTCAGCTGGGTGGTGGTGGCACTGACCGGGATGACCATCGGCCTCGCGGCCGGGCCTGCGGTCCTGGATCGGACGACCGGCTGGATGCTGCTCGCCGTACTGCCGCTGGTGGTGCTCTTCGCCCGCCCCGAGCTGCTCAACCGGGGGCTCGCCGCGACGGCGCGACTGCTGCGCCGGCCACCGCCGCAGGTGAGCGCGTCCCGGGCCGGGGTCCGGCGGGCGATCACCGCGCAGTCACTGTCCTGGGTGGTCTCCGGGCACCACCTCTGGCTGCTGGCGGTGACCGCCGGCGCCCCGCCGCTGCGTTCCTACCTGGTCTGTGTGGCCGGGTTCGCCGCCGCGACCGTGGCCGGGCTGCTGGTGATGGTCGTACCGGACGGGCTCGGTGTCCGGGAGGCCGTGCTGATGGTGGGGCTGTCGACCGTGATGCCGGTGTCGGTCGCCGCCCCGGTGGTGCTGACCAGCCGGCTGGTCTGCGCACTCAGCGAGGTCGCGGTGGGCGCGGGCGGGCTGCTGCTCGCCCAGTACGTCCACCGGCGCCGGCTCGGCATGCGCGGCGCCGATCCCGCGCTGACCGGCTGACCCGGCAACCGGTCCCGCCGGTCGCCCCACCGCCCAGCCGGACCGGAAACCCGTCCCCCGGAAACCGTCGCGATCGCGTCTGTATCGAAAATGCCTGCCAGGTCGAGAAGGCTCCCAGTTCGAGAATGCCGTCCACGTTCGAGAATGTCGGTGACACCATGTCGAATGCGCTGATCCGTGCGATGGCACGGTTGATTCGGATCCCCGTCCGGGTGCTGATCCGACCCAATCCCAGGGTCAACAGGGTGTGGTGGAACGTCCAGTACGCGCTGGGATTCTGGCGCTATCTCGACGACATGTCCGATGGTGACATGCCGCTGTCGCTGATCGAGAACTGGGCGCCCCGACCGACGATCCTGGACCTCGGCTGCGGCACCAGCGCGAACCTGCCGCTGGCGCCGGGTCGCTACCGGCACTACCACGGCGTCGACCTCAGTTCCCGGGCGATCGAGGCGGCCTGGGCGCTGGGCCGGCCGGACACCACGTTCGAGGTGGCGGACATCCGCACCTTCGACACGGCGCGACGGTACGACGCGATCCTGCTCCGCGAGGTCGTCTACTACCTGACCGAGGCCGAGGCCGCCGAACTGTTGCGCCGGCTGCCCGCGATGCTCACGCCCCGGGGCCGGATCGTCGTGCAGATCTACGACGAGGCCCCGGCCGAGGAGTTCACCCGGATCGTCCGGGCCTGCGGACTCGGCGTCGAGGAGGTCCCCGCGCGCCTCGGGGACAGTCCTGCCGGTGCCTTCTTCGTGCTCACCGGCCGGGAGGGTGGTGACCGGGCCGATGGCCCCGGGCGCGGCGGATCCGCCGGGTTGGATTCCGCCGAGCCGACCCCGGACCGCACCGAGCCGACCGTCGAGCCGGATCGCACCGAGCTGGCGATCGAGCCGGATCGTGCCCTACCGGGTTAGAGCGATCCGAATCGCGCCCTGCCGGATCGCGCCGGGCCGGACCATGCCGAGCCGGGTCACGTCCGGTCGGGCGACGCCGAGCCGGGTGCCGGGATCAGACCGGGACCCGCCGCTCCCACCACGGCCGCACGGTGACGGGTTCACTGCGCAGCAGCCGCCGGTGCAGGTCCTGGAGCCGGTGTCCCGGCTCCACCCCGAGCCGGTCGGCCAGGGTGACCCGGGCGTCCTCGAAGGCGGTGAGCGCCTCGGCCCGCCGCGAGGTCTGACCGAGTACCACAAGCAGCAGTTCCCAGAGCCGCTCCCGCATCGGCTGTTCGGCGAGCATGCAGCGCAGCTCGGAGACGAGGTTCTCCACGTCGCCGAGGAGCAGGCGTACCCCGGTGGCCTCCTCCACCGCGTCCTGACGCAGCTCGGTGAGGCGGATCCGTTCCGCCTCGGCCAGCGGCCCCGTCGCCTCCTGGAGCGCCAGACCGGACCAGCGGGACAGCGCCTGCTGGAAGGAGTCGAGCGCCCGGGACAGCTCGCCCTGGGCCCGGGCCGCCCGGGCCACCCTGACATCGTGCTCGAACCGGGTGACGTCGACGGCGACCGCCGGGACGTCGAGGGTGTACCCCGGACGGGTGGACCGGAGCACCCGGGCCAGTGCCGGCGGCCGGCCCGGATGCTCCAGCACCCGGCGCAGCCGGCCGATGTAGGTGTGCACCATGTTCTCCACCGAATCGGGCCGGCGTCCGTTCCAGATCGCGTCGACGATCTGCGGCACCGACATCACCATCCCGCAACGCAGCGCGAGTACGGCGAGCACCTCCCGTTGCCGTGGAGTGCCCAGGTAGAGGTTGGTACCGCCCCGCTCGGCCCGGATCGGGCCGAGCAGCAGGATCTTCAGGTCGTCTTCCGACATTTCACTTCCCCCTAGAGAGGCATCGCTGCTTCCCCCCGCACGGCCGGGCGACACTGCCCGGCGTCGTCGTACGCAGAACGGCACGTCGTCACCTACGGTCGACACCGGGTACGACGAACCGCAGTCCCCGGTCGAGCAACCGGGGAAGTACGGTTTCCAGGGCCGCCACGGTCTGCGACCGGTCGCCGCCGCCGTCGTGGCAGAGCAGGACGTGCCCGGGGCGGCTCCGGGACAGCCGCCGGACGATCCGGTCCACTCCCGGGCTGCGCCAGTCGCTCGGGTTGACCGTCCAGTCCACCGGCACCAGGCCGAGGTCGGCGGTGGTCCGCAGTACCGCCGACGACCAGTTGCCGCCAGGTGCGCGGAAGAGTCGGGGCGCGGCCCCGACGGCATCCTCGATCCGCCGCTGCGCCGCCACGATCTCGGTACGCAGCCGGGGCGCGGGCAGCGCGGCGAACGGCTGCGGATGCGTCATCGAGTGGTTGCCGACCAGGTGGCCGGCATCCCGGATCCGGCGGGCCAGCCCGGGGTGTTCGGCGACCCGGGCACCGATCAGGAAGAAGGTGGCCTGGATCCGGTGCCGGTCGAGCAGGTCCAGGATCCGGGGGGTCCACTCCGGATGCGGCCCGTCGTCGACGGTGAGTGCCACGCTCTGCCCCGGCACCCCGAAGACGGGCCGGTGCCCGTCCCCGAGCATCGGCCGGCGACTGCGGAACTGCTGTGCCCGGAGCGCGAACAAGAGGTAGTGCAACGCCTGCGCGGACAGGTACGGCCAGGAGATCCGCCGGATGCCGGGTTCCGCGGTCATCGCCGTCCCGCCTCGACCGGTTCGCGCCCGGCTTCGGTCCGGGCCTCGATCCGGGCTTCTTCCGCAGGGCTCCGCCGGACCGGCGCCGCCGTCCGGGTGCCGAACGGCCCGCTCATCGCGGCGATTTCGCGGCGGGCACCCCGGCCGGGCCGAAGTCCCGGTCCACCAGGTGCCGCAGCCCTCCGACGACGGCACCGGCGACGATGGTCAACTGGACGAGCAGGTGCACCGCGTAGAAGAAGGCCGTGAAGCCGGGGCCACGTCGGCGCAGCACGAAGCGCAGCAGTCCCGGGTCCGCGGCGACGAAGAGCGCCAGCAGGGCGAGCGGGACCGCCAGCAGTACCGGAGAGGCGAGGCCGAGCGGCAGGGTCAGCGGCACCAGGGCGGCGGTGAGCAGGCCCGCCGGGGTGTTGGCCCGGATCCCGGCCGGCCCGCGCTCGGCCCGGGCGACCGGGACGAGAAGCTGGGAGCGACCGAACTGCTTGCGCAGCAGCCGGCCCAGGTGGCTGTCGTCGTCGTGTCGGCAGACCACGGTGTCGGTGAGCACGATGCCGTACCGGTCACCCATCCGGTCGCCGAGCTCGACGTCCTCGGAGGCGCGCAGCCGCTCGTCGAATCCGCCGACGTCAGCGAAGACCTCCCGGCGGATCAGGCAGACCGCGAAGAGGGTCGTCCGGACCCGCCCCACGTGGCGCAGCCGCCAGTAGTGCCCGTGCAGCAGCCGGTACGCCTCGACAGGGCCGTCGTCGAACAGCGGCCGCAGTGAGTAGATGCCGTGTACGCAGGCGACGTCGGGTTGCGCGGTGAGGATCTCCAGCGCGTTGGCCAGGGCGTCCGGCTCGGGAGCACAGTCGGAGTCGAGGAAGAAGAGCAGCTCGCCGACGCTGGCCCGGATGCCGCGGTTGCGGGCGGCGGCCGGCCCGGTGTTGCGGTCGGTCACCAGCAGCCGGCACGGGAACTCGGCGGCGATCTGGCGGGTGTCGTCGGTGCTGGCGTCGTCGACGACGATGACCTCGGTGACCGGGTGCCGTTGCGCGTAGACGGCCGCCAGGCAGGCGCGGAGGGTCTTCGAGCCGTTGTGTACCGGGATGATGACCGACACCGTCGGCGACATGTTCACCCACCTCAGCGGGATTGCGGGACAACCGTCAGGGACATTGACATTACGAGATCTACTCCGTCGCGACCAAGCTATCCAGTCGGTTGTCGACTGGCAAGCGTTGCCTTACGTAGTCAAGGTTGCGTCCAGCACCGATCCAGAGAAGATCCCGTACCAATCGATAGCGTCACGACATGCCCAATCTGGTCAGCCTGTCCGATTGCGATCGACTCACCGTTCGCGAGGTGCACGACCTCTATCGTCGTTACGTCAACGCGAGCCAGGTCAGCCTGATGACCTCGTTCGGGTTCGGCCGGGAATTGGTCGACCACGCCGAAGGCGCACACCTGGTGCTCCGCGACGGCCGCCGCGTCCTCGACCTCACCGGAGGCGTGGGCGTACTCAACCACGGTCACAACCATCCGCGCATCCTGGCCGCCCGGCAACGGTTCGCGGCTGCCCGGCGGATGGAGGTGCACAAGACGTACTTCTCGCCGTACCTGGCGGCGCTCGGGCACAACCTGGCCCAGCTCCTCCCCGGTGACCTGCGGATGTCGTTCCTGCCCAACTCGGGTGCGGAGGCGGTCGAGGGGGCGGTGAAGCTGGCGTACAAGTACCACGGTGGCCGGCGCGGGACGATCCTGCGGGCGGACTGCGGGTTCCACGGAAAGCTGCTGGGTTCGGGTGGGCTGACCGGTCAACCGTCGTTCGGTTTTCCCACCATTCCCGGCATAGTTCCATTTACCTATGGGAATCTGGACTCCGTCCGGGCGGCGGTCGAGGCACATCCGGACGATGTCTACGCCCTCATCGTCGAGCCCTTCAGCGCCTCCACCGTGACTTGGTGCGACGAGGACTTCCTCCGTGGCATTCGCCAGCTCTGCGACCGGCACGACATCGTGCTCATATTCGACGAGATCTACACCGGCTGGGGTAAGACCGGCAGCCTCTTCTACTTCATGCGGTATCCGGAGCTGGTCCCGGACGTCCTTACCACATCCAAGTCATTCGGCGGTGGAAAGTCATCGATTTCTGCATTCGTGGCGCGGGAACGGGTGTTCCGGAAGGCGTACGACAACCTCACCGACGCGCTGTTGCAGAGCACCAGCACCACCTACTACGGCATGGGTGAGGAGTGCGTCACCGCGCTGGAGGCGATCAACATCGTCGTGGAGGACGACTACCCGGCCCGGGCCCGCGAACTGGAGCGGGTGCTGGAACCCGCGCTGAAGCGGTTGGCCAAGGAGTTCCCGGACGCGGTGGGCCGGGTTGCCGGGGCGGGCGCGCTGTGGGGAGTACAGATCGACGGCGGCCCGAAGATCCTCGACCTGGTCGCCCGGCTCGCCCCCGCCGGGATGGCCCGGGACCCGAGGTTCAAGGCGAAGCTGGTCACCTGCGCGGTGATCAACGCGCTCTACCGGGACCACGACATCTTCACCTACTACACCCTCAACGGCCGCAACCCGCTGATCCTCGGACCGTCCCTGGTCACCGACCCGGCCGACGTGCAGCGCGCCTGCGACGCGCTCGGCGAGGTGCTGGAGCGGGGCCTGGCCAAGCTGGTCACCCGGTTCGTCGCGCAGAAGGTGGGGTCCACGCTGTGGTGATCACCGTGACCGGGGCGGCCGGGATGCTCGGCTCCCGGCTCGTCGAGCGGCTGACCGCCGACGGGCACCAGGTGTGCGGGGTGGACCTGCGCCCGGATCCCGGCGTCACTGTGGTCGGCGACATCCGGGACCCCCGGGTGATGGAGCGGGCCACCGACGGTGCGGCGGCGGTACTGCACTGCGCGGCGGCGCTGCCCAGTTATCCGGCCGCCGAGATCCGCTCGATCATCGTGGACGGCACCGCCAACGTGCTGCGGGCCGCCCGCAGATCCGGGGTGGACCGGGTACTGCACGTCTCGTCGACAGCCGTCTACGGACTCCCCCGCCAGGTGCCGACCCCGGAGGAGCACCCCCGGGAGCCGGTCGACACGTACAGCGCGGCGAAGGCGGCCGCCGAGGAGATCGTCGAACGGTACCGGGCCGACGGGCTCCCGGTCGCGATCCTGCGCCCGAAGACGTTTCTCGGGCCGGGCCGGATGGGACTCTTCGCGATGCTCTTCGAGTGGGCCGAGGAGGGCCGGAACTTCCCGGTACTCGGCCGGGGCGACGTACGGATCCAGATGTTCGCGGTCGACGACCTGGTCGACGCGGTGTTCACCGTGCTGGCCGCGCCCGACGAGGTGGCCAACGACACCTACAACCTGGCCGCGGAACGGTTCCGCACCCTGCGCGAGGACTTCCAGTCGGTGCTGGACGCGGCCGGGCACGGCAAACGGGTGGTCGGGATACCGGCCCGGCCGGCGCTGTTCGCCCTGGAACTGCTGGAGCGCAGCCGGCTCTCCCCCGTCTACGGGCGGCTGCTGCACAAGCTCCGGCACGACTCCTACGTGAGCATCGACAAGGCCGTCGACCGGCTCGGCTTCGCCCCGAAACTGTCGAACGAGGACGCGATCCTGCGCACCTACGAGTGGTGGCGCTCGGAGCGCCACCTGGCGCGCCCGTCCCGGGACGGGCGGACCAGCCGAGACCCGTGGCGGCAGGGCGTGCTCTCCCTCGCGAAGATCTTCTTCTGATCGGAGTCGAAGGTGTCTCTCTCTGACCGGAGCCGAGGATGACCGCCGTCGAGACGGTCGTCGAGCCCGCCGTACCGGCTGCGGCGGGACGCGGTCTCCCGGCCCCCCGGCTCGCCCGGCACCTGCTGGCACTGACCCGCCCCGGCCACGCGGTCAAGAACCTGCTGGCCGTACCGCTGGCGCTGCTGGACACACCACTGTGGACCGCGTCGGCGCTGCTGCGTACCGGCTGGGCGGTGCTGGTCTTCACGGTGGCCGCGTCGACCATCTACGTCGTCAACGACATCGTCGACCGCCGGCTGGACCGTACCCACCCGGTAAAACGCAACCGGCCGGTCGCCGCCGGCCTGGTGCCGGTACCGGTGGCCTGGCTGCTCGCGGTCGGGTTGGCCGGACTGCTGCTGGGCCTGGTCCTGCTCGGTCCCGACCTGCCGTGGTGGCCGCTTGTCGGCTACCTCTGTCTCAGCATCACCTACAGCCGGTGGCTCAAGCACCTGCCGATGCTGGACATCTGCGTCGTCGCCGCCGGCTTCGTGCTGCGGGTCCTCCAGGGGTACGCGGCCACCGGGGCGGCGCCGTCCGGACTGCTGCTCACCGCGGTCTTCGCCGGCTGCCTGGTGCTGATCCTCGGCAAGCGGCGACACGAGCTGGCCGCTGCCGGATCGGCGCATCGCCCGGCGCTGGCCGGCTACAACGTGCTGCTCGCCGATCACCTGCTCGGGCTGAACACCGCGCTGGCCAGCACGACGTTCCTGCTCTACCTGAACACCGACGCGCCACTCGGGCCGTGGCGCCCGGTCACCCTCGCCGTGGTGGTGCCGCTCGGCCTGCTCGCCGCGTTCCGCTACCTCCAGGCCGTACTGGTCCGGCAGTCCGGCGGCGACCCGATCCGGGCGCTGCTGCGGGACCGGATGATCGTGGCCAGCGCCGTCCTGATCGGCACCACGCTGGTCCTGGCGGAAATCGGCGCCCGCTTTCCCAATCTGGTGAACTGGATGGACCTATGAACACACCGCTCGTCTCGGTCATCGTGCCGAACTACAACTACGCCACGGCACTCGGGCTCTGCCTCGGTGCGCTGCGGACACAGAACTATCCGAACCTGGAACTGATCGTGGTCGACGACTGTAGTACCGACGACTCGGTGGCGGTCGCCGAGTCGTACGGGGCGCGCGTGCTGCGTACCCCGACCAACTCGGGACCGGCGGCGGCCCGCAACCTCGGCGCGGCGAACGCGCACGGCGAGATCCTCTTCTTCGTGGACTCGGACGTGGCCGCCAAGCCGGACGCGGTCGCCAACGCGGTCGAACTGCTCGGCGCCGATGCGGAGATCGGGGCGGTCTGCGGCAACTACGATCCGGTGCCGCTGGTCCGGGACAGCCTGCTTGAGGAATACCGCTGCCTCCAGCAGTCCTACTGGCTGATCGCCGACGAGGGGCGGATCTTCACCCTCTACACCGCGCTGCTGGCGATCCCGGCCCGGGTCTTCGCCGAGATCGGGCCGTTCAACCCGCGACTGCGGGAGACCGAGAACGCCGACTACGGGATGCGGCTCGCCCAGCGGTACCAGATCTGGCTCTCGCCGAAGGTGCGCGGCGTGCACGACCACGACGCCGACCTGGGCGTACTGATCCGCAAGGTCTTCACCCGCACCGCCTTGCACATCCCGATGTACGCCCGCAAGCCGGAGTTTCCCGGCGGGTTGAGCAGCGGGCCGCGCGCCTGGGTCAGCGTGGCCGCCCTGCTGACCGTGCTGACCTGCGCCCTGCCGGTGGTCTTCGGCGCGGCGTTCCTGGCGGTGCCGCTCGCCGCGCTCGCCGCCTGCCTCGCCGGTGACCTGCCGATGTACCGGTTCGTCCGCCGGGAACGCGGGGTGATCTTCCTCGGCTACTTCATGGCGATGCACTTCTTCCTCAACCTGGTGATCGCGGTCGCCGCGATCTCCGGAGTCGCCGCCTGGCTCGCCTCGGGCCGGTTCCGTGGCCTCTACGACCGGCCGGAGGTGGCGACCCGATGACGGTCAACGGTGCGCGGCCGGGCGACGGCCCGCTGGTCTCGGTGATCGTGCCGAACTACAACTACGCCGAGTCGCTGGACCTGTGCCTGCGGTCGATCCTCGACCAGACGTACCCGAACATCGAGATCCTGATGGTCGACGACTGCTCCACGGACCAGTCGGTGGCGGTGGCCGAGGCGCTCGGGGTACGGGTGGTGAGCACCGGGCGCAACGGCGGCTGCGGCCGGGCCCGCAACATCGGCGCCGCGCACAGCAGCGGCGAGCTGATCTGCTACGTCGACTCGGACCTGGTGCTGGCCCCGGACGCGGTGGCGAACGCGGTACGCCTGATCCTCGGCGACCAGAGGATCGGCGCGGTCTGCGGGATCGAGGATCCCGAGCCGCTGCTGCACGACACGGCGGTGGCCCGGTACCGTGGCCTGCAATATCACTACTGGTCGATCAGTTCGGAAGGCGACGTGTCGTTCCTCTTCCCGGCCGTCTGCATGCTGCGCCGGACCGTCTTCGAGGAGATCGGCCCGTTCAACCCCGGGTTGCGGCACACCGAGGAGGTCGACTACGGCTACCGGTTGAGCCGCCGCTACCGGTTGGTGCTCACCTCGCTGGTCCGGGGCCGGCACGACCACGACCACGAGCTGCGCGGGCTGCTGCGCAAGCTGTTCCACAGGGGACGGTTGCGGATCCCGCTCTACGCCCGGGCCCGCCGGTTCGGGCAGGGCTTCGAGACGGCCGCGCGGGCCTGGGGCAGCCTGGCCGCGTTCGGCGTACTGCCGGCGCTGGCGGTGCCGCTGCTGCTCGGCCCCTGGGGGCTGGTGGTCCCCGCCGGGCTGTTGGCCGCCTCGCTCGCCTGCGACGCCGGCATGTACGGCTTCGTCCGCCGCCGGCACGGGGTGCCCTTCCTGGTCTTCTTCGCCGGGCTGCACTTCCTGGTCAACGTCACGATCACCGCCGGGGTGGCCACCGGCACGCTGCAGTGGCTCGCCTCCGGCACGTTCCGCCGGCTCTACGACGCCTCGTTCCCGGTCGACCCGGCCCCGCTGCGGGGGCCGGCGTGACGGTCGCCGTTCCCGGCAGCGACGGACTGCTGCCCGGAGGGCCGCCCACCGGCCCTCCGGGCACCGTTCCACCGGGCGTTGGCACTGCGGGCGCCCTTCCACCGGGCACCGTTCCACCGGGCACTGGCGCTGAAGGCACCGTTCCACCGCGCGTTGACGCTCCGGGCAGCGGCGCTTCCGGCAGTTTTGGCTCCTCGGAGTCCGGCCTGCCCGCGCCGGCCGGGACGGGGTCGGCAGCCGAGGCAGGGCGGGCAGCCGAGGCGGAGCCTGCGGCAGGGACAGAGCCCGCGTCCGACGTGGTCCGGCGGGGGCGGCGCGGCTGGCGGTGGTGGCTCTACACCGGGCTGGTCGCCGCCGGAGGGTTCTGGCTGGCCTTCACCGTGGCACACCTGATACTCAGCGGCCGGTGGTGGCTTTGGCTCGCGGTGGACGCGGTGCCGCCGCCGGCCTTCCTCGGCGTACCGCTGCTGCTGGCGGTGGCCGCCGCGCCGTGTCGCCGGTCGCGCCGGCCGGTGGCGCTGCTCTCCGCCGCCGCGCTGCTGCTGGGCGGGCCGCTGTCCGGGCTCAACCTGCGCGGGCTCTCCGGCGGTGACGGCCCGCCCCCGCCCGACGCGGTCCGGGTCTTCAGCTGGAACACCGGGTACTGGGACGAGGGCGGCCAGACCGACGGGCTGTACGCGCTGCTCCGGGCCGCCGACGCCGACGTCTACCTGCTGCAGGAATACTGGTACGAGCACTCGTCCGGTCCGGGCGAGGCGGAGTTGGCCCGGCTGCGTACCGAGTTCCCGGGTTTCCACGTCGCGGTCGTCGGCGAGTTGGTGACAGTGTCCCGCCATCCGATCCTGCGTCGGCTGCCGCTGGAGGCGCCGGACATGCCACCGCCACTGTGGGGCACGACGGAACAGTGGCGGTACAAGGTGTTGCGTACCGACCTGGACCTCGGGGCGGGGCGCGTACTGTCGGTCTACAACCTGCACATGCCGGTGCAGTTGGTGCCGGACCACAGTCCGCTGGGCGGCGAGTTCTACCGGGTGATCCG
Source organism: Plantactinospora sp. CNZ320 (assembly GCF_002846275.1). Taxonomy (NCBI): domain Bacteria; kingdom Bacillati; phylum Actinomycetota; class Actinomycetes; order Micromonosporales; family Micromonosporaceae; genus Plantactinospora; species Plantactinospora sp. CNZ320. The sequence goes on from NZ_PJMP01000001.1 coordinate 1,624,861, forward strand.
GCAGCAGCACGCGCAGCGCGAGCCGCAGTGGCGGGCGCTGGCCCGGGACGTGGCGAGCAATCCGCATCCGATACTGGTCGTCGGTGACCTCAACACCAGTCCGGCAATGGGCGACCTGGCCAAGGTGCCCGACGGGCTCCGGGACGCCGGGTACGCGTCCTCGGCGCGCTATCCGGCGACCTGGTCGGACGCGCCCGGCTGGCCGCGACTGTGGCGGTTGGACTGGGCCTTCGTCTCGGCGGCGGTCCGGGTGCACTCGTACCGCTTCGGCGGGTCGACCAACGGCGTCTCCGACCACCGCCCGCAGCAACTGGTGCTCTCACTGCGCTGAGGTGTCCAGCCCCTCCCCCGCCCCTCGCAGGCTCGGTGGTCGGCCTCGGTGGTCGGCGGTCCTACCTCGGTCCTATCGGGCGTCGGGATCGCGCGGGCGTGCGGCTCGCGTCTGCCCGGCATCCTGGGCGTCGTCCTGGCCGATCGCGTCGCGCTGGCTGGTGGCGTCGTCCTGGTCGGTGGCGTCGCCCTGGTCGGTCGCGTCGACGTACCGGACGCCGAGTCGATCCAGCAGCGGCCGGAGGTGGTACATGTCCAGCCCGAGCATGCCGTCCGCGAGCTGCCGCCGCTTCTCCTCCTCCCTGGCCTCGCGCTCGGCGCCGGCCTCGGCGACCTCCCGGGCCCGCTCGCGTGGCACCACCACGACTCCGTCGTCGTCGGCGACGATCACGTCGGCCGGACGCACGTAACCGCCGCCGAGCACGATCGGGACGTTCACCGAACCCGGGCTCGCCTTCACGGTGCCCTGCGCGGAGACCGCCCGGGACCACACCGGGAAGCCGAGTTCGGTCAGCGCCGCGACGTCACGGCAGCCCGCGTCGATGACGACGCCGAGGACACCACGGGCCCGCAGCGAGGTGGCCAGCAGCTCGCCGAAGGCACCGTCCGTGCTGGGCGAGGTGAAGGCGACCACGAGTACGTCACCAGGGCGGGTCTGCTCGACGGCCGCGTGGATCATCAGGTTGTCCCCCGGCTGGGCGGAGACGGTCACCGCCCGGCCGGCGATCCGGGCACCCGGGTAGATGGGTCTGAGCAGGTGCCCCAGCAGGCCGGTACGGCCCTGCGCCTCGTGCACCGTCGACACGCCCTGCCGGCCGAGTCGCGCGACGGCGTCGGGCGGTGGGGCGGCGTCGACCCTGACGATGACGTGACCGCTCACAGCAGTTCGCCGCCGACCACCGGGAAGACCCGCTGGTACGCCTCGGCGTGCGTGATCGACCGATCGCCGCCGTTACGGACCGCCTGCACCCCGCGCCGTACCCCGAGATCCGTGTAGTACCCGACCAGATGACCCTGGGCTCCCATGATCCGCATCGCCTCGACCTTGCGCTCGAAGACACTGGTGATGTCCAGCAGCAGGTTCGGCACGAAGCCGCACTGCTCGGGCTGGTGTGGCTCGAACTGCAACACGTTCGGGGCGCCGATCGGTCGGGTCTCCCGGTCGTGTCCGGCCGCCTGGGCCACCATCCGGGCCCGGAGCACGATCTCGTGGCTGAGCGAGTGGTCGAGATTGTAGGGATCCCTGGCCGGATGGGTGAGGATCACGGCCGGGTCGACCCGGCGGATCGTCGCGACGACGCTGTCGTACAGGTCGTCAGTGGCGCGCAGCGGATAGTCCCCCGCGTCGAGGAACTCGATCTCGGCACCGAGTACCTTCGCCGCCCGGCCCGCCTCGTCGCGTCTGGCCTCCTTGACCCGGTCGAGGGTCATGCCGGGTTGCTTCCACAGCCCCTGCGATTCACCCTTCTCGCCGAAGGTGAGGCAGAGCACGTGCACCTGCCGGCCCCGGGAGGCGCCGAGGGCGATGGCGCCACCGGCCCGCCAGACGAAGTCGGCGGCGTGTGCGCTCACCACCAGGATCGGACCGCGCCCGATCGGAGACGCTGTCATCGACGATCCTTCCCGAGCGGTTCCGCGGGCACGCGTACGTCCGGGTCGGAAGCCGCCACGCTTGTCGGAGGCAGACCGATCATAGGGGTGGCCAACACGATTACCAATAACATTGTCAACAATCCTGGCGGGTGGGACACGCCCGAGAACATCGACACGGTTCGGCGCCCACGCGGCTGCTGATCCACAATGGATCTGGCTTACCTGCCGTTTCTCGGCCGGCGCCGGACGGAAGGTCAGGTCGCGCCGTCCGCAGTGGCGCCACCGCCGGTGGCGGTGACCGCCGTACCGGGCAGCGTAGGCGCGGCGGGTGTCCTATCGCCTTGTGAAGCAACAGGGGTGCGGGTCGCGGTGAACGGCGGCAGCATGGCCAGGTGTCTGATCTTGAATGGGATGACGTAAGGGAGTGGTTCGACCCGGCGTCGAACGGAGTGTTGCCGGACCTGCATGTGCCGGATACGACGGTCGCTGATTGGCAGGCCGTTGTAGATCTTGTCCGGTCCACGGGATGGGCCTACGAGTACGCGGTGGACGGGCGCGTGGTCCGGGTGCCGCATCGGGTTGAGGACATGCTGCGCTTGCGGGACGAGGCGGGTGTGACGTTGAAGGTGTGGCCCGCCCCGGGGGTACTGGCGATCTTTCAGCCATACGCCGCTGAGCAGATCGACTTCGACATCGATCTGCGGGAGGTGCAGGGTCAGCGGCGGCTGGACGTGTTGTGCCGGTTCATGAGGGCGATCGGCCGCAGGCTGGGCAAGCCGGTGGTGATGACCGCTGAGGGCTCGGACACAGCGCCGATCATCGGTTATGACGTTGAAGACGACCGGGTGAGAGTCCTTGGCGAGGAGTCGGGTGGCAGCAGCGACGCCCGTTGACCGAGGTGGGTAGGGATCTTTGTCGTGGAGCATGGACACCAGGAACGCCAGCGACGGCGGCCGAGGCAGATGAAGGCGGCGTCGTGACGAGCGGGAACATCGGGGTGAATTCGCCCACCTGACCGACGACCGGACCGCGTGGTCACCGGATACCTGATCATGCTCGCCGAGCCGGTGACCCCACGCGCGGCCGGTCGATCCCTCGATCTACAACTACGGAGTGCAAGCGCGCCGGGACTTATGATCACCGTTGCCGGGAGTGTCCGCGCGCCGCCTCCCGGCGGATCACATCGGCAGGGCAGCAGTGACGTCGAGTTCCACCAACTGACCCGGAAAGCCCAGCTGGGCCACCCCGAGCAGAGTACTGGCAGTGCTGAACGCCGGAGCGAGCGCGGACGCCTGGAAGCGCCGCCAGACCTCGGCGAGCACGTCCCGGTCCGGGCTGACCACGTAGATGACCGTACGAACCACGTGCTCCGGCCCGGCGCCCACCGACTCGAGCGCGATCATGGCGTTAGCGGCGACCTGGTCCACCTGAGCGCCGAAATCGCCAGAACCGACCAGTACCCCTCCGGCATCCAACGGACACTGCCCCGCCAGATAGGCGGTACGGCCCGCCGGGACGATCGTGACGTGGTGGTAGCCCGGGGTGGCATGGAGCTTCTCAGGGTTGCTGCGAGTGATCATCATGGTGCCAGTATGAGAGAAGCAGGGGCGCCGACGGCTCGGGGTATGCCGCCGTGCGTGATCTACGGGCGCCGTGTACAGTTGTCCCCCGTGCGGCGCTGCGGGCGGCCGACAGGACAAGTCGTTGTCTCGTCGGTGGCTCGGTGACGTAATGCAGGTCCGGGTGGCGGAATGGCAGACGCGCTAGCTTGAGGTGCTAGTGCCCGTATAGGGCGTGGGGGTTCAAGTCCCCCCTCGGACACATCATTACCACATATCGATCATGGATATCGTGTCCTGACGTGCGTGGATGTCTTTCTTGCTGGCGCGCAGGCTTCTTGATCGCACACGATGATGATCTTGTTGGTGCGCAGGAAGCTGACCAACTTGTGTGGGTCACGGAGGGTCTCCGCGAAGTCGGAGTGGGTGGCCAGCCTGCCAATGATGTGGTCTTCCCGCAGGTAGAGGATCTTGTGACGTCGGCTCGTGGGGTGTCGGGTGCTGGTGTGGCCGTGGCGGCATCGGTAGCCGGGGCGCTGGTTGACCCAGTGGGATTCCATCCTGCGACCGCAGGGTGCGCAGCGCAGTAGGCCGGTGAACAGGTAGCTGCGGGTGGCGCCGGCGGCGGCGGTCCGGTGGGGGCGGATGGCCTGGGTGGTGATGAAGTCCTGCTCGCTGATCAGCGCGGTGTGGGCTTGCTGTTTGGAGATTACCCAGTCTGTGGTGGGGTTCCATCGGGTGTCTCGTTGGTCGTGCCCGCTGCTGATGGAGTTGACGTCGGTGCGTTGCCGGTTCCATACCTGCCGGCCGGTGTAGCGGGGGTTGGCGAGGATCTCCGCGACCGTCCGCACCGTCCACCCTTCCGCTGTCCGGTGCCAGTTGCGGCTGCGGTCGTACTGCGATGGTGACGGAACTCCCAGGTGGTTGAGGGTGCGGGCGATGCCGGCGGCACTGGTTCCGGCAATCCGCTGCGCGAAGATCCAATGCACGTGCGGTGCGGTGACCGGGTCGGGGCGAGTCGATGTAGTCGGCGTCCCCAGCGGGCGTGCGCGGTGTTTGGCGAGCGTGGCGATGATGCAGACGGCGTCGCGAACGGCGTCCTCGGTGAGGTTGCCGAAGCCCAGTACGAGTCGCGGTGACGTACTCGACCTCTCCGCCTGAGCCGCTCATCCCGTACAGGCCGATCCGCCGTGCCCGTGCCCGCTCGGCGCCACCATCCGCACCGGCGCGCGACCGAACCGGCTGCACTTCGTCGGTCCCGACCTGGCGCCGTTTCCGACGGAGACACGTATTGTGCCCGCCCTGCTACCCTCCGATCCGGGGAGGGGCATCGATGGCTACGGAGGTACGAGTCGACCCGGCACTGCTTGAGGCGAAGGCCGGCGTGGCGGCCGAGCTGCGGGTGGGCCTCGACCGGGAGTTGACGGATGTGAAACCGGAGACCACTCAGGTGGCCCGGGAGTTGCGCGGCTGGCAGACCGGGACCGCACTGGAGAACCTGCTGCACTGGTGGGAGGACGACCTGGGCAAGCTGCGACAGCGGCTGGACGCGCTGGCCGAGGGCCTACGCCTGTGCGCCCGTGACTACCGGCATAGCGACCGGGCCAGCGCGGACAACTTCCGCGCGGTGGGACGGTGAACCGGCGTGATCACGTACGTCGACCTGCGCGACGCCCGGCTCGGCACGCTGACCGAGGCGGCGGAGGCATGGCGGCTGCTGGCCCGCCGATCCGGTGAACTGGAACGGCGGGTCGTCGCCGAGTTGACCGCGCCGCTGCGAACCTCCGGCTGGTCCGGCGACGCGGCGTCCGCGCTCTTCGCCCGCCTCGACCTGCTGGACGACGAGTTCGAGCTGGCCGCCCTGCTGCACCGGATGGCCGCGATCGTGCTCGGCAACGCCGCCCAGCGGCTACGTGACGTCCAGCAGCGCCTGCACGCCGCGATTGACGCCTGCGACCTGCTGGGGCTGCGGGTGGAGGAGGACGGTCGGGTGGTGCCGCCGCCCGCGCAGGACTGGCACATCCACCTCGACGACGGCCGGGCCGAGCGGGCGTTGCAGTACCAGAACGCCGAGATCTACACCGACCTGATCGGCAAGCTGCTCGCCGAGGCGGACGACGCGGACGCGGACATCAAGCACGCCCTGGGCAAGCTGGAGCCGCTCGACCGTGGCGCCATGGACACCTTCGAATGGAAGAACGCGATCCTGGACGCCCGGGAGGTCGCCGACCTGCTCGGCGTGGCGGAGTCCGCCATCCCGGCGGACGGCACCGATCCGACGAGCGTTCGAGCCTGGTGGGACGGGCTCAGCGAGGACCAGCGCCTGCTGTACCTGACCGCCCATCCCGACCGGCTCGGCGCGCTGGACGGGCTGCCGGCCACCGACCGGGACGAGGCGAACCGGCTGGCGTTGCGGTCACACGTCGCGGAACTGGGGCACGCGCCGGAGTGGGGTGCGCAGGAACGGCGCGAACTGGACCGGCTGCTTCCGCTGCTCGACAAACTGGAGGCCGCCGAGTACGGGCCGGTCGGCCAGGAGTTGTACCTGCTCGGGTTGGAGAACGCCAACGACGGAAAGGCGATCGTCGCGGTCGGCAATCCCGACAGCGCCGCGCACACCGCCGTACTGGTCCCCGGCACCGGCACCGAACTCGACAACATGCGCGGGCAGATCGACCGGGCAGCCGAGGTGCAGCAAGCGGCACAACAGATCGGCGGCCCGACGGCCGGCGGCGTCTCGGTGATCGCCTGGCTCGGCTACGACGCCCCGGGATTCGACACCAGTGCGATGGGTACCGGACACGCCGAGGCCGGCGCCCCGGCCCTGGACAGCTTCGTCAACGGCCTAAACGCCGCACACGATCCAGGGCCGAGCCACACCACGGTGATCGGGCACAGCTACGGCAGCGTGGTGGTGGGCGAGGCTGCCAGCCGAGGCGACGGCCTGACCGTACACGACATCGTGACGGCCGGCAGTCCCGGAATGTCGGTAGGCACCGCCGGAGAACTCCAACTCGATCCCCGGCACGTCTGGGCGGGCGGCGCGGCGAACGACCCGATGACCGGCGCGACGGGCAGCATTCCCGGGGTGCACGACAACGAACCGACCGACCAGGACTTCGGCGCCAACCGCTACCAGGTGGACACCTCCGGGCACAGCGGATACTGGACCCCGGGCAGTGAGAGCCTGAAGAACCAGGGCCGGATCGTGCTCGGCCTCTACGACCAGGTGACTCTCGATCACGGGCAGTCGCCACGATGAGGGTACGAGCCGCAGTGGTGGCGACCGCCGCCGTGCTGGCGGCCCTCGCCGGCTGCTCGGGGGCGGACAACGGGAAGGATCCGACGGTGCAGAGCCAGTCGAGAGCGGACGTCGAGGCGGCGACCCGCGCGCACCTCGGTGCCGCCACGGAGGCGATCGGCGAGGGCAGCCCGGATCCGGCGCCGTCCGTCAGACCGGCACCCTGCGATGGGTACCGTGACGACGCCGTTTTCCACGTCTCCGGGTTCAGCCACGTGACGCTCCCCGTCGAGCGCCACACCATGGCGCTGGAACGGCTCCGCGACGAGTGGACCGCGAAGGGGTATGAGCTCAAGAACTTCCGGGTCCTGCCCGGGGGCGCCGGTGCCGAGTTGGATCTGGTCAACCCCGCCGACGGCTTCCAGTTCTCCTGGACGACCTCGGGTGACCGGGTCTGGATCGCCCTGATCGTGATGTCCCCCTGCGTCCGCTCGCCGGACGGCAAGTACCCGGGCTGACCGAGGTACCCGGCCCAACGATCGGGTCAGCCGGAACCGACGGTTGCCACCCGCTCTTCCGACAACGCATCCCGGCCGCGATCTGTCAACAACACCGCTGCTCAGACTCGACAAGCCCGGTCGGGAGATCGTCTGCCGCCACAATCGGAAGGCTAGTCGACGTCCCGCCGCATCCAAGGCTGCTAGAAAGGGGACTGTACAAATAACGGCCCTGACTCACATTCGGTGGTGACGGAGAGTTGTGATGGTCGTTGACACTCGCGTGAAGGATGTCAACGAGCTGGTGCGGACGGTGTTCTCGGGTCTTTCCCCGCTGGTCATAGAGGATGTCGTCGATGAGGGCGAGCGGATCGTGGTGCGGGCACGGACTCCGCAGGGCACCGCGGTCTGTCCGGTGTGCGGGCCGTCGTCGGGGCGGGTGCACGGATTTCACCTGCGGACGGTGGCCGACGTTCCGATCGACGGACGGCGGCTTGGGACCACCAGGGATTGGGGAACCAGGCAAAGGCGTAGATGATTCCCGACAAGCCCGCGTACCAGAGGGCACGGCGGGCGCCGATGAGATCAGCGACCTTGATGTGCGTCGTGACCTTGCGTATCACGTCGTCGGTGTACTCGTCCCACGTCTCGCCGAGAACCTCGCTGGCGGTCACCGTCGAGCCGCCCACGGTCAGTTCACGGTCCGGGTCCTGCATAAGCTCGACCAACGCCGCGATGTGGTCGGGCACCGAGCGCCGAACGTAGACGATTTCGGTACCCGGCTGGGTGATCGAGTTGGGTAGGACGCCACCGAGCATGTCTCGGACATCCAGGGCGATGCTGATGTTCATCCGCATCAGGACGGGAGCACGTCTTTGTGGCGCGACGAGGGCCGCGGTCGCACCGGTCACCGCGCGCGGCGGACCTGTGCAGCGGGGCTACCAGCGAGCGGATGTGACCGTGCCCGCGTACTCGCCGAGCAGATCGGCGTACATACCAACGTCCATGGTGTCGTAGCGGCAGCGCTCAACGAGCCGGTTCAGCCGCTCGGCAATCTCCCCCGGGTCAAGGTCGAGGCGTTCACACAGATCACGGTGTGCGCCCACGAGCGGCTCAGTGACCTCCTCCGGTTCGGTGCGGGTGATGTGGTAGGCGTCGCGGAGGTGTCCGGATAGTTCGTCCCAGACGAGGATGGCCTCCTCGACCAATTCAAGCGCAGTAGAGGTCGCGGGGCGGGCGCACAGGATCTCGACCTCGGCAGCCAAGCGGTGCCCGGCGGCCTCCACATCGGAGATCTGCCACCTGCTACCGGTGGTCACATTCGACGCGTCCCGGACAACAGCGCGGAAGTCGGCGAGACCGGATTCGTCGGCGCCGTTGAGCATGCCGGCCTCGCCCAGCAACAGGGTGGCGAACAGGCGGTCCCGAACCGCGTACCCCGCCGCCAGGTCCGCCAACTGGCGGGGCGAGAGGCGCTGCACCGCCTCAAGGTACTGGGCGCGTTCGGGTTCCGCGGGGACGGCGCCGGGTGGGGTTGCGGCGCCGGAGAAGGCGACGCCGGCGGTGAACGCGGTCAACGCTGTCGCGACCGCGTGCGCGCAAAGTGCATCCCCGGTGATCCCGCAGTCGCAGTCGCCGGTAAACACCCCGTCAACGATGCCCACCCACGGCTGGAAGGCGGCGCCGCGGTCGCGTACCACCGCCTGGAAACCGCCACCGGCCGGCTCCAACTCACCAACGCTGTCGTCGGTCAGCAGCCGTGCCGCAGCCTCACCCACGGCTGTCGGGATCGAATCACGAAACGCCTCAACATCGATGCGGACCGCCACGGGCGTACACCCTACCGGTCGGGTTGTAGCTGAGCGGCGTCGAGCTTGGCCAGGAACGTCGGCCGACGCTTGTGTTCTGCGCGTAACGCTTGCAGGTAGGCGTCGAACTGCGCGGTCTCGCTGGTGGCCGTATACGCCTCGCGTAGGCTGCGCAGCAGCGTGATCGCCTTGTCGTAGCGGCGTTTGTCGTACGAGTCCATCAGTTGGGCGTCGATGAGCGCCCGATGGGGTTCCCGCACCTCGGCCGGGTGGGTTCGCCGCCGTAACTCCAGCAGCTCGACGCGTTGCCGGGCGGGCAACTCGTCCAGGCGGGCCAGCCCGGTGTGCCATGCCTCGTCGTCACGGCCGGCCAGCACCAGCGCGTCGATCAGATCGGGCAGGTAAGCCTCCTGCCATGCGGCGCGGTCACGTACCACCGCCAACGCCCACTCGGTGTGCGCGGCTTCCCGGTCGGTCTCGGCCACGGTCGCCAGCAGCGACCGGAAGTTGTCGAGCGTCGGCTGGCCGTCGAACGCAGCCCGGCGTTCGGCCACCGCCGCCCCAGGTTCACCAGTCTCGATCAGCAGCCGCACCAGCAGGTCGCGTAGCTTCACCGACTGGTGGCCGGACGGATACTCAACAAGCCCGCGTCGGGCCCAGTTGATCGCCTCGGCGAGCCGGTGCGCCTGCGCCAGTACCCGTACGATCCGCCCGTACTGGTCGGCGCTGGCCAGGTGCTCCGCCAATATCCGCACGTGGCGGTCCACGTCGCCGGAGACCTCGGCCAACTGCTCCCGCAGGTACCGCACCGCCCACTGCTGATGCCAGTTATCGGGGTCGGCCGCGGCGGCACGCCCGTCGACCAACCGTGCCATCTCGGTCACGCCCTTCGCCCCCAACGCCGGTGCCCACTCGCGCAGCACCACGTCCGGCCAGCCGGGGCCCTCGCACACCAGCTTCACCAGCCACGCTGCCAGCCCAACGGGCCGAGGCGGCGCGGCCCGGCACGCCCGGGCGTACACCTCCATCAGGTTCGCCAGGTCGTTGCCGAGCACCCCGGAGGAACTGTCCATGTACATCAGGGCGCTGGTCATCCGGTCGACCGCCTTGCGCAGCACGGGCACCGCGACCGCCGCCTCACCCGCGTCGATCAGTCTCTGGCAGCGGTCCGCGACCTCACGCGCGGCCCGGGAGTAGGCATCCCGGCCCGCGTACGGGTCACGGCGACGATCCCGTCGCAACCGGTCCACCAGCACGGTCAGCTCGTCCGTATCCTTCGCCCTCACCGCTACATCACAGCAGAACCCGCACGACAACCCGGGCAAGCCAAGCGGCACGACGCGGGGCCGCGCTGCCGCCGCGACGGCACGCTCACCGACCCCTCCCGCCGGCCCCGGCGAAGCCAGCGCGGGTCCGCGACTCCCCGCCAAAATGGTGGGCAGCGCCACCCGAAGACAGCCGCCCGGATCACCCGCCAACAGCAACGCCACCCCTGCCCGCGCCCGGTCACGTACCGGAGCCACCCAGCCGGCAGTAGCGCAACACCAGCAAGGGCACCACTCCCCCGCCGGCCGGTCCCGAGGCGAGCCGGGCGGCCAACCGCGTGAGACCCGGTGAGTAGTACGGCGAGCGCACGGTCTCGCTTGAGCCACGTCAGCCGCCACCACTGACTACCCGTAGGTCAGGGTCATTGCGTAGTCGGGTAGCTGCTGGTCACGGTGGTGATGAGGTCGTGTGGGCGACGGTTGGCGCGTCGGGTGGCTCGGGCGATGTTGGTTTCGCCGTTGCCGCGGTGGAAGCCGATGGCGGTGTTGCGGAGGACGGCTGCGACGGCGGGTCCGGTGCCGGTGCGGGCTCGGTGGGCGTCCTCGCCGAAGGTCACATCGCGGACTCAGTGCAGCCGGTTCTCGATGTGCCATTCCAGCCGGGCCCATTGCTGCAGGTCGGCAGGCTGGGCGTGGGCGGCGGGCAACGAGGCCACCAGATAGACCGTCTCCCGGGTTCGCTTGCCGGCCACGGTGCGGGTGCGGGTGATCCGGACGGCCTGCTGAGCATGGGGAAAACCGATGCCGCCGGGAGTCTGCAGGGTCAGCGCCTTGACGGTGCGGGTCTCACGGCGGCCGTGTCCGGTGTCGCGGTGCTGGTCCCCGATCGACACCTGCGCCCACGGCAGCCGTTTGAGCTGAGCGTACAAGGTCGGCTGGTTGGCCTTGACCGACACGTACAGGTCCCCACCGGCAGCGGCGACAGCTCGGGCGTGGGCGACCTGTGCGTGCAGGGCATCCGCGACGATCACCACCCCGGCCAGGCTGCCCAGCCGTGCCGTGACCTGTTCCAGCAGCGGGGCGAACGCGGGAATTTCGTTCGACTTCGCCGCGACCTGGACCTGCGCCAGGACCACACCGGTCGAGGTGTCGTAGGCCGACAGCAGATGGACCCGTCCCTCGGTCAGGACCGCGCCGCGCACCACCTTGCCGTCCACGGCGATGACCCGCCTGATCGGCGGCGGCGCCGACAGCCGGGAGCACAGCCAGTCGGCCAGGACCGCCGTCAACGTCTCGGCGTCAACGCGGACCAACAGCCGCCACACCGTGCTCAGCACCGGAACCCGACCGGTGAACCCAAGCCGGCCCCACGCCGGCGCATCGAGATCATCGACCCAGTCGACGATCGCGGCGAACGTGCAAGCCCCGGCCATCACCGCGCACACCGCGACCGCGAGCACGCTGGCCAGGGGGTACCGGACACCACGCGGGTCACGCGGATCGGGAACCCTCGCCAGGGCCTCCAACAGGCCAAACGCCTCACCTCCAGCAGTCAAGGAGCCGGGCGGGGCGGGGGCATGGTGACGGATCACGTCGATCAGCGATGATGACATGCGCGGGTGTGGTCCTTCTCGGTGTCATGTTGTCTCAGCAACTCCATGATCACCGACGGACCGCACCCGTCCTACGTCACCCTCCAATCAGGCCGACGAACCTGCGAAATCCCAGGTCAGAAGCACCCTCAGACGACTACGCAAAGCCCCTGACCCGTAGGTACAGCCGATCCGCGACGGCATTGTCGCACGGGGCGGCGCCCTCGGCGCGAGACCGAATTCAGTGACGACTATTCGTTGATCTTGCCCAATGGACTGAGATGCGCTTGATCTCATCCTCTCGCTTGCCACCTGACTCGAGCTGCCTGGAAGGCAGCGCGGGCGCAGTGGCGGGAAGGATCCGGTAACAAAGTGGACTGGACTCCCGCTGCGGGTCCGGCGTAGCATCCTGCTCCAGAGAGATCGTCAAGCGATCGCCGCTGGTGGATGTAGACCAGCGGATCGGGGGGATCAATGATCTATGCTCTGCCACCGCAACGCCACTTTTCCTGCACTGCTATAGCGCCGCATCCCTGGGTTCTTACCTTGGTTCCCGAGGAGCGCTACAGAACAAGCCGGCAAGACTAGCGTCGATCTTCACGAGCCTATTGGCCTGATGTCGGCTGGTGTGCGTCAGCCCGCCCGGCTCAGGTACCTCGGCGCGGGCGAGTTCATCCCGGTGCACGCGGTGAGTCGGCGCGGCTGCGGGCGGCCATCGACAAGGTGAGCGACGACCCTGCCTACCACGCGAAAGCGCAGCACTACAAACGCCCGGATCGCGAGTTGGACGGCGTGCGGCGCGCGGCCGACATCGCGGAGGAGGCATTCCGGACGCGCCGGCCGGTACGCAGACAGGAGATTTCCGAACCAACGGAGGGTGGCCGCCGATGACACAGCAGGCGGGACGTATGGCCCGGCAGTTGCCGACGCTCAACGGTTTGCGGGGGATCGCCGCAGTAACGGTCTTTTTCTCCCACACAACGTTGTTCGGCTTTTTCGCCGACGAGCGGGTCGACGACTGGTGGTACACCGCTCTCAGCCGTACCGGATCTGCTGCGCTTGGCTTCTTCTTCATCCTCAGCGGTTTCGTCCTGACCTGGTCGGCTCCGGACCACGAGCCGAATCGCCGATTCTGGCGCCGTCGGGCCGCCCGGATCCTGCCGAACCACCTGGTCGTCTGTGCCGTGTTCATCGTTCTTCTGGTCCTGATACGAGGGGGCGCGCCGCTGTGGCCGACGCTTGCGAACGTCGCGCTGGTGCAGAGCTGGATTCCGGATGAGTTCATCTTCAACGGAGTCAATCCGCCGAGCTGGTCGCTGAGCTGTGAGATCTTCTTCTACGCATCGTTCCCGTGGCTGCTCGCCGGCGCCCGAAGGCTCTCCGCTGCCTGGCTCTGGTCGATCGCGGGTGGCATTGTCGCCGCGATGCTTGTCGCACCCGTCGTCGCCACGGCGTTCCTGCCGGACGAGCCGACGTACACCTACGCGGACGCGGCATTTCCGCAGTTCTGGTTCGTACAACAGTTCCCGTTGATCCGGATGCTGGACTTCGTCCTCGGGATCGTCATCGCCCAGCTCGTCATGCGGGGGCTGTGGATCAGGCTGAGCCTGCCCGCCGCCGCGCTTGTCACGCTGGCCTTCTACGGCATTTCCGAGGTCGTGCCGCTGCTCTACTCGGTGGTCGCGGCGATGGTCATCCCGCTCGCGTTGCTGGTGGCTGCCGCGGCGCGAGCGGACGTCGAGGGGCACCGCTCACCGCTGCGCGGGCGGGTCGCCGGCTGGCTGGGCGACACGTCCTTCGCCTTCTACCTCATTCACATCCTGGTGTTGTACGGCGCCGGGAACATGTCGCCGAGCGGCTTCGGCGTCGCCGCTGCGCTGGCCGTGATGGTCGGCGCCTACCTGGTGACCCTCGGCCTTGCGTCGTTGCTTCACATCGGCGTGGAACGGCCGATGATGCGCCGGTTCGCCAAATCCCGGAAACCTGCCGCCCGCCCTCAGCCCGCCGCCGTGGCTACCGCTTCGCCTGCCCCTGAGCCGATGCCCGTCGCGACGGGTGACGGGACCCGAGTCAGGTAGCGACAACCGGACGCCGGGCCGAACCGGTGTCCTGGCTGATCCTGTCCGGATCAGCCAGGACACCGGTTCACCGGACGGTCAGCGTGGCCCGGACCGCGCCAGCCGGACGCAGAGTGACCATCGGTACGACCTCCAGCCGCTCTTCGCGGGTGTCCACACGGTAACGGGCGAGCAACGCGCTCAGCAGTACGGTCATCTCCAGCAGCGCGAAGTGTTCCCCGATGCAACTGCGCGGCCCGCCACCGAACGGGAAGTAGGCGTAGCGCGGCCGCTCCTGCTGCCCGAGGAACCGGTCGGGCTCGAAGCGCTCCGGGTCGGGCCAGAATTCCGGATGCCGGTGCGTGACCCAGGGAGCAACTACCACCTTGGTATTGGCCGGAATGCGGTGACCGGAGACGACGACGTCAGACTCGGTCATTCGCTCCATGCTGTACACGGGCGGGTACAGCCGCATGCCTTCCATCGCCGCAGCTCGCACCAGTTTTTCGTCGCCCGTGCCGATTCCGGCCGCGACCCGTTCCTGCACCTCGGGATGCCGACCCAGCAGGTGCATGGTGAAGGCCAGCCCGGCCGAGGTCGTCTCGTGCCCGGCGAGCAGGAACACGAGCATCTGATCCCGGATTTCCTCCATGGACAGCGCCTGCCCGGTCTCCGGATCCTCGGCCGCGAACAACCGGCTGAGCAGATCCTCGTTCTCCTCGCCGCCCATCCGCTGGCGGGCGGCGATGATGTGGTCGATGATCTCGTACTGGGTCGCACGTACCTGCATGATCCGGCGGGACCGCGGAGTCGGCCAGTTCAGCGGCAGCTTGACGACCTGTAGGGCGCGCGCCAGCGCGAGGTCGCCCAGAATGGGCATGAGCTCCTGTAAACGGGGGACGACCTCGTCGATGTCGTCGCCGAACAGCGCCCGGCCGACCACCCGCATCGTGTAGCGCTGCATGACCTGGTACAGGTCCACGACGGATCCCGTGGTGATCGCCATGTCGTCGACGACCCGGGCCGCTTCCTCGGCCATCAGCTCGGTGTAGCGGGCTACCCGGCGCGGCGTGAACAGCGGTTGCAGCGTCCGCCGCTGTCGCAGCCAACGGTCTCCGTCGCTGGTCAGCAGGCCCTCACCGATGAACTCCCGAAGGATTTCGTACGCGCTCGCACGGCGGCTGAAGACCTGAGGCGTGGTAAGGACCTGATGGATGCCGTCGGGGTGGTGCACGTTCACCACGTCGACGCTGACGGCACGTGGCCCCCGAGGCAGTCCGACGTGGTAAGCCACCACGTCGCCGTACGTGTGGAAGCCGTCCAGGATCGATCCCAGGAGGTCGCGGCGGAGCGCCGGCAGCATGCCGAGGAGCGGATGCCCGGCGGGACCCGGTACGGCGATGGCCTTGGACAACTGTGTCGTCACGTTGATCCCCCGTTCAGTTAATCGACCTACGTCGACTATATTTCCACGCGCCGTACCCCATCTCAGTCCCTGGCGCCGCAGCGTGCAGCGATGGTCATCACTATCGCTCTCGCCGGCAGTCAAGAGTTCAGCACCAGCTCGGCCTCACGGGCCGGCCTGCGCCGGTGAAGCCCCAGCCCTCAGGCTCGCCCTCCACGAGGGTCGCGGCGTACTCGACGGACAGGACGATGGCGTCCAGCTCCGCCGGCAGGTCGCCTCAGGACCGGCCGCGATCAGTGGCTAGTTGTCGGCAGAGGTGTAGGCGGCCAGGACGGTCTCGGAGATGAAGCGCGTCGCGTCTGCCTGTTTCAGTCGCCCGTCGGCCACGTCGACGGCTGCACCCTTGAGAATGTGGTGCAGGACGCTGGCCAGCCAGGTTGCCGGGAGATCGTCGCGAAAGACGCCTTCGGCCTGGCCGCGGCGAATCAGTTCGTCGACGCGTTGGGCGGGTTTCGCGTGTAGTTCCCGTATCCGCCCGGGAGGCAACGTCGCCTGCGCCGCCTCGAGGACGGCGCTCGCCTGAGCCATCAGTAGCCAACTCGACTCGACCAGGAGGCGTAACGCCTCCCGGGGGTCGCCAGTGAGATCCAGACCCGCCAGGACATCCTCCCCCTTGAGCAGGACTCGTGTCAGCGCAGCCTCGACGAGAGCCGTCCGTGACGGAAAGTGGCCGTACAGCGTCACCCGGCCCACTCCCGCTGCTTGCGCGATCTCACTGACGCTGGCGTCGATGTTTCGGCCGAGGCAGGTGACGGTGGCTTCCAGGATCTTCTCCACGTTGTGCTGCGCGTCAGCTCGGCGGGACGGCTTGGTTCCGGAGTGAGACATGCAACTCCTCAAGTCGAACAGGCGTGTACGAGTTATGGTTGCCCCTGCAACTCGAACACTACCGTTCGACTTGACTGGAAGGAGGCGGCTACTCATGGCCGAACCCGTGGCTTTGACCAGGCCGACCCACAGCCCGAACCCGCGTCGCTGGCGGATCCTGGGGCTCGTCGGCGTCGCACAACTGATGTTGATCCTGGACGTCACCGTTGTCGCCATCGCCCTGCCCCACATGGGTGCAGATCTTGGGCTGGAGCGGGAGACCCTCACCTGGGTGGTGAGTGGGTACACGCTTGCCTTCGGCGGCCTGCTCCTCCTCGGGGGACGCGCCGCCGACCTGTTCGGAGCCCGACGCCTCGTACTCGTGGGGCTCATACTGTTCACTGCCGCGTCCCTGACCGCCGGACTGGCGACCAACGGTGCCATGCTCCTGGGCGGCCGCGTCACCCAGGGCCTCGCCGCGGCGCTCCTCTCCCCCGCTGCTCTGTCACTGGTCGTCACGATCTTCGACGGCGACGAGCGCAACAAGGCACTCGGAATCTGGTCAGCGCTGGGCGGCACCGGCGCCGCCCTGGGTGTTCTCCTCGGTGGGCTGCTGACTGCTGGGCCCGGCTGGCCCTGGGTGTTCTTCGTCAACGTCCCGGTGGGACTTGTGCTGGTGCTCGCCCTGCGGGCGCTGCTCCCGCCGGGGCAGAGCAGCCCCGCGCCGGGTCGACTCGACGTGCTTGGCGCGGTACTGGTGACGGCTGCCACCGGAACCCTGATCTATGCCTTGATCAGAGCCGGCGACCGAGGCTGGGGCACCCTGACGACCGTGGCGTTGCTGGTGGCCGCGGCGATCCTCTACGGCGCCTTCGTCGCCCGCCAGCGCCTCGCCGCGAGTCCGCTCATGAACATGCGGCTACTGCTGCGCCGACCGGTGGCGACCGGGGCGTTGCTGATCCTCGTGGCCACCGCTCTGATGATCAGCGTCTTCTTCCTCGGATCGTTCTATCTGCAGGACCACCGTGGGTACGGCGCGTTACACACCGGGCTGCTCTTCCTCCCCGTGGCCGTCGCCACCATGATCGGCGCGAACGCGGCAGGCCGCATAATTGGTCGCATCGGCCCTCGCATCCTCGGCGTGATGGGACTCCTCATCTCCGCCGCAGGCATGGCGCTCCCCGCGCTGTGGGACGGCACCGCAGCCATGATCGCCGGGGTCAGCCTCGCCGCCGCCGGTACCGGGGCGGTGTTCGTCGTCGCGTCCGCCACCGCGCTTGGACAGATCGACCCGGGACAGGCAGGTCTGGCGTCCGGAATCGTCAGCACGTTCCACGAGTTCGGCGCATCGCTCGGTGCGGCCGTCGTGTCGAGCATGGCTGCGGCGAGCATCGCGGGTACCAGCGCTGCGGGATTCTCCCGCGGCTTCGCCACCGCTGCAATCGCCGCCGCCGCCGCTGCCGGCCTGGCGTTCTTCATCACCCCAAGGCCCGTCCCTCGTGACTGACCCCTGAGTCGCCGCCGGTGAGCTGTACGTCGCCCACCGGCGGCCACAGGTCCCGGAGCCCTCCTCATGGCCCGGCCGTAGCCGCCGCTCGCGAGAAGGCGGGGCTGGAGCATTCCGGAGGTTCACTGCGGCGTTCGGGTTCCGCTGCTGCCCGGTCTGCGAGCAGATCAACATCAGCAACGCCGATGACTTCGGCTGCGCCGCCCGCAGCGCGGAACTTCCATGGCAGTGGAACGTGTACGTTGACCGCGATCCGTCATCGAACTGAGCCGAGGAGGATAGGCGGTGAATGACCGGACGCGGGAACTTCTCGACGCCGCGGTGCGCGAGCAGCTTGACGCCCATGGGCGGGTTCTGCCGCCGTGGCGGGCACACCCGGAAATCGAGCGGTTCAGCATCGGCTGGCGGATGGGTTACGGCGAGTGGCACCTGATGGTCTGGTCGCACTGGTGGGGGTCCGCCCCGATGGACGAGGCGGCAAGGATCGCGTACTTTCGAGCCGACGAACCGCCGCACGAGTGGCTGGACTGGGCTGCGGATCAGGTCTGGTCGGATCAGGGTGGGGCGGGGGTACGCCGTCTCGCCGAACACGGTATCGGTGCGCGTCCGCTGTTGTTCCTCGATGTGGACGGGACGCTCCTGCCGTTCGCTGGCGCCGCGCCGCAGATGGACGCCGAGGCCAACCCGTTGCTGGCCCGGCTCGAACCTGAACACGGCCGCCGCCTGACCATGTTGCCTTGCGACCTGGTCTGGGCCACGACCTGGATGGCCGAGGCGAACGAGGTGCTCGCACCACGGCTCGGCCTGCCGCAGCTGCCCATCGTCGACTGGCCGGACGACGATGACGATGACGATGACGACGGTCGGCTGCACTGGAAGACACGCCACCTCGTCGAGTGGGCTGCGGGACGCTCTTTCGTATGGGTCGACGACGAGATCACGGACGTCGACCGGACCTGGGTGGCGTCGCACCACAGTGCGCCCGCGCTCCTGCACCGTGTGGACCCGCGCCGCGGCCTCACCGACACGGACTACTCCGCTATCGCGGAATGGCTGCTGAAGCACGGTTCTACGGCCGTAACCCTGTAGAGACATCCCACGTGATCAAGCTGTCAAGGGCCGCACGGCGACGAACGCGTGGTTGCTGATCTCACCCGGCCGCGGAGCTTGACTCTCGTGCGGCCTGAGGCTCGAAGCTGGACGGGTGAACGGTGATGATCTGCTCAACATTGGTGCGGTCGCCGCGGCGACCGGCCTGACCGTCCCTGCGCTGCGTCATTACGACGAGATCGGGCTGCTCAAACCTGCCCGGGTGGATGCCGGCACCGGTTACCGGCGCTATCGCCGCAGCCAGCTCGACGACGCTCGCCTGATCTGTGGCCTGCGTGCCGTCGGCGTGCCGATCGATGAGATCCGGGCGGTGGTGGGGCAAGCCGCAGGACAGGTCCGGTCAACGCTCGACGGTCACCGGGATCGGTTGGTCGCTCAGGTGCGTGAGCTGTCGCAGCGGATCCTCGCCGTCGACGAATTCATCGAGAAGGGAACTTCGATGCCCGCGTTGCAGGCCGTTCGGCCCGTCCAGATCCGAATCAAGGTCGGTGATGTCCAGGAGGCGGCGGCCTTCTACACGACTGCGTTCGACGTTGTGTTCAACGAGGCGATCTCGTCGCTGCAGTTCGGCACCTACCGTAGCGACCGGTTCTTCCTGATCACGCTCGAGGAGTGCGATGGCCAGGCGTCGGAGAGTGGGAGCACCCGATTCGGGCTGCTCGTGGACGATGTCGACACCGCTCACGACCGCGCGCTCAAGGCGGGCGCAGTTGAGGTCCATCCGGCTACGGACTTTTCTTGGAAGCCGCGCACGTCCTGTGTCCGTGACAGGGACGGAAACCTCGTCGATCTCAGTCAGGCATGACTGTTGGCCGCTCCAGGTCAAGGGTAAGCCGGAGCTCGCGGCAGACGTTGCTCTTGCCCTTACTGTCGGCGTCTCGCAGGGGATGTGCCAGCCCGGTTGGGACGGTTCTCGGTGGCGACGGCGGGGTTCGGGGCACCATCGCCTCGGCGGCGGTGAACACCGCCCGGTGACCGGCTGTCAACGACCCGGCTATCAACGATTTGGCTGTCAACGACCCGGCTGGCCCCGCTCGGCCAGCGCGGCGAGCCCGACCAGGTCGTCGGGTTCGGCATCCGGCACCGTCCGGTCGAACGTGGCCAGCCTGGTACGCCGCAACGCGCCGAGCGACACGGTGGCCATCACGAGCCCGCAGACCGCGTAGACCAGGGCGATCCCGCGCCCGGGGCCGACCCCGAGCACCGGCCCGAGGATCGCGCTCAACGCACCGCCGGGCCGGATCAGCGACCCCAGCACCTCGCTGAGCATCGGCGCGGCGATGAACCCGACCGACACCACGCTCTGCGCGACCATCTGGTTGAGCGCGATGACCCGCGCGTGGAAGCGCTGCGGCACCTTCGTGTGGATGATGGTCATCCAGATGCCGTTCTGCACCACGAGGAAGAACGACATGCCCACCGCGCCTGCGGCGATGACGCCCAGATCCGGCCGGAGCGCGACGACGAGGGCGCTCACGCCGTATCCGGCAGTGCTGATCAGCATGCCCCGCATCCGGTACCGGCGCGGCCCGCCCCAGACCGCGACCAGCAGACCACCGGCGAGCGCTCCGGCGGTGGCGATCGTCGCCACCCGGCCGGCGTCGGTGAGGGTGCCGACAGTCAGGACCAGTGGGGACAGCAGCACCACGACCATCGCGAGAAAAATGTTGATCACGACGAAGAACATCAGCATGGCGCGCAGGCCGAGACGACTCCAGAAGTACCGGAACCCGCCGAGGATCTCCTGGCCGACGGACTCCCGTCGACGCCACGCCATCGTGGCGGGGAACCTGGTGAACCCCAGGACCAGCAGCGCGACGGCGTAGCAGGCGACCTCGACGACCAGGATGCCGGCCAGCCCGATCGCGGCCAGCAGCCCGACCGCCAGCAGCGGCACCAGGAAGTTTGCCGCTCCGGCCGCCAACTGCACGACCCCGTTGGCGTTGCCGAGGTATCGCTTGGGCACCAGTTGCGGCACCGCACTGAGATAGGCCAGCCGCTGCACCGCCACGGCCACAGACAGCAGCGCCAGCAGCCCGTAGAGCAGACCCGCCGGAACGGTGTCGTTCCACACCAGCAGGGCCAGACTGCCCTGCAACACGCTCGCCGCCACGGTGGCGGCGATCAGGGTACGGCGACGGTCGCCCCGGTCGACCAACGCCCCGGCGACCGGTCCGGCGAGGATGCCCGGCAGCGTGGCCACCACCGAGAAGAGGGCGAACCTCAGCAGCGAGTCGCTACGCAGGTAGATCCATAGTGGGATGGCGAACGTGGTGAGCGCCGCGCCGGTGTTGGCGACGAGCTGGCTCAGCGCAACCGTCAGGAAACGGGCCATGCTCGGCCTCGGCCCGGCGGGCTCGGATCCGGCGTCTCCGTGCTGCACACCGCCGACCCGCCAGGTGCCCGTACCGTCGGCCGGACCGGCCAGCGCCGGGTCCGTCCCGGCGTCGACGACCGTACCAGCGGTCGGCGCGACGGCCAACCGGTGGTGGGTACCGGTGACGATCTCGGCGAGTTCCGGCGCGCGGTACTTCAGGAAGTAGTGTCCCGCCTCGTCGATCACGACCAGTGCCGTGCGGTCGGCGAGGAAGGCCCACTCCCGGAACCGTTCCTGGTAGTACTCCGTGCCCGGATCCCGCTCGCCGACGATCGACACGACCGGGGCGCGCAGCCGCGCCGCACCCTGGTCGAACAGACGGGTGAAATAGTCCTCGGCGAACTCGGCGTCGCGTCGCATCGCCCCGATCAGGTGGCGGCGTTCGTCCGGCTCCAACGCTCCGACGTCGGCGCCCATCGACTGCAACCAGTTGGCGTAGACGGTGTCGCTGCGCAGCCGCTCCATCCGCAGCGTCCTGGCCAGCCGGCCGAGCGCGCCGGTGGGGCGGGCGAACGGAAACACGCCGCCCAGGTACACCGCCGCCAGCGGGCGGCCGACGGCCTCCAACCGGCGGGCGATCTCCACCGCGAGCGCGCCGCCCGGGCCGCAGTGCCCGTACACGACCAGCGGGCCGGGTACCCGGTCCAGAATCTCGGCCACGCACGCGGCGGCCACCTCTTCCACCGACCGGTCGGCCTCCGCCGTCGCGAGGTCCCGGCCCGGCGGTGCCACCGCGAACAGCGAGTGCCCGGACGGCAGCGCGTCCGCCAGCGGCTGGTACACGATCGCGGTGGCGCCGCCGTACGGTACGCACACCAGTGACAGGACGTGCAGGGCCGGGTCGACCGACGGCGTCAACTCGTGCAGCAGCTCGCCCGAGGCCGGTCCGGCCCGCTCGGCGTGCTCGGCGAGCCGGCGTACCGTCGGGTGTTTGAACAGATCCATCACCGTGACCGGCCGGGTGCCGGCCGGCAGTGCCTGGCGCAACCGGCTGACCACCTGGGTGGCCAGCAGCGAGTGCCCGCCGAGGTCGAAGAAGTCGTCGTCGGCGCCGACCTGCGGCAGCCGCAGCACCTGCGCCCACACCTCGGCGATGGCGCACTGCACCGGCCCGTCCGGCGTGCTGGATCCGCCGTCGCCCCCGGACGGCGTCACCACCGGCTCGGGCAGCGCCTGCCGGTCCACCTTGCCGTGCGCCAGCAGCGGCAGCCGGTCCAGCCAGACCACCTGGGCCGGCAGCAGGTACTCCGGCAGGGTGGGCGCCAGCCAGCGCCGGATCTCGGCGATGTCGGGATCGGCCCCACCCGCCGTGCCCACGCTCGCGTTCGGGTCCGCGTTCGAGTCCGCGTTCGGGTCCGTGTCGGAGAGCGCCGGCCCGGCCGCCCGCTCCAGGTAGGCGACGAGCCGCTCGTCGCGGACCACGACAACGGCCTGACCGACGCCGGGCAGCGCGGCGAGCGCCGTCGCCACCTCCCCCGGCTCGATCCGGTATCCGCGTAGCTTGACCTGGTCGTCACGGCGACCCAGGAACTCCAGGTCGCCGCTGGGCAGCCACCGGCCCAGGTCGCCGGTGCGGTAGAGCCGGCTGCCGGGTGGGCCGAACGGGTCGGGCAGGAACCGCTGCGCCGTCAGTTCGGGCCGGCCGAGGTAGCCACGGGCAAGACGGTCCCCGCCGATGCACACCTCGCCGACCGCACCCGGCGGGACCGGCCGCAGCCGCTGGTCCAGCAGGTAGACCCGCGCGTTGGGCAGTGGCCGGCCGATCGGCGTACCGACGCTGCCGGCCACCTCGGCGGGTACGTCGCCGCCCGGTGGGATCTCGAAGGTGGTGACGCCAACGGTCGTCTCGGTCGGCCCGTAGTGGTTGATGACGGCGATCCGGCCACGTCGGGCCAGATCGCGGGCCCAGTCCAGGCGCGAACCCTCTCCGCCGAGCAGCAGCGCGCGGCGGGGCAGCAGCGCCGCGACGTCGTCGACGTCCCCGGCCAGCGCGGCCAGGTGCGACGGGGTGAGCTTCAGGTAGTCGATCCCGGTACGCGCCAGATAGGCGGCGAGGTCGCGGCCGGCGACCCGCCGGGGCAGCAGGTGCACCACTCCACCGGTTGCCAGCGCCAGCCAGAACATCGTGACGCTGAAGTCGAACGACATCGACTGCATCAGCCCGAACCGGCCACCCGGGGCGATCCGCAGCCTCTCCCGCGCCCCGTCGAGGTATCTGACGAGCTGGCGATGCGCGACCGCGACCCCCTTTGGCCGGCCGGTGGAGCC
This sequence comes from Plantactinospora sp. CNZ320, assembly GCF_002846275.1. NCBI lineage: Bacteria > Bacillati > Actinomycetota > Actinomycetes > Micromonosporales > Micromonosporaceae > Plantactinospora > Plantactinospora sp. CNZ320. The sequence goes on from NZ_PJMP01000001.1 coordinate 1,648,337, forward strand.
GGACGTGTAGATCACGTACGCGAGGTCGTCCGGCGCGGCCACCCGGTCGGGCAGGGAGGCACCGGCCGGGTCCTCCTCCGCTACCGCCTCCACTGCGTCGACGCACCCGACTGCGGCCTCCCCGGCGTCGACGCACCCGACCTCGGCTTCGCTGGCGTCGACGCATCCGATCGGGGCGCCGCTGGCGTCGACAATGACGATCTCGCCGGCGAAGCCGGTGAACCGGTCCCGAAGCCCCGCCTCGGTCACCAGGACCGGTGCGCCGGAGTCCGACAGCAGGAACTCCAGCCGCGCTGGCGGCGCCTCCGGATCCAGCGGCAGATAGCCGGCACCGGCGGTCACGGCGGCCAGTACCGCCACGGCCAGGGCCGGGGCGTGGTCGAGGCAGATGCCCACCGGGATGTCCGGACCGGCGCCCAGTCGCCGCAGGTGCGCCGCCAACTGCTGCGCCGCCGCCGCGAGCTCGGCGTACGACAGGGTCCTGGTCCCGTACACCACGGCCGGTGCGTCCGGAGTGCGTACCGTCCACGGGCGGATCAGGTCGGGCAGGGTCGGTGCGCTCGGGGCGAGCGCACCACCGTCGGACCAGGCCGCCAACCGCGCGCGGTCGGCCGCGCCGAGCAGGTCTACCTCGGACAGCCGCCGGTCCGGCTCGGCCACGGCGGCGGTGAGGAGCACCCGGAACCGGTCGGCGAGACCGGCGACGGTCTCCCGATCGAACAGGTCGGTGTTGTAGGTAATGTGGCCGGCAAGGCCGGCGTCGTCGGGACGGATGTAGCACGCCAGTTCGTGCCGGGTGACCGGGTTGTCCACCGGAAAGGCCGTGACCAGCAGGCCACCGTGCCTGCTCCGCCCGGCGTGGTCCCAGTTGAGCATCGCCAGGTTGACCTGGAACACGGGCGGCCGCCGGACGTCCCGGGTCACGTTCAGCGTGGACACCACGTGCTCGAACGGCAGCAACTGGTGAGCGTAGGCGATCACGGCGGCATCCCGGACCCGGCCGAGCAACGCGGCGTAGCTCGGATCGCCGCCCAGGTCGGCCCGGAACACCACCGTGTTGACCAGCAACCCCACCATGCCCTCGGTACCGGCACGGTCCCGGCCGGCGACCTGGCTGCCGACGCCGAAGTCGGACTGCCCGGCGTACCAGCCGAGAACCGCCTGGAAGCCGGCCATCAGCGCCATGAACTCGGTGGCCCGGTACTGCCGGGCCACCCGCCGCAGGCCCGCGGTGAGGGCGGCGTCGAACCGGAACGTCACGGTGGCGCCGGTCACCGTCTGGGCCGGCGGATACGGACGGTCCGTGGGCAGGGCGAGCGGGGGCACGTCGGCCAGCCGGTCCTGCCAGTACCGCAGACCGGTGTCGGCGTCGGCACCGGTCAACCAGTCGTGCTGCCAGGCGGCGTAGTCGCCGTACCCGACCGGTAGCTCCGGCAGGTCCGGCTCCCGGCCGGCGCGGGCCGCGTCGTAGCCGAGCCACATCTCGTTGAGCACGATGTCGGTGGACCAACCGTCGATCACGATGTGGTGGACGAGCAGGCAGAACACGTGGTCTTCCGGACCGAGCCGGACCAGGACCGACCGGACCAGCGGACCGGCGGCGAGGTCGAAGGGCTGGGCCACCTCGCGCTCCAGCAGCCTGCGAGCCGCATCGGCCGGATCCGCTCCGTCGATCGCGTCCGACACGTCCAGCACGCGCATCGGCACGTCGGCCGGCTCGGCGATGTCGACCGAGGGCACGCCGTCCGGCCCGACCGGGAACCGCATCCGCAGGCTCTCGTGCCGGGCGACCACGGTCCGCAGCGCAGTACGCAGCGCGTCCACGTCGAGTGCGCCACCGAGCCGCATCGGCATCCACATGGTGTACGTGCTGGTGCCCGGAGCGTACTGCTCCAGGAACCACATCCTGGCCTGCGCCGACGACAGTGGTGGTCGGCTGCCCGGCGGGCGGGCCGTGATCGGCCGTGGACCTGCCGGGGGCCGAGCCGCCTCGGCCCGCGCCAGCCAGCGGTCCAGCAGTGCCTGCCGCTCACTGGAAAGCCGAGCGACCCGGTCGCCGGTAGGTGGGACGATCCGGTCCTCTCCGGTGACGCTCACGCCGGACCACCCGGCACGCCACGGTAGTCCACGAGTTCCACGATCATCCCGGTAGCGCGGCCGAGATAGACGAACGCGACACGCATGCCGGGGCGGGCGCCCGGCCGGGGTACGTTGTCGATCGGCACAGCGCCGCACCGGCGCAGCTCGGCCAGGGCCGCGACCACGTCCTCCACCTCCACCGCCACGTGGTGCACACCCGGCCCGTGCCGGTTCAGGTGGCCGTCCACGGCCGATCCGGCCCGGGTCGCGGTGACCAGTTCGATCGTCGGGCCCGGCTTGCCGTCCGGCGACCAGAACTGGCAGGCGACCCCGTACGCGTCGGCGACGCCCTCCTCGGCGAGGGTGAACCCGAGCCGTCGCAGGCTCTCCCGGGCCGGCTCGGCCTGGTCGGTCACCACGCCGACGTGGTCGAGTGCAGTGGCGTCCATCCGTGCGTCTCTCCTCGCTCGCCGCGACCGTGTGGGCTCGGCCGGTGCCGTGTAGTTCCGGTGGGGCGTCGTCTGGTTCCGGTGGTGGGGCGTCGTCTGGTTCCGGTGGGGGTCAGTTGTTCGGGAGGGAGCCGGCCGGGCCGGCCTGCCGGTCGAGCCAGCGGCGCAGCAGCTCCGCCCGCTGCGGGGACAGTCCGGCCAGGCGCGGATCCGGTCCGTCCGCCGCCCCGGCGGGCAGCGCCTCGACCGACGTCGGGCCGGCGGAGACCGCAGGACCAGGTGCCGCAGCGGCCAGGGCCGGAACGGGGCGGGCCGCCGCCACCGCCCGGCCGACAAGTCTTTCCACCGCCAGGCACGCGGCGTCGAGCGCGGTCGCGCCGTCGATCGTCGGGGCCAGGTCGGCGGCGCGCTGCCGGTAGCCCGGGTCGGCGAGCACCCGGCTCAGCTGGGCGGCCGCGCCGGCCGGCTCCCAGCGTGCCGCCGGCAGCCACTCGGCGAGCCCGAGTTGCCGCAGCCGGCGCGCGTTGTCCGGGCGGTCCACGCCGTGCGCCAGGACGACCTGCGGGGTGCCGGACCGGACCGCCCGCGCGGAGGTCAGGATCCCGCCGTGGTGTACCACCGCGGCGACCTCCGGCATCAGGGTGGCGAAGGGCAGAGCCGGAAACCACCGCATGCCGTCCGGCAGGTCCGGCGGCAGCAGGTCCCGGTACCGGCACACGACGATCCCGGTACGGCCGGCAGCGGCGACCGCGGCCACCGCCGTGGCGTACCAGTCGCGGTGCAGCATCCGGCTGGACCCGCCGGTGATCAGCACTGGTCGGGCCTCGGCCGGCAGGTCGTCGGCGACGAGCGCCGCCACCTCGGCGGGCAGCGCCCCGCCCTCGGCCTCGTCGTTGAGCAGGAACCCGACCCGGGCGGCGTCAGCCGGCGCCGGATGCCCCGCGGAGTCGAACCAGTCCGGCCACAGGCAGACACAGCCGTCCACATCAGACAGCCAGGAGCCCCAGTCGGTCACCGGGGGCAGTCCCAACCTGTCCCGCAGCGCGTTCATCGGATCGGCTAGCCCGCGTGGATAGAGCCGCTGCGTGAGCGGCGCGCCCATGTGCTGGGTCGGCGTCACGCACACCCAGGCCGCCGGTATCCGCAGCGCCTCGCGGCCGAGCAGGATCGACAGCCGCGAGGTGTGCCGGCCGACGAGCACCACCTCGCCGGCCGGGCGGGTACGCGCCAGCGCCGCCATCGCGGCGAACTCACCGTGGATCTGGTCGAAGATCCCGTTGCGGTGGTAGAAGTCCACCACGTGGTCCACCCGGGTCAGCACGTTGAGCAGGACGTCGCGGTGGTCTTCGAGGAGTCGCTCGTACGCCTCCGTGGTGTCGGTGGCGACGAGCCGGATCCCGATCCGTGCGGCCAACTCGGCGTAGACCTGGTGGGTGTACACGACCGTCTCGTGGCCCCGGGCGGTCAGCCCCTGCGCCAGTCGGAGGAACGGCAGCACGTCGCCGTGCGTCCCGTCGGTGCACAGCAGAAAGGTCGCCATCGCCGGCTACCGCTCGGCGTCGAGCAGGCGACGCACCTCGTCGTCGGAGAGCCCGTCCAGCCTGGCCAGCAGCCCGAGCAGCACGTCGTCGTCGCCGGACGCCAAGCGCTGTTCGTCGATCGCCTTCGCCATGTCCGCGACGGTGAACCGGTCGGTGAAGAGTACGTCGACCGGCAACTCCACGTCGAACTCCTCGCGTACCCGGGCGGCGAACTGCACCACCAGCAGCGAGTGGCCGCCGAGTTCGTAGAAGTCGTCGTGGATCGTCCGGGGCGGAAACTCCAGCAGCTCGGCCCAGATCTTCGCCACCACGGCCTGGGTCGCGTCATCCGTGGCCAGCTCGGCGGCGTCCGGAGCGGACCGGCGGGCCGCGAGCGCACCGAGCACCTGCGCCGGGGTGGCGAGCGAGCGGGCGATCAGGTCCACGGCCGCGCTGTCGGTGACGACGGCCGGTGCCGGCGCGATCCCGGTCCGGGCCGGCGCCGCCGGGTGCCCGGGACCGGGCCGAAACACCACTGTCGCCGCGGCACCGGCCGGTAGGTCGAAGAACTCCAGGCCGTCCGGTCCGGTCCGGTGTTCCGCCGACAGGCCACGCAGGAAGTCGACCGCCGGCTGGTTGCGCTCGGTCGGGCGGTAGGGCAGCGACACCGTACTCAGGCCACGCTCGACCGCCCGGGCTCCGATCGCGGCGAGCACCCGGTGCTCCACACCACGACCCAGCGCGCGGCAGCTCAGCCACAGCCCGTCCACCCGGTATTCCGAGCCGGTCAGCGTGGCCGTCACCGAGCCGACCACGCCGTAGTCACCGAACCGGTCCCGCGCCCGCACGACCAGGCGCTCCGCACCCGGCTGCGCCGCGACCAGTTCTGACACCGAGCGGCGGGTGCCGGCAAGGTTGAACTGGTTGACCCGCTGGGTGAGCTGCGCGACGCGGGCGGCGTCGGACTCGCCCATCGGCTCCACCTCGACGACGAGGTCGATCCCGGCCAGGAACTCGGCCAGCGAGGGCGCGCTCGTCCGGGCGGCGTCGCGCTGGCGCTCCGTACGGTAGCGTGCGGCCCGCAACCGGTCGTCCTCGGTGACCCGCGGGTGGTCCAGCGGCCAGCAGTGTCGCAGATACGCCAGCATGTCGTCGGCGGACGGCGGCGGGGACAGCGCCAGCACCGCCGGATGCGCCGCCCGGACCTCGGCGACCTCGACCGGGTTGTCGTCGACGAACACGAACGTGTCGAGGCCCAGATCGAGCTCTGCGGCGAGTTCGGCGATGTTCGCCGACTTCGGCGCCCAGTTGATCCGCCAGCCACTCAGGTGTTCGGCCCGCAGCAGCATGTCCGGATGCCCGTCCAGCGCCGCCAGCACGTCCGCCTCGGCGTTCTTGCTGGCCACACAGATCAGCCGGCCGGCGTCGCGCTGCGCCAGCAGCAGCCGCTGGATCTCCCGGCGTTCCGGGCCGACCCGCACGCCCAGTGGGCCGTCCTCGCCCACGGCCCCGTCCCAGAGCGTGTGGTCGGCGTCGACGACGATCACCTTCGGCCGCGGCACCCGCCAGGCGTGCACCGCCCGGGCGATGGTCAGGGCGAGCGCGGCGTACATCTCCGGCGTGTACGGAATGTCCGCCGTCGCCAGACTGTACCGGTCGTGGACGGCTGGCACCGGATATCCACGCAGCGTCTCGGCCTCGGACAGCACCCGGATCCGGGCGTCGCCGGCAAGCCCGTCGACAAGCCTCCGTTCGAATCCGGCCGAGGCTGCGGCGTCGGTCGGATCGTCGGCGGGACAGCACACGACCAGGTGCGGCACGCCGGTCGCCGCCGCGCAGTCGACGATCGCCCGCACGAGGTCGTCGGCGATCTGCCCGGCGGCGTCCGCTCCGCCGTCCAGCCACCCGTCCCGGCGCAGCAGGAGCACATTCGCCCCGTCGCTGTTGCCCCGCAGGGCACCCTCGGGGTCGAGCAGTGGCTGGAACACCTCGCCGTACGGCGCGTACGTCACCTCGGCGGGGATGTCGGCCCGGCCGAACACGAACTCCAGGGACTCCGCGAGCGGCGCGGCGGTGAAGTTGGCGGCCACTCTGATCTGCAACGAAGTCAACGAATCTCCCGCACTCTTCAGCGATAGTGAGGTCAATGTAGACGACATTGACAAGCGTCGTGAACTCGGTACGCAGATCATTGCCGGCCGGGCAGATTGGACATCCTGATCGGTAACATCGGCGCGACCCTGGTGCGCCGGCCGGCGTACCAGGGTCGGATAGCAGGAGAGTCCCATTCCCGGGACGGCTTGCACGAAGCGCAGCCCCGCTGTCACCCCGAGTCCGGGGGTCGCCAGCAGCGGTGCGACACAAGAGTCCTGCCTCCGCCAGGGCACAATCTCGGACAGGTCGACGATATGGGGTCAACGCCTCGGAGAAGACGGTTCGCGAACTCTGTAATCGCCATTTACGGCGATTCAATGCATTTTCCAGGGCTGACTGGGCGGGCGTCGAGACAGAAGCGCGGAACTCTGTTACGAGGTGTTTCTCCCAGCCGCCCGCACATAAGCCGCGCAAGAGGTTCGGATGCAGGCCAAGGTCATTGAGCGTGTAGAGCCGTGCAGCGGCCGACCACCGAGGTGGCGGGACAGGGGTCTGGGCGTCAGGGGGTGGGGAAGGCGTCGGGGGTGCGTAGCTGTTCGCGGATCCAGACGCCGGCTGGCTTCAGTACGCCGGTGCCGGCGTACTCCGCGCCCGAACAGGTCCCGGCCCTGAAGACCGCCCCCGACCGTGGATCGTCGGAGTAGTTCCAGTTCACCCAACTGATCTTGCGCTTGGCCATCAGGTCGAGGTACCGCCGGGCGTCGGCGAAATCGTCCGCGCCGTCGCCGTTGTAGGTCTGGGTACCAAACTCGGTGACGAAGATCGGGAGAACCTTCGACACCCGGGACAGCGCGTTGAAGTACTTCGTGCCGTGCGAGGCCGCGTAGAAGTGGAAGGTGTACATCACGTTGCCGGCCCGAACCGGTTTCCTGATCACTTCCTGCTCCGAGCCGCCCTCGGAGAGGCCGAAGGTGGACCAGCCTGCGGTCCCCACCAGCACCACCGCGTCCGGATCCTGGGAGCGGATCACCGGGATGATCTTTTCAGCGTACGACCTGATCCTCGACCACGAGACGCCGTTGGGTTCGTTCGCCACCTCGTACAGGATGTTCGTCTTGTCCCGATGCCGGGCGGCGACCTCGGCGAAGAACGTCCGGGCCCGGTCGAGGTTGTGGTTGGGGTCGCCCGGGTTCACCATGTGCCAGTCCACGATCACGTAGAGCCCGCGCTTCGTCACCTGCTCGATATAGTCGTTCACCAGATCGGTGAAGCCTCGCGGATCGGTCTCGTACCCCTCCTCCTGCACATAGAGGGAGACCCGCAGGACGTCGGCCCGCCAGTCGTCGGCTAGCGCGTCCAACGAGGCGTCGTTGACGCACCGGGCGTACCACTGGATTCCGTGGGTGCTCATGCCCCGCAGTTGGATCGGTTTGCCGTGCTGGTTGCAGAGCCTGGCGCCGCAGACGCGCAGCCGGCCGTTGATTCCGACCGGGGTGGTGGCGGCCGGCCGGAGGGCGGCGGCGTCGGGGGTGACCGGACCGTCAGCCGGGGCACCACCTGTCGGGGCGCCACCGGTCGAGGACCACTCGGCCGCGCCGGGCCGGGCGGGCGCGACGAGGTTCCGGACAGCCGGCACCGCGAGCAGCGCCGCCAGCACCGTCACCGTGACCACCGCGCCCACGAGCACCGGCACGGGTCGGAAGCGGATCATCCGGTTCCTCCAGGTCACACTGACGGTGCAGCGCTCAGGCCGCGCGGACGGGAACGCTCCCCCAGCAGCCCCTGCGCCACGGTGCCGCCCGCACGCCGCAGCGCGTGGGTGAACCCGGGCGAAATCTCCTCGACTCCGGGGGGCGGCGGAGGAGACGAGCCGGCACCCGCGACGCAAGCGACCAGGTCAGTAGCCATCCGTCCATCCAACCACGCAGCCCGACCGGCCCGTCTCGGCCTCCGGTGATCTCTGCGGGGCGGCACCCACGAGCGGTGGCCCGTACTGCTGTCAACCCGGTCCGGCACAGGGTCGTCAGGGGCCGTACTCCACCCGGACCGTGGTGTGCACGACCGGCTCACCGTCGACGCCGGGGCTGGACATGGTGAGCGTCGACGTCGTCTCCGGCCCGGCGACGCTGCTGATCTCGGCGGTCTGCCCGCAGAACAGCGGCCAGTGGTTGCGGTGCTCCACGACGCGCAGCTGACGCTCCGGCTCCCACAGCCGTACCGTCTCCAGCAGTGCGAGGGTCATCAGCGGGCCGTGCACGACCAGCCCCGGATAGCCCTCGACGCCGGTGGCGTACGGCCAGTCGTAGTGGATGCGGTGTCCGTTGGCCGTTGCGGCGCTGAACCGGGTCAGCAGACGAGGGTCGGTACGGAATCGCCAGGTGCCGTCACCGGCCCGCTCCAGGAGCCGGGACACCGGGTCCGGTTGCGGCAGCGGTTCACGCGCGCCGGCCGCCGCCGCGCCGGGTGCCGCCGTCGCGCCGAGTGCTGTCGTCGCGCCGGGTTCGGCGGCCCGCCGGTAGATGATGTCCTGGGTCTCCAGCACGGCCAGGTGCCCGTCGGTACCGGTCAGCCGGGTCTCGACCGTGACGAGCATGAACTCGCCCTGCCGTCCGCTCTTGCGGGTCTGCGACAGCACCCGGACGGTGCGGTGCACGGTGGCGCCGACGTGCAGCGGCGCGACCAGCCGTACCGTGCCGCCGGCGAACATCCGGCGCGGGAAGCCCGGTGGGTGCCGGGGTACCACGTGTTCGGGGTGGCCGTCCGGGCCCACCGCGCCGGCCGCCGGCCACCGGGGCAGGGCCACCCAGTGCCACAACGGCGGGAGCGGATCGCCGGCCTCCGGGGTCGGCAGCCCGTCGTCGAGCAACCCGGCGAAGGTGTGCACCGGTGCCGGCTGGACGCTCTCGGTGAAGGTGACCGGCTGCTGCGGGTGCTGCGCCTCCGGCGCCTCCGGGCCGCCCGACGGGGTCACGACGGGACCTGCTCGCGGTACCAGTCGACCACGGCTCCGGGGCCGGCGAAGGTGACGTCGGGGTCGGCGGCCATCTCGTCGAGCAGCGTCATCAGGCCACGGACCCGGTGCGGTACGCCGAGCAGGTGTGGATGCAGCGGCAGGGCCAGTACCCGGGCGCCCCGGGCCGACTCGGCCTTGAGCACGGAGACCGTCTCACGGACCCGCCGCTGGTATTCGGGCATCGGCTGCCGCTCGACCGCGATGACGACGCTGTCGTTGAGTTCGAGGTTGTACGGCAGCGCCAGCAGCGGCGGCTCGGTGCTCATCCACAGAGGATGGTCGGCCACCGACCAGTCGAAGATGTACTCGACGCCGAGTTCGGCGAGCACCTGCGGGGTACGCATGGTTTCGGCCAGGCCGGGGCCCATCCAGCCACGCGGGCGTACCCCGGTGCCCTCGGTGAGCATCCGCAACGACGCCTCGACCACCTCACGCTCGTCGGCGGCGCCGGTGAGCGACTCCTGGCGTACCCCGTGGGCGATGAACTCCCACCCGGTCCGCAGCAGCAGGTCGAACACGGCGGGATAGTCGTCACGGATGGCGGCGTTGACGCTGAGCCCGACCGGTAGCCCACGCTCGACGAACCCGGTGACCAGCCGCTCGACGCCGGCCCGCAGACCGTAGTCGACCCAGCTGAAGTTTGGCACGTCAGGTACGTCGTCGCGCCCGTGCGGCCCGGTGAGCACCTTGCGGGGCATCGGCCGGTCGAACGGCCAGGACTCCACGTTGAGCACCGGCATCACGATCAGTCCGGCGCCGGCCAGCGGGGCCAGCGGCGGCAGGGCCGCCGGTAACGCGTGCGGGATCCACGACATGCTCACTCCTTCAACGCCGGGTTCGGGCGGGTGCGGCGTCCTGGGCGGGCAGACCAGGTCAACCCCAGGTCTGCCCGCCGTCGACGGTCAGGCAGGTGGCCACGATGTGCGCGGCCCGGGGCGAGACGAGGTAGGTGGCGGCAGCGGCGATGTCGCCCGGATCGGCGGGATGCCCCACCGGGATACGGGCCGCCAGCTCCGCCGCCGCCGTCTTCCCGTCGACCTCGGCGGCCTCCGCCTGGTACGCCACCAGTGCCTCGTACCGGGCGGTCCGGGTCGGGCCGGGATGCAGCCCGACCACACCGATCCCCTCCGGGGCGAGCAGCCGGCCGGCGCTGGCGACCAGTCCGCTCAACGCGGCGTTGATCGCGGTCGACGTCACCATTCCGGTGGGGGCGTCCCGGGCGGCGTTGCCGGCGATGACGACGATCCGCCCGTGAGCGCTGTCGGCGCGCATCAGTTCGGCGGCCACCCGCATCGCCCGGACCGAGGCCAGGAACTTGGTGGTGAAGGCGACCTGCCAGACGTCGTCGTCGATCTCGTCGAAGGTGCCGATCGGAGTCGAGCCCACGCACGCCACGAGGCCGGCCAGGCCGCCCTGCCGCTGGGCCGCCTCGCGCAGGGCGGCCAGCCCGGTCGGGGCGGTCATGTCCCCGACCACCGTCTCGACCTGCGGTGACCCGTGGGCGCGCAGGTGCTCGGCGACCTCGGCCAGCTCGTCGGCCACGTTCGAGGCGAGCAGCAGCCGAGCGCCGGCCGCGGCCAGTTCGGTCGCCACCGCCCGGCCGATACCCGCACCGGCACCTGTGACCGCGACGAGGCGGCCGTCCAGCAGCAGGTCCATCAGTGTTCCTCCCATATCGCGGTCAGATCGCCGGTGCCGCAGACCACGGCGTACCGGTGGCGGGCCGTCTCCAGCGCCGCGTCGTGCAGTTCCGCCGACCAGGAGCCGCAGGCGTCCTCGGGGAGGACCACGTAGTAGTCGGCGCTGAACGCCTCGCGGGCCGTCGCCTCGACACACACGTTCGTGGAGACCCCGGCGCAGACCACCGTGCGGATGCCCGCCGAGCGCAGCACCAGGTCCAGGTTGGTGCCGGCGAAGGCGCTGTAGCGGTACTTCTGCACCACCACATCGGTACCGGTCGGGGCCAGCTCGTCGATGATCTGCTGTCCCCAGCTGCCCTGCACGCACAGGTCGGTCACCGAGAACGTGGCGCGGGATCGGGCGTCCAGCCACGGGCCGGAGTCGCTGCGATGCTCGGGCAGGGTGGTGTGCTGGGCGTGCACCACCAGTACCCCGGCGGTGTGGGCGGCGTCGAGCAGCCGACGCATCGCCGGGATCACCCGGCGGGCGTGCTCCAGCGACCGGCCACCCCGTACCGCCGTCTTGCCCGCTGGGCTCAGGAAGTCGTTGCACATGTCGATCAGCACCAGTGCGGTGTGCCCGGGGCGGACCTTCGCGGCCAGGGTCGTGAGGACCTCCGGGGCGCTCACGCCGGCACCGCCAGCGTGAACAGCTCGTCCACCCGCCGCGCCGCGTCCAGCGTCATCGCGGCCCGCCACAACTCCTCCGCGCGGGCGCCGAGCACCGGTGCGGCCAACAGCCGGAACTTGTCAGCCAACTGGGCGTCGGTCATCGGCGCCGCCACGCTGCCGGTGGCGTGCTCGATCACGAACTCGTGCCGGCCGCCGTCCCGATCCAGCACCTCCACCCGGCAGGCGTCCTTGGGCATCTCCGGGTCGGTCCGTACCTCGACCCGGCGGCGCAACTCCAGCACGGCCGGGTCGGTGGCGCGGGCGTCGCTGTACTGGGCCGGTCCGGCACCGCCGTCCAGCAGTCCGACCGCGAAGCAGTGGTAGACGGAGAACTTGCTCTGCAGGCCGTCGCGCGGCTCCGCAACGCCCATCACCTCCAGCACCACGGGTCGTACGGTCGCCACCACCTGCTCGATGTCGGCGGCGCTCAGCCCGGCGGTGCGTACGGCGATGGCGGCGTCGATGACGGGGTGGCTGACGATCCCGCAGCTGTACGGCTTGAACGCGTTGTCCTCGATTTCCCAGGCGCTGCCCAGCCCGGCCATCGCCGCGTCGGGGTCGTACCCGGGGCTGAGCGCCCAGCGCAGACCGCCAGCGGCGCCGAACGGGCTGGGCGCACCGTTGAGCCCAGCCCGAGCCAGCAGCGCCGCCTGCACCCCGTCGGCGGCGGACCGGCCGACGTGCAGCGCCTTGGTCATCGAGCCCAGCTGCTCGGTCACGCCGCTGGCGAGGTCACCGGCGATCGCCAGCGCCTGCGCGGTCTCTGCGGCGGTGAGCCGGAGCACCCGGGCGGCTGCCGCCGCAGCGGCGACATGACCCACCGTGCCGGTGACGTGCCAGCCACGGTCGAAGTGGCCGGGGCCGAGGGCGATGCCGAGGCGGCTGCCCACCTCCACCCCCGCCACCACACCGGCGAGCACCTCCGCCCCGGTTGCCGCGGTCACCTGTGCGGCGGCGAGCGCGGCGGCCACCACCGGCGCCCCGGGATGCAGGACGGTACGCAGGTGCGTGTCGTCGAAGTCCTCCACGTGCATCGCGTACCCCATGAGCAGCGCTGCCGCGTACGGCGACACCCGCTCGGGGCGCCCGAGCGCGCTGGCGGTGCCGTGCAGGCCAAGCTCGCGCAGGGCGGCAGCCACGAGTTCGACCGCGGGGTGTTCCGCCGCATCGACGGCGAGCCCGACCACGTTGGCCAGGGTGCGCCGGCCCGCGTGCCGTACCGCCTCGGGCAGGTCCTCCAGCCGAAGGGCGCTGGCGAACCGGGCAAGCTGGTCGGCCAGGTCGTCCGCGTCGTCGGGGCCGGTCGGCTCGGCGGGGCTTTGTCCGGCGGGGATCTGCCCAGCGAGGGCTCCTCCGGCAGCGGCTTCCCCGGCAGTGGTTTCCCGGGCAGCAGTCTCCCGGTCAGTGGTTTCCCCGGCGGCGGTCGCTGGCTCGCTGCCGGGCACCGGGTGGGTCGGCTGGCCGTCGAGGACGTACCAGATTTTGCCGAACCCCGCCAGCAGGCCGGCGGCGGCGTCGCGCTCGTCGTAGGCGTTGAGCAACCCCCGGGGGCCTTCGATGGCGGTCGGGGAACCGGTCACGCCCTGGCGCCCCAGGCTCGCGGCGAGTACGCCGGCCGCCGCCGCGAACCCGGCGTGCAGGTTGCCCAGCGGGGTGCCGGCGTGTACCCGGTGTCCACAGGTCAGGCTCGCGGAGATGGCGACGGCTGACCCGAGCTGGCTGGTGTCGGCGCCGCTGGCGAGGCCGGCGGTGACCGCCGCGCCGATCGCACCGACCCGGCCGGGGGCGTCCCAGGCGGTGGCCACCGGGCCACGCAGCGCCACCGCGAGCCGGTGGGCGATCTCCGCGCCGATGAGTGCCGCGTCGACGGCCCGGTCACCGTGGCCGGGTTGCCCGGCCAGGGTCGCCGCGACGAGTCGCCACGGCCAGGACGCGGCGGAGGGGCTCTGCGCCGCGTGCCGCAGCGCCCGGGTGAGCGGGTCGGCCGCCGCGACCCAGGCGCCGCCCGGACCGGCGACACGCCCCGAGCTGGCGGTACGCCCCGAACCGGCGGTACCCCCCGGACCGGCGGCATCGTCACCGGGGGCGGCAACATCGTCACCGGGGGCGGAGCCCTCAGCGTTGTCGTCACCGGGGACGGTGTCACCAACGGCGCCGTCATCGGGGTTGGTGTGCCCGAAGGCGCCGGCACGGATCGTGGCGTCCGCTGTGGCCGCCACCGTGGCGTCCACTGTGGCCTCCGCTGTGGCGTCGACCGTCGGGTCGGCTGTGATGGCCGTGCCGCCCCTCGTCCGATCCGTTGGACGGCAGGCCGCGAGGGCGGCGGACGCGGCGGCGCGTGCCTCGGCACCGACTCCCTCAGCGTGGAGTCGGATCGCGACGGTGGCGAGCTGCGATGCGATCAATGAACACCCCTACCATAGCCTGATACCTGAGTCAGGTTAGCTACTCAGGCACAGCATGTCCATGGTCAAGTGGGTGGATCGGCGCAGCTCACCCCTTGGCGGCGGCGCCCAGACCGGCCCGCAACGTCTCCCCGATGGTCGAATCGCTCTTGACGCCGACGAAGAAGGCGAACACCACGAGCGCGGCCTGCCGTTGGTCGTCGGTGAGCTGACGGTGGAAGAGCTGGGCGTGCGCCTGCACCAGATCGTTGATCTCGGCGAGAACCGGACCGGCCTCCGGGGTGGCCACCACCCTGATCATCCGCCGGTCCTCGTCGGTGCGCTCCCGCCGCACCAGCCCGCGATCCTCCAGGTCCCGCACCAGACGCGAGGCGAACGCCGGCACGATGTCCAGCCGCTCGGCGAGCTGGTTGACCGCGAGCGGCTCGTCCCCGGCGCCGAAGATCTGGATCAGCGCCTGGTGGGCCAGCGGATCGAAGCCGCGCTCCCGGGCCACGTCGTCGACGATCCGGACCACCTTGCGGATAACGTACCGAGCGGTGGCGACGGCCTGCACGTACGACTTCTGGTCGGTGATCCCGTCGCGCCCGCTCTGCGCCCAGGCGGCCAGCGCGACCTCGGTCTCGTTCAACACCCGTTCCTCTCGACAGCCAACGAAAACGCCGCTGTTGAGTAACATACCAAGCACGGGTACCGAGGTTAGTTTTCCGGCTTCGCTCAGCTCCGGTCTCGGGTCATCTGGGCGTCCACCAGCACCGGGCGTCGCTCCTCGCGCACGATCGACACCGCCCGGCGCAGGGTGGCCGGCAGGTCGGCCGCGTCCCGCACCGGGCCGAACGCCTCGACGCCCTGGGCCAGGGCCAGGCCGGCGAAGTCCACGTCCGGATCGGTGATGTCGATGCCCACCGCAACGTCCGTGTCCCGGCCGCGCTGGTGCCTGATCTCCGTCTGGTGCATCCGGTCCTGGTTGTACGTGCGGTTGTTGGCCATCACCACAAGCATCGGCAGCCGCTGGTTCGCGGCGGTCCACAGCGACGAGGCGGTGTAGAGGAAATCCCCGTCGGACTGGATGTCGACGACAAGTGTGTCGTCGTCACGGTGGGCCAGTGCGCAGCCCATCGCCGCCGGTACGCCGTAGCCGAGCCCACCACCACCGGAGATGCCCAGGTAGCAGTTCCACCCGGCCATGTCCCAGGCGCGGCGGGTGTTGCCGTAGAGGGCGCCGAAGGCGAGCTGCCACGGGCCGTCGTTGACCGCCTCGAACGTCTCGGCGGCGAGCCGGGCCGGGCCGAACTCCCCCGCGTCGCGGCGAATCCTGGCCCGCCACATCGCCGGGGTGCTCGCCTGCGCCTTCAGCTGCGCGGTACGCGCCCCGGCCCCCTCGACTGCGTCCGGGTCCGCACCGACCAGCTCCGTCACCATCTGCGCCAGCCGCGGCAGGGCGAGCGCGGCGTCACCGGTGAGCACCGCCTCGATCCGGTCCCAGGCGGCTGCCGAGCGGTCCACCGGGGCCCGCTCGACAAGCGCCGCGCCGGAGAGCACGAAGACCCGCGCGCCGGGCCGGGGCAGCCAGGCGAAGTCCCGCTCGGCCACGTCGGTGCGGCCGAGCGCGAAGTACGGGTCACGTACGTCGACCGCGAGCACCACGTCGGCCTCGGAGAGCGCGGCGTGGTGGCGGCCGGTGGCGTCGGCCCAGTGGGTGTTCGGAAAGTTGTGCCGGGCGCCCAGGTCGACCACGCCGGCACCGAGCCGCTCGGCGAGCGCGATCAGTGCGTGGTACGCCGCCTCGCTGCGGCCCGCGTTGTCGGCGAGCAGCAGCGGCCGTTCCGCCCGTACCAGCGCCTCGGCCACGGGCGCGAGGTCGGCGTCGGCGACGGTGGGCGTGGTGTGCCGGGCCAGGGCGGTTTCCGGCGCCCACAGCGGGTTGGCCGCGAGCGGCTCGGGCCAGCCGCCCTCCTGCAGCCCGGCGTCCAGGGCCACGTAGACCGGCGCCTGCGGGAACGAGACGGTGGCGTTGTACGCCCGGGCGAGGCTGTGCGGTACGGCGGCGAGGCTGGCCGGTGCGTCGTCCCACTTGGTGAAGTCGCGTACCAGTGACGCCTGGTCGCGGGCGGCGTGGATCCAGTCGATCCACGGCCGGCGCCGGGTGGCGTCCGCCGGTCCCGCGCCACCGACCACCAGCATCGGCACCTGGTCGAGGAAGGCGTTGAACAGGGCCATCGAGCCGGTCTGCAGGCCCACCAGGTTGTGCAGCGCCACCCCCATCGGCCGGCCGGTGGTCTTGGCGTACCCGTGCGCCATGCCCACCGCCACGTTCTCGTGCAGCGTCAGCACCAGCTCCGGGCGGCCGGCCCGGACCAACGAGTCGTGGAAGCCGCGCAGGGTGGCCCCCGGGTTGATCGCCACATGCCCGATGCCGAGCCGGGCGAGCGTCTCGACCATCAGGTCGCTGCCGTATCGGGTCCGATCCGCCATGGCGGTCACGCTTCCAATCCATTGCGGCTGATGAGCTGCCGGACGATGACATTGCGCTGGATCTCGTTCGTCCCCTCACCGACGATCATCAGTGGGGCGTCGCGGAAGTACCGTTCGACGTCGAACTCGGTGGAGTAGCCGTATCCGCCGTGCACCCGTACCGCGTCCAGCGCGATCTGCATCGCGGTCTCCGAGGCGAACAGCTTGGCCATGCCCGCCTCCAGGTCGCAGCGCTGGCCGGACTCGGCGCGTTCGGCCGCGTAGAGCACGAGTTGGCGGGCGGCGGTCAGCCTGGTGGCCATGTCGGCCAGGTAGTTGCCGATCGACTGGTGCTTCCAGATGGGCACGCCGAACGACGACCGCTCCTGCGCGTAGCGCAACGCGTCCTCGAACGCGGCCCGCCCGACGCCGAGCGCCCGGGCGGCCACCTGGATGCGTCCGGTCTCCAGTCCGGTCATCATCTGCGCGAAGCCGTACCCCGGCCGGCCGCCGAGTACGGCATCGGCCGGCGCCACGTACCCGTCGAAGGACAGCTCGCAGCTCTCCACACCCTTGTATCCGAGCTTGGGCAGGTCGCGGGAGACGGTGAGCCCCGGCCCGTGCTCGACAAGCAGGATGCTCACTCCACGATGCGCGGGCGTGGCCGCCGGGTCGGTCTTGCACAGCAGCGCGATCAGCCCGGAACGCCGCGCGTTGGTGATCCAGGTCTTCGCGCCGGTGATCACGTAGTGGTCGCCGTCCGGCCGGGCCGTGGTGGTCATCGCCCTCAGGTCCGAGCCGCCGCCCGGCTCGGTAAGCGCCATCGTGGCCCGCAACGCGCCGGTCGCCATCGCGGGCAGGTACCGGGCCCGCTGCTCGTCGGTGCCGAAGGCGAGCAGCAACTTGGCCACCACGGTGTGACCGCCCATCGCGCCCGCCAGGCTCATCCAGCCCCGCGCCAGCTCCTCGGTGACCATGGCGTAGCAGGACATGGAGACCCGGGTGCCGCCGTACTCGTCGGGGATGGCCAGGCCGAAAATGCCCAGTTCCTTCATCGTCCCGATCAGAGCCTCGGGGTACTCGTCGGCGTGCTCCAGCTCACGGGCGACCGGCCGGACCTCGCGGTCGACGAAGTCGCGTACGACGTCGACGACCGCCTGCTCTTCCGCGCTCAAGGTGGTCACGATGATCCCTTCCGGTCTCTCTGCTTCCTCGACTCCGCCAACGCGCTCACCCGATTCCGCTCGCCCAGGTCCGGCATCCGCTCACCCGACTCCGCTCGCCCAGGTCCGGCATCCGCTCACACGACTCCGTCGGCCCGCAACGCCGCTATCTGGTCCGGGTCGCGGCCGATCTCGGCGAGTACCGCGTCGGTGTGCTCGCCGATGTCCGGCACCGGACCGAGATACGCCTCGGTGCCGCTGAGCACGGCCGGTGGCAGCAGGGCGCGCACCTCGCCACCGGGTGTGGCCACGGTGCGCCACCGGTCGCGGTCGGCCAGCACGGGGTGGGCCAGGAAGTCCTCGACGGAGTTGAGCCGGGAGTTGGCGATACCGGCCCGGTCGAGCAGCCCACGCACGGTCGGGCCGTCCAGTGTGGCCAGTCGGTCGGCGATGACCCGGTCGAGTTCGACCCGGTGCGCCACCCGGCTGGCGTTGCTGGCGAACCGCGCGTCGTCGGCCAGCTCGGGCCGGCCCAACACGATGTCGCAGAAGGTACGCCACTCCCGTTCGTGCTGGATCGCCAGCAGCACCGACGTGCCGTCGCCGGCCGGGTACGGGCCGTACGGCGCGATCGTGGCGTGTGCCGCACCGGCCCGCTCGGGCTGCCGCCCGCCGTAGCGGGTGTAGTAGGCGGGTTGCCCCATCCACTCGGCGAGCGCGTCGAACAGCGACACCTCGACTGCCGGGGCGGTACCGGTGGTGGCCCGGGTGTAGAGGGCGGTCAGGATGCCGCTGTAGGCGTACGTGCCGGCGGCGATGTCCGCGATCGAGACGCCCACCTTCGCCACCTGGTCGGCGGTACCGGTGAGTGACACCAGCCCCGTCTCGAACTGGACCAGCAGGTCGTACGCCTTGCGGTGCGCCCAGGGACCGTCGGCGCCGAAACCGGAGATGTCGCAGACGATCAGGCCCGGGTACCGCTCGCGCAGCCGGTCGGCGGGCAGCCCGAGCCGGTCCGCGGCGCCGGGGGCGAGGTTCTGCACGAACACGTCAGCTTGGGCCAGCAGGTCGTGCAGGACCTCGCTGCCGAGGGGGTGCTTGACGTCCAGCGTCACCGACTGCTTGGACCGGTTGAGCCAGACGAAGTAGCTGGACTGGCCGTACACGGACTCGTCGTAGCGGCGGGCGAAGTCACCGCCGCCGGGGCGCTCGATCTTGATCACCCGTGCGCCGAGGTCGGCGAGCTGGCGGGTGGCGAACGGAGCCGCCACCGCCTGTTCGAGGCTGATCACGGTGACACCGTCAAGCGGTCGTGGCACGGCACTCCCCCACGGCTCGGCTAGCACAGTCAAGTTAGCAACCTGAGCAAGGTAATCTGCCCGGTCACCAGATGTATAGCAGCTTAATATCACACTAGAAATAGGCACTCAGGTAACCTATGCTCGCCGTCATGTTGACTGGAGGCACCATCCGCGCCAAGTGGGGAGTCATCATCCCCTCCACGAACATCATGGTGGAGCACGACTTCGCAGCCCTCTGCCCGTACGGCGTGACGTTCCACGCCGGCCGCGCCTACATCGCCAGCCCGTCCATGGCCACCGACGCGGACGCCAAGACGCTGCTGGACGAGATGGACCAGGGATTCGCCACCGCGCTGCGCGACGTGCTGACCGCCAAGCCCGACCGGATCATCATCGCCATGTCCGCCGAGGTGATGCGCCGGGGCGTACGGGGTGGCCAGGACTTCGTCGACGACGTGGCGCAGCAGGCCGGGCTGCCGGTCACCACCGGCCCGGGGGCGGTGATCGCCGCGCTGCACCGCATCGGTGCGACCAGGATCGGCCTGCTCACGCCCTACCAGCCGGAATCCGACGCCATCACCCGCGACTACTTCCAGGAGAGCGGGTTCGAGGTACGCCACGTCGCGGGGCTGCGCTGCACGTCGGCCACCGACATCGCCGAGGTCGGCCAGGACCGGATCGTCGCCGCCCTGCGTGAACTGGACCGCTGTGGTGCCGAGGCCCTGGTCCAGGTCGGCACCAACCTCAACGCCCTCGCCCTGGCCGCCGAGGCCGAACGCTGGCTGGACACCCCGACCATCTCGATGAACACCGCCACCGTCTGGCACGCGCTGCGCCAGTCCGGCATCACCGACCAGCGCGGCGACGCGGGCCCGCTGCTGCGCGACTTCTGAGCCGACCGCCGCGGATGGTGAGCCGCGTGGCCGGGAACGATCAGCCACGCGGCGCGGCGGCGCCGTACGGGGTGAAGCGCCAGCGCCGGGAGGTGGCGTACCAGGGCTGCGCCGCGACGACGGCCCGCTTCGGCGCCAGCCTGGCGGCCTCCCGGTCCGGCCCGGCCAGCACGTCGAGATCCGCCAGGTCGTGCAGGACGTAGCAGTTCTGTTCACCGGGCGGCGCCTGCGGGGCGTACAGGCGCCGGATGCGCAACCAGGACGGGGCGTTCAGCAGCAGCGGGGAATGCTCGCTGTCGTACCAGTCGTCGAAGACCGGCAGCGCCTGCGGCGGTACGGCGAAACTGACCACCAGCAGATGGGCGCTGGCCCGCGCCACCGGCCCGGAGTCGTAGACGAGTTCACACGCCAGTCCGCCGGGGACGGTGCCGGGCAGCAACGCCAGGGCGGCGGTGTCCTCGTCCTCCGGCGCGTACCACTGCCCCGGCCCGGCGGCCACGATCTCGGCCAGTGGCGCCCGCAGCAGCGTGACCCGGGCGCCGGACGGCACGGCCTGACTGTCGTCGTTCACCGTCGTGTCCTCAGGTTGACCGCCTTGACCTGCGCGTACGAGCGCAACTCGTCCAGGCACTCCTCCCGGCCGAGGCCGCTGTCGCGTACCCCGCCGAACGGCATGCCCCAGTAGTGCCGGCTCACGTCGTTCACCCACACGTACCCGGTGTCCAGGCCGCGTACGGCGCGCATCGCCTGGCTCAGGTCGTTGGTCCAGACCGCCCCGGTGAGGCCGTACTGGACCGCGTTCGCCCGCGCGAGCGCGTCGTCCAGATCGGACCAGCGCAGTACGGAGATCACCGGGCCGAAGATCTCCTCCCGGGCGATGCGCATGTCCTGCTCCACCCGGTCGAAGAGCACCGGGTACTGGAAGTACCCGGCGCGCGGGTCGCGGACGCTGGGACCGCACACCAGGCGCGCGCCCTCGTCCCGCCCGGCGGTCACGTACCCGGCCACCCGGTCCCGGTGCGCGGCGGAGACGAGCGGGCCCATCGCGGTCCCCTCCGCGTACGCCACCCCGGGTTCGATCGTCGCCAGCCGGGCCGCCACCGCCCCGACCACCTCGTCGTGTACGCGTTCGTGCACGAAGACCCGGGAGGTGGAGCCGCACGACTGGCCGGCGCAGCTGTCCAGGTTCATCCCGGCGACGACCGCGTCGGCGACCGCCTCCACCGGGGCGTCCGGAAAGACGATCATCGCGTTCTTGCCGCCAAGTTCCAGCGACACGTGCCGCACCGCCGACCCGGCCGCCGCGCGCTGGATGGCGAGCCCGGTGACGAGGCTGCCGGTGAAGCCGATCCGGCGTACCTCGGGATGCGTGACCAGCGCGTGGCCGGTCTGCGCCCCGCCGGAGAGCACGGTCAGCACGCCGGGCGGCAGCACGTCGCGGGCCAGTTCGGCCAGGCGCAGCGCGGAGAGCGGCGTCTGGTCGGCCGGCTTCAGCACGACGCTGTTGCCCATCACCAGCGGCGGCAGCATCGCCTTGATGGCGAAGTACGCCGGATGGTTGTAGGCGACCACCCGGGCCACCACCCCGAACGGCTGGTACTCGGTGAAGTGCAGGTCACGAGGGTCGATCGGGATCGTGTCGCCGCCGGTCATGCCGGCCACCGCCGGCCAGGTGACGAACTGGTGCAGGCAGCGTTCGATGTCGGCGAGCATCGCCGGGTACGGGTTGCCGCCGTCCATCGCGTCGAGCATCGCCAGCTCGTGCCGGTGTTCCCGGACCACCTGACCGAGCGCGTCGAGGTACCGCCGCCGGCCCGGTACGCCCAGCGCGTGCCAGCCGGGTTGGGCCGCCAGGCCGGCCCGGACGGCCCGGTCCACGACGGTTTCGGTGGCCACCGGCACCTCGGCCAGCGGCGCCCCGCTGGACGGGTCGAAGGTCTGCGCCCCGGCCAGTCCGGTCACCGGCTCACCGGCGACGGTGATGCCCGGCGGTTCGGTGCCGAGCCGGTCACGGACCTGGTCGGCCAGGCCGCTGATGCCGCCGGTGCTCACCGCTCCGCCCTCGCCGGTCGGCCGCCGTCACCGGCACCCGAATCGAGCACCTCCGCTGGTCGGCTGCCGTCACCGGCGGCCGGGTCGAACACCTCCGCTGGGCGCTCGCCAGCGGTGGCCGGCCCGAACAGCTGCGGCCATCGTGCGCGTACCCGTTCCCGCCAGGGCGCGGGGACGTCGGCGACAAGCGATCGTTCCGGGTCACCGCCGACCGGCAGGGTGGCGTCGATGCCGAGCTTGCTGACGGTGCGGCCGACCGACGCCGGGTCCACCGGGTTGGACTTCATCCCGGGTACCACGATCAGGTCCTCGTGGGCCCGCATCCGGGTGGCCACCGCCCACTCGACCTGGTCGCTGTCGGCCGGGTCGATGTCGTCGTCGACCACCACGACGTGCTTGATCAGGTCCTGGGCGGCGAACGCGGCGAGCATGGCCAGCCGGGCCTCCCCCGGGTTGCGCTGCTCGATGGCGATGACCGCGTGGAAGCGGCAGCTGCCGCCCTCGGTGAGCACCACCCGCCGGGCGCTGGGTACCACCGCGCGGACCGAGGCGAGCAGGGTCGCCTCCCGGGCCACCGCGCCGGTGACGAGGTGCTCCGGGTGCCGACCGCCCACGATCATCGACAGCCACGGGGCACGCCGGTGGGTGATCGCGGTGACCCGCAGCACCGGGTTGTCGCGGCGGGGCGCGTACAGGCCGGGGAACTCGCCGAACGGCCCTTCCGGCGCCTGTTCACCGGGGTACAGCTCGGCCTCGATCACGACTTCCGCGTCGGCGGGTACCCGGACGTCGACCGTGCGACCACGGACCATCCGCAGCGGCCCGCCCAGCATCGCGCCGGCCGCGTACGACTCGTCGAACGGGACGAGCAGCTGGGAGGCGGCCATGACCGCCGGATGGCAGCCGATGGCCACCGCCACCGGCATCGGCCGGCCCAGGTTCCACCACTCGTGCAGGAACTGCCACGAGTGCGTGGGGGCGAAGTTGACGCCGAGCCGGTCCGGCCCCTGCACCTGGAGCCGGCAGATGGCCAGGTTCTGCCGCTGCCCGTCGGGCGGGCCGCAGAAGACGACACCGGCGGAGAGGTACCGGCCGGCGTCGCGTTCACTGATCGCCGGTACCGGCAGCAGGGCGGTCAGGTCGATGCCCTCGGTGACCACGACCTCCTGGCAGGGTGCGTCGGTCACCTCGACGGGCGGGACGAGACGCTCGATCGCGTCGATGATGGTGTCGGTCAGCCGGGCCGGCTCGACGTCCAGCAGGCAGGCGAGCTTCTCCCTGGTGTTGAGCAGGTTGCCCACCAGCGACGCCTCGTACCCGGGGACGGTGGCGAAGCGGACCGCCGGGCCGTGGGACAGTTCCCACAGCACGGCGGCGGCCTCGTACTCCCAGCTGACCGGGTCGGTGAGCGTGGTGGCCAGCCCGTGCCGTTCGAGTTTCGCGAAGGCGCTGCGCAGGTCCTGGGCGATCACCCGGTCAGCTCCCCACCCGGGCCCGGTCGTCGTGGGCCGCCTCCCGCAACCCGCCGAGGTCGTAGCTGGCGAGCATGGTGTCGACCAGTTCACGGCCGGCGGTGAAGTCGTACGCGTCGTACATCCGGCTCTTCACCACGAACGGCGCGCCGGCGTAGAACATCTCGTACTGGTGGTGCCGGCTGGCGAACTCCGAGCCGACCATGTCCCACACCAGCTTGAGCAGCTTGACCCGTTCGGTGGCCGGGAAACCCGGAGACTGCACGAAGCGCTCCAGGTCGGCGGCGATGGCCGGATTGGCGAAGTCGTTGGCCGAGGAGGGCAGCTGGATCAGACCGCCGCCGCAGAGGTCCCGGATCATCACCAGCAGTTCCGAGTAGAGCTGCGGCTGCATCGTCATGTTGGCGAAGCACTGCGCCCGGCCGGGCCAGGCCACCCCGTGGGAGTCCACCACGGCGTTCTGCTCCTGGGCGAGTACCAGGCCGGCGACCGTGGAGACCTTGGCGGCCATCTCGCCCAGCGCGCCCCGTACCGGCGGCAGTTTCACCGAGCCGTTCATCTCGGCGATCCGATGGGCCAGCCCGACGAGGAACTCGAGTTTGGTCCAGAACCGGATCTGGGCCTGGTTGTTGCCGAGCAGGTGACCGGCGGTGGCGAACCACTGCCGGCGTACCACGTCGATGTTGCGGTGGGCGAAGACGTTCTCCCACGGCACGAAGACGTCGTCGTAGACGAGCAGCGAGTCGGTCTCGTCGAACCGGGCGCTCACCGGGTAGTCGAAGAGGCTCGACGTGGCAGTGGCGTAGGAGCGGCGGGCGTAGACCTTCACGCCGGGGGCGTTCAGCGGGACCATGGCGGCCAGCGCGTACGCCTCGTCGCCGGGCACCAGGGGCGCGATGTTGCTCAGGTAGACGTAGTCGGAGATGGCGGTGCCGGTGCCGAGCATCTGTGCCCCGCGTACCACCACTCCGCCGTCGCGTTCGGCCACCACCCCGGCATACAGGTGCGGGTCGGCCTGCTGGTGCGCCGGCTTGCTGCGGTCGATCTGCGGCGGCAGGATCGTGTAGGTCAGGTACAGGTCCTCGTCCCGGGCTTTGGCGTGGAACCGCAGCACGTTCTCGGCGAAGTGCGCCCCGCCCTCGCCGAAGACGTGCGAGTGTCCGGCGAAGCCGGCGAGGAAGCCGGCAACGTGTTCCGGCCCGCGCCCCATCAGTCCGTAGGTCCGCTCGGCCATCGCCTTGAGCGCCACCCGGCGGCGGGTCAGGTCGGCCGCGGACCGCGGGACGAGGTGGGCCAGGCTGACCGGCTCCCCGGTGGTCGGCGAGGTGAAGGTCAGCTTCTCCCGGTTGGCCGGGTCGTGCACGGTGTCGTAGAGCGCGGCGATCGACTGCACCGCGCCCTTGAACGCGGGGTGGCGGGTGATGTCGGTGACCAGCTCGCCGTCGATGTAGACCTGTCGGCCGTCGCGGAGCCCTTCGATGTACTGCGCACCGTCGCGCGTCATTACGCACTACCTTTCGTCGCGCTCACCGGCTGGGCCGACCGCGCTGCTGTGCCAACGGGTTCTGAGGTGGTGGTGCCAGCCCGGGCGGCCGGGGCCGGTGGTGGCTGGAGCGTGCGGTAGGCGCCCTGGAAGTAGAGGAGCGGATCGGCCGGGCCGGCGGCGTCGGTCGCCGCCTCGGCCAGCCCGATCCCCCGGACCCGACCGACCACGATGTGATGGCTGCCGGCCGGGAAGTGCCGGTAGATCTCGCAGTCGAAGAAGGCGAGTGAGTCCCGTACCGGCGGGGCCGTCCACTCGGTCCGGTCGAGGAGCCACTCCGGGGGCAGCACCTTGGTGCCGCCCGGCCGGGAGCAGAGGTTGGAGATCTCCTCGGCGCCGGTGGCGAGGAGGTTGACCCCGAAGTACCCCGAGCGCAGCAGGCGCTCGTAGGTCCGGGTTTCGCTGTGCAGGCAGATCAGGACGAGCCGTGGGTCGACCGAGACCGAGCTGAACGCGGTCGCCGTCATGCCGATCGGTGCCTGGTCTGCGGAGTGGACGGTGATCAGGGTGACGCCGCTGGCGTAGCGGCGCATCGCTTCCCTGAAGCCGTCCGGCGTGTCACCGGCTGGCACCATCGCCACGGCGTCCTCCCGTATCTCCACAACTAGATGTGATACAAGACTAGCTTACTTAAGTCATATATCAAGAGCCGGTCGTGGGGATTCCAGGATCAACGCGCTGCCGGGGCGGCATCCGGAACAGCTTCGGCCGCCGAGGCCGGCCCGGCGGTCGGGCGGGCGACGAACCGGCCCCGGGGCTCCCCGACAACCGCGCCGTTGCGCAGCACCGCCGCACCGCGCAGGAACACGTCCACCACCTTCGCGGTCAGCTTCATGCCCTCGAACGGGGTGTACTCCTGGCTCGACTCCGACTCCTCGGCCCGTACCGTCCAGGTCGCCGTCGGGTCGACGAGCACCAGGTCGGCGTCGTAGCCCTCGGCGATCGTCCCCTTGCGCAGCAGCCCGTACCGCTGCGCCGGGTTCCACGACAGCAGCCGCGCCATCTGCGGGTACGACATGCCCCGGCGGCTGCCCTCGGAGACCAGTCCCGGCAGCAGGTACTCGGTACCACCGAAGCCCGACTTGGCCAGGAACACGTCGTCCCGGTCGCCGCCGAACTTCTCCTCGTCCCGGCAGCACGCGTGGTCGCTGACCACCCAGTCCACCTCGCCGGCCAGCACGTGTTCCCAGAGCCGCTCCACGTCCTCGCGCGGCCGGATCGGCGGGTTCACCTTGGCTCCGACCCCCTTGACCGTCTCCAGGTCGGTGAGCAGGTGCCCGATCGTCACCTCCCGGCGGAAGTCGACGTGCGGATAGGCGCGGGCCATCGTCAGCGCGGACTCCATCGCCTTGGCCGACGACAGGTGCAGCAGGTTGATCGTCGGCAGGTCGGTCTCGTGCGCGAGGTACGACGCGACGGCCACGGCCAGCCCTTCCGAGTGTGGCGGACGCGAGGCGTGGTACGCGGCCAGCCCGGTGAGCACGCCCTCCGCGCGGACCTGCTCGGTGTACGCGGCCATGATCTCGGCCGTCTCGCAGTGCAGGGAGAGCGTCACGTACCGGGCCAGGTCTGGCCGGGCCTGCCGCAGGCGCTGGATGGCCCGCATCACCCGTTCGAAGAACGCCACGTCGTAGCGGTGCCCCGGCGGGGTCATCAGGAAGGCGTTCTGGTCCCGCGAGCTGCCGTGCAGCCCGTGGCTGCCGTAGAACATGAACACCTTGAACGAGGCGACACCCTGCTCGTCCACGATGGACTCGAGTTCGTCGAGGTGCTCGGGCAGGATCGGCGCGACGTGGAACGCGTAGTCCACATAGGTGTTCCCGTCGACAAGCTCCCGGCACACGGGCAGCAGCTCACCGTAGGGTCCGCTCCGGTTCAGGTAGAGCTGGCCGGTACGCATGTAGCTGATCCCGGTGGTGACCCCGCCCTGGGCCGCCGCCCGGCTCTCGGTACGGGCGTCGACCCCGAGCGGGTTGTAGATGCCCCAGTGCTGGTGGGCGTCGACCACGCCGGGGAACGCGAGCAGGCCCCGGCCGTCCACGACCTCGGCGGCGAGTTGCGGGTCGATGCCGGGCGCGATCCGGGCGAAGGTTCCGGCGCGGATGGCGATGTCCAGCGACTCGACCTCGTCCCGGTCCGGCCGGACGACCCGCACGTTTGTGATGATCCGATCGTATTCAGTCATTCTCTTCTCCAGCTCAGCTCTCGGAATCCGGGCCCGCCCCGGCCGCGGCCAGCAGCCCGGTCAGGACACGCGTCCGGGGCAGCTCGAACACCTGCTCGGCGAGCCGGTCACAACCGGGCCCGCTCAGCTCCTGCCGGGCGGCGTCGACCAGCTTGACGTGCAGCTCGCTGTCGTCGAGCGGGCGTTTCGGGCCGCCCCGGTTGGCCAGCACCCGCTCCTCGAGGCGCCGCCCGTCGTGGGTGCGCACCCGCAGGATCGCCGGGAACTGGTGCGGGAAGATCTCGTCGCAGACCGGATCCGACACGACGCTGATCCGGGCCATCAGTGCCCGCCGGCCGGGGTCGCAAGCCAGCTCGTCGGTGAAGTCGCCGATGCCCAGCCCCAGGCCGCCCCCGCCGTACAGCGCGGCGGCGACGGTGTAGGGGCCGCTGAACTGCCCCTGGTACCCGGTCAGCGGGGCGCGCTTCTCGGCGATGGGTTCGCCGATGGTGCGTACCGACGGGGCGGCGACGGCCAGCTCGGCCTCGGCCACGTCCTCCGGCCGCAGCCCGGCCGCCGCCATCGCCCGCGCCGCGTCGATACCCGCGTGCGTGAAGTGGTTGGCCGGGTACGGCTTGAAGAAGATGCCGGGCACCGCCCACGACTCGCCGAGCCCGCCGGTCAGCTCCCGCTCGTCGTACTGGCCGCTGAGGAAGGCGTGGTAGAAACCGAACCGGCCCTCCAGGACCGTGGGCGGGCCGGTGATCCCTGCCGCGGCCAACTGGGCGGCGCGGACCCCGGCTCCGGCGGCCGAGCCGCAGTGCATGCGCTTGACCGTGCCGCCCGTCCGGTTGCCCTCCAGCACACCCCCGGCGAAGCTCACCGAGATCGCCATGGCGTGACCGACCCGCTCGGCGTCGAGGTCGAACAGCAACGCGGCGGCGGCTGCCGCGCCGACGGTGCCGCAGATGGACGTCGCGTGCTGGCCACGGTCGAAGAAGAGCGACGTGCCGGTGGCGGGGTCGTAGCCGGCCATCCCCAGCCGCACCACCACCTCGACACCGGCCGCCGCCGCCCGGATGAGCTGCTCGCCGGAGCTGCCGGCCGCCTCCCCGGCGGCCAGTGCGGCGGGTACCACGCTGGCGCTGGGGTGCAGCACCGACGGCAGGTGGGTGTCGTCGTAGTCGAGCGAGTGCGCCAGTACGCCGTTGACGAACGCGGCCTGCGCCGCCGGTACCCGGTGCCGGGGGCGGCCGATGATGCAGGCGTCCGGTCGGCCGCCCTCGCCAGCGATCAGCGCGACGACGGCCTGGCTGGAGGGCAACCGGTGCGCGCCGAGGGAGATCCCGAGAATGTCCAGGACCCGCTGGCGCATGCTCCGCGAGACCTCCCCGGGCACACCCTTGTCACGGCACTCGACAGCGAACTCGGCCAGCTGTTGCAACGCGTTCATCAGCACTCCGTCCGGATCAGGGAAACGCTGGGCGGGGAGCCGCCCTCGGGCCGGGCCGGCCGGTGGTGCCGGTTGACCCGTTTTCGAGGTGCGCCCGGCTACGCGACGACCCCACGCTCACGCAGTTCGGCGAGCCGTTCCTGGTCGATGCCGAGTTCACCGCCGAGCACCTCGTCGGTGTCGGCGCCGAGGGGCCGCCCGGTCCAGCGGATCGCCCCCGGGGTGACGTCGAGGCGGAACGGGACGTTCTGCATGCGCAGCCGGCCGAAGTCCTCGTCGGGTACCTCGACGAGCACCTGCCGCTCGCGGATGTGCGGGTCGGCGCTGAGGTCGGCGATGTCGTAGACGGGGGCGATGGCCGCCTCGGCCCGGGTGAACTCCGCGATGACCTCGTCCCGGGTCCGTTCGCCGATCCAGCCGCCCACGTACCCGTCGAGCAGGTCGGCGTGCCTGGCCCGGTCCCGGCCGCTGGCGAACCAGGGCTCGTCGATGACCTCGGGGTGGCCGACCAGCCGCATGACCCGCTCCGCGATCGGGGTGGCGCTGGTGGAGATGGCCACCCAGGAGCCGTCCCTGGTGCGGTAGGTGTTCCGGGGCGCGTTGTTCGACGAACGGTTCCCGCTGCGCTGCTGGACGATGCCGAGTTGGTCGTAGACGAGCGGCTGCGGACCGAGGGCGGTGATGATGGGTTCGAGGATGCTCATGTCGATCACCTGGCCCGGCCCACCGGCGGCGTCCCGGTGGTAGAGGGCCATCAGCACCGCGCCGACGCCGGTGAGCCCGGCGATGCTGTCGGCGAGGCCGAAGGGTGGCAGTGTCGGGGGGCCGTCCGGCTCGCCGGTGATCGCGGCGAAGCCGCTCATCGCCTCGGCCAGCGTGCCGAACCCGGGTCGGCTGGCGTACGGCCCGTCCTGGCCGAAGCCGGTCACCCGCAGGATCACCAGCCGGGGGTTGCGTTCGTGCAACCGGGCCGGGCTCAGCCCCCACGCCTCCATCCGGCCGGGCCGGAAGTTCTCCACCACGACGTCGGCGCTGGCCGCCAGGTCGAGGAAGATCTCCGCGCCCTGGGGGTCGCCCAGATCGAGGCCGACGGTGCGCTTGTTGCGGGACACCAACTTCCACCACAGTGGCACGCCGTCCTTGGCCGCACCGTGGTGGCGCATGCCGTCGCCGTACCGGGGGTGCTCGACCTTGATCACATCGGCGCCGTAGTCGCCGAGGATCTGACACGTCAACGGCCCGGCGAGGATCGTCGACGCGTCGATCACCCGGATTCCGGAGAGTGGGGTTACGCCGCCGGTCATCTGTTTCCTTCCGTTGATACTCCGGCCGTCGGGCCGGGGGCCCGCATCACCCGGAGGCGCGGGGAGCATCGGGGATCGCTCAGGTCGGCAGCAGTGCCAGCGGACGCACCGGTGAACCGGTGGCGCCCACGAGCTTGAGGGGGGCCAGCACGAACCCGAACTCGGTCGCACCCGTCTCGGCGAGCCGGCGCAGGTCCATCACCTCGATGATGTTGATGCCCGCCTCGACCAGCAGGATCCGGTGTACCGGCAGCGTGGCGTGCCCCGCGCCCGGCGCGATGGCCTCGTACGCGATCGTCTCGGCGCCGGTGACGGCGACCCGGCGGGCGGCGAGCCAGTTGGCGGCGTCCGGACCCGGACCGGGCGCCCCGCCGACCTGGCCGAGGAAGCGTGCGGGGTCGGTGTAGTGGGTCGACCAGCCGGTGCGGATCAGCACGGCGTCCCCGGCCTGGACGGTGACGCCGGCCCGTTCCTCGGCCTCCGCCAGGTCCCCGGCGGTGATCACGTAGTCGGCGGGCAGCACCTCGACGCCGTGCAGCGCGGCGATGTCCAGCAGCACGCCCCGGCAGGTCAGCGGCTCGAAGGTGTCGACGCCGTGCACCGCGATTCCGGCGTGGCTGGTCACCTCGTCGGCCACGATGCCGCCGTGCAGCCGGCCGTCCTGGGAGACGTGTGCCAGCGCGTCCAGATGGGTACCGACGTGGCCCCCCATCACGATGATCTCGTTGGCCGCCGACCCGCCGTCCGGCCGGGTCATGTCGCCGTGCCGCCGCAGCAGGGCGAGTTGGAACGCCGGATGGTTCGGCGACACCGGAATGCCACGCCGCAGCTCGTGAGCCAGGTCGATGACCCGGGTCTCCCGCAGCGCCTGCCAGAGTTTCACTGTCTCCCACCCTCGAACGTGCCGGTGGCCATGGCCCGGTGCCCGCTCATCCGCCGAGGCTGGCGGCCTGGTCATGGGCCGCGCCCATGTCGACCCGCAGCTTCCGGGCGATCTCCCGGAACTCCGGCTCCTCGACCATCTCGATGGACCGCGGGCGGGGGAAGTTGACCTCGGTGATCGACTGGATGCGTCCGGGTCCGGTGGCCATCAGCACGATCCGGTCGGCGAGGAAGACGGCCTCCTGGATGGAGTGGGTGACGAAGACCGCCGTCTTGCGGCTCTCCAGCCAGATGCGCTGCAACTCGACGTTCATCGTGTCGCGGGTCTGCGCGTCCAGCGCACCGAACGGCTCGTCCATCAGCAGCAACGGCGGGTCGTGGGCCAGGGCGCGGGCCAGGGAGACGCGCTGCTGCATGCCACCGGAAAGCTCCCGGGGGTACTTGTCGGCGAAGCTGCGCAGCCCGACCAGGTCCAGCAGCGCCAACCCGCGTTCACGCCGCTCGGCAGCGGGGATCCCGGAGAGTTCGGCGGAGAGTTCGACGTTGTTGAGCGCGGTACGCCACGGCATCAGCGTCGCTTCCTGGAACACGAAGCCGATCGGGCTGCGGTCCTGGTGGATGCTCGACGAGCTCTCGAACTCGATCGAGCCCGAGGTGGGTGTCTCGAGCCCGCCCAGCAGCCGCAGCAGCGTCGTCTTGCCGCAGCCGGACGGCCCGAGCAGGACCAGGAACTCGCCCTCCTCGATGGTGAGGTTGACGTTGGCGAGGGCGCGGACCTCACGGTTCTGCCCCGCGTTGAACGTCTTGTTGACGCCCCTGACGGACATGAGATTCATTACGTCGTTCTCCAGGTCACGGTGTCGGTGCCGGTCAGACTGTGCTGCCGACGGGGTCGCGATCAGGCACGGGCGTGCTCGGAAGTGGCTCGCGCCGGGCTCCGCGCACTACGTCGACGACCTCGTCCGGCCGCTCGGGGGTGGTGTCCCCCCGCCACGCGACGTGCCCGTCCGGACGGACCAGCACGTACCGGCGCTCGTAGCGGGCCGCGGCGGCGTCGCTGCGCAGCCGCACGGACGTGATCGGCAGGCCGGCGGCGCGGGCCGCCGACAGCAGCGGGCCGGCCGCGGCCTCGTCGGCCTCCGGGGCCATGACCAGGGTGAACCGGTTGCCGAGGTAGTCCAGCGTGCTGACCCCCTCGGTGTCCCACGCGTGCGGCGCCCGGCAGCCCGGCCAGCTCGACTGGATCACCCGCATCGGATCGTCCGGCGGTTCCGGTGTCCCGTCCGGTACGCAGATCGGGGACCGTGCGTAGCGGTACCCCAGGTGCAGCCCGGCGCTGTTGAACTGGCGGGACACCCATTCGGCCTTGGCGCGCAGTTCGGTACGGGCCACCTCACCCTCCGGGCCCGGTGCCAGTACCGCCCGGTCGGTCTCGGCCATCACGATGTCGAGCCGGTCGGAGTTCATCGCCGAGAGCAGGCCGTTGCGGATGGCTATCGGTTTGCGCTCCGTCTGGTAGCTGTCGAGCAGGTGGTCACCGGCCCACCCGCCGAGGTGTGCCTCGAGTTTCCAGGCCAGGTCCCAGGCGTCGCCGATGCCGGTGTTCATGCCCAGCCCGCCGGTGGGTACGAACAGGTGCGCCGCGTCCCCCGCGAGGAAGACGTTGCCCACCCGCCAGCGGTCCGCCACCGACTGGTAGTGCTTCCAGTGGGTGGTCTTGAGCAGCTCGAAGTCGAACGGCTTGCCGACCGCCCTGGCCAGTACGTCGTGCACGTCCAGGTCCCGGGTCGACCTGTCCGGGTCGAGGAAGTAGTACTGGTAGTTCCAGAGGTCGCTGCCGTTGATCGCGGTGAAGACGCCGAAGCTGTCCGGGTGCAGGGTGAAGTAGAGGTTGGCCAGCCCGCGACCGTGCACGTCGATGAAGTCCGGGCAGCGGAACAGGAAGCTGACGTTGTCCCGCATCGCGCCCCGCCCGACGAACCGCACGCCGAGCGCCTTGCGGACGAGGCTGCGTCCCCCGTCGCAGCCGACGAGCACCTGGGACCGGACCCGCCGTTGGGTGCCGGACCGGTGCTCGATGACCGCGTCGACCCCGGAGTCGTCCTGGGTGAACCCGGTCAGGGTCCAGCCGTAGAGGGTGCGGGCCGACTCGTACCCGGCGAGGTGGGCCCGCAGGATCGGCTCCAGCGCCTGCTGCCCGATCTGGGTCTTGCCGTACGGCGACCACTCGACCTCGGGGAACCGGTGGCTGCCGGGCCCGCCGTGCATCTCCACCCGGGACGCCGACCGGAAACGGTGCAGTTCGTGCCTGGCCAGTTCGGTGGCGAACACGATGAAGTACGGGTGGTCCGGGGGGATCGCCGCGTCCTCGACGGCGTCGGCGATCCCCCACCGGCGGAACAGTTCCATGGTCCGGGCACCGACGAGCGTCGCCTTGGGGTGCTCGGTCTCCGACTCACGGCTCTCGATGACGGCGCACTCGATGCCCCGCCTGGCCAGTTCGGTCGCCAGCGACAGGCCGACCGGCCCGCCGCCAGCGATCAGAACCGGTACGTCGAGCACCGGCAGCGGCTGCCCGCCGGACGGTACGTCGTCGGTCAGGACGTTCACGCCCTGGCCTTGTCGATGAAGGACCGGTCCAGGAACGTCTTCGGGTCGACGACCTTGTTGATCATGCCGGCGCTGTGCATCAGCTTGAGCGTCGACTCCCAGTCCGCCTCGACCAGGTCGAGCAGCCCGTCCACGCCGTTGTTGGCCAGCCAGGTGTCGGTCTGGGCCGGGAACTGCTCGTCGAAGGTCTTGCGCTTGGCCTCCGCGTTGTACTTCTGCAGTGCCCCGAAGACGGCGTCGCGGTTCTTCTCGTCGACGGCGAACCGCATCCCGTTCAGCAGTCCGCGCAGGAACCGGGTCGGTACGTCGCCGACGTCCGTCTTGGCCGCCATCGTCCACGACGAACCGGCAAGTTTGATGTGATCCTCCGGCACCAGCACGGTGAGCTTTTCGCCCTGCTCCTTCTCGAGGGCCTTGCGGACGTAGTTGTGCACGATCCAGCCGTCGACGTCGCCCTTGCGCATGAACTGGTACCCGGCGGCGCCGACGCCCACCACGATCAGCTTGAACTCGTCCCGCTTGACCCCGGCGGATTCGGCCAGCAGTTGGACCAGCTGTTCGGTGGAGCCGCCCTCGCTCGCCACGCCGATGCGCTTGCCGCGCAGCGCACCGGGTTCGGCGATCGGGTTCTTGCTGAGCGAGCCGATCTCCCAGATGTCGCTGTGCTGCGCGGTGGCGATCACCTTGAGCGGAGCACCTTCGTTGACGATCGCCGGCAACGCGGTACGACCGGCCCGGGTGTAGTGGGCGACGTTGCCGATGATCGCCTGGAGGGCCGAGGAGCTGCCCGTACCGCTCTGCAGGTCGGCCTCGATCCCCTCCTTGGCGAAGAAGCCCTGGTGCGCGGAGACGAGCATGTCGAGGAAGCTGACGCTGAAGTCGGCCGGGGCCATCACGGTCTGCTTGACCATGTCGACGCCGGCGGGGGCGCCCGGCGTCTCCTCGTCGTCACCGCAGGCGGAGAGCAGCGGAACCGCCATGAGGCCGGCACCCATGCCCAGGAGCCGTCGACGGGAGAAAGCGGAGGGAACGTTCATATTGTTCTGGAGAGGTCTGTGCTGCGACATGACTGAAGCCCTTCTCGTCGCGAAACGCGACCCGACGGCTGGTGCTCAGCGCCGGGTGTTTCT
This sequence comes from Plantactinospora sp. CNZ320, assembly GCF_002846275.1. Lineage (NCBI taxonomy): Bacteria > Bacillati > Actinomycetota > Actinomycetes > Micromonosporales > Micromonosporaceae > Plantactinospora > Plantactinospora sp. CNZ320. Next base: position 1,682,669 of record NZ_PJMP01000001.1, read on the forward strand.
GACCGAGTCGTGCCACGGGACCAGGACACGGTTCACCGCGACAACAGCCGAGTAGAGGAGGAAGCCGAGAAGCGCGATCATGATGATCGCACCGAATACGCGGGCGATCTGCAGGTCGTTCTGCAGCATCACGAGGTACCGGCCGAGTCCCTGGTTACCACCGAGGTACTGGCCGACGATCACACCGATCGTCGCCGTGACGATGGCCAGTTGGGCACCAGCCATGGTGTAGGCGAGGGTGTAGGGCAGTTCCAGCTTGCGGAACCGTTCCCACTGACTCGCCTTCAGCGACAGCATGAGTTCGTTGAGGGGCTTCGGAATCGACCTGACGCCGAATGCCGTGTTGATGAGGAAGGGGAAGAACGCGCTCAGTGCGGCGATGACGATCTTCGAGAACGACCCGAAGCCGAACCACAGCAGGAAGAGCGGGATCAACGCGATCATCGGTACGACCTGGGAGGCGACCAGGAACGGGCGGGTCATCCGCTCCAGCAGCTCCCACTTACCGATGACGAAGCCCAGGGGGATACCGAGGACGCAGGCCAGGAGCAGGCCGAACACGATTTCGTAGAACGTCGTCCAGATGTGGCCGGTCCAGACGAATGGCGTGGTGATCTGTTCACTGAACGCCACCGCGACCTCTTTCGGCCGGGGAAGGACGAAGCTCGACATGTCGGCGATGACCGCGTAGAGGTCCCACAGGACGATGAAGAAAACTACCAGGACCGGTGTTGAGATCCACGCGAACCGCGGATGCTCCACCAGAGCCCGCCAGCGCCCGCCCTTTCGGGCCGGCACGGCGGACTTCTGATACATAGCGGACCTTGATGCCATGCGAGGCTCCGTTCAGTGCACCGGTCTTCTGAGCCGGACTAGCTGCTGTAGATGGAGGGCTTGATGCTGCCTCGTTCACGCAATCCGTCGATCGACCTGCGAAGCAGCTCACGCCCTTCCTGCCAGTGCTGGATAGGAGCGTCCTTCCACTGGTCGACCGGACGGTGCCGCGCGGTCTGGTAAACATGCGCGAACAGTTCCGGCATCAGTTGTGCGGCGAAGTTCAGGCCCATGCTGTTGCGCTCGAAACGCAGTCGTTCGATATCGATGGTGCCGATCACCGTGGCTTCACCGGGCCCGCCGATCTCCGCGATCGTCGTGCCGTTGAAGTCGATGACCTCGGAGTGTCCGTGCGAACGCATGCTCGGCGGGATGGCCGTGCTCTGGCGTCGCGCGAACGCCAGGTCCGGCGCGTCGGTCCAGACGCCGTCATCGGTCTTGGCGTAGTACGCCGCGTGGTTGGCCGAGGCGAGGTAGACCTTGTTCTCGTAGGCCCGGGTCGCCTTCGCGCGCCGCCACGCCGGCCGGTGCGCGCCGTACGGTTCACCGGTCGGGTGCAGGATCAGCTCCGCGCCACGCATCATCAGCGAACGGGCCACCTCGGGGAAGGTGACGTCGTAGCAGACCATCATCCCGATCCGGCCCAGCGGCGTGTCCGCCACCGGGAACAACCCGTCCAGCCCGTACCGGTCGAGGTATTCGGAGAGCACGTCGCCCGGACTGGTGTTCGTGGCCCGGCCGGTCACGCTGCCACAGTGGATCTTCCGGTACTTGAGGATGACCTCGCCGCGGTCGTCGATGAGGAACGCGGTGTTGAACCAGCGCCCGGGCCAGTCCGGGTCGACCTCGAAGGCGTTGCCGGCGATGTAGATGCCCTTCTCGGCGGCCACCGCGCTGAACCTGTTGATCTCCGGTCCGGGGATCGTCACGCAGACGGCCAGCATCTCCTCGACCGTGTCGAAGTGGTCGTAGCCCTGCAACGAGAACTCGGGCAGCAGCGCCACCTTGGCACGGCCGAAGCGTCCCGTCGTGTAGTCGAGCAGGGACAGGATGCGGTTGGTGTTCGTCTGGATGACCTCGTCGCGGTCGTTCGCGTCGGTGATCTGCCGGATGGGCGACTGGATACACGCGACTCCATAGGGCGCGATGGCCACAACACACTCCCGATTCTTCAGCTTGGTTGGTCCCGCCGAACGTGCTGCCGGCTCTGAGCCGCGAGCGGATCGTGCCGGAGCGGGATGTCCGCCGCGCACCGTAGGGCAAACATCGTTCCGCTAATAGAAACGCCGTATCTGTTGAGGAGACAGTAGGGCTCACCTGAAGATCCGTCAAGGTTTCGATCACGATTGCAACCAGCGGATTCGTGGCCCACCCGCGCCGTTGACCTGCGGTCTGGCACGCGCCGGGACACCTGCGCGCGGCGTCCGTCAACAGCCGTCTGAGCAGGCATCTACATCTGTGGAAGGATAGGCCGGCTGCGTTGCCACGCCCCGGCGCCCGGCACCGGCGGGGTATCCGCGCCCACCGCCGCAACGCGACCGCCGAGGCGGCGCACGGCACCGGACGGATGCCGCAAAGCCTTCCGCTAAGCGGTCCTGCGTTCCAAGATGGGCGATACCGTCCGGCGACCAGCGCACCCGGATCAGCGCACCCGGCAAGCCCGCACCGGAGAGCCGGCCCGGACGGACGCTCAGGCCGCGGTGAGCCGCTCGGCCAGCCGTCGCAGCGCCGTGCTCGACGAGTCACCGGCCCGCTCCGGATGCCCGGTCGTCTCCAGCAACGCCCAGGCGCCGGCGAGGTTCGAGGAGAGCAACGGGATCTCCGTTGCCCCGGCCCGGCTGTCCAACGCCGCCAGGCTGGGGGCGCCGGTACCGACCACCAGCAGCGCCGTGCCCGGATCAGCCACGCGGACCGAGGCGAGCACCCGATCGAGTACGCCCTGGATACGGTCCGGACCGAGGTCGTAGATCGCGCCGCTCCCCGGAATCTCGACCACCTCACGTACCAGCTGACCCGCGTCGCTCCAGAACTGCGCGCAGCGGCGCGTCAGCCAGGACGGGTACGGCGAGACCAGCACCAGCGAGCGGATGCCGAGGCGGGACAGTACCGTGCGGATCGCCCCGGCGGCGGTGAGCACGGGAGCACCGAGCCGCTGGCCGGCGTCCCGGCTCCAGGCCGCGTCCCCGTCGACGCCGAGCGGATAGGAGGAGCCGGTGCAGGCCACCAACGCCGCGGTCGGAGCCAGCCCGCGCAGGGTGTCCAGCGCCGGCAGCACATCGTCGACGTAGTGCGCCAGCCGGTCGGCCATGTCCAGGTCGGGCAGGGCGGGCAGCCGGGCGACGTGCGGGACGACGCCGGGCGGCAGCAGTCGGTACAGCTCCGGTTCGACCGTCGGGTTCGCCGGCGGGACGACGACTCCGACCCGCAGTGGGGCGCTCGGCCCGGCCTGGGTGATCATCGGAGCGCCCATTTGTTCCACTGAGCGGAACAGAGTTCTCTCAATAGAGACATGGTCGGAACCTATCGCACCCGCCACGGTGCCACAGGGGGCCGAATGGGCAGGTCAGGATCAGCATGCCGGCCGGTCCCCGGAGCCCACCCGGTCACGTGTGGCGGCACGGCGTCACCAACCGGTCTTCCGCCGGGTAGCGAAGCGCCGGTTCGAGCCCGCGTCGGAAGGTCGCCGAGCCCCGCGACGGAAGGTCAGAGCCCTTCGCCACCGAGCCGGACCGAGATGCCGCGTACCTCCGCAAGCAGAGCGGAGGCCAGCTGGTCGATACGGCCCCGGATCCGCTCGACCGGGCCACAGATGCTCAGCACGGCGACGGGTACCCGGTCGTGGTCGAGGATCGGAGCGGCTACCGAACCCGCACCGGCCTGCCGCTCGCCGAACGACACCGCGTACCCCCGCTCGCGGGTGATCCGCAGCTCGTCGCGCAGGTGACTGGCGTCGACGATTGTGTGATCGGTCATCACGACCAGCGGCGCGGCCTCGGTCAGGTACGCCTCCTGCTCGGCCGGCGTCATGAACGCGAGGAACGCCTTGGAGGAACTGCCGGCGTGCAACGGGAACGGATGGCCGACCTGGACCGTCATCCGGACGTCCCGGGCCGGTGCCACCTGGTCGACGTAGATCCGGTGGTGGCGCACCCTGATCGACAGGGTGGAGGTCTCGTTGGCGAACCGGCTCAGCCGGCGCATCGGCTCACGGGCGAGGTCGCGGATGTCCACCCGGTCGAGGAAGGCCCGGCCGAGGGCGAGCGCGGCCGGGCCGAGCACGTACCGCCTGGTGTTCTCGTCCACCTCGATGAGGCGTCGGCTGCAGAGCGTGGTCAGGATGCGGTGAACCACCGCCTTCGACAGGCCCATCTGCCGGCCGATCTCGGAGACACCGAGCGTCGGCTGGTCGGACTCGGCGAAGAGCATCAGCACGTCCAGGGCACGCTCGACGCCGCTGACGGTACGAAACGCCGAATCGTTTGTCGTGGTCTCGGTTACGGCCACCGCTGCCCTCCTGGACTGGAACACCGTACGCGCCGCGTGGGGCCGCCGTGCCCGGGGAATCTCAGACGGAGCCATTGTGACGTAGCAGAATCTCCCGCGCGGATCGCACCACCGCAAGGTCGATGAACTGCTGATTCTCGTCCACGGCCACCCCCGAGCCGGATGCCTCCGCCGCGTCGAGGGCAGCGACGATCCGCCTGGCCTGCGCCACCTCGGTCGCCGACGGCGTGAACACCTCGTTGATCACCGGTATCTGGCGCGGATGCAGTGCGGTGCGTGCCCGGAAGCCGAGCCCGAGCAGCGCCGTGGTCGTCGCCCGGAGCAGCTCCAGATCGGCCAGCGCGGTCTCCACCGGCCCGATCGGTGGGGCCAGCCCGGCCGTCGAGGACGCGAGCACGATGCCCAGCCGGATCGACGTCATCTCCGTGCGCTCGGGTCCGGGCCGCAGGCCGAGTTCGCCGATCAGGTCCGCCTCGCCGATCCCGAGCCGGACCACCCGGGGATGGCTGGCCAGCGTCGCCGCCGACAACACCCCCCGCGCGGTCTCCACAAGCGCGATCACGGCCAGGGTCCGGTCTGCCAGACCGTGCCGGCGCTCGGCCTCCGCCAGCAGGCTGTCTGCCGCCGTCAGCAGCTCCGGCTCGGCCTTGGGCAGGACGATCCCGGCGATGCCGGGCCCGGCGACCGCGGCGATGTCCTCGGCGAGCAACGGCTCCTGGTTGACCCGGACCCACGTCTGTGGTCGGTCCGCGCCGTCGCCGACCGCTCTGGCCACGTTCTCGCGGGCGACCGCCTTCTTCGGCGGCGCCACCGCGTCCTCGAGGTCGAGGATGAGCGCGCCCGCGCCGGTCCGTCCCGCCTTGGTGATCTTGTCCGGAGCGTCACCGGGAACGAACAGATAGCTGCTGGGCGTCATCAGATTCCTCCACAGGCAGGCGTCGACTACCACACCCTCGCGATGTTGGAACGCCTTCCCTGAGGACGGTACACCATGCCAATCCGATTGACGCTGCCGCCAATGGCTCGGGCCACCCCCGCCGGATGGGCCGGCCCTTGCGTCTGGGTGGCAAGTTGGCAGTTCAGCGTGACAGTTCTGGCCCTCCGGGACACCGGAGGGGCCAGCCCCGCCGACCACACCGCGCCCGGTCGGTCGACGCCCCTCCGGCGAGGGTGTCCCACAAAGCGGAACGTCGTTCGCAGGAGCCGGTGAGGCTGTGGCCGGCATCCCGGGTCAGCCCTTCACCGCGCCTGCGGTGAGCCCCTCGGTCAGGAACCGCTGCCCGAAGGCGTACATGAGCACCACGGGGATGCTGACGAGCAGCGACGCCGCGGCGAGCTGCCCCTGCGGTACGACGTCCCCGATGATCATCGACTGCATCCCCACCGGAAGCGTCTTGTACTCGTCCTTCGTGATGAACACGAAGGCGAAGAGGAACTCGTTCCAGGCGTTGGTCAGGGTGAACAGCGCGACCGCCAGCAGTCCCGGCTTGGCCAGCGGCAGCACCACCCGGCCGAACGCCTGGAGGCGGGTGCAGCCGTCGACAAGCGCGGCCTCCTCCAGCTCGATGGGGATCGACGAGAAGTACCCCACCAGCAGCCAGGTGGCGAACGGAAGCGTGAAGGTCGGGTACGTCACCACCAGGGACCAGAGCGAGTCGGTGAGCCGCACCCCGATGAGCAACTGGTACAGCGGGATGAACAGCAGCGCGCCCGGCATCACGTACGTGATCAGCACCGTGACCGTGAAACTCTGCGCCCCACGGAACCGCAGCCGGGCCAGCGCGTAGCCGGCCAGGGCGGCACAGACCAGCGCCACCACGGTGGAGGCGGCGGAAACCAGCACGGTGTTGAGATACCAGCGACCGAAGGGCTTGGTGGCAAAGAGATCGGTGAACTGTTGCATGGTCCACGGCGTTGGCCACAGGTCGTGCTCGCGCATGACGATCTGACCCTCGGACTTGAAGGCCGTGACCGCGATCCAGTACAGCGGGGCGAGCACGAAGAAGAGCAACGCGGCCATCGCCAGACCGGACCCCAGCTTCGACACCACCGACGACGCCCGGCGGCGTCCCCAGGCCTGGAGCGCCGAGACCAGCCGGCCGACCACCGCCACGACCAGCAGGATCACCCCGAGAACCAGTGCCGCCTTCCAGACGATGTGCGGCGAGGCCACCGCGAGCAGACCGGTGAGTACCAGGGCGATGGCCCACGGCAGCACCCTGCGTGCCTTCCCCGCCCGCTCCGCCAGCCGGGCCCGTCGGGGCAGTTCGGCGCCGGCGTCCCGGCGCAACAGCCGGACCAGGATGAACACCAGCCCGCCGATGACCGGCAACATCACGAGGGTGACCGCCGCACCCGCGCCGTACTGCAGTTGCAGGATCGCCTTCGAATAGGCGACAAGCACGTACGGCGCTGTCGCGTCCCCCGGGCCGCCCTGCGTCAGCAACCAGATGAGGTCGAAGTTGTTGAACGTCCAGATCGACGACAGCGTCACCGTCACGGTGATCACGTGGCGCAGTCCGGGCAGCGTCACGTGGCGGAACCGCTGCCACGACGAGGCGCCGTCGACGGTCACCGCCTCGTAGAGGTCTGCCGGGATGGCCTTCAACCCCGCGAGGAACGCGACGGTGAAGAACGGCACCCCCTTCCACACGTTGACGAGGATCACCGACGGCATCGCAAGCGACGCCTCGGACAGCCAGCCTGCGGGCCAGGTGTCGACCAGGTGCGCCTCTGCCAGCAGTGGCCCGATCCCCGACTCGGTGAGCAGCATGTTGACGCTGCCGAAGATCGGGTCGAGCAGCGAGCGCCAGCTGAATGCCGTGACCACCGTCGGCACCACCCACGGCAACAGGAGCAGCCCGGCCAGCACGGCCCGGCCACGGCGCAGGTTGTGCAGCAGCAGGGCGGCGGACAGCCCCAGCACCACCTTGAACACCTCGGCGTACGCGGTGAAGACGAACGAGTTCACCACGCCTGTGCGGAACTGCTCGTCGCCGGCCAGGGCGATGTAGTTGGAAAGGCCGACGAACACGCTCTCCTGCCCGTGCCGTTCCGTCGTACTGGTGAAGATCGACCAGGCGATCGGTACGAGCACGAGCCCGCCGACGAGTACGGCCATCGGCGCCACGAACAGTGCCGCCAGCCGCCAGTCGCGACCCAGCCTGCGCTGGACCGGTGTGAGGGAGCCGGACCCCGGCGGCGAGGATCGTTTCGTCACCGGGGTCGGCGCCGGACGGACCGATGTCACTGCGGCTGCCCCTGCTGGGTGAAGATCTGCACCATCTTGGCGTGGGTGGCGCGTACTGCCTGCGCGGGCGTCGTTCCCTGGATGACCTGCTGCATCATGTCGGTCAGCACGTACGCCCCGACGGCGGCCTGCTGGCCCGCGCTGGCCTTCTGCGGGAAGTTCAGGCCGTTCTTCGTGGTCAGCGGCAGCGACTGCTCGGTGATTCTGCGCATGATCGGGAACGCCGGGTCACCACCGGTGAAGAACGGGTCGGCGTCCCAGACCTTCTCCCAGGCGGGCAGCGCCAGGCCGGGCGCCTCCTTCGCCACCCCGAGCAGCGCGGGCGCGCTCACCAGGTACTGCGCCAGGAGCTTGGCGAGCGGGGCGTTCTTGGCGCCCTTGAAGATGACGAAGGCCTGGGACTGGCCGAGCAGCAGCGGATTGTCGGTGGCCGGCCCGATGCAGTCGGCGAAGACGTGGGTCCTGTCGTAGACGGGGTTCTTCTTGGTCTTGGAGTCCGCGTAGACGCTGAGCTGGTTGCGGGTGTAGCCGAGGATCCCGGCGAGCCAGTTCTCGTTGTTGCTGGAGTCGGTCCAGGCAGCCACCCCGGGCGGCAGCATCGGCTTGTACTTGGGATTGGTGTAGATGTCGGCCAGGAAGGTCACCGCCTGCACCGTCTCGGGCGAGTCGAAGGTGACCTTCCGGCCGTCGTTGGAGGCGATCGCCCCGCCGTACGAGTTGATCACCGCCTCGATGAGGCCGTTCGCGTCACCAGACCGGTTCACGGTCATGCCCCAGCCGAACCGGCGCTTGCCCGGATCGGAGATGGCCAGGCAGAGGTCTCGCAACTCCTCCCAGGTGTAGATGTCCTTGGGAGTGATGCCCTTGTCCTGCATCCAGTCCTTGCGCAGGAACGACCCGATCCCGATGAAGTGGTAAGGGATGGCGTACCACTTGCCGTCGAAGACGCAGAAGTTCTTGGACTCCGCCGTGGGCTCGCCGTACCTGGCCGTCAGCGCCTGAACGACGTCTGTCACGTCCTCCAGGTCGCCCAGCGCCTGGAACTGGGCGACGAAACGCGAGTCGGTCATGAACGCCAGGTCCCGCGCAACGCCGCCCTCGACCTCGGCGTGGATCTTGGCCACCACGTCACCGGCGTCGGCCTGGACGAGACTGTTGTCAATCTTGGTACCGGTGGTGTCGGCGAACTTCTTGATCGAGCTGTCGAGCGCACCGTTCGCCGCCTCCGAGTACAGCTTCTGCGACAGCATTCCCATCGAGGAGCCCTTCAACGACGCCGCGGCGTCGATCAACTCCTTCGGGACCTCGGCCTGCACAGCGGGGGTCGACGGCGTGGTGTCTCCGCACGCGGCCAGACCGGCCGCGCCGAGCAGCCCCACACCCATCCCCAGAAAGCCGCGCCGAGACCGCAGCGGACTGTCCTCCATGGTTTTCGCCTCCTTCGTATCGCCTCGCGCAACACGCCGAAGGGGCCGAAAGGCCTGCCGCCCCACGTGTAGACAGCTACGAGCCGCACATGAGGACGATCGCCTGATTCGGGTGGTCGCAGCCCCCTCGGCCGCGCATTCATCAGATAGTCACCCCGGCCGCTCGGTGGGCCTTGCCCCGATCTGCTCCGAGACACGCGCGCCGCCGGCCCGGATCGTCAGGCTGTCCGGGGTGGGCTCACCTTACACGATCGATTTGCCCCCATCAATCCTCGCGATCAAGGTCGTGGCCCGGACGCGGGCTCGCACCAATGAGGACGGTCGCACTGCTCTTCGTGCCGGGTCTCCGGCCTGCGCGGCAGCAGCGCCGTTGATTGACGCAATTGGATGTACCGCGTATGTTATCGCTCACACCTAACCTGGTAGCGGTGCTCAGCTCGGCCGACGACCTGCCGGAGTGCCTGGGCAACCGCGCAAAGCAAGGGCGTTCGTCGCAGCCGACCTGCCCGGTTGGCGGCCGGCACGCCACTTTGCTGGGCGACGGGCACGGAGCCGACCTCGGGTCGCCGCCCAGCACGGCGCGAGGAGTTGGGGCAATGGCAGGGGCAGCTCAGCAGTGGTGGCGGACATGCCGTACCGGCGTACGCTGCCTGGCGGTGTTCGGCACCCTCGTCCTGGGGGCGACCGTCGCGCTGGCCGGAGCCCAGCCGGCGCCGGCGGCGACCCCGTGGCTCAGCGTGACAGGCGGTTTCGCGTCGTTCCGGGTTCCGGCAGCCGACCTCGAAAGCGCGTTCGGCACGGTGTCGAACGTCGTCGTCGAGGCGGACTTCGGCCCGTCCTTCGCCCTCGCCGACCTGGGCCTCGGACGTTCCGGGGACGCCTGGACCTCGGTGATCGGTCCACTGCGACCGGGGCTGTACCGCTACCGGATCCGGGCCGACGGCACCAAGGTCCTCAAGGACCCGACCAACGCCACCACTGTCACCTCCGACCCGACCTGGAGCACCTTCCTCGTTCCGGGTGACTCGGCGAGCCTGCTCGCGGACGTGCCGGACGGTCAGGGCGGTACCCTCGGCACGGTCAGCTACCCGGCCGGGCCTCGGCATACGCGCTCCGCCACCGTGTGGACCCCACCCGGCTACGACCCGGACCGGCGCCAGCCGTACCCGGTGCTCTATCTCCAGCAGGGCGCGGTGGGCGGCCGTACCGACTGGCTCGACCTCGGACGCGCCAGGCAGATCCTCGACAACCTCGCCGTGCAGCGGCGGATCGAGCCCATGGTGGTAGTGCTCGGTGACGGCGACGCCGCCGATTTCCAGCAGGAGCTACGCGCCATCGCGCGGGCGGTCCGGCGCGGGTACAACATCGCCGACGACCCCGCGCGCCGCGCGCTCGCCGGCGCCTCGGTCAGCGGTACCCGAGTGCTGCGCTCCGCCCTGACCCGCCCCGGGGAGTTCGGTTACCTGGGCTCGTTCGCCGGCCCGCTGACCGACGAGCACCTCCGGATCGACGGCCGGGCCGTCAACGCCGGAACCCGGCTGCTGCGCCTGTACAGCGGGAACATGACCGACCCCGCGTACAACCCGACCTACCGGACCCTGCGCCTGCTCGACCGGGCCGGGGTGCGGCACGACTTCGACGGGGTGAACCCGGACGACGGCCACACCTGGAACGCCTGGCGAGAGAACCTGGCGGACTTCCTGCCGCGGTTGTTCCGGCCGGTCCGCGACCACCGTCCGAGCGTCGGCCACCTGCCGTTGATCCGGGAGTTCGTGACGCCGGCACCGGGCACCACGCCGACGCCGTGGCTCACCCGGGACGCCAACGGAGACACCTTCGCCACCGTCGAGACGGGCAGCGAGTTCGCGAGCGCGGACCGGGTGACCCTCTGGGGCAACTGGGCGCCGGGCGGAAGCTGGGTCAATGTTCCGCTCACCCGCGTCGGTGACCGGTGGCGGGGAACGGTGGGTCCACTCAAGCCCTGGTTCTACTACTACAAGTTCATCGTCGACCTGGAGTCGAGGAAGGACACCGCGAACCCGACGCGCGTCACCTCGGAGCCGACCTGGAGCACCTTCCTCGCCCCTGGCCGGGCCGCCCGTCCGCTCACCGACGTACCGGCCGGTCGGGGTGGCACGCTCGCGACCCTCACCTACACCAGCACCGTGGTCTCGGCCGAACGCACCGCGTACGTCTGGACGCCGCCCGGATACGATCCCGGTCGTGCGGAGCCGTATCCGGTGCTCTACCTGCAACACGGCAGCGGCCAGAACTACACCGACTGGGTGGAGATGGGCCGCGCCAGGCAGATCCTCGACAACGGCTTCCGGGACGGCAAGCTCGTGCCGATGGTGGTGGTGATGAGCAACGGCAACGTGCCGGACTTCGGCAGGGAGTTGCTGGACAACGTCGTCCCGGCGGCCCGGTCGGCGTACCACATCTCGCACGAACCGGCCCGGCAGGCGCTCGCCGGCCTGTCGATGGGTGGGTTCCAGGCTCTCGACATCCTCAAGCGGCATCCGGGCGAGTTCGCCTACATCGGCACCTTCTCCGCCGGGGTGTTCAACTCCACCGGCTTCGACGTGGCGGCGGTCAACGAGGGCACCAAGCTGCTGCGGATGTACACCGGCAACGAGACGGACTTCGTCTACCCCATCGTGTTGTCCACGATGGCGACCTTCGACACCCTCGGGATCCGGTACGAGTTCGCCGGGGTGACGGCAGGCCCGCACGGCTGGGACGCGTGGCAGAAGAATCTCATCGACTTCGCGCCGCGGCTGTTCCGGCCCGACAGTGGCTGACGGAGATCCGCGAGTGGGTCGACGACCTGCCCGGGCGTAGCGACGCAGGATCCTGCTCAGGCATAGAGACGCAGGATCTCTCTCAGGCGTAGAGACGCACGATCCGTAGCACGGCTTCCCGGTCGCCGTCGATGTGTACGGTCCCGTCGCGCTCGGCCCGGGCGAGTGGCACACCGTCGAAGAGGAGACCGCTCCACACCGTCGACTCGGCGGTCACCGTCGCCGCCGGCCGGCTGGCCACACCCGCCCGGACGTCGAGCCGCCCGCCGACCGTGGTCACCCGGTAGTCGTGCGTCGGCGGGTCGGGGCGCCGGCCGTCGTACAGGCGGAGGGCCAGCACCGGCAGCTGGCCCGGCACCTCCGGAGCCATCGTCCGCATGGCGATGGCCGTCCCGTCGGGAGTCATCCCGCCGACAGTGCCCGGGTCGGGGCCGGCGGAGTACCAACGCCCCAGCGATTCCAGAACCGACTCCAGTTTGCGGCCCCAGTCCGTCGCGACGTAGGCGCGGGTGCGGGCCAGGTCCGGCAGGACGACCTGCTCGACGATCCCGGCCTCCCGCAGCGACCGCAGCCGGTCGGTGAGCACGGCCGGGGTGATGCCACGGACGGATTCCTGCAGGTCGGTGAAGCGCTTGGGCCCGAGAATCACCTCGCGCACCACGATCAGGGTCCATCGATCCCCCACCAGGTCGAGAGCATTCGCGGCCCGGCAGGCGTCGCCGAGATCCCGGAAGGTCCGCTTGGTCGGCACGACCGCCTCACAACCTTTCCGTCTATCTATGGTCAAGCAAGTGTCAGCTATGTTTAGGATAGCGACATGTCAATCACCCACACCACGACCCCCGCCGCCCCGCCGGTCGTCGATCGCGAGACCTGGCTCGGCGAGCGGGAGGCTCTGCTCGCCCGCGAGAAGGCGCACACGCGCGAGGGCGACGCGATCGCCGCCGCCCGGCGCCGCCTGCCGATGACCGAGATAACGCCGATGTCGCTCATCGGGGCGGACGGCCCGACACCGCTGGCGGACATCTTCGCCGGCCGTGACCAACTCGTCGTCTACCGGCACATGTGGCACCTCGGAAAGCCGTTCGAGGACCAGTGCGAGGGCTGCACCGCCAGCATCTGGGACTTCCAGAACGCGGCCTACCTGGAGGAGCGCGGCATCTCCTTCGCGGTCTTCTGCGAGGGGCCGTACGAGGAGCTGGCTCCCTTCCGGGACTTCATGGGCTACCAGCACCCGTGGTACTCCACGCACGGCATCGAGGACCCGGCCTACGCCGGCGGCGGCGAGATCGTCTGCTTCCTGCGCCGCGACGACCGGTTCTTCCTGACGTACGAGACGACCGGCCGGGGCGTCGAAGCGATGATGTCGTCGCACCGGCTGCTCGACCTGACCGTCTACGGCCGGCAGGAGGTCTGGGAGGACTCACCGGAGGGCTGGCCGCAGGAACCGACCTGCACGAGGTGGCGCAGGGACGGCCGTCCCGTGCCGCAGTGGACCAGGCCGGGAGCCGGGCCGGTCGGCGTACCGCACCGACAGGACTGCCGCTGACAGCCGAGAGCCACTTCCGCTGCTGATCGCCGTACCCGAATCCTGACGTTTCGTCCACGTCAGCCACGGCCGGTTGAGACCCTGGTTACGACACACCGCCGTCCGGTGAGGCGGAACCCCCGGCCCCGGTGGCGGAGCCCGGCCCGCAGCTCGGCACGCCGTCGGCGGTCCGGGGTGGCGGGCCACGGCTCGACCCGGGGGTGGGAGCGTGCGCGGATCCCTGGCGGGACGCTGGCGCAGGTGGCGTGCCTTCGCCCCGCTGGCCGCCCTGGCGGTGCCGGTCCTTGTCGGTGCGGGCCTGTGGCTCGCCGGGCGGCGCGGGGCCGCCAACATCTGCTGGGCGGCGACGGCCTCGGTCACCCTGCTGGTGACGCTGCGCTGGTTGGTCCAGTCGCTACGGCGGCACCGGATCGGCGTGGACGTGATCGCGACCCTGGCCATGCTCACCTCCCTGCTGGTGGGCGAGTACCTGGCCGGGGCGGTGGTGGCGCTGATGCTGGCCAGCGGGCACACCCTGGAGAGCTACGCGCAGGGGCGGGCGACCCGTGACCTGCACGAGCTGCTGGCCCGGGCGCCGCGCCGGGCACGTCGCCGTACTCCGGACGGCGGGATCCAGGACGTGGACGTACGCGACGTCCGTGCGGGCGACCGGCTGCTGGTCGGCCCCGGTGATGTCGTACCGGTGGACGGCGTCGCCGAGGATGCCGTGACGCTGGACGAGTCGGCGGTGACCGGCGAGTCCCAGCCGGTCGAGCGCCGGGCAGGAGATCGGTTGGTCAGTGGCGTGGTCAACGCGGGTGCGGCGTTGGGACTGCGGGCCACCGCCACGGCGGCCGAGAGCACGTACGCGGGAATCGTCCGGCTGGCCGAGGAGGCGAACGCGGAGAAGGCGCCGATGGTACGGCTGGCCGACAGGTACTCGGCGGCGTTCGTGCCGTTCACCCTGGCGCTGGCCGGGATCGCCTGGGGCGCCTCCGGGCAGTTCGTCCGGGCGGTCGCGGTCCTGGTGGTGGCGACTCCGTGCCCGCTGCTGCTGGCCACCCCGATCGCGATCGTCTCCGGGCTGTCCCGCGCGGCGCGGCGCGGCGTGCTGGTCCGCAACGGCGGCTCGCTGGAACTGCTGGGCCGGGCCCGGACCCTGCTGCTGGACAAGACCGGAACGTTGACCACGGGACGTCCGGAGACGGCCGGGGTGGTGACCGCGCCCGGTGGCGACGTCGACGAGTTGCTGCGGCTGGCCGCCTCGGTCGAACAGCTCTCCTCGCACGTACTGGCTGCCGCGATCGTGCGGAAGGCAAGGGATCAGGGCATGCGGCTGGCGCTGCCCGCCGACGTGACCGAGGAGCCCGGACAGGGGGTCTGCGGCCGGGTCGACGGCCGGCTGGTCCGGGTCGGACAGCACGGCGGTGACCTGCCGGACTGGGCCGTACGCGAACGGCGGGAGGCGGAGTCGAACGGCCTGTCGGCGGTGTGGGTGAGCCTGGACGGCGTACTCGCCGGAGCGGTGCTGCTGCGCGACCCGGTACGCCCGGATGCGGTCGACACCGTACGGCGGTTGCGGCAGGCCGGGTTCCGTCGGCTGGTCATGGTGACCGGTGACCGGCCGGAGGTCGCCGAGCGGGTCGCCCGCGCGGTCGGGGTGGACGACGTGGTGGCCCGCTGCTCGCCGCAGCAGAAGGTCGACCGGGTCCGGGCCGAGTCCGAGCGGGTGGTGACGGTGATGGTCGGCGACGGCATCAACGACGCGCCCGCGTTGGCGACCGCCGGTGTCGGGGTGGCGCTGGGCGCGACCGGGGCGACCGCCTCGGCCGAGGTGGCCGACGCGGTGCTGTCGGTGGACCGGCTGGACCGGCTGGCCGACGTGGTGGAGATCGCTCGCCGGTCCCGCGCGATCGCGGTGCAGAGCGCGGCCGTGGGCATGGGAATGGCGGTGCTGGCGATGGTGGCTGCCGCCTTCGGGCTGCTTCCTCCGGTGGCCGGGGCGTTTCTCCAGGAGGGCATCGACGTGGCCGTCATCCTCAACGCACTGCGCGCCCTCGGCGGCGGTAGCCACCTCCGGGCGCTGGCCGGCCGGGCCACCGCCTGAAATGCCGAGGACCCGCCTGACGTAGCGAGGACCCGCCTGACGTGGCGAGCAGCTGAACCTCGTCAGGCGGGGCCGGCTCGACGGTCGGGGGCGATCAGCCGTTCAGCGTCGCGAGCAGGGCGTTGGCCATGCCCTGCTCGCCCCGGGCGTTCGGGTGGAAGGGCGCGGCGGAGTTCTGTGGCACGAGCCCCTCGACCCACCGGGTACCACTGCTCTTGCAGGTGTCGCGGCCGATCGACGGGGTGTAGACGTCGGCGTAGGTGGCGCCGTTCGCGGTCGCGGTACTGGCCAGCATCGCGTTCAGCGACTTGGCGATGCCGCGCAGGTAGGGCACGTCCTGGTAGGCGATCGGGACCACCGGCCAGCAGCCGTATCCGGTGTCCGGCACGATCGCCGGGTAGCCGAGCACCACCACCCGGGCGTTCGGCGCGGCCTGGCGGACCGCCTGTAGCACGGCGGTCACCTTCGGCGCGGTGGCCGCGATCCGGGCCTGCAACTGGTCGGTGCCCCCGCTGGTGTACCGGTTCTTGCACGGCGATCCCAGTGGACTGCTGAGGCTCGCCTCCGCGCAGGCGCTGATGATGCCGGAGAAGCCGATGTCGTTGCCGCCGATCTGCACCGTCACCAGCGCCGTGTTCGAGGTGACCGCGCTCAGCTGCGGTGGTACCGCGATGCCGAGTTGGCCGCTGCCGCCGTTGAGGATGTCGTTCGTGGTGGCGCCGGAGCAGCTCACGTCGGCCAGGGACGACGATCCGGCGGACGCGGCGACCAGCGACGGATAGTTGCGGTTGGACCGTAGGCAGTTCAGGTCGACCTGGGTGGGGATCAGCGGACCGGCGGTGTACGAGTCGCCCAGCGCGACGTACCGGCCGGCGGGAACCGCGGCACTCGCGGGTGTGGCGACGGTGAGCAGCACGCCGGCGGCGGCTACGGCGAGCGCGGTCAGCCGGGCGGCTGTCCGCAGGAGCCTCGGGCGGGGACGGGACATGGCGCCTCCCAGGGGATCACGCTGCTGGTGGTGCGGAGATCCTGTCGCCGACGACGCCGAACGTCAATATGGACGGGCCTCACTAAATTGCCCGCCGGGTGTGGGTGCACTGGCATGCCGGACCGGGCAGCCGCGCGTCGCCACCGGGCCGGGCAGCGTGTCGACATCGACGAACACCCACCGACGACATCGTGATATACATAGACGTCGATACGGTGCCTGTGGAGAGGTGGATTCGACCGATGCCCCGACGATCCGCCCGAGCAGCCCTGTCCGGTGCCCTGACGCTGCTGACCGCCCTGACCATCAGCACCGGTGTCACAGGCGCGGCGAATGCCGGCGACACCGTACCCGCCGGCAACCCCGTGGATGGCGGGCTCCTCGCCGGCCCGACCGGTCCCTGCACCCCGGGTGCCACCTATCCGGCGCCGCTACCCGCCCCCTCCCTGACCGCCACGAGGATCGGTGGCGGATTCACCTTCCTGGAGGGACCGGTCTGGCTCGCCGGATCGGGTCAACTGCTCCTCTCCGACATGCGCGGAGGTACGGGCCCGGAGAACGTGCAGCCGTCGACGATCCGCCGGTTCACCCCGCCGGCCACCTTCGACGTGTTCCTCGACAACGCCGGCAGCAACGGGCTGGCCGTGAGCGCGGACGGCACCCGGATCCTCGCCGCCACCCACGACCAGCGCAGCGTGTCGGCGTACCTGCTGGCCGACCGTAGCCGGAGCCAACTGGCGAGCGGCTACCAGGGACGGCGGTTCAACTCCCCGAACGACCTCACCGTCCGCGCTGACGGCACCGTCTACGTCACCGACCCGAACTTCCAACGCGGCAACCGGCCGGACGAGATGGCCGGGATGACCGGGGTCTTCCGGGTGAGCGGCGACGGTGAGGTGTTCCTGGTCGACGGCACCGTGGGCCAACCCAACGGCGTCGTGCTCTCGCCTGACGAGACCACCCTCTACGTGGGCGGGTTCGCCCAGAACACCATCTTCAGGTACGACGTGTACCCCGACGGCAGCGTCGGCGGGCGTACCGTCTTCGCCAGCCTGGCCAGCCCGGACGGCGCCACGGTCGACTGCGCCGGCAACATCTACTGGGCCTCGCACACCGACGGCCGGATCCACGTCTTCGCCCCGACCGGCGAGCGGCTGGGCACGATCTCCGCGGGCCGGAACAGCACGAACGCCGCGTTCGGCGGCCCCGACGGCCGGACCCTGTTCATCACCTCCGGAACGTGGGGCAACTTCGGGCTGTACCAGATCGAGCTGAACGTGCCGGGATCGCCGTACTGACCGACGGGCGCCCCGGATCACCACCGGGTGCAGATGTTCCAACGACCGCGGTGGATCGGCCTGCCGAAGTGCGGAACGAAGGCGATCACCATCATTGCGGCGGCGATCACGGCACTCATCGCGATCGGAGGCAGCCCCTGCGTCAGTACCGCCGCCGCCAGCAGGGCGACCACGCCGATGGGCAGCCGCCACAGCATCGCCCGGAACACCACGAGCGCGTACACGCTGCGGCCGGCGAGGAACACCAGCGGACCGGCGACCACCACGGCCAGTTGGGTGGAATCGACCGCGCCGGTGGGATTCTTGACGACGATGTCCCCGGCGGCGGCGACCAGTACGACCCCGGCCACCATGACCAGGTGGGCGTAGGCGGCGATCAGTGCGATCCGACCGGGATTGGTGGCCCGGTCGATCCCGGTGGCGAAGTGATCGGCGACGTAGACGATGTAGATCCGCCACATCGTCACGGTCATCACGAAGAGCAGGATCACGGCCGCGGTCTTCAGCGACGCGAACGGCGGGTCGCCGTACAGCCGTATCCCGACCAGGATGATCTCACCGAGGGTGACGATGAACATCTGCCGGTAGCGTTCCGACAGGTGCTCCCCGCCCACCCGGAGTTCCTCGGCCCCCGACCGGCCGAGCCGGGGCAGTGGATAGCCGAAGAAGCCGACCGCGAAGTCCATGGTGATCGCGATCGCCCAGAGCACCAACCGCCACGTGCTGGGCAGGAAGGCGCCGGCCAGCCACAGCACGCCGGTCAGGCAGAACCAGACCAGCACCCGCATGGCCCGCAACCGCAGCACGTGGCCGCGCAGCGCGGTGACCAGGACGAGTCCGCGACAGAGGTGCAGGCCGACGTACGACGCGGCGAAGGCGATCCCGCTGCCTCCCTCGAATGCACTGCTGACCGCCAGTGACATCAGCAGCCCGCCGAGGAGGACACCGATGACGATCAACTGCACCAACGGCAGGCTGGGGTCGTACCAGTCGGTGGTGTACGCGGTGACCGTCCAGACCCACCAGACCGCGGCGAGCAGGACCAGGGTTTCCAGCACGTGGTCCCAGCCGAGGGCGCCGGTCAGCCGGTCGGAGAGCCGGGTGAGCGCGACGATGAGGCCCAGGTCGAAGAGGAGTTCCAGGTAGGAGGTCCGGCGGGCGGCCCCCTGGCCACGCAGGATCCACCCCGATCGAGCCTCCGCCACCGGTCCCCGTCTCTCCCGACAATTACGTCGAAATTAGTACCATGTCCACGGGGTCACCACGCCGCCTTTGCCCGTGCCCGGCTGCCGTCCGGTGGCTGCGCCCTGGCTGGCCAAAGATGCCGGCTGGCGGCGACCGCACCGGCCAGCGAGTCGGAGATGAGGTGGCGGCGAGCCCACGGTCCGGGCGAGGCGACGCTGACAAACTCGTCGGAACGTCCCCGGCTGGGATGTCAAGCTGGCGGCGGCGGCTCCGACCAACCGGCGGAAGCGGCCCGGCCCGGGCCCGCGAAGCACGAGGAGTACGAGATGAAGTTCCTGATCAGCCTGCATATCAACCCGGCCGTGCTGGACGCGCTGACCGACGAGGAGAGGGCGGCGATCGGTGACGGCCACGGCAGGTTCCTCGAGGCGCTCAAGGAGTCCGGAGAACTGATCAACACGCTGGCGCTTGTCGACCCGTCACAGGCGACCGTGGTGGCCGTCCGCAACGGCCAGCCCGTGATCACCGACGGGCCGTTCGTGGAAGCCAAGGAGTACCTGGGCGGGTTCTACCTGGTCGACTGCGAGAGCAAGGAGCGGGCCGTCGAGCTGGCGTCGCGGATTCCGGACAGCGCGATCGACGGCCTGGGCGTCGAGGTGCGGCAGGTGATGTTCGCTGACGGACAATTGGAGGCGTGACGGCACCGGCTTTCGAGGACCTGCTGCGCGAACTCGCGCCGCAGGTCCTCGGCGTGTTGCTACGTCGGCACGGCCAGTTCGAAGGATGCGAGGACGCGGTACAGGAGGCGGTGCTCGCCGCCACCGCGCAGTGGCCGGCCGAGGGGGTACCCGACAACCCGCGCGGCTGGTTGCTGACGGTCGCCACCCGTCGGCTCATCGACGAGATGCGCAGCGACCGCGCCCGCCGCGACCGGGAGTCGGCCGCCGCCCTCGAATCGGCACCCGAGGACGTACCGGACACCGACGACACGCTCGTCCTGCTCTTCCTGTGTTGTCATCCGACGCTGACCCCGGCATCGCAGATCGCCCTGACCCTGCGGGCGGTCGGCGGCCTGACCACCGCCGAGATCGCCCGCGCGTTCCTGGTCCCGGAGCCCACGATGGCGGCCCGGATCAGCCGGGCCAAGCAGCGCATCAAGGCGGCCGGCAGCTCGTTCCGGCTGCCAAAGGAGGGTGCGGAGCGGGAGGAGCGGCTACGAGCCGTCCTACAGGTGCTCTACCTGATCTTCAACGAGGGTTACACCGCCTCCTCCGGCACCGACCTGCACCGGGCCGACCTCGCGCACGAGGCGATCCGGCTGACCAGGCTGGTGCACGCACAACTCCCCCGTGACGACGAGGTGCGGGGGCTGTTGGCGCTGATGCTGCTCACCCACGCCCGCTGGCGGGCCCGCACCACGGCGTCCGGCGACCTGATTCCGCTGGACGAGCAGGACCGCACGAGGTGGGACCGTGGACTGATCGACGAGGGCACCGAGTTGGTCAAGGCCTCGTTGGCCGGCCCGGCGCTGGGGCCTTACCAACTCCAGGCCGCCATCGCCGCCACGCACGACGACGCGACCACCGCCGAGGAAACCGACTGGCGCCAGGTGCACGCCCTCTATCTGATCCTGGAACGGATCGCTCCGAATCCGATGGTCACCCTCAACCGGGCGATCGCGCTCGCCGAGGTCGAGGGTCCGCCGGCCGGGCTGGCCCTGCTCGCCACGTTGGACGGTGACGAGCGGATGGCCGGTAACCACCGGCTGTTGTCCGTACGGGCGCACCTGCGCGAGCGGATCGGCGACCCGACCGGGGCGTACCAGGACTACCGGCGCGCCGCGAAGGCCACCGCCAGTCTCGCCGAGCGACGCCACCTGGAGTCACGGGCCAGCCGGCTGAGAACGTCGGTGGGGCCGGTGTAACGCTGGGGTTCGGTTCGACAGTACGGCGCACGACCGCGCAGAACCGGCATCGATAACAGAAAACGCCGTTTGAATTTGTCGTGCGCCCCGCCCGACTCTCCCGGTCGGAAAAGTGTTATCGGCCGACCCGGAACACGTCGGGGTCGTCCGCAGTAAGCCATCCCGCCGCACGGTTCTGCACGTCGATTTACACATTGACGTCCGCCCCTTGAATCCCTCGAAACACTCTGGCAATATGCCGTACATCCGCCAGAGCGGCTCCCTCGTGTCTCACTTAATGTCCGTGAGACTGCACAGCTGGTCATGTTAGCGGTAACACTGTTCGGTTCCGGCGCCCCGAGGAGGACGGATCAGCGCGTGACCAGGCAATCCAGCCCGTCCGGTCCGCACACCTGAATGACAGACGACTGCCGGTCACCCGCGCTTTCGTGTCGTCGAAGGGAATGCGAGGAACCCCACCACTGCCACGCGTGGCGGACAGCGCCCCGGGTGGTTCGGCAAAGGAGAAAGACTATGGATGTCGTGGCGAAGGCGCCACCAGGCACGCCGGGTCCAGAACCGGCCAGCCCGGCCACACCCCGGGTCCGGCGACGCCGCTGGCGGTCCGCGCTCGTCCTCAGCGTGGTGCCGGCCCTCGTCGCCACCGCGGCGGTGGCGTTCGGTCCGGTTCCGGCATCTGCTGCGACGGTCGACACCAGCGCGTGGTATGTGCTGGTCAACCGCAACAGCGGCAAGGCGCTCGACGTGTACAACCTGGCCACCAACGACGGCGCGCGGATCACCCAGTGGGCCCGGAACGACGGCAACCAGCAGCAGTGGCAGTTCGTGGACTCCGGCGGCGGCTACTACCGGCTGCGGTCCCGCCTCTCCGGCAAGGTCCTCGACGTCTACAACTGGTCGACCGCCAACGGTGGCAGCATCGTCCAGTGGAGCGACACCAACGGAACCAACCAGCAGTTCCGGCTGGCCGACTCCGACGGTGGCTACGTCCGGCTGATCAACCGGAACAGCAACAAGGTGGTGGAGGTGCAGGGCGCCTCGACCGCCGACGGTGGAAACATCGTGCAGTACGACGACTGGAACGGCGCCAACCAGCAGTGGCAACTCGTCCGGCTCAGCGGTGGCGGTACCCCCACCACACCGCCGACGACGCCACCGCCAACCGGAACCTGCAACCTGCCGTCGTCGTACCGTTGGTCGTCGACAGGCGCGCTGGCCCAGCCGAGGTCCGGATGGGTGTCGCTGAAGGACTTCACCCACGCCCCCTACAACGGCAGGCAACTGGTCTACGCCACGACGCACGACACCGGGACGAGCTGGGGCTCGATGAACTTCGGCCTCTTCACGAACTGGTCGGAGATGGGCTCGGCCAGCCAGAACGCGATGCCGTTCTCCGCTGTCGCGCCATCGCTGTTCTACTTCGCCCCCCGCAACGTCTGGGTGCTCGCGTACCAGTGGGGTGGGCCCGCCTTCTCCTACCGGACCTCGACCGACCCCACCAACGTGAACAGCTGGTCGGCGCACCAGACGCTCTTCACCGGCAGCATCTCCAACTCCGGCACCGGGCCCATCGACCAGGCGCTGATCGGCGACGACCAGAACATGTACCTGTTCTTCGCCGGGGACAACGGCCGGATCTACCGGGCCAGCATGCCGATCGGAAACTTCCCCGGCAGCTTCGGCTCGAACTACACGACCATCATGACCGACTCGACGAACAACCTGTTCGAGGGCGTCCAGGTCTACAAGCTCCAGGGCCAGAACCGGTACCTGATGCTCGTCGAGGCGATCGGCTCGCAGGGCCGCTACTTCCGCTCGTTCACCGCCACCAGCCTGGGCGGCACCTGGACGCCGCAGGCGGCGACCGAGAGCAACCCGTTCGCCGGCAAGGCGAACAGCGGCGCCACCTGGACCAACGACATCAGCCACGGCGAGCTGATCCGCAGCAACGCGGACCAGACGATGACCGTCGATCCTTGTAACCTGCGCCTGCTCTACCAGGGGCGTTCCCCCAACTCCGGCGGCGACTACGGCCTCCTGCCCTACCGGCCGGGTCTGCTGACGCTGCAACGCTGACCGAGAACACCGACCGGCGGTGGGAGACCCAACCGGGTCCCCCACCGCCGGCCCGCTGTCGGAAAGCCGCCGGGCCGCCGCTGAAAGCCTGGGAACGTGCGCGCCCCGGCCAGCCGTCAGGGAAGTTCGGAGGGGCGGTGGCTGGTCGTACCGGCGGCGGAGTGCACGAGTACCGTGAGGTGGTCGACCTCGCCGCCCTCCGGCCCCGGCCACCAGGCCGCCCACCAGCCGGCCTTCACACTGGCCTGGAAGTGCCTGCCGTCGTCGAGCCGCACCTCCACCCCGGTGACACCCGGCCCCACCAGACCGATGATGTTCGACCACATGCCGCCGCCGCTCCCGAGGGAACTCATCGTCTCCAGGTTGACCGTGTTGGCCGGCGGGGTGGGCAGCGGCCCGCTGTCGGCAAGTGACATCGAGGCGAACTGCTCCCCGTCCACGCTGAGGCACTCCACCACGACGCCGTTGCTCTTCCGCAGGATGAGCAACGTCGCGATTCCGCGCTGCTCGGCCAGGAGCACGTCGGCCGGGCGTACCGTGGACGAGCCCCCGCCGACATCGTTCGCGCCGCACGTGCGCGCCTGCGGGAGCACCTGTTCCCCGGTGCGCGCACTGGGCGTGGCGGTCCAGGACGCGATCGCCTTCTCCGCCGCGCCCGGCAGCAGTACCGGCACGACCAGGGCCGCGACGACGCCCACCCCCAGCCAACGGCCCACCGGCCGCCGAGCCGGCTTCCGGGTCACCTCGCCGGCCAGCACCCGCTCGACGAACGCCTGCGAGCGCGCCCACTCCATCTCGGTGGGGGTACGCTCCCGGGCCGGGTCGAGCATCGACAGTTGCTCCAGATCCTTCATGCCTGCGTCCACGACTGCTGCTCCTTGAGCGGGTGAGGGCGGAGAGACGAGCGGGTGGTCGACCCGGCCGGTTCCAGGGCGGACTGGAGGCGTCGCCGGGCCCGGCTGAGCCGCATCGCGAACGTCGACCTTCGGCAGCCCAACACGACGGCCGCCTGCTCGGCGGTCAGACCGTCGAACGCGACCAACGCGAGAACCTCACGGTCCGCCGCACCCAGGGCCGCCCAGGCACGCGCCAGGTCGACCCGGGCCGCCGCACCCGCGGATTCGTCGGGGCCATCGGGTACCTGCAACGACCCCAGCCGTACGTCCAGCGCTCGGCGCCGCAACCAGCCCCGGGCCTGGTTCGCCATGGTGTTGCGGGCCACCGCGAAGAGCCACGGCCGGGTGTCGTCAGGCAGTTCGTCGAAGCGCCGCCACGCCGTCAGGAAGACCATCGACACGATGTCCTCGGCCTCGCTGGCCGGCACCCGCCGCTCGACGAAGCGCAGCAGATCCGGGTACGTCTCCAGGTGCAGGGCACGGAAACGCTCCGCCCGGCCGCCCGGGTCAGCGTCGCTCATAGGTGTTTTCCTTCGTCGTCCATACCCCCTACCTGTCCGGCTCGGCGAGGGCTGTCACAGGCCGATCCCGGCCGGAAATCCACTCCGGGCCGCATACCGTGCTGATCATGGTGGCGCCGGTACCTCATCCGGCGGCGGCGACACGCGGCCGGCGGGGTGTACGGGCCGGCCGGCGCAGGTACCACTCGGCCACGGCGAGGTTGATCAGCCATCCGGCGGCCACCAGCGCGGCGCGTACGTTCCCGTCGGGCTGTTCACCGGTCGCCGCCACGTACGGCGCGTGGGTGAACGCCTGCGTGCCGGCGCCGAGGGCGATCGCGTAACCGCGTGCCATCCACGCCCGGTGCCGGGTGAAGTCCCGACGCAGCGCGGCGGCGAGACCGAGCAGGATCGAGACGGCCATCGCCGAGCCGAAGACGAGCCGCAGCACGGCGAGTACGTCGTTGTCATGGGCCGGCAGGTCGTAGCCGAGCGTCATCCACAGCCCGGAGAGGGCGACCACGAGTCCACAGGGGACGAGCACCCGGCCGGCGAGGCGGTGCCAGCCGTGCCGGCGCAGGCTGGGCACGAACTGGAATGCACCCAGGATCGTGTAGAGCACCGCGCTGACGACGTGCGACACCACCGGCAGCGGGTCGGCGACGAAGCGCGCGTTCGCCGGGGTCACCTCCGGGCCGGTGCCCAGTTCGGTCACCCGCACCGCTCCGGCGATCATCGGGATCAGGCCAAGCAGGATCAGCGCGGCCGGCAGCCGCCACTCGCGTCTCGTCATGTCGTCGATGGTGGCCGCCGTACCCGCCCCGGCTCATCGGCACAAGGGCCGCGATCGGCCCGGCCCATGGTCGTACCCGATCGTCGTACCTTCGGCGGCAGCCGTCAACGACCACGGTGCCGGTCGGTCTCGTACGCCCACATCGCGATCTCGACCCGGTTACGTACCCCGAGTTTGGTCATCAGGCTGGTGACGTGCGACTTGACGGTGCTCAGCGTGATGTAGAGCTCGTCGGCGATCTCCCGGTTGGTACGCCCGCGCGCGACCGCGACCAGCACCTGCTCCTCCCGGTCGGTGAGCGCCTCGATCGGCTGCTTCGGCGGCCCGGCCGGCCCCGCCTCGGCGAACGCCTTCAGCAGCCGGGTGGCGACGCTCGGCGCGATCAGCGCGTCTCCGTTGGCCGCCGCGTGCACGGCCTGGGCCAGCAGGTCGGGGCCGGCGTCCTTGAGCAGGAAGCCGCGGGCACCGGCGCGCAGTGCCGCGTACACGTAGTCGTCGAGATCGAAGGTGGTGATGACGACCACCGCGAGCGGTTCCGCGACCGACGGCCCGGCGAGCGCCCTGGTGGCCTCGATGCCGTCCATTCCGGGCATCCGGATGTCGAGCAGGCACACGTCGGGACGGAGCCGCCTGGCGAGTTCGACCGCCCGGCGGCCGTCGCCGGCCTCGCCGACGACCTCGATGCCGGGCTGAGCGTTCAAGATCATGGTCAGGCCGGTACGGACGATCTCCTGGTCGTCCGCGACCAGCACCCGCACCGTCACGAACCGACCCCGGAGCGCGGCAGCACCGCCGTCACGGTCCAGCCACGGTCAGGGTTGGGGCCGGCTTCGCAGGTGCCGCCGAGCAGCCCGGCCCGTTCCATCATGCCGACCAGGCCGAAGCCGGACGGGCCGGCCGGACGGGGCTCGCCGTCGTCGCTGACCCGCAGGCGGACCAGGGTCTCGTCGGCGGCGACGCTGACCTCGATCCGGGTGGCGTGCCGGGCGTGCCGGCGGGCGTTGGTTACCGACTCCTGGGCGAGGCGGTAGAGGGCGGAGCCGACCGTCGGCGGAAGGTCGTCGAGATCGCCGCGGAGCTGCACGTCCACCGCCGGCCCGGCCCGGAAGCGGCCGGCGAGCCGCTCGATGTCGGCGACCCGTGGGCTCGGCGCCAGCTCGGCGGGCTGGTCACGGCGCAGCACCCGGACCATCGCGCGCATCTCGGCGAGCGCGCGGGACGCCTCGGCCTCGATCACCCGGAGCGCCTCGACGGCGGCGCCCGGCTGGCTGGCCGACGCGGCGATGCCGGCCTGGGCCCGGATCGCCATCGCCGACACGTGGTGGGCCACCGTGTCGTGCAGGTCCCGGGCGAGCCGCTCCCGCTCCAGCAGTTTGACCCGGTCGAACTCCCGCAGCCGGGCGGCGGCCCGGAACCGGACCGCGACTCCCAGCGTGGCGACGGCGAAGACCACCGCGAAGCCGGCGACCACCTCGCCGCCGGTGATCGAGCCGGTCAGGCCGGTGACGGCCACCTTGGCGGCCACGAAGACCGCACCGAGCACCACGTCCCGGCCGGAGCCCCAGCGGAACAGCGCGTAGCAGAGCAGGAGCATGAAGGTCGACGCGTACATGTCGCAGGCATCGCCCGGCAGCACGAGCGGGGCGACCGCGGTGAAGCCGAACGCGGTAGCCACGGTCGCGAGCGGCCGGGTACGCCGCCACAGCAGGGTGGGCAGCAGCGCGAGGGCGATGACGACGCAACCAACCCGCCACGGCAGGTCGGGCCGGAGGACGCCCTCCAGCACGATCACCGGCGCGAAGACGGCGAGCAGCGCCCAGTCGCGCCAGACCCGGGGCGGGGCGTGTGGGGCGCGCGGCTCGGCCAGCACGGCACGCAGGCGAGGGTGCACGGGACCATCGTACGAACGGCGGTGCGTCTTACAGATCCGTCCAAAGTACGACTGCCGCGCCCGCCCCGGTACCGGATGGTCGCCCGTCAGACCGAGACCGCCCCGGTGACGGCGGCGAGCGCCTCGGCGGCGTCACCGACCGCCGACGGCTTCGCGTACGGGTCGACGGGCGGCATTGACACACTCCACTATCCATTCCATCGTCGATGGACTCACCTCTTGCGTCGAAGGGTCCGGGATGGTCGACAACGAGCACAGGTACGTCATCGTCGGGGCGGGACCCGCCGGACTCCAGCTGAGCTACTACCTTGCGCAGCACCGCGCCGATTACCTGACGCTCGAAAGTGCCGACGCACCGGGCGGGTTCTTCCGGCGGTTCCCACGCCATCGCCGGCTGATCTCGCTGAACAAGGTGCACACCGACAGCACCGATCCCGAGATCCGGCTGCGCTGGGACTGGAACTCGCTGCTCAACGACTGCCCGGATCTGCTGTTCCCGAAGTTCAGCGAGGAGTATCTGCCCGCCGCCGACGACCTGGTGCGCTACCTCGCCGAGTTCCAGCGGGTCCACCAGCTCAACGTCCGGTACGGCACAACGGTCGAGCGGATCACCCGGACGGACGACGGTTTCACGGTACGGACCGACCGGGGGGACGTGCGCGCGCACTGCCTCGTCGTCGCGACCGGCTGGGGCCGACCGTTCGTACCGGCGATCAAGGGCATCGAGCACGCCGTCGGGTACGAGGACATGGTCATCGAGCCCACGGCGTACGACGGCCAGCGGGTGCTGATCATCGGCAAGGGGAACTCCGCCTTCGAGACCGCGTCGGCGATCCTCGGCCGGGCGTCGATGGTGCACCTCGCCAGCCGGCAACCGCTGCGGCTCGCCTGGAACACCAAGCATCCCGGAGACGTCCGTGGCCAGTACGGCGCCATTCTGGACAGTTACCAGTTCAAGACGTTGCACTCGGTGCTCGACTGCACCATCGACGAGATCCGCCCGGTCGACGGGCGGTACCAGGTGTCGATCACGTACACCCACGCCGACGGTGAGACGGCCGTGCTCGACTACCACGCGGTACTGCGCTGCACCGGCTTCCGGATGGACACCACGATGTTCGACGAGACGTGCCGGCCCGAGATGGTGCGGGACGGCCGGATGCCCGGGTTACGCCCCGACTGGCAGTCGAGCAACGTCGACGGCCTCTACTTCGCCGGCACGATCGCCCAGGCCCGGGACGTCAAGCACGCGTCGTCGCCGTTCATCGACGGTTTTCGGTACAACCTCCGCACGTTCACCCGGATCCTGCGCGAGCGGTACGAGGACGTCCCGCTGCCGTTCACGACGACACCTGCCGAGGCCGCGTCGCTGGCCAAACTGATGCTGGACCGGGTCAACTGGTCCTCGGCGCTCTGGACCCAGTTCGAGTACCTCTGCGACGTCTTCGTCCGCGACCACGTCACAGGCGACTTCCACCACTACGAGGACCTGCCGGAGGACTACGCCGTGCAGCGCTTCGCGGCCGTTCCGCACTGGTACACGCTCGCGCTGCGGTGGGGGCGCGACGACTACGGTGACGTCTTCGCCATCGACCGGCACCCGACCCCGGACCGGGCCCGGGAGAGCGCCTTCATCCACCCGGTGATCCGGCGGTACCGTGGCGCGGAGCTGGTTGCCGAGCAGCACCTGCTGGAGGATCTGCTCGCGCAGTGGCGGCGCCCGGACCGGCACGTCGAGCCGCTCGTCGAGTTCCTGACCAGGGATCTCACCACCGGACCATGACCTCGTCGAGGGGCTTGCGGGTCAGGTCGGGCACTCGGGCGTCCGGCGTGGGGTACCCGACCGGCATCACCACGTGCGGGCGCTCCTCCGGCGGGCGCTCGCACACCTCGTTGAGGAACCGCATCGGGCTGGGCGTGTGGGTCAGGGTCACCAGACCGGCGTGGTGCAGGGCGGTGATCAGCAGGCCGACCGCGATGCCGACGGACTCCTTGACGTAGTACGGCTTCGGGCTGTGCGGCCCCTGGTGGATCTCGAAGACGACGATCACGGCCGGCGCGGTCTCCAGGAACGGCTTGCGCCAGTCGGTGCCGAAGCCGGCGATCGCCTCCAGCCACTCCTTCGAGGCGCGGCGGTCGTAGAAGGCGCGCTCCTCGGCCTCGGCCGCCTCGCGCAGCCGGCGTTTACGGGCCGGGTCGGTGAGTACGACGAACCGCCACGGCTGCACGTTGGCACCGCTGGGCGCGGTCGAGGCGGCCCGGATGGCGGCCTCGATCACCGCGTCGGGTACGGGATCGGGGGCGAAGTCACGTACCGAACGGCGCTGCGCCATCCGTTCCGCGAACGCCTCGGCCTCGCGCACCATCTCCGCCGGCGGCCGCCGGTGATGCCGGATCGGGATCTTGGGTAGCAGGTAGGCGTCGGTCACCTGGGGCCTCCCCTGATCGGGTCTGCCGGCCGTCGGCGGGAGGGCTGCCTGCCGCCGCGTCCGGTTCCTCCAGCATTTCCGAGGCGGGGGCGATTCGCGTTATGCCGGCGTGCTTTCTTCACCCGCTCGCCGGCGGGCCGGATACCGACCCGTCGGACGGGGACACTGCTGGCACGTCGGATGGGGACGCATCGCGCGCGGGCGCATCGGGGGCGGTCTGGTTGGCGATCTCGTCGACCACGTCGGTCAGGCGTCCGCGCAGCGCCGCCGCCGCCCGCTGGCGGGTCGCACCGTCGCCGTCCGTGCCGAGCCGGGCCAGCCAGTCCTCGACCCGCTCGCGGTCACCCGACTCGTCCAGCGCCGGTCGGGCCAGCTCGACCAGGCGCTCGGCGAGGGTCGCGGCGGGCAGCAGCCGTCCCGTGGTGACGTCGACGCCGTACCCGCCCATTCCGTCGCGGGCGGCCCGCCAGTACGCGAGCCGGATCAGCTCGGGCGCCAACTCCGGTCCCTCGTCCCCCCGGTCGACGGCATCACCTGCGACGACCGCCAGCGCCCGCACCAGGGCGGCGTGTGCCACGGACTCGGCGGCGGTGAGGGGTACGTCGGCGACCCGCACCTCCAGCGTGGGGTACTTCGTCGACAGCCGGAGATCCCAGAAGATCGTGCCGTGGTCGACCAGTGCGCCCGCCTCGAGCAGTGTCTGCACATGGTCGTCGTACTGCCGTGCCGACCTCAGGAACGGCGGCGGGCCGGCCACCGGCCAACGTCCCCAGGTGACGCTGCGCCAGCTCGCGTAACCGGTGTCGCGCTCGGCCCAGTAGGGCGAGTTCGCCGAGAGGGCGAGAAACACCGGCAGGTGTTGCCGCAGGTGGTTGCCGATCAGCACGGCGCGGTCCCGGTCGGGCTGCTCCAGGTGGACGTGCAGGGCGCAGATCGCCAGTTCGTCGTGCAGCCCACGGAAGGTGGCGGTGCCCCGGTCCTGGCGTGGCCCCTCGGTGATGGGCGGCGGCACGGCGCGACCGAGCACCGGCGAGCCGCTGGCGATCACCCGCAGGCCGGCCGACCGGGCCGCGGCCTGCACGGCGGCGCGGCCCTCGACGAGTTGCCCGCCGAGTTCGTCCAGGCTCCGGCACGGATCGGTGCGGGTCTCGACCTGGAGCTTGGTGATCTCGCCACCCACCCGGGCGCCGAGGGCCGGTCGGGCGCCGTCGACGACAGTCGCTGCCTCGGGTACGACCTCGCCCCGGGCGCCGTCGACGACGAGGAACTCCTCCTCTACTCCGAGCAGCGGAATGCGCGATCCCGAGCGCTGTCCCGTGGTCATGCCGACGCCGACCCCTCGCTGCCGGTCGTTCGCCGACGGTGAGCACGTTACGGGATTTCGTCGATGCGTCGCGGTACGAGACGCTCGGCGGTGCGGAGCGTGTCGACGAGTCCGGCCAGCAGTGCCGTCCGCTCCGGCATGCGGTCCAGGCAGACGTACTCGTCGGCGGAGTGCGCCCCGCCGCCGACCGCGCCCAGCCCGTCCAGGGTCGGTACGCCCAGCGCGGCGGTGAAGTTGCCGTCGGACGCACCGGCGGCGTACGCGCCGACGAGGTTCGGGATGCCGAGTTGGCCGGCGATCGACTGGGCCAGCTCCAGGAGGGGGCGTGCGAGTTCCGGGGACATCGGATAGCGGTTGATCCCGCCCTGCACCGCGAGCGTCGCCTCGGGCAGGTACGGCACCAGCCCACGGATGGCGTGGTCGACGCGTTCGAGTTCGTCGGTGGTCCAGGCTCGGACGTCGACGGAGAGGCTGGCGCGCTCGGGCACCGTGTTGGTCGTGGTGCCGGCGGAGAGCAGGGTCGGGGTGACCGAGGTGCCCCCGCCCTCCGGCGCGCCGAGTGCACCGAGGGAGAGAACCTGGTGCGCTACCTCGACCGTGGCGTTGACGCCGCGCTGCGGTTCGACGCCGGCGTGTGCGGCACGCCCCCGGACGGTGAGGCGGTAGACCGAGCCGCCCTTCCTGGCCACCTTCACCTGCCCGTCCGGGGTGGCCGCCTCGCAGACCAGAACCGCAGCCGAGCGCAGTGCCTCCCGCTCGATGAGCGGTCGAGAGGTGATCGACCCGCTCTCCTCGTCACAGCTGAGCAGTACGCCCACCGTCGAGGTCTCCTCGACCAGGCGCAGCGCCGTGAACATCTGCACGATGCCGGCCTTCATGTCGCAGACGCCGGGGCCGGTCGCGACGTCCCCGCGTACGGCGAAGGGCCTGGATCGGATCGTGCCGACCGGGAAGACGGTGTCGAAGTGGCCGAGGAGCAGCACGCGCTGGTCGACCGCCGGCCAGAGCAGGTGCGGCAGGCCGTCGACCACGACCCGCCGGGCGGGCCGGCCGAGCACCTCCTCCCCCCAGCGGGCGAGCAGGTCGGCACAGGACTCCAGTTGGGGCAGTGAGCCCGGTGCCGACTCGTACGCGACGAGCGTGCTCAACCGGTCGACCATCTCCGCGTGGAACTGTTGCGCGGCATCGAGCAGGCGGCGTGGGTGGTCCATCGATCCCTCCGACCGGGTGACGGGCCTGGCAAGGCGTGTCCGTCGACGATCGCAGGGGGATCCGGGTGCGGTCACCCGTGGCCGTGCTCAGGATGCCGACACCTCTGGCCGGCTGCGCACCCGCACCGGCTGCGCGTCTGGGCCGGTTCCGCGTAGCGCTTGGGCCGGCTGCACGTCTGGGCCGGTTACGCGTTGACCGCCGCGCCGTAGCCGACCTCGACGATCCGGCGCGCGGACTCGGCGTAGGCGTCCGGACCGACTGGTGCGAAGGTGCCGAGGCCGTCGACGTACCGGTTGAACATGCAGAACGCGGCGGCGATCAGGACGGTGTCGTGGATCTCCAGATCGGTGGCGCCGTTCGCACGGGCGTCGGCGACCAGCTCGGTGGTGACGTTGCGGCCACTGACCTGGACCGCCCCGGCGATACGCAGCAGTGCCCGCAGTTTCGCCGAGATCGGGGCGGTGTCGAGGTCGGCGCGTACCTGCTCGACCAGGGTCATGCCGTCGTCGAGCTGTGCGGCGGCGAACGCCGAGTGCGACGCGCAGCAGAAGTCGCACTCGTTGCGCCCCGAGACGTACGCGGCGATCAGTTCCCGTTCACCGGCCGGAAGCGGGTGCGGGCCCCGCAGCAGTACCTCGGCCAACTCGTTGAGCGGCTTCGCCGTCTCCGGGCGGTACCGCATCGGGCCGCTGATGCCGGGAAACCGCACCTCGTCGACCCCGAGATCGATGTGCGCCATGATGTCGTCCTGCCTTCCGATCGAGGACCGTGGCCCGGTCGGGCGGCGCCGTTGTCGACAGACGAGCCCGGCGGGGCGGCGTGACCGACGCCGCGCAGCCACGATCTCATCCCCGCCACCGGCCGTCTTTCTTCGTTCGTGCTCCGTTCTCGCCCGACGTTCCATCCACCTCTCCCGTGGTGGGCGTCGATAGGATGCCTCGGTACCAGGTGATATCGGGCCGCAGGTGGGGGGCTGTGATGCTGGAGGTTCGGCTTCTCGGACCACTGGAGATCAGCGTCGGTGACGTGCGGCTGCCGCCCGGACCGCCGAAACAGCAGATCGTGCTGAGCATGCTGGCGTTGCAGCCGGGACGCCGGGTCGGGATGCCGGAGATGGTCGACGAGCTGTGGCCCGCGGGTCCACCTGCCTCGGCGGTGGCGAACCTGCGCGGGTACGCGGCGAACCTGCGCCGGTTGTTGGACGGGGTCGCACCCGGCCGTCGGGCGCTGGTGCGGCGCGGCGACGGCTATGAACTCGATCTGCGCCCGGAGGACGTGGACGTGTTCGGGTTCACGGCGGAGCTTCAGGAGGCGTCCGCCGCGCTGGCCGGCGGGGACCTCGCCGGGGCGGAGCGGTCGCTCGGCCGGGCCGAGGGGCGGTGGCGGGGGCCGATGCTGGCCGGGTTGCCGTTGGGTCCGGCGCTGTCGGCGCGGGCGGAGGCGATGCGGGAGCTGCGGATCGGGATGGTCGAGCAGTGGGCGGAGGTCTGCCTGGCAACCGGCCGGTCCGGAACCGCGGTGATGATGCTGCGGGACCATCTGAGCGTTCATCCGCTGCGGGAGGGCGGGTACGCGTTGCTGATCCGGGCGCTCTACCAGGAGGGAGACGTACCGGGGGCGCTGGCCGCGTTCGGTGTGGCGCGTTCGGCACTTGTGGAGCAACTGGGCATCGAACCGGGCGCGGAGTTGCGGCGGCTGCACCAGGCGGTACTCAACCGGGATCCGCTCCTCGACGGAGCCGGTGCCGGTCCGGGTGCCCGGGACCGGTCGACGCCGCGCGGCGGCACCGGCTCGCAGCGGCCGGAATCGCCGGTGCCGGATGGTGGCGGGGTGCTCCCGACGCGCTGGCTGCCCCGGACACCGGCGGACTTCACCGGCCGGAACGAGCTGGTGGACAGGCTGGCGACGGCGATCCGGCGGGCGGATCCGGATGCGTCGGCGGTGCTGGTCATCGACGGGATGGCCGGAGTCGGCAAGACGGCGGTGGCGGTCCACCTGGCCGGGCGGTTCGCCGGGGCGTACCCGGATGGGCAGTTGTTCGTCGACCTGGGCGGACACGGCACCGACGGTCAGGTCAGCGCGGCGGCGGCGCTGATCACCCTGCTGCGCCAGTTGGGCGTCCCGGCGAGTCAGATCCCGGCGGAACTCGACCACCGGATCGCGCTGTGGCGCTCCGAACTCGCCCGCCGGCGGGTGGTGGTGGTGCTGGACAACGCGGGCAGCAGCGAGCATGTGACCCCGTTGCTGCCGTCGGCGCCGGGATCGCTGACGCTGGTGACGAGCCGGCGGCGGCTGGTGGTCAGCAGCAGCGTGCCGCCGCTGACCCTGCCGCTGCTGGACCCCGCCGAGGCGATCGATCTGCTGGCCAGGCTCGTCGGGCGGGACCGGGTCGACGCCGAGCCGGAGGCCGTGGCGGCGGTGGTGGGCCGGTGCGGGTATCTTCCGCTGGCGATCCGGCTGGCGGGCGCTCGGCTGGCGCACCGCCCGGAGTGGCGGGTGGCGGATCTCGCGGAGCGGCTGGCCGGGGCTCGCCCCGTGCTGGGCGAGCTGTCGGCCGAGGACAGCACCGTCGCCAACGCGTTCAGCCTGTCCTACGAGCCACTGCCGGAGCCGGTACGCCGGATGTTCCGGCTGCTGGGACTCTTCCCCGGCGAGCACTTCGGGGTGGGTGCGGCGGCGGCGCTGGCCGACGTCTCGCTGATGGCGGGGGAGACGCTGATGGCGGAACTGGTCGACCGGCACCTCGTCCAGGAGCCGGCCGCCGGCCGGTTCCGGCTGCACGACCTGGTCCGCGACTACGCGCGCGAGCTGACCGTGGGCCGAGACGCGGTGGCGGACCGGTACGCGGCCCTGGAACGGCTGTTCGACTACTACGTGCACGCCTGCCTGGCGGCGAGCCGGGCGATGGAGCGGGCCCCGATGCCGGCGATCACGAACCCGGGTGGACCGCTGCGGCCGGATCTGCTCCCGGCGCTTCCGACGAACCTGGAATGGTTGGAGACGGAACGGCAGAACCTGCGCGCGCTGGTCCGACTCGCGGCGGGGACGTGTCCACAGTGGGCACCGCGGCTGGCCGCCTCGGGGTGGCGGTTCTACATGATGCGGGGTTACTCCGACGACATCCTCGACATCTATGGGAACGGGCTACAGGCGGCGCGGGAGTCCGGTGACCAGGCTGGCGTCGCCACGATGTGCAACTACCGCGCGTACGCCTACATGCGCAGCGGTAACCTACAGCTCGCGGTCCGGGATCTGGAGACCGCGATCGAGGTACGGGAGCAGGCCGGGGACCGGGCCGGTGCCAGTGGCAGCAAGGCCAATCTCGGGACCGTCTACTGGCACCTGGGCCGGGTGGATGACGTGATCACCCTGTACAACGGTCTGTTGGCGGACCGTGGATCGTGGGGTCCGTACGCGATGACCATCCTGCCGAACATCGGTCTGGTGCAGATGTTCCTCGGTAAATATCAGGACGCGCTGGTCATGCACCGCCGGCACCTCTACGCGGCACGCCTCTCCGACAGCCCGTTCAATCTCGCCACCGCCCTGGCCAACATCGGGGCGGTCAGATCGCGTCTCGGCCAGTTCGGGCTGGCGATCCGCTTCCTGCGCGCCGCGATGAGGATCGGGGACCGCACCAGCAGCCGCTACGGCGAGGCGTTCGCCCTCACCGAACTGGGTGCCGCGCTGTGCGGGCTGCGCCGCTTCGACGACGCCCGCGAGTACCACGAACGCGCGCTGACCGCGGCGGAACAGCCCGGTGACCGGCGGAGCGAGGCGGCGGCGCTCAACGGGATCGGCCTGGCCCTGTCGGCCCAGCAACGCCCCGACGAGGCCGTCGGCTACCACCGGCACGCGTTGCAGGTGGCCACCCGGATCAGCCACCCCTACGAGCAGGGACGAGCCCTCGCCGGCATCGCCGGCCTGCTCGAACGGGACGACCGCGCCGAGGCGTGCCGGTACTGGACGCGGGCGCTGGCCATCTTCGACCGTCTCCGGGCACCCGAGCGGGTCGAGGCCGAACGCCGGCTCGCCGCCCTCACCAGCCACGCCCACGTGCACCCCGAAGGCGGCCACCGGGAGCTGGGGGTGTGCGTGTCAGGCGCGGTTCCGGCATGACGTCCGGCGGTAGCCGTGCCATCGGCCCTCATCACCGGTACCTCAGTGGACGGGTGGTCGCCATGCCATCGGCCCGCACCACCGGTGTTTCAGCGGGCGGGCCGATGACATGACAGGAAGAGCGGCTGGTTACGGTCAGCCCGGGATGGTCACCTGGGTCGGGGTCGACCGCTGGGTCAGGGTGCCGTCACCGAGCTGTCCCGACGCGTTGTTGCCCCAGCACCACAGGCCGCCGTCGGTGCGGACCGCGCAGTTGTGGTAGCTGCCGACAACCCCGCCGGCCCAGGTGGTCGCGGTGCCGACCCGGGTGGGGGCGTTCCGGTGGGTGGTGCTGCCGTCGCCGAGCTGCCCCATCGAGTTGTTGCCCCAGCACCACAGGCTGCCGTCGGTGCGGACCGCGCAGGCCGTGTCGTTGCCGCCGAGCACCGAACTCCAGGTGGTGGCGCTGCCGACCTGGATCGGCGAGGTCCGGTGCGGGCCGCTGACGCCGAGCTGGCCGTAGCCGTTCTCGCCCCAGCACCACAGCGTCCCGTCGGCGCGGACGGCGCAGGTGAAGGTGTAACCGGTCACCACGCCGGTCCAGGTGGTCCCGGTACCGACCTGCGCCGGGGAGGTCCGGTAGCTCAGGATGCCGAGACCGAGCTGGCCGTTCGAGCTGTCACCCCAGCACCACAGGGTGCCGTCGGTGCGGCGGGCACAGGTGTGCGCGTAACCGGCCGCCACACTCACCCAGCTGGTCGCCGTGTCGACCCGTACCGGGGTGCTCGCGTCGGCCAGGGCGGCACCGGTACCGAGCTGGCCGTTGCGGTTGCGGCCCCAGCACCACAGGCTGCCGTCGGTACGGGTGCCGCAGGTGTGACCGTCGCCGGCACTGACACTTGCCCAGTTGGTGGCGCTGCCGACCTGCACCGGACTGCTCCGGTGCGTGGTGGTGCCGTCGCCGAGCTGACCGCTGCCGTTACGGCCCCAGCACCACAGCGTGCCGTCGGTCCGAACCGCGCAGGTGTAACTGGTGCCGGCGTCGATACTCGCCCAGTTGGTGACGCTGCCGATCTGCACCGGCGTGGTCCGGCTCGTGGTGGTGCCGTCACCGAGCTGACCGCTGCTGTTGCCGCCCCAGCACCAGAGTCCTCCGTCGGTGCTGATGGCACAGGTGTGTGAGTAACCGGCGGCGACGCTGGAAACCGTCGGAGCGACCGCAGCCGAGACGTTCATCGGGCCGCGTTCCGCAGCACCGGTACCAGCACCGGTACCGGCGACGGCGGCGCCCGCCGTGACTCCGATGGCAAGCACGGCGATTCCGACCGATGCCGCCGCCTTGGCGACAGCTCTCCGGTATCGCCGCCATGCGTACCGCAACCAACCATCCTGATTTTCGCTCATGTACTGTTCTCTCCTAAAACGACGTCGATGCCCGGACGGTGGAGGCGGCAGTGCCCTGGTAGGCCGCCAGTGACCCACCAAATTCATAGCATCGCCCTTCGATATTGACTAGGGGCAATGTCGAATCGGAGTGGTAATTCCGCACACCACCACCCGTGAAGCGAGTCCGTTCCACGAGTGAAGTGCAGTTTTCGCCTACTCGTCCACTGAGTCGCCACTCAGGGTTGCCGATATGTCGCTCGCTGGCCGGCCGCCGATGCCGACCGGTCGGGGATGTCGGAAACGACGCGCGACATCGTCGGAGAAGCGACGGGGGCGCGACCATCGGCCACGCCCCCGCGCAATCTGCCTCGGGCCGGGTGAGCGCTCAACCAGCCTCGGTCACATGCACCGCTCAACCAGCCTCGGCCAGATGCACCGCTCGACCAGCGTCGGTCAGGCGAAGTAGCGGATCGTGCCCCGCAACGCCGCGGTGTCGCCCTCGCAGTGCTGCACGTACGTCGCGGAGAGTGCGCTCACCGCACCCGACGCGTCGAACGCGATCTCCCGGATGGTGAACTGCCCGGTCAGGGTGTTGCAGCCCCGCCCGTTCCCGCTCACCGACAGGCCCGGGTGGCCGCTGTCGTGGAACGGGTACCGCTGGGCGTCGGTGTAGGTACCCACCCGCAGCGTCTCCCCCGCCGGCGGGTACAGCTCGACCGTCCAGTAGTCACGCTGGCCGGAGACCGAGTACGACACTCCGCTCGCGGTACCCCGCAGGCCGAACACCGTCGTCGCGTTGGTGTACGCCTTGGTCACCCCGCCGCCGATGTAGTCCCCGGCATCGCTGACGAACCGGTACGACAGCGGGTAGGCGGCGAACTTGACCGTCCCCTGTAGACGGGGTGCGGTCGCCGACTCGCAGTGCTGGGTGAACCGCGCGTCGAGCATCGTCACCGTACCGTCGGCGTCGGTGCCGATCTGGTCGATCCAGAAGTTGCCGTACACCTGGTTGCAGCCCCGCCCGGTCCCCGACACGTCGAGTCCCGGCGAGCGGCCGGTAC
Source organism: Plantactinospora sp. CNZ320 (assembly GCF_002846275.1). Taxonomy (NCBI): domain Bacteria; kingdom Bacillati; phylum Actinomycetota; class Actinomycetes; order Micromonosporales; family Micromonosporaceae; genus Plantactinospora; species Plantactinospora sp. CNZ320. Next base: position 1,721,181 of record NZ_PJMP01000001.1, read on the forward strand.
GGAAGGCGGCCCGCTCCGCATCCAGATACCGGCCGGGCCGGAGCACGTCGCCGTTCGGCGCGGCCAACTCGATCGTCCACCACTCCGAACCGGCATCCACCCGCATCGTCACGTATCCGGCGGTGCCGGAGAGCTGGATGTCGGCCGACGGCGCCTGGTAGTCGCGGCTCTGTCCACCGCCGATGTAGTCACCGGCCTCGCTGGTGAACGAGTACGACGTCACACTCGTCGGCGCCGCGTGGGCCGGCGTGGCGGCGATCGCCAGCACGGCTCCGGTGACGAGCCCGGCGGCCATCCCGATTGTCGTCAGGCGTCTGAGCAGCATGGAACCCCCCGTCCTGATTGTGTTCCCGAGGCGCACCGGCCGGCACGCCGCGAACACCGTATCGACAGGCTTCACCGCCCGCCGCGCCGGGGTGATCCACCGCACCACCGGAGCGGGGTGACCCGGACATCGGTGATCGTGGTCGGCCTCAGCGGCCGGCAGGGCGTTCGCCCCGGGTCGCCGGGGCTCCCGGGCGCGCCGACGCCGGCCACGCGACGTCGTCGATGGCGAGCCACGGGGCGTTCGCCACGGCGGCGGGGGTGAGCCCGGCGATCGCCCTGATCTCGCGGTGCAGGTGGGACTGGTCGACGTAGCCGCTCTCGGCGGCAACGTGGGCGACGGCCCGACCCGCCGCGAGGAGGTGTGCGGCGTGGTCGAACCGCACCAGCCGGGCGGCGCGTTTGGGTGTGATGCCGATCTGGGCCCGGAAGCGGGACCAGAGGCGCTTGCGGCTCCAGCCGACGTCGTCCGCCAGGCCGTCGACCCGCACCCGTCCCCGGCTGGCAAGGGTCCGCCGCCAGGTCTGGGCGACCTCCGGATCGACGCGTGGGCGGCCGTCCAGCCGCCGACCGAGGATCTCCCAGGCGATCGTGAACCGCTCGTCCCAGGAGGCGGTTCCGCGCAGTCTCTCCTCGACCCGCCCGGCGTCCGCGCCCCAGACGTCCTCAAGGGACACCGCGATCCCGTCGAGCTCGGTCGGCGCGCCGAGCACCGCGGCAGCCACCACCGGTTCCAGGCGGATCTGCAGGCACTCGCCCCGGCGGCCCGCCGCCCGGAAGTCCCCGGGAAGGAGCCCGACGACGACGCTGCCGCGACCGTACCGGCCGTGCGTCTGGTAGCCGAGTCCCTCCCCCTCGCTGAGGTCGACGATCAGCGTGACGGACGGGTGCGCGACCATGGCGATGTCCACGGCCGCCCCGGCGCGGTGGCGGAACCCGGCCATGCTGATTCCCGGCAGCCGGCGCGCCGGGCGCGGGACCGCGATCTCCACCGACGCCCAGTCGGGGTACGTCCCGGTGGGCAGCACACCACCAGCCTAGGGTTCCGAGGTAACGGCCCGGGACGTCAGCGGCTCGTTGCGGCGAAACTCAGCAGCAGCTCGCTGACCGCCTCGGGCGCTTCCAGCATGGGTACGTGACCGACGCCGGGCAGCAGTTCGAGTCGAGCGTTCGGCACCGCCCCGTACTGCTGTGCCGAGGCCGGGTCCCAGCGAGGGTCGGCGGCACCGAAGATCGCCAGTACCGGGACGTCGAGATCCGCGAGTCGTGCGGGCACGCTCCGCTCGGCGACGTACGCGGTGTTCCGCCGCAGTACCGTGCGCAACGTGCGGTAGGTCATCCCCCGCAGCTCGGCGACCACGTCGTCCGGAATTTCCACCGGGCGAACGCAGGTCGCGCTGATCCCCCGGCGGATCATCGCGTCGGAACGCCTCGCGAACAGCAGCGGACCGAGGGGTGGGGCCAGCAGGACCCGAAGCAGCATCGGCTGCGGAAGGAACGCGTCGGGGCTCGGGCCGGTGCTGATCAACGCCAGTGACCTCACCAGGGCGGGGCGCTGGCCGGCGAGCGCGGTGGCGATGTAACCGCCGCTGGAGTGCGCGACCACCGCGACCTCCCGGACGCCGATCTGGTCGAGTGCCTCCGCCACCCGGCTCGCCTGGGCGGGCACGTCGTACGACGGCGCGGGCGGGGACTTGCCGTGACCGGCGAGGTCGACCCGGATGACGTGGTGCTGGTCGGCGAGTGCCGGAACCACCGGGTTCCAGGAGCCGCTCGATGCTCCGGAGCCGTGGATGAGCAGCATCGCCGGTGCCTGCGGTGGACCGTCCTGGACCAGGTGCAGTCCGGGCGGGGGCGCAACGTCGTACTCGGTCATCCGGCGATGGTGCCCGGGACGCCGCGCACCGGTCTTGGACAAATGTCGTCGCCGACCTCGGGCGCCGTCGAACGTGTGCCCGACGAACCCGGGCACTCCCTCCCTACCTCGGCTCTCTGCTGGTCCGCCCCCACGCCCGGTTCCCATCTGGCGTCGTCGAGATCCCACGCGGCGCGGACCATTGCCGACAGCCGCCCCCGAAACACCGCCGGGAGCCGACGCGTCGCCTACTCCGCGCCGGCTCCCGTCGCCCACCTCCGCCAGGTGGGCGGTCCCGGGGTGCGGTCTGTGGCGGGGAAGGGCGGTCCCCTCCGCATCCGCGCCCCGAGCGTCATGGTGTGGACAGCTCGAACCTGCGCGCTGTGACCGCGCCGCCGAGCGCCTGGGTGGCGTACTTGAAGATCCCGAACCGGTACCGGTTGTACACGTCCAGCGCCCTGCCGGTGTTCCGGTTCACCAGCACATGCCAGGCGCCGGTGTCCGTGGTGGCGGCCGAGGCCGCCACCGGGCCGAAGGTGGCGACGGCGGTGCTGACGAGAGCGGTCGTCGGGACGGCGACGAGAATGGACCGCCGGCGGCGCCGCCGGCCACGAACCGGGGACCGGTGCCCCGGTGCCGGTGCCGGTGCCGGCCCGCCCGGCGGCGACTGCGCCACGACATGCACGGCGTTTCTCCCTCTGGCGGTGACCATCCTCGCCTGCCGAGCTCAGCTGGCCGTGACCCTGATGTGAGCGCTAACACGAAGGAGGCAGATGTCCCCCCACATCGAATCAAACTCAGCTGAGCCGCTCCGTTGGATGTACCGGATATTGCCATAGCGTTACGGCGTACTCAAGGGTGAACGTCAATGTCTATGCAGAATTTGCCGTACTCGCCGACCGCGCCGATCCCGGGCAGAACACCGACTCCGGACGACGGGATCCGATAACACTTTCCACCGGATCGGATGGGCCCGACCACGGCCGCAAATCTCACAGCACTTTTCTGTTATCGGTCCCGGTGTCGCACGGTCGCGGGTACCGGCGCCAGGTCCGCTGCCCTGCCCGTCACGCGCCCGATGCCGCCGACGACGGCCGGGACCGCCCCGGCGACGGCCACCGGATCGCCGCCACGGACGGGACCGTGACCACCGCCGAAGAAAGCCGCACGGGAAGAAGCCGCACGAGAAGAAGCCGCACGGGGAGCCGGCCGCTACCCGCCGAGCGGGGACCGGGTCCGGAACGAGGCGTCAGCGCGGAAGGCGGGATCGTCGACGACCTGGTCCACCCAGAGCTGGAAGTTCCGGTGGCGCAGGAACCAGCCGGGATAATTGGACGCCTCCAGTGACACCGAGTCCGCTGCCGTGCCCGGCCGCACACAGAACGTCGCGTCCCCACGGAACAGCCGGCTCTCCTCGACCTCGCTCAACCGCACCCGCCAGGACGAATGACGCAGGTAACGCCCGTCCTCGGCCCGGAAGGAGACGCACTCCGGGTCCGCCAGGCCGGGGACCGCCTCGAACGTCGCCCACCGTCGGGTCGCATCGTCGCTCTCCGCGCCGACCCGGGCCAGCAGCCCGAGACCGTCGACGGTCGTGACGAACGCCCCCACCTGGTTGACCGACTCCATCGACACCCGCCCCAGCGGCAACGGTCGCGGCCCGGTACTCGCCGACGGGGCGCCGGTCCGATCCGGCCGCACCCGCGCCGGGGTGGTCGCGCGCGGTGCCGACGTCGGGGGGACGGCGACCGCCGGCGTCGAGCGGGACTCCGCGGCCGAGGGTGCCGAGGTCGGGGCGGCGATCCCCACCGGTGGCCGTGGATCCGCCGCCGGCCAGGTCGCGGTGGTGACCGTGGCACCGGCGGCCACCGTGCCGGCGGCCACCACGGCGACGACGGGATGCGCGCCGATCAGTTGGCCCAGTTGGCCCAGGAACCCTGCCTTGACGCCCGCGCCGACGGCGCCGGAACCACCGACCGCCGGCACGCCCGAGACCGCCGCCGTCGAGACCGCGCCGAGGACGCCCCCGGCCAGCCCGCCCTTCCCGGCCAGCGCCGCCACCAGTGCCGTGGGTACGGGGACCAGCGCCAGGCCCACGAGGAGGCGCTCCGGTGCGACAAGCGCGTCACCGTGTAGGGCGCAGACCGGGCAGGACCGGGTGTGCCGGGTGATGCGTTTGCGCCACAGCGGACTCGGTCGACCATCCCAGTCCGCCAGCACCGCCCGGAGACCGTCGCAGCCCGGGCGGGCGTCCAACGCCGCCACCAGCCTCCGGCTGAGTTCCAACTGGTGGCGCATCCGCTGGACGCGTACCCCGGCGTGTGCGGCCCCGACCCCGAGCGATTCGGCCAGTTCCGCCCGGCTGAGCCGGCCCGCCGTCTCCAGCCACCACAGCGACAGCAGCGCGCGGTCCTCCGGATCCAGCCAGCGACTGGCCCGGACCACCTGTCGGCGCTGGTCGGAGAGGTCCACCCGCAGCAGCGTCAGGTCCTCGAGGTCGGAGCCGGCCTCCGGTTCCCCGGCCACCTCGTCCAGGGCGACCGCGCGTTCGGCGGCCACCTGCTGCCGCTGCGCAGCCGTGCTCACCTGCCGCAGCGCGATCGCCACCAACCAGGGCCGGAAGCTCTCCGGGGTCCGCAGCGTCCGCAGTTCCCGCAGGGCGCGGAGCATGGTCTCCTGCACGACGTCGTCGACGTCCGGATGGCCGCTCAGCGCCCTGCGCACGATGGTGTAGACGATCGGCAGGTACCCGACGACGAGTTCGTCCAGCGCCCGCCGGTCGCCGGACTGTGCCGCGACGACCAGGCTCGTCTCGTTCGTGCGGGTAGCTCGCATGTTCCATCGCCGTCACAGGTGTCGGAGGGTGGTGCTGGACCCCGGTCCGACATCGGCCGCGGAACGCCGGGCGTACGGGCACGACCGTGTCGAGCCGTCGCACGCCGATGGGTACCCGGCGAAGTCGAGGGGCCAATGGTGTGGTGGTTGACTGTGATGGACGTCGACGGCCGAGTCAAGAAGTTGCCGGGATTCTCCGAGGTCCGCTCACGAACCGGCGAGGCGGGACAGTAACGGGAAAAGCACCCACGACTGGGCGGGCATGCCGAGCCGGCACGGGAGGTTTTCGCCGCCGACGAAGAAGTCGGCGACGCCGATGAAGCAAACTCGCGAACCCCTCGTTCGAGCCGCTCGGCACATTTCTTCGGGCAATCGGGAATGGCTTCTTGCGGCGGCCGCCCGGTACGCGGTATGTTACCGCTCACATGAGCTGCCACCCATGGGCACGGGTGTGGACCACATCCGGGGGTGGCGCCGAACAGGCGCGCGCGGGCGCCGTCGATCCGGCCACTCGGCCACGCCGAGCCGGACCCACCGGGCCACACCGCAGGGTGCGCCCGTCCACGAGCGCACATCGCTCCGGTCCCATCGTTGGCGATCGTCCGGGCACCGCCAACCCTCTCCTGCCGCACCGGCCGGGCGGCCCGGCGCCCCCGTACCACCGAACGGGCGGCGCCGGGCCGGGCCGGGCGCTGACGCGGGCCCGAACGAGGGCGCGGGGACCCTCGGCAGCGACCCGGGGCCGGCGGTGGCGCGGGGGTGATGCGGCTTCGTCCAGCCGCCGCGTATCCCAGCGCGGCGCCACCCAGCGCGACTGTAAGGAGTTCCCCCAGTGCGACAACCAGCCAGACTACGAGTGGGCCTGCTCGTGGCGGTCACCGGAATGGTCGCCGCCGCCGGCGCGACGAGCATCCTTCCCGCACACGCCGTCGCGACCGGCTGCTCCGTGAACTACTCGATATCGTCCCAGTGGCCGGGCGGGTTCGGCGCCAACATCACCGTGACCAACCTGGGTGACCCGATCAACGGCTGGACCCTGACCTGGAACTACGGTGCGGGGCAGCAGGTCACCCAGGCGTGGAACGCGTCGGTGACACAGAGCGGCAACCAGGTCACCGCGAGAAACGTCGGTTACAACGCCTCGATCGCCAGCAACGCGAGCGTGTCGTTCGGGCTCAACGGATCGTGGACCGGCAGCAACCCGACGCCCTCGTCGTTCACGCTCAACGGCACGACCTGCACCGGCGGGGTCACCGACCCGCCGACCGATCCCCCGACGGGCTCGCCGAGCAACCCGCCGACCGACCCACCCACCAACCCACCGACCGGGAACCTGCCGACCAGCTTCCGATGGAACTCCACGGGCGCTCTGGTCGGGCCGAAGAACGACGGCCGCGCCATCGCCGGCATCAAGGACCCCTCGGTGGTCTATCACAACGGCCGCTACCACGTCTTTGCCAGCACGGCGAAGACGGCAGGATACAACCTGGTCTACCTCAACTTCACCGACTGGTCCCAGGCCGGCAGCGCGACCTTCCACTACCTCGACCAGGCACCGCTCGGCACCGGATACCGGGCCGCGCCGCAGGTGTTCTACTTCGCCCCGCAGCGACTCTGGTATCTGGTCTACCAGACCGGCAACGCGTCGTACTCCACCAACCCCGACATCAGCAACCCGAACGGCTGGACCGCGCCGAGACACTTCTACAGCGGCATGCCGCAGATCATCCAGGACAACATCGGCAACGGCTACTGGGTCGACATGTGGGTCATCTGCGACAGCGCCAACTGCCACCTCTTCTCCTCCGACGACAACGGCCACCTCTACCGGTCGCAGACCTCGGTGGCGAACTTCCCGAACGGGATGACCCAGCCGGTGATCGCGATGCAGGACGCCAACCGGAACCGGCTCTTCGAGGCCGCAAACGTCTACCGGATCGCCGGGCAGAACCAGTACCTGCTGATCCACGAGGCGATCGGCTCCGACGGCCGGCGCTGGTTCCGCTCCTGGACCTCCACCAACATCGCCGGCCCGTGGCAGGTGCTCGCCGCCGAGGAGAACAACCCGTTCGCCCGGGCCAACAACGTCAGCTTCCCGAACGGGGCCTGGACCCGGGACATCAGCCACGGCGAGATGGTCCGGACCGAGGTCGACCAGACCCTCACCATCAGCCCCTGCAACCTGCGCTACCTCTACCAGGGGATGGACCCCAACGCCGGTGGCGACTACAACAGCCTCCCCTGGCGCCTCGGACTGTTGACCCAGACCAACTCGACCTGCTGAACGGATCGCTGCGCCACGGCGAGCACGGCCTGCGTTCGGGGCGAGCGCGGCCTGCGTTCGGGGCGAGCGCGGCCTGCGACGACCGGCCGAGAGGAGAGGCGGAATCTCCCTCGGCCGGTCGACGGGGCCGTCGTCCGCGCTGTCGGGCACGCGGCGTCGCCGGCAGGGAGCCGACGGCGTGACCGGGGACGACGGAGCCGACGCGATCCAGGACCAGGCCCGGGTGCCAGCGGGCGGGCGCGGTGGGGCCGGGCTACCCGGTGAGCGGAACCAGCCCGCTCTGGTACGCGATCACGACAAGCTGTGCGCGGTCGCGCGCGCCCAGCTTCCCCATCGTGCGGCTGACGTGCGTACGGGCGGTGGCCGGGCTGAGGAAGAGCGCGGCGCCGATCTCGTCGTTGCTCATGCCCCGCCCCACCAGGGCGAGCACCTCGCGCTCGCGGTCGGTCAACACCTTGAGCCGGTCCGCGCCGCTCCTGGCGGTCTGCCGTTGCGCGGTGAACTGGCCGATGAGGCGGCGGGTGATCCGGGGTGCGAGCAGTGCGTCACCGGCGGCGACCACCCGGATGGCGTGCAGGAGTTCGGCCGGCCCCGCGTCCTTGAGCAGGAACCCGCTCGCCCCCGCCTGTAGCGCCTCGAAGACGTTCTCGTCGGTGTCGTAGGTGGTGAGGATGAGGACCCGGACCCGCTCCAACCCGATCGTCCCGGCGATCTGCCCGGTGGCCCGGATCCCGTCCAGCCGGGGCATCCGGATGTCCATCAGGACCACGTCGGGGCGGTTGGCCCGGGCCAGCTCCACCGCCTCGGCACCGGTGGTGGCCTCACCGACCACCGTGATGTCCTCCTCCAGGTCGAGCAGGACCCGGAAGCCGGAACGGACCAGCCGCTCGTCGTCGGCGATGAGGACCCTGATCGGCGGCGTGGAGTTCACGAGCGCGACCCGGCCGGGGCGAGCGGCAGTCGGGCGGCGACCTCGAACCCACCCTCCGGGCGGGGCTTCGCCTCGAGGTCACCGCCGAGCAGCCGGCAGCGTTCGCGCATCCCGGTGATCCCACGGCCGGTGGCCGGTGAGCCGCCAGAGCGCGCCGGGGCGTACGACGGTTCACGGCCGCCCTCGTCGACCACCCGTACCAGCAGGGCGTCTACGCCGGTTTCGAGCACCACCGTCACCCGGGCCGGGCCGACGTGGCGGATCACGTTGGTGATCGATTCCTGCACGATGCGGTACGCGGCACTGCCCACCGCACTCGGCAGCGGTGTCACCGGCAGGTTCCGCTCGACTGCGATCTCCAGCCCGGCGTCGCGGGCCTTACCGGCGAGTTCGTCGATCTGGTCGAGCCCGGGATAGGGCTCGCGATCGTCGCCGTCGCGCAGGACACCGAGGATCGCACGCATCTCGCGCAGGGCCCGCGAACTGGTCTGCTCGATGGTCTGCAGCGCCTCGCGCGCCTGCTCCGGTCGCTTGTCGAGCACGTGTGCGGTGACGCCGGCCTGCACGTTGATGATGGCGATGGCGTGCGCGACCGTGTCGTGGACCTCGCGGGCGATCCGCAGCCGTTCGGCGTCGACCCGGGCCCGGGCCTCCTCGTCCCGGGACCGCTCGGCGAGTTCTGCCCGCTCCTGCGCGTCGGCCGCGATGACCCGGCGGGACCGGACGGACTCGCCGAGCGTCGTGCTGATCACCGACCCACCGATCCGGAAGAAGACCCAGCCGAGCGCCGCCCGCGGCTCGATGTCCACGGCGGCGATCAACCAGCCGACGGCGAGCACCGAGGTGCCCAGGACGGCGATCCGCAGCGACCGCCGGCCGTCACCGTAGGCGGCGAGACTGTAGAGGGCGACGAAGAGGCCGAGATAGGAGAGCCGGTCGGGAAAGCCGAGTCCGAAGTAGACCAGGCTGGCCAGCGCCGTCACGGTGAAGACCGCGACGGGCCATCGGCGACGGGCGGCGACGGCCACCCCGCTCACCACCAGCAGCAGGTAGCCGGCATTGCCGAAGTCCGAGACCGGCCTGGACACCGGCTCGGGAAGCCCGACCGCGTAGTCGGCGACGCTCAGAATCTGGATCACGGTGACGAAGAGCGCGAGCAGGAGATCCGCGAACCAGGCGGGCCGGCGGGAAAGCCAGGCGGAGCCGTGTGCCGTCACCGCCCGCAGCTCCATGGCGTGATCGTACGGGAGCCGCGACCACGCGTACTCCGGCCGGAAGCGTCACCTGTTACGCCCGCCGACGTAGCCGGTCATCCGCTCCGTACGCGCGTTTACGTAACCGGCGCCATCCGTCGCCGGAAGCGACGCCCGGCCCCTCGACGCGACTATCGACGGCATGACGAGAGATCTCTGCCCGGCCGACCGGGGCCGCGACACCCGTGCCGACACCCGCGCCCGGCCCGCGCTCGACCGTCGCGTGCCGATGCGGCTCCGGAACGCGGCGCCAGCCACCCGTCCGGCACTGTGCCGGCGCCGTCCACCCTGCGGCGTGCCCGGGTACCTGCGGACGGGCCGGCGATGAGCACCGTCGGTCTGGCCGAGTCGACGCAGCGCCCCACCCCGACCACCGAGCCGGTTCCGGAACGGAGTATCGCCGGACTGCTGCGCCCCTTCGTCACCGGTTTCACCGCCGTGGTGGTACTTCAGATCATCGGTGCCGTCGCGGGTCTGGTACCGCTGCTGGCTGTCGTCGAGCTGGGTCGTACCCTGCTCTCCCCCGGCCCGGTCGATGCCGGGCACGTCCGGACCGTCGTCCTCGCGGGCGTGGCCGGTCTCTTCGTCCGGCTGCTCTTCACCGGCGTGTCCTCCGGAGTCGGGCACCTCGTCGACACCCGGGTGCAACTGTCGTTCCGCAGGCAACTGGCGCACCGGTTGGGCCGGGTGCCGATCGGCTGGCTCGCCGGACGCCGCACCGGCGAGCTGGCCAAGGTGGTCGGCGAGGACGTCACCGCGGTACACCCGTTCATCGCGCACACCCCCGGCGAACTCGTCTCCGCCTTCGTGGTGCCGCTGGTGTCGCTCGGCTATCTCCTCACCGTCGACTGGCGGCTCACCCTCGTCACGCTGGTCCCGGTGCTGCTCGCCGTGGCGCTGGTCCCGCTGATGATGACCCCGACCCGGCTCCGCGAGCAGCGAGAGTTCGACACGGCCATGGGCCGGATCGCCAACTCAGTCGTCGAGTTCGTGCAGGGCATCTCGGTGGTCAAGGCGTTCGGCGGAACCGGGCGTGCCCACCGGGCCTTCCGGACCTCCGTGGACGATTTCGTCAGCGCGTTCCACCAGATGGTGCGCGGCCTCGCCGGCATCGCCGCCGGGATGCAGGTCGCGCTCTCGCCACCGTTCGTGCTGCTGGCCGTGCTGATCGGCGGGGCGACGCTGATCACGGCCGGTTCCATGCCCCCGGCGGACCTGCTGCCGTTCCTGCTGCTCGGGCTCGGCCTGACCGCTCCGGTGGCGGCTCTCGGGCACGGCTTCGACGACCTGCAGACCGCCCGGCGCGCGGTCGGGCGGATCCGGGACGTCCTCGACGTGCCACCGCTGCCCGAACCCGCCCACCCGGTCGCACCGCGCGGACACCTGGTCGAGCTGCGTGCCGTCCGGTTCGGCTACGACCCCGACCACGAGGTACTGCGCGGAATCGACCTGGTGCTGCCCAGCGGTACGGTGACCGCGGTCGTCGGACCGTCCGGAAGCGGAAAGTCCACACTGGCCCAGCTCCTGCCCCGGTTCTTCGACCCGACCCACGGTTCGGTGCTGCTCGGCGGCGTCGACCTGCGCGACATCGGCAGCCGGGACCTCTACCGGAGGGTCTCCTTCGTCTTCCAGGACGTCCGGCTGCTGCGCGCGTCGGTCGCGGAGAACATCGCGCTGGCGGTACCGCACGCCGACCTGGCCGATGTGGTCCGGGCCGCCGAACTGGCCAACATCCACGAGCGGATCCTCGAACTGCCCCGTGGGTACGAGACGGTGCTCGGCGAGGAGGTCGGGCTCTCCGGTGGCGAGGCTCAACGGATCTCGATCGCCCGCGCGCTGCTCGCCGACGCCCCGGTACTGGTGCTCGACGAGGCGACCGCCTTCGCCGATCCGCCCACCGAACTGGCGGTACGCCGGGCTCTGGCCACGTTGCGGGGCGGCCGGACCATCCTGGTGATCGCGCACCGCCTGGAGACCATCGCCGACGCCGACAACGTCGTGGTGCTGGAGGACGGGTCGATCGTCGAGCGCGGCAGCCCCGCCGAACTACTGGCCCGGGACGGACGGTTCGCCGCGTACTGGAGATCGCACCAGGCGGCGCTCGTCGACGGACCCGAACCGCATCGTGACGTACCGCAGGGAGGCGAGTGACGATGATCCGAATGCTGCTGCGCGTGCTGGGCCGCGAACACGCCCGGCCGGTACGTCGCACCGTGGCGCTGATGACGGCGACCGCGGTGCTGGAGGGCCTCTGCTACGCACTGCTGGTGCCGGTGCTGCGCAACCTGTTCGGAGGTACCCCGGAAGGCGCCCGGCCGTGGCTGGTCGCGTTCGGTGCCCTGGTCGCCGGCTACGCGGTACTGCGGTACGTGAGCGACGTCTCCGGCTTCCGCTCCGCCACCTCGCTGTTACGGGGCACGTACCACCGGCTCGGGGAGCACCTGGCCCGGCTGCCCGTCGGCTGGTACAGCGCCGCCCGGGTCGGGGAGGTCTCCGTACTGGCCAGCCGGGGCGTACTACAGGCGTTGGGTGTGATCGCGCATCTGCTGGCACCCTCGATCTCCGCCGCGGTGACCCCGCTGACCATCGTCGCCGTGATGCTCGCCTTCGACTGGCGGATGGGGCTCGCCGCGCTGGCCGCCGTACCGCTGGTGGCGACGATCCAGTTCTGGACGGGACGCGCGATGGCCGCCGCCGACACCGAGCGTGCCGAGCGGGACCACGAGGCCACCGGGCGGGTCATCGAGTACCTCCAGGCCCAGCCGGTGTTGCGGGCCGGCGGCCGTACCGTGGAACGTTTCCGACTGCTCGACGACTCGCTGCGGCAGATCGAGCGCGCCTCCCGGCGTGCCATGCGGTCGGCGCTGCCCGGCATGCTGGGGCTGACCCTGGTGGTGCAGGCGGTGTTCACCCTGTTGCTGGTGCTGGGTGGCTATCTCGCGCTGGGCGGGCACATCGGCACGGCGGAGGTCCTGACGATCCTGGTGCTGGCCGCCCGGTGCGCGGACCCGCTGCTGTCGCTGTCGGACATCGGTAGCCAGCTTCGCGGCGCGCGTGCCGAGCTGGCCAGGCTCGACACGCTGCTGCGCGTCGCGCCGCTGCCGGAGCCTCGCCAGCCGCTCCGGCCGGAGCGCCACGACCTGCGGTTCGACTCCGTGTCGTTCCGGCACGGCGACCGGACCGTGCTCGACGGCCTCTCCCTCCACGTGCCGCAGGGACAGCGACTCGCCGTCGTCGGTCCCTCCGGCGCGGGCAAGACGACAGTGCTGCGGCTGCTCGCGCGGTTCTACGACGTGGACGCCGGAGCGGTACGGGTGGGCGGGGTGGACGTACGCGAGATCAACACCGACGAGCTGATGGCCCGGATCGCCTTCGTCTTCCAGGATGTCTACCTCTTCGACGGCACCATCGAGGAGAACGTGCGGCTCGGCCGTCCCGACGCCGACGATGCGCAGGTACGGGCGGCGGCCACCGCGGCGCGGCTGGACGAGGTGATCGAGCGGCTTCCCGGCGGGTGGGCGACGAACGTGGGCGAGGGCGGCACACTGCTCTCCGGCGGTGAGCGCCAACGCGTCTCGATCGCGCGGGCGCTGCTGAAGGACGCGCCCATCGTGCTGCTGGACGAGGTGACCTCGGCGCTGGATCCGCTGAACGAGGCGGCCGTCCTGGAGGGGGTCGAGCGGCTGATGGCGGGCCGGACGGTGGTGATGGTCGCACACCGGCCGCGTACCGTCCGCCGCGCCGATCGGGTCGTGCTGTTGGATGGCGGTCGGATCGTGGCGGAGGGAGAGCACGACGAGCTCGTCGGCCGTGGTGGCCGGTACGCCGATTTCTGGAACGCCACAGGTGGCGGCCCGACGGCTGGGCGGCAGCCGTCCGAAGCCTCCGTCGGTGCCCCCTGAGCGGCAGCGCCGGGCCGGCAGGCACAGCCGCCGCGACCCGATCCGCACCCGGTCACGTTTCGGCACCGGTGGTGCCGGGAAGGAGACGCGGTTTCGGTGCCTGTGGTGTCGAGGTTTCGGTGCCTGTGGTGCCGGGAAGGAGGCGAGGATGCATCCGCACACGCCCGCGGCGCCCGGCATGCCGACCGAGCCGCTACCGATCGCCCAGGTCAACACGGGAATGTCCGTGATCGACGCCACCGGTGAACACGTCGGAACGGTCTCGGCCGTCCAGCAGCCCGGCACCGACGTACGCCCGGACGCCCCGGCCGGGGAGGCGGAGCACCTGATGGACGCCGGGTACCTGAGGATCGATCTCGACGGCATGACGAGCGCCGACGCCTACGTCGCCGCTCCGCAGGTGGCCAGCGTCTCGGAGGCCGACCCCGGCGTGGTGATCCTCACCGTGCCGCGCAGCGCGCTGTCCCGCGCCGGATAGCGAGGAAACCCGGCCGGATAGCGAGGAAACCTCGAACACCCCAGCCCGGGAACCGGTTCGACCGGTACCCGGGCTGGCCGTCGTCGTCGGCCCCGGACGATCTCTGGGTACGGCGGCCAGCGGCCCGGACGGTCCGGTCAGGGTCTGGGATGGGTGCTGAAGAACGCCCAGATCACCGCCGTGGCGTCCAGTGCCGACGACGGTGGGTCGAGCAGCGCGCGTGCCGCCGGGCCGTCCGACCCCGGCTGGCCCGGCCACTGGTGACCGGCGTCGGCGATGGTGACCAGGGTGACCTCCCGCCCGTCCTGGCAACTGGCGGCGGAGGTCGTCACCGCCCCGGCCACGCGGACGGTGGCCGCACCGCACCGGGCGACCCGCCGCCAGGTGTCGACAAGCGCCGTGACCGGCGGACCCGCGGTGTCGGCCGGCGCCGTACCCTGGCCGCCGTTGTCCCGCCGACCCGGCCCGCCGCCGTACGGGATGGTGCGGTCCGCCGTGCCGTGGATGTGGATGACGGACGTCGGCGACGGGGCGGGGCACGGGCCCAACAGGGTGCCGGACACCACCCCGACCGCCGCGAACAGGGTGGTGTCGCAGGCGAGGCGGTACGCGAGCATCCCGCCGTTGGAGATCCCGGCGGCGTACGTCCGGGCCGGGTCGACCGGGGTCTCGGAGCCGATCGCCGCCACCATCCGCTCGACGAACCCGACATCGTCCACCTTGGACCTGACAGCCGGGCCGCAGCAACCGGGACTGACCGCCCAGGCCCGCCGGATCCCATCCGGGTACGCGACGAGGAACCCCGCACGGTCCGCCTCGGCGTTCCAACCGTAGGACGACTCTGCCTGACTTCCGGTGCCCAGCGCGCCGTGCAGCATCACTACCAGCGGCACCGGCGCCGACAGCGCGAGGCTGGCCGGCCGGTACACCCGGAACGTGCGTCGCTGGCCGTCCACTGTGAGCTCGTGCGAGCTGGTCCCGACGGGCAGGGCATCGGGGGTGGCGCCGGCGGAGGGTGCCGGCGAAGTGGCGGCGGGTCGGCGGGGCGGATCCGCCGACCAGCAGCCGCCGGCCAGCAGCAGCATCGCGAGCACCGGAAGCAACAGTCTCGAGGTGGTTGCCGCCGTCGGCGCTGCCGCCCGCGCCCCCGACCCGTCCGCGTGCTGACCATCCACAGGTGGCAAGCGTAGTCGTCGCGCCCCGCCGCGCCGTGGCGCGGTTGGCCGATCAGGACAGGCCCCGGCCCTTACCCTCCTTGATCTTCCTGGTGTCGCGGAGTTCGACGAAGGGCTCCTCGTCCTCCGGGTGCCCACCGGCGATCGCGCGGCCCCGGTGCAGTTCCGCGTCGAACTCGGCGCCGAGCAGGACCGCCAGATTCGAGATCCAGAGCCAGACGAAGAAGATGACGACACCGCCCAGGGTGCCGTACGTCTTGTTGTAGGTGCCGAAGTTCGCCACGTAGAAGGCGAATCCGGCCGAGGCGATGATCCAGATGACCACGGCGAGCAGGCCGCCGGGAGTGATCCACCGGAAGCCGCCCTGCCGGGCGTTGGGCGCGGCCCAGTACAGGATGGCGAACATCAGGCTGACCAGCACCAGCAGCACCGGCCACTTCGCCACGTTCCAGACGGTGATCAGTGTCGAGCCCGCACCGAGCGCGTCACCGGCCCACTCGGCGAGCCGGCCGGTGAAGACGACCATCATGGCGCTGACCGCCAGCAGGGTTCCGACCACGATGGTGACCGCGACCCGGATCGGCAGGGTCTTCCAGATCGGGCGGCCCTCGGGCACCTCGTAGATGGCGTTGGAGGCGCGCATGAACGCCCCGATGTACCCGGAAGCGGACCAGAGCGCGACGACCAGACCGACGATGGCGAAGAGGCCGGCGGTGCCCTGCGCCTCGGTGAGGTTCCGGGCACCGGTCGTCAGGATCTCGCCGACCGGGCCGGGTGCGATCCTGCCCATGTCGTCGATGAGTGGCTGGATCACCGAGTCGCCGATCAGGCCGAGCACCGAGACCAGGACCAGCAGGCCCGGGAAGATCGACAGGACGGCGTAGTAGGTGAGCGCGGCGGCCCAGTCGGCAAGACTGTCGTCGCCGAACTCGCGCACGGTGCGCCGCAGTACGCCCCACCAGCCGCGTGGACCGAGCTTCGTCGGCTGGTCCGGGGCGCCACCTGCGCCGTGCGTACCCGCCTGCGGCGCCGAGGGGCGACGACTCGCGGGTACGGTCCCGCCGTCGGTCACCTCGTCGTCGCGGTACGCGCGGTCCGTGCTCTTCTCCACCATCGCGGAGCCTGCCTCTCGGGTTGGGTCGCCCCGGCTGCCTGAACCGTCGGGTGGTTACCGCGTACGCCAGCGCCACAGCCGGGCACCGGGCCTGGCCATGGCACGACGGCGCAGCAGCACCACTGTCACCACCGCGGCGGCGAGCGCGGAGAGCATGCCGACGTACGGCGCCGGCCGCTGCCGCGCCCTCGTGGCGGCCCGCCGGCCGACCTCTCCGGCCCGTACCGCCGCCACCTGTGCGGTCTCCGCCGCGAGGTCCCGCACCTGTCCGGCCTGGTCCTTCACCTCGGCAACCTTCTCCTTGGCGCGCGTTTTGACGTCCGCCCGTTCCGCCAGATGCTGCACGGTGTCGCCCAGCTCGCTCCGGGTCCGGGCGATGTCGGCGCGGATCGCCTCCGGACCGGTCGACCCGGGTTCGCCTGCGACACTCGTGGTACGGGGCTCCGCACCCGCCCTACCGGTACTCGTGGTCATCGGTGTGCCCTCTCCTTCACCTCGTCGATGTCGGCCTGCACGCTGCGGATCGCCTCCTCCGGGACAGGTGGACCGGCCTGCCGCACCTGTCGACGGCCGACCAGGGCCAGTCCGGCGGCGGCGGCGAAGAGCAGCACGGCCACGATCAACGCGGCCAGCCAGCCCGGCATCGCCTCGGCCAGTCCGAGGACGAGGCTGGCCAGCAGTGCCGCCACCCCGTACAGGGCGACCAGCCCGCCGCCCCCGAAGAGGCCGACACCGACGCCGGCCCGCTTGCCCTTCTCGGTCATTTCCGCCTTGGCCAGCGCCAGCTCGGCCCGGACCAGGCGCGAGATCTGCTCGGCGGCTTGGCGGACCAGTTCGGCGGTCGGCGCCTGGTCGGGGTCGGCCGCGCTGCCACGGGTGACGTCGCTCATCTCGTCCGCTCCTTCCTCTGCCGGACGGATATGCCCCGTCGCGGTCCGGCTCAAAACGCCTCGTCGCCGCGCCGGTCGCCCCTGCCCGGCGGGGCGGCACCGGACCGGGGTAATCCGGTCGACACCGCCCCCGCCGCTGGTGCACCATCACGCTTCGTGAAACGCCTGTTCCGCAGGATGGCGCTCGACGTCACGCCGTTGCGCACGTCGCGGGACTACCGGCTGCTCTTCGCGGCGAGCGGCGTCTCGGGCTTCGGGTCGTTCATCACGTACGTGACCATCCCCTTCCAGGTGTACGCGCTGACCGACGATCCGCTGCTCGTCGGTCTCCTCGGCGTCTGCGAACTCGTACCCCTGCTGGTGATGGCCTTCGTCGGCGGTGCCCTGGCCGACTACCTCGACCGCCGGGCGCTGGTGCTGGGCGCGGAGATCGCGTTCACCGCGCTCTGCGGCGTGCTCCTGGTCAACTCGGTCTTCGACCGGCCGCACCTCTGGCTGCTCTACGTGATCGCCGGGCTCACCGCCGCGATCGACGGCATCCAGCGGCCGGCGTTGGAGGGACTGACCCCGCGCGTCGTCACTCCGGACGAGATCCCGGCCGCGAGCGCGCTCAACTCGCTGCGGATGCAGATCGCGCAACTCGGTGGACCCGCCATCGCCGGCCTGCTGATCGCGTCGGTCGAGATGCCCTGGGTGTACGCGGTCGACCTCGGTACGTTCGCCTTCTCGATGGTCTGCCTCTACCTGGTCAGGGCCGTACCACCGCCGCCGGCCGCCGAGCGCCCGTCGCTGCGCTCGGTGGTGACCGGTCTGCGCTACGCGCGCAGCCGCCCCGAACTGCTCGGCACCTATCTCGTGGACATCAACGCGATGTTCTTCGGGATGCCGCAGGCGCTCTACCCCTTCATGGCGGCCAAGCTCGGCGGCCCTGCCGTACTCGGCCTGCTCTACGCGGCACCCGCCGTCGGGTCGCTGCTCGCGACGGTGACCTCCGGGTGGACCGGGCGGGTGCACCGGCACGGGTTGATGGTCGTGCTCGCCGCCGGCCTGTGGGGTGTGGGGATCATCGGCTTCGGCCTCAGCGGCTGGCTCTGGTTGGCGCTGCTCTTCCTCGCCTTCGCCGGTGCCGCCGACATGGTCTCGGGCATCTTCCGGATGATCATCTGGAACCAGACCATCCCTGATCATCTACGTGGCCGACTGGCCGGAATCGAGATGCTCTCGTACGCCACCGGGCCGCTGCTCGGCCAGCTCCGCTCCGGCGTCGCCGCCCGGTTCATGGGCATCGGCGGGTCGATCGTCTCCGGCGGTGTGCTCTGCGTCGTCGGCACGCTGGCGCTGGCGGCGGCCCTGCCGTCGTTCCTGCGTTACGACGGCCGGGACGGGCTGGCCAGGAAGCGGGCCGCCGACGAGGAATGGGCGGCCCGAGCGGCGGATCCGGGCGCGACGGCCCCGATTCCTACCCACCGGGCGTAACCCGACAATTAGCCTCCAACCACGCCGATCCGGCCGACTTCCGGCCCGGTGGCCGCCGCGCCGCGCGTTCCGGCGGCCCGGTGTCACATCCGGGCCGCCGGCGGTGCTTCGTAGACGTGGAGGAAAATGTGGAGTTCGTCGGACGGGGTGCGACGGTGCTGGCCTCGGTCGTCGCCGCCGTGCCGTCCACCGGCGGGCGGGCCGGGCGAGCCGGACGGAAGGATGCCGTGGCCGTGTCGACGCCGCTGGGACGGAAGAGCGTCCGCAACGATCTTGAGCAGGTCTTCCGCGCCACCTACCCCCGGGTGGTGGCGGTCGCGGCCCGGGTGCTCGGCTCCCGGGACCAGGCCGAGGACGTGGCGCAGGAGGTCTTCCTGTCGTTCGGCCGATCCACGGTGCCGGCGGGCGAGGCGGCGGGGTGGTTGTGCGTGGCCGCCGCGCACACCGCGCTGAACCATCTCCGAACCGGGCGGCGCCGCGCCTGGCGGGAGGAGGCCGTCGGTGTCGGCGACGCCACCAGCCCGGACGTCGCGGACATGGTCGTGACGCGCGACGAGCGCCGCCGGGTCCGGGCGGCGTTGGCCCGGCTGCCCCGCAGGCAGGCGGTGGCCCTGGTACTGCGACACAGCGGCCTGAGCTACACCGAGGTGGCCGCCGCTCTCGACCTCTCCCCCGGCAGCGTGGGCACCGTCGTGCGCCGCGCCGAGTCCGCCCTACGCAAGGAGTTGAACCGTCATGCGTCATCCGACTGACGGCATGCTGCGCCGGCTTCTGGACGAGCCCGGTGGCGTCGCCGACGCCGACCGCCAGCACGTCGCGGACTGCCCGGCGTGCCTGTCCAGGCTCTCGGCCACCCGCCGGGACGCCGCGCTCGCGGCCGCAGCCCTGGAGGTCGACGTCGCCAGCGACGTCGAGGACGGCTGGCACCGCCTCTCCCGGGCGGTCGCCGCAGACCCGCCCCGGCAGGCGACCGTGGCCGCCCGCGCCCCCCGATGGCGTACGAGGCTGCGCAGTCCACTCTTCGCCGGTGTCGCCGCCGTCGCGCTGCTGACCGGGGCCACCACCGCCGCCGCCGCCAACTGGCTGCCGATCTTCCGTGCCGAGCGGGTCGCCCCGATCTCGATCACCCAGGCGGATCTGCTGCGCCTGCCCGACCTCTCGGCGTACGGGGAGGCGACGGTGACCAGGATCGCCGACGTACGCCCGGTCGCCGACGCCGACGCGGCGGAGCGGGTCACCGGCCTCACCGCGCCACGGGTGGCGAAGCTGCCCCGGGGCGTGACCGGAGAACCTGTGTTCCACGTCGGTAACCAGGTCAGCGCCACCTTCACCTTCTCGGCGGAGAAGGCGGCGCGCACCGCTGCGGCCGTCGGCGAACCACTCCCCCCGCCTCCCCCGGGCCTCGACGGCAGCCCGTTCAGGATGACCGCCGGTCCGGGCATCGCCGCCGTCTGGTCGTCGAAGGCGCACGGCGCACCTTCCATGATCGTCGGCCGCGCGGTCGCACCCACCGTCTACTCCTCCGGCATACCGTTCGGCACCGCCCGCGACTATCTGCTCTCGCTGCCCGGCCTGCCCGAGGACGTGGCGTCCCAACTGCGCCGCTTCACCGACAACGGCACGACCCTGCCACTGATCGTGAAGACCGGTCGGGAGACGACCTTCCCGGCCGACGTCGACGGGGCACCGGCCACCGTCCTCACCACCAGGGACGGCACGCTCGCCGCCGTGTTCTGGGTCAGGGACGGGGTCCTCAACGCGGTGGCCGGCCCGCTGAGCACCGACGAGGTGCTGTCGGTGGCCCGAGGGCTGAGGTGGCACCGATGAGCACCGATCCGACCACCACCCAGCAGGACGAGCCCGCCGACGGCCTCAGCACCGAACTGCCCCCCTCACCGGCCGTCTGGTGCTCGGGGCTGCGCAAGCGGTACCGGCGCCGGATCGCCGTCGACGACGTCTCCCTCACCGTCGGCCGTGGCGAGGTGCTCGGCCTGCTCGGACCGAACGGCGCCGGCAAGACCACCGTGATCAAGATGCTGCTCGGGCTCGTCCGGCCCGACGCCGGGGAGGTGCTGCTGCTCGGGCGACCGGGGCGGGACCCCCGCTCCCGGGCCCGGGTCGGCTACCTGCCGGAGCTTTTCCGGTACCAGCCCTGGCTCTCCGCCGCCGAGGTGCTGGCCCTGCACGTCCGGCTCGCCGGTGTCCCGGTGCCCGCCGCCGAGCAGCAGGAGTGCCTGGCCCAGGTCGGCCTCGCCGACCGTGCCGCAGACCGGGTGGGCGGCTTCTCCAAGGGCATGCAGCAGCGCCTCGGACTGGCCGTCGCCCTGGTGGCCCGCCCCGAACTCGTGATCCTCGACGAGCCGACCAGCGCCCTCGATCCCGTCGGCCGGGCCGACGTGCGGGACCTGCTGCTCTCGCTCAAGGCCCGTGGGATCGCCGTACTGCTCAACTCGCACCTCATCGGCGAGGTCGAGCGGGTCTGCGACCGGGTCGTCATCCTCGACCGGGGCCGGGTCGCCGCCTCCGGTACCCTCGCGGAGCTGCTCGGCCAGCGTGAGCTGCGGCTACGCCTCGACGCGGTGAGCGTGCAGGCCGAGGCCCGGCTCACCGCCGCCGGCCCGCTCGCCCGCAGCGGAGACACCTTCACCGTCACCCTCCCCGCCGAGCAGGACGGCGTCGCCGTACCCGAGCTGGTGGCCGATCTGGTCCGCCTCGGGGTACGGGTACACGCCGTCGAGCCGGGGCGGATCAGCCTGGAGGAGCGGCTGCTCGACATCCTGCGTACCGGCTCGACCGAGGAGCACCGATGACCGCCCGTACCGTCTTCACCGTCGCCACGCTCACCGTCCGGGAGGCCGCCCGCCGACGGGTACTGCTGGCGCTCGTCGCGCTGACTGTCGTACTGCTGGGGGTCAGCGCCTTCGGCTTCTCCCGGATCGACGCCACCTTCGGCGGGCTCACCACCGGCGAGGCCCGGTTGGCCGCCGCCATGGTGCTCAACCTGGTGATGTTCGGCCTGAGCCTGACCGCCGCCCTCGGTACGGCGTTCCTCGCCGGCCCCACCCTGGCCGGTGAGACCGAGACCGGGATCGCCCTGGCGGTCCTGGCCCGCCCGGTGCGCCGCTCGGCGGTGCTGCTCGGCAAGTGGCTGGGGCTGGTCACCTTCGGCAGCGGTTTCGTGGCCACGGCCGGACTCGCCCAACTGATCATCGTCTACACCACCACGGGCTACTGGCCACCGCGCCCGGTGACCGGCCTGGCGCTGCTCGCCGCCCAGGCGGCGGTACTGCTCACCCTCGGCCTGCTGCTCTCCACCGCCGTCTCCCCGATGGCGTCCGGAGTCGTCGCCGTCGGCCTCTTCGGCGCCACCTGGATCGGCGGCGTGGTCGGGGCGTTCGGCGAGGCGCTCGGCAACGAGAGCGTGGCCCGGATCGGCACCGTCTCCAGGATGCTCCTCCCGACCGACGGCCTGTGGCGGGGAGCCATGAACGCCTTCCAGGACCCGAGCCTGCTGATGCAGTTCCAGCAGGCGTTCAAGGGGCATCCCTTCCTGAGCGAGGCGGCGCTGACCCCCACCTATGTCGGCTGGGCCGGCCTCTGGATCGTCCTCGCCCTCGGACTGGCGGCGCTCTCCTTCCAACGTCGGGACCTGTGAGCGCTCCGCCGGGACCGCTGTCTGACGATCCAGTGGCCGGTCAGGCACCAGGGTCCGACGGCAGGCCGAGCAGGCTCGCCACTCCGGTCAGCTCGAACACCCGCCGGACGAAGGGTCGGGGATTCACCACGTACATCCGGCGGCCGAGCCGCTCCGCCTCGGCGTGGGCGATCAGCAGGGCCCTGATTCCGGACGAGTCGCAGAACCGCAGTTGGGACAGGTCGATCGCCACGCTGGTGAATCGGTGCCCCGACACCTGGTCGAGGGTCCGGCTCAGCAGGTCGACGGTGTCGAGGTCGAGATCCCCGGCCACCCGTACGGTGAGTGTCCCGGCGGTACCGGGATCCAACGTTACGACGAGCGGCGCTTCCTGGCCGATCAGCGGGTGGGCGTCGAAACGGTCCCGACGCGTCCCCGCCCGGTCCGGCGCGGGCGGGTGGGCGCTGGCCGACCTGTCCGGGTTCGTCTCAGGCATCTGCGTCGCCGCCTGAAATGGGCGAAGCCGCCACCAGCCCCGATCCGCTGTTTCGGGAACTGGGTGCTCGCTGCTCAGCCGACATGCCGCCTCCGGTGATCCGCAAGAACCGCCCGCCTTGGTTGCAAGGTGAGCGGCACGACGAAGCGATCCGGGCGCATGGCTTGACCCAGCGCTCACCCTACCCTCGCCTGGTGAGGCCGCTACCGGAGGGTCCACGCCCAGCCGACGGCTGCCCACCGGGCCACCGACGGCCGACCCTGCTTGTCGGGGCACGGCGGCCGACCCTGCGTACGGCCACGGACGCGCGACGCGGCCGACCCCGGAGAGCCGACCGCGTCGTTCCTCGCGCCGGTGGGTGGCGTACCTGTGCGGCTCAGTCCTTGCCGTCCGCGGCGCGCCGGAGCGAGTCGCGGACCCGGTCGAGGACGGCCAGCGGCAACCCCAGGGTGGCGTTGGCGGTGGCCGACTCGGCCCCGGGATGCGGCCGGGTCGGTGCGACCGCCTCCGCCGCCTGGAGCGCGGTGGCCAGCCGGCGCAGCCGGGAGGCCGGGACGTGCTGACGCAGCAGCGGGAACTCGTACCGCTCCTCGTGGCGGGCGTGCTTGAGCACCGCCTCCCGCAGCAGCAGCACCCCCTCGTCGAAGCCGTCCGCCTGCACACCGCCGTTCACGAGTTCCTTGAGCATCTCCTTGGCCTGGCGTTCCTCCGCCAGCCGGTCGTCGACCCGCTCGTCGGCGCCACCGCCGGGCAGCGTACGGGCCAGCGGGTGGATCACCTCCTCCTCGGCCGTCTCGTGCACGGCGAGCAGCATGACCAGGTCGTCGAAGGCGTCCCGCCGCGTCTCGCCCTCGCCGCCGGTCACCAGGAGGAACAACTCCTCGATCCGGGCGTGCTGGGCGAGCAGCAGGTCTACGACGTCGGGTTCGGGTCCCGGGGTGGCCGGGGCCGAGCCTGCGGCGGCGGCACCGTTGTGGTCAGGCACGGCGGGACCCCTCCTGGGCGCGCAGGGACTCGACCGGGTGCGGACCCTCGGTCTCGATCCGGTACTCGTCGCCGAACTTCTCCCGGTGCAGGTCGATGACCTCCTCACTCGGCGGCTTCTGGCCGTCGTGGAGTTGCTGCTGCATCCACTCGAACCGTTCGTGTGCCTCCCGCACGTACCCCTCGCCGAGCTTGTTCACGTCGATCTGGGTGGCCAGCAGATGCCGCAGGTAGTCCTTGTTCGGTTCGAAGGTGAGCGGCTCCGGTACCCCGGTGCTGCCGACGACCTCCTCCGGCTCCCGGCCGTCGTGCACCCGCAGCAGGTTCGCCGCCTGTTGCAGGTGAGCCAGCTCCATCTGCAGGTGAAGCTCCCAGATGGCCTTGATCCGCGGGTCGCTCTCCTGCTCCATGAAGGAGTAGTACAGCCAGCACTCGTTGTACTCGTGGGTGAGCAGCCGCTCCCACCAGTTCTCCCCCGGGTCGAGCAGCGACTCGTAGTGGGTGACGTGCTCCTGCTCGATCAGGCTGATCTCCTGGTAGAGCTGCCGGGCGATCGGCTCCATGTACTGCGGCCCGACGTTCATGTAGTACATCAACACCTGCTGCTCGGCCGAGAGGATCGTCAGCGCGTTCAGCTTCGAACGGGGGTCGACGGCGTCCTTGTCGTAGGGCGTGCGCACCTCGTCGAAGGGGTGCCGGTGCTCCGCCACGGTCGGCCGGCCCGGCATCACCTCGGTCAGCCCGTCGACGATCTTCTCCGCCTTGCGCCGCTCGACCATCTCGTACAGGTTGGCGTAGCGGTAGAGGTGATCGAAGTCCTCCAGGACGCCGAACTCGTACGCCTGCTTCAGGTAGGGGTCCGGCTCGTGCCGGGCCACCCACGCGGTGAGGTCGACCGCGACCTGCTCGTAACCGAGTGTGGTCTCCAGCACGCTGGCCACCCCGGGCAGCAGCCAGTTCACCACCCGCTGCTGCTGGTTCTCGATGTACCGCACGTACGCGAGCTGGCGTCGTACCTCCGGGTCGGCGCAGTTGCGCGCGAAATTGTGCTGGAACATGATCGCCTCGACCTCGATGCCGTTCATCGTGATGATGCGACAGCGGGTGTACGGGTCGACCGCCTCCGGGTCGATGGGTTCGACGTTCAGCTCACGCCAGTTGCGAATTTGCCTGTCCAGTGGCACGCCCTGGTGCTCCAAGGGATTGAACACGATTCTCCTCCAGCGGTCGAGTTCGGTCCCCCTACCCTGGCGACCTGCCGGTAAACACGACGTCCAGGCTTTTTGCGGCCGCCGCGATGTGGACCGCGCCAGGCACCACCACGGCAGGCGCGAACAGGGCTCGCTTCGCTGTGTCGTGAAGTTCTTTCAACGCCTGAGGACGAAGTGGACGATTGAAAAGTGATTCTCCGTCAGCGGCTACGGGTTTGCCGGATCACCAGCCGGAGAATATGCAGCTAACTATTTAAATGGAGGTACATCATGGCCAGCAGATCCGAGCCGGTCGGCCGGACAGCGGACGATACCGCGCTCGTTCGCAAGGCCGCGGTCGCGGTCAGCGCGGTCTTTCTGCTCGTCGGCGTCCTGGGCTTCGTCCCGGGCGTCACGACCAACTACGGCAGCATGACCTTCGCCGGACACGAGTCCGACGCGCTTCTGCTCGGTGTTTTCCAGGTCTCCGCGCTGCACAACATCGTGCACCTGCTGTTCGGTGTCGTCGGCCTGGCGATGGCCCGTACCGTCGAACGGGCCCGGCTGTACCTGATCGGCGGTGGCGCCGTCTACCTGGTCCTCTGGCTGTACGGCCTGGTCATCGGCCACGACAGTGCCGCCAACTTCGTCCCGGTCAACGGTGCCGACAACTGGCTGCACTTCTTCCTCGGTGTGGGGATGATCGCTCTCGGGTTCGTCACCACCAGGCGGCGCTGACCCGACCGGCAGGGCCGGAAACCGCTCGGCCGTCGCCCCGTCAGTGCAGCGACCGCACTGACGGGGCGACGGCCGGATCCGGCACTACCGCTTGACGATCCTGATCGTCGCCGTGCGGTACTTCTCCCGACGGTCGTTCTTCGTCGGGTCGTAGTTGTTCTCGATGTTGCCGGCGGCATCGACCGAGAACCAGCGGAACGTGGTTGTCTCGGTCACGTGGAACACCTGCCCCGGCTCACGGAACTCGGTCGCCTCGTAGCGGGGGGATTCCAGGGTGGGGCGGCTGCCGTCCGTCGTGTAGTAGATGGTGGCCGGCTCGTCGGTCTCGAAGCGCACGTCGACGGAGTCGCGGTACGTCCCACCGCCGGGCAGGAGCCGGGAGGTCGGATCCCGCTTGTCGTTGCCCCACTCCGCCGCGATCCGGAACATCTCCATGATCCCGTTGGCGTACTCCATCGTCTCGGCGTGGCCGCTGACCAGGTTCGGGTCGCCCGCCCAGGGTGGCTGGAACGAACCGCCCTGCCAGTTGCCGGTACCCGGGTTGTAGACCGAGCCACCGACCTCCCAGCCGAAGGCGTAGATCCCGTACGTGTGGTAGAGGTCCTCGCGTACGTTGCCCGCCGAGGAGTAGAGGACGTCCGACGACCCGCCGACGTTCTCCGGCGTGACGACTGTCTCCCGGTGCGCCTTGACCTGCGACAGGATCCGGGCGGCCGACTGCCAGTAGAACGCCTCGTCACCGAGCGGCGGGCGCGGCGTGGTGATCCGCCCGTCCGCGATGTAGGCGCCGGGCTGCCAGAAGAGCTGGCCGCCGTTGGAGTGCACCGACATCATGAACTTGATGTTCGAGTACTTCTCGACCAGCCAGATGATGTTCTTCGACTCCGGCTCGGAGAGCTTCTCCGGCCCCTGGAAGTTGTTGCTGACGCAGTTGGTCGAGCCGCCCGCGTAGCCGTCGTGCCCCGACCCGACCCGGTAGTTGCGGTTCAGGTCGACGCCCCAGGCGTTCCGCTGGGCCGGATCGGCGTTCTCGTCCGGGCAGTGGTTCGTCAGGTTCCGGCGCTGCGAGGCGAAGTTGTAGAAGCTGTAGTTCGCCCCGTCGGGGTTGTTGGAGAGGATGAGGAAGATGTCGGTGTCGTTGACGATCTTCTTCGTCTCCCGGTCGGTCCGGTAGTTGTGCACCAGCCGCTCGGCCGTCTCCAGCGTGGTCGTCGCCGGTACCCACTCGCGGGCGTGGTCCTGGGCCTGGATCAGCACGCCCGGCTTCTTGCCGTCGCGGTGCTTGCCGATCCGCAGTACCGGGATGGTGGCCGGGCCACGCGGCACCTCACCCTCCGGCGCGCCGGCACGCTTCTGGTCGAGGAAGTCGGTGAGCGCGACCGGACCAGCCGTCGGCGCGACGATTCCGGTGCCGGCGTTCGTCCGGTACGGGTGCGCCCGGTCGACGAGACCCTGGGACCCGCTCTCCAGCGCCGCCGCCACCTCGGCCGCGGTACTCGCTAGCGCGCCGGAGGCGTCCTTGGCGAGGAGTACCCGGACCGCCTTGCCGGAGACCTCGACCCCGAGCGGGAGGTTGGCGCCCGGCCGCTCGACGAACTCGACGGTCACGTCGTTGCCGCCCTCGTGGCCCCAGGCCGCCGAGCTGACGACCACCGCCTCCTGCCCGGTACCGCCGATGGTGGCCTGCGCCTTGCGCTGGTAGCCGTTGGTCCTGTTCGGCAGGTAGACGATCTCCGCGATGTCCGGGTACTGCCGGGCGATCTCCTCGGCACGGCGGTAGAGCTGCTGCGGGTGCCGGTAACCGTCCACGAAGTTCGACTTGTAACCGGGACGCGCGGTCAGCGGCGGCGGGGCGTTCTCCAGCCAGTCGGAGACGTCACCCGTGGTGACACCGCCGGTCGAGCTCGTCACCCGGATCTGCTTCGGCCGTACGTCGAGCTTGAACAGGTTCCGGTGGAACATGTACTGCCCGGAGTCCACGAACCGGCTCATCGTGCGGGCGAAGCCGAACGGCGTACCCCGGCCCGAGTCGTTCTCCAACTGCATCTGCACCACCGGGTCGGACTGCTGCCCCTCGGTGGTCCGCGCCTCCACGTAGAGGAAGCCCTGGCCCTTGGTGGTGAACCAGTCGGCGCGGACGACCCGTACCGTCTTCTCGTGGGTCTGCGGCTGGACCGCCCGCGCGCCGAGGGCCGCGAACCCGCCGTCGGCCTCGTCGCTCCAGGAGAAGGACTCCTCGCCGCCGAGGATCCTGACGCCCATTCCCCGTAGTTCGGTGACCTGCCGGGCGGTCAGCACCGCCTCACCCTCGATGCCGGCCGGGACGCGCCGGAGGCCGTGTTCGAGGTCGAAGCCGGCGGCGACCACCCTGTCCAGCATGTCGGCGCCGGTCAGCTGGATGCGTACCAGGCCCACCGACTCCTCGTTCTCCAGTGCGGACCGCCCGGTGGTGCCGGCGGACCCGGTGGGATCCGCGCCCGCCGGTGCGGTAGCCATCAGGACGGTCCCCACCAGTGCGGGCAGCGCGAAGAGCGCGATGCGCAGTCGTCTGCGTCGCATGCTCCCTCCTTCTGTTTACGGCCTGCGGTCGCTGCCGGGTCGGCCCGGGCGTGGGAGAAGCTGCTTGTCCCGTTGCGCGCGGTCGTGCTGGGCTCGCCGTGTCAGCCCTGGTGCGACGAGCCCTGGTCACGACGACGGTCCTTGGTGACGACGACGGTCGTCGACCCGAGAAGCGTGGTACGGCCGGTGGACGGGCTGGGTGCGGTGAGCGTATGCGCATTTTTCGCATCGACGGGCGAGCAGAACCGGATCTTGAGGATTACTTGAGATTGCCGTCCGAGGTCGGCAAAGGTCGGTCGGCCGCGACGGAGGCGGCGGCCGGGTCGGCCCGGTGCAGCCCGCGTACCGCCGCCGCCCGGACCTGCGGGTCGGGGTCGTCGAGCGCGGACGCGAGCACCAGCGCCATCGACCGGCGCATCGACGGGTACCGGTCGACGAGCTCGCCGCCACAGTCGACCGCCTTCGCGCGTACCGCCGGATCGGTCGAGCCGAGCAGTGCGGCGACCACGGCGGGCTGGTCGGCCGGGGTGAGATGGTCGAGCAGGTCCTCGATCGGGTCCCAGTTCCACAGGTACGGTCCGATCTCGACGCCGTACTCGCTGCCGGCGCGGTCGAGCCAGCTGTCCCCGTCGGCCCAGCCGGCCCGTACCGCCGCGACTGCCACGTCACCCGGCCACGGTGCCGGTGCCCGGGCCGCGGCCAGCGCAGCCGCGGCGCGTACGGTCCCCGGCTGGCTCTCCGCGAGCGCCTCGGTGAGCAGGGTGGTGCCCGGGTCGAGGGCGGCGGCCGCGATGACGAGTGCGCCGCGTACCTGATCGTCGGTCTCGACCCGCCACCGCTGGCGCAGTGCCGCCAGGATGTCGCCGGCCCGCCCCGGGCACTGTCCCAGGGCGAAGGCGGCGGCCAGCCGGCACCACGGGTCGGCGGCGGCCAGCAGCGGAAGCAGCCGGTCGACCTCGGCGGTGACCGTACGGCGGAGGGCGGCCAGCACCGGATCGTCCGGGTCGACGACGTTCGCCATGTCGCCGAGCAGGTGCGCGATGCCGCCCGGATCGGTGGTGGCCGGGTCGTCCAGCAGAGCGGCCAGGAACGGCACCGCCGGGGCGGTCGCCGCACAGACGCCGCCCTGGTGCAGGATGCGGGCGCGCAGCTCGTAGAGCGCGTGCAGCGCGTCCTCCTCGTCGGGACCGCCGATCTCGCGGATCAGGTCGGGTACGTCACCGGCGCGGCCGTACGCGTGCGTCAGCTCCGCCCACGGCACCCGGTCGAGTCCGTCCAGCACGACGGAGACGGTACACATCGCCGGCGTTCCGGGCCGCCCACCGGGAAGATCGTCAGGGCTGGATCACCGGTAGGATCGCGGGATTGCCGTGGTGCGCCTGGGATCCAGCGCCAAGGAGGCCCCGCCGTTCCCACGAGGGACAGCGGGGCTGACGCGGAACCGGTCTTCGCCGAACCGCCGAACCGGTGTCGTGGTGGTGTCCGCTTCCGCCGCCGACACCTTGTAGCATTGCCGCGTTCGTCAGTCGGCTGCTGAAACGAGACGACATGCGGTGGTTCCAGCGCCTGCTGGGTCGCAGGCAGATCCAGCACGATCCGGCCCGGCAGGAGGCCCTTCTCCAGGATCTCCGGCACCGGTTCGGTGCCGTCGGGCAGGTCCGGTTCGCCGACCAGGCCGAGGCGGTCACCCGGTTACTTGATGGTGACGACGGGCTGGTCGTGGCGACCAGGGTGCTCCGGGAGTTCGCCGACGCGGCCCACGCGGATCTTTTCGCCCAGGCGACCGAGCTCTACCGGCGTACCGGGCGCCGGCTCGTTGTCGACCGGCGGAACTACCGGCCGCTGTGGCGGGAGGCGGGGCCGCACCTGCGCTGGCCGCTGCTGACGCTGCAGTGCGACTTCCACCCGTACGCCCAGGTGGCCGGGGCGGTGGCGGTGGTCGGTGCCCGGGCACCCCGGCTGGTGCGAATGACCGACCCGAGCCCGCTGCTGCGGCACGTGTTCGAGGTACTCGACCTCACCGCCGCCGGCTGGGAGTACGGCCGCGTCCGGGCGGACGTCGACGCCGCCGCCCTGGCCAACCGGCTGATCTCGACCGCCCGGCAGGTCCGCGCGGCGATGGACGACCCGCCCCGGCTGCCGCCCCCGGCGCGGGAGCTGATGCGGCGCAACAACAACATCGACGTCTACGACCCCACCGGCCACCGGGTGGTCAGCGCGATCAACCTCGGCGCGGAGATGAGACCGGCGCTGCTGGCCTGAGCGCACCGCCGGCCTGAGCACACCGCCGGCCGGCTGTCAGATGGCTCCACCCGGCGAGCGACCGTTGTCCCGTCGATGTGCCGTTGTCTCCGTCGATGCGCGGATGTCCCTTTCGCCGGCCCTCCCGGGATGGTCGACCCGGCACTTCGGGGGCCGGTGGGTGACTCCGGGTCTGACGTGGGTATGCGCAGCGCGCGGACGTGCCCTCGGTGGGCAGCGGCGGGCGACCGCCGCGTCCGGGAGCGCAGTCGGGAGGACGGTCATGGGATACCGGGCGCGTCAGGGTGAGCAGCCGGTCGATCCGGAGCGCGCCGAGGACGAGGACGGCCAGGCCAGCCTGACTCAGGTGGTCGCCGACACGGAGGTCCCGGCGCCGTCGGACACCGACGAGAGACCGGACATCGTCACCGAGGACGACAACTCGGGGATGGCCGGCGGGGCGTCCGGCGGTAGCGGTGGCGGTGCGGCGACGACCGGGCACCCCGACGCGGTGCACTGAGCGGACAGTGTGAGGGTTCCGGCCCCGGATGGCGGCGCGTTCCTCCGGGGCGACAGGCGCGACATCCGCTCCGGCCGGCGACGCCGGCACGCGTACCGGTAACACCTGGCAGGCCGGCGGCTGTCGTCGCTGGTGGTTGGCACGAGGCGCCGCCCTGCGCGGCGCCTTCGCCGTGCTCGTCCCTCAGAAGTGGGTGGCAGCGGCTCCAAGGCGGACGGCGAGGCAGCGGCGGGCACCGGCTGTGACATTGACATGTTTCACCGCCCTGCCTGAAACTTATCAGGTTGGCATCGGTGATCATCGATCACTTGCCGCCGCATCCACCACCCCCACCTCGGAAGGAGAGCCCTGGTGGCCACCAACTCGGGCTGCTCTACGATCCGTTCGACGGTCGTCACGCTGGCGGTAGCAGCGCTCGCGGTCGTCGGAACGGTAACTGTAGTAGCGAGAACGACAACCAGCGCCGAAGCCGCCGCCGACGTCGGCGCGACCGCATCGAGCGTCGAAGACGAGGGTGCCGACTGCCCGGTACCCGGCTCCGGCTCCTCGACCTCCAGCTCCAGGCTTCCCGACCCGTTCCGGAAGATGAACGGTACCCGGATCACCAGCAAGGCCGACTGGCGTTGCCTGCGGGCCGAGACCAGGGAACTGGCGGAGCGGCACGTCTATGGCCAGAAGCCGGCGAAGCCGGCCACCGTCACCGGGACGGTGTCGAACTCCAGCATCACGGTGAACGTGTCGGACCAGGGTCGCAGCGCGAGCTTCTCGGCAGGGGTCCAACTGCCAAGCGGTACCGGCCCGTTCCCGGCCGTCATCGTCGTGGGCGGATTCGGCGCCGACACCTCCACGATCCGGTCCGCCGGGGTCGCCACCATCAGCTTCGACCCCCTCGCGGTGGGCCGGGAGGGCACTCCCCGGAACAACAAGCAGGGCGCCTTCTACAGCATCTACGGCGCCTCCAGCAGTACCGGCATCCTGATGGCCTGGGCCTGGGGCGTGAGCCGGATCATCGACGTGATCGAGTCCTCCGGCGGCAACATCCTCCGGGCCGACGCGATGGGTGTCACCGGCTGCTCCCGGTACGGCAAGGGCGCCTTCACCATCGGCGTCTTCGACCAGCGCATCGCGTTGACCATGCCGATCGAGTCCGGCAGCGGCGGCGTCGGCGCCTTCCGCTCGATCGCCACCGAGAGCGGGGCGCAGCCGCTGAGCAGTGCGTACGGCGAGCAGCCGTGGCTGGGTGACGCGTTCAGCTCCTTCACCGGCAACCCGAGCAGCCTGCCGGTCGACACCCACCAGATGGTCGGCATGGTGGCCCCGCGCGGCCTGTTCATCATGGACAACCCGCACGTCGACTGGCTGGGCGCCCGGTCCGGCAGCGTGGCGGCGCTGGGCGGTGCCGAGGTCTACAAGGCACTCGGTGCGGGCGACAACATCACCTACTGGTCCGACGTCCAGGACGGCACCCACTGTGCTGTCCGGTCCGAGTGGCGTACCCCGCTCCAGCAGAACCTGCAGAAGTTCCTGCTGAAGACGGGCAACGCCGCCGGCACGATGCGGATCTCCAGCCGGAAGGCGGGCAACCTGGCCGAGTGGCGGGACTGGCAGACGCCGACCCTGACCGACGGCGGTACGACGCCCACCACGCCGCCGACCGGTGGACCGACGACGCCTCCGGTCACCACCCCGCCCACCACCGCGCCGCCGACAACTCCGCCGACGACCCCGCCGGTCAGCGGCGCCTGCTCGGCGACGGTGTCGCTCAACCAGTGGACGGGCGGATTCGTCGCCACGGTCCGGGTGACGGCCGGCTCGGCGCCGGTAAACGGCTGGACGGTCTCGATGACCCTGCCGTCCGGTGCCAGCGTCACGAACGTCTGGAACGCCAACCGCAGCGGGAACACCGGGGCGGTGCAGTTCACGAACGTCAGTTTCAACGGCTCGATCGCCGCCGGCCAGTCGACCGAGTTCGGGTTCCAGGGGTCGGGCACCGGGACGGGGATGAGTCCCACCTGCTCGGCCCGGTAGTTCCCGTACCCGGGGATCCTTCCGGGGTCCGGTGTGGCGGCGTCCAGCCACCGCACCGGGCCCCGGCCCGGTTCACAGCAGTCCCCGCCCGGCCAGGTTGCCCATCAGGTCACGGATCCCGAAGTCCCAGGGCTCGCACTCCTCGCTGTGCCGTACCCGGTTGACCAGGGTGCCGAGCGACGCCGAGCTGATCCGGACCACGTCGTCGACCTTGTGCGTGAACCCCTCCCCCGGGCGGTCCCGGTCCTGGATCGGCGCGAACATGGTGCCGAGCAGCAGTACCGCGCCGTCCGGATAGTGGTGGTGCGGGCCGAGCAACTGCCCTACCAGCTCCGCCGGGTCACGCGACATCCGCGACATCTCCGAGACGCCGTCGAGACGGAAGCCGTCCGGCCCCTCGATCTCCAGGGCCACCTCGATCCGGCGTACCCGATCCAGGTCGAACCGGTCGTCGAAGAGCCGGACCAGCGGGCCGAGCGCACACGACGCGTTGTTGTCCTTGGCCTTGGGCAGCAGGAGCGCGGACCTGCCCTCGACGTCCCGCAGGTTCACGTCGTTGCCGAGGGTCGCCCCGACGATCCGCCCACTCGACGCGACCAGGAGCGCCACCTCCGGCTCGGGGTTGTTCCAGGTCGACCCGGCGAGTACCCCTACCGGCACGGCGGTACCCACGGCGGAGAGGACCTGCCCCTTGGTGAAGATCTCGGCGTCCGGTCCGATCCCCACCTCGAGGTACTGGCTCCAGACCCCCTCGGCGACGAGCAGTTCCTTCAGCCGCGCGGCCTCCTCGGAGCCCGGCGTCAGGTCCGCCAGCTCGGTGCCCACCTCGGCGAGCAGCCGCTCCCGGATCTCCGCCGCGCGCCCGAGGTCGCCCCGAGCCCGCTCCTCGATGACCCGTTCGACAAGCGAGACCGCGAAGGTCACCCCGGCGGCCTTGAGCGCCTGGAGGTCGACCGGCGCCAACAGCCAGGGCCGGTCGCGGTCCCGGTCGGCCCGGCCCGTGTTGGCCAGCAGCTCCGCGAAGCCACCGACCCGCCGGCCACCGAGCCCGGCGACCACGGTGGCGGGTTCCGGCAGCTCACAGATGTCCCGCACGGTGGCGAACTCGGCGCTGAGGTCGAAGACGTCACCGTCGCGGACCACCACCGGCGACGGTCCACCGACGGCGGGATCCCAGATCCGGCCGACCAGGATGGCCTGCTCGGCGTCGTCCGGCAGCGCTGCGGCGGCGGTCCCGAACCAGTCGGCGGTCGCCTCGGGCGGTGGCAGGGTCACGAGGCGACTCCCAGGGTGCCGAGGATCCACTCGTCGTCTCGGGACGGGTGCCGTCGGCGGCGTCCCGGAAACATGAGCAGGGGTGCGGCGTGCAACGATACCGCCCGATCGACCGAAGATCGAACTCGACGCGGGGAACCACCGGGACCCCGCCGAAACGACCTCGCTGGACCAACAGGTTATGCCAGGGCGTCAGGACAAGTGGATCGATGACCCCGCCCGCAGTGCGGCGCCGGCCACCGGTTCGTGCTCCGGTGCGGGCGTACCCGCCGGCCGGCGGGTTGGCGCCGTCTGCCATCCTCGGGGCGGTGACGAACGGCCAGCCGACCAGACGCCGTGCCCGCCGCCGCCCACGTAGCCGTACCAGCAGAGTGCTGCTGATCCTCACCGCGATCGGGGCGGCCGTGACCCTGCTCGCGGCGGGCGTGGTCGCCGTGCTGCTGCTGCGGCCGGCCGGGCCGCGTCCACTCTTCCAACTGCCGGTGGCCTGCGGCGAGCAGTGGCAGCTCGGCACCTATCCCGGGCACGACGACTACGACGTCGACCTCTTCCCCACCGAGGGCGAGGCGTGGGGGCGGCCGGTGCTGGCGTCGTACGGGGGCCGGGTCACGGTCGCCGGGATCAACGGTTCGCTCGGCGGCCGTACCCCGGAGAACCCGGACGGTCCGCGCGGCCGGGGCGGCGGCTACTGGGTGAAGATCGACCACGGCGGCAGGTGGGAGACGCAGTACCTCCACCTGCTCGAACCGCCGCTGGTCGAGGTCGGTCAGCGGGTGGAGCAGGGCGAGCAGATCGGGCGGGTCGGCAGCACCGGCAACTCCGGCGCCCCACACCTGCACTACGAACAGCGGCGGGGTTTGCAGAAGGTCGAGGCGTACTTCGACGGTGAGCCTTCCGGCATCACCCACGACGACACCGAGTACACCGTCACCCGGACCAGCGGGAACTGCCCTCAATAGACGTCTTTCTATATTGACCCTCCGGGCATATGCTCGCGGTGCCCTGCCGGTGCACGGCGCCACACCCGGCCGGCCGGGGACGCTGGGAAATGCATGGCCACCGGAGGAACCCGATGCGACGGCGATCCGGAACAACCCGCTGGGCACTGGCTGCCGTCGTACTCGCGATGGTGCCGCCGGTGCCACCCGCCGCCGCCGCACCGCCGACGCCCCGGGCGGCGGACTTCGCGGTCTTCGGCTTCAGCCAGTCCGACGTGCACGAGGAGGACGCGCAGGTCTACCGGCTCGCCCCGGACGTCACCATCCGGGCCATCGGCAAGTGGTCGACGAACGGTGACGAGGCGGCCGACTACAACTTCGACCAGATCCGTCGCTACCACGCCCGAGGCATCACCTTCATGGGCAGCGGGACCGCAAGCGTCATCTTCCCGCAGGACTTCGCGACCGCCGAGATCTTCGACGACATGTCGACCCGGGACGCGGAGAACAATCCGGTGCCGCACGACGAGTTCGGCTTCCCCGAGCCGGCCCGCCGGGGCAACATCTTCAATCCGAGGTACCGGAGCTACTTGCTCGACTGGGCGAAGATCCAGATCGACGGCGGGGTGGACGGGATCAACCTCGACGAGGTGAACGCCGGCTTCAGCGGCGGGCAGAAGTACGGTTTCAACGGCAACGAGGGCTTCGACGACCACACGATCGCCGACTTCAACCGCTACCTGCTGGCGAAGTACCCCACCTTCACCGCCGCCGACTGGCGGTCCCGGTTCGGCATGACCGAGGACAACCTCGTCCGTGCCGACGTACCCGCCGACGACCTGACCCGCAACTTCAACTACCGCGACCACCTGCGGGCCGGCGGCTGGCACCTCGACCCGCTCAACGCCGCCAACCCGCTGGCCGCCGAGTGGGGGCGGGTCACTCCCAACCGGATGTACGCCGACGACCACTCGTTCACCGCCAGCTACCTGCGGCGGTACTGGAAGGAGATGGTGGACGAACTGCGGGCGTACGCCCGGGACAGCGCGGGCCGCCGGCTCCTGATCAGCTCGAACGGGCTGCTGCCGTACGTCGACTTCAACAGCGTCGGGATGTATCCGTGGAACCCCGACGAGCAGACCCCCGACTTCCGGGGCGCCGACTACGTGCCGGTGGTCGACGGGCAGCTCAACGGCGCCAAGTCGTTGCAGGCCAACTACCGCTATCTCAAGGAGAAGAACCGCGAGATCGCCGGTGGCGTACCGGCGGCGATCTTCATCGACTGGCCCAACGACATGATGACCAACTACCAGAACCTGCCGCTCGCGCAGAAGCGTGACTACTGGCAGATCTTCGGCGCCGAGGCGTACGCCAACGGGCTCTTTCCGGCCTTCCACCTCAGGGACACCGTCGGCGGCCCGACGGCGGAACAGTCCGGGATGCTGGACTTCTTCCGGACGTACACCCGGTTCTACCGGGAGCACCGGGCGCTCTACCGCGAGAACGACCACGCCGCGCAGCAGGTACGGGTCGGCACCGGCAACGTCGCGGCCAGCCTGCTGGTGCAGCGCGGCAGTGGGGCGCGGACGCTGCACCTGGTCAACCACAACTACGAGCGGGGCATCGTCCCGCAGACCGGCGTCGGCGTACGCGTCGACCTGCCGTCCTGTCCCCGGCGGATCACGCTGGTCTCCCCCGACTTCGCCGGGTCGCGGGTGCCGGACTGGTCCTGCCGGCAGGGCCGCCTGGCGGTGACTGTCGACCGGCTCGACTACTACGGCGTGCTGGTGCTGAGGTGACGGTGGGCGTACGCCGGGCCGGCGCCTACGACAGCGGGGTGCGGGACAGCTCGTAGCCGTCCGCCGTCAGGGTCCGGGTCATGTGCTCGGCATACCACTGCGGCCAGTCGGGGTCGCTGCGGCCGAGCTGTTTCTCGTGCTCCTCGTGCGCATCCGCGGCCTGCCTGAGCGCGTCCAGCAGCCGCTCGGTCATGTTGGTCTGCACCCGGCCCTCCCGCAGGTTCCGTACCGACTTCCGACGACTGTGTCACACCGAACCGACGCTTCGGGGTGGTTTGCCCGGTGTCGTCCCCTCCGGCCGCCCCGCTCACCCCAGCCTCCCACGGAATACGCTGCTTACAATATGAGTTGTAGGACAGAAGATATTCCATCTAGAGTTCCTGTCGATTCCTCGACGGGGGCGCGGAGGTAAGCGATGCCTGATCACGGCCATGAGCTGCTCTTCGGCGCGTTCATCACGCCCAGCGCGGAGGCGCCCGAGCGGGTGGTGGAGCTGGCCGGACTGGCGGAGTCGGCCGGACTCGATCTGGCCACCTTCCAGGACCATCCCTACAACCCCGGGTTCCTCGACACCTGGACCCTGCTGAGCTGGGTCGCCGCCCGTACCGAGCGGATCCGGGTCTCGGCCAACGTACTCAACCTGCCGCTGCGCCCGCCGGCTGTGCTGGCCCGGGCCGCCGCCAGCCTCGACCTGCTCTCCGGGGGACGGTTCGAACTCGGGCTGGGCGCCGGGGCGTTCTGGGACGCGATCGAGGGGATGGGCGGCCGCCGGCTCGGCGCCGGGCCGGGCGTGGCGGCGCTGCGCGAGGCGATCGACGTACTGCGCGGGGTGTGGGACACCACGACGGCGGGACCGCTGCGGCTGCCCGGCGAGCACTATCCGGTACCCGGAATGCGGCGCGGCCCCGCACCGGCGCACGAGATCGGGATCTGGCTGGGTGCGTACAAGCCACGGATGCTGGCGCTGACCGGACAGAAGGCCGACGGTTGGCTGCCGACCCAGGAATACCTGGACACCCCGGACCGGGTCACCGCCAACCGGTTGATCGACGAGGCGGCGCTGGCGGCCGGGCGCGATCCCCGGCAGATCCGCCGACTGCTCAACATCATGCGGGTCGACTTCTCCAGCACCGGACGCGGCTTCCTCCAGGGGCCGCCCGAGCAGTGGGTCGACCAACTGCTTCCACTCGTCCTCGACGAGGGGTTCAGCGCGTTCCTGATCGGCCGGGACGACCCGCGCCTGCTCCAGACCTTCGGTCAGGAGGTGGCACCGGCGCTGCGCGAGGCGGTCGCCACGGAACGGCGCAAGAACGGCACCGCGGCCGGACCGGTCCGGCCGGCCGTGGCGCTGGCCAGGCGGCACCGGGGCATCGACTACGACGCGCTGCCGGCGGCACTGGCCGGGCGGGCGGTCGAACCCGGCGACCCGGACTACGACCGGGTCCGGCACACCTACAGCCGGCAGGGCTCACCGGCGCTGGTGATCCGGCCGGAGAGCGCCGCCGAGGTGGTGCAGGCGCTCGGGTACGCCCGCTCGCAGGGCGTGACGATCTCGGTACGCAGCGGCGGGCACGGCATCAGTGGCCGCTCCACGAACGACGGTGGGATCGTGCTCGACCTGTCGAAACTGGACCGGGTCGAGGTGCTCGACCGGGCCACCCGGCGGATCCGGCTGGAACCGGGCGCCCGCTGGGGACACGTCGCCCGGGCACTCGCCCCGTACGGCCTGGCGATGAGCTCCGGCGACTACGGTGACGTCGGCGTCGGCGGCCTCGCCACCACCGGCGGGATCGGCTACCTGGTCCGGAGGTACGGGCTGACCATCGACCACGTCGTCGCCGCCGAGATCGTCACCGCGGACGGGCGACAGCTCCGGGTCGACCGGGACAACCACCCCGACCTCTTCTGGGCGGTACGCGGTGCCGGCGGCAACTTCGGCGTGGTCACCGCACTGGAGCTGGAGGCGTACGAGGTCGGCGACGTCGGCTACGCCCAGCTCGTGCTGGACGCCTCGGAACCCGCCGAGCTGCTCCAACGCTGGGGCGGGCTGGTCGAGCGGTCCCCCCGGGAGATCACCAGCTTCCTCTCCCTCTTCCCGGCCCGGCGCGGCGCCCCGCCGATGGCCCAGGTCACGCTGGTCTACGCCGGTGACGACGTCGGGGCGGCCGAGGCCGCGCTGAGCCCGTTCCTGGAGATCGGACCCGTCCTCGACCAGCAGGCCCAACTGCTCCCCTATCCGGCGATCGTCACCCCGCCCGGAAACCAGCACCGGGGCCAGGGACTGGTGGACAGCCACAGCGGGCTGCTGCACCACGTCACCCCGGCGGCGGCGAGCGCGATGGCGGGGATGATCCGTTCCGGCGACGTACTCGTGATGCAACTCCGCTCGGTCGGTGGCGCCGTGAACGACGTGGGCCGGGACGAGACCGCCTATCCACACCGGACGCAGAACTTCTCGGTGCTGGCCGCCACCATCCCGCAGCGGCGGTCGCGGCTCGACCGGCTCTGGGCCGAGCTCTACCCGCACCTCGACGGCATGTACCTCAGCTTCGAGGTGGACACCGCACCCGAGCGGCTGCTGGACGCGTTTCCCGAGCCCACCCTCGGCCGGCTGCGTGCCGTGAAGGCGGCCTACGACCCCGACAACGTCTTCGACCGCAACTTTCCCATCCCACCCGCCGACCCGGGCGAGCAGGACGGCGACGGTCGACCGACGACGGGGTGACCGAGCCCGGCCGGGCTCTCGTGATCCGTCGCGCCTCGTCGGGCGCGGCGCGGCCGCTGGACACCGGGTCCGGATGGTCACCGTCGAGGTGGCCATCCGGACCCGGTTGGCATCCGGTGCCGCGCGCCTGAGCCCGCCCCCGATCCGCCGAGCCAGGGCCTGGGCCCGCCCCCGATGCACCGGGCCAGGCAGCCCGGTCAGGCGGCGGCGTCGAGCCGGGCCCGCTGTTCGGGGGTGAGCACCAGGGCCACTCCGGCCAGCGCCTCCCGCAACTGCTCGACGGTGCTCACCCCGACGATCGGGGTGGCGGCCGGGTTCCCACCGGTCAGCCAGGCGAGTACGACGTGGTTGCGGGTGGAGCCGGTCTCGGCGGCGATCTCGTCCAGTACCGCGAGCCGGCGCTCGGTGCCCGGGTGCTCGTACTCCGGCGGCAGCGGCTTGTCCGCCCGGGTGTACTGGCCGCCGAGCAACGGCGTGTACGCCCAGAGCGACATCTCGGGGTGTGACTCCAGGTAGTCGACCACCTCGTCGCTCACCGCACCGAACCGGTGCACCACGCTCGGTCGGGTCCCGGGGCGTGGCTTGAGGTAGCTGAGCTGCTGCTGCACCGCCGTGAACCCGGTCATCCCGTTCGACCGGGCGATCTCCCGGGCCCGCTCCACCCGCCAGATCGCGTGGTTGGAGCAGCCGAGCGCGCCGACCGTACCGGCGGAGACGAGTTCGTCGAAGGCGGCGACCGTCTCCGCCAACGGGGTACGGCGGTCCTCCATGTGTGCCCAGTAGAGGTCGACGTGGTCCACTCCGAGCCGGCGGAGGCTGCCGTCGATACCGTTCTTGATCGCCGACGCCGACAGGCCCTCCGCGGTCTCCGGGAACCGGCCGGCCACGGTGGGCTCGCAACCCACCTTCGTGCTGATCTTGATCCGGTCGCGTACCCCAGGGCGCCGGGCCAGCCAGCGCCCGAGCAGTTCCTCGCTCTGCCCGCCGTACCCGCTGGGGTCGGCCCAGAAGGCGTAGCAGTTCGCCGTGTCGATCCAGGTGCCGCCGGCCTCGACGAAGTGGTCCAGGAGCTCGAAGGAACGCCGCTCGTCCTGGACGGTGCCGAAGAGCATGGCGCCAAGCGCGATGTTGTAGGTCATGACTGGAACGGTAGGCGCGATCGGACGGGCGGTACGCTCCAATGTCGTGGCAGATTTCCAGACCAATTCCGCCTGGGCCACCCTGCTGGAGATCGAGTCCCGGGAGCGGGTCCGGCGCCCCCTGCACGACCGGCTGACCCGGGCGTTGCGGGCCGCGATCCGGGACGGCCGGCTCGCCACCGGCGCCGCCGTACCGCCCAGCCGGGCGCTCGCCGAGGAACTCGACTGTTCGCGCTGGGTGGTGACCGAGGCGTACGCGCAACTGGTCGCCGAGGGATACCTCGCGGCCCGGGTCGGCTCGGCCACCCGGGTCTCGTGGTCACCGGAGACCGCGCCGGCACGCCGCCGCGCGGTGCCCGGGCCGGTACTGCCACCGCTGCGCTTCGACCTGGCGCCCGGCCTGCCCGACCTGCGCGCCTTCCCCCGTCGCCGCTGGACCGAGGCGGTGCACACGGTCACCGGTTCGGCCGCGCGCTACGACCTCGGCCCACCCGATCCGGCCGGCCATCCGGCGCTGCGGGGCACGCTCGCCGAATACCTGCGGCGCTCACGCGGCGCCGACGCACAGCCCGGGTCGGTGCTGGTCTGCTCCGGCATCACCGACGGACTGGTCCGGATCTGCCGGATGCTGCGGGCGGAGGGGATCGCCGAGGTGGCGGTGGAGGAACCGGGCTGGGGCCGGCTCCAGGAGGCGGCGGTGAGCGCCGGGCTGCGCACCGTCCCGGTCCCGGTGGACGACGACGGGCTGCGGGTGGCCGAGCTGAACCGGACCGCCGGGGTGCGGGCGGTCGTGGTCGGCGCCGCACACCAGTTTCCGACCGGGGCGATGCTCAGCCCCGACCGCCGGGCCGAACTGGTGCGCTGGGCCCGGGCGGTCGACGGGTACGTCGTCGAGGACGACTACGACGCCGAGTTCCGCTACGACCGCCGGCCGATCGCGGTGATGCAGGGCCTGGACCCGCGC
Organism: Plantactinospora sp. CNZ320; assembly: GCF_002846275.1. Taxonomy (NCBI): domain Bacteria; kingdom Bacillati; phylum Actinomycetota; class Actinomycetes; order Micromonosporales; family Micromonosporaceae; genus Plantactinospora; species Plantactinospora sp. CNZ320. The sequence goes on from NZ_PJMP01000001.1 coordinate 1,762,928, forward strand.
CGGGTCTTCCTGGTCGGCTCGGTCAGCAAGACCCTCTCCCCCGCCCTCGGCCTGGGCTGGACAGTGGCGCCACCGGCCCTGTCGCCGGCGCTGCGGGCGGCGAACGCCGTCGCGGTACCCCCGCCGGTGCTGGATCAGCTCGCCCTGGCCACCTTCATCGACCGTGGCTGGTACGACACGCACCTGCGGGCTGCCCGACGCCGGTTCCGTACCCGCCGCGACCTGCTGCTGCGCGAACTCGCCGCCCGGGTGCCGGAGGGCCGGGTGGCCGGCACCGCCGCCGGGCTGCACGTCCTGCTGCACCTGCCGGACGGCACCGACACCTCGGCGGTGGTTGCCGGGGCCGAGAAGACCGGACTGCGGCTGGCCGACCTCGACGCGTACCGGGTGCGGCGGGGCGGGTCACCTGCACTCGTCCTCGGCTACGGCAACATCACCGATGCCGAGATCCCGCCGGCGGTCGCCCTGCTCCGGGCGGCACTCGACGGCCTCCGAACGGTCCGGTAGGCGGGTGGGGACTAACCGGGGCGCCGCCGGTCGGGGCGGTTGCGCGGTTGCCGGTGCGGTATGGCTGGTGAGGGCTCGGCCGGCTGCTGGTGCACCACGAGCGCGGCGATCACCAGCGCCACCCCGAGCAGGTCCCCGCCGGTCGGCGGTTGGGCGAGGACGAGCAGGCCGACGACCGTGGCGGAGGCTGGCAGGACGCTCAACATCAGGGCAAAGGTCGCCCGGCGCAGCCGGGCCATCGCGAACTGGTCCGCGACGTACGGGATGACCGAGGAGCAGATCCCCACGGCGATCGCGGCGAGCAGCAGGGTGGGATCGCCGAACGCGGGGGCGGCGGCGAGGCCGAGCGGAGCGGTCAGCACGGCGGCGACAAGCATCGCCGCGCCGAGTTGGTCGAGTCCACTGGGGCCGTCGCCCAGGTCCTGGTTGGCGACCCGGTGTCCGAGCATCACGTAGAGCACGAAGAGCGCGCAGTTGGCGAAGGCGAAGACGAACCCGAGCGGCTCGCCGGCCAGCCGGATCTCGGTGAGTACGGCGACGCCTGCCACGGCGAGCCCGAGCGCGACCGCGTTGCGCCGGCTCCGTACCCCGGCGGCGGCCAGCAGGATGACGCCGAGAAACTCGACCGCGCCGACCGTGGCCAGCGGAAGCCGCTCGATCGCCAGGTAGAACATGGTGTTCATCGCCGCCAGCACCGCACCGAGCGCGAGCAGGATCCGGCGTTGCCGTGCCGTCGACCTGCGCAGCAGGCGCCACGGCCGACGCCAGACCGCGAACACCACGGCAGCGCTGGCGATCCGCAGCCAGACGACCCCGAGGACGTCCAGCCGGGCGAAGAGCAGCACGGCGAACGCCGGACCGAGATAGTGGAAGACGGCGCTGACCGCAAGGACCGCCGGTACCGGCAGCGCCGCGACGAAGGCCGGGACCGGCAGCCGGTACAGCCGGCCGGCCGGTGGAGCGGGTCGGGGCGGCCCAGAGTTTTCCCGTACGTCCTGCATAGGAGTATCTTCCGAACCAGTGCCCGAGCTGTGAATGTCAAAATCAAGGCGGGAGAGGCGACTTGCCTACAGATCCCAGGCCGAATGGCGACAACTCTTTCGACGCCCGGTCGCGCCTCCTGGACGACCGCAACCTGCGCCTGCTGACGGAACTGCACGACGACCCGCGACTGTCGATGTCGGAACTCGCCCGCCGGGTCGGGCTCTCCGCCCCGGCGGTCACCGAGCGGGTGCAGCGGCTGGAGTCGGCCGGCGTGATCACCGGCTACCGGATGGAGGTCGACCCCGCCGCGCTCGGCATGTCGGTGACCGCTCTGGTGCGCATCCGACCCGGCCCCGGTCAGGTTCCCCGGGTCAGCCAGGCCGCCCGGGAGACGCCGCAGGTGGTGGAGTGCCACCGGCTCACCGGCGAGGACTGCTTCGTCCTCAAGGTGCACGCCCCGTCGATCGGCGAGCTGGAGGAGATCATCGACCGGTTCCTCCTCTTCGGACAGACGACCACCTCGATAGTGGTCTCCACCCCGGTGCCGCCCCGGGCGCTGCCGCTACCTCCCCCGTCGCCGGGAGGTGCCGAGGACACCAGGGCGGCCGGGGCCGGGCGGATGAGGCGACCTGAAGCGCCGAGGAGAAGCGGCAACTCCTGACCGGTGTTGGAAGCACCGTCGCCGCCGGCCGGACACGAGGAACGCAGAACGGGCGGGGCCGCCGCCGGCTGGATGCTGGCGGCGGCCCCTGGAGACCGGTGGATCTGGCCGGTAGTGGGTGGTTACGGTGCGGCGGGTGGGACCACCCGCACCACCGCCCACTGGTTGCGGTGACCGGGCTGGAGCAGTTCGAACCGGACGCCGAGGTTCACTCCGGCGTCACCCGGGTTGCCGGTACCGGTGACGACACCGCCACCCAGGTCCAGGCCGTACTGGCTGCGTGCCGGCTTGCCGTTGCGGTCCACGGTCCGCACCGAGTAGGGCGCGTTGCCCTCGGAGGGCACCACGACCGACGCGTCGGCGTCCCGGAAGAAGAGCGGGCTCTCCGCGTCCAGGTCCGGCCGGTACTCGATGCCCGGGTACCAGCCCTTGGCGTCGGTGAACGCCCTGACTCCGGGCTGGGCCTTGAACTTGGTGCAGTACGCGCTGAACGGCTCGTTCGGCGCCTCGTAACACTCGGTGAACGGATAGGTCCTGCCGAAGCCGAACGCCGCGTTCGACGACTGCGGCCGGGAGGGCAGGTTGTTCAGCCCCGACGGGTCCTTCTCCGCAGCCGTGCCCTGCCGGCGGTACGGGTCGAAGTGCGAGTCCACGATCAGCAGACCGCCCTTGGCACCGATGCTCGGCGGGTCGTACAGGTTGTTCAGCACCAGGTTGAGGTTGCCGTAGCTGGTGTCCCGGTACCAGACCAGCATGCCCGGGGCGTTGTACGGCACCCGGTCCACCTTCCAGGCACCGTCCCGGTTGTAGTTCGTCTGGTACGCGTACTTCAGGCCCTCGTCGAAGCCGTCGTGGTTACGCCACTCGGCGAGGTAGTAGTGCGCGTAGGAAAACTCGCCGGGCGAGATGGCCCAGCCGGTGCCGGTGGTGTTGGTGAAGGTGCCGACGGTCGCGGTCCAGCCGTTGGCACCGCTCTCCACGTCGTCCGACCAGACGGTCGTACCGTCGGCGGTGACCGAGAAGTCGTCGGTGAACCAGCCGGTGTCCTCGAACGCGGCGTCGGTGGCGTACCGCAGCCGCAGTTGGACGGTCTGGCCGGCGAAGCCGCTCAGACTGACGTAGTCGTGCCGCCACTGCCCGCCGGTGCTGCCGGTCAGGCCGTACTTCTTGTCGCCGTAGTCGTGCAGCCGGCCGTTCGGGTCCGGGTCACCGTCGTCGGTGGAGACGAGGTTGCCGGCCGCGTCGAAGACCTTCTGCTCGGCCCAGGTGCTGCCACCGTCGGTGGAGACCTCGACGAAGCCGTAGTCCCAGTCCTCCTCGATGGAGTAGTTGTTCCAGAGCCAGAACCGCACGTCGGAGCCGGCCGGCACCTGGAGGGTGCGGGTCAGCCGGACGTCGGCCCAGGACTGGTCGTTGTTGGTCCACCACTGCCCCTCGCCGCTGTGCGGGGTGGAGAGGGTGATCTGCTTGGTCGGCAGGTTCACCCGGACCCCGTCCTCGGTGCCGACCGGGGTCCGCGAGGTCTGCCCGATCTTGACCCGGGCCGGGTCGTCACCGGGGTTGAGGATCACCGGGTCGGCCCAACCGAGCACGAACTTGTCCCAGAGTCCCATGTGGGTCGGGATGCCCTGGAAGATCGGGCCGGTGTGCGAGCCGGACGACATCAGGTCCCAGAAGTCGACGTCCGAGTCACCGCCGGAGCCGACGTCGTAGAGGTCGGGCAGGCCGAGGTCGTGGCCGTACTCGTGGGCGAAGACACCGACGCCGGAGTCCTCCGGCTGGACGATGTAGTTACTGATCATCTTGTCGGTACCCGGAATGGTGTGGCCGGGCACGATCGCGGACGAGTGCGCCCAGATCGCGTACGGCCCCTCGGCGCCGCCACCGCCGGACTTGTCCTCACCCGCGTGCACCAGCACCAGGTGGTCGATGACGCCGTCCGGCTCGTTGAGGTTGCCGTCGCCGTCGGCGTCCGCCACGTCCTCGATGTCGTAGTCGGCCCACGGGAAGTCCGGGTTCTGCGCGGCCAGCACGTTCACCGCGTCGACGCCGAGCGCGCCGGGGCCGGCCGGGTTGTCCGGGTGCCCGTTCATGTCCTGGCTGGCTCCGGCCACCCACTCACCGTCGGCCTGGGTGCAGGTGTCGGCGCCGTACCACGCCTCGGAGTGCGGCACGGTCACCCAGGGGGTCGCCTCGCCGGCGACCGTGTAGGCGCCCTTGGACATCTCCAGGTACATGTTGCGCATCGTGTAGCCGCGCAGGTCGATGCCGCGCCGGCCGTCCGGGCCGCGCAGGTCCGTGCGGACCCGCTCGGTGATGCCCTCCCGGCTGTAGAGCATCTTGTTGTAGAACTCGGTCGAGAAGTCCGGCACCCACATCGAGTTGTTGTCCGGGTGGGAGGCCTTCGCCGGGTTCGGGATGTTGTTGTGCAGCGGCCCGTTCTGGACGTTGCCGGGCACGCACTCGCGCTCGTTCTCCGGCGTGGTCGCGTCGTCGAAGGTGGCCCGCGGCACCATCACGCCGGTGAAGTCGTCGTCCGCGTCGGGATTGAACTCGACCAGGATGGTCAGCAGTTTCGCGACCTGTGTCTCCTCGGCCTGCTTGTAGCGGATGTGCCGGGGGTTCTTTCCGGTCCGGATCGCCTCGGCCTCGGTCCTGGCCAGGCTCCGGGCCGCCACCGGGTTGCCCTCGGCGAACTTCCGGCCGAACGCGGTGACCGGGTCCGGCTTGGCCCGCTTGACCTCGCGCTTGCCGTCCTTCACCACCACCTCGGGGCCGTCGCTGGGCCGCTCGACCTTCGGGTCGACGTAGTTGATGTAGTAGTCCCGCTCGGTCGGCGTGAACCGGGCCCCCCGGTCAGCGTTCGCCGGCCCGGCGCCGCTGACCGCCATCCCGGCCGCCGCGACCAGGAGCACGGGCACCGACGCCGCGAGCAGGCGCGTTCGCCCGCCTGCCCATCTCTTCCCCCCGCTGGCTGTCAGTCGTTGCACGTCCCTCCCCTTCCGCGCGTGTGTGGCGAAGCGATCACCGCCCGCATCCGTCCGGATACTCGGGCAACGACAGGGACGTTATGCGACGTCACGGCCATGGACAACCACCGTTGTCCTTTCGACATCACACAACCGTCCAACCGGGCAACGGCCTGCATGTCGGTCCATGTCGTACGTAGCCGGCGGGCCGTTGCGGCGCCACCCGGGTCGGCGCGGGCGGCGTTCCCGACGGTCCGTCCCATTCGGACCACGTCGCCTAGCAGGTGAAAGTTTGCTGTCATCTGGACGACCGTCGATGGCTCTACTACAGTCCCGCTCCAGCGGCGCCGACACGGCGGCCGCCCTGAACGGTCGGTCCCGGCGCCACCATCGGTGGCCGGACCACCGGGTGAGGATCAGGTCCGACGCCCCGGCCAGCTGACGAGCCGGTGTCCCGGCTCCGGGCCGCACGACCAGCAATGGAGGTTGATCGCCAGGGGAAATTCCGACATCGACAGGAAAGCGCGTTCCTAGTCCCGACCCACCACCCACGCTCCCGGAGGTCCTCCGAAATGACACAGTCCATGGCGCCGGCCGGCATCGCCCGGCCCGCCAGACGCTGGCGGGCGGCAGTCCTGGCCGGCGCGACCACACTCGCCGCGGTGGCGACGATCGGCGTCGTCGACGTCGGTACCGCCTCGGCCGCGACCGTCGACACCAACGCCACCTACGTGATCGTCTCCCGGCACAGCGGCAAGGCGCTCGACGTCTACAACTGGGCCACCAACGACGGTGCGCCGATCGTCCAGTACGCCCGCAACGACCTGGCCGTCCAGCAGTGGCGGTTCGTCGACGCCGGCAGCGGCTACTACCGGATCCGCTCCGTGCACAGCGGCAAGGTGCTGGAACTGCCGAACGCCGACGACGGCGCCCGGCTGGTCCAGATGACCGACAACAACAACACCCGGCAGCATTTCCGGCTGGCCGACTCCGACGGCGGCCACGTCCGGTTCATCAACCGACACAGCAACAAGGCACTCGACGTCTGGGAGTGGTCGACCGCCGACGGCGCCCCGATCGCCCAGTTCGCCGACCTCAACGGCGCCAACCAGCAGTGGCGGCTGAACACCGTCAGCGGCGGCGGTACGCCGACGAACCCCCCGCCGACCGGTAGCTGGCCCACCCCGACCGGGCAGGTCGGGGTCAACGGCACCATCTCGGTCTCCGGCACCCTCGACGGCGGCATGCGCCGGTACTGCTGCATCGGCGACGGCGGCCAGGAAGAGGACCAGGATCCGATGTTCAGCCTCGCCTCCGGCGCCACACTGCAGAACGTCATCATCGGCGCCCCCGCCGGGGACGGGGTGCACTGCTCCGGCCCGTGCACCCTGCGCAACGTCTGGTGGGAGGACGTCGGCGAGGACGCCGCCACCTTCCGGGGCAGCGGTTCGCCGAGCTTCCTGGTCGACGGCGGCGGCGCGCGTAGCGCCAGCGACAAGGTCTTCCAGCACAACGGGCCCGGCACGCTGACCATCCAGAACTTCCAGGCCAGCAACTTCGGCACCTTCTACCGGTCCTGCGGCAACTGCTCGACCCAGCACCGGCGCAACGTCGTCATCCGCAACGTCACGCTGACCCGGCCCGGCAACACGATCGCCGGAATCAACGTGAACTACGGCGACACCGCCCGGTTCAGCGGGATCACCATCGTCAACGACTCCGGCCGGTCGATGGTGATCTGCCGCAAGTACAACGGCAACGACGACGGTGACGAACCCACCCAGGTCGGCACCGGCGCCGACGGTACCAACTGCATCTACTCCTCGTCCGACCTCACCTACCGGTAACACCGGCGCCAGACTGTAGCGAGGGCAACCGCCCGGACACCGTCCGCCGTGGCCAGCGGGCGGTGTCCGGGCGGTCCGCTCGACCCCGGAGCCCGCGGGTCAGTGTGACTCGCGGGCCACCCGGTCGCCGCTGCCCCCGACGAGGAAGGCCAGGTCGGCACCGGTGTCGGCGCCGAGCACGGTGTCGACGTAGAGCCGTTCCCAGCCCCGGGTCGGCTGGGCGAACGCGTTCGCCATCGCCTCGGCGACCGGCCGGGCCGCCAACTCGGCCGCCGGGATGTCCACGTCGAGCCGGCGCGCCTGCACGTCGAGCACGATCGGGTCACCGGTCCGTACCCGACCCAACGGCCCACCGGCGGCGGCCTCCGGCGCCACGTGCAGCACCACAGTCCCGTACGCGGTACCGCTCATCCGGCCGTCGCAGATCCGCACCATGTCGCGTACCCCCTGGCGGAGCAGCTTCTCCGGCAGCGGCAGGTTGGCCACCTCCGGCATCCCCGGATAGCCCTTCGGTCCGCAGCCGCGCAGCACCAGTACCGAGTCGGCGTCCACGTCGAGATCCGGGTCGTCGAGCCGGGCGTGCAGGTCCTCGACCGAGTCGAAGACCACCGCCCGGCCCCGGTGCCGCAGCAGGTGTGCCGAGGCGGCGGCGGGTTTGATGATGGCGCCGGCCGGTGCCAGACTGCCGCGCAGCACCGCGATCCCCGCGTCCGGCATCAGCGGCGCGCTGCGGGTGCGGATCACCTCCGGGTCACTGATCTCGTGCCCGGCCAGATAGTCGCCGATCGGCCGGCCGGTCACCGTCAGCGCGGCCGGGTCCAGCAGCTCGGCAACCTGGTTCAGCACCGCCGGCAGCCCACCGGCCCGGTGAAAGTCCTCCATCAGGAAGCGGCCGGCCGGTTGCAGGTCGACCAGCAGCGGTACCCCGCTGCCGAGCCGGTCGACGTCGTCCAGGGTGATCGGCACGCCCAGCCGACCGGCGATCGCCAGCAGGTGCACGACCGCGTTCGTCGAACCGCCCAGCGCGGCGAGCGCGACGATCGCGTTCCGGAAGGACGCCTCGGTCAACACCTGACTCGGCCGGCGCTGTGCCGCGACCATCTCCACGATCAGCCTGCCGGTGCCGTGCGACCGGGCCAGCAGCCGACTGTCCGGGGCGGGCAGGCCGGCGGTGCCCGGCAGGGTCATCCCGAGTACCTCGGCGAGCAGGCCCATCGTGGAGGCCGTACCCATCGTGTTGCAGTGGCCCCGGCTGCGGATCATGGACGACTCGGAGTCGAGGAAGCCCTCCGGGGAGAGCGTGCCGGCACGTACCTCCTCGGAGAGCCGCCACACATCGGTGCCGCAGCCGAGCGGCACGCCCCGGAACGTGCCGGTCAGCATCGGGCCGCCCGGCACCACCACCGCCGGCAGATCGACCGAGGCGGCACCCATCAGCAGCGCCGGGATCGTCTTGTCACAGCCGCCGAGCAGCACCACCCCGTCGATCGGGTTGGCCCGGATCATCTCCTCGATCGCCATCGCGGCCATGTTGCGCCACAGCATCGCGGTCGGCCTGACCTGCGTCTCCCCGATCGACACCACAGGCAGGTTCAGCGGCACACCGCCGGCCTCCCAGATCCCGTTCGCGACACTGGCCGCGACCTCGTCGAGGTGCCGGTTGCAGGGGGTGAGGTCCGACGCGGTGTTGGCGATCGCGATCTGCGGCCGTCCCTGGAACGCCGAGTCCGGCACACCACGGCGCATCCACGCGCGGTGCAGGTAGGCGTTGCGGTCCGAGCCGGCGTACCACTGGTCGCTCCGGAGTGCAGGCATACTCTCCATTATCAAGAACAATTTCGGGTACGGGCTACGCCGTCCTCGCCGGATCGCACCGGCAGCGCAGCGTCGGGTCGGGTCCGGGGCGGTGGTCTGACGGTGCGTGCCTTCGTGGTGACCGGCCCGGGTGTCGCCGAGGTACGCGAGGTCGCGGCCCCGGTCGCCGGTCCGGGCGAGGTCGTCGTCGACGTACTGCGGGCCGGTGTCTGTGGCACCGACGCCGAGTTCTTCTCCGGGCAGATGGCGTACCTGCACAGCGGTGACGCCCACTATCCACTGCGGATCGGCCACGAGTGGTGCGGTGTGGTGTCGTCGGTCGGACCCGGTGTGCCGGAGGACTGGCTGGGGCGGCGGGTCACCGGAGACACCATGCTCGGCTGCGGCCGGTGCACGCGGTGTCTCGGCGGGCGGCAGCACCTCTGCGCCGACCGGCACGAGATCGGTATCCGGGGCGGCTGGCCGGGTGCGCTCGCCGAGCGGCTGCCGGTACCCGTCCGTGCCCTGCACCCGCTCCCCGACCAGGTCGACGCCACGCTCGGCGCGCTGGTCGAGCCGGGCGGCAACGCGTTGCGGGCGGTCGAGGCGGCACAGGTCGGTCCCGACCGCCGGCTGCTGGTGCTCGGACCGGGCACCATCGGGCTGCTGGTGGCGCAGATCGCGGCGGCCCGGGGCGCCGAGGTGCACCTGCTCGGCCGGGACGAGCCCGCACTCGACCTCGCCCGCCGGCTCGGCCTCGGGTACGCCTGGACGGCGCAGACCCTGCCGGGTCCGGCGGAACTCGCCTTCGACGCGGTGGTCGACGCCACAAACGACGAGCGGATGCCCGGGTACGCGGCGCGACGGGTGGAGCCCGGTGGCCGGATCGTCTACATCGGTCTCGCCGAGCGCCCGAGCCTGCTCGACACCCGCGAACTGGTGCTCACTGACGTGACGGCGGTCGGGGTACTCAGCGCCTCCGGCGGACTCGCCGGCACCATCGAGCTGTACGCCTCGGGGGCGGTCGACCCGCGCCCGCTGGTGGCGGCGACGGTGGGGTTGCCGGAGGTGGCGGGCATACTGCGCGGCGAGCGTGATCCCGCCTGGGGTGCCGCCCCGAAGATCCACGTCGACCCACGCCGCTGAGTACGGATCCGCACCGCCGGGCACGAATCCCCACCGCCGAGCAGGGATCCGCACCGCCGCCGAGCACGGGTCCACGGCACGGGCACGGGCCGGCATCGAGTAAAGATGGTTCCCATGACTGCTGACACGCCCACGGTCCCCAACCCGCTGCGACCGGTCGACGAGGACTGGCAGCGCGGGCTCGCCATCGTCGCCCACCCTGACGACCTGGAGTTCGGCGCCGCCGCGGCCGTCGCCCGCTGGACGCGGCAGGGCAAGGAGATCACCTACGTGCTGCTCACCAGCGGGGAGGCGGGCATCGACGGGATGGATCCGGCCGAGGCCGGGCCGGTTCGCGAGGAGGAGCAGCGCGCCTCCGCGGCGATCGTCGGGGTGTCCCAGGTCGACTTCCTCGGGCTGCCCGACGGCGTACTGGAGTACGGTGTGGCGCTGCGCCGCGACCTGAGCCGGGTGATCCGGAGGTACCGGCCGGAGATCGTGATCACCAACAACTTCCGGGACAGTTGGGACGAGGGCGGAGACGCGCTGAACATGTCCGACCACATCGTCACCGGTCGGGCCGTACTCGACGCGGTGCGCGACGCGGCCAACCGCTGGGTGTTCCGCGAGCAGCTCGACGAGGGTCTGGAGCGGTGGGGCGGGGTCCGGGAGGTGTGGGCGGCCGGTTCACCGCTGTCGAGGCACGCGGTCGACACCACCGACACGTTCGAGCTGGGTGTCCGTTCACTCGAGGCGCACGGTGCCTACCTGCGCGGCCTCGGCACCGGTGACTTCGACCCCGAGGAGTTCCTGGAGGGCATCTCCCGGCAGACCGGCAACCGCCTGGGCGTCAGGTACGCGGCCGGGTTCGAGGTCTTCCGCCTCGGCCTGCACTGAGAACTCCCGCCTTCCCGCACCGGGTCGCGCCCGGCGCCAACGAGATCGAGGGGGTCGACTTCGACGTCGTCGCCAAGCGCGAGCTACGGGCCGAGGCCCGACGCAAGGCCGTCGCCGCTGCCCGAGCAGAGGCCGAGCTGTACCAGGATCTCGCCCGGACCACATCGTCGTCTCCGCCGCCGTGATGCTCGGCTACGCCGTGGCCCGCGACTGAACACCGCGCCGGCAGAGCCACGGGTCGCCGTCCGACCGCACGGTCAGCCGCGACCACGCCGGCCGGCGCCCACCGGGTACGCGGGTGGGCGCCGGCCGGTGCCGAATTCAGCTGGCCACCGGGACCGGCGAGGGGTTGAGCCTCGCGAAGCCCTCCTGCCGCTGGTAGGGGAAGTACGGGTAGGGCGCGCTCCGGGCACTGGCGGCGTCGAGTCGGGCTGTCTGCTCGGGCGTGAGTGCCCAGCCGACGGCGTCGATGTTCTGCCGCAGTTGCTCCTCGTTGCGGGCACCGATGATGACGGTCGCCACAGTGGGTCGTCCGAGCAGCCAGTTCACCGCGATCTGCGGTACCGCCCGGCCGGTTTCCCTGGACAGTTCCTCCAGGACGTCGACGACCTGGAACAGCTGCTCGTCGTCGACCGGCGGTCCGTAGGCGGCGGTCGCGTGCAGCCGGCTCGCGGACGGTGGTGGCGTGTCACGCCGGATTCTGCCGGTGAGTCGTCCCCAGCCGAGCGGGCTCCACACCACGGCTCCGACGCCCTGGTCCAGACCCAGCGGCATCAGTTCCCACTCGTAGTCCCGGCCGATCAGCGAGTAGTAGACCTGGTGCGCCACGTACCGCTGGCGATGGTCCCGGTCGGCGACGGCGAGCGACTTCATGAGCTGCCAGCCGGCGAAGTTGGAGGCGCCGAGGTAGCGGATCTTGCCGGCCCGGACCAGGTCGTCCAGTGTCGACACCACCTCTTCCACCGGGGTTCCGGCGTCGAAGGCGTGCAGTTGGAACAGGTCGATGTGGTCGGTGCCGAGTCGGCGCAGCGCCGCGTCGACCGACCCGATGAGCCGGGCTCGTGACGTGCCCGCGTCGTTCGGCCCGTCCCCGGTGGGCAGGCCGCTCTTGGTCGAGATGAGAACGGCGTCGCGCCGGCCCTTGATCGCCTGCCCCAGCACCTCCTCGGAGGCGCCGTCGGAGTAGACGTCGGCGGTGTCGAACATGGTGATGCCGGCGTCCAGGCAGATGTCCACGAGGCGTCGTGCCTCGCGGGCGTCGGTGTTGCCCCAGGCGCCGAAGAGCGGTCCGGAACCGCCGAAGGTGCCGGCGCCGAAGCTCAGCGCGGGCACGGTGAGCCCGGATGCCCCAAGTCGTCGGTACTCCACGATAACGCCCTCCGGTTGCTAATAGAACTACAGTTCCTTTAAGACGCTGGGTACGCTAGCAGGCGACCGGCACTTAAGGGAACTGGAGACCCGTTATGACCTTCGGCACGATCCGGCCCGGAGGACGCACCGCCCGGGTCCGCGCCGCCGTGCTCCGCGCCGCCGGCGACGCGCTCGTCGAGCACGGGTTCGACCGTCTCGACCTCGCCGACGTGGCCCGCCGGGCCGAGGTGGGCAAGACGACCGTCTACCGCCGCTGGGGTACGGTCGCCGGTCTCGTCGCCGACCTGCTCGTGGAGATGGCGGAGCAGTCGTTGCCACGGACCGACAACGGCTCGCTGATCGAGGATCTGCGCGCAAACGCCCGGCTCGTGCAGCGCACCCTGGCCGACCCACGCCAGGGCGCGCTGTTCCGGGCGGTGATCGTCGCCGCGACCTGTGACGACCGGGCCGCCGAGGCGCTGCACCGCTTCTACGCCGTCCGCATCGCCGAGTGGGCTCCCTGCGTGCGACAGGCCGTGGAACGGGGGGAACTGCCACCGGGTACGGACGCGGCCGAGGTCGTCCGTGCCGTCTCGGCGCCCCTCTACTACCGCCTGCTGGTCAGCGGAGATCCCGTCGACCAGGCAGCGGCGGACCGGGCCGCCGAGGCGGCGGCGGCAGCGGCCCGAGCCGGCGTCTACGCATCCGCCACCGCGGACGACTGACGGCAGTGGACCGCCGGCCGACAATCTGGCCCCGGTCCGTGCCCACCTGCGCGTGCGCTGGAGCCGGGCCCGGATCTAAGCTGGCCGGGCCATGTTGATCTTCCGCAGCCGTACCCTCGACTTCGGCTACCGACTGGTCGCCACCGCACTGCTCCTGCTGGCCGGGACCGCCGTCGTCGCCGGAGTCCGGAGCTGGCGCGACTCGCGGTCACCGTCGATCTGGGCGCCGGACTTCACCCCGGCGGACGCGGCGATGACGGCCGGTTTCGCCGTGCTGTTCTCGGCGCTGGCCGTGCTCTGCTGGCGGGCCTCCCAGCGCCGCCTGTATGTCGACGGAGCCGGGATCACCTGGACCGGGATCGTCCGCCGGCAGCACCTGGACTGGTCGCGGATCGCCCATGTCGACCTGCTGATGGGGATTCGCAACGGCCAGGTCCGGGTGTACGCCGACCGCCAGCGGTACGTCGTCTTCCGCAACGTCGGACCGTTCTTCGGCGGGCCGCTCTCCGAGCGGCGGCTGACCCGAACGGTCTCCCGGCCGCCGGACGGTGCCGCACCCGCGCTCCACGAGGTCTTCGCGGCCCTGCTCGCCGGCCGCCAGCGGTATCGGAGCCACGGCATGCCGGGCCGGGCCCCGACGGCGTCGTCGCCTGGACACGAACCTGAACCGAGGCCGTTCCGGTAACCGTTGTCGACGGTGTCCTGGTTTCCGCCCCACGGCACGCAGCCTCCGCCCCACGGCACGCACCGACTGCTGTGGGCGGGATCCTGTCGCGAAACTCTGCAATCTCCCGGTAGCGCGACTACAGGCGCCGTCATGACGACTGGAGTGCGCTTGCAGTCTCCTCCCCTTCACTGACGGGGCCAGAACCTGGATCCCGGCGAGGAGAGGAGTCGATCGGTGAAGGTGAGAACGCTCAAACGGGTGGCATTCGCCGTCGTGGCGGCCATGATCGGTGTGGCGGCACCGGTGGCGCCCGCATCGGCGGCGGGTGTCCGGCCCCTGTTCCAGATGCCGTTCCCGTGTGGCCAGCAATGGCTCGGCCAGACGTACAACGGCCACTCCCCGAACGTGAACAGCATCGACTTCACCCGGGTAGGTGGAACGACGAACGGCAGTCCCATCGTGGCGTCCGCGGCCGGCCGGGTCACGTACGCCGGCTGGGACTCCGGCGGCGGCAACATGGTGAACATCGCCCACGCGAACGGATGGGGCACCACCTATCTGCACATGATCGAACGACCGGCGGTGAAGGCCGGTGACAACGTGGCCCAGGGCCAGCAGATCGGCCGGGTGGGCAGTACCGGCGACAGCAGCGGACCGCACCTGCACTACCAGCAGTGGGCGGACAGTCCGTCCAACACCGTACGATCCATCTTCAACGGCAGCGAGGTCACCATCCGGGTGGGCGCCGGACAGACCATCACCAGCCGGAACTGCGGTACGCGGGGAACCGGTGGTGATGTGGCCTGGTTGCAGGGCGACACGATCTACACACTCACCGGACCAACCTTCGCCACCGTCGGCTCCGTCAACGGCATCGGCATACCAAAATGGGCAGGCGTCGGCGACTACAACCGCGACGGCCGAAACGACCTCTTCTGGTTCTACCCCAACGAAACAATCCACAGCGCCGAATCCAACGGCACCACCTTCATCAACTGGGCCCAACGCCGAGGCCCAGGCATCGGCGCCCCCGACTGGGCAGGCGTCGGAGACTTCAACGGCGACGGCTTCCGAGACGAAATCGCCTGGCAACAAGGCGGAACCGTCTTCACCCTACGCGGACCCACCTTCGCCACCGTCGGCGAAGTAACCGGCATCGGCATACCCAAATGGGCAGGCGTCGGCGACTACAACCGCGACGGCAAAGACGACCTCTTCTACTACTACTCCGACGGAACAATCCACAGCGCCGAATCCAACGGCACCACCTTCATCAACTGGACCCGCCGCCGAGGCCCCGGACTAGGAACCCCCGACTGGGCCGGCGTCGGAGACTTCAACGGCGACGGCCAACGAGACGAAATCGCCTGGCAACAAGGCGGAACCGTCTTCACCCTACGCGGACCCACCTTCGCCACCGTCGGCGAAGTAACCGGCATCGGCATACCCAAATGGGCAGGCGTCGGCGACCACAACCACGACGGCAAAGACGACCTCTTCTACTTCTACCCCAACGAAACAATCCACAGCGCCGAATCCAACGGCACCACCTTCACCAACTGGACCCAACGCCGAGGCCCAGGCATCGGCGCCCCCGACTGGGCCGGCGTCGGCAACTTCCGCTGAATCCCCTCCGGGCGCCTGAGAAATGGCGGGCGCCCGGATCGGCAGAGCCGGTGGCAGCCGGGCGGATCCGAGCCCTACCTACCGACCCGGAAATCGCCTGCAGTGACGCTACCGCCGGAATACAGGGGCGCTGGAGGGTCGCGCCCCAGTATTTCCCCGGCACATCCCGTCCCCGGTCGCGGGGAACGGCATCCGGGCGCCGGGACGGCGCCCGATCTGACCTCGGGAGGCACCCATGGTCCGGCACCATCTCGTCCGACATGCGTTGGCCGGCGTCCTGATCGCGGCGGGGTTGGTCCTGCCCGCCGCCCCGGCCGCGGCCGAACCCCATCCTGACGTCCCGGGTATCACAGACATCGGGGTGGCGTACCGAACGGCACCGTGCGATCCGGCCGGACCCACCGCAGCCGACGCCACTGTGGCCAATCGACTCAACCAGCAGCTCGGCGCCAAGATGCGCGGCTACATGACGGCGTACCGGGTCTCCTGTGCCCGGATGGTCGTCAGGGCGGTACGGGACCGTGGCCTGCACCAGCGGGCGGCGGTCATCGCCATCACGACGACAATCGTCGAGAGCAGCATCGACAACGTGGCGGAGACGGTCGATCACGACAGCCTCGGTCTCTTCCAGCAGCGCGCGTCCTGGGGTTCCGCCGCCCAGCGCCTCGATCCGACGTGGGCCACCAATGCGTTCCTCAACCGGATGCTGGCGCTGTACCCGAACAACGGCTGGATGAGCGCCCCTATCGGTGAGATCTGCCAACGGGTCCAGGTGTCGGCGTATCCCAGCCGGTACCAGCCGCAGGCCGGTGACGCGCAGATCATCGTCGACAACGTGTGGCCGTACACCGGTCGGAGCCGGACCGGTGGTGATGTGGCCTGGTTGCAGGGCGACACGATCTACACACTCACCGGACCCACCTTCGCCACCGTCGGCTCCGTCAACGGCATCGGCATACCAAAATGGGCAGGCGTCGGCGACTACAACCGCGACGGCCGAAACGACCTCTTCTGGTTCTACCCCAACGAAACAATCCACAGCGCCGAATCCAACGGCACCACCTTCATCAACTGGGCCCAACGCCGAGGCCCAGGCATCGGCGCCCCCGACTGGGCAGGCGTCGGAGACTTCAACGGCGACGGCTTCCGAGACGAAATCGCCTGGCAACAAGGCGGAACCGTCTTCACCCTACGCGGACCCACCTTCGCCACCGTCGGCGAAGTAACCGGCATCGGCATACCCAAATGGGCAGGCGTCGGCGACTACAACCGCGACGGCAAAGACGACCTCTTCTACTACTACTCCGACGGAACAATCCACAGCGCCGAATCCAACGGCACCACCTTCATCAACTGGACCCGCCGCCGAGGCCCCGGACTAGGAACCCCCGACTGGGCCGGCGTCGGAGACTTCAACGGCGACGGCCAACGAGACGAAATCGCCTGGCAACAAGGCGGAACCGTCTTCACCCTACGCGGACCCACCTTCGCCACCGTCGGCGAAGTAACCGGCATCGGCATACCCAAATGGGCAGGCGTCGGCGACCACAACCACGACGGCAAAGACGACCTCTTCTACTTCTACCCCAACGAAACAATCCACAGCGCCGAATCCAACGGCACCACCTTCACCAACTGGACCCAACGCCGAGGCCCAGGCATCGGCGCCCCCGACTGGGCCGGCGTCGGCAACTTCCGCTGATCGTCAGGTATTACAACAGGCGTCTCGGCCGGTGGCGTCGGCCCGGTCCAACCCCCTGGACCGGGCCGACGGCCATTCCAGCCGGCTCTCCCACCGGCCTGACGGCACGGAGGATGCGCCCGGAGCCTGGGACAGGCACCCGCCGTCCGCACCGACGGCGGATGCCGGCGAGGACAGCGCGTTCTCCAGTGACCTCGCCTCCCGCGTCAGACCCGAACCGCCGGTCTGCCGGCCGAGGTCGGCAAGGGTCTTGCGGTTGGCGCGGAGCCAGTCGTCCGGGCTACGGACCAGACGGGCGACCGATTCCCGGTCGAACCGGTACCGGGTGCCCCGCCGGAATCCCCGCCACCACGTGTGACCGGCCCGGTTCGGTAGCCAACAGCCCCGGGCGGCGAGGGCTAGATCCGTCGCGCATCGCAGCACCCGCCGTACCGCCCGGGCTCGCTCGTCCGCCGGTTCCTCGGCCTCGGCCCGCTCCCGAGCGTAGAGCCGGACCAGGTCGTCTATGGCGTACCGGGCATGCCCGTCCGGCCCGACTCCGATGTGATCCAGGAGCCTGGCGTTGGCCAGCCGTTCCGCCAGTTGTTCGCCTTCCACGATCGGAACCCTCGCCAGTGGCGCCAGCAGCCAGCCAGCGAAATCCGACACGTCGAGCAGCCCGAGCCGCCGGAGCGCGAGACGATCCGGTTCGGGAACGGCCTGGTAGCTGAGGTCGAGACTGGACCGTACGGCGAGATCGCCCACACAGAGCTCGTCCAGCCGGCGACGGTCGTCCCGCAACCGGTTTGCGAGTATGGACAACGGCCAGTCCCGCCGGGCGGCGAGCCGGGCCCCGATGATGCGTACCGCGAGTGGCAGGTTTCCGCAGAGCCGCACGATCTCGGCGGCGGCGGCCGAGTCGAGGTGGACACGCTCCTCGCCCGCCAACCGGCCGAGCAGCACCACCGCGTCCGCCTCGGACAGCGCGTCGACGACGAGCCGTGCCTGGCAGTCCAGTCCGGGCAGCGCCGGACGACTGGTCACCAGCAGCGCGCAGCCCGGCTGGGCCGGCAGCAACGGCCGGACCTGGGCCTCTCCCGCCGCGTCGTCGAGCACGATGAGCACCCTGCGCCCGGAGAGCAGGCTGCGTAGCAGCGCGGCTGCCTCGTCCTGGCCGCCGGGAAGGCTCTCTTCGCCGATCCCGAGGGCGGCCAGCATCCGGTGCAGAGCCGCGCGGGGATCGGCGGTGTGCGAGCCGGCGCGCAGTGAGACGAAGAGTTGCCCGTCGGGGAACGCCTGTCGGACCCGGTGCCCAGCCTGTAGCGCGAGGGCGGTCTTCCCGGCGCCGGCTCGACCGGAGATCGAGCAGACCACCGGCCGGTGCGCGGTGCCGGCGGAGAGCAGCGCCTTACACACCTCGTACAGCGCTCTGTCCCGGCCGGGGATCGGCGGGCCCGGCGGAGGCAGCTGCGCCGGGGTGGGGGTGCCGGTGCGGCTGCGGCGGTCCGTCGGCGGCACCGGGGCGCCGGGCAGGTCGGCACCACCGACCCGTCGCGCCGCCACGGGTACGGGGATGGGTGAGACAGCCGTTTCCCGTGGCACCGGGAGGAGCGCGGTGGGATCCGTGCGCAGGATCGCCCGGTGCAGCCGTTGCAACTCCGCGTTGGGATCCAGACCCAGTTCGCGCCGGAGTACGTCGCGCCCCTGCTGATAGACCTGCAACGCCTCTGCCCGGCGGCCGAGTTGGTGCAGTACGAGCATCAGCTGGAGACGCAGGGTTTCCCGCAGTGGGTACGTGGCCACCAGCCCGGTGAGTTCGGCCGCGAGCGGGCTGAGGTGGCCGAGTTTCAGTTCGGCGGATATCCGCTCCTCCACGGTGGCTATCCGCAACTCGTCGAGTCGGACGGCCTCGGTGCGCAGCAGGGGGGTGTCCAGGCCGTCCAACGCGGGACCGTGCCACTGGTCGAGCGCGAGGCGCAGCGCTGTCGCGGCGGCTTGGTGATCGCCACGCTTCGCGGCGTCGCGACCTCGCTCCAGCAACACCGAGAACCGGTGCAGGTCGAGTTGGTGCGGCTCGGCCGAGACGACGTAACCCGGTGACCGAGTCACGATCACCGGCTGTCGCGTCGGCCGACGGAGCACCCGACGCAGGGCCGAGACATAGGTGTGCACCAGTGCGGGGGCCGTCGCCGGAGGGTTCTCGCCCCAGATGGCGTCGACGAGCCGGGCGACCGAGATCACCTGGTTGGCCTGGAGCAGCCCGGCAACCAGCAGTGCCCGCTGCTTGGGCGAGGTCAGCTCGACCGGCCGACCGGAGATCAGCAACTCGAAGGAGCCCAGGATTCGGAAGTCCATCGAGTCCGCTTCCCCGAGGTCGGGGTCACGAGTGGAGCGTGCGCGAGAGACAGTCATTGCGATGCTCCCAATCACCATAGGCCAACGGTGGAGAATATTTACCGGGGTCGACCTAGCACTGGCAGTAGTTTGCAGTTACGGGACCTGTGGACGCAACCCACCAGCAAAGATGATCAATGGTGACCAGGGGGACGGCGGACCAGGAAGGACCAGGCGATGGTGAATTGTCGACTTCGTCGCTTTAAGCTTTCCTTCAGCGAGCGGGAGCTCTACGTAGGATATTGCCAAGGGCGCTCAGGTTTGCGACCATTGCCAGCGCACGGGTGGAGCCGAGCCCTGCCACTCCGAGCACCACCCCGGACGTCGACCAGTCATTCGATTCGCTGCGGTCCTCCGCGGGCTCACCGGTGTCCACTGTCGACTTCCTGTGCGATAGACCGACCCGAGCAGGAGAGAACGGAGAACGTGATGCGCCTGCCCAGGAGAGCCGCGGTGATCGTCGCCGCCCTGGCCCTGATCACACCCTTCAACGTCGTCGCGGTCCAATCCGCGCCGGCGTCCGCCGCCGAGCAGGTGACCTACCGGGTGATGACCTGGAACGTCGCCGGCTGGAAGCTGCACCGGGGCTCCACGACCAACGGACTCGCCAAGGTCGTCGTCAACGCCGCGCAGAACGCCAACGTCGACTTCTTCGCACTCAACGAGCTCTGCCGGGGCCAGTACACGGCGGTGATCGAGGAGCTGCGTCGCCGTAACTGGATGCAGGACCCGGAAAACTTCTCACGCTTCGAGAAGACGAACCCGACCGGGGACGACGGCAGTTGCAACTACTCGCAGAGCGGCATCGCGATCTTCAGCAAGGTGCCGTTCGGCAACGCCACCCGCCTCATGCTGCCCGACGACGGCCGGATGGAGAAGCGCAAGCTGCTCTGCGCGCCGCCGCAGAACCGGCCGACGGTGAAGTTCTGCACCACCCACATCACGCACCTCGGAACCGGACTCAACGGGGTACCCAACATCAACCGGGTCCAACTGGACTTCGTCCTGGCCCGGATGGAGGAGTTCGAGGCCGCGGGGCACACGGTGCTCATCGCCGGTGACTTCAACGCGCAGCCGCACTACGGCCGGATCAACCAGTGGTACTCCACCACCCTGGACCACCCGAACAACCACGACAACACCGGCCGCTACCGGGAACTCGACGACACCGACTCCCGCTGCTACGGCTACGGCGAGACCACCTCGCCACCCGGGCACACCGGAGGACTCTGCGACCAGGGCAAGAAGCTCGACCTGATCTTCGTACGGGACAACAAGTACGTCGGCGCCTACGACTCGGACAGCGTCTCCATCTCCAACGAGTGCGGCGGACCCTGCTCGGATCACCGGCACGTCTGGGGCAGGGTGACAATCCTCGCCTGACGTACCTCGATGCAGCAGCCTGCCCGGCTCGACGCAGCAGCCGGTCTGGCCGGCTCCCTGGGACGCTCGCGCGCTCCGGCAAGGGGGCCGGCCAGCCGGCTCAGAGGACCCGGCGCAGCCACTCCTCCACCCCGGCGATGTGCACGGTCGCCCAGGCCCTGGCCAGTTCCGGCTGCCCGGACGCGACCGCGTCCAGGATGGCCGCGTGCTGCTCCCTGGTCTTGCTGACCGCACCCTCCTGGGTCAGCCCCCGCCAGATCCGGGCCCGGGTGGTCGGGCCGGAGAGGCTGTCCAGCAGCGACGTCAGCACGTTGTTGCCGGCGCACGCCGCGATCTGCCGATGGAACTCCAGGTCGTTGGCGACCAGTTCGTCGATGCTGGGGTCCTCACCGAGCCCGTCCAGCACACCCCGCAGCTTCGCCAGGTGCCCCTCGGTCATCCGCTGCGCCGCCAGCGCCGTCGCGGCCGGTTCCAGGATCCGGCGTACCTCCAGGAACTCCAGCACCGTGTCGTCGCGGTGGAAGTCGACGACGAAGGTCAGCGCATCAAGCAGCAGCGCCGGATCGAGGCTCGTCACGTAGGTCCCGTCGCCCTGGCGTACGTCGAGGACCCGGATCAGTGAGAGCGCCTTGACCGCCTCCCGCAGCGAGTTGCGGGACAGGCCGAGTCGTTCGGCCAGGTCGGGCTCCCGGGGCAGCCGGTCACCGGGACGCAGTTCACCGGCGACAATCATCTGTTTGATCTTGTCGATCGCCTCGTCCGTGACCGCCACGCGTGCCTCCCACATCCTTGCGCCGTACCGCGAAGACCAGGCGCCGGCTAGGTGCCGAGCCGGTAGGTCCGGATCGCCGTTTCGCCGAAGACCGCCTCCCGCTCGCCCGTCGACAGCGGCGGCAGCACTTCGGTCAGGGCCGCCAGCACCGCGCCGTAGCCGGCGGCGAGCCGGCAGACCGGCCAGTCCGAGCCGAACATCAGCCGTTCCGGCCCGAACAGCCGGATCGCTTCGGCGACGAACGGCCGCAGGTCGGCCGGACGCCACCGCCGCCAGTCGGCCTCGGTCACCAGACCCGAGAGCTTCGCCGTCGCGTTCGGCGCGGCGGCCAGCTCCGCGACCGGGCCGGCCCAGGTCGCCAACCCGGCCGCGCCGTCCCGGATCGCCGGCTTGCCCAGGTGGTCGAGGACGAACCGCAGCTCCGGCACGTCCCGGGCGGCCCGGGCCACCGCCGCCACCTGGTCCGCCCGGCAGACCACGTCGAAAGCCAGTCCGGCTTCCGCGACGGTACGCAGTCCGCGCCGCACCTCCGGCCGGTCCAGGTAGTCCGGGTCGGTCTCGGCCTGCAGTTGTGGCCGGATCCCGACCAGCAGCTCGCCGCCGGGCAGCCGACGGTAGCCGGCGATGGTCTCGGCCAGCGCCGGGTCGGCCGGATCGGCCCAGGCGACCACCCCGGCGATCGGCGGGCAGCCGGCGGCGTAGCCGAGCAGGATCTCCGCCTCGGCGGTGTCGCACCTGCCGCCCTCGACCAGCACAGTCCGGTCGACCCCGGCCGCGTTCAGCTCGGCGGCCAGGTCAGCGGGGAGGAAGGATCGGCGGATCGGGGCCAGCTCGGGTGCGTCCAGCCAGCGGTAGCCGTCCTCGATCCGCCAGAGGTGGTGGTGCGCGTCGACGATCACGGCGCAGCCACCCGGGTCGGGACGGGCGCGTCGGGGCGGAGCAGTCCCACGGCGACCAGCTCCGACCAGAACTCGCCGGGCGGGGGTTCGGCGGCGAGCAGTGCGGCGTTCCGGCGTACCTGCTCGGGGTTGTGCGCGCCGACCACCACGGAGGCGACGGCGGGGTGCGCGGCGGCGAAGGCGAGCGCCGCCGCCGGCAGCGTGCTGCCGTGCGCGACGCAGAGCCTGGCGATCGCCCGGGCCCGGTCCAGGATCTCGGCCGGGGCGTCGGCGTAGTCGTAGGGCAGCCCGGCGTGCGGCCGGTCGACGGCGAGCAGTCCGCTGTTGAAGACGCCAGCGTTCAGCACCGAGACGCCGCGCCGTTCGCACTCCGGCAGCAGGCTGTCCAGTGCCGGCTGCTCCAGCAGGGTGTACCGGCCAGCCACCATCACCGCGTCGATGTCGGTCTCGGTGACGAACCGGTGCAGCACCTGCCACTGCTTCGTGCCGACCCCGATGGCACCGACGACCCCCTCGGCGCGCAGCTCGTGCAGGGCCGGATAGCCCTGCTCCAGCGCCTGTGTCCGGTGGTCCTCCGGGTCGTGGATCAACACCAGGTCGATCCGGTCCAACCCGAGCCGGACCAGGCTCGCCTCCAGCGACCGCCGGACACCGTCGGCGCTGAAGTCCCAGCGTCGCCGGTGGTCGGCCGGTACGTCGAAGCCCTCGTCGTCCCGCCGTCCCGCCCCGGCCGGGTCAGGTACGAGCAGCCGCCCCACCTTGCTGCTCACGGTGTACTCCGCACGTGGCAGCGTACGCAGCGCGTCGCCGAGCCGGCGCTCGGAGAGGCCGAGCCCGTAGTGCGGGGCGGTGTCGAAGTAACGGATGCCGGATTCCCAGGCCGCCGCAACCGTCGCCAGCGCCTCGGTCTCGGCCACCGCCGTGTAGAGGTTGCCGATCGGGGCGCAGCCGAGGCCGAGCGGGCTGACCAGCACCTCGGAACGCCCCACCCTGATCCCGGTCATGTCGTCTCCTCACCGTCTGCCGGCAGTTCCCAGACCAGCGACAGGCCCGAGTCGGCGCCGGAGTAGTCGTCGCGTACCTCCAGCAGTTCCGCCATCCGAGCCTGCCACGGCACGTTCGCCGGATGGTCGCGCAGTTCGTGCCGCATCCGCCGGTAGTCCTCCACCTCGACCAGGTGGAACAGGTCCTGCCCGTCCCGCCAGATCCGCCAGCTGCGTACCCCGGCGGCGCGCAGCGCGCTGTCCAGTTCGGCGGGGATGACCCGGTGGACACTGTCGTACTCGTCCTCGCGCCCGGCCTTGAGCCGGGTGTGCAGGGCGATCCGCTCCATGACCGCGAAGCTCCTTCCAGTCGATCCGTGGCCCCCGCTGGCCGTCCCCGACCCGGCGGTGCGGTGGACGCCGCCCGTCGGGGTGGGAGTGGTCAGCCCGGCGGGTCCGGCCGCAGCCGCAGCCCGTACATGCCGCCGTCCACTCCCAACACGGTGCCGGTGGTCGCCCCCGACAGCGGGCTGGCCAGGTAGGCGATCGCCGCAGCCACCTCGTCCGCACCCACCAGCCGACCGGTGGGCTGGCGGGCCTGGAGCGCGGCGAGTTCCGCCGCCGGGTCGTCGGCCGAGTCCAGCAGCCGGCGTACCCAGGGGGTGTCCACGGTCCCCGGGTTGACGCAGTTGACCCGGATCCCCTCCCGGACGTGGTCGGCCGCCATCGCCAGGGTCAACGACTGCACCGCACCCTTGCTGGCGCTGTAGAGCGCCCGGTTGGGCAGCCCGGCCCAGGCCGCGATCGAGCAGGTGTTGACGATCGCGGCGTGCGGGGAGCGGCGGAGGTACGGCAGGGCCGCCCTGCTCACCCGGACCATCCCGACCACGTTCACGTCGAGCACCCGGTGCCACTCGTCGTCCGGGTTGGACTCGACGGTGCCCTGCGCGCCGATGCCGGCATTGTTGACGAGTACGTCGATCCCGCCGAGCGAGCGGGCCGCGGCGGCCACCGCGACACGTACCGAGGCGTCGTCGGAGACGTCGGCGGCGATCCCGAGCAGCGGCTCGGGTACACCGCCCGGGAGCAGGTCAAGACAGGCGACCCGGGCGCCCCGGGAGGCCAGCAGGGTGGCGGTGGCCAGTCCGATCCCCGAGGCACCGCCGGTCACCACCGCCGCCAGCCCGGTGAACTCGCCGCCACCCGCCCCGGCACCGGGCGGAATCCCTGCGCTCCCGGCGCTCCCGGCACCGGGCGGGATCTCGGCGGTCACGGCACCGTCACCCCGGCAGGTGGGACGGCCCAGACCGGGCCGTTCGGATAGGCGTACCCGGTCAGGGTCTCCGGGCGCATCGTGGCGCTGAAGCCGGGCGCGGTCGGTGCCACGTACCGGCCCCGGCGGATCACCACCGGGTCGACGAAGTGCTCGTGCAGGTGGTCGACGTACTCGATGACCCGGTCCCGCATCGAGCCGGCGACGGCGACGTAGTCGAACATCGACAGGTGCTGGACGAGTTCGCAGAGCCCGACCCCACCCGCGTGCGGGCAGACCGGCACGCCGAACTTCGCCGCCAGCAGCAGGATCGCGATGTTCTCGTTGACCCCGGCGACCCGGCTGGCGTCGATCTGCAGATAGGAGATCGCACCGAGCTGGAGCAGTTGTTTGAAGACGACCCGGTTCGCCACGTGTTCGCCGGTGGCGATCCGGACCGGGGCGAGTTCCCGGGCGATGGTGGCGTGCCCGACGACGTCGTCCGGGCTGGTCGGCTCCTCGACCCAGTACGGGTCGAACGGCGCCAGCTCGCGTACCCAGGCTATCGCCTGCGGCACGTCCCAGCGCTGGTTGGCGTCGACGGCGATCCGGATGTCCGGCCCGCAGGTCTGCCGGGCGATGCCCATCCGCCGGATGTCGTCGTCCAGGTCGGCACCGACCTTCAGCTTGATCTGGGTGAAGCCGTCGGCCAGCGCCTCCTGGCAGAGCCGGCGCAGCTTCTCGTCGTCGTAGCCGAGCCAGCCCGGCGAGGTGGTGTAGGCGGGGAAACCCTCGCGCAGCAGGTGTTCCTCCCGTTCGGACCGGCCGGGGCGGGCGGCCCGGAGGATCCGCAGCGCCTCGTCGCGGGTCAACGCGTCGCTGAGATAGCGGAAGTCGACCAGGTCGACAAGTTCCTCCGGGCTCATCCCGGCCAGCAGTCGCCACAGCGGCAGCCCGGCCCGCTTGGCGCGCAGGTCCCAGAGCGCGTTGACCACGGCGGCGATCGCCATGTGCATGACGCCCTTCTCCGGGCCGAGCCAGCGCAGTTGGGAGTCGTGCACCAGTTCGCGCCAGAGGCCGCCGAGGTCGGCCAGCACCGTCTCGACCGGACGCCCGACCAGGTACGGCCGCAGCGACGCGATCGCCGCCGCCTGTACGTCGTTGCCCCGTCCGATGGTGAAGGCGAAGCCGTGCCCCTCGTGCCCGTCCCCGGCGTCGGTGCTGATCACCACGTACGCGGCCGAGTAGTCGGGGTCGGGGTTCATCGCGTCCGAGCCGTCGAGTTCGAGGGAGGTCGGGAAGCGGATGTCGGCGATCTCCAGCCCGGTGAAGATCATGCCTGCCCCACCCGCTGGCGCTGCCGCCCCAGCCCGTCGATCTCCAGTTCGACGATGTCGCCGGCCCGCAGGTACGGCTTCGGCTCGGGCTGGCCGAGTGCCACCCCGGCCGGGGTACCGGTGTTGACGACGTCGCCGGGGTGCAGCACCAGGAACTGGCTCAGGTAGTGCACGATCTCGGCGACCGGGAAGACCATGTTCGACGTGTCACCGTCCTGCTTGAGCGCGCCGTTGACCCAGAGCCGCAGGCCCAGCCGCTGCGGGTCGGGTACCTCGTCGGCGGTGACCAGCCACGGCCCGAGCGGGTTGAAGGTCTCGCAGTTCTTGCCCTTGTCCCACTGGCCGCCGCGTTCGAGCTGGAACTCCCGCTCGGAGACGTCGTGCGAGACGGCGTAGCCGGCGACGCAGCCGAGCGCCTCCTCGGGACTGTCCAGATAGCGGGCGGTCCGCCCGATCACCACGGCCAGCTCGACCTCCCAGTCGGTCTTGGTGCTGCCGCGTGGCACCAGCACCTCGTCGTCCGGGCCGACCACGGTGTCCGGGGCCTTCATGAAGACCACCGGTTCGGTCGGGAGCGGGGCGCCCGTCTCGGCGGCGTGGTCCCGGTAGTTCAGGCCGATGCAGATGATCTTTCCCGGCCGCAGCGGTGGCCCGACCCGCACTCCCTCGGGCAGCACGGGCAGCCCGTCGACGTCGATCCCGGCCAGCCGCTCGATGCCGCCGCCGGCCAGGAACGGTCCGTCCAGGTCGTCGACCACCCCACCGAGGTCATGCAACCGCCCGGCCTCGTCCAGCAGCGCCGGGGACTCCCGCCCCGGTGCGCCCACCCGCAACAGCCTCACCCGTCGCCCCCAGACCGCGATAGTCGATAAATACATCCGATGTCTATCAGGTGGGCTCGCCGGGACACAAGAGCGGACCGGTAACCGTGGTCGGACACCTCGCTTGTCTCGCCGAGGTGTCCTTTGTAACCTCATCGCCAAACATCGGATGCGTACCTGGCCCGTGATCCCGCCGCGACGTCCGCCCCGCCAGCAGCTCTCCCCCGGCCCACCTGGACGATCCGGAGGCAACAGTGGATGACCCCGACAGCACGTCGGGCGGCGCGACCACCGCCGAGGACCCGCTCATCCTCTGGTACGCCGAGCCGGCTGTCGACTGGGAGACCCAGGCACTGCCGATCGGCAACGGCGCGCTCGGCGGGATGGTCTTCGGCCGGGTCGCTGCCGAGATCGTGCAGTTCAACGAGAAGACACTCTGGACCGGCGGCCCCGGCTCGGTCGGCGGATACGACTTCGGCAACTGGACCTCGCCCCGCCCCGGCGCGATCGAGGAGGTGCGGCGCCTGATCGACGAGCGGGGCCGGCTCGGCCCGCAGGAGGTGGCGGGTCTGCTCGGCCAGCCGAAGAGCGGATTCGGGTCGTACGACACGTTCGGAGAGTTGTCGCTGCGGCTCACCGAGGACCCGGGCACGGTCACCGACTACCGCCGCGAACTGAACATCGGCCGGGCCGTCGCCAGGGTCTGCTACGTGCACGACGGAGTGCGCTACACCCGGGAGTACTTCGCCAGCCAGCCCGACGGCGTACTGGTGGTGCGGCTCGGCGCCGACCAGCCCGGAAAGATCGCCTTCACCGCACGCGTGACCGCGCCGGACAACCGGTCGAGGATCGTCACCGCCAGCGGCGGCCGGATCACCTTCGCCGGCACCCTCGACGACAACGAGCTGCGGTACGAGTCGCAGATCCAGGTCACCGCAGACTGCGGTACGGTCAGCGACGGTGTCGACGGCACGGTCACGGTGGCCGGAGCCGACGCCGCCACGCTGGTGCTGGGCGCCGGCACCGACTATGCCGCCACGTATCCGACGTACCGGGGAACAGACCCGCACGCCCGGGTCACCGCCACCGTCGACGCGGCGGCCGGGAAGTCCTACCCCGAGCTGCTCGCCGCGCACACCGCCGACCACCGGGCGCTCTTCGACCGGGTACGCCTGGACATCGGCCAGCAGATGCCGGCTGTCCCCACCGACGAGCTGCTGCGGCGGTACCGTGGTGGGCCGTCGGCGGCGGACCGCGCGCTGGAGGCGCTCTTCTTCGCCTACGGCCGTTACCTGCTGATCGCCTCCTCCCGGCCCGGCTCGCTGCCGGCGAACCTCCAGGGCGTCTGGAACAACGTCACCAACCCGCCCTGGGACGCCGACTACCACGTGAACATCAACCTCCAGATGAACTACTGGCCGGCCGAGACGACGAACCTGTCGGAGACCACCGCCCCGCTCTTCGACCAGGTCGACGCGATGGTGCCACCGGGCCGGATCACGGCGCGGCAGATCCACGGCAACCGGGGCTGGGTGGTGCACAACGAGACCAACCCGTACGGCTTCACCGGCCTGCACGACTATCCGCAGTCGTTCTGGTTTCCGGAGGCGGGTGCCTGGCTGGCCCAGCACTACTACGAGCACTACCGGTTCACCGGGGACGGCGAGTTCCTGCGCGAGCGGGCGTACCCGATGCTGAAGGAGTTGGCGCTCTTCTGGCTCGACGAGCTGGTCGTCGACCCGCGCGACGGCAGGCTGGTGGTCTCGCCGAGCTACTCGCCGGAGAACGGCGACTTCACCGCCGGTGCCTCGATGTCGCAGCAGATCGTCCGGGAACTGCTCACCAACACGGTCGAGGCGGCCGGGATCGTCGGCGGCGACGACGCGTTCCGCCGGGAGCTGCGCGACGCGCTGGCCAGGCTCGACCCGGGTCTGCGGGTCGGCTCCTGGGGGCAGCTCCAGGAGTGGAAGGAGGACCTGGACGATCCGGACGACCACCACCGGCACGTCTCGCAGCTGTTCGCCCTGCACCCGGGCGCGCAGATCACCGCGCTGGACGACCCGGAGCTGGCCGCCGCCGCCAAGGTCTCGCTCACCGCACGCGGCGACGGCGGTACGGGCTGGAGCAGGGCATGGAAAATCAACTTCTGGGCGCGGCTGCTGGACGGGGACCACGCGCACAGGATGCTCGCCGAGCAGTTGCGGCAGAGCACCCTGCCGAACCTCTGGGACAGCCACCCGCCGTTCCAGATCGACGGCAACTTCGGCGCGACCGCCGGGATCGCCGAGATGCTGTTGCAGAGCCAGAGCGGTGAGGTGCACGTACTGCCGGCGCTGCCCGGCGCCTGGCGCGACGGGGCGGTGCACGGGCTGCGGGCCCGGGGTGGACTGACCGTCGACACGAGGTGGTCGGCCGGGGCCGCCACCGAGATCGCGGTCACCGCCGACCGGGCCGGCGAGGTGACCCTGCGCAGTCCGCTCTTCGCCGGGCCGTTCGAACTGGTCGACGCGGGTACCGGAACGAGGATCAACCAGACGGCGAGGGGCGACCGGTTGACCTTCACCGCCCGAGCCGGCCACCGGTACGTCGCCACCGCCCGGGTCGGCCTCGCCGTCGACGCTCCGGCGACGCTGGAGGCCGACGAGTCGGGGACGGTCTCGGTGACCGTCTCCGCGCTCGGTGACCAGCGGGTGCCCGACGAGTAACCACCCCTGTAGCTCGCCGGGCGGCGCCACCTCACCGGGCCGCTGCCGGGATCGAGGTTCGGACGCCAACGGGTTTCGGGGGCATCAGCGATAACGTCGGCGCAGGCGTACGAGCCAGCCGCGATGAAACGACCTTGATCGGCTATTCACCCAGTACGGACAGCAGGACGACACCCGCCGAAGATCATTTGTGCCGGCTCGCCTTCTCGGACCTGACACGGGCTACGCGGAGCACGAGCGACTCCTGAGGATGGCGCGTTCCGCGTATATTGATGCCCACCCGCTCGCCCTCTTTTGGGAGCCCCATGTCACCCGTAATTGCGGTTGTCGGCAGCATGGATTCGGTCCGGAACTACAACCCGCCCTGCGCGGACACCGACACGGCGTGGGCGGCGGCGACCGCGATAGGCCATGAGCTGGCGACCAGGGGATGCAGAATTGTCGTCTTTTCCAGCCGCCCGCAATATATCGAGTATGCGGTGGTACGCGGCTTCGTCGGATCGGGCCAGGCGCGACCCGGCTCGGTCGAGGTCAGGGCCCGCTACGGCGCGGACACCGTGTTCGAGCAGATGAACCTGCACCGGGACGTCTTCCTCGTCAAGCCGGAGCCCTCGGGCGACTGGGAGGTGTCCTACTTCCGTGGACTACTCGCCGCCGACGGTGTGCTGCTGATCGGCGGGGGCCGCTCTACCTTCGTCGCCGGCTTGATCGCACTGTCCCGCCGGGTTGCGGTCGCGCCGGTGGCGGCCTTCGGGGGTGCGGCTCAGCGCGTCTGGGAACGGCTCGCCAGCGAGCAGGGCCACTACACCGAGGACGACGTCGCGACTCTCGCCCAGTCGTGGCGGTCCACGAGCGCCGTCGAAATCGTCGGATCGTTGCTCGCTCAGCACGATCGACGGACGGCGGCGGAGGCGGAAGCCCGCCGTAGTGCGCTTTCCGCCCAGCGCCGCACCCTGGCCGGGCTCGGATTCGCCCTGTTGTTGCTGGCGATGGCGCTGGCCACGATCCCGATCGCCTTCGCGCTCCCAGCCGGCCTGTGGGTAAACCTGACCGCACTGGTCACGGCCGCCCTGTTGTCGTCGATCTGGGGTGCGGTGATCCGCAATGCTCACGACGGCGGCGCGGAATGGCTCCGGGCGGCAGCGCTCGGCTCCGCCGCCGGGACCATCGCCTTCCTACTGTTCGTCGCGGCACAGCTGGCGACCAACCCGGATCTCTTCGTCGGTGACGGCGCACGCCGCCTGATCTTCTTCGTGCTCGCGATCGGGTTCATCGGCGGCTTCACGTCCGAAGTGGTCTACCGCAAGCTCCGGGACCAGGACGTGACGCAGACGTCCGTGCTGCCGCCACCCGGCGCCTGAGCCGCTTCCACCCCGGGCCAACATGGGACGAAGCGAAGGTCAGCGGAACCGACCGGTCCAACGGTACGACAATTCTGGCCGACCGGCGCACCCGCCCGACCGGTCATTCAGGCTTCCGCCGCAGCCGTCCCGCCCGGGTGCTCCGGATCGTCGGGGTCCTTTCGGGGATTCAGCGAGGCCGCTCTACATGATCGGCGCCACCAGCCGTACCGAATCTGTTTCATGTTTCCCGTTGTCCATTGCCGAAGGACCCAACAACCGCTTGTCCCGGCTCGGCTGCGTTGGGACGATTGGCATCGCTTGAAAGCGCGGCGGCCGGCAAACTCCGCGCGATTCTGTATGCACTGGTTCCATCGGCCGCGGCGATCGGGAATGAGTCCATCCTAGTAAGGATTTCCTGGTGCCGGACGTATTCATCAACTACCGTTCTGACGACGAGGCGGGCGTCGCCGTCCTTATTGACGAAAAACTGTGCGCGAGAATCGGACCGAAGCGGGTCTTCCGGGACAACCGGTCGATCCAGCTGGGACGCGACTTCCGCCCCGAACTTTGGGGCAGTCTCGCCAAGAGCGTGGTGCTGGTGGTCGTCATCGGGAAGAGGTGGCTGGCCCGGGACGGTCGCGGGCGCAGGCGCATCGACAACCCGGAGGACTTCGTACGGCGGGAGATCGCCGGGGCGCTGTCGATAGGAATCGCTGTCGTTCCGGTCCTGGTCGGAGAGGTACCTGTGCTCCGCGCCGACAACCTTCCGGAGGACATCGCGAAGCTGGCGCATCGGCAGTACCGGCGGCTGAGTACGAGGGGCATCCAGCGGGACCTTCCCCTCCTGATCGAGGAACTCGCCAGCCTCGCCCGAGGCGAGCCCGCTGCGGCTGCCAGCGGGCCGGCGGCGGGACGGGACGGGACCATTCTGATGCTGCGGCCAGAGCCACCTGTTCGGGAGTGGCACGTGACGGCCCTGCACCAGGCCATCGAGCGGGCCACGGCGGATGCGGAGATGCCAGAGATGGAGACGGTGACCCGACCGACGAGGCTCACCATGTTCGTCCCGGCTGCCGTTCCGCCGATCCGGGTGCTCTCCAGGCTGGTCAGCGCCCTCGAGGCGGCCCTGGCCGACCAACCCGTTGCGGAGGGCGGCCCGTTGCGCGTCCGCGCCGGCCTGCACCACTCGACGATGCGCAGTGGTCAAGCGGATGCCTCCGACGAGATCGCCTACCTCCTGGATCTTCCAGCGGTCGCTGAGGTACGACGTCGAGCGACGAAAGCGGGACTCGTCCTCGTGCTGCCAGACGCCTTCTACGACGGCGTGGTGCGGATCCACCCACTGGCGGCCGATCCGTCCACCTACCTTCCGGTGCCGATCGCCGAGGGCCGAGCGCGCTGCTGGGTGCACGCTCCGGGTTACTCGTCCCCGCCGGGCCTCCGGTCGGCGCCGGAGGTCCGGTCCGTGCCCGAACCCGCCGCCGGCAGCCCGACACCCGCGGGCAGCCACAGCGTGCACTTCAACAACCACGGACCGGTGCACGGCCCCCAGGTCGGCGGCGACTGGGTCAACGGCCACAAGACCGTCCATGGCGACGAGGCGGGGTACCGATGAGCGGGGCAGCAGCGGGCGCGCCGGACCAACCGGTCGCAGCACCGACCAACACGGGACCGGCACCCGAGGGCGCGCCGGTCGGGCCTGCTGCCGCCGGTGAAGCCGACGGCAGCCCTCCACGGGCCGACGGCGGAACGAATTCCGGGACCACCCCACCGGAGCAGGGCGGTGAAGGGGACGGCGCCAGCGCCGACCGGTCCGGCGGCGCCACCTCGCTTCCCGACGGACTGCACGACCAGCCGGGGCGCGGATCGGACCGTCACCAGTTCGTACGCGACGCGCAGCAACGATTCGGCGGCGACGCCGTCTCCGGCGACAAAATCGTCTTCTATCTGACCGGCGGGCAGCAGAGCGCGCCGCTGACGAGGCTGGCGCCAACACTGGAGGAGTACGCCCGACACGCCTTCGTCTTCCCCGAGCGCTGGGACGCCTGCCGGGCCGACTTCCAGGACCGCCGCAGCGTCCTGCTCCAGGGAGCCACCGGGGGCGGACGGGTCACGATGGCGATCCGGCTCCTGCTCGGCGTCGAGTCCCGAGTGATCTACCAGCTCGACCGCCGGATCGACCTGAGCCGGATGGCGGAGCAGTTGACAGCCCGTCAGTTCGAGCGCGGTACCGCCTTCCTCCTCTGCCAGCCCGACGACGTCGGGCGGCTCGACGCCTCCACCTTCGACCGGCTGGAGGCGGCGCTCAAGGCCGCCGACGCGCGGCTCGTGCTCACCGTCGGCTCCGAGGCACCAATCCGGGACGAGAGCCTGCTCCGGCATCGGATAAGCCTGCCGGCGGCACCGTCACGACGGGAGATTCTGCGTACCCACCTCAGCTATCGCCTCGACGACGAGACCCGCGCCGACGGTCTGCTGGCGCAGCCGGACGTGGCCGAGCTGGTCAAGGAGAAGCTCGACCGGGACGGCATCACCTGTGAGGTCGCCGCCGTGCTTGCGATGCTGCTCAGCCGCGATTCGGAAACGGTGGACGTCGCCCACATCCGGGCGATGCTGATGCGCCGGGATGTCGACGAGTTCGGCATCTGGTTCGACGGGCTCGCCGACCTGGATCTGCGCTGTTTCGCGATCGCACTCGCGGTGCTCGACGGGCAGCCGCTCGAGGAGGTCGCCGCCGCCGCGCGACTGCTATACAAGCGCCTGTCGACTGGTGGCCCGCTCGTCATGGACGACAACGCATCACTCCGGGTCGCCAATCCGGATCCCTTCCGGATGCCGCCCACCCAGCTCCTGCGGGCGCTACAGGCCCACACCGCGGAGGGGATGATTCGCACACCCTACGGGTACGCGCCGGCCACAGAGATCTCGTACCGCAACCCCGACTATCCGCGCCGGGTCATCGAACGCGCCTGGCAGGGCTACCGGATCCAGAAGGAGATCCTCGGCTGGCTCGGCGACCTGTCGATGCACCGCTCCGACCAGATACGCGTCTCGGCGGGCACGGCGGTCGGTTTCCTGTCGACGCTCGCCTTCGAATATGTCCGCCGCGCCGTCCTGCACGACTGGGCGGCCAGTGACCATACCTACCGCCGGGAGGCGGTCGCCGACGTGCTGCGGGTGGCGGCCGGGGTGCCGGAGTTGCAGACCGCAGTGACCTGGCTCGTCGATGGCTGGTACCGGGCCCGAGATCCAAGGTTGCAGTCCACCGCGGCGCTGGCGCACGGCACCCGGCTCGGCTGTACCGACACCACCAGGTCGGTCCGCGCGCTGGAGCGGCTGACCATGGTCACGGACCAGCAGGTGCAGGTCGGCATCTGCCGAGGATTCGCGGCGCTGCTGGCCGAGGACCCGGAGCAGTACCTTCCGCTCTTCTACGGCGTGGTCGAGCGATGCCTGGCCGATCCGAAACGGATGGATACCGCGCAGCTCATGTTCCTGCTCGTCGCTGCGGACCTGCTCAGCGACGTCACCGACGCGAACGGTGCGAAGACCCGGTGGCCGACGCTGCTGCTGCTTGCCACCCGTCATGGTCATCTGCGCCGGCCGCTCATCGAGTTCTGGGCCCGCAGCCTGTCGGGCAGCCGCTACGGCTCGGCCGCAGAGCATGTGCTGCGAGTCTGGGCCAGCTATGCGGAGTCCGACGTTGCGATCCGGGAGGCGTTCACCCGGCTGACGCGGGCTGTCGCCGAGTTCGATCCTTGGGCGGGCGCGGTGGTCACCCGCCAGACTCGCCGCTGGGACAGCGAGGACGACCTGATCCCGATGCCGAATGTCGCGCAGGCGGTGAACGCCGTGCTGCTTTCCGACCACTCCGCGAGGTGAACCCGAGCATGTCCGTTCAACTGATTCTCAGGTCCGGACCGGTGTCGCGGTTCGATGCCACCGAACGGGTCCGCGACCCGCACGTCGCCGCCGTGTATGTGACGGCCGACGGCCAGATCGAAATTCTGGACGGCGGCCGACCGATCGGGCTCGGCGACCAACTCCTGCTCCGATACCGGACGAGGTACGACGTCGACCTCAGCGATCACCAGCGCACCATCGAGCTGCGCAGTTCGCCGCCACCGGCGCGCGGTGGGATCTACCACTTCGCGACGATGGTGAACGTCGGCTTCCGGGTGACCGATCCGAGGCAGATCGTCAGCCGCAACATCCAGGACGGGCTCCGGGTGGTCTCCGACTACCTGATGTCGGAGTTTCGCGACATCACCGCCGTCTTTCCCATCGAGGAGGCCAAGGCGGCGGAGGACGCAATCAACTCCCGCTTCCGGCGTGGCGTGACGATCGGCGGATGCATCGAGCTGTACATGTGCCGGGCCCGGCTGGAGCCCGACGCGGCGGCGGTCGCCTACCTGCAGAAAGAGGAGGAGGCCAGGCGGGACAACGTGGTCAAGGCCGCCGAACACGAGCGCGACGCGGACGAGGCCCGGCGAGCCAACAGCATCGACCTGATCCGGCAAAGCGGCGCGATCGAACAGCGGGCCAGGGAACGCGACGCGCTCGCCGGGCGACCGTTCAGCATGCAGGACCTGCTCGCGCTGCACCTGGAGAGCAACCCGGGCGACACCGCCAGAGCTCTGGAGATGGCCGCCGACATGGAGGCCCGGCTGGCTGCCGAACGGGAGAAGGCGGACAAGCGGAACTGGGAGAAGTTCGAGTACATGGCGGGCCGTAACCTGGTCGAGGCGTACGACATGGGCCAGGTTAGAGACGAGGTCGTCCGCGGTGCCTCGGGGTACCCGCACCTCCCGCTCGGCAGCGCCCCCTCGACCGCGTCGGGCTGGGACGTACCGCTGCCCGAGGCCGGGGAGGGTGCAGACCGGTCGGGCAGTCGGGCGCCCGGCCTGATACCGATCTACCTGGTGATCGACGAGTCACCGGCGATGGCCGCCGGGATCGACGCGCTCAACGCCGGCCTGCGGACTCTCTACGACACCCTGGTCGC
Source organism: Plantactinospora sp. CNZ320 (assembly GCF_002846275.1). Lineage (NCBI taxonomy): Bacteria > Bacillati > Actinomycetota > Actinomycetes > Micromonosporales > Micromonosporaceae > Plantactinospora > Plantactinospora sp. CNZ320. The sequence continues at coordinate 1,798,655 of NZ_PJMP01000001.1, forward strand.
CACCCCGGAGGTCGCCGAGGTGGTGCGGCTTGCGGTGCTGAGCTATGCCGACGGGGCCTCGGTCCGGATACCCGTGAGCACCGCGAGGCCGGGCGTCCGCCTTCCGGCGTTCACAGTCGGCGCCGGACCCGCCAGGCTCGCCAACGCGTTCTCGCGCCTGCTGAACTGCATCCCACAGGACGCGGTCGCGCTCAAACAGGAAACCTCGTCACTGCGCCGCCCTCAGGTGCTGATGCTCAGCGGTGACCGGCCCGCCGAGGACCACTGGACCGACGTACACCGCCAACTCTCCGATCGGGCCAGTCAACGCTACGCGCCAGACCTGATCGCCTGCGGCGTCGGCCCGGCCTCGGCGCAGACGGTCCTCCGGATCGCCACCCGGCCGGAGCTGGCCTTCGTCGCCCCGGCCGATGACGTCGCCGAGGCGGCCCGCCGATTCTGCACCTTCGCGCTACGCCGGGTCCTCGAATACGGCCGCGCCGTCCTCGACGGCGACCAGAACTCCGTCGTCACCGGGCCGGACGGTTTCCGCCCGGCCAGCGAACTGCTTGCGCCGCCACCCCAGGGAGAGTGATCCAGCACATGCCGGACGTACGCGGACACCTACTGCCGATCTACGTACTGGCCGACGAGTCAGCCTCGATGCGGCGCCTCGTCGGTGAACTGAACGCGGGCCTCGCCTCGCTGCACCAGGCGCTGCTGGCCGAACCAATGGCGGCGGCCAAGGTGCGCTTCTCCGTCATCGGATTCTCCGACACCGCCGTGCTGCGGATGCACCTGGCCGACCTGCGCCGGGTCGATGCGATGCCACCGTTGACCTGTCGGAGCGCCACGAACTTCGGCGCCGCGTTCCACATGCTGCTACGGCAGATCCCGACCGATATCGGGCAGCTGAAGTCACAACAGTACGCAGTGCACCGCCCGGCGGTGTTCTTTCTCAGCGACGGCCAACCCAGTGACGGCGGGAACTGGCGACGGCCCCACCAGCAACTCGTCGACCGGAACCAGACCCTTGGCGCGCCGAACATCATCGCCTGCGGCATCGGCGATGCCGAGGCATCTACCATCCTGGAGGTCGCCACGCGCCCGGAGTACGCATTCGTCTCCATCCAGGGCTCCGACATCGGGCAGGCCATCGCGAAGTTCTGCGCCGCGCTCACCAAGAGCGTGATCGAGTCGGGCCGGTCGATGGCAAGCGGCAAGGCCGAACTCCGGGTAGGCCGCCCGGAGGGCTTTCACATGGCGATCGACGTGGTGTGAGGATGCTACTACGACGTGGCCGGGTGGCCGATCCGCGAACCACCACCGCCGGAGATGTCCGGGACGAACCGCCGGACAGCTCCAGTGGGCAGCCGCGCATCCGCAACGGCCCGGCACCCGGCCAGTGGGCGCCGATCGTGGTCGACGAGCCCGCCGACTCCTTCGATCCCCGGCCGACGCCCGGGCGCCAACCTGACACGGTCTGCGACGGTTGGACGACGCCGGACTTCGTTGTTCGGATGGCCTCGGTACGCGGAAACGCCCACCGGCACGCCGGAAAGTACCGCCAGGACGACGCCGGCGTCCTACTGCACCGGCCTACCGGAACGGTGCTGTTCGCGGTGATGGACGGAGTCGCCAGCGCGATGGCTGCCGAGGTCGGCGCCAGGCTGGCCGGCCAGGCCGCCCTTCAGGCCCTGGCGGAGGAGCTCGACCGTGAGCGACTCATCGACTGGCGGCGGGTGCTGACCGACGCCGCCAACGCGCTGCTGGGACATGGCCGCTACGGGCTGCGGCCGGGTGAGCGGGCCGAGGACGTGGAGCGGCGGCTCGGCACGACGATCGTCGCCGGCGTGGTCCGGGCGACCCGCTCTGGCGCGACCGCCGAACTGGTCCGCGCCGGTGACTCCGGTGCCTGGTCGTTCGACGGCTCCCGGTTCAGCAGCCTCTTCCCGTCGAAGTACTCAAGCGGTGGGCTGGTCGACTCGGCAGTGCGGGCCCTGCCGAGGCTGCCAGAGCGGATCGTACCGGTCGAGGTGCGGCTCACCAGATCGGTGCTGCTGATCGGAACGGACGGCTTCGGTGATCCGCTCGGCGACGGCACCGGCCTGGTCGGCGACCTATTCGCCACGGTCCTGGACCAGCCACCGCCGATGTTGGGGCTGGCCCACGCGCTCGACTTCTCCCGGGACACCTTCGACGACGATCGGACGCTCGTCGCGGTGTGGCCGCGTCCCGGGTGGTCGGAGAGAGCGGGATGAACGTGTTCATCGGCGGGCCGGTCGATGCCGACGCGCTCACCGTGATCGGGGAACTCGGCTCCGGCGGGCAGGGCCGGGTCAGGCTGGTGGAGGCGCCGAGAATCTTCCCAGGACGGCTCGCGTTCAAGGAGTACGACCCGGAGACGCTCGCCTCGGTGCGGGCCGACGTACTCGACCGGCTGGTGGCGCTGCGAGCGTCGGCCGGCGACAATCTGCGCACCCTGCTCGCCGAGCGGGCCGCGTGGCCGCTCGCCGCCGTCCGTCGCGGCGCGGACTTTCGCGGATTCCTCATGCCACCGGCGCCGCCGGAATACACGGTGACGCTCGCCCTCTCCGGCGACGGTCGTTCCCAGCCACTCGCGATGGAGTTCCTGCTCAACCCGATCGAGTACATGGCGAGGGTCGGCCTTCGGGTCTCGGAGCGCAACCGAGTCGGGCTGCTGCGCGAGTTCGTCCGGATGCTCGAGGTTCTGCACGGCGAGCGCGTCGTCCTGGGTGACCTCTCCCCCAAGAACGTCCTGGTGACGGTGGATCCGCCGCGCTGCTTCCTTCTCGACTGTGATGCGGTCTGCATCGACGGCGAGTCAGTGGCGCCGCAGGTGGAGACGCCGGACTGGAGGTTGCCCGAGGGCGAGACGCTCGGCACCGCCGCGGGTGACCGGTACAAGTTCGGTCTGCTCGTGCTCCGGCTGTTGCTGTCGGACCAGGCGGCCCGCGACCCCGCCGAACTCACGGCCGCGCAGCCACTCTTCGCTGACGTCGCCGATCTCGCCGCCCGGAGTTGGCAGGATCCGGACGCACGCCCCGACTGGGCTGAGTGGACAGCCGCGTTCGACGCCGTCCTGCCGCACTCGAGCGAAGTCGTTCCTCCCCCGCCGCAGCGACCGCAGTGGTGGCGAGTCACCGCCGAAGGTCTGTCGGGAGCGGCCCGTGGGCCAGCGGGAGGCAATGCGCGACCCCGGGCGACGCGGTCCAGGACCGCGCGACGGGCGTTGGTCGCTGCCGGGATCGTCGCCGCCGTTTGTGGGCTGCTGGTCTACGTCGGCGGTCGCACCGACGACGGCACCCAGACCGAGAGCGCGAGTGTGGTTCCGCCGGCAGCGGAGACGCCCACCACCGCGACGCCGGACCCCGGGTTCTCCAGCACGCCGTCGCGTGACCGGGTCGGGATGGTCCGGTTGGCTGGTACCGGCGACAGCACCGAGGTGATCGAGGTAGCCGAGTTCTTCGACGGCTACTTCCAGGCGGTCAACGACAAGGACTGGGACACCCTGCTCGCGCTTTACGACCCGGACGGTGTAGTCGACCCGACGAAGCCGGGCAGTCGCGACTCCTTCACCGAGGCGATGTCGACCACAGAGGATTCGAACGTCGAACTGATGCAGGTGGATCCACGACTGGACCCGGTACGGGCCCGGGTGACCTTCACCAGCAACCAGGCGGCCGGCTACGGCCCGAAGGGCAGACCGAACGAGACGTGTACACAATGGGATCTCACCGTCCAGTTGACGCGGCACGGCAACGGCTACCGGCTGCTGCGTCCCACGGCTGCGAAGCACCGCCCCTGCTGACCTCCAGGTGGCAGTCCACGCCGCCGGTCCGGACCCAGCCCGGCCGGCAAAAATCTCCTATCGGATGGGCAGCAGTCCGTGCAGGCGCAGGGCGAGCCCGACCGTCCCGGAATGGCTGGCCCGCCGCCGCAGCACCTCCGCCAGCCGCCGCAGCTCGGCTGCCACGGTGGCGGAGCGCATCTCCGTCTGCACATCGATGACCCGGTTCGCCAGTTCAACGGCCTCGTCCATCTGAGCCGACGCGGCCAGGGCCAGGGCACGCCGCGCCTCGTACCTGTTCCTCGCCCTGGTGGCGTGCGACGGAATCGCGTCCACCACCTCACGCAGTACGTCGGCGGACTCTGCGGGACGGCCGAGATCGTACAGCGACCAGCCGGTGGCGGCCTGCACCGGGTCGGAGACGTTCGCGCTGCCGATCACTGTCCTCCCGGCCGCGGGCGGGTCCGCCGTCAGAAGATTCCGGGCCCGTTCGAGCGCTTCGAAGCAGGCCCGGGCGTCGTTGGCCAGCGCATGTCCCTGTGCCTCCCGTTGCGCGGCGAGCCCGCGAATCCGTGGCCGGCACCAGGCCCGCTGGGCCCGCTGCGCCAGCGCGATCGTCTCGGCGGCCCTCCCCTGGTACATCGCGATCAGCGCACGTCGGACCAGTGCGTACGCCGACATGCCATCGTCACCGGCGGCCGAGGCGAAGGTGACGGCCTGGTCGGTCCACCAGCGTGCAGTGTCGTCGCCGCCGCCCTCCTGCGCCATCCACCCTATGTACTCAGCGTAGTCGGCGACGAGCGCCAGCGTCCGCAGCCGGTCCGTACCCCGGCTGCGGCCAGCGAGGAGGCTCAGCGTGTGTGCATGCGAGGTCAGGGTCGGCAGGAGCAGCTCGGCGTCCATGATCTGTCCCACCTGGCGGGCCTGCTCGTACCAGGATCTGAAGGTGTCCAGGGCCGAGTTCGGCACGACTGCCTGGCGCCGCCCGGACGCCCCTGCCGGCCGGTCCGGCTCGGCGACCAGTCCGGCCATGCTCAACAGACCGGTGGCGACCAGTTCGCGACGCGTCGCCTTGACGACGCGCTCCTTTCCGATGTCCAGCGCCAACACCTCGCTCGTACCGTCGTTGCTCGTACCGTCGGGTTGTCGGTCCGGCCGCCCACCGACGTGTTCGTCCAGGAGCGCAGCGAGTTCACCCTTGCAATCAAGTACGGAATCGCACTGCCGGGCCAGGTCGTCGCTCGGCTGCTTGACACCGGTCTCAACCTTGCTCAGATGACTTTTGCTGTAGTAGACGCGGCCACTGAACTCCTCAAGGGAGTAGCCCGCCTCGACCCGGCGGCGACGCAACTCCACCCCGAACAGTCTGCTCGACCGCTCCACGAACATCACCGCGTTTCCCGTTGTCAACGACCGATGCCCGCTTCATAGAGCAGGACGGTTGGTGGTCGACACCCATACGTCAGATTCCGGATCGAGGGTCCAACCGGCGGAAGGATACGACAGGGGCCGGAGCGCCGGATCCCCCTCGGGCGTCCGAAGAGCCGAACCGCCTGGTAGTAGATCGTCACCAACCCGAGCAGGGCGGTCGTAGCTCGTCGGAGTAGGTCGTGCAGATCCGCCCGTGTCGCTTGTGCAGTGCTCGCTGAGCGCCTGCGAATCGGTTGGCGCACATCCACCGATCGGTTGATCGGCGTACCCGTCGCGGTCGGCGACGGCGGTGGCCGCGTGGTCGATTCGGCGCCGGGGCACCGGCGGCAGGCTTCTCGGTATGGCAATCATCGAGGTAGACGGCCTCGTCAAGCGCTACGGCGAGCACACCGTGGTGGACGGGATCAGCTTCGCCGTCGAGCCGGGCGAGATCTTCGGCATCCTGGGACCGAACGGGGCGGGTAAGACCACCACAGTCGAGTGCGTCGAAGGGCTGCGTACCCCGGACGGCGGCGGCATCCGGGTATGTGGCATCGACCCGCAGCGCGACAGCGGTGAACTGCGGCAACTGCTCGGCGCACAGCTCCAGCAGAGCGAACTGCCCGACAAGCTCACCGTCGGTGAGGCGATGCGGCTGTTCAGCTCCTTCTACCGCCAGCCGGCCGACTGGCGGGACCTGGTCGACACCCTGCGACTCACCGACAAGCTCGGTACGCAGTTCCGGCGGCTCTCCGGCGGGCAGAAACAGCGGCTGTCGATCGCGCTCGCGCTGGTCGGCAACCCGAAGGTGGCGGTGCTCGACGAACTCACCACCGGGCTTGACCCGAAGGCTCGCCGCGACACCTGGGACCTGATCGAGGACGTCCGCGAACGGGGCGTGACGATCCTGCTGGTCACGCACTTCATGGCGGAGGCGGAACGGCTCTGCGACCGGCTCGCCGTGATCGACGCGGGTCGACTGGTCGCGCTCGACACCCCGGCCGGGCTCGTCGCGAGGGTCGACGACCGGCAACGGATCCGGTTTCGGCCGTCGGCGCCGCTCGACCACGCCCTGCTGACCGAGTTGCCCGAGGTGACGTCGGTGGAGCGGGCCGGCAGCCAGCTCGTGGTCACCGGTACCGGAAACGTGCTGCTCGCGGTGACCACCGTGCTCGCCCGGAACCAGGTCGTCGCCGCCGACCTGCGGATCGAGCAGACCTCGCTGGAGGACGCGTTCGTCGCGCTCACCGGCCGACCCTTCCAAGCCTGAGGAGTACGCCTTGTCCGCCCTGTCCCGCCTCACCGTCACCGAGACCAGGCTCTTCTTCCGCGAGCCGATGGTCGTGTTCTTCGCGCTCGCGTTCCCGCCGATCCTGCTCGGCATCTTCGGGGCGATCCCGGCGTTCCGGGAACCCGAGCAGAGCCTCGGCGGCCTGCGGGTGATCGACCTGTACGTGCCGATCATCGTCGTGATGGCTCTCGCCATGTTCGCCCTCAACGGCCTCTCCCAGCTTTTCGCCAGCTACCGGGAGAAGGGCGTACTGCGACGCATGCGGACCACCCCGGTCAGGCCGGGGATGCTGCTCGGCGCGCAGTTGCTGATGTCCACGATCCTGTCCGTGCTGACGATGGTGGTGGTGCTGGCCGTCGGCCGGTTGGTGTTCGACGTACGGCTACCCCGGCAGCTACCGGCCTACCTGCTGGGCTACCTGCTGGCGGCGTTGGCGATGTTCGCGATCGGCCTGCTCGTCGCCGCGCTCGCACCCACCGGCAAGAGTGCCGGTGCGATCGGTACGGTGCTGTTCTTCCCGATCGTCTTCTTCGCCGGCCTCTGGATCCCCCGGGACAGCATGAACGACCTCCTCCGGAGGATAAGCGACCTCACCCCGCTCGGTGCCGGTGCGCAGGCGTTGCAGGACGCCACCGCCGGGCACTGGCCGCAGCCGCTGCACCTGGCTGTCATGCTGGGGTGGACGATCGTGGCTGGTGGGCTGGCCGCACGGTACTTCCGCTGGGAGTAGGTAGTCGTGAGCATCGAGGCGGAGTTGCGGGCCGAGTTCGACCGCTGGGAGCGCAGGGAGGTGGCGCTGTTCAAGGTGCTGCCGTACCTCCTCCTGGCGGCCAGCGCCCTGATCACGCTGCTGCAACCGACCTGGGACACGCCGGTGCACGTCCCGGCCGTGCTCGGGCTGACGCTCGCGGCCACGCTCTGGCTGCTCTACTTCCACACCCTGCACCCGGAGTGGCACGAGCGGGGCCCGCTGATGGGCCTCTACTTCACCGGGTTGATGGCGTTGGCCGCCGGCCTGGTGGCGATTGCTCCCATCTTCGCCCTCTTCGCCTTCGTCGGCTATCCCCAGGCGTTCCTCTACCTGAAAGGCCGCTGGCGCTATGCGGGTGTCGCCGCCACCGCGATCGTCTCGGCGATCGGATACCTGGGCGGGGCCGCCGACATCGCCGCCGGGGCGTGGTGGGAGGGCATCTCCGTTACCGCGCTCTCCATCGTGCTGGCCGGGGTGTTCTTCTACTTCGCCGATCTGGCCCACCGGCGCAACCACAGGCAGCGGCAGGCGCTCACCGAGTTGCGCGAGGCCAACACCAGGCTGGAGGCGGCGTTGGAGGAGAACGCCGGGTTGCACGCCCAACTGCTGGTGCAGGCCCGCGAGGCGGGAGTACTCGACGAGCGGCAGCGGATGGCGCGCGAGATCCACGACACCCTCGCCCAGGGGCTCGCCGGCATCCTCACCCAGCTCCAGGCCGCCGAGCAGACCCTGGACGAGCCGTCGGCGGCGAACCGGTACGTGACGAACGCGATGAACCTGGCCCGGGAGAGCCTCACCGAGGCGCGGCGTACGGTGCACGCGGTGGAGCCGACGATGCTCGCCGAGGCCCGACTTCCGGATGCGATAAACGACGTGGCCCGGCGCTGGGCGGAGGTGCACCGCATCGAGACGGTACTCGCCACCACCGGCGACGCCCGGCCGATGCACGCCGACGTCGAGGTGGCACTGTTGCGTACCGCGCAGGAGGCGCTGACGAACGTGGCGAAACACGCCCGGGCCAGCCGGGTCGGCCTGACCCTGTCGTACATGGAGGATCTGGTGACGCTCGACGTACGGGACGACGGGGTCGGCTTCGAGCCCGGGGTCCGGCGGACCAACGGATCTCCGAACGGCGGGTTCGGGCTGGCCGGGATGCGGCAGCGGGTGCAGCGTCTCGCGGGCCGGTTGGACATCGAGTCCGAGCCGGGTGGCGGCACGGCGATCTCGGCGGCCGTGCCGGCCATCCCCGCCGGAGGTGCCACGTGATATCGCTGCTCATCGTCGACGACCACCCGGTGGTGCGGGACGGGTTGCGGGGCATGTTCAGCGCCGACCCGCGCTTCGAGGTGCTCGGCGAGGCGGGTGACGGCGCCGAGGCCATCACCGCCGGGGAGCGGCTCCGGCCGGACGTGATCCTGATGGACCTGCGGATGCCGAGGACCGACGGGGTCGCCGCGATCAGGGAACTGGCCAGGCGCGGGGTGCCGGCCCGGGTACTGGTGCTCACCACGTACGACACCGACAGTGACGTGCTGCCGGCGATCGAGGCGGGCGCCACCGGGTACCTGTTGAAGGACGCGCCGCGGGAGGAGCTGTTCCGCGCGGTCGAGGCCGCTGCGCGCGGACAGGCGGTCCTCTCCCCCGCCGTCGCGACCCGGCTGATGGGGCAGATCCGCCAGCCGGCCACCGAACCGCTGTCCCAGCGTGAGCTTGAGGTGCTGGAGTTGATCGCCCAGGGCTCGACCAACCGCGAGGCCGCCCGGCAGCTCTTCATCAGCGAGGCGACGGTGAAGACCCACCTGCTGCACGTGTACGCCAAACTCGGCGTCAACGACCGGGCCGCGGCCGTGGCCACCGCCTTCTCCCGCGGCTACCTCACCCCACGCGGCTGACCGTTCCGGTCAGCCGCGTCATGGCGCCGGTCAGCCCTTCACGGCGCCGGTCAACCCGCCGACGATCCGGCGCTGGAACAGGCTGAAGAACAGCAGCGCCGGGAGCATCGACAGCGAGGTGAACGCCAGCACCTTCGCCGTGTCGACCGAGTACACCGACGCGAAGGCCTGCACGCCGAGCGGCAGCGTGAAGGTCTCCTCCCGGTTGAGGATGAAGAGCGGCAGCAGGTAGCTGTTCCAACTGGAGATGAAGGTCAGGATGGCCACCGTGACGACCCCCGGCATGGAGAGCGGCAGCACCATGCGCCAGAAGAAGCCGAGTCGGCTGCATCCGTCGATCGACGCCGCCTCCTGGATCTCGTCCGGGATCGCCCGCACGAACGGGACCAGGATGATGATCGTCATCGGGATGGCGAACCCGATCTGCGGAAGAATCACCCCGGGCAGCGTGTTCATCAACCCGAGGCTCCGGACCAGGATGTAGAGCGGGGTGATCGCCACGGTGAGTGGGAACATCAGGCCGGCGGCGAAGAGCGAGTACATCGCCCCCCGACCCCGGAACCGGTAGCGGGCCAGGATGAAGCTCGTCATGAGGCCGAGCGTGACCACGCCCGCGGTGGTGAACCCGGCGACGATTGTGGAGTTGAGCACCTGTTGCCAGAAGACGCCGCCGGTCAGCACGTCGAGGTAGTTCGTGGTCTCCCACGGGCTCGGCCAGCCGGCCGGATCGGTGGTGATCGCCGCGTTCGTGCGGAAGCCACCGAGGACGATGTAGACGATCGGGGCCAGCATCACCCCGATGAGCAGCATCGCGACGAAGTACACCGCCGGGCTTCCCCAGGGCAGCTTCCGGCTGGCCCGCACCGGCCTGCGCACGGCTACGGCAGTCGCGGCCATCAACGTTTCCCTCCGGTGATCGCGCCCTCGGTGTCACGGCGCAGGACGAACCGTTGGTAGACCAGCGCGGCGACGAGGGAGACGAAGAACAGGATCACGGCCACGGCGTTGCCGTACCCGTACTCCCCCGCGTTGCGGCCGTTGGCCACCATGTACGTCGCCATCGTCGAGGTCCCGGCCGTGGAGGCGACGTACTGGCCCCAGATGATGTAGACGAGGTCGAAGAGTTGCAGGGCCCCGATCATCGACAGGAAGGCCCAGATCCGGATCGTCGGCCCGAGCAGCGGCAGCGTGATCCGGCGCTGGATCTGCCAGTAGGAGGCCCCGTCGATCGAGGCGGCCTCGATCAGCTCGTCCGGGATGCCCTGCAACCCGGCGAGGAAGAGGATCACGGCGAAGCCGATGTACTTCCAGGTCAGGATCCCCATCAGGGTCCAGATCGCCTTCTCCGGATCGGAGAGCCAGTCACTCTGCAACCAGCCCAGTCCGAGCCGCTCCAGATAGGCGTTGACCGCACCGTTGCCCTGGAGCATCAGGCTCCAGCCGGTGCCGACCACCACCTCGGAGATGACGTACGGGACGAAGACGAGTACCCGGATGAGGGTCTGCCCGCGCATCTTCCGGTTCATCAGCAGGGCGAGCAGCACGGCTGCCGGCCCCTGGAGCACCAGCGACAGTACGACGATCGCGGCGTTGTGCTGCAACGCGTCGATGAACGTGCCGTCCTGGAAGACGAGCAGGTAGTTGCGGAGCCCGACGAACTCGGTCGGCGGGCCGTACCCCTGCCAGCTGAAGAAGCCGTAGTAGGCGGCCATCGCGACGGGGAAGATGACGAAGGAGAGGAAGACGAGCAGCGTCGGGCCCGTCATCAGCGCGATCTCCAGCCGGGCGGGCCAGCCGATGCCCTTCCTGCGGGCACGGCGCCCGGCCGGGGGCGACGCGACAGGCGCGTCACCCCCGACCGTGGTCAGATCCGCCGACCGGTCGTCCTGGGCGAGCCGTACGGTCTCGCGGTCCGTGTCGAACATGTACGGATCTCTAGGCCCTCTTCGCGGCGGTCTTGACCGCCTTGACGATGTCCTCGGGGCTGCCCTTGCCCGCCAGCAGGTTCACCACGGCGGTGTTGAGCGCGTTGCCGACGTTCTGCCCGTAGACCGTGTCCAGCCACTGCGAGACGAACGGCGCCTTGTTGTACGCCTCGAGCACCGACTTCAGGTGCGTCTCGGTCACCGCGCCCTGCGCCTCGCTGTTCACCGGCGGCGCCTGGAACGCCTTGTAGTAGGCCTCCTGGACCGGGGTCTGGAGCATGAAGTTGAGGAAGGCGGTGCACTCCGCCTTCGGCGCCTTCGCGGAGCAGGAGTAGCCGTCGACGCCGCCGAGGATCGCGCCGGGTTCACCCGCGCCGCCCTCGATGCTGGGGAACGGGAACCAGTCCAGGTCCGGCAGCGGCTTCTTGTCCGGCGTCAACGAGCCGATGACACCCGGGTTCCAGGCACCCATGAGTTCCATCGCCGCCTTGTGGTTGGCGAGCAGACCGGCCGAGCTGCCCGCACCCTGTTGTGCCGACGTCGTCAGGAAGCCGTTGTTGAACGGCTGGGTCGCGGCGAAGGCCTGCACGTCCTGACCGGCCTTGAGCCAGCAGGGGTCGTCGAAGCTCATGCTCTTGGCGGTCTCGGTGACCGTGTTGGTGCTGCACTCGCGCAGCGCGAAGAAGTAGTAGTAGAAGGCGGCCGGCCAGGCGTCCTTGCCGCCGAGGGCGATCGGCTGGGTACCGGATGCCTTCAGCTTCTCGACGGCGCTCTGGAGGTCGGCGAGCGTGGTCGGCGTCTGGGTGATGCCGGCCTTGGCGAAGAGGTCCTTGCTGTAGAAGAAGCCGCCGGGCAGCACCGCGACCGGCATCGCGTAGACCTTGCCGTCGATCGTCTGGGCCTTGAAGGACCCCTCCGAGACCACCTTCTTGGTGTCCTCGCTGATCCCGCCCGTAATGTCCATCAGCTGGCCGGCCTTGACCATCGCGGCCATCTTGCCGCCGCCGCGCTGCATGAACACGTCGGGGGCGTCGCCGGAGTTGAGTGCGGTCTGGAGCTTGCCGTCCAGGTCCTCGTTCTGGATCGACTGGAGCTGGATCTTGACCTTCGGGTTGGCCGTCTGGAAGTCCGCGACGGTCTTCTCCCAGAAGGACTTGCCCGGCCCGGTGGTGGCGTTGTGCCAGAAGGTCATCGTGACGTTGCCACCGCTCTCGCCGCCGCCGTCCGAATCCCCCGCACAGGCGGCTGTTCCGAGGACGGCCGTCACCATGACTACCGACATCGTCAGTAGCTTTCCTGCCCTCATCAACACGTCCTCTCTGTCGAGTACACCCAGATGACGCGTCGTCTGGGCAGTAGAGATCGCTGGTGCCAGATGTCCAGGGTGAACGGCGAGAGCCGTCCCTTCCTACCGACAGGCACGGTCCGGCGACCCACGTCGCAGCCGCCAACGACTGTCATCACATGGGTCGGACGTCACGCCAGGTGTCTATCGGCAGGCAAAGACTCGCAGACCGATCCGAGAAAGACAAGACATGTTTCTGAAACTTCCGAGACACCTCGGAGCCGAGCGCTGGGCCACCATCGCGGTCCGGCCACCACGCCGTCACCCCTCTGCCGAGAGGTTAAGGCGACCGGGTGGCGGCAGCGCGCCATCCAGGGCCGCCGAGGCGCAGGTCGTTACCGATTGTCCTGGTTGGAAGCAAAGCGCGGTTTGCCATGGCGGTCAGCGACGGCTCTACGGATCTCTTTTATCGGAGAAGTTCCGGAAAACAACGCCGCTCCGAGGGCGGAGCCGTGCCGTTCACCCGGTCGCGATCCGGTCGAGGAGGAACAGCGCCGTGGCGTCGATGACGTCGTCGAAGTGCCTGCTGTTGCCGGCGTGGTGGAATCCGTGTCCGGCGTGTTCGTACTCGAGTAGCGCGCACTCGTTGCCGGAGCGCACCATCGCGTCCCGGAACTGCCGCACGGACTCGATCGGCTCGACCTCGTCGCGGGTGCCGTGGTGGATCTGCATCGGCGGTATGCCCGGCCGCACGAACTGGATCAGCGAGTACTCGCGCAACCTGCCCGCAGCGATGCCCACCTGCTGTTCGAGGCGGCGCTGCACCGCCGGCTCCAGGGCGCACAGATTCAAGCCCGCAGGATTGAGGGCCACCACGGCCGCGATGCCGGGCTCGGGTGCCGTGGCCGACGCCGATGCCGTGATCGCGGCGAGAATCGCGAGATGAGCACCGGCTGAGCTGCCCCCCGAGGCCAGCTGGGCCGCCTCGAGTCCGCGCAACGCGGCCAGCCGGCCGAACTGCCCGATCGCCCGCCGAACGTCGGCGATACAGTCATCGATGCTGACAGCGCCACGACCGACCAGCCGATACCCGGCTGAAACCGCGAGGAATCCGCGCGACGCCAGAAGCCGGCAGTGCGGGGCGAGCCCGTCGGCCGATCCCTCGCGCAGGGCCCCGCCGTGGAACAGGGCGATGCCAGCACGCGGCCGGGTGCCGTCAGCCGGCTCGAAGACCAGCAAGGGCAGCTCGCTGCCGTCGGCGGCCTGATAGAGCATCGAGGACTCTCGACAGGCTGTCATGAGGGGATCCGATCATCGACCACATGCGTCCGCAAGCGGATCGGGTCGACGGGGCACCGGGACGCGTCGTCGACGAGCCTTGGTCGATGAGGCTACGGGTGCGCGACACCCTGATAGACGGACATCGCCACTCCGAATCCCAGGAAGTGGGTACTCAGCAGCAGAACGGCGCCCAGCACGAACCCAATTCTGCCCGAGTAGGGTTCGAGTGGCGACTTCGAGGTGAATGCGGCCATCGAGGTCTTGACCGGACCCCAGCAATACGGCCAGGCGGTCCCGATCAGAGCCAGCGTCGCCAGCGTGATCGTATTGCTCAGGTTGCTCTCGAACTCCAGAAAGGTGATGCCTTCGGTGACGGTGCCGGCAGTCGACCGATCGCCCATCATCGTCGCCATGCGCAAGCCCAACAGCGTACCCAGGATGGCGCCGATGGCGGCGCGGTTTCCGACCGCCGCGACGAATCTCTTCGTCGGCTCCGACCGCCTCGCGACGATCAGACAATAGGCCACCAGGTTGAGGGTGGAGAACGCCAGAAATGCCACCACCGCCAGACCCGCAGCGACGACGTAACGCGCCGGGCCCTGCACAGCCGTAGGGTCGGCGACGTACCTCGGGGCCAGCCAGCCTGCCGCGAAGAGCCCCAGGAGCAGGAGAATCGCCAGCGCCGGACCAGGTTGTGCGGCGCGCTCCATCATCGACCTGTACGGCGCTTCGGGCTCCTCGGTGCTGGGTGTCGCGGCAGCCCGGGCGCGGGGCGGCGCGGCAACCACCTCTCGCGTTGCCGTGGCACCCGGCTTCGCTGCCTTGTTGCGCCGACCTGCGCGCCGCTGCCCCATGAAACCCTCATCTCGATCCGGCCGCCACCCACCGGTGGCCATTGTCACCGAGTAGCATCAGACGCATAATCCGCCCAATTTCTGCGCTGCCCGAGGGTACTACCGCGAATCAAGCCAGGGGCCTGCTGAACCGCAGCATTCAATCATCGACAGCGCGCGGGTGAGCGGTGTTGCGCTGATTGTGGCTGGTCATGGTTCGGGCGTGATGACGGCACCGGCGGCGTACTCGGAGAAGATCTCGTCGAGGACGCGCAGTGCGCTCGCGGCCGAATCGTCGGCCTCGCCCACCGTGTAGGAGCAGGTGACGAGCGTCTTCCAGAGCGCCCAGCCGCGACCGCGCGCCCATGTCGCATCATCGACGGGAAGTCGCTCCCGAAACGCCTGCCGGCCGTCGGCGGTCAGCAATGTCCAGGCGATTGCCAGATCACAGGCGGGATCGCCGACGCCGCATGTGCCGAAGTCGATGACGGCCGCCAACCCGCCGTCGTCGAGCAGGAGATTTCCCTCGGCGACGTCACCGTGGAACCAGCTCTGCACACCGTCCCAGCGAGCGTCCAGTGCGTTCTTCCAGATCTCGCGGGCCAGGTCGACGTCGACATGGCCGTCGAGTGCCGTCAGCGCGCGCCGCGCTCGCTCATCGTAGGTGCGCAGCGTGCCGCCCCGGAACCAGTTGTGCAGGCCGGGCCGGGGACCGTCGGTGGGATCGACCCGCCGCAGCGCCGCCAGGAACCCGGCCAGGTCGACGGCAAACCGGACCGGGTCGGCGATGCGGTCCGCCCGTGCAGGCTCGCCGTCCAACCACTGGTAGATCGACCACGGGTACGGGTAGCCGTGGCCCGGTTCCCCTTTCGCCAGTGGTACCGGAACGGGCAGCGGAAGCCGAGGGGCGAGTACCGGTAGCCAGCGGTGTTCCTTCTCGACGGCAAGGGCGTACTCGGACGCGCTCGGCAAGCGCACCGACAGCCGGGAGCCGAGATGGAAGGTCCAGTTGTCCCAGCCGCCATCGGCCACCGGCCGGACCGGCAGATCGGCCCACTCGGGAAACTGGTCGGCGACGAGCCGGCGTACCTGTTCGGCGTCGACGGTGACGCGCTGCGGCACGGGACCGAGCTCAGGTGTGTCGCTCACCGGTACATCCTCATCTGACACGAAAACCGGGCGGCTGGTCCGGGTCTGCGACCGGCCGCCCGTCACCGACCGGACGCCGTGGTCGGGTGCGCCACCCCGTCCGCGCGCTCCATCATCTCCAGCGCGATCTCCAGCAGCGCGATCTGCCGTTCCCGCTCGTCGCCGGGCTCCTCGCCGAGCAGGTCACCGGCGTGCAGGCAGAAGACGGCCAGGATCCGCCGCAGTTGCGCGCCCTGCGGCTCGTCCGGTGCGACGAGCAGGTCCATGGCCCGGCGTATCCGGGCGGCGAGCCGCCGGCCGCTGGGCAGCGCGTTGACGACCGTCGGGTTGCGGGCGAGGAACCGGCTGATCTCCGCCTGCCGTTCGGTCTCGTACAGGTCGCTGGCATAGCGGCGGACGAACTCGCGACGCATCCGCACCGGGTCCGGCTCCTGCTCCGCCCACTCGATCAACTCGTCGAGAGCGTCGATCCGCTCCTCGATCAGGCTGTCGACAAGATCTTCCTTGGCCCGGAAGTGGTAGTAGAGCGCGGCCTTGGTCAGCCCGAGCCGTTCGGCGACCTCGCGCAGCGAGGTGCGGTCGTAGCCGTCGGCGGCGAAGAGGTCCAGCGCCACGTCCTGGATCCGGGACCGGGTGTCGCCGGTGCGCGGCCCGCCCCGCCGACCGGTCGCTGCCGATCCGGTCATCGGACCACGTAGCCGAGGGCGGTACGCACCACGTCGACCAGGGGACGTTCGGGATGATCGGTCCAGTACCGGGTGGCGGCGCGCAGCGCGTGCAGGAACGTTCCGGCGAGTACCCGGGCGTGCAGCGGGGTCTCGGGTGCGTCGGGCAGCCGCCGGGTGATCTCGACGATGAACTCCTGCTCGACCGTGCCGTACGCGGCGATCTGGTGGGCGGCGAGGCTGGGATGGTGGCGGATCAGCCGCCGCTGGGCCAACCACAGCGGGTCGAGGCCGTCGCTCTCCCTGGCGAGTTGCTCGGCGGCCCGGGTGAGGGCGGTCCAGGGCGCCTCGTCGGCCGGCTGGGCGTGCACCAGCTCCAGCAGTCGACGGATTCGGACCAGATCGGCGTGGAGGAGAGCTTCCTCCTTGTTTGCGAAGTAATTCGAGAATGTCCGGCGGGACACGTCGGCGGCGTCCGCGATCGCCTCCACGGTCACCCGGTCGGGTCCCAACTCGGCGGCGAGCCGGAGCGCCGCGCGGTGCAGTGCCTCCCGCGTGGCGAGCTTCTTCCGCTCCCGTCGCCCCACCGCCTCTTCCATCGGGAAGAGCTTACCGGTGGTGATTCATTTCTCAAAGCGCAAACTTGCGCACTGCGCAGTGACAGGCACATCCTTGTGTGCGACAACCAACCGCCCGAGGAGACGAGGTGTACACCATGGCTCGGCACACCGAGCTCGGTGACCGGCTCCGGGACCTGATGTCGGCCATGCGGCTGATCCGGCACCGACGCGTGATCGAACGGCCGGCCGTACCGTCCGGGCTGGTCGGAATGCTGTTGCAGATCGACGAACTGGCCGACCAGGCGTCCGGCTGCCACGCCAAGGAACTGGCCGACCGGTCCGGGCTCGACCCGTCCACGGTCAGCCGGGCAGTCGCCACGCTCGTGGCGCGGGGTCTGGTGGCCCGACGCGCCGACCCGGCCGACCGGCGGGCGAGTTTCCTCGTACTCACCGACGAGGGCCAAACGGCACTGACCGAAGCCCGCGACTGGTACGGCGACCTGCTCCGCGCCGCGCTCGCCGAGTGGAGCCCGGCGGAGATCGACGCGCTGACCAGCGCGCTCGACCGGTTCGTCACCGACATCCAGGGCAGCCTCGACCGGCCCCCTGGACCGATCAACTCTCAAGAAAAGCTGGAGGCCGCTCGATGAGCGCACCCACCACCCTCGCACCCGCGCCGGGAGCGGAGCCGATGAGTCATCGGCGCACCCTGGAGGCGCTCAGCGGTCTGCTGTTGGTGCTCTTCGTGGCGATGCTCAGCAGCACCGTCGTCTCGACCGCGCTGCCGAAGATCATCGGCGCCCTGAACGGATCGCAGAACCAGTACACCTGGGTGGTGACCGCGACCCTGCTCACCGCGACCGCGACGACGCCGGTCTGGGGCAAGCTGGCGGACCTGTTCAACAAGAAGGCACTGGTCCAGACCGCCATCGTGATCTTCATCGTCGGCTCCGTGGTCGCCGGGCTGAGCCAGAACGCCGGCCAGCTCATCGCCGCCCGCGCCTTCCAGGGCATCGGGGTCGGCGGATTGCAGGCCCTCGTCCAGGTGGTGATCGCCGCGATGATCCCGCCCCGGGAGCGCGGCCGCTACAACGGCTACCTCGGCGGCGTGATGGCTGTCGCCACCGTGGGCGGTCCGCTGCTCGGCGGCCTCATCGTCGACACCTCCTGGCTCGGCTGGCGCTGGTGCTTCTTCGTCGGGGTACCGATCGCGATCATCGCGCTGCTCGTGCTCCAGGCCACCCTGCACCTGGTCACGATCCGCCGGGAGAACGTGAAGATCGACTATCTCGGCGCGTCCCTGATCGCGGCCGGGGTCAGCGTGCTGCTCGTCTGGATCTCGTTCGTCGACAACTCGTTCGGCTGGATCTCCTGGCAGTCCGGCGCCATGGTCGGCGCCGCCGTACTGTTGCTCGCCCTCGCCGTCCTGGTCGAGACCCGCGCCGCCGAGCCGGTCGTACCGCTCGACATCGTCCGGCAGGGCACCACGGCACTGTCGATCGTCGCCAGCCTGGCGGTCGGGATGGCGATGTTCGGTGGCGCCGTCTTCCTCGGCCAGTACTTCCAGATCGGCCGTGGCTACAGCCCGACCGAGGCCGGCCTGCTCACCATCCCGATGATGGTCGGGGTGCTCCTCTCGTCGATCGTGGTGGGGCGACTGATCACTCGCAGCGGGCGGATCAAGCCGTACATCGTGACCGGGGCGATCGTCCTGGTCGCCGGCTTCCTGATGCTCGGCACCATCGACCACCAGACCTCCCTGGTCTTCATCGGCGGGGCGATGCTGCTGGTCGGGGTCGGAGTCGGGATGACCATGCAGAACCTGGTGCTGGCGGTGCAGAACGCCGTACCACTGAAGGACATCGGCGCGGCAAGTTCCTCGGTGGCGTTCTTCCGCTCGCTCGGCGGCACCATCGGAGTCTCCGTACTGGGTGCGGTGCTCGCCCGCCGGGTCACCGAGCAGATCACCCAGGACCTGACCGCGGCCGGTATCCCGGCCTCGGGAGCGGGCAGCGCCGGCAACAGTCTGAACCTCTCCGGACTGCCGGACGCCGTCGTGCACATCGTGCGGGACGCCTACGGCGACGCCACCGGGCACATCTTCCTGATCTCCGCGGCGATCGCGGTGGTCGGGGTGATCGCCGCCGCCCTGCTCAAGCCGGTCACCCTGCGGACCAGCCTCGACCTGCCGACCCCGGCCACCAGTACCGCCACCGCGGCCGGTGCCGTCGACGGCGCCCCGCCGGCCACCGAGCCGGTTCGGGGCGGAACGGCGGCGTCACCGCGTTGACGCGGGCGGCCGGCGCCGCCCGACCGGACCCGCTACGGCACCCTGCGGGAACGATCTCGGCGCCGGCCCCGCACGGTGCCGCCGCCGGCCGTGACCCGGCCGGTGGCGGCACCCTCCGATCCGGACGGCCAGCCCCACCGGGCTGGCCGTCCGGCGTCGGTCCGCCTCCGATACCTGCACACCAACTCCCGGGTACACCCACGGTCAGGTTGACCGGCGCAGGTCAGGTGCTCCGAACCAGGCACCCGCCGGCCCCGGCGATCACTTCGGCCACGGTGCCGGAGATCCAGGCGGAGCGGGCTCACCGTCCCGGCACGATGCCGGCGTCGTAGGCCCGGACGATGGCGCCGGCCCGGTCCCGGACGCCGAGCTTGAGGAAGATCGCCGAGACGTGTCCCTTCACGGTCCGCTCGCTCAGATGCAGTGCCCCGGCGATTTCCGCGTTGTTCGCACCCGACGCCACCAGGCGGAGCACCTCGAGCTCACGGGCGGTCAGCCCGGCCACCGAGGACGCCGGCCGGCCCGCCCGACGTGCCCGGACCAGCGCCAGCACCCGCGTCGCGACCTGCGGGTCGAACCAGGATCCACCCCGGGCGGTGACCCGGATCGCGCCGACGAGTTCCGCCGCTGGCGCGTCCTTCAGCACGAAACCGGCCGCACCGGCCTCGACGACGCCCCAGAGCACGTCGTCGTCGCCGAACGTGGTGAGCGCCAGCACCGGCGGCGCCTGCTCGGCAGCAGTCAACCGCCGGGTCGCCTCGATCCCGTCCAGCACCGGCATCCGGATGTCCATCAGTACGACGTCCGGAGCCAGCCGACCCGCGAGGTCGACACCGGCCCGGCCGTCGGCCGCCTCACCGACGATGGCGAGATCGTCGTGCGCCGACAGGATCAGCCGGAGCCCTGCCCGGACGAGCTCCTGGTCGTCGACGAGCACGATCCGGATCACCGGGGCACCTCCGTGCCGGTATGCCACGCCGGCAGCGACGCCGCACGCCGGACCGGCAGCGATGCCTCGACCAGCCAACCGTCGCCGTCCGGTCCCGCCGAAACGGTACCGCCGAGCGCCTCGGCCCGCTGGCGCATGCCGTCCAGCCCGGCACCACCGCCCCGGCCGGTCGAGGTGCGGGTCCGGGCCGGCGCACCGTTGCGTACCGACACCGCGAGGCGGTCCGAGTCCCGGACGATCCGGACCACCGCCTCGGCTCCCGGTGCGTGGTGCCGCACGTTGCTCACCGCCTCCTGCACGATCCGGTACGCGGCGAGTCCGGTGTAGGTGTCGACGGATCCGAGGTCGCCGGTCAGCTCGGCGCGGACCGGCAACCCGGCCTCGGCCGCACCCCGGACGAGGTCCACGATCTCCGCCGCGCCCGGCAGCGGGGGTGGCGCCTGCGGGGTACTCCCCCGGTCCGGATCCGTCCCGGGCGCAGTGTTCTCGCCGGGATCGCGCAGCAGGCCGACGATCGCGCGTACGGACTGGAGGCTCTCCCGGCCGACCTGCTCGGCCCGGTCCAGCGCCTCGGCCGCCGCTGTCGGGTCGCGGTGCAGCACCTGTCGGGCGCCGACCAGGTTGAGCAGTACGACGGTGAGCCCGTGCCCGATCGCGTCGTGCACCTCGTAGGCGATCCGGCGGCGCTCGGCTGCGGCCGCGGCGACGTCGAGTCGGTCGTGCGCCTCGGTCAGCGCGGCGACGAGTTGCCGCTCCCGCCGGAGGATGCGGCCGATCAGCCAGGTGAACAGCGTGCCGGTGCCGAAGAAGACGACGGCGGGATAGTCCTCGCGCCACTCCCCCTCGACCGCGACCAGCGCCACCGGCACGGCGGAGGTGACGACGACGGCCACCGTCTCGGCCGGCCACGACCCGGCGAGCGCCGCCAGCCAGGTCACCGCGAGCATGGCCAGGAAGACAGCGCCGGGCGCGTCGTACCAGAAGGTGACAAGCGCCGGCACGCCGACGCCGAGCGCCACCATCGGCCACGGCCCCACCCGGACCTGGCCGGCCAGCAGTGCCCAGGGCAGCAGCGCGACGACCAGCATGCCGACCAGACCGACGGTGACGCCGGTGGTCAGGAAGACGAGCAGCGCCGCCGCCAGGGCCGCCGTCGGAAAGGCCAGGCCGGTGGCGAACGAGCCGCCCCACGCCCGCAGCCCCGTCTGCTCCACGCCCGCAGACTACCGCCGGGCCGGACCGGGTCACCCCGTCCTCGGGTACGCCCCGACCCCGGTCTCCGGTACGGGGCGGCACCCGGCCGGGGGCGGGACCGAAGGGTTCACCGGTCCGATGTGGCCGGACGAGTCCGACACGGACGATGACGACCCGCCCCTTTCCGCGTACCCCCGGGAGGTTGCCGTGTTCGGCAGCATCGGTCGCTTCGTCGTCCGCCGGCACCGACTGGTGCTGGCCCTGACCGTCCTGTTCCTCGTCGCCGCCGGTGCGGCCGGATCCGGCCTCTTCGGCCAGCTCGGCGGGGGTGGCTTCGCGGACCCGGACGCGGAGTCGACCCGGGCCGAAGCCTTCCTGGCCGATGCCGGCGTCCCCCGACCCGAACTTGTGCTGCTGGTCGAGGCACCCGACGGTGCCGGAGTCGACGACCCGGCGGTGGCGGCGGCCGGCGCCGCGCTGACCCGGGAACTCGCCGACGAGCCCGGTGTGCTCGGGATCGACTCGTACTGGTCGACAGGTGGGCAGGCCACGCTCCGCTCGACCGACGGCCACGCGGCGCTCGTCGTGGTCGACCTGGTCGGCGGCGAGGAACAGGTCGAGGAGGCGGCGGCCGGCATCGCGGCGGAGTACGCCGGAGGGCGCGGTCCGCTCACCGTCCGGGTGGGCGGCGGGTACGCGATCGACGAGGCCATCGGCGAGCAGCTCGACACCGACCTGGTCCGGGCCGAGTTGATCGCGGTACCGGTGACGCTGCTCCTGCTGCTCTTCGTCTTCGGCGGCCTCGTGGCGGCGACCCTGCCGCTTGCCGTCTCGGTGGTCGCGGTGCTCGGCGCGTTTCTCCTGCTCTCCGGCATCGCGCAGTTCACCGAGGTCTCGGTCTACTCGATCAACCTGATGACCGGGCTCGGCTTCGGGCTGGCCATCGACTACTCCCTCTTCATCCTGAGCCGGTTCCGCGAGGAGTTGGCCGCCGGCCGGCCCACGGCGGAGGCGGTGCTCCGAACCGTGCGGACCGCCGGCCGTACCGTGGCGTTCTCGGCGCTCACCGTGGCGGTCTCGCTCTCGGCTCTGCTGGTCTTCCCACTGTCCTTCCTGCGCTCGTTCGCCTACTCCGGGGTCGCGGTGGTGCTCTGCGCCGCGGCGGGGGCCCTGCTGACCCTGCCGGCCCTGCTGGCGCTCCTCGGGCCGAGGGTGAACGCCGGGTCGCTGCGATCGCGTCGGCGCAGCGAGAGGACGGCCGGGCCGGACTTCTGGTACCGGCTCGCCAATGCGGTGATGCGCCGGCCGGTACCGGTCGCGACCGGAGTCGTCGTCTTCCTGCTCGCGCTCGGCATCCCGTTCCTCGGTGTCGACCCGGGGCTGCCGTCCCACCAGGCGCTGCCGCCGTCGAGCGAGGCCCGGCAGGTCGTCGAGGCGATCAAGTCCGGATTCGCCGGCAACCGGACCGACGAGTTCGGGATCGCGCTGCCCGGCGTCGACGCCGACGGCGCGGACGCCGAGGCCGTGCGGACCTTTGCCGGCCAGGTCGGTGCGGTAGACGGGGTCGTCGAGGTGACGCCGCACACGGCGGCCGGCGGCGCCTGGCTGAGCGTGCTCCCGTCGGTGGTGCCGCGCTCCGCCGAGGGCGAGCGGCTGGTCGAGGAGATCCGGGCGCTGGCTCCGCCCTTCGACTTCCGGGTCGGCGGTGACGCGGCGGAACTCGTGGACGCCAAGGCCGCCATCGGCGACCGGTTGCCGTTGGCGTTGACGCTCATCGCGACGGCGACCGCGATACTGCTCTTCGCCGTCTTCGGCAGCATTCTCGTCCCGGTCAAGGCGATCCTGCTGAACCTGCTCTCCCTCACGGCGACCTTCGGCGCGATGGTGTGGATCTTCCAGGAGGGGCATCTCTCCGGGATCCTCGGCTTCACCGCCACCGGCCAGCTCGACGTCTCGATGCCCATCCTGATGTTCTGCATCGCCTTCGGGCTGTCGATGGACTACGAGGTCTTCCTGCTCTCCCGAATCAAGGAGGAGTACGACCGTACCGGCGACAACGTCCGGTCGATCGCCACCGGGCTGGCCCGGACGGGGCGACTGATCACGGCCGCCGCCGTCGTACTCGCCGTCTCGTTCGCCGCCTTCGCGGTGAGCGGGATGAGCTTCCTGAAGCTGATGGGGATCGGGCTGGCCCTGGCGATCCTGGTGGACGCCACGATCATCCGGGGGCTGCTGGTGCCGGCCGTCATGCGGCTCGCCGGCCGGGCCAACTGGTGGGCGCCGGCCCCGCTGCGTCGGCTCCACCGACGGTGGGGTCTCCGGGAGGGCTGACCGGCACCGCCCAGCCCCAGGTTCCGGGGTTCGGGGTCGGGCGTCGTCGGGACCGGAACGGGAGTCGACGGCCTCGGGTCAGATGTCGTCGGGACCGGAACGGGAGTCGACGGCCTCGGGTCGGTTCTCGGCGGGCGGACGGGTGGCCGGCACCAGGAAGAGGGCGGGCAGCAGGAGCAGCGGCACGACGAGCAGGGCACGGAGGCTGCCGACCCGGTCGCCGAGCAGTCCGACCAGCGGCGGCCCGGCCAGGAACGCGGTGTAACCGATCGCCGCCACCACGCTGACCCGGGCGGCGGCCCTGTCCTCCTGGTCGGCCGCCGCGCTCATCCCGAGCGGGAAGCCGAGCGAGGTGCCGAGCCCCCAGAGCAGTACTCCGGCCATCGCCAACTGCCAGGAACCGGCCAGTACCGCCACCGTGGCGCCGAGCGCGGCCACCAGGAGGGTGCCGAGCAGCACTGGTACCCGGCCCCAGCGGTCCAGCGCGACCGTGCCGACGGTACGGCCGACTGTCATCGCGGCGACGAAGACCCCGAAGGCCAGCGCGCCGACCGCGTCACTGACCCGGTGACCGTCCACGAAGGCCAGTGCCAACCAGTCGTTGGCGGTTCCCTCGGTGAAGGCCATCACCAACAGCAGTAGGCCGATCAGCAGGGTACGCGGCTCGCGCCAGGCGGCAAGTGTGCCGGTACCCCGCCTCGGGCCGGTCGTCGATCCCGTCGGCGGGGTCGCGGGGGCGGGCAGGAACGACCGGACCGCGAGAACGGTGCCGGCGAGCATCACCAGGGCGGCGAGCCCGAGGTGCAGCCCGATCGGTACCCCGAACCGGGCGCTGCCGGCCCCGGCGATCGCCCCGGCCACGGTGCCGAGGCTCCAGGCGGCGTGGAACCGGGGCATCACGGTACGGCCGAGTCGCCGTTCGACCGCCGCCGCCTCGACGTTCATGGCGACCTCGCAGGTCCCGGAGCCGTATCCGAGGGCGAATAGTCCCACCGCGACGGCCGGTACCGCCTGCCAGCTTCCGGTGGCGACCCCGGCGAGCGCCAGTCCGAGTGCGGCCACTCCGGTCGCCGTGCCCACCGTGCGGGCGGTACCCAGCCGCTGCGCCAGCACCCCGGCGGACGGCAGCGCGAGCATGGCGCCCCCAGAGGCGGCCAGCAACAGCAGGCCCAACCGTCCCGGGGTGAGCCCGAGCGCGTCCCGGGCCGCCGGCACCCGGGCGAACCACGAGGCGAGGGCCAGCCCGTTGAGCCCGAAGACCACGGCGACGGCGGTCCGGGCGGCACGGACCCGCCGCGGTACGACCGGTGGCCGGACAGCGCCGGCGGAGATGTTCACCCGGTACCCCTCCGCTTTCTCGACTTTCCGACGACGAGCCGCCGATGGCGCCCGACTCTGGTAAGCGCATCCCCGAGAGCGCTCTCGACGCAACCCGGGACGCGGGTTCGCCAGTCGTCGGTCGAGATAACCGGCTCGCCGACGCGTGCGGCCGGGGTGCATCATTGCCCCATGCCGCATCAAGGTCATCTCGTCGCCACGTCACCTCCGGGCCTGCCCGCCACGGGACGCCGGCGTGGCTAGCCGGGTGCCGCGCCGGGCCACCCTGGAGGACGTGGCCCGGGCCGCCGGAGTCTCCCGGTCGACGGCCTCCCGGGTCATCGCCGGATACGGTGCCGCCTCGGCGGCCGCCCGGGACCGGGTCGTCGCGGCCGCCGCACAGCTGGGCTACGCACCCGACCCGGCCGCCCGGGCCCTGGCCACCGGTGCCGGGGTACGGCTGGTCGTGGCGGTCGCCGGTACGGCGCCGACGGTGCTGCACGACCCGTACGTCGACCGGGTGGTGCGGGCTGCCGCCGAGGTCTGCGCCCGCCGGGAGGTCGGGGTGTCCCTGGAGTGGCTGCCGCTGCACGCGCCCGCCCGACTGCGGCAGTTGGCGGAGGACCGTGGCGTCCGCGGGGTACTGACGATCAACACCACCGAACCGATCCTGGAGGCGGTACCTGCCGCGCTAGAGGGTCGGGCGGTCTCGATCGGCATCGGCTCCCGCGCGGTACCGTCGTTCGACGTCGACAACGGCGGAGCCGCCCGTACCATCGTCGGCCACCTGCTCGACTCGGGACGTCGCCGGATCGCGATGATCACAGGTCCAGAGTGGATGCCCTGCACCCGCCGGCCCGTCACCGCCTACCGGGAGATCATGCGTGAGACGGGGCGGCCGATCCGGTTGGTGCCGGGCGACTTCACCGCCCCGGGTGGCCAGGCCGCGATGGTGACGATCCTGGAGCGCTGGCCGGACACCGACGCGGTGTTCGCGAACAGCGACGCGATGGCGCTCGGGGCACTGGCGGTGCTGCGGCGGCGCGGGATCGACGTGCCGGGCGACATCGCGGTGGCCGGCTTCGACGACGTACCGTTCGCCGCACTGAGCGCGCCGGCCCTGACCACGGCGAGCCATCCGGTCGAGCAGATCGCCACGGCGGCCGTGGCGGCGGTACTCGACCGGACCTGGGTGCCGCCGGCCACGGCGTACCCCTCCGAGCTGATTCTCCGGGAGAGCGCCTGAGCGTCTCCGGCCCGGCGATCGTCCGCGATTAGTTGATCTTTAATCTCCAGCCCGCAGGCCAGGCCTCGCGGGCTGCCGGCGCATGCCCATCTGCGGGTCCACCTGGGGATGTTGCCTGGGTCACCGTGTCGAAGGAAGTCTGCCCAAAGGGTTGCGCAGAGGATGTTAGGCCAGGCTAACCTAACGTCGCCATCGACTCGATCACTCAGGACTGGAGAAACATGTCTGCGCACCTCGTGAACCGGCGTGGCTTCCTGCGCTACGCCGGTGGCACCGGCCTACTCCTCGGACTCGCCGCCTGCGGCGACGCCGGCTCCCCCGGCGGCGCGGCGTCCGCCGGGGCCCAGCCGTTCCGCTACACCGACGGGCGCGGCCGGACCGTCGAACTCGCCGAGCGGCCGACCAGGGTGGTCGCGCAGAGCAGCGCCGCCGCGGCACTCTGGGACGCCGGCTTCCAGGTCACCGGGGTGTACGGCGAACTGGGCACCACCGACGGCAAGCTCAACTACCAGGCCGGGAACATCGAGCTGGACAAGCTGGAGGTGGTCGGCACGACCTGGGGCGAGTTCAACCTGGAGCGGTACGCCGCACTGCGCCCGGAACTCCTGGTCGACCTCTCCTTCGACGACAAGACCCTCTGGTACGTCCCGCAGGCGAGCGTCGACGAGGTCGACGCGCTCGCCCCGTCGATCGGGATGAAGATGCCCGGCCTCGACCTGCCACAGATCATCGACGGCTTCATGACGCTCGCCACGCAACTCGGCGCCGATCCGCAGGCCGGGCCGGTGCAGGCGGCTCGGGCGGAGTTCGACGCGGCGGTCGCCGAGGTGAAGGCGGCGGTCGCGGCAAAGCCCGGGCTGCGGATCCTCGCCATCTCCCGCGATCCGGAGAAGTTCTACCTCGCCGACCCGAAGGCGCACCCCGACCTGAAGCACCTGGCCTCGCTGGGGATGACGTTCGTCCTGCCGTCCCGGCAACTCGGGCCCGGCGAGTACTTCCAGGAGATCAGCTGGGAGCAGATCGGCAGTTTCCCGGCCGACGCCATCGTCTACGACAGCCGGGAGGTGACGAGCGTGGCGGGCAAGGCCGAGAAGATCCCGACCTGGACGCAGCTGCCGGCGGTCCGGGCCGGCCAGGTCTACCCGTGGAAGCCGGCCGCCCCGTACAGCTACCGGGCCAGCGCGCCGATCTACCGGGACGTGGCGGGCTGGCTGAACAGGGCGAAGCCACTGGGCTGAACCGACCCGGGCGCCGACGCCGGGACATGCCGAGGCGCCCCGAACCGCCAGCGGCTGTGGCAGCGGCAGCGGCAGCGGCAGCGGCTGTGGCAGCGGCAGCGGCTGTGGCACCGCATCGGCATCGGCATCGGCATCGGCATCCAGTTTCAACTTGCATACATTGCAATGTCCGCATATGTTGTCTGCGGCGGCGTCGACGGCGGGAGGCTGGGCAGATGGGTGCGGGTCACGACCACGGCGGCCAGGCGATGCGGGCCGGTGAGCGTCATCGCCGGCCGCTCTGGGCGGCGGTGGGGGTTCTCGGCACCGTACTGCTGCTGGAGGCGGCGGCGGCGTGGTGGACCGGCTCGCTGGCACTGCTCTCCGACGCCGGTCACATGTTCACCGACGTGCTCGGCATCGGCCTGGCGCTGGCCGCGATCACCGCCGCCAGCCGAGCCGCCCGGCACGCCCACCGCACCTTCGGGCTCTACCGGCTGGAGGTGCTCGCCGCGCTGGCCAACGCCGTACTCCTCTCCGGGGTGGCGATCTTCGTGATCGTCGAGGCGGTACGCCGGTTCGACGACCCGCCGGAGGTGCGGGCCGGGCCGATGCTCGCGGTCGCGATCGTCGGCCTCGCCGCCAATGTGGTGGCATTCCTGCTGCTGCGCTCCGGTGCCAAGGAGAGCCTCAACGTCCGGGGCGCCTATCTGGAGGTGCTCGGCGACCTGCTCGGTTCGGTCGGCGTGATCGTCGCCGCCGTCGTCATCGCCACCACCGGCTGGCGTTACGCCGACCTGGTCGTCGCGGTCGCCGTCGGCCTGTTCATCCTGCCCCGCACCTGGCAACTCGCCCGGGTCGCGGTCCGGGTACTCGTGCAGGCGGCACCGCCGCACATCGACGTGGCCGCCGTGGCGACCAGCCTGGGCGGGGTACCCGGGGTCACCGGCGTGCACGACCTGCACGTCTGGACCCTGACCTCCGGGATGGACGTCGCCTCCGCGCACCTCGCCCTGGCGCCGGGCGCCGATCTCGCCCCGGTGCTCGCCGCGGCGCGCGCCCGGCTGCACGAGGGCTTCGGCATCGACCACTGCACCCTGCAGATCGAGCCGCCCACCACGCACAAGGTGTGCCAGGACGCCGACTGGTGACCCGCCGGGCCACCCCGTCGAGCAGCCCGACCCCGTCCACCGGCCCGGCATGCCGCGGCGACCACCCGCGCCGCACAGCCGGTGTTACTCGACCGGCGGGCGATCAGTCGCGCAGCCGGGGCGGCGCGGTGCTCTCCCGGACGACCAGCTCGGTGACCAGGTCGATCCGGCTGGTCGAGAGTTCCGCCCCCCGGGCCAGGTCGAGCAGCATCTGCGTGGCGGTGCCGGCCATGTCCCGCAGCGGCTGGTTGACGGTGGTGAGGGCCGGGCCCATCCAGGAGGCCACCGGCAGGTCGTCGTAGCCGATCACCGAGAGGTCGGTCGGCACGTCGAGGTTGAGCTGCCGGGCGGCACGCAGCACGCCCAGCGCCTGGATGTCGGAGCCGGCGAAGATCGCCGTGGGCCGGTCGGGGCGGCTCAACAGCTCCATCCCGTACTGGTAGCCGGCGTGCGCGGAGAACATGCCGTACCGCACCAGCGCCGGGTCGACGGGTATCCCGGCCTCGTCGTGTGCCGAGCGGAAGCCGGCGGTCCGGGCCTGGCTGCACAGCACGTCCTTCGGACCGGAGATGCAGGCGACCCGGCGGTGGCCCAGCTCCAGCAGGTGCCGGGTGGCGAGCAGCCCGCCGTTCCAGTTGTTGGAGCCCACCGTCGGCACCGAGGCGGAGGTCGCGCTGTCGGTGTCGATCACCACAAGCGGGATCGACCGTCGCGCGAGCTGTTGCAGTTGCGCCTCGGTGAGGTGGCAGAGCACGAGCAGCACCCCGAGCGGTCGCCGCAGCAGCACGCCCTCCAACCACTGCTGTGAGGGGCGGTGCCGACCACCCAGCTGGGAGAGCACCACACCGATGTTGGCGGTGTTGGTCACCGCCTGTACACCGTGGATGATCTGCGTTGCCCAGCCGGAGTCGAGTTCGTGGAAGACCAGGTCGATCTGCTCCACCGCGCTCGGTTGGCGCTTCGCGCGGCGGCGGTACCGGTGCCGTTCGAGGCTGGCCTCGACCCGGGCCCGGGTTTCCGGTGCCACGTCCGATCGGCCGTTGAGGACTTTGGAGACCGTCGTCAGGGAGACCCCGACCTCGTCGGCGATGGTCGCGATCGTCGCGGCACCGGTACTGACGATCCGTCGGGACCTCGTCATCGACAGCCTCCCGCAACTATCCGAAACTTTCGGTGCGAAACCCTAACATCGACCGGACGGACCGGGCTTCGATCTTGCGGTGGTATCCGGCTGACCGTCCGGACCGGTCTACGCACGATATGCGATGTGGTCACGGATCGAGCAGTTCAGACACCCTTGACACATCTTCGATGTCCCACATAGGTTGCCCCGCACAGGTAACGCGGACATTGCCGAAAGTTTCGAAGACTCGCCGGCCTGACAGCCCCACCGTCTGCACCGGACAGTGGGGTCGACCCGAAGGGGTGGCATGAAGAGCCAGTTGCCCGTGGCCGACCGCGCCACGACGGGGAGCGTCGTGCCGCGGCGCGATCCACGACCTTCCGGCGCCGACGCCTCCGGCGAGGAAACCGGCCCGCTCCCGCCCACAGCCGCGGAGGTACGCCGATGAGTGCGCCAATGACCGCGGGCCCACCGCCCGTGATCGTCGAGCCCGACCCGCCGGACACCGGGGCGTCCCGCCGCCGGTCCCGCAAACACCGCCGGACGTGGCGGCAGGCGATCCGCCGGGACTGGCAGCTCTACTCGCTGGCGCTGCTGCCGCTGCTGTTCTTCCTGATCTTCCGGTACCTGCCGATGCTGGGCAACGTCATCGCGTTCCGGCGGTTCCAGCCCGGCGGCAACGTCTTCGGCGAGTACTGGGTCGGCCTGCGGTACGTGAAGATGTTCCTCTCCGACCCCACGTTCTGGGAGGTCTTCACCAACACCCTGATCCTGGGCACGCTGACCCTGGTGGTCTGCTTCCCGCTGCCGGTCATCCTGGCGCTGCTGCTCAACGAGGTCCGGACCCGCAAGCTCAAGCGCTTCGTGCAGTCCGTCTCCTACCTGCCGCACTTCCTGTCGATCGTGATCGTCGCCGCGATGGTGATGCAGCTGCTCTCCACCGACGGCACGGTGAACCAGTTCGTGAAGCTCGCCGGTGAGGACGCCATTCCGTTCCTCCAACGGCCGGACTGGTTCCGGACCATCTACGTCAGCTCCGAGGTGTGGCAGACGGTCGGCTGGGGCACCATCCTCTACCTCGCCGCCCTGACCACCATCGACGACAACCTCTACGAGGCGGCCCGGATCGACGGCGCCAACCGGTGGAAGCAGACCTGGCACGTCACGCTGCCCGGCATCCGGCCCACGATGGTCACGCTGCTGATCCTCAACATCGGCACCTTCATGGCGGTCGGCTTCGAGAAGATCCTGCTGCTCTACAACCCGTTGACGTACCCGACGGCGGACGTGATCTCGACCTACCTGTTCCGGATGGCGTTCCAGTCGAGCAACTTCAGTTACGCCGCCGCGATCGGACTCTTCGAGGCCCTGATCGGGCTGACCCTGATCCTGTCCGCGAACGCGATCTCTCGCCGCACAGTGGGGACGAGCCTGTGGTGACAGTGGATTCCAGCACCGTCGCGCCCGAGGCCGCCGACCCGGAGCGGGCCGCCGAGCGGCTCGGCCGGCCCCGTCGGCGACGTGGCATCCAGGACACCCGGGGCTACCGCGTCTTCCGGGTCTTCAACGCCATCGTGCTGACCGGCGTCGTGGTGGTGACGCTCTACCCGTTCCTGAACATCGTGGCCAGGTCGCTGAGCGACGAGGCGTACATCATCGCCGGCAACGTGACCCTGTGGCCGCGCGGGTTCAACACCGACACGTACGCGCTGGTGATGAAGGACTCGCTCTTCTGGACCAACTACCGGAACACGGTGGTCTACACCGTCGTCGCCACGATCATCGCGATGGTGCTCACCACCTGCTTCGCGTACGTGCTCTCCAAGCACCACCTCAAGGGCCGTACCGCGCTGATCGGCATCGCGGTCTTCACCATGTTCTTCAACGGCGGGCTGATCCCCAACTACGTGCTGATCAGCAGCCTGGGCATGACGAACACCATCTGGGCGATCGTGCTGCCGAACGCGATAAGCGTGTTCAACCTGCTGGTCATGAAGGCTTTCTTCGAGAGCCTGCCGGTGGAGTTGGAGGAGGCTGCGGCCGTCGACGGGCTCAACACGTACGGCATCCTGCTGCGGATCGTGCTACCGCTGTCGAAGGCGGTGATCGCCACGATGATCCTCTTCTACGCGGTCTCCTTCTGGAACTCGTGGTTCTCCGCGTTCCTCTACATGGACCGGCAGGACCTGCTGCCGGTCACCGTCTATCTGCGCAACCTGATCGCCGGAGCTGTCGGCGCGGAGAACATCGGCGCCGTCACCGAGGCGAACGAGGTACAGGCCGAGGCGACGCTCAAGGCCGTGACCATCGTGCTCACCACCCTGCCCATCCTGCTTGTCTACCCCTTCGTCCAGCGGTACTTCGTGTCCGGCGTGATGCTCGGCGCGGTGAAGGGATAGTCCGGCAGGCGGGGGTGAGCCGTCGAACCCACGAACCACCAGCGAAAGGAAGCCCGATGTTCCAACGAGCCCGGCGCCGAGCAGCGGTGGTCGCTGCCGGCGCGCTGACTCTCTCGCTCGTCGCCTGCGGCAGTGGCGACGAGGGCGAGGCCGCAGACCTCTCGGAGAACCGCGCCGGCGCGATGGCCGAACTCGGCGTCAACCAGCAGTTCAAGGCGACCGAACCGGTTTCGTTCTCCCTGCTCTACAACAACCACCCGAACTACCCGTTGAAGAACGACTGGCTGTTCTGGACCGAGCTGAACAAGCGGACCAACGTCACGATCGAACCGGTCGCCGTACCGCTGAGCGACTACGAGCAGAAGCGCAGCCTGTTGATCGGTGCCGGTGACGCACCGATGATCATCCCGAAGACCTACCCGAGCCAGGAGGACACCTTCGTCTCCTCCGGCGCCATCCTGCCGGTCAGCGACTACCTCGATCTGATGCCGAACTTCAAGGACAAGATCGAGAAGTGGAACCTGGCTCCTGAGATCAACCAGCGCCGCCAGGCGGACGGCAAGTTCTATCTGCTGCCCGGGGTGCACGAGAAGCCCTGGCACGACTACTCGCTGGCGATCCGGACGGACATCCTCAAGGAACTGAACCTGGAGATCCCGAAGACCTGGGACGAGCTCTACACCGTGCTCAAGGCGATGAAGGCGAAGTACCCGAACACCTTCCCGTTCTCCGACCGGTTCAGCCAGCCCAACCCGGCCGGCAACCTGCTGAACATCCTCGCCGCCTCGTACGGCCTGGAGGGTGCCGGCTGGAACTTCCAGCACGTCAGCTGGGACGCGAACGGCAAGAAGCTCTTCTACACCGGCGCCAGCGAGAAGTACCGGGACATGTTGGCCTACCTCAACAAGCTGGTGAAGGAGGGACTGCTCGACCCGGAGAGCTTCACCCAGACCGATGACAACGCCCGGCAGAAGCTCGCCAACGGCAAGTCGTTCGTGATCAGCAGCAACGCGCAGAACCTGGTCAACGACTACCGCCCCGACCTGGCCAAGACGCTGCCGAACGCGACGCTTACCAAGATCCCGCTGCCGGTCGGCCCGGCTGGCGAGATCAACCCGGCCAGCCGGCTGGAGAACGGCGTCATGATCTCCAAGAAGGCCCGGGACAGCAAGAACTTCGTCGCGATGATGCAGTTCATCGACTGGCTGTTCTACTCCGACGACGGGCAGACGTTCGCCCGCTGGGGCGTCGAGGGCACCACCTTCGTCAAGGACGCCTCCGGCAAGCCCACCCTGCACCCCGACGTCAACGTCATCGGGCTCAACCCCAAGGCCCCCAAGCACCTGCAGAAGGACTTCGGGTTCTACAACGGCGTCTTCACCTACGGCGGCAAGCCGGAGCTGGTGCAGTCCTTCTTCTCCACGGAGGAGCAGGAGTTCCAGAAGGTGATGAACGCCCGGACGCCGCGACCGGTGATGCCGCCGTTCCCGTTCACCGACGAGGAGCGCGAGCAGATATCGCTCTGGGCGACACCGCTGCGGGACTTCGTCTACCAGGCGACCCTGCAGTTCATCCTCGGCCAGCGGGACCTCGCCCAGTGGGACGCCTACGTCACCGAACTCAAGGGCAAGAACATGGACGCCTACATGGAAAAGGTGCAGGCGGCGTACGAGCGGTACCAGAAGGAACACGGCTGACCGTCCCGGTCCGGTCGTGCCCGCGACGGGCACGGCCGGGCCGGACGTCGGCGCAGCGGCTCCCGCCCGCACCAGCACCGGCGCGGACGGGAGCCGCGCGACACGGAACAGAGGAACACCATGCACATCCCCGTACCGGAGCAGCCGACCGGACGGCTGACCGACGCCTGGCGGACCTGCGTCGGCACGGGCCGCTTCGAACTGGCGCTGCGCCGTGACTACCAGGACTCGCTCGCGCTGGTCCAGCGGGAGATCGGCTTCCGGCACATCCGCGGGCACGGGCTGCTCAGCGACGGTGTCGGCGTCCACCGGCCCTACGAACACCACGGGCAGCGCCGGGTCCGGCACAACTTCGGGTACGTCGACCAGGTCGTCGACGCCTATCTGGAACTCGGCATCCGGCCCTTCGTCGAGCTGGGCTTCATGCCCGCCGCACTCGCCTCCGGCGACCAGACCGTCTTCTGGTGGCAGGGCAACGTCACCCCGCCCCGCTCCGAGTCGGAGTGGGCCGACCTGGTGAAGGCCACGGTCGGGCACCTGGTCGACCGGTACGGCCTCGCCGAGGTGCGCCGCTGGCCGATCGAGGTGTGGAACGAGCCGAACCTCGAACAGTTCTGGCAGGGTGCCGACGAGTCCGCCTATCACCGGCTCTACGAGGTGACCGCGCACGCCGTCAAGGAGGTCGACGCCGGCCTCCAGGTGGGCGGACCGGCCATCTCCCCCGGTGCCGACGAGTGGCTGCCGCGCTTCGCCGACTTCGTCGCCGACCGCGAGGTGCCGATCGACTTCGTCAGCAAGCACGCGTACACCTCGGGGCCGGCCCAGCACGTGCCGTTCGGAGTACACCAGACGCTGGCTCCGGCGTCCCGGCTGCTGGAGCAGTTCGGCACGCCGAGGCAACTGCTCCGGGACACCGCCCTGGCCGGGTTGCCGGTGCACATCACCGAGTTCAACTCCTCGTACCGGCCGGACAACCCGATCCACGACACCGCGTTCCACGCCGCGTACCTGGCCCCGGTCCTGGCGGCCGGCGGCGACCTGGTCGACTCCTTCTCGTACTGGACCTTCAGCGACATGTTCGAGGAGGTCGGCGTACCGACCTCGCTCTTCCACGGCGGATTCGGTCTGCTCACCCACCGCCAGATAAAGAAACCCACCTACCACCTGTACGCCTTCCTGGCCCGGCTCGGCGACCAGGTGCTCTCGCGCGGGGCGGACCACCTGGTGACCCGGGACTCCGGCGGCCGGATCGCGGTGCTCGCCTGGGCACCGGTGGACGTGACCGGGGCGGCACCCCTCGACAGGCACCGCCTGACGTTCTCGATCCCGGTCGGACCGCCGGGCACCGGTTCCGCCTTCCTGCTCCGCTCGACGGTCAACGAGGAGTACGGCAACGCCTGGACGGCCTGGTCCGAGATGGGCCGGCCCCGCTCGCCCCGCCCCGGTCAACTGGACGCGCTGCGCGAGGCTGCCGAGCCGGTCCGTACCCACCGGAGCCTGCCGGTGGTGGACGGCCGGGTCGAACTCGACCTGACCCTGGCCCGGCACGAGGTGACCCTGGCGGAGATCACTGCGGTGGTCGACGAGACCCCGCCGTGGTGGGACGAGGCCCGGCTGCTCGGCCTGGCTCAGCCTGCGGGTACGCCCGGAAGGGAGCAGGAATGAGCAGGACCGCGCAGGCCGGTGGCCGGTTCGGCACCGGGCCGCTCTCCCGGGCGATGGCGCTCGTCTACAGCCTGCTGGTGGTGGAGCTGCTGCTGGTGCTGACCACCCTGCCCGGTCTGGTCCCGCTCTTCCTGCTGGACCGGCACGCCAGCAACCTGCCGCTGGTCGCGCTCTGCGCGCTGCCGCTCGGCCCGGCCGTCTCCGCCGCGCTGTACGCGCTGCGTCACCACCGCCCGGACCTGACCGAGCTGACCCCGGCGACCCTGTTCTGGCGCGGCTACCGGGCCAACCTCCGGGGCGTACTCGCGATCTGGGTCCCCTGGCTGGCCTGGCTCACCATCGTGGCGCTCAATTTCAGCTACTTCGGCGCCGCCGGGGTACCCGGCTGGTGGCGGGTGCCGCTGCTCCTGGTCGGGCTCGGCGTCACGCTCTGGGGCGTCAACGCGCTGGTGATCACGTCGCTGTTCCGGTTCCGGGTCCGGGACGTCGCCCGGCTGGCGATGCACTTCCTCGGGCACACCCCCGGGGTGACCATCGGCAACCTCTGCCTGCTGGTGGTGATGGCCGGGATCGTCTGGGTCTCCTCGGAGGCGGTCCTCGGGCTCCTCGGTTCGGTGCTGACGCTGGCCCTGCTCCGCAACTGCCGCCCGCTGGTCAGCAAGGTCGAAGAGGAGTTCACCGCGTGAGCCTGCCGGTCACCCCAAAGATCGCCTTCGGCGGGGACTACAACCCGGAGCAGTGGCCGGAAGAGGTCTGGAAGGAGGACTACCGGCTCTTCGACGCCGCCCGGATCGACACCGTCACCCTCGGCGTCTTCGACTGGGCGCTGACCCAGCCGGCGCCGGACGTCTACGACTTCAGCCTGCTGGACCGGATCGTCGAGCTGGCCACCACGCAGGGTCGGCGGATCTGCCTGGCCACCGGCACCGGCGCACACCCGGCCTGGCTGGCCCGACTGCATCCGGAGGTGACCCGGACGGACTTCGATGGCCGCCGGCACCGGTACGGGCAGCGACACAACTCCTGCCCCAGCTCCCCCGTCTTCCGTCGACTCTCCACCGA
Organism: Plantactinospora sp. CNZ320; assembly: GCF_002846275.1. NCBI lineage: Bacteria > Bacillati > Actinomycetota > Actinomycetes > Micromonosporales > Micromonosporaceae > Plantactinospora > Plantactinospora sp. CNZ320. Next base: position 1,835,128 of record NZ_PJMP01000001.1, read on the forward strand.
ACTCGCCCGCCGGATCGCCCGGCGGTACGCCGGCAACCCGGCCGTGGTCGCCTGGCACGTCGGCAACGAGTACGGTGGCGCCTGCTACTGCGACCTCTGCGCGGCCGGCTTCCGGGACTGGCTGCGGGAGCGGTACGGCAGCCTGGATGCGCTCAACACCGCCTGGTACACCACGTTCTGGTCGCACACCTTCACCGACTGGGCCGAGATCGAGCCGCCGTCGGCGCTCACCGAGCACTGGCGCGGGCCGAACCACACCGCCTTCCAGGGCATCACCCTCGACTACCTGCGCTTCATGTCCGACGCGATGTTCGCCAACTTCCGTGACGAGTTGGCGGCGATCCGGGAGTCGAGTCCCGACGTACCGGTCACCACCAACTTCATGGGGATGTACCGGCCGATCGACTACCACCGGTGGGCTCCGCATCTCGACTTCGCCTCCTGGGACAACTACCCGCCGGACGACGACTCGCCGGCCTGGATGGCCCTGGCGCACGACCTGATGCGCGGGCTCAAGGACGGCCAGCCGTTCTGGTTGATGGAGCAGACCCCGAGCTACACCGCGTCCCGGGACGTCAACCCGCTGAAGCGGCCCGGGGTGATGCGGCTGTGGAGCTGGCAGGCGGTGGCGCACGGCGCCGACGCGGTGCTCTTCTTCCAGATGCGCGCCTGTAGGGGCGCCTGCGAGAAATACCACGGCGCCGTCATCGGGCACGCCGGCCGGGACGACACCCGGGTCTTCCGGGAGGTGGCCGGGCTCGGCGCCGAGTTGGACCGGCTCGGCCCGGCCACGCTGGGCGCCCGGACCCCGGCCCGGGTCGCCCTGCTCTTCGACTGGGACAGTTGGTGGGCGCTGGAGATCTCCGACGGCCCGTCCCGGCTGCTGCGCTACCAGCAGATCGTGCACGCGTACTACCGGGCGCTCTGGGAAGCCGGGGTCGACGTCGACGTGGTGCCGGTGACCGCGGATCTCGACGGCTACCAGGTGGTGGTCGCACCGGCACTGCACATGCTCAAGGGTGATCTGGCACAGCGGCTGGCCGCGGTGGCCGAGCGCGGCGGTTCGGTGCTCACCACCTTCCTCTCCGGCCGGGTCGACGAGGACGACAGGGCGTTCCTGATGGACGTGCCGGGCCCGCTCGGCCCGCTGATGGGAATCCGGATCGACGAGTGGGACGCCCGCCCGCCGGAGGTGGTGAATCCGGTACTCCTGCACGGCGCCGGCCCGGACGTCGAGGTGGAGGTCGAGTCGCGGCTCCTCTTCGAGCTGGTGATTGCACAGGGTGCCGAGGTGCTCGGCAGCTACCGGGCGGACTTCTACGCCGGCACCCCGGCGGTGACCCGGAACAGCTACGGTGCCGGCCACGGCTGGTACGTCGCCGCCGGCCTCGACCAGCCCGGGGTGAACTGGGTGGTCCGCCGGGTGCTGGAGCGGCACGACCTCGTCGGCCCGTACGCCGACCTGCCCGAGCTGGAGTCGACGGTGCGGGTCGCCCCGGACGGGACGCGGCTGCGGTTCCTGCTCAACCACGGCGCGGAGCCGGTCGAGACGACCGCGCACGCCGCCGGTACCGACCTGCTCGGCGGGGAGCGGGTGGCGGCGGGGCAGCCGATCCGGCTGTACCCGAAGGGGGTACTGGTGCTGCGCGAGGACGCCCCGGAGACGCAGCGATGAACGGCTCGACAGCACGCCCGGGAGGGACCCGATGACCACCGGTGACGCCCAGTCCACGCACCCGGCCTGGTTGCCGCCGGAGGCGTTCCGGGCGATCGGGTCGGGCCGGACGCTGGTGAGTGGTGCGGGCACGCTGGTGGACACGGTGCACGACGAGGTCGCCGGGGCCTGCGCCCGCTACGGCGGCACGGTCACCCGGGTTCCGGCCGAGGTCGCGGGCGAGCAGCTCACCGAGCAGCTCGACGGGGCGTACGACCTGGTCTTCGCGCTCGGCGAGGCCGGGCCGCTGCCGGCCGGCGCGGCGGCGCTGGCGGCCGAGATCGGGCACGGACCGGATCCGGACGGGCTCGGACCGGAAGGTTTCGCGCTGGCCCGCCGCGACGGGGTCTCGGTGGTGCTGGCCGACGAGCCGGCCGGGCTGCTCTACGGCCTGTTCCACATCGTCCGGCTCGGCCCGGCGGCGTTCGACGCCGACATCGCGGTGCAGCGACACCGACCGGCGATGCGGCTGCGGCTGGTCAGCCACTGGGACAACGTCGACGTGCATCCGACGATGGGACAGGTCGAGCGCGGCTACGCGGGCGGGTCGATCTTCTGGCGTGACGGCGCGCCGCGCCAGGAGCCGGATCGGGTACGCGACTACGCACGGCTGCTCGCCGCCTGTGGCCTGAACGCGCTGACGGTGAACAACGTGAACGTGCACGGCACGGCCACCCGGCTGTTGACCGACCGGCTCGACGACGTTGCCGCGATCGCCGACCTGCTCCGCCCGTACGGGATCCGGGTGCATCTGTCGGTCAACTTCGCCACGCCGTACGTCCTCGGTGAGCTGCCCTCCGCCGACCCGCTCGACGACGACGTACGGGCCTGGTGGCGCAAGGCCGCCGAAGAGGTCTACGGGCGGATTCCCGACTTCGGCGGATTCATGGTGAAGGCGGACTCGGAGGGACAACCCGGCCCGGCCAGGTACGGGCGCAGTCACGCGGACGGCGCGAACATGCTCGCCGACGCGTTGGCGCCGTTCGGCGGGATCGTGCACTGGCGTGCCTTCGTCTACAACCACCGACAGGACTGGCGGGACCGGTCGACCGACCGGGCCAGGGCGGCGTACGACCACTTCACGCCCCTGGACGGCGAGTTCCGGGAGAACGTGGTCCTCCAGGTGAAGCACGGTCCGATCGACTTCCAGGTGCGCGAGCCCGTCTCCCCGGTACTGGCGGCGATGCCGAACACCCGGCTCGCGGTGGAGTTCCAGGCGACGCAGGAGTACACCGGGCAGCAGCGGCACGTCTGCTATCTCGGCCCGTGCTGGAGCGAGGTGCTGCGGTTCGCGCCCTGGGGACCGGGCGGGCCGACGGTCGGCTCGGTGGTCGCCGGCTCGGCAGGTGGCGGCTCGGCGGGTGGCGGGCTGGTGGTCGTCTCCAACGTCGGCGACGACAGGTACTGGACCGGGCACCCGCTCGCCCAGGCCAACCTGTACGCCGCCGGCCGGCTCGGCTGGGCGCCCGACCTCGACCCGGTGGCCGTACTCGACGAGTGGATCGAGTTGACCTTCACGCCGTCGGCGACCGGCGATCCCGACCTGCTGCGCGGGACACTGCACGCACTGCTTGACGACTCGTGGCGCACCTACGAGCGGTACACGGCGCCGCTCGGGGTCGGTTTCATGGTCGCGCCGGGCGACCACTACGGCCCCGACGTGGACGGCTACGAATACTCGCGCTGGGGCACCTACCACTTCGCCGACCGGTACGGCGTCGGGGTGGACCGCACCCGGGCCACCGGTACCGGCTTCACCGGGCAGTATCCGCAGCCCTGGGCGGACCGGTACGAGTTCCTGGAGACCTGCCCGGACGAGTTGCTGCTCTTCTTCCACCACGTGCCCTACCAGCACGTGCTGCACTCCGGGTCGACGGTGATCCAGCACGTCTACGACACCCGTTTCACCGGGGTGGAGCAGGTGGTGGAGATGGCCCGCCGGTGGGAGCGGATCGGCCCGGCGGGGCTGGTCGACCCGGCGTTGCACGCCCGGGTGACGCAGCGGCTCGCCGAGCAGCTGCGCTCGGCCGAGGAGTGGCGGGACAAGGTCAACACCTACTTTCTGCGCAAGTCGGGGGTACCGGACGTGCACGGCCGCCGGATCTACTGAAGCCATCGGCGCGAGGCAGCGTCGCCGGGCCGACCGGCCGCCTGCGGCCCGGGAGCCAACCTGCCTTGTACGATGTCGTCGGCGGAGGAGAGTTGAGTCAGGTGGCCAGCCGAGCCGAGCGCGTCGAGTCCCGGATCCCGTTGAGTCGCGAGCGGGTGCTGCGGGCCGCGGTCAGCATCGCCGACTCCGGTGGCATCGAGTCCCTCACGATGCGTCGTCTCGCCGAGCACCTCGGGGCCGAGGCGATGTCGCTCTACTACCACGTCGCCAACAAGGAGGACGTGCTCGACGGCGTCGTGGACGTGATCGCGACGGAGATCAACGAGGTCGTCGACCGGATCGACGTACCCGCCGGGGGCGCCGACTGGAAGAAGGCGGTACGCCAGCGCATTCTCGCCGCCCGCGAGATCCTGCTCCGGCACCGGTGGGCACCCGGGGTCTTCGAGACACGTACCAACACCAGCATGGCGGTGCTGCGCTACTACGACGCGCTGCTCGGCCTGATGCGCGAGGGCGGCTTCTCCTACGATCTGGCGCACCACGCGATGCACGCGTTGGGCAGCCGGGCGTTGGGGTTCAGTCAGGAACTCTTCGACCCGAACAGCGGCGGCGACGGTGACCCGGCCGCCGGGATGGCCGAACTGGCCGGCCAGCTTCCGCACCTGGTCGGGATGCTGGCCGAGATCGCGCACGACGATCCGGACTCGACGCTGGGCTGGTGCGACGATCAGGCCGAGTTCGAGTTCGGACTCGACCTGATCCTGGACGGCCTGGACCGGCTCCGCGAACGGGCCTGACCCGCACCGCACTGTTCATCGATCCCCACCCCTCGACAACCTTACGTTGTACGAGTACCTTACGACGTAAGACTTACAACGTAAGGTCGATCCGAGGAGACGACGATGAAGGCGGCAGTCCTGCGTTCGTACGGCCCACCCGATGCCCTGGAACTCACCGAGGTCGAGCGCCCCTCCCCCGGCGACGACGAGGTGCTGGTCCGGGTCCGGGCCACCTCCGTCAACCCGTACGACTGGCACCACATTCGGGGCGAGCCGCTTGTCGCCCGTCTGATGCCGGACGGTCCCCGGCTACGTACTCCGGCCATCGGCATCCCCGGCTGTGACATGGCCGGTCAGGTCGAGGCGGTAGGACGCAACGTCACCGAGTTCCGCCCCGGCGAGGACGTCTACGCCCTGCTGCCGGAGGGCGGCTTCGGCGAGTACGTGAGCGTTCCGGAGAAGCTGCTGGCCCCGAAGCCGGCGAACCTGTCGTACGAGCAGGCGGCGGCGGTGCCGATGGCCGCCGTCACCGCCCTGGTCGGACTCCGCGACGCGGGCCGGATCCAGCCCGGCCAGCAGGTCCTCGTCAACGGGGCCTCGGGCGGGGTCGGCACCTTCGCCGTGCAGCTCGCCCGCGCGTTCGGCGCGACCGTCACCGGCGTGTGCAGCAGCCGGAACGTCGAACTGGTCCGCTCCCTCGGTGCGGACGAGGTCGTCGACTACACCACCGAGGACTTCACCAGGCGTGGCCGCCGCTACGACCTGCTACTGGACAACGTGGGCAGTCACTCCGTGGCGGCGTACCGGCGGGCGCTGACCCGCCACGGCACGCTCGTCGTCGTCGGTGGCCCGGCCGGTCGCTGGCTCCAGCCCGTCGGCCGGGTCTTCGCGGCGCTCGCGGCGAGCCCGCTGGTGTCCCAGCGGATCACGCTGGCCGACACCGTCCGCTGCCCGGACAAGAAGGAGTGCCTGCGGCTGCTGACCGGGCTCATCGAGGAGGGCAGCGTCACCCCGGTCGTCGACCGGCGCTTTCCGTTCGCGCAGATCCGGGAGGCCGTCCGCTACCAGGAGGAGGGGCACAACCCGGGAAAGGTGGTGGTGACGCTCTGAGCGTCCGGCCCGGCGACCGGAGCTCGGAACGTCGGCCCGGGGCTCGGAACGTCGGCCCGGCGGCCGGGGCGGCCGGATGATCCGCCCTGCCCCGGCCGAACGCACCGGAACCGGGAGTTGGTCAGCCGCCGCTGACCGGACGGAACGGGTCGACCGTGTGCCGGGCCTTCGCCGTCCGGTTGGTGACCGTCGCGATCGCGTCGAACATCTTCCGGCCGAGCACCGCGTGCGCCTGCACCGCCGGGTGGGTCGCGCCGTAGTTGTCGCGGTCGCCGAGGGAGTCGGCGAACATCGCGTACGTCAGCGTCGGCGCCCCCGCCGCGTCGAACATGATGCCGGCCTCGTGCCGGGCCGCGCCCGAGTCGTCGAAGTCCGCACCGTACTTGGTGGCCACCCGGCTGCGCTCGGCCGACGACATGTTACGGCGGACCCCGTCGTGGTACCCGTTGATCCACCGCAGGATGCCGAGCAGGAAGTCGGCGGACCTCGGCGTCACGATCGTCTTGTTTGCCAGCCGCCACAGCAGATCATGGGTCTCCCGGGGCGTGGTGACGCCGAGGAAGAAACGGTTCGGGTTGGCGACCGGCTCGACCCGGGTGTGCGTGAAGCCCTTGCTGGCGAGGATCTCGTTGATCTCCAACGCCGGCACCACCCGGCCACACATCCGCACCGCCGTGTTGTCCGAGACCAGCAGCATCGCGGTGAGGAAGTTGGCGACGGTGATGTCGTCGCCCCAGACGGTGTGCAGGAAGTAGATCCCGGTGCCGCCGAGGATGATGTCGGCGGTGAGGTCGAGCTTCTGGTCGAGTCGGAGCTGACCACGGTCGATCTTGTCCATCACCGCCACCGCGACCGCCAGCTTCTGCACGCTGTAGCCGTGGGTGACCCGGTCGACGTCGTCCGCCACCACCGTCTCCAGGGTTCCGGCGGCGTTGACCATCGCGATGTGCGAGTGCCACACCCCACCGGCCCGAGCCTTCTGCGCGTCGTACGCCTGCCGGATCGACGCCTGCGCGGTGCCGGTCGCGCCCAGCTGGCCGCCCGGTACGCCCGGCCCGGAGACCGGTGCCCGTCCGACCGCCACCGTGCCGACCGGCGCGGCAGCAGCGGGCTGTCCGGTCGCCACCAGCGCCGCCGCGGCCGCGCCCATCCCGATCGCCGCCCGGCGACTGACCTGCTCCGGCACTGTGCCTCCCCCGTGTTCATCGACAGTTGCCGCGCGGAGCGTACCGAGCGGCGACATCCGGCAACAACCCGGAGCAGACCGGACCCGCCGGGCCGGGCCACCGCCCGTAGCGGCACACCGGGCGTAGGCTGAGCAACGTGGATCAAGAAGACCGGATCGCCCTCTTCCTCGACTACGAGAACCTCGCGCTCGGCGCGCGGGACCACCTCGGCGGCCTGGCCTTCGACTTCCGTCCGATCGCGGACGCGCTGGCCGAGCGCGGCCGGGTCGTGGTCCGCCGGGCGTACGCGGACTGGTCGTACTTCGACGAGGACCGCCGGATGCTCACCCGGTCACACGTGGAGCTGATCGAGATCCCGCAGCGGATGGGGGCGAGCCGGAAGAACGCCGCCGACATCAAGATGGCGGTGGACGCCGTGGAACTCGCCCTCGAACGTGGATATCTCTCCACCTTCGTGATCTGCACCGGGGACAGCGACTTCACCCCGCTTGTGCACAAGTTGCGCGAGCTCAACAAGCGGGTGATCGGCGTCGGCGTGGAGAAGTCCACCTCGGCGCTGCTGCCACCCGCCTGCGACGAGTTCCTCTACTACGACCGGCTGGAGGGAGTGGACATCCCGTCGACCCGTCCCCGGCGGGGTCGGCCGGCCCGGGGCGCCGGCCCGGAGGCGCCGCAGGCCGGGCCGGACCAGCAGGCCGAGCCGGACCGCCAGGTCGAGCCGGCAGCCGAACCCGCACATGGCGTCGAGGAGCCGGTACGCGACGTCGACACCCTCGCCGAGGTGGTCGCGCAGACCGTGGCGGGGTTGCAGGGCAGTTCCAGCGGAGAGGTGACCGCCTCCACGCTCAAGCGCACCCTGCTGCGCAAGGACCCGACCTTCAGCGAGTCCGACTACGGGTTCCGGGCGTTCGGGGAGTTGCTCCGGCACCTCGCCGAGCACAACGTGGTCGAGCTGACCGAGGGCCCGGCCAAGGGCGATCCGGGAGTGTCACTGCCCGAACACGGCGACCGGGAGGTGGCGTTCGGGCTGCTGCGTACCGTGCTCCTGGACCTGGCCGGCGCGGACGGCTCGGTCGCGCTCTCCGGGCTGAAGAACCAGCTCCGCCGCGCGCGCCCCGACTTCAGTGAGAAGAAGCTGGGCTACCGCAGCTTCCTCCAGTTCTGCAAGGCGGCGGCCACCAGTGGGGCGGTCGAGCTGCGGTGGAGCCCGGAGACCGACGACTACCTACTCACCGCCCGCCCCGGGTGACCCGGCAGCTGCCGGCCGGCCGGTCCCGCACCGCCGCAGGCCGGTCGGGTGGCGGGCGATAGGGTCTTGGCGCATGCGGTCGAAGCAGGAGCTGGACGCCGCCATCCGGCGGGAACGCCGGGCGGCGCTGGTGGTCAACGCCCGCTCCCGCCGGGGTCGCCGGCTCTACGACGAGGCACGCACCCGGCTGACCGAGGCCGGCTTCACCCTGCTCGGCAGCTATCCGGCGGACCGGCCGGGTGAACTGGAGACGAGCCTTTCCACGGCCGCCGGACTGGCCCCGGACCTGCTGGCGGTGGGCGGCGGCGACGGCACCATCGGGGCCGCCGCACGACTGCTCGCACACCGCGACATCGCCCTGGGGCTGTTGCCGCTCGGCACCACCAACAACTTCGCCCGGACCGTCGGCATCCCACTCGACCTCGACGCGGCCGTCGCGACGCTTGTCGACGGCAAGGTGATCGACGTCGACCTGGGGACCGCCGACGGGATGCCGTTCGCCAACCACGTCGGCGTCGGGCTCTCCGCCGACGTGATGGCCCGGGCACCGGCCCGACTCAAGCGGGTGGTCGGCCGGCTGGCGTACCCGGCGACCGCGCTGGCGCTGCTCACCGGACACCGTCCGATGCGGATCACGGTGCAGGCCGACGGAGGGTCAAGGGAGTACGTCACGCACCAGCTCTTCGTGGCCAACGGCGGCTTCCACGCCGGCCGACCGATCACCGCGGACGCGAACGCCGACGACCGGCTGCTCGTCGCGTACCCGGTGGGTGGTCCGAATCGGCGCGACCTGTTGCGCGCGACGGCGCGCAACGCGGCGACCGGTCATCGCCGCACCCTCGACGACGAGCCCTTCCTGACCGCCGGTGAGATCCTGCTCCGCACCGACCGCCCGGTCCCGGTCGAGGTCGACGGCGAGGTACGCGGCCGTACCCCGATCCGGATCGGACTCGACGCCAACGCGCTGCGGGTGATGGCCCCGGCCGACGCACCCGACCGCTGACGGCGGGGTCTACCGGTCCGCTGCGGGTGGCGGGACGGGCGAGCGCAGGTACCAGCCGGCGGTCGCCACCGTGTGGTACCCGAGCGCCTCGTAGATCGGCCGTCCGGCCTCGGTGGCGACCAGGGTGAACGGCCGGTCCGGGTACGCCTCGATGGCCTGGGCCAGCAGCGCCCGCCCCAGCCCGGCCGAGCGGTGCGCGGGCAAGGTGACGAGGCCGTACAGGCCCACGATCCGGCCGTCGTCGTAGGTGTAGGTGGCTGCGGCGGGCTCGCCCCTGCGGTACGCCAACCAGGCACGCCAGCCCGACACCGTCAGTACCCTGTCCGGCAGCGCCTCTCCCCTGCGCCACGGCAGGAACGCCGGCAGCGGAAATCCCTCCACGATGATCCGTTCCGCCACGGCCAGTTCCTCGGGATCGCTGACGCGGTCGATGCGGACGCCGTCGCCGTCGGAGATTGCCCCCGCCGTCCCCGCCGGACTGACCGTCCCCGCCCGATGTTCCGTCCCGGCCGGAGTGACCGGCCCCGCCGGACTGACCGTCCCGGCCGGAGTGACCGGCCCCGCCGGACGCGCTGTTCCCGGCGGGCGGACCATCACCGGCATGCGCAGGACCCGGACCGTCGGGTCGACCGGCTCGGCGGCGCCGCCACCGAAGACGTCCTCCAGCACGGTGTGCCTGTCCCGGGGCGCGGAGTCGAGCAGGCGTGCCATGCCGTCGGTCGACATCGGCGCGCGCAGGATCAGTCGGGTCGACCGGGACAGTTCGGCGCGGAAGCAGGTCTGGTCGCGGTGTGCGTCGACGGCGAGCTCGCTCCACAGCGCGGCGGCGTTCTCGACGTAGGCCTCCGGTCCGATCATCCGGATCAGCCTAGCAACGCCGCCCACCCCTCGACGCGACGGTACTTCTTGCCATCCATACATTTAGACGTGACAATAAGTTTCGCGCCGTTCCGGGGCTGGTTCCACAGGTCTCCGGTCCCACCCCTGCCCGCCCGGGAGACGCCATGCGACGACCAGCCCTCGCCGCCCCGCTCGCCACACTTGTCGCATTCGTCGGCATCGGCGCCGCAACCCCCATCCCGGCGGTCGCGGTCACCGTCGGGACTGCGGTCGCGGTCACCGCCGGCTCCGACCTCGGTACGCTCGCCAGCACGTCACTGGCCCCCGGCCTTTCCCTGAGTACGACCTCGGCGGCCGGGCCGAACCAGATCAACGTCCTCACCGCGAACCTCTCCGAGCCCACGCTGAAGCCGAAATACCTCAATCCCGGGACCGTCGGTGCCACGGCCACCCTGAGCACCCAGGCGAACCGGGTCGGCGCGGTCGCCGCGGTGAACGGCGACTTCTTCGACATCGGTGCCACCGGGGCTCCCCGAGGAATGGGGCTCGACGACGGCACGCTGCTGCACGGCCCCGCGTCCGGCTGGAACAACGTGGCCGCGCTCTACGCCAACGGCACCGGAACCCGGGGCGGCCTGGCCCAGCTCTTCCTCGACGCCCGGATCACCCTCCCCGGCGGTGCCCAGCTCACCGCCACCAACCTCAACTCGCCGAACATCGCCGCCAACGGCATCGGCGTCTACAACGCCCTCTGGGGCGACGAGCCACGCAGCCAGGTGACCGACGGCGCCACCCGCAGCCGGGAGGTCGAGATAACCGGCGGCCGGGTCAGCAGGGTCAGCACCACCCCCGGTGCCAAGGTGCCGGCCGGGTCGGTCGTGCTGCTCGGCGTGAACGCCGGCGCCGACGCCCTCGCCGCGATCGCGGTCGGCGACCCGGTCACCGTCAACTACTCGCCGCGCGGTGCGAACGGCACGCCGCAGGTCGCGGTCGGCGGCAACCTCGTACTTGTCGCCGACGGGGTGGCCACCACCGTGTCGCATCCGCGCAATCCGCGTACCGCCGTCGGTTTCTCCGCGGACGGGCTCACCATGTGGATGGTCGTCGTCGACGGGCGGTCCAGCGCGAGCGTCGGAATGACCTATGTGGAACTCGCCAACTACATGAAGTCGCTCGGCGCGGACGACGCGATCAACCTCGACGGCGGAGGCTCCAGCACCATGGTCGCCCGGATGCCGGGCGCGACCTCGGTCTCGGTCCGCAACACCCCGTCGGACGGCGCGCAACGGCCGGTGCCGAACGGGATCGGCTTCGTCTCGACCGCACAGCCCTGGAGCAGCACCGTCGACAACACCACGGCGGGCCGGTTCACCGCGAGCGCGAACTGGGGTACGTCCAGCTACTCCGGCCAGCGGTTCGGTGCCGACTACCGGTTCGCCGACCCGGTGCTGGCCAGCGATGTCGCCTGGTACCGGGTGAACGTCCCGGAGACCGCAAGTTACGCGGTGGCGGTCTGGTATCCGGCCGACCCCGGATACAACGACTCGACGCCGTTCATCGTGGCCACCGCCAGCGGCAATCAGACGGTACGGGTGAACCAGCGGAGCAACGGTGGCCGGTGGGTGTCGCTCGGGGTGTTCACGCTGCCCGCAGGAGACGCGGACACGGTCGGGGTGAGCCGATGGACGTCCGGCACCGGTTACGTCGTCGCCGACGCGGTACGGATCACCCGGGTCTGACGACGACGGCTTGACCGACGCTGACCCCCTCGCAGGTCAGGCCGGCGTCGGGTGCAGCACCGACCGTAGGCAGCCGTCCTGCTTCTTCTCGAAGAGTTCGTAGCCGCGCACCCCGTCGGCCAGCGACAGCGGATGGGTGGCGAGATAGCCAGGATCGATCTCACCGCTGGCCAGCCGCTCCAGCAGCATCGGGATGTAACGCTGGGCGTGCATCTGCCCCATCCGCAGCACAAGCGCCTTGTTCATCGCGGCCCCGAGCGGGAACTTGTCCACGAAGCCGCCGAAGACCCCGACGATGCTCACCGTACCGCCCTTGCGGCAGGCCATGATCGCCTGACGTACCGCTGTCGGCCGGTCACTCTGCAACCGCACGGCCTGCTTGATCCGGTCGTACCGGTACGCCGGACCGACGTCGTGCGCCTCCATCCCGACCGCCTCGATGCAGGCGTCCGGCCCCCGGCCACCGGTCATCTCCCGCAACGCCGCGAGCACGTCGACCCGGCTGTAGTCGATGGTCTCCACCCCGAGCCGCTCCTGCGCGACGCGGAGCCGTTCGGGGAGCCGGTCGATCACGATCACCCGCTCGGCACCGAGCAGCTGGGCGGAGCGGGCGGCCATCTGGCCCACACCGCCGGCACCCCAGACCGCGACCACCTCACCGCCGCGCAGGTCGCAGAAGTCGGCCGCCATCCAACCGGTGGGCATCGCGTCGGAGGCGAAGACCACGGCGTCGTCGGGAACCCCCTCCGGGACCGGGAACGCGCCGACGTCGGCGAACGGCACCCGGACGTACTCGGCGTGGCTGCCGGCGAAGCCACCGGCGGCGTGCGAGTAGCCGATGATCCCCGCGGGCGCGTGTCCCCAGAGCGTCTCGGTGAAGTTCGGCTGTGGGTTGGAGTTGTCGCAGAGCGAGTACTGCTCGGTGCGGCAGTACCAGCAGCCGCCGCAGGCCAGTACCGACCCGACCACCACCCGGTCACCGACCCTGAGCTTTCCGACCCCCGACCCGACCTCGACGACCTCGCCCATGAACTCGTGGCCGAGGATGTCGCCCTCGCGCATCGCCGGCAGGTAGCCGTTGATCAGGTGCAGGTCCGACCCGCACACACTGCTCGCCCGCACCCGGACGATCGCGTCACCCGGGCCCTGGATCGTCGGGTCGGGCACCTCCTGCACACGCAGCTTCCCGACACCCTCCCAGCACAGCGCCTTCACGGCCGTCCTCCCGTCGACAGCTTCTCCCGGACGACCCGGGTGGTCCGCTCCGTGATGCCGGCCCGGCCGGACGGCTCGGTCATGGTGGAGACCACCTCCCCCGCCTCGATCAGGGACTTGGCCCGCCGCAGCACCGTACGGAGCAACTGGTCGAGGTCACGTCCCCGCAGCACCGCCGCCCGGTGTCCGATCCGGCTCTCCGGGTAACGCAGCTCGACCCTGACCTCGGTGCCCCGGGCACCCGGCGCGGAAACCAGCTCGACCCGACCCTGGTGCGGCATCGGCCCGTCGGGCACCCGCCAGTGGAACGGCCCGGTTTCGGCCTCGGCGCTGACCTCGACGGTCCAGCCGGCCGTTCCGGAGCCGTCAGTGAGGACAAGGCCCCGTTCGCCGTCACCCGGCCGCACCTGGACCGGCAGGTCCAGCATCGCCGAGAGGTGCGACGACTGACCACAGAACTCCACGATGGACTGTGCCGAACGGTCCACGGTCACCGCCCGGAGGGTCCGGTACCCGCCGTCCTGACGCGCCGGCAGTGACTCCCGGCGCCGCCGCACGAGCAGGCTGGCGCCCACGCCGGCCGCCACCGTCACCACCAGCCATCCGCCGATCCTGGCGCCCCTGCCGACCATGCCGCTCCTCCCAACCCGAAGTCCGGCGGCCGTTCCCCGGCCCCGGCTCGACCCTGCGCCGGGCCCGAAACTCCCATGGGGACACGGCGCCTCCCAGACAGGCCCTACCCGCCGGGCAACCGGGCAAACTCCCTGCGCCGTGCCGTCCTGTCCTGTCCAGGGCACCGGGGGCGGAGCGACTCAGAGCAGTCCGGCGTTTCCGGCCACCGCGGCGGCTTCCGTCCGGTTCGACACCCGCAGCTTGCGCAGCAGGGAGGCGGTGAGTCGCTTCACCGTACGTTCGGAGAAGTTCAGCTCTTCCGCGATTTCCACCGTGCGGCAACCCTTCGCAATAAGCTGCAGGAGACGGCGCTCCTCGTCGTCGAGCAGGGCCGTCGCGGGCAGGCCGTTGTGCGCCGGGCGGAGCAGGGATCCGAGCAGGCCGGCGGGGAGCACGGCCCAGCCGTCCAGGATCGCCAGTAGCGGCGGCAGCAGTTCCTCGGGTTCGCTTGTCTTCGGCAGGTAGCCCTCGGCACCGGCCCGCAGGGCCTGCACCATGAGGTCGCTGTCCTCCAGCCCGGAGATGGCGACCACCCGTACCCGTGGCGTGGTCCGCCGGATGGCGGTGATGGCCCGGATCCCGCCCGGCGGCGGCATGTGCAGGTCGACCAGGGCCAGGTCGGGGGCGAGACGACGGACTGTGGCAGCGGCGGCGGCCGCGTCACCGGTGGAGCCGACGATCCGGGCCCGTCCCCCGGTGCTGACCGGAAGCAGGAGTTCGAGGCCCCGGACGAAGAGGGGATGGTCATCGACCAGTACGAGACGGAGAGCTCCGGATTCGGACACGCGGCGGCGTTTCCCGATCTGCGACCGATCATGCCCGGCCGACCCGAGAGCACTCATCCGGCTCGTATCGGGTCCAGGTGGCGCCGCACTGGACGTGACGGCCCGCCGTTCCTGCGCAGCCTCGGGTCGGCGGTCATGGGGCGCCTGTCGCTGCTGGCCCACCGAAGCGGCGGTCAGGTCCGGCCGCCGACCGGCGCCGCGAGCGCACCGGCGGAGGTCGCGCGGTCATCCGGTCCCGGCGGTGACTCGCTGCTGCTGCGGATGTTCTGTCACGAACTGCGGTCACCGATCGAGTCCCTGCGCTCGCTGACCCGAGCACTCGCCCAGGAGCCGGTGGCGCTCACCCCGGAGCAACGGCGTGGCCTGGCCGCGCTCGCCCAGGAACAGGCGGCGCACCTGGCGGTCCTGTGGCGCCAGGCGGTGTCGGTGACGCAGAGCCTGGCGGCGCCGGTCGACCGGCCGGTACCGCTCCGCCAGGTGTTGCCGATCGCGGTCACGACCGACGCGCCGCACCGGATGACCGTCAGGCTGTCCCGCCGTGCCGCCGACCGGCCGGTACACGCCCACCGGATCCGTCAGATCATCACCAACCTGGTCGACAACGCCCTGCGGCACGGGCCGGCCGAGGGTCGCGTCCGGGTGTCCGCCTCGGTGCGGGCGGGCGCCCTGGTCCTGGTCGTGACCGACGAGGGCCGGTCCTGCCGTCCGCTGCTGGCCGCGTTGCGCCGGACCGCCCCGCCGCCCGGCGTCTCCGGCCTGGGGCTGTGGATCGTGCGACACCTGGTCGCCGCCGAGGGCGGCACGATCACGGCGTACCGCGCCACGCGGGGCGTGACGGTGCGGGTGAGCCTGCCCGTGTCGCGCCACCGCGTCGGAGGCGTCGGCGCGACCTGACCCTGTGGGGCAACTGGCCATCCGGGGTCACCTGACCCGCCAGGGCCACGGGTGGCCCCCTCGGGCCGGCGGAACGGGTAGCCGGGCACGGTCTGCCACTTCTACCAGGAGGACGCCGTGTTCAGCCATGTCAAGGAACTACAGTTCCACGCCAAGCCGGACGCTCCGGACGCCGCCTTCGCCCGCCGCCTACAGGAGGTGCTCGGCGGCAAGTGGGGCGAGATGACGGTCGCCAACCAGTACCTCTTCCAGGGCTGGAGTTGCCGGCTGCCCGGCAAGTACAAGGATCTGCTACTCGACGTCGGCACCGAGGAGATCGGGCACGTCGAGATGATCTGCACGATGATCGCCCACCTGCTGGACAGCGCACCACTGTCGATGCAGGAGGCGGCCGCCGAGGACAACCCGATGCTGAGCGCGATCTACGCGGGGTCGAATCCCGCGCACTTCATCCATTCCGGCGGTGGCCCGCTGCCGGTGGACAGCGCCGGAGTGCCGTGGAACGGCAGCTACATCACCGCCAGCGGAAACCTGCTCGCCGACTTCCACCTCAACGTCACCGCCGAGGCGCAGGGCCGGCTCCAGGTCGCCCGGCTCTTCCACATGACCGACGACCCCGGCGTGAAGCAGATGCTCCGGTTCCTGCTGGCCCGGGACACCATGCACCAGAACATGTGGCTGGCCGCGATCGAGCAGCTCAAGGAGGACGGCCTCGAGGAGATGCCGGTCCCGGAGGCGTTCCCGGACGCCGAGCAGGAGAACGAGTTCGCCTACCAGTACATCAACTTCTCCGCGGGTGAGGAGGCGGCCGAGGGACGCTGGGCCACCGGACCCAGCCCGGACGGCAAGGGCCAGTTCGACTACCAGGCGAACCCGACGTCGTACGCGGACGCGCCCGTGCTGCCGCCGGGCGACCCGCGCCTGCAGAACACCCCGCCCGTCGGCACCTGACGATCGGGCGCACACCGTCCCTGTCGTCTCGTCTCGTCTCGCCACGCCGATCCGTCGCCTGGACGGTGGATCGGCGTGGCCCCACCCGGAGGACAAGAACATGATCGAATTCTTCGCTCGTCCGCTGGCGGACGCGTTCATGCAGGTCGGGGTCTACGTCGCGGTGATGGTCGCGCTCTTCGGCTGGCTGCGCTGGCGGTACGGCGACCGGGTCACCGACCATCTGACCCATCGCCCCCGGCTCGGCCCCCTGGTCGGCGCACTGCTGGGCGTCAGCCCAGGCTGCGGCGGCGCCATCATCCTCATGCCGCTGTACGCCCGCGGCAAGGTCTCCTTCGGTACCGTCGTGGCCGCCCTCGCGGCGACCATGGGCGACTCGTCCTGGGTGGTCATCGCGGCGAACCCCGAGTTCGCCGTCAAGATCCATGCCCTGCTCTTCGTCGTCGGCCTGGTCACCGGGTACGTCGTCGACCTGCTCGGCATCGACCCCGCCCAGGCAGTCCGGTCCCGGAAGTGGTGGCTGCCCCGGCGCCACGCCGCCGCCAGTGCGGCCGGAGTGCTCCTGCCGGTGGACGCCCCACGCCCGGAACCCACAGCCACGACCGGTACCGGTGCCGGCGGCAGTGGCAGTGCCGGTGCCAGTGGCGGTGCCAGTGGCGGTGGCCGGCCGGCGATACTTGGCAGCTATCCGGTTTCGGCGGCGCCCCAGGCCGTGGCGATGGTCGCGGGCGCGACGCCGGTACGCCCGATCCGGATGTCCCTGGTGTTCTGGGCACTCACCATGCCGGCCTTCCTGGTGTCGGTACCCGTCGTGTTCCACGCCGTCGACCCGCGACGCCTGACCGCCGCGCTCGGCGGTGTCGACCCCTACCTCGCGCTCGGTTGCGTCGGAACGCTGATCGCGGCGGCCATCTTCGCCGCCGGACGGGGCCGGTTCGCCGACGACACCGTCGCCACGGCAACCCCGTCGAGCCGGCGGGAGGCGATGCGGCACAGCGCGCACGAGGCCTCGTTCATCACCGTCTGGGTCGCGGTGGCCTATGTCGGCTGGCAGGTTCTCAGCGGCACCACCGGTTTCGACGGCTCCCAACTGGCCTTCGCCGGAGTCGCCGGAGTGCTGGTCGGGGCGCTGATCGGCCTCATTCCCGGCTGTGCCGTCCAGATCGTCTTCACCGGCATCTTCGTCAGCGGCGGCCTGCCGGTGACGACGCTGGTGGCGAACGCGATCAGCCAGGACGGGGATGCCCTGATCCCGCTCGCGGCACTACGCCGCCGTGCCGCCGCGACCGCGACCGTGATCACCACCATCCCGGCGATCCTGGTCGGACTGGCGCTGCTCGTACTGCTCGGCTGAGCCGAGGGGTCCCGCAGGCCCGCGCTGGCCGGTTGGCCGTTCCACGCCGTCGAACGGCCTCGCCGGGCGGCGGGCGGCCGGGCAGGACACATGGAAGCCGTGGTGTCGGGAAAGACGTGGCGTGCCGATGTCGACCGGAGGAGGGTGACGAACGTGACCGCAGGGGTGAAGCAGGACGTTCTGGACCTGCTGATCGAGCAGCACAAGCAGATCAAGACGCTGTTCGGCCAGCTCGGTCGTGCGGAGGGAAGCCAGAAGCGGGAACTGTTCCAGGATCTGGTACGCCTGCTCGCCGTACACGAGAGCGCGGAGGAGATCGTCGTACACCCGAGCGCGAAGCGCAAGATCGAACGGGGTGACACGGTCACCGGGCAGCTCCGGCACGAGGAGGACGAGGCCAAGAAGGAACTGGCGGCCCTCTACGACCTCGGCGTCGACCATCCCGACTTCGACCGGCGGCTGGCGAAGTTCTCCCAGGCGGTGATCGCGCACGCCACCCGGGAGGAGACCGAGGAGTTTCCGGCCCTGCGTCGCAGTCTCTCCCCCGCCCAGCTCGGACGGATGGCCGGAGCACTCCGCGCGGCCGAGGCGATGGCCCCGACGCGTCCGCATCCGCACGCCGGAGAGTCCGCCCCGGCGAACCTGATGGCCGGCCCGCCGCTTGCCGTCTTCGACCGCATGCGCGACGCCGTCCGCGACTGGCGCGAATCACAGCGCGACAAGGACTGACCGGCGCGAGGTCAGAGGTGGTTGACCGGAATCAGCCGGCGGGCGGCTTCGCTGCGCCAGCGCGGGAAGGCTCCGAGACGCGCCCGACGAGCGCGGCGGCGACGTCCCGGAGTTTGCGGTTGGAGTCCTGCGACATCTTCGCGAGGATCGCGAACGCCTCGTCGGCGGTGCAGCGCCGTTCCGCCATGACGATGCCCTTGGCCTGCTCGATGACGGCTCGGCTCTGCATCGCCAGTTGCATGTGCTGAGCCATGGTGGCGGTGGTGTCGTAGAGGTGGGCGTTGGCCAGGGCCACGGCGGCGTAGCTGGCGAACGCCTCGGCGAGCCGCACAGCATCGTCGTCGAACGCCTCCGACTCGGCGCTGTAGACGTTGAGCGCCCCGAAGACCTTCTCCTGCACCGGCAGCCCAATCGACAGCGAACTGGAGATCCCCTCCGCCTTGGCGTGCACGGCCCAGTCCGGCCAGCGGGCCTCGGTGGCGATGTCGGGCAGCGAGTAGGTGGCGCCGGCCTGGGCGGCGTCCAGGCACGGACCGTGCCCGCGCTGGTACTGCCACTCGTCGAGCCTGCGGGCGAGCCGGCTGGTGGACGCGGCGGAACGGCGTTCACTGCCGGCCAGCAGGGTCACCGACACTTCGTCCGCGTTCGAGAGGGTACGCCTGGCGAGCTGGGCAATCAGGTCCAGCACTCCGTCGATGTCCGTTTCGCCCAGCCTGATCTGGCCGAGTTGGGTGAACGCGTCGGCGGGCTCGAGCGGGGTGTCAGGCATGCGGAGAGTCCTCGTGAACGGCGCCCGGTCGTGCTCGGCAACGACGACGGACGGTGGCAGCCCGCGGTCGCGAGCCGCTGCGTAGATCAGCCGGAGCTGGGTCCGGTACCCGCGCCCCCGGTTCGACGCCGGCCCGCCGATGTCTCGAAGTGCTCGTCGGCGGCAGTTCTCCACCATACGCCGCGCCGGTGGGACGTGCGTCGGCCAGCGGAAGCGGCACCGCTGCGAGTGGCGGGCGATCGGACGCAGATCAATCGGGTGACGGCGAGATGCCGCGGGTCGGGGTCGTCGATCAGCTCACCAGAGCCTGGGCGGAGGTCTCCTTGAGCTTCGCGTTGGCCCACCGGGCCTGCCGCAGGGTCTGCGGATGGCAGCGCTTGGCCAGTGCCAGCAGTTCCAGGTCCCGGGTGGCCTGGGCGACCTGGGCGAGGATCTCCCAGTCCAGCGAGACACCGGAGGCGTCCCGGTAGAGGTGGCGCAGGTCGGCGAGGAGGAGCAGTCCGGGCTCGCGGCGCCGGCCGAGCAGCTCGGACGCCTTCTGCTCCACCGTCGCGAGCAGCCCCGAGTCGTCCCCGGCCTCCTCGTCGAGGCGCAGCCCGTACTCGCGGCCGACCCGGGCGAGTTCGGTGACGTGCTGCCGGGACCAACGGGCGAGGTCCCGGGCGACGTGGTGGACCTCGTGGTCAGCGCTGTGCCGGTCCGCCATCCGCATCAGGTCGACGGCGAGCTTGTTCTCCGACCGGTGCAGCTCCCGGATGACCATGTCAAGCTTGCTCATCGCTCGCCTCCAGCCCTCGGACCGGAGATTCCGGCCGCCGGACCGGAGATTCCGGCGGCTGGGACGGAGACTCCCGCCGCCGGGACGGGGGCTCCGGCCGCCCTCGGGGCTTCGGGCAACCGCTCGTCGGTCAGGGCGGCGGTGCCACCCACCGTGTCCGGTACCCCACTCGCCACCGGCCGGGACCCGGTGGTCGTCGGCGCGGTCGCGGGTACCCCGTCGCCGCCACGCACCCGGCTCACCCGGGCCACCGCCGACTTGAACAGCGGCTGCTTGGACACCGGGTCCCAGTCGGTGATCGTCAACTCGTTGGCCGCCCGTCCGTGGTCCCGGCCGTCCGGCCCGGACCCGCCGGATTCGTCCCAGTAGCCGTAGTGGAACGGCAGGAAGAGCACGTCCCGCCGGATGCCGCTGACCCGCAGCCGGGCCCGTACCGAGCCGCGCGGGGTGGCGACCTCCAGCAGGTCGCCCTCGGCAAAGCCCTGGTCGGCCGCGCTCGGTGGCCGCCATCTCCACCCAGACCTCCGGTGCCGCAGCCTGCAACTGCGGCGCCCGCGCCGTCTTCGTCCGGGTGTGGAACTGGTACAGGGTACGACCGGTGATCAGTTGGAACGGGTACTCCTCGCTCGGCAGCTCGTGCGGCGGAAGGTACTCGGCCGCCTTGATCACCGCCTTGCCCGAGGGGTTCAGTGCCGCGTACTCGGTCGGCTCCAGCGGCGCTCCGGTAACCAGGTCCCGGCCGTAGCTCTCGCAGTAGTCCGGAGCGGCCCAGAACCTGCCGTCGGCGTAGAGACGCTCGGTACCCTCCGGGGTTCACCCGGTCCACCGCCCGGCCCCGTACGCCGACGATCCTGCCGTCGCTGACCGCGATGTCGAGGCCGTCACCGTTGGAGTGCAGGACCGAGGCGGACTGCACCCACCTGTCGACCTGCTCGGGGCGTACCCCGTCGGCCAGGAACGTGTCCACCCGGATCGGCCACGACTCTCCCGGCCCGTACGGGGTCCGGCTCCCCCAGGGTTGCGCGATCCGGTCAACGCTGCCCATTCCGTCCCCCTCCACCCGCCCTCGATCGCACTGCCCGGTCGTCCGGCCCTCCCCTCCGACCCTGGCACCGCGCCCGGTCGCGCGCACCTCGAACGCCCCGACTCGGGTCCCGAGGAACCCGCCGCTACCCGGCCCGGCGGGCGTACCGACCGGTAGGCGCCGGATCAGAGGCGTACCGGCAGCGTGAGCTGCGTGTGGCCGCCTTCCGGCTGGCGCGGGTGTACTTCCCGAACTCGTGGGTACCGTGCTCTGCGGTTTCGCAGCTGAGGAAGGAGCGCACATGGTTGCCCAGCCTCGGCCGCAGGCCACCGTCACGTTCGTCGGTACGGCAACCACCCTGCTGAGGCTGGGCGACGTCACCCTGTTGACCGACCCCAACTTCCTGCACGCCGGTCAGCGCGCCTACCTCGGCTACGGGTTGTGGAGCCGGCGGCGCACGGATCCCGCCATCGGGATCGGCGAGCTGCCGCCCCTGGACGGTGTCGTCCTGTCGCACCTGCACGGCGACCACTTCGACCGGGTCGCCCGGCGGAACCTGCCGAAGACCCTCCCGATCATCACGACGCCACAGGCCCAGGCCCGACTCGACCGCTGGGGTTTCGGCTCGGCCACCGCGTTGACCACCTGGGAGAGTCACGAGATCAGCCGGGGCGACCACCTGGTGCGGATCACCGCGGTACCCGGCAAGCACGGGCCGGGGCTGCTGGCCCGGGCACTGCCCACGGTGATGGGCAGCATTCTCGATTTTGAAGAGCAGGGTCAGCGCCGCCTCCGGCTCTACGTCACCGGAGACACCCTCAACCACGCGGCGCTGGCCGAGATCCCACGACGCTTTCCCGACATCGACGCCATGCTGATCCACCTCGGCGGGACGCGGCTCCTCGGCGTACTCCTCACGATGGACGACCGGCAGGGTGTCGACCTGGTCCAGCTCGTCCGGCCGCGCCTGACAGTACCCATCCACTACGACGACTATCCGGTCTTCCGCTCCCCGCTGCGGGACTTCCTCGACCTCGTCCGGCGACAGGGCGTCGAACCGGGCGTG
This sequence comes from Plantactinospora sp. CNZ320, assembly GCF_002846275.1. NCBI lineage: Bacteria > Bacillati > Actinomycetota > Actinomycetes > Micromonosporales > Micromonosporaceae > Plantactinospora > Plantactinospora sp. CNZ320. Next base: position 1,857,096 of record NZ_PJMP01000001.1, read on the forward strand.
CGGGCCATCCGCCGTGGCGAGACCGTTCCGCTGCTCGAACCCGAGCCCGAGCCCGGCCCGGCAGCCGGGACCGGGCAACCGTCGTAGCAACCCTGGTGAGCGCGCCGGTGACGCCGCGCAGTGGTGAGCGCTGGGCGGCGACCCGAGCGACAGCGGCCTCGCTCGTCAGTGGGCGCCGCCGTCGCCGACGCTGGAGGCCGTACTCCTGAGCACCGGCCGCCCGGTCCGGAACGCCTCCTCCGCGATGTCGGCGGCGCGGCCGAGGCCGTCCAGTTCCGCAATCCGGCGTCGGCATTCCTGGGCATTCGTCCGGTACGCCGGGTCGTTCCGGACCTTCTCGATGGTGGCCCGCAGCCGGGAGACGCTGGCCCGGTGCACCGGGATGAACTCGCCCACGCCGAGATACCTGAGCCGGGCTGCCACGCCGGGCTGGTCGTTCGCCACCGGCAGCGCCACCGTCGGCACGCCGTGGGTGAGCGACTCCAGCGCCGTGTTGATCCCGGCGTGCGTGACGACGAGCGAGGCCCGGGCGAGCAGTTCCAGTTGCGGGGCGTACGGGACGACGACCGGGTTGCCCGGAAGATCGGTGGGCGGTGCCAACTCCCGGCTGCCCAGCCCGATCACGAGTTGTGCGTCGAGCCCCGCGCAGGCGGTCGCGATGGCCTGGAAGATCCGTGGCAGGCGGTTCTGCAGCGTCCCCATCGAGGCGTAGATCAGCGGCCGGTCGTCCAGGCGCTCCCAGGGAAACGAGACCGGCTCGCTGCTGTCCTCGTCGTGGAACGGGCCGGTGTAGTGGAAGCAGTCCGGGAGTTCCCTGCGGGGAAAGTCGAAGAAGGCCGGCTGTTGGGTGACCTGCGCCAGGCCCAGCCCGTCGTTCAACCCGCTTACCGGAGTCATCCCCCACTCGACGCGACGATCGTTGATCCGTTTCACCACCGGCCCGATCACCCGGTCCATCACCCGGTAGCCCAGCATGTTGCGCAGCCGGGCGAGGGCGGAGTCGCGGTACGGCCAGGCCGTCATGAAGGGCGGGACGCTCGGCTCGGCGTTCAGCGCCATCGCGTTGCAGACGGTCACGACGGGGATGTCGAACCTCTCGGCGACGGTGTTGGCCGCGCCGTAGACCTGATCGACCAGTAGCGCGTCCACCTCGTGCTCGCGCAGCAGGGGCGGCAGGTCACGGAGCAGCACCTCGACCTCGCGGACGTAGCCGTTGACCATGAAACGAATGGCGGCGAGCCCGGACAGCCGGCCCTGTTCCTCGGAGAAGCGGGCCAGGGAACCGGGCGGGAACTCCCGCTCGCCGACCGGCACGAACTCGAACCCGGCGACGTACGGCTTCGGTCCGGCGTCCGGCAGGGAGAAGAGGGTCACCTGGTGGCCACGCCGGAGCAGTTCGCGGCCGAGCGTGGACATCGGACTGAGGTGACCGGTGTAGTCCGGGCAAACTATGCCAATACGCGACACGGTGTTTCACTCCCTTGCGCTCGTCGGTCAGACCACGGTCGTCAGCCGCGACGGATGCACCGAGAAGGTGGCCGGGGTCTGGCCGACGATCTCGCCGTCCACCTCCAGCGGCAGCGGCGTCTCCGCCTCGATCCGCAGCGTGCGGACCTGGCGACGACGGATCGCGGGATGCCGCGCCCCGTTCCCGCGCAGCACCTGCCACATCGTGCCGAGCACGCCGACCCGGCCGAGGCCGCGCACCTGCACCGCGTCCAGATGACCGGCCTCCGGCGGCTCCGTCGACCCGAACGTCAGCCCTCCGGCGAAGAACGGGACCTTCAGCACCGCGACATTGCTGATCGAATGCCGTGCCTCCTCCCCGTCCAGCTCCAACCGCACCTCGACCGGGCGCCAGCCGAGCAGTACCCGGACGCTGGAGGCCGCCTCGGCGAGCTGGAGGTTGACCCGCTTGAGCACCCGGTTGACCGGCGTCTTCTCGGTGAACCGCAGCCCGACCATGCTGATCAGCCCGACGGTGCAGTTGACCAGGAAGAAGCGGTGCGCGAGGGTGCCGTCGGGCCGGGTGAACGTCACCGACCCGACCTCGGTGGCACGGTCCCGGCCACGGTCGAGCAGGTCGCCGAGATCGGTGACCTGGTCCAGGCCACGGACGAAATCGTTGCAGGTCCCAGCGGGTACGTAGCCGAGCCGTACCTTCTCGTCGCCCGTCGCGAGTATCCCGTTGGCGACGTCGGAGAGCGTCCCGTCCCCACCGATCGCCACCACCGTGCCGTACCCGTCCGTCACCGCCTGTCGACCGAGTTCGACGGCGTGACCGGGGTAGCGGGTCTGCCAGCAGTCGGCCCCGGGCAGTTCGGCGGAGAGCCGCTGCTCGATCATCCGCCGGCGCTGCACCCCGGATGCCGGGTTGACGATGCAGACGACCCGTTCGCCGTCAACCGTCACCATGGCGCGCCTCCTCCTCCAGCGCGGCGATGGTGCGGCCGAGCGCCTCCGCCACCGGCACCCGGGGGGTGTAGCCGATCGCCCTGATCCGGTCGAGGTCGTAGCGCAGCCCGCCGGCGACGGAGCGTACCGCGTAGCGGGTGAGCATCGGCCGGCCACTGCCGACACCGATACCGGCCAGCCCGGCGAGTTCGGAGAACGCCGCCACCCCCATCGCGACGGGCAACGGGACCGACCGGGTCGGCGGCAGTACCCCCACCTGCTCGGCGACCCGGTCGAACAGCTCTCCCACCGTCAGGCCGTACGAGTCGCCGACGATGAACCGGCCGCCCGCGCACTCCGGCGTGGTGCCGGCCAGCACGACCGCGTCGGCCAGGTTCTCGCTGTAGGTCAACTCGATCGGGGCGGCGCCACTGTCGATGTGCACGAGCTTGCCGTCCCGGAGCCCACGCACCAGTTCCGGAACGAAGTGCCGGTCACCGGGGCCGAATATCCAGGTCGGATAGATGACCGTCACGTCCAGCCCGCGTCGCTGGTACGACCACGCGAGGTTCTCCCCCGCCAGCTTCGACCGGGAGTACGCGTAGCGGGGTACCCGTTTCGGCGAGGTCTCGTCGATGACCCGGCGCGGGTCGAACCCGAAGACGTCGACGGTACTCAGGTAGACGAAGCGCCCGACCCCGCAGCGCAGCGCCTCCTCGAGGATCGCCCGGGTCCCGTCCCGGTTCACCTGCCAGATGCGGCGCCCCGGCCGCCAGTCGCTCAGATCCGCGGCCGCGTGCACCACGAGCTCGACGTCCTCGCACGAGCCGCGCAGTGTCGCCGGGTCGGTCAGGTCCCCGAGATGTTCCGCGTACTTCGCGCCGCCTGGGGAGGGCTCGCGGACCAGTCCCCGCACCGACCAGCCGGCCTGAAGGAGCGCGGCGGCGACCGCCCGGCCGACGCAGCCGGTGACACCTGTCACCAGCGCCACGCCCTGCGCCATCACACCCCTCTCGCCAGCAGCTTCTGGAGGTCGTCGAAGAGCCCGCCGGCCGGATCGATCGCCCGCAGCTGCGGCAACACGTCCCGCAGGTCGCGGCGCACACCGGACTCGTCGCAGAAGAGCAGCTCCGGACCGGCGGTCAGCCGTCCCACCCGGACTGCCTCCAGCCCGCCCTCGGCCAGCGCCCGGGCACAGCGGTCCTCGTCGGCGGCGTCGACCGCGTACAGCAGCTCGAACTCGCCCCACTCTCCGGCAGCCATCAACCAGCGGGGCAGCCCGAAGGAGTCGGCGAGCGCGGCCGCGGCCGGGTCGTACACCTCGGCCCGCAGCGTCGCCTCGACACCGAGCCCGTTGACCTCGGCGAGAGTCACCGCCGCTGTCAACAGCCCGTCGCTGGTGTCGACGCAGGCCCGGGCGTACCCGCGCAGCGCGTCGCCCGCGACCACCCGCGCCTCGGGCAGCCAGGGCCGGGCGTGGTCGGTCCGGCCCAGCGCGATGCCACGGAACCCGGCGGCGTTGCCGGCGCCGATCCGGCCCGTCGCATACAACAGGTCTCCCGGCCGCGCACCGACCCGGCTCAGGCGCTGCCCGCCCCGGACCGTCCCGATGGCGCACGAGGTGAAACTCTCCTCCCGGGCCCAGTTGGTGTCGCCGCCGACGATGTGACAGCCGTACCGCTGGGCCGCGTCGGAGGCGCCGCGTCCGAACTGGCGGGCGTCCTCGGCGGTCCAGCCCGCCCTGACCAGCGAACACGACACCAGCACGGCCACCGGGTCGGCGGCGACGGCGGCGAGGTCGCTCACGCTGACGGTGGTGGTCAGCCACCCCTTCGCGTACGGCGTCGGGGCGGTGGCCAGCTCGGCACCGGCGTTCAACGTGTCGACGGTCATCGCCAGCACCCCGGCGGCACCCAGGTCGAGCAGTTCGGCGTCGGCTTCGAAGGCGGCGTTGAGCTGGCGGGGGGACCGGGCGATCCCCTCGCACATCGCCGTGATCAGGGACCCCTCGGCCGCGTCCAGACCGAGCCGGGTCCAGTCGACAGAGGTCACGTCACGCCTGCCGGGAGGAGGTCGTCGCCCGCAACGTCAGCTCCAGGTAGAGCATCATCGGGATCGCCGCGACCAGGAAGAACGTCGGCCGCTGCAACGCACCGAGGGAGAGTACGAAGAGCGTGGTCGCCCGGGTGAACCAGAGCAGCGCCTCGTAGGCCCTCGCCTGCGGCGCCTGGATCAGGTTCATCAGGCTCCGGGCGAACGCCAGCCCCGAGACGACGAGCAGCAGCCAGAAGGCCGTCTGGGCGTAGGCGCCGCGTTCGGGACCGGCCACCGCGCCCACCGCCGCCGCACCGAGGGCCACCGGCGGGAAGATCAACGCGACCCGGCTCGCCGTCCGGGTGCCCACCGCCACCGGCAGGGTACGGTAGCCCGCCAGCCGGTCGCCCTCGATGTCCTTGAAGTAGCCGACGAGACAGAAGCCGCTCAGCACGACCGCGACCAGCGCCGTCTGGAACCACGTCGTGGCGGGAATGTCCAGCCACCCGGCGTCGGGCCGGACCGCGACCGCGCCGAGCACGGTGAACAGCGACATGTCCACCCCGTTGGCGAGGTTGCCGACCATCGGGATGCCCTTGGTCCAGGTGTAGACCAGGTGCCCGGCGATCGCGATGGCGCTCCAGATCGCCAGCGCGGGCGCCACGACGACCGCCACCAGCAGGAGGCTCCCGGAGAGCGCCAGGGTCAGCGCGAGCCCGGCGTGCGGGTTGATCAGCCCCGCGACGAAGGGGCGGTCCGGGGCGTTGACCGCGTCGGCCTTGCGGTCGAACCAGTCGTTGATGACCACGCCGACGCCGTAGCCGAAGATGCAGAAGAGCAGGCCGATGACCACGCTCGCGGTGGTCGCCCCGGCCGACGGCGCCGTCATGCCGACCAGACCGGCCGACAGCGACAGGGGTACGAAGTGGAACCGCCACATCCTCGCCCACGCGACCGCCCGGTCACGGGGCCGGATGGGGTTCTGGACCTGGGTGACGCTCATCGGGCCTCCGTTCGGGCGGCTGACGCACCGCCGTACCTCGTCGAGTGCTGCGGACCGTCCACCGTCGACACCGGACCACCGGCGTGGAGCCGGCTCACCGCACGCCTTCCGCGACGTACTCCGCCGGTGGCAGGTCCGCCAGCGCCCAGTCCGGCGGCGTCAACTCGCGGACCTCGGCGAACGCCGCCACGGCGCGTTTGAGCTGCTCCGGGGTGTGTGTCGCGGTGAAGCTGGCCCGCACCCGGGACGAGGCCGCGGGCGGGATCACCGCGTTGACGTAGACCCCACGCTCCAACAGGCTGCGCCAGGTGAAGATGGTCGGTACGACGCCGTCGAGCGGTACGCAGACGATGGGTGTCTCGCTGGGCAGCGGCTCGTACCCGAGCGCGGTCAGCTCGCGGTGCACGTACGACGCGTTCTCCAGCGCCTGCCGGCACCGCCACGGCTCGGCGCGCAGGATCCGCAGCGCGGCCTGGGCAGCGGCGACGCTGGCCGGCGGGGCGGCGGCACTGAAGATCAGACTGCGGGCATGGTGGCGGAGGTACTCGATCACGTCGGTCGGCCCGAGCACCGCACCACCGATCGACGCCAACGACTTGCTGAAGGTCACGGTGACGAGGTCGACCTGGTCGGTCAGCCCGAAGTGGGCGCTGGTGCCCCGGCCGTCGGCCAGCACGCCGAGGCCGTGCGCGTCGTCGACAAGGAGACGGGCACCGTATTTCTGGCAGAGCCGCACCGTCTCGGGCAGCGGACAGAGGTCGCCGGCCATCGAGTAGACCCCGTCCACCACTACCAACCGACCGACGTCGGGCGGGCAGGCCGCCAGCCGCCGTTCCAGCTCCGCCATGTCGTTGTGGGCGAACCGGCGCACCTTTGCCGGGCTCAGCCCACAGCCGTCGTAGACCGAGGCGTGGGCCTCGCGGTCGATGATGACCACGTCGTTGCGGGTCAGCAGTGCGGCGATCACGCCGAGGTTCGCCTGGTAGCCGGTCGGGAAGACAAGCGCGGCCGGCATCCCGAGGAAGTCGGCCAGTTCCCGTTCCAGTTCCTCGTGCAGCGGGGTGTTGCCGTTGAGCAGCCGCGAACCCGTACGCGACGAGCCGTACTCCTCGATCGCCGCCTGCGCCGCGGCACGTACCCGCCGGTCGGAGGTGAGGCCGAGGTAGTTGTTCGAGCCGCACATCAGCACGTCGCCCAGCGAGGTACGGGCGACTGTGGTGTCCGAGCCCTCGAAGACGGTGAAGTACGGGTAGAGCTCCGCTGCCTGGGCCACCCGGGCCTCTGTGTACGACCGGCAACGATCGAAGATGTCCGTTGTCACCACGGTTATCCTGAGCCCCCTCTCATCTGGAACCGTGATTGTCAATTTCGCGGCACGGGATTTGGCGACGACAACGGTGCCAGCCAATGCGACCATGCCGTGGGTCGCCGCCGCTGTCCCGGTCCCACTGGTCAGGGACTATTTCGATAGAATCGCATCGCAGCGGCTTCAATTCCCTACGTCGTCAGGGACAGGCACCGAACCGACGCGCGAGGAATGGCCGATCGGGCAGATCAGGGCGCTGTTGTAGGCCGCATGCTTACCCGTCGAAGGATCCCCGTGTGTCGCCTCAGATGCTCGTCATTGATCGAGTTTCTCTGGGCTGCCTACACCTTATCCACCCTGTCAAGAGGTTCAGCGGTAGTTTGGTCCACTATGGACCACCTGCGCCCGTCGATTTCGGACACCACAGGGCCATTGAACTGCGCTGATTTGAGAAATGTCGCCGGCCACCGGTCGGCACCGGCCACCCGGCAGCACCGGACCGCCCCACGGTCAGGGCGACACCAAGAGCTCGGTGAATGCGAGTTTCCGCCGGTCGACGGCCGGTGAGGCGCCGTACCGGAAACATGATCACGTTCGTCGAGCCCGGCGCGGCCCGGTGGCCGGGCAGGAACTCCCTGGTCACACCGGTTGTATGGGCATCGGCCCAGCCACGACGACGCCCGCACCGCCCGCTCAGCTCTGGGGCGAGGGTGGCCGGGCGGTGAGGTTCGCCACGTTCGCGAGACCGTGCCGAGGCGGGCCTGTCCCGACCCGGAGAAGGTGGACGGCCGCGACCAGAAGCCGAACGGCGACACCGCCGAGAGCCGACCGCCGACCCGACCGGGAAGCAGCGCCTCCCAACCGTCCGGAGCGCCCGTCCCCGGCGGCCACGACCCGTTCCGGCCGCTACTCGAGCGACTACCGCCGGTTCGCCAGGTCGATAGGTTCAGTGCCGGTCAGAGAACTGAAATCGGCGCGTGCTTCGGTCGGCACCGACGAACGGAAGGGAGCTACCATCAGCCTTACCCCCTACCATCGATGCCGAATATCGGTTGCCCGCACCCCGGAGAACATCCGGAAACAGCCGCACCCGAATCAGCCGTGGCGCGATCCCGCATTGCCGCGAGAATGGACGGTCGGTCACGACCGACGAATCACCATTAAGGTGGCCATCGGCTGGGCCGGCCAGGGCCCCGGCAACGTCGCTGCCACGACCCCGGATGCCTGGTTCTCGGGCGTAGCGGCACGCTGGGCCGGCGAGCCGGTGCACACGGGCGGGGACATCGGCGAAACCGCCATACACGGCATCTTCATCGAGGTGGAGGAGACCTGCCCGGGCGGCAGCCATCCCAGTGCCTCTCGGGCCGGGGCACGCACCTGACCGCGGTCAGGTGTGGGCGCTCGGGGCCGGCCTCTCCGTGAGCTCCCACCGGTCGCCGTGACCCGTGGCGATCGCGATCGCCTCGATCACCCGTCGGGCCGCTGCCGGATCATCGACGAATCTGACGGCGGCTTCGAGGCCGACCGGCGGCCCGCCGGCGAGGCTCGCGGCCACCGCGACCATCTGCCGGTCACGGTCCGGCACGTCGGCGACCGCCGCGAAGCCGACCACCGCCGCCCAATCGCGGACCTGCCCTATCTCCACGGTGGCATCCGCGTCCCACACCAGACTGATGCGCTCCACAAAGCCACCGAAGCCCGGCTGGTCGGGAACGGCCGTGAAGGTCAGCAGATGCACGGCGGCCCGCCGGCCGAGCGTGGCGCCGGTGGCGAGGTCGGTGGCGAGAAGACGCCGAATCCCATCACCGGTCAACTCGGAGGAAGAGTCCAGCCGGGGACTCCGATGCAGCGGCGGCGCCGTTTCGGGGGCGGCCAGTAACTCCGCCACCCGCAGGCACTCCTCACACGGCGGCAACGCGGCGATCTCGACCCACGCGTCAGTGCGATACATGTCGTACGGGATGTCCGTCGCCTCCTGGTCGCTGCCCCGGACCGGACGCTCCGGAACCGAACACAGCGTGTAACCCGTCATCCCGCCCTCCCCGCCGCCCTCGTCGCTGAGATCCACGGACAGGTGCTGGAGCGTGCCGTCCGTACACGGTTGAGGTATCACGGGATCCTCCTCACCACCGGATGCTTCGCCGGCCGCCGATGACAACGAAGTCTATCCATGCCCGCTACGATCCCCGCGGCGTCACGAACATCGCCGCCGCCAACCTCCACCACGCCCACGACAGCATCCGCCCGCTGGCGCCACCTGGCATCACTAACGACTTTGCCGGGGCCCTGCTGGGCCGGCGGGCTGGGTGGTGCTCTCCTCGGCCCGCCGAACGCCGAACCGCCCGACCGTGGAGCAACCGGCGCCCCAGGCTCAGGCGGTGGTCACCGGCAGCGTTGAATACCCGCGCAGCACCAGGCGATCGCGGCGCTCGCCTCGGCCCGCCAGGCTCAGCCGGGGCAGCATGGTCAGCAGCAGTGGGAATGCGATCTGGGCCTCCAACCGGGCCAGCGGCGCTCCGAGGCAGTAGTGCGCGCCGGGGGCGGCGGGCACCGGTGACACCGGCCGGTGCCGGTGAGGCAGGTCCAGGGTGTCGCCGGGCGAACCCGCTCCGACCCGGCTCAGCGCGGCGACCGGGCGCCGACCGGGCGCAGCGCGAGCCGCCGGGGTGCCTGCGTCGGGTCGAAGACCGGGCGACGGTCGATCCGGGCCCGGACCTCGTCCGAACCGAACCGGTAGTCGATCCGGCGCACCGCCTCGGCCCAGTCCGTCCGGCCGCGAATGCCGCGCAGCGTCTCCACCACGAAGGGATCGTCCCAGCGGCTCCGGGCGCGTTCCCAGAGCAGGTACGGATCCTCGGTCAACAGGTTGCCGACGGTCCCCTCGTAGATCGGCATCGCCCGTACCCCGCCGTCCGGCTCGATCTCAAGTGGCCGGAAGTCGGGATGACTGGCGATGTAGTCGGGGTGCATCTGCACGCCGAAGTTGTCGGTGGTGGTGACCTTCACCGACGCTGGCGCCGCCTGCTGGAGCCGCTGCCGCGTCCCCTCGTCGACGAGTGCCGCGACCTGCTCGTCGGAGAGCATCTCCTGCTCGCCGTACGACACCCGGCTGGCCAGGCCGGTCGGCACCACAGCACCGAACGCCACGTCGCTCAGGTGCGCAAACCGTGGCGCGACCGAGGCACACATCTCGTCGAGCTGGTGGTAGTTGCTGCGGACCACCACGTTGTCGATGCCGAACCGCAGCGGGGACTCCCCCGCCGAGGCACGTCGGGCGGCCTCCGCGTCGAGCAGGGCGAGCGCGGCCATCGCCCGGTCGAAGGAGCCGGCCCGGCCACGGATCCGGTCGTGCACCTCCGCCGTCGCACCGTCGACACTGACCACCAGCTTGGCGACGAGGCCGGCCAGGTCCCGGACGGTCTGCTCCGGCAGTGACCAGCCACTTGTGTACAGGAAGACCCGTACGCCCGCCGCCGCGAACCGCTGCACCACCTCCACGATGCGCGGCACGGTGAGCGGTTCACCCCCGCAGAGGGTGATCATGGCGGGCCGGAAGGTGATCAGCGCGTCCGTCACCCTCAGCATCTCCTCGTGACTCAGGTTCTGCGGGCGGCGCCGCCCCGACTCCGTGTAGCAGTGGGAGCAGCGCAGTGGACAGGCGAAGGTGACGTCCCAGATGAGGACGTTGGGACCCGCGTCGGCATTCATGAGACGGCTCTCCCGGGGGATCGGCGGTGCGGTCGCCGGAACCGTACGGGCGCCGGACCGCCCGGGACATCGGGCGACGGGTACGCAAGCGCCCCGACCGGATACGCAGGCGGGGTGCCCGACGAGCCCTCCGTACCCGTCGACCGTCGGTAATGCTGGCCCCGCATTTGCGTAATCGAACACCGATTCCCCGGTGCGTCGCGACACCTAGCGTTGCGGCGTGGCGGGCCGCCATCGGTCCGCCGTCCCGTCGCCAGCAGAGGAGGTGGATCATGCGCACATACCCGCCGGTCGACGTCTCGGCCTACCCGCCGGTCGACGTCTCGTAAGAGGCAGACGCCTGATGGCGGTGGCCACCCCTGACGGGTGGCCACCGCCGGCGCCGGATCGCCGAAACCTCGACGTCGCAAGGAGTGTGCCCGTGCCGACCACAGCGAAAGCCGGCCAGTCCCGCCGCACCGGCGCAGTGGCGGCGCTCGTCCGCGAGCTGCCCCGCGTCGACACCCCGCTGACCGTGCTGCTCGGCGCGTTGATCGCCGTACAGGTCGCGGGTGTCGTGCTGCTGCCGCTGGCGATCGGGCGGCTGGTCACGGCGTTGACCGCCGACCCCGGCCCGGTGGCGTCCCGGCAGGCGTGGTCGGGGCTAACCCTGCTGGCCCTGGCGCTCGTCCTGGACATCGCCCTGGAGCCGATCCGCGCGATGGTCACCGCGAGGCTGAGTACCGCGGTCGACGGCAGCCTGGCCCAACGCACCGTCGAGGGTGCGCTGCGCCCCGCCGGGGTGGCACACCTCGACGACCCGGCCGTCGTCGACCAGATCGAACGGGCGCGCGGGGTCGGGATCGGCGCGTACGCCCCCGGACAGGCAGTCAACGCACTCGCCGCCCTGGTCCCGCTCCGGCTCACCGGACTGGCCGCCGCGATCCTGCTCGGCTGGGCCGGGCAGTGGTGGCTGCCTGTCGTACTCGGTGCCGCCTGGATCGTCACCGGCCGCTGGCAGGAGCGCGAGATGGCCCGGGCCGTCGCCGCGAACACCGCAAGAACCGTCCAACTGCGACACGCGGGGTACCTGCGCGACATCGCGGTGACCGCGCCGTCGGCAAAGGAGCTGCGCCTGTTCGGCCTGCACCAGTGGCTCGTCGAGCGCTTCACCCGGGAGTGGTGGGACGGCGTGATCGAGATGCGCCGCAGGACCACCGACGGCCGGCGGCACCTGGTGGCGAGCGCGCTGCTGCTGGCGGCACACGTCGTCGTGGTGGTGCCGCTGGCGTACGGGGCCAGCAACGGAGACCCGTCCGTCGGAGAGCTGACCATCGCCCTCCAGGCACTGCTCGGGTTCTTCGCCCTCGGCTTCACCGGTGACCTGCAACGGCGGCTGCACCTGGCCAGTGCCGCCGTACCGCCGGCGCTGGCGGTGAGCGCGCTGGGTACCCCGGCGACCGGCGCCAGCGGGCCGGCCACCACCGGACTGCCTGCGAACGGGCTGCCTGCAAACGGGCTGCCGCGGCGGGAGATCCGCTTCGAGCGGGTCCGCTTCGGATATCCCGGCGCCGCCCGCCCGGTCGTCGACAACCTGGACCTCGTCATCCCGGCCGGATCCTCGCTGGCGATCGTCGGGGACAACGGCGCCGGCAAGAGCACCATCACCAAGCTGCTGGCCGGGCTGTACCGCCCGGACGCCGGCCTGATCCGGGTCGACGGGCGGGACCTGCACGACCACGACCTCGCGAGCTGGCGCCGGCAACTGGCCGTGGTGTTCCAGGACTTCGGCCGGTACCCGTTCTCGGTACGCGACAACATCGCCTTCGGCGCGGTCGAGGCCACCGCCACCGACGACGCGGTCGTCGAGGCTGCCCGGCTCGGCGGGTTCCTCGGCGTCGAGCAGGGGTTGACGGACGGCTGGAACACCCCGCTGACCAGCGCCTATACCGGTGGGACCGAGCTGTCCGGCGGGCAGTGGCAGCGGCTGGCGCTCAGCCGGGCACTCTACGCGGTGCGGCACGGCGCCAAGGTCCTCGTCCTCGACGAACCCACCGCGCACCTGGACATCGAGGCGGAGTACGAGCTCTACGCGCGGTTCCTGGAGATCACCGCCGGGATCACCACGATCCTGGTGTCACACCGGTTCGCCACCGTCCGGCTCGCCGAGCGGATCGCCGTGCTGCGCAACGGCCGGGTGGCCGAGTACGGCAGCCACGACGAACTGCTCGCCGCCGACGGCCGGTACGCCCAGATGTTCCGGGTGCAGTCCGCGCCCTTCACCGATTCCGCAGGAGGCCGTCGTGGGTAGCTGGTTGAGCGCCGCCCGGCTCGTCGTCGGCGTCGCGGTCCGGGCCGACCCGCGACGCGCGGTGCTGGTCATGGTGCTCGTCCCGCTGTTCAACATCGTCGCGGCGGCGCAGGCGCTCGGGTTACGTGGCATGGTCGACGGCGCGGTCGCCGGGCGGCTCGCCGAGGCGCTGACCGGCGGACTGGTCCTGGTGCTGGTCACCGTCTTCGTGCACCAGGCGAGCGCGGTCGCCACCGACCTGCGGCAGGTGCTCCAGCAGCGGGTCGGGCTGGAGTTCGACCGCCGCCTGATGACGTTGTGCTCCGGCCCCGCCCACCTAAGCCACTACCACGACCCGGAGTTCCTCGACACCGCCGAGCTGGTACGGCAGCGCCGGACCGAGTTCGGCGGGGCGTTCGCGGCGCTCGTCGAGAACGCCGGCCTGCTGGCCCGGTTCGTGGCCGCGGTGGTGCTGATGGCCCTGGTCAGCCCGATGCTGGCGCTGCTGCCGGTCTTCATCGTCCCGCTGGCCCTCGCCGTCCGCTGGCAGGCGAACATCGTGGCCGCGGCCGAGGTGGCCGGCGCCGAGGCCGACCGGCACCGCGCCGCCCTGCTGACCCTGGCCACCGATCCGGGCGCGGCCGCCGAGGTCCGGCTGTATCGGCTCGGCGGCGAGATCGCGGATCGGCACCGGGCGGAGTTCGACCTCTCGGCGCGCCGTCGGGAGGCCGCCCGGACCCGTGGCGCTCTCGCGGCGGCGGCCGGCTGGCTGCTCTTCTGCGTCGCGCTGGTGGCCGGGCTCTACATCGTCACCCGCTCCGTGCTCTCCGGCACCGCGTCCGCCGGGGAGGCGGTGCTGGTCCTGCTGCTCGGTACCCGGCTGGTCGGTGCCACCACCGGACTGAGCTGGCTGATCGGCTGGCTGCGCCGCGCACTGCACACCGTCGCGCTCTACCAGCGCCTGGCCCGGCACCCGCACCGCGCCGCCGCCGGAACCGGCCGGGACCTGCCCGAGCGCGGCGACCTCGTGCTGCACGGCGTCAGCTTCGGGTACCCCGGCGAGCCGACCACGGCGCTGGGTCCGGTCGACCTGCGGCTGCCGGCCGGGGCCACCGTGGCGGTCGTCGGTGACAACGGTGCCGGCAAGTCCACCCTGGTCGCGCTGCTGGCCGGCCTCTACCCACCGTCGACCGGGCGCATCACGTTCGGCGGGCAGGATCTGGCGCAGGTGGACCCGGAGGCCTGGCGCGACCGGGTCAGCGGGGTGTTCCAGGACTTCTGCCGGTTCGAGCTGCTGGCGAGGGAGTCGGTCGGCGTCGGCCGGCTCGACGCGATCGACGACCGGGACGCGGTGGGCAGTGCGCTGGAATCGGCCGGCGCGGACACCTTCGTCGCCGAACTCCCCGCCGGCATCGAGAGTCGGCTCGGCCGGACCTTTCCGGACGGCACCGACCTGTCTTCCGGGCAGTGGCAGAAGCTGGCGCTGGCCCGGGGCCGGATGCGTACCGCAGCCGCGCTGGTGCTGCTCGACGAGCCGGCGGCCAGCCTCGACCCGGACAGCGAGGCCGAACTGCTACGGAAGTACCTCGCCCCGGCCACCCCGGCCGCCGGTGCACCGATCACCGTGGTCGTGTCGCACCGGCTGAACACGGTACGCGACGCCGACCTGATCGTGGTGCTGCACGAGGGGCGGATCGTGGAGTACGGCCCGCACGCCGAACTGCTCGCCCGGGGCGGCCGCTACGCGGAGATGTACGCGTTGCACGCCGCCGCGTACGCCGCCGGCCCGACGGTGCTGCCCTCGACCGTCGGAGCGACCGGGATCGAGGTCCGGGCGGGCGCGACCCAACCCGGGTAACCGTCCGAGCCGCCGCTGCTCAGCCCGGGTAACCGTCGGGGCAGCTTGGCGGTTCGGGACCGCCCTCGACCGAGCGGCTGAACCACTCCGCCCGCAGCTCACGACGGGAACCGATGCCGAGTTTGCGGTACACCCGGGCCAGGTGGCTCTCGACGGTCCTGGCCGACACGACCAGCCGGGTCGCGATCTCCCGATTGGGCAGGCCGGTGGCGGCGAGGGCCGCGACCTCGTTCTCCCGGGCTGTAAGGGTCGGCGAGGCCAGGTTCGGTGCGGGCAGTCCGAGGGCGTTGCGGAGCCGGCCGGCCAGCGCGACCGCCCCGGCGTAGTCCTGGTCTCGCCCGGGCAACACCCTGGTGGCGGCCTCGGTCAGCCGGAAGGCCCGCAGGTGCAGCCCCATCTCGGCGAGCCGGTTGGCCGCCTCGAGCAGGCCCGCGTGGTCCCGGTTGAGCAGCGCCAGCTCGCCGCGCGCCTCGGTCGCCAGCCGGCTCGCCTCGACGTGGCTCAGGCAGGTGGCGAGCCGGTCGGCAAGCGCGACCGGCCGGTCGGCGGGTGGCAGCCGCGCCGCCCAGGTCAGGTACTGCAACTCCACGCTCCGGCAGCCCGCCGCGCGCGCCGCCGTCGCCGCCACGCCGTGAAGGCGCCCGGCGGACCGGGTGTCGCCACGGGCGGCGGCGACCGCCCCGGCGGCCCACGGCCCGAGGCCCGGCAGCGCCGCCATTCGGTCCGGAGGGTCCGCGTCGAGCACCCGCTGCGCGTCGTCGGGCCGCCCCGCCGAGGCCAGTGACACGGCGAGCCACGCCGACGCCTCCGACCGGAACAGCCGGAATCCGACGCTCTGTTGCGTCAACGCCTCCCGCAGGGGCTCGATCGCGGCGGCGTACTCGCCCCGGAGCAGCCGCGCGTAGCCGGCCAGCAGCGGCCAGTCGACGGCCCGCAGCCGGGTGCCGGGTACCTCCCCCGGTGGTCTCGGCCAGCGTCCGAGGACGGGATCGGTGGCCGGCAGTGCCGCGCTGCCGTCCCGCCAGAGCGCGATCATGCAGAGGACCGCTCCGAGCAGACCCGCCGTCTCCGGCGCCCGGTCGTCGCCGGTGGCGGTGGCGAGTACCGCCGCCCCCTCGGCGGCCGCCTCGTCGGTACGGCCGAGGAGGGCCAGCGCCGCCGTCCGGGCGATCCGGCACCGCAGTACGACGGGGTTGCCGACGGTTCCGGCGGCGGAGAGCCGGTGCAGCAGCCGGTCGGCGACCCGGACCGCTTCGGCCGGACGCTGGCCGAGCAGCAGTACCAGCGCATCGGCACCGTCGACCACGTCCACGGCCTCGGGGGCGGCGAGTGACGCGCTGGCGCGTAGCGCCCGCAGGTCGGCGTGGGCCGCGGCCGGGTCACGTTCCGCCACACAGCGGTGCACGGCGAGCGCTGTGGAGAGCACGATCCGCCCGGTGGCCGAGTGCTCGGACGCGGTCGCCTGGTGGAGAATCGACTGTGCCTCGCGGCCGGTACCCTGCTCGGCGAGTGCGTCGGCCAATACCACAGCGGCGCGGGCCGACCGGTCCTGACCGCACGCGAT
Source organism: Plantactinospora sp. CNZ320 (assembly GCF_002846275.1). Taxonomy (NCBI): domain Bacteria; kingdom Bacillati; phylum Actinomycetota; class Actinomycetes; order Micromonosporales; family Micromonosporaceae; genus Plantactinospora; species Plantactinospora sp. CNZ320. The sequence continues at coordinate 1,873,232 of NZ_PJMP01000001.1, forward strand.
CCGCGCCAGCCGGAGCGCCTGCTCCGGACTGTGCGACCGCACCCGGCGGGCGGCATCGGTCAGCACCCTGGGGGTGACCGGCGCGCCGGCGGCCAGTTGCCAGCGGGCGGCCGTGACCGGATCGGGTGTCGCACCGCCGACGGCCGCCCCGATGAGTGCCGACGCGACCCGGCGCCGCCGGGCCGGTGAGACCTGTGCCCAGACGATCGCCTGGAGCAGCGGATGGCTGAATCCCACCGACACCCCGTCCTCGGTGTCCGTGGTACGCAGCAGGTCCAGGTCCTCCAGGTCCTCGACGGCGGCCGGGGCGACCCGGTCGATCAGCTCGATCGGCAGGTCGTCGCTCACCGCGACCGCCGCCAGCGCGTCCCGGTGGGTCGGGGTGAGCCGGTTCGGCCCGGGCAGGAAGAGTTCGACCAGGTGCGGTGGCACGCTGAGCTGGCCGCGCCACCACCACAGACCCCGATCGTGCACCAGCCGGCCCGTGGCGGTGCCGTGCCGGACCAGCTCGGTCGCCAGTCGCGGGTTGCCGCCGGTCCACTGGTAGACGAGCTGCACGGTGGTCGAGGCGACCGCGTCACCGAGCATGGCCCGCATCAGGACGGCCGTCTCCGTCAGGTCCAGCGGTGGCAAATCGACCCGACGCAGGTGCCGGTCCTTCCAGAGCGCGACGACGGCGTCGGGCGTCGGCACCTCCGCCCGGGTGGTGACCATCAACCGGATGTGTCCGTCCTGGGCGAGGCCGAGCAGGGTACTCGCGGAGCGGTCGTCCATCCAGTGCGCGTCCTCCACCACCAGCAGCGGGGTACGCGGCTGTCCACGTCGGACGAGTTCGGTACGGATCCGGCCCGGTACCAGAGCCGGGTCGCCGGTGACCGGAAACAGTTGGCAGAACGGTCCGAACGGGATCGGCCGGCCCGCCTCGGTCGCGGTGGTACGGGTCACGGCGTACCGGTCGGCCGACAGCTGCCTGGTCACGAGCTCGACCAGGGTGGTACGGCCGGTGCCCCGTTTCCCCACCAGCACGGCGCCACGGTCTGCGGTCACCGCGCTGAGAATCTGCTGGACCAGGCCGGATCGCGCGATCAGCGGTGCCCCGATGCGGTCCACGGATTGCCCCCTCCCTGCCGCGGACGCCGACATCCCCCCAGATGTCGGTTGAGCCGTTCGGGATCGTGGCTCGGTCGACGCCGGCCACGGACGCACCCGTCGCGACGGTCTTCCGGCACGTACCCGAACCGCCGTCAAGTCGGTGGCCGGGCCCGGATCCGTCCCGTGCCGCGCCACCGCGGCAGAACGGGTACGGTTCCGTGCGCGCCGGCGAGGCGCCGTACCGATGCCGGCGGTGACAACGTCCAGGACCTCAGCTCCATCGGCCCCATACCCACACCGGTCGATCGAATCGGTCCGTCGGATCCTGCCGCGCGGTGCTGCCACCAACGGACTGCGGATCCTGTGCCAGCGTGACGAGCACTCCCTCGACGTCGTTGTATCTGTCGACAGTGCCAAACGCGACTGAACCGCGACTGAACGTGCGCTGGACGCGACGGCGCTCGGCTCCCCAGGAACGTGCGGGCGGCGACGCCGCCGTTCTGCGCCACGAGCCCTCCCCTCGACCGCACGTCGAAATGACCAGCCGCGGTGTGCCGCACATCGCGTCGGTCCAGCCGCGCGGCGTGCGAGAGCCGATCCGGCGTCACACCTGCGCCAGGCACGCCCGGAGTGGTCCGCTCCGATGATCCGAAATGGCCGGAGCCGGATTTCCAGGTGCGTGCCGCGCTCGCCGGTCACCGTCCGAAGCCCGGTCGCGGATGCTGACATCCGGCCTGCCCGGCGTCGAGAAAATGGTAGCCGTCACCCTGTGGCCCGGAGCCTGTCTGTCGGATACCCAGCGTACGGTCCGGGACGGCGACCAGCAGATCGTGGCAGCCTGGGCACAGGCGCTGCACGATGTCCCGGTCGACCGGTCCGGGGGCGTCGACGCCGGTGACCCGGCCCGGGGGCGATCAGATCCAGCGCCCTGCTGCCCGTGGATGCACAGCACCCGGATCCAGGACGGCAGCCTGTGTCGTCCGCCGGTGGAGACCGGACCTCCGGACCTTCCGCACCACCGACAGCCGACCGGCGACCGTCGCTCAGGTGTGCTCAGGTACGCCCGCTGGTCGGGCTGGGACGGCGGCGGTGTGGCGGAGCTGCCACCAGCCCAGTACGCCGTACCAGACCATGACGGGTAGGTGGAGACCGTAGCCGAGCTGCTCCAGCGTTGCCGACGGGCCGTCGAGCCCGGTGGTCCACGGCAGAAGTACCCCGGCGAGGCCGGAGGCAGCCGCGGCCGGGCCGGTGCGGCGAAGCGCGGCGGGCAGCGGTACGCCGAGCACGGTGGTGATGGTCGCGGCGACCCAGAGCAGCCCGGCCAGGTTGACGGCCCACTTGGCGGTGACGAGGACCGCCCGGGCCACCTCGGCTGTCGTCGGCTCGGCGGGTTCGGCCGCCAACTGGGTCAACCCGAGGTTTCCCGCGTCGTGCAGCAGACCCGCCAGCCCGGCGCAGGCCAGCAGTCCGCCGGCGAGCGTGACCAGGTGCGGTCTGCGGCCGGCGGGGCAGGCCGCCACCACGAGCCCGGCCGCGAGGAGGGCGAGCCAGCCGACGACATCGAGGCCCAACCCGATCAGATGCGACGCGACCCGGGCGTTCACCGCTGCCAACACGGCGCTGGGATCGGCCGGATTCAGGGTCAAACCCGATGGCACGACAACGGCCACCCCGGCGAGCATGGCCAACAACGAGACAATCAGCAGCACGCCTGTCAACCGGGCGGCCGAGCGATGGTGAGCGGGACTCATGACGGCACGCTAGGACCCTGACACACGGAGAAGGTCAAGGCGGCAGGAGGATGGCGTGTGGCGGATCGGTGAGCTGGCGCGGATGGTCGGGATCTCCGAACGCGCCCTGCGGCACTACGACAGGATCGGGCTACTGGTTCCGGCCACGGTGGACGGCGTGACCCGCTACCGGTGGTACGGGGTGACCGAACTGGCCCGGCTGGAACGCATCCGTGGACTACAGGACCTCGGCCTGTCACTGCGTCAGATCGCCGAGGTCCTGGACGCCCCCGACACGCAGCTACAGCAGGCGTTGGCCGAGACCGTGGCCGCCCTTCGACGCGACATCGCGATCAGGTCCGCGGCCGTGGCCATGGCCGAGGAGCAGCTCGGCACACCGACGTCGGTGCTGCCGCAGAAAGCCACGGTCGGCGCGCGCCGTCTGCACGTCCGCCACCTGCGCATCGACCACCCGTCCGCGCTGGCCACGCTCTGCCCGCCAGCCCCGACGACCCTGCTCACCTGGCTCACCGGGCAACCCACCGGGGACTTCGCCGTGGCCGTCGCCGTCGAGCGGGGCGGCGAACGACTCGACCTGCCCGCCCGTACGGTGGTGCGAGCCGTCGTGCCACCCACGACCGGAGTGGTCCGGGCCGGACTCGACCTGTTCGACTGGCTGCGCCGTCGGGGCCTGACCGTCGCCGGACCCACCCTGGAGGAGCACCTCGTCGACGCCGACCACGCCGCCGCCACGATCCTCGAGGTACCGGTGCGGGCGGGACACGAACGGATCGGGGCTACTGCGGCGCCAGCCGGGCGATGAAGGCATCTGCCGCTGGCGTCGGCCCCAGCCGGCTCCAGACCAGGTGCTCGACGCGATACGACGTGTCCACGACGGGAACGACGGCGACGCCGGGCAGCCGCACCGCATAGCTGGAGGCGAGGAGGGCGACGCCGAGACCCTCGGCCACGAACCGCGCCATCACGTGCGGGTCGGTGATCTCGAAGGCGACCGTTCGCTCCAGGCCGGCGGCGGCGAACGCCCGGTCAGCCTGGACCCGGCCACTGCCTCCGGCGAGAAAGTCGACGAACTCCTCGGTGCAGATCTCCGCCAGCCGGATCCGCTTGCGGCGGGCGAGCCGGTGACCGGGCGCCAGCAGTGCGGCCAGCGGGTCGCGGGCGAGCTGCCGGCCGTTCAGGTCCGGAATCTCGCTGCCCTCGGGCAGACCGAGGAACGCGATGTCGAGCGCACCGTCGCGGACCCGGTCGACCAGGTCGTCGCTGCCCCGGGTCAGCAGGCTGATCCGCACCTGCGGGTACTCCTGATGGAAGAGCCGCAGCTCGGCCGGCACGTCGACCGCCGCCACCGTCGGGATCATGCCGACGGCGAGCCGGCCCCGGATCTCGCCGGTCGCCGCGAAGACCTCCGCCTGCGCGCGCTCCGCCGCCGCGAGGCACTCGCGGGCCGCCGGCAACAGGGCTGCGCCGGCCGGCGTCAACGCCACCGACCTGCTGGTCCGGTGGAAAAGTCGCGCGCCGAGCTCCTGTTCCAGCTTCGCGATCTGGTGACTCAACGCCGACTGTACGACGAAGCACCGCTCGGCGGCGCGGGTGAAGTTGCCGAGTTCGGCCACGGCGACGACGTACCGGAGCTGCTGGAGGTTCACCCGTCAATCGTCAATCACGATCGAACGTATGACAACAATGTATTGGACTCATAACTGGTGCCGCCGCAGGGTGGTGGAATGGGAACTTCCACCGGCGCGCGGACGCTCGCCACGGCTCTCGCTCCGGCGGTGTGGGGCACGACGTACATCGTGACTACCGAACTCCTGCCCGCCGGCCACCCCTTCTTCGCCGGCCTGCTCCGATCGCTGCCGGCCGGCCTCGTCGTGCTGGCGGTGCTCCGGGTGCTCCCCCGTGGCGTGTGGTGGTGGCGCTCGCTACTGCTCGGCGCCCTCAACATCGGGTTCTTCTTCCCGCTGCTCTTCATCTCGGCCGAGCGGCTCCCCGGCGGTGTCGCAGCCACGCTCGGCGCGACCCAGCCGCTGGTCGTGGCGGCTCTCGCGGTGGGCATCCTGCGGGAGTCGCCGTCGTGGTGGCGAATCGGCTGGGGGATCGCCGGAGCCGCCGGAGTCGGCCTCGTCGTCCTCGGCCCGCAGGCTGGTCTGGACCCGATCGGCCTCGTCGCCGGACTCGCGGGCGCGTTGTCGATGGCGCTCGGTGTCACGCTTACCAAGCACTGGCGGACCGACGAGGTGAGCCCGGTCGCGCTCGCCGGCTGGCAGTTGACCGCTGGCGGGCTGGTCCTGCTCCCGCTGACCGCGCTCCTCGAAGGCCGTCCGCCCGCCGTCGACCTCCCCGCGGTGGGCGGTTACCTGTGGCTCGGGCTGGTCGGCGGGCTCGCGGCGTACGTCCTCTGGTTCCGTGGCATCGCCACGCTGCCCGTCGCCGCCGTCGCGCTGCTCGCACTGATCTCGCCGCTGGTCGCCGCCGCGCTCGGCGCCGTCCTCCTCCGCCAGACCTTCGGCCCGATCCAGGCGGTCGGCTTCGCGCTGGCACTCACCGCGCTCGCGGCCGGGCAACTGTCCGTCGGACGCGGCGGAGGTGGCGACACAGCCGCACGACCCCGGCCGGCCGGACCTGTTCGACGCCGGACCGCGACGACCGTGCGAGATGGTCAGGACCTGCCGATCCCCGGTGCCGCCACGGCACACCCGCACGCTGCCGCGTCGGCACACCCGCACGCTGCCGGCGAGGCTGGTCAGCACACGCCCGAGCGACAGTACTCGACGAGAGCCTGCTGACCGCCGGCCGATCCTTTAGCCACCCCGCCAGCCTCGACGGTGGCAGCCGCACCCGAATTTGACACCGCAGCGCAGAAGGGCCGGCCCCAGCGGGCCGGCCCTTCCCTGGCGTCAGTCGTCGGTACGTGCCGAGATCGTCAGTACGTGCCGAGGTCCTGCCACGGGCCGTTCGGATCACCCGGCTGCTGGTTGCGGGTCCACCACTTGGCCTTCCAGGTGTGGCCGTCGTGCGCGACGGTCTCGCCGCCGGTGTAGATCCACGACGCGGTCCAGGCCCGGACACCGGCCCCGGCAGCCGGGACGAGGGCGCCCCGTTCCAGCCAGGCGCCGGTCGCGGTGCTACCGGGCTTCTCGTTCTGCGTCCACCACTGGGCGAGGTAGACCGCCCCGTCGTAGGACACCTGGTCGCCGCTGTCGTACACCTTCTTCGAGTCCCACGCCGGAACCGCCGGCTCCGGTTCGACGAGCGTGAAGGTCACCGTCGTGACGTTGCCCGCCACGTCGTACACCTTCAGCTCGTTCGCCCCGAGCACCGCCCCGAACACGCCGGGCTTCACCCCGTTGAGGTCGGAGTAGGTGTTGTCGGTCAGGTCCTTCGCCACCCCGTTCAACGTGAGCCTGTCGACCTTGCCCGCATCGAACAGCTTGAACGACACCAGCTCGTAGCCGGTCGCGGGCGTGCCGACCGTCTCGGTGGCGCCGTCCTTCACCGTCACCGTCGGGCCGGTGACATCGAGGACGAAGGTGAGCGTCGTGACGTTGCCCGCCACGTCGTACACCTTCAGCTCGTTGCTACCGGCCTTGCCACCGAACCTGCCCGGCACGACCTCGTTGAGGTCGGAGTAGGTGTTGTCGGTCAGGTCCTTCGCCACCCCGTTCAGGGTGAGCCTGTCGACCTTGCCCGCGTCGAAGAGCTTGAACGAGACACTGCGGTAGATCCCGTCCCTGCCCTGCGACTCCGGCTTCACAGTGATCGTCGGAGCGGTCTTGTCGGGTGCGGCCGGCACAGCGATGTCGGTCCGCATCGCGGGCAGCTCGGCCTCGTCGCCGAGGTAGAAGCTGGCGAACCCGAACTGGTCGTAGCCGGTGTTCTTGTTGGCCACCCCGAGGCGATACATCGGGTCGTGCATCAGGGTGCGGATGCCGTACTCGGTCGGCGACAGGGTGGTGACGATGGCCAGCCGGTTGTTGGACGCGCGGAGCACGAGTTCCTCGCGCCAGTCGCCCAACAGGTCGGCCTTGAGGGTCGAGGTGCTCTTGTTGCCGGTCGAGGTGAGACCGGTCGCCAGATACGGAGTGGTCGCGAAGGTCAGGTCGTCGACAGTGCTGATGGTCGCGCCGCTGGCGGCCATCGCCGTCAGGCCACCGCCGAACCAGATGGCGTACTGCCCACTGCTCAGGTTGCGGTTGCCGTTGAGCAGCTCGCCGGTGACCATGCTCCGGGCACCGTTCTGCGAGTGTCCCTGAGCACCTGGCCAGCGGTTGGAGAAGTTTCCGGCCACCGCGCCCTCGGCGTCCGTGCCGGCGTACACGCCGTAGACGAGCGAGTTCTCGTGGACGATCTCCCCCTGGGCGTTGCGCCGCTTGCCCTTCATCGGGTCGTGTGCCTCCGGGCCGGGTATCCAGCCCAGTTGCCTACCGGTACGGATGTCGTCCAGCAGGTTCTCCTCGCTGCCGGACCACATCCGGATGTTGTTCTCCTTGTCGACCGGGAGCAGCGCGCTGCGGTCGCCGTGGCGGAGCGGAGCCCAGATGTTCTGCGGGTTGTTCCGGACCGCCTCGGTGGCGAACTCGAAACTGCCGGCCACCGGAGGAACGCTGTTCTGCCCCTCGATCGTCGGCATGGTGTCGCCGTTGATCACCTCGGGCAGGATCTTCGTGCCGTCGGCGTTCAGTTCGAGGACCATGGCCTTGATCACGACCTCGTCCCGGCCGTCGCCGTCGAGGTCACCGGACGAGGTGTGGTGGTTGCCGCGGTTCTGGTAGTCGTAGGCGCTGCCGCCCAGCGACCAGTACTGCGGGTCGGCCGAGTCGAAGCTGGCCTGCAGGACGACCTTGCCGTCGACGATCCGGAACGCGGCCAGGGTCGTCCTGGCGTAGTAGCCCCGCTGGGAGACCGCGTACTGGTGCTTGCCGTCCAGGGCTGCCACGACGCCGACGTAGCGGTTGCCGCGGTTGCCCTGCGCGTCGCCCCACACGGCCGCCTTCCACGGGTGCTCGAGCCAGTACGCCTCGGAGGGAGCCATCATCTGCGACTTGTAGTCGGCGGGGCCGCTACCGGCACCCGGGCCGGGGAAGGCCAGGTAGGAGTAGTTGCCGCGCTGGGTGGCCGGCGTCATGGCCCAGTTGTCGCCGTCGACGCTGCCCGCGTAGGGGTGTGGATACCTGGCGCTGTCCAGGAGTACGCCCTTGCCGGCACCGGCGTCCCACTTGAAGGCCGAGAAGAACTCCTGGTCGTCCTTTGCCGGACCGATCGGACCGACGTGGTACGTCTTGATCCACCGCTTGAGGGCCGGATCGTTGACTCCGTCGTTGCCGCCGCCGGCCACCGGGCTGCGGTAGCTGATGGTGAAGCTGTTCAGCAACGACCAGTAGGTGTCGAGCGACGCGGTGTCGCCGTTGGTGAAGTACTCGACGAACTTGTTCGTGGTCGTCTTGAGACCGTCCTCGCCGCCGACGACGGTGTCGAGGGAGTTCGGGTACACGACGGACTGCGACGCCTCGTCCCAGTTGCCGATGCGGGTGCCGAGCCCGGTCTTGAGCATCAGCTCGGCCTTGCCGTCACCGTCGAAGTCCTCGCTGAACAGGGTGGTCTCGTGGTCGTTGGCCGCCCTGACGTTGTAGCCCATGTCGACCCGGAACAGCAGGGTGCCGTCGAGCTTGTACACGTCGACGTACTCCGGGGCGGTGGTGGTGTTGCTGCCGCCGAAGATCGGCTCGGAGTACATCGGGTCCTGCTGGGTGCTGCGCCACTTGACGACGATCTCGTACTCGCCGTCACCGTCGAAGTCCCCCACAGTCATGTCGTGGGTGGTGTAGGGGCTGCTCTGGGAGGTGTGGATCGCACCGGTGCTGGTCTTCGCGTACGGAAGCGACGTACCGGAATCCAGGTTCTGCACGTACTTGACGAACTCGGCTTCCAGTTCCTTGTAGAGCGCCTCGGTGATCTTGCCGTTGACCAGGGAGTTCGTCACCGGCCGAGGGGCGTTGTAGGTGGCGACCCCGAGCGCGTTCGGGGTGGTGTTGTGCTCGTTGAGCCTGGCGACCCAACCGTCCAACTTCTCCTGGGTCACCGTCGCCTGGTCGTCGTACGCCACCCGGAACTCGCGGAGCAGATTCATGTCGACGACGTACCAGTTCTGGTTTCCGGTGTCCGGGATGACCATGTTGGCCGCGCTCAGGTTGGCACCCGGGCCGAACCGCTGCCCACGGTAGGTGAAGTGCGCCAGCGGTACGGGAGCCGGCGCGGGCTTGAGCGGGATGTAGGTGGCCGCTCCCCGGTTTGCCTGGCCCGTCTGGCCGGGCAGTGCCGAGAGCATGGGCACGCTCATGCCCTGCCGCTCACCCTCGACGCCGTTGACGACCGGAGCGACCTCGTAGCCTGAGGTGAGCGTGCCGTCGGGGTCGGTGTAGTTGGACGGGGTGACGTCTTCCTTGACGATGCCGGGGTTCGTCTCGTAATCGCTTTCGGGCTGGACATCCCTGGGTGCGATCGTGGCTATCTTCGCGAAGTCGGCATCACCGTCTTTGCGGTAGACGTTCCAGGAGATGCCGTCAGGTTCGTTGCCCAGGAAGCGCCAACTCAGCAATATGCCGTCGGAGGTCTGGGCGGCGACCAGGCCACGGGTCAGGTACTCCATCTGGCGCAGGCTGGAGGCAGGGGCAGCGCTCGCAGCCGGAGAAGCGACGCCGGACAGGGACAGACTCAGGACCAGTGTCAGGGGCAAGGGTACGAGGGTACGCAGTGTCTTTCGCACTATTAGTTCCCATCTCGCATCGCCCTTCGTTGGGCAAGCGCTTTCCCCGCATCTTGCCCCTTACCGCGCAATCACGCAAGATCCAAGTTTGGCCAAAAACGGCATCACCAAGTGCCCCGTCCAGGGCGACCCACCCGTTCGTTCGACGCTTGCGGAGGGTGCCCCCGAGTCAATCGAATCCTCGTACATCTAAATAGATGCTCCTGTGTGGAGCGGCGCTCGACGCGAATAGCGAGCGGAGCCGACGGGTGTTCCCGATCCCGCGACAGGGCCGCTTTCCTGCCGCTACGCCGCCCCGGTCGATGCGCGACGACCACGCTTCCCGGGCTCACCCACAACAATCGAGTCGAATGTTTCGATGCGGACTTCTTCCGCCTTCGGCAGGCGGCCCGCCCGGGTGCCCGCGAGGAGATCTCCCGCCGGCACCGCCCCCTGGCCACCGTGTCCGGCGGCGAACTCATCGCCGCCCACCCTCGACCGCCGCGCCCGGACGTCGCCGCACCGCCCGTCGTTGACGGATCCCATATCGATGAGTATCCTCATACGTCATATGATAGAGATCGACATAAGTCGAAGTCTACGACCGGCTTCGTAACGAAGTCCATGACGATTGGGCCACGGCGCGCACCCCGAGCCGAAGGTGGAAACCAGACCCCTCCGCCACGCGGTGCACCCGGTCGACATCTGATTCGCCCTAACTCATCGCGGTCACTGTCGGACCGCCGAATCGCACCTCGTATGGAGGGCCCCGTGAAGCGTGCCATCACCTCCGCAGCCGTCTTCGCCGCAGCCCTGCTGCTGGTATCCGGCTGTTCGCCAGGATCGGAGAGCGACTCGTCCCCCGGGTTCGAGTTCTGGTCATTCACCGGAATCAACCAGAAGGCCGATGTCGATGCCTACACGAAGGCGCACCCCGACGTATCGATCAAACTCACCGAAGTGGGCAGCACGAGCGAGACCGCGCAGGCACTCACCGCGGCACTGGCCGGCGGCAAGGTGCCCGACCTCGTGTTGATCCAGGGTGACGACCTGCCGAAGTTCATGCAGTCCCCGGAGAACTTCGTGGACCTTTCCACGCTCGGCGCCGACAAGATGAAAGACGACTATCTCGACTGGGTGATGAAGCAGTCGATGACCGATGACGGCAAGGTGATCGGGATACCGACCGACGTGGGCGGCATGGCGATCGCGTACCGCCGGGACCTGTTCGCGGCCGCGGGTCTGCCCACCGACCGGGACCAGGTCTCCAAGCTGTGGCCGACCTGGGACGCGTTCGCGGAGGTCGGCAAGCAGTACGTCCAGGCCACCGGCAAGCCGTTCCTGGACAACACGCCGACGAGCATCTTCTTCCAGGCGGTCAACCAGGGGACAGAGCGCTACTACGACGCGGATCACAAGCTGTCGTACGACCGCAATCCGCAGGTCAGGGCCGCGTTCGAGCTGACCCTGAAGATCTTCGCGACAGGCATCTCGGCCAAGCAGAGCTCCTTCTCGACCGGGTGGACCGCGGGCATGAGCAAGGGCGAGTTCGCCGTCGTCTCCGCCCCGTCGTGGATGCTCAACTCGATCCGTACCAACGCGCCCGGCACCGCCGGCAAGTGGGATATCGCCACCATCCCCGGCGGCTCGGGAAACTGGGGTGGTAGCTATCTCGCCATTCCCAAGCGGGCGAAGAACCCGAAGGCGGCCTGGGCCTACATCAGCGAGATGCAGTCCCCGGCCGGGCAGCTCGCGCACTTCCTGTCGCAGGGCTCCCTGCCCACGACGCCGTCCGTCTACTCGGACGCACAACTCGTCGGCAGGACCGACCCGTTCTTCTCCGGCGCGCCGATCGGCAAGATCTACACCGAGTCGGTCGTGAACATCAAGCCGTTCTACATCGGTCCCGACGACGCCACCATCGGGTCGGAACTGCTCAACACCCTGACCAGCGTCGAACAGGGCAAGGTCGAACCGGCGAAGGCATGGGAAACCGCGCTGACCAACGTGAAAAATGCCCTCCGCGGCTGACCGGACGACTGGTGGTGCGCGGTCGGCACCAGCCGACCGCCGCACGCCGGGGAGGCGATCGCTGTGACCACCACGGTCAGCCCGGCCACGGCAACGGAGGCCAGCCCGCCACCGACCGGTCACCGGTACCTGCGGCAGGGCCTGCGCGAGCGACTCGCGCCGTACGCCTACGTGGCGCCGTTCTTTCTCCTCTTCTTCGTCTTCGGTCTCTTCCCGCTGCTGTTCACGTTCTACGTAGCCCTGTTCGACTGGGACCCCATCGGCGAGCGGCACTTCGTCGGGTTGGCCAACTTCGCGCAACTCGGCGACGACCCCCGGTTCTGGGGCGCGATGCGCAACACCTTCAGCATCTGGGTACTGTCGACGGTCCCGCAGTTGCTGCTCGCGCTCGGCATGGCGCACCTGCTCAACCACGTACGGCTACGGGCGGCCGCGATGTTCCGGATGTCGGTACTGGTCCCCTACGTCACGTCGGTGGCCGCGACGACTATCGTCTTCGCCCAACTGTTCGACCGCGACTACGGCATGCTCAACTGGTTCCTCGAACTGCTGGGCTTCTCGCACGTCGACTTCACGGCGTCGGTCTGGGGCAGCCACCTCATGATCGCCACGATGGTCGCCTGGCGGTGGACCGGCTACAACACCCTGCTGTACCTCGCCTCGCTCCAGGCCGTACCCCGGGAACTGTTCGAGGCCGCCGCCGTCGACGGCGCCAACGGCTGGCAGCGGTTCCGGCACGTCACCATCCCGGCGCTGCGGCCGATCATCGTCTTCACCGTCGTCACGTCGACGATCGGCGGACTACAGATCTTCACCGAGCCACTGCTTGTCAACCCGGTGGGCGGACTCACCTGCGGAGCGGCCCGGCAGTGCCAGACCCTCACCCTCTTCCTCTACGAGCAGGGGTTCGGCCGGTTCCATTTCGGCTACGGCTCCGCCATCGCCGTCGCGCTGTTCGTCATGGTCGTGATCGTCGCCGCGATCAACTACCTGTTGGTCACCCGGATCCGTTCGGAGCGCCCATGAATCCCGCATCCGCATCCGCAGCCTCGTCGACCACCGGGCGGGCACCGCGCCGCCGACACCGCGTCAACCAGGTCCCGTTCCTGGTGTACGTGGTGCTCGGCGCCATGGTCTTCCTCAGCGTGTTCCCGCTCTACTGGATGTTCGTGGTGGCCACGACGGATTCGGCCACCGCGACGAGCCTTCCACCGCACGTCCTGCCAGGCGGCAACTTCCTCTACCTGGCGAACCTGGTCTTCGAGACCGTGCCGTTCGTGCAGGCACTCGTCAACAGCCTGGTCGTCTCCACCGCGATCGGCGTGGGTCAGGCGGTGCTCTGCGCGCTTGCCGGTTTCGCCTTCGCCAAGCTGCACTTCCGGGGCCGCAACACGCTGTTCCTCATCGTCGTGTTGACCATGACCGTGCCGGCCCAGCTCTCGGTCATCCCGCAGTACCTCATCATGTCGGAGCTCGGCTGGGTCGACACCCTCCAGGCGCTTATCGTCCCCGGGCTGGTGAGCGCCTTCGGCATCTTCTGGATGCGTCAACACATGAGTGCGACCCTCGACGACGACCTCCTGCACGCCGCCCGGGTCGACGGCGCGACGACCTGGCAGGTCTTCTGGCGCATCGCGTTCCCACTGGTTCGCCCCGCCGCATTCGTGCTTGGGCTGTTCGGGTTCGTCAACGCCTGGAACGACTTCCTGTGGCCGTTCATCGTGTTGAAGTCTCCGGAGCGGTACACCGTGCAGATCGCCATCAAGGCCCTGCAGAACAGCCGGGACATCGACCTGGGCCTGGCCATGTCGGGCTCGTTCCTGGCCACGCTGCCGCTGCTGGTGTTGTTCGTCTTCGTCGGGCGGCGCCTGGTGCAGGGGATCATGGAGGGCGCGTTCAAGGGCTGATCAGCGCGGGTTCCCGTCCCCGGGCTGTCGCGCTGCTCACGGCTGCCCGCCCCTGCGGCCACCGCCGGCTGCCGCGAGATCGCCGACGGTGTCGGGCCGGCCGTCGTCGGTACACGGATCGCCGTGACCGCGACGGCCGGCCCGGGAGGCGACGTCGGTGCCGTCAACGGGTGGGGTTGTCGGCCGTGACGTCGTCGTCGAGGGCGGCTCCTACCGTTGCTGGAACTGCCACCAGTCGAGGTTGAGCAGATAGCCGCTCCCGCCGGCGAATCGCAGGTACAGGTCCTGGGTGCCGGTCGCACCGCTTGTCGGGCAGGTGACGGTCGTCCAGGTCTGCCAACCTCCGGTGCCCGGCACGGTGCAGGTGCCTACGAGCGTGCCGTTGCTGCCGCCCAGGCGCAGCTCGATCCGGCCACCGCTGGTCGCCGAGGCGACTCGGGCGCTGAGCGAACCGGCACCGGCGCCGAAGGCCACGCCCTTGACCTTGATCCAGTCGCCGTTCTCGATCCAGCCGACGTTCATGCCGCCGCCGCTGGCCGGCTCGGTCTCCACACCTGATGCCCAGGCGATCGTCTCGGCCTCCTGCCGGACGTAGGGGTTCAGGGTGCCGATCTGGGGCGCTCCCGCCGAGGTCATGTTGATGATCGGAATCGTGCCGTCGGCGTTGTAGTTGAACCTTTCCACCGCCACGGATCGGGTGAAGCCACCGCCGCCGGGCAGCGCACCGTTGTGATAGAAGAAGTACGATCCGCCGTTGTAGTCGATGATGCCGGGGTGGTTGGTGAAGCTGCTGCCCTGCCGGGGCATGACGGTGCCACGATAGGTCCACGGCCCGGTCGGCCCGGGGGCGGTCGAGTAGCCGATGAACTCCGAGCAGCATTCCGCCGCGAAAACGTTGTAGTACAACCCGTTCCGCTTGTAGACCCAGGGGCCCTCCTCGTAGAGGGTCGGCCGGCTCGAGTTGCCGCTCCGGGCGCCGAAGCCCGCAGCGGTGAGCGGAATCTGCGTCGGACCGCCGGAAATCGAGATCATGTCACTGTTCAGCCGCACGTACCACAGATTCGGGTTGCCCCAGTACAGGTACGCCTGCCCGTTGTCGTCGATGAAGGCGGCCGGATCGATCTCGCCGTTCTCCACGAGTGGACGACCGAGCGCGTCCCGGAACGGCCCGGTGGGGCTCTCCGACACGCCCACCCCGATCGCCATCCGGCCGGTCGCCCGGTTCTTCACCGGTACGTACCAGTAGAACCTGCCGTTGCGCTGGATGGTGTGTCCGGCCCACGCGTCGGCGCTGGCCCAGCTGAAGGTGGCCAGGCTCATCGGCGAGCCGTGGTCGGTCCAGTTCACCATGTCGACCGACGACCACACCCGCCACTCGCGCATGGTGAAGTACGTCGAGCCGTCCTCGTCGTGACCGGTGTAGAGGTACACCCGGCCGTTGTGCACCAGCGGGGCCGGATCGGCCGTGTAGATGGTCTGCACGATGGGGTTGTCCGCCCGGGCCGTCCCGGGGAGCAGCATCGCGAGACACAGCAGCGCGGAGATCGCGGCTATGCCGCGGGTGGTCGCTGCGCGGATGGCGGGTTTCGACCTCATTCGTTCCTCCTCGGGGCGCGCGCTCGGCACACGCGCGGTCGATTCGTCGCAGGTGCTCCTCGCGGCTGTCGTCGCGAGTCGTCGTCGCCGGCCCGGGCCGGCGCGGAGTTCGTCCGCTCCGCGCCGACCCTCCCCCCGGCACGGCGGTCCAGCGGACACGCCGGCCTCGCGCCGGCTATCCGACGCGGACGAGTTGCCATTGCTGGTTGTTGCCACCCCAGTCGGCGTACTGCACGATGTTCCCGCCGTCGTTGAGAGCGGCGCCCTGCACCTCCAGCACCTTGCCGCTGTTGCGGTTGATCAGCCGGAGGTAGCCGCCCGCCGGATCGGTGGGCCGGAACTGCTGGTTCGTCCCGTTGTGATCGGTCCACTGCACCACCGCAGCACCATCCGCGGTGGAGGCGTTGGCGACGTCGAGCACCTTGCCCGAGTGCCGGGACCGGAGCCGGTAGTAGCCGCCACCGGAATCCACGAACTGCCACTGCTGCCAGGCACCGTCGTTACGGGCCCACTGGGTGATCCGCGCCCCGTCGTTGGTGGCCATGTTGTACACGTCCAGGGCTCGACCACTGTTGCGGTTGACCAGCACGTACCAGGCCGACGTGTCGATCTGGCCCGGGTTGGGGACGCTGCCGCCGTTCAGTGCGGTGAGCACCGCGTCGTAGGCGGGCTTCTTGTTGCCGTTGCCGTCGAAGAGCAGCGGGTTCTGCCCGGTACGCCATGAGTCGGTGTCGCGGATGCCCCAGACGGTGATGCCGGTGCAGCGGGCGACGGCGAGACAGGCCCTGGTGACGGTGCCGTAGACGCTGGCCTGGTTGGAGCCTGAGATGTCCAGCTCGGTGATCTGCACGTCGACACCGAGGTCGGCGAAACGTTGCAGGTTGGCCTGGTAGTCGCTGGGCACCGAGTTGCTCAGATGCGACTGGAAGCCGACGCAGTCGATCGGCACCCCCCGGGACTTGAAGTCGCGCACCATGTTGTAGATGCCGGTGGACTTCGCGTTGATCCCGTCGGTGTTGTAGTCGTTGTAACAGAGCCTGGCACCCGGGTCGGCGGCGTCCGCGGCGCGGAAGGCAGCCTCGATCCAGTCGTTGCCGGTGCGTTGCAGGTTCGAGTCCCGCCGCCCGCCCCCGCCGCCGTCGGCGAACGCCTCGTTCACCACGTCCCAGGAGTGGATCTTTCCCCGGTAGTAGCTGGCGACCTGCGTCACGTGGTTGATCGCCGCGTTGCGCAGCGCACTGCCGGACATGCCCTCCGCCCAACCCGGCTGCTGGGCGTGCCAGAGCAGCGCGTGACCCCGCACCGACATGCCCCGGGACCGGGCGTGGTTGACGATCCGGTCCGCGTTGGTGTAGCTGAACCGGCCCTGCTGCGGCTCGGTCGCGACCCACTTCATCTCGTTCTCGGCGGTGACGCTGTTGAACTCACGGTTCAGGATCGTCATGTACGTGTTGTCACCCATTCGGCCGGCCGCGATGGCCGCGCCGAAGTACCGGCCCTTCTCCGCCGCCGAGGCGCCCAACGTGGTACCGGCGCTGGCGGGACTCGCGACCTGCACCGCCAGGCCGACCCCGAGCAGTCCGGTCGCCAGCAGTGACGGGACGAGTCTCGTCCACCACCGTCGCCGGGGAGGTCTGTTTGGATATCCGCGTTCGTTCATGGGTCAATAGCCTCTCGACACTGGTGACAGGGCAGCGTTCTGCCCGATGAGGACACGCCCGTCCTCACATACGTTGCCCATTTGTGAGCGCTCACACGCTGCTACCTCAGGCCCGGACTGAGGAAGGATCCATAGCAGGAGAGCGCTCACATTGATATATGGAGATTGCCAGATTGTTTCGAAGGCTTCAAGAGGGTATCCGGGGACACCTACGGGAAATCGACGCTCTGCCCGCTGCGGACCTTGGAGGAACTCGGTCGATAACACTTTCCCGTTGGCGGGGCGGAAACTGCGAAGATGCAGAGCCGCGGCGACTTCCTGTTATGCGGACAGGTGAGAAACAGTCCCCGGCCCGCTCACTGGTCGGGTTCCGCTCCGGCCGGCCGGTGACCCCTGATCCGCCCCGCCACCCGGGTCAGCTCGCCAGGTTCCACACCTGGTTGGCGCCGCCGTGGCAGGCCCAGAGATGGATTTTCGTGCCATTCGCGGTGGCATTGCCGCTCGCATCGAGGCAGAGTCCGGACTGCACGCCGGTGATGGTGCCGTTGGCGTTGACGTTCCACTGCTGGTTCGCCTGGCCGTTGCAGTCCCAGATGATCGCCAGGGTGCCGTTGGCCGTACCCTGCCCGTTGGCGTCCAGGCACTTGTTGCCGTACACGGTCAACTGCCTGCTCGCGGTGTAGGTCCACCGCTGGTTCGTCCCGCCGTGGCAGTCCCAGAGCTGCGCCTGGGTGCCGTTCGTGGTACTCGAACCGCCGATCTCGAGGCAGCGGCCGGACTGGCCCCCGACGATCCGCACGTTCTGCTGCCCGCTACCGCTCTGCGGCCCGGCGGCCGACATCACGGCCTGGGCGCCCGAGGGCCAGTTGCCGTTCGTCACCGTGACGTTGCCGGAGACGACGTTGCCCCGGTCGCCGTTGGTGACGTTGGTGCTGCCGTTCGTCGACCAGTTGTTGGTGACGGTGAAGTTGCCCATGTTCTCGGCGAACCAGTAGTTGGCGGTCGCCCAGGTGCCGGTGGCGGAGAAGACGTTGTTCCGGGCGGTGTAGTAGCGGGAGCCCTCGTCGAAGTAGATCCCGAAATAGCCGTTGGTACGCAGGCAGTAGTTGTCGCTGATCAACCCGCCCGGGTTCGCCGACAGCGTGTAGATGCAGCCGCCGTCGTTCATCTGCTGCATCACGTCGTGCACGTAGTTGCCGACCAGCCGGTTGTTGCTCGCGGTGGTGGCCGTGGCGTATCGCGGCTGGTAGTTGTACAGGCCCCGGTCGGCGTAGTGGTTGCTGCCCCCGGCGTCGTTGGAGCCCCAGCCGTAGCCCATCGACATGCCGGTGTAAGGCATGTTGTAGACCTCGTTGTACGAGACGGTGGCGTTGGTGACGTAGGTGGTCAGCACCGACACGATGCCCCGGTGTTCCACGCCGAGATCGTGCAGCCGGTTGTTGCTGATGGTGATGTCCCGGTTGACCATCCGCTGGTCGCTGGGATGGTGCGCGTCCGCCCGCACGCCGCCGACGACGATGCCACCGGCCGAGTTGCGGGCGATCTCCGACCTGGTGACGGTGATGTTGCTGGTGCCGAGCCCGACCCCGCTGGTGTGCGCGTTGGCGTCGTTGCCGATGCCGACTGCCGTCTGCCCGAGGTTCACGAACTGGGAGTCGGTGAAGGTGATGTTGTTGGCGGCCGAGACCTGTACGGCGGCGGGCGACTGGAGCCAGTTCGGTCGGGTGGCCTCGAACTGCGGACAGCCGTTGTGGCAGGAGCTGAAGCTGGGCCAGCTCCAGTTGCCCGCGATGTAGGCGCCGGTCTGCTGGTCCACGTAGCCCTGGTTGCTGCTCGGCCCGAGCCAGCTCGTACCGGTGAAGGTGATCCCGCTGAAGGTCATGTGGTGGGCGGGTGCGTCGTAACTGCCGCCGACGTTCACCAGGGACTGGAGGGTCGGCAGTTCCACACTGACGTTGCTCATGTTCTGGCCGGCGAGCGGGATGTAGGACAGGGCTCCGCTGCCCGGGTCGAGATGCCATTCCCCGGGCGCGTCCAGGAATTCGTAGGCGTTGCTCAGATAGAGCGGACCCGCCCGGTGCGGGCTGGTGAAGGTGTCGTACCCGAAATTGTTGTTGCTCCAGCCGGGCTGCTGCATCGTGATCAGGTTTCCACTGATGCTCTGCACCGAGACGTACCGGTCGGTGAACGAGTTCACGCTCTCCATCTGGATCCGGTTCTCGTTGGCCAGGTTGTTGAGATAGCTCAACCCGCTGTTGGTGAACCTCATGCCGGTGCTGTCCGCGGTGAAGTCGGCCCGGTTGACCTGGGTACGCGCCCGGGTGGCGATGGCGCCGTTGACGTAGAGCTGCCGGCTGTCGACCCCGGCGCCGACGTTGGCCCGCCAGATGTTCCGGCCGGCGTCGACGAGGGACCAGCCGGTCACCGCCCGGGCGCCGCTGATCACGGGACGGGCCGACGGGGCCGCCTGCCACATCACCCGGTACCCGTTCGTGCCCGAGTCGGCGGCCGTGAACCGGAGCGGTGCGGGAAGTCGGTACACCCCGTCGGCCAACTCGACGACGATGTCGCCGGACATCGCACCGGTGCGCGAGCGGACCGCGCTCTGTGCGCCGCTCAACGAACACGGCGCGGTGGCGGTGCACGCGGAGCCACTGCCGGAGGGCGAGGCGTAGAGGGTGGTGGTCGCCGCGAGTGCGGGGGCGGCCGAGGTGGCCAGGACGGTCGCGGCGGCCAGCGTGGTCAACGCCGCCGCCGCAGCTCCGACCAGCACCCGCCGCCGGGCAGCGGGAACTGAGGGTACGGACACGGGAGGTCTCCTTGCCTGGATGGGGGTGGTGTGGTGTGGCCGATGATCCAGCTGTGGCTGGTCGACACTGCGCGGTTGTCGGCGCTGAGCAGGAGCCGCCACCGACAGCGGGCGGGGCCGGACGGCCACGCCGGGAACCAACCGCAGCGCCGCGAAGGCGGCACCGGTAACTCGACTACGAAAAGTTCATCATACGAATGATGTATTTGCAAGAATCAATCGAGTTGACCGGAGCCCTCACCTGCATCGGCAGGCGGGAGGGTTCGCGGTCAGCCAAGGATCCGCCGGAGATGAGCCAGGCCGTCCCGGGCGAGTCGATCCTGCGACGGGGCGAGCGGACGCCAGATCGACGCGGCGGTGGCGATGGTCTCGTTCTCGGCGGTGAACGACTCGATACAGACCGCACCCCGGTAGCCGGTGGCGGCCAGTGCGGCGAAGAAGCGGGGCCAGTCGAAATGGTCGGTACCGGGAGCACCCCGGTTGGTGCCGCTGACCTGGACATGCTTGACGTACGGGCCGGCCAGGCCGAGCGCCGCGTACGGGTCGGCTTCCTCGATGTTCATGTGGTACGTGTCGATCATGATGCCGACATTCGACGGCAGGCCGTCGAGCAGCTCCAGCGTCTGCTCGACGGTGTTGACGACACTCGTCTCGTACCGGTTGAGCGCCTCCACCCCGATCGACACGCCCCGCTCGCCGGCATGGTCGGCGACCGGCGCCAGCGCCCGGCGGAAGTCCGCGTAACAGGCCGCGCGGGCCGGCTGGGTCATCCGCCAGGTCCGGCCGACGGCGGCGTAGACCGGACCTCCCACGCACGGCGCGCCCACCACTGCCGCGCTGCGCACACACTCCTTCAGGTACGCCACGGTCGCCTCGACGACCGCCGGGGCGGCGTCCACGAGGTCACGCCCGGGTGGGGTGACCGCGCAGACGCCGGCCGCGGCCAGACCGTGCGTCGCCAGCAGGTCCCGGGTGCGGACCGGATCCCAGTCCCCGGGCTGTTCGATCGGCAGCTCGACCGCGTCGAAGCCGAACGCGGCGATCCGTGGCACCAGCTCGGCCAGGGCCGCGTCGTCGACCGGCGAGGTCCACACCCAGGGATTGACGCCGATGGCGTACAAACCGAACCTACTTCCAGCGCTGCGGGTATCCGGGCAGGTCGGTGCAGCCGCACATCGCGTAGTGCAGTGGTGGCATCGCCGGGTCGAGATAGCTGTCCAGGTTCTCCCGGGTGATCGTCGGCTGAGGCAGTTTCCACGGGTTGGCGACCTGCTGCCCGTCGAGGATCCGCAGTGCGGCGATGATCGGCGTACGCCACTGGTAGGTCGGGTAGGTCGGCGCGATCGCGGTGAGGTTCCGGTCCTTCCAGATCTTCAGGAAGTCGAGCTGGTCCTCGCCGTTGATCGGCGGCACCGGCTTGCCCGCGTCCTGGAAGGCCTCCACCGCCGCCACCGCGACCGCACCGGCGTCCATCCAGACGCCGTCGATGGTGCCGTGCCGCTGGAGGTAGTCGTTCACGATCTTCTTGGTCTTGGCCGGGTCGCCGTCGGTGAACTCGACTCCGATGACGTCGATCTTCGCCTTGTCGAAGACGACCTTCGCGGCGGACCACCGGGTCTCCAGGACGTCGACGCCGGGCAGGATCCGCAGCGCGAGCACCTTGCCGCCGGGTTTCACCCGCTGGCTGACGAACTCGGCTCCGACGTGGCCGAACCCGTACCCGCCGATGGGGTTGATGAACGTCACCGGGCACTCCGTGTCGACGCCGCGGTCGAAGACGACGACCGGCAGGCCGGCCCGGCAGGCCGCCTCGACGGCCGGGGTGAGCGTGGCGGTGGTGTTCGGCGAGACGATGAGCGCGTCGCAGCCCCGGCCGAGCAGGTCGTTGATGTCCGCGATCTGCTTCTGGTCCCTGCCCTCGGCGTCGATGTGCACGAACTCCCTGATCCGGCTCCGCTGGGCTTCGACCTCGGCCTGCATGGTCTTGAACCCGACCTGCCGCCACGGGTTGTTCAGTGCCGCGTTGGAAAAGCAGATCTTGTGCGGGCCGGGCTTCTTGAACTTCGCCGTCGGCACCATCGTCGGGTTGAGCGCCTGCTCCCACGGCTTGTCGGCCGGCCCGGTCGGCGCGGCGGCGAGCAGTGATAGTTCGTTGTCGTAGTCGGCCTGCACGAAGAACCTGGACTGCTCCCCCGTGCCCGCCCCCGCAGCGCCGGTGGAGGTGCCCGACGGCGTTGCGGCCGGCTCGTCGGTGGCACAGCCGGCGAGCGACAGCAGGGTGACCGCGGCCAGGGCCGCCAGATGACGTCGCACTGTCAATTCCCCTTATCTGGACGAGAAACGCAGGGCCGAGACCGCCACGGCGCAGAGGATGATCGCGCCCTGGACGGTCGGTCGTAGGGCGCCGGAGACGCCGTAGAAGTTCAGGAGGGCGAAGAGCAGTTCGAGGGTCAACGCGCCGAGCATCGCCCCGAGCACCGAACCGCGACCGCCACCCAGCGCGACGCCGCCCAGGACGACCGCGGTGATCGCCCCGAACTCCAGGCCGGCGCCGGCCTGGAACGAGACGCCGCCGTAGCCGCCGAGGAGGATCGCCGCGACCGCCGCCGCGACTCCGCTCAGCACGAAGGCACCGGTCCGGGTACGCCAGACCCGCACCCCGGTCAGCTCGGCCGTACGCGGATTGTCGCCGACGGCGACGAGTGTGCGGCCGTGGTCGGAGCGCATCAGCAGTACGGCCAGCGCGGCGAGGACCAGCAGCACGACCAGGGCGTACGGGACACGGCCGAGCACCGGCACGTCCTCGAACCCGCGCCGGCCGAACTGGCGGAACTCCTCGGAGAGCCCGCCCTTCGGCGCACCGTCGGACCAGAAGTACACCGCGCCGACGAGGATCAGGAACATGCCGAGGGTGGTGATGAACGAGGGCACCCGCAGCCGCGTCGTGACCAGACCGTTGACCAGCCCGACGAGCGCACCGCCGACGAGCAGCACGAGTACCACCGGCCAGGTTCGGGACGGCTCGCTGTCGATGAGCCGGGCGGCGACGACCACCTGGGCGGTGACCAGGGAGCCGACGGAGAGGTCGAACTCGCCGGAGACGATCACGAAGTACTGGCCGGCGGCGAGCAGGATGATCGGCGCCGAGCGGCCGAGAAACGACATCAGCGACGGCGGGGTCAGAAAGTCGGGCTGCCGGGCCGCGACGAGCACCAGCAGCACCACGAGGAGCGCCAGGATCGGCAGGATGCCGCCGGCACGGGGCCGCAGGATCCGCAGCGCGGGGCGTTGGACGGTCTGCATGACTAGGAGTCCGCCTTCCGCACGGCCCGGTGGGCGTAGACGGCGACCGCGATGATGATGACGGCGCCCCGGACCACCTGCTTGAAGAAGGCGTCCACCTCTAGTTGGTTGAAGATGGCGTCGATGCTGGCGAGCAGCAGCACCCCGCCGACCGTGCCGACGACACCGCCGCGACCGCCGGCGAGGGCGGTGCCGCCGAGCACCACCGCGGCGATCGACTCCAGGTCGTAGAGGCCCTCGGTGCCGACCCGGGGCGCACCCGCACCGAGCCGGCTGGCGAGGTAGATCCCGGCGAGTCCGGCGCAGAGCGCGCAGAGCACGTGGGCGGTCACCAGGACCCGGTCGGTGCGTACGCCGGAGAGCCGGGCGACCTCCGGGTCACCGCCGACCGCGACCAGGTGGTGACCGAACCGGGTCCGCGAGAGCACGACCCAGGCCGCTCCGGTGACGGCGACCAGCAGCAGGAAGGAGAGCGGTACCGGACCGACGCGCTGGTACCCGAGGGTCTGCACAAGCGACTGGGCGGTACGGCCGGCAGGGCCGTCGTAACCGTTGTCGAGGTACCCCTTGAGCAGCAGCCCGACGCCGAGGGTCGCGATGAACGCGTTGATCCGCAGTTTGGTGACGAGCAGCCCGTTGAGCAGCCCGATGCCGGCGCTCACGGCGAGCGCCAGGCCGACCGCCGGCAGCAGCGCGCCGTCGCGGCCGTCCATCGTCTCGGCCGCGACCAGGGTGCTGAGGCTGACCACGTACGCGACGGAGAGGTCCAGCGAGCCGCCGAGGATGACCAGGGTCTGACCCACGGCGACGAGCCCGAGCCCGGCGGCGACGTGCAGCAGGCTCACCGTGGTCGACTGGTTGAACAGTTGGCCGCCGTCGATCGTCACGACCAGCCAGCCGATCGCGAGGACGATGGTCAGGGCCAGGAACACGCCGGGTACGGGCCGTCGGGCCGGCAGCAGCGGCAGGCCACTCACCGGGCCGCCTCTGTTCGCGACTCCGGGGCTCGCAGACCCGGCTCACTCCGCACGCTCACGCGACCGCCTCCGGTACGGTCCCGAGCGCCAGTGCGACGACGTCCTCCTCGGTCGCGCCGCCGGGCAACTCGCCCGCGACGCGGCCGTGCCGCATCACGATGATCCGGTCACTCATCCCCAGCAGCTCCGGAAGGTCGGACGAAATCATCAGGACCGCCGCACCGTCACGGGCCAGGCGGCGGACGAGATCGTGGATGGCCGCCTTCGCCCCCACGTCGATGCCCCGGGTCGGCTCGTCGAAGAGCAGGACGCGCGGCTCGATGGCGAGCCACCGGGCCAGCACGACCTTCTGCTGGTTGCCGCCGGACAGGAAGCGGATCTCCTGGTTCTCGTCGGCGGCCCGCACCTGCATAGCGGCGAGCAGCTCGCGGACCCGCACAGCCCGGGCGGTGCGGCCGGACCGGGCCGAAACGACTGCGCGGCTGGCGAGCAGCGCGTTGTCGAGCACGGACTGCCGGGCGACGATGCCTTCGCCCTTGCGGTCCTCGGTGACGTAGGCGATGCCGGCCCGGATCGCGGCGCGCGGCGAGCGCAGCCGGACCGGCGTGCCGTCGAGGGTGACCTCGCCGGTGGTGAAGGGGTCCGCGCCGAAGAGCGCCCGGGCCAGCGCCGACCGCCCGGCACCCTGGAGGCCGCCGACGCCGAGCACCTCACCCGCCCGCAGTTCCAGGTGCACCCCGCGCAGCTTCCGGTTCCCTCCACCGTGGACGGTGAGCCGGACCGGACCGCGCTCCTCGGGGCCGGCCCGGTCCGGGTAGTAGCTGGACAGTTCCCGGCCGACCATGTGCCGGACCAGTTCGTCGGCGGTGGTGTCCGGGGTGCGCAGGGTGGTCACCTGGCGGCCGTCCTTGAGTACCGTGATCCGACCGGACAGGTCGAAGACCTCGGCGAGCCGGTGCGAGACGTAGAGCAGGCCGATGCCCCGGTCCTGTAGCCGGCGTACCAGCCCGTACAGCAACTCGACCTCGTGGTCGGCCAGCGCCGCGGTGGGTTCGTCCATGATGAGCAGCCGCGCGTCGAGGGCGAGCGCCTTGGCGATCTCGACGACCTGTTGCTGCGCGACGCCGAGACGTCCCACCTGGGCGTCGGCCGGCAGCGCGGTCTCCCCGATCGAGGCGAGCAGTTGGCTGGTGCGGCGCAGCATCTCCCGGCGGTCGACCAACCCTCGGCGTCGCGGCTCGTGGCCCAGGTACACGTTCTCCGCGACGGTGCGCGCCGGCAGCAGGTTGAACTCCTGGTGGATCATGCCGATGCCGGCACGCTGTGCGTCGCGCGGACCGCGGAAGGCGCGTGCTGCACCGGCGAACTCGATGGTGCCCCCGTCCGGGAGGTATCCGCCCGACACGATCTTCATCAGGGTGGACTTTCCGGCGCCGTTCTCACCGACGACGGCGTGCACCTCGCCCGGCCGGACGTCGAGGTCGACACCGTCGAGGACGCGTACCCCGAGGAACGACTTGCCGATGCCACGCAGGACGAGCAGCGGCACCGGTGGTGGATCTGACATCACAGGGGCCCTTACAGAAAGTAGTGACCAATAAGGCGAGTTCACCGCAACCCCGACGTTCTGTTCGCACAGCGACGAACTTTCGGACGGGGAGCCGGGGCTTACGTTCTTGCGTGGCAAACATTCGCTTGACACGAACGAAACATCACACGTATGAAGATAGATGTTTGGATGCGACTCCGCAATCCTCGACCTGAGGCGGTTACGGGGACCCACCACTCGATCGGCAGCGGCGCCGTACCGAGTGGCCGGACACGGCTGCCCCCACCTCGGGACGACGCGAGACGCCACCACCCTGATCGATAACGCTGGATTCGAGGGGCGCATCCCGACACCCTGCAGACCACGGAACGAGGACCCACCCCACGTCACGCTCTGTGACGACCCTCGGGGCTGACTGCCGTTGCGGCGGACGGCACGACGCGACCAGCACACCCGTGCCCCCACGCGTGTCCAGGAACGACCCTGGCGCGTCGCCGGGCCGTGGCCGCAATCCCGTTCCCGCCCGAACTAGGAGACGGCATGCGTCGCAAGACAATGCTCATCGGAGTGCTCGCCGGCCTGTTACTGTCGCTCGCGCTCGTTCCCCCGGCGTCGGCGGCACCCGCCTTCCGCGCCCTGCTCTTCACCAAGACCACCGGCTACCGGCACGACTCGATCCCCGCCGGGATCTCGATGTTCCAGCAACAGGCGGCGGCGAACAACTTCGAACTGGTACACAGCGAGGACGCGAACGTCTTCACCCCGGCCAACCTCGCGACCTTCGACGTCCTCATCATGTTCCAGACCTCGGGCATGGTGTGGACCTCGGCGGCCCAGCGCCAGGCGGTGGAGGGGTACCTCGCCAGCGGCAAGGGGATCGTCGCCGTCCACAACGCCACGGACATGGGCATCGAGGGCGAGTACCCGTGGTGGGACCAAACCGTGAACGCCGGTGCCCACATGCCGGAGCACTCCCCCGGCGTGCTGCCCGGCACCGCCATCGTCGCCGACAAGAAGCATCCCTCCACGGCCAGCCTTCCGGACCGGTGGAACCGCAGCGAAGAGTGGTACAACTTCGACCGGAACCCGCGCGGTGACGTCCACGTCCTGGTCACCGCCGACGAGCGGACCTACAACCCGGGCTCCCGGGCGATGGGACCGGACCACCCGATCTCCTGGTGCCGCAACGTCAGCGGCGGCCGGCTCTGGGCCACCGCGATGGGACACGCCGCCGAGTCCTACAGCGAGACCAACTTCCGCAACCACGTCCTCGGCGGCGTCAAGTGGGCCGCCGGCAACGAGCCCGGCGACTGCGGCGGCACCGTCTGGGGCAACTTCGAGAAGCGCGCCCTCGACGACAACACCGTCGACCCGATGGCACTGGCGGTGGCGCCCGACGGACGGGTGCTCTACGTCCAGCGGGGTGGGCAGGTGAAGATCTTCAAGCCGTCCACCAACACCACCGTCACCGCCGGCACGCTCAGCGTCTACACCGGCGGCGAGGACGGCCTCACCGGGCTGGCGCTCGACCCGAACTTCGCCAGCAACGGCCACGTGTACCTGTACCACTCGCCGGCGAACAGCACGACCGACGTCAACCGGGTCTCCCGTTACACGCTCACCGGCGACACACTGAACCTCGGAAGCGAGGCCCGGATCATCGACATCCCCGCCTACCGGGACCGCACCTTCCCCGAGCCCGGCCACACCGGCGGGTACATCGAGTTCGGCCCGGACGGCAACCTCTACATCGGCACCGGTGACGACACGCCGCCGAACCTCGACCCGAACTGGCAGGGCTACGCCCCGCTGGACTGGCGGTCCGGCAAGGCCAACCTCGACGCCGCCCGGAGCGCCGGCAACACCAACGACCTGCGTGGCAAGCTGCTCCGCATCCGGCCCTCGGCGAGCGGCGGCTACACCGTCCCGACGGGCAACCTCTACCCGCAGGGCACGGCGCAGACTCGACCGGAGATCTACGCGATGGGCTTCCGCAACCCGTTCCGCTTCTCGATCGACCCGGCCAACGGCTGGGTCTACCTGGCCGACTACGGGCCCGACCGGAACCCCCCGACCACCAACCGCGGCCCGGAAGGGCTTGTCGAACTCAACGTGATCAAGTCGGCCGGCAACTACGGCTGGCCGTTCTGCCACGGCAACAACCAGCCGTACGCCCCGTACAACCCGGACACCGGCGTCGTCGGCGCCAAGTTCAACTGCGCCGCGCCGGTCAACAACTCGCCCAACAACACCGGGCTGACCAGCCTCCGGCCCGTCGTCGCGCCCCAGATCTGGTACGGCTACGGCAGCTCGCCGACCTTCCCGGAACTCGGCTCCGGCGGCTCCGCGCCGATGGGCGGCCCCGTCTACCGGTACGACCCGGCGAATCCGTCCGCGACGAAGTTCCCGCCCTACTACGACGGCGTGCACTTCTTCTACGAGTGGTCGCGCAATTACATCAAGGAGGTGCACTTCGACTCGGCCACGACGGTCACCCGGACCAACCCGTTCCTGCCGGGCGGCAACTTCAACAAGCCGATGGACCTGGAGTTCGGCCGGGACGGCTCGCTCTACCTGCTGGAGTGGGGCACCAACTTCGGTGGCGGGAACAGCGACTCCGGGCTCTACCGGATCGACTACATCCAGGGTGGACGATCGCCGATCGCCAAGGCAACCGCCACCCCCACCAGCGGAAACGCGCCACTCACCGTCCAGTTCAGCAGCGCTGGCACCGTCGACCCCGACCCGGGCGACACGCTGCGCCACGAGTGGACCTTCGGCGACGGCACCACCTCGACCGCGGCCAACCCGTCGCACGTCTACACCGGCAACGGCAACTACACGGCCCAACTGAAGGTCACCGACAGCACCGGAAAGTCCGGCTTCGCGAACGTCCAGATCACCGTCGGAAACACCGCCCCGGTGGTCACCATCACCGTCCCGGCCAACGGCGGCATGCTCGACTTCGGCGACAGGGTGCCGTACCAGATCAGTGTCTCCGACCCTGACGGCACTCCGGTCGACTGCACGCGCGTGGTCCTCAACCCGGCCCTCGGCCACGACGACCACGCGCACGAGACCACGGAGTACCCCGGCTGCTCGGGCACCATCTCCACCGACCTGCTCGGCGGGCACCCCGACGGCGCCAACCTGTTCTACGTACTCAACGCGAAGTACACCGACAACGGCGGAGCCGGCGGTGCGGCCCCGCTCACCGGTCACGGGCAGGCGATCCTGCAACCCAAGCACAAGCAGGCCGAGTACCACACCAGCCAGTCCGGCACCCGGATCGTCGACCAGGCCGGCGCGGAGAGCGGCAAGCGGGTCGGGGACATCTCCAACAACGACTGGGTGGCGTTCACCCCGATGAGCCTGTCGGGCATCACGAACGTCAGTTACCGACTCTCGTCGCCGTCCGGCGGCGGCTCCATCGAGTTGCGCGCCGATTCGCCGACCGGCACCCTGCTGGCCACCACCCCGGTGCCGAGCACGGGCGGCTGGGACAACTACCAGTCCACCCCGCCGGTGAACCTCACCGCCCTGGCCGGGTCGCACCCGCTCTACCTGGTGTTCAAGGGCAGCGCGAACAACTGGTTCGACCTCGACTCGCACACCTTCGGCGGCAACGGTGTCGGGGTCCCCGCCACCGGCGGCATAGCGGGGCGGTCCTGGACGCTCACCGCGCAACACAGCGGCAAGCTGATGGACGTCAGTGGCGTCTCCACCGCCGACGGCGCCCAGATCCACCAGTGGGCGGCCACCGGCGGCAACAACCAGAAGTGGCAGGCCGTCGACGCCGGTGGCGGTGCGGTCTACCTGAAGGCCGTGCACAGCGGCAAGTGCGCCGAGGTCACCGGCGGCTCCACCGCGCCGGGAGCCTTCCTCCAGCAGGCCACCTGCAACAACGGCAACCAGCAGAAGTTCACCGCCACACCGACCGGGTCCGCCGGAACGTACACGCTGAAGAGCGTGCCGAGCGGGCTCTGCGTGGACGTCAACGGCGCTGCCACCAGCGACGGAGCCCGGCTGTTGCAGTGGAACTGCCAGAACAGCACCAACCAGCAGTGGCGGCTCAACGCGGTGTGAGGCCGGTCGCGGCTGTGCCGCGGTAGCCAGGGGCGATCGGTCGGGACCGGCCTGGCGAACAGGAGCCGGTCCCGACCGGACCGTCGACGTCGGTCCGGTCACCCCGCCTGCCGTCCGCAGCCGGTCGATCTCGACCAGTCCGGACGTCCCGGGGCGGCTACTCGCCCGTCATCGGCCCAGCCAGCCCCCGTCGACGGGCAGCACGATCCCGTTGACGTAGTCCGAGGCCGCCGACGCCAGGAACACGGTGGCTCCGCCGAGGTCGTCGGCACGACCCCACCGACCCGCCGGGATACGCGCGAGAATGGCACTGTCACGATCGGGGTCGTCGCGCAGGGCCCGGGTGTTGTCGGTGGCGATGTAACCGGGTGCGATGGCGTTGACGTTCACCCCCCGGGGCGCCCACTCGTTCGCCAGTGCCCTGGTCAGCCCGGCCACCCCCGACTTCGACGCGGCGTAACCCGGTACGGTGATGCCGCCCTGGAAACTCAGTAGCGACGCGGTGAAGATGATCTTTCCGCGACCGCGCTCGACCATCGTCCGGCCGATCTCCCGGCTCAGCACGAACTGGCTGCTCAGGTTCACCTCGATGACGTGGTCCCACATCTCGTCCGGGTGCTCGGCGGCCGGGGTACGCGCGATAGTGCCGCCGTTGTTCACCAGGATGTCGATCGGCCCGAGTGCGATGAGGTCCCGGGCCAACCGGTGTACCGCCGCCCGGTCGGCGAGATCGGCCCGCAGCGCGGTGAACCGCCGGCCGGCCGCCCGTACCCGGCGTTCCACCTCGCTGCCCGCCGCCTCCATGCTGGCCGAGACGCCTACGACGTCGGCGCCGGCCAGGGCCAGGGCCTCGGCCATGGCCAGGCCGATGCCGCGCCGGGCGCCGGTCACCACCGCGGTCCGGCCGGACAGGTCGAACGGGGTGCTCACCGGGCTTCCTCCCGCCAGTCGAGCAGCACCTTCAGCACACCGCCGCCAGCCTCCAGGGCCGTGAACGCGGCGTTCACGGACTCGACGGGTTCGATCCGGGAGATGAGTTGTCGCGCCGGAATCGCGCCGGACGCGACCAACCGGATCGCCTCCGCCATGTCGGCCTGTTGGTAGAGGCGGGCGCCGAACAGCTCCAGCTCGCGCCAGAAGAACCGGTGCAGGTTGACCTCCCGGGGCCGGGGATGGATCGCCACCATCACCAGCCGGCCCCGGGTGGTCAGCACGTCGACCGCGGTGGTGACGCCGGCCGCCGAGCCGGAGACCTCGAAGGCGATGTCGGCGCCCGCGCCGTCGGTGCGGTCGTGCACCAGCGCCACGACATCCGTCGTACCCGGGTCGACGGCCTCGATCCCCATCCCGGCTGCGGCGGCACGCCGGAACGGGTCCGGCTCGACGAGAAGCACCCGCCCGCCGCAGCGCCTCGCGACGGTGGCGACGAGTACCCCGACCGGCCCGCCGCCGATCACGACCACCTGGTCGTCGGCGGTCACCCTCCCCCGCCGGACGTCGTGCACCGCGACCGCGACCGGTTCGACGAGTGCCGCGTGGTCGAGCGGCAGTTCCTCGGGCAGCGGCAGAACCAGGTTCGCCGGGACGTTCCAGAACGACTGCATGGCGCCCGGCGAGTCGATGCCGAGGAAGTCCATGGCGTGGCAGATGTGGGAGTTGCCCCGCCGGCACGCGGCGCACTCGCCGCAGGAGCGGGTCGGCATCACCGTGACGGCCTGGCCGACCGACCAGCCGGTGGTCTCCGCCCCGACTGCCGCGATCCGGCCGGACATCTCGTGTCCGATAACTGCCGAGGTGCCGACCCGGGCATCCATGTCGCCGTGGAAGATGTGCAGGTCGGTGCCGCAGATCCCGGTGTAGGCCACCGCGATGCCCAACTGGCCACGACCCGGCGGCTCCGGGTCACGATCCTCGACCCTGAGGTTGCCCGCCCCTCGATAGACGACTGCCCTCATCGATCCTCCGTCTCGGTGTTCGCTACGTCGCTCGGCCCGTCCACGACAATCGTCCGGCGGTCGCTGGTCCAGTGGCGTGCGGTCGGCGACACGTCTTCAGTGACGTGCGGTCGGCGACACGTCGTTGTGGGAGTGCGGTGCGCCGGAGAACCGGCGTACCGCAGCGACGCCGTCGATCCCCGCCAGCAGTCGCCGTCCGGCCCGCTCGGGCCGGACGTGGGGGCCGTCGGACGTCTGCGCCGACGGGTGGGTGATCTGCCGGATCCGCTCCTCGTCGACCCGTACGCCCAGGCCGGGCGAGTCACCGAGCACGAAGGCACCGTCTTCGACGTGCAGGTCGATGGAGACGCCGACCGGTGGTGTCAGGTCCTGCAACTCGCTGGTCAGGTGGTTCGGCACCGAGGTCGCGGCGTGCAGCAGCCCGACCGGGCTGTTACCGATCGGGCTGACCGGCAGGTCGTGGGCGTGTGCCAGGGCGGACGCCCGCAGGAAGTGGGTGACCCCCCAGACGGCGGCCGTCTGCACGATGTCGACCGCACCGGCGGCGATCAGTGGGCGGTACTGCTCCAGCCCGGTGAGGTTCTCCCCGGTGGCGACCGAGGCGCGGATTCCCCGACCGACCGCGGCGAGACCCTCGGCGTCCCAGCGCCGGACCGGCTCCTCGATCCAGATGAGGTCGAGGGTGCGTTCCAGTTCGCAGACGTGCCGGACGGCCTGCTTACGGGTCCAGGCCTCGTTAACGTCGAGCATCAGGCCCGGCCGCAGCCCGTGCCCGGCCTCGGCCAGCACATCCCGGACCAGGCAGAGGCGATGCCTGTCGCGCGCGATGTCGAGGCCGCCCTTGAGCTTGGCCGCGCGCAGGCCGTACCGGGCGTAGCCCTCGTACGTCGAGACGAGTTCGTCGTCGGTCAGCCCGATGTCCAGGCCGGACGCGTAGGCCGGAACCCGCCGGTCGCGTCCACCCAACAACCGCCACAGTGGCTCGCCGGCCAGCTGTGCCTTGATGTCCCACAGGGCGGTGTCGAGCGCGCCGATGGTGCCGAACACCGGGCCGGCGTGCCCCGCCTTGAAGGTGTGCCGCAGCATGCGGTCGTAGAGGGTCGTCACGGCGCGTGGGTCCTCGCCGTGGATGGCCGCGAAGATCCGCTCGATCTCGACGTGCGGCCCGAGGCCGACCCCCGAGATGCCCTCGTCGGTCTCGACGAGAACGATCTCCACCGGCACCACCCCGTCGGCGAAGACGCCGTTGGCGTCACCGACCGGCCGCCCCCATTCCTGCACCGTGGCGAGTGTCCGATATCCGGTGATCCGCATGTCAGCCCTTCGTGGAACCGGCGGCGACGCCGTCGGCGATCTGGCGCTGGAAGAACAGGTAGACCACCAGGACGGGAAGCGCGGCGATCAGGACCCCGGAGGCGAAGGTGGGAATGTCGTCGGAGTACTGCCCCCGCAACGAGGTCACGCCGACCATCAGGGTCCGGTGTTCGGCCGAGGGCATCATCACCAGCGCCATGAGGACGTCGTTCCAGCAGAACAGGGCGTTGAGGATGCCGACCGAGAGCAGTGCCGGGGTACCCAGCGGCAACATGATCCGGCGGTAGACGCCGTACACGCTGTTGCCGTCGATCCGGGCCGCGTCGATGATCTCCGGCGGTATGGTCCGGTAGTAGCTCGTCATCAGGAAGACGGTGAAGGGCAGGAACTGGGCCACGTACACGAGGACCAGCCCGGGGTAAGTGTCGAGAAGCCCGCTGTCCGCCATGATCCGGGCGAGCGGCACCATGATCACCTGGAATGGCACGAAGAGTCCCGCGAGGCAGCCGAGGAACAGCGCCGTCGAACCACGGAACCGCAACTGGCTCAGGGCGAACCCGGCCATCGAGCCGAAGAGCAGCAGCAGGACCACCGACGAGGTCACCACGAGCAGCGAGTTGACGAGATAGCGGCCCATCCCGACGCTTGTCCACGCCGTGGCGATGTTCTCCCAACGCACGGCGTCGGCCAGGGAGAACCGGTCGAGGATGTAGTCCCGTCGGGTCTTCATCGCGACGTTGGCGGTGAAGAGCAGCGGATAGATCGTCGCCATCGCGAGCAGCGCCATCGGGATGGCGACCAGCCACCGGCCCAGCCGGATCCGAGACATCACTCTTCCCTTCCCGCCCGACTGAGCAGCTTGATCTGGAGTAGCCCGATGACAAGCATGATCACGAAGAGCACCGTCGACGCGGCCGAGGCGAGGGCGGGCCGGCTCAGCTGCCCCTGCTGGATCCAGATGTAGTACTCCGGCAGGTAGGTCGACCCCTCCGGACCGCCGCTGGTCATGACGTAGAGCAGGCCGAACATGGAGGTCAGCATCCCGATCATCGTGGTCACGAAGAC
Organism: Plantactinospora sp. CNZ320; assembly: GCF_002846275.1. Taxonomy (NCBI): domain Bacteria; kingdom Bacillati; phylum Actinomycetota; class Actinomycetes; order Micromonosporales; family Micromonosporaceae; genus Plantactinospora; species Plantactinospora sp. CNZ320. The sequence continues at coordinate 1,907,069 of NZ_PJMP01000001.1, forward strand.
GAACTGGATGGTGCGGGACAGCGCTGGGATGATCACGTGCCAGATGACCTGGGGCAGCGACGCCCCGTCCACCCGGGCCGCGTCCAGCAGCGCGGCGTCCAGGGTGGCGAACCCGGCGAGGAACACCACAAGGGCCATTCCGAAGGTCGCCCAGACGTGTACGCCGACCACCACGAACATCGCGACGTCCGGGTCCCCGAGCCAGTCCACCGAGCCGACGCCCACCGACCCGAGGGCGGTGTTGAGCGGACCGTCGAAGGCGAGCAGCAGGTTGAAGATCGCCCCGACGATGACCGGAGAGAGCACCGCCGGAAAGAAGTAGACGCTGCGGTAGAGCCGGTGACCTGGCACCCGGAGGTAGATGAACGTCGCGAGCAGCCCCGGCACCGCCACCGCCACCGGCAGCAGCAGCACCAGCAGTCCCACGTTGCGCAACGCGGTGCGGAACAGCGGATCGCGGAACAGTTCCAGGTAGTTGTCGAGGCCGACCGCCACCCCGTTCCGCACGCCGTCGCCGGTGAAGGAGAAGTTGACCCCGAGAAGCAGCGGATAGAGCCGCAGCAGCACGATGATCAGGACAGCCGGAGCCAGCAGTACGTAGGGAGCGAGGCGTTCGCCCCGCAGGCCACCGGCGCGGCGGGTGGCGGTCCCCGCCGCCGGGTCGGTCCGACCGGCACGGGCCGGTCGGACCGACGGTACGTTTCCGATCGGCACCGGCTCAGCCCGCCTGGTCGGAAGCGGCCAACTGCTTCACCGCCTCGTCGACGGTGATCGAGCCGCCGAGCAACTGCTGGGAGAGCCGACCCATCAGGTCCAGCGTCTTCGAGGAGAGCGCCACGTGCAGCGCCGGCTTGCCGCCGCTGATCTCCGAGACGAGCGTCGCGACGGCCGGGCCGCCCTGCGACACGTCGATTGTGGTGTCGGCGGCGATCGCACCGGCCTCGGCGTAGAAGGCCTTCAGCGCGTCGGTCGAGGTCAGTGCCCGTACCAGGTCGGCGGCGACCTTCGGGTCCTTCGTCCAGCGGGCGACCCCGTAGCCGATACCGCCGTCGTACGGAAGGCTCGGGGTGGTGCCGGCGGTGACGACCGGTGCGTCCATCACGCCGAGTCCGTCGGCCGTCAGGAACTCGTTGAAGTCCTTCCAGTGCCCGACGTCCGACATCAGCCCGATGACGTGAGCGGCTTTGCCGGACTGGAAGAGCGCGAAGGAGTCGTTGAACATCGCGGTCGAGTTCGCCCCGTCGTTGTTCAGGCCCGCGTCGCCGGCCTCCTTCCAGAGTTGGAAGACCCGCTTGACGTTGGGCGAGTTCCAGTCGCGCTTGCCGGCGATCCAGTCGTCGTACTCCTGCGCGGTGAGGATGCCCGACCCCAGGCCGGAGAGCCAGAACTGGATCCCGGCCCCCTCCTTGTTGCCGAGCGCGAAGCACTTGGCCCCGGCCTTGGTGATGGCGGCGCAGTCGGCGACGAACTCGCTCCACGTCCTGGCCGGGTTCGCCGGATCGAGTCCGGCCTTCTGGTAGAGCGCCTTGTTGTAGTAGATGGGATGGCCCTGTAGCGTCACCGGGCCGGCGTAGACCTTGCCGTCCTTGGTGAACGCGTCCCAGCCGGCCAGCCGCTGCCGGTCCTCGGCCACGTACTCGTCCAGCGGCACCAGGGCGTCCACCCGGTCACGAATCTGGCCGCCCCCGTTGAACAGGATGACGTCCGGGCCCTTGCCGGACTGGATCGCCGCACCGAGCAGCGTGTAGTACTGGTCGAAGGGCTGGGCGACGAACTCGACGGTCACGCCCGGGTGCTTCTTCGCGAACTCCGCCTTCGCCTTCTCGACATAGGCTTTGGCGGAGGGCTCGCCGGACTTCCAGTCCCACACCACCAGCCGGCCCTCCGACCCGCCGGGCGACGAGTCCGTTCCGGTGGCACTTCCACAGCCGGCCAACGCCAGTCCCACAACGAGGACGGCCGACCACATTGCTCGTTGTTTCATCGTTGTCACCCTTTGAACGTGGGTGGTCGGCGCGCCGACCGTCCAGGCGTCAATATTGATCGGAAACGTAACTCGTATGATGTCTGCCGTCAACGGTCACCCGTACACTGGCGCACGGGCAGCGGCCATCGCGCGGTCAGCCCACCCGGAGGGGGACATGACGCCATCGCAGGAAACCGCCGTGAATGCTTCGACGCCCCCGGCCTGGACACGTCGACCGACCAACCTCGCGCACGCCGTCACCGCCGAGCTGGTGGAGCGGATCGTGCGTGGCGCGCACCCGTCGGGGACGTCACTGCCCCCCGAGCCGGTGCTCTGCGAGACCTTCTCGGTCAGCCGGACCGTCGTCCGGGAGGCGGTCAAGATCCTTCAGGAGAAGGGACTGGTGCAGGTCCGCCAGGGCGCCGGCACCATGGTCACCCCGCCGTCGTCGTGGGACATGCTCGACGAACTCGTACTCGGGGCCACCATCGCCGAGGACGACAGCCTGGCCATTCTCGACGACCTCGTCGTCACCCGCCGGGTGCTGGAGTCGGACATGGCGAACGTCGCCGCCCGGCTGGCCGACCAGGAGACCGTCGAGCAGTTACGCGCACTTGTGCAGCGGATGGACGAGGTCGTCGACGACACCATCACCTATCACGAGCACGACCGCGCCTTCCACGACACGATCATGCAGGCCTCCGGCAACCGCATCGCCCGCGGCGTCGTACGCGCGTTGGAGAGTCAGGTCGTCAACACCGCCAGGTACATGGGCCGGACCGAGCGTGCGCTCTGTGTCGCGTCCAACCAGGGTCACCGGCGCATCTACGAACGCATCGCCGCGCAGGATCCGGACGGCGCCGCCGAGGCGATGTTCACGCACATCACCGAGGCCTGGCTCGTCCGGCGCGGCGGAACGAGCAGCCCCAGTCGTCTCCAGCGGTGACATCCCGCCCGGGCGGGCTCGCGGCGCACAACGGGGTGCCGGCACCCTGCGCCTCGCGAGCCCGCCCGGCGGGCCGCCGCAGCTCGCGGAGGGCAACTGCGCTTCCGTCAGGAGAAGCCAGCTCGCCTCAGGAGAACTGCGCTCGATCCGGAGACTGCACTCGGTCAGGAGAACTGCGCGAAGAACCGCCAGATCTCACCCTTGGTCCAGGTGGTGATGCCGCTCTCGGCGTAGGTCCCGTCCACCGGCCCGGGCATGTGACCGTTGTCGAACGCGGCCCACTGCACCGGATACCCGGACCGGCAGCCCGAGTAGGTGGTGGTGATGTGCGCCCGGCTGCCCGCCGCCGGCTCCGGTGGGCTCTGGGCGGTGCAACCGTTGTTCCGGACGAAGGTGTCCCGCAGCGACCGGCCCTGCGAGATGTTGAGGACGTTGTCCGAGATGCCGTGCAGCCCGAAGTACGCGATCGGCTGGGTACCGCCGCTGCACCCGCTGATCTGTGCTCCGGCGATGACCGCGACCGCCCGGAACATATTCGCCCGCGCGCAGGCGAGCGCGTAGCTCATGCCGCCGCCCCAGCTGAAGCCCAGGGCGAAGCGCTGCCTCGGGTTGACGCAGAGGGCACTCTCGATCCGCTGGATCATGTCGTCGACGAAGGTCACGTCCTCGCCGCCGGCATTGCCCCAGCCGTTGCCCAGCCCTTGCGGCGCGACCAGGATCGCGCTGTTGTTCGACTGCTCCTGCTGGCCGTAGTAGGACCAGGCCGTGCCGCTGGTGCCGCCCGAGGAGATCTCCTGCATGGTGCCGCCCCGCCAGTGGAAAGCGAAGATCAGCCGGTACGGGTTGGCGTTGTTGTAGTTGGCCGGCACCCGCAGGATGAAGGAGCGGCTCTTGCCGTTGCTCTGGATCGTGTAGGTGCCGCTCGACATCGTCGGGGCCCTGCCACAGCCGGTACCATCCGGCGGCGGGTTGCCGCCGTCGACCCGGGCGAGCTGCCACTGCTGGTTCGCGCCGTTCCAGTCGGCGTACTGCACGACGTTTCCGCCATCCGCCGTGGATGCGCCCTGCACCTCGGCCACCTTGCCGCTGTGCCGGCTGATCAACCGCACGTACCCCCCGTCGGAGTCGGCCAGCCGGAACTGCTGGTTTGCCGCGTTGAGGTCGGACCACTGCACGATCGCGGCACCGTCTGCGGTCGACCAGTTGTTTACGTCGAGCACCTTGCCCGAGTGTCGGGACTTCAGCCGGTAGTAGCCCCCACCCGAGTCCACGAACTGCCACTGCTGGTTGGTGCCGTTGTTCCGGCTCCACTGGGTGATCCGCGCACCGTCGTTGGTGGCCGAGGCGTACAGGTCCAGTGCTCTGCCGCTGTTCCGGTTCACCAGGACGTACCAGGCGTTGGTGTCCACTGTCGCCGCCGACGCGGGCGCGGCGTTCACCGCCACGAGCGTGCCGGCCGCGACGATTGCCGCCGCGGCGACGGCCAGCCCTGACCGCCAGCGATGTCTGTGTGCAGAGCCGGGACGAGCCGTTGTGGCCTTCATGTTCCGCTCCTTCGCTCGGGGCGCACGCGAGCAGAACGCACGCGGGCGCCCGGGGGATGTGCCGCTGTCGGGTGGTGGTGTCGGCACGATTGATGGTCCGGGGGGATCGACGGGGTAACCGCCGCCAGGATGGCCGGCGTGCCAGCGGCCGGCGATCGTGGCGGACCGGCGCGAATCGCGCTGCTGGGCCAGGGCTCCCGGCAGCCCTGGCCGCCCGGCAGCCTTCCCGCGAGATTCAAGTTAGCGCTCACATCGTCATACGTCAAACGATTGTTGTCGATCCCCATCCCTTTGCGCCGGCACCGACGAACCGGCCGGGAACGACCGGGGGCAGCGTCGGGACGGCAGCCGCCCCGGGCACGTCGCGCGGTCGGTTACCCGGTGCCGTTCGGCACCCTGCGGGCCAGCCGGTCGCGTACCGCCGGCACGATGCCGTGCGGCAGGAACATCACCACCAGCACGAGCAGGATCGCGTAGACGGCGTAGGAGAGCACGCTCGGCGCGTAGCCGGGCATGCCGGGCTGGGTGCCGAGCGTGTTGAGCACCTGGACGAGCAGGATGATCGCGGTGGCGCCGACGAGGGCGCCCCAGAGCGTGCCGAGCCCGCCGACAACGGCCATCACCACGTACTCGATGGAGAGCAGCACCGGGAACGAGCCCGGCGCGAGATAGCCGAGATAGAAGGCGTAGATGCCGCCGGCCAGGCCGGCGAACGCGGCGGAGAGCGCGAAGACGGTGAGCCGGTAGCGCCCCACCGGCACGCCACAGGCCGCTGCGGCGGTCTCGCTGCTGGCCAGGGCGTGCAGGCCACGGCCGGGCCGGGAGGCGACGATGTTGCGGGCCACCAGCAGGGTGAACACGACGGCGCCCCAGACCAGATAGGCGTAGGAGATGTCGTCGGCGAACTCGTAACCGCCGACCGACAGCCGTGGGATGCCCTGTAGTCCGATGGCCCCGCCCGCCCAGTCCGCCCGGGCGACCAGCGACAACAGGATCAGTTGCATGGCGAGGGTGGCGAAGGCGAGGTGGTGACCGCGCAGCCGCAGCAGCGGTACCCCCACGACGACCGCGAAGGCGGCGGAGACCAGTGGCGCGGCGAGCAGGCCGAGCACCGGTGGCAGGCTGTGCACGCTGAGCAGGCCGGCGGTGTAGCCGCCGATCGCGTAGAAGGACGCCTGCCCCAGCGAGATCTGGCCGGCGTACCCCATCAGCAACGACAGCCCGACGGTGACCATCACGGCAAGGCCGAGCAGGATGTAGACGGTCAGGTGGCTGCCGGAGAGCAGCGGCGGCAGGGCGAGCGTGCCCACCGCCACCGCCACGACCGGCGCCACGGCCGGCAGCCGCCGCGCCATCAGGCCGGCTCCCGCTCGGCCACCGGCGTCCGCACGGCCTGCCTCAGCATCACCGCGAGCAGCAGCACCAGCGCCACCTCCATCTGGTACGCGGCGTTGCCGTAACCGGCGGCGAAGGACTGCGCCACGCCCAGCAGCAGTCCGCCGACGAGGGCGTGCAACGGTCGCATCAGTCCACCGAAGACGGCGGCGGCGAAACCACCGATGATCAACGTGACGTCGTAGTCGAAGGTGACGAGCTGGATCGGCGTGACGAGCACCCCGGCGAGCCCGCCGAGCGCACCGCCGATACCGAAGGCCAGCAACCCCATCCGGCGGACGTCGATGCCGACGACCCTGGCCGCGTAGGGGTTGGAGGCACAGGCCGAGAGCGCCCGGCCGATGTCGGTGCGCGCGAAGAGCGCGGCCGTGCCGGCGAAGACGACCGCCGTCACACCGATGATGAGCAGGTAGTGTGCCTGGAAGCGGACGCCGGCGAGGTCGACCGCACCGGGAACCCCGGCGAACGACCGGGGCTGGTCACCCCAGATCAACACCTCGACCGCGTACGCGAAGACGGCCAGCCCGAGCGTGATGATCAGTGACGCACCGGGCGGCGTACCCGGCCGGCCGATCGCTACCAGCCCGACCAGCAGCCCGGCACCGGCACCTACCGCCACGGCGGACCCCTCGGCCAGGCCGTGCGGAAGCCCGCTGGCCAGCAGTGTCGACGCGGTCATCGCGGCGATCACCGCGAACGAGCCCTGGGCGAAGTTCACCACCCGGGTGACCCGGTGCACGACCACGAGACCGCTGCCGACGAGCGCGAACGCGCAGCCCCCGCCGACACCGGTGATCAGGTACTGGAGGAACTCCGTCACCCGGCCACTCCCAGATAGGCGTCGGCCACCCGTGGGCTGGCGGCCAGTTCCGCCGCGGTACCGGCGGCGACGACCCGCCCCGCCTCCAGGACGTACCCCCGGCCGCACAGGTCGAGGGCGAGCCGGGCGTTCTGCTCGATGAGCAGCACGGCGAGACCGTGTTCGGCGTTCAGTTGGCGCAGGTGCCGCACCAGATCGGCGACGACGAGCGGGGCGAGGCCGAGCGAGAGCTCGTCAACCGCCAGCACGTCCGGCCGGGCCATCAGCGCCCGGCCGACGGCCACCATCTGCTGTTCCCCGCCGGAGAGCTGACCGGCGCGGCGGCGGCGCAGCGGGGCCAGGCCGGGCAGGATCTGGTAGATCGGGCCGGTGTCGCGGTTGCGGATGCGCCAGCCGCCGAGCCGGAGGTTGTCGTCGACGGTGAGGTCGGGAAAGACCTGACGCCCCTCGGGTACGTGGGCCAGCCGGCCGGAGATCGTCACCGTACCGCCGGCGGGTCGGCGGATTCCGGAGAGTGTGTCGACAAGTGTGGACTTCCCCGCGCCGTTGGGGCCGATCAGCGCCACCATCTCCCCGGCCGCCACGGTGAGGTTGACCTCGTGCAGCGCGACCGCGACGCCGTACCGGACGGTGAGGTCGACAACGTCGATCACGCGGACGCCACCGTCCCGAGGTACGCGGCGACGACCGCCGGATCGGCCCGGATCTCGGCGGGAGTGCCCTCGGCGATCACCCGACCGAGGTCGAGTACGGTCACCCGGTCCGCCAGCCGGGTCACGAAGGCGACGTCGTGCTCGATGACCACCATGGACAGACCGTCCGCCTTCAGCTCCTCGAAGAGCCCGGCCAGTGCGTCCCGCTCGGCCGCCCGCAGACCGGCCGCCGGCTCGTCGAGCAGCAGCAGGCGAGGGCGGCCGCAGAGCGCGCGGGCCACCTGGAGTGCCCGCTGCTGCCCCAGCGGCAGCGACTCCGCCGGCCGGTCGGCCCAGTCGTCGAGGCCGACCCGGGTCAACGCCTCCCGGGCGCTGTGCCGGATCTCCCGCTCCTCCCGGCGGTGCCCGGGGAGCCGGAACACCGCTCCGGCGAAACCCACTCGTGTGACGGCGTGCGCGCCGACCATCGCGTTCTCCAGCGCCGTCATTCCCCGAAAGATCCGGGCGCCCTGGAAGACCACCCCGATGCCGAGCCGAGCCCGGCGGTGCGCCGGCAGCCGGTCCAGCCGGGTGCCGGCCAGCTCGACCGTGCCCGTACGCACCGCCAACTGGCCGCCGATCAGATTGAACAGCGTGGACTTGCCGGCACCGTTCGGCCCGATGACGGCACGCAACTCCCCGTACCCGACGTCGATGTCGACCTCTCGCACCGCGTACACGCCGCCGAAGGCGTGCGAGACACCGGCGACCCGCAACAGCGGCTCGGTCACCTGCCCGCCACCGAGGCGAGTTGCTCCCGCGCCCAGTCGGTGGGGACGAACGCGCCGCCCTGCACCGTGTTGACCGAGATGTAGTCGGCCTTGAGGCCGGCGTGGTCGGTGGCGCTGTAGGTGTAGGTGCCGTTCGGAGTGGTCACCGTCAGCCCCTCCAGCGCGTCCCGGATCTTCTCCCGGTCGGTACCGCCGGCCTTCTCGATGGCGGCGACGAGCAGCCGTACCCCGCTGTAGCCGTCCTGGGCGAACTGGGGTGGCGGGTACCCGTACTTGTCCCGGAACGCGCCGGCCAGTTCGTTGATCGCCTGCTTCTGTGCGCCGTCGGGAAGGGTGTCGCCGACCACGCCGATCGAGCTGGCCACCACCGCACCCTCGGCTGCCGGACCGACCGGGTCCAGCCAGAGCTTGCTGGCCTGGGCACCGGTGAAGACCACCGGCACGTCGAGTCCGGCGGTGGCGTACTGCTTGGCCAGCGCCACGCCCGGAGCGCCCGTCGCCCAGACCACGAGTGCCTGTGCCCCCGAGGAGCGCACCTGGTTGAAGACGGCCGAGAACTCGGTGGTGGTGGTCTGGAATTCCGGGGTGGCGGTGAGAGTGACGCCGTGGCCGGGCGCCTTCTCCCGGGTGCCGTCGAAGCCGGCCTTGGCGTAGGAGCTGCGGCCGTCGTACGCCACGGCGATCCGGGTGATGTTCTGTGCCTTGAGGTACTGCAGGATCCGGTCCGCATAGGTCGCCGAGGTGGCCGGCACGACGAAGACGTACGGATGCACCGGGTCGACCTGCTCGTCGGCCGGGGTGAGCGAGATGTACGGGATCTTCTCCCGGTCGACCAGCGGGATGGTGGCCAGAGCGGAGTTGGAGAAGGGCGAGCCGATCACGGCCGCGACGTCCCGGCCACGGAGGTCGTTGAAGGCCAGCACCGACTGGTCGGGCTGGCTCTTGTCGTCGCGGACTATGAGCTCCACGGTGCGGCCGAGCACTCCCCCGGCCGCGTTGATCTGCTCGACCGCGAGCGCCACGGATTTCTCGTTCTCGGTGCCGAGGGGTGCGTAGTTGCCGGTCAGGGAGACGATCTGGCCGACCCGGATCGGGCCGTCGCCGTCACCTGCGGACGGGTCGTCGCCGCAGCCGGCCGTGGCGACCGCCACGACGAGCGCGACGGCGAATACGGCGGTACGTCGCACGGTTGCCTCCCACCACGAGGGAAAGCCTGTCACGGAGACGCTAGACATCTATCGCACGCCGGTCAACATTCATGCCTAACGTTATTCATGCCCGGCGCTCGATGCGGGACGGCGGCTCCGGCCTGCGTCGGCCGGCTCGACCCGGCGGTCCCAGGGCCGCAGCGGGCAGCACGGGAGCCGGGCCGGCCAGGCTCTCGACACCGGCTCGACGCAGGCCGACCGGCCGCACGCCGACACTGAATCGGTAAAGTCTGCCGCATGTCGATGCAGTCCGCGTCGCCCCAAGCCGACCTGCCCCGTGTGCAGGCCGGCGGCAGCCCGCAACACCTGCTGCTGACGTTGCTCGGCGACTACTGGTACGGCCAGCGTGCCCCGCTGCCCTCGGCGGCCCTGGTCGCACTGCTCGGCGAGTTCGGTATCACCGAGGTCAGCGCACGCGCCGCACTGAGCCGACTGGCCCGACGTGGGCTGCTGGAGCAGTCGAAGTCCGGCCGGCGCACCTCGTACGCGCTCAGCGAGCGGGCCGCCGGGGTACTCGCCGAGGGCCGGGGGCACATCCTGTCGTTCGGCACCGAGCGGACACCGTGGACCGGCCGGTGGACCGTGGCCGCCTTCTCGGTACCCGAGGACGACAGGTCCCGCCGGCACGCCCTGCGCACCCGGCTGGGCTGGCACGGCTTCGCACCGCTCTACGACGGTCTCTGGGTCTCGCCGCACGAACGGGTCACCGAGGTGACGACGATCCTGGCCGAACTCGACATTGACCGGGCCACCGTCTTCACCGCCGAGCTGGCCGAGGGCGGGCCGACCGGCGGCCACCCGATCAACGCCTGGGACCTGGCCGCCCTGCGTGCCGAGTACGAGCGGATCCTCGCCGCGTACGAGCCGGTCCGGCGCCGGTGGCGCAGCGGCCGGATCGGCACCGCCGAGGCCCTCGTCGCGCGGACCGCCCTGATGGACGACTGGCGCACCATGCCGAGCCTCGACCCGGAACTGCCGACCGAACTGCTGCCGGCGCGCTGGCCCCGGGCGGCGGCCCGGGCGCTCTTCGTCGAGCTGTACGACGGGCTGACCGGACTCGCCGAACAACGCGTGGTCCAGGTGGTCGCCGGACACGACCCCGCCCTCGCCGCACTGGTGCGCACCCACACCAGTCGGGCAGGCGATATGTGACACTAGTCTTGACGATAGACACATAGATGGTCAGACTCGGTCCAGGCTCGGGGACCCCGGGCCGCGTGTCCGCACCGGACGACACCAGCTACCGGACCAGGCGGGGAGACCGGGATGGCCGAGCCAGCGTCGATCGTCGTGCGCCGCCGCCTCGAGTGGTCGGACACCGACCCGGCGGACCGGTGGCACTACGGGGTTGTCCTGCGCTTCGTGGAGAGCGCCGAGAAGGAGTTGCAGGACCAGCTCGGCGTCACGGCGGAGGACGCCCGCTGGATGCCCCGGGTGAACCTCACGGTGGACTACCTGGCCCCCCTGCACTTCGGCGAGATCGCCGAGACCACCCTTGCGGTGGAGCACGTCGGGCGCGCCTCGCTGCGCTACGCCTTCACGGTGGCCCGGGACGGCACGACGCTGGCCCGGGGAACACTGACCGTGGTGTGGATCGACGCCGACACGGGTCTGAGCAGCCCGTGGCCTGATCGGCTCCGCGCACTGCTGACCGGAGCCGGGGCGACGGAGGGCTGACACGTGCGGAGCACCATGGGCTCGATGCCGCTGTCGGTCGGGATGATGCTGCGCCGGGCCGCCGCGCTGGGCCCGCACGCCCGGCTGGTCGGACACACCGAGGCCGGCCGGGCTGCGTACGGTTGGCCCGAACTGGCCGGCCGGGCACGTCGGCTGGCCAACGCGCTGGCCACGCTCGGCGTCAAACCCGGCGACCGGGTCGGCACGTACTCCTGCAACGGCCTTGCGCACCTGGAGTTGTGTTACGGCGTGCCACTTGCCGGCGCGGTGCTGCAACCGCTGAACATCCGGCTGCACCCGGACCAGGTGGCGGCGATCGCCACGCACGCCGAGGACCGGGTGATCTTCGTTACGGCGTCCCTGACCGGGCAGTTCGCGCCGATCCGGAGCCGACTTCCCGGCGTACGGCACTACGTCGTGGTGCCGGACGGCGGCACCACCCACCCGGACTTCGCCGACGCGACCGACTACGAGCAGCTGCTGGCGAGCGCGCCGGAGGACGAGCCGGCGGAGGTGGACGAGTGGAGCGCCGCCTGCCTCTGCTACACCGGTGGCACCACCGGCCGTCCGAAGGGCGTCGTCTACTCGCACCGGTCGCTGACCCTGCACGCGATGAGCGGCCTGTTCGTCGACTCGTTCGCCATCCGGGAACGCGACATCGTGCTCCCGCTCACCCCGCTCTTCCACGCCCTCTCCTGGGGCATGCCGTACTCGGCGGCGCTGGCCGGGGCAGGTCTGGTCCTCGCCGGTGCGGACACCAGCCCGGCCACCGTCGTACGCCTCGTCCGGGACGAGCGGGTGACGGTGGCGGCCGGGGTGCCGACCTTCTGGCTCGCCGTCGACCAGCTCGCACCGAGCCCGGAGGATCTGGCCAGCCTGGACCGGATCCTCTGTGGCGGCTCGGCGGTCCCGCTGGAGCTGATCCAGCGCTACGAACGGCGCGGAGTCGCCCTGCGGCAGGGCTGGGGAATGACCGAGATGTCGCCGTCGGGCAACCTGACGATGGTCCGCCGGCATCTGGAGGACCGGTCGGAACAGGACCGGCAGGCACTGCACGCCACCCAGGGCGTACCGACAGCCGGGGTGGAGCTGCGGGTGGTCGACCCGGACGGGGTGGTGCTGCCGCACGACGGGCGCTCCTCCGGCGAGATCGAGGTACGCGGGCCGTGGGTCACCGAGTCGTACCACCAGCCGGAGGACGACGCCAACACCACCCGGTTCCGGGACGGCTGGCTGCGTACCGGCGACATCGGCACCGTCGACGACAACGGCTACCTCCACCTGCTCGACCGGGCGAAGGATCTGATCAAGTCGGGCGGCGAATGGATCAGCTCGATCGAACTGGAGAACCACCTCATGGACCACCCGGCGGTGGCCCAGGCCATGGTCATCGCCGTACCGCATCCGATCTGGGGCGAACGGCCCGCCGCGCTCGTCGTCGCGTGCGCCGAGGTCTCGGCCGACGCGCTCCTCGCGCACCTGCGACCCCGGGTGGCGGGCTGGTGGCTGCCCGACGTCGTCCGGTTCGTCGACGAGCTGCCGACGACGGCAACCGGCAAGTTCGACAAGTTGACGGCCCGCCGGACCTGGCAGGACGTGTTGGCGGCCGAGCTCGCCTCGGCGACGGAGGGACATCCGTGAGTGGATTGTTGGCGGACCGGGTCGCGGTGGTCACCGGAGCGGCGCGCGGGATCGGCAGGGCCACCGCCGAACTGCTCGCCGAGCACGGTGCCCGGGTGGTCTGCGCCGACCTGGACCGCGAGGCCCTCGACCGTACCGTCGAGTCGCTCGGCGGTCGTGGGGTCGCGGTCGCGGCCGACCTGACCGTGCCGGCGGCACCGGCCGAGGTCGTCGCCCGCGCCGTCGACGAGTACGGCCGGCTCGACATCGTGGTCAACAACGCCGGCTACACCTGGGACGGCATCTTCCACAAGATGACCGACGAGCAGCTGGCCGCGATGCTCGACATCCACCTCACGGCGCCGTTCCGGCTGCTGCGCGCCGCCGCGCCGGTGCTGCGGGAGGCCGCCAAGCGCGACGCCGCGCAGGGCCGCGAGATCTTCCGCAAGGTGGTCAACGTGACCTCGATCGCCGGCACGATGGGCAACGTCGGCCAGGCCAACTACGCCGCCGCCAAGGCTGCCCTGACCGGCCTCACCAGGACGCTCGCCAAGGAGTGGGGGCCGTTGAGGATCAACGTCAACGCGGTGGCGTTCGGATTCGTGCAGACCCGGCTGACCGCCGACGCCGCCGAGGCTGGCACCTTCGCCCACGGCGACCACCAGATCCGGCTGGGCATCCCCGGTACCGTCCGGGAACAGGCCGCCGCGCGCATCCCGCTGGGCCGGCCCGCCACCCCGGCGGAGGCGGCCGGCGGCATCTTCCTGCTCTGCTCGCCGTGGTCGAACTTCGTGCACGGCCAGGTGCTCACCGTCGCCGGTGGGCAGGCCGAGGGGATGAGCTGAGATGCGATCCACCGGGCAGCCCGCCGACCTCGCCAGGAACGCGTGATGCGCCTCTCCGACGTGGCGATACCGGTCAACCTGGTCTGGTCCTCGCCGTTCTGCCGCTGGCAGGGCCCACTCGCGGAGATGTCCAGCGTGGACCTCGCCGTCGACGTCACCGCGCGGGCGCTGGCCAGGGGCGGAATACCGGCCGCCGAGATCGGTCAGGTCGCCCTCGGCAGCACCGTGCCGCAGCCGACGTCCTTCTACGGCGCCACCACCATCACCCCCGGCTCGGGCTCGACACCGTCACCGGCCCGGCAATCGCGCAGGCCTGCGCCACCTCGGTGGCGGTGGTGCAGGCCGCCGCCGTCCAGGTGGAACTCGGCGCCCACCGCACAGTGCTCGCACTCGCCACCGACCGCACCAGCAACGGTCCGCTGCTGGTCTGGTCGGCACAGCGCAGTCCGGGTGCGGCCCCCCGGACCGAGCACTGGGTGCTGGACCCGATGCGGCACGACCCGAACACCGGCCAGTCCATGCTCGACACCGCCGAGCGGGTGGCCGCCGAGGAGGGGTACTCCCGCGCCGAGATCGACGCCGTCACGCTGCTGCGCCACGAGCAGTACCGCGCATCCGCCGCGCACCGCGCCGGTCGCCTGGTGGAGGTGCACGTACCCGGCCGGCGCGGCAACGTGGTGGTCGACGACGACCACGGCGTACACGACACCACGGCCGACGGGCTCGCCGCGCTCTCTCCGGTCCAGCCCGGCGGCCTCGTGACGTACGGGTCGCAGACCCATCCCGGCGACGGCACCGCAGCGGCGGTGCTCAGCACTGTCGACCGGGCTCGCGAACTCAGCGGCGGCACCGGGGTCGCCCGACTGCTCGCGGTCGGCTTCGCCCGCACCGACCGGGCCCGGATGCCGAAGGCGCCGGTGCCGGCCGCCCGGGCCGCGCTCGCCGACGCCGGCCTCGACATCACCGACATCGACGTGGTGACCACGCACAACCCGTTCGCCGTCAACGACATCTACTTCGCCCGGCAGACCGGCTTCGCGCTGGACCGGATGAACCCGTACGGCTGCAGCCTGGTCTACGGGCACCCGCAGGGACCGACCGGCCTGCGGGCGATCGCCGAACTCGTCGCCGCGCTGCACGCCCGGGGTGGCGGACGCGGCCTGTTCACCGGGTGCGCGGCGGGCGACACCGCCGGCGCCGTGGTGCTGGAGGTGACCGACTGATGGAGTCGTTCGACGGGTCCGTCGTCGGCCGCTGGAGCGAGCCCCGCCGGTTCGACGTCGCCCCGGCCGGCCTGGCTGCCTACGCCGAGGCCGTCGGCGGACCCTCACCGGTCTACGCCGTCGTCCCGGCCATGGCGCTGGTCCTCGCGGTCGCCGGCACCGCCGCCCCGGCCGAGCTGCGCGCCAGGGTCGTGCACGGCCAGCAGGACATCTTCCTCCACCGCCGGCTTCCGGTCGGCGAGACGGTCACCGTCCGCGCCGCCGTGCTCGGGCTGCACGGCAAGCGCAGCGGCACCGTCGCCACGATCGGGGTGCGGACGTACGACGACGAGGGCGCGCTGCTGAACGAGCAGTACGTCACCGAGTTCTACCGGGGCGTGCCGACCGACCTGAGCCTGGGGACCCCCTCCCCCACCCTGCCGACCGAGCCGCCCGGCGGTCCGCCGCTGCGTACCGGGACCGTACCCCTGCCGCTCGACCTGCCACGTCGCTACGCCGACGCCTCCGGCGACCACAACCCGATCCACCTCGACGAGGAGTTCGCCCGCGCCGCCGGGCTGCCCGGCGTGATCGTGCACGGCCTGGCCAGTCTCGCCATCGCCAGCCACACCGTGCTGGCCGACGGCGCCGAGCCGGCGCGGCTGAGCTGCCGCTTCACCCGGCCGATCGCGCCCGGCGACAGCCTCAGCACCCGGGTCTGGGCAGATCCGGCGGGTTACCGGTTCGAGAGCGTTGACCAGGCCGGCACCGTGGTACTCGGCGCCGGCCTGGTCGAACTCCCCTGATCCTCGGTCATCTGACGGTGGGGGTCGCCGTCCGCGCTCCGCGCGCCGTCACTGACTGCACGCCGTGCCGTTGAGGGTGAACTGGGTCGGCGCCTGGTTCGTCCCGCTGTAGGTGCCCTGGAAGCCGAACGTGACGCTCGCCGAGGCCCCGATCGTGGAGTTGTACGAGACGTTGCGCGCCGACACCTGCGCGCCGGACTGGCTGACCGTGGCGTTCCAGGCGTTCGTCACCTGCTGGTTGCCCGGCCAGCTCCACTGCACGGTCCAGCCGTTGACGGCGGTGTTCGAGGTGTTGGTGACCGTCACGTTGGCGGTGAAGCCGCCGGTCCAGCTGTTCGCCGTGTAACCGACCCGACAGGCACCCGTCGACGGCGGTGGGGTGGTCGTCGGTGGCACGGTCGGTGACGGCGTGGTCGTCGGTGGCACGGTCGGCGAGGACGTGGTCGTCGGCGGCACGGTCGGCGTACCACCGGTGAGGCCGAAGAACTGCACCGCCGCCTGGGCCATCCCGCTCATCGGCAGGCTGTGGCCGGCACCGTTGACACTTATCGCCTCGAGAACCGTGGCGCCGCCGCTGGTCCAGCGCCGCCGGTTCCAGTTCGGCTGCGGCGTGTCCGTGGAGGTCGGCGTGAGGCTCAGCCCGAGGACGTTTGTCCACTGGTCGACCGCCTCCTGGAGCAGTTGGAACGGCACGAGCGTGTCGTTGGTGCCGTGCCACAACTGGACTCGGGGGCGGGCGCCGGTGTAGCCCGGGTACGCCTGGCGGACGGCGTCACCCCACTGCTGGGGCGTACGGTCCATCCGCCCGTTGACGCACTGGCTGTTCTGCGGCGGGAAGTCGGCGGCGTTGGCGAAGCAGTTGAAGGGCACGCCCATGAACGCCGCGCCAGCCTTGAAGACGTCCGGATAGAGCGCGAGCATGGCGTTGGTCATCATGCCGCCGGACGAACTGCCTGTCGCGAAGACCCGGTTCGGGTCACCGGAATACTGCCGTTGGACGTACGTCACCATCGACATGATCGACACCGGGTCACTGCCGCCGCCCCGGCGCTTGGACGCCGCAGACCAGACGTCGAAGCAGTTGCCGAAGCCCGCCTGCTGGGTCGCGGTCGGATAGATCACGATGAACCCGTACCGATCGGCCTGCGAGGCGAACTCGCTGCCGGAGTAGAAGCCCGGACCCGAACCGCCGCAGCCGTGCATCGCCACCACTATCGCCGGGTTGGCGGGCCGGGAGTCCGGAACGTAGACGTGCATCCGCATGCCGCCCGGGTTGTCACCGAAGTTGGCCACCTCGACAAGTGAGGCCGCAGTGGCCGGTGTGGCGAGCACGATCCCGGCGGTCGCCGCGAGCGCCCCGGAAGCCAACCCGACGAGCGCCACCCGTAGTCGACGTCGAACCCTTTCATTGATAGACATCATTGCCGTAAGCTAGCAACTTAGGTGACGGTCGTCAATAAAATGTCTCAGGACTGGCGCGCGGGTCGACAGGTCGAAGGTGGCGGCACCCGCAGCGGCCCCCGCCGGCCACTCGAACGGGGCCGGCAGGCCCCAGCGTCCCCGGCGAGTGCAGGCGTGTCGATCACGGGGCGGTCGCCGACGAGGTGGATGCAGGGGTTCTCCGGTCCCAGCACATTCGTGGCGGGGCGGACCGGCGGTCAGTTCGCCCACGACCGGTGCTGCCCGGTCGGACTCGGGCAACCGAGGCGTACAGGTCGACTCATCGACCACCACCGGCGCGGGGCATCGGCTGCGGCAGCACTACTGGCGAGATCCGGCTGCGGCAGCACCGCGGGCGAGGCGCGACCGTCGGCGTACCGAGGCAGGGTGACAGCCGGGCCACCGGCGTGGTGCCGGACGGGCGGAGAGCCAGCCGTCCGCAGGTCGAACGCAGCAGTGGCGGGCAGGTCGCCGAGAAGGTGGCCGGAGCGGCAGGCCGGTGGGATCTCCGTCCGCACCGCCGCCCGGAGGACGCGACTGATCCGCAAGTCGGAACGGCGGGCCACTCTGGCGTACCGGGTGAGTTCGCCGTACCCCCGATCTCGCTGCGCTCGCGAACCCACCGCGCACCCGCGCGTTCGCCGCCGCGTGTGGGGCGTTCGGGGGGTTCGCGAGTTCGCTTGGCCGGGTGAGGTAGCGGGCGGGTCACGACCTCGACCGCTCCGAGTCGAAGCTCAACATATACATTGACGACCGTCATACCCGATCGTATATTGACGATGGCCACTGTAAGTGGACACGGGGGCGAGGTGGGGCGACGGGGTCGGTGCACGCCGACCCCGTCGCGCGGAAGCGGCTGTCAGAGGTCACACACCGGCGGACCGCGGCCACCGAAGCGATCAGTCGGGGCCTCGTAACCGTGCGGTAGCGGCGATCGGACCCGGCCGGCGTCCGCCGCTCAGGCCCGGTCAGCCCACATGCGCGCACACCGCGATCAGAATGCGACTGAAGGAGGAAGTGTGTTTGACAGAGCAGCTCGCCGAGGTCGCGCGACGCTCCTGTCGCTGTCCGGGGCCGTAGCCGCCGCAGGCGTCGCGATGCTGGTAGCGACCGCGCTGCCGTCGGGCGCGGCCGTGCCAGGTGCGACGGAGGTCGCCGCGTCGGACACCGGCGTCGGCGTCCTCGCGTCCACCGCCGGTTGCGGCCGGGCACCAACCCTGACAAGCGGCAGACATTCGATACAGAGCGGCGGGAAGACCCGCAGCTTCGTCCTGAGGGTTCCTGACAACTACAACAACAGCCGCCCCTACCGGCTGGTGTTCGGATTCCACTGGTTGAACGGCAACGCCAACTCCGTCGTGAGCGGGAACTACTACGGACTGCTGCCGCTGTCGAACAACAGCACGATCTTCGTCGCCCCGGAGGGCCTCAACGCCGGCTGGGCCAACTCCGGCGGTGAGGACGTGACCTTCACCGACAACATGATCCAGACGATCGGAAACGCCCTCTGTGTCGACACGTCGCAGTTGTTCTCCCTGGGGTTCAGCTACGGCGGCGGGATGAGTTACGCGTTGGCGTGCGCCCGGGCAGACGTCTTCCGCGCGGTCGCGATCTACTCCGGAGGCGTGATCAGCGGGTGCAACGGCGGGAACCAGCCAATCGCCTACCTACAGGCACACGGGCTCAGTGACAACGTGCTCAGCATCTCCGGCGGACGATCGATGCGCGACAGGTTCGTCAGGAACAACGGCTGCACCGCGGCGAACCCGCCCGAGCCGGCACAGGGTAGCGGCAGGCACACCGAGTTCCACTACTCGGGATGCTCCGCCGGGCATCCGGTCGCCTGGTACGCGTTCGACGGCGGGCACACCCCCACACCGCAGGACGCCGGCTCCAACACCCAATGGCTCCCCCAGGAAACATGGGAGTTCTTCACGCAGTTCCAGAGCACACCGACGCCGGGACCGACGACGCCGACGCCGGGGCCGACCAATCCGACACCTGGGCCGACGACTCCGACGCCGGGGCCAACCACGCCGACGCCGTCCACCGGCGCCTGCCGGGTCGCCAGCACCATCAACGCGTGGAACACCGGCCTGACCGCGAGCATCACCATCACCAACACGGGTACGACCGCGATCAACGGCTGGTCCCTGGTCTTCACCCTCCCGAGCGGCCAGAACATCACCTCGAGCTGGAACGCCAGCTACTCGCCTTCCTCCGGCCAGGTGACGGCCAGGAACGTCTCCTACAACGCCACCATCGCACGTGACGCATCGGTCAACTTCGGCTTCCAAGCCACCCACACCGGCAACACCGCCGGGCCGACCGCTTTCACCCTCAACGGCACGGCCTGCGCGCTCGGCTGACCACGCGGGAGCACTGGGGTGGAGCCTTGACCCAGCTCCACCCCAGTTCCGGCACTAAGGTCAGCGGAGGGACGCGGACCCGCGCGACTCCCGACCGGCCGACCCGCCGCGCACCCTCAGCGACCCGCTCGGCTCCCCATCGGCCGACTCACCATGCGGCCTTGTCGAGTCGCCGTGCAGCCCCGCTGGCTCACCATGCAGGCTCGCTGAATCCTCGCGCAGGCTCGCCGACTCGTCGTGCTTCCCCGGCGTTCGCCGATCGAGCGGTACGGCAATCGCGACAACGGCCGCAGCGGCGACGGCCAGGCCCAGCCAGAGCAGCGGGTTACCTCGCAGCTCCGCGGGAAACTGCTGGGCGAGCACGAAGACACCCATCGGCACCATGAACCAGCCGAACGACCTGCGCAGCACATCGGCCGGGATCTTCCCGGCAAGCCTCCCGCCGAGCAGGCTGCCCGCGATGGCAGCAGCGGCGACGAGAGCCGCGAGCCCCCAGTCGATGCTGACGCTCGACAGATACCCGGCCAGGCCGGCGAAGGACTTCATCGCGATGACCACCAGCGAGGTGCCGACCGCGACCGGCATCGGCAGGCCGCCGAGCAGGGGCCAGCGCAGGCACCACCAGGAAGCCGCCGCCGGCCCCGACCAGGCCGGTGACCAAGCCGACCACGACGCCGTCGAGGATCACCCGGAACACCGGCAGTTCGTGCGGCGCGGACCTGCCCTCGGCAGCGCGCCGGCCGCGGATCATCGAGATCGCGGTGGCCAGCATCATGATCGCGAAACCGGTGAGCAGGTACACGACCGGGATGAACTCGGCCAGCCGACCACCGGCGTAGGCGCCCGCCATGCCGGCCAGGCCGAAGATCAGACCGGTACGCCAACGGACCCGACCTGCCCGGGCGTGTCGGAGGGCCCCGACCGCGCTGGTCGGGCCGACGACGAGCAGTGACGTGGCGATGGCTTCCTTCGCGGGCATATCGGCGACGTAGACCAGCAGCGGTACGGCGAGAATGGAGCCGCCACCCCCGAGGAGGCCGAGGCTGATCCCGATCAGCACGGCCAGCCCGACGATCAGCAGCAGACTCCCACTCATGTCCGGCGACCGGTGTCGCGTAGCTGGCCGACGATGCTCGTCAGGTCGCAGCGGGCACCGCAGTTGTAGGGCAGCTTGCCGAGCAGCATGCCCATGGCACAGGTGTTGGTCAGGGCGGCGAAGGTGAGACCGGCACCGATGAAGCCGGCGACCCCACCTCAGGCCGGGGACGAAGACCGAGGCCAGGATGCTGACCAGCACGGCCGGGCCCGGAGCCAGCCGGGGCCCGGCCGCGAACGGTGGGTACTCAGCTACAGGCGGCGCCGTTGAGACTGAAGCCGCCCGGCGGGGCGTCGTTGCCGGTGTGGCTGGCCTGGAAGCCGATACTCGTGGAGCCGCCTGGTGGAATCGTTGCGTTGTGGCTCACATTCGTCGCGGTCACCTGGCCACTGCTCGGCGTGTAGCTGGCGTTCCATCCGGAGGTGATGGTCTGTCCGGAGCCGAGGGTGAATCTCAGTGACCAGCCGTTGACGGTGCTCGTGCCGGTGTTGGTGATGGTGATGTTGTCGACCAGGCCGTTGTTCCAGGAGCTGACCGAATTTGTCACCCGGCAGGCTCCGCCGCTGGTAGGCGGCGTGGTGGGTGGAGTGGTCGGCGGGGCGGTGGTCGGCGGGATGGTGGTCGGTGTGCCCGTGGGTGGGGTGGTCGGGGTGGACCCCTCGGTGACGGTGATGGTGGAGATGCTCCGCGCCGGGATGTTGACCATCGCCTGGCCATCGCTGAGGTTCACCGGCTGGGTCGCGGCGCCGAGGCTCTGTGAGGTGACGGTGTACTCGGCGGTCGAGATGCTCCGCGGTGTCTGGACGACGGCGTTGTCGACCGCACTGTTCGAGCGGTTGAGGATGACAAGCGTGGTCTTCCCCCTGCCCTGGTAGGCGGTGACCTCCAGACCGGAGGTCCTCGAACTCTTCGTCACCGCGATCCGCCGATCACCAGGCCGGACGTACTTCGCGTACTGGGAGAACGCCTGACCACGCCGCAGCACCGCACCCTTCGTCGTGCCGTACTGCCCGTCGCCGTCACCGATGAACGAGTAGAAACGCCGCCCGTACCACCAGACGTACGCACTCCAACCCGCCTCCATCGACCTGTGCACCGTCCGCATGATGTCGTCGAGGCTCTCGTTCCACACCGCCGCGTTGCTGGGGTTGCCCCAGATGTTCGACCCGCTGCCGTCGGCGGCGTGCAGGTTCCACTCGGTCATCCACTGGTTCTTGCCATACTGGTTCGCCAACGGATACGGGGACAGGTTGCCACTGTTCTCGGCATCGTAGAGGTGCCCACCGACGTACCCGATGTTGTCGCGTGCGGTCGCGTCCTGAAGCGTCGGGTCGGAGTACGCGCGGTTGAACCGCAGCGACTCGCCGACCATGAGCCTGGTGTCCCTCACCTTGGCACCCTGGTCACGAACCCAGTTCCGCAACTCCGTGCCGGTCCAGTCCATCGAGTCGTAGTCAGGATGCCAGTCCGGCTCGTTCTGCACCGAGGTCACATCGATCGTGACACCCTGACCCTTCATGTACTGCACGTAACCGTTCAAATGCTCGGCATAGTCGTCGTAGTAGTCGGTCCGGAGCTTTCCCCCGTTGATCCTGCTGTTGTTCGTCTTGAAACTCGCCGGAGCCGTCCACGGCGAAGCAAGGATCTTCACGTCAGAGCCGTAGGCCTTCGCCGCCTGGAGGCTGCTCGCGTAAAGCCCCCACTCACTCGACACCGGCGACACCACGGTCCTGACGATCGACAGACCGAGCTGACCCTGACCCAACCCGACAAGCGTCTGCGTCTCCGCCGTCGTCCACGGACTCCCGGAACCACCAAAGATCGGCGTCGCAGCACCGAAACCATCGATCACCTGATACGACGTGGCACTGTTCACGGTGAGGTCAGGCGTCGCGGCCAACAGCGGCGGGGCGGTCAGCACTCCCGCCACGGTGACCACCGCGGTCGCCGCGGCCACCACCAGGATCTGGGACTTCTTCACGGGCTACTCCACTGGCTCATGCGGTGACAGCCCTGCGGGTCGATGGGCAGACTGGGCTCCCGATCGCCGCCGGCCCACCCGGTCAACTGATCGATCTCGACGTCGGACCATCGCCGGGGTGTCACGTGGCTTCTACGCGCCGGCGACGCTCGCCTCCAAGGGAGCAACCGGCCAGCGCGCGACATACATAAACAGTAGTCGATGAAACCGCCGGCGGAGCCGGCAATCCAACCGCGACGGCTCGCGACCGCGTGAGAGCAGCCTGCCGACCCTGCCCGTCGGATCGGGTCAAGCCCACCGATCGGTGGTGTTTAGCCAGGGCCGGCCGGTCAGAAGGGTACGGCCATGCCCTTCGACTCGAGGACTCCGATGCTCCTGTCGAGCGCGGCACCGTCCCCCCGGTTCTTCGCCGACCACGCCGCCGCCAACTCGGGTCGGATCACGCAGCCGCCGATCACCGACGGGTCGTGTCCGGCGTCCGGACCGGACGGCTGCCCTGGCGGACGGGACCGGGAGGACGCGGCGCCGATGATCCCGACCGGGGTGAAGATCCGCCGCATCGGCGTACCGCAGTCGCAGGTCACCGGGGGTGGTCCGGAAAGCGGGGCGACCACGTCGCGCTCCTGGGCGCACCGCTCACATCGAAAACCGTAGCTGGGCATCAGATTCCTCTCCGCAGCGGAGGCGGCGAGCCGGGGCGGCCCGACCGGTCGTGGTGCTCGTACCAGGGTTGCAGCGCGGCGGGCAGCGACCACGGCGCGGCGGCGAGGTCGGCCACGTTCAGGAAGTCGAACCCGGCACGGGTCGCCTCCAGCCAGTCGACGAAGCCGTCACCGACGTGCAGCCGGGGCCGCCCGGGAAACCGGGCGGCCACCTCAGCGAGACCATGTTTCGGTACGACGAACGTCGGAGTCACTCGCCAGCCTGCCCAGAGCCGGAACTGGTCGGACCGCGTACGGTCGGAGGCGCTGCCGATCAGCGCCCCCGCCTCGACCGCGGCGAGCACGTCCGCGCGGCCCAGCGGGCCCCTCGGGTCGCCGCAGTCGAGGGTGCCGTCGATGTCGAGAGACAGCAGCAGTCCGTCCAGTTCCATCTCAGCCGGTCCGCCCCAGCGCGTCGGCGAAGGCGAGGGTCCGCCGGGCGCGCTCGACGATCGGCAGGTCCACGAGTTGTCCCCGGACGGCCACCGCTCCGGCGCCGTTGGCGTGCGCGATCTCGAACTCCCGGACCACCTCCTGGGAGTACTCGATTTCGTCCGGGCTCGGGCTGAAGACCTCGTTGATCATGTCGATCTGCTGTGGATGGAACAGCGATTTGCCGGTGAACCCAAGGTCACGTGCCTGTTGGGTGTGTGCCCGCAGGGCCGGCTCGTCGTCCAGCACCGGGTAGACACCGTCGATCACCATGATGCCGGCTGCCCGTGCGGCGTTGACGATCGCCGAACGTGCGTAGATCAGCTCCCCGGCGAGGCCGGTCCGGTTGGCCGGGAGCCCCAGGTCCAGCGCGTAGTCCTCGGCGCCGAACAGCAGCCCGGCGAGCCGGGGGTTCGCCTTGGCGATCGCCGCCGCGTTCGCCAGCCCCTCGGCCGACTCGATCGCGGCGATGATCGCGGTGGAACCGACCGGCCGACCGGCTGCCGCCTCCGCTGCGGCAAGCACGGTGTCGACCTGCCCGATGTCGTCGGCCGACTCGACCTTGGGGACCACGACGCCGACGACACCGATCGCGGCGGCGATGTCGTCGCGCCAACCGTCGTACCCCGGGCTGTTGATCCGGACGTAGCTGATCGGGCGCTCAGGAAGCCCGGCCTCGACGAACGTCGCCAGCAGTTTCCTGCCCTTCTCCTTCTCACTCTGTGGCACGCCGTCCTCCAGGTCGAGGAAGACACCGTCCACCGGCAACGACGGCAACTTGCGCAGGAAGCGTTCCTGGCTCGCCGGGACGAACATCCAACTTCGGACCAACTCCATGACGGTGCCTCTCGATCGGGGTTGCACGACGGTCCTGCTCAGACGACGCCCTTGGCGGCCAGCGTCGACAGCTCCTCGGTGGACAGCCCGAGCGCGCCATAGACCTCGGCGTTGGCGCTGCCCCGGGGACGGCCGGTCCACCGGATCGCCCCCGGCGTGCCGGACATCCGGGCGATGAGGTTCTGCATCGCCACCGGCCCGCCGAGTTCGTCGTCGTCGACGTGGACGATCGAACCGAGCGCCCGGTACTGCGGATGCGACATGATGCCGGCGATGTCCAGCACCGGCGCGATCGCCGCCTCGGCCCGTTCGAACTCCTCGAGGACCTTGTCGGCGGCCCGTTCGGCGATCCAGGCACCGACCGCGGCGTCGATCTCGTCGCCGTGCCTGGCCCGTTCGAAGCCGGACCGGAACCAGTCGTGCTCGCAGAGGTCCGGCCGTCCGACCAGCCGCATCACCCGCTCGGCAATGGCCAGCGAACTGGCCGACACGGCCAGCCAGACGCCGTCCGCGCTGAGGTAGGTGTTACGGGGGGCATTGGACATGGTGCGGTTGCCGGTGCGCTGCTGGATGATGCCGAGCTGGTCGTAGACGGTCGCCTGGGGGCCGAGGACGGTCAGCAGTGGCTCGATAAGTGCCACGTCGACCTGCTGGCCGACACCGGTGATGTCCCGTCCGCGCAGCGCGGTCAGGATGGAGAACGCCGTTGTCACCGCCGCCACCCCGTCGGCCAGCCCGAACGGCGGTAGTGTCGGCGGCCCGTCCGGCTGGCCGGTGACGTGGGCGAAACCGCTCATCGCCTCGGCCAGCGTGCCGTAACCAGGGCGGCTGGCCATCGGGCCGACCTGGCCGAAACCGCTGACCCGGGCCAGCACCAGGCGCGGGTTGGTGGCGGCGAGCACGTCCCAGCCGAGCCCCCAGCGTTCCAGCGTGCCGGGGCGGAAGCTCTCGACCACCACGTCGACGTCGCGGATCAGCCGCAGGAACAGCTCGCGGCCCTCCGGCGCACCGAGATAGAGCGTGATCGGCCGCTTGTTGCGGGCGAGCATCTTCCACCACAGGCCGACGCCGTTCTTGGTCTCGCCGTGCACCCGCGCCGCGTCACCGAGACGCGGGTGCTCCACCTTGATCACGTCGGCGCCGTAGTCGCCCAGCAGAGTGGCGGCGAGCGGCCCGGCGAACAGGGTCGCGATGTCGACGACCTTGATGCCCCGCAGCGGCAACGGCACCGGGCTACCGGCCTCGGTTCCCCGTTCTGCGGACATCTCAGTCGAACCCGTCGGTGGACTTGGTGAACTCGGCCCAGTCGTCGGGATCGTGACTGATCCAGATCGTCGCGCCGGTGCTGTCGCGCAGCATCCGGAGCCGCTCGACCGAGCGGGCCGCCTCGACCGAGTTGGCGTCGTACGGCCCGTGCGCCCCGGTGTCGAGTGCCTCACGTACGTGCACGGTGTCACCGGTGAGGATGAAGCTGCGGTTGTGCAGCCGGACGAAGAGGCTCAACTCGCCGGGGGTGTGCCCCGGGGTGAACAGCAGCACCACGCTGCCGTCGCCGAACAGGTCGAAGTCGGAGCCGGGCTCGTGCCAGTTGAACGCCCGGGTGGGCAGCAGGTCCTCCACCCGGTACAGTCCCCGCGCCACCGGCGCGGGCCAGTACGCGTGCGCCAGCTCGCCGTAGCCCGCGTAGAACTTGGCGTGCGGGAACATCGACAGCCCGCCGCTGTGGTCGTTGTGCGCGTGTGAGAGCACCACGTGGGTGACGTCCCCGACGCCGAAGCCCAGTTTGGCGAGTTGCCTGTCGAGCCGCTGCTCAGGGGAGAACTTCATCTGCAGCCACTCGGCCATCTCGCCGTAGACCCCGGACGGGTCGGTGGCGGCCTCGGGCACGATGCCGGTGTCGAACAGCACGAGCCCCTTCTCG
This sequence comes from Plantactinospora sp. CNZ320, assembly GCF_002846275.1. Taxonomy (NCBI): domain Bacteria; kingdom Bacillati; phylum Actinomycetota; class Actinomycetes; order Micromonosporales; family Micromonosporaceae; genus Plantactinospora; species Plantactinospora sp. CNZ320. Next base: position 1,933,298 of record NZ_PJMP01000001.1, read on the forward strand.
TGCTGGATGACGAACGACGGGATCGGCACGACGACCGTGCCGCTGCCGCCGACCATGAGGATTCCACGGTCCATCGTGAACGTCGGACAGTCGAGGGCCCAGAGCCGCTTCGCGGCTCCCACGCCAGTGGATATCACGATTACACCTCCGCTGGGGATGATTGGTAGGAGTACGGGGTGATCCGCAGGAGCCGCGCACGCTGGGCGCGTTGGTCATCGAGTCGGCGCTGGGCGGCCGGGCTGATCCGGTCGGGGGTCCAGTCGCCGTCGGCGTCGTAGCGCACCCGGACCTCGCCGGTCCAGCCGGCCTCGCCGACCCTGCGCTGGATCTCCTCGGCCATGTCGATGAAGTACAAGCACATCGGGTCTGTCAGGGTCAGCGTCACGTCCACTGTGTCGTCCACCGTTACCCGGGACACCAGCCCCAGCTCCACGATGTTCACCGGTGCCGAGGCCATGCAGCTGCACGGGTCGACGACGTCGGCAAGCACGGCCTCGACCCGGCTGACCCACTCGGCGCTCATGCCGGCGCTCCCAGGGTCGACCCGTCGTCAACGGGCACGGGAGCGGCCCGGCCATCCGGCGAAGGTTCCTGGACGCGGACGCCCCGCCGGGAGGTCCACGGCTCGTCCAGCCCGCCGGCACGTCGCTGGTCCCACCGGTCCCCGGCGGACCTGGCCTGCACCTCGCCGATGTCGCGGCCGAGCATCCGCATCAGGTTGGCGCCGAGGATCTTCGCCTTGATCTCGTCGGTGAGCCGGGGGAAGCCGTATCCGGTGATGAACTCCTCGGGGAACTGGAAGTTCCAGAACGCCTCGATCACCGGCTGCGGGTGGACGAAGTGCGCCCCGGTGGCGAACAGGATCCGGTCGGGGCCGCCCCAGTAGAGCAGTTGGCCCAGAACCTCGGCGAACCTGCGTGGCTGGTTGACGATCAGCGTGGAGGTGACCTCGAGATTGGCGTAGACGTTGGGGTGCCGCGCCAACAGGAACGCGGTCTCCTCGGTGAACGCCATCCCGGCGTGCACCACCTCGAAGTTGAGTTCCGGGAAGGCCGCGGCGGCCTCGTCGATGTCGTCGACCCGGTAGTAGCTCTGCGCGGTGCGCCCGAAGGGGATCGCCTTGTGCACGGCGACCGTCCGGATCCCCTGTGCGGCGGCCGCTTCGATGAACGGGAAGACCAGCTTGCGGTCGTCCAGCGCGATCTGCAGGCTCCGGCCACTGTGGTAGCGGACCGGGTAGAGCTTTATCCCGTCGACCTTCAGCTCCTGGCCGTAGTACTCGACCAGCTCCGTTGCGCGCACCGTGTCGAGCGGGTTGATGTTGCCGTAGAGCGCGCTGCGGTGCGGGTTGTCCGCCCGGAACCGGATCCCCTTGTCGATGGAGATCAGGCCGTCCTTGTAGTAGTCGTCGAGCGGGACCGCGTGGTAGACGGCGAAGTCGGTGTCGGATTCGGCGAACATCAGCTCGGCGAGCTGCTCCGGCTGCCAGTCGGAGATGTACTCGTCCTGGGTGAGCCGATGCCGGTCGTCGGACATCCGGCTGTGCAACCGGTAGCTCGCCTCGGCGAAATCCTGCGCCAGCGCGATCCTGTGGTTTTCGCGTAGCCAGTTGTAGCAGTGCACCACCGCGTCGGCGACGAACACGCCCTGATGGGTCATCTCAACCTCCACGAGGATGGCCTCCGGCCATCTCTATAGACTATACAGTATGACGAACCTGAGGTGATCATGGCGTCAGCAGTGTCGTCAGGTCCGGGGCGACGATGAGAATTCCGACCACCACCAGCGCCGCGGCGAGGAACGGCAGCGTGCCCCGCAACACGTCGCCCATCCGGACGTCGTGCCCCACGTTGACCTCGGGGTCCCTGGCCATCTGGTAGACGATGAACAGCAGCACGCCGACCGGCGGCGAGATGATCGCGATCTCGCCCATGATGACCAGGAAGACGCCGAACCACAGCAGGTTGATGTCGAGCGCCGCCAACGTCGGTGCGAACACCGGTACGGTCAGCAGGATCATCCCGAGCGGCTCCATGAAGGTGCCGAGCACCAGGTAGAACAGCACCAGCACCAGCAGGAACCCGATCCGGCCGAACGGCAGCCCCTCGATCAGGTCGGCGAACGCGGTGGCCACCCCGCTGAGCGCCAGGAACCGGTTGAGGATGCCCACCCCGATCAGCAGGAACAGGATCGCCGCCGTCGAAATGACGGTGTCCCGGGACGACTGGTAGAGGTGCTTCCAGAACTTCCTGCGGCTGACCAGGATCGCGGCGACACACGCCAGCGCCGCCGCGCAGGCGCCCGCCTCGGTGGCCGTGAAGACACCGCTGTAGAGCCCGCCGAGGATGACCAGCAGCAGCAACGGCAACGGCCAGACCCCGCCCAGGCTGCTGAACTTCTCCGTCCAGGTCACCTGACGGTTCACCCGGGGCGCGCTGGACGGCTTCAGTGTCGCGTGCGCGATGATTGTGACGGCGTACGCCACCGCCAGGATCAGCCCCGGCACGATCGCCGCCAGCAACTGGTCACCGATCGGCACCTGCGCCACGCCGGCGTACACCACCAGCAGGATGCTCGGCGGGATGAGCTGGCCGAGCGTCCCCGCCATCGTCACCACCCCGGTGGCGAGCCGCTTGTCGTAGCCGGCGCGGAGCATCTCGGGGATGGCGATCCGGCCCAGCGCGTACGTGATGCCCAGCGTGGAGCCGCTGACCGAGGCCATCCCGGCACCTGCGAAGTTGGTCGCCACGCCGAGCCCGCCGGGCAGCCGGGCAAACCACTTCTCGGCGGCCCGGAACACCTGCGCGGTGATCCCGGAGCGCCACATCACCAGGCCCATCAGGATGAACATCGGCAGCACGCTGAGCTGCCAGTCCGCCATCGTCCGGAACGGATAGTCCCGCAGCGAGGAGGTCAACGCCCGTTCGCCGGCGAGGACGTAGATGCCGAGCAGCCCGGTCGCGATCATGCTGATCGACACCGGGACCCGCAGCACCATCAACAGCAGCATCAGCACCATCGCGACGGCGCCGACCGCCACCCGGTCGGTAAGGGTGAACATCGCCACCACGCAGCCGACGGCCGCCGCAAGGCAGAGCAGGGCGGTCGCGGTCAGCAGCCGGACCCGCCCCGGCGAGACCTCCGGCGACGGCTCGTCGGCGAGTTCCGCCTCGGTGGGCAGCCCGGTGTCGCGGGCGGCTGCGACGTCAGTCATCGTCCCTCCCCCGGAGCATCGTCCGACCCTGTCGGGCCAGTTCCACGACGAGTTGCAACGCCAGCGCCGCGCAGCCGAGCGGCACCAGGAAGCGCAGCGGCCAGATCGGCACCGACACCGCTCCCAGCGCGGTCTCCCGCATCGCCGTCTGCGCCTGGGCGTTGACCCACCCGAACCAGCCGATCGCCAGCACGACGGCCAGACCCACCAGGGTGGAGATCGCGGAGAACGCCGCACTGAGCCGGGCCGGCAGGGCACCCACCAGCATCTGGATGTCGACGTGCTGGCCGAACCGCTGGCAGAGGGCCAGCGACAGGAAGCCGATCATCGGCATGTACCAGAACGAGACGACCTCGATCGTGCCGCCGACGGGCGCGTCGCTCAGGTAGCGCATCGTCACGTCGGCCAGGACGTGCAGCATCATCGCCAGTACCGCGACGATGCTCACCAGGCTCAACCCGTTGGCCAACAGCCGGGACGCCCGGTCGAGAGGTCCGCCACGCTCGGCGGTCTGCTCGGACATGGATACTCCGGATCCCCGGTCCGGGCCGGCCGCGCGGGGTCGCCCCCGCGCGGCCGGCCCGCCCGGTCAGCTGGGACGACGCTTGTCGTAGATCTCTGTCTTGATCAGGTCGATCCAGGCCTGCAGGTCGTACTCCGTCTGGAACGCCTGCTGCCAGTCGCTCGGCGAGTCACCCCGCTCGGGGTAACCCTTGGCCACGATCGGTTCGCGCCACCGTTCGATCGCCGCGGTGTATTCCTGGACGAACTTCGCCGGGTCGGCCACGCCCGCGGGGGCGTTGCCGGTCATCGCCTCGATCTGGGTCTTCTGGTACGCCGAGATCGCGTCGCTGAGCCCCTGGTTCACCTGCTGGAACTTGATCCCCTTGGAGCCGGCCTCGTCGCCGAACTGCTTGTAGAAGCCGAAGTTCTTGGCGTGGAAGCCAGCCAGGAACTGCGGTGTCGCGTCCCACAGGATCTGCCGGGCGACGAGCGGGAGCCCATCCCAGAACTCCTTGTTCATCGCCAGGTTGAAGGCGTTCCACCCGGAGAACCGGGTCGGCGTGTAGTAGTCGCCGATCTCCCACAGATTGAAGCCGATGTACGCCGGCGGGTGCACCATCGCGCAGTCCACGATGCCGCGCTGGAAGCCCTCGAACAGCTCGGCCCCGGTCAGCGGCACCGGCGTCATGCCAACCGCCTCGGCCTCCTTCGACCAGGTCTGGCCGCCGGTCCGGACCCGTACCCCCTTGGCCTCCTCCAGCGTGGTCACCGGCTTGGTGCAGAGCAGGTCGAACTGCTGGATCGCGTACAGCGGGCCGAGCATGAACAGGTTCTTGTCGGCCGCCTCCTTGGCCATTTCGGCGTTGTTGAGCGCGAAGTCGGCAGTCGCCGCCGAACCCTGCAGCGTGCCGACCGGGAAGCTCTTGGACGGCAAGGACCCCAGCGCGCTCGCCCAGTTGCCGATCGGCAACAGTTGCGGGCTGTACGTGGAGTTGACGATGCCCATGTCGGCGATGCTGTTGCCGACACCCTCCGCCATGTCGTTCGCGCCGAGCAGGGCGCCGGAGTAGAAGTACTCGAAAGTGATCTTCCCATCGGACGCCTTGGAGACCGCCTCACTGAACCGGCGCATCCCCTCGGCGGTGTTGTTCTTGTCGTCGGCGAAATCGGCGTAGCGGATGGTGATCGGTTTGAGCGACGCGGTGTCCGTGCTGGCTTCGACGTCGCTTCCGGAACCGCACGCGGACGACGCCAGCACCAGGGCCGCGGCGCCCACCGCAAGGAAACGGCGATTGGACGGTTTCATCGAATTCTCACCTACTTCTTCGTCAATGAAGAAACTGTTGGTTCCGTCCGGGTCAGTCGCGGCCCAGGACCATGAACGACGCGCCGCCCGTCGGCGGGCCGGGATTTGTGACGAAGGCGAGCTTCGGGTCGCGGACCGCGCGACACTGGCCGGGTGTGTGGCAGTGGCGGCCGGTCCCGTCAGCGGTGCACGGGTCGGCCACCTCGCGGCGGAGCTGCCGGACCGCCTCGATCGGCCGGAAGATCGCCGGGAAACCGTTGTGGCTGTAGGCCTGGTTGCCCCCGTCGGTGCAGGTCGGATACCTGCCGTCCAGCTCCATCACGCCGGACTCGACGAAGTCGGCCGCCTCGCCGCGCCCGCAGAAGCCGAACATCTCGAACTCCATCAGCACGCCGATCGCGAAGTGGTCGTACAGCTCGACGATGTCGATGTCGTTAAGCGTGATGCCGGCCCGGTCCATCGCCGTCCGGGCGAACGCGCCCTCGTCCGGTACGCCGTGCAGCACCGGCGCCTCCACGTAGGGCGGATACGGCTGCTGGTCGCCACCGGCGACGATGCTGATCGGGCGCTTGCGGGTGTCCCGGGCACGATCCCTGCTGGTGACGATCAGCGCGCAGCCGCCGTCGTTCACCGTGGAACACATCAGCAGCGTGAGCGGGGTGGCGATGGGCCGACTGTCCAGCACGTCCCGCGCCGTGAACGGCCCCCGCCCGGAGTAGACGGCCGCCGGGTTGAGGTGCCCGTAGTTGCGGATGGTCGCCGACGACCTGGCCATCGCGTGCAGCGCCTTGTCGCCGTACTCGTGCAGGTAACGCTGCCCGGCCAGGGCGAACTGGACGGCCGTGAACGAGCCGGTCCAGCCGGTGAACTCGTTCGCCGGGCGGGACCAGGCGGCCGTGTTCGTCGGGTCGGCCGGGCGCGACATCCCCACCACGATGGCCACCGTCGACGCCAGGCCCCGGTCGATCGCCATCGCGGCGTCGAGGATGGCCGGGATGCCACGCTGCGGCGCGATCCAGCGCAGCGGGTGGCCGAGCTGCCGCATCCAGTACATCTCCTGAGAGAGCTGGAGGTTCTCGTCGTCCGCCCCGTACGGGTAGCCGGAGACCACCGAGGAGATCCCGTCGATCTCGGCGATGTCGATCCCGGCGTCGTCGGCGGCGAGCCGCAGCGCCTCCAGGGCCAGCGACATGCCGGACCGGTGCGACAGGTCCCGAGCCTGTTCGGTGGTGCCGACCCCGACGATCCGGGCCTGGGCCAGCGGGTGCCGGCGCCGGCGTGCGGTCCGGACCAGCGCGGCGGTCATGCCGTCACCGGCCGGAAGTGGTACAGCGGCATCGGCAGTTCCCGGTCGAACGCGACCTCGACCGGCATTCCGATCCGCACCTCGCCCGGATCGATCTCGACCAGGTCCGTCAACATCCGGACGCCCTCGACCAGCTCCACGATCGCCACCACGAACGGGGTGTCGAAGGCGGGCGTCGGCGGCCGGTAAACCACCGAGTAGGTGTAGACGGTGCCCCGGCCGCTGACCCGGGTCCACTCAAGCGTCTCGGTGTAGCACCGGGAGCAGCCGACCTGTGGCGTCCACTCGTACCCGCGACAGGTCGCGCAGCGCTGGATCACGAGTTCCCCGTTCCTGGCGGCATCCCAGAACGGCCCGGAGAGGGCCGTCGGCCGTGGAACCGGACGGGTGGCTGTGGTCATCGACTACTCCCTCTTGCAGTTACGGTGGGGGCTTCCCAGACGCCGGGCCGCAGCCCTTCCGCGCGCAGATCCCGCTTGAGCACCCGCTGGCTCTGGTTCTTCGGCAGTTCGTCCCGGACGTCGATGTAGCGCGGGACCATGAATTCGGGCAGGCCGGCAGCGCAGTGGGCGTACAGCGCGGCCGGGTCGACGGTCTCGCCGGGCCGTGCCACCACACAGAGCAGCACCTCCTCCTCGCCCAGTTCGGCCGCGACGCCGACGGCCGCGGCCTCGGCCAGCGCGGGGAACCGCAGTGCCTCCCGTTCGACCTCGAAGGCGGACACGTTCTCGCCGCGACGGCGGATCGCGTCCTTCTTGCGGCCGAGGAACCACAGGTCGCCGTCGGCGTCGCGCATACCGAGGTCACCGGTGTGGAACCACAGGTTCCGGAACGCCGCCACCGTGGCGTCGGGCCGCCCCAGGTAGCCGCTGAACATCAGGCCGGGCAGCAGCGGTCGGACCACCAGCTCCCCCGCGACGCCCGGCGGGACCGGCAGGTCGTCGTCGTCCACCACGGCCACCTCGTGGTACGGGTGTGCCCGGCCGATCAGTCCCGGCCGGTGCGTCCCGTCCCGGCTGGGCATCACCATCAGCCCTTCGGTCATCCCGTACATCGCGTACACGACCGGGACCCGGAACCGTTCCTCGAAGTCCCGCAGGTCGTCCGGGGCCGGCACCACCTGGCACATCCGCAGCTGGTGGTCGGGCCGGTACTCGCTCTCCGGCCGCTTCATCAGGATGTTGCCCATCGAGCCCATCCCGACGAAGTGCGTCGCACCGGAGTCGGCGATCTGGTCCCAGAACCGCGAGGCGCTGAACCGGCGATGTACCACCGCCCGAGCACCGGTCATCATGGCCGGCACCAGCGTGCAGACGTACGGGTTGACGTGGAACATCGGCAGCACCGTGAACAGCACGTCGTCGGCGGTGTCGTCGTGTGCGTGCGCGAAGCCCCAGGAGAAGTAGACGAAGTACTGGTGGCTGACGAGGGCGCCCTTGGACGGGCCCGTGGTGCCGCTGGTGTAGAGCACCGCCGCGATGTCGTCCGGACCGGGCTCGGTCACGGCCTCCACCACGGCTCCGACGGCCGGTGGGGCATCGTCGACCAGCACCACCTCGGCGAGGTCCGGCAGGTTCCAGCCGGCGATCCGGTCGGCGAATTCGGCGGTGGTCACGAACACCGTCGCCCCGCTGTCGACGAGGATGTGCCGGAGCATCTCCCCCCGGAAGGCGAGATTGACCGGGACGACCACGATCGAGGCACGCAGCGCGCCGAGAAAGATCGCGAGGTGCTCGGCGGTGTTGGGCAGCATGACCGCGACCCGGCTCCCCGCGCCGAGCCCTCGGCCGCGGAGCACGGCGGACCAGTACCGCGCCTGGGCGTCGACCTGGCCGTAACTGAGGTAGTCGCCGCCCTCGAACGAGACGAACGGCCGGTCAGGTCCCCAGCGCAGCGCCCGACGCCACACCGCGGGCACGGTCCGCTCGGTGCGCGGGATATCAGGGAACGCGTAGTCCGCCCGGCTCGGCCGTACGGAATCCCAGCCGCTCGCGGTCATCCGGCCCTCCTCCCGTCGTCGGTGGCGCTGCCGGTGCGGCCGGCGGTGCCTGTCGTATCGGTGAGCCCGGCAGCGCTGGTCGAGTCGGCAAGACCGGCAGCGCCGGTCGAATCGACAAGACCGGCAGCGCTGGTCGAATCGGTGAGCCCGGCAGCGCTGGTCGTGTCGGCAAGGCCGGCGAGGATCGCGGCGCGGTGCTGGTCGAGCGTCGGCGCCGGGCGGCGGTGCCACGCCACGGTGCGGGAGAACCGGACGGTGTGGCCGACCTCGAAGATCTCGCCGGCCGTCGGATGCGTTGTCGTCACCACGATTCCTGGGCCGGTGAGGCCAGGCTCCCGGTCGACCCGGGCCGACTCGACCGGCCGGGGCAGCGCCCACGGCACCCGGTGGGCGTCGAGCAACGGTCCGGCCGCCTCGACGGTGAGCCCTGCCAGCCGGGACTGGATCGCGGCGGCCGGTGCCGCCCCGCGCCCGGCGAGCCGCGCGGTGGCGTAGGCCGGCCAGTCGACACCGGTCAGGTCGAGCGCGGCACGCAGTCCGTTCCACTCGGTGTCGTCGCCGCAGGCGATCACGATCCAGCCGTCGGCAAGCCGGTACAGGCCGTTGGTCGGGGCGTGCCCGCGCAGTTCCCGGTCGAGCGCGAAGGAGTCGTACGTGACGCCGTCGCGGCGGTGCACATCGGACATCGCGATCAGACCGGCGGCGAGTTGCGGCACTTCCACGTGCTGCCCGAGGCCGGAGCGCTCGCGCTCGTAGAGTGCCGCGAGGATCGCGGTGGCGGCGGTGAGGCCACAGCCGAAATCCATGTGGGACAGATAGTGGGCGGGCGGGTTGCCGGGGCCGCCGGCACGGCCGAGCAGCCCGCAGAGAGCCGAGTGCAGCGGCTCGAACGCGGGCAGGTCCCGCCACGGGCCCCGGTTGCCGTACCCGGTGGTGTGGCAGTAGACGAGGCGGTCGTTGCGGGCGGCGGCGGTGGCGGGGTCGAGGCCGAGCCGGGCCAGCGCGCCCTGCCGCAGGTTGCTGACCAGTACGTCGGCGGTGTCGAGCAGCCGGCCCATGGTCGCCCTGCCGGCGTCGGACTTCAGGTCGAGCGCGATGCTCTCCTTGCCCCGCTGCACCCCGGAGAACGCGCCGAGCGGGTGACGCATCGGATCGCCGGCCGGCTCCTCCACCTTGATCACCCGGGCTCCGAGGTCGGCCAGGATCCGGGTGGTGAACGGGCCGGCCATGAAGATGCCCAGGTCGAGTACGGTCACCCCGGCCAGCGGTCCCGAGTGGGCTGCGGGTACGGGCTCGGCCGGACGGCGGCTGTCGGGAATCGTGGCCGGAGGCGGGCTGGGCGTCGCGGTCGACGACGGGTCCGGCACGGCGGCCGGCGACCTGTCGAGACCTGCGGCTGGTGACCTGTCGAGACCTGCGGTCGACCGGATCGGGGTCCGGTCGAACAGCGCCCAACGGTGCAGCCGTTCGATCCCGCCGTCCGTGGTGGCCGCCAGCTCATTGGCCCGCACCTGTGCCAGCCCGAGCGCCTCGCCGGGCGCCAGGATCGGCATGACACAGATTTCGGCGGCGGAGAGCAGCTCGACCCAGTCCTGCACCGGTCGGCTGCGGAACGTGGCGGTGACCTCCGCCCACATCCGGTCCGCCAGGTCGGTCGGGAGCGGTCGGCCGAACAGGCCGGCACCGGCGGCCGGCGGCACCAGGTCGGCCAGGTCGAGGAGGGCCATCAGCCGGTCGAAGGCGCCGCGTGGTCCGGTATGCACGTGGATCCACCCGCCGTCGGCACACTGGAAGAGCGAGATGATCGCGCGCTCGTCACCCATCCGGCCGATCGTGCTGCGGGGCTGGTCGAGCCGGTCGAGGCGGTCGCCGCCGATCCAGCGGGAGGTGCTGTGGATGGCGAGTCCGTCGACGAGCGAGGTGGTGACCACCTGGCCGAGACCGGACCGCTCCCGTTCGTAGAGCGCCGCCACGATGCCGATGGCGGCCAGCCAGCCCGCGCCGAAGCCGGCGTGCGGCCAGCCGAGGAACACCGGCCCGGGCCGGACTCCGTCCTGCAGGTGCAGCAGCCCCCAGTAGGCTTCGGCGAGTTCGCCGTAGACGGCTCCGGTACCGGTCGGCGCCGGGTGGTCGACCGGAGACCAGGGTGTGGCGGTGATCAGCGCCCGTATCTGCCGAGGTGGCCGGTCGTTCCACTCCGGCGGGTCGTGCCGGGCGTGCGCCGTGTCGATCAGCACATCGAACGTCGACGGGGGTGGGGCGTCGAGCCGGCTGACGATCCGCTGTCCGCGCCACCAGACGGCGGTGCCCGGCAGCGCGCTCAGCGGATCGCCATCAGGCGGCTGTATCCGGAGCACGTCAGCGCCGAGATCGGTGAGCAGCATCGTGGCCAGGGCGGCCGGCGTCGAACGCACGCTGAAGTCCGCGACGCGTACCCCGGCCAGTGGGCCCATGACTGCTTCTCCCAACTCTATAGTCTATCGACTAACCACGTCTGGTCCGGCCGGGATCCGCCCGGCCACGGGGGGTGCTCAGTCGGTGGCGGGACCGCCGGCGAGCTGGGTCACCACGGAATCGACCGCGTCGTCGGCCAGGGCCGCCAACCGCTTGTCGTCCAGGGTGGACACCGGATGCCGGACCACCACGAAATGCTGGCCCGGGAAGCCCATCCGCCGGCAGACGGCCGCCGCCAGACCCTGGAACGGCTCGCTCACCACCGCCACCGCGGGAACCCCGAGCGACTCCATCACCAGCGCATCCTCCACGCTGCCGGAGCTGCACGCACCGCAGTCACCGAGCCCGGTGAGGACCAGGTCGTACGCGGTGGCGAGCCCGGTCGCCTCGTCGTCGCTCAGCGGGACGGCGGTCGACGCCTTGGACACCAGCACCACCTCGGCCAGTTCCAGCCGCTCGGTGAGGGCGTCGCCCAGCAACCGCAACAGTTCCTTGGCCTTGGGCTTGCCGTTGTCCACCAGCACCAGCCGCCCGCCACCGGTGGGGACGGCGCGGCGTGGCGCGACCGGGCGCGAGTTGGCCACCGGCCGATCCGGCACGGGGCAGTGCACGACGATGTCGGTCATCCGGAGGCCCTCCTCAGTGCTGGTGCTGCAGGTAGGTGTGCCGGTGGGCGATGGAGCAGCCGTCCGGGCCGCACTCCGGCAACGCCTCCCCTGGCGGCCGTACCCGGCGCGTGACGATGTGTGCCCGCTGGTGCTTCGTACCCCAGCAGGGAATGACCGCCGACCAACCCGGACCGGCGCCGCCCGCGGTGACCACCACGACGTCGTCGGCCGTGGCCAGTGACGGCAGCTTGCCGTCCGGTCCCGGGGTCATGTCGTGCAGTCCGCCGGTCTCGATCAGCACGCCCCAACGGGTGATGTCGTCCTGCGTGACACGGCTGGCCTCGAAGAGGAACGTCTGCACGTCGCGACGGCTCCAGCCGGCGCCGATCACCGCGTCCGCATGCTCCGGCCCCAGCACGACGTACGCCTGGAAGCCCTTGCCCACCGGAAAGTGCCACGGGCCGGCGAGCGCCGAGGCGATGGTCCGCAGGATCAGCTCGGGGTCGTCGGTGAGGTGGTTCGCCACCTGCCGTGGCGACTCTCCCGGTAGGACCGTGACGGTAGTGTCCTCCGCGGCGTAGCCAAGATCGATCCGGATCGGGTCCCAGCCGCGCGGCGAATCCTCTGCGAAGCAGAACGACAGCCGGCCCGGATGCCCGAACGAGGACAGGTCGGTCTCCCCCGGCCGGCTGCCCAACACGTTGATGCAGAGCAGTCGCAGCGCCCGTCCGATCGTCATGTTGGCCCGGTTGCCGGGACCGAAGACGTTGCCCCGGGCGTTCATCTCTGCGGTCTCCGCCATCGGGCCGCTGACGAGCGCGACGATCGCCGCTCCACCGGTGCTGGTGAGCACGGCGGCGAGGTTGAACCGCGGGTCCAGCATCGCCGACACGGCGGCGACCACCAGCGGGTAGTGCACCGGTCGACAACCTGCCATCACCGCGGCGACGGCCGCGTCCTCGGCGGTCACCTCGACCCGCCGTACGGCGATCCCGCCGAGTACGTCCGACGGGTCGTAGCCGGAGTCGCCGATCATCGCGGTCACCCGCTCGGGAGTCGGGAGGGTGATAGGAAGGCCATCGGTCCAGCCCTCGTCGAAGAAGTGTTCCAGGGCGGTCGTCTCATCCAGCGTGATCAGTTTCGGCATGGAACCCCCTGCCCGGGATGGCCTGTCCGCGCAGGTCAAGCGCGGTCTGGCGAGTCCGACACAGGATGCTCGATACTCGATAGAGTGTCAAGTACCGAGATCGTCATCCCGTTCGTCGGGCAGGGACGCGGATACTCGAAAGGGACCACCTGGCCCCTTGAGCCGGGGCACCATCACCGGCATCGAGGGGATGTCGCGCCAGCGGCGCCATGGCGCTTCCAGCGGTCACATGCACATCGGGTGGGCACCGCCACGGCGCGCGATACAGCGGCGCCGGCTCACGTTCGCACCACGTCGACTCCCACTACCCCCGCCCGGGGGGCGAATCGCCATGGTGCCGGCCGGCACCGTGATGGCGGCACAGAGCGGCAGGGAGACGACCAGGTTCCGGCCGGTCGGGGTCACCCAGCGCAGAGGTCACGAGCGGTGTTGATGCCGTACGGCCTGACGACGACCGGGAGACCGAAGGGAATCGGCTACCGGTTCGAATCCGGTACTACGCCCGGGGCGCCGCTGCCAGCAGCCGTTGCCAGCAGAGGAGAGAACGAAGGCGCTGACTTGCGGCTCCCGAGCGCGACCCTCACCGCACGAGATCTGGGCGTCCGGTCTTCGGGAACCTCACCGATCAAGGTCAGCGCTGTAGCCGGACTCCGTACCGAGCAGCTGCTCCAGCGTCCGCAGTCCACTGCCGACATGATCGCTCATCAATTGCCCGGCTCGTTCGGCGTCGCCCGCACGCATCGCTTCGAGAATCGTCTCGTGTTCCCTGACCGAAACCTCACACCGCCCGGGCGCGACGTAGATCTGGTTCCACGGCACCCGGATCCACAGCCGGACGATGAACTCGCGCAACCAACGCGTGTTCGACATCGTGTAGATGGCGAAGTGCCAATCCGCGTTGATGGTCGTGAACCGCTTGTTGCCCCCCTTTGCCAGCGACCTCACCAGCGCCTGGTGCATGGCTTCCAGATCCTGGATCTGTCGTGGGCTGGCGGACCGGGTGGCCATTTCGGTGGCCTTGCCCTCGAGCAGCGACCGCAGTAGGTACAACTCCTCGACCTCCGAGGGGTCGAGCGTGGCGACCATGCCGGGGCGGTGCGGCTCCATCGTCAGCAGGCCTTCGGTCTGCAGGATGCGGATCGCCTCCCGGACCGGCGTCGCACTCATTCCGAGTTCCCGAGCCATACTCGCAGCCAGCACGCGTTCCCCCGGCTGGATCTCACCGCGCAGCAGCGCATCGCGCAACGCTCCGACCGCCGCTTCGGTCTTGGTCTGGTGAGTGATCACCCGCAGGTTGGGTGGGGCAGGCGAGGCCATGGGACGTCCTTATGGGATCGGATAGTAGATAGAGTGTAACGACGAGCCGAACGGCGCAGCGCCCGCTGGCCGACTCGGTGTCGCGATGACCGCGGTCGACCTCCCTTGGCCCCATGCTCTCGCGGCACAGCGGTCAGTTCAGCCGCCAACCCTGCGAGTTGTCCCGGCGACTCGGCCTTCGCCGGCACCACACCCTGCACGCCCGCCGCCACCGATCCGTCCTACCGCCAGGACTCGTATCCCAGCCCGTCGACGGACGTACGTGATCGGCCGTAGGTCAGGCCGGCGGCCACGAGGTCGCGCAGCAGCCCGCAGCTCTGTACGGGCCTTACCGCCCCTCCTTCACGCGCACCAGACCACGCCCTTTGCACCGAGCATGGCCAACTCGTCGTCCGACATCCCGAGAGCACCGATCGGCATTGGCGCTCGCGTTTGGGCTGCCCGGTCCAGCGGACAAGGCGGCGTCGCACCACCGGCCGCCGGACCTCGCCGGGGCCGCGGCCACCTTGTAAGCGGTCGCGCCGCCTCTCGCGCTGCGCGTCCAAGGGCCAGGATGCTCGATAGTCGATAGAGTGTCAAGTTGCCTGGTCGGGACCGGTGCCACCCCGACGCGCGTTGACGGGCGCTGTTCGCCGGCGCCGTCGGGGGATCCGCCCGACGGATCGGCCCGGCGCCGCGCTTCCACCACCGGCCAGATGCCGATTGGGCCGGCGAAGATCACCCGATCGGCCAGCACCCGCCCCCCACCAGCGGTGATATAACGTCAGGCAGCGCAGGCAATACTCGATAGAGTATCAAGTATTGCAGTACGGCTGAGATGGCGTCCGGCTGGCCCCTCCGGTCGAGAAACGAGGTCACGCCGTGGACCTAGTCAGTCGCATGGATCCCGAACTGGCAGCCGCCTTCCCGGGCCTGACAGTGCTCGACCTCAGTGACATTCCGCAGGCCCGCCAGGTCATGCTCGCGATGCTCGAAGAGAAGAACTCCTACCTGACTCCCGATCCGTTGATCATGCGCCAGGATCACCTGGTCCCTGGCGCACACGGTGCGCCGCAGGTCCGGGTCCGCACATACCACCACCGCGATCACGTCGGCGCCCGCCCGGGGCTCTACTGGATACACGGTGGTGGCCACTGCCTCGGTTCCGTCGATCAGACCGATCTGATGGCGGAGCACTTCGTCCGGACGGTAGGTTGCGTGGTCGCGTCGGTCGACTGGCGCCTGCCGCCCGAGCACCCGTTTCCGGCACCGATGGACGACTGCTACTCCGGGCTCGTCTGGATGTTCAAGCACGCGGAGCAACTCGGCATCGACCGCTCCCGGATCGCGGTGGGCGGGGAGAGCGGCGGCGGCGGGCTGGCTGCCGGCCTCGCGCTGCTCGCCCGTGACCGCGGCGAGGTGGCAATCTGCTATCAGCTACTCGTCTATCCGATGATCGATGACCGGGCGGCGACCCCGTCCAGTCAGATGGTTACCGAGCCCCAACTCTGGAACCGGGAACTGAACGCCATCGGCTGGGGTTGCTACCTCGCCGGGCAGGCAGGGGCGGACGCGGTGTCGCCATACGCGGCGCCGGCCCGGGCCGTCGACCTGTCCGGGCTGCCACCGGCGTTCGTTGCGGTCGGCGATGGTGTACCCGCCGTCGAAGGAGGACCCGGGCGCCGTCGCGCTGGCCGGTCAGGAGGCGACTGCCGGGGCGACACCGATGCCGCCGACCGGCAGGCGGATGTCGGCCCGGCACGAGTTCGTCGGTCTGGCGTACCCCGGGATCCTGTTCGCGATCGTCGTCGGTGGGCTGTACGGCGGGATCTTCACGGCGACCGAGGCGGGTGCCGTGGGCGCGTTCGCGGCCCTGGTGATCGCGGTGATCATCAGCCGTACCGGGCGCCGGTCGATCCCCAAGATCTTCGTCGCGTCCCTGCGCGAAGCGACCGACGTGACAAGCATGATCTTCCTGTTGATCATAGGTGGCGCGATCTTCACCTACTTCGTGGCCTCGGCCGGTGTCCCCATCGCGATCACCGAGTGGGTGGTGGATCTGCCCGTCCCGCCGACCCTGCTGGTCGCGCTGTTCCTGCTGATCCTGTTGCCGATGGGGATGTTTCTCGACGGCCTGTCCATCCTGCTGTTGACCGCGCCGATCGTCGTACCCATCGTCGTCGAACTCGGCTTCGACGGGGTGTGGTTCGGGATCCTGATGATCAAGATGATCGAGATCGGCCTGATCACGCCACCGGTGGGCATCAACGTCTACATCATCGCCGGCATCGTCGGACTGCCCGTGCAGTCCGTGTTTCGCAAGGTGGTGCCGTTCATCCTGCTCGACATCGCGTTCACCGCGCTGCTGTTCGCCGTACCCGACATCGTCACCTGGCTGCCGCGACAAGCCGGGCTGGGCTGACCCGTGTCCAGGGTGCAGTTCGGCTACGAAGCCATCGCCTCGGCACTGGTGGACGCGGGCATCGACACCCTCTTCGGGGTGATGGGCGACGGCAACATGGATCTGATCGGCCATTGGACCCACGACCGGGCCTTGCGATACGTGGCTGCACGGCACGAGTCGGGTGCCGTGGCGATGGCGTCCGCGTACGCGTCGGTGACGGCCGGACCAGGCGCCTGCACCGTCACCCAGGGCCCGGGGCTCACCAACGCCCTGACCGCCTTGACCACGGCCGCGAAGGCGAGGGCCAGCATCATCCTGATCAGTGGCGATGTCCCGGTCGGCCGGCGCCGGCACGACGAGCAGGCCGTCGACCAGCCCGGTGTCATCGCCCCGTCCGGTGCGCTCTTCGTCGACCTCGACTCCGCCACGGACGCCCGGACAGCACTGGACCAGGCCATCCGGGTCCGAGGGCGCCCCGTCGTGCTCAACGCCGGTACGGACGTGCAGCGATCACCCTGGCACGCCGTCACCCGCGTCACCCCGCCGCCTGCGGCGGACGTGTCCCTGGACGACGCGGCGGTTCGCGAGGTCGCCGAGCGACTCGTCGACGCCCGGCGACCGGTCCTGCTGGCTGGCCGGGGTGCCGTCCGGTCGGGTGCGCGCGCGGCCATCACGCTGCTCGCCGAGCACCTCGGCGCCGTCCTGGTGACTTCGCTCAAGGCCAAGGACCTGTTCCTCGGGCACCCGTTGAACGCGGGTATAGCCGGCGGCTTCGCGGCGCCGCCGGTCCGGGCGATGCTCGGTGGGGCGGACTGCCTGGTCGCGTTCGGGGCAGGGCTCAACGCGGCCACCATGATGGACGGCAGGCTCTTTCCCCAGGCTTGGCTCGCCCACTGCGACCTCGCCGCCTCCGCGATCGGCACGAACACGACCGTCGACACGGCGCTCGTCGGGGACGCCAGGGTGGTCGCCGAGGCGTTGCTGGACGCCGTCATCCGCGTCGATACCGGCGCGCGGCCCGGCCGGGCGGAGATCGAGGCGGCGGTGGCCCGATCGTTGGCCGACAGCTGGCCGGCCGGCACGCGGTCGACCGCGCAACGCGCGCTGGCCATACTCGACGAGGTCCTGCCCCGGGACCGGACCCTCGTCCTGGACGCGGGGCACTTCATGGGGTACGCCAGCACGTCGCTCGCCGTTCCCGCACCCGACTTCTTCGTGTGGACAGCGGACTTCGGCTCGATCGGGTTGGGGCTGGGCGCGGCAGTCGGCGCCGCCTACGCCCGCCCGGACCGACCGACGGTCCTGCTCGTCGGAGACGGTGGGCTGTCGATGGGCCTCCCCGAGCTGGAGACGATCGGCCGGTACCGGTTGCCCGTTCTCGTAGTCGTCCTCAACGATGGGGCGTACGGCGCCGAGGTGCATCTGCTCCGTCATCGGGGCTGGCCAGCGCAGACAGCCCTGTTCGACAATCCGGACTTCACTCTGCTTGCCGAAGCGCTCGGCATCCGGGCGGTACGGGCGCAGGCTCCCTTCGACGGACTGCGCCGGCTTGCCGGGTACGACCTGGCCCGGGACGGCCCGCTGCTGGTCGACGTCCGGCTGCCGTTCGACGAGGTCGCCGACTGGTTCGCCGCACGGATGCTCGGCTGATTCGCTGCACGGATGCTCGGCTGAGCCCGATGAGAGCGGTCGGTCAGAAGTCCCCGGCGGCCCGCCGCATCTCGGTGAGGATCGCGATCAGGGTGTCGGCCTCGTCCTCGTTGATGCCCGGTGCGGCGAACACCCGGTTGTTGAGGTCGATGGTGGCAGCGTCGGCGACCGCCCGGCCGGCCGGCTGCAACTCGACCACGGTCGAGCGACGGTCGGCCGGGTGTGGCGTACGCCGGACCAGGCCGGCCGCCTCCAGCCGGTCGACTGCGTTGGTCACGCTTGTCGGATGGACCTGTAGCCGCTCACCGATCATCGCCATCGGCAACGAGCCCTTGCGGCTGAACCGGAGCAGCATCAGCACCTCGTAGCGGGCAAAGGTGATGCCGTGCGGCCGCAGCGCCGCCTCGACCCGGGCGAGGGCGATCTGGTGCGCCCGCATGAGTGACGTCACGGCGGCCATGCCGGCGGCCGCGTCGCCCCAGCCGTGCTCCGTCCAGAGGCGACGGGCCTCGGCGATCGGGTCGAGTGGCAGGCCGGGCACGGCAGTCATTGTAATCGGCAGGACGGATGATGGACATCCGATAGTTGGGCGTCCTAGTGTCTCCCCCATGAGCCTCCACGTTCCGGTTCACCCGGTCCGATTCGTCACCGCGGCGAGCCTGTTCGACGGTCACGACGCGGCGATCAATGTGATGCGGCGGCTGCTGCAGGCGCAGGGCGCCGAGGTGGTGCATCTGGGCCATGACCGCTCCGTCGACGACGTGGTGACCGCCGCCGTCCAGGAGGACGTCCAGGGCGTGGCCGTCTCCTCCTACCAGGGCGGACACGTCGAATACTTCTCCTACCTGGTGGAGCGCCTCGCCGAACGGGGCGCCGGGCACGTCCGGGTGTACGGAGGAGGCGGCGGCACGATCGTCCCGAGCGAGGTGGGCCTGCTCGCCGAGCGCGGCGTCCGGATATTCAGCCCGGACGACGGCCAACGACTCGGCCTGCCGGGAATGATCAACGAGCTGATCCGGAACTGCGACACCGACCTCGCCGACGCCACCCGGGTCGACCTCGACGCGCTCCTGAGCGGCGACGAGACGGCGCTGGCGCGGGCCATCACGGTGCTGCAGGCCGGCGCCGACGACGCGCTGGCCGCCGCGGTCACCGAGGCGGCCGCCCGGCGACCTGTGCCGGTGCTGGGCATCACCGGCACGGGTGGGTCCGGCAAGTCCTCCCTCACCGACGAACTCGTCCGCCGGCTGCGCCGGGACGGCGAGGACAAGCTACGGGTGGCGGTCATCGCCATCGACCCGACCCGGCGCCGCGGCGGAGGCGCCCTGCTCGGCGACCGGATCCGGATGAACAGCATCGCCCCGGGGCTGGTCTATTTCCGATCCCTGGCCACTCGGCGGCAGGACGGCACCGTGCCCGTCCATCTGACCGAGATCGTCGCCGCCTGCCGCGCCGCCGGCAACGACCTGGTGATCGTCGAGACCCCGGGCATCGGGCAGGGCGACGCGGCGATAGCTGATCACGCCGATTTGTCGCTCTATGTGATGACCCCGGAGTTCGGCTCGGCCAGCCAGCTCGAAAAGATCGACATGCTCGACCTGGCCGATGTGGTGGCGATCAACAAGTTCGAGCGCCGGGGCGGGGAGGACGCCCGCCGCGACGTGGCCCGTCAACTGGTCCGCAACCGCGAGGAGTTCGGCCGGCCGTGGTCGGAGATGCCGGTCTTCGGCACCAGCGCGGCCCGGTACGGCGACGACGGCGTCACCGCGCTCTACCACCACCTCAAGGCGGAGCTGATCGCTCGTGGACTGCCCGATTTCCCGAGCGTGCTCGCGCCGGTGGCCGGCCGGGTCTCCACCGGGTTGACCTCGGCCCTGCCGAAAGGACGCGAACGGTACCTCTCCGAGATCGCCGACACCATCCGGGGCTACCACACGAGAACCGCCGCCCAGAGTGCGGTTGCCCGGCGGCGCCAGCACCTGGCCACCACGCGCGACCTGCTCCCCGACGACGCGGCGGTCGCCGATCTGCTTGCCGAGGCAGACGGCGAACTCGACGAGGACGTACGCGACCAGTTGGCCAGGTGGCCAGCGACCCGGGACGCGTACGCGGGCGACAATCTGGTCTACCGGGTCCGGGACAGGGAGATCCGGGCACCGCTGACCCGGGAGACCCTCTCCGGCATCCGGGTGCCACGGGTCGCGTTGCCGCGCGACGGCGACGATGGTGAGTTGGTACGTTACCTCCGGTCGGAGAATCTTCCGGGCTCCTTTCCCTACACGGCAGGCGTCTTCCCGTTCAAGCGGGCCGGCGAGGCCCCGGCGCGGATGTTCGCCGGGGAGGGCGACGCGTTCCGCACCAACCGCCGGTTCCACCTGCTCAGCGCGGGACAGCCGGCAACCCGCCTGTCGACCGCGTTCGACTCGGTAACGCTCTACGGCCGTGACCCCGACCGGCGGCCGGACATCTACGGCAAGGTCGGCACTTCCGGGGTGTCCATCGCGACCATCGACGACATGCGCGAGCTCTACGCCGGCTTCGATCTCTGTGATCCCAGCACGTCTGTGTCGATGACCATCAACGGCCCGGCCCCGACCATTCTGGCGATGTTCCTCAACGTGGCTGTCGACCAGCAGATCGCGGCGTTCACCGCCGCGTCCGGCCGGACTCCCGACGATGCCGAGCGCGACGAGATCCGGGCCAGGACCCTGTCCACCGTCCGAGGCACGGTGCAGGCGGACATCCTCAAGGAGGACCAGGGCCAGAACACCTGCATCTTCTCGACCGAGTTCGCGCTGCGCTGCATGGCGGACATCCAGGAGTGGTTCATCGCCAACCGGGTGCGCAACTTCTACTCGGTGAGCATCAGCGGCTACCACATCGCCGAGGCGGGCGCCAACCCGATAAGCCAGCTCGCGTTCACGCTCGCGAACGGATTCACCTACGTCGAGACGTACCTGGCTCGGGGCATGGACGTGAACGCGTTCGCGCCGAACCTGTCGTTCTTCTTCTCGAACGGGATGGATGCCGAGTACACGGTCATCGGCCGGGTCGCCCGCCGGATCTGGGCGATCGCCATGCGGGACCGGTACGGCGCCGACGACCGGGCGCAGAAGTTGAAGTACCACGTCCAGACGTCCGGCCGGTCGTTGCACGCGCAGGAGATGGACTTCAACGACATCCGCACCACCCTGCAGGCGCTCTGCGCCATTTACGACAACGCGAACAGCCTGCACACGAACGCGTACGACGAAGCGGTGACGACGCCGTCGGCGAACTCGGTACGCCGCGCACTGGCCATCCAGATGATCATTGATCAGGAGTGGGGCCTGTCCGCGACGGAGAACGTCCTACAGGGCTCGTACATCATCGACACGCTGACCGAGCTCGTCGAGGAGGCCGTACTCGCGGAGTTCGACCGGATCTCCGAGCGCGGCGGGGTGCTCGGCGCGATGGAGACCGGCTATCAGCGGGGCCGGATCCAGGACGAGTCGATGCTCTACGAGCAGCGCAAGCACGACAGGTCACTGCCGCTCATCGGCGTCAACACCTTCCTCGCCGAGCCGACGAACGAGGACGAACCGCCGGCCAAGCTGGAACTGGCCCGCGCAACCGAGGACGAGAAGCGATCGCAGATCGACCGGCTGGCCGACTTCAAGGCCCGGCACGCCGGGGAGGCCCAAGCGGCGCTCACCCGGCTCAAGGACGCGACCGTCAGCGGGGGGAACGTCTTCGACGCCCTGATGGACGCCGTCCGGCACTGCACTCTCGGCCAGATCAGCGACGCCTTCTTCGAGGTCGGCGGTCAGTACCGACGGAACGTGTAGGGGTGGCGATGACCGGATCAGGAAGGTCCACTGTGATCGACAGCGTCGGGGTGACGGGCTGGGGTGTCATTGGCACCGCCATCGCAGCGCCGCGCGCCCACGCCGCGACAACCATCGCGGCGCCGTGCACCCACGCCGCGGCAACTCTCGTCGAGAGGCTCGGCCGCGACCGGGCCACGGCCGGGAGCCTCGACTCCCGGCGTAGCGGTGGTGCCGCGTGAACATCACCGACATCGCTCGGCTATCGGCGGAGCACGAGGCGATCCGCGCCGCGGTCCGCCAGGTCTGCGACGCCCGGGTGGCCCCGAATGCGGCCGCTGCGGACGAGTCCGCCCAGTTCCCGACCGCGTCGTACGAGGCGCTGCGGGCGGCCGACTTCCACGCGCCGCACATCCCCGAGGAGTACGGTGGCGCTGGCGCGGACGCGCTCGCCACCGCAATCGTGATCGAGGAGGTGGCCCGGGCCTGCGCCGCGTCGTCGCTGATCCCAGCGGTCAACAAGCTCGGCACCCTGCCGCTGCTGCTGGCCGGCTCGGAGGAGTTGAAGCGGGAGTTCCTGCCACCGGTGGCGGCCGGCGAGGCGATGTTCTCGTACTGCCTCTCCGAGCCCGAGGCGGGCAGCGACGCGGTCGCGCTCACCTCACGCGCGGAGGCGACCGGCGACGGGTACCTGCTAAACGGGGTCAAGCGGTGGATCAGCAACGCGGGCGAGTCACGGTTCTACACGGTCTTCGCCGTCACCGAGCCGGGCCGACGCGCCAGCGGTATATCGGCCTTCGTCGTGTCCCGGGACGACGCCGGTGTCAGCTTCGGCCCGCCGGAGAAGAAGCTCGGCATCAAGGGTTCGCCCACCCGCGAGGTCTACCTCGACAACGTGCGGATCCCGGCCACCCGCATGATCGGTGCGCCCGGTACCGGCTTCGCCACCGCGATGCGGACCCTCGACCACACCCGGGTGACGATCGCGGCGCAGGCGCTCGGCATAGCCCAGGGTGCGCTGGACCACGCACTCGGGTACGTCAAACAGCGACACCAGTTCGGCCGGCCGATCGCCGACTTCCAGGGCATCCAGTTCATGATCGCCGACATGAGCATGCGGTTGGCCGCGGCCCGCCAGTTGACGTACGCGGCGGCGGGAATGTCCGAACGCGACGATGCCGGCCTCACCTATGCGGGCGCGGCGGCCAAGTGCTTTGCGTCCGACGCGGCGATGGACATCACCACCGACGCGGTGCAGCTGCTCGGTGGATACGGCTACAGCCGCGAATTCCCGTTGGAGCGGATGATGCGGGATGCGAAGATCACCCAGATCTACGAGGGCACCAACCAGGTCCAACGGGTGGTCATGGCCCGCCAGATCCTCGCCGCCGGCTGAGCCGGACCTGGACCCGGTAGTTGGGGTGCAACCCGTGCCCGAGTCAAGGAGTCCGACAGCGACGGACCAGACCGGCGTTCATTTCTGGCAGTAAGAAGGGCTTCCGCAAGTCTCTGGCTTGCGGAAGCCCTCTCGATGTCGGGACGGCCGGATGCGGACCGATGCCCCCTCGATACCCAGGGATCGGTTGCTGTACTTCGCCGCCGTACAGCGGCTTCGGCGGGACGGATGTTGCTGGGCTCAGCCCGGTGCTACCGCGCTTGCCGCGAGGTTGGCCGTGCGGCGTGACGGTGCAGGAAGGTCGCGGCGGCCTCGGCGGCCTGCGTCACGTAAGGCTCGACGTCGTAGAGGTCGATGTGTCGCGCCGCGTCGAGCCAGACAAGCTCCTTCGGACCTGTGGCGTCGGCGTAGAGCGCCTCGGCGAGCGCGGGCGCGCAGTAGTCGTCGGTGCGACCGTGCACGACCAGCAGTGGAGTGGCCGCCAGCAACGGCGCCGCACCGAGTGCGTCGAAGGTCATGAGTGTGTGCAAGGACCCGTAGGTGACCCGGTTCTCCCAGTGTCTTGCGACGGAACGCCGGCTGCCGTAGTAGGCGAACGGCTCGTCGCCACCCATCGCCGCGGTCGCACCGTCCCGCGCGACCGCCGGCAGTTCCTCGTCGTAGCGCTCGATGAAGGAAACGAGGGTCTGGCGATAACCGTCCGGGTCACCCGCACTGAACCGGGTCGGGCTGTTGTACCCGCCGGCGATGCCCACCGCCGCGCATATTCTCGGATCCGTGGCGGCGGCGCGGACCGCGTAACCGCCACCGATGCAGATACCGACGATGGCAACACGGGCGGGGTGCACAGCCGGATGCGCGCCGAGCAGGCTCACCGCCGCGCGGAGGTCGGCGAGCTTGCCCTGACTGTCCTCGTGTCCGCGACGCCCGCCGCTCTCCCCGAAGCCGCGGTGGTCGAAGGCGAGTGTGGTCAGCCCACGCTCGTGCAGCCGCTGGGCGTACGTGCCGGTGACCTGCTCCTTGACCCCGGTGAACGGCCCGGTCAGCACGACGGCCGGCGCCCCGTCGCCGGCCACGGCGAGGTTGCCGACCAACGTGACCCCGTCGGCGGTGAACGTCACGCGCTGGGTGTTCACGCCGCCACCGCCTCGTCCGGCACCGCGCCTGCCCGATGCGCCGGTTCGGCGGCCAACTCCGCGGCGACCGCGTCCGCGCCGAGGCCGATCATCCAGGTCAGCGGCGCACCGGGCAGGAACCGGGTCATAACGTCGGTCAGCTCCGCGCGCTGCGGGTCGGTCAGCACCGACGCCCCGGCCGCGAGGCGGCGCACCGTCTCGCGGCACATCATGAGGTAGCGCCGCTGGTCGGCCAGCATGCCGACGTCGCCCGGCCCGCCGTGCCCTGGGTAGAGGACGGTGCCGTCGAGCGCGGTGGTGAGCGTGTCCAACACGGTGAGCCAGCTGCCGGTGTGCCCATCCGCGGTGTACGGGTGGGTGCCGTGAAATGCCAGGTCGCCGATGAACGCTCGGTCGTCGAGGGTGAGGTAGGAGTCGGCGTGGCTCTCCGCGGCGCCGACGGCGTGCATTGTGAAACGTAGCCCGGCCAGCTCCACCACGCTTCCTGCGCTCAGTCGCCGGTCCGGGACCCGGTGCCGGTCGGGCCACTCGTCGCCGTACACCGGCTGCCACTGCGCACGCTTCTCCTCAGCGATCCGCGCGATCGTGTCGGCCACATCGGCCGCCGCGAACACCGGTACATCGTCGCCGGCGAGCACAGGCAATCCGTTGAAGTGGTCCGGGTGAGCGTGCGTGACGAAAACGCCGAGCAACGGTTTGCGCAGCGCCGCGATACGGGCGGCCAGAGCGCGCGCATCGGAGAGCAGCAGGCTCGCGTCGACGAGTACGACGCCCTCGTCCGCCTCCACGAGGTAGCTGTTGACGAGCAGGCCGGCTTCGGCGGCGGTATAGGTGTGGACACGGTACTCGGACGTACGCTCGGCCATCTCGGCGGTGTTCCTCTCAACGTTTACTGTTGGGCCTCGACGCTAGGTCGCACACCGGCGGACGGACAGAAGGCACTTCGCGGTGCCCTTTCGACGGGCCCGGACCGTGCTGTCGATTTCAGGAGGTAACTCGATGGCGCTCGTGGTTCCGGACGTGCTGGAGGAGGGCTGCACGACGCGGCAGGCGATCGAGCGGCTCGCCTCGAAGTGGCGGGTCCTGCTCATCTACGCGCTGCTCGCCGGCCCTCAGCGGCACGCCGAGTTGCGCCGTCGAATCGCGGGAATCACCCAGAAGGTCCTGACCGAGACGCTGCGCGACATGGAGCGTGACGGGTTGGTGGAACGACGGGTACTGAAGGCGACACCGCCGCAGCACATCGAGTATGCGCTCACCGCCCTGGGCAGGACGCTCGAGGAACCGCTGGCCGCCATCTGTGCCTGGGCGACGGAGAACAACACGACCTGACTGGGCCATTCGTCAGCCGTGGTTGGACGTACGTGTGGGTTTGGGGATGGAGTGTCGGTAGCCCGCCGCCGAGGCGGGGAACTCCTGGTCACCCAGGACCCGGCTGGCACCGTCGACGGCGGCGGCGTGATGGGTCTTGCCGTGGGTGTCGACACCCTGTGACCTGACGCTTCTTGGCTGCCGTGCTGGAACCGTCGTCCCTTTCGCTTGCGCCGAACAGGGTCGGCACGCACCGCCGGGACGGGCGGACAGGACAGTGACGGGACCTCTTGCACAGGCTCCTATCAGGTCACGAACGCCCAGCGGGTGAGTGCAGGAACGGGTCACCCGGACACGCCGACGAATCCCCTAGAAGACACCGCGGTCAGTCAGAGGGTGAGTCAAACGGGCCGGGTGACCCGCTCCCACATCATCACTGTCAGAGGGTCAGCTTCCAGCCTTCGATCAGGCCCTCGTTGCCCCAACTGTTGTCCTCGGCCCGCAGCCGCCAGGTGCCGCCGCTCGGCTTTCCGGACAGGTCCACGATGAAGGTCCGGTAGGCGTTCGCGACCCCCATCCAGAGGAAGTCCTGGAGCAGGTATGTCTGCCCGTCGGGTGCGATCAGGGAAAGGTGGAGGCTCGGGGCCCACCCGTGACGGACGTGGACTTCGACATAGCTGAGGGTGGACGGCGCCCGGCCGCAGTCGGCCACGTTGATCGGTGAGGTGGCTACGCCGGAATCCGGGATGGGTACGTCGGCGGTGGCGATACCACCGCAGGCCGGTGCCGGCAGATTGGCGCCGGCCAGATTGAGCCGCCAGGAGTCCAGGGTTCCGTAGCCCATGGGGCCGGCGTCGCTGACGTACAGCTTCCAGGTGCCGTTCGCCGTCTTCGACGACAGGTTGTAGGTGAAGGTGTAGCCGATGTGATGATTACCGTAGCCGGTACGGAACAGCAGGTAGTACCAGGTGCCGTCGGGTGCGGTCAGCCTGATGTCGAGGTCCTCGATGCCGGTGTGGTCGATGTGTACCTCGACGGTGCTGTTGCTGGCGGCGGCGCCGGGGCAGTCGGTGATCGTGATGGGGATCTCGACGCCACCGTCTCGGGAGAGCGACGTGTCGGTGCCGTTGGTGCCGACACAGCCGGGCACGTCGTTGACGCGAAACTGGAACGCCGCCGGGCGGGTGGCCTCGGTCCCGGTGCCGATCACCGTGATGGTGTAGTCGCCGGCCAGCGTTGCCGGGCCAATGTTGATGGTCAGCGTGGAGCTGCCGTTGGAGGAGATGTTCGCCGGCGTGAAGGTGGCCGTAACGCCGTCGGGCGCGCCGATGGCCGTCAGCGAGACCGGTTGAACCGCGCCGCTGGTGACGGTGCCGGTGACGATGGTGGAGATGCTGCCGCCGACGGTGACGGTGCCATCGCTCGGGGTGGTGGTCAGGATGAAGTCGTTGTCGGGGGTGGTGGGGTCAACGTGGAGCAGCCGGTTCGGTGAGCCGGCGCCCGGATTGGTCACCACGCCGGGTGTGGCGTCGGCCAAGATCGCCTGGGTCACCTGCGCCGGGGTGTAGGTGGGGTTGTTGGCCAGGATCAGCGCGGCCGCCCCGGTGACGTGCGGGGTAGCCATCGACGTTCCGGAGGCGGTGCGGGTAGCCGTGTCACTGCCGACGTACGCCGAGGTGATGTCGACGCCCGGCGCGAAGATGTCCACACACGTACCGATGTTGGAGAAGGATGCACGTGCGTCGTTGGCGTCGGTGGCGGCGACCGTGATCGCCTCCGGGACACCGGCCGGACTGTAGTTGCACGCGTCGGCGCCGTTTTCGTTGCCCGCCGCCACCACGTAGGTGACGCCGTCGGCGATCGACCGCCTCACGGCCTCGACGTGGGGCGGCCACACCCCGCCACCGAGGCTCATGTTCGCGACGGCCACCTCACCAGGGTCGTGATCGCCGGTCACCCAGTCGATCCCGCCGATCACCTGGGCGATGTTGCCGCCGCCGTTGCAGCCGAGCACCCGCACGGCCACCAGTTGCACGTTCTTGGCCACTCCGTAGGTGGTGCCGCCGACCGTGCCGGCCACGTGGGTGCCGTGGCCGTAGCAGTCGGAGGCGTTGGCGTCGTTGTCGATGAAGTCCCAGCCGGATACCGCCCGCCCGGCGAACTCGCTGTGGCTCAGGTTGATGCCGGAGTCGATGATGTAGGCCTTCACGCCGGGTGACACGCGGGGGTAGGTGAACGAGTTGTCCAGTGGCAGCGTCCGCTGGTCGATCCGGTCCAGGCCCCACGACGGGGTCGGGCTCTGCACGTCCGTCACCGACACCGTGTGATTCTGCGTCACCGACGCCACGGCCGGGTTGGCGGCGAGCCGGCGGGCACCCCGCTCGGAGAGGCGGGCCTCGAAGCCGCGCAGGGCGTGCCGGTAGACCAGGCCGACACCGCCACTCTGCCGCGAGGCGAGAGATCGTGCGGTGCTGTCCACGGTGGTGGCTGTGACGACGGAGTCCCGCAACACGACGATGTAGGAGCCGGCCACGGCGGTCCGGCCGCCGGCGGCGAGGATCTCACCCTCGGCCGGGGCGGCCAGCGCGGGCATGGTGCTCGCGGTGAGCGCCAGCACTGCTGCCGCGGCAACGATGCCGGACCGGAACAGGGCAAGTCTGCCTAATCCTGTCGATGTCATGGGGCTTCCTTCCTGACGAGAGCGACACGCCCGGGACCGACCGAGCTGGACTCCCCGACGCTGCTCTGCGGACGACCACCGAAATCGCTGGCCAGCTGGCCCGGCATGGGAGGTGGTGACCCGTCGGCCGACGGTGGTCCATCCCGGACAACAGAGTGACCTATGTCGATATGATGCGTCGGGGAATTTTTCGCTGTCAACAAAATCCGCGATTCGATCCGCCCGGTCACTCCTGCGGTCGTCGGGGGTAGCGGGCGCATGTCAGCCGGCTCGGCGACGTGGACCGCGATCACGCTCGGGCTGAGACTGAGGGCACGATTCGATCGCCGCCTGACGGGCTGGCCACCAGGAGTACTGGCAGGACTGCGGCGTCCCTACGTGGGGGTAAGACAACCTGGATGGAGGCGGAGCTGACAGGCGTTCCGGTTGAAATCCTGGTTGATCAGAACGACACGATAACGCCGACCATCGGGGGGCGGCGTAGTCGCAGCATGCGAGCGAACCAGTTCCCCGCCCGTGACATGACGTATCGGCGGGCCAGCAGTTGGCGGGCCTGCACCGTCCCATCGCCGTCCAGCAACCGGGCCGTTCCCGTCACGCTCGGCGCATCCGGCGCCACCGTCCCGCGGAAGGAGCACGGCTGCACACACACGTGCGGGTTGTTCCGGATCCGCTTGACCTTGCCCGAACCCACTTCGGTCACGATCCAGAGTTCAGCACCGTGCGGTACATGCCAGACCGGCGTGGCCACCGGGGTGCCGTCCTTGCGGTAGGTGGTCAGACTGACGTACCGGCTACGGAAGATCTCGTCGGCCGCGGTCATCGTGTCAGCGTAGCTGGCAGCAGAGCCGCGTCAGGACAGTTGGATGTAGCCGAGATCGACGGATCCGGCGCCGCTGGAACAGCCCGGCGAAATGGCGCATTTCGCCCCGCAATCGTGTCTGGTTCACATGGCGCTACCTGCCCCACGACTTCCCACCCCACGCCACGGTCTACGGCTACTTCGTCGCCTGGAGCAAGGAAGGCATCTTCACCGACGCATCGCCCGTGATGCCGACCGGCCGCGAATGCTGCCCTTCCGCGAGTACGAGCATGCCGCTTGACCTGCCCGGACGACGTTTTCGGCAGGCACAAGGTGACGGAGGATCACGGCCCGGCCCGGTGCGGTGAGATCTCGCCGCACCCGGCCGGGCCGTCTGCTCTGAGCCGGTATGCGCCGATCGGGCTCGAGCCTTCGCTCTGCCACGATCCCGAAACTATCGGTCAACGCCCGAAACTATCGCTTGATAAACCCGCAACTTCCTGTAAGCCTGGATCCATCGAAGAGTGTGAGCGTTAACACTGTCGATGAACCCGTCAGGTCGCCCACAGAAGCCTCAAGCCCATCGTTGACACCCGCGCATGCCAACCAACCCCTGAACCGAGGCGGTGTGCGCCCGCAACGATCATCCCCAACCACCGGGAGGTGCGCGCGTCGACTAACTGGACGGCCCAGCACCCTTAGCCACCACCCTGCCGGCCGGGCGACTGGACCACTCATCGCAAGTTCCGCTTCGCCCGTACCGCACTAGAAAGTCTCATTTCGATCGTTGGAGGATCCGTATGGTCTCCCGAACCCGTCCCGCCGGGCGTCGACTTCGAACGCTGTCGGTTGTCGGGACCGCCGCGGTCGCCGTGGCTCTCACCGTCTCCCTGCTACCCAATCTCGCTCATGCCGCCGAGGCCACCCTGGGCGCGGCCGCGGCCCAGTCGGGTCGCTACTTCGGTACCGCCGTTGCCGTGAACAAGCTGAACGACAGTGCTTACACGACAATTTTGAACCGTGAGTTCAACCAGGTCACGGCTGAGAACGAGATGAAGCCCGACGCGCTTCAGCCGAACCGGGGACAGTTCAACTACACCAACGGCGACCGGCTGGTCAGCCACGCCCGTTCCCGGGGCATGAAGGTCAAGGGACACACCCTGGCCTGGCACGCGCAGCAGCCGGGCTGGATGCAGTCGCTGTCCGGTAGCGCGCTGCGGCAGGCGATGATCGACCACATCACCAACGTGGTCACCCACTACCGGGGCCAGCTGGACTCCTGGGACGTCGTCAACGAGGCCTACGCCGACGGCGGTGGCGGAGGCCGGCGTGACTCCAACCTCCAGCGCACCGGCAACGACTGGATCGAGGTGGCGTTCCGCACCGCCGACGCCGCCGACCCCAACGTCAAGCTCTGCTACAACGACTACAACACCGACAACTGGAACGACGCCAAGACCCAGGGTGTCTACAACATGGTGCGTGACTTCAAGCAGCGCGGCGTGCCGATTGACTGCGTCGGTTTCCAGACGCACTTCACCGGCGGGTCGAACTACCCGAGTAACTACCGCACCACGCTGTCCAGCTTCGCCGCCCTCGGCGTGGACGTGCAGGTCACCGAGTTGGACATCCGTAACGCGCCGGTCGACGCGTACCGCAACGTGACCAACGACTGCCTTGCCGTCTCCCGGTGCACGGGCATCACGGTGTGGGGCATCCGCGACTCGGACTCGTGGCGCTCCAGCGAAAACCCGCTGCTGTTCAACGGAAGTGGCCAGAAGAAGTCGGCGTACGACGCGGTGCTCGCCGCGCTGAACAGCGCAACCCCCAACCCGACCACGCCGGGGCCGAACCCGACCACGCCGGGGCCCACCGCTCCGCCCGGCTCCGCGAGCGAGATCGTCGGCGCTCAGTCGAACCGGTGTATCGACGCGCCCTCACGTAACAACGGCACCCGGGTGCAGCTCTACGACTGCAACAGGCAGTCCAACCAGTTGTGGACGTACACCTCGGGTAAGCAACTCCAGGTGTCCGGCAACATGTGTCTCGATGCGGCGGGTTCCGGTAACGGCGCGGCGGTCCAGATCTACAGCTGCCACAGTCAGACCAACCAGCAGTGGAACGTCAACTCCAACGGCACCATCAGTGGTGTGCAGTCCGGGCGGTGCCTGGACGTCTGGAGCACAGCCAACGGGGCCCAGGTCCAGTTGTACGACTGCCACGGACAGACCAACCAGCAATTCAGGCTCGTCTCGCTCGGCGGTCCCACCCAGCAGCCTACGCCGACGCCGACGGCCAGTACGACGCCCACGCCCACGCCGACGGGCGCCAACTGCCAGCTTCCGTCGACGTACCGTTGGTCGTCGACCGGCGCGCTGGCGCAGCCGAGGTCGGGATGGGTGTCGCTGAAAGACTTCACCTACGCCCCGTACAACGGCCAGCACCTCGTCTACGCCACGACGCACGACACCGGAACGACGTGGGGCTCGATGAACTTCGGCCTCTTCTCGGACTGGTCCCAGATGGGCTCGGCCAGCCAGAACGCGATGTCGTCGAGTACCGTCGCACCGTCGCTGTTCTACTTCGCGCCGCGCAACATCTGGGTGCTCGCCTACCAGTGGGGTGGGACCGCGTTCTCCTACCGCACGTCGAGCAACCCCACCAACGCGAACGGATGGTCGGCGCAGCAGACCCTCTCCACCGCGAGCATCTCCGACTCCGGCACCGGTCCGATCGACCAGGCACTGATCGGCGACGACCAGAACATGTACCTGTTCTTCGCCGGAGACAACGGCCGGATCTACCGGTCCAGCATGCCGATCGGGAACTTCCCCGGCAGCTTCGGCTCGAACTACACGACGATCATGACCGACTCGACCAACAACCTGTTCGAGGGCGTCCAGGTCTACAAGCTCCAGGGCGAGAACCGGTACCTGATGCTCGTCGAGGCGATCGGCGCGAACGGGCGCTACTTCCGCTCGTTCACCGCCACCAGCCTGGGTGGTTCCTGGACGCCGCAGGCGACGAGTGAGAGCAACCCGTTCGCCGGCAAGGCCAACAGCGGCGCCACCTGGACCAACGACATCAGCCATGGCGAACTCATCCGCAGCAACGCCGACCAGACCATGACCGTGAACGCCTGCAACCTGCAACTGCTCTACCAGGGGCGTTCCCCCAACTCCGGCGGCGACTACGGCCTCCTGCCCTACCGACCGGGTCTGCTGACCCTCCAGCGCTAACGATCGGAGAACGCCGGAGCGGGCGGGCTGGGCACGGTACCGAGCCCGCCCGCTCCTCACCTACCCCATCACCAGGAGGTACCGACAGTGCGAGGACACACACCCCACCCCACGCCATCGGGGGACACCCATGCTGACCGAAGGTCCCCCGGCTTTCGGGGAAGGCTGTTCACGCTCACCGCGGCCGGGATCGTAGCCGCCGTCGGGTTGTTCGCCATGGTGGTGACGACCGGGTCAGCGTCGGCCGCCGACAACCCGTACCAGCGGGGCCCGGACCCCACCCGCACCAGTGTCACGGCCGAAAGGGGCCCCTTCGC
The DNA here is from genome assembly GCF_002846275.1 of Plantactinospora sp. CNZ320. Classification (NCBI taxonomy): domain Bacteria; kingdom Bacillati; phylum Actinomycetota; class Actinomycetes; order Micromonosporales; family Micromonosporaceae; genus Plantactinospora; species Plantactinospora sp. CNZ320. The sequence goes on from NZ_PJMP01000001.1 coordinate 1,965,873, forward strand.
CAACACGTCGGTCAGCGTCCCGACCGGGTACGGCTTCAACGGCGGCAGGATCTACTACCCGACCGACACCAGCCAGGGCACCTTCGGGGCCATCGCGATCTCGCCGGGTTACACCGCGTTGTTCTCGGCCGAGCTGGCCTGGATGGGGCCGTGGCTGGCCTCGCACGGCTTCGTCGTGATCGGCATCGAGACCAACAGCCGTAACGACTTCGACACGGCCCGAGGAACCCAGTTGCTCGCCGCGTTGGACTACCTGACCCAGCAGAGCCCGGTGCGCGACCGGGTGGACCCGAACCGGCTCGCCGTGTCCGGTCACTCCATGGGCGGCGGTGGGGCGTTGAGCGCAGCCATCCGGCGCTCGTCGTTGAAGGCAGTGGTCGGCATCGCGCCGTACTCGCCGTCGTCGAACCTGGCCAACGATCGGGTGCCCACGATGATCTTCTCTGGGCAGGCGGACACGGTGGTCACCCCGTCCTACGCCACCGGCCTGTACAACAGCCTCCCGGCCACGACGGAGAGCGTCTACCTGGAGGTCGCCGGTGCGGATCATGGCTTCATGGTCGGTCGGTCGAACCCGGTGATGATCCGGACCATGCTGCCGTTCGTCAAGATGTTCATCGACAACGATGCCCGGTACAGCCAGTTCCTCTGCCCGCTGCTGGACTCCAGCGGCGTGGTCACCTACCGCAGCACGTGCCCGTTGCTGCCCCCGCCGGCGACCGGCACGCCGACGCCGACCCCCTCCGGCAACCCGACGACCCCGCCGACCACGCCTCCGTCCACCCCCACCGCTCCGCCCGGTTCCGCCAGTGAGATCGTCGGCGCTCAGTCGAACCGGTGTATCGACGCGCCCTCACGTAACAACGGCACCCGGGTGCAGCTCTACGACTGCAACAGGCAGTCCAACCAGTTGTGGACGTACACCTCGGGTAAGCAACTCCAGGTGTCCGGCAACATGTGTCTCGATGCGGCGGGTTCCGGTAACGGCGCGGCGGTCCAGATCTACAGCTGCCACAGTCAGACCAACCAGCAGTGGAACGTCAACTCCAACGGCACCATCAGTGGTGTGCAGTCCGGGCGGTGCCTGGACGTCTGGAGCACAGCCAACGGGGCCCAGGTCCAGTTGTACGACTGCCACGGACAGACCAACCAGCAATTCAGGCTCGTGTCGAGATAGCGCTGCTCTCCGGTCGGGTTGGGTCTGATCGCTGATCAAGTGCCACCCGACCGGAGAGACTCGTGACTCCCGTCCGTCACCGTCGTGCGACGTAGACCGCGTTCGTCTCCTGCGAATGCGGGGGCAGACCCAGCGGAAGCATCGGCACCAGGAGTGGGCTGTTGCGTTCCCGAATCGGTAGAGACGTCGAACCGCGTCTGCCGGTCGGAAATCAGATCGCTCGGGCGAGCTCGCTGAACACCGCAGCGACGCGTAGCGCCGGTGGCGCTTCGTGTCCGAGTTCAGCATCCGCAGCGTCCGCTGGAGAAACGGTCAAGTCGCGGGTGAGCTTTTGAAGATCCAATAGTGGCATATGGCAACCTGCCCGAGTCGAGGAGTCCAACAGCGACGCGCTAGACCGAACATTCATTTCAAGCCATGAAAAGAGGGTTCCCGCAAGTCTCTGACCCGCGGCAACCCTCTCGCTGTCGGGACGGCCGGATTCGAACCGACGACCCCTTGACCCCCAGTTTTACAACGATTCTGTCACGCAGTGCCAGGATAGGATGAAACGTCCATAGAAACGGGCAAGAACGACGTTCTCAAATGCCGGTCCATGCCGTGGCTCACCGCCACATCCGCCCGTTGCGACCTCCTCTGTTACCGGGCTTGTTACCGCGGATCGTCAAGCGCCTGCCATGCCGGGCAGTCCGGACGAACTCCTTGCCTGCGCACCGCGTGTGGCTCCTCCAGCCATTCGATCGGGGAGTGTCAAGTTAACGGCTGATCTTGGTTGTTGAGGTGGTCAGTCGTTGGCCGGGGTGAGCCGGCCCTCGAAGGCGATCTGGAACGCGTTCAAGGGGTGCCTTCCAGCGCATGGTCCATCGGCGGCGTCCCTCGCCGGTGGGGTCGAGGCTCATCAAGGCCATGTAGACGCACTTGAGTGCTGCGGCCTCGTTCGGGAAGTGTCCGCGGGCGCGGACGGCCTTGCGGATGCGGGCGTTGACCGACTCGATCGCGTTCGTGGAGCAGATGACCTTGCGGATCTCGACGTCGAAGGCGAGGAAGGGCACGAACTCGGCCCAGGCGTTCTCCCACAGCCTGACGATCGCCGGGTACTTACGTCCCCAGGCCTCAGCGAACTCGAGGAACCGTTCGGTCGCGGCGTCCTCGGTCGCAGCGGTGTAGACCGGCTTGAGCGCTTTCGCGATCTTGTCCCAGTCCTGCCTCGCGGCGTAGCGGAACGAGTTGCGTAGCAGGTGAACTACACACGTTTGCACGATCGTGAGTGGCCAGACCGTCGCGACGGCGTCCGGCAGGCCCTTGAGCCCGTTGCAGACGAGCATCAACACGTCCTGAACGCCGCGGTTCTTCAGCTCGGTGAGTACGTGCAGCCAGTGCTTCGCGCCCTCGCCACCGTCGCCGGCCCAAATCCCGAGGATGTCGCGGTGCCCGTCGACGGTGACCGCCATGACGATGTAGATCGGCCGGTTCGCGACCTGACCATCACGGATCTTGACGTTGATGGCATCGATGAAGACGACCGGATACACCCGGTCCAGCGGCCGGTTCTGCCACTCGGCCATGCCGTCCATGACCTTGTCGGTGATGGTGGAGATGGTCTGCTTGGACACCTCGGCGCCATACACCTCGGCCAGATGGGCGGCGATCTCGCCGTGCGTCAACCCCTTTGCCGACAACGACAACACCATGTCATCGACCCCGGACAGGCGCCGCTGCCGCTTCCGCACGATCTGCGGCTCGAACGTGCCCGCCGCGTCGCGCGGGACCCGAACCTCGACCCGGCCGACGTCGGTCAGCACCGTCTTGGTGCGGCTGCCGTTACGCGTGTTCCCGCTGCCCCGACCCGCCGGGTCGTGCTTGTCGTAGCCGACGTGATCGGTGATCTCACCATCCAACGCCGACTCCAGGACCCGCTTGGTCAGCTGCTGCAACAGCCCGCCCTCACCGGTCAGCTGCAGCCCGTCACCACGAGCCCTATCGACCAGCATCGCGATCAACTGCTCATCCGTGACCGCACCCACCGGCCCGCCGGCCGGCTCCTGTCCCACGGTGGTCTCGGTCGTCATCTGGCGTCTCTCCCTTGATCGGTCGATCAGCCGTTATTTGTACAGTCCCGAACAGCGTCTCGGTCCTCTCCCGATGGTGCTGTCGTCGTGGATCCGCATCGTGGGCGACGTATGGCTGGTCGGGACGCACCCGCAATGGCCCAGCTCAGCAGCCGCTGACCCGCTCGTGCTGGAGCTGTCGGGTTCCCGCTACCCGGACAGCGACATCCGCAAGTACTTCGCGGAAGAGATCGAGGCGTGGCGAGAAGAGCAGCACGTGCCATTCCTACTGCCCGTCGCGCCCGACCACTACCACAAGGACAACGTCAGCGGCGGTAACCCTTAGAGCCTGGTAAATAAGGGGTTCAGGGGTGTTGGTGGCGGGCGAGGCGGCGGGCCATCACGATGACCATGGCCCATTGGACCATCGCGGCGTGGTGTTCGGTTAGGCGTTTGTAGTCACGGACGGTGCGGCGGCACCGGTTGATCCAGGAGAAGGTCCGTTCGACCGCCCATCTGCGGTGTAGGACGACGAAGGTGGTCTGTCCGGCGAGTTTGGCCACGATCTGCACGGTCATGGCGAGGTGGGTCGCGGCCCAGGTGACGACCTTGCCGGTGTAGCCGCTGTCGGCCCAGACCAGGCTGATGCCGGGTAAGCACGCGCGTAGTGCCCACAGCAGTGGTCGGGCGGCGTCGCGGTCCTGGACGCCTGCGCCGGTGACCAGGACGGCCAGGAGCAGACCGCAGGTGTCCACGGCGATGTGCCGCTTGCGGCCGTTGATCCTCTTCCCCGCGTCGTAGCCGCGGCTCGGTCGCCCGACGGTCTCCGCACCGCGTACCGACTGGGAGTCGATCAACGCGGCCGTCGGTTGCCGGTCCCGGTGCTCGATCTGGGTGCGGACCTGTTCGCGCAGGCTATTGTGCATCCGATTCAACGTCCCGTCCGCGGTCCAGGTCTTGAAGTAGTGGTAGACCAACTTGTGGTGCGGGAAGTCCGCCGGTAACGCGGCCCACTGGCAGCCGGTCCGATCGAGGTAACGGATCGCGTCCACGACATCGCGCCGCGGGTAGGCGATCGGGCGGCCGCGTCCGGTCCCGGCCGGAACGTGCGGGGCGATGACGGCCCATTCCGCGTCGGTGGTGTCCGACGGGTAGTGCCGTGGCCGGGCGGTGGGCAGGTGCGCATCGAGGGTGGCCGGGGTGGCGTACGAGGCGACACCGGCGACAAGGTATACAGACAGGGTTGGGCCTTCGGTCGTGCTGGTTTAGTCACCTTCGCTCGTACCGAAGGCCCATCCCTATGTCACGACGCCACGCCGCACTCCATGATCGTCACCCTCGCCAGCCTCCGAAGCCCTTATTTACCAGGCTCTCAGACGACATGCCCCGGCACTACGGCGCCAGCGCAGCCGCCGAACGCGCCCAGGAAAGCCAATCCCGTGTCGGGATCGGTGAGCGTGTCTGAGCCCGAAAAACGGACAGCCGGGTCGACGGGGCTGACACCGGAGCAACGTCGACGCCGGGCACGCATAGCTGCCCACGCATCCTGGGCCAAGACGACCGACCGTCGCGCCCGCACGGCAGCTGGGACGCAGGGCTTCCTCGATCGCTTCGAACGACAGGTCGATCCCGAGGGACTGCTCGACCCAGATGTACGCGCGGAAATGGCACGACACGCCAGGACGGCATACATGTTGCAGCTGGCGGAACGGTCCCGCAAGTCCCGCCGTCGGCGTACAGATCCGAGTGGATAGGCAGGTACGCCGTGACTTACAGGGATCGGCATGGCAAAAGAGCTCTTCACCAGCGACGTGCATCTCGTCGGCGTCTGGATCAACGGCCGCACCGCGCCACCTTCGCGCATCCCCGCTCGCCTCGGTGGTGGGTTCCACTCTGGTCGTTCGCTGGCCGAATCCACAGGCGGCAAACCGGCGATTGACCGGCGATTCGCCGCTCGGCGACGATGACGCCATGGCCGCCACCGGGACACAGAGCATCGAACCAGCCGTCATCACCGCCTCGGCGAGCGTCGTGATCGCGGTGATCGTCTTCGTCGCGAACCAGCTCGCGTCCCTGCGTAACGAGCGGCGCAAAGCGCGCCTGACCCGGGTCAGCGATCAGTTGCGTGAGCTGTATGGGCCGCTGTACGCACTCGTGTCGGTGAACGAGCATCTATGGCGCACCATGCGAGCATCACACCTGCCGGAGCGGGAAGATCGGCACGCCGGCGCGATGACGGTCGACGAGTCCGAACAGTGGACCCGGTGGCTGCAGCAAGGGCTGATGCCGGCGAACAAGCAGATGCGGGACCTCATCGTCAAGCACGCCGACCTAATCGCCGAGGATGACGTGCCCGTGCCGTTACAGGACTTTTGCGCGCACGTGGCGTCCTATGAGGTGCATCTGGCCCGGCCGGCGGGGTCGCCGCCGCGGCGGGCGTTGATCGCGCACCCGGGCGAGCCGTTCGTCACGTACGTGGGGGACGGCTTCGCGACGCTCAAGAAGGAGCAGGCCCGCCTGCTCGGCGGCAAGGCCGGCGGGACCATGCCATCGGTGTCTTGACCCCGCCATGGTCGCACTGCGAAACTGCCTGAGCACAGGATGTGATTCCGGCGTGGGGAGGTCGCCGTGTCTCCACCGGTCGACCACCTGAAGGTCTTCGTCTCATTCTCAAGCCGCGACGGCAAGCCGCACGCCGCCCGGCTGGCGCATTGGCTGCGCACCACGATGAACGCGAGCCCGTTCCTCTTTACCGAGCGGCCGCCGGGTGAGCACTTTCCCACCGTCATCCAGCGGGCGATCCGCGAGTGCAACGTCCTGCTCGCCTTGATGACTCCGGGCTACGCGGCGGATACCAGCGTTGTCTGCGCGCAGGAGGTCGGAAAGGCCCGGGAGCTGAATCGGCCGGTCATCCCCCTGCGGATGACACCAAAGGCCGCGACGCCGTTGCAACTGAGTCAGATCACTCGGCTCGATCTCTCCACAGCCCGCGCACCCGACTGGGCCGCTCTGCTTGAGCAGCTAACGCAGCTCTCATCGCCTGAGTATCAGCGCACCCAGCTCCTGAGGGAACGCGAACTCTGGGCGCGGCACCACCCCGGCGATGACGACTTCTTCGAGCTCGCCGACCGGCAGATCGCCGACGAGCAGCGCCGTCTCGAGCTCGACGCCGCCGACGACGACGCCGAACTCGAAACCGAGCTGGCCGCCGAACGCGCGGCCCGGCGCCGACCACGCAGCACATCCGGACCGGGAACCCGCTTTCTGAGTAGGCCGCCGGCTGTGCCGCCGAGCGAGTTCCAAGATCGCGTGACCGAGCGGGCCGCGCTGTTGGACGCCGTCCGGGACGCCAAGAGCCCGCTCGTCGTCCTGCTCACCGGTAAGGCCGGCAGCGGCAAGACGGCGATGCTGTCCAAGCTGGCGGACGCTTTGGACGGTTCGGACGACGAGGTGCGGTGGTTCGCCTACCTGCCGGCGTTCGGCCAGCTGGGGGTGTCGCCCGCGACGGTGCTGGGTGCGCTCGCCCGTATGGCAGACGACGACCGTGAGGACGGCCGCTGTCAGGAGATGCTGCGAGACGGCGACGTCAGCTGGCGCAGCGCGGCCGGCGAAATCCTGGATCGCCTCCGGCCCGGCCGCGTGGTGCTGGTACTCGACAACGTGGAGCGGATCGTCGACACCGAGGGACGGCTGACCGACACCGAGCTGGGACGACTCATCGAAACCATCCACCGCCGCGAACAGCAGTCCATCGTCCTGGTGCTCGCCTCGTCGCGTCCGATCGAGCTGCCGCTCCGCCGGTCGCCGGCCGCTCGGATCGAACTCGATGTCGGCCTGGACGACATCTTCGGCGCGGAACTCCTCAGGGCGATGGACGCGCAGGACCGCCGCGGGCTCGGCACCGCCACGAATGCCGAACGCCGATTCCTCTCCTACCTCGCGCAGGGGCACCCACGCACGCTGGAGCTCGTGACCGCCCTGCTACATAGCGATGCCCAATGCACGGTTGCGTCGCTGATCGAGTCGCTCGAGACCGAGCTGGGCGACGCGACGCCCGCGGCGTACCTGATGGACCGGATCCTCGACGTCCTGCCGGACCTGGACCGCATGGTCCTCACCGCGCTCGCCGTCTTCGGCCAGCCGGTCCCCGCGGTGGCGGTCGACTTCCTGCTCGGCCCTTACCGCCCCAAGGTCCGCAGCGCCAGCACATTGCAGCTGCTTAGCGCGCGACGCGTCATACGTGCCGACGGTGACCGGTACTTCGTCCCATCCGCGGACGACGCCGCTATCGTGTTGGGCGGCATCCCGGCCGGGGACATCGACGAGTACGACGAGGAGTCGTTTCACTGGACTTTGCTCGACCTCAGCGTCTGGGCGGCCGAGTATCAGATCTCGGTGGCGCGGGAGGATCCGCAGCGCGTCGAGGATTTGGGGCCGCAGTTCAGCGAGGTCGAGCTGCGGATCCAGGCCGGTGATCTGCGGGGCGCGGTGCAGTCGATCGAGGCTATGGACGACGGATGGCTCTTCGGATGGGGGCAGACCTACCTGCTCGCACCGTGGCTGCGCCGGCTGGAAGGAGGGTTCACCGAGCCTGAGATGCAGGTGCCAGTGCTGTCCATGCTGGCTAACGGACACCTCCAGCTGGGCGAGTTCGCCGAGGCGACGAGCCGCATCGGCACGGCGGCCGAGCTGGTGCAGTCGTTGCCGGTCGATCGCGTCGTTGAGTTCCACCTCCAGGCGGGCAGCATCAACTACCAGCACAAGAGAGTTGAGGCGGCCGCCGGTCACTATGCCGACGCGTTCGCCCACACCACCCGCGACGACCAATGGCACGAGGCCGTCAAGGCGCGGTCGGGACTCGCCATCTGCGCCACTCGCACGGGCGACCTTCCGGGCGCCGGCAGTCACATCCGTGCTGCCCGCGACCTGCTGATCAAGCACCATGACGGCGAGTCCCTGCTATCCGGGGAGCTGTGGCTGAACGAGGCGTGGCTGCGGGGGTTTGAGGGCGACACCGACGCCGCCGAGAGCTGCTACATGGCCGCCCGGAAGATCAGCCGCGACGGGCGGCATCGCGACACGACTCTGCTGGGTTGGACCTACTGCGCCCAGTCCGCCCGAGACCTTGACCTTCGCCGATTCGACGCCGCTTACGTTGCAGCCCAGCGGGCGATCGACTGCGCGGCGCTGCGCAACGACAATCGCGTGCTGCGTGAGGCGAAGAATCGCATCGTTCTCGCGCTGCTCTGCCGCAACGAGTTGGCACCCGCCCTCGAAGAGGCGCGCTTCGCCACCACTGTCGAGCAGCGGCACACCGGGCTGCCGGCGTTCACGCTACGGGGACTGGTCGAGTACCGCCTGGGCGACCCGAACGCCGACGCCAGCCTCGACAAGGCCTATCGGTTGGCGGACGACTACCTACGCCTCGAAAAGCAGAGCTTCGAGGTCCACGACCTACTCGGCATCGTGCTGCTGGTGCGTGCGATCGACGATCCGCTCACCTACGAGGAGCGCATGATCGAGGCCTTTCAGAACGCGCGTCGCCTGACCAGCGCATCCGGCGCGGTGGGCCGGGTACAGCTCCTGATCGACCAGGTTGCGCCAGCGTTGCCATCGCCAGTGGTCGACCGCGCCAGGGCAGCGGCCGCCTCACTTCTTGCCGACTGAGGTGCCCTTCTTCTTGCGGCCCCGCAGCCGCTTGCGCAACTTCTTGATCGTTTTGGGCAGGCGGACCTTAGATTTCGGCGGAATGTTGGTCTCGTCGGTCATCAGCCCTCCTCCGACCCGACGGTAAACAGCGGCTCGCAAGCGGTCCATGACGCATCGGTACCGCGCCCAGCCTGCCGTGGCAGGGTCTGACGCCAGATCAGGCGCGCCTGCGCGACGACCCTCGAAGACTGCGGCACAGTTTGCCGATGATGGTGCGGGCAGCAATCTCCGATCCGCTTCCACTGCTGCGCACCGGCATCGCAGCCGCCCTTCGCCGGGACGGCCATCCGGTCGACGAACCCGCCGACCTGCTGGCCTGGTGCGCCGACGAGGCACCGGTCCTCGTCGTCATCGGCCTGACCACTCCGGCTCAGTGGGAGCTGCTCAGCGACCTCGGCCGGTCCCGTCCGGCGGCGAGAATCGTCGCCCTACTGCCAGATGCGGCCGCCGCCACACGGGCCGTCCGGGCCGGCGCCACCGCAGTGCTCCCCCGTGACGTGACCGCAGAACGTCTGCTCGAAGCTTGCCGGGCGGTCCGCCGCGACGAATCCGTGCTGCCCGCCGCGACCGTCCGCGAACTGCTGCGCCACGCCGCCCGCTGGGACGACGACGTGCACCTCGACGACCGCGAATTGGGCTGGCTGCGGATGCTCGCGGGCGGAGCGACGGTGGCAAGGGTGGCGGCTGCATCCGGCTATTCCGAACGGATGATGTTCCGGCTGCTGCGGGACCTCTACGCTCGGCTGGGCGTTGGCGGGCGTACCGAGGCGATGCTGCTCGCGCGGGAACAAGGCTGGGTGTAGGTCGCCGGACACAGCATGAGACACCGTGACCGAGCGGGATCCGGTCTCCGACGCGCGCGACACTGTAGCGTCGCGCTTCCCATCGGCGCGGTGGGAGATCCTCCTCGGCAGCGACGCCTGAACGAAGCGGCGCGCCGGTGAAGCACTCCACCACGATGGTCCCTCCAACGGAGACAATCGCGACAACAACAGGGGCCCACTGTCACCGGATTCGTCAGTCGGCCGGCGTGGATGCCACCGGCAGCGCGGCCGGCGCCGCCGGCATGGCAACTGACGGTAGTGCAAGTCATGGCTGACGGGCTGGGTCCAACCACGGCGAGGGGACGTCGATGAGACTGCTGGAGACGATGATGCCGCAGGTAGCGGCGCTGATCGGCGTGGTGGTCGGCACTGTCGGCACGATCATTGCCACGACAGTGGCCGAGCGGGCTCGGTGGCGGCGCAGTCAAATGGTGCGATGGGACGAGCGGCGGCTGGACGCCTATGCCGAATTCACGCGTGCCGTGAAGGAGATCCACTTGCTGGCGCTGGGAATGCTCAGCGCCCACCGGCCCGGCGCCCGTACCCCTGCACTTGACGGCGAGGAGGGGTTGGCGCGGTTGGCTGAGGCGGATGTGCGGCACACACTGACATGGGAGGCGGTTCTGCTGCTCGGTGATGAGGTCACCGTAGGGGCGGCCTCCGCATGGCGTCACGCGGTGCGGGCTCTGGAGCAGGCCGCGCGTTCCTTACCGGACCCGCCCGATGACCTTACCGAACTGGTTCGGCGCGCCGATGAGACTCGTGACGGCTTCTACCGCGCCGCGCGAGGCAGCCTCGGTGTCCGCGGCGGCACCGTTGACCAGGTGCGGCGGCCAGCCGACAATCGCGTGCCGGCCATTCGCCTCTGACGTAGGTCCATGACACGAGCACTTCGCGGCAGAAGAGTGCGCTTTGGGGCCAGCCCTGTGGACGCCAATCGCGTACCTTGCAGGCATGCCAGTGGCATCCGCCGACGCGCTGCAAGCTGCGGTAGCTACCCCGCCAAATCGTCGCCTCGCAACAATTGCCTTCTCCCTAGCGCTGGTCGCCGTAGGGCTGGTCGGCGGCTTCGTGGCGGCCAAGCTTGCCGACGATCCGCACACCGCCAAGCCGGAGCTGCTCGTTGGGACCGTCACCTGGTCGAACGAGCAGACCAGGTCCGTCGCCTTTGAGGAAGACGGGGCCCGACGGGGCCCTCTCGATGGCGACACGATCTATTCAGTGATCGCCGAAAGCTGGCAGGACGTGAGCGGGACACTGCACGGCGACGGTACCTATCCAACCTGCCTGGCCGGCGAGAAGGGCGACCCCGTCTCAGAGGACCGGCACCGAGTCGAGCTTGAGGTCCTACACCGAGACACGGGCGGTCAGCCACAGCACATCGTCGTCCACGTCCACTGCCTCGATTGATGGCATGAGCCCGGGCCTTGCGCTTCTGGCTAACCTCGGCCACGAGGCCAGCCCAGAGGGGTCGTTTGGTGACACACACTCAATTCGGCAGATCCGAACGCCGAGCCGCCCGTCACTGGTAGGTCACCCTTATGCAACGTCAGCAATCGGACCGTCGGCCGGTCCTACAGGCGTCATGGATGCCGATCAGCATTAGGCCGGCTACTCGGATGCTGCTGTGTACAACCGGTCGTACCGAAATCTGCACCGGAGCCAGTGAGCCGAATCCAGCCTGACTCGACTCGGGCCCGCCGATCGACGACGAGAGCAACGCGGTCGGCCAAGGTACTCGGACCGGCCGACAGCGTTGCCGACGTCTACACCCCTTCCCCGATGCCCAGTTGCACCTGAATCTCCTGGGCGCGTTCGGCCGCCGCGCTCGCGCCGTAGTGCCGGGGCATGTCCTCCGAGGTCCAACCCAACAGCAGCATCAGGTCGCCCGTGTTCCCGCCGGCGCGCTTCCACTCGTGAGCGAAGTTGTGCCGCCAGCGGTGGGCGTGCACGTTCGCCACGCCAGCGGCGAGACCCAATCGCTTCAGGCGAATCTTGATGCCGTTGGCCGCCAACCTCCGCCCGCCGCGGTCGGCGAGCCACAGATCCGGCAGTTCCGATCCCTTGTGCTTGCCTCGCGCGCGTAGGTAGCGGCTGATGGCCCGGGCCGTCTTCGGCCCGAACCGCACCCGGCGGTCCTTGGCACCCTTGCCGTGGTAGTGCACCGACTCCGTGTTCAGGTCAACATCATCGAGCAGTAGGTTGCCGACCTCCGACAGCCGCGCACCGGTGTTGTAGTACAGGCGGATGATCGCCTCGTCGCGCAGGTGCGGAAAGGTCTTGCCCTTGCAGGCGTCGAGGAGCTTCTTCGTGTCCTCGTCCCGGATGATCGGGATCAGCTTCTGTGGCGTCTTGGGCTGTCGGACCCGATCCATCGGCGACCGGTCGATGTCCTCCTCGACCAGCAACCACTTGAAGAACTGCTGCAGACCTTTGTGCTTGTTCAGCGCGGTCGACGCGGACCGGGTCTCGATCATCCATGCCTGAAACGCCTCCGCGTGCCCCCGGGTCACCTCGGTGGGGTCCTCCGCGGCGTCGGCGGCATCAGGGTCCGGCGAGTGCTCCGCCAGATAGCGGGCCAGTTGCGCCGCGGCGAGAAGGTAGTTGTACCGGGTCGTCTCCGGGTAGTTGCCCGCCCGCAGCGTCCGGTCCCAGTCGCGTAGGTATCCCGCCCAGGTCGAGGACAGGTCGGTGGTGAGCTTGGTGAGGTCCAGTAGAGCCATGTCGGTCACCCGTCGAGTCAAGGGGTCGATAAGCGGCGTGCTCGACCTCGACGAACCACCGTGAACACAAAAAAGAGGGTTTCCACAGGCTCTGACCTGTGGAAACCCTCTCGCTGTCGGGACGGCCGGATTCGAACCGACGACCCCTTGACCCCCAGTCAAGTGCGCTACCAAACTGCGCCACGTCCCGCCCTCGCCCGGCCTGCGCCGCGCGACGGCCGGTACAGCGTAGCGCAGGCCGGTTTCGTACGTGCAGCGGCCCACCGTCCCCTGCCGCCCGCTTCACGTTGCCACACCTGTCATACTCCCTAATCCATCCTAGGAAGATAGGTCATTAACTGGAGCGGGAGCCATGCCGCTCCGGTAGACCGGAACGGGATGGAACGGAACAGGACGGAACAGGACAGGCGAAGCTCATCGAGGGCGGCCCACCTGACGTCGGGCGCTCAGCCGTGCGCCTTGCCCCGCCCGCCGGCACCGATCTTCTTACGGGGACGTACCGAAACCTCCACCGGACTGCCCTCGAAGCCGAACTCCTCGCGGAGCTTCCGCTCGACGAAGCGCTGGTACCCGGCGTCCAGCGGGCCGGTGGTGAAGAGTACGAACCGCGGCGGGCAGGTACCCGCCTGGGTGGCGAAGAGCACCCGGGGTGCCCGGCCGCCCCGCACCGGGTGTGGCGTCGCCTGCACCAGTGCGGTGAGCCACTGGTTCAGTTGCCCGGTCGGGATCCGGGTCTCCCAGCTGGCCAGGGCGGTACGCAACGCAGGGGCGAGCTTGTCCACCGCCCGTCCGGTCTTCGCCGAGACGTTGATCCGGATCGCCCAGGGAATACGCCGCAGCTCCCGCTCGATCTCCTTGTCCAGGTAGTAGCGGCGGTCCGCGTCGACCAGGTCCCACTTGTTGAAGGCGATCACCAGGGCCCGGCCGGTCTCGGTCACCGTGGTGAGGATCCGCTGGTCCTGCTCGCTGATCGGCTCGCTGGCGTCGAGCAGCACCACTGCCACCTCGGCGGCCTCGATCGCCGCAGCGGTACGCAGACTCGCGTAGTACTCCGTGCCGCTGGCCTTGCCGACCCGCTTGCGCAGCCCGGCGGTGTCCACCAGTTGCCAGACCTCGCCGCCGATCTCGACCAGGCTGTCGACCGGGTCGACTGTGGTGCCGGCGACCGGGTCGACGACCGCCCGCTCCTCCTTGGCAAGCCGGTTGAGCAGGCTGGACTTGCCGACGTTGGGGCGGCCGACCAGGGCCACCCGACGCGGCCCGCGCGGGCCACCCTCGCTGATCGGCGGCGCGTCCGGCAGCGCCTCCAGGATCGCGTCGAGCAGGTCGCCGGCACCCCGGCCGTGCAGCGCGGAGACCGGCCTCGGCTCGCCCAGCCCGAGCGACCACAACGAGGTGGCCTCCAGCTCCACGGCCGTGTTGTCGGCCTTGTTGGCGATCAGCAGCACCGGCTTGGCGCTGCGCCGGAGCATGCGTACGGCGGCCTCGTCCACGTCGGTCGCCCCGACCGTGGCGTCGACCACGAAGAGCACCACGTCGGCGGTGGCGACGGCGTTCTCGGCCTGGGCGGCGATGGCGGCGGCCCGGTCCTTCGCGTCCGGCTCCCAGCCGCCGGTGTCGACCACCGTGAACTGCCGTCCCGACCACTGCGCGTCGTACGGGACCCGGTCTCGGGTGACCCCGGGCGTGTCCTCCACCACCGCCTGCCGGCGGCCGATGATCCGGTTCACGAGCGTCGACTTGCCGACGTTGGGCCGCCCGACCACGGCCACCACCGGCACCGGACCGGTCGGCTCACCCTCCTCGACGTCCGGCTCCCGCAGTTCGATCCAACCATCCCCCGCGCTCACGCCGCCTCCTCAAGTGCAGCACCGGGGCGAACCATGACGGTGTCGCCCCGCCGGGTGCTACCCCGGTCGTCCACCAACCCACCGGTCCCGCCGCTTCGCCGGGTCACTGGTCGGACCGCCGGTCGGTGAGCAGGTCGTGTAGCCGGGCGACGACCTCGTCGATGCCCAGGGCGGTGGTGTCCAGCACCACGGCGTCCGGGGCCTGCCGCAGCGGGTCCGCGGCCCGGGTGGAGTCGAACTGGTCCCGCCGGGCCAGGTCGGCGGCGGTGGCGGTGAGATCGGCGGCGTTCTCCGTGCTGCGCCGCAGCGCCCGCGCCTCGGCCGAGGCGGTCAGGTAGACCTTGAGGTCGGCGTCGGGCGCCACCACCGAGCCGATGTCCCGGCCCTCCACCACGATCCGGCCGGCTGCGGCGATCATCTCGCGCTGCTGCGCGACGAGCAGCTTCCGGACGGCGGGTACGGCCGACACCGCCGAGACCGCCGCGGTCACCTCGGCGCCCCGGATCTCCCGGTCGACGGCGACACCGTCGGCTGTCACGCTCGGCGCCTCGGGGTCCACCCCGATCTTCAGGTCGGTCTCCCCCGCCACCTTCGCCACCGCCTCGGAGTCCTGCGGGTCGACCCCGGAGCGGAGTACCGCCCAGGTGACGGCCCGGTACATCGCACCGGTGTCGAGGTATCGGGCGCCGAGCGCGTTGGCCAGTCGACGGGAGACGGTGGACTTCCCCGAACCGGACGGGCCGTCCACGGCAACCACACATCGCCCGGTCCGTACCTTTTCCGCCACCGTTCCTCCTTCACCGATCCCTTGGGCGATACGCCCGGCACTGCCGGATTCTGCGGGCAGCCGGCCGTGGCGGCCCCGCCGCGTGTCGTTGTCCATCATGCCCCGTCCGCCGGACCGGCCCGCGTCCGACATCAGAGCCAGGCGACCGGGGTCAGTCCCCCACCGCCTTGAAGAGTGCGGCGATCTCGGCGTTGGTCAGCCGGCGGTTACGACCGGGCCGCAGGTCGCCGAGCCGGATCGGTCCGATGGCGGTACGGATCAGCCGGGACACCGGATGCCCGACCTCCTCCAGCAGCCGCCGGACGATGTGCTTGCGCCCCTCGTGCAGGGTCAGCTCCACCTGGGCGGTACGCCCCAGCGTGTCCACCAGCCGGAACTCGTCCACCCGGGCGATGCCGTCGGACAGTTCCACACCGGCCTTCAACCGCCGCCCGGCGTTGCGGGACAGCGGCCCCGCCACCTCGCACAGATAGGTCTTCTGCACCCCGTACGACGGGTGCATCAGCCGGTGTGCCAGCGTGCCGTCGTTGGTGAGCAGCAGTAGTCCCTCGCTGTCGGCGTCGAGCCGACCGACGTGGTAGACGCGTTCCTCCACCCGACCGAGGAAGTCGGCGAGCGCGGTGCGCCCCTTCTCGTCCGCCATCGTCGAGACCACGCCACGCGGCTTGTTCATCGCCAGGTAGACCAGCCGGGTGTCGGTGACGAGCCGCTCACCGTCGACGTGGATCACGGCGGTGGCCGGGTCGACCTTGTCGCCGAGCTGCGCTACCCGCCCGTCGACGGTGACCCGGCGCCGGAAGATCAGGTCCTCGCAGGCACGGCGGGAGCCGACACCGGCGGCGGCGAGCACCTTCTGGAGGCGCTCCACGCCTGGGGCATCGGAACTGTCATCGCGGGGCATCGGCTATCTCTTCCACGTCGTCGGGCAGGAACGGGGCCAGCGGCGGCAGCTGGGCGACGGTGTCCAGGCCGAGTTTCTCCAGGAACAGCGTCGTCGTCCGGTACAGGAACGCTCCGCTCTCCGGTTCGGTGCCGCACTCCTCCACCAGCCCGCGAGTGACCAGGGTACGGATCACCCCGTCGCAGTTGACACCCCGGATGGCCGAGATCCGCGACCGGGTCACCGGTTGTTTGTATGCGACCACAGCCAGTGTTTCCAGCGCCGCCTGGGTCAGCCGGACGGACTGCCCGTCCAGCACGAACCGCTCGACGTAGGCCGCGTATTCCGGCCGGGTGTAGAGCCGCCAGCCACCTGCGGCCCGGCGCAGCTCGAAGCCGTGTCCGGCCGCCGTGTAGTCGGCGGACAGCCGCTCCAGCATGGTCGCGACCCGCTCGGTCGGCTGTTCCAGCACCTGGGCCAGCAGGATCTCGGTGACCGGCTCGTCCACCACCAGCAGGATGGCCTCCAGGGCTCCGCGCAGCTCGTCCTCGTCGATCAGGGCGAGCGTCGCGGCCCGCCGGCCGGCCCCGCCGGGCACCGGCGCCGCCGCCGGCACACCCTCCGGCTCCGCTGCGACATCCTCGGGTACGCCCACCGCCTCGCCCGGCTCCGGCCCGCGTTCCCCGGCGCCGGTGTCCGGTCCGGTCTGATCGGTGACCGAACCGTCCTCGACCCGCCCCGGCAGCTCACCCGACGACAGCTCACCTGACGCCTGCTCACCCGACGGCTGCTCACCCGACGGCTGCTCACCTGACGCCTGCTCACCCGACGGCTGCTCACCCGACGGCTGCTCCTCGGCCGGCTCGTCCCGAGCCGAAGGCTCCTGGACCGCCCCGGAAGAAACGGCGGACCCGCTGGCGGAATCGGTGGAAGTCTCCGGCGACGCGGTCCCGGTCGGCCGCTCCCACGGTGGCACCCAGGCCGCCGCCTGCTCGGCCAGCGAGTCGGGTCGCATGTCGCTGGTCACCGCGTCTCCTCCTGTGTCTCGTCCCCGGTGGTGCCCACGGGAGGCTCCGGTGGTGCCGGCGCGCCCGCGTACTCGTCGATGTCGAGTTCGGCGCCGCCGTCCTCGGGACCGGTCCACCGTACGGTCAGCTCGCCGAGCGCCTCCACCTGGGCGAAGCCGACCAGACCCTCCCGGTAGAGCTCCAGCAGGGCCAGGAACCGGGCCACCACCTCCAGCGTCGACTCGCAGTCCGCGCAGAGGACCCGGAAGGTGGCGATACCGGCCCGACGGAGCCGGTCGCGTAGCACCGCCGCGTGTTCCCGGACACTCACCCGGACCATGTGCACGTGGTCGATGGAGACCACCGGTGCCTTCTTCGGGGTCATCGCCTTGACCGCCAGCGCGGCTAGCCGGTCCGGTCCGATCCCGAGCACCAGGTCCGGCAACGCCTCGGCGTACCTCGGCTCCAGGGCGACGGCCCGGGGGTAGCGGCGGGAGCCGACCGCCTCCAGTTCGGCGATGTGCCCCGACGCCTCCTTGAACGCCTTGTACTGCAACAGCCGGGCGAAGAGCAGGTCCCGGGCCTCCAGCAGGGCCAGATCCTCCTCGTCCTCGACCTGGGCGGCCGGCAGCAGCCGGGCGGCTTTGAGATCGAGCAGGGTCGCGGCGACGACCAGGAACTCGCTCGCCTCGTCCAGGTCCCAGTCGTCCCCCATCGCCCGGATGTACGCGATGAACTCGTCGGTGACCCGGTGCAGGGCGACCTCTGTCACGTCGAGCTTGTGCTTGCCGATGAGTTGCAGCAGCAGATCGAACGGGCCGGTGAAGTTCGCCAGCCGTACGGTGAAGCCAGCCGCCGCCTCGGCCCCGGCCTCGCCCTCGGCGGGCGCGGCATCGGCCACAGACGGCGCTGGACCGGATGGCGGTGAACCGGACGGCGGTGGACCGGAGGCGGCGGGCACCGGGTCCGGCGTGACCGGGGAGGTGGGCGGGGAACTCACCCGACGACCGTAGTCCACGGGTTCCGGACCGTCAGCCGTCAGCGTCGCCCCGGTACCGTCACTCACCCGATGATCCTCGACCCGGCGGGCTCCAGAACCGGGCCCGGACAAACGAAACGCGAGACCGCCGAACGTCGTCGGCCGGAACCGCCCACCTGGTTACCGCTCGGCCTGCGCGGCGATCACCTCTCGGGCGAGCTGGCGGTAGTTGCGGGCTCCGGAGGAGGCCGGATCGAGCGTGGTGATCGGCGCACCCGCGACCGTGGACTCGGGGAACTTGACCGTCTTGGTGATCACGGTCTGGTAGACCTTGTCGCCGAACGCCTCCACCACCCGCTGGAGCACCTGCCGACAGTGCGTGGTGCGGCTGTCGTACATGGTGGCGAGGATGCCCTCCAGCTCCAGGTCGAAGTTGAGCCGCTCCCGGACCTTGTCGATGGTGTCCAGCAGCAGGGCGACGCCACGCAGGCTGAAGAACTCGCACTCCAGCGGGATCAGCACGCCGTCCGCCACGGTGAGGGCGTTGATGGCGAGCAGGCCCAGCGACGGCTGGCAGTCGATCAGGACGTAGTCGTATTCCTTGCGGATCGACCTGAGCACCCGGGCCAGCGCCATCTCCCGGGCGACCTCGTTCACCAGCTGGATCTCGGCGGCCGACAGGTCGATGTTGGCCGGCAGCAGGTGCAGCCCGGCGACATCCGTCTTGATCAGCACATCCTCGGCGGTGACGTCGTCCTGCATCAGCAGGTTGTAGACCGACAGGTCGAGGTTGTGCGGGTTGACACCGAGACCGACCGAGAGCGCACCCTGGGGGTCGAAGTCGACGAGCAGCACGCGACGGCCGTACTCCGCCAGGGCGGCGCCGAGGTTGATGGTCGTGGTGGTCTTGCCCACCCCGCCCTTCTGGTTGGCCATCGCGATGATCCGGGCCGGCCCGTGCTGGTCGGTCGGCATCGGTTCCGGGATCGGCTTACGGATCGTGTACGCGGCCGGGTCGGCCGGCCCCAGTTCGGCGCCGAGGTCGAGGGCGGACTGCTGCTCGCGCAGGCTAGAGGTCCACGCCTCGGCACGGTCAGCGTTTCCAGCCATGTCCTCGTACGCCCCCTCCCGACGACTGCCCGGCGTCGGAGCCGAACGGTGTCCTGTGCGGCGCCGCCGCGAACCTCGATTGCCGCCCCACGAGGCCGCGCCAGAACCCGACTCTACGCCACGTCGCAGCACCGTAGTGGGCACCGTCTCGGCGTGTCGAACCGGCCGCTGACCACCACGGGCGGACCGGAAGCGCACCCGCCCGCCCGACAGTACCCCGCCGGTGGCGGGACCGGGATCGCACCGGTCAGCCGCGCGCCCGGGGGTGCGCGGTGGCGTACACCTCGCGGAGCCGGTCGACGGTGACCAACGTGTACACCTGGGTGGTGGTCACCGAGGCGTGCCCGAGCAGTTCCTGCACCACCCGTACGTCGGCGCCACCGTCGAGCAGGTGGGTGGCGTACGAGTGCCGCAGTGTGTGCGGGGAGACCGCCCGTGGGCCGTCAACCGGCAGTCCGGCCCGGGCGGCGGCCCGGCGCAGGATCGTCCAGGCGCTCTGCCTCGACAGCGGCCCGCCCCGGGCGTTGAGGAAGACCGTCGGCACGCCCCGGCCGGCGGCGGCGAGCGTCGGCCGGGCCCGGACCAGATAGGCCCGCACCGCCTCGGCGGCGTACCCGCCGACGGGTACCAGCCGGCTCCGGCCGCCCTTGCCGTGCAGCAGCACCGACCCGTCGGTCAGGTCGAGGTCGTCGACCGCCGCGCCGACCGCCTCGGAGATCCGCGCGCCGGTGCCGTAGAGGAATTCCAGCAGGGCCCGGTCCCGCAACTCCAGCGCGGCCCGGGGGCCGGTGGCGTCGACCGAGCCGACGGTCTCCAGCAGCTTGACCACCTCGGTGACCTCCAGCGCCCGGGGCAGCCGCCGGGGCGGGACCGGCGGGCGTACGTCCCGGCTCGCGTCCTGGCCGACCAGCCCCTCCCGGACCGCGAACCGGTGCAGGCCACGGACCGCGCTGGCGGCCCGGGCCGCCGACGCCGCCGCCAGCGGCGGGTGGCCGTCCGCGCCGGCCCGGAGCCGGGCCACGTGCGCCGCGATCTCGGCCGGCCCGACCGCCGCGAGGTCCTCGACGCCGCCGGCGGCCAGCGTCGCCAGATACCGTTCCAGATCCCGCCGGTACGAGGTGAGCGTGTTCGCCGACAGCCCGCGCTCGACGGTGAGGTGGTCGAGGTAGCCGCGCACCGCACGACGCAGTGCCGGTGACGGTTCGGGCCCGTCACCGGCCGGCTGCGGCTGTCCGCTCAGGCCGGTTCCCCTCAGTCGAGAACGTCGGCCAGCGACAGGGTGCCCATGCCGTGCGCCTCGGCCACCGGGCCGTAGGTGACCTGGCCGGCATGGGTGTTCAGGCCGAGCGCGAGCGCCTGGTCGCGGCGCAGCGCCTCCCGCCAGCCGTGGTTGGCCAGTTCGAGGGCGTACGGCAGGGTGACGTTCGTCAGCGCGTACGTGCTGGTGTGCGGCACCGCACCGGGCATGTTCGCCACGCAGTAGAAGAGCGAGTTGTGCACCGGGTAGACCGGATCGTCGTGGGTGGTCGGCCGGGAGTCCTCGAAGCAGCCGCCCTGGTCGATCGAGATGTCCACGAGCACGCTGCCGGGCTTCATCCGGGAGACGAGTTCGTTGCTGATCAGGGTCGGCGCCTTGGCACCGGGTACCAGCACCGCACCGATCACCAGGTCGGCGTCGAGGACGGCGCGCTCGATCTCGTAGGTGTTCGAGGCGACCGTCTGGAGGTGCCCCCGGTAGATCGCGTCGGCCTGGCGGAGCTGGCCGACCGCCCGGTCCAGCAACAGCACCTCGGCCTGCAGACCGAGCGCGATCGCGGCGGCGTTACGGCCGGAGACCCCGGCGCCGATCACCACGGTCTTGGCGGCGTACACCCCGGAGACGCCGCCCATCAGCACGCCGCGACCGCCGCCGGAGCGCATCAGGTGGTACGCGCCCACCTGCGGGGCGAGCCGACCGGCCACCTCGGACATCGGGGCGAGCAGCGGCAGCGACCGGTCGGGCAACTCGACGGTCTCGTATGCGATCCCGGTCACCTTGCGGTCGAGCAGCGCGTCGGTGCACTCCTTCGAGGCGGCCAGGTGCAGGTAGGTGAAGAGCACCTGCCCCTCGCGCATCCGGTGGTACTCCTCGGCGACCGGCTCCTTCACCTTCAGAACGAGTTCGGCGACGCCCCAGACCTCGTCGGCGTCACCGAGGATGGTGGCCCCGGCGGCGGCGAACTCGGCGTCGGTGATCGAGGAGCCAGCCCCGGCGCCGGACTCCACGTACACCTCGTGACCGGCACGGACGAACTCGTGCACCCCGGCCGGGGTGATGGCCACCCGGTACTCGCGGTTCTTGACCTCGCGCGGAATTCCGACCTTCACTATTCCGACACCTTCCTCCGGGGCTGTCCACCCCGGCCGCGCGACGCGCGGTGGCTCCGTTGCCACCGCGGTCCACCGTCCCGCCCGCGGAAGTCTAGGACCGGGGCGGTGCACCGGCAGCCAGCATTGTGACAGCGGGTAACCGGCAACCTTGACGGTATGTCAGCCACGCCGGACCGGCGAATCGGCGGACCGGACCGGAACCGCCGAACCGGCGGCACCGCACGGGCGGACTGCCAGGCGAACGGCACCGCACGGGCGGGCAGCACCGCACAGGCGGGACGTCGGGCGGGCGGCATCGGGTGGGCGGCGGTCAGGGCAGCGGCGAGTCGGCGGGGCGGAGCCCGGCCCAGCCCCCGTCCCGGGCGCGGGCCGCCGCGAGCACCCCGGCGACACAGGCCACGTTGGTGATCTCGCCCGCCAGGACCATCGAGACGGCCTCGTCCAGGTCGACCCGGACCACCTCCAGCCCGGCCTCCTCGTCGCGCCGCTCGTGCCGCTGCTCCACCGGCACCTCGGAGAGGTCCCGAGCGAGGAAGATCCGGATCAGCTCGTCGGAGTACCCGGGTGAGGTGTGCACATCCGCCAGCAGGTCGAGCCGGCCCGCGACGAGATCCACCTCCTCGGCCAACTCTCGTAGCGCGCCCGCCGGCAGCGCCTCACCCGCGACGTCGGTCAACCCGGCGGGCAGCTCCCAGAGCACCCGGCGCAGCGGGTGGCGGTACTGCCGGATCAGCACCGCCCGCCCCCGCTCGTCCAGGGCGAGCACGGCGACCGCCCCGACGTGCCGTACGTAGTCCCGGGGCACCACCCGGCCGCCCGGCATCGCGACCTGGTCGGTCACCACCGAGAAGACCTTGCCCCGGAACCGTTCCCGCCGTTCACGTACCTCGTAGCCGTGCCCGCCGGCCCGACCGTTCACGCCCGCACCGCCGTGCCGGCCCGACTGCCAACGATCACGACGAGGAACCCGCCTTCGCCGACCGGACCTGCCCGTTGCGCCCGGCCGAGTCGGTCGACTCGGCGGCATCCGTCGCCCCGGCGGGCTCGGGCGCATCCGTGGCCGGCTTGCCGGCGCTGCCCGCGGCGGAGGCACCTGTGGCGGCCGGTGCCAGCTCCACCGGCAACTGGTCCGCGGCCGAGTACTTCACGACGGCGCCGACGAACGCGGCGAAGAGCGGATGCGGCCGGGTCGGCCGGCTCTTCAGCTCCGGATGCGCCTGGGTCGCCACGAAGAACGGGTGCAGCGACCGGTCCAGTTCGACGAACTCGACCAGCCGACCGTCCGGGGAGGTACCCGAGATGTGCAGGCCGGCCTTTGTCAGCGCGTCCCGGTAGGCGTTGTTCACCTCGTACCGGTGCCGGTGCCGCTCGCTGACCTCGGTGCCGCCGTACGCCTGCGCGACCAGCGAGCCCTCGGTCAGCCGCGCCGGGTACGCGCCCAGCCGCATGGTGCCGCCCAGGTCACCCCGGCCGGCGACGATGTCCTCCTGGTCGGCCATGGTGGCGATCACCGGGTGCTTCGCCTTCTCGTCGAACTCAAGCGAGTTGGCCCCGTCGAGTCCGGCGAGGTGCCGGGCCACCTCGATTGTCATGCACTGCAGCCCGAGGCAGAGCCCGAGGATCGGGATGCTGTTCTCCCGGGCGTACCGGGCGGCACCGATCTTGCCCTCGATGCCGCGTACCCCGAACCCGCCCGGGATGACGATGCCGTCGACCCCGGCCAGCGCTGCCGCCGCTCCGGAGGCGGTGACACACTCGTCGCTCGGTACCCAGTGCAGCTCCACCCGGGCCCGGTGGCCGAACCCGGCGGCCCGGATCGCCTCGCTCACCGACAGGTACGCGTCGGGCAGGTCGACGTACTTGCCAACCAGCGCGACCCGGACGGTGTGGTGCGGGTGGTGCACCCGCTCCAGCAGGTCGTCCCAGCTGGACCAGGCGACGTCCCGGAACGACAGCCCGAGCCGGCGCACCACGTAGGCGTCCAGGCCCTCCCGGTGCAGCACCTTCGGGATGTCGTAGATGCTCGGCGCGTCCGGGGCGGCGATCACCGCCTCCCGGTCCACGTCGCAGTAGAGCGACAGCTTGTGCTTGAGCTTGTCCGGAATCTCCCGGTCCGACCGGCAGACGATGGCGTCCGGCTGGATACCGATGTTGCGCAGTTGGGCCACCGAGTGCTGGGTCGGCTTCGTCTTCAACTCCCCCGACGGCGCCAGGTACGGCACCAGCGAGACGTGCAGGTAGAAGCAGTTGTCCCGGCCCAGGTGGTGGCGTACCTGCCGGATCGCCTCCAGGAACGGCAACGACTCGATGTCGCCGACCGTGCCGCCGACCTCGGTGATCACCACGTCCGGGGTACGGCCGTCCTCGTCCGGGTCGGCCATGGCCAGGATCCGGGACTTGATCTCGTTGGTGATGTGCGGGATCACCTGCACGGTGTCCCCCAGGTATTCCCCCCGGCGCTCCTTGGCGATCACCTCCGAGTAGATCTGCCCGGTGGTGACGTTCGCCTTGCCGGAGAGGGCGCGGTCGAGGAACCGCTCGTAGTGCCCCACGTCGAGGTCGGTCTCGGCGCCGTCGTCGGTGACGAAGACCTCACCGTGCTGGAACGGGTTCATGGTGCCGGGGTCGACGTTCAGGTAGGGGTCGAGCTTCTGCATCACGACCCGAAGGCCCCGCGCCGTGAGGAGGTTTCCGAGGCTGGAGGCGGTCAGGCCCTTACCGAGTGAGGAGGCAACCCCACCGGTGACGAAAATATGCCTGGTCGTCCGAACTGAAGGGGCCAAGGCCTGCTCCCGTGGTCGTCTGTCGCGGTCGTGCGAACCGGTTTCGGACCAGTTGAGTGATCCACGCGATCCACGGGATTCCACGGTAACACCAACCCCGGCCGGGCTGCCGGGGGCACCCGCTTCCGGTGCCGGTCAGCCCGCCGGTACCTCGGCGGACGGCCGCGCCGGCCCGGATTCCACCCCGCTGCGGACGGTGACGGAGAGCGGCGCGGCGCCACCGGCGGGGTCGGGTGCCGGATCCGTGCCGGCGGTGGTCGGGGCCGGCTCGGTCGGCTCGTCCGGGCAGGGCGCGGTCGCCGGCATGGTCCGGTCGGTGGCGTGGTCGAGCACCCGCAGCGCGGCGAGCGCGGCCATCGGCACGGCCAGCGCCGCCGCCGCACCCGCGACGTTCAGGGCGGAGCCGCCGAGCAGGCCGGCGATCACCGCGGCCACCGGGATACCCGCCATCGCGCCCCGCATGGCGGGGTAGATCCCGAAGAGCCGCTTGAGCCCACCCCACGGCCGGAGCAGGGCGAACCACACAAGCACCGCGCCGAGCAGCGCGAGGACGGTGAGCGGGCTTCCGGCCAGGGCGGCCAGGTTCGCCGCACCGGAGCGGTGCACGGTCAGCCCGCTGGTGCCGTCGCCGACGGCGGTGAGGAACCGGCCGAGGCTGCCCCGCTGGTCGATCGGCTGGCGCAGGTCCATCACCACGAACCCGATGGTCACCGCCAGGCCGGCGACGGTGGCCCAGGCGAGCCGGCCGAGGCTGAGCCAGCCACCGGTGCTGATCGCGGCGGCGATGCTCACCCCGGCGGTCAGCGCGACCGCACCGACCGCGTCGGCACCCAGGTAGGGACTGCCGACCACGATCACCCCGAGGACGCCGACCAGCACCACCACGGCCGGCCGCCAGCTGCGGCGTACCCGCTGGGCCAGCCAGGCCGCCGCGAGCAGGGTGCCGGCGATGAAGACCCCGAGCCCGACGGTGCCGAGGCCGGCGTACCGGCCGCCCTCCAGGGCCGAGTATCCGGTCACCCCGTTGAGCTGGAGGCGCGCCCCGGTGACCACGTCGACCCCGACGACCAACGCGGCCAGCGCGGCCACGCTGCCCAGCGGCCAGAGGGTGCGCTGGTAGGCCCGGGCGAGTCGCACCGCGGCGGTGGCCAGGCCGAGCAACATCGCCGTGACCAGCCCGAAGTAGACGCCGGCGTGCTCACCCCGCCACCACGGGACGGCGTCCGCGACGAGCGCGGCCGGGATCGCCAGGGCGGCGGCGATCAGCAGTACCTCGACCGTCGCGACCACCCGCCGGGGCGCCGGGGCCGGTCCGGCGGGACCGGCGTCGCGTCGCGCCCGCCGCAGCAGGGGCAGCACGGCGACCGCGAGCAGGCACTGGAGGCCGGCCAGCAGCAGGAAGAACCACTTCGCCACCTGCTGCTGCGCCCGGGCCTCCCGGTCGGCGTCGGCGGGGGCGGCGATCGCCGTGGGCAGGTCGGCCGGGCGGCCCTCGACCACCGCCGCCGGCTGGCCGATGAAGAGCCGCTCGGGCGCCGGCCTGCCCAGCGCCGCCAGCGCCGTGGGTGCCAGGTCGACCAGTTGCAGGTAGCCGTCCCGGCCGGTGCTGCGCGAGGTCAGCCAGCCACGTCCCCAGCCCGGACCGTCCGCCACCACGACGTGCAGCCGGGACGACCGGTCGGTGTCGGCGAGCCCGGCCACCACCACCAGGGAACGTTCGGGTCTGGCGGCCAGCACCCGGGCCAGGGCGGCGTCGGCGCGGCGGGCGGCGGCGGCCCGGACGGCGGGATCGTCGCCGCTGACGGTACCGAGGTCGATGATGCCGAGTACGCAGTCGTCGAGCAGCCCGGTCGGATCCGGCGGCAGTTCCGCGGCGTACCTGTCGACCCGCCCGAACGGCCTGGCGGCGGCGACCGCCGCTCCCGGGCCGACCGCCACGGTGCAGCGGACCGATTCGGCAAGCGCCCCGGGGACGGTGCCCCAGCGCAACCTGTCCTGGTTGTGGGTGACAGTCGCCCGCTGGTCGGGCAGGTTGGCGCTGATCGCGTCCGGCTGCTCGACGGTGACGTCCAGCGGCGGGCACTCCTCGGCGACGACCCTGGCGTCCCAGGCGGCGAAGTTGCCGGCGCCGAGGGTCTGCCAGCCGTCGACCGGACAGGTCGGCTGCCGGGCCGACCGCACCGACAGCGAGCCGATGGCACCGCCCTCGGCCATCCGCCACAGCGTCGGGGTGGTCTGCGGATCGACATCGTCCCAGCGCAGTCCGGGTACCCCGGCCAGCAGCACGTAGTCGGCGGTCTGCGCCGGCGTCCGGGCGGCCGGCCGGACGACGAGCGCGGTGACTCCGAGAGCCACCACCGCCACGGTCAACAGGGCGGGCACCAGCCGGCGCAGCATCAGCCGCGCCCCGCCGACGAGCCCGTCTCCCGGCCGGCGGAGGGCGGTCGGGAGCCACCGGACCGGTCGGACTCCTCCGCTGTCGCGCCGGACCCCGCCGAACCCGGATCGGCGGCGTCGGCCACCTGCTCCACGGGTCGGGCCGGGGTGGGCCGCGCCGCGCCGAGTTCGGCGTAGAGGGCGGCGACGGCGGCGACGGTCTCCGGCTCGGTCGGCCACTGCGCCGCCCGTACCGTGGCCAGCCCGGCCAGGGCGGCCCGCCGGTCGGGATCGTCGAGCAGTGCCCGTACCGCCTCGTCCACCGCGTCCACGTCGTCCGGCGGAACCAGTACGGCCGCCTCGCCGACCAGTTCCGGGACCCCGCCGACGGCTGTCGCCACAAGCGGTACGCCGGCCCGCAACGCCTCCTGCGCGAAAAGTTGCCGTGCCTCCCAGTCGCTGGTGACCACGGCCAGGTCGGCTCCGGCCAGCAGGTCTGCCACGTCGGTCCGGTGCCCGAGCAGCGTCACCGGGGCCCGGGCGGCCGAGATCCGCGCGGCCAGCGGCAGATAGCTCGGGCCACTGCCGGCGATCACCACCGCGGGCGGCGGTTCCAGTTCACGCCACCGCGCGGCGGCGTCGATCAGCACGTCGTACCGCTTCTGTGGGTGCAGCCGGCCGACCGAGAGGATCAGCGGCTGGTCCGGGGCGACGCCGAACTCGGCCCGTACCGCCGAGCGGCTGCGGCGGGGTGCCGGCAGGGTGGGTGCGGCAACCGGGGCGAGCCGGGCGTCCCGGGCACCGAGGGCGACGGCCCGCTCGACCAGGTCGGCGGAGGCACCGAGGCTGACCCGGGCCCCCCGGGCGACAATCCGCTCGACCAGCCGGGAGAGCCGCCCGCGCAGCCCGCCGACGAGTACCGCGTTGTGCCAGGTCACCACGACCGGGGCGGCCGGACGGGCGAGTACCGCCACCAGGCCGGCCCGCAGTCCGTGCGCGTGTACGACGTCGACCGGTGCCCCGGCCAGTGTCCGGCGCAGTACGGTGACCGCCCGCGCGTCGGCCGGGGTGGGGTTGGCCGGGATCTCCACCGGCACGAACCGGGCACCGGCGGCGGTGAAGCCGAACTGTTCCTCGGTGGCGCTCGGACCGCAGACGGTGACCGCCAGCCCGGTACCGACAAGTCCCCGGACCAGCGAGGAGACGTGCTGACCGACGCCGCCGGTACTGGAGGCGAGCACCAGGGCCACCGCCCTGGTACGCCCGACGGCGGCCGTCGGCTCCGGCACGTCCGGTTCGGCGCGGTCCCCCGGTCGAGCCGGCCCAAGCTCGCTCACCGCGACACCCGTTCCTTCCCGTCGTCCTCGCCCGGGTCGGCCGCGTCCGGCCGGTCCGCGCGTCCCGTCTCCGTCTCCGTTGCGTCCCGTCGCCGCGACGCCGCCGGCCCACCGCGGCGGGCCAGCATTCCGCGCAGCCGTCCGGGCAGCGTCGCCAGCAGCGGCCGGAGGTCGTGCCGGTCCAGCGGGTAGGCGACCGCGACGAAGGCCGCGCCCACGGCGACTCCGGACAGCATGCCCTGCACGAGTGCGTCGACTCGCGCCGGGGTACCACCACCGAGGCCGGGCAGCCAGTGTGCGCAGGCCGCGCCGATCGCCGCCGCGACCGCCCCGGCAAGCAGCCCGACCAGGGCTGCCCTGGTCAATCCGGTCAGCCCGGCCGGGCCGGCGCTGCGCCGGACCGCGAGGACCAGCAGGACCCCCAACACCAGCATGCCGACCGAGTTCGCCGCCGCGACCGCGAACACCCGATAGTCCACCGGGAAGGCGGCGGAGAAGCCGACGGCGGCGAACGGCACGACGAGCCAGCCGGCCAGGGTGGCGGTGGCGGCCCGGCGGGTGGCGCCGCGCGCGTAGAGGGCCCGGGTGAGCACCGCGAAGAGGCCGTAGCCGAGCAGCCCCGGCGCGAACCCGGCGACGGCGGCGACCTGGGGTGCCCCGCTGCCGGGCCAGAAGAACCGGGCCACCGGTTCGGCGGTGCCGACCAGCGCCGCCGCGCCGAGGCAGCTGAACAGCAGCACCCGGCGGACGGTCGGGGCCAGCGTCCGGCGGTACCCCGACTCGTCGCCGGTGGCGTGCGCGGCGGCCAGCGTCGGGTAAGCCGCGATCGCGAGCGGTACGGCGAGCACCGCCCAGGGCAGCAGGTACACCGTCTGGGCCAGGTTGAACACGATCTCCGCACCGGTCGGTCCGCCGCTGAGCTGGCGCAGGCTGACCAGCAGCGCCACCTGCTGGCCGAGTACCGTCACCGCGCCGGCCAGCGCGAGCCCGCCGAGCCTGGCCCGGGCGTCGGCGGCGAAGCCGTACCCGAGCCGGGGCCGCAGGTGCAGCCGGCGCAGCGGGATCAGCAGCGACAGCGAGAGCACCACCACCCCGAGGGTGGTACCGGCGGAGAGGATCAACTCGCCGCCCCGGCCGACCTCGGCGATGGTCGGGTGCACCCCCTCGACGGCCGCGAACGCCAGGTAGACCCCGATCACGGTCACGCTGGAGAGCAGCGGGGCGATCACCGGCCAGGCGAACCGCCGGTAGGACTGGAGGACCCCGGTCAGCACGATGCCGATGCCGTAGAGCGGCAGTTGCGGGGCGAAGACCCGGAGCATCCGCGCCCCGGCCTCGATCTCGGCGGCGCTGCGGTGGTCGGAGATCAGCCCGACGATCGGTTCGGCGAGCAGCGCCACCGCGACCGCGAGCGGCACCAGCAGGCTCACCGTCCAGGTCAGCAGCGCCCCGGTGGTGGCCGCCACCGCCGCCCGGTCACCCGTGGCGACCGCACCGGCCAGCAGGGGTACGACGAGGCTGGCCAGCGCCCCACCGGCGACGATCTCGAAGACGATGTTCGGAACGCTGTTCGCCACCACGTACATGCCGCCGAGGTCGCTTGCGTCCCCCATCATCCAGGTGAAGACGCCGGTACGGCCGAACCCGGCAAGTCGACTCGCCACGGTGAGTACGGCGATCAGCGTAGCGGCGCCGGCCACCCGCCCGGCGCCGGCGAGGGGTGCCGGCCTGCCCACCTCAGGAGTGTCGCCGGCCCAGGGCGTCCAGTTCGCGCAGGCCCGGAGTGTTCTGGATCACCTGGGTGAAGCTGACCTTCTCGCTGGCGGCGGTGAGCGCGGCGATCACGGCGAGTGTCCCGGCTCGTCCCACCGGCCCGGTACGGGCGGCCAGCGCGACGCCGAGCAGCGCGCCGAGGGCGTTCGCACCGCTGTCGCCGAGCATGACGCGCTCGTCGAGGTCGGCCGGAAGCAGTGCAGCGGCGGCACCGATCGGTCCGGCGGCGAGTCCACCTGTCGGGCCGGGCAGCAGCGGCGCGCCGAGCAGTACGCCGGACTTGAGCGCACGCCCCGGTCGCAGGTCGAGCAGGTTGACCAGGTTCGCGGTACCGGCGATGACGCCCGCGCCGAGCAGCAGGTCGAGGGTGCCGGCGGCGCGTCCGGTGCGGCCGCGGCCGGGGTGGGACCGGACCGTCGGGTCGGCGGCGAGCAGGGCGGCGGCGGCCAGGCCAGCGGCGCCGACCCCGGCGATCTTGACGACACCGCTGGTCACCCGCCCCTGGCGGAGCGCGGCGAGGTGTCCGGCGAAGCCCTTGGCGGTCTTCTGTTCCGGCCGGGCCCCGACCACGTCGTCGTAGAGCCCTACCGCCCCGCAGGCCAGCCCGGCGACCAGGGCGGCGCCCCCGGCCGGCCGGCTCGGCGCGCCCGCGGCGGCACCGGCGGCGGCTCCGACGGCGAGCGCCGGGCCTGCGGCGAGGGTGACGGTGCGGCCCCGGAAGTTGGTACGGCGCAGCCCGGCGGCCCACGGACCGGCGAGTACGCCACGCAGCGCGACACCGGCGAGCAGTACGCCGACGCCGAGCGCCCGGACCCGGGCGCCCCTGGGTCGGGCGGTCACTCGGGCATTTCCGGCAGCAGCGATTCGGCACCCGCACCGACGCCGTACGCCCCGGCCTGCTTCTCGGTGATCTGCCGGATCAGCGCCAGCGCGGTGACGAGCTGCCCCTGCACCGTGTTGGCGTTGTCGACGGTGGAGATGGTCTTGGAGAGTGCCGGATCGCGGCGTACCTCGGCGACCAGGTTCCCGCCGCTGCTGCCGTTGCCGGCGACCACGATCGCCCCGGCCTTGTCGAACTGCTCGGCGAGCTGCACCACCGAGCGGTCCTTGCGGGTGGCGTCCCGGTCGACGTACGGCTGCCCGCTGACCACCACCACCGCCTCGGCGGAGCCGGTGATCTTGTCGGGCACCTTCAGGTAGCCCTCTTCGCTGTAGTCGTCGAGCACCGAGCGGCGGTCGGCGTCGGTCACCGGCGAGCCGCCCTCCGGACGGTCGAGCAGTGCGCTGGCCAGCAGTGCGCTGGACTTCTCCACGCCCTCGCTGCTGGGCAGCCCGACGTCCGGGACGGTGGGTCTGGCCGCCTTGGCCGCTACGCCCAGTAGCAGGACGCTGCTGTCCGGATCGAGGAACTTCTCCTGTACGTCGATCCGCCCGGTGACCGAGGCGCCGCCCAGCCGGAGCATCTCGACCACCCCGTCGACCTGGTCCTGCCCGCTCGGCAGCACCAGGACCAGCACGCGCCGGCCGGCGAGGGTGCCCTTGAGCATGTGCGGCGCCGCCTCCCGGACGAAGTCCTCCTCGCGCTGGACCTCGGTCTCCAGGTTGTTCACCGACTCGCGGAGCTGCTCGTTGTGCTTGCCCAGCGCGTTGACCCGATCCTTCAGCGAGTCGGCGACCGGACCGTTCAGCGCCGCGGTACCCACGACCAGACCGATCGCCAGGGCGAGGAACACCGCGGTCAGCGAGACCACGTGGTACCGGAAATTGATCACGACAAGAGCCTCTTGATCATCATTCGGGGCCGGTAGGACAGCAGCACGGGGCTAGAAGAGCTGTCCAAGCTGGAATACGACATTGTCCCACCACTCGGAGGCGACCCCGAGGTAAGCCTTTCCGACGGTGGAGACCGCGACCGCCGACGCCATCGCGGCCAGCGCGGAGAGCACCAGCAGCAACAGCGACGACCCGGAGATGCTCTGCCGGTAGAGCCGGCTCACCCCCTTGGCGTCGACCAGCTTGCCGCCGACCTTGAGCCGGGTCAGGAAGGTGGAGGCCATGCCGCCGCGCCCCTTGTCCAGGAACTCGACAAGGGTGGCGTGGGTGCCGACCGCGACGATCAACGACGCGCCCTTGCCGTCGGCGAGCAGCATCGCCAGGTCCTCGCTGGTGGCCGCGGCCGGGAAGGTCTGCGCGGTCACCCCGAGCCCGTTCACCCGGGCCAGTCCCGGCGCCCGCCCGTCCGGGTAGGCGTGCACGATCACCTCGGCCCCGCACCGCAGTACGTCGTCGGTGACCGAGTCCATGTCGCCGATGATCAGATCGGGGGTGTAGCCCGCCTCCACCAGCGCGTCCGCGCCGCCGTCCACGCCGATCAGCACCGGCTTGAACTCCCGGATGTACGGGCGCAGCACGTCGAGGTCGGCCTTGTAGTCGTAGCCCCGGACCACGATCAGGCAGTGCCGGCCCCGGATCGGCGTCTCGACGTCCGGCACACCGACACCGTCGAGCAGCAGCTCCCGCTCCTGCTTGAGGTATTCCATGGTGTTGGCGGCGAACGCCTCCAACTGCACCGACAGCCCTTCCCGGGCGTCCGACATCGCCTTCGCCACCGACTCGGCGTCCTGGCGGCTGCCGTGCCCGACCGGTTCGTCGCCGAGCAGCACGGTGTTGCCGTCGATCCGGACGGTGTCGCCCTCCCGGATCTGTTGGAAAATGCCCTCGCCCAGGTCGTCGACGAGGGGGATGCCCGCCTTGATCAACACCTCGGGGCCGAGGTTCGGATAGCGGCCGGAGACCGACGGCTTGGCGTTGAGCACCGCGGCGACGCCGACCGCGACCAGCGAGTCGGCCGCCACCCGGTCCAGATCGACATGGTCGATCACCGCGATGTCACCTGGACGCAGCCGGCTGACCAGGCGCTTCGTCCGGCGGTCGAGGCGCGCGGTGCCGACGACTTTGCCCGGTTCCGCGCTCCGGGCCCGACGCAACGTGGGTAAACGCATCCCAACCATCCTGGCATGTGAGGCAGAGCTTTCTGTCGCGACATGCCTGAGCAGGGCCGCCACCCCAAGGGAACCACATGGATGCCCGGCCGGGTGTGGTCGGCGTCACACCGTCGATTCGGTACCACGGATCGTGGCCGTCGGGGTCACGCTCCGCTGCGTACGCGGCGCCGCCGCAGCTCAGGAGTAGCGTTCCCGGGCAGCCACCGCCAGGAGTTCCTCCGCATGGGCGATACCCAGATCGGAATCCGGCAAACCGGCGAGCATCCGGGCCAGCTCCCGGGCCCGGTCGGTGTCCTCCACCACCCGCACCCCGCTGGTCGTCACCGCCCCCCCGGTGTCCTTGGCCACCACCAGATGCCGGTCGGCGAAGGCCGCCACCTGGGGCAGGTGGGTCACCACCAACACCTGGTGGCTACGGGCCAGCCGGGCCAGCCGGCGGCCGATCTCCACCGCCGCCTGCCCGCCGACCCCGGCGTCGACCTCGTCGAAGACCAGCGTGGGCGGGCCGCCGGAACCGGCGAAGACCACCTCGATGGCGAGCATCACCCGGGACAGCTCACCACCCGAGGCGCCGCGTTGCAGCGGCAGCGACGGTGCACCCGGATGGGCCAGCAGCCGCAGCTCCACCTCGTCCGCCCCGTCCGGACCGACCCCCACCTCGACCCCGTCGACGGTGAGCGACGGCTCGGCCCTGCCGACCGGCCGGGGCAGCACCGCCACCTCGATCCGGGCGTGCGGCATCGCCAGTCCGGCCAGCTCCACAGTCACCTGCTCGGCGAACCGGGTGGCCGCCTCGCGACGGGCCGCCGAGAGCCGGCCCGCCAGCTCGGCCACCTCGCCGGCCAGCCGCTGCCGCTCCCGGTCCAGCTCGTCGAGAAGCTCGTCGGAGTTGTCCAGCTCGGCCAGCCGGGTCCGGGCCCGGTCCGCCCAGGCGATCACCCCGTCGACGTCGTCGGCGTACTTGCGGGTCAGGCCACGCAGTGCCGCCCGACGCTCGTAGATGACCTGCAACCGGGCCGGATCGGCGTCCAGCGCGGCGAGATAGCCGGACAGCTCGGCCGCGACGTCGCCGACAAGCGTGGCGACCTCCTCCAGCCGCACCGCGAGATCGCCGAGGGTCCGGTCCACGCCGGCCTGCGCCTCCAACGTCCGGCGGGCGTGCCCGAGCAGCGTCGTCACGTCGGCCATCTCGTCGGTCGGCTCGGCCGCGCCCGCCACGCAGAGCTGGGCCGTCTGTGCCGCCGTACGCAGGCCTTCGGCGTGTTCCAGCCGCTGCGCCTCGGCCTTCAGCTCCTCGTCCTCCCCCGGCTGCGGATCGACCCGGGTGATCTCGTCCAGGCCGAGCCGCAGCAGGTCGGCCTCCTGGTTGCGCTCCCGCGCGTTGCGTCGCCGGTCGGCGAGGTCGTCGCAGACCCGCCGCCACCGGGTGTACGACTCGCGCAGGCTCTCCAGCAGCTTCTCGTGCTCCGGCCCGCCGAACCGGTCCAGCGCGGCCCGCTGCTCGGCCGGTCGGAGCAGCCGGAGCTGGTCGGACTGGCCGTGCACGGCCAACACCTGCTCGCCCACCTCGCCCAGCATCGACACCGGCATGCTGCGGCCGGCCACATGCGCCCGTGACCGCCCCTCCACGGTGACCGTACGGCTGAGCAGCACCGAACCGTCGTCGTCCGGCTCACCGCCAGCGTCGACCACCCGGGCGTGCACCGCCGTCGCGGCGGCGCCGGTCAACCGCAGCCGTCCCTCGACCACGGCCCGGCCGGGATCGGCCCGCACCCGGCCGGCGTCGGCCCGCCCGCCGAAGAGCAGGCCGAGCCCGGTCACCACCATCGTCTTGCCAGCGCCGGTCTCGCCCGTGATGACGTTCATGCCGCCGGTCAGCGGCAGCGTCGTGTCCTCGATGACGCCCAGTCCGGTGATGCGCAGCTCTTCCAGCACAGCCACCGACAGTAGTAGCGGGCCCCGACACTTGACCACCCGGGCACGCGACCTGATCGGTATCCGGCACACGCCCCGGGCACTCCCCGACACCGTCGACACCGGTAGCGGTCGACCGTCGGCGGCCGGCCAGGTGGACCCCGACCACCTGCCCGACCCGCAGGCCGGCGCGGTCAACTGCGGCGCTGGTCGCGGTCAACTGGCGGCGCCGATCGCGGTCAGCGGCGGTTGCCTCGCCAGCCGTGTACCGGCAGGCCGAACTTGGCCACCAGCCGGTCGGTGAAGTGCCGGGCGCGCAGCCGTACCACCCGGACCGGCAGGGCACCCCGCTGCACCGTGACCCTGGCACCGGGCGGCAGGTCGTAGACCCGGCGGCCGTCGCAGCAGAGCACAGCCAGGGTGGTGAACGGGTCCACCGTGATGGTGAAGGTCGACGTCGGCGCGGTGACGAGCGGCCGGCTGAACAGCGCGTGTGCGCTGATCGGCACCAGCAGCAGCGCCTCCACCTCCGGCCAGACCACCGGCCCACCGGCCGAGAAGGCGTACGCGGTGGAGCCGGTCGGAGTCGCGCAGACCACACCGTCACAGCCGTACCGGGACAGCGGCCGGCCCTCGACGTCGACGAGCAGCTCGAGCATCTGGGCCCGCTCGCCCTTCTCCACGCTCACCTCGTTGAGCGCCCACGACTCGATCACCGGCCCGCCCTCGAACTCGGCACGCACGTCGAGGGTGAGCCGCTCGTCCACTGTGTAGTTCCGGTCCACCACGTCCCGGACCGCCACGTCCAGGTCGTCGATCTCGGCCTCGGCGAGGAAGCCGACCTTGCCGAGGTTGATGCCGAGCAGCGGAGCCTTCGCCGGCCGGGCCAGGTCGGCGGCGCGCAGGAAGGTGCCGTCACCGCCGAGCGCGAAGACGATCTCCGCGCCCTCGGCCGCCCCGAGCAGGCCCACCGGGGTGACCCCGGGCAGTTCCAGGTCGTCGGCCTCCTCGGCCACCACCCGTACCTCGAAACCGGCCTGGATCAGGTCCGCCGCGACGGTACGGGCGTGCTCGGTGCTCCGCCGCCGTCCGGTGTGCGTGACCAGCAGCGCCGTCCGGGTCATCGGGCTCCCTCCCGCGCCACGGCCGGACCGGTCGGCCCGGCCGTCACCACCGCCGCCACCGCCGCCTCGTCCGGCGGCGGCGCCCCGGCGCGCAGCCAGACGAAGAACTCCACGTTGCCGCTCGGCCCCGGCAGCGGGCTCGCCACCACGCCGGCCAGGCCGAGCCCGAGTTCGGCGGCCGCCCCGGTCACCGCGAGCACCGCCTCGACCCGCGCCTGCGGATCGCGCACCACCCCGCCACTGCCCACCCGTTCCTTTCCGACCTCGAACTGCGGCTTGACCATCAACACCAGGTCGCCGTCCGGCGCGGTGCAGCCGGCCAGCGCCGGCAGCACCAGACGGAGCGAGATGAACGACAGGTCCGCGACGGTGAGGGTCACGGTGCCGCCGATGGTGTCGGGCGTCAGGGTACGCACATTCGTGCGCTCGAATACCCGGACCCGCTCGTCGGTACGGATCGGCCAGGCCAACTGGCCGTAGCCGACGTCCACCGCCACCACCTCGGCTGCCCCGGCTCGGAGCAGCACGTCGGTGAAGCCGCCGGTGGACGCCCCGGCGTCCAGGCAACGCCGGCCGGCGACGTCCAGCCCCTCGGGGGTGAACGCCGCCAGCGCGCCGGCCAACTTGTGGCCGCCCCGGGAGACGTACTCGGTGTTCGGGTCGTCACCGAGTACCCGCACCGGGTCCGCGGGGTCGACCATGGCGGCGACCTTCTGGGCCCGTACCCCGCGGACCTGCACCCGCCCGGCCTCGACCAGCGCGGCGGCCTGTTCCCGGGACCGGGCCAGGCCGCGGCGGACGAGTTCGGCGTCGAGCCGGGTACGACGTGCCATCGCAGTTCTCCGAGAGGGGTGGGCTCACGCCTGGTCGATGGTGGCGAGGGTTTCCCGCAGCGTCTGGTGCGCCGCCTCGTACTGGGCGATCTGGTCGGCCGGCGCCAGGTTCGCGGCGTTCGCCATCGCCTGGAGTACCGCGTCCACGGCGGGATGGCCGGAGCCGCCGCCGTCGCCCGGGCCGGTCGGCCCGCTCGATCCGCCTGCGGTTGCCGGGCCAGGAACGGGCCGGGCCGCCGCCGAGGGGGGTGGAGCCGGCCGGAACGGCCCCGGTACGGGTACCTGGCTCATGCCGCATCGCCGCCCGGCGCCGCCGACCGCTTGGCCACGGCCTTGCCCGGAGTCGACTTCCTGGTGGCCACCGCCTTGCCGGCCACGGTCTTCTTCGCGACCGCCTTCTTCGCGACAGTCTTCTTCGCCACCTGCTTGGCGACCGGTTGGCTGCCGACCGCCTCGGGCGCAGCGGCCTTCCTCGCCACCGTCTTCTTGGCAACCGCCTTCGTCGCGACGGCCTTCTTGGCGACGGCCTTCTTGGCGACCGTCGTCTCGCCGACCGTCGTCTCGCTGACCGTCGTCCTCGCGACGGCCTTCTTGACGACGGCCTTCTTGACCGGCGCGGCGGTCCCGGCCGGCCCGTCCGCCGCCGGAGGCCGTACGCCGTCGGCAGCACCGGCGGTCGCCGGGCCAGCGGCGCCGCCCGACGTGCCCGTCCGAGCCGCGGCGAGTTCCCGCTCCAGCCGGGCGATCCGGTCGGTCAGCGCGGTGACCTCGTCCGCCGTCGCCAGTCCGAGGGCGGCCAGGGTACGGTCGATCTCGACGCGGATGATCCGGATCAGCGCCTCCCGGTTGGCCATGCCTGTGGAGACCAGTTCCTCGGCCATGGTCTGCAGTTGGCCGGCGGTGGCGCCGCTGGAGCCGACCAGTTTCCTGGCAGCGGCCTGAG
The DNA here is from genome assembly GCF_002846275.1 of Plantactinospora sp. CNZ320. Lineage (NCBI taxonomy): Bacteria > Bacillati > Actinomycetota > Actinomycetes > Micromonosporales > Micromonosporaceae > Plantactinospora > Plantactinospora sp. CNZ320. Next base: position 2,003,425 of record NZ_PJMP01000001.1, read on the forward strand.
CGCGCTTCTTCGACGCCTCCGTCAGCCCGAGGGCCAGCTCAAGGTAGGCCCGCCACGCATCCTGCATACCTCGGTCCTTTCGCGCGTGCTGACTGTTCAGGTTGTCACGCTACCGGGCGCCCCGACCCGCCCAGTGCGGTACGGTGCCCGGGGACGGGCGTGGCGTGATGCGAGGGGGCACGACTATGGCGACCGTGGACGAGTGCCGGCAGGCGTTGCACGATTTGGCGGCCCGAATGGACGCCAACGCCGACAAGGTGCGCAAGCAGGTCGATCTCGACCGCACGCTGGCGTGCCGGATCACCGATCTGGAGACCGCCTTCCACGGCCGGTTGACCGGCGGACGGCTGGTCGACCTGGCCGACGGTGACGACCCCAACGCGAAGATCGCACTCAGCACCACCAGCGACGACCTGATCCGTCTCGTGCGGGGCGAACTGGACGTGCCGAAGGCACTCGCCTCCCGGCAGATGTCGATCAACGCCAACCCGTTCGACCTGCTCAAGCTCCGCAAGATGCTCTGAGCACGCGGACGGTCGGCCCGCTCTCGTCGGCGAGGCGTCCGAACCGTTTGCGCGGCGGGTCAGCGCAGCAGGTCGAGTTCTTCGAGGGCCTTCCGGGCCGCCTCGGAGCCCGGCTCGATGCCGTCGACCGATGCTCCCGACCAGATCGCCGCAGAGAGCGCGGCCAGCGCGGCGAGGCTCGACCCCTCCCCGGTGAGCACCGTCCGGCCACCGCCGTCGGCCACCTGCCAGCCCGCACCGGCGCTGCCGGCGCGTTCGGCGGTCAACCGGGCGACCCGGGCCGGATCGAAGAGCCCGCCCAGATCGCTCGCCACGAAGTTCGGGCGGGCGGACGGCGCCGCGTGCAGCAGGTCGATCGGTGCCGACACCCCGGTCAGCACCAGCAGACTGTCCATTCCCGCCCGGACCGCACCCTCGATGTCGGTGTCCAGCCGGTCGCCGACCGCGAGTGGGCGGGCCGCACCGAACCGCCGCGCGGCGGCGGTGAACAGGGCCGGCTCCGGCTTGCCGACCACCACGTCGGGGTCCCGCGCCAGTGCGGTACGCACCGCCGCGACAAGTGAACCGTTCCCGGGTACCGGACCACGGGCGGTCGGCAACGTCCGGTCGGTGTTGGTGACGAACCAGTCGGCACCGGCCCGTACCGCCAGCGCCGCCTCGGCGAGATCCGCCCAGCCGACCTCCGGCCCATAGCCCTGGACCACCGCGATCGGCTCGTCCTCGAGCCGGGAGACCGGGCGCAGCCCGACGTCACGTATCTCGTTCCGGAGCGCCTCCGCACCCACCACCAGCACCGGGGAGTCCGGCGGAAAGCGGTGCGCCAGCAGTTCCGCCGCGGCGGCCGCGGAGGTGAGCACCTCCTGCGGCCGCACAGCGAGCCCCATCCCGGTGAGCAGCGCGGCAACCTCGTCCGCGCGCCGGGAGGCGTTGTTTGTCGCGTACGCCAGCGGCTTGCCCTCGGCGTGCAGCCGGCCGATCGCCGCGACCGCCGTCTCGATCGGCCGGTCGACGAGGTACACCACGCCGTCCAGATCGAAGATCACCAGGTCGTACGCGTCGACCAGCCGGTCACCCGCCGAGGACTCGGTCACGACTCGGCGCCACGCTCCGGGCGGGTACCCGGCTCGGCCTCGGCCCCGGGAGCATCAGCCGCAGCACCCTCGGCCGCAACAGCTTCCGGCCCGGAAGACCCGGTCTCGGGAGCCGCCGCCTCCGGTGCCGCCGTCTCGGCAGCTTCCGCCGCACCGGCCGGCTCGCTCTCGAGCGCCTCGGCGTCAGCCGAATCGGGCTTCGCGTCCTCGACCGCCTCCGTCTCGGCCGCCTCTGTCCCGGCGTCCTCGTCCGTGTCGACTCCCGCCTCGGCGTCCACCGCGGTCACCTCGACGGCCGCCAGCGGCTCGTCCGCGTCCTCGTCGTCCGCGTCGTCGTACTCGTCGGGGTCGTCGAACTCGTCCTCGTCACGATCCGTACGGGCGACCTCGTCGTTGTACCCGTCCTCGTCGTCCTCCGGATCGGGCTCGTCCTCCGGAGCGTCGACATCGGCGTCCGCCACCGGCTCGGATTCGTCCGAACCGCCCTCGACGGTCTCGTCGTCCTCGCCCTCGTCGCCCTCCAGGACGACGCCGTCGAGTTCCAACAACCGCTCGGCGGCATCGGTCTCACCGAACTCGTCCACCTCGGCGGCGCGGGCGAACCACTCCCGGGCCTCTTCCCGCCGGTCCACCGCGAGCAGCGCGTCGGCGTACGCGTAACGCAGCCGAGCGGTCCACGGTTCGGCCGGCGCGGCGGTCAGCTCGCGTACCTGGAGCATCGCCACCGCGGCGTCGCGCTGGCCCATGTCGCCACGGGCTCCAGCCGCCACGATCAGCAACTCCACCGCTCCGGCCGGGTCCAGCGACTCACGATCGGCGCCCCGATAGAGGTCGATCGCCCGCTCAGGGCGCCCGAGCGCCCGCTCACAGTCGGCGAGCACCGCCAGGTGGGTCTGCCGCCCGCTCATCCGGTGGTACGTCCGCAGCTCGGCGAGTGCGGTCTGCCACTCACCCGCCCGGTACGCCGCCAGCCCGACCGCCTCCCGTACCGGCGCGATCCGGGCCGCCAGGCTCCGGGCCGCGAGCGCGTGCTTCAGCGCCAGCTCCGGATCGTCGTCGATAAGCGTTCCGGTCGCGACGAGATGCCGGGCGACCGTCTCCGCGACGGGCTTGGCCAGCGAGAGCAGTTCGGCCCGTACCGCGCTGTCGAGATCAGTGGCGACGATCTCCTCCGGCAGAGCTGGACCGGAGGCTTCCCGGGCGGGGTCGCCCGGCCGCCCGGAGCGGTCGCGTCGATCCGTACCCTCGGAGCGGTTGTAGCCACCCGCTCCCGCGCCGGCACCCTCCCGGCCGGACCGGCCACCAGTCTCCTGCCGGGACTTCCAGTCCCGCCGGCCCTCGTCTGCCCGGCCACGGTCGGTGCGATCGCCGCCCGACCGGAAGCCCTCCCGCCCGCCACCGCCGCGAGCATCGCGATCCGGCCGGCGGAAACCGCCACGATCGCCGTCACGGGTACCGTCGCGACCCGAACCCCGGAAGCCTTCCCGGCGGCTGCCGTCGAAGCCGGGGCGACCCGCGTCGTCGCCGAAGCGTCGCCCGCTGTCCCGGCCTGCGCCGCGCTGGTCGCCGCCGCCCGACGATCCACCCCGGTAGCCACCGCCGCGCCCGGCGTCGCCACCTGAACCCCCAGCTGGACGACCCTGGTAACCGCCGCTGTCGCCCCGGTGACCGCCGTCCCGCCGGTCGTCACCGCCCCGCGCGCCGTCCCGATAGCCACCGGGACGCGAGGTGTCGGCACGGTAGCCACCGGTACGCGAGTCCCGATCAGTGCGTCGGTCGCCGCCGAAGCCGGACCGGGAACCGCCCCGGAAACCACCGCTGTCGCCCCGGAAACCGCCGCGCCGATCGTCGCCACCGGAGCCTCCGCTCCGGCCCTGGTAACCGCCGGTACGTCGGTCGTCGCCACCGGAGCCCCCGCTCCGGCCCTGGTAGCCGCCGCGCCGGTCGTCACCGTCGGAGCCCCCGCCCCGGTAGCCGCCGGTACGTCGGTCGTCGCCGCGCCGGGCGTCGTCACGGTAACCACCACCGCCGGAGTCACGGTCGCCCCGCCGGTCGCCCCGGAAGTCACCGCCCCGGCCGTAGTCGTTACGAGGTCCACGGTCACGGTCGCCACGGCCGGAGCTGTCCCGTCCGCCGGACTGGAACCCGCCCTCGCGGTAGCCGGCGTCCCGATCGCCGCCACGCGGGCCGGTTCCGGCCGAACGGTAGCCCTGGCGTTCCCCACCCCGGCCGAAGTCGTCTCGACGGCCGCCGCCACGGTAGCCGCCGCCCTGCCGATCGTCGCCACCGCGTTGGTAGCCACCTTGCCGGGCGTCACCGCCGCGCTGGTAGCCGCCGCCACCGGGCCGCGAGGCCGCATCGCCGTCCCGGGACCCGTAGCCGCGGTAACCGCCGCCCCTGGTCCCGTCACCGCCGGAGTCCCGGTAGCCCCCGGAGCGCCGGTCGTCGCCGAAACGCGCACCGCCGCTGGGGCGATCGCCGCGAAAGTCGCGACCTCCCCGGGATTCCCGGTCGTCCCGGAAGCCGCCGCCACGCCGGTCGTCAGCACCGGACCGGTAGCCGCCACCCGGGCGACCGTCCCGCTGGCCGGCGCCGTCGCGCGGAGCTGGGCGGTCGCGGCGGTCACCCGCACGACCCTCGGTCCGACGTCCGCCGCCACCCGAGTAGCCGCCCCGATCGCCAGAGGCGCCGGAGGAATCGCGGTCCCCGCGATAGGGCTGCTGACGGCCGTCCCGGCGCGTAGAGGCGTCACGGCCGCCTTGGCGATCCGGACGGTCGTCTCGACGGCGCGGACGGTCTCCGCCGTGCGCTCCTGAACTCACGGGTACATCCTTCCTTATGGCGAGATCGCCGCAACACGCAGTGCAGGGCCACCCCGACCGGGGTGGCCCTGCAAACTAAGATGTCCGGCGGCGTCTTACTCTCCCACACCCTCCCGAGTGCAGTACCATCAGCGCTGGAAGGCTTAGCTTCCGGGTTCGGAATGTAACCGGGCGTTTCCCCTCCGCCATAACCGCCGTAACCCTATCAACAACACAAACAACACATCCCACCCACACGCGGGAACCGTTGTTCGTTTGCTGTGAATCACACAGTGGACGCGTAGCAGCTTCGTAGTCAAGTCCTCGGCCTATTAGTACCGGTCAACTGAACCAGTTACCTGGCTTACATCTCCGGCCTATCAACCCAGTCGTCTCACTGGGAGCCTTACCCCCTTTACGGGGTGGGATACCTCATCTTGAAGCAGGCTTCCCGCTTAGATGCTTTCAGCGGTTATCCCTCCCGAACGTAGCCAACCAGCCGTGCCCCTGGCGGGACAACTGGCACACCAGAGGTTCGTCCGTCCCGGTCCTCTCGTACTAGGGACAGCCCTTCTCAAGTATCCTACGCGCACGGCGGATAGGGACCGAACTGTCTCACGACGTTCTAAACCCAGCTCGCGTACCGCTTTAATGGGCGAACAGCCCAACCCTTGGGACCTGCTACAGCCCCAGGATGCGACGAGCCGACATCGAGGTGCCAAACCATCCCGTCGATATGGACTCTTGGGGAAGATCAGCCTGTTATCCCCGGGGTACCTTTTATCCGTTGAGCGACACCGCTTCCACACGCAAGTGCCGGATCACTAGTCCCGACTTTCGTCCCTGCTCGACCCGTCAGTCTCACAGTCAAGCTCCCTTATACACTTACACTCAACACCTGATTGCCAACCAGGCTGAGGGAACCTTTGGGCGCCTCCGTTACATTTTAGGAGGCAACCGCCCCAGTTAAACTACCCACCAGACACTGTCCCTGAACCCGATAAGGGCCCGAAGTTAGATACCCAAACCAACCAGAGTGGTATTTCAAGATTGCCTCCACCCATACTGGCGTATGGACTTCACCGGCTCCCACCTATCCTACACAAGCTAATTCAGATACCAATGTCAAGCTATAGTAAAGGTCCCGGGGTCTTTCCGTCCTGCCGCGCGTAACGAGCATCTTTACTCGTACTGCAATTTCGCCGGGCCTGTGGTTGAGACAGTGGGGAAGTCGTTACGCCATTCGTGCAGGTCGGAACTTACCCGACAAGGAATTTCGCTACCTTAGGATGGTTATAGTTACCACCGCCGTTTACTGGCGCTTAAGTTCTCAGCTTCGCCCCGAAAGACTAACCGGTCCCCTTAACGTTCCAGCACCGGGCAGGCGTCAGTCCATATACATCGAATTACTTCTTCGCATGGACCTGTGTTTTTAGTAAACAGTCGCTTCCCCCTGCTCTCTGCGGCCATACAACGCTCCACCAGCAAGTGGCTTCACGTCTCCGGCCCCCCTTCTCCCTAAGTTACGGGGGCAATTTGCCGAGTTCCTTAACCACAGTTCACCCGATCGCCTCGGTATTCTCTACCTGACCACCTGTGTCGGTTTAGGGTACGGGCCGCTCGGAACTCGCTAGAGGCTTTTCTCGGCAGCATAGGATCACTGACTTCACCTGAATCGGCTCGGCATCACGTCTCAGCCACATGGCGTGCGGATTTGCCTACACACCGGCCTACACGCTTACCCCGGCACAACCACCGGCCGGGCTCAGCTACCTTCCTGCGTCACCCCATCGCTTGACTACTACCCGCCAGGTTCCCACGCTCCCCCACAGAGGTCCGAAGACCGCCACAGGTTCGGGTGGTTAGCACAACGAGGTTCATCACGGGCGCTCCTACACGGGTACGGGAATATCAACCCGTTATCCATCGACTACGCCTCTCGGCCTCGCCTTAGGCCCCGACTCACCCAGGGCGGATTAACCTGGCCCTGGAACCCTTGGTCATCCGGCGGAAGGGTTTCTCACCCTTCTTTCGCTACTCATGCCTGCATTCTCACTCGTGCCGCGTCCACAACTGGGTCACCCCGCTGCTTCACCCCCGGCACGACGCTCCCCTACCCATCCACACACCTGCATGCAAATCCCGAAAGACCTACACGAA
>NZ_PJMP01000001.1:2015000-5292500 GCF_002846275.1 Plantactinospora sp. CNZ320
CTGTCGGTCACGGTGCAGATTGTCCACCATGCCGGCCGTCGGCCCGTACCCGGTTTCCCGTCCGGCGGCAGCACCCCGGACGACGGTGGTGGGACGGGACGTCGTTGACGGGACAGTACGGCCAAAGGGACGCTAGCCCGGTCAGGGCGTGACAATCCTTCGGACCCGTGGAGGCGTACCCCCGTGACCGTGCCTAGTCAGACCCGCCAGCCGGCACCGAGCCCCGCCACCGGCGGCGGCCTGCTCCACCTGCGCCGGGCCGGAGTCAGCCTGCTGCTGGACGCCACCGATCCGGGAGTACCGGCGGTGCTGCACTGGGGCGCCGACCTGGGGGCGCTCACCGGGCCGGACCTCGACGGTCTCGGCGCCGCGCTGCGCCGGCCGTCCCGGCCGGGAACCCCTGATGGCCGGCCGGTGGGGATCCTGCCCGAGCACACCTACGCCTGGTTCGGGCCACCCGGGCTCTCCGGCCACCGCGCCGGCCGCGACTGGTCACCCCGGTTCCGCCGCACCGACCTGCGGGTGCGCGACGAGCCTGGCGGAACCGGCGCCGAACCGGCCGGGACGCCCGCGACGATCGTGGTGACCGCCACGGACGACGCCGCCCGGCTCGAGCTGGTCATCGAGATCGAACTGGATCCGGCCGGCCTGCTCCGGCTCCGCGCCGAGCTGACCAACCCGGCGGACGCCGACACCTACCAGCTGGACGGGCTGCTGCTCGGGCTGCCGGTGCCGCCGCACGCCGACGAACTGCTCGACCTGACCGGGCGATGGTGCCGGGAACGCAGCCCGCAGCGGAGCCCGTTCACCGTCGGCAGCCGGTCCCGGGAGAGCCGCCGGGGCAAGCCGGGACTGGACGCCTCGCTGCTGATGGTGGCCGGTACCGCCGGGTTCGGCTTCCGGACCGGCGAGGTCTGGGGGGTGCACCTCGGCTGGAGCGGTAACCACCGGCTGCACGCCGAACGGACCCCGGACGGCGAGGCGCTGCTCGCCGCCGGTGAGCTGCTGCTGCCCGGAGAGATCGCGCTGGCGCCGGGCGAGCGCTACCGGACGCCCTGGCTCTACGCGTCGTACGGGCGGGGGTTGGACGAGATGTCGGCCCGGTACCACGCGCACCTGCGCCGGTCGGGCCGGGCGGGGCGGCGACCCCGTCCGGTGGTGGTGAACACCTGGGAGGCGGTCTACTTCGACCACGACCTCGACCGGCTCACCGCGCTGGCCGACGCCGCCGCCGAGGTCGGGGCGGAGCGGTTCGTCCTGGACGACGGCTGGTTCCTGGGCCGGCGCGACGACCGGGCCGGGCTCGGCGACTGGTACGTCGACCCGTCCGTCTGGCCGGACGGGCTGCATCCGCTCGTCGCACACGTACGCGGGCTGGGGCTGGAGTTCGGGCTCTGGGTCGAGCCGGAGATGGTGAACCCCGACTCGGAACTGGCCCGGGCCCATCCGGAGTGGATCCTCGGTACCGGTGGACGGCTGCCCCGGCCGGCCCGCTGGCAGCAGGTGCTCGACCTGACCCACCCGGAGGCGTACGAGTACCTGCTCGGGCGGCTCGACGCGCTGGTCCGGGAGTACGACATCGACTACCTGAAGTGGGACCACAACCGGGACCTGCTCGACGCCGGTCACCAGCCGTCCGGGCGGCCCGGGGTGCACCGGCAGACCCTGGCGACCTACCGGCTCCTCGACACGCTGCGGGAACGGCATCCCCGGCTGGAGATCGAGTCGTGTTCCTCCGGCGGTGGCCGGGTCGACCTCGGGATCCTGGAACGGACCGACCGGATCTGGGGCAGCGACTGCATCGACGCCCTGGAGCGGCAGTCGATCCAGCGCTGGACCCAGCTCCTGCTGCCGCCGGAACTGATCGGCGCACACGTCGGCGCGGCCCGGTCGCACACCACGGGCCGTACCCACGATCTCGGCTTCCGGGCCGGTACCGCCCTCTTCGGCAGCTTCGGCATCGAGTGGGACCTGACCGCCGCCACCGCCGGGCAGCGCCGGGAACTGGCCTGGTGGGTGGCGCTCTACAAGCGGCACCGCGAGCTGCTGCACGGCGGGACGGTGGTCCGGGTGGACCATCCGGATCCGGCACTCTGGGTGCACGGGGTGGTGGCGCCGGACCGGTCCGAGGCGATCATGGCGATCGTCGCGGTGGCGACCGGGACGACCGCCAACCCGGGACCGGTCCGCCTGCCCGGCCTCGATCCGGACCGCCGCTACCTGGTCCGGGCGGTCGCGCCGGGCGACTCCGCCCGGCAGCTGCCGGCGCCGCCGGCCTGGACCACCGAGCGGGTACGACTCACCGGGCGCAGCCTCGGCAACGCCGGCCTACAGGCTCCGCCGCTGCACCCGGAGCAGCTCCTGCTGCTGCACCTGGACGGCCGGTGATCGCTGGCCCGCCCGGACCCGACCGACGGCCGCTGACCACTCGTCCAGCCGGACCGACGGATGACCGGTGACCGCTGGCCCGCCCCGATCCGGCAAAGGGGCGGCGCGGGCCGGTCAGCGGCTGGCCACCACCAGACCGGTCTGGTAGGCGACGATGACGAGCTGGGCGCGGTCCCGGGCGTGCAGCTTGCCGAGCAGCCGGCCGACGTGCGTCTTCACCGTGGCCGGGCTGAGCCGCAGGTGATCCGCGATCTCCGAGTTGGACAGACCGCGTCCGATCAGGGTCAGCACCTCCCGCTCCCGGTCGGTCACCCCGGTCAGCTTCCGGGCCACCGGGCGGTCCGGTTCGGGTAACCGGGCGAACTCGGCGATGAGTCGACGGGTCACAGTCGGGGCGAGCAGCCCCTCACCGGCGGCGACCACCCGGATCGCCGTCAACAGGTCCTCCGGCGGGGCGTCCTTGAGCAGGAAGCCACTCGCGCCGGCCCGGATCGCCGCGTAGACGTACTCGTCGAGGTCGAAGGTGGTGAGGATGAGCACCCGGACCTGACCGGCGGCGGGCGACGCGCCGATCCGCCGGGTCGCCTCGATGCCGTCCAGCTCCGGCATCCGGACGTCCATCAGCACCACGTCCGGGCGCTCCCGCTCGGCCAGCTCGACCGCTGCCGCGCCCGTGCCGGCCTCGCCGACCACGGTCAGCCCCGGCGTCGTCTCGAGCAGCACCCGGAAACTGCCCCGCAGCAGCGCCTGGTCGTCGGCGATCAAGACCCGGATCGGCGGGGCGGTCACCGGTCCCCTCCGGCCGGACCGGCCACCGGCCCCGCCTCGACCCTCGCCGACGGCGCGCCGCCGCGCACCGGGTCTGGCACCCAGGTCGCCTCGGGCAGCGGGATCAGGCGCCCGACCGGCGGGTACGGCAGTCTGGCCGCGACCCGGAAACCGCCGTCGGCGGTCGGCCCGGACTCGAAGGTACCCACGTAGAGGTTGACCCGCTCGCGCATGCCGATCAGGCCCTGCCCCTTCGGATCGGCCGCCCGGACGGGTCGACCGGGCCCGTTGGTCACCTCGACCCGCAGCTCGGCATCGGCGGCGGTCACCTCGACCCGGCACCGCACCGGGCCGGCGTGCTTGACCACGTTGGTGAGTGCCTCCTGGACGATCCGGTACGCCGAGCGGCCGATGTCCTCCGGCGGCTCCATCCCGGCGGGCAGCTCAAGCACCAGCTCCGCGGTGATCCCGGCCGCCGTCGCCCGGTCCAGCAGGCCCGGCAGGTCGGCCAGGCCCGGCGCGGGCGCGAACTCGACAGGGGTACCCGGTGCGCCGCTGCGCAGCACGCCGAGGGTACGGCGCAGCTCCGCCAGCGCGCTGCGGCTGGTCGCCTCGATGTCCCGCAGCGCGTCCCGGACCTCCTGCGGCCGGGACTCCGCCACGTGGTTGGCGATCGCCGCCTTCACCGTGATCACGCTCATGCTGTGCGCCACGATGTCGTGCAGTTCCCGGCTGATCCGCAGCCGCTCGTCGACAGTCGCCTGCCGGGCCAGCTCCGCCGCCGACCGGGAGGCGTAGGCGCGCCGCTCGCGTACCGCCCGGCCGAGGATCCAGGTGGCGGTCACGAGCAGCATCAGGAAGCCGAGCCCGGCGATCAGCTCGTCCCAGTCCGAGGCCTTCGGGAACACCGCGACCACGACACCGGCCAGCACCAGCAGCAGGGCCGGTACCGAGCGGCGCAGCTCGGTGACGAGCGCCACCTGGTAGAGCGCGAAGGAGACCGCGAGGAAGACCGAGATCGAGGCGTACACCGGCACCACCTCGACGAGTACCGAGCTGCACGCGCTGACCGTCACCACCGCCAGCACCGGTACGGGCCAGCGCCGGCGTACCGCGATCGGCGCCGTGATGACGACCATGAAGAGCAGGGAGAGCCAGACCGGTTCCCGGACCAGCGGATCGGGATATCCGGTCGCCGCGGGCGGGTCGGCGGCGGCGTACCCGCAGACCACCGCCAGGCCGAGCGCCGCCAGCACGTCCAGGGCGATCAGGTCGACCATGCGCAGCCGGCGGGTCAGCAGCGGACGCGGGTGGACGACGCTCATCCGTCGACCGTAGCGGGCCGCCCGCCCGGTCGCGTCCACCCTGGGCGGGTCATCCCCGGGTCTGACCCGGCGAGGGTCGAGCCGCCGGGGTAGCCCGCTGGGCCGGGCCGGAACTGACGGCTCCGCTCCGATGTGCCGAGGGCCGCCGATGCCCGATCTTCGACGGCATGACACGACGAGCGGAAACAACCGACCTGACCGCTGCCGTGCGGCTGCGGGAGGTCGTCCGGGCGTACGGCACCGGGGCCGGGCGGGTGGCCGCGCTGGACGGGGTGACCGTCCACTTCGACCGGGGCACCTTCACCGCCGTGATGGGGCCGTCCGGCTCCGGCAAGTCGACCCTGCTGCACTGCGCCGCCGGGCTCGACAGGCCGACCAGCGGCACCGTCACCATCGACGGCACCGACCTCGGCACCCTCGGCGAGACCGCGCTGACCCTGCTGCGCCGGGACCGGGTCGGGTTCGTCTTCCAGTCGTACAACCTGGTGCCGGCGCTGACCGCGGCGCAGAACGTGGCGCTGCCGCTGCGGCTGGCCGGCAGGCGGTCCGATCCGGCCGAGCTGGACGCGACGCTGGCCGAGGTCGGGCTGACCGGGCGGGGCCGGCACCGCCCCGACGAACTCTCCGGCGGCGAGCAGCAGCGGGTGGCGATCGCCCGCGCCCTGATCAGCCGGCCGGCGGTGCTCTTCGCCGACGAGCCGACCGGCGCGCTGGACACCCGGACCTCCCGGGACATCCTGCGGCTGCTGCGCGGCCTGGTCGACCAGCATCGGCAGACGGTGGTGATGGTGACGCACGACCCGGTGGCCGCCGCCTACGCCGACCGGGTCGTGCTGCTCGCCGACGGCCGGGTGGTGGACGAACTCGGCGGCGACCTGGCGGCGGAGACCATCGCGGCCCGGATGACCAGGCTGGAGCCGGCATGCTGAGCCTCGCCACGCTGCGCGCCCGGTGGACCGGGCTGCTCGGTCCGTTCGTCGCGCTCTGCCTCGGCGTGGCGCTGATGTCGATGACCGCGCTGATCCTGGTCTCCGCGCAACCCCGGGTGCCGGACCGGTACGCCGGGGCGGCGGTGCTGGTCGCCGGACCCACCGTGCAGGGGATCCCGGGTACCTTCCACGAGCGCCGCCCGTGGTCGCCGGAGCGGACCGCCGAGCTGACCGGGCGGCTCGCCGCGATCGGCGGGGTCACCGCGGCGGTACCCGACCGGTCGTTCTACGCCCAGGCGGTGCTCGACGGCCGACCGGTCGGCGAACCCCCGCTCGGTGCCCCGCAGGGGCACGGCTGGTCGAGCGCGGCGCTCGCGCCGTACCGGCTGGTGGCGGGAAGCGCACCGGCCCGGCCGGACGAGGTGGTGCTGGACAGCGCCCTCGGGCTCGACCCGGGTGATCGGGTCACCCTGTTGACCGCGACCGGGCCGGCCGGGTACACGGTGGTCGGCACCGTGGACGGGCCCGGCTTCTACCTCGCCGATCCGGTCGCCGCGCCACTGGCCCGGGGCGTCCGGCTGATCGGTCTGGTGCTCTCCGGCGACGCCGACCCGGCGGCTGTCCGCGCGGCGGCCGAGGCCGTCGTCGGCCGGGACGGCACGGTGCTGACCGGCGCCGACCGGGCGCAGGTCGAGCCGCCCCGGGACACCCGCACCCGCTGGATCGGCATGCAGGTGCTGACCGCGATGACGGCGCTCGCCGGATTCGTCTCGATCTTCGTCGTCGCCTCCACCTTCGCGTTCGGGGTCGCCCAACGGCGCCGCGAGTTCGGGCTGCTGCGTACCGTCGGCGCCACCCCGGGACAGTTGCGCCGGCTGATGTACGCCGAGGCGCTGGCCGTGGGTGCCGTCGCGGCGGCCGTGGGGGCGCTGCTCGGGGTCGCCTGTGCGCCCGCCTTCGGTGCCCTGCTGATCGACGCCGGTTTCCAGCCGGTCGGGTTCCGGGTACGGATCGGGCCCTGGCCACCGGCCGCCGCCTATCTGGTGGGGCTGGTCGTCGCCCTGCTCGGGGTCTGGTCGGCGTCCCGCCGGGCCGGTCGGGTACGTCCACTGGAGGCGCTACGGGAGGCGGTGGTGGACCGGCGTCCGATGTCCCGCTCCCGGTGGATCGGCGGGATCCTCGTCACCGCCCTCGGGCTGCTGTTGACGGTACTGCTGGCCGGGGCGGGGCCGGACGAGATCGTCAACTACGCGCTGTACGCGTCGATCGCGCTGACCGGTGGGCTGACCCTGCTCGCCCCGGTGCTGGTGCCGCCGCTGACGTACGCGCTCACCTGGCCGTTGGAGCGGCTGCGGGGTGCGACCGGGATGCTGGTGCGACGCAACGCGCTGACGGCGGTGCGGCGTACTGCGTCGACGTCGGCACCGATGCTGCTCACGGTCGGGTTCGCGGTGCTGATCGCCGGTTCGGTGGCGACGTCGACCGGCGCGTACGCCAGCGAGGACGCCGCGACCATCCGGGCCGGTTCGGTGCTCGTCCCGGCCGGTACGCCCGGACTGTCGGACGCGGCGGTCGCCACGGTCACCGGCACCGCGCTGCTGCCCAGCACCGTGTACGCCGACCCGCCCGGTGGTGCGCCGACCGCTGCCGGTGAGCCGGTCGCCGTCGCCGGGGTGGAGCCGGTCGGGTTCGCCCGGGTGAACGGGCGACTGCGGGTGGTCGCCGGGGACTTCGCCGGCCTCCGGGGACCGGGGACCGCGGTCGTCACCGCCGGGCTCGCCGAGCGGCTGGGCTGGTCGGCGGGGGACACCCCGACGCTCGGCTATCCGGACGGCACCCGCGGGCCGGTCCGGGTGGTGGCGGTGGTAGCCGACGGCTCCATCCCGGCGCAGTTGCTGCTGCCCCGGGAGGTGGTGCGGGCACACGATCCGTCGGCGCTCACCGAGGCGGTATTCAGTTCGGCGACCGCCGGGCAGGACGACGGCGGTGCCGACCGGGGCGTACTCGGGGCCCGGCTGGTCGGTGTCGCGGAGTACGCGGCGGAGCGGGACGCGGCCGAGGACCGGCTGGTCTGGCTGGCCACGCTGATCCTGATCGGGGTCTCCGCCGGCTACACCGCGATCGCACTGGCCAACACGCTGCTGATGGCGACCGTGCACCGGGCCAGGGAGCTGCTGTTGCTGCTCCGGGCCGGTGCCACCGTCCGGCAGGTGCTCGGCGCGGTGGCCGCCGAGTCGGGGTTGGTGCTGGCGATCGGTACCGTGCTCGGCCTGCTGGTGCCGGCGGTCGCGCTGCTGGCGATCCGCTCGGCCCTGAGCGAGCTGCTCGGGGTACCGGTCGAGCTGGTGGTGCCCGGTCGGACGATCGGGCTGGTGGTTGCCGGATGCGTGGTGCTGGCCCTGGCCGCCAGCGTGCTGCCGGCCCGGCTGATCCTGCGGGCCGGTCCGGCCGGCGCCGGGTCACGGGTGGAGTAACCCCGGGAGCGGTCGGAGGACCCGTGGCGGTGCCAATCGGTGCCGCCACGGGGTTGACTAGCCGGCCGACCGGGTCAACAATCCCTATGGGTTAGATGGGGATTGGGCGCAGCGCCGCGTCGGTACAAGGTGCCTCGACCACCTTCCGGGAAGGAACGCCCGTGCGAAAACTTCTGCTCCTCGCCCTGGTGGGGCTCGGTGCGCAGCTCGTCGACGGCAGCCTCGGCATGGCGTACGGCGTGACCTCGACCACCCTGCTGCTGGCGATCGGCACCAACCCGGCTGCCGCGTCCGCCACCGTGCACCTGGCCGAGATCGGCACCACCCTCGCCTCCGGCGCCGCGCACTGGCGGTTCGGCAATGTCGACTGGAAGGTGGTCGCCAAGATCGGCATACCGGGGGCGGTCGGCGCCTTCGCCGGTGCCACCTTCCTGTCAAGCCTCTCCACCGAGGTCGCCGCGCCGGTCATGGCACTGCTGCTGCTCACCCTCGGGATCTACATCCTGGTCCGGTTCACCGCGGCGGGGATCCCCCGGGACCGCCTGGGCCAGCCGCTGCGCAAGCGGTTCCTGGCCCCGCTCGGCCTGGTCGCCGGCTTCGTCGACTCGACAGGTGGCGGTGGCTGGGGGCCGGTCGGCACCCCGGCGATCCTGGCCAGCGGCCGGATGGCGCCCCGCAAGGTGATCGGCTCGATCGACACCAGCGAGTTCCTGGTCGCGGTGGCCGCGAGCCTCGGCTTCCTGGTCGGGCTCGGCAGCGAGAACGTCAACTTCACCTGGGTCCTCGCGCTGCTGCTCGGCGGTGTGATCGCCGCACCGATCGCCGCCTGGCTGGTCCGGCACATCCCGCCCCGGATCCTCGGCTCGGCGGTCGGTGGCGTGATCATCGTGACGAATGTCCGGACCCTGCTGCGCAGCGACTGGATCGACGCGCCGGACGGGGTGCGCTACAGCGTCTACGCGGTGATCTACCTGGTCTGGGCGCTCGCGCTGGCGTACTCGATCCGGCAGTACCGGGCACACCGGGACGAGGAGAGCGTCGAGGCGGTCGAGACCGTCGCGCCGGCCGCCGAGGCCGAGCCCAGCGAGAAGAGTTCCACGCCCACCCCGGCCTGAGTCGAGGGCGCGTCAGACGTACCCGGCGGCCGTGACCTTCCTGGTCACGGCCGCCGTCGTTCGGTTGCTGCCCGGACGGGCTACTGCACCGCCAGGATGTCCACGACGAACCGGAGCGGGCCGGCCGGCTGGCCTTCGGTCGGGTTGTCGCCGTAGGCGAGGTCGGCCGGGATGTCGAGCTGCACCCGGCTGCCCGCCTTGACCCCGACCAGGCCCTGGTCCCAGCCGGGGAGGACGGCGCCGACACCGATCGGGGTCGGGTACGGCTGGCCCCGGTTCCAGGAGGCGTCGAACTCCTGTCCGGTCTCGTAGTAGACACCGACGTAGTTGACCGTGATCGTCTGACCGGCCCGTACCGCCGGGCCGGTGCCCTCGATCAGCGGAGTCACCGTGAGCTTGGTCAACTCGCCGCTGCCGGCCTCGACGGTGGGCCGCTGCGCCAGCCGGGGATCAAGGTCGGCCGGCGGCCGGGACGGCGCCCCCGGGCTCTCCGGCGCGCCGGTCGGCTCCGGCTGGGCGGTCGACTGCGGCGGGGCGGTCGGGGCCGGCGGAGTTGTCGCACTCGCCACCGGCGCGGCCGACGAACTGGGCGCGTCCTCCATCACCTGCGGCAGCACGACGACGGCGGCGACACCCAGCCCGGCCAGGAGGATTCCGACGGTCCCACCGGCCACCCGCTGCACACGGGCCCGGTTCGCGGCGAGCTGGGCCGCAGCCGCCTCCGCGGCGGCCCGGCGCTCCTGCTTGGTCGGACGCCGCTGGCTCGTCGGCCCCGGCTGCTCGGGGGTCTGGACCGGATCGCTCATCTGATCTTGCACTCCTCGGGGGGAAATGGAGTAGGGCGGGACGCCGTCGGCCCGTCGAACGGCTCCGCACACCGTACCCGCGTCGATGCTGCCGACGTCGGCTCGGTCCGGCGGGACCTGCCCGTGGTCGGTGGAGGTTGCCGACCCGGCGCGTCAGATGTCCGCTCTGTCCGTTCTATCGCCGCCCGCCGGTGCGCTGGTACCGGATGCCAGCGCCCGTACCAGGCGCAGGGTCTCGGCGACCCCGCCGGTGACGTCCGGGATCGGGTAGTGCACCGCCCGGACGGTACGGCCGGCGTCGACGACCAGGGTCAGCCGCTTCAGGCGTACGGTGCCGCCGGCCCGGAAGGTCGGCAGCCGCAGCGCGCTGGCGAGTTCGAGTTCGGCATCGGAGAGGAGCGGAAACTGGATCCGCTCGGCGGCGGCGAAGGCGGCCTGCTCGGCGGGGCGCTGGGTGCTCACCCCGCGCACCGCCGCCCCGAGCCGGGCGAACTCGTCCAGCCGGTCCCGGTAGGTGCAGGATTCGAGGGTGCAGCCCGACGCGCCGGGTATCTCGGCGCCGCCCGGCATCCCGGTGCCGGGATAGCAGTACAGCACCGTGAACGGGGTCGCGGCCACCGGGTCGAAACCGGTCAGGTCCGGGATCCGGGTACCGACGAGGGCGGCGATCCGCCTCGCCTCCGCGGTGTCGGTACCGGTGGTGGTGGCGGTCGTCCCGCCGTCGCCGAGCAGCCACCGGTCGCCCCAGTCCTGTAGGGCGACCAGGATCGGCAGCGCGCCCCTCCCCCGGTCGGTCAGCCGGTACTCGTACCGGGGCGGCCGGTCGGAGTACGGGTGCCGCTGGAGCACCCCGTCCTCGACCAGCCGGTGCAACCGCTCGGTGAGCACCTTCCGGGAGACACCGAGGCCGGAGCGCAGCTCCTCGAACCGGTGCCGCCCCCGGGCCACGTCGCGCAGCAGCAGCAGGCTCCACCAGTCCCCGATCACCTCGCTGGCGTGCGCGATCGCGCAATCCGGATCACCACCGCCCGTCCTGCGTCCCATGCCGGCAACCCTATAGTCAGTTCCCAAAAGAGACTCACCTGTTCTACGCTGTCTCCGCGAACGGTTGGAGGCAGCGATGCGTGACGTACCCCGGGTCGTCTGGACCCTCGCCGCCGGCCGGTTCGTCAACGCCGCCGGCTCGTTCGTCGCCTTCTTCCTCTTCCTCTACCTCACCGGCCCACGCGGACTGCCGGTCGGGCAGGCCGGGCTGATCAGTGGGGCGCTCGGCGCGGGGATGCTGCTCGGCAACTTCACCGGCGGCTGGTTCGGTGACCGGTTCGGGCACCGGCGGGCACTGCTGGCCGCGTCGGCGGTCGCCGGGCTGGGTACCCTGGCGATCCCCTGGCTGCCGACAGCGGCCCTCGGCCTGGTCACCCCGCTGGTCGGGTACGCCGGTGCCGCCTCGGGAGTCGCCCAGGGTGCGCTTGTCGCCCTCGCCGTACCGGCCGGGGAGCGGCGGCGGGCGGTGGCGATCACCCGCGCCGCCTTCAACGCCGGGTGCGTGATCGGGCCGCCACTCGGTGCGCTGCTCACGACGTACAGCTTCAGTTGGCTCTTCGTGCTCGACGGCGTCTGCACCCTGTTGGTCCGGGCGGCGACCGCGCGGCTGCTGCCGGCGGACCCGCCGCGCCCCGACCACCGGCACGACCGGCCACCGGCGCTGTGGCGGGCGGTCCGCGCCGATCGTGGCCTGCTGATCCTGCTGCCGGCCGTCGTGGTGGTGGACGTGGTCTACCGGCAGCTCTACTCGACGTTTCCGCTCTGGCTGCGGGACCAGGGCCGGCCCGTCGGCCTCTACGCCGCCCTGATCGCGCTCGGCTCGGCGATGATCCTCTGCCTGGAGATCCCGGTGACGATGGTGCTGCGCCGGCGCCCGGCACTGGTGCTGATCGGCGCCGGCTACTGCCTGGTCGGGCTCGGCTTCGGCCTCTTCACCCTGGGCACCGCCGTCTGGCTGCTGGTGGCCGCGACGGTGGTGCTGACCTGCGGGGAGATCCTCTACAAGACGACGGCCACCGCGCACGTGCTCGACGCCGCCCCGCCCGGCCTGGTCGGGCGGTACCAGGGTCTCTACATGGGGGCCGCGACCAGCGGCACCATCCTGGCCCCGCCGGTCGGCGCCCTGGTCTACAGCACCGCACCCGGGCTGCTCTGGCCACTGTGCGCGGTCGCGGCGGTCACCGCCGGCCTGGTCGCCTGGGGCACGGGCCGGCGCCGGAACATCCGCCCCACCCGGACCACCCTGACCGCCCGGACCACCCTGACCGCCCTGACCGCCCGGATCGGAGGACAGCGGACGCCAGCGGAGCGCAAGCACTTGGTCGACTGACCGGACTACCCCATCCGTGGGGAGTTTCCCGCACCCCGCCGACGGGGCACGTGCCGCCGATAGCTGCTGACGGTGGCGTCGTCGGTGATCCAGAAGCGCCACGGGACGTCATGTGCCGCCGCTACCCCGACCCGTGGGCCGGCAGAGATGGCCGACCTCGGGACCGGGCGGGTCGGCGGCGTCAGCAGGAGCGGACCGTTGCCATCGATCATGGACGTGCCGTTGGCGGTCGCGGTGATCCCGAGCGCGACCACCAGCCGAGCCGGCCCGCGCGCGAGGTCACGATCGGGCACCTCCCCCCTGCGCTTCCGGGCGATGTCCAGACCGTCAATGACCTCGCCGGCGCGCAGCAACACGGCCGCCGCCTCCCCCTCGGCACCGCAGACCACGTTCAGGCACCAGTGAACGCCGAAGACGAAATATGTGTAGGCGTGACCGGCAGGCCCGAACATGACCCTGGTACGAGGAGTCGGGCCCCGATGCGCGTGCGACGCCGGGTCCTCCCCCGTGCCCGCGTACGCCTCGGCCTCGGTCAGCCTGACGCGGACACCACCGGCGGTGATCTCCCAACCGAGAAGCGTCTGCGCGGTCTCGGGCACCTGAGCAGCAGGTGCGTGCAGCCACGAGTAGTCCACCGGTCCAGCAAACGCCGACACCCGGTGATCGGCAAATCAACAGCGGTGACGCCGCCGGACGTACCAGACGTAGATTCCCCGGCCGCATGCAACCGATGATTCATGATGCTCAATTGCTCACTCGTTCGGGATCTCGACGCACCGCCTTGCAGGTTGCGACAGGCGACGTAAAGGTAACTTTCAGTCGCCGAATTGGAGGACCCATCATGTATGTCACCGCGGCAGGGTTGGCCGGGATGGCGTTGGGTTTCATCGCCGGCCTGTGTACCTACCGAACATCCCGCCGCTGGTGTGCGGAGTGTGGTGGTGGCCTGAGCTGCCCGGCCTGTGCCAACGTCGGCGTACGCCGCAACACCCCGGCCCGGCGGTTCCGATGAGCGCCGTCCCGTCCGCCGCGCCGAACGTACCTCCCGGCACCGTGCTCGACCTGGCCAAGGAGGACTGGCGGTACGGCGGCCACCGGCTCCGGCTCATGGTCGAGTTCGTCCGGCTCGACCTGTCGACGTACTACGACAACCAGTGGGTCTGGATCAGCGGCCAGCGGCTGGCCAACGACGGTACCCCGCTCGGTCACCTGGACGCCCTGGTCAGGGTCGCCGCGCTGCCCTGCCCGGAGAACGGCCACCACCGCTCGGTTCACCCCGACGGCGCCCCCGACCGCGGTACCGCCGCCCGAAACGGCTCGACCGGCCGGGACGGCTCGACCGGCCGGGACGGCTCGACCGGCCGGGACGGCTCGACCGGCCGGACCGTGCCCCGGCAACGGAGCAAACCGGAACGCGCCCGGCGGTCCAACCCGCCGGAAGCCGGTTGATCCGGCCGACCGGCTCGGTCGATCCGGCTCAACTCTCGGCGGCCAGCACGACCGCGTCGTGGTGTGCCAGGACGCCCCGGGCGGCGGCGAGCGCCGTCTCGGCCTCCGGCGTCGTCGCACCGGCCAGCTCGACCAGGGTACGAAGGTGCTGGTCGACCGCGTCGGCGAGTCGGCGCCACCGGACCGGCCGCCCGGTGACGGGATCCAGCACCGAACCCGAGTCGCGGCAACGCAACGTCTCGACGAGGGCGGCGTCCAGCTCGCGTAGCGCCCGGTCGAGAGTGTCGGTGGCACCCTCCGGTGCGGTGTACCGGGATGCCTGGTCGAGGACCATCCGGAGCACCGTCTCCAGGTCGTCGGCGTGCCCCGACACCCAGCGCCGGACCCGGTGGATCCGGCCCAGCTCGGGCCAGCGCTTCCGGGCGGCCTGTCGACTGCTGCCGGTCACCTCGCCCAGGTCGGCGAGGCTGGCACCGAGCCAGACCGCGTCCGAGGCGTCCTCGGCGGCACAGCCGGCGGCCACCTCGGCGAGCAGCACCTGCGCGGCCTGACCGGCCCCGACCCGCCGCAGGTACGCCGCGCGACGGATCCGCTCGTCGTCGACGTCGCCGGGCTTCGGCCCGGGCTCCGGGGCGGCGAACGACGGATGGTCGGCCAGCAGCCCGGTGAGCCGCCGGCTGAACTCCTCGACGAGACCGGCGAACCTGTCGTACTCCTCCTCGGAGAGCTTGTCGAACCACCCGTCCGGCCGGCGTACCCGCGACATCACACCACTCCTCGCTGACAACCTCAGGTTTACAGCGAGAACGGTAGCACTGTAAACCTGAGGTTCACAACGAGCCGGCATCGGCAGCCGGGGAGAACGCGACGCCTCGGTCAGCCAGCCGGGACGACCTGTTCCGTCGCCCACTGCCGCCAGCCGTCGAGCTGGTCGGAGGCGGCGGCGAGCTGGTCGGAGACCGGTCCGGGCCCGGTCGAGCCGGGCGTGGTCCGGGCGGCCAGCGCGGACCGGACCGAGAGCACGTCCCGGACCCCGGGGTCGAGATGCTCGCTGACCAGCCCCAGATCCTCGTCGGAGACCTCGTCCAGCTCGCAGTCCCGGGCCACGCAGAGCGCCACCAGCCGGCCGGTCACCTCGTGCGCCTCCCGGAACGGCACCCCCTTGCGGACCAGCCAGTCGGCGACCTCGGTGGCCAGCGAGAAGCCGACCGGGGCGGCGGCGGCGAGCCGGTCCACCCGGACGGTCATCGTGGAGACCATCCCGGCCAGCGCCGGCAGCACCAGGTCGAGGGTGTCGATCGCGTCGAACGCCGGTTCCTTGTCCTCCTGCATGTCCCGGTCGTACGCCATCGGCAGCCCCTTGAGCATGGTCAGTACGGCGACCAGCCCGCCGATAAGCCGACCGGACTTGCCCCGGGCCAGCTCGGCGACGTCGGCGTTCTTCTTCTGCGGCATGATCGACGAACCGGTGGCGAAGGAGTCGTCCAGCTCCACCCAGCCGAACTCCTGCGAGGTCCACATCACCACCTCCTCGCCGAGCCGGGACAGGTGCACCCCGAGCAGCGCGGTGACGAAGAGGAACTCGGCCACGAAGTCCCGGTCGGCGACCGCGTCCATCGAGTTGGCGAACGAGGTCCGGAAACCCAGCTCCTTGGAGACCGCCACCGGGTCAAGCGGCAGCCCGGAGCCGGCCAGCGCCCCCGCGCCGAGCGGACTCACCGCCGCCCGGTGGTCCCAGTCGCGCAGCCGGTCCAGGTCCCGCAGCAGCGGCTGGACGTGCGCCAGCAGCCAGTGGCCGAAGGTGACCGGCTGGGCGTGCTGCACGTGGGTCATCCCCGGCGCCGGGGTCTCCAGGTTGCGGGCCGCCTGCTCGACCAGCGCGTCGGCCAGCCCGACGATCCGGGCGGCCAGCCCACGGGCGTGGTCGCGCAGATAGAGCCGCAGGTCGGTGGCGACCTGGTCGTTGCGGGACCGGCCGGCCCGCAGCTTGCCGCCGAGCGTGCCGAGACGCTCCAGCAGGCCACGTTCGAGCGCGGTGTGCACGTCCTCGTCCTCGACGGTGGGCCGGAAGGTGCCGGTGCGCACCGCCGCCTCCAGGTCGTCCAGCGCGGCCAGCATCCGGCCCAACTCGTCCGGGTCGAGCAGGCCGGCCGCGGCCAGCACCCGGGCGTGTGCCCGGGAGCCGGCCAGGTCGTACGGGGCGAGCCGCCAGTCGAACTGGACGCTGACCGAGAGCCGGGCCAACGCCTCGGCCGGGCCACCGGCGAACCGGCCACCCCACAGGCTCGTACGGTTGGTTCCGGCGCTGTTCTCAGTCAGGCTCTTGTCGTCCACGCCGACCATCATTGCTGAGCTTGCCTTTCGCTCGCGACTGCGGGGCTCACTCGCTTCGCTCGCTCACTCCTCGCGCTCGCAGCCGTCACCGGTCGGAGCCGCCCAACCGGGCGTCCCGGGCCGCCGCCATCTTGCTCGGCAGACCCCACAACTGCACGAAGCCCTTGGCCAGGGACTGGTCGAAGGTGTCGCCGGTGTCGTAGGTGGCCAGGCCGAAGTCGTAGAGACTCGCCTCGGAACGCCGGCCGGTCACCACGGCCCGCCCACCGTGCAGGGCCAACCGGACCTCGCCGGAGACGTGCCGCTGGGTGTCGTCGATGAACGCGTCCAGCGCGTTCTTCAGCGGCGAGAACCAGAGACCGTCGTAGACCAGCTCGCCCCAGCGCTGGTCGACGCCCTTCTTGAACCGGGCCACGTCCCGCTCCACGGTGACGTTCTCCAGCTCCTGGTGAGCGGTGATCAGCGCGATCGCGCCCGGTGCCTCGTACACCTCGCGGCTCTTGATGCCGACCAGCCGGTCCTCGACCATGTCGAGCCGGCCGACCCCCTGGGCCCCGGCCCGCCGGTTCAGCTCCAGGATCGCCTGGTACGGGATGACCGTCTCGCCGTCGATCGCCACCGGTACCCCGGCGTCGAAGGTGATCACGACGTGATCGGGGTCGCGCACCTGGGCCGGGTCGGCGGTGTAGGAGTAGACGTCCTCGATCGGGGCGTTCCAGATGTCCTCCAGGAACCCGGTCTCCACCGCCCGCCCCCACAGGTTCTGGTCGATCGAGTACGGCGACTTGCGGGTGACGTCGATCGGCAGCCCCTTCTCCTCGGCGTACGCGATCGCCTTGTCCCGGGTCCAGGCGTAGTCCCGGGCCGGCGCGATCACCTTGAGGTCGGGGGCGAGAGCGCCGAGGCCGGCCTCGAAGCGGACCTGGTCGTTGCCCTTGCCGGTGCAGCCGTGCGACACGATCGTGCCGCCGTAGTGCTTCGCCGCCTCGACCAGGTGCTTGACGATGAGCGGCCGGGACAGCGCCGAGACCAGCGGATACCGGTCCATGTAGAGCGCGTTGGCCCGCATCGCCGGGATGCAGTAGTCGGCCGCGAACTCCTCGCGGGCGTCGACCACCACCGACTCGACGGCGCCGCAGTCCAGGGCCCGCTGGCGGATCGCGGCCATGTCCTCGCCGCCCTGCCCGACGTCGATCGCCACCGCGATCACCTCGGCGCCGGTCTGCTCGGCAAGGTACGGAATGGCGACCGAGGTGTCCAGTCCCCCGGAGTACGCCAGTACGACGCGCTCGCTCATGGTGTGGTGCTCCCTTCAGCATGTTCTTCCCGGGCGGCCCAGGCGGAGAGCTTCTCCCCGAGTGCCGCGCCACCGGTGGCCTCCCGGGCCACGACGAAAATGGTGTCGTCGCCGGCGATGGTGCCGACGACCTCCGGCAGCCCCGCCCGGTCCAGCGCACTGGCCAGGTACTGGGCGGCACCGGGTGGGGTACGCAGCACGGCGATGTTGCCGCTGGCGTCGACCCCGTTGAGCAGTTCGCGGAGCAGCCGGATCAGCCGGGCCGGCGCCTGCTCGGCGTCCCGCAGCGGCCGTTGGCCGTCCTCCGGGATGAGGTAGACGGCAGGTCCGTCGCCACCGCGTACCTTCACCGCGCCCAGCTCGTCCAGGTCGCGGGAGAGGGTGGCCTGGGTGACCTGCACACCGTCGGCGGCGAGCAGGTCGGCCAGTTCGGTCTGCGAGCGGATCGCCCGCTCGCGGATCAGGTCGACGATCCGGCCGTGCCGGGCGGCCCTGGTCAGTGGTCCGGTCATGCCGACTCGCCGACCACGGAGGCGATGATCGAGGCCGCCGACGGTTCGCCCTCCGGCTGCGCCGGCCCGGCGGCCAGTTCCTCGGCGTGCCGGTCCAGCAGCCAGGCGAGCAGCGCCTTCTGGGCGTGCAGCCGGTTCTCCGCCTGGTCGAAGACCGCACTGTGCGGACCGTCGAGCACCTCGTCGGTGATCTCCTCACCCCGGTGCGCGGGCAGGCAGTGCAGCACCGCAACCTCCGGCGCGGCGCCGGCCAGCAGGCTCTGGTTGACCTGGTACGCCTGGAAGGCGGTGAACCGGTCCCGGCCGTCGTTCTCCTGCCCCATCGAGGTCCAGGTGTCGGTGGCGACCACGTCGGCCCCGGCGACCGCCTCGACCGGGTCGCGCAGCGCGCGTACCGAGCCGCCGGTGCTGGCGGCGATCTCGGCGGCCCGCGCCAGCACCGCCGGATCGGGTTCGTAACCGGCCGGACCGGCGACCCGGACGTGCATCCCGGCTGTCGCGCCGCCGAGGAGGTAGGAGTGGGCCATGTTGTTCGCCGCGTCCCCGACGTACGCCAGGGTCCGGCCGGCGGTGCCACCGCAGTGCTCCCGGACGGTGAGCAGGTCGGCCAGGAGCTGGCAGGGGTGGAAACCGTCGGTCAGCCCGTTCACCACCGGCACTGTCGCACCCTCGGCGAGCTGGACGATCCGGTCGTCGCCGAAGGTACGCAGCACGATCGCGGCGACGTACCGGGACAGCACCCGAGCCGCGTCGGCCACCGACTCGCCCCGACCGAAGTGCGTCACCTGGGTGTCCACCACTATCGGGTGGCCGCCCAGCTCGGCGATGCCGACGTCGAAGGAGAGCCGGGTACGCAGGCTCGGCTTGTCGAAGAGCACCGCCACCGCCCGGGGCCCGGCGAGCGGGCGTACGGCGTAGCGATCCGTCTTCATCCCGGCCGCGAGATCGAGTACCGCCGACTGCTCGGCCGGACTGAGGTCGTCGTCGCGCAGGAAGTGCCGGGGCATCAGTGGCCACCCCCGGTCCCGTCGGCGGCGGCCGGAACGGCCGTTCCCTGCGCCGGAATCGCCGTCTCCTGCTCCTGCGCCGGAATCGTCGTCTCCTGTGCCGGGGTCGTCGTCTGCTGCTCCTGGGCGGGGGTGGCCGCGTCCAGGGCCGCCGGCAGGGCGGCGAGGAAGGCGTCTGCCTGGTCCAGGCTGAGGATCAGCGGCGGGGCCAGCCGGATCGTCGCCGGCTGCACCGGGTTGGTGAGGAAGCCGGCGTCCCGCAGCACCCCGGCGGTCGCGGCGGCGGCCGGCGCCCGCAGCACGATCCCGAGCAGCAGCCCGGCACCACGCACCTGCGCCACCAGCGGATGGTTCAGCGCCTCGACCCCACGCCGGAGCCGCTCGCCGACCCGCTTCACGTGGTCGAGCAGCCCCTCGTTGGCGATCGTGGAGACGACCGCGAGCGCGGCGGCGCAGCTCACCGGGTTGCCGCCGAAGGTGGTGCCGTGCAGGCCCGGCCGGAGCAGTTCGGCTGCTCCGCCGAAGGCCAGGCAGGCGCCGATCGGCAGCCCGCCGCCGAGCCCCTTGGCCAGGGTCACCAGGTCCGGCTCGATGCCGTCGGCCTGGTGCGCGAACCAGTGCCCGGTACGCCCGATGCCGGTCTGCACCTCGTCCAGCGCCAGCAGCGCCCCGTGCTCGGCGGTGATCCGCCGGGCCGCCGCGATGTAGCCGGGCGGGGGCACGACGACGCCGTTCTCGCCCTGGATCGGTTCCAGGATCACCATCGCGGTCCTGTCGCTGACCGCCTCGGCGAGCGCCTCGACGTCGCCGTACGGGACGTGGGTCACCTCTCCGGGCAGCGGGCGGAACGGGTCGGCCTTGGCCGGCTGGCCGGTGAGCGCCAGCGCGCCCATGGTCCGGCCGTGGAAGCCGCCGTCGGTGGCGACCACGTGACTGCGCCCGGTGAGCCGGGACAGCTTGAACGCGGCCTCGTTCGCCTCCGCCCCCGAGTTGGCGAAGAAGACCCGACCGGACCGGCCGGCGAGCGCCAGCAGCAGTTCGGCGAGCGCGACCGGCGGCTCGGCGACGAAGAGGTTGGAGACGTGCCCGAGGGTGGCGACCTGCCGGGAGACCGCCTCGACCACCGCCGGGTGGGCGTGCCCGAGCGCGTTCACCGCGATACCGCCGACGAGGTCGACGTACTCCCGGCCGGCCTCGTCGACCACTACCGCACCACTGCCGCGGACCAGGGCGAGCTGCGGGGTCCCGTAGTTGTCCATCATGGACTGCGTCCAGCGGTCGACCAGGTTCGAGGTCATGACGAGACCGCCCCGGAATCGGGTACCACCATCGTGCCGAATCCTTCCGACGTGAAAACTTCCAGCAGGGTCGAGTGGGCGACCCGCCCGTCCACCACGTGCGCCGCCGGCACCCCACCGCTGACCGCCCGCAGACAGGCCTCCATCTTCGGCACCATCCCCGACTCCAACCTCGGCAACAGCTCGGCGAGCTGACCGATGGTGATCTCCGAGACCAGGCTGTCGGTGTCCGGCCAGTCGGCGTAGAGCCCGGGTACGTCGGTGAGCACCACCAACTTGCGGGCCCGCAGCGCGACGGCAAGCGCGGCGGCGGCGGTGTCGGCGTTGAGGTTGTGCAGCACACCGTCGGCGTCCGGCGCGACGGTGGAGATCACCGGGATCCGGCCGGCCGAGATCAGGTCGGCGACCGCCGAGACGTTCACCTCGTCCACGTCACCGACCTGGCCGATGTCAACGGGTTCGCCGTCCACGTACGCCGGGCGGCGTACCGCGGTGAAGAGCTGCGCGTCCTCGCCGGAGAGGCCGACCGCGTACGGGCCGTACTCGTTGATCAGCCCGACCAGTTCCCGGCCGACCTGGCCGACCAGCACCATCCGGACCACGTCCATCGCCTCGGGCGTGGTCACCCGCAGCCCGCCCTTGAACTCGCTGGTGATGCCGAGCCGGCGCAGCATGGCGGAGATCTGCGGCCCGCCGCCGTGCACCACCACCGGCTTCAGCCCGGCGTAGCGCAGGAAGACCATGTCGGCGGCGAACGCCCGCTGCAACTCCGGCTCGATCATGGCGTTGCCGCCGTACTTCACCACGACTGTGGAGCCGGAGAAGCGGGCCAGCCAGGGCAGCGCCTCGATGAGGGTGGCCGCCTTCCGCTGTGCCTCGGACAGGTCGCGAGTCAGCATCCCGCTCACTCGAACCTGCTTCTGTTCGCGACTGCGGGACTCCGCTCCGCTGCCTTCCTCGCGCTCACGTCGAACCCGCTTCCGATCGCGACTGCGGGACTCCGCTCCGCTGCGTTCCTCGCGCTCACGTCGAGTACGCCGAGTTCTCGTGCACGTACGCGTGTGACAGGTCGTTCGTCCAGATGGTCGCCTCGGCCGGGCCGGCGTGCAGGTCGATCCGGATGGTCACCTGCCGGCCGGAGAGGTCGACCTTGCTCCGGTCCTCGGCGGCGGCACCGGACCGGCAGACCCAGATGCCGTTGACCGCCACGTCGATGCCGTCGGGCTCGAAGGCGGCGGCCGTGGTGCCGACGGCGGCGAGGATCCGGCCCCAGTTCGGGTCGTTGCCGAAGAGCGCGGTCTTGACCAGGTTGTTCCGGGCGACCGCCCGGCCGGCCTCGACCGCGTCGTCCTCGTTCGCGGCCCCGACCACCTCGATCGCGACCTCCTTGCTCGCCCCCTCGGCGTCGGCCACCAGTTGCCGGGCCAGGTCCCGGCACGCCTCGGTGACCGCAGCGGTCAGCTCGGCCTGGCCCGGTGCGATCCCGGAGGCGCCGCTGGCCAGCAGCAGCACGGTGTCGTTGGTGGAGAGGCAGCCGTCCGAGTCGACCCGTTCGAAACTGACCCGGCAGGCTTCCCGCAGTGCCTCGTCGAGCACTGCCGGCCCGGCGACGGCGTCGGTGGTGATCACGCAGAGCATGGTGGCCAGCGCCGGGGCGAGCATGCCGGAGCCCTTGGCCATCCCGCCGACAGTCCAGCCGGTGCCGGCGACCACGGTCGTCTTGGGCCGGGTGTCGGTGGTCATGATCGCCTCGGCAGCCGCCGGTCCGCCGTCGGTGGCCAACCCGGCCACCGCCGCGTCCACGCCCGGCAGCAGCCGTTCCATCGGCAGCCGCTCCCCGATCAACCCGGTCGAGCAGACCGCCACCTCGCCGGCACCGACCTCCGCCGCGCCGTCGGCGGCTGCGGAGATCGCGGCGGCGACGTGTTCGGCGGTGGCGTGGGTGTCCTGGAAGCCGGGCGCCCCTGTGCAGGCGTTGGCGCCGCCGGAGTTGAGCACCACGGCCCGGACCAGGCCGGTGGTGAGCACCTGCTGGCTCCAGAGCACTGGCGCCGCCTTGATCCGGTTGGTGGTGAAGACCCCGGCCGCCGAGGCGTCCGGTCCGTCGTTGACCACCAGCGCGACGTCCCGGTCCCCGCTGGACTTGAGTCCGGCCGCCACGCCGGCCGCCCGGAATCCCCGGGGCGCGGTGACGCTCATGCCAACCCTCCCTCGTCGCCCGGTGCTTCCCGGACCGCTGATGGCTGAGAACTCACGGCGCGACACCGTACGCGGAGAGGCCGGTGGTCTCCGGCAGCCCGAGCATCAGATTGGCGCACTGCACCGCCTGGCCGGCGGCGCCCTTGCCGAGGTTGTCGATGGCGCTGACCACGATCAGCCGACCGGAGTCGACGTCGACGCTCGCCTGCAGGTGGCAGGAGTTGCCGCCCAGGGTGGCGGCGGTGTGCGGCCACTGCCCCTCGGGCAGCAGGTGCACGAACGGCGCGTCCGCGTACGCCTGCGCCAGCGCCGCCCGGGGATCGGCCGGGGTGTCACCGGCGGGCAGCGCGGTGACGGTGGCCAGGATGCCGCGCGGCATCGGGGCCAGCACCGGGGTGAAGGAAAGCCCGGTCGCCCCGCTGGCCTGCTTGATCTCCGGCACGTGCTGGTGGGCGCCGACCTTGTAGGGCGAGAGGTCGCCCATCACCTCGCTGCCGAGCAGGTGCGCCTTGGCGGACCGGCCGGCACCGGAGGTGCCGGAGGCGGCGACCACCACCACGTCGTGCGGGGCGGCGACCCCGGCGGCGAGCAGCGGGGCCAGGGCGAGAATGGTGGCCACCGCATAGCAGCCGGTGGCGGCGACCCGGGTGGCAGCGGCGATCGCCGCCCGCTGGCCGGGCAGTTCCGGCAGGCCGTAGGTCCAGGCACCGGCGTGGGCGCCGCCGTAGTAGCGGGTCCAGGCGGCAGCGTCGGTGAGCCGGTGGTCCGCGCCCAGGTCCACCAGGCGGACACCGTCCGGCAGGGCCGCCGCCAGCGCCGCCGACTCGCCGTGCGGCAGGGCCAGGAAGACCAGGTCCGCGTCGGCGAGCGCCACTGGTTCGGTCCGACCGAACACCAGGTCGAGGCCGGTGAGCTGAGGGTGTACGGCGGAGACCGGCTGGCCGGCCTGGCTGTGCGCGGTGGCGGCGACGAGGTCGAGTTCGGGGTGCCCGGCGATCAGCCGGAGCAGTTCGCCACCTGCGTAGCCACTCGCACCGGCGACCGCGACTCGAATTCCCATGCTCACCTCCGCATTTCTATGCAGAGGTACGCTAACAGCCCTCGGCAGCAGACTGCAAGTCTATGCGGTGGACTGAATGATCTTTCGGGCGGCGGGACTCGCCTCAGTCGCAGATCTCGTCGAACTCCTGCCGGACCTCCTCGAACGCCGTGTCGAACTCGGCGAGCTTCGGCCCGAGCGCGCCGGCCGGCTCCCTGGAGTCGATCTGGGCTGCCTCGATGGTGTCGACGAGGCGTTGGATCGCACCCCGCACGTCACCATCCGCCGACTCCGCCACCTTCGCCAGCTCGGGTCCCATGGCTTCGATCTGGGCGGCCCGGGCCTGGGCCGCCGAGCCGCGCAGGCCGTGGAACTGGCCGAGCACGCCCCGGGCGTCGTCACAGGCCTGCGGCGAGGTGTTCACCCCCGCCCCACGGCAGCCACCGGCAAGCAACAGGACCAGCAGCACGCCGCATCCGAGCGCACGCCGTCGACGACTCTCCACCGGCGTACCTCCGAAGTCGGGTGCGAGGCAGATCCTTCAGCATCCTTCGACAGATGTCCATTCGTCGATGTCAGGATGGGTTGTCGGCGGTGCGGGGCGCGGGTACCGGGTCGGCGGGCTCCGGCCGCAGCCTCCGGAGTTGCCAGATTGCCAACAGCACCAGTCCGACGCCGACGCCGGCCCAAACCCCGGCAGCGAAGGCGGTGGAGCGACGTTCGGTCAGGATCCCGAGGGCGGGGCGGGCGACCGCGATGCCGATCCCGGCCAGGCTGGCCACCACCCCGAAGGCCAGGGCGCGGACCCGTCGCGAGGCGACCTCGTTGGTGAGTACCTCCAGCACGGTCATGCCGAGCGCGTAGCCGAAGCCCATCACCGGCAGGAACAGGAACGGGCCGAGCCACTCCGCCTGGCTCACCGCGACCAGCGTGGCGAGAACGAGCAGGAACGACACGGTGAGCGCGAGCTGGCGGCGGGACACCGGGACATACCCGGCCAGCAGGCCGCCGAGCACCGAGGCGGCGGCGAAGGCCGCGTACATCCAGCCGGTGACCTGGGCGGAGAGCCCCAGTTCCAGGGCCAGCGGCTGGAACAGGATCCGGGCGCTCCAGCCGAAGAGCAACAGCAGCACTCCCAGCCACACGGCCCGGCGCAGCCGCGCGTCCGCGGCCGCGACCCGGATGTCGGCGAAGACCCCGGACAACGAGCTGGCGACCCGGGATCCGGAGATCTCCGGCAGGGTCAGTGCGAGCAGGAACGCCAGGGCGGCCAGGCCGGCGGTGACGGTGAACGGCAGCGTCGGATCCGCCTGGTAGAGGTAGCCGGCGGCGAGCAGTGAGAGGAGTACCGAGCCACTGCCGACCGCCCGGATCAACCCGAAGGCCCGGGACGGACTGATCTCCAACTCGTCCTGTAGGCAGAGTTCGTAGAGGTAGGCGCTGGCCGCTCCCGAGGTGAGCGCCCAGAGTACGGCCCAGAGCACCCAGGCGGCGAAGAGCGCCTGCACGGTACGGACCTGCGAGATCGCCGCGAACGTCAGCACCGCGCCTCCGGCCAGGGTCAGGTACGCCCGGCGGCGCCCGATCCGGTCCGCGAGCACACCCACCGGAAACTCGCAGGCGACCGAGACGATCCGGAACACCCCGTCGGCCAGTACCGCGGTGGCCAGCGGAAAGCCGAGGTCGAGCAGGTAGATCAGCCAGATCGGGAACCAGAACTGGACCTCCAGCAGGAAGTGCGTGACCGTGAAGGTGCGGACCGCCCGGCTGCGCAGCGCCTGCCTCATCCGGCCGGCATGCCTTGCCCGGCGAGCACCCCGGCCGACCGCGTTCCGGCGGACCGTCTTCCGGTGGAACTCACGCGCCGCGGTCCCGCCGGAAGAAGAGGTACACCAGGACCAGCAGTGCGGAGACCACCCCGGAGGTGACCAGGATCGCGTCCGCCGGTTGCGAGGCGACCCAGGCGACCAGGGAGGAACGGCCGAGATCGTAGGCGGCCATCTCCGGATCGCTGGCGATCGACCGGCCGAACTCGGTGACCGCGAGCGCCGTACCGAGGATCGACGTCATGGCGATGCCGAGCAGGATCAGGTCGGTGAACATCGCCGACCGGGCCGTACGCCTGGCGGCGAGTTCGGCCAGCCGCCGACCACAGAGATCGATCTTGAAGAGTACCGGCTGCTCCAGGAGTTTCTCGTAGTCCCAGAAGTCGAGAATCGCGTCCATCTCGACCCGTACCGCCCGCTTGAGGTACTTCGACAGGTCCTGGCGCTCCATGATGATCAGCTCGGCCCGCTGGCTCAGCCCGGTCAGTTCCCCCCTGAGCTGGTCCAACTCCCAGCGGGAACCGGCCGCCGCCGAGTCGGCGAGGATCTTCGACAGCCGGGCGTCGATCCGCTCCAGCACCCCGTAGAAGACCTGGGCGTAGCGCAGCGCCTCCCACTGGTCCCGGAACGGGTCACCGGGCAGCATCCGGGCCCCCGCACCGGTCCGGTCCAGGAAGAGATAGTTCAGCCAGCGGACCAGGTGGTCGAGGTCGCCGTCGAGCAGTCGATCCGCCGGGGGCCGCTGGTCGTCGGCGATGACGACGTCCTTGATCCAGTGCCGGGTCATCTCCTCGGCGCCCGGCACGGACGGTTCGACCACCAGGCTGCGGGTCACCCAGAGCGTCTCGCCGAACTCCGCCGTCACCGGGTCGTCCGCCGGGGTGGCGGCCCGGAGTACCCGCTCGTCCCGGTCCGCCTCGCGCAGCAGCGCGAGCACCGGATCGAGGTACCGCCGGACGACCTCCCGGGCCGTCCGCTCTCCCGACTCCACCGCCCGGGCCTGCAGAGCGTCGAGCCGGGCCGGCATCGGGCCGGTCTGCCCGGCCAGCCACGGATCGACCTCTACCAGCATCTCCAGCAACATCAGCCCGTGGTCGTAGAGCCGAAAACTGATCTCCACCGTCCCCGCCCACAGTTTGTCACCGGGACGCCCGGTCAGGTGTTCGGGGCGGAGCCGGCCGGTCAGCACGTGCAGCGTCCGCTCGGCCGCGTGTTCGCTGATGCTCCGATAGAGGTTGAGCGAACTGCGCGGCCGGGTGTGCTGCAACACCACCTGCGGCGGCGGTCCGGCCGCGTCCGCCGGGGCCCGCTCCGCCAGCCGGGGCAGCAGCGCGTCGACGGCCGGCTGGCGCTCGGCCCAGAACCGCGCGTGCGCCGCCGGATTCCGCAGCGCCGCTCCGGGTACGGCGTAGAAGTCGACCACCACCGGGGCGAGGATCCGCAGCTGAGTCACCGGCCCACCGTTCCCAGCCGCAGTGCCCGGGCGTCGACGTGCAGCACCCGCCCCTGCGCAGGCCCGTTCGTCAGTTTCACCTCGACCAGGACCCGTCCCGGGCTCGGGCCGGCCCGGGCGACGAACTCCGTCGGCCAGTCCAGCACCTGCGCCCGCGTGCCCTGCGGGGCGAGCAGCACCAGGTTGCCGCGCTCGTCCAGCAACTCCACAAGTCCGGTACCGCCGACCGGGTCGAGGGTGACCTCCCGTTGCGCGGACGGGTTGAGGTCGGCGACGATCTCCGCGTACTCCTCGCTGCCGCGCAGCTCGGCGAGTACCCGGTTGAACCTCCGCATCACGGTGGCCGACTCGGCGCTGTCGGCCATCATGAAATAGAGCCCCTCGACGGAGTGCAGCAGCGGGTCGTCGCCCTGGAGGTGGCCGAAGTCGCCGACGTCACCGCTGAACGAGGGGTCGGCCAGCGCTGCCCGGCCGGAAAGCAGCCCTTCGGCGAGCAGGTCTATGTGGCCGGCGGCCAGCGCCCGGAAACCCTCCAGTGTGGACGGGAACTCCACGAAGTCGCCGACCGCGGACTCCAACTCGTCCCAGTAGTCGTACCCGGTGATGCCGCCGACCCGCAGCGCGCCCAGTTCGGCGGCGGACGAGACCTTCGGCTGGCCGGCGCGGCGGTCGTAGAAGAGCACGTACTCGAAGTCGACGAGCGGGTCCGACAGCAGCAGGTCGGCCCGCCGGGACGCGCTGCCGACCAGCGGGAACACCCCGACGGTGGCACCGGAACGGACCTGTTCCTCGGCCAGTGACCACGAGGTGTACCTGACCTCGGGACGGTAGCCGGAGCGGTTCAGCACCTCCACCACCAACTCGGTGACCGGGCCGCCCTCGGGCAGTTCCGGACCGACGAAAGGGGCCCAGGCGCCACTGGAGACGAGTACCGGCCGGGCGGGCGAGGTGGGTGACGGACGCAGTCCCGCCACCACGTACGCCCCGGCTCCGGCCACCACCAGCAGCAGGGCGAGCACGGGTCCCCAGATCCGGAGCCGCTTGAGCAGGAGGGGCCACCTGGTCGGGTTCCGCGTCACCATCAATCTTCCTGTTCGGACAGTGACGCCCGGTACGGGCACGGCACGGCGTACCCCGAGACGTCATCCGCAGGACCGTAGGGTACAAGATCCGCGAAACCGGACGGGGTCGCCGTGCCCCGCCCGACCCCGCCGGGAAACAGCCGTGGCCGCCGCGCCGGGGCGCGACGGCCACGATGCCCGTCCGAGATGGACAGAGCAGCTCAGGCGCCCCGGAGCACCGCCCCGAACCGGCGGGCCGCCTCGGCCACCGCCGCGTCCCGGGCGGCCACCGCCTCCTCGCCGGTGAGCGTCCGGTCCGGCGCCCGGAACACCAGCTTGTAGGCCAGCGACCGGCGTCCCTGCCCCAACTGCTCGGAGGAGTAGACGTCGAAGAGCCGGACCGACTCCAGCAGTTCCCCGGCACCCTCGGCCAGCGCCCGGCCCACCTCGTCGGCCGGCACCTCGGCGTCGAGCACCAGCGCCACGTCGATAAGCGCGGGCGGATAGCCGGAGATCCGGGGCGCCGGCACCACCGGGGCGGGCGGCAGCACGTCCAGGTCGAGTTCGAGGGCGCTGGTCCGGGACGGCAGATCCAGCTCGGCGAGTACCGCCGGATGCAGTTCCCCGGCGTGCCCGACGAGCACGTCGTCGACCCGGAACTCGGCGCACCGGCCGGGGTGCCAGGGCGCGTACCCGGCCTGCCGGACCACCACCCGGTCGCCGGCGATCCCGGCGGCGGCCAGCACGTTCCGGCCCGCCTGCACGGCGTCCGCCCAGCCGGCCGGACGTCCGGCCCCCCACCAGCCGGCCGGCTCGACCTCGCCGGCCAGCACCGCGGCGACCCGCCACGGCTGGTCCGGCAGGACGGCGTCGGCGGCCCGGAACTCCTCGTCACTCGGCCGGTGCTCCACACCCATCGCGGGCGGCGGGCCGGTCCGGGGACGGGGCAGGAAGACCAGCCCGATCTCGTAGAGCGCCACGTCCCGGTGGCCCCGGCCGAGGTTGCGCCGCAGCGCACCGAGCAGGGTGCCGAGCAGGGTGGTCCGCATCAGCGGCTCGGTGTCGGCCAGCGGGTTGGCCAGCCGTACCGCGGTGCGACGCGGGTCGTCGGCGGGCAGGCCCAGCCGGTCGAAGAGTTCGGCGGAGACGAACGGCGGGGAGAGCACCTCGACGAAACCGCTCTCGGCGAGGGTACGGCTCACCGAGCGGCGCCGCCGCTGCTCCGGCGTGAGCCCCCGGCCGGGCGGGGCGACCGGCAGCACCGACGGCACGTGCTCGTAGCCGTCCAGCCGGATCACCTCCTCGACCAGGTCCGCCGGGTCGGTGAGGTCCGGTCGCCAGGTCGGCGGGGTCACCACGAGCGTCTCCGGCCCGCTGGCGTGCCGTCCCCCGTGGCCGTTGCCGTTGCCGGCGCCGGCCCGTCCGTTGCCGGCCACGCTCCGCCCGTCGCCGACCGCAACCGTGCAGCCGACCCGCTCCAGCAGCGCCACCGTCCGGGCCGGCTCGTACGGCACCCCGGCCCGTCGGGCCGGCAGGTCCACGTCGATCACGATCCGGTTCGGCGCCCGGACATGGTCGACGTCGAGCACCTCGGCGCCGACGGTGCCGCCGCCGTACCTGGTGAGCAGCTCGACCGCCCGCGCCAGCGCGACCAGTGGCAGCGCCGGGTCGACACCCCGCTCCCAGCGCTTGGCGGCCTCGCTGAACAGCCGGTGCCGGCGGGCTGTCCGGCCGACCACCACCGGGTCCCAGTGCGCCGCCTCGAAGAGCACGTTGACTGTGCTGTTGGCGACCTCGCTGGTCTCGCCGCCCATCACCGCCGCCAGCGAGATCGGCACCCCACCGTCGCCGGCCGCTCCACCGTCCCCGGCTGCTGCGCCAGGCAGGCCGGCGTCGCAGATCACCAGATCCTCCGGGTCGAGTGCCCGGTCGACCCCGTCCAGGGTGGTCAGCCGCTCCCCCGGCACCGCCCGGCGGACCACCAGCTCGCCCCGGAGCGCGTCCAGGTCGAAGGCGTGCATCGGCTGGCCCAACTCCAGCATCAGGTAGTTGGTGATGTCCACCGGCAGCGAGATGGTCCGGATGCCGGCGTGGGTGAGCCGCTGCCGCATCCACTTCGGCGACTCGGCGGCCGGATCGATCCCCCGGACCACCCTGGCCGCGAACCGGTCGCAGCCGACGGTGTCGACCACCCGGACCGGGTACGCCGGCTCCGGTGTCGCCCCCGGCGCAGGCGCCAGCCCGGGATCCCGGAACGGTACGTCGAAGGCGTGCGACAGCTCCCGGGCCAGGCCGCGTACGGACATCGCGTACCCCCGGTCCGGGGTGATCTCGACCTCGACGACCACGTCGTCCAGCCCGACCACCGGCCGCGCGTCGTCACCGGGCTTGGCCGGCACGTCCTCGGGCAGCACCAGGATGCCCGCGTGGTCGTCGCCGATGCCCAGCTCCCGCACCGAGCAGATCATCCCGTTGGAGTTGCGCCCGTACGTCTTCCGGGCCCCGATCGCGAACCCACCGGGCAGTACGCCGCCGGGCAGGATCACCACCACCCGGTCGCCTACGGCGAAGTTGGTCGCCCCGCAGACGATCTCCTGCGGCTCGCCGGTGCCGTTCGCGGCGCCGACGTCGACCCGACAGAACCGGATCGGCTTCTTGAACCCGGTCAGCTCCTCGATCTCCAGCACCTCGCCGACCACGAGCGAGCCGGTGACGGTGCTCCGCAGATCCACGATGGACTCGACCTCGATGCCGAGGTTGACCAGCGCCTGGTCCAGCTCCTCGGGGCTCAGCTCGGCGGGCAGGTCGACGTGCTCGCGCAGCCAGGAAACAGGAACTCGCATCTCTCAGACCACCGCATCCGTCGCGTCGTCGGGCCACATCACGTCGTTCGTCATCCCGATCACACCTCCACCCCGAACGCGCGGGTGAACCGTACGTCGCCCTCGGCCATGTCCCGCATGTCGCCGATGCCGTGCCGGAACATAAGCGTCCGCTCGATGCCCATCCCGAAGGCGAATCCGGAGTAGACGTCCGGGTCGATGCCGCAGGCCCGCAGCACCCGGGGGTTTACCATGCCGCAGCCGCCCCACTCGACCCAGCGCGGGCCGTCCCGGTGCTGGGCGAACCAGACGTCGAACTCGCCGCTCGGCTCGGTGAACGGGAAGTAGTGCGGGCGCCACCTGGTCCGCGCGTCGGCCCCGAACATCGCCCTGGCCAGGTGGTCCAGGGTGCCGCGCAGGTGCGCCATCGTGATTCCCTCGTCCACCACCAGCCCCTCGACCTGGTGGAAGACCGGGCTGTGCGTGGCGTCCAGCTCGTCGGTCCGGTAGACCCGGCCGGGGCAGACGACGTAGATCGGGGGCTTGCGGGCCAGCATCGTCCGGGCCTGCACCGGCGAGGTGTGCGTACGCAGCACCATCCCCGGAACGTCGAGGTAGAAGGTGTCCATGGTGCCCCGGGCCGGGTGGTCCGGCGGGATGTTCAGCGCGTCGAAGTTGGTCCACTCCAGCTCGATCTCGGGACCCTCGGCGATCTCGTAGCCCATTCCGACGAAGAGGTCGCCGATCCGCTCCGAGAGGGTGCTGATCGGGTGCCGGGCGCCGCGCGGCCGCCGGTCGTAGGGGAGGGTGACATCCACCCGCTCCTCGGCGAGGATCCGTTCGGCCTGGGCCGCCTGGACGACCGCCAGCCGCTGCGCGTAGGCGGACTCGATCGACCGGCGGGCCTCGTTGACCCGCTTGCCGGCGTCGGACTTCGCGGCCGGCGGCAATGCGCCGATCTCCCGGCGGGCCAGCGAGACCGGCGCCCGGTCACCGAGGTGCGCCCGGCGCAGTTCGGCCAGCGCGTCCGGCTCGGTGGCGGCGTCGAACGCGGCCGTCGCGTCGGCCACCGCCGCCGCCAGCGCCTCCGGGTCGAGCAGGGCGACCTGCTTCGGGTCGTACGGGTCGTTGCGATACGTCATGGCGTGCGGCTACTCCCTCTGCGTCGCGGGCGGTGGTCCCGCTGCCTCCACGTCGAATGTCCCGTCGCGCCCGCGCGAGTGGTCCGCGCACCGGCGACGCCGTGGACAGATCGGTGATCCTCGGCCGACCTCTCCGCGCGACCGTCGTGCCCGAGTAAGGCTCGGGACGTCGGCACCGCGCTGAACAGGTCGGCAGGTTCGGTGGGCGGCCCTCACGGGGCGGCCCACAGAGTCTACGGACGGGCGGCTTTGCCGCAGCCCGCCGGTGTGGAGGGTACGCAGGGAGGAGAAGAGGTCAGCCCTGGCGCCCGCCGGCACCGGCGGGCTGGCTAAACGAGTGGCGTCGCGCGTCGCGGACGCACCACCGCGCGGACTCGGTCATCAGGTCGACAACTCCCTGGTCGGTTCTGCTGTCCCGGGGCCCATTATGCGCTCTTCGGCGCGGCGTGCGGTGCCCCGGGGCGCAGGGCTCTGGCCGAAGCGTACAGGCAGACCGCGGCGGCGGCAGCCAGGTTAAGGCTCTCGGCCCGGCCGTGCAGCGGCACGCGTACCCGGGCGTCGGCCGCGTCGGCCAGTTCCGCCGGCAGGCCGTGCGCCTCGGAGCCGAAGAGCCAGGCGGTCGGCCGGGCCAGGCCACCGGAGTCGGCCAGGTCATCCAGGTCGGTCTCGCCGTATCCGGAGGCGGCCAGCACGGTCAGCCCGGCCGCGCGCAACTCGGCGACCACCTCGGCCGGGTCGGGCGCCCGGACCACGTCGAGGTGGAAGAGGCTGCCGGCCGACGACCGCACGCACTTGCCGTTGTACGGGTCGACCGCGTCCCCGGCGAAGACCACCGCACCGGCTCCGGCGGCGTCGGCGGTGCGCAGCACGGTGCCGGCGTTGCCCGGGTCACGGATCTCGGCGAGCGTGGCGACCAGCCGGGGGCGCCGGGAAAGGGCGGTGCCGATCGACACGTCGAGCCGGGCGCAGACCGCGACGATCCCCTGCGGGGCGACCGTCTCGGTGAGCGCCCCGAGCGCCTCCTCGGTCACCCCGGAGACGGGTACTCCGGCCCGGGCGGCGGTGTCGGCGAGGTCGGCGTACCTGTCGAGCCCGGCCGGGGTACCGAAGAGTTCGACGAGTACGCCCGGCGCGGCGAGCGCCTCCCGGACCGCCTGCGGGCCCTCGGCCAGGAACCGGCCGGTGGTGTCACGTTCCCGACGCCGGTGCAGCCGCCGGGCCGCGACGATCCTCGGGGTACGCGGGGTGAAGAGCGGCTGCTCCGGTGCCCGGACATGGTCGAGGCGCCCCACCTGCGGGTTCACCTGCATGCGGGACGCCTCGATCGGGTGTCGCGGGTGGTCAGGCGGCCTGGGCCGACGCGCCACCGGTGCCCTCGGCCGCCACGGCGGCGCGGGCGACCTCGACGATTGCCGCGAAGGCGGTCGGGTCGTTGACGGCGAGGTCGGCCAGGATCTTCCGGTCCACCTCGACGCCGGCCAGCTTCAGCCCCTGGATGAGCCGGTTGTAGGTCATCCCGTTGGCGCGGGCCGCCGCGTTGATCCGGGTGATCCAGAGCTGCCGGAAGTCGCCCTTGCGGTCGCGCCGGTCCCGGTAGGCGTACTGCATCGAGTGCAGCACCTGCTCCTTGGCCTTGCGGTAGAGCCGGGACCGCTGGCCACGGTAACCGCTGGCGGTCTCCAGCAGCGTACGGCGCTTCTTCTGGGCGTTCACTGACCGCTTGACGCGTGCCATCTCAACTACTCCTTCAGGTCAAGAGGCGCGCGTCAGCGGGCCAGCAACTTCTTGATTCGCTTGAAATCGGCCTTGGCCACCTCGACGGTGCCGGTGAGCCGGCGGGTCCGGGTGGAGGACTTCTTCTCCAGGTTGTGGCGGAGCCCGGCCTGCTGGGCAACGATCTTGCCCTTGCCGGTCACCTTGACCCGCTTGCCCATCCCGGTGTGGCTCTTCATCTTCGGCATCTTGGTGCGTCTCTCCCCTGTTACTCGCCGGCGGTTCCGGCGGGTCCGGCCGGACCGGGCGCTGCCTCGGCGACCGGCGATGCCTCGGCGGCACCGGCCTCCCGCTCCCGCGGTGAGCCAGCCCGGGCAGCCGTGGCGGCTGCCTTGGTGGCCCGGTGCGGAGCCAGGACCATGATCATGTTGCGGCCGTCCTGCTTCGGAGCGGCCTCGACGTACCCCAGTTCCGAGATCTCGGACTCGAGTCGGCGCAGGAGCCGGTAACCCAGCTCCGGTCGGCTCTGCTCGCGACCGCGGAACATGATCGTCACCTTGACCTTGTCGCCCGCCTTGAGGAACCGCACCACGTGACCCTTCTTGGTCTCGTAGTCGTGCGGATCGATCTTCGGACGGAGCTTCATCTCCTTGATGACGGTCTGTTGCTGGTTACGCCTGGCTTCGCGCGCCTTGAGTGCGGACTCGTACTTGTACTTGCCGAAGTCCATGAGCTTGCACACCGGCGGGCGCGCCATGGGCGCAACCTCGACCAGGTCCAGGTCGACGTCCGCGGCCAGCTGAAGGGCGCGCTCCAGTGGGACGATGCCCACCTGCTCGCCCTCAGGGCCGACCAGTCGGACCTCACGTGCCCGGATCTGCTCGTTCACGCGTGGCTCGACGCTGATGGGGCCTCCTCGTGGTGATCCTCACCGGCCGCGCGTCAGCGGTGGCCGGTCCTAACGTCTTCGACCAGAAGCAGAAAGGCCCCGGCAGATGCCAGGGCCTGCTCGACCGGCCTGTGGCGATCGACGATCGCACACCCGGATCGGCAAAAGCCGGACCGGTGACCGGACCCGGCCACCGGTTGATGGTGACTCGGGTGGGAGCAGGCGCTCCGCTTCACGACTGCCTGTGGATGAACCCAGACAGTGGTCGACTCGTAAAGACTAGCAGGTCAGGCCGAGGACGCCAAAACGGGCACGCCGGGGACGGCGGGTGTTCGACGGATGATCAGTCGGCCGTCTGCTGCCCCTCGGCGACCTCGGGCTCCGGCTGTCCCGGCCGTGACTCCTGCTGCCCGGCGCCCGCCCGTGCCTGCTGGTCCCCGGGGTTCGGTCGTGACCGCTGGTGCTCGGCGTGCAGGGCGCGCAGCGCGCGTACCCCGTCCACGGCCAGCTCCCGGTCCACCGCTTGCAGCGCCAGCACGGGGATCATTTCGTCGTCGTGCAGTTCCAGGCTGGCCCAGGCCGAGGCCCGGTCGAAGCGCACCCCGCTTACCACGTCCCAGGGCAGGTCGTAGCCGCCGAAGACGTTGCGTACCCGGACCCCCCGGGCGTCCGCCTCCACCCTCGGCCGGGTGAAGAGCAGCACCACGAAAGCGCCCAGCACGCCCAGCCCGACCATGGCGAGCTGGTCACCGCGCTGGAAGGTGGCCGCCCCGGACCCGGTCGAGCCGTGCAGTCCGATACTGAGCAGGGAGAACGCCAGCACCAGCGCGGGAGCCAGGATCCAGCAGACCACCCGGATGCGTCGCGGGCGCACGGAGACGGTGCCGCGATCACGGGCGACGGCGGATTGGATCACCCCTCCAGTCTGCCACCCTGTTTCCGGCCGGCACTCGTCGCCCCGACCGACCCCGACGGCGACCGGCCAGCTCCGAGCCTGGTCGGGAGCACTCCGAGCCGGGCTGAGTCGCTCGGAGCCAGGCCGAGGACGGGTCAGGTGGCCGCCGGGGTGCCCCGGGCCGTTCGGCCGGAGACGACCACCGCGAGCAGGGTCAGCACCGCCCCGACCAGCACCGCGAGGCTCGCACCGGGTCCGCCGGGCCGCAGGTCGAGCAGGAGCGCCCCGCCCAACTGCCCGGCGACCAGGGCCAGGCCGGTGCGGAGCAGTCCGATCGAGCGGATCCCGACCAGCACCGCGACGGTGATCGCGACCCCGAGCGGACCACCGACGTAGAGGTACCACTCGGCCGGCCAGTCGGCGGTGGCGAGCTGGGCCAGCGCGCCGGTCACCGCCGCCACCGGCACCATCGCCGCGCTGCTCACCACGAAGTTGACCGTGGTGGCGGCTGCCGGGTTGGCGACCGTGGAGATCCGGCCGTTCAAGGCCCCCTGTACGGCGACCAGTACCCCACAGACGACGCCGAGCAGTACCAGCCCCACCGCCAGTTCACCGACCGGCCGGCCGAACTGGGCCAACGCCACCGCCGCGATCCCGAGCAGGGCGCCGGCCACCCGGGGCCGGGTGATGCCCATCCGCCCCGCCGGAGCCAGCCGGGTCCGGTCGACGGCGAGCCCACCGCCGCTGTTCCCAGCCACCTGGGCGATCGTGTAGACCGCCACCCCGAGCACCGGCACGATGTACGTCGCCGAGACGATGAAGAACGCCCCGCACAGCCCGCCCAGGTACATCCACCAGGGCAGCCCGGTCCGGGGCAGCATGGCGAGGCCGGACCGCATCGACGGCAGCACGAGCAGGCCGAGCAGGACCAGCGCGAGTCCTCCGGCGTTGTTGACCAGCGCACCGATGATCGGATGACCGGCCCGCTCGCCCATCTCGGCGTTGGCCAGGCTCTGCGCAGCCGATCCCAACCCTCCGAGCAGGGCCAGTCCGGTCGCGGCCCAGCCCGGCAGTACCTTCACGAACGACACTTCCTGTCCATCCGACCCCGCCCGGCGCGACCCGTCGGCGGCCGGACGGCCGTCGAGCGGTCGGGCGGCACGGAACGGCCGGCCCACAGGGTCGCGGCCAAGCCTCACAGCGAAAAACGCCTGTGTCTGTGACAGAGATCGCTCGACCGACGTGACTTCGGCGGCAGCGCCCGGTCACGGCCCGACTGCCCGACCCCGCGGTTCAGGACACCGGCTGGTACCGGCGGCGCAGGTACGCCCAGAGCCCGCCCTCCTCGAAGAGGACCAGCTCCCAGCCCCGGCTCTCCAGGAGTTCCACCGCCGAGAACATCCGGTCCAGCAGCTCCACGATCACCGGGGTGGTGCCGTACATCACCCGGGCGGTGGAGTTGCCCGGGTAGCCGAGGCGGATGTAGCGAAGCGGGTAGGCGTCCAGGTTCACCCGCCCGTGGAGGATGTCGTCGACGAAGAAGGCGCGGGTCGGGCGACTCGGAACGGGGTAGCTCACCGGGGCAGGATATCGACAGTCGACGACGGATTGCCGGGCCGGCTGCGGCAGTACCGGCCGGACGGCGACAATCACCCGGTGGCGAAACGCAAGACCCGCCGGGCGGGCGGTGCGGATACCACACGGTCGTGTCCGTGTGGTGCCCCGGAGGGGTACGAGGAGTGCTGCGGTGCCCTGCACCGGGGCGGTACGGTCGCGGCGACCGCCGAGGCGTTGATGCGCTCGCGGTTCAGCGCGTACGCGGTCGGCGACGCCGGCTACCTGCTCCGGACCTGGCACCCGGACACCCGACCGGCCCGACTGACGCTGGACCCGGCGCTTCGCTGGACCCGGCTCGAGATCCTCTACACCGACCGAGGCGGCCTGCTGGACAGCACCGGAATCGTCGAGTTCCGGGCGCACTACCGGCAGTCGGGCCGCCCCGGCGAGCTGCACGAGCGCAGCCGGTTCGGCCGCGAGGACGGCCAATGGCGCTACCTCGACGCCAGCTAGTGCCTCGTCTTTGCAGGTTGATGGGGTAATCGTTCAGGTGTGGGGCACCTTGGTTTCAATCCGTGAGCGATCGGCGGCGGAGCCGGGGGTGGTCGGCGCGGAGACTGTCGAGCTGGGTGCACAAGCGGGGCACGGAAGCCGGGGTTGCCGACGGCCTGCCGCGGTTCGGGTCGACCGCCCGGGCGGCCCGGGGGTTCGGGCAGCCCGGGAGGGGTGGGCACACAAGCGGGGCAACTCGACAGTCTCCCCGGCGCATATCCCCACCCCGCACCCGACCCGACGTCAGATCACCGGCCCAGAGATACCCGGCAGCACCGGATCACCCGATCAACCCGCAAAGACGAGGCACCAGCCAACCGCCCTTCGCGGTGGGCCGCCGCTCAGCGAACGGACGGCCGCACCGCGAAGGGCCGGGCTGTCGGCGGTGGTCAGGCGAGGACGGTGACGCTGCCCCACAGGTGCCGGTGGTCGGAGCATGGTCCGCCACACTCGTTGGAGATCTCCACGCTGTCCGCGTCGTACCCGCCAGCGATCTTGTTCTCGCGTACGAAGATCAGGTTGAGCTTCTTGCCCGTACCGCAGGGTCCTTCGGTGTTGCCGCGCGGCGAGGTGGTCTCGCCGTAACCGGGACAACGGCTGTCGGTGTCGTCCAACTCCCGGTAGTGGCCGGAGTTGTTCGCATTGTTGGGGTGGTTCAGACTGCTCGAATACCACGCGTCGACCCGCTGGTAATTCGGCTGGGCGTTGAAGTCACCGGCGATGATCACGGTGTGGCCGGCCGCCTCGAATTCCTCCACCCGGTCCCGCACGTAGTTCAGTTGCAGCAGGTTGACCCGGGGAACCCCGTTGTCACCCGTGTTCAGGTGCGTGATGTGGGTCGTGCAGAACTTGACAGT
The DNA here is from genome assembly GCF_002846275.1 of Plantactinospora sp. CNZ320. NCBI lineage: Bacteria > Bacillati > Actinomycetota > Actinomycetes > Micromonosporales > Micromonosporaceae > Plantactinospora > Plantactinospora sp. CNZ320. Next base: position 2,053,082 of record NZ_PJMP01000001.1, read on the forward strand.
GGGACGGTTTGCCGGCGGTGCGCAGATCAGTTTGCGCTTCTCGACCCGTCCGTCGTCCGGCAGGGTGAAACGGCTGGCGTTGCCGAACGGGGTACGACTGAAGATGGCGATGCCGCTCTGCGAGCCGTTGCAGCTTCCGTCCGCGCCGTTGTTGGTTGGCTCGAAGCGGGAGAAGTTCGTCGGATCCGTCATCCAACCCCGGCTGCGGAGCACGTCCTGCACCGCGTGCAGCTGCCCGAAGCAGAGTTCGTTCAGTGCGAAGAAGTCGACGTCGGCGTTGCGCACGGCGTTGGCGACGACGGTGGGCATACCGTTGGTGGTGGAACCACGGTGCATGGTCCATCCGGCGACGTTCCAGGTCAGTACCCGATAAGTAACGGCGGCGGCGGTCGGTTCCGCCGGAGCTGCGGCCCCGGCCGGCGGCGCTGGCGTGGCCACCAACGCCAATGCGGCGATGAACGCGGTCAAGGTGCTACTTGGACGCATGTACTACTCCCCGTTTTTTGGCTGGCTCCGGCCAGTAACCGGAGCCTGATCGACGCTAGTCACTCGGCCCTGCGCGGGTTGCCCCCCAGCCGGGCAACAGCCTGGGCAGATTCCGGGCAACGTCGTCAGTTTCCGGCCCGGTGACGTCGACCAGACCGCCAATCGGGGTCAGGCACCCGCCCCGGTGCTCGCGGGCAACGGACAGTGTGGACTGTCGGCGCACTCGACCAGGTCGGCGCAACCGGCTGCGAGCGCCTCACGGAGAGCCTCCGCGACGGCGGTCAGCTCGGCGATCCGCTGTTCCACCTCGGCGAGCTTGGCCTGGGCCCGGTCCGACAGCACCGAATCCGACCTGTGACGCACCGTCGAATGGCTGGCGGCGAGTAGTTCGGCCACCTCCGACAGGCTGAAGCCGAGCCGCTGCGCCGTCTTGATCGCCCGGAGCAGGGTCACCGCCTCCACCGGGTAGATCCGGTGCCCGCCGAGGGTGCGTACCGGTTCGGCGAGCAGCCCGCGCCGCTCGTAGTACCGCAGGGTCTGCTGGTTCACCCCGGCCGCGGCGGCGAGCTGACCCGGGCGGAGTCCGTCAGGCATCCCGTTGCCCGCCGTCCGGCACCGCCCGGGCGGCCAGGGCATCGAGCACCTCGACCTGACCGGCGGGCACGCCGACATCCCACAACAGCCGGCCGTCGGTCACGCCGAGCTGGAAGGTGAAGAAGGAACAACAGCCGGACTCGCGCACCATCAGGTCGGCCACCCGCGCCGCCAACTGCGGGGTCGGGGTCAACTCCAGCCGCAGCCGGGTCGGTCCGGTCCGGCTCACCGAGCGGACGGCCGTGCCGAGGATCTGCTCGAACTCGGCGAGCCGGACCGGTTGCTCCGCCGTCGGCAGCGTGCAGGCCGCCGGGACCCAGCCGGGCGGGACATCGGGTACGTCTACCGTGACTCGTGGGTCTGCCATCCCTCGACGGTAAGCCGGTACCCCGGTACCGGATGCAACCCACCGGCGACGACAATTCGCTGGCCGACCCGGAACATCCGACCGTACGGTCGATCGGATGTGGGGACCGTTCACGCCTGGGCTGCGACTGTGCCAGCTCCTCTACACCGAGGCGGTACGTCCGCTGCTCGCCGAGGCGTACCCGAAACTGCGTTACGCGGCAGCCCGGCTCGGGCCGGGTTCGGAGGTGCTCGGCTTCGACACCGAGCGCTCGGTCGACCACGACTGGGGTCCCCGGCTGACCCTCTTCCTCACTCCCGACGACCTCGACCGGTACGCCGGGCGGATCAGCACGCTGCTGGCCGAGCGGCTGCCGAAGCGGGTCGGCGGCTGGCCGACGCACTTCGTCCGGGCCGCCGGCCGGTCCCGGGTGCTGGCCGCGACCGACGGGCCGGTGGACCACATGGTGCAGGTCACCGAGTTGGGCACCTGGTGTGACGGGCAACTGGGCTTCGATCCCCGGCTCGGGGTGCGGACCTTCGACTGGCTCGCCACCCCGGCGCAGCTGCTGGCCGAGGTGACCGGTGGGGCGGTGTTCCGGGACGACCCCGGCGAGCTGACCGTGCTGCGGGAGCGCCTGCGCTGGTATCCGGACGACGTCTGGCGCTATCTGCTGGCCTGCCAGTGGGCCCGGATCGGCCAGGAGGAGCCGTTCGTCGGGCGGGCCGCCGAGGCCGGGTCGGAAACGGGCAGTCGGGTGCTGGCGGCCCGGCTCGTCCGGGACGTAATGCGACTCTGCCTGCTGCTGGGCCGACGGTATCCGCCGTACGGGAAGTGGCTGGGCAGCGCCTTCGCCGACCTCACCACGGGGTCGACGACCACCGCGTCAGCCGGGGAGCCGACGGTCGCGGTGCCGGCCACGGCGTCGACTGTCGACGGGCCGGGAGCGGAGCCGACGGCCGTGCTGCGGGCTGAGGCGTCGACCATCGCCACCGCGTTGGAGGGGGCGTTGACCGGGGACGCGGAGGCGCGGCAGGCGGCGCTCTGCACCGCCTACGAGGCGGCCGGGGCGTGGCAGAACCGGCTCGGCCTGGCCGAACCGGTGGAGGCGACCCGGCGGTACTTCCACGACCGGCCGTACCCGGTGATCGGCGCCGACCGGTTCACGGACGCCCTGCTGGCCCGGATCACCGACCCCGAGATCGCCGGGGTGCCGCCGCTCGGCGGCATCGACCAGTACGTGGACAGCACCCCCGTGCTGTGCCAACCGAAGCTGGCCAGGGCGTTGACGGCCGCCGCCTGGCGGATCGATCAGCGCTGATGGAACAGTTCCGCGATCTCGCGCGGCGGATTTGCACGTATCGACGACTCCGAACATGATCCGGTAGGCTCCTCGACGGTTATCTGAAATTTTCCGGAAGTTGATCGGAAAAACTGCCGGAAAGCCACCTTTCCACCGGACTCGACCCGGCCCCGCCACCTGCGCGGCGGGACTGGTGCAGGAGGTGATGGCCGTGGTCGATGGCCCCACCATCGGCGTACTCACCATGTCTGTCGGTTGCGACTATTTCGGCAGCATTCTCGGCGGAATCGCGCGTACGACCGCCCTCGCGGGTGGCCGGATGATCGCCATTCAGACGCTCGGGGCCGGCACATTCGACTTCGACCCGCCCGAACCTCCGGACTTTCCACACCTCGTGGCCTGGGATCACGTCTCCGCGTTCGTGGTGATCCTGAACTCGGCGTCGCCGGGATACCTGACCTCGATCCAGCGCGCCGGCAAACCCGTGATCATGATCAGTGACTCGATGCCCGGCGTCACCTGCCCGGTCGTACTTCCGGACAACCGTGGCGGGGTACGCGAGGCGGTCCTGCACCTGGTCGAACACGGCCACCGGGAGATCGCTTTCGCCGGATACCTGGAACTGCGGGATCTGCGCGAACGTTACGAGGCATATCGCGACGCCCTGCTGGAATGTGGGATAACCCCCCGTACCGATCTGCATTTCGACACCGGCGACAACCGGGAGAGCGGCGGTGAGCGGGCCGGTCGGGCGATGCTGGCCGCCGGGCTGCCGTCCACGGCGGTGATCGCCGGAAACGACCTCAACGCGATCGGGCTGCTCCGCACCTTTCTGGACGCCGGCGTGGAGGTGCCCCGCGAGCAGGCGGTGGTCGGCTTCGACGATATGGAGGGGGTCGTCTACTTCACCCCGAGCCTCTCCACGGTGCGGCAGAGCTTCGAGTCCCTGGGCCGGATCGCCGCCGAACTCGCACTCCGCGCCGCGCGCGGGGAGGAGATCGAGGCCGGCACCTTCTCCGTACCGACGTCGTTCCAGGCCCGCGAGTCGTGCGGCTGCGCCGACCCGCTGGCGCCCGGGGCGCTGGTGGCGAAGCCGGACGCCGAGCTGTCGACCGCCGAACACCTGGTCACCCGACTCGTCGCGGCGCTGCCGGATCAGGTCGATCCGCCCCGCCGGGCCACCATCGCCCGGGCCGGCACCCTGGTCGCCGACGCTCTCGCCGCGGCTGCGGACGACGCACCGGGCCCGGATCTGGTCGACCTGCGCCAGGCCCTGGTCGGGCTACAGGCCCTGAGCCACCGGCATCCGGAGGGCGTGGTCCGGATGATGGACTCCATCCGGCGGTACGGGTTGGGCCTGGCCCACCGGCTCGGGCAGCACGACCGGGCCGGTGCCGAACGGGTCCGGGCCGGCACCGAGGAGATCGTTGTCACGCTGGCGCAGAGCCGGTCCCGGACGCACCGGATCGAGGAGAACGAGTTCCAGACCACCCTCAAGACGCTCTACACGGTCAGCAAGAACCTGCTGCGCAGCCACGAGAAGGACCCCCGCGCGCTGGCCTGGATCCAGGACACCAACGCCCGGGGCGGCTGCCTCGGGCTCTGGTCGCGCCCTCAGGCCGGGGGCGACGACGACACCGAACGGACGCTCGACCTGGTCAGCATGTTCGAACGGGACCGTGGGCCGGTACCGATGTCGGCCGGGCCGGTACCGCCCCGGTCGTTCCCGCCGGCCGAGCTGGTCGATCTCGCCGACCTGGACGCCGACCAGATGGTCTACGTGGCACCGTTGCAGATCGGCGCCAGCGACTGGGGGATGCTCGCCGTCGTCGGCCCGATCGAGGCGGAGGTGGCCAGCGGCCGGGAGATGATGAACCAGTGGGCGGCCCTGCTGACCATCGCCCTCGACCACGACGCGGTGCTGAAGTCCCTGCGTGAGCAGGAGGACCTGCTCCGGCACGCGGCCCTCTACGATCCGCTGACCGGGCTGGCCAACCGCTCCCTCTTCCTGGACCGGCTCCAGGCGGCCGTCGCCGCCCAGGCCCGGCACCCGGAACGGCACTACTCGGTGCTGCTGCTCGATCTCGACGGTTTCAAGCTGGTCAATGACAGCCTGGGTCACCTGGCCGGCGACCGGCTGCTGGTCCAGGTCGCCGAACGGATCCGGGCCAGCGCCCGGGAGGCGGAGGTCGCCGCCCGGTTCGGCGGGGACGAGTTCGCCGTACTGCTGCGGCACCGTTGCGACGGCGAGGACCCGGTCGCGGTGGCGGAACGGATCCGAGGTGCGCTGGACGTACCGTTCCGGCTCGGCGAGGAGGAGTTCGTCGTCTCGGCCAGCATCGGCATCTCCCGCAGCAGCACCGGCTACCAGCACGCCGAGGACGTCATCCGGGACGCCGACACCGCGATGTACTCGGCGAAGTGGCAGCGCAAGGGCTCGCACGCGGTGTTCGACGTCGCCATGCACGATCGGGTCGTCGGACGGCTGCGCACCGAGGCGGAGCTGCGCCGGGCGCTGGAGACCGGCGGCTTCGAACTGCGCTACCAGCCGATCGTACGGCTGACCGACGGGCGTACCCACGCGTTCGAGGCGCTGATGCGCTGGCGGCATCCGGTACGCGGACTTGTGGCACCGGGCGAGTTCCTGCCGATCGCCGAGGAGAGCGGGCTGATGCCGCTGATCGGCCGGTGGGCGCTGGCCGAGGCGTGCCGGCAACTCGGCGCCTGGCGGGCGGGCGGCTCCGCACCGGAGGGGCTGCGGATGAGTGTCAACGTCTCCAACCGGCAGTTCTGGCACACCCGCCTGCTGGAGGACATCGAGGAGAGCCTGCGGGCGGCGGGGCTGGACCCGGCGGCCCTGATCATCGAGATCACCGAGGGTGTCATCGTGCACGACGTACCGGCGGCGCGGACGAAACTGGCCGCACTGCACGAGCTGGGCGTACAGCTGCACATCGACGACTTCGGCACCGGGTACTCCTCGTTGCAGGCGTTGCACCACCTGACGATCGACGCGTTCAAGATCGATCGATCCTTCGTGGCACCGCTGGCGACCGACGGCAAGAGCCGTGAGCTGGTCCGCTCGATCGTCTCGATGGGGCTCAACCTGGGGCTGGAGTTGGTGGCCGAGGGGATCGAGACCGTCGCGCAGCGGGAGCAGTTGCGGCGCTTCGGCTGCCACCACGGTCAGGGCTATCTCTTCGCTGGCCCGGTCAGCGGGGCGGAGGCCGAGGCGATCCTCCGCGACGGTACCCCGGTCGGTCTCCCCCGCCTGGCGGCCCGAGCCGTCCGCTGATCCGGGCCGTCCACGACGGCCCACCACCATCCATCGCCCCGTCCGGCAAGAGTTCTCTACACCCGGCTGCCCACACCGGTACCCCGGCTCGCGCGTCCTCGCCGCGCGGCTAGACATCGACTGGCACCGTTGAATATATTTCGATCGACGCCTTGAAATATTTCAGCGCCAGCACCGCCACCGACAGTCGACCCGCCACCCCAGCGAGGAGCCCTCATGCCCCGTCCGCGTTCCCGGCCGAGAGGCCGCCTGTACGCCATGCTCGCCGCCGCCGCCCTGGCCGTCGCGGCCGGCGCCGCCGCGGTCACGATCGCCGCCCCACCGGTCGCCGCCGCCGCCTGCAACGGCTACGTGGCGCTCACCTACGATGACGGTCCGAACACGAGCACCACGAACGCGCTGCTCAACGCACTGCGCTCGGCCGGCGCCAGGGCCACGTTCTTCAACATCGGCCAGCGGGCCCAGCAGAACCCCGCACTGGTACGCGCCCAGCAGCAGGCCGGGATGTGGATCGGCAACCACAGTTGGACGCACCCGCACATGACCCAGCTCAGCACCGCACAGATGACCTCGGAGATCAGCCAGACCCAGCAGGCCATCCAGCAGGCCACCGGAACCGCGCCGAGGCTGTTCCGGCCGCCGTACGGCGAGACCAACGCCACGCTGCGCTCGGTGCAGGCCCAGTTCGGCCTTACCGAGGTGCTCTGGAGCGTGGACTCCCAGGACTGGAACGGCGCCAGCACGGCCCAGATCGTCCAGGCCGCCAACAACCTCACCGACGGCGGCGTCATCCTGATGCACGACGGCTACCAGAGCACCATCAACGCCGTGCCGCAGATCGTCACCAACCTGGCCAACCGCAACCTCTGCCCCGGGATGATCTCCCCGACCACCGGTCGAGCCGTCGCACCCGACGGCACCAACCCGACCAACCCGCCCACGAACCCCCCGACCAACCCGCCCACGAACCCGCCGACGAACCCGCCCACCAATCCGCCGACGAACCCGCCGACGCAGGGGCCGGGCGGCTGCACCGCCACGGTCTCGCTGAACTCCTGGACCGGCGGATTCGTCGCCACGGTACGGGTCACCGCCGGCTCGTCCGGCACCAACGGCTGGTCGGTCGGAATGAACCTGCCATCCGGCGCGAGCGTCACCAACGCCTGGAACGCCAACCGCAGCGGCAACAGCGGCGCGGTCACCTTCACCAACGTCAGCTACAACGGCCGGATAGCCGCCGGACAGTCGACCGAGTTCGGCTTCCAGGGCACCGGCAGCGGTACCGGGATCTCACCCACCTGCACCGCCAGCTGACAGTCGCCGCACGTTGACAGTCGCCGCACGCCGACGGCCGGCTCCCGCAGGTTGACGGCAGCAACGAGATCCGTCCCGACGAGATCCGCCCCCGACGCCCGGTGCGCCAGAGGAATTCCGGCGCACCGGGCACGCCCGTGCCCGCGTCCGACCTCCGGGCCGGCGGGTCCGTCCGGTCCGGATCTGACGTCAGGCACCCGCGGATCTGACGTCGGGTGCCCGGCCGAACCCCTGCTCGGCCGGGCACCCGACGTCGACCGTCGGGCTCACGGACCCACCGCCCCCAGCGCGCGGTCCGCGGATGCCGTCCGTACGACGGGCTCCGGTGCAGAAACACCGGATCCCGTCTCCCCCGTTGGACGACGGCACCTCCCCGTACCCACGCGTCCCGGCACCTGTCCCGTTGGATGCCGGCCACGCGTTCGCAGCGATGATAGGCACAAGGCAGGCGATCGCGTCAACACGTGTGGACACCCCTATGGCATGCTGTAAACGTCTGAACCCAGTTTCGGAGGAGGCCAGATGGTGGAGGAGGCGGGCGAGTTCCGCAGTCCAGGGGCCCTGGCCGACCGGTTGGACCGGCTCTTCGACCGGATCCGCAAGCCCGACGGCAGCGCGTACAGCCTGCGCGAGGTGGCGGAGGCGATAACCGCACAGGGCGAGTCGATCTCGCACACCTACATCGGGCAGTTGCGTACCGGAAAGAAGCGCGACCCGAACCTCAGCCACCTCCGGGCGCTGGCGAAATTCTTCGGCGTACCGGTGGAATACTTCACCAGTGACCAGCTGGCGGCCGACGTCGACAGGGAACTCGACCTCGCCGCCGCGTTGCAGCAGGTACGCGCCCGCACCGTGGCGCTGCGCAACTCCGTCATCCCGGAGGCACAGTCCGCCATCAATGCCCTGACCGAACTGCTCGGGGTGATTCGCGTCCTTGAACAGGGCAGGCCGGACGCGGATGATGGCGCGTGAATGCGGGTCGCGATCTGGCGACAACACGCCGCGCAGAGGGACGGTGGGCCCATGACGCTACGGCAGGTACGCCGGCGCTGTGAGCAACTGGCACGCGGCATCCGGGTACCGGATCCCTTCGACCTCGACACCTTCATCAGCGACTTCGGCGCCGATCGGGGGCGTCCGGTCCACCTGATCGCGTTCGACCTGCCGCCCGGCGCGCCGTGCGGGCTCTGCGTCTCGACCGACACCGCCGACTACCTGGTGGTGACCTCCGCCGCGACCGGGGTGCAGCAGGTGCACATCGCCCTGCACGAACTGGCACACCTGCTGCTGGAGCACCGGCTGCACCTGCTCGACGACGTGCAGGGCAGCCGGCAACTCTTCCGGCACCTCGACCCAGGCGTGGTACGGGCGATGTTCGCCCGGACCAACTACAGCAGCCAGGAGGAGCAGGAGGCCGAGATGCTCGCCTCGCTGCTCGGGCAGCGGGCCGGGCTGTGGCGCCCGGCCGCGCCGCGTACCCCCAGCGACCCGGTGGTCGAGCGGCTCGGCCAGTCGCTGGAGCACTAGAGTGTTGCCGGATGGACGGTAAGAGCGGCGCCTTCCTCTTCTGCGCGACTGTGGCGTGGATCGCGGTGGGTTACAAGGTGGTGGCACTCGCCCGCAATCCCCGCAACCTCAATCTGTGGGTGCTCACCCTCTGCATCGCCCTGCCCGCAGCCGGCTTCACCATGTCCGTACCCGCCGTCTACTCGGCGGTGAACCGCTTCTTCGGGGTACCGAATCTCGCCTCGCTGCTGGTCTACTCCTGCATCGTCGGATACAGCGTCACCGCGCTGATCATGCTCATGCTCTGGCACATGCCGCCGGCCGAGGCGCTGCCCCGGGCCAGGGTGCTCGCCGTCTTCTACGGCCTGGTGCTGGTCGCGATGGCGGTGCTCTTCGCCAACAGCGGCGCCACCGTCGAGGCGCCGAGCGACTTCGACGACGTCTACGGTCCGCGCCCGGTCGGCGGCACGTTCCTGCTGGTCTACGTCTCCGCCTTCGCGGTCGGCCTCGGTGTTGCCGCCTGGCGCAGCCTCCAGTTCGCCAACCGGGTCGCCCGGACCGACGGCCGCCCGTGGCTGCGCCGGGGCCTGCGGCTGGTCGCGGCCGGTTCGATCGTCGCGCTCGGCTACTGCCTGGGCAAGGGCGGGTACGTCGTCGCCGCCTGGTTCGGCACGAGGCTGACCACCCTGAGCAACCTCGGTACCCTCTGCGCCTGCCTCGGGGCGCTGGTGATCACGATCGGCTTCACGATTCCGTCCTGGGGGCCGCGGCTCTCCGCCGCCGCGGACAGGTTGGACCGGGCCCGCACCTACCTTCGGCTCTATCCGCTCTGGCACGCCATGTACCAGGCGATGCCGGAGATCGCCCTCGACCCGCCCGCGTCCCGCCGGGCCGACCTGCGGATGCTGCGCGATCTCGACTTCGCGCTCTACCGCCGGGTCATCGAGATCCGCGACGGCCGGCTCGCACTCGCGCCCTACCTGGCCCCGGCCGACGCGACTCCCCCGCCGGCCGGTCCCGGCGCCGACGATCCCGGTAGTCCCAGCTCCGGTCTCGGTGGTGCTGGTCGCGGCGGTCGCGGTGCCAGGACGGCCGCCGCGACAGGCGAGGCGATCCGGATCCGGGACGCGCTCGCCCTGCTGCGCGCGGCCAACCTGGACCAGCGGTCGGTGCCCCCGGCCGCCACGCCGGCCCGGGAGAGCCGCCCCGGGCCGACGGACGACGGCGCCGACCTCGCCGGTGACCTGGAGTTTCTCGGCCAGGTCTCGTCGGCGCTGCGCCGCCTGCCACCGGTGACCACCGCGCCCGCCGCCCCGGGTACGCCGGTGCGGAGCTGACGGCCCGGAGCTGACGGGATGCTGCACCGGCCCGGCCGATTCGACAGGCTTCGCCAGATCCGCGAACTCGACCCGGTGCGGGACTGCCACGAGATCTATCGGACCACGGCGCTGTGGGAGTTCCCGTTCGACGTCCGGATGGGGCTGCTGCTGGCCTTCTGGCGTACCTTCGCCGTGCCGTCGATCGCCGAACTGCTGGCCGCGACCGGCGAGACCACCTCCCGGACCGAGCGCCGCGCCGACGACACCGGCATCCTGATGTACACCCTGATCGAGCACGGCCTCGACCACCCGCTGGGTCGGGCGGCCACCCGTCGACTGAACCAGTTGCACCGCAGGTACGCCATCGACAACGACGACTACCTGTACGTGCTCGGTACCTTCGTCTTCGTCGGTACCCGGTGGCTCGACCGGTACGCCTGGCGCCCGCTCTGCTGCCACGAGCGCACCGCGATCTACCACTTCCATGCCGAGCTCGGCCGACGGATGAACATCCGCGCCATTCCACCGGATCTGGCGAGCTACGCGAGCTGGTACGACAGGTTCGAGGCCGAACGGTTCGCACCCACTCCGGCCGCCCAGCGGCTCATCACCGCGACCAAGGGACTGCTTGCCGACCTGCCGAAGCCGCTGGTGACGATCGGTGGGCGGGTCGCCGACGCGTTGCTCGACCCACCACTGCGGAAGGCGCTCTCGGTGACCCCGCCGCCGTGGTGGGCCCGAGCATTACTGGCCGGCGGGCTCGCCGGACGTGCGAGGTACCTGCGGCACGCGGCGGCACCACGCGAGCGGCCGTACCTCGACGGCGGCTTGCGGGCGAAGACGTACCCGGACGGTTACGACATCGCCACGGTCGGCCCGGCAGAGCGACGCCGGCCGACCGGGGCGGAGCTGCGGGTGGAGGCGGTGCACCGCATCGACAGCCGGAACCTGCTGATGCTCTCGGGCCGGCACAGCGGCGGTCCCCTCGCGGTCGGCGACGCGGTGGCGATCCGGACGCCGGACGGCGGGACGATCCGCGCCACCGTCCGCGCCGTGGAGCTGCACGGACGCCCGGGCAGCACCACCGTCGGAGTCGACTCCGGCAGCCACGAGATCCCGGCCGGCTCCGTCGTGCTGCGCAGCACCTGAACCCGACTCTCGCCGATCCCCGCCCGGAAAACGTCCACGAGCGGATGGTGCCGGACGGGACCACGGCGCACGGACGGACTTGAGCCGATCGCCTTATTGAGATATGTCTTTATGGATATGTCTCACTCGTAAGGGGATCTGCGATGAGCGACGTTCGACGGATCACCACCGCGTCCGCGCTGGCCGTGGCGTGCGTGGTGGCACTCGTACCCGTCAGCCACGCGCCACCGGCGAGCGCCCGGCACGACGCGTCGTGGTCCATGGGTGGCCACGACATCCGCAACACCAGGTCGAACCCGGACGAGCGGAAACTCTCCCCCTCGACGGTCGGCGGCCTGGAGGTCGCCTGGAGCGTCACCACCGACGGCGACGTCTCGGCCACCCCCGCCGTGGTCGACGGGGCCGTCTACTTCCCGGACTGGGGCGGCACCTTCTGGAAGGTCGACGCCGCGACCGGGGAGGTGATCTGGTCCCGGTCGGTCGCCGAACTCGCCGGAGTCGCCGGCACCTTCTCCCGGACCTCCCCGGTGGTGGCCGGCAACACCGTGTACCTCGGCACCCAGGCCGGCGCCCGGCTGCTGGCGATCGACACCGAGACCGGCGAGCTGCGCTGGAGTGCCGCGATGGACGCCCACCCGGACGCGATTCTCACCTCGTCGCCGGCCATCCACCGGGGCGTGCTCTACCAGGGCGTCTCCTCGCTGGAGTTCCTCAACGCCGGCGACCCGGCCTACGACTGCTGCACCTTCCGGGGCAGCCTGGTGGCGGTCAACGCGGCCACCGGGAAAATCCGGTGGAAGAGCCACACCCTGCCGGACCAGGGTGCGGGCGGCGACGTCTTCTCCGGCGCGTCGGTCTGGGGCAGCACCCCGACCATCGACCCGGGAAGCCGCACCGTCTACGTCGGCACCGGACAGAACTACTCGATCCCCGCCTCGGCCCGGGAGTGCCAGGAGAACGGTGGCACACCGCAGGAGTGCCTGCCGCCGTGGAACGCCAAGGACTCGATAGTCGCGATGGACATGGCGACGGGCAAAATCAGGTGGTCGACCGGGCCGCCCCGGTTCGACGAGTGGAACCTCGCCTGCATCCCCGGCTTCCCGCCGAACAACTGCCCCAACCCGGGCCCGGACCACGACACCAGCGACGGCACCCACCTCTTCACCATCCCCGGCCCGAACGGGCGACCGCGCAAGGCGGTGGGGGCCGGACAGAAGAGCGGCGAGTTCTGGATGCTCGACGCGCTGACCGGGGAGATCATCTGGAGCGCGTCGGTCGGGCCGGGTTCGGTGCTCGGCGGCATCGAGTGGGGCACCGCCAACGACGGCGAACGGATCTTCTTCGCCGAGACCAACTACGACCGGGAGCCGTACCAGCTGCCCGACGGCCGAACCATTGACCACAGCTCGTTCGGCGCACTGGACGTGGCGACCGGGGAGATCCTCTGGCAGGTACCGGAACCGCACGGCGGCCTGGCGGTCGGCCCGGCGACGACCGCGAACGGCGTGGTCTACTACGGCTCGCTGAACGGCTACATGTACGCCCTGGACGCCGACGACGGCGAGGTGCTCTGGGAGTACCAGGGCGCGGGGGCGTCGAACGCCGGGCCGGCCATCGTCGACGGCAGGCTGTACTGGGGCAACGGGTACCAGCGACTCGGCGCCACCAGCACCACCTTCTACTCCTTCGCACTGCCCGGCAGGGGTGCCGGTACGCGTCCGTGACCTGGCACGGGCGCTGATCCACGACCCGGACCCGCCCCGCGCGGCAGGACGTTGCGCTCGGGGCGGGTCCGGCACACTCAGCCTGGGGTGTTCTCCCGGCTATCCTGGTGCCGACCCGCGACGGCGTCGTTCGCACTCGAATCGAAAGATGGGGCTGTGACAGAGACTTCGGCGACAACAGGCGAGCAGACACCATCCAAGATGGACACGACCGTCCCGCAGACGGCCCGGATCTGGAACTACCTGTTGGGCGGCAAGGACAACTTCGCCGTGGACCGCGCGGTCGGCGACGAGATCATCCAGGCCCTGCCGCAACTCGCCGAGAGCGCCCGGCTGTCCCGGGCGTACCTGGTCCGCGCGGTGCGGTACCTCGTCGGCGAGGCCGGCGTACGGCAGTTCCTCGACATCGGGACCGGGCTACCCACCGCCGACAACACGCACCAGGTGGCCCAGTCGATCGCGCCGGACGCCCGGATCGTCTACGTCGACAACGACGCCCTCGTGCTGGTGCACGCCCGGGCCCTGCTCGCCAGCAGTCCGGAGGGTGTCACCGACTACATCGACGCCGACCTGCGGGACACCCGGACGATCCTGCACGAGGCGGCCAGGACCCTCGACCTGACCAAGCCGGTGGCGCTGTTCCTGATGGGGATCCTCGGGCACGTCGAGAGTGACGACGAGGCCAAGTCGATCATCGACGAGATCATGGGTGCCCTGCCGTCCGGCAGCTACCTCGCGATGTACGACGGCAGCGACACCAGCGAGGCGAACACCGAGGCCGTACGGATCTGGAACATCTCGGCGAACCCGCGATACCACCTGCGCAGCCCCGAACGGATCGCCCGCCTCTTCGACGGTCTCGAACTGGTCGAGCCCGGCGTGGTGTCGGTGAACGAGTGGCGGCCGGATCCGAGCACCCCGACACACGTCATCGACCAGTACTGCGCGGTCGGCCGCAAGCCGTAGCGTGGTCGGCCGGCGCCGGCGGTGCGGAGGGCCGTGACGGTCCTCCGCACCGATCTCCCGAGGGTGGCCGGGGGCGAGTTACCGGGGCCAGGCGCAGTGGATGTGCGTGGCGTGGTCGGCGTCATCCCCCGGCCCCAGCACCTCCGTCGCGCCATAGGCCCGGCAGGCGTCCTTGAACGCCTGGTTGAACGGGTTGGTGCTGGTGACCCGGGTACCGTTGATCGTGTCGACGTCGAACGCCTTGCCGGCGTAGTGCCGGGAGTTCGCCCCGTGCCTGCTACCCGCGATCGCGGTCACCCGGAAGTTGAAGCCGTTCGTGAGATGCAGGCTGAGAATGCCCCGCAGCATGTCCAGGTCGAGGTTCACACTGGTCCTGCCGACATGGCTGAAGTCGCTGGTACTGGCCGGCAGCCCGGCCGCCGTGTCCACGATGTTCTGCCGGGCGGTCGACGCCGGATCCGACTGCCCGCCGACGTGGAAGGTGAGCAGGTCGATCGCCGGGATGTCCCGGATCGCGGCCGCCGGGTTGTAGGCCGGCAGGCCCGTGCTGAACACTCCCGACCCGAGCGAGACCGACAGGGTGGGCGTGCCCAGCCCGTAGCACGGGGACAGATAGCGCTGCCCGGCGGGCAGTGCGAAGCAGCCGCCCCACGGAATCCCGTTGGTCTGAAGTGCCAGGTCGAAGCCGATTTCCAACTGGCGTGCGCCGTCGTAGACGCGACCGTCGATCAGCACCGCGCCGAGGCTGTAGCCGTAGTAGTAAGAGGAGAAGGCGAAGGGTGCTGCGGCGGCGACGACCGAACCGTTGTACCTGGCGCCGCTGGTCCGCTCGATCAGGTACGCCTGGCCGGCGCCCGCGAGGTAGAAGTTGCAGACGATCTCCGCCAGGTAGTCGACCCGGGCCAGGGCGGTGCCGTTGAGCGTCACCTGCCGGCTGATGTACGGCACACAGGTCAGCGGCTCGTCCTGGGCACCGGTGACCCTGCGCGGGGCCGGCCCGGCCTTCGGCGCTCCGAGGGTGATCCCGGTGCCACTCGGTACGGACGCGACGGAGCGCCGACCAGCGGACCGGATGGCGGTGTCCGGCGCCAGCCCGGAGACTCCAGGGGCGGCCACCGCCGGCCTGGCCGGCAGACTCGGCGCACTCGGCGCACCGTCGACTCCGGGCGTGCCGGCGTGGGCTGGTCCGGCGTATCCGAGTGTCCCAGCCACCGCCAGTGCCATGGCCAGGACCAGTGTCCCGCTCCTGCGTCGCCCTCGGCGTGACCTCCTGAGGTCCGGTCCGGACTGATCGATCGTGCCGGCCGCATCGAGTCGGGCGTCCCCCTCGACCGCCGGACCCGTCCTCGTCGAGGAAGCCGCCGCGCCTCCCGCCACCGACGACGTTGTACTCCGTACCCTGCCTGTCCGCTTCATGCTGCCCTCCGTAAACCGAGGTACGTGTGCGGGTCAGGCTCGCAATACGGACTGGACGGCAACTGGAGGTCTATTGAACGCATGGAGATCGATCCGGCCCGGAATAGGCAGGGGCGTCCGGTCGAGCAGGTTGGCTGCGGTCGGGAGTGTTCAGGTGGTGGTGGTCAGCCGAGCTTCCGCTCGTAGCAGATCGACACTGTCGAGCCGATGTAGTCGCCGAACTGTGGGATCTCCTGGTAGCCCTCCCGGCGATAGAAGCGCTGCGCGTCCGGCTGAGCAGTCCCGGTCTCCAGCCGGAGCGTCGTGCACCCCTGCTCGGCCGCAGCCGACTCCAGGGCACGTAGCAGACTGGTCGCCACACCGCTGCCGCGGACGTGCGGTTCGACGTACATGCGCTTGATCTCGGCGGTCGTGGCGTCCAGCCGGCGCAGTGCGCCGCAGCCGACGGCCTCGGTGGTGATCGGATCGGCCGCGACGATGAAGAGGTCGATGTCGGCCTCCGACGGCGGTGTCCCGGGCTCGTGGTCGTCGCAGCCGTAGCGGGCGTCGAGCTCGGCCCGCTGCCGCATCCGTAGCTCGGTGCCGGCCGGGTCGTGCCACGGCCGCGCCTCGATGATCCACCGCTCGGTTTCCCGCATCTTCTTCTCCATCCCGGATCGGCTCGCAGCCGCCGCGCACCGCAGCGGTAACGCCTGTTACCGTAACGGATGTTACCGGTGCAGCGGAACGATTTGGGAGTGGGACTGATGTCACGGAGGGCTGATCGACCGGCGCAGGAGGCGCAACTGTCCCGAGGGGTCTGGGACGTCCTGGCCCGGCACGGGATCGAGCGACTCACGATCCGGGCGGTCGCCGCCGCTGCGGGCTGCACCACCGGGCTCGTCATGCACCGGTTTCCGAACCGCCGCGCCCTGCTCCTGCACGCCCGCCAACTGTTGCACGAACGGACCCGCGCCCGGGTGGAGGCCATCGAGTCGGACGCGGCAGATCCGGCAGCCGCGCTCCGTGCCGTACTCGCGCAAGGGCTCGCGCTCGACGAGGAGACCGCCACCGAGAGCGTTGTCTGGGTGGGTTTCCTGGCCGCATCCGTCGGCGACGACGAGTTGACCGCCCAGCACCGCGCCAACAACCAGGCCTGGCGCGACCGGATCTCCGGACTTGTCGCCGCCGTCGCGCCCGACTGGACCGACCGGCAGGTGGCGACGACGACCTTCGCCCTGATCGCCATGGCGGAGGGCGCCGCCGCGCTCGCGTCCGCCGATCCGGACGGCTATCCACCGGCCGCCCAGATCGCGGCGCTCGACGCGACACTCGCCGCTTTCGACCTGACCTGAGCTGACCCGCTCGGAAAAGCAGCCGAAACGGTGGCTCAAACCATCGGGCGGTGCCGAGTGACGTTCAGACCGCTGC
The DNA here is from genome assembly GCF_002846275.1 of Plantactinospora sp. CNZ320. Lineage (NCBI taxonomy): Bacteria > Bacillati > Actinomycetota > Actinomycetes > Micromonosporales > Micromonosporaceae > Plantactinospora > Plantactinospora sp. CNZ320. The sequence continues at coordinate 2,069,910 of NZ_PJMP01000001.1, forward strand.
GCAACGTCAGCCTCAACCCGTGGCGGATCGGAATGGTCGTCGCCGCCGCGCTCGTCACCCTCCACATCGGGCACGGCCGAGAAACATGACCTTCATTAGTCAGTCGCTTGCTCGGACAATCTCATCGAAATTCAGTACGGATGGGGGCTGCCTCGGGCTGTCTCGCCAACGGCACCTCTCTGGTCAAGGCATTGGCAGTAGAGGTCTCCGTTGGCGAGACAGCACCGGCCGTGGGTGAGACAGCCCCCTCCGCACAGGGGTCAGTAGGACATGGGTATCGGATTCGCCGAGGGGAAGATCAGTAGCAGTTGCGCGTGTGGAAGACCACCCTCGTCACGGTCACGGGCACGTACAGGTGACCGTCACCAGAGGTGGCGCAGAGGGTGCCGGTGTAGACCGTCCCGGACCACGTGGCGGTCCAGGTGATGTCGACGTTGCGGGAGGTGTAGTTGTAGAAGTTGAACACCGTGACGTTGCCGGACCAGTCTGTGGTGGTCACCAGGGACTGAGGCGCGGTGGGACCCTCCGGCGGGTGATCCGTGTTGGCCCAACCGCAGAACGTGCCCTGCGTGCAGTTCCCGGGCGGCCAGATTCCGTAACCTGCTTCAGAGTTTGCCGCCGCCGAGGCGGGAGAAGCGGTGGCCAGCACGCCTGCGACGGCTGCGGCGACAGCGAGGGACTTCAACAAGCTTCACCTACTTTCGAGCGGAACGTATTGACGCATGTAAAATTTACGCGCGGAAATTTGACGAGTCAAGAACCTGACGTGATCCCGCTCGCTGGGCGAGTACGACGTGTCGGTGCCTGTGGGCCAGCAACTGCTCGGCCCCGACGGCGAGGCTCATGCTTCGGCCACCACTCGCACCAGGATCATGCCGGCCAGCCCAAGCCCGGTGAAGACAAGCGCGGCGACGAGCAGGCGACGGGCGAGCACGGGTTGATCGCGCACCAGGTAGGTGGTGATCCCGAAGGCGCCACCGACGACACTCAACGCCATCGGAATCAGCGTCGTGGGCGTTACATCGCCCGAAAAGATCAGGAACCCGGAGACGAGGGCGAAGAAGATCGCTACGTTCGCGAGGGCGCTGCGGAACAGCCGCAAGGAGCTTGCTCGCAGTGCTGCGACCTCCTGCTGATACCTCTCGTGCGGGCTCTTTCCCGTCTCGGAGGCTCGTCGCCAAACGTTACGGGGCGGGTGCCCTGAACTCATGGCGGGCACATTAACAACGCCGAGCATTACCGGCAGTCCAGACGATCGGGAGACCTTTCCCTGGACTAATGGGTGGCGAGTCGTTCCAACAGGGCGGTGCTTCGGGCCAAGACTGCCCGCTCCTCATCCGTGAGTTCGGCTTCGATAGCCCGCGCGAGCCATCCGGCCCGGCGGCCCCGCTCTGCTTCGAGCACGGCCCGCCCAGCGTCCGACAGCTCGACCAGCGACTTACGGCGGTCCGTGGGATGCGCGCGGCGCATGATCAGGTCCTGTTCCATGAGCAGCCCGACCGTACGCGCCATCGACTGGGGGCGCACCCGCTGATCGACGGCGAGGTCGCTGGTGGTCATGGCGCCGTCGCGGTCGAGGGCACCGAGCACGGCGATCTGGCCGAGCGGAATGCGGTCCTCGTGTTTGACGCGTCGGGTCAGCTTGCCCATTGCGGTGCGCAGTTCAGCGGCGATGGCGGCGGCTTCCGAGCTGGGCATAGGGCACTTTACCTGTGAGTCACCACAACCGCGCAGCCGACCTGCACAGCAAGACTGAACAGCATTGCTGTAGGTTCTGTTGTCGTCGGGCTCAGCGCCACCGCTGTCGCAGCCGGGGCCACGACACACGACAACGGGAAGGAACTCCCATGTCCGCGAAGGCAGTCGGAACCATAGACGCCGCCATCGAGACCGTCACCGCCCGCCGGATCATCGACAGCCGGGGCAACCCCACGGTCGAGGTCGACGTCGTCCTGGCGGACGGGTCCCTCGGGCGCGCGGCTGTCCCCTCCGGCGCCTCCACCGGTGCCCGGGAGGCCGTGGAACTGCGCGACGGAGACCCCGCGCGCTGGCACGGCAAGGGCGTCGACCGCGCGGTGGCGCACGTCAACGGGGAAATCGCGGCGGCCGTGCACGGCCGGGACGCAGCCGACCAGGCGAGTCTCGACGCCGCGCTGGTCGCCCTCGACGGCACCGCCACGAAGTCCCGGCTCGGCGCCAACGCGATCCTCGGCGTCTCCCTCGCCACCGCCAAGGCCGCCGCGGCAGCCCATCGCCAGCCCCTCTACCGGTACCTCGGTGGCACCGACGCCCACCTCCTGCCGCTGCCGATGATGAACATCGTCAACGGCGGCGCCCACGCCGACAATCCGCTGGACTTCCAGGAGTTCATGATCGCGCCCGTCGGCGCGGACACCTTCGCCGAAGCCGTCCGGATGGGCAGCGAGGTCTTCCACACCCTGCGCCGCGATCTGCTGGCCGCCGGGCACTCCACCGGCGTCGGCGACGAGGGTGGCTTCGCGCCCGCGCTGCGTACTGCCGAGGAGGCGCTCGACTTCGTGATGACCGCCATCGAGCGAACCGGCTACCGCGCCGGCCAGGACATCGGCCTAATCATGGACCCGGCGTCGTCGGAGTTCTTCCGCGACGGGGTGTACGACTACGCGGGCGAGGGAGTGCGCCGTACCCCCTCCGAGCACGCCGACTACCTGGCCAAGCTCATCGACGCCTACCCCGTCCTCTCCATCGAGGACCCGATGGCGGAAAACGACCTGGACGGCTGGCGTGAGCTGACCGCCCGGGTCGGCGACCGCTGCCAGCTCACCGGCGACGACGTGTTCTGCACCAACGAGACGCTGCTGCGCGAAGGCATCCGTACCGGCGTCGGCAACTCGATCCTGGTCAAGGTCAATCAGATCGGAACCCTGACGGAGGCGCTGGCCGCAGTGGCCACGGCCCACCAGGCGGGCTGGACGGTGGTCATGTCGCACCGCTCGGGTGAGACCGAGGACACCACCATCGCGGATCTGGCGGTGGCGACCGGCTGCGGCCAGATCAAGACCGGCTCGCTCTCCCGGTCCGACCGGACGGCGAAGTACAACCAACTGATCCGGATCGAAGAGGAGTTGGGCGACTCGGCGCGTTACGCGGGCCGCTCCGCACTGCGTCGGCGGTGAACGGCAAGCAGAGGTAGCCGCATTGTCGGGTGTTTCTCGGCTTTGTCGCATCGTGCGGCGTGGCCGCGCTCCGCCGGGCGAGCTGAGCCGGTCTCACCACCGGCCCTGATTGGGGGTACGGGGTGGGATGCGCTGGTGCGGGTCGATGAACCAGCAGCGGGCGTCTTTACGAGGGTGCTGCTTGGAGGATGGCGGTGAGACCGTCGATTGTTTGCTGCGCCTCGGTCTGGTCAGTCTCGGTGGTCCATCCTTGATGCCATGGCCCACCGGGACCGGCCACGAAGTGCAGCGCTTCGAGCGCGGACGTGGCAAGGTCGGGCACTGGCTCGGGCAGAATCACCGGGTCTGGTTCGTCGGACACTTGCGTAAGGCGGTGCTGTAGGTGCTCGCCGCCGGGAAGGGTAGCGGCCACGAGGGCTGCCGCCGCGACTACTTCGTCGGGGAAGTACTCCCGCCAGAGGAGGTCGCGGTTGGCAAGGACGTACCCGAGCATGTGCCGTAGTGCCTCGGGGCGCTGTTGTGGTGGTCGCTCGGTGAGTTCGTCGAGGAAGTCCAGTGCGCCGTCACTGCTGAACGGTCCGGTTCCAAATGTGCCCACATCGCCCTCGCCTCGATAGACGGCCGCCGCCGATCATCAACGGTTGTGGACCTAACTGAAGATCGTGCGGTGGCCGCTCGCCACAGCGTAAACCCTGACCGGTGGCAGCGGATTCTGGCTGGGGTACTCGACTCGTTCGCAGGCCGGTTCGGGCGGATGGAGCCTCGTCGGACGGCAGCGGCATTCCTGACGGGCCTGCTGTCCGATCGTGAGGTGAAGACGTGCTGGCAGTTGGCGGAGCAGGCCGGACACGCCCGGCCGGATGCGATGCAGCGGCTGCTGTTCCGGGCGGTGGGACGCCGACGCTGTCCGTGACGACCTGCGGCAGCTGATCGCCGATCGGTTCGGTGACCCGGACGGCCCACTCGTCGAACCAAAAGCGGCTACCAGCGCTACCCGCCAGCGAGTAATGCTTCTCCCGCCCAATTGCCATGATCCCGGACACGGCGACATGGTCCTTGGCCCATGTGGTCCTGTTCGGCGCTGAACAGCAGGTGTTGCGGGGCATCTCGCCGTTGTGCGACTGCATAAGGGCCACGTACAGCGCGGGCAACCGGTAAGCCAAGTTCCACCTCAACTGATGCGATCAACCCGTCAGACGGCGGCCCATCAACATAGGCGCGCAACGCGTACTCGCTGTCGTCCCAGAACGTATCCAGGTCAAGTTCCGGGAAGCTCCGCTGGAGCGGACCCTTCACCATGGACATCTCCCCTCAGCGGCAGCGACAACTCGCGCCAGTCGAACACGCACTCCTACCAGTCAGGATCAATGCCGACTACGGGAGGGCCGGCAGAAAGGGGCTGCCGGCACCACTCCACGAGATGTGTAGAGCTTCGCGCGCCCGGGTGCAGGCGACGAAGAGCACACAACGCTCTCGGAGCAGGTCGCTGTCGTGCTGGATCCGGTCCACCTCCGCCGGGGTGGTCTCCTTGGCGAAGGGTACGGCCTTCGGGTCACCCCGAGCACGGCAACGCAGCGGAACTCCAGCCGGCCAGTGACACCCTACCGGCCGCGATCGACGGGCTATCAGCGGTCCGAGTTGTCCACCTGCGCCTGTTCGTAGAACCAGCCGAGCTGCTCGATCAGCGCGTTACGGGTCTCGGGGTCGACGAGGACCCTGAGCGAGAAGCCGGGACGCAGCGCCAGCTTCGCGGCGGCGATCTCCACTCCTGGAACCTTGTTGAGCCGCTGCCGGAACTCCTCTCGCAGGGCTATGTCGTCGAACGGCGTCCGAATGCTCAGGTGTTGGAACACCACCTCGAACTTGCCGCTCGGGTAGATCGCCGCTGGCCAGATGTTGCCGAGCTCGTGCTCCTTGCCACGGGCGAGGAGGAAGCAGGAGGACTCCCCGCCCGCGCCGAAGCCAAGCGTCCCGCCAACCCTCGTCCACGCCTCGATCACGGCGATCGTGGCTTCAGCGACCTCCGCGCTCTGCAGCTCCGTCAACTGCTCGGCGAACCGAACGTCCCGACCGGGACGCGGCCGGGGTAGGTCCTCCGGCGCCATGCCGATCAACTGGGCCAGTTCCTCGGTGACGATCCGCTGCTCCTGGTTTGCCCGCCCGTACCGGTCGAACTCCACGCCCTCGGCGCGGACCGGAATCTCATCACCGGTGCGGCCGACGTGCCGACCGTGTGGCGAGGTAACGCGGCAGAGGCCGAACAGGAGTACCAGCTTGCGCTTGGTGCCGCCGCGATGGCGATGCACTCGGTCTGCGACCAGTACGCCGAGCTCTACAAGCAGGCATCCGAGGCCGCCAAGCATCTCTTCTCGGCGGCGACCAGCCTGATCGGCAAGTTGATCGACGCGCTCATCGTGGTCAACGCGGCGGCCATTGTCGGCACGGCGACGATCAAAACGGGGGTGGGCGCGATCGCGGGCTACGGCGTCGCGGCATACTTCGCCTGGCAGGCCCACGACCTTTACAGAGACATCTCGACGGTCTACGGCAACGCGGAGGCCGCGTTCAAGGGCATCGCCGGACTGGTCTCCGCCATCGACGCTAAGCTCGGCGTCGCCGGACTCCCCGATCTGAAGCCCTACCGGCACCCCGCCGTCGCCTAGGAGCAGGTCATGCCGGACGACATCATGGAGCAGCCACTCGCCCGCGCCGTGCTCGCCAAGTTGGCACGGCTGCGCCGTGCAGATGATCCACTTGGATCACTGGCGAATGCGGTACTCAATGGCGAAGCAACGCTACGCGACGCCGCCGCCCACCCGTGGCACAGCCAGGGACTCAACGACGGGTTCGCTGCCGCGCTCGACGAACAGCGACGGCAATCTCCCGAAACGCGCGCGGAGATCGAGCGTCAGGCCCAGCGGTTGCGCGACACCGACGAGGCCCTACTCAGTGACCCGGCTGGCAATGACCAGGAAGGCAACGACGTGTCCGTGCCCGAGGGTCAGGACCGATGAGCGCTTGGAACCGATGGCGCATCGCCCTCCCGCTCATCGGGCTCAACCTCCTCATCCTCGTGCCGGCGCTCTTCGGCGCGGTCACCTGGTGGTCGGAGGAGACAGCCGTCGAGCAGGTATTGACAGTCAGCATCTGCGTGGTCCTGGCCGGGAGCCTGGTCGTAGCCGTCTCCATCGGCGTACAGCCTGTGCGGGACGTGCCCTGGCTACGCATCGGTCTTGTGCTCCTCGGCTATGTCGCATCGTGTGGCCTGGCCGCGCTCCGGCGGGGAGTCTGAGACGGTTTCACCACCGGCGCTGATTGGGGGTACGGGGCGGGGTGCGCTGGGGCGGGTCGACGAACCAGCAGCGGACGTGCCGGGAGCGCCACTCCCCCAGCGCCTGGCGGAGCCGTTCCGCCTCGATCCGGGCCGCCGACTCGGCCTGGCCGGCGCTATCCAGTTCGTCGGCGAGGGCGCGCAGGTAGGCGTACACCTCGGCGGGGTCGAGGCCGCGCCACCGCGAGCCGAACCGCTTGGCGCGGACCTTGTCCGGCCGGAAGATCCGTCGTGCGGGGCGATAGATCATCCGGCACCTCCGGTCGGTGCCGGTGCGCTGGTTGCTGCCATCTGGGGTCCCTTCGCAGGTAGCGGCGCCGAGGCGGGCGGGGTCGTCCGTCGACCGCCCGGGTGGCCGACGGCCGGAGCCCGGCACCCGCCCCGGGCCAGCTCGGCTCCCGGCCGCCGGGGGGACGGATGGCAGCCGGGAGAGTCTGGTCAGGCGGTCGCGCCGGTGACCCGATCGGCGTACGACGTCAGCGCGCCGACCGCCTCGGTCAAACTCCCGGTGAGCAGGCCGAGGTGTTCGGCCGCCCGCGCCCAGTCCCGGGTCACGTCCGCGATGCACAGCCGGGGATCGGCGGCCTCCCGGAGCTGCCGTTCGGCATAGTGGAGTCGCCCGGGGAGCCTGGCGAGGCGTTCGGCGGCCACGGCAAACCGGGTACGCGACACGTTCAGCGAGCCGACCACCCGGCCGATGCTCGCCACGTCACCGCCGCCGATCTGGCCCCGGAGCTGCGTCAGCCCGCTGTCGAGCAGCCGCTCGACGTGGCTGGCCAGACTGAGGGCCTCCTCGCCGCAGCGGCGCGCCTGACGCAGCTCCGGATGTGTCGAGCCGTCGCCGGCCCGGTCGAGCAGCACGGCCGCCGCCGCGACCAACAGGTACGCCTCACGCAGCTCGCCGCACACCCGCTCCGCAACCCACGCCGCGGCTTCCGGACCCGCCGGTTCTTCTGTCGTCGCCGACTCCGGCACTGTCACGCCGGTCTCCTTCCGTAGAACGTGCGATGTTGGTGTCGTGGCAGCCGGGCACCGCCGACCCGGGTTCGGGTCACCGCGCGGCGGCGACCGGCCGCCCCGACACCTCCCGGGCCGTACAGCCTGGGAGCCGAGTCGCCGCCCGCTTGCCGGCGGGAAGGACTCGAAGAACGTGAGCCGGGGACCGTCGCGTCCGGTGCGCTGCCCGGAGAGCACGCCCGCCGCCGGTTGCGCTGGATGGGAGGAGCAGCGATCCGCCCATTAGTTGCGCCGTGCGTCGTCTGCCGCTCCCCCGGCCGCACGTAGACGAACGCCCCGTCACACCGCGAGGTCCCGACAACCCTCGGGTACGTCGTCCGCACCCGCCCACCGATGCCCGGGTACGTCGTCGGGTCGCACCCGTCGAGGCAGGTCAACCGCACCCCGCCGCTGTCGTGGGAACCACCTCCACCGCCCGGCCATGTCGCCTCCCCATCAGTGCTCATGTTGGCGACAGCCTAGCAAACCTTACAAGCAAGGCAAGCAAGGCGAGGGATGCTTTAACTGTTCGATCATCTGGGTGCTTTCCTGATCGCATGCCGTACGCCCAGCCGCTTTGGCGCCAGATCAGGGATGACCTGCGCGCGAAGATTCGGGCTGGTATCTACCCACCCGGCAGCAAGCTTCCCTCTACTCGCGAGCTGGCCGACCAGTATGAGACAAGCCACGTGACGGTCAGACGGGCCGTGGACTCGATGATCGAACGGGACGAGCTGGTCGGACGCACGGGCATCGGCGTCTTCGTAGCCGAAGGGGATCAGCCGCCTTCGTAGGAAGACCCCGATGGCACTTCGGGGTCGAGGCAGCGTGGCGACGCCGAGTTCGGTCAGCTCGGCCAGTACCCCTCGATGCTTCGCCGTCACCACTGCACTGTCCCCCCCAGACCCGACCCGACACGACACGACGGGCGGCGTAGCGCCCGACCCAGGGTTGACATTGTCGCATCCTGTGACTCAATCTGATGAGACAAAGCTTGCGACGTACGGAGGTGGGGCATGCGACAGCCAGATCAGACGGATCCAAAGCGGTGGCTGGCCGGGGTGTGGTTGGAGCGGCACGGCCTGGCCGACGTCGAGCCGACCCCGCTGATCGCGGCTCGGCTGGCGGTGCGGCGACGGGCCAAGGTCGCCGACAGCCTGCTGCTGGCCGCTTTCATCATCGGCGCGGCACTCACCCACGTGTCGGCGCTGCCCAGCGACGTCACCTCCTCCCGACTGCCGATGCTGCTGCTGGTGGCGTTGGTGGTCGGGCTGCTGGTGGCGCAGTGGCTGCTCGGCTGGTGGGTGCGGCACGCCGACCGCCGGGCCGGCGCGCGACTGTCCCGGCGGGTCGCCCACCCGGTCCAGCTTGGCTGGTCAGCGGTACTGGGTCGGCCGTACGCCGTCTTCACTGTCGCCAGCTTCACCGCCGCCCTGCTGCTCGCGGTGAGCGTGCTGGCGGTTCCGGACTCCGGCCTGCGGCGCGGGGCGACCGTCGTCCTGATCGGACTCACCGGCGCTGCCGTCGGCATCGTGCTGCAACTGCGTAACGTGCTGGAGAGCCCAGCCGTGGCCGACGACGAGGGGTCGCTCACCGCCGACGTCATCATGCGGGTCGAGGACGCCCGCGCCCTCGTCACCCCCAGCCTGGTCTGGACGCTGCCGGCAATTTTCCTGTACGGGGAATCGTTCGGCTGGTGGAACGTCGCCTCGATCGGACTCGTGGTGGTGGGCGCCATCGCGTACTGCCTGCTCCACTTCCGGAGCACGGGTGTCGGGACGGCTGCCCGACGTGCCATGGTCACCGGATGATCGTCATCGACGCGGGCTCGCCGACACCGCCATACGAGCAGCTCCGGGCCCAGCTCGCGAGGCAGATCCAGGATCGCACGCTCGCCGTCGGTACGAGACTGCCGACGATCCGCCGGCTCGCGGCCGACCTCGGTCTCGCCGTGAACACCGTCGGGCGGGCATACCGGGAGTTGGAAGAGGCCGGGCTGATCGAGACCCGCGGCCGGGCCGGTTCGTTCGTCTCGGCCGCCGGCGAGCAGGCACTCGAACAGGCCCGCCGCGCCGCCCACGACTACGCGGCGGTCATCACCAGCATCGGCATCGACCCCGCCGAGGCGATCCGGATCGTCGAGGCGGCCCTCGGCCGGCCCGCCACACCCTGACTCACGCGGCACCCTGACTCACGCGACACCCTGCCTCAGGCAACACCCCGGGTCAGTCAAGCTGTCCCCGGTACCAGGCGATTTTGTCCTGGAGGTGGGCGTACTGGTGGCGCAGCAGCTCCATCCGCTCCTCGACCTCCCGGGAGTGCTCCTCCAGCAGGGCCATACGTTCCGCCAGGGTGATCTCGCCCTGCCGGGCGAGTTCGGCGTACCGGCGCACCTGGGCGATCGGCATGCCGGTGTCCCGCAGGCACCGCAGGACGTCCAGCCAGCCGAGGTCGTCCTCTGTGAAGACCCGGCGACCGCCCGAGGTACGACCGATCTCGCTCAGCAGGCCGATCCGCTCGTAGTAGCGCAGGGTGTCGAGGCTGAAACCGGTACGCTGCGCTGCCACCGACGGTGGATAGGTGTTCACGAACGGCAGGATATCCGGCTTGACCTGGAGCGCGCTCCAGGTAGCAGAGTGGTGCGCATGAAGCGACTTCTTGGCCGTAGTGGCATCGAGATCAGTGCACTGGGCGCGGGCTGCTGGGCGATCGGCGGCCCGTACGCCGACACCGACAACCAGTACGGGTGGGGCGGCTCGCGCGACGACGACGAGTCGATCCGCGCACTGCACCGGGCCCGCGATCTCGGCATCACCTTTTTCGACACCGCCAGCAGCTACGGCGCCGGGCACAGCGAGACACTCATCGGCTCGGCCTTCCACGGGGTACGCGACCAGGTGGTCATCGCCACCAAGTGGGGCTTCACCTTCGACGAGGAACGCCGTCTCGCCCTCGGCACCGACGACAGCCTCGACTACGTCCGCGCCTGTCTGGAAGGCTCGCTGCGTCGGTTGCGGACCGACTATGTCGACCTCTACCAGCTGCACCTGGGGGACCTGCCCGTTCCGCAGGCGCTGGAGATGATCCCCGTACTCGACGACCTCGTCACCGAGGGCAAGATCCGGGCCTACGGCTGGAGCACGGACGACCCCGCCCGAGCCGCTGCCTTCGCCGAGGCCGGAGCCGGCTGTACCGCCATCCAGCACGACCTGTCGGTGCTCAGCGGTTCCGCGGAGGTGCTCGCGGTCTGCGAGAAGTTCAACCAGGCCAGCATCAACCGTGGCCCGCTGGCGATGGGCCTGCTGTCGGGCAAGTACCACGACGGGCGGCAGGTGCCCGGCGACGACGTACGCAGCCAGGCCCTGCCGTGGATGCGCTACTTCCGCGACGGTGCGGGCGCGCCCGAGTGGCTCGCGGCGATCGACGCGATTCGCGAGGTGCTCACCTCCGGCGGCCGTACCCTGGCCCAGGGTGCGCTGGCCTGGCTGTGGGCGCGCAGCCCGGCCACGGTGCCGATCCCTGGATTCCGCACCGTGAAGCAGGTGGAGGAGAACGCCGCCGCGATGTCCTTCGGGCCGCTGACCGCCGCCGACATGGCCCAGATCGACAAGATCATGAGCGACGTTACGGCAACCGCCTGAAGACGCCGGAGCGCACATCGGACGCGACTTCGGCATCGCCGATTCGGCTCCCGGCCGCCACCCGGCCCGCCGCCCGAGCTGCCTCCGGAGCCGCCTCCGGAGATCCGCCACCCGGTGTGGAGAGCCGTCCTTCCCTCCGCACCGGGTGGCGGAAGCCCCTCAGTCCTCGGCGGCGCCTGTCACGGTGACGACGCCGAGGACGAGGGTGCGGCGGCGTAAGTGGACAGGTTCCTGATCAGGCAGCGGCGCCGCCTCCCGTCGCGCGCTATTTATACAAGTACCACTTGTGTAAACTCAACCCGTGACGTACGTGATCGCACACCCCTGTGTCGACGTGCTCGACCGGGCGTGCGGGCAGGAATGCCCGGTGGACTGCGTCCACGAGGGCGCGCGCAGCCTCGACACCGCGCTGGTGGCCGCCCTGCCGCCACAGACCCCGTGACCGGGCCAGCCATGGGCCGCCGCGCGGACGTGCTGGCCGCACTCCGCGCCTCGCCGGTGCCGTTGAGCATCACCGACATCGCCGAGCGGCTCGACGTGCATCCGAACACGGTGCGGTTCCATCTCGACACCCTGGTCGGCACGGGACAGGCGGAACGGGTACCCGCTGCTCCGGGCCGCCGTGGTCGACCGGCACTGCTGTTCCGGGCCCGGCCCGGGATGGACCCGGCCGGACCACGCAACTACCGGCTCCTGGCCGGGATCCTGGCCGGCAGCGTCGCCACCGATCCTGACGCGCTGGACCGGGCCACCGAGGCCGGACGGACCTGGGGCAGGACGCTCGCCGCACCGCCGGCCGTTTCGGCTGCCGCCACCGCCACCGGTGATCAGGCGGCCACCGCCATTGGTGATCAGGCGGCCACCGCCACCGGTGATCAGGCGATCGACCGGCTGGTGGAACTGCTCGACGATCTCGGTTTCGCACCCGAGCGACGGACCACGGCGACCGGCCGGCAGATCGGGTTGCGGCACTGCCCCTTCCTGGACCTCGTGCAGACCCAGGCCCAGGTCATCTGCCAGGTGCATCTGGCGCTGATGCAGGGCGCGATGGCCGCCACCGGCGCCCCGGCCACTGTCGAGCGGCTCGAACCCTTCGCCGAACCCGACCTGTGCCTGGCACACCTCGCCGAGGAGGCGGAACCTCGTGACCGGCCAGCCGCCGCAGCCGCGCGGCGGCGCGCAGCGGGGGATTCATGAGTACGGCTCCGGCGGTCGCCACCGCCGTGACCTTCAGCTGGCTCGGCATGGTGCTGGCGATCTCTTTTCTGGAGGCACCGCTGAAGTTCCGGGCCCCCGGGGTGACGATACGGATCGGGCTCGGCATCGGCCGGCTGGTCTTCCGGGCGCTCAACGCCGTGGAGGTGGTCCTCGGGGTGGCACTGGTGGCCGCCGTCGTCGCCGCCGCCGACACGATGCCCGCGACGTCCGTCGTGGTCGCTGCCGGGGTCGTCGCGGCGGTGCTGGTGGTGCAGCTCGCCGTGGTACGTCCCCGGCTGACCCGCCGCTCCGATCGGATCCTGGCCGGCGCGGAGGCGCCACGGTCGTCCGCACACTACAGCTACGTCGCCCTGGAGGCGGTCAAGGTCGTCGCCCTGATCACCACCGGCACCCTGTTGCTGGCGGCCTGACTACCACGTCGGAGGAAGGTAGTGCGATGCAGTCGATCTCCCTGACCACCCTGGTGGACGCGCAGTTGACCGCGGCGCGGCAGAGCAGCAGCGGCCGAAGTGCCCGTACTGTCCATGGTGGGCAGGGGCACGCGCTGCGGCAGACCCTGCTCGCGCTGGCCGCTGGGCGGAGCCTCGCCGATCACGACAACCCCGGCGAGGCGACCCTCCAGGTCCTGCACGGCCGGGTACGCCTCACCACCGCCACCGGGACCTGGGAGGGAAGCTCCGGCGACCACCTGGTCATCCCGGCCGAACGGCACGGCCTGACCGCGCTCGACGACTCGGCCGTACTGCTCACCGTGGCGACGGCACTCCCCTCCTCCTGACCTTCGGGTTGTGTCAGTTCCGCAGTGAAGAAGGCGACGGAGTGTCTGGACCGTGGTGGGCGCCCTGCGCCGATGGATGGCCGGCCGCGCCAACGAGTTCCCGGATACGCCGACCCGGTGCGGAGGGGGCGTCCTTCCCTCCGCACCGGGTTCCGCCGGAGTCAACTCGCGGCGCTGGTGGGCCGCCGCCGTTGACTGGCAGCGCGGGTGGCACCTGATCCCGGGACCGGATCCGGTGCCGTGGATGCCGGATTCGGTTCGACGGCCCGGCAACGAGCCAGCCGGGTTGTTGCTGTTGTCCCGCCGCCCGTAGGTGGCCGCCGGGCCGACGATGGGCGTACCGCCGACCGGGACGGGGTTGCCGAAAACTTCCGGTAATCAGCTCCGTCGATAAGCTGTACCACTATTAATACCCATCGAAGACGCTGGAGACAAGACCTGGACGTGCCACACAGTGCCCGATTTTTTCTCCCGGAAGTTGACCGGAAGTTCCGGAGATACAGCTTGGACCGAGCCCACCTCCGGCCCAGCGCCTGGCGTTGCTCGACGACGACGCCACCACCACCGCACCGGCAGTGGATCCTGCGCTCGCCGGTCGCGCCGGCCGGGCTCGACTAGCCCCGGCGGTAGACGGAGACGTGGCTGCCGCTGTCCGGGCCGAACGGCTCACGGTGCCAGTCGGCGTACCGCTCGGTGAGCCGGAGACCGGCCCGCTCCGCCATCTGGTCGATCTGCTCGGGCCAGGCGTACCGCATGCCGAACGGCCTGAGGTGCACACCCTGGCTGTCGAACCTGATCGTCTGCCGGACGAACGTCTGCGCGGCCCGGTCGAACCGGTGCAACCGGATCGTCGCCGAGTCCTCCGTCACGTCCCACACCTGCACCTGCTGCTCGGTCCGGTCCATGTCGACCGGATCCGGGACGTACGTCTCGATCACGAACGCGCCGCCCGGTGCCAGTACCTGCGCGACGTTGCGGAAGCAGTCCTCCTGCCGCCTCGCGTCGACCAGGTTGAACAGGGTGTTGTAGACCAGATAGGCGAGCGTGAACGGCCCGTCGACCGGCACGTCCGCCATGTCACCGATGACAACCGGAAGCTGCTCGCCACCGGGCTTGGCCCGCAGCTCTGCCACCATCTCCTCGGACGCCTCGACGCCCTCCACGAGGAGACCACGGGCGGCCAGCGGCAGCGCGACCCGGCCGGTACCGATCGCGAGTTCCAGTACCCGGCCGCCGTCAGCGAGACCTTCGAGGAACTCCACCGCCGGACCCGGATCCGGGTTGGAGCCCTTGTCGTAGCCGGTGGCCCAGAGCCGGCCGAAGAGACCGGGATCGTCGAGGATGGACATCACTCACCCTCCTCACGACAGCCGGGCACGAGCGGCACGGCCTTCACGGCCGGCACGGCATGGCCGACCGGTCGTGTACTACAAAAAGACGCCTGCGATGTGGTTTCCGAAACCACCGTAATCATGAGACCTCACATCTCTTGGGTGGACAACACGTTCCTGCTGGTCGGAGCCTGCGGCGGGTCGCATGGTCGTCTCCCTTCGGTCGGTGGGGCCAGAGCACAGGACAACAGAGGTCCGGATCTTTCGGCAACCGCATTACCGCACCCGAATCGCATTTCCGGCCGTCCAGGCCAACCGGGCCGCCCTCGCCATCCGGCCGTTGCCCCGCGATCGGCGAACCTACGGCAGGTCATCCTGACCGAACGAAGGGTGACGTCAGCCCGGAGCACGGCACGACACTGTGCGCCGTGACGATTCCGGACTCGCCGTACGACTGGCAGGCCAGCACACCCGACCGTCAGTTGAGCCTGACCGACGGCCGTACGCCCACACCACTGCCACCCACGCTGTCGATGCCGCTGCCCCCGCTCCCCCCGCAGCCGGCCGCCCTGCCGGTACTGCCGCTACCGGTCCCGGTACCAACACCGATGGCGGTTCCCGTGCCGCAGAAGTCGGCAGGCGCCGCTATCGCCCTCGAACTGGTCCTCGGCCTGCTCGGCATCTTCGGCGTCGGCAACCTCTATGCCGGCAGTACGGCCACCGGTGTGATCCTGATGCTGTCGTTCTGGGCGATGTTCTGGGTCAACCTGTTCCTGATGATCGTGGTGATCGGCTTGGTGACAATGCCGTTGACCTGGTTGGGCTACCTCGTGCTTGCTCCACTCCTCGCCGCCCGGAGCGTCGAACGCCACAACGCGCGGGCGCTCGCCTGGCACCCGACCTTCTAACGGCGGGTAGGCGGGCCGAGCAGGTCCCAGCGGTTGCCGGCGACGTCCCGGAACACCGCCACCCGACCGTACGGCTCGGTCCTCGGTGGGCGTACGAACTCGACACCGGCCGCCACCAGCCGCCCGTACGCGGCGTCGAAGTCGTCGACCCGGAGGAAGAACCCGACCCGGCCGGCCACCTGCTCGCCGACCACGGCAGCCTGCCGTTCACCGTCGGCGCGGGCGAGCAGGATGCCCGTCTCGGCGCCGGGTGGCCGGACCACGACCCACCGTTTCGGGCGACCGTCATTCGCCAGCGACGGCGAGTCCTCGACCAGATCGAAGCCGAGCACTCCGGTGAAGAACTCGATCGCCGGGTCGTACTCCCGCACCACGATTGTCACCAGGTCGATCCGCACCCGACCGAGGGTAACCAGGCCACGTGACACGGACCGGCACCGGCACCGGCATCAGCACCGGCATCGGCATCGGCATCGGCATCGCAGTTCGCCGTCGAGGGAGGATGTACCGAGGAATCAGCACCCGACGAGCCGGGAAGCAGAGGACGTGGCCGCGCCGAGTCGTGATGACGATCTGCTGACCCTCGCCCGCCTCTCGGTCGGGCGGGACGCGGTGCGCGCCATCCTGGACTGGCTCGGGCAGCGTACCGGTGGCCTGGCCCTGCTGGTCGGGGCCGACCGGAAGGTACTCGCCGGACCCGCCGACCGGCTCGGACCCGGCACTCCCCTGTCCCGGGCCGTCGGCGCCGCCGTCGCGGACCTGTCCCGGCGCGGGTCGAGCGCCGGCGTGGTCGACACGGCCGGGCCGGCCAGGGTGCACCTGCTGCGGCTGGGCGGCAGCGCACCGGACTGGTCCGCCGCCGCGCTGGTCGCTCGGGCCGAGGAACAATCCGGGTACCTCGTGGTGGTCGCCACCCCCGAGCCGCATCTCGGCGAACTCCTCGCCGACGCCGCGCGGACGCTGTCGCTCTGCTGGCGGGTCGAGGAGGCGGACCGGGCCCGCCGCCGGATCGCCGCCGCCGACGCGCACGGCCGGGAGGCGGTACTGCACCTGTTGATGATCGGCGACGTGCCGCCCGCCCGGCGGATCGCCTCGGCGCTGCGGCCACGGTTGCCCGGCACGCTCCGGGTCTGTGTGATCGAGTGTGTCGGCCGGCAACGGTACGAGATCGCCGCCGAGCTCGACAGGTCACTTGCCGGCCGGGCCTGGATCGTGCCCTGTCCGGTCCGCTCGAACCATCTGATCGCACTCGTCCCGGCCGAGTCGTCCACCGGCGATATCCCGGCGTCGGGCCGGGAGACCGCCCAGCGGAGCGCCGGGCAGCCGGATCCGGCAGACCGGCTCGGACGGCTGCTCACCGCACGGGTCCGGCAGTGCCGGCTCGGGATGAGCGAGCCTGTGGCGTTGGCGGAGACCGCCAGCGGGTACGAGCAGGCCTTCCACGCGCTGGCGGTGGCCCGGGCCACGACCGGGTACGCCCGGTTCGACCGGCAGCACGACCTGGCGCCGCTCACCGGCCCCGACGGGTACGCCTGGGCCCAGCGGCTGCTGCAACCCTGCCTCGGTCACACGCCGGCCCGTCGGGCCGACCCGGGGGCGGTGGAGTTGCTCGGCACGCTCAGCTCGTGGCTGGCCTTCGACAGTGCGGCCAGCCGACACCTCAAGATCCACCGCAACACCCTGACCGGTCGGTTGCGGCTGCTCAACGCGCTGCTCGGACTGGATCTCCTCCGGGTCCCGGACCGCTCCGCCGCCTGGCTGGCGCTGCGGCTCCGCGACACGGCACCACCACCGAACCACAACACGGCAGGGCCACAGCACCGCGAGGTCACCCTCGATCAACTGCTCGCCGCCCCGGCCGTGACGGCGTGGGCCCGGATCCGGCTCGGGCCGCTGCGACCGGCCGACCGGTCGACCGCATTCGAGACCGTACGGGCCTGGCTGTCCGCCGACACCAATCTCGCCGCCACATCGGCCGTACTCGGCATCTCGGTGTCGGCCACCCGCAAACGGCTCTCCCGGGCTGAGCAGGCGCTCGGGCGTTCACTGCTGCACGCGCCCGACGCCCGGCACGAACTCTGGCTCGCCCTACGTGCGCTCCAACTGGCCGAGGGCTGACCAGGAGCAGGAAGCACCAGCACCGGTATCCGCATCGGCACTGGCACCGTCGCTCGCTGTGCACTGTGGCACCGGCAGCGCGGTCGCTGTGCGGATCGGTCCCTCGCAACCGGCTGCTCGACGTCGTACGGTCTCGGTGTCGGGGGCCTGGGTGGGGGACGGCCACCGTCCGGTGACCCTTCGGGTTCTGCCACGAGGGCGAAGGGCAGCCGGACGGTGGCCTTGGCCCGACACCGACGGTCGCGCGAGCGACTCGGTCCGCCCGAGCGGGCCGGTCATGCGAGCGGGCTTCGGTACGCCCGAGCGGGCTACAGCCGGCAGGCGTGGATGTCGGTGACCAGGATCGCCCGGGCGCCGACGTCGTACAGCTCGTCCATGATCCGGTGTACGTCCCGGCGCAGCACCATCGCCTGCACCGCCACCCAGCCCTCCCGGTGCAACGGGGAGATGGTCGGGGACTCGATCCCCGGGGTGAGCGCGCTGGCCTTCTCCAGCAGGTCGGCCCGGACGTCGTAGGCGAGCATCACGTACCGGCGGGCGACCAGTACCCCCTGCATGCGCCGTACGAGCTGGTCCACCTGCCCGTTCGCCGGTGCACCGGTACGCCGCACGAGCACCGCCGACGAGCGCAGGATCGGCTCACCGATGATCACCAGTCCGGCCTGACGGAGTGTCGCGCCGGTGGAGACGACGTCCGCCACCACGTCGGCCACGCCGAGGCGTACGGCGTTCTCGACCGCGCCGTCGAGCCGGATCACCGTGGCGGTGATCCCGTTGTCGGCCAGGTAGCCCTCGACCACCCCGGGATAGGCGGTGGCGATGCGCCGGCCGGCGATCTCCTCGACCGTCGAGACGGTTTCCGGCCGGGCGGCGAACCGGAAGATCGAGCCGCCGAAGTCCAGGTCGAGGATCTCCTCGGCCGGGCTGGCCGAGTCGACGAGCAGGTCCCGGCCGGTGATGCCGAGGTCGAGGTCACCGGAGCCGACGTAGGTGGCGATGTCCTTGGGGCGCAGGTAGAAGAACTCGACGTCGTTGGCCTCGTCCCGGCAGATCAGGTCGCGGTCGTCGCCGCGCTGGCGGTAGCCCGCCTCGCGCAGCATCTGGGAGGCCGGCCCGGAGAGGGTGCCCTTGTTGGGAATGGCGATGCGCAGCATCGGAAGTGCTCCTCGCGGTCAGGGATCGGAATCGGGCTGACGGACGCGTCTCGGCGTGGTCGGCGGGACGCGGCAGGGGCACTACAGATGTCGGTAGACGTCCTTGAGTTCCAGACCGGTGGCGAGCATCAGCACCTGCGCCTGGTAGAGCAACTGGGAGATCTCCTCGGCGGCCCGTTCCGGACCCTCGTGCTCGGCGGCCATCCACGCCTCGGCCGCCTCCTCGACGACCTTCTTGCCGATCGCGTGCACGCCGCGCTCCAGCGCGGCCACCGTCGCCGAGCCGGGAGTGCCGGCCGCGGCCTTGGCCTGCAGCTCGGCGAACAGCTCCTCGAACGTCTTCACGGAATCCGATTCTCGCAGCCGACCGGCACCCACCCGGTCGCCGGGTCGGCCGCCGGCCCACCAGGTGGACCGCCGGCCGGAAAGGAAGGGCCCCTTCTTATCGTTTTCTGTTGTAGAAGGGCCCCCTCCTTACACCTCAGGCGGGGGGTTAGCGCACGGTGATGGTGTGGTTGTCGAGGAACTGTTCGGTCCCGTCGGCCAGCGAGATGGCGTACGCGGTAAGCGTGTAGCGGCCCGGCGGCAGGGTGATGTCGATCTTCGCCTCCCCCTGGGCCGGCCCGGCAATGGAGAGCGTGACGAATTGATCACGTATCGTACGGGAGCCCCGCTGGATCCGGAGCTGGGCGGTCGCCTCGGGCAGGATCCCGGCGACGTGCACCTGGAAGCTCCGGCGCACCGTGTCGGCGTGCTGTGGCGAGATCAACCAGACCGGGGCGAGCACATCCGCCGCCGGCGCCCGGCGCAGCACCCCGGAGGTGTCGACCCGACCCCAGAGCCGGTCGACCGGTGCCCCGTCGAGCCGCAGCCGCAGCCCGGAGACCCCGGGTACGGCGGTGACGGTCCAGACCAGTTGCTGCACGGCCAGCCGCGCCGTGATCTCGTCGACATCGTTGCGGGCCGCCCCGGCGAGATCGACAGTGGCGACGCCGTCGCGGACCGTCACGTCCCGCAGGTCGGTTCCGACCGGCCATGGGTTGCGGTAGTCCGGATCCATCCCGACCGGCCCGTCCAGCAGGTTCCGCAGCGCGACGGTGACCCGGTCCCGGGCCGAGCCGTCGTGCAGCCACAGCCGGTGGAACTCCCGGTAGAGCCGGGGTCGGCCCGGATCGCCACCGAGGTAGTAGACCGGCAGGGCGGCGGTGCTCGTACCGGGGCCGGCTGTCGGCGTACCCGAACCGGTGCCGGCCGACGGGGCGACCGCGCCGTCCGACGGGGTCGGCCCGGGCCGCACCTCGTCCGGGGTCGGGTCCGCCGAACGCTGCGTGCCGACCGCTCCGGGCGGTGGTTCGACCCGGTCGGACGGTGTCGGCACGACCGTGCTGGCCAGCCCGACCACCACCGCCGCCACGCTCAGCGTGGCGACCGTCACCGCACCGGCCGCCAGCGGCGACCAGCCGCCCCACCGGGCACGGGCGAACCGGGGTGGTGACCACGCCGGCCGGCGCCAGCGGCGCCACGCGCCGCCCCGGTCGCCGGCCCCGATCCGCCGCTGGATCTCGGGCAGCGCGCCCGGTCCCGGCTCGATCCGGTCGGCCTCGTCCGCGAGTACCCGGCGCAGCATCTCCTCGTTCATCGGTCCGCCCCCAGGCTCTGCTTCAACGCGGCCAGTCCCCGGGAGGTGTGGCTCTTCACCGCACCCCGGCTGACCCCCATCAGGTCGGCGGTCTCGGCCTCGGAGAGGTCGAGGTAGTAGCGCAGCACCAGCGCCTCCCGCTGCCGGGTCGGCAGGGTACGCAGCGCCGCCATCACCGCGTCGTGCTGGAGCAGGTCGAGCGCGCCGCTCTCCGCGCTCGGCGCGTCCGCCACCGGCGCGGCGCCGGCCAGGTAGGCGGTCACCACCCGTCGGTGCCGCAGCGCCGACCGGCACCGGTTCAGCACGCTGGTCCGCAGGTAGCCGAGGGCGCGGTCGGCGTCACGCAGCCGGGACCAGTGCCCGTGCAACGCGACGTAGCCGTCCTGGACGATCTCCTCCGCCGCACCCTGGTCGTGCAGGAGCAGCGTGGCGAGTCGTACCAGCGGCCGGTAGTGGGCGGCGAAGAGGCTGCTGACCGCCTCGTCCGCCGACCACTGTGGTGGTCCCGCTCGTTTCATGGTCCTCCCGCCGGGCGGGTCGGAGACCAGTTGGGTCGTCACGGTTGCATGACGCGCGACCCCCTGTTCCGGTTTACCGGGCGCGGCCGACCGGCACCACTCGACAGGCCGGTGACGGGCCGAGATGCCCACGTGATCGATGAGAATGTCTATGGATCTTCGTCAACGTGTGCCTATGCTGTCGGCCATGGCTCGCCGATCCCTGCCGGTCGCGCTCACGACCGCCACGCTTGTTCTCGCGGCCCTCGTCGGCTGCGCGCCCCAGAACCAACCCGTACCGAATCCGGCGCAGGCCTCCTGCACCAAGGCCGAGCTGAAGACGCGTACGCCGGGCAAGTTGACAGTCGCCACCGACGACCCGGCGTACGCGCCCTGGTTCGCCGACAACCTGCCCGGCAACGGCAAGGGCTTCGAGTCCGCGGTCGCGTACGAGGTCGCCAAGCATCTCGGCTTCGCCCGGATCGACGTGCAGTGGGTACGGGTCAAGTTCGACACCGCCATCGCGCCGGGGCCGAAGGAGTTCGACTTCGACATCAACCAGTTCTCGATCACCGACGAGCGCAAACAGGCGGTCGACTTCACCTCGCCGTACTACCTCGTCCGGCAGGCGGTGGTCGCCGGGAAGGGCTCGAAGATCACCGGGAAGACCGGGCTGGCCGACCTGCGTGACGCCAAGCTCGGCGCGCAGGTGGGCACCACCAGCTACCAGGCGATCACCGACGTGATCAAGCCGACGGTCAAGCCGCAGGTCTACAACACCAACGACGACGCGAAGAAGGCGCTGCAGAACGGCCAGCTCGACGGCGTCGTGGTGGACCTGCCCACCGCCTTCTACATCACCTCGGCCGAGGTCAAGGACGCCACAATCGTCGGGCAGTTGCCACAGGTCGGGCTGCCGGAGGCGTTCGGCCTGCTGCTCGACAAGGACTCGCCGCTTACCGGCTGCGTGAGCGGGGCGGTCGACGCGCTGCGCGCCAACGGCACGCTCGGCAACCTGGAGCGGACCTGGCTCTCCGAAGTGGCCGGCGTAGCCG
Organism: Plantactinospora sp. CNZ320; assembly: GCF_002846275.1. Lineage (NCBI taxonomy): Bacteria > Bacillati > Actinomycetota > Actinomycetes > Micromonosporales > Micromonosporaceae > Plantactinospora > Plantactinospora sp. CNZ320. Next base: position 2,091,731 of record NZ_PJMP01000001.1, read on the forward strand.
ACATCACGTGACCCTGACCGACCACCACCCGTCACCGATCGCCCGCGAGCGGACCGCCTACCGGAAACGGCAGACGGTCCGCTCGGTGCTGGTCGCCGCCGCCTCCACCGGGGTACTCGGCACCCTGCTGGTGGTCGCGGTGACCGGTTCACCCGGCTGGAAGCGGGTACGCGAGTCCTTCCTCGACCCGCGCATCGGCCGGGACGCCCTGCCGGAGGTCCTCACCGGACTCTGGCTCAACGTCCGGCTGCTCGTCTGCTGCGCACTCGGCGCGCTCGCCCTCGGCCTGCTGGTGGCGGTGCTGCGTACCCTGCGCGGGCCGGTCTTCTTCCCGGTACGGGCACTGGCCGCCGGCTACACCTACACGTTCCGCGGGCTGCCCCTGATCATCGTGATCTACGTGCTCACCCTCGGCGTTCCGGGACTGCGGTTGCAGGGGATGCCGCCGGTGCTGGTGCTCGGCGGGATCGCCCTGGTGCTCACCTACGGTGGCTATCTTGCCGAGGTGTTCCGGGCCGGGATCGAGTCGATCCATCCGAGCCAGCTCGCCGCCGCCCGGTCGCTCGGGCTCACCTACCGGCAGACGATGCGGCACGTGGTGCTGCCGCAGGCGGTCCGCCGGGTCGCCCCGCCACTGCTCAACGACGTGGTCGCGCTCCAGAAGGACGTCGGGCTGGTCTCGCTGGCCGGGCCGATCGACGCGGTACGGGCCGCCCAGATCGCCACCGCCGAGACGTTCAACTTCACGCCGTACATTGTCGCGGGGGTGCTTTTCGTGCTGCTCGCCGTACCACTGATCGCGGTCACCGACTGGGTGACCCTGCGCGCCGCCCGCCGGCAGGCCGCGCGGTGAACACACAGGTGCTGAGCTGCCGGGGGCTGCGCAAGGTCTTCGGCGGGCAGGTGGTGCTCGACGATCTCGACCTGGACGTCGCCGAGCACGAGGTGGTGGCACTGATCGGTGCCTCCGGCTCCGGCAAGTCCACCCTGCTGCGCTGCGTGAACCTGCTGGACGAGATCGACGACGGCACCATCGCACTGGACGGCGAACACATCACCGACCCGCGCGTCGACCCCGACCGGGTACGCCGGCGGATCGGCATCGTCTTCCAGGCGTACAACCTCTTCCCGCACCTGCGGGTGCTGGACAACATCACGCTGGCGCCGGTCCGGGTGCACCGGCGGGACCGTGCCGAGGCCGAGGCGCAGGCCCGGGAGCTGCTCGGCCGGGTCGGGCTGGCCGGGAAGGCGGCCGACTATCCCGACCGGCTCTCCGGCGGCCAGCAGCAGCGGGTGGCGATCGTCCGGGCGCTTGTCAACTCGCCCCGCCTCCTGCTGCTCGACGAGGTGACCTCGGCGCTGGACCCGGAACTCGTCGGCGAGGTGCTGACGATGATCCGGGACCTGAAGGCCGAGGGCATGACGATGGTGCTGGCCACCCACGAGATGAGCTTCGCCCGCGAGGTCGCCGACCGGGTCTGCTTCCTCGACGGCGGGCGGGTGATCGAGCAGGGGCCGCCGGAGCAGGTGCTCGGCGAGCCGACCCAGCCGCGTACCCGGCAGTTCCTCCGCCGGATCATCGAGGCGGGCCGGCTCCAGGTCGGCTGAGCACGGGTCGCGGCCGGCGGCCGAGGCCGCGCCTGGCGTCCCTCCGTCCGGGAGGCTGTCGAGCTGCCCCGCCTGCGCACCCGGATGGCAGGCCGCCGCAACGGATCGCCGTCGACGCCCTGCGGCCACGGCACGAGGCCGAGCCGGCGCCGTTGCGCGGAGACTTCGCCATCAGGGTCAGGCTCGCTGCCGATACGGCGGGCCGCCACCACACCCACAGGCCGGAAGCACGGCCGAAGGCAGTGCCCCGTCCATGCACCCAGCTCGACAGTGTCGCGAGCAGGTACCGTCTCCTGGCGGATACGCAGCCGTCCGCGCGCGAGACGGGCCGCGCCCACCATCCCGGCCGGCGGCTGGACGGCAGGCCACGGACGGGCGGGCGGCTACGGGCTACGGGCGGGCGGCGGGCTACGGGCTACGGGCGGGCGGCGATGTCCCGGATCGCGACGGCGGCCTCCAGGGCCGCCGTGGTGGCCGCCCAGCCCTTGTCCTCGACCGAGTCCGGCAGCCCGGCCCGGTCCCGGGCCTGCTCCAGGTTGTTCACCGTCAGCACCCCGTGCGCGACCGGCTTCCCGCTGTCCAGCGCGACCCGGGTCAGCCCTTCGGTCACCGACTGGCAGACGTAGTCGAAGTGGGCGGTGGCGCCCCTGATCACCACGCCGAGGGCGACCACGGCGTCGCACCGCCGGGCCAGCGCCTGGGCCACCACCGGCAGCTCCACCGACCCGGCCACCCGGACCACGATCACGTCGTCGACACCGCACGCCTTCGCCGCGGTCACCGCCCGGTCGACCATGTGGTCGGTGAGTTCACCGTGCCAGCGCGCGGCCACCACCCCCACGGTCAGCCCGGACGCCTCCACCGTCGACAGTCCCGGCTCTCCGAACCCCGCCATCGTCACGCCAACCTTTCCGTCATCTCCGCGAGTCCCGTCAGTTTCCCGGCGTCGGCCGGAGACTCCAACCCGTCCAGCAGGTGCCCCATCCGGTCCCGCTTGGTCCGCAGGTAACGGACGTTCTCCGGGGTGGCCCGGACCGGCATCGCCTCCCGGCCCACCACGGTCAGCCCGTACCCCTCCAGCCCGGCCCGCTTCGCCGGGTTGTTCGTCAGCAGCCGCATCGAGCGGACCCCGAGGTCATAGAGGATCTGCGCGCCGGTGCCGTAATCCCGGGCGTCGGCGGGCAGGCCGAGGTCCAGGTTGGCGTCGACGGTGTCCCGGCCGAGGTCCTGCAACTGGTACGCCTGGAGCTTGTGCAGCAGCCCGATCCCGCGCCCCTCGTGCCCGCGCATGTAGAGCACCACGCCCCGCCCCTCGGCCGCGACCCGGCCCAGTGCGGCGTGCAGCTGCGGGCCGCAGTCGCAACGCAGCGAGCCGAAGACGTCCCCGGTCAGGCACTCCGAGTGCACGCGTACCAGCACGTCCTGGCCGTCGCCGATATCGCCGTAGACCAGCGCGATGTGCTCGGCACCGTCCTGCCGGGCCCGGTAACCGACCGCCCGGAACGGCCCGTACGGCAGCGGCAGTCGGGTCTCGACGACCTGCTCGACGTCGGTCTCGGTACGCCGCCGGTAGGCGATCAGGTCGGCGATGGTGATCAGCGTGATGCCGTGCTCGGCGGCGAACTTCTCCAGGTCGGGCAGGCGCATCATGGTGCCGTCGTCGTTGACCAGCTCGCAGAGCACCCCGGCGGGACGGAGCCCGGCGAGCCGGGCCAGGTCGACTGCCGCCTCGGTGTGCCCGGGACGACGCAGTACGCCGCCGACCTTGGCCCGCAGCGGCACCACGTGCCCCGGCCGGCTCAGGTCGGTGGCGTCGGTCGACGGGTCGGCGAGCAGCCTGATCGTGTGTGCCCGGTCGGCGGCGGAGATACCGGTGCTGACCCCCTCCCGCGCGTCGACGGTCACCGTGTACGCCGTACCCCGCTTGTCCTGGTTGGTGTGGTACATCGGCGGCAGTTCGAGGCGGTCGCAGTCCTCCTCGGTCAGCGGCGCGCAGATGTAGCCGGAGGTGTAGCGGACCATGAACGCGACCAGTTCCGGGGTGGCCCGGTCGGCGGCGAAGATCAGATCGCCCTCGTTCTCCCGGTCCTCGTCGTCGACCACGACGACCGGCCGGCCGGCCGCGATCTCGGCCAGCGCCGCCTCGATGGTGCCGAAATCGGTGCTCATGCCGGCACTCCGCTTCGCTCCGTGCCGCCATGAGGCACATCAGCACTGAACTGACTGATTCGCTCGCTAGACTCGCTCACTTCCACAGCCTCCAGTCCGTCCACCGGCAGTCGCCCGCCGGTCGTCAGCAGTCGTTCGACGTACTTGGCGAGGACGTCAACCTCGAGGTTGACCGGCTCACCGACACCCTTGCGGCCCAGCGTGGTGGTGGCCAGCGTGGTCGGGATCAGCCCGACCGAGAACGTCTGCGGGGTCAGCGCGGCGACGGTGAGTGAGACACCGTCGACGGTGATCGAGCCCTTCTCCACGACGTACCGGGCGAGGTCGGCGGGGAGGCTGAAGGTGACCGTCTCCCACTGCTCGGCCGGCTCCCGCCCGACGATCTCGGCGACCCCGTCGACGTGCCCCTGCACCAGATGCCCGCCGAGCCGGCTGCCGAGGGTGGCGGCCCGCTCCAGGTTCACCGGGTCACCCGGGCGCAGCGCCCCCAGCGCGGTACGCCGGAACGTCTCGCCCATCACGTCGGCGGTGAACGTGTCGCCGTCGATGGTCACCACGGTCAGACAGACCCCGTTGACGGAGATCGAGTCGCCGTGCCGGGCGTCCGAGGTGACCACCGGGCCGCGGATCGCGACCAGCGCCGAGTCACCGCCGGTGTCGTCCCGCCGGACCAGTTCGCCCAACTCTTCCACGATGCCGGTGAACATCGTCAGCCCTCCGTCTTCCGGGGAAACGCGGTGACCCGCAGATCGGGGCCTACCGGGGTCACATCGGTGAACTCCAGGTCGATGACCTCGGAGATGGAACGCGCGCCCGCGTCGCCGAGCGCGGCCGGGCCGGCGCCGAGCAGCTTCGGTGCCAGGTAGCCGACCACCTTGTCGACCAGGCCGGCGGCGAGGAACGCGCCGGCCAGGGTCGGGCCGCCCTCCAGCAGCGCCGCCCGGACCCCACGCCGGTAGAGCTCGGCGAGCAGCCGGGCCAGGTCGACGCGGCCGTCCGGGCCGGTGCCGAGTTCCTTCGCGGTCGCCACCCAGGTGGGTGCGGCGCCGTCCCGGACCCGGGCGTCGAGCGGGGTACGCCCCGCGCTGTCCACCACCACCCGCAGCGGCTGCCGGATCGCCAGGGTGCCGTCGCGCAGGTTCCGGGCGGTCAGTCTCGGGTCGTCGGCGAGCACGGTGCCGACCCCGGCGATCACCGCGTCGACGGTGCCGCGCAGCGCGTGCACGTCGATCCGGGCCGCCTCGGAGGTGATCCACATACTGGTGCCGTCCGCCGCCGCGATCCGGCCGTCCAGGGTCGCCGCGTACTTCCAGATCAGGTACGGCCTCCTCCGGCGTACCGCGGTCAGCCAGGCCAGGTTGCCGGCCTCCGCCTCGGCGGCGCGTACCCCGACCTCGACCTCGACCCCGGCCGCCCGCAGCCGTTCGATCCCGCCCGTGGCGATCGGGTTCGGGTCGGGGACGCCGATCACCACCCGGCGGACCCCGGCGGAGATCAGCGCCCCGCTGCACGGCCCGGTACGCCCGATGTGGTCGCAGGGTTCCAGGGTCACCACGGCGGTACCGCCCCGGGCCCGCTCGCCGGCCTGGGCCAGCGCGACGATCTCGGCGTGCGGCCCACCGGCGTACGCGTGGAAGCCCTCGCCGACGATCTCGCCACTCGGATCGAGCAGCACGCAGCCGACCAGGGGATTGGGACTCGTCGTGCCAAGGCCGCGGGCCGCCAGCGCGATCGCCCGGCGCATCGCCTCGTCGGCGGAGACGCCCCCCATGCCGTTCCCTCTTCCTCGCCCGTCGTCGTAGCGCGCGGGCGGGCGGCGGGAGGGGCTCCGGCACAGGTGGCCGGGCGTGCGGCGGCGGAGCAGGGGGACGACGGCAGGCGCCGACCCCGGGGGACCACGGGTCGGCGCGCAGGCGCCGGCCAATGGACCCATCCGTCCCGCGCGCTGTCTCCCATCCGGACTGTCTGGGCGCGGAAACTGCCCGCCCCCAACCGTCGGCCCTGGGTTCTCACCAGGTCCACCGGGCGGCCGAAGCCGACCGGGTCGCGGGCTTACCGGGCTTACGCCCGGATCACCGCCGGTTCGGAATTACACCGAGTCCCGCCAGCGCGTGGTGGGTACGGATCGAGTGTTGCACGGAACCGGGGCACTCGGGCCAGTGAGGCGACCCACCTCACAACAACGTGACAGCCGTCACTTGGCTCCGCGGCGCCGCTCGCCCGCCTCGGCCGCGGGTGTCCCCGGGGTACGCCGCCGGTCCATCGCCACGTACGAGCCGGGCTGGCTCTTGGCCACCGTCTTCATCTCGGAGGCGGCGGCGATCACCTCGAGCGGGTCGGTGAACCGGCGCTCCGGCACCGACAGCGACACCCCGATGGAGAGGGTGACCAGGTGGGCCCGCTGGATGTTGCCGCGCCGGTCCTTCAACTCGACGTAACCGCGCTTGGCGTCCTGCGGGTCGTAGAGCTCGTCGGCGGTCTTCTCGAAGTCGATCACGGCCCGTTCGGTGAGCGGCCGGACCTGCTCGGGGGCGCAGACGATCACGAAGTCGTCGCCGCCGATGTGCCCGAGGAAGGCCGGCGGCAGCCCGACCGAGACCACCGCCCGGTGCAGGCTGCGGGCCAGCGCGCTGATGAACTCGTCGCCGCGGACGAAGCCGTACCGGTCGTTGACGCTCTTGAACCGGTCGATGTCGACGTAGCCGACCGCGTAGTCGACGCCGCTGCGTACCCGGTCGCCGATCTCCCGGCGGACCCGGGTGTTGCCGGGCAGCCCGGTCAGCGGGGAGACCTCGCGGAACTCCTTGTTTCGGCGCAGCGTGGAACTGATCCGGGCGATGAGTTCGGCGGTGTCGAAGGGCTTGACCAGATAGTCGTCGGCACCGGCGGTGAGCCCGTGCACCTTGTCCACGGTCAGGCCCTTGGCGGTGAGCATGATCACCGGCAGCGCCGAGGTCATCGGGTTGGCCCGCAGCCGCCGGGTCAGCTCCAGCCCGTCGATCCGGGGCATCCGCAGGTCGACCACGGCCAGGTCGGGCCGGCGCCGCTCGATCACGTCGAGCGCCTCCTGACCGTCCCGGGCCTGCACCACGTCGAAACCGTGCAGCTTGAGGTTGAACGAGACGAACCGGACGATGTCCTCGTCGTCGTCGACCACCAGGATCAGGTCGGGCCGCTCCTCGGCGACCCCGTCGACGGTCACGACGCGGCGACGGCGCGCTCGGCGAGCCGCCGTAGCTGGGTGACCGCCGCGGCCGGGTCGGCCGCGCCGTAGACGGCGGTGCCGGCGACGAAGGCGTCCGCGCCGGCCGCCGCCGCCTGCTCGATGGTGTCGGCCGCGATGCCTCCGTCGACCTCGATCCGCAGTTCGAGGTGGCCGGCGTCGGCGTGCCGGCGGGCGGTCCGGACCTTGTCGAGCAGTTCGGGGATGAACCGCTGCCCCCCGAAGCCCGCCTTGATAGTCATGATCAGCAATGTATCGAAGCTGGGCAGCAGGTCAAGGTACGGCTCGATCGGAGTGTCCCGGTCGATCGCCAGCCCGGCCTTCGCCCCCGCCGAGCGGAGGTCCTTGGCCAGCGAGACCGGGTTGTCACAGGCCTCGGCGTGGAACGTCACGTTGTAGGCACCGGCGTCGGCGTAGCTGGGCGCCCAGCGCCGCGGATCGTCGATCATCAGGTGTACGTCGAACGGCAGCGCGGTCACGGCCAGCAGGCTCTGCACCACCGGCAGCCCGATGGTCAGGTTCGGCACGAAGTGGTTGTCCATCACATCGACGTGCAGCCAGTCCGCCGTGGACTCCACCGCCTGCACCTCGTCGGCGAGCCGGGCGAAGTCTGCGGCGAGGATGCTGGGCGCGACGATCGGCGCTGGTACGGTCACCGCGCCAGTGTACGAATGCCGGTCACCCCGGCGTCCCGTCACCCTCTGGTCGCGGCGGCACCCGAGAAGAACCGGTCCGGTGTGATCGGCAGATCGCGCACGCGTACCCCGGTGGCGTGCTGCACGGCGTTCGCGATCGCCGCGGCGGTACCGACGATGCCCAGCTCACCGATCCCCTTCGAGCCCATCGGGTTGACGTACGGGTCCTCCTCGACGAGCGTGTGCACCTCCACGCAGCCGACGTCGGCGTTCGTCGCGATGTGGTACTCGGCGAGGTCGTGGTTGACCACGTGACCGAAGCGGGGATCGACCACACACTGCTCGTGCAGGGCCATCGACAGGCCCATCGTCATCCCGCCGAGCAGTTGGGAACGGGCCGTCTTCGGGTTGATGATCCGGCCGGCGGCGAAGACGCCGAGCATCCGGGGCACCCGTACCTCGCCGGTCGCCTCGTGCACCCGGGCCTCGACGAACTGGGCGCCGAAGGCGTACATCGAGAAACGCTCCCGGTCCGGATTCGCCGGCATGTCGGCGCTGGCCTCGATGCCCTCGGCCGGCGTGTCGGGGTGCTCGGCCAGCCGGGCCCGGAGCCGGCGGGCGGCCTCGACCACCGTGCTGCCCCACGAGGTCATCCCGGACGAGCCGCCGGCCGCCATCGCCGGCGGCAGGTCCGTGTCGCCGATGCGCAGCTCGACCCGGTCCACCGGTACGTCCAGCGCGTCGGCGGCGATCTGGCTCAGCGAGGTCCAGGTGCCGGTGCCGAGGTCGGCGGCGCCGATCGAGACGAGGTACCTGCCGTCCGGCTCCCGCCGGATCGTCGCCGACGAGCCGGGCAGTTGGTAGACCGGGTACATCGAGGAGGCCACCCCGGTGCCGACCAGCCAGCCACCGGCGGCCCGCCGGACCCCGGGAGTCGGGTCCCGGCCGGCCCAGCCGAACCGGCGGGCACCCTCGCGCAGGCAGGCCACCAGGTTGCGGGTGGAGAACGGCCGGTCCAGCTCGGGATCGCGCGGCGGTTCGTTGGCGATCCGGAAGTCGACCGGATCCTGCCCGCAGGCGATCGCCATCTCGTCCATCGCCGACTCCAGCGCGTACATCCCGGGGGCCTTGCCCGGGGCGCGCATGATCGTCGGTACCGGCACGTCGAGCCGGACCATCCGGTGGGTGGTGCTCCGGTGCGGCGCCGCGTACATCACCCGGGTCGGCGTGGCGGTCTGCTCGGCGAACTCCTTGTGCCGGGCGGTCTGCTGCACCACCTCGTGGCCGATCGCCACCAGCCGGCCGTCCGGGCCGGCGCCGAGCCGGATCCGCTGCACCGACGGGGTGCGGTAGCCGACCTGGGAGAACATCTGCTGCCGGGTGAGCGCGAACCGCACCGGACGACCGGGTACGGCGAACGCGGCCAGTACGGCGAGCACGACGTCCGGATGGATGTGCAGCTTGCCGCCGAACGCGCCGCCGACGTGTGGCGAGATGATCCGGATCCGCTCCGGGTCGAGCCCGAAGAGCGTCGCCAGCGACCTGCGCAGCCCGTGCACGCCCTGGCTGCCGACGTGCAGGGTGAGCCGGTCGTCGGCCCAGTGCGCGATCGTGGCGTGCGGCTCCAACTGGGCGTGCTGGTACCACGGGGTGGTGTAGGTGGCGTCCAGGCGTACCGCCGCCTCGGCCAGCGCCTTCTCCGGGTCACCGAGCACGCTTTCGGTGGCGAACCCGCCGTTCATAACCTCCGGGGCGTACCGGTCGGGATGGTCGCCCCGCAGCGTCACGTCGTGCGGGCCGGCCTGGTAGTCGACCCGGACCAGGCCGGCGGCCCGGCGAGCCGCCTCCGAGGTCTCCGCCACCACCCCGGCGACGAACTGCCCCCGGTACGCCACTTCGGGCGTCTGCAGGATCGTCACCTCGGGATCGTCGAACGAGGCGACCCGGGTCGCGTTCTCGTGCGTCAGCACGGCCAGCACGCCCGGCTCGGCAAGCGCCGGCTCGGTCGTCACGGCGGCGACCCGGCCCACCGCCACGGTGGCCTGCACCGGGAAGAGAGAGACCGGCCGGTCGACGGGGTGCTCGAAGGCGTACCGGGCGGTTCCGGTGACCTTCGCCGGCCCGTCGAACCTGTCCAGCGGAGTGCCGATGGCCCGGACCTGCGGTGTCTTCCCGTCCACACCTGCAATGTATGTGCGGAAGTGTCCCCACCCACCCGCTTCGGTGGAACTCGCCGCCGGGCGCCGGCCGGTGTCGGGCGCACCGCCGCACCGGTGCCGGTCAGCCCCGGCGCAAGACCGCCAGGAACATGGCGTCGGTGCCGTGCCGGTGCGGCCAGAGCTGCACCGTCGGGCCGTCGCCGAGACCGGGCATCCCGGCCGGGAGCAGCGGGCGGGCGTCGACGAAGTCGACGGACACCCCGGAGCGCCGGGCCGCCTCGGTGACCGAGACGTGCGTCTCCACCACGTGCGGCGAGCAGGTCACGTACGCCACCACCCCGCCCGGCCGGACCGCCCGGAGCGCGGCACCGAGCAGCTCCCGCTGCAACCGGGTGAGCGCCGGCAGGTCGGATGGCTGGCGGCGCCAGCGGGACTCCGGACGCCGCCGCAGCGAGCCGAGGCCGGTGCAGGGCGCGTCGACGAGTACCCGGTCGAAGGAGTCCTCCGGCAGGTCCGGGTCGCGCCCGACGGTACGCCCGTCGGCGGTCAGCACAGTCACCGGCAGCCCGCGTACCGCCTGGGAGACCAGCCGGGCCCGGTGCTCGGCCACCTCGACCGCGGTAAGCGCGGCACCCCGCTGGGCGGCGAGCGCGCCGAGCAGCCCGGACTTGCCGCCCGGACCGGCACAGAGGTCGAGCCAGCGTTCGTCGGTACCGTCGATCTCGGCGGCGGTGAGCGCGGCGGCCACCAGTTGGGAGCCCTCGTCCTGCACGTGCGCCCGGCCGTCGGCGACCGCCGCCAGCTCGCCCGGCGCACCCCCGGCCAGGTAGACGGCGTACGGCGAGAAGGCGCCCGGCGCACCCCCCACCTCGTCGGCGACCTCGACCGCGTCCGCCCGGCCCGGGCGGACGCAGAGGTGCACCGGCGGCGGCTGGTTGTCCTCGATCAGCAGCCGGGTGGTCTCCCCCAGGTCTGCGCCGAGCGCCTCGGAGAAGGCCCGGACGATCCACTCCGGATGGCTGTAGCGCAGCGCCAGGTGCCCGATCGGGTCGGTCTCGGCCGGCGGGGCCAGCTCGGCCAGCCAGGTGTCGAGGTCCTTGCCGGAGACCTCCCGCAGCACGGCGTTGGCGAAGCCGCCCGCGCCCGGAGCGAGCGAACGGACCAGGTCGACCGTGGAGGAGACGGCGGCGTGCGCCGGGACCCGGGTGTAGAGGATCTGGTAGGCGCCGAGCCGCAGCGCGTCCCGGGGCTGCGGGTCGATCCGCGCCACGTCCCGGCCGGCGGCGGCGGTGAGGATCGCGTCCAGGGTGCCCCGGACCCGCAGCGTGCCGTAGGTCAGCTCGGTGGCGAAGGCCGCGTCCCGGCCGTGCAACCGCCGGTCACGCAGGATGCCCGGCAGCACGAGGTTCGCGTACGCGTCGTCCCGGTGCACCGCCTCGATCGCCTCGTACGCCGCCTGCCGTGGCAGGTCGACCGCCGGCCGTCCGGCCCGGGGCGGACGCCCGTCCCGGTCCCGCCGGCCGGCACCGTCGCGCGGACGGCCACGGTCGCCGCCCCGGTCGTCGCGTCGCCGGTCGGCGCCACGCTGGGTACGGTCGTCGCGATCCCGGTCGGCTCCGGCCCGTGCGGTACCGCCGACCTGTCCGGTACGTTCGCTCACCCGAAGTGCTCCCCACCGGCGACCCGTACGCCCCGGGCCCAGTCCGGCGCCGGCATCGCGCGCTTGCCCGCCGCGCGTACCTCGCCCAACTCCACCGGAGTGGTGGCGGTACCGGCCAGCACCCGGCCGCGCTCGACAAGCAACTCGCCGGGCTTGAGTTCCGGTGCGTTGCCGACCGGCCGCACCGGGCCGAGCTTGACCCGGTCGCCCCGGAACTGGGTCCAGGCGCCCGGTGCCGGGGTGGCGGCCCGGATCCGCCGGTCCACCGCGAAGGACGGCTCCGACCAGCGGACCTCACCGTCGGCGACGGTCAGCTTCGGCGCCAGCGAGACACCGTCGGCGGGTTGCGGCACCGCCCGCGCGGTGCCCTGGCCGATCGCGTCGAGCACCTGCACCAGCAGCCCGGAGCCGCTGTGCGCGAGCCGCTCCAGCAGGTCGCCGGAGGTGTCGGTGGGGCGGACCTCCTCGGTCACGGTGCCGAAGACCGGCCCGGTGTCCAGCCCGGCCTCCAGTTGGAAGACGCTGGCGCCGGTGACCTGGTCGCCGTGCAGCACCGCGTGCTGCACGGGTGCGGCACCGCGCCAGGCGGGCAGCAGCGAGAAGTGCAGGTTGACCCAGCCGTACGCCGGGATCTCCAGCGCCTCCGGCGGCACCAGCGCACCGTAGGCGACCACCGGTACGCAGTCCGGGGCGAGTTGACGCAGCCGGTCGAGGAACTCCGGCTCCCGGGGCCGGGCCGGGGTCAGCACCTCGATGCCCCGCTCGTCGGCCCAGGCGCCGACGGGTGACCGGGTCACTCCCCTGCCCCGACCCGCCGGGGCGTCGGGGCGGGTCACCACGGCCAGCAGTTCGTGCCCGGAGGCGGCGATGGCGTCCAGGCTGGGCAGGGCGACGGCCGGGGTACCGGCGAAGATCAGACGCACCGGCCGGGTCACCGACCCAGGCCGAACGGGCTGGCGGAGCGCTCCGAACCGCCCAGTCCGAGCTTGGCGGCGAGGCCCTGGCGCCGGTTGGCCGGCGGGTCGTGCGGGCTGACCTTGACCACCGGCGGGGCGTCCTGGTCGTACCAGTCGGCCTGCCGGATCGCCTTCATCGCCTCCTTGCGCCCCTCGGCGTCGAGTCGGTCGAGGAAGAGCACCCCGTCGAGATGGTCGGTCTCGTGCTGGATGCACCGGGCCATCAGGCCGGTGCCGACGATCTGCATCGGGTCGCCGTACTCGTTGTAGCCCTTGGCGACCACGTTGAGCCGGCGCTTGGTGTCGAAGTAGAGCCCGGGGATGGAGAGGCAGCCCTCCGGGCCGTCCTGCTCGTCGGAGTCGGGGAACTCCAGCACCGGGTTGACCAGGTGTCCGAGCACGTCGTCGACGTCGAAGGCGAACACCCGCAGGCCCACGCCGAGCTGCGGCGCGGCGAGGCCGGCACCGTTCTGCTCCCGCATCGTGTCGGTCAGGTCGGCGACCAGTTTGCGCAGCTCGGCGTCGAAGTCGACGACCGGTTCGGCCGGGGTGCGCAGCACCGGGTCCCCGAAGAGACGGATGGGCTGGACGGTCACGCGGGACGGCTCCTTCACGGATGGGATCGGTGGTGCCGTGCCCAGTCTACGGGCGGGCCGGGGTGCCGAGGCGGTGCGCCGGCCCCGCCCCGGGGTCGGCGGGTGCGCGGGCCGGTTCGGTGTGCAGCCGCCGTGACGTCGGTCACGGGGGGCGGATCGGGCCGCAGAAGTGGGACGCGGCGGTGCCGAGGTGCTGCGGCGACGGGTCAGGGTTGGGTGCCCGGCTCGCCGGCCAGTACGGCGTCGGTGCGCTCCAGGATGTGCTCGGGAAGCGGCAGCTGCGTACCGTGTGCGGCGTCCCAGTCGTAGATCACGCTGAGCCCGACCTCGGCCCGGAAGTACTCGATCGCGCTGAGCCCGCCGACCACCTGTTCGTCGCACTCGGCGACGAGTTGCCCCGGCACCAGCTTGAAGCCGTTGCGCAGCGCGGCGCTGAGCCGGCGGTGCCCGTCGACCACGAAGAACTTCTCGCCGGTGTAGCCGATCCGCAGCGGCTCCAGGGCCTCCTCCCCGGCCTGCCCGATCTGGGCGACGAAGTCCGTCTCCCAGAGGCCGCGCAGCCCCTGGATCTCCTGGGTGGGGTAGATCCGGGCCGGGTCGAGCAGCAGCAGCGGCGGGGAGTCCCGGAGGATCTCCCGGCCGAAGGAGCCCTCGTAGGCGGCGATGACGTGCTCGACCACCTCGTTCGCGGACGCCTTGGTGGTGTCGCAGATCAGGTCGTAGTTGCGCAGTTTCGCCTTGTCGACGCCGTACCGGACCAGAAAGCGGTTCCGCTCGCTCTCGCTGCGCTCGTGCAGCTTGGCCCGGGCCTCCTCGATCGAGGTGTAGCTCTCCGCCGGCCCGGACGGCCGGGCGAGCACCCGGCGGGCCGCCTCGGTCGGCTCGGTGATCATGTGGATCTTGAGCGCGTCCTTGAAGAAGTGCCAGGCGAGCCGGCTGTCGACGATGAGCTGCTCACCGGAGTCGGCGATGTCCTGCTGGAGCTGGTCGACATAGCCGTCGACGGCCTGGTCCAGCTCGGCGTGCAGGTTGAGCTGGAGCGCGGTCATCTTGCGCTGCTGGGCCATCTCCCGATAGAGGTCGCCGACGCTGACCCGGCGCAACCCGAGTCGTTTGGCCAGCTCGATGGAGACGGTGCTCTTACCGCTACCAAGGTCACCGTTCAGGACGATCGACTGCCGACCGGTCACGACCTACCCACCCCTGATCCCAGGTTGCTCAAGATCAATAGTTTGAACGCCGAACCGGCGCGGTCACTCTCCGTCACGCCTCTCGCGTGGAGCATGAGGGGGCGATGGTATCACCCGAATCCCCGACCACAGGTCGGACTCTTAGTGCGCCTGCTCCGGATACCCACTGCGGACGGTAGTCGAAACAACCCTCCGTGTCGGGTTCTCGGTCGGTACCCGGTCAGAAGTCGTCGGTACCCGTCAGAAGATGTCCTGCGGGTCGACCTGGATCCGGACCGGCTGCCCGGCCTTGCGGGCCGTACGCAGCGCGGCCGCCTCGTGCAGCGCGGCGGCCAGCGCGGCGGCCTGGGACCGGGGCACCCGGACCAGCATCCGCTCCTGCCCCTGCGCCGCCGGCACCGGGCCGAGCACCTCGGCGGTCGGCGGCAGCCGGGCCTCGTCGAGCAGCTCCGCCACCGCCGCCGCCACCCCGGTCAGGCTGGCCATCCGGGCAGCCGGCGGAAAGCCCAGCTCCCGCCGCTCGGCCAGCTCCCGACCGGCGAACCAGCCCGGATCCCAGCGCAGCAGCGCCTGCACCGGCGCCAGCGACCCGTCCGCGACCACCACCACCCGGCCGCCGGCCGCACCGGGCCGGGCCAGCGCCGCCGCCGCCAGCCAGCGCCGCAGCGCCTCCTCCCCGGCCCGCAGGTCTGCCCGGGTCAGCAGCGCCCAGGAGTCCAGCAGCAGCACCGCGCCGTAACCGCCGTCGGCCACCGGCTCCGCGCCGGGTGTCGCGATCACCAGCCCCGCGTCGCCGGGCACCGAACGCAGCACCTCCTCCCGACCCGAGGTGCGCACCGGCACGCCCGGAAACGCCCGGCCCAGCTCCTCGGCGGTACGCCGGGCACCCACCACCGCCGCCCGGAGCCGGTGCCCGCCGCACTGCGGGCAGGCGTAGCCGGCGGTCACCCGGGCGCACCACCGGCAGGCCGGGATGGCGCTGGCCGAGCGCAGGGCGAGCGGACCGGAGCAGTGCGGGCAGCGGGCCGGCTCCCGGCACTGCGCGCAGGCCACCGCCGGCAGGTAACCGCGCCGGGGCACCTGGACCAGTACCGGCGCGTCGGCCTTCAACGCCGTCCGGGCCGCGTCCCAGGCCAGGCTCGGCAGCCGGGCCGAGGCGGCGGCGGGATCGCGGGCCAACTGCGGGTCATCGCCGGTCGGCGTGATCCTCGGGGTACGCGCCCGCAGCGTCGACCGGTCCGCCACGATCTCCCGCGCCCAACCCGTCTCGACCAGCAGCCGCGACTCGGCGGTACGGGCGTACCCGCCGACCAGCACCGCGGCGTCACCGAGCCGCGCTCGGGTGAGCAGCACCTCCCTGGCGTGCGGGTACGGCGCCCGGGGCTCGGCGTGCAGGTCGTCCCCGTCGTCCCAGATCGCCACCAGCCCGAGGTCGGTGACCGGGGCGAACATCGCGGCCCGGGTACCGATCACCACCGGCACCCGGCCCCGGCAGGCGGCCAGGAACGCCCGGTACCGCCGCGCCGGCCCGAGCGCCGCGGAGAGCGCCACGTGCCGGTCCTCGCCGAGCAGCCCGGTCAGCGCGGCGTCGAGCCGTTCCAGGTCCCGGGCGTCGGCCACCACCGCCACCACGCCCCGGCCACCGCGCAGGGTCGCCGCCGCCGCCTCGGCGAACCGGGTCGCCCAGTCCTCGCCGGGCAGCGCCGACCAGACGGCCCGGGGCGCCCGGCCGGCGGCCAGCGCCCGCAGGAACCCGGGTCCGGCCGGGTAGTCCCGCCAGCCCGCCTCGACGGCACCGTCGGCGTCGACCGCACCGGCCACCGGCGCAGTGGGCGGGGCGGCTTCGCGCTCGACCCGGGCGTGCCGGGGCGGTACGGCCAGCCGCAGCACGTCGGCGAGGTTGCCGGCGTACCGGTCGGCGACCGCCCGGGCCAGCCGGGCCACCTCCGCTGTCAGCACCTGCTCGGGCGAGACCACCCGCTCCAGGTAACTGAGCCGGCCCTCGTGGGCGGAGAGTTCGGCCCGGTCCAGCAACCAGCCGTCGACGAGCTGGCCGGCGAAGCGCACCCGCACCCGGGTGCCCGGCCGGGCCTGGTCGGTGAGATCCGCCGGGACCAGGTAGTCGAAGGGCCGGTCCAGGTGCGCCAGCGGCACGTCCACGCAGACGCGAGCGACCGGCAGCCCAGGTGCGGGCTGCCGGTCGCTGCGCTTGCTGGTGGTCAGGCTCCCGCGGCCGACTTGAGGTCGGCGGCGCGGTCCGTGTTCTCCCAGGTCAGATCGGGCAGCTCGCGGCCGAAGTGGCCGTAGGCGGCGGTCTGCCGGTAGATCGGGCGGAGCAGGTGCAGGTCCCGGATGATGGCTGCCGGACGGAGGTCGAAGACCTCGCCGACCGCCCGCTCGATCCGGTCCACCGGCACGGTCTCGGTGCCGAAGGTCTCGATGAAGAGGCTCACCGGGTGCGCCTTGCCGATCGCGTACGCCACCTGGACCTCGCAGCGCTCGGCCAGCCCGGCGGCCACCACGTTCTTCGCCACCCAACGGGTCGCGTACGCGGCGGAGCGGTCGACCTTGGACGGGTCCTTGCCGGAGAACGCCCCACCGCCGTGCCGGGCGTACCCGCCGTAGGTGTCGACGATGATCTTGCGCCCGGTCAGTCCGGCGTCACCCATCGGCCCGCCGATCTCGAACCGGCCGGTGGGGTTGACCAGCAGCCGGTACCCGTCGATGTCGAGGCCCAGCTCCTCCAGCTCCGGCGCGATGACGTGCTCGCGGATGTCCGGGGTCAGCAGCGACTCCAGCGAGATGTCGGCGGCGTGCTGGCTGGAGACGACGACCGTGTCGAGCCGGACCGGGCGCAGCCCGTCGTATTCGATCGTCACCTGGGTCTTGCCGTCCGGCCGCAGGTAGGGAATGGTCCCGTCCTTGCGGGTGGCGGAGAGCCGCCGGGCCAGCCGGTGCGCCAGCGCGATCGGCAGCGGCATCAGCTCGGGCGTCTCGGAGCAGGCGAAGCCGAACATCATGCCCTGGTCACCGGCGCCCTGGGCGTCCAGCGCGCTCTCCGAGGAGCCGGAGCGCAGCTCGATGGCGCTGTCCACACCCTGGGCGATGTCCGGCGACTGCGAACCGATCGACACGCTGACGCCGCAGGAGGCGCCGTCGAAGCCCTTCTTGGACGAGTCGTAGCCGATGTTCAGGATCGTCTCGCGGACGATCGCCGGAATGTCGGCGTACGCCTTCGTGGTCACCTCGCCCGCGACGTGCACCTGGCCGGTCGTGATGAGAGTTTCGACCGCGACCCGGCTACGCGGATCCTGGTCCAGCAGCGCGTCGAGGATGCCGTCGCTGATCTGGTCAGCGATCTTGTCCGGGTGGCCTTCCGTGACCGACTCCGAGGTGAACAAGCGACGTACCACGGTGCTCCTAAGATCTCGAATTCAGTTGACGCGGCAGTGTAGTCACGGCCGCATGGTTCCCTGACCCTGCCCGGTAAGCCTGCTGCCCGGTCATGACAGGCCGGTTAAGCGCGTTACTACCAGATCCCAGACGCCATCGGCGAGATCTTCCTTGGATTGCTCCGGAAACGCTGTCGTCGACCCGTCAGCGCCGAGCACGACGGCGGTGTTGCGATCGGCACCGAAGACCTTGTTCGGACCGACCTCGTTGACGACGATGAGGTCGGCCCGCTTGCGGACCAGCTTGGCCCGGGCATTCGTCTCGGCGTCGCTGGTCTCGGCGGCGAAGGCCACCAGCACCTGCTCCGGCCGTCGGCGCTGGCCCAGCTCGGCGGCGATGTCGGGGTTGGCCACCAGCTCGACGGTGAGCGGGTCGGCACGGTCCGACTTCTTGATTTTGTCTGTCGCGTACGTCGCCGGCCGGAAGTCCGCGGGTGCCGCCGCCATCACCACGGCGTCGGCCGTCTCGGCCGCCTCCAGGGTGGCCTTGCGCAACTCCTCGGTGGTGGAGACCCGGACCACGTCCGCCCCGGCCGGATCCGGCAGCGCCACGTTCGCGGCGACCACCGTCACCTGGGCACCCCGGGCCACCGCCGTCCGGGCGAAGGCGTAGCCCTGCTTGCCCGACGACCGGTTGCCGAGGAACCGCACCGGGTCCAGCGGCTCACGGGTGCCGCCGGCCGTGACCACCACCCGGCGGCCGACCAGGTCCCGGGGTTCGGCGACGCCCCGGGCGAGCACCCGGCGGGCCACCGCGAAGATCTCGGCCGGCTCGGGCAGCCGGCCCTTGCCGGTGTCGACCCCGGTCAGCCGGCCACTGGCCGGCTCGATCACCAGCACACCCCGACGGCGCAGCGTGGCGACGTTCTCCACGGTGGCCGGGTGCTCCCACATCTCGGTGTGCATCGCCGGGGCGAGCACCACCGGGCAGCGGGCGGTCAGCAGGGTGTTGGTGAGCAGGTCGTCGGCGAGCCCGTGCGCGGCCCTGGCCAGCAGGTCGGCGGTTGCCGGGGCGACGACGACCAGATCGGCGGTCTGACCGAGGCGGACGTGCGGCACCTCGTGCACGTCGGCCCAGACCTCGTCGGCGACCGGCTGGCCGCTCAACGCCTCCCAGGTCGGCGCGCCGACGAAGCGCAGCGCGGAGGCGGTCGGCACGACCCGGACCCGGTGCCCCGACTCCGTGAAGAGCCGGAGCAGCTCACATGCCTTGTAGGCGGCGATGCCACCACCCACACCGAGTACGACCGCGGTCATCGCCGACGCCCGGACGACCCTACGGCTGGTCGGTCGGCTCAGCGGTGAGCAGACCGGCGTTGATCTCCCGCATCGCGATCGAGAGCGGCTTCTCCTGCGGGGTGGTCTCGACCAGCGGGCCGACGTATTCCAGCAGGCCCTCGCCGAGCTGGCTGTAGTAGGCGTTCACCTGACGGGCGCGCTTGGCGGCGAAGATCACCAGAGCGTACTTCGAGGTGGTCTTCTCGAGCAGCTCGTCGATCGGCGGGTTGGTGATGCCTTCGGGACTGGCGATGGATCCCACGGGGATAAACCTCGGTGTCTTCTCGACCGCCGGGCGCGGCGGTCAGGTCGGAGTTGGCTCAGGTCTGCGTCCGCCTCGCATCCGCGGCGACCTCGCCGGCAGCGCTCGCCGTGGTGGCCCAGATGGGTGGTTGGCCCGGATGGGTTGCCCGCGTCGGCGTGCCTCAGGTCGGCGTCAGAAAGGACGAACCGAGCAAGCTTACCAGTTCGTCCGCAGCGCGCCCGAGCACGTCGTTGACGACCGTCGCGTCGAATTCTCGGCCCGCCGCGTCGGCGTCGGACCGGCTCGGGGCCAGGTAGACCAGCCGGGCCTGCGGCATCGCCGACCGCACCTGGTGTGCGCCGCGCAGATCGATCGGGAGCAACACCGGTTGGCCGGCCGACAACCGGATCAGCACCGGTTCGCGGGGCGTCCCGTACAGGTGGACGCCAATTTCCGACCACTCCAGCAACTGTCCGCCGTCGAGGAGCCGGCCGAATTCGGCCCGGTCCAGGAAGCGGTAGTGCACGCCGTCGGCCTCGTACCGCCGACGGGGGCGGGTGGTCACCGGAACCGGCAGCCACAACCGGGGCGACCGGGCCCGGACAAGTCGGGTCACGCTGTCCTTGCCGGCCCCGGAGGGACCGGCAAGGACCGTGAGACGAGCCGCTGGGCGGACATCGTCATGCGTACTCACTGCTTGTTTCTACACGGCGGGTGGAACTAGTTCGCCGAGAATTCTCCAAGCAGTGCCTTGCGCTGCTGCTCACCGAGGCCACGGAGGCGACGGCTGTCGGCGATCTTGAGCTTCTCCATGATCTGGGTGGCCCGGATCTTGCCGATTCCAGGCATGGCCTGAAGTACGGCCGATACCTTCAGCTTGCCGACGACGTCGTCCGACTCCGCACGGTCGAGGACGGCGGCGAGGTTGGTCTTGCCCTGCTTGAGCTCTTCCTTGAGCTTCGCCCGAGCCTTGCGGATCTCCGCGGCCTTCTCCAGCGCGGCTGCGCGCTGTTCGGGGCTCAGTTGGGGGAGCGGCACCAGTTCTCCTCAGGTCCCTATCGCGACGGGCGGGACGCGCCGTCGCATCTGTGAAACGTGGTGTGCCTGGGAACCAAAGGGGTATGTGGTTCCCAGCGCGGGGAAAACTAGCGGCCTGCGGAGGTTTCGGCAACGTGGGCACGCCATGATCATGTCAGCGTAACCGCGAGATCACTGACTGCCGCCGGCCAGCGCGGCCCGGCAATCGGCGAGCGCCCGCTCCGCGGCGGCCCGCAACGCGGCGGGGTCGGGACCCGCCCCGAGCACCTCCCGGGAGTACGACGGGAGCACCGACGACAGCCCGTTCCCGAAGACCGTACGCAGGTCGTCGGCGCGCCCGCCCTGCGCGCCGAGCCCCGGGGCGAGCAGTGGTCCGCCCACCCCGGAGAGGTCGTGCCCGGTCTCGCCGATGGTGGCGCCGACCACCAGCCCGAAGCTGCCCAGCGGTTCCGCACCCGCGTTGAGCTGCGAAATCTCTTCAATGATCGTTTGGGCGACCGTGCGCCCGTCCGCACCGACGGCCCGCTGCACGCTGGCGCCCTCGGGGTTGGAGGTGAGCGCCAGCACGAAGACGCCGCCGCCGTACTTGCGCGCCGTGTCGAACATCGGGGCGAGCGAGCCGACCCCCAGGAAGGGGCTCGCGGTGATCGCGTCGACATACATCGGGCTGGATGGATCCAGGTACGCGTCGGCGTACGCGGCGACCGTGGAGCCGATGTCGCCGCGCTTGACGTCAAGCAGAACGAGCGCGCCGGCGCCCCGCAACTGTCGGATAATTGACTCAAGTACGCCGACCCCGCGCGACCCGAACCGCTCGAAAAACGCCGACTGCGGCTTGACGACAGCGACCCGGTCGCCGAGCGCCTCGACCACCGTCCCGCCGAACCGGGCGAGCCCGTCGACGTCGTCGCTGAGCCCCCACCGAGACAGCAGGGCCGGATGGGGGTCGATGCCGACGCAGAGCGGCCCGCGCTCCGCCATCGCCCGGTGCAGCCGGCTGCCGAAGGTCTCCATTCGCCTCTCCTCTCCGTCGGCGACGTGACCATCTGTCATGTCGCCGGGACTAACCGTCACGTTCTGTTCCGGCCGCATCCGCCCGGACCGGGTGGCGGATCCGGGGTCGACCCCGTCGGGTCAGCCGGCCTCGGCGGCCGCCCCGATCGCCGCACAGATCAGGGCCAGGTCGTCCTCCCCGGTGACGTACGGCGGCATCGTGTAGATCAGGTCCCGGAACGGGCGCAGCCACACCCCGTACGCCGCCGCGGCCTCGGTCGCCGCCGACATCTTCACGTCGTGGTCGAGTTGCACCACCCCGATCGCGCCCAGCACCCGGACGTCGGCCACCCCTGCGGCGCCCCGTAACGGCGCCAGGCCGGCCGACAGCCCGGCGGAGATCCTCTCGACGTCCGCCGCCCAGTTTCCGGCCTCCAGGAGCCCGACAGAGGCGTTTGCGACCGCACAGGCAAGCGGGTTCCCCATGAAGGTCGGGCCGTGCGCCAACACTCCGGTGCCGGAGATGCCCTCGGCGACCCCCGGGGTGCAGAGCGTGGCGGCCAGGCTCAGGTAGCCGCCGGTGAGCGCCTTGCCCAGACACATCACGTCCGGGGTCACCCCCGCGTGCTCCGCCGCGAAGAGCGCGCCGGTCCGGCCGAAGCCGGTGGCGATCTCGTCGAAGATCAGCACGATGTCGTGCTCGGTGCAGACCTCGCGGAGCAGCCGGAGATAGTGCGGGTTGTGGAAGCGCATCCCCCCGGCCCCCTGCACCACCGGCTCGACGATCACCGCCGCGAGTTCGCCGGCATGCCTGTGCAGCGCGTCGGCGAGCGCGCTCGCGTACGCCGGGTCGATCGGGGTGGCGAAGCCGGCCGGCGGCACGTCGGCGAAGACCTGCCGGGGCAGTACGCCGGTCCAGAGCGAGTGCATCCCGCCGACCGGGTCGCAGACGCTCATCGGATGGAAGGTGTCCCCGTGGTATCCGCCCCGCCAGGTGGCCAGCCGGTGCCGCTGGGGCCGCCCCCGGCCGCGCTGGTACTGCAACGCCATCTTGACGGCCACCTCGACCGAGACCGAGCCGGAGTCGCAGAGGAAGACGTGTTCCAGGCCGGGTGGGGTGATCTCGACGAGGGTGCCGGCCAACCGGACGGCGGGCTCGTGGGTCAACCCGCCGAACATCACGTGGCTCATCCGGCCGAGCTGGTCGGTGACGGCGGCGTCCAGCACCGGATGCCGGTACCCGTGGATCGCCGCCCACCACGACGACATGCCGTCGACCAGTTCCCGGCCGTCGGCCAGGTGCAGCCGTACCCCCTCGGCGCCGGAGACCACGAAGGGGTCGGTGCTGGCCGGCATCGGGGCGTACGGGTGCCAGACGTGTGCCCGGTCGGCCGCGAGGATCTCCTCCGGGGTCACCGCCGCTCCCCCGCTCCGGCTGTGGCGACCTCCCCGGTGTTCACCGCCGGCTCGCCCGGGCCACCGCGCGGACCAGTCCCGGCCCGCCGTAGACGAAGCCGGTGTAGAGCTGCACCAGGCTGGCTCCGGCGTCCAGCAGCGCGGTGCCGTCCGCCGGGTCGAGGATGCCGCCCACCCCGACCACCGGCAGCGCGCCGCCGGTCTCGCGGTGCACGAAGGAGACCACCTTCCGGGTACGCGCGGTCAGCGGCCGCCCGGAGAGCCCGCCCGCCTCGCCGGCCCGGTGCGCGTCGGCCGGGGCGATCCCGTCCCGGCCCAGCGTGGTGTTGGTGGCGATCACCCCGGCGGCGCCCCGGTCCAGGCAGACCGCCAGCAGGTCGGCGATGGCCGGCTCGGTCAGGTCCGGGGCGAACTTGACCAGGATCGGCTTCTCCCCGACCAGCGCGGTCAGCAGCGTGTCGAGGTGCGCCCGGTCCTGCAACGCCCGCAGTCCCGGGGTGTTCGGCGAGGAGACGTTGACCGCGAAGTAGTCGCCGTACGGCGCCAGCGCCCGGTAGGAGGCGAGGTAGTCGGCGACGGCGTCGTCCAACGGGGTGACCTTGGACTTGCCGAGCGAGATGCCGAGCGGCACACCCAACGGCCGGCGCAGCGCGGCCAGCCGGGCGGCCAGCGCCCCGGCACCGGCGTTGTTGAAGCCCATCCGGTTGATCACCGCCGCGCTCTCCGGCAGCCGGAACAGCCTCGGCCGGGGGTTGCCCGGCTGCGGGTGCGCGGTGACGGTGCCGACCTCGACGAAGCCGAAGCCGAGCGCCGGCCAGGCCGGCAGCGCGGCACCGTCCTTGTCCATCCCGGCGGCCAACCCGACCGGGTTGGGGAAGTCGATCCCGAAGACGGTGCGCGGGGCGGAGACGGCGTACCGGGCCCGCAGCAGGGCCAGCGCGGCCGGGCTGCGGGACAGCCTGGCCAGCCGGCGCAGCGTCCACTCGTGCGCGGTCTCGGCGTCACCGCCGCCGAGCCGGAACAGCGCCGGCCGGACGACCCGGTCGAAGACCGCTCCCCCGCCCGCCGTACCCCGGCCCGGTTCCGTCGTCGTCGACGCGCTCACTCGCCGGCCCGCAGCGCCGCGTGCAGCTCCTGCAACGGCCGGACCGACATGTCGCCGCGGATCAACGCCTCGATCCCCATCACCGCCGCCGCCGCGCCGGGCACCGTGGTGATGCACGGGGTGTCCGCGCCGACCGCCGCACTGCGGATCTCGTACCCGTCGGAGCGGGCGCTCGCCCCGGAACCCTGCGGCGTGTTGATCACCAGGTCCACCTCGCCGGCCGCGATCAGCGAGACCGCGTCCGGCGAGTCGGCGCCCTCCTCGTAGTGCTTGCGGATCAGCGTGCAGGAGATGCCGTGCCGGCGCAGCACCTCACCGGTGCCGGTGGTGGCGACGATCTCGAAGCCGAGGTCGGCGAGGCGCTTGACCGGGAAGATCATGCCGCGCTTGTCCCGGTTGGCCACCGAGACGAAGACCCTGCCCCGGACCGGCAGCGAGCCGTACGCCGCCGCCTGCGACTTGGCGAAGGCGTGCCCGAAGGCGGTGTCGATGCCCATCACCTCGCCAGTGGACTTCATCTCCGGGCCGAGCAGCGAGTCGATGCCCTTGCCGGTCGGGGTGCGGAACCGCTTGAACGGCAGCACCGCCTCCTTCACCGCCACCGGCGCGTCGGCCGGGGTGGTGGTGCCGTCGCCGGTCGGCGGGAGCAGCCGCTCGGCGCGCAGTTCGGCGATCGTGGCGCCGAGCATGATCCGGGCCGCCGCCTTGGCCAGCGGCACCGCCGTGGCCTTGGAGACGAACGGCACGGTACGGGACGCCCGGGGGTTCGCCTCCAGCACGTAGAGGGTGTCGTCCTTCAGCGCGTACTGCACGTTGAGCAGGCCGCGTACCCCGATCCCCCGGGCGATCTGCACGGTGTAGTGGCGTACCGCCGCCAGGTGCGAGCTGGCCAGCGTGATCGGCGGCAGTGCGCAGGACGAGTCGCCGGAGTGGATCCCGGCCTCCTCGATGTGCTCCATCACCCCGCCGACGTAGACCTCGCCGTCGGCGTCGCAGAGCGCGTCCACGTCGATCTCGATCGCGTCGTCGAGGAAGCGGTCCACCAGCACCGGATGGTCCGGCGAGATGTCGGTGGCCCGGGCGATGTACCCGCGCAGCGTCTCGTCGTCGTAGACGATCTCCATGCCCCGCCCGCCGAGCACGTACGAGGGCCGGACCAGCACCGGATAGCCGATCTCGGCGGCGATCGCGTGCGCCTCGTCGTACGCGGTGGCGGTGCCGTGTGCCGGCGACCGCAACCCGGCCCGGTCCAGCAGCGCACCGAACGCGCCCCGCTCCTCGGCCAGGTGGATCGACTCCGGGCTGGTACCGACGATCGGCACGCCCGCGTCCTTGAGCCGCTGCGCCAGGCCCAGCGGGGTCTGCCCGCCGAGCTGCACGATCACGCCGACCACACCCGGCCCGCCGGCCGCCTTACCGGAGGTGTCCTCGGAGTGCCAGACCTCCAGCACGTCCTCGAAGGTCAGCGGCTCGAAGTAGAGCCGGTCGGCGGTGTCGTAGTCGGTGGAGACCGTCTCCGGGTTGCAGTTGACCATCACCGTCTCGTAGCCCGCGCCCTCGGCGCCGGAACCTGACGCAGCGGCCGAACCCAGCGGCGCGCTGCGCAGCGCCATGACCGCGTGCACGCAGGAGTAGTCGAACTCGATGCCCTGGCCGATCCGGTTCGGCCCGGAGCCGAGGATCAGCACCTTGGGCCGGTCCGATCCGGTCACCTCGGTCTCTTCCTCGTAACTGCTGTAGTGGTACGGGGTACCGGCGGCGAACTCGGCGGCGCAGGTGTCGACGGTCTTGTAGACCGGGCGTACCCCGAGCCGGTGCCGGAGGGTGCGTACCCCGTCCTCGGCGGCCAGCTCCGGGCGGAGCGCGGCGAGCTGCCGGTCGGAGATGCCGGCCCGCTTGGCCCGGCGCAACAGCTCCTCGTCGAGTACGGCGGCACCGACGATCTCGGCGCGCAGCTCGACGAGCCCGGCGATCTGGTCCAGGAACCACGGGTCGATCCCGCCGGACGCCTCCGACACCTGCGCCACCGAGGCGCCGAGCCGAAGCGCCCGCTCGACGGTGTAGAGCCGCCCGTCGTGCGGCATCCGCAGCGCCGCGAGCGTCGACTCCAGGGTCGCGCCCTCCGGGTCCGGCACGGTCCAGAAGCCGGCCTCCTTCGTCTCCATCGAGCGCATCGCCTTGTTCAGCGCCTCGGGGAAGTTCCGGCCCAGGCTCATCGCCTCGCCCACCGACTTCATGGTGGTGGTGAGTTCGCGGTCGGCGGCCGGGAACTTCTCGAAGGCGAACCGGGGGATCTTCACCACCACGTAGTCGAGGGCCGGCTCGAAGGCGGCAGGGGTCTTCAGGGTGATGTCGTTCGGGATCTCGTCCAGGGTGTAGCCGACGGCCAGCTTCGCGGCGATCTTGGCGATCGGGAAACCGGTCGCCTTCGAGGCCAGCGCCGACGAGCGGGAGACCCGCGGGTTCATCTCGATCACGACCAGCCGGCCGTCGCGCGGGTTGACCGCGAACTGGATGTTGCAGCCGCCGGTGTCCACCCCGACCTCGCGGAGCACCGCGATGCCGAGGTCACGCAGCCGCTGGTACTCGCGGTCGGTCAGGGTCATCGCCGGTGCGACGGTGACGCTGTCCCCGGTGTGCACACCCATCGGGTCGACGTTCTCGATCGAGCAGACCACCACGACGTTGTCGTTGCGGTCCCGCATCAGTTCGAGTTCGTACTCCTTCCAGCCGAGCACGCTCTCCTCGATGAGTACCTCGTGCACAGGGCTTTCGGCGAGTCCCGCCCCGGCGATCCGCTCCAGGTCCTCGTCGGTGTGCGCCATCCCGGAGCCGAGGCCGCCCATCGTGAACGACGGCCGGATCACCACCGGCAGGCCCAGTTCACCGACTGTGGCCCGGACCTCCTCCATCGAGTGGCAGACCCGGCTGCGCGGGGTCTCGCCGCCGGCCTTGGCGACGATCTCCTTGAAGAGCTGCCGGTCCTCGCCGCGCCGGATCGCGTCGATGTCGGCGCCGATCAGCTCGACGCCGTACTTGGCGAGTACCCCGGACTCGTGCAGCGCCACTGCGGTGTTCAGCGCGGTCTGGCCGCCCAGGGTGGGCAGCAGGGCGTCCGGGCGTTCCTTGGCGATGACCAGCTCGACGAACTCCGGGGTGATCGGCTCGACGTAGGTGGCGTCGGCGAACTCCGGGTCGGTCATGATGGTCGCCGGGTTGGAGTTGACCAGGCTGACCCGCAGCCCCTCCGCGCGCAGCACCCGGCAGGCCTGGGTACCGGAGTAGTCGAACTCGCAGGCCTGGCCGATCACGATCGGCCCGGAGCCGATCACCATTACGTGCTTGAGGTCTGTCCGCCTGGGCATCAGGAGCCCTTCTTCTCGATGAGCTCGGCGCCGCTCTTGCCTTTTCGCTCCACAAGTTCCGCGAAGCGGTCGAAGAGGTAGTCCGCGTCGTGCGGGCCGGCCGCCGCCTCCGGGTGGTACTGCACGGTGAACGCGGGCACGTCCCTGGCCCGCAGCCCCTCGACCACGTTGTCGTTCAGGCAGACATGGCTGACCTCGACCCCGCCGAAGTCGGTGTCGATCACCTGGTTCAGCGGCGCGTCGACCGCGAACCCGTGGTTGTGGCTGGTCACCTCGACCTTGCCGGTGGACTGGTCCAGCACCGGCTGGTTGATGCCCCGGTGCCCGTATCCCAGCTTGTAGGTGCCGAAGCCGAGCGCCCGGCCGAGGATCTGGCTGCCGAAGCAGATGCCGAAGAGCGGGATCTGCCGGCGCATCACCTCACGGGCCAGCCCGGCCGGATGGTCGGCGGTGGCCGGGTCGCCCGGACCGGGCGAGAAGAAGACCGCGTCGGCACCGGTGGCCAGCAGGTCCTCGATGCTGGACGAGGCCGGCAGCACGTGCGTGGTGACCCCGCGCGCGGCGAGCCGGCGCGGCACGTTCCGCTTGATCCCCAGGTCGAGGGCGGCGACGGTGAACCGGTGCTCCCCCTCGGCCGGCACGACGTACGGCCGGGCCGTGGTCACCTGGGCGGAGAGGTCGGCCCCCTCCATCCGGGGCGCCTCGCGGACCCGGGCCAGCAGTTCCTTCGGGTCCTCGGTCAGGCTGGAGACCCCGACCCGCATCGCGCCGCGCTCCCGCAGGTGCCGGGTGAGCGCCCGGGTGTCCACCCCGGCGATCCCGACCACGCCCTCGGTGGCGAGCCGGTCCTCCAGCGCGCCGGTGGCCCGCCAGTTGGAGCCGATCCGGGCCGGGTCCCGGACGACGTACCCGGCCACCCAGATCCGGCCCGACTCGTCGTCCTCGGGGTTCACCCCGGTGTTGCCGATGTGCGGCGCGGTCTGCACCACCACCTGGCGGTGGTACGACGGGTCGGTGAGCGTCTCCTGGTAGCCGGTCATCCCGGTGTTGAAGACGGCCTCGCCGAAGGTCTCCCCCACGCTGCCGTACGCCTCGCCCCGGAAGGTCCGGCCGTCCTCCAGGACCAGGATCGCGGATCTTCTCCGGTTGCTCATGCCCGACCTCCGATCCGGACTGCGGGGCTCGCCAGCTCACTCCTCGCTCGGATCACCGCACGGCCTTTCCGTCCAGTACCGTCGGCTCGCCGCGCAGGAAGGTCGCGACGATCCGGCCCGGCAGGGTGAGCCCGGCGTACGGGGTGTTGCGGCTGCGGCTGGCCTGCTCGCCCGGGTCGATGGTGCGGCGGGCCGCCGGATCCACCAGGGTCAGGTTGGCCGGTACCCCGGGTGCCGGGTCACGGCCGTGCTCGGTCAGCCCGGCGATCCGGGCCGGGGTCCGGGACATCCGCTCGGCGATCAGGTCCCACCGTTCGCCGAGTACGTCGAGCAGCACCGAGAGCGCCGTCTCCAGCCCGAGCATCCCCGGCCGGGCGTACGCCCACTCGCACTCCTTGTCCTCCAGCGCGTGCGGGGCGTGGTCGGTGGCGACGATGTCGACGATCCCCTCGACCAGCGCCTCGCGCAGCGCGGTGACGTCGGCGGCGGTACGCAGCGGCGGGTTGACCTTGAACACCGGGTCGTAGCTGGCCCCTGTCCTTCCACTGTTCGCGAGTGCGGGGCTCGCAAGCTCACTCCTCCCGCTCACGACCTCGTCGGTGAAGAACAGGTGGTGCGGGGTGACCTCGGCGGTGACCCGTACCCCGCGCTTCTTGGCGTGCCGGAGCACCTCGACGCTGCCCGCGGTGGAGAGGTGGCAGACGTGCAGCCGGCTGCCGACGTGTTCGGCAAGCAGCACGTCCCGGGCGATGATCGCCTCCTCGGCGACCGCCGGCCAGCCGGTCAGGCCGAGCCGGGTGGAGACCTCGCCCTCGTGCATCTGGGCGCCCTCGGTCAGCCGGGGCTCCTCGGCGTGCTGCGCGATCACCCCGTCGAACGCCTTGACGTACTCCAGTGCCCGGCGCATCAGCCGGGGGTCGGCGACGCAGTGCCCGTCGTCGGAGAAGATCCGCACCCGGGCTGCGGAGTCGGCCATCGCGCCCAGCTCGGCCAGGTGCTCGCCGGCCAGCCCGACGGTGACGGCGCCGATCGGCTGCACGTCGACCAGTCCGGCCTCGCGGCCGAGCCGCCAGACCTGCTCGACCACGCCGGCGGTGTCGGCGACCGGCGAGGTGTTCGCCATCGCGCAGACGGCGGTGTAGCCGCCCAGCGCCGCCGCCCGCGAACCGGACTCGACGGTCTCGGCGTCCTCCCGGCCCGGTTCGCGCAGGTGCGTGTGCAGGTCGACCAGGCCGGGCAGCGCGACCAGCCCGTCGCCGTCGACCACCCGCGCCCCACGGGCGGCCAGGCCCCGGCCCGTCTCGGCCACCACGCCGCCGGTGAGCAGCAGGTCGGTCGGCTCGGCGCCGACCACCCGCACGCCCCGGATCAGGTACGCGGCTCCCGGATCACCTCCGGCGGTGTACTCGGTCATCACTTCATTCCCCCCAGCAGCAGGTACAGGACGGCCATCCGGACGGAGACGCCGTTGGTGACCTGTTCGACGATCGTGGAGCGGGACGAGTCGGCCACCTCGGGCGCGATCTCCATCCCGCGGTTCATCGGACCCGGGTGCATCACGATGGCGTGGTCCGGCAGCCGGGCCATCCGGGGCCCGTCGAGCCCGTACCGCCGGGCGTACTCCCGGGCGGACGGGAAGAACGAGTCGGCCATCCGCTCCCGCTGCACCCGCAGCATCATCACCACGTCCGAGGTGGGCAGCACCGCGTCGAGGTCGTAGGAGACCTCGGTACCGGGCGCGAGCGCGGTACCGATGTCGACCGGGATCAGCGTCGGCGGGCCGACCAGGGTCACCTTGGCGCCCAGGGTGGCCAGCAGCAGCACGTTGGAGCGGGCGACCCGGCTGTGCAGCACGTCACCGACTACCGCGACCGAGAGCCCGGCGATCCGTCCCAGCCGGGACCGCATCGTGTACGCGTCCAGCAGTGCCTGGGTCGGGTGCTCGTGGGTGCCGTCCCCGGCGTTGAGCACCGAGCCCTCGACCCAGTTGGCGAGCCGGTGCGGCGCGCCGGAGGCGGGGTGCCGGATCACCACCGCGTCGGCCCCCATCGCCTGGAGGGTCAGCGCGGTGTCCTTCAGGCTCTCGCCCTTTGAGACGCTGGAGCCCTTGGCCGAGAAGTTGATCACGTCGGCGGAGAGCCGCTTCGCCGCCGCCTCGAAGGAGATCCGGGTCCGGGTGGAGTCCTCGTAGAAGAGGTTGACCACGGTACGACCACGCAGCGCGGGCAGCTTCTTCACCTCGCGGCCGGCCACCGTTGCCATCTCGGCCGCGGTGTCCAGGATCAGCGTCGCGGTGGCCGCGTCGAGATCCGCTCCGGAAAGTAGGTGCTTGAGCACTATGCCGCCCCTCCGATCAGCTTGACCTCGTCGGCGCCGTCAGTCTCCGCGAGAGTCACCTTGACGCTCTCGGCGAGCGCCGTCGGAATGTTCTTGCCCACGTAGTCGGCCCGGATCGGCAGCTCCCGGTGGCCCCGGTCGACAAGCACGGCGAGCTGTACCGAACTCGGCCGGCCGAGGTCACTCAGCGCGTCGAGGGCGGCCCGGACGGTTCGGCCGGAGAAGAGAACGTCGTCGACCAGGATCACCCGCTTGCCGTCGATGCCCTCCGGAGGAACCTGGGTGGGGCCGATCGCGCGTACCGCGTGTCGACGGAGATCGTCACGGTAGAGAGTGATATCCAGCACACCGACCGGTACGTCGATGTCTTCGAAGGCGTTGATCCGGGCCGCCAGCCGGCGGGCCAGCGGAGCGCCCCGGGTGGGGATACCGAGCAGCACGGTACCGGCCGCGCCCTGGGTCTTCTCCAGGATCTGGTGTGCGATTCGGTCCACCACCCGGGCCAGTTCGGCACTGGTCAGGATGACCTTCACGGACGGTGGTGAGACCGGCTGCGGCTGAGCAGCCTGCGGGTACGCCACGGCGGACCCCCTTCCCCGCCTCACGGGACGGGTCGTTAAAGGACGTCGGATTCCGGCGCTTGCCTGACGAGGGCCCGGGCCGGGGCTCTAGCCACGTTACCACTGGCCACGGGGCCAGCTCTGGCGGCCCGCTGACCGTCGGATCAGCGAGTCCAAACCGCCCGGCCGAACACGATCTTTGTAATAGGTAGGTAACTAGCACTTGACCACGTGTCGTAATCCCCGTACCGTCACGCTCCGTAGCGATCGCTGGGGAGATCCCCGACCAGCACTGGGAGTGCCGAATGCCCTCTGAATACGCCAAGTCGTTGGGCGCGCGCCTGCGCTCTATCCGTCAGCAGCAGGGACTGTCCCTGCAGGGGGTGGAGGAGAAGTCAAACGGACGGTGGAAAGCCGTCGTGGTCGGCTCGTACGAGCGGGGCGACCGGGCGGTGACGGTCTCCCGTCTCGCCGAACTCGCGGACTTCTACCGGGTGCCCGTCTCGGAACTACTGCCGGACGGCAGTGGCGTCCGTCACGAGCCGACGAACAAGATCGTGCTCGACCTCGAGCGGCTGTACGACGAGGCCTCCGAGGACCTCGCCTACGTCGCCCGCTATGCCCGAGCCATCCAGCAGCAGCGCGGTGACTACAACGGACGGGTGCTGTCGATTCGTGCGGACGACCTGCGGGCGCTCGCGATCGTCTACGACTCCTCCCCCTCCGGGCTGATCGAGCGGCTCACCGAGCACGGTGTGCTCGTCGCCGACCCCCGGGCGCTCTTCGCGTCCTGATCCCCCCGACTCGCGGGGTCCGTGCCCACCGGGCGCGGGCCCCGCGAGCCGTTTCTGAACCCGGGCCGCCGGTCACCGCAGCACGGCAGCCGACCAGGACGAGCCGGTTTGCGAGACTGTCGAGCTGCCCCGCCTGTGCTCCCGCCGCGGAAGACCTGCCGGAGGGCCTCCCGCCCCGGAAGACCTCCAAGCCGGAACGCCGGAAGGCCTCCGACACCGGAATTTTCCTGGTTCGACGGGCGCAGGCAGCCAGGAGCCGCTTTCCGGTCGAGCCCCGCCGCCGAGTTGCCGGTCACAATGCGCATCGGCGCCGCTCCGGAAACCGACCTTCTCGGACGAGATCGCCCCGGGGCGACAGCAGGCTCCGGTGGGCGCACAAACGGGGCAGCTCTACAGTCTCGCGCAGAGACACTGCCCGGCAGCCGGCCGCTGCCCGCCAGCCAACAGCCGGCACCGCGACGGCGCCGGCCCGACCGACGGGCTCAGCGCGTCGCGTACTCGGCGATCCGGCCCAGGAGGCCGTTGAGGAACCGGGGCGAGTCGTCGGTCGACATCTGCCGGGCCAACTCGACCGCCTCGCTGATCGCCACCGCGTCGTCGATCTCGTCGAGATAGAGCAGCTCGTAGACGGCGATCCGGGCGAGGTTGCGGTCGACCACCGGCATCCGGTCCAGTGTCCAGCCCTCGGCGTAGCTGCCGAGCAGCTCGTCGATCCGGGCCTGGTGCTCCGCCACGCCCTCGATCAGGCCGATCGCGTAGTCCAGGTGCTCCGGACGCGGCTGCTCCAGCCGGCGCAGATAGCCGACCAGCACCTCGGCGGCGGGTTTGGTCCGCAGGTCCGCCTCGTAGAGGACGTCAAGGGCCCGCTTGCGTGCCTTGCGGCGGGCGGGCATCTGCTGCTTGGGGCCCTCCGCCATCAGGCTCGGCCGAGATAGCGGCCGTCGCGGGTGTCGACCTTGATCTTCTCGCCGGTGGTGATGAAGAGCGGCACCTGGACGGTGGCGCCGGTCTCGACCGTCGCCGGCTTGTTGCCGCCGGTGGAGCGGTCGCCCTGCAACCCGGGCTCGGTGTAGGTGATCTCGAGTACGACGCTGGTCGGCAGCTCGACGTAGAGCGGTACACCCTCGTGGGTGGCGACGATCGCCTCCGCCTCGGGCAGCAGGTAGTTCGCCGCCTCGCCGACCGTGCCGCCGGGCACCGGAATCTGGTCGTACGTCTCCAGATCCATGAAGACGTAGTCCTCGCCGTCGGCGTAGAGGTACTGCATGGTGCGCTTGTCGACGGTGGCCGTCTCGACCTTGGTACCCGCGTTGAACGTCTTGTCGACCACCTTGCCGGAGAGCACGTTCTTGAGCGTGGTGCGGACAAAGGCACCGCCCTTGCCGGGCTTGACGTGCTGGAACTCCACGACAGCCCAGAGTTCGCCGTCGAGGTTGAGGACCAGACCGTTCTTCAGGTCGTTGGTGGTGGCCATTTCCTGCCTTGATCTTTAATTCGGGCGGACAGACCCGGCAAGTCTACTAGGGGCGTCCAGTTGATCAGGACCAGCCCGTTTCGATCCCTGGGACGGCCGGTCAGCCGCCGGACCGGTCCCGCAGCGCGGCCAGGTGGAGCAGGGCGAGCCGGTAGCCGTCGACGCCGAGGCCGCAGATCACCCCCGTCGCCACGGCCGAGACCACCGAGTGGTGCCGGAACTCCTCCCGGGCGTGGATGTTGGAGATGTGCACCTCGACCAGCGGGCCCCGCAACATCGCGCAGGCGTCCCGGACCGCGTAGGAGTAGTGCGACCAGGCGGCCGGGTTGAGTACCACCGCCGCCTCCTCGTCGGCCGCCTCGTGCAGCCAGCCGAGCAACTCCGCCTCGGCGTCGGTCTGCCGGACCCGCACGTCCAGCCCCAGTTCCCTGCCGGTCGCCTCGCAGCTCGCCACCAGGTCGGCGTAGCTGGTGGCGCCGTACACCTCGGGCTGCCGGATGCCGAGCCGCCCCAGGTTGGGGCCGTTGAGCACGTGAACCCTCATCCGGCCACCTCGGCGTACGCGTCGAAGAGCAGCTCGTCGTCGGGACCCTCCAGGATGCCGGGCTCGGCCAACCCGTCCAGCACCACGAACCGCAGCCGGCTGCCCCGGGCCTTCTTGTCCACCCGCATCGCGGCCAGCAGCTCCGGCCAGGCGTCGGCCCGATAGCTCGTCGGCAGCCCGAGCGCGGTGAGCACCGTCCGGTGCCGGGCAGCGGTCGGTTCGTCGAGCCGGCCGGCCCGCCAGGCGAGCCCGGCGGCGTAGACCAGGCCGACGGAGATCGCGTGCCCGTGCCGCCAGCGGTAGCCCTCGGCCTTCTCGATCGCGTGCCCGAGGGTGTGGCCGTAGTTGAGGATCTCCCGCCGGCCCGCCTCCCGCAGGTCGCCGGAGACCACGTCCGCCTTGACCCGGATCGCCCGCTCGACCAGCTCGCGGACCAGTTGCCCGGTCGGGTCCGTCGCGGCGGTCGGGTCGGACTCGATCAGTTCGAGGATGGCCGGATCGGCGATGAAGCCGCACTTCACCACCTCGGCCAGCCCGGCGGCGAGGTCGACCGCCGGCAGCGAGTCCAGCATCGCCAGGTCGCAGAGCACCCCGACCGGCGGGTGGAAGGCACCGACCAGGTTCTTGCCGGCGGCGGTGTTGATTCCGGTCTTGCCGCCCACCGCCGCGTCGACCATGCCAAGCAGCGAGGTCGACACCGGCACCCAGCGCACGCCGCGCAGCCAGCAGGCGGCGACGAAGCCGGCCAGGTCGGTGACGGCGCCGCCGCCGACCCCGACCACCGCATCGGTACGGGTGAAGCCCGCCGCGCCCAGCCGCGCCCAGCAGCCCGCGGCGACCTCGATGTCCTTGCCCGCCTCGGCGTCCGGCACCGGCACGGTCAGCGGCTCGGCCCCGGCGGCGCGGAGCCGCTCGGCAAGCTCGTCGGCCTGCGCCTTCAGCGGCGGAGCGTGCAGCACGGCGACGCGCTCGGCGCGATCCAGCAGGGGCGGCAGCGCGGCCAGCAGGTCCCGGCCGACGAGGACGTCGTACGGCCGGTCACCGCCGACCGGAATTCGGGTCAGCTCGTCCATCGGGTCAGAGCCTAGAGGATCGGGTCCCCGGCCAGTGGTGGCCGGCGAGCCGCGTACCCGGCGAGCGTGCCCGCGTAGCCGCTGACGGCGGTACGCAGCTCGTCCGGGCGGAGCACTGTGAACGGCCAGCCCAGCCCGGCGAGGAGCTGGGCCATCCCGGTCAGGTCCTCGACCCGGGCCCGCAACAGGATGCCGTCGGCGGTGGCGGTCAGCTCGGCCGCGCTGGGCGGCACCCGGCGCCGGGCCTGTTCCAGATCGGTCTCCAGCAGCACCTCGACCTCCCAGCGGTACGGCACGGCGGCCAGTGACCGGGCGACGTGCCCGACCGGATCGAAGCCCTCCGGCACAGTGAAGGTCCCGGTGCCGGTGGAGACCGAGGCGATCCGGTCGAGCCGGAAGGTGCGGATCTCGTCGCGCCGGTGATCGTGGCCGGTGACGTACCAGCGACCGGCGTGGAAGACCAGCCCGTACGGGTCGAGGTCGCGCACCGACGGCTCGTCGCGCCAGGAGCGGTAGCCGATGGTGACCCGGTGCCGGGAGCGGGTCGCCGCGCCGAGCGCCAGCAGGGTCGCGGTGGCCGGGCGGGGCGCGGCGGCCGGCCGTCGGAGGCTGAACCCGAGGCTGCGGGTCACCGCGTCGAGCCGGTCGGCGATCGGTCCGGGCAGCACCCGGCGGATCTTCGCCTGGGCGAGCCCGTTCGCGGGCGCGGCGGTACCGAGTCCGAGCTGTTCGGCGGCGACCAGTCCGAGCAGTACCGCCACCGCCTCGTCGTCGGTGAGCATCAGTGGCGGCAGCCGGTAACCGGGCTGGAGCCGGTAGCCGCCGTACCGGCCCCGGGCGGCGGTCACCGGGATGCCGAGTTCGACAAGGGTGTCGGCGTAGCGCCGGACGGTCCGCTCGTTGACGCCGAGCCGGTCGGCCAGTTCGGCACCGGTGAGCCGGTGCGCACTCTGCAACAGCTCCAGCATCCCGAGTACCCGGGCGGCGGGGTGTGGCACGGGTCACTCTCCTAATCCGGGTGGAACTCGCCCGGATTCGACCGTACCGTCGCCACCGGCTCGACCGGCAAGAAGGAATCGACCGACACCTGAGGAGCAGACAGATGGCCACGTTCGTCCTGGTACCCGGTTTCTGGCTCGGCGCCTGGGCCTGGCGGGAGGTGACCGAGGGGCTGCGCGCGGCCGGGCACCGGGCGTACCCGTTGACCCTGACCGGGCTGGCCGACCGGGCCCACCTGGCCGGCCCCGACGTGGGCCTGGAGACACACACCGCCGACATCGTCGGACTGATCGAGGCCGAGGAGCTGCACGACGTCGTACTCGTCGGGCACTCCGGCGGCGGGATGCCGGTGCAGCAGGCGGCGGACCGGATCCCCGATCGGATCTCCCGGGTGGTCTACCTGGACAGCGGACCGCTGCCGGCGGGCATGGCGCAGTTCGACACCAACCCGCCCGAGGAACAGGAGCGGCTCCGGGCGCTGATCGGCGACGGACACCTGCTGCCGCCGCCGGACTGGGACCCGGCCGCCGACCCGAACCTGGCCGGGCTGGACGACGCGGCCCTGGACCTGCTCCGCCGCCGCGCAACGGCCGAGCCGCTGCGGGTCGCCACCGACCCGGTGACGCTGCCGCACGGCGGCGCGGTGCCGACCGCGCTTATCGTCTGCACCTTCCCGGTGGAGACGGTCCGGGAGATGATCGCGCAGGGGCACCCGTTCTTCGCCGGGCTGGTCGGTGCCGACCTGTACGGGCTGCCGACCGGGCACTGGCCGATGTTGAGCGAGCCGAAGCGCCTGGCCGAGTTGCTGGACCGGATCGGCCGCGCAGCCTCGACCGGCACCGACTAGCGGGCCGGCGTCGGCGGTCGGTGCGCGCGGCTCAGGCGACCCAGTGCGCGCGTCGGGCCGGCGACGACGAGGCCGGCCCGGCGGCGAGCGCGGCGGCGAGTCGGCGTACGGCCTCGCGCAGCGTCTCCGGCGCCAGGGTGTACGGGATGCGCATCCGCTGTTCGAAGACGCCCGGGTCGGAGCCGAAGTAGCTGCCGCTCTCGATCCGAACCCCGTAGTCGAGTGCCCGGTCGGCCAGGGTGGCCGCGATCGGCTCGCCCAGGTCCACCCAGAGTGACAGGCCACCCGGCGGCAGCCGCCAGCTCCACTGTGGAATGTGCTCGGTCAGCGCGGCGGCAAGCGCGGCGCGCTGCTCACGCAGGCGTGCCAGCCGGGACGGCACGAGTTCTCTGGATCGGTCGAGCAGGGTCAGCGCCAGCAACTGATCCAGCACCGAACCGCCCATGTCGGTGGCGACGCGCTGCCCGGCCAGTTCGGTGACGAGCCGCGCCGGGGCACGCAGCCAACCGATCCGCAGCCCCGCCCAGTGGGTCTTGCTCATCGAGCCGATCGTGACGACCTGGCCGGTGCCACCCGGCGGGCCCTGCGTGGCGGCGGGCGGCGGGGCGGGGACGTCGAGGGCAAGGTCGGCGAGGGTCTCGTCGACGACCAGCCAGCTACCGGAGCGGGCCGCGGCGCGCAGCACGCGGCCCCGTTCCGGGTCGGGCAGCAGGCAGCCGGTCGGATTGTGGAAGTCCGGGATCAGGTAGGCCAGCCGGGGGACCACCTGGCGCAGGGTCGACTCGACGATCTCGACGTCCCAGCCGGCGTCGGTGACCGGGACCGGGACGGTACGCAGCCGGGCCCGGCGCAGCGCCTCCAGCGCGTTCGGATAGGACGGGCTCTCCACCAGGACCCGGTCACCGGGCTGACACAGCAACCCGACGACAAGCGTGAACGCGTGCTGGGCACCGGAGGTCAGCAGAATCTGCTCGGGCACCGTGGGCAGTCCCCGCCGGGTGTACCGCTCGGCGATCGCGGCGCGCAGTTCGGGCAGCCCGTACGGGTGGTAGCCCGGGGTGTGGGTGTGCTTCGCGAGCTCCGGCGTGACCAGGGCGAGAGCGTCGGCGAGCAGTTGCGCCGGCAGCCCGGTGGGGGCCGCCCGGGCCAGGTCGATCGCGCTCTCCTCCGGCGCGAGCAGCCGCTCGATGCCGCTGGGCCGGCGCCCCTGGGGCAGCGCCGTCCAGGTGCCGGAGCCCTGGCGGCTGTGCGCGAACCCGCGCTCGCGCAGCAGGTCGTAGCCGGCGGTGACGGTGGCCCGGCTGGTCTCCAGGGCGGTGGCCAACTCCCGCTCGGCGGGGAGCCTGACGTGCAGCGCGATCCGGCCGTCCAGGATCAGCGCGCCGATCGCCTGGGCCAGTTGCCGGTACGCGGGGCGTGCCCCGGCCAGGTCGGGCAGCATCGCGGCGAGCTGGCGGCTGCCCAGCGTCCGGGGGACGCGGTCCGGGGTCACCAGCGGCAGTGGTTCGAGGGCATGCCGACCATTCTCCCTGGATTGGCCCTGTAATCCAGACCAACGACCGGACAGGCTTCCCGGATTGGCCTCGACGCATGCCGGCACACCTGGAGGACGGGCAGATGGCGCAGGAGATTCTCGACCGGCACGGGCAGCGCCGCGAGCACCGGACGGCAGCCGCCCGGATCGGCGCCGCGCTTCGGTCGCTCCCGGGCCCGGCCCTGCCACAGTTGGGCTACGTCCGACTCGCCGAACGCCCGTGGCGACGCTTGCCCCAGCTCTTCGTCGGACTCGCCCTCTACGGCTTCAGCCTCTCGGTCATGCTTCGAGCCGCACTCGGAGTAAACCCGTGGAGCGTGCTCTACGAGGGCCTGACCCGGTACACCCCGCTGAGCTTCGGCACGGTCAGCGGCGTCGTCGGCCTGCTCGTCCTGCTCCTCTGGATCCCGCTGCGGCAGATGCCGACCTTCGGCACCGGCGCGAACATCGTGGTCCTGGCGCTCTCGGCCGACCTCGGTCTGGCACTGCTGCCCGAGCGGCTGGGCCTGCCCACCCGGATCGCCCTGCTGGCCGGCGGTATCCTGCTCAACGGACTCGCCGTCGCCGTCTACGTCGGTGCGCGGCTCGGTCCCGGACCCCGGGACGGCCTGATGACCGGCGCGTCCCGGTCGACCGGACGTTCGATCCGGCTGGTCCGGACCCTGATCGAACTCACCGTGCTCGGCGCGGGCTGGCTGCTCGGCGGGACGGTGGGCGTCGGCACGGTGCTCTACGCCCTCACGGTCGGCCCGATCACGCAGTTCTGCCTGCCCTGGTTCGCCTACCGGAGCACCGCCGAACGCGACCGGCCGAGCCGTTAGCCGATCCGGTCGCCCGCCAGCCCGGCCAGAATCTCCTCGGCCACCTGCTCCGGCGTCCGACCGTCGGTGACCACGGTCCGGGTGGCCACCTCGGTGTAGAGCGGGCGCCGCTGGTCGAGCAGGTGCTTCAGGGTGGCCCGGGGGTTGATCGCGAGCAGCGGCCGGCCGGTGCCGAGGCCGACCCGCTTGACGGCGTCCGGCAGCTCCACCGAGAGATAGATGACCCGGTGCCCGGCGAGCGCGGCGCGGTTCTCCTCGGCGAGGATCGCGCCGCCGCCGAGCGCCAGCACCCCGTCGAAGGAGGCCAGCGCGTCCGCCACGGCGGCCCGTTCCAGGGTACGGAAATGCTCCTCGCCCTCGTCGACGAAGATCTCCGGGATCGGCTTGCCGGCCATCGCCTCGATGTCAGCGTCGGTGTCCCGGAAGTCGACCCCGAGACCCTTGGCGACCAGCAGCCCCGTGCTGGTCTTGCCGGCGCCCATCACACCGACCAGGACACAGACCGGCGCCATCAGTGGATCACGAGGTTGTCGAGGTAGCCGTCGACGTTGCGACGGATCTCGGCGACCGAGTCACCGCCGAACTTCTCCAGCGCCGCCTCGGCCAGCACCAGCGCGACCATCGTCTCGGCGACGATCGCGGCGGCGGGTACGGCACAGACGTCGGAACGTTGGTTGATCGCGGTCGCCGGCTCACCGGTCGCCACGTCGACTGTCGAGAGTGCCCGGTTGAGCGAGGAGATCGGCTTCATCGCGGCGCGTACCCGCAGTGGCTCGCCGGTGGTGATGCCGCCCTCCAGGCCACCGGCCCGGTCGGTGAGCCGGCGTACCCCGGTCGCGGTGGGGACGATCTCGTCGTGCGCCACCGAGCCCCGGGACCGGGCCTGCTGCCAGGCGTCGCCGATCTCCACACCCTTGATGGCCTGGATCGACATCAGCGCCGCGGCGAGCCGGGCGTCGAGTTTGCGGTCCCACTGCACGTGGCTGCCGAGCCCTGGCGGCACCCCGTAGGCGAGCACCTCGACGATGCCGCCGAGGGTGTCGGCGTCGGCCTTGGCGGCGTCCACCTCGGCGACCATCCGGGCGCTGGCCTCGGGGTCGAGGCAGCGCAGCGGGTCGGCGTCGACCCGCTCGGCGTCCTCGGGGCGGGGCTGGAGCCCGGGCTTGGCGGCCACCGAGCCGAGTTCCACCACGTGCGAGACGATCTCGACACCGAGCGCCTGCCGCAGCAGCGCCCGGGCGACGGTGCCGACCGCGACCCGGGCGGCGGTCTCCCGGGCGCTGGCCCGTTCCAGGATCGGCCGGGCGTCGGTGTGGCCGTATTTCTGCATGCCAGCCAGATCGGCGTGCCCCGGTCGGGGGCGGGTCAGGGCAGCGTTGCGGGCCTGGCCGGCCAGCACCTCGGGGTCGACCGGATCGGCCGCCATCACCGTCTGCCACTTGGGCCATTCGGAGTTGCCCACCCGGATCGCCACCGGGCTGCCCAGGGTCAGTCCGTGCCGGAGACCGCCGATGACCTCGACCTCGTCCCGCTCGAACGACATCCGGGCGCCCCGACCGTAGCCGAGCCGGCGGCGGCCCAACTGGCGGACGATCTCCTCGCTGGTCACCTCGACCCCGGCCGGCAACCCTTCCAGCACCGCAACCAGGGCGGGACCATGGGACTCCCCCGCCGTCAACCAGCGCAACACGACCAACCCTCTCCTCGTCGCGACCGGGCCGGCCGGCCGCCGGTCAAGTTTGGCACGGCGCCGGTGCGCGGCCGCGCACCGCCCGCGCCGTCCCGTACTGCGGACGGGCGGGCTCCGGTGCTACGGACGGGCGGGCATGTTCTACGGAAGGGTGGGCTCCGGCGGGGCGGCCGGACGGTCCCCGCGTTCCTGGTCGGTGAGCAGGTCGGCGAGCCGGCGTAGCTGGTCGGCGGCGCGCACGACGTCCCGCCGGGCCGGCTCGTCGAGCCGGTGCAGCGCGTCGAGCAGCAGGTCGCGCCGGTGCGCCAGGTAGTCGTCGATCCGCAGGTGTGCGTCCGGGGTCAGCCGGAGCCGGACGATCCGCCGGTTCTGCGGGTCCCGGGTGCGCTCCAGCAGGCCGGCCCCGGCGAGGTCGCCGACGAGCGTGCTGACCGTGTTGGCGGCGGTGTTCAGCCGCTCG
This sequence comes from Plantactinospora sp. CNZ320, assembly GCF_002846275.1. Lineage (NCBI taxonomy): Bacteria > Bacillati > Actinomycetota > Actinomycetes > Micromonosporales > Micromonosporaceae > Plantactinospora > Plantactinospora sp. CNZ320. The sequence goes on from NZ_PJMP01000001.1 coordinate 2,133,105, forward strand.
GCGGCCTCCTTCACGCTGATCCCGGCGCAGCGTTCGACCAGCCGGAGCACCTCCACCTGGGCGTCCGGCAGGGGTGTCCGGCCGGTACGCCGACCGGTCGACCGGCGCAGTACCCGGTGCAGGTCGGCCACCGCGCCGCCGAGCGTCTCCGCAGCGCCGGCCGTCGCGTCGTCGGTCATCCTCGCCCCCGTCGTCTCCTCGGCCGGCACCGTCCCGGCCTCGGTTACCTCACATCACAATGACTCCACCTACAGAGCAAAAGTGTCGGCTGTTCCAAGATTAGGGGCGCGTGAGCCTGCGCAGAACCGAGCATTCGCGTACGTCCGGCGGGCCACTCCGGCGGAACACGCATGAACGCCCCGCCACCCGGGTCGTCCGGACAGCGGGGCGCTGGGCATGTCCTCTGCCGGCTACGACCGCCGGGCGACCTCGACGACGAACGCCCGCCAGGCGGCCGGGCCGAACGTCAGGGTGCCGCCGTCCCGGTCCTTGGTGTCCCGAACGAGTACGCGACCCGGAAGGTTGTCGGCGACCTCGACGCAGTTGCCCTGGTTGGTGCTGCTGCGGCTGCTCTTGTGCCAGTTCGGCTCAGTCATTGTTGTTGACCGCCTTCATGATCAGATCTTGCGACAAGCTTACCGGCAGCGCCAGACCCCGGACGATCTCCCACGATCGCTCCAGATCGTCCACGTCCGCCCCGTCGGTCACCGAACGTCCTCGAAGCTGGTCGTCAAGATAGACGGCCCGGCCCCGGGCCGGCAGGGTCGCCAGCACGAACGCTCCCGCCAAGCCAGGATGCAGGCCGGCGGCCTGCGGCACAACCAGGATCTGCACCTGCGGCCGGCGACTTACCTCAAGCAGATGCTCCAGCTGCTCCTTCACGACGTCGGCAGGCCCATACCTGAGGGCCACCTCGCAGATGAGCGCAGACAGCATCGGAGGGTTGGGGCGGTTGATCGTCGCGGCTTGCCGTTCACGCCGCACCTGCGTCGTCCGCTCGATCACATCCTCAGGCAGCCTGCCGCTGGCCAGCAGCGCCCGGGTGTACGCCTCGGTCTGGAGTAGTCCGGGAATCAGGCTGTGCTCGAAGCAGCGCAACATGGTCGCCCGCTGCTCCTGCTCCGTCCAGGGGCGCAGCCAAATGGGCCGGGCGTCATTCCGGGCCTCCCTGGTCGCCCGCTGGATCTGGTCGCCGGTCTTGAAATGCGCGTCGAGGCGTTCGGCGGTCTCCGGCTGGGGAATCATCCGGCCCTGCTCGAACGCCGCAATCGACGCACCACTCAGGCCGACGGCCGCCCCTACCTGATCCCGGGTTTGCTTCGCCCGCTTTCGCTCTGCCCTAAGGATTTCGCGTAGGTCGTTCACTTAATCCACCCGACTCCTGATCAACTAGTCGATATCCTTCAATACTCTCGCTCGCTAATCTTCCGCTCCAGATGACTTCCGGTCCAGGGTGGAGGGCAGACAAAAAGACTGAGAGGTGATCCGATGTCCCAGGAAAGGTGGCAAGAACACCGACGAGACTGGCGACGGCTCTGGCGTTATTGCCGATGCGGGCACCGTTGGGTCTGCCCGGACTCACTCGTTCGGATTCCGCTGCCATTCGGCCCGCCGCTGCGACCGATGACCGAGGCGGAGTATCAGGCCGGGATGGCGGCGTTCTCGCCCAGGGTGACGCGCTCGGCTCCGGTCGGACCGCCGCCGGCCAAGCTGCACTGGTCGCGGCAGGGCAGGGACGGCAGCGACGATCCGCTCTGGAACTCGCCGTCCGGTCGACACCAGATCGGCCGAGCCGGCGCGCTGACACCGGCCCAGACCCACCGGGGCCGCTACGGGGAGCGAGCGTCCGAGCCCGGGCGCGTCGGTCGGACGTAGCCGTGATCGGGCCGCAGGAGCGCTGGTACCGACACATGCGCCGGCTCGCCCAGCGTCGTTACCCGACCGGCAGCCACACCCCGGCGCAGTCGTACAGCTGCGAAACCTGTCAGGATCCCTGGCCCTGTGCGCCGGCCCGGCTGGCCCTGCTGGTCGGCTTCAAGGGTGACCGGGTGGGACTGATGATGTACCTCGGCGTACACCTCACCCGCGCACTGCAGGCCATGCCCGACACACACCCCGCGCTGATCGCCGGACAGATCCTCTACTGGGTGCCCCGGCGCCGCCAATAACCTGCCTCATCACCCGCCGGCCCGCCCCGGTTCGCCGCCTTCCCCTCGGCGTTCCGGGGCGGGCCTCCATACGCCCTCAGTGCGCGGCGCGGGCGGCGGCGAGGGCGGAACGCATCTCGGCGACCGGTGCGGAGACCCCGGTGAACTGCTCGAACTGCCCGACCGCCTGGGCGAGCAGCAGGTCGAGGCCGGAGACGATCCGGCAGCCGGCCTCCGCCGCGGCCGTGGCGAGCGGGGTCGGCCACGGGTCGTAGACGACGTCGAAGAAGACCGTCTCGGGCCGCCAGGACCGGGCCGCCGCCGCGAACCCGTCGGCGGCGCCCTTCGGCACCGTGGAGATCACCAGATCCGCGCCGTCCCGCCCGGTCGGGGCCGCCCACTCCGCGATCTCGAACCGCAGCCCGAGCGCCTCGGCCAGCCGAGCCAGCTCGGCACCGGCGGCCGGACGGCGTACCCGGCAGGTGACCCGGCGGGCGGTCAACCGGACGGCGGCGGCGAGCGCGGCCCGGGCCGTACCGCCGGCACCGAGCAGCACCACCTCCGCACCGGCGGGTACCCCGGCGCCGGTAAGCACGTCGACCATCCCCGGTACGTCGGTGTTGTCGGCGGCCCAGGAGCCGTCCGGTCGGCGTACCAGAGTGTTGGCGGCACCGATCGCGGCGGCGACCGGCGAGACCTCGCCGGCCACCGCGAGCGCCACCTCTTTCAGCGGCATGGTCAGGGAGAGCCCCGCCCACTCCGGGCCGAGCCCGGCCACCCGGTCGGGCAGCTCGGCCTCGGCACACTCGATCGCCGTGTAGGACCAGCCGGTCAGCCCGGCCGCCACGTAACCGGCGTTGTGGATCACCGGGGAGAGCGAGTGGGCGATCGGCTTGCCCAGCACCGCCGCCCGGCGCGGCACGGTCACCTCAGAGCACGCCGTTCTCGCGGGCCTTCTGGATGTTGCGCTCGTGCTCCTCGTTCGTGGTGGCGAACTCGGAGTGGCCCTCCTTGTCGATCGCCACGAAGAACAGCCAGTCGCCCTTCGGCGGGTTCATCGCCCCCTCCAGGGCCTTCTGCCCCGGGTTGTTGATCGGACCCGGCGGGAGCCCGGCCTTGCCGTGCATCCGGTACGGGTTGTTCTTGTCGAAGAGCTCCGTGTCCGACATGTCCCCGGAGCGCTTGGTCTTCTTACCGGTCCGCTCCCAGTAGTAGTTGACCCCGACGTCGAACTCCAGACAGCCGGTCAGGCCGTTGCCGTTCTTGCAGTAGTGGTCGCCGCTGTAGATGCGGTTGTAGGCCACCCGGGCGACCTTGCCGAGGTCGTCGGGGTTGCCCGCCTCGGCCTGGGCCAGCGACGCCACGATCAGCGCCTCGTACGGGGTGATCTCGCGCTCCTTCTCCACCCGCTTGACGAAGTCGATGTCCTCGGCGACCGACATGAACCGCTGGACCATCATCTTGAGGATCGCCTCGGCACTGGCGTTCGGCGGGAGTTCGTAGGTGTCCGGGAAGAGGAAGCCCTCGATCGACTTGTCGGCCTTCTGCTTGTCGTCGCGGTTGAACCAGAAGTCCGCGATGCCGAGCCCCTTCAGGTCCTTGGCTGCCGTCTCGAAGTCCTTGACCGGAAGCTTCGTCTCGGCCGAAAGCGCCTTGAAGATCTGCTTGACGGTGGCGCCCTCCTTGACCAGGAAGCCGTTGACGAGCTTGTTCTTCAGGTCGAGCAGCAGGCCGAGCGCCGCCTTCGCGTTCATTTCCTTGCGGACCTTGTAGGTGCCCGGCTGGATGTTCTGGCTCCGCGAGTTCTCCTGGGCCGCCTCGATGAAGGCCTTGGTGCTCTTGATGACGCCGGCCTCGACCAGCGTGTTGGCGATATCGGCGATGCTCTGGCCCTCTTCGACCTGGACCTGGACCTCACCGCTGCCGTTGCCGTCGAAGTCCGGCGTGACGAAGTAGCCCTGCACCCGGTCGAAGCCGTACCAGCCGGCGCCACCGAGGACGCCGAGCAGCACGAACGCCATCAACAGTGCGGCGACCGTACGGCCGCGCCCGCCACGCTTCTTCTTGCCGTTGCGTTTGCGCTGCGCTCCGCGCCGGTGGCGTCCCTTCTCCGCACGCTCGTCGAACGCGAGCTCCAACTCGTCGATCATCCCGTCCGCCTCCGCTGCCTGTCCAGCCAGCTCTGCAGAATCTCCACCGCGGCCGCCTGATCGACCACCGCCCGTTGACGTCGTCCTCGGACGCCCCGCTCGGCTAGCCTACGAGAAGCCACGACGGTCGACATCCTTTCATCCACCAGATCGACCTGCACGGGCGCGATCGCGGCGGCCAGCCGCTCGGCGTACGCCTTCGCCTGGATCGCCGCCGGTCCGTGTGCCCCGGCGAGCGTCACCGGCAGTCCGACCACCACCGTGACCACCTCGTGGAGTTCCACAAGCCGCGCGAGTTCCGAAATATCGGCTGGAACCGCCTCAACACCGGTCTTCAGGTCACGGGCCAGCGTCACCAGCGGGGTGGCCAGCACCCCGTCCGGGTCGGAGAGTGCCACACCCACCCGCACCTGGCCGACGTCCACGCCGAGCCGCACGCCCCGGGGCAGGACGCTCATCGCGCCCCGCCGGCGGTTGACCCGGTGGTCAGTGCGTCAGGTCCGCAGCAACGTCGGACCCGAGGAGATGCGCTCGGGGAAGGTCGGTTCATCGTGCTACGCCACCGGGAAAACTGGCTCATCCGATTCCTGTAGGCCGGCCCGGAACAGCTCCGCCCGGCCGGCGGGCCGTCGTGGCTGGAGATCCAATCACAACGGCCCACCGGCGGGCAACCGATGCCGGCGGTCACGCCTCGACTAGCGCCTTCTCGACCGCGGCCAGCAGGCTCGGCGCCTCGCCGGCCGGCAGGCCGCCACCCTGGGCCAGGTCGGCGTTGCCGCCGCCCCGCCCGGAGAGCGCCGCCTTGACCAGGACCGCCGCCGAGACGCCCCGGTCCTTGGCCGCCCCGTTCACCGCGACCACAAGCGACGCCTTGCCGTTCGCCCGGGCCGCCACCGCGACCACCGCCGGACGGGCCGCGTCGATCTTGCCCCGGATCTCCTGGGCGAGGGTACGCACGTCGTTGCCGGCCGCGCCCTCCGGCGCCTCGGTGCCGACGAAGGCGACCCCACGGATGTCCCGGGCCGCCGAGGCGAGCGCCGCCGCACCGCCGAGCACCAACTGGGCACGCAGCTTCTCCAGCTCCCGCTCGGCATCCCGCAGCTGGGCGACCGTCTGCTCGACCCGGTCCGCCACCTGGTCACCGGGGACCCGGTAGAGCTCGGCCAGCCGGGAGACCAGCAGGTGCTCCTTGGCCAGGAACCGGAACGCGTCGAGACCGACGAGCGCCTCGACCCGGCGTACTCCGGAGCCGATCGAGGACTCGGAGAGGATCTTCACCAGGCCGAGCTGGGCCGAGCGGGCCACGTGGGTACCGCCGCACAGCTCCCTGGCGTAGTCGCCGACCTCGACGACCCGCACCTCGTCGCCGTACTTCTCGCCGAAGAGCGCCATCGCACCGAGCCGGCGGGCCTCCTCCTGCGAGGTGATGAAGGCGTGCACCTCCAGGTCGGCCAGGAGCACCTCGTTGACCTGCTGCTCCACGTCGAGCAGCACGCTCGGCGCCACCCCGGTCGGGGTGTTGAAGTCGAACCGCAGCCGACCCGGTGCGTTGAGCGAACCCGCCTGGGTCGCCGACTCGCCGAGGAAGTTGCGCATGGTCTGGTGCACCAGGTGGGTCGCGGTGTGCGACCGGGAGATAGCCCGTCGGCGTACCACGTCGATCTCGGCGAGACCCGCCTCACCGGTGCGTACCTCGCCACGGACCACCCGGGCCCGGTGCACGATCAGTCCCGGAACCGGCTGCTGCACGTCGAGCACCTCGACCTGACCGGCGCCGACGGTGATCAGGCCGACATCCGGCTGCTGGCCGCCACCCTCGGCGTAGAACGGGGTGGCGTCCAGCACCAACTCGATCGTGTCGCCCTCACCGGCCACCTCGACCGGGGTGCCGCCGGCACCGAGCAGCGCCCGCACCGACGACTCCCGGGAGACCTCGGAGTAGCCGGTGAACTGCACCGGCCCGCCGGAGTCGAGCACCGAACGGTACGCCGACAGGTCCACGTGCCCGGTCTTACGGGCCTGCGCGTCGGCCTTGGCCCGGGCCCGCTGGTCGGCCATCAGCCGGCGGAACCCCTCCTGATCCACCGACAGCCCCTGCTCGGCGGCGATCTCCAGGGTCAGGTCGATCGGGAAGCCGTACGTGTCGTGCAGTTGGAACGCCTTGTCGCCGGAGAGCTTCGCGCCACCCGCCGAACGGGTCTGCGCGATCGCGGTGTCCAGGATCGTCGTACCGGCCCGCAGGGTGGACAGGAACGCGTCCTCCTCCGCGTACGCGTACGACGAGATCCGGTCGAACTCGCTCGCCAGCTCGGGGTAGGACGGGGACATGCAGTCCCGGGCCACCGGCAGCAGCTCGGGCAGCGCCCGCTCCTGCCAGCCGAGCAGCCGCATCGCCCGGATCGCCCGGCGCATGATCCGGCGCAGCACGTAGCCGCGCCCCTCGTTGGCCGGGGTCACCCCGTCACCGATAAGCATCAGCGCGGTCCGCACGTGGTCGGCGACCACCCGCAGCCGTACGTCGTCCGGGTGCGACTCGCTCGCCGCGTGCCCCGAGTTGGCGCCGTACCGCCGGCCGGTCAGCTCGGCCGCCCGGTCCAGGATCGGCCGCACCTCGTCGATCTCGTAGAGGTTGTCGACACCCTGGAGGATGGCCGCCATCCGCTCCAGGCCCATCCCGGTGTCGATGTTCTTCGCCGGCAGGTCGCCGAGGATCGGGAAGTTCTCCTTGTCGGTGCCCGGACCCCGCTCGAACTGCATGAAGACGAGGTTCCAGAACTCCAGGTAACGGTCCTCGTCGACCGCCGGGCCACCCTCGCGGCCGTAGGCCGGGCCCCGGTCGTAGTAGATCTCCGAGCAGGGTCCGCACGGCCCGGGGATTCCCATCGACCAGAAGTTGTCCGCCTTGCCCCGCCGGACGATCCGCTCGGCCGGCACACCCGTCTTGCGCCAGATCGCCTCGGCCTCGTCGTCGTCCAGGTAGACAGTCGGCCAGATCCGCTCCGGGTCGAGCCCGAAACCGCCCTCGGCGACCGGCTTGGTGACCAGTTCCCAGGCGAGCGCGATCGCACCCTCCTTGAAGTAGTCACCGAACGAGAAGTTCCCGTTCATCTGGAAGAAGGTGCCGTGCCGGCTGGTCTTGCCGACCTCGTCGATGTCCGGGGTACGGATGCACTTCTGCACCGACACCGCGCGCCGGAACGGCGGCGTCTGCTGTCCGAGGAAGTACGGCACGAACTGCACCATGCCGGCGTTGACGAAGAGCAGGTTCGGGTCGTCGATCGCCGGCAGCGGAGCGGACGGCACCACCGTGTGCCCGTTGGCCTCGAAGTGCGCCAGGTAGCGCCGCTTGACTTCCGCCGTTTTCATCTCGTGCCTTCCTCCGGAAACCTCATCTGGCGCCATCCTCCGGAAACAACTCGCGGTCGCCGATGCGTGGGTCCTCGCGCAGTTCCTCGAACTGGTCGTCGTAGGCGACGCCCTCGGCGAACGCCTGGTGGATCTGCTGCTCACGCTCGGCCATGCCGTCCCGGACGTCTTCCGCGAAGTCCCGCAGAGACTGCACCAGACCACCGGCCGACTCCGCCAGCGAATTCGCGATGCCACCAGGGGTGTACGCCTGGGCGGTGCGGGTCAGCTTGCGGACGACCAGGGCGCCGACGGCCAGCCCGATGCCCAACCAGAGCAGTCGCTTCATGGCCTCATCCTTCCTCCGTACCGGATCACCGTGTGCGGCGGGTCAGCGTGCCGCGCGCCGGGCGGCCCGACGCTGCTGCTTCAGGGTGGTACGGACCTCGCGCTCCTGTTCGGCGTGCCGACGGGCGGAGGCGGCCTTGCGCACGCCGTACCCGAAGGCAGCCACCTTGACCAGCGGGTTCGCCGCGGCCGCCGAGACCACGGTGCTCAGGTTGGCGATGTTGGCGGTGACGTTCTGGGCGTGACCGGTCATTGTGTCGATCTTGGCGAGCTGGATGTTCACGCCGTCCAGCGAGGTGTGCACCTGACCCAGCGCGGTGTTCACGTTCTCCACCGTGACGTTCATGTTGGCCAGCAGCGGAGCCGTACGGTCGTTGATGTCGTTGATTGCCTGGGTTGCCGCGTCCACCGTGTTGCCCAGCCGCCAGATCGGCCTGGCCAGCACCAACACCAGCATCAGGAACGCGCCGGCCGCGACGAGCGCAGCGATCTGGCCGATCTCTCCAGCGTCCACCCGTGTCCTCCTCTATGCACCGTCTCGGAATTCGCTCTATGCACCGTCTGGGAAATCGCGCGCGAGGCGTCCCACCCGGACGCTCGGCACCGTCTGACGACCCTTACCCGGAAAGCCCTTCGGAGTACCAACCCCGAACCCTACCGTCGGTGACGACCGACGGCCTCACGACGGGGTGGGTGTGGGCGTCAGCCCGTCGAGCGGATCGTCGGTGAGGAGTGGATCCGGGTCCACGCCGGTGAGCGACGGATCGGTGGCCGGCTGCGGGCCGATCCGGTCGTCGGCGATCGCGTTGCGGACCTTGATCGAAACCAGCGCACCGTCGCAGTTCACCCCTCCCGGACCGGTCGAGGCGGGCGGCGGGCTCGCACCCGGGGCGGTCACCGTCGAGTCGGGGCAGGCGGGCTGGCGTACCCACATGTCGAGGGTCAACTCGTCCCGGCGCCAGCAGGTGTAGTGCCCCTCGACCGGCTGCTCCGGGCAGAGCGCCACCTTCCAGGGCCGCCACCCCTCCCGGGTCAGCGCGGTCTCGTAGACCTGCGCCGTCTCCTCCCACGCCCGGTCCGACTCGACGGTCCGCTCCCGGAAGCGGCACTCGATGAAGCACCACCGGCTGCCGCTCACCCCGTCGACCGTGTCGGTGGCGGCCCAGGCCGGCACCGCCAGCGCGTCGAGGGAGTTGAACACCGGATCCCGGGTCGCGGCCCGGACCCCGAAGTACGTCGGCAGGGCGCCGAGCACCAGCAGGCTGGCCAGCAGCAGGGCGATCGTCTTCAGCCGACGCTGCTCGCGGAGTTGACGACGCAGCTCCGCCCGGGCTCCCCGGGCGGGTTCCGCCGACGGTTGCGCCGGATCGGACTCCGTTGCGCCGTCCGGGCGGGACCCGGTGAGCGGCGGCACGACGGCCGAGCGACCCGCCCCGTCCGGCCGGGACCCGGTGACCGGCGGCACGGCGGCCGAGCGGCTCGAGCCGTCGGGGCGGGGCAGACCGTCGGGACGGGGTGGACCGTCCGGGCGGATGGCGCCGTCCGGGCGTACCGGCGGGCGGGTCGGGGCCTCGGGCCGGACCGGCGGATCGGGTCGGACCGCCTCGTCCCGGGACGGGCCGTCCGGCAGGCCCGGTGCGGGCCGGGCCGTCGGCATCCGACCGGCCGGGACCGGTGCGGGGCGGGCGGTCGTACCGGCGCCGGGATCGCGGGCCGGCCCACCCGGTCCAGGGTGGACGGGTACCGCGGGTCCCCGGGCCGACGCCCGAGCCGGGCCGCCGGGGGTCGCGGCGGTGGATCGCCCCGGTACCCCGCCGTCGATGCCGGCGCCACCGGGCCGACCGGCCGGGCCACCGTCGACGGGCGTACCCGCGCGACCGGCCACCGGGCGGCCGCGCGGTGCGTCGCCCCGGCCCGGTGCCGGCGGGCCGGTCCGGTCGGCCGGCTCGACCGGGTACCTGCCGCCCGGCGCGACACGTCGCTCCGCCGGCTCCACGGGAGTTCGGCCGAGCCCGGTGACCCGAGCGGATCCGGGGTCACCACCCGGCTCGACAGGTCGGGAGGCACCGCCGCGGGGCGGCGCGGATCGGGAGGCACCCGGCGCCGACGGAGCACCGGCCCCGGGCAGGCCCCCGGCGGCCGGAAGATCGCCACGGCCACCGGCGCCGGGCGGTGGAGCCACCGCGCCGTGCCGCCCGGGTACGACCGGCGGCGGTCCACCGTGCCGTCCGGCGGTACCGTCGGCCTCGAACGGCGATCCGGGCGGCGTCGTACCGCCGGAGCGGCCCCGGGCCCGTCCGCCGTCCCGGGAGTCGTCGGTCGAGGGTGCCCCGTGCCGGCCCGGCCCTGGCTGCCCGCCGTCGAAGCCGTCCGGTCCGGATGGTGGCCGGTTGGCGGCCCTGCCCGGCCTGGTCCCCGAACCCGGCGCGGCAGTCGCACCCGGCCCGGCTACCGTCCGGCCACCCGGCTCCGGCCCGGTCGGACCACCCGGGACCGGTGGGAATCCGGGCGCACCGGACGTCGGGGCCGATGGCCCGTATCCGGCGGCCGGCGTGACCGGGCGTACGCCGCCCCGGCCCGCCTTGCGGATCCAGTCCGCGGGCCGCTCGGGGTGGCCCGCCGGGCGGCCCTCCCGTTCGCCGGCCGGATGTGCGCTCCCCGGAGCGGCGTGCGCTCCGGAGGCCGAGTGTGCCCCTCCGGCCGCCGAGTGTGTTCCTCCGGAGGTCGAGTGTGCTCCCCCGGCTACCGAGTGTGTTCCTCCGGAGGTCGAGTGTGCTCCCCCGGCTACCGAGTGTGTTCCTCCGGCCGGCGATGGTGCGCCGGAGCCGGCGGCGTGTGCCCCGCCGAGCGGGGGCGTACCGGCACCCGGGGAGTAGCCGGGGGTGGAACGCGTACCGGCGTCGGCGGCGTGCGCCCCGGAGGGCGGCGAGGCGGCACCGGGGCGACGCGCGCCCAGGACCGGACCGCCGCGTCCCGGCCCGCCCTGGTCACGTTCGGCGGCACCGGGCTGGCCCGGTGCGGTCGGAGCGGTCGGCACCGGTGGGGCGTTGCCGGAGGCCGGTACGACGAATTCACCGCCGGTGGGAACGGCGGGTGGTCCGACCCGCCCTCCAGCCGGGCTGCCCGGACCGGCAAAGTCACCGGAGCCGGGGACCGAGCCAGGTCCGGGGACGGGGACCGGGCCGGCGCCAGGGGCCGAGCCGGAGCCGGCTGGCCGGCCGTGCCGACCGTCGCCGGGTTCCCCGGGTGGGGCCGCCCGGCGTCCCGGGAACGGCTCGTCGGCACGGGCGCCCGCCGCCCGCCGCCCCGCAGCCGGTTCGACCGGGGCGGCACCGTGCCGGGACTGGTGCCCGGCGGGTGGTACCGGCTCACCCGGCCACGGCGTGTGGCCGGGCCGCATCGCCGGCTCGCCCCGGTCACCCCCGGGACGACGCTCCGGCGCCGGGCCGGACCAGGCCGTCGGAGCGGGTTCGACCGGGCGGCCCGGGCGGCCGAGCGGCGGCGCCGGCACGACCGGCGGCACCACGGGGGCCGGCGTCGGCGGGGCACCCGGCGGGCGCGGCTCGGCACGCGGCGGCTGCGGACCGGAGCCCCGCGCGGGCGGGACCGGCTCCGCAGTCTCCGGGGCGCGCCGGGGCGCTACCGGTGGCTCCGGCTCGTCCCGGCGTCGTCCGGGACCGGCCATCGGATCCACCGGCGGCAACCCGGGCGGCGGCATCGACCCAGTGTCGTCCGGTCCGGCCTCCGGCAACCGCTCGTAGGCGGCGGGCACCCGGGCCGGCGGGTCGGCCGGGGACGTGCCTTCGGCCGGGCCGATGTCGACCTTCTGCTCCTTGGCGGTACGCAGGTCGGTGATCCAGCCGAGCTCCTCGCCACTGACCTCCGGCTCTGCGGGCGGGGCCTCCTCCGCCCTGCCCCGGCCCCAGCGGCGTCCCTTGCCCCGTGGTTCCCGCCGCTCGTCGTGGCCGTCCTCGCCCCGGTCCGAACCGCGCGATCTCACTGGTCTTCCTCCCCCTCGGGCCTTCCACCGCTGTCTGCTGTCACCCTGCCGTGCCCGGCATCCTCCGGCACCTCGCCGTTCCCGGCCTCCGGAGCCCTGCCGTTCGCGGTCTCCCCCGGCGTCCCTCCCGGCCCGGCACCCTCCGGCACTCCACCGTTCCCGGCCTCAGGCGCCCTGCCGTTCCCGGCCTCAGGCACTCCACCGTTCCCGGCCTCAGGCACCTTGCCGTTGCCGGCGTCGGGCACCCCGCCGTTGCCGGCCTCCGGTGGTGTGTCGCCGCCGGACGGGGTTGCCGGGGATCTCCTGCCGGCACCGCCCGCGCTTCCGGCGGGTCCCGCGGTGCCGCCGGTGGGCGGCGGCGGGCTCTGCCCCCGGACGATCCGGCGCAGCAGCGGCAGCCGGGTACCGACGGCTCGCTCCGCGCCGTGCCCGGTCGGTTGGTAGTACTCCACCCCGACCAGGTCGTCGGGGGCGTACTGCTGGGTGACCACCCCCCGGTGGTCGTCGTGCGGATAGCGGTAACCGGTGCCGTGCCCCAGCCCCCGAGCCCCGGGATAGTGCGCGTCGCGCAGCGCCCGGGGCACCGAACCACCCCGCCCGGCCCGTACGTCGCCGATCGCCGCGCCGATCGCCATCGTCGCCGAGTTGGACTTCGGCGCGGTGGCCATGTGGATGACGGCGTGGGCGAGGTTGAGCTGTGCCTCGGGCAGGCCGACGTACTCCACTGCGTGCGCGGCGGCGGTGGCCACGCTCAGCGCGGTCGGATCGGCCATCCCGACGTCCTCACTCGCGAAGATCACGATCCGTCGGGCGATGAACCGGGCGTCCTCGCCGGCCACCAGCATCCGGGCCAGCCAGTGCAACGCCGCGTCCACATCGGAACCCCGCATGCTCTTGATGAAGGCGCTCACCACGTCGTAGTGGGCGTCGCCGTCGCGGTCGTAGCGGACCGCCGCCACGTCGACGGCCTGCTCGGCGGTGGCCAGGTTGATCACGATCTCGCCCAGGGCGGTGGCCGAGCCGGCCGCCGCCTCCAGCGCGGTGAGCGCCTTGCGTACGTCCCCACCGGCGAGTCGGACCAGGTGCTCCTCGGCATCCGGGGCGAGGGTGAGCGCACCGGCCAGTCCACGCTCGTCAACGACGGCGCGCCGAAGCAGTCCCCGTACCGCGTCGTCGTCCAGCGGTTGCAGGGTCAGCAGTACGCACCGGGAGAGCAGTGGTGAGATGACCGAGAAGTACGGGTTCTCCGTGGTCGCCGCCAGCAGGGTGACCGTACGGTCCTCGACGGCGGCGAGCAGCGAGTCCTGCTGGGTCTTGCTGAACCGGTGCACCTCGTCGATGAAGAGTACGGTCGGCCGTCCGCCGGCCCGCCGCTCCCGACGGGCCGTCTCGATCACCGCGCGGACGTCCTTCACCCCTGCGGAGAGCGCCGACATCGCCACGAAGCGTCGCTCGGTAGCCCGCGCCACCAGGTGCGCGATGGTGGTCTTGCCGCTGCCCGGCGGCCCCCAGAGGATCACCGACATCGGTGACGCACCGGTCACGAGCTGTCGCAGCGGTGCCCCGGGGGCGAGTAGGTGATCCTGGCCGACCAGTTCGTCCAGGCTGGCCGGACGCATCCGGACCGGCAGCGGCGAATCGGCCGAGGGTACGGTGAAGCCGTCGGCGGCGGTCCCGGCCGGCGCGCTGCGCCCACCTGCGGGATCGACGAGTGAGAATAGGCCGTCGGACTCCATCACGAAGACATTACCGGCCCGGTTTCCGGTGCCGGAAATGCACCGATAACCGGGCCGGTCGTGTTCCGACGGTCATCAGCCTCGACCGGGCCGGCGACCTCGGTACCACCGTCCGCCGCCGCCGCCACCACCGCCGGCCGCGCGCGGGCCACGGCCCACTCCGGCGAGGTAGAGGGCGAGGCAGAGCAGGCCGATCAGCACCAGGGTGGAGAAGTTGAACAGGTCGGGCGCGCCCAGGTCCTCCTCGAAGAGGTCCAGCAGCAACGCGAAGGCGAAAACTCCGGCGGCGATATAGGCAAGCATGAGTTCCTCCGGCGGGGGTCCCAGTAGGTCGGCCACGATGTACCCGACAGCGGCGTCGGCCAATCCACCGGCATCCCGACGGAGGTCGGCTGGTCAGCCGACTCCGGCCCGGCCGGCCGGCCGAGAGTCGGTCTGACCGGAGTCGACCGGACCGGGCTGGGCGGGCACCGGCGCGCGGCGGCCCGCCCACCAGGCCGGCAGGTAGAGCGGTGCGGCGACGGCCAGTACGACACCGCCCACCACCATCGCCGTACTCACCGAGGTCGCCGCGGCCAGCGAGGTGAGCAGGACGCCGCCGAGCGCGCCGGCCGGCTGGGCCACCATCGAGTTCAGCGAGATGACGCTGTTCCGGTACGGGCCGTCGACCTGCCGGTGCAGCAGTGCGGAGTGCAGCGGGTTGGACGCGCCGTGCACGGCGTAGCAGAGCAGGTAGGCCGTGATGATTCCGACCGGCCCGGCGAGCAGTCCCATCCCGACGACCGTGGCCCCCTGGAGGATCCGGAGCAGCCCTGCGGTGATCGGCACGCCCAGCCACCGGCTGGCGTACGCGATCACTGCCGCGCCACCCGCTGAGGCGAGCCAGGCCACCGAGGCGGTCGGGCCGAGCAGCGCCGCCGCCCGCTCCGGGTCGTGCAGCACCTCGGCGAGGCGTACCGGAAGCAGCGCCTCGAAGGTGACCATCCCGAAGCCCCAGAACAACTCCACCGCGATCAACGCGAGCACGATCCGGGACCGGCGGACCAGCCCGAGCGCGCCACCGATGGCGCCGGGTACCGCCCGGAGCGAGCCGCGCAGCGCGGCGACCCCGCCGGCCGGGCGGACCTCCACCAGCAGCAGGAGCATGCTGGTCAGGGCGACGACCTCCAGGACGATCGCCACCACCACCGGCAGGGTGAGCGCGCTGACCGGACCGATCGGACCGAACGCGACGAGGCCACCGCTGAGCAGCGCGCCGGTGCCGATGCAGACCCCGAGAACGACTCCGCCGGCGCTGAGGCCCCGCTCGATCGGCGTGTCGGGGTCGGCGGCCAGGGCGGCGTCGACATACCAGGATTCGAGCGGGCCGCTGTCCAGGGCCCGGAAGATCCCCTGGAGTACGAAGACGAGAAGCAGCAGCGCGAAGGTGTCGGCGGTCAACAGCAGCAGCAGCGATCCGAGGTTGGCCAGCGCCGCCCCGACCAGCACCGGTTTGCGCCCCAGCGCGTCGGCGAATCCGCCGGTCGGCAACTCCAGCGCGAGCACCAGCAGCCCCTGCGCGGCGACGACGAACCCGACCTGCGGCAGGCTGAGCCCGCGTTCCAGCAACAGCAGCATGAGCACCGGGATCAGCAGTCCGGTGGGCAGCCAGCGCAGCCCGTGCAGGATCAGGTAACGCCGCCGGACCTGCCGGCCGGTCAGCGCGGTCACGGCCGCTCTCCGTTCTCGTCGACTCCGCCGGCCAGGGGTATCCGGCCGCGTACCGGAAAGCTGTGCAGATAGAGCAGGACCTGCTCGGTGCCGTCCCCCGGCCGGGGCGGGTCCGCGCCGTCGACCGCCGGTACGGCGTCCCGGTAGCGGTCGACCACCGCGTGCAACTCGTCGGTGAGTTGCCGCAACCGTGCCGGGGTCAGCCGGAGCAGTACGTCGGAGAAGGTCGCCGCGTCACGCCACTCGACCGGGTACTCGAGCTGATCGGTTATCCAGCGCTCGGTCAGGTCGGCGTGCAGCCGTACCGCGTGCCGGTGCAGCCAGTCGGCCGCGGCCAGCGCGTCCGGGTCGCCGTCGAAGTTGCTCCGGCGCCAACTGCTGAACTGGTGGGCGGCTCGCCACCAGCGCTGCCGCCCGGATCCCCGGTCGGGTTCCTCCACCACCAGCCCGGCGTCGGCGAGCTGCCGGAGGTGGTAGCTGGTGGCCCCGGTGTTGGTGCCGAGTGCCTGGGCCAACCGGGTCGCGGTGGCCGGGCCGTCCGAGCGGAGCGCGATCAGCAGGCGGGCGCGCAGCGGGTGGGCCAGGACGCGGATCTGGGCGCTGTCCAGCGCCACCACCGAGGACGACTGGTCGGGAGGCGACGGTTCCATGGATGCACAGTAACTGTGCACAGGTTCCGTGCACAATAGTTGTGCACAGAACCTGTGCATGAAGATCAAGCCGGAAACAGCAGCGGCGTGCCGGCCGGGTCCGTGGACCCCGCCGGCACGCCGTCAGCTATGGCGCCGCCCGCCTCCCGCCAGGGAGGCCCTGATCGCCTCCGGTCAGCCGCCCGGGAACGAGTTCGGGTCGACCTCGCTGGTCTGGGCGTTCCCGCCCGCGACCGGGGTCAGCGTGATCGTCCAGATCGTGTACTGGCTGGAGGTGGTGGTGAACTTGAAGGTGTCCTCGAAGCGCTGGAAGTTGCAGTTCCGGCTGAACGCCTTGGCCCGGGCGTCCCAGTCCTTGCCACCGGTCATGTAGATCCGGTAGGTGCCGTCCTTGATCGAGGAGACGGTGTGCTTGCCCTTCGCCCGGACGTAGACGCTCACCGTCGGCGTCTTGGCGCTGCCGAGCACCAGGTTGATGACGGCGTCGCTGCTGCCGCCATTCTCGATCTTCAGTTGCCCCTGCCCGCTGCGTACCCGCTTGAGGTAGGCGCCGTTGCTCAGCCGCCGGTTGCTGTCCGCCGTCTTCTTCGGCACGAACGCGCCGACCTGGTACGGCTGCGCGGGGTCCGCCGCCGCCAGCGCCTGCTGCGCGGTGCGTACGTCCTCGGCGGACGGGTCCCGGCTCAGCCGGGCCAGTGCCGACGAACCGAGGCAGACCTCGCCGGCCCCGGCGGCCGAGCCGGTCTCGGTGACCGAGTCGACCATGCCCTCCAGGCCACGCAGCAGGTCGGCGTGTGCCGTAGCGGCGTTCTGCGGCGGCACGATTGTGGAGAGCGCGCTGATCTGCTGGTCGAGGGTCCGGCCGATGGTGCCGGCGGCGTCACCCACCGCCTTGGGGTTCTTCGCCGCGCTGAGCTGGGTGAAGCCGGGCGCCAGTGCCTTGTCGACCTCGGCCAGCAGCGCCTGGTATTCCTGGACGCTGATCGGCGCCGCGCTCGGCGAGGGATCGGCGTCCTGCCCGGAGGCCGTCCGGTTCGAGCCGCCGTCGTCGGAGCCCCGGTTGCCGGCCCAGATCAGCAGCGGTACCGCCAGGGCAACCAGCAGGACCACCGCGACGGCACCGCCGACGATGGCGATGATCTTGCCGCGCCCCGACTTGGCGGGCTGTGGCGGCGGAAACGCACCGAACTGCGGCGGGTGGCCGAACGGCGGCCCGGGCGGACCGGCCCCGTACGGGGTCGGCGGACCCGACACCGGCGGCGGCGCACCGAACGGCGTGGTCGGCGGACCCGACACCGGCGGGGCACCGAAGGCGGCGGTCGGCGGGGCCGAGACCGGCGGCGGCGCACCGAACGGCGTGGTCGGGGGACCCGAGACCGGCGGGGTGCCGTAGGGGGCGGTCGGCGGGGCCGAGACCGGCGGGGTGCCGTAGGGGGCGGTCGGCGGGGCCCCGAACGGCGTGGTCGGCGGGGCCGAGGTCACCGGTGGGACCGGGCCGGGGGCACCGAAGGGGGCGGCTCCGAAGCCCGCGGGGGCCGCGCCGCCTCCGCCCGGCACGATCCGGATCTGGACGTACGCGTCCCGGGGCGGGCCGCCGGGCATGGTCGCCGGGCCGATGCCGGGCAGCCGCAGTACGCTGCCGTCGCCGAGGCCGGCCGGGATCCGCAATGGGGTGCTCTGGCCCGACCAGGGCAGGACGACGGTCTTGACGACCTCGACTCCCGCCTCGCTCGGATCCAGGTCAATGATCAGATCAGGGTTGGGCACCATGGACCGAGTATGAGCATCCCAGGCAAGTCGATTGCCGCCCACCCCCGCCGTCCCGGAATACGCCCCCAGCA
Organism: Plantactinospora sp. CNZ320; assembly: GCF_002846275.1. NCBI lineage: Bacteria > Bacillati > Actinomycetota > Actinomycetes > Micromonosporales > Micromonosporaceae > Plantactinospora > Plantactinospora sp. CNZ320. The sequence goes on from NZ_PJMP01000001.1 coordinate 2,151,032, forward strand.
GGTGCCTCCCGGTACGCCGGACGTCCCGGGAGGCTTTGCCCCGAAATGCCTCAGGAAGGCTCGACCGGGGCGGCCACCCCGGCGGTACCACCGTGCGCGGGCGCTGCCGGCTTCGGCTTGGCGTCGATGCCCGCCTCGGCCCGCTGCTGCGCCGTGATCGGAGTCGGTGCACTGGTCAGTGGATCGAACCCGCCCCGGGTCTTCGGGAAGGCGATCACCTCGCGGATCGAGTCCGCCCCGGCCAGCAGCATGCAGACCCGGTCCCAGCCGAAGGCGATCCCGCCGTGCGGCGGCGGCCCGTACTTGAACGCCTCCAGCAGGAACCCGAACTTGTCCGCCGCGTCCTCCGGGCTGATGCCGAGCAGGTCGAAGACCCGACGCTGTACGTCGGCCCGGTGGATACGGATCGAGCCACCGCCGATCTCGTTGCCGTTGCAGACGATGTCGTACGCGTAAGCCAGCGCCTGGTCCGGCGCCTCCTCGAACCGGTCCATCCAGTCGGCGTTCGGCGAGGTGAAGGGGTGGTGCACGGCGGTCCAGCCACCCGCCCGACCGCCCTCCTGCTCGGAGGCCGGCTCGAACATCGGCGCGTCGACCACCCAGCAGAACGCCCAGGCGCTCTCGTCGACCAGGCCGGCCCGCCTGGCGATCTCGATCCGGGCCGCACCGAGCAGCTCCTGCGCCTCCCGCCGCTGGGTGCTCGCGGCGAAGAAGACCGCGTCGCCCGGCTTCGCCCCGACCGCGTCGGCGAGCCCGGCCAGGTGCTCGGCGGAGAGGTTCTTCGCCACCGGCCCCCGGGCCTCGCCGGACTCGGCGTCCAGCACCACGTACGCCAGGCCACGGGCCCCGCGCGCCTTCGCCCAGTCCTGCCAGCCGTCCAGCTCCTTGCGGCTCTGCCCGGCACCGCCCGGCATCACCACCGCGCCGACGTAGCCACCGGCGTCGATCGCCCCGGCGAATACCCGGAACTCGGTACCGCGCAGGTAGTCGGTCAGCTCGGTCAGCTCGACCCCGTAGCGCAGGTCGGGCTTGTCGGAGCCGTACCTGTCCATCGCGTCGTGCCAGGTGATCCGGGGAATCGGCCGGCTGATCTCGTGCCCGGCCAGCTCACGCCAGAGGGTTGCCACGATCTCCTCACCGAGGTCGATCACGTCGTCCTCGGTGACGAAGGACATCTCGATGTCGAGCTGGGTGAACTCGGGCTGCCTGTCGGCCCGGAAGTCCTCGTCCCGGTAGCAGCGGGCGATCTGGTAGTAGCGCTCCATCCCGCCGACCATCAGCAGCTGCTTGAAGAGCTGCGGTGACTGCGGCAGGGCATACCAGGTGCCGGGCTGGAGGCGTACCGGCACCAGGAAGTCGCGGGCACCCTCCGGCGTCGACCGGGTCAGGGTCGGCGTCTCGATCTCCAGGAAGTCACGGGAGTGCAGCACCTGCCGGGCGAGCTGGTTGGCCGCCGAGCGCAGCCGCATCGCCTTCGCCGGTCCGCTGCGCCGCAGGTCGAGATAGCGGTACTTGAGCCGGATGTCGTCGCCGGCCTCCACCTGGTCGTCGACGGGCAACGGCAGCGGCGCCGCCTCGGAGAGGATCTCCAGCCGGTTGACTGTCACCTCGATCTCGCCGGTGGCCAGCTCGGGGTTGTCGTTGCCCTCGGGACGGCGGGTCACCTCGCCGGTGACCTGGACGCAGAACTCGTTGCGCAGCGCGTGCGCCGAATCCATCCCCTCGCGGAAGACCACCTGCACCACGCCGGAGGCGTCCCGCAGGTCGACGAAGATGACTCCGCCGTGGTCCCGCCGGCGGGCGACCCAGCCGGCGAGGGTCACCGTGCTGCCGGCGTCGCTCGCGCGCAGGGTGCCGGCGTCATGGGTACGGATCACGACAGGTGTCTCCTCACGTCTTTCCGGGCGGTCCGGGTTGCTGCCCTGACATTCTGTCAGGACGGTCCGGACCGCCCGGCGCCCCACCCGCCGGGTCCGGCACCCCGGTCGGTACCCGCCACCGTCGGCCACGTTCCGCGCCGGTCGACCGGTCGGCGCGGGTACCGGCCGCTGTGCGGGCCGACCGGTCAGGCCGTCCGGCGCATCGGCCGGGACCGGACCAGGGTGCCGGCCAGCAGGGTGGCGAGCAGCGGTGGGACGAGTACCACGAGCAGCAGCCTGCCCCACGGGGTGTGCCAGTCCGCCGCGCTGTTGAACGCGACGTACCCGGCGGCGGGGCCGAGACCTGCGAGCAGCCCGAGCGGGGCGCCCAGCCCGACCACCACGGCGGCCTGGGCCGCGCGGATCCGACGCGCCGTGCCCGGCCCGGCCCCCACCGCCGTCATGGTGGTCAGGTCGGCGCGCATCTCCGCGGCGGCCAGCCCGACCGCGACCACGCTCGCCGCCACGGTCACCACCGCACTCACCGTCACCAGCAGGTAGAACATCGTCCGGGTCGTCTCCGGCGCGGTCTGCCGCACCGCCGCCGGCTCGACGCGGAACGGCGCCGACGGCACCGGTACGGCGGCGAGCTGCGCCCGCAGCAGCACCGTTGTCGCGGCGGCGAGTTCGTCGGGCCGGGGCGCCCGGGTGGTGTCCACCAGCAGCCTGCCCGGGGTGACCACCAACCCGACCCGCTCGGCGGTGGCCTCGGAGATCAGGATTCCCGGCAGGTCCCGGAAGTACTCGCCGCGCACCGCGACCACCGCCGGCACCGCCACCGGGCCGTCCTCGCCCGCCCTGACCGCCACCCGGCCGTCCACCGCCAGCGCGTCGTTGAAGAGCACGGCCGCGTCGTCCCGCAGCGCGGCGAGTTCCGCCGTTGTCGGTTCCCGGCCGGTGACGGCGCGGATGGTCTCCGCCCCGCCGACCGCGATGCCGTACTGCTGGCTGGCGACGGGTATCGTGCCGTCCCGCACCTCGCCAGCCGGTGCCCCGGGCAGGAGTACGCCGGTTCCCGGCCGCTCCGGGTCTGTCGCCGTACGCAGCGCGACCGCGCTCCGGGCGGGCAGGGTGGCGGCGAACCGCCCGATCCCGTCCAGCCCGAGTGTGGCCGCCGCCTCGGCCGGCAGCAGTACCTGCCCGTCGCGGGCGTCCCGCCAGACCGCCGCGGCCTCGCCACGCGCCGTGCCGACCAGGGTCAACGCCACGCTGCCGGCGACGGCGGCGCCGACCGCGGCGACCGCCGCCGCGGTACGCAGATGGTGCCGGGCCGCGTGCCGCAGAGCGAGCCGGCCGGCGAGCGGCAGCACCGGGGCGAGCCGCCCGACCCCGCGCACGAGTGCCGGCGCGGTGGCGACGGCACCGACCAGCAGGAGCACCCCGCCGGCCGCGATCAGTTCGGTGCGACCGTCCGGATGCGCCGAGTACCGCAGGGTCGCCGCGCCACCAGCGAGCAGGGCGAGCCCGACGGCCAGCCAGCCGAGGTCGGCACCGCGTCGCGGTCGCAGGCCACCGAGGGCGGACCGCAGTGTCGCCCGGCCGGCGGACCGGGCCGGCAGGTACGCGGCGGACAGTCCGATCGCGACGGTCAGCGCCGCCACCGCGAGAACCGACAGGTACGGGACCTCGACGTCGAGGATCGGGCGGTCGGCTATCCGCTCGACGGTCGGACCGACCAGGGCGAAGGTGGCCAGCCCGAGGCCGACTCCGGTGCCGGCCGCGACGGCACCGAGCAGCAGCCCACCGGCCAGCACGATCCTGGCCACCTGCCGGGGAGTGCCGCCGGCCGCCGCGACGAGTGCGAGTTCCCGCCGCTGCCGCCGCGCGCCGACCAGGAAGGCGGCGCCGGTGAGCAGCACCACCTGGGCGGCGGCGAAACTGACCACCAGCGCGGTCGCGGCGGCCTGCAACGCCCGAGCCTGCGGGGTCGGTGTCAGCGACTGCCGGTCCGTCACCGTGTAGTTCTGCCCCAGGCCGACAGTGCTGCCGTCCGGGGACCCGATCACCTCGCCGGGTCCGACCGGCGGGCGTACCCAGGCCGCCGGGCCCCCGGCGACCTCGACCAGCAGGCTGCGGCTCATCCCGCCGGACAGCGGCGCGTCGGCCGGCACCACCAGCGCGGCGAGCTTGAGTGACCGGCTCAGGTCGATGATCCCGACGACGGTGAGCCGGCGTTGCGGCATCCCGGCCGCGATCTCGGCCCCGGGCCGCACACCGAGCCGGTCGGCCAGCACACTGCTGAGGGCGACCTCGCCGGGACCCCGGGGCGGGACCCCGGCCCGGACGACGTACCGGCCCCGGTTGAGCGGGTCGGTCGGGTCCGTCGCCTCGTACTCGTAGCCGGCGAGCTGCCCACCGGGGAGCGAGACGACGGTGCGGCCGGTACCGAGCGGGAGGGTGCGACTGCCCGGCGGCAGGGTGCCGGCGAGCCGGGCGAGTTCGTCGGGCTGGGCCGACAGCATCAGGTCGGCGGCGCCGATCCGGTGGTCGATGCTCCGGTCCAGGCCGGCCACGTTCGCCCAGGCGACCACCAGCACGGTGGCGGCGTACCCGGGGAGGAAGAGCAGCAGCAGGATCAGCGCGCTGCGCCCCCGGTTGCGCCGGACGGACCGGCGGGCGATCCGCGTCGCGGTACGCCACGACCCGCGCCACTGTCCCGTCATTTCGTCACCTCGCCGGGCCGTGATGCCGTCACCTCGTCGGGCCGTGATGCCGCCACCTCGCCGGCCGGCCCGTCGACGGCTCCGCGTCGTGTCAGGCGTCCGGTCCGCCGGATCATGCCCGCCCGCCCAGCAACTGCTCGGGCGTGCGGCGCGGGCCGGTGGAGTCGACCAGCCGGCCGTCGCGCAGGAAGATCGTGCGGTCGGCCCAGCCGGCGTACCGGGGCTCGTGGGTGACAAGTACTCCGGCGGCGCCCGCCTCGACCCGGGACCGCAGTACCGCGAGCACCGCCTCGCCGGTCTCCGAGTCGAGCGCGCCGGTGGGCTCGTCGGCCAGCACCAGCCGGCGCTCGCCGATCAGTGCCCGGGCGATCGCGACGCGCTGTTGCTGCCCACCGGAAAGCTGGTCCGGGAAGCGGTGTCCGAGGTCGCCGAGCCCGACCTGGACCAGTGCGGCGATCGCCTCCCGGCGGGCGGAGCGGGCCGACACCCCGGCCAGTTCCCGGGGCAGCGCGACGTTCTCCGCCGCGGTCAGGTCGGTGACCAGGTTGAGATCCTGGAAGACGTAGCCGATCCGGTCGCGGCGCAGCCGGGCCAGGCCGGCGGCGTCCAGCGTGTCGAGGTCGACGCCGGAGACCTGGACCGCACCCCGGGTCGGCCGGTCCAGGCCGCCGGCCAGCGCGAGCATGGTCGACTTGCCGGAGCCGGACGGCCCCATCACGGCCACCAGCTCCCCCGCCGCCACCTCGAAGCTCACCCCGTGCAGGGCCTGGACCTCGGTTTCGCCGGACGGGTACGTCCGGCCCACGTCGGTGAACCGCAGCACGACCTCGCTCATCGGACCGCCCCCGTGGCGCTCGACCCCTCCGCCGCCGGCTCGTCGGCGGTCTCCGCCATCGCCCGGTCAGCGGACCCGGTCGGGCCCGGCCGGCGGGTACGGTACCGCAGCACGGTCGCCTCGACGTGGTCGAGCCAACGGATCTCGCTCTCCAGCCCGAACACCAGGTGGTCGAGGAGGAGCAGCCAGGCGACGTCGTCCGTCCGGTCGGCCCGCCGACGCAGGTCGGTGAGGTCGCGCATCTGCCGCATCGACTCGGTCCGTTGGGCCTGCACGACCGCTGTGACGTCGATGCCGGGGGTGGCCGCCGCCATGGCGAGTTTGATGGCCAGTTCACTGCGCGGCCGGTCGGTGTCGGTGACCGGGGTGGCGAACCACTCCGCCAGCGCCGCCCGGCCCTGGTCGGTGATGGCGTAGATGGTCCGGCCCTCGTCGTTGGTGCCGACCGCGCCGACCAGGCCGTCCCGGTCCAGCCGCTCCAGTGTGGTGTAGAGCTGGCCGACGTTGAGCGCCCAGGTCCCGCCCGTCCGGGTGTCGAACTCGGTCCTGAGCTGGTAGCCGTATTTGGGTCCGTCAGCGAAGAGGGCGAGCAGCCCCCAGCGCACCGCGTTGCGTTGCATGCCGCCCAACTTACTCGATAAGTAGTTACTGAGTAAATAGATCCCCGCTCGTACGTGCGTTCGAGCGGAGCTAGCATGGCCGGATGACGACCGGCGCCTACCAGCCCTCGATGCTGGATCTGGCCATCGGGGACGGTATCGCCGGTGACGGCGCCACCCTCGGTCCGCTCGCCGGGGCACTCCGGCGGCACGAGCTGACCGCCGGGGCCTGGGTCGATCACCTGCCCGGCTGGGTCCGGGGCTCCGACGCCGTACTGCGCACCCTGCTCGGCGAGGTCGACTGGCAGGCCGAGCGCCGCCGGATGTACGACGGCGTGGTCGACGTCCCCCGACTGCTCCGCTGGTACGCCGGTGGCGAGCCGCTGCCGCACCCGGTGCTCGGCGCCGCCCGGGAGCGGCTGAGTCAGCACTACGCCGCCGAGCTGGGCGAACCGTTCGTCACCGCCGGGATGTGCCTCTACCGCGACGGGCGGGACAGCGTCGCCTGGCACGGTGACACGCTCGGCCGCTCCGCCCGCGAGGACACGATGGTCGCGATCGTCTCCTTCGGCTCGCCCCGGCCGTTGCTGCTGCGCCCCCGCGGCGGCGGGCCGAGCCTGCGCTTCCCGCTCGGGCACGGCGACCTGGTCGTGATGGGCGGCTCCTGCCAACGCACCTGGGAGCATGCCGTCCCGAAGACCTCCCGACCGGTGGGTCCACGGGTCAGCGTGCAGTTCCGACCGGTGGGAGTGGCCTGAGCACGTGCCCGGGTCCACCGGGACCGCCCGAGCCTCGGCCGCCGAACAGCCGCCCCGCCACCGGTTCACCCCCGGCGGGAACGGGTCCAGCCCACGAACCGGCACCGCCGGATGACGGCTCGGACGCCGACTGAGTCACCCGGTCGCCTGGTCAACCTGGTCGACCCGACCGAGGCATCGAACCAGATGAAACCAGTCAGTCGTGAAGCAGGTGCAGGACCATCTCGGTCAGCGCGGCGACGTCGGCCTCGACCATGGGTGCGCCGGTCATGCCCATCCGGTGCAGCATGGTGCCGACGAGGACGTCGATGAGCAGCAGGACCCGGTGCTCCGGCTCGCCGAGCACGTCCTGGAGCAGCAGCCGATATGGATCCTGGAGCCGGGCGGCAAGGATCTCCCGCAGCCCGGGATCGCTGATGGCCTCGACGAACACGCCGGCGAACGCCGCACCGACCCCGGGCTCGCTGATCTTCGCCGCGAGGAAGCGGACCCCCGAGGAGACGATCTCCCTACGCGCGGTGCCGGTCAGCGGCACCTCGCCGAAGTGGTCGACGAGACAGTCCGTGATCAGAGCACCCTTCGACGGCCATCGCCGATAGATCGTCGTCTTCGCGACGCCCGCCGCCGCCGCGATCCGATCCATCGTCGCGTTCACGTAGCCCAGTTCGTGCACGGTGCGCAGGGTGGCCGCGAACACGGTCGCGTGCAGGTCCGATCGTGGGCGCCCGGGCGGGGACGGAGTGGATACCGACACCGACTCAGGCTACTCTGGCCATTACGCTACCGGTCGTAGCGTAATCCGCTCGTGCAGGGAGGACCGATGAGAGGCAAGGCTCCACTGGGTACCCGCATCCTCAAGGACGCCCAGGACTGGACGACCCTGACCAACGATCAGGTGATCGCCGCCCGGGAAAAGTCGAACCGGACGGTGTCGTCCCGGGCCGCCCGGATCGTCACCGGCTGGCCGGACCGGCAGGCCCGGATCGAGGAGACGACGATCGACCTGCCGGGCCGCCGCCTGACGCTGCGGGTGCATCGCCCGAAGCGGGCAGACCGGCGGCTGCCGCTGGTCGTCTCGTTCCACGGCGGCGGTTTCGTCGCGGGCACCGCCGCGCAGAACGACTGGCTCAACAGTCACCTCGCGGCCCGCTGTCCGGCGGTGGTGGTATCGGTGGAATACCGGCTCGCTCCGGAACATCCGCTGCCGGCACCGGTCGAGGACGGCTACGACACGCTGGTCCGGCTCGTCGACGACGCCGCCGGCTGGGGCATCGACCCCGGCACCGTCGCGGTAGTGGGCGAAAGTGCCGGAGGCATGATCGCCGCGCTCATCGCGTTGCGGGCCCGCAAGGAGGGCCCGCCGCTGTCCGCACAGGTGCTGATCTATCCGAGTACGGACTGGACAGAGACGATCACCGACTATCCCTCGGTCACGCGCAACGCCGACAACCCCACCCTCTCACTGTCCCGGTTACGCACGTGCCACAGGCTGAGCCTGCCGGCCGCCCTCGATCCGCGCAGTGTTTCTCCCGTGAAGTTCGACGATCTCGCCGGCCTGCCACCGACGCTGGTCGTCACCGCCGCGCTGGACCCGGTCTCCGACCACGGGCGCCGCTACGTCGAGCGGCTCCGCGAGCACGGCACCGACGCCCACCTGACCTGCTATCCGAGGGCCACCCACGGCTTCCTGAGTACCCCGGGTCTGGTGCCCGCGGCCCGACCCGGGCGCCGCGAGATCCTCGCCTTCCTGCGCGGCCATCTCCACACGGCCCTGCGAATGTGACAAGCGCCCGGGGCGGTCCCCTGACCGTCCGTCCGGTCAATCCGTCGGCAGCGAGTCGACCGCAGCGGCGAGCAGGTCGCGGAAGTCCTGTTCGGCGCCGGGCGGCTTCAGGGTGCCCGAAGCCGCCCGGCGCCCGAAGCCGCCGGTGCTCGCTACCGCCCGGTGCTCGCTACCGCCGCCGGCCCGCGACCACTACCAGCCCGCGACCGCCGCCAGCCGCTAGATGTCGTCGTGCCAGGGCCTGCTGTGCGTGACGAGAGCCCGCAGTTGGCCGATCGTGGCGTCCGGGGCGAGGATCGCCGTCCGCCACCGCCGGATCATCGTGGTCGCCTCGCCGACCACCGTCCGCAGTTCGGTGATTTCCCGGGTCGCCTTCTCCACCTGCTCCCGGGCGATGATCGTCTCCGCCTCCAGCTCGGCGACCCGGTGCCTGAGCGGTTGCACCAGGGTGAGCGCGGTGTCGGTCAGTACGTCGGCGGCGTCCGCCCGGAACCGGCGCCGTTGCAGCAGGACGGCGGCGGCCGAGGCGACTCCGCCGCCGCCACCGAGGATGCCGATGGCGGAGAGCAGGATCTGGACCCAGGGCGGGCCCGACTCAGGGGGCACTGGAGCGGTCACCGAATGCTCCTTCCACGAGTACCGGTACCACCGGGCCGCGTTTCTCGTGCGCCCGGGCCAGCCGGTGGAGGTCCCGGGCGATCTGCACGCACCGCCACCAGGAGGCGACGGCCACCGCGGCGATGAACAGGCCGGCGGCGAGTCCGGGCCGGCCCGAGATGACGAAGACGGCGATGGCGTACATCCCGGTGAGGGCGCCGAAGGAGAGCAGCGCCCCGAGTTCCACGCCCATGCCGGTGGCGGGCTGCCCCCGCCAGGCGACCCCGCACAACCCCGCGATCCCGGCCACGACGAGACCGCCGGCCCAGACCTGCTCCAGCAGGGTGGGCATGGCCGCGGCGACCGACCGGGGACGGCTGTCGAGCACGACCAGGAGCGCTCCGCAGACCACCGCGGTGGCCAGCGAGGTCACCTCGAACGGATGCCGGCCGGAGACCATCCGGACGGGTCCGGGACGCCAGCGCGGCCGGGGTCGCCGGGGTGGTTCGCGCTCATTCATGTCCGACCGGCCGACCGGTGTCAAACCAGACATTGGACTTCTCCCAGGTCACCCCGGGATGGGTGGGGCGGGCGGTGATCCCGGTCCGGTGGTGGCGACCGAAGACGTTGCCCCGGAACACCACCGACGATGCGGCGAGGTCGGGGCGGATCCCGATCGTGTAGTTGCCGCCGTCGCAGTAGTTCTCCTCGAAGCGCAGGTTCTGCACGGCGACGCCGAGACTGAGGCAGGAGTTCATCGCCTCGGCCGTACTCGGCCGGTACGCGTCCAGCCGGTTGTGCCGGATGAGGACGTCGCCGACACCGACGACCCGCAGGCAGTCGTTGTGCGAGCCGGGCACCTGGACGAGGTCGTGGATCCACGAGTCGACGACGTTGACCCGGGAGCCGATCCACAATCCATCCTGGACGTGGTGGAGGTTCACCCGGTGCAGCGTGTAGTCGTCGAAGCAGACACCGACCGGGGAGCGTCCGCGACCGTCGATCTCGACGTCCTCGATCAGCAGGTTGACCGCCGAGTCGAAGGTGCGGATCGGAAAGGTGGCGCCGTCGGAGACGATCCTCGACCGGCGGATCGTGACGTTCCTGGCGTGCACGCTCACCCGTCCGGTGATGTTCAGGTTCGAGATCACCTGTCCGTCCCGACGCAGTTCCAGCGAACCGGATCGGGTGAGGGCGGTGTTCGGCGGTACGCCGGTGGTGGCCGGTCCCGGCCAACAGGTCAGTGGTACGAGCGGTGTGGGCATGGTCTCTCCCGAACAGACCTCGTGGGGTGCGGGCTACCGCGACAGGTGCACGCCCAACGCCGCTCCGCCCGCCCGCAGGTCCTGGGAGGTCACTGCCCCCACCGCCGGCCGGGTCGCCAGGTCGATGATCGACGGACTCGATCACCCCGGATAGCACTCATGTTACCGAGCCACCGGTGACGGACCATTTCCTCGCACGGACAAATCACCGACACACAGGGCCTCTGACCAGCATGAACTCGACCGACGACGGTGGACTCCGGTCGACGGCCACTCGGGTCGGTGGCGACGTGCCGAGGGTGGGGTCAGGGCGGTTCGGCGCCCTGGGCAGGCCCCGAACCGCCCCGATCGGTCAGCCAGACCGGCGGCGTGCCTTCGCACCCCACCGCGCGGCGGCCATCAGTAGCGTGCCGAGCGCCAGGGCCAGGCCACCGATCAGCCCGGCTGCGGCGGCGGGCGCCCCGGTAACCGGGAGATCCTGCTGTGCGGACATGTTCACCTCCCCTCCTGATGTGCTGGGACGGGAACGGCGACGCGGGCGGGAGAGACCCAGACGCACCGGTCGACGGTGGGCTGCCGGATCGCCTTGACCAGGGCGTGCACCAGCACCACCCGGTAGAGCAGATCGGCCGCGATGATCAGCGGCAGGAAGAGCAGCAGCCGGGGCCGGCGCAGCCGCCAGGCGGCGACGGCCAGCCAGCAGGCCTGGACGGCCAGCAGGATGAGCAGCCCCGGACCGAGCCCGGGACCCGCGGTCGCCAGCAGCCACACGGTCACCGGTGCGCCGAGGACGTAGAGCGACCAGTGCAACATCAACAGCAGGTACGCGCGATCGAACCGGCTGTTCCGGCGGCCGACCTGATGCCCGATGATGCCCTGGAAGGTGCCCCACAGCCAGCGCAGGTTCTGCCGGTACCAGTCCCGAAGTGTGGTCGGGTCCTGGAGTTGCGCGACCGCCCTCGGCGCGTAGACCACCTTGCCGAGCCGGCGGCGGTGGGTCTCCAGCACCCAGTACGTGTCGTCGACGATGTACGGCGGCTGCTGCGGCAGGATCAGGTCCAGCAGTTCGGTGCGGTAGATCGAGTTCGAGCCGGAGATGCAGTTCATCACGTTGAAACGGCTCTGGATCCGCCGGATCACCGCCTGGTAGGCCCAGTAGCTGAAGGCGCGCTTGGCCAGCCACATGTTCCACCGGTGCTCCGGCGGCCACCAGGTGACGTTGTGGCCGACCACAATGGCCACCTCGGGGCCGAACAGCGTGACGGCGGCGGCGACGAAGTCCGGGGCGACCAGCACGTCGTCGTCGAGGATCGCCACCGCGGCGTAGCTCCGGCCGAGGGCGAAGTGGGTGTAGCCGGCGTGCAGCGCGGCCGGCTTGCCGACGTTGACGTCGAGTTCGAGCACCTGGGCCCCGGCCTCGGCCGCCATCCTCGCGGTCTGATCGGTCGACGCGTCCGACACCACGTACACCGGTGCGCCGGTGGCCCGGGCCGCCGCGACCGTCCCGGCGATCGTCGCCGCGCCGTCCTTGCAGGCGATCAGGATCGCCACCCGCTCCGGCGGGACCGGCTGGTGTCGGGGGTAGTCGGGTCGCCGGTGCCGAGCCGTCGCGACCCGGTCCGGGAAGACAAAGCCGACACCGAAGGACACGAGTACTGCCAGCAGAACAATTGCACCGAGAGTAATTGATGCCAACAGGATGGCGTCCCGCATCGAGGGGCCCTTTGCGCAGGTAGTGTTAGTTTTCCGAGCAGGTTTCGGGTTTGGTTTTCGTAACCGTACGTGTTCGCCCGGAGGGCTCCAAGTGCCGCGTCGGGTTCTGGCCGTTCGGTCGACGTGTGGCGGCCCGGTCAGGCGAGGCGGCGTGGCCCGGAGCCGGTCCGCGGGTCGATCCCGGCAGGCGGCGGCCGTAACCTCATCGAAATCTCTGACTGACACGATCCGCTGAGTCCTCGCCCGCTGCGGAGGTGTCGATGTTCCTCACCCGTCACGAGCAAGAACGGCTGATGGTCCATGTCGCGGCCGATCTGGCGTGGCGCCGGCGTGAGCGCGGGCTACGGCTCAACCATCCGGAGGCGGTCGCCGTGATCACGGCGTTCCTGCTGGAGAGCGCCAGGGACGGGCGTACCGTCGCCGAGCTGATGGAGACCGGGCGGACGGTGCTCGGCCGCGACGACGTACTCGACGGTGTCCCGGAGATGATCGCGGAGGTGCAGGTGGAGGCGACCTTCCCGGACGGTACGAAGCTGGTGACCGTACACGAGCCGATTCCGTGACGGGGGCGGGCGTGATCCCCGGCGAACTGCTGCCCGGTACGGGCGACGTGACGATCAACCCCGGCCGGCCGGTACGCACCCTTGCCGTGCGCAACACCGGGGACCGGCCGGTGCAGGTCGGCTCGCACTACCACTTCGCCGAGGCGAACCCGGCGCTGGAGTTCGACCGGGCGGCTGCCTGGGGACACCGGCTCGGGGTACCCGCCGGCACCTCCGTACGGTTCGAGCCCGGCATCGACCGGGACGTCGACCTGGTGCCGCTCGGCGGCGCCCGGATCGTCCCCGGACTGCGCGGCGAGTGCGCCGGCCCGCTCGACCGGGCGGAGCCGCCCGATCCCGACCCGGCCGCACCGCCCCCCGGCGGGGAGGCACCGTGAGCACCATGGACCGGCGCCGGTACGCCGCCCTCTACGGTCCCACCGTCGGCGACCGAATCCGGCTCGCCGACACCAACCTGCTGATCGAGGTCGAACAGGACCACTGCGGGTACGGCGACGAGGCGGTCTTCGGCGGCGGCAAGGTGATCCGCGAGTCGATGGGACAGTCCATGGTCACCCGCGCGGGCGGCGCCCCGGACACGGTGATCACCGGCGCGCTGGTGCTGGACCACTGGGGTGTGGTCAAGGCCGACATCGGCATCCGGGACGGCCGGATCGTCGCGCTCGGCAAGGCCGGCAACCCGGACACCATGGACGGGGTCCACCCGGAACTGGTGATCGGGCCGGGCACCGAGATCATCTCCGGCAACGGCAAGATCCTCACCGCCGGTGCGATCGACAGCCACGTGCACCTGATCTGCCCGCAGATCCTGGAAACCGCGCTGGCCAGTGGGATCACCACGATCATCGGCGGCGGTACCGGCCCGGCCGAGGGGACCAAGGCGACAACTGTCACCCCGAACCCCTGGTATCTGGGGCGGATGCTGGAGGCGCTCGACCCCTGGCCGATCAACGTGGTGCTGCTCGGCAAGGGCAACACGGTGAGCGAGGAGTCGCTCTGGGAACAGCTGCGCGGCGGGGCGGGCGGCTTCAAGCTGCACGAGGACTGGGGCACCACCCCGGCCGCGATCGACGCCTGCCTGCGGGTCGCCGACGCCTCCGGGGTGCAGGTGGCGATCCACACCGACACCCTCAACGAGGCCGGTTTCGTCGAGGACACCCTGCGGGCGATCGGCGGGCGGTCCATCCACGCGTACCACACCGAGGGGGCGGGCGGCGGGCACGCGCCGGACATCATCCGGGTCGCCGCCGAGCCGAACGTACTGCCATCGTCGACGAACCCGACCCGGCCGTACACCCGGAACACCCTCGACGAGCACCTCGACATGCTGATGGTCTGCCACCACCTCAACCCGACCGTGCCGGAGGACCTGGCGTTCGCGGAGAGCCGGATCCGGCCCAGCACCATGGCCGCCGAGGACGTGCTGCACGACCTCGGGGCGATCTCGATGATCGGCTCGGACTCACAGGCGATGGGACGGGTCGGCGAGGTGATCATCCGTACCTGGCAGACCGCGCACGTGATGAAGGCCCGGCGCGGCGCGCTGCCCGGTGACGGCGCCGCCGACAACGCGCGGGCCCGCCGGTACGTCGCCAAATACACCATCTGCCCGGCCGTGGCACACGGCATCGACGGCGAGGTCGGCTCGGTCGAGCCGGGCAAGCTCGCCGACCTGGTGCTCTGGGATCCGGCCTTCTTCGGGGTACGCCCGCATCTGGTACTCAAGGGCGGCATGATCGCGCTCGGCCAGATGGGCGACGCCAACGCCTCGATCCCGACCCCGCAGCCGATGCTGCCCCGGCCGATGTTCGGCGCCTACGGTGCGGCACCCGCCGCGACCAGCCTCGCCTTCGTCGCCCCGGCCGCGATCGACGCGCTGCTCGGCGACCGGATCGGGATCCGCCGCGCGCTGGCCCCGGTCGCCGACACCCGGTCCCGGGGCAAGGCCGACCTGCCGGGCAACGACGCCCTGCCGCGCATCGAGGTCGAGCCGGACACCTTCACGGTACGCATCGACGGTGCGGTCGTGGCGCCCGAGCCGGCGGTGGAGCTGCCGATGGCCCAGCGCTACTTCCTCTTCTGAGTCATGTCCGGACTCGCCACCCTGCTCACCCTCGCCGACGGTCGGCTGCCGGCCGGCGGGCACGCGCACTCGGGCGGGCTGGAGGCCGCGGTGGTCGGCGGCGGGCTGCACGACCTGGCCGGGCTGGCAGCATTCCTGCGCGGCCGGCTGGCCACCACCGGCCGGGTAGGCGCCGCCTTCACCGCCGCCGCCTGCGCCGCCACCACCCCCGCTGGTCCCGCCGACCGGCCGACTGCTGTCGCCGCCACCACCGGGGATCGGCCGGCAGCCACCGCTGGCCCCGCCGACCGGCTGGCGGAACTCGATAACGGGCTCGACGCCCGGACCCCGGCCCCGGCGGTGCGGCGGGCCTCCCGGGTGCAGGGTCGGGCCCTGCTCCGCGCCGGTCGGGCGCTCTGGTCGGTGGACCCGGCCCACCGGGACCTGCACCATCCGGTCGCCCTCGGCGTCGTGGCGGCAGCGGCCGGGCTCGACCCGGCCGAGGCCGCCGTCGCCGGGGCCTACGGCGCGATCAGCGGTCCGGCCAGCGCCGCCGTGCGGCTGCTCGGCCTCGACCCGTACGCGGTACACGCGCTCCTCGCCGAGCTGGCCGGCGAGTGCGACCGGATCGCCGCCGACGCGGTCACCCGGATCGGGGATCCCGTCGACCTGCTGCCCGCCGACTCCGCACCGTTGCTGGAGATCGGTGCCGAGATTCACGCAAGCTGGGAGGTGCGTCTCTTTGCATCCTGAACCACAGTCACAGCATCCTGAACCACAGTCGCAGCATTCTGAACCACACTTGCAGGCCGGGCCGCACGACCATTCGGACGGGGCGGTGCCGCACCGGCATCCTGATCCGGCCGTCGACCCGCACCCGCCGCTGGTCGCCCGAACGTCCGGTACCGCCGGGCCGGTGCGGGTCGGCATCGGTGGCCCGGTCGGCTCCGGCAAGACCGCCCTGGTCGCCGCGCTCTGCCGGGCGCTGGCCGACGAGTACCGGTTGGCGGTGGTCACCAACGACATCTACACCACAGAGGACGCCGACTTCCTGCTCCGCAACGGCGTACTCCCGGCGGAGCGGGTCCGGGCGGTGGAGACCGGCTGCTGCCCGCACACCGCGATCCGGGACGACATCTCCGCCAACCTCGACGCGGTGGAGGAGCTGACCGACGCGCTCGGTCCACTCGACCTGGTGCTGCTCGAGAGCGGCGGCGACAACCTGACCGCCACCTTCAGCCGGGGCCTGGTGGATCGGCAGATCTTCGTTGTGGACGTGGCTGGTGGCGACAAGGTCCCCCGCAAGGGTGGCCCGGGTGTCACCTCCGCCGACCTGCTCGTGATCAACAAGACCGACCTCGCGCCGCTGGTCGGTGCCGACCTGTCGGTGATGGCCCGGGACGCCGCCGCCCGCCGGGGCGACCTGCCGACGGTCTTCCTCTCCCTGGTCGCCGATCCGGTGGCGACCGAGGTGGCCGAGTGGATCCGAGGGCTGGTCGCCAGCCGGCACGGCGAGCCTTCGCGGCTCGGTGGCGGACCCACGCCGACGCCGCGCGGCTGATGCGGGCCCGCGCCCGGCTCGCTGTCGTCGCCGACGGATCCGGGGGCACCCGGCTGACCGTGCTGCGCGGCGATCCACCGCTGCTGCTGCGCCGCACCGGGCCACCCGCCGCCGACGGCGAGGTCCGGCTGCACCTGGTCGGCGGGGCGGCCGGACCGCTCGGCGGCGACGACCTCCAGCTCGACATCGAGGTGGGTCCGGGTGCCCGGCTCTGCGTACGCAGCGTCGCCGCCGCGCTGGCCCTGCCGGGTCCGGCCGGTGCCCAGTCCCGGCTGTCGGTGACCGCCCGGGTCGGGGCCGGCGGCGCGCTGCGCTGGCTGCCCGAGCCGCTGATCGGGGCGACCGGCTGCAACCATGTCACCACCAGCCGCGTCGAGCTGGCCGCCGGTGCCAGCCTGATCTGGCGGGAGGAACTGGTCTGCGGCCGGCACGCCGAGCCGCCCGGCGACGTACGGATCGAGACGACGCTGCGGTACGCCGGCCGTACCCTGCTCCGCAGCGACCTGGCCGTCGGGCCCCGCTCGTCCGGCTGGTCCGGCGCGGCGGTGCTCGGCTCCGCCCGCGCGACCGGATCGGTCCTGATTGTCGAACCCGCCTGGTCCGAAACCGGACCACAGCCCGAGCCCAGGCCGCCGCAGGGGGTCCGGTCCGGCGATGCGGCGGCGGTCCTGCCGCTGGCCGGCGGCCCGGCCGTCCTGATCAGTGCCGTCGGCCCCGATCCGGCAACCGTCCGCGACCACCTCGACAAGCTCTCGGTCCCGCAGGCCTGGTAGTGGTGCGCTTTCCCTGCTGTGGCGCTGGCTGTAGTGACCATGAGCGTTGTTGACGGCGTGTCGACGTGATCGATGAAGAGACCTCCGGCGGGGGTTCGACGAACGGTACGTCACGGCTGGTAACTCTGTCGCTCCGTTTCATTGGCGGTTTCGGCGCGGTCGCCGCGATGCCACAGTAGAGCGACCGACGCAGTGCCGGCGAAAGTGCCGGTCAGCCCACCGACAACGATTTCGGCTCGAGTTCTGATATCGAACGGTATTGACCTCGATCAGCTATGGGGATACCTTCGTCGCACCTGGACGATGAACCGTCCCAGAGGCCAGCACGGGGGTGTCGGCAGTTTCCGCGGTGTCACGCACCGCGAGTTTTCTGTTGCCCTCCGTCAATTGACGATGTCCGTCAAATTCGGGCATCACGGAAGGCAGCCGAATGATTCCAACTACTGATGCACCTGGTTCGGACAAGGACGGCGAATCGCGTCCGACCCATGCCGCACCACCACCCGGCGGGCAACGGTCCTGGTCCCGCCGATCGGTGCTCGGGCTCGCCGGCGCGGGGGCGGCGGGCCTGGTCCTGGGCGGCGGCGCCATGCCGGCGCACGCCGATACCACGGCCGGGAACTGCGCCGAGGACTTTCCGACCGACCTGGTGGTTCCCTTCCACGGCGACCTCGTGTCCCGCAACGAACTCTGGGACCAGCCCACCTTCTATGGTGGCAGCCGCTTCACCGGCGCCTACGACGCGGCCTTCTACCACCGGGTCGAATACTTCCTGGAAGACTTCTACTATCTCGTTCCACAGGACTGGCGACCCGAGATGAGAATCAACGTTCTCGGGGTGCACGTCGACAAGGCCAACAGTTGGCACATGTACGGTCGGGCCATCGATTTCGCCTCTATAACCATGATTGACATCGATGGGGGCAACCGTTTCGCCGCATTCGAGGCCAGAGTGGACTCCTGGGGCACGGCACGTGCCTACGACATCGACCGGATCCGTTACTGGTCGACAATCGCAGCGATGAACTACCGGTCCGCAGACGTCCTGCACCACCGCTACAACGCCGAGCACCGCAACCACGTGCACATGGACAACGGCCGGTCGGGGACGGCAACCAGCACCACCTTCAACTCCGGTTCCCCGGTCCTGATCCGGACCATCCAGTCGTGCCTGACCTACATCTGGGGCCTCTCGGTCTCCATCGACGGCGCGTGGGGATCGCAGACCAGCGGTGCCGTGTCAACGGCACTATCCCGAATCGGCAGGAGCGGGTCCCTCACCAGCGCCGCCAACTGGAAGGCGTTCCTGCACAACAGCACCTGGTACGGCACCAGGGGCGGTTACAGTTCCAGCATCGCCCCGGCTCCGGAGACCCGGCCGGACAAGCCGCTGTAACGGCTGGAGAAGCCTTCACCCCTGTTCGCCCCATGTTGTCCCGTAAGGTGACGACATGCCTGCGGTGCCCTGGTGGGCGGTCTTCTCGGCGGCGACCCTGCCGGTGCTCTTGGCCTTCGGCTGGACCGCCGGGGCCGTACGGCAACCACCCGGCTACGACCCGATCAGCGACACCATCAGCGAGCTGTCGTCGTACGGGACTGTCAACCGGCAGATCCTTGTCGGTTGTCTCGCCGGACTCGGGGTGGCCCACCTGGTCACCGCGATCGGGCTGCGGCCGCTCCGCACCGCCGCCCGCCTGGTCTACGGTCTCGGCGGCGTCGCCACCATCGTGGTGGCGACGGTGCCGAAGATCGACTCCCAGACGCCGAGGGCACATGGCATCGCCGCGGTGGTCGCCTTCGTGGCGCTCGCGGCGTGGCCTGCGGTGGCCACCCTGCCGGTGCCGTCGCGGCACGGTCGGCGGGCCGGCCCTGGTGACCGGGGCCGGCCCTGGGTGCTGCGCCCGGCGGTCGGCGGCACCGCCTCGGGCGTCATGCTCGCGCTCGGGCTGTGGTTGGCGGTGCAGGTGCCCGACGGCGCGTGGACCGGGCTGGCTGAACGGGCCGCGGCCGGCGCCGAGGCGCTCTGGCCGCTTGTCGTCGTGGTGACCCTGTACCGCCGCGGCAACCGCGCGACACGCCGGTCGGCGTGATCGGCCAGGTGGGGCGCCGGCACTACGCCGGCGAACCTACCCGGGATCCCGATCACGCCGACCGGTCGTCGACTCGGGTCACCGCACCTGGCTCGGATCAGTAGACCTGTACGCCGTACGCGTTGAGTGCCTCCACCACCGGCTGGAAGTACGTCGTGCCGCCGATGCTGCAGTTGCCGCTGCCGCCCGAGGTCAGGCCGAGCGCGGTGTTACCGGCGAAGAGCGGGCCGCCGCTGTCGCCCGGCTGGGCGCAGACGGTGGTCCGGATCAGCCCGGAGACGGTACCGCTGCCCTGGTAGGTGACTGTGGCGTTGAGCGCGGTCACCCGGCCACTGCGCAGCCCGGTGGTGCTGCCGCTGCGCTGCACCGACTGGTTGACGGTCGGGTTGGCCGCACCGGTGATGTCCCGGGTGCCGCTGTACAAGTAGACGTTGCCCGGCTGCTGTGCGGTGCTGCTGTACCGCACGATGCCGTAGTCGTTTCCGGGGAAGCTGCTGCCGGCCCGGGTGCCGATGATCGAGCCGCCGGAACTGGCCGACCAGTTCGCCCCGGCGTTGGTGCAGTGCCCGGCGGTGAGGAAGTAGTAGGTGCTGCCGCTGCGGACGTTGAAGCCCAGCGAGCACCGGCTGCCGCTGGTGTAGATCGCCTGTCCGCCGGAGATGGTGGTGCTCAGCGTGCCCGGGATCGACTGGATCCGGACGGCACCGCCGAAGCGCGCGGTGACGGCCTTGATCTTGGCCAGCTTGGCACCGGTGACCGTGCTGTCCACGTCGACCGCGACCTGGTTGCTGACCGGGTCGACATACCAGGCGGTGCCCGGGATCCGGGCCGACCTGTCCAACTCGGCGGTGACCTGGGCCAGTTCGGCGGCACCGCGGGCGACGACCCTGGGGGTCGCCCCGGAGGCCCGGACCTGGCGGGCTGCCGCCTCGTCGGTCACGGTGACGACCATCTTGCCGTCGGCGTCCAGGTAGGTGCCGGCGGACCGGGCGCCGAGCCGCTCGGAGAGCGCCGTCGCGGCCTCCGGGGTGGCGACCGGGGCAGCCTGCGCGGGCACCCCGATCAGCATTCCGGCGACGAGGGATCCGGTCGCGGACGCGATCGCGACAAATCGGATCGATGACCTTGTGGGTCGCATGTAGAGCCTCCCAAGGGGGGTTTGGAGGTGTCTGCGCCGAGTTGGCACATCTGATACGAGTATTCAGACATCTAAGATCATGAACAAGATGCCTAACATATCGCCTGCAACGGGGCGTTCACCTTATGGTCGACTCCGTTGTGGAGACTCAGGTCGCTCTATATGATTCGGCCCACCTCAGCTGGCTCAGGCAACCGCGATCCGGAGGCCGCCCATGTCCGCTCCCCGCCGCACCACCACCCTGCTGTCCACCCTCCTCACCGCCGTCGTGCTCGTCGGCTCGGTCGGGCTCGTCGCCAGCCCCGCACAGGCCGACCCCGGTCCACCGCCCGCCTCGATGGCCAGCCTGGGTGACTCGATCACCCGGGGCTTCAACGCCTGCGGCTGGTACGTCGACTGCCCGTCCCGCTCGTTCGGCACCGGCGACGACTCCGGGGTGAACAGCCACTACCTGCGGATCCGGGCGGTGAACCCGGCGATCAACGGCCGCAACCACAACGACGGGCGCTCCGGCGCCAAGTCCGCCGACATGGCCGGCCAGGCCGACACCGCCGTCTCACAGGGCGTCGACTACGTGACGATGCTGATCGGCGCGAACGACGCCTGCACCAGCTCGGAGTCGAGCATGACCCCGGTGGGAACCTTCCGGAGCAACATCGACGCGGCACTCGGCCGGCTGCGGTCCGGACTGCCGAACGCCCGGGTACTCGTGATCAGCGTGCCGGACATCCAGCGCCTCTGGTCGGTCGGCCGGGGCAGCGTCGCCGCGCGTACGGCCTGGTCGCTCTTTGGCATCTGCCAGTCGATGCTGGCCAACCCGACCTCCACCGCGCAGGCCGACGTGGACCGGCGCAACCGGGTACGGCAACGGGTGGTCGACTACAACAGCCAGCTCGCCCAGGCCTGTGCCGGGTACGGGTCGAACTGCGTCTTCGACGGCAACGCGGTGTTCAACTACCCCTTCACGCTCGGCCAGTTGTCCGGCTGGGACTACTTCCACCCGAACGCCTCCGGGCAGCGGGTACTGGCCGAGATCTCGTACGGCGCCGGGTTCCGCTGGTAGCAGCCGCCCGACCATGCTGTCCGGCCCGGTCGGGTTATCCGGTCGGGTCGGGCGGAGGGCGGTAACCGACGAGGCCGTCCACGGTCGCCACCACCAGCACCCCGGCCAGCGCGACGAGATCGGTCACCGGTGCGCCCATCTCGATGATCCGGCCCGGTCGTCCCGGCTCGCCGACGGGCTGCCACCGCAGCACGCTGCCGTCCGCCGCCACCAGCCAGCTCGCCCGGTCTGCCTGGACGACCGCCAGCGACCGCACCGGCCGGGTGGCCGTCAGCACGACGACGGGCTCGGGCGGCAGCTCGTCGGTGGGCGGCAGGGCCGCCCCGGCATCGGTTTCGTTGTCGCTCAGTCGGGCGGCCCGGATCGACCGGACCAGGTCGGTGACGTCGGCGCAGCGGACCTGGCCGTTGCGGCCGGCCCCGAAGACCAGGGCGCGCCCGTGCACAGTCGCGGCCACCACCGCGTACGCGGCGCCGCCGTGGCCGTCCAGCACCGTCCAGCCGGAGGAGCCGGCGCCGAGTTCCCAGAGCCGTACGGTGTCGTCCTCGGCGGCGGTCAACCCGACCGGTACCCCGGCCAGCTCGGCGACCGCCACCGCGCGGATCCGTCCGGAGTGGCTGGTCAGCGGCCCGTCCAGCCGGCCGGCCGTGACGTCGCCCCGGAACAGCGTGGCACCGTCGGCCACCAGCAGCACCCGGCGACCGTCAAACATCCCGACGGCGAGCGGTCCCAGCGGCGCCGGGTCGCCAGCCACCCCCGAGTCGCCCACCGGCTGCGCACCGGGGCGGCCCGGCCGGTACCTGCCGACCGGCAGCGCGCCGATCCGGTCGCCGGTGGCCGGATCCCGGAGCTCCACCCGCTCGGGGCCGACCTCGGCGAGCAGCGGATGCGTGCCGGGGGCCAGCGTCAGATCTTCCGGGGTACCGCGCAGCGGCAGCTCGACCTCTCCGCCGGTACCGGGCTCGAATCCCCGGGCCGGGTGCCCGGGGAAGGCCGCGAGCAGTACCGGCCGGCCCGGTGACCCGCCGGTCGCGAGGCGGGACCGGGAAACGTCCGGGAGATCAGCCGTCCTCTCCTCCCGGTCGGTCGACGGAGGATCACGGCGGAACGGGTACGGCCGCTCCGGGTCCCAGACCCAGACCAGGCCCGCACCGTCCCCGGTGACCAGCATCGGCCGTCCGGCGATCTCGGCTCCGATCGTCCGGGTCGGCGCCGCCTCGTACGGGTAGCGGAACGCCTCGCCGAGCTGCCGGCCGGTCTCCGGCAACCAGGCCCGTACCGTCGCGTCGTCGCCGCTCCACAGCACCGCACGCCCACCGAGCCGGCCGACGAGTACCGAGTTGACCTGGCCGGTGTGCCCGGTGAACGCCGGTCCGAGAGGGCGCCCGGCGCGCAGATCCCAGCCCTGGGCGACCCGGCCGGCCGCGCCGAGCAGGATCCGCCGGCCGGACAGTTCCGCGAAGGTCAGCACGCTCACCAGCCCGGGGACCTCGAAGGCGTACCCGCCGAGCGGCTCGACCCGGACGCCGTCCCCGCCCGGCGTCGACGCCAGCCGCCACAGCGACACCCGACCGGTACTCGTGCCGACCGCCAGTACGGCGCCCTGCCCCGCCTCGGTCGCGGCAAGCACGCTGATCCGGTCACCACCGGTCCGCAGCGTGTGCACCCGGGCGCCCCGGTCAGCGCCGAGCGCCCAGATCTCAAGGTGCGGCGACCCGCCGGTCAGCACCGCGAACGGGCGACCGGCCAGTGTGACGCTCGCCAGCGACCGCACGTCGCCGCACCACTGCCGCCAGCGGGAGCGGCCGGTGTCGAGGTCGCTGACCTGGAGGTAACCGGCCCCGGCGCCCGAGACGACCAACTGCTCGCCGCCGATCCGGGCGGTCGCGGACGACCGCGCGTGCGCCCGTTCGTCCACCGCGCCGACCAGCACGCCGTCGGGCAGGTCGAGCACCACCCGGGCCCCGGCGTAGCTGGTGACCAGCGCCCGGGGGCGGCCGGTCCGGTCGTCGGTGAACCCGACCAGCGCGGTGACCCAGGCCGGCACCGGCTGGTACGGCCCGGGGCGGGCCGGCAACGGCCGGGGTGGCCGGCCGGAGACGCCCCAGCTCCAGAGCGGTGCGCCGGTCCAGGGTGGATCGGTCATCGGCGGCACGCCGTTCCGGGAGGCCACCCGTCCGCCGGGGCGATGGCCGGGAAAAACGGAAACACGATGGTGGCGATCTCTCGTGGAGGCTCGGCCGGCGCCAGATCCACGGCGGAGTCGGCTGGCGAGTCGACCGTAAGGGGGCTGAGAGGTGATCGGGCGACGCCAGCGCATCGACGATCGGTTACCGCATCCTATTCGGGGTGGCAGGTCGGGCCGGACCTCGCGCAAGGACCGGCATGCCCGACACAGAGGGCATGCCGGACACGGCGGGCAGCGACGGACTCCGCCCGCACCAGCGACGACGCACCCTCGACCGAGAGCAGGACGACCCTGGACCGAGCGCAGGACGGAACCTCGACCGAGAGCAGGGCGGAACCTAGACCGAGAGCAGTGAGTGCAGCGACGGATCGCGCAGGTCGGCCCGGTCACCGGAGCGGACCACCTCGCCGGCGTCGAGGATCACGAACCGGTCGGCGAGCCGTAGTGCCAGGTCCAGGTACTGCTCGACAAGCAGGATGGCGAGCCCGAGTTCGCTGTGCAGCCGCTGGATCGCCTCCTCGATCTCCAGGATGATCGACGGCTGGATGCCCTCGGTCGGCTCGTCCAGCAGCAGCATCTTCGGCCGGCTGACCAGCGCCCGGGCGATGGCGAGTTGCTGCTGCTGCCCACCGGATAGGAAGCCGGCCCGGCGCTTGAGCAGCCCCGGCAGCGCCGGGAAGAGGTCGAGGGCCTCGTCCACCGCTCCCCGACTGGCCTCGCCGGCCGCCTCCGCCGCCACCTGGAGGTTCTCCCCGACGGTGAGCTGCGGAAAGGTCTCGTGGCCGGGTGGCACGTAGCCGAGTCCCCGGCGTACCCGGTCGTGGGTCCTGCACCCGGTGATGTCCTCCCCGGCGAAGTGCACCCGGCCGGCCCGGACCGGCAGTACGCCCATGATCGCCTTGAGCAGTGTCGTCTTGCCGACCCCGTTGCGTCCCATCACGCAGACCAGGGAACCGGCCGGCGCCACCAGGTCCACCCCGAAGAGCACCTGCGCCCGCCCGTACGCCACGTCCAGGCCCTGCACGGTGAGCATCACGACGCCTCCTTGACCAACTCGGCGCTCTCCTTGCGACTCCGGCCGAGATAGACCTCCTGCACCCGGGGATCGGCCTGCACCTGCGCCACCGTCCCCTCGCAGAGCAGCCGGCCCTCGTGCAGCACCGTCACGGTGCTGGCGAACCGGCGCAGGAAGTCCATGTCGTGTTCCACCACGATCACCGTGTGCTCCCTGGCCACCTGCCGGAGCAGTTCGCCGGTCCGGGCCCGCTCGTCCCGGCTCATCCCGGCCACCGGCTCGTCCAGCAGGAGCAGGCTGGGCCGCTGGGCGAGCAGCATGCCGATCTCCAGCCACTGCCGCTGCCCGTGCGAGAGCACCCCGGCCGGCCGGTCGGCCAACCCGGCCAGCCCGGTGGTCTCCAGCGCCGCCGCCACCTGGTCGGCGATGCCCCGGCGCCGCCGCAGCAGGGTGCCGAGCGGGCGCCGGAACGTCGCGGCCAGATCCAGATTCTCCAGTACGGTCAACTGCTCGAAGACCACCGACGTCTGGAAGGTACGGCCGATGCCGAGCCGGACGATCTGGTGCTCCCGCCGCCCCACCAGCTCGTTACCGGCGAAGTGGACCGAACCGGAGGCGGGCCTGGTCAGCCCGGTGATCACGTCGATCAGGGTGGTCTTGCCTGCCCCGTTCGGCCCGATCAGGAAGCGCAGCTCACCGGCGCTGACCGTGAAGTCGAGGTCGGTGACGGCCCGGAAGCCGGAGAAGACCACGTTCAGCCCGCGTACCCGCAGCAGTTCGCTCATGCCGGTTCCTCCGCCCGGTTGGCGGCCACCGGCACCCCGGCCGGCGGGCGTTCGGCCGGTGTGACGAGGACCGGGTCGACGGGGGCGGATCCGTTCGCTGCCGGCGTACCCGACGGGGGCGCAGCCGCGACGGAGCGGGCCGGACGGCGGCGCCGGTGCCGGACGGCGGCCCGCAGGTCGGCGACGAGCCCGGCGAGCCCGCGCGGCGCCCAGAGCATCACCACCACGAACATCGCGCCCTGGAGATAGATCCAGTTGTCGGCCGACTCCTCGCTGAAGATGGTCTTGGCGTAGTTGACCAGCAGGGCGCCGCCGACCGCCCCGGCCAGCGAGAACCGGCCGCCGATCGCCACCCCGATCAGCAGTTCGAGCGAGGCGACGATGCCCAGGTTGGCCGGGCTGAGCAGGCCGACCATCGGCACGAAGAGCGCACCGGCGATCCCGGCCATCCCGGCGGAGACGGCGAACGCGATGGTCTTCACCACGGCCGGCTCGTAGCCGAGGAAGCGCACCCGGTCCTCGCCGTCGCGGACGGCGAGCAGCAACTGCCCGAACCGGCTGCGGGAGAGCTGCCAGGCGAGCAGGAACATCGCCCCGAGCACGCCCACCACGACCAGGTAGAGGATCCGCTTGTCGCCCGGCTGGTAGAGATCCAGGCCGTAGAACATCTGGAAGTTGGTCAACCCGTTCGTGCCGCCGGTCAGCCCCTGCTGGCCGACCAGCAGGATCACGAACGCGGCGGCAAGCGCCTGGGAGAGCACGGCGAAGTAGGCGCCCCGGACCCGCTGCCGGAACACCAGCAGGCCGAGCAGCACCGCGACCGTGACCGGCAACAGCACCACCATGGCGAGCGCGAAGACCGGATTGGCGAACGGCCGCCAGAGCGCGGGCAGGCTCTCCACCCCGCTCCAGACCATGAAGTCCGGCAGCCCGCCGGGGCCGGCCTCGCGCAGTTTCAGGTGCATCCCCATGGCGTAGCCGCCGAGGCCGAAGAAGACGCCCTGGCCGAGGGTGAGCATCCCGCCCCGACCCCAGGCCAGGCCGATCCCGACCGCCACGATGGCGTAGCAGAGGTACTTGCCGAGCAGGTCCAGCCGGAACGGCGACAGTACCGCCGGAGCGACAAGTACCAGCAGCAGGCCGGCGGCGACGAAGAGCGCCGGGCCGGCCAGCCGGCGCCGCGGCGGGCCGGCCGCCCGGTCCGGCCCGGACGCGACCGCCCCGGTCACGACAGTGCCCGGGTACGCACGACGAACATCCCCTGTGGACGGAGCTGGAGGAACCCGATGATCACGGCGAACACCACCACCTTGGCGAAACTGGCCCCGTTGTCGACCCAGAACTCGACGAAGCTGTTCAGGATGCCGAGGGCGAAGGCGGCGATGACCGCGCCCCGGAGTTGTCCGAGGCCGCCGGCGACGACCACCAGGAACGCGTCCACGATGTAGTTGGTGCCGAGGGTGGGCCCGACCGGACCGATCAGGGTGAGCGCCACCCCGGCGACCCCGGCCAGGCCGGAGCCGATGAAGAAGGTGAGCTGGTCGACCCGTTCGGTGGCCACCCCGCTGACCGCGGCGAGCTGCCGGTTCTGCATCACCGCGCGCATCCGCCGGCCGTGCCGCAGCCGGGTCAGGTAGAGCCAGATCGCCACCACGCAGCCGACCGCGAGCAGCATGATGAAGACCCGGTTGTACGGCAGCCGTACGCCGCCGAGGTCGAGACCGCCGGTGAGCCAGCCCGGTGCGCGTACCTGCACGTTCGGCGCGCCGAAGATGTCCCGGGCGACCTGTTGCAGGACGAGGCTGATCCCCCAGGTGAGCAGCAGGGTGTCCAGTGGTCGTCCGTAGAAGTGCCGGATCGCCAGCCGTTCGAGGATCAGCCCCAGCACCCCGGAGACGGCGAACGCCAGCGGCAGGGCGACCAGCACCGACTGGGTACCGACAAGCGGTTGCAGCAGGTACGCGGTGTAGGCGCCGGCCATGATGAACTCGCCGTGGGCCATGTTGATCACGCCCATCTGGCCGAACGTGAAGGTCAGACCGAGGGCGATCAGGAGCAGCACCGCTCCGATGCTCGCCCCGATCACCAGTTGGTTGAGTGTCGCCATGGCGCCGGCACCTCCGTCCCGGTTCGCGGCCGTCGGTCGGGGTTCATCCGGTACTCAGGAGAGGCCGGCGGCCCACGGGTACCCCTTGAGGTAGGGGTCGGGCTTGATCGGCTTGCCGGAGTTCCAGACCTCCCTGATCTGGCCGTCCGGCTGGACCAGCCCGATCCGGGCGGTCTTGAAGACGTGCTGGTTCTCGCCGTCGATGGTGACGGTCCCCTCGGGGGTCTCCAGGGAGATCCCGGCCGACGCCTTCTTCACCGCCTCGACCTCCACGCTGCCGGCCTTCTTGACCGCCTCCGCCCAGAGGTGGACGGCGTTGTAACCGGCCTCCATCGGGTCGGAGGTGACCTTGGCGGCGCCGTACTTCGCCTTGAACGCCTTGACGAAGGTCTCGTTCCGGGCCCCGGCCGTGGTCTGGTAGTAGTTCCAGGCCACCAGGTGGCCGGCGACGTTCTCCGGGCCGATGCCGACGACCTCCTCCTCGGCGACGCTCACCGAGACGGTGGGCATCGTCTCGGCGGTGATGCCGCTGCTGCGCAACTGCTTGAAGAAGGCGACGTTGCTGTCCCCGTTCAGGGTGTTGAAGACGGCGTCCGGCTTGGCCTGCTGGAGCTTGTTCACCACGGTGCTGTACTCGGTGTGCCCGAGCGGCGTGTACTCCTCGCCGAGCACGGTCATCCCGTTCGCCGCCGCGTACGCCTTGATGATCTTGTTTGCGGTACGCGGGAAGACGTAGTCGCTGCCGACCAGGAAGATGCTCTTCTTGCCCTGCTCCTTGAGGTAGTCGAGGCCGGGCACGATCTGCTGGTTGGTGGTCGCCCCGGTGTAGAAGATGTACGGCGAGCTCTCCAGCCCCTCGTACTGGACCGGATACCAGAGCAGCGCCCTGTTGCGCTCGAAGACCGGCAGCATCGCCTTGCGGCTGGCCGAGGTCCAGCCGCCGAAGACGCATGCGACCCGGTCGGCGGAGATGAGCTTCTGTGCCTTCTCGGCAAAGGTGGGCCAGTCCGAGGCGCCGTCCTCGACGACGGGTTCGAGCTTCTTGCCGAGTACCCCACCGGCCGCATTGATCTCTTCGATGGCGAGCAGTTCGGCGTCCCGTACGGTCACCTCGCTGATCGCCATGGTGCCGCTCAACGAGTGCAGGACGCCGACCTTGATGGTGCCTCCACTGCCAGCGCCCGACGCCGTCGTCGGATCTTCGGCACATCCGCCAACGGCAAGCAACACCGCCGCCGCGACCAGCATGACCAGCCGGTTCCGCACGCCTCGTGGCATCCGCCTCTCCCCTTTCGCCGCAGGACCGCTGCGTAGTGCGAGAACCGTAGGAATGATGGATTTCATGAATCTGAGTTCATCGATGTCCGTCGTGTTAACGAACCCTCACAACGCAAATCGATCACCGAGGTCACGCAGACGGTACGCACCCGGGCTATACACGTGGTGTATACGCCTGGTGTAGAGTCCCCGGCATGTCGATCGGACAGACTTTCCTGGGCCTCCTGGAGGCCAGCCCACGGCACGGTTACGAGCTGAAACGGGTCTACGACGAGCGCTTCGGCCAGGGCCGCCCGCTGCACTACGGGCAGGTCTACTCGACGCTGGCCCGGCTGCTGCGCAGCGGCCTGGTCACCGTCGACGGGGTCGAGCCCGGCGCCGGCCCGGAGCGCAAGCGCTACGCCATCACCGATGCCGGGGTCACCGACGTGCAGCACTGGCTGAGCCGACCGGAGAAACCCGACACCTACCTACAGAACACCCTCTACGCCAAGGTCGTACTCGGGCTGCTCACCGGCCGCGACGCCGCCGACATCCTCGACGTGCAGCGCGCCGAGCACCTGCGACTGATGCGTACCCTCACCCGGCGCAAGGCCGACGGCGACCTCGCCGACCAGCTCATCTGCGACTTCGCGCTCTTCCATCTGGAGGCCGACCTGCGGTGGCTGGAGCTGACCGCCGCCCGCCTCGACCAACTCGCCGCCACGCTCACCGCCGATCCACCCGCCGCAGGGCAAGGTCCGGCACAGCAACACGACGGCCCGACCGGACGCGAGGTGCCGGCATGAACACCGAGGACCAGCCACTGCTCGCCGCGATAGCGCTGCACAAGACCTACGGGACGACTCCGGCCCTGGACGGTGCCAGCCTGGCGATCCGGGCCGGCGAGGTGGTGGCCGTGATGGGTCCCTCCGGCTCCGGCAAGTCGACCCTGCTGCACTGCCTGGCCGGGATCGTCGGTCCGGACGCCGGCACGGTGCGCTACCGCGACCGGGAACTCTCCGCGATGTCTGACGCCGAACGCAGCGCGCTGCGCCGCAGCGAGTTCGGCTTCGTGTTCCAGTTCGGCCAACTGGTGCCGGAACTGAGCTGCCTGGAGAACGTCGCGCTGCCGCTGCGGCTGGCCGGGGTGCGCCGCCGCGAGGCCGAGCGCCGGGCGACGGAGTGGCTGGCCCGGCTGGAGGTCACCGATGTCGCCGGGCAGCGCCCCGGCGAGGTTTCCGGCGGGCAGGGGCAGCGGGTCGCGGTGGCCCGGGCCCTGGTCAGCGCGCCCCGGGTCGTCTTCGCCGACGAGCCGACCGGTGCGTTGGACTCGCTCAACGGCGAGCAGGTGATGCGGCTGCTCACCGGGGCGGCCCGGGAGGCTGGCGCCGCCGTCGTGCTTGTCACGCACGAGCCCCGGGTCGCCGCGTACGCCGATCGGGAGGTCGTGGTGCGCGACGGGCGTACCCGGGAAACCGTGCTGGCGGACCGATGAGCCGGCACCGCGCCACCGGGTGGGTGGCGGATCTCGCCCTCGGCGCCCGGCTGGTCTTCGCCGGTGGCCGCAACGGGTTGCTGCGCACCCTGATGACCGCCGTCGGGGTGGGTCTCGGGGTGGCCCTGCTGCTGACCAGCGCCTCCGTCTCGACGATGCTCGACGGGCGGTCGGAGCGCAACGCCGCCCGCGACGACCAGTTCTTCGGGGCCGCCCAGCCGCCGCCCGGCGACCGGACCCTGCTCGTCACGGCGGCCGACACCGTCTACCGGGACGAGGTGATCCGGGGCCGGCTGCTCCAGCCCGACGGCGCGCATCCGCCGGTACCGCCGGGGCTGA
Organism: Plantactinospora sp. CNZ320; assembly: GCF_002846275.1. NCBI lineage: Bacteria > Bacillati > Actinomycetota > Actinomycetes > Micromonosporales > Micromonosporaceae > Plantactinospora > Plantactinospora sp. CNZ320. Next base: position 2,181,603 of record NZ_PJMP01000001.1, read on the forward strand.
CCCGGCTTCCCGGCCCCGGTGAGCTGGTCGTCTCCCCCGCGCTGGCCCGGCTGCTCGACTCGCCGGACGGGGCGCTGCTGCGGCCCCGGCTGGACCATCCCGTCGTCGGCACCATCGCCGACCAGGGCCTCTCCGGCCCCAACGAGTACGCCTACTACCTCGGCAGCGACCAGCTCCGGCCGGGCGGCCCCACGATACGGATCGACCACTTCGGTTCCGGGTCGCGCCCCGAGGGGCTCGATCCGGTCCTGATGCTGCTCGTCCTGATCATCTTCGTGGTGCTGCTGCTGCCGATCGCGGTCTTCATCGCCGCCGCCGTGCGCTTCGGCGGCGAGGCCCGGGACCGGCGCCTCGCCGCGCTCCGGCTGGTCGGTGCGGACGCGGTCACCACCCGGCGGGTCGCGGCCGGTGAGGCGCTGGTCGGCGCGCTCTTCGGACTGCTGGCCGGCGCGGTCTTCTTCCTGCTCGGCCGGCAACTCGTCGAACAGGTCACCCTGGAGGGGATCAGCGTCTTCGCCGGAGACGTCCGGCCGAGCCCGGCGCTGGCCGTCCTGATCGCACTGGCGGTACCCGCGGTCGCCGTCGCGGTCGCCCAGCTCGCGCTGCGCCGGATCGTCGTCGAGCCGCTCGGTGTGGTACGCCGGTCGGCCAACCGGCGGCGCCGGCTGTGGTGGCGGCTGACCCTGCCGATCGTCGGCGCCGCACTGCTGGCTCCGCTGACCGGCGGGATCGACCAGACCGGTGGCCCGGTCAACCAGGCCCAGGTGATCACCGGAGTCGCCCTGCTGCTGGTCGGGGTCGCCGCGCTGCTGCCCTGGCTGGTCGAGTCCGTGGTGGGCCGGTTGCGCGGCGGCAGCGTCTCCTGGCAGCTCGCCATCCGGCGGCTGCAACTCGACAGCGAGTCCTCGGCCCGGATGGTCAGCGGCGTCGCGGTCGCGGTCGCCGGCGGGATCGCCCTGCAGATGCTCTTCGCCGGGGTGCAACACGAATACGTCAAGGCCACCGGCCACGACGTCAGCCGGGCCCAGGCGATGGTGGTCGCCCGGGAGGGACTCACCGGGGCCGACCCCGGCGCCCTGACCGAGCGGTTCCGGACCATATCCGGGGTCGACGCGGCGGTCGGCGTTTTCGACACCACCGTCTCGCCGGTCGGTTGGACGCCCGACGAGTACGGCGAGCGGCCGGCGACCCTGCTGCGGATCGCGGACTGCGCGGCGCTGCGCGAACTCGCCGACCCGGGACGCTGTGTGGACGGTGACGTGTTCCAGGTCGCCGGCGAACAGCCGTTGGACGCCGCGAACGTCCCGACACCCGGCCGGGAGTTGGAGATTGGCATCCGGGACCCGGCGACGACCACCAGGTGGACCGTCCCGGCCGGTCTGCGGACCGTGCCCGGCCGGACCGACCCGGCCGGCAACCAGTTCACCGGCCTGCTCGCCACCCCCGGCGCGCTCGACCCGGGCACGCTGCGCGGCCTCGGTGCCAGGGTCTACCTCAGCATGGATCTGGGCCGGCCCGACACCATCGAACTGGTCCGCAACGCGGCGGCCGCAATCGACCCGGTGGCGCAGGTGCAGACGTTGCGGGCCACCGAGGAGGTCACCCGGTTCGCCCAGATCCGCCGTGCGCTCTACGTCGGGGTGGTGGCCACGCTGCTGCTGCTCGGGGCCAGCCTGCTCGTCGGCATCCTGGAGCAGTTGCGGGAGCGGCGCCGCGCGCTTGCCGTACTCGTGGCGTTCGGCACCCGGCGCGGCACCCTGAGTACCTCGGTACTCTGGCAGACCGCCGTACCTGTGCTGCTCGGGCTCGCCCTGGCGATCGGACTGGGTACGGCGCTCGGCGCCATCCTGCTGGTCCTGGTCGGTCAGCCGGTACGCCTCGACTGGCCCAGCATCGCCAGCATGTCCGGGATCGCCGGTGCCGTCGTCCTGCTGGTGACCGCGCTCAGCCTGCCCGCGCTGTGGCGGCTGCTCCGCCCGACCGGACTGCGCACGGAGTGAACGTCTCCCCGGCCCCGGGTCGCCGATCGACATCCATCGGGGTCGGCAGGCCACGGGGCCGGGGACGACAGCGGCTCGCCGGTACAGAAAGGAGTGTCCGGCTTCCGGCTCCGCCACTCATGCCCCATGCTGCTAGATAGGTGACCCAGCCTGGCACGCAATCGAGGGGAGTGGATATGAGCGGAAAGGTTCCAGCAGGTGAGCCCCGATCCGGGCGGTTGTCACGACGAGGCGTCCTCGGTGCCGGGCTGGCGGTCGGTGGCGCCGCCCTGCTCGGCGAGACGGCCTGGGCCCGGCCGGTCGGGGTGCCGGGCGGGCAGCCGCCGGCACCCGGCAGGGAACGACTCCGCCCGGAGGCGGCCTTCCTCGGCTCCCCCGGGCCGCTCATCGACCCGGCCCGGGAGATCTCGCCGCCGCTGAATCCCGAGGCCCTCTGGGACGTACCCAGGCTCTCCGAGGCCGACGCCCGGCGGCTCGCCCCCGCCGCCGAGTCGACCGTGGGCATCGCGTCGCTCTCCTCGTCGAGTTCGGTGCCCGGAGTTCCGTTCGACTTCCAGTACCACCCGTTCGAGATCCGTGACCTTCCCGACGAGATCCGGCCCTACTACCTGCGGCTCGCGGTGCCACTCGAGGACACCGAGCCGCACGACTCGACCGGGGTCCGGATGTCCATCCGGAACGGACGGATGTACGACCACCCGGTGGCCCAGGCGCAGTACGGGCTGGCGCTGATCGAGGCGCACCGGATCACCGGCAACGCCGAATACCTGGAACGGGCGAAGAAGCAGGCGCAGCGGCTCGTCGACCGGCGGGTGGAGCACGGCGGCGGATGGTTCTTCCCGTACCCGTTCGAGTTCGTCCTGCACGGCACGAACGAGCGCTACGACCCGCCGTGGTACTCGATGATGGCCCAGGGGCAGGCGCTCAGCCTCTTCTGCCGGCTCTACAAGCTCACCGGGGCCGGCATCTGGCTGGCCGGTCTCAACGGCACCTTCGGCTCCTACCTGGTCACCCCGGTCGCCGGCCGCCCCTGGGGCGTCTACGTGCGCAACGGCCGCCTCTGGCTGGAGGAGTACGCGCACCCGCAGCGGATCTCCGGCGACCTCACCTACAACGGGCACAACTTCTCGCTCTTCGGCCTCTGGGACTTCTTCGTGCTGACCCGGGACGAGCGGGCGAAGGTGCTGTTGCAGGGCGCGTTGACCACGATGCGCGACGTCTACGCCGACATCCGCAACCGGCACTGGCGCAGCAAGTACTGCCTGCGGCACGGCTCGGACGCCAGCACCTACCACACCATCCACATGACCCAGCACATCTGCTGCTACGCGATCACCGGTGACACGATCTTCGCGCAGATCGCCGAGCTCTACTACACGGACTTCCCGCCGCACGGTGTCGCCGGCCCGGTCACCTTCCAGCCCGGCCAGCACACCGGCTACCGCTTCGACAGCGCCGGTGCGGTCACCGCGAGCAAGACGATCAACCTGAGCCGGCGCAGCAGCGCGCCCTCCGCCGCCCGGCTGAAGATCCTCCGCCAGGAGGGGATCTGGTACGAGATCACCGCCGGCTCGCTCGCCGGCTACCACCTCGGGGAGATCCGGCAGCACTCGTACATGACCGGCGAGGCCGCGCCGATGGGCTACCGGATCCTGCGTCCGGCGACTGTGGCGCAGGCACCGCTGACCCTCTACACCATCACCTCGGGCGACTCGATCAGTTCCGTGGTCAGCGACTACCAGCTCAACGATCCGATCAACCTGGACCGGCGGACCGTGGTCAACGGGGTGGCGCACGTCCGGCTCGCCGACGGCGACCACGCCGGCTGGTTCGCGGGTTACAACGCCGTCAACCGGCTCTGACCCCGGCCCGGTCCCGGAGTTACCCCCGGGACCGGGCCGCCCCCACCCCCGGTGTCAGGCCCTGGCCAGCCGGGCCTGGCGGGCGTCCCGCTTCTCCTCGAAGCGGGCCGCCGCCCGGTCCAGTCCGTCGAGTTGCGCCGCCAACTGTTCGCGGGCGGCCTCGCCGTCGGCGTCCAGGCCGGTCACGTTCCAGACGTCCCACTGCCGAAGCACCGGCAGCAGTACGTCGTCGCGGTGCTGGCGCAGGTCGTAGATGCCGGCCAGCGCCATCGCCACGGACTTGCGGGCAAAGCCCTCGATGCCGTTGCCGGGCATCTGGAAATCGGCCACCACGTCGGCGACCGCCCGCATCGTCTGGCTCGGTGCCAGTTCCAAGGCGGCGCCGAGCAGGTTGCGGTAGAAGACCATGTGCAGGTTCTCGTCGGCGGCGATCCGGGCGAGCAACTGCTCGCAGCGCGGGTCGCCGGTGACCCGGCCGGTGTTGCGGTGCGAGATCCGGGTGGCGAGTTCCTGGAACGAGACGTACGCCAGCGAGTGCAGTACGTCCTCGTCGTGCGGGTTGTCGTAGCCGGCGGACATGTGGGTCATCCGGGCCCGTTCCAGCGCCACCGGGTCGACCGCCCGGGTGACGGTCAGGTAGTCACGGATCGCCGTGCCGTGCCGCCCCTCCTCGGCGGTCCACCGGTTCACCCAGGTTCCCCAGGCGCCGTCCGGGCCGAAGAGGGCCGCGATCTGGTGGTGGTACGACGGCAGGTTGTCCTCGGTCAGCAGGTTGACCACCAGCGCGGTCCGGGCCACCTCGGGCACCCTGCTGTCCTCGGACGTCCACGCCTCGCCGTCGAGGATCCCGTCGAAGGTCCGTCCCTCGCCCCATGGCACGTACTCGTGCGGGAACCACTCCTTGGCCACCCGGAGGTGCCGGTCGAGGTTTTCCGCGACGACTGGCTCCAACTCGACCAGCAGGGCAGTCTGGCTGAACGGTGCGGCGGGGGTGACGGTCACAGGCTCTCCCTACGCTGGCGTAAGTTACGTTAGCGTAGGTTACGGCCGTCACCCCCGGTAATGCAAGATCAGCCCACCGTCGGCCAGAGATCCGCCGCCGGCGGTGACCAGGCATCCGGCGCCGCCGCCACCTGGTCACCCGAGCGGATGTCCTTCACCTCGTCACCGATTCCGTCCGCACCGGGGAACCAGACGTACGGGATGCCGCGCCGCTCCGCGTACCGGATCTGCTTGCCGAACTTGGCCGCCGACGGCGACACCTCGGTGGGAATGCCCCGGCGGCGCAGCGCGTCGGCGATCCGGTTGCTCTCCGGCCGGCGCTCCTCGGCGGCCAGCGCCACCAGTACACAGGTCGGCACGCTGCGGGAGATGGTCAACGCCTCCGCGCCGAAGAGCAGCCCGAGCAGCCGGGTCACCCCGATCGAGATGCCCACCCCCGGGAACCGGGCGTTGGCGTCACTGGCCAGGTTGTCGTACCGGCCACCGGAGCTGATCGAGCCGAACCGCTCGTACCCGCGCAGCTGGGTCTCGTAGACCGTACCCGTGTAGTAGTCCAGGCCCCGGGCGATGCGCAGGTCGGCGACGCAGAGCCCGGGTGCGTGCGCCACCGCGTTCTCCATCACCGCGACCAGCTCGGCCAGCCCCTCGTCCAGCAGCGGGTCGGTCACCCCGAGCCCGCGCACCGCGTCGGCGAAGGACGGATCCGGGGTGGCGATCTCGGTCAGCGCCAGGCACGCCTTGGCCTGCGCCTCGGTCGCCCCGGCGGTCTCGGCGAGCAGTGCCGCCACCCGGTCCGGCCCGATCCGGTCCAGCCGGTCCACCGCGCGCAGCGCCGCCAGCGGATCGGCCAGGCCGAGGCCCCGGTAAAAGCCCTCCAGGATCTTGCGGTTGTTCACCTGGATCGTGATCGGCAGCCGCCCGTCGGCGCCGCTTATCGGCAGGCCACCGAGCGCGTCACCGATCACCAGCGGGATCTCGGCCTCGTGGTGCGGCGGCAGGGTGTCCCGGTCCACGATGTCGATGTCGGCCTGGAGGAACTCCCGGTAGCGCCCCTCCTGCGGGCGCTCGCCCCGCCAGACCTTCTGGATCTGGTAGCGCCGGAACGGAAACTGGAGCCGGCCGGCGTTCTCCAGCACGTACCGGGCGAACGGCACGGTCAGGTCGAAGTGCAGCCCCAGGGTGCCCTCGCCGGTGCTGGCCGGCCCCTCCTCCTGGAGCCGACTGATCAGATAGACCTCCTTGGAGGTCTCGCCCTTGCGCAGGAGCTGCTCCAGCGGCTCGACGGCGCGGGTCTCCAGCGGCGCGAAGCCGTACAGCTCGAAGGTGCGGCGGATCCGGTCGAGCACGTACTGCTCGATCATCCGCTGCGGCGGCGCCCACTCGGGGAAGCCGGAGATCGGTGTTGGCTTGCTCATCAGAAGCCGCCCGAGAAACCCCTGGCTTCAGCCACGGGGAGGCAAGCGCGGTCAGGTGTGGTGGCTGTCGGCATGGTGTCGGCTCCTCTGTGTGGCCAAAACTGTCGGGTACGGCTGAGATGCTGCCGGACGTGGACGAGACGGTGCGGTATACCTACCGGTTGCGCCCCGGCGCGACCGCGCGGGCCGCGCTGTTGGCTGAGTGGGGGCGGTGTCGCTGGCTGTGGAACGAGGCCGTGCACCAGCAGCGGACCGGCCGTAGGCCGACCTTCGGCAAGCTGTCGAAGCTGCTGACCGAGACGCGGGCCCGCTCGTCGTGGCTGCGCGACGGCTCCCAGGTCGCCCAGCAGCAGACGCTGCGCACCTACGCTCTCGCCCTCCAGCACTCGTTCAGGTTGAAGGGGCGGGGCCGGCCGAGGGTCAAGCGACTGAAGGACACGCTGCCGAGTTTGGAATACACCACGCGTGGGTTCTCGATCCGCGACCGTCGGCTGCGGCTGCCCGGCGGCGTCACCATTCCGGTCGTCTGGTCCCGCGAGTTGCCGTCCGAGCCGACCAGCGTCCGGGTCTACCAGGACTGCCTCGGGCACTGGTACGCCTCCTTCGTCGTCCGCCGCGACACCACACCCGCGTCTGACGTCGAGGGTGCGATCGGTGTCGACTGGGGTGTCACCACGACCGCGACCACGACGGACGCCGCCTACGACCTGCCACACCACGGCCACCGGAAACGCTGCGCCGCCGAACTCGCCAAACTCCAACGCCGGATTGCCCGCCGCCGACGGATGAAGGGTGCCCCGCCGTCGAAGGGCTACCTGCGCGCCAGACGCCAGGCGGCGAAGATCGCGAAGAAGGCGACCCGGCAGAACACTCACGACGCCCGCGTCTGGGCGAAGAAGATCGTCGACAACCACGCCCTGATCGCCGTCGAGGACTTCACGCCGACATTCCTGACCAAATCCCGGATGGCGCGCAAGGCCGCCGACGCGGCGATCGGCGCGGTGAAACGGGAACTGGTCGAGCGTGGCCGGCGGGCGGGCCGGAAGGTGGTGCTGGTATCGCCCGCCTACACCACGATGACCTGCTCGCAGTGCGGTACGAGAGCCAAGCACCGCCTCGGGCTGGGTGTCAGAGTCTTCCGGTGCGACGAATGCGGATACACCGCGTGTCGGGACCGGAACGCCGCGAGGACGATCCTCGCCACGGCAGAGCGCGGCCGTGCTGGTGCCGACGACGTAAGACATGCGATCACCTCCTCCCAGGATGGTGGTCGGGTGCGGTCCGAGCCAGGAATCCCCCGGCTTCCAACCGTGCGGAAGCGTTAAGATGCTCCTGTCGGATTTCGCCTTTGCGGAGCGGGGATTACCAGCCCCGGGTGGGCCCGACCCGCGGCCCGTCGAGGCCCGCGACCTCGATCAGGTACGGGTTGCTCGCCCGCTCGCGGCCGATGCTGGTCGCGGGGCCGTGGCCGGGCAGCACGACGGTGTCGTCGGCGAGCGGGAGGATCTTCTCCCGCAGACTTCGGACCATCGTCGACGAGCTCCCGCCCGGCAGGTCGGTGCGGCCGATCGACCCGGCGAAGAGCACGTCGCCCGCCAGGCAGATCTGCTCCGCCGCCCAGTCCACACCCGGTGGAAGGGGCAGGTCGGACCGGACGGCCGGGCCCGTGCCCGGCAGCCGGAACAGCACCGACCCGCTGGTATGGCCCGGCGCGTGATCGACGGTGATCTCCAACCCGGCCAGTGCCAGGGTCGCCCCGTCGGTCAGTTCGGCCACGTCCTCCGGCTCGGTGTACGGCAGCCGCCCGCCGAAGAGCCGGGTCAGCTCCGTCGAGAGCCCCTTGGCCGGATCGGCGAGCAGCTCGCGGTCGCCCGGGTGCACGTACGCCGGAATGCCCCGGGCGCCGCAGACCGGCGCCACCGAGAAGGTGTGGTCGAGGTGACCATGGGTCAGCAGCACGGCGGCCGGCCGCAGCCGATGCTCGGCCAGCAGGTCGTCGAGCCGGTCGAGTACCCCGATGCCGGGGTCGACGACGACACACTGTTCCCCGGGCGCGGTGGCCAGCACGTAGCAGTTGGTGCCGAACGCGTCCGCGGGGAAGCCGGCGACGAGCACGTCCGCTCCTCCCATTCGACGGTCTTCCTGGCGGTGTGACCCGCAGGTCTCGATGTCGGTTTCGACCCCACCATATCTGCCGACCCCCGCGACCGGCCGCCCAGATACACCTGCCCCGGAGGCCTCACAGAACACAGTGATAATCTCCGATGGTTTCGGAGTGACCTCGTACAACACTTTTCCAGCCGTTGCCCGTACACTCTGGCGGGCGTGTGGCGTGGCGCACTTGACGCCGGGGCGGCGGATCGTGCCGTTGGCCAGGACGACCGTCGGCGCGGTAAGAGGTAAGACGACGACCAGGGCACATGGAAAGGGGAGCTCGGGTGGCTTCCAGCAGGGACCGGCAGCGCAAACTCGCGCGGGCGAAGCTCGACCGGCAGATGGCCCGGCGGGCGGCCACCGCCCGGCGCAAGCGGCAGATCCGTGCCGGGATCGGCTCCGCCCTCGCGCTGCTGCTGATCGTGCTGGGCTCGTTCTGGGCACTCGGCGGCTTCGACCGCGAGCCGGCCGACGACACCGCCGCCGAGACGTGCGCCTGGACCACCCAGGACGCCCAGGCGAACACGAACCTCAAGGACGTCGGCACCCCGCCCACCCGGGATCTCCCCACCACCGGCACCCGGCCGATGACGATCACCACGGACCAGGGCGCCCCGGTCACCGTCGAGCTGGACCTGGCGACCGCGCCCTGCGCGGCGGCCAGCTTCAGCCACCTGGCCGGGAAGTCGTTCTTCGACAACACCAAGTGCCACGAGCTGACCAGCGAGGGTGCGCTGCGCTGCGGCGACCCGAGCGGCACCGGCCAGGGCGGACCGACCTACACCTTCTTCAGCGAGAACACCCCGGATGCCCCGGCGGCGAGCCCGTCCGCCGATCCGTCAGCCAGCGCCAGCCCGGCTGCGAGCCCGTCCGCCAGCCCGGAGGCGACCACTCCGGCCACGCCGCTCTACCCGGTCGGCACCGTCGCCATGATCGGCAACCCGCCCGGCGCCAACGGCAGCCAGTTCCTGATCTTCTTCAAGGACTTCAGCCCGGCCCAGCCCAGCTACCCGATCGTCGGCCGGGTGACCAGCGGACTCGACGTGATCAAGAAGATCGGTGCCATGGAAACCGTGGACAATGGTTCTGGCGTCAAAATCAAGCCGAAGACCGACGTGGTGATCCAGAGCCTCACCGTCGGTGAGCCGGCGTCGGCCGACCCGACGGCCGTACCGTCGGCGGCGACCCCGACGCCGACGGCGCCGTCGGCCAGCCCGACGGTTGCCGGACAGTCCTGAGAACCGCAGAGACCAGCCCAGCCGCGGACCCGGCCGCGCTGCACATAGTCCAGGAGGAGCCACCGTGACGTCCACCAGAGAGCGGCAGCGCGCCGCGGCGCGGGCCAAGCTGGAACGGGAGATGGCCGAGCGCGCCGCCGCCGCCCGCAAGCGCCGGCAAGTGCAGGCCAGCATCGGCGCCGGGGTGGCGTTGCTGCTGGTGGTCGCGGGCACGGTGTGGCTGGTGATGAGCGTCGGTGACGACAAGGACAGCTCGACCCAGGCGGGCGCGGCCACCTGCGCCTGGACCGACATCCCGGCCGAGCAGCGCAACGCGGCGACCAAGGACGTCGGGCTGCCGCCGACCTCGGCGAAGAACACCGGCAGCCAGACGATGACGATCGACACCAACCTCGGGCCGATCACCGCCAAGCTGAACCTCGCGAACGTGCCCTGCACCGCCGCCAGCTTCACGCACCTGGCCGAGAAGAAGTTCTTCGACAACACCAAGTGCCACCGGCTGGTCACCCAGGGCCTCCAGGTGCTCCAGTGCGGCGACCCGAGCGTCACCGGCGACAAGTGGAAGGAAACCGACGGCACGGGCGGGCCGGCCTACCGGTTCGCCGAGGAGAACCTGCCGACGGACAAGCGCCCGCCGTACCCGGCCGGGGTGATCGCGATGGCGAACTCGGGATCCCCGGGCAGCACCGGCAGCCAGTTCTTCATCGTGTACGGCGACTCGCAGCTGCCCGCCTCGTACACCGTGCTCGGTACCGTCACCAGCGGCCTGGACCTGGTCGCCCAGGTCGGCGCGGCCGGTGACGATGGCGCCTTCGCCCAGCAGTCCGGTGGCGGCCACCCGAAGAAGGAAGTTCTGATCAAGTCGCTGACCATGAGCGCCCCGGTCGGCTGACCGGACAGCTGTCGACAACGGCGCCGCGTCATCCCGTCAGGGGTGGCGCGGCGCCGTTTCGTCGGTGTGGGTACGGCGGATCCGTGCTCGCGGTGCCGGCCCGCAAGCTCGCAGCAGTTGGTCAGGCTCCCGAGGTGACCCGGTAGGCGTCGAAAACCCCGTCCACCTTGCGTACGGCGGCGAGCAGGTGCCCCAGGTGCTTGGGGTCGGCCATCTCGAAGCTGAACCTGCTCACCGCCACCCGGTCCCGGGTGGTGGTGACGGTCGCCGACAGGATGTTGACCCGCTCGTCGGAGAGCACCCGGGTCACGTCCGCCAGCAACTTGTGCCGGTCGAGCGCCTCCACCTGGATCGCGACCAGGAAGGTCGAGGCAGAGGTGAGCCGCCAGCTCACCTCGACGATCCGCTCGGTCTGCACCTTGAGGTCCTCGGCGTTCGCGCAGTCGTCCCGGTGCACGCTCACCCCGCCGGAGCGGGTGACGAACCCGAAGACGGTGTCCGGCGGCACCGGCGTGCAGCAGCGGGCCAGCTTGATCCAGACGTCGCTGACGCCCCGGACCACCACGCCCGGGTCGTTGCTGTTGCCCCGGCGCTGCGGACGGGTCGCCACGGCGGTCTCGGCGAGGTCCTCGGCGGCCCCCTCCTCGCCGCCGTAGCCGGCCATCAGCTTCTGCACCACCGACTGGGCGGAGACCTGGCTGTCACCGACGGCGGCGTAGAGCGAGGCGACGTCGGCCAGGTGCAGATCCCGGGCGATGGTCATCAGGTTGTCCGTGCTCAGCATCCGCTGCAACGGCATACCCTGCTTGCGCATCGCCTTGACGATCGCGTCCTTGCCGGCCTCGATCGCCTCCTCGCGCCGCTCCTTGTTGAAGTACTGCCGGATCTTCGTCCGCGCCCGGGGGCTCTTGACGAAGCCCAGCCAGTCCTGGGTCGGGCCGGCGGTGTCGGACTTCGAGGTGAAGATCTCGATCACGTCGCCGTTGGAGAGCGTCGACTCCAGCGGCACCAGCTTGCCGTTCACCCGCGCACCGATGCACTTGTGCCCGACCTCGGTGTGCACCGCGTAGGCGAAGTCGACAGGGGTCGAGGCGGTCGGCAGCGGGATCACGTCGCCCTTGGGCGTGAAGACGTAGACCTCCTGGCTGGAGAGGTCGAAGCGGAGCGCGTCGAGGAACTCGCTCGGGTCGGCCGCCTCGCGCTGCCAGTCCAGCAACTGCCGCAGCCACGTCATCTCGTCGATGTGGGCCGGCGGGCCGACGATCGTCTCGCCCTTCTTCTCCTTGTACTTCCAGTGCGCGGCGATGCCGAACTCGGCCGTACGGTGCATCGCGTAGGTGCGGATCTGCATCTCGACCGGCTTGCCGCTCGGCCCGATGACAGTGGTGTGCAGCGACTGGTACATGTTGAACTTCGGCATCGCGATGTAGTCCTTGAACCGGCCCGGAACGGGCTGCCAGTTCGCGTGGATCACACCGAGGGCCGCGTAGCAGTCCCGCACCGTGTCGACCAGGATGCGTACGCCGACCAGGTCGTAGATGTCGTTGAAGTCCCGACCCCGGACGATCATCTTCTGGTAGATCGAGTAGAGGTGCTTGGGTCGACCGGTGGTCTCCGCCTTGATCTTGGCGGCCCTGAGGTCGACCTGCACCTTCTGGGTCACCTGCCGCAACAGCGCCTCGCGCTGCGGCTGGTGCTCCCCGATCAGCCGGTTGATCTCCTCGTAGCGCTTGGGGAAGAGGTTGGCGAAGGCCAGGTCCTCCAGCTCCCACTTGATCGTGTTCATACCGAGCCGGTGCGCCAGCGGAGCCAGGATCTCCAGCGTCTCCTTCGCCTTCTGCTCCCGCTTGGCAGGCGGCAGGAAGGTCAGGGTACGCATGTTGTGCAGCCGGTCGGCCAGCTTGATGACAAGTACCCGAGGATCCTTGGCCATCGCCACGACCATCTTGCGGATCGTCTCCGCCTTGGCCGCGTCGCCGAGCTTGACCTTGTCCAGCTTGGTGACGCCGTCGACCAGCAGCGCGACCTCGGCGCCGAAGTCGGCGCGCATCTGGTCGAGCCCGTAGTCGGTGTCCTCGATCGTGTCGTGCAGCAGCGCGGCGACCAGGGTGGTGGTGTCCATCCCGAGGTTGGCCAGGATCGTGGCGACCGCCAGCGGGTGGGTGATGTAGGGGTCACCGGACTTGCGGTACTGCCCGGAGTGCCACCTGGCGGCCATGTCGAAGGCGCGTTGCAGCAGCCGCGCGTCCGCCTTGGGATGCGCGGCGCGGTGCGTCGCGATCAGCGGCTCCAGCACCTCGCTCACCTGCGGCGTCTGCCAGGGCGCGTTGAACCGGGCCAGCCGGGCCCGGACCCGGCGCCCGGTGGGGGCGTTGGCCAGGGCGAAACTACTCGAGGGCGGCTGTGCGGCCCCGGTGGCCATCCCGGCGAACCCGGTGCTCGCCGCGCCTCCCACGGTGGCGCCGACACCGGCCGGCAGCACATCGCCGCCTGTGGCGGGGCCGGCGAGCGCTCCGGCGGCCGGAGCAGCGGCTCCGGCGAGGTTGCCGGCGATCGGAGCAATGGCCCCGGCCTGGCTGCCAGCGCCATTGCCCTGGTTGCCAGCACCGTTGCCCTGGGTGCCAGCGGCGGGCGCAGCGCCGTTGCCCGGGGTGCTCTCGGCAGGTGCAGCGCCGTTGCCCTGGTTGTCGGCGGCCGGCTGGACCGCAGCGAGCGGCCGGGTCGGCGTCTCCACCCGCCCGGAGTCGGGCTGGGCCTGCTCGGCGGCGACCGCCGGCTCCGCCGGCCCACCGGTCCCGACGGACCCGTTTGCCGGAAACCGGCCACCACCGACGCTGCTCGTGCCGTCACCGGCCCTGGTCGTGCCGTCACCGGCGCTGGTCGTGGCGTCGGCAGGGGTATCAGCCTCGTTGGTGGGATGCACCATGCCCTCCGCCGGAGGGGCGACATCGGAAGACACCGGCCTCCTCAACACTTCGCCGGGAATGACCCGACCGTAGCCGGTCGAGCCGGTCCTGCGCCAGTCACGGGCATACACCCGGGCCGGCCACGAACGGCAATCGTACCCGCACCGAGGCCCTGGTGACCGTCCTGCCGGACGTACCGGCCGGTCGTGGTGGTCAGCCGGGAACTAAACGGTCAGCAGGGCATGAACCGGCCGAGGCGCCAGCCGATCGCGGCCGTCCAGGAAGCTCAGTTCCAGCAGCACGCTGAACCCGGCAACCGTGCCGCCGGCCCGCTCCACGAGATCCAGGGTTGCCTGCGCCGTACCGCCCGTGGCCAGTACGTCGTCGACCACCAGTACCCGGTGTCCGGCCGTGAACGCGTCCTGGTGCACCTCCAGGGTGGCCTCGCCGTACTCCAGGGCGTACGAGGCGGCGTACGCGGCCCGGGGCAGCTTGCCGGCCTTGCGTACCGGCACCACCCCGACCCCGGTGGCGTACGCGATCGCGGCAGCCACCACGAAGCCGCGTGCCTCGATCCCGACCACCACGTCGAAGGAGTCCCGGCCGTGGTGGCCGACGATGTCGTCGATCACCGCCCGGAACGTGGCACCGTCGGCGAACAACGGCATCAGGTCCTTGAACATGACGCCCGGCTTCGGGAAGTCGGGCACGTCGAGTACCCGGCTGGCCACCAACTGGGCGGTGACCGGGCCGCTGTCGCCGCGTACCTCGGTCGGGGTCTCCGTCACACTGCGTCCTTTCCGGGCGAAGGCGCCCGACCCGCCACCTGGGCGGCGCGTCGGGCGCCTCTCGATCCGTTCGTCCGGCTCAGCGCCGCTTGCCACCGGGCCGGTTGCCACCGGAGCGACCGCCCCGGGCGCCGCCGGCCCGCTTGCCCGTCGGCCGGGAGCCGACCTTCGGCGCGGACCCGGCCAGCGCGGTCGCCTCGGCGGCCGGTGTCGGGGCCTCCTCGGCCGCCGGCTGCTCGACCGGCGTCTCGGCGGCGGCCGACCGGGCCTGGCCGGGCTGCCGGGCGGGGCGACGCGTGGCGGAGACGTCCCGGCCACCGCCGGCCCGGCGGGTGAGCACCCGCTGGGTGTGCTGCCGGATCCGCGGCTCCCGCTCCTTCAGCGCCACCAGCAGCGGGGTCGAGAAGAAGATCGACGAGAAGAACGCGGCGCCCATACCGACGAAGAGCACCAGGCCGAGGTCCTTCAGCGTGCCGGCGCCGAGCAGCCCGGCACCGATGAAGAGCAGACCGCCGACCGGCAGCAGGGCGACCACCGAGGTGTTGATCGACCGCATCAGCGTCTGGTTCAGGGCCAGGTTGGCCGCCTCGGCGTACGTCTGGCTGCTGCCTCCGGTGATGCCCCGGGTGTTCTCCTGGATCTTGTCGAAGACCACCACGCTGTCATAGAGGGCGAAACCGAGGATGGTGAGGAAGCCGACGATCGTCGACGGGGTCACCTCGAAGCCGACCGCCGAGTAGATGCCGGCGGTGAGCAGCAGGTCCAGCAGGAGGCCGGCCACGGCGGCGATCGCCATCCGCAGTTCGAACCGGAGCACCAGGTAGCCGGTGACCAGCACCACGAAGATCACCAGACCGAGCAGGGCCCGCTGGGTGATCTGCGCGCCCCAGGCCGCGCTGACCCGGTTGTCGCTGATCTGGTCGGCCCGGATGCCCAGTTCGGCGGCGACCGCGGCGCGGACCTCACTGGCCTGCTGCTGCTCCAGCGGTGAGGTCCGGAAGAGGTAGGTGGTGTCGCCGACCCGCTGGCCGGAGACCACCTCGGCCGGCCCCTCCGGGGTCGACTCGTCGGCGAGCGCGGAGTCCAGCGCCTCCTCGGCGCGCTGCATCGTGCCGACGCTGGTCGGCACCTGGAACTCGTTGCCGCCCCGGAACTCGATGCCGAGGTGGAAACCCTGGATCACGAAGCTCAGGATGGTCAGCAGCACCAACCCACCCGCGATGCCGAACCAGAGCTTGCGGCGGGGGACGATGTCGAGACCGGCCTCACCGCGGTACAAGCGGCTGGCGAGCCCACTCCTGCTCATCTCAGGCCTCCTTCACGCGGGTCTTGCCGGTCGTCGGCGCCTCGTCGTCGTCCGCGCTACGCAACGCCCGACCGAGGCCACTGACCCGCGGCGACAGGAACGCCGGGGTACGCGCGAACATCGTCATGATCGGATGCCGGAACAGGAAGACGACCACCAGGTCGAGGATGGTGGCCAGGCCCAGCGCGAAGGCGAAGCCCTGCACCGTGCCGACCGAGACGAGGTAGAGCACCACGGCGGCCATGATCGAGATCGCGTTCGCCGAGATGATCGTCCGGCGGGCCCGGGCCCAGGCGCGGGGTACCGCGCTGCGCGGGCTGCGCCCCTCCCGGATCTCGTCTTTGAGTCGTTCGAAGTAGATAACGAAGGAGTCGGCGGCGACACCCAGCGAGACGATGAAGCCGGCGATCCCGGCGAGGGTGAGGGTGAAGCCGATCTGCCGGCCGAGCACCACCAGCGCGCCGAAGACGAGGATGGCGGAGAGGACCAGGCTGAGGAAGATCACCGAGCCGAGCAGCCGGTAGTAGAAGAAGGCGTAGATGATCACCAGGAGCATGCCGATGCCGGCGGCGAGCAGGCCGGCCCGCAGGTGCTCGGTGCCGAGCGTGGCGGTGATGTTCTGCGCCTCCTGCGGCTGGAAGGTCAGCGGCAGGGCACCGTAGCGGAGCTGGCTGGCCAGCTCGTTGGCGGTGGCGTTGGTGAAACTGCCGGTGATCTGCGAGTCACCGGTCAGCACGCCCTGGATCTCCGGCGAGGAGATGATCTTGTTGTCCAGGACCACCGCCACCCGGCACCGGCCCTCGTCGCCAAGGGCCGCCTGGTCGCACTGGCTGTCGGTGTTGTTGTACGCCTCGCGGGTCAGGTTGGTCCACTTGCTCTGGCCGTCACCGGTGAAGTCCAGGCTGACCACCCACTGGCTGCTGGTCTGGTCGAGCACCCCGCTGGCGTCCTCGACGTCGGTCCCCTCGACCTTGGCGACGTCCAGCAGGTTCTTCTGCTGACCGCTCTCACAGGCCACCACCTGCTGGTTCGGCTCCTTGATCGAGCCCGGCGCCCGCTGGTCGAGCTTCTCGCAGGTGATGGTCGGTACGTTGAACTGGACGTTTGCCGGCAGGACCCGGATCTCCTGCGGGGTCAGCTCGGCGAACGGCTTGAGCTTCTCGGCCAGCGCCGGGTCCGCGTTGAAGTCAGCCGGCGCCTGGAGCGCGGTGGCCGCGGCCCAGGCCTCGGCACCGACCTTCTGCTCCACCGCCGCGCGCTGCGCCTCGAGGGTCTGGTCCGCCGGGGCCGCCGGGGCCGCGCTGGCCGAGGCGCTCGGCGCCGGGGAGGCGCTGCCGGACGGGGTGGGCGTCGGGGCCGGCGCGCCGCCACCCTGGCCGCCACCGGCCCCGGGCGAGGAGGTCGCCGCCGGGCCGGACGGGTTGGCGCTGCCGGACGGGGCCGGGCTGCCGGAGGGCGCCGGGCTGGCCGAGGCACCGGGCGCCGGTGCGGTGTTGACCGGTCCGCCACCGTCGACGGTCTTGAGCACCTTGCGGAACCGCAGCTCGGCCGGGGTGCCGACGTCGTCGAGGTCGGCGTTCTGCCCCGGTACCGAGATCACGATGTTGCGGTTGCCCTCGGTGACCACCTCCGCCTCGGCGACACCTCGGCCGTCCACCCGGGCCTGGATGATCTGGCGGGCCTCCTCGAGGGAGCTGGCCGGGGGCGCCTGGCCGGCCTCGGTGGCCGCCTCCAGGGTCATCCGGGTGCCGCCGATGAGATCCAGGCCGAGCTTGGGCTCAAGCCGCTCCGTCCAGCTTCCCTTGGCCCCGGCGGCGAAGAACACCAGAAGGTAGAGGACGGTGAAGATCAACCCGAGGACGGCCAGCTGCCGCCCGGGTCGCATCTGTCCCTGAGGTGGTGCCACGGCTTTCCTGTCTCCCTGCGCGGTTCGGCCGCTAGTGGTGGGCGGCGGGTCGGACGCCGGTGGAGTCCGGCGACATGCGTACCGCACCGGTGGGGGTCCCACCGGCCCGTCGATCTATTATCTTCGATGCCGAACCCGCCCCGTCGGCCGGGTCGGTCATCGAGTCCTTCTCAACCGGGAGCGCGCGGAGCATACGCCCCGACCTCCGCCCACGGCGACCACGGACCGCGAGGGAGGTCGAGCGGGGCTCACTCCTTCGCGTCGACCTCTTCCGGTATCGACTCGAGCCGCTCCACCTTCTTGACGACCCGGGCGACCGCCGGCCGCGCGTACCGCGTCTGCACGCCGGGCGCCACCTCGAGCATCACGGTCTCGTCGTCCACGCTGGTGACGGTGCCGTAGAGCCCGCCGATCGTGACAACCTCGTCGCCAGGGCCGATCGAGGACTGCATCTGCTCGGCCTCGCGGCGCCGCTTCTGCTGCGGCCGGATCATCATGAAGTACATGACGACGAAGAGCAGGACAATCATGAGGAGCGGTAGGAAGCCTCCGGCTCCGCCGCTGCTCTCTGCTGCCAAAGGCACTGTTATGACCTTCCCATCGGCCTCGTCACGACACGGGCGTGCCGGAGCGGAGGCAGGAACTCACGTCCTGTACAAACCGCGGCGAGTCTAGTCCCTGCACCTGAGAACACCGAATGCGGCACGGATCACGAACGGATCACACCTCCTGGGCTCCCGCGGAGAAGAGGTCGGGCCCTCCGGGCCTACTTCCCCCAAATGTACCATTTGGCGGATTACGCCCCAAGTGTCGCCAAGCGGCCTCGGTCGCCACCCGCCCCCGGGGCGTACGGGCCAGCAGACCGGCCCGGACCAGGAAGGGCTCGCAGACCTCCTCCACGGTGTCCGGCTGCTCCCCCACCGCCACCGCCAGGGTCGACAACCCCACCGGGCCGCCCCGGAACGAGTCCACCAACGCGGTCAGCACCGCCCGGTCCAGCCGGTCCAGCCCCAGCTCGTCCACGTCGTAGACCCGCAGCGCCGCCCGAGCGGTCTCCAGGGTCACCGTCCCGTCGGCCCGTACCTCGGCGAAGTCGCGTACCCGGCGGAGCAGCCGGTTCGCGATCCGGGGCGTACCCCGGGACCGGCCCGCGATCTCCGCCGAGCCGTCCGGCGTG
Organism: Plantactinospora sp. CNZ320; assembly: GCF_002846275.1. Taxonomy (NCBI): domain Bacteria; kingdom Bacillati; phylum Actinomycetota; class Actinomycetes; order Micromonosporales; family Micromonosporaceae; genus Plantactinospora; species Plantactinospora sp. CNZ320. Next base: position 2,200,249 of record NZ_PJMP01000001.1, read on the forward strand.
ATCGGCACCCCGAGGATCCGCGCCGAGCGCTGGAGCAGCACGTCCAGCTCGTCCGGGGAGTAGAAGTCGAGGTGTGCGACGAAGCCGAACCGGTCCCGCATCGGGCCGGTCAACAACCCCGACCGGGTGGTCGCGCCGACCAGGGTGAAGGGCTCCACGTCCAGCGGGATCGCGGTGGCGCCCGGCCCCTTGCCGACCACCACGTCGACCCGGAAGTCCTCCATCGCGCTGTAGAGCAACTCCTCGGCCGGCTTGGCGATCCGGTGGATCTCGTCGATGAAGAGCACGTCACCCTCGGCCAGGCTGGTCAGGATCGCCGCCAGGTCACCGGATCGCTCGATCGCCGGGCCGCTGGTCACCCGGATCCCCGCGCCCAGCTCGGCGGCGACGATGTTGGCCAGGGTGGTGTTGTGCACGACCAAGTCGTTGACGGTGAAGGTGTGGTCGTCGGCGACGGTGAGACACCGGCAGGAATGCAGCCCGGCGGGCTCGACCGACGCGACCCGGTCGGCGGCGAGGCTCTCCTCGAACCGATCCCGACGGGGCGCCCACTCCGCCAGCCGCCTGCCGCGCTCGCCCAGCACGGTGATTCGCTCGACAAATCGCGCGACATCGTCCTGGCTTGTCACAGTCAACCGCCACGACTCGTGCGGCCGCCCCTGGTAGGTGCCCCGCTTGAGCTTCAGCCGGGACTGGACCCCGAGCCGCAGCAGCAGGTGCTGCACGTCCTGGAGCAGTCCGTACGAGACGCTGTAGAACTCGACCACCACGTCGTACCGGTCGCGCCCACGCCGGCTCACCGACCCGTCACAGGCGAAGTACGCCCCGAGGAAGGCACCGACCTGCCACTCGTCGCCCTGGTAGACAAAGGGCGGGACCCGCTTGTGCCACGCTGTCTTGTCCAGCATGCCGTGCTCGGCGAGCCAACCCCGCAGCCCCGATATCCGGACGACGGAGCTGCGAGGGCTGTTCGGCCGAGTCCGGTGCGGATGGCCGAGCCGGTCACACACCGACCGGAAATCGGCGAGCACGTCCGGATCGCCTCCGGTGAAGGTGACCTGGTTGGACGTACAGCCGTCGCCGATCAGGTAACCGGCCAACCGGAACTCGTCGGTCGACTCGGCGCCGCTGGCCGTCAGTTCGGGGCACAACACGTTCGCCAACACGTCCCGGTCGGTGAGGTCACCCGCCTTCATCCACCCGTCCGTGGTCCAGAACGGGTGGTCCGGCGCCGCCACCACCTCCCGACCGCTCGCCGTCCGGATCCGTACGCAGTCGAGTTCACCCTGCTCGTGAACGGCCTCGACCAGCGCCGGCCGGCCGGTCCGGGTGACGACCCGGTCCCCCGGCACGATATCGCCCAGCCGGCGTCGGGTGCCGTCGGCGAGCAGCACCAGAGCCTCCACCGAGACCGGCTTCCCCAGGCCGGGTGGGCCGGAGAGCAGGATGTGGTCCGGCGGGGTCCCCCGGCCCATCGCGCCGCGCAGCAGCAGGTCGAGCTGGTCACGTACCCGGTGCTGGGCGATGAAGTCGGCGAGCCGCTTCGGGCGTACGGTGACCTCCGCGTCCCGCTCGGCGTCGCTGGCGTACGCCGAGACGAGCCCCTCGGGATCGGTCACCGGGTCCTACCCAGCAGTCGGATCGCCTGCTTCAGCAGCACCGGCACCGGCGGGACCTCACCGTCGACGGTCTCGGCCACCGCCGCCACCGCCTGGTCGGCCTGGGACGCCGTCCAGCCGAGCCCGATCAGCGCCTGGCGCACCTGCTCCGGCCAGGCGCCGGCGGTGACCCCGGCCGCGCCGTCCGGGCCGACCGGCACCGGGCCGATCCGGTCGCGCAACTCCAGCACCAGCCGCTCGGCGCCCTTCTTGCCGATCCCGGGCACCCGGGTCAGGGTGCCGGTGTCGGCATTCGCGATCGCCTTGCGCACCACGTCGGGAGCGTGCACCGCGAGGACGGCCTGGGCGAGCCGGGGGCCGACCCCGCTGGCGGTCTGGAGCAGTTCGAAGAGCTGCTTCTCGTCGTCGTCGGCGAAACCGTAGAGGGTCAGCGAGTCCTCCCGGACCACCAGGCTGGTGGCGAGCCGGGCCGGCGAGCCGACCCGCAGCCCGGCCAGGGTGCCGGGCGCGCACTGCACCGCCAGCCCCACCCCGCCGACCTCGATCACCGCGCTGTCCGGGGACAGCCCGGCGACCACGCCCCGGACACTCGCGATCATCCCGTTCCTCCGTGTCGTTCCGGACCCGGCCGGGCGGCCCGCCGGGGCGTACCCGGTCGGGCGCCGGACCGGGACGCGGCCGGTGTCGCCGTCCGCTGCCGGACCGCGTCGGCCGCCGCCGCGATCCGGGACCGGGTGCCGCCGCGCCAGATGTGACAGATCGCCAGCGCCAGCGCGTCGGCGGCGTCGGCCGGCCGGGGCGGCTCGGCCAGCCGCAGCAACCGGGTCACCATCGCCATCATCTGCGCCTTGTCCGCCTGGCCGGAACCGGTGACCGCCGCCTTGACCTCGCTCGGGGTGTACGTCTGCACCGGCAGCCCGGCCCGCGCCCCGGCCAGCACCGCCACGGCGCTGGCCTGCGCGGTCCCCATCACCGTGCGCACGTTGTGCTGGCTGAAGACCCGCTCCACCGCCACACTCTGCGGCTGGTGCTCGGCGACCAGCCGGGTCAGCTCGGTGTCCAGGTGCAGCAGGCGCAGCGGCAGCTCGTCACCCGGATCGGTGTAGACGACGTAGTAGGCGACCAGGGTGCACGGCCGGCCGGGCACCCCCTCGACCACGCCGACCCCGCACCGGGTCAGCCCCGGGTCGACGCCCAGCACCCGCACGCCGCCCCCTCCCCGTGCCGCAGCACGTACGTGTGTTCGACACCCTACCGACCTGCCCCTGAGCCGGGAACGTCGACACGCCCGTACCCGATCATCAGAGGCCGACCCGCGAGCCCGCCGCCGGTCGCCACATAGGCCGGTACCGGAGTATGTGGCCGACGCCCATGTGCCGCCGCCCGGTTGGCTCGTACCTTTTTCGGCCATGACGGTAGAACCCGGTCGGGACGACCAGGCCGCGCGACGGCGGCAGCAGGAGGTCGGCTCCCCGACCGCGGCCGACCACCCGATCGGGGGCGACCGGAGGGTTCCGCCGGTCGTCCGGCTCGACCTGTCCGGGCGGACCGCCCTGGTCACCGGCGCCGCCAGCGGCATCGGGCGGGCCTGCGCGGCGCGGCTGGCCGAGGCCGGCGCGACGGTGACGGTGCTGGACCGGGACGCCGACCGGGCCGAGGCGGTGGCCGCCGAGATCGGCGGCCGGGCGCTCGGATTGGACCTCGCCGACCCCGGCGCCGCCGACCGGATCGACCCCGAGCTGGACATCGTGGTCAACAACGCCGGGCTGCAACACGTGGCGCCGCTGCACGAGTTCCCGCCGGAGCGCTTCGACCACCTGCACCGGGTGATGGTGGCCGCCCCGTTCCGGATCGTCCGGCGGGCGCTGCCGCACATGTACGCCGGCAACTGGGGCCGGATCGTCAACATCTCCTCGGTACACGGGCTGCGCGCCTCGGCCTTCAAGTCGGCGTACGTCTCCGCCAAGCACGCGCTGGAGGGGCTGTCGAAGGTGGTCGCCCTGGAGGGGGCGGCGCACGGGGTGACGGCCAACTGCGTCAATCCGGCGTACGTGCGCACGCCACTGGTCGAGGGGCAGATCGCCGCACAGGCGAGCGCGCACGGAATCGCCGAGAGCGAGGTGATCGAGCAGATCATGCTGGCCCGGGCGGCGATCAAGCGACTCATCGAGCCGGAGGAGGTCGCCGAGCTCGTCGCCTACCTCTGCACCCCCGCCGCCTCCTTCCTCACCGGCGCCTCGATCCCGCTCGACGGGGGCTGGACGGCGAACTGAGTGGGCGCCTCCCGCAGAATGGACCCCGTGTCCACGCCGATCGAGTTCCTGGAGCTGCTGGCCCGGGAGGCCGCTCCGGTCGAGTTCGAGGGGCCGCTGGTGGCCGCCAGGGCGGCCGGGGTACCCGCCGACCGGCTCGCCGAACTCGAGGCGGCCAAGGTGGTGGCACTGCGGGTACGCGCCCTGCTGGAACGGCGGCGGCGCCGCGAGGCGGAACTCTCCGGCCTGTACGACACCGCGAGCGATCTCGCCGGGCTGCGCGACTCGGACGACGTACTGCGGGCGATCGTGCGCCGGGCCCGGCACCTGCTCGGCACCGACGTGGCGTACATGACGCTCGTCGACGACGAGTTGGGTGACACGTACATGCGGGTCACCGACGGCTCGATCTCGGCCCGGTTCCAGGGGCTGCGGCTGCCGATGGGTGCCGGACTCGGCGGGCTGGTGGCCCAGACCGGCAGCCCGTACGCGACGGCGAACTACCCGGAGGACGCGCGGTTCCACCACACCGGCGAGATCGACGCCGGGGTAGGTGAGGAGGGGCTGGTCGCCATCCTCGGCGTGCCGCTGCGGCTCGGCTCCCGGGTGATCGGGGTGCTCTACGCCGCCAACCGGTCGGCCCGGCCGTTCGCCCGGGAGGAGGTGTCGCTGCTGCTCTCGCTGGCCGCGCACGCGGCGGTGGCGATCGACACGGCGCGGCTGCTCGCCGAGACCCGGGCCGCGCTGGCGGAACTCTCGGCGGCCAACTCGACGATCCAGGCGCACAGCGCGTCGGTGGAGCGGGCCGCCGCCGCACACGACCGGATGACCTCGCTGGTGTTGCGCGGCGGCGGGGTGGAGGACGTGGCGGCGGCGGTGACCGAGGTGCTCGGCGGTGCGCTGCTGGCGCTGGACGCCGAGGGCCGGACGCTGGCCCGGGTCGGCGAGATCGACGAGCCGGAGCGGGCGGCCCTGGCCGAGGCGGTGGTGGCGTCGCGTACCGAGGGGCGCAGCGTGCGCCGGGGCCAGCTCTGGTACGCCGCCGTCGTCGCCGGTACGGAGAACCTCGGCGCCCTGGTCTCCCGCCCCGAGGAGGAGCTGGTCGACGCCGACCAGCGGATCCTGGAGCGGGCCGCGCTGGTCACCGCCCTGCTGCTGCTCTTCCGGCAGAGCGTCGCCGAGGCGGAGGGACGGGTCCGGGGTGAACTGCTCGACGACCTGATCGCCCGGCCGGTCTCCGACGTCGCCGCGCTGCGCGGTCGGGCCCGTCGGCTCGGGGTGGACCTGGACGTCCCGCACGTGCTCGTGGCGGTCGGCGACGACGGAAGCGCCGGCAGTACCTCGATCCGGCAGCGGGTCACCTCCTGGGCCAGCACGTACGCCTCGGCCCAGGGCGGGCTGGCGGCGGCCCGGGACGGCCGGGCGGTGCTGATGCTGCCCGGCGACGACGCCGGTTCGGCGGCCCGGACCGTGGTCCGGGACCTGTCCCGGGCGCTGGGCCGGCCGGTCACCGCCGGTGCGGGCGGGCCGGCGAGCGGCCCGGCGTCGCTGGCCGGTGCGGCCCGGGAGGCGGACCGCTGTCTCACCGCACTGCGCGCGCTGGGTCGGGCCGGGGAGGGTGCCAGCAGCGCCGAACTCGGCTTCGTCGGCCTGCTGCTCGGTGCGGTCGAGGAGGGGGGCGACCGCGATGTCGCCAGGTTCCTGGTCGACACCGTCGGCCCGGTGGTGGACTACGACGCCCGCCGAGGGACCGCGCTGGTGAAGACGCTGGAGGCGTACTTCGGGGTCGGTGGCAGCCTGGCCCGGGCGGCCGAGCTGCTGCACGTGCACGTCAACACGGTGACCCAGCGGCTGGACCGGGTGGGGCAACTGCTCGGACCCGAGTGGCAGAAGCCGGAGCGGGCGCTGGAGGTGCAGCTCGCACTCCGGCTACACCGGCTGCGCGCCTCCGCCGGCCAGAACGGGGCGGGAGCCGGCGCCGAGCTGCCCTGAGCACGGCGCCCCCGGACGGCGGCACGGCGGTCAGGGACGGCGGCGCGGCGGTCAGGGACGTCGGCTCGGCGGTCAGGGACGTCGGCTCGGCGGTCAGGGACGTCGGCTCGGCGGTCAGGGACGTCGGCTCGGCGGTCAGGGACGTCGGCTCGGCGCGCCAGGGGACGGCGCGGCGGGCCAGTTGGACTGCTGGGCGGGCCAGTTGGGCGGCGGAGCGGGTCAGCGGGCGGCGATGCCGGCGATCACGGCGTCGACGATCCGGGCCGGCAGGTCGCGCTCGTCCAGGTCGGGCTGGGCGCGGAGCAGCCGCTGGATCAGCAGCGGGGCGGTGAGCAGCGCGAGCGTTAGCTCGACGTCGAGGTCGGCCCGCAGTTCGCCGAGGTCGATTCCCCGGCGCAGCACCTCGCGGATCATCCGACGGCGGGGCTCGACCAGCTCCTGGTAGAGCCGGTACTGCTCGGGACTGCGGCTGATCGTGGGCATCAGGCAGGGCATGATCTGCCGCGCCCGGGGGTCCGGGTTGTGCCCGGTGTTGCCGACAAGCGCGATCAGGTCCTCGCGTACGGACCGGCCGGGCGGTGGCGGCGGTGGCGGCTTGAGCCGGCGCAGGGCGTCCTGGAGCAGCGCCTCCTTGCCCGGCCAGCGACGGTAGATGGTCGCCTTGCCCACGCCGGCCCGGGTGGTGATCGCCTCGATCGAGAGCGTCTCGATGCTGCTGCCCTCGGCGAGCAGGTCGAGGGCGGCCTCCAGGATCGCCTCGTCCGCGCGGATGCTCCGCGGGCGACCCGGCGCCCGCGGAGCATCCGTCGGTTCGGTCATGTTGACCATTGTCCCCTGTCGCTCAGGCGGCAACCAGTTCGGGATCACCCACCGGCTCCGGCGGCAGCACCTGCTCCTCGGCGTTGCGGCCCGGCAGCCAGCGGAGCACCACCAGGATGCCGAGGGCGGCCACCGCCGCCGAGAGCCCGCTCGCCCAGTGCATGGCCGAGACGAAGGCGTCGTTGGCGGCGCTCGTCACCGCCGAGCCGGCCGGACCGCCGAGCCGCTCCGCGACCGCGTACGCCCCGGAGACCGACTCGGAGGCGGCGTCCCGGATCGGCGCCGGCAGCGCGCGGGCGGCCGGCTCGATCTGGTCCCGGTAGACCCCCGAGAGCACCGAGCCGAGTACCGCGACGCCGAGCGCACCGGCCACCTGCCGGACGGTGTTGCTGACCGCCGAGCCCACTCCGGCCTTCTCGCGGGGCAGCGCCGACATGATCGACTCGGTGGCGGGCGGCATGATGTTGGCCATCCCGACCCCCTGGACGAAGAAGATCAGCCCGATGATCCAGATCGGCGTGGTCGCGGTGGCGAAGGCGAACGCCACGAGCGCCGCCGTGGTCAGCGCCAGCCCGGCCACCGCCACCGCCCGGCCGCCGTACCGCTTGACCATGGTGGCGCTGCGCGGTGCGAAGACGAGTTGGGCGACGGCGAACGGCAGCATCAGCAGGCCGGTCTCCAGCGGGCTGTAGCCGCGGACGAGCTGGAGGTAGAAGGCGCTGAAGAACATCACGCCCATGGCGGCGAAGAAGACCAGGCCGATCACCGCGACAGGAGCGGCGAACCGGGGTACCCGGAACAGCCGTACGTCAAGCGACGGGAACTCGACCCGGCGCTCCCAGGCCACGAAGGCGGCCAGTACGGCCAGCCCGCCGACGATCGACGCCCAGATCAGCGGCCGGCCGAAGCCGTGCTCGCCACCGTCGATGATGCCGTACGAGAGCGCGACCAGACCGATCACCGAGAGCAGTACGCCGACCACGTCGATCCGGCCCGGCTTCGGGTCCCGCGAGTCGGGCACCAGCAGCGCGACCGCGACCAGTCCGAGCAGCACCACGGGCACGTTGATCAGGAAGACCGAGCCCCACCAGTAGTTCTCCAGCAGCAGGCCGCCCAGCACCGGGCCGATCGCCACGCCGAGGCCGATCGCGCCGGCCCAGACCCCGATGGCGCGACCGCGCTCCCGGGGGTCGAAGACGTTGGAGATGATCGACAGGGTCACCGGCATCACGGCGGCGGCCCCGAAGCCCATCAGCGCGCGGGCGCCGATCAGTTGGCCGGAGCTCTGCGCGTACGCCGACAGCAGCGAGGCGAGGCCGAACATCGCCAGGCCGACCATGAGGAACCACTTGCGCCCGTACCGGTCGCCGAGCACGCCGAAGGTGAAGAGCAGCCCGGCGAAGACCAGGGTGTACGAGTTGATCGACCATTCCAGTTCGCCCTGGCTGGCGCCGAGGCCGTGCACCGGGTCGGCCAGGGTGCGCAGTGCGACGTTCAGGACCGTGTTGTCCAGCACGATCACCAGCAGGCTGACCACGAGCACGCCGAGAATGGCCCAGCGCCTCGGGTGCCCGGTGTTTTCCGTTGAATCCATGCGGTGTTCCGTCCCCCGAGAACCCCGCTTCGCCGGATCCGGCGGCGGGGGAAGCTTGTTGACCGCACTGACAATAGTGAGCGAGATACCGAAACGGAACCGTTCCGTATCGTAATGTGAGCCGCCTCACCTCGACCTCGCCGCCACCGGCCCGATTCCGGCCGGACCGGCCAGCCGAGGCCGTTGACCTCAACCGGGCTTCAACTGCGACATTGCCCGGATGACCCGTGCCACCCGGCTGGTGCCGGCCGCCTACCGGGCCGCACTCGCCGAGCCAGCCTTCCGCCGGCTGCTCTCCGGACTGCTGGTCTCGCACCTCGGCGACGGAATGAGCGTGGTGGCGATCGCCTGGCTGGCGCTGCGCCTCGCCCCGCCGGACCGGGCCGGGCTGGTCGTCGGCGCCGCCGTGGCCGCGTACGCGCTGCCGGCCGCCGCCGGGGCACTGCTGCTCGCCCGCTGGCTGAGCCGGACCGCCGCCCGCCGCCTGGTCCTGGCGAACTCGGTGCTCCGGGCCAGCGCGTTGGGCGCGGTGGTCGTACTGCACCTGCTGGGTCAACTCACCGCCGGGTGGTACGTCGCACTGCTGGCGGTCTCGTCGCTGCTCGCCGCGTGGGGCACCGCCGGGACGTACACCCTGATCAGTGAGATCTTTCCGGCGGAGCGCCGGCTGCCGGCGAACGCCCTGGTCGGTACGAGTCAGCAGGCCGCCATCGTGATCGGGCCAGCGGCGGCCGGCCTGCTGGTCGCCGCCGTCCATCCGGCACTGGTGCTCGGCGTCGACGCACTCAGCTACCTGCTGCTGGCGATCCAGGCCGCCCGCCTGCGCCTGCCGGCCACCGCCACCCCGACCGGCGACCGGCGCCGGGCCGGCACCGGGTTCCGGATCCTCGCCCGCCGCCCGGAACTGGTCGGCCTGATCGCGGTCACCGCCGTCTTCTACTTCCTCTACGGCCCCGTCGAGGTGGCGCTTCCGCTCTACGTCGCCGACGAGCTGACCGCCACCGCCGGACTGCTCGGCGGCTACTGGACGGTGTTCGGCACAGGGGCGATCGTCGGCGGCCTGGCCGGCGGGATGCTGACCCGGGCCCGACAGTGGCCGGTGACCGTCGGGGTGATCGCCGGCTGGGGACTGCTGCTGGTGCCGTTCGGCCTGGACGCCCCGATCTGGCTCACCCTGGCCTGCTTCGCCGTCGGCGGGTTGGTCTACGGTCCGTTTCCGGCGTTCAGCCTCGCCCTGTTCCAGAACGCGGCCGACCCGGCGGACCTGCCGGCGGTGCTCGCCGCCCGGGGCGCGGTCACCACCGCCGCGACACCGCTCGGCGCCGCCCTCGGCGGACCGCTGGTGACCGCGTTCGGTGCCGCCGGCACGCTGCTCGCCTCCGGGGTCGGCACGGTCATGCTGGCTCTGCTCACGGCCGGAACGCTCCTGCTGTACGTCCGGGGCGGGCGCGGCCGTGGCGGATACCCCGGAACGACGCGTCCGATCGCCGCCAGACGCCGGCCCGGCGTCCGATCACGATGGTTGGCATGAGTAACGGTATTTCAGCGAACAGTCAGGTTCTGGATGGAAAGGTGGCGCTTGTCGCCGGCGGCGGCCGGGGCATCGGCGCGGCGGTGGCGGTGCGGTTGGCCGAGGAGGGTGCCGACGTGGCGCTTACCTATCGGCAGGATGCCGAGGCTGCCGGCGCGGTGCTGGACCGGATCAAGGCGATCGGTCGGCGCGGGCTGGCGATCCAGGCCGACAGCGCCGACCCGGCCGCGGTCGTCTCGGCGGTGGACCGGACGGCCGGCGAGTTCGGCCGGCTCGACGTACTTGTCAACAACGCAGCGGTGTTCCTGATCGGGCCGATACAGGAGCTGGGGCTCGCCGAGTTCGAGCAGACCGTGGCGGTGAACGTCCGTGCCCCGTTCGTCGCCGCCCAGGCAGCGGTCCGGCACATGGGCGAGGGCGGACGGATCATCACCATCGGCAGCAACGTGGCCGTGCGCGCGCCATTCCCCGGCTTCGCGCTCTACTCCATGAGCAAGACCGCGCTGACCGGGCTGACCAAGGGGCTCGGCCGGGACCTCGGGCCCCGGGGCATCACCGCGAACCTGGTCAACCCCGGGCCGACCGAGACCGACCTGAACCCGGCCGACAGCCCGATGGCGGAGACGATCCGTGGACACACCGCCGTCGGCCGGTACGCCGCACCCGCCGAGATCGCGGCGGCGGTCGCCTGGGTCGCCAGCGCCGACAGCTCGTACGTCACCGGGGCGACGATCAACGTCGACGGCGGCTTCACCATCTGATCGGGCCGTCCCGGCTGATTCGAAGTTCGCCCGATCGGCCACTCCGGCCTGGTCCGATCTGTTCGGCCGTGCGACGCCGCACCCCGTCGCCGGTGACGTTTCCACAGGTCAGAGCAAAACCACGCCACCAACCTCCGCCAACCCACCCCTTGCGGGTACCCGTGATCCCGGAGTGTTCGGCATGCCAGGGGCCGGCCGAACGCTCCGCGATCACGAATGCTCCACAGCGGTGGGAGGAGGATGCAGGGTATGCGGGTGGGGATGGCGAGCGTCGCGGCCCGGAGTGGTCGCCGCAACGAGGACTTCGTCGGTGCCGTCCCGACGGCAGCAGTACTTGTCGACGGCGCGGGTGGGGTCGCCGGTAGCGACGTGGTCTGCCGGCACGGCCCGGCCTGGTACGCCCACCGGTTGGGAGTGGAACTCCTCGGTCTGCTGTCAGCCGACGGCGACCAGCCCGTTCCGGCGTTGCTGGCCGAGGGGATCGAGCGGGTGGCGGACGCGCACCGGAGCACCTGTGAGCTGACCGATCCGCGCAGTCCCTGGGCGAGCGTGGCGATCCTGCGGCTGCGCGACGGCCGGGCCGACCACCTCGTGCTGGGCGACTCGTTCCTGGTTCTCGACCGGGCCGGCGCACCGCTGGTCGTCGCCGATCCCCGGGAGGTGACGATGGCCCGGCCGTACCGGTCCGCACTGGAGACTGCGGCCGAGGGCAGCACCGAGTACGAACAGATCCGCCGTGAGGGCATCGCGGTGCTGCGTGCCAACCGCAACCAGCCGGGCGGGTACTGGGTGGCCAAGGAGGACCCTCGGGCGGCGGCCGAGGCGGTCACCGGCAGCCTGCCAGTCTCCGAACTGACCGGTGCCGTCCTGCTCAGCAACGGGGCCAGCCGGATCGTCGACCGGTTCCAGCTCGCCGACTGGCCGGAGGTGCTGGCGCTGCTCGCATCGAGCGGGCCCGCCGCGATCATCCGCCGCGTCCGGCAGGCGGAGGCCCGCCAGGCCGTGCCGGCCGACGACGCCACCTGCGCGTACTGCACCGATCTCGGCGCCTGAACCGGCGAGGAGTCGCGTGCTGTCGGCACCCCGTCAGGTGCCGGTGGCAGCAGACGAGGCGACCGGGTGCCGCCGGGCCCGGTACGCTCGGCCGGCAGCGTGGAAGGAGCGAGGCGTGACCGACGGTTCCGGCAACGCCGCAGCCGAGGTCGACCCGGTCCCGATCGGGCGGGTCGAGTCCCCGCTGGTCGACCGGGCCACGGCACCCCGGCAGGGCGACGAGGGCGCTCCCGAGGCGTGGCTGGTCTTCGACCCGGCGGTACGCGACGGCCTGCGCGATCTCCGCCCCGGCACCGACGTCATCCTGCTCACCTGGTTCGACAGGTCCCGCCGGGACGTGCTCGTGGTGCATCCCCGAGGCGACCTGACCCGACCGCCGACGGGCGTCTTCAGCACCCGCTCCCCCGACCGGCCCAACCCGATCGGCCTGCACCGGGTGCATCTGCTGGAGATCGACGGTCTCCGGATCCGGGTACGCGATCTGGAGGCCCTGGACGGCACCCCGATCCTGGACGTGAAGCCGGTACTCGACCGCGACACCGAACGCTGACCGGCATCGGTCGGCGCTAACCGGCCGGGGTGGCCCCGCCGGGCGGATCGTCGTAGACGATCGTCAGGGTGCTGCGGTACGCCCCCGGCGCCGCACCATCCGGCCCCCGGTCCGGCGGCTCCACCGGGCCGTCGCTCCAGACCTTCGTGGCCCGGTACGGGTAACCGTCCTGCCCAGGCGCCTCGGCCCGGAAGAAGACCCGCTGCCCCGCCGCCAGGCTCCGGTAACCGGGGGCGGCGATGACGGAGAAGTGCACCCAGCAGCCGCCCGGGGTCTCGGGGGCGTCGAGCACACCCCAGCCCCGGTCGGCGTCGAACCGGCGTACCACGCCGACCAGCGTCACCGTGCGCTGCCGGCTCAGCCGACCGCCGCCATGACCTCGTCGGAGACGTCGAAGTTGCCGTAGACGTTCTGCACGTCGTCGGAGTCCTCCAGCGCGTCGATCAGCTTGAAGACCTTGCGGGCGCCTTCGGCGTCGAGCGGGACGGTGACGCTGGGCACCAGGGAGGACTCGGCCGACTCGTAGTCGATCCCGGCGTCCTGCAACGCGGTCCGTACGGCGACCAGGTCACCGGGCTCGGAGACCACCTCGAACGCCTCGTCCAGGTCGTTGACCTCCTCGGCCCCGGCGTCGAGTACGGCGAGCAGCACGTCGTCCTCGGAGAGCCCCGCCTTCGGCACGATCACCACGCCCTTGCGGGAGAACATGTACGACACCGATCCGGCGTCCGCCAGCGAACCGCCGTTACGGGTCAGCGCGGTGCGTACCTCGGTCGCGGCACGGTTGCGGTTGTCGGTCAGACACTCGATGAGCAGCGCGACGCCGCCCGGGGCGTACCCCTCGTACATCACCGTCTGCCAGTCGGCGCCCCCGGCCTCCAGCCCGGAACCGCGCTTGACGGCGCGGTCGATGTTGTCGTTCGGCACCGAGTTCTTCTTCGCCTTCTGGATGGCGTCGAAGAGGGTCGGGTTGCCGGCCGGGTCACCACCACCGGTACGCGCGGCGACCTCGACGTTCTTGATCAGCTTGGCGAACATCTTTCCGCGCTTGGCGTCGATGACCGCCTTCTTGTGCTTCGTCGTCGCCCACTTGGAGTGGCCGGACATCTGTTACCTCCGTTGCTAGCCGCCGCCTGCTTCGACCGCACCGCGCACGCCTCGCTCCGCACCCGACGCACATGGTGGTGCCGGTCTGTTCCGCTGGAAGCCGTGGCGGCCAGATGGCCCTGCCGAATCTCGACAATCCTACCGACGTGCGGCGGGTGGCCGTCACCCGCCGCACGCCAGCGGCTACGGAATAGTACGAATTACCTCAGAACCAGCAAAAGCCCTACTCCCCCATGTTGTACGACCCCACCACGGTGAACTCCGAGACCTCCCGCTCCGTGCAGCGCTCCTCCAGTTCGGCCCGGTAGCGCCGGAACGACTCCATCACCGCCAGTGGCCCCGGCAGGTCCGGCCCCATCGCGATGTCGACGAACCGGTTCGAGTCGCGCAGCCGCAGCGTCAGGTACCGGAAGCCGGCCGGCCGGAGCTGCGCCAGTTCCTCGTGCACCGGGACGAGCAGCGCCAGATGCGCGTCGAGCCGGTCCGGGCGGACCTGGTACGTGATCAGGATCGTCTGCATGCTCATGACACCGGGACCGGGTTCCGGGCCGCGTCGAGGAGTTCGGTGAACAACGACGTGACCGCCGCCGACCGGTCCTCGCCCGGCGCGATCCGCCCCGCGGCGGTCGGGTCGGAATCGTCCTCGCCGGACCAGTCGAAGTCGCTGAAGAGACCCAGGCCGACCCGGGTGGGCGCGAGCACCATCCCCACCTCGGTGAGGATGTCCCGCAGATGCCCGGCCGCCTGCTCGCCACCGCTGACGCCGTAACTGACCAGGCCGGCCGGTTTGCCCCGCCACTCCGCGCCGAGATAGTCGATGCCGTTCTTCAGCACGGCCGGAATCGAATGGTTGTACTCCGGGGTGACGAAGACGAACGCGTCGCATCCGGCCACCACCGCCGCCCAGCGACGGGTGTGCTCGTGCCGGTAGTCACCGAACCTGGCCGGTACCGGCTCATCGAGCAGCGGCAGCCGCTGCTCCGCCAGATCGATCAGTTCGACGGCTGCCTCGTCGGCCCGTACCGCCGGGTGCTGGGCCGTCACCTCGACCAGCCACTGGGCCACCGCCGGTCCTCGACGGCCCGGACGGCTGCTTCCCACGACCACGCCGACGACGCGCGGACCGGTCCGCTCCGTACTGTGCGTCAGTTCTCTGCGTTGCGTACTGTCCATGGCTCGATCCCATCGCCGATCCCCCGCCCCCGGGAGACCGGCGCGAGGGTAGCCCCGGCAGGGATACCCTTCCGACCCCCGACACCGGCAGACTGGACCGGTGATGGACGGAGAACTGGGGGCGTTCCTCCGCAGTCGGCGGGAGGCGTTGCGACCCGAACAGGTGGGTCTGCCCGCCGGCCACCGACGCCGTACCCCGGGGCTGCGCCGGGCCGAACTCGCGACGCTGGCGCAGGTGAGCGTGGAGTACCTGACCCGGCTCGAACAGGGCCGCGACAGCCGACCGTCGCCGGAGATCCTCGCCGCGCTGGCGAACGCGCTCCGGCTCGACGAGGACGACCGGGAACACCTGCGGCAGCTCGCGGCGGTCAACCACGGCCGGCAACTCTGCGCGGGACGTGGACCGACGGTGTCGCGTACCGTCCGGCCGGAGGCGCGGATGCTGCTGGACGCGCTGCGGGACCGGCCGGCGTACCTGGTGAACCGGATCGGCGACCTGCTCGCCTGGAACGACCCTTTCGACCGGGTGTCCCGTCCGATCGGGCTGCTCGACGGCGACCAGCCCAATCTGGTGTGGTACGTCTTCGCCGACGAACGCGCCCGGGAGCACTTTCCCGACTGGGCGGAGCTGGCCGACCAACAGGCCGCCGAGTTGCACCGGCTTCGGCAGGGCGACCCGGCCACCGACGAGTTCGCCGAGCGCCTCGGCCGTACCGTCGGGAAACACTTCACCTCGCGGTGGCTGCGCCGTCCGGTCGCCGTCAGGTCCAGCGGGGTGCGCTGGTTGCGGCATCCGGAGGTCGGGCCGGTGCGCCTCGGGTACGAGACGTTGGAACTCGCCGACGACCAGCAGCGGTTGGTGGTGCAGCTCCCCGCCGACGCCGCCAGCGCGGAGGCCCTGGACCGGCTGCTGGGCCGACGCCCTGGTCAGCTGCGCTCGGTGGCCGGCTGACGGCCACCTGGGGCAACGAGCTGCTCCGAACCGCGGACAGCGGGCGGCGGGCGGCGGGCGGTTCAGGTCGCGGTGCGGACCAGGTCGACGAAGTAGCGGTGCAGTCGCGCGTCGCCGGTGAGTTCCGGATGGAACGAGGTGGCCAGCAGGTTGCCCTGCCGTACCGCCACGATCCGGCCGGCCGTCGGGCCGCTGGTGACCGTGCCCAGGATCTCCACACCGGCGCCGACCCGCTCGACCCAGGGCGCCCGGATGAAGACCGCGTGCAGCGGTCCACCATCGATGCCGGCGATCTCCACCGGCGCCTCGAACGAGTCGACCTGCCGGCCGAAGGCGTTGCGGCGCACCGTCATCGCGATGCCGTCGAAGCCGCGCTGGTCCGGTCGACCGTCGAGCACCTCGGCAGCCAGCATGATCATCCCGGCACAGGAGCCGTAGACCGGCATGCCCGCGGCGATCCGCTTGTCCACCGGTTCGCGCAGCTCGAAGATGTCGACCAGTTTGCTGATCGTGGTGGACTCCCCACCCGGGATGACCAGGCCGTCGACCGCGTCCAGTTCCGCCGACCGGCGTACCGGACGGGCGTGCGCGCCCGCGCTGGTCAGGGCGGCGAGATGCTCGCGGACGTCACCCTGCACCGCGAGCACCCCGATCACGGGTACGGTCACGTCACCTCACCAGCCGCGTTCGGCCAGCCGGTGCGGCACCGGGATGTCGTCCACGTTGATCCCGACCATCGCCTCGCCGAGCCCGCGCGACACCTTGGCCAGCACGTCCGGGTCGTCGTAGAAGGTGGTGGCCTTGACGATCGCGGCGGCCCGCTGCGCCGGGTTGCCGGACTTGAAGATCCCGGAGCCGACGAAGACCCCCTCCGCACCGAGCTGCATCATCATCGCCGCGTCGGCCGGGGTGGCGATGCCGCCCGCGGTGAAGAGCACCACCGGCAGCTTCCCGGTCTCGGCCACCTCCCGGACCAGCTCGTACGGCGCCTGCAACTCCTTGGCGGCGACGAACAGCTCGTCGGTGGGCAGCGAACCGAGGCGGCGGATCTCGTAGCGGATCTTCCGCATGTGCGTGGTGGCGTTGGAGACGTCACCGGTGCCGGCCTCGCCCTTGGAGCGGATCATCGCCGCGCCCTCGGTGATCCGGCGCAGCGCCTCGCCCAGGTTGGTGGCGCCGCAGACGAAGGGCACGGTGAAGGCCCACTTGTCGATGTGGTTGGCGTAGTCGGCCGGGGTCAGCACCTCGGACTCGTCGACGTAGTCGACGCCGAGCGCCTGGAGCACCTGGGCCTCGACGAAGTGCCCGATCCGGGCCTTGGCCATCACCGGGATGGAGACCGCGTTGATGATGCCGTCGATCATGTCGGGGTCGCTCATCCGGGAGACGCCGCCCTGGGCCCGGATGTCGGCCGGTACCCGCTCCAGCGCCATCACCGCGACCGCCCCGGCGTCCTCGGCGATCTTCGCCTGCTCCGGGGTGACCACGTCCATGATCACGCCACCCTTGAGCATCTCGGCCATACCCCGCTTGACCCGTGCGGTGCCGACCACGCCGGTGGCACTGACGGTCTGCTCCGCAGCAGCGGTCGACTTGTCGGAACCGGACTTGGCGGTGGATTCGGACACGGCGTTCTCGCTCCTCGGCAGTGTTCTGGGGGGTGGGATCGCACTCGATGCTACGCGGGCTACAACGCCGGACCGACAGCCAATCAGACCCCGGGTGGCCTGCACTGTGGCCCGGCTCACGCCATGCGAGCGTGCGGCCTCAGACCCGGCTCAGGCCGTCGACGGTCCGGCTCAGGCCGGCCGGCCGTGCGGTTGCCGGTCAGCCGACCGACAGTTCCGGACGGGTGCTCAGGGTCGGGTCGTCGATGTCGAAATAGCGCGGTTGCTCGTGCTTGCGCGCCATCCGGAACAGGCGTACGACGGGGCGGCGGCGCAGCGAGAGCGCGTCGCGTACCAGGTCGGTGTGCACCTGACGGGCCAGCGCGAGCCGCCGGCTGGCGCCGATCACCGCCGCCGCGGCCGGCTCCTCCGGATCAAGCGGGCTGGACCGCAGTTGCCGGGTCAGGTCGTTCTCGGCGGCCTCCCGCTCGTCTCCCTCGGCGTCCAGCGCGATCCGGGACGCCGCGTACAGCTCCACCCCGTACCGCTCCTCGGCCAGCACGGCGGCGGCCGCCGCCCGGCGCAGCAGGTGCGCGTCGAGGGCGCGGGTCGCCGAGCGTACCCGGACGTGCATCCGGTCGACCCGGGCCGCGATCCAGACCAGGTACGCCGTCACCAGGACGACCGCCGCGACGCCGCCCACCACCCACCACATGCCCGGCATCGTAGTGCGGCCCCCAATTCCGTCTCCTGGCACGTCACCGGCCCACCGGGGACGCTTCCGCCCACCGAACCCAGGCGGGGCACAACAGTGCCGGGCCGACCGATCCGGCTCAGGCCGGCCCGATCCACTCCTGGTCCAGCACCCGACCGTCGGTTGCCTCGATCGCGGTGGCGTACACCTCCAGGACCCGGCGGGCCACCGTCGGCCAGTCGAAGGTCTCGACCACCTCCCGGGCACAGGCCGACAGTTCCGTACGGCGCACCGGGTCGTCGAGCAGGCTGGCCAGGGTACGCCGCAGCGCCACCGCATCCCCGGTGGGGAAGAGTTCCCCGGCCCGCCCCCCGTCCAACACCCGACGGAAGGCGTCCAGATCGCTTGCCACCACTGTCGCCCCGGCGGCCATCGCCTCGGTCAGGATCATGCCGAACGACTCGCCCCCGGTGTTCGGTGCGACGTAGAGGTGCACGCTGCGCAGCATGCGCGCCTTGTCCGGTTCGGAGACCCGGCCGAGGAAGGTGATCCGGTCCCGCAGCTCCTCCGGTACGCCCTCGTGCAGCTCGGCGTCGTCGCCCGGGCCGGCGACCAGCAGCCGCAACCCCGGGCGTTGCCCGGCAAGCTCGACGAACGCCTCCCGGAGCACCCCGAAGCCCTTCCGGGGCTCGGTGAACCGGCCGAGGAAGCCCAGCGTGCCGCCCTCACCCGGTGCACACCGGCCGGGCCATCCGGGCAGCGGTTCGGCGTCGGCGAACTTCGCCACCGCCACCCCGTTGGGGATCTCCACCGCCCCGCCGCCGAGATGCTCGACCTGGACCTTGCGGGCCAGCGCGCTCACCGCGATCCGGGCGGTGATCCGCTCCACGGCGAACTGCAACACCCCCTGCGCGGCGGCGAGCGCCCGGGACCGGGTCATCGCGGTGTGGAAGGTGGCGACCACCGGCCCCCGGGCGGAGAGCACGGCCAGCAGCGAGAGGCTGAGCGTGAACGGCTCGTGCACGTGCAGCACGTCGAAGTTGCCCCGGGCCAGCCAGCGCCGGACCCGGGCGGTGGAGACCGGCCCGAAGGTGATCCGGGCGACCGACCCGTTGTACGGCAGCGGCACCGACCGGCCGGCCGACACCACGTACGGCGGCAGCGGCGAGTCCTCGTCCGCCGGTGCCAGCACGCTCACCTCGTGACCGAGCCCGATCAGCGCCTCGGCGAGGTCGACCACGTGGTTCTGCACCCCGCCCGGGACGTCGAAGGAGTACGGACACACGATGCCGATCCGCACTGTGCCTCCCCCTTCAGGCCGGCTCGGAGATCGACGGGGTACCCGGTGTCTCCGCCGCCGCTCCGGTCGGACCGGCCCCACCGGCCACCCCGGTGCTCCTGCCGGGCTCGTCGACCCAGACCCGTTGCAGCATGTGCCAGTCCTCCGGGTGCTGCGCGATCCCCTCCGCCAGGCGGTCGGCGATCTGCTGGGTGAGCGCCCGGACCCGCTGGTCCAGCGGGCCGGCATCCGCCGGCGGTATCTCCAGCGGCCCGATCAGCCGACCTCGCGGACCGGCCGGGTCGTACCAGAGCGCCGCCACGTAGAGCGGCGCGCCGGTCCGGATGGCCAGCAGCGCCGGGCCGGCCGGCATCCGCGCCCTGCCGCCGAAGAACCGCACTTCGATGCCGCGCGCCGACAGGTCCCGGTCGGCGAGCAGCGGCACCAGGTAGCCGGCGGCGACCCGCTCGGCGAGCACCTCGAACGGTGCCCGGGGGCCGCCGTGGGTGGGCAGGATCTCCATGCCGAGCCGGTGCCGGAAGGCGAGGAACCGCTCGTAGACGCCCTCCGGCTTGAGCCGCTCCATCACGGTGGCGATCGGCCAGCCCTTCGCGGCCACCCAGGCACCGGCGGCGTCCCAGTTGCCGGAGTGCGGCAGCGCCACCACTACGCCCCGGCCGGCGGCCATCTCGGCGGCGAGCACCTCCGCACCGTCGAGCCGGAAGTCGTCACGGATCTGCTCCCGGCTGCGCGACGGCAGCCGGAACACGTCCAGCCAGTAGCGGGCGTACGAGCGCATGCCCAGGCGGACAAGCTCTTCGAGATCGTCCTGCGGCAGCTCGGGGCCGACCACCCGACGCAGGTTGGCGGCGAGTCGACGGGTACCCGGGCCGCGCCTGCGGTACGCCTGGTCGGCGGCGGCCCGGAACAGCGCCGCCGCAGCCGGCCGGGGCAGTGCGCGTACGGCCCGCCAGCCGGCCAGGTAGCCGAACTCGACCGGGGTCACCGGCTGGCCCGTGGCGGTGTCACTCGTGCACCCACCCGGTCACGCCCGCACCGCCTGGCCGGGTCACCCGGCCAGGCCCGACCCGGGTCACGCGTCCACGCCCAACTCGGCGCGCTGTGCCTGCCGCCAGACGTGCGTCATCCGCTGCCCGACGGTGAAGACCGAGATCGCGGCGAGCAGCCAGAGCGCGGTGACCAGTGCCCAGTCCAGCCCCAGGCCGGTGAGCAGCCCGCCGACCCCGACGATCAGCAGCCGCTCGGTCCGCTCGGCGATGCCGACGTTGCAGGTCATTCCGAGCCCCTCGGCCCGGGCCTTGACGTACGAGACGAGGCCACCGGCGACCAGGCAGATCAACGCGGCGGCGACCCCGACGTGGTCGTCCTGGGTGGCCAGCCAGTAGGCGACGGCGCCGAAGACCGCACCGTCGGAGACCCGGTCCATGCTCGAGTCGAGGAACGCGCCGAACCGGCTCGACCCGCCGCGCATCCGGGCCATCGTGCCGTCGAGCAGGTCGGTGAGGGCGAAGAAGGTCACCACGAGCGCCCCGGCGACCAGGTATCCCCGGGCGCCGAGCACCACCGATCCGACCACCACCCCGAGCGTGCCGGCCACGGTGACGGCGTTCGGCGTCACCCCGACCCGCAGCAGGGTCCGGGCGATCGGTTCGACGACTCGGGTCATGCCGGCCCGGGCCGACACCTGGAAGATCTTCGCCATGGCCGTCCCACCATAACGGGCCGCGAACGGCGACGGTACGCCCGGTGGCGCCTACTTCGCCCCGCAGGCTTGTGTCACGACTTGTACAGGTGTGAGATCGGTGCAGGGGACGTGACGTCGCTCACCTGTCACCCGGCACGTCTCCGGCAGCACGGCAGGCCCCCCGAGGATATCGCCGCGGAGTCGCCCGGGCAGCTCCCCCGTCGCGCGCGGCGGTCGCCACCAACCACCGGCTTAGGGAGGTGCGCCCCGATGGCGCAGAAGAGTCAGGAGAAGGGTGTCACCGGCCCGGCGCCGGTGGTGGACGAGCCCGGCAGGGTTCGCAACGTGGTGCTCGTGGGCCACTCCGGTGCCGGGAAGACGACCCTGGTCGACGCGCTGCTGGCGGCGACCGGCACGATCTCGCGGCCCGGTGTGGTGACCGAGGGCACCACGGTGTGCGACCACGATCCGGCGGCGGTACGCCAGCAGCGCTCGATCAGCCTGGCCTGCGCGCCGCTGCGACACGACGGCGTCAAGGTCAACCTGTTGGACACCCCCGGCTACGCGGACTTCGTCGGCGAACTCCGGGCCGGGCTGCGCGCCGCCGACGCGGCGCTCTTCGTCGTCTCGGCGGTCGACGGGATGGACGGGGCGACCGCCGCGCTCTGGCAGGAGTGTGCCGCCGTCGGGATGCCCCGGGCGGTCGCGGTCACCCGGCTCGACCACCAGCGGGCCGACCTCGACGAGACGGTGGCGCTCTGCCAGCGGGTCTTCGGCGACAACGTACTCCCGCTCTACCTGCCGATGCTCGACGACGAGGGTGTCGACGTGGTCGGCCTGATGGGCCTGATCACCCGCCGGGTCTTCGACTACTCCGCCGGGCTGCCGGCGGCGGTCCGCGACCCGGATCCCGAGCACCTGCCGGCGATCGGCGACGCCCGCAACGAGCTGATCGAGGGGATCATCGCGGAGAGCGAGGACGAGACCCTGCTGGACCGCTATCTCGGCGGCGAGGAGATCGAGACGCAGGTCCTGATCGACGACCTGGAGAAGGCGGTCGCCCGGGGACACTTCTATCCGGTGGTACCGGTCTGCGCCGAGACCGGGCTCGGCATCGACGTCCTGCTGGAGCTGCTGACCTCGGCGTTCCCGACCCCGCTGGAGCACGACCTGCCGACCGTCACCGGTGTCGACGGCTCGCCGCAGCCGCCCCTGCACTGCGACCCGGACGGCCCGCTGGTGGCCGAGGTGGTCAAGACCACCATCGATCGGCACGTCGGCCGGGTCTCCCTGGTCCGGGTCTTCTCCGGCACGCTCCGCCCGGACCAGGTGGTGCACGTCTCGGGGCACGGCATGGCCGAGCGCGGCCATCCCGACCACGACGCCGACGAGCGGATCGCGCACATCTACTCCCCGCTCGGCGCCGCGCTGCGCGAGGTGCCGTACTGCGTGGCCGGCGACATCTGCGCGATCACCAAGTCGGGTACGGCGGAGACCGGCGACACCATCTCGGCCAAGGAGCACCCGCTGCTTGTCGAACCCTGGGAGATGCCCGAACCGCTGCTGCCGGTGGCGATCGTCGCGAAGAGCCGGGCCGACGAGGACGCGCTGGCCAAGAACCTGGCCCGGCTGGTCGCCGGTGACCCGACGATGCGGCTGGAACGCAACCCGGAGACCCACCAACTGGTGCTCTGGTGCATGGGCGAGGCGCACGCCGAGGTGGTGCTCGACCGGCTGCGCGGTGGCGGGGTGGACCTGGAGACCGAACCGGTCCGGGTGGCGCTGCGCGAGACCTTCGCGGTCGCCTCGAAGGGGCACGGCCGGCACGTGAAGCAGTCCGGCGGCCATGGCCAGTACGCGGTCTGCGACATCGAGGTGGAGCCGCTGCCCCGGGGTGCGGGCTTCGAGTTCGCCGACCGGGTGGTCGGCGGCGCCGTGCCGCACAACTACATCCCGTCGGTGGAGAAGGGGGTACGCACCCAGATGGTTCGGGGCATCGTCGCCGGCTATCCGGTGGTGGACCTGCGGGTGACCCTTGTGGACGGCAAGGCGCACAGCGTCGACTCGTCCGACGCCGCCTTCCAGACCGCCGGCTCGCTGGCGCTGCGCGACGCGGCCGAGAAGGGCCAGGTCACGCTCCTGGAGCCGGTCGACGAGGTGGTGGTGCGGGTGCCGGACGCCAACGTGGGTGCGGTGATGAGCGACATGTCCGGCCGGCGCGGCCGGGTGCTCGGCACCGAGCCGGATCCGGCCGGTACCGACCACACGCTGGTCCGGGCCGAGGTGCCGGCGACCGAGTTGCTCCGGTACGCCGTCGAGCTGCGCTCGATGACCGCTGGTGGTGGTACCTTCCGGCGTTCCTTCGCCCGCTACGAGCCGATGCCGGCGCACCTGGCCGACCAGATCCGCAAGGAGCACAGCACCGCCCACAGCCGCTGACGTGCAAGGAAGGGCCCCCGCTTATCGTTTTCTGTTGTAGCGGGGGCCCTTCCTCGACCTCGGGGGGTGGCGGCCTCTCGTCTCGGTGCCCGGCCGGGGCACGGGCGACAATCCGTTGGACGACTTCGGAACGGCTGCCGATCATCGAGGCATGAGAATCGGAATAGACATCGGCGGAGTCCTCGTCCAGCAAGTGGACCGGCTCTGTCCGGAGGAGGACCGGACGACCGGGCCGGTGCCGGCGCCCGCCGGGCCGTTGCCGGGTCCGGAGACTGATGACACCGCACTGCTCGCGGACTTCCGGCGTACGCCGCCGATGCCGGGGGCGTTCGAGGCGGTGGCCGCCCTGGTGGCCGGTACGTTCGGCGAGCACGTGTACCTGGTGTCCAAGTGCGGCGAACGAGTGGAGCGGCGTACCCGGCTCTGGCTGGATCACCACGACTTCTACTCACGTACCGGCATGCCGGCCGGAAACCTGCACTTCTGCCGGACGCGGCAGGGCAAGGCGCCGATCGCCGCCGCACTGGGTCTGACGCACTTCGTCGACGACCGGCTGGAGGTGCTCTCCTATCTGGAGTCGGTGCCACACCGCTACCTTTTCCGGCCGAGGGAGCACGAGGTGCACAGCCACCGGTCACACCTTCCGGCGGTCCGCCGGGTCGAGTCCTGGCCCGAGCTGATGGCACTGATCGGCGGTACCGATCGGACAGATGTTCGAATATCCTGAGTGTGGGTATCCGGCCGGTGAGGAGGTCGGGATGACACCGCTGCTGCGCGCCGCCCTGGGGTACGCCGCCCTCGGCGTACCCGTGTTGCCGCTGCACTCCCCGACCGCGACCGGCTGCACCTGCCGCCGTCCCGACTGCGACCGGCCCGGCAAACATCCCCGGTGGCACCGCAGCCTGCTCCGGCACGGCCTGCACGACGCCAGCACCCGGTCGGAGGTGATCCGGCAGTGGTGGACCCGCTGGCCCCGGGCCAACCTGGCGCTGCGTACCGGTGACCGGTTCGACGTCTGCGACGTCGACCCGCCGGACGGGGTCGCCGCGCTGCGCGAGGTGGTCCGGGAGCGCCGGATCACCGGGCCGGTGGTCCGGACCGGCTCTGGCGGCTGGCACCTCTATCTGCGTGCGACCGGCGTCGGCAACCGGAGCGGTCTGCTGCCCGGCGTCGACTGGCGCGGAGTCGGCGGCTACGTCGTCGCTCCGCCGTCCCGGCACGCCAGCGGCCGGGACTACCGCTGGATCCGCCCGCTCGGCGTGCCGCTCGCCGACTGTCCGCCGGAACTGGCCGCGCTGCTCCTCCCACCGGCACCTCCGGCCCGTCCGGGGGCCGGTGGCCCGGGTGGCGCCGACCGGATCCGCCACCCCGACCGGTACGCCAGCGCCGCGCTCGCCGCCGAGGCCAGCACCGTCGCGAGCGCGGTGACCGGCACCCGCAACACCACGCTCTACCGGGCGGCATACCATCTCGGCCAGCTCGCCGCGCTCGATCTGCTGGACGACCACGACATCAGCGTCGTACTGGCCGACGCCGCCCGCCGCAGCGGACTCGGCCGTCCCGAGATCGCCCGGACGATCCGGTCCGGGCTGCGCACCGGTCACCGGCATCCCCGGCACGGCCTCGCCGCCTAGCTCCGGCTCCGGCCGCTGCCCCACCTGGGCACCCAGCTCGACAGTGCGCGCCAGCTACTCTCCCGCCAGCTCCGTCGCCCAGCCGGCGGCGCGTCGTTCAACCGGCCGTGCTCGCCCAGGCGTTGGCGAGCAGGGTACGGGTGTCGGCGAGCAACTGCGGCAGCACCTTGGTCCGGGCGATCACCGGCATGAAGTTGGCGTCTCCGCCCCACCTCGGCACCACGTGCTGGTGCAGGTGGGCCGCGATGCCGGCGCCGGCCACCCCGCCCTGGTTCATCCCGATGTTGAAGCCGTGCGCGTTGCTGACCCGCCGCACCACCCGCATCGCCGCCTGCGTGCAGTCGGCCAGTTCGGCCGTCTCCCCGGCGTCCAGCTCGGTGTAGTCGGCGACGTGCCGGTACGGGCAGACCAGCAGATGCCCCGGGTTGTACGGGTAGAGGTTGAGCACCACGAAGACCAGCTCGCCCCGGTGCACCACCAGGTTCTCCTCGCCCTCCCGCTCGGGTGCGAGGCAGAACGGGCAGCCGGCCGGTTTCTCGTGCCCCTCCCCCGGCCGGTCCGGCCCGGAGATGTAGGTCATCCGGTGCGGGGTCCAGAGCCGGTCGAGCCCGTCGGGCATGCCGAATTCCGCGTGGGGCGCCGCGCCTGTCACGCCGACGATCCTACGACCCGGCCTCGCCACCGGTCGGTTCGGCGGTCGGACCGGTGTTGACCCGGGACCGGACCACCTCGACCACGTGCGCCACCGCCTCGGCGAGCGGTACCCCGTTGCGCTGCGACCCGTCCCGGTAGCGGAACGAGACCGCCCCCGCATCCACGTCCGCGTCCCCGGCGATCGCCATGAACGGGATCTTCTGCTGCTGGGCGGTACGGATCTTCTTCTGCATCCGGTCGTCCGAGGTGTCCACCTCGGCGCGGATCCCCTCGGCGCGCAGCGCGGCGACGAACCCGTGCAGGTGGCTGGCGTGGTCCTCCCGGATCGGGATCCCGACCACCTGCACCGGGGCCAGCCAGGCCGGAAACGCCCCGGCGTAGTGCTCGGTGAGCACCCCGAAGAAGCGTTCGATCGAGCCGAAGAGCGCCCGGTGGATCATCACCGGCCGCTGCCGGGTGCCGTCCGCGGCCTGGTACTCCAGGCCGAACCGCTCCGGCTGGTTGAAGTCGACCTGGATGGTGGACATCTGCCAGGTACGCCCGATCGCGTCCTTGGCCTGCACGCTGATCTTCGGCCCGTAGAAGGCCGCGCCGCCCGGATCGGGTACCAGGTCGAGCCCGGACGCCTCGGCGGCGGTACGCAGCGCCTCGGTCGCCTCCGCCCAGTCCTCGGCCGAGCCGATGAACTTCGGCGAGTCGTCCCGGGTCGACAGCTCCAGGTAGAAGTCGTCGAGTCCGTAGTCGCGGAGCAGGTCGAGGACGAAGGCCAGCAGGGTGGTCAGCTCACCCGGCATCTGCTCGCGGGTGCAGTAGATGTGCGAGTCGTCCTGGGTCAGCCCGCGTACCCGGGTCAGCCCGTGCACCACCCCGGACTTCTCGTACCGGTAGACGGTGCCGAACTCGAAGAGCCGCAGCGGCAGTTCCCGGTACGACCGCCCGCGCGCCCTGAAGATCAGGTTGTGCATCGGGCAGTTCATCGCCTTGAGGTAGTACTCCGCGCCCTCGAACCTCATCGGCGGGAACATCGTGTCGGCGTAGTACGGCAGGTGGCCGGAGGTCTCGAAGAGCTGCGCCTTGGTGATGTGCGGCGAGTTGACGAACTCGTAGCCGGCCGCCTCGTGCCGGCGTCGCGAGTAGTCCTCCAGTTCCCGCCGGATGATCCCGCCCTTGGGGTGGAAGACCGCCAGGCCGGAGCCGATCTCGTCGGGGAAGCTGAACAGGTCGAGCTCGGCGCCGAGCTTGCGGTGGTCGCGCCGGGCCGCCTCCTCCAGCACCTTCAGGTATGCCTTCAGCGCATCCCGGGTCGGCCAGGCGGTGCCGTAGACCCGCTGGAGCTGCGGGTTGCGCTCGTTGCCCCGCCAGTAGGCGGCAGCCGAACGCATCAGCTTGAACGCGCCGATCAGCCGGGTGCTGGGCAGGTGCGGGCCCCGGCACAGGTCGGACCAGCAGACCTTGCCGCTCTCGGCGTCCAGGTTGTCGTAGATGGTGAGGTCACCGGCGCCGACCTCCATCACCTCGCCCGCGTCGAACCCGGTCCCGCCACCCTCGGCACCCGCGCCCTTGACCTCGATCAGTTCGAGCTTGAACGGCTCGTCGGCGAGTTCGGTGCGGGCCGCGTCCAGGCTGTCGAAGCGGCGCCGCCGGAACCGCTGGCCGGACTTGATGATCTCCTGCATCCGCTTCTCCAGCCGGTCGAGGTCCTCCGGCTGGAACGGGCGGTCGACGTCGAAGTCGTAGTAGAAGCCGTTGTCGATCGGCGGGCCGATCCCGAGCTTCGCCTCCGGGAAGGTGTCCTGGACGGCCTGGGCCAGCACGTGCGCCGTCGAGTGGCGCAGCACGTCGAGGCCGTCCGGGGAGTCCAGCCGTACCGGCTCGACCACGGTCTCCACCTCGGGCGCCCAGTCCAGGTCGCGGAGCTGGCCGGCGGGGTCGCGGACCACCACGATCGCCCCGGGGCCGGCGTGCGGCAGACCCGCCGCGGCCACCGCCTCGGCCGCCGTCGTCCCGGCCGGTACGACGACGGGGTCGGCACCGACGGGGGTACGGGCTTGGGACACGGTGGCTCCTTACGATCTCGGACGAATCGGGCGTCACCGAGGGGGTCGGCTTGCCCAGATGCTATCGGTCCTGCGTTTTCCTCCTGCCGGCGCCGCTGCCACGGCGTTAGATTGACGCCGTGGCACCCGTCGACGCCGTGAGCGCACTACAGCGTAGATACCAGACCTTCTTCGACAACGGGCCGGGCGTACCCTTCGCGGTGGCACCGGCCGGTGGCCAGGTGCGGACCTTCGGCACCGGGGCACCGCAGTTCACCATCGTGGTCAAGGACGAGCGGGGCGCCAAGGCACTGGCCGCGCTCGACCAGTTCGCCGTCGCCGTCGCCTACCTCCAGGGGTCGCTGGACGTCGAGGGTGACCTGGCGGCGGCGCTGCGGATGCGCTCGTTCTTCACCGACCGGCATCCGATCGCCTTCCTCGGCCGGTTCCTGCCGACGCTGCTGCGCGGGCGGCGCGAGGACGACCGGCGGGCCATCTCGCACCACTACGACGAGGACTCCGACTTCTTCCTGACCTTCCTCGACCACCGGCACCGCTGCTACACCGAGGGGGTCTTCGCCTCCGACGACGAGCCGCTGGAAGACGCGATGACCCGCAAGATGGATCTGGCGCTGGAGGCGATCGGGGTCGGTCCCGGCGACCACGTGCTGGAGGTCGGCGGGGGCTGGGGCGCGTTCAGCGAGCACGCGGCCCGCCGGGGGGTGCAGGTCACCACCACCACCCTGTCGGTGGAGTCGGAGCGCTTCCTCACCGAACTCTTCGACCGCGAGCGGCTGCCGGTGCGGGTGGTCCGGGAGCACATCTTCGGCTACTCCCCGGGCGAGCGCTACGACGCGATCGTGAACATGGGGGTCACCGAGCACCTGCCCGACTACCGCACCACGCTGCGCAAGTACGCCGAACTACTCCGTCCCGGCGGCCGGGTCTACCTGGACGCGCTGGCGATGCGCCGCAAGCACGTCGTCTCCACCTTCATGAAGCGGTACGTCTATCCGGGCGGCTCGGCCCCGCTGCTGCTGCACCAGTACCTGCGGCACGTGGCGCACTCGCCGTTCGAGTTGCTCAACCTGGTCGACGACCGGCACAACTACTACCTGACCTGTCGGGAGTGGGCGCGCCGGCTGGACGACGCCCGGGACGAGATCGTGCGGCGCTGGGGCGAGCCGCTGTACCGGCGGTTCCGGCTCTTCCTCTGGGGCTCGGCGGCCGGCTTCGACACCGGGATGGTCCAGGCGTACCGCTGGGTGCTGCAACTGCCGCCGTCCCGGTAAGGAAGGGCCCCCTCTTATCGCTTTCAGTTGTAGAAGGGCCCCCTGCTTGCAGTCGGGATTGCGGGTGGGAGCGCTCCCGCCTAGGGTTGGGCTGAGCCGAGAGCGACGATCGTCAATTGCTGCGGTGCCCGTACGGCGGGAAGCGGCGCCGGACGTGCGGGAACCTGCCGCCGGAAGGACGTCCCGTGCCCACCCGACCTCCCGCCGCACTGCTCGCCGCCGCCATGCTGGCCCTGGTCACAGCGGGTGTCGGCGCCTCCGCCCCGCCCGCCGTCAGCGCCCGGCCGGCCGCCAGCGGCGCCGCGTTGCCCTACCAGGACCCGGCACTGCCGGTCGCCAGCCGGGTCGACGACCTGCTTGCCCGGATGAGCCTGGACGAGAAAATCGGCCAGATGACCCAGGCCGAGCGGGCCTCGGTCACCCCGGCCGACATCACCACCTACCGGCTCGGCTCGGTACTCTCCGGCGGCGGCTCGGCGCCCACCCCGAACAACGCCACGAGCTGGGCCGACATGTACGACAGGTTCGCCAACGGCGCCCTCGGCACGCCGCTGGGCATCCCGATGATCTACGGCTCGGACGCCGTGCACGGTCACAACAACGTGGTCGGCGCGACGATCTTCCCGCACAACATCGGCCTCGGCGCCACCCGTGACCCGGAACTGGTCCGGCGGATCGGCCGGGCCACCGCCGAGGAGGTCGCCGGGACCGGGGTGAACTGGACCTTCGCCCCCTGCCTCTGCGTGGCCCGCAACGACCGCTGGGGTCGCACCTACGAGTCGTTCGGCGAGGACCCCGCTCTGGTCAGCTCGATGACCACCGTGATCGACGGGTTACAGGGCGACTCGCTCTCCCGGCCGGCGTCGGTGCTGGCAACCGCCAAGCACTACCTCGGCGACGGCGGCACCACGAACGGCACCGACCAGGGCAACACCCAGCTCTCCGAGGCCGAGTTGCGGGCCGTACACCTGCCGCCGTTCGCCGAGGCGGTCCGCCGGGACGTCGGCTCGGTGATGATCTCCTACAGCAGTTGGAACGGGCAGAAGCTGCACGGGCACGACTACCTGATCAACGGACTGCTCAAGGGCGAACTCGGCTTCGACGGCTTCGTGGTCTCCGACTGGAACGGCATCGACCAGCTCGACGGCGCCACCGGGTTCACCGCGGCCGAGGTGCGGCAGGCGGTGAACGCCGGCATCGACATGGTGATGGCGCCGACCGGCTGGAAGCAGTTCATCACCCACCTGCGCGCCGAGGTGCAGGCCGGCCGGGTGAGCCAGGCCCGGATCGACGACGCGAACCGGCGGATCCTGACCAAAAAGTTCGAGCTGGGCCTCTTCGAACGGCCGCTGGCCGACCGGTCGTACCTCTCGACGGTGGGCAGCCAGGCACACCGCGCGCTGGCCCGGGAGGCGGTGGCGGCCTCGCAGGTGCTGTTGAAGAACGACGGCGGCATCCTGCCGCTGGCCACCGCGAACAACCGGATCTTCGTGGCCGGCAAGAGCGCCGACAACATCGGGTACGCCAGCGGCGGCTGGACCGTCTCCTGGCAGGGCGGCAGCGGGGCGATCACCCCCGGCACCAGCATCCTGCAGGGCATCCGCAACGCGGTCGCCTCCTCCAGCACCGTCACCTACAACGCCAGCGGTACCGGCATCGACAGCTCGTACCGGGCGGCGATAGCGGTCGTCGGCGAGACGCCGTACGCCGAGGGGCGCGGGGACCGGCCGAGCGGGATGGGGCTGGACGCCACCGACCTGGCCACCCTGGACCGGCTGCGCGCCTCCGGGGTACCCGTGATCGTGGTACTGGTCTCGGGGCGGCCGCTGGACATCGCCGGCCAGTTGCCGAACTGGCGTGCCCTGCTCGCCGCCTGGCTCCCCGGCACCGAGGGCGCCGGGGTGGCCGACGTGCTGTTCGGGGTACGCGCACCCACCGGCAAACTGCCGGTGAGCTGGATGAGCAGCGCCAGCCAACAGCCGATAAACGACGGCGACGGCAAGACGCCGCTCTTCGGGTACGGGCACGGGCTCGGTTACGCCGGCCAGCCGCCCAGCACCCCGCCACCGAGCACCCCGCCACCGCCGAGCACCCCGCCACCCAGCACGCCACCGCCGAGCACGCCACCGCCGAGCAACCCGCCGGCCGGTGCCGCCTGCCAGGTGACGTACGCGGTCGACGAGTGGGGTGGCGGGTTCACCGGAAATCTCACCATCCGCAACACCGGCACGTCCGGGCTGACCGGCTGGAGCCTCGGCTTCACCTTCCCTGCCGAGGGGCAGCGGGTGGTGCAGGGCTGGTCGGCCCGGTGGACGCAGTCCGGTGCCGCCGTCACCGCGACGCACGAGAACTGGAACGGCACCCTGGCGGCCGGCGGATCGGTCGGGATCGGCTTCACCGGCAGCCACACCGGCAGCAATCCCCGGCCGACGGCGTTCACCCTGAACGGGCAGCCCTGCGGTACCGGCTGAACCTGCCCGGTCCGCCCGGAGTCGCCCCTGGTCACGCAATCCGGGCGGACCACCGCACCAGGCACCGATTCACCCGACTTGCCATGGGCAGTACGGTCATCAGGTGGCCACCGTCCTCCTGGTCGAAGACGACCATGTCGTACGCGGCGCCATGCTGCGCTCCCTGGCCGACCGCGGGCACGCGGTGCACGCGGTCGGTACGGCGCTCGATGCGCTGCGCCGGGTCGCCGCCGAAACCCCCGACCTGGTCGTACTCGACCTCGGGCTGCCCGATCTGGACGGCGCCGACGCGCTGCGGATGCTGCGCGGCATCACCGACGTGCCGATCATCATCGCCACCGCCCGGGATGACGAGCAGGCGATCGTCCGGCTGCTCCGGGCCGGTGCCGACGACTACATGGTCAAGCCGTTCACCGGCGCCCACCTGGATGCCCGGATCACCACGGTGCTCCGCCGGGTCGGCCGGGCGAGCCGGACGGTCGAGCCGGCCGTACACTCCGTCGGCGGGCTGCGGATCGACGTCGGCGAACGGAGCGCACACCTCGACGGGGTGCCTCTGGCGCTGACCCGCAAGGAATTCGACCTGCTGGCCTATCTCGCGGCACGGCCCGGCCGGGTAGTGTCCCGCCGGGAACTGTTGGAGGAGGTATGGCGGCAGCCATCGGTCGGCGAGGATCAGACCATCGACGTACATCTGTATTGGCTGCGCCGCAAAATGGGCGAGTCCGCGGCGAAGCCCCGCTACCTGCGCACCGTGCGGGGGGTCGGGTTCCGGTTGGTGGTACCGGACTGAGGTTGGCGCTGGCCTACCTCGGGGCCGGCATGACCACGATCGTCGCGCTCGCCTTCCTGATCCCGCTCGGCACGGCGCTGCAACGCGACGCCCGGGAGGACGCGCTCGGCGACGCGGCCCGGCGCAGCGCGGTGGTCACCGGTGCGCTCGCGGTCAGCGCCGACCCGGCCGCGATCCGCCGGGTCGTCGAGTCGACCGCCGGCAACAGCGGCAACCCGCCGGTCGTGCACGGCCTGCCGATCGGCGGCGAACCCCGGGCCGCCGCCGGTGACGTGGACCGGGCGATCCGGACCGGTACCCCGATCGTCGCCGAGGTCGCCGGAGGGGTCGTCCGGCTCGAACCGGTACCGGTCGCCGGCCGGGTACTCGTGGTCGAGGTCTTCGTCTCCGAGGCGGCGCTTACCGCCGGTACCGGCGGCACCTGGCTGATGCTGATCCTGGTCGCGATCGGGCTGGTGATCGCCTCGGTGATCGTGGTCGACCGGCTCGCCGCCAAGGCGGTCGCCTCGGCCCGGGGGTTGGTACAGGCGGCGCTTGCCGTCGGCGACGGCGACCTGGAGGTACGCATCCAGCCGAGCGGCCCCCGCGAGCTGGCCGAGGCCGGGTACGCCTTCAACCGGATGGCGGACCGGCTCGTCACCTCCCGCACCGACGAACGGGAACTCGTCGCCGACCTGTCGCACCGGTTGCGTACCCCGCTGACCGTGCTGCGACTCGACGCCGACGCGCTCGACTCCGACGACACAAGCGTCGGGAACTTCAGCGCGGCCGAACTGGACCGGCGCCGGACGATCCGCCGGATCCGGCAGGCGATCGTGACGCTCGAGGGCGAGATCGACGTACTGATCAACACCACCCGGAAGACGGTCGCCCAGGAGGTGGCGCCGGGCAACTGTGACGTCAGCGAGGTGGTCCGGGACCGGATGGTCTTCTGGTCGGCGCTGGCCGGCGACCAGAACCGGTCGCACCGGGTCATCGGCGCACACACCCGGATCCCGGTGCCGGTGCCCCGGGCCGAGCTGGCCGCCGCGCTGGACGCGGTGCTGGGCAACGTCTTCCGGTACACCCCGCAGGGCACCGCGTTCGAGGTCGCGGTCACCCGCCGGGACGGCTACATCGCGGTACGGGTGGACGACGCCGGCCCCGGCATCGCCGACCCGGATCGGGCGCTGCGCCGGGGAGCCAGCGACCGCGGCTCCACCGGGCTCGGCCTGGACATCGCCCGCCGGGTTGCCCAACAGGCGAGCGGCTCGGTCAGCATCGACCGGGCCCGGCTCGGCGGGGCGAGCGTGGTCATGCTGCTGGCCGACCCGGACGCCGCGCCCCGACAGGTCAGCCGGTTCGGACTGGTCGGCCGGCTGGCCCGGGAGAAGGACGCGGTCACCCGCCGCCGCTGGTACCGGCCGCGCTCCTCCGGCGACTGACGCACTCCTCCGCCTCCTCCGCCGGCCGGTCGGCTCACCGGCCGGCCGGTCGGGACACCGGCGGTCGGTCGGCTCATCGGCCGGTCGGTCGGGCCAGCGGCGGTCGGTCGGGTCATTGGCCCGATCGGGTCACCGGCCGGTGGATCGGCGGTCGCGCGCCGGGACCCGGACGCATCGGCCGGAAGCCCCTTTCCGCACCGGATCGGGCGTCCCGGCAAGGAGTTTCTGGTTCCGTGCAAGTCTTCCTTAGGTCTGGATTAACGCGGGTCCGAGCGCCCTGCCCCGATGGCAACATCGAATCCGATCCCATCCTGCTCCACCGGGCCAACAACCCACAGATGTTTCGCCCCGATCCGGCCCGTGGAGCCTGGCGCGCGGCGGAAGCACGGTCCCCCACACCTGGCTTCCGTCGCGCGCCGCCACCAAACGGCAGAGGTCGGGCCGGCGTCCGCCGCAACGCGCGGGACGTACCGGTCGATCTCGGCCCCATGAACGCTGACCCGGCGCGGCCGCCCGCAGCACCCCGCGCCGGGTCAGCCTTTCTTCACCGCTCGGTGCCCGGCCCCGAGCCGTAGCCGGCCAGGTAGGCGTCGATCTCGGCGATCAGCTTGTCCCGCTCCGGCGCCGCCAGGAACGAGGCGGTGACGGCGTTGCGGGCCAGCCCGGCCAGCCCGGCGGCGTCGAGGTCGAGCAGCCGGGCGGCGACCGCGTACTCGTCGTTGAGGGTGGTGCCGAACATCGGCGGATCGTCGGAGTTCACCGTCACCAGCAGGCCGGCCTCGACGAGCCGGGGCAGCGGGTGCTGCTCGATCGAGTCGACCGCCCGGGTCCGGACGTTGGAGGTCGGGCAGACCTCCATCGGGATCTGCCGCTCGGCGAGGTGTTCCAACAGCGCCGGGTCCTGGGCCGCCGAGATGCCGTGCCCGATCCGCTCCGCACCGAGATCGCGCAACGCGTCCCAGATGGTCCCCGGACCGGTGGTCTCGCCAGCGTGCGGCACCGAGTGCAGCCCCGCCGCCCTGGCCTGGTCGAAGTACGGCTTGAACTGCGGCCGGGGTACCCCCACCTCCGGTCCGCCGAGCCCGAAGCTGACCAGCCCGTCCGGCCGCTCGTCGAGGGCGATCCGCAGGGTCTGCTCGGCCGCCGGCAGCCCCGCCTCGCCGGGGATGTCGAAGCACCAGCGCAGCGAGATGCCGAGTTCGGTCTCGGCGGCCCGCCGCGCGTCCTCGATCGCCTCGCAGAACGCCGGCGCCGGGATTCCCCGATGCACGTGCGAGTACGGCGTGACAGTCAACTCCGCGTACCGGACCTGCTGGCGGGCCAGTTCCCGGGCCACCTCGAAGGTGAGCAGCCGGACGTCGTCCTGGTCGCGGATCAGGTCGACCACGCTGAGGTAGATCTCGACGAAGTGGGCGAAGTCGCGGAACTCGAAGTAGCCGGCAAGGGCCTCGGGATCCGCCGGTACCCGGGTCCGGCCCTCGTGCCGGGCGGCCAGCTCCGCCACGATGCGCGGAAGCGCGGAGCCGACGTGGTGCACGTGCAGCTCCACCTTGGGCAGTCCGGCGATGAAGGCCGAAAGGTCGGTCACGGAAACTCCCTACTGAGAACGGGCGCCGGTACGGGCGACGAAGAAGACGCGGCGGAACGGGAACTGCACCAGCCCGTGCCGGACGGGGTACGCCTCGACCAGTCGCTCGGTAAGCGCGGCCCGGAAGTCGTCCCAGGCCGTACCCGCACCGCCCAACGCGGCCCGGACCGGACGAAGCGCCGTACCCTCCATCCAGCTCAGCACCGGATGGTCGGTGGCGCCGGAGGCGGGAAGCTGGTGCACGTAGGTAGTTTCCCAGGCGTCGACGGCGCAGCCCGCACCGGTCAGCAGGGTGGCGTAACCGGCCGCGTCGGAGACCGGGTCGGCCCGGAGCAGGTCGGCGAGGTGCGGCCAGCACGGGGCGTCGGCCACCTCCCGCAGTGCCCGGTGCGAGGCGGCGCCGAAGTTGCCCGGCACCTGCACCGCGAGCCAGCGGCCGGGACCCAGCTCGCGGACCCAGCGCAGCAACAGTTCCTGGTGCCCGGGTATCCACTGCAACACGGCGTTGGCGACCAGCACGTCGACCTCGGGGTCGGGCGACCAGGTCCGGGCATCCGCCAGCGCGAACTCGACCCGACCGCCGGACAGGCCGCCGGGCTCGGCGTTGACCTGACCGCCGGACGGGCCGCCGGGCTCGGCGTCG
The DNA here is from genome assembly GCF_002846275.1 of Plantactinospora sp. CNZ320. Classification (NCBI taxonomy): domain Bacteria; kingdom Bacillati; phylum Actinomycetota; class Actinomycetes; order Micromonosporales; family Micromonosporaceae; genus Plantactinospora; species Plantactinospora sp. CNZ320. The sequence goes on from NZ_PJMP01000001.1 coordinate 2,235,911, forward strand.
GACAGGCCGCCGGACGAGGCGCCGGACGAGGCGTTGACCTGACCGCCGGACGGGCCGCCGGACGGGGCGTCGAGTTGGCCGCCGGGCGGGGTGGTCGCGGCCGGCGGATCGGTGCGGTGGGTGCGGGTGGCGGCGGCGATCATCTCGGCCGAGGAGTCGAGCCCGACGACCCGGGCGGCGGGCCAGCGGGCGGCCAGGGTCACGGTCAGGTTGCCGGGACCGCAGCCCAGGTCGACCACTGTCCGGGGTCGCCGCGCGGCGACCCGGCCGAGCAGCTCGTGGAAGGGGCGGGAGCGTTCGTCGCCGTACCGGAGATAGCTGGCGGGATCCCACATGACTCCTCCTCCAAACCGTACGTACGTCTTGCTTATCACATCCGTCCCGCCCCGGCAGCCCCCGACCCGTCCCGGGATAGGCTCGCCGGCGTGGAAAAGCGGAGATTCCCGCGGTTGGACCGCGAGGTCGGCGTCATCGGGCTCGGCGCCTGGCAGCTCGGCGCCGACTGGGGCCAGGTCAGCGAGTCCGAGGCGCTGTCGGTGCTGACCGCTGCCGTCGAGGGCGGAGTGACCTTTCTGGACACCGCCGACGTCTACGGCGACGGACGCAGCGAACAACTGATCGGCCGGTTCCTGCGCGAGCGGCCCGACGCCGGGCTCACCGTCGCCACCAAGATGGGCCGCCGGGTACCGCAGACCCCCGAGGCGTACGTCCTGGAGAACTTCCGGGCCTGGACGGACCGCTCCCGGGCGAACCTCGGGGTGGACGTACTCGACCTGGTGCAGTTGCACTGCCCGCCCACGCCGGTCTTCTCCACCGACGCCGTCTACGACGCCCTGGACACCCTGGTCGCGGAGGAACGCATCGCGGCGTACGGGGTCAGCGTGGAAACCTGCGACGAGGCGCTCGCCGCCATCGCCCGGCCCGGGGTGGCCAGCGTGCAGATCATCCTCAACGCGCTGCGGCACAAGCCGGTCGAGCGGGTGCTCCCGGCCGCCCTCGCCGCCGGTGTCGGCATCATCGCGCGGGTGCCGCTCGCCAGCGGTTTGCTCTCCGGCCGCTACGACGAGCACACCACCTTCCCGAGCGACGACCACCGCAACTACAACCGGCACGGGAAGTCGTTCGACGTCGGCGAGACGTTCTCCGGGGTGGACTACCGGACCGGGCTGGAGGCCGTACGGCGACTGCGTCCGGCGGTGCCGGAGGGGGCCACGATGGCGCAGTTCGCGCTCCGCTGGATCCTCGACCAGCCCGGTGTCACGGTGGTGATCCCGGGTGCCCGCAACGCCGCCCAGGCCCACGCCAACGTCGCCGCCGCCGAGCTGGCACCGTTGCCGGCCGAGGCGATCGAGACGGTGGACGCGGTGTACGCCGAACTCGTCCGGCCGCAGGTGCACCACCGCTGGTAGACCGACAGGGAGGAGCAACAAGACAGATGAAGGGATGGCTTCCGCTCACGCTCGGGCTGCTGGCCGTCGTCGTCGGCGCCGTGTGGACGCTACAGGGGCTGGGCCGGCTCGGCGGCAGCGTGATGACCGGGGAACCGCTCTGGGCCGTGATCGGTCCGGTGGTGGTGGTCGCCGGGCTGGTACTTGTGGTGCTGGGCCTGCGCGCCCGCCGCCGGGGTACACCGCCACCGCCCTGAACGGCGGCGTCGCCCGGCACGGTGTGGGCTGCGGTCGACGACAGCCCGGACCATCGACGACAGCCCGGATACGCGTCGAGCCCCGCGGGGCTGCGGGGCTCGACGCGGATCCCAAAGCAATCGAAACTCGGGCCGGCGGGGGCCGGCCGTCACGGAATCAGATGGGGCGAACCTGCTCCGCCTGCGGTCCCTTCTGGCCCTGAGCGATCTCGAACTCCACCCGCTGGTTCTCCTCCAGCGTGCGGTAGCCGCTGGACTGGATGGCCGAGAAGTGGACGAACACGTCAGCACCCCCGCCGTCGACGGTGATGAAGCCGAAGCCCTTGTCTGCGTTGAACCACTTCACGGTTCCCTGCGCCATGTGTATCTCCTTCTAAAACTGGCGGCCGAGCACGCCGTGCGGCCGGTTGGCCGTTTTCGAGCAGCGGCGCCTTGAGTCGGCCCCCACGAAGGAGGACTTCCCTCGACCCACGCCATCTCTCAACAGCGTGGAACAGCAAACCACGTACACAAAAACTTCGCATAGCCTACCCGACGAAATTCTCCGACATGTGACCTGTGAGCGCACCCCGGCGGCCCTCCAGACATCGACCGCAGACCACTGCGGCGGCACCGCTATCCGGACGAAACAGGATCAGCCCGGGAAGTCCGCCCGGCCTCGTCACCAGCCGGCACAGCCGGTTCGACGGCGCTGCCCCGGCCGCCGAGCGCGATCGCCACAACGGCGCCGAGCAGGCAGAACAGGGCCGCGCCGGTGAACATCTCGGCGTACTCGACCCGGAGGGCGGCGCGTACCTCGGCGGTGTACTCGGCGACCTGCCGCTGGTATACGGCACGGTCCACACCGAACGGCAGCGGGGTCACCAGGTCGGCGGTGAGTTGCTGGAACCGGTACAGCCCCCACGCGGTCACCCCGGCGACGCCGAGCAGCATCCCGATCATCCGGGCCACCACCAGCGCGGCGGAGGCGACACCGTGCTGTGCCGGCGGCACCGCCCGGAGTACCACGGAACTCAGCGGTGCGATGACCAGCCCGAGACCGAAACCGGCCAGTACCAGATCGGTGTCGACCCGGGGCAGCCCGACCGGTCCGATCGCGTACCGGGCCGCCAACGCCTCCGCCGGCCAGCCGGCGACCAGCAGGTAGCCGAATGCCGCCAGCGCCAGGCCGCCGACGGTGACGGCCCGCTCGCCGAGGCGACGGGCGAGCAGCCCGCCGAGTACCGCGCCGACCGGCAGCGCCACCAGGAACCTGGTGAGCAGCAGCGCCCCCTGCACGGCATCACGGCCGAGTACGGTCTGCGCGAAGAGTTGCACGTCGACCAGGGTCACCAGCAACGCGGCGCCGGCCAGTGCGCTCACCACGAGGGCGACCAGGAACGGCCGCATCCGTACCCCGGCCGGATCCAGCAGCCGGGTCCGGGACCGGGCCTGCCAGAGCAGGAACCCGCCGAACAGCACCACCCCGGCCCCGACGGTGACCGGGCCCCAGGGCGGCAGCAGCGAGCGTGCCGGATCGGGATTGTGGAGGCCGACCACCAGCAACCCGAGCGCGACCGCCAGCAGCAGCCCACCGACGACGTCGACCCGCTGCCGGACGGCATCCCGCCGGTCCTCCCGGGCCGGCAGCGTCAACCGGACCACCACGATCGCCAGCGCCGCCAGCGGCAGGTTCACCCAGAAGACACCGCGCCAGCCGACCAGCGCGGCGAGCCCGGCACCGTAGAGCGGACCGAGCACACTGCCCAGCTCCTGCGCCGCGCCGACCAGCCCGAGGGTCAGCCCCCGGCGCCGGGCCGAGCCGAGGTCGGAGACCAGTGCCATCGTCACCGGCAGCAGGGCACCGCCGGCCAGACCCTGCAGGCCCCGACCGGCGACCAGCAGCGGCAGGCTGTCGGCGAGCGCGGCCAGCACCGAACCGGCGGCGAAGCCGGCCAGGCAGACCTCGATGACGACCCGCCGGCCGTACCTGTCGGAGAGCCGGGCCAGCAACGGCATCCCGGCGACGTAGCCGAGCAGGTAGCCGGTGACCACCGGGGTGGCCCGTTCCAGCCGGTTGACCGGTACCCGCAGGTCGCCGAGGATCTCGACAAGCAGCGTCACCACGACGTACGCGTCGAGGGCGGCGAGCAGCACCGCGGCGCCGCCCACCCCGATCGCGAGCCGGTGACCGGCCCGCGCCACGGGTTCAGGGGACACGGATGGTGACCGGAGCGTCGTACTCCGAGAAGGTCACCGTCACCGTCCCGGACTGGCCGGGTACCGGGAACCGGGCCCGGTGCAGCAGCCGCCGGTCCGCACCGATCCAGAGCGTGCCGGTGACGTCCGCGCTCACTCCCGGCACCAGGTGGCCGAGCGCCGCGCCGGGCAGGGTCCCCTCGATCCGGTACGTGTCGACCCCGTCGACCTCCTCCCGGCCCTTGGTGGTGCCGGTGGCCCTGCCGACGAGGTTGGCGACGCCCCGGTCCGGGGAGAGGATCGCGGTCGGGTCGTAGATCGCCGCGGCGGTCGCCAGCGGCAGCTTCTGCCAGCCGCCGGTCAGCCCGTTGACGTGCAGGGTCCCGTCCTTGACCACGAACGACAGCTCCAGCGGCAGCCCGCCCTGCTCGATCTTGGCGGTCCCCTGTGCCTCGCCGGTCGCGGTGATCACGCCTTCGGCGGCGCTGATCCCGAGGCTCTCGGCCGCTCCCTCGGTGGCGATCGAGAACCGGGCGGTCTTCACCGTGCCCAACTCGGTCGCCGCACCGCTGAGGAGTTCGGCAGCCTCGGGCAGGGCGGTGGAGTCCACTCCGGCCGGGTCATCGGCGCCCCGGTCGGTGCAGCCTGCGGAGATGGTCAGCAGCAGGCTCAGCGCACCGGCGAGCGCGAGGGATCGACGCATGAACCGAAGCGTACTCACATCCGGTGCCCGGTGGCGGTGATCCCGCCCCCGGGCACCGAACGGTCGATCTAGTCGGGCCAGCGGCCGGTGAGCCGGCGTACGCCTATCGCGCCACCCCGGTCCACAGCGGCCCGGACCACCGCGAAGATGGCCCCCTGCAACGCGGCGGCGGCCAGGATCTCGCCCCAGTGGCGGTCCTCGTCGATCGCGTCGGGCGCCTCACCGTCGCCCGCGGTCAACTTCCAGACCTGTCGGAAGACCGCACCCGCGGCCACACCGGCGGCCATGCCCATGAGGATGCCCACCGGCCGGTAGGCCATCTTGCTGACTGTCCTGCTCACCCACGTCTCCCTCGTGCCATCAGCACCACGACCGCCAGCGCCAGCGCCCCGGCCGCGAACACGGCCCAGGACACCGGATGGCGCAACGCTACCGAACCGGCGTCGTGCACCGAGGACCGGACGTTCGCGGTGGTCTGCCCGGCCCGCCGCACCATCCGATCCCTGGTCTGCGCCGCCGAACCCTTGATCCTGGCCTTGACGTCCGCCTTGGCCGCCAACGCCTGGACCGTCTCGCCCAACTCGGCCCGGGTCTGCCGGATCTCCGCCCGGAGCGCCTCCGGGTTGCCGAAGCCGTTGCTGCGACTCATCCCTGTCCCCTGTCCCGGACCGCCGAGGCCACCGTACGCACGTCCGCGCGCAGGCTCTCCGCCGTCGCCTTCGGCACCGGTGGCGCCGCTCGGCGCAACTGGCGTCGGCCGATCAGCGCGAAGATCCCGGCGAGCACGAAGAGCACCCCGGCCACCACCAGCGCGGCGGCCCAGGCCGGCAGCACCAGTGCCATGGCCAGCACCGCGGCGACCACCAGGAGGGCGAGTCCGCAGAGCGCCAGCACACCGCCGCCACCGAAGAGTCCCGCCCCGATCCCGGCGTGCCGAGCCTTCTCCGCCACTTCGATCCGGGCGAGCGCCAGTTCGTCACGTACCAGCCGCGACACCTGCTCGGTGGCACGCTGCACCAGCTCGGCGGTGGACTGCTCCGCGACCGGTCGAGCGGAGTCGCGTACGACGTCGGCCATGCTGTCCTCCTATCCCGGCTCCTGGGCTGTATGCCCCGGTCACGGGTGGTTCAATCCTGCCGACCGTTGCTGGCGCCGGATGTCCGTTTCGTCGACGCGGAATCCTCGTCGCGCCCCTCCCCGGTGCCGCGCGGCCGGCCCGTCGGTGCGGCGGAGGTGCAGGGATGTCCCGCCCCGCTGTGGCTAGTGTCCGCCACCGGACGCTCCGATGACGGCCGATCCGGCAGGTCAAGGGCTCTGCGGCGCCGCTCCCCGACGGCACGGTGATGCCACGGTGTCATCAGGATGACACCGTGGCATCACGCTCGATGAGGCTCAGCGCTGCGGCACCTCGAGCCGGCGAGGCGAGGCGAGGCTCAGCGCTGAGGTGCCTCGACCGGCTCGTCGGGGCCGACGAAGGCGCTGCTGCGGGCCTCGCCGTCGTCGGTACCGCCGAAGAGCCGGGCGTCGTCCGGCGGCTCGTGCTCGGCCGGCCGGCTTGCGACGGTGCCGCCCCGCAACGGCCGGCGGGAACCGGACGACTGCCAGTGCGGTCGGACGGCGGCGTCACCGAGTTCGGCGCGCAGCCGGGGCAGGGCGCTCGGCCGCTGGTCCCGCAGCCAGCCGACCAGGTGCTCGCGCACCAGGCAACGCAGGTCCCAGAGCCTCGGTGCGTCGGCGGCGCTGACCAGGGCACGCAACCGGACCATTCCGCCGACCGCGTCGGTGACCTGGAGTACGCAGGTACGCCCGTCCCACAGCTCGGTACCCTCCACCAGCCGGCGCAACTCCTCGCGCATCGCCTGTACCGGTACCGACCAGTCGACCTCGAACTCGGCGGTGCCGAGCACGGCGGCCTGGGTACGGGTCCAGTTCTGGAACGGCTTGCTGGTGAAGTACGACGTCGGCAGGATCAGCCGCCGGTCGTCCCAGATCTGCACCACCACGTAGCTGAGGGTCAACTCCTCGATCCGGCCCCACTCCCCCTCGACCACCACCACGTCGTCGAGCCGGACGGCGTCGCTGAACGCCAGTTGCAGCCCGGCGAAGACGTTTCCGAGCACGCTCTGCGCGGCCAGCGCGGCGACCACGCCGATCACCCCGGCCGAGGCGAGCACACTGGCGCCGACACCCCGGACGCTGGGGAAGGTCATCAGCATCACCCCGACGGCCAGCACCACGATGACCGCGATGGTGACCCGGCGGAGCATGACGATCTGCGTCTTGATCCGGCGCGCCTGGCGGTTGTCCGGTACGTCGACCCGGAACCGGGCCAGCGCGGTGTCCTCGCTGACCACCAGCAGCGAGGCGACCAGCCAGGCGGTGGTGGCGATGACGGCCAGGACGAGCAGGTGCAGCAGGGTCTGCCGCCACGGGGTGCCGACGCCGTAGCCGGTGCTGAACCGTACCCCGAACTGGATCGCCAGCACGGTCGCCGCCACCTGGAAGGGCCGGTACGAGTGCTCGGCGAGTTCGTCGAGCAGCACCGACCGGCGGCCGAGCCGGCGTACCGTCCGGTGCACCGCCTCCACCACGCCGAGGGCGAGCAGTGCCGCCCCCACCGTCGCGATGACCGTCCACAGATAGCTGTCCACCAATGTTCTTCCTTCCATGCCAAAAGCCGGGTGCTGCTGCGGGACTTCTCCCGAGCCGCACCCGGCGATGGCTGCGAAGCGTTTTGTCGGGCCGGAGGTTCCCGGACGCCCGGGACGTCCGGCGAAGGTCAGACCTTGCGGTACTTCGCCTGCACGACGCAGAAGAGGGCGAACGCGGCGATGCCGAGCGCCACCAGCGTGAGCAGGATCGACCCGTACGACTGCTCCCGCAGGGTGTGCAGGGCGGCGTCCAGGCCCCGCGCCCGGTCCGGGTCGTAGTTCACCGCGGCGGTCAGCACCAGCAGCCCGGCGATGCCGTACGCGATGCCCTTGGCGACGTAGCCGGCGACGCCGAGCCGGCGGGAGAGCTTGCGGGTCTGCGGGCTCATCTCACCGGTCTTCAGGTGCCGCTCGAACTTCTTCACCGCGCCGTACCAGATCAGCCCGGCGCCGAGGGCGGCCAGGCCGAGCCCGGCCAGCCCGACCAGGAACCGACCGCCGGTGGACGTCATGAGTTGCTCGGTCAGTGCCTGCTGCTTGTCCGCACTGGACGAGTTCGCCTGCTGCACCACCTGATAGGCCGTCCAGGCGAAGTAGAGGTAGACGATGGTCCGGCCGGCCGAGGTGAGCCGTTCGATGACCCGCTCCTTGCCCCGGTAGTCCCGGTGGCCGCCGACTGCCTCGGTGGCCTGCCAGATCGCCATGGCCAGCAGGCCGACACCGATCGCGCCGACCAGGAACCGGCCGAGTGGCTGGGCGGCCAGGGTACGCAGTGCGCCCGACTGGTCGCCGTCGTCGGCCGGCCGGCCGAAGGCGATCTGCAATGCCAGCCAGGCGAAGAGCAGGTGAACGATCCCGTAGCCGATGAAGCCGGCCCGGGCGAGGATTTCCAGGGGCTTGCTGTTGGCGGCGCGGGCCGCGCTCGCTCCTGCGGTCGAAGTCGCTGACATGGGCCTGTCAATGACCGATCGGGAAGATTTCCAAACGTCCGGGCGGGGCGACGTACCACCGGCGGTCGGCGGTGGCGGTCGACCGCCACCGCCGCCGTGTCACGCGATCAGCCGGCGTTACGGCCGATCCTCACCACCACCTGGTCGGCATCGGCGCTCTGCACCGTGGCGTACAGGCCGCCGACCTCGGTGGCCTGCTGGCCGACGGTAAGCGACAACTGCTCGCCGGCGACCTCGATGGTCACCCGGTCGCCGTCGACGCCGACCAGTTTGGCCTCGACGCCGAGGATGCTGGCCTGGGCATCGACGCCCCGGTCGAAGGTGACGGTGCAGGCGTCCAGCCCGCAGTCGGTGCTGGCGCCCTCGGAACTACAGCCGGCCATTACGGCCACACCGAGGGCCAGGCCGGCGAGGAGACCGGCAGCGCGACGGACGGTGGTCATCTGGCGGTACGGGGGATTCGTCACCCCACCAACGGTACCCGGAGTGATCCAGGCAACGGCCCGGCCAAGATCGTGGCAACGGCCGATATCGTGCCTGCCATGCCGTTCGAGATCGCCCGGGTCCGGGCCGCCTACCCCGCCCTCGTCGAGGGATACGCGCACTTCGACGGGGCCGCCGGCACCCAGGTCGCCGCCCCGGTCGCCGAGGCGGTGGCCGGCACGATGCGCACCGCGGTGGCCAACCTGAGCAGCGCGCACATTCCCGGGCAGCGTTCCGGTGAACTCGTGGCAGCGGCCCGTGCGGCGGTCGCCGACCTGCTCGGCGCGACCCCGGACGGGGTGGTGTTCGGGCCGAGCGCGACGGCGCTCACCTACCACGTGTCCCGGACGCTCGCCCAGGCGTGGCGCCCCGGCGACGAGGTGGTGGTCTCCCGGCTCGACCACGACTCCAACGTCCGGCCCTGGGTGCAGGCGGCCGAGGCGACCGGCGCGGTCGTCCGGTGGGCCGAGTTCGACCCGGAGACCGGTGAACTGCCCGCCGGGCAGTACGCCGACCTGGTCGGGCCGCGTACCCGGGTGGTGGCGCTCACCGCCGGCAGCAACGCCATCGGCACCGTGCCGGACGTGGCCGGGATCGCCGCCACCGCGCACGCGGCCGGTGCGCTGGTCTACGTCGACGGGGTGCACGCCACCCCGCACGGCCCGACCGATGTCGCCGCGCTCGGCGCCGACTTCTACGTCACCAGCGCCTACAAGTGGTCCGGCCCGCACCTGTCCGCCGTCGTCGCCGACCCGGCCCGCTGGGCGGAGCTGCGCCCGGCGAAGCTGCACCCCTCCCCCGACCGGGGACCGGAGCGGTTCGAACTCGGTACGCCGAGCTTCCCGCTGCTGGCCGGGATCCGGGCCGCCGTCGACCACCTGGCCGGGCTGGACCCGGATGCCACCGGTGACCGCCGGTCCCGGGTACGGGCCGGGCTGGCCGCCGCGCTCGCCCACGAGGAGCGGCTCTTCGACCGCCTCCGCCGGGGCCTGGCCGGGCTGCCCGGAATCACCGTCTACGGCGCGCCCGAGCACCGCTGCCCGACCGTGTCGTTCCGGCTCGCCGGCCGGACACCGCAGCAGACCGCGGCCGCGCTCGGCGAGCGCGGGGTCTGCGTCTCGGCCGGCGACTACTACGCGTACGAGTACTTCTCGGCGCTGGGGCTGCGGGACAGTGGCGGGGCGGTCCGGGCCAGCGTGTACCACTACAACACCGTCGAGGATGTCGACCGGCTGCTCGCCGAACTCGACCGGCTCGCCGTGGCCGAGGTCACCGACGGCACCGGGCTGGTGGGTGGAGAATTGCTCCGGTGAGCTTCCTGGTCCAAGAGAACCCCGCCCGCCGCCGCTTCGAGATCCTGGTCGACGACGCCCTCGCCGGCTTCATCGGCTATCAGGTCGAGTCCGGGACGAAGGTGCTGGCGCACACCGAGGTCGACAAGCAGTTCGAGGGCAAGGGTGTCGGCAGCGCGCTGGCCCGGGGCACCCTCGACCAGCTCCGCGACCGGGACGAACGGGTCCGGGTCACCTGCCCGTTCCTGGTCGCCTACCTCGATCGGCATCCCGAGTACGCCACGGTCGTCGCTGAGGACTGAGCCGCTCGCGATCGGCTCCGCACCCGTGCCCGCCCCGGATCAGGGGAGTCGATCCGGGGCGGGCGTGGGGGTGATGAGGCGGGTCAGCGGCGGCGCGGCACCCAGTGCAGGATCTGGCCGACGAGCAGTGCGGGGTGGGTGTCGGGTAGTTGTTGCAGGGCGTGGGCGAGGTGTGCGCCGAGATAGACCAACAGTCCGACCCGGTCGCCGTCGAAGCCGACGAGCAGGGCGAGCCGGGCCTGTTGACATGGCCAGGGGTGGTTACATTCGCGGCAGTCGTACGTCTGGGTCGGGGTGTGCCCGTCTGCCTGGAGTTCGCGTCTGCGTCGTCGTGCGGCAAAGCGTTCCCAACGGCTCCGTGGTCCGATCACCGGTCACGTCCGTGCACCGGCGCGGTCTCGCTGTGCCGGGGCGGCTGCGTCAGGGCGCGGATCTCGGCCAGCTCGGTCTCCGTCAGCTCGACCGGGGGCAGTGGCGAATAGGGCGCTGGCACCACTTCGATCGAGCCGGGACAGCGCCAGCGCCAACCACACCGGCAGTATCGCCAAAGGCGGCGCCAGTCGCGTCGGTGGTAGGGCCGTCTGCGCCGAAGTCTCATGGTGGTACCTCCCGTCGGCCGGAGTGTGGACGGGGATGGGCCAGGCTCCGACGCACCGACACCACCTCCGTGGGCATCCGTCCGTAACGCGGCCGAACCGGGCGGAATGCGTGGTTGCAATCATGCTTTCCGTTACGGAACAATCACACCGCGCTTCATGAGGTTCTCCCTAGGTTCGAGACGTCCAGTTGGGAGCAGGAATGAACCGAGCACTTCAGATCGCCATGGCCGAATCGGGCCAGACGGCCGAATCTCTCACAGCTCAGATCGGCGTCGATCCGAAGACAGCGGCGCGATGGGTAACCCGGGGACGCATCCCGCAGACCCGGCACCGCAACCGAGTCGCAGAGGCTGTTGGGAGGGACGTAGGGGACCTTTGGCCGGACGTACTGCGGCGTCGGGAGCCGACGTGGCTCCGGGAATGGATCGAACTGGAGCGGGAGGCCAGGCTTCTCCGCTGGTTCGAGCCCGCGTTGATCCCCGGTCTGCTCCAGACCGAGGCGTACGCGCGGGCGGTACTCGGCTGGGGCGGGCTGATGTCCGCCGACGAGGTCGACGAGCGCACCGAGTCCCGAATGGCACGACAGGCCATCCTCGGTGGGCGCCGGCCGCCCCAGTTCTTCGCGATGATCGACGAGGCGGCGCTACGCCGCAACGTCGGCGGAAACGCGGTGATGGCCGAGCAGAGCCGGAAGCTCGTCCAGCTCGCCGAGAATCCCCATGTCCACATTCAGGCAGTGCCGCTGACCGCCGGGGCACACGCTGGACTTGCCGGCGGCTTCATCCTGGCCAAGGGCCCGACCGGGGGCGTGGCACACCTGGACGATCCGCTGCAAGCACGCGTGGTCAGCAAGCCCGAAGACATTGATACGCTGGAGGCAAAGTGGGAAGCAATCAGGGCTGTAGCCCTGCCCACGCCCCTGACACTGGACCTGATCACGGAAGTAGCAACGGCATGGCAGACCTGACCGGCGCAATCTGGCGGAAGTCGACCCGCAGCGGTAACGGCGGGTCCACCTGTGTCGAGGTGGCGAAGAACCTTCCCGGCGTCGTGGGCGTCCGCGACAGCAAGGACGTGACCGGCCCGGTGCTGGCGTTCGAGCCGGCCGCATGGACGAGCTTCGTCGGCCTCGCGAAGGCGATCGGCCCGGTCGACTAAACCTAGTTGTATCGGCTCCTTGATGTCGTAGTCGTTCGCCAGCGTCCGGAACGACTCGACGCCGAAAGGGATCGGCGCCGAGGTCCCATACGAACACAAGGCCGTCAGTGTTTAACGTGGCCGCCCATCGGCCGTCCGGGCTGACCGCCACGTCAAGGAGGCCGTCGGCGCCGGCAGCGAGCACGCCGCAGCACTCGCCCCCGGCCAGATCCACACCTGCGCGGCGCCGACGTCGCTGGTGGCGGCGATGGCTATGGTGCCGATGCTCGCTAACGCCCGGACCTCGTCCGTGGGGCAGCCGGGACGAGGCGTCTACGTGGCCGGCAAGGAGTAACCGGGCAGCGGTCGAGGCCGCCCGCCACCAGGCAGACGGTCCCGATGCCTCCGGTTCGCGGTCAGCCAGTATGGACACCCCTGCTGTCGGGTTTTAGCCTCGACCTTTCGGTGGGTAGATCTATATGCGACGGAGCGTCACCCTGGCAAGGTAGGCGGCCCCGATACGTTTATCAGCCCTGCGCTTCGGGCTCTTCGTCCTCAGGCTGTTCACCGACCGCCTGCCCGGTGACCTGAATGAAGACGTGTCCACCGCCAGTGCGGTTCATCACCTCGGTCACCCGCAGAGTCGTGTTATAGGCGGCCACCTTCATGTAGGGCTTGTCCTTGTACAGCAGCAGCCACATCTTCTCGCCGTTCGGCGCGAACCACTCCGGTAGTTCAATCCGTTCGTAGTCTGAGTGCTTGGGCATAGGAGCTCCCTCGAAGGTGACTGTGCATCGACCGGGGACTAGAGAGACGACGCTACCGGCGGAGCTAGCGGAGGAGGAAGGCTCTTACGGGTCTCGATGTCATCGCATGTCCCCTGTTCGACCCGTAAACCCGCGGTTCGGGTTCGCCGATCACCCGTACGGCTTCACGCTCAATTTTGGCCTGCCGCTGGTAGGGCGTGGGGCGGCAGGGGTCGTGCTCGCTGCTGTACAGGGGGTCACCCCGCCGCGCGGCGGCTGCCGCCAACTGTCGGTTACGCTGCGCCCCGGTCAGCGCCTCGTACCGCTCGGGGTCGCTGGTCCTGATGGCTTTCGGTTCGGCGGGTGTCACAGCTCCTCCGTCCACGGACACGGGACGAGGTACAGCTCGGAGCCGTCGTCCAGGCAAAGCGTGACGTACTCGCTGACCAGGCCTTCCGCGTCGGTGCTGATGGACATTCCGGCGACGCTGGCCGACACGACCTGGCCTTCGCTGTTGGAACGGCCGGGCCAGCGGTTGAGCCGTTTGGCCTGCGCCGGGGTCAGCGTGTGCTGGACCTGCTTGCCGAATTGCGCCCGGAGGTGCTTCCCGACAACCTGTGGGAAGGCGGCGATGAACTCAGCACCCCACGCCCGCCCCGGCTCGCCTCCCCGATCCGGGGCGGGCTCTCCCAACCGGAGATCGCAGGCAGCGCCGCAACTCCTACAATCAGGCCGTAGCGCCTCCGCCACCCGGACAGCCCGGAACGGGCTACCGTCGTACCCGTGGCGAAGCCGGGAGTGCGCACGACGGGCCGGACGGGTCGGTGGGTCATCGTGGTGGTCCTGGTGGTGGCGCTGGCCGCCGCCGGGATCGGCGTGGGGCTGTGGCGGGGTTGGTTCGCCGACCCGTCGGTCTCGGACGCGCCCCGGGCCCGGGCCGGCACCGTGCAGACCCTGGTGGCCGATCTCGAAGCGCCCTGGGGGCTCGCCTTCCTTCCCGACGGCTCGGCACTGGTCACCGAGCGGGACAGCAAACGGGTGCTCCAGGTCTCCGGCGGCGAGGCCCGGGAGGTGGCCCGGATCGAGGAGGCGACTCCGGCCGGCGAGGGCGGCCTGCTCGGCATCGCCGTCTCCCCCGACTACGCCACCGACCGCTGGGTGTACGTCTACTACACCGCCGCCGACGACAACCGGGTCGCCCGGCTGCGCCTCGGCGAGGGCAGCCCGGAGATCGTGTTGAGCGGGATCCCGCGCGGCTCGCGTACGCACAACGGCGGGCGGATCGCCTTCGGCCCCGACGGGATGCTCTACGTCGGCACCGGGGACGCCGGTGACCGCGACGCCGCACAGGACCGGAACAGTCTGGCCGGCAAGATCCTCCGGATGACCCCGGACGGCCGGCCCGCCCCCGGCAACCCGTTCGGCGACACCCTGGTCTACAGCTACGGCCACCGCAACGTGCAGGGGTTCGGCTGGCACGCCGACGCGACGATGTACGCGGCCGAGTTCGGCCAGAACCACTACGACGAACTCAACCGGATCACGCCGGGCGGGAACTACGGCTGGCCGGAGGTCGAGGGCGACTCCGACGACTCCCGGTTCGTCGCACCGGTCGCCACCTGGGGTACCCACGAGGCGTCCCCGAGCGGGCTGGCGGTGGTAGGTGACCGGGTCTGGCTCGCCTGCCTGCGCGGGCAGCGGCTCTATCGGATCGGTACCGACGGGCAGGGCGCGGAGGCGTTGCTGACCGGCGAGTACGGCCGGCTCCGGCACGTCGCCCCGGCGCCGGACGGGTCGCTGTGGGTGCTCACCTCCAACCGGGACGGACGCGGCTCGCCGTCCGACGACGACGATCGCATCCTGCGCCTGGTCCCCTGACCGGCCTGGTAGTCATTGGTCCTGATCGGGCCTAATGACCAGCGGTCTAGATGGCGTGCTCCGGAGCCGGTAGTTCGGTGAACGGGAACCTGAGCCGGAAGTCCGGCCACGGGACGCTGAGCCGCAGCCGGTCGCCGCCACGGCCGGCGTCGATGCCCAACTCGGCGATCTGACCCAGGTCGACGAGCGAGCGTCGAGCCTGCTCCTCGGTGACCCCGGCCACGCCGGCCAGGCTGGTCAGGCTGGTGCTGACCAGCCGACGCCGCCACCGCCGACGGGTCCGCTGGGCCAGCCGGCGGATTGCGATGGCCACGAGTACGGCCTGGTCGTCCCGCTGCGCCCGCGCCTCCAACTCCCGCTCCGCCTCGGAGAGCGGCAGCACCTCCAGCGGGTCACGGTCCAGCCGGGGGCTGACCCACGGATCGTCGCCGTCGCCCTCGGACACCTCGAACAGCCCGAACTCCGCCAGGCAGAGCAGCAGCTCGCCGACGGTGTGCGGTACCGGCAGGTCGCGCCGCCGGCACATCTCGGCGAAGAGTTCGATCCGGGTGGCGCGGATCCGCACCATCCAGGCGTAGTGCTGCCGGGCGTGCAGCTCGGCGTCCTCGGCGTCCCGGCCGGCGCGCCGTCGCCGGGCCCGGTCCACCCACTCGTCGACGCTGCCGGGGTCGCACCACGCCGATCCGTCCCAGGGGATCGTCGACCAGGTCGATCGACGAAAACGGGGTTCCCCGGGTACGACGGTGAGGTAGACGAAGGCGCAGGGAAGCCACCGGATCCAGGACGGGGTGAGGGCGGCCCGCTGCCAGCGAGGGGTCACCGGACGAACGATACAGCGACTCGCCGTGAACGTGGGGGCACCCTTCGTGACAGCCGTGGTACTGATCGAAGGTCGCCCCGACCTCGCCACCGCGCTCACCCCACCGGGCCGGACGAGAGTCCGATCAGGACCGTCGCCGAGCAGCTCGGCCCTCCGATCAGGAGTGACCGGCGAGCACTTCGGCAGCGGCCCGGCCGGCGGCCCGGGTCGCACCGTAGGTTGCCAGGTGCACCCGACCGGTGACGGTGGAAGGCACCCCCAGCTCCACCACCACCGCGTCCGGACGGTCGACCAGGATCCGGCGTACCGCCGCCGACATCCAGGGATGCCGGTGCAGGTCACGGACCACAAGCACCAGTGGCCGGCCGGTCGCCCCGGCGAGGGCACCGGCCGGCGGGGCGTGCCCGGCAGCCAGGTCACCGGCGGCCAGCCGTACGGTCGTGGTGCCGGGCAACAGGGCGGCCAGCGGGGCACCCACGCCCCACGGCGTCTCGGCGCCGATCGCGATGTTCCGGGGCGGCTCGAACTCCAGCACGTGGGCCGGGCCGGTCAGCGGCAACCCGGCCGGGCCGGCGGTACCGTCGGTGACCCGGACCGCCCGGCGTGCGGCGGCCAGCCCCAACGCGGAGCCGTCCGGCCCGGTGGGGATCCACTCGGCGTGCTGTGCCCGGGCGGCAGCACTCCAGGCGGCCAGCAGACCGACCCGCTTGGCGGCCTCGACCAGACGCTCTTCCGGCAGCACCCCGGCCAGCACCGCGTCGACGATCGCGTCCCGCAGCCGCAGCGCGTCCGCCTCGTCGGCGTGCTCGCCGCCGACACAGATCGCGTCCGCACCGGCGACCAGGGCCCGGACGGTCGCCCCGGCGAAGCCGTACCGGTCGGCGACCGCGCGCATCTCGATGCCGTCGGTCACCACCACGCCCTGGAAGCCCAGCTCCTCGCGGAGCAGGTCGGTCAGGACCCGTCGACTCAACGTCGCCGGCCACTCCTCGTCGATCGCCGGGACCAGCAGGTGACCGGTCATCACCGCCTGCACCCCGGCGTCGATCGCCGCCCGGAACGGCGGCAGCTCACACGCGTCGAGGCGGGCCCGGGAGACAGCGATCCGGGGTACGTCGAGGTGCGAGTCGACGCTGGTGTCCCCGTGCCCGGGGAAGTGTTTGGCGCAGGCGGCGACCCCGGCCGACTGGAGGCCGCGTACCCAGGCGGCTGTGTGTCGGGCGACGAGCCCCGGCTCGGCCCCGAAGGAGCGTACGCCGATCACCGGGTTGTCGGGGTTGGCGTTGACGTCGGCGTCCGGGGCGTAGTTCAGCGAGATGCCGGCGGCGGCCAGCTCGGCCCCGAGATCCCGGGCGACCGCCTCGGTCAGCTCGGGGTCGTCGACCGCGCCGAGCGCCAGGTTGCCGGGCCGGGAGCTGCCCAGCCGGGATTCCAGCCGGGTGACGTCACCGGCCTCCTCGTCGATCGCCACCAGCACGTCCGGCCGTTCCGCCCGCATCGCGTCGGTCAGCGCGGTGACCTGCTCGGCGTCGACCACGTTGCGGGCGAACAACACCACCCCGCCGAGTCCTTCGGCGAGCCATCGGCGCACCCAGTCCGGCGGTCGGGTGGTGCCGACGAAGCCGGGCTGGAGCACCGCTGCCGCCAGGCTGGACAGGTTGTCCGTCGTTCCGCTCATCCCGCCGGTTACCCCCGTATCTACTGTGGACAGCGCCCGCCCTGGTAGCGGCGGGTGCTGCCATGGTCACACCACCTCGGAAAATAGTCAATAAACCTTCCTATTAGCCGGAACGGCCCGGAGATGCGACACGGCGCCGACGACGTGCGAGAGTGCTGGAATGCAGTCCAGCATCGCGGAGACCACCGCGCGCCTCGCGGAGACGGCGTCGCACCTCGCGGAGACCGCCTCGCGCCTCGCCGAGCTGCCGCGGCACCTGCTCGCCGCGCAGGAGAGAAGCTGGTTCGACATCCCCGGCGTCCGGATCGTCGGCGCCATCCTCGGTACCGTGCTGCTGCTCGCCGCACTACGTTCGATGTTCGGCCGCCGCTGAACTGGACGTCCGGCCGCCGCTGAACTGGACGTCCGGCCGCCGCCGAACTGGACTCCGGCCGCCATTGAACTGGATGGCCGGACGCCGTTGGACTTGATGGTCGGCAGCCGGCAGTGCGGCCGGCCGTCGCCGGGCCGGAGTGGTCGGCCACAGCCGGTCGCCGTTTCGGGCTGGCGCCGCCGGGGTACCTCCGGCGACCGATGAAGCTGCCACCCCTGAACGCCACCCGGCTCCGTCGTGCCGCCCGGCACCGGTTCGGCTGGCGATCGTTGCGCCCCGACCAGCTCACGGCGATGCGTGCGTTGATGCGCCGCCGGGACGCCCTGGTGATCCTGCCGACCGGGGCCGGAAAATCGGCTGTCTACCAGGTACCGGCGACGCTGTTGACCGGACCGACGGTGGTGATCTCACCCCTGCTGGCCCTCCAGCAGGACCAGATCGCCGCGCTCAACGACCGTGGCCAGCCGGAGCTGCGGGCGGTGCGGATCAGCTCGGCGGAGAGCGCCGGGCAGCAGGCCGCCGCCCTGGACGAGATCCGGACCGGCCGGGCCCGGTTCCTCTTCACCACCCCCGAACAGCTCAGCAACCCGGATCGGCTGGCCGAGGTACGCGCGCTGCGCCCGGCCATGGTCGCGGTGGACGAGGCGCACTGCATCTCCGCCTGGGGACACGACTTCCGCCCCGACTATCTGGCGCTGGGACACCTGATCCGGGAACTGGGCCGCCCGCCGGTGGTCGCGTTGACCGCCACCGCGTCCCCGCCGGTCCGGGACGACATCGTCGACCGGCTCGGCCTGCACAAGCCGAAGGTGGTGGTCTCCGGGCTGGACCGGGCCAACCTCTTCCTGGAGGTGGCGAACTGCGCCACCGAGGACTACCGGTGGCGGCGGTTGCTCGCGCTGCTCCGCGCCGAGTCCCGGCCCGGAATCGTCTACGTGCCGACCCGGCGGGCCGCCGAGGAGCTTGCCGAACGGCTGACCGAGGCCGACTTCCCGGCGGAGTACTACCACGGCGGGATGCCGGCCGGAGCCCGCGAGGAACTGCACGAGGACTTCCTCGCCGACCGGGTACCGATCATGGTCGCCACCTCCGCGTTCGGGATGGGCATCGACAAGCCGAACATCCGCTGGGTGGCGCACATGGCGCTGCCGGACGCACCGGACAGCTACCTCCAGGAGATCGGCCGGGCCGGCCGGGACGGCGATCCGGCCCGCGCGCTGCTGCTGTGGCGGGCCGAGGACGTCGGACTGCGCCGCTACTTCACCGGCGGCGCCCCGGATCCCGACGAGTTGCGCGACCTCGCCGCACTGCTCCGGGACGGAGCCACCACGCGGACCGCGCTGCGTGAACGGACCGGTCTCGGGCCCCGCAAGCTCGGTCAACTCCTCGCGCTGCTGGAGCAGGTCGGAGCCGCCGACACCCGGCCGGACAACCGGCTCGGCAGCCCGCGCTACGCCCCGAAGCCCGTCGACGCGGCAGCCGCCGCAGTTGCCGAGGCGGAACGGCAGCAGGCGGTGCAGCGGTCGCGTACCGACATGATGCGGGCGTTCGCCGAGACCCGGGGCTGCCGGGGACAGTTCCTGCTGGCGTACTTCGGTGAGCGGCTGCCGAAACCCTGCCGACACTGCGACAACTGCCAGGCCGGGTTGCCCGCAGCCGCACCGGCCGGCACCGGGGCGGCTGCGGGTGATCGCGGCCGGCAGGGTCGGCGGGGCGCGAAGGCCAACGAGCCATTTCCGGTACACAGTGCGGTCCGGCACACCGAGTGGGGCTCCGGAATGGTGCTCAGCTACGAGGAGGACCGGATGACCGTGCTCTTCGACGAGGTGGGCTACAAGACCCTCTCGGTGCCGGTGGTCCGGGAGCAGGGCCTACTGGAGCCGGTGGACGACTGATCCACGGCCGACTGGGGTACGGAGCACAGGACGACACCGGAAACACGCCCGTTCCGTACGGCGATTCGGTTTGCCCCCGGCCACTGCGTGCCGTGGGATGTGATGGTTTGTTCTGGAGTGGAGGGAGGTTGCCGTGACCGAGCAACCGCTATATGCGAGTGAGTTCGGATTCTCCGACGACGAGTGGGGGCTGCTCGTCGGCCTGCCGCAGTCGGTGCTGACCGCGGCCAGCGCCGCGGAGTCGGACGGCAGCCGCCGGACCCGGTCGGAGAACGCCGCCGGGCTGGAGAGCATCGCCGCCGGACGGGAGTCGGCCAGCCCGCTGGTCGCCGCCGTCGCCGGAGAGCTGATCACCCGGATCGGCGACCCGGAGGTGGGCGAGGAACTGCCGGTGATCGAGCCGGACGACCCGAAGGCGATGATCGCCGACGTGTTGAGCCGGGCGCAGAGCGCCTCGAAGCTGCTCGACGGCAAGGTCTCCGAGGGCGAGGCCGGGGCGTACCGGCACTGGCTGCTGACCATCGCCGAGCAGGTGGTGACCGCCGCGTCGACCGGTGGGGTACTCGGCCTCGGCGGTGACGAGGTGACCGAGAAGGAGCGGCGGTTCCGGGACGAGCTGTCGCACGTACTCAACGACTGAGCCGCTGCGGCGACGGCAGCGCCCCGTACCCGCCAGGGCTGCGGGGCGCTCTGCTGTTCCCGGTCAACGGGTCGGGGCGTACCGGACGAACGAGCGCCACGCGGCCGGGCCGAGGCACCTCCGGTTGCCCTGGTGGGCCGGCCGGTCCACTCGTAGGCTCGCTCGATATGCGCGTGACCCACTCGCTCCTGCACGCCGAGGACCTCGCCCAGCTCGTGGAACGGGAGTACGCCGTCGCGGCGCCCGTCACGGTGAGCCTGCTCAACCGCGGCTTCAACGACAGCTACCTCGTCACCGACGTCGAGGGCGGTCGCCGCGTGCTGCGGGTCTACAACCGCGAGAAATACTGGATCCGTTCGGAATCCGAGCTCCGCTTCGAACTCGACCTGCTCGAGCACCTGGCCGCGGCCGGGCTGGGCGTCATCCGGCCGTACCAGCGGACCGTCGGCGACCGGCTCGGCCGGCTGACGGCGCCCGAGGGCGAACGCTGCTTCGCCCTGTTCACCCACGCGGCTGGCCGTCCCCTGCACGAAGGCACGCTGACCACCGAGCAGTGGCGCGGGTTCGGCTCCGGCATCGCCCGGATGCACCTGGAGATGGACGCCTTCCACACCGGCCACGACCGCTACCACCTCGACGAACGCATCCTCGTCGAACGGCCGCTGGCCAGCCTGGCGCCCTATGCCCGCTCGGGCCGGGCCGCAGCGGACCTCGCCGAGCTCGGCAGGCTCGGCGAGCGGTTGACCGGCGAGATCCAGCGGCTCCGAGCGATC
Source organism: Plantactinospora sp. CNZ320 (assembly GCF_002846275.1). NCBI lineage: Bacteria > Bacillati > Actinomycetota > Actinomycetes > Micromonosporales > Micromonosporaceae > Plantactinospora > Plantactinospora sp. CNZ320. The sequence continues at coordinate 2,256,654 of NZ_PJMP01000001.1, forward strand.
GGCGGCAGCGCATACGGGATCATCCATGCGGACCTGCACCGGGGCAACAGCAACATCGACGGCGACAGCGACAGCGACAGCGACGGACGCTTCGTCACGTTCGACTTTGACCACTGTGGATTCGGTCTACGCGCGTACGACCTGGTCGCTCTCTATCACGGGCCCGAGTCGCCGGCGGAGGACCGCGAACGCTGGGCAGCCGTTCTCGCCGGCTACCAGCAGGTCCGTCCGCTGAGCCGGAGCGAGGTGGCCGGCTTCCCCGTACTGGCCGCCTGCCGGGCGATGTGGGACATCGGTGACTGGCTGGGCGCCGCCAACCGTACCGGCGACGCCTGGATGACCGAGGCGGTGATCGCCAAACTGCTGGCGGACGTCCGCAACGCAGACCCGATGTCGGGCGGCCGCTGAGTTATCGGGCCAGCAGCGCCAGTTCGGATTCTCCGACGACGAGTGGGGGCTGCTCGTCGGCCTGCCGCAGTCGGTGCTGACCGCGGCCAGCGCCGCGGAGTCGGACGGCAGCCGCCGGACCCGGTCGGAGAACGCCGCCGGGCTGGAGAGCATCGCCGCCGGACGGGAGTCGGCCAGCCCGCTGGTCGCCGCCGTCGCCGGAGAGCTGATCACCCGGATCGGCGACCCGGAGGTGGGCGAGGAACTGCCGGTGATCGAGCCGGACGACCCGAAGGCGATGATCGCCGACGTGTTGAGCCGGGCGCAGAGCGCCTCGAAGCTGCTCGAGAAGGAGCGGCGGTTCCGGGACGAACTGTCGCACGTACTCAACGACTGAGCACTCCGGGCGGCAGTCCCCCCGTACCGCGACGGTGCGGGGCATCGGGCAGCCGGGCCGCCCGGCACGTCGCGCACAATGCGAGGCGTACCGGGCGGCTTCCCGCTACCGGTCGGTGTCAGCCTCGGGTGGTCAACCCGTAGGCGTCGTGCAGCGTCTGCACGATCCGGTTACCCGCGGAGTCCCATGCCTCGGTCCGCAACTTCACCGTCTCGGCACCGGGTCGCTTCGGGTGGTCCGCCTGGACGCGGTAGCTCCCGTCCGCCAGCCGCCAGGCAGGCAACCGCGTCCAGGTCCGGCCGTCGTCGTAGCTCGCCTGCACGGTCAGACCGGCGACCTTCGGCAGTGCACCGGTGGACACCTGCCGATAGGGCTCGACCGTGAACACGTGCTTGCGACCGGCCGGCAACCGGTTGTCGAGGTTGAGGTCGAGGCCGTAGCGCAGGAAGATCAGCGGCTGCGTGCCGCACTTGTCGACGCAGAGGCCGAGCCCGTCGTACCCGCGTGGAACCTCCTTGCCGCCCGGACTCTGCGATCGGAAGGTCCACTCGCTGTCCACCTTGGTGCCGTACCCACCGTGCGGCAGGATGTTCTCGAAGTGCTGGGTCATCCGGTACGAGGTCGGCCCGTCGGGCAGCTCGTAGTACGGCACGATGCCCGGAACTCCCACCATGCTCTGTTGCGGCAGCTCTCTGCCGTCGGCGTAGAGGCGGATCTCGTCAACTCCGACGATATTCTCGAACTCCTTGAGGTTGGAGTAGCTGGTCAACTGGTCGTAATGTCCGTGCTGGTCGACTGCGATGGTGAAGATCGGCATGATGTCCGCCGAGAACCAGCCGGTGTACCGGCAGGCCGTGCACGGCAGGCCCCCGGGCAGGACGGCCAGCGTCCGGGAATCGACGGTGAACGGGCCCGGTGGGGTGGGTCCCGCGCCCCAGGTCTCCACCCGGCTGTGCGGCCGGTGGAAGACCTCGTCGGTGTACATGGCCCCGCGGTAGTACGAGTAATGGTGGTTGGGACCCTTGGCCAGCCACTCCGCCAGGTCGGACGTGATCGCGCGCCGGAACCAGAGGGTCGTGTCGGAGACCGGCCCGATGTGCTGGGTCCGGGCTGTCGGACCGGCCGTCTCCTCCAGGGTCAGCAGGGAGTAGGACGCAGCAAGGCCGTCAACCGGGAGCAGCGTCGGCCAGGTCGGCTGCGCCCCGAACTCCTGCGCGACCGGCCGGTCGGCGTGGTAGTCCTGCCGGAGGTGAACCAGGTTCGAGTCGGTCACCCGGCGGGTCAGCGAGCCGGGAATCCGACCCTGCTCCAGGTACGACAGGGTGTAGACGTCCGGAATGGACGGCTGACCGTGGTACTGGAAGGTAGCCCTGCCCTTGGCCAGCCGGTTCCGGATCGCCCGGCCCTCGTCCGCCGGCACCGCGATGGTGGCCAGCGGGAACATGCTGTACGGGAACTGGTACCCGGTCAGCAGAGGCATCCCCTCGTTGGCGTAGGCGAGCACCGCGGCGGCGCCGGCCCGCGCGGCCCGGTTCAGCTCCGGGATGACGCTCTCGGCGCCGAAAACCGGGGTGATCGACCGGTCACCGGCATCCAGCAGCGCGACCTTGCCGCGTACGTCGACCCGGGCGAAGTCGGCCTCGCTGCCCGGCCCGACGTCGACGATCGGCAGCCGGCCCCTGCCGTCCAGCCGCCGCACGCTCGCCGAGTAGTTCTGGTACCGCGGGTGCAGGGTGCCCCGGTTGCCCAGTTCCGGGACCCGGGCGGTGAGCACCGGGGTGCCGAGCACGTGCCCGTGTTCGAAGTGGAACTTCCCGACCGTGACCGGCTCGGTGGGCAGCGCCCAGCCCTTGATGCCGTACGGCAGCTGGCCGGTCACCTCACCGAAGCCCATCGGCGAGCCGTCCACCTGGTGCCAGAAGTTGAGCGTGACTCCGTACTCCTCGGTAGGCCGGTCCGGGCGGACGTCGATCGGTACGGCCCGGTTCATGTCGAGCGTGATCGTGGTGTCGGCGGTGAGCTTGACCTGCGGGTCGGCCAGCGCCACCGCGTGGTTCAGCTCGTTGGTGTCGTCGTAGTCGAACTGGGCGACCGAGGTCACGGCGTAGACGCCCTCGTCCAGGTGCGCGCTCGTGGTCGCGGCCGCGGGCAGGAGAATCCACTCCCCGGTGTCCACATCCGTCCGCCGGATGATGACCAGGCCTCGGTGCACGGCGGTGGCGTCCTTCCGGGCCACCACGTTCACCGTCAGGTCGTGACCCAGCGGCTCCTTGTAGGCGCCGACCGGTGTCCGCAGCGTCAGGTCGCCCGCCGTGGCGACGACCTGGCCGGAATAGAGCCCGGCCGCACCCTTCTCCGTGTCGAAGACGACCGTCACGTCGGCGGTGCCCCCGGGCGACACCTGCACGCTGGACGGCGTGACCGCGAGCATCCCGGCCGGGGCGGCCGAGCCGTCCGCCTGCGTGAGTGCCGTCGAGACCGCGAGCGTCACCGGCTGGGTTCCGGTGTTGCGGTAGGTGACCGTACGGCTGGACGTGCCCTGCTGGGGATATCTCAGGCGGCCGAAGTCCGCCGTGGAGGTTGTCGGGATCACTGCGGCCCGGATCGCGGCGGCCACGTCGAGCTGCCCGGAGCCGGTCTGGTAGACGGAGAAGCTGTCGTCCCTCGCCGTCCCGATCAGCGCCGCCTTGAGCTGGCCCGCAGTCCAGTCCGGGTGCCGCTGGGCCAGGATCGCCGCCGCGCCCGCGACGTGCGGGGTTGCCATCGACGTGCCGGACATCGGCTGGTGCCCACCGCCCGGCTTGGCCGCGTTGATCGCGACGCCCGGCGCGGCCAGTTCCGGCTTGAGCGCGGAGTCCCCGACCCGGGGGCCCTGGCTTGAGAAGTCGGCGAGCCCGCCGGACTTGTCCACCGCCGCCACGGTCAGCGCCGAGTCGGCCACGCCGGGCGAGCCGACGCTGCGGGGCGTGCCGACGTTGCCGGCGGCGATGACGAACAGCGCACCGGTACCCGCGGTGAGGGCGTCGACGGCCAGGCTCAGTGGGTCGGTACCGTCGGTGGGAGCGCCCCCGAGGCTCAGGTTGACGATGTCGGCGTCCTGGTCGGCGGCGGCCCACTCCATGCCGGCGATCACGTCTGAGTCGCTGCAGGAACCGCCGTCGTCACAGACCTTGCCGACCAGTAGGCTCGCGCCGGGTGCCATGCCCCGGAAGCTGCCGCCGGCGCTGGCGATCGTGGCAGCGACATGGGTACCGTGCCCGTGGCCGTCGGCCACCGTCTGCCCCTGCACGAAGCTCTGGCTCGCCGTCACCCTGCCGGCCAGATCCGGATGTTGGGCGTCGACACCGGTGTCCAGCACCCCGACGGTGACGCCGGTGCCGTCGAAGCCGGCCGCCCACGCCTGCGGCGCACCCGTCTGTGGGACGCTCACGTCCAGCGACACCCGGACGGTGCCGTCCAGCCACACCCGGTCCAGGCCCGCGCCGAGCTGGCCGGGTTTGGGCGACACGCGCGCCCAGAACGCCGCCGCTTCGCTCTTCACCACGTCCAGAGCGGCACCGTTGATGCTGTCGATAGCCCGCACCTCCCGGCTGCCGGGCAGGTCGTCCGCCCTGGCCCGCAACTCCTTCTCCGCCGTCGCCCTCGAACGGGCCGACCGCAGGTCGGGGCCGGGCCCCTGGTAGCCGACGAGCACCGGCAGCGCGGCGGCCGTGCCGTCCGTGCGATTGTCCTCGATCAGGCGCCGGACGTCGAAGAGTCGCCGGTCCAGCCGCCCGGCCGCGACCAGTTCCGCCGCGTCCGACGGCAGCACGTAGAGGTTGTCCTGGTCTACCAGGGCCCGCACGAGGACCTGCCGGCCGTCCGGGCGGGCCGACACCTCGGTCTCGACCTGAGGCTTTCCGGTGGCGGGGATCGTCACCTGCACCCGGTCCCCGGTGACCAGCGTGATGTCATGGACCCTTGGTGTGCCGCCGGCGAGCTCGCGCAGCGCCGGGACGGCCGGCAGGGCACCTGGCGGTTCGGCGCTCGCCGGGACGGTGGCCCTGGTCAGCGGCAGCGCCACCAACAGGGCCGTGGCGAAAACGGTACATCGACGGAATGGACGCATCTGCTCTCCTACCTGATCTCTGCCGCGGATCTGAGCCCTCGCTGCCCCGGCCACCTCTGCCGAGCGGTCAGACGCCCGATCGCTCACAACGGCAGCCAGTCCTCGTCGGTTGGTCCACCTTGGTCCGCCTCCGTCGGTCCACCGTCGTCGGCGGCGGTGACCGCAGACGGTGGAGCAGCCGGATTTCTGCCCACCCGGCTGTCACCCGGCTGCCGCGTCACGGTCGTCGGTTCCGGGTCGGGCAAGGAGGGTCCGGCATTCACGCTTGCAGCGTGCGCAGGCCGGCACGGCGTAGCAATGGCGGAAAGACCGCCAACTAAATCGGCGGTGGACCGGCAACGCTGGCGGGTGCGCCGGAGATCCGGTCCCGGACCTGCCTGCGGGAGCCCGCATGGAGCTTGCGGGTCACCGCTGCGACGTGCTTCTCGACGGTGCTTACCGACAGGTACAGCGCGTCGGCGATATCCTGGTTCGTCCGGCCGTCGGCCACCAGCGCAGCCACCTCACGCTCCCGGGGGGAGAGCTGGTCACCGTAGCCGCGCCGACCCCGGCGGTGCCGGGCCGGGACGGCCACCCCGTACCGGCGGGCGGAGCGCGCGGCCCGGTCCAGGTCCCAGCTGGCGCCCAGCCGCTGGTAGGTCGCCAGTGCCGTACGCAACGACTCAGCGCCCGCCGGGTCCCCACCGGCGAACTGGCACCCGGCCGCCCGCTCCCGGGCCTGCGCCGCCTCGTACGGGCAGCGCAGCTGGTCGTACTCGGCAGCGGCAGCCAGCAGGCCTGTGGCGGCGGACCGGCACCGGTGCCATGCCGCCGCGAGCACTCCCCTCGAATGGCGCAGGGCTGCCCCGGCCAGCGGGACATCCAGTGTTCGCAGCTCCCTGGCCGCCCGGGTGAGCAGTTCCCGAGCACCTGCCAGATCGCCAGCGGCGACCAGCGCCTCGGTCATCGCCGGCAGGCACCGGACGATCGGGGCCCAGATGCCTCGTCGCACGATCACCGCGATCTGCTGCCGCGCCATAGCCGCCGCGCCTGCCGGGTCGCCGTCGGCGAGCGCGAGGCGAAGGGCGGCGGCGGTGCCGAGGCCGCCGTGGCTGAGCACGGCCGAGCCGTCCGTGGCTGGCGCGCCCAGCCGTTCCCGTGCCTCGGCCACCTCCCCTCGGGCCAGCCGCAGCCCACCGGCGATCAGCTCCACCTCGGTCCGCGCCGGTACGAAGTCGACGAGCTGGTCGAAGAGCCGCTCCACCCGGGGCAGCAGGCCGTCCCACTCCCCCGTGCAGTAGTCGAGGAGAGCACGGGCCGACAAGAGGCTGGCGCCGCGCTGCGGCAACTCCCACGCGCCCGGGTACGCCGACGCTCGGGCGATCAGCTCGGCGGCCCGGTCGTGGTGTCCGGCATAGCACGCCTCGACCCCGATCGCGTACCACGCCCACGCCTCGACCCGGTGCTGCCGCCGCGCCGCCCCCGGGTCGGCCGCGGCGATCCGGTCGAGCCGGTCCAGTAGCTCGGGCCAGTGCCGGTCTCCGTGCAGCACCTGCACCATCGCCACCTTGCCCAGCATCCGGATCTGGACCTCCGCAGCGGTTACCTGCGTCAGCTCGGTCAGGGCACGCTGTTGCCAGTCCCGGTACTCGGCCAGGGGCACATCCAGGTCGAGCGGTATTCCCAGGCAGGCCATCGCCCAGGCCCGCAGGTCGTGCCGGCGGGGATCGAGATGTTCCACCGCCACCCGGCACAGCTCCCGTTGCTGGTACAGGTCGCTGCGACCCGCGTCCATCGCTATCGCGGTCAGCAGGGACAGCTCGCCCCGGACCAGCGGGTGCAGGTCCCGGTCCAGAACCGCCAGCAGCAGGTCCACGACATCCTCGTCGCCGGCGTCGCCGCCGCTCAACAGACGACCGAGGGTCACCGCGATCCGCCCCGCCCGATCGGCAGTCAGCGGCGCGTCGCGCAGCAGCTCCTCCAGCAGCCGGACAGCCTGCGCGCCGTGCCCCACCGCCAGCGCCTGCTCGGCAGCCTGCTCGGCGGCGTCCACCCAGGAATCCGTACGGCTCGCCCGGCGCAGATGCGCGGCGATCTGGCCCAGCGGCGGCGGGTCCAGCAGCCGCAGCGCCTCCGCCGCCTGGGCGTGCAGCCGAGCACGGTGCAGCTCGGGGATCGCGCCGTAGACCGCCTGGGCCGCCAGCACGTGCCGGAAGCCCACCCCGTCGCCATCCTCGGCCAGCACCCCGGCGGCCAGCGCCTCCTCCACCGCGCCCCACACCCGGGGTGGCGGTAGCCGGCAGGTGTCGGTGAGCACCGCCAGTGACACGAAGCCCTGGAGAACGGCCGCGGCGGCCAGCACCGACCGGGTGTCGAGCCCAAGGTGGCCGATCCGCTCGAGCACCTGGTCCCGGATTCCGGCCGGTACGTCCAGCCGGTCCAGCGCGCGGCGGGCCCAGCTGCGCTGCCGGTACACCACACTGCCCTTGGCGCGCAGCAGCGCCAGCAGCTCCTCGATCGCGAACGGGAGGCCGGAGGCCCGCTCGCACAGGTAACCGGCGAACCCTTCGGAGATCCGGTCGACGCCGAGGATGGCGGCGGCCAGGGCACCGGTGCCGGCGACGTCCAGCGGCGCCAGGCGTACGTGTGCCTGGTGCACCGCCGCCGGCAGGCGGGCCGAGAGCGCACGGACCGGTGCGGCGACCTCCTCGTCCCGGTAGGTCAGCACCATCGACAGTTCGGACGGCGGGTCGGCCAGCAGGTAGCGCAGGAAGTCAGGGGTGTCCGCGTCGGCCCAGTGCAGGTCCTCCAGCACCAGCACCAGCGGCCCCGCCACCCGTAGCAACTCGACCAGTCCGCGGAAGACGCGATGCCGCTCGACGCGCCGGTCGGTGGTCGGCTCGGGCAGCGGTGGCAGTACGTCGCTCAGCTCCGGCACCAACGGGCGCAGGGCACCGGCCACCGTGGAGAGACTGGCGCCGCGCAGCGCTCCGCGCAGCAGGCGGACGGCCTCGATCACCGGAAACAGCGGAAACGGGTCGGTCACCTGCCGGCAGGCCGCCACCACGACCGGCCGGCCGATGTCGGGCTCGCGGGAACGCAGCTCGTCCACCAGGCGGGTCTTGCCGATGCCGGCCTCGCCGTCCACCACCACGAGCGAGGGCGGTCGGCTCACCGCCTCGACCAGCACCGCCAGCTCACGGTGGCGACCGACCAACGCCACCGCGGAAATCGCGCCGGGATCGCCGGGTACCGAGGACGCCTTCGCCGCCGTGGACATGGCGCCTCCCCTGTATAGCCGAGATTGCTGGCATTGTGGCACGTCACCATGCGGGTCAGGGATCGCCGGCCGGGAGGTCGCCGATGCGTGGCGCGTGGCGCCGACTCGCTGGTCTCGGCCGGTGCGACCGGGGCTTCGTTACCTGGTGAGAAGCGCCAGTACGGCGCGTTCGGCGTCGGCGTCGGTGCTGTCCGGGGTCACCTCGACGACCGTCCCGTTCTGGTAGAGGTCGATCAGCCGGGGGTCCACATAGGATGTCCGAGCAACCGCCGGGGTGTTGCCGAGCCGGCCGGAGACCCGGCGCATCGCCTCGGCGATCACCCGACGCCGGGCGGTCACCGAGCGCTGCGGCCCCGCCTCGGCGAGCGCCCGGGACGCCCAGAGCGTGGCGTGCCAGGTGCGGAAGTCCTTCGCCGTCATCTCGCCCCCGCTGGCCGTACGCAGGTAGTCGTTCACCTCGTCGCTGCGCACGTCCCGCCAACTGCGGCCGTCCCAGTAGCCGAAGAGCCGCTGGGCGGCACGCCGCCGTCGACGCAGTTCCCGCAGCACCCGGCACGCCTCGGTGTCGTCGATCCGGCACACCTGGTCGATGCCGCCCTTGGCCGGGAACTCGAAGACCACCGCGCCGTTGCGGGTACGGGTGTGCTCGGGCCGGAGGGTGGCGACCCCGAACGTCGGGTCGTCGCCGGCCGCGTACTGGTCGCTGCCGATCCGGAAACTGCCCATGTCGAGCAGCCGGGCCACGGTCGCCAGTACCCGGGGCCGGCGCAGGCCCCGCCCGGCCAGGTCGGCACAGACCTGCTCCCGCAACACCGGCAGCCGGGCGGCGACCTCAAGCACGTGGTCGAACTTGGCCTGGTCCCGTCGGGCCCGCCAGGTCGGGTGGTAGAGGTACTGCCGGCGCCCGGCCGCGTCGGTGCCGACCGCCTGGATGTGCCCGGCCGGGTGCGGGCAGATCCAGACGTCCTTCCAGGCGGGCGGAATCACCAGCTCGCGGAGCCGGGTCAGCTCGTCCCGGTCCCGGATCGCCTGCCCCCGCGTGTCCAGGAAGACCACGCCGCGACCGTGCCGGCGCCGCCCGTACCCGGGGGCGGAGAGGTCGCTACGCCGCAACCGCACGGCTGCCCCGCCCCAGTCGGTCTACCTCCCCGGCCGCCCCCAGCACCTCGTCCACCCCGATCGCGGCGAGCGCCGGATGGATCCGGGACTCCTCGTCCGGCTGCCAGGCCCGGCCGGAACCCGGTGACCGGTGCAGAGCCCGGTGCCAGGGCCGGTCCGGCGGCGGGCCCCAGAGTTGCGGCCGGATCGGCCCGAACAACACCACCGACGGCGTCCGGTACGCGGTGGCGAGGTGCGCGACCCCGGTGTCCGTACTCAGCACCAGTCGGGCGTGCCCGACCACGGCGGCCAGCTCGACCAGGGTGAGCCGGCCGGCGAGTACCGCCGTGTTCGGCAGTCCGGCCCCGGTCGCCACCCGCTGCGCCAGATCCCGTTCCTCCGGTGAACCGGTCACCACCACCCGGTGCCCGGTCCGGGTCAGCTCCCGGGCCAGCGTGCCGAACCGTTCCGCCGACCAGCGGCGCGCGCTCCCCTTGCCGCCAGGGTGTACGACCGTCACCCCGACCGGTACCCGCCGGGGCGCCGGGCGGCGCAGGTCCAGGTCGTCGGGGTCACACGCGATGCCGTACCAGCGCAGCAGCCGGCACCAGCGGCGTACCTCGTGCTCCTCCGCCCGCCACTCCGGCCCGTCGAGATGGCCGGCCTCGGCACAGTGGTAGCCACAGAGCCGTTCCGCGCCGGCGGAGGCGAGCAGCCGGTGCGACTGCGGACCCCTACCGTGCAGGTTGACCGCCCAGTACGGTGCCGGCCCGGCCCAGTCGACCGGGTCCAGCCCGTCGGTCGGCAGCACGTTGTCCACGTCGCCGACCAGCTCCACCAGCGGGGTGAGCCAGTCCGGGGCGGCCACCGTCAGGGTGTGCTCCGGAAACGCGGCACGCAGCCCGCGCAGCGCCGGCACCGCCGTCGCCAGATCACCCACTCCGAGCGCCCGCAGCACCAGGATCACGGATAGGACGTTTCCCGGTCGGCGCAGACCACCATCTCCCGGATCGCGCATCCGGGCGGCTGGCGCAGGGCGAAGAGTACGGCCTCGGCGACGTCCGCGGGATCGTTGAGTGCCGCGTCGGCGCCCGGCCGGTACTGCGGGTCGCGCTCGTCGAAGAAGGCGGTACGCATCCCGCCCGGTATCAGCAGCGTCACCCCGACCGTTCCAGCCAGTTCGGCGGCGAGTGCCCGGGTGAAGCCGACCACCCCGAACTTCGCCGCGCAGTAGGCGGTCGCGTCCCCGACCGCCTTGACCCCGAGGGTGGAGGCGACGGTGACCACCGAGCCGCGCGAGCGTTCCAGGTAGGGCAACGCGGCCCGGATCACGGCGGCGGTGGCCAGCAGGTCGACAGCCACCACCCGTTCCCAGGTCTCCGCCGGCACCTCGCCGAGCCGCCCCGGTACGTCGACTCCGGCGGCGGTGACCACCCCGGCCAGCCCGCCGGCCTGCTCGGCGAGTTCCCGGGTGGCCGCCTCGGCGGCCCGGGTGTCGGCGAGATCGCACTGCCGCCAGGGGGTGGGTGCGACCGGCGGGTGGCGGTCGAGCACCAGCGGTCGCCCGCCAGAGTTGGCGAGCGCGGCCACCACTGCCGCGCCGAGTCCGCTCGACCCGCCGCTGACCAGCACCGCTCCGTCGAGGGCACCGGCAGCGGCGGCGGCGCCACTTGCCGACGACAGGCCACCGGGCTGGGCGGACAGGGCGCCGCCGGCCCCGTCGAGACCGCCGCTCACCGGGTCCGTCCCACCGGTCGGCGGCCGGCCCGCGCTGCCGCGATCATCCCGGTCGTCGAACGCCCGTCCAGATAGGGCACCACCACGGTGTGACCGCCCCAGCGGTGCATGATCTCGGCCTCCGGCAGGTCCGGGCCGTCGGCACCGGTGCCGTAGTCGCCACCCTTCACCCAGATGTCCGGGCGCAGCCAGGCCAGCGCCGCGTGCGGAGTCGACTCGTCGAAGACCACCACCGCGTCGACGCAGCCGAGCGCGGCCAGCAGCCGGGCCCGGTCGGCGTGCCGGACCAGCGGCCGGTCCGGACCCTTGAGACCGGCGACGCTGTCGTCGGAGTTGACGCAGACGATCAGGCAGTCGCCGAGCTGGCGGGCCGCTTCCAGGGTGGCGACGTGCCCCGCGTGCAGCAGGTCGAAGCAGCCGCCGGTGGCCACCACCGTGCCGCCGGCCGCCCGGACCCGGGCGACCACCTCACCGGCGGCCCGGGGACCGATCCGGTCGCTCCAGTCCACCGCCGTGATCGGCACGGTGTCCAGCTGCTGTGCACCTCCGGAACGGCTCCGCCCCACCGCACCCGGCCGGGCCACCACACCAGGCCGCCCCGCCGCCCCGGGCCGCCGCACCGGGTCGGCACCGCCGCCGGCCGCCGGGACCGGGTCGACGGGAGCCACCGGGACGGGGCCGGCAGGAGCCCGCCGCATGCCGTCGGGCCTCGGGCCGGATGCCGACCGCGCGCCGTCGGGCGTCGGGTCGGACGCCGGCCCGGTGCCGCCGGGTGGCGAGTCGGCGGTCGACCGGGCACCGTCCGGGGTCGAGTCGGGTCCGCCGGGCGCCGACCTGGCACCGGTACGCTGCGCCGCGCCCCGGGGCGGAGCCGCCGGTACGGCACTCGCCACCCCGCCGGCCGCCACGTACCCGGACGCCTCCGCCACGGCCTGCTGCACCGCCTCGGAGACCAGCGCCCCGTCGGCCAGTGCCACTGTGGCGGCGGCGGCGAACCGGTCCCCGGCACCGCAGGTGTCACCGTCGGCGCAGGTCGGCGGCGGCACCACCAGCGGCGTGGACCCGGCGTGGCAGAGCAGCGCGCCCTCCCCGCCCATCGTCACCACCACCGCGCCGACCCGCCAGCGCTGGCGCAGCGTCTGGGCGGACCGTGCCGCGCCGACCAGTCGGGAGCCGCCGGTCGCCACCCCGGCCAACTCCCGGGCCTCCACCTCGTTCGGGGTGGCCAGCCGGACGCCGGGTACCGCCGCCGGGCCACGCGGATGCGGGTCCCAGACGATCGGCGCGGCGGTGCCGGCCAGTGCCGTACGCAGGGCCGGCAGCCTCGCCACCCCCCGGCCGTAGTCGCTGACCAGGATCCCGGCCGCCCCGGCCAGCAGGTCGAGTACGGCCTCGCTCGGCTCGCCGGGTGGTCCGGCCGGCCCGCCCCGGTCGTGCCGGAGCAGCACCCGCCCCCGGGTCCGCAACCGGATCTTCTCCGGGGTCGCCCCGGGCAGCGGCAGCCCGTAGACCTGCACCCCGGCAGCGGTGAGCAGATGGCTGAGCCGAGCGCCTCCCTCGTCGTCGGCGAGCGCGGTGACCAGGGCGACCTCGTACCCGCGCCCGACGGCGAAGAGCGCGGCCAGCCCGGCACCACCCGGCCGGTCGACGCAGTTGTTCTCGTCCAGCACCGGCACCGGCGAGTCCGGGCAGAGCCGGTTCACCACGCCCTCCACGTCCCGGTCGAGCAGCGTGTCACCGACGACCACGATTCTTCCGGTCACGGCGCCTCCTCAGCTCCGGCCGGCCGGAGCGTGCCGGGTACCCGCAGCACCAGTTCGTCCTCCACCCCGGAGGGGCGTACCGGGGCGGCACCGGTCGGCCGGCCCGGACCGGTACCCGGTGACGTCGCCACGCTGGCCACCGCCGGTACCGGGTTGACGTGGCTGGCCGGGCCGAACGGCACCGGCAGGTACGCGTCGACGTAGGCGCAGAGCACGTGTGCCGAGACCAGGTGAAGTTCCTGCACCACCTGGCTGTCCGGGCAGGGTACGGCGAGCACCTCGGTGCAGGCGTCGGCGAGCGGGTTCGGCGTCGGGCCGGTCAGCGCCCAGCAACGCATCCCCAGTTCCCGTCCGGCTCGGGCCGCCCGGACCAGGTTGGCGCTGCGCCCACTCGTGGAGAGCAGCAGCAGTACGTCGTCGGGGCGGCCGTGCGCGCGTACCTGCCGGGCGAAGATCTCGTCGAAGCCGTAGTCGTTGCCGATCGCGGTAAGCGACGAGGTCTCGGCGCAGAGCGCGATCGCCGACAGCGGCGCCCGGTCGTCGCGCAGTTTGCCGACCAGCTCGGCGGTGAGATGCTGCGCCTCGGCCGCGCTGCCACCGTTGCCGGCGACCAGGATCCGGCCTCCCCCGGCGAGCAGCCGGGCCAGTTCGTCGCCCCAGCGGGCCAGCCGGGCCGCCTCGGTCCGGTACGGCAGCAGCGCGGCGGCGAGCCCGGCCAGGTGGCTGTCCAGCACCTCCATCGACGCGGTCATCCGGCGACCACCCCGCTCGGCCGGCGCACCTCGCTGACCGCCGTGTAGACGGCGGCGATCTGGTCTGCCGTCCGGGTCCACGAGTACCAGCGGCGGGCCCGGTCGAGTGCGGCGGCGGCGTACCCGTACCGGCGTACCCGGTCGGCGAGCAGGTCCCGGACGGCGGTACCGAGCGCCTCCGGGTCACGCGGCGGCACCAGATCGCCGGTACGCCCGTGCACGACCGTGTCGGTGAGCCCGCCGACGGCGGTACCGACGACCGGCACACCGCAGGCCATCGCCTCCAGTGGAGTCAACCCGAACGGCTCGTACCAGGGGGCGGCGACCAGCACGTCCGCCGACCGGTACCAGTAGGGCATCTCCTCGCGCGGGACGGCGCCGATCAGGCGTACCCGATCGGCGACCCCGACCTCGTCGGCGAGCGCGCGCAGCCGGCGGACCTGCGGGTCGTCGTCGACCTCGCCGGCCGGCGGCCCACCGACCACCACGCACTCGGCGTCCGGGATCATCGGCATCGCCCTGATCACGTCCTGGTAGCCCTTCCGCTCGACCAGCCGGCCGACGGTGAGGATCCGGGGCCGGCCGGGCACCCGGGGCACGGCCGGGCCGTCGGGCGAGAAGGTCTCGTCGTTGACCCCGGACGGGATCACCGTCATCCGGGCCTGCGGCACCCCCATCCGGACCAGCTCGCGCACCTCGTCCTGGCTCTGCGCGATGACCCGGTCGACCGCCCGGCCCAGCGCCCGTTCGTAGCCGACCCGGCGGGCCGGGCTGGTGTCGGCGGCGCCCTGGTGGCGGCGCTTCACCGTGCCGAGCGCGTGGTAGGTCTGCACCACAGGTATCCCGGTCTGCCGGCCGGCGGCGATCCCGGCCAGCCCGCTCATCCAGAAGTGCGCGTGCACGACGTCCGGCACCCACTCGTCGCCGCGCCAGCGCGCCACCAGCCAGCGGCTGAAATCCTTCATGTACGGCAGCAGCTCGTCCTTGGCGATCGGCTCCGCCGGTCCGGCCGGTACGTGCACCACCTCGACCCCGTCGCGCAGGCGTACCGCCTCCGGTGCCTCGGCGCTGTCCCGCCGGGTGTAGACCCGCACCTCGTGGCCGGCGTCGGCGAGCGCGGCGGAGAGTTCGGCGACGTGCGTGTTCTGCCCGCCGGCGTCCTCGCCGCCGAGTACCGCGAGCGGGCTGGCGTGCTCGGAGATCATCGCGACGCGCATAGTTCCTCCTCCAGCAACCGGTCCCAGTCGGTCAGGAACCGGTCCAGGCCGTACCTGGCCTGCGCGACCTCGCGGGCCTGTCCCCCGAGCTGGTGGGCGGTCTCGGGTTCCGCCACGAGCTGCCGGGTGGCCGCCAGCAGCGTGTCGAGCCGGGTGGAGAGCGCACCCGCCTCCGGCGGTACCGCCTCGACCGCCTCGGTGGCGGCGAGCACCACCACCGGCATGCCCATGGCCATCGCCTCGATCAGGCTCAGCCCCAGCGACGTCCACCGGCACAGGTGCAGGTACGCCCGCCGCCGGGCGATCTCCGCCTGCATCCGCCCCTGCGGCAGGTCGTCGTAGACGGCGAGCCGGTCGGCGGGCAGCCCCAACCGGTCCGGTAGGCCGGCCACGCCCATGCCGAAGATGTCAAGCGGGGCGATCTCGGCGAAGAGCGGCAACAGGTCGGTGCCGGTGACCCGCCAGCGGCGTACCGGCTCGTTGACCACCACGGCGAGCCGGTCGAGTTCACCTGTGTACCGCGCGGTCGGCGCCACGATGCCGTGCTCCACCACAGTGGTCCGGGTGCCGCCGGTGTCCCAGAACAGCGCGTTGAAGTGCGTGACGTGTGCGATCAGCAGGTCGTCGCGGTCGGCCAGCGGATGGCGGCTGTTCGGCACGTTCCCCTCTTTCGGGGTGTTGTGCTCGACGAATATCGCCGGCAGGTCCCGGCCGACCCGCCGGCCCAGCCACTGCGCGACCAGATCGATCTCCTCCGGGCGTTGCAGGATCACCAGGTCCACGTCGGCGCCGGCCAGTTCCTCCGGGGTCACCTCGTCGACGGTGTCCGGCCACTGGTAGGTGCGGGCCCGGCCCAGGCCGTAGGGCCCCCGGTCCGGGGTGACCGGGACGAGGTACCGGTGTTTGCCGTGCACGAAGGCGGTGGTCCAGGAGCCGTGCACGTGCCAGAGCAGGATGTTCACGGCCGCACCTCCTCGACGCCGACCAGCGCCGGAGCCAGCGGCGCCAGCGCGGCCACCGGCGGTGGTGCGGCCGGCGAGGCACCGAGCAACCGGACCGCCTCGACCACCTCCGCCGGCTCGATGCCGGACAGGCACGGATGCCCGGGTACCGGACAGGTGGTGGCCCGGGTGTGCCGGCAGCCGGCGACGGCGGCACCGAGGCGTACGGTCGGCACCCGGTACGGCCCCCACTGTCCGAACGGGACGGTCGGGGCGAAGAGGCTCACCACCGGTACGCCGAGCGCGGCGGCCAGGTGTGCCGGCCCGGTGTTGCCGACGACCAGGCAACCCGCCCGGGCGATGATCGCCGCCAGCCCGGTCAACGAGGTCTGTCCGCCCAGGTCGATCCCGGTACGCCCGGCGACCCGCGCGGTCAGGGTCCGCTCCCCCGGCCCGCCGGTCACCACCACCCGGTGCCCGGCGCCGGTCAGCGCCGACACGATCTCGGCACAGAGTTCGGGTGGGCAGGACCGGGCCTGCACGGACGACCCGGGATGCAGCACGACGTACCCCGGGTCGGGCAGCGTACCGTCGGCGGACGCCGCCGTCTCCGCCCCGGCGCGCAGCCGCAGCACCGGCTGATCCCCGGGCGGCAGCACGAAGCCGGCCGCCGCCGCGAGTGACAGCGCCCGTTCCGCCTCGGGTATCCCCGCCGGCACCCGGTGTCGCACGTCGAGCAACGAGCCCGGATAGTCCGGGCTGATCGCCGAGATCCGGCCCACCCCGGCCATCCGCAGCACCAGGGCGAGCGGCAGCGCGGACTGGTGGAAGGAGGTGAACAGCACCGCCTCCTCGGCACCGGTCCCGGCGAGCCGGGCGGTCAACAGCTCCACCTCGGCCCGGTCGACCGGGCCGGGTTCGGGGTCGATCCAGGGCAGCCGCCACTCGACCAGCTCGTCCACCCCGGGCAGCAGTTCGGCGGCGTCCCGGCCGCGCGGCCCGCAGAGCATCACCACCCGGTCGGCTCCGGCGGCCACGGCCCGGATCGCCGGACCGGTCACCAGCACGTCCCCGGCCGAGTCCGGCCGGGCCACCAGCACACAGCGGGGACGCCCACGTGGCACGTCCGGCACCGAGCCGGCCAAGCGGTGCCGCCGCAGGATCAGGTCGACCGCGCCGCCCAGGTCACCGGCGACGGCTGGCGCGGCGGCGACCTCCTCCGGCCGGGTCGCCGCGGTGGGTACCAGTACCGCACTCGCTCCGGCCGCACCGGCCGCGGTCATGTCCGCGCCGATGTCGCCGACCAGTACGCATCGGGTGGGCTCGGTACCGAGCGCGCGGGCCGCGTCCCAGACCATTCCCGGTGCGGGCTTGCGGCAGCGGCAGCCCGACTCACCAGGTGGAGGCTCGGCGTGCGGGCAGACCTGCCAGGTGTCGAAGGGGCCCAGAAGCTCGTCGACCCGGGCGTTGACCCGGGCCAGATCGGCGGAACTGAACCGGCCACGGGCCACCCCGGACTGGTTCGTCACCACCCCCAACCGCAGCCCCGCCGCACGGAGCCGGTCGAGCGCCTCCCGGGCACCCGGCATCGGTCGGACCAGCCTCGGATCCCCGTTGTACGGCACGTCGTGGACAAGCGTGCCGTCCCGGTCGAAGAGCACCGCGTCGAACAGGCCGGCGGTGGTCCACACCCCGGCCGGGCCACCGTGCGGTGCCCCTGACCTGCACTGATGCGGGTCGACCTGGTCGTTGCGCACGGCCGGCGGGTTCCCGGGGGCAGGAGGAGTAAACATCACTGCGCCCCGGCCGGACGGGCGCGCCCGACCCGACCGACGTCCCCGTCGGGCCTGCGGTGACGCCCGGTCACCGTCACCCGTCGGCATACCCCGGCCGGCTCGCCGCTATCCAGCGCCGAACCGTTACCCGCGCCGAGCCGGCGATTTTTCGGGCCCCCAGACGGAGTTCATCGAGGTACGGGCCGGTTTTCGCCCCCTCCGGGCCGTGTTGTGGCCCGCGCGCTGCGTCAAGTTAGGCTTTGCCCCTGACCGCTGTCGGCCAACCGAGGATGCCCCGATGATCGAACCCGTACAGCTGCCCTCTCCCTGGCGGGACGTGCGCCTGACCGTCGTCGTTCCCACCTACAACGAGGCGGGGAACCTTCCCGTGCTGGTCGAGCGACTGCTCGCCCTGCCGCTTCCCGGGCTGCACATCCTCGTCGCCGACGACAACTCCCCGGACGGCACCGGCGAGGTGGCCGACAAGCTCGCGATCGAGCACCCCGAGCGGATCCAGGTGGTGCACCGGGCCGGCAAGGAAGGGCTCGGGCGGGCGTACGTCGACGGGATGACCCGCGCCCTGGAAGCCGGTGCGGAGTACGTGGCACAGATGGACGCGGACCTGTCCCACCCGCCGGAGGCGCTGCCCGGGATGCTCGGTTCGCTGCTCTCCACCCGGGCCGGTGTGGTGATCGGCTCCCGGTACGTCCCCGGAGGACAGCTCGACGAGGCATGGCCGCTGTACCGCCGGGCGCTGAGCGGTTGGGCCAACTTCTACGTGCACACCCTGCTCCAGGTGCGGATCCGGGACCTCACCGCCGGCTTCAAGATCTGGCGGGCGGACGCGCTGCGCGACATCGGCCTGCACCGGGTGCAGTCCAACGGCTACAGCTTCCAGGTCGAGATGCACTACCTGGCCACCAAGCTCGGGCACACGATCCTCGAGGTGCCGATCCGGTTCCAGGAGCGCCTCGAGGGCGACTCGAAGATGACCACCGCGACCAAGATCGAAAGCGCGCTGATGCCGTTCAAGCTGCGCGGCCGGCACCGCAACATCACCCGGTTGCCGGGTACATCCCGTACGGTCGAACGCCCGGCTGCCGACGAGATCCCGCCGTCGCCGTCAACCGAGGTACCGGCGCCGGCGGATGTCACGGAGTCGGTGAAGGTCCAGGAGCCGGTGAAGGTCGAGGAGTCGGCCGTGGTCGCGACACCGGTCGAGACGCCGACGCTGGTCGAGGTCACGAAGTCGACCGAGGCTGTAGCGCTGGTCGAGGCCACGAAGCCGGCCGAGGTCGCAACGCCGGCCGAGGTAGCGCCAGTCGAGGCCGCAACGCCAGTCGAGGCCGTAGCACCCGCCGAGGGCGCAACGCCGACCGAAGTCCCAACGCCGACCGAGGCCGCAACGCCGACCGAGGCCGCAGCGGCGGTCGAGGCGCCGAAGCCGACGAAGGCTGCGCGGCCGGCAAAGGCCACGAAGGCGGTGAAGGCTGCGAAGGCGACCCCGGCGACGAAGGCGACCCCGGCTGCGAAGGCGACCAAGGCTACGAAGGCGACCAGGGCCGCGAAGTCGACCAAGAGCACGGAGGGGGCGGGAGCCGCCGAGTCGGTGACGGCCACGGAGGCTGCCGACCTCGCCGGAATCGACGAAGCCGGCAGCGCCGACAAGCTGGCCGCCCCGACGACCCCGGCCAGGCGCAAGCGAGCCCGGCCAAGCGCGAGCGGCGCGGGGTCGAGCACAAGCGGCACAGGTCAAGCCTGAGCGGCACAGGTAAGGCGTGATCGGCCCGGGTCAGCTGTGAGGGCCCGGGTCGGCTCTGAACGGCCCGGGCCGGCGATGAGCGGCCCGGGTCAGGCGTAGACGGCGCGCTGTGCGCGGGCGAGCGCGGCGGCGTACGCGCGGCCGGTCAGGGCGCGGTCCCTGGCGAGTGCCGCCCGGGCCGCGTTCGCCCCCGGGCTGCCGTGCACCCCGGCGCCCGGGTGCGCGGACGCACTGGCCAGGAAGAGCCGGTCGACAGGGGTGTCCGCCCGGCCCAACCCGGGCACCGGGCGGAGAAAGAGTTGCTGGTAGGCAGCGGCCGTACCGCCGCCCACCGCACCACCGACCAGGCTCGGATTGCCGGCCGCCAGCTCCGCCGGCCCGGCCACGTGCCGCGCCCTCACGAGCCGGCCGAACCCGGGCGCGGCCCGCTCCAGCAGCGCCTCGATCCGCTCCACGTGCGCCCCGACCTCCTCCGCCCGCCAGTTCCGCCGGAACGGCAGGTGGGTGTATGCCCAGAGCGACCCGGTACCGGCCGGCGAGCGGCTCGGGTCTGCCACCGTCATCTGCCCGGCCAGTACGAACGGCTCGGCCGGCAACTCGTCCCGGTGCAGTGCGGCCGCGTACCGTCGCAGGTCGGCGAGGTCGCCGCCGAGGTGCACCGTACCGGCGCCGCCGACCGCCGGGTCCCGCCACGGCACCGGCCCGGCCAGCGCCCAGTCCACTTTGACCGTGGAGCCGTCCCAGCGGAAGTGCTCCAGGTCCGCCACCAGCCGGGGCGGCAGCCGTTCCGCACCGACCAGGTCGAGGAAGAGCGCCGGGGCCGGCACGTCGGCCAGTACGGCACGGCGGGCCCGCCACAGCAGGCCGTCGGCCGAGCGGACCCCGACGGCCCGGTTCCGGGCCACCAGAACCCGGTCGACCGGAGTACCGGTGCGCAGCCGGCCGCCCCGCTCACGAAGCCGGGCCAGCAGCGCGTCGGTGATCCGCCCCGCCCCGCCGACCGGTACCGGCCAGCCCACCTGCTGGCCGAGCATGGCCAGTAGCCAGCCGTACACCCCGGAACCGGGCTCGTCCGGAGCGAGGTCGGTGTGCAGCGCGCAGCCGGTGAGCAGGGCCGGGCCGCCCGAGCCGGTGAAGAGTTCCGCCCCGAGCCGGGTGCTCGGCAGCATCATCCGGCGGGCCAGCCGCAGCATCCCGGCGGTACGCAACCGGCGGGCGAGCGCCAGTCCGCCACGTACCGGTGGAAAGGGGCTGAAGAGCGCGTCGAGCAGGGGCGCGGAGATCTGCCGCCACTGCGCGTACGCGTCGAGCCACCGCTCGCCGTCACCGTCGCCGAACCGCGCCACGGAGGCGGCGGTGACCTCGGGATCGCGGTTGAGCAGCACCGCACCGCCGTCCGGGAAGAGGTGCGCCAGCACGTCCGGCGC
The DNA here is from genome assembly GCF_002846275.1 of Plantactinospora sp. CNZ320. Classification (NCBI taxonomy): domain Bacteria; kingdom Bacillati; phylum Actinomycetota; class Actinomycetes; order Micromonosporales; family Micromonosporaceae; genus Plantactinospora; species Plantactinospora sp. CNZ320. Next base: position 2,277,277 of record NZ_PJMP01000001.1, read on the forward strand.
GTGCCGCCAGATCAGTCCGTGCTCGTCCAGCCGGAGCCGGCGCAGCACCGGCGAGGCGTAACCGAGCGGATAGAAGGCGCTGTAGAGGTCGCTCAGGTAGCCGGGGGCGGTCACCTCGGCCGACCGGACCGCTCCACCCGGCTCGCCGGTCGCCTCCAGCACCAGCACGTCCCACCCGGCGTCCACGAGCAGGTTCGCCGCGACCAGTCCGTTGTGCCCCGCTCCGACGACGACCGCGTCGGCGGTGTCCCCGAGCACCGTCACCCGAGCACCCTACCCCGGCTCACCCCTGGCCACCCCGGCCCCGGGCACCGGCTGCACGGACCTGCACCGCCACATTCAGCGGAATAGTTTCGACCGCCCGTACCGGGGCAAACTGCGCTCCATGTATCAGGTGCAGCAACTCATCGCCGGTGTGTGGGACGGCAGCGGCGACGCCGGATGGCTGACCGTACTCGATCCGGCCGACGGTACCCCGGTCAGCCAGGTGCCGGCGGCGACCGCCGCCGAGGTCGAGGCGACCGTCAAGGCGGCCCGGGCGATGGCGCCCCGGTGGGCCCGGACCGCTCCCGCCGACCGGGCGGGCGCGCTGCGGCTCGCCGCCGACGCGATCGAGGCCGCCGCCGACCGGCTCGCCGAGGCGGAGACCGCCGAGATGGGCCGGCCGCTGGCCGCCGCCCGCGCCGGGGTCCAGGCGGGGGTGTCGACGCTGCGCCAGTACGCCGAACTCGCCCCCGTGCGCGGCGGCCGCACCCTTGGCGGCAACGCCGACGCGATCGACCTGATGGTGCCGCAGCCACGTGGCGTGGTCGCCGTCGTGACGCCGTGGAACGACCCGGTCGCGGTCTCCTGCGGCCTGCTCGGCGCGGCGCTGGTCACCGGGAACACAGTCGTCTACAAGCCGAGCGAGCGGAGTACGGCCAGCGGTTGGCTGCTCGCCCGGCTGCTCGACGAGCATCTGCCGTCCGGGGTGCTGTCGCTGCTGACCGGCGGCGCCGAGGTGGGTGCCGCGCTCGCCGGGCAGGAGGTCGACGTGGTCGCGCACGTGGGTTCGACCGCCACCGGTCGGTCGATCGCCGCCGCCTGCGCCCGATCCGGCGCCAAGGCGCTGCTGGAGAACGGGGGCAGCGACCCGCTGATCGTCGACGGTGACGTCGACCCGCTCTGGGCGGCCCAGCAGGCTGCCACGGGTGCCTTCGCCAACGCCGGGCAACTCTGCGTCGCGGTGGAGCGGATCTATGTGCTCCGGCCGGTGTCGACCCGGTTCCTCGCCGCCCTGGTGGAGCGGGCCGAGGCGCTGCGGGCGGGGCCGGGCCGCGACCCGATGAGCGAACTCGGGCCGCTGGTCGACCGGCGACACCGCGACCATGTGCACGGGCAGGTCCAAGCGGCGGTCGCGGACGGCGCCACGGTGCTCACCGGCGGTACCGTGCCGGACGGACCGGGTTCCTTCTACCCGCCGACGGTACTGGCCGAGTGCACCGACCAGATGGCGGTGATGCGGGAGGAGACGTTCGGCCCGGTCGCCCCGGTGATGGTGGTGGAATCGTTCGACGAGGCGCTGTCACGGGCGGCGCACTCACCGTACGGGCTGGCGGCGACGGTACTGACCGGGTCGATGAACCACGCGCAGCGGGCCTGGCGGGAGCTTCCGGTCGGCACGGTGAAGATCAACGCCGTCTTCGGCGGGGCACCGGGCGGTGCCGCCGAGCCCCGGGGCGGCAGCGGCCAGGGCTTCGGGTACGGCCCCGAACTGCTCGACGAACTGACCGTCACCAAGGTGGTACACATCGAGGGGCCGGGCGGGGACGGCGGCCGGTGGTGAAAACCGGCCGCACCCCTACCCTGCCCACCGACCCGAGTGCCGGCGACCCGAGTGCCGGCTGAGTTGGGCGGCTGACCGCCCGGGTTCGGCAACGCCTCGCGGCGGGGTCAGCGGCGGTTGCGCGCCTTCTCCCGGCCACGGGCGGCGGTGGTCTTTCGGTTGTTCGCCTTCTGGATCGCGTCGACCAGCTCTGCCTTGGTCATCCGGGACCGCCCCTTGACGTCGAGCCGCTTGGCCACGTCCATCAGGTGCTCCTTCGGGGCGTTGGCGTCCACGCCACCGGCGGTCGGTGCACGGCGCGCCGGTCCACCGCCGGCCGCCTGCTCGTCGCTGGGGCCCTTACGCCCCTTCGGCTCCCAGTGGTCGCCGACCTTCTCGAACGAGTGCTTGAGCGCGGCGAACGCGGTCCGGTGCGACCGCTGCCCCTCGCCGTACGTCTCGACCGCCGAGTCGTGGGTCTTCGCCCAGGTGTCCTGGGCCTTGCGCGGCGAGCGTCGCAGGGTACTGGGCAGAACCTCGCGTCCGGGCATGATCTTCCTCCTCCGGATGGTTGGTCGTCTCCCTGGTTCGCTTTCCCGAGCCACCGTCGACAAACCCGGGCCTGCCGCGCGCCGGCCGGAGAGTTTGTCCGTTTCCCGCCCGGGGTACCGGGCAGCGCAACCCGGCCGGGCGCGCGACCGCGAGCCCGACCGGCCCCGCCAACCAGGGGGCGAGCATGGCGTCGACCACCGAACCGGTCACCGAGGCACCCGGGCGCAATCGCCGCCTCCCGGGCCGGCTGCGCCAGTTGCGCTTGTCGACCTGGCGGGGCGTACTCTTTCGCAGCGTCAAGCGCTTCCTGACGGACAACTGCGCCGACTGGGCCGCCGCGCTGACCTACTACGGGGTGCTGGCGCTCTTTCCCTGCGCGATAGTGATCGTCGCGCTGGTCGGCCTGGTCTCCAACGGGGAGCAGACCATCGACACCATCGCCGGGCTCGCCAAGGACATCGGCGCCGGCTCGGTGATCGCCAACGACGGGGTGCTCAACGTGCTGCGCGACGTGGTGGAGAGCCAGGGGTCGGCGAGGGTGCTGCTCGGCTTCGGCGTGGTGGCCGCGCTCTGGTCTGCCTCGGGCTACGTCGGGGCGTTCACTCGGGCCTCCAACGCGATCTACGGGGTCGCCGAGGGCCGGCCGTTCTACCTGCTGCGGCCGCTGCAACTCGGGCTGACCGCGATCGCGCTGGTACTGCTCGCGGTGGTGGCCACCGGGCTGATCGTGAGCGGACCGGTAACCGACGCGGTCGGCGACGCGCTGGCGCTCGGGAACGCGCCCCGGACCGTCTGGACCGTCGCCAAGTGGCCGGTTCTGGTCGCCATCGTCATGCTGCTGCTCTCGCTGCTGTTCTGGATCGCCCCGAACGTGCGGCAGCCCCGGTTCCGCTGGCTCACCGTCGGCGGCGCGGTCGCCCTCGTCTCCTGGGCCGTCGTCTCGGCCGGCTTCGGCTTCTACGTCTCCCGCTTCGGCTCCTACAACGTCACCTACGGCAGCCTCGGCGCGATCATCGCCTTCCTGGTCTGGCTCTACCTCTCCAACTGCGCGGTGATGCTCGGCGTGGAGATCAACGCCGAGGTGCAGCGCGGCCGGGCCCGCCAGGGCGGCGCCGAGGACCCGGTGGAGCCCGCGCTGCCGCCCAGGTCGCCGGCGGACGACGATTGACGTAGCCGGATCCCGTGACGATCGGCGTAGCCGTATCCCGTTTAGCGCGATTCCCCTCGGGTAGCGCATCAGACATGGAACGTGGGAACAGCAAGCACGGCCCCCGCCTGGACGAGCAGATGGACCGGGAGGTGCAGGGCGCGGTGCAGGGCTCGGTCGGTGGCCGCGCGGAGGAGTGGCGCGACCCCGAGCCGGCTGGCGAGGACCAGCCCGGCCTGACCAGGGCGCCCGGCAACGACACCCGCTCCGGTGCGCCGCAGGGCATGACCTCGGAGGAGGTCGAGCAGCGGAGCCGGCTGGGCCGGTTCATCCCGCTCTCCGCGCTGCCCGGTGACCGCGACGGACTGCGCCGCAGCGCCGAGGAGAACGAGGCGCCGGACGACATCCTCGCCGAACTGGATCGGCTGCCGGCGGATACCCAGTTCCAGACCGTCTCCGAGGTGTGGGCCGCACTCGGACACCCGAACGAGACCCGCCGCTGGTGACCGCCCCCGGATTTCACCGGCGCAACGGCCAGAACCAGACCGACCGACAAGGAGGAGCCAGATGAGTGGCGTGACCAAGTCCGTCGACGTGGCGGTGCCGATCAGGACCGCGTACGACCAGTGGACCCAGTTCGAGGAGTTTCCGGAGTTCATGGAGGGCGTCCAGGAGGTCCGGCAGATTTCGGACACGATGACGCACTGGAAGGTCGAGATCGGCGGGGTGAACCGGGAGTTCGACGCCCGGATCACCGAGCAGCTGCCCGACGAGCGGGTCGCCTGGACCTCGACCGACGGCACCCGGCAGGCCGGGGTGGTGACCTTCCACCGGATCGACGAGAACCACACCCGGGTCACCGCGCAGATGGAGTTCGAACCGCACGGGATCGCCGAGAAGGCCGGCGACAAGCTCGGCGTGGTGGACCGGCGGGTCGCCGGTGACCTGAACCGCTTCAAGGAGTTCATCGAGCGGCGCGGCACCGAGACCGGTGCCTGGCGCGGCGCGGTCGCCCGGCCGCAGCCGTAGCACGCACGGCTACGACGATCTTCGGTGGCCGCCGGAAGGGTAAGTCCCCTTCCGGCGGCCACCGTCGTACTGTCCCGGCATCGGCGGGTACGGGCGGGATCGTCGGCGTTTGCCCGCCGAGTGGGCCGGGTAGGGCCACGGGTATGACCGACAGGGACAGCCACGTCTGGCGTGACGAGGAGAAGTTGCCGCTACGGGAGTTGGAAGAGGCGATGGGCGCGTCGACGCCCGACGGGCAGGTCGACGACGTCACCGGCAACGACGCGGGCGCGGAGTCGGCGTTCGGGCACGGCGAGGCGGCGGACGACACCGACCGGCCGTACGACGCCGAGCAGGCCGACCAGCGCACCGACGAGCAGCGCCGCTACCGGCCCTCGACCACCGGGCGCAACGGGCCGCACTGATAACCCGCTCAGCCGGCCGGTACGGGGTGCCGGGCCGCCCGTCGGTTGGACGCCCAGTACAGCGCGATCATGATCAGGGAGAGTACGACGAGGGCCGGCCCGAGCACCGCGACCGAGGTACGCCCGATCAGCACGCCGAGCCCGCCCGGGATGATCGCCGCACCCAGCCCGGACGCCCCGATCTGCAATCCGATCGTCCGGTCCGCGTGCTCCCGCCCCACCCGTTCGGCGGTGGTGAGGGTGAGCAGTGGGAAGACCGCCGCCGCGCCGAACCCGACGACGGCGAGGCCGGCCACCGCCAGCCAACCCGGCCCGGGTACCGCGACGAGCGCGGAGCCGAACGCCATCGCGTACATGCTGCCGAGCAGCACCGTCCGGGTGCCCAGCCGCTCGGCGACGAACCCCTGCACCACCCGGCCGACGAAGAGGCTGCCCCAGTAGAGCGAGACGCAGAGGCCGGCCACGGTCGGGCTGACCCCACGGTCCTCGGTGAGCAGCAGGAAGGCCCAGAGCCCGGCGCCGACCTCGATCGCCACGTACACCGCGAAGGTCAGGACGCCGAACCAGACGGCCGGCAGCGCCAGGGTGGCGCCGATGCGTACCGGCCCGGCCGGGGTTGCCGGTGCGGGGTCCCGGCCGTCGGCGGCGTCGGCCGGGCGCGACCGCTCCCAGGTTCGTACGGTGAGCACGAAGGCCAGCGCCAGCCCGGCCTGGGCGGCGGCCACGATGCCGTACCCCCAGCGCCAGCCGAGCCCGACGCCGAGCACGGTGGTCATCACCAGCGGCCCGATGGCGACGCCCAGCCCGAAGCAGGCGTGTAGCCAGTTCATCTGGCGCGGCCCGAACGCGTCGGCGGCGTACGCGTTCAGCCCCGCGTCGATCGCACCCGAGCCGAGGCCGACGAGCAGCGCGCAGCCGATCATCACCGGCAATTCGGGTGCGGCGGCGTAGCCGGCGAGGGCGAGGCTGGCCAGGGCGGTACTGCCGGCCAGCAGCCAGCCGACGCCGAGCCGGGCGATGCTGAACCCGGCCACCACGCTGGAGACGAGGTAGCCGACCGTGGCCGAGGTGAGCAACAGCCCGACCGCCTCGGTCGGCACCCTCAGGTCGGCGCTGATCGACGGCCAGCCGACCCCGAGCAGGCTGTCGGGCAGACCTAGGCTGATGAAGGCCAGATAGGCCAGGACGAGCACGGCGAGGCCCGCGCTGCGGCGTGAGGGAACTGACACGCTCGCCGATGATGCCGGACGGCTCGACGCTTGGCCATCGAGCCTGGCCGGGGGTGTACGGGCGGCGCCGCAGAGCCGGATCAAGTGGACAGGTGCCCCGAATTCGTCCGAACGGACGACCGGCGATCGGCGTCTGGCGGGGCAGAATTTCGGGATGCGTCAGGCTCCTGGTTTCCTCTCCATCCGTCAGCGTCGCCTCGCGTGGCTCGCCTTCCTGCTCACCGCGGTGCAGGCGCCGGTCTCCGCCCGGCTGGTCGACGACAGTTCGTGGTTGTTCAGCCTCTGCGTGTCGCTGATGGTCGCCACCGTGATCCTGGCCGACGACGCCATGCGGCGCCGTCCGGTGGACGCCGGCTAGGTCGACCGCCTCCCCTCCCGTCGCCCGCCTGCTCACGAAGCGGGCGGGATCACAGCACATCGGGCGTACCGGACCGGGCCGACGAGCGGATTCGGCGGCTCCGGTTAGGCTGCTGGCATGCCAGGCACGGTCGGGCGGGTACCCGCTCCCCCCTCCACCGTCGCCGGCGCGCGGCCGACTCCGGATGCCACGGCCGGGCCGCCGGCCGAGCGACGCTGGTCGGAGACCCCGCTGGGTCCACCCGGCCGGTGGGATCCCGCGCTGCGGGCGGTCGTCGACCTGGTCCGCTCGGCTCCGGTGCCGATGGCCCTGGCCTACGGCGCACAGCTCGCGCTGGTCTACAACGACAGCTTCGCCGAGCTGATCCCGACCAAGCATCCGCAGGCGTTCGGCCGGCCGGCCGCCGAGGTCTTCGCCGAGGTGTGGCAGGTGCCGGGGGTCGGCGACGTGATCGAGCGGGTCTACCGGACCGGTGAGCCGTTCCTGGAGCGGGACGCCCCGCTGCCGCTCTTCCGCGACGAACCCGGCTACCGGGAGCACCCCCTCTTCACCCGTGGCTACTCGCCGGTGCGGGACTCCACCGGCGACATCATCGGAGTGCTCACGGTCGCCGCCGAAGCGCCCCAGGTCACCCAGCGGTTGCAGAATCTCGGCGAGCTGGCCTCGGCGCTGGCCGGCACGCTCACCCTCGACGACGTCGCCCGGGTCGCCCTGCGCAACGCCCTGTCGGCGTTCGTGGCCGACCAGGTCGAGTTCGGGGTGGACGACGGCAGCGGCTGGCGGGTGGTCCGGCGGATCCGGGGAGAGGTGCTGGACGAGGCGGACGAGCGGCTTCCCCCGCTGTGGCGCCGGCACGGTGCCGACTCCCCCGCCCCGCTGATCCGCAGCGCCGACACCGGTGCGCCGAGCTTCGCCAGTGACGGCCAGCCCTTGTTGCAGAGTGCCGTGGACCGGCACGACGAGAAGATCCGGGCGCTGGCCGCGCTGCCGCTGCGTACGCCGACGCTGCGCGGTGGACTGACCGTCGGCTACCGGCAGCCGCACCGCTGGCCACCGGCCGAGCGAGCCCTGCTGGCCGCCTCGGCGGAGCTGGTGGCCCAGGCTGCCGAGCGGGCCCGCCGGTTCGAGACCCAGCACGGCACCGCGCAACTGCTCCAGCGCAGCATGCTGCCGGAGCACCTGCCCGACCTGCCACTGCTGCGGATCGCCGCCCGCTACGACGCAGGGGTCGACGGCAACGCGGCCGGGGGCGACTTCTACGACGCCTTCGCGCTGCCGGACGGCCGGTTGGCGGTGGTCCTCGGCGACGTGGCCGGGCACGACGTGCAGGCCGCCGCGCTGATGGGGCAGGTACGCGCCGCGCTGCGGGCGCTGGCCCTGAGTGATCCCGACCCGGTCGGCGTCCTCGCCGGGCTGGACCGGCTGGTGGCGAGCCTGAGTGCCGAGGCGCACAGCGACGAGCTGTTCGTCACCGTCGTCTACGGGGTGATCGAGCCGGAGACCGACCGGTTGACCGTGGCCAGTGCCGGCCACCCGCCACCGCTGGTCCGGCGCGGCTCACCCGGCCAGCCCGGCACCGCCCGGTACCTCGAGGTGCCCCCCGGAGTGCCGCTGGGGCTGTACGGGCGGCGCACGGCGGTCACGGTGGACTTTCCGCCCGGGGACACGCTGCTGCTGTTCAGCGACGGTGTGGTGGAGCGGCGGCAGCGGAGCCTGAGTGACGGGTTCGAGGCACTGGCCGGTACGGTGGCCGGCTCGGCGACCGGCGACCCGCGTACGCTCTGCGCGCTGGCCAGCAGTGCGGTGCCGGGAAGCACCGAGGACGACGTCGCCGTACTCGCCGTCGAACACGCGAGTACGCCCAGCCGGTCGGCGAGCATGGAGGTGCCGGCGGAGCCGACCGCCCCGGGCCGGGTACGGCACTGGATGACCGGTCAGCTCAACCTGTGGGGGGTGCCCGAGCAGGTGGTAGGTGCGGCGGTGCTCTGCACCAGCGAGCTGACCACCAACGCGCTGCTGCACGCCGGCACCGCCGCCCGGGTGGAGATCGACCTCAGCCCGGAGCGGTTGCTGGTCTCGGTCGCCGACAGCGGCACCCGGGGCGCGGTGACCCGGGCCCGGACGGAGAAACTGAGCAGCCGGGGCCGGGGTCTCGGGCTGATCGAGCAGCTCAGCGACGCCTGGGGTACCGATCCGACGGTACGCGGCTCGACGGTCTGGTTCGAGATGATGATTCCGGCGCAGACAGGCACGGAGGATCGGCCCGGCGACTGACGGCTGTCGCAGGCGTGCGGAGCACTCCGGCGGGGAAAAGTGCCGGCGTGGATCTCTCCGCTACCTCGTACGCGTTGATCGGCGTCGGGGCGCTGCTGGCCGGCATCCTGCCCCGGGTGCTGGAGCGGCGCCCGCTCTCCATGCCGATCGCCTTCCTCGGCCTCGGCATGCTGGTCTTCCTGCTTCCGCTCGGGCTACCCGAGCCGGATCCGTTGAGCCACGCCGAGATCACCACGCAGCTCACCGAGATCGGCGTGATCGTGGCCCTGATGGGCGCCGGCCTGAAGATCGACCGTCCGCTCGGCCGGCGGCGCTGGTCGTCGACCTGGCGGCTGCTCGCGATCGCGATGCCGCTCTGCATCGCCATGGTGGCGCTGCTGGGCTGGTGGTGGCTGGGGCTGGTGCCGGCCGCCGCGCTGCTGCTGGCCGCCGCGCTGGCGCCCACCGACCCGGTGCTCGCCTCCGACGTGCAGGTCGGCGAGCCGACCGACGCCGAGGACAACGAGGACGAGGTACGGTTCGCGCTCACCGCCGAGGCCGGGTTGAACGACGGCCTCGCCTTTCCCTTCGTCTACGCCGCGATCACGATCGCCATGGTGGGGCTGGCGCCCGGCGACTGGCTGGCGCGCTGGCTGACCCTGGACGTCGGCTACCGGATCCTGCTCGGGGTGGCCGGCGGGCTGCTGGTGGGATGGCTGCTCGGCAAGCTGTTCTTCCGGGCCCGCTCCGAGCGGCTGCGGCTGGCCCGGCACTCGGAGGGCTTCCTCGCGCTGGCCGCCACCTTCCTCTCCTACGGCCTGGTCGAACTGGTCGGCGGCTACGGCTTCGTGGCGGTCTTCGTCACCGCTCGGGCGATCAGGGCGGCGGAGCGGTCGCACGAGTACCACCAGGTGCTGCACAACTTCGCCGAGCAGGTGGAGCGGCTGCTCACCGTACTGTTGCTGCTGCTCTTCGGCGGCGCGGTGGTCACCGGGCTGCTCGCCCCGCTGACCTGGCCGGCGGTGGCGCTGGCCCTGATCCTGATCTTCGTCGTGCGCCCGCTGACCGGCCGGCTCTCGCTGGTCGGTGCGCCGGGCCGGCCCGCCGAGCACTGGGTGATCGCGTTCTTCGGCATTCGTGGCGTCGGCACGTTCTACTACCTCGGGTACGCCACGTCGCACGCGCACTTCCCCGGTGCCGACCTGCTGTGGGCGACGGCCGGACTGGTGGTGCTCGTCTCGGTGGTGGTGCACGGGGTGGCGGCCACCCCGGTCATGCAACTGCTGGACCGTCGCCTGGACCGCACCTCCGGCCCGGATTCCGACGAGGCCCCGCAGAGCCACACCCCGGACGGCACCCCGGAGAGCCGTACCCCGAGCGGCCGGACCGCTGACGGAGGGCCGGACAGCCGGACGGCGGAGGTACCCGCGCCACGGGCGGGCGAGGGCGCCGCTGCCGCTGCCGCGCCGGACGGACCGGCCCGGAGCTGACCGGGTCACGGCGCGGTCAGGAACCGGTCGGGGCGGGGCCGGTCACCGGCCTGCCCGGCGGTGCATGTGCAGCCGGACGCTTGTCGAGGTGCTGTCGGTGTGCACCTGTACGAGGTCGCAGAGGTAGTTGACCAGCAGCAGGCCGCGCCCGGTGTCGCTGACCGGTGACGGCGGCAGGCGGCCGGCGAGCCGGTCGGTGAGCACGCTGGAGCCGGTGATCTCGCAGACGACTCCCTCGTCGTCGAGCCAGACCCGGACCACCGCCGGGCGCCCGGAGTGCACCACCGCATTGGTGGCGATCTCGTTCGCCGCCACCCGCAGGTCCTCGACCTGGTCGCGGCCGAGCCCGGCCTCCCGGGCGAGCGCGGCGACCATGGCACGCATCCCGGAGAGGCCGGCGGCCTCGAAGAACAACGTGGACGCCGACGGCGGCGCGGGCGGGAACGGAAGGTTGAACGAGTCGACCACGCTCTCCGGGCGGCCGTAGCCGGCACTGGCCCGCCGGTCGCCGTCGCGGATCAGGAACGGGTGGGTGCTGGCCGCATCGGCGATGACGTCCACGTCCAGCCGGGCCGCGTCGTACGGGCAGAGCAGGCTGACCGGCCGGCCGGCGAGGGCGATGTTGATCAGGGCTTCGTGTTGTACGCAGCGGGGGTAGGCGAGCACCGAGCGGCCCGGCCAGACCGGCTCCCCGACGACACGTACCCGCAGCGGCGCATGCTCCTCGACGAAGGCGTGCAGCACTCCGGGGATGATCCATCCGGGGTTGCGCCCCTCCCGGGCCATGTCGACGAAGCGCAGGTCGGTGCCGGTGCCGAGCGCCGCACGCAGCAGGTCGAGCCGGATTCCGGGTACCGCGATCAGCACCGGTTCACCAGCGGTGAGCCCGGCCGTTACGAAGGAGCCGATGCCTGTGACGTAGTCGTCGTCGCCGCGGTAGAAGAGGGCGTCGTGCCGCAGTGTTCCGGCCTCCGGCCGGGCGGCTGGTTCGAATGTCATCGTCCGCCGGTCGTACGCGACGCGTTCACCGCCCACCTCCGTCTGGCAGCGTACGCGGCAGCGGCAACCTCTGGCCACGCAGCGTCAGCGGACCGCCGCTCAGCGGTGCCGGAACGCCGCCGAGCGGGCCGGACGGCCGCTCGGCAGGGCGCCGGCAGCGTACCGCCGCAAGCCGCTGACCTGCGGTGTTGGCGTACGGCCGAAACCGGGGCTTCACACGGACGCAACATGGCTCTACCGTAATCGATGTCTGTGGGAGCGCTTCCAGCGATGCCCCTCGATCTCCCACCGTCCCGAAGGGAGTACCGCATGCACCTCAGACCCGCGCTCGTCGCGGCCGGTGCCGTCGCTGTCACGGCACTCGCCGCGACGACAGCGGTCGGTGTCGGCCTGTTCAACCCCACCCCGGCCAAGGCCGCCGACTCGGCGTTCTACGTCGACCCGGACACCAGCGCCGCACGCTGGGTCGCCGCCAACCCCAACGACTTCCGGTCCGCCGTCATCCGGGACCGGATCGCCAGCGTCCCGCAGGGCCGGTGGTTCACCCAGAACAACCCGAGCACCGTACGCGGTCAGGTCGACTCCTTCGTCGGCGCCGCCGCCGCGGCCGGGAAGATCCCGATCCTGGTGGTCTACAACATCCCCAACCGGGACTGTAGCGGCGCCAGCAGCGGCGGGCTGCCCAACCACACCGCCTACCGGCAGTGGATCGACCAGGTGGCCGGCGGCCTGAACGGGCGGCCGGCGACCATCATCCTCGAACCCGACGTGCTCGCGCTGATGTCGAACTGCATGAACTCTTCGCAGCAGGCCGAGACCCAGGCGTCGATGGCGTACGCCGGCAAGCGGTTCAAGGCGGCCTCCAGCCAGGCCAGGGTCTACTTCGACTCGGCGAACTCGGCCTGGCTCAGCCCGCCGGTGATGGCCTCCCGACTGGTCGGGGCGGATATCGCCAACAGCGCCGACGGGATCTCGGTGAACGTCTCCAACTACCGCACCACGTCCGAGTCGGTGAACTACGCCAAGCAGGTGGTCGCGGCGACCGGCGCACCGAACCTCAAGATCGTGGTGGACACCAGCCGGAACGGCAACGGTCCCGACCCGCAGAGCGAGTGGTGCGATCCGGCGGGTAGGGCGATCGGCACGCCGAGCACCAACCAGACCGGCGACTCGGCGGTCGACGCACTGCTCTGGATCAAACTGCCCGGCGAGGCGGACGGCTGCATCGCCACCGCCGGCCAGTTCGTCCCGCAGCGGGCGTACGACATGGCGATGGCCGCCCCCAACCAGCCCACCAACCCGCCGACCACCCCGCCGACGACGGCACCGACGACGGCACCGCCCACCGTGCCACCGACCACGGCACCGCCCACCACCCCACCTGCCGGCACGAGCTGCCGGGTGACCTGGACCGCCAACTCCTGGACCGGTGGATTCACCGCCGAGATCCGGGTGACAAACGAGGGGCCGGCGGTGAACGGCTGGACCCTGACCTTCAACGTCGGCTCCAACGTCCGGTACAGCAACGGCTGGAACGGCGTCTGGAGCCAGTCCGGTAGTCAGATCAGCGTCGGCAACGCGGCCTGGAACGGCTCGCTGCCGACCGGTGGCACCACGAGCATCGGATTCCAGGGCACCTACAGCGGGACCCTGGCCACGCCGACCGGTTACACCCTGAACGGCAACGCCTGCACGAGCTGACCCCGGCCCGGGTCACCGCCCGCCACACGCGAGGGCGGTGACCCGGCCACCCGGGCATACCACCCCTGACCAGGCCGGGCGGGCCGCAGCCGCCAGCCGGCCGTACGATCGGAATGGTGATGACGAGATGACGGTCGCCGGACAGCGGCAGCGACCGGTCGGCCAACTGCTGCGCGAGTGGCGTGAGCGGCGCCGGCTCAGCCAACTCGAACTCGCCATCCAGGCGGACATCTCCACCCGACACCTGAGTTTCGTGGAGACCGGCCGGGCGATGCCGAGCCGCGACATGGTGCTCCGGCTCGCCGAGCAGCTCGACGTGCCGCTGCGCGAGCGCAACCACCTGCTGCTCGCCGCCGGGTACGCGCCGATCTACCCGCGTACCCCGCTGGACTCTCCGGCCCTGGCCGCCGTACGCGGCGCGGTCCGCCAGGTGCTCACCGCCCACCAGCCCTATCCGGCGATCGCCGTGGACCGGGGCTGGTACCTGGTCGAGGCGAACACGAGCATCGGCCTGTTCACCGCCGGGGCGGCGGCACCGCTGCTCACCCCGCCGGTCAACGCACTCCGGCTGGCGCTGCACCCGGCCGGGCTGGCGCCCCGGATCGCCAACCTGGGCGAGTGGCGGGCACACCTGCTCGGGCGGCTCCGCCGGCAGGTCGCGCTGAGCGGCGACACCGAGCTGTCGGACCTCTACACCGAGTTGCGCGGGTACCCCTGCGACCAGCCGGAGCCCGAGGTGGAGATCCCGGGGCCGGGTGACGTCGTGGTACCGCTGCGGATCCGCCACGGCGACCGGGAACTCGCCTTCTTCAGTACCGTCTTCACCTTCGGCACCCCGCTGGACGTGACGGTGGCGGAACTCTCCGTCGAGTCGTTCTTTCCGCTCGACGACCACACGGCGGCGGCGGTGCGTTCGGCCGCCGAGCAGGAGGAGCGACGGGTCGGCACCGCGCCCGTGCACTGACCGCCTCCGACGCGCCGGCTCGAGGCCGCGCCTCCAGTAATCGGACTTACGGGAGATTGCGCCCAATTGGCCCATTCCGTTTACCGCGCTCGCAACGGGTTACCAGACAGGGCAGGCGGGAAATCGAGCCGTGACGAAGGAGGCTGATTCATGATGTCCAGGAACCCGACGGCGGCTTGGCAGTCCGGTATGCCTGGTATTGCCGGTGGAAACAACCTTCCCGCCGGGCCGTCCGGCGACCAGTTCAACGCGCCGAGCAGCGAGGGTGGGACCGCGCCGGAGCAGCGGTCCACGGTGACCGTCGCCTCGTACCCGGACTACCCATCGGCGCAGTACACAGTGGACTATCTCTCGGACAACCAGTTTCCGGTCGAACGGGCCGCGATCGTCGGCACCGACCTCACCCTTGTCGAAACGGTGCTGGGCCGGATGACGACCGCCCGGGCCGCACTTGCCGGCGCGGCCACCGGTGCCTGGTTCGGGCTCTTCATCGGCCTGCTCTTCGGCATCTTCACGGTGGGCAACTGGTGGGCCGTCATCCTGGTGGGGCTCGCCATCGGTGCCGTCTGGGGCGCCATCTTCGGCGCCATCGCGCACGCCATGACCGGCGGCCGGCGCGACTTCACCTCGGCGAGCAGCCTGCGGGCCAACCAGTACGCCGTGACCGTCGACGCGACCTTCGCCGACCATGCGCGGCAGCTCATCGGCCGGATGAACTGGCAGGGCCAGCGGCAGGCCGGTGCCACCGGTTGACCTGTGGCACCTTTGCGGCGTACCGGTCGGGCCGGCGGGGTCAGTGGTAGGCGCGCTCGCCGGCCCGGATCGGCGCCGTGATCCGGTTCTCCTCCGGCGCCAGTGGACAGGCCCACGTGTCGTCGTAGGCGCAGGAGGCGTTGTAGGCGTAGTTGAAGTCCAGCCGGAGCCGGCCACCGGGCAGCACCGTCACGCCCCGACCGTAGGTCCCCTTGACCGTGTCGGTGAGATAGCGCCCGCCGCCGTAGCTCTCCCGGCCGGCGGTGCCGTCCCGGAACGGCAGAAAGAGCCCACCGCCGTACGCCTCGATCCACCAGAGCGTCAGCGGTCCCCAGGGAGTCTCGGCGATGCCCGAACGGCGGTAGCGCACCGTTCCGCCCGGCCCGCCGGTGTCGATGCTCAGCGTGCCGCTGGCCGGGCGTACCGGCACGTCGACAATGGCCGACGGCTCGGGCGGGAAGTAGCGCAGGCCGGTGAACCCGGCCCGCTCGGCCAGCGGGATCGGTGACTGCGGATGCCCGGCGAACAGGGCGTCCCGGGCCGCCCGGAATCCGGCCAGGTCGAGGTCGGACAGGTAGAGCCTGGTCACCTGCTCGCGCCAGTCCGCCAACTCCAGTTCCTCCACCCGTCAGAGCCTAGCGACGCGGGTCCGCCGCCGACGCCGCAGAGCCACCGTCCCACTGACGGAGGTTCCAGGAAGTCACCATGGTGACTTCCTGGAACCTCGCTCGCGAGACAAGGCAGGGCCGGAACGGGTGGGTGACCGTCTCAGCGTCAACTAATCGTTGACATATCCGGGTCGGCGTCCCATCATGCTGGGATGTCACCCGAGGAACCCGAGGAAGTGGACCGGTCAGGGAGCCCGTCGACACATCCGCCGGCCGGCGCAGCGTCGGACGAGGCGGGACGGTTGCTGACGGCGTACGCGGCGGTGCTCGGTGCCGCCTCCGGCAGCGGTACCGGGCATCCCCCACCACTGGCCGCGTTGCGGCTGTTGGAGGGGGTACGGGCCGGGCTGGACGAGGCCGAGCGCCGGCTCGTCGAGACGGCACGGGAGCAGCGGGCGAGCTGGGCACAGATCGCCACGGCACTGGGGCTGGCCAGCCGACAGGCGGCCGAGCAGCGTTGGGTACGGCTCTCGGGTGCGGCGACCCGGGATCCGGCCCGGGTACGCGCCGAACGCAAACGTCAACAGGCCGTTGACAGCTCGTACGGGGCGACTATCACCCGGCTCCGCGCGGCGGTGCTGGCCGCACACCGGCGACTGAGCACGGATCCGAACGGGGCCGACTGGCATCCGCGGGCCCGACTCGCGCGTACCACCCTCGGACTGGCCCGCTCCGCCGAGCCCGGCGGACTGTACGCGCTCGCCGTCCAGGCCGTCGCGGATCTCGATTCGATCCCGTCCGAGCAGTTGGCGGGCGCCCTGCCGGAGGCACTGGACCGACTGCGCCGTGCGGTCGACCAGGCAAGTTGAGTCAACTCGACTTAACTTCTGGTTGACAGGCGCCGCCTCGTGAACCGAGGATGTGAGTCCCTACGGCTCAAGCCCTCGGAGGTTGGAACGTGCCCATCGCAGCGTGGCGAAGCCCGGAGAGGCGCAACATCCCGATCTTCGTCGGCATCTCGCTGATCTCCGGATTCGGCGGTACCGCGCTCAACGTCGCCTCCGGGATCTGGGTACTCGACCTCACCGGCTCCAGCAGCCTGGCCGCGCTCACCGGCCTCTGCCTCTTCGCCCCGACCCTGCTCGGACCGATCCTCGGCGCGCTCGTGGACCGGCTGCCCCGCAGACGACTGATCGTCTGGACGCACCTGCTCACCGCGGTGGCCGTACTGTCGCTGCTGACGGTGCGCACCGACGCCCAGGTCTGGCTGGTCTATCTCGTGATGGTCGGCTACGGCACCAGCCTCGTCCTGGTCGACGCCGCCGAGAACGCCGTACTCCCGGCCGCTCTCCCGCCGGCCGCCCTCGGCGGGGTCAACGGGCTGCGTACCAGCGCACAGGAGGGCGTGAAGCTGGTCGCCCCGCTGGCCGGCGCTGGACTCTTCGTCTGGCAGGGCGGGCATCCGGTGGCCGCGCTCACCGCCGTGGCGCTGACCGTGGCCGCCGGCCTCTACACGCTGCTCAAGCTCCGCCCGCAGGCCCCGAACGCCGCACGGCGGGAGGACGGGAGCGGGCGGATCCGGGCGGGTCTCGCCTTCCTGTGGCGCCACCCCGAACTGCGCACACCGGTACTCGTCGGCTCGGTCACCATCGCGATGTCCGGGTTCACCACCGCCGCCGTCTACGCGGTCGTCACCGAGGACCTGCACCAGCCGGCCGCGTTCGTCGGGGTGCTCTCCTCCGGGCAGGGCGCCGGATCGCTGCTCGGCGGTCTGCTGGTCGGCCGCTTGCTGCGTACCCGGGGAAGCCTCGCGGTCGGCGCACTCGGCGCCGCCCTCTTCGCGCTCGGCACCCTCGGCCGGATCGTCCCCTGGTCCCCGGCGGCCGTGGCGTGTTCCGTGCTGGTCGGGATCGGCCTGCCCTGGACCCTGGTGGCCGCCATCACGGCGGTGCAGTCCCGCACGCCCGAGGCGTTGCTGGGGCGGGTGTCGGGCAGCGCCAACACCCTGCTCTTCGCACCCGTCGCGCTCGCCACGCCACTCGGCGCGGGACTGGTCCTGCCGGACCACCGCCTGCCACTGGTCGTCGCCGCCCTACTCTGCCTCGGCACCGGGCTGGTCGCGCTGCGGTCGGCCCGGCGCGCCGGACGCCCCGGTGAGCCGGGCACCGACGAACGGCCGGATGATTCCGGCCAGCGCACCCGGTCCGACGGCGGTGCCGGGACCGTGCCGGAGCGGGATCCGGTGGTCAACTGACCGGACGGGAGTCGGACCCGCCAGCCGCGCTGGCGGCCGGCGGGTCCGGTCAGCGAAGATCGAACGTCGTCAGGTGGATACGGCGAAGATGCCGGCCACCCCGAGCACCACCATCACCAACACCGCGACGAGAGCTCCGCGCTCGCTCTCCACCGCCGCCTGGTCCGGTCGATCCGGCTCGGCTTCCATGATCTCGCTGGACATACTGTCCTCCCCTGGTCGTCGCCTGCTCTCCGACACGGGCAGGACGACCACGCGCTGTACCGGCACGACCTCTGCCGCCGACTGACCGGTCACCCGGCGCCACCGCTGGTACGCGCCGGTCGTCCTCGCCTGACACCCCACGGGGCGCCCGGGCTGCCCGGAGGCCGCAGGTGAACACGGCCCCGCCGCCATGCACGATCGGGGCAACCCGACATCGGAGTTGCCGCTTTGGGCGATCAGAAACCCCGCAGCTCAGGCCGATTCCGGGGTAGCCTGCCCCGCTGGGACCCGCCCGAAACCCCCCACCGTGCGCGAACGGCCCGACTGCGAGCCGTCTGGCCCAGACCGGGCCGGACGGGGCGTGACCGGATCGGGGCCGGACGAGCGGTCTGTGCGGTTTGCCCTGTCCAGGTCCGGCGGCTTCGGTGCCGTACCGGGTCTCTAGTGCTGGATCCAGCCGGTCGGCACCAGGATGGGCTGGTCGGGATCGCCGGCCGGCACCAGCCGGGCGGTCCAGTCGCGGATGGTCGGCTCGCCCCGGGCCACCCAGCGGTCCCGCAGCCCGATCGCGTCCGCGGCGTACCGGGCGGCGGACGGTCCGGCCGCCTGCACCGAACCGTCCGCGAGCAGTCCCGCCCCGCCGCCGTGCACCTCGTCCAGCAACAGGCAGCCGCCAGGGCCGCCCCACCCGCCCGGTGGACCGACGGAGAAGGTCGCCCGCCGGTCCCAGGCCCCGACCGCGAACCAGAGGTCGTGATAGCGGAAGACATCAAGTGGCGGACGCCAGCGGGGTCCGTGCCGCACGGTCGGCGGCGGCAACGTGCCACTCCGGTCGGGCGCCGGATGCGCCTGCGGAGAGCGGACCGCCAACGGCCCGGCCGCCGACATGAACCCGGCGCGCAGCTCGCCACGCGCCTCGCCCAACCCCGGCCCGACCGGCCGGACCCGCAGCACCGGGTGGTTTCCGGCATGTTCGACAGGTACCAGCAGGTAACCGTCCGGCGCGAGCTGGTCCAGCCAGCGTGGCGACACCCCGGTCACCCCGACCGTGACCACCACCCGGTCGTAGCCGACGTTTCCGGGCGCGCCGAGGTAGCCGTCGCCGAGGCGTACGTCGACGGCGTCGGAGAGCCCGACCCGGCGCAGCGCCGCAGCGGCACGCTCGACGACGTCCGGGGCGATGTCCACAGTGGTGACCCGGGCGCCCAGGGTCGCCATCAGGGCCGCGTTGTAACCGGTGCCGACACCGATCTCGAGTACCCGGCTGCCGGGGCGCAACGCCAACGACTCGATCATCGCCGCCATCAGCGACGGCTGACTCGACGAGCTGACCGGCACGCCGTCGACGACCTTGGTGACCAGCGGGTGGTTCCGGTAGACGAGGGAGAGGAAGTCCGGATCGGCCGGCCCGACCCAACGCCCCTGACCGTCGTCGAAACCGGTCGCGACGAACTCCTCCCGGGGCACCGTGTCGAACGCCCGGACGAGGTCGGCACCGCCGAGCAGGCCGTCTCGGCGCAGCTGGTCGACGTACCGGGAGCGCAGCTCGGCCGCCGACGTCATGACCGGCCCACCGGACGGGCCGGCCCGGACGGAGTCAATATCCGACCCAGCCCTCGCTGCCCGGCAGCACGAACGACGAGCGCGGCGAATAGAAGCCCCACAGCAACTCCAACGGGTTGGCCGGCCGCAGCGCGTACACGGGATGGTCCGGCGCGAGGAACTCCACCGACTCGATCTCGAACGGCGTGACCGGCTCGAAGATGTACGGGCAGGTGGCGCCGACGAGTTGGCTGCCGAGCCGGCTCAGATAGCGGACGTGGCCCCGGTAGACCCGGGAGGTGGTGTGGCCCACCCGGGCGGTGGTACGGATCAGCGCCGCGCCGTCCACTTCGGTCACCGCCACCAGCGCCTCGCCGATGATCTCGATCGTGGTCCGGCCGGCACCCGTCGGTACCCCGCGTACCGCCGCCTGGGCCTGGGCCAGCGGGCTCGAACTCAGGTGGTGGGTGTACCACCTTGCCCGGCCCGCGTCGGTCAGGTCGAGATCCGGGCCGAGGCCGGCCGCCGAGTAGCTCTCCAGCCCGGAGGTCTGGACCGCGTCGTCCACCACGTACTGCTGGAGGAAGACCTGCCGGTTCGCCGGCAGCCGCAGACCCGGCGGAACCGTCGCCGCCACCGCCTCGGGATCCGCCGGCACCCAGCCGAAGTGGAGCATCCGGCAGTGCAGGACGAGTTGCGGCGGAACAGGCTGGCTCAACAGGGCTCCTGTCGCGTCGGGATAGCCGCGACGCTACGACCGGCCCCGGGCGCAGACAAGCGCAGGCGAGACGGAAAGTCGACAGTCACCTCCGCCGGCTCAGTGCGTTCGGGCCGCCTGGTCGAGCCAGGCCGGCACGTCGGCGGCGTGGAACGCCCGCTCGCTCGGCTCGATCCGGCTCAGGAAGTCGGCGTACACCGCTGCCAGCCGCAACGCCGCGACCGGGCGGAGCAGCTCAACCGCCCGGGCCGGGTCACTGCCCGGAACGCTCGACCGCCAGCGCCGGACCCAGGATCGCAGCAGCTCGCCGGCCGGCTCCGGGTCGAGTGCCTCGGTCAGCCGCAGGATGTCGAAGCCGGGATGGCCGACGAAACCGTCCCCCCAGTCGATGATCACCCGACGGTCGCCGTCGATCCGGACGTTTCCGGGATGCAGGTCGCCGTGGACCAGCACGTCCGGCAGTCCGCAGCGGTCCACCTCGGCCATCCGGTCCGGCAGGCCGTCCAGCAGCGACCGCACCGGCCCCAGGTCGACGCCGTGCGCGGTCAGCCGATCGCGTACGGCCCGGGCCAGGGCGGCGCCGCGCCGATCCGGTACGCCGGCCGCGACCAGCCGCTCGACCTGTCCCACCGAGGCGAGCTGGATCCGGTGCTGGTCGGCGGCGACCTCGTCCCGCCCAGCGGGGTGCAGCCCGTAGCCGTCCTCGCCCGGCACGTGCTCCAACAGCATCCGCCCGCAGCCGTCGGCGGCCAGCAGCACCGGCACCAGGTCGGGTACCACGGTGCCGAGCCAGCGCAGCAGCACCGCCTCGTGCGCGAGGAACCCGGGTACCTGCTTGAGCCAGACCGGCGCACCGGCCCCGCCGGCCGCCCCCGCGACGTCGAGCCGCCAGATCGCCGACAGGTTCCAGGCCCGCTGCGGCACGGCGACGTGTGCACCCCGGCCGGCCCGGTGCAGTTCGGCAGCGGCCCAGCGCAGGCTCGCCGCCGGCCCGCCCGGCTCGGCCCAGGGCGCCCGCAGCGGCTCCGCCGACAGGTCCACCTCGGACGGTGCCAGCGGTACGCCGGGCGGCACCAGTGTGCCCGGGGCGAGCTGGGCCAGGTAGCCGACCGTACCGCCGTGCGGCTCGGGACGGTCGGTGTGCAGCAGCCGCAGTACGGCCACGTCAAGGCCGTACCGGGCCCGGGCACCGGTCACCACGTCGCCGATCTCCTGCCACCAGGGCGTCGGCACGTCGTACTTCGGCAGCACGCCGAGTGGCCGGCCGGCGCCGTCGAGCAGGTGCAGCAGTACGGTCCGGGTCACGGCCACCATGCTCCCAGACGGCTGCCGACCTGCCCCACCTGGCGGGCCTGGGCCGCAGGCAACGACTCCGACCAGCGGCGGCGCAGCCGGCCGAGGTCGGTCGGGGCGATCCGGCCGGGCAGCCGCAGCCGGGCCATGCCGCCGTCGGGAAAGATGTCCAGCCGGACCTCGGTGGCGGTCGGGACGGCGTCGACCGGAAACCGGTGCCGGGTGTCCGGCTGCAACCGGGTGCGCGCCAGGATCTCGAACCAGGCGGTCTCGTCCGCCGGGTCGGCGACCCGGGTGTCGATGCCGCGCAGGGTCGCCGCCGCCGGTGCGTTGCCCTTGAAGTGGCTGGTGTCCAGCTCGACCTGCCGGATCTGGCCGGGGGCGGCCAGCCGGACGCGTACCCAGTCGTTGCCGTCGTCGCGCCGCCGGGCGGTCTCCCAGCCCTCGCCCATGCTCCGGGCCAGGCCGGGCGCGATCAACTGCCGTGGCGAACCGTAGAACATGTCGCTGCACCCGACCACCAGGCCGCCGTGCTCAAGCGCCGCGAGGTCGAGCTGCCCGTCGGGAAAGAGCGCCGGATCGGGTACGACCACACCGTGCACCCGCAGCCGGGCCACCCCGCCGTCGGGGTAGATCCGCAGCCGCACGTGCGTGTACCGGCGTGGGTCGTCCACCTCGAAGAGGTTACGGGCATCCCCGCGCAACGCCGCCCGGGGTACCAGGGTGGTCCACTCGGCACCGGCCAGCTCGACCGGATCGGGGTATCCGGCCATCCCGCACGCCTCCACCGAGGCGTACGGCGGATAGTTGCCGACGAAGTGCGCGGTGTCCACCACCACGCCGGTGACCACGCCGGGGGCGCCGAGCCGGACGACCGCCCAGTCGTGGCCGGGTTCCCGGCGACGGCGGGTTTCCCAACCGTCGTACACCTGGCCCTTTGCCCCGAAGGTGCCGGCGGCGAAGCCTGGCGGCTCGTCGCTGACCAGGTTGTCCCGGGCGGCGAAGAACTCGTCGTTGGCCGCCACCACGCCGCCGCCGAGCGACCGCGCCGCCAGGTCGGGCAGCTCGGTGAAGGCCTTCATCGGTGCTCCTCCCCGACCCGCCGACCCGCCGACCGCTTCCGGTCGACCACCGGCCGGTCCCGGCCGTCCGCCCTGTCCAGCGAGAGCGGGTCGGTGGCGGAGCCGGCCCGAGGGTCGTCCCGGGAGAGCAGGCGTCCCCGGGGCGGATCCGTCGCGGCGACCGGCTCGCCGCGCAGCCAGGTGCCCCGGACCACCCCGGCCAGCCGGCGCCCGGCGTACGGGGTGACCGGGTGCCGGTGCAGCAGCCGGGCCGGCTCGACGGTCCACTCCGCCTCCGGGTCGAGCGCCACCAGGTCGGCGTCGGCGCCGACCTCCAGCACCCCCTTGCCGGGCAGCCCGGCGATCTCGGCGGGCCGGCGTGCCATCCAGCGCACCAGGTCGGCGAGCCCGTGGCCGCGTCGCCGCGCCTCGGTCCAGACCACCGGCAGGCCGAGCTGCACCGAGGCGATCCCGCCCCAGGCCGCCCCGAAGTCTCCACTGTCGAGCCGCTTGAGCGCGGGCGGGCACGGCGAGTGGTCCGAGACGACGCAGTCGACCAGCCCGGCGGCGAGACCGGCCCAGAGCGCGTCCCGGTTCGCCGCGTCCCGGATCGGCGGGCAGCACTTGAACTCGGTCGCCCCGTCCGGCACCTCGGCAGCGTCCAGGGACAGGTAGTGCGGGCAGGTCTCCACGGTCACCCGTACCCCGTCGGCACGGGCGGCGGCGACCGCCGGCAGCGCGTCGGCGGCCGAGAGGTGCAGGACGTGCACCCGCCGGCCGGTACGCCGGGCCGCCGCCAGCACCACCTCGACCGCGCGGCGCTCGGCAACCGGCGGCCGGGAGCCGAGGAAGTCGGCGTACCTGGCGGAGGCCGGGGCGACGGCGATCCGGGCCGGGTCCTCGGCGTGCACCAGGAAGAGCGCGTCGACGGCGGCCAGCGCCTCGCCCAGCCCGGCCGGATCCAGCGGCGGGAACTCCGGCACCCCCGAGTCGACCAGGAACGCCTTGAACCCGAGCACCCCGGCGGCGTGCAGGGCGGGCAGTTCGGCCAGGTGCTCCGGGACGGCACCGCCCCAGAAGCCGACGTCGACGTGGCACCGGCCCCGGGCCGCGTCCCGCTTGCGGCGCAGCGCCGGCACGGTGACCGTCGGCGGCACCGAGTTGAGCGGCATGTCGACGATCGTGGTCACCCCGCCGGCCAGCGCGGCCCGGGTGGCCGAGGCGAAACCCTCCCACTCGGTGCGCCCCGGCTCGTTGACGTGCACGTGCGTGTCCACCAGCCCCGGCAGCAGGGCCAGGTCGCCGAGGTCGGTGCCGGGCACCTCGTCGTACCCGGCCACCCGGGCGATCCGGCCGTCGCGTACGCAGATCGCCGCCGGCCGCTCCCCGTCGGGCAGCACCGCCCGGCGGGACCGCAGCACCAGGTCGTACCCACTCATCGCTCCCCTCCCCCGCGACATCCGGCTACGGTCACAGCGCCGACAGCGCGGCCCGGTCGTAGCCGGTCTCGTCCTCGGTCAGCGCGCCGCAGTCCAGCCCGCGCAGCAGGAAGCCGGCAAGGGCCCGGGCCGTCGCCGGCTCGTCCAGGATCCCGCCGGAGCGCCCGTCGAGGTACGCCCGCAGCCGCCCCACCGCCGCCGCCCGCCCGTCCCGGAAGAACGCGTACGTGCCGGCGAACCGGGTCGGCAACTGGGCCGGATGCAGGTCCCAGCCCTGGTAGTAGCCGCGTTCCAACCCGTGCCGGACCAGCGCGGCATGTTCCGCCCAGCCGGCCTGTACCGCGGCGGTGTCGCCGACCGGGAGCAGGTTGGTCGAGCCGTCGGCCAGGCGTACCCCGGTTTCGGCGGCGGCCACCTGCATCACCGCCTTGGCGAAGTCGGCGACCGGATGCGCCAGGCTCTGCTGCGCGGCGGCGATCCCGCAGGCGGTGCTGTAGTCGTAGGTGCCGTAGTGCAGCCCGGTGCACCGGCCGGCCGCCGCCCCGACCAACCGGCCCGGTGTCGCCAGCCCGTCCGGGCCGAGGATCGCGGCCGGCGTCTCGATCTGCACCTCGAAACGCAGCCACCCGGCCGGCAGCCCGTACGCCGTCTCCAGCCGCTCGCAGAGCAGCACCATCGCCTCCACCTGGGCCGGTACGCTCACCTTCGGCAGCGTCACCACGAACCGGTCGGCCGGGGGCAGCTCGGCACCGCCGTCGCACAGCGCGGCGAGGAAGAGGTCGAGGGTGCGCACCGCCCGACGCCGGAGCGCCCCGGTCAGGCTCTTGATCCGCAGCCCGGCGAACGGCACCCCGAGCCCGGCGCCGACCAGCCGCCCCGCCTCCCGGGCCGCCGCGTCCTCGGTCTCGTCGTCGCGTATCCCGTAGCCGTCCTCGAAGTCGATCCGGAGGTCCTCGATCGGCTCCCGGCGCAGCTTGTCGACCACCCGCTCGTGCAGCCGCGCCGGGTACGGCAGCGGCGGATGATCACGCAACGCCGCCAGTGCCGCCGCTCCCCACCGCGCCGGCAGCCCTGGGCCGCAGCGGTCGGCCGGCACGTAGACGGTGTGCACCGGCTGCCGCCCGGACGGCTGCCCCGGGTAGCGACGCCGCAGCTCGGCGTCGACCGGCCCGAGCCGCCCGTCCAGTTCGGCGTAGACGTCCGAGGGAAGCCGGCCCATCAGCCGGTCCCGGTGAGGTGCTCGGGCCGGACCGGTACCCGGGTCAGCGGTACCCCGGTCGCCGCCCGGATCGCCGCCACGATGGCCGGGGTGGCCGAGATGGTCGGCGGCTCCCCCACCCCACGCAGCCCGTACGGGGCGTGCGGGTCCGCCAGCTCCAGCACGTCGACGGTCATCGGCGGAACGTCGGCGACGGTCGGGATCAGATAGTCGGTGAAGGACGGGTTCCGGATCACCCCGTCGACGACCTGGAGTTCCTCCATCAGCGCCAGCCCGAGCCCCTGGGCGGTGCCGCCGTGGATCTGTCCGAGTACCGCCTGCGGGTTCATCGCCCGGCCCACGTCCTGGGCGGTGGCGATCTCCACCACCCGGACCAGCCCGAGTTCGGGGTCCACGTCCACTGTGGCCCGGTGCGCCGCGAAGGCGTACTGCACGTGCGCGTTGCCCTGCCCGGTCACCGGGTCCAGTGGCCGGGTCGGCCGGTGCCGCCAGCGGACTGTCTCCTCGACCGGTCCGGCGGCGAGCAGCTCGACCAGGGTGCCGAGGCTCCGGCCGGCGGCGTCCCGGAGCACACCGCCGGCCAGCTCCAGCCCGGCACCGTCACCTGCACCGGGGTCGGGACCGGCGGGCAGCCGCGCCGCCAGCGCCGCCCGGACCGCCTGGCAGGCCGCCCGCACCGCACCCCCGGTCATGTACGTCTGCCGGGACGCCGACGACGACCCCGCGCTCCCGACCGAGGTGTCGGCGGTCGCCACCACCACCCGCTCGACGCCCAGCTCGGTCCGGGCGATCTGGGCCTGTACCGTCACCAGCCCCTGCCCGACCTCGGCCGCGGCGGTGTGCACCAGCACCGTCGGCTCGCCACCGATCAGCTCCAGCCGGACCCGCGCGGTGGAGTAGTCGTCGAACCCCTCCGAGAAGCAGACGTTCTTGATCCCGATCGCGTACCCGACCCCCCGGACCACCTGCTCCGGCCCGGTCGTGTTCGCCACCCCGCCCGGCAACTGTCGCGGGTCGTCGCCGGCCGGTGCGGGTGCCGGCCGGTCCCGGACCAGCTCCAGCAACCGGGCGACCGGAGCCGGCCCCTCCACCCGCTGCCCGGTCGGCATCAGCCCGCCCTCGGCCAGCGCGTTGCGGATCCGCACCTGCACCGGATCCAGCCCGACCGCCTCGGCCAGCCGGTCCATCTGCGACTCGTAGCCGAAACACGCCTGCACCGCCCCGAACCCGCGCATCGCCCCGCACGGCGGGTTGTTGGTGTGCACCCCGTACGCGTCCACCGTCACGTTCGGCACCCGGTACGGCCCCACCCCGAGGCTCGCCGCGTTCGCCACCACCGCCGGGGTGGTGGAGGTGTACGCTCCGCCGTCGAGCAGGATCCATGCCCGTACGTAGACCAGCTCGCCGTCCCGGGTCGCGCCGTGCTCGTAGCGCAGGATCGCCGGGTGCCGGTGCACGTGCCCGACGAACGACTCCTCCCGGCCGTAGACCATCTTCACCGGCCGCCCGGTATGCAACGCCAGCAGGCTGGCGTGCACCTGCATCGACAGGTCCTCCCGGGCACCGAACGCGCCACCCACCCCGGCCAGGCGCAGCCGCACCGACTCGACGGGCAACCCGAGCGCGGCGGCGACCTGCCGCTGGTCGGCGTGCAGCCACTGGGTGGCGACGTACAGCTCGATCCCGCCGTCCTCGGCCGGCACCGCCAGCCCCGACTCCGGCCCGAGGAACGCCTGGTCCTGCATGCCGACCCGGTATTCCCCGGTCACCACCACCTCGGCGGTGACGTCCGGGTCGCCCCGGCGGATCGGCACGTGCCGCACCAGCCGGCCGTCGGCGAGCGCCGCCTCCGGGTCGGTCACCGGCTCCCGCACCAGGTAGTCGACGACGATCCGCTCGGCCGCCCGCCGTGCCGTCTCCGGATGGTCGGCGGCGACGATCGCCACCGGCTCGCCCCGGTAGCGGACCTCGTCGACGGCGAGCACCGGCTGGTCCGGCACCTCCAGCCCGTAGTGCCGGTCGCCGGGCACGTCGGCGGCGGTCAGCACCGCGTACACCCCCGGGACGGCGAGCGCGGCGCCGATGTCGATGCCCCGGATCACCGCCGACGGGTGCGGGCTGCGCAGGGTGGTGCCCCACAGCATGTCGTCGACCCACAGGTCCGACGAGAACGCGAACTCGCCGCGCACCTTCAGCGCCCCGTCCGGTCGTACCGGACTGGTCCCGATGCCCTGGGAGACCGCTGCCGCCACCTCCGGTCGCGGCCCGGCCGCATCCTTGGCGGGCCGCACCTCGCCCAGCGGCCCGGTCATCGCCGGGCCCGGCGGATCAGGGTCCGGTGCGCCCGCCGAAGCCCGCGCGCCAAGCCGCCCGGGTCGGCCGTGCGCAGTTCACCGTTGTCGACCACCGGCTCACCTCCCACGAGCGACAGTTCCACCGGGGCCGGCGGCCCGAGGACCAGCGCCGCCACCGGGTCGTCGATGCCGACGTGGCCGAGCCCGTCCAGCCGCCACAGCACCACGTCGGCGAGCTTGCCGACCTGAAGCGATCCGAGCTGGTCGGCCCGGCCGAGGCAGCGCGCCCCGCCGATGGTGCCGAGCGCCAGCGCGTCCCGGGCGGTGAGCGCCGCCGCCCCGCCGCGCAGCCGGGCCGCGTAGAGCGCCTGGCGCAGCTCCGCGCCGAGCTGGCCGGCCTCCTGCGAGGCGGGTCCGTCGACGCCGAGCCCGACCGGCACGCCCCGGTCCAGCAGTTCCCGCACCCGGGCGGTACCGGCCCCGAGCCGGGCGTTCGAGCTGGGACAGTGCGCGACCGAGGTGCCGCTGCCGGCCAGCGCGTCCAGCCCGGCGTCGTCCAGGTGTACGCCGTGCGCCAGCCAGACGTCCGGGCCGAGCCAGCCGAGCCGTTCGGCGTACTCGACCGGGGTGCAGCCGTGGGTCTGCCGGCAGTACTCCTCCTCGTCGACGGTCTCGGCGAGATGGGTGTGCAGCCGTACGCCCCGGCGCCGGGCCAGCGCCGCCGCCT
This sequence comes from Plantactinospora sp. CNZ320, assembly GCF_002846275.1. Classification (NCBI taxonomy): domain Bacteria; kingdom Bacillati; phylum Actinomycetota; class Actinomycetes; order Micromonosporales; family Micromonosporaceae; genus Plantactinospora; species Plantactinospora sp. CNZ320. The sequence continues at coordinate 2,305,319 of NZ_PJMP01000001.1, forward strand.
CGGTCATCAGCTCCGGGGTGACACTGAACGGCGAGCAGGGCGCCACCGCCACCCGCAGCATCGCGTCATCGGCCGGGTCGTGGTAGCGGTCGATCGCCTCCTCGGTGGCGGCCAGCGCCGCGTCGGTCTCCTCGACGATCTCGTCCGGCGGCAGCCCACCCGCCGACATCCCGAGATCCATCGACCCCCGGCAGGGATGGAACCGCAGCCCCACCCCCCGGGCCGCCTCCACCTGGGCGGCCATCAGGTCACCGGCCCCGGACGGGTGGACGTAGTGGTGGTCGGTGCTCGTGGTGCAACCGTGCAGCGCCAGCCAGCCGAGCCCGGCGGCGGTGGTCGCGGCCACCACCTCGGCGTCCAGCCCGGCCCAGACCGGATAGAGCTCCTTGAGCCAGCCGAACAGCTCCTCCTGCTGCGCCATCCCCCGGGTCGCCCACTGGTAGAGGTGGTGGTGGGTGTTCACCAGGCCGGGGGTGGCGAGGCAGCCGGTGCCGTCGATCCGGCGTACCGAGCGGTGGTAGCGGGGGGCATGCCCGGGGCCGACCGCGACGATCCGGCCCTCGTCGAGCACCAGGTGCCCGTCGGAGTACTCGGTACCGGCCGGGTCGACGGTGGCGACCGCGCAGTTCTCGATGATGATCATGATTTGTCCTCCCGGCCGGCGGCCAGCCGTACCGCCGCCAGGATCTTCTCGTACCCGGTGCACCGGCACAGGTTTCCGGCCAACGCCTCCCGGATCTCCTCCTCGGCCGGGGACGGCGTCCGGGCCAGCAGGTCGTGCACCGCGACCACCAGTCCCGGGGTACAGAATCCGCACTGCACGGCCCCGGCGGTGACGAAGGCCCGCTGCACCGGGTCGAGTTCGCCGGGTCCCGGGCCGAGCCCCTCCACGGTGACCACCTCGCGGCCCCGGGCCTGCCCGGCCGGCACCAGGCAGGCGCAGACCGGCTCGCCGTCCAGATAGACAGTGCAGGAGCCGCACTCGCCCTGCTCGCAGGCGTTCTTGGCGCCGGGCAGCCCGAGCCGCTCCCGCAGTACGTGCAGCAGGCTCTCCCCGGCCCAGACGTCGTCGGCCCGGCGCGGCTCGCCGTTGACCACGCAGTCGATCCTCATCCGTCGTCCCCCCTCCGCCGGTGTTCCGCCCAGACCCGCTGCACCGCCCGCCGGGCCAGCACCCCGAGCGCGTGCCGGCGGTAGGCGGCGGTGCCGCGCAGGTCGTCGATCGGACTCGCCGCCGCCGCGACCAGCTCGCCGAAGCGGCGGACCAGCGGCTCCGGCAGCACCATCCGGTCCGCCCAGGGCAGCTCGGCGGCGAGCAGTTCCTCGGCCGCCTCCGCCCGGACCGGCGTCGGTGCCGCCGAACCGATCCCGGTGCCGACCGTCCGGTCCGCCGGCCGCAGCGCCAGCGCGAACGAGCAGACCGCGATCACCATCGCGTTCCTGGTGCCGACCTTGGCGAACTGTTCCGGCCCGCCGTCCGGCGCGATCAGGACGGCGGCAATCAGCTCGTCCGGGGCGAGCACGCTGCGCTTCGGCCCGGTGCAGAAGCCGGCCACCGGCACCCGGCGGACGCCCCGGACCGAGGCCAGCTCCACCAGCGCCCCGGCGGCGAGCAGCGGCGGCAGCGCGTCCCCGGCCGGTGAGGCCGAGCCGAGGTTGCCGCCGACGGTGCCCCGGTTGCGGATCTGCGCCGAACCGACCGTCCGGGCCGCCATCGCCAGCCCCGGCACCCGGCCGGCCAGCTCGGTGACGATCCGCCGGTACGGCACCCCGGCGCCGAGCCGCAGCAACCCGTCCTCGACGCCCCAGTCGGCCAGCTCGGCAACCCGACCCAGGTCCAGCAGGGCCGGCGGGCGGCGGCGGGCGAAGTTCAGCTCCACCATCACGTCGGTGCCGCCGGCCACCGGCAGCGCCTCCGGGTACGCCGACCGCGCCGCCAGCGCCTCGGCCCAGTTCCGTGGTTGCAGGAACTCCATCAGCCCGCCCCGCCGTCCCCGTGCTCCGGTGTGCGGGTCACGGTGCCCTCGATCAGCCCGTACGGCCGGTCGGTGGCCACGAACACCTCGCCCGGGTTGTCCAGCCCGAACGGCGCGAGGTCGACCAGCAGGTGGTGCCGGTTCGGCAGGGTCAGCCGCACCTCGGCGATCTCGGGACGCTGTGCGAGTACCCGGTGCCCCATCGCGTACAGGGTCTGTTGCAGCGAACGGCTGTAGGTTTCCACGAACGCGTCGACAAGTGCGGCCCGTACCCCGGCGTACGACTCCGCCCAGTCCCGCCCCGGGCCGGTCGGGTCGACGTCGTGGTGCCGCCACCGTGCCTCGACGGCGGTGGCCAGGATCCGGTCGTCGGTCTCCGGCAACGTCGTGTACCGGTCCTTCAGGTAACCCCTGAACTCCGAGTCGGTGCTGTTGAGCAGCACCAGCCCGGCGAGCCCGGACTCCACAGTGGCACCGTCGGCCCCGCCCCCTGTCCCGGCGTCCACCGTCACCGTGGCGGTACGGCTCTCGGCGCCGTCGCGCTGGAACGAGTGCGGGCCGAGCCGCTGCCAGCCGTGCTCGGTCAACTCCACCCGGGCCCGGGAGATCGCCGGCGCGCTCCGGACGAAGTGCCGGGCGAGCAGCAGCCCGAACTCCTCGGGCTGGTCGACGCGGTGTTCCCGGGCGAACGCGTAGACGGTGTTCTTCTGCGAGTCGGTGGGCAGCACGTGCGCGTTGTCCCCGCTGCGGTGCACCTCGTCGAGGTCTCCGGCGAGTGCGATGCTGACGGTCAGGTCGCGCAGTTCGTGCCGGGGGCCGTCCCGGCGTACCCGGACCAGCCGCACCTCGGCCTTGCCGTACTGGTTCGGGCCAAGCACGATCGCCACCGCCGCGCCTCCTCAGCTTCCCCGGTAGGTGGTGTAGCCGTACGGGCTGAGCAGCAGCGGCACGTGGTGGTGCCGATCCGGCTCGGTGATCTGGAAGGCGACCACGATCTCCGGAAAGAACGCCGCGCCCGCCGGATAGTGCTGCCCGACCTGGAACACCAGCCGATAGCCGCCGGCCTGTCCGCCGCGCAGCGGCAGCCGGTCCAGTTGCGGCGTCCAGTCGGCCAGCCGCCCGTCGGAGTCGGTCCGGCCGTGTGCCACAGGCGTCCAGCCGCCGCTGTCCCGCCGGTCGAGCCGGACCGGGATGTCGGCGGCCGGTTCGCCGCGGACGGTGTCCAGCACGTGCGTGGAGATCCGGATCAGGCCGTCCGGCGGGTTGGTCCGGTCGTCGGTCACGAGAGCAGCCTCCTCAGCCGGAGCAGCGCGATCTGCCGCAGTTCGTTGCGGACCACCTCGCGTTCGGTGCCGGGATCGTTGCCGAGCCGCCGCCGGGCCGCCGCGAGCAGTTCCAGGTCCGTCCGGCCGTCGGCGAAGACCAGGAAGAGGTGCCCGAACCGCTGCTCGTACTCCCGGTTGGCCCGGTCGAGCGCGGCCCGGGTCTCCTGGTCGGCACCGTCGACTCCGGACTGTTCCCGGCGCGACCAGTCCGCCTCCGTACCGGTGCCGGTCGGCCGCTCGCCGATCCGCGGGTGTGCGGCCAGCGCCTGCGCCACCTCCGGCCAGCTCAGCCGGCGCAGCGCGGCGTCGGCCACCGCCACCACCGCCTCGACGTCCGGGTACGGCCGCCGGCCCGCCACCGTGCGGGCAAAGTCCGGCGCGGCGCAGCAGGCGAGCAGTGCCTGCTCGGCCTGCCCGGCCGACCGCCGGTTGAACTCGTCCAACCCGGTGCTGACGGTGGCCACCCGTTCACCTCCTGCCCGGTTGACCAGAAGTACGCCTGCGCGGTTGTCCAGAAGTACAACAGCCGGGCGGTGCCCTGGTGAACCGGCGCGATCACCGAAACCGTCGCCGGCCGCCGTATCGTTTTCGTAGGTTCCTCCAACCGGCCCGTGGCGCCGGGATCGGACGGGTACGCGATGCTGCTGCGCGAGGCGCTGGACCGACCCCAGTTGCGGCTGACACTGCTCACCGGGGAATCCGGACTGGACCGACCGGTCAGCCGGGTCTACGTCACCGACCTGCCCGATCCGCGCCGCTACCTCTCCGGGGGCGAGATCGTGCTGACCGGACTGATGTGGCGGCGCCGGGCCGGTGACTCGGACGGGTTCGTGGCGGCCTGCGCCGCCGCCGGGGTCGCCGCGATCGGTGCCGGTGACGCGGCGTACGGGTCGGTGCCCGAGGACCTGGTGACGGCGTGCCGGCGGTACGCCGTACCACTGTTCGAGGTCCCGGTCGAGGTCAGCTTCCGGGACATCATCGACGAGGTCACCCCGACCCTGTGGGCTCGGCGGGCGAACGGGCTGGCGACGGTGCTCGGCCGGTATCGAGGGCTGGCCGCGGCGATGGCCGGCGGTGCCCGGTTGGCGGACCTGATCGAGCCGGTTGCCGCCGATCTCGGCGTCGACTGCTGGGTGCTGACCGCCACCGGTCGGGCCGTCGCCGGTACCGGAGCACTGCCGTCCGACGCCCGCCGCCGGTTGGCGTCCTCGTTCCTGTCCGCCGGGCGGTTGCCGGCCGTGGTGGAGGTCGACGGCCGGCGGGTCTGGGTGGTCGCCGTCTCCGGCCGCCCCGAGCACCGGCTCGCCGCCTGGCTGCTGGCCTGTGCGGTACGGGACACGGAGCTGGGCTGGTCGCCGTCCGCCGCCGGGTCCGGCCCGCAACCGCCGCCCGGGCTGCCCGAGGCGGCGGCCGAACTGGTCAGCCTGGTGGCGCTGGAACGGGCGCACGCCGACGAGACGGGCCGGGTGGAACGGCGGCTCGCCGACCAGCTCGGCACGGTCCTGTCCACCGGCACCTCCCCGGCGGAGTTGCGCGCCGCGCTCTCCTCCGGCGGGTTGCCGCCCCGGTCGACCCTGCTGGTGCTGGCCGTCCGGCTGACCGGACTGACCACGCCCCCGGAGTTGGCGGTCGCGGTCACCGAGGAACTCGCCCGGTCGACGGCACTGCCGGCCATGGTCACCGGCGTCGCCCGGGCCGGTACGGTGCTGGCTGTGCTGGCCGGCGGGCCGACCGAACTCGCCGGGGTCTCCGAGCTGCTCCGGAGTACGGTCGCGGGGCTGGTGCCGGGGCTCGGCGCCGGGCGGCTCGCGGTGGGGATCAGCGGAGCGGCGGCCGACCCGGGCGGGGTGCCGGGCGCGGTCGAGCAGGCCGAGCACGCCCTGGCCACGGCGATCGCGGACCCCGGCCCCGGCACCGTGGTCTCGGCCGCTGATCTCGCCTCGCACCTGCTGCTGCTCTCCGGCGTACCCGCCGAGGCGCGCCGGGCGTTCCGGGACCGGGTACTCGGCCCGGTGCTCGCCTACGACCGGACGCACGACACCGACCTGCTCGGCACGTTGGACGAGTTTCTGGCCTGTTCCGGTTCGTGGAGCCGGGCGGCCGAACGGCTGCACCTGCACGTCAACACCCTGCGCTACCGGATCGGCCGGATCGAGCAGCTCACCGGGCGGGACCTGTCGCGGTTTCCCGACCGGGTCGACTGCTATCTCGCGCTGCGCCTGCCACACTGAGCCGTCCCCGCCGAGCGCCGGGTACCGGCCGGACGAGAACGCCTCAGCACTGTCGCAGCGACGCCCGCCGGGTCACGGTACGGTCGCCGGCGGCACGTCCAGGTCCGTGTCGTCCGCGACGTCGGCACAGGGTACGACCGACAGCCGCGCCTGGTGCCGCCGCAGGTACGGCCGGGCGCCCACGTCACCGACCGCCAGCTCGGCCACGCCGGACCAGTGTGCCCGGCCGAGCAGTACCGGATGGCCGCGCCGGGCGCCGTAACCGGCCATTCCGAGCGCGTCCGGTGCGGCGATGCCGGTCATCCGACGGACCGCCTCGGCGGTGATCCCGGGCATGTCGACCAGCAGGACGACCGTCGCGACGGCGCCGGATTCCCGCAGTGTGGCCAGCCCGGCCCGCAGCGATGAGCCCATCCCGGTCTCCCAGTCCGGGTTCTCCACGATCACGGCGTCGCCGAGGTCGGCCCGGGACCGGATGGCCGGCGCGGCGGCGCCGAGCACCACCACCACCGGCGCGCAGCCACCCCCCTGGGCGACCTGGACGGCCCGTTCGACAAGCAGCCGGCCGTCGAACCGGACCAGTGCCTTGGGCCCGCCGTAGCGCCGGCCCGCACCGGCGGCGAGCACCAGCCCGGCGACTGTTGGTCGTCCGGGACGGTCCGATACCGGGTCGTCCGGAGCGAGATGGGTCACGGGGTGGAGCCTAATTCAGTGGAAAGATCTTGTCGAAACCTCGTCCATGTGTAGTTTTATCCGTTTTATACATCAGCCGTTCGGCTAGCGTTTGCCGATACCAACGGGCTAAGGTGTTGGCTTAACAGCCACACAACACTCCACCACCTGAACACCACATAACCAACCTCCACCACCGCACAACTCGCCTCCGCCCACCAGCAGGGAGGACCACCATGACGACCACCACAACCGCGCCGACCACCACCACCGCGCCGGTCAGCACCCCCACCCCGAACGACACCGCCACCGAACTCCTGCACGCCATGACCGCGCTACCCGCCAACCACCCCTCCCGACCCGCCCTACGCGACAAAGCCATCGAAGCCTGGCTCCCCCTGGCCAACCACCTCGCCCACCGCTACAGCGGACGCGGCGAACCCACCGACGACCTCATCCAGACCGCCGCCGTCGGCCTCATCAAAGCCATCGACAAATGGGACCCCACCCGCGGCGTCGACTTCGCCGGCTACGCCATCCCCACCATCATCGGCGAACTCAAACGACACTTCCGCGACCGCACCTGGGACATCCGCGTCCCCCGCCGCCTCCAGGAACTCCGCCTCGCCATCAGCGAAGCCAACAGCAACCTCCTGCAAACCCTCGGCCGCTCCCCCACCATCACCGACATCGCCACCCACCTCAACCTCACCGAAGAAGAAGTCCTCGAAGGACTCGAAGGCGCCCGCGCCTACAACGCCGTCTCCCTGTCCACCCCCACCGGCGACGGCGACCGCACCACCGAACTCGGCGACCTCCTCGGCAGCGAAGACAACGAATACGAACTCGCCGAACTCCGCGTCGCCCTCGGCCCCGCCCTGGCCACCCTCGACGAACGCGAACAGAAAATCCTCACCCTCCGCTTCTACGGCAACCTCACCCAATCCCAGATCGCCGAACAAATCGGCGTCTCCCAGATGCACATCAGCCGCCTCCTCACCCGCGCCCTCACCAAACTCCGCGGCCAACTCGCCGACACGTACTGAGCGCAGGGCAGGCACACCGCCGCCCCACCCGGCGGCCCGGGCGGACGACCGCGCCGGCCACCGGGTGGGGCGGTGGTGTTCGTATCAGTCGACGTCGACGGGCGAGTACTCCCGGGACTCGACCAGCACCAGCCAGTTGCCCGAGTTGTCCCGGCCCACCGCCTCGACGCCGTACGGCCGCTCCTCCGGGGTGTGGATGAACTCGACGCCCCTGGCGCGAAGCTCGTCGTACGTCCTGCGGCAGTCGTCCACCCGCAGGCCGAGCCCGAACATCCCGCCGGAGTCCATCTCCCGGTTGATCGCGCTCACCATCTCCGGCGAGTACGGCGGACCCGGCAGCGTCAGGTGCACCTCCAGCTCGGGCTGCTTGGGGTGCTTGACGGTGCACCAGCGGTAGGAGCCGTCCGCGAGCGTGATGTCGGAGTGTTCCTCGAAGCCGAGCACGTCGAGGTAGAACGCCTTCGAGGCGTCGATGTCCTTGACGAACACGCTGGTTATCGAAATGTTGGTGATCATGCGTCCAGGCTAGGAGCGGTCGCCCGGGCCCGGCTTCTCCCCGGTTGCGGAGCCCCGCCGCTCGGCCAGCCCCCACATGAACACGAAGCAGCCGGGGATCCGCGGCGCCCCGCTCGCGGCCCAGCGGCGCTGGAACTCGCTCGGCGTCTCGCCGACCACCTCCCGGAACCGGCTGCTGAACGAGCCCAGGCTGGTGAACCCGACGGCGTGGCAGACCTCGGTGACGGTGAGGTTGGTGGCCCGGAGCAGGTCCTGGGCCCGTTCGACACGCCGTCGGCTCAGGTACTCCGCCGGGGAGACCCCGTACGTCGCCGTGAAGAGGCGCTGGAAGTGGTATTTGCTGATCCCGGCCACCGCCGCGAGGGTGCCGAGGTCCAGCGGCTCGGTGTAGTGCAGGTCCGCGTGGTCGCGGGCCCGGCGCAGGTGCACCAGCAGGTCACCGGGAGCCCGGCGCGGCGGCACACTCACGGCGGTGAAGTCTAGGACACCGACCCGCCGCCCCAGGTGACGCGTCGTTGCCGACGAGCTGCCGGCCGGCGCTGCCGCCGGTGCGACACTGGCCCGATGCCATCGCTCGAACCCACCGCCGACCTGCCGGTCCGGCACGTGCTGCCGGCCCTGGTCGACACGCTGGCCGAGCACGGCGCCGCGGTGCTGGTGGCGCCGCCCGGGGCCGGCAAGACCACGCTGGTCCCGCTGGCGCTCGCCGACGGGGTCGACGGGCGGATCGTCGTCGCCCAACCGCGCCGGGTCGCGGCCCGGGCCGCCGCCCGCCGGATGGCGGAGCTGCGCGGCGAGCGGGTGGGGGAAACCGTCGGGTACGCGGTGCGCGGCGAGCGCCGCACCAGTGCGCGTACCAGAATCGAGGTGGTCACCACCGGCCTGCTGGTGCAGCGGCTCCAGCACGATCCGGAGCTGCCCGGCGTCGGCGCGGTACTCCTCGACGAGGCCCACGAGCGGCAGCTCGACGCCGATCTGGCCCTGGCGTTCGGCATCGAGGTCAGGGCGGCACTCCGGCCGGAGTTGCGCCTGCTGGCGATGTCCGCCACCGCCGAGGCGGAGCGGCTCGGCGGGTTGCTCGGCTCGGCGGCGCACCCGGCACCCGTGCTGCGCGCCGAGGGCCGGGCGTACCCGGTGGACGTGGTCTGGGCACCGCCACCCCGGCCGGTGGACCCGCCGCACGGGCTGCGGGTGGATCCGCGGCTGCTCGACCACGTGGCGGCGACCGTACGCCGGGCGCTGGCCGAGCACGACGGCGACCTGCTGGTCTTCCTCCCCGGAGCCGGGGAGATCAACGGTGTCGCCGGCCGACTCGCCGGGCTGGCCGGCACCGACCTGGTACGCCTGCACGGCCGGCAGTCCAGCGCCGAGCAGGACGCCGCGCTCCGCCCGGCCACCGGCCGGCGCCGGGTCGTGCTGGCCACCGCCGTCGCGGAGACCAGCCTCACCGTGCCCGGGGTACGCGTGGTGGTGGACGCCGGGCTGAGCCGGGTGGCCCGGACCGACCTGGCCCGGGGGCTCGGCGCGCTGGTGACAGTACCGGTGTCCCGGGCGGCGGCGACCCAGCGGGCCGGGCGGGCGGGCCGGGAGGCACCGGGCCGGGTCTACCGGTGCTGGTCGGCGGCGGACCACGATCGGCTGCCGGCGCAGCCCGAGCCGGAGATCGCGGTTGCCGATCTCACCGCCTTCGCCCTGCAACTCGCCTGCTGGGGGCGCCCGGACGGCACCGGGCTGGCGCTGCCGGATCCGCCACCGGCGGCGGCGATGCAGGTGGCCCGGGCCACCCTGGAGGCGCTCGGCGCGATCGGTCAGGACGGCCGGGTGACCGGGCGGGGCCGGGCGATGGCGGCGGTCGGCGCTCATCCGCGACTCGCCCGGGCGCTGCTGGACGGCGCCACGGCGGTGCGGCCGGACCGGGCGGCGGAGGTGGTCGGGGTGCTCGCCGAGTCCGCTCCCGGCGACGACCTGGTCGCCACCTGGCGCCGGCTCCGTTCGGGTACGGACCCGGCCAGCGCCAGGTGGCGGGCGGAGGTGGACCGGCTGCGCGGTGCCCTGGACGAGTCACCGCCCCCGGCCGCACCGGCGACCGGACGAGGCGAGCCCACCGGACGGAACGAGCCCACCACGCCCAACCGAGGGAACGGGCTCACCGCACCGGCGACCGGACGAGGCGGGTCGGGCGAGCAGCCGGGCGGACCCCGGGACCGCCGAGGCGGGCCGGGACTGCCGGATGACCTGGCCGCCGGGCTGCTGGTCGGGCTGGCGTACCCGGAGCGGCTGGCCCGGGTCCGGCAGGGCGACGCCAACACGTACCTGATGGCCGGTGGCACCGCGGCGGACCTGGCGCCGGGCTCGGCGCTGGCCGGTGCGCAGTGGCTGGCGATCTCGGTGGCCGACCGGGCACCCGGGCGCCGGGGCGCGGCGATCCGCCAGGCCGCGGTGGTGGACGAGGCGACCGCCCGGGAGGCCGGTGCCGCGCTGCTGCGGCGGGAGCAGGAGATCGCCTGGTCCGGCGGGGACGTCGTGGCCCGGGAGGTGGAGCGGCTGGGCGCGATCGTGCTGCTGGACCGCCCGCTGACCCGCCCGGACCCGGCCCGGGTCGCCGCCGCACTGCGGGACGGGCTGCGTCAGGTCGGGCTCGACCTGCTGACCTGGAGCCGGCAGGCGCGGGAGCTGTGTGCCCGGCTCGCGTTCTGCCGGCAGGCGTTGGGTGAGCCGTGGCCGGAGATGACCGACGCGGCGCTGCTGGACCGGGCCGACGAGTGGCTCGGCCCGGAACTGGCCGCTGCCCGGCGTCGGGCCGACCTGGCCCGGATCGACGTCCCGGCCGCGCTGCGCCGACTGCTGCCGTGGCGGGAGGCGGCCCGGCTCGACGAGCTGGCCCCGGAGCGGCTGGCCGTACCGAGCGGGTCACGCCACCGGGTGGACTACTCGGATCCGGCGGCACCGGTACTGGCGGTCAAGTTGCAGGAGACCTTCGGTTGGCGGGACGTGCCCCGGATCGCCGACGGGCGGGTACCGGTGCTGCTGCACCTGCTCTCCCCGGCCGGCCGGCCGGTCGCGGTGACCCGGGATCTCGCCTCGTTCTGGCAGACCGGCTATCCGCAGGTACGCGCCGAGTTGCGCGGTCGCTATCCCCGGCACCCGTGGCCGGCCGACCCGACCGAGGCGTCCCCGACCCGGGGTCTGCAACCCCGCCGCCGGTAGCCGGGTACCCGCGAAGGGCCGGCGCGGCGCGGTCAGGGGGTGTCGACGACGTCCGCGACCACGACTGTGATGTTGTCCGGCCCGCCGGCCCGCAGGGCGAGGTCGACCAGGCGCTGCGCGCAGCCGGCCGGGTCGGGATAGCCGAGCAGTGCCTCGGCCAGGCTGTCCGGGCGTACCACGTTGGAGAGCCCGTCGCTGCAGAGCAGCCAGCGGTCGCCGGTCTGCGGCACCACGGTGGTGTAGGTGGGGGTGACGGGCTCGCCCTGAAGGGCCCGGGTGACCACCGCCCGGCGGGGATGGCTGTGCGCCTCCTCCGGACTGATCACCCCCTCGTCGACAAGCATCTGCACGAAGGTGTCGTCCCTGGTGAGCTGGGTCATCGTTCCGCCGCGCAGCAGGTACGCCCGGGAGTCGCCGACGTGGGCCAGGGCGAGGCAGGCGCCGGTACGGGCGAGTAGCAGCGCGGTCAGGGTGGTGCCCATGCCCTGCCGTTCCGGATCCTCGGCTACCGCCGCCCGGATGCCCGCGCTCGCCGTGTCCACGGCGCTCTGCAGGACGGCGACCAGGCCCTCCTCCGGGGTCTCGACGTCCAGCGGCCGGATCGCGTCGATCGCGATGGTGCTGGCGAGGTCACCGGCGGCCATCCCGCCCATGCCGTCGGCCACGGCGAGCAGCCAGGGCCCGGCGTGCACGGAATCCTGGTTCGCGCCCCGGATCAGGCCGCGATCGCTCACCGCCACGGATCGTAGCTTCAGGCTCATGGCAGGCAGCCTGCCAAAAAGACGGCCGAAATGCTTGCAGTAGATCACCACGGCTCGGAGTGGCGGTCGAAATTTACCGTACGTGGCAACGGTGATCACGGCCCGCGAACCGCTCCGCCGCCGGTAGCCGCCGTTCGCCGGTCCACCCACCGAGATTTAATCCAGATCGGTCGATTCACTCGCCGGAAACAACCCGGCAACACGCGACCGTTGGGAGCGCACGGCGATTGACGGGCATCATGGGCACTCATAGCATCGATCGAGGTGATGGCCCGCCGCCCCGGTGAGGTGGTGGACGACCCCCCGCCCGGAGCCGGCACGGGGTTGTGGGCCGGCCGGCACACCCCGGGCTGCGTGCCGGCACATCCGCGCGACCGCTGCCGCCACGTCGGGCAAACCGTGCCGGGATCCCACTGTCGGTCGTGCGCCGCTGCGCACCGCCACCGACGGCCGCGACGTCCCGACGGATCCACCCCGGGCCGGCGCGACGACCGGCGTACCCGGTGCGGTGCGCGCGGCACCCCACGACAGGTACGCGCGTCGCGAGCCCGCGCCGCGCACGTGGTCCCGGGAAGGACTCCAGAAATGCGCACACCAAGGACCCGCCGGAGCCGGTCGGTAGGTGCCGCCCTCCTCGGCTGCCTCGCCGTCGCGGCGACCGCCGCCGTCGCCGTACCGGTGACGACCGCTCCCCCGGCGCGGGCCGCCGAGCCGGTCGTGCTGCGGTCGAGCACCTTCGAGGACGACACCACCCAGGGCTGGGCGTCCCGGGCCGACGAGGTGGTCGCGGTGAGCACCGCCGCCGCGCACACCGGCACCCGGAGCCTGCTCGTCAGCGGCCGCACCCAGAGCTGGCAGGGGCCGGCCGTGGACCTGTTGGACGACATGACCAAGGGCACCCGGTACACGCTTTCGGTGTGGGTACGGCTGGCCGCCGGGGAGTCCCCGGCACCGGTACGGCTCAGCGTCGAGCGCCGTACCGAGGGCACCAGCTCCTACGACCAGGTGGTCGGGAACACCACGGTCACCTCGGAAGACTGGGTGAACCTGCACGGCACCTACACGCTCGCCCACGACGTGGACTTCCTGGCCGCCTACCTCGAGACGGGCAGCGGTACGGCGTCACTGCACATCGACGACTTCAGCCTCTCGTACCTGCCGCTGCCGCCGGTCCAGACCGACATCCCGGCGGTCAGGGCGGTGCTTGCCGAGCACTTCCCGATCGGGGCCGCGATCAGCCCGTCGACGATCATCGGTAACCACGCGCAACTGCTGACCCGGCACTTCAACTCGGTCACCCCGGGCAACGCGCTGAAGTGGGACGCCACCGAACCGACCGAGGGCACGTTCCGGTTCACCGACGCCGACGCCATGGTCGACTTCGCCAGGGACAACGACATGTCGGTACGCGGACACACCCTGGTCTGGCACAACCAGACCCCGGCCTGGGTCTTCGCCGACGCCGACGGCAACCCGATGACCCCGACCGAGGCGAACAGGGCGCTGCTGCTGTCCCGGCTGGACCGGCACATCCGCGAGGTGGTCGGCCGGTACGGCACCGACATCGGCGTCTGGGACGTGGTCAACGAGGTGATCGACGAGAACCAGTCCGACGGGCTGCGGCGCAGCCGGTGGTACGAGATCGCCGGGCTGGACTACATCCGGACCGCGTTCCGGGTCGCCCGCGAGGTCGCCCCCGGGGCGAAGCTCTACATCAACGACTACAACACCAACGTGCCGGCCAAGCGGGACCACCTGTTCAACCTGGTCAGCCAGTTGCGGGCCGAGGGGGTACCGATCGACGGCGTCGGGCACCAGATGCACGTGAACGTGGACTGGCCGTCGGCGGCCGAGACCGAGGCGATGATCACAAAGTTCGTCCCGCTCGGCGTGGACCAGCAGATCACCGAGATGGACATCAGTATCTACGTCAACGAGGGGGAGGCCTTTCCGGCTCCGCCTCGGGACCGGCTGGTCCGGCAGGGCTACCGGTACCGGGACCTGTTCGACGTCTACCGGCGGCACGCCGGCGAGATCACCTCGGTGACCCTCTGGGGGCTGACCGACGACGACACCTGGCTGGACACCTTCCCGGTGGCCCGCAAGGACGCGCCGCTGCTGTTCGACACGCAGTTGCAGGCCAAGCCGGCGTACTGGGGAATCGTCGACCCGTCGCGGATCGAGGCCACGCCCAGCCCGACACCCACCCGTACCGCCACCCCGACCCCCACCGCGACGCCGACACCGACCCGTACCGCCACGCCCACCCCGACCGGGGCGTCACCGAGCGGCCCGGCCACCGCCTGCCGGGTGGCGTACGCGGTCCCCGGGCAGTGGGGCGGCGGGTTCCAGGGGGAGGTGCGGATCACCAACACCGGCACGGTCCCGATCAACGCCTGGGCCCTGCGCTGGTCGTTCGGGAACGGGCAGCGGCTCAGCCAGGTCTGGAATGGCAGCTACACCCAGACCGGCGCCACGGTGACGGTCAGCCACGCGTCCTGGAACGCGATGATCCCCCCGGGTGGGAGCACCGGTTTCGGATTCCTGGCCACCTGGACCGGCAGCAACACCGCACCGACGGCGTTCACGCTCAACGACAGCGCCTGTGCCGTCGGCTGACCGACGGCACGTCGGTGTTGTTGCCGGTGTTGCCCTCGCGTGGTCCCAGCACCGCCCCGGGCCGGACCTGCCGGTCCGGGGCGGCCCGCTCGCCGGTGACCCATTGCGCGGCTGCGGCCGCCTGGCGGCGGATTCTATCCAGCCTGGTCGATTGACATGCCAGAAACGGGCTGGCAACATCGGCTCCGGATTGGGAGCGCTCCCAGCTGCGCTGCCGGTTCACCCCGCGAACCCGAGTGCTTCGCCGCCGTGAACCCGAACGCTGCGCGGGCCGCTGGCGGCACACCCACCGGAAGGGATCCCCCGTGTTCCGACCCCGCCACCGCCACCGCCGGTCCTCCCGCGCGGTCACCCTGCTCGCCACCGCCGCCCTGCTGCTCACCGGCGCCGCCACCGGCGCGCAGGCCCGGCCCGACGGCTCCACCGGCGCCCTGGCCGCCACCGAACACATCGTCAACGGCACCTTCACCGACGGCACCGCCCCGTGGTGGTCGACCGCCAACCTCACGCTCAGCGCGACCGACGGCCAGCTCTGCACCGAGGTCCCCGCCGGCCTCGCCAACCCCTGGGACGCCAGCCTCGGCCACAACACCATCCCGCTCGCCGACGGCGCCAGCTACGCGCTGAGCTTCCGCGCCTCGGCCAGCGCGCCGGTCACGGTCAAGGCGAACGTCCAGCTCAACGAGGAGCCGTACACCACGGTCTTCTCCCGGGACGTCGCGCTCGACGCCACCGCCGAGGAGTTCGGGTACGAGTTCACCGGCACCCTCGACTCGGCCAACGGCACCCTCACGTTCCAGCTCGGCGGCGCCGCCGAGGCGTACACGTTCTGCCTGGACGACGTCTCGCTGGCAAGTGACGCCGACACCGGACCGCCACCGGGTGGCGCCGAACAGCTGACAAACGGCGACTTCGCGAACGGCACCACCGGCTGGTACTCCTACGGCACCACCTCGAGCGGGGTCACCGACGGCCGGCTCTGCTCGGAGGTGCCGGGCGGGTTGGCCAACCCGTGGGACGGCGGCGTCGGGCAGAACGACGTGACACTCGTGGCCGGCGAGTCGTACACGCTCTCCTTCGACGCCTCCGCCACCCCCGGCGCGACGGTACGGGTGGCGGTGCAGCTCGGCGTCGACCCGTACACCTCGTTCTTCGCCGAGGACGTCACCTTCGGCCCCGAGGCGCAGCACGTCGAGCGGACCTTCACCGCCACCGCCGACACCGAGGTCGCCCAGCTGGCCTTCCAGGTCGGCGGCAACGCGGAGGCGTACGAGTTCTGCCTGGACAACGCCTCGCTGCTCGGCGGCGAGGAGGAGCCGCCGTACGTGCCTGACACCGGGCCGAGGGTCCGGGTCAACCAGGTCGGCTACCTGCCGGCCGGGCCGAAGAACGCCACGATCGTCACCGAGGCGACCGAGCCGCTCGGCTGGCAGCTCAAGTCGGCCGCCGGTGCCGTGGTGGCCAGCGGGCAGAGCACCCCGCGCGGCGTCGACCCAGCGTCGGCGCAGAACGTGCACAGCGTCGACTTCTCCGCCTACCGCACCCCGGGCACCGGCTACACGCTGACCGCCGACGGCCAGACCAGCCACCCGTTCGACATCTCCACCGACGTCTGGAAGCAGCTCCGCTCCGACTCGCTCCAGTTCTTCTACATCCAGCGCAGCGGCATCGCCATCGACGGCGACCTGGTCGGCGAGGAGTACGCCCGGCCGGCCGGGCACCTCGGGGTGGCGCCGAACAGGGGCGACACCGACGTACCGTGCCAGCCCGGTGTCTGCGACTACCGGCTCGACGTGCGGGGCGGCTGGTACGACGCCGGTGACCACGGCAAGTACGTGGTGAACGGCGGCATCGCCACCTACCAGCTGCTGAACGCCTTCGAGCGGACCAAGACCGCACCCACCGCCGGTGGTGGTGCCGCGCTCGGCGACGGAACCCTCCGGCTGCCCGAACGCGACAACGGCGTGCCGGACATCCTCGACGAGGCCCGCTGGGAGCTGGAGTTCCTGCTCCGGATGCAGGTGCCGGCCGGTAAGCCGCTGGCCGGGATGGCACACCACAAGATCCACGACCAGAACTGGACCGGGCTGCCCCTGCAACCCGAGGACGATCCGGAGCTGCGCGAACTGCACCCGCCGTCCACCGCGGCGACGCTCAACCTGGCCGCCACGGCCGCGCAGTGCGCCCGGCTCTTCGCCCCGTACGACGCCACGTTCGCGCAGCGCTGCCGTACCGCCGCCACCACGGCGTACGCGGCGGCCAAGGCGAACCCGACCCGGTACGCCGACCCGAACGACGGCAACGGCGGCGGCTCCTACGCCGACGGCGACGTCACCGACGAGTTCTACTGGGCCGCCGCCGAGCTCTACCTGAGCACCGGCGACGCGTCGTACCTGGCCGACCTGACCGCGTCGCGGCACCACACCGACGACGAGGCGGTCTTCGGGGCGCACGGGTTCGGCTGGGGCAGCACCGCCGCGCTCGGCCGGCTCGACCTGGCCACCGTGCCGAGCGGCCTGCCGGCGGCCGAGCGGGACCGGATCCGCGCCTCGGTGGTGGCCGCCGCCGACCGCTACCTGGCGACCGCGCAGGGGCAGGCGTACGGGCTGCCGATGCCGGGCACCCCGAACAGCTACTTCTGGGGCGCCAACAGCAACATCATCAACAACGCGGTCGTCCTGGCCACCGCCTTCGACCTGACCGGAGCGTCGAAGTACCGGGACGGGGCGGTGCAGGGGATGGACTACATCTTCGGCCGCAACGCGCTGAACCAGTCGTACGTGACCGGGTGGGGCGAGAAGGCGTCGAAGAACCAGCACAGCCGGATCTTCGGCAACCAGTACGACGAGTCGCTGCCGAACCCGCCGGCCGGTTCGATCGCCGGTGGCGCCAACGCCAGCCTCGACGACCCGTTCGCCAAGGAGTTGCTGGCGGGCTGTGCGCCGATGTTCTGCTACGTCGACGACATCGCCTCGTACGCCACAAACGAGGTGGCGATCAACTGGAACTCGGCGCTCGCCTGGATCGCCTCGTTCCTGGCCGACCAGGGCGGCAGCACCTCGGTGCCGGCCGGCTCCGGCTGCCGGGTCACGTACGTCAACTTCGGCACCTGGGCCGAGGGCGGCGGGTTCACCGGGCAGGCGACCATCACCAACACCGGCACCACCCCGATCAACGGCTGGGCGCTGAGCTTCGCCTTCAACGGCGACCAGAAGGTCCGGGATGCGTGGATGGCGAAGGTGACCCAGTCGGGTGCCCGGGTCACCGCACGGAACGAGTCCTACAACTCGCGGATCGCCCCGGGGGCCAGCCAGATGTTCGGCTTCAACGCCACCACCGCCGGTGGCCCAAACCCGAACCCGACACTGTTCACCGTCAACGGCATCCCCTGCACCTGAGGTGCAAGGAAGGGCCCCCGCTACAACAGAAAACGATATGCGGGGGCCCTTCCTTTCACCGCAGCCAGTCGAGGAGGCGGTCGCCCTGCTGCCAGACGGTGAGGGCGGAGAAGACGCCGAAGAGCAGCACCGACCAGACCAGCGCGACCACCCGGTAGGAGCGGGGGCGGATCTGCTCGGGCAGTACCCGGCGGTTGAGCACCAGCAGCAGGATCGAGTAGAAGAACATCATCAGCCCGCCGACGCAGGCCGAGATGACCAGCAGGATCAGCGGCTGGTCGAAGCCGGCCAGCAGGATGGCGCAGCCGAGCCCGACCAGCCCCCAGACCAGCCCGAAGTAGATCCGGCTCTCCGAGAGCCGGGGCAGGTACGCCGTCTTGAGCACGTCGGCGGCGAGCCGGCTGGTGTAGTCGACGATGCCCATCGCGGCGGCGAAGAGCGACAGTGCCCCGATCGCCCAGAACAGGGTGCCGAACCAGGGCCCGACGATCTCCTTGAGCCGCTCCCCCTCCACCTGGAGGAAGGAGACGCTGTTCGCCAGCCCCGGCACGCCGTACACGGTGGAGTAGGCGAGCAGCGAGGTGAGCACGATGGTGACGAACGAGATCAGCACGAAGGTGACCAGCTGCTCGCGGTTGGCCAGCCGCCACCAGCGCCGCCAGCGGGCCAGGTTCTCCTCGGTCGGCTCGAAGACGAAGCCCCGGCCGTCCGGGGCCGCCTCCTCCCGGCCGGTGACCGGGCTGACCAGCCGGGGAACGTAGCTGCCCATCCCGTAGCCCTTGTCCCGGATCCAGTTGGACTGCACCAGGTTCTGCCCGCCACCGGCACCGGCAAAGACCAGGGCGGAGAGCATCAGCGCGAAGCCGAGTTCGGTGGGAAACTCGGGGGCGGTCACCGCGCTCGGCAGGTCTCCCCAGGCCTGCGCCGAGATGGCGAAGACCACCGCGACGACGATGAAGAGGAGCACGAGCCCGACCTTGACGAACTCGACCCGCTCCAGTGCGGTGTAGACCACCGGGGCCAGGGTGAGGGTGGCGCCGATCGCCAGCAGCAGGCCGACGGCGATCCAGGTGGCGTCACCACCGAAGAGGTACGTCAGCATCGTGGCCGAACTCGACGCCCAGCCCGGCCAGAGGTTGGCGAAGTAGACCATGATCGCGAAGACCAGTCCCCAGTGCCGCCAGAACCGGGAGAAGCCGGTAAGCGCTGTCTCGCCCGTGGCCAGGGTGTAGCGCTCGATCTCCATGTTCAGGAACCACTGGGTGATGATGCCGACGGCGGCGGCCCAGAGGAAGACCAGCCCCACCTGCGAGGCGATGTACGGGAAGAGGATGAACTCCCCGGACGCCAGGCCGACGCCGGCAGCGATCACCCCCGGCCCGATGATCGACCAGGCCGACCGGGGTGGTGGGGGTAGTTCCCGGACTGTCACGCCGGGCAGGTGTTTGGTCGGGAATCTGTCGGCGGCGGTCTGCGTCATCGGTGACCTCCTGGTGCCGGATGCGAAATCGGTTCGCAGTGGTAGTGGTAAATGCATCTTCTGCCAAAATGGACGATGTGCCAACGAGTCCGCTCCGACCCGAACCGCGCGACGGGTCCGCCCCGAGCTCCGCCCGCACCACCGACGGCCACCGGGAGGAGGTCAGGGACCGGCTCGTCGTCCGACCCGGCAGCCCCGGCGACGTCGACGCGGTGCTCGCCCTGCTCGACGGCGCCACCCGCTGGCTGGTGCAACGGGGCCGCACCGGGCAGTGGGGCAGCGCGCCGCACTCCAGCAACCCGCGCCGGATCGCCCAGGTCCGGGGCTGGGCCGCCGACGGCGACCTCTACCTCGCCGAACTCGCCGGGCGTCCGGTCGGGGCGCTCGTCGTCGGCACGGCGGTGCCGCACGTCCCGGCCGCGACCGAACCCGAGTTGTACGTCAACCTGCTGGTCACCGACCGTGCCCACGCCGGGCGGCGGATCGGCGCGCGACTGCTCGAGTACGCCGAGGAACTCGCCCGGGCCCAGGGGGTCGGCCTGCTCCGGGTGGACTGCTACGCCGGTGACGACGGCGCCCTGGTCCGCTACTACGAGAGCCAGGGCTTCACCGCCACCGAACCGTTCACCGTGCCGCTGGCCGACCGGCGCTGGCCGGGTCAGGTTCTCGAACGCCGCCTGCGGCCCCGCACCGGCGACGACGGGGCGGGGCCGAGCTGAGCCGGACACGGCTCAGTTGTGGTTCGTCCCGCCCGTCCGCAGCTCGGGTAGCACCTTGGCCCCGAAGGTGTCGATGAATGCCTCCTGGTGCTGCCCCACGTGGTGCAGATAGATCTCGTCGAAGCCGAGGTCGGCATACTCGCGCAGCAGCGCCGCGTGCCGGCCCAGGTCGGCGGAGACGTTGACCACCTCGGCGACCTGTTCCGGCGACACCTGCTCGGAGGCAACGTCGAAGTGGTCGGTCATCTCCAGATCCCAGCAGACCGGCGGGGCGAAGACGTTGCTGCGCCACTGGTCGTACGCGATCCGGGCCGCCTCCGCCTGGTCGGGTGCCCAGCTCAGGTGTACCTGGAGGTGCAGCTTGCCCCGGCCGCCCGCGTCCCGGTACGCGTCGATCATCCGGCGCAGCCGGGACACCGGCGCGTTCACGGTGATCAGGCCGTCCGCCCACTCGGCGCACCACCGGGCGGTCGCCTCGCTGACCGCTGCGCCTACCAGCGCGGGCGGCTCCTCCGGCCGGGTCCATAGCCGGGCCCGGTCCACTGTGACCAGTCCGTCGTGGCTGACCTCCTCACCGGCCAGCAGCGCGCGGATCACGTCGATGCACTCCCGCAGCCGGGCCGTCCGGATCTCCTTGCGGGGCCAGCCCGTTCCGGTGATGTGCTCGTTGCTCGCCTCCCCGCTGCCCAGCGCGGCCCAGAACCGGCCGGGGTACATCGCGCCGAGGGTGCCGATCGCCTGCGCGATGATCGCCGGGTGGTAGCGCTGGCCCGGCGCGTTGACGACGCCGAACGGCAGGGTGGTGGCCTGCAACGCGGCGCCCAGCCAGGACCAGGCGAAGCCGGACTGCCCCTGCCGGGCACTCCATGGCGAGAAGTGGTCGGATGACATGGCCGCGTCGAAACCCGCCTCCTGGGCCCGGACGACGGCCCGGAGCAACTCGGCGGGGTGGATCTGCTCGTGCGAGGCGTGGAGCCCGAAGACCGTCATGGCGGTTTCCCATACCCCACCGCCCCCGCCCCGCACACCCGGTACGCGCACGAAACCGGTACGCGCCCGAAAAACGTCGCCCGGCCCTCGGGGGAGCCGGGCGACGCGCCGCGCTCTTCTTCCTGCTGCCCGCCGTGGCGTACCGGCGGCTACTCGCTGTGCGCGCCCGCGCCCGCGCCGGTCGAGTCCCCCGCGCCGATCCAGACGGCCTTGAGGTTGCAGAACTCCCGGATGCCCTGCGCCGAGAGTTCCCGGCCGTAGCCGGAGTTGCCGACGCCACCGAACGGCAGCTCCGGATAGGACGTGGTCATCCCGTTGACGAAGACCATCCCGGCGTCCAGGTCCGTGACGAACCGCTGCTGCTCGTCCGGGTCCCGGGTCCAGGCGTTCGAGCCGAGGCCGTAGTCGGTGCCGTTGGCGACCTCGATCGCCTCCTCGTACGAGCCGACCCGGTAGAGCCCGGCGACGGGTCCGAAGACCTCTTCGGCGTACATCCGCATCTGCGGGGTCAGCTCGGCGACGACGGTCGGCGGGTACCACCAGCCGGGCCGGTCCGGCTGCTCGCCGCCGCAGAGCACCCTGGCCCCCTTGGCGACGGCGTCCCGGACCTGCTCGGCCACCTCGTCCCGGCCCCGCTCGGTGGCGAGCGGCCCGACGTCGGTGGCGTCGTCCATCGGGTCACCGAGCCGCAGCGCCGACATCCGGGCCACGAACGCCTCGGCGAACTCGTCGTAGACCTCGGTGTGCACGATGAACCGCTTCGCCGCGATGCAGGACTGGCCGTTGTTCTGGCAACGGGCCACCGTGGCCACCTCGGCGGCCCGGGCCACGTCGGCCGAGGGCATCACCACGAACGGGTCGCTGCCGCCGAGTTCCAGCACGGTCTTCTTCAGGTACTTCCCGGCAATCGAACCCACCGACCGTCCCGCGCCCTCGCTGCCGGTGAGCGTCGCGGCCCGGACCCGGGGATCGGCCAGTACCTGCTCGATCCGGTCCGAACCGATCATCAGGGCCTGGAAGGCACCGGCCGGGAAGCCGGCCCGGCGGAACAGCTCGTCCAGATAGAGCGCCGTCTGCGGCACGTTCGAGGCGTGCTTGAGCAGCCCCGTGTTGCCGGCCATCAGCGCCGGCGCGGCGAACCGCAGCACCTGCCAGAGCGGGAAGTTCCACGGCATCACCGCCAGCACCGGACCCATCGGGAAGTACCGGCCGTACGCCGAGGTGGCGCCGATCGAACCGGCGTCGGCGGGCTCGTCGGCGAGGAAGCGCTCGGCGTGTGCCGCGTAGTACCGGCAGGCCGCCGCACACTTGGCCACCTCCGCCTTGGCCGACGCGTAGGTCTTGGCCATCTCCGTCGTCATCATCCGGGCCACGCCGTCGGATTCCACCTCCAGCAGGTCCGCCACCGCGGTCATCCACCGGGCCCGGTCGGCGAAGGTGGTGGCACGCAGCTCGTCGAAGCCGGCTGCCGCCCGGGCGAGGGCCGCCTCCAACTGCTCGTCCGTCATCTCCTCGAAGGTCTTGAGCACCTGTCCGGTGCTCGGGTCGATGGTGGCGATCGACATGTCGTACTCCCTTCGATGTCGGTGAATCGGCCGGAGCGTGGGTCACGGGCGGACCGGGACCGGGTCCGTGCTCACTCGGAGCGCGGGGCTCACTCGAAGAGCAAGGCTCACTCGAAGAGCGAGTGCTTGGTGCCCGGCGGCTCCTCCCGGCGCCGCGCGGCCCGGCGGCGCTGGATCACCACCAGGTCGACCACGGCGACCACGGCGAGGATGCCGAGGGCCGCCGCGAGGACCAGCAGGTCGGCCCGGAGCGCCAGCACGCCGAGCACCACGCAGATCACCAGACCGAACGAGGCCAGCGCCAGGCGCAGGTTCAGCGCGCTGTACGGGTGGCCAACCGTCCCTTTCGCCCGTCGGGGCTGCGATCTCGAGGCCATTTCGGCCAACTACCCGGTATGGGGATGAACTAACCTGGCCGGCCGCCCCGTCGTAGCTGGTCGCCGCCGGGTTGCCCGAGGAGCCGGGCGGACGGTGGGATTCCGGCGCCGGGATGGGTATAACGGGTGGTCGAAAAAATCGAGGACGACGACGATGTCGCGTCCTTCTACCGGTCGCTGCAACAGCGCTACCGGGATGCGGGCCAGTGCTCGGCCTTCAGGTCGGGGGTGGAGGCCCGCGTTGGGAGGGCCGCTAGGCCCGGGCAGTGCCTTGACCTGGTCGGTTCTGCTGCTCGATGTACTGCTTCACGGCGGTCAGTGGTGCGCCGCAGACGGTCCCTGCGAAGTACGAGCCGGACCAGAGTTTGTTGGCGCGGTAGTAGTGGCGTACGAGGTCGGGGAATTCCTGCCGTAGCCGCTGCGAGGACACGCCCTTGAGTTACATTGATGATTGTGCAGCTCCGTTACCAGTTCCGTGTGTACCCGACGCCTGGCCAGCAGATCGAGCTGGCCAGGGCGTTCGGCTGCGCGCGGGTGGTGTTCAACGACGGGTTGCGCCTTCGTCAGTCCGCGTGGGAGGCGGGCGAGAAGTACATCTCCGACGGGGAGTTGTCGCGTCGTCTGATCACCGAGGCGAAGCTGACGCCGGAGCGGGCCTGGCTTGCCGAGGTGTCGGCGGTGGTGTTGCAGCAGGCTCTCGTGGACCTGAACACCGCGTACCGCAACTTCTTCAACTCGCTGTCCGGCAAGCGTAAGGGCGGCAAGGCCGCCCCGCCCCGGTTCCGGTCCCGCAAGGACAACCGGCAGGCGATCCGCTTCACCAAGAACTCCCGGTTCAAGATTCTGGACAACGGCCGCCTGCGGCTGCCGAAGATCGGCGACGTGCACGTGCGCTGGTCGCGGACTCTGCCGTGCGACCCTTCGTCCGTGACGGTCATCAAGGACGCCGCCGGGCGGTACTTCGCCTCGTTCCTCGTCCAGGCGAGCGACGAGGTGTTGCCGCTGGTCGAGCCCGAGGTCGGCATCGACTTGGGGCTGACCCACTTCGCGGTGCTCTGCGACGGCACGAAGGTCGCCGCCCCAAAGTTCCTGCGTCGCGCCGCCCGCAAGCTCAAACGGCTGCAACAGGCCCTCTCGCGCAAGCAGCGCGGCAGCCAGAACCGCAAGAAGGCCGTCGTCAAGGTCGCCAGGGCGCACGCCCGGGTGGCCGACACCCGGCGGGACTGGCAGCACAAGTTGTCCACGGCGATCATCCGCGAGAACCAAGCGGTGTACGTCGAGGACCTTTCCGTTGCCGGACTCGGCCGGACCAGGCTCGCCAAATCCGTCCACGACGCCGGATGGGCCGGCTTCACCACCATGCTGGAGTACAAGGCCGCGAGGTACGGGCGCACCTTCGCCCGGGTCGACCGGTTCTTCCCGTCCACCCGGATATGCTCCGACTGCGGACGGATCAACGAGAAGATGACGCTCGACGTTCGCGCGTGGGACTGCCCGTGCGGCAGCCACCACGACCGGGACGTCAACGCCGCCAAGAACATCAGGGCCGCTGGACAGGCGGACCTCAACGACCGTGGAGCGCACGTAAGACCGGGACTCGTCCCGGCGGAGCGCAGAGAAGCGGTAACCTACCCGGACGCCGCGTGTCCCACACGCAGCGTGGAGGGAATCTCCGTCCTTTAGGGCGGAGAGGATGTCAAGACAACGTCTACGAGATCGGGGACGCCCCGGAGCGGGTGATCGTGACCATCCGACCGGAGAGTTTCGTCGCCGTCAGCAACGGGCAGCCGCAGCACAGCCGCTGACCCGCCTCTGACCCCCACTGACCGGCGCCGGGCCAGGTGTCGGTGATCCGCATGCCGCCGGGGCACCGGCGAGGGTTCCGGGCCGACGGTGGCGCCGCGTACAGTTACGGAGCGATTGCTGTCCGCTCTGTACGGAGAGAAGCATGCCCAGACGCAGCATGCCCAGGCGTTGGACCGCCGCCGTCACCGCCGTGCTCGCGGCCTTCGCACTGGCCTGCGAGGGGTCGGGCGGTGGTGGGGGTGGCGGCCAACCCGACCCTCCGCCCAGCACGCCCCGCCCCGGACTGCCCGACTCGATCGCGGCCCTCGGCGACTCCATCACCGCCGGCTTCGGCTCCTGTCTGGTGCTCGCCGCCTGCCAGCGCAACTCGTGGTCGACCGGGGACAGCAGCCGGGTGGACAGCCTCTACCGGCGGGTGCGCGAGGTGAACCCGGCCATCCGCGGCAACGCGCACAACGAGGCGGTGAACGGCGCCCGCGCCGCCGGCCTGACCACCCAGGCCGCCGCGGCGGTACGCGCCAGAGTGGAGTACGTGACGGTACTCATCGGAGCGAACGACGCCTGCCGGGGCGGGATCGAGGACATGACAGGTGTGGCGGCGTTCCGCAATGAGATCGACCGTGGACTCGCCACCCTGAAGAAGGGCCTGCCGAAGGCCCGGGTACTGGTGGTGAGCATCCCGAACCTCTACCGCGTCTGGGAGGTCGGCCACGAGGACCCTCGGGCGGTACGCGCCTGGCGGGGTCGGATCTGTCCCGCGCTACTGGCCAGCCCCACCTCGACCGAGCCGGCCGACCGTACCCGCCGGTCGACGTTCCGGGCCCGGATCGACGCGTACAACGAGCAGCTCGCCGCCGCCTGCAAGGCGTACGGCTCGCGCTGCCGGTACGACGGCGGCGCGGCGCACCGGGTGCGGTTCGGGCTGGACCTGCTGAACCGGCTGGACTACTTCCACCCGAACGTGGCGGGGCAGAACGAGTTGGCCGAGGTGGCCTGGCGGGCTTCCGGCCTGGCCGGCCCGGCCCGACGCGCCGACTGAGGCCGGCCGGTGGCGGAATGCCACCCCACCCCGCCCGAGGAGTTCCCGTCGACGGTCACCGGCGAGGTCACCGGGGCGGCAGAATGATCGCGGTCACCGAGGCGGCGGCATGATCGCGGTCACCGAGGCGGCGGCATGATCGCGCGGGGCCGGTACAGCTGTCGGGAGCGGTCCGCCAGGTTCTTGGTGGCCGCCGAGTTCGCCCAGCTGCCCAGCACCACCGCCGCACCCGGGACCGCCTTGGCGAGCATCTTCTTGGCGGCCCGGACGCCTGCCATCTGCGCCAGCTTCAGCCCGAGTCGCAACATCACCTGGGCCAGTGGAGCCGACGACCGGCCCCGCAGGGCGTCGAACCGCTCCCGGCCGGCGGCCACCCCGAGGGCCACCCGCGCCGTCTCGGCGATCTTGTGGACTCGTTGCAACACGAGCAGGTCGGTGGCCCGGTCGGGGTGCTCGGGGTCGTGGCCGTACGCCGCCGCGACGTAGAGCACCATCCGGGCCTGGGTCCAGGCCAGTACGCCCATGTCGAGGACCGCGCCGGGCAGGCCGGCAGCGCCGGAGACCGCTCCGGAGACCCGGGCGTGGTTGACGAACTTCCGGATCGCCGTCTCGGCCATCGCCTCCGGGGTCATCTGCGGATACCAGGCGCGGTTGCGCTCGGCCCAGGCCCGCGCCTGCGGCCCGATCCGCCGGACCGCCTCCAGGGCGAGGTGCTCCGGGGCGTACTGCGGATCGGCCTTCATCCGCTCCCACAGCCCGCCGGGCGGGGCGACGACCAGCTCCGGGTCGACGGCGGCCTCGGCCTCGACCGGCTCGACCCGATCCACCGCCGTGTCCGGACCGACCTGCGCGACCCCGACGGCGGCCGGCGGGGATGCCGGGCCGGGGTTCGCGGCGGCCGGCGGCGTACGGTCGGTCGGTGGCGGTACCGGTACTGCGGATGGGCCGCCGGCCGGCTGGAACTCCGTCACGGTGCACACTCCGGATCTCGAGGGGACGGATCAGGATACGACCGGCCCGGCCCGGACCGGTCGGGATCGACGGTCAGCGCCGGCCGCGCAGCCGGGACATGATCTGGCGCATCCGATGCTGGTTCGACGGCTTGGCCAGCTCGCGCCGCCCCCGTTCGACGACTTGCCGCCCCTGCGGAGATCTGAGGAACATCCGGATCCGTTGCACAAGTGATGCCATCTCGGTCCTCCTAGCGTGGTCCTGAACTACCAGGTTTACCCGATCCTCGGCCCGGTCACACCGGTCTCACGATTCGGACGGGTCCACGCCTCCATAGTGGCCGCACGGATCAAGCCCTGCCCGCCCACCTCAGCTGGTGCACTCAGCGGTTCGAGGACGGCACGAGCGCGTCGACGACCCTGGTCGCCTGGCTCTCGTGCTTGGCGTAGTGCTCGGGGTAGGCCGAGTACTGCACCGCCTGGGCCGCCTCGGTCAGCCGCATCCGCTGCCAGCCGGGTACCTGGCGCAGCGCCTCGAAGAACCGGGCACTCGCGTACGCCGGGTCCATCAGCCGGTTCACCGGCCCCCAGCCGCTGCTGGTGCGCTGCTGGAAGAGCCCGACCGAGTCGTGGTCCCAGCCGGTGCCCTGGTGCCGGTAGCGCTTGGACTCCGGAAGCACCTCGCTGGCCCGGTTGAGCAGGTTGCTCTCCTGCATGGCGGTGGCGACGCCGATGATCAGTCCCTGCCTGGGCATCCCCATGTCCCGGCCGGTCCGGACGATGGCTCGGGCGTTGTCCATCTGGACCTCGGTAAGCCCGGCGACCGGTGCCGCGTCGTCCAGCGGCGAGGACGTGTCGGGGTCCGCCTCGTCCGACGTGGCGGCCGCCGACCGCTCCTGGCCGGCGGAGCGACTGGCCCGCTCCGTCGAGCGGTCCGGGCCGGACGGCTCGCCGGTGCCGTCGTCCGGCCGGGAGAGCGCGACCCGGTCCTCGGCGGTCGCGGTGGTGCCGCCGGCCGGGCCGGTCGACGGCGAGACCGCCTCGACGGCGGCGAGCGCGCCGAGGCAGCAGAGCAGCCCGGCCGCCACCGCGACCCGGGCCGGGCGGTGCAGGCCCAACCGGTCCGGCAGTCCGGTCCGGGCCACCAGGGCGCCGGCCCGGGCAGCGAACCGGCGGGCCGGCGGCGCGATCCAGCGAGCGAACCGTCGGGCCGGCGGTGCAACCCGGGCGGCGAGCCGGTGCACTGGCGGCGCGACCCGGGCGGCGAGCCGGTGCACCAGCTGCTCGGCGGCACGGACGGCCGGCAGCCTGCGGAGCCGGAGCAGTCCCGGCTCGACCACCCGGCGGAGCTGGGCCAGCCCGAGTTCGGCGGCCCGGCGAAGCCGGACCAGCCTCGGCTCGGCGGCGCGGCGCAGGCGTAGTCCCAGGGTGCGGAGGACCGTCAGGGTCGGCCCGGCCGCACGACGCAGCCGAGCGGCAAGCATGCCGGCCACCCGACCGGCGGCGAGGGCAGCGGGCCGGACACGCCAGGCCAGGGCGGCAGCGGCCCGGACCAGTCGCCGCGCCACCGCCGCGCCGAGCGGTCGGAGGTGGCCGACCAGGGCCGACAGCAGGAGTACGAGCCTGCGCAGCGGGGCGGGCCGGAACGCCCCGGGCGACTGGCGCGGGGCAGTGCCGGATGTCGAGTCGTCGGAGGGGACATCATCCGATCGGACAGTGCTGGGTACGGCGGAGTACGCGGTCTCAGAACGGTCGTCGTCAGGCATCCGACGAGGCTAGGCAGGCCGATGGCCGACTACGGGGAGTCACCGGGTGGCCTCCACCACATCTGCGGGACCGACAACCGGTCATCGGACCGCAGGCGGTGGCGGCACTGGTCAGATATAACAACCAGGGCATACCAGAAGAAGCACGTTTACCGTGTCAGTGGGGCATCTACCTTCGAATCAGCCGTCACCGACGGCAACATCGATCACCTCCCCCGATCAGCCGAGCCGCACCCGGCCGGCCGGTCCCCCACCCGTTCGCCGGACCGGCCGGTCTCGTGAGACCGTGGACCATGGCACCGGTTCCCGACCCGAACGAGCACCACGACCTCCGTCGGCTGCCGAAGACCAACCTGCACCTGCACCTCACCGGCTCGATGCGGCCGGAGACGCTGGCCGAGCTGGCGGACCGGTACGGCCTGCCGCTGCCCGAGCCGCTGCCGACCGGCCTCCTCGCCGGCTGGGCCGCGTTCCAGAGCCGTTACGACCTCGCCCGTGCGGCACTGCGTACCGCCGAGGACCTGAGCCGGGTGGTGGCCGAGGCGACCGCCGACAACGTCACCGACGGCGCGGGCTGGGTCGAGATCCAGGTCGACCCGACGACGTACGCCGACCGGCTGGGCGGGCTGGAGCCGGTGGTGGAGGCGGTACTCGCCGGAGCGGCCGGCGGGCGTACCGGAGTGGTGTTGGCGGCCAGTTGGGCCGGGCCGCCGGTGCACGCGGAGCGGATCGCCCGGCTCGCCGCCCGGTACGCCGGGCACGGCGTCGTCGGCTTCGGACTCTCCAACGACGAGCGGCGGGGCCGGATCGCCGACTTCGTGCCCGCGATGCGGACGGCGACCGAGGCCGGACTGCTGGCCGTGCCGCACAGCGGCTTCTACGAGGCCGCCTGGCACGTCCGGGACTGCGTGACACTGCTCGGCGCGAACCGGGTCGGGCACGGGGTGACCGCGGCGACCGATCCCGCCACCCTCGACCTGCTGGCCAGCCGGGCGGTGGCGATGGAGGTGTGTCCCAGCTCATACCCGCCGTTCGGCGTCACCGCCGGACTGCCGGCCACCCCGCTGCGCGAACTGCTCACCGCCGGGGTGCCGGTGGCGCTCGGCACGGACGACCCCCTGCTCTTCGGCACCAGCCTGCTCGACCAGTACCTGCTGGCCCGGGACGTACTCGGCTGCTCCGCCGCCGAACTGGCCGCGTTGGCCCGGTCGTCGGTGGAGGCGTCCGCCGCGCCACCGGAGGTCCGGGCCACGATGCTGGCAGGGGTCGCGGAGTGGCTCGGTGGAATGGACCAAGATAGCGGCAGCGTTTGCTACATCGGGGCGCCCTCTGTGTAGGCGCGTCCCGGCGTACCCCAAGGAGGTCCTGACCGGTGCTCGACCCGAACGAGCTCTACCAGCTCACCGACGACCTGCCCGAGCTGGGTCAGCCGGTGCTGATCCAGGCGCTTTCCGGCTTCGTCGACGCCGGCAACGCGACCCGGCTGGCCCGGGAACACCTGGTGTCGACCCTCGAGTCCCGGACGATCGCCACCTTCGACGTCGACCAACTGCTCGACTACCGGTCCCGGCGTCCCACGATGATCTTCGTCGAGGACCACTGGGAGCACTACGAACAGCCCAAGCTCGAACTGCACCTGCTGCGTGACAACGAGAACACCCCGTTCCTGCTGCTCTCCGGCCCCGAGCCGGACTTCCAGTGGGAACGGTTCATCGCGGCGCTGACCAGCCTGATCCGGCGGCTCGGCGTACGGGTGACGATCGGTCTGAACGCGATCCCGATGGCGGTGCCGCACACCCGCCCGATCGGGGTGACCGCGCACGCCACCCGACCGGAGCTGATCACCGGTTACGAATCCTGGCTGCAACGCATCCAGGTGCCCGGCAGCGCCGGCAACCTGCTGGAGTTCCGCCTCGGCGAGCAGGGCCGGGACGCGGTCGGCTTCGCGGTGCACGTGCCGCACTACGTGGCGCAGACCGAATATCCGGGAGCGGCCGAGCTGCTGCTGACCTCGGTCTCCCGGGCCACCGGCCTGCTGCTGCCCACCGAGGCGCTGCGTACCGCCGCCGAGGCCGTCCGGGTCGACATCGACCGGCAGGTGGCGCAGACCGACGAGGCGACCTCGCTGGTGCAGGCGCTGGAGGAGCAGTACGACGCCTTCACCCGGGGCCGGGGCGAGCCGAACCTGCTCGCCAACCAGAACGGGCCGCTGCCCACCGCCGACGAACTCGGCGCGGAGTTGGAGCGTTTCCTCGCCGAGCAGGGCCGCCCCGGGGAGAACCCGGGCACCTGACCGCAGGACGTGCTGGTGCGCCCGCCAGCCGGCACCGGGCCGGCGGGGCGTCCACCCCGGCGGGCAGGCGGGCGTCCCCGGCGGGCAGGCGGGCGTCCCCGGCGGGCAGGCGGGCGGGAGTTGAGCCGTGGGCGCGTCGCGGACCTGCGTTCTCCGGCCCGATCGGGCAGGCTGGGAACATGCGCCTGGCGACCTGGAACGTCAACTCGGTGAAGGCCCGCCTCCCCCGGCTGCTGGACTGGCTCGACGGTACGAAGCCTGACGTCGTCTGCCTGCAGGAGACGAAGTGCCCGGACGGCTCGTTCCCGTCCGGCGAGGTCGGCGAGCTGGGCTACGAGGTGGCCAGCCACAGCGACGGGCGGTGGAACGGGGTGGCGATCCTGTCCCGGGTCGGGCTGGCCGACGTCGCGGTCGGGTTCGCCGACGAGCCGGGCTTCCCGGAACCGGAGGCCCGGGCGATCTCCGCGACCTGCGCCGGGCTGCGGGTCTGGTCGATCTACGTGCCGAACGGGCGTACCCCGGACTCGCCGCACTACGAATACAAGCTGGCCTGGCTCGCGGTGCTCCGCGACGCGCTCGCCGCCGAACTGCGCACCGGGCTGCCGCTGGTGGTCTGCGGGGACTACAACGTGGCGCCGACCGACGCCGACGTCTGGGACCCGGCGCTCTTCGTCAACTCGACACACGTGACTCCGGCCGAGCGGCAGGCCCTGGCCGACCTGCGCGCCCTGGGCCTGACCGACGTGGTGCCGACGCCGATGAAGGGCCCGCACCCGTTCACGTACTGGGACTACCGGGCCGGGATGTTCCACCAGAACAAGGGAATGCGGATCGATCTGGTGTACGCGACCGAGTCGTACGCCGAACGCGTCACCTCGGCGTACGTGGACCGGGAGGCCCGAAAGGGCAAAGGCCCCTCCGACCATGCCCCGATCGTTGTCGACACCACGGCCGGCCCCGACGGCGGGTGACCGGCGGCCCGGCGCGGCTAGGGTGAGGCCATGGCAGTGGTGAAAATCAACGCGATCGAGGTTCCGGAAGGCGCCGGCCCGGAACTGGAGCGCCGGTTCGCCGCCCGGCAGGGCGCGGTCGAGAACTCCCCCGGGTTCCTCGGCTTCGAACTGCTCCGCCCGGTGGCCGGCGAGACCCGCTACTTCGTGTACACGAAGTGGGAGAGCGAGGAGGCGTACCAGGCGTGGGCGAGCGGGCCGGCCCGCCAGGCACACGCGGGTGGGCCTGCCGGTGGCGGTTCGGGCGGCGAGCAGCCCCGGCCGGTCGCCAGCGGCGCCACGCTGCTGGAGTTCGAGGTGGTGCAGCAGGCCGGCCCCACCGCTCCGTAGCCGCCCCGGCGGCGCCCGGATCGGGTCGGCGGCAGTTCACGGCTTGCGGGAGTCGACCAGGGACGCGAACGCGATGATGTTGTCGGAGTAGCCGGTTCCGCCACCGACCCAGCGCCCGCCGCAGGTGATCAGGCGGAGCCAGGGGCGGCGGAAGTCGCCGTACACCCGCTCGGCGGGCAGTTTGTCCTTGTCGAAGTGTTCGACCGAGTTGACCTCGAAGATCGCCACCGACCGGTCCTGCCGGGTCACCTCGATCCGGGCGCCCGGGCGGAGCTTCGCCAGATCGTGGAAGACCGAGGGTCCGGTACGGGTGTCCGCATGCCCGACGATGATCGCCGGCCCGAACTGGCCCGGGGTGGGACCCTTGTCGTACCAGCCGACCTCGTTGTGCTTCTCCAGCGCGGGTACGGCGATCGAACCGTCGTCGGCGAGCCCGACCCGGTGCACCGGGGCGCGTACCCCGATCGACGGAACCGCCAGCTTCACCGGCCGGCTCGGCGCGAGTACCGGAAAGTCCCGGGGCGGCTCCTTGCTGCTACCGCTGAGCCAGCGGAACGGCCCGCCCGCCGACTGGCCCAGCCCGGCGCCGGTGGCGAAGACCCCGACGAGTACCAGGATGATCGCCAGCGGCCCGATCATGCTCCGGCGGGGGCGGCTGCCTCCGGGCCGGGCCGCCGGATGCCGCAGGTGCACCGCCGGCTGACGGCCGCCGATGATGCGACGCCGGCCGGTGGGGGTACGGGCCATCGGGCGGTACTCCTCCCGGTCAGGTCCGGCGCGGGGCGATCGACCGGGCCCGGCGACGGATGGCGACCAGACCCAGCACGGCACCGAGTACGGTGCTGGCCAGCCCGCCGGCCACCAGCAGTCCGCCCGGGTCGTCCCCGGCGCTGCCGCCGAAGCCGGTCGCCGGTCCCTTCTGCGGCCGGGTGGCGCCCACCACCATCAACCGGGTACTGGCGGTGCCGCCGTCCGGGCAGCTCAGTCGTACCCGATAGGTGTCCGCCCGGGTCGTCTCCGGCACGCTGGCGACCGCGGTGAGGAACCCGGCCTGCGGCTGCACCGTCACCGTGCCGAAGGCCGGCGACTCGACGGTGGCCGGCTGGGTGTTGGTGCGGCAGCTCGCCTTGATGCCGACCATGAAGCCGGCCTCGACGGTGCTCGGGTTGACCTGGACGAAGACGTCGGCGGCGCGGGCCGGGGCGGGCACGGCCAGCAGCAGGGCGAGCGGGACACCGCCGAGAAGCGCGATGCGTCGACGCGTTGCCACTGGTCCCCCTCCCGGCGCCTCGGGCAGGCCGGACACTGCGGGGCCTGCTGGCCTGCCGTATAAGGAAATCCTCTCACCTGTCGACGCCGAGCACACCCGGTCAGGCGTTCTCGGCCCAGATCCGCATCCGGCCGAGCCCCGTCGAGCCCTCGGCCGACCGGTGAATCCGTGGTCACGCGGGCCGATCGCGTAGGCTGACGTTCCCGTGACCCTCACCAGCCAGGACCAGAGCAGCGCCGCCGCCGCGCCGGCCCCGCAGCCCGCGCCCGCCGGGACGCCGGGCCGGGTACCGCCGGATCGGCTGGCCCAGATCCGCACCTTCCACCCGCGCCGGGGGCGGCTCAGCGGACGGCACCTGGACGCGCTGGACCGGCTCTGGCCCAGGTACGGCCTGACCGTCCCGATTCCCGGGCACTCCGACGACGGCGCCGACGACGACGGCAGCGGCAGCGGCAGCGGCAGCAGCGACGACGACCGGCCAATCGGCGACCGGCCAACCGGCCGCCGGCTGGACCTCGCCGAGCTGTTCGGGCGGGTGGCACCGGTGGTGCTGGAGATCGGTTCCGGGATGGGTGACGCCACGGTGGCGATGGCCGCCGCCGACCCGGGGCGCGACTATCTCGCCGTCGAGGTGCACACGCCGGGCATCGCCAACCTG
Source organism: Plantactinospora sp. CNZ320 (assembly GCF_002846275.1). NCBI lineage: Bacteria > Bacillati > Actinomycetota > Actinomycetes > Micromonosporales > Micromonosporaceae > Plantactinospora > Plantactinospora sp. CNZ320. The sequence goes on from NZ_PJMP01000001.1 coordinate 2,339,323, forward strand.
CTCGCGCTGACCGAACGGTACGGGTTGACGAATGTCCGGATCGCCCGGGGTGACGCGCTCGACCTCGTCCGGCACCTGCTGTCGGCGGACCGCCTCGACGCCGTACACGTCTTCTTTCCCGACCCCTGGCCGAAGCCCCGGCACCACAAGCGCCGGCTGATCCAGCCGGCGCACGTCGCGCTGCTGCGCTCCCGGCTGGTGCACGGCGGCATCCTGCACTGTGCCACCGACTGGCCCGAGTACGCCGACAGCATGCGCGAGACCCTCGACGCCGACCCGGAGCTGGTGAACCTGCATCCCGGTTTCGCCCCCCGCCCGGCGCACCGGCCGGTGACGAAGTTCGAGCGGCGCGGGGTCGCCGCCGGCCGCCCCATCCGCGACCTGATCTTCCGCCGCCCCTGAGGTGCAAGGAAGGGCCCCCGCATATCGTTTTCTGTTGTAGAAGGGCCCCTTCCTTACATGGGGGCGATTGGCGCTGCGGGGGGCGGGACAGGCACCATGGACCGGCTATGACGCTCACTGATCAGCTGCCGGGCAGCGCCGACCCCGATACCCTCTTCGACGCGTTCGCCGGGTGGGCGCTGGAGCGCGGGCTCAGCCTCTATCCGCATCAGGAGGAGGCGCTGATCGAGATCGTCTCCGGGGCGAACCTGATCCTGAGCACCCCGACCGGCTCCGGCAAGAGCCTGGTCGCCACGGGTGCGCACTTCGCGGCGCTGGCCGACGACCGGGTCAGCTTCTACACCGCGCCGATCAAGGCACTGGTCTCGGAGAAGTTCTTCGCGCTCTGCGAGATCTTCGGTGCCGAGAACGTCGGGATGCTGACCGGGGACGCCAGCGTCAACGAGGACGCCCCGATCATCTGCTGTACGGCGGAGATCCTCGCCAACATCGCCCTGCGGGACGGCGACCGGGCCGACGTCGGCATGGTGATCATGGACGAGTTCCACTTCTACGCCGAACCGGACCGGGGCTGGGCCTGGCAGGTGCCGCTGATCGAGCTGCCACAGGCCCAGTTCGTGCTGATGTCCGCCACGCTGGGCGACGTCACCCGGTTCGTCGAGGACCTGAGCCGGCGTACCGGGCGGGCGACGGCGCTCGTGAAGAACGCGGAACGGCCGGTACCGCTGATGTTCTCGTACGCGATGACCCCGCTGCACGAGACCCTGGAGGAGCTGCTCTCCACCCGGCAGGCGCCGATCTACGTCGTGCACTTCACCCAGGCCGCCGCCCTCGAACGCGCCCAGGCGCTGATGAGCGTAAACGTCGCCACCCGGGCCGAGAAGGACATGATCGCCGAGGCGATCGGCAACTTCCGGTTCACCGCCGGCTTCGGGCGTACGCTCTCCCGGTTGGTCCGGCACGGCATCGGGGTGCACCACGCGGGGATGCTGCCGAAGTACCGGCGGCTGGTGGAGACCCTGGCCCAGGCGGGACTACTCAAGGTCATCTGCGGTACCGACACCCTCGGGGTCGGGATCAACGTGCCGATCCGCACCGTCCTGTTCACCGGCCTGTCGAAGTACGACGGGGTCAAGACCCGGCTGCTCAAGGCGCGCGAGTTCCACCAGATCGCCGGCCGGGCCGGCCGGGCCGGCTTCGACACCATGGGCACGGTCGTGGTGCAGGCGCCGGAACACGTGATCGAGAACGAGAAGGCGCTCGCCAAGGCCGGCGACGACCCGAAGAAGCGCCGCAAGGTGGTCCGGAAGAAGCCGCCGGAGGGGTCGATCGGCTGGGGCCGGCCGACCTTCGAACGGCTGGTCGAGGCGGAGCCGGAGCCGCTGACCTCCAGCTTCCAGGTCAGCCACGCCATGCTGCTGAACGTGATCAGCCGGCCCGGCGACGCCTTCGCCGCGATGCGGCACCTGTTGACCGACAACCACGAGGAACCGGCCGCGCAGCGCAGACACATCCGCCGGGCCATCGCCATCTACCGCGCGCTGCTGGCCGGGGGCGTGGTCGAGCGGCTCGCCGAGCCGGACGAGCAGGGTCGACGGGTACGCCTCACCGTCGACCTCCAGCTCGACTTCGCGCTCAACCAGCCGCTCTCGCCGTTCGCGCTGGCCGCGATCGAGTTGCTGGACAGCGCCGCCCCGACCTACGCCCTGGACGTGCTGTCCGTGATCGAGTCCACTCTGGACAATCCGCGGCAGATCCTCTCGGCGCAGCAGTTCAAGGCCCGGGGCGAGGCGGTCGCCGCGATGAAGGCCGACGGGATCGAGTACGAGGCACGGCTCGAACTGCTCGACGAGGTGACCCACCCGAAGCCACTCGCCGAGCTGCTGGACGCCGCCTACGAGATGTACCGGCGTGGGCACCCCTGGGTGGCCGACTACGAGCTGCGACCGAAGTCGGTGGTCCGGGACATGTACGAGCGGGCGATGACCTTCGTCGAGTACGTCAACTTCTACGGCCTGTCCCGCTCCGAAGGGCTGGTGCTGCGCTACCTGGCGGACGCGTACAAGGCGGTGCGGCAGAGCGTGCCGGAGGACGCCAAGACCGAGGAACTGATCGACCTGATCGAGTGGCTCGGCGAGCTGGTCCGGCAGGTCGACTCCAGCCTGATCGACGAGTGGGAGCGGCTGCGCAACCCGAGCGCCGATCCGGCCACGGTGGTGGTCGACGAGAAGCCGCCGGCGGTCACCGGAAACGTGCGGGCGTTCCGGGTGCTGGTCCGCAACGCACTGTTCCGCCGGGTGGAGCTGGCCGCCCTGCGCCGCTTCGACGAGCTGGGCGCGCTCGACGCCGAGGACGGGTGGGACGCCGACGCCTGGGCCGAGGCGCTGGAGCCGTACTTCGAGACGTACGACGAGATCGGCACCGGGCCGGCGGCGCGCGGACCGGCGCTGCTGATGATCGAGCAGGGTCGGGACCGCTGGACGGTACGGCAGATCCTCGACGACCCGGACGGTGACCACGACTGGGGAATCAGCGCGGAGGTCGATCTCGCCGCCTCCGACGCGGCGGGCACGGCGGTACTCCGGATCACCGACGTGGGGCAGCTGTAGCACGACGCCGCGCAGCCAGCGACCCGCGTGCCGCCTCGGCTGCCCGTGCTGTCGACCTGTCCTCAGTCGACACTCATCCCGGCGGTCAGGTTCGCGATGGCGCCGGTGATCGCGGCCGCGCCGTCGGAGGCCAGGAACGCGGCTGTGTGGGCCACGTCGTCGAGTGTGGGCAGTCGCTTGAGGAGCGTCATGTCGTGCAGGAACGCGCGGAACTCCTCGACCGGCATCGGCAGGTCGGGGCCGTCGACGGTCTCCCAGATCCGGTGCGGGCGCAGGCAGACGACCCGTACGCCGCCCGGCCCGAACTCGGCGGCAAGCGTGCGGGTCAGCCCCTCGATCGCGGCACAGGCGACGCCGAACCCGCTGGTGCCGGCGATGGCCATCCGGGCCGGCGAGGCCGAGAGGGTGAGGATGACGCCGCTGCCCCGGCGCAGCATGTGCCGGCCGGCGATGCGCGAGGTGAGGAACTGGGTCGACGCCCAGGCGGTGACCGGGGCGAGGAAGTCCGCCAACGGCAGGTCGACGAGCGGCACACCCTGGACGATCGGGATCCCGACCGCGTTGAGCACGACGTCCGGCGGGTCGATCGACGCGAGATAGCGCTCGATCCCGGCCTCGTCCGAGGCGTCGACCTCCGATGCGGAGGCGGCGCCGCCCGTTGCCGCGATGTCGCGCCGGACGGCCTCGACCGGCGCCAGCGTACGGCCGCTGAGGTGCACCGTCGCGCCTTCCTTGGCGAACCGGCGGGCCACCGCACCGCCGATGGCGCCGCCGGCTCCGAACACCACGGCTGTTTTTCCGCTCAGCGACATTGGAGCTCCCTTCGACGTCGCTACGCTAGAGCAGACACTTGCATCATGCAAGCAACCGGAAGGATCCCATGCTCGGACATCTCTACGAAGGCCAGGAATGCTCGGCCGCGCGGACACTCGAACTGGTCGGCGAGCGGTGGAGCCTGCTGATCCTGCGCGACGCGATGTTCCGGGGGTACACCCGTTTCACGCAGTTCCAGGCAAGCCTCGGCATCGCCACGAACGTGCTGGCCAAGCGGCTCGACTCGTTCGTGGCGGCCGGCCTGATGCGCACGCAGGACCAGCAGTACCTGCTCACCGAGAAGGGCGGGGACCTCAAACCCGTCGTCGTCGCGCTCACCGCCTGGGGCGACCGTTGGGTCCGGCCCGGCCCGATCACGTACGTCCACGAGTCGTGCGGCGGCGGCGATGTCGTGCAGCACCTGCACTGCGACCGGTGCGGTGGCCCGGTCGAACCCGAGGTGGTGCGGGTCAGACGCCGTACGCCATGAGCCCCGGCGGACGGCGCCCTCCGCCGGGGCACCGACCGCCCTTAGCATTGCCGCATGACGATCACCGATCTCGAACTGGCCGTCGCGGCGGCGGAGGCGGGCGCCGAGGTGGTGCGCTCCCGTTACGGCACCGAGCTGGCCCGGTTCGACAAGGCTCCGGGCGACTTCGCCACCGCCGCCGACATCGAGGCGGAGCAGGCGATCGTAGAAGTGCTGCGGGCCGCCCGCCCCGAGGACACAGTGGTCGGTGAGGAGAGCGGCCGGACGGGATCCGGCGGGAACGGCCGGGAGTGGCTTGTCGACCCGCTCTGCGGAACGCTGAACTACGCCGCGCAGAGCATGCTGGTCGCGGTGAACGTCGCGCTGCGGTGCGGGCCGGAGACCACCGTGGCGGCCTCGGCGGACCCGTTCAGCGGCGAGGTGTTCTGGACCGACGGCACCCTGGCCCGGGTACGCCGCAACGGCGTCGACACCGACCTCCGACCGTCGGCCGACTCCGGCCTGGTGGACGTCAACCTGGATCCGCCGTTCCCGAACGAGCCCACCTTCCGGGCCGTACGGCTGCTCGCCGAGCCGGAGTTCGCCGAGCGGTTCCGCCCCCGGGTGATCTCCAGTACCCTCGCGGTCGCCTGGGTCGCCGCCGGCCGCCGGGCCGGCTACGTCACCGACGGCGACCTGCGGGACAGCGTGCACTTCGCCAGCGGGATCGCGCTGTGCCGGGCCGCCGGTTGTGTGGTCACCGGCCTGCGCGGCCAGCCGCTGCACACCGGTCCGGGCGGCCTCGTCGTGGCGGCCGACGAGCAGACCCACGCCGCCCTGCTGGCCCTGGTCGAGAAGCAGTTCCGGGCCGGCGTCGACCCGTCGACTGGCACGCCCTAGGTAAGGGGCCCGGCACGGGGCGGTGCCGGTGGACCTTCCCGGCCACCGGCACCGCCCGGCTGGGCCTAACGCTGGTCGAAGTGGAACTCGTTGTCAGCTTCCTTGACGTCGCGTACGGGATCCCGCTGCTTGTCGAGGCGCATCACGTGGGCTCGGGCCGAAACCTGGGTCAGCTCCGCGCCGCGACTGGCCACGCCGAGCACCAGGGTCCTGGTCTGGCCGGCCGGGATCCGGCCGAGCAGGCAGCCGAGGTTGGGTGGCGACGAGCCGGCGTTGGTGCTCGCCTCCAGGCAGCCGGTCCACCCCTGACCCTCGTGGCGCACGTTCTCGCCCAGTTCGAGCGTCAGGAACACGAAGTCCGCGTCGGCCGGCCCGGTGTTGCGGATGGTGACTGTGGTCTTGCCGTGCCGGGAGCCGTCGTCGGCCAGTGCGCCGTACACCACGTCGGTGGCGGTCACCCGCAGGTCGGCCAGGCTCTTCTTGGCCGGGAAACTGGTCGGGCCGCCGGTCTGGGCGAACCTCGTCCCGGTCCAGCCGTACGTGCGCCACTGCCGGACCACGGCACTCGATCCCTGGTCGCCGACGGGCTCCCGGTCGCCGACCTCGATCCGGATCGAGCCGTCCGACCGCGCGTCCACCCGGAAGATCCAGCCGATCGGCCGGCTCGTCAGCACCTGCCCCTTGGTGACGATCCCGCCGGTCGTGCCCCGTTCGAAGACCACGACCTGGGTCTGCACCACGGAGCGGTTGAACTTGCAGCCGATCATGGCCACCGTCTCCACGGCGCCGTCCCGGTCCACGTCCGCGTGGTCGACGCTCGCCAGCCAGTTGCCCTCCTCCTGGGGCGCGCCACCGGCGAGCCGGCCCTGGCGCTGGCACGGCGCGTCGCCCCACCACTGTGGCAGGTCGAGTTGGGCGGCGAGCAGATCAGCGGTGCTGAGCCGACCGTCCGGTGCGGCCGGCGTGGCCGGTGCGGTGGTGGTGACGTTCGCCGGCGGGGTCGGCGACCCGGTGGGGGTCGGCTGCCCGGTGGGTACGGTCGAGATGTCTGGCGGTGGTGGGATCGGATCCTGGCCGAGGGCGGCATATCCGGCCACCGGACCGACGACGAGTGCCACCGCGAGCGCGGCACCGGCCGTGACCGCGACCCGGTGGCGGCGCCGCACCGTGCTGCGTACGGCATCCGAGCCGGCCGGCGTGACATCGGCCATCCGCTCGTTGCGGTACGCAGCGAACTGGGTGTTCAGGAAGGTCTCGTTGTCCATCACGACTGCGCTCCTCGATCTGTCAGGTGAACGGCCAGTGCGGCCCGGCCCCGGTGCAACCAGGACTTGACGGTTCCCTCGGCCACACCCTCCTGACGGGCGATCTCCGAGACGGGCAGGTCGGCCAGGTGGTGCAGGACGACGGCCCGGCGCTGGTTGGGGGGGCAGCAGGGCGAGAGCCGCCTCCAGTGCGATCCGGTCCAGACTGGGCGCCGGTACGTGCTCCTCACGTTGCCGGCGCAGGAAGAGTTGCGCGGTACGCAGCCGTCGCCACCGGCTGGTGGCCAGGTTCCAGGCCACCCGGCGTACCCAGGCCACCGGGTCCTCGTACCGGACGATCTTCTGCCATCGGGCGAACGCCCGGCAGAACGCCTCCTGCACCAGGTCCTGGGCATGCCCCAGATCGCCGGTGTACGCGGAGAGTTGGACTGTCATCGCCCGGAAATGGGCCTCGTAGAACGCGTCGAAGTCGCTCTCGGACGGCTTCCGCCCGGCGCCTGCCGGCGGCGGTGGTGGTTCGTCGAGACGCGGCGGCGGTGACAATTGCACGACCCCTCCCCATACCGGTGCCCGGCCGTCGGCCGGAAGGTACGGGTAACACGTGCCGCCCTCGGATCGCGTTGCAGTCGAGACCGTTTGATGTACGCCTGCACCTGGGATGCACCGGTCCGGTGAGGTGATTGTCCCCGGCGGGCAACCCGGCGGCACTCCGGCCACGACAAGGCGGTGTAGGAGGCACAGCTACCGGAGGAGTGAGGATGCTGGGGTGCGAACGATCACCGTGCGGTTGGTGGCCGGCGGGAGGACAGGACCGGGGACGTTGCTGAACCGGGGAGCCGCCGAGCGGGCCGCGGCCGACGCCGAGTACAGCGACTACGTCCGCGCCGGCCTGCCGCAGTGGCGCCGGACCGCGTACCTGATGTGCGGCGACTGGCACCAGGGCGACGATGTCGTGCAGCGGGTGCTCACCGAGCTGTACCGCAACTGGTCGCGGGCACGGCGGGCCGACAACCTGTCCGCCCTGGTCCGGACGATGCTGCTGCGGCGGTTGATCGACGACCGGCGACGCGGCTGGGCCCGGGTACTCCTCACCGACCTGCTACCGGAGCGGCCCGCGCCGGCCGCCCCGGATGCCACCGAGCGGCTCGAACTGGTGGCCGCACTGCGTCAGGTCGCGCCGCGACAGCGGGCGGTCCTGGTGTTGCGATTCTTCCAGGATCTGACGGTGGAGGAGACCGCGCAGGCCCTGGACTGCTCACCCGGCACCGTCAAGAGCCAGACCGCCAAAGGGCTGGCGACGCTGCGTCGCCTGCTCGCTCCTGGTCGGGACGACCAGCCGACCGCCGTTTCGACCGGCGGCCCGAGTGGTGCGCCGACCAACGTGTTGCCTACCGGGAGTCGCTCATGATTGAGGAAACGGATGTGGCGCGGTTGATGCGCACCGAGGTCGACTCGACCGAGAGGTCGTCGGCGGTACTGGACATCGAGCGGGCGATGGCCACCGGACGGCGGCAGCGCTGGTACGCCCGTGGCGCGGGTGCCGCACTGGCGGTGGCCGTACTGGCCGTCGGCGCCGCCACGGTGCCGGGTCTGGTCTCGCCGGACCGGCCGTCCGCGCCGTCGCTGGAGACGGCCGGTGCCCTGGCTCCGCTGCGGCCGTACACCGGAATGGTGCCGCCAGCCGACTCGTCCCGGATCCCGACCGCGTTGGAGACCGTCGACCCGAGCGTCCAGTACGTTCGGTTCGGCTGGCTGCCACCGGGCCTGGAAAGGGTGCAGTACCAGGCGGGTCTGCTGCCGGGGAACTCGGGAGTGGCCCTGATCGGGCACGCTCCCGGCGTGCCGAACCCCGCCTGGGCCGGGGTGTCGGTCAACCTCTACCCGAAGGGGGCGACGCCACCCGCGCCACAGGTCGTCGGCATCGACCAACGGGCGGCCACGATCAGTACGGTGCCCGCACCCGACGTACGGGGCGCGGCGGCAACCCTGACGCAGTACGACGTGGACGGCACCGACCAGCTCTGTCTCCGCTGGCAGTACGCCCCGGACGGCTGGGCCGAGGTCCGGGTCGCGCCCTGGGAGTGGGGGCAGGATGCCCGCGAGATCGCCCTGCACGTGGCGCAGAAGCTCACGTTCAGTACGACCGAGCAGGTGCGGTTGCCGGTCAACGAGGTGCGGGTGCCGCCGAACCTGCGGCTGATCCAGACCGACGTCTCCGGGCCGCTGACCCCGAGCGGCGGGCGGTGGTACGCCGGCCTCACGTACAGCTCCGCACCTTCTACTGTGGAGCCGGGCGCACAGTTGGCGAAGACGCTTGTCGTCGCACTCTCGCCGTACTTCGAAGTGACCGACGCGATCCGGGCGGAACTGAAGGGTAAGGAACCCCCGCAGCCGAACGACACGGTCGACGGCCACCGGGCGCACTTCGCCGCCGGCGCCGACCCGGACTGGCTCGAGTCGCTGACCGTGTACGACGTGCAGGGGCTGACGGTCAGCATCGACGCGCACCGCGAGACTCTCGGTGCGCAGGGCACCAAGGGTCTGTTCCAGCAACTCGACCTCGCCGGTGCCGAGCCGGCCTGGCGCCCCGCGCTGATCGTCGACTGACGGCCGTGACCGCCCCGGAGTTCGTCGGTGCGCGTCGACGACTCCGGGGCGGTTCAGCCGAACCTGGCGGATCCGGTGACGCCGGGCCGCCCAGCGCCGGGGAACTCGGGTTCCTGCATGAGTTCTCGTGACGGTGGCATGGAGTGCTCCGCCGCAAGAACTCCCGCAGATCAGCGTCCCGGTGCCGGGACCGGTCGAGGTCGGTCTGCCGACGCTCCGGCCGTGGCACGCCACCAGCGGCGCGACGCCAGCGCGGCCAGCCCGGCGCCGGCGGTGTTGAGCAGTACGTCGTCCACCGAGGACACCCGGTCCAGCCGCAGGACGTACTGCGCGGCCTCGACCAGGATCGAGCAGCCCGCCGCGAGCGCCAGGATCCGCGATACCGACGCCAGCGCCGCGAACCGCAGCGGGGCGAGGAACCCCAGCGCCGCGAACACCAGCAGGTTGCCGACAACCTGGCCGGTCAGGGTCAGCGGCCCCCCGTCGGTGAGGATCGTGAGCAGATCCCGCAGCGGTACCAGGCTCACCCGACCGGGGACGGCACCGGCCCGGTCGCCCGGCAACAGGATCATCCATACCCACGGCACCGTCCCGTAGACGATCCCGACCTCGGCCAGCGACATCCGCCACGCCCAGGCCGGCGTGCAGCCGAGGACACTCCGACGGCGTGCGAGCGCCCACACCGTCGGCGCGGCCAACGGGAGTACGGCCACCGTGACCAGTGCGACCCCGGTGAACGTACCGACCCAGCCGTGCCACCCCTGGACCATGCCACCTCCCGTTTCAGTCCTACCGTGAAATCCACTCGCTCCGCACCGCTTGGGGCGCGGGTACGGGTCAGGGGCAGGCGGGTGCGACGAAGTCCGCCCGGACGCCGACGGTGAACCGGCAGCCGAAGTCGTCGCGGGCCACCACCCGCCGGTCGAGAATGGCGTCCCCGGCTGGGCGGTGCCCGGTGCGGACCCAGTTCACCAGGTCGTCGAAGCCCCGGGCCAGCTCAGCGCCGGTGAAGTCGCAGTGCCCGGCGGCCCGGATCGCGCGCGACACGAACAGCCGCGACTGTCCGTGCCCGCCGGCGCGGGTCGCATAGACCTGCTCCATCGAGAACGGCACGAACAGGTCGCCGATGTTGTGCAGCGACAGCACCGGAACGCGTGGATCGCCGTGCACCCGCGGCACGCCGGTGAGGTCCGGACTCGGCTCGGCCGTGCGGTCGACCCGAAGCGCCGTCAGGTTCAGCCTGATCTCGTCAGAGCTTGGCAGCCAGTGATCGTCCAGGTTGTACCAGGTGGACCGGTTGGACGTGAGGTTGCCGTCCGCGAGGCCGGCCGTACCGCCGTCGAGGCCGGGGTAGAGCCCGAACAGGAACGGCAGGTCGGTGTTTGGCGTCAGCCCTCGGAGCGCGCTCCAGAACGCGAACGAACTGTCGAAGCCGGGCCGCTCCCCGCCCGAGCGCCGCTCGACCGCGTCCGACCACTGCCGCCCGGCGTGGGTCAGGGTCGGTGGTTGCCCGACACCGACGCCGAGCGCCGCAGTGATCTCGTCCACCGTCCCACGGAAGGTGGTCGGGAAGTCGGCCGGCGGCTCCAGGGGGAACCGCAGAGGGACCCGGGACAGCGCGGCCGCGGTCACCGTCGCGTCGAGGAAGTAGTCGAACAGCTCGGCGTCACCGAGGGCGCCGCAGTACGGCATGGCGCCGACGAACGAGCCGCGGAACTGCTCGATCCCCACCGCCGTGATGTGCCCGCCCATCGACCCACCGGTCAGGTAGACCGCGCGGGCCGCCGTACCGTGGACGCGGGCGAACCGGGCGATCAGCGCATGTGAGTCACGCACGCCCTGCCCGACGTTGTACCCGTTGGTCTGATAGCTGGACGCGGCCCAGGCGAAGCCCCGGGCCAGGTAGTGGTCCCGCAGGGCGGGGCTCTCGACCCGCACCGTGGTTCCTGCCCCACGGTAGCCGTGCGCGAACACGACGAGTTCGCCGTTCCAGGCCAGCGGCACCTCAATCCGGAAGGCGGCGCCGTTCTCGATGGCGGCGTAGGTCCTGCTGACCGGGTTGCCGCCAGCGTCGGTGAGCGGCTGGAACGGGGTGCCGTCGGGGTCGCAGTTCGGATCCGCGACCGTGTAGCCGGGCCTGGTGGTGCTCGGCACCGGCGCGACGCAGGCGACGGGCGCGGCCCGGGCGGCGGGGCTGGGCGTGACGAGCACCGCGGTCAAGGGCAGGACCACGGCGAACCAGCGGGCGGCTGAGCTGAGCTTCATGATCCACCCCCGTCGTCAGGGCGGTTCCGCATGCCCGGTGAAGTCCAGTGACCGGCGCGTCTCACTCTTGCGTCCGGCCCGTGTGGGTGCGGGGGTACCGAATCCGAATCCATGATCATGGCTTCTCTCCCGATCGACTAACGAACCGTTGCAGGTCTACCGGCCACCGCCTGCCGGCAACCGATCGCCGGTCCATACGCCACCCATAGGTGGTGCTGGGGATACTGGCCGGATGCGAGTGCTGCTGGTCGAGGACGAACAGCCGCTGGCCAGGTACATCGCGGCCGGGCTGCGCAAGCACGGCTGCGCCGTCGACGTGGCACACGACGGTCAGCAGGCACTGAACAAATGCGACATCACGCCGTACGACGTGGTGGTCCTGGACCGGGACCTTCCGGTGGTGCACGGCGACACCGTGTGCCGGCTGTTGGCGCAACGTGGCGCCGCCCGGGTGCTGATGCTCACCGCATCCGGTGCCGTGTCCGACCGGGTGGACGGGCTGGCCCTGGGCGCCGACGACTACCTGGGCAAGCCGTTCGCCTTCTCCGAGCTGGTCGCCCGGGTGCGCGCGCTGGCCCGGCGCAGCACGCCGGCCCGCCCTCCGGTGCTGCGCGCGGAGGATGTCGAACTCGATCCGTCGCGGCGCACCGCCGAACGGAACGGTCGGCTGCTGTCGCTGACCCCGAAGGAGTTCGGGGTACTGGAACGGCTGCTCGCCGCCGACGGCGCGGTGGTGAGCGCCGAAACGCTGCTGGACAAGGTGTGGGACGAGCACGCCGACCCGTTCACCAACGCGGTGCGGATCACTGTCAGCAGCCTGCGCCGCAAGCTCGGCGATCCACCGCTGATCGAAACCGTTACCGGCGCCGGGTACCGGATCACCCCATGATCCGGCGACTGACCGCCCGCAGCCGTCTCGCACTGCTGTACACCGGCCTGGTGCTGGCCGCCGGGTTCCTGCTCACGGCGCTGACGTACCTGCTGCTCTTCCGCAGCCTGCGGCTGCATATCGACGAGGCGATGTCCAAGCTGCTGACCCAGGCCGCACCGGCGCTGCTGGTCGTGACCGCGCTGGCCGGGCTGACCGGCTGGGTGGTGGCCGGGCGGATACTGCGCCCCATCCGGACTATCTCCGGTACCGCGAACCGGCTCTCCGCGGAAAACCTGTCCGAACGGATACCCGTCCGCCAGCCCGTCGACGAACTCGCCGCGCTGGCGGCCACCATCAACGGCATGCTGGACCGCATCCAGCACGGCATCGCCGAACGCGACCGCGTCCTCAACAGCCAGCGCCTCTTCGTCGCCAACGCCGCGCACGAACTACGCACTCCACTCACCACCATGCGCACCGCCATCGACGTCACCCTCGACGGCGAACCCGACCACGCCGAACTCGTCGCCATGGCCGGCGACATCGCCGCCGCCGTCGAAACCAGCCAGTGCACCCTGGACGGGCTGCTGGTCCTGGCCCGCAGCCAGGCCGGCCCGCCCCGCCGTACGCCCGTGGACCTGGCCGAGATCGCCGCCGCGACCGTTGCCGACGCCGCCGACCTGGCTGCGAACGGTGCCGTCACCGTGCAGGCCGACCTGCGGCCGGCGCCGGCCAACGGCGAGCCGGTGCTGCTGGAACGAATGGCCGGCAACCTGCTGGAGAACGCGCTCCGCTACAACCACGCCGGTGGACACGTCACGGTGACCTGCGGCACCGCGAACGGGCACGCATTCCTGCGGGTCGTCAACACCGGCCCGCCGGTCACGCCGGACGAGGAACGGCGGCTGTTCGAGCCGTTCGTCCGGGGCACCGCAGGCAACGGCACCTGCGGGGCCGGGCTCGGCCTCTCCATCGTGCGCGCGATCGTCACCGCGCACGACGGAGAGATCTCCAGCACCGCCCGGCCGACCGGCGGCATGGACATCGCCGTACTCCTGCCGCAGACCCTGGAGGCCCCCACGGCCGGCTGATGCCTCGGCGCCGCATGCCGGCGACTGGCGGCTTCCGCGGCATCCAAGCTGGCAAGGGTAGGTCCGGACGGTGCGAGACGCGATCCTCCGGAACTACTCTGCGGTCTCCTGGCGAAGCTGGCTCAAGGCCGACGGTCCCCACCCGGTCGGGTCGTCGCCGTGCGGCACCATCGCCAGGGCCTGCCAGAGCAGGACGATGTTCAACCAGCCCGCCTCGGCTGGGGTCAGTGGTCGCTCGGACTGGTAGCCGGCAAGGAATTCTGTGCGAACCTCAGCCGGCACCGGCCCCCAGTTGTGGTAGCGGGTGCCGAGCAGGATCGCCGCGCGGGCCAACTCGACGATCCGATGATCGTGCTGGGCCTCCTCGAAATCGAGGATCGCGGTGACCCCGCCACGGGCCCACAGGATGTTGGCGGAGCGAATATCGAAATGGAGGAGCTGACGGGGAAATCGGTCAGGCGGCGCGCTGGCGACCAGCCCACGCAGGGTGTCACGAGCGGCCGCCGGCAGATGGTCGGCCCGGGAGTCGAGCCAGTCGGTGACCCGGGTCGTCAACGGCTTGCCCGACACGGCGGGGGCGAGAAACTGATCGACGTCCGGGTATGCGGCCAGCGCGTCATGCAATCGGGCGAGTACGGCTCCGGCCACCCGCACCTGGTTGAGATCGGCGGTGTCGAGAAGGTCGCCGACGATCTCGCGCTGCAAGCCCATCGAGACACGGTCGACCTCGACCTGGAGGCGACCGTCTCGTGCGGGGACCGGCGCCGAAACCGGCAGCCCTCGGCCGTGGAGCCAGTTCGTGAGTCGCGCCACCTCCAGCAGACGCGGAAAACGCTCGAGCACTACCGACCATTTCGCGAGCAGCCGGCCAGCCGGCGTGTTGACCCAAGCCAGCGCGTTGCCGCCGCTCATGACGATCCGCTCGCAGGAGTCGATGCGAACGCCCCAGTGCTCGTCCAGCATCGCGGCAACCCATCGGCCGGCCGACTCTGCGTCGCCGAAGCCGAACCGTTCGTCGAGCGCGTGGCGAGGGTCGTGCGGCTCCCACAGCATCTCCAACCTTGGCGCCCGCGATTCGATCATGCGTCGTATCCCAGCACAGGACCGGCGGATGCCGCTGCGCAAGGTTGGCGCGGACGCGGCATCCGGTACGCCCCTTTTGGGCTGGGCGGAGCGGCAGAAATCAATTAGAATGTGTGTACTAAAACGGCTTCTGAACTGGGAGGACAGCCGTGCCAGAGTCCGTCGCCACCGCGCCCACTGCCGCCCCCCTCCCCTACGCCACCCTGCTCGCCTTCACCCGCTATGTCGACCGCACCGGTCCGGCCAAGGCGACCTTCGTCGGCGGCCTGCGCAAGCAGCGCGCGAGTCGCTCCGGCTTCAACCCACACGGGCAGCTCGTCAAGGCGCTCAAGACCGACATCGCCTTCCGGACCGGTGGCCGCCACCTGTCGGAGATCGCCGGGGTGGTCAAGCCCCGCTGGCGACCGCTCTACGAGGCGCTGGTCCCGGGTGCGATCAGCTACCTGCACTCGCTCGGCGACCTGTCGACAGTCAACCTCGCCCAGACCCACGACGCGCTCGGGATGGTCGGCGACCTGCCGGTGAAGGTCAACCCGCACCTCGGGCTGCGTTACGACGACGGCCGGCGGGAGGCCGTCCGGCTGCACTTCGACGAGCAGCCGCCTAGCGAGCAGGCACTGTTGGCCACCCTGCACCTGATGGGGCGGCAGATGGAGCAGGTGCTGCCGGGCGCCGAGCCGGTGCTGGTCGACGTACGCCGGGGTGTCGTGCACCACCGCGACCCCGCCGTCCGCCCCGACCAGGTCGAACGTTGGCTGGCCGGTGAGGCGGCCGGCTTCACCGCCATCTGGTCCACCGCCGCCTGAGACGCGAGGCGGTGCCCCGGCGCGCCGGGGGCACACCGGGGCACCGCCCGCTGATTTCACAGGGTCAGTGACCAGCCGTCCAGGCGCCCGGAGTACGGCGCCGCCGCGTCCTGCACCCGCAGCCGCCAACTGCCGTTGCGGGCCTCGGCCGACAGGTTCACCAGGTAGACCGCGTTGATCGGCGAACCACCGGCGACCCGGTTACGCAGCAGATAGGAGCTGCCGTCCGGGGCGACCAGCCGCACCACCAGGTCGGCGACCCGGCCGTGCGTGATCCGCACGCCGACCGCGCTTGTCGTGGAGGCGTTGCCCGAGCAGCCGGCGAGGACGATCGGGCTCTGCACCGTACCGAGATCCGGGATGACCGCCCCGGTGCTGCTGCTGCCGGCGCAGGCCGTCGGCGTACCGGCCGTCAGGTTCAGCGTCCAGAGGTCGATGTTCCCGACATCCAGGGCTGCCGCGTCCTGCACCCGCAACCGCCACCTGCCGCTCGCCGTCTCGCTGGACAGGTCGACCCGGAACGTCTGGTCGATGTTGTCCTCACCGCCGCCGGTCCGGTTGTGCAGGACGTATCCGCTGCCGTCCGGCGCGATCAGGCTGACCACCAGGTCGGAGCGGAACGTGTGCAGGATCCGTACCCGTACCGTGCTCGACGCCGACGCCCTGCCGGGGCAACCGGAGACGGTCACCCCGCTCTCCACTGTCGACAGGTCCGGGATGGCGACGTCGGTGTTGTTGGTGCCGGTACAGCCGGCCGGGTTCGTCACGGTCACCGTGTACCGGGCGGTCCGGACGGCGTGCGGGCCGGTGCCGGTGACCGTCACCGGGTAGCTGCCGGGCACCGCCGCCGAGCCGATCCGGATCGTCAGCACCGACGACCGGCCGGCGACGACGGAAGCCGGGTTGAACGTCGCGGTGACGCCCCTCGGCAGGCCGGCCACGCTCAGCGCGACGGTCTGGGCGGAGCCGGCGGTCACCCGGGTGCTCACCGTCGCGGTGACCGCGCCGCCCGGTCCGGCCGAACCGCTCGCCGGGGCGACCGTGAGGGCGAAGTCGTGGTTGGGCGTCCGTACGTCGGTGACGTGCAGCAGGACGTTCGGCGAGCCGGGGCCGGGATCGGTGACCAGCCCGGGGGTGCCGCCGGTGACGAGCCGGTCGCGCACCTGCTGCGGGGTGTACGACGGGTTCTGCTCCAGCACCAGCGCGGCTGCGCCGGCCACGTGTGGCGAGGCCATCGAGGTGCCGTCGGCCGGCCCGCTGGAGGTGTCACTGCCGATGGTTGACGAGACGATCGCCACCCCAGGGGCGAAGAGGTCGACGCAGGTGCCGTAGTTGGAGAAGATGGCGCGGGCGTCGCTGCGGCCGGGGCCGCCGGGGAAACCGCCGGTGGCCGCCACGGTGATCGCGGCCGGGACGCTGGCCGGTGAGCCGCCGCAGGCGTCGGTGCTCTCGTTGCCGGCCGCGACGGCGTAACTGACCCCGTCAGCGATCGAGTTCGCCACCGCCGTGTTGGCGGCGCTGTTCGCCGGCCCGCCGAGGCTCATGTTCGCCACCGCGCGCTCGCCGTGATCATGGTCACCGGTGACCCAGTCGACGCCCGCGATCACCTGGGCGTAGGTGCCGCTGCCGGCGCAGTCCAGCACCCGTACCGCGACCAGGGTGACGCCCTTCGCGACGCCGTACTCGGTGCCGCCGACCGTACCGGCGACGTGGGTGCCATGCCCCTGGCAGTCGGTGGCGGGTCCGCCGTCGATCGCGTCGAAGCCGGAGACCGCCCGACCGCCGAAGGTCTGGTGGGTGAGCCGGATCCCGGTGTCGATGATGTAGGCCCGTACCCCGCTGCCGGTGCTCGGGTAGGTGTAGCTGTTGTCCAGGGCAAGCGGGCGCTGGTCGAGCCGGTCCAGTCCCCAGGAGGGGGTCGGGGTCTGGGTGCCGGTGAGCCGTACCCGGTGGTTCTGTTCGACGTACGCCACGGACGGGTCGGTGGCGAGCCGCCGGGCCGCCTCGGCGGAGCCGGTGAACTCGAAGCCGCGCAGGGCGTGCCGGTAGGTGCGGGCCACCTTCCCGCCGGCCCGGGCGGCGAGTACGCCGGCCCGCCCGGTCACCGCGTCGGCGCTCACCGACGCCTCCTCGAGTACCACCAGATAGCTTCCGGCGACGGCGGTGGCGCCACCTGCGTGCCGGATCGTCCCCTCGGCCGGTGCCGCGGCAGCCGGTGCGACAGTCGTGCCGAGCAGCCCGGCACTGACCGCCACGGCCAGTCCGACGGCGAGTCTTCCCGTCCGCCGCTGACCTGATGTGCTGGCAATTCTCATCGCCATTCTTCTCCCCTCCTGCCGGTGCCCGGGGCCCGCGCGACGGTGCCGCGACACCGCCCCGGAAAACGGCTGAACGGGACACTACGAGGGGTGTTTGAATCTTGGCGGACAGTAACCGACAGCAGGTCAGTCGGCATCTGGACCGGACCCGACCGTTACCTGACCCGGTTCCGCCTAGCGGCGCAGGGTCAGGATCAGGTCGGCGACCAGCGCCGTCCAGCCGGTCTGGTGCCAGGCGCCGAGCCCGGCCCCGTTGTCGCCGTGGAAGTACTCCGGAAAGGCGATCAGGTCCTTCCAGTCCGGATGGGTCTGGAAGAGTTCGGCGATGCCGTAGATCGGCCGGCGCCCCCAGGCGTCCGGTACGAAGAGCGCGATCAGCCGGGCGGAGAGGTCGTCGGCGATCTCGGTCAGGGTGTGCTTGCTGCCGGACCGGGTCGGATACTCGACCAGCAGGTCGTCGCCGAAGAAGGCCGCGTGGTCCCGGAGCGCCGAGATCAGCATGAAGTTGGTGGGCATCCAGATCGGGCCGCGCCAGTTGGAGTTGCCACCGAAGAGCCCCGATGTCGACTCGGCCGGCTCGTAGCCGACGGTGAACTCCTGCCCGCCCAACTCCACCGTGAACGGCCGCTCCAGGTGCCGCTTGGAGAGCGTACGCAGCCCGTACGGGGAGAGGAACTCCTCCTCGTCAAGCATCCGGGCGAGCAGCCGTACCACCTGGTCCGGGCCGACCATCGAGAGCAGCCGCTGCTGCCGCCCGTCCCCGCCGAGCCGCCGGCCCCCGATCACCCGGGCGTACTCCGGCTTGTTCGCCAGGAACCAGCGCAGCCGGGCGGTCAACTCCGGCAGCCGGTTCAACGTCACGGTGGTCAGCCGGGTGATCGCGGCCAGCGGCAGCAGTCCGACCACCGAGCGGACCTTCAGCGGCCGGCTGGTCCCGTCCGGCAGCCGCAGCACGTCGTAGAAGAAGCAGTCCTCCTCGTCCCAGAGCCCTGCGTCGTAGGCCGCCGCCGCGATGTACGCGAAGTGCTCGAAGAACTTCGTCGCGATGTCCGAGTACGTCGGGTCGTGCACCGCCAGGATCAACGCCATGTCGAGCAGGTTCAGCGCGTACATGGCCATCCAGCCGGTGCCGTCGGACTGCTCAAGCACCCCGGCCACCGGCAGCGCGGCCGACCTGTCGAACGGGCCGACGTTGTCCAGCCCGAGGAAGCCGCCCTCGAAGACGTTGTTGCCGCCGATGTCCTTGCGGTTGACCCACCAGGTGAAGTTCAGCAGCAGCTTGTGCATCATCCGGGCCAGGAAGTCGAAGTCCCGGCCACCGTCGATCTCGAAGACCTTCAGCGCCGCCCAGGCGTGCACCGGCGGGTTCACGTCGCCGAACGCCCACTCGTACGCCGGGATCTGCCCGTTCGGGTGCAGGTACCACTCCCGGAGCAGCAACAGCAGTTGCGCCTTGGCGAACCCCGGATCGACCCGGGCGATGGTGACGCAGTGGAACGCCAGGTCCCAGGCGGCGTACCAGGGATACTCCCAGGGGTCCGGCATCGAGATGATGTCGAAGCTGTTCATGTGCCGCCAGGAGCTGTTCCGGCCGTACCGGTGCCCGTCCGGCGGCGGCGCGGCGGCCGGATCACCGGTCAGCCACTGCTGCACGTCGAAGTGGTAGAACTGCTTGCCCCACATCAGCCCGGCGATCGCCTGCCGGACCACCAGCGCCTCCTGTGCGGAGGCGCCGTCCGGGATCAGCCGGGCGAAGAACTCGTCCGCCTCGGCCCGCCGGGTCGCCATCACCGCGTCGTGCTCGGCGCCGAGGTCGAGCGGGGGCGCCGGCTCGCTGGCCGGCGGCGGGGCGGTCCGGGTGAGCCGGAGCTTGATCGTCGCCTCCCCCCGGGCCGGTACCTCCAGCACGTAGTGCAAGGCCCCCTTGGTGCCCACCCCGGCCGGGTTGACCGTGTCGGCGCCGTTGACCACGTGGTCGTTGATGCCGTCCTTCGGGTACGCGCTGCGACCCGGCAGCCCCCAGAGCCGCTCGGTGTTCGTCTCGTTGTCGCAGACCAGCGCCGCCGGCTCGCCGTCGCCCTGTAGCACGATCTGGCCGAGTACCCAGTGCTCGCCGACCAGCCGGCCTGGGGTGCCGTGCAGCCTCGGCACCTGGTCGCGGCCGGGCAGCCCCCAGGACCAGGTGTTGCGGAACCAGAGCGAGGGCAGCACGTGCAGGGTGGCCGCCGCGTCGCCCCGGTTCGCCGCCGTGATCGAGATGCACATGTCGGTCGGGGACGCCTTGGCGTAGTCGACGGTGACCGCCCAGTACCTGTCGTCGTCGAAGATCCCCGTGTCGACCAGCTCGTACTCGACCTCGTCCCGGCCCCGCGCGCCGTTGACCGCGACCAGTTCGTCGTAGGGGAACGCGGCCTGCGGGTAGTGGTAGCGCCAGCGCATGAACGAGTGCGTCGGGGTGGAGTCGAGGTACCACCAGTAGTCCTTGACGTCCTCGCCGTGGTTGCCGCCGTCACCGCCGAGCCCGAACATCCGCTCCTTCAGGATCGGATCCACGCCGTTCCAGAGCGCCAGGCCGAAGCAGAAGGTCTGCCACTCGTCGCAGACCCCGGCCATCCCGTCCTCGTTCCACCGGTAGGTGCGGGACCGGGCGTGGTCGTGCGGGAAGTAGTCCCAGGCGGTGCCGTGCTCGCTGTAGTCCTCCCGGACCGTGCCCCAGGCCCGCTCGGCCAGGTAGGGTCCCCAGGCCCGCCACGGCTCGCCGCCGGCATCGGCCTCGGCCAGCCGGGCACGCTCCGGATCCATTCCGGTACGCTCCGCGTCCTGCCCGTCGTCCATCCGACTCCCGTCCGTCATCCGACCGATTCCCTGCGGTCATCCTTCCGATCATTGTGATCGGTCCCGGCGCAGCCGGCCAACGATCGCGGTGACCGTCACCGCCGCCGGTGTGCCGGGTCGGCCGAGCGGGCATCATGGGCGCCATGGTGCCGATCGAGTTCGGGCCGCGGGTCTGCGGTCACCTAAAGGCCGGCGTCGACCGGGAGTGGCTGCTCCCCGACGGCCTCGGCGGGTACGCGATGGGCACCGTGAGCGGGCTGCGTACCCGGCGGTACCACGGGCTGCTGATGGTGGCCGGCCAGACCCCGGCGGCCCGCCAGCTCGGGCTGGTCAGCCTCGACCCGGAACTGCTGCTCCCCTCCGGCGCGGTGGTCCGGCTCGGTGCGCACGAGTGGCGCTCCGGCGACGTCGACCCGCGCGGCTTCGAGCTGTTGGAACGCTTCGACCTGATCGACGGCCTGCCGCGCTGGCGGTGGCGGATCGGCGACCTGGTGCTGGAGCGCGAGCTGGCGATGGCGTACGGCAGGTCCTGCCTGGCGGTCCGGCACCGGTTGGTCTCCGGCGGCCCGGCCCGGCTCAGCCTGGCCGCGGCGGTCACCTGGCGGGACGGGCACGCCGAGCGGCGCGCCGACGGGCCGGCCCCGAAGGTGGAGCCGGTGGCCGGCGGTGCGGTGGTCGAGGACGCGTTCCGGCTGGCCGGACCGGAGTGGGTGGTCGAGGGTCGGTGGTGGCACGGGGTGCACCACCGGGAGGAGTCGGCCCGGGGACTCACCCCGGACGAGGACCTCTGGTGTGCCGGCCGGTTCAGCGGGGCGCTCGACCGCCCCGGGGACAGCGTCTCGGTGCTCGCCTGGGCCGGCGACCTGGCCGAGGAGCCGCCGCCGGCCGACGAGGTGATCGAGGCGGCCCGGCGGCGCAACCGCCGGGTGGTGGCGGCCGGCGCTCCGGCCGACGCGGTGGCGGCGACGCTGACCCTGGCCGCCGACGCCTTCGTGGTCGACACCGACACCGGGCCGGACGTGGTGGCCGGCTACCCGTGGTTCGGCGCCTGGTCCCGGGACACGATGATCGCGTACGAGGGGCTCTTTCTCGGCACCGGCCGGGCGGACGAGGGGCGGGACCTGCTCCGGGCGTACGCGGGGACGCTCTCGGAGGGGATGCTGGCGAACACCGCCGACACCGGGCGGGTGGAGTACAACACCGTGGACGGGACGCTGTGGTTCCTGCACGCGGTGGCCCGGCACGTGGCGGTCACCGGGGACACCGACCTCGCCGCCGAGCTGCTGCCGGCACTGCGCGGCGTGGTCGACGGCCACCTGCGGGGCACCCGGTACGGCATCGTGGCCGACCCGGCCGACGGGCTGCTCACCCAGGGCAGCCCCGGGGAGGCGCTGACCTGGATGGACGCCCGGGTGCACGGCGAGCCGGTGACCCAGCGGGCCGGCAAGCCGGTCGAGGTGAACGCGCTCTGGATCAACGGGCTGGCGGCGATCGCCGAGCTGGCCGGACTACTCGGCGAGGACGCCGGAGCCGCCCCGGCGGCGCACCAGCGGGCCCGGGCGGCGTTCCGGCGCCGCTTCCCGGCCCCGAGCGGCTGGCTCCACGACGTCGTCGACGCCCCGGCGCCGGCCTATCCCCGGGGCGCCGACGAGCGGCACGACGACGACCTGCTCCGCCCCAACCAGCTGCTCGCCTGGTCGCTGCCACACGCGCCGCTCGACCCCGATCCGGTGGCGCTGCGCCGGGTCGGCGCGGCCCTGCTCACCCCGCTCGGGCCGCGCAGTCTGGCCCCGGACAGCCCCGGCTACCTGCCCCGGCACCGGGGCGGCCCGGCCGAGCGGGACTCCGGCTATCACCAGGGCACCGTCTGGCCCTGGCTGATCGGCCCGTACGCCGACGCCTGCCGCCGGGCCGGGCTGCCGGTCGACCAGCTCTTCGCCGGGCTGGAGGCGCACCTGCCGGAGTACGGGCTCGGCTCGGTGAGCGAGACCGCCGACGGGGCGGCGCCGCACGGGGCCACCGGAGCACCGTTCCAGGCCTGGTCGGTGGCGGAACTTCTACGGGTACGGCGGAACTGACCGGGCGGCGTTACATACCGGCAACGGGCACGTCTTCACCGGTTTTCCCGACACCGGCAGTATTGGCCCCAACCCAATGACGCGTAGGCACCCGTAACAGGTGTCTCTACGCGTCTGCGTGATTATCAACTCAAAGGGGGCCGGGCCATGTCACCGAACGCCGAGGTCATCAACTTCCCCGCTGCCCGCCCGCTGAAGGTGCTCATCCTCTCCTGGGAGTACCCGCCGGTGCTGGTCGGCGGGCTCGGCCGGCACGTGCACGCGCTGGCCACCGCGCTCGCCACCGCCGGGCACCAGGTCACCGTGGTCACCCGACACGGCGAGGGCGCCCCGATGGAGGCGTACGCCGACGGCGTGCACGTGCTGCGCGCCCCCGAGGATCCGGTCGGCTTCCCGCTGGCCACCCCGAGCCTGCTGGCCTGGACGATGGCGTTCAACCACACGCTGACCCGGACCGCCCTGCGGGCCGCCCGCAACGGTGACTACGACGTGATCCACGCGCACGACTGGCTGGTCGCGCACACCGCGATCACCCTCGCCGACCACCTGGACATCCCGCTGGTCACCACGATCCACGCCACCGAGGCCGGCCGGCACCAGGGCTGGCTGCCGGACGAGATGAACCGGACCATCCACTCGGTCGAGCACTGGCTCGGCCACGAGTCGCACCGGGTGATCACCTGCTCCGGCTACATGCGCGACCAGGTGAATTCGCTGTTCGGGCTGCCGGAGGGGCACGTCGAGGTGGTGCCGAACGGGGTCGACGACCGGGCCTGGTCCGCCCGGCCCCGGGCGGTCGCCGCCGCCCGCAAACGGTACGCCGGGGACGGGCCACTGGTCGGCTTCGCCGGCCGGCTGGTCTACGAGAAGGGCGTACAGCACCTGGTGCACGCCGTACCGAGGCTGCGGGAGCGGCACCCGGAACTGCGGGTGGTGATCGCCGGGGACGGGCCGTACCGGCAGGAGTTGCAGGACCAGGCGCACCGGCTCGGACTGGAGCGCAGCGTACGCTTCGCCGGGTTCATGACCGAGCGGCAGTTGCCGGCGATACTGGCCGCCACCGACGCCACCGTGGTGCCGAGCCTCTACGAGCCGTTCGGGATGGTGGCCCTGGAGGCGGCTGCCGCCGGGGCGCCGCTGGCGGTCGCCGCCACCGGTGGGCTGGCCGAGATCGTCGAGCCCGGGGTGACCGGGGTGACCTTCCCGCACAGCGACCCGGACGCGCTGGCCGGCGCCGTCGACTCCCTCCTCGGCGACGAGGTCTTCGCCCGCCGGGTGGCCCGCCGGGCCCGCACCATGGTCGCCGAGCGGTACGGCTGGGCGAGCATCGCCGCCCGGACCGCCGCCGTCTACGCCAGCGCCGCGCAGGCCGGCCCGGCCCCGCGTACCCGGGCCGGAGGCGGGCCGGGGCGGATCGTCGTACCCGAGGGGAACCTGCTGGCCGTCGACGGCGCCGCCTGCTGAGCCGCGGCAGGATGCCCGTCGAGCACCGATTTCGGGTGGTGTACATGCGCGAGAGTTGATGCGAGGAACACCCTCTGCTCGCTATCGTGTACGGCGGGTATCAGAGGGGACGCGGACGGTGTATCAGGAGCGGATCGCCGATCGTTACCTGCTGTTGCGCACCATCGGCATCGGCGGGATGGGGTGGGTCTGGCTGGCCCACGATGAGATGCTGCGCCGTCCGGTCGCAGTGAAGCAGGTGGTGCCGCCCGACTGGATGAGTCCGGACGAGCGCGCTGACGTGCGCCGCCGGACGCTACGGGAGGCGCGGATCGCGGCCCGCCTCAACCACCCCAACGTGGTGCAGATCTACGACGTGGTGAACGAGGACGACTCCCCGTGGATCGTGATGGAGTACGTCCCGTCCCGCTCGCTCCAGCAGGTGCTGGAGGCGGACGGCCCGCTGTCGCCGGTGCGTACCGCGCAGGTCGGGTTGGCGGTACTGGCCGCGCTGCGCGCCGCGCACGGCTGCGGGGTGCTGCACCGAGACGTCAAACCACACAACGTGCTGATGGCCGGGGACGGCCGGGTGGTGCTCACCGACTTCGGACTGGCCACTGTGGACGGTGGAGACGGCGCGCTGACCCGGGACGGCGTGGTGATCGGTTCACCGCAGTACGTCTCGCCGGAGCGGGCTGCCGACGGCTCCTCGACGGTCGAGTCCGACCTCTGGTCGCTGGGCGCCACCCTGTACGCGGCGGTGGAGGGCCGGTCGCCGTACCACAGGTCGACCACGATGGCCACGCTCACCGCGCTGGCGGTCGCGCCGCCGGATCCGACCCGGCTGGCCGGTCCACTCCGCCCGGTGCTGGCCGGGCTGCTCCGGCGCGATCCCACCCAGCGGCTGACCGCCGACCAGGTGGAACCGATGCTGCGTCGGATCACCGATCCGCCGCCCCGCGCCGGCCGGTACCCGCTCGCCCTGACCCGTGGTCTGGCCCGCCGGCCGCCGGACGCCGGCAAGCCCTCCCCGGACGAGGCCCTGGCCGACGGTCGCCGACCGACCGGCCGACGGTCGCCGAACCAGCGTGCGCAGCCGAACCGGCGGGCCCAGCCGGACTGGCGCCCGCAGTCGAACCAGCGTGCCGCCTGGCCGGTGCAGCCGCACGGTCGCGGCCGGCCGGACCGGCGGGCCGGGCCGAACTCCGGGGCCGGTTCCGGCCCGCCGATCGACCCCGGCGGCCGGCCGGAACCGACCGGTCCAGCCGGCCCGGCGCGAGTGCGGCGGAGGGCGGGGCGGCTGCCGCACCCGGTCCGGGGTGCGCGGCGCGGCCCGGAGCCGCGACGGGATCCCGACCGACCGGAACCGCCGGGCCGCGACCGCCGCCGACGGCGTATCGGCGGGCGGATCTCGCGGATCGGAGCCACCGCGCTGGCCCTGACCCTGCTGGCCGCGCTGGGCACCGCGTTGACGCTGCGGGCCAAGCGGGTCGGCGAGACCCCGCCGGCCGCGTTGGGCAGTCGACCGACGGCGAAGATGGCCCGCGCCTTCCCGTGTGCGCCGCCGTCCGACCGGACCGTGCCGGTGACCGCCGCACCGGACCCGCCGTCGAACGAACGGCTCGGGCTCATCAAGCACTGGACCTGGTACACCGACGCGGCCGGATTCCAGATCGCCGTACCTGTCGGCTGGCGCCACTACACCGATGGCCGGGTGGTCTGCTTCCGCGAACCGGTGGCCGGGACCGGACGGATGATCACCATCGATCCCAGTACCCCGGTGACCCGGGACGGCGAGCTGTACTGGCGCGCGGAGGAACGGCGGCTGACCAGCGCCGGCCTGCTGACCGGGTACGAGCAGGTGGACATCGGGCCACTCGACGTCCGGGGCGGCGGTGCGATCTGGGAGTGCCGGTGGACCACTCCGCACGGCGTCCGGGTGCACGCCGCCCGGATGTTGATCAACACGTCGACGAAGCGGGCGTACACCGTCTCGTGGTTGACCCGCGAGTTCGACTGGGGCGTCAACCGGAGCTACCTGCGGATGGTGCAGACCAGCTTCCGGTCGGTCGGCTGAGAAGGTCCCCGGCTGAGGGCGTCCCCGGCTGAGGGCGTCCCCGCGTCGTCGGCGACCGGACTCCGCCGCGACACGCCGGAGTCCGGTTGCCGACAAGGTTTCCGAGGGTCGGCGCGGGCACCGGGAGCAGTCCTGCGCGCACCTGCTGACATCCCGGCTGACCTGCCCGGCGTTCCGAATCGAACACGCGTTTGACCACGGCACGGAGAGGCGGTGAAGTGGACCGTGACGTCGGTGACAGCACTGTGGATCAAACGGTGATTGCCTAGCGATCTCCGGTTTGGCACAGTGTCGCCAGCCGTGCGGGATGTACCCAGGGGGAGGATGCACGACGATGATGGGGCCATCCCATGCGCTGTCCGGTGCCGCGGTCTGGTTGGCCGGGTCCTGGGGACTGGACTACTTCGCCGGCTACGAGCAGTCGCCGCTGGCGATCGCGGTCGGCACGGCGGTCTGCGCGGGCGGGGCGCTCTTCCCCGACCTCGACATGTCCGGCAAGGTCACCCGCAACCAGGGCGGCGCGACAGTCGCCCGTACCTTCGGCGTGGTGTCGCTCTTCTTCGCCGAGGTGATGGAGAAGATCTCCCTCGGCGTCTACCACGCGACCAAGCTGAGCAAGGATCCGCACCGCAACAACGGCCACCGTACGCTGACCCACACGCTGCCGTTCACCTTCCTGGTCGGCTGGGGCACCACCGCACTCTGCACCGCGTACGGCAAGTGGGCCGTGATCGGCATCCTCTTCTTCATGATCGGCCTGGCGCTGCGCGGGCTCTTCGACGAGTGGGCCAAGCGGGCCGGCTGGGTGATCGTGACCCTGGTGTCGCTGGCGGCGGCCTACTTCACCTTCCTGCACCTGCCCGGTGACCGGGGCTATCCGATGCTGGGGCTGGCGGTCGGGGTCGGCTGCTTCGTGCACATCATGGGCGACATCATCACCAGCAACGGCGTGCCGATCCTCTGGCCGATACCGATCAAGCGGCGAATGTGGATGATGATCGGCATCCCGAACAAGATCGCCGTGAAGGTGGGCGGCAAGGTGGAGACGGTCGTACTGCGCGGCGCCTTCACGGTGATCTCGATCCTCTCGGCGGTCGGCCTGGTCGCGCCCTCCGTCCTGGAGCGCTTCAACATCGAGGTCTGATCCCGACCAGCGGCGCCGAGCCCGAAACCGGTGGTGCCGCCACGACGGTCGCGGCGGCACCATCCGGATCAGACGGCTACCCGTTGGGCCGGGACCGGGACGCTCAACCCCCAGGCGGCGAGCAGTTCCGGGGTGTTCGCCCGGCTGCCGTCCGCCACCGTGTCACAGGCGATGTCGACGATCTCGTCCTTGTGGGCCATCAGGTACGGGCGGGCTCCGACGTCGGCGTTGGCCAGCGCCGCGATCCCGGCCCAGTGCCGGCGACCGAAGAGCATGGGATAGCCGCGCAACCCGTCGTAGGTGGCGCAGACCAGGGCCTCCGGATACGGCAGCGCCGCCACCCGGCGTACCGCCGCCTCGGTCAGCCCCGGCATGTCCACCGGTACCACCACTACCGCCTCGATCCGCTTGTCCGGTACGGCGTCCAGGCCGAGCCGGATCGACGAGCCGATCCCGGTACCCCAGGAGCGGTTCACCACCACCGTCGCCCCGGTGAGGTCGGCGGTGGCCCGTACCTGTTCGGCCGCGGCCCCGAGGACCACGACCAGCGGCCCGCAGCCCGCCGCCCGCATCGTGTCGAGTACCTGGTTCACCAGGGGTCGCTCCCCCTGGTGCAGCAACGCCTCCGGGCCGCCGATCCGGCGTCCCCCGCCCGCGGCGATGATCATTCCTGCGATCCGACTCAGCGCTGTCACCTTCCGCCGGTCGCGCGACCCCCGCCGCGCGCACAACGGTCCCAACGAGCGGACGGCACTCAGGTATCGGCACGAATCGGACCAATTCGCAACTATGCCGCATTTGCGTAGCAGTCCACCACCGAGACGTCCAGCGGGAACCGCACCGGCGTCTCGCCGAAAAGCAGCCGCCCGGCCTGCGCCGCCGCCTCGTGCACCAGCGCCGTCACCTGTTCGGCCTGCTCTGCGGGGCAGTGCACCAGCACCTCGTCGTGCTGGAAGAAGACGAGTTCGGGGCGGCCCGCCCCCGGCTCGACACCGAGCCCGGCCAACCCGTTGCGCAGCCCGGCGAGCAGGGTCAGCGCCCACTCCGCCGCCGTCGCCTGGATGACGAAGTTGCGGGTGAACCGGCCCCGGGCCCGAGCGGCGGCCCGGGCGCGCGGCCCGAACGGGTCGACGTCGGCCGACTCCACCACCGCCCCCTCCCCCTCCTCCGACTCCCGTACCGAAATCGAGGCGGGTGGGCAGGTACGCCCCAACCACGACCGGACCAGCCCGCCGCCCTCGCCGGTCCGGGCCGCCGCTTCGACGTACTCGAAGGCGGTCGGATAACTGCGGCGCAGTACCGCCAGTGCGGGAATCGCCTCGCCGCCGGTCTGGCCGTACATCGCGCCGAGCAGGGCCAGCTTGGCCCGCGCCCGGTCACCACCGAAACTGTCCCGGGCCAGCGCGGTGTAGAGGTCACCCGCGCCACCGGCGGCGGCGAGCCGGCCATCACCGGAGACCGCCGCCAGCACCCTCGGCTCCAACTGACCGGCGTCGGCGACCACGAACCGCCAGCCCGGATCGGCCAGCACCGCCCGCCGGACCACCTTCGGGATCTGCAACGCGCCGCCGCCCCGGGTCGCCCACCGCCCGGAGACCACCCCGGCCGGAACGTACTCCGGGCGGAACCGGCCGTCCCGGACCCAGGCGTCCCGCCAGGCCCAGCCGTGCGCCGTCCAGATCCGGTAGAGCTCCTTGTATTCGAGCAGCAGCGGAACAGCCGGGTGGTCGACACCGCGCAGCACCCAGGCACGGGTGCTCGACAGGTCGTGACCGGCCCGAGCGAAGGCGCGGAGCAGCTCGGCGGGCGACTCGGCGTGCAGTTGGCGTACCCCGAATGCGGCGGCGATCCGCGCGGAGAGCTCCGCCAGCCGGCGCGGCGGTCCGCCCACCGGCGACGGCTCGCCGAGCAACTCGACCAGCAGCGCGTCGTGCACGTCGGCCCGCCACGGCAGCCCCGCCGCGCTCATCTCGGCGGCGATCAGCGCACCCGCCGACTCGGCCGCGACCAGCAGCCGGAACCGCCCGGGATGCGGCGTCGCCGCGACCCGGGCCTGCTGGTCGGCGTAGACCCGGACCAGCGCGTCGATGCCCAGCGGTGGCGGCCCGGCGACCACCTCGAAGAGCGCGGCCTGGGTCGCCCCGGGCGGCGCGGCGGCCCGGGGCGGCGGATCCGCCGGCACCGGTGCGCCGGTAAGCCGGGCCCACGCGGCGGCCAAGCCACGCGGTTCTCCCCAACGGCCGTCGTGGCCGAGCAACAGTGCCTCGGTCAGCTCGATGTCGTGGCAGCGCTCCACCCGGTGCCCCTGACGCAGCAGCCGCGGATAGATCGCTGCGGTGGAGGCCCAGACCCAGCGGGGCCGGTCGGCCCGTTCCCGGGCGGCGACCGCCGCGCCGAGGTCGGCGACCCGCTCGGCCGGGCCGGCGGGACGGCCGTCCGGGTGCAGCGGTCGGAGGAGACCTCCGTCGCCGTCCTCGTCCCGGACCACCGCCACCAGCACGAAGACGATTCTGCCCGCACCTACCGACATCTCCCGACGGCCGCCACTCCAGCCGGGCATCGGCGGGGTACGCCGTGTCGGCGGAGTCTCGCGGCCGGCACGCGACGCTGAGTACGCATACCGATGCCCCAGCGGGGCGGGAGCGCGAGAATTCCCGGCAACGAGACGGGGAGGCATCAGAGTCGTGACGCAGGTGATCGAACGCCGGTCTCCGGTCCCCGCGCCGGCACCGAGCGGCAACCGCGGCCCGCGGCGACGGCGTGCGTGGTACGGCGGCCTGGGTCTGGGCCTCGCGGTGCTACCAGTCGTCGTGGCGTCGACCGGCTGCGCCGAACGCGGTGACGACCGCCCGTTGCCCCAGATCGTCGCGGAGCAGCAGGCGCAACTTCTGAGCGAGCGCCTCGGGTACCGCGATCGGGTTCGAGGCGCCGAACACATCGCCGCGACCGAGATCTCCACCCAGACGCAGGGTGAGAGCTGGACCGCCCGGCTCGCGCCGCTGCGATGGTCCGGACGGGTCAGCGGCAGCGAGCGGGCCACCATCGACGTACGCATCGAGGTGGCAGTGGAGGAGAGGCTGCCCACCGGCTTCGCCGACGACGGCCACCCGGCCGGCCAGGCCACCCACTGCTACCGCTACCAACTCCAGATGTACAGCTACACCGCCCACCAGGAGGTCGACTGCCCGACGGCAACGGTCCTACCGAAGCCGAGCGCCTCGCCGATCCAGCGGCTGCCGAACGACGCGCACGACCGGCTCTCCACGGCGCTGCGCGCGGCCACGCCGGCCACGCTGGACAGCGCGGTGCGGGCGGCCTTCCCCGAGGAGTACGTCTCCATCGACGTTGCCCGGCGCGACGGCTGGTTCGTCGCCGCCGTGGGCGTACCCGCCGAGCGGGAGTGTCTGCTCCTGGTCAGGTCGCCCGCCGGTGCCATCGTGTCGCCCGGATACAACCGCAACTCGTTGCAACCGGGTGAGATGGGATGCTCGGCCGGCCTCTTCGAGTCACCGCCGCGCTGACCGGGTACGGGCCGCCGAGGTGACCGCGTCGTCACCCTCGTCGCGCAGCCGGGCGTGCAGGTGTACGTCGTGCCACCCGTCCGTGTGCAGCATGGCCCGCCGCAGCACCCCCTCGGTGTGGTAACCCGCCTTGCCGGCCACCCGGCAGGAGGCGAGGTTCAGCGCGGAGTGCAGCAGTACGAGACGGTTCAGGCCCAGCACGTCGAAGCTCCACCGGGTCAGCGCCGAGACCGCCCGCCCGGCCACACCGCCGCCCCGCACACCGGGCAGCACCCAGTACGACAGTTCGGCGGTCGCCTCGACCAGCGAGACGCTGCGGAGCCCGACCTGACCGACCGGCCGGTCGGCGGACCCCTCGACGACGGCCCAGCTCGCGTCCGACTCCGCCGCCCAGCGGGCCGGCCACTGGGCCGTCCAGTCCCGCGCCTCGGCGTCGCTGTCCATCCGGCGCAGGTGCCACCGCTGGATCTCCGGGCAGTCGAAGGCGGCCCGCACGATGGCGGCGTCGTCCGCGCGCCACGGCCGCAGGGTCAGCCCGCCGTCGGCGGCGAGCCGGGGCTGGCGCATCGCGCGCAGCGAGTCGGCGGGCAGGGCCGGTGCGACCAACAGAGGCATGCGTTCATGATGACCGAGCAGCGGCTGCGACCGCGTGGCGCCGGCCGGAGCCCCGGGCAGGTTCGGCGGAGCGGCCGGCGACCGGGGCGACTTGACCTTGCCGTTGGCGACAGGGTTTCAGGATCCCCGCATGAACATTTCCACCCAGGACCACCCACCCCAGGACCAGAAGCCGGGCCAGGACCGGAGGCCGGTTCGGGAGCAGGTGGTCGTCGTCACCGGCGCCGGCACGGGCATCGGTCGAGCCACCGCGCGCCGCTTCGCCGACCAGGGGGCACGGGTGCTGGCCGTCGGCCGTCGCGCGGCGCCGCTGGCGGAGACCGCCGCCGGCCACGACGGCATCCGCCCACTGGTCGCCGACGTCACCACCGAGGGCGCGGCGGAGGAGATCGTACGGGCGGTCCGGGATCGGTACGGCCGGTTGGACGTACTCGTCAACAACGCGGCGATAGTCCGCAGCGGCACGTTGGGCGCCCTCACCCCCGAGGACATCGCGCGACTGGTCGCGACGAACCTGGTCGCGCCGACGATGCTGGCGCAGGCGGCGCTGCAGGCGTTGCCCGCCGAGGGCGGCGTGATCGTGAACGTGAGCACGTCGGTCGGTCAACGGGCCTGGCCCGGCAACTCGGTGTACGCGGCGACAAAGGCCGGCCTGGAGGTACTCACCCGCAGTTGGGCGGTCGAACTTGCCCCTCGGGGCGTACGCGTGGTCGCGGTGGCCCCGGGTGCGATCGACACCCCGATCGGCGAGCACCAGGGATTGTCGGCCGAACAGATAGCGGAGGTACGCGCGTGGCAGCGCGCCCACACACCGCTCGGACGGATCGGCCGCCCGGACGAAGTGGCGTGGATGATCACCCAGCTCGCCGCGCCGCAGGCGTCGTTCGTCACCGGGGTCGTGCTGCCGGTCGACGGTGGTGCTGTGGTCGCGTGATAGGACTGCGTCTGGAGGTGGGCCAGATGCGGATCGGCGAGTTGGCGCAGGCCACGGGTGTGACGCCGCGCGCGTTGCGGCACTACGAGCGGGCAGGGCTGATCACCTCGGAGCGGGCGCACAACGGCTACCGCGTCTATTCCGCAGACGCGGTGACCCGGGTACGCAACATCCGCCACCTGCTCCTCGCCGGCCTCACCCTCGACGACGTACAGGCGTTCCTGCCCTGCCTGGACGGCGATGTGACGGCCGCGTCGCCGTCCGACCGGGGTATCCAGATCGCGCTGGATCGGCTGGCGGTGCTCGACGAGCGGATCGCTGCACAGGTACGGGCGCGGGACCGGCTGGCGGCGGCCCTGGCAGGGAGAGCAGCACCAGATTCATGCCGGCGGCGCGGAGACGACGCCTGCTGACGTGACGACCTACCGGTCCGTGCGCGGGCATGGCAGATTGGCCGCGATAGCGGCACTGACCCAGATAGATCTGTTGTGCGCGATTACCCAGCAACCGCATCGCCAGACACGTGGGGTGCGGTCCCGGAACCTGCCCTTCATGCCGGTCCGCTGCGTCGCGGGGGCGCGGACGCGGTGTGAGGGCGGCGTGGAGGCGGTGTGGCAGGCCCACCGGGTGATGCGCCGACCGGCACGACTCCGCTGGTCAGCAACGACCGACGGCACCGCCGGCCGAGTCGAGCCCGCCGGGGGTTCCCTCCCGGCTGCTGGTGACATACCTCATAAAGCGGTACGCTGATTCTCTTCAGAAATCAGTCCCATGATGGTGGGGCGAGGGGAGCCTCAGCCGGGGCGGTGTGTGCTGGTGCCCCTCCACGCCGCCCTCCAGGAGGTTCGACAGGAGGGCACAGAGTGTCACAGGAGCGGCCGACTGAGTGGGACGTCGCACTGGACGACCGCATCCTCGCTGTCGAGACCTCGGGTGACACGAACGGATTCCCCGTCTTCCTGATGCACGGCATGCCCGGCAGCCGCAGCGGCCCGAAGCCCCGGGGTATGATCCTCCACCTCCTCGGCATCCGGTTGATCTGCTACGACCGGCCCGGTTACGGCAGGTCCACCCGCCACCCCGGCCGCCGCGTCATCGATGCCGCACTGGACGTGCAAGCGATCGCCGATCATCTGGAACTGGACGAGTTCGCCGTCGTGGGCCGGTCCGGTGGCGGACCACACGCCCTCGCCTGCGCCGCGAGCCCGCTGTTCACCGGCCGGCTGGCCCGGGTCGCGGTCCTGGTCTCCCCGGCTCCCTCCGACGCCGCCGGCCTGGACTGGTACGACGGCATGGCCCCCTCCAACGTCCAGGCGTACCGGGAGGCGATGGCCGACCGGCGCAGGCTTGTCGAGTCGCTGACCATTCGGGCCGATCGCACCAGGCGGGACCCGTCGAGCGTCGTCAGCTTCATCGACGGCGAGTTGAGCGCCGCCGACCGCAGCGTGGTCGAGGATGTCGCACTGCGCCGCCTACTGACCGAGAGCTACGCGGAGGCGGTCCGGTTCGGCGCCGGTGGATGGATCGACGACGCGCTGGCACTCAGCCGGGACTGGGGCTTCGACCTCTCGTCGATCGAGGTGCCGGTCCGGCTCTGGCACGGCGCCGAGGACACCTTCTCGCCGGTGGCGCACACCCGGTGGCTCCAATCGCAGATCCGGCACGCGGAGGTCGACGTGCAGCCCGGGGTGGGGCACTTCGCCGCCGTGCAGATCCTGCCGGACATCCTCGCCTGGCTCGCCGCTCCCCAGCCGGCACTGGTCGACGTCCGACCGGCCGGTCCGTCCTGACCCGGCCGGTCCACCCGCCGACCCGCGCCCGCCCGCCCACGCACGCCCGACCAGGCCACGCCCGACCCGCTCACCTGCGACCGGCTCACAGTCGGCCGGACCACGGTCGGGCGGGGACGGGTCCGACGCACGGGACGGGTCCGGACGCACGGGGACGGCATTCGTCGCCGGTCAGAATGGGTGCGGGTCGAGCACCCGGCCAAGCAACTTGCGCCGACCGAGGGCGTGCACATCCAGGTGACTGTCACCGAGCCGCCCGCTCAGCTCCGCCAGTACCACCTCGAACTCCTCGGAGCCGGAGTCCGGCTCGCGCATGTTCCGCACCAGGGCCAGGTTGGCCGCAGCACGCAGGGTGTCCGGGTGGTCCGGGGTGAGCGCTGTGCGCATCAGCTTGTGCAGGTTCTCCATCAGCTCCTGCGCCCCGGTGAGATCACCGGTCTCGGCCCTGGCCACCGCCAGGTTCATCTGCGCGGCGAGCAGGAACGGGTGCTCCGGCTGCAGCGTCCCGCCCAGCCCGGTCACGGCCAGCTGTGCTGACCTGAGGGCGGACTTCCGGTCGTCTCTCGCCCGGGCCGCCGCCGACAGGTTGTTCTCGCAGATCAGGATGTGCGGGTGGCGGCTGTCGAGCAGCTTCCGGTAGGCCGCCTGCACCGCCCGCAGTTCCTTCTCGGCCTCGGCGGCCTGGTGCAACGACAGCCGGTTCGTCGCCCGGCTCAGCTGGGCCGCCAGCGTGTGCGGGCTGTCGTCGCCGAACGTCGTCCGCAGCATGTCGTACGCGGCGTCGAGCAGCCGGCCCGCCTCGACCGCCCGGCCGACGGTACGCAGCGCCACCGCCAGGTTCACCTGGGCGTTCAGCGTGGCCAAAGCGTTTGGCCCGGAGAGCTTCTGGTAGTCCTCCAGCGCCCTTTCCGACTCGTTCAGCGACCGCTGGTAGTCCCCGGACTCCCGCAGGTCGCGGGCGAGATTGACGGCGGAGGCGAGCGTCCACTGGTTGTTGCGGCCCAGCGCCCTGCGGCGGCGCTCGTAGACCTGATCGTCGAGCCGCTGCGCCTCCCGGATGTTGCCGGTCAGCCGCATCGAGACGGCGAGGTTGTTCAGGGCCGCGAGCGTGCGCTGGTACTCCTCGCCGAACTCCCGCAACCACAGCCGGTACGTCTGCTGGTCCCGGGCCAGCGCCTCGCCGTACCGGCCCAGACCACGCAGGTCGGCGGCGAGACTGCCGGCGGTCATCAACGTGTCTTCGTCGGTATCGCCGAGCAGTTCCCGCTGCTCTGCGAGGGTCGCCTCGTCGTACTCGTGTGCCCGCTCGAAGTGGCCCTGCGAGCGGAGGATGTTGCCGAAGTTGAACCGCAACCGCAACAGCGGCGGGCGCAGCATCTCCCGCTCGGCCGGGTCCGTGCTGGCCTCGACCCGGTCGGTCCACGCCTTGAGGATCCGTTCTGCCATCTCGCGTGCCTGGCCGAGGACGCCCCGTAGCCAGATGTAGCGGACCCGCTCGACCAGCAGGTCCAGCACGGCCGGGTCGTCGGAGTCGAGCGCCGCCCGCATGGCTTCCTCGGACTCCTCCAGGTGCGGCCAGAGCAACTGGAAACGGTCCCAGTTCTCCGCAGCGTCCACCTCGGTCTCCGGCCGGGCCGCAGCCAGGGCACTGATCACCTGCTGCCGGATGGTCTGCTGTTCCTGGCTGGTCATCCGCCGCTGGACGGCGTCCCGCAGCAGACGGTGGAGTTCGATCTGATCGGAACGGTTGTCGAGCCGCAGCAGGGCCAGCTTGTTGTTCCGCTGGATCAGCCGTGCCGCGCCGCCGGCCCGGCTCTGCACCGACGGGTCCGCCTGTCGCAACAGCCTACCGATTCCCTGGCTGTTGATCAGTTCGATGGAGACCTTCGCCGACAGCACCGAACAGATTTCCAGCAGCCGGTAGGCGCCCGGCGAGTCCTGCCTGAGCCGGTCCAGGGACGGGCCCCAGATGTCCAGCCCGGGACCCTGCTCGGCCAACTGCACCAGGTAGTCGTCCACGCTGATGCCGCTGTCGTCCAGGTAGGCACCGGCGGGGGCCAGCGCGATCGGCAGGTCGCCGAGCGCCTCGGCCACCCGGTCGGCGTCCCGGTGGGAGATGCGGCGCGCCCGGCGCTGAAGCTGCTCGATGCTCTCGGCCCGGCTGAACGGGTTGATCTCGATCGTCTCCGCGCCCTCCTCCCAGGTCTTCTCCCGGGCGGTGAGGATGATGTGGCCGCGCCCGCCCTGCGGCAGGAAGTGCTCGATCTCCCGGTAGTCGGCGACGTTGTCGAAGACCAGCAGCCAGCGCGGGTACCGGTCGCCGCGGACCAGCGTGTCGAGCACCTGGCGGATGGCGGCCGAGACATTGGCCTGTTCGGGCAGGCCCATTCGCTCGCCGAGTTCGATGAGCTGGGCGTCGATGAAGATCTGCGGATCGGCCTCGATCCAGAACACCAGGTCGTACGCCGTCCGGAACCGGTGGGTGTACTCCAGGGCGATCTGGCTCTTGCCGACACCGCCCAGGCCGCGGAGCGCGACCAGCGAATATCCGCGGCTGGTGCCGGAGCTGAGCATTTGCCGCAGCGTGCGTAGATTGTCGTCCCGCCCGGTGAACTGCCGGTTGGCGATCGGAGTCTTCTGCAGCTCCGGTCCGGTGCCCGGGTAGCGGGCCCCGGAGACCGCACCGGCGTCTTCGCCGGCCGACGCCACCCGGCCGACCAGCCGCAGCACGCTCGCCACGGCGTCACTCGGCCGCGTCACCCCGGCCAGGTAGACCGACGTCTCCGGCAGGAACTCGGGCAGCGGTCTGACGTCGTCGATGTACACCGCAAGCGGGGCACCCGAACCGGGGACCTCCGCCGGCGGCAGGGAGTCCGGCGCGCTCTCCGTGTAGGCGTTCGAGACGATGGTCAGGGTACGGGTCGGCGTGGCGTCCCGTCCCAGCCCCGCCGTTCGTGGCCAGACGTCGGCGACCCGGATCCCGGCCGGCCCGAGGATCCGCTCGATCCACTCTGCCCAGACCTTGTCCCTCGGGGAGTACCGCAGCAGGATCTCGCCCTTCGGCAGGAACCTCTTGCGCTCGAACTGGGAGCGCAGCCGGTCCCGCAGCACGTCGTCCATCCGAGGCAGCGACCGGACCGCGCCCTCCGTGATCGCCGAACTGAGCCGCTCGTACGCCGAGAGCATCACCCGGTCGGTGCCGAAGGTCGCCAGCGTCTCCTCGTACGCGTAGTAGGCGACGTAGGGCACCTCGACCTCGGCCCAGTAGTCCCGTCGGTCGCCCTCGCTGAGCCCGGCGGGCAGGCCGGCGAACCGGTGCATGGCGAGCGCACGTCCGGCGTTCGCCTTGTCCTGCTCGGCCGGGTCGACTCGCATCGGAGCCGGCAGCACCCGGATCCGCCGCCGGTTGACGTACCGCTCGGTGACGTCCCGGGCGACCCGTGCCGCACCCTCGATGCCCTGGTCACTCAGGGTGAAGCAGTCGACCAGCACATCCGGCAGGTGAATGGTGCAGATGCTCGCCACGTCGCTCAGCCCGGTCCGGCTGTCGATAAGCGTGTAGTCGTAGTTGCGCCGCATGTCCTCGCGGAGCGCGTCGATGAACGCCGCCCCACCCAGCCGGTCGTAGAAGACGTCCCAGTCCAGTCCCGTGATACCGGGGACGTAGTCCTGGTTCTGCCGGCCCGAGGAGAGGAAGTCCAGGCTGCCGCCACCCGGGAAGGTGTAGTTCAGCGAGAAGGCGAAGTGCCGTACCTGGGCGAACTCCGCCTCCCAGCCCGCCGGCAGGGAACGGGTCACCGGCACGCCGTCGGGGTCCTTCGCCGAGGCCTGGGTCTCGAAGCCGCGGATCATGTCGATGACCCCGCCGGTGCCGCCCAGCACGCTCTGGTCGATGAACGGGTGGTAGAACCGGTGCAGGCCGGGAGATTCGAGATCCCAGTCCGCGACCAGAACCTTCTTGCCGTTCGCGGCGAGGATCCAGGCCACGTTGGCCAGCGCCATCGTCCGGCCGGTGCCGCCCTTGAACGAGTAGAACGTGACCACCTGGCCGTTGCGTTCGTCAGTCATCGTTCCTCATCTGTGCCTGCGGGACATCGCCCGACGGTTCGGGGCGACCGAGCTGCGGCCGCCGGACCCGCGGCCGGTCCGGCGGGAGGACGGGGGCGTTCTTGAGGTACTGCCGGCGTGCCTCGGTCACCAGCTCCGGCATGATCTCCACGAACTCCGAGAGCTGGCCGACCTGCTTCGCCGCGGGCCGGTTCGCCACGCCGAGCATCCGGGCGACCCGATCGGCGAACCGGGCGCCGGCGGTCACGTTGTGCTGATCCTCCTCGTTCAGCACCACCAGCGGGATCACCCACCGGGGCAGGCGCTTGAGGACGAGCGCCAGGTCGTGTTCACCGGCACTGTCGCCGACCACCCACGGGTCGATGAGCAGGACCGAGGGGCAGCGGACCATCGCGTCACCAGCGTCCGCGAAGCTGGTTATGTAGGTGGCCAGCCCCAGCCGCTCGGCCGTGCTGGCCACGTACTTCGCGGCGGGTAGCGCCTGCTCCCGCCCGAACGGGCGCCACTGCTCGCTCCGCTCGGTGTAGACCCCGGACTCCTGGCCGGCCGGCGCCTCGGCCAGGGTCGGCGCGGCGACGACGACCACGAACTGCGCCTCCGCCAGCGAGGTGTGTTGCGCCTCGGCGACCCTGGGCACCAGGGAGGGCGGCAGCGGGTACCGCTGCGCGATCTGCGTGACCTCCGTCGCGAGCCGGTACAGGATCTGCTCGTACGCCGGGCGGTAGCTGGCGAGCATGCAGAGCGCCCGCAGCCCGTTCTCGGCGTATTCGGGGACGTCACCGGCGAGTTCGAGTGCTTCGCGGGTCTCGGCACTCTGCGCCCAGGACGGCAGCGGGATCCAGAGCACCGGAACGATGTGCCGGTACTTCTCGGCGATCGGGGACGCCTTCAACCGGCGGCGGAACGACTCCAGTTCGCCCAGCGGCCAGGAGTTGCTGAGATAGGCGGGCGAGTAGAGGGGTACGAAGACCTGCGTGCTGCCGAGCGCCGCGGTCAGCGCCTCCTCCCAGTCCGCGCCGGAGTGCAGCTGTGCGTCGAAGAAGCCGACCCGCCGGTCGTCCGGGGCGGAGATCCGGCTGCGGATCTCCGCCGACAGGTCGTCGAAGAAGACCCTGACCCACTTGTCGGGATCCAGTCGGGGATCCTCCAGCATCGGTGCGGAGTGGGCGTAGCTGAGGAAGAAGTAGGTGCCGTTGTCGATCGCCACCGGTGCCGCCGCGCCGACCCCCGTCATCTGCCGCTCCTGGAGAAGTTCCGGGCGAGTCCGCCGGGTTCGGTCAGGATCCGCGGCTCGACCCAATGCGATCGGGACAGTTCGACGATGCGCTGCGCGAGTTTCCAGAGCACCACGTCGCTCGACGGGTCCTTCATCGACAGTAGTCCGTAGAGGCCCTCCTGATGGTAGGTCGGCACCAGGTCCTCGTCCGGGGTGCCGTCCGGGGAGAACCGCTGGACGTAGTTGGGCGGCTCGCAGGAGTCCGCCGGGGTCCAACTCACCGGCAGGATGCAGGTTTCGTTGCTGGGCCGGCCGTCGCGGCGAACGACGGTGCGGCTGGCGAAGAGGTTCCACTCCATCGCGCACCACTCACTGTCCAGATAGGCCGGCGAGAGCAGCGCGACGAAGACCTGGCAGGTCCCTGCGGCCTCCAGCAGGTCCGGGGTCCATCGCTCGCCGCCACGCATGTTCCGGTCGATGAATCCGGGATCCGCACCGGGCGGCCGGCTCACCAGGGCGTTCACGTGTATCGACAGCTCGGAGAAGAGCCGCAGGGCGTTGATGTTGGCCTCGCGCCGACCGCCGGGAGTGCGTCGGGGCGGTTTGATGATGGCATAGCTGACAAAGAAGAGTGGAGCGAGTGGATCGTCCACCACCCTGCCGTCGTCCAACTGCCGCTCTCCCGCCGTAGACCACGCGTCACCCACACCGTCGCCCAAGGTAAGCACACGGGCACCGGCCGGTCCATCCCGCTTTACGGCCGGCGATGCTCGGCCATCCAGGTTGTTGCGAAATCAACCGCACTGCGAAGATCGACAAGCCGCGCGGTTCCGGCCCCGACCGGGCCGTGACCGACCGGCAGACTGCGATCGATCGCCGCGCCGACCTCGGAAAAGTCGCTCATGTCGAGCACCGGCGCGCGGAAGTCGCGCCGCTCCCGCCGGCCGTCCGCCAGCACGTAGCAGCGGTACGCCCGCTGCGGTGGCGGACCCGGCGGCCGGCGGGCATCGGGCCGGTACTCCGCCAGGTGCAGCGCGGTGCACCTGGCGTACCCGACGCCGAGCAGCAGTACGGCGGCGCCGGCGGCGTAGAGGCGGCCGAGCGGGGAGCGTTCCCCGAGGTGACAGTCGAGGTCGTGCACCTCGGTGAATGCCACCGCGCGCCGGCCGAGAGCTGCGAAGGAGGTTATCGGATGGGCACTGCGGGCCGCCCCGGGCTGCCTGCGCAGGTACTCGGCGAAGATCCCCATCCCCTCCGACGGGGTGGACGCCGGGTCGAACCCCGGCAGCGTCGCCTCGTATGCCGCCCGCCCGGCCGCGTCGAGCCGCTCGGTGGCGGCCCGGAACGCGGGACTGGTCGTCGAGTTGCCGGCCGTCTGCGCGGGTACGACCACCGTCGCTTCCGGCCCGGCCACCCGCCGCAACGCGGCCAGCAGCGTCGCCGGGCCACCGGCCACCGGCCCGATCCGCCGCATCGAACAGTGCACCAGCAGGTCCTGACCGGCGCGGACGCCTACGGCGGCCAGGTCGGCGGCGAGCTGCGCGGTCTGGCGGGGATCGGCGGGATCGGTGCCGGTCGAGCGCTCCGGCCGGGCCGGGTGCTCCTCGATCGGCGTCGCCGCCTGGTCAGCGCTCATCGGGCCAGGAGTGCAGGGTCTCCGCCATCCGCCGGACGAACCGTTCCCCGTGCCCGGTGAGTGCCCCGGTGGCGACGAGCTTGTCGATCGCGCGCGCCGTCCACCCGCGGTACCGGCGGTAGTGTCCTCCGGCCTCGGCGCCCGGCCGGTTCCGCCAGATGTCGGCGACGGCCAGATGGGCATAGGTGCCCTGGAGCGCACCCTCCACCGGTCGTGGCTCGTCCCGCCACGGCACCTCCAACCGCGCCCGGTGGGCCGGGTCGAACAGGACTGTCAACTCCAGCAGGGCACCGAGCTTCAGGTGTTGGAACTCGTGCACCAGCAGCACGGCCAGCGAATCCGGATCGGCCGCGACGGAGCCGACCGCCCCGAAGGCGTCCCGGGACGTGGCACTGTGCAACCGACCGGTCGGATCGGCGCGCAACGGGGTGACGGCGCGTAACCCGGCCCGCAGGCCCGGCACCTGGCCGGGTACCTCCGCCTGGATCCGGGCCCACGCGGCGGCCAGCGACCGCCGCCAGTACGCCAGCGCCGCCGGGTCCAGCCGAGCCGCCGCCGGTTGGTCGTAGCAGTCCCGGTACGGATCGAGGTCCTCGACGAGGATCTCCGCACCGTCCAGCTCGGCCCGGCGTACCGGTCGCCAGGCGGCCGGCGGCGGGGCGTGTCCGGGCGGTGGCACGGTGACGGCGGACCGGCCGGTGCGGACGATGAAGCCGCCACCGGCGGCGGACAGGCGTGCCAGGCGCTCGCCCGGACCATCGACGGCGAGTGCGCCGACACCCGGCAGCTGGACCAGGCCGGACCGGACCGGTACCTCGAGGTCAGCGTCGACGCCGGCCCGGATCGCCACGGTCGCCGCCAGTCCGGCCAGCTGTTCCGGGTCGGGGGTCTGGCCGGGCCGCGGGGCGAGGCACTGCCGGGCCCACCGCCGCAGGTAGGGGTGGGCGAAAGTGGCCGACACCGCCTCGGCCGCCTCCTCGTCGAGCCGGGCGAGCAGCTCCCAGGCCTCGGCGGTCGGGGTGCCGGCGACCTGGTCGGCCAGCGCGATCATCAGGCTACGGACGTACCCGAGCTGGGCGGCGGCGAGCCGCCGCAGGCTGGCCACCGAGCCGTGACCGGCGCCGAGATCGTCGAGCAGGCCGCCCTCGGGCAGACCGTCGAGCAGCGGGTCAGCCGCGGGTGCCTCGCCGAGTGGCAGGTCACCGGCGGACGACAGGTGGTCGCCGGGACCCGCCGCGACGCCGGGACCTACTGCGGCGGCGGGCGTTCCGGCCGGTGCTGCGCCGGGCAGCGTTTCCCGGTTGATCGAAATGATCAGCTCCTTGAGGTCGGCACAGTAGACGGACGGGTTGTCGAATCCGCCGGTGTCGGAGTAGCGGTGGGCGCGTAGCCCACCACCGCACTGCGCGACCACAGGGCACTGCCGACATGTCGGGCAGAGCCCGGCCAGGCATCGTCGGCTGCCGGCGAACTCCGGATGGGAGACAACGGCATCCGCCGGGTGGCGAAAGACGTCCAGGCCGATTCCGGCCGCACCGTCGTATGCGGTCTTCATCGAGTCGGCCAACTCCCAGGCACCGTCCGTCTCGACCACCACGAGGTCCGCGGGGTCGAGACCAACCGACTCGGTACCGCTCCGGCCGCCCGCCCCGGTCGCCAGCAGCGAGTCGAAGAGCCGGATCCCGACCGGCTTCCCGTCCCGGACCCACCGCCGGTAGATGCGCAGCAGCCAGTCGGCGTACGGGGTCGTTGTGCCGTCGGGACGAGACGGCGGAGTGTTCCAGGTGGCGTGCGGAAGCAGGAGGTCGATCCGGGGCGGTTCCTCGGCCAGCAGTGCCTCGTACACCCGGATCGGGTCATTGCGCACGTCGACGGTGCAGAGGATTCCGGCGTAGCTGCGCCGGTATTCCGGGCGGCGCAGCAGGGCCAACGCCCGGCGCACCGCCGCGTGGCTGCTCGCCCCGTCGGCGAAGCGCCGGTGCCGGTCGTTGGCGGAGGCGTCGCCGTCGAGCGAGATGCCGACGCGTACGCCGTGTGCCACGAGGAGGTCGCAGAGTCGCGGGGTCAGTAGCACCCCGTTGGACTGCATCCGCAGGTCGAGTTCGGCCACCGGTTCGATGGTGGCGGCCAGCCGGGTCAGCACCGCCGCCAACCTGACCGGCCCGAGCAGCAGCGGTTCGCCGCCGTGCAGCACCACACGGACCCGACGCAGCCCGTGGTCCCGGGCGTGCTCGGCGATCCGGGTCGCGGCGACGGCCACGGTCTCCGGGGCGATCTCCCGGGGACGCGACCGCCAGCTCTGGTCCGCGTGCTCGTAGACGTAGCAGTGGTCGCAGGCCAGGTCACACCGACTGTGTACCTTCAGGACATACTGGTTGAGCGCGCGCGGCCGCACCACGGAGAGGCTGCGGCCGCTGGAGGTCACCCGGTCAGATCGACGAGTTGAACGCCGCCACGTCGACCGCCTCGGCGCGGTCACGGTCTTCGACGATCCGCCGTACGACGGGGCGGACCTGGTCGGCGGAGAGCTGGCGCAGCGGCGTACGCAGGATCGCGGTCAGGTCGGTGGACGTCTGCTGGGCCTCGACGGGTGCGGCATGGGCCACGACGGATTCCCCCTCAATGCCGGTCAGGCGGACGGTTCGCTCGGCAGAGTCACGAACCTGCTCCACTCAGTAGCATAGGGGCCACCCGCCGTCATGTCACCGGCCCTTGCCCACCGACCCGCACCAGTACGGTGTCGGCGTTGGTCCGCACGCCGGCCGGCGCGGAGGTGAGCGTGCAGGGATCCCCAAGGGTCACGTGCCGTGCAGGAG
Organism: Plantactinospora sp. CNZ320; assembly: GCF_002846275.1. Taxonomy (NCBI): domain Bacteria; kingdom Bacillati; phylum Actinomycetota; class Actinomycetes; order Micromonosporales; family Micromonosporaceae; genus Plantactinospora; species Plantactinospora sp. CNZ320. The sequence goes on from NZ_PJMP01000001.1 coordinate 2,382,995, forward strand.
GCTTTCGGCGAACCGTCGGACCCGATCCAGGGTGATGCCGGTTCGCTGGTCGACCGCGAGTGGGTGGTCGGTGGGTTCGAGTTCGACGAGCGGCCGGGTACCGACCGGTCTGGTGTGGACCCGGGTCTTGAGGTTCAGCGTCGTCGGCTCGTACACCGGAAGTTCGGTCGACAACCAGCCGAAGTACGACGGCTCCTGCTCCCGCCCCGGCGTGGTCCACAGGTTGGTCATCCGCTCGAAGTTGGCCCTGCTCAGCGACACCCAGACGGTCCAGTCGAACTCGGCCGTCACGTCCAGGACGGGGATGACGATCCGCGCCCGCACGAAGAAGTGCTGCGCCTGGATGATGCACAGCTCGTCGTCGAGCAGGCTCCGCTCGTCACCGGCGAGTTCGTCCCGCCAGTAGGCGGGTGCGTCCGATGCGTACGAGAAGGGCAGGCCCTCGTGCTGCTGCCCGCAGCATCGGCACTGGTAGCTCTGATCATTCACCGGGCGACAGTACAGCTGTCGTCGTCCACGCCCGGGGTGAGGCATCTCCGAACATCCATCCGGGCGGGGTCCGGTGCGCCGCTCCCGGCAGGCATGTTCTGATCTTGAAATGACCTCCGATGCCCCCGGCTGGGACGCCATCGACGCCCGCCTCAGCCAGCTGTACCCCGATGTCAAACCGGAGCACTACGGCACGCTGCACCGATTCGCTCTGGGTGGACCCGACCCGCTCGACGGCATCAGCTTCTATCCACGCGACGAGCCGGTGCCGCACTGGCACATCGTCGGCTACGGAATGAGCGAGCTGTACGCCAAGGAGAGCGAGAACCCCGACGAGTCGGGCTGGGGTTTCGAGTTCACCTTCCGGGTCACCCGGGACGCCGGTGACGCCGACCCACCGATCTGGGCGGCGAACCTGTTGCAGAACCTCGCCCGATACGTCTTCTCCAGCGGTAACTGGTTCGCGCCGGGCCATCAGATGAACGCGAACGGACCGATCCGGCAGGGTTACAAGACCGCGATGACAGCGCTGGCCTTCGCCGAGGACCCCGAGCTGGGCACGATCGCCACCCCGCACGGGCGGCTCCAGTTCCTCCAGGTGGTGGGCCTGACCGGCGACGAGTACACGGCGGCTCGGCAGTGGAACGCCTCCGGTGTGCTGGGCCTGCTCGCGCAACGGCAGCCACTGCTGCTCACCGACCTGGACCGGCCGTCGCTGACGGACGATCCAGCGGTACGGGCCGAGATCGAGGCGGCGCGGGCGCGCGACGACTCGTAGCCCCGGCACCACCACACCGGCCAGGGCCGGCCGGTCCTGGCGGGCCGGCCGGCGACAGTCGACGGGTTACTTGATCGCGCCGGCGGTGAGGCCGGACTGGATCTGCCGCTGGAAGATCGCGTAGACCAGGATCATCGGCAGGATCGCCATGGTCAGCGCGGCGAACAGCCCGGACCAGTCCGCCTCGTAGCCGGCGTTGACCGAGATGTCGGCGATGCCCTGGGTGAGCACCCACTTGTCCTCGGCGTTGGAGAGCAGCACCAGCGGCAACTGGTACTGCGACCACTGCCCGATGATGTTGAAGATCCCGACGCTGATCAGGCCGGGCTTGGCCATCGGCATCATCACCTGGAAGAAGAGCCGGGTGTGCGAGCAGCCGTCGATCATCCCCGCCTCGGCCACCGAGGTCGGCAGCGTCTTGAAGAACGCGGCCAGGAAGAAGACCGTGAACGGCAGCGAGTAGGCGATGTAGACCAGGACCAGCCCGGTGTGCGTGTTGAGCAGTCCGAGGTTGTCCACCACGAAGAAGAGCGGCACCAGGGCGAGGAAGACCGGGAAGGCCAGCCCGGAGACGAAGAGGTAGTAGATCACCCGGTTGCCGACGAACTTGTAGCGGGCCAGCACGTAGGCGGCCATCGAGCCCAGCAGCATGGTGCCGAAGACACCGCAGGAAACCACGATCACGCTGTTGACGAAGAACTTGCCGACCCTGGCCTGTGTCCAGGCCCGGCCCCAGTTCTCCCAGCGCAGCTCGGCCGGAAGGGTCCACGGGCTGCTGAAGATCTCCGCGGTGTTCTTGAAGGAGGCCAGGAAGGTCCAGAGGATCGGGACGATCACGATCACCGCCCAGACCACCAGGGCCACGTGACCCAGGCTGGAGAGCAGCCGTACCTCGGACCTGACCCGACGGTCGCGGCCGCTGCCGGCCCCGGCGGCCGGCTCGCCCTGCACCGGCCCGGTCACCGGGCGCTCGGTCTGTGTCGTCATCTGGGGTCCCATCTCAGTACTCGACGCTTTCCCGCTTGGTCACCCGCAGCGCGAGCGCCGCGAAGGTGATGGTCAGGAAGAACAGCGCCACTCCCATCGCCGAGGCATAACCGGCCCGGCCGTAGACGAAGGCGTTGCGGTAGATCTCCATCGCGAGCACGGTGGTGGCGCCGTCCGGGCCGCCGCTGTCCACGGAGAGCACCGCGACGATGGCGAAGGCGTCGAACGCGGCGATGCCGAGGTAGACCCAGGCCACCTGGAGGGTGTCCCAGAGCAGTGGCAGGGTCACCCGGAAGAACAGCGTGATCCTGCTGGCCCCGTCGATCTCGGCGGCCTCGTAGATCTCGGTCGGGATCGACGCCATCCCGGCCGAGAAGAGCACCACGTAGAAGCCGACCGCCTGCCAGACCAGCACCCCGATGATCGACCAGAGGGCGAGGTTCGGGTTGATCAGGAAGAAGACCGGATCGAGCCCGATCTTCGTCAGTACGCCGTTGATCAGGCCGGACTCGTCCGGCCGGTACACCATCTGGAACAGTACGGCGATGATCGCCACCGCCAGGACCTGGGGAAAGAAGAACACCACCCGGTAGAAGGCGGATCCCCGTACCCCGACCCGCTGCCCGCCCTTGCTGCCGCCCCCGACGTTGAGCAGGAACGCGAAGAAGAGCGCGATGGCGATGGTGATCAGCGGCAGGGCAAGCAGCAGTACCCCGTGGTGCTGGACCGCCTTCCAGAAGGCCGTGTCGTTGAAGAGCCGCTGGAAGTTCTCGAACCCGATCCACTCCGGCGCGCCGATCCCCCGCCAGTTCGTCATCGCGAGCTGGAACGCCTGGGCGTACGGCGCGATCACGAAGACCGAGTAGATCGTGACCGGCAGGAAGAGAAAGCCGATCACGAACGGGTACTTGCCCTGCCGCATGATCACTCCATTCCGGTCGGTCAGCGCGTGAACTTGGCGACGCTGCTGTCGCCCTTGATGGCGTCCGCGCGCTTCTGGATCCGGTCGGCCCACTGCTCGGCGGAGGCGCGGCCGAACATCAGCTCGTTGGTCGCCGTCCGGGCCTCAGTGTCCAGTTCCTTGTACCAGTTGTCGAACATCATGTTGAATACGTTCGCCCCGGCCGCCTTCAGCGCCGCCTGCGAGCTGGCCACGCCCGGCGGGAACGAGTAGCCCTCGCTGCCGGCCGGCACGACGGTGGCCGCCCCGACGGTCTCGGTGAAGCCCCGGGCGCCCGCCTTGGAGAGCATCTGCCGCATGTACTCCATGCCGCCGCGCGGGTTCTTGCTCTTGGCCGAGACGAAGTACCCCTCGCCACCGGCGGCCCGGATCGCACCGGCCGGCAGCTTGTCCCCGGCCGTCAGGCTCGGCACCGGCATCAGCTGGTACTCGAAGCCGGCCGGCGTGTCCTTCTTCTGCTCGTTCTCCAGCCAGTCACCGCTGGGGTAGAAGGCGAGCTTGTACTGGTTCTGCCGGAGCTGCACGTCGGTGTGCTTGAGCCCCTCGAAGCTCTTGTCGCCGTACTTGGCGCCGATCTCGGCCCAGGCCTTGGCGGACTGGATCACCGGCTCGGCCTTCCAGGCGTTCGGCTCCAGGTTGTCGATGTTCTTCAGCACGTCCGGACCACCGACCTTGGCGGCCTGGGTCAGGATCACGTTCCACATGTAGTAGGCGGCGTTCGCCCCGGCGTAGCCGAACGGGGTGATGCCCTTGGCCTTGATCTGGTCGCAGAGCGCGGTGAACTGCTCCCAGGTGGTGGGTACGGTCCAGCCGTTGTCCTTGAAGAGCTTGCCGGAGTACCAGATGCCGTAGACGGTCGAGACGTAGTAGAGGACGAAGGGCTTGCGCGCCCCGTCCTTGGTGTTGAACATGCCCTGCTCGACCACGCCGGGGATGACGGTGTCCCGTACCTTCTTGTTCGGGTCGTCCACCGACGGCGCGTCCCACAGCTCGGTCAGGTCCTGGAGCTGGTTGTCGTTGACCAGGGCGCCGAAGTCGAGGAACTTCTCGCCCGAGTTGTTGACGAACTCCGGCGGGTCACCGGCGGTGAACCGGGGCTGGAGCACCGTGGAGACCGCCTGGGTCGCCTGGTGCTTGATCTCCGCCTTCGGGAACGCCGTCTTGTAGAGCTTCTGGTGCACGTCGGTGGCGTACTTCTCGCCGTAGCCGCCGTTGAAGATGATCACCTCGAGCGCGGCGTCCTCCTTGACGCCGAGCGGGTTGGTGGCGCTCTTCTCCCCGGTCTGCTGCTCGGTGCTGCCCCCGTCGTCACCGCCGGTGGCGCAGGCGCCGAGCAGTCCGGCGGCCGGGATGGTGAGCAGCCCGGCTGCGGCGGCCCGGCGCAGCACCGTACGGCGGCTGCTGCCCAGCGCCGCCGGCAGGTCCGGTCCGGTCATTGTCGACAGATCAACGCGGTCCGACGAGTGGTCGGAGGTTGCGGACATCTTCATCTCCTCAGTTGAGAATCGGGTCGGGCCAGCCGGACGACTCCGGATGACCGGGACCTGCCAGCGGTGCGGTTGCTCGCTCCCCCGCAGGAGCGATCGGGCCGGAGGTGGTAGGCGACCACCTCCACCCCGAGGGGTCGGTGTCGGACGGGTGTCACGGCCGTGCCTCCTTGATCGCCTTGTGCCCGCCCACCGCCCGGGCGGTCCGCTGGAAGGCGGCGTGGGCCCGGTCGTGGGTGCGCTGGGCGACGGCGATGTAGAGCAGGTCGAGCACGACGAGTTGCGGGTGCCGGGCGGAGAGCGCGTCCGGCCGGAAGCTTGTCGCCTGGCTGGCGGTGAGCAGCACGATGTCGGCGAGTTCGGCAAGCGGGGACCGGGGGAACCCGGTCAGCGCCACCGTGGTCGCGCCGTGGCTGCCGGCCTCGGCGAGGGTCTCGATGGTCTCGCGGGTCTGGCCGGTGTGCGAGATGCCCAGGGCGACGTCACCCTTGCGGAGCAGCGCGGCCCCGGCCAACCCCTCGTGTACGTCGTTCCAAGCCCACGCCGCGACGCCGATGCGGTGCAGGCTGAACTGCATCTCCTCGCCGACCAGCGCGCTGCCGCTGGCGCCGAAGATGTTCACCCGGGCGGCTCCGGCGATCGCCTCGGCGGCCCGCTCGACCTCGGCCAGGTCCAGCAGCGCCGCCGTGTCGTGCATGGCCTGGGTGTCCGCCGCGATGATCTGGCCGAGCACCCGCTCCAGCGGGTCGTTCGGTTGGATCTCCCGTCCGATGTCGACGGTCCAGCCGGCGGTGTGCGCCCGGCCGGTTTCGGCGGCGATCCCGAGCCGCAGGTCGGCGTAGCCCTCGAAACCGAGTGCCCGGCAGAACCGGGTGACGGTGGCCGGGGAGGTGCCGCTGCGCTCCGCGAGCTCGACGATGGTGGCCCGGGCGGCGGCCGACGGGTCGCTGAGCACCTGCTCGGCCACCCGTTGCAGGGCGCCGGTGAACTCGGTGAGCCGGGAACGGACCCGGAGCAGCACGCTGTCCGCCGGTGAGAGCCCGGCGGCGGCCCGGCGGTCGGGCTCGGCGTCGGCCACCGCGGTCCCCGCGGTGGTGTCCGCCTCCTGCTCGACCATGGGCACGCCTTTCCGAAAAGGAAGTTAACTGTTAGTGGTAAAAGTTCTTACTAAGCCCCCCTCCTTGTCAAGGTGATGGGTGAAGTTTTCAAACTGTTACCTGGCCGGCCCTGACGGCCGATCGCCGAGGCTTGCCCCGGGCAGCCGCACCGACCAGCATGGACGCCGATCAACTCCCCGGGCGGAAGGTGGTTGCCGGTGATCTCCGACGGCATGGTGGTGGGACTCGACGTCGGGGGGACCTCGACCCGGGCCACCGTGGTCTCGCTCTCCGGAGAGCGTCTCGGCACCGGCTTGGCCGGCGGCGGCAACCCGACCAGCCACGGCGCCGAGCGGGCCGCCGAACAGCTCCGGGTGGCGCTCACCGACGCCCTCGCCGAGATCGATCCCGGGCTGGTCCGGGCCGGCGCGATGGGGCTGGCCGGAGCGCCCCGGCTGCTCGCCGATCCGGCCGGCCGGCTGGCCTTCGACCGGGTCTGGCAGGAGGTCGGACTGCGCTGCCGGTACGACATCTTCGGCGACGCCCTCGTCGCGTACGCCTCGGGCGCCGCCGAGCCGGACGGCACGGTACTTATCGCCGGCACCGGGGCGATCGCCGCCGACGTACGCGGCATGGCGCTGGACCGGATCGCCGACGGCCACGGCTGGCTCCTCGGCGACGCCGGCGGCGGCTTCTGGCTCGGCCGGGAAGCCGTCCGGCGGACACTTGCCGACCTCGACCGGCACCGCCGGCCCGGCCCGCTCGGCACCCTCGTGCTCGCCGACCTGCTCGGCTCGGCAGAGGTGGCCGCCCGCCCCCGGGACACCGTGGACGTCCTGGTCCAGGCGGTGACCCGGCGCCCCGCCGTCGAACTGGCCGCCCTCGCCCCGCTGGTGATCCGGGCCGACCGGGACGGCGATCCGACGGCGACGGCACTGCTCGCCGAGGCCGCCCGGCTGCTCGCCGGCAACGTGGAACGGATCCGGCCCGCCGGTGCGGAGACCCCGATCGTGCTCGGCGGCGGGCTGCTCACCGGCGACACCCCGCTGGCCGAGGCGGTCCGCCCGGCCCTGGCCGAGCGCTGGCCGGACGCGCCGCTGCGGACCGCCGGGGACGGGGCGCTCGGCGCCGCCTGGCTGGCCGCCCGGCCACTGCCCGAGCTGACCGACCCGGCCGAACTGCACCGTCGACTGCTCGGCCCGGCCACCGGCTGACCCGGCCGCACCCCGGCCCGCCCCGAGCCCGGCACGCCGTCCCCGGACAGTCCCGGGCCCGGCACCTCGCCCCCGGACCACCTGAGCCCGGCACGTCGCCCCGAGACCGTCCTGAGCCCGGCACGTCGCCCCGGGCCACCCCGAGCCCGGCACGTCGCCCCGGAACCGTCCTGAGCCCGGCACGTCGTCGCCCGACCGCCCTGCGCCCGCCGGCCGCTATTTCAACTGGCCGGCGGTCAGCCCGGACTGGATCTGGCGCTGGAACAGCACGTAGACCGCCAGCACCGGCAGCATTCCGAGGGTGAGCCCGGCGAACAATCCACTGAAGTCGCCCTGGTATCCCTGGCTGACCGCCAACGCCGCGAGCCCCTGCGCGAGCACCCATTTCGACTCGTCCCCCTGCATCAGCACCTGCGGCAGGATGAACTGGTTCCACTGGCTGAGGAAGTTGAAGATCGCCACGCTGACCAGGCCCGGTTTGGCCATCGGCAGCATCACCCGGAAGAAGAGCCGGAAGTGCCCGCAGCCGTCGATCAGGGCCGCCTCGGCGACGGATGTCGGCAGGGTCCGGAAGAACGCGGTCATGAAGAAGACCGTGAACGGCAACGAGTACGCGGCATAGACCAGGATCAGCCCGGTCCAGCTGTTGAAGAGGCCGGCGTTGCGGACCACGAAGAAGAGCGGCACCAGGGCCAGGAAGACCGGGAACATCATCCCGCCGACGAACAGGTAGTAGAACACCTGCCGGTAGCGGAACTCGTAGCGGGCGAAGACGTACGCGGCGGCGGCGCCGAAGAGCATGGTCAGGGTCAGCGAGCCGGCCACCACGATCGCGCTGTTGAGGAAGTACTGCCCGATCCGGGCCTCGGTCCAGGCCCGCGCCCAGTTCTCGAAGCGCAGCGCGCCGGGCAGCCCCCACGGATCGCTGAGGATCTCGCCGTCGCTCTTGAACGAGCTGATGAAGACCCAGATCAGCGGCAGGGTGGTGAGCAGCGCCCAGATCAGCAGGAAGCCGTGCGAGAAGAAGTTCACCACGCCCAGCTCGCGGCGGGGTGGCCGGTCGCCGGTGCCGGACCGGCGGTCGGAACCGGTGCTCGGCGGAGCCGAGGCGGGGGTTTCGAGGGTCGTCACGAGTACTCGATTCGGTCCCGACGGCTGGCCCGCAGCGCCAGTACCGCCACCGACAGGGTCAGGAAGAACATCACCACGCCGATCGCCGAGGCGTACCCGAATTTGGTCTCGCTGCCGAACGCCGTGTTGTACATCCGCAGGCCGATCACGTCCGACGAGTGGTTGGGGCCGCCGTCGGTCATCTGCTGGATCAGGATGAACCCGTCCAGCGCGGCGATGGCCAGATAGATCCAGGCGACCTGCACGGTGTCCCAGAGCAGCGGGATGGTGACCTTGGTGAGCGTGGTCCACCGGGATGCGCCGTCGAGCATCACCGCCTCGTAGATGTCCTTCGGAATGGCCTGCATCGCCGCGCCGAAGAGCACCACGTAGAAGCCGACGTTGGCCCAGACCATCACCGCGAGTACCGCCCAGAACGCGGTACGCGGATCACCGAGCCAGGTCGGCGCGGGCAGCCCGATGCCGCGCAGCGTGGCGTTGAGCAGCCCGTTGTTGGGGTGGTAGACCTCCTTCCAGAGCAGCGCGATGATCACCACGGAGAGCACCTGCGGGAAGAAGTAGACCAGCTTGTAGGCGCCGGAGCCGTGTACCCCGACCACCCCGGCGGTGCCGCGCCGGCCGCCCATGTTGAGCATGCTGGCGAAGAAGAGCCCCAGCCCGATGGTCAGGACCGGGAGCAGCGCCAGCAGGATCGCGTTGTTCTTCACCGCGTTCCACATCTTGCCGTCGCGCAGCAGGGTGGCGAAGTTCTCCAGGCCCACGTAGTCGGCGCTGGCCGAGTAGCCCAGCCAGTTGGTGGTGGAGATCTGGAACGCCTGGAGGTACGGCGAGAGCACGAAGACGCCGTACAGCAGCAGCGGCGGCACCAGGAAGGTGATGATCAGCGGGTACTTGCCATGTTTCACGGGAACGACATCCTGCCCACTCCACGCGGGAAGACCTGTCCCCGCGACAACCGCGCCGGAGGGCCGGCCGCGCACCGGCCGACCCCACGACGTCAACCGGACGCCCCTACTGGCGCTTGTACTTCTTGATGCTGCTGTCCCCGGCGATCTGGTCGGCGCCCTTCTGGCACGCGTCCAGGAACTCCGCCGGGGTGCTCCGGCCGCTGAAGAACTCGCCGCAGGCCGCGTCCACCAGCTCGCGCTCCAGCTTGCGGTAGAAGTTGTTGTAGACCCAGTTGAAGCCGTTGCTGCCGGAGGCGTCAAGCGCCTTGACCACGGTGCCCAACCCGAACGGCAGGTCGATGCCCTCGGTGGAGCCGGCCACCACGGTCAGGCTGGAGACCTTGCGGGTGAAGTCCTGGGCGCCCTTCATCGAGAGCATGGTGCGCAGGTATTCCAGGCCGCCGGCCCGGTTCTTGGCCTTGGCCGGGACCATGAACGGCTCACCGGCGGTGCCGCGCATCGCCTCGAACGGCAGCTTGTCGCCGGTGCCGAGGCTGGGGGTCGGCGCGATCGACATGTTGAAGCCGGCCGGGGTGACCTTGGACTGCTCGCTCTCCAGCCAGGAGCCGCAGGAGATGAAGGCGGCCTTGCCCCGGCACCACTCGGTCTGCGACTGCACGTGGTCGAGGCCGGGCGAGCCGGGCATGATGTAGCCGTCCTTGACGATCTGGTACCAGGCGTCCGCCGCCGCCTTCATCGCCTCGGACTTCCAGGCGTTCGGCTCCAGGTTGTCGATCGCCTTCGCCACGTCCGGGCCGCCGAACTTGATCGCCGTCGAGATGACCGGCCAGCTCATGTAGCGGGGGTGCTTGCCGGCGTACGTCCAGGGGGCGATGCCGGCGGCCTTGATCTGCTTGCAGAGCGCGATGTGGTCGTCCCAGGTCTTCGGGTACTGCCAGCCCCGGTCCGTGAAGAGCTTGGTGGAGTACCAGATGCCGTACGCGGTGTACGCGTAGCTGAGCACCAGGAACTTGCCGTCGTACGACCCGACGTCCACCACGCCGGGCAGCAGGGTGTCCCGGACCTTCTTGCCGGGGATGTCGAGGCTGGGCGCGTCGAGCAGCTCCCCGAGGTCGGTCAGGGCGTTCTGCGAGACCAGGCCGTTGAAGTCGATCTGTCCGCCGCCGGAGTTGTTCACCACGTCGGGCGGGCTGCCGTCGACGAACCGGGGCTGGAGGGTCTTGTTGATCTCCTGCGTGGCGGAGTGCTTGATCGTCGCCTTTGGATATTTCTCGGTGTACATCGCCTGGTGGGCTTTGGCATACTCTTCGCCAAAGCCACCATTGAAGATGACCACCTCGAGCGGCGCGTCCTCCTTGACGCCGAGTGGGTTCTGCTCACTCTTCGTGCCTTCGAGCGACTCGCCGCCGCTGTTGTCGTCGTCGCCGCCGAGAGCACAACCGGTCAGCAGGCCGGTGGCGGGGACGGCCAGCAGGCCGGCCGCGGCGGTACGACGGAGGATGTCACGCCTCTTCATAGCTTCTCCTCGGATCCGGTCCAGGTGGACGCCGCAGCCGGTGAAGGCGGCGCCCGCCAACGAGGCTCGGGGTCATCGGGTCGGGTGGGGTTGCTTCGACAGGTGGGGACCACTTCAACACTGGTACTGCTTCAGGCGACACTGTTGCTCGTCTTCGCCTAACGTTGCTTGTCTTCACTTAACGCTAAGTTACTGAAGGATTCTTACGGAAGAGGGTGCCGGCAGCAAGTCCCGGCGGCCGAACCGTTACGGACCGGCAATCCACCCGGCTTGCCGCATCCCGCGTCGGCGGCCCGACGGAGTGGATAGCCTGACCACATGCGCCGCCTGCGGGAGCTTGTCGGCCGCACGCCCGCCGAACGGGAGCGCTACGTCGACCTGCTCCGCGCGGTGGCGATCGTCCTGGTGGTGATCGGGCACTGGCTGATCGCCGCGCTCGAGGACGACGCGGGACGGCTGCGCGGCCACAACGCGCTGGAGGAGATCACCTGGGGTCGCCCGGGCACCTGGCTCTTCCAGGTCATGCCGCTGTTCTTCCTGGTCGGCGGCTACGCCAACGCCGCCTCGCTCACCGGTCACCGGCGGCGGGGCGGCGACGCGGGCGGCTGGCTGACCGCCCGGAGCGGACGGCTGATCCGGCCCACCACCGTACTGCTGGTGCTGCTCCCGCTCGCCGCGCTCGGCGCCCGGCTGCTCGGCGCCGACCCGAGCCAGGTCCGCGAGGTCGTCTGGTACGCCACGGTGCCGCTCTGGTTCCTCTCCGCCTACGTCTTCGTGGTGCTGCTGACCCCGGTGACGTTCGCCCTGCACCAGCGGTACGGCCTGCTCGTGCCGGCGGTGCTGCTCGGGCTGCTCGCCCTCGGGGACCTGGCGAGGCTGCTCGGTGAGGAGCGGTTGGGGTACGGCAACTTCCTCTTCGGCTGGCTCGCCATGCACCAGGTCGGGTTCGCCTGGCGGACCGGAACCCTGCCGATGCGTCCCCGGGTGGGCTGGCCGCTGCTGGTGGTCGGACTGACCGCGCTGCTGCTGCTCACCCTGGTCGGCCCGTACCCGACCAGCATGATCAACCAACCGGACCAGCGGATCCAGAACATGTCGCCGCCGAGCCTCGCCCTGCTCGCCCTGGCCACCGCACAGCTCGGACTGATCATGCTGCTCCGGGACCGGGCCGAGCGCTGGCTGCACCGGACCCGCCCGTGGATGCTCGTCGTCGCGGTGAACTCGGTGGTGCTGACGATCTTCCTCTGGCACCTCACCGCCGTGATCCTGCTGGCCGGAGCGCTTGACGCGCTGGGCGCGCTGCCCAGTCCACCGGTCGGCAGCGTCACCTGGTGGCTCTGGCGGATCCCCTGGCTGATCATGCTGACCGGGGTGCTCGCGGTGCTGGTCGCCATCTTCGGCCGGATCGAGCTGCGCGGCTCCCGCCGCCCGTCGAGGCGGCCCCGGGCGATGCCGGCCGCGCTGTGCCGTACGCTCGCCCGTCCGCTGCCCCGGCTGCTCCTCGTCGTACTCGGCTTCGCCGCGACCGTGGTCGGGCTGTTCAGCAACAACGTCGCCCCGAAGAGCGGCGAGTACCTGCTCGGCCTGCCGACCGGCGCGCTCGCGGCGTACCTGGTCGGCGCCGGCCTGCTCCGGCTGCTCCGCTCGGTGCCCGCCGCCGCCTCGGCCGACCGGCACTCCGGCTGACCCGCCCGGCCCCCGGGCCGCCTCGGCCTCGGCCTGCACGCTCGCACCGTGCGGGGAGACCCGGCAACTGCCACCCTGTCGGGCAGCGGGAGCCGGAGATTGACATGCCGTCAACCCGGGCGGACTACTATTGCCTGTGCCCAACGGACAGCTCCGGCGGATGGACGCCTTCGCCTTCCCGGCCCACTCCTTCGATCCGGCCACCGGACAGGCCGCCCTCGAATACGCGCTGACCGGCCCGGACGGCGAGCTGCGGTTCACCGAGCTGATCACCTTCCCGCAACCCGCGACGCCGCCGTCGCCGGCGACCCTGGCCACCTTCGGCCGGGTGCTGGAGCTGCTGCACCTGGTCGCCGGGGTGAGCTACTACAAGGCCGCCGCACCGCCCCGGCTGGTCCTGCCGGCGCCGCTGGGCGAGCAGGCCGTCGCGCTGGTCACCGCCGTCTACACCGCGGGTCTCGCCGAGTACGCCTACCGCAACGACCTGCCGCACGTGCTGGAGCTGACCCCCGAACTGCCGCCGGGCCAGGTCACCGAGCCGGCCCGGTGGGACAACTCGGACCGCCGGCCGCTCTCGACGGTGGGTGGCGGCAAGGACTCCATCGTCAGCCTGGAGGCGCTGCGCACGGCCGGCTTCGACCCCGTCCCCTTCTCGGTCAACCCGAACCACATCATCGTCAGCGTCAACGAGGCGTCCGGGCTCACCCCGCTGGCCGCCCGGCGACGGCTCGACCCGGCGCTGATCGAGCTGAACGCGGCCGGCGCCCGCAACGGGCACATTCCGGTCACCGCGATCAACTCGCTGATCGCGGTCGGCACCGCCGTACTGCACGGGCTCGGTCCGGTGGTGATGTCGAACGAGCGCTCCGCCTCCGACCCGAACCTGGTCTGGCACGGCGTCGAGGTCAACCACCAGTGGTCCAAGGGGGTCGAGGCGGAAGGGCTGCTCCGGGCGGCCCTGGCCGGGCACGCCGGGCTGGCCGAGCCGTACTTCTCGCTGCTGCGGCAACTCTCCGAGCTGCACATCGCCCGGCTCTTCGCCCAGTTCACCCGTTACGACGACGTGGTGACCAGCTGCAACGCCGCGTTCAAGCTCCGCGACCCGAGCGACAGGTGGTGCGGCAACTGCCCGAAGTGCCGGTTCATCTTCCTGGCCCTGGCCCCGTTCATGCCCCGGGAGCGACTGGTGCGGATCTTCGGAACCGACCTGCTCGCCGACCCGGCCCAGGCGCCCGGTTACCTCGAACTGCTCGGCATCGACGCGCACAAGCCCTTCGAGTGCGTCGGCGAGGTCGAGGAGTCGGTGGTGGCGCTCGGGCTGGTCGCCGAGCACCCGGACTGGCGGGACGCGGCAGTGGTGCGCACCCTGCTCGACGCCGTACCGGCACAGGCGTGGACCGCCGCGAACGCCACCGACGTCTTCACCCCGGCCGGACCGCACTTCGTCCCACCGACGTACGCCAAGGCACTCACCGCGATCTCGTGAGGCGCCGGGTGGTGGGGTGACCGGTCAGCCGTCCCGGACGGCGTCCAGGGCGAGCAGGGCGACGTGCAGCGACAGGCAGTCGTCCACCGAGTCCAGGTCCACCCGGAGGATCCGGGAGATCCGGGCCAGCCGCTCGTAGAAGGCCGGCCGGGACAGGTGCGCCGCCGCGGCGGCGGCGGACTTGTTCCGCCCGCTTGCCAGATAGCCGCGCAAGGTGCCGAGCAACTGCTCACGGGGATGCTCGGCGTCGTGGGCCAGCAGCGGCCCGAGTTCGCGTTCGACGAAGGTCTGCAACCTCGGCTCGTCCCGGAGCAGGTGCAGCAGCGCGGCCAGCCCGACCTGGGGCAACCGGTAGACCGGCAGGTCCCGTCGACCCCGGCGGGCGGCGTCGGCCACCTGACGGGCCTCGATCAGCGAGCGCCGGGCCTCCCGCAGGGTGCCGACACCGGAGCCGGCCGCCACGATCACCGTGCCCGGCGTCCCGGAAGCCCGCCCGGCGGCCGGGGCGGCGTCCAGGCGTACCCGCTCCAGCGCCGCCGCGAAGGCGGCCAGGGCGGGCTCCTCGTCCCCGGCGTCCCGCAGTGCCAGCACGGCTCCGACCGCCTGGTCGTCCAGGGTGCTGGCCAGCCCGCTCAGTTCGGCGTCCCGCAGCGCCTGGCTGACCGCCTCGGCCAGGTCCCGCAGCCGGGCCTGGCCGGCCTGGCCGGCCGCCGCCGTGCCCGTCCCCTCGTCGACGCGGTACCTGACGACGACCCCGACCAGGTGCCGCCGGTCCAGGGGTACCCCGAGGGCGCGCGCCCGCAGCGCCACCTCGTCGACCGTCCGGGTGTGGTCGAGCAGCGCGGTGATCAGGGTGCGGTGGATCTGCCGTTCCAGTCCCTCGGCGTCCCGCCGGATCAGCCGGCCCAGCGCCAGGGTGGAGGCGGCCCGCTCGATCAGGATCGTCAACCGGGTCGGCGGAGCGGTCGGCGTGGCAAGTGGTTCGTCGCCCGGCGCGGCGGGCGGTTCACCGCTCGGCGCGGCGGCCGGCAGTTCGCCGCTCGGCCAGCGCAGCAGCAGCCGCCCCCAGTCCTGCCCCCGGGCGCCGACTGTGGTGCAGAGCCAGCCGGCGTCCGGGTCGTAGCCGGTACGGCCGGTCGGGCGGATCCGCCGGGAGTGCTGTTCCCAGCCCCGCAGCAGCAGTTCGGCGCTCTCCCCCGCCGGGTCGTACGCCAGCACCTGCCGGGAGAGGTTCTCCAGGATCACCGGACAGCCGGACAGTACGGCGGCCTGCCGGAGCACCTCGGCCGGCTCGGCGCCCTCGACGGAGAGCTCGGTGAAGCGCTGGTGGATCTCCTCGGCTGCCCGCAACTCGGTGAGCTGGGCGTCGACGATCAACCCGTGTACCGCCTCGGTGATCCGGACGAACGGCGTCACCCGGCGCAGTTCGACAAGTGGCAGGTTGCGGCGCTCGGCGGCGGAGACCATCACCCGGGGTACCGCCGCCGGATAGCGCCGGCCGAGTTCGACCACGAGTCCGGAGACCCCGACGTCGGCCAGTTCGCCGATGAAGGCGCGCAGGCCGGGGTCGTCGGCGGGCAGGCCGATGCCGGTGGTGAGCACGAGTTCCCCGCCACTGAGCAGGGCGGCGATGTCCGGCACCTCGGCGGCGTGCACCCACCGTACCGGCCGGTCCAGCCCGGCCGTGCCGGCGACCACCCGGGGGCCGCCGTGCCGGACCGGGTCCAGGGCCAGCACCTCACGCACGGTAGGAAACACGGGCTCGACGGTACCGTCGGCGGGTGTCCGCCCGTCGCCCGCGCCGGCCCGGTCCGCCGGCCGGCTGCGCTGACCTGCCGTAGCCGGCGGGCCAGCGGCTACGGCAGGTCGTCCCGGCCGAGTTCCCAGAAGGCGACGGCTGCGGCGGCCGCGACGTTGAGCGAGTCCACGCCGCGGCGCATCGGGATGACCACCCGGGCGTCGCTGCCGGCCTGGGCCGCCGGGGTGAGGCCGGCACCCTCGGCGCCGAGCAGCAGCGCGGCCCGGCGCCGCTGGGCCGGGGTGAGCCGCTGGATCGGCACCGCGTCCGGGGCCGGGGTCATGGCGAGTACGGCGAAGCCCGCCGCCCGCACCTCGGCGAGCCCGTCCGGCCAGCTGTCGAACTTCGCGTACGGCACCGCGAAGACCTCACCCATGCTGACCCGTACGCTGCGCCGGTAGAGCGGGTCGGCGCAGGTGGGCGAGAGGAGCACCGCGTCGATGCCGAGCGCGGCGGCACCCCGGAAGATCGCCCCGACGTTCGTGTGGTTGTTGACGTCCTCCAGCACCACCACCCGGCGGGCGTCCCGGAGCACCTCCGGCACGGTCGGCAGCTCGCGGCGGTGGAACGAGCCGAGTACGCCCCGGTGCACGTGGAAGCCGGTGGCCCGTTCCAGCACGGCCGGGCTGGCCCCGTAGACGGGCGCGTCGCCGGTGCCCAGGTCGTCGAGCTGGTCGACCCGTTTCGCGTCGACCAGGAAGGAACGCGCCCGGTAGCCGGCCCGGAGCGCCCGGCGGAGTACGAGTTCACCCTCGGCGATGAAGAGCCCGTTCGGCGGCTCCCACCGGGTACGCAGCTCGACGTCGGTGAGCGCCCGGTAGTCGGCGATCCGGGGATCCTCCGGATCGGTGATCACTTCGGCAGGCACGGTCGTCGGCGCGTCGGACACGGCGCCGATTCTTCCCCCGTCCCCGGGCCGCCGTTCGGCCGACCCCGACAGGTAGGAGATTTCCTACCCTTGACTGGTAGGACATTGCCTACCTATTGTTTCCGTATGAGTGTCAGGCAGGTCCACCGTGGCTGAGGTCGACGTCTTCACCGCGGTCGCCAACCCGACCCGGCGGCAACTGCTCGGCCTGTTGCTGGACCGGGGCGAGCGGCCGGTGCAGGAGCTGGCCGACCACTTCGACATGCGCCGGCCGAGCCTGTCGGAGCACCTGCGGGTGCTCAGGGACGCCGGCCT
Organism: Plantactinospora sp. CNZ320; assembly: GCF_002846275.1. Classification (NCBI taxonomy): domain Bacteria; kingdom Bacillati; phylum Actinomycetota; class Actinomycetes; order Micromonosporales; family Micromonosporaceae; genus Plantactinospora; species Plantactinospora sp. CNZ320. The sequence continues at coordinate 2,399,716 of NZ_PJMP01000001.1, forward strand.
GGTGGTCGAGCGTCGGGCGGGCCGGCAACGGCTCTACTCGCTCCGGCCGGAGCCGCTGCGGGACGTGGCCGAGTGGCTGACCCCGTACGAGCGGTTCTGGCGGGAGAGGCTCACCGGGCTGCGTGATCTCCTCGACGCGATGGGCGTCGACGAGGGCGCCGACGACCGACGACCGGCCGGGGCCGGCACATCCGAACAGAGCCGGGCTTCCGGCGAGCAGGAGGGGAAACGACCATGACCGAACTCGGCGTGATCCGGGCCGACCAGTACCTCGCGCATCCACCCGGCCGGGTCTGGCGCGCGCTCACCGAACCCGAACTGCTGGCCCGGTGGTTCATGCCCGGCGACTTCAAGGCGGTGCCGGGACACCGGTTCACATTCCAGACCATGGCCCGGCCGGACCAGGACTTCGACGGGGTGGTGCACTGCGAGGTGCTGGATGTCGAGCCGGAGTCGCTGCTCCGGTTCTCCTGGACCGGCGGACACCTGGACACCACCGTCACCTGGACGCTGGCCGCCGAGGGGCGGGGCACCCGGCTTCTCGTCGAACACGCCGGGTTCGATCCGGACGACCCGATCCAGCAGCGCGCCTTCACCATCATGGACGGTGGTTGGCGCGGCATGGTCTTCCGCCGCCTGACGGACCTGCTGGCCGAGCCGGACGGCACCCCGGAAGGCGAGCCGGCCCGGTAACTCCAGCTAGGACATAGCGGACAGTCGACCAGGGACCGGACCGACGATCGGCACCGGAGCGAACCCGGCCCGGGCACCGGGGCGGATGGGTCGGTCAGGACGGCGCGGGGCCGGTCGTGGCGGGGCCGAGCCCACCGCCGGCCGGTGTGACGCCGAGACCACCGCCGGCCGGTGTGACGCCGAGACCGCCGCCGGAGACCCGCGCCGCCACCGCGCCGGCCGTACCCGGGCGGGTCAGCGCCGCCCGGCCCACCGCCGGTACCAGCCGCCGGGCCCGCCAGGCGACCCCGATCCCGGCGGCCAGCACCAACATCGCGCCGAGGGCGTGCAGGGCCGAGGCCAGCATCCCGCCGACACCGAGCAGTGGCGCCGCGATCATCAGCAGTACGCCGTCGGACTGGCTGAACACCCCGGAGCGGTACAGCGCCAGGCCGGTCAGCCACCAGCCGAGGGAGTAGAGCACCCCGCCGCAGACCGCGATGACCTGGCCCGCCCTGCCGAACGCCGCCGTGGAGTCCGGCAGCCCACCGAACGGGAGTACCAGCATCGTGCCGGCGACCGCGACCAGCAGGCCCGCGATGCCGAGGCCCCGGGTCCGGGTGCTCACCAGCAGGCTGGCCAGCGCCATCAGCGCGAGCAGGCCGAGCCAGAGCGCACCGATCCAGCCGAGCAGATGGGCCGGACGCTGCTGGGTGAGGAACGGCGCGTCACCGGCGCCGACCAGGGTCACCGAACCGTACACAATGGCGTATCCGGGCAGGGACCAGACGGCGAACCGGGCCAGCCGGCGCAACGACCAGGCCCAGCTCGCGTCGCTGGCCGGTTCGCCGGTACCGCGTTCGGCAACGAAGGGCAGGAAGCTGAGGCCGCCGTACGGCCAGCGCCCGGATGCCGGATCCACCGCGCCGCCGCCGGTGCCCGGTCCGGTGCCCGCCGTCCGCTTAGGCACGGTCGGGGCTTCGCGGGGCGCGGGATCACGCTTGGGGTTCGAGGGGTGGTTTTCCGGTTTCGAGGGGTGGATCACGCGCCGTCACCTCGCTCCACGTGCCGGCGGGCGGGCGCGGGGGGATCCGCTCGACGCCCCCCGCTGCTACACACCGCCCGTCGTTAGACCGATCGTGTCAGGTGCCGGGGCGCCGCGCGGACGCTTTGCTGGAATAGGCCGGGCCGCCGCCGGGCAGGTGCCCGGCGGCGGTCGGGTCAGCCGCGTTCGGGCTGCTTGTCCACATCGGAGTCGCCGAGCAGGCTGGCCGGCGGGACCGGCTCCGGCGCCGGCAGCCCCTGCGTGGGCCGGGAGGTCACCTGCGCCTCCGCGGCACGTACCTCGGCGTCCACCTGCTGGGCCGCCGCCGCTGCGGCCTGGGCCGCCGCCGCGGCCTCGCGCTCGACCGCACCCGCGTCGACGTTCGCCCGGGGCTCGTCGCCGACCATCTGGCCGAGTCCGCCCAGCGCGCCGCCGAGCCCCTCGAGCGCCTTGTTCAACTCGGCGGGCACGATCCAGACCTTGTTGGCCGTGCCGTTGGCGATCTGCGGCAGCGCCTGGAGGTACTGGTACGCCAGCACCTTCTGGCTCGGGTTGGCCTGGTGGATCGCGTCGAAGACGGTACGGATCGCCTTGGCCTGCCCCTCCGCCTGGAGGATCCGGGCCTGCCGGTCACCGTCGGCGCGGAGCACCGCGGCCTGCTTCTCACCCTCGGCGGAGAGGATCTGCGACTGCTTGTGCCCCTCGGCGTTGAGGATCGCGGCCCGGCGGTCCCGCTCGGCGCGCATCTGCTTCTCCATCGAGTCACGGATGCTCGGCGGCGGCTCGATGGCCTTGATCTCCACCCGGGTCACCTTGATGCCCCACCGTCCGGTCGTCTCGTCCAGTACGCCGGAGAGGTGCCTGTTGATCTCCTCGCGGCTGGTGAGCGCCCGCTCGAGGTCGAGCGAGCCGATGACGTTACGCAGGGTGGTCACCGTCAACTGCTCGATGGCCTGGAGGAAGTTCGAGATCTCGTAGGTGGCCTTCACCGAGTCGACGACCTTGAAGTAGAGCACGGTGTCGATCGAGACGACCAGGTTGTCCGACGTGATCACGGGCTGGGGCGGGAAGCTGACCACCTGCTCCCGCATGTCGACCTTGGTGCGCACCGCGTCGACGAAGGGGACCAGCAGGTTCAGGCCGGGGTGGAGCGTGCGCTTGTACCGGCCCAGCCGCTCGACCACGTCCTCGCGCTGTTGCGGCACGATCCGTACCGCCCGGATCAGGGTCACCACCGTGATAAGTGCCACGGCGGCCAACAACAGGCCGATAACCGTATCCACGTTGTGCTCACCTCATTTATTCCGGTTTCTCATCAATTGTGAACTCATCCCGCCAGACCAGGGCGGTCACGCCCTTGACCTCGATGACCCGCACCCGGGTCCCGGCGTCTATCACCTGGGTGGCGTCGTAGGACCGGGCGGTCCAGATCTCCCCGTCGATCTTGACCACGCCACCGTTCGCGTCCACCTGCTCCAGCACCAGCGCGCTGCTTCCGGTGATCGCCCGTACGCCGAACGACTGCTCCTCGCCGGCCAGGTCCTGCGCGCGGTGCCGCTGGATGATGGGACGGGCCACGGCGACGGTAAGCGCCGAGACGGCGGCGAAGATCACCGCCTGAACCGCGAACGGGGCACCAAAAGCTGCCGCACCGGCCGCGGCGAACGCCCCGACCCCGAACATGACGAGGAAGAGCGTCGTCGTAAAGATCTCCGCGACCACCAGCACGACGCCCAATACGATCCACAGGAGCGGCTCCACCTATCGATCCTGGCACGAGCAGGGACGTAACGGCGACCCACGATCGACGGGCATAAGATCTTGCCGGCCGAGAACCGGCGAATCCGCCACCACGGCGCGCCAATCCGGCCTGGTTTCACCTCTGGCGTCCGGTTCGGATAATTTCAGTCCGCTCCCCATTCCTGAGCCGAGGAGGCAGCCCATGGCCACCCTGCCGGAGACCGGCCTGCCGCCGGAGACCGCCCGCCGGATCGACGCGCTCGTCGCCCAGACCCAGGCCACCGGCCGGGCGCCCTCGCTGATCGTCGGGGTGCTCCGGGCACCGGTCGCCGCCGGCACCGCCCCAGGCGGGCTGGTGCACGTCGCCACGACCGGGGAGACCCCGTCGCCGGATCCTGACATCCAGTACCGGATCGGCTCGATCACCAAGACGATGACCGCGGTACTGCTGCTGCGCCAACGCGACGACGGACTGCTCGACCTGGACGATCCACTGGACCGGCACCTGCCCGGCACTCCGCTCGGCACCGTCCGGCTGCGTCAACTCCTCGGCCACGCCGCCGGGCTGCAACGCGAACCGGACGGCGAGTGGTGGGAGCGCACCGCCGGTGCCGGCCTGGACACCCTGCTGGCCGGGCTGACCCCCGACAAACTAGCCTTTCCGGCACATCGCACCTTCCACTACTCCAACCTCGCATACGGGCTGCTCGGGGCGGTGCTGGAACGGGTCACCAGCCAGTCGTGGTGGAAACTCGTCCGGTCCCGGCTGCTCGATCCACTGGGGATGGTCCGCACCTCGTACCAGCCGGTCGAGCCGTACGCCCGCGGCTACGTCGTACATCCCTGGCACGACACGCTGCGCGAGGAGCCGCGTACCGACACCGGCGCGATGGCACCGGCCGGGCAGCTCTGGGCCAGCCTGGCGGACCTGGCCCGCTGGGCGGGCTTCCTCGCCGCCCCGGATCCGGAGATCCTCGCCCCGGACACCCTTGCCGAGATGTGCGTACCGGTGGCGATCGCCGACCCGGACTCCTGGACCGCCGGCTACGGGCTCGGCCTGGAACTGCACCGGGCCGGCGACCGGGTGTACGCCGGGCACGGCGGTTCGATGCCCGGCTACGTCGCCACGCTCTCGGTACACCGGCCGTCCGGCATCGGCGTGGTCGGCTTCGCCAACGCGTACGGGCTGCGCGCCGGTTCGCTGCCGATGCTCGGCCGGCAGGTGCTCGGTACGGTGCTCGACGCCGTACCCGTGCCGGTTCGGCCCTGGCGGCCGGCAACCGCGCTGCCGGAGGCGCCGATCGCCGAGTTGACCGGCCGGTGGTGGTGGATGGGGCGCGAGTTCGAGGTGGCCTGGGACCCGGGCACCGAGGAACTGCTTGTCACCCAGATGCCGGCCGGCGCCACCCCGCGATGGCGGTTCGGCCGGGACGCGACAGGCCGCTGGCGGGGCCGTTCCGGCATGAACGACGGGGAGATCCTCACCGTCCGGCGCGACCCGACCGGCGCCGCCACGGCCCTGGACATCGCCACCTTCGTCTTCACCCGCGACCCCGACGACCTCGGCTGACCGGCTCTCCCGGTCTGGCCGGCTGTCCCGGTTGGGGGCAACGACAAAACCAGGACGGGGGGTCAGGGCTCGGACGGGACCGTGACGAAGTCGATGAGTCGTTCCATCGCGTTGATCAGGGGCGTCTCCACGTCGTGGAAACTGTCGACCCGGGCCAGGATGCGCCGCCACATCTCGGCCGGCTCGGCGACCCCGAGGGCGGCACAGACGCCCTCCTTCCACGGCCGTCCCGGCGGCACCACCGGCCACGCCCGGATGCCGAGCGCCGACGGCTTCACCGCCTGCCACACGTCGACGTACGGGTGACCGGTGACCAGCACGTCCGGCGAGGTGACCGCCGCGACGATCCGGCTCTCCTTGGAGCCGGGCACCAGATGGTCGACGAGTACGCCCAACCGCCGTCCCGGCCCCGGACCGAACTCGCGGACCCGCTCCGCGAGCGCGTCGATGCCGTCCAGCGGCTCCACCACCACGCCCTCGATGCGCAGGTCGTCGCCCCAGATCCGCTCCACAAGTGCCGCGTCGTGCACGCCCTCCACCCAGATCCGGCTGGCCTTGGCCACCTGGGCGCGTACCCCGGCCACCGCCACCGACCCGGATGCGGTCCGGCTGCGCGGGGCCGGTGCGGCCGACGGTGCCGGGCGGCGCAGCGTCACCGGCTTACCGTCGAGCAGGAACGCCGCCGGCAGCAACGGGAAGTTCCGGCGCCGGCCGTGCCGGTCCTCCAACACCACCGCACCGGACTCGAAACCCACCACGGCGCCACAGAACCCCGAATCGGCGTCTTCCACCACCAGATCGACCTCGGCCGGCACCTCTGGTGTCACCTTGCGCCGCCGCCAGTCCCCGGCGAGCACGTCGTCGCCGTACATCCTCCCCATGGGAGGCGACGCTAGCCGCCGCCGGCCGCCGATCGGCGTTGACGCGCCGCCGGGCCGGCACCCGAGACAGCCGGCGCGGAAAGCACGTACCCTAGCCGCATGTCCCCCGCAACGGGCGCGGCGACTCTCGTGGCGCGCCGGTCCAGCCGCTTCGTGGCCTGGGTGCGCGCATGGCGTGCCGGGCTGGTGCCCTACGACGAGATCGCCGACGAGATCGCCGGTGGCGAGGAGCATCTCGTCGCCGACGCCCCCGGCGCCTGGACCGACATACCACTGCGCGACGGGCTCTGCGCCTTCTCCAAGCTCTCGCCCGACGAGATCCGGCTGGTGCTGCCCGCCCCGGGCGATCCGCGCGGGCTGCCCGGTCCCGGCCCGTTCGCCTCGGCGGCCCTGCTGGCCGGCGAGGCGGTGGTGGCCCGGGGCCTGGGGGTGATTCCCGAGGTGCGCACCCACACCAGCGGGTCCGGAGTGACGTTCGAGACGGTGTTGTGGCGGGTCTATCCGCTGCCGGAGACCGCGCCGGCCGCCTCGCTGGGCAGTCCCGGCGCGGCCGAGGCCGAGGCCGAACTGGCGGTGACCCTCGCCGAGGCGACCGCCGCTCTGACCAGGCTCGACGTCGCGCAGTGGCGCCCCGAGCTGGCCGGTGCGCTCGCCGCGCTGCGCCGCCCCGACAACGGGATGGACCTGCCGCCCGGCTTCGATCCACGCTCGCGCCGACTCTTCGCCCGGGCCAGTGTGCTGGACCAGGTGCTCGCGCTGGCCGAGCACGCCGCTCCGGGCGGTTCGGTGAACGGTTACGAGGCCCAGCAGCGCGACGCCGCGCTCCGCCCGCTCACTGCCGCCTGCCGACGGGCGGTCGTGGCCGCCTGCAACGCGCCGCTCTCCGCCTGACCCGCGCCACCGCGCCGCTGGCGCTGCTCCGGACACCACGCGTCGCCCGGTGAGGCGACCCGCAGGTCGGCGAATGCGCTGGTAACAGGCCTGATCATGGAATCGGCGTGACCAATGCGTCAGGCGGTCCGGCCGCCGGACGGCAGGGGAAAAATTCCGGTCACAAAGGTACGGTAGGGTGCTCGTTTCATGGGCGGTACCCCGAATACGACTGATCTCGCGAACACCTCTCCCGCGAGTCCCCCCACATCTCGGCGCCAGTGGTTCAACCGTCGAACCCTGACCGAGCTGAGCTGGGTTCTGTTGGTGATAGCCATTGCCGGGGCTCTCTGCATGGGCCGCTACGAGGATCCGCGCCGGATCGCCTCCTCCGGCGACAGTTACTGGTACATGCGGCAGGCGCAGATTTTTGCTGGCACCGATCCGGCGACCGCCTCCGCCCGAGCGTCCGCTCAGGTGTGTCGCGACATCAACCGTGCGGCCAGAGACCAGAACATGCGCCCGGCCTGCCGCAACGGCTATCCCCAGCAGGGCATTTCTCCCCGGTACATCGCAATTTTCGACAGCCGCCCCGGATATCCGCTGTTCGCGGCGCCTTTCGTGAAGGTCTTCGGTGTCTGGCCCGGTATGGCAATGGCGACGCTCCTCATAGCCGTCGGTGTCGGCCTGCTCACATATCTGGCCGTCTGGCTCGCCTTTGGAATACGCCTGGTGGGCGTCGCCGCGGCTGCCCTGGTCTACCTGCTGCCCACCGGGTACTGGATAACCCGGATGCTCGCCGACGGCGCCATGCTGGCCGGCTGCCTCGCCGTGCTGATCGGCGCGATGCTGCTCTGGCGCAACCGGTTCAGCGGATTGCCGATCGCGCTCGCCGGCTTCGGCTGGACCTTCGTCACCAAGTCGGCGAACGGGGTGGCGATGGCCCTGGTGCTGATCGCCGCGAGCGTCTGTGCACTGGTGACGAAATACCCGAACCGGCGCGGCGCGCTGTTCACCGGCGGGCTCGGCCTGGCCACCCTGTTCGGCTGGTTCGCGGTCAGCGCGGCCCTCAAGCTGCCGTCGCTGACCGAGGCGATCCAGGACTACGCCACCACCCACTTCACCAGGCCGGACACCCCGGAGCCGTACACCTGGCTGTGGGAGAAGAACCTCGAATGGTGGCCGGGCACCCTCCAGCACTGGATGGTCTCGCCGTTCCCGGTGATCGCGGTGGTGCTGGCCACCCTGATCTTCGCCACCCGGACCCGGCACCTCACCTTCCTGTGGCTGGGTACCGGGCTGACCGGGCTGGCCATGCTGGCCGCGAAGCCGGTCGACACCGAGTACGAGCGGCTGATGCTCCCGGTCTGGTTCCTGGTCGCCGCCGCGCTCGGGTACGCCATCGTGGCGGCGCTTCCGGCCCGCTGGTCCGGCCGGCCGGCGGCCGAGGGTGCGGCGGTGCCTAGCGAGCGCCCCGCGCCGCCCCCGCCGCGGACGGACGGCTCCGCTCGCCCGGCCGGAGACGGTTCACCGGCCGGAGACGGGTCAGCCACCTCCGGCGGCGGAACTGCCGGCGGAGCAAGCGACGCGCCGCCCACCACCCGCACCAGTGCCGGGGTCGGCGCGGCCGGCTGAGCACGGTTTGGTTCACCGGCACCGACCGCCACTCGGCGGTCGGTGCCGGTTGTTCGTCAGGGCAACCGGAGCGGCTCAGATCTCGTCGATCAGGTCCGCGACCGAGGAGACGATCCGGGACGGCAGGTACGGATAGCGTTCGGCCTCGGCCCGGGTGCTGATCCCGGTCAGCACAAGTACGGTCTGCAACCCGGCCTCCAGCCCGCAGAGGATGTCGGTGTCCATCCGGTCACCGATCATCGCGGTCGTCTCGGAGTGCGCGTCGATGGTGTTCAGCGCCGACCGCATCATCATCGGGTTCGGCTTGCCGACGAAGTACGGCTCCACCCCGGTCGCCTTCGAGATCATCGCCGCCACCGATCCGGCTGCCGGCAGAGCGCCCTCGGTGGACGGGCCGGTCGGATCCGGGTTGGTGCAGATGAACCTCGCCCCGCCGTCGATCAACCGGACCGCCTTGGTGATTGCCTCGAAGCTGTACGTCCGGGTCTCGCCCAGCACCACGTAGTCGGGCGCGAAGTCGGTCAACACGTACCCGACGGCGTGCATCGCGGTGGTCAGCCCGGCCTCCCCGATCACGTACGCCGTACCGCCCGGGCGCTGGTCGGCCAGGAACTGCGCGGTGGCCAGCGCGGCGGTCCAGATGGCGTGCTCGGGTACCTCGAAGCCCATCCGGTTCAGCCGGGCCTGGAGGTCCCGGGCGGTGTAGATCGAATTGTTGGTGAGGATCAGGAACGGCTTGCCGGAGGCACGCAGCGCCCGGACGAACTCCGGCGCACCGGGCACCGGCTGCCCCTCGTGCACCAGCACACCGTCCATGTCGGTGAGCCAGCACTCCACCGGCTTGCGATCGATCATGCCGGCACCCGGCAGGGGAAGGCGGGCAGGCTCTGCTCTTTCATGACTCTCCTATGGGGCGGGGTCACGGGCGCCGGGCCGGCTGGCAGCAACCGGCCGGGCAGGTGTCCCAGGCGGGCAGCGTACCCAGCCGGCGTCGCGCCGCCGTGTCGGCCGGGTTAAGCCGCTCGGTCACCAACTCCCGGACCATCGCCACGAACCGCTGGTCGGTGCCCGGGGTGGCGGCCCGGACGAAGTCGAGGCCGAGCTGCTTGGCGGTCGCCGCCGCCTCGGTGTCCAGGTCCCAGACCACCTCCAGATGGTCGGAGACGAAACCGATCGGGCTGACCACCACCGAGGTGACGCCCTCGGCCGCCAGCGCCCGCAGATGGTCGTTGACGTCCGGCTCCAGCCACGGCACCTGGGGCGGCCCGGAGCGGCTCTGCCAGACCAGGTCGTACGCCAGGCCGGGGGCGGCCCGCTCGGCCACCAGCGCGGCGGTCTCGCGCAGCTGCGCCTCGTACCGGCCGCCCTGCGGGCCGGCGGAGGCGGCCATCGAGACCGGGATCGAGTGGGCGGTGAAGACCAGCCGGGTGCTCTCCCGGCGCGCCGGGTCGAGGGTGGCCAGCGCGGTGGCCACCGCGTCGGCGTGCGGCTCGACGAATCCGGGATGGTCCCAGTACTGCCGCAGCTTGTCGATCCTCGGCGCGTCCGGTCCCACCGCCGCCCGGGCCGCCGCGATGTCCTCCAGGTATTGCCGGCAGGAGGAGTAGCCGCCGTAGGCGCTGGTCACGAAGCCCAGCGCGGAACGGATCCCGTCGCGGTGCAGCTCGGACACGGTGTCGGCGAGCATCGGGTGCCAGTTGCGGTTGCCCCAGTAGACCGGCAGGTCGAGCCCGTGCGCGGCGAAGTCGGCCCGGATCGCGGCGAGCAGGTCCCGGCACTGCTGGTTGATCGGCGACACGCCGCCGAAGTGCTGGTAGTGCTCGGCGACCTCGGCCAGCCGGTCCGGTGGCACGTTCCGCCCCCGGGTGACGTTGGTCAGGAACGGCAGGACGTCCTCCGGCCGTTCCGGGCCACCGAACGAGATCAGCACAACGGCGTCGTACGACATGCCACCATTGTTCCCGCCCCGGCCGGGTGGACCGGGCCGGGGCGGCCCGTCCGCCGGGTCAGACCGGCGGGACCTTGCTCACACAGCGACGCTCACGTAGCGGCGCTCACATGGCGGCGCCGAGCGCGTGGTAACCGCCGTCGACGTGCACGATCTCGCCCGTGGTGGCCGGGAACCAGTCGGAGAGCAGGGCCAGGCAGGCCCGGGCGGCCGGCTCCTGGTCGGTGAGCGCCCAGCCCAGCGGGGCCCGATCGGCCCAGGCCTGCTCGAACTGCTCGAAACCCGGGATCGACTTCGCGGCCATGGTGCGCAGCGGGCCGGCCGAGACCAGGTTGCTGCGGATCCCCTTCGGGCCGAGGTGCAGTGCCAGATAGCGGGAGGCGGACTCCAGCCCGGCCTTGGCCACGCCCATCCAGTCGTACACCGGCCAGGCCTTGGTGGCGTCGAAGGTGAGCCCGACCACAGCGCCGCCCGGGCTCATCAGCGGCAGCGCGGCCACCGCGAGCGCCTTGTAGGAGTACGTCGAGACGTGCACCGCGGTCGCCACGTCTTCCCACGGCGCGTCCAGGAAACCGCCGCCGAGGCAGCTCTGCGGCGCGAAGCCGATCGAGTGCACCACCCCGTCGAGCCCGTCGACGTGCTCGCGGACCCGGTCGGCCAGGCTGGCCAACTGCTCGGCGTCGGTGACGTCCAGCTCGATCACCGGTGCCGGCTCGGGCAGCCGCTTCGCGATCCGCTCGACCAGGGACATCCGGCCGAATCCGGTGAGCACCACCTGCGCCCCGTTCTCCTGGGCGAGCTTCGCCACCGAGAACGCGATCGACTGGTCGGTGATGACACCGGTGACGAGCAGCCGCTTGCCGGCCAGCAGTCCAGACACGTGAAGATCCTCCAAACCGTCGTGGTCCCCCGCGTCCCGTGGCCGGTCCGGGTCGGTCCCGGCCGATCACGGCGCCTGGGCGATTGTGCCAGTGATTGCCCCGGGTCCGGGCCGGTCAGTGCCCCATGCCGAGGCCGCCGTCGACCGGGATGACCGCCCCGGAGACATAGCCGGCGGCGTCGGAGGCGAGCCAGGCCACCACCCCGGCCACCTCGTCCGGGCTGGCCATCCGGCCGGCCGGGATCGACTTGCGGATCTCCGCCTTGCGCTCGTCGGAGAGCCCCGCCGTCATGTCGGTGTCGATGAAGCCGGGCGCGACGACGTTCGCGGTGATGTTCCGGCCGCCCAGCTCACGGGTGATCGACCGGGCCACCCCGACCAGCCCGGCCTTGCTCGCCGCGTAGTTCACCTGACCCGCGCCGCCGGAGAGGCCGACCACCGAGGAGACGAAGACCATCCGCCCCCACCGGGCCCGGAGCATCTTCGTCGAGGCCCGCTTGGCGCACCGGAACGCGCCGGTCAGGTTGGCGTCGACGACCCGGGTGAACTGCTCCTCGGACATCCGCAGCAGCAGCGTGTCGTCGGTGATCCCGGCGTTGCAGACCAGCACCTCGACCGGCCCCAGCTCCGCCTCGACGGCCGAGAAGGCCTCGTCGACCTGGGCGCTGTCGGTGACGTCGCAACGCACGCCGAAGAGGTCGGCCGGCGGGTTGCTGCCGCGGTGGGTGACCGCCACCCGGTCCCCCTGCTTGGCGAAGGCCTGCGCGATGGCCAGGCCGATCCCCCGGTTTCCTCCGGTCACCAGCACGGTTCGGGCCACGGGTGTCCTCCTCACGGACGGTACGGACGTGCGGGTTGGAGACTAGGCGCTACCGGCAGGTAAGTCGTAACCCGGGTGGGGTGCTACCCGGGTACTACCGGCGGGATCGTGCCACGGGGTGACGACGGTGAGCTTCGGACACCCGTACCCTGCGGTTGATGGAGAACGGCACCGCCGGGGCGCTGCGCGCCGGCTGGGACGACCTGCGCCGACTGCTCGTCGGGGCGGACTATCCGCTGACCCCACCGACCGGGCCGCCCGGCAGGTGGCGGCAACGCTGGCACCGCCTCCGGCCCTTCCTGACCCCGGTACTCGTCTTCGCCCTGGTCGGCCTGACCATCGCCGGCGCGCAGCACCTGAGCGACACCCGGGGCATGCCGGACGGGCTGGCGCTGCTCTTCGCCGCCGCCGGGACCCTGCCCGCGGTGCTGGCCCCGTTCCGCCCGCTGCTCGGCTGGCGGATCGGCTATCCCGTGCTCTACCTCGGCGTGATCGACGCGCTGCCCGGCGAGACGTGGCCGTGGAACCCGGTGCAGATCATCGCCTTCCTCTTCGTCCTGCTGCTGCTGGCCGCCCGGACCAGCCTGGGGGTCGCCGCCTGGGCGGGGCTGCTCAGCGTGCTGCCGGCGTACCTGTTCGTGCCGACCCGGGCCAACGCACACGGGGTGACGATCCTCTTCCTGGCGATCCTGCTCGTCGGCGACCAGGTGCGGCGGCGCCGGCAGAGTCAGCGGGCCCTGGCCGAGCAGGCCGAACGCAGCGAGCTGGAGCAGGCCAGGCGGGCGGTGCTGGAGGAACGGACCCGGATCGCCCGGGAGATGCACGACGTCGTCGCGCACCACATGTCGATGATCGCGGTACAGGCGGAGACCGCGCCGTACCGGCTGGCCGGGCTGCCCGAGCCGGCCCGGGCCGAGTTCACCGCGATCGCCGGGTCGGCCCGGGAGGCGCTGACCGACATGCGCCGGCTGCTCGGGGTACTCCGCAGCGAGTCGGCGGCACCGGAGACCGCGCCGCAGCCGGGGCTGGCCGACGTACCGGAGCTGGTCGAGGCGGCCCGCCGGGCCGGGATGTCGGTCACGGTCGCCAACGGTCCCGAGCCGGAGCAGCACCGGGCGGTACCGGAGGCGGTCGGGCTGGCCGGGTACCGGATCATCCAGGAGGCCCTGGCGAACGCGGCCCGGCACGCGCCCGGGACGGCCGTGCGGGTCTCGGTGGACGCGGACGACACCGCGCTGGTCATCGGCGTCTGGAACGACCCGGCCGGACCCGGCGCCGGCCGGCCGGGAAACGCCGCCGCCCCCGCCGGGCACGGGCTGACCGGGATGCGGGAGCGGGCCCGGCTGCTCGGCGGCCGGCTGCGGGCCGGACCGACCGACGATCAGGGGTACGCCGTCACCGCGCACCTGCCCTACGCTCCGGAGTCGGCCGCGGAGCACGACGGAGGTACCACCCGATGATCCGGGTACTGATCGCCGACGACCAGGCGATGGTCCGGCAGGGTTTCGGGGCGCTGCTGGCGGCCCAGCCCGACCTGCTGGTGGTCGGCGACGCGGCGAACGGCGCCGAGGCGGTCACCGCGACCCGCCGGCTCGACCCGGACGTAGTGCTGATGGACGTCCGGATGCCGGTGCTGGACGGTCTGGCCGCGACCCGGCAACTGCTCGGCGACCGGCCGGGGGCGGACCGGCCCCGGGTGCTCATCCTGACCACCTTCGACCTCGACGACTACGTCTACGAGGCGCTGCGGGCCGGCGCCAGCGGTTTCCTGCTCAAGGACGCCCCGGCGGCCGACCTGGTGCACGCGGTCCGGGTGGTCGCGGCCGGCGACGCGCTGCTCGCCCCGGCCGTGACCCGCCGGCTGATCGCCGAGTTCGCCGCCCGGCCCGGCCGGGACCGGCCCCGCCCGACCAGCCTGGCCGGGCTCACCCCCCGGGAGACCGAGGTGCTGCGGCTGATCGCCCGGGGGCGCTCCAACGGCGAGATCGCCGCCGAGCTGGTGGTCGCGGAACAGACCGTGAAGACCCACGTGGGGCGGATCCTGAGCAAGCTCGACCTGCGCGACCGGGCCCAGGCGGTGGTCGTCGCGTACGAGTCCGGGCTGGTCGCCGCCGGCGACTAGTGCCCCGGTACCCCTGCCGTAGTCCCCGGGTAGGTCGCCGGAAGCCGTCCCGTGGCGTGACGCGCCAGCCATCTCCGAACCCGCATCCTCTGCTGCACAGGCGATCGGAGGGAGTTCGGGATGGTGTGGCGACCGGCGGTACGACCGGTGCTGGCCGGCCTGCTCGCGCTGGGGCTGATGGTGCCACCACCGGCCGGGGCGAGCGGGGTGGCGGTGGCGCGGGTCGGGTTCGTCGAGGCGTACCCGGCGGTGGCGGCGGCGATGCGGGCGGCCGGTGCGCCGTACGCCGACTGGATCGCCGCCGGCCGGGACTTCCTGGCGTTCGATCCGCGCGGTGACGGGCTGGCCGTGGAGGTGTTCGGCGACCTCGGCAGCGCCGACCGGATCGCCGTGCTGGTGCCCGGGGTGGACAGTACGCTGCGGAACTTCGACCGTGGCCTGGGCGGGGTACGCCGGCGCGCCCCGGCCGTCCAGGCCCGCGCCCTCCACGACGAACTCCGAGCCGTCCAGCCCGGTGCCCGGGTGGCGGTGCTGGCCTGGCTCGGCTACGACCCGCCGAACGGGCTGGGTCGGGCGGCGGCCCGCGCCGAGCACGCGCGGGCCGGGGCGGACGCCCTGGTCGAGCTGACCCGGACGCTGGCCCGGCACCGCCCCGACGCGGCGGTGACGCTGATCGGGCACAGCTACGGCGCGCTTGTGGTCGGGCTCGCGGCGTCCCGGGTGCCGGCGCAGGTGACCGACCTGGTGACGCTGGCCGGGATCGGCACCGGCGTGGACCGGGCGGCCGAGCTGGGCACCGACGCCCGGGTCTGGGCGGCCGAGGCGCCGGACGACTGGATCCGCCGGCTGCCCCCGGTGCGGATCCTCGGCTTCGGGCACGGCGTCCGGCCGGCGGCACCGGAGTTCGGCGCCCGGCCGCTGCCGGTGGCGGGGGTGCGCGGCCACGACGGCTACCTGGTGCCGGGCAGCGCCACGCTGCACGCGACCGCCCTGGTCACCCTCGGTGCGGCCGCAGGCGCCGCCCCGGCCGCCGGGGTCGACCGGCGAGCTGCCGCGGGGGTCGGGCGGCAGGCTGCCGCTGAGGTCGACCGGCAGGCTGCCGACGGGGTGAGCGGCCGATGAGCCTCCTCGAAGCGCGGCGGACCGAGGGCACGGCGGCGCACCCGACGCCGTCGGGGGGTGGCGAGCGGGATCGGGGCATCGACGGGCTGCGGGCGTACGCGATCGGCGGGGTGGTCTTCGGGCACTGGCTGGTCACCGCCCTGGTACTCGGCCCGGACGGCGCGCTGCGCACCGCCAGTCCACTGGCCGCGATGCCGGCGCTGGTACCGGTGAGCTGGCTGTTCCAGACGCTCGGCCTCTTCTTCTTCGTCAGCGGGTACGCCTCGGCCCGGTCACTCCACTCGGCTACCGCCCGTGGACTGGCCCCACTGCCGTGGCTGCGCCGACGACTCGGCCGGCTCGGTCGGCCGGTACTGCTGCTGCTCGGCGGCTGGCTGGCGGTACTCGGCGCAGCAGCCCTGCTCGGCACTCCGGCGGGAACGCTGCGTACCGCCGCCACCCTGGTGGTCAGTCCACTGTGGTTCCTGCTGCCGCTGGTGGTGCTGATCGCGTCGACCGCGCCACTGGCCCGGGCACTGGACCGGTACGGGGTCGCCCGGCTCGCCGTACCGGCCGTGGCGTTGGTCACGCTCAGCGACCTCGCCGGGCGGGTCGGGGACCCGTCGAGCTGGCCGGTGCCGTTGCCCGGGGACGGGGCGTGGCGGGTACCGGTCGCGGTGCTGGCCGGCTGGCTGCTGCCGTACCTGCTCGGAATGGCCCTCGCCGACGGCCGGCTGGGTGGCCGGCGGACCGCCCTGGGGCTGCTGCTGGCCGGCGGGGCCGGGATGGCCGGGCTCGGCTGGGCGGGCTATCCGCTCAGCGCGGTCGGGGTTCCCGGGCAGGGAATGTCCAACCTGGACCCACCGTCGCTCTTCGCGGTCTGCCTGGCGCTGGCGCAGGTCGGCGCGGCGCTGCTGCTCCGGCCGGCACTGGGCCGGGCGCTGGCCCGACCCGCCCGGTGGGGGCCGGTGAACCGGCTCAACACCCTGGCGATCAGCGTCTACCTGTGGCACCAGAGCACCCTGCTCGGGGTGACCGCACTGGCCGCGCTCGCGGCCCGGCTGACCGGCACCGGTGCCGTACCCGGACTGCACACGGCACCGGACGGCCCCGCCTGGGTGGTC
This sequence comes from Plantactinospora sp. CNZ320, assembly GCF_002846275.1. Taxonomy (NCBI): domain Bacteria; kingdom Bacillati; phylum Actinomycetota; class Actinomycetes; order Micromonosporales; family Micromonosporaceae; genus Plantactinospora; species Plantactinospora sp. CNZ320. Next base: position 2,416,124 of record NZ_PJMP01000001.1, read on the forward strand.
GCCCGGCTGGCCTGGCTGCCGCTGCTGTTGCTGGTCCTCGCCGTACTCGTCGGGCGGGTCGGCGGCGACCGGCGGCGGGGTGCCCGGGACGAGCGTCGAGCGGCTTCCGGGCGGCTCCGGAGCAGCGACCCGGATTCATACCGAGAGTGACCGACAGAACCACTTTCCCGGCCCGGTGCGGTCGGGGAGCCGACACCCGTGGGACCCGGATGCCGACTGCGGCCGCCGGGCCCTGCGGGTGTACGATGATTCACGTCCCAGGTCCGGTCGACAGATGGAGGTGATCGCTGTGCGAAATAGCGATCCTCCCAGTCGTGGCCGGGTCCTTGGTCAGTCCGCCTGAGCCGTGACGTCTCCCGCCGACTGACCCAGTTCCGCTCCACACCGCATCCCCGGACCGCCCGGCATCTGCCGGCGCGCCGTCCGGCCGTGCGCCTTCCGATGGCTGTCGCCGAGCCGAGATGTGTGGAGCCAACCGGTCACGACTTCGTGTGCGCGCCCACTGATCCCCGAGACGGTCCCGCCCGGCTCCGCGCCGCCGCGGGCGTCTCCAGTCGCCACCCGGAGAGCAGAATCATGCAGCGTTACGTCGCCCCGCTGGGCTTCACCCTCGCCGCCGCCTGGGTCGTGCTGGTCTTCATCCTGGTCAGCGCGACCCCGTGACCACCACCACCCAAGCGACGACCGCCATCCCGGGCCGACGGTCGACCCTGGGCCGACCGTCGACTCCCTGAGCACCGTCACACGCCTGACCACCGTCACACGCCTGAGCACCACCGCGCGGGTGACGGCCGCCAACCGCCGCTTGACGGCCGGCGAGGTGGTCAGACCAGGCGGGAGGTCCAGAGCAGGCTCAGTCCCGCCGCGCAGAGCGCGAAGAGCAGCGCGATCCCGGCGTACCACTGGGTGATCTCCCGGGCCTCGGTGCGGAACCCGATCGAGCTGCCCATGTCCTGGTAGACCTGCTTCAGCTCGGTGACCGAGGCCGCCTCGTAGAAGAAACCCTGGGTCGTCTCGGCCAGCTCGGCCAGGGCCAGCCGGTCGACCGGTACCCGCTGCACCTGGCCGCCGATGTCGACCTGGCCCGAGTCGGTGCCGAACGCGATGGTCGAGACCGGCACGTTCGCGGCCTGCGCCGCCGCACCGGCCTCCTCGATCGAGCGGCCCGAGGTGCGGTATCCGTCGGAGAGCAGCACGATCCGGGCCGGCGGGATGCCCTGGGCACCGTCCGCCGGTACCGAACGGATCGCCTCCAGGCAGGTGAAGACCGCCTCGCCGGTCGCGGTCGCCTCGGCCAGTACCAGACCGTCGATGGCCTGGGTCACCGCCGGGCGGTCCTTGCCCGGTGGCACCAGCACGTTCGCGGACTTGGCGAAGGCGACCAACCCGAGGTTGTAGCTCGGCGGCAGTTCCGCGACGAACTGCTTCGCCGCCTCCTGGGCCGCCTCCAGCCGGTTCGGCGCCACGTCGGCCGCCTCCATCGACAGCGACACGTCGATCGCCAGCATGATGGTGGCCCGCTCCAGCGGCTCCTTAGTGTCGATCGCGGGGCGGGCCATCCCGGTGGCCAGAACCAGCAGGCTGAGCAGCATCACCCCGGCCGCGGCGTGCCGGCGCCAGCCGATCCCCTTCGGCGCGAGGCTGCGCAGCAGCTCGACGTTTGTGAACCGCATCGCGTACGTGCGGCGGTGCATCTGCCGCCAGACGTACGCCCCGGCGAGCAACAGCACGGGAAGTACGGCCAGCAGCCACCACGGTTGCAGAAAACGGATCATCGAGTCGTCCCCCGGGTACGGGCGTGCCGCTGCGCTGCGACGAAGCGCACCATGTCCAGCAGCCAGTCGGAGTCGGTACGCAGCCGCAGGTGCGCCGCTCCGGCGGCCCGCAGCTCGTGTGCGATGGCGGCACGCTGGGCTGCCGCCGCGTCGGCGTAACGGCGCCGCAGCCGTGGGTCGGCGGTCTGCACCTCGTGCAGCTCACCGGTCTCCGGGTCGACGACGGGCAGCACCCCGACGTCGGGCAGTTCCAGTTCCCTCGGGTCGACGACCTCGACCGCGAGCACCTCGTGTCGGACCCCGAGCTTGCGTACCGGGCGTCCCCACTGCTGCGGCGGGGCCAGGAAGTCGGAGATCACCACGGCCATCCCCCGGCGCCGGGGCGGACGGTTGAGCGCGTCCACCAGCAGGCCGAGGTCGGTGCGCCCGGGTCGGGTAGGCGTGCCGGCGACGGCCCGGAGCAGGCCCTGCGCCTCCTTGCGCCCGGGTCGGGCCGGCAGCCGCAGCACTCCCGGCGGCGTGGACGGCGATCCGGTCCCGCCGCCCGAGGGCGGGCCGGTGCCGATCACCGCGCCGATCCGGTTGCCGCCGCGCACGGTCAGGTGGGTGATCGCCGCCGCCGCCGCGATCACGAGTTCCCGCTTGAGCCAGCGCCCGGTGCCGAAGTCGAGGCTTGCCGAGAGGTCCACCGCCAGCCAGGTCTCCAGTTCCCGGTCGACGACCGTACGCCGGACGTGCGGCACCGTCGTCCGGGCCGTCACCGGCCAGTCCATCCGGCGTACGTCGTCACCGGGGCGGTACTCCCGGGACTCCCCCGCCTCGGTGCCGGGCCCCGGCAGCAGTCCGAGGTAGTCGCCCTGGAGCAGCCCGTCGAGCTTGCGGGTGACCAGCAACTGCAACCGGGAGAGTACGGCCTCGGCCCGGGCCGGACTGCCGTCGGTCGCCGATGTCATGCCGGCGGGCGCCCGGGCCACGCCAGGCCGGCCGCCGGCACTCCGGACGCGGGACCGAGGACGGGTCCCGGGCCGGCCGGCGGGGCGGGGGTGGCGTTCTGTCGGGGCGCGACCGAGGGAAGCGGGATGGTGGACATCACCCGGTCGACGACGTGATCGGCGGGGATGTTGTCGGCCAGCGCGTCGTAGCTGAGCACCAGCCGGTGCCGGAGGATGTCCGGGGCGATGTCCTGGACGTCCTGTGGCAGCGCGTAGTCCCGGCCGCGCATCAGGGCGAGGGCCCGGGTGGCCCGGACGATGCCGAGCGAGGCGCGCGGGCTCGCGCCGTACTGGATGAGCTGGGCCACGTCCGGCATCCCGTGCTCGGCCGGGGCGCGGGTCGCCAGCACCAGGCGTACGGCGTAGTCGACCAGGGCGTTGTGCACGAACACCCGGTCGGCCTTCTGTTGCAGCCCGACGAGTTCGAGCGGGGTGAAGACCGACGACGGCTCGGGGGCGCTGACCCCCATCCGGTAGACGATCTCGCGCTCCTCGGCGTCGGTGGGGTAACCGACGATGATCTTCATCAGGAAGCGGTCCCGCTGCGCCTCCGGCAGCGGATAGACGCCCTCCTGCTCGATCGGGTTCTGGGTGGCCATCACCAGGAACGGATTCGGCACCCGGTGGGTCTGCCCGCCGATCGACACCTGCTGCTCGGACATCACCTCCAGCAGCGCCGACTGCACCTTGGCCGGTGCCCGGTTGATCTCGTCGGCGAGGAGGAAGTTCACGAAGACCGGACCGAGTTCGACGTCGAACTTCTCGCTCGACTGCCGGTAGATCCGGGTACCGACGATGTCGGCGGGGACCAGGTCCGGGGTGAACTGCACCCGGGCGAAGGTACCGCCGACCACCCGGGCCAGAGTCTCCACGGCGAGCGTCTTCGCCACCCCGGGTACCCCTTCGAGCAGGCAGTGTCCCCGGGCCAGCAGCGCGACGAACATCCGCTCCACCATCCGGTCCTGGCCGACGATCACCCGCTTGACCTCGAAGAGGGCTCGTTCGAGCAGGGTGGCGTCCTCGGCCGGGGTGCTCCCGACGGTCGGGACGGCACCGCCGACGTCGGGCGGGGTCGGGGTGTCGGGCGTCGTCGGCTGGGCCACCAGTCCTCCACAGCAGGGTCACGGGATCAACGGGTCGGCGCGGGCCGACGTCCCCAAGCCTCGCACGTCCGCCGAGCGGACCGCGAAGGGAGAACCGGATTTGCGGTTCCATGCCGCGCATTTGCGCCTCGTCGAGACGCGCAATCCGGAAAACGGGCGATCGTGGGTAGACATAGAGGGGTTTTCTCTGTGTACGATGGCGCGAATCGCCGGGCGGCTCCCCCCGTGGCCGCCCGGCGATCTCTCCGCCCGGCCCTGGCCGTCCCGCTGCCCTGCCCGGCCCGGCCGTGCCCTGCCCGGACCTGGCCGTGCCGAGCCGTAGACTCGCCGCCGTGAGCGAAGCGTCCGCAGCCGCCGGCAGTTCTCCGCCGGCCGACGACCCGCCCCGGACCTGCTCGGCGCGGGGCTGTCGGGCACCGGCCGCCTGGGCGTTGCACTGGAACAATCCCCGGCTGCACACCCCGGAACGGCGCAAGACCTGGCTCGCCTGTGTGGAGCACCGGCAGTCGCTCGGCGACTTTCTCGGCGCGCGCGGGTTCCTGCGCGAGGTAGCACCCGCCGATGGATCGCCTACGCTCGACACGTGAGCGACCGAGACGGCGAGCGAGACCGGCACGGCGAGGACCACCGGGGCGGGCCCGGCGCGGACGAGCAGGACGACGCACGAGACCGGTACGGCGCGGACGGCCGGGGCGGGCACGGCGCGGCGTCGAGCGGCGAGCCGGTGGTCGGGCCCGCCACGACCGGACCGACGGACCCGCTGGAACCGTGGCCCGAGACCGTAGCCTGGCAGCCGGTCTCCACGGACCTGATAAAGGTGGAGGCACTCCGGCTCGGGATCGGCATGCTGGCCCTGGCCATCGGGGCCGGGATCGGCCTCACGTTCACCGGTCACTGGCTGTTCGGCCTCGCCCTCGGCGCGGTGGTAGTACTCACCCTCTGGCGGCTGGCGGTGATCGTCCGGGCCGTACACGCCTGGGGATACGCCGAACGCGACCACGACCTGCTGGTCCGGCACGGTCTGCTGGTCCGGCGGCTCTCGATCGTGCCGTACGCCCGGATGCAGTTCGTGGACGTCACCGCCGGGCCGCTGGAGCGCGCCTTCGACCTGGCCACCGTGCAACTGCACACCGCTGCCGCCGCGAGCGACGCCCGGGTGCCCGGTCTGCGCCCGGCCGAGGCGTCCCGGCTGCGTGACCGGCTCACCGCACTCGGCGAGGACCGGGCGGAGGGTCTGTGACCGCGGAGGGAGTCGCCGAACCCCGCAAGCGGCTGCACCCGCTGAGTCCGCTGCTGCACGGGGCGAAGTCACTCGTGGTGATCGTCGCCGCGCTCTCCTGGTCGACGCTGTCCCGGGTCGGTCTCGGCTTCTTCGCCCTGCTGGTGGTGGTGTTGCTGCTCGGCGCCCTCGCCCTCTCGGTGGTCAGTTGGTACAACACCGGCTACCACGTGGTGGGGCGGGAACTGCGGATCCACGAGGGTCTGCTGTGGCGGCGTACCCGGGCGATCCCGCTGGAGCGGTTGCAGTCCGTGGAGGTGGTCCGGCCGCTGCTGGCCCAGCTCAGCGGGCTCGCCGAGCTGCGCCTGGAGGTGGTCGGCGGCGGCAAGACGGAGGCGCCGCTGGCCTACGTGACGGTGGCCGACGCGGTGGCCCTGCGGGAACGGCTGCTGGTGCTGGCCGGCCGGGCGCCGTCCGCCCCGGTCGAGCTGCCCGGTGCCGCGCCCGGCACGACACCACCGGGGCAGCCCGGTGCGTCGCCGGCGGGTCAGCCCGGCATTCCCGGCCTGCCCGGGTTGGTCGGCACCGTCGAACCTCCGGTCGGCCGGCACCTGCACGCGGTCGCCAACCGTGACCTGCTGGTCAGCCAGCTCCTCACCCCGCAGGCGTTCTTCCTGCCGTTCGGGCTCGCGTTCGTGCTGACCCAGTTCTTCACCGAGGGTTCCTGGTCGTTCATCGCGGTCGCCAGCACCCTCACCGCGATGGCCGGGGTGGTGCTCCAGCCGATCCGGCGGGTGCTCGACGACTGGAGTTTCCGGCTGGCCCGGGACGACGCCGCGCTGCGGGTCCGGCACGGGCTGCTGGAGACCCGGGCCCAGACGGTACCGCTGGACCGGCTCCAGGCGATCGGGGTCACCTGGCCACTGCTCTGGCGGATGAAGGGCTGGCTGCGGATGCGGTTGTCGGTCGCCGGGTACGCCGGCGGCGAGGTCGACGACCGGAGCCACCCGGACCGGCTGCTACCGGTCGGCGACCTGACCACCGCACAGATGATCATGGCGGAGATCCTTCCCGGGGTGGCGATCACCGGCACCCTCACCCCACCGCCCGCCCGGGCCCGCTGGGTGCACCCGTTGGCGCGTACCGCGCTCGGCGCCGGGCTCTCCGCCCGGGTCTTCGCGGTCCGCTCCGGGCTGCTGACCCGGGAACTCCTCGTCGTGCCGTACGCCCGGATCCAGAGCGTACGGGTGGTGCAGGGGCCGCTTCAGCGCCGGTTGCGCCTGGCCACCGTGTACGCGGACACCGCGGGTGGGCCCGCTGCCGCCGCCCGGGACCGGGACCTGCACGAGGCGTGGGCGCTGGCGGCCGAGTTGACCGCCCGGGCTCGGGCGGCCCGGCTCAGCGACCCGCGCTGACCGTCCGCTCCGGCGCCGGCCCGGACTCCGGCCCGGCAGCGCCGGGAACCGATTCGACCTCGGCACCCGCCCCGGCCGCCCGGCCGCCAGCCACGGCCGAACCGTCCAGAGCCGCCCCGCCCAGAACTGCACTGTCCACGGTCGACTCGGAACCGGTCGACGCTGAGCCGGACGGGTCGGGCTCGGACGGCCGGCGCCGTGCCTTGCGGGCCGCCCACCAGCGCTCGGCGAGGCCGACGGCCAGGAACGTCAGCCCGACGTACGCCCAGCCGACCAGTACGTCGATCACGTAGTGCTCGCCCGCGTAGACCAGGGTGAAGGTCATCGCCAGCGGATAGCAGAGCAGCAACGGCCACCAGCGTCGCCGGGTCGAGCCGAGGAAGAAGACCACCACGAAGAGCGCCCAGGCGGTGTGCAGCGACGGCATCGCGGCGACCGGGTTGGAGGCGATCTGACCGGCGTTGAGCAGGTTGCCGGCGCCGTGCATGCCGAACTCCCGCCAGCCACGGGTGGAGATCCGGGCGACCTCCTCCAGCATCCCGTACTGGGCGGCCCACCAGGGCGGCGCGGCCGGGTAGATGAAGTAGGTGACCAGGCCGCTGGCGCAGAGGAAGCCCCACCGGCGCATGAACGCCGCCCAGTGGGGCCGGGAGCGCAGCCAGAGCACCACCGCGGCGGCCAGGGTGACCACGAAGTGCGAGAAGTAGACCCAGCTGACCCCGACGTCCCACCAGTGGATGCCGTCCGGGTCGTAGAGATGCTGTTGCAGCCAGACCGTGGGGACCTGGCCGTCCATCGCCCAGCCGAACATCCACCGGTCGGTGACGATCAGCTCGTAGGCGTGTGGCGTCGCCCCGTTGTCCGCGAACCCCCGGGAGAGGTTGTAGAGGGCGAGCAGCACCACCACCGGCAGCCAGTCCCGGGCGAAGCCCAGGTGGGTACGCCAGGGCCGGTCGCTGCGCCAGGCGATGGTGGCGGCCCAGAGCCAGGCGAAGGCGTACAGCGGGTCGGTGGGCAGGCCGATCAGCAGCCAGGCGGCGACGAAGGCCACCGTCCAGATCGACATGGCGACGAACCGGCGGCGGCGCTGGCCGTCCGGGGGCGCCGGATCGGGCGACGGCGCGGGCGGGGTGTCGGTGACGAGCATCGCCGTCCAGGTTAACGGCGCCGGTACGACGGACGCCGGGAGGGACGTTGGCGCGGCGACTAGCAACTCGCTTGCTAGTCTAGTAACTCAGTTGCTAGTGTCCCAGGTCATGTCGGTCTCCCGGATCCTGCTCGGCCTCCTCGAACCGAGGTCCCAACACGGCTACGTGCTGCGGCGCCGCTACGACGAGTGGTTCGGCAACAGCCGCCCGCTCAAGTCGGCGCAGGTCTACGCCACCCTCGGCCGGCTGGACCGGGACGGGCTGATCGATCTCGCCGGGGTGGCCAGCGGGGTCGGCCCGGACCGTCGGGTCTACGCGATAACCGAGGCGGGCGTCGGCGAACTCGACCGCTGGCTCGACGAGCCGGAGGTACCCGAGGTGACCGGCAGTCGCCGGGTGCTCTTCGCCAAGGTGCTCATCGCGCTCTCCAGCGGCCGGCCGGCCGAACCGATGCTCGACCGGCAGCGCCAGGCGCACCTGGCCCGGATGCGCGAGCTGCGCGCCCAGCGGCAGGCCGGCGACCTGCTCACCCAACTCGACGCCGACTTCGAGATGTACCACCTCGACGCGGATCTCAAGTGGATCGACGGCGCCGTCGCCCGGCTCTCCCGGCTGGCCGCGCTGGTGACCCGCCTCGACGAGGCGGAGAAGGAGTCCTGATGACGCTCCAGGGCAGCAACCTGGCCCTCCGGTTCGGCCGGACCGTCGCGCTCGACGGCGCCGACCTGACCATCTCCCCCGGCGAGATCGTCGCCGTGATGGGACCATCCGGCTCCGGCAAGTCGACCCTGCTGCACGTACTCGCCGGCATCCTCCGCCCCGAGCACGGCGAGGTACGCCTCGACGACCAGCGCATCGACATCCTCCCGGACGGCCCGCGCAGCAGGCTCCGGCTCCGGTCGTTCGGTTTCGTGCTCCAGTTCGGCGACCTGGTGCCCGAGCTGTCGCTGCGGGAGAACGTCGAACTGCCGCTGCGGCTGCTCGGCACCCCCCGGAGCGAGGCACGGCGGCGCGCAGCCGAACTCCTCGGCCACCTGGCCGTGGCCGAGCTGGCCGACCGGCGCCCGGGGCAGGTCTCCGGCGGCGAGGCACAGCGCGCCGCCGTCGCCCGGGCACTGGCGCACCGGCCAGCGGTGATCTTCGCCGACGAGCCGACCGGTGCGCTGGACAGCGCGGCCGGCGAGGTGGTGCTGGACGCGTTGACCGGACTGGCCCGCAAGGAGGGCAGCGCGGTCGTGATGGTCACCCACGAGGCCCGGGTCGCGGCGTACGCCGACCGGACCGTCTTCCTCCGCGACGGCCGGGTGACCGCATGAGGCGGTGGATCTGGCTCGGACTGCGACTCTCGGTCGGCTCGGGGCGGGGCGGGCTGCTGCGCACCGCGCTGATGTCGTCCGGGGCGGCACTCGGGGTACTGCTGGTGCTGGCGTCACTGGCCACGGTCTCGGTGGCCGGGGCACAGCACGGGCGGGCCGAGGCGCGCACCCCGGTCCGGGAGGAGAACCCGGCCAACCCGTCTACATTGCGGGTCTACGACATCGAGGACGTGGTCGACGGCCGGGTGCTCCGGCGTACCGCGGTGATCGGTGCCACCGCGACCAGCCCCCGCCCGCCCGGGGTGGCCGCGCTGCCCGCACCCGGGGAGATGGTGGTCTCGCCGGCCCTGCGCGACCTGCTCGGCACCGACCCGAAAACGGCGGCACGCCTGCCGCAGCGGGTGATCGGCACCGTCGGCCCGGCCGGGCTGCTCGCCCCGGACGAACTGCTGGCCTACGTCGGGTCGCCACCGGTGACCGTGCCGGAGGTGGACCGGATGCTCGACGAACACTGGCCGGTCACCGGCTTCGGCCACCCGCTGGGCTACGCCCTCGGCCAGGGCGCCGGGCCGGACGTCTTCACCCCGGCCCGGATCCTGGCCGGCGCGTTCGGACTCTTCGTGCTGGTTCCGTTCGGCGTCTTCCTGGCCACCTGCGCCCGGCTCTCCGCCTCCACCCGGGACCGACGGATCGCCGCGCTGCGACTGCTCGGCGTCTCGGCCCGGCAGGCGACCCTGGTCAACGCGGTGGAGACCGGGGTGGTCACCCTCGGCGGCGCGCTGCTCGGGCTGGCCGGGTTCGCGATCCTCGCACCGCTGTCCGAGGGCTGGCGGATCGGGCGGCTGCGCTGGTACGCCGCCGACCTCGCCGTACCCGTGCCGGTGGTCCTCGGGATGGTCGCGGTGACCGTGGTGTACGCGGTCGCCATCGGCGTACTCGCCACCCGGGCGGCCCGGATCGACCCGCTGGCGGTACGCCGTAACGCACCGCACCGCCGCCCCGGCGTCTGGCGGGTACTGCCGCTGATCGCCGGTCTCGCCGGTGCGGTACTCGCCGGCTGGTCCGGCCGGCACGAACCCGCCCAGGGCGACGCCCTGCTCTTCGCCGGCTCGATGCTGCTCACCGGGCTGGCCCTGCCGCTCGCCCTGCCCACCCTCGGGTACGCCGCCGCCGCGCTGGTCGCCCGACTGCCGGGTACCCCGGTCTGGCTGGAACTGGCCGCCGCCCGGCTGCGGCACGCGCCAGGGGTGGCACCCAGGCTGGTCGCCGCCTTCGCCGTGATGGTCTACGCGGCCGGGATGGGCTCGCTCGGCATCAGCCTGGTCATCGACGTCGGTGATCTGAGCTCGACCAGCGATCCGGACGGACGCCAGATGTACCAGGCCGGCGGCCCAGGCCCGCTCCCGACGGCCGAGCTGCGGCAGGTGCCCGGCGTGCAGGTAGTCGACCTGGTCAGCGTGCCGGCGACGGTCGCCGGCGAGCCGGACTACCTGGTCGTCGGGGACTGCGCGGACCTGACCGGGATGTTCACACTCGAAGCTGGCGAATCCTGCGTGGATGGGCAGACCTACCGGCTGGTGCACCAGACCTTCTTCGGCGGGGCGCCGCTGGCGGAGCCGGGCACCGAGGTGGTCGCCGGCAACGGCACCCGGGTACCGGTACCGGAGCAGATCCTGCACCTGACGATGCGGTTCGACCGGGGTGTGGGCGGGCAACTGCTGGTCACCCGGCGGGCACCGGTCGCTGCCGCGCTCGGCGTACCGCCGTCTTCCCACCTGCAACTGGTGGCCTCCGACCGGGCCGCCGCCGACCGGGCCGCCCAGGTGCTGGCCGCCCGGGTGCCGACCAGCTATCTGGCGGGCGACCTCGGGGCCCGGCGCGGGTTCGACACGGAACTGGTGATGACGTTGCTGGTCGCCGGGCTCACCCTGAGCTTCGTGCTCGGCATCGGGGCGTTCGCCGCCGCCGCAATCGACCGCACCGTGGAACGGCGCCGGGACAACGCCACGCTGGCCGTGGTCGGCACCAGCCCGCGCGTCATCACCGCCGGAGAGATCGGATTCGGCACCCTGCCGCTGGCGATCGGGCTCGGGCTGGCCAGCCTGGCCACGATCACCATCGCGATCGTCCTGGCCGGCCTCTTCGACGTCGACCGGGCGCGGGTGCTCGACCGGGTCGCCCCGACGCTCTGGCTGGCCGGCGGGGCGCTGGTGGTCGGGGTGGTGCTGATCGCCGTACCGGCCTGGCTGACCCAGCGGATCACCGCCGAGCAGCTCCGCCGGCCCTGACCTGCCCGGACGCGCACCTGGACGACGGAGGCGTTACGGGCGACCGGTAACGCCTCCGTTGCCCAGGTCAGCGGGTGCGGCCAGCTGTGGACTGTCCGACAGTCGTCCGGCGTGTCGTCGCGTGTCGGAGTCAGCGGTCGGCCGAACACTTACGCTTTGCTGATGGATCAGGAACACCCGGCCGGACCCGTGCCGGAGGCACGGGCCACCGCACCGGAGGCAGAGAGCGTTTTTCCGCCCGGCCTGACCGCCCGGGTCGAGCTGACCGTCACCGACGTCGACACCGCGCAGGCGGTCGGCTCCGGCGACGTTCCGGTGCTGGGTACGCCCCGGGTGCTGGCGCTGGCCGAGGCGGCCACCGTCGCCGCCACCGCCAGCCGGTTACCGGCCGGGATGACCACCGTCGGGATGCGGGTGGAACTCGACCACCGGGTGCCGACCCCGGTCGGCCGGACCGCCGTGGCGCAGGCCCGGCTGGCCAAGGTCGACGGGCGGCGGCTGCTCTTCGAGGTGGCCGTCACCGAGGGCGCCACGACGGTGGCCGAGGGCCGGGTCGAACGGGTACTGGTGGACCGGCACCGCTTCGTCGAGCGGGCGCAGGGTACGCCATGACGACCACCATGGGCGTCGCCTTCACCGAGATCGCCGACCGGGTGTACGTGCTGCGCCAGCCGCTGCTCGACGTCAACGTGACCCTGGTGGTCGGCGACGGCACGGCGCTGGTGGTGGACACCCTCTCCACCGCCGGGCAGGCCGCCGAACTGCTCCACGCCGTCCGGGCCCTCACCACCGACCCGCTGATCGTGGTCAACACGCACCACCATTTCGACCACTGCTTCGGCAACGCCGCGCTGGCCGCCGACGGGCCGGTACCGATCTACGCGCACGACGAGACCGCTCGGCTGCTCCGCGAACAGCCCGCGCTGCTGCGCCGGCAGGCGTACGACGAGGTGTTGCCGGCCGATCCCGGGCTCGCCGCCGAACTGGCCCGGACCACGGTGCTCGCCCCCACCCACCCGGTACGCCAGGAGGCCACCGTCGACGTCGGCGGCCGGGCGGTGCTGCTGCGGCACCTGGGCCGGGGGCACACCGAGGGTGACCTGGTGGTGCAGGTGCCGGACGCCGACGTGCTGGTCGCCGGTGACCTGATCGAGCAGAGCGGCCCGCCCGCCTTCGAGGACGCCTTCCCGCTGGAGTGGGTGGAGACCGTCGCCGCGCTGCTGGGCCTGCTCACCCCTGCCACCGTGGTCGTCCCCGGGCACGGCACCGTGGTCGACAGCGAGTTCGTCCGGGTCCAGCACGACGACCTGGCCACGATGAGCTGGCTGATCCGCAACGGGGACGCCGACCGGGCTCCCGCCGAGCGGGTCGCCCAGCGCACGCCGTTCGGCCCGGAGGCCGGCCTCGCCGCCGTCCAGCGCGGGTACGCCGAACTCCACGGCAACACCTGACCGGAGCGACGGCACCGCCTGACCGGACCGCACGGGACCGCCTGACCGGGACCGCCTGACCGCACCGCACGGCACCGCCTGACCGGCACCGCCTGACCGGCAGCGGGTTCTGCGGTACGGGCACAGCGACGCCTAACCGGCAGCGGTTCGAGGGTGGGGTCAGTTGGGGAAACGGCGGGCGACCTGGGCCCGGGTGGGCATCGAGACCGCACCGCCCGGGGACTCGCAGACCAGCCCGGCGACCTTGAGCGCGTAGCCGACCCGGTCGGACCAACCGGCCTGGTCCGCCGGAAGGCCGTCGGCGAGCAGGTCGGCGATCAGGGCCGCCATCACCGAGTCGCCCGCGCCGGTCGCGTCCACGGCGTCGACCACCGGCGCCGGTAGGCGTACCCCGGTGGCGCCGGCGCCGGTCGAGACCAGCGCGCCACGCGGGCCGAGGGTGACCACGACGGTGCCGGCGCCGAGGTCGTGCAGCCGCCCGGCGGTGGCCTCGGCCGAGTCGTCCCCGTAGAGCACCTCGGCGTCGGCCAGGCTCAGCTTGACCAGGTCGGCGGAGGCGACGAACTCGGCCACCACGGCCCGGAGCCCGGCCACCGCGGCCTCGTCCGGCAACAGCCGGGGCCGGACGTTCGGGTCGAAGACCCGCAGCCCGGTGGCGAGGGTCCAGGCCCGTCGGGCGGCGGCCAGCACCGGCGGGCAGAGCAGCACGATCGAGCCGGCGTAGAGCACCGAGGCACCCTCGACCAGGGGTACGTCGAGATCGTCCGGCCCGAGCAGCCCGTAGGAGAGCGGCTCGCCGTAGAACCGGAAGTCGGGTTCCGCCCCGGCGAAGGTGGCCACCGCCAGCGCGGTCGGCACGGGGCGGACCACCACGCCCCGCCGGCCGACCCCGGCACCGGCCAGGAAGTCGGCGATCCGCCCGGCGAGTGCGTCGTCGCCGAGCGAGCCGGCGAACTCCACCTCGGCGCCGAGCCGGGCCGCCCCGACGGCCACGTTCAGCGGTGCCCCGCCGATCGCCTGCCGGTAGACGGGCTGCCCGTCGTACTCGCCGTCGAGCAGGTCGACGAGGGCCTCGCCGAGCACCACCGCGTATCCCATCCGAGCCCCTCCCGAGCCGCACCGCCGGCCACACCGCGTCCGCACCTACCGCCGTCCGACCTACCGCCGTCCGCACCCACCGCCGTCCGCACCGGAGTCGTTGCCGGACCGGGCCGGCCGGCACCGGCTGGTTCCGGTGTGTCCCCTCCGACCTTGGCATACCGCCGGTTCCGTCGTACCCACCGGGCAGACTCCGGCGCCATGACGAAAGCGCACAAGATCGTTTCGGAGTACTGGGCAGCGTGCGAGGCGCGTGCCTGGGAGCGGGTCGGCGGGCTGCTCGCCGAGGATGTGGTCTACGACCTGCCGCAGACCCGGGAGCGCATCCCCGGCCGCGAGGCGTTCCTCCGGTTCAACATCGAATATCCCGGCGAGTGGCACGTCACCGTCGAGCGGGTGGTCGGCGAGGACGCGCACGCGGCCTCCTGGGTCCGGGTCGGCCACCAGGGTACGGAGGTGCCGGCCCTCTCCTTCTTCGAGTTCGACGACGCCGGGCTGATCGTCCGGATCACCGAGTTCTGGCCGGAGCCGTACGACCCGCCGTCCGGCCGGGAGCACCTGACCGAGCGGTACTGAGCACACCGGGGGGAGGGCACACCGGCCGTGTCAGGGTCGACCGGACGTCCGACCCTGACACCCGTCAATCCGCCCGGAAACTTTTCATCGAGAGATTCCTATTGCCTCGGCACCGGGTTCCGTGATGCGATTGCCGTACCGAGCCAGTGCGGGGGCTGACGCGCTGTGCCGGGTGCCGGCAAGGGGCCACGCGAAGGGCACACATCCGTGATCGGACTGTGCGCCGTGTCGCCCGTCTGCCATCCGGCAGATACCAGCCCACCACCTCTGGCGGGGCGGACCGGCGATACCGCAACCAGTGTCGGAAGCGGGCGCCCGCCGTGTCGCGGGTCCCCCGCAGTTCGTCCGCAGCGTCGGTTACCAGCTGCGACACTGCCCCCAGAAGGAGAACTCGGGTGAAACGTCTACGCAGGATCGCGGTGCTCGGCGCCGTGGCCGCGCTCACCGCCGGTGTCATCACGGTGGTCAATCCCACTACCGTCGCCGCGCACGGTGCCGCCATGGCGCCGGGCAGCCGTACCTTCCTCTGCTGGAAGGACGGGCTCAGCCCACAGGGCGACATCAGGCCCAACAACCCAGCCTGTGCGGCCGCGGTGGCGCAGAGCGGGGCCAACTCGCTCTACAACTGGTTCAGCGTGCTGCGCTCGGACGCGGGCGGCCGGACCACCGGCTTCGTTCCGGACGGGCAGCTGTGCAGCGGCGGCAACACCAGTTTCAGCGGCTACAACCTGGCCCGCAACGACTGGCCGCTGACCCACCTGACCGCCGGTGGCAACTTCAACTTCAAGTACAGCAACTGGGCCCACCACCCCGGCACGTTCTACTTCTACGTGACCCGGGACGGCTTCAGCCCGACCCGGGCGCTGAACTGGAGTGACCTGGAGTCGACGCCGTTCCTGACGGTGACCAACCCGCCGCAGCAGGGCTCGGTCGGCAGCAACGAGGGCCACTACTACTTCAGCGGGCGGCTGCCGACCGGCAAGAGCGGCCAGCACATCATCTACTCCCGCTGGGTCCGCTCGGACAGCCAGGAGAACTTCTTCGGCTGCTCGGACGTGGTCTTCGACGGCGGCAACGGCGAGGTCACCGGGGTCGGCCCGGGTGGCGGCAACCCGACCAACCCGCCCACCAGCAACCCGACCACCAATCCGACCAACCCGCCCACCAACAACCCGGGTGGACCGGCCGCCTGCACCGCCACCTACCGGTCGACCGGTAGCTGGAGCGGCGGCTTCCAGGCCGAGGTGACCATCAGGAACAGCGGCACCACCGCGCTGAGCGGCTGGACGGCCGGCTGGACCTGGGCGAACGGCGAGACCATCGGCAGCCTGTGGAACGGCACGCACAGCCAGAGCGGCAGTACGGTGACCGTCCGCAACGTCGCACACAACGGCAGTCTCGCCCCGGGTGCGTCCGCAAGCTTCGGCTTCGTGGGCAGCGGGACCACCAGCGGCACACCGACGCTGACCTGCACCAGCCCGTAACCACAAGCACGGCAGCACCACAGCACCGCACGCGACGGGCCCGGCGTCGACGACGCCGGGCCCGTTCGCCCTACGCTGACCGGTTCGAGAGCCGGGTGTCAGCGCACCATCGAGCCGACGACCGGCTTGGTGAGCAGCGCCGACTGGTTGCGCTGGATGCCCGGGTCCAGGGTGCGGGCCACGAAGATGGCGTGCCAGACACAGAAGATCAGCACGGTCCAGATCTTGCGCGAGTGGTCGGCCTCGCCCCGCTGGTGCTCGTCGAGCAGCCGCATCGCGTACGACAGGTCGAGCAGTTCCCCGGCGCCGGAGATCGAGAAGATGTGCCGGGCCCACTCGTACATCTCGCCGGCCAGCCAGACCCGGGTCGGGGTCGGGAAGCCGAGCTTGCGTCGGTTGACGATGGCCGGCGGAACCACGCCCTGCAACGCCTGGCGCATCGCGTACTTCGTGGCGTCGGACCGGGGCGGCAGCTTCAGGTCCACCGGGATGCCGGCGGCGACCTCGAAGACCTCCCGGTCGAGGAACGGCACCCGCACCTCCAGCGAGTGCGCCATCGAGATCCGGTCCGCCTTGACCAGGATGTCGCCGCGCAGCCAGGTGTAGAGGTCGACGTACTGCATCTTGGTGACGTCGTCCAGCTCGGTGCACTCGGCGTAGATCGGCGCGGTGACGTCGGTGTAGCGGACGGCCGGGTCGTAGCGGCGGAGCAGCTTCTGCTTCTCCTCCTCGGTGAACATCCGGGCGTTGCCGTAGTAGCGCTGCTCGATCGGGGTGGTGCCGCGCTCCAGGAAGCTCTTGCCCTTGACCCCCTGCGGGATCGCCTTGGAGACCGCCCGCAGCCCCTTCTGCACCCCGCCGGGCAGGCCGTTCACGCTGCCGAGCGAGAGCGGCTCCCGATAGATCGTGTACCCGCCGAAGAACTCGTCCGCACCCTCGCCGGAGAGCACCACCGTGACGTGCTCGGCGGCCTTCTTGGCGACGAAGTAGAGGGGTACCAGGGCCGGGTCGGCGACCGGGTCGTCCAGGTGCCAGACGATCTTCGGCAGCGCCTCCATCATGTCCCGCGGACCGATCTTGGTCGGGATGGTGGTGACCCCGAGGTGCCGGGCCGAGTCCTGGGCCACCTCGATCTCGGAGTAGCCGGGCACGTCGTAGCCGACGGTGAAGGTGAGGATGTTGGGGTTGAACTCCCGGGCCAGCGCCACCACAGCTGTCGAGTCGATGCCGCTGGAGAGGAAGCAGCCCACCGGCACGTCGGCGCGCATGTGCATCCGGACGCTTTCCCGCAGCGTCTCCCGGATCCGGTCGTAGAGCTTCTGCGGCTCCTGCACCGGGGCGGGCCGGAACACCGGCCGGTACCAGCGGCGCACCTCGATCTGCCGGCCCGGG
Source organism: Plantactinospora sp. CNZ320 (assembly GCF_002846275.1). Taxonomy (NCBI): domain Bacteria; kingdom Bacillati; phylum Actinomycetota; class Actinomycetes; order Micromonosporales; family Micromonosporaceae; genus Plantactinospora; species Plantactinospora sp. CNZ320. The sequence continues at coordinate 2,433,381 of NZ_PJMP01000001.1, forward strand.
CTCCAGGTGAGGTACTCCCCCGAGCCGATCCGGCTGATCCCCTGGTGCAGGGTGCCGGGCTCGGGGACGTACTGCAACGTGAGGTAGTGCGACAGGTTGGCGGTGTCCACCCCGGCGTCACCGGCGTGTGCCGAGGGCGCGAAGGGCAGCAGCGCCTTCTTCTCCGAGGCGAGGTAGACCCCGTCCCGGGTCTGGAGGTAGTGCAGCGGCTTGATCCCGAAGTAGTCCCGGGCGCCGAAGGCGCGGCGCTGCTGCCGGTCCCAGATCACGAAGGCGAACATCCCGCGCAGCCGGGTGAGCACCTGTTCGCCCCAGTAGTGGAAGCCGGCGACGATCACCTCGCCGTCTCCGGCGGTGGCGAACTGGGCACCGTAGTCCCGGGCCAGTTCCTCGCGCAGCTCGATGTAGTTGTAGATCTCCCCGTTGAAGGTCAGCAGGTACCGGCCGCCCGCGTACGGCAGCGGCTCGTGGCTGGACGCGACGTCGATGATCGAGAGCCGCTTGTGCGCGAAAACGGCGTCGGTGTACCCGTCCGGGGTCGAAATCACCTCTACACCGGTCTCGTCCGGTCCCCGGTGGTGCAGGCATTCCAACGCACCGGCCAGGGCGTCTCGATGTGCGCCGGCGTTGCCGTGCGCGCTGAAGAAGGCCAGAAGTCCGCACATGGCGGTCATCTTTCCACGCGGACCCGCCCGCTGTGCCGGCACCGCCACCGAGACCGACCGGTCCGGGCACGGTACGGTCGGGACACGCCAGAAGCGCAGATCAAGCTCAGCCGGACGAGGGACAGGGTCGCCAGCCGGCGGGGAGTCGTCGATCCCCGGCCGCGCACCGATCGGACCTCGCGCGGACCGGGCCGGACGAGGGAGGAGCGGCGATGTCAGACGAGCACACCGACATCACGGCGGAGCCGGCAGAGGTGGAGACGGCCCGGACGGAGTCACACGACCCGGACTTCCCGGAGAAGTTCCTCGAGTTCATGCGGCAGGGCTGGCAGGACAGCACCCTGCCGGTCGGCCCCCGGCCGGAGGTACCCAACCACGCCAAGCGCCGGGCGGCGCTCTCGGCGGCCCTTTCCGGCGAGACCCTGGTGATCCCGACCGGTCCGGAGAAGGTACGCGCCAACGACACCGCCTACCGGTTCCGCCCCGGCAGCGACTTCGTCTACCTCACCGGCGACCACGACCCGGACGGCGTGCTGGTGATGCGTCCGAACGGCTCCGGCCACGACGCGGTGCTCTACATGCGCCCCCGCTCGTCCCGGGAGACCGACGAGTTCTTCCGCAGCCGGGACGGCGAACTCTGGGTCGGCCGCCGGCACACCCTGACTGAGAAGTCGACCGAGCTGGGCATCGAGACCGCGCCCCTGTCCGAGCTGCCGGCGGCGCTGGCCGACTGCGCTCCGGGACGGACCCGGGTGCTGCGCGGGCTGGACCCGACGGTGGACGGTGCGGTGCGGCCGTACGAGCCGCCCAGGAGCGCGCAGGGCGAGGAGGCCGGCACCCCGCTCGGCCGGGACCGGGAACTGGCCGCGCTGCTGTCGGAACAGAAGCTGGTCAAGGACGAGTGGGAGATCGCCCAGCTCCAGGAGGCGATCGACGCGACCGTACGCGGCTTCGAGGACGTCGCCCGGGTGCTGCCGGCCGACCGCCCGGTGAGCGAACGGCTCCTGGAGGGGGTCTTCGGGCTGCGGGCCCGGCACGACGGCTACGACGTCGGCTACAACTCGATCGTCGGTGCCGGCGAGCACGCCACGATCCTGCACTGGATCCACAACACCGGCATCACCCGCCCGGGCGAGCTGCTGCTGATGGACATGGGCGTGGAGGGGCGGAACCTCTACACCGCCGACGTGACCCGGGTGGTGCCGGTCTCTGGCACCTTCTCGCCGCTGCAACGCCAGGTCTACGACATCGTGTACGCCGCCCAGCAGGCCGGCATCGACTTCATCCGGCCCGGGGTGACGTTCAAGGACGTGCACCGGACCTGCATGCGGGTCCTCGCCGAAGGGCTTGCCGAGCTGGGCCTGCTGCCGGTCAGCGTGGACGAGGCGATGGACGAGAAGTCGATGATCTACCGCCGGTGGACCCTGCACGGCTTCGGCCACATGCTCGGGCTCGACGTGCACGACTGCGCCAACGCCCGCAAGGAGAGCTATCGGGACGGCACCCTCGGCGAGGGGTACGTGCTGACCGTCGAGCCGGGACTCTACTTCCAGCCCGAGGACGATCTGGTCCCCGCCGAGCTGCGCGGGATCGGCATCCGGATCGAGGACGACGTACTCGTGACGGCTGACGGCGCGGTGAACCTCTCGGCCGGGCTGCCCCGACGGGCCGACGAGGTGGAGCAGTGGCTGGCGGCCCAGCGTGAGGCCGGGTTCCGGCTGCCGGGCTGAACGCCACCGTCCTCCGCCACCGCGTTCCGTTGTGGAAGATCTCGATCTTTCACGTTCGCCGCGGGCAGACCGCGACGGTACGATAGCGCTGCGTCGTCACACCGGACAGCAGGAGAGGTGTGGTGCCCGGAAACAGCCTCGGCGAACCGCCCCGCGCACCGACCAAGAGTGTGCTCAGACTGGTGTTCGCGCTCACCGGGGTGGTCGCCTTCGTCTGTGGCTACCTCGGGCTCGCCCAGCACATCGACCGGATCGGCGGCTACGGATCCGAACCGTTCGACCTGATCTACTACGACCTGCAGCTCTTCGTGCTCGGTGCACCGCCGCTGGACGAGGGCGGGCCGTTCCCGCCACTGCTGGACTTCGCCCGGTTCGCGGCGCCGGCCGTCACCGCGTACGCCCTGGTGGAGGCCTGCCGGCTGCTCTTCGCCACCGAGCTGCGCCGGCTGCGCGACCGCAACGCCCGGGGGCACGTCATCGTCTGCGGCGACGGCCTGGTCGCCGACACCCTGGCCCGGCGGCTCCAGGCCGCTGGTCACCGGGTGGTGGCGGTCCGCTCCGATGTCACGACGCCGTCCGGCTCCGGCCAGGTGGCCCGCGCTGCCCGGGATCCGAGCGTGCTGCGCGGCGCCGGCATCGGCCGGGCCAGGGCGGTCTACGCGTGTACCGACGACAGCGCCACCAACGCCGCGATCGGGTTGGCGGCGGCCCGGCACGGTAACTCCCCGCTCGCCGTCTACGCCCAGGTCGCCGACCCCGAACTCTGCCTCGCGTTGCAGGCCCGGCACCTGGGGCTGGCCCGGCACCCCGGCGCCCGACTGGACTTCTTCAACGTCGACGACCTGGCCGCCCGGAAACTCTTCGCCGAGGACCCGCTGACCGCTGTGGACGGCCGGCCGCCCCGGGTGGTGGTGCTCGGCGCCACCGCGTTCGGCCGGGCGGTGCTGGTCGAGCTGGCCCGGCGATGGCGGGTACGAGACCCGCACGGCGCCCGGCTCGTACCGCTGGTCCTGGTCGACGAGGCGGCGACCGAGGCGGCGGCCCAGCTCACCCACCGCTATCCGTTCCTGGCCCGGGTCTGCCGGATCATCCCGCTCGACGGCGGTCTCGGCGAACTGCTCAGCCAGCTGCCCCGGGCCGGCTTCCCGCTCCCGCCGGACCGGGTCTTCATCTGCTACGACGATGAGGAGCGGGCGCTGAAGACCGCGCTCACCGCCGAGCAGCTCTGGCACGGCGGCCCCGGCTCGATGGTGGTCCGGCTGGACCGGCTGGCCAACCTGCGGGAGGCGTTCGGCAGCGGGCACGGCCTCGGCGTCCTCGACGACCTCTCCGGCGCGCTCCGCCTCTACGGTGTGGTGCACGCCGCCTGCGATCCGGCGCTGATCGGCGACGACCTGGTGGAACGGCTGGCCCGGGTGATCCACGAGAGCTACGTGGTGGCCCGGCGCCGACACGGTGAACGGCCGGGCGGCAACCCCGCGCTGGTGCCCTGGGAGGAGTTGCCGGAGTCGCTGCGCCGGGCCAACCGGGCCCAGGCCAAGGACATCGGCCGCAAGCTGCGCGAACTCGGCTGCGCACTGTCGCCCCGGGTCGGGCCGGGCGACGAGCACGCCCTGGAGGAGCCCGAGATCGAGCGGCTGGCCATCCTGGAGCACCAGCGCTGGTTGGCCGAGCAGGTGGCGAGCGGCTGGCGGTACGCGCCACACCGGGACGACGAGCGACGACTGCATCCGGCGTTGAGCCCCTGGGAGGATCTGCGGCAGGATCTCCGGGAGCGTAACCACGAGGCTGTCCGGGAACTCCCGGTCATCCTGGCCGACGCGGGCTTCCGGATCGTCCGGGTCGGGCAGTCGTAACCACGAACGGACGGTGCTGGATGGCCCGCATCGGTGTCACCGGGCACGTAGTGCTGGCCGACGGCACGGCGGAGCTTGTCTACGCCCGGCTGACCGAGGAGCTGCGCCCGTACGCCGGGCCGCAGTTGCACGGGATCACCTGCCTCGCCGACGGCGCCGACCAGATCTTCGCCCGGGCGGTACTCGACAGTGGCGGGAGCTTCGAGGCGGTGATCCCGGCCCGGGACTACCGGCAGCAGGCGGTACGCGCGCACAACCTGCCCGCCTTCGACGAGTTGCTGCGCCGGGCCAGCTCGGTGTCGTACATGCCGTTTCCGCGCTCCGGTCGGGACGCGTTCCTGGCGGCGAGCCTGGAGATGCTGCGCCGGTGCGAGCGGCTCTTCGCGGTCTGGGACGGCAATCCCTCGGTGGACATCGGGGACACCGCAGACGTGGTCCAGGCGGCCCAGGCCCGACAACTGCCGGTGACCGTACTCTGGCCGGCCGGCGCCCGCCGCCGCTGACCCGTAAGGAAGGGCCCCCGCTACAACAGAAAACGATAAGCGGGGGCCCTTCCTTACACCTGGGTCAGCGGTGGGTGACGGTGTCGTCGCAGGTGAGCAGGGCGCGGGCCAGCGGGGTCAGCGTGTGGTGGGCCGCCTTGCCGTGCCGGGTGGTCCGCAGCAGTCCGGCGTCACGGAGCACGCTGGCGTGCTGGGACGCGGACGGGGTGCTGATGCCGGCCCGCCGGGCCAGGTCGGTGGTGTTCGCCCCGACCATGGCGGCCCGGAGCACCGCCGCCCGGGAGCGCCCGAGCAGCGCGGTCAACGGGTCCCCGGTGGTCGCGGCGGCGCCCAGCGCGTACGCCGGCACCGGCCGGTGTCCCGGGGCACGGCCGCCCGGGGTGCGGGGTCGGCGTACCGGATAGGCCAGCACCACCGAGTCGGGTCGACCACCGACCCAGAGTTTCCGGGCGGAGACCGAGGGCACCAGCAGCAGGCCGGTGCCGTTCGGCCGCAGGTCCAGGTCGATGGTGGAGCTGACCGAGAGCACCGGGGTGCGCCACGCCGCCCACGGGTCGAACATCGTCAGCAGCGCCTCCACCCCACCGGTCGCCAGGGCCCGGCCCCGCTCGTTGACGTCGAGCCGGACCACCGGCTCCCAGGCGGCCAGCTCGGCGCGTACCCGCCGGTCGTAGTAGCCGCGCACCGCCGCCGCCAGGCTGCGGGCCCGGCGTGCCGAGGTGGTGAGCAGCCAGGCGAGGGCGCCCTCCAGGGTCCGGTCCTCGGTCAGCGGGGCGAGCAGTTCGGCCGACTCGGGCCGGCCGGTCCGGGCCACCGGCGTACCCCGCCGGACGCCCCACGCGGCGTCTGTCGACTCGGCCAGCTCCCGCAGCCAGCCGGCGAGTTCCGGCCCGGCCGCCTGACCTGCCGTCCCGCCGTCGGCCAGGGAACCGGCGAGGCTGACGAAGACCTCGTAGAGCGGGAGGGGCGCGGCTGCGATCCGGGTTCGGGCGATGTCCTCGGGGCCGAGCCAGATCCGGATCATCACCACCTCCACGCCTGGAGCCGAACGGCGCCCTACCGCTGTTCGTCTGATCACGAGACGCGGTCGCCACGCCGCCCAGTTGTCGGCTCTCCGGACGGTTTGGACCCAGTCAAAAGCATTGCCGCGACGGGCTGATCGGCTCGTAACTGGGAGGCAGGAGCCGGCCATGGCCCGGTCCGGCCGGACTGACGACAGTCACGCCCGGCAAGGTCACGCCGCCCGGTGCCCGCGGTGCGGCGGCGATGCGAAGGAGACCTCATGCCGGTGTCCAGACGGATGACCTGGAGCGCGGTGGCCCTGGCCGCCGTACTCGCCGTGCCGGGGTGCAGTGGCGACGGCGAGGACCCGAGCACCCCGGACGCCGACGCGGTGGTGCGGATCGGCATCGCCGAGCCACAGCACCTGATCCCGTCGAACGCCACCGAGAGCGCCGGGGCGCAGGTGCTGGCCGCCCTCTACACCCCGCTTGTCGACTTCGACGAGAACAAGAAACCGTTCGAGGTGGCGGCCGAGTCGATCGAGTCGACCGACAACAAACTGTGGACGGTGAAGCTGAAGGGTGGTTACACCTTCCACAACGGAGAGCCGGTCACCGCCGACAGCTACATCAACGCCTGGAACCACGCGGCGTACGGGCCGAACGGCCACGGCGGGGCGTACTTCTTCGGGCAGATCGAGGGGTACGACGATCTCCAGTCGACCGACCCGGACGGCGACGGCCCGCAGAAGGCTCCGGATCCGTTGGCGAAGAAGCTGACAGGTCTGCAGAAGGTCGACGATCTCACCTTCACCATCACCCTCTCCGGATCGTTCGCCGAGTTCGAGTCGGTGCTCGGTTACCACGTCTTCGCGCCGCTGCCGGACGCCGCGTGGGCCTCGGACGGGGTGTTGAAGGAGGACTTCGAGCAGGCCCCGATCGGCAACGGCCCGTTCAGGATGAAGGGCACCTGGCAGCACGACAGCCGGATCGAGGTCGAGCGGTACGACGCCCATCCCGGCCCGAAGCCGAAGATCGGCGGCGTGGTCTTCCAGATCTACCAGGAGCTGGCCGCCGACTACGCCGACCTGCTCGCCGGGAACAACGACGTGACCAGGCAGGTGCCGACCGAGGCACTGGGCACGGCGCCGGGCGACCTCGGCGACCGGTTCAGGAAGAGCCCGCTGTCGTCGTTCCAGTTCCTCGCCTTCCCGACCTTCCAGCCGGAGTTCGCCAAGGCCGAGGTACGCAAGGCGATCTCGATGGCGATCGACCGGGACGAGATCGTGAAGTCCGTCTTCAAGGACTCGCAGACCTCGGCGCGCTCCTTCGTCTCCCCGCTGGTCGCCGGCGCCCGGCCGGACACCTGCGGCGAGGCGTGCCAGTTCGATCCGGCGAAGGCGAAGGCCGCCTACCAGGCGGCCGGCGGGCCGGCCCAGTTGCAGATCTCCTTCAACGGCGACGGCGGGCACCAGGAGTGGGTGGTCGCCACCTGCAACCAGCTCTCCAACAACCTCGGGGTGAAGTGCAGCAGTACCCCGGAGGCGAGATTCGCCGACCTGCTCAACAAGGTGGAGGCGAAGACCCCGGTCGGGATGTTCCGGATGGGCTGGTCGATGGACTATCCGTCGATGCAGAACTACCTGGGGCCGATCTACACCACCGAGGGGTCGTCGAACTACTACGGCTTCAGCAACGCCGAGTTCGACCGACTGGTCGCCGAGGGTGAGCGGGCGCCGAACCAGGATGAGGCGATCAAGAAATACCAGGAGGCGGAGCAGATCCTGGCCCGGGAGATGCCGGTGATCCCGCTCCGGTTCGGCCAGAACAACTTCGGCCACTCGACCCGGGTCAGCAACGTCGAGATGGACGCGTTCGGCCAGGTCGACCTGTCGAAGATCGAGGCGACCGGCTGACCGGCACCGATCCGGACGACCTCGCGGGGGTACCCGACGACGCCGTGTCCCTCCGCCGCTGCTGCTGCCAGCGGCGGAGGGGCACGACACCTGGCCCGCGCTACCGAAGTCTCATCCCCCGCACTGCCAGGTGTGGTTGTGGGTCGGTTCATCCGGCCCCCGGTAGAGGGAGCCGACCACCAGCCCGTTGTCGCTGATGGCAGTCGCGATGACCTTCTCCGCCCATTCCTCCGCGCCCGGCGGCGTCGGCAGCCGGCGGACCGTGTCGTCCGGCGTCACCACCAACTGGTGGTCCTTCGGAGTCGTGACGATCACCCATCCTCCGGCGTTGACGGCCATGCTCAAGGTGTCCCCGGTGTCGATGCCCGGATAGACGTAGAGCTGCCCGGTGCGGACGTTCCACCGCATCAGCGGGGTCGGTGACTGCGCGTCACTGGACGCGACGAACCCGACCACCCAGTCGCCGCTGACGTGCCCGCCGGACATCCGGGTTATCCCGGGCGGCAGCCGCAGTTCAGCCGCGCTGCCGTCAGGCCGCCAGATCCGGAGATGGGAGTCGCCGTGCTGGCCGACCACGGCGCCGTCCCGGGTCACGCCCAGCACCCGGCCGCCGTTCTCCGGAGTGCTCAACGGCCAGGGGCCGCCCGTGCCGTCCGACCGCCAGAGCACCGGTACGGCGGCACTGATCGGCTCACCCTCCGGCGGTAACCGGTAGGCGTACCCGACGACGTCACCCTGCTCGGTGATCGCCACAAGCCGGGCCGAGTCGTAACCGGGCAGCAACGGCAGCCGGTGGACCTGGCCGTCCCGGTAAACCCAACCGAACTCCGGGCCACGCCCCGCGCTCTGGTTGTCGGATCCGGTGCCGGCCACCAGCCCGGCTGCGTTCACCAGCGGCGTATCGTAGAAGGATTTCGGCACGGTGAAGACCTTGGGCTTCCCCCGATCCCACAACACCTGCTGCCCTCCGACGCTCGGCGACGGGGTCGCGGTGCCCTCCGGCTCGGGGTCGACGAACCGCGGCGTCTGTTCGTCCGGAGCGGGAATCCCGCCGACGATGAACCGTCCGCTCGGGTCGACACCCGTGGCGTGTACATGACTGGCTTCGCCCGGCGGCGCCAGCGGGGCGACCACACAACGCAGCGCGCTGTCGTCGATGCCCACCTGGACGGTCTGCACCTGCGCGGTCACGGTGCCGATCGGGCCGGGCGAGACCGACGGGGCGGGTCGGGCCGTCTCCAGCCGGACACCCTCGCCCCGGTCCAGTACGACCGTTACCGTCCCGATCATCCCGAACACCGCCAGCACCGACACGGTGGCTGCCGCGCCCCGGCGACGTCGTGCGGCCCGGCGCCCCTGCCGGACGGCCGCGCCGATGTCGGCCCGGCTGGGCGGCACCTCCGCTTCGCGGAACAACGTGTGCAGTGCCTGTGTCGTCTCATGGTCGTTGTCGATGGGCACGATTTCCTCCTCAGCGCTGTGCGATGCCGGTGCCGCTGCCGGTGCCGGACTGCTTGACGTCGAGGTGGCGCCGGAGTGCCGCCAGTCCCCGCGCGGTATGGCTCTTGACGTTGCCGGTGGAGGTGTTAAGCGCCGCCGCCACCTCGTGCACCGACATGTCACAGGCGAAACGCAGCACCAGGACGGTCCGCTGCGCCGCGCTCAGCTCGCCGAGCAGCCGCTGGAGGGTGTCCCGGTCCTCGACGCTCGACGCCGGTGCGGCCGGCCGGTCGGGTGGCTGGAACATCAGCCGTACCCGGGCCCACGGTCCGCGTACCTCGTCGAGGTGCTTGCGGACCAGGATCCGGTGCACGTACCCGTCGAGGTTCTCGACCGCCCGGGCCCGGGTCCAGTGCCGGTACAGGGCGGTGATGGTGCTCTGCACGATGTCGTCGGCGCGGTGCGTGTCACCGGACAGCAGGTACGCGGCCCGGTGCAGTGCGGGCAGCCGCGCGGTGACGTACTCGACGTACTCGGTCTCGCCGTCGGCACGCATGCCGCTCCCTTCTGGATGCTCTCGCCTCGGAAACGGGCCGTGACCGTTCGGGCGTTGCAGTCGGGAGAAAACGGGCGCTAACGGTACGAGGCGGTCACCATCACCGAGCCGTCGCCGGGATCAGCAGCGGTAGGCCCGCTGGCCGGCTCAGGAGCGGCGGGGCCGCTGGCCGGCTCAGGAGCGGCGGGGCCGCACTCGCCGTAGTACGGGCCGCCCCGCTCGACCGGCAGCCGTGCCGCCTCGGCCGCCGCCAGCAGGTGCTCGCCGAACGGGTCGGACTGCTGGTGCGGGCGGGCCTCGACGCGCAGCCAGGAGCCGTTCCTGGTCCGTACGTGGTAGCCGAGGGTCCGGCCGCCGAAGAGCCTGCCCTGGCTGCGATCCACAGCACTATCCCGGGGCCGAACCAGGCGGTACCGACCCCGCAGCAGGCCAGCAGACCGACGCCGAAGCCGAGCAGGGTGAGGTAGCCGACCGCCGGCATCGCGGTCGCCGGGGTGTCGCCGGTGGCGCGGGCCTGGTCCGGCGGCTCATCTGTCGACTTCTCGGGCATCGCCGGATCGTACGCCGCTGTTCGTTCCGTCCACGGGTGGTCCGGGGACCGGTTCCTGCCAGGCTGTCCGCAGGTCCCGTCGGGTGTCGACCCACCACTGCCGCAGGTCCGCCCACCACTGCGCGAAGCCGGAGCCGAGGTCCCGAGCCGCCTGGTGCAGGCCCGGGTCGTCGGCGCGCGCACCGATCCGTTCCGCGAGCACGCAGGCCCAGAGCGGCGGCACGAGGGCGAGCGCGAGTGGCGGCAGCAGCCACCAGCCGGTGCCGGCGTACCCGACGAGCAGCCCGAGCAGCACGGTCGAGACGAGCAGGCCGAGGCCGAGCGCGGTGCGCAGCAGCCGGGGCACCAGTCGCAGGCAGCGCCACGGGGTACGCCCGGCCGGCACCAGCATCCGGAGCTGGACGGCGACGACGGCCCCGGACAGCACGAGGGCGGCCAGCCGGACGACGATCTCGGCCGGGGCGGGCAGCGGTCCGGCCGCGAGCGGCGCGGCGACGGCGAGCAGGAGCGCGCCGCCGTAGAGCCAGCGGCGCGGGCCGGACAGTGCCCGGCGCAGCGGCCAGACCATCGCCACCGGGTCGGGATCGGCCGGGTGTTGGGCGGCGACCGCCCGGAGGGTACGCATCGAGCGGCCGACCCGCCACCGGTCCGCGTCGAGTACGGCGAGCAGCCGCCGACCGTTCGCGTTGTCGGGATCGTGCCGCAGTGCCGCCCGCACCGCCTGCTCGGCGGCGCCCCGGTTGCCGGCGTCCCGTTCCACGGCGGCCAGGGTCAGCAGCGATTCGACCGACGCCGGGTCGAGCGCGAGCGCCTGCCGGACGGCGTACCGGGCCGGGTCGTACCGCTGCTCGAAGGCGAGCGCACGGGCGAGTGTCCGATGTGTCCTCGGCGCCTGCGGGTCGAGCCGGACCGCCTCGGTGGCGGCCCGCACCGCCGCCTCGCCCCGGAAGATCGCGATCTGCGCCTCGGCCCGTTCGGCGTACGCCTCGGCGTTGCCGGGCGCGGCGGCCACGGCGGCGTCGCAGGCGGCGAGCGCCTCGACGTACCGCTCCCGGACCCGCAGCAGGTATGCCAGGAAGACCAGCGAGTCCGGGTCGTCGGGGTGGACGGCCAACCCGGAGCGGATCTGCCGCTCGGCGTCGTCGTACCGGCCGGAGTCGGCGAGCAGCCGGGCACGCTGGTACGCCTGCGCAGCCGACCGCCGGGGAAGCTCGGACATCAGCACATGGTGCCAGCGCCCGCCCTCCGGTGGGGCACGCAGGTGGGCGCGTTCCGCCGGATGACCGGTGCTCTCGCCTCGGGCGCCGGCCACTACGATCGGCCCCGAACACCGGGGGAGGCGGGGGCGATGGCGCATCCAGTTGGGGCCGACGATCGGAAGGTGCGGCGGAACACGGCGGGACGCTGGGGCCCGACGGCGGTGGCCACGCTCTGCGGAATCCTGTTCGCCACGGTGGCGCCCACACCCGGGTACGCCGACGATCCGACTCCCCGGGACGCCTGGCACGTCGCGACGCTCAACCTCGACGCGGCACACAAGGTCGGCCGGGGCGCCGGGGTCACCGTGGCGCTGTTGGACGGCTCGGTCGAGACGCACCGTGACCTGCGCGGCGCGCTGCTGCCCGCGCTGGACGCCACCGACGGGGCGGACGATCCGCAGCCCGGCAGTGGCACCGCGGCCGCCGGACTGATCGCCGCCCGGGGTGACGGGGTGGCCGGGTTGCGCGGTGTCGCACCCGAGGCGAAGCTGCTGCCGATCCGGGTCGGCGCGAACGCCATCCAGAGTGAACCGGCCGCACTGGCCCGGGGCCTCGATCTCGCCGTGTCGCGCGGTGCCCGGGTCGTCGCCGTCTCGTACGTCGGGACGGCCGAGATCACCGACGACCTCCGCCGGGCGGTACGGGCAGCGGTCGCCGCCGACGTGCTCGTCGTCGCGGTGGCCAGTCCGCTCTTCGGCTCGATCAGCACCCTGGGTGCGCTGCCCGGGGTGGTCTCGGTCGGCGCCACCGACCGGGACGGCCGGCGGCAGGGGCTCGGTGCCGACGGCAACCTCGACATCGACCTGCTGGCCCCCGGCGAGGAGGTGCTCTCGCTGTTGCGCCTCTCCGGTCGCAATGGCGACCTCTACCGCCCCGTCGCCGGCCCGCAGTACGCGGTCGCGATCGTCGCCGGGGTCGCCGCGCTGGTCCGGGGCAGGTTTCCCGACCTCTCGGCGGCCGACACCATCCACCGGCTCCGCAACACCTCACCGGACGGGCCGTCGCCGCGGAACCTCGTCCGGGGCTGGGGTCTGGTCGATCCGGTCGCCGCGCTCACCGTCGACCCGGTCGCCCTGCCCGCACCGGCCGGTGCCGGCGGGCCGGCGGCCACCGCCGGCTGGCTGCCGCGCGACTCCCAGTGGTATCTGGACGCGCTGCGGATCCCGGAGGCGCACCGGGTCACCCGTGGCTCCGGGATCGCCATCGGGATGCTCACCGACAGCCTCTATCTGGAGCATCCGGACCTGCGCGGCCAGGTCGACTCGTCCGCCTGGCAGCAGCACAGCGGCGAGGTACGCACCGGACCGCTGCCGGACGGGCTGGCCAACCCTCCGTCCGATGTCGACCTGACAGGGCAGACCGGGGTGGCGGGAGCGGCGGTGGCACGTGGCGGTGACGGCCTGCTCGGGATCGCGCCGGAGGCCAGACTGGTGACGGTGCGCAGCGAGAACCTGAGCAGCCGGCAGGTCGGCCCCGGGCTGCGCTGGCTCACCGACCACGGCGCCAAGGTGATCATCGTGCCGTCGGTCGAGCTGGACGAGGAGGGCCAGGACGCGATCCGGTACGCGGCGAGCCGCGACGTCGTACTGGTCGGCACGGCGTCCGACGCTCCGACAGGCGTACCTGGCGTTCTCGCTGTCGCCGAACTGAACGCCGACGGCAGGGTGCAGACCCACGGCTCGGGTCTGCTGGCGGCGCCCGGCGGCCGGCACGTACTGGTCGCCAAGGCGCCCGGCGCGAAGGCGCCGCAACCCTACGGCTTCGGCTTGCTGGACGGGGTGGGCAGCGGCATCGTGGCCGGCGTCGCCGCCCTGGTCCGGGCCAGGTTCCCCGAGTTGAACGCCGCCTCGGTGGTGGACCGGCTCGTCGGCACCGCGTCGCCGCTGACCGACGGCGCGACCGAGATCGGGGAGCAGCGGCTCGTCGACCCGCTGGCCGCGCTGACCGCCGACCGGCCGCCGGCGCGGGCGAACCCGGCCGGCGACCCCGGGCCACCCCGCCGGACCGGCTCCGGTGACGGCCTCGGTCTCGGGTCGATCGTGTTGCTCGCCGGAGCGGCCCTGCTGTTGCTGGCCATCGTCGGCGTGCTGGTCGTGCTCCTGGTCGTGGCCCGTCGGCGGGCCGCCAACCGGGTGCGGTCGGCCGGCAGCGGCCCACTCCCGGCCGGATACCCGGCACCGCCGGGCCCGCACTGGCCGGCCGGACCACCCTCGGCCGGGCCACCCTCGGCCGGGCCACCCTCGGCCGGACCACCGGCACCACCACCCGCTGGACCACCGGCACCACCACCCGCCGGACCGCCACCGGCCGGGCCGCACCGGTCCGGCGGGCCCTCCGGGTACGGCGGGTAGCCGGGGCGAAAACCGGTTGCCCCGATCCACCAGCCGGAACCATCGTGAGCGGATGCTGACAGCCCCCGCTGACCTGCCCGAAGACGCACTCCGGTCCGCACTGGCCCGGGCGTGGGGGCTCGACGTCGCCTCGGTCGGGTACCGCGCGGTGGGGCGGGGCAGCCACCACTGGGCGGTCACCGACACCGAGGGCACGCTCCGGTTCGCCTCCGTCGACGAGTTGACCACCAAGCGGCTGGCCCTGACCGACCCGCTCGACGCGGCGTACGCCCGGCTGCGGGCCGCACTCGGCACCGCCCGGCGACTCCGGGAGCACGGCCGCGGGTTCGTGGTGGCGCCGATCCCGACCTCGGGCGGCGAGCCGGTGGTCCGGCTGGGTGACCGGTTCGCGCTCGCGCTCTACCCGTACGTCGACGGGGAGAGCTTCGAGTGGGGCCCGTTCCCGTCGGCGGCGCACCTGCGGGGCGTACTCGACATGGTGCTGGCGGTGCACGCGGCGCCGGCGGCGGCCCGCGAGGGCGCCCCGGTCGACGACTTCGCCATTCCGCACGCCGACGAGTTGGAACTCGGCCTGGCCGGCAATGACGTCCCCGACACCGGCCCGTACGCCCGCCTCGCCGCCCGGCTGCTCGCCCGGCACGCGACACCGGTACGCCGGCTGCTCGCCCGGCACGGTGAACTCGTCCGGCTGGCGCGCGCCCGGCCGGACCGGATGGTGCTGACCCACGGTGAGCCGCATCCGGGCAACACGATGCGGACCGCCGACGGCTGGCGGCTGATCGACCGGGACACCGTGCGGGTCGCGCCGCCCGAGCGCGACCTCTGGCTGATCGAGCCCGGTGACGGGTCGGTGCTCGACGCCTACGCCGAGGCCACCGGTGTGGTGCCGCTGCCGGAGTTGCTGGAGCTGTACCGCAGTTGGTGGCACCTTGCCGACGTCGCCGAGGAGGCGAGCCGGTTCCGTGCCCCGCACGCCGGGACGGCGGACGACGACGAGTCCTTCGCGATCCTCCGCTCGGTGCTGGAGCACATCGGCACGCTCCCGGCCACCAGAGGCTGAACCGGCGGAGCAGCCACCAGCAGCAAGGCAACGCGCAGCGCAGCGCAGGGCAGCGCAGGGCACGGCAGGGCAGGGCAACGCGCAGCGCAGGGCAGGGCAGCGGCGTGTCAGATCACCGTGCTGATCGGCGTGGGCCGGCCGCTTTTCGCCGAGGTGAGCCGCCAGGCTGCCGAGATCAGCCCGATGTGCGAGAACGCCTGCGGAAAGTTGCCCAGTTGCTCGCCGGTACGCGGGTCGATCTGCTCGGCGAAGAGACCGAGATCGTTGGCCCGGGCCGCCAGCCGAACGAAGAGCGCGTCGGCCCGATCCTGTTCGCCGAGCAGCGCGAGGCAACCGACCAGCCAGAAGGAGCAGATGACGAAGCCGGCGGCGTCGCCGGGCCAGCGCCGGACCAGCCCGTCGGTGGTCAACTCCCGCTCGATCCGCTCGATCGTCGCGCGCATCCGAGGATCGGTCGCGGAGATGAACCCGACCAGGGGAAGGACCAGGACCGACGCGTCCAGCCGGTCCGACCCGAAGGCGTCGGTGAAGGCACCGATCCCGGGGTTCCAGCCGTGCCGCAGGATCGCCTCCCTGATCTCGTCGCGGACCGCCGCCCAGCGCGCCACCTCGGCCGCCTCGCCCAGCAGGGCGTCGAACCGTACGGCCCGGTCCAGCGCGATCCAGCAGCCCAGCTTGGCCGTGAGGTAGTGCCGCTCCTCGCCCCGCAGCTCCCAGACGCCCGAGTCCGGTAGGTGCCACGTCTCGACCGCGCGCTGGGTGAGGGTTCGCAGCATCCGCCGTACCGGCTTAGGCATCGGGTCGAGACGCTTGCGCAGCAGCCACGCGGCGTCGAGCACCTGGCCGAGTACGTCCTGCTGGCGCTGTTGCCAGGCGTCGTTGCCGAGCAGCACCGGATCGTTCTCGCCCGGCTCGCCGAGCGTGCCGAGTTCACGTTCGGCGAGGTCCCGCTCGCCCTCCACACCGAACATGACCGGTACGGGTGCCACGTGGGCGTCGCCGATCGACTCGGCCAGCCAGCAGAAGAGCCGGTCCGCCTCCACCGGGCAGGCCGCGACGGAGAGCATGCGCAGGGTGAGGCTGAAGTCGCGCAGCCACACGTAGCGGTAGTCGTAGTTGTCGTGCCCCTCCGGCCGTACCGGTACCGAGGTGGTCGCCGCCGCGACGACACCGCCGCTGGGCTGGTAGGTCAGCCCCATCAGCAGCAACGTGCTGCGCCGTACCAGCTCCGCATGCTCCCCCTGGTAGTCGTGCTCCGCCATCCAGGAGCGCCAGCCCTCGATCGTCTCGGAGAGCATCGCCGAAACGTCGGGAGGTATCGGTGGCTCCTCCCGGTAGCTCGACCAGTGGGCCAGCGAGAAGCTCTCCCGCTGGCCCGGCCCGATGGTGAACGACGACGAGGCGGACGTCTCGTGGCAGTCCACAGGCACGCTCGCGGTCATCCCGAGGGTGGCACCGGTGGCGCTGCCGAGCACAGTCCGACCGTGCCGTTCGAGGTAGGCCCGCACCCGGCCGTACTCGAAGTGGGGTGCGTAGGACATCACCATCGGCACCCGCCCGGTCAGCCCTTCGACCAGCCGGAGGAGCTGGCCGGGCGGGGTGCGGCCGATGTCGTGCCCCCGGCCGTGGCCCAGGGCCAGTGCGTCGGTGACCGCCACCGAACCGTCCCCGGTGTGGAAGACCGTACGCAGCACCAGCGTGTCGGCCAGGTAGTTCCGCTCGACCCGGAACTCGCCGGCCGGGCGGATCCACCAGTGCCCACCGCGTTCGTCGAGCAGGCGGGCGAAGACCGACGGCGCGTCGAAGCGGGGCGGGCACCACCAGTCCACGGAGCCGTCCCGGCCGACCAGCGCCCCCGACCGGCCGTCGGCAATATATCCATATTCGTCGATGCGACGGGCGCACACCGCGGGAAACCTCCTGGCTCCTCGATGTCCGGTAACCCGTCGCTCCCCGGGCACTTCGTCCGGATGACTCCTTTTTCGCGTACTTCCGGGTAGCCGGTTACCCGGCTCCCGGCCGGCCTAACGCTCAGTACGACTCGACGTAGACGGCGAGGCTGCGCGGCGGGACGGTGAAGGTGCCTGTGGAACGGTCGAAGGAGGCCGTCCGGAGTACCGGGTCGGCCGAGGTGCGCAGTACCGGATGCAACGCCACGGAGGCACCCCGCAGCCCGGCAACGATCTGGGTCGCCGTCGCCGGGGTCGCGTTGAAGACCACAGTCACCGACCGCCAGCGCCGGTCGAGCCCCGTCCCGTCCAACCTCATCGTCAGCACTCCAGGCGTCTCGTCCACACCGGAGAGTGGGAACGACATCCGGCGCTGCACCTCGGCCGCGTTCGGCAGTCCGAAGACCGGCGACGAGGCCCGTACCCGCAGCAGCTCGCGGTAGCGCGCCTCGGCCAGCCCGATCGCCGCGCAGTCGGGTACCAGCTTCGGGTCGGCCAGCAGCGGCCGGGCGTACGGCCACTTGTCGGCGTTGTCGGCGGCCGGCGGCAGCCCGATCCCGAACCCGTTCCCCTCGGCGCAGTCCCAGCGGATCTGGTTGAACCAGTCCCCGCTGTTGTAGGAGTTGCGGTCCAGCGACTTCGACCGCAGCCGTTCACTGCCGGCGGTCACGAATCCGGTCCCCTGGCTCAGCACCGCCGTACCCAGCGAGAGCACCTGCATCCGGGCCCGGTCCACCGCCGGCGTCCGCTGCGGCAGCTTGTACGCCAGCGCGTCGTAGAGGATCTCGTTGTCGTGCGCGTCGACGTACGTGACCGCCTCGCCGGGCGCGGCGGTGTAGCCGGCCGGCGCACCGTTGTAGTCGACCTGTGCCCCGGTCACCGTCCTGCCGGACGAGGCGACGAACCGGTAGCCGGCCAGGTTGCCGGTCAGCCCGACCTTGATCTGGTCGTGCTGGTGCAGCAGCCGGGTCCGCTGTGCGGCGAGGCTGCCGTTCACCGGGTCGCCGTTCGGGTCGGTGTAGAGCCCGGAGCCGAAGCCCTGCACCCGGGGGTTGGCGTCGAACGGCCCGCCGCCCCGCACCGCGTCCCGCAGCCGGTCGTTGAAGGTGCCGATCCCGGTACCGGCCATGTTGGCCTGGGTCGCCTGGGTGAACCGGGCGTCGCCGGCCACCTCGCCGAAGTCCCAACCCTCGCCGTAGAGCAGGATCGCGCGCCCGTCGACCCCGTCCCGGGCCAGGGTCAGCCGGTCCAGCGCGGCCCGCACCGCCAGGATGTTCGCCTTCGGGTGGTGCCCCATCAGGTCGAACCGGAACCCGTCGACCCGGTACGCCTTCGCCCAGGTGACCACCGAGTCGACCACGAGCTTGCCCATCATGGCGTGTTCCGGGGCGGTGTTGGCGCAGCAGGTGGAGTTGGCGACCGTACCGTCGTCGAGCAGCCGGTGGTAGTAGCCGGGGACGATCTGGTCGAGTACCGACCTCGGATCGGTGCCGGCCGCCGAGGTGTGGTTGTAGACGACGTCCAGCACCACCCGCAGCCCGGCCGCGTTGACCCCGGCCACCATCTGCCGGAACTCGTTCGTGCGCCGGTCCGGGTCGACCGCGTACCCGCCCTCCGGGACGGTGTAGTGCAGCGGGTCGTACCCCCAGTTGTAGCCGTCGGTGTCCCGCACCGCGCCGACGCACTCCTGCTGGCGCTCCGAGTCCGCCGGCAGCGCCGCCAGGTCGCAGGGTGGCGCGGCCTGGTCGGCCCGGCGCTCCGGGATGGTCGCGAAGTCGAAGGCCGGCAGCAGGTGCAGATGGCTGACCCCGGCGTCGGCAAGCGACCGCAGGTGCCGCATCCCGGTGGTCGTCGGGTCGGTGAAGGCCAGGTACGTCCCGCGCCGCTGTGCCGGCACCGACGCGTCGGCGATGGAGAAGTCCCGGACCGAGACCTCCTGGATCTGGGTACGCGTCGACGGCACCGCAGCCGGCTTGCGCAGCCCCGCCCAGCCGGCCGGGGTGTGCGCCGGATCGGTCAGGTCGACGATCCGGCTGTGCGTGGAGTTCGCGGTGAGCGCCAGCGAGTACGGGTCGGTGACCGGGGCGGTGACGATGCGCTGTGCCGCCGGCTGCCACGCCTGCACCCGGTAGCGGTAGTAGCGGCCGAGCCAGTCGCGTTCGCCGCGTACCGACCAGACCCCGGTGCGGTCGTCGCGGCGCATCGGCACGGTCCGGGGTGCCGCCTCCGGTGAGTCGGAGAGTTCCAGTGTCACGTTCCGGGCGGTCGGAGCCCAGACGGCGAGGCTGGGCCGTCCACCCTCGACGATCGGGCCGAGCCGCGCGTCGGTGGCCGGCGCGTAGAGGTCGTCCAGCACGCCCGGCACCTGCACGCCGGTGGCCCCGAGCAGCGCCCCGGCGGCGTCCCGCTCGGTGAGCACGAGCTGCCCGCGCAGTGCCGCCGCCAGCCTGGCCCGGTCGCGCGGGTCCAGCCTGAGGGCCTGGAACTGCCACAGGTGCGGGAACCTCGCCCGCTGGGCCTCCGTCGGCCCGCCCGGCACCGCCCGCAACGGCAGTTCGGTGTACGTCCCGACCAGCTCGCCGTCCCGCACCGACAGCCCGCCGTCCGGGGCGCTGGCCAGGGCGTACCGGCGGCCGTCGGTGGACTGCCCCGGTGGCCGGAGCACTGTGGAGCGGTCGACCCAGTGTGCCCGCTGCCTGGTGATGTCGAGGTCCGGGGCGGCGCCGCCGGTGACCGGCAACAGCCGTCCGGCTGTGCCGGCGAGCAGCCATGCCTCCCGGCCGGCGCCGGCGAAGTCGAGCCGCTGGTCGTCCGGCAGGTCCTTGGTGTCTCCGTTGTGGATGATGTAGCTCAGTCCGGTCGCTCCGGCGGCCAGCGGCACCCGGAAGGTGATGCCGAACTCGTCCCGGCCGGCCGGCGGCAGCGGGTTGGCCCAGTCGGTCGGGCTGGCCGCGCCGTCCCAGACGTGCAGCCCCCAGCCGGCGTAGTCGTTGCCGGCCCGGCGGTAGTGCAGCACCGCCACGCTCTCGTCGACCGGCGGATCCGGTTCCCCGGTGGCCGCCTGGCGGCTCGGATGGATGGTCGGGTCGCCCTGCCTGAGCCAGATCTCACCGGTCCGGGTCACGTCGACGCTCCGGTCCACCGGCACGTCCTTGTTTCCGGCGGCGTCGACCACGAGGAAGCCGACCGAGCGGGCTCCCGGCTTCAACTTCACCCAGGCGAACCGGCCGTACGAGTCCTCCCCGGCGAACGGCTGCCCGCTCGGCCACGGTGTCTGGTACGCCGGGTCGATGTCGCCCCAGGCGTGCAGTTGCCAGTCGGCGTACCCGCCGGCCGGGCGCTGGTAGTGCACCACCAGCCAGTCCCGGCTGTCGGCCCGGGGCGGGGTGCCCACCCTGGCCGTCGACCGGGCGGTGCCGGTACGCCCCGACGAGTCCCGCACCACCGCCTTGTACTCGATCCGGGCGCCGCCCGGCAACCCGGCCAGGTCGTGGTGGACCCGGTACGGCACCGGCCCGCCCTGGTTGCGGGCCTGGCCGAGCAGTGTCCAGGCGCCCCCGTCGACCCGGGCCGCCACCGTGACGGTGGCCAGCGGGTCCCCGGTGACCTGGGCGACCACCCCGACCCGGGTCGGCACTGCCGCGTCCGGGGCCGGGTCGGTGATCCGTACGCTCGGCGCGGCGGTCGGCCGGGCGATCGGGGCGTCCGCCCGGAACACGACGGCGGCCAGCGGCGGCACGGTGACGGAGAGCCTGCCGTCCGGGCCGGCCTGTACGGTCGCGCCGGAGCCGTAGACGCCGGTGAACCGGGTGCCGGCCGACCAGGTGTCGACGGTGACGGTCTGTGCGGTCGGGGCGTTGTTGACCGCGGCGACGTACTCGACCCGGTCGGCGGGGGCGATCCGGGAGAAGGCAAAGACCCCGGGACCGTCGGCCGCGTACCTGGTGACCTGGATGCCGTCGCGCAGTGCCGGATGAGCCTTGCGCAGCGCGCCGAGCCCGGCGATGGTCCGGTAGAGCGGATGCGTCCGGTCGTACTGGTCGACGGCGTGGCTCCGGTCGGTGCCGAGCAGGTCGTCGTCGAGATAGTCGGCGGTACGGGAGGCGAACATGTCCTGCCGGGCGTCCCTGTCCCCGCCCGGCCCGGTGAAGCCCTGCTCGTCGCCGGAGTAGACGACCGGCTGTCCCCGGGTGAGGAACATCAGCTCGTGCGCGAGCTGGTCCCGGCGCAGGTGGCTGGCCGGGTCGGTGCCGCCGTTCGCGACGAAGGAGCCGATCCGGCCCATGTCGTGGTTACCGAGAAAGGTCGGCAGCCGGCCTGCGTCGGTGTCCCGGGCGGTGTAGAGGTCGTCGGCGGCGAACCCGTCGGCCAGGGCCTTCGCCGAGCCGCCGTTCGCCACGTAGCCCCGGGCCGCGTTCTGGAAGGTGAAGTCGAGGGTGGCCGGCAGCCCGCCCCGGCGGACGTACGTGGAGGCGACCTCGGGGTTGGCGTCGTAGACCTCGCCGAACATGAAGAAGTCCGGCTTGCCGGCCCGCCGGGCGGCCTGCTCGACGCCGGCCCGGAACTGCGGCCAGAACTCCAGGTTGACGTGCTTGGCGGTGTCCAGCCGGAAGCCGTCGACACCCAGCTCGGTGACCCAGTCGGCGAAGATCTTCGTCATCCCGCGCACCACCTCGGGGCGCTCGGTGAAGAGGTCGTCCAGCCCGGCGAAGTCGCCGTACTCGCTGTTCTCGCCGACGAAGGTGGAGTCGCCCCGGTTGTGGTACATCGTCGGGTCGTTGAGCCAGGCCGGCACCTTGACCCGGCGGTCCGCCTCGGTGGGAAAGACCGGGGTGTACGGGAAGGACTCCTCGTCCAGTGCGGGGAAGGCGCGGCTGCCGTCGGCGTAGTTGCGGTCCTCGAACGCTCGCCCCTGCGCGTCCCGGTATGGCCGGTCCGCCTTGACCCGGTAGCCGGTCTGCCCGTCGGGATAGCGGATGACGTCGGCGGTGTGGTTGACGATGACGTCCAGATAGATCTTGATGCCCCGCCGGTGTGCCTCCCGGACCAGCTTCCGCAGATCCTCGTTGGTGCCGAAGTGCGGGTCGACCCGGGTGAAGTCGGTGATCCAGTAGCCGTGGTAGCCGGCCGAGGCGTCCGCCCCGCTGCCCTGCACCGGCCGGTTGGCGAAGACCGGGGCCAGCCAGATCGCGGTGGTGCCGAGCCCCTGGACGTAGTCCAGCCTGTCCAGCAGGCCGCGCAGGTCACCGCCGTGGTAGAAGCCCTTGTCGGTCGGGTCGTGGCCGTGCCGCAGCCGGTCGCCGGCCAGCCCGCCCCGGTCGTTGCGGGGGTCGCCGTTGGCGAACCGGTCCGGCAGCACGAAGTAGAACTGCTCGGCCCGGCCCCGGTCGGCGTCGGCGGCGTCGAGCAGCGCCCCGGCCGAGGGTTCCGCCGTCCACTGTGCGGCGTGGGCGCCGCTGCCGGTCGCGGCCCGGTCGCCCGGCCGGGCCGTCCCGCCGGCCGGCTCGATCTCCGGGCCGGTGACCGCGCCGGCTCCGGGGAGCCCGAGCGGAAGCACTGCGGCGAGGGCCAGCGCAAGGGCACGTGCCCGCACGGTACGCCGGGCGACGGCGAGCGACCGGGCGGTACGCGGCGGCGGGAGCGGCTTCATTGGCGGCCTTCCTCTGGACGCTGAAGTTCGCCCGCACGCTAGTCCTTTGCGGAAAGTCTATGCAAGACCTTGCAATGAAAGCGTCCGCCATTCATCATCTTGCGCAAGCTGCACCGCCGCCCGTACCGCCTCCGGGTGGGGTGGGACCAGCGGAAGCCGTACCGAGGGGGTCGGGATCCGGCCCTGGGCGTGCAGTACCGCCTTGATCACCGTGGGGTTGGGCTCGGCGAAAAGCGCGGTGGAGAGCACGGCGAGCCGGTGCCCGAGCGCGCGGGCCCGAGCGGTGTCGCCGAGCCGCCACGCCTCGACAAGCCGCACGAAGGCGGCCGTGCCGAGGTGCGCCGAGGCCAGGATCCCGCCGTGCGCGCCGAGCGCCAGCAGTGGCGAGATCAGCGCGTCGTCCCCACCCAGCACCGCGAAGTCCGGCGGCAGGTCGGCCAGCAACTCGACGGTGTCGCCGTCGAGGGCACCCACCGAGTACTTGATCCCGGCCACCCCGGGCAGTTCGGCCAGCCGCCGGATCGCGTCCGTGCCAAGGTGCTGACCGGTCCGGTACGGCACGTGGTAGACGACCAGCGGCACCGGGCTGGCGGCGGCGAGCGCGGCGAAGTGTGCGATCACCCCCGCCTCGCCGGGGCGCAGGAACGGCGGTACCACGCTGAGCGCCGCCACCACCCCGGCTCGGCGGGGCAGCGCCTCGACCGCCTCCACCGCGTTGGCCCCGACGATGAGCGGGGCGGCCCGCTCCCGGCATACTCCGGCGACCGCGTCGACCACGGCCTGCCGCTCCCGGGCGTCGAGTGACGCCGGCTCGGCCGTGGTGCCCAGGGCCACCACGCCTGTCGCACCGGCCTCCAGCACCTGGTGGGTCAGGGTGACGAGCGCGTCGAGCGCCACCGCACCGGCGGCGTCGAACGGGGTGATCAGCGGTACGTACACGCCGGACAAGGTCATGAGCACAGCCTCGGGCAGGCAGACCCGTAAGGTCCAGTTCAGCTTCCTGCACAGAAGCGTAAGCTCTGCTGATGCTCGACGTACGTCGACTCCGGCTGCTCCGCGACCTCGCCCGGCTCGGCACCATCGCGGCGGTGGCGCAGGCGCACACGTACACCCCGTCGGCGGTCTCCCAGCAACTGGCGGTACTGGAGCGGGAGGCGGGCGTACCGCTGCTGGAACGCACCGGACGGCGGGTCACCCTCACCACCGCCGGCCGGGTACTGGTCCGGCACGCCGAGACCGTGCTCACCGCCCTGGAGCAGACCACCGCCGCGCTCGCCGCGGTCGCCACCGGCCCGACCGGCCCGCTGCGGATCGGCGCCTTCCCGACCGCCGTCCGTACGCTGCTCCCGGCCACCCTGGTCGACCTCGGCCAGCAGCACCCGGGGCTGGAGCTGCGGGTGACCGAACTGGACCCGGTCGCGGTACCGGCGGGGCTGCGCGAGCGCCGACTCGACGTGGGGCTGCTGCACGACTACGACGTCGTACCCGTGGAACCCGATCCCGGGCTGGAGACGGTGCCACTGCTCGACGAGACGGTCTTCCTCGCCGTGCCGGCGGGCGAGCCGGAATCCACCGACCCGCTGCGGGCCACCCGGGACGCGGCCTGGATCCTGGCCAGCCCCGGCACCCTCTGCCACACCGCGACCCTGCACGTCTGCCGGGCCGCCGGCTTCACGCCCCGGGCCCGGCACCACGCCGACGACTTCGCCACCGTGCTGGCGCTGGTCGCCGCCGGGCAGGGCGTCTCGGTGATCCCGCAGCTCGCCGCCGCACAGCCGCCGCCCGGCGTCCGGCTGGTACCGCTGGAGACCCGCCGCCGGACCCGGATCGCCTACCGGCGTGGCAGCGCGAGCCATCCGGCGACCGCCGCCTTCGTCGCCGCGATCCGCACCGCCACCAGCGGCTTCCTCGGCCGCTGACCGGGCCGGGCCGCCCCGCTCGCCCGAGCACGACAGGACGCCCCCGACGCCAGGCCGACGCCGGTCCCGGTGGCCGGATATCGGGCGGCGCCCGGCGGCTGTGACTCCTACCCTTGCCGGATGCGCACACGGCGGCGGACCCTGCCCGGGGCACGGCGGACGAAGCCCGGGACAGGGTGGAGGAAGGTCGGGCCACGGCGGCGTAGGAAGCTCGGGGCGCGGCGGCGCAAGAAGCTCGGCAAGCGGCTCGCCGACGCGGTGCTCGGGGCGGACGTGCTCGGGGTCGTCGGGCTGCTGGCCGCCGGTGCCGACCCGAACGCGGCCACCCCGGACGGCAGCACCCCGCTCTACCTGGCCAGCGTGCAGGGCCTGCCCCCGGTCGTCCGGCTGCTGCTGGCCGCCGGGGCATCGCCGGACACCGAGAGCGGGCGGGGCGACGAGGGCCTCCCGCTGACCGGTGCGGCGGCCTGGGGCCACACCGAGGTGGTACGCCTGCTGCTGGCGTACGGCGCCGACCCGGGTCGCCGGGAGGATTCCGGTACCGGTGCCACCGCCCTGGAGTGGGCGGTACGCGGCGACCACCGGGAGACGGTCGAACTGCTCCGGGCGGCTACGGAAGCTGGCAGGCCCGACCGTTCACCGTGCAGCTGACCGGCCGCTCGCCGTCGCCCCAGCGTTCGAACTGGAACCGCAGCGGATCGGAGCGCCCACCGGCCAGCGCCGCACCGCTACGGAAGATCCACCTGTCTCCCTGACGGTCCACCGACGGCCGGGCCGCACCCTCGACCCAGAAGCCCCGCAGGTCGTCGACCTCGTCGCGGAACCGCAGCTCCACCGTCCAGGACTGTGCCGAGCCGCTCTCGTTGCGCACCAGCACCTCGGCGATGAACGAGTCACGGTAGTCGGCGAGTACCCGGTAGCGGCCGGTCAGCGGCACTGGTGGCTGCGGCGCCGAGGTGGTCGGCCGAGCCTGCGGCGGTGTGGTGCGCGGCGGCGCCGGGCGGGTCGTCGTCGGCTTGCCGCCGGTGGGTCGGGCCGAGGTCGGCGCCGGGGTCCGGGGCGTCTGCGCCGGTGATCCGCTCGGACTCGCCGGGCCGCTGCCGGAGTCCACGGGTGCCGGGGTGGCGCCCGGGGCGAAGGGCCAGTCCGGTTCGGGTGCGCCGGAGGTGCGCCGTTCGCCGGTGAGGTATCCGGTGGCCAGGACGAAGAGCACGATCATGACCAGGACGCCGGCCAGCACGACGATCCACGGCGCCGCCGCGAGCAACCGCGGCCGGGTCGGTTCGGGGGCGCTCACCGCGCCGGAATCCGCACCGAGATCTCGTCGCCGAGCCGCCGCCCGGAGGAGAGTTCCAGGTCGTCGCCGCTCCAGAACCGGCCGGGGTCGTACCAGTTCGGTCGGCGCCCGGCCGGGAGCAGCCCCATCGCCTGGTAGGTCTCCGCGACCACCTCGGCGCAGTACGCCGTCTCCAGAGTGCTGTCGTTCGGCCGGCGGCGTACGGCGGGTGCCCGGCCGCGCAGCCACCGCCAGGCGAGTTGGGCGGTGGACGGAAACGGTGTCCCGTCCAGGCGGGCGATGGTACGCAGCACCCCGTTCTCCATCTCCTCGTCGGCCGGCGGTTCGAGTTGCCGCAGCCAGGCGCGCTGACCGTACCGGATTCCCCAGACCCGGACGGCATCGCGCAGGTCGTGCAGTTGCACGCCCCGCTGGTGGGTTCCCGACCACAGATCGGGCAGCGACCGACCGAGTTCGGCGTGCCACATTAACGGCGGCAGGTCCTCGATGACCACGGACATTCCGACATGGTTCACCGGACTGTTCGTGGTGAACTGGATCGCCCGATCCGGCACGCTGCGGCCCCGGAAGACCCAGACGTCGCCGGTACGGGTCAACTCGACCGCCTCGTCGAGGCTGAGTTCGGTACGCTCCTCGGCCATCGCCCCCACCTCGGTCCGCCGGGCCGTCCCAGGGCCCGCCGACTGACTACCCTAGGCGGATGCGCTGGTGGAAGGTAATCGGTGTGGCAAGCGTCGTCGGGGTGGCCGCCACCGGGGTGGTGCTGGCCCGGGCCGAACGGCGCCGTCGGGCGTACACCCCGGAGCAGATCCGTGACCGGCTGCGGGAACGGCACGCCTTGGCGGTCGACGGTGTGCCGTTCGCCGACAACGACCCACCCGGGGCAGAACGTTGATGCGGCCGGCGGGCCGGAGGGATTGCGCCTACCCCGGGCCCCGTCACAGCCCGACATCAGCCCCGTTTCGCTCGAACAGTTTCTCGATCTGCTGCGGGTCCTGGGCCAGCAGCCTTTCCAGTTCCTCTGGATCGACGGCGGGATGGCCCATGTCGGGCACGGCGGTGATATTGAGACCAGGGGCGCAGAGTCGGAAACCATCGACATCATCGAAATAGCAGGAAAACGGTAGCCCGCTATTCTGCATCCGAACGGTCAGTGACCATTCGCGCTCCTGCGAGCAAATCACCTTACACCCCCGCCTCTGAAGTTCCGGGAGAACATGCTGCCGCGAGTGCTCAGCGAGAGGGTTGCCAGTCACGTCCAGTCGCGCGAGGCGAGGCCAGTCGAGGAGTGGCGTCAGATCCCTGACGAAACCGCATCTGACCTCCAGGTCGACTATTGGCAGATGCGCCAGGCCCGTCAGATCAGAGAATCTGGAGTATTCGATCTGAAGCAGGGAAAGCGAGAGAAGATTCGATAGTTCCGCCGGACGCACCGGGTCACACCCAACAAGAACCGCTATTTCGAGATTCGACAGCCTCGCCAGTTCGTCGACTCGCCGGCTTCGTTTTACCACTATCGTCGTGATCGCGAGAAGGTCGTCGGGTGTTACCGGAGGCTCGTGCCCAACCCGCTGCAGGATTGCATGCTCGAGATCCGGGTCTGAGACTAGTGACATAGGCTCCATTCCAAACAGGAGCCTTCTTTATAGCATCCGACTCGCCGACCTGAGCCACGCCAACCACGTCGACAGCCGATGCCGGTCCGGCACCCGGGGCTGGGTGGCCGCCCCGCTGGCCCTCGGCTCCGGCCGGACGTATCCGCCGTCCCGCGATCCGGACAGGCTTGCATTTATAGCAAGACGGACGTACGGTTTTGTTGAGTCAAACGAACGTTGGTAAGGGTTACCTGAGCCCGGCGGCGAGGTGCCGGGTAGGAAAGACTGCGGGTTACTACGCCCGGTCGCCCGCCGGTCGGGGGGCCGGCCGACCCGCCCCGGACGCCGGCGGCATGGGCCGGGACGAAGACAGCGTGAAGGAGTACGACGTGGCGAGCCTCGACACCTTCGGTGCGAAGAGCCAGCTACGCGTCGCAGACGCGAGCTACGAGATTTTCAAGATCAACACGGTACCCGGGCACGAGCGCCTGCCGTACAGCCTGAAGATCCTGCTGGAGAACCTGCTCCGCACCGAGGACGGTGCCAACATCACCGCCGAGCACATCCGGCAGCTCGGCGACTGGGACCCGAACGCCGACCCGAGCGTGGAGATCCAGTTCACCCCGGCCCGGGTGCTGATGCAGGACTTCACCGGCGTGCCCTGCGTGGTCGACCTGGCCACCATGCGCGAGGCGGTCCGCGAGCTGGGCGGCGACCCGACCAAGGTCAACCCGCTGGCACCGGCCGAGCTGGTGATCGACCACTCGGTGATCGCCGACCTCTTCGGCCGGCAGGACGCCTTCGCCCGCAACGTCGAGCTGGAGTACGGCCGCAACAAGGAGCGCTACCAGTTCCTCCGCTGGGGTCAGACCGCCTTCAACGAGTTCAAGGTCGTCCCGCCCGGCACCGGCATCGTGCACCAGGTCAACATCGAGTACCTGGCCCGGACGATCATGGAGCGGGGCGGCCAGGCGTACCCGGACACCGTGGTCGGCACCGACTCGCACACCACCATGGTCAACGGGCTCGGCGTGCTCGGCTGGGGCGTCGGCGGCATCGAGGCCGAGGCCGCGATGCTCGGCCAGCCGGTCAGCATGCTCATCCCCCGGGTCGTCGGCTTCAAGCTGCACGGCGAGATGCCGGCCGGCACCACCGCCACCGACCTGGTGCTGACCATCACCGAGATGCTCCGCAAGCACGGCGTGGTCGGCAAGTTCGTCGAGTTCTACGGTCCCGGCGTCAGCGCGGTGCCGCTGGCCAACCGGGCCACCATCGGCAACATGTCCCCGGAGTACGGCTCCACCGTCGCGATCTTCCCGATCGACGAGGAGACGGTCCGCTACCTCCAGCTGACCGGGCGCTCCGAGCAGCAGGTCGCGCTCGTCGAGGCGTACGCCAAGGAACAGGGCCTCTGGCACGACCCGGCCGCCGAACCCGACTACAGCGAGCGGCTCGAACTCGATCTCTCCACCATCGAGCCGTCGCTGGCCGGCCCGAAGCGCCCGCAGGACCGGGTGCCGCTGGGCAACGCCAAGACGCTCTTCCGGTCCGCGCTGACCGACTACGTCGGTGACGGCGGCGACGGCGCACTCGGCCCGGCCGACGAGGCGAGCGAGGAGTCCTTCCCGGCCAGCGACCCGCCGGCCAACGGCGTCAACGACCCGGCGGACGCGCCCCGTGACCTGATCTCGGCGGCCACCGGAGCGAATGGCCGGGCCAGCAACCCGGTGCGGGTCACCGGCGAGGACGGCGCGGAATACGAGCTGGACCACGGCGCGGTGGTGATCGCCGCGATCACCTCCTGCACCAACACCTCCAACCCGCAGGTGATGATCGGTGCCGCGCTGCTGGCCCGCAACGCCGTCGACCGGGGGCTGTCCCGCAAGCCGTGGGTGAAGACCACCCTGGCCCCGGGCTCCAAGGTGGTGATGGACTACTACGAGCGGGCCGGCCTCACCCCCTATCTGGAGAAGCTCGGCTTCCACCTGGTCGGCTACGGCTGCACCACCTGCATCGGCAACTCCGGCCCGCTGCCCGAGGAGGTCTCGGCGGCGGTCAACGAGCACGACCTGTCGGTGGTCTCGGTGCTCTCCGGCAACCGCAACTTCGAGGGCCGGATCAACCCGGACGTCAAGATGAACTACCTGGCGTCCCCGCCGCTGGTGGTGGCGTACGCGCTGGCCGGCACCATGGACATCGACCTGGCCAACGAGCCGATCGACACCGGCGCCGACGGAACGCCCGTCTACCTGCGGGACATCTGGCCCAGCTCCGCCGAGATCGACGAGGTCATCGCGAGCGCGCTGCGCAGCGAGATGTTCACCAAGGACTACGCCGACGTCTTCGCCGGGGACGAGCAGTGGCGTTCGCTGCCCACCCCGGAGGGCGACACCTTCGCCTGGGACGGCGAGTCGACGTACGTGCGCAAGCCCCCGTACTTCGAGGGGATGGACCGGGAACCGTCGCCGGTCGAGGACATCTCCGGCGCCCGGGTGCTGGCCAAGCTCGGCGACTCGGTCACCACCGACCACATCTCGCCGGCCGGCTCGATCAAGCCCGACTCCCCCGCCGGGAAATACCTCGCCGAGCACGGCGTGGCCCGGCACGAGTTCAACTCCTACGGGTCCCGGCGCGGCAACCACGAGGTGATGATCCGGGGCACCTTCGCCAACATCCGGCTGCGGAATCAACTGCGGATGCCGGGCGACGGTGGGGCTGCGGGAGCTGCGCTCCCCGAAGGCGGGTTCACCGTCAACCACCTGACCGGTGAGCAGACCTCGATCTACGACGCCTCGGTGGCGTACCAGGAGGCGGGCATCCCGCTGGTGATCCTGGCCGGTACGGAGTACGGCTCCGGCTCGTCCCGGGACTGGGCCGCCAAGGGCACCATGCTGCTCGGGGTACGGGCGGTGATCGCCCAGTCGTACGAGCGGATCCACCGGTCGAACCTGATCGGGATGGGCGTGCTGCCGTTGCAGTACCCGGCCGACACCGACGCGGAGTCGTTGGGGCTGACCGGCACCGAGACGTTCTCGTTCAGCGGGGTGACCGCGCTGAACGAGGGCCAGATCCCGCGTACCGTCCGGGTGACCACGGACACCGGCGTCGAGTTCGACGCGGTGGTCCGGATCGACACCCCGGGCGAGGCCGACTACTACCGGCACGGCGGCATCCTGCGCTACGTGCTGCGCAAGATGCTCGCCGCCTGAACCGGCGCGCCAGCTCCGCGAGACCGGGCCGGTCACTCCCCGTCGGGGGGTGACCGGCCCGGCCCCTTTCCCGGCGACCTGACCTCATCCACAGTGGCGACTTGACCTCATCCGCAGTTGAGGACGCAGACTCGGCCTGTCGAAACCACTACGGGGAGGATGTCCAATGCGAGCGGTGGGTTTCACCGAGTACGGCGGGCCCGAGGTACTGCGGCTGCTGGAGCTGCCCACCCCGGTCCCCGGCCCCGGTCAGGTACGGATCCGGGTGAAGGCGGCCGGGGTGCAGCCGTACGACTGTCGGCTGAGGGACGGCTGGGTGCCGGCGGGGGCACCGGACGTGCTGCCGAGGGTGCCCGGCAACGAGTTCGCCGGCATCGTCGACCAGCTCGGGCCGGACGTCACAGGCGTCGACGTCGGTGCCGAGGTGCTCGGCTTCGGTTTCCTCAACTGCTACGCCGAATACCTGGTCATCCCGGCCGACCAGATCACCGCCAAGCCGGCGAGCATGCCCTGGGAAGTGGCCGGCGGCTTCACGGCCGGGGCGCAGACCGCGCACATCGCCCTCGACGCGCTGGGCATCGCGCGCGGCGAGACACTGCTGGTGCACGCCGCCGCCGGTGCGGTCGGCACGGTGGCGGTACAGCTCGCCGTGGCGGCCGGCGCGACGGTGCTCGGTACGGCCAGGCCGGACAACCACGACTACCTGCGCTCGCTCGGTGCCACCCCGGTGGCGTACGGGCCGGGGCTGGCCGACCGGGTCCGCGCGCTCGCGCCGGACGGGGTGGACGCGGCACTGGACGGGGCCGGTGGCGACGCGCTGGAGGTCAGCCTGGAGCTGGTGCCGGACCGCAAGCGGATCCTCACGCTGGTCGATCACGACCGGGCCGAGAAACTCGGCGTCCAGGTCACCGCCAACCTCCGGTCGGCACAGCGGCTGGCCGGGCTCGTCGAGCTGTACACCCGGGGCGAGCTGCGGATCCACGTCCGCCGGACGCTGCCGTTTGAGCGCGCCGCCGAGGCGCACCGCGAGATGGAGACCCGGCACGGCCGGGGCAAGCTGGTGCTCACCATCGACTGATTCCGCAATCGCCGCGCCGCTGCCGGACGAGGCCGAACGGGTCGGGACGTCGGGACCGGTATCGTCGGTGCCGCGCGGGGCAGACCGGGCGGCACCGACGAGGCAGGGAGCACCGCATGCGGCAGAGTTCGACGCAGCTGGGCGCGGCGCCGGCGCTCTTCGCGTCCGCGCTGGCGACGGATCGGGCCCGGCCGCTGCTCACCTACTACGACGACGCCACCGGGGAACGCACCGAACTCTCCGCCGAGGAGCTGGCAAAGTGGGTGGCCCGGACGGCGAACCTGCTGGCGTACGGCTGCGGGCTGGGCCTCGGTGCCCGGTCCGCGGTGCTGTTGCCGCCGCACTGGCAGACCGCTGCCGTACTGCTCGGCACCTGGTCGGCCGGGGTGTCGGTGAGCTTCCACGGTGCCGCCACCGCCGGGCTGCCCCGGCTCGGTCCGGGCGTCGAGGAGCCCTTCGACGTCACGTACGCCGCACTGCACCGGATCGACGACTGGCTCGACCACGTACCCGAGGCGGAGCACCGGTTCGTGCTCGGTCTCGCCCCGGACGCCGCCCCGCTGGCCGCGCCACCGGACGGCTACCGGGACTACCTGGCCGAGGTACGCCGGCACGACGCCGACCTGCGGCCGTACGTGCCGCTGCACCCCGACGATCCGGCCAGTGTGGACGGCACCAGTTACGCCGAGTGGGGCCGGTTGGCCCGGGGGTTGGCGGACGAGGTCTTCGAGCTGCGCCCCGGCGACCGGGTACTCGTCGACGCGGCCGAACACGAGCACCCGGCGAAGTGGCTGCTGGCACCGTTGGCCGCCGGAGCAACGGTGGTGCTCTGCGCCAACCTCGACCCGGCGACGGTGCGGCGGCGCAGCCAGGCCGAACGGGTGACCCGGGTGCTGTGAGGTCGCCGGCCGCCCGGCCGGGTCAGGGGGCGGTACTGGCGTCCGGCAGCAGGCTTGTGGTGCCGGGCACGTACGGGTCGAGCAGGTGGGTGGCGAGCACGATCCGCTGCCACCGGCTGACCGGTACCCCGCTCGACTCGGCCAGCCGCACCACCGCCCGCCAGTCCCGGGAGCACCGGGCCCGGATCCGCTCTATCAGCGAGACGAGTTCGCCGGCCGCCGTGCCGGAGTCGCCTCGGCGGCGGGCCTGCGCGATGTCGGCCAGCTCGCCGAGGGTCCGGTCCAGTTCGAGGTCGACCTGCGGGGTGGCCGCCTCCAGCCGGTCGGCCAGGGCGAACGCCTCGGAACGGCCGTCCGGGGTCAGGTCGGCCGAGCCGCCCAGGGTGCGCCGGTAGAGGCCGGCCCGGGTCTCGTGGTTGCAGAGCACTGCCAGTTCCCGGAGCAGGTCGGCAGGCTCGTCGGCGGCGTGCACCAGGTTCAGCTGGTAGTTGAAGCTGCCGACGTCGTAGCGGAGCTGCCCGGGACGGCACCGGACCGGGTCGGCCGGCCCCTTGGCGGTGCTGAGCACCAGTGAGGCCGGTTCGGCGCGGCCGGGCAGGGCGAGCAGCAGGAGCAGGCACTCGGACGCCGTGACGTAGAGGTCTGCGGCGTCCCGTCGGTCCCGGCTGGCGGCGTTCAGGCCGTACTGCCACAGTGCCCGTACGCCGTGCCGGTCGATGGTCACCGTCGCCGCCCAGACGATGCTGAAGCCGTACGACAGCACCCAGCGCAGCACCGGGCCGAGCCGGCGGGTGACCACGGCGTCCGGTTTCAGCAGCAGGAGTGCGTGGTCGTGACAGAACTCCTCGATCCGGCCACCACCGACGGCGAGCAGGTCTTCGAAGCTCTCCCGGAAGTACGTGTCGACCGCGTAGAGGGACCGCTTCTGGGGAAGCGTCGACAGGAAGGCGGGGATCTGCTGTGCGCCGGGGGTGGCCATCGCGTGTCACTCACGCAGTTCCGCGGCTCGCCTGCCGACCTCTCCCGGGCTGAGCAGCTCACCGTCGAGTACCACGCCGACGAAGCCCTCCAGCGGGATGTGCTCGAACACCGGTGCGCCGAGCCGGGCGAAGACCGGCGCGGGGACCAGCTTCAGCGCGGTGGTGACGATCAGGGTGGGCAGCCGCTGCGCCAGCTCCCGGGTACCCCGGATGTTGAGCACGGTGTCCGGCCCGATCGCGTCGGCGCCGGCCAGCGCGATCGCCGGCTCGCCGGTGCGCAGCGACTCCGGCAACTGGGCCAGGATCTCCTTGACGATGGAACTGCTGGGCGCGTAGGTGACCGGGACGCCCTGCTCGCCGACCCAGGTGACGGCCGCCTTCACGGTGTTCTCCACCGCGTGGTCGAGTTCGGCCCGGATCCGGCGGAGTGCCTCGGCCGGTTCGTCGGTGCGTACCGCGTTGGCGATGTGCCACATCGGTGCGTAGCCCGGCAGCCGGGCGGTCAGGAACTCCGTCGCGGCGGCGGTCGCGGCGGGGTCGTCGATCAGGTCGAGCAGACCCTGGATCACCAGCCTCGCCACCCCGGTGGCCCCGGCCGTGGTGACCGTGACAGCCTCGCGGAGCGGGGTCGGCAACGTAGCTTGGTCCATAATGTTCGGGCTCTTTCCGTTCCGGGTCTGGTCCCCTGAGGACAGGACTACTCCCGGCATCGAGAATGCCCGATCTGCGGGCTCCCCGGCACCGGGTTTGGTAGTTCATATCAAACGGACACCCCGGTCGGAGCCGAATGACCAAATAGCAGCGGCGGTCACCGATCGATGACGCGCAGTGCCCCCGCGCGGCACGCGGGGGCACTGCGCCCGGCGGACGGTCGGGACCCACCTCCCGACCGTCCGCCCCGGCTGGCCACCGACTGACCGGTCAGCCAGTGACCGGGCAGCCGGGGGATCGGGTCAGCCGGAGATCTTCCGGCACCGGTGCCTGCGGCGTGGGCCGTCGGGGAAGCCTCGGGTACGGCGCTGCCGACAGAGATTCGGAAAGCGCTTTCCTATCCGCCACGATAGGAACCACAGCGAACTATGTCAATGACCGTCGGCCCGGTCCGCCGACGGCCCGGTCGATGAGTGTGGGGGTCGGTCCGCCGACGTCCCGGTCAATGGGTGGTGGGCCGGTCCGCCGACGTCCCGGCGCGGGCCGGCCCCCAGCGACCCGGATGCTGGGCGGCGGGTTCGACGCTGTGCCAGGATCTTGGCATGGACGACAGGACGATTCTGAGCCGGATCTCCGAGCTTGTCGACGAGGAACACCGGCTCCGCAACCACGCCCAGCAGGTGGAGAACTCGACCGAGGAGGACCGGGCCCGGCTGCGGGACCTGGAGGAGTCACTCGACCAGTGCTGGGACCTGCTCCGGCGGCGCCGGGCCGCCCGGCAGGCCGGCGACGACCCGGACAACACCGGAGTACGCAGCGTCAACGAGGTCGAGAAGTACCTCCAGTGAAGCGTTAGCGCAGCCCTGCCTCCCGGAGCAGTCGCCCGGTCAGTACCTCCGGGTCGACCAGCTCGCCGGAAAGTCCCCGCGCCGCGAACCAGGCGGCCACCACGCGTACGTCCCGGGCCAGGAAGTCCCGCCCGCTCGGATTGGCGATCACGTCCACCACCTGCGGCAGGTCGATCAGCACCAGCCGGTCGGCCTGCACCAGCAGGTTGTACGGCGACAGGTCACCGTGCGCCAGCCCGGCCCGGGCCAGCACGACGAGCGCGTCGACGAGCTGGTCCCAGAGCTGGCGCAGCAGCACCGGGCCGGGCCGGAGCTGGGCGAGCCGGGGCGCCGCCTCCCCCTGCACCGGATCGCCGACGAACTCGAGCATCAACTCCGTACCGATCAACTGCACCGGGTACGGCACCGCGACGCTGCCGAGTTCCTGCCCCACCTGCCACAGTCGGGTCAGCGCGGCGAACTCGGCGGCGGCCCACTGACCGGCGATCACCTGCCGACCGAAGGCGGTACGCCCCTGCATCGCCCGGTTCTCCCGGGACCGGCGTACCCGCCGCCCCTCCAGATAGCCGGCGTCGCGGTGGAAGAGCCGGTGCTCCGGGTCGCGGTAGCGCTTGGCGGCGAGCAGGCAGCTCCGGTCGCTGTCCGGTACGGCCCGGCGGACCAGGTGCACGTCCGCCTCCTTGCCGGTCTTCAGCACACCCAGCTCGGTGTCGACGGCGGCCAGCTCGGTGACCAGCCAGTCGGGATGCGGCTCCGGCCCGTGCACCGCCTGGTCCCAGGTCGACCAACGGTCGCCGACGTCCGGGCTGTCGGTGTCGGCGTTCGTGTCGAACCTGGCCCTCGTGGCGTGCCGGTTCCGTTTCAGATAGTGCGGCTCGTCGTCGTCGAACCGGCGGGTGGTGCGGCCGCCACGGGAGCGGGAAGCACCGGAATGGTCGTCATGATCGCGTGGCACTTGGGGAATCCTCTGGTCGAGTCGGAAGAAGGCGGGCGGAAGCGCAGCACAACGACAGCCACGGTCACTCCTCCTTCCACTCGGCCGGGCGGGTGCCCGGGATGCGATACGACCCGGAGAGACCAGGCAGGGCCCTCCGACGCGCAATGCTCGCCAACCGGAACGGCGCCGGTCAACCGAATTACCGACCACGATCGGCCGGGCGACCTCAGGATCGACCGAGGCAGCCCACGATCGGCCGAGGCAGCCCGGGATCAGGCGGTCGAAGTGGCCGGGACCCGGCGGCCGAGGCGGCCCGGGATCAGGCCGGGATCAGGCGGCGAGCACCGTGGCGACGGCGGGAATCAGGCCGTCCACGGTCTTGGTCGGGGCGTACCGGCGCTCCATCCAGCGGCGGCCCCGGTGCAGCCAGACGCTGGGCAGCCCGACCGCGGCTGCGCCACCGATGTCGGCCTCCGGGCTGTCCCCCACCACCCAGGCGCCGCGCAGCCGCATCCGGACCCGTTCGGCGGCGAGCGTGAAGATCCGGGGGTTCGGCTTGCTGACCCCGACCTCCTCGGAGATCACCCAGTCCGCCAGGTAACGATCCAGGCCGGTACGCCTGATCTTCATCTCCTGCAACCGCTCGGTGCCGTTGGTGACCGCCACCGGCACCCAGCCGGCGTCGTCGGCGATCCGCAGCGCGCAGGCGATCAGCGGATCGAGCCGGGTGTACTCCACCACACCCTCGTGCAGCGCCTCGACCAGGTCGATGGAGGGAATCCGCAGGCGGTACCGGTCACGGATCGCGTCGGCCACGTCCCAGCGGTTGGTCAGGCCGTCGGCGTCCACCGAGAGCAGCCAGTCGATGTCGCTCTCCGGTGCCCCGATCTCGGCCAGGAACCCCTGCGCCCAGGTGCGGAACGGGCCCGCCCGGTCGAGCAGAGTGTTGTCCAGATCGAGGAGCAACAGCGGCACTTGCGCACAGTACGGGACGCACCCGGTCGGACAACAGTCCCACCATGTAAACAACCCGGGTTGCCATGCCGGGTACGGTGGTCAACCGGTCAATCGGATCCGTACCCGCCCCTGCTCGGGCAGCCGGTCGGCGAGCATCCGGTGCGCGTCACGTACCCGATGCAGTTCGGCCGGATCGAGCCGGGCGACGACGACGGCCTCGCCGGAGTCCCCGGCCCGGCGCAGCACCCGGCCCTCGGGGTCGTAGACCGCCGCGCCGCCGTTGAACCGCCACGGCGCCGCGCCGTCGACCGCGTTGGCGAAGACCACGTACATGGTGTTGTCGAGCGCGCGGGCGCGGTAGTAGAGGTCGCGCCGGTGTTCGGAGCCGGCCAGGTAGCCGCTCGGGCAGAGGTAGCCGTGCGCCCCGTCGTCCGCCGCCGCCCGTCCGTGCTCGGGGAAGCAGCCGTCGTAGCAGACCCCGAGCCCCAGCCGCCAACCGTCGACCACCAGGGTCGCGCCGCTGCGCCCGGGCGTGAACAGCGCGTTCTCGTCCGGACCCCAGAGGTGTTGTTTGGCGTATCCGGCGCCGACCCGGCCGGCGCGGTCCAGCACCAGCGCCGAACAGGTCCGCCGGCCGTCCGGGTGCCGGACCGCCGCGCCGACCACGACCACCACCGCGCGATCCCGGGCCACCTGGCGCAGCGGATCGAGCCGGACGTCCGCCACCCACCCGTCGTCGTCGGCGGCCACGTCGGTGGCGGCCGGATCGTCGGCGAGGGTCGGCGGATGGTACGCCGGCAGAAACAGCTCGGGCAGTACGACGACCCGGGCGCCCTCGTCGGCGGCCCGGGTCACCAACCGGGCGGCGGAGCGGGCGTTCCCCGGCACGTCCCCGGGCTCCGGCTGCGCCTGGATCGCGGCGACGGGCAGTACGGCGGCCGGTGGCTCTGCGGTGGTCGCGGCCGGTGGCTCTGCGGTGGTCTGCGTCACGGCCGCGATGATAACCGGGCGGCGGAGCCGCCCCGATCTTGCGAAACCGGCGCCGGAGAGGAAAATCGGCCCGTGCCCGACGCCTTCTACCTACCCACCGACGATCCCGAGCGGTACCTCGCCACTCCGGCCACCGAGGGCCCGTGGAGCAGTGGGTTGCAACACGGCGGACCGCCGTGCGCGCTGCTGGCGAGGGCCGTGGAACGGGTAGCCAGCTCGTTGGAGGGGCCGGCACAGGTCAGCCGGCTGACGTTGGAGTTCCTCGGCGCCGTACCGGTGGCCGAGGTCTCCGTACGGGCCGCCGTGGCCCGGCCCGGCCGTTCGGTGGAACTGGTCGAGGCCGAGTTGCACGCGGCGGGACGGGTGGCGCTGCGTGCCCGGGTCTGGCGGATCCGGCGTACCCCGGTCGACCTGCCCGCCGAGGTGCTCACCGCTGCATTGGCACCGCCGCCCCGACCGGCCCAACCGTCCCGGTTCACCGAGCCACGCTGGCAGATCGGCTATCTGCGGGCAATCGACTGGCGGTTCGTCGAGGGCCACTTCGAGCGTCCCGGCCCGGCCTCGGCCTGGGCCCGGCAACGGATCCCGCTGGTGGCCGGCGAGGAGCCGAGCCCGGTGCAGCGGGTCGCCCTGCTCGCCGACTCCGGCAACGGGCTGAGCCGGTTGCTGGACATGCAGCGGTGGTGGTTCATCAACACCGAGTTGACTGTGCACCTGCACCGGCAGCCGGCCGAGGAGTGGCTGCACGTACGGGCCGGTACGACCCTGGACGGGTACGGGTCCGGGCTGGCCGAGACGGTGCTCTCCGACTCCGACGGTCAACTGGGCCGGGGCGCCCAGGCCCTGATGGTGGGACGCCGGCCCGACTGAGCGGCCCGGTGGGGACGGCGGTCGGCGGTCCAAGACGTACGTACGGATTGCATACCGCCACGCCGCCTGGCACGATCGGATGGTGCCCAGGGTAAGTCAGGACCAGCTCGACGCCCGCCGTCAGGAGATTCTCGGCGCGGCCCGGGCCTGCTTCGCCCGACACGGCTACGAGGGTGCCACGGTGCGCCGGCTCGAAGAGGCGACCGGGCTCTCCCGGGGAGCGATCTTCCACCACTTCCGGGACAAGGACTCCCTCTTCCTCGCCGTCGCCGAGGACGACGCCGCCGCGATGGTCGCCACGGTGGCCCGCAACGGTCTGGTGCAGGTCATGCGGGACCTGCTGGCCGGTGCCACCTCCCCCGACACCACCGGCTGGCTGGGCAGCCAGCTCGAGGTCTCCCGGCGACTGCGCACCGATCCCGAGTTCGCACAGCGCTGGGCGGAACGGTCGGCGAGTCTCGCCGAGGCCACCCGGGAGCGGCTGGCCCGGCAGCGGGACGCCGGGGTGCTGCGCGACGACGTACCCATCGAGACGCTGGCCCGGTTCCTGGAGCTGGCCTACGACGGCCTGGTGCTGCAACTGGCGATGGCCCGCCCGGCCGGGGACCTCGGCCCGGTGCTGGACCTGGTCGAGGAGGCGGTCCGCCGACCGGAGGGCTAAGCGGGTCGGCTCGTGAGGCTGCACCGGACTGCTCGTGAGGATGTACCGGACCACTCGTGAGGTTTGCCGAATCGCGACCGGGCCGACTGGCGCAGCCGTTCCACAATGGTGACACTCCGCCGCCCGTACGCCTGGAGGCACCCGGATGGACGCGCTGACATCGCAGACCGAGACGTGGGGCGTACCCGGGCCGGTCTTCCTGACCGTCTACCTGACGATCGCCGGGGTCGTCCTGCTCGGCACCCTGCTCCACCGGTGGGTCGCCTTCGCTGGGCACCGGCCACCGGGAGCCGAGCGGCTGCACCCCATCCAGCTCGCCTGGCTGGCTGGCGGTGACCGGCTGGCCGTACACGCCACCCTCGGCGGGTTGCGTGCGGCCGGGGCGGTCGGCACCACGGCACAGCGCCGGCTGGCGCGCACCGGGCCGCTGCCGGTACCCGCGACGCCGCTCGACGCCGCCGTGCACCGGGCCGCCGCGCGGCGCGTACCCGGACGGGCCCTCGACAGCGATCCCGAGGTCCTCGCGGCGCTCGCCGCGCTCCGCGCCGAACTTGCCCGCAGTGGCCTGGCGCTGCCCCGGTCGGCCCGCCCGGCCGCCCGGATCGGGCCGGTGGTGCTGCTCGGGCTGCTGGTGGTCGGCGTGGCCCGGTTGGTCGCCGGCCTGGTCGGCGGCCAGCCGGTCGGCTACCTCGGGCTTAGCCTGCTGGTGCTGGCGCCCACCGGCGTGGTACTGCTCCGCACGGTGCCGCACCGGACCCGGGCGGCGGGCGCACTGCTGCGTGAACTGCGCCGGCAACACCGGCACCTCGAACCGAGATACTCCCCGGCCTACGCCACCTATGGCGCTGCCAGTGCCGCGCTGGGGATCGCCCTGTTCGGCACGGCCGCGCTCGTCGGGTTCGATCCGGCGTTCGCGATGGAGGCGGAGGTGCAGCGGACGATGAGCGGCTCGACGACCACCGGCAGCAGCGGCGGCAGCTCCGGTGGCGGGGACGGTGGTGGCGGCTCCGGCGGATGCGGCAGCGGGTGCGGTGGCTGCGGCGGGTGCGGCGGATGACGACCGGTGACGCCGTGCCCGGCGCGGCGGTCACGACGGCCGGATACGGCGTGGGGATCGGCTGGCGTCCCGAGATCGCCGGCTTCGTCGCCGAACTGCCCGGCCTGCGCTTCGTCGAGGTGATCGCCGAGTCGATCCCCGCCGCCGGGCCACCGCCCGGCCTCGCCGAGCTGCGCGAACGCGGCGTGACCGTGGTACCGCACGGGGTACGGCTCTCCCTCGGTGGCGCCGAACCGGTGGAACCGGCCCGGGTACGCCAGTTCGCCCGGGCCGCCGAACTGCTGGACGCCCCACTGGCCAGTGAACACATCGCATTCGTCCGGGCCGGTGGCATCGAGGCGGGTCACCTGCTGCCGTTGCCGCGCACCCGGGAGGCGGTCGACGCGGTGGTCGCCAACGTCGCCCGGGTACGGGCCGAACTTGCCGTCCCGCTCGCCCTGGAGCCGATCGCCGCCATCTTCGACTGGCCGGACGACGAGCTGGACGAGGCGGACTTCCTCACCGAGATCCTCGACCGTACCGGCGCGCTGCTGCTGCTGGACATCGCCAACGTCTACGCCAACGCCCGCAACCGGGGTACCGACCCGCTCGACCTGCTCGACCGGCTGCCGCTGGAACGAATCGGCTACGTACACGTCGCGGGTGGCGCGGCCAGCGACGGCATCTACCACGACACGCACACCGACCCGGTCCCACCGGAGGTACTCGACCTGGTCGCCGAACTCTCCGCCCGGCGCCGGCCGCCGGCGCTGCTGCTGGAGCGGGACGGGCACTATCCACCGGCGGCGACGCTCCGCGCCGAACTGGACGCGATCGCCGCCGCCGCCGGCTATCCGGCGGTGACCTGACGATGACCGATCAGCGTGCAGCGAGGGCGGGCGACGGGGGCCGGGGTGCGGCTCCCGCCGGTGGCCACCCGATGGTCACCGACGCCTCCCCGCCGGAGTCGGCCGCCGCGCTGGCCGACCGGCAGGCCGCGCTGGTGGCCGCCCTGGTCGCCGGGGCACCGCTGCCGCCCGGCTTCGATGCCCGGCTGGTCGGGGTGGCCCGGTCGGCGCTGCTGCACAAGCGGGCCGGCGAGGTCGCCCGGCACTGGCCGCTGCTCGCCGCCGGGCACGGCCGGAGTTGGCGGGCCGTCTTCGCGGCCTGGGCGGCGGGCCGCCCGACCGCAGGCTCGATCCGGGACGGTTGGGACCTGGCCCGGCACCTGGCCGCCGAGAAGACCCTGCCGGCGCCCGCCGCCGAGGAACTCGCCATCCGGGAGGCCGGCTGGTGGTACGACGGTCGCACACCCCCACGCCGACGCCGGCTGCCGGCGCTGCGCCGCACTCCGGACGCGCTGGTGGTGCAGATCGCCGGCCGGGTACGGGCGTACAGGGTGCCCGGCTCCCGGGCCACCGCCCGTCGGTGACCTCTCGTTCCAGACGAAGAGTGTCGTCGGTTCGAATCCGGCTACCCGACAGAGTCGGGAGGCCACCGACGGATCACGGTTTCAAGCCGTGAGCGATCGGCGGCGGGGCCGGGGGTGGTCGGCGCGGAGACTGTCGAGCTGGGTGCACAAGCGGGGCGCGGGAGTCGGGGTTGCCGACGGCGTGCCGCGGTTCGGGTCGACCGCCGGGCGGGCCCGGGGGGTTCGGGCAGCCCGGGAGGGTGGGTACACAAGCGGGGCAGCTCGACAGTCTCCACGGCGCGTATCCCCACCCCGGCACCCGACCCGACGTCAGAACGCCGACCCAGAGATACCCGGCGGCACCGGATCACCCGATCAACCCGCAAAGACGAGGCACCATCTGAGCAACGTGGACCAGCGGAGATGACCCGGTGGACCATCCACGGTGAGCGGGTGGTCGACGACACCCGCCGGGCCCGGCTGAGCATTGCCGAGGTGAAGTTGCCCGACGGAGTTCGCTTCGAGCAGTACGTGATCCGGGCTCCCCGGTCGGCCATGGTCGCCGTACTCGACGATCAGCTGCGCCTGCTGTTGATGCGACGGCACCGCTTCGTGTTCAACCGGTGGGTGTGGGAGTTGCCCGGCGGCTACGTCGACGACGAGGAGCACCCGGCGCAGTGCGCGGTACGGGACGTCGAGGAGGAGACTCGCCGACGCCGAGACCCTGCTCTTCCTGTCTCGGCAGGCCGAGCACATCGGCACACCCTTGGACGTGAACGAGGCTGAGCAGGTCGCCTGGATTCCGCTCGACGAGGCGTACGAGTTGGTGTCCCGGGGTGAGATCGTCGGTGCCGGCACAGTGATCGCGGTGCTGGAGCTGGTCGCGCGTAGGGCTCGCGGGGAGCTGTAACGGTCAACGCCGCCGGCCGAGGATGGCGTCGATGCGGCTGATGAAGTGCCGGCCGGACCCGACCCCGAACGGCCCCAACACGCCCGCCGACCTCGGATGACACCCGATCAAACCAGTCTGCCGACATTTCGGGACTGCAGGGTGGCGAGCCCGGCTCAGCCCGGGCACTCACGGGTACGGAAGATCGCCTCGACGCCGCCCGGGTCATAGGATCCCTTCCATGGACCTCGGACTCGCGGACCGGGCGTACGTGCTCACCGGCGCCTCGAAGGGACTCGGTCTCGCCACCGCACGTGCCCTGGTGGCCGACGGCGCCCGGGTCGTGATCTCGGCACGCGATCCCGACCAGGTGGCCGAGACGGCGCGCCGGCTCGGCCCGGAGGACCGGGTGGTGGGGCTGGTAGCCGACCTGGCCGCGCCGGAGACCGCGAGCCGACTGGTCGAGACCGCGCTGGAGCGGTTCGGCCGGCTCGACGGCGCACTCGTCTCG
This sequence comes from Plantactinospora sp. CNZ320, assembly GCF_002846275.1. Taxonomy (NCBI): domain Bacteria; kingdom Bacillati; phylum Actinomycetota; class Actinomycetes; order Micromonosporales; family Micromonosporaceae; genus Plantactinospora; species Plantactinospora sp. CNZ320. The sequence goes on from NZ_PJMP01000001.1 coordinate 2,476,605, forward strand.
GTCGGCGGCCCGCCGCCGGGAAGCGTCGCCCAGGCCACCGACGCGCAGTGGCGGGACTCCTTCGAGACCATCTTCCTCGGCACCGTCCGGGCTGCCCGGACGATCGCGGCGGCACTGCAGAGCGGCGGTGCGCTCGGCCTGGTCCTCTCCACCTCGGTACGGGCACCGGTTCCAGGGCTCGGCATCTCGAACGGGCTGCGGCCAGGGCTGGCCGGGGTGGCCAAGGACATGGCCGACGAGTACGGCCCGCGCGGCGTACGGGTGATCAGTCTGCTTCCGGGCCGGATCCTGACCGACCGTAACCGGGACCTCTTCGCCGCCACCGGCGACCCGGAGCGGGCCCGGGCCGACGCCGAGGCGGCGATACCGCTGCGGCGGCTCGGCGATCCGGAGGAGTTCGGCCGGGTGGCGGCGTTCGTCCTCTCCCCCGCCGCCAGCTATCTGACCGGGGTCACCATCCCGGTCGACGGCGGCGCGCTGCGCGGCCTCTGACTGTCTCGGGACACCGGCCGGCACCGATCCGGATAGAGTTGCCACCCGTTGCCGGGGAGGTGGATGTCATCCTTACCATCAGTTTGATCGTGCTCGCCGTCGGTGGGCTGGGTTGCCTGGTGGTGACCGTCCTGGCGGTGACGCTGATCTGGGCGACCCGGAAGAACGGCCAACCGTGACCACCACGCCACCGGCCAGACGCAGGCCGAGCCCGGCCGCAGCGCCCCGGGCCAGGCGCCGGCCGACCCCGGCCGAGGTGGCGGCGGCGGCCGACCGGCTGCTTCCGGACCTGATCGCCCCGGGCCTGGAGGTGCTCTTCTGCGGCATCAACCCGGGGCTCTACTCGGCGGCGACCGGCTGGCACTTCGCCCGGCCCGGCAACCGGTTCTGGCCGGCGCTGCACCAGGGCGGGTTCACACCGCACCTGCTCGATCCAGCCGACCAGGCCGAACTGCTCGGCTACGGGCTAGGCATCACCAATCTGGCGGCCCGGGCCAGCGCCCGGGCCGACGAGCTGACCCGGGACGAACTCGTCGAGGGCGGCCGGCTGCTGGTCGAGAAGGTTCGCCGCTACCGGCCCCGCTGGGTGGCGGTGCTCGGGGTGACGGCGTACCGGACGGCGTTCGAGCGGCGTACGGCGAGGATCGGCCGGCAACCGGAGACGATCGGCGACGCGCGACTCTGGGTGCTGCCGAACCCGAGCGGGCTGAACGCGCACTTCACCGGCCCCGGGTTGGCCGCCGAGTTCGCTGCGCTTCGGGCGGCGACCCTGGAGCAGGTGGGTCAGACCGGGTCGTAGTCCGGACGGGGCATCGTGATCACCGGCTCCGGGCCGACCGCGTCGGCGTACGGGACCGGGGAGTCGACGACGGCGAACTGCGTCCGGTACAGCTCGGCGTAGAGGCCGCCGACGGCGACCAGTTCGTCGTGCCGGCCCCGTTCGACGATCCGGCCGCGGTCGAGGACCAGGATCTGGTCGGCCTCCCGTACCGTCGACAGCCGGTGTGCGATGACCAGCGCCGTACGCCCGCTCAGCGCCACCGACAGGGCCCGCTGCACCGCCGCCTCCGACTCGGAGTCGAGGTGTGCGGTCGCCTCGTCCAGGATGACGATCGACGGGGCCTTGAGCAGCAGTCGGGCGATGGCGATGCGCTGCTTCTCACCGCCGGAGAAGCGGTAGCCCCGCTCGCCGACCATGGTGTCCAGCCCGTCCGGCAGGGATCGGACCAGCTCCTCCACCTGGGCGCCGCGCAGCGCCGCCCAGAGTTCGTCGTCGGTCGCGTCGGGCTTGGCGTAGCGCAGGTTCTCGGCGATCGTCTCGTGGAACAGGTGCGAGTCCTGCGTCACCACCCCGATGGTGTCGCGCAGTGAGTCTCCGGTGGCGTCCCGGACGTCGACACCGCCGACCCGGACCGCACCGTCGGTCACGTCGTAGATCCGGGAGACCAGCATCGAGGTGGTGGACTTGCCGGCGCCGGAGGGCCCGACCAGGGCCACCATCTGGCCCGGCTCGACTGTGAACGAGACGCCGCGCAGCACCGGCTCGTTGACGGTACGGTCCAGCGTGGCGACCTCCTCCAGCGAGGCGAGCGAGACCTCGGCGGCGGACGGGTAGCGGAACCGCACGTCGGCGAATTCCAGCCGCCCGGCACCGCGCGGGATCTCCACCGCGTCCGGCCTCTCGGCGATCGACGGGGTGAGGTCGAGCACCTCGAAGACCCGGTCGAAGGAGACCAGGGCGCTCATCACGTCCACCCGGACGTTCGACAGCGCGGTCAGCGGGCCGTAGAGGCGGGTGAGCAGCAGGGCGAGCGTCACCACCGTGCCGGCGCTGACGTCACCCCGGACGGCGAGCCAGCCGCCGAGCCCGTAGGTCAGGGCCTGGGCGAGCGAGGCGACCAGGAGCATCGCCACGAAGAAGGTGCGGGAGTACATCGCGGACTGGATACCGATGTCGCGGACCCGTTCGGCCCGGTCACCGAAGCGCCGCGCCTCGACCTCCGGCTGGGCGAAGAGCTTGACCAGCAGCGCTCCGGCCACCCCGAACCGCTCGGTCATTGTGGCGTTCATCTTGGCGTCGAGGTCGTACGACTCCCGGGTGATCTCCGCCAGCCGGCGCCCCACCCGGCGGGCCGGGATGATGAAGATCGGCAGCAGTACCAGGGAGAGCGCGGTGATCTGCCAGGAGAGCGTGAACATGACGGCGGCGGTCAGCACGAGCTGGATGATGTTGCTGACCACTCCGGAGAGGGTGCTGGTGAAGGCCCGCTGCGCCCCGGTCACGTCGTTGTTGATCCGGCTGACCAGCGCCCCGGTCTGGGTACGGGTGAAGAACTGCAACGGCATCCGCTGGACATGGTCGAAGACCCGGGTCCGCAGGTTGAGGATGATCCCCTCGCCGATCCGCGCCGAATACCAGCGCTGGGCCAGCGAGAGCAGCGCGTCGACCACCGCCAGTCCGGCGATCACCAGGGCCAGCCGGACGACCAGGTCGGCCGCGTCGGAACCGCCCCGCGAGATCGCGTTGATCACGTCACCGGCCAGGACCGGGGTCGCCACCCCGATGATCGCGGCGAGCACCACCGTGACCAGGAAGACCGCGATGTCGCGCCGGTAGGGCCGGGCGAACTCGACGACCCGCCGGACGCTGCGCCGGCTCACCCGGTGTGCGGTCACCTCGTCGCGGTTGCGCAACGAACGCAGCATGTTCCAACCGCCCATGCTGGCACCAGCACCCATCGGGTTCACCACGCGCGACCTCCCAGTCGTCCTCGACGACTACGACAACCGGAGTGGCGGCGCGATTCTTCCCGAATCGCCCCCATGATCACACCCCGTCGGCGTGATCACGCACACCGTCGGGCTCAGCCTATTCGCCGGCTCCGACAAGATCACGCATACGCCGGACCTGCGCCTCGCGCTCGGCCCGCTGCTGCTCGGCCGGGGAGCGCCCGGAGGCGCCGGCCAACAGCGCCTTGATCTCCACCACCGCGTTCCGGCCGCCGCTCAGGATCGCCGCGGTCAGGTCCCGGACCGCCGCGTCGAGGTCGTCCGGCGGTACGACCACGGTGGCCAGGCCGAGCCGCTCAGCCTCGGTCGCGTCGATCCGCCGGCCGGTCACGCAGATCTCCAGGGCGCGGGCGTAGCCGACCAGATCCACCAGCCGCTTGGTGCCGGCCAGGTCGGGGACCAGACCGAGGGTCACCTCGGCCATCGCGAAGGTGGCGTCGGTGGCGAGCACCCGAAGGTCGCAGGCGAGCGCGAGTTGGAAGCCTGCCCCGATGGCGTGCCCCTGCACGGCCGCGACGGAGATCAGGTCGGGCCGGTGCAGCCAGGTGAAAGCGGCCTGGAAACCGGCGATCCGTTCAGCACACTCCTCGGGCGGCAACGCGGCCATCTCGGCGAGAGAGTTCTCCGCCCCGGATCGGCCGGTCACCACGGAGAGGTCGAGCCCGGCGGAAAAGGCCCGACCCTCGCCCCGTACCACCACGACGCGCACGTCACCCGGGAGTTCCCGGGAGAAGTCGCGCATCGCCCGCCACATCTGCGGCGTCTGTGCGTTGAGTACGTCGGGCCGGCACAACGTCACTGTCGCGACCGGCCCGTCGCAATTGAGTCGTACGCCGACGGTCATGCAGAAGTCCGTGGGCGTACGGGTCCGGACCAGGCTGCTGAACGGATCACGCCTTCTTCCGACGACGCGCGCCGCCACGCTGACGAAGCTGTACACCAGACTCGGTGAGCACCCGGTGGATGAACCCGTAGGAACGGCCGGTCGAGGCCGCCAGGGCGCGGATGCTTTCGCCGGAGGTATACCGCTTGACCAGGTCCTTGGCGAGCGTCTGGCGCTCGGCTCCGACGATCCGGCGACCCTTCTCAGTGCTGGTGGCTGTGCCAGTGGCTGCCATGTTGATTCCTCACGTCCCAGACTGTGCGGTTCGATACGGTCCCACCTATTAGACCGCCTCGAACGATCATGCGCTAGATATCAACTCTTCGCCAACCGACACGCACAGCACTGTCAGTTTCCCGATTGAGTGATTGCGCCACCGGCGAGGTCCGCATCCACCATCCGGGCTTCCACCGCACGTCAGCAGGGATTTCGAGCCGCAACCGCCCGGACGCGAGCCGGGCCGAGGCGGATATACCGCCGCCCGGTCGAGTTTCCTTCCACGACACGAGAGTTTCGGCTCATCATTCGGCGAGTTTTGTTCCACCGACGTCAAGTTTCGGCTCACGTCGCGGAGGCTTTCGTTCCCGGCTCGGATTCCGTAGGGGTGGATTCCGCAGAATGCGTTCCGGGCTCGCCGACTGCCGTCTGTGCCCGCCACCGGCAACCACGAGACATTGTCGTACTGGGTGTCCACTTCGGCACCTCGACACGGGCTCGACGGCACCGATCCCGGATCGTCGTCGGTCAGTACCCGGAATCCGCCGCGACCACCGCAGCCGGCACCGCGCGTCGGGCGGCAGGCCGGCGACGGACCCCGCCGCCAGGCCAGCTCGACCAGGCCAGCAAGACCAGATCGCCAAGGCCGGCTCGACCGAGTGGCCAGGCCGGCTCGATCGAGGTCGCCAGGTCGGCTCGAAGAGGTTGCTAGGCCAGCTCGACGAGTTCGAGCAGGTCGTCGCTCCAGGCGTCCTCGTCACCGTCCGGCAGCAGGATCGCCCGGTCGGGCTTGAGCGCGAGCACCGCACCCGGATCGTGGGTGACCAGCACGATCGCCCCGGGATAGCGGGCGATCGCGTCGAGCACCTGCTCCCGGCTCACCGGGTCCAGGTTGTTTGTCGGCTCGTCGAGGAGCAGCACGTTCGCGCCCGAGCAGACCAGGGTGGCCAGCGCCAGCCGGGTCTTCTCACCGCCGGAGAGCACTCCGGCCGGCTTCTCCACGTCGTCACCGGAGAAGAGGAACGCGCCGAGGATCTTTCGCAGGTCGGTGTCGGACTGCTCGCTGGCGGCACTGCGCATGTGGTCCAGTACGCTGCGGTCCACGTCGAGCGTCTCGTGCTCCTGCGCGTAGTAACCCAACCGCAGTCCGTGCCCTGGCCGGACCTCGCCGGTGTCCGGCTCCAACAGGCCGCCGAGGATCCGCAGCAGAGTGGTCTTGCCGGCACCGTTCAGCCCGAGGATCGCCACCCGGGAGCCCCGGTCGACGGCGACGTTCACGTCGGTGAAGATCTCCAGCGAGCCGTACGACTTCGACAGCCCGACGGCGGTCAGCGGCGTCTTGCCGCACGGCGCCGGGCTGGGGAAGCGAACCTTGGCCACCCGGTCGGCGACCCGGGCCTCCTCCAGACCGGAGAGCAGCTTCTCGGCCCGACGGGCCATGTTCTGCGCCGCGACCGTCTTGGTGGCCTTGGCCCGCATCTTGTCGGCCTGGGCCATCAGCGCGCCGGCCTTCTTCTCGGCGTTGGCCCGCTCCCGGCGGCGGCGCCGCTCGTCGGTCTCCCGCTGCTCCAGGTATTTCTGCCAGCCGACGTTGTAGACGTCCACCACCGAGCGGGTGGCGTCGAGGAACCAGACCTTGTTGACCACGGCCTCCAGCAGCGAGGCGTCGTGACTGATCACGATCAGGCCGCCCTTGTGCGCGGCGAGGAAACTGCGCAGCCAGGTGATCGAGTCAGCGTCCAGGTGGTTGGTCGGCTCGTCGAGCAGCAGGATCCCGCCGCCGTTGGCTGCCGCGTCCCGGAACAGGATCCGGGCCAGTTCGACCCGGCGGCGCTGACCGCCGGAGAGGGTACCGATGGTCTGCGCCAGTACCCTGTCCGGCAGGCCGAGGTTGGCGCAGATCCGCGCCGCTTCGGCCTCTGCGGCGTACCCGCCGAGGGAGGCGAACTGGTCCTCCAGGGCGCCGTACCGGCGGACCAGCCGGTCGTCGCCGGAACCGTCGGCGAGCTGCTCCTCGATCTCCTTCATCCGGGCCATCAGCACGTCCAGGCCCCGGGCCGAGAGCACCCGGTCCCGGGCGGTGACCCCCAGGTCGCCGGTGCGCGGGTCCTGCGGCAGGTAGCCCACCTGGCTGCGCCGGTCGATCTGCCCGGCATAGGGCTGCCCCTCGCCGGCCAGCACCTTGAGGGTGGTGGTCTTGCCGGCCCCGTTACGCCCCACCAGGCCGATCCGGTCGCCGGGCTGGACGCGCAGCGTGGTGTCGGACAGCAGGATCCGGGCGCCGGCACGGAGTTCCAGGCCGCTCGCAGTGATCATGTCGGAGGACTCGCTCTCGGGGTCGAAGGCTGACTCAGGGCACACGGACGAGCCGGCGGATCACGATCCGTCGGCTCGGGGCGTTCAGCCTTCGCAGAGCAGCACGGTGCGATTGTACCGGGCGACCGGCCCGGACCGGTGCCGGATTACCGATCAAGATCACCGGGTATCGACAGAACCCGACACCGGGCAACACCGGCGACAGTCGGTCTGCGCAGGTGACATCGGGCGAAGGCATCGGCGATCAGGGCGATCGGGGTACGTGATGGAACTCAACGAGAACGCACGGATCGATACCAGTCAGGTGGACGACCGGCGCGGGTCCGGCGGCGGCGGGATCGCCGGGATCCCGATTCCGATCGGCGGCGGTCGGGGCGGCATAGTCGGCCTGATCATCGCCGTCCTGGTCACCCTGGTCGGCGGCGGCTTCGGCGTCAGCCAGCTCGCCGGCGGAGGCGAGGGGGAACAGGGCGACAACACCGCGCTGGAGCAGCGCTGCGACGCCGCCGACGCGCTGCGCCAGCTCGACTGCCGCAACACCCTCTTCGTCAACTCCATCCAGGAGTACTGGAAGCGGGCGATGCCGGAGCACTTCGACCGGCCGTACGAGCCGTCCGACACGGTCTTTTTCGAGCAGGCGGTGAGCAGTGCCTGTGGCCGGGCCGACTCCGGCGTCGGGCCGTTCTACTGCCCGCTCGACGACCTGGTCTACATCGACCTGAGCTTCTACCGGGTACTCGCCGAGCAGCTCGGCGCCCCCGGCGAGTTCGCCCAGCCGTACGTGCTGGCGCACGAGTACGGCCACCACGTGCAGGACCTGCTCGGCACCGAGCAGCGGGTACGCGACCAGCGGCAGGCCAACCCCGCCGAGGCCAACCGCCTCTCGGTGCTGCTGGAACTCCAGGCGGACTGCTACGCCGGCGCGTGGGCCCGCAACGCCACCGGCACCGCCGACGATCGCGGGGTGAAGATCTTCAAGAGTCTCACCGATCAGGACATCCAGGAGGGGCTGGACACCGCTGCGGCGATCGGCGACGACGCGATCCAGCGGAAGTCCGGCGGCCGGATCGACGAGTCGCAGTTCACCCACGGCAGCTCGGCCGACCGGCAGAAGTGGTTCGGCACCGGCTACTCCAGCGGCGACCCGACCTCCTGCGACACCTTCGGCACCGCCCGCTGAGCCGCACTCCCACTGACAGGCTCTCCCACTGATCCGCTCCCCCGCCGGGCGCTGTCCTGCGGGGGATCCCGGCTACGGATCGCGGCTACGGATTCCGGCTACGGGTCGCGGAGCAGCACGCGTACCGCCCGGGCGGCGGAGATCGCGTCGACGAGTACGGTGTGCCGGGGCTCGGGCACGTCGAGCAGGCGTTCGGCCCGCAGCGCCGCCACCGGGGCGAGTCGCCGGTCGGCCAGAATGGTCTCCACCGCCCGCCGGTCGCCACCGGTCACCACCGCGGCGAGCCGGGCGGCCTCGGGCAGCAGCAGCCGGACCGCCAGCTCCGCCCCGTCTGCGGCGGCAGCCTTCGCCTGGTTGTCGCGCCGTCGGGCGAACCGCTGCTGTGACCAGCCACCGGCGGCGGTGCGGCCCTGCACGTACCGGCTGTCCACCTTGGAGGTGACGAGCTGCTCGCCGTCGGCGACGCCGACCGCCACCGCTCCCTTGCGGGCCAGCAGCAGGCCCAGCCGCCGGGGCGCGGCGACGGCTGCCAGGAAGTCGGGCAGGTCACCGGTGTTTGGCACGCCGGGTGGCGGGTGCAGCACCGCGAGGGTGCCGTCCGGGGCGGTCAGGCACGGCCCGTCCGGTCCGGCGGTCACCTCCGGCGGCCCGCCGTGCCGCTGCGCGAAACCGTCGAGCCAGCGGGCGAGCCGGGCCGGGGAGACGTCCACCCACCGGCCGCCGCCGGCAGCGGGTCGACTGTTCACCACCGAACGGTACGACGCCAGCCGCCCACCCCCGGCCACCGGGTCCGCCCGGGGACGCGTTACCAGCCGGCGCAACGGCGCTCGAGGGTGGATGGTTCGCGTTCAGGTCGGCAGTTGGATGGCGGGCGCTCAGGTCAGCAGCACCTGGGTCGTGCTCAGGTCAGCAGCACCTGGATGGCGAGTGCGGCGATCAGCGCGCTGGAGACGAGGGCGGTGGCCAGCCGTCCCCGGGGCCCGGAGAGTGCCCGGCCGATCAGCGAGCCGCCGGTGGCGACCAGCAACTGCCAACTCGCCGAGGCGACGAAGACGGCGAGTACGAAGATCACCTCCGCGCTTGCCGTCCAGTCGGCGCCGGCCCGCCGGCCGAGCACCAGGGCGGCGAAGTAGAGGATCGTCATCGGGTTCAGCAGGGTCAGCGCCAGCAGGCCGCCGAACGCCCGTGGCGGCGTACCGAGGCTGCGGTCGCTCCGGGCGGCCCGGCCGGGATCGGCCCGGTGCCGGATGGCGCCCCAGGCTCCGGTACCGGCCAGCAGCAGCAGTACCCCGACCGCGACCCAGCGCAGCGGCTCGGCGATCGGCTCGATCAGGCCGGCCAGCGCGGCGCCGCCGAGCACGGCCACTGCGGCGTACAGCCCGTCGGCGGTGGCGACCCCGAGCGCGGCGGCGGCGCCGACCCGGATCGAGGTACGCGCGGTCAGTCCGATCACGAGGATGGCGATGGCGCCGATCGGGATGGCGACGCCATATCCGGCGAGCAGGCCGGCGACGAGTGCCTCGCTCATGACACCGCCAGGATCGTCGACATCGGTCGATGGCGCCTCGGTCGGTGGCGCCTCGGTCGTCGCCGCACTGTCCGATCCGGAACGGCGGCGGCAACGGCGGCTCGCGGCAAAACCATGATCATCTAAACATGATGGCCCGATCGTGCCCCGTGCGCCAAGCATTATCCGGCAGCGTCGGCGGGGCGGAGTCGGTGAAGGCGGCAGCAACCGGGCCGATCCAGGACTATCAATCGGGCCGACGAAGTCGTTACCATCCGGTAGCCGAATGCTGCTCACATTCGCTCGTACCGTCGGAAGGAACGCCGATGGCCCACCGTCCCCGCCGCCCCGCCGCCGCCGGGATCGCGGTGCTCAGCGCGGTCGCGCTCGCGTTCACCGCCGCCCCGGCACCCGCCGCACCGCCACCCGGACCCGCCGGCCCCGGCACCGCACCGCCCGCCGCACCGTCCGCCGCACCCGCCGCCACCGCCTTCGCGGCCGGCGACCACTGCCTGGGCGAGTGCGCCGACATCCTGCCGCCGGGCCAGAACGGCAACGCCACCCTGGTCGAGGTGCTGGCCAACCAGACCCTCGGAGTACTGCCCCGGCACGCCGGGGACCAGCTCGACCGGTACGCCAGCCTGGTCTACGGGTACGCCGGGCTGCGCGAGGATCAGCTCGGCGCCTTCTTCAACGACGCCTCCTTCGGGGTACCGGCCGGACAGGTCGAGCGCCGCTACTCGCCGCGCGCCGACGTCACGGTGCTGCGGGACCGGGCGACAGGCGTCCCGCACGTCACCGGCACCACCCGGGGCGGCACCATGTTCGGCGCCGGTTACGTCGATGCGGAGGACCGGCTCTTCACGATGGATCTGCTCCGGCACGTCGGCCGGGGCACCCTCACCCCGTTCGCCGGCGGCGCACCGGGCAACCGGGCACTCGAACAGAGCGTCTGGCGGAACTCGCCGTACACCGAGGCGGACCTCGCCGCCCAGGTCGCCGCGCTGCGCCAGCACGGTCCCCGGGGCGAGCAGCTCTACGCCGACGTGCAGGAGTACATCGCCGGGATCAACGCCTACATCCGGCACTGCATGGCCAACCGCAACTGCCCCGGCGAGTACGTGCTGACCGGGCACCTGGACGCGATCACCAACGCGGGCGGGCCGAAGCCGTTCCAGATGACCGACCTGATCGCCATCTCCGGAGTGGTCGGCGGGCTCTTCGGTGGCGGCGGCGGGCACGAGATGCAGTCCGCGCTGGTCCGGATCGCCGCCCGGGCGAAGTACGGCCCGGTCGAGGGTGACCGGGTCTGGACCGCGTTCCGGATGCAGAACAACCCGGAGACGGTGTTGACCCTGCACGACGGGCAGAGCTTCCCGTACGGCGCCGCCGACCCCGACGCGCCCAGCGTGGTCCTCCCCGACCCGGGCACGGCCCGACCCGAGGCGGTCACCGCCAATCCCACCGGGTCGGCCCGACAGGCCACCGGCGGACCCGCCGAGCTGGCCGCCGCGCTGTCGGGGCTCACCGTCACCCATCGGGGAATGTCGAACGCCGCCGTGATCTCCGGAGCGCACTCGGCCACCGGTCACCCGATAGCGGTCTTCGGGCCGCAGACCGGCTACTTCGCCCCGCAACTGTTGATGATGCAGGAGTTGCAGGGGCCGGGGATCAGCGCCCGGGGCGCCGCGTTCGCCGGGGTCAACCTCTATGTGCTGCTCGGTCGGGGCCAGGACTACGCCTGGAGCGCCACCTCGGCCACCCAGGACATCACCGACACCTACGCCGTGCCGCTCTGCACGACCGACGGCAGCACACCGACGCTGGCCAGCAATTTCTACCGCTATCGCGGGCAGTGCCTGGCGATGGAGGAGATCTCGCACGTCAACTCCTGGAAGCCGACCGTCGCGGACGGCACGGCGGCCGGCTCGTACACGATGATCGCCCGGCGGACCAGGCTGGGGCTGGTCGCCTGGCGGGGCACCGTCGGCGGGGCGCCACACGCGTTCACCCAGCTCCGGTCGACGTACCGGCACGAGGCCGACTCGGCGATCGGCTTCCAGATGTTCAACGACCCGGCCGCGATGGGCGACGCCGCCGGCTTCACCGCCGCTGCCGCCGAGATCGGGTACGCCTTCAACTGGTTCTACGTCAACTCCCGCCAGGCCGCGTACGCCAACTCCGGGCTGAACCCGGTCCGGGCCGCCGGATCGAACCCGAACCTGCCGATCCGGGCCGAACCGGGGTACGAGTGGCAGGGCTTCGACCCGGCCACCAACACCGCGAACTACCATCCGGCGTCGGCACACCCGCACTCGGTCGACCAGGACTACTACGTCAGCTGGAACAACAAGCAGGCCGCCGACTACGGCGCGGCGGACGGCAACTTCAGTTTCGGTCCGGTGCACCGGGGCGATCTGCTGGACAAGCCGATCCGGGCGGCGATCGAGGCCGGACGGAAGTTCGACCGCGCCTCGCTCACCGCGCTGGTGCAGCGGGCCGGCCTGACCGACCTGCGCGGGATCGAGGTGCTCGACGAACTGGTCCGGGTGCTGGAGAGCCAACCCGTGGGTGACGCCGGCCTGGCCGGGGTGATCGGCCGGCTGAAGGCGTGGCGGCAGGCCGGGGCGCTGCGGGTGGAGACCTCGGCCGGTTCGAGGACGTACCAGCACGCCGAGGCGATCCGGGTCTTCGACGCGTGGTGGCCGCTGCTGGTTCGGGGCCAGTTCGCCGGGCCGCTCGGCGGCGACCTCTACCAGGCGCTGGTCAACGCGATGCAGATCAACGAGTCACCCTCCGGGCACCAGCGGGGCGAGGACACCAACCTGCCCGGTTCGGCCGCCGGCGCCCAGACGCACAAGGGCTCCTCCTTCCAGTACGGCTGGTGGGGTTACGTCGACGCCGACCTGCGGGCGGTACTCGGCGAGCCGGTGCCGGGCGGGCTCGGCCGGACGTACTGCGGGAACGGCAGCCTGGCTGCCTGCCGGCAGATCCTGCTGGACACCCTGCGCACCGCCGCCGCCCAGCCGGCCGCCGAGGTATATCCCGGCGACGAGTACTGCGCCGCCGGGGACCAGTGGTGCGCCGACGCGATCGTGCAGTCCCCGCTGGGCGGGATCAGGCACGACATCATCGCCTGGCAGAACCGGCCGACGTACCAGCAGGTGGTGTCGTTCCCGGCCGGACGCGGCGACGACCTCGCCAACCTCGCCGCAGGCCGGCCGGTGCGCGCCTCCAGCAGCCAGCTCGGGCACCCTGCGGCCCGGGCGGTGGACGGCGATCCGGGTACCCGCTGGGCCAGCGCCTGGTCGGACAACCAGTCGATCACCGTCGACCTCGGATCGACCCGTACCCTCGGCCGGGTGGTGTTGCACTGGGAGGCGGCGTACGCCCGGTCGTACCGAATCGAGGTCTCCACCGACGGCACCAGCTGGCGCCCGGTCTGGTCGACCACGGTCGGCGACGGCAACACCGACAACAACGCCTTCCCCGCCACCTCTGCCCGCTACCTTCGCCTACACGCCCTCACCCGAGCCACCGGCTACGGCGTCTCCCTCTGGGAGCTCCAGGCCTACGCACACTGAAGACGGTCAGGAGATCTTGACGACCTGTTGTCGCCCGAACGACGAGAACTCGTCAAGATCTGCCGACTCGGCGGTGGCTCGGCGGGCGCCAGCCGGCGGTGGTGAGGGCGCGGTGGAGTTGCTCCGCCACCTCGGCCGGGCGGTGGCGGATCTGGTGGGCGGTGAAGCGGAGCAGGCGGTCGCCGTCGAGCCACACCTCGTTCTGCCGGCGCATGTCCGCCTCCCAGTGGCGTACCTCCATGTGGTGCGCACCGTCGACCTCGACGTGCAACCGCCAGCGTCGCCAGTACGCGTCCAGGTAACGCAGGCGTCCGGCGGCGTCCCGTCGCCGCTGCTGAAGATCGGGTCGTGGCAGGTGGTAGCGACGGCAGAGCCGGACGAAGTCGATCTCGGAGAGCGCCTCGGCACCACCCTCGGCATCCCGGGCAGTCTCCAGCACCAGCGCCCGGCGACGGGCCCGGGGCAACCCCTCGATCACCTTGACGATCTCGCCAGGCAGCACCAGACGCTGCTGGCACCCGGCCGCGATCACCGACCGTGCTTCGTCGTCGGTACGCGCCCAGCCGGCCGCGTCCACAAGCGCACGTGCCGTACCGGTCCGGGGCGGCCGAGCCATCTGTACCTGCTCCGGCGGCAGCGATCTGGTCCGGTGCACCCGTACGCCGGGCATTCCCGGTTGGAGTCGACGGCGGGCGGTCGAGGTGCTGTGCCGCTCCGGCACGAGTACGTCGATCGGCTCCCGCCGGAAGCCGCGCAGTCCCGCCTCGGCGGCGGCGCTGAGGCCGGCGAGCACGGCATCGGGTCCGACCGACAGCACCGCCACCCAGAGCTGTTGGGACCGGGTCAGTTCACCGGGATGTGTGACGAGCACGCCACGGCACCACCGCCGCCAGCGCCCGGCCGCCAGCAGGTGCCGCACCCTGCCCGGCGAGAGCGCCCGGCTGGCCTGCTGCCATGTGACGACCTGCGACTGCTCGAACAGCAGCCACTCCCACTCGCCATCCCCGTCCCCCGGCATCCGCACCCGGGGAGTACACCGGAGATGTTGACGACCTGTTGTCGTGGGAACGACAACAGGTCGTCAAGATCTGCGACAACTCGACCGTGGAAAGTCAGACGTTGAAGCCGAGGGCGCGGAGTTGGTCGCGGCCCTCGTCAGTGATCTTGTCGGGGCCCCACGGGGGCAGCCAGACCCAGTTGATCCGGATGTCGTCGACGAGGCCGCCGCCGGGGCCGGTGGTCAGCGCCTGCCGGGCCTGGTCCTCGATGACGTCGGTCAGCGGGCAGGCCGCCGAGGTGAGCGTCATGTCCAGCGTCGCGACGTTCTCGTCGTCGACGTGCACCCCGTAGACCAGACCGAGGTCCACCACGTTGATGCCCAGCTCGGGGTCGACGACGTCCTTCATCGCCTCTTCGATGTCGGCGACCGCAGCCCTGCCGGTCGAGCCCGCAGACTCGGCCGACGCGGCCTTCATGTCCTGGTCAGTCATGCCGTCTTCACCTCGCTCCGCTCGTTACTGTCCTCGCCACCGGCCGTCCCGGCGTCCGCGCCGCCGGGCACTCCGACGTCCGCGCCACCGGGCACTCCGACGTCCGCGCCGCCGGCCACTCCGGCGTCCGCGCCGCCGGGCACTCCGGCGTCCGCGCCGCCGGGCACTCCGGCGTCCGCGCCGCCGAGTACTCCGACGTCCGCGCCGCCGGGCGCCTCGACGTGCACGCCGGCCCGGGCCGCGGCGTCCTTGAACGCCATCCAGGGCAGCAGCGCGCACTTCACCCGCGCCGGATAGCGGGCCACCCCGGCGAACGCCACCGCGTCGCCGAGCAGTTCCTCGTCCGGGGTCACCTGTCCGCGCCCCGACATCAGCTCCACGAAGGCGGAGTGCACCGCGAACGCGTCCCCGGCCCGCCGGCCGGTGAGCAACTCGTGCAGCACACTCGCCGACGCCTGGCTGATCGAGCAGCCGAGGCCGTCGTACGAGACGTCGCTGAGCGTGTCGTCGGCCACGGCCACCCGTACGGTCACCTCGTCCCCGCAGGTGGGGTTCACGTGGTGCGCCTCGGCGGCGTACGGCTCGCGCAGCCCGCGCCCGTGCGGATGCTTGTAGTGATCCAGGATGATCTCCTGGTAGAGCTGGTCGACCTGCATCACCCGAACACCTTCCGTACCTGTTCCAGCCCGCGCACCAGGGCGTCGACCTCACCGGTCGTGGTGTACAGGTAGAACGACGCGCGGGTCGTCGCCGGTACGCCGAAGCGGACGCAGACCGGTCGCGCACAGTGATGGCCGACCCGCACCTCCACGCCCTGGGCGTCCAGCACCTGACCCACGTCGTGCGGGTGGATGCCGTCCAGCGCGAACGAGATCGTCCCGCCCCGGCCGACCGGTACCGTCGGGCCGAAGATCCGCAGCCCGGGGACGGTCGCCAGGGCGTCAAGCGCGTACGCGGTGAGTTCCTTCTCGTGCCACTGGATCGCGTTCATGCCGATCCCGGTCAGGTAGTCCACCGCCGCGCCCAGCGCCACCGCCTCGGCGATCGGCGGGGTACCCGCCTCGAACCGGGCCGGCGGCGGCGCGTACGTCGAGCCGGCCATGCTCACCGTCTCGATCATCGAACCGCCACCGAAGACCGGCGGCATCGCGGCCAGCAGCTCGCCCCGGCCCCAGAGCACCCCGATGCCGCTCGGCGCGCACATCTTGTGCCCGGTGAAGGCGATGAAGTCGACGTCCAGGTCGACCACGTCCACCGGCAGATGCGGCACGGACTGCGAGCAGTCGAGCAGCAGCAGCGCGCCGACCTGGCGGACCCGCTCGGTGATCCGGGCGGTGGCGTTCACCGTGCCGAGGATGTTGGACATGTGCACGATCGAGACCAGTTTGGTCCGCTCGTTGACCAGCTCCTCCAGCCCGGACTCGTCGAGCCGGCCGCCGTCGGTGACCGGGAACCAGCGCAGCGTGGCGCCGGTCCGCTCGCAGAGGAGCTGCCACGGCACGATGTTGGAGTGGTGCTCCATCTCGGAGATCACGATCTCGTCGCCGGGGCCGAGCCGGAACCGCGGGTCACCGGCCGGGCCGCCGAGCGAAGCGTTGGAGAAGGCGTACGCGACCAGGTTGATCGCCTCGGTGGAGTTCTTGGTGAAGACCACCTCGTCCGGGCTCGGCGCGTTGATGAAGGCTGCCACCTTCGCCCGGGCCGCCTCGTACGCCTCGGTCGCCTCGGTTCCGACGGTGTGCACCGAGCGGGAGACGTTGCCGTTGTGCCGCTCGTAGTGCTCCCGCAGCGCGTCCAGCACCTGCCGGGGTTTCTGCGAGGTGTTGGCGCTGTCGAGATAGACCATCGGGTGGCCGTTGACCTCACGGCCCAGGATCGGGAAGTCGGCGCGTACCGCCTCGACGTCGTAGCGCGGCACGTCGCCGTACTGTGGCATCCCCGGCGGGATCGCGATCGTGGTCATCTCGACAGTGCCCTTCGGCTCAGGCCCGCGCCGAACCCGCGCCGGCGACGTACCGCTCGTACCCCTCGGCCTCGAGCTTCTCGGCCAGCTCCGGGCCGCCCTGCTCGACGATCCGCCCCGCCACGAAGACGTGCACGAAGTCCGGCTTGATGTAGCGCAGGATCCGGGTGTAGTGGGTGATCAGCAGCAGCCCGGTCTCGCCGGTCTCGCGGACCCGGTTGACTCCCTCGCTGACCACCCGCAGGGCGTCGATGTCCAGCCCGGAGTCGGTCTCGTCGAGGATCGCCACCTTCGGCTTGAGGAGTTCGAGCTGGACGATCTCGTGCCGCTTCTTCTCGCCGCCGGAGAAGCCCTCGTTGACGTTGCGCTGGGCGAACGCCGGGTCCATCTGGAGCCGCTCCATCGCGCCGCGCAGCTCGCCGGCCCAGGTGCGCAGCTTCGGCGCCTCGCCGTCGATCGCGGTCTTCGCGGTGCGCAGGAAGTTCGCCACGGACACCCCGGGCACCTCGACCGGGTACTGCATGGCGAGGAAGAGGCCGGCCCGGGCCCGCTCGTCGACGGCCATCGAGAGCACGTCCTGACCGTCCAGCAGCACCTCGCCGCTGGTGATCTCGTACTTCGGGTGCCCGGCGATCGAGTACGCCAGGGTCGACTTGCCGGACCCGTTCGGGCCCATGATGGCGTGGGTCTCCCCCGCCCGCACGGTGAGGTCGACCCCGGCCAGGATCGGCTTCAGCTCGCCCTCGGGCAGCCGGACCGACACCTGCAGGTCACGGATCTCCAGAACGCTCATGGTGCGGTAACTCCATTGCTCGGCGTGAGACTCAGGTAGATGTCACCGTCGCGGATCTCGACGGGGTAGACGGGTACGGGTTCGGTCGCGGGCAGCCCGGTCGGCTCACCGGTACGCAGGTCGAAGCGGGAGCCGTGCAGCCAGCACTCCAGGGTGCAGCCGTCGACCTCACCCTCGGAGAGCGCGACGGCGGCGTGCGAGCACTCGTCGCGGATGGCGTAGAAGTTGCCGTCCTCGGCGTGCACGACGGCGACCTCGGTGCCGTCCACGTCGGCGGAGACGACGCTGCCCTTCGGCACGTCCTCGGTCGAACAGATCCGGATCATCAGACCGCCGCCTTGGCTGCACCGTCTTCGCCGGCGGCTGCGGGGCTCGCAAGCTCACTCCTCGCCTTGGCCGCACCGTCCTCGCCGGCGGCTGCGGGGCTCGCAAGCTCACTCCTCGCCTTGGCCGCACCGTCCTCGCCGGCGGCTGCGGGGCTCGCAAGCTCACTCCTCGCCTTGGCCAGCCGCGTCTCGATCTGCTCGCCCAGCCGGTCGCGCAGCTCCTCGGCCGGGATCTTGTTGAGCAGCTCGGCGAAGAAGCCCCGGACCACCAGCTTGCGGGCCTCGCCCTCGGGGATGCCCCGGGCCATCAGGTAGAAGAGCTGCTCGTCGTCGAAGCGCCCGGTCGCGCTGGCGTGCCCGGCGCCGGCCACCTCGCCGGTCTCGATCTCCAGGTTGGGTACCGAGTCGGCGCGGGCGCCGTCGGTAAGCACCAGGTTACGGTTGATCTCGTACGTGTCGGTGCCGGTGGCGGCGGCCCGGATCAGCACGTCGCCGACCCAGACGGTGTGCGCGCTCTCGCCCTGCAACGCACCCCGGTAGCCGACGTAGCTACGGCAGTCCGGCACGGTGTGGTCGACCATCTGCCGGTGCTCCAGGTGTTGCCCGGCGTCGGCGAAGTAGAGGCCGTAGAGCTCGGCCTCGCCACCACGGCCGGTGTATTCCACGCTCGTGTACTGCCGGACCAGATCCCCGCCCAGGCTCACCTGGACGTGCGTCACCTTGGCGTCCCGGCCGAGCCGGATCCGCAGGTGCTGGGCCTGCACCGCGTCGGAGGCCCAGTCGGCGACGGTGACCAGGGTCAGCCTCGCGCCCTCGTCGACGGCGACCTCGACGTTGTCGGCCAGGGTCACCGAACCGGTCTGCTCCAGCACCAGCGTGACCTCGGCGAACCGGCCCACGTCGAGGAAGGTGTGCCCGAAGGAGGCGCCGTCGGCACCCTGCCCGACCAGCCGGACGGTGACCGGCTCGGCGGGCCGGGTCTCCGGGGCCACCGTCACGACCACCGCCTCGCCGGCCCGGCCGTGCGCCAGCGCGCTGATCCGGTCGAACGGGGTCAACACGCTGCCGATCCGGGCGTCACCCTCGTGCAGGCCGCCGAAGGTCACCCCGTCCGGCAGCGCGGCCACCTCGTAACGCAGCCGGCCGTCGACCGGACTGAACGTGTCGTCGGCCAGGCCGCGCAGCCGCTTGAGCGGGGTGAACCGCCAATCCTCCTCCAGGCCGGTCAGGGCCGGGAAGTCGCGTACGTCGTACGAGCGGAGCGTCTGCGCCTTGGTCTGTGCGACCTGAGCCGTCTGCGCTCCGGGTGCCTCGGGCGCGAATGCTTCGGTAGTCATCTCTTCCTTGGTCTTGTCTCGACGAGGTCGCGGGCGGATCGACGGGCGGCCGGGGTCAGCCGACCGCGCCCTCCATCTGCAGCTCGATCAGCCGGTTGAGCTCCAGGGCGTACTCCATCGGGAGTTCCTTGGCGATCGGCTCGATGAAGCCGCGCACGATCATCGCCATCGCCTCGTCCTCGCTCAGGCCCCGGCTCATCAGGTAGAAGAGCTGGTCCTCGCTGACCTTGGAGACGGTCGCCTCGTGCCCCATCGCCACGTCGTCCTCGCGGATGTCGACGTACGGGTAGGTGTCCGACCGGGAGATGGTGTCGACCAGCAGCGCGTCGCACTTGACGGTGCTCTTGCTGTGGTGCGAACCCTCCAACACCTGCACCAGGCCCCGGTAGGAGGTACGCCCACCGGCCCGGGCGATCGACTTGGAGACGATCGTGCTGGAGGTGTGCGGGGCGGCGTGCACCATCTTGGCGCCGGCGTCCTGGTGCTGGCCCTCGCCGGCCATCGCCACCGAGAGCACCTCGCCCTTGGCGTGCTCGCCGGTCATGAAGACCGCTGGGTACTTCATCGTCACCTTGGAACCGATGTTGCCGTCGATCCACTCCATGGTCGCGCCCTCGTGGCAGACAGCCCGCTTGGTGACCAGGTTGTAGACGTTGTTCGACCAGTTCTGGATGGTGGTGTAGCGGCAGCGGGCGTTCTTCTTGACGATGATCTCGACGACCGCGCTGTGCAGCGAGTCGGAGGAGTAGATCGGCGCGGTGCAGCCCTCGACGTAGTGCACGTACGCGCCCTCGTCGACGATGATCAGGGTCCGCTCGAACTGGCCCATGTTCTCGGTGTTGATCCGGAAGTACGCCTGGAGCGGGATCTCCACGTTGACGCCCTTCGGCACGTAGATGAACGAGCCGCCGGACCAGACCGAGGTGTTCAGCGCGGCGAACTTGTTGTCGCCGACCGGGATCACCGTGCCGAAGTACTCCTTGAAGATGTCCTCGTGCTCCTTGAGCGCGGTGTCGGTGTCCAGGAAGAGGACGCCCTGCTCCTCAAGGTCCTCACGGATCTTGTGGTAGACCACCTCGGACTCGTACTGGGCGGCCACACCGGCGACCAGCCGCTGCTTCTCGGCCTCCGGGATGCCCAGCTTGTCGTAGGTGTTCTTGATGTCCTCGGGCAGGTCCTCCCAGCTGGCGGCCTGCTTCTCGGTGGACCGGACGAAGTACTTGATGTTGTCGAAGTCGATCCCGCCGAGGTCGGCGCCCCAGTTCGGCATCGGCTTGCGGCCGAACAGCCGCAGCCCCTTCAGCCGCAGGTCGAGCATCCAGGCGGGCTCGTTCTTCTTGGCGGAGATGTCCCGCACCACCGCCTCGTTCAGGCCACGCTGGGCGGCGGCACCGGCGATGTCGGAGTCGGCCCAGCCGTACTCGTAGCGCCCCAGGGCGGCGAGCTGCTCCTCCTGCGTCAGGGGCTGGACGATCTGCTCGGTCATCTGTCTGTCCTCACACTGAGACGGAAGGGTTTGGGCTGGGTCGGGATGTGCGTGGTGCACACCCCGTCGCCGTGGGCGATGGTGGCGAGCCGCTGCACGTGGGTGCCGACCAGGCGGGAGATGACCGCCGTCTCGGCCTCGCACAGCTGGGGAAACTCCGCGGCCACGTGGGCCACCGGGCAGTGGTGCTGACACAGCTGCCCACCGGAGGCGATCGTCGACGCGTTGGCAGCGTATCCCTCGGCGGTCAGCGCCCCGGCGAGTGCCTCGGCCCTGGCCAGCGGGTCGTCCCCGGCGCCCTCCATGGCGGCCCGGCAGCGGGCCTCCAGCGCCGCGACCTGCTCGGCGGCGAAGGCGTCGACCGCGTCCGGTCCACCGTGCCGGGAGATCCAGCGCAGCGCGGCGGTGGCCATCCCGTCGTAGGTGTGGGTGCCGCAGCGACGCCGGCCGGAGTCGGTGAGCCGGAAGATCCGGGCGGGTCGGCCACGACCGCGCTGGCCGCGGACGACCTGGTCACGGGCGATCACGTCGCCGTCGGCGAGCATCGCGTCCAGGTGCCGGCGGATCGCCGCCGGGCTGAGCCCCAGCTCCGCGCCGAGCTGCGCCGCGGTGGCCGCGCCGTGCTCAAGCAGCAACTGCGTCACCCGATCCCGGGTGGGACGGCCGTCCGGCCCGGCGGCGTCGGCCACGCCGGGACCGGCGACCGCATCGGTCACCCGTTCCCGCTCCGAGCACGCCGCCAGGTTTTTCACTACGCCAACGTTACGTATTTCGTCCGAGGTCCGCAAACCCGGCATCCGGTGATCCAGGCCACCGGACGACGGACGCGCCGTCCAGCATGATCACATTTGCACGTACCATGGCCGGCGTGAGCCGATTCGGCGAATTCTCTGGCAAACCCACCCTATCGCGACTGGCCCTCGCCTCCGTGGTGGGGAATGTGCTGATCGTCGGGACCGGTGGCGCGGTCCGGCTGACCAAATCCGGACTCGGCTGCCCCACCTGGCCCCGCTGCACCGACGACTCCTACGTGACGACCCGGGAGATGGGCGTGCACGGGGTGATCGAGTTCGGCAACCGGCTGCTCACCTTCGTGCTGGCCGCGGTGGTCATCGCCGGGGTCGTCGCCGCCTGGCGGCAGCGGCCGGCCCGCCGAGGGCTCCGCTGGCTCAGCGTCGGTGCCGCGTTCGGCATCCCGGCACAGGCGGTGATCGGCGGGTTCACCGTGCTCACCGACCTGAACCCGTGGGTGGTCGGGCTGCACTTCCTCGCCTCGATGGCGGTGATCGCGGCGGCGTACGCGTTCTGGCGCCGGAGCCTCGAACCGGACGGACCGGTCCGGCCGACCGTACCGGCACCGCTGCGTACCCTCGCCTGGCTCACCGCCGGGGTGGCCGCCGCCGTACTCGTGGTCGGCACCTGGGTGACCGGCAGCGGCCCGCACTCCGGCGACTCCGGGGCGGCCCGCAACAACCTGGACCCGGAGACGATCTCCCAGGTGCACGCCGACACGGTCTTCCTGCTGCTCGGTCTCTCGATCGCGATCTGGTTCGCGTTCCGGGCGGTCGACGCACCCGCCGCTGCGGTCCGGGCGGCCGGCCTGCTCGTGCTCGCCGAACTCGGCCAGGGTCTGATCGGCTTCGTGCAGTACTTCACCGGGCTGCCGGTGGTGCTGGTCGGCGCGCACATGCTCGGCTCCTGCCTGGTCTGGCTGGCCGCTCTCGCGGTGCTCTGGTCGACCCGGGAACGCACCGCGCCCGCCGTCACCCCACCCCCCAGCGCCAACACCCGGCTGCTCGAACGGGTGTAAGGAAGGGCCCCTTCTTATCGTTTTCTGTTGTAGCGGGGGCCCTTCCTTACACCTCAGCGCAGGCGGGCGGCTATGGCGTCGGCCAGGCGGTCGGCGGCGCCCGGGGCGTGGGCCAGGAAGAGCGATGGCTCGGTGAGCTCCACCTCGACCAGCACCGGTGCGCCGTCCGGTCCGGGGATCAGGTCCACCCGGACGTAGAGCGGCCGATCCGGCCCGCCGGGCAGCACCGGGAGTACCCGCTCGGCGAGGGCGACCTCCGCCTCGGCCGGGGTACGCGGGGTGATCTCCTCCGGCCGGAACAGCCCGTCGACGCCGTAGTCCGGACCGACGAGCATCGGCCCCTTGCGGATGGCGTGGCTGAACCGGAGCCCGTCCGGGCCGGCGACGTAGAGCAGCGAGGTCTCCCCGGTGGTGTCCACGGCGGCCAGGTACGGCTGCACCATCACCCACCGGCCGGCCGCCTGGAGCCGCTTGACGTGTGCGACGGCCAGCTCCCGGTGCTCCGCGTCGGTCAGGTCGTACCGGCCGGTGTCCAGGCTGCCGGCGCCGACGACGGGCTTGAGGACGTACTCGCCGGGCGTCGCCGGCAGTTGCCAGTCGGTGTTCGGGTCCAGCCAGCTGGTAGGAACGGTCGGCAGTCCGGCGTCGGCGAACTCCCGCAGGTAGCGCTTGTCGGTGTTCCAGCGCACCAGGTCGGCCGGATTGGCCAGCCGGGGCACGGTCTCGGCCCAGGCCACGAACTCGGCACGGCGGGGCGGGTAGTCCCAGGCCGAGCGGAGTACCGCCAGGTCGTAGCCGGCCCAGTCGACATCCGGGTCGTCCCAGACCGCCACCTCGACCCGGATGCCGCGCTCGGCGAGCGGGGCCAGCAACAGCCGGTCGTCGGGGTCGAGTTCAGGCAGTTCCGCACAGGTAATGAGAGCGACCCGGGGTTCGCCCCGGGTCGCACGGTAGTTATCGGACAAATTTATCAACGAGCCATGGTCCGTCGAGCCATCGATCGCCATAGATCGTGACTCGGACGCATCTGGTCCATCAGTTCCCGCTCCCATTCGTTCTCCACGGCGACCCCCGCCTTGGCGCAGGCCAGTCGCGCGACATCGGTGCTGTCCGCGAACTGGTCGGCCCACACGCCGTCCTCCCCCACCAGGACAATGCGTGCGCCCCGCTTGCCGACGTACTCGATGACCGCCTTCGCGCCGCCGTGCCCGGCGGCAAACGACTGGATGCCGGCGACCAGACCGTTGTTGGTCTGGCCCGCGACGGTCTGCTCGCCCGTCGGCGTCGTATCGGAACCATCTGCCATAACGCGAAGCCTAAGCAGACTTCCGCCGCCACGAGGGGCAGCTACCGATAATTTGTGATCCCGATTACGGAGAGGTTTACGGTAACGGCGCACCGACTTCGGGGGATTTATCGGGCTATACGTGACCAATTCAAAACCATCATTCACGTTAAAGCTCGACAAACAGGACGAACGGGCACGAAGGCCCCAAAACTCAGAGCAGCGCGTCGACCGCGACGGCCGCGAAGACAATCGTCAGGTACGTGATCGACCAGTGGAACAGCCGCATCGGCTTGACCGGCCCGCCCCGGGCGGCCCGCTGGCTCAACCGGTGCGCCTCGACGATGAACATCCCACCGGTGGCAAGCACGGTGACCCCGTAGACCGGGCCCATGCCAAGCGGCCAGACCAGCACCGACGCCGCCACGGTCAACCAGGTGTAGACCACGATCTCGATGGTCACCCGGCGCATCGAGGCGACCACCGGAAGCATCGGGACGCCCGCCCGGGCGTAGTCGTCCTTGAACTTGATGGCCAGGGCGTAGAAGTGCGGCAGCTGCCAGAAGAACACCACCGCGAACAGGCCCCAGGCCTGCGGCGCCAGCGAGCCGGTCACCGCCGCCCAGCCGATCAACACCGGAGCCGAGCCGCAGATGCCGCCCCAGAGGGTGCTCTGCCAGGTGGTCCGCTTCAACCACAGGGTGTAGACGAGGTCGTAGTAGGCGATGGCGGCCAGGGTCAGCGCGGTGGCCAGCCAGTTGGTGAAGACCGCCATCAGGGTCACCGAGACCGCCGCCAGCACCAGCCCGAAGACCAGCGCGTTGCGGGGCGCCACGGTGTGCGTCGGCAGCGGCCGGCGCTTGGTCCGCTTCATCACCTGGTCGATGTCGCGGTCGATGTAGCAGTTCAGCGCGTTCGCCGCACCCGCCGCCAGCGACCCGCCGACCAGCACCACCCCGACCAGCCAGAGCGACGGGATCCCGCCGTGGGCAAGCATCATCGTCGGCACCGTGGAGATCAGCAGCAGCTCGACGATCCGTGGCTTGGTCAGCGCGACGTACGCCCGGATCAGGGCGGCGACGTCGGGGCGCCGGGTCACCTCGCCCGGGGCAACCTCGCCCGGAGTCCCCGCTGCCGGGGCACCGCCGGTCACGGGGCGCTCGGTGATCATGCTCACGGATTGCCACCTTCCGGCATCGGGCACGGGTGATTGGCTGCGCGGGCAGCGCGGGTGACGGGTGACCGCATGGTCAGCACGCCGACCGACAGCCTACGCGTCGTCGTTTTCGCTGCCCGGGCGACCCTTCTTCGGTGCGAACGATCACACTTCCGGCGAACCGCGCGGCCAGTGGACGAGATCCGGGGGTTGGCGCGCGGAAGCGGTCGCTAGGGTCATGTGGGAGGGTTCCGCCCATCACGCCGAGGAGCACACACGATCGTGGCTGACAATCGACCCGAGCAAACCTCGCTGAGCTGGTCCGAGCTCGACCAGCGTGCCGTCGACACCGTCCGGGTGCTGGCCATGGACGCCGTGGAGAAATCCGGCAACGGCCATCCGGGTACGGCGATGAGCCTGGCACCGGCCGCCTACCTGCTGTTCAACCGGGTCATGCGGCACGACCCGAGCCACCCCGACTGGACCGGCCGGGACCGGTTCGTGCTGTCGGCCGGCCACAGCAGTCTCACCCTCTACATCCAGCTCTACCTGAGCGGCTACGGCCTCGGCCTCGCCGACCTCAAGTCGCTGCGCCAGTGGGGTTCGCTCACCCCGGGTCACCCCGAGCACGGACACACCCGGGGCGTCGAGACCACCACCGGCCCGCTCGGGCAGGGGCTCGGCAACGCGGTCGGGATGGCGATGGCCGCCCGCCGGGAGCGCGGCCTGCTCGACCCCGACGCCGCACCCGGCACCTCCCCCTTCGACCACCACATCTGGTGCATCGCCTCGGACGGCGACATCGAGGAGGGGATCAGCCACGAGGCCAGCGCGCTCGCCGGGCACCAGCGACTGGGCAACCTGATCCTGATCTACGACGACAACGAGATCTCGATCGAGGACGACACCCGGATCGCCAAGAGCGAGGACGTGGCCGCCCGTTACGAGGCGTACGGCTGGCACGTGCAGACGGTCGACTGGCGCAGCGGTGACGCCGACCAGGGCCACTACCAGGAGGACGTCGAGGCGCTGCACGCCGCGTTGCTGGCCGCCAGGGCGGAGACCGGCAAACCGTCGTTCATCGCGCTGCGCACCATCATCGGCTGGCCGGCGCCGACCAAGCAGAACACCGGCAAGATCCACGGCTCGGCGCTCGGCGCCGACGAGGTGGCCGAGACCAAGAAGCTGCTCGGCTTCGACCCGGCCCAGCACTTCAAGGTCGACGAGGAGGTGCTGACGCACGCCCGGCAGGTGCTGGAGCGGGGGCGGGCGGAGCGTGCCGAGTGGGAGACCGCGTACCAGGCGTGGGCGGACGCCAACCCGGAGGGCAAGGCGCTGCACGACCGGCTGGCCACCCGTACCCTGCCGGTCGGCTGGACCGACGCGCTGCCGGAGTTTCCGGCGGACGCCAAGGGGATCGCCACCCGGGCCGCCTCCGGCAAGGTCCTGAACGCCCTGGCCCCGGTGCTGCCGGAGCTGTGGGGCGGCTCGGCCGACCTGGCCGAGAGCAACAACACCACGATGGAGGGCGAGCCGTCCTTCATCCCCAGCGAATACGCCACCAAGACGTTCCCGGGCAACGAGTACGGCCGGACGCTGCACTTCGGCATCCGCGAGCACGCGATGGGTGCCATCCTGAACGGCATCGCGCTGCACGGCGGCACCCGCCCCTACGGCGGCACCTTCCTGGTCTTCAGCGACTACATGCGCCCGGCGGTCCGGCTCGCCGCGCTGATGAAACTGCCGGTGGTCTACGTCTGGACGCACGACTCGATCGGTCTCGGCGAGGACGGCCCCACCCACCAGCCGGTCGAGCAGCTGAGCGCGCTGCGCGCCATCCCCGGCCTGGACGTGATCCGGCCGGCCGACGCCAACGAGACCGCCTGGGCCTGGCGGCGGGCGCTGGAGCACACCGACCGGCCCTCCGCGCTGGCGCTGAGCCGGCAGCCGCTGCCGACGCTGGACCGCACCGAGCTGGCCGGCGCCGACCAGACCGCCAAGGGCGGCTACGTGCTGGCCGAGGCGTCGAACGCCCAGCCGCAGGTGATCCTGATCGGCACCGGCTCCGAGGTGCAGCTCTGCCTGACCGCCCGGGAGCGGCTGGAGGCCGAGGGCACCCCGACCCGGGTCGTCTCGATGCCCTGCCAGGAGTGGTTCCGGGAGCAGGACTCGGCATACCAGGACTCGGTCCTCCCCCGCTCCGTCCGGGCCCGGGTCAGCGTCGAGGCCGGCATCGCGATGTCCTGGCGTGACCTGATCGGCGACAGCGGCGAGGCGGTCAGCCTGGAGCACTACGGCGCGAGCGCACCGCACAGCGTGCTCTTCGAACAGTTCGGATTCACCCCAGACCGGATCGTCGCGGCCGCACACGCGTCGCTGACCCGGCTGGGCCAGATCACCGGTGACACCACCGGCAACTGAGGGGTTTCAGACATGACTGACCGGTTGGGTGAGCTCACCGCTGCGGGAGTGGCGGTCTGGCTCGACGATCTTTCGAGGGTGCGCCTGAGTTCGGGCAACCTGGACCAGCTGCGCCGGGAGAAGCACCTGGTCGGGGTGACCACCAACCCGACCATCTTCGCCAAGGCGCTCAGCGACGCGGACGAGTACAACTGGCAGCTGCGGGACCTGGCGATGCGCGGGGTCAGCGTCGAGGAGGCGGTACGCGCGCTGACCACGTACGACGTGCGGTGGGCCTGCGACGTGATGCGCCCGGCGTACGACAGCAGTGCCGGGGTGGACGGTCGGGTCTCGATCGAGGTGGACCCGCGGCTCGCGTACCGGACCGAGCCGACGGTGGCCGAGGCGAAGGCCCTGTGGTGGCTGATCGACCGGCCGAACCTGTTCATCAAGATCCCGGCGACCGAGGCGGGGTTGCCGGCGATCACCGCGACCCTGGCCGAGGGGATCAGCGTGAACGTCACGCTGATCTTCGGGTTGGAGCGCTACTCGCAGGTGATGGAGGCGTTCCTGGCCGGGCTGGAGCAGGCGAAGGCGAACGGGCACGACCTCAGCAAGATCGCCTCGGTGGCGTCGTTCTTCGTCTCCCGGGTCGACACCGAGGTCGACAAGCGGCTGGACAAGCTCGGCGGTGCCGGCGGGTCGGACCTGGCCGCGCTGAAGGGCAAGGCGGCGGTGGCCAACGCCCAGCTCGCCTACGAGCGGTACTCCGAGGTCTTCTCCTCGGACCGCTGGCAGGCGCTGGCCGACGCCGGTGCCCACCCGCAGCGCCCGCTCTGGGCCTCCACCTCGACCAAGAACCCGGACTACCGCGACGTGATCTACGTCGAGGAGCTGATCGCCCCCGGCACCGTCAACACCATGCCGGAGCCGGTGATCGACGCCTTCGCCGAGCACGGCGAGACCCGCCCGGACACCGTCACCGGCTCCTACGCCGAGGCCCGGGAGGTGCTCACCGGGCTGGCCGAGGCCGGCGTCGACTTCGACGACGTGATCGCCACCCTGGAGCGGGAGGGTGTGGAGAAGTTCGAGACCAGCTGGCTGGAACTGCTCGACGGGGTACGCAAGTCGCTGGAGGCCGCCGCACAGGGCGCCGGGGAGCCGAACCAGGCCGCCGGGGAGAACGCCGAGGCGGCCGCCCGGGCGGGAGGCAACGCGTGACCAGCCAGGACCTGCTCGACGGCGGCTGCGAGGGGGCGGCCGGACTCGCCGTCTACGGTGCGGAGACGGTCGACGCCGCCGCACCGGCCTCGGCCCGGGCCGCGCTGCTCGCCGAGGACGTACCGGCCCGGCTGGTCGCCAAGGACCCGACGCTGTGGGGGACGGACGCGCAGGCCGAGGCGGCGATCCGGCTCGGCTGGGTGGACACCTTCCGGCGCAGCCGGGAACTGCTCCCCCAGCTCGCCGAGCTGAAGGCCGAACTGGCCGACCTCGACCACGTAGTACTCGCCGGGATGGGCGGCTCGTCGCTGGCCCCCGAGGTGATCACCCGTACCCTCGGCAGGTCGCTGACCGTGCTGGACACCACCGACCCCGGGCAGGTACGCGCCGCCATCGCCGACCGGCTGGACCGGACCGTCGTGGTGGTGGCCAGCAAGTCCGGCTCGACGGTGGAGACCGACAGCCACCGCCGGGCGTACTGGCAGGCGTTCCTCGACTCCGGGCTGACCGAGGCGGAGGCCGGCCGGCGCTTCGTGGTGGTCACCGACCCCGACTCGCCGCTGTCCAAGACCGCCGAGGAGATGGGCGCCTTCGTGGTGCTCGCCGACCCGGACGTCGGCGGGCGCTACTCGGCGCTCACCGCGTTCGGGCTGGTCCCTTCGGCGCTGGCCGGGGTCGACGTCTCCGAACTGCTCGACCAGGCCGAGGAGCTGGCCGGGGCGCTCGGCGGGGCGCAGGACAACCCGGGGCTGGCGATCGGCGCCGCGCTCGGTGCCGCCGCCACCACCGGCCGGGACAAGGTCGCGCTGATCTCGGACGGCACCGGCATCGACGGTCTCGGCGACTGGGCCGAGCAGCTGATCGCCGAGTCCACCGGCAAGAACGGCGTCGGCATCCTGCCGGTGGTGGTCGAGGACCCGGGCAGCCCGGGAGCGACCGGGCCGGACGTGCTCACCGTCACCTACGGCGGCGGGCTCGCCGCCGGTGCCGTGCCGGGCGGCGGGATCCGGGCCGACCTGGCGGTGAACGGCCCGCTGGGCGCGCAGTTCCTGGCCTGGGAGTACGCCACGGCCGTCGCCGGGGTGGTGCTCGGGATCGACCCGTTCAACCAGCCGAACGTGACCGAGTCCAAGGAGAACACCAACCGGCTGCTCGGCGCCGGGCTGCCGGTCGAGACGCCGACCTTCGTCGACAACGGGATCGAGGGGTACTGGTTCCCGGGCGAGCCGCAGCGGACCGACCCGATCCCCGGTGACGTGGCCGGGGCGCTGCGACTGCTGCTCGACGGGCTCGCCGAGGGCGGCTACCTGGCCGTGATGGCGTACCTGGACCGGTTCGCCGACGCCAAGACCGCACAGGTGCGCCCCGGACTCGCCGCCGCCTCCGGGCGACCGGTCACCTTCGGCTGGGGACCCCGGTTCCTGCACTCGACCGGGCAGTACCACAAGGGCGGTCCGCAGCTCGGGTCGTACCTCCAGATCACCGGGGACGTCGCCGAGGACCTGCCGGTGCCCGGCAAGCCGTACTCGTTCGGGCAGTTGCAGGCCGCGCAGGCCGCCGGTGACCGCGAGGCCCTCGCCCAGCGGGGCCGGCCGGTGCTCCGGCTGCACCTGACGGACCGGGGCGCCACGATTCCGCACCTCCTCGACGCGGTACGGGGCCTGCGGAGTTGACGACGACCCGGCATGCTGACACTGACGGACTTCAGCGAGGAGGGGGTGCCGTGAATCCGCTGCGCGACCCGCAGGACCGGCGGTTGCCGCGGATCCCGGAGCCGTGCGCACTGGTGATCTTCGGTGTCACCGGGGACCTGGCCCGCAAGAAGCTCTTGCCGGCGGTCTACGACCTGGCCAACCGGGGGCTGCTGCCCCCGGGCTTCGTGGTGCTCGGGTTCGCCCGGCGGGACTGGGGCGACGGCGACTTCGAGTCGATGGCCAGGGAAGCCGCCCGAGCGCACGCCCGGACACCGTGGCGGGAGGAGGTCTGGGGCCGGCTGGCCGGCAACATCAAGTTCGTCGGCGGCGCGTTCGACGACGACGCCGCGTTCGACAAGCTGGCCACCTGCCTGGACGAGCTGCGGGACAGCCACGGGATCGGCGGCAACGCCGCCTTCTACTTCTCCATCCCGCCGGCCGCGTTCCCGACCGTGCTCAAGCAGCTCGCCCGGACCGGCATGGCGGACAACGACAAGTGCGGCGGCTGGCGGCGGGTCGTGGTGGAGAAGCCGTTCGGGCACGACCTGCCCTCGGCGAAGGCGCTCAACGACCTGGTCGACGACGTCTTCACCCGGGACGACGTGTTCCGGATCGACCACTACCTGGGCAAGGAGACAGTCCAGAACATCCTCGCCCTGCGCTTCGCCAACAACCTCTTCGAGCCGCTCTGGAACTCCAAGTACGTCGACTCGGTGCAGATCACCATGGCCGAGGACGTCGGGATCGGCACCCGGGCCGGCTTCTACGACGCCACCGGCACCGCCCGGGACGTGTTGCAGAACCACCTCCTGCAACTGCTCGCCCTGGTGGCGATGGAGGAGCCGACCAGCTTCGACGCCAGCGAGATCCGGGCCGAGAAGCTGAAGGTGCTGCGGGCGATCACCCTGCCGCAGAACGTGCAGACCGGCACCGTACGCGGGCAGTACCTGCCCGGCTGGGTGGCCGGCAAGCGGGCCGTCGGCTACCTCGACGAGGAGGGTGTGCCGCCGGACTCGACCACCGAGACGTACGTGGCGGTCCGGCTCGGCATCCAGAACCGACGCTGGGCCGAGGTGCCGTTCTACATCCGGGCCGGCAAGCGGTTGCCGCGCCGGGTGACCGAGGTCGCCATCATGTTCAAGAAGGCACCGCACCTGCCCTTCAACCCGGCCGACATGGAGATGCTCGGCAACAACCAGCTCGTCATCCGGGTCCAGCCGGACGAGGGCGTGGTGCTGAAGTTCGGCTCGAAGGTCCCCGGCACCACTATGGAGGTCCGGGACATCGCGATGGACTTCCAGTACGGCGAGGCGTTCACCGAGGCCAGCCCCGAGGCGTACGAGCGGCTGGTGCTGGACGTGCTGATCGGTGACCGGACCCTCTTCCCGGACGCCGCCGAGGTCGAGCAGAGCTGGCAGGTGATCGACCCGCTGGAGGAGGCCTGGCAGGGCGTCAAGCCGGAGCCCTACCGGGCCGGCGAATGGGGTCCCCGGGCGGCGGACGAGCTGCTGGCCCGCGAGGGCAGGGCGTGGCGGCGGGCGTGACCCGCGAAGGATCGTAACGACAACAACCAGGAGGCAGCGTTGATCGGCTTGTGGGACACCACCGGCAACGAGGTGGTGAAGGCCCTGGCCGCCGAACGGCGCAGCGCGGGCGGAGTGGCCAGCGGCATGGCGCTGACCCTGATCGTCGTCGTCGACGAGCCGCGGGTACGGGAGGCCGAGGCGGCGGTGACCATCGCCTCGGCCGCCCACCCGTGCCGGATGGTGGTGGTGGTCCGCTCCGACATCGAACGCGACCGCAACCGGCTGGACGCCGAGATCGTCGTCGGCGGCCGGCTCGGCCCGGGCGAGGCGGTGGTGACCCGGATGTACGGCCGGCTCGCCCTGCACGCCGAGTCGGTGGTGATGCCGCTGCTGGTCCCGGACGTGCCGGTGGTGACCTGGTGGCACGGCGAACCGCCGGCCGAGATCGCCAACGACTTCCTCGGCGTGGTGGCCGACCGCCGGATCACCGACTGCGCGCAGGCGGCCGATCCGGTGGAGGCGCTACGGCAGCGGGCCCGGGACTACGCCCCCGGCGACACCGACCTGGCGTGGACCCGGATCACCCCGTGGCGCACCCTGGTCGCCGGGGCGTTCGACACGACCGAGGGCAACAGGGTCACCTCGGCCACCGTCGTCGCGCCGCACACCGACCCGACCGCGGCACTGATGATCGGCTGGCTGAAGGCCCGGCTGGGCCTGCACCCGCACTGGGAGCACACGAGCGAGTTCCCCCGGATGCGTTCGGTGGAGCTGCGCTGCGCCAACGGCGACGAGCTGGTGCTGACCCGGGACGACAACCAGGCGACGTTCCGGCGTACCGGACAGGCCGACCGGCAACTGCCACTGGTACGCCGGCCGCTCGGCGACGAACTCGCCGAGGAGTTGCGCCGGCTCGACCCGGACCAGATCTACGCCGAGGCGCTGGGTGCCGTCGCCGGGGTTGCCCGGCTGGACCGGCGGCCTGCCCAGCGGGTGCACGTCTGGAAGGACCCGACGAAGCAGCCGCAGGGTGTCGCGTGACCGAGACGACGGTGGTGGTGCACGCCGACCCGGAAGTGCTCGCCCAGGCGGTAGCGGCCCGGTTGCTGGTCAGGATCATCGACGCCCAGGCGGATCGGGGCGAGGCGAGCGTGGTGCTGACCGGCGGCCGGATCGCGGCGGCCATCCACCGCGCGGTACGCGAGATGCCGGCCCGGGAAGCGGTCGACTGGTCCCGGGTCGACATCTGGTGGGGTGACGAACGGTTCCTGCCGGCCGGGCACCCGGAGCGGAACGAGACCCAGGCCCGGGAGGCGCTGCTCGACGCGCTGCCGCAGGCCCGGGTGCACCCGATGCCCGCCTCGGACGGCCCGGACGGTGCCGACCCGGTGGCGGCGGCGGCCAGGTACGCGGCCGAACTGGCGGCAGCCGCCGGACCAGGTCCGGCCGGGCTGCCCCACTTCGACGTGCTGATGCTCGGGGTCGGTGAGGATGGCCACGTGGCCTCCCTCTTCCCGGAGCATCCGCTCGACAACGAGATCGGACCGGTGAGCGCGGTCCGGGGCAGCCCGAAGCCGCCACCGGTGCGGATCACGCTGACCCAGGGGGCGATCAACACCGCCGAGGACGTCTGGTTGATCGCCAGCGGCGGCGGCAAGGCCGAGGCGGTCGGCATGGCGCGCAACGGCGGCGGGCCGGTCCGGTTGCCGGCGGCCGGGGTCGCCGGGGTGCAACGGACCCGGTGGCTGCTGGACCGGGCGGCGGCAGCCGAGGTGAAACCGACGTCGCACGGCCTCGGCTGACGTTCCGCCTCCGTTGAAGCCTTGCCGCCCGGGTTTCTGCCGGCGGGTCTGGCCGTCGCCCGCGTCACCGCCGTCCGCCGACCCTGCGGGTCGCTCGTTGGTGTCAGGGCTCTGACCCCGGCGGGTCGTCGGCCAGGGTCAGGGGGTCTGTCCCGGCTGAACCGGACCGAGGAGCCGGGCCGGTTGACGTCACCGGGCCGAGTCGGGCCGGCTCTCACCCCGGCGGGCCCGCAACGCGGCGAGCGCTTCGGCGAGGATCGCCTCGGCGTCCGCCTCGCTGCGCCGCTCCTTCACGTACGCCAGGTGCGACTTGTACGGCTCCGTCCGCTGCCGTCCCGGCGGGTTGTGCATGTCCTGCCCGGCCGGCTGCCCGCAGTGCGGACAGTCCCAGACCTCCGGGATCTGGGCCTCGGCGGCCAACAGGATCTCCAGCATGTGCCCGTTGCCGCACCAGTAGGTGACCGGGCGGCGGGGGGCGGGTTCGCATCGTTCGGTCGGCCGGGCTGGGCCGGCACCGACTCGGCTGCCACGGATAGCGCTGCCAGTGGGCACGCTGCTCGCTCCGTTCGTCAGAGGGGGTCCCCAGGGGTATGACAAACTGCGCGCGGCCCACGTTAGCGGACCGCGCGCGGTTTGTACGCCCTGGTTGTCAGGTCGTCTCGGCCAGACGCAGCCAGAGACCCAGACCGACGATGCAAGCGAACCAGACAAGACCCACCAGAACGGTGTATCGGTCGAGGTTCTTCTCGGCCACCGAGGAGCCGGCCAGGCTGGAGCTGACCCCTCCGCCGAACATGCTCGACATCCCGCCGCCCTTGCCCCGGTGCAGCAGGATCAGCAAGGTGAGCAGCACGCTCGTGATCACCAGCAACACGATCAACGTGTATGCGAACCAGATCGGCATGGTAGGGGTCAGTCCTCTCAGCTACGCGGGGCTCGTCAAGGATAGCGACCGTCAGCGCGCGATGTGCTCCGGGAACCGGCAGATCTGCGCGAACTCCTCGGCATCCAGACTCGCCCCGCCGACCAGTGCGCCGTCCACGTCCGGCTGCGCCATGATCGCGGCGATGTTCGCCGCCTTCACCGACCCGCCGTAGAGCACCCGGACCTGGTCGGCCGTCTCCTGACCGTGCACCTCCGCGATCCGCTGCCGGATCGCGCCGCAGACCTCCTGGGCGTTCTCCGGCGTCGCGGTCTTGCCGGTGCCGATCGCCCAGACCGGCTCGTACGCGACGACCACCTTCGTCACCTGCTCGGCGGTCAACCCGGCCAACGAGCCGTCGAGCTGGTCGCGCACGTACGCCACATGCCCGTCCTGCTCGCGGATGTCCAGGCCCTCGCCGACGCAGACGATCGGGGTCAACTCGTTGGCCAGCGCCGCCTTCGTCTTGGCGTTGACCAGCGCGTCGTCCTCGTGGTGGTACGTCCGCCGCTCGGAGTGCCCGACGACCACGTACGTGCAGCCGAGCGCGGTCAGCAGCGCACCCGAGATCTCCCCGGTGTACGCCCCGCCCTTGTGCGGCGAGATGTCCTGCGCGCCGTACCCGATCAGCAGCTTGTCGCCGTCGACCAGGGTCTGCACGGTCCGCAGGTCGGTGTACGGCGGCAGCACCACCGTCTCCACGTCGGTCAACTGCTTCTCGTTGAGGCTCGCGGCGAGCTTCTGGATCAGCAGGTTGGCTTCCCGGTGGTTGAGGTTCATCTTCCAGTTGCCGGCCATCAGCGGGCGGCGGGCGGGTGCGGGGGTGGCCACTACTGCTCCAGAGCGACGATGCCGGGGAGAGCCTTGCCCTCCAGGTATTCCAGCGAGGCTCCCCCGCCGGTCGAGATGTGCCCGAACGACGACTCGTCCAGACCGAGCGCGCGTACGGCCGCGGCGGAGTCACCGCCACCGACCACGGTGAAGCCCTTCACGGAGGTGATCGCCTCGGCGACGCCACGGGTACCGGCGGCGAACGGAGCCAGCTCGAAGACGCCCATCGGGCCGTTCCAGAAGACCATCCGGGCGGTACCGGCGATGTCGGCGAACTCGGCGACCGTACGGGGGCCGATGTCCAGGCCGAGCCGGTCGGCCGGGATCGCGTCCACAGGTACGGTGTCGTGCTCGGCGTCGGCGCTGAACTCGGTCGCTGCCACCACGTCGACCGGGAGCACGATCCGGTCGGCGCCCCGCTCCAGCAGGTCCCGGCAGGTGTCGAGCATCTCCTCTTCGAGTAGCGACTTGCCCACCTCGTGCCCCTGCGCGCGCAGGAAGGTGAAGCACATGCCGCCGCCGATCAGCAGCCGGTCGACGGTCGGCAGCAGCGCCTCGATCACGGCGAGCTTGTCGGAGACCTTGGAGCCGCCGAGCACCACCACGTAGGGGCGGTCCGGCTCGTGCCGCAGCCGGGCCAGCACCTCCACCTCGCGGAGCACGAGCTGACCCGCGAAGTGCGGCAGCCGGGCCGGTACGTCGTAGACACTTGCGTGCTTGCGGTGCACGGCCCCGAACGCGTCGTCGACGTACGCCTCGGCGAACGCGGCGAGCTGGTCGGCGAAGGCCGCCCGCTCCGCCTCGTCCTTGCTGGTCTCGCCCGGGTTGAACCGGAGGTTCTCCAGCAGCGCGACCTGGCCGGCACCGAGCGCCTCGACCGCTGCGCGGGCCGACTCGCCGACCGTGTCGGTGGCGAACGCGACCTCGGTGTCGAGCAGCTCGCCGAGCCGGGCCGCCACCGGGGCGAGGCTGTACTTCGGGTCGGGCGCGCCCTTGGGGCGGCCCAGGTGCGAACAGACCACGACGGCGGCACCGGCGTCCCGCA
Source organism: Plantactinospora sp. CNZ320 (assembly GCF_002846275.1). NCBI lineage: Bacteria > Bacillati > Actinomycetota > Actinomycetes > Micromonosporales > Micromonosporaceae > Plantactinospora > Plantactinospora sp. CNZ320. The sequence continues at coordinate 2,512,660 of NZ_PJMP01000001.1, forward strand.
GCGCGGCCAGTGTCGGCAGCACCGCCCGGATCCGACCGTCGTCGGTGATCTGGCCGGTCTGCTTGTCGAGCGGGACGTTCAGGTCGGCGCGCACCAGCACGCGCCGACCCGAGACCCCCTCGGCGAGCAGATCGTCGAGGTTGCGGATGCTCACAGAGCTACCTTTCCGTTCACGACTGCGGGGCTCGCAAGCTCACTCCTCGCGCTCACAGAGCTACCTTTCCGTTCACGACTGCGGAGCTCGCAAGCTCGCTCAGAGATCGGCGCCGACCAGCTTCACGAGGTCGACCAGGCGGTTCGAGTAGCCCCACTCGTTGTCGTACCAGCCGACGACCTTGACCTGGTTGCCGATCACCTTGGTCAGCCCGGAGTCGAAGATGCACGAGGCCGGGTCGGTGACGATGTCGGCGGAGACGATCTCGTCCTCGGTGTAGTGCAGGATGCCCTTGAGCGGACCGTCGGCGGCGGCCTTCATCGCGGCGTTGACCTCCTCGACAGAGGTGTCCCGGCCGGCCTCGATGGTCAGGTCGGTGGCCGAGCCGGTCGGGATCGGCACCCGCAGCGCGAAGCCGTCCAGCTTGCCCTTCAGATCGGGCAGCACCAGGCCGATCGCCTTGGCGGCACCGGTCGAGGTCGGCACGATGTTCAGCGCGGCGGCCCGGGCCCGGCGGAGGTCCTTGTGCGGGCCGTCCTGGAGGTTCTGGTCCTGGGTGTACGCGTGGATGGTGGTCATCAGCCCCTTCTCGATGCCCACCGTGTCCTGGAGCACCTTCGCCATCGGCGCGAGGCAGTTGGTGGTGCACGAGGCGTTGGAGATGATGTTGTGCTTCGCCGGGTCGTAGTTCTGGTGGTTGACCCCCATCACGACCGTGACGTCCTCGTTCTTGGCCGGCGCCGAGATGATCACCTTCTTGGCGCCGCCGTCGAGGTGCGCCTTCGCCTTGGTGGCGTCGGTGAAGAAGCCGGTCGACTCGATCACCACGTCGACGCCGAGGTCGCCCCAGGGCAGCTTGCTCGGGTCCTTCTCGGCGAAGACCTTCATGCTGTGCCCGCCGACGCTGATCTCGTCGGCGCTCGCCTTGACCTCCTGCGGCAGCCGGCCGAGGATGCTGTCGTACTTGACCAGGTGCGCCAGCGTGGCGTTGTCACCCAGGTCGTTGGCGCCGACCAGCTCGACGTCGGCGCCCGACGCGAGCACCGCGCGGAAGAAGTTGCGGCCGATCCGGCCGAATCCGTTGATGCCAACCCGGATGGTCACTGGGTCCATCTCCTCGTGTTTCGGTTCGCCGTCGGTGAGAGCGCACAGCGGCGAAGGTGGGTGCGCCGACCGTTGGAGCCGGCCGCTGGATGTCACCCCGGCCGTCTCACCGCGACCTCTGGGCGGTCAGCACGGCGGAGAAGGCCGGTACCGGCCCCGTCGCCGTACGCTGCGACCCTATCCGAGCGCGCCGCCCCGCGTTGCGTCGGGGCACAATCCGGCCGATCGACTCCCCCGGGGGAGGTCAGACCGCCAGCATGTCCGGGGTGACCGCCGCCTCGGTGTCGGGGATCCCCAGGTCACGGGCCCGCTTGTCGGCCAGCGCGAGCAGCCGGCGGATCCGCCCGGCGATGGCGTCCTTGGTCAGCGGTGGATCGGCCAGGGCACCCAACTCCTCAAGGGACGCCTGCCGGTGCTCCAGCCGCAGCCGGCCGGCCGAGGTGAGGTGGTTCGGGGCGTCCTCGGCGAGGATCTCCAGCGCCCGGGTCACCCGGGCGGCGGCGGCGACGGCGGCCCGGGCCGAGCGGCGCAGGTTGGCGTCGTCGAAGTTGGCCAGCCGGTTGGCGGTGGCCCGCACCTCGCGGCGTACCCGGCGCTCCTCCCAGGAGAGCACGCTGGAGTGGGCGCCGATCCGGGTCAGCAGTGCGGCGATGGCGTCGCCGTCCTTGACCACCACCCGGTCGACCCCGCGCACCTCCCGGTATTTCGCGGTGATGCCGATCCGGCGGGCCGCACCGACCAGGGCCAGCGCGGTCTCCGGACCGGGGCAGGTGATCTCCAGCGCGCAGGAGCGGCCGGGCTCGGTCAGCGAGCCGTGCGCCATGAACGAGCCCCGCCAGGCCGAGACCGCGCAGCAGACGTTCGCCGCCACCACGTGCGGGGGCAGCCCGCGTACCGGCCGGCCGCGCACGTCGAGCAGCCCGGTCTGCCGGGCCAGCGCCTCGCCGTCCTTGACCACCCGGACGATGTAGTGGCTGCCCTTGCGCAGCCCACCCGAGGCGAGTACGTGAATCTCACTCGGGTAGCCGTACACCTCGGCGATCTCCCGGCGCAGTCGGCGGGCCACCGCGCCGGTGTCGAGTTCCGCCTCGACCACCACCCGTCCGGAGACGATGTGCAGTCCGCCCGCGAAGCGCAGCAGGGCAGCCATCTCCGCCCGCCGGCAGCAGGGCTTGGGTACGTCCACCCGACTCAGCTCGTCCTTGACCGCAGCCGTCATCGCCATCTTGTCGTCACCTCGTGGGCCGGTCCCGGCGGGTGCCGGTGATTCGTAGGTGCTTCGTTGTTGATTCGTAGGTGCTTAACGATTGGCGCCCAGGAGAGGCACCAGCGCGGCGCCCAACGCTGCCGGATCGTGCTGGGGGCCACCGTCCGGTACGGCCACCGGGGCGAGGACGAGCCGCGCACCCAGGGATTCTGCCGCACGATGCACCGGTTCGGGGTCACCGACCGCCTTTCCGTCCGCCAGCACCACGTCGACGGTGAGCCCGGGCAGGTACCAGCCGAGCGCGGCCAGGTGGTCGGCGAGGGAGAGGCCGAGCGTCTCCGCCTCGTTGGCGAGGTTGAGCGTGACCAGTCGGCGGGCCGGGCTGGCCACCATCGCCGCGGCCAACTCGGGCACCAGCAGGTGCGGGATGACGCTGGTGTACCAGCTCCCCGGGCCGAAGATCAGCCAGTCGGCCTGGCGGACCGCCGCCACCGCCTGCGGGCAGGCGCTCGGCCCCTCCGGGGTGAGCCGGACGGACTCCACCCGACCGTCGGTGACCGCCACCGCGTGCTGGCCGCTCACCGTCTGCACCGCGCTGGGCCGGCGCGGGTCGGCGCCCCGGACCCGGGCCTCGATGCCGACCGGCTGGCAGGCCATCGGCAGCACCCGGCCGACCGCGCCGAGCATCGTCGCGGCGTGGTCGAGCGCGGCCACCGGATCGCCGAGCAGCTCCATCAGCCCGCAGAGCACCAGGTTGCCGACCGCGTGGCCGGCCAGCGGGTCGGGGCGCGGGCCGGAGCCGGCGAACCGGTGCTGGAACAGCTCGGCACTGCGCCGGGTGACGGGCTCGTCGGCGGCGAGCGCGGCGAGCGCCTGCCGCAGGTCGCCGGGGGGCAGCGCACCGCGCTCCAGCCGCAGCCGCCCGCTGGAGCCGCCGTCGTCGCCGACGGTCACCACGGCGGTGATCTCGAGGTCCAGCTCCGGGGTGCAGCGGCGCAGCGCCCGCAGCGACGCCGCCAGGCCGTGCCCGCCGCCGAAGGCGACGATCCGCTGCCTCACTCGCGCCCCAGGTCCCGGTGGTGCGCGGTGGCGGCCAACCGGGCCTGGCGCAGCCGGGCGGCCAGCTCCTCGGCGATCGCCACGCTGCGGTGCTTGCCGCCGGTGCAGCCGACCGCCACGGTCAGGTAGCGCTTCCCCTCCCGCTCGAAGCCGGGCGCGGTCGCGTTGATCAACCGGGCGTACGTCTCGACGAAGGTCACCGCGCCGCGCTGGCCGAGCACGTACCGGCTGACGTCCTCCTCGCGGCCGGTGTGCTCGCGCAGCTCCGGCACCCAGTACGGGTTGGGCAGGAAGCGCGCGTCCAACACGAAGTCGGCGTCCGGCGGGAGGCCGTACTTGAAGCCGAAGGAGAGCACAGTCACCCGCAGCCGCCGGGCGTCCTCACCGGCGAACAGCTCCTCGACCCGGCGGCGGAGCTGGTTCACGTTCAGGTGCGAGGTGTCGATGATCACGTCGGCCTGGTCGCGGGCCTCCTCCAGCAGACCGCGCTCGATCGCGATGCCGTCGGCGAGCCGACCGTCGCCCTGCAACGGGTGCGATCGTCGGACGCTCTCGAAGCGCCGGATCAGCACCTCGTCGTCGGCGTCGACGAAGACCACCCGGGGCTGGAAGCCGCGCTCCTTGAGGGCCCGGATCGCCCCGGCCAGGTCGGTGGAGAACGCCCGGCTGCGCACGTCGAGCACCATCGCGGTCTTCCGGGCCGCCCCGCCGGCCCGGAACGCCAGCTCGGCCATGTCGAGCATGAGCGCCTGCGGCAGGTTGTCCACCACGTAGAAGCCGACGTTCTCCAGGGCCCGGGCGACGGTGCTGCGCCCGCCGCCGGAGACGCCGGTGACCACCACCAGGGTGGTGTCCGAACGGGTCGGTTCCGCCGGTCCCGTCTCGGACCGGGTCCGTGCCGGCTGCGCCGCGTCCGATGCCGGTTCCGTCTCGTACCCCCTGCTCTGGTCGCCCGTGCCCGTCGGCGACCCGTCGGCCGCCAACCGAGTCTCGCTCACGTTCCACCCCCCAGCCGTACCCGCCTGCCGGATCGACGGTACGCGCCCCGAGGCGTGTTCCCGACGGTCGACCATCCGGCGAGGTTGGAGACGTAATCTACCCGGCCGTCGCAATCTCCCCGGGCGGTGGGCCGGCGGGATCGCTGCCGTCGCGTTGCTAAAGGAATCTTTCTAGAGTTATCTTTAGGATATGCCGATCCCCGAGATCCGCCTCACCGACCCCCGGGCCCTGCGGGGGTACGCGCACCCGCTCCGGATGGCCCTGCTGGGACTGCTCCGCCGGGAGGGGCCACTCACCGCGACCCAGGCCGCCGAGCGACTCGACGAGAGCGTGCCGAGCTGCTCCTACCACCTGCGCCAGCTCGCCAGGTACGGCCTCGCCGAGCGGGCCGAGGGCGCCGACTCCCGGGAACGCCCCTGGCAGGCGACAGCACTCAGCACCTCCTGGGACGACCTCTCCGACGATCCGGAGACCCGGGCCGCCGCCAACCACCTCAACGCGGTGATCCTGGACCACTACGTCGCGCGGGCCCGCGAGCACCTGGCGCGGCGGGCGTACGAGCCGGCACACTGGCGGGCCGTACTCGGCTTCGGCGACTCGCTCGTGCACGTCACCTCCGCCGAACTCGCCGAGCTGAGCCGGCGGATCGAAGCCCTGATCGCCGAGTACGACGAACGCATCACCGACCCGTCGACCCGACCCGAGGGCTCCCGGCCGATCGACCTCATCCAACTGATGGTGCCGATGGAGTTGCCGTCGGCGCCGGCCGCGGACGAGGAGCCGGGACGGTGACCGGCACGCTGGCCCCGGCGCCCCTCGAACGCCGCCGGCGCTGGGTGCCGGAACTGCTCCGCCAGACGCAGTTCCGGCGGTACTGGTCGGCCCAGACCGTGTCGCTCTTCGGCGACGAGATCTCGGTGCTCGTCCTGCCCCTGCTCGCGGTACTCAGCACCGGTGCCGGTCCGGCCGAGATGGGCTACCTCACCGCCGCCGCGCTGACCCCGAACCTGCTCTTCTCGCTGGTCCTCGGCGCCTGGATCGACAGGTACCCGCACAAGCGCCGGGTGATGGTCGTCGCCGACCTGGGCCGAGCGGTACTGCTCGCCACCGTGCCGGTGGCGTACCTGTTCGGAGTCCTCTCGCTCGGCCAGCTCTACGTGGTGGCCTTCCTCACCGGCACCCTGGCCGTGCTCTTCGAGGTCGCCCACAGCACCCTCTTCGTCTCCCTGGTACCCCGGAAGGACTATGTCGACGCGAACGCGCTGACCTACGGCAGCCGGGCGATGTCCTTCGTCGCCGGACCGAGCGTGGGCGGCCTACTGGTGCAGACCCTCACCGCGCCTTTCGCACTGCTCGCCGACGCGGTGTCGTATCTGGTCTCCGCGCTCTTCCTGGCCCGGATCAGGCTGACCCGGCCGACGAAGCCGGCGTCGGCCGACGGCGCCGGTCTCGGCATCGGCCGAGGGCTCCGGTTCGTGGTCCGCTCCCCGATCCTCCGCCCGCTGCTGCTCGGCACCACCACGCTGAACCTCTTCAACTACATGTTCACCGCGCTGTACGTGCTCTACGTCAGCACCCAACTGGGCCTCTCCCCCGGCCTGCTCGGGTTGGTGATCGGTATCGGCGCGATCGGCGCGCTGCTCGGCGCCGCGGTGACCGGTCGGCTCGTCCGCCGGCTCGGCATCGGCCGGACCGTGGTCATCAGCTTCGTGCTCTTCCCGGCGCCTCTGGTGCTGGTGCCGCTGGCCGGCGGGTCGACGCCGGTGGTGATCGGCGTGCTCTTCGCCTCGGAGTTCATCTCCGGGCTCGGCCTGATGATGCTCGACATCAGCGTCGGCTCGCTCCAGACCGCGGTCATCCCGGAGCGGTTGCTGGCCAGGGTCGCGGGTGCGAAGCGGACCGTCAACTACGGCATCCGGCCGATCGGCGCGCTGCTGGGCGGCACCCTGGGGGCCAACCTCGGGGTACGCCCGACGCTCTGGATCGCCACCGTCGGGGCGATCGCCGGGCTGCTCTGGGTGCTGCCGACCGCGATACCGAAACTGCGCGAGCTGCCGGAGCCGGAACACGCTGTCGCGGGATGACAGCGGTCGATAACCTTCGCTGGAGGCGACTGCACGCAGCAGCCGCGTGATGGGGGACGGGGAATGAGCGACATCGGCGAGCGGCTGACCCGCCTACTGCGCCGGGTACAGCTGCGGTGGCGGCTGGCCCGCCGGCCGCTCCGGCTGGTGGTGCAGGCCGTCGGGCTCGCCGCCCTGGTGATGACCGGCTTCACCTTCCTGCGTACCAGTGGCGAGATCAACGAAACGGCGGCGTCGATCCTGGTCGCCGTGGTCTTCGGTGTGATGACGGTGTTGCAACAGCGGCAGTCGCAGCGCCGGCAGTACACCGTCAGCCTGATCACCGCCTTCCAGAGCGCGGAAACGCTCTGCGAGGCAGACGTCTGGATGGCCCGCCGGATCAGCAAGCACCAGCCGGTCGGCGCCGACCTGACCGACGACGACGAACAACAGGTTCTGCCGCTGCTCGACTACTACGAGTTCCTCGCGGTACTCGCCGTACGCGGCCTGGTGGACGTACCGCTGCTGCTCAACCTGCGTGGCGGCACCATGACCAGGTGCTTCGAGCTCTGCCGTGGCTACATAACGGACCGACGGTCCCTGGCCGGCGCGGAGATCTACCAGTCGCTGGAACTGCTGGCGACCGAGTACCGGCGCCGACTGACGCCGCTGGCCGAGTCCCCAGTACTGGAGACCCGGCGAGCGGGTAGTGCTATCGGCTGACTGTTCGCTCAGCTGTTGTTCCAGGCGTTGGCTACCAGGTCAGCGGCCTGGTCCTCCCACTGCGCGTACGCGTCCGGGTACGCCGACACCTGCACCTTCTGCGCCGCCACCGTCAGCGGCAGGTCCTGCCAACCATCAACCTGCCTCAGACCCTTCAGGAACGCCGTGGTCGAGTACTCCGGATCGGTGATCTGCTCCACCGAACCCCAACCCGAGCTGGGTCGCTGCTGGAACAGGCCCTGCGAGTCATGGTCGTTACGCGCACCCAGATGACCCAGGTTCTCCAACTTCGACTCCTGCAGGCTGGTACCCACCGCGATCACCGCGGCACGCTCATCCATACCCGCCTTCTTCGTCGCCTTCACAATCGCCCGCACATTGTCCGACTGCTCACCCGACAACGGAATCCGCGACTGCTCACCCTGCACACCACGCGGCACAAGCCTGTCCCGCGACGGCTTACCACCCTTACGATCCTTACCCTTGTCACCCTTACCCTTGTCACCCTTGTCGTTCTTGCCCTTGTCGGGCTTGTCGGCCTGCATCACCGACTGCGACACCGGCGAACCGGCATGCTCCGGAGCAGCCTGCGCGGCCACGGCGGGACCGGCGACAGCGCCACCGACGAACGCCAGACCAGCAACACCCAGAGCAGTCCTACGAACCAGAGAAGTCTGCGCGACGGCCGGAAGCCATCGGCTGAACAGAGTCGTGTTCACGATGGTCCACCTTCCAATCGGGGATGAACACCCCACAGGGGGACACGGGGTGCCATTGGAGAAAAGAACGCTCGCCCGGCTCACACGCACCGGGGGGTGCTGGTACTCAGGCGAACACCATATGTAACGACCGCAGGCCCCGGATCATTCCCGGCGGCCCGGCCACCAGCCCAGCTCACAGGCGGTGCTACTCAGCCGTACGCGAGATGTAACGACCGGCCGGCGGCCGGCATTCCCAGCCTCGAGCCCCGGGCGGGGAAGGCATGTCCCCCATGAGCGTGGTGCCACCAAGTCACCAAGGTGACATGGTGGCACCACACCCAAACGGGATATGTGCCGTCCAGAGCCCGCCGTCCGGATCGGGCAGCCGTCAGCCATTCAGCCGTTCAGTGGGTCTCCGGGACCTGCGCCGGGTTGAGCGCCGCGACGATCGCCTCGGCGGTACGTCGACCAACGCCCGGCACCTCGGCGATCTCGTCGACGGTGGCCGCCGACAGCCGTTTGACCGAACCGAAGTGCCGCAGCAGTGCCTTGCGGCGTACCTCGCCGAGGCCGGGGACCTGATCGAGGCCGGAGACGGTCATCCGCTTGGAGCGCCGCTGCCGGTGGAACGTGATGGCGAACCGGTGCGCCTCGTCCCGGACGCGTTGCAGCAGATAGAGCCCCTCCGAGGTGCGCGGCAGGATCACCGGGAACTCGTCACCGGGCAGCCAGACCTCCTCCAGCCGCTTGGCCAGGCCGCAGAGGGCGATGTCGTCGATGCCGAGTTCGGCGAAGACCTCCGCCGCCGCGGCGACCTGGGGCTGCCCGCCGTCCACCACCACCAACTGCGGCGGGTACGCGAACTTGCGCGGCCGTCCGGTCGTCGGATCGATCCCCGGCCGGTCCGGGTCGGAGGCCATCTCGTCGCCGATCTCCCCCGTCTCGCCCCGGGCCTGGAGATAGCGGGCGAACCGACGGCGCAGCACCTCGGAGAGCGCCGACAGGTCGTCGGTGGCTCCGCGCACCACGAACCGCCGGTATTCGCTCTTGCGCGGCAGGCCGTCCTCGAAGACCACCATGCTGGCCACCACGTCGGTGCCCTGGATCTGCGACACGTCGTAGCACTCGATGCGCAACGGCGCGGTACGCATCCCGAGCGCCTCGGTGATCTCGTCCAGCGCCTCGCTGCGGGTGGTCAGGTCACCGGCCCGGCGTAGCTTGTGCCGGGTCAACGCCTCGGCCGCGTTGCGGGCCACCGTCTCCAGCAGCGCCTTCTTGTCGCCGCGCTGCGGCACCCGCAGGGCGACCCTTCCACCCCGGCGCGCCGACAGCCACTCGGCAAGCGCGTCGACGTCGGCCGGCAGCGCGGGCACCAGCAACTCGCGGGGTACGTCCCCCTCCCCCTCGGCTCCGCCGTAAACCTGGGAGCAGAAGTGGTGCACCAGATCGCCGGTGGTCAGGTCCTCGACCTTCTCGACCACCCAGCCGCGCTGGCCGCGTACCCGGCCGTCCCGGACGTGGAAGACCTGGACCGCCGCCTCCAGCGGATCCTCCGCGAACGCCACCACGTCGGCGTCGGTGCCGTCGCCGAAGACCACCGTCTGCTTCTCCATCGCCCGGCGCAGCGCCACGATGTCGTCCCGCAGCCGGGCGGCCCGCTCGAACTCCAGCGCCTCGCTCGCCTCGGCCATCTCGCGTTCGAACCGGCGGACCATCTGGTCGGTACGGCCGGCCATGAAGTCGCAGAACTCCTCGACGATCCGGCGGTGCTCCTCGGCGGAGGCCCGCCCGACGCAGGGTGCGGAGCACTTGCCGATGTCACCGAGCAGGCACGGCCGGCCGATCTGGGCCTGCCGCCGGAACACCCCGGCCGAGCAGGTCCGGGCCGGAAAGACCCGGAGCAGCAGGTCCAGCGTCTCGCGGATCGCCCAGGCATGCGAGTACGGCCCGAAGTAGCGCACCCCCTTGCGCTTGGCGCCGCGCATCACCTGGAGCCGTGGGAACTCCTCGTCGAGGGTGACCGCGAGATAGGGGTACGACTTGTCGTCCCGGTAGCGCACGTTGAACCGAGGGTCGTACTGCTTGATCCAGTTGTATTCGAGCTGGAGCGCCTCGACCTCGGTGCCGACGGTGACCCAGTCCACGCTGCCGGCGGTGGTGACCATCTGCTGGGTGCGCTGGTGCAGATTCCACAGGTCGCCGAAGTAGGAGTTGAGGCGGCTGCGCAGGCTCTTCGCCTTGCCGACATAGATCACCCGGCCGCTGGGATCGCGGAATCGGTAAACCCCGGGCAGGTCGGGAATGGTGCCCGGTGCCGGGCGATAGGTAGCGGGGTCGGGCACGCCGACAAGCCTAGACCCAGGCTGGGACACCGCCCGGCGCGGCGACGGAGGGTCGACCGCGCCGGGCGAACCGGCGCTCAGGCCAGGACGATGTTGTCCCCGTCGACCGTGATCTTCTGCTCGGCCAGCGGCTTGGTGGCCGGGCCGCCCTTGGGTGAACCGTCAGTCACGGAGAACTTGCTGAAGTGGCAACTACAGTTGATCGTGCCCCCGTCGACCCCGGTCACCGGGCACTGCTGGTGGGTGCAGATCGAACTGAATGCCTTGAACTCGCCCTCGGTCGGCTGGGTGACCACGACCTGCTGGTCGGCGAAGATCTTGCCGCCGCCGACCGGGATCTCGCTCTTCTTGGCCAGTGCGGCGCCGCCGCCACCCTCGGCCGGAGCGCTCGCCGAACCGCTGGGAGCCGGAGCGCCGCCGGCCGACGGGCTGCTTCCGGTGCCGTCGAGCGCGTCGTCGTCACCGGTGCCGCACGCGGCCAACACCACGGAGACGCCCACCGCACCCGCGCCCGCCAACAGCGCCCGTCGGGTCTGCGTGCCCGGCCCGGTCAGTTCGTCACTCATACCTAGCCTTCCTCTTCGGCGCCGCGCTCCTGGTCGTCCGCGGCCACGCCCGAAGACACGGATATATCCACCAACCGGTTCAACCGGACCGGCGTCAGGACTTTCCGGTCCGCCGGCTCTTCGCCGTACCGGTCTTCGCGGTCGTGGCCTTCGCCGTCGTACCGGCCCGGGCGGTGCCGCCCTTCACCGTACCCTCGGCGGCCCGGCCGTTGCCCGCCTTCGTGGCGCCATTCCCCCTGGTCGCGACGCCGTTGGCCTTTGCCGTGCCGTTGGCCCGGGCCGCCCGGGTGGTGGCCGCGCTCGCTCCCTGGGGCGGGCCGGTCAACCCGAGCACCGGCCGGAGGAACTGGCCGGTGTGGCTCTCCGGCACCTCCGCCAACTCCTCCGGGGTGCCGGTGGCCAGCACCATGCCGCCCCGGTGCCCGCCCTCCGGCCCCATGTCGACCAGCCAGTCGGCGGTCTTGATCACGTCGAGGTTGTGCTCGATGACGATCACCGTGTTGCCCTTGTCGACAAGGCTCTCCAGCACCCCGAGCAGCTTGCGGATGTCCTCGAAGTGCAGGCCGGTGGTCGGCTCGTCGAGCACGTACACCGTGCGGCCGGTGGAGCGCTTCTGCAACTCGGAGGCGAGCTTGACCCGCTGCGCCTCGCCGCCGGAGAGGGTCGGTGCCGGCTGGCCGAGCCGGACGTACCCGAGACCGACGTCGACCAGGGTCTTCAGGTGCCGGTGGATCGCCGGGATCGCCGAGAAGAACTCGGCCGCCTCCTCGATCGGCATCTCCAGGATGTCGGAGACCGTCCGCCCCTTGTAGTGCACCTCCAGGGTCTCCCGGTTGTAGCGGGCACCCTTGCAGACCTCGCACGGCACGTAGACGTCCGGCAGGAAGTTCATCTCGATCTTGATCGTGCCGTCACCGCTGCACGCCTCGCACCGGCCACCCTTGACGTTGAACGAGAACCGGCCCGGCCCGTACCCCCGGACCTTCGCCTCGGTGGTCTCGGCGAAGAGCTTGCGGACGTGGTCCCAGACCCCGGTGTACGTCGCCGGGTTCGACCTCGGGGTACGCCCGATCGGCGACTGGTCGACCCCGACCACCTTGTCGACGTGCTCCAGGCCGGTGATCCGGGTGTGCCGGCCGGGCACCAGCCGGGCCCCGTTGATCTGGTTGGCGAGCACCGCGTAGAGGATGTCGTTTACCAGCGTCGACTTGCCGGAGCCGCTGACCCCGGTGACCGCGATGAACTGCCCGAGCGGGAACGACACGGTGAGGTTGCGCAGGTTGTGCTCCCGTGCCCCCTGCACCACCAGTTCCCGGCCCGGCATCTGCGGCCGGCGCCCCTTCGGGGTCGGGATCGACCTGCGCCCGGAGAGGTACGCCCCGGTCACCGACTCGGTGTTGGTCAGCAGGTCCGGTACCGAACCGCTGTGCACGATCCGGCCGCCGTGCTCACCGGCCCCCGGCCCGATGTCGACGATCCAGTCCGCCGTCCGGATGGTGTCCTCGTCGTGCTCCACCACGATCAGCGTGTTGCCCAGCCCCCTGAGCCGGACCAGCGTCTCGATCAGCCGGTGGTTGTCCCGCTGGTGCAGCCCGATGGACGGCTCGTCCAGCACGTAGAGCACCCCGACCAGGCCGGACCCGATCTGGGTGGCGAGCCGGATCCGCTGCGCCTCGCCGCCGGAGAGCGTGCCGGCCGGGCGGTCCAGCGACAGGTAGTCGAGGCCGACGTCGACCAGGAAGCGCAGCCGGGCGTTGATCTCCTTGAGCACCCGCTCGGCGATCATCTTCTGCCGGTCGGTCAGGGTCATCCCGCCGAGCAGCTCGGCGCACTCGCCGACCGAGAGCGCGCAGACCTCGGCGATGTTCCGGCCGCCGAGGGTGACCGCCAGCACCTCGGGCTTGAGCCGGCTGCCCCGGCAGACCGGGCAGGGCACGTCCCGCATGTAGCCCTCGTACTTGTCCCGGGACCACTCCGACTCGGTGTCGTTGTGCCGCCGCTCGATCCACTGCACCACGCCCTCGAAGCCGGTGTAGTAGGAGCGCTCGCGGCCGTACTTGTTGCGGTAGCGGACGTGCACCTGGTCGCCGGAGCCGTGCAGGATGGTCTTCTGCGCCCGGGACGGCAGCGCCCGCCACGGGGTGTCGAGGTCGAAGTGCTCCGCCTCGCCGAGGGCCTGCAACAGCCGGAGGAAGTACTCCTGGGTCTGCCCGCCGGCCCACGGCTGCACGGCGCCATCCCGCAGGGTCCGCTCCGGGTCCGGGATGATCAGGTCGGCGTCGACCTCCTTCTTGGTGCCGAGCCCGGTGCACTCGGGGCAGGCGCCGTAGGGGGCGTTGAAGGAGAAGACCCGGGGTTCGAGGTCCTCGATCGCCAGCGGGTGGTCGTTGGGGCAGGCCAGGTGCTCGGAGTAGCGCCGCTCCCGGGCCGGGTCGTCCTCCGGCAGGTCGACGAAGTCGAGCAGCACCAGCCCGCCGGAGAGGCCGAGCGCGGACTCCACCGAGTCGGTCAGCCGCTGCTTGGCGCTCGCCTTGACGGTGAGCCGGTCGACCACCACCTCGATGGTGTGCTTCTCCTGCTTCTTCAGCTTGGGCGGCTCGGTCAGCGGATGGACCACCCCGTCGACCCGGGCCCGGGCGTAACCCTTGGCCTGGAGTTCGGCGAAGAGGTCGACGTACTCGCCCTTACGGCCGCGCACCACCGGGGCGAGCACCATGAACCGGGTGCCCTCCTCCATCGCCAGCACCCGGTCGACGATCTGCTGCGGGCTCTGCTTGGAGATCTTCTGCCCGCAGATCGGGCAGTGCGGCTCGCCGACCCGGGCGAAGAGCAGCCGGAGGTAGTCGTAGACCTCGGTGATGGTGCCGACGGTGGAGCGCGGGTTGCGGGAGGTGGACTTCTGGTCGATCGAGACGGCGGGGCTGAGCCCCTCGATGAAGTCGACGTCCGGCTTGTCCATCTGGCCGAGGAACTGCCGGGCGTACGACGACAGCGACTCCACGTAACGTCGCTGACCCTCGGCGAAGATGGTGTCGAAGGCCAGACTGGATTTGCCGGAACCCGAGAGCCCGGTGAAGACGATCATGGCGTCACGCGGCAGGTCGAGGTTGACGTCGCGCAGGTTGTGTTCACGCGCGCCACGGATGATCAGTCGGTCGGCCACTGTCCGCGCACTCCCGGGGAGAAAAGATATGTTCTGTCCGATTTGGTGGCGCAGAGGAGCGCCTCGGCAACTCTAGCCCCGGCGTATGACAGTTTTCCGCACCGGCAGATTCCCGCAGGTCAACGCCACCGACGCCCGGCGGTCAACGCCCCGGGCCGCCCCGGCTCCGCTGCTCCTTGCGAATCCGCTTCCATTTGTACCGCTCCTCGGCCGCCAACCGCGCGTCCCGACGGCGTGTCTCGTACGCCACCTCGCGCTGGAGCTTCTGCCAGCTCGCCCAGCGCCGAGGGCTCAGCTCACCCGCCTCCAACGCGACCTGGACGGCACAGCCCGGCTCGCCCCGGTGCCCACAGTCGGCGAACCGGCAGGCCGCCACGAGTGCGGCCACGTCGGCGAAGGCCTGGTCCAGTCCGGTCGCCGCGTCGAGCAGGCCGACCGCCCGCACGCCAGGGGTGTCCAGCACCGCTCCCCCGCCCGGAATAGGGATCAGTTGCCGGTGCGTGGTGGTGTGCCGGCCCTTGCCGTCCACCCCGCGTACCCCCTGGGTGGTCATCACCGTCGCGCCGGCCAGCGCGTTCACCAGCGTCGACTTGCCGGCACCGGACGGCCCGAGCAGCGCCAGGGTCCGGCCGGGAACGATCCACGGACGCAGCCGGGCCAGCCCGGTCCCGCGCTGGGCACTCACCGGCAGCACCTCCACCCCCGGCGCCACCTGGCCGAGCTGCTCGGCAACCGCCGCCGGATCGGCCACCAGATCACACTTGGTGAGTACCAGCAGCGGGGTGGCGCCGGACTCCCAGGCCAGGGCGAGCAGCCGCTCGATCCGGGCCACGTCCGGGGACGGGTGCAGCGGCTCGATCACCGCCACCGCGTCGGCGTTCGCCGCCAACACCTGCCCGGACGAGTCCTTGTCGGCGGTACGCCGCACGATCGCGGTACGCCGGGGCAGCACCGCCTCCACTGTCAGTCGCTGGTCCGGCCAGTTCCGGACCAGTACCCAGTCACCGGCACAGGGCAGGTTCACCGCGTCCCGGGCGGCGGCGATGAGTACCCCGCCGCCGAGGCTGGCCCGGACCGGTCCGCCGGTACCGAGCACCGTGCAGATCCCCCGGTCGGCCCGGACCACCCGGCCGGGCCGTAGTTCGTCGCCGCGTTCCGGGTACGGAGCGGCCGAGGACGCGTCCCAGCCGAGGGACGCGAGATCGAAGGTCATGTCAACCCTTGTCGTCAGGAGTGAGATTCAGCAGTCGAATCCAGAAGTGGAAACGGTGGCGCCGCGCACTGCGACCGGCATGCATCCCACCTCCTCACGCCTTACGGGTGCGTCCCCCGCAACGGTAGGTGCTGGGCCGACCACACGGAAAGCCAATTCCGCCGCAGCCGCTCCCGGCCCCGGCTCGCCGCCGCTCCCGGGCCCGGCGTCGCGCCCCGCCGGCCGTCGACCGCTATCGTCGTGAGTCGTGACACTCGACCCGCTCGCGCTGCTGCCCGAGGTGGACCGGGCGACCGACCGGCTGTTGCGGACCGTCGAAGGGCTCGACGACGCGGCGATCGCCGAGCCGTCCCTGCTCCCCGGCTGGAGCCGCGGGCATGTCCTGACCCATCTGGCCCGGAACGCCGACGCCTACGTCAACCTGCTGACCTCGGCGCGTACCGGGGAGGAGATCCCGGCGTACCCGAACCCGGCCGCCCGGAACGCGGACATCGTGGCCGGCGCGGCCCGGCCGGTCGCCGTGCAGCTCGCCGACCTGCGGGCCAGCGTGCAGCGGTTCGTCGAGGCGGCGCGGGCGCTGCCGGCGGAGGGCTGGGTCGCACAGGTCCGCTCCGCCCACGGGCTCCGCCCGGCCGCCACCCTGGCCTGGGGGCGGCTGCGTGAGGTGGAGGTGCACCACGTCGACCTCGCCGCCGGCTACCGGACCGCGGACTGGCCGGAGGCGTTCGGCCAGCGGCTGCTGCACGAGGTGGTGCACGACCTGGCTGAGCGGGACGATCCGCCCGCCCTGGTGCTGCTGCCGGCGGAGACCGGAAAGCCGCTCCCCGTCGCCACCGGCAAGGGCCGGGCGGCGGGCACCCCGGCGCCGGAGAGCGGCCCGGAACCGCGTACCGTCGCCGGCCCGGCACACGTACTCGCCGGCTGGCTGACGGGGCGGAGCGACGGTACCGGCCTCGTCGTCACGCCCGCCGGGCCGCTGCCTGCACCCCCGCCCTGGATCTGATCCACCCACCCGACTCGGAGGCACCCGTCAGATGAGCTACACCGGAGACGTCGTCCCCGACGGCCCGCCCGACGTACGCGAACTGGCCGGGCTCACCGTCAGCAAGCTGTCGGTCGGCCCGATGGACAACAACGCGTACCTGCTGCGCTGCAACTCGACAGGCGAGCAGGTGTTGATCGACGCGGCCAACGAGGCCCCCCGGCTGCTGGAACTGGTCGGTGACGCCGGGCTGGCCAGCGTGGTCACCACGCACCAGCACATGGACCACTGGGTGGCGCTGGAGGAGGTGGTGGCCAGTACCGGCGCCCGGTCGCTTGTGCACGCCGCCGACGCGGACGGGCTGCCGATCCCCTCCGAGCAGCTCGGCGACGGCGACCGGATAAGGGTCGGCGACCGGGAACTCGAGGTGATCCACATCGTCGGGCACACCCCGGGCTCCATCGCGCTGCTCTATCGGGACGACGTCGACGGAACGCACCTGTTCACCGGCGACTCGCTGTTCCCGGGCGGCCCGGGGAGGACGACCAATCCCAACGAGTTCACGCAGATCATGGACGACCTGGAGGCCAAGGTCTTCGACGTGCTGCCGGACGACACCTGGTTCTATCCGGGCCACGGCAAGGACTCGACCCTCGGCGCGGAGCGCCCGTCGATCCCGGAGTGGCGGGCCCGAGGCTGGTAACCGGGCGCCGGGCCGTCGCGTACCCCCGGAGTGGCCGGTCAGCGACGGACGAGCCGGGACCCGGAGACGCGCTTGGCGGACCTGGCCGCCGCCGACCACCACGGAGCCATCGGCTGGGCCAGCCGCGCCACCGGCTGGGCCACTCGCGTCATCGGCTGGGCCATCCGCCGCAGCCGGTCGGCGTTCCAGCCACTCCGGCGCCTGGCCCGGGCGGCCGCGAACCGCTGCCACCCGGTCGCCACGACGGCGATCACCACTGCGGCGCCCAGGGCGAACGGCACCGGGTTGTGCCGGACGGTCCCACCCGCCCGGTTGGCCGAGGCGCCCATCACCTCGGCACCGCGTGCACCCTGCGCACCAGCATCCGCAGCCATCCGACCCACCCTCCGCTGTGTCTGTCCCATTTTGTGGCCGACCGCCGCCGGCAACTGGGCGGCCTTCTCGCGTACCGCCCCGATGGCCTGTGTCGACCGCTCCTGAAGCCGGTTCCTGGCCTGTTCGGCCTTCTCGCGGCCCCGGGCCGGTACGTCCGCCCTGGCCGCCAACGCCTCGACCGTTTCGCCGAGTTCGGCGCGCCGCCTGTCGATCTCCGCGCGAGTCCGGTCCACGTCCCCGGCGCCGTCCCCCGTCGTCATGACCGTCCCCGATCCCTGGCTGCCTTGCGCACCGTTTCGGCATCGGCGCGCAGGCTTCCGACAGTCGACCTCGGCATCGCCGGCGTCGCACGGCGGACCTGTTGACGGCCGGACCAGGCCAGCACGCCCGCCAGGCCCGCCAGGAGGACGCCGACGACGAGTGCGGCAAGTGCCGCCGGAATGACGTAACTCAACCCCAGCACGGCGGCGGCGACGAAGGCGAGACCGGCGTAGAGCGCCAGCGCGCCGCCGCCGCCGAAGAGTCCGGCGCCGAGGCCCGCCCGCTTGCCCTTCTCCGCCATCTCCACTCGGGCCAGTGCGAGTTCCTCGCGGAGCAGTCCTGACACCTGCTCGGCGGCCCGCTGCACCAGCTCTGGGGTGGTGGCGCCGTCGCCGCTCGTACCTGTGCTGGCCGGGGCATCCGCCATGGCTTCCCTCCCGTGCGGCTGTCGGGCCGTCCATCGACTCACCAACGGCCAACCGCTCTCTCATGGTGCCACCGGCGGTCGCCGGACAGGGCCGAAACCGCAACCCCCGCCGTCGCCGGTACGACCCGCCCCTTGGCAGGGTTGGCTAATGGGTGTAGCTTTCAGGCTATGACACACACCCACTACCTTCGTCGCCCGGAGGGGCGCCTCGCGTACGACCTCTGGGACGGCGACGGCCCGCTGGTGATCTGCTCGCCGGGGATGGGGGAGCTGCGCCAGTCGTACCGGCTGCTCGCGCCGAGGCTGGTCGAGGCGGGCTACCGGGTGGCGGTGCTGGACATCCGGGGACACGGTGACAGCGATGCCACCTTCTCCCGGTACGACGACGTCGCCCTCGCCAGCGACCTGCTCGCACTCGTCGACGAACTCGGCGGGTCCGGCTATCTGGTCGGCAACTCGATGGGCGCCGGAGCCGCCGTGATCGCCGCCGCCGACGCCCCGGCGAAGGTGCGCGGACTCGCCCTGCTCGGGCCGTTCGTCCGGCAGCCCGCCGGTGCCGCCGTGCTGAACCTGCTCTTCCGGATCATGCTCGTCCGGCCGTGGGGCCCGGCGGCCTTCCTCGGCTACTACCCGAAGTGGTTGCCCGGCACCAAGCCCGAGGGGTACGAGCAGCACCGCGCCCGGGTGCGGGACAACCTGCGCCGCCCCGGACACTGGCGGGCCTTCGTGCGGACCACCCGCACCTCGCACGAGCCGGCCCGGCGGCGGCTGGCCGAGGTGGCCGCTCCCACGGTCGTGCTGATGGGCGCCGCCGACGTGGACTGGAAGGACCCGTCCGCCGAGGCGCACTGGATCGGCGACCGGCTCGGTGCCGAGGTCGTGATGCTTCCCGGAGTGGGCCACTTCCCGCAGGCACAGGCACCCGAGGCGGTCGCCGCCGCGGTCGACCGGCTGGTCGCGCAGGCGCACTGAGTCCACTAGGTACCGTTGCCGGCACCCCTTCGCACCGGTGCCGGCAACGCCGTTGAGCAGCGATTTCCGCCGGTCGAATCGAGGGTGCGAAAAAGAGTCCGAAAAGATGTTGCTCCGCTCGCCAGCGGCACCTACCTTGGTTACCACAGCGATCAACAAACCGACACCGAACCGACAGGGAGCATCCGATGTTGTGGCAGACCTCCTCACGAGCGTGGCGGCACTCGCCGTACGCCTCGACGGGTCGCGCCATGCTCGGTCGACCCGTTCATCTGAGTGCCGGCGAATGTGCCAAGCTGGGCGGCTGGCGGACATAACGCGACTCCACTCGCGTTCACCGCCGCCCTCCCAAATCCGGGACAGGGCGGCTTTTCTTTTCCGGTTCACCCGGGCCTTCCCACCCAGGGGTGTGGCGCAACTGGCAGCGCAGCGGCCTCCAAATCCGAAGGTTGCAGGTTCGAGTCCTGTCACCCCTGCTTCTCCCCCGACCTCGGCCGGCGGGACCGGTACCACGTTGAAAACTCCACAGTGGATGGCAAAGATAAATGCCCGGCCGGCGCCGTACCAGGCGCGCCGGCCGGGCGGATCCGGGGCGAGGGAGACGGCTGACCCGCCTGTTTTGGGTACAGGAGACACCGAGTTCGACTCTCGGGTCCCGGACGAGTTTGCGTGCACCTCGGGGCGAGCGCGCCCCACCCGGACCGTTGGAGTAGTGGTTATCTCGCCAGACTCTCAATCTGGAGAAGGCCGGTTCGATTCCGGCACGGTCTACGCACGACACCATCCGTCGGGGAATGCTCATGACCCCGACCGCCCGCTCCGGTAGCCCAACGGCAGGAGGCAGCGCGCTCAAACCGCGCACAGTGTGCGTTCGAATCGCACCCGGAGCATCTTCGCACGCGGCTGTAGCGCAGTTCGGCAGCGCGCCACCTTGCCATGGTGGAGGTCCCGGGTTCGAATCCCGGTAGCCGCTCGACACAATTGACGCCTGTCCCGGGGGACATCGACGAGAAAAGGAGGTATCCGGTGGACGTCCTGGTCATCAACGCCGACTTCGGCCCGCTCCACCGGGTCAGTCTCCGGCACGCCGTACGGATGCTGGTCCGGCGCGTCGCGGAGGTGCACGAGGCCGTACCGGACCGGCTGATCGGGGTCTACCCGGTGCCGACGGTGGTCCGGCTCGTCCGGTACGTCGTCACCAGATGGCGGTTCAGCTCGGGGCCGGCCTGGTCCCGAGCGGGGGTACTCGCCCGGGACGGTCGCCGGTGCGGCTACTGCGGCGGTACCGCGAGCACCGTCGACCACATCCTGCCCCGCTCCCGGGGTGGCCGGAACACCTGGACCAACACCGTCGCCTGCTGCGACGGCTGCAATCAGCGCAAGGCAGACCGCACCCCCGCCGAGGCGGGCATGCCACTGCGGTCGGCGGCGACGGTCCCCGGTTGGGCCGCGCTGCCCCGGCGCTGACGGCGGCCGGCGGATTCTCCCCCGCCGGCCGCCCATTCCCGGATCGTCCAACGGCAGGACTCCTGATTCTGGATCAGGCGATCGAGGTTCGAATCCTTGTCCGGGAGCGCGATGCCCTCGTGGCCCAATTGGTAGAGGCGCCAGGTCGAGAGCCTGGTCATCGTGCGCGTTCGAGTCGCGCCGAGGGCACTTCGGGGTGAGTGCTGGTGCACAGTGTTGCCTTGCAAGCTGCGCGTGCGCGGTTCGATCCCGCGTCACTCCACGAAACGTCGCTGCATGAAAGGCCCGGGTAGCCCAACGGAAGAGGCCGCCGGCTCAGAACCGGTGTGTTGCAGGTTCGACTCCTGCTCCGGGTACGTCACGCGCCGTCGGCGCGGTCGCGGAAGGATGGCCGAGAGGTCAATGGCACCGCCCTGCTATGGCGGACCGGCTCAGCACCGGCGAGAGTTCGAATCCCTCTCCTTCCGCTTCATGCCCCTGTAGCTCAGTGGACAGAGCGCCCGGCTACGAACCGGGAGGTCGGACGTTCGAACCGTTCCAGGGGTACGACATCGGGACGTGGCGCAGCTTGGTAGCGCGCCGCACTGGGGACCTGAGAACGTCGTCGGTGCGAATCCGGCCGTCCCGACTCCGCAGGGTCGCCGTACGTGGCGACGACGACTATCGTCTGCCCGACGAGACCGAAAGGATCATGGTGCCGAACCCCACCGAACTGCACAAGGTCAACGCTCTGGTGCAGGGCTTCAAGCCGCAGGCCAAGCGGGAGCTCACCGACGCGCACCGGCGTACCCAGAAAGCACCGCCGCTCTCCGGCATCTCCCGCACCTACCAGCCGTTCGCCGACGACATCCGCGAGCAGTTGCCGCCGGAGTCGACCCGGGTGCAGTACACCGTCCAGGAGGTCCTCGACGAGGTCGCCGGCACGATGGGCCGGCTCTTCGACCTCCAGTTCCTCCAGGACACCGGCAACGCCACCGCCAAGGCCGACGTGGTGGTCGACGGGCGGACGCTGATCCGCCAGGCACCCGTCACCTACCTGCTCTTCCTGGAGAAGCAGCTCGTCGACCTGCGTACCTTCGTGGACGGGCTGGCCACCCTGGACGCGGCCGAGCGGTGGGAGTTCGACCCCGACCGAGGCTGCTACGCGAGTACGCCGAGCCAGACCCAGAAGATGCGCAAGGTGCACCGCAACCACGTCAAGGCCGAGGCGACCGAGAAGCACCCGGCGCAGGTCGAGGTCTACACCGAGGACGTACCGGTGGGCACCTGGACCACGGTGAAGCTCTCCGGCGCCCTGCCGGCGGAGCGGGTCAAGGTGCTGCGCGGCCGGGTCGACAAGCTGCTGGAGGCGGTGAAGGTGGCCCGCGAGGAGGCCAACAGCACCACGGTCGAGGACCGTACGGTCGGCGACGAGGTGTTCGGCTACCTGTTCGGGTAGCCTCCCAGGCACCCCCGTGGAGCGGGGGGTGGCGCAAGAAGCGCCGAGACTGAGGCTGACCTGTCAGACTCATCAACGGTGACGGTTCCAGTGGAGGTTCGAGTCCTCCCCTCGGCATCTCCGGGCCGAGGTAGCCCAACTGGCAGAGGCAGACCGGCACCGAGCAGGCTGAGACTATCGCTCCAGACTCAGCACCCCCACCCATCGCCAGATCTACCGACCACGACGATCTCGACGAGATGCTGGTTCGAGTCCAGTCTGCCGCTTTCCCTGCGGCGGTCGCTTAATGGCAAAGCACGTCGACTGCAGACTGATCGTGGAGCTTAAACGCCGCTGGCGTGCGAACGGGTGGAACTTCAGGGCCCCCGGGGTCGGGCATACCCCGGGGGTCCGCCAAAGGAAGGCGCCGCCCGGTGGCGGGCGACCGGTCTTGAGGCCACAGTAGATAAGGCCTCATTCAAGCCACAACCGGACGACATTGCTTTCCGCGCCCGGGGCCTATCGCCATGAAACGAATTTCAAAATCGATCTTAGCTGCGCGCGCCTGCGAGGTGTAGCGACCATTTCTCCGTGTTATCGCCTTGTACTCCTCAACCAACATGCGCGCGCGCTCTACCTTGACTTGACACCGCATGTAGGGAAGGATCTGACGCAGAAGTTCGACGATATTGTCAGCCCCATATAGTCGCCATGACCAGGCTTGTCTATGGTGCTCACGGTACCTTTGCTTGGCGACGAGACCACCCCCGTGAAGGCGTCGCAACTCCTCAAGTATCTCCCGGTCGGTGTTGTCAACGCAGATTACTGTTTTCCTGAAGCCTGAACCAGTGCTACCGTTAACACTCAATGTAATGGTTCCGTCGCCGTCCAAAATGCCGGCAGTCCAAGCGAGATCCGCGTCGGATAACATGGGTACAATCTACCAGATTCAATAGTCCATGGGAGCCTCAAATCACTCGCCGACCAAGGGGTGCACCAATTTCGTTGGAGCGCCAAACGGTCCCTAACTTTGGCTGGTCAAGCACAGCCTGCGCTGCTAGCTCAACTGGTCAGAGCAATGCACTTTTAATGCGTGGGATCAGGGTTCAAGTCCCTGGCGGCGTACCTGCGGGATGGCGCAGTGGTAGCGCGGCGGTCTCATAAGCCGCAGGCCCCAAGTTCGACTCCCGGTCCCGCCCCCGTTCCGGTAGCTCAGTCGGGAGAGCATCGCGTCGGCATCGCGAGAGTCGCTGGTTCGAGTCCAGCTCGGAACACTCACATGGCGCCGTGGACGAGTGGCAAGAGTCGCCAGGCTTTCACCCTGGATTTCGCGGGTTCGAATCCCGTCGGCGCTACCTGTCTCCCCGCCCGGGAGCGACGCCCGGATAGCTCAGTGGTGGCAGCGCTCGTCCACACCGAGGAGGTCCCTGGTTCGATGCCAGGTCCGGGTACCGGCCGGAAGGCCGCGATGGTGGCTGTAGCTCAGCTGGAAGAGCGCCGGACTGTGGATCCGGAGGTCGCTGGGTTCGAGTCCCGCCAGTCACCCACGCGGGTGCGCCGACGCTGGAGAGTCGGGCCTGTCTGTAGAACAGGTGCTTCGCGCTGAGGGGGTTCGAATCCCTCCACCCGCACGTCGTGCCCGCTGGTCGGCGGGCACAGCCGGACCTCGTTTCGTCCCCGGTGGGGCGCCCCGTCTGCAAAGCGGGTGCTGCGGGTTCGACTCCCGACGAGGTCTCGTTTGCCATCCACTGTGGATGCCATGGGCGCGGGCGTTGGCTGCTCGGCCGCCACTCATGATGGCGGTGTGCCCGGTTCGACACCGGGGCCCATGACTCGCCGGCCGGCGGTGGTGATGACGGGGGAACGCCGGCCGGCACCCGACCACGCCCGACACCGGAAACGGCTCAGGAAGGGCGGCTCAGGACGGACAGACGGATCAGGGCAGGCGGCTCAGGACGGAGGCCGGCCGGCGGCGCGCGGACCGCAGCGCCCACCAGCCGCGTACGCCGAGTATGCCGACCGTGGTGCCGACCGCCAGGGACGCCCCGATCAGCAGCGCGTGCACCCAGAGGAAGCCGGTCGGGCTGCCCTGTCCGATCTCCCCGGTCGACCAGGCCCGGGCGTCGTTCCAGATCGCGACGGCGAACCGGGGCCAGATCGCCCAGGTCCAGAGGCCGACCAGGATCAGGAAGCCGGCCCAGCGCCGCGTCAACATCATGGCAGCCCAGTATGCCAGTCCGGCGTCGCACCACCCCGCCCGCCGCGATCGCCCGGACCGGCGGCCACCCCGCCCGCCGGGGTCGCCCGGACCGGCGGCCGATCATCCCCTGACCAGCGGAATCGCCCGGACCGGCGGCCGGTCACCCCTGACCGGCCGCCGTCCGTGGCGGTCGCGCGACCACGTCCCCGACCGGTCGTTGCCCCGACCTGTCCCGGCACCCGCGTGGCCGCCCTCCGCACCCCCGGTGGCACCGGTCCGGCCGCCCCCAGCCGGCCGGCACCACCCAGCCCCCCGTACACCGCACCAGCGGGTCAGCCCTGGACCGTGGCGGCTATCCGGCGGCGTACGCCCAGCAGGACGAGGCCGTCGAAGAGCATTCCGAAGCTCACCGTGCCCAGCAGCGCGAACGACTCGCCGGGCAGCAGCCCGCCGACCGACCGGGCCAGGATGCCGAGCAGCATGTAGAGCCCGGCCCAGAGCACCGCGCCGACCGCCGCGAAACCCAGAAACCTCCGGTACGACATCCGCAGCCCCCCGGCCGCGAGTGGCAGCAACGCGTTGAGTACCGGCAGGAAGGGCGCCACCATCACCATCCGGCCCCCGCCGCTGCCGAGGATCCGCTCGGCGGCCGACCAGCGCGCCTCCCCGATCCACGCCCCGGTACGGCTGCGCCGCAGCCGGCTGCCGAACCGCCGGCCGGCGAAGAAGGTGAGCGACCAGCCGCCGAGGCAGCCGCCGATCACCGCCAGGAACGCCCCCAGGCTGGCCGGCCTACCGACCCCCACTGCGGCAAGCACCGCCGCGTCACCCGGCACGAGTACGCCGAGCAGCGGAATCGCGTCCAGCAGCATGACACCGCCGAGCACCGCCAGAAAGACTCCCGACGGCAGTTCCCCCACCTGAACCAGCCAGTCCGCCACGGCAGGAACGTTACGGACCGAACGTCACCTGGACATCCGGGTCGAGCCCTGGTAACCGAAGCCGGCGACCCTGACTCCGGCTAGGGGTGGGTCCGCCGTCCGGCGTAGGCCGCAGGGCTACCTGCGTAGGCCCCAGGTTTGTACGACTCCCGACTTCCGCCCGCATCGACGACCGGGGGAGGCTACTGTCGGTTGCGTACAGGGCACGCCACGCACCGGGCGCGCCGCTAAGGAGACACCCATGGCAAGCGGAACCGTGAAGTGGTTCAACTCGGAAAAGGGCTTCGGTTTCATCGAGCAGGACGGCGGAGGGCCGGACGTGTTCGTCCACTACTCCGCGATCGCTACGTCCGGCTACCGAGAGCTCAACGAGGGACAGAAGGTCGAGTTCGACGTCACCCAGGGCGACAAGGGCCCGCAGGCGGCTAACGTCCAGCCGCGCTGAGCAGCCCGCCACGCGCCGACGGCGGCGACGCGGGCAGTTCGGGCAGGTCGCGACGCTTCCTCAGTGGGCCGACCAGCAGGATCAGCCCGCTCAGCGCCAGCCCGGCGGTGATCACCCACATCGCCGGGCGGAGCCCGAGCGCCGTACCGAGGGTGCCGCCGAGCACGGCACCGAGCGGCATGGTGCCGAGGTTGACCACCTGCATGGTCACGCTGACCCGGCCGAGCAGCCGGTGTGGCACGTACGCCTGGCGGAAGCCTGCCTTGATCACGTTGCCGGCGACCACTCCGGCACCGATCACCACTCCGGCGAGTACCGCCAGGCCGAGCCGGGCACCGGGCGCGGTCATCGGGATCAGCAGGCCGAACGGTTCGGCACCGAGGGCGCAGAACAGTAGTGCGCGGGCACTGCCGAGGCGCCGGGACAGCGCGGTGGCGATCGCGGCGCCGAGAACTCCACCAAGGCTCATCACGGCGACCAGGCCGCCGACGGTACCCGGGCCGAGCCCGACCTCGCGGACCAGGAAAACGACCAGGAGCGCCTGGTAGCCGATCAGGCCGAGGTTGCTGACCGCACCCCAGACGGTGATCACCCGCAGGTAGGGATCTCGGGCGGTGAACCGTACCCCCTCGGCGATCTGTTGGCCGAGGCCGGCCGCCGGGTCCGCGGCCCGGCGTGGCTCCGTGCGGCGGATCGACAGCAGGCAGGCGGCCGAGCCGAGGAAGCCGACCACGTCCGCCAGCAGCGCGGTGGCCGCGCCGACCAGACTGGCCAGCAGACCGGCGGCACCCGGACCGGCCACCTGGGCCACCGCCTCGGTGCCCTGGAGCTTCGCGTTCCCCTCGGCCAGGTCGGCCCGGTCCAGCAGGGTGGGCAGGTAGACCTGGTAGGCGGTCTTGAAGAAGACGCTCACCGTGCCGCCGGCCAGCGCGACGGCCAGCAGGTGCCCGATGGTGAGTATCCCCAACCAACCGGCGACCGGGACGGTGGCGAAGATCAGTGCGGCGATCAGGTCGCAGGTCACCATCACCGGCCGGCAGCGCATCCGGTCCACCAGGGCGCCGGCCGGCAGCCCGACCAGCAGCCAGGGCAGCCAGGCGGCGGCGGTCAGCAGCGCCACCTGGAAGGTGCTGGCGTCGAGGGTGGCGACCGCCACCAGGGGCAGCGCCACGCTTGTGACGCTGGCGCCGAAGGTGCTGCCGGCCTGGCCGATCCAGAGCAGCCGGAAGTCCCGTTGCCGCAGCAGGCTCATCGCTTCTCCTCGTCTCGCTCGTCTCCCGGCCGGTTCAGGGCTGGGCCGGGATGCCGTAGCCGAAGAAGAAGACCGGTTCGCGGCGTTGTCCGTCGTCGGGCAACTCCCGGTCGCCCCACCTGGCGAGCAGGGCGAGCAGCTCGGCCTCGAACTCGGCCAGCTCGGCCGGGGTGAACCGCAGCCAGCGGTCGGTGGAGAACGGCGCCTCACCCCACGCGGCCCGCTCCTCGGGGCCGGCGGCGTGCCAGTCCCGGACCAGCCCGACCTGGCGGTCGAGGTTGAGCGAGGCGGCTGCATGCTGCACCGCCTCCCGGGACGGGTCGTCGGCGAAGTCGGCGGTGGACCAGCGCAGCCCGGCCGAGACCAGCCGCCACCACCGCTCCCGGCGGTCCCGGGCCAGTTCCGGGGCCTCCACGACCAGGTCGGCGGCGGCGAGCACCCTCAGGTGGTGGCTGACGTTCGCCACCGCCTGGCCGGTGCGGTCGGCGAGCGCGCTGACGGTGGCCGGGCCGTAGACCTTGAGCACGTCCATCAGGCGGCGGCGCAGCGGGTGGGACATCGCGGCCAGCACCCGGGAGTCGGTGACCTGGCGTACCTCTCTGTTCATTGGTTCACCCTCACACAGACAAGAGCAGTTGCGCAAGAGGTATTGCACAACTGTGGTTGCAGATAGTCGCGCCGATGTTCTCGCCCGCTCGGCCGAGCGGTGCATCTACGGACCGGCCGGTTCGGCTGAGAGCTGAAGCCCTCGCCAACCTCGATGTCGCGGGCCTAGCGTGCTGACATGGACAAGCTCGCCCTGGTCGTCGGCGCCACCGGCCAGGTCGGCCGGGCCGCGGTCCGCGCCCTGGTCGCCGACGGTTGGCACGTCCGGGCCGCCGCCCGGGGGCTGCGGGCCGGCGCCCCCTGGCCCCCGGACTGGAACGTCGAACTCGTCCCGCTCGACCGCGAGGACGACGCCGGGCTGGCCGCCGCGGTCGGTGACGGCTGTGACGTCCTGGTCGACACCGTCGCGTACGACGCCCGGCACGCCCGCCAACTCCTCCGGCTCGCCGACCGGATCGGCTCGGCCGTCGTCGTCTCCACCGCCGGCGTCTATCTGGACGACGCCGGACGGGGGTTCGGCGCCGAGGGAGTCAGGTTCCCGGTGCCGATCGCCGAGACGCAGCCGACCGTGGCACCCCTGGATCCGGACGCGACGGCGGGCGAAGAGAGCTACGCGGCCGGCAAGGCGGCCCTGGAGCGCGAACTACTCGCCGCCGGAGCGGTCCTGCCGACCACCCTGCTGCGGGCCGGCGCGATCCACGGGCCGCACACCGTGCACCCGCGCGAGTGGCACTTCGTCAAGCGCGCCCTGGACAACCGGCCGGTACGGGTGCTGGCGTACGCCGGGGAGAGCCGGTTCCACCCGGTCTCCACGGCCAACCTGGCCGAGCTGATCCGACTCTGTGCCGCCGAGCCCGGAGCGCGGGTGCTCAACGCCGGCGATCCGGAGCCGCCGACCGTACGCGAGATCGGCGCCGCCGTGCACGCGGTGCTGGACCATCGCGCGGAGGACGTGCTGATCCACGGCCCCTCGCCGGCACCCCCGGTCGGCGAGACACCGTGGTCGACGCCGTACCCGGTGGTGCTGGACATGAGCGTGGCGGAACGCCAGCTCGGGTACCGGCCGGTCACCAGCTATCTCGATTCGCTGCCGGCGACCGTACGGTGGCTGGTGGACGCGGCGCGCGGCCGGGACTGGCGGACGGTCTTCCCCGACCTCGCGCAGAACTACCGGACCGACTACTTCGACTATCTCGCCGAGGACGCCTGGCTGCGCCGCACGGCCGGCTGACCGGGCCTCGGGCCGCCCTCCGGCACCCCCGGCGCCCGGCGTTGTCGCGACCGGCCCGACGCCAACGCGCAGGTGAGGCGGCGGGAGAGGTGCTCAGGGTGCGACGAGCTTGGCGGCCAGTTCCCCGATCCGATCACCGAACGCCGCGCGCAGCGCGGTCGCCGCGTCGTCGAGGTCCTTCGAGCCCAGCCCGTTGAGTACGCCGTCGACGATCTCCTGCTCGTTGACCCAGTCCTTGCCGAGCATGGTCATCTGGTTCGCCTTCACCTCGGTCAACATCGCCTCGATGTTGTAGAAGTGCTGCCGGATGTCGGTACGACCGCTGCCGTCCGGCTTCTGCGCACCCTGCCAGAGGATGTAGTTGACGTCCTTGGCGTATTTGAGCAGCTGCTCCTGCTCCTTGTCGGACAGTGCGGGCATGATGTTCTCCCCTCCGGACGATGCCGCCGCGACGTCGCGCCGGAACTGGTCCATGTTGAAGCTCGGGTCCGTCTTGACGCTCGAGTGTCCATAGCCGGCCGGCTGGTGCTCCTTGTGGCCGGCGATCCCCCAACCGGTACGGTCGCGCAGCGCTCGGACGCCCCGCACGTAGGACTCGTACTGCCGCTCGGTCCACGGCTCGCCGAGGGCGTGCTGGGCCTCGATGCCGACCAGGCCCGAGTTGCCGACCCCCTTGAACGGCCCGGCCCAGCCGACCCGGACGTGGTTGCACCGGCCGGAGGCGATCACGTGCCAGTGCCCGGTGCGGGAGAGGTAGAGCTGGGCGATCGGCGGTGGCGCCGTTGCCGA
The DNA here is from genome assembly GCF_002846275.1 of Plantactinospora sp. CNZ320. Lineage (NCBI taxonomy): Bacteria > Bacillati > Actinomycetota > Actinomycetes > Micromonosporales > Micromonosporaceae > Plantactinospora > Plantactinospora sp. CNZ320. Next base: position 2,542,022 of record NZ_PJMP01000001.1, read on the forward strand.
GCCGTGCAGCAGGACGTGTATCTCACCGGCGTCGGTGGAGCGTAGCGAGCCACGGGTTTCGTGACACATGATCCCGTGTGGATCGAAGGACGCGGACCCTCGACTCCGCCAGCCGCCGACCTCGTGCACGGTGAGACCGGCGGAGCGGAGCACGTCGGCGAGCCAGAGCAGTCGCATCGGCCGTTCCTCCTGACTCGGAGGCAGATGTTCACTACTGACCGTATCCGCGACATCGACCGGAGTCCAGTCGTCCAAGTTGCCAATCTGGCCAAAAGCAGTGGTCAACCCATCCGAGGTCGGGATCGGACGGTCAGCCGGCCACCGAGGTCAGAAGGCCAGGCACTCACACTCCGTCATCAGCGCTCGGACGTTGCGGACGTACTGCGGATTGGGGATCTTCAACCCGTCGTCGGTCACCACCGCCCCGGGACCGAAGTTGTACGCCGAGATCACCGCGTTGAGCAGACAGGAGTTGAGCGCGGTGGCGCAGTCGTCGGCGGACACCCCGTATTCGCCCTCGAAGAAGGCGTCGCCGATGTACTTGATCAGCCAGGCCAGGTAGTTTGCGCCGAGCGTCGCGTTGTCCCGGTAGGCGTCGATATCGTACGACTGGTCGAAGCGCTGGTTGACGAAGGCGGCGGTGTCCGGCATGACCTGCATCAGCCCCACCCCGCCGTCGCAGGCGATGATGTTCGACTGCCAGCCGCTCTCCTGCCATGCGGTCGCCTTGACGAGGTCGACGGGCACCCGGATGCTCGGTGCCGAACTCGGCCAGTAGATCCGGCCGGCCGCCTCGGTGAGCGCCTGCTTGACCTGCGCCCGGCTGGCCTGGGTGCCCTCGTAGCGCGGCTTGGTGCAGCCGGTCTCGGGCTTCGGCGGCGGCGGGGGCAGCCTGGTCTCGGTGGAGGGCTTCGGGACCTTGCGCGGCCCCGGCTTCTTGCTCGGGGTGCGGCGCGGGGTCGCCGACGGGGTGGGCCGGGCGCCGAGCCCCACCACGGCCGGCGGCTCCGGGCCGGTCGTCGGCTCGTCGGTCGACTCCACTGCGGCGGTCGGTTCGATCTCCGCCGCGACCGCTGTCGTGTCGCCGTCGCCGGCCTGCTCGCCGTTGGCGCAGCCGACCACGGCGCCAAGCGCCAGCACCAGCGCCCCCGACACCAGCCCGGTCCTACGTAGCCACCGCGTCATGCCAGTCCCCCGTATCTCCCGGCGCACCATAACAGCCACGCCGACGGTTCAGGGGGCGTCGACCGCCCGGGTGGCCTGGGCGGTCCCGCCGGCCGGCGTACCGCCCCGCTCCGCCGCCGGCCGGCCCGGATCGCCGGCCGACAGGCTCTCGCCCGCCGCCGGCTGAGGCACGTTCCCGCTCGCTGGCTGGGGCATGTTGCCGCTCGACGGCTGGGGCACGTTCCCGGTCGACGGCTTGGCACCGGCCCGGCCGGCGCGTACCGCCCGGTCCCGGGTCGCCCAGGCGACCATGAAGACCGCCGTCCAGAGCACCCCGAGCAGCATCGAGGTGACCGTCTCGCTCGCCGAACTCCAGCCGACGTAGAGCCGGGCCGCGCCGACTGTCACCACCCCGACCGCGGCCACCGTCCAGGCCGCCACCGCCGTCGGCCAGCGGCTCTGCCGGGCCAGCAACCAGGCAAGCGTGCAGAGGCTCGCCGCCACCACCGCGTTCTGGGCCGGCAGCAGCCGGACGGACGCGCCGCTGGTCGGCCCGGTGACGTCGATCACCAGGATCAGCACCAGCAGCGGTACGAAGGCGCCGGCCGTACCGAGCACGCTGAGCAGGTCGGCCCGCCACGGCCGGGTACGCCAGCCGACCACCGCGGCGACCAGCGCCACCACCAGGATCAGCACCGGCCCGCGCAGCGCACCGATCGCCGCGTGGGCCAACTCGGCCACCCCGTCGGTACGCCGGGACGCGAACCACTCCGCTATCGCGCTGTCGACCACCGACAACCCGCTGTGCGTGACCACCAGGTCGAGCAGCCAGGCCAGGGTGAGCCCGGTCACGAAGAGCAGCGCCAGCCCGGCGACCAGGTTCGCCAGCAGCGTCCAGGCCGGCCCGATGTGCATCGACAGCAGGAAGAAGAGCACCCCGTACCGCCGGGCGAGCCAGCGCAGCGGCGGCCGGGCGACGGCTCGGGACAGCAGCGACCGGACCGGATCGGGATTGCGGCCGAGCCAGCGGCCGACCAGCACGATCGCCACGATGAAGACGATCAGCAGCAGTACGGCGCCGGTCGCCCTGCCGAGATAGTGGGAGACCGTCTCGTACGACTCCCCGGCCAGGTAACCGGCCAGCACCGAGCCGCCGACCCAGCTCACCACCCCGGCCAGGTTCCACGGCGCGAACCGCCGGTACGGCATCCCGGCGCTGCCGGCCAGCCGGGGCACCAGGGTCCGGGCGAAGGCCACCCAGCGGGCCGCGAACACCCCACGCCCGCCCAGCCGGTCCAGCATCGCGTCGGCCTTCGCCCAGCGCCGCTCGCCGACCCGGCTCCCCCACCGGCCGGCCCGCAGCCGGGGACCGTGCCGCCGACCGCTGCGGAAGGCCAACGCGTCGCCGAGCACCGCTGCGACAATCATCACCACCAGCGTGGGTCCGAGCCGGAGCATCCCGGTGTAGGCGAGGAAGCCGACCGTCAGCAGGGTCGCCTCGGCCGGCATCACCAGGCCGATGATCACCGCCGTCTCGGTGGCCACCAGCAGTGCGGCGGCCAGATAGACCAGCACCGGCGGCAACTCCCGCACCACGGTCAACACATCCTGCACGGCGACCCCCCGAACACCCCGGCCAGCATGCCAGCCGCGTGGTGTGATGGCACAGCGATTCCCGCCGAGAGCGGGGTTACCTCAGGGGGAACCCGGACGCCGACCCGGAACGCGCAGGCGGGAGGATGGAGAGCATGCAGACCCGCGGGGACCTTCGTAACGTCGCAATCATCGCCCACGTCGACCACGGCAAGACCACGCTGGTCGACGCCATGCTGCGGCAGTCCGGCGCGTTCTCCGCCCGGGCAGAGCCGGCCGACCGGGTGATGGACTCCATGGACCTGGAGCGGGAGAAGGGCATCACCATCCTGGCCAAGAACACCGCCGTGCGCTACCTGCCGGCGGACGGTTCGGACCCGGTCACCATCAACATCATCGACACCCCGGGGCACGCCGACTTCGGCGGCGAGGTGGAACGCGGGCTGACCATGGTCGACGGCGTACTGCTGCTGGTCGACGCCAGCGAGGGGCCGCTGCCGCAGACCCGGTTCGTACTCCGCAAGGCGCTCCAGGCCCGGATGCCGATCATCCTCGTGATCAACAAGGTGGACCGGCCGGACGCCCGGATCAAGGAGGTGGTCGACGACACGTACGAACTCTTCCTGGACCTGGACGCGGACGCCGAGCAGATCGACTTCCCGATCATCTACGCCTGCGCCCGGGACGGCATCGCCTCGCTGACCCAGCCGGCCGACGGCACCGTGCCGACCGACAGCAGCTCGCTGGAGCCGCTGTTCCGCAGCCTGCTGGAGACCATCCCGCCGCCGGCCTACGACGAGGCCGCGCCGTTGCAGGCGCACGTGACCAACCTGGACGCCTCGCCGTTCCTCGGCCGGCTGGCGCTGTGCCGGGTCCGCCAGGGCACCATCACCAAGGGCGAGACCGTGGCCTGGTGCCGCACCGACGGCACGGTCGAGCGGGTCCGGGTCTCCGAACTGCTGATGACCGAGGGGCTGGAGCGCAAGCCCGCCACCTCGGCCGGGCCGGGCGACATCATCGCGGTCGCCGGCATCCCGGAGATCATGATCGGCGAGACCCTGGCCGACCTGGAGGACCCCCGGCCGCTGCCGCTGATCACCGTCGACGAGCCGGCCATCTCGATGACCATCGGCACCAACACCTCGCCGCTGGTCGGCCGGGTCAAGGGCGCCAAGGTCACCGCCCGGATGGTCAAGGACCGGCTGGACCGGGAGCTGATCGGCAACGTCTCGCTCCGGGTGCTCCCCACCGACCGGCCGGACGCCTGGGAGGTGCAGGGCCGCGGCGAGTTGGCGCTGGCCATCCTGGTCGAGCAGATGCGCCGCGAGTCGTACGAGCTGACCGTCGGCAAGCCGCAGGTGGTGACCCGGGAGATCGACGGCAGGACCTGCGAGCCGGTGGAGCGGCTCACCATCGACGCCCCGGAGGAACACCTCGGTGCCATCACCCAGTTGCTGGCCACCCGGAAGGGCCGGATGGAGCAACTGGTCAACCATGGCACCGGCTGGATCCGGATGGAGTGGCTGGTCCCGGCCCGGGGGCTGATCGGCTTCCGCACCGAGTTCCTCACCGACACCCGGGGCACCGGCATCCTGCACCACGTCTTCGAGTCGTACGAGCCGTGGTTCGGCGAGCTGCGTACCCGTAACACCGGGTCTCTGGTCGCCGACCGGGCCGGGGTGGCGACCGCGTTCGCGATGCTCAACCTCCAGGAGCGCGGCACCCTCTTCGTCGAGCCGTCCACCGAGGTCTACGAGGGGATGCTGGTCGGCGAGAACTCCCGCTCCGACGACATGGACGTCAACATCACCAAGGAGAAGAAGCTCACGAACATGCGCTCCTCGACAAGTGAGGAGACGGAGAAGCTGATCCCGCCGCGCAAGCTCTCCCTGGAGCAGGCGTTGGAGTTCTGCCGCGAGGACGAGTGCGTCGAGGTGACTCCGGTGGCGATCCGGCTGCGCAAGGTGGTACTGGACGCACCCTCCCGGGCCCGGGCCGCCGCCCGGCGCAAGCACGCCAACTGACTCCGGCCGTACGTCACGCAGATGTCCTGGGACGCACTCGACAGCGAGCTGGCGGCGGTACCCGGCACGGTCTCGGTCTACGCGGGTCGGCTCGGCCGTCGGCCCGCGTACACCCGGCTGCCGGACACCCCGCACTACGCGGCCAGCACCATGAAGGTGGCGGTGCTGGCGGCCCTGCACCGGGCCGCCGAGGCCGGCGAGGTGGAACTGGACGCGCCGGTGCCGGTGGTCAACGAGTTCGACTCGGCGTCGCCGGGCGCTGGGCGGTTCTCCTGTGCACCGGACTACGACAACGACGACGCGGTCTGGGCCCGGGTCGGCGGCAGCGCCCCGCTGCGCTGGCTCGCCGAACGGATGGTCGTGCGGTCCAGCAACCTCGCCACCAACCTGGTGATCCGGCACGTCGGGCTGCCCGCCGTCGCGCGGGTGTGGGCCGACAGCGGTGCCCGGCACAGCCACACCCGGCGGGGCATCGAGGACTTCGCGGCCCGGGACGCCGGGCTCGACAACCTGGTCACCGCCGCCGATCTGGCCGGGCTGCTCGGCGGAATCGCCCGGTCCCGGCTGGCCTCCCCCGGCGCCTGCGCCGCCATGCTGGACGTGCTGCTGGCCCAGGAGCGCGGCGAGGATCTGGCCGCCGGGCTGCCGCCGGGCACCCGGATCGCACACAAGGACGGCTGGGTACGCGGGGTCCGGCACGGTGCCGGCGTCGTCTTCCCGGACGACGCTCCCCCGTACGCCGTGGTGGTCTGCACCAGCGCACCGCCGTACGGTGCCGCCGGAACGGTCGGTGACGACACGGAGGCGCGGGCCCGCCAACTCGTCACCCGGGTCTCGGCTCTGGTCTGGACCGCCCGACACCGCCTGGGTACGGTCGGCTGATCCTGCTGTCGATATGGTGCCTGCATGTCGATCGCCTCGGTACGCACTCACCGGCTCTCCGCTCCGCTGCACACCCCGTTCGTGACCGCACTGCGTCGTACCTCCACAGTAGAGACCCTGGTGGTGGAGGTGGTCGACACCGACGGGCGGTCCGGGTTCGGCGAGGCTCCCCAGGTGTGGCGGGTGACCGGGGCGTCGATCGGCGGAGCACGGGCCTGTGTCGAGGAGGTGTTCGCCCCACTGCTCACCCGGCGCAACCCGGACGACCTGGCGGCGCTCTGCGCGGAGGTACGGCAGGCGGTGGTCGGCAACGAGGCGGCGAAGGCGGCGGTGGATGTCGCGCTGCACGATCTGGCGGCGCGGCGACTCGGCGTACCGCTGGTGCGGCTGCTCGGCGGTACGTCCCGACGGGTCGCCACCGACGTGACCCTGTCGGCCGGGGACGCGGTCGAGTTGGCCGGTGCGGCGAAGCAACGGGTCGCCGACGGTTTCGACGTACTCAAGGTGAAGGTCGGCACCGACGCGTCGGGTGACCTGGCCCGGGTCCGGGCGGTGCGGGCCGCCGCCGGACCGCAGACCCGGATCCGGCTCGACGCGAACCAGGGGTGGACGCCTCGGGAGGCGGTCCGGGTGATCCGCAGTGTCGAGGACGCCGGCCTCGACGTGGAGCTGGTGGAACAGCCGGTGCATGCCCGGGACGTCGCCGGGTTGGCCTGGGTCGCCGAGCGGGTGGACGTGCCGATCCTGGCCGACGAGTCGGTCTACGGGCTGCGCGACCTGGTCGAGGTGATCCAGCGGCGGGCCGCGGACATGGTGAACGTGAAGCTGGCCAAGTGCGGCGGGCTGGGGCCGGCCCGTGGCCTGCTGGAGCTCGCCGCCGAACACGGCCTCGGCACGCTTGTCGGCTCGATGATGGAGAGTCAGATCGGGATCGGTGCGGCGGCCAGCCTGGTGGCCGCGTACGGCACCAGCGCCGTCTCCGATCTGGACGCCGCCTGGTGGCTCGCCTGGTCGCCGGTGCAGGGCGGCATCCGGTACGAGAATGCCGCCGTGCTGCTGCCCGACGCTCCCGGCCTCGGCGTCGCCGGCCTGCACCGTACGCCGCCACAGACGCCCTGACCGGACGGAACAACTCGGCGACCGGTCCACCCGCCAGCCGTGCGCGCTCCGCGCCCGACACCCGGCCATGAAGGCAACATTCAATCGCTTGTTGCAACGTGGCGCTAACTTTCATAGGGTTCGGGCGGGGAGCGGGCGAGGACGGGTGGTGCTCACATGGTGCTGCGCTCGGGGCACGAAGCCGTTGTCCGGGTCGCCGTCGCGACCCTGTGGGCGCGTCCGGAGGCGGTCCGCCCGGTGGACGCACCGGCCCTGTCCCGCCGGATCGACATCCCCGGCTGGATCTCCGGGATGACTGCCGAGCAGCGGGTCGGCGAGTGCGTACTCAGTCAGCTCCTGCTCGGCGAGCGGGTGCTGGTCGAGGAGGTACGCCCGGACGGCTGGGTCCGGGTCGTCGCCGTGGAGCAGCCGGCGGCCCGCCTCGACCCCCGGGGCTACCCGGGCTGGCTGCCGCTCGAACAGCTCGTCGAGCCCGCCGATCCGACCCCGGCACCGCCGGACCTGGTCGTCGAGGCGACCGTCACCCGGCTGCACGACGCCCCGAACGGCGCGGTGCTGCTGCCCGGCGTCATCCTGGGCACCCGACTGGCCAGCGCGGGACCCTCCCGGGACGGCTGGCGGCCGGTACGGGTCCCCGGCCACGGGCAGCCGCTCTGGGCGCCCGACGCCCATCTCGCCCCGGCACCGAGCCGGCCACCGAGTGCGATCGAGGTGCTCACCGTGGCCAGCCGGCTGCGGGACGTGGTCTATCTCTGGGGCGGCGTCTCGGCGTACGGCATCGACTGCTCCGGGCTGGTGCACCTGGCCTGGCGGCGCTTCGGCGTACGCCTGCCCAGGGACGCCGACGACCAGGCGGCGGCGACGGTCCCGGTACCGCTCGGCGCGGAACGCCCCGGTGACCTCTACTTCTTCGCCCGCCCCGGCCGACCCGTGCACCACATCGGCATCGTCACCGCCCCGCCCGGGCCGGACGGCGGCCGGCGGATGCTGCACGCCTGCTACACCAAGCGGCGGGTACTTGAGGAACCGATGCCCGCCGAGCGGGTCGCGACCCTGGTCGGCGCGCACCGGGTCGCCGAACCCTTCCCCGGCTGAACCGACGCCTCGGCCCCGCTCCCCTTCGCGGACCTGCCTGGCCCGGGCAAGGGGGAGATGGAGCGGCTCGCCCCCCCGACCCGCCGCGTCTGTGGTCGGGTCAGGGAGCGAGCCTCGTGGTCGGGTCACATGGTCACATCAGGCGACCGGACCCGTTTGTCGGGTCAGGCGACCGGGACCTTGTCGGATGACCGGCGGTCGCGGCTGGATTTGATCAGGCTCGCCACTGTCGCGATCGCCAGGGTGCCCAGGATGACGGTGAGGGAGAGCCAGATCGGGATGTGCGGCGCCCAGCCGATCGGCTCGCCACCGTTGATGAAGCCCAGGTTGTTGCCGGCCAGCGCCTCCAGCACCAGCTTGACGCCGATGAAGCCGAGCACCACGGCGAGCCCGATGTTGAGGTAGACCAGCCGGTCGAGCAGCCCACCGAGCAGGAAGTAGAGCTGCCGCAGCCCCATCAGCGCGAAGACGTTGGCGGTGAAGACCAGGTACGGCTCCTGGGTGATCCCGAAGATCGCCGGGATGGAGTCGAGTGCGAAGACCAGGTCGGTGGTGCCGATCGCGATCAGCACGATCAGCATCGGGGTGAAGAGCCGACGGCCGTTCTCCTGGACGGTGAGCCGGGTGCCGGAGAAGTCTCGGGAGACCGGCAGGGCCCGCCGGGTCCAGCGGATCAGCACGTTCTCCTTGAAGTCGTCCTCGGTCGGCTCACCCTGACGCAGGAAGTTGATCGCCGTGTAGATGAGGAAGGCGCCGAAGATGTAGAAGACCCAGGAGAACTGGTTGATCAGGGCCGCACCGGCCGCGATGAAACCACCACGCATCACCAGGGCCAGCACGATGCCGATCAGCAGCACCTTCTGCTGGTACTGCCGGGGCACGCCGAACCTGGACATGATGATCACGAAGACGAAGAGGTTGTCCACCGAGAGGCTGTACTCGGTGAGCCAACCGGTGTAGAACTCTCCGGCCACGGTGAAGTTGGTGGTCAGGGCCAGGCCGACCCCGAAGACGATCGCGAGGCCGACGTAGAAGGCGACCCAGAGGCCGGACTCCTTCAGGCTCGGCTCGTGCGGTCGCCGACCGATGATCACGAGATCGAGTATCAGGATCGCCATCAGCACGACCAGCGAGACGACCCATACCCAGGCGGACACGTTCAAAGCACTCCTCCGGCAGGCACGCGGCACCGCTGTCAGCACAGAAATGATGCGCCTCAGGCGGTGTAGACGATGGTGACTGTCGGAGGTCTCTTCCGCCGTCGCCACGCGGAGACGCCGTGGCGACAACCTACGGTGCCGGGTCTTCGTACCGGTCTGCCGGCCGATGACCGTGTTGACGACACCGTTGCGAAGGAATACTCCCCTCCTACAGCGCCATTGTTCACCATTCCCCGCCAGTTGCGCACCTCCCCCTCTCCGGGGCACCGGGGTTGCCGGCCGGGAGAGGGGCGTCACCACGGCTATCCATCCTAGGAACCTAGGTGCTATTCAGGGGCCGGAGGGGGTCCGCCAGGCTCCAGCCGGCCGCGAGAATCCCGTCGCAGGCCAGGATCGCGGTCCGCAGCCGGTCCGGAAGCGGACCGGTGAGTTCGATCACGGGTACCCCGGACTCGGCCAACACCGCCCGAAACCGCCCGGTCATCCAGCCGCGCAGGTGCGCCCCGTCCCGCAGCCCGTCGTCGGTGAACGGCACCCCTCGGTGGTCGGTCAGCAGATAGAGATCGGGTCGACGGGCGGCGGCCCGGACCCGGGGCGAGGTCGAGCCGAGATACCGCTCCTCCCAGACGGCGGTGGCCCGGGCATCGGTGTCGCAGAAGAGCAGCGGCCCGCTGCGCCGGGCAGCGGCGTCCTCGGCCGCCTGCTGTTCTGCGACCACCGTCTCGAAGTCGGCCCGGTCCCACTCGACGTCGAAGATCGTCGCAGCCGGCCTGGTACGCCGCAGCCGGGCGAGCTTCGCCTCGGTGAGTTCCCGGCCGTACTCCGGCACCCAGCAGGTGCGGTAGTGCCGGGCCAGCGCCTCGGCCACCGTGGTGGTACCGGTCGACTCGGCGCCCACCACCACGATCCGGCGGACGAACCAGGCCCGGACCGGCGGGCTGAGCATCGCCCAGTGCGCCACCGGGTCGGCCCGGACCGCCGTGCCGGAGACCGGGACGACGCTCCGGGCCGGATCGACGGGTACGTCCACCGCGTCGAACCGGCGGGCCAGTTCCGCGCCGTACGCCTCCGAGGAGAAGACGGCGTCGACCCTGGCCGGTCCGACAGCCGCCCGGAAGACCGCGCAGTGCGCCTCCCAGGCGGCCGGATCGGCATAGTCGACGGGATGGTCGTCGTACCTTCCGACGAACCGGACGTGCCGGTCAGCGGCGTGCACCTCGCGCAGCCAGTCCAGCCGCAACTCCAGCGGGATCGACTCCTGCCGGGACGGCGCCACCACCACTGTGACGGCGGCGCACCGGCGGGCCGCCTCGGCGATCAGCGCATGGTGCCCGGCGTGCGGCGGATAGAACTTCCCCACCACCAGCCCGTGCCCGAACTCCGGCCGGCTCGCCGCGGACCCGGACGGGGTCCGGCCGGCCGTTGCGACCGCAGCGGGACAGGCCGCTCCCCCTGGAACGGGACGATCCGCTGCCACCGCAGCGGGACGGTCCGCTGCCGCCACCGGAGGGATACGGGCCGGCGCCACGGGAGCGGGAGGACCGGTGTCGGGCACGGTCACGGGGTGGCCGGGGCCGGGCCGGGTGCCATCGGCCGGGCGGCTGCGGAGAGCCGGCGCAGGTCGGCCCGCCAACTGCGCAGCCCGAGCACGCAGAGCCCGAGGAAGACCAGGTACAGCGCGGCGGTGAGGTGCAGGCCCTTGTAGGCGTAGAGCGGGATGTACACGAGGTCGGCGGTGATCCAGATCCACCAGCTCTCCACCCGCTTGCGGCACTGGCCGTACGTCGCCATCAGGGAGAGCGCGGTGGTGACCGCGTCCGGCAGCGGCACCGTCGAGTCGGTCGCCCGGTCCAGCAGCAGCCAGAGCAGCAGGGTCAGCACCGCACCGGCGCCGACCAGCACCGTCCACTCTCGACGGCCGGTCCGGCTGACCGACAGCCGGCTGCGCTGCGCACCGCCGAACAGCCAGGCCCACCAGCCGTAGAGGCCGAGGCCGACATAGACGATCTGGAGTCCGGCGTCGGCGTAGAGGCCGGCGGTCCAGAAGAGCACCATCAGCAGGAGCACGTTGGCGATGCCGACCGGCCAGTTCCACATCTTCTGCCGGGTCAGCAACCAGACGTTGAGTACGCCGGTCGCGAAGCCGAGTAGTTCGGCCCGGCTGGTCGGCGTACCCGCCAGGGTGAACGCCGTACCGGTCAGCCAGTCGAGCATGCGCACCTCCCGCAAGATCCCTCGGAGTTCCTACCGTAGGTACCGACCGGCGGGACGGGTATACCCCGATCGACCAACCGGGGTCGGCCGTGCCATGCTGCGGCAATGGTGCTGGAGGTTGCCCTGATCGAGGTGCTTGCCGGTCAGGAGGAGGCGTTCGCCGAGGCGTACGCCAAGGGTCACCCGACGCTGGCCGGTACCCCCGGATGCCGGTCCGTCCGGATGACCCGGGGGATCGAGTCGCCGTCCCGGTTCGTGCTGCTGGTGGAGTGGGACTCGGTCGAGGCCCACCTGGAGAACTTCCGGGCCACCGAGCGGTTCGACACCTGGCGCTCGCTGATCGGCCCGTACTTCGCCGCTCCGCCGGTGGTCGAGCACTTCGTCGACGTACTGCCGCAGGGGCGATCCGGTCACTCCGACTGATCCGGCCCGGGCCAGTCGCCGGGCTTGCCCCAGTCGCCTGGTTCGAGGACGAACTGCCCGTACGGCACGGTCCACACCACCTCGTGACCGAGCCGGTGACCGCTGTGCCCCTCCTCGCCGTACGCCGTGCCGTGGTCGGAGCAGAGCAGCACCAGGCAGGGCCGGCCCCGGGAGGTGGCGAGGGCGAAGAGCCGCCCGATGTGCCTGTCGACGTACTCCAGTGCGGCGGCGTGGCTCTCCCGGGAGTCCCGGTCGGCGCCGGGCAGGTAGTGCCGGTTCGGCTGGTGGATCGCGGCTACGTTGACGAAGAGGAAGAGCGGCCGCTCCTCCGGCACCGTCGGCACCACGGTGGCGATCCGGTCGAGTTGCGCCTCGAAGCACCGCGGTGCGGAGACGCCGAACTCGGGCTCCCAGTGCGCCTCGGTGAAGAGGGCCGGCAGCACCCCGCCCAGCGGGGACCTGCTGTTGAAGAAGCCGACCCCGCCCACGCAGACGGTGTGGTAACCGGCCTCGGCGAGGGCCCGTACCACGTCCGGGGCGTCGAAGGTCCAGGTCTGCTCACCGGTGGACTCGCTGCTCGGGGAGGCCGCCGCGAAGAGCCGGGTGTGCGGACCGGGTGTGGTCGGCGTGGGCAGGAAGCCGGCGAAGAACGCCTGGTGCGCCGCGTAGGTGAAGCTGGCCGGACTGTGCCGCCGCTCCCAGACCCCGCCCGGCAGCGCACGCGCCAGATTCGGCGTACGCCCGGTCGCGGCCAGTTCCTCGGCCACGTCGTAGCGGAGTGTGTCCAGGGTGACGAACAACAGGTCGTGGCTGCCGATCAGCTCCTTCATGCCGCCCTCCCCACCTCTCTGTCAGGTCCCGGTTCTCATGCTGCCCGGTGCCACCGTCGCCCGCGCGCCCGGACCCCTGCGATCCGCCCCGCCCGCCGACACTGCCTCCACTGTCGACAGCAGTTCTACTCCCGCCCCGGACCGCACCGTCGACCCGGGTTCCCTCCTGTCGGCTCCGGCCCTCCACCGTCGGCTCGATCCTCCACTGTCGACGTTGATGCCGGTGACGGCTCCGGCGCTCCGGCGGGGGCCAGCCGGGCGTGCCCTGCCAGTCATCCGTCGATCATGCCAGTCAACCGCCGACGGTCACCTACCGGTCGCCGTACCCTCACCGGCCGGTACCGCGTTGCCGTACCGCCGGGATCGCCGGCCACTGGAGGTGATTCGCGCTGGCCTGGACGAGGTGGATCGGGTTGACTCTGCGGCATGGCAGAACGGGTCGCGCTGGTAACCGGAGTCAGTCGCAGGGCGGGGATCGCCGCCGCGGTCGCCCGGCGGTTCGCCGCCGCCGGCTACCGTCTCCAGCTGACCGGGCTACCCGGGTACGACGAGGCGCAGCCGTACGGCGGCGATCCCGAGGGCATCCCGGCGCTGCTCGCCGAACTGGAGCGGCTGACCGGCGATCCTGACCTGGCCCGGTACCGGGCCGCCGACCTGAGCTCGCCGACCGCCCCCGCCGAACTTGTCGAGACGGCGGTACGCGCCCACGGCCGGATCGACGTGCTCGTCGCGGCGCACACCTACTCGACGCCCACCCCGCTGGGCAAGCTCGACGCGGCCGAGATCGACCGGCACCTCGTGGTGAACGTGCGGGCGAACCTGCTCCTTGCCGAGGCGTTCGCAGCGGCGTTCGATGCCGGCTCCGGAGGTCGGATGGTGCTCTTCTCCAGCGGCCAACGGCTCGGGCCGATGCCAGACGAGCTGGCGTACGCGGCCAGCAAGGCCGGAGTGGAGAACCTGACCCGGCAGTTGACTCCACTGCTCATGCCCCGGGGCATCACGGTGAACTGCGTCAACCCGGGGCCGACCGACACCGGCTGGGCATCACCGGAGGAGATGGCCGCCAGCGGCTATCTCTTTCCAGGCGGCGAGTGGGGCCAGCCGGACGACGCCGCCCGGCTGGTCGAGTGGCTCTGCTCGCCGGACGGCCGCTGGGTGACCGGGCAGGTGATCGACTCCGAGGGCGGCTTCAACCGGTACGCCTGACGGGGCCGACCCCGACGACAACGCCCGGTGGCGGGTGGTCAGTTGACCCCGGCCGCGTCCATCCCGCGTAGTTCCTTCTTCAGCTCGGACACCTCGTCGCGGATCCGGGCGGCGAGTTCGAACTGCAACTCCCGGGCGGCGGCGAGCATCTGGTCGTTGAGTTCCTGGATGAGTTGGGCCAGTTCGGCCCGGGCCATCCCCTCCCGGGCCGGAGCGGCACCGACCCGGCCCCGGCTGCGGGTCTCCGGCGTCGGCGCCTTGCCCCGGGACATCTGCCGCACCGCGCCGCCGACCCGGGTGGTCGCCCCCTCGGTGTCCTCGGCCTCCCGGTAGATGTCGTCCAGGATGTCGTGGATCTTCTTGCGCAGCGGCTCCGGGCTGATCCCGTTCGCCTCGTTGTGCGCGACCTGCTTGGCCCGACGCCGGTTGGTCTCCTCGATCGCCTCGGCCATCGACGGGGTCATCTTGTCGGCGTACATGTGCACCTGGCCGGAGACGTTCCGGGCGGCCCGGCCGATGGTCTGGATCAGCGACCGGCCGCTGCGCAGGAAGCCCTCCTTGTCGGCGTCGAGGATCGCCACCAGCGACACCTCGGGCAGGTCCAGGCCCTCCCGGAGCAGGTTGATCCCGACAAGTACGTCGTAGTCGCCCTTACGCAGCTCGCGCAGCAGTTCCACCCGGCGCAGCGTGTCGACCTCGGAGTGCAGGTAGCGGACCCGGATGCCGTGCTCGAGCAGATAGTCGGAGAGGTCCTCGGCCATCTTCTTGGTCAGCGTGGTGACCAGCACCCGCTCGTCCCGCTCGGTGCGCAGCTTGATCTCGTGCATCAGGTCGTCGATCTGCCCCTTGGTGGGCTTCACCACCACCTCGGGGTCGACCAGGCCGGTCGGCCGGATCACCTGCTCGACCACCTCACCCTTGGCCTGCTCCAGCTCCCACGGGCCGGGGGTGGCGGAGAGGAAGACCATCTGGCCGACCCGGTCCAGGAACTCGTCGAAGCGCAGCGGCCGGTTGTCGGCGGCGCTGGGCAGCCGGAAGCCGTGGTCGATAAGCATCCGCTTCCGGGAGGCGTCGCCCTCGTACATGCCGCCGATCTGCGGGATGGTGACGTGCGACTCGTCGATCACGGTCAGGAAGTCGTCGGGGAAGTAGTCGAGCAGACAGTGCGGTGCGCTGCCCGGCGACCGGCCGTCGATGTGCATCGAGTAGTTCTCGATGCCGGAGCAGAAGCCGACCTGGCGCATCATCTCCACGTCGTAGGTGGTGCGCATCCGCAGCCGCTGCGCCTCCAGCAGCTTGCCCTGCCGCTCCAGCTCCGCCAGCCGCTCGGCCAGCTCGACCTCGATGTCGGCGAGCGCCCGTTCCATCCGCTCCGGACCGGCTGTGTAGTGGGTGGCCGGGAAGATCAGCAGATGGTCCACCTCCCGGACCACCTCGCCGGTCAACGGGTGCAGGTAGTAGAGCTTCTCCACCTCGTCGCCGAAGAACTCGATCCGGAGCGCCAGCTCCTCGTACGCCGGAATGATCTCCAGCGTGTCGCCCCGGACCCGGAAGGTGCCCCGGTTGAACGCCATGTCGTTGCGGGTGTACTGCACGTCGACCAGCCGGCGGAGCAGCTTGTCCCGTTCGACCTCCTGGCCGACCTGGATCCGCACCGAGCGGTCCAGGTATTCCTGCGGGGTGCCCAGGCCGTAGATCGCCGAGACGGTGGCGACCACCACCACGTCCCGCCGGGTCAGCAGGGACATCGTGGTGGCGTGCCGCAGCCGCTCGACCTCCTCGTTGATCGAGGAGTCCTTCTCGATGTAGGTGTCGGTCTGCGGGATGTACGCCTCGGGCTGGTAGTAGTCGTAGTAGGAGACGAAGTATTCGACGGCGTTGCGCGGCAGCAGCTCGCTGAACTCCTTGGCGAGCTGGGCACAGAGGGTCTTGTTGGGTGCCAGCACCAGGGTGGGCCGCTGCAACCGCTCGATCAGCCACGCCGCGGTCGCGCTCTTGCCGGTGCCGGTCGCGCCGAGCAGCACGCTGTGCCGATCGCCCCGACGCACCCGCCGCTCGAGGTCGTCGATGGCGGTCGGCTGGTCACCCGAGGGTTGGAACTCGGAGATCACCTGGAAGCGGCCGTCGAGCCGCGGAATGTCGAGCGCCATGACCTCAACCGTACGCCGACGGTGTGACAAACCGCCGGGCCACGGTGGGTACACGATCGGCTTCGATATCGTCATTGTGTGCAAAAGTTCACCGCGCTACCGTTCTAGGGTAGGCCGCTCGCGGCGGCCGACCGGGTCTGCGACACAGCCGCCACACCGGCTGCGTCGCATCCGGCGCAGGAGTTGCAGCCCCGGCTCAGGCCGGCGAGCGCACCGATGCGGTCGCGCAGAGCGCAGACCGGCCGCCGCGAGCGCCATCTCCGGCGGCATCATCGACAGCTCTCAGGCCCCCTCCTCGGGTGGCGCCGGTCGCCAGCCGACGGCCGCCGCCCACTCCTCGGCGTACCGGTGCTCCAGGTCGAACCACGGCTCCTTCGCCTCGGCGTAGGTGTCCAGATCCGGGCCGGCCGCCGCCAGCCGCCGCTTCAGGGCCAGATAGTCGGCCCGGCGCTCCGGGTCGGCCCGCAGGTGGTCACGCATCAGCAGCGCGAACCGCCAGCCGGGCGAGTTGATCTCCCGAATGTGCAGGTTGACCAGCCGGCCGGGGTCGGCGCTGCCGTGCAGCCGCTTCTCCCACCGGGAGGTGTCGCCGGGCCGACGGGGGTTGTCAGCCCACTGGCCGGGGCAGCGCGGGAAGCCGGCGTCGGCGAGCCGGTCGGCGAACGCGTCGGCCTCGGCCAGCGAGGTCACGCCGACCTGGATGTCGACGATGTCCTTGGCCGCCAGCCCGGGCACCGAGGTCGACCCGATGTGGTCGACGCGTACCTCGGTCGGGGCGACGACGTGCCGGATCCGGGCGGCCAGCCGCCGGTACTGGACCGGCCAGTCGGGGTCGGGCTCGACCAGTCGCGCCTCGCTGGCCCGTACCGGCCGGCGGTGGCGGACGTTGCGCTCGTACGGCGTCAGCCGGTCCCGCCACAGCACCTCCAGCGCGGCGTGCAGCTCGGTCAGCTCACCATCGTTGTCCAGCAGTACGTCGGCGGCAGCGGCCCGCCGCTCGTCACCGGCCTGGGCACGGATCCGCTGCCTCGCCTGCTCGACCGTCATGCCCCGGTCCCGGACCAGCCGCTGCACCCGGGTCGCCTCGGCAGCCTGTACCACCAGCACCAGGTGGTACGTCGGAGCGAGCCCCACCTCGACCAGCAGCGGTACGTCGTTGACCACGATCGCGTCCGGCGCCGCCGCGTGCACCAGTTCGGCACTGCGTCGGCGTACCCGGGGGTGGATGATCGCCTCCAGCCTGGCCCGGGCCGACGGGTCGGCGAAGACGATCTCGCCGAGCGCCGCCCGGTCCAGGGTGCCGTCCTCGGCACACACCCGGGCGCCGAACGCGGCCACCACCTCCCGCAGCCCGTCGGTACCGGGTTCGACCACCTCCCGGGCGATCCGGTCGGAGTCGACCACCACCGCCCCGAGCCGGGCCAGCCGGGCCGCGACGACGCTCTTGCCCGAACCGATTCCACCGGTGAGTCCGACCTTCAGCACCGGTCCAGTCAACCCGATCGGCGTCCACCCGCCAAGATCTTCGGGATTCCACGACCCGGGAAGGCGGGAAGAACACGGAACAGCAGAGGGCGGGAACGGGAAGGCCCGCCTCCCGGACCGGTCGAGCCGGTCGGGGAAGCGGGCCTTCGCCGCGGGTACTCCGGGTCGGTTACTTGCCGCCGGCGAGCTTCTCCCGCAGTGCGGCGAGCGCCTCGTCGGTGGCCAGCGTGCCGGCCGGCTCCTCGGCCTGGCGGGCCGGGGCGCTGCTGCTGGACGAGGTGCCGCCACCGCCACCACCGGTGCCGGCGGGCGCGGGGGTCGGGTTGGCCGCAGCCTCGGCGTCGGCCGCCCGGGAGTTCTGCACCTGCTTGGTGTGCGCCTCCCAGCGGTTGCGAGCCTCGGCGTACTGCTGCTCCCAGGCCTCCCGCTGCTTGTCGAAGCCCTCGAGCCACTCCCCGGTCTCCGGGTCGAAGCCCTCCGGGTAGATGTAGTTGCCCTCGTTGTCGTAGGTCGCGGTCATGCCGTAGAGGGTCGGGTCGAAGTGCTCCTCGCCCTCGACGAAGCCCTCGTTGGCCTGCTTGAGCGAGAGCGAGATCCGCCGCCGCTCCAGGTCGATGTCGATGACCTTGACCATGACGTCCGAGCCGACCTGGACGACCTGCTCCGGGATCTCCACGTGGCGCTCGGCCAGCTCGGAGATGTGCACCAGACCCTCGATGCCGTCGTCCACCCGGACGAACGCACCGAACGGCACCAGCTTGGTGACCTTACCCGGCACGATCTGCTGGATCGCGTGGGTACGGGCGAACTGACGCCACGGGTCCTCCTGGGTCGCCTTCAGCGACAGCGAGACCCGCTCGCGGTCGAGGTCGACGTCCAGCACCTCGACCTCGACCTCCTGGCCGACCTCGACAACCTCGGACGGGTGGTCGATGTGCTTCCAGGAGAGTTCGGAGACGTGCACCAGGCCGTCCACGCCGCCAAGGTCGACGAAGGCGCCGAAGTTGACGATCGAGGAGACGACGCCCTTGCGGACCTGGCCCTTCTGGAGCTTGTTGAGGAACTCGGTGCGCACCTCGGACTGGGTCTGCTCGAGCCAGGCCCGGCGGGACAGCACCACGTTGTTGCGGTTCTTGTCCAGCTCGATGATCTTGGCTTCGAGCTCCCGGCCGACGTACGGCTGGAGGTCCCGCACCCGACGCATCTCGACCAGGGACGCGGGCAGGAAGCCACGCAGCCCGATGTCCAGGATGAGGCCGCCCTTGACCACCTCGATGACGGAGCCGCGGACGACGCCGTCCTCGTCCTTGATCTTCTCGATCGTGCCCCAGGCGCGCTCGTACTGGGCCCGCTTCTTCGAGAGGATCAGCCGCCCCTCCTTGTCCTCCTTCTGGAGGACGAGGGCCTCGATGTGGTCACCGACCGACACCACCTCGGCGGGGTCGACGTCGTGCTTGATCGACAACTCGCGCGAGGGGATGACGCCCTCGGTCTTGTAGCCGATGTCGAGCAGGACCTCGTCCCGATCGACCTTGACGACGGTGCCTTCGACAATGTCGCCGTCGTTGAAGTACTTGATGGTCTCGTCGATCGCGGCGAGGAAAGCTTCCTCGGAACCGAGGTCGTCGACGGTGACCTTGGTGGCGCTCGAGGGGGCCTCGATGCTGCTCGTCATGTGGGCGGTTGCTCCGGTCGGATGGATGTCACAGCAGGTTTGTGTCGCGGTGACCCTTTACGCCTGCGGATCCGTCGTCAGGAGGCCCGGGCGGTCACTGCTCCGACCACTGGGATCATCCGACGACCGCGGACCTGCTCCCTGCCGAGGCACACGATCCGCGAGCGCATCGAACAGCTTACCGTGCGCATTACCACAGCATGCAAGCCCTCCCCGCACGTGATGAGATCCGCTGTCCACTGCTCGGGAAGATGTCGCCGGGGCGCCGCACATCTGTCGTAGCCGCCGCGCCTGGCACCCTACCCCGCGCCGCCGCCGGCAAGCGGCCCGTGCCGCACCCGGCTGGCCCGGCGTGGCCACCGACCCGGTCCGCACCCGGGCCCGCGCCTGGCACTAGCGTTGCGGGGTGCCCGAGAACACCCTGGCCGAACAGCCCGAGGACGACCTGCCCGGCGTGCTCCGCCGCCCGGTCAGCGACGGCGAGAGCCGGTCGGCCAACCGCCGCTGGTGGGACGCGGACGCCGACGACTACCAGGCCGAACACGGCGCGTTCCTGGGGGAGGTGGACTTCGTCTGGTGCCCGGAGGGGCTGCGCGAGGCCGACGCCCGGCTGCTCGGCGAGCTGACCGGCCGGCGGGTGCTCGAACTCGGCTGCGGCGCGGCCTCGGCGGCCCGCTGGCTCGCCACCGAGGGTGCCCGGCCGGTCGGCCTCGACCTCTCCGCCGGCATGTTGCGGCACGCCGCGCTCGGCGCCACCACCTCGGGGGTACGCGTGCCGCTGGTCCAGGCCGACGCCCTGGCGCTGCCGTTCCCGGCAGCCAGCTTCGACATCGTCTGTACGGCGTTCGGCGCGATCCCGTTCGTGGCCGACTCGGCGGCGGCGCTGCGCGAGGTGTACCGGGTACTCCGCCCCGGCGGCCGGTGGGTGTTCTCGGTCACCCACCCGATGCGGTGGATCTTCCTCGACGACCCGGGCGAGGGTGGACTTGTCGCCACGCACTCCTACTTCGACCGCCGGCCGTACGTCGAGCAGGACGCCACCGGCACCCCCAGCTACGTGGAGCAGCACCGCACCCTCGGCGACCGGGTACGCGAGATCGTCGGTGCCGGCTTCGTCCTGCGCGACGTGGTGGAGCCGGAGTGGCCGGCCGGACACGACCAGGTCTGGGGGCAGTGGAGTCCACTGCGCGGTCGACTCTTCCCCGGCACCGCCATCTTCGTCTGCGACAAACCCGACGGCACGGACGCCTGACATCGGGCCGGCTCAGTATGCTGGGCCGATGAGCGCTGAGCCGGTCGCCGAGATGCCCGGCCCCTGGCAGCCGGATCCGGTCCGGCAGCGCCAGGCCGGCTACCGGCTGGAAGACCTGCTGCACCTGCCGCCGGACGCCCCCCGGGTCGAACTCGTCGACGGAGTCATCCACGTGGTCCCCTCCCCCACCCTGGGCCATCAGAACATCTCCTACCTGCTGCGCCGGTGGCTGGGCCGGCACGCACCCGATCACCTGCGGGTGACCCAGGCGGTCGGGGTCGCGTTGGGCCCGGACTTCACCCGGGAACCGGACGTCCTGGTCCACCGGGCCGAGGTCACGGCGGACCGGCACTTCCTGCTGCCGCACGAGGTGCTGCTCGCCGTCGAGATCGTCTCCCCGGGCACCCGCCGAACCGACCGGTTCAGCAAGCCGGCCGAGTACGCCGCCGCCGGCATCGCCTGTTACTGGCGGGTGGAGCAGGACCCGGTCCGGGTGTACGCGTACCGGCTGGCCGACCGGCCCGGACGCAGCGGCAACCGGGAGTACGAACTGCTCGCCGAGGCCGACGAGGTGCTGGAACTGACGGAGCCGTTCCCGATCAAGCTGCCGATCGGCGACATCACCCCGTAAGTCCGGTTCCCGCTTCCGGTGGCGTTCCGGTTACCGCTGCGAGCCGCCGGGTAGACCCCGGTATGCCAGAGCGAAGGAAGCTGCACAAGGGCGACCGGGTCAGTTGGCGCAGCCACGGTTCCAGTGCGCACGGCACCGTCCAGGAGGAGATCACCGAACGGACGTACGCCGGGAAGCGCACCGTCGCCGCCTCGAAGGAGAACCCGCAGTACCGGGTCCGCACCGACGACGGGCGGGACGCGGTACACAAGCCGGAGGCGTTGTTCGATGAGTAGCCGGGACGACGACGGCCGGGACACCGTCCGGGAGTTCCGGGACGCGGTGAACATGAACCCGGGCGAGCTGGGCAAGTGGCTGGCGACCGACGACTCGAAGGCGGTGGGCTGGCGCAGGCGCGGCAGCGGCGGCGAGTCGGTCGGGCACGAGTCCGGCCGGCGCATCATCGACCTGCTGCGCAAGCGGGCGAACCAGTTCACCGACCGCGACTTCGCGCACATGCGCAAGGTCGTCGGGTACGTACGGCGGCACATGGCGCAGCGCCCGGCCGGGGACGTACGGAACACGAAGTGGCGCTACTCCCTGATGAACTGGGGCCACGATCCGCTGAAGGCGCCGCTGCCGGCGGTGGGCGGACCCTCCCGCAAGGCGGTGCAGCGGCACCGGGAGGCGGAACGCTCCTCGGGCCGGAACCGGCGCCGCTGACCCCGGCCGGCCGAGGCGGTCAGTGGTCGGCGCTGTTCCAGTCCGAACCGACGCCGACCGAGACCTCTAGCGGTACGGCCAGCGGATAGGCGCCGCCCATCTCGCGCCGGACCAGCGCCTCCAGATCGGCCCGCTCGCCGGGGGCCACCTCGAAGACGAGTTCGTCGTGCACCTGGAGCAGCATCCGGGAGCGCAGGCCGGAATCGCGCAGCGCGGTGTCGACGTGCAGCATCGCCACCTTGATGATGTCGGCCGCGGAACCCTGGATCGGGGCGTTGAGCGCCATCCGCTCGGCCATGTCCCGACGCTGCCGGTTGTCGCTGACCAGGTCGGGCAGGTAGCGCCGCCGGCCGAGGATGGTCTCGGTGTAGCCGTCCTTGACCGCCTTCTTCACCACGGTCTGGAGGTAGTCCCGGACCCCGCCGAAACGGCTGAAGTATTCCTCCATCAGCGCGCGTGCCTCGTCGGCGGCGATCCCGAGCTGCTGGCCGAGGCCGAACGCGCTCAGCCCGTACGCCAGGCCGTAGTTCATCGCTTTGATCTTGCGCCGCTGGTCCGGTGTCACCTCGGCCACCGACACCCCGAAGACCGAGGAGGCGGTGGCGGCGTGGAAGTCGGCGCCGGAGTTGAACGCCTCGATCAGCGCGGCGTCGCAGGAGAGGTGCGCCATGATCCGCATTTCGATCTGGCTGTAGTCGGCGGTGAGCAGGCAGTCGTAGCCCGGCCCGACCACGAAGGCCCGGCGGATCCGCCGGCCCTCCTCGGTGCGGATCGGGATGTTCTGCAGGTTGGGGTCGGTGGAGGAGAGCCGGCCGGTCGCCGCCACCGTCTGGTGGAACGTGGTGTGGATCCGGCCGTCGTCGGAGACCGACTTGAGCAGACCGTCGACCGTGGACTTGAGCCGGGCCACGTCGCGGTGCCGGAGCAGGTGCTCCAACAGCGGGTGCGGCTGCTGTGCGTAGAGCCACTGCAGGGCGTCGGCGTCGGTGGTGTAACCGGTCTTGATCTTCTTGGTCTTGGGCAGGCCGAGTTCGGTGAAGAGGATCTCCTGCAACTGCTTGGGCGAGCCGAGGTTGAACTCCCGCCCGATCACCCCGTACGCCGCCTGGGCGACCGCCTTCACCTCACCGGCGAAGTGCGCCTCCAGCTCCGACAGGTAGTCGGTGTCGGCGGCGATGCCGGTCCGCTCCATCGCGGCGAGCACGTCGACCAGCGGCTGTTCCACCTCGTCGAGGAGGCGGGCGGACTGCTCGCCGTCCCGGGAGAGTTCGGCGGCGATCGCGTCGGCCAGGTCCAGGGTGGCCCGGGCCCGGAGCATCAGGTTCTGCTCGACCTCGCCGTCGTTGCCGAGGCCGTCGAAGGTGAGCTGGCCGGTCTCCGGCGCGTCGACCTTCAGCTCGCGGTGCAGGTAACGCAGGGCGAGGTCGGTCAGGTCGTAGGAGCGCTGGTCGGGGCGGGCCAGATAGGCGGCGAGCGCGGTGTCTCGGGCCACCCCGCGCAGCGTCCAGCCGTGCGCGGCGAAGGCGAGCCGGGCCGGCTTGCTGTCGTGCAGCACCTTCGGCCGTTGCGGGTCGCCGAGCCAGTCGGCCACCGCCGCCTCGTCGGCCGGGGCCAGGGTGGCCGGGTCGAACCAGCCGGCCACCCCGGTCGCGGTGGCCAGGGCGACACCGGTCAGCGCGCCGGTGCCCCGGCCGAACGAACCGGCGACGGCGACCCCGACCGGAGTGCCCGGCCGCACGTGCTCGGCGAACCAGCCGGCCACCTCGCCGGTCGGCAGGACCTTGCCGGAGAGGTCGAACCCGGACTCGGCCTCCGGCTCCACGGCGTCGAGGTACTGGTAGAGCCGGTCCCGCAGGATGCGGAACTCCAGGGTGTCGAAGACCTGGTGCACCGCCTCCCGGTCCCAGCCCGCCCAGCGGGTCTCCTCGGCCCGCAGCGGCAGCTCCAGGTCGGAGACCAGGCAGTTGAGCTCATAGTTCCGGATCACGTCGGCGAGCCGTTCGCGCAGGTTGTCGCCGGCCTTGCCCTTGATCTCGTCGGCCCGGGCGACCACACCCTCGACGCCGCCGTACTGGAGGATCCACTTCGCGGCCGTCTTCGGGCCCACCCCCGGCACGCCGGGGAGGTTGTCGCTGGTCTCGCCGACCAGTGCAGCGAGGTCGCGGTACTGCTCCGGGCCGACACCGTAGCGCTCGGTGACCGCCGCCCGGTCCATCCGGGCCAGGTCGGAGACGCCCTTGCGGGGGTAGAGCACGGTGATCCGGTCGTCGACGAGTTGGAAGGCGTCCCGGTCGCCGGTGCAGATCAGCACCTCCATGCCGGCGTCCCGGCCCTGGAAGGCGAGGGTGGCGAGCACGTCGTCGGCCTCGTAGCCGGGCTTCTCCACCGTCGGCACCCGGAGCGCGGCCAGCACCTCCTTGATCAGGCTGACCTGGCCGGCGAACTCGCCCGGCGTCTCGGACCGGCCGGCCTTGTATTCGGGGTAGCGCTCGGTCCGGAACGACCGCCGGGAGACGTCGAAGGCCACCACGATGTGGGTGGGACGCTCGTCGCGGAGCACGTTGATCAGCATCGAGGTGAAGCCGTAGACCGCGTTGGTCGGCTGCCCGGTGGTGGTGGAGAAGTTTTCCACCGGAAGGGCGAAGAACGCCCGATATGCGAGCGAATGACCGTCGAGCAGCAGCAGGCGCGGCGTGGAGGCTGTCACGATAGGCGACTCTAGTCCGAACCCCCGACAGCGCACTCACCGCCGGGCCATGCGGCGGGCCTGCGGGTAGCGGCCCCGGCAGACCCGGGTAGCGGCCCCGGCAGACGCGGCAGGCCCCGGTCCGGCGAACCGGACCGGGGCCTGTCGAGTACGGGATCAGGCGACCCCGAGATAGGCCTCCTTGACCGCCGGGTCGTGCAGCAGTTCCTGGCCGCTGCCCTCCTTGACGATCCGCCCGGTCTCCAGCACGTAACCGCGGTGTGCCCGGGAGAGCGCCTGCTGGGCGTTCTGCTCCACCAGCAGGACCGTGGTGCCCTGCTGGTTGATCTCCGTGATGATCTCGAAGATCTGCTGGATCACCATCGGGGCCAACCCCATGGACGGCTCGTCCAGCAGCAGCAGCTTGGGTCGGCTCATCAACGCCCGCCCCACCGCCAGCATCTGCTGCTCGCCGCCGGAGAGCGTGCCACCGGCCTGCTTGCGGCGTTCGGCCAGCCGGGGGAAGAGCCCGAACACCCGCTCCAGGTCGGCGGCGATCCCCGCGCTGTCCCGCCGGGTGTACGCCCCCATGTCGAGGTTCTCCAGCACCGTCATGCCGGGGAAGACGCCCCGACCCTCCGGCGACTGGCAGATGCCCCGGCCCACCCGCAGGTCCGCCCGGAGGTTGGTGATGTCCTCACCGGCGAACCGGATCCGGCCCTTGGCCACCGGCCGCAGCCCGGAGATGGCTCGCATCGTGGTGGTCTTGCCGGCGCCGTTCGCGCCGATCAGGGCCACAATCTCGCCCTCGTCCACGTGCAGGCTGATGCCGTGCAGTGCCTCGATGCGGCCGTACAGCAGGGTCAGGTTCTCGATCTCAAGCAGCATCTGCCGGCACCCCCAGGTAGGCCGCGATCACCTTCGGGTTCTCCCGCACCTCGGCGGGCAACCCTTCGGCGATCTTCTTGCCGAACTCCAGCACGACGATCCGGTCGGTGACACCCATCACCAGCCGCATGTCGTGCTCGATGAGCAGCACGGTGTAGCCGAGGTCGCGGATGCGCCGGATGAGCTGGAGCAGCTCCTCCTTCTCCGCCGGGTTGAAGCCGGCGGCCGGCTCGTCCAGGCAGAGCAGTTTCGGCTCGGTGGCCAACGCGCGGGCGATCTCCAGCCGCCGCTGGTCGCCGTACGGCAGGTTGCGGGCCAGTTCGTTGGCCCGGTTCCCGATGCCGACGAAGCGGAGCAGTGCCAGCGCCTTGCGCTCACCGGCCCGCTCCTCCAGGGTGTGCCGGGAGATGCCGAAGATCTTGGCACAGGTGCGCCGGACCTTCTGCCAGGCGCGGTAGAGCGGAACCTCCGAGTCCACCACCGGAAGCTCCTCCGGCTTGGGCCGGACCCGGTAGAGCCGGAACAGCGCCCCCGGCACGCTGGTGAAGTGCTGTGAGTCGGTGCCCACCATCACGTTCTCCAGCGCGGTCATCTCCGGGAAGAGCCGGATGTTCTGGAAGGTCCGCGCGATGCCCATCCGGTTGATCTGGTGCGGCTTGCGACCACTGACCCGGGTGCCGTCGAACCGCACCTCGCCCTCGCTGGGGCGGTAGACCCCGGTCATGGCGTTGAAGCAGGTGGTCTTGCCGGCACCGTTCGGCCCGATCAGCCCGATGATCTCGCCCTTGTAGATCTGGAAGCTGACGTCGTCGAGCGCGACAACACCGCCGAACCGCAGGGTGAGGTGGTCGACGTCGACGAGTACCTCCCGCTGCCGGGGCACCGCCCCGCCGATCTTGATCTCGTCCTTGAGCTCGTCCTCGGACAACGCCTGGATCTCGTCCTTGATCTCGTCGTCAGGCATTGGCGGACACCTCCTCTGACCGATCCTTCAGCTCACGGGCGCGACGCCGGCTCGGGATCAGACCCTGCGGCCGGAGCAGCATGATCAGCACGAGGGCGACACCGAAGACCAGGTACCGGTACTCCGCGAAGTCCCGGAACCGCTCCGGCAGGTACGCCACCAGGAAGGCGCCGAGCGCCACCCCGGCCATGTTGCCCGCGCCGCCGACGACCACCATCGCGACGAACAGGATGGAGAGCAGTGCGTTGAACTGGTTGGGCTCGATGAAGGCGTTCCGGCTGGCGAAGAGGAAGCCGGACATGCCGCCGAGCGCGGCACCGATGGCGAAGGCCCACAGCTTGAACTTGAAGCCGTACACCCCCATCACCGCGGCGGCGTCCTCGTCCTCCCGGATCGCCAGCCAGGCCCG
Organism: Plantactinospora sp. CNZ320; assembly: GCF_002846275.1. NCBI lineage: Bacteria > Bacillati > Actinomycetota > Actinomycetes > Micromonosporales > Micromonosporaceae > Plantactinospora > Plantactinospora sp. CNZ320. The sequence goes on from NZ_PJMP01000001.1 coordinate 2,568,574, forward strand.
GCCGACGCGACTGCGCTCCAGCCCCCGCACCGCGAAGATCAGCACGATGCCGACGGTGAGCGCCAGCCAGTACCACGGCTTCATGTCGATCAGACCGAAGATGTCGTTGTCCGGTGACGGCGCGCCCTGCGGTCCCGGGATCCCCGCGATGCCGGACGGGCCACCGGTCCAGTTGACGTTCCGGGCGACGATTCGGATGATCTCACCGAAGCCCAGGGTGACGATGGCCAGGTAGTCGCCGCGCAGCCGCAGCGTCGGCCAGCCGAGGATCACCCCGGAGATCATCGTCAGCGCGATGGCCAGCGGGATGCAGATCGCCCAGGCCACCGACCAGTTCTCGGAGAGCCCGAACTGGCTCTGCAACGCCTTCACCACCGGCGACTGCTTCGAGCCGAAGAGGGCCACGGAGTACGCGCCGATGGCGTAGAAGCCGACGTACCCCAGATCGAGCAGGCCGGCGAGCCCGACCACCACGTTCAGGCCGATCGCGATCAGCACGTAGATGGCGCAGGTGAAGAGCACACCCGCCCAGTTGTTGCCACCGGGGATCGAGTCGGTGCGCAGCCAGGTGAGCCCGGGAATGCCGAGCAGTGGAAGGTAGTAGAGGAAGGCGAGGAAGGCGAGGAAGGTCAGCACCCGCTGCCACTTCGGCAGCGCGCGGAACCGCTCGCCGATCTGGCCGGTCAGCCCGCTCACCCGACCGGTCACGTTCCGGATGGTGTCGGTCATGCCCGTGCCCTCCCCAACGACTCTCCCAGCAGGCCGGTCGGCCGGAACAGCAGCACGACCACCAGCACGACGAACGCGGCCACGTCTTCCCAGTTCGACGAGGTGAGGGTCGCCGCGTAGACCTCGACGATGCCGAGCAGGAACCCGCCGAGCAGGGCGCCCCGCAGGTTACCGATACCGCCGAGTACGGCCGCCGTGAACGCCTTGAGGCCGAGCAGGAAGCCGACGTTGAACCGGGTGTTGCCGTACCGGATGTTGTAGAGCAGCGCCGCGGCACCGGCCAGCAGTCCGCCGAGAAGGAAGATCAACAGGATCACCCGGTCCTTGTTCACGCCCATCAGCGCGGCGGTGTCCGGGTTCTGTGCGACGGCGCGGACACCCCGGCCGTACCGCGTCCGGTTGATGAACTGGTCCAGCGCGGCCATCATCAGCAACGCGGCACCCACCGTGATCACCTGGGTGTTGGTGATCTGGGTGTTGCCGATCGTCAGCCAGACCTCCCGCTCGATCACGTTCGGCATGCCCTTGATCAGCCGGCCCTGCCAGACACCGAACGCCTCGGAGATGGCCAGCGACAGCCCGATCGCGGTGATCAGGAAGATCAGCGGTGGAGCGTTCATCCGCCGGAGGCGTCGATAGGCCACCAACTCCACCGCGACGGCGGTGGCGCCGGAGGCGAGCGCCCCGGCGGCCAGGCCCGCGAGGAGCAGCAGCAACAACATGCCGATCGACGCGCCGTCGGTCGCACCGAGCATGCTCCACACGCCGAGGACCGCGAAGGTCCCCACCATGAAGACCTCGGAGTGGGCGAAGTTGATCAGCCGGAGTACGCCGTAGACCAGGGTGTAACCGAGCGCCACGAGCGCGTAGATCGAGCCCTTTGCCAAACCGTCAACGGTGTGCTGGCCGAGATGCCCGAAGAGTTCATCGAAGTTCACGAAGTCTCCCTTTTACACCGCGTGCGGCCGGGGGATTCCCCCGGCCGCACGTCGGTTACCTGGCTCAGCTGAGCTTGATCTCCTGCTGGGCCACGAACTGCTTGGCCTTGACCTCGTAGGCCCAGATGACCACACGAGAGCGGTCGACGTCGCCGCTCGCGTCAAACTTCAGGTACTTCGAGACACCCTGCTTGTCGTAGCTGCGGACCCACTCGACCAGCTCCTCGCGGCTGGTCTTGCCGGCGGCGTAGCCCTCCAGCAGGATCTTCGCGCCGTCGTAGCCCTCGGCGCCGTAGGAGCCCGGCGCGAGCCCGTACTCCTTCTGGAAGTCGGCGGCGAAGGTGCCACCGGCCTTGTCGGCGGGCAGGCAGGGGCAGGTCACGATCGCGCCCTCGGCGGCACCCTCACCGGCACCGTTCGGGAAGCCGGGGTCGTAGAGGCCGTCGAAGCCGAGGAACTTGGCGGTCACACCGGCGGCCCGGGCCTGCTTGAGCAGCGGGGCAGCCTCGTTGGTGTAGCCGGCGTAGGCGATGACGTCCGGGTTGGCGGACTTGATCTTCGAGATGGTCGCGTCGAAGTTCTGCTGGTCCGCCTGGACCTTGTCCTCCGCCACCACGATCGGGCCGAGGCCCTTCTTCACCTCGGCGATGATGCCCGCGCCGTACGTCTGGCTGTCGTCGATCGCGAAGACCTTCTGCGCCTTGAGTACGTCCTTGATGTAGGTGACCGCGGCGCCACCCTGGGTGTTGTCGTTGCCGACGACCCGGAAGAAGTTCTTGTTGCCGAGGGTGGTCAGCTCGGCGGCGGTCGCCGACGGGCTGACCATGACCAGGCCGGCGGCCTGGTAGGTGCCCATCGTCGCCTTGGTCTCAGCCGAGAAGTGGCCGCCGATCACCGAGGTGAAGGAGGCGTCCTGGGCGACCTGGCTCGCGACCGGGGTGGCCTGGTCGGCGTTGCCCTGGGTGTCGAACTCCTGCAGGGTGACCTGGCAGTTCGGGTTGGCGGCGTTGTGCTCCTTGACGGCCAGCTTCGCGCCGTTGAGCGACGGGGTCACCAGACCGGCGTTCGGACCGGTGAACGCGCCGAAGATGGCGATCTTGCCACCACACTCCTTGTCGCCATCCGCGGTGCCGCCGCCGGAATCCTGGCAACCGGCTGCGGCGAGCATCGCCACCACCGCCAGTGCGGCGGTGCCGACGGCCCGTACATTCTTTCGCCTCACGGCTAATGACCTCCTCCAGATACAGGGTGCGGCATCGGTGACGGCATGGCCTCCGCGCCGCCGTCCCGAACCTGAACCGCACACCTGCGCTACGGCTCGTGATGGCGCAGCGTAGCGGAGGCGTAATCCGTCCCGGAAGAGCTAATGCTCGGGCTTGCCAAACCGTTACGAACACGAGTGCAGCAGGCCCCTTGTCCGTAACATACGACCCTTCCACGGGACCCTATCCGCCGGTGGACGCCGCATCCGCGATCCAGAGCCCGCTGCGCTCCCCGTCGTCGACGACCAGCAGAATGTGCTCATTGTCGGCGCGTACGGCGACATCCTGGTAGACCCCGGCAGGCATCGGAGCCGGAGCGGTGACCCGGAGCCATGTTGACCCTGCGTTATCAGATGCCCACAGTTGGTGTTCGGCTCCGTCAGAGGTCGCGGCCAGCAGCCGGGCCCCGACGGAGGTGAGTGCGCGTACCCGGGGCACCCCGTTCCGACCGGCGACGCCGAACCGCCCAACCGCGCTCCAACCGGCGGACGCGGCATCGCCGGCACCGGTCGCCGCCGCCGTCGAGCCGGCCGCTGTCGGGCCGGTCGTCGTCGAGTCGACCGTCGTCGAGCCGGCCGCTGTCGGGCCGGCCGTTGTCGGGCCGGCCGTTGTCGGGCCGGTGGGCGATCCGGCCGGTGACGCCGGGCCGCGCCACGCGCCGAAGGCGTCGCCCCGCAACCCGACCGCCACCGGCGCGCCGTCGAGCAGGACGACCCGCTGGAGTTCCTCGTAGTCGTCGGTCGCCGGAAGGTCGAGCCGTTGCCACTGCCGCCCGTCCGGCGAGGTCCAGGCGAGCGGGTCCCGATCCGTCCGGCCGGCCCGGACGATGCCGCCGACCAGCAACCATCCCTGTGGCGCGGCGATCCCCTCGAACGCCCAGGTCTCACCCCGATCGTCGTTTGCCAGGCCGGGTGCGGCCTCGATGATCTCGAACCCGCCGGCGTCCGGCGAGCGCCAGACCGCCGCCCCGGTCATCCGGTTGCCGGCGATCAGCCAGCCATCCGGACCCGCGCCGATCCGGGCCACGTCCATCGCCTGCGGGCCGCCGTACAGCTCGAACGGCGCCGGCACCTCGGCCAGCGACCCGTCCGCCACCTGCCGCCAGGTGCTGACCCGGGGGTTGGCGTGCGCCCCGCCGCGCTTCGCGCCGATCATCGCCGCCCCGCCGTCCGTGCAGGCCACCGAGTAGAGGACGCTGCGCTCGCCGTAGTAGGACCGGGGAGTCAGCCGGAGCGAGGTCCAGGAACGCCCGTCCGGGCTGGTCCAGGCGACGGGCTGGGTGCCCGCGTCCCGGACACCCTCCTCGGGGTTGGCGATCGCGCCGACGACGTACCACCGACCGGCACAGGTGGCGATGTCGCGGAGCATCAACCGGCCCGACAGGCCGGACGGGACGGGCAGGGTCACCGGCTGCCACCCGAGCGTCAGCACGCGGTCCGGCTCCTCCGGCGGGCGTTCGCAGCCGGCCGCGACCAGCACCAGCCCGAGCAGCACGGCGGCGACTGGGCGGCGGAGCCGACCGTGCCGGCCGGTGGCGCGTGAGATCCGGATCCCCATGCGCCGCATCCTAGGTGCGGGCGTACACGGCGGGCCATACCGCGAAACCGGCATTTCGGACAGCAGTGTCTGTCGTCGACGGGCGGGCCGGTACCTGGACAAGTCGCGCACGGGCTCCGGAAGACGGCGCCGGCCGGGGCAGGGGTGCTCAGCCCGCGTCGGCCGGCTCCGTGCCGGTGCCCTCGGCGAGGATCCGCTCGGCCACCTCGCGCATCGTCATCCGGTGATCCATCGCGGTGCGCTGGATCCACTTGAACGCCTGCGGCTCGGTCATCCCGTAGGTCGTCATCAGCGCGCCCTTGGCCCGCTCCACCGTCTTACGGATCTCCAGGCGGTCGGTCAGGCCGGCCACCTCGGCCTCCAGGGCGGCGATCTCCGAGTAGCGCGACAGCGCGATCTCGATCGCCGGCACCAGGTCGCTCTTCTGGAACGGCTTGACCAGGTACGCCATCGCGCCGGCAGCCCGCGCCCGCTCGACCAGATCACGCTGGCTGAACGCGGTCAGGATGACCACCGGGGCGATCCGGCCACCGGCGATCCGTTCCGCCGCGGCCAGCCCGTCCATGATGGGCATCTTGATGTCGAGGATGACGAGATCGGGCTTCAACTCCTCGGCGAGGCGCACCGCGGTCTCGCCGTCGCCCGCCTCCCCCACGACGTCGTAGCCCTCCTCGACCAGCATTTCGGCCAGGTCCAGCCGGATGAGCGCCTCGTCCTCGGCGATCAACACCCGCCTACGCTCGGTACCAGCCTGAATGTCGGCCACGAGCCCCTACCCCCAACTACATTTCCGACACCTGCCCAGCCGGGTGTCGCCGCCCTCAGCGTAGTGGGTAGTCTTATCGACGCCAGGCCCCTGTAGCCCAACGGCAGAGGCGCGATTCTCAAAAGATCGACAGTGTGGGTTCGAATCCCACCGGGGGCACTCGAAGCATCTCGCACGACCGCCCGGAGCGCTCCAGCGCCCGGTCCGGTCGGCCGTCGATGCGCCGAGCCCGAGCACACGGCGTCGGTGACGGACAATCTCCTGGTCCCGGCCCGGTCGGGCAGCCACCGCCCCAGTAGGCCGCAGCGTAGTTGCTCTGCATTCGGCCTCGGCGCGGGTACCGGCCCGTCCGCCAGAGATTCCGCCGCCGCCCGACTGGGACCGGGGCGGCGAGGCCCGGCTATGCAGGTACTTGACTTGATCATCGACATCGATGAAACATTTCTTCAATTGCGCCCCGGGAGGCGCCGTTTGGCACCGGGAAGGACAGGGATGACACTCAACCGTCGCTCGTTCCTCGGCAGGATGGCGGCGGTCGGTGCCGCCTCGTCGATCGGGTCGACCCTCGCGTTTCCCGGCACCGCCCACGCCGCCACCTGGAAGAAGCGCCTGACCGGCGCCGACCTGGACACCAACAGCCGGTGGCGGGTGGCCGGCACCGACCTGGGCATCCCGTACGTGCTGGAGAACGGATCCATCGGGTACCTCTTCGGCGACACCTTCGACACCCCGTGGCCGGAGGGCCCGCCGTTGCCCAACGACTGGCGCTCCCCGGTCATGCTGCGGTCAGCCGTCCATCCGGGATCGGCCGGCGGCATCGTCTTCGACAGCGCCGCCCGGGTCGCCGGCAACGGCCGTGCCCCGGAACTGATGCACAACGGCCACAACGGAACCGGCATCGACGGTCTCTGGGAGGTCACCATCATCCCCAACGACGGGATCAGCTTCCCGGAGACCGGCCGGCAACTGATCTCGTACATGAGCATCGAGAACTGGAACGCGCCACACTGGCGGACCCGCTACGCCGGCCTCGCCTACTCCGACAACGGCAACGACTTCGTCCGTACGCCGCTGAAGTGGTGGAACAACGGCAGCAACACCGACCCGTTCCAGATGTGGACGATGCAGCGCGACGGCGACTGGGTGTATGTCTTCTCGGTGCGGTCCGGCCGGCAGGACGGCCCGATGATGTTGCGCCGGGTCCGCTGGGACCGGATGTTCTATCCCGAGTCGTACCAGGGCTGGGGCTGGAACGGCAGCGACTGGGGCTGGGGCCGGCCGTGCTCGCCGATCCTGACCGGCCGCTTCGGAGAGCCCTCGGTTCGCCGGCTGGCCGACGGTACCTGGGTAATGGCCTACCTCAACTGCGTCACCGGCTGCATCGTCACCCGTACCGCCACCGGCCCCGACCGGGTCTGGACCGCCGAGAAGGTCCAGGTCTACCCGTGGCAGGAGCCCGCGCTGTACGGCGGTTTCATCCACCCCTGGTCCAGCCGGAACTCGAACGACCTGCACCTGATGGTCTCCAAATGGACCCGGGGGCCGGACGGCAGGAGCACCGCGTACCACGTGAGCCAGTTCGTGGGTACCGCCTGAGCAGGTCGACCCCCGGTCAGCGGCTCAACGTGCAGCCCTGGCACCGGCCCGGCACCGGCTGATCGGCTCGGACAGCCGCGCCTAACGGTAGGCGCGGCCTGCAGCTCGGAGAGTTCGGCGTAGACACCGCCGAGGGCGAGCAGTTCCGGGTGCGAGCCCTGCTCGACGATCCGGCCCCGAGCCAATCTCGTGGCCGTGCAACCAGCACAAAGTACGGACGGTCAGGACAGCCGGCAGGTGGTTGGAGGCCAGCCCTGGGTGTGTCGCCGGCCGGCGGGGGCGTCCGGGGGTCGATGCCCCGGACGCCCCGGTTCCGGCGCTACCGCTGGCGGCGCGCGACCAGCACGGCGTCGGCGATGTTGACCTCACGCCCCTCCGGATCCAGCACCGACCGGGGCCGGGACTCGGCGACCAGTACGGCCCAGTCGGCCGGGTCGAGCGCGCCCGCGACCTCCTCGGCGGTGAACATCATGTCCGGGAAGTGCATCCGGTGTGTCGAGGTGTGCAGGTCGGACGGGTGGTGCCCGACGATCAGCAGGGTGCCGCCGGGAGCCACCGCGGCGGCGAGCCGGGCGAACAGTTCCCGCCGTGTCTGCCCGGGCAGGTGCATGTACTGCGACGACACCAGGTCGTACCGGCCCGGCTCGGGTGGCTGCGCCCGCAGGTCGGCGTGTTGCCACTCGATCCGGGCGGCGATCTCGGCACCGGCCGCCTCGGCGTGCTCGGCGGCCCGGCCGAGTGCCGTGGTCGAGATGTCCACCCCGGTCACCTGCCAACCCCGCTCGGCCAGCCAGATGGCGTCGGCACCCTCTCCGCTGCCGACGTCGAGGGCCCGGCCCGGTGCCAGCCCGGCCGCCTCGGCCACCAGTTGCGGGTTGGGGCGTCCGCTCCAGATCGCCGGGCGGGCCCGGTAGCGCTCCTCCCAGCCCTCCTGCTCGAAGATGGTGTGCACCTGGTGCCGGTAGGACTCGACGGCCTCCCGGGTCTCCTCGGCGACCAGGTCGGCGTTGATCCCGGCACCGGCGAGCAGGCCGGACGCGGCGGCCGAGATCACCTGGGCGCGTACGTCCGCCACGTTGCCCGCCACCCAGACCCCGGGTGCGGCCAGCCCGCCCGGGTCGGCCGGGATCTGGCTGCCGACGACGTGACCGCCCATCTCCACCTCGACCGGCTTGATTCCGAGCGACTCCAGCACTCCGGCCCGGGCGGTGAACCGGGGCGCGACCACCAGCACGTCGAGCGCGACGACCTCGCCCGAGGCCAGGCGTACCCCGGTGAGGGTGTCGTCGGCGATCTCCAGGCCGGCGACCCGGCCGGGTACCACCGGGATGGCGCGCGCCGCGAGCAGTTCGGCGTCGGCCGGCTCCAGGGCCGGGGCGTCCTGGGTCAGCAGCAGCACGTGCGGGCTCAACTGCCGCCACAGGTTCACCTGGTGCAGTGCCACCGGCATCGGTCCGGCCACCAGTACGCCGATCCGGCGGTCCCGCACCTCCCAGCCGTGGCAGTAGGGGCAGTGCAGCACGTCGCGGCCCCACCGCTGGGCCAGCCCCGGCAGTTCGGGCAGCTCGTCGACGAGTCCGGTCGTCACCAGCAGCCGCCGGGCCCGCAGCTCGGCTCCGCCGTCCAGCCTCAGCCGGAAGCCGTCGCCGTCCCGGGTGGCCGCCTCGACCCGACCGTCGAGGGTCTCGCCGCCGTACCGGGCCAGCTCGGCACGACCGTCCGCGACCAGTTCCGCCGGTGGGCTGCCCTCCCGGCCGAGGTAGTTGTGCACGCCGTCGGCGGGTGCGTTGCGAGGCGCTCCGGCATCCACCACCAGCACCGAGCGCCGGGCCCGGGCCAGCGCGACGGCTCCGGCCAGTCCGGCGGCGCCGCCGCCCACCACCACCACGTCGTAGGTCCTGTCCATGCTCCGCTCCCCTTCTTCGGTGTTCCGCCCCACCGTGCGACGCGGGGAGCAGATCGGCAACTATCCTTGCCGGTATGGCAAACGAGGAGGAGTTCGCACTTGCATCGGTCGGCCCCCGGCTGCGCGCGTTGCGTACCCAGCGGGGCAGCACGCTGACCCAGCTCGCCGAGGTCACCGGCATCTCGGTGAGTACCCTGTCCCGGCTGGAATCCGGTGGCCGCAAGCCGACGCTCGAACTGCTGCTGCCGCTCGCCCGGGCCTTCCAGGTCTCCCTGGACGAGCTGGTCGACGCGCCGGCCACGGCCGACCCACGGGTGCACCCGCGCCCGATCGTCCGGCACGGCGTCACGTTCCTCCCGCTGACCCGCCGGCCGGGCGGTCTGCAGGCGTTCAAGCAGATCCTTCCGCCGAACACCCCGAGCGAGACGGAGCAGCAGACCCACGAGGGCTACGAGTGGCTCTACGTGCTCTCCGGCCGGCTGCGGCTGCGGCTCGGCGAGCACGACCTGATCCTGACCCCCGGCGAGGTAGCCGAGTTCGACACCCGGATCCCGCACCACATCTCCAACCCCGGGCCGGGGGTCGCCGAGGTCCTCTCGCTCTTCGGGCCGCAGGGCGAACGGCTGCACGTGCGCGCCCGCCCGACCACCAAATGATCCCGACCAGGAGACGATCCCGACCACGAGATGATCTCGACCGGGCCGCTCAGAGCGGCGAGGCGGCGGGCCTCTGGCGCCCGCCCCGGACCCGGAACAGGTCGTGCAGGGTGATGCCGAACAGGATCGTGCTCACCGTGCCGGCGACGGCCAGCGGCGGCAGGAAGAGCATCCCGGGCGCCACCGCCAGCAGCGCGGCGATGCCGATCAGCCGGGACGGAAGCAGCGTGCCGAAGACCTCGTACCCGAACCGGGCCCGGCCGGCCAGGAAGAGCGCCGGGCCGCCGACGATCACCCCGACCCAGGCGCCGTCGGTGTGCCCGAGCGGGCGGACCACCACGAGTTCGTAGCCGACCGCGGTGGTGACCACCCCGGCCACGATCGCCAGGTGGGTGTAGGTGGCCGACCAGGCGAACCGGGTCGGGTCCCGGGCGGTGGCGAACCCCTCGGCCAGCATCAGCCCGGCCTGGAAGAAGTAGATCCGCCAGAGCAGCACCGTGGTGGTGAAGGCGATCAGGAAGGCCGCCGACTGGGCGGCGGTGAACTCGCCGCCGCTGAAGGCGAAGCCGGTGACCAGGATCGACTCGCCGAGGGCGATCAGGAAGAACTGCTGGTACCGCTCGGCGATGTGCTCGCCGGCGAAGATCCACTCCGGACTCCTCGACGAGCCGAGCCTCGGGGTGGGCCAGCGCAGCCGGTGCCCCAGGTAGTCGGTGACCAGCGCCACGCCCCAGAGCAGCAGCCGGAGGTCGCCGCCGACGAGTGCTCCGCCGACCCAGAGCGGTGCGGTGCAGAGCGACCAGAAGACCAGCCGTACGGAGATCCGCTGCCGGGGGTCGCCGCGCAGGGTGAGCCCCAGCAGGAACGGCCGGCCGAACTGGAGCATCAGGTAGGCCAGCGCGAACATCAGCCCGTGCTCGCCGAACGCCCTGGGTACGGCGACCGCCATCACCATCGAGCTGAACATGGTGACCACCACGATTGCCTGCACCAGTGGCCGCTCCGGGTCGAAACGGCTGGTCATCAGGGTGGTCATCGACCAGAGCAGCCAGAGGGCCAGCAGCAGTACCATCGCGCGGAGCGCCTCGAGGAAGACCTCGTGGTCGAGTGCGGTGAGGTCGTGCACCAGCCGCTGCGACACCCGGGTCAGGGCGAAGACGTAGACCAGGTCCAGGAAGAGCTCCAGGAAGGTCGCCCGTGGCGAGCTTTCCTCTCTGCGCAGCAGTTCCGCCCCGCCACCGAGTACCATCCGCCCCCTGACTTCCCCCGCCGCCCGCCGCTGCTGGCGAATGCGCACGTCCCCTGAGCGAGGAATACCACGCCGGCGCCGGCGCCCGGAGCGGGGCCGGACAAACCCGTCCGGAGATCGGGAGATTGGCCGATCGGGTCCGCCACCCGGAAGAAATCGGGCTCGGCGCGGGTTGCCGCACGTGTGATCGACGTACCGTTGTCTGTCCTTGACCTCGCACCGGTCGCCGCCGGCACCACAGCCGGCGCGGCCCTGCGGCACACCACCGAACTCGCCCGGCGCACCGAGGAACTCGGCTATCACCGGTTCTGGGTGGCCGAACACCACAACATGCCGGCGATCGCCAGCTCCGCCCCGGCGGTGTTGATCGCACACGTGGCGGCGGCCACCTCGACCATCCGGGTCGGGTCCGGCGGGGTGATGCTGCCCAACCACGCGCCGCTGGTGGTGGCCGAGCAGTTCGGCACGCTGGAGGCGCTGCACCCGGGCCGGATCGACCTGGGCATCGGCCGGGCGCCCGGCACGGACCAGCCGACCGCGCTGGCGCTGCGCCGGACCATGGCCGGGCTCTCCGCCGAGAACTTCCCGGAGGAACTGGACGACCTGGTCAACTACTTCACCGGGGAGCGACCCGGTCCGATCACCGCCACCCCAGGGCTGGGCGACCGGCCGGCGATCTGGTTGCTCGGCTCCAGCGGGTTCAGCGCCCGCCTCGCCGGGCTGCTCGGCCTGCCGTTCTCCTTCGCGCACCACTTCAGCTCGGCGAACACCCTGCCGGCGCTGGCGCTCTATCGGCAGAGCTTCCAACCGTCGCGCTGGCTGGACCGGCCGTACGCGATGGTGGCGGTGAACGCCGTCTGTGCCGAGGACGACGAACGGGCCGAGTGGCTCTCCGGCCCGGCCTCGCTGTCGTTCCTGCGGCTGCGTACCGGCCGGCCGGCCCCGCTGGCCAGCCCGGAGGAGGCGGCGGCGTACCCGTACACCGAGGCGGAGCGGCAGTTCGTGCACGAACGGCGGGCGGGGCAGGCCTTCGGCTCGCCGGAGACGGTACGTGGACAGCTCACCGACCTGCTGGCCCGGACCGAGGCCGACGAGTTGATGCTCACCACGATGGTCTACGACATCGCCGATCGGGTCCGCTCCTACGAGCTGATCGCGGAGAAGGTGGCCGGCGGGCTCCGCCGCCAGGACTGACCGGGCCCAACGATCTCCACCGCCCCGTTCCCGGCGGTGGTGCGTGACCGGCGTCACGCCGTCCTGATGTCGCGAAACACACTCTTCACCGTGCCGTCATCGACAGGCACCGGAGAGCGCCTAATGTTCTTACCGGTGGTGGTTCGACAAGCGCGATCGGGACGGGTCGCGTGATGTCGCGGTGTGTGCCGCACCGGCCCGCGGGGAGATGAGCGACCCCGCGGGCCGGTGCGGCTTCGCGTTACGCGGCCCCGAGCCAAGCTGTCGAAGGCGCTACCGCAGATAGATCGACGGTGCCGGCGGGGTGGACATGCCGTTGCCGATGAAGAAGCTCGGGTGCGGCGGCTGGTTGTAGGCGGTGTTCTGCCAGGCGATCGCCACCCGGTACATCGGGTCGTGCATCAGGGTGTGGATCCGGGTACTGGTCTGGGTCGGTGTGCTGTAGATCCGCAGTGCGCTGTTGTCACTGGTCCGCCAGATCACCTCCTCGCGCCAGTCTCCGAGGATGTCCGCCGAGAGCGCCGGGGTGGCCTTGGTGCCGTTGTTCGACGCGACTCCGCTGCCGGTGAGCAGCCGGGTGTCGGAGCTGGTGCCGTACTTGTCGATCCGGGTCTGGTCGAGCAGTTCCCGGACCGGGTCGCCGTCCCACCAGATCAGGAAGTTCGCCGACGACGGCTTGCGGCCGACGTTCGACCCGCTCGGGCTGCGCAGCCCGTCGACCGCCGACGACCAGGACTCCGCCCCGGCGCTACCGGCGTAGACGTCCCCGGCCACGCCCCGGCCGTTGTCCCCGGCCGCCGCCGTCGACCAGTAGATCTGTCCGGTACGCGCGTTGGCGAACCAGGACGACGGCTTGGAGGAGTCCTCGCTGACCTTGAAGTACTCCAGCCCGGACCGGCTCGGGTCGAGATCGCCGAGGTGGGCCGCGTCGCCGTGCCCGTGCCCGGTGTTCCAGAGCGGGGAGCCGTTGTCGTTGATCGCCATCGCCCCGTACAGGATCTCGTCCCGCCCGTCGGCGTCCACGTCGCCGACGGTCAGCGAGTGGTTGCCCTGGCCGGCGTACTGCGACCCGGCGGAGTTGGAGTCGAAGGTCCAGCGCCGGGTCAGCGAGCCGTTGCGGAAGTCCCAGGCGACGACGACGCTGCGGGTGTAGTAGCCGCGCGCCATGATCAGCGAGGGCCGCTGCCCGTCCAGGTACGCCGTGCCGGCGAGGAACCGGTCCACCCGGTTGCCGTAGTTGTCGCCCCAGGACGAGACGGTGCCCCGGGCCGGCTCGTAGTTCACGGTCGAGCGCACCGCCCCGGTCAGCCCGTCGAACATGGTCAGGTACTCCGGCCCGGCCAGCACGTAGCCGCTGGAGTTGCGGTGGTCGGCCGAGGACGAGCCGATCACCTGGCCGGTGCCGGAGCGGCTGCCGTCGGCGGTCTTCATCGCCACCTCGGCGCGACCGTCACCGTCGTAGTCGTAGACCTGGAACTGGGTGTAGTGCGCGCCGGCCCGGATGTTGCGACCCAGGTCGATCCGCCACAGCCGGGTACCGGTCAGGGTGTACGCGTCGACGTAGACGTTGCCGGTGTAGCCGGACTGCGAGTTGTCCTTGGCGTTGCTCGGGTCCCACTTGAGGACGATCTCGTACCGGCCGTCGCCGTCCAGGTCACCGACGGAGGCGTCGTTGGCCGCGTAGGTGTACGCCTCCCCGGACGGGGTCGTGCCGCCAGGCGGCACCTGGAGCCGTACGTCGAGATAGCCGTTGCCGAACTGGAGAGCCGGCGCCGACGCCGCCTGCTCGGTCCCGTTCACCACCGCCCGCACCGTGTACGCCGAACCGGCCGCGGCGCCGGAGTCGAGGTAGTTGGTGGCGCCGGTGATCGGGGTCGAGTTGACCCGGGTCGAGCCCCGGTAGAGGTTGAACGACACTCCGGAGGTCTCCGTGCCGAGCAGCCGCCAGGAGACCAGGTTGGCGCTGCCGGAGCGGACGCTCACCAGGCCCCGGTCGAGGTTCTCGACCTGCTTCGCCCCGGCCGGCGGATCGGTCGGCGGCGGGGTGGTGACCGGCGGGGTGGTGGCCGGAGGGGTGGTGGCCGGCGGAGTGGTAGGTGATCCGCCGGGCGTGGTCGGTGCCACCGTGCCGGTGCAGGTGGTGCCGTTCATCGCGAAGCTCGTCGGTACCGGGTTGGCGGAGGTCCACGACCCGTTGAACCCGAAGCTGGTGCTGGCGTTGGTGGCGAGCGCGCCGTTGTAGCTGACGTTGGTGGCGGTCACCTGGCTGCCGCTCTGGCTGACCGTGGCGTTCCAGGCCTGCACGACCTGTTGGCCGGCGCCGTACGTCCAGGTCAGACTCCAACCGGTGACCGGGTCGCCGAGGTTGGTGAGGCTGACACTGGCGCCGAAGCCGCCCTGCCATTCGTTTGTCACCTGGTAGTCGACCCGGCAACCGGCCGCGGCGGCCGAGGCGACCATCGTGAAGGCGCCGGTCGCGGCGAGCGCGGCGACAGTGGTGGTTGCGAGCAGGGTGCGGCGATGTCGCGAGATACGCATGATCAACTCCGTTGATGGCGGGGAGCGGTACCGGGGTTCCGCCAGCCCGACCGGGGATGGCGGCGAACTGCCGGCCCTGCCCGGGGCCGGCCGGACCCGGACCGCGGGAGGGTGGCCGAAATGGAACAGTTCAACGGCAACCCGACAACGGGGGTACGGCTTCCTGCGCATTTGAATGCTAGGGCAACCGCTTTCCGATGCACAACATCGACGGCCCTGAGTTTAAAGGTTTCAGTTCGACGACCCGGGAGCTGGACGCGGCCAGGTACATGCCGTTCAGGTCGAACGCGTGCCGCTCGCGGAGTTACCCACGCGCTCGCCCGGCTCACTGCCGATCAGGACGGTCCTCGGCGCCGCCCGCCGCCGAGCGGGCGATCCGGTCGACGACGCCGACGGATGCGCCGACCGGCCTCGGTGAACCCGATGGTGACCCACCCGACCGCGTGGCTAGGCTCGTCCGGTGCACCCCACCATCGTGATCCGGCCCCTCGACGCCGGCGACCTGGCCACCGCCGACGAGCTGGGCCGGCTGGCCTTCGGCGGCGCCCCGCCCACCGCGCCGCCGCCACCCCGCGACCCCCAGCCCGGCGCCACCGGCTACGGCGCCTTCGACCCCGACGGCCGGCTCGTCGGCAGGGCTGTCGACCTGCACCACGAGCAGTGGTGGGCCGGCCGCCCGGTGCCGGCGGCGGACGTCGCCGGAGTCGCGGTGCTGCCCGAGGCGCGCGGCCGGGGTGTCGCGCTGGCGCTGCTGCGCGACCTGCTCCGGGGCGCCCGGGAGCGGGGTGCCGCGATCAGCGCGCTCTACCCGACGGTGACCGGGCCGTACCGGCGGGCCGGCTGGGAGGTGACCGGTGCGCTGCGCGCCGTCGACCTGCCGACCGTGGCGCTGCCCCGACACCGGCCGGCGTCCGGGCTGACGGTCCGACCCGGCGGTCCCGCCGATCTCGCCGCCGCCGCCGACCTCTACGAGCGGGTCGCCCGGCACCGCTGCGGCCTGCTCACCCGCCGGGGCGGGGTGTTCGAGCGGGACGAGACCCCGACAGCGCTGCCGGACGGGGTGGACGGGCTCACCCTGGTCGAGCAGGACGGCCGGCTGGTCGGGTACGCGAGCTGGCAGCGCGGGCGCGGCTACGACCGGCAGGCCGTGCTGACCGTCGAGGAGATGCTGGCCGAGACCCCGGAGGCTGCCCGGGAACTGGTCGGGGTACTGGCCAGCTGGCAGAGCGTGACCCCGACCGTCCGGCTCTGGCCACTGGGTGCCGACGCGATGGCCGTACAGCTGCCACTGGAACAGGCTCGGCAGCACGAGCAGCGGATCTGGATGCACCGGCCGGTCGACGTGGTTCGGGCGGTACGCGACCGGGGCTGGCCGGCACACGTACGCGGTCGGGTCGACTTCGCGCTGACCGACGAGATCGCACCGTGGAACACCGGCACCTGGCGGCTGGAGGTGGAGGGCGGCGCTGCGCAACTGCACCGCATCCCCGACGAGCCGGCCGCCCAGCTCTCGGTACGCGGCTTCGCGCTGCTCTACACCGGCGCCGCCGACGGCTATGCGGTGGCCGAGGCCGGCCTGCTGCACTGCCCCGCCGGTACCGATCCGGGAGCGCTCGACCTGCTCGGCGCCGGTCCCCGGGCGGAACTGCTGGACTACTTCTGAGCGTCCCGGCAACCTTCCCGGGGCCGAGCGGACTGGTCAGCTCGCTGCGGACGGGTCAGGTCGCTGCGGACGGGTCAGGTCGCTGCGGACGGGTCAGGTCGCTGCGGACGGGTCAGGTCGCTGCGGACGGGTCAGGTCGCGAAGGCCAGCCCCGGGACGAACAGCAGTCCACAGCAGAGCACGCCGACCACACCGAAGGTGACCAGGGCGATGCTGTAGTTCGACCACATGCCGAACTTCGTCACGTCGGTGCCATGCCCGTCGTAGACCCGGTTGCGCAACCCGCCGAACCGGAACGACAACTGGTGTCCGGCGCCCGGCTGCACCACGACCCTCGTGGTGATGAGCGGAAAACCGAACAGGTCCGTGTACTTGACCTCGTGCTCGCCGGGCGGCAGCGGGATGTGGAAGGTGCCCTCCGCCATGCCGAACACCTCGTAGCCGTTGATCCTCAGCTTGCTGGTGCTCGGCGCGGGCACGATGTAGGGCCCCCGGTTGGCCGAGACGACA
Organism: Plantactinospora sp. CNZ320; assembly: GCF_002846275.1. Taxonomy (NCBI): domain Bacteria; kingdom Bacillati; phylum Actinomycetota; class Actinomycetes; order Micromonosporales; family Micromonosporaceae; genus Plantactinospora; species Plantactinospora sp. CNZ320. The sequence goes on from NZ_PJMP01000001.1 coordinate 2,585,138, forward strand.
AGCGCGCCCCAGCCCGGCGGCAGCGCGACCGGGTACGGATAGGCGGCCAGCGCCATGCCCGGCGGTGGGGCCCAGGGGTATGCCATCGGCTCATCCTGGCACAGCCGCCCCGACCGCCCGCCTCGGGTCATCGGGCATCGGCCCGTCTCGGGTCACCGGGACGTCGTCCTGGCGCGGGTCACCGGGCGTCGACCCCGCTCGACCAGAACGCCGGGCAGTTCTCCCGGAGCACCGCGACGCCGCCGGCCGGCAGCCGAACGGCGTCGACGGGTACGCCGCCGAGCAGGTCCACTCCGGACACCGGGACGGTCTGCGCCTCATCGGTGTGGTTGAGCAGGAACAGCCAGCTCGCCTCGGCGGTGGACCGGCGGACCGCCTCCACCCCGGCCGGCGCGACCGGGCAGGTGGGTTCCGCACCGGCCGCCTCGGCCAGCCGGGCCAGCAGGTCGCGGTACGGGTCGTCGTCGAGCCGGGTCGAGAGGTACCAGGCCACGCCGTCGCCGTACCCGTGCCGGGTCAGCGCCGGCTGGCCGTCGAGCGGTCCGCCGGCGTAGCCGACCGCCGGGGTCGCGCCGGTCAGCCGGACGGTCTCGGCCCATCCCCGGCCGGTGCTGCCGTCCGAGAGCGGCACCCGGGTGTCCGGGTCGAGCGGATGGAACTCCTCCACCCGGATCCCCAGCAGGTCACGCAGGGCTCCCGGATAGCCGCCGACCCGGACCCGGGCGTGTTCGTCGGCGATCCCGCTGAAGTAGCTGACCAGCAGGTGACCGCCGGCCGCCACATAGTCGCGGATCCGCGAGGCGTACCGGTCGGAGATCAGGTAGAGCGCCGGGAGCACCAGCAGGGCGTACCCGAAGAGGTCGTCGCCGTCGGTGACGAAGTCGCCCGGGTAACCCGCCCGGAACAGCGCCCGGTGCGCCGCCGAGACCTCGTCGGCGTAATCGAGCCGCGCCGAGGGCAGCACGGTGGCCTGCAACGCCCACCAACTGGCGGCGTCCCAGGCGATCGCCACCGGTGCCCGTACCGTCCCGGAGTCCACTTCGGAGAGTCGGTCGAGCAGCGCGCCGAGCGAGACCGCCTCGCGGAACGCCCGGCTGTCCGGGCCGGCGTGCGGGACGAGGGCGGAGTGGAACACCTCGGCGCCGCCCCGGGAGGCCCGCCACTGGAAGAACATCGCCCCCCGGGAGCCCCGGGCGACGTGCGCCAGGCTGTGCCGGGTCATCCGGCCCGGCTCCTTGGCGTGCATCCGGCCGGGGGTGAGGATCAGGTTCGGCGCGCTCTCCATCAGCAGCCAGGCCGGGCCGGCTGGCGGGTTCCGGCCCGCCGGCGGGTCGACGGCGCTCCGACCGGCCCGGTTAGGAAGGGCCCCCGCTTCTACAGAATCCGATAAGAGGGGGCCCTTCCTTGCGCCGGCCCGCTGCCCGTGCCGGGCCCAGGACCGGGCCAGGTCGGCGGCGAACGCGGTCTGTTCCTCGGCGCCCGGCCCGGCGTCGGTCGGATAGTGGTCGATCGCCACCAGGTCCACCTCGGCGGACCACCGGGCGTGGTCCACCGGTACCCAGCCACCGAGGACGAAGTTGGTGGTCACCGGTACGTCCGGAGTGGCGGCCCGGAGCAGGTCCCGCTGTTCGGTGTACGCCGCCAGCAGCTCGTCGGAGACGAACCGGCGGAAGTCGAGCAACTGGCTCGGGTTGCCGAGGTACTGGGTGGCCCGGGGCGGACGGATCTGCTCCCAGTCCGAGTAGTGCTGGCTCCAGAAGCTGCCGGTCCATGCCTCGTCGAGTCGGTCGAGGTCACCGTATTCGGCTCGCAGCCAGGCCCGGAACGCGACGGCCACGTGCTCGCAGTGACAGGTGGTGCCGTACTCGTTGTGCACGTGCCAGAGCGCGAGCGCGGGATGCTCCCGGTAGCGGTCGGCGAGCGCGGCGGCGATCTCCCGGGCCGCCGCCCGGTACGCCGGAGCGCTGGCGCAGTAGGTGTCCCGGCTGCCGTGACTGAGCCGTACCCCGTCGGCGGTGACCGGCAGCGCGTCCGGGTGCCGGAGCGAGAACCACGGCGGCGGGGAGGCGGTCGGGGTGGCCAATGCCACCCGGATGCCGCCGTCGTGCAGCAGGTCGAGCACCCGGTCCAGCCAGTCGAAGTCGTACCGGCCGGGCTGTGGTTCGAGCCGGGACCAGGCGAAGACCCCGACGGTGACCAGATTGACCCGGGCCCGCCGCATCAGCTCGACGTCGGTGGGCCAGACCTCCGCCGGCCACTGCTCCGGGTTGTAGTCACCGCCGTAGCAGAGCCCGGTCAGACCCTTCGGCCAGCGCACCCGCCCCGCCTCTCCCGGCACACCCGCAACCGTCGCCGTTGACCTTTGTTTGGGCTCCCGCCAAAGTAGGCGGGCGGCGCCCCCCTGTCAACGGCCTAACCCGTCCACCCCGGCGGGCGGGCCGGATGCATCGACTGCGGTCGCGCCGTTGACAGTTTGTTGGGTTACCAAAGAAACTAAAGGGAGTCCATGCGCCGTCCGGCACCGTCGGAGGTGCGCGGGATTCGCGTCCCGGGAGCCGAGGAGACCGTATGCCGTACCGCCCGCCCCTGGTGCCGCACGAGACGTTCGTCGCCGACCCACCCGACCTGCCGGTCCGGGCACCGGGCGAGCACGGGCTCTCCGCGCTGCACCGGGCCGAGGTGCTGAGCACGGACGCCGAGGGCGTGACCCTCAAGGCGGCCACCTCGGACGGCGGCTCGCTCGCGGTCCGGATCACCGCCGCCGCCGAGGGCGTCATCCGGGTACGCCTCAGCGAGGACCCGCTCGCCCGTGGCCGGGCCAGCCGGGCGCTGCCCCTGGTGCACCCCCAGCCGCACCGCGCCGAGGTACGCGTCGACGGCGACCGGGTCCGGGTCGACGCCGGTGCGGTGGTTGCCGAGTTGAGCCTCGACCCGTGGCACCTGCGCTTCGTCGACCCGACCGGCGCGGTACTCGTCGACCAGAGCCGGGGCGAGCAGGACATCAGCGGCCGGCTGCGTACCCTGCCGTTCGGCCGGTCGCTTGTCGACGGTGCGGTCGCCGCCTACCACGAGAGTTTCGTGGCCCCCGGCGACGAGCGGTTCGTCGGGCTCGGCGAGAAGTTCACCCCGCTGGACAAGCGCGGCCAGCGTGCCCTGATGTGGAACTTCGACGCCTTCGGCAGCGAGTCGGACCGCTCGCACAAGAACATCCCGCTCTACCTCTCCAACCGGGGCTACGGGGTGCTGGTCGACAGCGGCATGCCCGTCGAGTTCGACATCTGCCAGTCCACGCACAGTTGCGTGCAGATCCTGGTGCCCGACGACCTGATCGACTACTACGTGATCGCCGGCCCCGGCCCCACGCAGATCCTGGACCGCTACGACCGGTTGACCAGCCGGCCGGCGCTGCCGCCGAAGTGGGCGTTCGGCGCCTGGATCTCGTCGGGCTTCTTCCGGGACAGCCAGCAGCGGGTGCTGGAGCGGGCGCGGCGGATCCGCGAGCGCGGCATCCCCTGCGACGTGCTGCACCTGGACTGCTACTGGCAGGTCGCCGGGGCCTGGTCGGACCTGCGCTGGGACGCCGAGCAGTTCCCCGACCCGGCCGGCATGCTGGCCGAGCTGGCCGGGCAGGGCTTCCGGGTCAGCCTCTGGATGAACCCGTACGTGATGACCGGCAGCCCGCTCTACGCCGAGGCCGCCGAGGCCGGCTACTTCCTGCGCCGGACCGACGGCTCGGTCTACGTCGCCGACACCTGGCACGGCAGCCACCCGGCCGGCGGGATCGTCGACTTCACCAACCCGGCCGCGGTCGACTGGTTCACCGGGCTGCTCCGGCCGCTGCTGGAGCAGGGCGCCAGCGTCTTCAAGACCGACTTCGCCGAGGGGGTTCCGGCGGACGCGGTGGCGCACAACGGGATGACCGGGGTCGAGCTGCACAACGTCTACTCGCTGCTCTTCAACGACGTGGTGGTGAAGGTGACCCGGGAGGTGGCCGGGCACGGCACGGTGTGGGCCCGGTCGTCGTACCTCGGCGGGCAGCGGCACTCGGCACAGTGGAGCGGCGACGTGAACGCGACGTACCCGGCACTGGCCAGTACGCTGCGCGGCGGGCTGAGCCACGGCCTCTCCGGAGTACCGTTCTGGAGCCACGACAGCGGCGGATTCCACGGTACGCCGACGCCGGATCTCTACGTCCGCTGGGCGCAGTTCGGGGCGTTCTCCCCACTGGTCCGGTTCCACGGCACCACCAGCCGGCTGCCCTGGGACTTCCCGGCCGAGGCGGAACGGCTGGCGGTGGAGGCGCTACGGCTGCGCTACCGGTTGATGCCGTACCTCTACTCGGCGGCGGTGGCCTCGGCCCGGACAGGTGCGCCGATGATGCGGGCCCTGCTCGTCGACTCCCCCGACGATCCGGCCGCCTGGACGGCCGAGCTGGAATACCGGCTCGGCCCGGACCTGCTGGTGGCGCCGATGACCAGTCCGGAGAACCGGCGGCACCTCTATCTGCCGGCCGGCGACTGGATCGACTTCTGGACCGGTCAGCTGCACGCCGGTGGCCGGCACCTGCGGGTGCACCGCCCGCTGGACCAGATCCCGCTCTTCGTCCGGTACGGCGCGCTGATCCCGGTGCTGCCGCCGGCCGACCGGATCGGTGCCGGAGCATTCTCCGAGGTCACGGTGTTGAGCTTCGGCGCCACCGACGGCAGCACCGTGGTGCACGACGTCGACGGCGACACCACGATCCGGGCCACCCGCTCCGGCGACGAGTTCCGGGTGGAGGCCGACGGGCCACTGCGGGTCGGTGGCATCGCCCTCGCCCCGGTCGAGGGTGCCCGGCTGCCCGGGCGGCTGCTGCTGGGCGGTACCGCGACGAGCGCGGTGCCGCTGGACGGACTGCCCACCGTGCGGGGTTGAAGGTCGGGGCGGGGTGCCCAGGTGGGGGGCGCCCCGTCCCCCTTCAGGTGACCGCCGTCGGGTCAGGCTTCCCTTGACCGCCCCGGTCAGTGACTCGGGCGACCGCCCCCGGTCAGTGCCTCAGGCGACCAGCCCGGTCAGTGCCTCAGGCGACCGCCGGAGGGGTCAGTGCCGGGCGGGTTGGCGCAGCACCGTGAACGCCACGGCGAACGCGGCCACCACCAGCCCGGCGGCGACCGCGAAGGCCAGCCGGAACCCACCGGTGAGCGCGGCCGGCTGGCTCGCACCGGCCGCCAGCAGCGCCTCGGTACGCCCGGCGGCAAGCGTGGCGAGCACCGCGACACCTACCGCCATGCCGAGCTGCTGGGTGGTGTTGAACAGGCCGGAGGCGAGCCCGGCGTCGTCGGAGCGGGCGCCGGACATGCCGAGGCTGGTCAGCGCCGGCAGGGCGAGCCCGAAGCCGGCGGTCAACAGCATCACCGGCAGCAGGTCGGTGAGATAGTCGGCCCGGACCGGAACTCGGGCCAGCAGCCCGAGCACCCCGGTCAGCAGCACCAGCCCGACCAGCAGGACGTTCCGCTCGCCGAACCGGGTGTTGAGCCGGGCCGAGACGCCGAGCGAGACCGCGCCGATGATGACGGCGGCCGGCAGCATCGCCAGCCCCGTCCCGGCGGCACCGTAGCCGAGCACCTGCTGGAGGTAGAGCGCGACCAGCACCTGGAACGTGAAGCAGGCCGCGATCATCAGCACCTGCACCAGGTTGGCCCCGGCGACGTTGCGGGACCGGAGGATCCGCAGCGGCATCAGCGGGCGGCTCGCGGTGGCCTGCCGGACGACGAAGGCGACCAGCAGCAGTACGGCGAGTCCGCCGAAGCCCAGGGTGGCCGGTGAGGTCCAGCCCCTCGACTCCACGCTGACCACCGTGTGCAGGCCCAGCCCCAGGCCGGCGGTGACCAGCAGCGCGCCGAGGACGTCGGCGCCGGCCGCCCGGCCGAGTCCCCGGTCCGCCGGCAGCACCGGCCGGGCGATCGCCAGCGCGGCCAGCCCGATCGGCAGGTTGATGAAGAAGATCCAGTGCCAACTGAGCAGGTCGGTGAGGACGCCGCCGAGTACCTGACCGAGCGAGGCGCCGGCCGCGCCGGTGAAGGCGAAGACCCCGATGGCCCGGGCCCGTTCCCGGGGGTCGACGAAGAGCGTCACCAGGATACCCAGCGCGACTGCGGTCGCCGCGGCGCTGCCGACACCCTGGCCGAACCGGGCGAGGATCAGCATCCCCGGGGAGCCGGCCAGCCCGGCCAGCACCGACGCGGCGGCGAACAGGGCCGTGCCGGCCAGGAACATCCGCTTGCGGCCGAAGAGGTCACCGAGCCGGCCGGCGAGCAGCAGCAGGCTGCCGAAGGCGAGCAGGTAGGCGTTCACCACCCAGCTCAGGCCGGCGGCGGAGAACCCGAGGTCCCGCTGGATGGCCGGCATCGCCACGGTCACGATGCTGCCGTCGAGGATGGTCATCAGCGTCCCCGACGCGATCACCCCGAGGGCCAGCCACCGGCGACGGTAGGCGGATCCGCCGGGCTCCGGCGGCTCGGCGGTGGTCGGGGCGGTCGTGGGAATGGCGGGTGCGGAAGTTTCGGACACGCTGTCCTCCTGTCAGGTGGAACCGACAGGAGGGACCGTAGCAGATAGTTTCGTTGCGGACTATCTGTCTGCGACCTAGCTTTCGCGTTGCCGGGCACGGCGTACCGGCCCGGGTGTCTCGACCGGCTCGGCCAGGTGCCCGGTGACCAGCCCTTCCATCACCCGCAGGAAGACCGCCCGATCCCGCTCGCCGAGCGTCGCCAGTACCTCCGCGTGCACCCGGTCCACGATCGCCTGGCTCTCCGCCGCCACCCGCGCCCCCTCGGCGGTGACCGCGATGATCCTGGCCCGCCGGTCCGTGCCGGACGGCCGCCGGGTCGCCAGGCCGGCCGCCTCCAGCGCGTCGACCGTGACCACCATCGTGGTCTTGTCCATGTCGCCGAGCTCGGCGAGCTGGGCCTGGGTCCGCTCCTGCCCGATGGCGTGCACCAGCACACAGTGCATCCGGGCGCTCAGCCCGATCTCGGCCAGCGCCGCGGCGATCCGGGTACGCAGCACGTGACTGGTGCGGTCCAGCAGGAAAGAGACGTCCGGAACGGTCCGGGTCGGTGCCATGGCGGTCATGTCCCAAGCATACCAATCCGTTCCGTTACGGATTATCTACCAACAGTCACACTCTGCCCGTCGGCCACTCTGCCGGTCCACGGCTGCTGCCGGGCGCGGGCTCAGCCCTTCACAGCGCCGATGATCACGCCCTTGACGAAGTGCCGCTGCACGAAGGGATAGACCAGGACGATCGGTGAGACCGTGACCACCACCACCGCCATCTTGATCGCCAGCGTCGGCGGCATCGAGACGCCGAGCGTACCGGCGTTGTTCGGCGTCTGGCCGGCCAGGATGAAGCTCTGCAACACCCGCTGGATCGGGAACTTCGAGTTGTCGTCGATGTAGAGCAGGGCGTTGAACCAGACGTTCCAGTAGCCGACCGCGTAGAAGAGTCCCACCACCGCGATCACCGCCCGGGAGAGCGGCAGCACGATCCGGGCCAGGATCCGGAACTCGCCGGCACCGTCGATCCGGGCGCTGTCCAGCAGCTCCGCCGGGATGTTCTGGAAGAACGCCCGCAGCACCACCAGGTTGAAGACGCTTATCGCGGTCGGCAGGATCAGCGCCCAGATCTGGTCCTTCAGCCCGAGCCCGGTGACGATCAGATAGCTCGGCACCATGCCGGGATAGATCAGGAAGGTCAGCAGGAAGTAGAAGAGCAGCCCCCGGTGCCCGACCGACCCGGGCCGGGACAACCCGTACGCGGCGAGCACGGTCAGCACCAGGCTCACCGCCGTACCGGCCAGGGTGACCAGGGTGCTGATCCAGAGCGCCTGGGTGACCAGCCCACCGGCGAAGATCGCCTGGTACGCCGAGAAGTCGATCTCCCTCGGCACCACCACCAGTCCCCCGGCAGCGTTTATCGTCTCCCGGGAAGAGAGGCTGGTCACCAGCACCACCCAGAGCGGGATCAGCACCGCCAGCACCACACCGGTGAGTACGCCGCCCCGGAAGACCTGGCCGACGGCGCTCGGCTTCTCCTCCCAGGCCGGCCGCCGGTTCCGCCCCCGGCGCCGGTGCGGCGGAACCGTCCGCAGTGGATCTGTCACAGTCGTCATGATCGCGAGTACACTCCCCGCTCGCCGAGGGCGTGGGCGAACCGGTTGGCCGCCAGGATCAGCACCAGCCCGACCACCGCCTTGAACAGTCCGGCCGCCGCCCCGTAGCCGTAATTGCCGGTGGCGATGGAGTTGTAGTAGACGAAGGTGTCCAGCACCTCGGCCGCCTGCCGCCCCACCGCGTCACGTTGCAGCATGAACTGCTCGAAGCCGACCGAGAGCGCGTCACCGAGCCGCAGGATCAGCAGCAGTACGATCACCGGCCGCAACCCGGGCAGCGTCACGTGCCAGAGCCGCCGCCACCGACCCGCCCCGTCGACCGCGGACGCCTCGTAGAGGTGCGGGTCGATGGTGGAGAGCGCGGCGAGGAAGACGATCGTGCCCCAGCCGACGTCCTTCCACACCGTCTCGGCGGTGACCAGCACGATGAAGGTGTCCGGGTTGGACATGATGTTCCACGGTTCGAGCCCGACGTCGCGCATCTCCTGGGCGAGCAACCCCGCCCCGCCGAACATCTGCACGAAGAACGTGATCACAAGTACCCAGCTGAAGAAGTGCGGCAGGTAGACGACTGTCTGCACGAAGCCCCGCAGCCTCGGCGAGAGGATGTTGTGCAGCATGATCGCCAGCACGATCGGCAGCGGGAAGTAGAAGACGAGTTGGAACGCGGTGATCGCCAGGGTGTTGCGCAGCGCGTCCCAGAACGCCGGGTCGCCGAAGAGCGCCTCGAAGTTCGCGGTACCGATCCACGGGCTGTGCAGGAAGGCCGCCAGCGGGGTGTCCCCGGCGTACGGGTTGTAGTCCTGGAACGCGACGACGTTGCCCAGCGTCGGCAGGTAGTGGAAGACCAGCAGCAGCAGGGCCGCCGGGGCCACCATCACCAGCAGCGGCCAGTCCCGGCGCAGCCGGGCCCGCAGCGGCGCCCGCTCGCGCCGCCGCGCCCGCCCGGGCCGCACCGGCTCGCGCCCGGTCCGGGTCGCCGGAGGGCCGGGCCGGGCCGGTGCCCGGCCGTTCCGGGCCTGCCCCGGCGGGGTGGCCGGCCTCTCGGCGGGGCGGGACGGGGCTGCGGTGGGAGCGGCGAGCCCGGGCGGGCGGCTCCGGTCCTCGCCGGGGCCGCCCGCCCGGGCCGTTTCGCGGGTACTCATCGCCCGGCGTCGGCCAACGCCTTGGCGCGGAACTCCCGGGCCTCGTCACCACCGCCGTTGCGCCACTCGGTGATGATCGCGTCGAGGTCGCTGATCGGCCGGCGGCCGCGCAGCAGGTCGGTCACCTTGTCGTCGGTCGGGACGAGGCTCGCCTTGTACCGGGCCGGCATCTCCAGCTTCAGTCCCGCCCAGGGGTCCTTCTCCAGGTACTTCACCATCTCGTTGGAGTAGGTGAGCATGTCCCGGACGTAGTTCGGGGTCTGCGGGTACGGCTGCACCACCGGGCTGCGCCCGCTGATGAAGAAGTACTGGTTGACGATCTCCTTGAAGCCGAGGTCGGTCTTGACCGGGCCGGTCGCGGTCCGGTTGTGGTGCTTGCCCTCCACCCCGTACTCGCGCAGGTCGAACTCCTTGGTGCCGAACGGTGCCGAGCACCAGTTGATCACCCGCAGCAGCTCCTCCACCCGGGCCTTGCCCAGCCCCTTCTTGATGAAGGTGTACGAGATCGGGTTGTCGTCGCCCCAGACCAGCGGGTCGCCGCCGGTGGCGGAGAAGATCGGCACCGGCTGGATGTTGAAGCCGGGGGTGATCCGCTGCTGCTCGGCCTGCATCGCCTGCCAGGCACCCGGACCGTCCTGCTTGAAGAGGATCTTGCCGCCCGCGAGAAGCTGCTTGGCGTCGGCGCCCCTGCTGGCCACCAGGTCGGGGTGGACCAGGCCGGCCTGGTAGACCTTGGCCATGAACTCGACGGCCTGCCGGTATTCCGGCGTCTCGTACTTGAACTCCGGAGTGCCGTCCGACTTCAGCCGCCAGCCGTCGTCGGTGCCGGGCACCTTGTGGAACATCTGCACCATCGCGAAGATGTCGTCGAACGCCCAGACCCCCTTGCCGGGGTCGGTCACCTTCTTGCCGACCTCGAAGAGTTCCTCGATCGTCTTCGGATAGCCGAGGCCGGCGGCGTCGAGCAGGTCCTTGCGGCAGAAGAGCGCCCACGGGAACGGCCCGTCCTTGGGGCAGGGCACCGCCATCAACCGCTCGTTCCAGAACGCGTTGCGCCAGGCACCGGCGGGGAAGGTGGCCAGCATCGGGTACGGGTCGATCCCGGCACCCTTGAGATGGTCGGTGAGATCCTCGAAGAGCGCGGTGGTGGCGTCGGCGAACCGCGGCAGTTTGGAGACCTCCCACTCCGGTACGCAGAGCAGGTCCGGTACGTCGCGGGCGCCGAGCATGGCGTTGAGCTTGTCGGCGTACGTGTTCCCGTCCTGGACGCTGAAGTTGACCTCCACGCCCAGTTCCGCGTTCACCGCCGCGAGGTACTGGCTCTGGCCGAGTCCGGGCGGAGCCGGTCCCCAGGCCGGGGTCATCGCGTTGATCCGCTGGCCGCTGCTGCCGGGCTTGTCGGTGATGGCGTCGACAAGGGTGCTCGGGAACTCGGTGTAGCCGTCCGGCACCGGGCGGGTGCCGACGATGGTCGGCTTGGGGATGCCGGGCGGCAGGTCCTTCTGGTTCGGCAGCAGTCCGGCGAGCTTGTCCAGGTCCTGGGCGTCGCTGGTGGAGGCCACCTCGCCGCCGCAGCCGGCGAGCAGCCCGCTGCCGACGGTCGCCGCGGCACCGAGGCCCACCAGGCTCAGGAAGTTTCTACGGTTGGTGGCGCTGCCCGGGCCGGATGGTCGCACGGGGGCGCTCCCTTCGATATCGCCGACCGGGTCGCCGACCCGCCTGGGACGCGGCAGGGTAACCCGTTCGGTTGCTGGGTGGATATGGGGTAGAGTTAGTTCGTCGGTTGACTAAACAAACGTAATCGACGGTGACCGGTGCCACAAGACACCGGAATCATGGCGCGGCGGGCGAGCGTGGCCCGTCGCGTGGCGGTGCGGCATGATTGGCGCACCGTCGCCCACCCGGCGCGACACCGGGCCCGGAGACCGAAGACGCGGGGAGCGGGGCTGATCTTGTTCACGACGCAGACCGGGCCACAGCCGGCCGATCTCGCCGACGTACGGGCCACGAATCTCGCCGTCGTCCTGCGCTTCGTCCGGACGCACGCGCCGTGCTCCCGAGCCGACATCGCCGCCTCGACCGGGTTGAACAAGGCGACCGTCTCCAGCCTGGTCGCCGAGCTGCTCGACCGGCGCCTGGTCCGGGAGACCGGCCTGGCCGAGAACCGGATCGGCCGCCCCGCGACGATGCTCGTGGTCGACGGCGCGCCGTACGCGGCGATCGGCATCGAGGTGAGCATCGACGAGCTGACGGTGGTAGCCGTCGACCTCGCCGGCACCGAACTGCTCTCCTGGCGGCGGGCCTTCGACGGCTCCTCCGCCTCCCCCGGCCGGGCGGTGAGCGCCATCGCGGCGCTCGCCGGCCGGGCCGTCAACCGGGTCACCGGCCAGGGGCGCGAGGTGCTCGGTCTCACCGTCGCGGTCCCCGGTCTGGTGGACGCCGCCGGCACCGTCCGGCTCGCCACCACGCTCGGCTGGCGCGACCTCCCGCTCGGCGCCGACCTGCGCCGCGCGCTGCGCGATCCCGGCTACGAGGTGGTGGTGGACAACGACGCCAACCTCGCCGCCCTCGCCGAATACCGGCACGGCCCGCAGGCCGGCACCGCCAACCTGGTGCACCTGACCGGCGGCGCGGGGCTCGGTGCGGGGGTCGTCGCCGACGGCCGGCTGCTGCGCGGCGGACGCGGCTTCGCCGGTGAGCTGGGGCACGTATCGGTCGAACCGGACGGGCCGCTCTGCCCGTGTGGCCGGCGCGGCTGTCTGGAGGTGGTGGCCGGCATCCCGGCGCTGATCCGCCGGGCGCTGCCGGACGCGGCCGAGGACGGCCCGGTCACCGACTTCGCCCCGGAGGTCGAGCGGATCCGCACCAAGGCCCGCCGGGGTGACCGCCGCACCCTGGACGCGCTCGCCGAGACCGGCCGGCACCTGGGCCGGGGCGTCGCGTTGCTGGCGAACCTGGTCAACCCCGAGGTAGTCCTGCTCGGCGGCTACTTCGCGACGCTGGCGCCGTGGCTGCTGCCGGCCGCCGAGGCCGAACTGCACGCGCAGACGCTGGCTCCGGAGGCCGGCGGGGCCCGGCTGCTCGCCTCGGCCCTGGGCACCGGCGCGGCGGCGTCCGGTGGGGCGGCCCGGACTCTGGAGAGCGTCGACGCCGGCCGGCTGCCGCTGCGCGACCCGGAGCGGGGCGCCGCCCGGGAGCCGGGCCGGTCCACCCGGGTCTCCCGGAAGACCCCCACCCGGTCCAGCACGGCGCCCGGCGACCCCGAGCCGGCCACCAGCACCGAGGCGGCCACCGCCGCCGGCCAGCCGTCCACCGAGCCGGAACCACACCCCACCGCCCCGGCACGGCAACCGGCCGCGCAGCGCTGACCACCCACGGGCAGACCCATCCACAGGTACGGAAAGCTCCGTCCACTGCGGATCCCGGTGCCGACGCCCGCCACGGGACGCGATGGAAACCGATACCCACCAATCCGTTCGACCCAACCCCTTGACCGGTACGGCGGCTGGTGGAAGCCTCGAACTGCTCCCTCGTGACCAGCGGGAAACCGCTATCCACGGTGGAGTATTTCCCTGGCCGTCGAAGCGCTTCGAGCTTCCCGGGCCGACGGCCGGGCACCCGCCGCTCCATCCCGTCCCCCGCCGGATTCGAAGCGCTTCGACTGTCGCCACCACCCCGGTCCCCACCACCGCCGCAGCGCTAGTCGAAGATCATGGAAGGTGATCGACCATGACCGACCCGACGTTCCGCGACCCTGACCAGCCGCTCGACGTACGCGTCGCCGACCTGCTCGGCCGGCTCAGCCGGGCGGAGAAGATCGCGCTGCTGCACCAGCACCAGGCCCCGATTCCCCGGCTCGGGCTGCCGGCGTTCCGCACCGGCACCGAGGCGTTGCACGGGCTGGCCTGGCTCGGCCCGGCCACCGTCTTCCCGCAGGCGCTCGGGCTCGGCAGCACCTGGAACCCCGAACTGATCCGGGCCGTCGGCGCGGCGGTCGGCGACGAGGTGCGGGGCCTGCACCAGAAGGACCCGACCCGGGTCGGGCTGAACGTCTGGGCGCCGGTGGTCAACCCGCTGCGCGACCCCCGGTGGGGCCGCAACGAGGAGGGCTACGCCGAGGACCCCTGGTTGACCAGTTGGCTCGGCACCGCGTACGCCCGGGGGCTGCGCGGCGACCACCCCGACTACCTGAAGACCGCCCCGACGCTGAAGCACTTCCTCGGCTACAACAACGAGACCGACAGGTGCACCACGTCGAGCAACCTGCCGCCCCGGGTGCTCTACGAATACGAACTGCCCGCCTTCCGGGCCCCGATCGCCACCGGGGCGGCGGTGGCCGTGATGGCCTCCTACAACCTGGTCAACGGCCGGCCGGCACATCTGAGCCCGTTGATCGGCACCGAGCTGCGCCGCTGGACCAGCGACGAGATCCTGGTGGTCAGCGACGCCGGTGCCGTCTCCAACATCGCCGGCGCCCAGGGCTACCACCCCGACCACCCCAGCGGGTACGCCGCCGCGCTTCGGGCCGGCATCGACAGCTTCACCGAGGACAGCGAGGACCCGGGGCCGACCGTCGAACGGATCACCGAGGCGCTGCGGCGCGGCCTGCTCGACGAGTCCGACCTGGACACCGCGGTACGCCGGATCCTCACCGTCCGGTTCCGGCTCGGCGACCTCGACCCGCCGGAGCGGAACCCCTACACGGCGATCACGGCAGACGTGATCAACTGCCCGGCGCACCAGGAGCTGGCCCGGGAGGCCGCCCGACAGTCGCTGGTGCTGCTCCGCAACGTCTCCCGGCCCGGCACCGGGGCGCTGCTGCCGCTTCAGCCGAGCCGGATCGGCCGGCTGGCCGTACTCGGGCCGCTGGCCGACACCCTCTACGAGGACTGGTACAGCGGCACCCTGCCGTACGCGATCACCGCGCGGGACGGCCTGGCCGCCCGGTTCGCCCCGGCGCGGACCCTGCACCACTGTGGTGCCGACCGGATCGGGCTGCGTACCGCCGACGGCTACGTCCGGGCCGCCGGTGACCCGGAGGGCGCCCCGCTGCGCCTCGCCGCCGCCCCGCCCGCAGGCAGCACGGCGGAAGGGGACACCGCCGCCGGGTCGGTGCCGCAGGACGGCTGGTTCGAGGTCTTCGACTGGGGCCAGGACGTCGTCGCGCTGCGCAGTGTGGCAAACGGCCGGCACGTCGGCGCCGACGAGCAGGGCCTGCTGGCCAACGACCGGCCCGGCCCGGGCGGCTGGGTGGTCCGGGAGACGTTCCGGCTGGTCGAGCGGGCCACCGGCGACCGGGCACTGCACCACCTGGCCAGCGGGCGGTACGTCCGGATCGGTCCCGACGGCGTGCTCCGGGCCGACGCGGCCTCCCCCGCCGACGCCACCGGCTTCACAGTCGTGCTCGTCTCCGACGGTGCCGCCGAGGCGGCGGCGCTGGCCGGGGAGGCCGACGTCGCCGTCGTGGTGCTCGGCAACCACCCGATGGTCTGCGGCCGGGAGACCGAGGACCGGGCCGACCTGGCGCTGCCGGGCGCGCAGGAGGCGCTGCTCCGGGCGGTGTACGCGGCCAACCCGCGTACCGTGCTGGTGCTCAGCAGCAGCTACCCGTACGCGGTGAACTGGGCCGACGAGCACCTCCCGGCGATCGTCTGGTCGGCGCACGGCGGTCAGGAGTACGGCACCGCGCTGGCGGCCGTACTCGCCGGGGACGCCGACCCGGGTGGCCGGTTGACCCAGACCTGGTACCACGACGCCGCCGAGCTGCCCGACCTGTTCGACTACGACGTGATAGCGACCGACACGACGTACCTCTACCATCGGGGCACCCCGCTCTACCCGTTCGGCCACGGGCTCAGCTACGCCGAATTCGCCTACTCTGACCTGCGGCTGAGCGCGGACGAGGTGGACGCGGCCGGGGAGATCGAGGTCAGCGTGCGGGTCACAAACGTCGGTTCGCGGCCGGGCGACGAGGTGGTCCAGCTCTATACCCGGCAGCGGCGTTCCCGGGTGAAGCAGCCGCTGCGCCAGCTCCGCGGCTTCGCCCGGGTGAGCCTGGCCCCCGGCGAGGGGACCACGGTACGGCTCCGGCTGCGCGCCAGCGAGTTGGCGCACTGGGACGTGACCAGGGGCCGGTACGTGGTGGAGGACGCCCGGCACACCGTCGCGGTCGGCCGGTCCAGTGCCGATGTGGCGCTGACCGCCACCCTGGCGGTACGCGGCGAACCGGTGCGCCCCCGCGAGGCGCTGGCCGGTCCACTGTGCGCTGTCGACCACGACGAGTACGCCGGTACCGAGCCGCTGCCGGACGGCCCGGACGGTGCCGCGGTGGTCGCCCGGGAGGCCGGCGGCTGGATCCGGTTCTCCCGCGTCGACTTCGGTGCCGGGGTACGCGGCGTCGCCGCCCGGGTGGGTGCCGGGCGGCCGCTGCCGGACGGGGCCGAGCTGGTGCTCCGGCTCGACGATCCGGTCCGGGGCCCGGTCGCCGGCACGGTCGCCGTCCCGGCCACCTCCGCGCCGAGCCCGGAGCCGGGTGGCGGCGCGACGCCGAACGGCGAGGTGACCGGACGCTGGCACGGCGGTGCGACCGGGGTACGGGATCTGTACCTGCTCTTCGACTCCCCCGGCGCTACGGTGAGCTGGCTGACCTTCGTGGCCGGCACGGACGCCCCGGACCCAGATGCTGCCGGGACGGGAAGTGGAGGCGCCTAGTGTCCGAGTCGTCGCCCCCCACCACCCCGCCCCCCACCAGCCCGCACCCGCCGCCGCCCTCGCAGTTCACCGAGGGTCCCGTCAAGCGGGCCGACATGGTGACCATCGCCGACGTGGCCCGGCACGCCGGAGTCGCGGTCAGCACCGTGTCGTACGTGCTCAGCGGCAAGCGCGCCATCTCGGCGTCGACCCGGGAACGGGTACTCGCCAGCGTGCGCGGCCTCGGCTACCACCCGAACGCCGGGGCCCGGGCGCTGGCCAGCAGGCGGGCCAACGTGATCGCCCTGGTACTCCCGCTGCGCTCCGGCATGCACCTGCCGGTACTCATGCAGTTCGCCACCGCCGTGGTGACCACGGCCCGGCAGTTCGACCACGACGTGCTACTGATGACCGCCGACGAGGGACCGGCCGGGCTGCGCCGGATCGCGGCCAGCGCGATGGTCGACGGCATCGTGCTGATGGACGTGGAGATGCACGACCCCCGGGTGCCGCTGCTGCGCGACCTGGAACGGCCCAGCGTGCTGATCGGCTTTCCGGCCGACGCGTCCGGGCTCACCTGTGTGGACCTGGACTTCTACCGGGCCGGCGAGGTCTGCGTCGAGCACCTGGCCGGGCTGGGGCACCGCACGATCGCGCTGCTCGGCGCCCCGGCGGTGGTCTACGACCGGGACACCGGTTTCGCCCACCGCACCCGGGCCGGCTTCGCCGAGACGGCACAGCGGCACGGGATCGCGGCGATCGCCCAGCCCTGCGAGGAGAACTTCGACGCGGTCGCCCAGGCGCTGGCCGGGTTGCTGGAGCGCCGGCCGGAACTGTCCGCCCTGGTGGTGCACAACGAGGCGGCGGTAGGCCAGGTGCTGGCCGCACTGCCGTCGCTGGGCCGGCGGGTGCCGGAGGACATCTCGGTGGTGGCGATCTGCCCGGACGAGGTCGCCGAGCGGGCCAGCCCGGCGCTCACCTCGGTGCTGATCCCGGCCGAGGAGGTCGGCCGACAGGCGGTCTCGCTGCTGATGCGCAAGCTGGAGGAGGAGCCGGTCCCGGACGGCACCCTGCTGCCGCCCCGGCTCACCGTCCGGGCCAGCACGGCCGCCGCGCCGCCGACGGTCACCGCCGATCGGGTACGCGCCGGCTCGCCCGCGCTCGGCTAGCCCGTACCGGCCGGTGGCGGGGTCGTCCCGCAGAACGAGTGGCGGGCCGTCCCGCTGAACGAGTGGCGGGCTGTCCCGCCGAGCGGCCGGCCCGCCGTACGGCTTCTTGATCGGTGACGGCCGGGCTGGTCGACTCGGGGTCATGGCCAACCACATGACCCCGGACGAGTTCCGCCGGCACGGGCACCAGGTCGTCGACTGGATCGCCGACTACTGGTCGACGCTGGACCAGCGGCCGGTCACCTCCGCCGACCCGCCCGGCACGGTCGCCGCCCGGCTGCCGACCGGCCCACCCGAGCGGGGCGAGCCGTTCGACCGGCTCCTCGCCGACCTCGACACGGTGATCACGCCCGGCCTGACCCACTGGCAGCATCCCCGGTTCTTCGGCTACTTCCCGGCGAACACCTCCGGGCCGAGCGTGCTCGGCGACCTGGTCTGCGCCGGCCTCGGCGTGCAGGGCATGCTCTGGTCCACCGGTCCGGCCTGTACCGAGGTCGAGACGGTGGTGCTGGACTGGCTGGCGGAACTGCTCGACCTGCCCGCGCGGTTCCGGTCGGACGGCTCCGGCGGCGGGGTGATCCAGGACTCGGCCTCCTCGGCCATCCTGATCGCCGTACTCGCCGCACTGCACCGGGCGGCCGGCGGGCGGTGGCGGGGGCAGGGGGTGCGACAGGGTTACCGGGTCTACACCTCCAGCCAGGGGCATTCGGCGATCGAGAAGGCCGTCCGGATCGCCGGGCTCGGCGACGCGGGGCTGCGTACCGTCGCCGTCGACCCGCAGACCCTGGCGATGGACCCGACGGCACTGCGTACCGCGATCGAGGCGGACCTGGCCGCCGGGCTGGTCCCGGCGGCGGTGGTGGCGACGATCGGCACCACCTCCACCAACGCGGTCGACCCGATCCCGGTGATCGGCGAGCTGTGCCGGGAGTACGGCCTCTGGCTGCACGTCGACGCCGCGTACGCCGGAGCCGCCGTGGTCTGCCCGGAACTGCGGCACACGCACGCCGGGCTGGAACACGCCGACTCGTACTGCTTCGACCCGCACAAGTGGCTGCTCACCGGCTTCGACTGCGACGCGTTCTGGGTGGCGGACCGGGCGGAGCTGGTGGAGGCGTTGACGGTGCTGCCGGAGTACCTGCGCAACGCGGCGACCGAGTCCGGCGAGGTGCTCGACTACCGCGACTGGCAGGTGTCGCTCGGGCGGCGGTTCCGGGCCCTGAAACTCTGGTTCGTGCTCCGCTGGTACGGCGCCGAAGGGCTGCGGGCGCACATCCGGGAGACGATCGGGCTGGCCGGCTGGTTCGCCGAGCAGGTCGAGACCGATCCGCGCTTCGAACTGGTCGCACCGGGCCCGTTCGCGCTGGTCTGCTTCCGGCTGCGCTCGACAGGTGACGATGCCGCCGACGATGAGGCCAACGCCGAACTGCTGGCCAGGGTGAACGGCACCGGCCGGGCGTACCTGACGCACACCCGGGTGGCGGGGCGGCACACGCTGCGGCTGGTGCCCGGTTCGCCGTACACCCGGCAGGAGCACGTGGCGCAGACCTGGCGGCTGATCAGCGACACCGCCGCCACCCTCGGACGTTAGGAAGGGCCCCCGCTACAACAGAAAGCGATATGCGGGGGCCCTTCCTTAACGTTCAGGCGCGCAGTGCGGCGATGAACCACTCGAACGCCGGCACCCGGGGCGGGAACGGCGGCCAGCCGTTGAGCACACCCAGCAACTGCCAGTACCGCTCGACCCGGCGATCGGTGAAGGTCGCCACCTCGTCGGCGAGCCGGAGCCGTTCCTGGGCCGGCAGTTCCGGATCCACGATCCGGTCCAGGATCGCCCGGCCCTGTGCCGAGTCCGGGGCGATCCCGTCGGCCAGGGCCTGACCGGCGTGTTCGGTCACCACCGTAGGATCGAACGGCGGCGACCCGGCGGGCGTGGCCTGCTGTCCGCCGGCCACCGCCATCTGCCGGGCCCGCTGCGCGAACTCCGGGTCGTTGACGAGTTCGGCGAGTTCGAGCCAGGCGTCCACCTGCTCCGGGGTGGGATCGTCGGGCAGTTCGGCGGGCATCTGCCGCATCGCCGCGGCGATCTTCGCCCCCGGTTCGTCCGGGTCGACCCCGGCGAACGTACGGTCAACGAACTCGTCGATCATCCGCTGCCGCTCCTGCGCGGAGAGCCGGGCCAGCTTGTTCATCACGCTCATCTCCTCGGTCGTGCTGTTCCGTCGGGCGATCGACCGCAGCACGGCCCGGCGCACCTGGAGGGTGCGGATCTCCGCGTCCAGGGCGCGCACGTGCGCCCGGGCCACGTCGGCGACAGTGCTCTGCCGGGCCAGGACCCGCTGCACGGTGCCGAGGTCGAGCCCGAGTTCCCGCAGCGTCCGGACCAGTTCCAGCCGGGCCACCGCCTCGGTGTCGTAGAGGCGGTAGCCGCCCGGGGACCGGCCGGTCGGCGGGATGACGTCGATGTCCGACCAGAAGCGGATGGTCCGGACCGGCAGGCCGGTACGTCGGGCGAGCTGTCCGATGGTGAACAGCTCGGTACGGTCGTTCACGGGACGAGCATCAACCTTCCAGTCGCTGGAGACTCAAATCCAATATCCCCCGCAGCGGCTGGTCCGGGCTGGATCAGGTCCAGGCGGCCGGGTCGGCGGCGAGGTCCCTCACCCGGTCCGGCAGCTTGCCGTTCGCCACGTCGGCGATGGTGACCAGTTCCAGGATCTCCCGCTCGCTGGCCCGCAGCGCGATCCAGACCTCCTGCAGGGCCCGCGCCGCGCCGGAGTAGCCCAGGTCCTCCGGGCGCTGCCCCCGGATGTTCGCCAGCGGGCCGTCGATCACCCGGATGATCTCGGCCAGCGAGATCTCCGTCGCCGGGCGGGCCAGCCAGTAGCCGCCCTCGGGGCCACGCTGGGCGTGCACGATGCCGCCCCGGCGCATCTGCAACAGGATGCTCTCCAGGAACTTCGGCGGGATGTCCTGGGCCCGGGCGATCTGCTCGGCGGTCAGCGGCGCCGGCCGCCGGTACGCCCCGTCGGCGGCGGAGGCGGCCGAGCCGGCCGAGCGGGACCGGCCACCGCCGCCCGGCCGTGGATCCGGCCCGCCCTCCTCCGCGCGTGCGGCGATTTCGGCAACGGCGCGCAGCGCGTAGTCGACCCGGGCGGAGAGACGCATGCCGGAAAGGTTAACCGGCCCGGTCAGGCCCCGACCCGGCGGAGCAGCCCTTCCTGCACCGCACTGGCGATCTGCCGGCCGTCGACGGTGAACATCCGGCCGGTGGCGAGCCCCCGGCCACCGGAGGCGGACGGGCTCCAGCAGTCGTAGAGGAACCACTCGTCGGCCCGGAACCGGCGGTGGAACCAGAGCGCGTGGTCCAGGCTCGCCCCCACCAGGCCACCCGGCCCCCACACCTCGCCGTGCACCGAGAGGACCGAGTCGAGCAGTGTCATGTCGGAGGCGAAGGTGAGCGCGCAGGCGTGCAGCAGCGGGTCGTCCGGGAGCTTGCCGTCGATCCGCATCCAGACCCGCTGGTGCGGGTCGGCGGGCCGGTCGCCGGGGCGTACCCAGCCGGGCTCGCCGACGTACCGGACGTCGATCGGGCGCGGGATCATCGCCCAGATACCGAGCCGTTCCGGATAGCGGGCCAGCCGGTCGGCCATGGTCGGCAGCTCCTCCGGCAGCGGCACGTCGACCGGGGCCGGGGCGTGGTGGTCGAGCCCCTCCTCCTCGCGGTGGAAGGAGGCGGACATGAAGAAGATCGTCTTGCCGTGCTGGAGCGCGACGGATCGGCGTACCGAGAAGGATCGGCCGTCCCGGATCTTCTCCACCTGGTATTCGATCGGCTCGGCCGGGTCGCCGGGCCGGACGAAGTAGCCGTGCAGGGAGTGCACGAACCGGGACGGGTCTACCGTCCGGCCGGCCGCGACCAGGGCCTGGCCGGCGACCTGGCCGCCGTAGACCCGTTGCGGACCGACCGGGGGACTCATCCCCCGGAAGGTCATCTCGTCGAGCTGGCGGAGGTCGAGTACGTCCAGGAGCTGGTCGACCGCCGCCTGCCCGACGGCCACCTCGCCGGGGCCGTCCGGGCTCACTGGCCGGTCCGAGCCACCGCCGCCGGGTCGACAAGCGAACCGAGCTGGTGCACCCGCAGCGTGTTCGTCGATCCGGGGGTGCCGGACGGGGTACCGGCGACGATCACCACGTAGTCGCCCGGGTTGGCGTGGCTGAGCCCGATCAGCGCCTGGTCGACCTGCCGGAACATGTCGTCGGTGTGCTGCACGAACGGCATCAGGAAGGTCTGCACGCCCCAGGAGAGGGCGAGCAGGTCACGGACCTCGGGTACCGGGGTGAAGGCGAGCAGCGGCAGGTCGCAGTGCAGCCGGGAGAGTCGCCGTACGGTGTCACCGGTCTGCGAGAACGCGACGAGCGCCTTGGCACCGATCGCCTTGGCGATCTGCGAGGCGGCGACGGTGAGCGCCCCGCCGTGGGTACGCGGATCGTGCTGGAGCCGGGGCACCCCGATCGACCCGGCCTCGGTGGTGGTGACGATCTTGGCCATCGTGCTGACCGTCAGCACCGGGTATTTTCCGACGCTGGTCTCGCCGGAGAGCATCACCGCGTCGGCACCGTCCAGCACCGCGTTGGCGACGTCGGAGGCCTCGGCACGGGTCGGCCGGGAGTTCTCGATCATGGAGTCGAGCATCTGGGTGGCCACGATGACCGGCTTGGCGTTCTCCCGGCAGAGCTGCACGGCCCGCTTCTGCACCAGCGGCACCTGGTCGAGCGGCAGTTCGACACCGAGGTCGCCACGGGCCACCATGATCCCGTCGAAGGCGTTGACGATCGCCTCCAGATGGGTCACCGCCTCGGGCTTCTCCACCTTCGCCATGACCGGCCGGTGCACCCCGACCTCGTGCATGATGTTGTGCGCCAGCTTGATGTCGTCGGGCGAGCGGACGAAGGACATCGCCACCATGTCGACGCCGAGCCCGAGCGCGAAGCGCAGGTCCTCGGTGTCCTTGTCCGACATCGCCGGCACGCTCACCGCGACGTTGGGCAGCGAGACGCCCTTGTTGTTGGAGACCGCCCCACCCTCGGTGACGAGCACCCGGATGTCGTTGCCCTGCACGTCGCTGACCTCGACCGCGACCCGACCGTCGTCGATCAACAGCCGGTCGCCCGGCCGCACCTCGGCCGGCAACTTCTCGTAGGTGCAGGAGACCCGGTCCCGGGTGCCGAGGATGGCGTCTCCGGTGATCACCACGGAGTCGCCGGTACGCCACTCGTGCGGGCCGTCGGCGAACCGGCCGAGCCGGATCTTGGGGCCCTGGAGGTCTGCGAGGACCGCGACGGCCCGACCCGTGGTCCGGGCGGCCTCGCGGACCAGGTGGTAGACCTGCTCGTGGTCGGCATGGCTGCCGTGGCTGAAGTTGAGCCGGGCTACGTCCATGCCCGCCTCGACGAGCCCGCGAATGCGCTCCGGTGAGGAGGTCGCGGGACCAAGCGTGCAGACGATCTTCGCTCGGCGTGTTACGGCCATCAGGCTAGTCTCTCTCTCGGATCGGCCCGCCGGACCCTCGGGATGCCGAAGTCTTGACCAACGTCACGCGGCTGTTGGGTGACCGGCGGGGCGTCACACCGGGACGTCGTCGGCGGGCGTCAGCGACCGCGCGGCGCCGAGCCTACTCCCGCCGCGCCAGCGCCGTCCTCCCGGCCGGCGAGGGTCCGGGTCCGTGCGCGGGCGGCCAGCGAAGCCCGGGCAAGAATTCTACGCCGCCGCCCGCCAGTTCACCGCGTCGTGATCTTGCCGTTATCACCCCGATACCGTCCGGCCGGACAGTCGTGCTCGATGTAGTTGATCAAGATCCGAACCGCTGGTGGCCGGCCGGAACGCCGTCGGCGGTACCGGATTGTCGACGCATCGTCGTCCGAGTCGCACCGATCGTCGCGAGGAGCGCCATGGCACCGACCCCGCCCACCGACGCCGAACTCAACACCCTGATCCGGGCTCGACTGGCCAGCCTGGGCATCGACCTCGACCAGTTGCCCCCCGGCACCGCCGCCGACCCGGAGACCGGATCGCCCGGCCGGGACTCCGTACTCGCCTCGCTCCGCTCCTTCGTCCGGGGCACCGTGGCCGAACTGGCCGCCTACCAGTTGCCGGCACCGGCCGGTACCGATCCGAACCTGGCCAAGGCGCTCTCCCAGCAACCGGCGCCGATGCTCTACCCCTCGATCAGCACCCAGTGGCGGCGGTGATGACAGTGAGCTTCGAACCTCAGGACCGAGCCGTCGACCGGCGCGCCTTCCTGGCCCGGGCCGCCGCGCTGGCCGCGGCCGGGGCGGTCGGCGGCGCCGTCGGGCTCCCCCAGGTGGCCGGCGCCTTCTCCCCCGGTGCCACCACCACCGGCGCCCCCGGTCCGGCCGGGCACGGCGGCGGCTCCGGAAGGCCGGACCCGGCGCTGGACCGGCCGGAGGCGTACCGGCGGCCCCGCCCGGAGGCGTTGGCCGACCCGAC
The DNA here is from genome assembly GCF_002846275.1 of Plantactinospora sp. CNZ320. Taxonomy (NCBI): domain Bacteria; kingdom Bacillati; phylum Actinomycetota; class Actinomycetes; order Micromonosporales; family Micromonosporaceae; genus Plantactinospora; species Plantactinospora sp. CNZ320. The sequence goes on from NZ_PJMP01000001.1 coordinate 2,608,806, forward strand.
CGAGTTGACCATCGCCGAGGCGGCCTGGCTGATCCGGGCCGGCAGGCTGCGCCCGGAGGAACTGGTCGAGGCGTACCTGGCGCGGATCGGGGCGTACGAGCGGACGTACCAGGCGTTCAATCTGGTACTCGCGGACGCGGCGCTGGCCGCCGCCCGTACCGCCGGTCGGCAGCGGCACTCCGGCGCGCTGCACGGCATCCCGCTGGCGATCAAGGACAACTACTACACCGCCGGGGTACCGACCACCGCCAACTCGTACCTGTTCCGGGACTTCGTGCCGCCGTTCGACGCGACGGCGGTGGCCCGGCTCAGGGCGAACGGCGCGATCGTGCTCGGCAAGACCCAGATGGGACCGCTGGCCACCACCCGGGCCACCACTCCGAACGGGATCGTCACCACCGTCAACGCCTGGACGCCGACCAACCCGGGTACCGATCCGGGCGGCTCGTCGACCGGTACCGCGACGGCGGTCGCCGGGCGGCTCGCCGCCGCCGGCACCGGAACCCAGACCGGGGGCTCGATCACCGCACCGGCCAACGCGCAGAACCTGACCGGGCTCAAGCCGACGATGGGTCGGGTCTCGTTGAACGGGATCATCCCGCTCAGCTACACCCGGGACCACCCCGGACCGCTGGCCCGGGACGCCCGGGACGCCGCGATCATGCTGACCGCGATGGCCGGCGAGGACCCGGCCGACCCGCGCAGCCAGGGCCTGCCGCCGGTACCCCGGCTGATCGAGGCCGCCACCGGAATGTACGCCGGCAAGCGGGTCAAGCTGCGCTGGAAGACCCGGATCGGGGTACTCCCCGGCTACGCCACAGGCACCTCGGCGACCGCGCTGGCCCGGCAGGCGTTCCTGGCCGAGCTGGCGAAGATCTCCGGCGCGACACTGGTCGAGGTGACCCTGCCGGAGGACTGGGCCCGGCTCGGCGGCAACACCTTCAACAACATCCGGCTGCCGGAACGCAGCGAGCCGTTCATGCCCTACCTCCGGACCGACCTGCGCGGCTTCGGGGTCTCGGTGACCAGTTGGTTGCAGGGGGCACTGCTCGGCGGCAACGAGTTCCTCACCGGACAGCGGGCCAAGCTGGTCTTCCTGGAGCGGGTACTCGACCAGCTCTTCGACGCCTGCGACGTGGTGGTGCAGACCGGTCCGGTGCCGTTCGACATCCTCGGCCTGCCGGAGATCGGTTTCCCGATCGGGTTCACCTCGGCCGGGGTGCCGATCGGCACCATCCTCGGTGGCCTGCCGTACGGGGAGGAGCGGCTGCTCTCGGTCGTGGCCGCGTACCAGGAGGTCACCGACTGGCACTGGCGCCGGCCGGCGGACCCGCCGGCCGTGGCGGCGGACGCCCGCGCCGCCCGGGGCACCCTGGCGGCGCCGGAGCCGGACGAGTCCCGCGGCCGACTCACCGCCGAGCAGGTGGCCGAGCTGACCCAGTAGACGGCGGCCGAATCGAGTACGCGGACGGCGAAGCGGGCGCCCGGCACCGGTGCGGGCGCCCGCCTCGTTCCCGTTGCGATCGTGGCCGGGCCCTCTGGCAAGATCTGCCGGATGAAGAGATCGCTGTCACTGCTCGTCGTCGCGGTGCTGGCCGGGGCGGCTGGTTGCGGCACCGCCACCGCGAGCGGCGGGACCGAACAGTTCACCCAGGGCGGCGTCAGCATGGCACCGACTGTCGAGGCCGGACAGGTCATCACCGTCCGCAAGGTCGGGGACGACTACCAGCCACGACGCGGCGACATCGTGTTGTTCCGCAGGGACGGTGGACAGTGGGGCGACGGCGCGGCACCGCTGCTCAAACGGATCGTCGCGGTCGGCGGTGAGACCATCGCCTGCTGTGACCCCGCCGGAAAGGTGACGGTCGACGACAAACCGCTGGACGAGTCGTACGTGGCCGAGGACGCTCCGCTCGACGAGCCGCCGAACCCGCAGTACTGCGGGCCGCGCCGGTTCGCCCCGGTCGAGGTACCCGAGGGCAGCGTCTTCGTGATGGGAGACAACCGGGCGAGTTCGAACGACTCCCGGTGTGCCGGGCCGATCCCGACCTCGTCGATATCCGGCGTCATGGACAGCTGACCGGTGCACCGCACGTTCCACAATCCTCCGCCGGCCCGCCCGGCGCAGGTGCGGAGCGCTCTCGATCGCGGGGACCTCGCGGGCGCTCTGGACGCGATGGTGGGATGCGCGTTGTACGGCGACGGCGACTGGCGGGAGGCGCAGCAGCTCTACCTGGCCCTGCTCGATCACGACGATCACCAGGTCCAGGCGCTCGCCGCCACCTGCCTCGGGCATCTGGCGAGGGTCTACCGCCGACTCGACGAGGATCGTGTCGTCACCGCGTTGCGCCGGGCACGCCGACGCCCGCACGTCCGGGGCACCGCGACCAACGCGCTCGAGGACATCGAGCTGTTCCTGCACCCTCGGCGGGCCCGGTGGCGTGGGCGGTTGTGGCGACTCGTCCGGCCCTGGACCTGGATCTGACGCCGTCGGCGGTACCCGCCCAGCGGCCCGGGCCAGCGCCTCGGTCCAGCGCTTCGGGCCGACCGACGCTACGAGTGGGCGGTTCGGCGGCGCACGAACTCAGGGGGTGGACGGCGGGCCGGCGGTGCACCGGGACGGCCCCGTGGTGACGCCGTCCACGGTGATGTCGGACCAGCCACTGCTGTGGTAACCCTCGGTGGCCATGATCATGTATCCCATGGTGCCGAGGTTCATGCCGGCCCTCGCCCACGCGTCGAAGTGCTCGCCGGTGTCGATGATCCCGCTGCTGCGCTTCTGCTGCCGGACGCTGAAGTACTGGTACCGCGGCGGGGTTTCGGGGGTGCCCATCAGCTGTACCCGGTAGATGTCGTACGTGCCGTGCACGCTGACGACAGTGCCCATCCGGGTACCGGTCGGTCGGTAGCTGCCCCAGTTGTCCATGATGTAGTACTCGACGTACGGATCCGTGGTGTACCCGAAGAGCGCCAGATAGGAGACGCCGCCCGGGTGGAACGTGCCGCAGTAGGCGAAGGTCCGTCGACCGCCGACCGCCCAGCCCTTGCCGCCGAACCAGTTGTTGACGGCACTCCATCTGGCGCTGTATCGACCACCCGGGCCGAGGGTCATGGCGGCATCGCCGGTGTCCTGCCAGAAGGCGTAGAAGTAGCCGTCGTGCGTGCCGGTCTGGTTAGTGGTGACGACCGGGCGGCTCGGGATCGGGTCGGCGTGCGCCTCGGTGACCGTCAACGTCCCGGCGCTCAGCATCACCGTGGCGCAGGCCGCCCCGATCAGCGTTCTGAGTCGGCCCCGCCGTCCGCTCGTCGAACCGGCGCCGGACGTCTGGTCCATACCCGCACCCTCCCACACCCAGATAGATAGATGTCAATGAGCTGAGGCCAAGTGTCCGTCGGACTCCGGCCGGCTGTCAACGACTCGTTGGCCTGCCGTGCGGGGGTGCTGATCCGGCTGCGGCAGGGTGGCGATCCGGCTGTGGCAGGGTGCCGGCGACTCTCAGTACACCGGGGAGAAGTCCGGTCCGTCGGCCGTGCCCACCATCTCCCAGCCGAAGGCGGCCAGGGTGATGTCCTGCCGGGCACCGAACGTCCGCAGCAGTCTTGACGTGTGGCCGTCCGGTAGGTCGTCCGCAATCGACTCGAACACCGCTGCCGGCGATTCGCCGAGTTGCTGTGCCACGACCCACGGCAGGGCGAGGCCGATCATCACGTCCCGGTCGTCATCGTCCCGTAGACACCGGGCGAGTCCCGTCGCCAGCAGAGACCGTCGGAGCAGCGCCACGGAGTTCTCCCGCAACGCGATCGTCGCCAGGCGGGCACCGTACTGGCCAAGGGCCAGCGCGACGGACGGGTCGAGCGAGGCGAGGAACGCCGGGTCGACCGGACGCGGTGTCCGGGCCAGGATGGCCCCGGCGAGCGCGTCACGATCACCCGGAATCCTCGCCAGGTTCGGCTTCATGGCCCCAGGCTGGCCACGCCGGTCAAGCCGCGTATTCCGGGCGCTCGACGGCGTCGCCCTCCAGCGCGGCAGCATCGCCCTCCGGTACGGCGGCGTCGCCCTCCAGTACGGCGGCAAGTGTGTGGACCAGGCCGTTGAGGCCATCGTGGTCGGGATTGCCGTCGTCGGGTGGTTCGTACTCGGTCAGGCACAGCCCGGCGATGGTGAAGCGCGAGGCGAGGGCCCGCACGGCGGTGTCGAGCTGTTCGAAGGTCAACCCGCCCGGCTCGGGGGTGCCGACGGCGTCGAACAGCTCGGGATCCAGCACGTCGAGGTCGATGTGGAGGTAGACGACCTCAGCACCGGTCGCGGCCACCTCGTCGATCAGGACGGCCGGGTCGGCCAACCGTGCCGCCGCGACGTGTCGGATCCGATGCTCGGCCACGAACTCCCGCTCGCCCGGATCGAGCGCGCGTACGCCGGCCAGCACGACCTGACTCGGCCGCAACGCCCTGGCCGGCACCAACTCGGGTGGGCCGTCGCCGAGCAGGGTCCGCAGGACCATGCCGTGGAACGCGCCGGACGGCGACGAGGCCGGAGTGTTCAGGTCGCCGTGCGCGTCGAACCACACCACGGCCAGCCCGTCGCCGTGCGCCGCCACAGCCGCCTCGATCGAGGCAAGGTCGACGGCACAGTCCCCACCGACGGTCAGCACTGCCCCGCCGTGGGCCCGAGCGTCAGCGTGTGCGGCGCGTACCGCAGTCAGGTTCGCCGCGAGCGTGTCGAGGGCGGCAACGCCGTCGCGGGGTCCGCTCGGTTGGCCGTCCGCGTCGACCCGGACCCGTTGCCGGGCGGGAAACAGCCCGGCCAGCGCGGAGGCGCCGCGCCGCAACCGGTACCGGCCGGGTGAGCCCGACCCCTGCCACTGCGGCACTTCCAGGACGGTGACAACCAACGCCCGCACCCCTCTCGACCTGACCGGCCAGCGGTCGGGCTCCGGGGTATCGGCGGGCTGGGACCGGATCGGCCCAGCCACGAACGCCCCGGCTCCGCCGCCGGTGAAACCTCCTGTGTCGAGAACGAGGATATGGCGACCACCCGCGCAGGATGATCCCCCGTTCAACCCCTACTTTCGTCCCGCACATCGGCCGTCGGGTGGGCGAGGACGCGGGCGGGCGACCGGCAGCGCCGATCACGTTGCCGTGACACCGCCGGCAGCGCTCCTCGTGGACGTTTCCGAGAACCCGTGTACCGGTCAGGGGTGCTACGCCCCAGGTTCGTCAGCGACCCGGATGATCGTCTTGCCCGGCGTACGGCGGTGGCGGGCGAAGGCGGAGGCGGTCTCGGCGAGCGGTTGCACGCCACCGACGATCGGGTTGAGCCGGCCGTCCCGGACGCGCTGGGCGAGGTCGACCAGTTGGGCGCGATCGGGCTCGACCACGAAGAAGACGGCTCGTCCGCCCTTCGGCTGCGCCGTAGGCGGCTCGGCGACGCTGACGACGGTGCCACCCGGGCGTACCAGTGCGGTGGATCGCTGGAGGATCTCCCCGCCGATGACGTCGAACAGCACGTCCACCTCGCCGGCCTTCTGGAGGTCCCCGGCGTCCAGGTCGAGGAAGACCTGCGCGCCCAGGTTGAGCGCGACCTCGCGGTCGTCGGCCCGACCGGTGCCGATCACCCGGGCGCCCACCTCCCGGGCCAGTTGGACGGCGACCGAGCCGACGCCGCCGGCGGCGCCGTGGATGAGTACCGTCTGTCCGGGCCTGAGCTGGGCGTGCTCGAAGAGTGCCTGCCAGGCGGTCAGTCCGGAGATGGGCAGCGCGGCGGCCACTGTGTGGTCGATGTCGGCCGCGAGCGGGGCGAGGTTGCGCGCCTCCACCGCGACGTATTCGGCAAGCGATCCGTTGCGGGCCCAGTCGGTCAGCCCGAACACCCGCTGACCCACGCTGAGCCCGGTGGTTCCGTAGCCGAGTTCGGCGACCGTTCCGGAGACTTCGTGCCCGGGGATCGTCGGTGTCCGGTCCCGCCCGGCCCGGTCGGTCCAGGTTGCCGGCCAGCTGAGTTCACCGGGAGTGAAGCCCGCCGCATGCACCCGAACGATTACGTCGTTCTCGGCGGCGTGCGGGTAGGGCATGTCGGTCAGGGTGAGGCCGCCGACACCCGCGTCACGGTCTCGGACGGTGATCGCTCGCATCCTCGGATCCTTTCAAAACATTCGTCGGTACGGGGCGGTTCTGCTCGCCGGGCGGGCCGTCGATCGCATCCGCCGGCGCATCACGTTCGGTCAGCTCGGCCAGGCCGAGTTGAGTACGCGGTCGACCATTGTCGTACGCCGGAAGTCGGGGATGAAGTGTTCGAGCACGTCGGAGTTGACTGTGCCGTTTGTGGTCTCCGGGCGGTTCCTGAGCCCTTCGGTGTAGGTACGCAGGAAGTCGTGCTTGAAGTCCCCTCGCGGGTGCACGGCGACGATTTCGTGCAACTGTTCCGGTGCCATCACGTCCAGGTCGAAGCCGAGGACGTCGGTAAGCACACCGAGGTACGCGGTCGCGATCTCCGGAGCCATTCGGGTCGGAATTTCCGGGGTGGTGTGCAGCGCGATCGCCGTCCAGACGGTCTCGGCGGCGGCGGCCGGGAAGCCCCGCTCCAGCAGGAACCTGCGTGCGTGGTCGGCGCCGTCGACCTCGAAGCGCTGCTCGACGTCGGAAAAGGGAATCAGCAGACCGGTGTCGTGGAAAATGGCCGCCAGGTAGAGCAGCTCCGGGTCTGGCTGCACACCGAGCCGGTCGGCGTGAATCAGGCCGAAGAGGAAGACCCGCCGGGAGTGATGATAGATCAGCGGACTTGTCGTCTCCTGGATCAGCCTGGTCGCTCCGGCGACCGCAGCCGTGTCGGGAATCTCCAATCCCGCGATTACCTCTGGCATGATCTCCAACCCTCCGGAACCTCGTGCGCTGTGAGCCGTTCGGCGACTCCAATGCTGCCAACGACCGGCCTGCCGCGACCGCCTTTGTCCAGCCAGAAAGCCCTTGTATCCGGACACCGGGACCACGGCCCGCGCTGCGGCGTGACGGTGACGGTGTGTTACCAATGAACGGTGCCCGTGCCGCCCACCTCGTCCACCGCACCGCCATCCGTGCCAGCGCCGTCCGACCACCCGTCGTCAGGTTCCGGCGCGTCGTCCGAATTCAGCGCCGGAGACAGCACGTCGGGAAGGGCCGGGCCGCACCTGGTCGCGGTACTCGTCTACGACGGCATGACGTTGCTGGATGTCGCCGGTCCGGCCGAGGTGTTCCGGGAGGCGAACGGGTTCGGTGCCGACTACCGGATCGTGCTGCTGTCGCCGACCGGTGCGGATGTCACGTCGAACCTCGGGATCCGGGTCGCGGTCGACGGGGCCGTCACCCCGGAGCCGGCCGTCGACACGTTACTGGTGGCCGGATCCGACCGCTATCCGCGTACCCCCGTGCCCGGTGAGCTGGCCGACGCCGCGCGGGTTCCGGCGGCCACGGCCGGCCGGGTCGCGTCGGTCTGCACCGGGGCGTTCGTGCTGGCCGCCGCCGGCCTCCTCGACGGCAAGCGCGCGACCACGCACTGGCGGGTCACCCACGAACTCGCCGCCCGATGTCCGACCTGCCGGGTCGACCCCGACGCGATCTACGTCCGCGACGGCAGCACGTACACGTCGGCGGGGGTGACGGCCGGGATCGACCTGGCCCTCGCGCTGGTCGAAGAGGACCACGGGCCCGGCCTGGCCCGCGACGTCGCCCGCGCCCTGGTGGTGTACATGCAGCGCGCGGGCGGCCAGTCACAGTTTTCCGCACCGTTGCAGGGACCGCCGCCCCGCTCGCCGGCACTGCGCAGAATCACCGATCTGGTGACGGCGAACCCGCGCGGCGAACACTCGCTTGGCGAACTCGCGAAACACCTGAACGTGAGTACCCGGCACCTCGCCCGGCTCTTCCAGGACGAGTTGGCCACCACACCGGCCCGCTACGTGGAGAACATCCGCTTCGACATGGCCAGAGCCCTGCTCGACCAGGGACACACCGCGACCCGGGCGGCGGCGCTCGCCGGGTTCCCCAGTTACGAGAGCATGCGACGGGTCTTCGCCAGGAAGCTGTCGATCAGCCCCGCCGCCTACCAGCGCCGGTTCAGCACGGCCCGCCGCGCCGACCCGGAATGACCCCGCCGACGCCTGTCAGCCCTGCCCCGCAACTCAGCCCCGCTCCGCAACTCGGCCCTGCCCGCAACGGCAACACGTGCTCATCGCGCCCCGCGCTGGCTCGCGCTTACGACGTTCCAGCGGTCGACCAGCAGGGCCAGACCCACCTCGTGCCACCAGTCGCCGCTGACGAAACCGTCGGACATCCCACGGCCCTTCCGGTACTCCGGGACCTCCAGAGCACCGATGTTCGGGCCCAGCCGTACCCCGGTGATCTCCTCGAACGCCGCGCGCACCGCGTTGGACAGGATCCAGTCGCTGCTGGGAAAGTCGTGGTCGGCGAAGCGCAGCCGCATCGCCTCCCACATCTGCGGATCACCCCTGAGTCCCCAACGCAGCGGCACGGGTACGAAGAGGTCGCCGAAGGTCATCGGCTCATGATGCCTCGTCCGTCCGCAATGTACGGCGGCAGGGCCGGTCGAGCGGACCACGATATGCGCTTACCTTGACGCTCATCGCTATCCGACCTACCTTCGCCCCGGGTCCACGGGACCGGTGAAGGGATGGCGGGATGCGGGCACACGCCTGGGCGGCGGTGGTCACCGTCGTACTGCTCAGCGGCAGCGGATGTGGGCCGGAACCGGAGGCGGCGGTCCCCACCGGGACCAGCGGCGACGGTCGCGCCATCTACCTGGACCGGTCCTACTCGCCCCGGGAACGGGCGGTCGACCTGGTCTCCCGGATGACGCTGGCCGAGAAGGCGGCGCAGATGGTCAGCAGCCGATCGGCGGCGCTGCCCCGGCTCGGCATCGCCGCCTACGGCTGGTGGAACGAGGCCGGGCACGGGGTCGCCCGGGAGGGCACCCTGGACGACGCCAACCCACCGATCCTGGTCAACACCACCTCCTACCCGGTCGACCTCTCACTCGGCGCCACCTGGAACCCCGAGCTGGTACGCCGGGAGGCGACCCTGATCTCCGACGAGGCCCGGGAGGTGGTCCGGGACAACCGGCTGAACCTGAACTTCTACACCCCGACCGTCAACCTGGCCCGGGATCCGCGCTGGGGCCGCAACGACGAGGCGTTCAGCGAGGACCCGCTGCTCACCGCCGCTCTCGCCGCGCAGTTCGTGAACGGGATGGAGGGCAAGGACCGGACCGGCCGGATGCTGCCGGAAAGCGGCGGATACCTGAAGACCAGCACCACGCTCAAGCACTACGCCGCCAACAACAGCGAGTTCGACCGGCTGGACGGCACCGCGAACATGGACGACCGGACGCTGCGCGAGTACTACACCGCGCAGTTCCGGGAGGTGGTCGAGCGCAGCTCACCGGCGTCCATCATGACCTCGTACAACCGGGTCAACGGGGTACCGACCTCGGCCAGTGGCTATCTGCTCGACGAACTGGCCCGGCAGACCTTCCGGTTCGACGGCTTCTTCACCTCGGACTGCGACTCGATCCGGCAGATCCAGCACGGCCACCGCTGGCAGCCACCGGGGCACCCGGCCCCGCTCGACCACGTCGAGCGGCACGCCTGGGCCAACGCGGCAGGCGAGGACCTGAACTGCCAGCGGGGCCACCACGACGAGTGGAGCTACGCCAACACCATCCCGGAGGCGATCGCCCGGGGCATCGACACCGCGTACGGGCGCTACACCGAGCAGCACGTCGACGCCTCGCTGGTCCGGCTGCTGACCACCCGGATCCGGCTCGGCGAGTTCGACCGGCCGGAGGACGTACCCTGGGTGACCGCCGCCAGGTCCCGGGTCGCAGCGGGGACCTGGACCAGCTCGAACGCCAACCGCGCGGTCACCCAGACCCCGGCCCGGCTGGCGATGGCCCGCGAGGTCGCCGCCGAGAGCATCGTGCTGCTGAAGAACCAGGCACCGAAGACCCGGGCCGGCGGCGATCGGAAGGGCGGCGATCGGGCCGGTGCGGGCCGGAGCGCGCTGCTGCCGCTGCGGGTACCGGCGTCCGGGCCGTACCGGGTGGCGGTGCTCGGCCACTACGCCAACCCGCCGACGATGTACCTCGGCGGCTACTCCAGCACCCAGGCCAGCGCCGGCCAGGCCAACGAGGTGAACGGCTACCAGGGAATCCGGGCGGCGATCCAGCGGATCAACCCGGGCGCCGTCGTCGACCACCTGCCCGGGGTCACCCCGGGCAGCCTGGCCGAGGTGGACCCGGCCTCGGTGGCGGCCGTCGCCGGCTACGACGCGGTGATCGTGTACGCCGGTACCGACGAGCGGCACTCCCGGGAGGACGCCGACCGGTCCACACTGGCGCTGCCGGGGGCACAGGCGTCCCTGATCAGCCAGGTGGCGGCCCGCAACCCGAACACGATCGTCTATCTGGAGACGGTCGGTCAGGTGGAGGTGGCCGGTTTCGAGGCTGCCGTACCGGCGATCCTGTGGAGTTCCCACAACGGGCAGCGCAAGGGCGAGGCGCTCGCCGACGTACTGCTCGGGACGCGCAACCCGAGCGGGCACCTGCCGTTCACCTGGTACCGGGACGCCGGGCAGCTCCCGCCGATCGACGACTACGCGATCCGGGGCGGCAACGGGCGGCCCGGGCGGACGTACATGTACTTCGACGGCGAGCTGTCGTACCCGTTCGGCCACGGCCTCGGCTACACCGGGTTCGGGTACTCGGGGCTGCGGGTGGACCGCCGGACGGTGGACGCGAACGGCACCGTCCGGGTCGGGGTGCAGGTCACCAACACCGGCCGGGTGCCGGGGGCCGAGGTGGTGCAGCTCTACGTCTCCACCCCTGGTGCACCCGCCGCCCTGGAACGTCCGACCAGGCGACTGGCCGGCTTCGAGAAGGTCCCGCTGCGCCCGGGGCGGACCCGGCGGGTGGAGTTCCGGGTGTCCGTCGCCGACCTCGCCTTCTTCGACGAGCGCACCGGCCGGTACGTCGTCGACCCGGGTGCGTACGCGTTCCAGGTCGGTCACTCCAGTGTGGACGCCGATCGCCGGTTGCGGGCGGTGGTGAACGTCGCGGGTGCGTTGCGCCCGGCGTTGTCGGTGGTCACCGCGACCGCGCCGACGCTGGTCTCCCCCTGCACCGCGATCTCCCCGAGGCTGACTGTCGCGATGACCGACGACACCCGGTACGGCTACCGCACCGAGGGTGCCAGCACGCCGCTGCCGGCCGGCGCGACGGTGCGGTACCGCAGCAACCGCCCGGAGGTGGTGGCGGTCGACGGGTCGGGTGGGATCCGGGCCGTGGCGACCGGGGTTGCCACCGTCACCGCCACCGTCAGCCATCAGGGCGTCGACCGGTCCGCCGAGTTCGTGGTCGGGGTGCGGTAGGTCGGGCGCAGCCAGCGTTGGCACCGGCGTCGTCACCAGCGTCGTCACCGGCGTTGGCGGCGTACGCGGCGGCCCGGCCACGCCGACGCTGCACAAAGTTGCGCTTATATAAGCTGTGCCTGATATACTCCCACCCGTTCCGAAAATGAAGGCCGGTCAGAGGGAGTGAACGTGGACATCGTCGACGAGATCAACGCGACCCATCGGACGGTCGGTCGCGCCGCGACACCTGTCGGCGAGGCGCGAACCGTGTTGCTACGCAGGACCTACCACACCTCGCTGGACGACCTCTGGGACGCGGTCACCAACCCCGAACGGCTGCCCCGATGGTTCGCGCCGGTCACCGGGGATTTCAAGCTCGGCGGCCGGTACCAGGTCGAGGGCAACGCCGGTGGCGAGATCATCCGCTGCGAGCCGCCCCGGCTGGTCAGGCTGACCTGGGTCTTCGGCGAGCCGGCCGAGGACGGGTTCAGCGAGGTCGAGGTACGGCTCTCCCCCGGCGACGGCGCCGAGCAGGCCGTACTCGAACTCGAACACGTCGCGGTGGTCGAGCCGCAGCGGTGGACAGAGTTCGGCCCCGGCGCGGTCGGCGTCGGTTGGGATCTCGCCCTGCTCGGCCTCGGCCTCTACCTCGGCGGCGGGGCCATCACCGACCCCATCGCCTGGGGCGAGTCCCAGGAGGCACGCGAGTTCATGACGCTGAGCAGCAACTCCTGGGGTGCGGCCTCGGTGGCCGGTGGCGAGCACCCGGACGAGGTGGCGACGATGGTCGCCAACACCACCCGGTTCTACGCACCGGACCCGCCCGCCGGCCCGAGCGCTCCCTGAGGCCAGCTCCCAGGCTGTCACGGCCCCGCCGGCTCGGCGTCGGACTCTCCGACGAACTCGAAGTGGAACTCCCGGATGAAACAGTCCCGGGGCTGCCCGACCGCGAAGAGCACGCACTCCACGATCGACCGGGCGGTGAGCGGGTCGCCCGGTCCACGCGGCCCCTCCTGCACGAAGTCCGGCGGATAGAGCGAGATCACCCGGATTCCCTCGGCGCGCAGCCGGTGCGACAGGATGCCGGCGAACCCGGCCTGGGCGTGCTTGGCTGCGTAGTACGCCGGATGTGCCGCCAGGCGGTGGTTGCCGACCTCGGCGGAGGCGGAGACGAGGTTGACGATGTCCGGCCGGTCCGAGGCGCGCAGCAGCGGCAGCAGGTGCCGGCTGAGCAGCACCGTACCGGTCGCGGCTCCGGCGATGGTGTCCACGATCGCCTCGTCGGAGGCGTCGTCGAGTTCCACCCCGGGCAGAAAGCCTGCACCGTTGTTGATCAGGACGTCGATCCGGTCGGTCCGGTCGGCCAGCGCCGCCGCGAAGTCGCGTACCGAATCGGGGTCGGCCAGGTCGCAGCGGAATGCCTCGGCGGTGCCGGCACCCTGCCGGGCGATCAGGTCCGCGGTGTGGCCGGCCGCCGCCGGATCCCGGGCCGAGACGGCGACGTGCGCGCCGCGCTCGGCGAACGCCAGTGCCAGGGTACGGCCGGTGCCCCGGCCCGCACCTGTGACGACGACCCGCAGTCCGTTGGAAATCATGGCCCGAGTCCAACACCTCGACCAGGCTTGAAGTCAACCCCCGTCGTCCGGTGTGGGCATCGAGTTCCCGACGGTCATGGCCAGATCTGTGGGTTGACGGTCGTTGCCGGCACGAAGGCGGAACTCAATACTCGCGGCATGAGCATTTCATCCGCCCGCGATGACGGCCAGCGGGACGTGGTCATCGCGGCAGCAGATGGAGCGGTGCTGTTGGACGTCGCCGGACCGATGCAGGTCTTCGCCCTGGCCGCGAAGCTCGGTGCCAACTACCGGGTGCGGCTCGCATCACCCGGAGGGCGGCCCATCGACACCCGCGAGGGTGTCCAGCTCGGCGCGAACGTCGCCGTGGAGACGCTCTCCGATCCGGTGCACATCCTGCTTGTGGCCGGCGGCGACTCCTCGCCGGAAGGCGGTGCGCCCGGACAGCTCGCCCACGCGGTGCGACGGATGCACGAGCACTGCGCGGTCGTGGCCTCGGTGTGCATCGGCGCGTTCGTACTGGCCGAGGCGGGGCTGCTCGACGGCAGGCGCGCGACAACCCACTGGGCCTACTGCCGGGAGCTGGCCGAGCGGTATCCGGCGGTGACCGTCGAGTGTGACGGCATCTTCGTACGCGACGGTCGGGTGTTCACCGCCGCGGGCGTCACCGCCGGCATCGACCTCGCGCTGGCGTTGGTCGAGGAGGACCGCGGCCCCGCGCTCGCCCGCCAGGTCGCCCACTGGCTGGTGGTCTTCCTGCAACGGCCGGCAGGGCAGTCACAGCTGTCCGTGCGCGGCCGGACCAGGCACTCACGCCAACCGGTGCTGCGGCTGGTGCTCGACGCGGTCGCCGCGCAGCCGGAGGCGGACCACTCGCTCGGCGCGATGGCAGCCCGCGCCGCCGTGAGCCCGCGCCACCTGTCGCGACTGTTCACCCAGGTACTCGGCACCAGCCCCGGACAGTACGTCCAGCAGATCCGGGTCGAGGCGGCCCGGCAGCTCCTGCAAGCCGGCGACGACCCGGTCGAGGTGATCGCCAAGCAGTGCGGCTTCCGCAGTGTCGAGACGATGCGGCGGGCCTTCCACGGTGTCCTGGGAACCTCCCCGACCGAATATCGCCAGCATTCCCAGGCAGGCCCCGGCCGGCGACCGCTCGGCTGGGGATCGCCGGTCGACTGACCGCCTCGTCCCCCAGAGAGCACCCGTCACCGAAGTTCACCCGAGATAGGAGCGAGGTAGCACCATGCCCGAAAACCCGAACCGGCGACAGATTCTGACGCTCGGTGCCGCGCTGGCGGCGACCGGTCTCACCCTGGGAAACGCCCAACCAGCCGCAGCCCGGCCAGCGCAACCGGCCACCAAGGGTGACGACGACATCCTCGACATCGCGTTCATGGTCTTCGACGGGTTGGTGCCGCTCGACCTGATCGGCCCGCTGGGCGTACTCGGCTCCACCATCCGCACGGGCGCGCGACCGGCACGGCTGCACTTCGTCGGCCCCGACCTGGACCCGATCTCCGGGGGCGCCGGGTTGCAGTTCCTGCCGACCGCCACCTTCGACACACTCCGCAACCCGGATGTGCTCGTGGTGCCCGGCCCCGCGATGCCCAGCACCCTGATGCAGGACCGCCGCCTCCTGGACTACATCCGCGCCGTGCATCCGCAGACCCGGATCACCTTCGGGATCTGCACCGGGGTGCTGCTGATGGCCGCTGCCGGCATCCTGCGCGGCCGTGCGGCGACGACGTACTGGGCGTTCGCCGAGGAGCTGCCACTGTGCGGTGCACGGTTCAAGCGGCAACGCTGGGTCGTGGACGGCAGGATCGTCACCAGCGCCGGGATCTCCGCCGGCATGGACGCCGCGCTGGTGGTGGCCGCACGTCTGTGGGGTGAGCGGGCTGCTGGGATGGGGCAGGCGTTCCTGGAGTACGACCCCGCACCGCCGTTCGACTACGGCAACGTCGAAAACCTGCCGGACGAGGACGAGGAGGCGCTCCGCCGCGCCTTCCTCCCAGAACGGGAGCGTGTCCGCGACGTACTCACGTAGGCGCTGCCACGACTCGGAGCAGCGCCACGGAGACACACGTTGATCGCGGGTGGAGGGGCGGCGACCGGCCGCCGCCCTTCCACCCTTCCGGTGCCGGGTGGCGGCCCGGTCGCGATCATCGCTCGGCCCCGAGACGGGCCCGGACCGCACCACTATGGAACGAGGACGACCTTGCCGGTCGCGCGCCGATTCTCCAGGTCGGCATGCGCGTCCCCGGCGCGGCTGAGCGGATACCGGGTGACCAGAGGTTCGAGTACCCCGTCCGCGGCCGCCCGGATGGCGCGGGCCTGCAACTCGTGCATGGTGCCGGCCCTGCGCAGCAACTGTGGCCCGAGCGCCCAGCTGACGGTGCCGGCCCGCGCGATGATGTCGGCGGTGCTGAGTTGGGTCGGGGTGCCCGAGGCCCAGCCGTGCAGCACGAACCTCCCGCCGGGGCCGAGCAGGTCGAAGGCTTGGCGGCCAGCGGTTCCGCCGACACCGTCGAAGACGACATCCACCTGCCGGCCGGCGCCAAGGTCTGCCCGTACCGCGTCCGGCCAGCGCTGGTCGCGATAGTCGACGGCGATGTCGGCCCCCAACGAGGTGACCCGCCTGACCTTGTCCGGTCCACCGGCCACGCCGACCACGACGACGCCCTGCCGACGTAGGGCCTGCACGAGCAGGGCACCGACGCCACCGGCTGCGGAGGTGACCAGTGCGACGTCACCGGGGCCGGCCTGCGCGACGTCGAGCAGCCCGAGCGTGGTGGCACCCGTGCTGACCATCGCCACGGCGGCCTCCGCGCTCAACTGCTCGGGCAGCTCGTGCAGGGCGTCGATCGCAACCACCGCCTGCTCGGCGTAACCACCGTAGGACGCGAGCGTGCCCACCACCGGGCGCCCCAGCCAGCTGTCGTCGACGTCCGGGCCGAGCGCGCTCACCACCCCGGCGACCTCACCACCCAGCACGACCGGCAACGCCGGGGCGGGATGAGGGCCGACCCCACGCCCGGTACGCAGGGTGGTCTCGATGAAGTGGACGCCACTGGCCCGGACTTCGAGGCGGACCTCTCCGTTTCCGGGTACCGGTGCGTCGACCTGCTCGTACCGTAGGTTTCCGGCAGGTCCGAACTCGTGCAGTCTCACCGCGTACATGAATGGGTTTCCTTCTCTGTTCAGGTCGGGTCTGGCGGTCATGGGGCGCGCGTCGCCCCGGCCGTCGGGGCCGGCACCGGCGGTCCACCCACCCGTCGTCCCGGCAGCAGCGCCACCGGCAGCGCCGCCAGGGCCAGCAGCGCCAGCGCCCACCAGTAGGTGTGCTGGAACGCCGCCGCCGGCCGCATCCCGTCCCCGGTGCGCGCCGTGTTCGACGCCAGCACCACCGACAGCAGCGCGATCCCGATCGAGATGCCCAGCTGGGAGCCGATGTTCAGCAGCGTGCTGCCGGAGGGGACATCCTCGGCGGCCAGCCCTCGGGTCGCCGTCGCGTTCAAGGGCATCAACACCATGCCGACGCCCACCCCCATCACCAGCAGCGCCACCACCAACCGCCAGTACGGCGTCGCCGGCCCGATCTGGCCGGCGAACAGCGACAGACCGGACGCGGCGGTCACGACCCCGGAGAGGATCATCAGTCGCGGGGAGACCCGGTCGACCCGGCGGGTGGCGATCTGCATCGAGAGGCCGACGGCGACGGCCAGGGGGATGCCCAGCAGGCCCGACTCGGTCGCACCGAGCCCTCGCGTCGTCTGGTAGTACATCGGGGCCAGCAGCATGGAGCCGAAGTAGCCGGCCGGAAAGAGCACCAGGGCGGTGAACCCGGCCGCGAAGGTCCGGTTGCGCAGCAGGCGCAGGCGTAACAGGGGAGCCTGGGTGGTCAGGGCACGGACGACGAACCCGATGGTCAGCAGCAGTCCGGCGACGGTGGGTAGCAGCGCCTGCGGCGCGGTGAGGTCGCCACGCTCGCCGCCGGTGGCCAGCCCGTAGATGAGCAGGGCCAGTCCCGGAGAGAGAGTCAGCAGGCCCAGCAGGTCCAGTCGGCGCGCCGGCTGCGGTTCGTCGCGCCGCAGCAGCCGGGCGGCGAGCACCAACGCCAGCGAGCCGATCGGCAGGTTGACCAGGAAGATCCAGTGCCAGGACACGGTGTCGATCAACCAGCCGCCCAGGATCGGCCCGGTCACCGGGCCGATCAGCACCGGAATGCCGAGCAGGGCCATCGCCCTGCCCAACCGGTCCCGGTCGGCGGCGCGGACGACCATCGCCATCCCAACCGGCATCAACAGGCCGCCGCCGAGCCCCTGCAAGACCCGGAACAACACAAGTGTCTCGATGTTCCAGGCCAGCGCGGCCAGCCCGGAACCGGCGGTGAACAGCGCGATGGCGGTCAGGTAGGTGCGCTTCGCACCGAAGCGTGACATGGCCCAGGCGGCAGTCGGGATCACGGCGGCGAGGGCGAGCGTGTAGCCGGTGGCGATCCACTGGACGGCGGCGACCGACGCGTCGAACTCGACGGCCAACGGATGCAGGGCGACGTTGATGATCGTGACGTCCAGTACCGCCATGATCGAACTGATCACGACGACGGTGAGCACCCTGGCCAATCCCTGGGAGTTCCCGGTGGCCCGGCCGGTGGTGGGGTCGGTGGCCCTGGCCGAGGGACCCTTCTCGGTGGTGCCGTGCTGTCCGGGAACGCTGGCGGTGCCGTGCACGGCCGTCACTTGCCGTAGGGACGTTCGGCGCGAGCGGCGCGCAGTGCGCGGCCCCACCACACCAACTGGTCGAGCATGCCCTCGGCAGCCCCGTCGCACACCGCCTCGTCGAGCGGCAGCCCGTCCTCGCCGAGCCCCGACCAGGGTCCATGCAGGCTGACGGAGTCACGCACCGTCATGGCGTGCAGCTCGGCGAAGACCTGCCGGAGTTGCTCGACCGCCCGGAGGCCGCCGCCCAGCCCGCCGTACGAGACGAAGCCGATTGGTTTGGTCCGCCATTCCTCGTAGTGCCAGTCGATGAGGTTCTTCAGGGCGGCCGGGAAACTGTGGTTGTACTCGGGGGTGACGACGACGAATGCCTCTGCGGCGGCCAGCCGGGAACTGACCCCGGCGAGCGCGACCTGGATTGCTGGTGCGGGCGCGGGCAGCCCGTCCCAGCCGGGCATGGCCACCGGGAGGTCCAGGTCGGCGACGTCGATGACGTCGAGCCTGATGTCGGTACGCCGGCCGGCCCGGCGGGTGAACCAGTTGGCGACGGACGGGCCGACGCGGCCACCCCGAACGCTGCCTACGATCACGGCGACCCGTAGCGCGGCGTCTTCGGCCGTTGCTGGGTCGATGGCATGGGTTGTTGCGGACATGGCTGGCCCCCGGTTGGTCGCTGCTTCGCTACGAGCATGCGATAACCTACAACGGTCGTTGTAGTTTCTACAACCACCGTTGTAATGTGATGGCCAGCACCCGGGTTGAGAGGCGACGATGACCAGCAGAGACTCCGAGGGCGGCACGGGAGCGGTCCGGCCACGACGGGGGCGGGGGGACAAGGCGGCAGCGATCGCGCACGCCGCGTGCGAGGTCTTCGGGCGGGACGGTTACACCCGAGCCAGCATCGACACGATCGCCGCCGAGGCGGGCGCCTCCACCCGTACGCTCTACAACCACTTTCCCGGCGGAAAGGCAGAACTGTTCCGCACGGTGATCCAGCGGAGTGCGGGAGAGGTCCGGGACGAGCAACTCGCCCGGCTGCGGAGGTACCTGGATCCGCAGCGCCCACCACGGCCCGAGGATCTCGAACGGGACCTGCTGGCCCTGGCACGGGCCTGGGTCGCCCTGATGACGGACTTCCGGGAACACTTCTCGCTGGTCCGGCACATCCACGCAGAGGCCGGGCACGTCCCGGCCGAGGTCCTGGACACCTGGCAGGAGGCCGGCCCCCGGGCGGTGAGCCGCGAGTTCAGCGTGGTCATCGCCGCGCTCGCCGACCACGGCCTGCTCGACGTGCACGATGATCCGGCCCGGGCCGTCGCCCACTTCATGGCCCTGGTCTCGACGGAGATCGTGAACCGTTCCTACTGGGGCGTCATCCCGCTGCCGACGGAGGAGACCGACCGGATCACGGCCGCAGGGGTCAAGGCCTTCCTCCGGGCGTACGGCACCGCGCACTGACGCGCCGATGAAGTCGTAGCCAGTGTTGATCGTCCGTCCGGAACTCGTAGTCGATCTTCAGATCAGCTTCGGCCCCACTGGGTAGATCCTCGATCATGGTAATGACCTCGCGTACAGACTCATCCAGGCCTGGCAGATTACGGGCGTAGGTATGGCCGCCTTCTAGATCGACGATGTCAGCGATCCACGCACAGGGCTCATGAGTGACAACCACTCGGAAGGTCTTGCCGGTCATCGCAGCCACCTCTTCCCGAAGATGGACTCCATCACGTTCGATCCTGTGCAACGTGCCGATCGGTTTGTCGCCCCCGTGCTGGCAATGGCGGTTCGGGCTGTCACCTTGTCTCCGTCGCGGGTCGTCGTGGCCTCATGATGTGGAAGCACGACTTCCTCACAAACTCCAAGATCTAGGACCCAGCAACAAAAACCCCGACACCTTGGACTCCCTCGATGAGCCCCTCCGTCCTCAGCTTGAAGATCGCCTGTCGTACGACGATCGCGGAGACGCCGTGCGCTCTACACAGCTCGGCCGTGGACGGCAGCTTGTCACCTGGTGCGAGTTCACCCGATTTGATCTGCGATCGGAGGTGATCCGCGAGCCGCTCCCACTTCGGTTTGACAGGCATGTGCACTCCCTGGTCAGCACCTCCATCTGATCACGACTGCTCCTTACATGACAAGTAATAGCTAGTTATGGTCTTGCTTTGCATGTGCGGATATGTAAGCTGCATGGCGAGCGGCTCCCTGGTCAGCACCCTTGGGGCCGGTCGTCCCGCACAGAGCCCGGCCGGCCCACTCTCCCGGTCGGCCGGGTGCCCCCACCTGGCCACACACCCGCGCGCTATCCCCACCCAAACGGGAGGCAGCAATGGATCCCACCCCGCGCCTGGGAGCCTTCTCGTGACCGCCCTCTCCCAGTCGGCGTACGCGACCTTCGCGCGTACCCGGATGGACGAGGCGCGGCGGGCGGTGCTCGGGCACGCCGTCTGCGCGTACACCGGAGTCTGTCTCGGGTGTGGTCGGCCCGGCCCCTGCCCGACGCTGCTCGCCGCCCGGCGGACCCTGGCCCACCACACCCAACGGGCGGTCAACCAGCGGCCGCACCACTACGGCGCCAGCGGCGGCCATCGTGACCAGGGTCGCCGCCAACTTCCGACGTTTACCGGCGACATGAGCGCCGCGCTGCCCGCCGACGAGCTGCGCGCCGCCTGCCTGGCCGTCCAGTCCGCGCTCGACCGGGCCGATCGGCAACTCTCCGAAGTGGACCATCCGCTGCCGGCCGCCGGGCTGGCCCGCTGGGGCGACGCGCTCACCGACGCCTGGGCCGCGCTCAGCCTGGTCTACTCCGGCGTTGCCGAGGCCCGCCGGTTGCCCGGCACTGTCCCGGCGAGTGCCCAGGAGCTGTCGGACGGGTTGGCGGCAGCCCGCGCCGATGCCGAGCGGGCCGCCGAGGTCGCCGGCCGGGTCCGGCGACAAATCGCCGCCGCCGAGGACCGGCTGCGCCGGACCAGCACCGACGCCCCGGCCCGGGTGGCCGCCGACAGGTGGCGGGCCGCCGCCGCCCGACTCGACCTCGTCACCGCCCGGCTGGCGATCGGAGCCAGAGCGATTGACCGGTACGCCGCAGCGCTCACCGGCACCGCCCAGCCGTCGTGCCCGCCCCCAGCCCAGCGGGCGAGCCGGCCGACGCCTCCCACCACCAGCGCCGGGACGATCGCGGCCGGGGCACGGACAGCCGGGGCGGTACTGCTGGGTGTGCACCCGTTGGCCGGCTGGCGTGGCCTGCTTGCCTGGATACGTGGACAACGCCCCGGCCAACCACGGAGTCTCCAGTGGTGAGCCGCTACGCCGCCCCACTCCGCGACCTTGTCACCGGCCGGCCGCGCGACTACCAGCATCGGATCGACCGGTTCGACGAGCCGGACTGGCGGCGGTACGGCCTGCTGGTCGACACCGCGTTCCGGCTCGCTGTCGGCAGGCGGTTCCGGCCGGATGGGCAGGATCGCGCCCCGGTGATCCGGTTCGTGGCGAGCGTGCGGGAGCGCTATGACCACACCGGTTACGACCTGGACCCGAGACTCGCCGAGTCGCTGCTCTGGGCGACCCTGGCCGGCGATCCCACCCCCGATCCGATGCAGGCGAAGACGCACACCGCGCAGACCCTGCTGCTCGTCTGCCTACTCGAAGACGAGGGCCTGTCGCGTGCCGAACTCGACCGCTTCCTCGCTGACGCGGAAGGCGACGCCACAGACGATGCACCAGAGGGCGCGCCGAACAACGAACAGGTGACCCCTGAGCACAGGCAGTCCCCGCGATGAGGGTGCGTGCCGTAGCTGTGGCGGTTTCCGCCCTGGTAGCAGCGGTTTCCAGTTTTCCTGGACGACCTCCGGTGACCGGGTCTGGATCGCCCTGATCGTGACGTCGCCCTGCGTCCGCTCGCCGGGAAGTACCCGGGCTGACCGAGCTACCCGACTGACCGGCCGGGGCAGCGGGTCACCATCCACCTAGGACCACGAACGAGATGGTCCACCGGTGGCGGGTTGTACCGGCGGGGCGGCGCGAGCCGGGCTGGCAGTGGTAGGAAGTCGGCATGCCGTTGCGCCGCAGCCTCGTCCGTCCATCATCGGCGATCATGTCCGGGTACCGTTTGTTCCTGGCCTGCCTGGTGTCGGCGGCGATACTGGCACCGACCGCGCCCGTCGCCGCCGGACCGGTCTCCGTCGCCGGACCGGCTTCCGCTGTGCCTCCCGCAGCGGACGGACGGGCGGCAGGCGTGGCGTACACGTCGGCGGACGTCGGCTTCGCGGAGGGACACGGGCTGGTCGACGGTGACCTCGCCCGCCGGCTCGACGGGATGGTGGCCTACCTGCCCGGCAGGTCGCCGATGGTCCGGGTCGACCTGAACTGGTGGTACGTGCAGGAGTGCCGGACCTGCGCGTTGCGCTGGGACAGGCTCGACACCCTGGTCGACGCCGCCACCGCCCGGGGCATCCGGGTCCTGGTGGTGCTCGCGTACGCGCCGCCGTGGGCGAACGGTGGGCACGCCGACGACAAGTGGTTCCCGACGGACGACGCCGACTGGACCACGATCGTCGACCGGACCGTCCAGCGGTACGCCGGCCGGGTCTTCGCGTACGAGGTGTGGAACGAGCCGAACAACGCCGCCACCGCGTCCCATCCCGGGTACGGCAACTACGACGGCGACGCCCGGCTGCGCTACTGGCAGCTGGTCAAGCTCGCCTATCAGCGGATCCACGCGGTGTGCGGGTCGTGCGTGGTGCTGGCTGGTGCGTCCGGCAACGGCACCCCGGCCACCGAGACCAGTAACCCGAGGGAGTCCGGTGCCTGGCTGGACTGGGCGTACGCCAACGGCTACGGCGGCTACTTCGACGCCGTGGCGCACCATCCGTACCCGGCGTGGAGCGCCGGCTTCGGCCCGGCCCGACCGGAGTGCCGGACCCGGTGGTGGAACCAGTTCGGGCCGCCCGGCGAGTCCCCGGCCTGTGGCGAACTCGCGTACCTGCGCTCGATCATGGTCAAGTGGGGGGACGGCGCCAAGAAGATCTGGGGTACCGAGTGGGGCTACCCGACGGCGGGTACCACCGTGATCCCCCGGACCACGATCCGCGACCACATGGTCCAGGGCGTGTACCTGTGGCGGTCGCTGAGCTACACCGGCCCGCTGTTCCTGTTCTCCTACCGGGACGCCTGCATCAGCAGCACCGATCCGGAGTGCAACTTCGGTGTGGTGGACCGGAACTTCACCGAGAAGAACATCCTGTTCCCGGATCTGCGTGCGGCACTGAGCGAGCAGTGGCGGCCCGTACTGGAAAGTGGCCAGACCATGCGCCGGTGGGCCAGCATGCTCTCCGACGTGGTGGCCGGCTATCCGCACCGCTACCAGCTCTGGTTGCAGGACGACGGCAACCTCGTGCTGTACCAGCAGTACGGCCCGGCCTACTGGGCCACCGGTACTCGGGACGGCGTGGCGCTGGTAAACCAGCCCGACGGCAACCTCGTACTCCTGCGGGCCGACGGCAGCGTCGCCTGGTCGACCGGCACGGGCGGCAACGGTCCCGCCAGGCTGATCGTGCAACACGACGGGAACCTGGTGCTCTATCGGGTCAGCGATGCCAGACCGATCTGGGCGAGCAACACGGTCCGGGCCCGGTCCCGTGTGCCGGCCGACGCGTGATGGAGCGCAGCGGCTCTTGAGCCCCGCCGACGCCGTTTTCCACGTCTCCGGGTTCAGCCACGTGACGCTCCCCGTCGAGCGCCATGCCGTGGTCCTGGAACAGCTCCGCGACGAGTGGATTTCCAAGGGGTACAAGCTCAAGAACTTCCGGGTCCTGCCCGGGGGCGCCGGTGCCGAGTTGAGCGGACAGTCGGCAACCCGCATGAGTGACCGGCGGCGGGGCGGGGGCGTGGTCAGTGCGGAGACTGTCGAGCTGGGTGCACAGGCGGGGCACGGAAGTCGGGGTTGCCGACGGCGTGCTGCGGTTTGGGGTCGACCGGCCGGGCGGGACCGGGATACGGGTCGGCCGGCGGGCGGGACCGGGGTTCGGGCCGCCGGAAGCAGCCCGGTAGGCGGGAGCAGCCCGGGTGGGTGGGCGCACAAGCGGGGCAGCTCGACAGTCTCCGGCGAATACCCCAACGCCGCACCCGACCCGGCGTCAGACGGCCGGCTCAGAGATGCCCGGACCCGGAAGCACCGGGTAGCACGACCAACCGTCGAAGACAGGGCACTGGTCAACCGCAGACCGCTCGCCGCCCGCGATCAGAAGCACCATCCCTGCCGGCGGGCAGGACGCGCCTCAACGGCACAGGCGCGGCGCAGGCCGAGGCTTCCGCCCGACCTGCGCCGTTCCATGTGCACGTCCCCAACGGGCGGGGTGACGCGATCAGCCGTGCCGGGGCTCCCACCGGAAGTACCGGCCCGCCATGAGCAGTGACACCAGCAGCCAGACCAGCAGCACCCCGAAGGAGGGCAGCGTCTCGACGAGGGTGCCGGCGAAGCTCAGGGTCTGGCCCTCGTCGGTACGGCCGAGCCAACCGACGCGCATGACCTCGGTGAACGGGCCGTTGGGCAGGAACCAGAGCACCCGCTCCAGCCACTCGGGCAACGCGCCGAGCGGCAGCAGCGCGCCCGGGGTGGCCAGGAAGATCACCACGGTCGGCAGGGTGGTGAGCATCGCCGCCTCGGAGCTGCGGGTGATCGCGGAGAGCGCGGCCGAGAACGCTGCCATGATCGCGCAGCCGAACAGCAGTGCCACAAGCATGACCAGCGGATTCCTCGGCATCGGCAGGTCGAGGGCCAGCACCGCGTAGCCGGCCAGCACGACGAACTGGGCGAGGAAGATCGCTACGGTGCTGCTGGCCGTGCCGAACAGGATCGTCCGGTCCGAGGCGAGGCCGGCGCGCAGCCGTTTGAGCACCAGTTCCTGGCGGCGTGCGGCGTACACGGTCGTCAGGTGGTGGTGCACCAGGAAGACCATGACCAGGGTGGTGACGCTGACGACCCGGCGCACGCCGGGCACCGTCTGGCCGCGGTACTCGCTGACCAGCAGCAGGGCGATCATCAGCGGGGTCACCACGGACATCGCGGTGGAGGTCCAGCTTCTGCGTAGCGCCAGCAGCTCCATTCTGAGCATCGCGACCAGCTGCCAGAACGGCCTGGTCGCGCGGTCGTCCGAGGTGGCGGTGGTGCTCGGGCTCGGCGTGGTCATCGTCCCGTTCATCGGGCGGCCTCCGGCTGCGCGTGCTGGTCGGTCGAGGCGTACTGGGCAGCGGTGGCTGTCGGGTCGTGGTCGGCGGCGATGTCCAGGAAGACATCCTCCAGAGTGGCGGGTCGGGCCGAGAGGGAGGCCAGCCGGATGTTGCCCGCGTTGGCCCATTCGAGCAGCCGGGTGAGGTCGGTCTGGAGCTGGCGTGACTCGTAGGTGACCCGGTCCTCCTCGACCAGGCAGGCGGCGTGCGGCAGATTGGGCAGCGTGTCCGTGCCCGGCGGCCGGAAGCTGATCCGGGCGGGCAGGGTCCGCACGACGTCCTCCGGCGCTCCGGTGGCGACGATGCTTCCCCCGCGCATGATCGCCACCCGGTCGGCGAGCACCTCCGCCTCCTCCAGGTAGTGCGTGGTGAGCAGGATTGTGGTGCCGCCCCTCTGGAGTTCCCGTACGACGTCCCAGGTGCGGCGGCGGGACGCCGGGTCCATCCCGGTGGTGGGCTCGTCGAGGAAGAGCACCTCCGGCCGGCCGAGTACGGCGAGCGCCAGCTCCAGCCGCCGGCCCTCGCCGCCGGAGAGCTGCTCGACCGCGACGTTCATCCGGTCGCCGAGGTCGACCAGTTCCAGCACCTCCGCCGTGCTCTGCGGCCGGACGGTGAGGGACCGCCAGATCTCCACCGTCTCCCGGACGGTGAGCGCCCCGGTGAATCCGCCGTGCTGGAGCATCACCCCCATCCGGGGGCGCACCGAGTTGCGGTCCCGGACGGGGTCCAGCCCGAGCACCCGGACCCGGCCGGCGGTGGCCGGTTGCAGCCCTTCCAGGACCTCGATGGTGGTGGTCTTCCCGGCACCGTTGGTGCCCAGCAGTGCGAACAGTTCGCCCCGGCGGATCCGCAGGAAGATGCCGCGCACCGCCTCGAACTCCCCGTAGCTGCGGCGCAGCCCGTCTACTTCGATCGCAACGTCGTTCATGCTCAACAGGCTGCCGTCGGCGGGCGGCAGTTCTCACCCTCGTCGCGTCACGTCCGGACCGTGCAGTACGCATGCCCGACCCGTGCGTTTCCACCGGGCAGGCCGGCGGCCGGAGGGGTTCCGGACCGAACCGGCCCATTACGCCACCACGGAATTGGACCTTAAGGTGGGCCGGTCGCCGATCCTAGGGTCGGGACCATGAGCGGTACGCCCCCCACCGTGGACGCTGTCCCGGCCCCTGGCACGGACGGTCGGCCCCCACTGGTGACCAGATCGCTGCTGCTGGTCTTCGTGGCCAGCTTCGGCGCCATGACGAGTTTCTACCTCCTGCTGACCGTCGTGCCGCTCTACGCCACCTCGGTCGGTGCGGGTGATGTCGGTGCCGGCCTGACCACCGGGACGCTGATGCTCTCCACAGTGCTGGCCGAGTTGACCATTCCCCGGCTGGCCGCCCGGTTCGGGCAGCGCAGCGTGCTCTTCGCCGGTCTGCTGCTGCTCGGCGCACCGTCGCTGCTGCTGCTGGTCGCCACCGGCGTACCGGCGATCCTGCTCGTCTGTTTCGTCCGGGGCCTCGGGTTCGCCGTCGCGGTCGTCGTCGGCGGCGCGCTCGCCGCGGAGCTGGCACCGGCCGGGCGGCGCGGCGAGGTGCTCGGCCTGTTCGGGGTCGTCGTCGGGGTTCCCGGCATCATCGGTCTGCCGGCCGGGGTGTGGCTGGTCGACCGGGTCGGCTATCCCAGCGTCTTCGTCATCGGCGCACTGGTCGCGCTGGCCGGGCTCGCCGCCGCGACCGGGTTGCCCGGCCGGCCTGCCGAGCCGGAGCAGGCGCTCGGGATGGTGGCGGGGCTGCGTGACCCGGCGCTGACCCGACCCGCCGTGGTCTTCGCCGGGGTGGCCCTCGCGTCCGGCGTCGTCGTCACGTTCCTGCCGTCAGTGCTGACCGACGCGTCGGCGAACCTGATCGCGCTCGGCCTGCTCGCCCAGGCGGTCACCGCGCCGCTGGCCCGCTGGTGGGCCGGCCGGCACGTCGACAGGCATCCGGGCACCCCGCTGCTCGGCTACGGGGTGATCCTCTCCGTGTCGGGCATCGCGATCCTCGTCGTGACCGGACACCCCGTCGCGTTCGTCGCCGGGATGCTGCTGTTCGGCACGGGCTTCGGGGTCGCGCAGAGCGCCAGCCTGACCGGCATGATGCGGCAGGTGTCACCGGCCGGCTACGGGACGGTGAGCGCGGTCTGGAACCTCGCCTACGACGCCGGGATCGGCCTCGGCGCGGTCGGATTCGGTCTCGTCGCTGCCGGTACCGGCTATCCGGTGGCGCTCGCCATCACAGCGCTGGTGATGCTCACCGCCCTCACCGCACTGCCACGCCGACGATGACCGCAACTCGCCTGCCGCTCGGCAGAATCACCTGATGTACCCACCCTGCTACCCTCCGATCCGGGGAGGGGTGTCGATGGCTACCGAGGTACGAGTCGATCCGGCACTGCGCACGATGGCGGCGCTGGCGGTCGTCATCGCCGCGACAGGATGCGGAGACAACGTGAGAGACGGTAACCAGTCGAGCCCGACACGGGTGGCACGACCACTCCTGGAATCCAGGACCAGTCAGTACGCGGCTGACGTGCTGGCCACCTTCACGACGTTGCCGACCCCAACGCGGCTTGGTCCCGTGCCGTGCGGTGATCGGGGCGGAGACCTCGCCGACGACGGCAGCTACCAGGTGTCGGGGAGTTGGCAAATTCCGCTGCCGTCCGGTCAGCAGCGAGCCACGTTCCAGCGACTCCGGACCGAGTGGCAGGCGAAGGGTGTCGAGATAACCGAATATCGGGAGCTGTCTGACGGAGTGAAGGTGAGCATGGCCGGCCGAGACCCGGCTGCAGGTTTCACCCTCACCCTGACCAGTACCCAACCTCCGGAGGCGGTGGCGCTGCTCGTCGTGTCATCCTGCGCGCTGTCCCCCGACGGCAGGTATCCGGGCTGACCCTGTCCAGGATGTCGGTGAACGCCACCAGAGAACTTCAACTCGGACTTCGGCGCCAACCGCTACGCCTCAGGCCAGGTAGTAGCCGAGGAAGGCGACCGGGGCGGCGAGGAAGCAGATGCCGAAGCCGAGCCGGGCGTACCGGGCGGGACGGCCGACGATCATCCTCGGCTTGCCCCAGATGCTGAGCACGAGATAGCCGAGGAAGAAGGCCATCGTCGGCAGCCCGGCGCAGCTCCACGAGAAGACCGCGAGGGTACCGGTGTCGAAGCCCTTGTTCTGCTGCACCTCGGCGACGGAGAGCAGCAC
This sequence comes from Plantactinospora sp. CNZ320, assembly GCF_002846275.1. NCBI lineage: Bacteria > Bacillati > Actinomycetota > Actinomycetes > Micromonosporales > Micromonosporaceae > Plantactinospora > Plantactinospora sp. CNZ320. Next base: position 2,636,940 of record NZ_PJMP01000001.1, read on the forward strand.
CCAGATGACGACCGTGAGCACACCGGCACAGATCAGATAGACCGTCGTCGCGCGGGCCAGCTGTGACATCCCCGGGAGGAGTGGCGCCTGCTGGGCCATCGTCTCGGTCTGCACGATCATCACGTCGGCGCCGTCGGCCGCCTGCCGGGCCAGCTCCAGCTCGCGTACCGGATCGATCGGCTGGGCCGGCGGAGCGCCGGTCACCGCGCCGGCACCGGAGACCGGGCCGACACCGGCCGGCGCCGCGTCGGCGGGCAGTCGCGGGCCGGGCACCGCCCCCGGGGCCGAGGCGGCGGCCGGGGTCGCCGGCAGCGCGCGCCGCGCCGGACCGGCCGGCAGTTCCGGGTACGTCGTGCCGCCCACCGGCTCGGTTCCGCCCGGCTGCTCCCCGGCCGGGGCGGGGTTGCCGAACCCGGTCGGCCGGTAGACGTGCCCCTGCTGACCGGGCTGACCGGGCGGCCCCGGCTGCTCCTGGTCCGGTCCGGCGTACTGGGCCGGCACGGTGGGCTGGCCGGCTGCCCCGGGCGGCGGATATCCGGCCGGCGGTGGATATCCGGCCGATGGCGGAGGAGGCGGCAGGGGCGGGCCGGGCTGCGGGGCGGCCGGCGGCACCGACTTGCCGATCATCTGGCCGAGCGCGGTCAACCGCTGCTGCTGCACCGCGAGCCGCTGGTCGAGCCGGTCGACGGCGGCACCGGTCGTCCCGCGCGCCTCGGCGAGCTGGGCGGCGGTCCGCTCGCCGCTGCGGCGCAACTCGTGCAGGTGCCGGGCCAGAGCCGCGTACTCCGCGAAGCTCGCCACCTCAGCTCCCCTCCTCGTCGTCGTGCTCGTGACCGGCCCGCACGAACGGCACGATCAGGCGTACCCGCTGGTCGTGGCGGTCGACGAGCAGCGCCCGGTTCGACCTCGGGGTGTAGGCGAGATCGTTGACCCCGAGATACATCCCCAGCTCCCCGCCGGGGACGTTCAACGCCACCAGGCAGGCGACGTCGTCGCGGTTGCTCGACCCGCCGATGTCGTCGGAGAGCCGGCGCAGCCCGCGCCACCAGCCGAGCAGGTGCACCCCGTACGCCGGGCCCTGCCGGAGCACCGCCTGGAGGTCGTCCAGCCCGGACTTGAAGTGTTCGTCCCGGACACTGAGGATGCCGCTGGCGCCGTCCATGCCGTACCCGATCAGGAAGGTCCGGGTCGGCGGCGGCCCGTCGGCCGGCTGGGCGGCGAGTGTGCGCAGCTCGTCACGGAGCCCGGCGGCGTCGAGCCGGTCGACGGGGTGCCCGACGCCGGTCAGCTCGGCGATCGTCTCCTCGGCGATCTCGTCGGCGACCGCGACCATCGGGGCGACCAGGAACCGGGCGCTGCCCGGGGCGTGCTGCCGGGCCAGGCTGACCGTGGCGGCGTGCAGCACACTGGCGCCGACCGGCGAGGTGCCGACCACCGCCAGGTGCCGGCCGGGTGTGGCGTCCAGGGCGAACATCGCCGAGGTCAGGTCCACGTCGACGGTACGGCCGACGAGTGCCAACGGCCGCCGGCCGCCCGGGACCAGTCCCCGGTACGTCGGATCGTCCTCGACGTGCGCCGACTCGTACCCCTTGAAGACCGCCGGTGGCCGCGAACCCGGCCTGCGGGCCTGCCACAGCTCGTGCCGCAGCCGGGCCACCTCGGCGGCGCTGGCGTGCGCGTCCGGGAACTGGACGACCGTGTTGGCGGCGGTCAGCCCGGCGGACGGGTTGACGATCGCCGAGCCGATCGGCAGTGCCCCGGCGGCGTCGTTGAGGGCATCCAGCACTCCCCCGCCGCCGGGCAGCGCCACCCGGAGCGGGAACTGCCCGAAGATCGAGTCCGTCTTTCCGTAGAGCGCCTCGATCCCGGACATGCTCTGGCTGGCCAGCACCAGGTGGATGCCGTAGGAACGGCCCTTGCGGGCCAACTCCTCCAGCAGCGCCACCGCCTCCCTCGCCACCGCGTCGTTGCCGGCGAAGAGCACGTGGAACTCGTCGATCACCGCCACGATCCTCGGCACCGGCCGGCCGGCGTCCCGGACCAGGTCGGCCAGCTTGGTCACGCCGTGCCGCTTGAGCGCCGAGGCCCGCCGGTTCAGCTCACGGCGCAGCTCGCGCAGCACGGCGACGCCGTACTCCCGGTCGGACTCGATGCCGACCGCCCTGGCGTGCGGGATCCACGACGGGTCCCGGTCGGTCGGCACGAACTCGGTGAAGCTGACGCCCTCCTTGAAGTCGAGCAGATAGAGCGACAGCTCGTCCGGGGAGTAGCGGGCGGCGAGTCCATAGAGGACGTCGAGCAGGAAGACGGTCTTGCCGGCACCGGTCCGGCCGCCGACCAGCCAGTGTGGGGTCTGGTCGTCGAAGGCGCAGATCACCGGCTCCCGGCCGGCGCGGCCGACCACCGCGCGCAGCCCGTTGCCGGACGACTCGGCCCAGGGGCGGGCCGGCAGCAGGTCGGTGAACTCGAAACTCGACTCGCGCCGGTAGACCTCGCCGAGCCGGTCGGCCAGCGCCGCGACCGCGCCGGCCGGCGGTTCGCCGTCCAGGCGTACCGGGGCGGCCAGTCCGGAGCCGTCCGAGCTGAACGGGTGGCCGGGCGGGTCGCCGATCCAGGCGTACCCCTGTGGATCGAGACGGACGTGCGTGGTGCCGCCCAGCGGCGGCGGGGCGACCCCGACCGTCCGGGACGGATATCCGGCGGCGATCACGCAGACCCCGGCGGTCGGCCCGGCGTGGGTGAGCGCGGCGAGCCGGTCGAGTTCCCGGCCCTGCGGCAGCGAGGCGGCGACCAGGAGCAGCAGTTCCGGGGTACCGGAGGTGGCGGCCTGCTGGGCGGCCCGGGCGTGCCGTTCGGCGGCGTCGAGCGCTGCGGTGATCTCCGCCTCGGTGGTGGCCGGCGGCGGCACCGCCCCGGCCTCGACCAGCACCCGCAGCGGCAGGAAGGTGGCGCCGAGCGCGGCGCTGTCCAGGGCGGACACCCGCACCGAGCCGGCGGGCGCGGCGGCGAGCAGCCGGACCACCAGGGTACGCAGCAGCGCGGCGACCCGGCCGTCCCGGGCGTCGGTGTCGATCGCCAGGTGGGTGCCGCCGCTGAGCGGTACGACGGCCGGAAAGCTACCGTCCACCGTGCTCGCCACGCCGAGCCGCATCGGCAACGGGCCGGCGAAGAACCGGGCCGGCTCGGGTTCGGCGCTTATCGCCTCGCCGACCCGGTAGAGCCGGGCCACGATGTCGGCGCTCTCGCCGGTGTCGGGCGGCGGCTGGAACCGGGCCAGGCCGTGCCGGGCCGCGTCCAGATGCGCCCGGGCCTGCCGGTGGGCGGCCACCGCCCGTCCGAATGTGGCTGCGAGTCCCAACCTGCCCCCAACCGCCGGTACGCGTAGTCACCGGAACACTAACCGAAGCCGGCACGGGAACGAACCATGCTGGCTTCGAGCCGCGTCCCGTCCCTCGGCGACCTGCGGATCTGACCCCGGCTCAGGTCAGCACGGGAGTGGCGGTCAGGGCACGGACGCGCTCGTAGAGGGCCAGATAGGAGCGGGCCATCACCTCCGGGGTGAACCGCCGGGCCGCCTCGGCCTGGCAGCGGCGCGGGTCGATCCGGTCCGCGTCGAGGACGAGCGCCGCCAACTCGTCCTCGTGACCGGCCAGCAGGCCCGTCTCACCGTGCTGGATCAACTCCGGCAGGCAGCCCTCGGGCAACCCGACGACCGGAGTGCCGAGGGCGAGCGACTCGACCACCGCCGTACCGCCGGGTTCGGCCCAGCGCAGCGGAAAGAGCGTGGCCCGGGCGGTGGCGACCAGGTCGTCGCGCTGCTGGCCGGCGACGGTACCGATCCAGCGGACCCGTACCCCGTCTACGTGCGGGGCGACCCGCTCCCGCCAGAACTGGACGTCGGGGTTTGCCGCCGCCACCGGATCGTCAGCGGCGGCGGCGAGGTCGGCCGGCTGCCGGTACGGCCCGACCGGACCGGCGAGGACCAGGTCGAACCCGACCCGGTGGGCCAGCCGGGCGGCGATGTCCTGCCCCTTGCCCGGGTTGATCCGGCCGAGCACCACGAAGTGTCCGGCCTTGTCGGCGGGGCGACGCCGGTCAGCGTCGGTGGCCAGTGGGGTGGCCAGGTGCACGTACCCGACCGAGTGGTCGCGCAGGGCCTGCGGCGCGCGGGCGAGTTGCGAGGCGGAGACGCCGTTGACGCGTACCCGGTCGCCGCCGTCGAAGGTGCCGTACAGCTCCGGGTGCTTGGCCAGGTCCCAGTGCAGGGTGTGCAGCACCGGCGGCGCGTCCGGGCCGAGCGCGGCCAGGGTGGCCAGGCCGGCCGCCTCCACGTGGTCGTGCACCAGGTCGATGTCGTCGCGCTCCCGCAGGGTACGCACCACCGCGTGCAGGTGGCTCTGCACCACCCCGCACGCCTGGTTGTACGGCCGTTGCAGGCTGCTGAACTGCCCGTCGGCGAAGACCGAGAGCCGTTCGTCCACCGGCAGTTCGCTGCTGCCGACCGTGGCCAGTACCACCCGTACGCCGAGCCGGCGCAGCTCGGGTACCAGGGTGGCGATCACGTTCTCGATCCCGCCGTACCCGTTCGGCGGCACCGGCAGCCAGGGGCCGGCGTTGACAAGTACGGTGAGGCTCATGCGCCGGTCACCGCCCCGGTCGCGGTCGCCGTGGCGAGCGCGAGCCGGCGGGCCCGCTCCCGGGCCACCCGGGTCCGCCGGGAGAAGCTGGCCAGCGGTGGACGTTCGGCGACCGCCACGTCGGTGACGACGATCTCGCGGTCGAGGTTGGGCAGGGCGTGGTCACCGCCCCGCCGGAACTGAGTGAGCGCTGCGGCGGGTGGCACCGGCTCGGTGACCAGTCCCCGCCGGTGCAGCCGGGACCACACGGTGTAGAGGATCTGCGCCGACATCCGGCCCAGCGCCTCGGTGTCCTGGTGCCGGTGGAACCGCTCGCCGAGGTCGGCCTGCGCCAGTGCGTCCAACCCGACCAGGTCCAGCAGGTCGATCAGCATGGCGATCTCGACGCCGTACCCGGAGACGAACGGGATCTGTTCCAGCACCTCCCGGCGGCCGGCGTACTCCCCGGCGAGCGGCTGGACGAAGCCGGCCAGTTCCGGCCAGAACATGCTGATCAGGGGTCGGGCCATCAGCTCGGTGACCCGGCCGCCGCCGTCGGGTTCGACGCCCCCCGCGCCGACAAGTGGGCGGTGGTAGAAACCCTTGACGAACGCGACGCTCGGGTCGGCGAGCAGCGGCCCGACCAACCCGGTGACGAACCGGGGCGAGAACCGGCGCAGGTCGGCGTCGACGAAGGCGACGATGTCACCGGTGGCGGCGGCCAGCCCGGACCAGAGCGCATCACCCTTGCCGTCGAGCCGGGGCAGTCCCCGGGTCATCTCGTCCTGGCTGACCACCCGGGCCCCGGCGGCGGACGCGACCGCCGCGGTCGCGTCGGTGGAGCGGGAGTCGACCACGATCAGCTCGTCGATGACAGGTGCCTTCTCGACCAGGTGCCGTCGCAGCGCGCTGACGATGGTGCCGACGGTGGCCTGCTCGTCGCGGGCCGGTAGCACCACGCTGACCCGCTGCTCACCCTTGAGTTTCAGCAGCCGCTGGGCCGTCCACTTCGTGGAGTTCTCGGTACGGTACGTGCTCCACGCCTCTACGACGGGTGGAACGCTCGCTTCTGAATGTGGTCGCACAGGCACATTCCCCCCAAGGTCACGATCCGGAACGCCGGGCCGAACAGTTTCCTCGGGCCGCTCCGGCAAACCCGAGACCGGCTAACAACTTGATCTCCGAAGAACGGCGTGCCGGCGACGGGCGGATGAAAGCTTCGTTTCGGATGCCGCTCCGAGGTCTCCCCGACCCGCCGGATGCCGCTCCGAGGTCTTCCCGACCCGACCCGCTGGATGCGGCTCCGAGGTTTCCCGACCGGCGGAGCCGGAGAAGGCGAAGGTCCGGTGCGGTCGAAACGGGAGGTGGCGGATGCGGATCTGCCGGGTGGGACTTGTCGGTGCGGGCGGCGTGGCGCAGCGGCACGCGCGGGTGCTGTCGGGCTTCGACGACGTGAGGATCGTCGGGGTCACCGACGTGGTGCCGGAGGCGGCGGCGCGGCTGGCCGAGTCGAGCGGCGCCCGACTCTTCCCGGACGTCGCCACGCTGCTGGCGGCGGAGCTGGACGCGGTATACGTCTGCGTGCCGCCCTTCGCGCACGGCGACGCCGAGGAGGCGGTGCTGGCCGCCGGTCTGGCCCTCTTCGTGGAGAAGCCGATCGCGCTGGACCGGGGAACCGCGCTGCGGATCAACCGACTCGTCGACGAGTCGGGCGCCGTGACGGCAGTCGGCCACCACTGGCGCTATCTGACCGTCGTCGACGAGGCGCGCCGGATCCTCGCCGATCGGCAGGTCCGGCTGGTCGCCGGGAGCTGGCTGGACAAGGTACCGCCGGTCGCCTGGTGGCCCCGGCGAGACCGGTCCGGCGGCCCGGTGGTGGAGCAGGCCGCACACGTGCTCGACCTGGCCCGTCACCTCGCCGGCGAGGTGACGGAGGTCTGGGCCGCCGGCAACGGCACCCCACCCGGGGTCGACGGCGCTGACGTCGACGGCGCGACCGCCGCCACGCTGCGGTTCGCGACCGGCGCGGTGGGCACGCTCGGCACCACCTGTGCGCTGGGCTGGAAACACCGGGCCGGCCTGGAGGTGTACGCCGACGGTCTGGCGCTCTCGGTCGCCGAGGACGGCCTGCTGGTGCGGAACGGCGACGGCGAGCACCGGATCACCGGCGACCCGGAGCAGGCTCGCCGGGACGTCGACCGCGCCTTCGTCGACGCGGTACGGGGAATCGGCGCGGACATCCGGGTGCCCTACCCGGAGGCGCTCCGCACCCATCTGCTGGCGCTGGCGGTCGCCGAGTCGGCCGCGACCGGCGCGCCGGTCCGGGTGCCGCCGCTGGAGCCGGCACATGTCTGAGCGGGACAGGAACCTGGTGGTCACCGGTCCGCACGAGGTGGCGTTCCGCTCCGAGGAGCCAGAACCGCTGACCGACGGCACGTTCCGGGTCGAGACGCTGTTCAGCGGGATCTCCGCCGGTACCGAGTTGAGCTACGTCAAGGGCACAAACCCGTACCTGTCGGCCGGCTGGGACGGCACCCTCGGGCTCTTCGTCGAGGGGGCGCCGGCCACCCCGTACCCGGTGACCCGGCTCGGTTACATGGAGGTCGGGCGGGTGACCGGCAGCCGTACCCCGGCGGTGGCCGAAGGGGCGGTGGTGGCGATGACGTACGGGCACCGGACGGCGTACCGGGGCGATCCGCGGGTGGACCGGGTGGTGCCGATACCGGCCGATCTGGATCCACTGCTCGGCATCTACGTGGCACACATGGGACCGATCTGCGCCAACGGGCTGCTGCACGCCGCAGCCGACCTGTACGGCAGCGGGGTGCGGGACCTCGGCGACGGGGTACGGGGGCGTCGGGTCGCGGTGACCGGGGCGGGAGTGGTGGCGCTGTTGACCGCGCTCTTCGCCCGGCGGGCCGGTGCCGCCTCGGTCGTCGTACTCGATCCGACCCCGCAGCGGCGGGCGGTTGCCGAGGCGCTCGGCCTGGAGACGCTCGACCCGACCGCCGACGATCCGGCCGTGGTGTTGAAGACGCGGTGGCGGCACGCGGCCGACGACCGGGGCGCCGACGTGGTGTTCCAGTGTCGGGGTCAGGCGTCGGCCCTGCATCTGGCGCTGCGGCTGCTCCGCCCGCAGGGCACCGTCATCGACCTCGCCTTCTATCAGGGTGGTGCCGATCTGGTGCGGCTCGGCGAGGAGTTTCATCACAATGGACTCTCGCTGCGCTGCGCGCAGATCGGCCGGGTACCGCGCGGGCTGGCCCCCACCTGGGACCGCGACCGCCTGTCGGCGGAGACGATCGCCCTGCTCCGCGACTACGGCGACCTGGTACGCAAGCACCTGGTCTCGGCGGTGCTGCCGTTCGACGAGGCACCTGCGCTGTTGACCGAGTTGGCCGCCGGGCGCCGGCACGAGATGCAGGCGGTGCTCACCTGCTGACGGGGCTCACCTGCTGACGGGTGCTCACCTTGGCGGTGCCCCGTCGGCGGTCATCGTGACGGTGCTGCCGCCGACGAGCAGCCGGCCCTGACCGCCGAGCGAGAGGCCGGTGAGCCGGACCAGGTAGGCGGTGACCGGTCCGTCGAGGATGACGTTGCTGCTCGGGTCCGGGCCGGCGGTGAGGTCCGCGCGCGCCGTCGTCGCCCGGTAGCCTCGGGGCGTGGTGGAGCGGGACTGGCACGAGTGGCATGCGGACTACGCGGATCCGGGTTCGCCCCTGAGCGGCCGGCTCGCGGCGGTGCAGGATCAGATCCGAGAGTTCCTCGACCGGGCCGCGCCCGGACCGGTGCGGGCGGTCAGCCTCTGCGCCGGGCAGGGGCGGGACCTGCTCGGCGTACTGGCCGGGCATCCCCGCCGAGCGGACGTCACCGCGCGACTGGTCGAACTGGACCCCCGCAACGCGACGGTGGCCGCCGGAGCCGCCCGCGCGGCCGGGCTGGACCGCGTCGAAGTGGTCGTCGGGGACGCCGCACTCGTCGACCGGTACGCCGATCTGGCGCCGGCCGACCTCGTGCTGGTCTGCGGCGTCTTCGGCAACATCACCGACGCCGACGTCCGACGCACGGTCGGATACTGCACCCAGCTCTGCGCGACCGGTGGCACGGTGATCTGGACCCGGCACCGAGGCGAGCCCGATCTGGTGCCCCGGATCTGCGAGTGGTTCGCGGCCGAGGGCTTCGAACTGAGCTGGCTCTCCGCACCGGAGGCCGGCTTCGGGGTGGGCACGCACCGGTTCACCGGTACTCCCCGGCCGCTCGACCGGGGCAGCCGGATGTTCACCTTCGTTTGACAGCTGAGCGCCGATCGGCCGGCGGGTGGCACCGCCTCCTGCGCCCGTACCCGAGCGGGACGGCGCGTCCCACAGGTGCAGCTCGGATGACTCCGCTCGGCGGCTCGGGGCCGCCTTCCATCTCGTGACGTGAATCGTCCCCCATAATTGCGGCCTGGCCGTTATCCTGCTCCGGTCACTCTTCGTCCCGGTTCCCCGAGGAGACTGCCGTGCGCAGACCCGCACAAACAGCCGCCCTGCTGATCGCGGCCCTGGTCGCCATCACTCAACTCGTCGCCGTACCCGTCGCGCAGGCCGCACCCGCACCACTCGGCATGTCGAACTGGGTGGTCAGCACCGCAGGCTTCCGCACCGACGCCTACCGCAACTACGTCCGGCTCGGCTACCTGGTCTTCAGCCCGACGGCGAACACCGCGGAACACAACTTCTGGACCTGGAACCAGCAGGACAATCCCCTGCCGGAACGCAGCGGGGACGTCTACTACTGCGGCAACTGGACCCCGGGGCAGAACCCGCGCAACAACTGCGCCATCAAGACCGCGCCGGGCTTCTCCGGCGAGCCCAACGGCCGGTTCACCGGCACGTACGCGGTCAACCAGGCGACCGGACAGGTGACGGTGACCTGGACGCGCAGCACCGTCAACGGCAGCACCAGCACGGTGAACCTGGTGGAGACGTGGAGCGTCTCCGACGCAGGTAACGGACTGGGCCGGATCGCGCTGGCAAGTGACAACTACTCGCTGACCAGCGGCATCGGATACGGCAGCAACGCCGGCTTCGACTCGGCCAGCAAGGCGCCGATGAGCGCGATCCGGGGCCGGGGCACCTTCCTGCTCGAAGGCCAGTCGTGGAACGGCAATGCCATCACGAACTGGGCCCGGGGCAGCAGCGGCGGAATGGACATGTCCACCTGGGAGATCTGCGACGACGGATCCTGCCTGGGCGACGTGCAGTACAACGCCCGCTGCCATCCCGCCTCGTGCTGCGCCACCAGCCGTCCGGACTACCAGGAGTGCGTGGACAAGCTCGCGGACCCGAACCAGAACCGGCGCTTCTACTACCTGAGCGGGCAGTTCGGCGGGCGCCGCAACACCTACGAGTTCTGGTGCGAGTGCCTGTCGTACACCGCCTGCTACGAACTGAACAGCCACGTCCGGCCGCTGCTCCAGGTCATCGACAACAGTGGACGGTTCCGTGGTTGGGTCGGCACCGAGGTCAGCGCCGACCGCACGGCACCGCGTGACCCCCGGGGCGAGTACTACGCCAGCTTCGCGCTGATCGACTGACCCTCGTCGGGGTGTCGCCTGTCGACGAGGGTCCACGCCCAGCTGGCGCGGACCCTCGTCGCCGGTCAGCGTCGCCCTCGCTCGACCGCTCCGAACAGGACGGTCAGCGGGCCGGGACCGCCAGCGGTTGCGTGGACGGCGCCACCGGGGCCGGGAGCTGGCTCGCTCCGCCCAGGTAGCCGTGGATCGCGGCCGCGGCGGCCCGGCCCTCGGCGATCGCCCAGACGATCAGCGAGGCGCCCCGGTGCATGTCACCGGCGACGAAGACCCCCGGCGTGCCGTCCGCCTGCCACCCCGAGTCGGCGTCGACCGCGCCGCGCCGGTTGCGGGTCACGCCGAACTGGTCGAGCAGCGGCTGCTCCTCGGTGCCCTCGAAGCCGATCGCCAGCAGCACCAGGTCGGCCGGCAACTCCCGCTCGGTGCCGGGCAGCACGGTCAGGAGCCGCTGGCCGTCCCGCTTCGTTACGGTCACCTCGGCGATCCGGACCGCGCGTACCTGGCCGGTGCCGTCGTCGACGAACTCCTGCACGGCTACCGCGAAGACCCGCTCGCCGCCCTCCTCGTGCGCCGGGTACTCCCGCAGGATCCACGGCCAGGTCGGCCACGGGTCGCGGGCCTCGTCGCGCTCCTGCGGCGGTCGCGGGTAGAGGTCCAACTGGTGTACGCCGGCCGCGCCCTGCCGGTGCGCCACGCCCAGGCAGTCGGCGGCGGTGTCACCACCACCGATGATCACCACATGCTTGCCTGCGGCGTCGAGCGGGGTCGACGACTCCCGCCCGTTCACGCTGGGCTGGCCGCCGGCCGCCGAGGCGACCGCGCGGTTGGCCGCGACGAGGTGCTCCATCGCCTGGTGCACGCCGCGCAGCGCCCGGCCCGGGGTCGCCGGGGTGTCCCGGCCGGCGAGCGCCCCGCAGGCCAGCAGCACGGCGTCGTGCTCGGCCCGGAGCTGCTCGGCGGTGACGTCGACGCCGACGTTCACCCCGGTGCGGAACTCGACGCCCTCGGCGGTGAGCTGGGCCATCCGCCGGTCGATGTGCTCCTTCTCCAGCTTGAAGTCCGGGATGCCGTAGCGGAGCAGCCCGCCGATCGCGTCGTCCCGCTCGTACACAGTCACCGCGTGCCCGGCCCGGGCGAGCTGCTGGGCGGCGGCGAGTCCGGCCGGGCCGGAGCCGACCACCGCGACGGAGTGACCGGACGGTGCCGGTACGTCCTGCGGAGCCACCAGGTCCAGGTCGAAGGCGCGGTTGACGATCTCGACCTCGACCTGCTTGATGGTGACCGGCGCCCCACCGTTGATCCCGAGTACGCAGGCTGCCTCGCAGGGCGCCGGGCAGAGCCGCCCGGTGAACTCCGGGAAGTTGTTGGTGGCGTGCAGCGCCTCGATGGCCGCCGCCCAGTTGCCGGTCCGGACCAGGTCGTTCCAGTCCGGGATGCGGTTGCCCAGCGGGCAGCCGTCGTGGCAGAACGGGATGCCGCAGTCCATGCACCTGGTGGCCTGGTCGCGGATCAGGCCCTCGTCGGCGGAGGGGTACACCTCGCGCCAGTCGGAGATCCGCACCGGCACCGGGCGACGGGCCGGCAGCTTCCGGTCGTGCTTGAGGAATCCGCTCGGGTCAGGCACGAGCCACCTCCTGGGACGGGCGCGAACCGGGGGCGACCGGTCGGGCCGGGGACGCGGGCGGAGCCGGTGTGGGCGGCGACGGTGTGACGGCGGCGGCGGGCTGTGCCGGTACGCCCGGCGCGGCGAGCCCGCTCATCACCGCCTCGTCCACGTCCCGGCCCTCGGCCCGGGCGATCCGCATGATCTCCATGACCCGCTTGTAGTCCCGGGGCACCACCGCGGTGAACTCCCGCACCGCCTCCGGCCAGCGCTTGAGCAGCCCTTCCGCCACCGACGAGTCGGTCTCGGCGAAGTGCCGCTGCACCAGGTCGTAGAGGGTGACCCGCTCGTCGTCGGTGAGCGGGGCCAGGTCGACCAGCTCGGGGTTGACCCGGCGGGTGTCGAGTTGCCAGACGAAGGCCGTACCGCCGGACATGCCGGCGGCGAAGTTCCGCCCGGTCTGGCCGAGCACCACCACCACACCGCCGGTCATGTACTCGCAGCCGTGGTCACCGACCCCCTCGACCACCGCCACCGCCCCGGAGTTGCGTACCGCGAACCGCTCGCCGACCCGACCGCGCAGGAACAGTTCCCCGCCGGTGGCGCCGTACAGGATGGTGTTGCCGGCGATGATCTGGTCCTCGGCCCGGCCGTTCGGGCCGGCTGGCGCGTCGAGGCCGCCGGCGAAGGGTGCCGCCGGGTCGGGGCGGACCACGATCCGGCCGCCGGAGAGTCCCTTCCCGACGTAGTCGTTGGCGTCGCCGGCCAGCCGCAGCGTCACGCCGCTGGGCAGGAAGGCGCCGAACGACTGGCCGGCGGTGCCGGTGAGGTCGAACTCGATGGTGTCGGTGGGCAGGCCGGCCCCGCCGAACCGTCGGGTGACCGCGCCGCCGAGCATGGCGCCGACGCTGCGGTGCTCGTTGCGTACCGCCACCGCCGCCCGGACCGGGGTGCCGTCGCGCAGCGCCGGTTCGGCCAGGGCGAGGAGTTCGTTGTCCAGCGAGCGGTCCAGCCCGTGGTCCTGGGCCCGTACGCCGCGCCGGGCGGCACCGGCCGGCAGCTCGGGTACGTGCAGCACCGGCCGCAGGTCGAGCCCGTGCGCCTTCCAGTGGTCGAGCGCGGGGGCGAAGTCGAGCAGTTCGGTGGCGCCGATCGCCTCCTCCAGCGAGCGGAAGCCCAGCTCGGCGAGGTAGCCCCGGACCTCCTCGGCGAGGAAGAGGAAGAAGTTCTCCACGAACTCCGGGCGGCCGGTGTAGCGCTGCCGCAGCACCGGGTTCTGGGTGGCGATGCCGACCGGGCAGGTGTCCAGGTGGCAGACCCGCATCATCACGCAGCCGGCGACGATCAGCGGGGCGGTGGCGAAGCCGTACTCCTCGGCACCGAGCAGCGCCGCGACGATGATGTCCCGGCCGGTCTTGAGCTGGCCGTCGACCTGCACGGTGACCCGGTCGCGGAGCTTGTTGAGCAGCAGCGTCTGCTGTGCCTCGGCCAGGCCCAGCTCCCACGGGGTGCCGGCGTGCTTGAGCGAGTTGAGCGGGGAGGCGCCGGTGCCGCCGTCGTGGCCGGAGATCAGGATGACGTCGGCCTTGAGCTTGGCGACGCCCGCCGCGACGGTGCCGACCCCGACCTCGCTGACCAGCTTGACGTGCACCCGGGCGGCCGGGTTCACGCTCTTCAGGTCGTGTACGAGCTGGGCCAGGTCCTCGATGGAGTAGATGTCGTGGTGCGGCGGCGGGGAGATCAACCCGACGCCGGGGGTGGCGTGCCGGGTGCGGGCGATCCACGGCCAGACCTTGTTGCCGGGGAGCTGCCCGCCCTCGCCGGGCTTGGCACCCTGGGCCATCTTGATCTGGATGTCGTCGGCGTTGACCAGATATTCACTCGTCACCCCGAACCGACCGCTGGCGACCTGCTTCACGGCGGAACGCCGGGTCGGGTCGTAGAGCCGTTCGACGTCCTCGCCGCCCTCGCCGGTGTTGGACTTGCCGCCGAGGGAGTTCATCGCGACCGCGAGGGTCTCGTGCGCCTCGGCCGAGATCGAGCCGTACGACATGGCGCCGGTGGCGAAGCGCTTGACGATCTCGTTTGCCGGTTCGACCTCGTCGAGCGGTACCGGCTCGCGTACCCCGGTGCGGAGCCGGAACAGCCCGCGCAGCGAGCCGGCCTGCTCGGCCAGCCCGTCGACCTTGGCGGTGTACTCCCGGAAGACGTCGTACTGCCGGCTGCGGGTGGCGTGCTGGAGCAGGAAGACCGTCTCGGGGTTGAACAGGTGCAGTTCGCCCTCGCGGCGCCACTGGTATTCGCCGCCGACCTCCAGGGGGCGGTGGTTGAGCTGGCCGGCGTTCTCGGCGTACGCCCGGGCGTGCCGGGCGGCGACCTCGGCGTGGATCTCGGCCAGCCCGACGCCGCCGATCTTGCCCGGCGTGCCGGCGAAATACCGCTGCAACAGCCGGTTGTCCAGGCCGACCGCCTCGAAGACCTGGGCACCGCAGTACGACGAGACAGTCGAGATGCCCATCTTCGACATGATCTTGAGTACGCCCTTGCCGAGCGCCTTGACGTAGTTCCGGACCGCCTTGGCCGGCTCGACACCGGTCAGGGCACCCGTGTTGATCAGATCCTCGACCGACTCGAAGGCGAGATAGGGGTTCACCGCCGCCGCCCCGTACCCGATCAGCAGCGCGGTGTGGTGCACCTCGCGGCAGTCGCCGGACTCCACGATCAGCGCGACCTGGGTCCGGGTCTGCTCCCGCACCAGGTGCTGGTGCACGGCGGCGGTGAGCAGCAGCGACGGGATCGGCGCCAGGTCGGCGGTGGAGTCCCGGTCGGAGAGGACCAGGATGCGCACCCCGTCCTCGATCGCCTCCGAGACGTGCCGGCAGATCTCGGTCAGCCGGGCCTTCATCCCGGCCGCGCCGTCCCGGATCCGGTAGAGCCCGGAGACCCGGACCGCCTTGAAGCCGGGCAGGTCGCCGTCCTCGTCGATGGAGAGGATCTTGGCCAGCTCGTCGTTGTCGATCACCGGGTAGGGCAACACCACCTGGCGACAGCTCGCCGCGTTCGGGTCGAGCAGGTTCCCCTCCGGCCCGATGGTCGCCTGGAGGCTGGTCACCAACTCCTCCCGGATGGCGTCCAGCGGCGGGTTGGTGACCTGGGCGAAGAGCTGGTGGAAGTAGTCGTAGAGCAGCCGGGGCCGGGTCGACAGCGGCGAGATCGGGGTGTCGGTGCCCATCGAGCCGACCGGCTCGGCACCGGCCCGGGCCATCGGGCCGAGCAGGATCTTCAGCTCCTCCTCGGTGTAGCCGAAGGTCTGCTGCCGGCGGCGCACCGAGTGGTGGGCGTAGACGATGTGCTTGCGCGGCGGCAGGTCGGCCAGGTCGATCAGGCCGGCGTGCAGCCACTCGTCGTACGGGTGCTCGGCCGCCAGCTCGGACTTGATCTCGTCGTCCAGCACGATCCGGCCGGCGGCGGTGTCGACCAGGAACATCCGGCCCGGCTGGAGCCGCCCCTTGCCGACCACCGTCGCCGGGTCGAGGTCGAGCACCCCGGCCTCGCTGCCGAGCACCACCAGGCCGTCCGAGGTGAGCCACCACCGGCCCGGCCGCAGTCCGTTGCGGTCCAGCACGGCGCCGACGAGCGAACCGTCGGTGAAGGCGACCGCGGCCGGACCGTCCCAGGGCTCCATCAGGCTGGCGTGGAAGCGGTAGAAGGCCCGCTTCGCCGGGGTCATGTCGGGGTCGTTCTCCCAGGCCTCCGGGATCATCATCAGCACCGCGTGCGGCAGGCTCCGCCCGGTCAGGTGCAGCAGTTCGAGTACCTCGTCGAAGTTGGCCGAGTCGGAGGCGGCCGGGGTGCAGATCGGGAAGAGCCGCCGGATGTTCCCCGGGATGCTCGGGCTGCGCAGCAGCGCCTCCCGGGCCTGCATCCAGTTCTTGTTGCCCCGGATCGTGTTGATCTCGCCGTTGTGCGCGATGAACCGGTACGGGTGGGCCAGCGGCCAGGACGGGAAGGTGTTGGTGGAGAACCGCGAGTGCACCAGGGCGATCGCGCTCGCCACCCGGGGGTCGGTCAGGTCCGGGAAGAACTCGGGGAGCTGGTCCGGGGTGAGCATGCCCTTGTAGACCATGGTCCGGGCCGACAGCGACGGGAAGTAGGCGGGGATGCCGCGCTCGGCGGTCTCCCGCTCGGCCTGCTTGCGGACACAGAACGCGACCCGGTCCAGGTCGATGCCGGTCAGCGGGGTGCCGGCCGGACCGGCCGGCGAGCCGGTCAGCCGGCGCGCGGCCAGGAAGACCTGCCGGATCACCGGCCGGGCCGCCAGCGCGGTCTCGCCGAGGTCGTCCGGACGGACGGGTACGTCCCGCCAGCCGAGGATCTCGGCCCCCTCGACCAGGGCGTACTTCTCCAGCACCGTGCGGGCGCGCGCCTCGTCGGCCGGGTCGGTGGGCAGGAAGACCAGGCCGGTGGCGTACTGCCCGGCCGGTGGGAGCGGGAAGTCGACGACCTCGCGAAGGAAGCCGTCCGGCACCTGAAGCATGATCCCGGCGCCGTCGCCGGTGTTCTGCTCGGCGCCCCGGGCACCCCGGTGGTCGAGTCGGCAGAGCGCGGCGAGGCCCTTGGCGACGACGTCGTGCGAGCGGCGCCCGTGCAGGTCGGCGACGAAGGCCACCCCGCAGGCGTCCCGCTCCGTGGCCGGGTCGTAGAGCCCCTGTGGCTCCGGCGGCCGGGCTGCCGTCCGGTCGGGACGCTCCGGAACCCGGCCGGGGCCGGTCGACGCGGAGTCGGCACCCGCCGACGAGGAGAGGTGCGGTTCCTGGGGGTACGGAAAGGCCACCGGGGCTCCTGTCGTCACTCACGTTCAATCATTAGGTCGGGACGACGTCGGCCCTGCTGGGTCTCTCGAGTCTACGTTAGGGTCCGGCGGGGTCCACCAGGGGCGAACCGATCGCAGGCAGCGGAATTGATCACATGTCCCGGGCCCCGTACGTGTACGCTCCCCCGGTGGCATCTGTACGAGACGAGCCGTTTGACCGGTTGGAACGTTTTTACGATGCGGTGCCGCGTGACGGGGCACACACAGAGGATTTCGGCGGGCTGGTGCTGTTCGTCCGCGATGGAGCGGGATGGCCATTCTACGCCCGTCCCAGGCTGGACGCCACGGAGCCGCCGTCGGCCGCCGACGTGACGGCGGTCCGCCAGCGGCAGCGGGACCTCGGGCTGCCCGAGGCGTTCGAGTGGGTACACGAGAACAACCCGGAGCTGCTCGCGGTGGCCCGGTCGGCGGGGTTGGCGGTGCTGGAGGCCCCGCTGATGGTGCTCGACCCGGCCGCCCTGCCCCCGCCCGAGGAGTTCGCGGCGACGCCGGTGCGGATTCTCGACCCGGCGGCGCCGACCTTCGCCGCCGACGTGGCTGTCCGGCGCGCGGTCGCGGCGGTCGGCTTCGCCGCACCCGGCACCGAGGTCGGCGCGGCGGGCCCGGCCGCCCGGGACACCGCCCTGGTCGAGCTGCCGGTCGACTCGCTCGACGAGGAGCGCACCCGGACCGCCGCCGGCCGCCGGATCTCCGCCCTGGTCGAGCTGCCCGGCCAGGGTGCGGTGGCCAGCGGGATGGCGCTGCGGGTCGACGACGTCGCCGAGATCGCCGGCATCGCCACCCTGCCCACGGCGCGCCGCCGGGGCCTCGGCGCCGCGGTCACCGCCGCGCTGGCCCGCCGGCTGCTCGACGACGGTACGAACCTGGTCTTCCTCTCCGCCGGCAGCGAGCAGATCGCCCGGGTCTACCTCCGGGTCGGCTTCCGCCGGATCGGCACCGCCTGCATCGCCGAGCCTGCCCCGGTGGGCTGAGCCCGCCTGCAAGGAAGGGCCCCTTCTTATCGCTTTTTGTATAAGAAGGGGCCCTTCCTTGCACCGCCGAGGGCGAGGATGCTCAAGACATTCTCAAGATCATTGCATCGCCGCACGTCGCGGGATCATGATGACCCGCAGTGCAGTCCCCCGACTCCTCCCCCTCGGAGTTCACATGCGAATAAGGAAACCGACGGTAGTCGTACTGTCCACACTGCTCGTGGCAAGCCTCGGCACCGTCACCGCCCCCTCGGCGGCCTTCGGCCAGCCGACCTCGGCGGTGCCGGGCACCACTGCCGCGGAACCGAACCAGGTCACCGGACTCACCGTCACCCAAGCCGACGGGTACGCCACGGTCGCCTGGACGCCTGTCCCCGGTGCCACCGACTACCAGATCGAGCGCACCCCGGTCGACGCCTCCGACACGGCCACCGGCCCGGCGGTGGTGGTCGGCGTCTGGCGGCCGAACCGTCAGGTCAACAACGAGTCGCCGACCTTCGCCGACGCCGGCTTCGACCCTGGCCTGCGGTTCCAGTGGCGGGTACGGGCCCGGATCGGCACCGCCGAACAGCCGTACTCGGCACCTGTCACCGGCACCACCCAGCAGCCCTGGGGCGACCCGGCCGTACCCGGGCAGAACCTGCGTACCCAGTGGGAGACCACCAAGGCCGCGCAGTACACAAGCGACGTCAACGAGTACGCCTACACCGCCGAACTCGACCGGCTCAGTGACCGGGTCCGGGTGGTGGAGATCGGCCGTACCGTGCTCAACCGCCCGATCAACATGCTGGTGATCGGCTACCCCGCCCCGCCGGCCACCCCGGAGGCGGTCGCCGCCACCTCGCCACTGGCGATCAACTGCAACGTGCACGGCAACGAGCCCGGCGACCGGGAAGCCTGCCTGGTGCTCGCCCGCAAGCTGGCGTTCGGCACCGACGCCCGGACGGTCGACCTGCTCAGGCACACCACGGTGCTGATCGTGCCGACCATCAACGGCGACGGTCGGGCCGCCAACACCCGGGGCAACTCCACCGGGCAGGACCTCAACCGCGACTACTCGCTGATCCGCCAGCCGGAGACCGCGGCGTTCGTGAAGATGGTCCGCGACTACCGCCCGGTCGCCAGCTACGACGGGCACGAGTACGGCAACGCCCAGGCCGGTGACCTGCCGATGCTGCCGCCACGGCACCAGAACGTGGCCCAGCCGATCTTCGACGAGTCGCTGGACATGATCGAGGGTCACATGTACGTGCAGGGCGCCAAGGACGGCTGGTGGGCCTGCCCGTACGGCTGCCAGGGCGGCAGCGGCGTGGGGCTGAGCGAGGAGACCATCCTGCGCAACACCCTCGGGCTGAAGAACACCGTCAACTCGCTGCTGGAGCTGCGCAGCTCCGGCGGGCAGACCCGGCCCGACGAGGGCAACTCGGCGAACAACAGGCGTCGCAAGACGTACTCGGCGCTCTGGACGTTCAGCCAGTTCCTCGACTACCACCGGGCCAACCTGCCGGCGATCACGCAGGCCCGTACCGAGGCGATCGAGTTCCAGGCCTCGAACACCGGCCGGCTCGTCTTCCGGGGCTCCCGGCCGATCCCGCTGCACCCGGCGCCGCACCCCGGTGAGGCCGGCCCCCGGGACGACCTGCCGGTACCGGAGATGATCCTCGACAACGCGCCGTGCGCGTACAAGCTCACCGAGGAGCAGTACAACGGGGCCCGTACCGACGGCCCCGGCGGGGTCGGCGCCACCGTCGCGGAGCGGATCGCCGCGCACGGCTGGAAGGTCGTCAAGGGCTCCGACGGGTACTACGTGCCGCTGGCCCAGCCGGAGCGGGGCCTGATCCCGCTGCTGCTGGACGCCCAGGGCGCCGAGGAACTGGTCGACGGCACCCGGGTCTACCCGACCCGTACCGGCCGGCACAACGGGCCGCTGACCATCTCCGGCTTCGCCTGCCTGTCGGACGCGACGGTGAACGGTCCGGTGACCATCCGGCCCGGCGCCATCCTCGTCGCCACCGGCAGCACGATCAGTGGCCCGGTCAGCGCGGCCGGTGCCGCCGGGGTCTTCCTCGCCGACAGCACCGTCCGGGGCCCGGTCTCGGTCGCCGGCACCACCGGCGCCGTCTCGCTGATCGACAACACGATCTCCGGCCCGGTCTCGTTCGCGGCGAACAACACCGCCAGCGGTCCGGCCCTGATCGCGGCCAACTCGGTGAACGGTCCGCTGAGCTGTGCGGCCAACAGCCCGGCACCGACGAACATCGAGGTGGCCAACTCGGTGAAGGGCCCGAAGGTGGGCCAGTGCGCCACGCTGTGACCGGCGCGGCACACAGCTGAACCAGGCACCATCAGCCGTACCGGTGGGTCGGGCCGGACAGGCCCGGTCCACCGGTACGGCACCCTCGTCAGTCATGGAGGTTGTCGTGTCCGAGCCGTCCATCCCGGCGTACCCGGCCGGCGAGCCCGTCGGGCGACGACCGGTCGGCCGTACCCGGATCGGCCGGAGGTTCCAGGCGGCGCTGGCGCTCGCCGCGACCGCGCTGCTCGCCGGCACGGCCGCCGGCTGCACCGACGGTGGCCCCGACGACCGGGACGCGGCGGCGGCCGGCACCGGGGTGACCGGGCCGCTCTGCGCCGCCCTGCCCTCGGGCAGCGACCCCGGCAACCCGGACGCGCTGGCCGACCAACCCGGCGACGTGGCCCTACAGTGGATCCCGGTGCTGACCAGGTTCGAGGCGGCGGTACGCGCCGCCGACCTCGCCGCCGAGCTGCGCGCACCGGGCGGGGTGACCATCCTGGCCCCGACCGACGACGCGTTCGGGAAGAAGTTCTCCGAGGAGAACCTCGACGAGCTGATGATCCACCGCCGGGACGAGCTGCGGGACCTGGTCCGGGCCCACCTGGTGGCCGGCGCCCACCCACTGGCCGACCTCGTCGCCGACGGCACGGTACGCACCCTGGACGGCAGCACGGTGCCGGTCAGCGCGGCCGGACCGATGGCCCGGATCGGCGAGCACGCGCAGAGCGTCTGCGCCGACTACCGGGTCGCGGGCGGGCGGATCCACATCGTCAACCGCGTACTCGGCAAGCTGCCGACCACCTTCGACCCGAACGCCGACCCCGGCCACTGAGCCTCTCCCTGGCCAACTGACTGCTCCCCGGCTACTGAGCGTGCTTCCCGGCGAGCGGGGTCAGGGCGTCGAGCGCGCCTCGCCTGCCGGGCCGCCGGCCAGCACCACGTCCAGCGGCGCCTCTCGGCCGTACCGGTGGGCCAGGGCGAAGCCGCCGGTGCCGGTGCCGGTGCATGTTCCGCCGCCGTTACCGCCGCCGGTGCCGTTGTCGCGGCCGCTGCCGTTACCGCTGCCGGTGCCGTTACCGCCGCCAGGGCCGTTACCGCTGCCGGTGCCGCCGAACCGGCGTGTCCCGGCGTCCAACTGGGCGCGCAGGGCCCGCTCCGTCGCCTCGGTGTCCGCCCGCTCGCACGCCGGCACCGGCGCCCCGATCTCCTCCCGGATCCGGTCGGCCGCGCCGAGCAGCTCGGCCCCGCGCACCGGGTCGCCGTCCAGCCGGGCCACCTCGGCCAGCGCCTCCAGCACACTTGCGGTACGCCAGCGGTCACCGACCTGGCGATGCGCGGCCAAGCTCAGCCGCAGGTGCCGGGCGGCCCGGCCGGTACGCCCACCGCGCAGCTCGACCAGCCCGCGCAGGTTGTGCGCCCAGCCGACCCCCTCCGGGAAGCCGACCGCCGAGTACCGCCGCAGAGCCACGTCCACCAGCGACGACGCCCGGTCGACGTCGCCCCGGTACAGCGCCACCGCACCGAGGTTCATCAGCGCGCTCGCCGCCGCCAGCGGGTCACCCAACCGCTCGTGCCGGCGCAGGCTCGCCCACAGCCGCGAGTCGGCCCGGTCCAGGTCACCGGCGAGCCAGGCGGTGAAGCCGCGCAGCTCGGTGATCTGCGCCTCGCCCCACTCGTCGTCGCAGTCGGCGAACATGGCACCGGCGGTGGCCAGGTGACCGGCGGAGTCGGCGTAGCGGGCCTGCTCACGGGCCACCGAGCCGAGGATCTGCTCCACCCGTGCCTCGGCCCGGCGGTCACCGGTGCTGCGGCAGGCGGCCCTCGCCAGCTCCGCGTGCCGGATCGCGGCCGGATAGTCGCAGGCCAGCATCGCCAGCATGGCCGCACCGATCCCGGCCCGGCTCCTCAGCTCGGCCGGGGCGTCCGGATGCCTGGCCAGCGCCGCCGACAGCCAGCCGTGGCCCTCCCGGTAGTTTCCCGCCAGCCGGCAGTACATGGCGAGGGCGGCGGAAAGCCGCAGGTCACCGTGTGCGGGTCCACCCGCACCCGCCTCGGCCAGCCAGATCATCGCGGACCGCAGGTTCGGCTCCTCGGCGCGCAGCCGGGCCAGCCACCGGTCCCGGTCCGCACCGTACAGCCGGGAGTCGGCCCGCTGGGCCAGATCCAGGCAGTAGGAGGCGAGCGCCTGCCGGGCGGACACCTCGGCACCGGCGTCGGCCAGCCGGGCCAGCGCATGCCGCCGGACCGGCTCCAGCATCCGGTAGCGGGCCCCGCCGCCCTCGCCTGCCCCGGACTCTCCGCCCCGGCCGCCCTCAGCCGCCCCGGACTCGCCGGGTCGGTCGCGCGGCCCGGAGTGGTCTGCCGGCTCCGCCGCCGCGCCCGGTTCGGACGGCTGCGCTCCATCGGCGGGTAGCGGCTCCACCAGGGACGCCTCGACCAGCGCGGCCAGGGCGGCCGGCGCGGACCTGCCACCCATCGCCCGGGCCACCTCGACGTCGAACCCGCCGGCACAGATGGCGAGCCGGTCGAAGAGCTGGCGGGCGTCCGCGTCCAGCACCGCCAGGCTCGACTCCACCACGGCGGCGACACTGCGGTGCCGGCCCAGTCTCGGGTCCGGACTGCGCAGCAGCCGCACGTCGGTCCCCAGCCGGGCGACGATCTCGTTGACCGTCAACATCGGAGTACGCGCCGCGGCCAGCTCGATCGCCAGCGGCAGCCCGTCCAGATCGGCACAGAGCCGGACGACCGCGTCGGCACTGGTCTCCGGTACCGGCCGGCCGGTGACCTCCCGGGCCCGTTCGAGGAAGAGTCGGGTGGCCGGGTGCGCGGCCAGCGCCGCGAGGCTGTGCCCGGTGCCCACCTCGGGTACGGCGAGCGCCGGCACCCGGACCAGTGACTCGGCGCGCAGCCGCAACGCCACCCGGCTGGTCGCCAGCACCCGCAGTCCCGGGCAGCGGGACAGCAACCGCCGCACCAGCTCCGCGCAGCCGGTGACCAGGTGCTCGCAGTTGTCGAGTACCAGCAGTGCCCGGGCCGGCCCCAGGTCGGCGGCGAGCGCCTCGACCGCGTCCCGCCCCAGGTCCGGTACGCCGAGCGCGGCGGCCACCGCCTGCGGTACCCGTACCGGGCTCTCCACCGGGGTCAGGTCGACGAACCAGACCGGCCGGTCGGTACGGGCCGCCGCCACCGCGACCGCCAGTCGGGTCTTGCCGGCCCCACCCGTACCGGTGAGCGTGACGAGGCGGTGCCGGTCCAGCCGCTCGGCGACGACGGCGAGCAGTTCGTCCCGGCCCAGCAGGGCGGTGAGCGGCACCGGAAGCCGGGCAGCCGGGCGGGGCCGGGACGGTGACGAGCCGGTGACCGCCTCCGGGGCAGGTGTCGGAGCCGGACCCGTCGCCCAGTCCTCGGGCAGCTCACCGCTACGCACCGCCGCCGCGAGTACGCACACCCGGCCGGCCGGCTCGACGCCCGCCTGGTTCCGGTACACCTCCCGGGCGCGTTGCTGCACCTCGGCAGCAGCCCGGCGCCCCTGGTGCAGGTACGCGGCGACGAGCAGCAGTTCCCACAGCCGTGCCCGCAGCGGATGGGTCGCCACCGCCGAGGTCAGCTCGGCGACCGCGGTCCGGGCCACCCGGGCGGCGGTCGCACCGGCGGCCACCGTCGCCCGGTCGGCAACCGGCCCACCGGCGGCGGTGTGCGCCGCCACGGCCAGCCGCAGCAGGCACTCCCAGCGGTCCTCGAAGGCGCCGACCCGGGCCCGTCGCAGCCGGCCCAGCTCCACGGCAGCCCAGCCGGACGGGCAGAGCCGGTACGGGTCGTGCTCGTCGACACCGGCCCCGAGCACCGGTCCGGCCGACCAGTCCGGCAGCCCCGTCGGGCAGCGCCGGTACGGGTCGAGCCCGTCCACACCGGACCCCGGCAGCGGCTCGGTCCAGACGTCCAGGGCAGCCCGGAACAGTCGGGCGGCGGCCCGCAGCTCACCGTCCACCATCCGGTGTCGGGCCCGGTCCAGCAGCCGCCCGAACCGGCTCGCGTCGATCCGGTCGTCAGGCATCCGGAGCAGGTATCCGCCGGGTCGAACCTCGAGCGCGTCCGGTGCGCCGCAGTCGGCGAGCGCGGTGGCCAACTGCGTGGCCGCCCGCTCCAGGGGACGCGGACCGACCCGGGACAGTGCCTCCCGACCGGCGAGCGCGGCAAGCAACTCGGCGTCCGGCACGGGTTCGTTCGGCCGCAGCGCCAGCAGCCCGAGGAGCGCACCGGCAGCGTCCGGCAGCGGGACCGGCCCCCGGGAGCCGATCAGGCGAACCGGTCCGAGCAGCCGTACCTCGCCGGGGGTGGCGTGCCGCCGCTGGGTACTAGCCTGTTGAGCAGGCACGCTGTGCCGCAACTGGGAGCCCTCACCTTCGCTCCCGGGTAGTGTGCGCGACGCGCGGTCGGCTGGGGCATCCCCCCGATCGGTCGGTTAGCCGACGAACCGGAGGGTCCGGCGCGACCCGCTCGGGCGGCGGCCCCCTTCGATTCGGATATCGACCGGTCCACCCGAGCCGGAGCCGGCAACCGAAGATCCGCCGACGGCCGGCCGCCCGCACGGCAGCGCGCAGCGGCCGACCCCCGGTTCGATCACTCCGGCGGCCGCCACTGGGCCGCCACGCTCGCCGCGCTGCCCAGCAACCGGGGCGTGATGGTGCCGAGGGCGGCGTCCCGGGCGCGCAGCGCCAGCCGTCCCCGGGCCTGCAACACCGCCGACATCCGCCGGGTCTGCCGGACCACTGTCACGGTCCGGGGGCGGCGCAGCCGGTTGTACGACTCGACCGCCTCCCGCAGCGGCGCACCGGGGATCGCCTCCCGGAGCAGCGAACGCAGCGTCGCGGCGTCCTCCAGGGCTAGGCAGGCGCCCTGGCCCAGGTGGTGCGGCATGGCGTGCGCGGAGTCGCCGATCAGCACCACCCCGCCGGTACCGCCCGGGAAGGCGTACCCGCGGGGCAGCGGGCGCAGCTCGCGTACCTCCTGTTGGACCAGGTCCTCCGGCTCGGTCGCGGCGAGCAGCTCGCCGATCGGCGCCGGCCAGTTCGCGAACCAGCGGCGGAGCAGGGCGAGCTGGGTTGCCGGCGGCTCGGGCCGGGACGCCCCGGCAGCCGTCGCCACCCAGTAGATCCCGCCCCGGGTGGAGCCGCCGGAGGCACCCCGGTCACCGAGCGAGGCCGCCACGAACCGGTAACCGGCGCCGAGCGTCTCGCCGTCCACCGGCCGGTCCGCCGGCAGCTGTGGCGCCCGGTACCACGGGATGACTGCCCGCCAGGCCGCACAGCCGGAGCTGACGACCGTGGCCTCCGGCGCCAACCGGCGGCGGACCGCGCTGTCGATCCCGTCGGCGGCAACGACCAGGTCGGCCTCGTAGCTCGCGCGCCCGTCGCCGACCACCGGCCGGTCGCCGTCACCGTCGCCGACCCGGACCGTCCGGACCTCGACGCCGGTGCGGATCTCCACCCGGTCGCCGAGGCCGGCGACCAGCGCGTCGTGCAGGTCCTCCCGGTGTACGACGACCGGCCCGCGTTCGCCGAGACCGGGGCGGGGCTGCACCAGCCAGTGCCCGTCGGGGCGTCGTACGCCGACGTCGGGCAGCGGCGTCGCGATCGCGGCCAGCCCCGCGCCGAGGCCGAGGGCGCGCAGCGCGCGTACCCCGTTGGGCCAGAGCACCACTGCGGTGCGCTCGGCGCGTACCCGGTCGTCCCGCTCCAGCAGGGTCACCTGCCAACCGGAGCGGGCCAGTGCACCGGCGGTCGCCAACCCGCCGATTCCGGCGCCCACCACCACGGCCGTACGCATCGGGTCGGCTCCCCCGCTCAACGATCCCGGTCTACGGTCCCCGGCGCGGCACCGGCGTCGGCGGGTTCGCCGTCCCGGACACCGGCCGGCTCTGCGGCGGCCTGCTGCGACCCGGCGGTCTGCTGCGACGCGGCGGTCTGCTGCGACGCGGCTTCGGACGATCCGGCCGGAGCCTGCGGGCGGGCCTCGGACTCGCTCCCGGGGCCGTCGCCCCCGGACTCGTCGCTGTCGGCGTCGTCGCTCCCGGCCGGGCCCGTTCCACCAGGCTCTCCGGCCGCCCCGGACTCCTCGGCCGGCGGGACCTCGCCGGTGGCCTGGAAGCGCCGGAACTGCTCCTCGGTCACCACCCGGTAACCGGTGGGCGCACCGACCGCGGCCGGCTCCCGGGAGACGTCGACCTGCGACACGTCACTGGTGGCGGCGTCACCCGCGCCCAGCGGGGCGGGAGCGGCGTCGATCGGCACCAGGAACTCCTGCGGCCCCCGGACCCGGACGAAGTAGACCAGCGCGCCGAGGAAGACCAGGATGGCGGTCCAGACGTTGAGCCGGGTGCCGAGGATCTCGGTCGCCGGGTCGGTACGCATCATCTCGATCCAGACCCGGCCGGCGGTGTAACCCATCACGTACAGCGCGAACGCCCGGCCCCGGCCGAGCTTGAGTCGCCGGTCGAGCAGCAGGACCAGGCCGGCGACGCCGACGTTCCAGAGCGCCTCGTAGAGGAAGGTCGGGTGGAAGAGCCCGGGTTCGAGGATCGGATTGCCGCTGTCGTCGCGGAGCGCCTGCCCGGGATTGGCCGGGTCCATCCGGTGGATCTCCAGGCCCCAGGGCAGGGAGGTCTGTCCGCCGAACAGCTCGTTGTTGAACCAGTTGCCGATCCGGCCGACGGCCTGGGCCAGCGGCAGGCCCGGGGCGAGGGCGTCGGCCACCACGGTCAGCGGCAGGCCGAGCTGCCGCGCGGCGAGCCAGGCACCGACCGCGCCGCCCGCGACCGCGCCCCAGACGCTGAGCCCGCCCTCCCAGATGAAGAGGGCCTTGACCGGGTCACCGCCCTCACCGAAGTAGGAGCCGGGTGAGCTGATCACGTGGTAGATCCGCGCGCCGACGATGCCGAACGGCACCGCCCAGACCGCGATGTCCAGCACCGCCCAGGGGGCGGCGCCACGGCGACGCAGTCGCAGCTCGGTCACCACCGAGGCGACCACGATTCCGAGCACGATGCAGAGTGCGTAGGCCCGGATCGGCACCGGCCCGAGCTGCCACACGGCGGTGGCGGGACTCGGCAGGGCCGCCTGAGGAGAGAGCGAGGCGAGGGTCACGGGTGCACAGGCTACCGTCGCAACCCCTGCCGGCGGCACCCCGGTCCGGGATGAGAGGAAGGGGCCCTTCTTATCGCCTTTTGCATAATAAGGGGCCCTTCCTAACTGTTTAGCGCTGGATGGCGCGTACGCCCTCGGCGAGTTCGGCGCTGAGCCGGCCCAACGCGGCCAGCCCGGCCGCCTCGTCGGGAGCGTCCAGCACGCAGCGGACCAGGGCGCTGCCCACGATCACGCCGTCGGCATACCGGCCGATCTCGGCGGCCTGCTCGCCGGTGCTGACCCCGAGACCCACCCCGATCGGCAGTGCGCTGATCGCCCGAACCCGGCTGACCAGGGTCGGTGCGGCATCCGAGGTCTTCTCCCGGGCGCCGGTCACCCCCATCAGCGCGGTGGCGTAGACGAAGCCCCGACAGTGTTCGATGGTCATCGACAGCCGTCGGTCGGTCGACGAGGGCGCGACCAGGAACGTCCGGTCCAGCCCGTACGCGTCGGAGGCGGCCAGCCACTCGCCGGCCTCGTCCGGGATCAGGTCCGGAGTGATCAGGCCGGTACCGCCGGCCGCGGCGAGGTCCCGGGCGAAGGCGTCGACGCCGTACCGCTCGATCGGGTTCCAGTAGGTCATGGTGACCACCGCGGCCCCGGTCGCGGCCACCGCCTCGATGACCCGCAGCGTGTCGCGGGTGCGTACCCCGCCGGCCAGGGCGATGTCGCTGGCCCGTTGGATGACCGGACCGTCCATCACCGGGTCGGAGTAGGGGATCTCCACCTCGATCACGTCGACCCCGGCGTCGACCATGGTCCGCATCGCGGCGATGCTGCCGTCCACGGTTGGGAAGCCGGCCGGCATGCAGCCGACCAGCACCGCCCGCCCCTCGGCCCGGGCCTTCTCGAAGACGACCCCGATGCCCCGCTCGGACGTGGTGGTGGCCATCTCGCTCACCTCTGGTCTCCGTCGAGGATGCCGAAGTACTCCCCGGCGGTGTGCACGTCCTTGTCGCCCCGGCCGGAGAGGTTGACCACGATCGTGGGTTCACGGCCCAGCTCGGCGGTGAGCTGAGGGATGATCTTGAGCGTACCGGCGAGCGCGTGGGAACTCTCGATCGCCGGGATGATCCCCTCGGTCCGGCAGAGCAGCTGGAACGCGTCCATCGCCTCGGCGTCGGTGACCGGCGCGTACCGGGCCCGCCCGGCGTCGTTGAGCCAGGCGTGCTCGGGGCCGACCCCGGGATAGTCGAGCCCGGCCGAGATCGAGTGCGACTCGATCGTCTGCCCGTCCTCGTCCTGCAGCACGTAGGTGCGGGCGCCGTGCAACACCCCCGAGGAGCCGCCGGTGATGCTCGACGCGTGCCGCCCGGTCTCGATCCCGTCGCCGCCGGCCTCGAAGCCGTAGAGCCGCACGTCGGGGTCGGGGACGAAGGCGTGGAAGATGCCGAGCGCATTGGAGCCGCCGCCGACGCAGGCGGTCACCGCGTCCGGCAGCGCGCCGGTCAGGTCCAGGCACTGCTGCCTGGCCTCCACCCCGATCCCCCGGACGAACTGGCGGACCATCGCCGGGAACGGGTGCGGGCCGGCGGTGGTGCCGATCAGGTAGTGCGTCCGGTCGACGTTAGCGACCCAGTCCCGCATCGCCTCGTTCATCGCGTCCTTGAGGGTCCGCGATCCGGCGGTCACCGGGACGACTGTGGCGCCGAGCATCCGCATCCGGGCGACGTTGAGGGCCTGCCGCTCGGTGTCCACCTCACCCATGTAGACCACGCACTCGAGATCGAGGTACGCGGCCGCGGTCGCGCTGGCCACTCCGTGCTGGCCGGCACCGGTCTCGGCGATCACCCGGGGCTTGCCCATCCGCTTGGTGAGCAGCGCCTGGCCGAGCACGTTGCGGACCTTGTGCGCCCCGGTGTGGTTGAGGTCCTCCCGCTTGAGCAGGATCCGCGCCCCGACCCGGGCGGAGAGCCGCTCGGCCCGGTAGAGCGGCGACGGGATGTTCGCGTACTCGCGCAGCAGCCGGGTGAACTCGGCGTTGAACGACTCGTCGGCCAGCGCCTCCCGGTACGCCGTGTCGAGTTCGTCGAGCGCGGCGACGAGCGCCTCCGGTACGAACCGACCGCCGTACGGGCCGAAGTGTCCGGAGAGGTCGGGCAGGGCCGCTCCACCGCTCGGCAGGGTCGGGGCACTCATCCGGCTGCTCCGCTTCGCTCGCTCATCGGACCGGCCGGGGGGTCGCCGGGTGGTTGCCGGCGTTTACCAGTTCGGCCACCGCCTCGCGGGGACTCTTCTGGGTCACCAGCCCTTCGCCGACGAGTACGGCGTCGGCGCCGGCCGAGGCGTACCGGATCAGGTCGTGCGGGCCGCGTACCCCGGACTCGGCGATCTTGACGACGTTGTTCGGCAGGCCGGGGGCGATCCGCTCGAAGACCGACCTGTCGACCTCCAGGGTCCGCAGGTTGCGGGCGTTCACCCCGATCACCCGGGCACCGGCCTCCAGGGCGCGGTCCGCCTCCTCCTCGTCGTGCACCTCCACCAGCGCGGTCATCCCGAGCGACTCGATCCGCTCCAGGAGGCCGACCAGCACGTTCTGCTCCAGCGCGGCGACGATCAGCAGGACCAGGTCGGCACCGTGTGCCCGCGCCTCGTGCACCTGATAACTGGAGACGACGAAGTCCTTGCGGAGCACGGGAATGTCCACGGCGCTGCGTACCGCCGCCAGGTCCTCCAGCGATCCGCCGAACCACCGCCCCTCGGTGAGCACGCTGATGCAGCGCGCCCCACCCGCCGCGTACTCACCGGCCAGGTCGGCCGGATCGGCGATCTCGGCGAGCTGTCCCTTCGACGGCGAGGAGCGCTTCACCTCGGCGATCACCCCGACGCCTGGACGGCGCAGTGCCGCGTACGCGTCCCGGGGTGGCGCGGCCGCCGCCGCGAGTTCCTTGATCTGCTCCAGCGGCACCTGTTCCTGCCGCCGTGCGACGTCCTCGCGGACTCCGGCGAGGATCTCGTCGAGCACGTTGGCGGACGTGGCCGATCCGGCTTCGTCTCCCGCCGCGTGCGGATGCTCAGCAGTCACCAACGGACTCCCCTCTCCGGGTGTCATGGGCCGATGCTAGGCGTCGCCACGGGGCGGACGCCCTCGGGGGTATGGCGTGCTTCACGAGATGGACTGGGGCATAATGGCCGACCCTGTGAGCGGACTATCACGCTGCGCCATCGAGGTGCCTCGGGGCCTGGCCCGGATGTGACCGAGATCAAGGAAGCGAAACGCGACCCGGGAGGTTGTCCCGGATGGTGGGCCGGATTCCGGACGAACCGTTAGTCCGGGGGTGACCGACCGGAAACACCGGATCGGCACCATCAACGTCGGGCACACTGGTCGCGGGACCGCCGCCGACCAGTCGGATCGATTTCGTGCGGGGAAGACCATGAGCGCTGCGAAACCTGACTCGACCATCGACCTGACCAGCATTCCTCGGGCGGTACTCTCCGCCGCGGTCGGCATGGTGCACAGCGTCGAGCGGGCGGTGATCGGCGACGCCCGGATCCGGACCGCCCGCGGCAACGCCTGGGAGGCGATCTGCGCGGACCGGGAGCGGGCGCTGCGCCGGGATGAGATCCGCGCCCTGGTGGCGGCGCTCGCCGCCACGCCACCGGCCGGAACCACGACCATCACCGCGCCACTCACCGGAGCCGCGACGACCGGAATGCCTCCGGTCGGAACCGCGACCGCCGCCACGGCCGCGACGGCCACGACGGCACTGGTCGGACCGGCGACCACCGGAACGACACCAGTCGGAACCGCGACGGCGACCACGGCGCTGGTCGGGCCCGCGACCACCGGAACGACACCGGTCGGAACCACGATCGCCAACCCGCCGGCCCGGCCGGCCGGCGAGCAGGTCACCCTCGGCACGCCGGCAGCCGGCCCGAGCGCCGGTCGCCCCGCCGCCGGGCGACGCGGCGCGACCGCCGGCCGATCCGCCGCCACGTCACGCGGCGCGACCGCCGGCCGCTCCAGCCGCGCGCCACGCGGGGCCACCGGCCGCCAGCGTGTCAGCTGACCGTCGGATCCTCGCCCCGGTCCAGCGCGTCCCAGGTTGCCCTCGTGCCCCCGGCGTCCACCCGGCCCTCGGGGGCGACCGGACTCCCCCGGCCCGCCCCGCCGGGCCAGGCCCGCTCGTAGCGGGCACCCATCACCGGCCACCCGCCGCTCCGCACGGCCGTGAAGCCGCCGGCCGCAGCGGCCAGCAGTCCGCCGAGCACGCAGAGCAGGGGCCAGCCGACGCTCACCTCGCCGCCGGTGCCGAACCAGGCGCAGCCGGCACCGGCCGCCACCCCGACACCGAGCAGCGCCAGCACCGCGCCGACCAGCCGGCGCCCGTTCCCCCGGGTGGCGAGGACCGCTCCGGCGGCGGCCAGCCCGACCAGGGCCAGCGCAGGCAGCCAGGGCAGCAGGTCACCACCGGTCCGGGTGACCCGCCCGGGCGGCAGCGGCGCCGGGCGCGCGGTCAGCTCGACCGACCAGGTCCGGGTCGCCGCGAAGACCGCGAGGCCGGCGCCGAGCAGGCAGAACAGCACCGCGTACGTCAACTCCCGCCGCCCCGCCGACCGTGCCGGCTGGTCCGGTGACTGCCCGGATCCGGGCGGGCCGTCGACGCGGGCCGGCTGCGCCGGGGCCGGCCGTTCGGCGGGTACCGCAGGCGCCTCCGGCAGCCGGTCGGAGTTCACCGGGCCCGCCGGAGCGTCTCGCCGGTCGGAGTTCACCGGGCCGGCCGGAGCGTCTCGGCCGCCGCGATCGCGGCCAGTACCGCAGCCGCCTTGCTCCGGGTCTCCCGGTCCTCGGCGGCCGGGTCGGAGTCGGCGACGATTCCGGCACCGGCCTGCACGTACGCCCGGCCACGGCGGATCAGCGCGGTCCGGATCGCGATCGCCATGTCGAGGTCGCCGCCGAAGCCGAAATAGCCGACCGTGCCGCCGTACAGGCCGCGACGGGTCGGCTCCAGCTCCTCGATGATCTCCATCGCACGCACCTTCGGCGCACCGGAGAGGGTACCGGCCGGGAAGGTGGCGGCGAGCGCGTCGAAGGCGGTCCGGTCCTCCCGCAGCGTCCCGACCACCGTCGAGACGATGTGCATCACGTGGCTGTACCGCTCGATGGTGGCGAACTCCGGCACCTCGACCGTGCCCGGCCGGCAGACCCGGCCCAGGTCGTTGCGGCCCAGGTCGACGAGCATCACGTGCTCGGCCCGCTCCTTCGGGTCGGCGAGCAGCTCGGCGGCGAGCCGCCCGTCGTCGGCCGGGCTGCCGCCCCGGGGACGGGTGCCGGCGATCGGGTGCAGCATCGCCCGGCGCTGGCCGTCCGCGCCGGTGCTCACCTTCAGGTGCGCCTCCGGCGAGGACCCGACGATGTCGAAGTCGTCGAACCGGAGCAGATACATGTACGGGCTCGGGTTGGTGGCCCGGAGCACCCGGTAGACGTCCAGCGGATCGGCCCGGGTCTCCCGCTCGAAGCGCTGGGCGAGCACGATCTGGAAGCACTCACCGGCCCGGATCGCCTCCTTGGCCACCTCGACCGCCTTCGGGTACTCGCCCTCGGCGGTCCGGCTGAACACCTCGCCCGGGGAGGGCCGGTCGACCGTGGCGATCATCGGCGGGATCGGGCGGGAGAGCGCGCTGGTCATCGCGTCCAGCCGGCCGACCGCCTGGTGGTACGCCGCCGTCACCTGGGCCGCCCGCTCCGGGTCCTCGCCACCGGCGGCAGCCGCCGGACCGTCGGCCGTGGCGTCCGACGGTGCCGGTAGCAGTGCGTTCGCCACCAGGATCGCGGAGCCGTCGAAGTGGTCCAGCACCACCAGGTCGGTGGCGAGCATCATGCCCAGCTCGGGCAGGCGCAGGTCGTCCTCGGTCAGCGTCGGCAGCCGTTCGATCCGGCGTACGACGTCGTAGCCGAGGTAGCCGACCATGCCGCCGAGCAGCGGTGGCATGGGACCGTGCTCGGAGCCGACCGCGCCGGAGCCGAGTGGGCCGGTGGCGGCCGGGCCGGTCAGCGCCGCCACGGTCGCCCGGAGCACGGTCATCGGGTCGCCACCACTGGGCAGGCTGGCGGGGGGCGTACCGAGCCAGTGTGCCTGGCCGTCCCGCTCGACCAGGGTGGCGGCGCTGCGTACCCCGACGAAGGAGTAGCGCGACCAGGCGATCCCGCCCGCGCCGGCACCCTGCTCCGCCGACTCCAGCAGGAAGGTTCCCGGGCCGCCGGCCAACTTGCGGTAGACCCCCACCGGGGTCTCCCCGTCGGCGAGCAGCCGCCGGACCACCGGCACCACCCGCCGGGTCCGGGCCAGCTCGCGGAAGGTCGCCTCGTCCGGGCTCACCGCTCCGGTGGTCATCGGGTCACCGCCCCAGCGTCGGTCATGTCGTCGGTCCGCCGGTGACCGGCAGTTCGTCGGAGAAGCAGGTCCAGTTTCCGGTGTGGCAGGCCGCACCGACCTGGTCGACGCTGACCAGCAGGGCGTCGCCGTCGCAGTCCAGGGCCACCGAGCGGACGTACTGGTGGTGGCCGGAGGTGTCGCCCTTGACCCAGTATTCCCGCCGGCTGCGCGACCAGTAGGTGGCCCGGCCGGTGGTGAGGGTGCGGTGCAGCGCCTCGTCGTCCATCCAGGCGACCATCAGCACGTCGCCGCTGTCGTGCGCCCGGACCACGGCAGTGACGAGTCCGTCGGGGTTGCGGCGCAGCCGCGCGGCGATCGCCGGGTCGAGGGCCGAGGGTCGCGCGGGGCCGGGTGCGGTCGCCGGGGAGAGATCGGGTACGGGCATAGTTCCCGATTGTTTCGCACGCGGCGCCGGAACCGTCGACCCGTCCCCGCTCCCGCCCACGGAAGTGGCCAGCGCCACGCCGCCGTGCGTGCCGGCCGTCCCCGGTGGGGTGATCGCCCCGGTCCGGTCGGGGCGGACGAGTTGGTCGACGTAGCGGTCGAGCCGGCCGTCGCGCAGGGCGGCGGCGAAATCCGGCCCGACCGCCCCGGCCAGTTCCTCGGCGTACGGGCGGGCCAGCGCGACCGTACCGGCCACCAGGCGGTGCGCCGCCGCGTGCAGCCGGGGCAGAGTATCGGGGCGCAGCCCGAGGCAGGTGAGCAGGTCGTCGCGGTAGTGCTCGGGGGCGACCGGCAGGTCCAGCGCGGCGGCCAGCGCGTCCCGCCGGCTGGCCACGGTCACCGCGGGGTTGGCCAGCCGGAGCACCGAGGGGCAGCGCCGGGCCAGTTCGGCGGCGGCGAGCCGGGCCTCGTACTCGGCACCCCCGGCACAGGCGCCGCTGACCTTGCCGAGCGCGGCGACCAGTTCCGCCAGATCCGGCTCGGCGGGGCGCTGGCGGATCTCGGTGACGTCGACGGAGGACCGCCAGGCGGCGTGTGCCCAGAGTAACCGTGCGGGCGCGATGACAGGCAGTCCGAAGGACCATTCGGCGGGCCGGTCGAGCCGTTCGAGCCAGGATTCGACGTCCCGGACGGCCACCGACAGGTGCGTCAGCCGGTCGCCGGTCTGCACGAGGAATCCGGGGCACGCGGCGTACGGCCCCCCGCTGACCAGGACATCGATGTCCACGTCGCTGTACTCGGTGGCGGCGCCGCGGGCATAGCTGCCGCGCAGCAGCACCCCGACGACGGGCGGGCCGGGCATTGCGCGCAACCGGTCCGTCCAGTCGTCGAGGAACCCGAGTTGCCGTAACGGACCGTGATCCACGGCGTCATCGTGCCGCAGCTCGGATCATGACGCAACGCCCGATCATGCTTCGCCTGGGCGTTTCGTCCGTTATTTGCCGATAAATCGCTTTGACTGCTCCGGATAACGCTCCCCGGCCGCCGCTCCGACGGGTACCGCGGCGGAGAGCTGAGCCACCTGCTCGCCGGTGAGCCGCAGGTCGACGGCGGCGGCGTTCTCCTCCAGATAGCCGACCCGCTTGGTGCCGGGAATCGGCAGTACGTCGTCGCCCTGGGCGAGCAGCCAGGCCAGTGCCGCCTGGGCCGGGGTACAGCCGATCTCGGTGGCCACCTGCCGGACCCGGTCGACAAGTTCCAGGTTGGTGCCGAGGTTCTCCTCGGCGAACCGGGGCACCCGGTTGCGGAAGTCCTCGGCATCGAGCTGATCCCGGCTGCTGATCGTCCCGGTGAGCAGCCCCCGACCCACCGGCGAGTACGCCACCAGCGCCACGCCGAGTTCCCGGCAGGTCGCCAGCATCTCCTGCTCGACGTCCCGACTGAACAGCGAGTACTCCATCTGCACCGCCGCCACCGGGTGCACGGCGTGCGCGGCCCGCAGCGTCGCCGGACTCACCTCGGAGAGCCCGATGAACCGCACCTTGCCGTCCACCACCAGCTCCGCCATCGCGCCGACGGTCTCCTCGATCGGCGTCTCCGGGTTGCGCCGGTGCAGGTAGTAGAGGTCGATGGTGTCCAACCCGAGCCGGGCCAGCGAGGCGTCGCAGGCCTGGCGGGCCCACGCCCCGGAGCTGTCGACGTACGCCCCCGGGGAGGCGGTGCTGCCCCCCTCGCCGATGAACCGGTTGCCGAACTTGGTGGCCAGGAACACCTCGTCGCGGCGCTTGCGCACCACCGGGCCGAGTAGTTCCTCGTTATGTCCCCGGCCGTAGATGTCGGCGGTGTCCAGGTGGTTGATCCCCAGGTCGAGGGCGCGGTGCAGGGTCCGGGTCGACTCCTCGTCGTCCCGGGGCCCGTAGGCCGCGCTCATCCCCATACAGCCCAGCCCGATCGCCGAGACCTCGGGCCCGATGGCACCGATCCTGCGCTTGCGCATCGCTTCCGCTCCGTCCGCCGCACGTTCCACCCTGGCCGGTCCAGCCTGCCCGGTCCAGGTTTCCACCTCACCGCCGGGCCGGCCATCCGGGACCGGTACCCGCCGCCGCCCCACCGGGAAACCGGCCGGCCCCGATCCAGGATTGTCCGCCAACAGAATTTCATCTAGCGTTGATTTCAACACTTGATGAGTTTTCAGGGAGGCATCATGGAGACCGCGATCGAGGTCCGCGACCTCGTCGTGACCCGTGGCAGACGGCGGGTGCTGCACGGGATCGGCTGCACCGTCCCGCGCGGCAGCGTCACCGGGCTGCTCGGCCCGAGCGGCAGCGGCAAGACCACGCTGCTGCGGGCCATCGTCGGCGTCCAGACCGTGGCCGGCGGCACCGTCACCGTGCTCGGCGAGCCGGCCGGCGCCAGTGGCCTGCGGCGGCGGGTCGGCTACCTGACCCAGGCACCGAGCGTCTATCCGGACCTGACCGTCCGGGAGAACGCCCGCTACTTCGGCCGGCTGCACGGCGTCGGCCGGGCCGAGGCCGACCGGGCGATCGCCGACGTCGGCCTGACCGGCGCCGCGAACCAGCTCGTCGGCACCCTCTCCGGCGGCCAGCGCAGCCGGGCCTCGCTCGCCTGCGTCCTGGTCGGCCGCCCCGAGGTGGTGATCCTCGACGAGCCGACGGTCGGGCAGGACCCGGTGCTCCGGGCAGAGCTGTGGCAGCGATTCCACGCGATGGCCGCCGAGGGCACCACGCTGCTGGTCTCCAGCCACGTGATGGACGAGGCCGCCCGGTGCGACCGGCTGCTGCTGATCCGGGAGGGCCGGCTGATCGCCGACGACACAGTCCCGGCGGTACGCGCGGCGGCCGGCACCGACGACCTGGAGGAGGCGTTCCTGCGGCTGATTCAGGCGAACGAGCTGGCCGACGGGGACGGGTTGGCCCGCAGCGGCGACCGGAGGGTGGGACGGTGAACCCGACGATCCTGGCCGTCACCACCGGCCGCATCCTGCGCCAACTGCGGCACGACCGGCGCACCGTGGCGATGCTGCTGGTGGTGCCGGTGGTGCTGCTCACCCTGATCTACTACATGTACGGCGACCAGCCGGCACCGCCGGGACAGCCGGCCCTCTTCGACCGGGTCGCCCTGGTCATGCTCGGCGTCTTCCCGTTCGTGATCATGTTCCTGGTCACCAGCATCGCCATGTTGCGCGAGCGCACCTCCGGCACGCTGGAACGACTGCTCACCACCCCGCTGGGCAAGCTCGACCTGCTCTTCGGCTACGGCCTCGCCTTCGGACTGGCCGCCACTGTGCAGGCGGGTGTCGCGGCCGGCGCGGCGTACTGGCTCTTCGACCTCTCCACCGCCGGCAACCCCGGGCTGGTGGTGCTGATCGCGGTGGTCAACGCCGTACTCGGGGTCGCGCTGGGGCTCTTCTGCAGCGCCTTCGCCCAGACGGAGTTCCAGGCCGTACAGTTCATGCCGGTCGTGGTGATCCCGCAGATCCTGCTCTGCGGTCTGTTCGTCGCCCGCGACCAGATGGCCGGCTGGCTGGAGGCGATAGCAACGCGCTGCCGCTGTCGTACGCGGTGGAGGCGCTACAGGAGGTCGGCGCGCACGCCGAGCCGACCGGCACGATGTGGCGGGACGTCGCGGTGGTGGCCGGGGCGGTGGTGGTCGCCCTGGTGCTCGCGGCGGCCACGCTTCGGCGGCGTACCGGCTGAGGGCCGGGTCACCGGTCGGTGCCCGCCGGAAGGGCGCCGACCGGTGCCGGAGGAACGAGTACGAGTACGAGCACGAGGGCGGCGATGGCACGACGGAGCGGACGGCGACCGGGCAACCCCGACACCCGGGAGGTGATCCTGACAGCCGCCCGGGAGGCGTTCGCCGAACGGGGCTTCGACCACACCTCGATCCGGGCCATCGCGACCGCCGCCGGAGTCGACCCGGCGCTGGTGCACCACTACTTCGGCAGCAAGGACCAGCTCTTCCTCGCCACCATCGACATCCCGTTCGACCCGCAGGAGGTGCTGCCGCAGATCGCCGGCGGTGGGCGCGACGGGGTTGGCGAACGGCTGGTCCGGACCTTCCTGCGGGTCTGGGACTCCCCCGCGGGTACCGCCGGGGTGGCGCTGTTCCGGTCGGCGATCAGCAACGAGTGGACCGCCCGGCTGTTCCGGGAGTTCCTGGAGACCCAGGTGCTCCGCCGGGCGACCGGGCTGCTGGAGATCGATCCGGCCGAGGCGCCGTTGCGCTCGTCCCTGGTCGCCACCCAGATGGCCGGCATGGTGATGGTCCGGTACATCCTGCGGATGGAGCCGCTCGCCTCGGCGCCGCCGGACGTCGTGGTCGCAGCGGTGGCGCCGACCCTGCAGCGCTATCTGACCGGGGATGTCACCGGGCTCACCGGCGAGCCCACCGATCCCGGCACGGTCGACGGGGTAGGGCGGAACGGCTGACCCGGGCGGGCTCCGGCCCGGCCGTCCGGCCGGCAGTCCCGGGACGGCGGGCTACCGGTCGGACCAGACCTGGTCGGAGAGGCTGCCGACCGGCCACCCCTGGTCGGGGCGCTGCGCCTGGTGCCGCCGCCGGCAGAGCACGGGATGCAGCAGCCTCGCCAGCTCCGCCGGGCTGGCCAGCGGGCGGGGGAAGGCGAGCCGGGCCCGGCAGCGGGTACCGCGTCCACCGAGGGCCACCACCATGCCGTACCTGTCGAGCCGGACCACCCGGGGCGGTGGCTCGTCCGCGCCGCCCGGCGGTACGAGGTCGCCGAGCTGGCGCCGAAGGAAGGCCTCGATCTCCGGCCCGTGATGGTCGGCGAGGTCGGCCAGCAGGTCCCGTTCCAGCGGATGCAGCGGATCGGGCTCGGCGGCGGCGTACTCGGCCGGCTCGACGTGCCGCAGGGTGCCGGCGCGTTCCAGCCGGATCTCGACCGGCTCGAAGCGGTGCAGGGTGAAGCCCCGGCCGACGTCGAGCAGGTCTCCGGTCGGCAGCACGTCGGCGAAGTCGAGGGCGGCCTGCCGCGCCTCGATCCCGGCCAGCGGCTCGGGCCAGCCGGAGATCCAGACCCGGCCGAGCGACGGCGCACCGGCGGCCGGTGGCAGGTCGCGGACGTCGAGCACCAGTGCGGTGCCCCGGCTCTCCCTGGGCCGGAGCGCGGCGGCCAGGTCGCTGACGATCGAGACGAGCAGCAGGATCCGGCCCGACGGGTCGGTGGCGTGCCGGACCTGGTGCGGTCCGGGCCGGTAGGCGACCCGGGCGGTCCCGCAGAGCCGACCGGCGGCCAGGGTACGGGCCACCTCGGCGGAGCTGGGCTGCATGACGTCGACCTCCGGCGGAGTTAGCCTGTCCTTAGTAAGGGCAGGCTAACCTATCGGGCGGTCGGCGTCCATCTCACCGCCGTCACCCGCTCGTCACTACCTGGTCTGTTCCAACCAGGAGGCGTAGAGCAGGCCGTAGACCGAGCGCGGGTCACTGACCAGTTCCTCGTGTGGACCGCGCTGCACGATCCGGCCCCGGTCCACCACGATCACCTCGTCGGCGGCCTCCGCAGTGGAGAGCCGGTGCGCGATCGCCACCGTGGTACGCCCCCGGGTCACCGCGTCGAGGGTGCGTTGCAGGCGCACCTCGGTGGCCGGGTCGACGGCGCTGGTCGCCTCGTCCAGCACCAGCAGGTCCGGGTCGGCGACGTACGCCCGGGCCAGCGCGACCAACTGCCGCTCGCCCACGCTGAGCGCCTCGCCACGCTCCCCCACCGGCGTCGCCAGCCCGAGCGGCAGCCCCTCCACCCAGTCACCGAGACCCAACTCGGTGAAGGCCAGCGCCAGCTCCTCGTCGGTCAACTCCGGCCGGCCGAACCGGACGTTCTCCGCCACGGTCGAGTCGAAGAGGAAGCCGTCCTGCGGCACCATCACCACCCGGGACCGCAACGAGGCGAACCGGACCCGGTCCAGCGGCACCCCGGAGAGCAGCACCGCCCCCTCGGACGGGTCCATCAACCGGGTCAGCAGCTTCGCGAAGGTGGTCTTGCCGCTGCCGGTCTCGCCGACCACCGCCACCCGGGTCTTGGCCGCGATCTCCACGTTGACGTCGACCAGCACCGGCGGCCCGCCCGGATACCGGTATTCGACCCCGGCGAAGCGGATGTCGATCGGCCCCGGCGGCAGGTCCACACCCTGCTCAGCCGGGTCCGCCACGTCCGGCGCGACGTCGAGTACGTCGAGCACCCGCCGCCAGCCCGCCACCGCGTTCTGCGCCTCGTTGAGCACCTCGGTCGCGATCTGCACCGGCTGGATGAAGAGGGTGACCAGGAAGAGGAAGGCGGTCAGCTCGCCGACGCCCAGCGACCCGCCGACACCCAGCCGGACCCCGAGCACCACCACCCCGGCCAGGGCCAGGCCGGCGGCGATCTCACCGGTCGAGAAGCTGACCACGCTGGTCCGGATCGCCCGCTGCTGTGCCCGGCGCTGCGCGTCGATGCTCCGGTCCAGCCGCTGCGCCGTCCGGCCGGAGATCCCGTACGCCCGGATCACCTGCGCGCCCACCACGGTCTCGGAGATCGCCGCCAGCATCGCGCCGAGCCGCTGCCGGACCACCCCGTACGCGACGGCGAGCCGCCGCTGGAACAACCGGATCACCGCCACGGCCGGGATGAACGCGGCGAACACCATCAGGGTCAACTGCCAGGAGTAGACCGCCATCACCACGGTGATCACCGCCACCTGACCGAGGTTGATCAGGAGGATCACGCCGCCCCACTGGAGGAACTGGGTGATCTGGTCGACGTCGCTGGTGACCCGGGAGACGAGCGAACCGCGCCGCTCCGCCTGCTGGTGCAGCGTCGACAGGTCGTGCACGTGCCGGAAGGCGCGCACCCGTACCCCGGCCAGCGCCGTCTCGCTGACCGTGAAGAGCCGGCGCATCATCAGGTAGCCGCAGATGGTGGTCACCACGAGTACCGCGGCGGTGGCCGCCACCACGATGCCGACCACCCGGATGTCGGGACCGCCGGGTGCGCGCAGCCCCCGGTCGATGCCCTGCTGAACCGCCACGGGTACGGCGGCCCGGCCGACCATCGAGACCATCGCCAGCCCGAGGGTGCCGGCCAGTCCGTTACGCAACTCCGGGGAGAGCGCCAGCCCTCGCCGGAAGGTCCCCCAGGCGGTCTCCACCCGCTCCGGTACCGCCCCCGTGGTCGTGCTCACGCGTCCACCTCTTCGCCCCGGCGGTTCGCCGGATCCTCGTACGCACGGTCGCGTTCCCGTTCCGCCTCGGCCCGCTCGTACGCGGTGACCAGCGCGGCGTAGCCGGGCGTGGTACGCAGCAGCGTGCTGTGACTGCCCCGGCCGACGACCCGGCCGTGCTCGACGTAGACCACCTCGTCGGCGAGCACGATCGTCGCCAGCCGGTACGCCACCACCAGGATCGACGCCCCCGGTCCCGGTCGACCGTCGGCGTCGGTCGACCCCGACCCCCCGCCACGCAGCGCGGCCAGGATCGCCGCCTCCACCCTCGGGTCGACCGCACTTGTGGCGTCGTCCAGCACCAGCAGCCGGGGCTTGCCGGCCAGTGCCCGGGCCAGGGTGAGCCGCTGCCGCTGGCCGCCGGAGAGCGCGGCGCCGCGCTCCCCGACCAGGGTGTCCAGCGCCTCCGGCAGCGCCGCCACGAAGCCGTCCGCCTCGGCCAGCCGCAGCGCCGCCCAGACGTCGTCGTCGGTGATGCCGTCCCGGCCGAGGGTGATGTTCTCCCGGATGGTGTCGTCGAAGACGAACGGCACCTGGGCGACCAGCGCGGTGTTGCCGGCGAGCGACTCGGCGGTGAGGGAACGCAGGTCGACCCCGTCCAGGGTCACCGTGCCGGCGTCGGGGTCGACCAGCCGTACCGCGAGGGAGACGATCGTCGACTTGCCGGAGCCGGTGGGCCCGACCAGCGCCACCGTGCGGCCGGCCGGGACGGTGAACGAGACGTCGTGCAGTACCGGCACCGGCTCGGCCGGCGGCTCGGCGGGGACGGGTCCGACCGGCGGCGCCACCCCGGTCGGTCGTGCCGCCGCCTCCGGCTCCTCGATCGCCAGCCCGGGTTCGGCGGGGGCGGTCGGTGGCGGCGGTTCGGCCGGTGCGTACCCGAAACTGACCCGGTCGAAGACGAGGGTGGCGGGACGGCCGTCCCGGCGGTCCAGCGTGGTGTCGCCGTACGGCATCTCGCCGGTGGCGGTGAGTACGGACTGCAACCGGTCCCAGCCGGCGACGCTGCGCGGCAGTTCGGCGAGCACCCAGCCGATCGCCCGGACCGGGAAGGCCAGCACCGTGAAGAGGAACGCCACGCTCACCAGTTCGGTGATGGTGACCGCGCCCTGGCTCAGCCGCACCGCGCCGACCAGCAGCACGGCCAGGGTGCCGAGGCTGGGCAGGGTCTCCAGGATCGGGTCGAAGACGCCCCGGAGCCGGCCGACCGAGATCAGCGCGTCCCGCAGCTCACCGGCCTGGGCGGCGAACCGGGCCGTCTCCCGGGCCTCCTGGCCCATGGTCTTGACCACCAGCGCACCGTCGAAGCTCTCGTGGGCGATCGCGCTGACCTCGGCGCGCATCTGCTGCGCGCGGGCCTGCCGGGGTGCCATCCGTCGGGAGTAGACGACGTTCAGGGTGAAGAGCGCGGGGAAGATCGCCACGCCGACCAGGGCGAGCGCCCAGTCTGTGACGAAGAGCGACCCCATCGCCGCGATCATCATCACCAGGGTGCCGACCGCGAACGGCAGCGGCGCGATCGGGAACCAGGCCGCCTCGACGTCGGAGTTGGCGTTGGAGAGCAGGGTGCCGGTGGCGTGCCTGTGGTGCCAGGAGAGCGGCAGTTCCAGGTAGCGGCGGGTGATCCGGCGCCGGTAGCTGGCCTGCAGGCGGTACTGCATGAAGCCGGCGCCGAGCCGGCGGCCGAACATGCCCAGTACCCGGCCGACGCTCACCGCGAACAGCGCG
The DNA here is from genome assembly GCF_002846275.1 of Plantactinospora sp. CNZ320. Classification (NCBI taxonomy): domain Bacteria; kingdom Bacillati; phylum Actinomycetota; class Actinomycetes; order Micromonosporales; family Micromonosporaceae; genus Plantactinospora; species Plantactinospora sp. CNZ320. The sequence goes on from NZ_PJMP01000001.1 coordinate 2,679,782, forward strand.
CCGGCGCCGAGCAGCACCGCGGCCAGGTCGACCCGGCCGGACTCCAGCGACGGCACCACCACCTCGCCGACGACGGCGCCGACCACGTACGCGCTCGCGATGATCAACAGGCTGTACAACACACTGCCGGCGACACCCACCGCGAAGATCCGTGGTTCCTCGCGGATCCCGTAGCCGAGGACCCTGAGCCCTCGCACGAGTATGTCCCGGCTTGTCTTGGCCGCCACGCTCTCCCCCGCCGTAAGCCTCCTGCGTCCAGCTCATCCTTACCGATCAGCAGCGGCCTTGACGAACCGATTGGCGTGGGTGATACCGAGTCTGCCCTGATTGTGTCTGCTGTCACAGCCTGGTCCCCGATGCCGGACCGCGCGCGGGATGGATACCGATCGGCCGTCCCGCACCGGACGGCCGAATCGGGATTACGATCAAGACATGCCCCGCTACGCGGACACGGAGCGACAGTCGCTGGCCGATCTCCTCCTGGCGATCGGGCCGGACCAACCCACGATCATCCCCGAGTGGACCGCGAAGGACCTCGCCGCCCACCTGGTGGTCCGGGAACGCCGCCCCGACGCGGCGGCCGGCCTGCTCCTTCCGCCGTTGCGGCGGCACGGGGAACGCGTCCAGGCGGCGACGGCCGAACGGCCGTACCCGGCCCTGGTCGAGCTGGTCCGGCGCCCGCCCCGGTGGAGTCCGATGTCGCTGCCGCCGATCGACGAGCTGGCGAACCTGGTCGAATACTTCGTGCACCACGAGGACGTCCGGCGCGCCCGGCCCGACTGGCAGCCCCGGAGCCTTCCGGCCGGGCAGCAGGCCGCGCTCTGGAAGCGCATCCCGGCGATGGCCCGGATGTCGCTGCGCCGGTTTCCGGCCGCGCTGCTGATCCAGGCACCGGAGCACGGCGAGGCCACCGCCGGGGCCGGCGGCGAGCAGCTCCGGATGGTCGGGGCGCCCGGCGAGCTGCTGATGTTCCTGTTCGGGCGGCAGCGGGTCGCCCGGGTGCAACTGGTCGGTCCATCCGCGCTGACCGAGCGGTTACGTACCGCGAAACTCGGGATCTGAACGGGAGCCGCCGCCCTTGCCGATGCGTACCCTCGCCCTGACGTGGCTGACCCGGCCACCCTTTCCGGAACGGGTGAGCGCGCACGTGGGGCGGGTGGGGCCGCAGTCCACCCGGTGGGCCCGCGAACTCGGCCTGGTCGGCACCCCCGCCGCCGCCCACCGGCTGGAGCGGGCCAACGCCGCCGAGCTGGCCGGCCGGATCTGCCCGGACGCCGTCCCCGAGCAGCTCCGGCTGCTCGCCGACCTGTTCAGCTGGCTGTTCGCCTTCGACGACCGCTGCGACGACGACGGCCTGGGCGACGACCCGGCCCGGCTCGCCCCGGTCGTCGGGCAGTTGCTCGACGTCCTCGACCTGCGCGGCGGGCCGGCTCCGCCGGGCTCGACCCCGGTCGCCGGCCCGACCGCCGCCGCCCTGCACGACCTCTGCCGACGGGTACGCGCGCACGGCCCGCCCCGGCTGCTGCTCCGGTTCGCCGCCCAGATGCGGGACTACCTGCTGGCGCTGCTCTGGGAGGCGGCGAACCGGGAACGGGACCGGGTACCGGCGGTGGCCGAGTACCTCCAGATGCGCCGGCACACAGGTGCGGTACGCCCCAGCTTCACCCTGACCGACCTGGCGTACGGCGGACTGGCCGAGGTCATCTGTCGGGCCGATGTCGAGGCGTCCCACCTCGACGACCTCGCCGCCGACCTGGTCTGCTGGTGCAACGACGTCTTCTCGTACGCGAAGGAGCGCCGGCAGGGCGGGGACGGGCACAACCTGATCGTCGTACTGGCCCGCGAGGCGGGGCGGGAGGAGCAGGCCGCACTCATCGACGCGGCCCGCCGGTTCAACGCCGGGCTGCGGGCGTACCTGCGGCTGGAGTCCGCACTGCTGGCCGGCGGCGACCCCGACACCCTCCGGTTCGTCACCTCCCGGCGCGCCTGGATCCGGGGCAGTTACGACTGGTCCCTGGGTGCGGGCCGCTACCACTGAGCCGAGCCGCCGGGCCGCTGCCGGCGCTGGGTGTCCGGTGCCGATACCGGATCAGTCGTCGCTGCCGTGTGCCTTCCAGGTCGGCACCGGTCGACCGTCGGCGCACTCGACCTCGACCTCGATCCGCCCACCCGAGCCGTGGAAGGTCACCTCGGCGTCGTCGTCCGGACCGCGCTCGACCTCGCCGACCCGGTAACCCTGGGCCGGCGTCCAGGCGCTGAGCCAGACCCGTTGGCCGGCGCACTCGGCCAGCACCGTACCCCCGGGGGTGGAGACCAGCCGGCGCGAGGCGTCGGCGCCGACCGGCGGGGTGGCGGAGGTGTCCGGTGCCGGGCTGACGGCGTCGCCGGACGGCGCCGGAGCGCCTGCAACGGCGGCCGGCGGCGGGGGGTCGGCCAGCGCCCGCGCCACCTCGTCCGGGCTGCGCACCTCACCCGCCGGCCCGGTCAGCCCGGCTCCGATCACCTGTACGGCGGCCAGCCCGGTCCCGGTCGCGGTCAGCGCGGCGAGCAGCCAACCGGCCACGGCGAGCAGGGTACGTCGACGCATCCTCCGATGATGCCGCCTCCGGCGTTAAAGCCGGTGCCGGCGGACCCTAAGAGACCGTTAACGGCACCCGCTCCCCCACCCCGCCTCCCGGCCCCGCCTCCCGGCCCCGGCCCCGGCCCCGGCCCCGGCCTAGTCTCCGGTCCGCTGGTCGTCGATCTCGGCGAAGAACCGGCGCAGGGCGTCGGCGACCAGCGCCGGTGCCGTGCTGGTGACGAAGTGGGACTGCCCGGCCCAGGCCACCCGGCGCACTCGCGGGATCGCCGCCGCGAGCGCCTCCATCGCACTGGGCATCGGTTCCCAGGTGTCGGCGCCCTGCATCAGCAGGGTCGGCAAGCCGACCGAGGACCAGCGGGCGATGCCGGTGCTGTCGGTCGCCAGCGCTTCGAGGTCGTGCAGCCAGCCGACCGCCGAACGGCGGGCGTCGGCCGGGTCGGGCCGGCGGTCACCGGCCGCCGCCGCGAACGCCCTGACCACCTCCGCCGGGACCCGGGTCACCTCGTTCAACACCGCAGCCATCGCCACCGCGTCGTCCCGGTCGAAGGCGGCACGGTATCGGTCGAGCAGCGGCACCAACTCCACCCCCGCCGCGAAGAGCGGTGGCTCGAAGAGCGCGAGCGAGCGCAGCCGGGATGGCTCGGCCGCTGCGGTGTGCAGGGCCAGGGTCGCCCCGTACGACGCGCCGACCAGGTGGACCCGCCGGCCCGACGACGCGTACGCCGCCTCGGCCACCGCCACCAGGTCGGCGACCTCGTCCTTGAAGGACTTGACCGTCGGCGGGACGTCGCTGGGGCGGTAACCGCGCCGGGCCGGCAGCCACAGCTCGTGGTCGTCGGCGAGCAGCTCGGCGACGCCGGCCCAGGAGTGCAGGCCGCCCCCGGAGCCGTGCACCAGGATCACCGGGTCGCCGGAACCCGTCCGGCGGACCACCAGTCGGGTGCCGTCCGGTGACCTGATCTCCTGGTCGCGGCTGTCACGACTCGGCATTTCCACTCTCCTTTGTTGCGGTGGGCCAGTTGCACAGCGTCGTGTGGATCGCGTCGAGGACGCTGCGCCAGGACGCGTCGAGGTCACGGGGGTGCCCGAACCCGTCGGCACTCTCCAGCGTCGCGAACCCGTGCAGGGTGCTGCGTACGAAGCGCAGGGCGTCGGTGAGCCGCGGTTCGACCAGCCCGTACCCGCGCAGCATCGCGTAGCTCAGCTCGATGACGCGCAGGTGTCCCGCCGAGTTCGTCCCGATCTCGGCCGGCAACTGCAGCTGGGTCGCGGCGTACTGCCCGGGGTGGGCCACCGCGAACTCGCGGTAGGCGTCGGCGAATCCGACGAGCGCCTGCCGGCCACCCCGTCCGGCGACCGCGAGGCCGAGCCGGTCGGCGAAGGTGGCCGCCGCCCGGACCGCGACCTGCGCGATCAGGGCGTCCCGGCCACGCACGTGCGCGTAGAGCGCGGCGTCGGAGACCCCGAAGCGCCGGGCGACCGCCGCCACGGTCAACCGGGACAGTCCCACCTCGTCCGCCAGCTCGGCGGCGGCATCCGCCACCCGCTCACTCGTCAGACCCTGGCGCGGCATACCGACCTTTCGACTCCTAAGCGAAAACTTAATAGCCCTAAGATAGTAGCCGGTTCCTGGAGCCCGGCAACCGGAGGGGGCCGATCCGCGCCCCGGGTCGCCCTGGGTCGCCCGGCAACCGGGTGGCGGGGGGCAGTTCCGGGTTACCGTGCCGGGTGTGGCTCGCCTACTGCTGATCGAGGACGACCCGGCCATCCGTACTCCGCTGCTGCACGCACTGCGCGACCGGGGACACGCGGTGGCCGCCGTACAGTCCGCGATGACCGGGCTGCAACGGGTCCTCGACGACCGGCCCGACCTCGTCGTACTCGACCTCGGCCTGCCCGACCTGGACGGGTTGGAACTGCTCCGGATGCTCCGGGCGGTGAACAGCACACCGGTGATCATCGCCACCGCCCGGGACGAGGAGGCCGAGATCATCCGGGGACTGGACGCCGGCGCCGACGACTACGTGGTGAAGCCGTTCACCGCCGCCCAGCTCGACGCGCGGATCCGGGCCGTACTGCGGCGCGGTACCGGCCCGGCCGACGCCCCGGCAGTACTGGCCGTCGGCGAGCTGCGGGTCGACCCGGCGGCCCGGCAGGCGACCCTGGCCGGTACGCCGCTGGAACTGACTCCCCGGGAGTTCGACCTGCTGCACTATCTGGCCGCCCGGGCCGGCCGGGTGGTCAGCAAGCGGGAACTGCTGACCGAGGTGTGGCAGCTTCCCTACGGCGGGGCGGACAAGACGGTGGACGTACACCTGTCGTGGCTGCGCCGCAAGCTCGGCGAGACCGCGCAACAGCCCCGCTACCTGCACACGGTGCGCGGGGTGGGGGTCCGGCTCGACGTACCCGGGATCCGGTCGTGAGGCGCCGGCTCACCCTGCTGGTCGCGGCCACCACCGGCCTGGTGCTGCTGGCCTTCCTGGTCCCGCTCGCCGTGCTGCTGCGCGGCGTCGCGGCGGACCGGGCGGTGGTGGCCGCCACCGCCGACGTGCAGGCCCTGGTCCCGCTGGTCGGCACCGCCAACCCGGAGGGGCTGCGCCTCGCCGCCGAGCAGGTCGGTGCCACGGCCGAGCGGCCGGTCACGGTCTTCCTGCCCGACGGCGCGGTCCTCGGCGACGGCGCGCCCCGGACCGACGGCGTCGAACTGGCCGCCCGGGGCGAGAGCCTCACCGTCGCGGGCGAGGACGGCCGGGAGATCCTGGTCGCCGTGCAGGGCCGCCCGGACGGTACGGCGGTGATCCGCACCTTCGTCTCCGACGACGAGCTGACCCACGGCGTCTACCGCTCCTGGCTGGTACTGGCCGGGCTCGGGGTGGCGCTGCTGCTGCTCGGCCTCGCCGTCGCCGACCGGCTGGCCCGGTCGCTCACCGCCCCGATCGCCGAGCTGTCGGCGGTCTCGCACCGGCTGGCCGGCGCGGAACTGACCGCCCGGGCCACCCCGTCCGGCCCGCCGGAGCTGCGGGCGGTGGCCGGCGCGCTCAACCATCTCGCGACCCGGATCCAGGAACTGCTCCGGGACGAACGCGAGCAGCTCGCCGACCTGTCACACCGGCTCCGCACCCCGTTGACGTCGCTGCGGCTGGAGTCGGAGTCGCTGGCCGACCCCAGGGAGGCGGCCCGGATCACCGAGCGGGTGGACGCGGTGGAGCGGGCGGTGACCGGGCTGATCCGGCAGGCCCGGCGGCGGGGCACCGACACCGGTACCGAGCCGGTCTGCGACGCCACGGCGGTGGTCCGGGACCGGGTCGCCTTCTGGACCGTACTGGCCGAGGACACCGGGCGGGACGTCGGACTCGACCTCGCCGACGGGCCGCTACCGGTACGGCTGCCCGCCGACGAGCTGGCGGCGGTGCTGGACGCGCTGCTCGGCAACGTCTTCGCGCACACCCCGGACGGCACGGGTTTCGCCGTCACGCTGACGCCCCGCCCCGGCGGAGGTGCGCTGCTGACCGTCGCCGACAGTGGCCCCGGCCTGCCGCCGGCCCTGGTCGGGCCCGCCCCCGCCGGGCTGGTGGAGCGCGGGGCGAGCGCGGCCGGCTCGACCGGGCTGGGCCTGGACATCGCCCGCCGGGCGGCCCGGGACAGCGGCGGCCGGTTCGAGCTGTCGCAGGCCGACGGCGGCGGGGCACGGGTCGCGGTCACCCTCGGCCCGCCGCTGACCAGCAGCGGGTCGCCGTCCGCCCTCCTCACCGAGGCCTAGCCTCCGCCACCTCGCCGACGCTCAGCCCTGCCGCGTGTCTTTACCGGGGCTCAGCTCAGCCGCGTCTTACCGGGACTCAGCCCTGCCGCGTGTCTTTACCGGGGCTCAGCTCAGCCGCGTCTTACCGGGACTCAGCTCTGCCGTCTTTACCGAGGCTTAGCGTTCGGACAGCGCGCCGCTATCCCGATCCGCGCGAACCTCTGTGCCGAGAACCCCGGAACCGGGTGTTCGCGAGATTGAGGAGACTGCGATGCGGCGAAAGACTCTGGTCCTGAGCGTCGGTGGCGTGCTGGCGGCAGCCGCCGTCGTCGGCACCGCGATCGGGGCCAGCGCGGCCGAGAGCGAGCGGCAGGGGTTCGGCGCCGTCGCCACCACCGCGCCCGCCGAGCCGACGCCCGGCACCCCCCCGACGGGTACCCCGGGCACCGGCGCTCCGACGGGTACGCCGAGCGGCACGCCGTCGGGCGCACCGAGCGGCTCCCCCGCACCGACCGGCTCGGCACCGGCCGGATCCGTCGACTCGGCGCGGGCCGTCGAGATCGCCCTGGCCAGCGCCGGTGGCGGTCAGCTCGACGAGGTCGAGCGGGAGCAGGAGCACGGCCGCGAGGTGTGGAGCGTCGAGCTGGTCAAGGACGGCCGTGAGGTCGAGGTGGACGTGGACACGACCACCGGCGAGATCGTCAAGACCGAGCAGGACGACGACAAGGACGACAAGGACGACGACGAGGACGACGACCGCGACGACGACGAGGACGACGACTGATCGCGCCGGTTCCCGGGGTGGACGGAACGCCCCGTCCGCTCCGGGACCCGAACCCCCTACGGCCGCGCGTCCGCCATGACGGTCGCCGCCACGATCAGCGGTACTGTCCGCCGCCGCTGCTAGCGTTCGCGGCCGTGGAACCTGCCAACGAGGCCGACGAGCTCCGGCACCTGGTCGAGGGGTACGTCCGGCGGCACGTCGCGCTCGCCGAACTGCCGTACGACGCGATCGTGACCGGTGCGATCGAATACCTGCACGACGAACACGATCCGGTACGGGTCGAGGAGCTGGCCCGGGAGGTGGCCGGTGCCGAGTTCGCCGCGCATGCCGCCGCCCAGTCGCAGTGGCCGGAGTCGACCGACAACGACCGGCTCACCCTCGCCTTCCGGGCCCTGGACACAGCCGGGATCGTCGCCCGGGAGAGTTTCACCTGCTGCCAGAACTGCGGGTTGGCCGAGATCGGCGCCGAGGTCGTCAACGGCGAGTCGCCGCGCGGGTACGCCTTCTACCACCAGCAGGACGCCGAGCGCGGCGCCGACGGCGGGGGCATCTGGATCACGTACGGGCTCTTCGGGAAGTCGCCCACGGTCGAGATCGGCACGGAGGTGGCAGCGACACTGCGTGAGCACGGTCTGCCGGTGGACTGGTCCGGGGACCCCGACATCCGGATCCGGGTTCCGCTGACCTGGCAGCGGCGCCGTACCGGCCGGCTGGCGGCCTTCCCGGCGCCGGTCGACGACGACGTCACAGTCGAGATCGAGGTGCCCGACATCTGGCGCGGGGTGTACGCCCCGACCACCGGGCCGATCTCGGCCGCCCGGCTGACCAGTCTCTACCTGCCCTGGCTGCCCGCCGTCACCCGGCTCGGCATCACGCTGAACGGTGCGACGGTCATCGTGTGGCGGGACTGGGACACCCTGGTCGGCTCGTTCGACGGCTCCCTCCGACCCGGCTACTCCGATCGGTCCGACGAGCCCGACGAGTCCTCCGACGAGGTTTCTGCCGAGGCCTTTGTCGAGCCCGACGGGTCCTCCGACGCGCCCGACGCGGTTGGGGTCCGGCCCGAGTCCCGGGTCGACAGGTACGCCGGGATGACGCTAATCCGGCAGCTCAGGGGCGACGGCCCGCCCAGCTCCGGACCGGACGACACGGCCGGACCGGACCCGGCGCCGACGGTCCCCGGCGAGGATGGGCTGCTGGAGGCGAGCTGGCAGCACTCGGCGGGGCGTGCATACCCGGACGTGCCGCTCACCTTGCGGGAGAGCATCGACGCGCTGCGCTGGATGCCGGCCCGCACCGACGCCTGGGCCTGCTTCGTCGGCCGCTCCGGCGACATCGTGCAGATGCGCTGGGAGCAGCGGAGGCTCTGGCTGGAGACACCGGATCAGGCGTTGGCCGCCTCGGTGGGCCGGCACGTGACGATTCCGGAGGCCGAGCGGATGGTCGGCGTACTCGCAATCGAGGACCGGGTAGCGGTGGCCGAGTTGGGCGACGTGCGCACCGTGCCCTGGACCTGACCCCCGGCGCGTCCCCGCCCGGCAGGCCGCACCGCTGCGCACCTGCTCCGCCCGGCGGGTCAGCCGGCGGTGCGGCGGTCAGCCGGCCGGCGGTGCCGCGCCGGCCCAGCCGGAGGTCGCGTCGATCAGTGTCCGGCGCCCGCCGGCCGCCCCGGCCGGCGGGCCGGCGACACAGGCGCCCCGGTGGCCCTCCCGCTCGCCGCACCGGCCACCGCCGAAGAGCAGCCGGTCGCAGAAGACCCGGTACCGCTCGTGCTGCGCGTCCTCGGCCGAGACGGTGACCTCACCGGCGTCGAGTTCCGGCAGGAAGGCCAGCGACTCGGCCAGCCTGGCCGCCAGTTCGGTGGCGGCGTGCAGGGTGTGTACGGCAACCGGAAGGTGGATGACGTGGCCCGGCACCGCGTCGCCGCGACCGGGACTTCCCATGACCGGTCCTGCATGACCCATGGTTGATGACCCTCACCCAGTGATTGATGACCTCCGCGCCGTGGTCCGGCGGCGCGCTCTGCCGGTCCGCCGGGGCCGACCGCCTGGATAGCTTGCCAGACGTACCCGGAATTTCGGTTTTGCCACTCGGGCCTGATCCGTGACGGCGGGCCGGATCCGCCAGGCGGGAGCGGGCCGACCTGGTCCGATCGGTACGGGCGGCCCGACCGATCGGGACTAGCCGTGGCACCGGAGAAGCCAATACCGTACGGTAACCGCGATTTAACGTGATCACCGTCACGCGACGATATCCGGAGGCACCCCTCGCCATGGCACTCGACGTCCCCTACCGGTCCATCCCCGACATGTTCCTGAAGCGTGTCTCGGCCACCCCCGACCGGGACGCTTTCGCCCACCCCGCCCCGGACGACTCCGGCCCGGTCTGGCTGAGCTGGGCGCAGGTCGGCCAGCGCGCCAAGGCGATCGCGGCCGGACTGCGCGGCCTCGGCATCGGCTCCGAGGATCGGGTGGCGATCCTGGCCAACACCCGGCTCGACTGGATCCTCGCCGACCTCGGCATCATGTGTGCCGGCGGCGCGACCACCACTGTCTATCCGACCACCGAGCCGGAGGACACCGCCTACATTCTCGCCGATTCCGGCTCGAAGGTGCTGATCGCCGAGAACGCCGAGCAGGCCGCCAAGATCGCCGGGGTGGAGCTGCCGGCGCTTACCCACGTCGTGATCATCGACGGGCCGGCCTCCTCGGACGCCACCCCGCCGCAGCTCGCCCTCGCCGACCTGGAGGTGCAGGGCGCGCTGGCCCTGGAGAACGACCCGGAGCTGATCGACCGGGTGGTCGCCGAGATCGACCAGGACGACCTGGCCACCCTGATCTACACCTCCGGCACCACGGGCCGGCCCAAGGGCGTCGAGCTGCTGCACGCCGGCTGGTGCTGGGAGGGCGTGGCACAGGCAAATCTCGGGCTGATCAAGGCGGAGGACCTGCAGTACCTCTGGTTGCCGCTGTCGCACTCGTTCGGCAAGACGCTGATCTGCGGCGTGATCCACGTCGGCATGCCCACCTACGTCGACGGCCGGCTGGACCGGCTGGTCGAACTGCTCGGGGTGGTCCGGCCGACGCTGATGTGCGGCGCACCCCGGATCTTCGAGAAGGTCTACAACCGGGCGGTCACCACCGCGCAGACGGCGGGCGGCGCGAAGGCGAAGATCTTCGCCTGGGCGGTCCGGACCGGCAGGCACAAGGTGGCGCTGGAGCAGGCCGGCCAGCCCGTCTCGGCCGGGCTGCGACTGCGGTACGGGCTCGCCGAGAAACTGGTCTTCAGCAAGCTCCAGGCCCGGCTGGGCGGCCGGATCCGGGTACTCGTCTCCGGGGCCGCGCCGCTGAGCCAGGAGATCGCGCACTTCTTCGCCGCAGCCGGCCTGCCGATCTCCGAGGGGTACGGGCTGACCGAGACCAGCGCCGGCAACTTCGTCAACCGGCCGGGTGCCCTCAAGATCGGTACGGTCGGCAAGGCAATGGGTGACCTGGAGTGCCGGATCGACTCCGACGGCGAGATCCTGCTCCGGGGCATGCCGGTGATGCGCGGCTACCACAACCTGCCCGAGGAGACCGCCCAGGCGTTCACCTCGGACGGCTTCTTCCGGACCGGTGACATCGGCGAACTCGACGACGAGGGCTTCCTGAAGATCACCGACCGGAAGAAGGACCTGGTCAAGACCTCGGGTGGCAAGTACATCTCGCCGTCGCACATCGAGGGCATGTTCAAGGCGCTCTGCCCGTACACCTCCCAGGTGGTCGTGATCGGGCAGGCCCGCAACTACTGCACCATGCTGGTCACCCTGGACCCCGACGCGATCGGCACCTGGGCGGCCGGCGGTCCGCTGGCCGGCCGGCCGTACGCGGAGATCGTCGGGTCGGCCGAGGTACGTGCCATGGTCGACGGCTACGTCGCCGAGCTGAACCAGAAGCTCAACCGCTGGGAGACGATCAAGAAGGTGACCGTGCTCACCCGCGACCTGACCGTCGAGGACGGCGAGATGACGCCCTCGATGAAGATCAAGCGTCGGGCCGTGGAGGACAACTTCAAGTCGGAGATCGACGGGATGTACGAGGGCACCCTCGCCCAGCTCTGAGCCCTCTCCGGGCTCCCGCTCCTCCCATCGGAACGGGGCCCGACACTCACCGGACCGCCGTGCGACAGGCGATCGCCCGGCGGTCCGGTGCTGCCGCCCGGAGCACTACCGTCGGTCCCGACACAACTACCGTCGACAAGGTGACATCCGGGCGGCTTCATCGACCCGTCGCCGGGGTAAGAGCAGAGTCAGGCGCACGGCGGGCGAGGTCAGGTGCCCGGTCGCGACGGTACGCGGGTGGTAAGGGGGGTTCCGGTGATGGTGGCCACGGTGGCAGCGCACGTGGAGACCGGCGCCTTGGTGATCACCTTGGCGGGCCGGTGGAGTGTGTCCCAGGCGTACGCCCTGCAACGGGCACTCTCACGTTGCGCCGCGCACCACCCGCCGTACGTGGCGGTGGACTGTACCCGGATCGCCCCGGACAAGCTGCTGCCGACGCTGCTACCGGCGATGGTGATGCTCCGGGAGTCGTGCCGGCGCGGCATCACAGTGCTGGTCTGCGCACCGGCCTCGGCCCTGACCATGCTGCTGCGCCGGCTACCGACCCGGCGGGTCCGGCTCTACCCCCGGCTCGCCGACGCGCTCAGCCGGATCCGCCCCTACCCGGTGTCGACCCGCGCCCGGCAGGCCCACCGTCGACTGCCGCCGGTGCCGCAGGCGGTGAGCGCGGCGCGCGGACTTGTCCGGGAGTGCTGCGAGCGGTGGCGGCTCTCCGACGTCACCGACCAGGCCCAACTCGTCGCCTCGGAACTCGTGGCGAACGCCGTCGAGCACGCCGGTACCGACATCGATCTGACGCTCTGCCACCACCGGCAGCGGCTGCGGATCGCGGTGGCGGACCGGCACCCCGGCACGCCGGCGCTGCCCCGGCAGGAGGCTGCCCCGGATCCGCGGCAGCCGCTCGCGCTGCGCGGTCGCGGGCTGGCCATGGTCGCCCGGTCGGTCGCGAGCTGGGGCGTACTGCCCGGCAGCGATGGCAAGATCGTCTGGGCCAGCCTGGTCGCCCCGCCGACGCCCCGGCTGCGCCTGCCCAGCGTGGTGACCATCCCCCGGGCCGGCTACCCGGCCTGAGCGGGGCGGACCGGCGGACCGTACTCCCGCGTCCGGCGGCAGAAGCGGCTCAGCGCAGCTCGCCGCTGCCGTGGAAGTGGTCGAAGATGACCTGGTCCACCGGAGAGACCCGGTGCCGGTCGGCGTACCCGAGCCAGACGATCTCGGCGATCTCGTTGGCCGGTCGGAGCACTCCTCGATAATCCGCGGCGTAGCAGGTCATCCGGACGACGGTACCGGCCGGATGTCCGTGGGCCGGCGCCGCGAAGACGCCGACCGGCTCGGCGGTGCCGGGTAGGACGGCGACGCTGAGTTCCTCCTCGATCTCCCGTACCAGGGTTTCGAGGTCTGTCTCGCCGGGCTCCCGTTTGCCGCCCGGGAGGTAGTAGACATCCCTGCCGTGCGAGCGGGAGCTGAGGATCCGGCCCTCTTCCAGCCGGATCCAGGCGATCTTGTCGATCATCGTCATCGGGTCGATGATCGCAGCAGGTCCGGCCGGACGCCCCGGCGGGTGCCCGCTCGGCTCAGGCGCTCGCCACGGGCCCGCTCAGGCGAGCACACCACAGGTCCGCTCAGGCGATCACCACGGGCTCCCGCCACAGTGGACGCTCTACCCGGTCGATGTCGTACCGGACGGCCGCGATTCGGCGTACCGCCTCGGTCAGCTCGTGCGCGGGCAGCGTGAACGGCAGCCGGAGGAAGCGTTCCAGGGTGCCGTCGAGGCCGAACCGGGGACCGGGCGCGAGGCGTACCCCGACCTCCTCGGCCGCCCGGGCGAGCGCGCTGGCGATCGGCCCGTCCAGCTCGGCCCAGAGCGTCACCCCACCCGCCGGGGTCCGCACCCGCCAGTTCGGCAGTTCCACGCGGAGCGCGGCGAGCAGGGCGTCGCGCTGGGTGGCCAACTGTGCCCGGCGGTCGGCCACGATCGTCTCGGCGGCGGCGAGCAGCCGTACCGCGACCAGTTGGTCCAGCACCGGACCGGCCATGTCCACCCCGACCCGGGCCGCCGCCAGCCGCTGCACCTGGGGTGCCGAGGCGCGGATCCAGCCGATCCGCAGGCCGCCCCAGTACGGCTTGCTCATCCCGCCGATGGTGACGACCCGGGAGTGCCTGTCGAAGACGGCGGTCGGCGGGGGCACCTCGGTGCCGTCCAGTGCGAGGTCCACGAAGGACTCGTCGACCACCAGGTCGGTGCCGCTGGCGTGTGCGGTCGCCACCACCCGCTCGCGCAGCTCGGCCGGCATCAGGTGACCGGTCGGGTTCTGGAACTCGGGGATCAGGTAGGCCAACCGGGGACGGGTCTGCCGGAGGCTGCCCAGCAGCAGGTCGGCGTCCCAGCCCGTACCCTCGGTGGCGAGGCCGTGGGTGGCGATCCGGGCGCGGCGCGCGGCGAGCGCGGCGAGCGCGTTGGGATAGGTCGGCGATTCCACGAGTACGCTGCCGCCGGTCGGCAGGGCGAGCCGGAGTACCAGGTCGAGGGCGTGCTGCACCCCGTTGGTCACCATGATCTGCTCGGGGCTGGTGGGCAGGCCCCGCTCGGTGTAGCCCCGGGCCACCTCCGTGCGCAGCTCGACTATTCCGGTCGGGTGGTAGCCGGCGCCGCCCAGATAGCGGGGCAGGTCCTCGGCGGCGGCTCGGGCGGCCGAGGCGAGTTCGGCCGGGGCGGCCAGCGCGGCGCAGCCGAGGTCGATCATGTCCAGGTCGTCCTGCGGGGTCCAGAGTCCCGAACTGGCCACCCGGTGCCCGCCCGGCAGGGTGGTCCAACTGCCGGCGCCCCGCCTGCTGTTCAGGTGCCCGCTCTCCCGCAGTTCCCGGTAGGCGGCGGTGACGGTGGTCCGGCTCACCCGCAGTGCCTCGGCGAGTTCCCGCTCGGCCGGCAGCCGTACGCCCAGCGGCAGCCGGCCGTCCGCGAGCAGCCCGCGCACCGCGCCGGCCAGGGCGAGATAGTCGGGGCTGCGCCGGCGACCCGGAAGTGCGTGCCACTGGCCGAGCATCCGGCTGAGCTGAGCCCCTCGAACGAGGCTGGTCATAGCCACTCCACCCCGATTGGCCCTTCATAACCGCTGGATTGGCCCTCAGAGTGGCATGCATGGCAAGAATTGGCAACCGTGGCGACCGGCTCGTCCGGCGTCTCGGACAGCTCTACGTCGGCCTGACGCTCTACGGCGTCAGCATGGCGCTGATGGTCGAGGCGTCCCTCGGGCTCGACCCCTGGGATGTCTTCCACCAGGGACTGTCCCGGCTCACCGGAGCCTCGATCGGCACCGTGACCATCGCCGTCGGTGCCCTGGTGCTGCTGCTCTGGATCCCGCTGCGGCAGCGTCCCGGCCTCGGCACGGTGAGCAACGTGGTAGTCATCGGAATCGCCGTCGACGTCGCACTGGCCCTGCTGCCCACCGTCGAGGCACTGCCCACCCGGATCGGCTTCCTGGCCGCCGGCATCCTGCTCAACGGGATGGCGACCGGCCTCTACATCGGCGCCCGGTTCGGCCCCGGTCCGCGCGACGGCCTGATGACCGGGTACGTCGCCCGCCGGCCGCACCGGTCACTCCGGCTGGTCCGTACCGTGATCGAGGTCGCCGTACTGGCGATCGGGTTCGCCCTCGGCGGCCAGGTCGGGATCGGCACTGTCGTGTACGCCCTGGCCATCGGCCCGCTGGTGCACGCCTTCATCCCGATGTTCACGGTGCCGCCGGCCCAGTCCACCCCGGCGCCACCGGCCCAGTCCACCCCGGTGGCCCAGTCCGTCCCGGTCGCCGGGCCCGACCCGGGCGACCTGTCCCGGCCCGACCCGGGTGATCTGTCCCGGCCCGACCCGGGCGACCTGTCCCGGTCGGTGCGCGAGGCCGGCACCCGGTGACCGGCGCGGCGGGCCGAAAAAGATCGTCGATCTGTTCCGGATCATCCCACGTGGAGCGCCGGTCGCCCCCGTTCGACGGAATGAACCGGTGCGCAACGGTTCCGTCGGCTGGCGCGGCACGGCATCATTTCTCCCATGGGGGATGAGGGATGGCGTTGGTCCGACGCATGGATCTTCGTTTCGCTGGTCATCGCTGGTGGTGCCGGTCGGCACCGGCGGTCGAGCAGCACCCGGCGACCGGAGGGCGTCCGGCTCGCCGACGTGCTCTCCACCGCCGACCATCTCAACCGGGCCCTGCCGGCCCGGCACGAGATCGAGGCCGCGGTGCGCCGCCTGGTCGGCGCCGGCCTGATCACCGTCTCGGACGGCTGGTTCCGGGTCACCTCCGCCGGTGAGCACCTCTGGCGTACCCGGCCGCACGGCGGGCTCGCCACCACCGTCGAGACGGTGCACGGGGTGCTGACCCGGCGACACTCCCCCGGCAGCCACGACTGGGAACTCGCCGAGGACGAGCACGCCGCGGCGATTCAGGAGTACGCCGCCCGGTTCACCCTGCCGATGCCGCGCCGCTCCCCGGAGAACGGCGGATAGTCCGCCCGGCCCGACCAGCCGACCCACCCGACAGCGCTGCGGCGGTCGGGCCGCGACGGGTCAGCTCACCGGATGCCCGGACGTGGATCAGCGGACCGGATGCCCGGCGCCGCGCAGCGCGTCCTTGACCTCGCCGACACTCAACTCGCCGAAGTGGAAGACGCTGGCCGCCAGTACCGCGTCCGCGCCGGCCGCCACCGCCGGCGGAAAGTGGGCCACCGCGCCGGCCCCGCCGCTGGCCACCACCGGTACGTCCACCACCTGCCGCACCGCGGCGATCAACTCCAGGTCGAAGCCGGCCTTGGTGCCGTCGGCGTCCATCGAGTTGAGCAGGATCTCCCCGGCACCCAGTTCGGCGGCGCGGGCCGCCCAGCCGACCGCGTCGATCCCGGTGCCGCGCCGGCCACCGTGGGTGGTCACCTCGAACCCGCTCTCGGTGCCGGTCCCGGCCGGGGCACGCCGCACGTCAAGCGAGAGCACCAGCACCTGCCGCCCGAACCGCTCGGCGATCTCGGCGATCAGTTCCGGCCGGGCGATCGCGGCGGTGTTCACCCCCACCTTGTCCGCACCGGCCCGGAGCAGCACGTCGACGTCGGCGACCCGGCGTACGCCGCCGCCGACGGTGAGCGGGATGAAGACCGTCTCGGCGGTCCGGCGTACCACGTCGAGCATGGTGCCCCGGTCGTCCGAGGAGGCGGTGACGTCGAGGAAGGTCAGCTCGTCGGCACCCGCCTCGTCGTACGCCCCGGCCAGCTCGACCGGGTCGCCCGCGTCCCGCAGGTCGACGAAGTTGACCCCCTTGACGACCCGTCCCGCGTCCACGTCGAGGCAGGGGATCACCCGTACCGCCACAGTCATGAGCCGAGCCTAACCGGCACGGCCACGACCGCCTCCGCCGTGCGGACCATCATGCCGCCCGCAGCACGGCGAGGGCCTCGGCGACGGTGAACGCACCGGCGTAGAGCGCCTTGCCGGCGATCACGCCCTCCACCCCGATCGGTTCCAGCGTGGCGAGCGCCCGCAGGTCGTCCAGGGTCGAGACGCCGCCGGAGGCGATCACCGGGGCGTCGGTACGGGCACAGACCTCGCGCAGCAGGTCGAGGTTGGGGCCGCGCATCATGCCGTCCTTGGTGATGTCGGTCACCACGTAACGTGCCGCGCCCGCCTTGTCCAGCCGCTCCAGCACCTCGAACAGGTCGCCGCCGTCCCGGGTCCAGCCCCGGGCCGAGAGGGTACGCCCGCGCACGTCCAGCCCGATCGCCACCCGGTCGCCGTACTCGCCGACGACCCGGTCGCACCACTGCGGGTCCTCCAGGGCGGCGGTGCCGATGTTGACCCGGGCCGCCCCGGTGGCCAGCGCCGCCCGCAGCGACTCGTCGTCCCGAATCCCGCCGGAGAGTTCCACCGAGACGTCGAGCCGGCCGACCACCTCGGCCAGCAGCTCGGCGTTCGAGCCCCGGCCGAACGCGGCGTCGAGGTCGACCAGGTGGATCCATTCGGCGCCGTCGCGCTGCCAGGCCAGGGCCGCCTCCAGTGGCTCGCCGTAGCTGGTCTCACTGCCGGCGGCGCCCTGGACCAGGCGGACCGCCTGGCCGTTCGCGACATCGACGGCGGGAAGCAGGGTCAGGCTCAACGTGCTCTCCTCGGTTGGCGAAACGACTGTGCTGGTGGGCTCAGGTCCGGCGGCCCAGCGCGATCACCACGACCGCCGGCAGCACCAGCAGCAGCAGCGCGATCAGGGCGAGCCGCAGGGCCAGGTCGTCGACGAGCAGCCAGATGACGATCACCGCCGCACCGGAGAGTGCGACCACTCCGGCCCGCTCGCCCCGGCTGCGCCGCGCGAACAACCGTCCGGTACGCCGGTCCGGCAGTCGCGGGGTGAGCCGGCGCAGCAACGTACGGCGGCGTTGCCGGCGGGCGACCCGCCTCGCCCGGGCGGCCCGCTCCCGTTCCGCCTCGGCGAGCCGGATCGCGCGGCGGCGGGCCCGTTCCTTGCTCACCGGGCGACACCCGCCCCGGCACGGCGGCCCGGAACTCCCCGGGTCCGGGGCGCCGTCACAGCGTGGCCAGCCAGTTGTGCAGCAGGATCCGGCCGGCCTCGGCGGACTTCTCGGGATGGAACTGGGCTGCCGAGAGCGGCCCGCGCTCCACCGCAGCCACGAACCGGCCACCGTGCTCGGCCATGGTCGGCAATGCACCGGCGGCGGCGAGTACGCCCGTGTCGGTCGAGGCGTAGGAGTGCACGAAGTAGAAGCGGGCGTCAGACGGCAGACCGGCGAAGAGCCGGGACTCCGGCGGTGCCGCGACGGTGTTCCAGCCCATGTGCGGCACCCGCTCGGCAGTCAGCCGGGTCACCCCGCCGGGCAGCAGCCCGAGCCCCTTGGTGACGAGGCCGTGCTCCTCGCCGTACTCGAAGAGGATCTGCATGCCGACGCAGATGCCGAGCACCGGGCGGCCCGCCGCGACCCGCTCGGCGATCACCGGACCGGCCCGCAGCGCCTCGATCCCGGCCATGCAGGCGGCGTAGGCGCCGACCCCGGGCACCACCAGGCCGTCGGCGGCGGCCGCCGCGTCGAGGTCGTCGGTGACCGTCACCTCGGCGCCGGCCCGGGCCACCGCCCGCTGCGCGGAGCGCAGGTTGCCGGAGCCGTAGTCCAGCACCACCACCCGGGGCAGTGCCGGCGCCTCGGCGGTCATCCACCCTCCCCGGGTACGAGCCAGAGCACACCACCGGCGGTGGCGAGCAGGGCGAGCAGGCCCACGATCCAGAGCACCCGCTGCGGTGCGCCCTGGCGGTGCAGCGACCAGGCGCCACCGATCAGCACGCCACCCAGTGCGAAGAGCGCCACCGGCAGGACGATGTCCATCAGAGCAGCCCCTTGGTGCTCGGCACCACGCCGGCCGACCGGGGATCGATGGCCACCGCCTCGCGCAGCGCCCGGGCGACCGCCTTGAACTGCGCCTCCACCACGTGGTGCGCGTCCGGGTGCCCGCCGGGCCGGGCTGCCCGGAGCACCGACACGTGCAGGGTCAACCGGGCGGACTGGCCGAAGGACTCCCAGATGTGCCGGGTCATGCTGGTCGGATAGACCGGCCCGATGTACGGGGCGAGCGGCGGCTCGTCGTGCACCACGTACGGCCGGCCGGAGAGGTCGACGGCGGCCCGGACCAGCACCTCGTCCATCGGGATGGTGGCCGAGCCGTACCGCCGGATGCCGGCCTTGTTGCCGAGGGCCTCTTCGAAGGCGGTGCCGAGAGCCAGCGAGGTGTCCTCGATGGTGTGATGGGCGTCGATCTCCAGGTCGCCGACCGTGTGCACGGTCAGGTCGAAACCGCCGTGCCGGGCGATCTGGTGCAGCATGTGGTCGTAGAAGCCGACCCCGGTGGTGATGTCGGCCTGTCCGGAGCCGTCGAGATCCAGCTCGACGAGCACCTTGGTCTCGGCCGTGGTCCGCTCGACCCGGGCGGTTCTGCTGCTCACGGTAGGACCTTTCGCTGTCCGGGGCGGCCGACCGGGTGTCCGGGTCGGCCGACCTGCTGTTCGGTAACGCATCACGCCGTCCCGGAGCCGGTCGGATCGGAGCTGGTCGGCACCGATTCTAGGGCGCGGAAGAAGGCGTCGGTCTCCTCCGGCGTGCCTGCGGTGACCCGCAGCCAGCCGGGCAGCCCGACATCGCGGACCAGCACGCCGTGGTCGAGCAGTGCCCGCCAGGCGACCCGCTGGTCGCCGCCGACGGCGAAGAGCACGAAGTTGGCGTCGCTGTCGGCGACCGTCCGGCCGGACGAACGCAGCCCGGCCACGATCCGGTCCCGCTGCTCCTTGATCGCCTCGACCGTGCCGAGCAGCAGGTCCCGGTGTGCCAGGGCCGCCCGGGCGGCGGCCTGGGTGAGCGCCGAGAGGTGGTAGGGCAGCCGGACGAGCTGCACCGCGTCCACCACCGCCGGATCGGCGGCGAGATAGCCGAGCCGCCCACCGGCGAAACCGAACGCCTTGCTCATGGTCCGGGTCACCACCAGCCGGGGGTGGCCGGGCAGCAGAGCCAGCGCGGTCGGGGTGCCGGGGCGGGCGAACTCGGCGTACGCCTCGTCCACCACCACCATCCCGGGCGCCTCGGCCAGCACCGCGTCCAGCACCGCCGGGTCCAGGGCGGTGCCGGTCGGGTTGTTCGGCGAGCAGAGGAAGACCAGATCCGGCTGGTACTCGCGGACCTGCGCGACGGCGTCGGCGACGGTCAACCCGAAGTCGGTGCCCCGGGCGCCGTCCCGCCAGGTCGTGCCGGTGCCGGTGGCCAGCAGCGGATGCATCGAGTACGCCGGGGTGAAGCCGAGCGCCGTCCGCCCCGGCCCACCGAAGACCTGCAACAGTTGCTGCTGGACCTCGTTGGACCCGTTCGCCGCCCAGACGTTGGCGGTGCCGAGCCCGTGCCCGAGATAGTCGGCGAGGTCGGCCCGGAGCGCCACCGCGTCCCGGTCGGGATAGCGGTTCAGATCCCGCAGCTCGGCCGCGACCGCCTTGCCGATCGCCTCCACCACCGCCTCCGGCAGCGGGTACGAGTTCTCGTTGGTGTTCAGCCGCACCGGCACGTCGAGCTGCGGCGCACCGTACGGGCTGCGTCCGCGCAGGTCGTCGCGGATCGGCAGGTCGGAAAGGGAGATCACGTCGCCGCCCCGTCGACACTCTCCGGGAACCGGACCCGCACCGCCTGGCCGTGCGCGGGCAGATCCTCCACGGCGGCAAGTGTCACCACGTGCCGGGCGGTGTCCCGGAGCGCCGCCTCGTCGTATTCGACGATGTGGATGCCGCGCAGGAAGGACTGCACCGAGAGCCCCGAGGAGTGCCGGGCACAGCCGCCGGTCGGCAGCACGTGGTTGGAGCCGGCGCAGTAGTCGCCGAGCGACACCGGCGCGTACGGGCCGACGAAGATCGCCCCGGCGTTGCGTACCCGCATCGCCCACTCGCGGGCGTCCCGGGTCTGGATCTCCAGGTGCTCGGCGGCGTAGAGGTCGACCACCCGCAGTCCCGCCGCCAGGTCGTCGACCAGCACCGCACCGCTCTGCGGCCCGCCGAGCGCGGTGCTGATCCGGTCGGCGTGCTTGGCCTCGGGCACCTGCCGGCGCAGCTCCCGGTCGACCGCCTCGACCAGCTCCACCGACGGCGTGACAAGCACGCTCGCGGCCAGCGGATCGTGCTCGGCCTGGCTGATCAGGTCGGCCGCCACGTGCACCGGGTCGGCCGTCTCGTCGGCGAGTACGGCGATCTCGGTCGGGCCGGCCTCGGCGTCGATCCCGACCACACCCCGGAGCAGCCGCTTGGCGGCGGTGACCCAGATGTTGCCCGGTCCGGTGATCATGTCGACCGGCTCGCACCGGGTCTGCCCGTCCGCGTCCGTCGTCGCCCCGTACGCCAGCATGGCGATCGCCTGGGCACCGCCGACCGCGTACACCTCGTCGACGCCGAGCAGCGCGCAGGCGGCGAGCACCCGGGCGTCGGGCAGGCCGCCGAACTCCTGCTGCGGCGGGCTCGCCACCACCAGCGAGCGGACGCCGGCCGCCTGGGCCGGCACGACGTTCATCACCACGGTCGAGGGGTACATCGCGAGGCCGCCGGGGACGTAGAGCCCGACCCGGTCGACCGGGACCCAGCGCTCGGTGACAGTGCCGCCCGGCACCACCTCGGTGGTCACGTCGGCCCGCCGCTGGTCGGCGTGCACCCGGCGGGCCCGGTCGATCGACTCGACCAGCGCGGCCCGGACCTCCGGCTCCAGCGTCGACTCGGCCTCGGTGATCGCCTCGGCAGGCACCCGGAACCGGTCCAGCCGCAGGCCGTCGAGCCGATGGGTGGCGTCCTGGATCGCCGCGAAACCATGCTCGCGGACCGCCTCCACGATCGGGCGGATCTTCTCCACCGCCACGGAGACGTCGAGCTGGGCACGGGGCAGCAGCGAGCGTGGGTCACGCCAACCGCCGCGCAGGTCGATCCGGTTCAACACCCTTGGCAGTCTATTCGGCGCCCACCGATCGGACCGCGTCCGCCCAGCCGGCGGGACGGTGACCCGGGCCACCCCCTTTGCCGGGGGCGTACGCCGGCACGCCGTGGCGGCTCCGCGCCGCCGGCCGGTGGGCTTCAACCTGCCCCGGCCGCTGCCGCTCGCTCGGGCGGAACGGGACCGACCGGACGGAACGGGGACCGGACGCAGGGACCGGACGGGCGGAAGGACAGGACAGCGGGACCGACCGGGTGGGACGGGACCGGACAGCGGGGCCGGGCGGGTGGAACGGGACCGGACAGCGGGACCGGGCGGGTGGCACGAACGTCGACGGGACCGGGCGGGTGGCACGAACGTCGACGGGACCGGACGGGTGGCACGAGGGTCGACGGGACCGGACGGGCGGGGCCGACCGGTGGCAGGATCGCCCCCGGCGGGGCGGTTCACCGCCGGGGGCGACGGGCTAGGCTCGGACGGTGGACGCGCGGCTGCCGGTGTTTCCGCTCGGGACGGTGCTCTTTCCCGGCTTGGTCCTGCCGTTGCACATTTTCGAGGCGCGCTATCTGGAGTTGATGCGGCACCTGCGCGGCCTGCCGGACGGCACGCCCCGGGAGTTCGGGGTGGTCGCCATCCGCAGCGGCGGGTCGGCGACGGTCTCCGCCGGCCCCGAAGCCGAGTCCCGGCCCGGTCCGGAAGAGCGGTCGGACCAGTCGGAGCTGACCGACCAGCGCCCTGACGGTCCGCCGGTCTCCCTGCACGACGTCGGTTGTACCGCCGAGCTGCGGCAGGTCACCGAGCTGCCGGACGGTCGGCTGGACATCGTCACCGTGGGCCGCCGACGGTTCCGGATCGCCCGGGTCGAGGAGGGCGGCACGCCGTACCTGACCGCCGAGGTGGAGTGGCTGCCGGAGCCGGTCGGGCAGGAGCAGCTCGCCGACCTGCTGGCGCCCCGGGTACTCGCGGTCTTCCGGCGCTATCTCACGCTGGTCCGGGACGACCCGGAGGAGCTTGCCGAGCAGTTGCCGGACGACCCGACAGTGCTGTCCCACCTGGTGGCCGCGACCGCCGCGCTGACCCTCACCGACCGGCAGCGCCTGCTGGCGACGCCGGACACCGCCGGCCGGCTGAGCGCGGAACTCCGGCTGCTCAATCGCGAGGCGGCTCTGCTGCGCCAGGTACGGGCGGTGCCGGTGCCACTGGCGGAGCTGGCGGTACCGGCAAGTCCCAACTGACCGGCCGGGATGCCGGCTCGACCTCGGGGTGGAACACCGGCTCGGCCTCGGGGCGCAGTCCGGGGTAACGGGACCAGCCGGCGAGCAGGGTGTACGTCACCACCGTGCCGAACGCCGGCACCAGCAGGTCCCCGATGACTGGGATGAACCCGAGCAGCAAGTCGTACTGCCCGCCGTACAGGTCCGGCGGCTTGCTGAACGTCGCCCCGGGCGGGGCGCTGGCGAGCAGCCGCTCGTAGCCGGCGAGGCCGATCTGCCGACCGATCTGCCAGGCGAGTACGGCGGCGCCGAGCATGCCGAGCACCGCCACCAGCATGCCGACCGGTCCCCGGCGCCGGCGCAGCAGCAGCCACACCGCGATCGCGGCCAGCACACCGAGAGCGAACCCGAGCAGGCTGAACCAGCCGTCAGCGGCGATGAACTCCTCCGGCTGCGACGCGGCCAGCAGCGCGCCGTCCTCGGTCTGCACCACCGGCACACCGGGCGACACGGCCGACCAGAGCAGGCCGAACGGGACCCCCAACAGGATCAGCGCCAGCAGCGCCGCGACGCTGGCCGCCCCGCCCCGCAGCCGCCCCCCGGCCGGATCGCCCCCGCCCGGAGACGGGACGACGGGGTACCCGAGCGGAGCCGGCCCGGCACCCTCCGAGGGCGCAGAGCCGTCCGAGCCTGCCGGCGTTTGTGGCGGCACCCCGACGCCCACCGGTTCGACGCCGGACGCGGGGGGCGGGGCAGGTGGGGTCGATGTCGACGGGGGGCGGTGGTCGTCGCCGTCGTCAAACGTGCCGTCGGGACGGCTGGTTGCCGGACTCACCAAATGATCCTCTCAGGCCCGGCGCACGGTCGGAGTCCCGGTACAGGAAACCGCCCAACCTGGTCGGTAGGCAGCGCGATGTGCCGCTAGAAATCGATGTGAGCCCGCGCAGTTCTGTCGACGGACGTTACGGCAAGGAGTGTTCACGAACTCTCGCGCCAGCCTGCCGCTTCGAGGGCGGCGCGCACCTGTGCCACCACGTACTCGGGTTTGCGGCGCACGTCAAAGGCGGTGAAGCGCAGGATGCGGTCGCCGGCCACCCAGATCTCGTTCTGGCGACGCAGGTCCGCGGCCCAGTGTCGGGCATCCATGTGGTGCGCGCCGTCGACCTCGGCGTGCAGCCGCCACCGCCGCCAGTAGGCGTCGAGATACCGGACCCGACCGCTCGCGTCCGTACGACGCTCCTGCTGATCCGGCACCGGTATCCGGTGACGGCGGCAGAGCCGGACAAAGTCGATCTCGGAGAGCGCCTCCGCTCCGCCCGCGATGTCTGCCATCGTCTGCCGCATCAGCGCCCGCCGTCGCACCCGGGGCATCCGCGCGAGCACCGCATGAATCTCGGCCGGCGTGACACGTCGTTGCTGGCAGCCGGCCGCGAGGATCACCTGCGCCTCGTCGTCGGTGCGCGCCCACTGCGCCGCGTCGACGAGGGCACGGGCCATCGTGGTGCGATCCGGCCGGCCCCGCTGGCGGTCGGCGTCGGGCAGGTGCCGGGTCCGGCGTACGCGTACGGCCGGCAGCCCCAGCGGCAACCGACGCAACAGGTTCGGCGCTCCCTTACCGTACGGAACGAGCACGTCGACCACGTCGCTACGCCACGTCCCACGTAGCCCGCCGGCGCGGGCCGACGCCAGACCGGCGAGAAGCGCGCCGTCACCGGCGGCGAGCACCGCCACCCACCACTGCTGCTCACGCGTGAACTGGCCGTTCTGCGTTATCAACAGATTGTGTGCCACCCGGCGCCAGCGGCCGGTGTTGAGCAGGTGCCGCACCTTCGAGGGAGTCAGCTCGGCAACAGCCTGACTCCAGGTGACCACCCCCGCCTGCTCGAACAACAACCACTCCAGCCCGCTAGCCTCATCATCCGGCACCCGCACCCGGCAATCAAACAGTGGTTTGTGCGCGGTGACTGTCGCTACCACGACATCCAGCACGCACAAACCGCCGCGCCTCGCGGCGCGAGGCGCGGGGGGGGTCAGCCGGCGACGGCGCTCGGGCCGAGCAGCGCCTTGAGGTCGGCCATCAGCGCGGTGGTGGGCGCCACCCGGAGCGGGCTGAGCCGCAGCAGGGTGGCCCGGGAGCCGTTGACCAGCTTGACGTGCACCTCGGCCGAGCCGGGATGGCTGGCCAGCACCTCGCGGAGCCGTTCCACAAGCGGCGGCGTGCAGCGGGACGGCGGCAGGGCCAGCACCACCGGCTTCACCTCGTCCGGTGCGGTGATGTCGGGCATCGACAGGTCCATCGCCATCAGCCGGGGCTGGTCGTCGCGGCGGTCGACCCGGCCCTTGACCACCACGATCGCGTCCTCGGCGATGTACTGCCCGACCAGCTCGTAGGTGTTCGGGAAGAAGAGCACCTCGACCGCGCCGCCGAGGTCCTCCAGGGTCGCCGAGGCCCACGCCCGGCCCTGCTTGGTGATCCGGCGCTGCACCCCGGAGAGGATGCCGGCCAGGTTGACCACCTGCCCGTCGGCGACCCCGCCCTCCTCGGCCAGCGCCGCGATTGACATGTCGGCGGCGGCGGCCAGCACGTGCTCGACACCGAAGAGCGGATGGTCGGAGACATAGAGGCCGAGCATCTCGCGCTCGAAGGTGAGCAGGTCGGTCTTGTCCCACTCGCCGCTCGGGATCGGCGGGGTCACCACCATGCCGCCCCCACCGCCGTCATCGCCGCCGCCGAACGCGTCGCCGAAGAGGTCGTACTGGCCGACCGCCTCGTTGCGCTTGAGCGCGATGAACGAGTCGATCGCGTCGGTGTGTACGGCGAGCAGCCCCTTGCGGGTGTGCCCGAGCGAGTCGAACGCCCCCGACTTGATGAGTGATTCGATGGTGCGCTTGTTGCAGGCCACCGCGTCGACCTTGCGCAGGTAGTCGTAGAAGTCGGTGAACTTGCCCTTCTCCTTGCGGGCCCGCCGGATCGACTCGACCACGTTCGCGCCGACGTTGCGGACCGCGCCGAGCCCGAACCGGATGTCCTTGCCGACCGCGGCGAACCGGGCGTTGGACTCGTTCACGTCCGGCGGCAGCACCTTGATGCCCATCCGCCGGCACTCGGCCAGGTAGACCGCCGACTTGTCCTTGTCGTCGCCGACGGAGGTGAGCAGTGCGCTCATGTACTCCGCCGGGTAGTTCGCCTTGAGGTAGGCGGTCCAGTAGGAGACCACGCCGTACGCCGCGCTGTGCGCCTTGTTGAACGCGTAGTCGGAGAACGGGACCAGGATGTCCCAGAGGGTCTTGATCGCCGCGTCGCTGTAGCCGTTTGCCTTCATGCCGGCGGCGAAGGGCGCGAACTCCTTGTCGAGGATCTCCTTCTTCTTCTTGCCCATCGCCCGGCGCAGCAGGTCTGCTTTGCCGAGCGAGTAGCCGGCCACCTTCTGGGCGATCGCCATTACCTGCTCCTGGTAGACGATCAGCCCGTAGGTGTCACCGAGGATGTCCTGCAACGACTCGGCGAGTTCGGGGTGGATCGGTACCACCGGCTTGCGGTTGTTCTTGCGGTCGGCGTACTCGTTGTGCGCGTTCGCGCCCATCGGACCGGGCCGGTAGAGCGCGCCGACCGCCGAGATGTCCTCGAAGTTGTCCGGTGCCATCGACCGCAGCAGCGCCCGCATCGGGCCGCCGTCGAACTGGAACACCCCGAGGGTGTCACCCCGGCCGAGCAGGGCGTACGTCGCCTTGTCGTCCAGCGGCAGGTCCTCCAGCACCAGGTTCTCGCCCCGGTTCTCCCGGATCGCCTCGAGCGCGTCGTCCATGATGGTCAGGTTGCGCAGGCCCAGGAAGTCCATCTTGAGCAGGCCGATGGTCTCGCAGGCACCCATGTCCCACTGGGTGATGATCGAGCCGTCCTGCTCGCGCTTCTGGATCGGCAGCACGTCCACCAGCGGGTCCCGGGACAGGATCACCCCGGCCGCGTGCACCCCCCACTGCCGCTTCAGCCCCTCCAGGCCCTTGGCGGTGTCGACGACCTTGCGTACCTCGCCGTCGCCGTCGTAGAGCTGCCGGAACTCCGCCGCCTCCTGGTAGCGCGGGTGCCCGGGGTCGAAGATGCCGCCGAGCGGGATGTCCTTGCCCATCACCGCCGGGGGCATCGCCTTGGTGATCCGGTCGCCCATCGCGAACGGGTACCCGAGGACCCGGGCCGCGTCCTTGATCGCCGCCTTCGCCTTGATGGTGCCGTACGTGATGATCTGCGCGACCCGCTCCTCGCCGTACTTCTCCGTGGCGTAGCGGATCATGTCGCCGCGCCTACGCTCGTCGAAGTCCATGTCGATGTCGGGCATCGACACGCGATCGGGGTTGAGGAAGCGCTCGAAGAGCAGGCCGTGCGCCATCGGGTCCAGTTCGGTGATGCCGAGCGCGTACGCGATCAGGGCGCCCGCCGCCGAACCACGGCCCGGCCCGACCCGGATCCCCTCCCGCTTGGCGTACGCGACCAGGTCGGCGGTGACCAGGAAGTAGCCCGGGAAGCCCATCTTGAGGATGACGCCGAGTTCGTACTCGGCCTGCTGCCGACGGTCCTCCGGCACCCCGTCCGGGAAGCGCCGCTCCAGCCCGCGCATCACCTCCTTGCGCAGGTACGTCTCCTCGGTCTCGCCGGCCGGCACCGGGAACTGCGGCATCAGGTTGCGCGGGGCGAACAGCTCCGAGTAGTCGCCGATCCGTTCCGCGATCTCCAGCGTGCTGTCGCAGGCCCCCGGCACCTCCGAGTCCCAGAGCGCGCGCATCTCGGCCGCCGACTTCAGATAGAAGTCCCGCGCGTCGAACTTGAACCGCTTCGGGTCGGCGAGCGTCGAGCCGGACTGCACGCAGAGCAGCACCTCGTGCGCGTCGGCGTCCTTCTCGTAGGTGTAGTGCAGGTCGTTGGTGGCCACCGGCTTGAGGTTGAGCTTCTTGCCCAGCCGGATCAGGTCCTGCCGGATCCGGGTCTCGATGTCGAGCCCGTGATCCATCACCTCCAGGTAGTAGTTGTCCGCCCCGAAGATGTCCCGGAACTCCGCCGCCGACTCGCACGCCTTGTCGAAGTTGCCGATCCGCAGCCAGGTCTGCACCTCGCCGGAGGGGCAGCCGGTGGTGGCGATGATCCCCTTGCCGTACTGGTGCAGCAGTTCCCGGTCGGCCCGCGGCTTGAAGTAGTAGCCCTCCAGGCTCGATCGCGAGTTCAGCCGGAACAGGTTCCGCAGGCCGTCCGCATCCCCGGCGATCATCGTCATGTGGGTGTACGCCCCACCGCCGGAGACGTCGTTCTCGCCACCGTCGGCCCAGCGGACCCGGGTCCGTTCCCGCCGGTCGGTCCCCGGGGTCAGGTACGACTCGACCCCGATGATCGGCTTCACTCCGGCGGCCGTGGCCTGCTTGTGGAAGTCGTACGCCCCGAAGAGGTTGCCGTGGTCGGTCATCGCCAGGGCCGGCATGCCCAGCCGGTTGGTCTCGGCGAACAACTCCTTGAGTCGGGCCGCCCCGTCGAGCATCGAGTACTCGGTGTGCACGTGCAGGTGCACGAACGAGTCAGACACCCCAGGGCCCCCTTCCCCTCATGCGGCTGCCGACCGGCACCCCGACGAAAACTCGACGGCGGCTGCCGGTCACCCAGCGACGCATCCCCCAAACGGCACCACGCAGCGCCGGGCGAGCGTGGGCCGGACGGCACGGTCCGTGCCCCGACGGCGGGGCCGCCCCTCGCGGCGCGACCGCCGGCACCCGAGCCTAGCCTCAGGGCCTCCCGGTCTCCAGCCTTGACACTCCCTCGGCGACCTGCCCCACACATCCGCCCTGCCCGTTAGGAAGGGGCCCTTGTACGACAGAAAGCGATAAGCGGGGGCCCTTCCTTACACCGTCAGCGGGCGAACGGCTCCAGCATCATCGACGCCGCCTGGAGCCACGCGTCCCGGGTCTCCTGCGCCAGTTGGGCGTACTCGATCGAGGAGCCGGTCTCCAGCGCCGGGTCGTACGGCACCACCGCCACCGCGCGGGTCCGGGTGGCGAAGTGCCGCTTCAGGTCGTCCAGCAGCGGCGAGCGGCCCGGCGTCGGGCAGGAGAGCAGGGTGACCGCGTTGTCGGCCAGCTCGCCCATGCCGATGTCGTGCAGCAGGTCCAGCATCCAGTCGGCGGTGTAGGCGGCGTCCTCCCGGGGCACCGTGGTCACCACCAGCTGGTCGGCGGCGCGCAGCACCGTCTGCCAGTTGGAACTCTCCACGTTGTTGCCGGTGTCGACACAGATCACGTCGTGGGTGCGGCGGAGCAGTTCCAGCACCCGCCGGACGGTGTGCTGGTCGAGACGATGGGCGAACCGGGGACTCTCCTCGCCGGCCAGCACGTCGTACGAGCCGTCGGAGGCGTGCCGGAGATAGTCGTCGAGCCGGTCGAGCAACTGGGTACTCGGCAGCGCCTCGATCTCGATCAGGTCGGCGACCAGGTGCCGGATCGTACGGGCGTGCCGGGCGCTACCGGCCCGCAGGCCGAGGGTGCCGCGCAGTTCGTTGTCGTCCCAGGCGAGCACGCCACGGCCGCGTACGCTGCCCACCGTCGCCGCGGCGAGCACCGTCGCGGTGGTCTTGTGCACACCGCCCTTCGGGTTGGCGAAGGCGACCACCCGGGGTGAGCCGAGTTCGCGGCGCAACACGTTGCGGGCGCGCTCCACCTCGGGGTCGGCCGACCGCTGCTGCCGGCTCGGATAGGGCTCGACGCTGGCCCGGCGGGACACCGGGGCGTACCCGACGTCCACCGCCGGATAGCCGGCGGCCGGCGGATGTCCCGGTGCCGGGCCGGGTGGCGGGATGACGGGCGGGGCGGCCGGCGGCGCCAGCGAGCCGCGCTGCGCCGGAACCGACCGACCGGCGGGCGGCGGCACCGCCCGCTGTGCCGGGGGCGGCTCGCCGCGACGGCCCGGTGGCGGCGGGCTGGGCAGGGCCGGTCGCGGCGCCGGCACCACCGGCGGCGGGGGCTGGTAGCCGCTGCCGAGGGCGGCATAGCGGGACTCGCCGGGAAAGTCCGGACCCGGTTCCGGCCGGTACGGCTCACCCGGCTCCGGCCGGTACGGCTCCCCAGGCTCCGGGCGGTACGGCTCTACCGGCTCCGGCCGGTAGCCGGGGTCCGGCCGGTAGCCGCCGGGCGGATAACCGGGCTCCCGCCGGTCGGGGCCGGTCCGGTAGTCCGGGCCGGGACGGTAGCCGGGCTCCGCGGGGTGCACCGGCCCGGGACGGTATCCGGGGTCGGCCGGGCGTGCGGCACCGAAGCCGGGATCTGGCCGGTACCCCTCCTCCAGGGCGGCGTAGCGGGACTCCCCCGGATAACCGGCGCCGCCGTAACCTGCCGGCTCCGGATAACCGGGCCGGGCCGGGTGCCCCGGGGCCGGCGGGCGAGGGTCGGGCTCGGGCCTGTTCGGGTACCCGTTACCGGCGAACCGGCCGGTCGAGCCGCCCTCGGCAGGCGGCTCCGGCCCGGCTCGCTCGTCGAGAACCCGCTGCTCGTCGGTGCGACCGCCGTGCAGGGCCCGGTCGAGCAGCGCCCGCCAACGCGGCGCTGATTCCGCCGGCCGGCCCCAGCCGGTCTCGGTGCCGTCCACGGCTCGCCCCTCCCAGCACCATCGGTCCCCGCCCTGACAGGCTACGAAGCAAACCCTATTCGGGCCACCTACGCCAGCGCATCCATCGCCGTCGGCGTGCCCACCGTCGACCAGACGTCCATCGTGCCGCCCACCGTCACGCTCCGCCGCTCGCCCCGGTGGTGGGCGGTTCGACCGGCGGTGCCTCGACCGGCGGCCGGTCCGACGGTATCTCGGCCGTCGGCGAATCAACCGGCGGGTCCGGCCTCGGTGGATCGTCCTCCACCGGGGAGTCCGCCGTGGGCGGCGGCGCCGTGCCGCCGGGACCGACCGGACTCGCGGTACCGGCGACCGGTGGGTCGGCCGCCGGACGGGTCGAGGTCGGCGGGGCGGGCGGGTCAGCCTCCGGCGTACCCCCGGCGTCCGGGTCAGCGGTCTCGTCGCCGTCGGTCGCCGGCAGGCTCGCGTCGGCGGGCGGGCGGGCCACGTCGGACTGCTCGGGCAGCGGCGGTGTGAAGACGGTACGGTCCAGTCGCCGTACCTCCGGTGCCGGGTCGACGGCCCGTACCTCGGGTCGGGCGGCGATCCGCTCCAGTGCGACCGGTTCACCGCGGACCACCGCCGCGTAGACGCACGAGCATCCGATCCGGTAGGCGGTCGCCTCCTCGTCGGCGACGCGGGCGCCACTCGAGTAGTACCGGCGCAGTTCCCGCTCCCCGGCGCCGTCGCCGCTGACCCCGGCGGCCCGCTCCTGGTAGTCCCGGGCCTCCTGGTCCTTGCGGGCCGCCACCTCCGACATCCCGGCGACCACGTCGTCCGGGACCCGCATCGCCGGAATGCGGACGATCTCGGTCTGGGTGCCGGGGCGCCACAGCCGGGCGAAGACCTCCGAGACACCGATCCCGGTCAGCACCGGGGTCAACCGGTCCGGCGCGAGATAGGCCGACATGGTGACCAGGGCGTACGTCGGCTCCGCCGGCTCGGCGGCGCTGGCGGCGATCAGCGAGCGCAACTCTCCCCGGGTCGCCTCCACGTAGTCGGGGATCGACTCGCCCTGCATCACCCCGACCCGGGTCACCTCGCCGACGGTCGGGTCGCCGGCCGGCCGCCGGTCAGCCGCCCAGACGGCGGTGACGAGTACGGCCGCCGAGCAGAGCAGCGCGACCGTGGTCAGCAGCCGGAGCCGGAGCGGGCCGTACCCGAGCCGGGCCATGCCCCGGGCCAGGGGCGGCAACAGTCGGCTGTCCAACTGTCGCAACAGATCGCCGAGGCGCACGGACGAACTCCCTCGTCGGGTGATCCCTGCCGGTCGGTCAGTCGCGCAGGATGCGGAGTGCAACTTCCAGGTCGTCAGGGTAGTCGCTGACGAACCGGACCTGCTCGCCCGTCCGGGGGTGTGCGAAGGCCAACTCGCGGGCGTGCAGCCACTGACGGGTGAGCCGGAGCCGGGCCGCCAGGGTCGGATCGGCACCGTATGTCAGATCACCGACACAGGGGTGCCGCAGCGTGGAGAGGTGCACCCGGATCTGGTGCGTACGCCCGGTCTCCAGCCGTACGTCGAGCAGGCTCGCCGCCGGGAACGCCTCCAGGGTGTCGTAGTGGGTGATGCTCGGCTTGCCGCCGGCCACCACCGCCCAGCGGTAGTCGTGGGTCGGGTGCCTGTCGATCGGGGCGTCGACGGTGCCGCGCAGCGGGTCGAGATGCCCCTGCACCACCGCGTGGTAGCGCTTCTCCACCTCGCGGGCCTTGAACGCCCGCTTCAGCAGGCTGTACGCCTGCTCGCTCTTGGTCACCACCATCACGCCGGTGGTGCCGACGTCCAGCCGGTGCACGACGCCCTGCCGCTCGGCCGCGCCGCTGGTCGCGATGGTGTGCCCGAGCGCGGCCAGCCCGCCGATCACGGTGGGGCCGCTCCACCCGGGACTCGGGTGTGCCGCCACCCCGACCGGCTTGTCGACCACCACGATGTCGTCGTCGGAGTAGACGACCCGCAGGCCGGGCACCGTCTCGGCGATGACTGTCGGCGCGCTGGGTGGCGCCGGCAGCACCACCTCCAGCCACGAGCCTGCCGAGACCCGGTCGGACTTCGGCCGGGCGGCACCGTCGACCAGGGCGTCACCGGCCTCGACAAGCGCCGCCGCCACGGTGCGGGACAGACCGAAGAGCCGGGACACCGCCTGGTCCAGCCGCATGCCGTCGAGGCCGTCGGGTACCGGCAGGGAACGCCGGTCGCCGGCCGGCCGCAGCGGGCCGGCGTCGGAGATGGAGGTCACGACAGGTCCCGTCGCTCGGTGTCGGTCCTGGTTCCGGTCCCGGTTCTGGGTTCGGGCTCGGTTCTGGTCTCGTGCTCGGTTCTGGTTTCGGGCTCGGCTTCGGCGTCGCTGCCCTTCGGCCGGGAACGCAGCCGGGTGCCGTCCCGCTGCCGGCCGCTCAACTCCAGCAGCACCGCCAGGACGACGCCGCTGACCAGGGCGCTGTCCGCCAGGTTGAAGATCGGCCAGACCTGCCCGTACGGGTCGAAGAGGCTGACCATGTCGACCACGTGCCCGACGAACAGGTCCGGTGCCCGGAAGATCCGGTCGGTCAGGTTGCCGAGGGCGCCGCCGAGGACCAGGCCGAGTGAGATCGCCCAGGGCAGCGAGCGCAGCCGGACGGCCATCCAGCCGATCCAACCGATCACCCCTGCGGTGACCAGCGGGAAGATCCAGGTGTAGTCGGAACCGAGGCTGAACGCCGCCCCGCTGTTCCGGGTCAGGGTCAGATAGACGGCGCCGCCGAGCAGGCGTACCGGATCACGGTCGGCGAGGGTCTGCAGGGCGAGGTGCTTCGTGCCGAGATCGGCGAGCCAGGCCAGTACGGCGGTGGCCAGCAGTACCGTGACGGCCACCCGCCGGCCCCGCCCCGGTGTGGACGGATCCGCCCCGGGCCCGGTCGCCCGGGCCTGCGCGGTCGCTTCGTCGTCGGTGGTCGTCCGCTCGTCGTCGATGTTCAGCAGGAGTCCCTTCCGTCAGCTTCACCGCCCGGTGCGGCTCACCGGCGCTCCTCCAACTGCTTGCACGAGACGCACAGCGTGGCGGAGGGGAACGCGGCGAGCCGCTCCACCGGGATCGGATTGCCGCACCGCTCGCACCAGCCGTAGCTGCCCTCGTCAAGCCGCTCCAGTGCCCGCTCCACCTGTGTGATGCGTTCCAGGATGCTGTTGGCGAGGGAAATCTCCTGCTCCCGCTCGAACGTCTTGGTGCCGGTGTCGGCCTGGTCGTCCCCGGCCGAGTCGGTCAACCGGTCGCGCTGCAGCTCGGTGATCTCGCTCAGCGTCTGATCGTACTCGGCACGGAGTTCGTCCCGGCGGGCCGCCAGCGCGGCGCGGATCTTCTCGGTCTCCGCGGCGCTGCGCGACGTCTTCGGGGCCGACTTGCGGCCGGCGGTCCTGGTCTCGGCTGGCTTAGCCATCGTCGCTCCCTCGGCCGCGGACTCCGCGGCGGTCGGCCGTGCCTGGACAGGAACCTCCGACGCTCCCGTGACGGTCCGGCAGGTCCTGCGCGGTCCGGTCGCCGCGGCGGGCGCGACCGGTGGGGTGCTGCCGGCGGAATCCGCCGCCGGGTCCCGGAGGCGCCGGACGCTTGTGCCGCGCGGCGGTGCGGGATTGTCCGGTCGGGTGCGGCACGGGCAACGAACCGGACATTCCGGTTGTCTCGCCTCCGGCCCCTGCCCGTCCGACCACGACGCCCCCCATTGCAAAAACGGGCGCGCGGCGGGACGCCGCGCACTCCGGAGGTTGGCAAGAATACGGAACGTACAGACGTCCGACAACATGCCGCACCGATGTTACCGATTTCAACCCGTAATAATCCGCAAACCGGGCAAAGGGAACAATAGCAGTATCAGGTACGATCGTCGCCGTACTCCCCAAACCAGCGGGCCAGTCGACCGCGTCGGTTGACCGCCCGAAGCCGACGCTCCACCTCGTCCCGAACCCGGGCCGTCGCCACGATCAACAGGCTGTCCCCGACCTTGAGCCGGGTGTCCGGCCCGGGCACGAACCCGACGCCGTCCCGGGAGACCAGCGTGACCGAGGCACCCACCGGCAACCGCAGCTCGTCCAGGTGTACGCCGACCAACCGCGAACCCGGCGGAATCTCCAACTGCAACAGGTCCGCCCGCATCCGTTCCAGCGGAGCGGTCTCCACCCGCAGCTCGGTCAGCTCGGCCGGGGCGGCTATCCCCAGCCGGCGGGCCACCGGCGCCAGGGTACCGGCCTGCACCAGTGTGAAGATCACCACAAGTACGAAGACGGTGTCGAAGAGCTGGTCGGCACCGGGCAGCCCCTCGGAGAGCGGAATGGTGGCGAGCACGATCGGCACCGCCCCGCGCAGCCCCGCCCAGGACAGGTACGCCTGCTCCCGCAGACCCACCCGGAACCCGGTCGCGCTGACCAGTACCGACAGCGGCCGGGCCAGGAAGGTCAGGGCCAGCCCGGTGACCACCGCCGGCAGCAGCGCGTCCTCCAGCCGGCCCGGCGAGCTGAGCAGCCCGAGCAGCACGAAGAGGCCGATCTGGGCTAGCCAGGCCAACCCGTCGGCGAACCCGAGGATCGCCTGCCGGTGCGGCAGCCGCGAGTTGCCCAGCACCACCCCGGCGACGTAGACCGCGATGAAGCCGGAGGCGTGCAGCACGGTCGCCACCCCGTACGCCAGCACGGTCAGGCCGACCGCGGCGATCGGATAGAGCCCGGAGGAGGGCAGGGCGGCCCGGCGCAACGTCCACCGACCGAGCATCCCCACCCCGAAGCCGAGTACGGCGCCGACGGCGAGTTCGTAGCAGACCAGCAGCGCCTCGTACCACCAGTGGTGGCCGGCCAGCGACGAGGTGGAGAGCAGCACCACCAGCAGTACCACCGGGGCGTCGTTCATCCCCGACTCGGCCTCCAGGGTCGCCACCAGCCGACGCGGCAGCCGCAGCCAGCGCAGCGTGGCGAAGACCGCCGCCGCGTCGGTGGAGGAGAGCACCGCGCCGTAGAGCAGCGCGAGCCGCCAGTCCAGGCCGAGCAGGGCGTGCACCACCACCCCGACCACCCCGACGCTGACCAGCACCCCGACGGTGGCCAGCGTGATGGAGACGCTGAGTACCGGTCGCAGGGTGCTCCACCGGGCGGTCAGACCACCCTCGGCGATGATCACGATCAGCGCGCAGAAGCCGAGTGCCCGGGTCAGCTCGGCGTCGTCGAACCGGATGCCGAGCCCGGATTTCCCGATCGCCACCCCGAGGGCGAGATAGAACAGCAGACTCGGTACGCCGAGCCGGGTCGAGAGCCGGACCGCGCCGACGGCGACGAGCAGTACCGCCGCCCCGATCAGCAGGGCGAGGTCGAGCCGACCGGTCACCTCCGCCGCGCAGGTGGCCGGCCCGTCACCGAGCGGATCCGTCGCGCAGCTGGCGCAGTCGCGCGTCGACCTCGGGACCGGCAGCGTCGACCAGGAAGAGCTTGTCGCGGCTGGCCGCACCGGTACGCAGGCGCACCGCCGCCGGCCGCAGCCGGAGCGCCTCGGCCAGCGCCCGCCGGGCCGCCTCGGTGGCCCGTCCGTCGGCCGCCGGTGGATGTACCGCGATCACCAGTGCGGGCCCGTACGGCCCGTCGAAGCGACCGCCGACCCGGGCCCGGGACGAGCCGGGCTTGACCCGG
This sequence comes from Plantactinospora sp. CNZ320, assembly GCF_002846275.1. NCBI lineage: Bacteria > Bacillati > Actinomycetota > Actinomycetes > Micromonosporales > Micromonosporaceae > Plantactinospora > Plantactinospora sp. CNZ320. The sequence goes on from NZ_PJMP01000001.1 coordinate 2,715,958, forward strand.
ACCGCGACGGTCAGCACCGTCGGCCCGGTCACCGCGACCACACCGGAACCCTCCGCGCCGCCGAACCGCGCCGATGCCACCGGCGCCGGCGGTCAGCCCCGGGGCGCATCTGCGAGCAGGGCGGTGTCCGGCTCGCAGAGCCCGCACGGGGTGAAACCGAGTTCCACCGCCTCGCTCACCGGAAGCGGTTCGCTCTCCCGCCCGGACAGGTGTGGACAGTGGGCGAGGTGGTAGCGCGGTCGGCCGTCGACCACGTACACGTCGTCGAGCAGGGCGGCGACAAGCGCGGCGTCGGCCTCGGAGACCGGCTGGGATGCCGGCTCGTCCGCCGGGAGGTCGCCGTCCGGCTCCCCCTGCGCGCCCGGGCCCGCCACCGGCGCCTCCGACGCGCCGGCCGGTTGCCGCCAGCCGGTGTCGTCGTCGTCAGCGCCGCCGTCCGGGTGGCCGTCTCGGCGAGTGCCGGCCCGGGTGGCCTGGGAGGGAACCGTTGCCTCGACAGGCTCGGTGAGCACCGATCCGCTCTCGCCGAACGGGTCGGTCGCGTCGCCGCCGAGGCGTGGGTCGGTCGGTGCCATCCGGGTGCTGGTCGGTGGCCGGCGACGGCGTGGTTCGCCCTCGCCGCCGCCACCACGTGCGGCCAGCCCGTCGTCATCGTCCGGAACGAAGCCACTGGCCACGCCCCGCTCCCCGGCAGCCTGCCGGGCGCCCACCACCAGTGCGACGGCGGCCAGCAGGCTGACCGCGATCGAGCTGATCAGCAGCCCGCTCGACCCGCTCGCCAGACCGAGCACGAGCAACGCGACGGCGACGAGGATGAGCACCAGACTGCCGACTATCACGGCTCACCCCCGACGCATCGGTTCCGGTTGTCGTGCCGCGTCCTGTCGTACCACGCCGGTCCCCGTCAGGGGATCAGCGCCCGGTCTCGAGTGCGCCGGAGCGCCCGCTCCCGCCGTACGAGTTGGCCAGGCCCGCGGTGGCGAGGCCGGGAGTGCTGCCACCGGACCGATTGCCGTCGGTCCGGGTCATCTCCACCTCAAGGCCCTGGCCACGCCCGTCGAGGTCCCGCAACTGGCTCTCCAGGTACGCCTTGAGCCGGGTGCGGTACTCGCGCTCGAACTGCTTGAGCTCCTCGATGTGCTTCTGCAACGCGGTGCGCTTGGCGTCCAGGCCGCCCATCGCCTCCTGGTGCCGCTGGCGGGCGTCCCGCTCCAGCGCGTCGGCCTTGGCCCGCGCCTCCCGGGTGACCTCCTCGGCCTTGGTCCGCGCCTCGGAGAGGAGCTGGTCGGCCTCCCGGCGCGCGTCGGAGACGTGGTCGTCCGCCGTGCGCTGCGCCATCATCAGCACCCGGAGAGCCTGCTGCTCCCCGTCGCCGCCGCCGACCGCCGGGCCGCCCTGGGCCCGGACCTGCTCCAGTTCGGCCTGCATCGCCCGGGCCGCCTGCTCGGCTGCGGCCTTGTCGCGCTGCACCCGGTCGAGCTGGGCCTTGACGTCGTTGAGTTCGGCGGCCAGCCGTGGGTCGGGGCCCGGGCCGGCTGGTGCGCCGCCACGGCCACCGCGCTCCACCTGGGCGCGAAGTTCGTTGTTCTCCTCGATCAGACGGGCGAGCTCGCGCTCGACCTCGTCCAGAAACGCGTCGACTTCCTCCTCGTCATAGCCCCGCTTGCCGATCGGTGGCTTCTTGAAGGCGACGTTGTGCACGTCGGCCGGGGTCAGCGGCATCGAAACTCCTCGGGTCAGTTGCGGCCGCGCGGCACGCCGGTCACCAGGTTGCTGAACTGTTGATCAACGGCCCTAACACGAATCTCATCAGCACGAACAGGATAACCAGAAGCACAAGGGAGGCCAGGTCGATGCTCACGGTACCAATTCGCAATGGTGGGATCACACGCCTCAACGCCTTGAGAGGCGGATCAGTGACGCTCCACACCGACTCCATTCCTGCCGAGGCTCCCCGGCTCGGCTGCCAGCGGCGCCCGTACTGCAGGACGGCACTTAGGACAAACCTGGCCAAAAGCACCAGCAGGAAGACGTAGACGATCAGGTAGAGGACCTGAAACAGGATGGACAGAAGCACGGCAGGCGGATCCCTCGGTCGGGCTAGCTCAGGCTGAAAAACCCACCCTCAGCGATCTTGGCCTTGTCCTCCGCGGTGACCTGGACGTTAGCCGGTGAGAGTAGGAACACCCGGTTGGTCACGCGCTCGATCGTACCGCGCAGCCCGAACGCCAGACCGGCGGCGAAGTCGACCAATCGGCGGGCATCGGCCTCGTCCATCTCGGTGAGGTTGATGATCACCGGAACGCCGTCCCGGAAGTGCTCACCGATGGTGCGACCCTCGCGGTAGGTGGTGACGTGCAGCGTCGTGATCTGGTAACGCTGCTCCGGCTGCTCCACCGGCACGGGCCGCTCCCGCAACTGGGCCTGCGGTGCGAGCGCGAGATTGTCCCGGGTCTGGTACGTCAGCGCGGCGGACGGCTCGGTGCCACTCGGCCGGCTGATCGACCGTACGCTCGATCGCTCGGCGCGTTCGGTCCGCTCCGGACGGTCACCATCGACCCGATCGCGATCGCGGTCGTGCTCGACGGAGCGGCCGACGTTGCGCTCGGCGAGCCGGGTCCGCTCACCGGCCCGGGGCCGGGGCGGCGGCGCCTCGTCCTGCTCCTCGTCCTCGTCGGCGAACTCGTCGGCGTACCGGCTCTGCCGGTAACGCGACTCGCGGTAGCCACTCTTCTCGTAGCCACCGTCGTCGTAGGCCCGCTCGTCATCCTCCTCGACGAGCCCGAGCCAGACCCCCGCCTTGCGCAGTGCACCCATCCCGCGCCCCTCCGTCCGCCGTGCGACACCCACCCCCTGTGCCGTGCCCCTGTCACGCACGTGAACACCGCAGTGCCCACTGGCCCGAGTCGGCAACCCCGGCACGACCGTGAAACCGGTCTCACCCCGACCCCCGCCAGTGGGGATGCCGACTCAAACAACACTGATGTAGTTTGGTGTCCGGTTGTCAGGCTACCGCAGCGTGCTACGCATTCCGAGCAACGCGCTGCCGATCCGCACATGTGTCGCGCCGTGAGCGATCGCCGCCTCCAGGTCACCACTCATCCCGGCCGAGACCACGACCGCCTCCGGATAACCGGAACGCAGCCTGGCGGCCACCCCGGCCAACCTGGCGAAGGCGGGCTCCGGGTCCGCGCCGAGCGGGGCGACCGCCATCACCCCGGCCAGGCGCAGCCGGCCTGACCCGACGACCGCCGCCGCGACCTGGTCGACCCCCCGGTCCGGGTCGTCGCCGTCGACGAGCGCGCCGCCCCGGTCGGCGGCACCGTCCAGATTGACCTGCACCAGCACCTCCAGCGGCTGCTCCCGGTACCGCGCCGCCGCGTCGGCGAGCGCACCGGCAAGCCGTACGCTGTCGACCGAGTGCACCAGGTCGGCGTACCGGACGACAGAACGGGCCTTGTTGCGCTGGAGCTGCCCGACGAAGTGCCACCGGACCCGGGCACCGGTCGCCGCCACCTCGGCCGCCTTCGGCGCCGCCTCCTGGTCGCGGTTCTCCCCCACGTCACGCACGCCCAGCCCGGCCAGCAGCGCCACATCGGAGGCCGGATACGTCTTGGTCACCGCGACCATGGTGACGCCGGCCGGATCACGTCCCGCCGCCGCGCAGGCGGCATCGATCCGGGCACGTACCCGGGCCAGGTTGGCCGCGAGTTCGGCCCGGCGCTCGTCGTCCGGCGCCGGAAGGGGTGGTTCGGACATCTGTCGACTCAGGAACCGTTCTTGAGGAAGTCCGGCACGTCCACGTCGTCGAAGAGCACCCGACGCGGGGCCTGCACCGGCGGTGCGGGGGGCGGCGAGACCGGCGCGACGGCCGGCGGGCTGACCTTGCGGGCCTGCTCCACCGGCTTGTAGGCCGGAGCGCCACCGTCGAAGCCGGCCGCGATGACTGTCACCCGGACCTCGTCGCCGAGCGCGTCGTCGATCACGGCACCGAAGATGATGTTCGCGTCCGGGTGGGCGGCGTCGGTTACCAGCTGCGCCGCGTCGTTGATCTCGAAGAGGCCGAGGTCGGAGCCGCCCGCGATGGAGAGCAGCACACCCCGGGCACCGTCCATGCTCTGCTCCAGCAGCGGGCTGGAGATGGCCGCCTCGGCCGCCTCCACCGCCCGGTTGTCACCCCGGGCGCTGCCGATGCCCATCAGCGCGCTGCCCGCGCCGCTCATCACGCTCTTGACGTCGGCGAAGTCCAGGTTGATCAGACCCGGCGTGGTGATCAGGTCGGTGATCCCCTGCACACCGGAGAGCAGCACCTGGTCGGCCTGCCGGAAGGCGTCCATCATGCTGATGCCCCGGTCGCCGAGCGCGAGCAGCCGGTCGTTCGGGATCACGATCAGGGTGTCGCACTGGTTGCGCAGCTCGTCGATGCCGGCCTCGGCCTGCACCTGCCGGCGCTTGCCCTCGAACGAGAACGGCCGGGTCACCACACCGATGGTGAGCGCGCCGAGCTTGCGGGCGATGTTCGCCACCACCGGCGCGCCGCCGGTACCCGTACCGCCGCCCTCGCCGCAGGTCACGAAGACCATGTCGGCGCCCTTGAGGACCTCCTCGATCTCGTCGCGGTGGTCCTCGGCGGCGTTCTTGCCGACGTCCGGGTTGGCGCCGGCGCCCAGTCCCCGGGTCAGCTCCCGACCGACGTCGAGCTTGACGTCGGCGTCACTCATCAACAGGGCCTGTGCATCGGTGTTGATCGCGATGAACTCGACGCCCTTGAGCCCGACCTCGATCATCCGGTTGACGGCGTTGACGCCGCCGCCGCCGATGCCGACGACCTTGATGACCGCCAGATAGTTGTGCGGAGGTGTCATCGCTGGTCCTTTCCTTCGATCTCGGCGGCCGCTACCCCGCCCGGCGATCCGGCCGGAGCGAGGCCGACAACCATTCGGTACGAGGATGCGAAGGGTAACCCTCACCCTCTACTAGAGGCTTACAGTTATGTCAACCATTGATCCTCTCGGGGCAACGTATGCGTACGCGCGGCCGAACCCAAGGACCTGCGCGGCGTGTCGGCACGCCCGCCGACAAACGTCACTTGCGAACCGCCGACCGGCGTGTCGACACGACCGACCGACCGAGCACGGGGCGCCGCCCGAACCACCGGTCAGCGGATGGTCACCACGTCCGGGGTGCGTACGTCGATGGTGTCCCCCTTGCGGGCCAGCAACGACGTCGCCACCTGCGCCTTCACGTCGCTGCGCGAGGCGTCGCCCCAGAGCACCGTACGGCCGCCGCGCAGTTTGACGGTGATCCGGGCCGGGCCCTCCACCACCAGTTCGACGAGACGCTCCCGCAGTTCCGGGGTCAGGTTGGCCAGCACCGTCAGCGCCCCCTTGGTGGCGCTGTCGTCGGGACCGGGCTCACCGAGGCGGGCCAGCGGCAGCCCCGCCGGCCGATCCGACCGGGTCTGGAAGACCACCCCGGCCGCGTCGATGACCAGGAAGCGCCGGTTCTGCGGCACCACAGCGACCGGGGTACGTTCCACCACCTCCACCCGCAGGGTGTTCGGCCACTGCCGGGAGACCGTCACCCGGGCCACCGGCGGCAGCTCGGCGACCCTGGCCCGTACCCCGTCGAGGTCGACCCGGGCCAACGGAACCCCCTCGGTCACCTGGGCCGCCTGGCGTACCTGGTCGTCGGTGACCAGGGTGGCACCGACGACCCGCAGCGTACGGAAGCCGAGGACCGGGGTGGCGTACACGATCGCCGCACCGGCGAGGCTGAGCACCAGCACTCCGGCCAGCACCGTCCACGGCAGCGCGGCGCGTACCCGGCGTTGCCTGGCCCGGCGGGTGAACCGGCGTACCGACGGTGGCACCGCGTCGGTGCTGGCCCGGACCAGTCGCCAGCCCCGACCCGTACCCGAGCGGCGCTCCGGCGGGCGACCCGCGCCGGTGCGCGGGTTACCGACCCCCGGTCCGCCCCGGACCGAGCGGCCCGCGGCACGTCCGCCACCGGCTCCCCGGCCGGACTGCCCGGGACCGCCGGAGCGACCGCCCGGAGCCGGACCGCCGGACCGGCCCCGGGACGTGCCCGGACTCATTCGGCGTCGCTGGCTGCCCCGGCGCCGCGCGGGGCTGCCCCCGGCGCTCCGGCCTCCGCCGCCGCGTCCGGCTGACCGTTCGCCGCGCCACCGACAAGTGCGTCGAGCAGCTCGTCGCCCATCAACGAGATCGGCGGGGCGCCCATGGTCACCACCACGTCACCCCGGCGGGCCCGCCGGGCCACCTCGGCCGGTACGTCCGACCAGGAGGGGAGGAAGATCTTCCGCTCGGCCGGCAGGTCGATCGCCTCGGCGAGCGCCGCCCCGCCCTCACCGGGCGCCCGCACCTCACCCGGGCCGAAGACCTCCAGCATCACCACCTCGTCGGCGATGGCGAGCGCGGTGGCCATCTCGGCCTGGAGGTCCCGGGTCCGGTAGACCCGGTACGGCTGGAAGACGACGATCAGCCGACCGTCGCCGGCCACCTCCCGCAGGGTCTTCAGCGCGGCGGTCATCGACGTCGGGTGGTAGGCGTACTCGTCGTAGACGTGGACGCCGGCCGCCACCCCCTTGCGCTCGAACCGGCGGCGTACCCCGGGAAAGGAGGCCAGCGTCGAGGTCACCGAATCCATCGGCAGGCCGAGCTTGCAGGCGGTGAGCACCGCCGAGGCGCTGTTCAGCCCGATGTGCGCGCCGGGCACCGGCAACCGGACCTCGCCCAGCGACTCGCCCTGCAGGGTGGCGAGATAGCGTACGCCGCCGGCCGACGAGACCACGTCGGTCAGCCGCAGGTCGGCGTCCTCGGCCGTGCCGTAGGTGTACACCGTCCGTCCCTCGTCGCGCAGCCGCTCGGCCATCCGCCGGGTGCCCGGGTCGTCCGCGCAGGTCACCACGAACCCGTCCGGGTCGGTCAGCCGGGCGAAGTCGGCGAACGCCTCCTCCAGGCCGGCGTAGTCGCCGTACGTGTTGAGGTGGTCCTCGTCGATGTTGGTGATGATCGAGACGTACGGCCGGTAGAGCAGGAAGGAGCGGTCGCTCTCGTCCGCCTCGGCGACGAAGTACTCCCCGCTGCCGTGGTGGGCGTTCGAGCCGACCTCGGAGATCTCGCCGCCGATCACGAAGGACGGATCCTGGCCGGCGTGCTGGAGGATCAGCGTCACCATCGAGGTGGTGGTGGTCTTGCCGTGCGTGCCGGCGACCGCGATCGTGCGCCGGCCGGTCATCGCGGCGGCCAGCGCCTCCGAGCGGTGCAGCACCCGCAGCCCGCGCTCCCGGGCGGCGACCAGCTCCAGATGGTCCTGCGGGATCGCGGTGGAGTAGACCACTGTGTCGACGCCGTCCAGGTTGGTCGGGGCGTGACTCATGTGGATGGTGCCGCCCAGCGCCCGCAACCCGGCCAGCGCCGGCCACTCCCGCAGCTCGCTGCCGGAGACCTGGAGGCCCCGGGTGAGCAGCAACCGGGCCAGCCCACTCATGCCGACCCCGCCGACCCCGATCAGGTGGATGCGCCCCAGGTCTTCGGCGGCCAGCGTGCCGACCGGGCTGAACTGCGCGGTGTTCATGACACCAGCCTTCCACTCGGAATCCGTCCGGTCACCGGCTTACCAACACTCACTGAACCGGTCTTCGTTCGCGACTGCGGGGCTCGCAAACCCCGCTCACTCCTCGCGCTCACCGAACCCGCCTTCGTTCGCGACTGCGGGGCTCGCAAACCCCGCTCACTCCTCGCGCTCACCGAACCCGCCTTCGTTCGCGACTGCGGGGCTCGCAAACCCCGCTCACTCCTCGCGCTCACCGAACCCGCCTTCGTTCGCGACTGCGGGGCTCGCAAACCCCGCTCACTCCTCGCGCTCACCGGGCCACCGCCTCGTAGACGAAGTCGAGCAGTGCCTCGTCGCCGTCGCGCCGGCCGTACCCGGCGGCGGCTGCGCCCATCGCGGCCAGCCGGTGCGGGTCGCGGATCAGCGGGATCACGGTCCGCTCGACCCAGGCCGCCGTCATCTCCGAGTCGTCGACCAGCAACCCGCCGCCGGCCTCCACCACCGGCAGGGCGTTGCGCTTCTGCTCCTGGTTGCTGTGCGGGTACGGCACGTAGACCGTGGGCAGGCCGATCGCCGCCACCTCGGCGCAGGTCATCGCCCCACCCCGGCCCAGCATCAGATCGGCAGCGGCGTAGCCCAGCTCCATCTGCGAGAGGTACGGCAGGGTCACGTACGGCACCGGCAGGTCGTGCGGCACCTGCACCGGCTCGTTGCGGGCGCCGATCACGTGCAGCACCTGCACCCCGGCCGCGGCGAGTGCCTTGGCCGCACCGGCCACCGCCAGGTTGATCGAGCGGGCGCCCTGCGAACCGCCGGCCACGAAGAGCACCGGCAGGTCCGGGTGCAGGCCGAACTGCTGGCGTGCCGCCGCCCGGTGCGCCACCCGGTCGATGGTGGTGATCCCGCGCCGCAGCGGCACCCCGACCACCCGGGCGTGGCGCAGCGACTCGGCCTGGGCCGGCTGGTGCGGGAAGCCGACCGCCACGTGCTTGGTGAATTTCATGCCGAGCCGGTTCGCCACCCCCGGCGGCACGTTCACCTCGTGGATCACGATCGGCAGCTCCCGGCGCCACGCGGCGAGGTAGGCGGGCACCGAGACGTAGCCGCCGAACCCGATGACGACGTTGGCGCGTACCTCGTCGATCACCTTTCCGGCGGCCCGGGCTGCTTTCCACATCCGGTCCGGCGTACGCATCAGGTTCATGTTGACCGACCGGGGGAGCTGATAGGCCGGGATCTGCCGCAGATCGTAGCCGTGCGGCGGAATCAGCTCGTTTTCCAACCCTTTCGGGGTGCCGACGCAGGTGATCCGCACTCCCGGGTCGTGCCGGCGCAGGCAGTCGGCAAAGGCGAGCAGCGGGTAGATGTGCCCACCCGTGCCTCCTCCCGCTAGCAGCACCGACCGCAGCGGACCCATCAGCGTCTCCTCTCGCTCGCCGTACCGGCGCGCCCTCGCCTCGCCCGGCCACCAACTGGCCCGGCCTCGGACTCCCGTCGCCGCCCGGTTCCGGCCCCGGACAGGGGTTCCCGGGGGGCCGGCGCGGGTGTCCGCCCGCGGCGGCGCGCCGAGGGAAGCGGCGGCAACGGGGCCCAGAGTAGCCGTACCCATCGGGGTGCCGGACGGGCATGCAGGGCCCTGGCGGCGTCCGGTTCGGCGCGGGCGAACGAGGCGAGCATGCCGATCGCGGCGAGGGTCACCACCAGTGCGCTGCCGCCGTCGGAGATGAACGGCAGCGGCAGGCCGGTGATCGGCAGCAGCCCGACCACCCCACCGATGTTGATCACTGCCTGGCTGACCAGCCAGGCGGTCGCGGCGGTGGCGGCGAGCCGGCGGAACGGGTCGGCGACCCGGCGGGCGATCCGCAGTCCGGTGTACGCCAGCACCGCGAAGAGGGTCAGCACCACTGCACAGCCGACCACGCCCAGGTCCTCGGCGAGGATGGCGAAGATGAAGTCGTTGTGCGCCTCGGGCAGCCAGTTCCACTTCAGGCTGCTCTTGCCCAGTCCGACGCCGAACCAGCCACCGTTGTCGATCGCGTACCGGGCCTGAAGGTACTGGTAGCAGTCGGTCAGCCCGCACTCGTCCGCCGGCGGCGGGTTGAAGAACATGGTGAGCCGGGCCAGCCGGTAGTTCTTGGCGTCACCGTCGCCGGAGCCGGCCCCGATCGAGGCGGCGGCGACCAGCAGCCCGACCCCGACCAGGCCGAAGATCGAGAGGGTGGCGAAGACCCGCTTGCGGATGCCGGCCGCCCAGAGCAGCCCGACCACCACTGCGAGCAGGCAGAGCATGGTGCCCAGGTCGTTGTAGCCGACCAGCAGGAAGAGCAGGCCGACCACCGGGAAGAGCGGGGTGGCCAGCTCCCGCCACCAGCCGAGCGCGGCACCCTTGCGGGCGATCATGTCGGCGCCCCAGAGCACCAGGCCGAACTTCGCCAACTCGGAGGGCTGCACCTGGATCGGGCCGATGTACAGCCAGAGCAGCCGGGCCTCCAGCGGGCCGAGGACGGCGTCCCGGTCCCCGTTGAGCTTGTCCCACAGGTGCAGGACGTCCAGCACCACCAGCAGCACCACCGCGACGCCGAGGGTGGGCAGCCCGACCGCCCGGAAGGTACGGGCCGGCAGGCGCTGGCAGATCCAGAACGCACCCAGCCCGATCAGGGCGAAGAGCGCCTGCTTGGCCAGCATCGCGAAGGCGTTGCCGTCGCTGGCGTACGCCCGGACGCTGGTCGCCGAGAAGACCATCGTCAGCCCGATCAGCAGCAGCAGTCCGGAGCTGGAGATGAGCAGGTAGTAGGAGGCGAGCGGCCGGGCCAGCAGCCCACGCAGCGCGGCCAGTCCACCGGCCAGGTCGACGCCGGTCGGGGCGCCGGGCGGACGGGCGGTGCCTGCCGGGCCACGTGCACCGGTGCCTGCCGGGCCACGTGCGCCCGCGCCTGCCGAGCCACGAGCGGCGGTGCCGACCGGTTCACGCGCGCCGGCGACCGATCCGCGTGTGGCCCCGGTCGGGCGTGCGGTGCCGACCGGTTCACGCCCGGTGCCGTCGGCCGGCCGCCCGCCGTCGTCGGTGGGCCGCCCGTCGTCGTCCGGCTGCCCGCCGCCGGTGGACCGCCCGCCGCCGGCCGGCTGCCCGCTGGCCCGGCGGCCGGCGGGACCCCCCGGCCGTCGTGGCTGTTCCCCGGTCACCGCGCCGTCCCCTCGTCCTCCCCCATCCGCCCATCATCGGCGCTGGTCCGGCCGCCCTGGCGCAGGCGGCCGGCCGGCGTGTCGGATCGGTACGGCGTGTCCCGACCCCGCGGGGTCAGGTGACGGAGGCGAGGAACTCGCTGTAGAAGAGGCCGAGGGCGATCGCCACCCCGATCCCGGCGATGATCCAGAATCGGACGACGATGTTGACCTCGCTCCAGCCGGCGAGTTCGAAGTGGTGCTGGAGCGGCGACATCCGGAAGACCCGTTTACCCGTGGTCCGGAACGAGATGATCTGGATGACCACCGACATCGTGATGATCACGAAGAGCCCGCCGAGGATCGGCAGCAACAGCAGGGTCCGGGTGGACATCGCCATTCCGGCGATCAGGCCGCCCAGCCCGAGCGCCCCGGTGTCGCCCATGAAGATCCGGGCCGGCGAGGTGTTCCACCAGAGGAAGCCCACACAGGCCCCGGCCGCCGCCCCGGCGATCAGCGCGATCTCCAGCGGGTCCCGGACGGTGTAGCAGTACGCACCGCCGCTGGCGTAGTCCGGGTCCGCACACCAGTGCCGGTACTGCCAGAACGCGATCAGCGCGTACGCGGCCAGCACCATCACCGAGGCGCCGGTGGCCAGCCCGTCCAGCCCGTCGGTCAGGTTGACGCCGTTGGTCGCGGCCATCACCACGAAGATGATGATGATCACCGAGGCGACCTTGCCGACCTCCAGCGCGTCGATGTCGCGGATGAAGGAGAGAGTGGTGCTGCCGACCGTCTCGGTGTTTGTCGCCACGCCCGACGCGTCGGTCATGGTGCTCGGGAAGTAGAGCGCGATCACCCCGAAGACGGCACCGACCAGGATCTGGCCGAGCAGCTTGCCCCGCTTGTTCAGCCCGGCGCTGTTGCGCTTGCGGACCTTGAGGAAGTCGTCGATGAACCCGACCGCGCCGGAGAAGACCATCAGTCCGAGTAGCACCAGCGCGGTGATTGTCGGCTCGACCTGGGCGATCTGCTGGTCGGGCAGGGTGGTCAGGGCGACGTGTCCGGCGACGTACGCGATCACCGTGGCGACGATGAAGACCACGCCGCCCATCGTCGGCGTGCCCTTCTTGCCCTGGTGCATCACCGGGCCCTCGGCCCGGATCGGCTGGCCGGCCTTGAGCCGGGTGAAGACCTTGATGGCGATTGGCGTGGTGAAGAGCGAGATCAGGAACGCCACACCGATGGCGACGATGACCGCCCTCACGCCGGCCCGCCTTCCGCCGCGACCGACCCGACGACCATGACCGACCCGACGACGACCGCCCCGCTCATCGGGACCCGTTCCCGGGCTGCACGGCCTCGGCGCGCAGCGCGTCGGCCACCTCCCAGGTACGGTAGCGCGAGCCCTTCACCAGGACGACGTCACCCGGCCGCAACTCGCGGCGCAGCGCCTCGACCGCCGTCGCCTGATCGGTAACCAGCACCGACTCTCCTCCCCAGTTCGCCATCGCCACCGCGCCGTCGTGGATCGGCGCGGCCGGCTCGCCGACCACGATCAGCCGGTCGACGCCCAACTCCGCAGCGAGCCGACCGACCTGCTCGTGCCCGTCCCGTTCGAAATCGCCCAGCTCGGCCATGTAGCCGAGCACCGCGAAGGTCCGCCGCCGCTGCCCCATCCCGGCCAACGCCCGCAGCGCTGCGGCGGTCGAGGCGGGGTTGGCGTTGTAGGAGTCGTCGATCACCGTCACCCCGTCGGTGCGGTCGAAGACGTCCATCCGGCGGGTCGAGGGCAGGCCGAGCTGACCGAGCGCCTCGGCCAACTCGGCCAGCGGCATGCCGAGTTCCCGGGCCACCGCCGCCGCGGCGAGCGAGTTGCCGACCTGGTGCCGGCCGCTGATCCCGAGCCGGACCGCCGCCCGACCCTCCGGCGTGACAAGGGTGTACGACGCCCGCCCGCGATCGTCAAGGCTGACCTCCTCGGCCCGCACCTCGGCGTCGGCGGCCTCGCCCACAAGTACCGTCCGGGCGGCGGTGCGGGTCGCCATCGCGCGTACCCGCTCGTCGTCGGCGTTGAGCACGGCGAGCCCGTCGGCCGGCAGCCCTTCGACCAGTTCGCCCTTGGCCTGGGCGATCGCCTCCTGCGAGCCGAACTCGCCGATGTGCGACACGCCCACGTTGATAACCACCGCGATCCGGGGCGGAGCGATCTCACAGAGGTAGCGGATGTGTCCCAGCCCCCGGGCGCCCTTCTCCAGCACCAGGAACCGGGTCTGCGCGTCGGCCTGCAACGCGGTGTACGGGTGCCCCAGCTCGTTGTTGAACGAGCCGGGCGGCGCCACAGTGGCACCGAGCCGGTCGGTGAGCTGGGCGACCAGGTCCTTGGTGGTGGTCTTGCCGGACGAGCCGGTCAGCCCGATCACGGTCAGCTCGGGCAGCCGGTCCAGCACCGCCCGGGCCAGCCGGCCGAGCGCGGCCCGGGCGTCCGGGACCAGCACCATCGGCACCTCGTCGACCGGCCGGGAGCCGAGCACCGCCACCGCCCCACCGGAGGCGACCGCCTCCGCCGCGAAGTCGTGCCCGTCCACCTTCTCGCCGGGGAAGGCCACGAAGAGCCCACCGGGGCGTACCTTGCGGGAGTCGAACTCGACCGGGCCGGTGACCCGCGCGGTCGGCTCGGCCGCCACAAGTCGACCGTCGATCGCGGCGGCCACCTCGGACAGGGTCAGTGGGATCATCGGCGTCCCTCCACCAGGTTGCCGAACCGGGCGGTGAGCGCGGCTGCCAGCTCCACCCGGTCGTCGAACGGGTACGTCCGGCCGGCGATCTCCTGGCCGCGCTCGTGCCCCCTGCCGAGTACCACGACCACGTCACCGGGCCCGGCGAGCCGTACCGCCTCGTCGATCGCCGCCCGCCGGCCGGCCACCTCGCGTACCCGGTCCGCCCCGCCGTCCTGTTCGGCGCCGCGCCGCACCTCGGCCCGGATCACCGCCGGGTCCTCGCTGCGCGGGTTGTCGTCGGTGACCACCACCAGGTCGGCGCCGGCCGACGCGGCGGCACCCATCAGGGAGCGCTTGCCGTGGTCCCGGTCGCCGCCGGAGCCGAGTACGCAGATCAGCCGGTTGCCGGCGCTGGTCAGCTCGCGCAACGCGGTCAGCGCGGCCACCACCGCGCCCGGGGTGTGCGCGAAGTCGACCACCCCGTGCACCGGTCCGGGCGCCTGCACCAGTTCCAGCCGGCCGGGCACGCCCGGGCAGGCGGCCACGCCCCGGGCCGCGACCGCCGGGTCGACGCCGGCGCCGACCAGTACGGCGATCGCCAGCAGCGCGTTAGCCACGTTGTGCCGGCCGGGCAGCGCCACCCCGGCCTCCACGGCCAGCCCGTCCGGCCCATGCGCGGTGAAGGTCTGGGTGTAGCCGGAGTCCCGGACCGCGTCGGCCCACCAGGTCGCGGCCGGGTCACCGGCGGCCGAATAGGTGACGGTGCCTGGCTTGCGCAGCGGCACGAGCGCCGGATCGTCGTGGTTGAGCACCTCGACGTCGCAACGGCCGTCGAAGAGCCGCGCCTTGGCCGCGAAGTAGTCGGCGACGTCGGCGTGGAAGTCCAGGTGGTCGTGACCGAAGTTGGTGTAGCCGCCGACGGTGAACCGCACCCCGCCGACCCGGCCCATCGCCAGCGCGTGGCTGGAGACCTCCATCGCCACCGCGGTGACCCCGCGCTCGCGGGCCGCCGCGAGCATGGCGTGCAGGTCGGTGGCCTCGGGGGTGGTCCGGACGCTCTCCACCACCAGGTCGCCGAGCCGGCACTCCACGGTGCCGATCAGCCCGGTGACCTCACCGGCCGCCCGCAAACCGGACTCGATCAGGTAGGTGGTGCTGGTCTTGCCGGCGGTGCCGGTGACGCCGACGACGGTCAGCCCGGCGGTGGGGTCGCCGTAGATCGCGCTGGCCAGGTCGCCGAGCACCGCACGCGGCTCCGGCACCACAAGGGCGGGCAACCCCGCCTCGGCCGCCGCCGGGGCGCCGGCCGGATCGGTGAGTACGGCCACCGCGCCGGCCGCCACCGCCTCGGCGACGAACTCGGCGCCGTGCCGGCGGGCACCCGGCAGCGCCGCGTAGAGGTCGCCGGGACGGACCTCGGCGCTGGCATGGGTCACCCCGGTTACTGCCAGGTCGGCGGCGTCCGGGAGCGACTCGACGGCGACTCGCGCGGCGAGATCGGCGAGCCGGACCGGCGTCACGGCGTGGGGACGGGGATTGCCGGGCACGGCGTCAGACCCTACCCCTTCGGGGGGTCCACCCCGCACAGCCGCCCCGGTGGTTTGCCCGCACCCACCGATGATGTCCCGTTCCGGCAGGTCATCGCGGATAGACGACGAACTTCGGCGGCGCGCTTCCGGTGGAGGGCACCCGATAGTGACCGAGTACGTACTCCATCATCTCCTTGAAGGCCGGTGCGGAGATGTCGCCGCCACCGCCGGACGGGGTGTGCGCGAAGACCGCGATGACGTAGCGCGGGTCGTCCGCCTGGTCCATCCCAATGAACGAGGCGACCTGGCCGGGGGCGTACCGCCCGTCGACCACCCGGGATCCGGTGCCGGTCTTGCCGGCGATCCGGTACCCCTTGATCGCCGCCTGTCTGGCCGTACCGCCCTCGATGGTCACCGGCGCCTCCAGCAGGGTACGCAGCGCGGCAGCGCTCTCCGGGCTGAGCACCCGCCGGGTCTGCGGTGCGGGTACCGGCTTCCGCTTGCCGTCCGGGGCGATGATCTCGCGTACCAGGTGGGGCTGGATCCAGGTGCCGTCGTTGGCGATCGCGGCGTACGCGGCGGCCATCTGCAACGGGGTGACGTCGACGCTGTGCCCGATCGGCACCGACCCGTACGTCGAGCCGCTGTATTCCGACGGCTTGAGCACCCGGCCGGACGCCTCGCCGAGCACTCCCTCCCCGGTCGGCCGGCCCAGCCCGAACCTGAGTTGGTACTCGTAGAGCTTCTCCACGCCGAGCCGGTCGGCGACCCGGATGGTGCCGACGTTCGAGGAGAACCCGAGCATGCCGGCGACACTGAGTTTGCGGCCCTGCGCGTTGTGGGTGTCCCGGAACGGCTGGTCCCCCTTGCGGATGCTGTACGGCGTCGGCCAGGCGGTCTCCGGGGTGATCACCCCCTCCTCCAGCCCGGCGCCGAAGACGATCGCCTTGTGCACCGATCCGGGGTCCACCACGAAACTGGTGGCGGCATCGTTGCGGTCACTTGCCTTGTATTTCTGCCAGTCGGCCGCGTCGTAGGTCGGATAGCTCGCCTGGGCCAGCACCTCGCCGCTGCGTACGTCGAGCACCACTGCCGCCCCGGTGGTGCCGTTGACCTCCTGCATCCGCTTGGCCAGGATCCGCTGCACCATGAACTGGAGGTCCCGGTCGATGGTGAGTTGCAGGGAGCTGCCCGGCCGGGCCGGGGTGACCCTGCTGTAGCCACCGGGAATCTCGGCGGCCAGTTCGCCCTTGCCGACCTCGTACTCCCGTTCGCCGTTCACCCCGCGCAACAGTTCGTCGTAGCGGGCCTCGATCCCCTCCAGGCCGACCCGGTCCTGGCTGGTGAAGCCGAGCAGGTTGGCGGCGAGGTCGCCGCCGGGGACCTCGCGCCGCTCGTCCCGCCCGGTGCCGATGCCGGCCAGGTTGAGATCCATGATCTTCTCGGCGGTGTTGACCTCGACCCCCCGGGCCAGGTACTCGAAGTTCGACGGGCGCCCGTCCGGCCGCTTCCGCTTGCCCATCTCCTCGGCCAGCTTCGAGGCGGGGATGCCGAGCAGCGGCGAGAGCGCCGCGGCGGTCCGGGCCGGGTCGTCGACGAGTTCCGGGTCGGCGTAGACGTAACGGGCCTCGACGCTCTGCGCCAGCGCCGCCCCGGAGCGGTCGTAGATGGCTCCCCGGGGGGCGGGCAGGACGACGGTACGCAGCCGGTCGCCGACGCCGCCGCCGTCGTACTCCGGGGCGTCGACGACCTGGAGCGCGATCAGCCGGATGCCGATGGTGGTGAACATGGCGAGCGCGAGCAGGGTGCCGAGCCGCAGCCGCCGGTGCGGGTCGGCGAGTCGGGGTGGCCGGCGGGGTCGCCGGGCCGGGCGACGCTCGGGCGCACCGGCGGCCGTCCGGGTCGGACCGCCGGTCGACTCGGCCGTGCGCCGCCGTACCGGCTTGGCGACGTCGGTGCCCCGGACCGGACGCGGGGTGATGGTGCGTCCGTTGCCGGTCTGCGAGGTGCGCCGGGCGGTCCGGGCCGCGCCGGCCCGGCCACCGTCGAGCACCTGCAACGCCGGCCGGAACGGGTCGGCCGACCGTGCGGTCCTGGGGGTACGCCGGGACCGGCCGCCGGAGTCGCCGCCGACCGTTCCGGGGGTACGCCGCAGTTCCGGGCTGTCCCGCACGGTCCGCCCGCGTGGGGTGTAGGCCCGGGCGTCGGAGATGCCGCCCAGCCCGGAACCGGCGCGGCCGCCCTGTTCGGCGCCGCGTTCGGAGTCCCGACCGGCACGCGACGAGCCGCGCCGGGACACCGAAGCGTCCCGGCGCGGCTCGTCGGACCGCGGCGTCACCGGGTCATCCCCCGGCGCCCTGCTGGCTGGTGATCGCCGGCTCGCCACCGGCCGGCTGCGGCACCCCGATCACCCGGCCGTCGGGCAGCCGGATGAAGGCGGGTGGCCCCGAGTCGACCAGGCCCAACTGGCGGGCCCGGGCGGTGAGGTTGCCCGGCACCTCGGCGTCGGCGATCTTCTGCTTCAGCTCCTGTTCCTGGATGTCCAGCGTGGACTGCTGCTGCTGCAGCCGCTCCAGCCGGAACGCGTTCTCGTTGACCTTGCTGTTGACCACCAGGATGCCGAGCATCCCGCCGACCACCAGCACCAGGATCAGCGCCACGAAGGAGACCCGGGGTCGGGCCACCGGCAGCGGTGGTGCCACCCGGAGCCGGGAACGCCGGGTCGGCGTCGACGACTCGGGTGCCTGCTCCGGCCGCTCCTCCGAACTGTCCCAGACGCGTACCGCCGGCTGGTCCAAGTCCCGCTCCCGCAGCGCGGCACTGCCCTGGGTCGGATACCGTCGTGCCCCCCGTGCCCGGGCCTCCGACGCCGGGTTCGACCGGCCGTCGTCCGCCCGCTGCGCCCGCTGCACCGTGGTCCGGCCCCCCGACCGCGGTGTGCGCTGCTGCGCGTCGCGCGTCACGTCGGGCTGTTCCCGGCGCTCGCGCTTGTTGACGTTCATCTTCCCTCCCCCTGTACTGTCGTGCCGCCGTCGGATCCCGGCGGCATGTCCCGTCGCGCTCCGTCGGATCCGCCCGGTGCCCCCGCACCGGCCGGACCTGTTGTCCCGACGACTCGCCCGGGCCGTTCGCGGACAGCCCGCCTCGTCGTCGCACTCGCTCCGCCGTCCCGGTCGATCCGTTCCGCCGCCCGCAGCCGCACCGATGCGGCCCGCGGGTTGGCCTGGACCTCCGCCTCGCCCGGCAACTCAGCTCCCCGGCTGAGCAGCCGCAGCGTCGGCCCGGTACCGGGCAGTTCGACCGGGAGGTCGACCGGCCCGGTGCTCCGGGCTCGGCCGGCGAACACCTGCTTGGTGATCCTGTCCTCAAGTGAGTGGTAGGACAGCACCACCAGGCGACCGCCCACGGACAGTGCGTCCAGGGCGGCCGGCAGCGCCGTTTCCAGCGCGGCCAGTTCCCGGTTTACCTCGATCCGTAAAGCCTGAAACGTCCTCTTGGCCGGATGTCCCCCGGTACGTCGGGCTGGCGCCGGGATGGACTCCCTGACCAGTTCGGCCAACCGGGCCGACGAGGTGAGCCGGTTGCGCTCCCGCTCCCGGACGATCGCCGAGGCGATCCGGCCGGCGAACCGCTCCTCGCCGTAGACCCGGAGCACCCGGGCCAACTCGCCGTGCGAGTAGCCGTTGACGACCTCCTCGGCGGTCGTACCCGCCGACTGGTCCATCCGCATGTCTAGCGGCGCGTCCTGCGCGTAGGCGAACCCGCGGTCGGGCGCGTCGAGTTGCAGCGAGGAGACGCCCAGGTCGAACAGGACGCCGTCCACCCGGTCGTGGCCGAGCCGCTCCAGCACCTCGGGCAGCTCGTCGTAGACCGCGTGCACCAGGTGGACCCGGTCGGCGAACCTGTCGAGCCGGGCCCGTGCGTGTGCCAGCGCCTCAGTGTCCCGGTCGAGACCGATCAGGACGGTACGCGGATGCGCGCTGAGCACCGCCTCGGCGTGCCCGGCCAGCCCGAGGGTGGCGTCGACGTACACGGTCGTCCGGTGATCGGCCCGGTCCAGGGCGGGGGCGAACAGCTCGAGACACCGCTCAAGCAGCACCGGCACGTGCGTACCGCGTAGCTCCCCCATGTCGACCCCCAGTGACCCCTGTCTCGTCCGGACGTGCCCGGTAGTTGTCGCGCTCGTCGTACCGCCAGATCCCCATCCGCTCTGCTCCCCCGGGCCGACCTTCGGTCCTCGGGGGATCGCGCCTGGCACCGGGGAAGAGGCGCCAGGAACCTCGAGCGGGTGGAGATCTCGCAGTACGTCGGGCGTCGGCACGCGCCGCCCTACAGTCCGCCGGGCAGCACCCCCTCCTCGATGTCGGCGAAGTCCCCTTCGCTCTCCGAGAGGTAGGTCTCCCAGGCCCGCTTGTCCCAGATCTCCACCCGGGTGCTCGCCCCGATCACCACCAGCTCACGATCCAGCGCCGCGTACTCCCGGAGGTGGATCGGGATGGTGACCCGACCCTGCTTGTCCGGGATCTCGTCGTGCGCGCTGGCGAAGAAGACCCGGCTGTAGGCTCGGGCCGCCTTGTGTGTCATCGGCTGCTCGCGCAACTGCCCGGCGATCCGCTGGAACTCGGGCATCGGGAAGACGTAGAGGCAGCGCTCCTGCCCTTTGGTGATCACGACACCTCCCGCCAGCTCGTCCCGGAACTTGGCCGGAAGGATCAGCCGGCCCTTGTCGTCCAGGCGCGGGGTGTGCGTGCCGAGAAACACCGGCCCAACCCCCTCGCCCTACCAGCGACGTTCGCGGCGCCGCTGCCCCCCGGGCCGGCGGGCCCTTCTGGCCCCCCATCGCGCCCCACTCTACTCCACTTCCCTCCACCCGCAACCGGAATCGCCCGGAAAGACCGGCTGTCCGCCGGATGAAACCGCACGTCAGAAGGGGTGGCCGGCGGTGGAGGGAAATGGGCCCCCCGGCGCGAAGGTCCACTATCCGACAGCCGTACGACGGCGATGGGGTGCCCGGAAATAGAGGTTTTTTCCGACCGATCTGGACACCTCAACAGCCCCGGTGGAGGGAGGTGGGGAGGAAAGTGGAGGAAAAATCAACGGCGGGCGGCGACGTCCAGCGCGGCGCGGACCGGATCGCCGCCCCACCGGCTGGCGAACGCGTCGACCACCACCCAGCCGGCCTGGACCAGCGCCCGGTGCCGGGCGATGTGCGCGGCCGGGCCGGCCGGATGGACCGCACAGTTCAGCCCGATCGCCGAATCGCCGGTACCGACGCAGAGGTCCACAGTGAAGCGTCCGACCGGATAGCGGCGCCGCACCGGCAGCCCGACCCGGACCAGCTCCGCCGCCAGCTCGTCTGACCAGCCGACCGGCCCCGCCCCCGGCGAGGCGACCGTCGCGACACCGCGCACACCCGGCCCGCGCTCCGAATCGGTGCCGTTCGCCGGATCGGTGCCGTTCGCCGCAGCGCCGGGCACCGTGGTGCCGTTCGCCGGAGCGCCGCTCGCCGTGGCGGCGACGGTGACCGGCTCGCCGCGCGGCGGCGGCGGGTGTGCCGCGTACCGCAGGTAGTCGCCGAGCAGGCCGTTCGGCGCGGACTGCGAGGTCAACACCACCATCCGGCGCCGGGCCCGGGTGACCATCACGTTGAACAGGTTCGGGTCGGTCAGGAACCGCCGCCGCCCGGCGGGGACCGGATCGGTCACCGCCAGCGACACGATCACGGTCTCCGCCTCGCTGCCCTGGAACGAGTGGACGGTGCCGACCCGCAGCCCGAGCCGCTCGATCTCGGTCACCGGAAACGCCGCCACCAGCGCCGATTCCAGCGCGTCGGCCTGGGCCCGGAACGGGGTGATCACGCCGATCCCGACCCGGCCCGCCTCGGCCAGCCGGCGGACCTCGGCCACCGCCGCCGCCACCTCGGCCCGGTTCACCCCGGCCTCGGCGGGCTCCGCCGACACCGCCAGCACGTCGATCACGTCCGCCGTCTCGTTGCCGGGATGGCGGGTGGCCACCGCGATCCGGTCGTCGTAGAAGCGGTGCGCGGAGAACTCGATCAGGTGCGGGGCACAGCGGTAGTGCTCGTCCAGCCAGCTGACCGGGGCGGCCCCGGCGGCCAGGTCGAAGGCGCTCACCCGGCGTACGTCCACCCGGTTGTCCAGGCCGTACCGCTGAAGGGTCGCCGCCACGTCGACGTCGGCGACGAACGAGACGAACCGCAGTTGCCGTGGATCGCCCACCACCAGCGCCCGGCGGGCCCGGACCAGGGCCGGTGCCGCCCGGATCTGGTCGGTGTGCGACGCCTCGTCCATGATCACCAAATCGAAGAGCCCGGCGATCGGCGGTAGCAGTTCCTCGACGTCGGTGACCGTACCGATCCAGAGTGGCAGTGCCCGGACCAGCGAGTCCCCGCTCAGTTCGGCGAGAAGTTCCCGGCGCCGGTTCCGGCCGGCCCGCAGCGCGCCGGCCAGCGCGACCGCGCTGCGGCGACCGGCCGCGTCCCACCGGTCCGGGCCACGGCTGCGATGCCGCATCGCGGTGCCGAGCGCCGCCGACAACCGCTGCCGGGCCGCCGCCAGCACCGGCCAGAGCGGACCCGGGTCCACCCCGCCGACCACCGCCAACCGGGCCGCCGCCACCTCCGCCCGGGCCGCCGCGATCGCGTCGTCGAGCCGGTCCAGCGGCACCGTCCGGGCCGCACCCAGCCGGCGACGCAGCAGGCGGCCGGGCGGCCCCGGCAGGCAGCGCCGCCACCAGGCACCGGCCGAGGCCCGGACCCGGTCGGCCGACCGGACCGCCGCCGCCAGGTCCGCGCCGGGCTCGAAGGCACCGGGTACGTCGAGCCGCAGCCCGCCGACCACCGGCGCCCAGCGCTGCACCTCGCCGGCCAGCAGTTCCAGCTCGAGCAGCTCGGTGAGCTGGCCGGTCACCCGCTCCACCTCAGCGGTTGCCTCGACAACTGCGATCCGGTCCGCCTCCAGGGTCGCCGCCGTCACCTCCGCCTCGGCGGTCAGCTCCAGTGCGGCCGCCAGCGCGGCCCGGCGCTCCGCGTCGCCGAAGAGCACCGGTCGCGGGCCGGGATAGCGCTCCAGCAGCTCACCGAGTACGTCGGCGGCGTGCGTCGACTGCGTGACGACGAGTACGCTCCCGCCCCGGTCCACCTCGTCGAGTGCGGCGGCCACCACGGCGTGGCTCTTCCCGTTGCCGGGCGGGCCGGAGACCACTGTCACCGGCTGCTGCCGGACCCGGCGTACCACCTCGGTCTGCGCGTCGTTCAACGGCAGCGGCGAATCGACCGGCCCACTCCTGTCGACCGGCCCGCTGCCCTCGGCGGGGGTGTTCGGGGCTGCGGTGCCGTACACCATGGCGAGGGCGGTGGACTCGACGCCGGGCCGGGCGGCCCAGGCCCGCAGCCGGTCCCCGAGGGCCAGCCCGGCGACGTCCCGCACGCTGAACAGCACCGCCGACACGTAGAGCACCGGCTTCTGCTGCGCCGGAAAGCTCGCCGGACCGGTACGCCGGGTCCGGTCGACACCGGCCAACGGCACGCCTGCCGCCCGGGCGACCGTGCGCAACCACGCCTCGGCACCGGTGCTCGTCAGCCATCCGGAACCGCCCAGCCCCGGCGCGACCTCCAGCCGGGCGGCCAGGTCCCGGTCCTCGACCAGCGCGGTGATCTCGAAGTCGCCGGCCGGGACCACCCGGTACCCGCGCAGCGTGCGCTCCAGCCGGACCGGCTCGCTGAGCAGCGGGAAGCGCACCCTGCGGGTCCCGCCATCGGTCTCGATCCGGCCGGCGACCAGGCCCCAGCCGCGCCGCAGGGTCCGATCGTCGCGGTGCAACAGGTCGGCCGCAGCCAGCCGGTCCACCTCGCGGGACTGCCGGCAGGAGTCGGGGACGGCCAGCCAGATCAACGGCTGGCCGGGACGGGTCACGTCGAGCACCCGCTCGGGGGCAGCCGGGGCGAGGTCGGCGAGGGCCCGCAGCACGGACGCGACGGAGGGGCTCATCGGCAGCCGAGCGTAGCAACCGGGTACGCCCAGGGGCCGGGCGTCGGGTGGGTACGCCTCGGCCCGGGCCTCGGGCCGGTACGCCTCGGGTCGGGCCGGCCCGGCCGCCTCCCCGCGTGCCCGCCCGTCCGGGTCTTTCGTGCGGCGGTCACCCAGCCGGCGCCGTCCGGTAACCTCGCTCGCGTGACGGACGGGAAGATGCCTCTCCGGGCAAAAGTGGCCAGTTCGGTTTCGCGGACCGCCGCGGCCCTGTCCCGGGCTGCCGGCCGGGGCGACGGCTCGGTGATCGGCGGGTGGATCGGTCTCAAGATCGATCCTGATCTCCTGGCCCACCTGTCGTCCGGCCGGGCCATCGCGCTGGTGTCGGGCACCAACGGCAAGACGACCACCACCAGGCTGACCGCGGCGGCGGTCGGCGTACTCGGGCGGGTGGCGACCAATTCGTTCGGCGCGAACATGCCCACCGGGCACACCTCGGCGCTGGCCAAGGCCGGCAGTACCCCGTACGCGGTGCTGGAGGTCGACGAGCACTACCTGGCCCAGGTGCTGGAGGCGACCGAGCCACGGGTGGTGGCCCTGCTCAACCTCTCCCGGGACCAGCTCGACCGGGCCAAGGAAGTGGCGATGATGGCCCAGCTCTGGCGGGCCGCGCTGGTCCGGCACCCGTCGGTACGGGTGGTCGCCAACGCCGACGACCCGATGGTGGTCTGGGCGGCGACCCCACCGGCGGCCCGCAGCCCGCAGCTGACCCCGGCACCGGTCACCTGGTTCAGCGCCGGTCAGCGCTGGCACGACGACTCCTGGGTCTGCCCCGAGTGCGGCTCGCCGATCGAGCGGCTGGCCGACCAGTGGTGGTGCACCGGCTGCTGGCTGCGCCGGCCCGAGCCTCAGTGGGTGGTCGAGGACGACGGCGTGGTCGACCCGGCAGGTGACTGGCACAAGGTGGTCCTGCAACTGCCCGGCCGGGTCAACCTCGGCAACGCGGCGACCGCGCTGGCGGTGGCCGCCGAGTTCGGGGTACGCCCGACCGACGCGGTGTCCCGGCTCGGTGGGGTCGCCTCGGTCGCCGGCCGGTACGCCCAGGTGGTCAGGGACGGCCGGACGATCCGGCTGCTGCTGGCGAAGAACCCGGCGAGCTGGCTGGAGGCGTTCGACATGGCCGACGAGGCGCCGACGCTGCTCTCGATCAACGCCCGGGACCCCGACGGGTTGGACACCTCCTGGCTGTTCGACGTCGACTTCGCCCCGTTGCGCGGGCGGCAGGTGCTGATCACCGGCGACCGGGCGTACGACCTGGCGGTGCGGCTGGACGTCAACGGCGTACCGTTCCAGCACGTACGGACCTTCACCGAGGCGATCCGGAGCGTTCCGCCGGGGCGGCTCGAGGTCATCGCCAACTACACAGCGTTCCAGGACATCCGAGCGGAGTTGGACCGTGTCGACTGAGCCCGTCTACCGCACACCCGGCCCGGCCGGCGGGGAGAGCACCCTGCGGATCGTCTGGATCTACCCGGACCTGCTCTCCACCTACGGCGACCGGGGCAACATGCTGATCCTGGCCCGCCGGGCCGAGCTGCGCGGGCTGCCGGTCGAGTGCATCGAGATCCGCTCCGACCAGCGGCTGCCGGTCGCGGCCGACATCTACCTGCTCGGTGGTGGCGAGGACGGCCCGCAGGCGTTGGGCGCGCAGCGGCTGATCGCGGACGGCGGACTGCGCCGGGCCGCCGAGCAGGGTTCGGTGGTCTTCGCGGTCTGCGCCGGCTACCAGTTGCTGGGCGGCTCGTTCTTTGCCAAGGGCACCAAGTGCGCCGGCCTGGACCTGCTGGACCTGCACTCCGACCGGGGACCGTCCCGGGCGGTCGGCGAACTCGCCGGTGCCATCGACCCCCGGCTCGGGCTGCCGCCGCTGAGCGGCTTCGAGAACCACGGCGGGCGTACCCACCTCGGTGCCGGGGTCTCCCCGCTGGCCCGGGTCAGCACCGGGATCGGCAACGACGGCAGCACCGAGGGCGCCTGGCGGGGCAAGCTGCTCGGCACCTATTCGCACGGGCCGGCGCTGGCCCGCAACCCGGCCCTGGCGGATTTGCTGCTGCGCTGGGCGATCGGGGTGCCGCAACTGCCGCCGCTCGACGACACCTGGTCGGAGCGGCTGCGGGCCGAACGCAGCGCGGCCCTGGCCGCCGCCCGGCAGTGAACCTTTTTCAACCTCCACTTGCAGTCCGGCGGACCGGCAAGGTCGGACGCGGTGCGTGAGCGCCGCGCGGTCCAGGTTGAAAAAGATTCAGTGATCGGCCGCGTCCGGCAACTGCTTCGGCAGCGGTCGGTCGCGCGGTTCACCGTACTGCTCCTGGTGCTCGGCCTCTTCGGGCTGGTGCTGGCGCTCGCGCCCCGGCCGGAGGTGGCCGAGCTGCCCCGGCTGGCCGATCGGCTCGGCCGGCTGGCACCGGTCGCGGCGATCGGCGGCGGCGCGCTGCTGCTTGTCGCGCTGGTGCCCCGGACGGCGATCACGGTGGTCTGGGGGGCGATCTTCGGGCCGCTGCTCGGTGCCGGCTACACGCTGGCCGCCGCCCTGCTCGCCGCGCTCGCCGGCTTCGCGGTCGGCCGGCTGCTCGGTCGGGAGTTCGTCGCGGAGCGGGTACGCGGCCGGCTGGCCCGGCTCGACGGCTGGTTCGCCCGGCAGAGCGTACTCGGGGTGATCAGCGTACGGCTGATCCCGATCGGCGGGTTCGGGCTGATCAGTTACGGCTACGGCACCACCGGCGCGCGGCTGGGGCCGTTCCTGCTGGGCAGCCTGCTGGCCGCCACCCCGTCGGCGTTCGGCTACGCGGCGGTGGGTGCGGCGGCGGTCTCGCCGGACGAGGTGAACTGGCTGGCGGTCTCCCCGGGCGCGCTGGGCCTGGTCGCCACCGCCGTACTGGCGGTGCGCTGGTGGCGGGCGGAACGTCGCGCCGGAGCAGCCCAGCGGTCCGGGGCTGCCGATCCGCACCTCCGGGCCGACCGCCCGGGGGCGAACCCGGAGTAGTCGGAGCCTCGGACATCCTCGGATCGACACGTTGCGCGTTTAGTGGTATTTGCCCGATAAGGACTATTCGCCGATAGGCTGGGCGCACCACCGTCCTGCGGGAGCGGCAGCCCGGGAAGGACGGTTGGCCGAGCCTCACCCCGGGGCCGGGCGACCCCCGGCCCCGGCGGTGAGGCGTTCCCGCCGAGCGCGATCCGCGCAGCGATGGTCAGCGAGGTGACGGGTGAAGTCGTACGCCGAGACAGCCGGTGCGGTGGAGGTCGCCGACACCGCCGTCGTACGCGGCCCGAACGCCACTGTCGTCCGGCTCTCCGTCAACGGCACCATGCGGAGCATCCTGGTCGAGCCCCGGGTCAGCCTGCTCGACGCGCTCCGCGACCGGCTCGACCTCACCGGCGTCAAGAAGGGCTGCAACCAGGGTGCCTGCGGCGCCTGCACGGTCTGGGTCGACAAGCGGCGGGTGCTTGCCTGCCTCACCCTGGCGATCACCTGCGAGACCCGCGAGGTCACCACGATCGAGGGGCTCTCCGACGGGGTGGACCTGCACCCGATGCAGACGGCGTTCATCAGCCAGGACGCCTTCCAGTGCGGATACTGCACCCCGGGACAGATCATGTCGGCCGTGGCGTTCCTCGCCGAGGGGCACGCCGCCGACGACGACACGATCCGGGAGTGGATGAGCGGCAACATCTGCCGGTGCGCGGCGTACCCGAACATCCGGGCCGCCATCCGGCAGGTCCGGGACGAGGCCGGGACGGGCGGGCCCGATGCGACCGGTTAGCTACTCCCGGGTGGCCGACGTGGCCACCGCGATCGGCACGGTCGCCGCCGACCCGGGCAGCACCTTCCTGGCCGGCGGCACCACCGAGGTCGACCTGCAACGCATCCACGTCGCGAGCGCGAAGCGCCTGGTCGACATCAACGACCTGCCGCTGCGGCAGGTCGACGAGCTGCCCGGCGGCGGGGTACGGATCGGCGCCGTCGCCCGGATGAGCGACATCGCCCAGGCACTGCCGATCCGCCGCCGGTTCCCGATGGTCTCCCAGGCGCTGCTGCTCGGTGCCTCCCCGCAACTGCGCAACATGGCGTCGATCGGCGGCAACCTGATGCAGCGGACCCGCTGCGGCTACTTCCGGGACGTGGCGGCGGCCTGCAACAAACGCGAACCGGGCACCGGGTGCAGCGCGCTGACCGGGGTCAACCGTGGCCACGCCGTCCTCGGCACCAGCGCGCACTGCATCGCCACCCACCCCTCCGACCTCGCCGTCGCGCTCGTCGCGCTGGACGCGGTGGTGCTCACCCAGGGGCCGGCCGGGCACCGCGAGATCCCCGCCGACGACTTCTACCTCGTCCCCGGCGACACCCCGGACCGCGAGCACCCGATCGCGCACAGCGAACTCGTGGTCGCCGTGGAGATCCCGCCGCTGCCGATGGCGAGTACCTCGATCTATCTGAAGGTGCGGGACCGGGAGTCGTACGAGTTCGCGCTCGCCTCGGCCGCGGTGGCCGTCTCGCTGAACGCCGGGGTGGTCACCGACGTACGGCTGGCGCTGGGCGGTGTCGCCACCAAACCCTGGCGGGCCCGCCGGGCCGAGTCGGTGCTCGTCGGCGCACCGGCCACCGTCGAGTCGTTCCGGGCGGCAGCCGAGGCGGAACTGGCCGACGCGGTGCCGCACGGGATGAACGCGTACAAGATCGAGCTTGGCCGGCGCACGATCGTACGGGCGCTGCGCATGGTCACCGGCGACGCCCGGATGGTCAGCGACGACGGGAACCCGCGATGAACGGAGTACGCGGATGAGCCCGGTGCTCGGCGCCGCCCTGGACCGGGTGGACGGCCGGGCCAAGGTCACCGGCGCGGCCAGGTACTCCGGGGAACTGAACCTGCCGAACCTCGGCCACGCGGTGCTGGTCGGCGCCCGGGTGCCGAGCGGCCGGATCATCGGGATCGACTGCCGCCAGGCAGCTGTCGCCGACGGGGTGATCGCGGTGCTGACCCACCTCGACCTGCCCCGGGTCGCCGCCCAGCCGAAACTCTTCCCGTCGCTGGCCGGACTCGTCGCACACGGGCAGAGCTTCTTCCCGATGCAGGACGACGTGGTGCACTACGCCGGGCAGCCGGTCGCGATCGTCGTCGCCGACACCATCGAGCGGGCCGAGTACGCGGCCACCCTGGTCCAGGTCAGCTACGCCGAGACACCGTCGGCGACCCTGCTCGACCAGGTACGCGACAGCAGCTACGAGCCGGAGCGGATCTTCGGCGGGCTGGTACCCGGCCGTAATCCCACCCGGGGCGACCCGGAGGCGGGACTGCGCGACGCCGAGGTGCGCCTCGACCTGACGTACGGGTTCGCCGCCAACCACCAGAACCCGCTGGAGATGTCGACGACCACGGTGGTCTGGGACGACGTCGACCGGCTCACGATCTACGACTCGACCCAGGGGCCGACCGCGACCCAGCTCAGCGTCGCCGAACTGCTCGGCCTGGCACCGACCCAGATCCGGGTGGTCAGTCACTTCGTCGGCGGCAGCTTCGGGTCCAAGGCGCTGATCTGGCCACACGTCACCCTCGCCGCGCTCGCCGCCCGCCAGGTCGGCCGGCCGGTCCGGCTCACCCTCAGCCGCGACCAGATGTTCCACTCCTGCGGGCACCGGGAGGAACAGGAGCAGCGGATCCGCCTCGGCGCCGACCGCGACGGCAGACTGGTGGCGTTCACGCACGACAAGCTCTCCTTGACCTCGCACTTCGACGACTGGGCCGAGACCTCGCTGGAGTCGGCCGCGATCGCCTACGCGTCACCGAACTACGCCGGCGGCTACCGGCTGGCCAGGGGCAACACCATCACCCCGACGTTCACCCGTGGCCCGGGCGAGGCGACCGGGATGTTCGCCCTGGAGTCCGCGATGGACGAGCTGGCGTACGCCACCGGGATCGACCCGATCGAGCTGCGGCTGCGCAACCACACCGACGTCGACCCCGACACCGGCAAGCCGTGGTCGAGCAAGGGACTGCGGGAGTGCTACCAGCGCGGCGCCGAACTCTTCGGCTGGGCCGACCGCGACCCGACCCCCGGCGCCCGCCGGGAGGGACGCTGGCAGATCGGTACCGGGATGGCCACCGCCGCCTATCCGGTGGCCGCCCCGATCAGCCCGCAGCGGGCCCGGGCCCGGATGTACCTCGACGGCAGCGCGGTCGTCGAGGCGGGCATCTCGGAGTTCGGTACCGGCGCGCTGACCGCGATGACCCAGGTCGCGGCGGACGGCCTCGGCCTGCCGGTCGAGCGGGTACGGTTCCTCGGCGGCACCACCGACCTGCCCAACGTCGCCGCCGCGGTCGGCTCGGCCGGCTCGGGCGCGACCAGTTCGCCGGTACACCTGGCCTGCACCCAGCTGCGCGACCAGCTCGTCGGGCAGGCGGTGGCCGACCAGCACTCCCCGCTGCACGGCGCCGACCCGGCCGCAGTGGTGGTCCGGGACGGCCGGATGTGCCTGCGCGACCGCCCCGACGTCGGCGAGACCTACGCCGAGCTGCTCGGCCGGAACCACATCCCGGACGTCGAGGCGGTGGGCACCTGGCAGCCCGTCCTGCCGCCGATGACGGACCACGCGATGCACACCTTCGGCGCGCAGTTCGCCGAGGTGGCCGTCGACGCCGATCTCGGCCTGGTCCGGGTACGCCGGCTGGTCGGCGTCTTCGCCCCCGGCCGGGTACTCAACCGCAAGACCGCGCACAGCCAGTTGATGGGCGGGATGCTCTGGGGGCTGGGCCAGGCGCTGCTGGAGGCGACCCGGATGGACCCGCACACCGGGCGCTGGGCCAACGCCAACCTCGCCGACTATCTGGTACCGGTGAACGCTGACGTCCCGGACGTCGTCGTCGAGACCATCGAGGTGCCCGAT
The DNA here is from genome assembly GCF_002846275.1 of Plantactinospora sp. CNZ320. Taxonomy (NCBI): domain Bacteria; kingdom Bacillati; phylum Actinomycetota; class Actinomycetes; order Micromonosporales; family Micromonosporaceae; genus Plantactinospora; species Plantactinospora sp. CNZ320. The sequence continues at coordinate 2,745,878 of NZ_PJMP01000001.1, forward strand.
TCGGTGGTGAACCCGCTCGGGGTGAAGGGGGTCGGCGAGATCGGCATCGTCGGCACCTCCGCCGCGATCGCCAACGCCGTCCACCACGCCACCGGCCGGCGGATCCGGCACCTGCCGATCACCGTCGAGGCCCTGCTCTCTTCCCGCTGACCCGGCCTCGGACCACTCGCCTGGACACCAGAGGCGAAATCCGCCCCGGGTAACGCCCCTGGTGTCCAGGTCGTGCGCCGACAGTCGACGACACCGACCCGGCAAAGGCGACGGCGGCCCCGTCCACCGCCCGGCCGGGCATCGTCATCGGCCGTAAGGGCGCCGCAGACGACACGAGCCGTCAGACGACGACGCTGACCATCCGGCCGGCAACCACGATCACCTTGCGCGGTTCCCGGCCGCCCAGGTGGTCGGCGACGGCGGCCAGGGCGGCGGCCCGGACGTCGGTCTCGGCGGCGTCGGCCGCGACCTCGACCCGGCCCCGGACCTTGCCGTTGACCTGCACCGGGTACGTCACCGTCTCGGCGACCAGCAGGCTCGGGTCGGCCACCGGGAACGGCTCGTACGCCAGCGACCCGGCGTGCCCCAGCCGCTGCCACAACTCCTCGGCGATGTGCGGGGCGAACGGCGACAGCATCAGCAGCAGCGGCTCGACCACCTCGCGGGGAGCCGGGTCCAGCCGGGTCAGCGCGTTCGTCAGCTCGATCAGTTTGGCGATCGCGGTGTTCATCCGGATGGCGTCCAGGTCGCCCCGGACCCCGTCGATGGTCCGGTGCAGCAGCCGCCGGGTCTGCTCGTCGGCCCGGGCGTCGCTGATCCGCAGCCGCCCGGTCCGCTCGTCGACGACGATCCGCCAGACCCGTTGCAGGAACCGGTACGCCCCGATCACCGCCCGGGTCTCCCAGGGTCGGGAGACGTCCAGCGGGCCCATCGACATCTCGTAGACCCGGAACGTGTCGGCGCCGTACGCCTCGCACATCTCGTCCGGGGTCACCACGTTCCGCAGCGACTTGCCCATCTTGCCGTAGACCCGGGTGACCTCCTGGTCGCGGAAGTAGTACCGGCCGTCGACCTCCTCCACCTCGGCCGCCTCGACGTAGCCGCCCCGGTCGTTCTGGAAGGCGTACGCCTGGATCATGCCCTGGTTGTAGAGCCGGCGGTACGGCTCGTACGACGAGACGTGGCCCAGGTCGTACAGCACCTTGTGCCAGAAGCGGGCGTACAGCAGGTGCAGTACGGCGTGCTCCTGGCCGCCGACGTACAGGTCGACGCCACCGGGATCGCCCGGTGAGCGCGGGCCCATCCAGTACCGCTCGTTGGCCGGGTCGACCAGCACCTGCGAGTTGGCCGGGTCCAGGTAGCGCAGCTCGTACCAGCAGGAGCCGGCCCACTGCGGCATCACGTTGGTCTCCCGGGTGTAGCGCCTCGGCCCGTCGCCCAGGTCGAGCTCGACCTCGACCCAGTCCCTGCGTCGGGACAGCGGGGTCTCCGGATCGGTGTCGGCGTCGTCCGGGTCGAAGGTGCGCGGCGCGAAGTCGTCCACCTCGGGCAGTTCGACCGGCAGCATCGACTCGGGCAGCGCGTGCGGGTTGCCCTGCTCGTCGTGGACGATCGGGAGCGGCTCGCCCCAGTAGCGCTGCCGGCTGAACAGCCAGTCCCGCAGCCGGTAGGTGGTCGCGCCGGAGCCGTACCCGTTCGCCTCCAGCCACTCGACGATCCTGGCCCTGGCGTCGGCGACGGGAAGCCCGTTCAGGTCCAGGCCGCGCTCCGGCGCGGCGCTGTTGATCGCCGGCCCCTCCCCCGGGTACGCCCTGCCGTCGAAGTTCTCCGGCGGCTGCACGGTACGCACGATCGGCAGCTCGAAGACCTTGGCGAACTCCCAGTCCCGCTCGTCCTGCCCGGGTACCGCCATGATCGCGCCGGTGCCGTAACCGGCCAGTACGTAGTCGGCGATGAAGATCGGGATCTGCGCGCCGTTGACCGGGTTGGTGGCGTACGCCCCGATGAAGACACCCGTCTTCTCCCGGCTCTCCGCCTGCCGCTCGACGTCGGTCCTGGCGCCGGCCGCCTCCCGGTAGGCGTGCACCGCGGCCCGGGGGTCGGCCTGCCCGCCGGTCCAGGCGTCCCGGGTCTCCGCCGGCCAGGCGTCACCGGTCAGCGACTCGACGAGTGGATGCTCCGGGGCCAGCACCAGGTAGGTGGCCCCGAAGATGGTGTCCGGCCGGGTGGTGAAGACCCGGATCGGCGCGGCTGCGGTCGGGAACTCGATGTGCGCACCTGTCGACCGGCCGATCCAGTTGCGTTGTTGCAGCTTGATCGCGTCGGGCCAGTCCAGCGCGTCCAGGTCGTCGACCAGCCGGTCGGCGTACGCGGTGATCCGCATCATCCACTGTTTCAGGTTGCGCTTGAAGACGGGGAAGTTGCCCCGCTCGGACCGGCCCTCCGGGGTCACCTCCTCGTTGGCCAGCACCGTGCCCAGCCCCGGGCACCAGTTGACCGGCGCCTGCGAGACGTACGCCAGCCGGTGGTCGTCGACGACGCGCCGCCGCTGCGCCGCGGACAGCTCTGCCCAGGCCCGGCCGTCCGGGGTGGCCCGGGTACCCGCCTCGAACTCGGCGACCAGCTCGTCGATCGGCCGGGCCCGGCCGGCGGCGGTGTCGTACCAGGAGTTGTAGATCTGTAGGAAGATCCACTGCGTCCACCGGTAGTAGTCAGGGTCGATCGTCGCCACCGAACGCCTGTGGTCGTGCCCCATCCCCAGCCGGCGCAGCTGCGCCCGGAAGTAGCCGATGTTCGCCTCGGTGGTGGTCCGCGGATGGGTACCGGTCTGCACCGCGTACTGCTCGGCCGGCAGCCCGAACGCGTCGAAGCCCATCGTGTGCAGCACGTTGCGGCCGGCCAACCGCTGGTAGCGGGCGTAGCAGTCGGTGCCGATGTAGCCGAGCGGATGCCCGACGTGCAGCCCTGCCCCGGACGGGTACGGGAACATGTCCAGCACGAACAGCTTCGCCGCGTCCGCCCTGGGATGGCCGGGATCGGCCAGCGGCCCGACCGGGTTGGGCGCCAGGAAGGTGCCCCGCTCGGCCCAGTGTGCCTGCCAGCGCAGCTCGATCTCGCCGGCCAGCTCCGCCGTGTAGCGGAACGGAGGCACGTCCGCCGCCGGTTCGGCTGCCTCGGTCGTCATGTCGTCTCCTCTGCGGGCCGGGTCCGTACTCCGGGCACAAAAAAGCCCCTCGCGCAGGAGGGGTAGCCGTGCTGTCGCTGTCTGTCGCGTCAGCACGGCTCGCTAAGGAGCAGGCGAACCCGGGACATGCGGCCATCGTACCGCCTGCTGGCAGGGCTTTCGCAGCCGAATATCGGCGGAGGATCGTCCCCCGGCTCCCGGGTGTGCTCGGCTCTCCCGCCGAATACGGTTAGCCTGAGTGATGCGGGTGATCCGGTTACTCCGGACGGACGTATTCTCCCGCGAACCATACGGTCGACCCAACGACTCTTACTAGGCGACGGCCGTGATCGACGAGGAGGAGGCCCGTGACTCAACAGACCTGGGACGAACTGGGCGGCGCGCTGCCGAGTGACCAGTTCCGTACCGCCAGCGACGCGATCGTGGCCAACATCGAAGAGGTCATCGAGGGCAAGACCGCGACTGTGCGGCTCGCCCTCGCCGTGTTGTTGGCCGAGGGCCATCTCCTGATCGAGGACGTACCCGGCGTCGGCAAGACCAAACTGGCAAAGGCGCTCGCCCGGTCGATCGACTGCTCGGTCCGGCGCATCCAGTTCACTCCCGACCTGCTGCCCAGCGACGTCACCGGGGTCAGCGTCTACAACCAGGAGACGCACGACTTCGAGTTCAAGCCGGGCGCCGTCTTCGCCAACCTGGTGGTCGGCGACGAGATCAACCGGGCCTCGCCGAAGACCCAGTCCGCGCTGCTGGAGAGCATGGAGGAGCGGCAGGTCACGGTCGACGGTGTCACCTACGAACTGCAGACGCCGTTCATGGTGATCGCCACCCAGAACCCGATCGAGATGGAGGGGACCTATCCGCTGCCGGAGGCGCAGCGCGACAGGTTCACCGCCCGGATCGCGATGGGCTATCCGGACCCGGGTGCCGAGCTGGCCATGCTGGACGTGCACGGCGGCCGGGACCCGATCCACGAGCTGCGGCCGGTCTCCGACGCCGCCACCGTACGCCAACTGATCGCCACGGTCCGCGACGTGCACGTGGCCGACGCCGTCAAGCAGTACGCCGTCGACCTGGTGACCGCCACCCGGGAATCCCCCGACCTGCGGCTCGGCGCCTCCCCCCGGGCCACCCTGCAACTGCTGCGCACCGCCCGGGCGGTCGCCGCACTGGAGGGACGCGACTACGTCCTCCCCGACGACCTCCAGGCGCTGGCCGTGCCGGTACTGGCGCACCGGGTCATCTCCACCGCCGACGCGCAGCTCGCCCGGCGTACCACCGACGCGATCATCTCCGACCTGGTGCACCGGCTGCCGTTGCCGCACGAACGGCAGCGCTCGCCGTACGACACCCGGCCACCCTCCGGGGACGGCAGCACCGGACGCTCGCAGTACGAGCCGCGGAGGCGATGACGGTGCGCGAGGCGCTGCGCGGTCTCACCACCCGGGGGCGGTCCTTTCTCGCCGCCGCCGTGGCAGCGGCGATCTCCGCGCTGATCCTCGGCGAGAAGGACCTGCTCCGGGTCGCCATCCTGCTCGGCGTACTGCCGCTGCTCGCCGCGCTCTACGTCGGGCGCAGCCGCTACAAGCTCGCCTGCAGCCGCTCGCTGGAGCCGCACCGGGTGCCGGTCGGGGCCAGCTCCCGGGTGGTGCTCCGGTTGCAGAACATGTCCCGGCTGCCGACCGGGACGCTGCTGCTGGAGGACCGGCTGCCGTACGCGCTCGGCAGCCGTCCCCGGGTGGTGCTGGAACGCCTCGGCGCGCACCAGGCCAGCTCGGTGGCGTACACGGTCCGGGCCGACGTGCGCGGCCGTTACGAGGTGGGCCCGCTGGTGATCCGGCTCACCGACCCGTTCGGGCTCTGCGAGCTGACCCGGGCGTTCCCCAGCGTCGACCCGCTCACCGTCATCCCGCAGGTCACCCCGCTCCCCTCGGTCCGGCTGGCCGGCGAGTACGCCGGGACCGGCGAGAGCCGGGCCCGTTCGGTGGCGGTACACGGCGAGGACGACGCGGCGACCCGGGAGTACCGGCGCGGCGACGACCTGCGCCGGGTGCACTGGAAGTCGACTGCCCGCACCGGCGAGCTGATGGTGCGCCGGGAGGAGCAGCCCTGGGAGAGCCGGGCGACGGTGGTTCTCGACACCCGGGCGTTCGCGCACCGGGGCGAGGGGCCGACCGCCAGCTTCGAGTGGGCGGTGTCGGCGGTGGCCAGCATCGCCGTGCACCTGCGGCAGGCCGGCTACAAGCTCCGGCTGGTCAGCGACTCCGGCATCGACGCCAGCGCGAACGACGCCGGTGGTGAGGGACTGCTGCTGGACTACCTCGCCGACGTCCGGCTCAGTCAGCGCGGCGACGTGGCTACGCTTGTCGAGCGGGTACGGCAGCGCTCCGACGGCGGGCTGGTCATCGCGCTGCTCGGCACGTTGACCACGGCCGAGGCGGACCTGCTGGCCGGACTGCGTGGCAACGGGGCGACCTGCATCGCGTTCCTGGTGGACAGCTCGACCTGGCTCAACCTGAACCCGCAGGCCCGGGAGGAGGCGAACCACGCACACGGGGCTGCCGCGCTCGGGCTGATGCGCAGCGGCTGGCGGGTGGTGGGCGTCGAACACGGCAGCAAGCTGCCGGCGCTCTGGCCGCAGGCGGCCCGGGGTTCGCAGGGTTTCGCCTGGCGGGCCGTACTGGCCGAGACGGTCGCCGGTGGAGTGCGGTGACCGTCGCCACTGGAGTGCGGTGACGCCACCGGTGGAGTGCGGTGACGGTCGTGTGGACGGGACCGGCGAGGTGGATGAGGGCGGCGCAATGAAACCGATCGACAGCACCGGCACGGACGGGAAGATGTGATGAGGGGACGCCGACACCTGGGATTCGTGGCGGCTGCGGCCACCCTGCTCGCCGCCGCGCCGATGTCCACCATCTACGAGCGGTGGACCTGGCTGGTGCAGTGCACGATCGTCGTCGGGCTGATCGCCGGGGCGGCCACCCTGACCCGCTGGTGGCGGGCGCCGATCTGGGCACAGGGGCTCGGCATGGTCGCCGCGCTGCTGTTCGGGCTGACCTGGATCTTCCCGAGCGGGGAGGAGATGCTCTCCCTGCTGCCCACCCCCGGCACCATCACCCACTTCGGCTCACTGATCGCCAGTTCCGGCGAGGACATGCGCGCGTACGGCGTACCGGTGCAGGACCTGAACTCGCTGCTCTTCCTGACCGCGCTCGGGGTCGGCGGGGTGGCGATCGTGGTGGACCTGCTCACCGTCGGGATGCGCCGTCCCGCCCTGGCCGGGCTGCCGATGCTGGCGATCTACTCGGTGCCGGTGGCTGTACACGTCGACAGCGTCTCGGCGGTGCCGTTCGTGATCGGGGCGGTCGGCTTCCTCTGGCTGCTCGCCGCCGACAACGTGGACCGGGTACGCCACTTCGGACGGCGGTTCACCGGCGACGGGCGGGACGTGGACGTCTGGGAGCCGTCACCGCTGGCCGCCGCGGGTCGCCGGCTGGCGGTGATCGGCGTCGCGGTGGCCGTGCTGCTGCCGCTGGCCGTACCGGGGATGACCTCGGGGCTGCTCAGCCAGTTCAACAGCGGCGGCGGCCCGGGCGACGGCAGCGGCCGGGCCGGGCAGGGTGGCTCGCCGGGCCGGGTGAACCTCTTCGCCCAGCTCAGCGGTGAACTCAACCGCTCCGAGCAGCGCGACATGGTACGGGTGAGCACCAACGACCCCGATCCGTTCTACCTGCGTTTCGCGGTCGCCGACGACTTCTCCCGGACCGGTTTCGGGCCGCGCTCCCCGGAGGGGACGCCGGTGACCCAGGGTCTGCCGGATCCGCGCGAGGTGAGCCGGGCTGCCCCGGGCATCAGCCGCGACCAGTACAACGCGGACGTCGAGATCCTCGACTTCGCCATGCCGTTCCTGCCGGTCTACACCGCCCCGGTGAACACCCGGCAGGTCGACGGGAACTGGCGCTACGACGCCACCATGCAGGTCCTCTACTCGGAACGGGCGTCGTCGCGGAACAAGAAGTACTCCTTCGACTTCGTCCGCTCGGAGTACACCCCGGCGGCGCTCGCCGCGGCACCGACGCTGGCGCCGGAGCACGCGTTCCGCAAGCTCTACACCACCGTCGAACCGGTACGGGAGGTGCAGGAACTCGTCACCCGGCTGACCACCGGCAAGCGGAACGACTACGAGCGGGTCCGGGCGATCTACGACCACTTCTCCCGGAAGAACGGCTTCGGCTATGCCCTGAACACCGAGGGTGGCACCAGCGGGCAGGACATCGTCAACTTCCTCACCAACAAGGTCGGCTTCTGCCAGCAGTACGCCGCCGCGATGACCTGGCTGGTCCGCGAGGCCGGCGTACCGGCCCGGGTGGCCTTCGGCTTCACCAGCGCCAACCGGTCGGGCAACACCTACACGCTCACCAACAACAACCTGCACGCCTGGACCGAGGTCTACTTCACCGGGATCGGCTGGGTTCCGTTCGACGCCACACCAGCGGCCAGTGTCACCGGCTCGTGGCGTTCGCAGTGGGCACCGGACCCGGACGCGCCCGAGCAGACCTCCACCTCCCCGACGACGCCGACCGGCCCCACCACCGACCCGTCGGCCAATCCGTCGGCGGCGGACGGTACGGACCGGCCGCTCGACGAGGCGTTCGACGGCACCGCCGGGATCGCCCCGGAGAGTGGGCCGAACTGGCCGCTCTGGGTACTCACCGGGGTGGTGCTGCTGGCCCTGCTGCTGACCGTGCCCGCGCTGCGGCGGATGCTGCTCCGGCGGCGCCGCCAGACCCGGGCCGCCGCCGCGGCCAGCGCCCTGGCCTCGGTGACCGCGGGCGAGAACGCGGCGCCCGGGGTGGCCCGGGTGGTGCTCAGCGACTCCGAACTGGCCCGGGCCCGCGCCGACGCGCACGCCGCCTGGGACGAGCTGGTCGACACCCTTGTCGACTTCCGGGTCCGGGTGGATCCGGCGGAGACGCCCCGGGCCACCGCCGACCGGCTGGTCCGGGAGGGGCTGACCGCCGGCAGCGCCGACGAGGCGATCCGGCTGCTCGGGCACGCCGAGGAACGCGCCAGGTACGCCCGGGAGCCGCTGCGGGCCGGTCCGCTGGCCGAGGCTCTCCGCTCGGTACGCCGGGCGCTGAGCGCCGGAGCCGACCGGCGTACCCGGCTGGTGGCGGCCACCCTGCCGCCGTCGGTACTCTTTCGCTGGCGATTGGCGATCATGGATCTGTCGGCCGGGATCGTCGGGCTGACCGGCCGGGTCCGGGACCGTATGCTGCGGTGGAGCCCTCGACGGGTGCTCGCCGGACGTGCGTCCCGCTGATCCGGGCTGCCGGTAACGCCTACCGAGCTGGAAGGGCCCACTCCGCGAGTCGCGGGGTGGGCCCTCGCTCTGCTGTCGACCTGGGTACGACGCCCGTGAGGCGGATCACAGCACCCTCGAAGGCGGAAACCGGCACCCGCTGACCGCGATGAAGGAACCGCCCCAGGGCCGGCAGAGCCGAACGCGGCCCACGGGCGGCTGCCCCGAACGGCCGGCGGAAAAACGCGCCGCTGACGGCGGGTGTGCGGGCATGGAGAATTGCCACTGGTCGCCGGGACGGATCCCGACGGTACCGTCAACGGGGCGTACCCCACGGACGGGAACGGTCAGCGGTGGCCTTCCGGCCGCTGACGCCACCTCTCCTCGAGTCGGTCGATCAACGACAGGCGTCGCCCGCTGCGGACTCGGCGGCTGGTGGTGCCGCCGACCACGTGCAGGTCGGGTGACTGCGCCTTACGCTGCGACAGCATCGCGAACGCGGCCGCACCGAGCATCACCACGAAGCCCGCCACTCCGAGCAGCGGAGTTTTGCTCACCGTGCCGTAGACGACCAATGCAAGGCCAGCGATGATGACGCTGACCGCGACGAGCAGGCGACGTCGCGCGTGGAAACGCGGATCGCTGGCGCGCACAGCCGAGGCGAACTTGGGGTCCTCGGCAAGCGACTGCTCGATCTGCTCGAACAGCCGCTGCTCGTGCTCCGAGAGCGGCACGGCACTCCTCCCCGGTCACGTTGGCCGGTCCGCTCGGACCGACAGACCGTGGCAGCCAACCGGCTGCTTACCCGCCAGTCTACGAGGGGGGTCGCGGGTCGGAAAGCGGGACGACCTATGGCCGCGTCGGATTTTCCGTCCGGCGCAGGTCGTCGTGCCCCAGGAGACTCGCTGGGCGTACCACGGAACGCCCGAATCGGGCGGCCGCGGCGTCCGCGGCGGCCTCCGCCTCCCGCCAGCCGTGCTCGGGCGCGCCGAGCGCGAGCTGTCGGGGTGTCTGATCGCCGTCGCTGAGCCCCTCGACCCGGATGCCGATCAGCCTAATCCGGTCACCGGGGCCGAGTGCGTCGAACAACGCCCAGGCGGTGTCGAACACCTCCCGGGTGACGTCGGTCGGACCGCCCAGGGTGCGGGACCGGTTGACCGTGCGGAAGTCGGCGAACCGGACCTTGATCGAAATTGTCCGGCCGACCTGCCCGGCCCGGCGCAGCCGGACCCCGACCTTCTCGGCGAGCGCCAGCAGGGCCCGCCGGAGCGTTTCCGGATCGGCCAGGTCGGTGTCGAAGGTGACCTCGGCGCCGATCGACTTCTCCGCGTGCTCCGGGCTGACCCGACGCGGATCGCGCCCCCAGGCCAGCTCGTGCAGGTGCGCCGCTGCCGCGTCACCCAGGCTGCCCCGGAGCAGCCCGACCGGCGCCTCGGCGATGTCCCGGACCGTACGCAGGCCGAGCCGGCGCAGCGTCTCCGCCGCCCGCTCCCCCACCCCCCAGAGCGCCTCGACCGGCAGCGGGTGCAGGAACTCCAGCACCCGGTCGACCGGTACCACGATCAACCCGTCCGGCTTGGCCCGGCTGGAGCCGAGCTTCGCCACGAACTTGGTCGGCGCCACCCCGACCGAACAGGTCAGCCGCTCCTGCTCGGCCACCCGGGCCCGGATCAGCCGGGCGATCTCGGCCGGCCTGCCGAGCAGCTTGCGCGCCCCGGCGACGTCGAGGAAGGCCTCGTCGAGCGAGAGGGGCTCGACCAGCGGCGTCACGTCACGGAAGATCTCCATCACCGCACGGGAGGCGGCAGTGTATTGCGCGAAGTCGGGTGGCAGGAAGACCGCCGAGGGGCAGAGCGCCCGGGCCCGCATCGTCGGCATCGCGCTGCGCACGCCGTACTCCCGGGCCTCGTAGCTGGCCGAGCTGACCACGCCGCGGGTGCCGGTCCCGCCGACCACGACGGGCCGGCCCCGCAGGTCGGGCCGGCGGCGGACCTCGACCGCGACGAAGAACGCGTCCATGTCGACGTGCAGGATCGGCGAGCCGGAGTCGTCGGCGTCCGCGCCGAAGCGCGGATCACCGCCGCGTGGCACGGTGTGGCTGCGACCCATACCGGCAGGTTAACCCGGGGGTACGACGGGACCGGCCGACAACTCCGGCTGGCACCGTCGCCGGTCGCCCTGCAACCGCGGCACTCCTACCCGGGTCTCCGCCCCGGCGCCGTCCCGGTCGGGGTTCAGCGGTTCTTGAAGTACCCGAACAGGTGCTTCTCGCGGATGGTGCACAGGGCCAGGACCGCACCGACGAGCGCGGCCAGCACCGCGGCGACCGGCCCCCGGATGTCGATCAGATAGACGTCCCCCGGATCGCTGCTCCCGGCCAGGACGACGCCGAACAGCAGTGCGCAGGCGGCGAGGAGCAGCGCACCGCAGGACCACACGGCTGTCTCCACCAGGTGTGTGGCCAACAGGGCGCGGCGGGACTGGGCGAGGTGCAGCGCCCCGGCGATCTCCAGCCGCCGCATCCGGACCGCCAGGAAGCCCAGCACCAGTCCCACCAGGAGGCAGCCGTGCAGCGCGTACCGGGTGGGCCGGTCGGTGAACTCCCGTACCCCGTAGAACCGGTTGCCGAGACTCGTGTTGAGCTGGCCGACGTTGACCGGATCGGTGGAGCTGGTGTCCACCGCGAGCGCGGTGTAGAGCAGGTCGTCCCGCGCCTGCGAGAACGGCCAGATGTTCGCCCAGCACTCGTCGAAGGTGCCGGTCGCTGGCTGCGGGACCAGCGCGGCGTAGTTGAGTCGGCTGTCGCGGCCGTCCTCCGGATAGTCGTAGACGCCCGCCACGGTCAGCGTTCCCCGGGTGGTCGCCATCTCCTGCCCCGGCCGCACACCAAGGGTCTCGGCGAGTTGGGCGGAGAGCCACACGCCGGCCGGGGCGGACGGGTCACCGCCCAGCACCTTGAGCAGCCCTGGGGTCACCGCGTACGCCTGCACCGGGTTGGCGATCATCGCCCGGAACACGACCGGCTCGGTCTCACGGAGCGCTCCCGCCGACCCGATCCCGGATATCCGGGCGAGCCGCTCACAGGCCGCCGCGTCGGTCGACTTCCGCGCGACCAGCACCCGCACCGACGCGCCGGAGGAGACGAACCCGGCGGCCCGCTGCTCCATGTCGATGACCGACCGGGCGTCGGCGATGGCCAGACCGGAACTGGTCGTGGCCAGGGCGACCGCCAGCAGCAGGGCTCGGGTCGTCCCGGTGACGATGTTCCGGTACGCCTCGGAGAAGATCGACCGCAGTCTCATCCGCCCGGATCACCCTCCCGTACGTCGTCGGTGCCGGTGCGCCCCCGCTCGGCGTGCAGAGCCGGGGCGGACAGGTCGATGACCTGCGTGCAGGCGGCCCGGGTGTGCGGGTCGTGGGTGGCGATCACGACGATGGTGCCGTCCTGGGCGACGGCGCCGAGCGTCTCGTTGACCGTCGCCGCCGTCACGATGTCGAGCTGGGCGGTCGGCTCGTCGACCAGCAGCAGGTCGGGCTCGGAGCAGACCGCACGGGCCAGCATCAGCCGCTGCGCCTCACCGCCGGACAGCTCCCGGAACGGCTGCCGCGCCGCCCGGTCCAGGTTGAACCTCGCCAGCACCTCCAGTGCGCGCCGTTCCGCGACGCGACGAGCCTGCCCCCTGGCCAGCAGCGGAAGGCACACATGGTCGAGGACCGTGCGCCGTGGCACGCCGTACGGGTTCTGGAAGACCCAGCCGGTACGTTCGACTCCGCGCATCTCCACCCGGCCCTCGGTCGGGGTCACCCAGCTGGCGAGGATCGACAGCAGCGTCGACTTCCCCGAGCCGGACGGGCCGCACAGGCCGACGATCTGCCCGGGGCGCAACTCGAAGTCGAGATCGGTGAACAGGTGGGCCGTGCCGGGAAAGCGGTGCCCGAGCCCGACGCCGGTGACGAGTTTCCGGGCCTCCGTCACCGGCCTCACCCGCACGAGTCGAGGGTGATCGACGACCCGAGGTCGACGTGCGCCGGCAGGTCGGTCCCGGGCCCGTCGGCCGCCGGCACCACCAGCGTCGCACCGAGCTTCGACCCGACGATCGTCACCGGGTACGCCTCCGGGCCGGACTGGACGCACCCGCGATCCCCCTCGACGCCGAACAGCGCCCCCGGCGGTACCTTCAGGGTCCGCAGGCCCTCCCGCAACGAGATGACCGCGGTCAGTTCGGGCTCCTCGTCGCTCGCCTCGACCAGGCGGTACTCCCGGGTGCCGGCCACCTTGGCCAGGAACGCGGCGTCGGTGGCGGTGCCGTCCTCGTTCAACGGTCCGGTGACACCCATCAGGGCCATCACCCGGGCCCCGGGGGCGCCGGTGGACGGCATCGACTCGACGACGACCGAGGTCAGCCGCGCCGCCACCTTGGCGAACGTCTGGCCCGACGACACGTACGCGCCCTGCACCAGCTCACAGGACTCCGGCACCACCGAGCTGGCGGGCAGCCACAGGATCTCGCCGACCGTGATCGCGCCGTCCGGCCGGGATACTCCGGCGGCCCTCTGCAGCTTCTTCACCGCCGTCGCCGTCCGGCGGTCGTACCTCCCGCCCGTGCCGACCCGGTGACCGAGCCGGACCAGCTCACGCTGGAGCGCCTTGACGTCACCGCCCCGGGTGCCGCGCCCCAGGTCGCGGTAGAGCGGCGTCGAGGTGGCCAGTGCGAGGATCGGGGTGTTGTCGATCCGGGCGACCGCCCGGCCCGAGCGCAGCGGCCGGCCGACCGCGCAGGATGTCGTGGTGACCCGGCCGGCGATTCCCACGACCAGCGGCGGAGCCGCCGCCTTGCGGAGGGAGATCTTCACCGTACGCTCGTCGACGAGTTCCTCGCGGCCGACCGGCGCCGACGTCACCTCGGTCGCTGCCTGCAGCGTCCGCGGTGCGGTGGCCGGCCGGAGCAGGAAACCCGTCGCGCCGGCCGTGCTGGCCAGGATCACCCCCGCGAGCAGGGCCGTGCCCAGGGTCCGACCGCTCGCCACCTCAGCCGCCGCTCTGCGGGGTTCTGTTGATCACGAGCGCGATCCCGCCGGCGGTCAGGCACTTCTGCGCCTCGGCGTTCATCGGGTCGAAATCGGTCATGTCCTCGACATCGGCCTGGAGGAACGTGGTGAGCTTCTCCACGGTGTAGTCGGGCGGCACCAGACCTACCTTGATCAGGCAGCGCACCACCACCAGCTTCGGATCGGCCAGCAGCTCGGGGTTGTCGACCTGGGTCCGGTAGAGCGCTTCGATTGTGGCCAGGCCGGCATTCTGCGCGCACTTCGTCATGACCTTGCCGTAGGCGTCGACGTCCTCGATGCCCGACGGCGGGGTGACCCGGTAGGTCCCGTTCGGCAGCTTGGTGTACGTCTCGTCGAGGTCGGCGTCCTGCGCGCACTGGCGGTACCGGTTGAACGCCTCCTCGTAGTCCGCCGGGTCGATCTTGCCGCTTTTGATGGCCCGGTCCAGCGCCGCCCGCTCGAAGTCCGACCTGGCCCGGGTGCGGGCGTCCTTGAACTGCTCCACCAGGGGCTTCATCCGCTCGTCCGTGCCACGGTGGGGCAGGCCGTCGGTCGTCTTCGACTCGCTCGCGCAGGCCGAGAGGCCGATCAGCGCCGCCATCAGTACCGCCGGCCAGATCCTGGCTGACCTCATCTCCCGCTCCAATCTGGTTTTCCCCTACACCGCCGGCCATGGCCACGGAGATCCGTGGCAACCACGGCTCTCGCGTGGCCATGGCCGGCGGTGCCGGGCCTACGAGAAGAAGTTGTCCGCGTTGTGGCTGAACGAGACACCGCTGTCCGCGCGGGCCCACGAGGAGACGGTGTACCAGCCCGAGTAGACGCTGTCGCCGCCGTGCTGGGCGTAGGAGTTGCTCGAGTACGAGCAGTCCGCCGTCTCCGCCTCCGCGTAGGAGGAGTTGAATCCGTGGGTGGTGTAGTCGTAGGCGCAGGCCGCCTGCGCCGGGCTGGCCAGCGCGAGGCTGCCCGCGACCAGCAGGCCGGCCGCGCCAAGCCCCCCTGCCACCCTGGTGCGGAGCCCCGTCCGGAGGCCCCTGTTGACCGATGTCGTCGACATCCCGTGCTCCTCTCGTCGGGCGCCGCCCCGGCCTCCCGGGACCACGGCGCCTCTACAGTGGGGAGTGAGGTGGCCCAACTTCGGCTTGGGCCACCTCGCCTCCCCGAGAAGCATCGACCAGCGTCATAACTGTCGACGCAACTGCCGCGTAACTCCCGGGCGGCCGTGGCGTCAGTCCCCCGTTCCACCGTCGCCCCCGGTTCCGGGTGCCGGCGGTACGCCCGGGGTGGACACCGGATCCTGGTACGCCTCGCCGGGCAGAGCCGCCCTGCCGACCTTGTACCGGACCAGCCCGGTGGTGTCGGTGGATATCCGGATCACCAGCGTGCAACTCGCCGGAACCACTGCGCAGTCGACAGGTGTCGGCCCGGTACCGACCATCTCGCTGGAGGCACGGACCTGCCCGCTTCCGTTGCCGCCGGCCTGGATCCGTACGCCGACCAGCCTCGGGGACACCGGGACCAGTTCGATCTCGACGTCCTTGCCGACCGCCCGGAACGCCTCCACGTACCGGGCGCGGTCGGCGAGCGGGTCCTTGATCCGGGCGACGAAGAACTCCCCCTCCTGCCGGATCTCGATCGCGGAGTTGGCGTAGGAGGTGGCGGTGCCCGTCCCGTCCGACAGCAGGCTGGGGCCGAGCACCACGGCAGCGGTCACGGCGACCAGGGCGGCCGTCGCCAGCCCCCACCTGCGGATCGGCCGGCCGCGCCACCGGGAACCCGGCACCGGACGCTCGGGACGCCCCGAGGACGGCACCGGCCGCGCCGACCCCCCGGACGACGGCACGGGACGCGCCGGACGGTCCGACGACGGCGCCGGACGTTCCGGCCGGGCCTGCTCGGTCAGCAGCGCGGCCAGCAGTGTCCGGGCGGCCGGGCCGGACGCGATCCCGGTCAGCTCCTCGTCCCGTACCCGGGACAACCTGGCCAACTGGCGTTCTGCCCGTGTCGAGTCGGTCATCGGGTCTCCCTCCCTGACATCGCCGGCCAGTCTGTCGAGACGCCGGCCGTCGCCAGCTCGCGGACGAGACGTCTGCGGGCCCGGTGCAGCCGGATCCGCACCGCGTTGCGCGAGCACCCCAGCACCTTGGCGATCTCGCCGTGGTCCAGGCCCTCCCAGGCGACCAGTGAGAGCAGCTCCCGGTCGTCGTACGGCAGACCGCGGAGCGCCTGACCGATCGTGCCCAACTCGGCACATTCCTCCGCGCTCCGCTGGTACAGCGGGGTGACCTCGGCGGCGAGCGCCACCGACAGGTCGTGCCGTCGGGCCGCCTGGCGCCGCTGGTTGGCCAGCACGTTGCGGGCGACGCCGTACAGCCAGAGCCGGGCCTGGTCACCGGTTGGCACCACGTCCATCCGGCGCCAGGCGATGGCGAACGTCTCCGCCACCACGTCGGCCGCGTCCTCCGGGCTGTCACATCGACGCACGGCGAAGCCGAGGATGCGGTGAAACGTGGCGGCATAGATCGCCTCGAAGCGACTCTTCCGCTCCTCGTCCATGGGCAGGTGCCCCTCTCCCTCGGCGGGGTACACCCTTTACATGTCCCGGACCGGCCCGGCATTTCCCCATCGGGACAAACGATCGGAATGCTCTCCGGGCCCCCGCCGGATCATGGCGACCAGTTCGTTCCCGTCGACGCCGAGAAGCAACGCCCGGTGCACCTGGGCGATCAGCGGCGCGTCCAGGCCGCTCCTGTCCACCAGATGGTGCCTCGCCCGCCGGTACGTCTCGTCCGTCGCCTCGATCCGCCGGCCGATCAGCGTCTGCGCCGCCATCAACTGCACCCAGGGCCACTCCCGGGACGGGTGCAGTGTGGTCAGCGCCCGGAGAATGCCCAGGGCGTCCTCCGGACTCCCCAGCCGGAGATACCCTTCCGCGATCATCTCCTCGGCCTGGAACCGCAGCTCGTCCAGGCCCGCGGCCTCCACCTGGAGGTCCGGCACGTCCCGCACGTCGACGAGCGCCTCCGGGCCGCGCCACAGCTCGAGCCCCCGGGTGAGGGTCCGCACCGCGCCGGCCGCGTCGTCGGCGCCGTGCCGCGACCGCCCCTCCCGGACCAGCGTCCTGAACAGCTCCGCGTCGACCGCCAACCCGACCGCCGTGAGGCGGTACCCGCCGTGGCTGCGCTCGACGGCCTCTCCCTCGATTGCCTCGAAGAGTCTGCGCAGCGCCCGGATCTGGTTGCGGACCATCTGGATCGCGCTCTCCGGCGGATCGCCGTCCCAGACCCGCTTCACGATCTGGTCGGCAGAGAGCGACACCTCCCGGTGCACGGCAAGGACGGCCAGCACCTTGCGCAGTTGGGCGGGGAGGCCATTGGACCACCCGTCAGCCGTCTCGACATCGACCGGCCCGAGTAGATGAACTGTGGCCGAAAACCCCGTTCTTTCGTGCATTCCGATCCCCCGCTCGCTCATGCACGTCATTTTGGGCAGCATGCCTCACTGCATTTTGTGATCTTCATCATCCCGTATCGACCGGGCCAGATCTGACAAATCATGGACCCGTACGGCCATGCTTACCGTGGCGCTCCACACAGGAAATCGAGCGGCAGTTCGCCGCACGCCGAGCGGTCACAATTGCCGGACGGCATCCATTCCGGGTATGTCCACCCCGGGGATACGCGCGACGCGACCGGGTCTTTCTCGCCCCGGAACGCGCTAGCCGCGAGGCGCGCGTACGGTCAGCAGTGGAATGGTCATCTCGGCCGCCGTGCACGAACCGTGGTACGCCACGAGCGTCGTCTCGATCGGGTTGTGCGTCTTCGAGGCGAGTACGACGGTCGGGGCCAGGCAGGCGACCACCACGTCACCGATACGCGGCAGATGCGCCTCGGGTACCGGACCGAACCAGCCGGCTGAGATCGCCTCCTCCCGGGTCGTCACCCAGGCCTGCTCGCCGAGCACCTCCGACCAGGCGGCCACCACGTCGGCGGTCGCCCCCGGCAGGGTGTGCAGGTAGCGGACCCGCGCCTCGCCGGCCACCAACCGCAGCCCGGCCCACAGCCGGAGATCGGTGTCCAGGTCGTGGCGGCCCTGCGCCGGAATGTCGAGCTGGCCGTGGTCGGCGGTGACCAGCAGTGCGGCGTCCGGCGGCAGTCCGTCGACCAACCTGCCCACCAGCGCGTCGACCTCGGTGACGGCGGAACGCCAGCCGGCCGAGTCGATGCCGCTGACGTGGCCGTGCCGGTCCACCTCCGGGTGGTAGCCGTAGACCAGGGTCGGGCCGTCCCCGGCGGTGAGCGCGCCGAGCATTTCGGTGGCCAGCGCGTCGGCGTCCTCCGCTCCCCGGTGCGTCCCGCTGCGGTAGGCGGCCACACTCAGCCCGGTGTTCGCCAGTGCCGACCTGCTCACCACGGTCACCGCCACCCCGGCCGCCTCGGCCCGCTGCAACTGGGTCGGCAGCGGCTGCCAACGGTGCGGATCGGGGTCGTCGCCGGACCCGGTGGCGGGGCTGGGCACCGGGCCGCCCGGCGTCGACCAGGAGCCACTGGGGCGGTCGCCGCCGACGGGTGAGCCCGGACCACCGCCGGGAAAGGTCGGACCGTCGACCGTCGACCTGGGCCAGTCGATGTGCGTGAGTATCCGGTCGGTGCCGGGCACGTTGACGTGGAAGCCGAGTACCCCGTGTGCGCCGGGTGCGGCCCCGGTGCCGAAGCTGACCAGGCTGGTCGGGGTGGTGGAGGGAAACCCGCAGGTGAGCGGGCGTCCGAACCGGGCGGCCAGGTCGGTAAGCATCGGTGCGTGCGGGGCGGCGGTCGGCAACTGGTACCAGCCGAGCCCGTCGACGAGCAGCACCGCGATCCGGCGTACCCCGGCGAGCTGGTCGGCCAGTCCGAGCGGATCTGACCGGTCCGCCGCCCCGGCGGGTACGCCGAGCACCGACAGTGCGCTGGGCAGCACGTCGGAGAGGCTGCCGCCGAAGTAGTGCGGGCGGACCAGGTCGAGTGGGTGGAGTGGAATCGTCATGCCGGACGGCGGGCGAACAGGTGCAGCTGGGCGGCGATGTCCCGGTACG
Source organism: Plantactinospora sp. CNZ320 (assembly GCF_002846275.1). NCBI lineage: Bacteria > Bacillati > Actinomycetota > Actinomycetes > Micromonosporales > Micromonosporaceae > Plantactinospora > Plantactinospora sp. CNZ320. The sequence goes on from NZ_PJMP01000001.1 coordinate 2,764,475, forward strand.
GCGGCAGGGCCGAGGCGGCCAACTCCAGCTCCAGCAGGGCCGGCGGATCCGCCTCGGCGGCCACCGCCGGGATCAGGTCGGCGAATACGCGTACCCCGTGGATCTGTTCGACCGCCAGCCCGGCCACCTCCAGCAGCGCGGTGGCGCCGTCGGCGTCGTAACGCCGGCGCAGGGTGTCCCGGGGCCCGGCGTGCCCGTCCGGGTCACGCAGCAGGGTGGCGGCGACCTCCAGGTGCCCGTTCGTGACCCGGCTCAGCACCGCGGCGGCCCGGTTCGCCACAAGTACGCTCGCCGCGCCGCCGGGGCGCAGTGCGGTGCCGATCGCCCCGACCACTCCGGCCGGATCGTCGACCACCTCCAGTACGGCGTGGCAGAGCACCAGGTCGGCACTGGCCGGCTCGACGAGTCCGGCGAGGGCGTCACCGTCGCCCTGCACGGCGCGTACCCGATCGGCGACCCCGGCCTCGGCGGCCCGCCGGGTCAGCGCGGCGAGCGCGTCCGGACTGGCGTCCACCACCGTCACCCGGTGACCGGCCTCGGCCAGCGGCACCGCGAAGCCGCCGGTCCCGCCGCCGACGTCGAGCACGGTGAGCGTCCTGCCCTGCTGCCGGGCAAGCTCACGGCGCAGCACGGTCCAGACCACGGCGGTCCGCGGGCCGGTCGGACGGCTCTGGGTTCGCTCCACCCGACGAGCCTAAGCCACCCGGCCCCGACCTGATCGCCGGCTGCCGCACCGGCCGACCCGGGTGTACGCGGTCTGCCGGTCTCGCGCTCGGCGGTTCCGGCGGCGCGTCCGGCCAGGGAGAACCGTTTCCGGCCGGGGCGCGTCCTACCTTCACGTGATGGAGGTTGGCGACGAGGAGTTGCTGCGCCTCGTCGGTACCGGGGACCGGCGGGCGTTCGAGGTCTTCTACGCCCGACACGCGCCCTGGCTGACCCTGCGGCTGCGCCGCCGTTGCCGGGACCCGGAACTCGTCGCCGATCTGTTGCAGGAGACCTTTCTGGCGGTCTGGCGGGCGGCGGGCACCTACCGGGGCAGCGGTGAGGTGGTGGGCTGGGTGTGGACCATCGCCGCGCACCGCCTCGTCGACGCGAGTCGTCGGGCCCTCGCCCGCCCACGGACCGCCGCCACGGCCGACGAGACCCTTCTCGCCTGGTCGCCGTCGGCAGAGGAGGAAGCCATGCTGGACACCTACGACGCGAGGCTGGAGCATGCCCTGCACCGGCTGTCGCCCGAGTTGCGGGCCGTTGTGCAGGCGACCGTCCTCGACGGCTTCACCGTGCGGGAGGCCGCCCTGTTGCTGGGGCTGCCGGAGGGGACGATCAAGACCCGGGCCATGCGGGCCCGGCGGGAACTGCGGGCGGCACTGTCGTGAGTACGCCCCACGTGACCCAGGTCGCCTTGCGGGCCTACGCCGAGGACCGGCTCGCCGATGCCGACGCGTGGTCGGTCGAGGCACATCTCGACCGATGCGAAACCTGCCGGGCCCGACTGCGGTTGGACGAGCCAACCGGACGACTCGTCGCGGTGGTCGGCAGGACGCTCGCGGCGCGCCTGCCGAGCCAGGGACGGACCCGCCCGGGTACCCGACGGCGGCAGGTCGAGGTGTTGCTCGGCGCCGGACCGGCGGCCCGGATCGGCTGGCTCGGTTCGGTCGTCGTCACCCTGGCGCTGGCCGTGGCGGTGGAGGTCGGTTCACTGCCGGCCCGGCAGTGGATACTCCTGCTGGTCGCGCCGCTGCTGCCGGTGCTCGGCGTTGCCGTCTCCTACGGCAGGCACGCCGACCCGCTGCACGAACTGGTCGCCGCCAGCCCGTACGCCGGGTTGCGGATCATGCTGTGGCGGACGTTGTCGGTCCTGGCGGTCACCGTTCCGGTCGCGTTCCTCGCAGGCGCGGTATCCGGGATCGGTACGCCAGCGATGTGGCTGCTGCCCTGCCTCGCACTGACCGGTTCGACACTCGCGCTCGGCTCGCTGATCGAGCCAACCCGGGCCGGTCTGGTGGTGGCGGCCGGATGGGCCGTGCTGGTGCTGCTGCCGCAGGGGGACGCACCACCAGTCCCACCGGGCGGCGACGGCTGGCTGGTCGCTCCGGCGGCCGTACCGGTGTGGCTGGCCGTCATCGCGGCGGCGGTGGCGTTGCTGCTGGCTCGGCAGAGTCGGCTGAGCGGAGAGGTGGCTCCCTGATGTGGGGGCGACAAACCGGAAGCATCAGAGAGCTGGGAGGCACGATGACGGTCAGCGTCGAGGGTCTGCGGGTCGGTTACGGCAGACGGGTCGTACTCGACGACCTCGACCTGGAGTTGACGGTGGGCGTACACGGGCTGCTCGGCCCCAACGGCGCCGGCAAGACGACCCTGATGCGGGTGCTTGCCACGGTCGCCCGACCGGACCGTGGCCGGGTACGACTGCTGGGTCACGACATCGCGGACCGGACCGCGCTCCGGCAGGTGCGCCGACAACTGGGCTACCTGCCGCAGACGTTCGGCTACTATCCGCGGTTCACCGTCCGAGAGTTCGTCGAGTACTTCGCCTGGCTGAAGGAGATGCCCCGATCCCGGGTGCCGCTCGCGGTCGAGCGGGCGTTGGAACGCGTCGAACTACTGGACCGGGCCGACGAGCGGATGAAGCACCTGTCGGGTGGAATGCTGCGCCGGGCCGGCATCGCGCAGGCGATCGTCAACGACCCACGCGTGATTCTGCTGGACGAGCCGACCGCCGGTCTGGACCCGGAGCAGCGGGTCGACTTCCGGGCACTGCTGCGGGCGTTGGGCGTCGATGCCTGCGTACTGGTCAGCACCCACCTGGTCGAGGACATCGGTACGGCGTGCGGCCGGGTCAGCCTGGTCGAGGGCGGTCGGCTGATCTTCACCGGCACGCCCCGGGAACTGATCGCCACGGGTGTGGACGGCGACAGCGGCGACACGGCGGTCGAGCGCGGTTACACCGCCGTGCTGCGCAGTGCCCGGATGGCTCGACAGTGAGGCGTCCGCTACGGGTGGAACTGCGGCGGGGTACGGCACCGGGAGCGGCTCTGCTGATGTTGGGTGTCGGCGGGTGGCTGCTGGCCGTACATCCGGAGGACTGGGGCGGCCGGTGGGCCGGCCTCGCCGGATACCTGCGGACGTCGCTGTTGGTGCTCTGCGCGCTGATGGTCGCCGCCGGTGCCTGGCAGGCCGGTCGGGAGCGGCGCCGAGGCACGGCCGAACTGCTCGGCTCGACGGCCCGGCCGGGCTGGCAACCGCTGGTGGTGGCCTGGCTGGCGGTCTCGCTCGCCGGCACCGCCGGGCTGCTCGCCGCCTTCCTCGGCGCGGCGGTGCTGGTCGGCAGGGTCGCCACCTACGCCGGCGGCGGATGGTGGTGGACCCTGGCGGTGGGCATCCTCGCGCTCTGCACGGCCGCCGCGTTCGGGGTACTGATCGGGCGTCTCGTCCCGCTGCGGGTGGTCGCCCCCATAGCCGGCCTCGGCACCTATCTCGGGCTCGCCGTCCTCAGCTACTGGGACACCAGCGGCGTCAGTTGGCTGTCCCCGGTCCACCCCGGCTCCGGCCCCGAGCGGCTGCTGCCGGCCGGGACGCACGCCCTGCAGGCTGGTTGGCTGCTGGCGTTGACCGGCACGCTCCTCGCGCTGGCGGCCCGGCTGCGTCGGACCGCCCTGCTATCCGGCGTTCTCGCCGCCGCCGTGGCGGTACCGATCGCCACCGGAGCCGGCCCCGACGACCTCCGCGCCGACCCGGGTGCCGTCAAGCCGACCTGCACCACGGAGGGGCCGCAGGTATGCGTGGCCCGGATCAACGGTTTCCTACTGGACGACCTGACACCGATCGTCCAGCCGGTGCTGCGCCGGATGGCTGGCATCCCCGGAGCACCGACCCGGGCGGTGGACGCGGTGCTGCAGGGCGACGGTGAGCCGAGCGGGCCGGCGGACGGCACGCTCTGGCTGTACCTGGGAGGCCAGCCCACCGCGACCGGCGAGGGCCTGGCCAACCTCGGCTGGCTCCACGCCGACCTGCGCCAGGTCGTCACCGCGAACTGCCACCACCGACACCGCAGGCCCGACCAGCGCATCTACCCGACGTTCGAGGTCGCTCGGGCGTGGCTGTTCGAGGAACACCCGGCCCGCGACGCCCACGTCGGGCGGCTCTACACGCTGTCCCTCGACGACCAACGCGCCTGGTTCGCCGCGTTCCTCGCCGCCGCACACCACTGCGACGTTCCGCGCCTGATCGAACTGGGGGAGCTGCCGTGAACGGCCGACTCCTGCTGCTGCACGCCCGGGCCAGAGGTGGCCCGGCATTCGTGCTCGGGATCACTGTCGTGGCGCCACTGGCCTGGATCGCCGGGAACTGGCTCGCCAGCCGGCCCTACTTCGACGGACCCGCCGCCCGGATACCGGTCGTCGCGCTCGCGCCGCTGCTCGCTGTACTGCTACTCGCACCCACCCTCGGCGGGGTCGACGAGGAACTGGAGCGCGGTACCCCGCTGCACTGGCCCAGCTGGCGACTCAGCCACATCCTGCTCGGGGTCGTGTCGATCGGCGCGGCACTGGCCCTGACCGGGCTGCGCGCGCCCGGGGTGTTCGGGGCGTACGCCCTGATCCGCAACACCCTCGGCTACACCGGACTGGTCGCTGCGGCGACAGTGCTCCTCGGCGCCCGCCTGGCCTGGCTGCCCGCGTTCGGGTACGCCTGCGCCGTCTACGCCGCGACTCCCCGGCAGATCGGCGGGTTCGCCGGCGTGTGGGCCTGGCCGCTGCAGCCGTCCGGCGTGGCCGCCTCCTGGCTGACGGTCGCCGTGATCTTCGTTCTCGGCGTGGCCGGCTACCTACGCCGAGGTGCCCGGATCGGCCCCGGTGCCAGATAGCGCACTTCCCTACCCTCAGCTCCTTACACCTCAGCGGAAGTCGCGGGAGGCGGGGGTGACCGGTGGGGTGATCACGTCGAGCCGGTCGGCGACCAGGTTGGTCACCCCGTCGTGCTTCTCCAGCATCCCCCGCACGATCAGCGCGGTGCTGGTCCGGGCGACCTTCCGGTAGCGCTGCCACAGCCCGGGTGAGCAGGTGACGTTGAGCATGCCGGTCTCGTCCTCCAGGTTGATGAAGGTGACCCCACCAGCGGTGGCCGGACGCTGCCGGTGCGTGACGATGCCGCCGACCCGGACCCGGGTGCCGGGTTCGACCTGGGCCAGCCGGGCGATCGGCACCGCGCCGGCCGTGTCGAGCTGGCCCCGGATGAACTGGGCCGGGTGGCTCTCCGGGGAGAGCCCGGTGGCCCAGACGTCCGCGACCAGCCGGTCCACCGCGTCCATCCCGGGCAGGGTCGGCGCCTCGGCTCCGGCGATGGTGCCGGGCAGCCGGTCCGGCTTGTCCTGGGCGGCGGCGCCGGCTGCCCAGAGCGCGGCCCGCCGGGTCAGCCCGAAGCAGGCGAAGGCGTCCGCGGTGGCCAGCGCCTCCAGGTGCGCGGTGGAGAGTCCGACCCGGCGGGCCAGATCCGCCATGTCCCGGTACGCCCCGTGCGCGGTCCGCTCCCGCTCGATCTTCTCCGCCAGGTCGTCGCCGAGGGTACGTATCCCGGACAGGCCGAGCCGGACAGCCGGGCCACCCAGCCCCCACCGGTGCGGCGGTTCACCGGGTGCGCTCCCCCACCGGGTCTGGGAGGTGGATTCCAGGGTGGCCTTGGCGCCGCTGGCGTTGATGTCCGGGCGGCGTACCTCGACGCCGTGCCGGCGGGCGTCGTCGACCAGGGTCTGCGGCGAGTAGAAGCCCATCGGCTGGGCGTTCAGCAGTGCGGCCAGGAACGGCCCCGGGTGGTAGCGCTTGAGCCAGGAGCTGGCGTAGACCAGGTAGGCGAAGCTCATCGCGTGGCTCTCCGGGAAGCCGAAGCTGGCGAAGGCGGAGAGCTTCAGGTAGACGTCGTCGGCGACCTCGCCGGTGATGCCCCGCTCGGCCATCCCGGCGTAGAGCCGGTCCCGGATCTGCGCCATCCGCTCGGCCGAGCGTTTCGACCCCATCGCCCGGCGCAGTTCGTCGGCGCCACCTGCGTCGAAGCCGGCCAGGTCGATCGCGAGCTGCATCAGCTGCTCCTGGAAGAGCGGCACCCCGAGGGTCTTCTCCAGCGCGTTGCGCATCAGCGGATGCGGAAAGGTGACCGGCTCCAGCCCGTTGCGGCGCCGGATGTACGGGTGCACCGAGCCGCCCTGGATCGGACCGGGCCGGATCAGCGCCACCTCCACCACCAGGTCGTAGAACTCCCGGGGCTTGAGCCGGGGCAGGGTGGCCATCTGGGCCCGGCTCTCCACCTGGAACACCCCGACCGAGTCGGCCCGCTGCAACATCGCGTAGACCTCGGGGTCGTCAAGCGACATCGAGCTCAGGTCGAGGGTCGACTCGATCATGTCGTACGCGTAGTGCAGCGCGGAGAGCATGCCGAGGCCGAGCAGGTCGAACTTGACCAGCCCGGCGCTGGCGCAGTCGTCCTTGTCCCACTGGAGCACGGTGCGGCCCGGCATCCGCCCCCACTCGACCGGGCACACCTCGATGACCGGCCGGTCGCAGATCACCATCCCGCCGGAGTGGATGCCCAGATGCCGGGGAAAGGTCTGGAGTTCGTTGGCGTAGGTGATCACGTGCTCGGGGATGTCGTCCACGTCGACCGCCGCCACGCTGCCCCACCTGTCGATCTGTTTGCTCCAGGCGTCCTGCTGGCCGGGCGAGAAGCCGAACGCCTTGGCGATGTCCCGCACCGCCGACCGGGGCCGGTACGAGATGACGTTGGCGACCTGGGCGGTGTGCTCCCGGCCGTACTTGGCGTAGACGTGCTGGATCACCTCCTCCCGGCGGTCGGACTCGATGTCGACGTCGATGTCCGGTGGACCGTCCCGTTCCGGGGCGAGGAAGCGCTCGAAGAGCAGCCGGTGCCGTACGGCGTCCACATTGGTGATCCAGAGCGCGTAGCAGACCGCCGAGTTGGCCGCCGAGCCCCGGCCCTGGCAGTAGATGTCGTTGTCCCGGCAGAACTTCACGATGTCGTAGACCACCAGGAAGTAGCCGGGGAAGCCGAGCGCCTCGATCATCTCCAGCTCGTGGTCGAGTTGCCGGTACGCCTCCGGGTGCGCCTCGCGGGGACCGTACCGCCGCAGCGCGCCGTCCATGGTCAGCTCACGCAGCCAGCTCATCTCGGTGTGCCCGGGCGGCACCGGGTAGTCCGGCAGCCTCGGCGCCACCAGGTTGAGGTCGAAGGCCAGCTCGGCACCGAACTCGGCGGACCGGGCCACCGCGCCGGGATAGGCCGCGAACCGGGCCGCCATCTCCGCCCCGCTGCGCAGGTGGGCGGTACCGGCCGCCGGCAGCCAACCGTCGATCTCGTCCAGGCTGCGCCGGGCGCGTACCGCCGCCAGTGCGGTGGCCAGCCGGCGGCGGGACGGGGTGGCGTAGTGCACGTTGTTGGTGGCCACGGTGGGCAGCCCGGCAGTGGCGGCCAGCTCGGCGAGCGTGTCGTTGCGGTCGCCGTCGTACGGGTCGCCGTGGTCGGTCAACTCCACCGCCACCGTCTCCGCCCCGAAGAGTGCGGCCAACCGGTCCAGTTCCCGGGCCGCCGCCTCGACCCCCTCGGTGAGCAGCGCCGCCGGTACCGTTCCCTTCCGGCAACCGGTCAGCACCAGTACGTGGTCCTTCAGCTCGTGCGCGACCTCTTCCAGCTCGCCGTAGACCGGACGGCCCTTCTCCCCGCCGCGCAGTTGCGCCCGGGCGATGGTGCTGGCCAGCCGGGCGTACCCCTCGGGGCCGTGCGCGAGCACCAGCAGGTGCCGACCGAGCGGGTCCGGTTCGCCGTTCTGCGGGCCGGGCAGCCCGAGCGACAGTTCCGCACCGAAGATGGTGGGCAGCCGCAGCGCCCTGGCCGCCTCGGCGAACCGCACCACCCCGTAGAACCCGTCGTGGTCGGTGACCGCCAGCGCGGTCAGGCCGAGCCGGGTCGCCTCCTCGACCAGTTCCTCGGGATGGCTGGCCCCGTCGAGGAAGCTGAAGTTGGTGTGCGCGTGCAGTTCGGCGTACGGCACGGCGCCCTCGACCGGGGCGGGCAGCTCGGCCGGGGTGTAGCCGGGGCGTTTGCGGGACCAGGCCGGGGAGTCGCCGCCGTCGGCGTCGACCGCGAGCGGGTCCACCACGCGCAGGTGTCCGCCCCGGCGGGAGGGCCTGCCGGAGAGCGCTCGTTCCAGCTCCGACCAGGGCATCTCGGGGTTGTGGAAACTCATCGGACCGCTGCCGCCTGTTCGCCGTCACTGGCGGTGCCCCACTCGATGCCGGTGGCTGTCGCCCTGGACGACCTGGCCCTAGTCATAGATCGCCTCCACCCACCAGCGTCCACCGGCGAGGGAGAGCAGCATCGCGGCGCCGTCGGCCAGCCCGATCTGGAACCGGGCCCGTCGGTTGGCCTCGGCCGGAGCCCACCAGCGTTCGTCGACCGGCCACGGGCCGGCCCAGCTGACGATCTCGCCGGTCCAGACGGCGGCCTCGCCGGTCCGGCCGGCGGCAGCGGCCGGACCGATGCCGGCCGGCGCGCTGATCTCCAGTCGGGCCGGCGGCGCACTCACCTCCAGCCGGGCGGTGACCCGGACCGGTTCGTCGGTGGCGTCGAGGACGGCCGCCGGCATCGGTTCGGGCAGTACGACCGCGGGGGCCGGTGCCGGCAGCCGGCCCGGCCAGGGTGGGGCGGGCAGCCGGAGCGGCACCCGTTCGTCGCCCCACGGCACGAACCGGACCTGTTCGGCGGGGGACCGTCCGCCGCCGAGCACGGCGGTGACCACCGCCTCGGGGCCGAGCAGTCCCTGCACCCGACTCAGTGCCCGGCGCGCCCGCTCGCGTTCCTCCCCGGTCTCGCCCCAGAGCCCTGGTTGCAGGCCAAGGTGGTTGAGTACCCCCTCGGGGACCAGCCGCAGCCGGATGATTCCGGCGGTCGGCCGGGCCGGGCCGGGCCGGGCGGCGCCGGGCCGCCGGCTGGTCCCGGAGAGCCAGCCGTCGAGCTGCCAGCGCACCCGGTCGGCGATCGCCGCCGCGGTCAGCAGGCCGTCGTGCCGCCAGACCCGGTGCAGTTCCTGACCGTGTGCGGTGACCGCCTCGATGCCGAGCCGGGTGCAGGCCAGGGCGTGCCCGGCGAGCCTGTCGTGCAGCCGTTCGGCGAGCGCCCGGGCGGCGAACGCGGCGGCGTCGACCCGGTCGAGCGGCTCGTCGTAGGTCTCGGTCACCGCCAGGTCGGGCGGTGGGTGCCGGACCGCGAGCGGCCGGTGGTCCCGACCACCCGCCAGCCGGTACGCCAGCACCCCGTCGAAGCCGAACCGGGCCAGTACGTCCCCGGCGGGCAGGGCCGCGAAGTCGCCCAGAGTCCGCAGGCCGAGCCGGCGCAGCAGGTCGACCAGGGGCGGCCGGCCCAGCGCCGCGATCGGCAGACCGGCGAGGAACTCGGGGCTGCCGCCTAGCGGCACGATCCGCCCGGACCGGGCGGCCAGTCCGGCGGCGAAGACGCCGTCGGCGACGCCGAGCTGGCTCTCCACCTCGCAGGTCTCGGCGATGTGTTCGACGATCCGTTCGGCGGCCCGCTCCTCGCCACCGAAGTAGCGGGCCGGCCCCCGGGCGGCGACCGCGCACGTTCCCGGACGGATCACCTCGACCCCGGCGACCATCTCCGCCACGGCGGCGACCACCGGCTCGAAGGCCCGGACGTCCCGGGCGGGGTCGTGCTCCACGACGGTCAGTCGGGGGCAGCGGCTCTGCGCCTCCCGCTTGCGCAGCCCCGCTCGCACCCCGTCGGCACGGGCGGCCTCGGAACAGGCGACCACCCGGTTGGCGTGCAGCACCGCGACCGGGGCGGCGGAGGAGATCCCGTCGACGATGTCGGCCGCGACCACCGGCCAGTCGGGGCACCAGATCAGCATGGTGCGCACGGCGTGCTGCGGCGACACGTCGATCCACACCTCCCTTGACCTGCGGTTGAGCAGATCTTAGAACGTGTGTTCGAGTCACGTTGCCCCGGCTGCCGCTTTCGAGCCGACCCGCGCGTCCGCCCCCGCTCCCACCGGCCACCCGTCGCGCGGTTGCGCAGGCGGGATACCGTGTCGCCCGTTCTAGGAAAGTACCCACCTCTCAGGGAAGGCTGTCACTTGTCACGTTGGAAGAACGCCGCGGTCCTGACCGTCTCCGGGCTCACCGCTCTGGCGTTGACCGCCTGCGGCTCGGACACCGGCACGCCCGGCGAGTCGAAGCAGCCGAGCGTACTGGAGTTGCTCACCAGCGACCTCAAGGGTTCGCTGCAGAAGGTCGTCGACAAGACCGACTCGACCGATTCCGTGACCATGGTCGTGGAGGGCACGGCTGCCGGCGAAAAGATCAAGATGCAGGGCGCCCTGGACCTGCGCGACCCGGTCAAGATGGAAATGAAGATGGAGGGCCCTGACGGCGCTCCGATGACCGTCCGGATGATCGGTGCCGTCGTCTACGTCGAGGTGCCCGAAGCGAACCGCGCGGACCTGGAGGGGAAGCGCTGGTTCAAGATGGACCTGAGCGCTGCCAGCGACCAGGCGGGCATGGACTTCACCAAGCAGCTCGAGGATGTCGACCCCACCAAGCAGGTCAAGACCCTGCTGGCCACCGAGGGGACCACCATCGTCGGCGAGGAGACCCTGAACGGGGTACCCACGGTCCACTACACCGTCACCGCCCCGATGGCGACCTACCTCGGGCAGCTCGACGCCGAGGCGCGCAAGGCGGTCGAGCAGGAGCTGACCAAGAACGGCGTCAAGGAGGTCAAGATCGACCTCTGGGTCGACGAGCAGTACCTGCCGCGTCGGGCGCACATGGTGATGGGCACGATGAGCGACATGAAGATCGACTACACCGACTACGGCAAGCCGGTGAACATCGAGACTCCGGCCGCGTCGGAGACCGCCGATCTCGCCGAGATGCTGAAGGGCCTGAAGGGTCTGGAGGGCCTGCCCACCGGCTGAGCCGCCTCACCCGAACCCCTCCGGCGTGTTGTTCCGCCCGCTTCGGTCGTCACCGACGGACGGGCGGGACACGCCGGAGGGCCCGGCGTGGACCCGTGCACCCTGCCCGGACGGTTCACCCTCCCCGGACGGTTCACGCCGCTGGACGGCTCACCCTCCCCGGACGGCTCACTCTGCCGGGGCGCTCATCCTGTCCGGACGACGGTGAGCGCGCTTCGCCGCGCGGCGGAACCGACAGGGGTCGGAACCGGTGCCGCCGCCCCCGTCCGCCGGTCACCCGGCAACCACACCCGGATCTCCTTGGGGCGTACCGCCGCGCCACGGCCCCGGGCCGAGATGGTCACCTCCCGTCGCCGCAACCTGCCGCGCCCCTGCTCCAGGCCCTCCCACCGGCCACGCAGCACCTGGAGAGTCAGGTCGGCCCCGGTCCAGCGGCCGTACGGCACGAGGACGCTGCCGCGCTGCCGGGCCCGGGCGGCGAGCCGGTCGGCGACCGAGGCGGAGACCGTACCGGGTACCGCCGCGACCACGACGTCGACTCCGTCGATCAGAGCGGCGACCACTGTCGCCCACTCCGGGCCGGGATGCGGGACGAGAGCGAGCCGGTCCAACGCGATGCCGAGTTCGGCGGCGGCGACCGCGCCGAGTGTGGGCATCCCCACCACGGCACACCAGGCCCCGCCCCGGGAAGCCTCGACGAGCAGCGCCAGCATCAGCGAGGTGCCACCACTGGAGCCGGGACGGCCGACCGCCACGGTGCTGCCGCGCCGTAACCCGCGCTGGGGCAACAGCCCGGCCAGTTCCGACAGCACCGGCAGAGTCCGGTGCGGATCGGTGGTCGCCGGACCGCTCGCCGGTCGCACCAGCCCGGCCAGAGCGGTGGAACCGAGCACCATCCGCCCCGCCATCGTGACCACAACCCCCGTGTTCCGTAGCCCGTGTTCCGTAGGCCTCGTATTACGTAGCCCGTGTTCCCTAACTCAGGCGGCCATCCCGTCGAGCACCGGCTGGTGTGCCACACCGAGCGCCACCTCGATCACCGCGACGAACTGTTCGGCCGCGCGGAGCAGGTCGTCCGCCTCCCGGGCGGTCACCACCCGGGGGATGCCCGCCTCGGCGGCGGCCCGCTTGGTGGCGCCGGTGGCGAAGTAGTTGGCCCACTCCCCCAGCTCGGGGGCGACGACCACCAACAGCGCCCAGACGCTGGTGACCCGGTTTCGGCGGGTGGGTGCGGGACGGGCCCGGGCGGCGAGCATCGCCGCGGCGGCCCGCAGCGCGGCCAGGTGCGCGGCGGCGTACCGCAGACCGTCGGGGCGGGTCTCGGCGGCCTCCGCCAGCCCCATCCGGGCGATGGTCAGTAGTTGGGCCGGGGTGCGGTGCGGCAGCACGTGCGACGGCACCGTCGGCGCCTGGCTGGTCGGCATGGGACTGTCTCCTCCGCGTCACCCATTGAACCTTTTCAACCTCCACTTGCGGTCCGGTGGGCCGCAAGGTCAGCCGCGGTGCGTGAGCGCCGCGCGGTCCAGGTTGAAAAGATTCGTTCACCACGTTGAACTGGCCGGCTGCGGAGGAAGACGCACCGGTGTGTGGCCGGCCGGATGTGGACGCTTCCCCACACCACACCCGGCCGGCCTACCGGCGGGTCCGTCGTCCGCCGCCCGGGGGTCGTGGGCGGCGGACGACGACCTGCCTGGTTGGGCCCGGACTCGCGGTTCCGGAGCCCGTGCGGTCCGCGAAACCGCACTCGGGGGTTACGCCGCGAACGCCACCCCCGGCGTCAGCCGAGCACCCGGTCGGCGGGCCGACTCGCATCGAACCCTACCCAATCGAACACTCGTTCTAACTACTGGAGAGAGTACACCCCCGGACCGACAAAAACGCAAGCTGCCGGGGGTACGGGTCAGCACCAGGTCAGCGTGGAGTTGTTCCGGGTGACGTTCCGGATCACGTTGTTGGCGCCGCCGCAGGGACTCTGCCGGATGTTGGTGTTGGTCACCGTCAGGTTCTGGAGGGTGATGTTCGAGGAGAGCGGGAACTCGCTGCGCGCCGCGATCCGGACCTCGCCGCCACCGGTCACCGTCCCGGACTGCCCGGCGATGGTGACGTTGTAGCAGTTCTCGATCAGGATCGAGTTGTTGCCGGTGTTCGAGATGGTCACCCGGTCGATCACCGCTCCGCCGCTCTCCGAGACGCAGAAGATGCCGCGCCCGCCACCCCGGGCGATCACGTTGCCGACCCGGATGTTCGTCGGGTAACTGCTGCCCACCCGGCCGTTGCGGTTGGCCATCCGGAACGCCGCGTACCCGGTGCCGGCGCCGGCGTTGTCCGCGTCGACGGTACCGACGGTGGCGTTGATGGTGTCGTTGAGCAGCAGCCCGGACTCGCCGACGCTGCGGGCGGTGACGGTGCCGACGGTCAGCCCGTCCACCCCGTACGTCTCCACGCCCTGGCTGCTGGTGCCCTGCACGTACACGTTGTCGATCCGGATGTTGCGGACCTTCACCGCCCGGTCGCCGCCGTGGTTGTCGATCCGCACCCCGAGGCCGCCGTTCAGCCGCATGTCGATCTGGCCCAGCGTCAGGTTGTTCACGTTGCGCATGAAGATGCCGTAGAGCGGCGACCCGGTCAGGTTGAGGTGCTGCACCTCGATGTCGGTGGCGCCCCGGGCGTACACCGGAGCCTGGTCGCCGGAGCCCGAGCCGGTCACGTTGATCGTGCCGCAGACGTCCAGGATCGTGTAGCTCGGCAGCGAGATCCGGGAGTTGGCGCTCACCGAGCCCGATCCCCGGACGACCACCCGCTGCTTGGAGGTACGCCCCGACGACAGGCTGTTCACCGCGGCCTGCACCGCCGAGCGCATGTCGCTGCCGGTGTAGACCGTGCTGCCGCCGTTGCGGGCGGTCCAGGTGCTGCCGCTCAGCACCGCCTCGGCGTTGTACGAGCCGCTGCCGCAGTCGGCGCTGCCGCTGCCGTCACCGGAGCCGATCCGAATCATCTGCCACTGCTGGTTGTAGCCGCCCAGGTCCTGGTACTGGGCGATGATCCCGCCGTCGGCGGTGGACCACTCCCAGACGTCGAGCGCCTTGCCGCTGTGCCGGCTGATCAGGCGTACGTGCCCGCCGTCGGAGTCGGCGACCCCGAAGTGCTGGCGGGTGGTGCCGTTGTCGGCGTTCTGGATCAACTGGGTACCGTCGGAGGCGTTCGGCATCTCCAGGAACCTGCCGCTGTGCCGAGATCTGATCTTGTAATAGCCGCTGCCCGCGTCGACGAACTGCCACTGCTGCTGGTTGCCGTCGTTGCGGGCCCACTGCACGATCGGCGCGCCGTCGCCGGTGGCGAGGTTGTAGAGGTCGAGCGCCTTGCCGCTGTGCCGGGAGACGAAGACGTAGTAGGCACTGGTGTCGATGGTGGCCGCCGCCGCGGGTGGCAGCCCGACCGCGGTACCGGCACCGGCCAGCACGGTCGTGAGCGCCAGTACCAGACCGGCTCGCCAGCCGCGTCGTCGCGGGCTGCGGCCGGGAGGTCTCCGGTCGGTGGTGGTGAGCGTCATTGGTCCTCCTGAGCTGGGGGAACGGTGGGCCGGGGAAGGCTCGGTGCCGGGCGACGGGCCGGGAGGGCTCGCCAGGACTACCACCGGAGCCGGTACGCCGAGGCGACGCGCCAGCGGGACAGGACCGGTTTCAGAAAGGCCTTTCCCCGACGTCGGCAACGTATCGAACCGTTTCAATCAAGTCAACGCCATCGATGGCTCATGCCGCTCGACCGGTACTTTTCCGCGCTCGACGTCGAGACGACCGGCGCGGTAATGACCAAAAGCGATTCGGCTCCTGACTGATCGCCGGCTACCCTCTTCCGGTGACGACTCGCAGACCTGCGCTGGGCGTGGTGATGGTGCTCTCGTCGGGCGCGCTGTTCGCCGTCAACGGCACCGTCTCCAAGCTCGTGCTCCGGGCCGGCATCGACGCCGCGCAGCTCACCCTGATCCGGGCCGCCGGAGCGTTCGCCGGGCTGCTCGCGCTGAGCCTGCTGCTCCGGCCCGGCCCCCGCCGGCTCCGGATCACCCCGGGACAACTGCCGCTGCTGGTCGCCTACGGCCTGGCCGGGTTCTTCCTGACCCCGATGCTCTACTTCGTCGCCATCTCCCGGATGCCGGTCGGCATCGCGCTGCTGTTCGAGTACACCGCGCCGCTGTTGGTGGCGCTCTGGGCCCGGTTCGTGCAGCAGCAGCGGGTACGCCCCCGGCTCTGGGGCGGGCTCGCGCTCAGCCTGGTCGGCCTGGCCTGCGTGGCCGAGGTCTGGGGCGAACTGAAACTCGACGGGATCGGGGTGCTCGCCGGCCTCGGCGCCGCCGTACTGCTGGCCGGCTACTACCTGCTCGGCGCCCGGGGCGTACAGCAGCGCGACACGCTCTCCCTGACCACCTGGGCGTTCGGCGCCTCGGCCGTGGCCGGGCTGCTCACCCGGGCGGTCACCGACGGCACCGGCGGCTGGGCGCCGCTGGGTGGGACCAGCGGCGGCGTGCCGGTTGCGCTGCTCTGCGGGTACGTCGTCCTGCTCGGCTCGATCCTGCCCTTCCTGCTGGTGGCCGGCGCGCTGCGGCACCTGCCGGCGACCAGCGTCGGCATCCTCGGCATGATCGAGCCGGTACTCGCCGCGACGGTCGCCTGGATCGCCCTCGGTGCCGGCGAGGCGCTCAACGCCGCCCAGCTCGGCGGCGGCCTGCTGGTACTGGCCGGCGTCGCCCTCGCCGAGACGGCCCGGATCGCCCAGCCGCCGGCCGGAACCCCGCCGCTACCCGCCCCCGAGGTGGTCGCCGCACCCCGCTGACCGGCCGGGCCGAACCGGAACGGTACCGGCGCCGAACCAGCAAGCGGGCCACGATGCCGAACAGCAACCGGAACGGTCCCCGGCCGAACCGGAACGGTCCCCGGCGCTCAGCGGCGGAGAGCGGGCCGCACCGCGATCAGCAGTGCGGCACTGGCCGCCGCGCCGAGCAGCAGCCCGGCGAGCACGTCGTGCGGATAGTGCACGCCGGCCAGCACCCGCAGCGCCGCCACCGCCCCGGCCACCGGTACCGCCAGATACCAGAGCCGGGGAGCCAGCAGCACCAGGCCGGCCGCCAGCCCACCGGCCACCGTCGAGTGGTTGCTCGGGAACGACCAGTCGCCGACCGGTGGGCAGGAGACCCAGGTGACCGCGTCGGCAAAGGCCCGGCACGGCCGTTCCTGGTCGACGACCAGCTTCAACCCCTCGCTGACCAGGTACGCCAACACCGTGCCCACGCCCACCAGCAGCACGCCGAGCGCGCCTGGGATACGGTGGCGCCGCCAGCCGAGCCAGCCGACCCAGGCCAGCAGCCCGGCGAGGACGAGCAGCCCACCGGCGGCGCCGTACTCCGCCAGGGTGTGCAGCCAGTCGGGCAGCTCGCCGGCGCGTCCGGCCATCCCCCGGTACGCCTCGGCGGACGGCCCCTCGGTCACCACCAGCGGTCGCGGATCCCCCACTCCCCCGGGAGCCAGCAGGGCCACCGCCACCCCGGCGATCAGGAGCATCGGTACCACCAGCAGAATCCGCCGCAACACAGTCATAGTAGATCAACTTACTCGTTCCACCCTTGGGCAATACCGTCAAAGGTCGCCTCGGCCGGACGACCTTCGTCAGGGCTGCGCGGCGGGCAGCAGGGCGGGATCCACGTCCGGGACGGCGAACCGGGGATTGTGCCCGGATGCGACCACCCGCATGACGAATCCGGCAGCCTCCTCCAGTTGCCGTGCGCTGGCCAGGCCACCGACCACGGCAGCCCGACCGCCGAGATCGCGGATCAGTGCCGTGCTGTGTTCGAGTGCGGCGGGCTCGTCGCCGCAGATGGCCACGACCGGGGCGGCCTCCGGCGGCCCGGCGTACGGCCACGAGGCTCCCGCGAACAGGTGCAGCGCCTTCACCACATGTGCGCCACGGGCCGAGCGGGCCACGAGTTCCGCCGCCGAGCCGGTGGCCGGTTTCAACGCGCCGGTCGCGAAGTCGACCGCGTTCGTACAGTCGATGACCGTCCTGCCGGCCAACGAGCCCGCGGACCCGCCGACGAGGTCGAGGGCCGCCACCAGCCCGTCCCAGGCGACCGCCACCACCAGCACGTCGGCCCGAGCTGCGAGGTCGGCGGGGTCGACGGCCGTGGCGGCGGCGCCGATCCGTCCGGCGGCCCCGACGGCGTGTTGCCGGTTGCGCCCGGTCACCAGCAGCGAGTGACCCGCGCCCGCCCAGGCCCGGCCGAGCGTCTCGGCCAGGTTGCCGGTACCCACGATTCCTATCCGCACAGCGTCCTCCCTCATCCCGGATACGGTGACGCCGGCAACGCTACGAAGGCGATTCCTACCAACTGGTAGGAGACCGCTGCGACACTAAGCCACGTGATCGACGGCGACTGCCAGACCTTCGTGTCGGACTGCCAGGTGCGAGCGGCAACGGAACTTCTCCACCACGCCTGGGATCCCGTCGTACTCTCGGCCCTGCGATCGGGGCCGACCCGACGCAACGAGTTGCTGATGCGCATCGGCGGCATCAGCGACAAGGTGCTGACCGAGGCCCTGCGCCGCCTCCAGGCACGGGCACTGGTCACCAGGACTCGCGGCAGCGAGGCGGCGCCCGGGGGCGCGGTCTATCAGCTCTCCGCGCTGGGCGAGTCGTTCGTCCACGGGCCCCTGGCGCACCTGGCCCGGTGGGCCGCCGACCACCAGGGCGAGCTGGCCGCGCCATGAGGTGACGGTCGCCCGTAACCGCGAACGCGGTCGACGGCAGAAGTCACCGCCGGCACACCAGCGACCGGGACCCGGCAGGCCGGAGGCCGTCGGCCCGGGAGGCAAGATAGAGCTCATGCAGCCACATCCGAACGTGCAGGCGGTGCAGGACGCGTTGGACAACGCGGGCAGCCGTGACGGCTCCGGCACGCCCAGCCGGGTCAGGATCCTGCCCGAGGCGGTGCACACCGCCGTCGCCGCGGCGGCGGCCCTCGGCGTCGAGGTGGGCCAGATCGCCAACTCGCTGATCTTCGACGCGGGCGGCGAGCCCCTGCTGGTGCTCACCTCCGGGGCGCACCGGGTGGACACCGCCCGGGTCGCCGCCGACCTCGGGTTGCCGGCACTGCGCCGGGCCACCCCGGAGTTCGTCCGGGAACACACCGGCCAGCCGATCGGTGGAGTCGCCCCGCTCGGGCACCCGAAGCCGATCCGTACCCTGGTCGACACCGCGCTCGCCGACTTCCCGGAGATCTGGGCGGCCGGCGGCGTGCCCCGGGCCGTCTTCCCGACCACCTTCACCGAACTGCTGCGGATCACCGCCGGCAGTCCTGCCGAGGTGGCGTGAGCGGGCCGGACCGCGACACGGCCGGGCGCGCCATGCCCGGACCGCCCGGCGAGCCGACCCCGGCGCCGCTGGTCACCCTGCACGTCTGGCGGGTGCCGCCGCACGCCCTGCCCCGGGCGCTGACCCGGATGGCCGTCGACCGGCGCCGGCTGCGGGCGGTCCCCGGCGTACGGTTCGGCAAGCTGCTCGGTACCGGTACGGGCACCGGGTTCGGGCCCACCGACGCCGACCTGACCCGTTGGGCCGCGCTGGTGGTCTGGACCGACCCGGAGCGGGCCGCCGCGTTCGACGAGTCCCCGGTGGGACGGGCCTGGCGCCGCGTGGCGCGCTCCGGCGCCCGGCTCGACCTGCGACCACTGGCCAGCCGGGGCCGGTGGTCCGGAGTCGAGCCGTTCGGCGTACCTTCGTCGGGGCCGGACCGCGCCGCGGCGGGCACCGCACCCGACCGGCCGGTGCTGGCGCTCACCCGGGCCCGGCTCCGGCCGCTGCGCGCGGGTATCTTCTGGCGGGCCGTCCCGCCCGTCGCCGCCGCGCTGCGGGACGCATCCGGCCTGCTGGCCCGGTTCGGCATCGGCGAGGCGCCGCTCGGCTGGCAGGGAACGGTAAGCGTGTGGCGGAACGCGACGTACCTGCGTCAGTTCGCGTACCGTTCCCCCGAGCACCGCGCGGCGATCACCCGTACGCCCCAGCAACGCTGGTACGCCGAGGAACTCTTCGCGCGGTTCGAGGTACGCAATCTCGCCGGTGACCCGGCGGTGCTCGGCTGGGTCGGGTCCGGCGGTGCCCCGGAGCCCGGCACCGGCAGGTAGTGAGGAGCGGACGACCATGAGGCTGGTGCCGTGGAAACCGGACGATCTCGCCCGGCGGCTCGACGAGGTGATGTCGGTCTACGGCGAGGCGATGGGATACCGGGCCGAGTTGCTGGAGGCCCGCCGCGGCTACATCGCGACCCACGTACGCCGGCCCGGGTTCCGCGCGGTGGCGACCCTGAGCACCAACGGTCACCTGGTCGGCTTCGGCTACGGATACCTCTCCGCCCCCGGGCAGTGGTGGCACGACCAGGTGTTCAACGCGCTGCCCGGCGACGCCCGCAAGACCTGGTTCGCGGACTGCTTCGAGGTCGTCGAACTGCACGTCCGCCCGGCCGCCCAGGGGCACCGGCTCGGCGCCGGCCAGCTCCGCGCCCTGCTCGGGATGGCCGAGGGCAGCACCACGCTGCTCTCCACTCCGGAGGCGGACGAGCGGACCTCCCGGGCCTGGCGGCTCTACCGCCGGTTCGGCTTCGTCGACGTGCTGCGGAACTTCCACTTCCCCGGTGACGAGCGGTCTTTCGCGGTACTCGGTCGGGAGCTGCCACTGCCGCCGCCCGAGCGATGAGCACCCGATGAGCACCCGATGAGCGGCGGATGAGCGGCGGATGAGCGGCGGATGAGCGGCGGATGAGCGGCGGAGGCGCCCCCGGCGCGGGTACGGCCGCCGGCCGGCTGAGCTGGCTGCTGCTCGGCGTACTGGTGCTGGCGCAGATCGGCTATCCGCTGACCGGGGGCGTCGACCGGGCCCGGCTGACCGTAGCCACGGTCTGCCTCGGCTGGCTGCTGTCGGTGAGCCACGCCCTGCTCACCCGGGGTCTGCGGGTCGCCACCGGGCTGGTACTGGTCACCACCGGCGGCGGGCTGGCGGTCGAGGCGCTCGGCGTGGCCACCGGCGTGCCGTTCGGCGGGTACGCCTACTCCGGCGAGCTGGGTCCGAAGCTGGTCGGGGTACCGCTGATCATCCCGCTGGCCTGGACCTGGATGGCCTGGCCGGCCTGGCTCGCCGCGGTCCGGCTGACCCGGTCCGGGGCGGGTCGGATCGCGCTGGCCGCGCTGGGGCTGGCCGCCTGGGACCTGTTCCTCGACCCGCAGATGGTCGCCGAGGGCTACTGGAGCTGGCGGGACCCGGATCCGGCCCTGCCGGGGGTGCCGGACGTACCGGTCAGCAACTACCTCGGCTGGCTGGTTTTCGCCGTACTCCTGATGGCGCTGCTCGGGCCGGTCGCCGGCCGGGCCGCCGGGCTCGCCACCCGCCGGGACGCCCCGATGTACGCCCTCTACCTCTGGACCTACGTCGGCAGTGTCCTCGCGCACGCGGTCTTCCTCGACCTGCCCGCGTCGGCCGGCTGGGGCGGGCTGGTCATGGCAGTCGTCGCCATCCCGCTCGCCTGCAAGGAAGGGGCCCTTCTACAACAGAAAACGATAAGAAGGGGCCCTTCCTTACACCCGGACCGGTCGGCTGAGTGATGTGGGGGGTGTTGGGCGGCTGGGTGCTGGTGGGGGTCGTCGGGGTGCTCGCCGGGCATGCCTGGCTCAACGCCTCCCGCTGGCTGCGCCGCCCGCCCGCCGGCCCGGCCGACGTCGACGAGCCGGTCACGGTGCTGCTGCCGGTACGCGACGAGGCGACCCGGGTCGGGCCCTGCCTGCGGGCACTGCTCGCCCAGCGGGGCGTACCCGAACTGGAGATCGTGGTGCTCGACGACGGTTCGACCGACGGTACCGCCGAGGTGGTCCGGGCGGTCGCGGCCGGTGATCGGCGGGTACGCCTGCTCGACGGCGCGCCGCTGCCGCCGGGCTGGCTCGGCAAGCCGTACGCCTGCCAGCAGCTCGCCGACCGGGCCGGGCCGCGAGCACGGGTACTCGTCTTCGTGGACGCCGACGTGACGCTGCACCCGTACGCGGTCGCCGCCGCCGTGCACACGCTCCGGTCGGCGGAGGCGGTGCTGCTCTCCGCGTACCCCCGGATCGTCGCCGGCTCGGCGGGTGAGCGGCTGGTCCAGCCGCTGTTGCAGTGGCTCTGGCTGACCTTCCTGCCGCTGGCGGCGATGGAGCGCTCGCCCCGGCCGAGCCTGGCCGCCGCCGGTGGCCAGTTCCTGGTGCTGGACCGGGCCGGCTACCGGCGGGCCGGTGGGCACGCGGCGGTCCGGGACCGGGTGCTGGAGGACATCGAGCTGGCCCGGGCGGTGAAGCGGTCCGGCGGCCGGATCGCCCTCGCCGACGGTTCCCGGCTGGCCCGGTGCCGGATGTACGGCTCCTGGCCGGAGTTGCGGGACGGCTACTCCAAGTCGCTCTGGGCGGCGTTCGGGTCGCCGGCCGGGGCCGCCGCCGTCGTGCTCCTGCTGTTCCTGCTCTACGTCGTGCCGCCGCTGCTCGCCGTCGGTGCGGCGCTTGCCGGCGCGCCGACGCTCGCCCTGGTGGCGCTGCTCGGCTATCTGCTCGGGGTGCTCGGGCGCCTGGTCAGCGCCCGTGCGACAGGTGGCCGGGGCTGGCCTGACGCATTGACACATCCGTTGTCGGTCGCGGTCCTCGGCTGGCTCACCATCCGGTCGTACCATCTGCGGAGGCGGGGACGGCTCAGCTGGCGGGGCCGACCGGTGCGCTGACGAGGGGGCGTACGTAGGTGAGTCGGGTGGTCGTCATCGGTGCCGGGGTGGGCGGGCTGGCCGCCGCGGCCCGGTCAGCGGCGCTCGGCCACGAGGTCACCATCTACGAGCGCTCCGACGTGGTCGGCGGCAAGCTCGGCCGGTACGCCCGGGAGACGTCTGTCGGTGCGTTCCGGTTCGACACCGGCCCGAGCCTGCTCACCCTGCCCCAGGTCTTCGCCGACCTGTTCGAGGCGACCGGCGCCAAACTCGACGAGTACCTCGACCTGATGCCGCTGGACCCGACAATCGTCCGGCACGTCTTCGCACCGTCGGACACCTCCCCGGCGGCGGTGCTCGACTCGTGTGCCGATCCCGAGGTCTTCGCGGCCCGGATCGCCGAGCGGTTCGGCGGGCCGGCCGCCGACGACTGGCGACGGCTGTGGCGCCGCGCCGAGCGGATCTGGGTGGCCTCCTGGCGGGACGTGCTGCGCCGGCCCGTCGACTCGCCCCGGGATCTGGCGAGGCTGGCCTGGCGACTCGGTGACCTGGCCGCGATCGCCCCCGGCCGGACCCTGCGCGACCTGGGCCGGCGCTACCTGCGCGAACCCCGGCTCCGGATGCTGCTGGACCGGTACGCCACCTACACCGGAGCCGATCCGCGCCGGGCGCCGGCCGCGCTCGCCGCCATCCCGTACGCGGAGCTGACCTTCGGCGGGTGGTACCCGCGCGGTGGGCTCGGCACCATCGCCGACGCGCTGCTCTCCCGCTGTCTCGACCTGGGTGTGGTGGTGGCGACCGGCAGCACCGTCACCGGCATCGAGGCGGCCGGTGGCCGGGTGCACGGGGTACGCCTGGCCGGTGCCGTACGTCCGGTACCGGCGGACGTGGTGGTGGCGAACACCGACGCCCTGACCCTCTACCGGGACCTGTTGCCGACCCCGGAGCGGCTGGCCGGGCTGACCGACCGCAGCCTGGCCGGCTTCGTACTGCTGCTCGGGGTGCGTGGCGACTCCGGACTGGCCCACCACAATGTCTTCTTCCCGACCGACTACGACGCCGAGTTCGACGCGGTCTTCGGCGACCCGGGTCGGGGCGTACCGGCCCGCCCGGTGGCCGACCCGACGGTCTTCGTCAGCGTGCCCGACGACCCGCTGGTCCGGCCGGCCGGGCACGAGGCGTGGTTCGTGCTGGTCAACGCCCCCCGGCACGGGCGAACGCTGAGCGGGGTCGACTGGCGGCGGCCGGGGCTGGCGGACGCCTACGCCGACCGGGTTCTCGAGGTGCTCGCCGAGCGTGGCGTGGACGTGCGGGACCGGCTGCTCTTCCGGGAGGTGCTCACCCCGGCCGACCTGGTCGGCACGGCCGGCGCCCCCGGCGGGGCGATCCACGGCAGCGTCGGCGGGCTGCTGCGACCCGCCAACCGGGGTCCGGCCCGGGGCCTGTTCCTGGTCGGTGGCTCCACCCATCCCGGCGGCGGCCTCCCGATGGTGGCGCTCTCCGCGCAGATCGTCGCGGGCCAGATCGGCCGGGCCTGATCGGTCCGCTCCCGCCGGGCGCGTCCGTGCTCACTCCACTGAGGCGTCCGGCGATCGGAGCCGGCGGAGTTGGTCAGGAATCAAGAAGTATGTGCTCCCCGGCCGCTACTAGCGTGAGGTCATGGCTACCATCGACTTCGCTACCATCGAGGTGACCGACCTTACGGTCGCCGATCGTTTCTACACCGAGGCGCTCGGTCTGGGCACCCGGGTGCGCCTGCGCGCATCGGAGGCACCGACGACCGGCTTCCGCGGGTTCACGCTCTCGCTCATCGTGTCCCAGCCCGCCACCGTCAACGGCTTCGTCGACAGCGCTCTCGACGCCGGCGGTACGGTGCTCAAGCCGGCCACGAAGTCGCTCTGGGGCTACGGCGGCGTTGTACAGGCACCGGACGGCACGATTGTGACGCTCGCGTCGTCGTCGAAGAAGGACACCGGCCCGGCCACCCGGCAGATCGACGACCTCGTGCTCCAGTTGGGGGTCTCGGACGTGGGCGCGACCAAGCGGTTCTACGCTGACCACGGTCTCGCCGTGGCGAAGAGCTTCGGCTCCAAGTACGTCGAGTTCGCCACGGGTCCGGTGAAGCTGACGCTCTACAAGCGCCGCGCCCTCGCCAAGGTCGCGGGCGTCTCCCCGGACGGCACCGGATCGCACCGGCTCGCCATCGCCAGCGACGCCGGAACCTTCACCGACCCGGACGGGTTCGTCTGGGAGGCCGCGCCGCGCTGACCCGGGCAGCGGCGCCGCCGTCCGAGCGCCTCCTCCTGCGAGTGCGCGATTCCGGTACGCGGTCAGGGCCGCTTAGCGCGGGGGCTGCCGGTAGGTGACCCGCCGGATCAGGATCTCGAACGGTCCACGGCGTCCGGTCCGACGCATCCAGTCGGCGAGCAGCACCGTGCTCAGCCAGGTCAGGGTGGCCAGCAACGCCGTACCGGCGATGGTGAGGGTGCCGGAGAGGTCGAGCAGGAACGGGGTGAAGGCGACGGCCCAGACGATCGACTGGGCCAGGTAGCAGGTCATGGAGCGCTGGCCGACCGCGGCGATCGCGTCGACCACCGGCCGGGGCTGCCGGGCCTGGAGCCGGGCCGCGACCAGCGACAGCAGCGCGGCGTACCCGAGACCGCCGAGCAGCCCTGTCGTGTCGTGCAGCGAACCCAGCAGTTCGAGCGTGCTGCGGTCCGGGATCGGCACCACCCCGGCAAGCATCAGCGAGACCGGTTGGGCACCGAGCACGGCGGCACCGATTCCGAGCACCGTGGTAACGATCAGCAGCGCCCGATGCCGCTGCGGCTCCTCCAGGACACGTCGGCGCCCCGCCCACAGCCCGAGCGCGAACGGACAGGCGAAGCCGAGCGGTCCGAGCAGTGCGACCTGGAGCGAGACGGGAGGGCGCTCGACAACCATGGCGGCCAGGTCCGGCGGGAGCATCGAGAGCTGCGGCGGCGTACTGCTGACCGCCAGCGAGTCATCGCCCGGCAGCGCGTTGAGCAGGAAGAAGGCGAGGGCCGTCAACAGCAGCCAGCGGTCCCGGCGGTGCACCAACCAGGCGCCCACGAAGAGCAGTACGCCGTACGCGGCCAGGATGTCGCCGACGTAGAGCAGTACCGCGTGCAGGAAGCCCACCACCACCAGTACCAGGCTGCGCCGCCAGAGCAGCCGGCGTACGGCCCGTGGCCCGAGTGCCTCCTGCCGGTGCGCGATCCGGGCGACCCCGTACCCGAACAGCAGCCCGAACATCGGGAACGCCCGACCGTCGACGAAGGCCGCGATCAGCCAGGTGACGGCCCGGTCGAGGGTCGAGCCGTCCTGCGGGTAGCCACCGAGCACCGACGCGCCGCGCAGGAAGTAGTGCGAGTTGGCCAAGGCGATGAACAGCAGCATGAAGCCACGGGCCAGATCGGGGCCCAGCGCACGGGTCGACACCGGACCCGGTCGGGGAGCATCCGGGACGGTCCGGGGGTGGTCGTCCGTCGCGTCCGGCCGGCGGAGGGTTGTCATGCCGACAGCCAACCAAGGCGCGCTGTCGGATCTCATCGTGCTTCGGTCGGTCTCGGGGTCGACCAAAGTCGGTCATCACCGTCGACGCCCGACCAGCTCACCCGACCCTGCGAGTGGTCACTCGGCTGGTTTGCAGCGATCACCCGGGCGGTTCGCAGCGATCATCCGGGGCGGTTCGCGACGGTCACTCGGGCGGTTCGCGGCGGCTCAGTTCCACTCCGGTCGGCTCGCGGCGGGCCAGTTCCCGGCCCGGCGCATCGTTGCCGGTCGGCTCCTCCCCGATCGACTGCCGGCCGGAGGACTCCCCGGCCACCGGCCGGTTCGCGGGCGGTGGCTGCCCGGCCGGCCCGGCACCGCCCGCCTCGCGACCGTCCGGCGCCTTGCCGGTGTCCAGCGACCGGCGTACCGCCGAGAGCAACTGGACCATGCCGAAGAAGCCGAGCAGTACCCAGATCGCGGTCGCCACGGTGATCGTGCCGGCCGCCAGTTCCGGCATCACCAGATGCGCCAGCCCGGCGACCAGCAGTCCCACCACGGCGACGCTCACCCGGCTCGGCCGCTCCCCCACGGTGACGGTGCCGATCTCCTTCATCCCCGCCGAGACCGAACGGGCCCGGGTGTACTCGTGCAACCAGGAGAGCCCACCGGCCGCCACCACCAGCACGCCGGGGGCGCCCACCAGCCAGAAGGCGACAAGCCAGCAGACCTCGCCGATCCGGTCGGCGAGCGAGTCGTAGACGTACCCGAGTCGGGTGGTCCGGCCGGTGACCACGGCGACCGCGCCGTCGATGCTGTCCGCCACGGCGGCCAGCAGCACGAAACCGGCCGCCAGGAGCGGCCCGACCGGCCCCGGGCGGGACTGGCCGACCGACACGGGCACGGCGACGCAGAGCAGCACCCCGAGTACCGTCACCGCGGTCGGCGACACGTGCAGTCGGGCGAGGAAACAACCCAGGACGTACGACATCCGCAGCCAGCGGCGCACCGACGTGGTCGCCATCCGGGGGTCGAAGCCGCCGTGCAGCCGCGCCCACTTGTTGGCGTACTCGTCCCAGGTCAACCGGTTACCCACGCTGGCTCAACCGCCGGACGGCGGGCCAGGTCGCGCCTGCGGCTCCCGATCGGGTCGTTGGCGCGGCAGGCGCGGCGGCGGAGGGCGCCGCCAGCGTCCCCGGGCCGGCTCGGGCCGCACCGCTCAGACTCCGACGCCGGCCTGGAGGCTCTGCCAGACCTCCCGGGTCGCCGTGGACCGGTTGAGAGTGATGAAGTGGATCCCCGGCACACCTTCGTCGAGCAGTCGGCGGCACATCTCGCTGGCCTGCTGCACACCGAGCCGGCGGACCCCCTCCGGGTCGTCGGCGATCCGCTCGAACTGCGCGGCCAGCGCGGGCGGGAACGGTGCCCCGGAGAGCTGCTGGGAGCGCTCGATCGTGCTGAGCTGGGTCACCGGCATGACGCCGGGCAGGATCGGGGTGTCGCAGCCGGCCGCCGCGACCCGGTCACGCAACCTGAGATAGTCGTCGGCGTCGAAGAACATCTGGGTGATCGCGAAGTCCGCCCCGGCCCGGCACTTCTGGATGAAGTACTGCGTGTCGGTGGCGATGTCCGGCGAACGGGGGTGCTTGTACGGGAACGCGGCCACACCGACGCTGAAGTCGCCCGCCTCGCGGACCAGCCGGACCAGTTCCTCGGCGTAGAGCACGCCGGACGGATGCTGCACCCACTCACCCATCGGGTCGCCCGGTGGGTCGCCGCGCACCGCGAGCACGTTGCGCACCCCGGCGCCGGCCAGCCGGCCGATCACGTTGCGCAGCTCGGCGACCGAGTGGTTGACCGCGGTCAGGTGCGCCATCGGCAGCAGGGTGGTCTCGGTCGCAACCCGTTCGGTAACCGCGACGGTGGTGTCCCGGGTCGTCCCGCCGGCGCCATAGGTGATCGAGACGAACGAGGGACGCAGCGACTCCAGCTCGCGGATCGCCTGCCAGAGCAGCCGCTCGCCCTTCTCGGTCTTCGGCGGGAAGAACTCGAAGGAGAAGGTCGGCGAGGGACCACGAACCAGGTCCCCGATCGACGGCCGCGAGTCGGGGAGGACGGAGGGAAGACCAAGCGCCACGCCGCGACTCTACCGGTCGGCCGGGCCCGCTCCCGCACCATTGGGTCCGGTTAGCGGCGAGGAGTCCGCTTTTCGGTCCCATCCAGCGGTCACCGCCGCGCTGAGGACTCCGGCGATGCCGCGAGCAGTCCGCGTACTGCTATCTGCCGGAACCCCTGGCACTACCTACGGTCAGCCGTGCTCGCCTTCAAGATCCTTACGGCGCTTCTCGGCCCACACGCGGACATCCTTCGTAGCCCAGACACGGCCGACCGTCAGGTGTGCGATCGGCGCTGGGAAGTCGTCCCGGTCCGCCAGGGCGTTGGCCCGCTGCCGAGAGATACCGAGGAAGTCGGCAATCTCAGCCATCGCCATCACTTCCTCGGTCACCGGCAGACCTTCCGACGGGCCACCCTTTACGACATGTCACGTAGCCTAGCCCTCCTTCGGTCATTGACAAGTTTCTCTTCCTGGAACGCCCACCAAACGGCGGTTCGAGTCGATCGACGCTGCGCTGACCAGGGCGGATATTCGGACGAGCGGCCCGATACCAGCCGTCTCCGAAAGCTGGGGGCCTGGCCGTACCGAGCACTCGGTTGGTCGATCCACTAGCGTCATGACGTGACCGAATCCGCCCCCGTCCCACCGGTGGACCGCGCTGGCCTACGCCAGCGGGTCGACAACTCGTTGGCCCGGTTCCTCGTCAGACAGCGCGCCTGGATGACCAGCGTCGACGACGGGCTCGGCACGGTCGCCGACGCGCTGGAGGCGTTCGTACTCGGCGGCGGCAAGCGACTGCGGCCGGCGTTCGGCTACTGGGGTTACCGGGGTGCGGGTGGGCGCGACTCCGACGAGATCGTCAGCGGGCTGGCCGCGCTGGAGTTCGTGCAGGCGAGCGCCCTGATCCACGACGACCTGATGGACCGGTCCGACACCCGGCGCGGCGAACCGTCGATCCACCGCCGGTTCGCCGCCCAGCATCGGGCCGCCGGCTGGAGCGGTGCACCGGACGGCTTCGGCGAGTCCAGCGCCATCCTGCTCGGCGACCTCTGCCTGGTCTGGTCCGACGAACTGCTGCACGGCAGCGGGATCGACCCGATCGTGGTCAGCCGGGCCCGGCCGGTCTTCGACGAGATGCGCGCCGAGGTCACCCTCGGGCAGTACCTCGACGTACTCGCGCAGGCGACCCGGGACACCTCGGTCGAGCGGGCGAGCAAGATCGCCCGGTACAAGTCCGCCAAATACACGGTCGAACGACCGCTGCTGTTCGGCGCCGCGCTCGCCGACGCGCCCGCCGAGCTGCGGGCCGCCTATTCGGGGTACGGGTTGCCGCTGGGCGAGGCGTTCCAACTCCGGGACGACGTACTCGGTGTCTTCGGTGATCCCGGCCAGACCGGCAAGCCGGCCGGGGACGACCTGCGGGAAGGCAAACGGACCTACCTGGTGGCGGCGGCGCTGGAGGCGACCACTCCGGCCGGACGGGAGCTGCTGGAGCGCCGGCTCGGCGACCCCGGACTCGACCAGGCCGGCATCGAGGCCCTGCGCGAGGTCATCACCAGCAGCGGGGCGCTGGACCGCACCGAGCGGCGGATAGCCACGCTCACCGACACCGCCCTGGCCGCGCTGGTCGGTGCCGACCTGGAGGCCGAGGCGCGCGAGGTCCTGGTGGACCTCGCCATCGTGGCCACCCGCCGCAAGGATTGAGCCGGAACCGGCGGTCCGGGGTACCGGCGGCTGGGGATGCTGGTCTGGTGCGACCCGCCGCAGAGCTGCCCGCCCCGGACCGGCCCACCTGGCTGCGGATCGCCGGGCTCGCCGCCAGCGCCACTCTGGCGGTCAGCGCCTACCGGGTCGGGGCGCTGCCGACGGGTGCCGCCGAGGCGGAGCCGCTGCCGGACAACTGGGCAGACTGGCTCGGCCTCACCGGTTGGATCGCCGGGCTGGTGGCGCTGACGGTCGTCTGGTGGCGGCTCGGGGTACGGATACGACGCCGGCCGGCGAGCGTACCGCTGGGATGGCTGCTGCGTACCGGGCTGCTCTGGGCGGCTCCGCTGCTGCTGGCACCTCCGCTCGGCAGCCGGGACGCGTACGCCTACGCCTGCCAGGGCGCCCTCTGGCTCGACGGGGTCGACCCGTACTCGGTCGGGGTACTGCCGGGCGGGTGTGTCTGGTCGGGCACGGTACCCGCGCTGTGGCAGGAGACTCCGACCCCGTACGGCCCGCTGGCGCTGGCCCTGGCCGGCGGGGCGGTGGCGCTGGCCCGGCTGGCCGGTACCACCATCGACGGCGAACTGCTGGTCGCGATCGGGTTGCTCCGGGCGGCGGCGCTGGCCGGCGTCGTACTCGCCGTCGCCTGCCTGCCCCGGCTGGCCCGGTCGGCCGGGGTCGATCCGGTCCGGGCGACCTGGCTCGGGCTGGTCTCCCCGCTGGTCGGCGTCCACGCGCTGGGTGGTGCACACAACGACGCCCTGGTGCTGGGGCTGGTCGTCGCCGCGTTGGCCCTGGCTGCCGGCCGGCCGTCGGCGCTCGGCGCCGGTCGGGCCGGGCTCGCCGCCGGGGCACTGCTCGGGTTGGCGGTCGCGATAAAGGTCACCGCGATCGTGGCGCTGCCGTTCGCCATGCTGCTCACGATCGTCCAGCCCGGTTCCAGCCGCCGCACCGGGCACCGCGACGGCGGGCAGGACGACGCCCCGGACGGCTCGGACGGCGGGCAGGCCGACGTCCCGGGCGGCGACGTCCCGGGCAGCTCGGACGGCGCCCGGCGGGCCGACATCCCGGGCACCTCCGGCTCCGGCGGTGCCTGGCGGGCGGGCGTGGCACGCGTACTCCTCGATCGGCGGCTGGTCGCGGTGCCCGCCGGTGCGGGCCTGGCCTTCGCCGGGGTGACCCTGGCCAGCGGGCTGGACCTGGGCTGGATCTCCGCGCTCTCCGACACCGGCCGGCTGGTGCAGTGGACCTCGGTCCCGACCGGGCTGGGCATGGCGGCCGGATACCTGCTGCGGCTCGCCGGGCACCCGGAGGCGGTCGACGCCGCCGTGGCCGTGGCCCGGTTCCTCGGCCTCGTCGCGCTGGCCGGGACGATCGCGGTGCTGCTGGTCCGCGCCGGTCGGGCCGTCCCGGCACCCGACCGGACCGGCGCCCGCCGTCGACTGGTGACCCTGACCGGCCTGGCCTTCACCGCCCTGGCGCTGCTCTCCCCGATCTTCTACCCCTGGTACGGGTTGGTCGCCGTCGCCGTGCTCGCGGCGGGCCTGCACACGTGGCGCCAGGTCAACCGGGTCGCCGTCGCGGTGACCGTACTCAGCTTCCTGGTCCTGCCCAACGGCTTCGGACTGGCCGTGATCACCAAGCTGCCCGGTGCGCTCTTCGACGTGCTCCTGGTGCTGGTGCTGGCCGGCTTGGCGTACCGGAGGTGGCGCGCCCGCCCTCGAGGCTGACCGTCAACGGTGCCAGCTGTCAGCGGTTCGATCGTTGCCGGCGGAGCAGCCGGAGCAACAGGGAGCCCTCGCCTGCCGCCGGGGTCCGCTGTACGCCGGCCCGACCGAGCCTGACCCAGACGCTCAGGGTCAGCAGCACCAGGGCGAAGCCGAAGAGCAGGTCCTCCACCGGTGCGTACACCAGCCGCCAGCCGATTATCGCGTCCGGGTCGTACCGGACGATGTTCCGGCCGGTCAGGATGCCATTCGAGATCAGCTGGAAGAACACGATGATCGGGTACGTGGCCCAGAACACCGGCCGACGGACCAGCCGGGTACGCAGCACGAAGAGGTCGACCAGCACCGCGCCGACCACTCCGAGCAGGGCGGCCACCGTGTAACTCATGACGACTCGTCGACGTTCACGGTGACTCGTCGCCGGCCGGCCAGCGCAGCACCGCGCGTACCGCCTCGAAGCCGAGGATGGCGCAGCAGGGTACGACGACGAAGAAGAGCAGCTCGTCCAGCGGCAGGTCGCCGGGCAGCAGTACGCCGGTGGTCTGCTCCGGATCGAAGGTCCAGTGCCCGGCGGCTATCGCGGCCAGGTCCCAGAGCGCGAAGATCACCACCACCGGCAGCAGGGTGAGCAGCAGCCGCCGCCACCGGCGCAGCACGTTGACCCGCAGTACCGGCTCCAGCCAGAGCGCGGCACCGAGGCACCCGGTGAGCACCGTCAGGTAGGCGAATCGCTCCATCGGCGGGACCCGGCTCAGAAGCCGGTGGCCTGGGCCCGGCGCTTGACCTCCCGGGCCCGGTCGTCGCCGAGTGCCTCCGCCGGGACGCCCGGCAGGGTGTCGTCGGGCAGGTAGAGCCAACGCAGCGTCGCCTCGTCGTCGTACCCGGCGTCGTGCAGCAGGGTGAGGATGCCCGGCAGGTGCTTGCGTACGGTCCGGTTCGCCACCAGTTCGGCCGGGACCACCCGGGTACCGTCCCGACGGACCGCGAGCAGTTCCCGGTCCCGGATCATCTGGTGCACCTTGCTGATCGACACCTCCAGCCGTTCGGCGACGTCCGGAAGGCTCAGCCAGCCGGACGGCTCGGTCGGCTGCGGGTCGGCGGGTGAGGATTCGGTCACCCGCTCACCTTGCCACGCCGCCGCCGACCCCGACGAACGGCTCCCCCGCGAGCCCTGCCAGCTCCGGCCGACCGGAAAAGGAGGCAGTTTCCGGCGGCCGGGCGGGACGACACCGGCAAATCCTGCCGAAGTGATCTCCGTAAGCGTGCGGCGGGCGACACGAACTTTTCGCTTCGGCGTCGGCTGTGTCATCCTGTTCTGCCGCTGCCCCCTGGAGACATAGACTGCCTGCCGATGGACATACAGGTCGCCGACACGCTGCTGAACTCGCTGATCGACGGGCGCTACCGCATCCGCGGTCGCGTGGCCCGTGGTGGGATGGCGACCGTCTACACCGCCATCGACGAGCGGCTCGACCGTACGGTCGCAATCAAGATCATCCACCCGAACCAGGCACAGGCCGCGCAGGTGCAGCTCACCGACTTCCTGGAGCGGTTCACCGACGAGGCCAAGACCATCGCCCGGTTGACCCACCCGAACGTGGTGGCCGTCTACGACCAGGGCACCCACGGCGGCCTGCCGTACCTCGTCATGGAGTACGTCCGGGGCCGGACCCTGCGTGAGATCCTGACCGAGCGTAAGCGGCTCAACCCGAGCGAGGCGCTGGCGATCCTGGAGCAGATGCTCGCCGCGATCGGTGCCGCGCACCGGGCCGGGCTGGTGCACCGGGACGTGAAACCCGAGAACGTGCTGGTCGCCGAGGCGCCGAGCGGTGGCGCGGGCAACCTGGTCGACAGTGTGGTGAAGGTCGCCGACTTCGGGCTCGCCCGTGCGGTCGAGGCGAGTACCGACACCGACGGCGGCAACCAGTTGATGGCAACGGTCGCCTACGTGGCGCCGGAGCTGGTCACCGAGGGCCGGGCGGATCCGCGTACCGACGTCTACGCCGCCGGCATCGTGCTCTTCGAGATGCTCACCGGCCGGGTCCCGTACGACGGTGCCCGGGCCGTGGACGTCGCCTGGCAGCACGTCGACCGGGACGTACCCCCGCCCTCCGGGCTGGTCCCCGGCCTGCCGCCGGTCCTCGACGAGCTGGTCCGCCGGGCGACCCGGCGCGATCCCGGAGCCCGGCCGACGGACGCGGGCGCGTTCCAGACCGAGGTCCAGGTGGTCCGGGACGACCTCGGCACCGTCGCCAACGCCAACACGACCGTGCTGCGGCAGATCCCCGCCGCCGACCACCCGACCATGGTGGTGCAGCAGCCGACCATGGTCGTCTCCTCGGTGCAATCCACCGCCCGTCCCGCCTGGGCCCGCCTGCCCGACCAGCCACGGGAACACACCACCCCGCACCGCCGCCGCGCGGCCGCCGGCCCGGGTTCCGATTTCCTCGACCGGGTCCGCGAGATCGGCGGGCAGCTCTTCGCCGGCCGGGCCTCGGTGGTGGTGACCGTGGTCGCGCTCGCCCTGGTCGTCGCGATGACCGGCTGGTGGTTCGGGTTCGGCCGCTACACGGAGACGCCGAGCCTGGCCGGGCTGACCGGCTCGCAGGCGCAGACGCAGGCCGAACGGTCGGGCTTCGTGGTGAAGTACGCCGACCCCCGCTACAGCGAGGACGTCGCCAAGGACAAGGTGCTCGCCCAGGACCCCGAGTCGACGAGCCGGATCCTGCGGGGCGGGACCATCACCCTCACCCTCTCCCTCGGCCCGGAGCGCTTCCCGCTGCCGGACATCGTCGGCAAGACGCTTGACCTGGCCCAGCTCGACCTGGAGAACGCCAACCTGGTCCTGGTCAGGGGTACCGACCGCTACGACGACAACCTGCCCAAGGGCGTGGTGATGGCGACCACCCCGAAGGTCGGTGCCGAGGTCAAGCCCGGCGACAAGATCACTGTCATCGTCAGCAAGGGCAAGGCGCCGATCAGCGTCCCGGTCCTGGTCGGCAAGAACATCAACGAGGTACGCAACATCATCAGGGATCTGGGCCTCAAGCTCAGCGAGGAGTACAAGGACTCCGACAAGCCCAAGGACGAGGTGATCGCGCAGACCCCGCAGGACGGCGCCGGGGTCGAGAAGAACGCGCAGATCAAGGTCGAGGTCAGCAACGGCCCGCCGGCCATCCCCGTACCCCGGGTGATCGATCGGCCCTGCCAGGAGGCGAAGCAGATCCTGGAGAGCCAGGGTCTGCCCGTCGGGGTGCAGTTCAACCCGAACGGGACGGTCCGGTTCCAGAACCCACCCGAGAACACCCCGGTACCGCCAGGGACCCAGGTTGTCATCACCTGCCTCTGACCACGCCACCGGCCCCGTCGCCCGCTCGGGCGGCCGGCCCGTCGGCTCGCACACGCCCACCTCGGGCGGGCTGGCCAGGGCGGCCCTGCCCTACGCCGACGCGATCGGCTCCGAGGTGGTGCAGGTCTACGTCGGCAACTCGCGGGGCTGGGCGCTGCCGCCGGGCGACCCCGGACAGGACACGGCGTTCCGGGCCGGCTGTGCCGAACGCGGGCTGCTGGCGTACGTCCACGCGTCGCTGCTGGTGAACCTCGGCTCGCCCACCCCGGCAACCGTCGAGAGGTCGGTGGCGACCCTGGCGCACGCACTGGACCGGGGCGCCGCGATCGGTGCCGCCGGGGTGGTCTTCCACGCCGGCAGCGCCGTCGACGCCGGGCACGCCGAGGCGGCGATGCGACAGGTACGCGAGGCGCTGCTGCCACTGCTCGACTCGGCGGCGGCCAGCGGCGGACCGAAACTGCTGGTGGAGCCGAGCGCCGGTGGCGGGCGATCGCTGGCCTCCCGGGTCGAACACCTGGAGCCGTACCTCGCCGCCGTCGACTGGCACCCGTGGCTCGGTGCCTGCTTCGACACCTGCCACGCCTGGGCGGCCGGGCACGACCTGGCCCGGGAGGGTGGCATGCGGGAGACGCTGGACACCCTGGTCGACGCGGTCGGGGATCGGCTGTGGCTGGTCCACGCCAACGACTCGCGAGACCTCTGCGGCTCGACCAGGGACCGGCACGAGACGATCGGCAAGGGCAGCATCGGCGAGTCCGCCTTCGCCGAGCTGATGACCCACCCGGCGACCGCCGGCATCCCGGTGGTCGTCGAGACGCCGAGCGAGAACCACGGGCACGCCGACGACATCGCCACCCTCAAGCGCCTCCGCCCCTGACCTCGGCCCCTGCTTCCTCGGGGATCTCCGTCCGGATCTCCGTTTGGGGCGGCGGGTCGGCGCGGCGTAGCGTGGCGGCGGTGAGCCGGGGTGTACGGGGTGTGTTGCTGCTGGTCGGGCTGCTGACCGCGCTGGTGGCGGCGGCCGGCTGCGGCGGGGTGGCGCGTGACCCGGCCGGCAGGGCGGACCCGTCGGGCGGGCCCGTCGGGCCGACGACGAGCCGCCCCGGTGACCCGTCGACCACCGCCCCGGCATTCGCGCACGACATCTCCCCGGTCACCGCCGCCGACCTCGGCCAGAGCTGGCGATCTGGCTGCCCGGTGGGCCCGGACCAGCTCCGGCGGATCCGGCTCGGCTACTGGGACTTCGAGGGACGACCCCAGGTCGGCACCATCGTCGTGCACCGGTCGGTCACCGCCGAGGTGGTCGAGATCTTCGGCACCCTCTACCGGGAACGTTTCCCGATCCGGCGGCTACAACCTGTCGACGCGTACGCCGGCAGCGACGACCGATCCATGGCCGACGACAACACCTCCGGCTTCAACTGCCGAAGGGCGGTCTCCACGGGCAGGGTGAAGTGGTCCGCGCACGCCTACGGGAAGGCGATCGACGTCAACCCGGTGGAGAATCCGTACCTGCTCGACGGGCGGGTACTGCCACCGGCCGGGGCGGCGTACCGGGACCGCTCCGGCCACCGCCCCGGGATGGCCGTGCCGGGTGGCGTACTGGTCGAGGCGTTCGCCACCGCCGGTTGGGAGTGGGGCGGGCGGTGGCGCTCCCCCGACTACCAGCACTTCACCCGCACCGGCGGCTGACCCACGACGACAGGCAGCAGAGGCCGCCCGGGTCAGCGTCGGAAGATCTCGGTGAGCACCTCGACGGCCCGGTCCACTCCGTCGTCGTCGAGATCATGGTGGGTCACCAGTCGGGCGATGCGCGGGCCGAGCACCGAGACGAGTACGCCCCGCTCCCGGGCCGCCGCACCCAGCTCGGGGGCGTCGAACCCGCACTTGGTCAGGTCCAGCGGAACGATGTTGGTGCGTACCGGGCCGGCGAGTACCCCGAACGGGGCGAGCGCGGCGGCGAGCCGGGCCGCCCGGGCGTGGTCGGAGGCGAGTCGCTCGACGTGGTGCCGCAGCGCGTACCGGCCGGCGGCGGCGAGGATCCCCGCCTGGCGCATCCCGCCACCCATCCG
This sequence comes from Plantactinospora sp. CNZ320, assembly GCF_002846275.1. Lineage (NCBI taxonomy): Bacteria > Bacillati > Actinomycetota > Actinomycetes > Micromonosporales > Micromonosporaceae > Plantactinospora > Plantactinospora sp. CNZ320. The sequence goes on from NZ_PJMP01000001.1 coordinate 2,800,708, forward strand.
CTTGCGGATCACCCGGGCCCGGGCGATCCGTTCCGCGCTGCCGATCACCAGCGAGCCGACCGGCGCGCCCAGCCCCTTGGAGAGGCAGACCGACAGGGTGTCGAAGAGCGCGCCGTAGCTGGCCAGCGGCACCCCGTCGGCGACGTGCGCGTGCCAGATGCGGGCGCCGTCGCAGTGCAGCCCGATCCCGGCGTCGTCGGCGACCCGACGCAGCTCGGCGAGGGTGGCCAGCGGGATCACCCCGCCACCGCCCCGGTTGTGGGTCTGCTCGACGGCTATCGCCCGGGTCGGCACCGCGTGGTACCCGTCCGGCCGGATCATCGCCGCGACCACCTCGGGGTCGACGTCGGCGCCGACCGGCGACCAGGTCCGGGTCGAGACGCCGCCGATCGCCGCGGCGGCACCGATCTCGTACGTCACCACGTGCGCGTCGGCGTCGCAGAGCAGTTCCTCGCCCGGGGGCACCAGCAGTTGGATGGCGATCTGGTTGGCCATCGAGCCGGTCGGGGCGAAGAGGGCCGCCTCGTGCCCGAAGAGCGCGGCGACCTCGGCCTCGAGGGCGTTGACCGTGGGGTCCTCGCCGTACACGTCGTCGCCGACCTCGGCCGCGGCCATCTCGGCGCGCATCCCAGGGGTGGGCCGGGTGACGGTGTCCGACCGGAGGTCGACCGGGCGGTCCGGATCCGGGGGCGGCGACGCGTTGCGGGCACCGAACGGAACGAGCCGGGTGATCGGGTCCTCAGCCACGAAGCATCTCCGCTACCAGGAAGGCGAGTTCCAGCGACTGCTGGGTGTTTAGCCGGGGGTCGCAGGCGGTCTCGTAGCGGTCCGGCAGGTGGATGTCCTCGATCGCCTGGGCGCCGCCGAGGCACTCGGTGACGTCCTCGCCGGTCAGCTCGACGTGCAGGCCGCCGGGGTGGGTCTCCAGCGACCGGTGTACCTCGAAGTAGCCGAGCACCTCGTCGACGATCCGGTCGAAATGCCGGGTCTTGTAGCCGTTCGACGATTCGTGGGTGTTGCCGTGCATCGGGTCGCACTGCCAGACGACCTTGGCACCGGCGGCGGTGACCTTCGCCACGATCGGCGGCAGCACCTCCCGGACCCGGCCGTTGCCCATCCGGCTGATCAGGGTGAGCCGGCCCGGGATGTTCTCCGGGTTCAGCTTCTCGCACAGCTCGATCGCCTCGTCCGGGGTGGTGGTGGGGCCGAGCTTGACACCGATCGGGTTGGCGATCCGGGAGATGAAGTCGAGGTGAGCGCCGTCGAGCTGCCGGGTGCGCTCGCCGATCCAGAGGAAGTGCCCGGAGAGGCCGTACGCCCGGCCGTCGGAGACCCGGGTCAGTGCCCGGTCGTACTCCAGGGCCAGCGCCTCGTGCGAGCAGTAGAGGGTGACGGTGCGCAGCGCCTCGTCCTCGGTCAGCCCGCAGGCCCGGATGAAGGCGAGGGCCCTGTCGATCTCCCGGGCGATCGCCTCGTAGCGCTCACCGGCCGGGGAGTTCTTGACGAAGCCCTTGTTCCAGTCGTGCACGGCGTGCAGGTCGGCCAGCCCACCGGCGAGGTACGCCCGGAGCATGTTCATCGCGGCGGCCGAGTTCGCGTACGCCCGGATCATGCGCTGCGGGTCGGCGACCCGGGCCTCCGGCACCGCCTCCAGCGAGTTGATCATGTCGCCCCGGTACGCCGGCAGCCCTCGCGCGTCGGTCGGCAGCGAGCGCGGCTTGGTGTACTGCCCGGCGACCCGGGCCACCTTCACCACCGGCAGCGACGCCCCGTACGTCAGCACCACCGCCATCTGGAGCAGTGTCCGGGCGTTGGCCAGCAGGTGGCTCTCGGTGTTGTCGGTGAAGGTCTCGGCGCAGTCGCCGCCCTGGAGCAGGAACGCACGCCCCTCGCAGACCAGTGCCAGCCGCTGCCGGAGCTGGTCGACCTCGTAGGGCGCGACGATCGAGGGCACGTTCTGGAGGATCTTGCAGACCCCGTCCACCACCGCCTGGTCCGGCCACGGCGGCGTCTGGGCCCGGGGAAGTTCCCGCCAGCGGTCCAGGCCGAGCGCCTCGTCCTCGGCGGAGTCCTCGGTCGGCCGGCTGGTCTGCAACGCGGTGTTGCCCACTGCGGGGTAGCTCAACTGATGCCACTCATGGCGCATGTCAGAAAGCGTACGGCGGGATCCGCACGGTGCCGGGAGCGAGGTACGCCCGTCCGCTTCGTGGGAGCCCTTCGATCGGCAGCCGGCGCCACCCGGCGGTGTCCCGGATCACGGGACCGGGCGGAGATGATCAGGTCGGCTCGGTCGGTGAGCCGGACGGGGCCGGGGTGTGCCCGCCGATCGTCGTCTTGGCGATGCACCACTGCCCGTCCGCCCGGGCGACCGTGAAGAGGACCTTGGTCGGGGTGGACTTGCCGCCGACCTTGACCGTGATCGACGTACTCACGTCCTGGTCGGCGCCGTTTGCCCGGACGTCGGTGATCGTCGCCGCCGGCACCGAGAAGTGCTTGGCGAAGTCGCCGTTCGGGCCGGTGGCCGCCTGGTCGAAGGACTCCCGCAGCGGCTCGCAGAACTGCTCCCGGCCGTCGGCGACGCTCTTCGCCTGCATCGCGTCCAGATATGCCTGCACCCGCTCCCGGGCCCGCTGCGGCCCCTCGTCCGGGGTGGGAGTGGGCTCGGCGCCCTGCCCGACGAGCCCGTCGAACGGGCCGCAGCCGGCCAGGCCCAGCGGCACCGTCGCCAGCACCGCGACCACGCCGACCACCCGTCGCCGTACGCCGACCATCGCGCTCCTTCCACCAGAACGGGGTTCCCACCCTAGACGAGCCGCCGCCGGACGGCCCGCCCGGACGCCCGCGCCACCAAGTGCCGGCCGGCCACGACACCCGGCAGGCGGGGTACCCGCCAGTGGCGCCGATCCCCGCCATGTTGGCGATGTATCGTGGGTTCATACATCAGCAACAGGAGGCGCCATGGCTGTCACACAGATCGACCTTGACGACGACGCCTTGGCCGAGGCGATGCGGCTGTCCGGCGCCCGGAGCAAGAAGGAGACGGTGAACCTCGCGTTGCGGGAGTACGCGGCCCGCCATCGCCGCATCGCGGCGCTCGATCACTATGTGACCGCTGCGCGGTCCTGGGACTTCGAGGGATGGCAGGAAATGCGTTCGGCTGGCAAGTCGCCTGCGGCGTGATCCGCTACCTGGCTGACTCGTCGGCGCTGTGGCGGCTGCTGCGCGACCCCGAGGTGCGTGCCGGCTGGGCCGACGTGATCTCCGATCACGCGATCGGATCGTGCCAGCCCCAACGCACCGAGTTTCGTCGCTCAGCCCGCAATCTCGCCGAGTACGAGCAGATGACTTCGATGTTCACGGATCTGTACCCGGACGTCCCGGTACCCAAGACGGCCTGGCAGTGGATCGAGTCGGCGCAGTACCGGCTGCTGCGGGCCGGGGCGCATCGCGCACTGTCCTGCGTGGACCTGCTGGTCTGCGCATGCGCGGCCGTCCGGGGGTTGGTGGTACTGCACGACGACGCCGACTTTGAGGCAGCGGCGCGGAACCTGCCGGATCTTGCCGAGCGGCGGGTGCACGCCCTTCCCTGAACACCACCCGGAACGGGTCGCCCGGCGATGGCTAGCGGCGGGCCGGATCGAGCGTGACCGGTTCGGGCATCCGGGGCTCGACCCGGCTGCGCAACCCCGGGCGGAGCAGGAGCGTGACGAGCAGGGAGAGCACCGCCATCACGGCCATGGCGGCACCGACCGGCAGGTGTTCGGCGACGGTACCGGCCAGTGCCGCCGACACCGCCTGCATGGTCAACATGCCCGAGGAGTGCAGCCCGAGCGCCTGCCCGCGCATCTGTGCCGGAGTGAGGTCGACGAGACGCTGCTGGAGCAGCACCCCGGCGCCGAACCCGGCCGAGGCCACCGCGACGGCGAGCGCGGCGAGCGGCAGCGGGATCGGCAGGGCGAAGAGCAGGTACGGCAGCCCGAGCGACAGTTGCAGCGGCGTGACGAGCCGCTGCCGCCACCGGGCCGGAACGAACCGGCCGACGCCTGTGTCCCCGGCGAGCATCCCGAGGGCACCGGCGACGAAGAGCACCCCGGCGGATTCCGGGGCGTACGGGATGAACAGCGCCTCGCAGCCGACGACGAGCCCGTTCGGCAGCCAGAGCGCGAGGTAGACGTACCGTCGGGCGGGTGCCGCCCAGAGCGTGGCGTTCACCTGCCAGGTCCGCCGGATCGACGGCCGGCCGGACGCCCTCGGCCGGCGGCGGGACAGGCCGAACCGGGCAACCAGCGCGGCGCCCAGATGCAGGCCGGCGCCGATCAGCAGCACCTGGCGCGGTGCGACGACGGTGAGCAGGACGCCGCCGAGCGCGAACCCGGTGATCTGCATCGCCCCCACCGACATGTTCATGACCGAGCGGCCGAGCAGGTAGCCACCGTCCGGCAGGATCTCGCCGAGCAGGCCCCAGCGGACCCCGCCACCCATCGAGCCGGCCAGCCCCATCAGCCCGATCACCACGAACATGGCCCAGATCGGCATGCCGGGCAGCGCCATCGTGAGGGTACCGGCGCAGAGCAGGAGTTTGACGCTCACCAGCGCGGCGCGCGGCGGCACCCGGTCGGCCATCGAGAGCAGGGTGGTGGCGCCGAGCATCTGGGCGAAGGAGGGCCGAAGAGGCTCAGCGCGGCGAGCAGCGGTGACCCGGTGGCGGAGTACACCAGGGTGCCGAGGGCGAGCCCGTTGACGGTGCCGGCCGCCACCTGGGCGGCGGTGGCCAGGAAGAGGGGACGGAATTCGGTGACCCGGAACAAATCCCGATAGGTACGCACGGACGGCAGTCTGGGTGTGCCGCCCGGCGAGCCGTTACCTTTTCATCTCGAGACGAAACCGGAGGTGGTCGGTCGTGGGGCTCTGGCTGCTCGACGCGGACGTACTGGCCCGCAGCCGGTTCGCCGTCTCCCCGCTGGTCGAGACCGTCGCGGCCCTCAAGGCGCTGGCCGGGCACCCGACGCTGCCCGGCCAGCGGGACTGGCTCGACGCGCACTCGGCCGCGTACCGGTCCCGGCTGGCCGGCGACCCGATCGGTTCGGCCTTCGTCCGGGCCGCCTTCCCACCGCGCTGGCTGCCCGACTTCCTCGCCACGCCCGCCGACTTCCTCGGTCCGTCGGCCGGCGACGCCGAGGCGACGTTCGCCGGTGAGCTGCGCCGGATCCGTGGGACGCCAGCCGAGACGGTCCGGGCCGAACTGGTGGCCGGGCTCGGCAGGCCGCTCCCGGCCGAGCTGTACGGTGCCGACCTGCCGGATCGGGTCACCGAGCTGCTGGAATGGGTCTGGGAGCGCACCCTGCGTCCAGACTGGCCGCGCCGGCAACGGCTCTTCGAGGCCGACATCGTGTCCCGGACCCACCTGCTCAGCTCGGGTGGCTGGGCGGCCACCCTGGACGGGATGCGGCCGGGGATGCGCTGGCTGGGGCACGGCCGGCTCCAGGTCAACACGTACGACCTGCCGGCGCAGGACCTCGGCGACGCCAAGCTGCTCTTCGTGCCGAGTACGTCGACCCGGGGCTGGGTCGGCTCCGACAGTCACCACCGGCACGCGGTGGTGTACCCGTGCCGGGGTGTGCTCGCCGAACCGGTCCGGAGTGCCCCGCCGGCTGCCCTGCGCCGACTGCTCGGCCCGGTCCGGGCGGAGATCCTGGCCCGGCTGGACTCGCCGACCAGCACCACCGGGCTGGTCGCCGCGACCGGGCACGGGCTGGGCTCGGTCGGCGGGCACCTTCGGGTACTCCTCGACGCCCAGCTCGTGCGGCGGCGCCGCTCCGGTCGGTACGTGCTCTACTTCCGCACCCCCGACGGTGACCGGCTGGTCCGGCTCAGCCGGCGGTCCGAGGAGCGGACCGCCGGCTGAGTTGCCGGCCGGGGTGCGACCGGTCGGGACCCGGTGTGGGAACCGACCGGTCGGAAACCCCGGTGCGCCAGGCGGGTACCTAGTCGAGCAGTTCGGTCACCGTGCCGGCGGCGACCGTCCGGCCGCCCTCCCGGACGGCGAAGCCGAGCCCGACGTCCATCGCGATCGGCTTGCCCAGCTCCACCGTGATCGTCACGGTGTCACCGGGAGCGACCTGGGGCAGTCCGCCCAGGTCCATCGTGCCGACCACGTCGGTGGTCCGGAAGTAGAACTGCGGCCGGTAGTTGGCGTGGAACGGCGTACGCCGACCGCCCTCGGCGGTGGTCAGCGCGTAGAGCTGCGCGGTGAACCTGCGGTGCGGCGTGACGCTGCCCGGCAGGGCCACCACCTGTCCCCGCTGCACCTGGTCGCGCTTGACCCCGCGCAGCAGTACGGCGGCGTTGTCACCGGCCTGCGCCGACTCCAGCGACCGGCCGAAGGTCTCCAGCCCGATCGCCACGGTCGACAGGGTCGGTGCCAGCCCGACCACCTCGACCGGGTCACCGGCGCGCAGCGAGCCGCGCTCGACCGCCCCGGTGACCACGGTGCCCCGACCGGAGATGGTCAGCACGTTCTCGATCGGCATCAGGAACGGCCTGTCGAGTTCGCGCGGCGGCACCGGGACGTACCTGTCGACCGCGTCGAGCAGGTCCGCGATGGAGCTGACCCAGTTCGGGTCGCCCTCCAGCGCCCGCAGTGCGGAGACCCGCACCACCGGCACCTCGTCGCCGGGGAAGCCGTACTCGCTGACCAGCTCCCGTACCTCCAACTCGACCAGGTCGAGCAGTTCGGGGTCGGTGACCGCGTCCGCCTTGTTCAGCGCCACCACCAGGTACGGCACGCCGACCCGCTGGGCGAGCAGCACGTGCTCCCGGGTCTGCGGCATCGCGCCGTCGAGCGCCGAGACGACCAGGATCGCCCCGTCCACCTGCGCCGCCCCAGTGATCATGTTCTTCACGTAGTCGGCGTGGCCGGGCATGTCGACGTGCGCGTAGTGCCGGTTGGCGGTCTCGTACTCGACGTGCGCGATGGTGATGGTGATGCCCCGGGCGACCTCCTCCGGCGCCCGGTCGATGCCGTCGAAGGCGACGAACCGGTTGACCGCCGGGTCCCGGTCGGCGAGCACCTTGGTGATCGCGGCGGTGAGCGTGGTCTTGCCGTGGTCGACGTGTCCCATCGTGCCGATGTTGAGATGCGGCTTGGTGCGTACGAACTGGCTCTTGGCCATCGGACTGTCCTCATTGGAGAGACGGGTCGGCGGACGACGAGCGCGGGCGGGTGCCAGACCGCGAGAGGGAAAGCCGCGCCAGAACCGCGCATCCGGTACGCCAGGAAGGGCGGCACCGGAATTCGGGCCACCCTCCTCCGTGGGTTCTGCTGGTGCGGGAGGAGGGTCAGCCTCGCGCGCCGCTATCCAGCCGGTTCGGCTGGATCGACGGCACGGTCAGGAGGGTCGACGCCACGGACACGGCGACGGGGCTCAGCGGGCAGAACCCCGCGAGCCACCCGAACCCAGCCGTGCCGAACATGACGATCACGTTAGCCACCAACGCTCTGCACCGCGACCGATATTCCGGCCCGTTCCGGGCGCCTGTGCCGAGGACCTGCACATGTCGCCCGTGGTGACGAGGGACACCTGGCGAGTGGGGCGGCCCGGTCTCTAGCGTCTACTGCGGCGCTACTGGAAACAAGCTTTACCGGGGGACGGGTGCGGGCGGTAGGCGCGTGGTTGCGGGACACGGCTGGCGGGTTGCCTGCGGTCTTCTGGTACCTCTGGTCGGGTTTGCTGATCAACCGGATCGGCGCGTTCGCCATGCTGTTCCTGCCGCTCTACCTCACCGACGCGCGTGGGGCCAGCGAGGCGCTCGCCGGCCTGGTGGTCGGGGCGTACGGGCTCGGCGGGGTGGCCGGGGTGCTGCTCGGCGGCGTACTCGCCGACCGTTGGGGACGGCGCCGCACCCTGCTCTGGGCACACCTGGCGGCGTCGGCGCTGATGGCGGGCATGGCGGTGGTGACCAGCCTGTCGGCGATAGCCCTGCTCGCCGCGCTCGTCGGGATCGCCCACTCGATGCCGGGTCCGGCCTTCGTCGCGGCGATCGTCGACGTGGTGCCGCCGCACCGCCGCTCCCGCGCGTTCAACCTCCAGTTCTGGGCGTTCAACCTCGGCATGGCGGGCGCGTCGGCGCTGGCCGGGCTGCTCGCCGGTCCACCCCGGGAACGCCGGGTGGCTCGGCTCGCCGCCGCCCCGGCCGTGGCCGGCGACCCGGTCGGGCGCTGACTTCCACACTGGCCTCGACCGCGATCCCGGGCTGGCCTATGCCCTGGTCCCGGGGCTGACCTCGGCTTTGATCTCGGCGGCGGTGGCGAGGTCGGTGGCAAGCGCCGTCCGCTCGTCGGCGGAGGTGGGCGGAAACGGGTTCGGCGGCGGGCCGGACCTGAGCGCAACGGCGGCGGAAACGGGTTCGGCGGCGGGCCGGGCAGAGCCGGACCGCCGCCGAACCGCGCCGCTCAGCGGGCGAGCGCCTTCTCCAACTGGGCCTTGGACATGCTCGACCGGCCCTTGATGTTGCGCTTCTTCGCCTCGTTGTAGAGCTGCTCCTTGGTACGCCCCTGTGCGCCGGTGTGCGACCGCTTGCCGCCCCGGTGCCCGGAGGAGACATCCTTGATCGATGATCGGCTGGCGGTCTTCGACTCGCCGGCCCGGGCACGTTCCTTGTTGACCGTACGGGCCGCGATCTCCTCGGCGCGCTCGGTCGACTCGCCGCGCTTCTTGGCGCTGGCCTTGATGTGCTTGTACTGGCGTTCCCGCTTCGGACTCGACCCTGCGGGCATGACGGAACTCCTTCCGGGAGAAGGTGAACGAGATTCGATGCGGTCAGAGGATCGGCTTGCCGCCGGTGACCGGGATGATCGCGCCGGAGATGTAGCTGGCCTCGTCCGAGGCGAGCAGCACGTACGCCGGGGCGACCTCCTTCGGCTGGCCGGGGCGGCCGAGTGGAGTGTTCTTGCCGAACTGCTCCACCTGCTCGGGTGGCATGGTGGACGGGATCAACGGGGTCCAGATCGGGCCGGGCGCGACACCGTTCACCCGGATCCCCCGCTCGCCGAGCATCTGGGCCAGCCCGGCGGTGAAGTTCGCGATCGCGCCCTTGGTGGTCGCGTACGGCAGCAGCGTCGGACGCGGCGTGTCGTAGTTGATCGAGCTGGTGTTGATGATCGACGCGTTCTCGCCGAGGTGCGGCAGTGCCGCCTGGACCAGCCGGAACATCGCGGTGATGTTGACGTCGAAGGTGTGCTGCCACTCCTCGTCGGTGACCTCTTCGACGGTCTCGTGCGTCATCTGGTAGGCGGCGTTGTTGACGAGTACGTCGATCCGGCCGAACTCCTCGACCGCCCGGTCCACCACCGCCCGGCACACCGCCGGATCGCCGACGTCCCCGGCGACGAGTACGGCCTTGCGTCCCTCGTCCTCGACGAACTTCGCGGTCTCCCGGGCGTCGTCGTGCTCGTTCAGGTACGAGATCAGCACGTCGGCGCCCTCCCGGGCGTACGCGATGGCGACCGCACGGCCGATGCCGCTGTCGCCACCGGTGATGACCGCCTTCTTGCCCGTCAGCCGGCCGGCTCCCCGGTAGGAGTCCTCGCCGTGATCGGGCTTGGAACGCATGCCGTCGAGGGTGCCGGGTGGCTGCTGCTGCGGTTCGGCCTTCTGGTCGGGCATCGGGTTGCTCCTCGATTACTCCTCGGGTGCTGGGACGGCGACCGCAGATTCTGGCGCGCGGCCGACAGTGGCAAATGTCCCCATACCCGGCACCGGGTAAACCCGGACCGACGGTTCAGCGCCGTCCGGGAGCCTGCGGGAAGCTGTCAGTAGCCGTGCAAAACGGCGTCACGAAACGGTGTGTCGCCAGGCGAACGCCTCGATCGCGTCCAGGTCGGCGGGGCGGAGTCCTCGCCCCGGGTCGGGCGCGATCAGCAGGGCGTGGCCCCGGGCCACCGCCCGGTCCAGCCTCCCGTCCCCCTGCGGGATCGCCTCGTCGTCGGTCCAGACGAGGGTACGCCCGGCGGCCAGCACCGCGTGTGCGGCGGCCAGTTTGATCGGCCAGCCCAACTCGCCGGCCGGCACCGGATCGCAGGCGAGGGCCCGTTCCAGCACCGGCAACCGCCACAGCCGCTCCAACACGTCCGCCTCCGGGCACCAGGTGCTGCACCAGCGCACCTCCAGCACCCGGGACTCGTGCAGCCTGCGGATCCGGTCGACGAGCCCACCCGCCCAGCGCATCGGGTACTCGCACCGGTCGGCCTGGGACCAGACGTCGGCCCGCCGGGGCGGCCGGCCCCAACCCGGCCTGCGGGCGTTGATCACACCGTCGACGTCCAGCAGCCAGACCGGGGCCAGATCCGGTACGACCGGCAGATCCTGCTCGATGTCCATCGTGCCTCCGATGATCGCTCTCATTGTGGACGCCACCCGCCACCCGGTCTGCCGGGATACCCGGTCGGAGACAGTCGGGCTACGGTCGGAGACTGTGCGACGGGTGTCGGTGGTCGGAAACTCGGGTTCGGGCAAGAGCACCCTGGCCCGCGCGTTGGCCGCCCGGCTCGGCGTGCCGTACGTCGAACTCGACGCCATCCACCACCAACCCGGCTGGCGGCCGCTGCCCGCCACCGAGTTCCGGGCCAGGGTCGACACGCTCACCGCGAGCGACGGCTGGGTGGTGGACGGCAACTACTCGGCGGTCCGGGACCTGGTGTGGCGCCGTGCCGACACCGTCATCTGGGTCGACCCCGGCCGCTACACGGTGCTGCGGCAGGTCGCCTGGCGCACGTTCCGCCGGGCGGCGTTCCGGGTCGAACTGTGGAACGGCAACCGGGAACGCTGGCGCAACTTCTTCGCCACCGATCCGGAGGAGTCGGTGATCGTCTGGGCCTGGCAGCGGCACTCGCTCTACCGGACACGCTACGTCGCGGCCTCGACCGATCCGGCCTGGCGTCACCTGTCCTTCGTCCGGATCAGATCCCGGACCGCCGCCCGCCGGCTGCTCCTGGACGCCTCCCCCGGCCCGGAATCCTGACCCACCCCGCCCCAGCCCACAATCCCCCCAGGCCCGGCAGCCGTCGCGGCACGGCAACCGTCGGAGCACGCAGTCGTCGCGGCACTGTGACTGTGGCTGTGGTTGCCGGCAGTGCGCAGCCGGGCTACGGCAGGAACGGCGCGAAGTGCTCGGCCACCAGATCCGCGACCCCTTCGGCGTCCCGGCTGCCGTCGACCTCGATCACCCGGATGCCCAGCCGCCGGGCACCACTCACCGCGTCCTCGGCGAGCAGGCGGTCGCGCTGGACCCTGTTCCGCTGCCCGAGTTCGGGGTCGCTGACCTGGTGGCCAAGCCGGCCGGCTCGGGGCAGCCGGTCGAGTTGCCGCTGCCGGAACTCCTCGGTCGGCACTATCACCACCATCTGCCGGATCGAGCCGGCGACCGGTGCCACCAGATCGGGGCGCAGCCCCCAGCCCTCGGCGAGCAGGGGCCGGGGCGAGACGAGTGCACGCAGGTCGTCCTGTACCCACTCGAACCGCTCGGCGAAGTCCACGAGTACCTGCTGCGCCATCTCCTCCGGCGTCGTACGGACCCAGACCGCCTCCCAGTCGCGTTCCGGCGGCTCACCACTGCGGATCCGACGCACCATCCGGCGATCGTCGTGCCCGCGCGCGTCGTGGTAGTCGTAGTGGTAGTGCGTCAGGCCGTACCGCTCGGCGAGGATTCCGGCCACCGTCGACTTGCCGGCCCACTGACCGCCGCCGATCCAGAGCGCCCGCCGCAGGGTGCTGAGAGGGTCCCATCGCATGCCCAGAATCGTGTGCCCGTTCCGGGCGGAATTCCAGTCTTGTTTTCGAGTGTCCGCCCTGGTCAACTGAGGGTAGAGGCGACGGGCGACGGGCCGGGTCAGATCTGGGCCAGGGTGTGCGGCACCTCGTCCAGCAGTTCCCGGGCCAGATAGCCGAGCCGGCCGTACCGGGGAGCCAGCCGCTGCCCGCTCACCGCGTGCACCCAGGCGGACCAGCAGGCGGCCTGGGCCGGTTCGGCACCCCGGGACAGCAGGCCGGCGAGGACACCGGCCAGCACGTCGCCGCTGCCCGAGGTGCCGAGACCGCTGTCGCCGCTCTCCTCCCGCCACACCTGACCGTCCGGGGTGGCGATGTGCCCGTGCAGGGACACCACGCAGTCGTACCGGCGGGCGACCTCGACCGCCTCCGCGTCCACGTCCGGGCCGGGTTCGCGGCCGAGCAGGTGTGCGGCCTCGGTCAGGTTAGGGGTGAGCACCGCCGGGCGGTTCTGCCCGGCGAGCAGTTCGGGTTCGTGGCTCAGTGCCCCGAGGGCGTAGGCGTCGACCACCAGCGCCGTCTTCGGGTCGGTGACGGCGAGCAGGGCGCGCATCAGGGCACGGGTCTCGTCGATGTCGTTGAGTCCCGGTCCCACCACGATGGCCTGCGCCTCGCTGGCCAGTTCGGCCAGCCGGTCGTCCACCCGGCCGGCGACCGCCCCGTCACCGGTCTCGCCGAGGCCGATGACCAGCGCCTCGGGTACCTCGATGCTGAGCACCGCGGCGGTGGACTCGGCGACGGCCAGTTGCAGTACCCCGGCACCGGCGCGCAGCGCGGCGATCCCGGCGAGCAGCACGGCGCCCGGGGTGAACCGGGAGCCACCCACCACCAGCACCGTGCCACGGGTGTCCTTGCCGCCCTGTGGGACCGGCAGCGCCCAGTCGCGCAACAGTCCCGGGGTGATCACCTTGGTTTCAGACCGGTTCGGCACTTACGTCGTCCTCCTCGGTCGGTGGGGTGCTCTGCCGCTCCAGGTGGGCGACGTCGTTGAAGGTGTCGAGCCGCAGCGATCCGTGGCCGTCGTTCGCCCACCCGCTGATCGAGCAGTTCGCCACCGCCGAGGACCTGGCCACCTTCATGAGGCCGGCCTCGTCCAGCCCTTCCACCAGGTAGCGCAGCAGCAGGACCACCGCCTCGTGGCCGAAGAGGATCACCCGCCGGCCCGCGTGGTCCCGGCGCAGGTCACCCAGCAGGCTGCGCAGCCGCAGGGTCACGTCGGCCCACGACTCGCCCCCCGGCGGCCGGTAGTAGAACTTGCCCAGCCGGCGTCGGCGGGTCATCTCCTCGGGGTGGCGGGCCTGGGCGCCACTGCTGGTCAACAGGTCCAGGATGCCCAGCTCCCGGTCCCGCAGCCGCTCGTCGTAACTGGCGGGCACGCCGATGCCGGCCAGTGCCAGCTCCGCGGTCTGCGCGGTCCGCCGGTACGGCGAGACGATCGCCACCTCGGGCCGGAGCGGCTCCGGCAGGCCGGCCAGCCACCGTCCGGTCGCCTCGGCCTGTTCCCGGCCGAGCGGTGACAGGGGTACGTCCGCGTCCCGGTCGGCGAGGTCGATCAGTTCGACACCGGTGGCCTCGGCATGGGAGGCGGCCACGTTGCCGACGCTCTCCCCGTGCCGGACGACCCACAGGTGACCCAGTTCCGCCATGCGGCTTCCCCTACCCAGGCACGGTTGCCGGTAACCGGGGGCGGCGGTGCCCACCCGTCACCGGGCAACGCCTGCCCGGGCCCTCGGGACGCCGCCCTCGGGCCGCTGACCGGCCGAGATCGCGTTTTGTGGCGGGCGTACCCGGGTAGCGCTGTTCCCGACCGCCGTCGAACCGGACCGGCGGTGACGGAGGGGCGTCGGGGCGGCGAAGAGGTATCGGGGGCGTTAGATGCCAGCGTTGGACGGGCGGTACCGCCTCGACGAGCGGATCGGGGCAGGGGGCATGTCGGAGGTCTGGCGCGCCCACGACGAGGTGCTCGACCGGCCGGTCGCGATCAAGCTGATCACCCTGCCCCACACCGATCCGGCGGCCGGCGAGGCGATCGCGGAGCAGGCCCGGACCGAGGCCCGCGCCGCGGCCCGGCTGGCTCATCCCAACATCGCCAGCGTGCACGACTTCGGCATGGCACACCTGCCGGACGGCCGGCCGGCGCCGTACATCGTGATGGAGCTGGTGGAGGGCAGGACGCTGGCCGTGCATCTGCGCTCCGGTGCGCTGGACTGGCGGATCGCGGTGCGGGTCTGCGCCGAGGTGAGCGCGGCGCTGGCCACCGCCCATCTGGCCGGCATCGTGCACCGGGACGTCAAACCGGCCAACATCGTGCTGACCCCGGTCGGGGTGAAGGTACTCGACTTCGGCATCGCGGCACTCGTCGGCGAGCGTGAGCTGCTGACCGGGGGCGAGTTGGTGGGCACGCCGGCGTTCGTCGCCCCGGAGCGGCTCAACGGGGTCGGCGTCAGCCCGGCCACCGACGTGTACGCCGTCGGCGTGCTGCTCTATCTCAGCCTGGTCGGCCGGTTGCCGTGGCCGGTACGCGCGGAACCGGACCGACCGTTCGCCCACGTCTACCGCGCACCGGATCCGCTGCCGCCGGTCGCCGGCCTCCCCGCCGACCTCGCCGAGCTGTGTCTGCAGTGCCTGAGTGCCGGTCCGGCCGACCGGCCGACGAGTGTGGCGATGGCGCTGCTGCTGGCCGAGGCGGTGGACGCACAGGTGTACGTCCCGGTCGGCGTCCTGCCCCCACCGGCCCGTCCCCATCCCCCGGTGCCCCGGCAGCCGTTGCCGGCCGACGATCCGAGGCTGGACGAGGTGACAGTGGCGGCGGCCGTCGAGCCGGGCCTGCCGCCGACACCCGACGGCGGAGCCGACCCGGCCGGCGACGCCGCAGAACCCGTTCGGTCGGTACCGGCACCGGCACCGGCACGGTCCGAGCCGCAGGTCGCGCGCCAGGGTCGGCACCGCGCCTGACGTCAGTGCCCGACACCACCGTCAGCAGCGCCCGGCTCACGGCTCACGGATGACCGCCCACCTTCCTGACGAGATCGGTAATGGTCTGCTCGGCCTGCTCGGTGAGTTCGGTGACGGCGTACGAGGTGGGCCACAGGCCGCTGTCGTCGTCGAGGTGAGCTTCGGGAGTGAATCCGAACGTCGAGTAGCGGTCCTTGTCGACGTTGCCGCTACGGAAGAAGCACACGACCTTTCCGCTCCTGGCGTAGGCGGGCTGTCCGTACCAGAGTTTGGGCGCCAGTTCGGGGGCGTTCTTGGTGACTATGGCGTGGATGCGTTCGGCAACGGCGCGGTCCGCGTCGACCATTTCCTGAATCTTCGCCAGGACGTCGAGTTCGTCGGCGGCCTTCTTGTTTCCCCGGCCGCGGTTCGCTTCCTTCTTCAGCTCTGCGGCGCGCTCTTTCACAGCGGCACGCTCCTGCTCGGAAAGTCCCGCATTGCGGCTCGTGCCGGTGGCCCTGGTGCCCATCGCGCTCCCTCTCCTGCTCCCGACTGGTGTGCGGTTGTTCTCACGTTAGTGCCCTGAAGATCCGGTCGCTTCTTGATTCCTGATCGATGCCACCGCGACGATCGGCAGGCCGAGGCGGGTTGTCCCGTCGATTCCGGATCAGGGCGGCGCCGGTTGGACCGGTCAGGAATCAAGAAGCACGCGGTGGGTGGCCCGTCTAGCGTCGGCCTGTCGGAAGCAACCCGCCACCTGAACAGCCCTGCCCACCGAGCCGCGACGATCGGCCGACCCGAGAGCACAAAGGAGCCATCCCCATGGCACTGGCACTCGACACCGTCATCCTCGGAGTACCGCAGGTAGAAGTCGCATCCGACTTCTACACGTCTGCGTTTTCATCTCCCGCTACCGCCGGCGACCGCACCGTCGGCCTGGACCTGCACGGCACCGGCCGCCTCGCCTTCAAGCAACTGGACGCACTCGCCGCCGCTGTCGGTGCGCACTCGACGACCTCGGGCTTCCGGGGTTGTGTCCTGTCCTGGATCGTGGGTGGGCCGAGTGAGGTCAAAACCGTCCTCGAGACCGCCGTCGCCAACGGGGCGACAATCGTCAAGCCGGCGAAGAAGCAGCTTTTCGGAGAGTTCACGGCCGTCTACCGGGCGCCCGACGGCGCGGTCTGGAAGCTGGCGGCGTCCTCCAAGAAGGACACCAATCCCATTCCGGACCCGCCGAAGCCGACCGAGACCGCCATCTACCTCGGAGTCGCCAAGCCGAAGGCGTCGAAGGCCTTCTACGAGACGCTGGGTATGAAGACCAATCACGACTATGGCGACAAGTTCGTCGATTTCGCCATCGCGGACGGGGTCTGCCGAATCGGTCTGTTGCCCCGCAAGGACCTCGCCAAGGACGCCGGCGTGGACGAGCACGGCGAAGGGTTCTCCGCGGTCGTCCTCACCCACACCGCCGCCTCCCGCGCCGAGGTCGACACGCTCCTGGCCGCTGTCGAGTCCGCCGGCGGGCGGGTCACCGCCAAGGCCACAGAGACCGACCAGGACTGTTACGCCGGGTACTTCACCGACCTCGACGGCTACCACTGGAAGATCGCCACAGGCGCGTAGGGCGCGTGACGCCGGGGACGGCCCGGTCCGTCCGATGTGGAAGGGCCGGGGCCAGCCCTCCGGCCCGGAGCACCTGGCGCGGATCCTCGACCCCGGTGGACAACCGGGGTTCAGACGGCGGCGGAGAGTTCGTTGTAGCGGTCCACCGGCTCTTGGCCGGAGAGATCCCGGATCGCCGCCATGATCTCGTCGGTGACCGCGCGCCGGACCTGTCCCCCGCTGGTGCCCGGCGGCTGGGTGAACCGCAGCGGCGTACCGAAACGCACCGTCACCCGGCCGGGCCGGGGCAGCCGCGCCCCGACCGGCTGGATCCGGTCGGTGCCGAGTACGGCGACCGGCACCACCGGGGCGCCGGAGGCGAGAGCCAGCCAGGCGACTCCGGTGCGACCACGGTAGAGGCGGCCGTCGCGCGAGCGGCTGCCCTCGGGGTGGATGCCGAAGGCGCCTCCCTCGGCGAGCACGCCCAGCGCCAGGTCCAGCGCGTCACGGGCGCTCCGGTGACCGCCGCGCTGCACCGGGATCGCGTCGACGCCGGTCAGGCAGGCGCGGACCAGCGCTCCCCGCAGCCCGGGTTGCCGGAAGTACTCGGCCTTGGCGAGGAAGGCGACCGGCCGGGGTGCCACCAGCGGGATCACCACACTGTCCAGGAAGGACAGATGGTTGGCGGCGATGATCACCGGGCCCTGCCGGGGGACGTTCCCACGGCCCTCGATCACCGGTCGGAAGACGAGCCGGGCCACCGGGGCGAGTAGCAGTCGGGTGGTCGCCTGGAGCAGCACGTGATCCTCCGCGGTCGGTACCTGATTCGGGCGGTTCGGGCCGGTCAGTGCTGCTGCGGTGCGGGGGCACCCGGCACGGGCCGGCCGAGGTGGGCCGCGATCGCGGCCCGGAGCAGCGGCTCGACCTCCTCGGTCCCGAGCGTGATCTGCAGGCTCCCCCACTGCCAGAGCTGTGCGAGGCCGTGCAGGTTCGCCCAGAGCGCCCCGGCGGCGACAGCCGGCGGTGGGGCACCGTCCCGTTCCGGACGGGCCCGGGCGACGACGTCGACCAGTACCTCGAAGAGTGGGCGGCTGGCGCCACTCAGACCGATGTCGTTGCCGTGCAGCAGGTCGTGCCGGAACATCAGCTCGAACATCCCGCGATTGGTCCGGGCGAACTCCAGATAGAGCCGGCCCAGGGTGAGCAGTCGGGCCGACGGGTCCGGATCGGCGGGATCCTCGACCGCCTCGGCAACCCGCTGGCCGAGATCCCGATAACCTTCGGCGGCGATCGCGGCGAGCAGCGCCCGGTGGGTCGGGAAGTAGCGGCGCGGCGCGCCGTGCGAGACCCCTGCCCGACGGGCGATCTCCCGCAACGACAGCGCCTCGACTCCCTGGTCCGCCAGCAGGTCCAGCCCGGTCCGGACCAGTCGCGCCCGGAGATCACCGTCCGACTGAGCCATAGACAGTGTCTACCAGTACGGCGTAGACATTGTCTACGCCCCGAGTGGGTGCACGATGTCCCGGGCGTGGTCGACCACCGCCGCGCCGACCACGCTCGCCTCGACCGGCAGCACCTCAAGGCAGCGCCGCACCGCCGCCGCCATCAGGGTGTTCGGCACCCGCATCGACAGGGTGCAGTGCGGCACCCAGCGGCCGGGCTGGTAGAGCTCGCTGACCGGCACGCCGGCCGAGGTCAGCCGCTCGTGCACCATCGCCTGGTGGGCCAGCAGTTCCGGGGTGGGGGTCGGGCCGAGCCAGAGCACCCGGCCGACGAACTGGCCGGCGTACTGGAAGGTCAGGCGCAGCGGAGCGGCCACCACCGTACCGGCCAGCGCCTCGGCGACCCGCTCCGGATCGAGCCGGGGAGCCACCGCGAGGGAGACGTGTGGCCGGTGCCGTTGACCGAGCAACGAGCGGAGGCTCTGCACCCCCTCGGACTCCAGGGCGTCCCAGAGGACCCGGATCCGTCGGGTGGCATCGGTGTCGAGATACAACTCCAGGGCGGCGACCACCCGAACACCCTAGAGGCGGGACGTGACACGCGGCTCTCTTCGTCCGGGCAGAGCCGCAGTACCGAGCGGCAGCCCGGGCCTCCGGGTAGGTTTTTGGGTGAAAAGTCGAGTCGTTGGAGGTTGACGTGTCGGTCGTGGGACTGATCGGGAGTGGGCACATCGGGGGCACCCTCGCGCGGCTGGCGGTGGCCGCCGGGTACGAGGTGATGCTGAGCAACTCGCGAGGGCCCGAGACCCTGGCCGGACTGGTTGACGAGCTGGGGCCGGCAGCGAGCGCGGGCACCGTCGAGGCGGCGGCTCGGGCCGGTGACCTGGTGGTGGTCAGCGTCCCGCTCAAGGCGTACCGGGCCGTGCCGGCGCAGCCGCTGGCCGGCAAGGTGGTGATCGACACCAACAACTACTACCCGCAGCGCGACGGCCAGTACCCCGAGTTGGACGAGGGCAGCGTCACCAGCAGTGCGCTGCTGCAACGGCATCTGCCCGAGGCCCGGGTGGTGAAGGCGTTCAACAACATCTTCTTCAAGCACCTGCTCGCCCTGGCCCGGCCCGCCGGCGCGGCCGACCGCAGCGCGCTGCCGATCGCCGGCGACGACACCGAGGCCAAGGCCGTCGTCACCGGTTTCCTCGACCGGATCGGCTACGCCGCGGTGGACGCCGGGACGCTCGCCGACAGTTGGCGGTTCCAGCCGGACACTCCGGCGTACGGCACCATCTACTCCGCCGACCCGGCGAACTGGGAACAGGAGGCCCCCGGCGACGCCGACAAGCTGCGTGCCGCGCTGGCCAAGGCAGAGCGGAGCTGACCTACGGCTGGGCCTCCCGAGCCGCGCCGTCGGCGGTGGCGCGCAGCCCGTACCAGCCGAGTGCCGCCACCAGCGAGACCTGAAGCAGATAGTCGACGATGACTGCCGGGCGGCCGAACTCCGCCACCGGAAGCGCCACGAAGACCACTGCGTACACCAGCGCGGCGATGGTCAGCGGGCGCGGCATGGTCCGCGCGATCAGGGCGCCGACCAGGGCCAGCAGCATGCCCACGACGATCGTGAGCTGGCTGCCGATGATGGCCGGGACCACCCGGTCCAGGTGGTCGTTGAAAACGTCGAACAGCGCGCGTCCCTCGGGCTCCGGCAGGACGGCCGGGTCGGCCGCGTACGCGAACGGGAGAACCTCCGCGGTGATCACCAGCGCGAAGACCACGCCGCCGAGGCCGACCAGGAAGGCGCCGACCAGGTTCAGCACCCCGGCCCGGCCCCTGGCCAGCCGGACGATGAAGACTGCGGCAGCGACCCAGGACACGGCGTACGCGGGCCCGCCCAGGTAGATGTTCATGAGCCAGTAGGCGTCCCCCAGTTCGCGGATCTCGTCGTAGTGGATCCTGCCGTCGAACGGCGGCTCCCAGAGCATGAACACGGTCCGGCCGAGCAGGGCCACCATCAGCAGGACGAAGAGGGCGACGAGCGCGGCGCGGCGCAGGTTCGGAACGGCCACGGTGGGAGACCTCCATCGATCGAGTGATGGCCCACAGTGACCCAGGGCCGCCGCCACCGGCATCGGCCTCAACACCTATCTGCAGAAAACTCCTGCTCAGGAGCTTGGCTGGGCGGGCTCAGCGGCGCGCTGGGCATGCTCCAGCCAAATCCGCGCCGCCTGTACCCGCCGGTTCGTGGCACCACCGGGCGTCAGGGCGAGCTTCATGAAGATCGCCCGCAGATGAGCGTCGACCGTACGCTCGGAGACCACCAGTTGCGCCGCGATCCCGGCATTGCTGGCACCCTCGGCAAGCGCCGCGAGCACCTCACACTCCCGTGCCGTCAACCCCTCGACCGGCATCGGTCCGGCCGATGACGCGGACCGGCCCGCAGCTGCCAGCCCAGCCGCCGACACCGCCCTGCCCGCAGCCCCGATCTCCGACGCCCGGCCCGCAGCCGCCGCCCCGGCCTCCGAGGTCGCCCCGGCCGCGCCTGGCGCCGAGACCTCCGGCGTCGCCGCTGGAACCGCCGCCCTGGCCGGGCCTGGCGCCGAGACCTCCGGCGTCGCCGCGGGAACCGCCGGCCGGGACCGTGACGGGGGCGGGACGGGCGTGAGGGTGCGGGCCAGGCGGGCCGTACCGGCCCAGGCCGAGCCACCGATCAGGACCGTCAGCGCCGAGACGAGCAGGGCGACCGAGGTCGGGCCGAGGGCCGAGCCGGGAGCGGCCACGACCGTGCCGACACCGGCGATGATCAGGGCCGCGGCGGTCAGGCCGGCGGCGCGGACCACGAGGGTGACCTGGCGGGTCTCGACGGCGCCCCGGGCGGCGGCGACCGCGCAGGCGGCGGCGAACCCGGCCGCGCCCGAGAGCGCCACCAGGAAAGCGACCGATCCCAGCGACGGTTCGACGCCGCCGGGAGTCCGGGCGACGGCGAGGAGCAGGCAGAAGGCGATGGTCAGCGGCGCCGCGGTGGTCGCCGCGGCGGCGATGCCGAGGCGCGCCCGGACGGCCTCGTGCGAGCCGAGAGCAGCCCGCCAGAGCGCCACCGGCAGCAGGAGCAGCGCGACCATCCCCAGCAGGGTGGCGGCGGTGCCGACCGGGGCGAGTGCGGTACGCCACGACTCCCCGGCGATCGTCGGAAGCCCTGCGAACGGTTCGTTCGCCGTCGTCAGCAGCGCGTTGACAAGCGTTACCGCGCCCAGCGTGAGGCCCACGACCCGATGCGTCCGGGGGGTGGCGGGGCCGGTGCGAACGGCTGCCGAGGCGGTGAGCTGCATGAGCGCGAGCGGCGGGATCCAGGCCGAGTTCCAGGCCGCGACGGCCAACCCGGCCCACGACTGTCCGGCCGCGACCGCGACCACCGCCAGGACTGTGAGGATCAGGTACGCGAGCAGGGACACGGCCAGCCCGGCCGCCAGCCGGCCGGCGGCGCGCTGCCCCGACCGGGTGAGCCGGGCAGCGGCGACGGTGCTGGCCGTGGCCGCCACCGCCAGGGCGAGCACACCGACCGGATCGGTCGCGAAGCCGCCGTGGCCGGCCGCCCCCAGGGCGACGAGCGCGACGACGCCCGCCCCTGCCGTGCTCACTGCGATCACGGGCAGGACCTGTGGGGCCGAAGCCGGCCGGACGAGAGTCGTCATGCGCGCCGTACCGTGGTTTTCATCAGCCGTCGTCACTCGCCGCCGGCTCAATCACCTGACGCACCGGCGCGGCGCGCGTGCCACTCCGGTGCCAGCAGCGACCAGACCTCGAGATCACGCCGCCCGTCCGGGCCCGGTGACACCTCACGCAGTACGCCGTCGCGGCGCATACCGAGCCGACGGGCCACCGCGATGCTGCGTACGTTGCCGGCGAGGACTCGCCACTCGACCCGGTGCAGTCCGCGCTCGTCGATCACCCAGTCGATGAGCCGGCTGACCGCGCGGGTCACCAGCCCGCGCCCCTCGGCGGCCGGCTCAAGCCAACAGCCGGCCTCGCAGACGCCCGTGTCGACATCGAGCGACACCAGCAGCACCCCGCCGACCAGCGTGCCGTCGGACCAGATGCCCCAGATGCCGCCGTCGTCGCGCGCCCACCGGTCGGCGTACCGCTGTAACACCTGCCGCGCCCGCTCCAGATCGGTGGCGACGAAGGCCGGCGACACCCAGGGGTCCATGCTCTTTCGGGCCCGGTCCAGGTTGGCCAGGAACTCCTCGGCATGCCACGGATTGAGCGGACGCAACTCGGCGTCAGTGGTCAACGGCACGGCGAACATCAGCGTCCTCCCGTCAACACGGCACGCTGGCCGTACCAGCCTTGTTACCTGGCATCCACCACCGCCCCGATCTTTCCATGCTGTCTCTGCGACAGGACCGTACCGCCGTACGCCGGCTCGATGGCGGCGCGGCGCCACCGAGAGGAAGTCCTCGTAGACTCGCCGCCACCGGCGCCTGAGCGCGCTGCCGGTGCAGACGGGCGCCAGGCGCGCCGCTGGCCGATTCGACGCGGGCGGGCCCGGGGCACCGCTGACGATGCCCCGGGCCCGCCCGTCACAGCTCCGACGGATCAGCGCAGGCCGTTGGAGACAGCCGTGATCAGTTCACCGTTGCCGGTGTCGCCGGAGAGTTCCCAGAAGAAGGCGCCGCCCAGCCCCTGGCTCTTGGCGTACGACATCTTGCCGCCGATCGTGGCCGGGGTGTCGTAACTCCACCAGTTGCTGCCGCACTTCGCGTACGCCGTGCCGGCGATGGTGCCGGTGGCCGGGCAGGTGTTCTTGAGTACCTTGTAGTCCTCGATTCCCGCCTCGTAGGTGCCCGGTGCCGCCCCGGTGGCCGTACCGCCCGGGGTGGCCTGGGTGACCCCGGTCCAGCCCCGGCCGTAGAAGCCGATGCCGAGCAGCAGTTTGCTGGCCGGGATGCCCTTGCTCTTCAGCTTCTGGATCGCCGCATCGGACCAGAAACCCTGCTGCGGGATCCCGGCGTACGAGGTCAGTGGCGAGTGCGGGGCGGTGGGGCCCTGCGGGGCGAAGGCGCCGAAGTAGTCGTACGTCATCGGCATCAGCCAGTTGAGGTTGTTTATCGCACCGGCGTAGTCGGCCGCGTCGATCTTGCCGCCGTTGCTGCCGTCCGCGGTGATCGCGGCGGTGACCAGGTTCGACGAGCCGAACCGGCCGCGCAGCGCGGAGATCAGGTTCTTGAATGCGTTCGGGCCGCTGGCGTCGCAGGTCAGGCCGCAGGCGTTCGGGTACTCCCAGTCGATGTCGATGCCGTCGAAGACGTCCGCCCAGCGCGGGTCCTCGACCAGGTTGTAGCAGGACTCGGCGAAGGCGGCCGGGTTCTGCGCTGCCTGGGTGAAGCCGCCGGACCAGGTCCAGCCGCCGAACGACCAGATCACCTTCAGGTGCGGGTACATCCGCTTGAGCTTGCGGAGCTGGTTGAAGCTGCCGCGCAGCGCACCCGCGTCCCAGGTGTCGGCGACCCCGTCCACACTCTCCGCCGCCGAGTACGCCCGGTCGTAGTCGGCGTAGCTGTCGCCGATGGTGCACCGGCCGCCGGTGGTGTTGCCGAAGGCGTAGAGGATGTGGGTCAGCTTGGCGGCCGAGCCGCTGGTGTGGATGTTCTTGACGTGGTAGGCCCGCTGGTAGACGCCCCACTGGGCGAAGTAGCCGACCACCTTCTGCGCCCCGGGGTCGGTCGGCGGCGTGGTCGGTGGCGGCGTGGTCGGTGGCGGAGTCGTCGGCCGTACGGTCGTCGGGGTGGCGGTCGGGGCCGGTCCACCGCCGCAGGCGCCACCGTTGACGGTGCAGTTCGTCGGGGCCCGGTAGCCGCCGGTGCCGACGTAGCCCCAGGTCGCCGAGGCGCCCGGGGCGAGCGTGCCGGCCCAGCTCTTCTGCACCGCGACGTAGCGGTTGCCGCTGCGGGTGACGTCGGCGTCCCAGAAGCTGCCCATTGTGGTCCCGGCCGGCAGGTCGAACTCGATCCGCCAGGTGGCGACCGGTGCGTCGGTGCCGTTGGTGACGGTGACCCTGACCTCGTGGCCGGAGCCCCAGTCGGAGGTGGCGGCGAAGGTGGTGGTCAGGCTGCCGGCGCCGAGAGCCGCGGTGATCGGAACCGCGGCGACGGCCACCGCGGCCGCGACGCCGGCCCACAGCGCCCGGCGGATGGATCTCCTCATGGTGGCGCCTCCCTTTACTGATAGGAAACTTTCCAGATAGTGAGGCGACGCTACTCAGCGGTTCACCACTTCGTCAAGATGTCCATGTTTCGATTTCAGCCGGTGACCGGCCTCCGCGCCCCAGCCGCCGCCGGCCCCTCCCGCCCAGCCACCACCGGCGGGCGGGAGGAGGGGAAGCCGACCCCGACACCGCCGCCGCCCGGTAGCCTCTGGACCATGACCGAGCGGAGAGTGGATGTCAGTCGGATCCGACGGCCGGGGCACGGCGACGACCGGCGACCGGGGCGTACGGCGCGCCGGGGCGGAGGCGTCCGGTGAGCGTCTTCGACGTCCAGATCGGAGCACTGACCGGTGACGGATTCGTCGGCCTGGAGCAGTTCCGGGGCAACGCCGTGCTGGTGGTCAACCTCGCCTCCAAGTGCGGCCTGACCCCGCAGTACGCCGGACTCCAGACCCTGCACGAGCGATACGCCGACCGCGGGCTGACCGTGCTCGGCGTACCCAGCAACCAGTTCGCCGACCAGGAGCCGGGCACCCCGGCCGAGATCGCCGAGTTCGCCCGGTCCACCTTCGGGGCCACCTTCCCGCTGACCGAGAAGATCGACGTCAACGGACCCGACCGACACCCGCTCTACGCCGCACTCGTCGACACCGCCGACGCCGACGGCCACTCCGGCGACGTCCGATGGAACTTCGAGAAGTTCCTTGTCGACCCGGACGGCCACGTGGTCGCCCGGTTCGCGCCCCAGGTCGAACCGGAGTCGCCGGAGATCGCCGCCGCCATCGAGCGGGTACTACCCCGGTAGCTGTACTGCCAGGCAGGTCGGTCAACCTGGCGACGGGTCAGCCGAATCGCCTCCGCATCGATTCCATAAACTGGTGCACGGTCGCCGAGTCGGAGGGCACGAGCCGTTCACGGAGTCCACTCGCCCGCTCGATGTCCTGCCGTACGTTGCTGTGCTCCCATTCGCCGTCGCGCGTGTACATCTGGCCATACACCCCGCTGCCGTCCGAGGCATCCCACTCACGCAGTACACCCACCGGCTCATCGGTCGGGTCGTCGGCGCTCACGACAATCGAGTAGCGGTAGGCGATTTTCCTCTCCCGTCGTTGCTGGATGCGGGCGGCGGCTTTCTCGCTGATCGGCCGAAGCTGGTACGCGACTTCGCCTGCCTCGATCCGATCGAGCAACGTCGTCCGCACCCAGACGGCGTCGTCGTGGAGCACGGTGACGCCGGTGCGCTCGGCCACCCGAATGACGGTGACAGGGTCCTTGACGTCGTGCTCTTCGTCGACGACGGCGAAGTAGTGGTTCATTTGATCACCAGCCTGGCGGAAAGTCGAGTTTGTCAGCGTCGGTCGGCATCTCGACGGTCGCCCACATCCCTTTCGAGATCTTCTTCGCTTCCTCTTTCGTCATGCCCCAAGCGGACGGTTCCGGTGCGTCCGGTTCCGACAGCTCGAGCCGGCCGATCTCGTAGAACGGGTGCTCCGCCTTGTTCACCCAGAAGCTGTCCGGCGTGTGGAACTGCAGCTCAAACAAGTGACCGGTCCACGGGTCTCGCCACGTCGTGTTGATCCCCTTGTAGTTGCCCATCGCCCCGGGGACCCACCCGTTCTTCGCCTCGATCAGCTCGTACCGCTTCAGCTTCAACGCATCGACTAACTCCTGCACGCCACCGACATACCGATTCGCCTCGAACACGGCAGTATAGCGGATATTGTCACGGAGGTCCGCGAGTAGCTGCCCTGCCGGACGCCCTCTCTTGTGGATGTCAGTGGCGAGCTTGCGCTTCAGCGAGTCCGGGGTCTTGAGTCGATAGGCCCAACCCTCGCGGGACGCGCCCGGGGTCGACTCGATTAGCTCCCTCATCCGCGGGGACAGATCGGCCTCGGCGACCTTGGCGGCGTCGATCGCCGCGTCCGCCAGCTCGTTGTCCGCCCTGCTGAGGTTGAGCGTGACGCGGTTCTCCTCGTACCGCCAGCTACCATCGGGCTGGGTGCCGTTGCAGAACGACGCCGCAGCCGCCATGGCGGCCCTCGCCGCAGCCGGGACCACGCAGGCGGGCGGCGCGTCGGGGTAGTCGACGTCGTGCCCGGGCCTGAGCACGAGATCCCTGATCTTGACGATCCCGTTCTCGATGGCGAGGAGCCCGCCGTCGAGGTGCACGACGGCGCCCTCGAGATCGGCTGCCGTCCCGTCGAGCCGGGCCGTGACGCCGTCGACCTTGTAGAACTTGTTGTCGACGAGGGCGAACGCCTCGTCGAACTTGGCGACGCCGTTCTCCAGCCGCAGACCGATGCCGGTGATCCGGGCGATCTTGCCGATCTCGCCCGGTGCGTCGGCGACCCGAACCGCGAAGCGCTCGATCCGTCCGATGCCGCCGGAGATCTTGGTGAGGCCGAGACGCAGCAGGTTGCTGATCTCACCGAGCGTCTTGTTGAGCGCCCCGCCGACCTCGCCGACACCGGGAATGGCGAACGAGGCGACGTCGAAGAGCGTCAGTCCGAACGCCTTGCCGGGATTCTCCCGCCACTCGGTGATGTGGATCAGCTCGAGCGGATGGTCGCGGAGCATCGCCGGCATCTGCCGGAAGCCCTCAACGGTCTTGCCGCAGTTGTTCCGGAAGTAGTCGCCGTCCAGGCCGACCACGATCCAACTGCCGCAGTCCGCGAGCGCCTTGAGACCCAGGACGAAACCCTTGGCACCCTCGACCAGACCGGCACCGACCTGGACGAAGAAGTTGATCACCTGGTCGCCGTTGGCCTGAGCTTCGTCGCAGGCGGCATCGTTGCCGGTGTAGCACCTGGCCAGCAGCGCGATGTGGTTCTTGCTCGCGTCCAGAGCCGTCTTCAGGCCGGGTTGCACCAGGTCCCAGAGCTGCTCACAGGCGTTCACCATCCGGGCCTGGCACTTGAGGTAGGCGAGGATGCCGTCCTTGACCTTGTCCTCGAACGCCTGCTGCTCCCGGGCGATCGCCTCCTGCTTCGCCTGCTCGTCCTGCAGTCCCTTGAGGGTGTCCGAGAGCTTCTTAGCCTGACCGTGGATGTTCGCGGTGGCCGACTTGGCCCACGCGTACGCCTTGTCGATGCTGGCCGAGGCCCGGCCGGCGCTGGCCGCCGCCAGACTGGCCTGCTGCGCCGCGTAATCGGCGATGCTGGCGTCCCGCCACGCCGCCGACTCCCACTGGGTCGCGACGTGGGCGGCCGTGGTGGCCCCGTTCGCGTCGTTGGTGGCCACCACCGCTGCCTGGTACGCCTTGTTCGCCGCACCGATCGCCGTGTTCGCCGAGCCGATGGCGCGGGCCGCCGCCTCGTACGCCGGCTTGATGGCGCCGACCGCCTCGGTGGCCTCGGCGGTGGCATGCGCTGCCGCTGCCTCGGCTTCGGCCGCCCGTTCCGCAGCCGCTGCGGCCTGCTCCTGGGCGAGCACGATCGCCTCGCCCGCGACCAACAGCGCGGCCCGGGCGTCGGCGTTGACCGCGGCGAACCGCGACGCGATGTAGCTCGCGGTGCCGGCCCGGTCGACGGTCAGCGCAGCCAGCGCGGCGGCGCTGCCGGACGCGTTGCCGGCGATGTCCGCCTGGACGATGGCGTGCCCCGCCTCCCGGACCGCGGCCGTGGCCTCGGCCTGGGTGCGCTCCGCGTTCACCCGGGCGTTCTCGGCGGCATGCACGCTGTCCACCGCTGCCTGACCGGCCCGGTCGGAGGCCCGCCGCGCGGTCAGCGCGCTCTGCTGCGCCGCCTTCGCCGCGTTCCGAGCGCGGCTGGCGGCGGCACTGGCCTGTTCTGCCTGGTCACGGGCCGCATCGGCGGCGGCCTCCGCCCGGTCCGCCCAGGCCTGCGCGGCGTGGTAGGCATCCCTGGCGCGGTTGGCCTGGAGCTGCAGGTCGCGGGTTGCCTCGTCGGCGTCCTGTCCGGCTGCGATGGCCTCGTCCCGGGCCTTCTGCAGCGCTGCGGAGATCGCGTTGTACTCCTCCTCGGCGGCGAAGCAGCGGGAGGTGGCGGCGCTGAGCTCCTCGGTGGACCGGTTGACCCGGTCGATCGCCGCCGACTCCCGCCGGATGGCGTCGTTCGCCTCCAGCTGCGCCGCCCCGGCGACCTGGGCCTGGGCGATCGCGTTGGCGGACGCCCGCTCAGCCTCGGCCCGCAGCGACTTCACCCGCTCCGCGTGCTGGCGGGTCTCGGTGGCCGCCTGCTCGGCGATGCCGCGCTGGTCCTTGGCCCGCTTGGCCGCGTCCTCGGCGATCTTCTGCTGCGCCTTGGCCACAGCCGCCTGGTCCGCGGCCACCTGCTCCTGATATCTGGTCTCGGCCAGCCACCGCGCCGCGTTGTTAGCGTGCAGGGTGGCGTTCTGGTCGGCATCCAACGCCAGGCTGTCGGCGAGCGTCGCCGTGGCCGCCGCACCCGCCGTCCCGGCGGCATGCGCGGCCGCCTGAACGGACAGGCCGACCGAGATGGTGACCTGCGCCCAGTCCTGTCCGTGCGCCTGCCCCGACTCGACCAGGTCCCGCGCGGCGATCTGCACCCGGGCGATGACGGCGTTCATCTGCAACGCCGTCTGACTGGCCCGGCTGGCCTGCGTGATCGCAGTAGCCTTGTGCGCCTCCAGCAGTGCCGTCCGGCCCGGCTGCTGTGGGCGGTGCACCCGATCCTGCTCGAAGACCTGATCGGCGGCGTTGGCTGCGCCCGCCGCCTGCCGCATGGCGAGCAGCGCGTCCTCGAGATATCTCAGGGCCTCGACGTTGGCGGCGATGATCTCCGCCCGCGCCCGGGCACCGGCTTCCGCAGCCGTGGCCTCGGCGGTGAGCGCGTCCAGGGTCTGGTTGCGCTGCTCGATCGCCTGCCGGACGCGTTCGCGGTTGTCCCAGTCGACCCGGTTGGCCGCGGCGTAGCCGGTGGTGTAGAACTCGGCGATCGTCGCCGGGTCCCCGGACGCCAGCGCCTGACCGCCCTCGGCCACGACGGTCGGCCCACCGATCGCGATCATCTGCTCGACACGCCCGTAGATCCGCTCGCGCTCGGCATCGGTGTCGGCGACCGGATTGTCCAACCGATTGGCGATCTCGTAGCCCCACGCCACGAACTCGCTGATGGCATAGTCGCCACCCAGCAGCGCCAGGTTGGCGGCCCTCTTCACGTTCGTTCCACCGCTGGTGGACCACGCCCTAACCAGGACGGCCACTCCGGCGACGTCCGGTGGAACTTCGAGAAGTTCCTTGTCGACCCGGACGGCCACGTGGTCGCCCGGTTCGCGCCCCAGGTCGAACCGGAGTCGCCGGAGATCGCCGCCGCCATCGAGCGGATCCTGCCGAAGTAGCGACCGCCCTCGGGCGTCAGAGCCAGCCGTGCTCGTGGGCCTGCCAGCCGAGCTGTAGCCGGGAGCGGGAGTTGGTGCGTTGCATCAGCACCTGCACCCGGCGCACCACGGTCCGGCGGCTGAGCCCGAGCCGGGCGCCGGCCGCCTCGTCGGTGAGCCCCGCCACCAGCAGCGAGAGCAGGTGGCGGTCCTCGGCGGAGATGCCGAGCGCCGTCGGCACCTGCTCCGGGCCGGCCGCCGACAGCGGCGTCGCCTGGGTCCAGAGCGTCTCGAAGAGCGCCACCAGCGCGTCCAGCAGGCCGCACGGGTGCACCAGCAGCGCGGCGTCGTGCGCCGAGGCGGTCCAGGCCAGCGGCAGCAGCGCCAGGGTGCGGTCCGCGACCGCCAGCTTGGTGGGGAGCCCGACGGCGAGCCGGGCCAGTTCGCCGGCGCGGATGTGCGCGGCCACGCTGGCCGCGAACTCGGGGTCGTCAAGCGCACTGCTGTCGTACACCGCCCGGTAGGTCACCCCGGCGGCCTCCCGGTCGAGCTGGGTGGGGTTCACCGAGGTCGGAATCGCGTACGGCGGTGCCACAAGTACCCGCATCTCCTGCCGCGCGCTGCGCTGCACCCGCTCGAAGGCCCGACCGACCGCCGCCCGCCCCGAGACGATCTCGATCAGCTCCTCGGTACGCCTGTTGCTCGCCCTCCCCCGCGCCTCGGCGGCGAGCCGGTGCGCCGTCTCCCGGGCGAGTTCGAGTTCCGCGTACCGGCGCCGGATCAGTTGCTCGACGGCGAGATCGGGCGGTACCGGTACGACCCGTTCGGCGGGCGGCGGGGTGCGGTGCACGAAGCCCTCCCGTTCGAGTACGCCGACCGCCCGACGTACCCGCGCCTCCGACAACCCGAGCCGGTCCGCGAGATCGACCAGCCGGGCACCGCCGTGCCGGATCAGCGCCAGGTAGGCCGACTCCTCCACCGAGGTCAGCCCGGCGAACTTCAGCACGACCGAACCTCCTGGCGCATCTAGGTCATGGCGCAGTTGCGCTCGCTGTAGATCCTTTACCGGCATGGTGACGAAGTGTGACGCTGCCCGATGATCCAGCAGCACGTCAAGGGAGCTCTCGTGGTCAAGCCAGCACGTACGGTAGTCGCGCTCGCGGTCACCGTCGCCCTCCTGGCCGCCGTGGCCCCGCCGGCCGCCGCCGCGCCGCACGATGGCGCAGTCACGCCAACGGTCCACACCGGACCGTCCGCTGTGCACACCGTCACGCTCGTCACCGGGGACGTCGTCCGGCTGCACACCTTCGCGGACGGCCGGCAGTTCGCCGAGGTCGACGACCAGGAGAGCCGCAGCGGGCTCGGCTTCCATCTCTCCGAGCGCGACGGTGACCTGCACGTCACGCCGTACGAGGCGCTTCCGCTGGTCGCCGCCGGCCGGGTCGACCCGGCCCTGTTCAACGTCACCGACCTGGTGGCCGAGGGCTACTCCGACGCGGCCCGGTCCAGCCTGCCGCTGCTGCTCACCGGCGCGCCCGCCGCACCCGGAGTGCGGGCCAGCGCACCGGCGACCCCGACCGGCGCCACCCGGCACCGCGAACTGCCCAGCATCGGGGCGATCGCGGTGGGCGCGGAGAAGTCCCGGGCCGGCGACTTCTGGTCGGCCGTCACCGACCGGGCCCGGGCCGGCCACCGGTCCAAGGCCGGCCCGACCGCACCCGGTGCGCTGGCTGACGGGTTCGGCAAGCTGTGGCTGGACCGGCGGATCCGGGCCGACCTGGCCGAGAGCGTGCCGCAGATCGGTGCGCCCCGAGCCTGGCGGTCCGGGTACGACGGGCGGGGCGTGCAGGTCGCCGTCCTGGACAGCGGCTACGACCCGAACCATCCCGACCTGGTCGGACGGGTCAGCGCGGCGGCCAGCTTCACCGGTACCCCCGACACCACCGACCGGGTCGGACACGGCACCCACGTCGCCGCCACCATCGCCGGTGCCGGCAGCGGCGACCGGCGGCCCGGCGGCACCGGGCCGGGCGGTAAGGGAGTCGCGCCCGGTGCCCGACTGCTGATCGGCAAGGTGCTCGACGACCACGGGTCCGGAGAACTCTCCTGGGTCATCGCCGGCATGGAGTGGGCGGTACGCCAGGGCGCCCGGGTGGTCAACCTCAGCCTCGGCGGCCCGGCCGGCGAGGGACCGGACCCGGTCACCGAGGCGCTCGACGCGCTCTCCGCCAGCTCCGGCGCGCTCTTCGTGGTCAGCGCCGGCAACGCCGGACCCGGCCGGCAGACGGTCAACACCCCGGGCACCGCGGACCGGGCGTTGACGGTCGGGGCCGTCGACGGACAGGACCGGATCGCCGACTTCTCCAGCCGGGGCCCGCGACTCGGCGACGGCGCGGTCAAGCCGGAGATCACCGCCCCCGGTGTCGGCATCGTCGCGGCCCGCGCCGCCGGCACCAGCCTCGGCGAGGTGGTCGACGCCGGCCACACCTCGATGTCCGGCACCTCGATGGCCGCCCCGCACGTCGCCGGCGCGGCGGCGCTGCTCGCCCAGCGCCACCCGGACTGGCGGGCCGACCAGCTCAAGGCGGCCCTGGTCAGCAGCGCCGCCGAGACCCGGGACACCCCGGTCTGGGCCCAGGGCGCCGGCCGGGTCGACGTGGCGAAGGCGCTGGACCAGCCGGTCACCGTCGACACCGCGGCGCTCGCCCTGGGCCGACTCCCAGCGGGTACGCCGGCCCGCAGCGCCACAGTCGACTTCACGAACCCCGGTCGTCGGCCGGTGACCCTCACCCTGGCGGCAGAGGCTCGCGACCTCGGTGCCGACCAGCGGCGGGCGGATCTGCGCGTCTCGCCGGCCCGGCTGACCGTACCGGCCGGCGGGCGGGCCAGCGCGCTCGTCCGGCTCGACCCGAGCCGCACCGCCCCGAACCAGTACGCCGGAGTGCTGACCGTCCGGGGCGGCGGCACCGAACTGCGTACCCCGATCGGGTTCAGCGTCGTCCCGCCGACCCGCCGCCTGACGATCCAGGCGGTGGACCGGGACGGCCGGGCCCCCAGCGACTTCCTCAGCCGGTCCGAACTGTTCAACCTGGACACCGGTGAGCAGCACTGGGCGCACTTCGACGGCGGGCGACCCGCCACCGTCGAGTTGCCGGCCGGCCGCTACGCCGTGGCGACCTGGGTCCTCACCATGGCGGAATCCGGGTTCCCGAAGGACGCAACGCTGCTCGCCGAGCCGGAGTTGCTCGTCGAGGCGGACCGGACGCTGCGCCAGGACGCCCGTGACGGCCGGGAGATCCGCATCGACACCCCGGACCGGACCACCACGGCCCAGGCAGCCCTGGTCTGGCAACGCGGCACCCCGGCGGCCTCGGTGCTCTCCGGTGAGTCGTTCAACCTGGAGGCCATCCGCCGGGTGTACGCGGCACCGACCCGGCCGGTCTCCACCGGCACCTTCCAGTTCTTCAGCCGGTGGGACCTGGCCGCACCGGCGCTGACCGCCACGGTGACCGGCCCGGACGGCTTCCCGGTGCCGGATACCCGGCCGGTCGGCGGCGCACCACTGCTGGACGGGCGCAGCAGCGCCCGGCTGGTCGACGGCGGCGACGGTACCCCGGCCGAGCTGGCCCGGGCCGGCGCCCGGGACGCGGTGGTGCTGGTCCGGCTCGACAAGAGCAGCTTGGAGGCTCCCGGTGCCGCACAGTTGCGGGCGGCGGGTGCGGCCGGCGCCCGGGCGGTCCTGCTGGCCGGGCCGACCTCGGGTTACCACGAGATGGTCGGAGGCGGCTCGCCGGTGCCGGCGTACCGGGTGGACGCGATGGTGGCGCAGCGGCTCCGGGAACGGTTGGCGGCCGGGCCGGCGACGGTCGAGTTGGAAGCCGTCGCCCGGTCGCCGTACCGCTACGACCTGCTGCTGCCGGAGCGGGGACGGGTGCCGGAGGATCTGCACTACCGGGCCGGTGACCTCGCACTGGCCACTGTGGAGTCGGAGTTCCACCAGCACGCGCCCGAGATGCTGGCCAGGGAGACCCGGGCCGGTTACCCGGACGGGGTCTCGACCGGGTTCGGCTTCAGCCGGGGCGTCACCGCCGCACACCGGCGTACCGACCACGTCAACACCAGGGGCGTCGCGTGGCGGAGCAGCGCGATCCTCCAGGCGTACCAGGTCGGCAACCCGCAGGGGCAGATGTGGGGGCCGCTGCGGGCGTACCGGGCCGGGGAGCGGGAGCGCCAGGTGTGGTTCCCGGCGCTGACCCGGCCCGCAGTACCGGCCACGGTCCTCCCGGACCACGCGTACGGGCTGCCGGTGAACCGGGCGTACGACGCGATCCGGGTCGCGGTGCCGCAGTACTCCGACGGCGCGGCCACCGCGTACGGCTGGGTCGACGGGCAGTCCGACCGCAGCGAGTTGACCCTGAGCCGGGACGGCAGGGTGCTGGGCCGCAGCAGCGCCTCGTCCGCCCAGTTCACCGTGCCGGGTGACACCGGGCGCTACCAGCTCCGGCTCGACCTCACCCGGAACTCGTTCCCGGAGCATCAGTGGTGGACCACCTCCACCGCCACCTCGACGACCTGGACGTTCCGCTCGGGACGACCGCGCGGCGCCCAGCCGGTGGTGCTGCCGTTGCCGCAGCTCGGCTACGACGTCGAGACCGACCTGAGCAACAGCGTCCGGGCCGACCGGCCGTACCGGCTGGTGCTGCACCCCGGCTACCAGCCCGGGGCGAAGGGACCGGGCCGGTTCACGGTGCGGGTCGCGGTCTCCTACGACGACGGGGCGAGTTGGCGGGAGGTGCGCGTCCGGGGCGACCGGGAGGTGGTGGCGAGCCTGCCGGCCGCCCCGGCCGGGGCGGAGTTCGCCACCGTCCGGGTCAGCGCGGTCGACCGGGACGGCAACCGGATCGAGCAGACCATCTCCCGCGCCTGGCGGGTGACGGGTTGACCCCAGGCGTACGCCTGGGATGCTCAGTCGATGCGATCGGCTGTCGGCCGGGAGTGCCGGATTCTGGCACGCAGCCCCGTGCTGTGGTGCGGGCCGGTGCTGCTGGTCGCCGCCGCCGCGCTGCTGATGCCGCTCAACGCGGGCTACCACGACTTCTGGGTCAACTACGATCCGCAGGGCGACAGCCAGCTCCTGCTCAAATACCACGTCGACGGCGTGCACACCGCCACCTCCGGGTTCCTGTTCGGGCACCTGCTGGCCCTGCTGCTCGGTGCCGCCCTGGTGCTGGCCGACTACGCGCCGGCCCGACTCGCAGGTCCGGTTCCGGCGCCCGACCCCCGACTGGTACTTCCCGGCAAGCTGGCCGTGGCCGCCGGGGCGGGCCTGCTGCTGGCCCTGCTCAACGCGGCGGTGAGCATCCCGCTGGCCGCCACCGGTTGGGGAACGCCGCCGAGCCGGGACCGGGTCGAGGCGGCCGGCCTCTCCTTCGACCCCGACCTGTTGGCCGATTCCGGGGTACGCCTGACCATCGCCGTCGGGCTCGCGATGTTTCCACTGCTCGCCGCCGTCGGGGTGGGGCTGGGCGCGGTGGTCGGCACCTGGTCGAGGCTGTCGGCCGTACTCGTGCTCTGGGGGCTGGTGTCGGTGCTGGTCGGTGGCGCGGTCACCCTCTCCGGGCCGCGCCCGCCGGTCGTGCTCATCGGGCTGGTGCTGGCGTTGCCGCCGATCAGTGGACACGTCGCCATCGGCTGGGGTGCCCTGGGCGCGTCCCCGGGTGGCAGTGACGGCCTGCCTGCCGGGTACCCCGAACTCGCCGCCGCCGCGGCCCTGGCCGGTGCGCTCGGCTACGCGTTGGTCGGCTACGAACTGGGCTCGACACTGCTCCGCCGTCGCCTCGCCGAGCGGCTGACCCGGCCGACCCGGTGACCGGCGCGACCGGGGTCAGACCGGGCGCCGGCCGGAGAAGCCGCACTCCACCCGGTGGTACCAGCGCAGGTCGCTGTCCCCCTCCAGCCAGCACCAGAGCACCGGCCGGCCGGCCCGCTCGCCGGGGAAGTCGAGCAGTACCGGGGCGAAGCCCTTGACCTGGATGTCGTGCCCGGTCAGCTCCTCCAGGATGCCGAAGAGCCGCGCCTCCAGGCTCTTGACCTCCGCCAGTCCGCCGAGCGGGCTCGTTCCCCGGTCGGTCAGGTCGGCCCGCAGCTCGGTCAGGTCGGCGCGGAGCACGATCAACTCGTCGATCCGGGGGCGCAGCGTCACGATCAGGTGACGTGCCTGGGCAAGGGTGAACACCGGCACAGTATGGGCCACTCCAACCCCGATCGGACCGGACGCCGGCTCAGTCGTTCTGCGCGGCGATCTCCCGCGCCCGGTCCCGGGCCGCCTCCAGGGCGGCCAGCAGCGCCGCGCGTACGCCGTGGTTCTCCAGCTCACGGATCGCCGAGATGGTGGTACCGGCCGGCGAGGTCACCGCCTCGCGCAGCTTCACCGGGTGCTCGCCGGAGTCCCGCAGCATCACCGCCGAACCGATGGCGGTCTGCACGATCAGCTCGTGCGCCACCTGGCGGGGCAGCCCGAGCAGGATGCCGGCGTCGACCATCGCCTCGACCAGCAGATAGAAGTAGGCCGGGCCCGAGCCGGAGAGCGCGGTCACCGCGTCCTGCTGCGACTCCGGCACCCGGATCGTCGCACCCAGCGGCCGGAACATCTCCTCGGCGAGTTCCAGGTGCCCGGCCGTGGCGTGCACCCCCGGGGAGATGGCGGTCATCGCCTGGTCGACCAGGGCCGGTGTGTTGGTCATCACCCGGATCACCGGGGTGCCCTCGGAGAGCCGTCGGGCGAAGAAGTTCGTCGGCAGCCCGGCGCAGAGCGAAATCACCAGCTTGTCGGCCGGAACTTTCGGGCCGATCTCGTCGAGCAGCGCGTCGGCGTCCTGCGGCTTGACCGACACCGCGAGGACGTCCGCCTCGGCCACCGCCACCAGGTTGTCCACCACCCGTACGCCGTACCGGGTGGCGATCTCCTCGGCGCGCCCCTGCCGCCGGGTGGTGGCCAGCAGCCGGTCCACCGGCCAGCCCGCCCGGAGCAACCCGGAGAGCATCAGTTCACCGATCTTGCCGGTGCCGATCACGGCAACGGTGTGCGCTCCCGGCGCCATCGCTCCTCCTTCGGTGGAAGCCGTCAAGCCGTCGCGGGCCGGTGGCCGCCGACCGTCGCGCCCAGCCGCCACGCCCGGCGAACCCAGCCGCCGCCCGGCGCGCCCTGGCGGCCCCGGGGCGGGGTGGCCCGGTCGTGCCCGGCGGAGTGGTCGAGGCTGACCGCTCGGAGCCGGCTGCGGCGGGCCACCGCCACCTCTGGTCGTCAGCTGCCGAAGAAGACCTCGGCCTCGGTGTAGCGCTCCAGCGGCACCGTCTTCAGCTCGCGGGTCGCCTCGGCCAGCGGCACCCGGACGATGTCGGTGCCCTGCATGGCGACCATCTTGCCCCAGTCGCCCTCGTGCACCGCGTCGATCGCCGACAGGCCGAGCCGGGTGGCGAGCACCCGGTCGAACGCGGTCGGGGTGCCGCCGCGCTGGATGTGCCCGAGTACGACCGTACGGGCCTCCTTGCCGGTCTTCGCCTCCAACTGCTCGGCGAGCCACTGCCCGATGCCGCCCAGCCGGACGTGCCCGAAGGCGTCCAGCTCCTGGTTCTGCAGCCGCATCTGGCCGTCCAGCGGCTGGGCGCCCTCGGCGACCACCACGATCGGGGCGTACTGCTTCTGGAAGCGCTTCTCGACGTAGGTCGCGACCTGGTCGACGTCGAACTGCCGCTCGGGCAGCAGGATCACGTTCGCCCCACCGGCCAGGCCGGCGTGCAGGGCGATCCAGCCGGCGTGCCGGCCCATCACCTCGACCACCAGGGTGCGGTGGTGGCTCTCGGCGGTGGTGTGCAGCCGGTCGATCGCCTCCATCGCGATGTTGACCGCGGTGTCGAACCCGAAGGTGTAGTCGGTCGCCCCCAGGTCGTTGTCGATCGTCTTCGGCACGCCGACGACCTGCACGCCAAGCTCGTGCAACTTGGTGGCGACGCCGAGGGTGTCCTCGCCGCCGATCGCCACCAGGGCGTCCACGCCCTGCTCCGCGAGGTTGGTCTTGATCTGCTCGACCCCGCCCTCGATCTTGAACGGGTTGGTCCGGGAGGAGCCGAGGATGGTGCCACCGCGCGGCAGGATGCCCCGCACCTCCGCGATGCCGAGCGGCTTGGTCATCCCCTCCAGCGGGCCGCGCCAGCCGTCCCGGAACCCGACGAATTCGTGGTCGTAGCTGGCGACGCCCTTACGCACCACCGCTCGGATCACCGCGTTCAGACCCGGGCAGTCACCACCACCGGTGAGCACGCCGATACGCATGATCTGCTTCTCCTCCAGGAGCCTCGAATGAGCCCGTCAAGCCCCAGGGTGAAAGTCGGGTGAGACCGTCGGCGTCGTTGCCGGCCCGGGGCGGGCCGTCATTGCGCACTGTAGTCGCCCGCGCGGGGCCGGACCACCGCGCCCCGGACACCGTCCGGGGGCCGAACCGGTCATCGGGGCAGCCGGCGGGCGGTACGAGCCGAAACGATCACGAGCCGTGATCAGGACCGCTCCGGCCGGGCGTGCATCGCCTGCCAGCGGGCCAGGTTGTGCCGGGCGTCGACCAGGGCGTCGTGCCGGTCGGCGGCGGCGTTCGGCAGCGGCGGACTGCCCCGGTCCTCCCAGCGCTGGCGCAGCTCCTTGGTGAACCGGGGAATCTCCCGGGGCAGCGCCGGCATGGCTCCCCAGAGCTGGGCGAGCGCCACGTGGTCGTACGCCGCGTACCAGGCCCAGAGTTCCAGCTTCTCCCCCGGCCGATCCCGTACCGGCTCGATCAGGAACTCGTAGAGATCGTCCCGGATCCGCTCCCGGGAGCGCCACGCCGCGTCACCGGGCGAGGGCAGCTTGTCGAGCACGTGCCGGCGTACCCACGGCACCGCGCGGGAGTCGTCGAACTCGGTGGAGACCGCGTAGAACTCGCGGCCGTACTCGTCGACGACACCGATTGAGACGAGGTCGACGAGCCGGCCGTCCTCGATGAACTCGCAGTCGTAGAAATAGCGGTAGACCATCGCCGCCATCCTCGCCCATCCATCCCGTCGTACGGGAATCGGGGGTGGAAATTCCACCATTCGGCGCCGGACTGCCCGCTCGGGGTACGACTCGACGCGGTCGGCGTGGTGACCGGCGAAGTACCGCCGGATCACCACGCCCATCCCTGCCGGTCCGGCCGGCGCCCCCACGCCGGTCGTACCCCGGGTCCGCCGCGGCCGGCCAGGGACCTGGCTCGCCCTCCGGCCGGTCGCGGCTCCCCGCGCCCCCACGAATCCGCCACGCCCCCGTACGGTCCCCACCCAGTGGCGGATCTGATGTCAGAATGCTCCCTGGTCAGCCGCAGAACTGTCACAGAAGTGATTTCAGGGGTGTACAGCAAGCGACACGACCGTCATGATCTGATGTGTACCGCTACCGGACCCTACCGGTATCAGTTTCACCTTGCTCTTCGGTCGGTTGCGGGTCGCCCGAGAGCAAAACTGGGTTATTTACCGGGGAGGGGTTGAGCCGTGGAGGTTCGCCTGCCTGAGCCGGGCGACGCCCTCACCGGCGTCGACATGTTCGCCGGCCTTGAGCCAGAGGTGCGTCAGCGGGTGATCGCCGCGGCGGTGCCGCGCACCTACCGGAAGGGGCAACTGCTCTTCGTCGAGAACGATCCCGGCGAGTCCCTGATCGTGCTGCGCCGGGGCGCGGTCGCGGTGTTCCGCACCGCCCCGACCGGCGAGCGCGCGGTGCTCAACGTCATCCGTCCGCCGGACGTGCTCGGCGAGGTGTCCCTGCTGGACGCCTCCACCCGGTCCGCGTCCGCCGAGGCCATCGAGGACTGCACCGCGCTTGCGCTGTCCCGTGGTGCGTTCATGGAACTGGTGCACTCCAACCCGCGCATCCTCGACGCGGTGATGCGGTCGCTCGGCGGGCTGATCCGCCGGTTGACCGAGCAGAACGCCGATCACGTCTTCCTCGACCTGCCGGGGCGGGTCGCCAAGACGCTGGTCCGACTGGCCGGCGAGAGCCAGGCTCCGATGATCACCATCGAGCTGAACCAGAGCCAGCTGGCCGAGATGGCCGGCGGTTCGCGGCAGAGCGTCAACCAGGCCATCGGGTCGTTCGCCAGCCGGGGTTGGCTGCGTACCGAGGGCCGGCGGATCGTCGTGACCGACGTGGCGGCACTGCGTCGCCGTGCCGGCATGGCCGAGCGCTGACCCGTACGCCGACCGACCGGATCGCGACCAGCGAGCAACCCGAGCGGTACACCGCCGTCACCGCGTAGTGGCGGCCGTGGGACGACCGTCAACAGTGTCCGGTGGCCATGGTCGGCCTTCGGACGCCTCCGGTCGACGGCATGGTGCAGTGCGGTGTTCCGACCGGAAAACGGCCACGGGCGTTCCGGAACACCCACGACGGTTTCCGGAACGCCCGATCGGACTGCTGGGCGGTGGCGATCAGGTCGCTCCCGGCCAGTTGGTGGTGTCCCGTCCGCCACCACGGGTCGCCTGCCGGTCAGGTGTCTCCCCGCCGACGATCCCGGCGGCCTGGAGCTTCGCCAGGGTGGCGGCGTCCACGTCGATCATGTCCCCTGAGGAGTGACCGTTTCCATCGCCATCGGTCCATTCCTTTTCCAGTCGGACGTACACCATCGCCCATCTCCCCTGATAACTCGTCGATTGG
Organism: Plantactinospora sp. CNZ320; assembly: GCF_002846275.1. Lineage (NCBI taxonomy): Bacteria > Bacillati > Actinomycetota > Actinomycetes > Micromonosporales > Micromonosporaceae > Plantactinospora > Plantactinospora sp. CNZ320. The sequence continues at coordinate 2,840,719 of NZ_PJMP01000001.1, forward strand.
TAGGCGCCAATGACTGTATCTTGGATCACTATGGGTGGGACTGTCCGCTAGCTAACAGCCTGGTTCCCGACACCCGGGCCGGGCGCTGATACTCGGCGGTGGCGCACCTCGCCCACACCAGCGCCGGCGGCTCGCCGGAGCCACCGGTCACGGTCGGGCGGGGCCATCCCGGTGGACGGCACGTCCCTTCGAGGCTGTAGGAGGACGGCATCTCCGCTACCTGCACCAGATGCGGCCGGATCGGCGCCGCTGGCGACCGCTACTGCGGCGGCTGCGGCACCGAGCTGACTCCGGCCTGCCCACACTGCGACCAGCCACTGGCCGCGGATGCCGCGTTCTGCACGGCCTGCGGCAAGCCAAGGCCCACCCAGCCCGGTCGCCCGGCCGTGCTGCCCCAGGAGGACCGGCGGCGGGTCAGCGTACTCTTCGTCGACCTCATCGACTTCACCCCGTACGTCGAGCGGGCCGACCCGGAACTCGTCCGGGGCATGCAGACCGCCTTCTTCTCGGCTGCCCGCCGGGTCATCGGCCAGTACGGCGGGGTGGTGGAGAAGTACATCGGCGACGCCGTGATGGCGTTGTTCGGCGCGCCGGTGGCGACCGAGACCGACCCGCTGCGCTGCGTACGCGCGGGTCTGGAGTTGCAACGGGTGCTGACCCGGTTCACCCCCACCGGCTCGGACCACCTGCGCTTCCGGGTGGGGGTGGCGACCGGCGAGGCACTCGTCGACGTGGCCGCCGCCCGGGACGGCGGACAGGCCATCGTGGCCGGTGACGTGGTGAACACGGCGTCCCGGATGCAGTCGGTGGCCCCGCCCGGCGGGGTACTCGTCTGCGGCACCACGTACGCGCTGACCCGGGACGCGATCCGCTACGACGAACAGGCGCCGGTGACCCTGCGCGGCCGTTCCTCGCCGACCGAGGTGTGGCTGGCGCTCGCCCCGGTGGACCGGCAGCCGCCGGACCGCGAGCCGGACACCACCCCGCTGATCGACCGGGAACACGAGCTGGGGTTGCTGGTCAACGCGCTGCACCGGTCGATGCGGGACCGGTTGCCGCAGATGGTGACGGTGCTCGGCCACGCCGGCATCGGCAAGAGCCGGCTGGTCCGGGAACTGTTCCGGCACACCGAGCGGCTGACCGACGAGCCGGTGACCTGGCGGGTCGGCCGCTGCCCGCCGTTCGGCGAGAACGTCACGTTCGCCGCGCTGGCCGACATCGTCAAGGCCGAGGCCGGGATCCTGGACACCGATCCGGCGCCGACCGCCACCCGCCGACTGGAGTCGGCACTTGTGGAACTGGTCGGGCCGGGTGCGGCGGACCGGCTGATGGACGCACTGCGCCCGGTGGTCGGGCTGCCGGGGCCGACCCTGCCGGCCGAGGAGTCCGAGTCGGCGTGGCGGCGCTTCCTGGTCGCGCTCGCCGCCCGCCAGCCGACCGTACTCGTCTTCGAGGACCTGCACTGGGCCGACGAGAAGATGCTGAACTTCGTCGAGCTGCTCGGGGCGTACGCGCAGAACGTGCCGCTGCTGCTGCTCTGCACCGCCCGCCCCGAACTGGTGAACCGCGAGCCGAGCTGGGCCGGCACCATCACCGGCTCGATGACGGTGACCCTGCCGCCGTTGCGGGACACCGGAATCGCCTCGCTCTACGGGCACATCTTCGGCCAGGCGGCCTTCTCCACCGACATGCTCAGCCCACTGGTCGAGGTGGCCGACGGCAACCCGCTCTACGCCCACGAGTACGTCCGGATGCTCATCGAGCAGGGCGCGCTGCGCCAGTCCGGCCGGGGTTGGTCGCTGGAGAAGCAGCAGGACCTGGCGATGCCGGACAGCGTGCACTCGGTCATCGCCAACCGGGTGGACCTGCTGGACGGTCCGGACCGGATGGTGCTGCTGGCCGCCTCGGTGGTGGGCATGCAGTTCTGGCCGGGGGCGGTCGCGGCGGCGCTCGGCCAGCCGGTCGAGTCGGTGGAGCGGGCGCTGCGCCGGCTGGAGCAGCGGGACTTCGTGCACGAGCAGGCGACGTCCACGATGGCCGGCCAGCCGGAGTTCCGGTTCCGGCACGTGCTGGTCCGGGACGTCTGCTACCAGCGGCTGCCCCGGACCGAGCGGGTCGCCCGGCACGACCGGACGGCGGACTGGCTGGACGGGATGTCCCGGGGCCGGGACACCGACCTGGCCGAGGTGCTGGCCCACCACCGCTGGGCGGCGCACGAAATCGCGCACACCCTCGGGGTGGACACCGAACGGTACGCGCCGCCGGCCCGGGAGGCGCTGCACCGGGCTGCCCGGCGGGCGTACTCGCTGCACGCGCTGGACGCCGCGGCCAAGCACGCTGGGCGGGCGCTCGGGCTGGCCGACGACAGCGATCCGGTCGGCCGGCTGCAACTGGAGCTGCTGCTCACCGAGATCTCGTACTTCCGCGACGGCACCGCCTTCCTGGCCGGTGGCGGTACCGACCAACTGCACGCCCTGGCCGACCGGCTCTCCGCGTACGACGAGCCGGGCGGCGCGGCCCGGGCCTGGACGCTGCTCGGCAAGGCTGCCTGGCTGCGGGCCGACCGGGCCGAGGCACTGTCCTGTCTGGACCATGCCGTCGAGCTGTTCGACGCACTGCCGGACACCGCCCAGAAGGCGGACGCCTACGCCGAGCTGGGCCGGCTGCACATGCTCAACTACGAACGCGACCCGGCGGTGGCGGCGGCCGGCGCGGCGGCCGACATCGCCGAACGGCTCGGCCTGGTGGAGACCCAGACCGACGCCCGGATCACCGTGGCAACCGCCCGCTACCAGTCCGGCGACCGGGCCGGGCTGGACGAGCTGCACACGATCCTGCGGTTCTGCCAGGACTCCCAGCTCGTCGCGCTGCCCCGGGTGGTGCGCAACCTCTCGCACGTGATGCGGGAGGAGGGCGACTGGATCCGCGCCGACGAACTGGTGGCGTCCTGCCCGGCACTGGCCCAGGCCGAGGCGCTCTCCACAGGTGGCTCGGCGGAGGCGGTGCGGGCGTACTACGAGGGTGACATCGGGCGGCTGCTGACCGTCGCCGACGGTTTCGTGGACACCCAGGCCGGCCGCTGGGACATGCAGGTCCGGGGCATGCGGGCGTACCTCCGGGTGTTGCGTGCCGAGCCGGTGCCGGGCGGGACGGCCGCCGACCGCCCCGGTGCGGCCGCCCCGGACGACGTGACGGACGCCCTGGAGACCGCCCGGCGCAGCGGCTTCCACCGGCTGCACTGGAACATGCTGGGCCTGGGCGCGCTGTGTCGGGCCCTACAGGGGCGTACCGGCGAGGCGGCGGAGCTGCTCGACGAGCTGGCCGAGTCGTGGGCCAAGGTGCCGGCCCTGGCCAGCGGGGAGTGGATCCCGGCCGCCTCGTACGCCGCCGCGCTCACCGGCCGGGACTCGGCGGTCTGCCTCCGGGGCATGCTGGACGCGGTCACCCACTCCACGCTCTGGGTGGAGGCGGCGGTGCGTACCGTGACGGCGGCGCTGGCCGGCGCGGACGGCGACCATGTCCGGGCCGGGCAGCTCTACCTCGCGGCAGCGGAGAGCTACGGCCAGATCCCGGACGTCACCGACCGGATGCTCGGGCTGGCGCTCGCCGCCGGTGAGCTGGTGCTGGCCGGCGACGACTCCGCCGCCGAGGTGGCGCTGGCCGAGGTACGCACCTTCGCGCTGCGCAACCGGGTGCCCGGGCTGCTCCGGCTCGGCCAGGCGCCACCGGCCCCGGGCACCAGCACCCCGATGCTCGCCTCCTGAGCCCACCCGACGGCGGCAGCGGGTCCAGGCGGCCAAGCAAGCCTGTGCAGGTCCAGGCGGCCGGCAAGACTGTGCAGCCTCAGGCGACCGGCGAGCCTGTGCAGGCTCAGGCGGCGAGCGAGTCGGCGTTCAGCTTGCCGGCCGCCGCCTTCAGCTGCTGGTTCTTGATCTTCTGGGCGTAGATGTCGACGTACTCCCGGCCGGAGAGCTCCATCAGCTCGTACATGATCTCGTCGGTGATCGCCCGCTCGACGAATCGGTCCCCGGACATGCCGGCGTACCGGGAGAAGTCCAGCGGTCGACCAAACCTGATCTTGACTCGCTTGATCTTCGGCAGCAGCTTTCCTGGCGGTTGGATCTCGTCGGCGTTCAGCATCACCACCGGAACGACCGGTGCGCCGCTCTCCAGGGCGAGCCGGGCCACCCCGGTCTTGCCCCGATAGAGGCGCCCGTCCGGCGAGCGGGTGCCCTCGGGGTAGATCCCGGCGAGGTTGCCGGCCCGCAGCACCTTCAGTTGGGTGTCCAGCGCGGCCTGCGCGGCCCGGCCACCGGAGCGGTCGACCGGGATCGTGCCGGTGCCCACGAAGAACATCCGTACCAGAGCGCCCTTGAGCCCCTTGCCGGTGAAGTATTCGGCCTTCGCCACGAAGGTCACTTTTCGCTTGACCATCAGGGGCATGAAGATCGAGTCGGAGAACGACAGGTGGTTGCTGGCGATGATCGCCGGGCCGGAGTCGGGCACGTTCTCCCTCCCCTCGACCTGTGGCCGGAAGATCAACTTCAGCCAGGGCCCGAGGATGACGTACTTCATCAGCCCGTACAGCACCGTTGTCCTTCCCGAGGGTCCCGCGCGTCCCACGTCGACCGCCGACCGGGCACGAACACGGGTACGTGTCGTGCCGGACGTCGACGGCCGCGGGCGGGAACTGTCGGCAAGAAGCCTACGAAGCGGGTACGCCGCGCCACAACGCACTCCCGCAACCCGTGCCCGCCGTGTCACGATTCATTGCACGGCGGTGGGGCAGCCGGCGGTCGGCAACACGGCCGGGCGCCGCAGGCCGGTAGGGAGGGTGTCGGGGTGTCAGCGGGTGGCGCCCGCCGGGGACGGCGGGACAACGGGCTGGAGGCGACGGAGTACGCCGTCGCCGGCGACGTGGACCCGCGGCTGGGCGAGCACCTGCTCGACGTGCTGGCGGCGGGGGGCATCGCCGCCTACCTGCAACCCTCGGCCGACCTCAATCCGGTGACCCGGACCACCACCGTGCCGTCCCGGCCGGTGGACCGGCTCTATGTCGACCGCAGCTTCCTGGCCACCGCCAAGGACTACCTGACCCAGCTCGCCGACGAGGAGCCGCCGGGCCATGCCCCGGCGCCCCGCCCCGATCCCGACCCGGACCCGGACGTCGAGGCGGAGTGGGCCCGGATCGTCGCCGGCTACCACACCGAGGTCGCGGCGGACTCCCGCTCCTGGCCCGCCGCCGAGGACGTCGCGCTCGGCGAGCCGCCGGAACGGGCCACCGGCACCACGACCGCCCGCCCGGGATCCGAGTTGTCCGGGCCGCCCGACCAGGGCGTACGCCGGCTCCCGTCGGCCACCGAGTTCTCCGGGATCTCGGTGGGCGGCCGGACCGACGAGCCGTCGCTGCTCGACGGGCTGGACACCTTCGGCGCCGACCTGCCGGACGAGGCGGAGGAACGCTACGTCCCGCCGCCACCACCGCCGCTGCCCCGGCTGTCGAAGTACGCCGTCGTCGGGGTGCTCGCCATCGTCACCGGCTTCGTGCTCTTCCTCTTCCCGCACCTGCTGCCGATCGATCGGGGCCTGGTCACCCTGCTCGGCTTCGCCGGCATCCTCGGCGGTTTCGTCACGCTGGTCTGGCGGCTGCGACCGGGCAACGAGGAGGACGACGATCCGGACGACGGGGCGGTGGTCTGACCCCTCGCGTCCAGATCGCGAGATTCATCACCGGGTGGAGGCAAGGCGTAACACTCGCGTAATTTCGCGTCAGTAGGAATACTGCTGTAAGTTACCTTCCCCTCACGACTGCCCCGATCGCTCCTATTCGCGGTGGTCGCCTCGCCCGGAACGAGGTGCCCGATTGCGACAGAGTTCCCTCGTGGTGGTGGCCAACCGGCTGCCCGTCGACGACAGTGTGGCGCCGGACGGCGCCTGTGAATGGCGCCGCAGCCCCGGCGGGCTGGTCAGCGCCCTACACCCCCTACTCCAACACACCCCGGCGACCTGGGTGGGCTGGGCCGGCGGGACCGGTCCCGCCCCGATGCTCGCCGACATCGACCGGGTACGAATGCACACCGTCCCACTGGCCGGCAACGACGTACGCGACCACTACGAGGGCTTCGCGAACTCGACCCTCTGGCCGCTCTACCACGACGCGGTGGAGCAGCCGGTCTACCACCGGCGCTGGTGGGAGGCGTATCAGCGGGTCAACCAGCGGTTCGCCGAGGCCGCCGCGGAGGCGGCCGAACCCGGTGCCGTGGTCTGGGTGCAGGACTACCACCTGCAACTCGTGCCCAGCCTGCTCCGGGCGATCCGCCCCGACCTGCGGATCGGCTTCTTCATGCACGTGCCGTTCCCGCCGCCGGAGCTGTTCATGCAGCTCCCCCGCCGTTCCGAGCTGCTGCTCGGGATGCTCGGCGCCGACCTGGTCGGCTTCCAGCGCCCGCAGGCGGCGCACAACTTCGCCCAGCTCGCGACGAAGGTGCTCGGGCTGGCCGCCACCGATCGGCGGATCGCCGTCGACGACCGGGTGGTGCGGATCGGCGCGTTCCCGGTCTCGATCGACATGGCCGAGATGGAGGCGCTGGCCGGCCGCCCGGACGTGGTCACCCGGGCCGCCCGGATCCGCCGGGACCTCGGCGACCCCCAGCACGTGCTGCTCAGCGTCGACCGGATGGACTACACCAAGGGCATCGAGCAACGGTTGAAGGCCTACAGCGAACTGCTCGCCACCGGGCACGTCAAGGTGCGGGACACGGTGATGGTGCAGGTGGCGGTGCCGAGCCGGGAGCGGGTCGAGCAGTACCAGATCCTCCGCGACCGGGTCGAGCGCGAGGTCGGCCGGATCAACGGCGAGTTCGGCCGGGTCGGCGAGCCGGCGATCCACTACCTCACCCAGCCGTTCGACCGGGCGGAACTCGCCGCGCTCTACCGGGCCGCCGACATCATGGCGGTGACCCCGCTGCGGGACGGGATGAACCTCGTCGCCAAGGAGTACGTCGCGGCCCGGGTCGACAACGGCGGGGCGCTGCTGCTCAGCGAGTTCGCCGGTGCCGCGGCCGAGTTTCCGGAGGCGTTCCTGGTCAACCCGCACGACCTGGAGGGACTCAAACTGACCCTGATGCACGCGCTCCAGGCCATCCCGGCCGACCTGACGGCCAGGATGACCGCGATGCGCGCACAGCTGCGGGTCAACGACATCCAGGCGTGGGCCCGGTCATACCTGACCGCGCTGGACCAGAGCGGCAGCCTGGCCCAGCGGCTCACCACCTGAGCGCAGCACCACCGGGGCGAGCTCCGGGTGGGCGACCGGTGGTAGCCGGCGACCCGCCCGGGGCCGCTCCGCCCGGGGCGGTCCACCGGGGACAGTGGGGGTTATCCGACCAGATCCTTGTCGAGCCAGTCGAGGATCGCGTCGATCGGCTCCCGCCACCGGGCGTCCAGCATCATGTCGTGCCCCATGCCGGGAAAGAGCAGCGGGGCGACGCCGTACCGGGCGGCGGTCCGGGTCAGCGCCGACGGCGGCACCACCCGGTCGTCCGGGCTGCCGACCACAAGCATCGGCGGGTTTCCCACCGCCGGCTCGACCGGCCGCTGCCGGAGCAGCTGCCACTGTGCCCGCGCGGAGGCCCGGCCGAGCCGGGCGGTGTACTCCCGGGCCGCCGCGTCCGGCAGCTCCCGGCTGAACAGCTGGCGGTGGTGCAGCCTCAGCCGGCCACCGAAGACCGCCGGCAGGGTACCGGCGGGGTTGCGCAGCAGCGCGGTGCCGAGCGTCCCCCAGCCGCCGAAGACCGGCGCGACCAGCACGCCGGCCCGGGCCGGATAGCGGGCCAGCGCGTGTGCCACCACGAGCGCGCCGGCACCGTGCCCGACAAGCACCGCCCGCCGGTCCAGGCTGGTGGCCACCTGGACCACGTCGTGCGCGTACGCCCGCAGCGTCGCCTTCGGCGCCGGCCCGCTGCCACCGTGCCCGCGCAGGCTGACCGCGTGTGCCGGAAAGGCTCGCGACGCCGCGTGTTCGAGCCAGTGCTCGGCGAACGCCCACGCCCCGTGCCCGAATCCGGGTACGAAGAGCAGCGGCGGCTTGCCCTCCGGCGCCTCCGGCGTGGCGGCGCGTACCTCCCGGAACACCGCCGGCACCGGACGGGTCCACTCCCCCACCCGTACGACCCGGGTCTTCACGCCGGCACCTCCAGCTCGTCCAGGGTGCGCTGCAACACGCGCAGGTAGTCGATGTGTCCAATCTCGAACCAGTGCCGGGTGCTCTCCTTCATCCTGGCGGAGTGCGTCCGGTTGCCGGCCTCGGCGTCGACCCGGGCGGCGAAGGAGCGGGCCCGGTCCGGCGCCGCCTCGCGCAGCCGGAGCCAGCGGGCGATCAGCACTGCCTGCCAGTGCACCAGCGGCAGCAGGCCGGAGTCCGGCTGGAGCAGGCCGGCCACGGCAAGTGTCGGATGCTGGCGCGGGAAGGCGTTGAGATAGAGGGCCGGCCGGCCCGACGCGTCGGTGCCGAGCAGTTCCGGCGCGAGGAACTCGAAGCGCGGCAGGTAACCGGTGGCGAAGACCACCAGGTCCGGCTCGATCTCCTGCCCGTCGACCAGGGTCACGCTGTTGCGGCGGAACCGGCCGACGTCCGGCACCGGGGTGATCGAGCCGTGCCCGAGCTGGTAGACGAGGTGGCTGTTGACGATCGGATGGGTCTCGAAGACCCGGTGGTCGGGGCGGGGCAGCCCGAACCGGGTCAGGTCACCCACTGTCAGCTTCAGCACCCGGTGGAAGAGCCACTGCCGCAGCCGCAGCGGCAGCCGGTACGGCGCCAGCGAGTCGTTGACCTGGTCTGCGGGGCGGCCGAAGGCGTACTTCGGGGCGTACCAGTAGCCGCGCCGGGTGGAGTGCCAGCACTTGGCCGCCTGCGCTCCGGCCTCGACCGCGATGTCGCAGCCGGTGTTGCCGGCCCCGACCACGAGTACCCGCTTGCCGCGGATCTGGGTCGCGTCCTTGTACGCCGACGCGTGGATCACCTTGCCCCGGAACTCGTCCAGCCCCTCGTACGCCGGCATCTTCGGCGCCCAGTTGTGCCCGTTGGCGACGACCACGGCCGCGTACCGGGAGGTGCGCTCGGCGCCGTAGCCACCGGTGCTGCGGGTGGTGACGTCCCACCGGTCGCCCTCGGCCGGCTCGACCCGGACCACCTCGGTGCCGAACCAGATGTGCGGCCGCAGGTCGAAGTGGTCGGCGTAATGCTCCAGATAGGACAGTAGCTGGCTGTGGTGCGGGTAGTCCGGCCAACTGTCCGGCATCGGGAAGTCGGGGTATTCGGTGAGCGGGCGGGACGAGATGAGGTGGGTGCTGGCATAGACCGGGCTGCGGTCGTGCCGCCAGTTCCAGGCCCCGCCGACACCGGTCTCCCGTTCGTAGCAGTCGACGCCGAAGCCGTACTCCTTCAGGTTCTTGATCGCGGTGAGGCCGCTGACCCCGGCGCCGATCACGCAGACGGTGCCGGCCCGGTCGTAGACCGGTCTTCCGTCCCGCCAGAGGGTCGCGCCCGGCTCGTTGCTCTCCTGGTCGCTGAAGGTGGACACCGAAGAATCTCCTTTTGTCCGGCAACGAGTGCCGACGTGCGGGGGAATCCTCTCGGCTGTCGTCGCCCTTGTCCAGCCCAACGCGCGCCACATCCGGAGCAAGCGCCGCTTGATCCGATGTCGAGCGGTGTGACTCTTTCCGACAGTTCTGTCGGTGACAGTACGGACCGAGGTCACTACTCTCGGGCAACAGCAACCGAAACGGCGTCGCCCGCTTCCGGGCGGCAGACCGGCGCGGATCGGGAACTCAGCGCTCTCCGGGCCGGCGGACGTCCACGCCCGGCAGCAGCCGCCGAAGTTCCCGGTTGAGCGTGGCCTCGTCGGTGACCCGGACCCGGAACGGCAGCCGGACGTCGTGGTGCCGCTGCGCGGTCTCCGCCCGTACGGTCAGTCCGTCGGCATCGACGGCGACCGGCACCAACCGGGCGCCACCGGCGGTCAGGGCCGGATCCACCAGCGCGGCGAATCGGTGTACGACGTGACGGTGGTGCTGGACCAGGCGGGCCAGGTGCGCCGCCTCGACGGCTGCGACCGGGTCGGGACGCGCCGCCCGATAGGCCGCGACCGGCACCTCGACGGCGGCTCCGTACCGTTCGACGTGCACACTGTCGGGCTCGATCGCCCACAGGGCCACCGGCGGCAGGCCGAGCAGCGCCGTGATGGCGTCGTCGTCGCACAGGTCGAGGGCCGCCGGGTCGAACCGGCGGACCTTGCCGGTCACGGTCACCCATGCCCGCACCCGGGCGCGCACCGGCACCGGCACCAGGTGCGTGAGATCAAGCCGAACGGCGTTGTCCGCGCCCCGGGCGGCGACGAGCAGACCGCCGAGTGGGCTCATCGCGTCAACGGCGACGACGACGGTGCCGTCGGGGAGGACGGTGTGCGCGTCGATCAGGTCGGCGGCGGTACCGGCCACTTCCAGCCGCAGCGATGTGCAGGCCGCGAGGGCGGAGCGGACCTCCACCGCGTCGGGTGAGAGCCGGTCATCGGCGAGCGTCGACGGCCGATCGGGTTCGGATGCCACCCTCGCCCCTTCCACCGCAGTCGACCTGAGGAGCCCACCATAATAGGTAAGGCTTGCCTTATTCAAGTGGACCGCGATGTGGGGTGGCCGACGACCCGTCGCCCGACCAGGCCCGACCAGGCTTCGCAGGTCAGGCTCGGCCGGGGCAGGTCAGGTTCGGGCCGGCCGGACAGATCAGGCCGGCTGGTAGGTCAGGCTGGCTGGTAGGTCAGGCAGTCGCTGACCGTGGCACCCGGGCCCACCTGTACGGACGGCGCCGTGCAGGCCAGGTTGGTGTTGTGGACGCAGTCGGTGCGGGCGCAGGCGCCGACGCTGCCGGTGATCTCCGCGATGCCCCCGCGGACCGACGACTCGACGAACGTCGCGCAGGAGGCTGCCGTGCCCGCCGCCGCGACGGTCACGGCCGGTGCGTGACAACCACCCTCGTTGAAGCTGCACGTGACGGCGGCGCATTCGCGTACGGCAGGCATCTGCAAAAGGGTCTTCATGATTCCTCCACTCACTGTCACATCCATGATCGACCGAGGAACGATCAGCTCCAAGAATAGCCAGGAAATGACGCCGCGACGCCTTTACCGGAGCGCACATGATGCCTCACGACAGGCATCGTGCCTGCTCAACAGGGGGTTACCCGGGTCGCCAAAGATTATCCGGAAGGCCACTTCGGCGCGCCCAAGAAAAGGTAAGGCTACGCTTCCAATGGCTTCTGCAAAGGCAAGCCTAACCTCTGATATCCGTATTCGAGGGCCCGAAATCCGCAGTGTCGTCCCGGGCCTGGCCATCGCGCGTCAGCCGAGCCGGTATCGGCCGAGCCCGGCAGGCATCAGCCGAGTTGCACGAGCAGGGAACCGCTCAGCAGGAGGACGAGGCCGGCCAGGCGGGGGGTGGTCAGGGCGCGGCGGCGCAGCCGGAACAGCCCGCGCTGGTCGATGAGGGCTGAGGTCAACTGCTGGCCGGTGACGGTCAGGGCGACCGTCACCGCCGCCCCGATGGCGGGGATGAGCAGGAAGGTGCCGGTGACGTAGACAGCCGCGCAGGCGCCGCCCAGCCAGCCCCACCACGGCATCGCGTGGAGCGGAGCGATTCGGGGTCGGGGTGTGCGGTGGATGGCGGAGAGCACCAACAGCACGACCGCGATGCTGAGGGTGGCCACGCCGAAGCTGGTCAGGGCAGCCGCGATCGGCTCGTCGAGGCCGCTGCGCAGCCGGGCGTTGACAGCGCCCTGCACCGGCAGCGCGGCCCCGGCGAGCAGGCCCAGGGCGAGCCATCCAGGTTGACCGGCGCCGCCGGTCCGACCGGTACGGGGACCGGACGAATCCTGCCGGTCCTGCTGCCCCCTGACGATCACGACGATCCCGGCCAGGACGCCGAGCGCACCCACCACGAGAGCCGGGGTGGCGTCCTGTCGCGCCAGTCCGAGCAGGCCGAACAGGTCGAGGGCGAGCGAGGCGAACATCTGGCCGGTGACGAACAGCCCGACTGCGACCAGTGCCCCCAGGCGGGGAAAGAGCAGGATGCCGCTGGTGATGTAGAGCGGGCTGGCCAGTCCACCCAGCAGATACCAGAGCGGGACGTCGGGTAGCCGACCGAGGGCACCGAGAGCGCCGACCGCGATGGCCAGTACGGCCAGCAGGCCGGCAGCCACTGCCAACTGCAGGGTGGCGGCGCCGTACGGCGTACCGACGGCGGCGTTGAGTTGGATGTTCGCCGACGCCTGGACAGCCAGCAGGCACCCGATGAGCAGGGCGGCGGTGAGTAGGGCGAGGTCCACGGGCGTCTCCACAGCATTAAACGGACAGTCTGTCCGGTTAATATAGGCAGCGTCGCTACAAATGGACAAGGGGATCAGTTGTTGCCGGGTAGGGTCACCCCGTGACGACCAGCGACGAGCGTGCTGGAGCCGGCGCCGCCGCCCGCCGCACCCCGCCGAAGGAACGCGCGGACGCGGTACGCAACCGCGCCCGGATCCTGGAGGTCGCGGAGCGGCTGTTCGCGGAGTACGACCCACGCGCGGTCACCATGGACCAGATCGCCAAGGCCGCCGGGATCGGCCGGGCGACCCTGTACCGACGCTTCCCCGACCCGTCGGCGATCGCCGTCGCCCTGCTCGACGAACACGAACGTCGCCTACAGGCCCAGTTGATCCACGGGCCACCACCGCTCGGTCCGGGCGCCCCGGCCGACGAGCGCCTCGTCGCCTTCTATCTGGCCGCACTCGACCTTCTCGAGCGACACCTGCCGCTGGCCCTGGGCGCCGAAACCGGTCCGGCCCGGTTCAGCACCGGCGCCTACGGATTCTGGCGCGCCCACGTCCGGGCGCTCCTTGCCGACACCGACACACCCGACCCTGATGGCCTGGTCGACATCGCGCTCAGTCCACTGGCACCGGAGCTCTACCACTTCCAGCGCCACGAACTCGGCCTCACTCGCGATCGAGTCGCCAAGAACCTGAGCCTGCTCGCCCGCCGGTTACTGGCCTCGGCCCCGCCTGGCTGACCAAGGCGTGCACCCGGCGGAACTCGTCGGCGGTGAGCCGGCACAACGTGGCGTCGGCGTCGTAGAAGGTGCCATCCCGTTCGGGTCGCATGCCCAGCTTCCGCAACACCTGGCGGGACGCCTTGTTCTCCCGCCGGACCACCGCCACGATGGACGGCAGGCCACAACTGTCGAACCCGTACGCCAGACAGGCACCGGCCGCCTCCGTCGCGTAGCCCTGACCCCAGGCCGGGCGGCCGAGATAGTAGCCGAGTTCCACCTCGTCCGTCCCGGCCATCCGTTGCAGGCCACAGTGGCCGATCACCTGCCCGGTGGCGACGACCTCGGCGATCCACATGCCGAACCCGTCGCGTTCCCAGCCCTCGATGCGCTCCGCCCAACTGCGCAGGCTCGCGGTGATCGGGCGGCGCCGACCGGCCCAGGTCACGGCGGGATCGTCGTCGACCAGGGCACGGTGCGCGGCGAAGTCCTCGGCCCGGAACTGGCGCAGCCGCAACCTCGCGGTCTCGATCTCGGGATGCACGACCCCGGGTCCTCCGGCCCCACGTCCTTCGGTCACAGGCTGCTCGGTCCCAGGCTGCTCGGTCTCACGGTGCTCTGCCACCCCGCGGGCAGTACCCGACCGCGCCTCGGGGCACACTCCGGGGCATGCCCACTACCGGGACCAGGTCGAGGGCGGCGGCTCCAGCGGGACGGCAGGCCGGTGACGGTGGGTGGGCCAGGGGCGGTGGGCCGAGGCGGTTCTGCGGTTCGGTCGTTCTCGAATGGATGTACCCGGCGGGTAACCTGAGCCAACTGTCAAGCCAGCGCAGGCAGATCGCGGCGGCCACGCCGCCCCGAGCCGTGACATGAACCGTGCAGGAGCCGCCCGATGATCGTCGATGCCACGCTCACCCGAATCAACGAGGGGGTGCAGTTGCATCACCAGCAGGGCCAGCGCGAGGCCGCTCGGGATCTGTTCGCGCAGATCTGGGACGAGATCGGTGGGGAGCGCGGGGATCCGCTGCACGTCTGCGTCCTCGCGCACGCGATGGCCGACGTGCAGGACGACGTACCCCAGGAGTTGCTCTGGGATCGGCGGGCGCTGGCAGCGGTCGACCTGCTCACCGACAACCGGCTCGCGGAGGCCGGAGTACCGATGCGGGTGGCCGGCCTGTACCCGTCGCTGCACCTCAACCTGGCCGAGTGCTACCGCAAGCTCGGCGAACTCGACCGTGCCCGGGAACACCTCGGGCAGGCGCGGGCGGGGGTCGGCGCGCTCGGCGACGACGGGTACGGCCAGCTGATCAGAAGCGGCCTGGATCGGCTGACAGGGCAACTGGGTTCCGAGTAGACGCGCGCCGCCTCCCGCAGGAGTCCCGGTGGCTTGTTACCGTCCGTTCCTCCGGCGGGAGGCGTACTGCCGCGTGAGCCGGTTCGCTCAGTACCCGAAGATCATCTTGTAGGCCACCTCGGGCAGGAACTGCCCGGCGCTGGAGCCGGCTCCGACCCCGCAGTTGCCGTCGGACTCGCCAGGCGTCTTGAGCCACAGCAACATCTCGGCGCCACCTCCGAGCTGGCTCGGCGTGCCGATCCGGCGGCCGGCCGGGTTGCACCACTGACCGTTGGATCCGTTCTGGTTGCGGCTCGTGTCGATCACGAAGGGCTTGCTGTACCCGAAGTTGCTCCGCAGCGTGTTGGCGACCGAGTTGCCGTAGTTGGTGTTCTCTCCGGTGGTGAAGTAGTTGGAGACGTTCAGCGCGAAGCCACGGGCGTTTGCGACGCCGGCCATGTTCAGACGCTGCGCCATCGTCCGGGCGTCGACCCAACCGGGGTTGCCGGCGTCGAGGTAGGCCCAGGTGTTGGGCGCCCTGGAGCGGAACTGGTTGGCGGCCCGGCTGAGCATCCCGACGCGGTCGTTGATCTGCGCCTGGCTCATGCAGTTGAAGTCGCCGAGGGAGTCCGGTTCGAGGACCACGACGGCGGGGCGGTTGCCGATGGCGTTGACGAAGGCCGAGATCCACGCGTCGTAGGCGGCGACACTTCCGGCACCACCACCGGAGTGCCCGCCGCAGGCATCGCGGCCGGGAAGGTTGTAGGCCACGAGCAGCGGAAGCTTGTCGACGGCATCCGCGGCGCGGACATAGTTGCCGACCGCAGAGCCGATGTCGCCACTCCAGTTGCCGAACCAGGAGGCCATCGGCTTCTGGGCGATCTCGGTCCTGATCGCGTTGGCGCGTCCGTCGCCGGGGTTGGCGGCGGCCCACGACGCGGGGCTGGAGTTGGGGTTGACGTAGAAGCCGCTGGTCTGGCTGACCGGGTCGGCGTGGGCGGCCGACGAGCCGAACAGGATCGTCGGGACCGCCACTGCCAGCGCGCTTGCCAGCGCGAGCAACGGACGGGCGAGTCGTCTCATCGGGAGTCTCCTAGAGCGTTGGCCGTGCATCGACGTGGACTGGAAGCGCTTCCGGTAGATTCCATCTATCTACATCGATCTAATCGTCGGCATCCGGCAAGTAAAAGTCAAGGTTGGCCCCTGGCTCCAGCACCGATGCGCCACCACCGGGCGATCGACACTGGAAGCGCTTCCAGTCATATCGACCTTCGCCGTTGCAGACCGGTAGCATCTAGCGGCGCCGATACCATCCGGCGGCGGAGTCCTGGCACCGTCGGTGGCCGGTCGGCACCGGCCGAGCCCCGCCGGATCCTCCCGTCGCCGGCCCCCGGCCCCCGGTCCCCGGTCCCAAGCGCATGAGGAACGAGGGAAAGTTCGAGGGGCGTTCCACAGGTTCGAGGGCGGTTCCACAGGTTCGAGGGCGGTTCCACAGGTTCGAGGGGCGTTCGACAGGAAGGACGTGGCACCACGATGGAGACTCGGCGCCAGCCCACCCTCGACGAGGTGGCCGCGCGCGCCGGGGTGTCACGCTCTGCGGCGTCCCGGGTCCTCAACAAGGCGCCACACGTCAGTCGCGCGACACGCGACGCCGTCGAGCGGGCCATCAAGGAACTGGGGTACCGACCCAACCGCACCGCCCGGGCCCTGGCCACCCGGCAGACCGGGATCGTCGCCCTCGCCATCTCCCACGACGACCCCGAGTTGTTCGCCGATCCGTTCTTCGGCCAGGTCATCGTCGGTGTCTCCTCGGCGCTGGAGGAGACCGACCTGCACCTGCTGTTGTGTCTGGCCAGCCCCGGGCGGGGCCGGGCCCGGCTCACCAACCTGCTCAACACGCGGGGCGTCGACGGCATCATGCTGATGGCGCTGCGCGGGGACGACCCGCTGACCCACATCGTGCGCCGAGCCGGCCTGCCGGCCGTGTACGGCGGCCGGCCGCTGCACTTCAAGCCACACTGGTTCGTCGACTCCGACAACCTCGGTGGGGCGCGACTCGCCACCGAGCACCTCATCGGCCTCGGGCGCACCCGGGTCGTCACCATCACCGGCGAGTTGGGCACCGAGCCAGGCGCATCCCGCTACCGCGGCTATCGCGAGGCGATGGTCATGGCGGGCCTGACCCCGTACGGGATGGCGGAGGGTGACTTCACCGAGGGCAGCGGCGCGGCGGCGATGACGAAACTGCTCGACGACCACCCGGACCTCGATGCCGTCTTCGCGGCCAGCGACAACATGGCCGCCGGAGCCATGCGGGTACTGAGCGAGGCGGGTCGGTCCGTACCCGCGGACGTGGCGGTCGTGGGCTTCGACAACCTCGGGATAGCCGAACGAACCGACCCTCCACTGACCACGGTTCACCAATCGATCCAGTCCCTGGGCAAGGAGATGACCCGGGTACTCATCGAACTGATCGCGGGGCGGGAGACCGCGTCCCTGATCCTTCCCACCAGGCTGGTACTGCGCGGCTCCGCCTGACCGACCCGGCCGGCACCGCACAGCCACCGCACAACACACCTCGCTGAACGGTCGCCGAACACCCGAACAAGCCGCGTGGTGGGCATCAGCGTGGTGGCATCAGCGGGTGACCGGCAACAGCAGGTCGGCGCGGACCGGGAAGTGGTCGCTGGCCCGACGGGTCTGCGCGGTGTCCACCACGTCGTAGTCGAGTACGCCGATGGCCGGGTCGACGAAGAGCGCGTCGATCCGGTCCCGCGGCTCCCGACACGGGAAGGTGCAGCGGTCCTCACCGCCGCCGGCCACCGCCGCGTCGGTCAACCCGTCGGCGACGGTACGCCAGGCGCCGCCGCCCGAGTTCTCGTTCAGGTCAGCGCCGACCACCACCGGCAGCCGCAGGGCGGTCAACTCCTGCTTGAAGAGGTGCGCCTGACCGGGGCGCTCGGCCGGGTCGGTGGAGAGATGCGAGCCGGCCAGTACGAACCGTGCTCCCCCGATCCCGCACTCGGCGTAGACCGCCCCGCGCAGGTGCCGCCCCGGCGTCAACGGAAACCGCTGGCACCATGTGCGGTACACCCGGACCCGCAGGCTGGTCAGCAGCAGGTTGCCCAGCGACGGCAGGCCACCGGCCGCCACCACCAGCCCGAACCGGTCGGCCAGGGCGGCGCACTTGGGCCGCCAGCGGAACCGGCGCGGCCCCTCCTGCACGATCACCACGTCCGGCGCCAACGCCCGGACCGCCCCGGCCAGCGCGTCGGTGTCGTCCCGCTGGCCGTGCACGTTGTAGGAGAGCACCCGGAGGCGCACCGCTGACGTCTCCGCACCGGAGGACTGCTGCTGAACCACACCGTTTCCCTTGCTCGTCCGTTCCTTCCCGCCCCGCGCGGCGGTCCGGCGCTAGCGGCGCCTCGCCAGGTCGGCGGCGCCGACCATGCCGGCCGAGTTGCCCAGCTCGGCGGGGCGGATCTCGGCCACCGCGATCTTGGCACGCGCGGCGAGAGCCTGCATGAAGGAGCGACGGGTCGGGCCCATCAGCAGTTCGCCGGCTTCCACCACCCCGCCCCCGACCACCAGCACCTGCGGATCGAGAATCTGCGCCATGTCGGCCAGCCCGATGCCGAGCCAGTGCCCGATCTGCGCGAACGCCGTGCTGGAAACCGGGTCGCCGGATCGGGCGGCTGCGGTCACCATCGGGCCGTTGATCGCCTCGACGTCACCGCCGGCCAGGTCGAGCAGGACCGTGGCCCGGGCCGGCTCCTGCCGCGCACCGGACCGGGCGAACCGGACCAGGGCGTTGCCGCTGGCGTACTGCTCGATGCAGCCGAGCCGGCCACAGCCGCAGAGGTGCCCGTTCGGCACCGAAAGCATGTGCCCGAGTTCGGCCGCGATGCCGTGCGCGCCGCGCAGCAACTCCCCGCCGAGCACGATGCCACCGCCCACCCCGGTACCGATCGTGAAGAGCACCATCGAGTCGTCGGCGTCCCGGGCCGCCCCGTGCCGGAACTCCGCCCAGGCGGCGACGTTCGCGTCGTTCTCCACGATCACCGGCAGGCCGACGGCGTTGCCGACGAAGTCGCGCAGCGGTTCGTCGCGCCAGGCGAGGTTCGGGGCGAACAGAACTGTGGAACGGGCCGCGTCGATCCAACCGGCGGCACCGATGCCCACCGCCTCGGCCTCGTGCTCGGCCGCCAACTCCTTGACAACCTCGACGATCACGTCGCGGGTCGCGGCCACGTCCTCGGCGGGAGTGTCCCGGCGTACCTGCGCCCGCACCACACCGTCGAGGTCGACCACCCCGGCGGCCACCTTGGTACCCCCGACGTCGACTCCGATGGTCAGCGTCACCGAGCCGCTCCCCTCTGCCACACCGCGCCCACGCGGTCAACCGTCCCGCCACTGCCGCCGTACCGCGCCGTCCCAACCGGCGGCCACCGGCGGCCCCGTCCCGACGGTCAGCCGTCCTCGGGGGCGGCCTGCTCGCCGGAACCGGCGGCGACCGGTCCCTCCGGGGTCCGCGACGCGGGCACCGGTGGTCGTCCGGTGGCCGGCGGCGCGGCGGGCCGGGCCGGTTCCGCCCCGGCCGGGGTCACCCGGTCCGGACCGGCGGTCGTCCCGGTCTCCCGGGTTCCGGCCTCGGCACGGGTGGCGGCCGCCCAGACGTCGTCCGGCTCGCCCGCCGGCCACGAATCATGCCTGGTACTGGTCGCCTCGCGCCACACGGTGTCGCGCCGTGGACCCGGCACGTCGGCCGACGAGTCTCCGGACCGGTCGGCGGTACCCGTCGGAGCCTGCGCGGCGCCCTCGCTCAAAGCGCCCTGACCAGCCCCGGAAGTACGATTCCCGGCGCTGTCTTCGACGCGACTCCCCGCACCTGCCGTCGGGCCGGTGCTCCCCGCACTGACGTCCGTCACGCTGACGTCCGACGCGCCGACATCCGTCACACCGGCATCCGGGGCGGTGGTATCCGGGGCGGTGGTGCCCGCGCGGGTGGCTGCCGCCCAGGTGTCCCCGGTCGGGTCGTGGCCGGTCCCCGGATCGGCGGCGGTACCGGCCGGGCCGCTCCCGCTCGCCGGGCCGCTCCCGCTTGTCGGACCGCTCCCGCTCGCCGGACCGGCTCCGGGCGGCCTGTGACGCTCGGTGCCGACGGTGACCGAGGACAGGGCGCGCAGCAGGCTGGCCACTCCGGCCGCGAAGTCACCGGCTCCGGTGGCCAACCGTTCGGCGAGTTCCGGACTCGGGTCGCGCAGTGCGGCTATCGACCGGCAGACCGGACAGACACAACACTCGGGATCACCGGTGGCGAAACCCGCCCCGATGGGCTCTCCGGCCCCGGAGTGCTCCCCAGACCCGGTGGGCCCCTCAGAACCGGACGGCGTCTCGGTCCCGGACGGCATCCCAGCTCCGGAAGGCGCTCCGTCGCGGGGTGAGGCTCCGGCCGCAGTCGAGCCCAGGTACGGCGGCACCTCGCCGGTCGCTGGCTCCGTCACGTCGGTCGCTGGCGCCGCCGCACCGGGATTCGGCGCCGTCCCACCGGAAACTGGCGCCGTCGCATCGGGAGCTGGCGCCGTCGCATCGGGAGCTGGCGCAGTGGCATCGGACGGTGGCGGGGCCGGCGCCGCCGGCTCGGACCACGCCGCCGCGCCGCCGTGCGGTCGGGCCGGTCGGGCCGGTGGGGCCGGTGGGGCCGGGTCGGTGGAGGTCCGCGCCGCGCCATCGGCCGGTGGCGTACCCGGGGTGGCCGGCTCGGGGCGGTTCGCTCGGGGTCCCCCTCCGCTTCGGTCCAGCACGTCGGCGATCCCGCTCTGGTCGAGTACCTCGGAGATCACCTGGCCGAGCGGGCCGAAGGAGACCGCCCGGTCCCGTGCCCCTGACGCGGCCGACCGGGCCATCGCGAGTGCTGCGGCGACCAGGCGCTCGGCCTCCTCGCGGGCGGAACCCGGATCGGGCCCTCCCCCGTACGAACCACTGTCTCCCATGATCGGCTCCTCTACGCCCGCCCCGTCCGGGGTGATCTCGACACCCGGTCCGGGGCCGTCACCACCCTCCGGACCATCCTCGCGTCCGGGTCACCATCGCTCCGGGTCACCGTCCGCGTTCCGGGTCACCGTCGCGCTCTGGACAAGGGTGCCTCGCTCCCCGGACCACGGTCACGCCCCACAGCACAGGTGGGGTCCGGAGCGCTGTCGCGCCCGGAGTGTCACCGGGTCCCGTCAAGAGTTTCCACCCGCCGTTTGAGCTGCGTCAGGGCGGCGTCCATGATCATCTTCTCGGCCTTGCGCCGGAACATCCCCAGCATGCCGACCGAGAGTTCGACCTCCAGGGTGTAGGTCACCGTCGAGGTGCCGTCCCCGTTGTCCTCGATGTCGTAGGAGCCGTTCTGGACCCTCTGCATCCGGGACGGCTCCACCAGATGCCACTCGATCCGCGAGATGTCCTCGGCGTACTCGTACGCCAGGGTGTACTCGTCGGTCATCACCGAGGCGTCGAGCACGAACCGTACCCGGGCCGGGTAGCCGTCCTCGTACTCCTCGACCACCTCGACCCGCTTCACCGCGTCGGCCCACTCCGGATAGCGCGGAAAGTCGCAGATAACTGCGGTCACCCGAGCCGGTGGCGCGGCTATGACGATGGACTGGGTGGAGGAATCCGCCATGCCCGGCAGGCTACCGCGCAGCGGGGTGTCTCCGGCTGACCGCCTCGACCCAAACGTGCCGACTCGACCCACCTGGCCGGGCGGTTGCGCCCGTTCGAAGGTAGGTTGCGGGTAGTCCGACCGGCCGGCTGGCCGGGTCGATACGAGCAGGTAGGGAGTGCAGGTGCGCGAGTTCTCGGTTCCCCCAGCGGTCACGGTCGGGGACGCGGCCAACCTCACCGACCCGGTCTGGGACAACGCCGAGGAGACCCCGGAGAGCGTGCAGTTCGTCCGGCGGGCCGTCGACGCCGGCGGCAAGCAGGACGGCTGGACGGACGTGACCTGCCGGCAGTTCCGCGACGAGGTCGTCGCGGTGGCCCGGGGACTGATCGCCGCCGGGATCAACCCGGGCGACCGGGTCGGCCTGATGAGCCCCACCCGGTACGAGTGGACCCTGATCGACTACGCGATCTGGACGGCCGGCGGGGTGACCGTACCGATCTACGACACCTCCAGCCCCGAGCAGGTCGCCTGGATCCTCTCCGACTCGGGGGCGGTGGCCTGCGTACTGGAGACGAACGGGCACGCGATGGCGCTGGCCGGGGTACGGGACCGGCTGCCCGCCCTCGATCAGGTCTGGCAGATCGAACTCGGCGGCATCGACGAGTTGGTGGCGCTTGGTGAGCGGATCGACCCGGCCGAGGTCGACCTACGCCGCAAGTCGGTCAAGGCGTCCGACATCGCCACGATCATCTACACCAGTGGCACCACCGGACGCCCCAAGGGCTGCGTACTCACGCACCGGAACATGCTCTCCGACATCAGCAACGCCGTCCCGGTGCTGCCGAACCTCTTCAACGAGGGCGCCTCGACGCTGCTCTTCCTGCCACTGGCCCACTCGTTCGCCCGGCTGATCCAGATCGGCACGGTCCAGGCCCGGGTCACCGTCGCGCACAGCGCCGACACGAGGAATCTGGTCGAGGAACTCAAGGAGTTCAAGCCCAGCTTCGTGCTCTCCGTACCCCGGGTCTTCGAAAAGGTCTACACCGGCGCGGCGCAGAAGGCGACCGACGAGGGCAAGGGCAAGATCTTCGCCACCGCCGAGCAGGTGGCGATCGCGTACAGCCAGGCCCTGGACACCCCCTCCGGGCCGAGCCTGGGCCTGCGGCTGCGGCACCGGGTGTTCGACCGGCTGGTCTACCGCAGGCTCCGCGCCGCGCTCGGCGGACGCTGCGAGAACGCCATCTCCGGAGGAGCGCCGCTCGGCGCCCGGCTCGGGCACTTCTTCCGGGGCGTCGGGGTGGTGGTCTTCGAAGGGTACGGCCTGACCGAGACCTCCCCGGCGGTGGCGGTGAACCTGCCCGGAGCCATCCGGATCGGCACCGTCGGCCGACCGCTACCCGGGGTGACCATCCGGATCGCCGACGACGGAGAGATCTTGATCTCCGGTGACGTGGTCTTCCAGGGCTACTGGAACAACCCCGAGGCGACCGCCGAGGTGCTCACCCCGGACGGCTGGTTCCACAGCGGCGACCTGGGTGAACTCGACGACGACGGCTACCTCCGCATCACCGGGCGGAAAAAGGAGATCATTGTCACCGCCGCCGGCAAGAACATCGCCCCGGCCGTACTTGAGGACGGGATCCGGGCGCACCGGCTGGTCAGCCAGTGCATGGTGGTCGGCGACCGGCGCCCCTTCGTCGCCGCTCTGATCACCATCGACGAGGAGGCGCTGCCGGCCTGGCTGCGCGCGCACGGCCGGCCGGAAGGCACTCCGGTCGCTGAACTCCGTGACGACCCTGACCTGCGCGCCGAGATCCAGCGCGCCGTGGACGAGGCGAACCAGGCGGTCTCCAGGGCCGAGTCGGTCCGGCAGTTCCGGATCCTGCCCCGGGACTTCGCGGAGGCGACCGGCGAGTTGACCCCGTCGATGAAGGTCAAGCGGAGCGTCGTGGAGAAGACATACACAGCGGAAATCGCCGAGATATACGGCAACTGACTACCATCCGTCAGGTGCCCGCCTCGACCACCGGTCTTTCCCGTCCGCACCCGCTCGCGGCGGCGGCGCGGGTCGTCATGCTCGCGCTCGTCGCGGTCCTCATCCTGATCGCCACCCGGGAGCCGGGCCAGCTCCGCTGGGTCGCCCTGCTCGCCGTGGCCGGCATTCCCGGCCTGGTCGCCCCCGAACACCGGATACTGGCCCCGCTGGGCCGGTTCGCCGAGGTCGTCCTGGTGGGGCTGGCCGCCGGCCAGATCGCCGCGGCGGCACACATCGGTACCCCGATGCCCGGGGTCGGAGCGTCGGCGATCCTGCCCTACCTCGCCGTACCGCTCACCGCGGCGGCCCTGCAACGGCGGATCCGGGAGGGTGTCGGGCTGATCGCCGTGGCGGCGGTCACACTGCTGCTCAGCGGCCTTGCGAGCATCGGTGACGACGGTCGGCAGATCAGTCAGGTCGGCTATCTGACCGTGGCGGCCCAGTGGGTGATCCTGGCCGCGCTCGGGCTCTTCGCCGCGGGTTCGTTGCAACGGATCGTCCAGGCGCGCGGCGAGCCCCGGCCGCAGCCCTACACCGAGGCGACCCGACTACTGACCCAGCTGCGCAGCGTCGCCCGACAGCTACCCGGAGCCACCCTCGACCCCGGCAGCATCTCCGAGCACCTGATCGACGAGTTGCGCGTGGTCACCCGGGCGGACCGGGCCGCGGTGCTCTCCGCCAGCGGCGGCGGCCGGCTCGTCGTACTCGCCCAGGCCGGGGTGGACCGGGTCGACTGGGAGACGACGCTCGACGCCGACTCGGCGATCGCCGACGCCTGGGCCAGCCAGCAGCCCCAGACCGCACACCGGTCGCAGGCCCGCTCGCACTCCGGCGGCGAGGTGTCGGCGCTGGTCGTACCGCTGGTCGCCGGGGTACGCACGGTCGGCCTGGTCACCCTGGAGGCCGACGTCTCGGGCGCCTACCCGCCCCCGGTGGTGGCCCAGGTGACCGCGCTGACCCGGCCGGCCGCGCTCCGGCTGGAGGCCGCGCTCCTCTTCGACGAGGTACGGTCGCTGGCCACCAACGAGGAGCGGCAGCGACTGGCCCGGGAGATCCACGACGGGGTGGCCCAGGAACTCGTGATGGTCGGCTACGGCATCGACAACGCCCTGGCCACCCTCCCCGAGGACGCCACCGACACCGCCGAGGAGTTGCGTACGCTGCGCGGCGAGGTCACCCGGGTCATCACCGAGCTGCGGTTGAGCCTCTTCGAGCTGCGCAGCGAGGTCGACCGGCACGGCGGGCTCGCCGCCGCCATCGCCGAGTACGCCCGCACCGTCGGCGCCTCCGCCGGCCTGCGGGTGCACTACACGCTCGACGAGTCCACCGCCCGGCTGCCGGCGGCCACCGAGGCGGAGCTGCTACGGATCGCGCAGGAGGCGATCACGAACGCCCGCAAGCACGCCGGGGCGTCGAATCTTTGGGTCACATGTGCCGTGGACCCCCCATTCGCCCAGATTGAAGTGTCGGATGATGGTCAGGGCATCGCTGACCAGCGGCCCGATGGCAGGTATGGTCTTGCGATCATGGCGGAGAGGGCGGAACGTATCCGGGGCCGGCTAGAGATCAGTCCGCGACACCCCAGCGGCACGACGGTGGCAGTGGTGCTCGGAACCTCGTCCCGGCGCGATAACGTGCGCGATAGCGTCACCGCATCAGAAGGGGAGTAACCCGAGCATGACCACCAGCCCCATGCCGACCACTCGGACCAAGGTCCTGCTCGTCGACGATCACGACCTCATTCGTAAGGGCCTGCGGCACGCGTTTGAGCGGGACCGGCAGTTCGAGGTCGTCGGCGAGGCCGCAACTGCCGCCGAGGGGGTCCGCCAGGCCGGCGCCCTGCAACCCGATGTAGTGATCATGGACCTCCGCCTTCCCGACGGGAGCGGGCTGGAGGCGACCCGGGCGCTGCGCAAGTCCAGCGCCACGATGGGCATCGTGGTGCTCACCATGTACGCGGGCGACGACCAGCTCTTCGGCGCCCTCGAAGCCGGTGCCAGCGCCTTCGTGCCGAAGACCGCCCCCGCCGACGAGGTCGTGGCCGCCGCCCGGCACGCCGCCTCCTCGCCGAGTGCGTTCACCGCCGCGGATCTGGCCGAGGCGATGAAGCGCCGCCTCGCCCCGTCCGGCCCGCAGCTCTCCCCCCGGGAGGGCCAGGTGCTCCGCCTGCTCGCCGACGGGATGAGCGTCGCCGGCATCGCGAAGCAGCTCTTCGTCAGCGAGTCGACGGCCAAGACGCACATCTCCAAGCTCTACGAGAAGCTCGGCGCGGCCAACCGGGCCCAGGCCCTGATGACCGCACTCCGGCTGGGTCTGCTGGAAGCACCGGACGCCCCGAAGTTCTGATCGTCGGCGTTCCGATCGTCGGCGGGTCCGCCGGGCCGGATGCCAGCGGTACGCCCACGCTGGTCTCCGGGCACCCGGCGTGCCCCGCCCCAGCGGGCACCGCGGACACTGCCTCCACGCCCGGGCGCCGATGACATCCTCGTGATGTCACCTCCTCCGCCGACGGAATCCGCCGAGGCGGAACTCCCCGGCCGGCCGGTCGGCAGTCTCCCGGTCGGCAGCACTCCCGGTGGCCGGTCGGCAGCACTCCCGGTCAGCCGGTCAGCAGTTCCGTCATCCGCCGCGCCTGGCGCTCCCAGCGCCATTCCCGCTCCACCCAGGCGCGACCGGCCGCACCCATCCGGCGGGCCAACTCAGGGTCGGCCAGCAGCGTCGCCACCCGGTCGGCGAGCTGGCCGACGATCCGGCCGTCGACGACGTACCCGGTCTCGCCCTCCCGGACCGCGTCCGGTGCGCCGCCGGAGTTGCCGGCCACCACCGGCAGCCCGGTCGCGGAGGCCTCCAGATAGACGATGCCCAGGCCCTCCACGTCCAACCCGCCGTTGCGGGTCCGGCACGGCATCGCGTAGACGTCTCCGGCCGCGTAGTGCGCCGGCAGTTCGGCGGTCGGCACCGAACCGGTGAAGACCACGTCGGCGGCGACCCCAGCCTGCCGGGCGAGCTTCTCCAACGTCGGCCGGTAGGGCCCGCCGCCGACCACCAGCAGGGCCGCCCCCGACACCCGGCGGCGGATCTCCGGCAGCGCCCGGATCAGCGCGTCCTGCCCCTTACGCGGCACCAGTCGGGAGACGCAGACCACCACCGGCCGGTCGGCCAGGCCGTGCCGGGCGCGGACCTCGGACCCGTCCACGTCCGGGTGGTAGACGTCGACGTCCACCCCGGGAGCCAGCCGGCGCAGCTCGGTGCGGCCGCGCAGCACCCGATCCAGCCGTACCCGGGTGTACTCCCCCAGGTAGGTGGTGACGTCGACGCCGTCGCCGATCCGGCGCAGCGCAGACCGGGCACCCGGCAGCGCCGCCCAGCCGACCTCGTGACCGTGCGTCTGTGCCACCGCCCGGCGAATTCCGGCCCGGCGACGCAGCCCGGCGGCGAGCAGTCCCAACGGGGCCGCCGCGCCGAACCAGACGGTGTCGCAGTCGTACGCCCGGGCCAGCTCGGCCGCCCGCCGTGCGACCCGGCGGGTCGGCAGCAGCACCCCGGTCGACTCGCGGACCACCTCGAACGGCTGGTCGGCGTCGAACTTGTCGGCGCCGCGCCAGGTGGAGGCGTAGACCACCACGGAACCGGGCTGCTGCCGGACGGCGAGACCGTGCACGAAGGACTGGATCCCGCCGGGGCGGGGCGGAAAATCGTTTGTGACGAGCAGAGTCCTGGTCAACCGCCGGCTCCTCGGGCGTACGCGCGGGCCGCGGCCATGCGCTCCACTGTGGATGGGTGACTCGCCCGGAAGAGGTACTCCCACCGGGGCGGATCGGGGTCGGCGAGGTTGACGCTGGAGAGCCGCCGCTGCATCGCCTCGAAGGAACCCGGGTCACCGGTCAGCGCCAGCGCGTGCGCGTCGGCCCGCGCCTCGACCTGCCGGGAGACCCAGGCCTGGGCCGGTGTCGCCAGCAGTCCGGCCACCGTCACCAGGGCAAGCAGCAGCGGAAACGCCCGTGGCTCGGCCACCGAGTCGACCCCGGCGGCCCGCAGCAGCCAGGCCGACGAGCCGAGCAGGTAGAGCGCGACGACCGCCGCCGCCGCACCGAGTGCACCGGTCAGGGTGCCGGTCAGCACGTCCCGGTCCTTCGCGTGCCCCAGTTCGTGCGCGACCACACTCGCCACCTCGGCGGGTGGGGCCTCGCGCAGCAGGGTGTCGTACACGACGATCCGTCGGGTCGGACCGAATCCGGAGACGTACGCGTTGACCGCCCGGGTCCGCCGGGACGCGTCCGCGACCAGCACGTCCTTCACCGGTACGCCGTCAGCGTCGGCCAGCGCCATCAGCTCGGTACGCAGCGGCCCCGGCTCCATCGGGGTGAACCGGTTGAAGATCGGCTCCACCAGCACCGGCAGGATGAAGGAGAGGAGTGTGACCAGCACCGCCGCGCCGGCCGCCCCGAACGCCCACCACCACCTCGGCGCCAGTCGGGTCACCGTGTAGAAGCCGAGCAGCGCCACCGCGCCGATCACCGCACTGACGGCGTACGACTTGAGCAGGTCGACCGTCCAGCCGCCCCAGCCCTGGGTGGAGAGCCCGTAGCGGGCCACCACCGCGTGTCGCCAGGCGGCGAACGGCAGGGTCACCAGGTCTGCCACCAGCACCACGGCCAGGCCACCGAGCACGGCCTGGGCGATCCAGTTGTCGCCTAAGGGGCGCCCGACCAGGGCGATCAGCTTCGCGCCGAGCGGGGTGAGGCCGAGCAGCAGGGCAACCACAAGCCCGAGGACCAGCGCACCGTAGCCACCCGGGCGCAGCGCGGCGGCGAAGGCCCTCCCCCGGGCCACCTCGGCCGGATCCAACTCGTCGAGCGCGGCGAGCTGGTCGGCGCGGGGTGCGGGTGGGCGGTGCCACGGCACCAGCAGCGCGGTTGCGGCGACGAGCAGCAGCACGAGCGCGACGAGGGTCAGCCCGGCCCAGGCACGCGGCGTCATGGCGTAGTCCGAACCCACTGGGTCATCCGCTCCGCCCTTCCGCCGGCCCAGATCGCGCGGCCAATCCTATGCCGGACCGCCGCGCGGAGTCGCTCGCCGGGCGGAGTCGCTCGCCGGGCGGAGCCCTGGGTGCCGGGCGGAGCCCTGTCCGCCGGGCGGAGTCGCTTCCTGAGCGGAACCGGCCCGGTAGAGCCGCTTCCTGAGCGGAACGGGCCCGGCAGGCCAGGCCGGGTGGACTACGCGACCCGGCGGCGGCCCCGACGGCGGTTGGTGAGCCGGGTGGGCGCCGCGACCGGGGCATCCAGGATCTCGACGTCGAAGCCGGCCCGGGTGAAGACCTCGATCGCGTGCATCTCGTCGGCGGTCAACGCGGCCTGCCCCGGCGGCTGGTCCAGCAGGGCACTCACCAGGCACCCGGAACAGGCCGCACCCCGGAGGGGGCAACTGTCGCAGTCGATGAGCATCTGCTCACTCCTCAAAGCAGCGGGAGACGGTGTTGTCATAACGCGCCCACCGTCCGTGACACCCACCCTAGAACGGGGGTACGACAAAACCTCCGTTGCCACCCAACGCCCCCATGCAGATGATCAACGGACAAAGTGCCGCGACCTGGCCACAGCAGGCCGATGGAGAGAGGACTGGGGGGAGAGAGGGTTGGCGGAAGAGGACGCTGGCAGGACGGGCAGGCGCGGTCAGGACCGGGCAAGCCGGCGAAGCAGCGAGTCCGCGCCGAGCGGATAGGCGCCGTGCCGGCGTACCCCGTCGGCGACCTCGCGGTCGGAGGAGACCACCACGACCGGCCGGCCCGCCGGTTCGGCCCGGACCAGGCGGCGGATCAGGTCGTCGGCGGTCTCGCCCTTCCGGGAGAACAACACCCGTACCCCGCGCGGTGCGGGCGGCAGCCCGTGCATCCGTTCGGCACCGTCGAAGACGACAGTCACCTCGTCACCGGTCTGCGCCGCGATGCCGCCCAGCCCGGTGATCAGACGCTTGCGCTGCTGCTCCAGGGACATGTCCCCGAAGCCGCGCTTGGTGACGTTGTAACCGTCGACAACCAGGTGTGCCCGGGGTAGAGCCAGCAGTTCGTCCAGCCGGGCCGGGTCGTCGGCGTCCAGCGCCCGAGCCGAGTTGGCCGTGGCCGGACGCTCGGCGAACGCGTCGGCGACGTAGTCGGCCGGCAACCGGTCGGCGGGATCGAGGGCGAGTTCCCGGCGCAGTCCGACGGCGGCCCGGCCGATGGTCTCCAACAGCAGCCAGAGCCGGGCGTCGTCGACCGAGCGGGCCTCCTTGGCGGTCTGCCGGACCGCACCGGCCGCTGCCTCGGCCTCGGCCAGCCGGGCCCGTACCCTGCGCAGCTCGGCCTCGTGGTCGGCCGCCGCCCGGCCGGCCCGCCCCTTCTCGGTGGCCAGCAGTTCGGCCGCCCGCCGCTGCCCGGCCTGGGCCTCCCGCAGTGTGCGGCCCAGCACCCGGTTCTCCTCGCGGAGCTGACCCAACTCCTCCCGGAGCCGGGCCACCTCGTCGCGCAGCTTGTCGGCCTCCACCTTCGCCACCGCGCGGTCGTGCTCGGCCCGGGTGGCCCGCTGTTCCGCCTCCCGGACCAGTTCGGCGACCACCGCGCTGTCGACCTCGGCCCGGACCGCCGCACCGGCGTTCTCGACCAGGTCACGCCAGCCCGGCGGCCGGGTCAGATAGGCGAGCGCGGCGACCTCGACCGGGTCGGCGGCGGCCGGGCTCGCACCGGAGACGACCACGGAACCGAGTTCCCCGGCCTCGGCGAGGACCCGGCTGGCGACCCGCTGCCGGAAGAGCGGATCGGCGGCGAGTTGGGTGGCGATCGGTCCGCCGCCGAGCCGGGCCCGCCGGTTCGGCGCGAACTTGGCGACCCGGCGCAGCGGCGGCGGGAGTTCGTCGGCGGGCAGCGTCGGCAACGCGGCGGCGGCCAGACTGACGATCCGGGCCCGGACCGGCTCCGGCAGGATCGGCTCCAGCTCCCGATCAGCCGACTCCCGATCAGCCGACTCCCGATCAGCCGGCTCCCGGTCAGCCGGATCCGGATCCACAGGCCCCGGATCCACAGGCCCCCGATCGACGGGCTCCCGTGGCGACGGTTCCGCCTGTTCGGTGCCGGGTACGGCCGGACGGGGCTCGTCGGTGCCGCCGTCCCGCCCGGGATCGCCAGCACGCTCGGAGCGCGCAGGCTGCGCCGCCTCCTCAGGAAGGCGGTGGTCGGACGGTTCGGCGCGGGGCATGTCGCCAGTCTCCCACCGACAGCCTACCGAGCGCCCAACACCTCAGATGATCTCGCCCCACCGGTCCTGGGAACGAGTGGTACGGATGATGCGGAAGTGTCGTACGTATCGCCTAACCTGCCCGCCGTGGTCTCACCTCAATATGTCCAGGGCACGCTGGACGGCCTGCCGGACGGCACCACCGGCGCGGACAACTGGCCGGACGAGGCGGCGTCACTGCGCCAGACCACCTTCGTGGTGCTCGACCTGGAGACCACCGGCGGCGCCCCGGACGGCGGCGGGATCACCGAGATCGGCGCGGTCAAGGTGCGCGGCGGCGAGGAGTTGGGCGTGCTGGCCACCCTGGTCAACCCGGGTGAGCCGATCCCGCCGTTCATCACGGTGCTGACCGGGATCACCCAGGCGATGCTGCTGCCCGCCCCGCCGGTCGAGGAGGTGCTGCCGAGCCTGCTGGAGTTCCTCCGGGGTGCGGTGCTGGTCGCGCACAACGCCCCGTACGACGTGGGGTTCCTCAAGGCGGCCTGTGCCCGGCACGGCTACACCTGGCCGAACCCCCGGGTGCTGGACACGGCGGCGCTGGCCCGCCGGGTGCTCACCCGGGACGAGGTGCCCAACCGCAAGCTCGGCACCCTGGCGGCCTACTTCCGCACCCCGCACCAGCCGAGTCACCGGGCGCTGGCCGATGCCAGGGCCACCGTGGACGTGCTGCACGGGCTGATCGCCCGACTCGGCGGGCACCGGGTGGAGACCCTCGGCGAGGCGATCGAGTTCGCCAAGGCGGTCACCCCGACCCAGCGGCGCAAACGGCACCTGGCCGAGGGACTGCCCAGGGTGCCGGGGGTCTACATCTTCCGGGCCGCCGACGACCGGCCGCTCTACGTCGGCACCTCCGGGGACATCGCCACCCGGGTCCGCAGCTACTTCACCGCCGCCGAGAAGCGGGCCCGGATCTCGGAGATGCTCGCCGCCGCCGAGCGGGTCGAGGCGATCGAGTGCGCCCATCCACTGGAGGCGGAGGTGCGCGAGCTGCGGCTGATCGGGGCGCACGCTCCGCCGTACAACCGCCGGTCGAAGTTTCCGGAGCGGGTGGTCTGGCTCAAGTTGACCTCGGAGCCGTACCCGAGGTTGTCCCTGGTCCGGTCGCTGGGCCCGGACGACTCCGCCTATCTCGGCCCGTTCAGCTCCCGCCGCTCGGCGGAACTGGCCGCCGCCGGGGTGCACGACGCGGTCCCGTTGCGCCAGTGCACCCCCCGGCTCTCGGTCCGGACCACCAGCCCGGCCTGCGCCCTGGCCGAGCTGGGTCGCTGCCCGGCACCCTGCGAGCACCGGATCTCGGTCGACGAGTACGCGCACCGCGCCGTCGAGCCCGTCCGCTCGGCCCTGGCCGACGACCCGCAGGTGCTGGTCGAGGCGCTGCTGGCCCGGATCGGGGTGCTCTCCGACGCCCGGCGCTACGAGGATGCGGCGGTGGTCCGGAGCCGGCTGGCGGCGGTACTCCGGGCCACCGTCCGGATGCAACGCCTGGTCGGGCTGACCCGGATCGGCGAGCTGGCCGCCGCCCGGCGGGCAGCCAACGGCGGTTGGGAGATCGCGGTGATCCGGCACGGCCGGCTCGCCGGGGCCGGCACCGCCGCCCCGGGGGTGCCGCCCCGGCGGGTGCTCGACCTGGTCCGGGCAACCGCCGAGACGGTACTGCCCGGGCACGGTCCGGTCCCCAACGCCTCGGCCGAGGAGTCCGAACGCATCCTGTCCTGGTTGGAACGCCCCGACACGCGGCTGGTCGAGACATCCGCTGGTTGGGCCTCTCCGGCCAGGGGCGCCGGGCGGTTCCGTGACCTGCTGGTCCGGGCCGAGGCGGCGTCGTCGACGCCAACTCCCGACCGAACGCACATAAGCAAGTAACCGATCGGACGACCTTCACTCCTTTAGGCTGTTAGAGAAGTGCAGTCCTGCCCGATTTCTGGGCTTGCGTTCGCACTGGTCTTCCGCGCGTCCGTCGGCACCGGACGTGGCGGTGAGTGAGGAGGTGGCTCCGCGTGGACCTCGAAGCCGGTCACGGCGCTGCCTTCGGAAGCGCCCGCCCGACGGAGATCACGCTGAGCAGACGGCTGCGTTCGTTGCTGTCCTGGCCGTCCGCTGAGGACGATCCGGTCACCCAACTGGTCCGGGCGCACCGCAGTGTCCACCCGAGCGCCGACGTGGGGGTGCTGCGCCGCAGCTACGCCATTGCCGAGAGCATGCACCGGGGCCAGTTCCGCAAGAGCGGCGAGCCGTACATCACGCATCCGCTGGCGGTGGCGCAGATCTGCGCCGAGTTGGGGATGGACACCGTCACCCTGGTCGCCGCGCTGCTGCACGACACCGTGGAGGACACCCGCTACACCCTTCAGGCGCTCACCGGTGACTTCGGACGCGAGGTGGCGCACCTGGTCGACGGGGTGACCAAGTTCGACAAGGCGTTCTACGGCAAGGCCGCCGAGGCCGAGACGATCCGCAAGATGATCATCGCGGCGGGCAAGGACGTCCGGGTGCTGATCATCAAGCTCGCGGACCGGCTGCACAACATGCGTACCCTCGACGCCCGCTCGCTCGCCTCCCGGGCCCGGATCGCCCGGGCCACCCAGGAGGTGCTGGTCCCGCTCTGCGACCGGCTCGGCATTCAGGCGCTCAAGCGCGACCTGGACGACGTGGTGTTGCGCCACCTCGAACCCGAGGCGTACGCCAGGATCGACGAGTACGTGAAGAACCGGCCGAACTGGGCCAGCTATCTCGACGACGTGGTGGCCCAGGCCAAGGTGATACTCCGGCGCGACAAGATCATTTCCACGGTACGGCGACGCGACCGGCACTACTACTCGATCTGGAAGGACACCGTCGCCCGGGACCAGACCACCCCGTTCGACCTGCCCCGGATCGCCATCGTGGTGGACGGGCCGGACACCGACTGCTACGCCGCGCTCGGCTCGATCCACGGGCTCTGGCGGCCGGTCGCCGGGCGGTTCAAGGACTTCATCGCCGCCCCGAAGAACAACCTCTACAAGTCCCTGCACACCACGGTGATCGGGCCGGACGAGCGGACCGTCGAGGTGCTGATCCGGACCAAGACGATGGACGAGTCCGCCGAGTACGGCATCGCCGCCGACTTCCGCTTCCCCAAGCCCGGGGTGGACGCGGCGGGCAGTGCCGAGCAGCTCGACTGGCTGCAACGGGTGCTCAACTGGGAACGGGACACCGCCGATCCGGCACAGTTCCTCCAGTCGCTGCGCTGCGACCTCGCCGAGACCCAGATCCAGGTATTCGCCGAGGGTCGACAGATCGTCCTGCCGGCCGGCTCCACCCCGGTCGACCTGGCGTACGAGTTGGGCCCGCACCGGGGCGACCACTGCCTCGCCGCGAAAATCAACGGTCGGCTGGCTCCGCTCTCGTCCGAACTGGACGAGGGCGACGTGGTCGAGATCTTCAGCGAGACCGACGCGCAGGGCGAGTTCGACCTGACGGTCGCCCCGCCGGGCCCCCGCAAGGAGTGGCTCGGCTTCGTCAAGTCGCCGCAAGCGCAGATGCAGATCAACCGCTGGTTCGCCGAGCACCAGGAGCCGGCGATCTCGATCTCCGACAAGGTCCGGCTGGGCCGGGCCACCATCGGGCTGACGCTGCGCAAGCACGACCGGGGGCTCGCCAACGACCTGCCGCTGCGCCGGCTCGCCGAGGAGCAGGGCTATCCCGACCTGGAAACCCTGCTGGTCGCCGTGGTCGACCGGACGGTCGAGCCGGACGCGGTGGTCGAACAGTTGATCGCGATGGTGGACCACCAGGAGTGAGAGGGTGTGCCCCGGGACACCCACCCGGCCGGTGAGCCCTCTAGCCTGGTCGAGTGATCTCCCGCCGCTCGTCGACGCGCGCCGTCGGCTACAAGATCTTCTATCGCCTGCCCATCGGGGTGCGTCGCCGGTTGGTCCGAATGGCGGTGCCGAAGTACATCGTCGGCGCGGTCACCCTGGTCTACGACGCCGAGGCGGCGGCCCCGGGCCGGATCCTGCTGCTGCGCCAGCCGCCGGGTCGGAAGTGGACCCTGCCGGCCGGACTGCTCCAACGCCGTGAGACCCCACTGGTCGGCGCCGCCCGCGAACTGCACGAGGAAACCGGCATCAAGCTGCCGCTTACGGAGTTGGAACCGGCCGTGCCGAACGCGGTGGTACACCTGAAGGGCTGGGTCGACATGGTCTTCGAGGCACGCGTCCCGGCCTCGACGACCGAACTCGTGGTCGACGGTGCCGAGGTGTTCGAGGCCGTCTGGCACCCGCTCGACGATCTGCCTCCGCTCAGCACCGCCACCGCCCGGCTGCTCGCCCACTACCGGATCGGCCCGCTCGCCGAGACCGACCCGGCCGGCGCCCCGCCACCGTCGTGACCACCGATCCCGGCCCGGTACCACCCGCCGACCCGGCACGGATCGCCGCCGACCCGCCCGGTGCCGGCGTCGAGGTGTGTGCGGTGGTGCTGGCCGCCGGGGAGGGCCGCCGGCTCCGCCCGCTCACCGAACACCTGCCGAAGGCGCTCTGCCCGGTGGGGAACGTGCCGTTGCTGGACCGGGCGCTCGACCGGATGGCGGCACTCGGCTTCGACAACCCGGCGACGGTCGCGGTGAACGCCTGCTACCTCGGTGACCGGGTGGTCCGGCACGTGGGCGGCCGGGCCGCGCTCTCGGTCGAGCCAGGTGACCCACTCGGTACCTCCGGCGGGGTGGCCAACCTGCGAAACTGGATCGACGGCCGGGGCGTACTCGTCGGAAACGCCGACGCCTATCTCGCCGCGCCCGACACGCCACCCGGGCCCGACGTCGCCGCGCTGCTCGCCGACTGGGACGGCATGACGGTACGACTGCTCGGCCAGCCGGTCGACGGAGCCCGCCGGCCCGGCGACTTCGGTCGGCACCGGTTCGCCGGCTTCTCGCTGCTGCCCTGGTCCCGGGTCCGAGACCTGCCCGTCGAGCCGGCGGAACTGGTGCGCACCGTCTGGCGCCCCGCCGAGGAGGCCGGTCAACTGGAGGTGGTCGAGTTCTCCGGCCGGTACCTCGACACCGGCACGCCCGCCGACTACCTGGCGGCGAACCTGCACGCGGCGGGCGGCCGCAGCCTGGTCGACCCGACCGCCGAGGTGACCGGCGAAGCCCGGGCGGCGGTAATCGGTGCCGGCGCGGTGGTCCACGGCAGCGTCGAGCGCTGCGTGGTCTGGCCCGGCGGCCGGGTACGGGCCGGCGAGCACCTGACCGACGCGATCCGGGTCGGCGACACCCTGACCGTGCCCGCGACATCCTGACCGCGACCGCGCCGACGGTGGCCGCGACACTTCGAACGGCGGCCGCGACATCCTGACCGTGCTGACCGTGCCCGCGCGACATCCTGACGGTGGCCGCGACGCACTGACGGTGGCCGTGACGGCCCCGGCGACGCGTGGCGGTTGCGGGGAGCGGACGCGGCGGCGCGGCCGGGTCGGCGCTTGCAGGGCCGCTGCCCGCCACCGAGGGCGGCAACCTCTAGCATGGCGGGCAGCCGCAGCACGGCATCCGGTCTCCGTCGAGCGCGGGGGTCACGCCAGCGGGCACGTCGACGAGAGGAGTCCACCGGTGATCACCGCGATCGTCCTGATCGACTGCGCCACCGACTCGATCCCCGAGGTGGCCGAGACGCTGGCGGCGGTGCCCGGCGTCAGCGAGGTCTACTCGGTCGCCGGCCACGTCGACCTGATCGCCGTCGTCCGGGTACGCGAGTTCGAGCAGATCGCCGAGGTGATCGCCGGACGGATCTCGAAGGTCCAGGGCGTGCTGGGTACGGAGTCGCACATCGCCTTCCGGGCATACTCGCAGCACGACCTGGAGGAGGCGTTCGCGATCGGCCTCCCCGACCCGGACTGACCCGACCGAGCCACTGGGGGCCGGGGCGGACGCTGGCTACCCGTCGGTAACGTAAGCCGGCTACGCTCGCCGGATGACCAGCACGCCCACTCCGGGTTACGAGGAGTCCTTCGTCGAGCGCGACGGCGGGCGGATCGCCCTGCGCAGCTATCCGGACCCGGTCGGCGCACCGGAGGCGCCTGTCGTGCTGGTCTGGCCGGCGATGGGGGTACGGGCCAGCTACTACGCGCCGTTCGCCGCCGCACTGCGCGAGGCGGGCCTGGCCGTGGTGGTGGCGGACCTGCGGGGTACCGGCGGCAGCACCCCGGCACCGAGCCGCGCCTCCCGGTACGGCTACGCGGAGTTGGCCGGTGACGTCGGCGCGGTGCTGGAGAGCCTGAAGCCGAGGCTCGACGGCCGGAAGCGGATCCTGCTCGGCCACTCGCTCGGCGGGCAGGCCGCGCTGCTGCACCTGGCACTCGAACCCGCCACCCAGGTCGACGGGTTGGCCCTGGTCGCGGTGGGACTGCCGTACTGGCGGGCCTATCCGAGCCGCCGCCTGGCGGTCCTCGCCGGTACCCAGCTCATCCACGGCTGCGCGGTCGCGCTGCGTAGCTGGCCGGGTTGGGGCTTCGGCGGCAGGCAGGCGCGCGGGGTGATCCGGGACTGGGCGTACACCGCCCGGACGGGGCGGTTCCCCCGGCTGGACGGGGTGGACGCCGAGGCGGCCGTACGGGAGGTGCGTACCCCGGTGCTGGCGGTCAGCGTCGACCATGACCAGTACACGCCGCACGGGACCGTCGACTACCTCTGCGACAAGCTGGTCGCCGCCCCGGTCCGGCGTACCCGTTACACGGTCGCCGAGAGCGGTGCCCGACTCGACCACTTCACCTGGGTACGCGCCTCGGCGCCGGTCGTCGCCCGGGTGGCGGCGTTCACCGCCGAGCTGCCGCACCGGTAGGGCGCTCCGGCACCCGGCCCGCCGACCCCTGCACCGGTCGCGGGGCGCCGTGGTCGTGAACGCGGTCGACCCGACGACGGGTCCCCCGGCGTAGTGGCCGGAGGACCCGTCAGGCCGCCGCGTCGCGGCAGCGGATCAACTGATGGTCGGGCTCGGCGTACCCGTGCCGCCCGGCGTCGGAGCGCCGGAGCTGATTCCCGGACTCGGTGCCACCGTGGTACCGCCGGGGATCGGGATGCCCAGGCTCTGCGCCAGCGCCACCAGCGCATGGTGGTGCGCCTGGAGCACCGGAGCCGCCTGCTGCGCCACCTGCTTGGCCGACGGGTCGGAACCCTGGGTCAGTTCGGCCTGTACGAGTTGCATCGCCTGGGTGTGCGCGGTCAGCTGGGCAGTGACCCACTGCGTGTCGAAGTCCGCACCCGAGACGTTCTGCAACTGGTTGATGACCGCCTGCTGCTCGCTGGTCACCTTGTTCGGCAGCGTCAGGGAGGCCGCCGATGCGACGCTCTGCACCTTCTGGTCGAGCTGGGTGTGATCCGTCACGAACCGACCGCCGAGGTCCTTGACCTCCTGGTTCGCGCCCTTCTGCTTCGCCAGGTTCCCCGTGGCGATCTCCGCGAGGTTCACCTGATGGATCGACTGCAGGAACTGCTTGTCCTGCGCCGACAGCGAAGCGGACGGCGTGGCCGACGGCGTCCCCGACGGTGCGGCAGCGGCAGCACCGTACGCGGCACCCGCCGGTACGAGGCCGAGCAGCGCCATCGAGACGAGCACGCCCAAGCGTTTGACGACCAACATGTTTGTTCCCCCCTCCGTCGTTGAACTTCGGGGGTACCCGGTTGACCCGTACACACGCGGACCTATGGCATCCGGGATCGGCAACCTCCGCCGACGATCCCGCCGGACCCGCACCGCTGCCCCGTTTCCGGTTCGTCCCGCCGGGTATGCCGAATCCGGCGGGAACGGCGTACCCGGGAGACCATCGGCCGCCCCGCGACAAGCGTCAGGTGCTGCCCTCGACCGGCGCCGAGGCCCAGCTCCCGGGCTGGTGAGGGTGCGCCCGTGTCTCTGCTACAGCTCGGCGGCCTTGGCATCCTTGGCGACGTCGACCCAGGTGTCCAGGGTGCGTGCGGCGACGCCGGAGTCGATCGACTCGGTCGCCCGGGCCAGCCCGTCCCGCATCGCCGGCAGCAGCCCGCCGGAGAAGCCGTCGTTGGCCGCCAGGGCCGCGGCGGCGTTGAGCAGCACCGCGTCCCGGACCGGGCCGCGCTCGCCGGCGAGCAGCCGGCGGGTCACGTCGGCGTTGAAGGCGGCGTCACCGCCGCGCAGGTCGCCGGGGGCCGAGCGGGGCAGGCCGAGGTCGGCGGCGTCGGCCACGGTCTCGGTCACCCGACCCTGGTGTGCGATCCACAGCCGGGTCGGCGCGGCGGTGCTGAACTCGTCGAGCCCGTCCTCACCCCGCATCACCAGCACCGAGTCGCCGCGCCGGGCGAAGACCTCGGCCACCACCGGAGCCATCCGGGGGTCGAAGCACCCGACCGCGCCGGAGCGGGGCCGGGCCGGGTTGGTCAGCGGGCCGAGGAAGTTGAAGACCGTCGGCACACCCATCTCGCGTCGCGGCACCGCCGTGTGCCGCATACCGGGGTGGAACCGGGCGGCGAAGCAGAACCCGATGCCGACCTCGGTCACGCACCGGGCCACCCCGGCCGGGCCGAGGTCGAGCGGAACCCCGAGGAATTCGAGCAGGTCGGCGGCGCCGCACGAGGAGGAGGCGGCCCGGTTGCCGTGCTTGACGACGCGTACCCCGGCGCCGGCCACCACCATCGCGGTCATGGTGGAGATGTTGACGGTGTGCGCCCGGTCGCCACCGGTGCCGACCACGTCCAGGGACTCGGCCCGGGTCGACTCCGGCAACTCCACCAGGGTCGCCCGGCCCAGCATCGCCTCGACCAGACCGGCGAGTTCGGCCGGGGTCTCACCCTTGGCCCGCAGCGCCGTGGCGAACCCGGCGATCTGGACCGGGGTCGCCGACCCCGACATGATCTCCCCCATCGCCCACGCGGTGTCGGCGGTGGAGAGCTCCTCGTTGCGCAGCAGCGCGGCGAGCAGGTTGGGCCAGGTCCGTTCCCCCATGCGGGCCTCCCGGGCGGGGCGGGTGGTTGGCGGTGTGTGGTGGTGCGTGACCCGGAGCCCTAGGAGCGCGCGCTGGCCCCGCTGGCGCGGGCGCGGAGCAGGCCGGCCACGGTCTGGCCGGTGGTCACCGGGTCGAGCGGGTGCACCAGGGTGGCGTCGACCTGGGCGTAGGCCGCGAGCCAGCGGTCGGCGGCCCGGGCGATCACCAGGCAGGTCGGCGGGGCGTCGTCCCGGTCGTCCTTGATCTGCCGGGCGATGCCGAGCCCGCCGGTCGGGCTAGCCTCGCCGTCGAGCAGCAGCAGGTCGATCTCGTAGTCGTCGACCAGCCGGATGCACTCTTCGTAGGTGGCGGCGTCGACGAACTCGACGGTCAGGTCGGCCGCCGGCCGGGTGCCGACGGCGAGCCGCATCCGGTCCCGGACCTCCGGGTCGTCGCTGTAGAGCAGGACGGTGTATTGACGATCGCTCATCGCTCGCTGTGCTCCCACCTCGTAGCTGCCCGCCGATCGTACCGGTCGGCTCCGGGGCCCGACCGGCCCGCCCGGCGTCCGGGGCCGGCACCGCCCGAATCCCGGGACATCGGGTACGCCGGGCGGCGTACCCGGCCCGGCCCGTTACACCGCGCTGCCGGCGGCGCGTTCCCGGGCCTCCTGGCGGTCCAGTTCGCGGTCCACCCGGCGGGCCTCCCGCTCGGACTGCCGCACCCACTGCACCACGAGTACGCCGAGCATGGTGACGCTGACGAACTCGCCGCCGGCCCAGAGGACGCCACCGGCGACCTTCTGGTCGTTCCACGGGTCGGACCAGTCCAGCCCCAGCGACGGGTACCAGTCGCCGCCGAAGAGCGTGGAGCTCTGCATGACGGTGAGCCCGAGCACGGTGTGGAAGGGCACCGAGAGCACCATAAGCAGGGCCCGGGCCGGGTACGGCCAGCGGCCGGGCAGCGGGTCGAACCCGACCAGCGGCCAGAAGAAGAGGCAGCCGGTGAGGATGAAGTGCGCGTGCACCAGCTCGTGGCCGAACGGGTTCTCCAGGGTCCACCGGTAGAGCCCGGAGAAGTAGAGCACGAACGGGTTGACCACGAAGATCGCGTAGGCGAAGAGCGGGAAGGAAAGCACCTTCGCCACCCGGCTGTGCAGCACCGCGAGCAGCCGCCGCCGGGGCGCCTTGCCGAGGGTACGCAGCGCCAGCGTCACCGGTGCGCCGAGGGCGAGGAAGATCGGCGCGACCATCGACAGCACCATGTGCTGGACCATGTGCACCGACAGCAGGGTGGTGTCGTAGGCACCCAGCCCGGTGAGCGTCACCGAGGCGATCCCGCCCAGCCCCGGCCCGAGGAAGAGCACGGTGCGCAGTACCGGCCAGGAGTGGCCGCGCACCCGCAGCCGGTGTACGCCGTACAGGTAGAGGCCGGCGGCCAGCACCAGACCGACGGCGAGCCAGCTGTTCAGCGTGGCCTCGGTGAAGATGGCGGAGACGGTGAACGGCTCCGTCTCGGCGCCCCCACCGGCCAGAACGGCGGGTGCCGGGAGCACGGCGGAAGCGGTACCGGGATCGAGGTGCAGCACGCTTTTCAGGCTAGGCCAGACTAACCGGGCGGGGTACTTCACCCCGTCCGACGAGGCAGTTAGGCCACCCCGACGATGGGCGATGCCGATCAGGGGCAATAATGACCGCGTGACTGCGGCCTCAGCCATTGACAAGAGCCGGATCCACTCGCTGACCCGTCCCAACATGGTCAGCGTCGGGACGATCGTGTGGCTCTCGAGCGAACTCATGTTCTTCGCGGCGTTGTTCGCGATGTACTTCTCCATCCGGGCGGCGGCGCCCGAGCAGTGGGCGAAGCACACCGAGGTGCTGAACATCCCGTACGCGACGACGTTCACGGTGATCCTGGTGCTCTCCTCGGTCACCTGCCAGATCGGCGTCTTCGCCGCCGAGCGGGGTGACGTGCACGCGCTGCGCCGCTGGTTCACGATCACGTTCGTGATGGGCCTGGTCTTCGTCCTGGGTCAGCTCAACGAGTACCGCGAGCTGGTGCACCACGGCGTGAAGATCAACGGAGACGGGTACGGGTCGGTCTTCTACCTGACCACCGGCTTCCACGCGCTGCACGTGACCGGTGGCCTGGTGGCCTTCATCATCTTCATGATCCGGACAACCATGGGCCGGTTCACCCCGGCGCAGGCGACCTCGGCGATCGTCGTCTCGTACTACTGGCACTTCGTCGATGTGGTCTGGATCGCTCTTTACGGCATGATCTACTGGCTCCAGTGATCTTGGTCATGTCACGTTCCGCCCCGTTGCCCCGTCCCTGAGACAAGGTCGAGAAAACCGTTAAGGACACAGGCCATGACTTCTGACACCCCCGGCGGCGACCGCTCTCGCGGGCTGCTCTCGCGGCTGCGCCGCGCGCGGTCGAGGCCGCGCGGCAAGGCCCGGCGTCGACTGGGCGCCGCGGTCCGGTTGCTGGCCGCGCTCATGCTGGCCGGCGGCGCCTACACCGTCTTCGCGCCGGGCCTCTCGGCGCAGGACACTCCGCAGCTCACCTCGGCCGCGCAGGAGGGCAAGGCGCTCTTCGACACGAGCTGCGTAAGCTGCCACGGCCGTAACGCCCAGGGCGTCGAGGGACGCGGGCCGAGCCTGATCGGCGTCGGCGCCGCCTCGGTGGAGTTCCAGGTGAGCACCGGCCGGATGCCGCTGGCCCGGCAGGAGGTCCAGGCCGAGGAGAAGCCCCCGGTCTTCACCCGTGACCAGACGACCCAGCTCGCGCAGTACGTGCAGGAACTCGGGGGCGGGCCGCAGCTTCCCGAGGGCGAGAACCTGCACCGGGGCGGCGACGCCGCCGAGGGTGGCCGGCTGTTCCGGATCAACTGCTCCTCCTGCCACGCCTTCGGCGGTGGCGGCGGCGCCCTCTCCTCCGGCAAGTTCGCCCCAACGCTGCGGGGCGCGACCGACCGGCAGATCTACGGCGCGATGCTGACCGGCCCGCAGAACATGCCCGTCTTCGGCGACAACCAGATCCGGCCGGACCAGAAGGCCGACATCATCGCGTACCTGAACGAGACCGTGCAGTCCGACCGCGACCCGGGCGGGCTCAACCTCGGCCGGTACGGCCCGGCCACCGAGGCGCTGGTGATCTTCCTGGTCGGCATCGTGGCGCTGATCTTCGCCGCCCTGTGGATTGCGGGTAAGTCATGAGCACTCCCAACGACGTAGAGCCGTACGCGGCCGGGCAGCAGCCGGTCGACCTGAACGACCCGACGCTGTCCCGGTTCGACATCGTCCGGGAGGGTGCCCGGCGTGACGACATCGAGATCGTCCACTACGAGGCGCAGTTCCCGGTGCCGGGCACCAAGGCGGAACGCCGGCTGACCCGGACGATCACCCTGATGTTCCTGCTGGTCGGCGTGCTGGCGACCGCGTTCGTGGCGATCTACATCTGGTGGCCCTGGACCTTCGAGTCCCAGGACGGGCTCGGGGTGCTCTACACCCCGCTACTCGGCGTCACCCTCGGGCTCGCGCTGCTCCTGGTCGGCTTCGGCCTCCTCGCCTGGGGCAAGAAGCTGCTGCCCAAGGAGGTGTCGATCCAGGGCCGGCACGACGAGATCGTCGACGAGGACCAGCGCAAGCTCACCGGCAACACGATGCTCTACCTGGCCGACGAGATGGGCGTACGCCGTCGGCCGCTGCTCGGCATCTCGCTGCTCGCCGGCCTCGCTCCGGTGGGCGCGGTCGCCGCGGCACCGCTGATCGGTGGTCTGATCGAGCAGCCGCACCGGGACAACCAGATGTTCACCACCGGCTGGAAACCGCAGGACGGCAAGCGCATCCACCTGACCCACCACGACGGCACCCCGGTACGCCCCGAGGACGTCAGCCCCGGCGGTCAGATCACCGTCTTCCCCGGCATCCCGGGCGGCGCCACCAACAAGTACGCCGACTCTCCGGTGCTGCTGATCCACCTCCGGGAACAGGACGCGATCAAGTCGCGCCAGGCGAACGCCCGGGAGGACAAGCCGGACTACATGTGGGGCAACTACATCGCCTACTCCAAGATCTGCACGCACGCGGGCTGCCCGGCCAGCCTCTACGAGCAGCAGACCAACCGGCTGCTCTGCCCCTGCCACCAGTCCCAGTTCCTGATCACCGACAACGCCCGCCCGATCTTCGGCCCGGCGAACCGGCGACTTCCCCAACTGCCGCTCGAAGTCGAGGGTGGCTTCTTCGTGGCGAAGTCCGACTTCACCGAGACCGTAGGGCCAGACTTCTGGGAG
Organism: Plantactinospora sp. CNZ320; assembly: GCF_002846275.1. NCBI lineage: Bacteria > Bacillati > Actinomycetota > Actinomycetes > Micromonosporales > Micromonosporaceae > Plantactinospora > Plantactinospora sp. CNZ320. The sequence goes on from NZ_PJMP01000001.1 coordinate 2,884,309, forward strand.
CGGCCATGAAGCGTCGAAGGTTCGACATGGCGGCGGTGCCCGGCAAGGCCGCCCGTGAGGTCGACGACAGGTTGCAGGTAGCGACCCCGCTACGGTCCCTGCTGAACAAGGTCTTCCCCGACCACTGGTCGTTCCTGCTGGGCGAGATCGCGCTCTTCTCGTTCGTCGTGCTGCTGCTGACCGGCGTCTACCTGACGCTGTTCTTCGAGCCGTCGATGCGCGAGGTGACCTACGACGGCAGCTACCGGCCGTTGCAGGGCGTGCACATGTCCGCCGCGTACTCCTCGTCGCTGGACATCTCGTTCGACGTCCGCGGCGGCTTGGTGATGCGGCAGATGCACCACTGGGCGGCGCTGCTGTTCATGGCTTCGATCATCGTGCACATGATGCGGATCTTCTTCACCGGAGCGTTCCGCAAGCCGCGCGAGCTGAACTGGATGATCGGCTACCTGCTCTTCTGGGTCGGCTTCCTGGCCGGCTTCACCGGCTACTCGCTCCCGGACGACGGCCTTTCCGGCACCGGCCTGCGGATCGCTTCCTCGATCATGCTGTCCATCCCGGTGGTCGGCACCTGGGTCACCGCGGCCATCTTCGGCGGGGAGTTCCCCGGTAACGGGCTCATCATCCCCCGGTTCTTCATCGCGCACGTGCTGCTGATCCCCGCCCTGCTGGTGGCCCTGATCAGCGTGCACCTCGGACTGGTCTTCAAGCAGAAGCACACCCAGTGGCCCGGCCCCGGCCGGACCAACACGAACGTGGTCGGCGAACGGATGTTCCCGCGCTACGCGCTCAAGCAGGGTGGCTTCTTCATGATCGTCTTCGGGGTGATCGCCCTGCTCGGCGGCCTGGCGCAGATCAACCCGATCTGGCTCTTCGGCCCGTACGAGGCCGCGGTGGTCTCGGCGGCGAGCCAGCCCGACTGGTACGTCATGTTCCTCGACGGCTCGACCCGGTTGATGCCACCGTGGGAGATCTCGATCCCGATCGGCGACGGCTACGTGATCCCGCCGCTGTTCTGGCCCACCGTGGTACTCCCCGGGATCCTGACCGTGGTGCCGCTGCTCTACCCGTTCATCGAGGCCCGGATCAACAAGGACCGGCGGATCCACCACCTGCTCCAGCGTCCCCGCGACGTGCCGGGCCGTACGGCCCTGGGCGCCATGGCGGTGTCGTTCTGGCTGGTGCTGACGCTCTCCGGGGCGAACGACGTGATCGCGGAGAAGTTCTGGATCAGCCTGAACGCGATGACCTGGGCCGGCCGGATCGGCTTGATCATCGTTCCGCCGATCGCCTACTACATCACCTACCGGATCTGCCTCGGGCTCCAGCAGCACGACCGGGAGGTACTCGCGCACGGCGTCGAGACCGGCATCATCCGCCGGCTCCCGAACGGGCAGTTCGTGGAGGTGCACCAGCCGCTGGGCCGGACCGACGAGCACGGTCACAGCGAGCTGGAGTACGTCGGCTGGGTCGTACCGAAGAAGATGAACCGGCTCGGCGCGCTCGGCCCGGCGATCCGGGGCTTCTTCTACCCGATCGAGAAGCCGGCCGAGGCGCCGGTCTCGCCCGGCCACCCGCCGGTCGAGCCGCGCCCCGAGCGCGAGGAGATCGGCAGCGGCGACCGCCGCTGACCAACGCACAGCACGACGTGGCGCCCGCCGGAACGTTCCGGCGGGCGCCACGCCTTTTCAGCCCCGCAACACCTGAGCTGCGCTCACCGGGCCGGGACCTCCGGGGTGTGCGCCTCGACGAAGTCGAGAATGAGGCGGTTCACCAGCGCCGGCCGCTCCATCGGCAGGCCGTGCCCGACCCCCGGCACGATGTCGGCGTGCACGTCCGGGATCAGGGCCGTCGCGCGGGCCACGGCCCGCTGCGGAGGCAGCAGCGAGCTTCGCCCGGCGACGATCAACCGGGTGGGGCCCTGACGCTGACCGAGCCCGCGCTGGCCGCGCTCCCGCACACCCGCAGCTCGGACGAGCTGGAGCGGGCCATCGCCGACCGGCTCGACCGGGCGGACCGGGCCGGCGAACTGGCACCGGGCCGGGATCCCCGGGCGGAGGCCGGCAACCTGGTCGCGCTGGCGACCGGTCTCGCCGACAGCGTCATGGCGAGTCTGCGCGGCGCGTCGGAGGCCCGTGGCCTGCTCGGGTACCACCTGGACCAGATCTTCGCCAGACGGCCCGCTCAGGACCGTTGACGGGGCATGAACGACGACGACCCGTAGCCCTGAAGGGCCACGGGTCGTCGGAGACGCTTGTTCCGCCGGTCAGTGCTCCGCGGTGCGGCGGGTGCCGGTGTAGTACTCGAAGAGCAGCCCGCAGGCGCCGAAGATCACCGCGATCAGGCCGGCGGCGATCAGCCACACCTGCCAGAACACCAGGCCGAGGCCGGCGATGGTGGCGGCGAGGGCCAGCCCGAACGGCCAGTAGCTGCCGGGGCTGAAGAAGCCGACCTCACCCGCGCCGTCGGAGATCTCGGCGTCCGGCCGGTCCTCCGGGCGCAGGTCGATCCGGCGCGACACGAACCAGAAGAAGCCGCCGCACATCGCGGTGAGCAGGAACGACAGCGCCAGCGCGAGGGTACCGATCCACTCCACCCGACCGTCCGCGTCGGCAGCCGTCCACACCCCGTAGACGACCGCCGCGAGGGCCAGGAAGATCGAGACGATGCCGAAGAGCTTCCACTCGGTCTTCATTTGAACGCTCCTCAGCTTCCCGCGCTCGCGTTACCGAAGTTGTTGACGTCCCGCCGGGTGTCGAACGGCCGGGTGGTCTGGGCCAGCGGCGCCTCGCCGATCGCGATCAGGGCGTCCTGGGTCGACTGGCCAGCCCGCTTGGCCTCGATGAACCGGTCGTAGTCCTCCGGCGAGACGACCCGCAGCTCGAAGTTCATCATCGAGTGGTACGTGCCGCACAGCTCGGCGCAGCGGCCGACGTACGCGCCCTCGGTGTCGAGGCTGGTGACCTCGAAGACGTTGCGGACGTTGCCGGGGAAGACGTCCCGCTTGAAGAGCAGCTCCGGCACCCAGAACGAGTGGATGACGTCCCGGCTGGTCTCCTCGAACCGGATGCTGCGGCCGGTCGGCAGCACCAGGATCGGGATCACCTCGCTGGTGCCCAGCGTCGAGGCCACCGTGCTGGCGTCCTCGCCCGGCCGGTCCCGGTAGTTGAACTGCCAGTTCCACTTGAAGGCGACCACCTCGACGGTCACGTCGGGGTTGTTGGTGACCTTGTTGACCCCGGTCTGCACGATCGCCGTGTAGTAGAAGAGCACGGCGACGACCAGGATCGGCGCGATGGTGTAGAGGAACTCCATCGGCATGTTGAACCGGGTCTGCACCGGCAGCGCCTCGCCCCGCTTGCGGTAGCGGATGATGCACCAGAAGATCAGGCCCCAGACGAAGACGCCGACCGCCAAAGCCGCGATCGTCGAGCCGATCCAGAGGTCGTACATGCGGTGGGACTCGGGGCTGATGCCACCCTGCGGCCACCCGAACCCGTCGAACGCCCGACCGACGTCACAACCGGTCAGCAGGACGAGCAGCGCGGCGCCACCGGCTCCGAGCGCGGCCAGCCGGCCCACCGACGGGCGCGAGCCGCGCCCTCGGGCGTCCCGGGGACTGCTCTGCCGTACGGCCGACGGCCGTACCTCCGAACCCCTTGCGACCACCTGGTCCTGCCTCCCTAGCGCGCCGCGGCGTCGGCCTTGTCGACACCGGCGGCAAAGGCGTCACCGACGGTCGCAGATTACTCGACCTGCGTCGGCTCGACGGCCTTGGGGTCCACGTCCCCACTCTGCCGGGGGATCTTGTCCGATCCGGCACCGGGTTACGGTTTGCTGGTGAGCGAGCCACCGGTCTACTTCGACGCGGCCTCCGCGGCACCGTTACACCCGGTAGCCCGGCAGGCGATGCTGGCCGCCCTGGAGGACGGCTGGGCGGATCCGTCCCGGCTCTACGCGCCGGCCCGCCGGGCCCGCCAGCTCCTCGACGCGGCGCGGGCGGCCACCGCCGAGGTTCTCGGGGTACGCCCCGACGAGCTCTCCTTCACCCCCAGCGGTACGGCGGCGGCGCACGCCGCGGTGCTGGGCGGGCTGGCCGGGCGGCGCCGGGCCGGCGGCACCCTCGTGCGCTCGGCGATCGAGCACTCGGCGGTACTGCACGCGGCGCAGCGGCACGTGGCAGCCGGCGGCTCCGCCAGCTCGGTACCCGTGGACCGGGCCGGACGGCTCGACCTCGACGCCTGGTCGTCGGCGGTGGCCGCCCCCGGGGTGGCGCTCGGCAGCCTGATCAGCGCCAGCCACGAGGTGGGTACCCTCCAGCCAGTTGCCGAAGCCGCCCGGGCCTGCGCCGCCGCCGGGGTGCCGTTGCACGTCGACGCCGCCCAGTCGGTGGGCCGGCTGCCGGTGCCGGAGGGCTGGTCGCTGCTGTCGGCAAGTGCACACAAGTGGGGCGGCCCGCCCGGGGTCGGGCTGCTGGTGGTGCGCAAGGGCACCCGCTGGGAGTCGCCGTACCCGGCGGACGAGCGGGAGGCCGGCCGTACCCCCGGGGTGGGAAACCTGCCCGCGATCGTGGCGGCGGCAGCGGCGCTGCGCGCGGTGCACGCCGACGCCGCGGCCGAGGCCGCCCGGCTCGGACCGCTTGTCGACCGGATCCGGGCCACCGTGGCCGCGACGGTGCCGGACGTGGAGGTGGTCGGTGACCCGGTGCACCGGCTGCCGCACCTGGTCACCTTCTCCTGTCTCTACGTCGACGGCGAGGCGCTGCTGCACGCCCTGGACCGGCGCGGCTTCGCGGTCTCGTCCGGTTCGTCCTGCACCTCGTCCACGCTGCGCCCGTCGCACGTGCTCGAGGCGATGGGGGTGCTCTCGCACGGCAACGTACGGATCTCGCTGCACCGGGAGAGCACCGAGGCGGAGGTGCGGCGGTTCCTTGCCGAGCTGCCGGGAATCGTGGCCGCCCTGCGCGCCGAGGCCGGGGTGGTCGGACTCTGAGCCGCCCTGCGCGCCGAGGCGCAGCGGGTCGGACTCGGAGGACGACGCCGGCCGCGCCGGTTGGCTCCACCCCGCCCGGCGTCGGACAATCGCCGGAGGGCCGACGACGAGCGAAGGGACGGACGCGGGTGCCGGGAGGTCAGTGGTGAACGCTCCGGACGAGGTCGTCGACTGTCTGGGCCAGCGCTGCCCGCTGCCTGTCATCGCGGCGGCCCGGCGACTGCCCCAACTGCCGGTCGGCGGCGTGCTCCGGGTGCTCGCCGACGACCCGGCAGCCGCGATCGACATTCCGGCCTGGTGCCGGATGCGCGGACAGGAGCTGGTCGACACCCCGACCGTCGACGGCTCCCCCGCGTACGACATCCGCCGCGCCCACTGAGGCAACGCGCCCACCGAGGCAGCGCGCCGACCGAGGCAGCGGGCCGCTGACGCAGCGGGCCGCTGACGCAGCGCCGTTGAGGCAGCGCCGGACGACCGCCGGTACGCCTCAACCCAGGTGCTGCCGGACCTCCTCGGCGGCCTCGTCGCCGTACGACTCGGCGAGGCGCTTGACGAAGAGATCGCTGCGGACCTCGTACTCCTGGGTGCCGATGGTCTCCAGCACCAGCGTGGCGAGGAGCGAGCCGATCTGGGCCGACCGCTCCAGGCCCAATCCCCAGGAGAGGCCGGCGAAGAATCCGGCCCGGAAGCCGTCGCCCACCCCGGTCGGGTCGGCGACGTGCAACTCGCGGGCGATGGGTACGTGGATCCGCTCGATGTCCCGGCCGACGATCTCGACGCCGTCCTTGCCCAGCGTGGTGACCCGGATCCTGACCCGCTCCAGCAGCTGGTCGTCGGTCAGCCCGGCCTTGCTCTGCAGCAGCGACTTCTCGTAGTCGTTGGTGAGCAGATAGTCCGCGCCGTCGATCAGGCCGAGTACGGCGGAGCCGTCCATCCGGGCGAGCTGCTGCGACGGGTCGGCGGCGAAGGCGTACCCGCGCTGGCGGCACTCCTCGGAGTGTCGCAGCATCGCGTCCGGGTCGTTGGCGCTGACCAGCACCAGGTCGAGCCCGCCGATCCGGTCGGCGACCGGGGCCAGCTCGATGTTGCGGGCCTCGCTCATCGCGCCGGCGTAGAAGGAGGCGATCTGGCACATCTCGGTGTCGGTGGTGCAGACGAACCGGGCCGTGTGGGCCACCTCGCTGATGTGCACCGAGGTGCAGTCGACGCCGTGCCGCTCCAGCCAGGACCGGTAGTCGTCGAAGTCGGCACCGACCGCGCCGAGCAGCACCGGCCGCAGGCCGAGCTGCGCCATCCCGAAGGCGATGTTGGCGGCCACCCCGCCCCGGCGGAGCACCAACTCGTCGACGAGGAAGGAGAGTGAGACCTTGTGCAGCTGGTCGGCGATGAACTGATCGGCGAACCGGCCCGGGAAGTGCATCAGGTGGTCGGTGGCGATCGAGCCGGTGACGGCGATCTTCATGTCGGCCCTCGGGGTCGGAGACGGGGATTACGGCCGGGTCAGCCTACCGGTCCGTCGTCGGCCACGCCCCCGATCGATCGGGTACCGGCCAACCGGACGTCACCCACGCCTGGGGTGCAAGGAAGGGGCCCTTCTACAACAGAAAGCGATAAGAAGGGGCCCCTCCTTTCACCCCAAACGCCGAACGGGCCGCTCCCACGCGGCGGCGTGACGGACTCTCCGGGTAAACGTCACGCCGCCCGCGCGGGGCGACCCGCTCAGGTAACCAGTATGCGACAGTAGATCGGGATGCACCGGGTAAACCGGGACAAAGTACCGATCAGTGGAACGAATCGCCGCACGCGCACGAGTTCTGCGCGTTCGGGTTGTCGATGGTGAAGCCCTGGGCGTCGATCCGGTCGGCGAAGTCGATGGTCGCGCCGGTCAGGTACGGCGCGCTCATCCGGTCGACGACGACCTCGACCCCGCCGAAGTCACTGACCACGTCACCGTCGAGCGAACGCTCGTCGAAGAAGAGCTGGTAACGCAGGCCGGAGCAGCCACCCGGCTGCACCGCGACCCGCAGCCGCAGGTCGTCGCGGCCCTCCTGCTCGATCAGGGCCTTCACCTTTTCCGCCGCGACGTCGGTCAGGACGATGCTGCTCGGAGCGGTTTCCGCGGTCGACTCGGTCTGCGCTGGCGTTGTCACGATGAAAGTCTCCCCTACGCCGGTGCGATGTTTATCCGTACTGGCCAACGCTAGCCGGCTGGCCGATGATTCCCAATGCGGGTACAAAATCGATTCTAGGCCCGCGGGACGCAGGTCACGCTCGCTCGGGCGGAACCTGTCTCCCTGCGCCGCATCGTCCGACCTCTCCACCGGGCCGCGCAGCTGTCCCGACGCGGTCGGATGTGACGAACACCCCAGAGCGGTCGGCAGCGGACTCGGGCCGGTTCGGGTCGCTGACGCCTCACCTGCTCAAGGGCAGGGACTGGGCTGAGTCGATCACCGGCTCCACTGTCCGGCCAGTCGGGCCGCCAGCGCCCGCAGGCCCTCGGCCGGCCGGCTCATCGCCCGCTCGACGCCGCCGTGCGGCTCCCCGCCGAAGTGGTCGACCAGGCTGTGCGTCTCGGTCACCCCGGCCGCCGCCGCCTCGCGCCGACCCGCGCTGACCCGGCCGGCCAGCACCACGCAGGGCACCCCACGGTCCCGGGCCGCCCCGGCCACCCCGGCAACCACCTTGCCGCGCAGCGACTGGTGGTCGAAGGAACCCTCCCCGGTGATCACCAGGTCGGCCTCGTCGTAGGCGGCGTCCAGCCCGATCAACCGGGTGACCAGCCCGATACCCGACTCGCACCGGCCACCCATGGCGAGCAGTGCCGCACCGAGCCCACCGGCGGCACCGGCACCCGGCAGCCCGGCCAGGCCGGGCGGGCAGCCGGGCAGGTCCCGCTCCAGCACCTCGGCGAAGCGCCCCAGCGCGTCGTCGAGCAGGAGTACGTCCTCCCGGGTGGCACCCTTCTGCGGTCCGAAGACGTTCGACGCGCCGGTCAATCCGGTCAACGGGTTGTCGACGTCGGTCGCCGCGACAAACTCCATCCCGCGCAACTGTGGCCGTCCGGTCAGCCCGGCGACGGCGAGCAGCGCGGCTCCGCCGTACGGCAGGGCCATCCCGGAGGCGTCCACCGGTACGGCGTTCAGCGCGGCCAGCAGCCCCGCGCCCGCGTCGTTCACGGCCGAGCCGCCCAGCCCGACCACGGCACGGCGGGCACCCGCCTCGGCGGCGGTGGCGAGCAGCGCGCCGAGGCCGTACGAGGTGGCCAGCCTCGGGGCGCGTTCGTCCGGGGCGAGCAGGTGCAGGCCGCACGCGTGGGCACTCTCCACGTACGCCGTGCCGCCGTCGGAGGTGAGCAGGATCTCCCCGGTGACCGGCCGGCCCAGCGGGTCGACCGTGGGCACCGGCACCCGGCGTCCGGGCAGTGCGGCGGCGAGCACCTCGACGAACCCCGGCCCGCCGTCGGAGAGCGGGCGCAGCACCAGGTCGTCGGCGGGGGCCACCTCCCGCCAGCCGTCCCGCACCGCCTCGGCGACCTCGGTCGCGGAGAGGGTGCCGGCGAACTTGTCCGGACAGATCAGGATCCGCATGGATCACGAGTGTGGCAGCCCACACCGGGACGACTGGAAAGCGGTCCCGGCTGTGGAAGCATGGGATCGTGACTTCGACGTGGGTAGAGCCGTCCAGCACCGCTACCGCCCTGCTGCTGCTCGGCCGGGGCGCCGACCCGGCCAGCGAGCGCGGGGTCGACTGTCCCGGCGAGTTGCCGGCGCCGAGCGACCCGGACCTGGTCGCCCGGGCCACGGCCGCCAAGGCGGCGCTCGGTGACCGGGTGTTCGTGCTCGGCCACCACTACCAGCGCGACGAGGTGATCCAGTTCGCCGACGTGACCGGTGACTCGTTCAAGCTGGCCCGCGAGGCGGCGGCCCGGCCGGACGCGGAGTACATCGTCTTCTGCGGCGTGCACTTCATGGCCGAGAGCGCCGACATCCTCACCACCGACGCCCAGCGGGTGGTGCTGCCCGATCTGGCCGCCGGCTGCTCGATGGCCGACATGGCAGCGCTGCCGCAGGTCGAGACCGCCTGGGAGGCGCTGGAGGAGCTCGGTGTGGCCGGCTCGACCGTGCCGGTGACCTACATGAACTCGTCCGCCGACATCAAGGGCTTCGTCGGGCGCAACGGCGGGGTGGTCTGCACCTCGTCGAACGCCGAACGGGCGCTGCACTGGGCGTTCGAGCGGGGGCAGCGGGTGCTCTTCCTTCCCGACCAGCACCTCGGCCGCAACACGGCGGTACTGAAGATGGGGCTGGACGCCGACGACTGCGTGCTCTACGACCCGCACAAGCCCGGCGGCGGCCTGACCGCGAAGCAGCTCGCGGAAGCCAAGATGATCCTCTGGCGAGGGCACTGCTCGGTGCACGGCCGGTTCACCCTGAGCAGTGTCAACGAGGTCCGGATGCGGGTCCCCGGAGTGAACGTGCTGGTCCACCCCGAGTGCCGGTACGACGTGGTGACCGCGGCCGATCACGTCGGCTCGACCGAGTACATCATCAACACCATCGAGGCGGCGCCGGCCGGCTCGGCCTGGGCGGTCGGCACCGAACTGAACCTGGTCCGCCGGCTGGCCAACGCCCACCCGGACAAGCAGGTCATGTTCCTGGACCGGACCGTCTGCTACTGCTCCACGATGAACCGGATCGACCTGCCGCACCTGGTCTGGTCGCTCGAGGAACTGGTCGCCGGCCGGGTGCCGAACCAGATCACCGTGGATCCGGACACCGCGCACCACGCCCGAGTGGCGCTGGACCAGATGCTGGCCCTGCCGTAGCGGACGCAAGCAACTACTGACAGTAATAGGCGGGCGCGGATTCCTGCCTCTGTCCCCGTTTCGTGCCATCCGTTGCGCTGTGACCGCTCCTTTTTCGTAACCGAGCGCTATGCTGCCCGGGGCCGTGACAGCGCGTCCGGGCCGGATGGTGTGATCGCGCCGTGCCGGCCGGACCACGGGGCGACGGCTGTGTGGACCTGGTGGTTCACCCTCGCGGAGAGCATCGACGTAGAGCAGCATCAACCCGCTGGAGGTTGCGTTGACCGACGACGTCCTGGTCGTACACGGAGGTACGCCCCTTTCCGGGCAGATCCGAGTGCGCGGCGCGAAGAATCTCGTCTCCAAGGCGATGGTCGCGGCCCTGCTCGGCGACGAGCCGAGCCGGCTCTTCGACGTGCCGCGGATCCGCGACGTCGAGGTGGTCCGAGGCCTGCTCGAACTGCACGGTGTGAAGGTCACCGACGGGGCCGACGACGGTGAACTGGTCTTCGACCCGGCCAACGTCGAGCGCGCCAGCACGGACGAGATCAACGTGCACGCCGGGTCGAGCCGGATCCCGATCCTGTTCTGCGGCCCGCTGCTGCACCGGCTCGGCCACGCCTTCATCCCCGACCTCGGCGGCTGCCACATCGGCCCGCGGCCTATCGACTTCCACATCCAGGCACTGCGGCAGTTCGGCGCGGTGGTGGACAAGGCCCCCGAGGGGATGCACCTGACCGCGCCGAGCGGCCTGCACGGCACCAAGTTCGAGCTGCCGTACCCGAGCGTGGGCGCCACCGAGCAGGTGCTGCTGACCGCCGTACTCGCCGAGGGCGTCACCGAGCTGCGCAACGCGGCCGTCGAGCCGGAGATCATCGACCTGATCTGCATACTGCAGAAGATGGGCGCGATCATCAAGGTGCACACCGACCGGGTGATCGAGGTGCAGGGTGTGTCCCGGCTGGGCGGCTACACCCACCGGCCGATCCCGGACCGGATCGAGGCGGCGAGCTGGGCCGCCGCCGCGCTGGCCACCGGTGGCCGGGTCGAGGTGCTCGGCGCCGAGCAGGCCGACATGATGACCTTCCTCAACGTGTTCCGCTCGGTCGGCGGGGCGTACGAGGTGACCGACACCCGGCCGCCCCGGCAGGGCAGCCCGGGTCAGGAGGGCGGGATCCGGTTCTGGCACCCCGGCGGCGAACTGCGGGCGGTGGCGCTGGAGACCGACGTGCACCCGGGGTTCATGACCGACTGGCAGCAGCCGCTGGTGGTGGCGCTGACCCAGGCCCGGGGCCTGTCGATCGTGCACGAGACGGTGTACGAGCAGCGGCTCGGCTACACCGAGGCGCTGAACAAGATGGGCGCGACGATCCAGGTCTACCGGGACTGCCTCGGCGGTACCCCCTGCCGGTTCGGCCGCCGCAACTTCAAGCACTCGGCGGTGATCGCCGGGCCGTCGAAGCTGCACGCCGCCGACCTGGTGATCCCCGACCTGCGGGCCGGGTTCAGCCACCTGATCGCCGCGCTGGCGGCCGAGGGCACCTCCCGGGTCTACGGCGTGGACCTGATCAACCGGGGTTACGAGGACTTCGAGGCCAAGCTCGCCGACCTCGGCGCGCACGTCGAGCGCCCCTGACCCGCGCACCCGGGCCCGACGGGGCCGGGTGCGCGCCAGCCGGAGGCCGGGTGAGACGACCCTCACCCGGTTCCGGGCGGCGGTGCGCGGCCGTGGGGCGTACCGCGAGGTGCGGGACGCTCCGGCGGTTGGCTACCCTTGCCGCGTGCCGTCGCTGTTTCGCCGCAAGCCCACCGACCTCGTCGAGGAGTCCACCGCTCAGGTGACCCCCGAGGAGGAGTCCGCGCCCGCCCGCCCCCGGGGTTACACCCCGAGCAAGAAGGAGCTGGGCAGGGAGACTCCGAAGCGCCCGAGCGCGGGTCGACGGGTGGCCGGCGACACCAAGCCGCTCAGCAAGCAGGAGGCCCGGGAACGACGCCGGCAGTTGCGGGCGGAGTCGGCGGCCGAGTTCCGCCGCGAGGGCGGTCCCCGGGACCGGGCTCCCGAGCGCGGACTCGCCCGGGACGTGGTCGACTCCCGGCGTACCGTCGGCACCTGGTTCTTCGGCGGTGCCCTGGTGGTGCTGATCGGTTCGGCGAACACCATGCCGCCGGTGGTGCGGTTCGCCTCCAACCTGCTCTGGGGGCTGCTGGCGATCGCCCTGGTGATCGACTCGATTCTGATCTCTCGAAAGATCAAGAAGCTGGTCCGGCAGCGGTTCCCCAAGACCGACCAGCGGATGGGCTCGCTCTACCTCTACGCGATCATGCGCTCCATCACGTTCCGCCGGATGCGCGCCCCGGTCCCCCGGGTCAACCTCGGCGACAAGATCTGAGCCACCCGCACCGACCGGCACCCGGGCAACGAACCGTCCCCGAACGGCCGCTCACGGCATGGCGGGACAGGCCACGCTCACCACGGTGCGCCGCCACAGGCGCCGCTCAGGGTGCGGCAGCCACAGGCGCCGCTCACGGTACGGCCGTCACGGGCGCCGCTCACGGTACGCCGAGCAGGCGGAGCAGGGCCGCCGTACCGGCCGCCGCGACCACCACCGCGACGAACGGGGCACGGCGCCAGGCGAGTACGGCGCCGACGAGTACCCCGGTCGGGCGGGCGAAGCCGGCGAAGGCGCCGGCCTCGGTCAGCGCGGCGGTGACCGCCAACGCCGCGAGCAGGGCGGCCGCCGCCATCGGCAGCAACTGGTTCACCCCGTCTGGCAGGGCGAGCCGGTCCCGCAGCACCACTCCGGAGAGTCGAAAGGCGTAGGTGCCGACGGCCAGCGCCAAGATCACCACGATCAGCATTCCCGCTCCCTCGGTCGACTGTCTGACAGCGGCGACCCGCAGCACCCGTCGGTGCCACGGCTCAGCACGGCCGTTCCCGGGCTCGCCGGGGCAGCAGCAGTACGGCGAGTCCGGCCAGTGCCAGCAGCACCGGCAGGCCGGCCGGCAGCACGGGGGTGACCAGCAGCGCGATCGCCGCGCCGACCACTGCCACCCGACGGGTCCTCGGGTCGCGCAGCGCGGGCAACAGCAGCGCGAGCAACCCGGCCGGGAACGCGGCGTCCAGCCCGAGCCGGAGCGGATCGCCGACCCGGCTGGCCAGTAGCACCCCGAGCAAGGTACCGACGTTCCAGGCCAGGAAGAGCAGGATCCCGGCCAGCCAGAACGCGCGGCGCCGGCCCGCCCGGTCGGGTTGGGCCAGGGTGAAGGCGGTGACCTCGTCGGTCATCAGGTGGCTGCCGAGCAGCCGGTGCCGCCAGCGCCGGCCGAGCACGTCCCCGAGGGCCAGCCCGAACGGCAGGTGCCGGGCGTTGAGCAGCAGGCCGGCGAAGACCGCCGCGACCGGGCTGCCGGCCGCGACCAACCCGACCGCGATGAACTGGGCGCCACCGGCGTACAGCAGCGTGGACATCGCGACGATCGCGGGCACCGGGAGGCCGGCGGCGAGCGCGACGGCGCCGAAGGAGGCGCCGACCGCCAGCATCGCGACCCCGATCGCGCCGATGTCGCGCAGCAGGGTCCGGGCCGGGACCGGTCCGGATGCCGCTGTTCGATCTGCCGTACGCATGGTTCAGAATAATGAACACCCGCCGCCCTGTTCGTCAACCCGAACGGATGGACCGATGGATCGAACGCAGCCCCGTTCCGGCAACTCCCCGGTGCCCGCCATCGCCGCCGCGCTGCGCCGCGAACGCGAGCGCAACGGCATCTCGCTGGCCGAACTGGCCCGCCGGGCCGGAATCGCCAAGTCGACCCTGTCGCAACTCGAAGCCGGCAACGGAAACCCGAGTGTGGAGACGCTCTGGGCGCTCGGGGTCGCCCTCGGCGTACCGTTCAGCCGGCTCGTCGAGCAGCCCCAGCCGCCGGTACGGGTCATCCGGGCCGGACAGGCGCCAGGATTCCGCTCCCAGCAGGCCGAGTTCACCGGCACCCTGCTGGCGGCCGGCGCACCGCAGGCACGCCGGGACATCTACCTGATCGACGTGGAACCCGGCCAGCCGCGCGACGCCGATCCGCACATCCCCGGCAGCGTGGAGCACCTGGTGGTGGCCGCCGGTCGACTGCGCACCGGCCCGGCGACCGACCCGGTCGAACTCGGCCCCGGCGACTACGCCAGTTTTCCGGGCGACGTCCCGCACCGGTACGAGGCACTCGCCCCCGGCACCTTCGCCGTACTGGTGATGGAGCACCCCTGACCGGGGCCGGACGCCCGGACGGTCAGTGCCCGACGACGTCGGCCGGGGCCGGCGTCCGGTAGAGCCGGGCGACGACCTCCTCGATGTCCGGCTCCACGATGGCGATGTCCCGCAGCGGGGCGACCCGGGCCAGCCCGGCCACCACCTCGGAGGCGGTCGCCGACTCGCAGGCGAAGACCAGCCGCCGCCCGTCCGCCTCGGCACGCAGCAGCGGTGCGCCGGGCAGCACCGGCGGCTCGTCGAGTGGCTCGTCGAGGTCGGCGACAACCTGCCGGCGCGAGCCGTACCGCGCGTGCAGCGACTCGATCGACCCGTCGTGCACCACCCGACCGTGGTCGATCACCACCAGTCGCCGGCAGAGCCGCTCGATGTCGGCCAGGTCGTGCGTGGTCAGCACCAGCGTGGTGTCGCCGGCCGCGCCGAGTTCGGCCAGGAAGGCCCGGACCGCCTGCCGGCTCACCACGTCGAGCCCGATCGTCGGCTCGTCCAGGAAGAGCACCTCCGGGCCGTGCAGCAGCGCGGCCGTCAGCTCGCCCCGCATCCGCTGCCCGAGCGAGAGCTGCCGGACCGGGACGTCCAGGAACCCGTCCAGGTCGAGTTCGGCGCGGCAGCGGCGCAGCCGGGCGGCGTGCTCGGCCGCCGGTACCCGGTAGATGTGCCGGAGCAGGTCGAAGGAGTCCCGCAGCGGCAGGTCCCACCAGAGCTGCGAACGCTGCCCGAAGACCACCCCGATGCGCAGCGCCAGCCGGGTGCGCTGGGCCACCGGCAACAGCCCGCAGACGCGTACCTGACCGGACGAGGGGCTCAACACCCCGGTCAGCATCTTCAGCGTGGTCGACTTGCCGGCACCGTTCGGCCCGATGTAGCCGACCATCTCGCCGCGCCGGACGGTGAGGTCGATCCCGTCGACCGCACCCACCACCCGCTTCGTCCGGCGGAACCGACCGGCCCGGACCCGTACCACGAACTCCTTGCGCAGGTCGCGGGTCTCGATCACCGGGGCGTCCGGCGGGGGCGCGGTCACGAGCCGGTGCTCCGGTAGTGACGTACCCCGAGCCGCCAGACCGCGGCGGCGAGCACGGCGGCCGGCAGCGCCACGCCCGGCGCGACCCAGCCCACCCAGGCCGGCAGGCCGAGCGGGTCGGCCCGGCCGAGCAGCGCCAGAGCCGGGTAGTAGGCCACGAAACCGAACCCCATCCCGTACGCGAAGGCCGTTCGGAACCAGCCACTATAGACAGTCATCGGGTACGTGGTGAAGTCCCGCCCACCGTAGGTGAACGCCGAGCCGACCTCGCCGGAGTCGATCCACCAGAACGACAGCGACGCGGTGGCCACGAAGATCGCGGCGAAGAAGACCGCCCCGGCCAGCGGGGCCAGCACGGCCAGCGCCACCCGACCCGGCGTCCACACCAGATCGGCGGTGACCAGCGCGACCACCAGCACAGCCGCCCCGAAGACGGCTCGGGCAGCCTTGCGCAGTGGCAGATCCATCAGCAGCAACTGGGGCAGCGCGCCGAGCGGGCGGACCAGCACCGCGTCCAGCAGTCCGGTCCGGACGTACCGGCGCAGCGCCTCCACGTTGCCGACCGCGAGGTCGGCGGTGGCGAAGGCGGCGGACGAGAGTCCCACCATCAGCATCGCCTCGCTCCGGTCGAAGCCGCCGAGTTCCCGGGTGACCCGGAACAGCACCAGCACGGTGAGCACGTCGAGCGCGGTGACGCCGATGTTGCTGACCAGGTCCACCACGAACGAGGTGCGGTAGGACATCTGCGACCGGGCCTGCCCGCGCAGCAGCGCCAGATAGGCCGGTGCCCGACGCAGCCGGTACGCCCACTCAGCCACCCTGTACGACCAACCTGCGCTCGGCCCGGCGCTGCACCGTACGGCAGGCGAGCAGGAGCAGCCCCGCCCAGAGGAGTTGCACCGCCACCATGCCGGCCTGGATCACCGGCCCGTCCCGCTCCACGACCACGTCCAGCGGGGTCTGCAACAGGCTCGGGAAGGGGGTGGCCAGCCAGAGCGGTACGGCGATCCAGTCCGGCATGAACCGCAGCGGGAAGTAGAGCCCGGCCAGTACCCCGGAGCTGAGTGTCCAGAGGATCATCGCTCCCCGGACGTCGTACAGCCAGTACGCGGTCGCGTTGACCAGAAAGCGGCAACTGAAGCAGATCACCACCGCCAGCCCGACGGAGAACGCGAAGAGCGGTGTCGTCTGCCAGCGTGTCGGCACCGCGAGGTCGAAGAAGAGCAGCCCGGTGAGGACCGGCGGGAGGAAGCGGGTCAGCAGGGCGTACCCGGCCCGGCCGAGGTCGGCGGCGAGATAGCTGACCACCGGGTGCACCGGGCGGAGCAGGTCGCTGGCGACCTCGCCGGTGCGGATCCGGTCGGCCAGATCGGTCCAGCGCCAGAGCAGCACCACGGCGAGCAGCCCCTGCCCCACCCAGACGAAGGTGGCCAACTGGGCCGGGCTGTAGCCGGCGGCGACGCCACCGGCACCGCTCGCGACGGCGAGCAGTACGTAGCAACGAAGGAAGCCGAAGACGGTGTTGGTGAAGGCGCCCGCGACGGTAGCTTGCCGATAGGTAGAGTATCGACGAAACCCCGATCCGACTATGGCAGCAAATGTCCGAAACCATGGGATGATGTTTCGGCTGATGGGTGGAGCCACAGTGGCGGTGACCGAGCCCACGCCGTTACCCTCCTTCCGCGACCACGCTGCACCGAGCCGGGTGACTTTACCCGGAACGCCCGGCTGCCCAGCGCGATTTTTCGACGAGGTGACACTCCGTGAGTGAGCGACGCGAGCCGGCTTTCCCGGTCGCGTCGCGCGCGGTTCGGCGTAACGCTCCCGACACAGTTCTCCCGGCCGGTCGAGCCAGCGGCGTACGGTTCCCGGCCGGTCGAGCCAACGCCGTATGCGCGGGAGCGGCGCTGTGAGCGGGCGGTACTCGGGCCGCTGGGGCGAGGCCGCCGAACCGTCCTGGGTGGTCGAACCGACCGCGGAGTGGGAGCCGCAGTTTCCCGGTCAGCGCTATCCCGGCGACATCGGCCACCAGCGGCGACGCCGGCCGGCTGGCCGGGCGCCGGTGCCGACCGGCCGGGCCAAGGTACCGCCGCCGGGTGCACACCCCGGCGAGCCGGAGACGTTCGGCCGTCCCGAACCGGTCTCGAACGGCCGCCCCGGAACCACTTCCAACGGCCGCTCCGAACCGCTGTCCAACGGGCGCCCCGACAACCTGCCGAACGGCCGCCCCGAACCGCTGCCGAACGGGCGCCCCGACAACTTGCCGAACGGCCGTCCGGAACCGCTGCCGAACGGACGTCCCGGGCAGCCGGCCGGAGCACACCCGTCCGCCCGGGGCGAGGTGCCACCGCGCGAGACCCGTACCGGACGACTCGACCGCTGGGACAGCCGATCCGCCGGCTGGAACCCGCCGCCCGACTCCCGGGACGACGGTCCGGATTCCTGGGACCAGCCGTCGAACGGACGCGGCCGGCCACCGGTGGAATACCGCACCGGCGGTTCGGTGCCGGTCGGCCGGGACGACAGGCGGTCGCCCGGCGGCGGCCCCGGACCACGCGGAGGTCGCGGCGAGAGCGGCTTCGCCGGTGGCCGGGCGGCGTCGCAGCACGATCCGTACCGCTCCGGCGACGACCGGGCCGGCCGGGCCGGCGACGATCGGCCGGGCCGCTCCGGCACCGCGCCAGAGCGGCGCGGCCGGTGGCTCACCGGACCCGCGTCCGAGGAAACCCAGCCGTTGCCGGACCGCCGCCCGATGCCGTCTGACGGACGCCCGATGCCCTCTGACGGACGCCCGATGCCTTCGGACGGGCGGCCCGGACCACGGGACGGCCGGGGGCGGGTCGGGCCGGGCGGACGCCCCGCCATGCCGGCGGCGTTCGACGGCACCCACGGCCCGGAGCGAAGCGCTCCCGGGCAGGACCGCGCCGACGGTTGGGCAGCGCGCTCCGGTGGCCAACCGCCTCCGGGAAGCCGCGAGGTGCCCCCGGGCCGCACCCCGCCCCGGGCCCGCCCCGACCGGCCCGGCGCCGAGCCTCCGGTCCGGCGGCCCGCTGCCGGACCGTCCGGTGCGCCCAGCTGGCCGGCACAGCGCGGTCCAGCCCAGGAGCCGCGCGAGGGCCGGCGCTTCCCCGACCTGGGCTCCGGCCGCCCACCGGTACGCGACCCGCGCGGCGCCGATCCGGGTGTCCGGCCGGGCCCGGTGCCCCGGGGCGACCGGGTCGGGCCGCCCCCGCCCGCCGTCGACCGGCCCGCCGCCGAACTTCCGCCGGGATACGGGCGACCGGACCGGACGCCGGTCTCCGGCCCCGACCGCGTCCCGCCGCGCACCGGCCAGCCGGACGACGCGCCGATCCGCCCGGACCGGGTCGCCGGATATCCGGTCAGTGCCGCCGGACCGGCGAGCCCGACCGACCGGGTCGGCCCGGCCGCACCGCCCAGGACCGGCGAGCCGCCCCGGGCTGGGGAACCCACCCGCGCCCCCGAGCAGCCTCGCCCGGTCGAGCCGGTACGCCGGGTCGAGCAGTCCCGGCCGATCGAGCCCCGCCCGGTCGACGCCGGACGTCCGGTGGAACCACCCCGCCCGGTCGAGCCGACCCGCGCGGCCGAGCCGACCCGGCCGGTGGAACCGCCGCGCCCGTTGGAGCCGTCCCGCCCCGTCCAACCGCCGCGCCCCGCCACACCACCCCGCCCAGTCGAGCCAGCACGTCCGGTCGAGCCACCACGCCCAGTCGAGCCAGCACGTCCGGTCGAGCCACCACGTCCGGTCGAGCCACCACGTCCGGTCGAGCCACCACGTCCGGTCGAGCCACCCCGTCCAGTCGAGGCGGTACGTCCAGTCGAGGCGGTACGTCCAGTCGAGGCGGTACGTCCAGTCGAGGCGGTACGTCCAGTCGAAGCACCGCGACCCGTCGAGGCGGTACGTCCGGTCGAGCCGGCTCGGCCCGCCACGCCACCCCGCCCCGCCGAGCCACCACGTCCGGTCGAGCCGGCACGACCCGCACGACCCGTCGAGCGGGCACGCCCGGTCGAGGCAGCACGACCCGTCGAGGCAGCACGACCCGTCGAGGTACCTCGGCCGGTCGAGTCAGCACGCCCGGTCGAACCGACAGGGGCTGCTCAGCCGGTACCGCCGGTCGACACGTCGCGGACCGCCGAGCCGGCGGCCAGGGCTGCCGAGCCGCCCCGGCAACCGGATCGGGTCGAGCCGGCCCCGACCGCCGAAGCGGGACCCTGGCTCACGCCTCCGCTCGTCGAGTCCGCTGCACCGACGGAGCCGCCGCGTGAACGGGCGACGGGCTGGCTGACCCCGGCCACACCGCCGAGTCCGGCGCAAAAGCCGCCCCGCCAGCCGTCGACGGAGGAGACCGGAGAGCGTCCCCCGGTCACCCCGCCCCCGACCACCGGCCTGCGGCTGGAGTTCCTTCCGGCGCCGACGCCCGCCGGTACACCGTCTCCGACCACACCCGTCGAGTCGACACCGCCCGCGAGCCCGCACTCGGGCACAGCGGTCGGAGCGGAGACCGGCGTACCGGTCGAGCCAGCCGCTGCCACCCCGGCGGCGGTCCACGACATCGAACCCGCCTCGCCCGTCCCCTCGTCCGGTCCTCCGATCGAACCGGCCGCCGCCGGGCCCGCGCCGGAGACCGGACGGGCCACCGATCCGAGTGAGACTTCCGTACCCTCCATGCCAAAGACCGGACCTGTCGCGGACCATGCCCCAGTCGGACCGCTCACCGATGCCGCCCCGGCGGCCCCCTCCCCCACCGAGCCGGAGGCCGACCCGTCCCTGGCCGCCGACGAAGGTGCCGGCGCGGCAGACCAGCCGCACGGCGGCGACCCGGAGCTGACGGTCGGCGCCGGAGCACCGGCTTCCACTATGGACGAATCGGCACCCGAGAACGCACCGGTTCCGGAAAACCCGGCCGACCCGGCGGGGCAGAGCGTGCCGCCCACCAGCGCCGGCTCCCCGGCGGCGGCAGCCGGCTCCGGTACCCCGGCCCTCGCCACGGTCTCCGGAACACCCACCGCCGGACCGCTGGCCGAGGAGCCCGCCACCGAACCACCGGCCGAGGAGCCCGCCGCCGGACCGCCTCCGCCTGCCGAGGCGTCCACCTCCGGGCCGCCCGCCGACGCGTCCACCCTGGGACCGCCTGCCGAGGCGCCGACCTCCGGGCCGCCGAACTCTGGACCGCCGACCTCCGGGCCGCCTGCCGAGGCGCCGATCTCTGGACCGCCACTGGCCACCTCGCCGCCGGGCTCACCGGTCGCCGAGGCGAGCCCGGACACGGTGCTGCCGACCGGGCCCGCCGCCGGAGCGGCGACCGCGCTGAGCGCGCCCACCATGCTCACCCCGATCGTCCGGCCCGGCGGTAAACGCGAGCCGGCCGAGCCGGAACCCGCCGACGTCACGCCGGAGCCGGCCGTCACCGACCCCGAACAGGTACTCGCGTCGTACGAGTGGCGGTTCCACCACGAAACCCTGCGCGAGCTGGTCGAGGACCCCGAGTCGCTGCGGGCGATCCGGGACCGGTTGACGGAGAAGCTCGAACCGGCGAAGGACAACGGCACCCGGGCCCGGCTGCTGAGCCTGCGCGCGGTGGTCTCCCGCATCCTCGGCGAGTTGGGCAAGGCGCTCGCCGACGGCAAACTGGCACTGGCCCACGCGGAGGCGACCGGCCAGTTGCGACGGATCGCGATCGCGCAGGCCCGGTTGGCGCACGTACTCCAGTGGCGGGGGGACTTCGCCGAGGCGGACCGGCTCTTCGCGGAGGCGAACTCCTCGGAGCTTCCGGACCGGCTGCGGGCCACCATGCACGAGCACGCCGGACGGTCCTGCTACGACCAGGGTCGCTACATGGAAGCCTGCAACCACTTCGAGAAGGCGTTGGAGCTGCGCAAGGTCGAGGACCCGGATCTCATCGCCCGCACCGAACTCGCCCTCGACGCGGTCTTCAACAAGGTCGCGCAGAACGGCTGGGGTCCGTACCCGCGCGACCGGGACGAGATCCTCCAGGTGCACAAGCCACCGGTGCCGAAGTTCAGCGAGAAGGTGCAGCGCTGGGGGTACGCCGATCCCGACGGCCAGCTCGCGATCGCGCCGAGCTACGCGGACGTGCAGCCGTTCCGGGACGGGGTGGCCTGGGTACGCCGGCCGGAGACGCGCACCTGGGAGCTGATCGACGAGACCGGTGAACTGCTGATCGAGGCGTCCACCGGGTATCTGGGCGTCGGCTCCTTCTCCGACGGGCTGGCCTGGGTCTCCCCGGACGGCACCGGCGGCTGGATCGCGATCGACAAGGCGAACAAGGTGGTGATCCCGGCCGGTTTCGAGGACGTACGCCCGTTCCGGCGGGGTGTCGCCGCCGTGCGCCGGGGCGGCTGGGGCGCGGTCGACCGGGCCGGCAAGGTGGTGTTGCCGACCCGCTACACCGGCTTCACCACCGCACTCACCGACGGGCGGTACGTCGACGGCTTCACCGACGAGGGGCTGGCGATCGTCGACGCGGGCGGTCGCAAGGGCGTGGTGGACCGGTCCGGGCAGGTACTGGTCACCCCCGCCCACCCGGCGCTGGTGATCCACCCGGTCGCGTTCCTGATCGGCAACGGCACCGGGCAGTGGGGTGCACTCGACCGCCGGGGCGAGCCGCTGATCGACGTGGTGCACCCGAGCCGCAACGACGTGATGGAGGAGATCGACCGGCTGCTCGCCGACACCAAGCCCGTGCTGTAGGGCGGCAGGCCCCGGGGCTGTGATCTGCGTACCTCACCCCGTCGCCCAACCAGAGCCGGTCGGGGTACGAGGACTAGGGTCGTTGGTATGGAATTCCGACACCTTGGCCGCTCGGGCCTGCTGGTCAGCGAGATCTCGTACGGCAACTGGATCACTCACGGCTCCCAGATCGAGGAGGAGGCCGCGCTGGAGTGCGTACGCGCGGCGCTCGACGTCGGGATCACCACCTTCGACACCGCCGACGTCTACGCCGGCACCAAGGCGGAGGCGGTGCTGGGCCGGGCGCTGAAGGGCGAGCGCCGGGAGGGTCTGGAGATCCTCACCAAGGTCTACTGGCCGACCGGCCCGGGCCGCAACGATCGCGGCCTGTCCCGCAAGCACATCATGGAGTCGATCAACGGCTCGCTGCGCCGGCTCCAGACCGACTACGTCGACGTCTACCAGGCGCACCGGTACGACTACGAGACGCCGTTGGAGGAGACGATGGAGGCGTTCGCCGACATCGTGCACTCCGGCAAGGCGCACTACATCGGCGTCTCGGAGTGGAAGGCGTCGGAGATCCGGGCCGGGCACGCGCTCGCCCGTGAGCTGAAGATCCAACTCGTCTCGAACCAGCCGCAGTACTCGATGCTGTGGCGGGTCATCGAGGGCGAGGTCGTACCGGCCAGCGAGGAACTCGGCGTCGGCCAGATCGTCTTCTCGCCGATCGGCCAGGGCGTGCTGACCGGCAAGTACCTGCCCGGTCAGGAGCCGCCGGCCGGCTCCCGGGCGACCGACACCTCGGGCGGGGCGGGCTTCATCGCCCGGTTCATGTCCGACGACGTGCTGACCCGGGTGCAGCGGCTCAAGCCGCTCGCCGAGCAGGCCGGCCTCAGCATGGCCCAGCTCGCGGTCGCCTGGGTACTGCAGAACCCGAACGTCTCCTCGGCGATCATCGGCGCCTCCCGCCCGGAGCAGGTGCGTGACAACGTCAAGGCGGCCGGGGTGAAGCTCGACGCCGAGCTGCTCAAGTCGATCGACGAGATCCTCGACCCGATCACCGAGCGGGACCCGGCCAAGACCCAGAGCCCCGCGAAGCGCCCGTAGCAACGGTGTAAGGAAGGGCCCCCGCTTATACAAAAAGCGATAAGCGGGGGCCCTTCCTTACGCCTCAGTTCTGCCAGAAGCGGATCAGGCGCAGGCCCTCGACGTAGAGGTAGTCGGGCAGGCCGATCAGGTCGCCGATCGCGAACACCCCGTCGAAGAACCAGCCGCCGAGGCGCGGATTCCAGAGCAGGGCGAAGAGCAGGATGAAGCCGAACGGGGCCATCAGGTCATAGCCGCGCCGCCACTGCGCGTTCAGCCACGGCTGGATGACGTTGCCGCCGTCCAGGCCCGGCACCGGCAGCAGGTTGAGCACGCTCGCGGTCACCTGGAGGAAGGCGAGCAGGCCGACACCGGCCCAGAACTCGGTGTGCGTGAAGACGTCCACCCCGATCGCGAACGGGATCACCAGCAGCAGCGCGAACAGCACGTTCGTGGCCGGACCGGCCAGGCTGACCAGCGAGTGCCGGAGCCGGCCGGGAATCTGGTGCCGGTCCACCCAGACGGCGCCGCCGGGCAGGCCGATGCCACCGAGCAGGACCACCACCACCGGCAGGATGATCGACAGCAGCGGGTGGCTGTACTTCAGCGGGTTGAGGGTCAGGTAGCCGCGATGCGCCACGCTACGGTCACCGGCCCGGTACGCGACCACGGCGTGCGCGTACTCGTGCAGGCAGAGCGAGACCAGCCAGCCGCTGACGACGAAGAGGAAGACGTCCAGCCGGACGTTGCCGAACCCGTTCCAGGCCATCACGCCACTTGTGACGAAGAGCGCGACCAGGGCCAGGAAGATCGGGCTGGGCCGGAACGCCTCCCGGGGCACACCGAGGATCAGCCGGTCCCGGCCGCGTTGGTCGAATTCCATCGGCGTCACTCGGCTGCGGGCAGCAGACTCATCCGGTACTCCACCCGGTCGTCCTCGACCAGCAGCACCGCGGCGACACCGGAGGCGGCGAGCTCACGCCAGGTCTGGCCGATCCAGGACTCGGCGTCGGCCTGGCTGCTGAACGCCTCGGCCGGTCCGTTCACCGGATCGCCGTCCGCGCCCTCGTACCGCCAGCTCCACGGCATGTCGCGTCTCCCCTCGCCGATCATCACGCCCACAAACCTCCGCCAGCCTAGTCGGCCGGCCGGTGCCAGCCAGTCAGAGCGGTCCGGGAGCGGGTTGCCACCCGTACCTCACCGCGAACTGCCCAGCCGAGCGCTCTAAGGTACGGGCATGTCCGTAGACGGGTGGAGCAGGCTCCTGGTGCTGGGCGGGATCCGCTCCGGCAAATCCGAGTTCGCCGAGTCGCTGCTGAAGGACGTACCAGTTGTCCGTTATGTCGCGACAGCCGTGACCGACCCGGACGACCCGGAGTGGACGGCCCGGATCGACGCCCACAAGCTGCGCCGGCCGGCGGGCTGGACCACCGAGGAGGCCAATGCCGACCCGTCCCGGCTCGCCGGACTGATCGCGGACGCCGGCCCCGGCGACACGCTGCTCGTCGACGACCTCGGCGGCTGGGTGACAGTGCTGCTGGACCCCGCGCACCAGCCCGCCGACGATGTCGCCACCATCGGCGAACTCGGCGCGGCGATCCGGGACTGCCCGGCCCGGCTGGTGCTGGTCAGCCCCGAGGTGGGGCTGTCGACGGTCCCGGTGACCCCGCTCGGGCGAGCCTTCGCCGACGCGCTCGGCACCACCAACCGGACGGTCGCGGACGCCTGCGACGCCGTGGTGCTGGTGATCGCCGGACAGCCCGCCTGGCTGAAGCTCGGGGCGGACCAGTCGGCGCCGGCCCCGGACGGCGCCGGCCAGCCCGGCGTACCCGCGCAGGCCGACCGCACCACCGCGGACCGCAGCACCGCCGACCGCACCACCGCGGACCGCAGCAAGGCCGGCCGCACCACAGCCGAGCAGGCCGCCCCGGCCACGTCGACCTGGACCGAGGTACTCGGCGCGGTGCCGCAGGTCCTCCGCCCGACCGTGATCCCGGCCCCGACGGCCGAATCCGCGCCGTCGAGCGGGGCGGCGAACGCGACGGGGAACGCGGCGGGCTGGACCGCGCCGACCATGGCACTGCCGATGGTCGCCACCGGCCTGGTCATCCAGCCCGGGATGGACCTTCCGATGCCGGACGATCACTCCGGACCCGCCGCCGTCGACCGACTCGGCACGCTGGACCTGCCCGGCGCCGGCCTCGGTCACCTGGAGCGGGTCGTCTCGTTCGCCGCCGCCACGCAGGGTACGTCGAACCCGAAGCCCTGGCGCTCGGTCCGGGTACTGCTGCTGCACGGCGACCACTCCGGCGGTGCCGCGGCCGGGGCGGTACCCGGCGAGTCGGCCCGGTACGCCGAGCAGGCCCGGCAGGGCAGCGGACCGATCGCCCAGCTGGCGGCCGAGGCCGGTGCCACCCTCCAGGTGGTCGAGGCACCGCTGTCCCGGCCGATCGAGGACGGCCCGACGCTCACCACCGACGAGGTCGACGCGGCCCTGCGCTACGGCTGGCGGCTCGCCGAGGAGGCGGTGGACGCCGGGGTGGACCTGCTGGTCCTCGCCGCCTGCGGCGCCGGTACCGAGGCCGCCGCCGCAGCCGTACTCGCCGCCACGGCCGGAGCCGAACCCGCGGCGGTACTCGGCCGGGTGGTGACGCTCGGCGGCAAGGTGGACGACGCGGCGTGGATGCGGCGCTGCGCGGCGGTACGGGACGCGATGCACCGCACCCGGCGCAGTCCCCGGGACGCCAGGGACGTACTCGCCGAACTCGGTGGCGCCGACCTGGCGATCGCCACCGGCGTGCTGCTCGGCGCGACCGCCCGGCGTACCCCGGTGCTGCTGGACGGACCGGTCGGAGTGGCGGCTGGCCTGGTCAGCCGGGATCTCGCCGGCCAGGCCCGGCACTGGTGCCTGCTGCCGGACCACGGCGACCACCCGGCGGTCAAGCTCGGCGCCGACGTGCTCGACCTGAACCCGCTGCTCGACCTGCGACTCGGCCTCGGTGAGGGCGCCGCCGCGCTGGCCGCGCTGCCGCTGCTGCGCTCGGCGCTGACCCTCGCCGGCACCCTGCCGGTGCACCCGAGCCTGGCCACCGACGCCCGGGCGAACGGCAATCCAGCGGGCAGTGACCCAGCAAACAGTGACCCGACGGCAAGTGACCCGGCGGGCGGTGGGAGCGATCGGGAGTCCGACGACTCGCTGCCGCCGGTGCCGGACCCGGCCGAGCCGTGGGCACCCGGCTCGGCGGAGGACCGGCCGGGGCAGCGTGACGACAGCCTCGACGACGACAGGGAGTTCATCGAGCCTCCGCCGGCCGGTCCCGGTCCGACCACCCTGCCGGAGGACGCCACCGGCCAGCCGACCACCGACACACCACCGCCGGGCCAGCAGCAGACCAGCGACACGCAACTGCCGGGGCAGCAGACGACCGACACGCAACTGCCGGGGCAGCAGACGACCGACACGCAACTGCCGGGGCAGCAGGCGACCGGGAGCACCGGGCCGGCGGACGACCGGGACGGTGGGCGGGTCGGCGGCGCCACCGTGCCGCCAGGTGTCTGAGGGCCGGTTCGCGGCCGGCGGCCGGCTGGCCCTGACCACCTTCACCGTCGCGCCGCTGCGGGCCGGTCGGGTCGACCGCGCCACCGCGGGTACGGCGATGAGCCTGGCCCCGCTGGTCGGCGCGCTGCTCGGCGTCCTCCTCGCCGGACTGCTCGGCGGGCTGGGGGCGATCGCCCCGCCGCTGGTCGCCGGTGGGGTGACCGTGGCCGCGGCGGCACTGCTGACCCGGGGACTGCACCTGGACGGGCTGGCCGACACCGTTGACGCGCTCGGCTCGTACCGCTCCGGAGAGGCGGCGCTGCGGATCATGCGGCAGCCGGACGTCGGCCCGTTCGGGGTGACCGCGCTGGTCCTCGTACTCCTGCTTCAGGCCGCGTCGTTCGCGGCGCTGGCTGACCGGCCGTGGACCGCGCTGCTCGCGGCGCTGGCCGCCGGTGCCGCGACCGGCCGGCTGGCGGTGAGTTGGGCCTGCCGGCGTGGTGTCCCGGCGGCCCGTCCGGAGGGACTCGGCGCGCTCGTCGCCGGCACCGTCGGTCCGGCCGCACTGCTCGGGCTCACCGCCGGGGTGGCCCTGCTCGCCGTGCCGGCGGTGCCGGACCGCCCCTGGCAGGGGCCGCTGGCGGTCGCCGTGGCGCTGTCCGGCACGCTGCTGCTGGTCCGGCACGTGGTACGCCGGGTCGGCGGCATCACCGGCGACGTGCTCGGCGCCAGCGTCGAACTCGGCGGCACGCTGTTCTACCTCGGGGTCGTGCTGACCGGCTGACCGGACAGTCGTTCGCGGGTAGCGTTCGCGAAAAGGACGACAGCACGAGTAACAGGCCGACAGGCGGTCGAGCGGGGGACGTAATGCTCATCACGGACGATTTTCTGCCCGTGCCGGTCCCGGAGTCGTTGACCGCGACCTACCTGGTGCCCACGACCGGACAGGTCGACCCGGCCCCGGCCGAGGCGGTGGCGGCGCTCGGCGGCCGGCTCTCCGGACCGGTGCACGACCTGGCCCGGCAGATGCTGGACAGCCCGCTGATGACCGTCGACACCCGGCCGATCGCCGAGTTCCCGCACCTGCCGCCGGACCTGCTCACCGCATTCGGGGCCACCGACACCCAGTTGGCCCGGCTGGACGCCGCCACCGACCTGGTGGTGGTGCAGGCCAGCTACCGGCCCGGCTGGCCACCCGCGCACGAGTGGGCGGCCCGTACCGTCGCCTGCGCCGTCGCCGAGTCCCTCGACGCGGACCTGGTGGACGTCTTCGCGTTGCAGTTCCTCGACCCGGCCACCGCGCTGCGCTCGCTGCCGGACACCGAGGGTCGGGTACGCCTGATCGACTGGGTACTGGTGCCGTACTCCTCCGACGACGACGGGCTCTGGTTCACCACCAAGGGACTGCGCCGCTTCGGGCTGCTGGAGTTGCAGGCGCAGGGGGTGCCGACGCACCTGACCCGGGCCTGGGGCGCGGTGATGACCGGTGCCGCCCGGCGACTGCTCCGGGCCTGGACCGACGGGCTCTCCGACAGCGAGGTGCCGGCCTTCGTCCAGTTGCCGGTGGTCACCTCGGTCACCGGGCACGACATCGCGGTGGCGTACGGCAATCCGCAGCAGCACGACACCACCGGCCCGGCGGCGCTGCGGCTCGAACTCGACCCGGCGACCGACCCGGACGCCGACTCGTTCCTGACCCTGCTGCCGCCGGCCGGCCACCCCGGCCCGGCCGGCCGGTACTTCGCCGCGGTCTGCGCCGCCCTCTTCGGCGCCGCCGCCCAGTCCGACGTCCGGTACGCCCGACCGGACGACGCGATGGCCCGGGCGATCGCCACCGCCCGGGACGGGCTGCCCGGGATCCGGGAACGGTTCCTCGCCGGCAACCTGCCCGAGGGGGTCCAACTGCTGGTCAAGTACGGCCTGCCGACCGACGAGGGGCCCGAGTTCGTCTGGGCCGGGGTGACCTCGTGGGCGACACCGGACCGGATCATCGGGGCCAGCGCCAGCGACGCCACTGCCGATCCGGCGGTCCGGGTCGGCCGGCCGGTCGTGGTGGACGCCGTCGACGTGGTCGACTGGGCCCTGCTGGACGGCAGCGGTGTGATCGAGGGCGGCTGGACGCAGGCCGTACTCGACGCCGGCGACCGCTCACAGCGCTGACCCGGCCAGCCGACCCTCGCGTACCCGGGATCGGCGACCGTTCACAGCGCTGACCCCAGCCGTCCGCCGTGGCCCCGTCGGCGGCGCGGCCCGGCTACCTGACCGAGGGCTGCACGAAGGGCGGCCGGACCACCCGCATAGTCGCGCGGCGGCCCCGGACGTCGACCACGACCTCGTCGTCCTGGCCCAACCCGGCGGCGCTGTCCAGCAGGGCGAGGGCGATGCCGGCCTTCCGGGTCGGCGAGAAGGTGCCGCTGGTGACCGTGCCGACCGGCGTGCCGTCGGCGGAGAGCACAGTCATGCCCGGCCGCGGGATGCCCCGGTCCAGCGCCAGCAGCCCCCACAGGGTGCGGCGCGGCCCGGCCGCCTTCTCGGCGAGCAGCGCCTCCCGCCCCCAGAACGCCGGCTTGTCCCAGCCGACCGCCCAGCCCGCCCGGGCCTGCACGGGCGTGATCTCCGGGGAGAGGTCCTGGCCGTGCAGCGGGTAGCCCATCTCGGTACGCAGGGTGTCCCGGGCGCCGAGCCCGCAGGCGCGGATCCCGTACGGCTCGCCGGCCGCCAGCAGCGCGTCCCAGACCACTGTCGCCGCCTCGGCCGGTACCACCAGTTCGTAGCCGTGCTCGCCGGTGTAACCGGTCCGGCAGACCACCAGCGACACCAGGTCGCCGGCCGGGGTGGGCGCCCCGGCGGTGGAGAAGCCGAGTTCGGCGGTGGAGAAGCTCATGTAGCCGTGTTCGGTCGGCAGTCCGAGGGTGCCCAGCAGCTCGGCCGAGCGCGGCCCCTGCACCGCCAGTACGGCGTACGCCTCGTGCTCGTTCGTCACGGTGACCCCGTCCGGGGCGGCGGCGCGCAGCCGGCGTACCACCTCGGCGGTGTTGGCGGCGTTCGGGATCAGGAACACGTGCTCGGGG
The DNA here is from genome assembly GCF_002846275.1 of Plantactinospora sp. CNZ320. NCBI lineage: Bacteria > Bacillati > Actinomycetota > Actinomycetes > Micromonosporales > Micromonosporaceae > Plantactinospora > Plantactinospora sp. CNZ320. The sequence continues at coordinate 2,913,786 of NZ_PJMP01000001.1, forward strand.
CCGTGCAGGTAGGCGATGATGTCGTCCACCACGCCGCCGGTGGCCTCGTCACAGCAGAGCGTGTACTGCGCCCGTCCCGGCCCGATCCGGCCGAGGTCGTTGCTGAGGCAGTCGTTGACGAAGTCGGCCGCCCCGGGGCCGGTGACCCGGGCCTTGCCGAGATGCGAGACGTCGAACACACCCACCCCGGTACGTACCGCGGTGTGCTCCCGGAGGACTCCGCCCCCGGCGTACTCCAGCGGCATGGACCAGCCGCCGAAGGCGGCGAACTTGGCGCCGAGCGCGGCGTGCCGCTCGTGCAGCGGCGACTGGCGGAGTACGTCGGCGGAAGGTTCCGGGGTCTCGCCGGTCACCTGCGTCGGGTCGGTCATGGGTCGCAACCTACCTGCGATCCGGCTGATGGTTAGCATCGGCGGGACCCCTCCGGCAGACCGTCGGCGGGACAGCCCCTTCGTCCGGCGGGTAGGTTGCGCCGGAGACCACAACGCCCCGGCCGCAACCAGGCGGCCGGCCACACGCCCGTCCGGAGCCGCGCAGTGACATCGCCCAGCACCAGCCTCAGCCTGGTCGACACAGACCCCGCCGAACTCGCCGTCGATGCCGTCGTCATCGGGTTGCACAGCCAGCCGGCGGACGACCCGGGTTCCGGCGCCGACGCCGCCGGGGCTCTGCTCCTCGCGACCGGCGCGGAGAGCATCGCCGCGGCGTTCGACGGCCGGCTGACGGAGACCCTGGCGCTGCTGGGCGCCACCGGCGGCCCGGGTGAGGTGATCAAGCTGGCCACCCTGGGCACCGTCACCGCGCCGCTTGTCGTCGCCGTCGGGCTCGGCTCGGAGCCGACCGGCGCGGCCCCGGCACCCGAGACGCTGCGCCGGGCGGCCGCCTCGGCCGTCCGGGCGCTGGCCGGTGCCGAGCGGGTCGCGCTGACCCTTCCGCTGCCCGATGACGAGGACGCCCCGGCGGCGCTGCGCGCCACCGCCGAGGGTGCGCTGCTCGGGGCGTACCGGTTCGCCGGTTACAAGACCCGGCCGCAGCCGACCCGACGCCCGCCGGTCGCCGCGATCGCGGTGCACGTGCCGGACGCCGGAGACGACCGGGCCCAGGCGGAGATCACCCGGGCCGTTGTGGTGGCCGGGGCGGTCACCCGTACCCGGGACTGGGTCAACACGGCGCCGAACGAGCTGCGCCCGCCCTCCTTCGCCGACTCGGTGGCCGCCGCCGCCCGGGAGGCGGGGCTCGGCGTCGAGGTTCTCGACGAGCAGGCGCTGGCCGCCGGTGGCTACGGCGGCATCCTGGCCGTCGGGCTCGGCTCGGAGGCGCCGCCCCGGCTGGTGAAGCTCAGCTACGACCCGGCCGCCGCCGGTGCCAACGGGTCGGTGAAGCGGCTCGCGCTGGTCGGCAAGGGCATCACCTTCGACACCGGGGGTGTCTCGATCAAGCCGGCCCAGGGCATGTGGGAGATGAAGTCCGACATGGCGGGCGCGGCGGCGGTCGCCGCCACCATGCTGGCGGTCGCCGAGCTGAAGCCGGCGGTGGCGGTGACGGCGTACCTGCCGATGGCCGAGAACATGCCGTCGGGCACCGCCTACCGGCCGGGCGACGTGGTGACGATGTACAACGGCAAGCGGGTCGAGGTGCTCAACACCGACGCCGAAGGTCGGATGGTGCTCGGCGACGCGATGGCCCGGGCCTGCGAGGACGGCTGTGACTACCTGGTCGAGACCTCCACGCTGACCGGCGGCCAGGTGGTGGCGCTGGGCAAGCGGGTGGCCGGGGTGATGGGCAGCACCGACCTCTGCCAGCGCGTGCAGCGGGCCGGCGACGCGGCCGGCGAGCCGGCCTGGCCGATGCCGCTGCCGGACGACGTCCGCAAGGGAATGGACTCCGAGGTCGCCGACATCTCCCAGGTCAACGCGTCGATGGACCGGGCCGGTCACATGCTCCAGGGCGGCGTCTTCCTGCGCGAGTTCGTCGCCGACGAGGTGCCGTGGGCGCACATCGACATCGCCGGGCCGAGCTACCACTCGGGCGAGCCGACCGGGTACTGGACCAAGGGCGGCACCGGCGTGCCGGTGCGTACCCTGCTGGAGCTGGTCGACGACATCGCCGCGAACGACTGACGCCGGTAGGCCGCCGACCCCGGAAGCTGGGGTCGGCGGTCAGGCGGCGGTTCGACGGCCAGGTGGTGAAGGCGGCGGCGGTCAGGCAGCGGGCCGGCGGCGGTTCGACGGTCAGGCGGTGGGGTCGGCGGTGGGGCGCCGCTTGCGGCGCTCGTTGAAGTCGCGCATCCGCTGCGGATAGCCGACCAGCCGGACGTCGTAGATCGGGATCGCCAGCTTGTGGGCGAACCGGCGGGCGCCGTCCGGGCCGTCGATCCGGCGCCGGGTCCATTCGCCGTCGTGTGCGATAAGCATGACGGTGGTCTCGGTCACGGTCGTGCGGGGCTCGATGAACGCCTCGACCCCGCGCCTCGACCGGACGAACTGTTCAAGATGGTCAAGATCCGCACGGTTGGCGGGACGGTCACCCGCCGTGACAACGGCCTTCTTCCGTCGGCGAAACCAGGCCAACCCGACCCTCTCCTCCCCGGCACGGCCGCCCTGCGGCGAAACTGGCGACTTCCGGCAAGCGTACGTCCCGACGACGTGTCCTTGGGCACCTCGGTACGCGGCCCGGTTGCACTAGTGACAAGATGACCGAGGTGGGCGGTCCCCGGTCCTACTGTCAGTTCCGGAGAAAGTCCACGCCACACCGGCCGGAGAACCCGGCTCGGGGTGGCGGTATGCCCGATTGACCGGCATCACCCTCGTAGCAGCGACGCGACCTGGGAGTTAACTGTGAGCGAGCCGAACGGCGGAACGTTCGATGTCGTCATCCTCGGAGGTGGCAGCGGCGGTTACGCGGCGGCGCTGCGTGCCGCCCAACTGGACCTCTCGGTCGCGATGATCGAGAAGGGCAAGGTCGGCGGCACCTGCCTGCACAACGGCTGCATCCCCACGAAGGCGCTGCTGCACGCGGCGGAGATCGCCGACCAGACCCGCGAGTCGGAGCAGTTCGGCGTCAAGGCCGAACTGGTCGGCATCGACATGGCCGGCGTCAACTCGTACAAGGACGGCGTGATCTCGCGGCTCTACAAGGGCCTGCAGGGGTTGGTCAAGGGCGCCAAGATCACTCTGGTCGAGGGCGAGGGCAAGCTCGTCTCCGCCGACACCGTCGAGGTGAACGGGGCCCGCTACACCGGCCGCAACGTCATCCTGGCCACCGGCTCGTACGCCCGGACCCTGCCCGGCCTGGAGGTCGACGGCGAGCGGGTCATCACCAGCGACCACGCGCTGACCCTGGACCGGGTGCCGACCTCGGCGATCGTGCTCGGCGGTGGCGTGATCGGCGTCGAGTTCGCCAGCGTCTGGAAGTCCTTCGGCGTCGACGTCACGATCATCGAGGCGCTGCCCCGGCTGGTGGCGGCCGAGGACGAGGAGTCCTCGAAGGCGCTGGAGCGGGCGTTCCGCAAGCGCGGCATCGGCTTCAAGACCGGCAAGCGCTTCGAGAAGGTGGAGCACACCGAGAAGGGCGTCAAGGTCACCATCGAGGGGGGCGAGACCTTCGAGGCCGAGCTGCTGCTCGTCGCGGTCGGCCGTGGCCCGAACACCGCCAACCTCGGGTACGAGGAGCAGGGCGTCAAGCTCGACCGGGGCTTCGTGATCACTGACGAGCGGCTGCGTACCGGAGTGCCGAACGTCTACGCGGTCGGCGACATCGTGCCCGGCCTCCAGCTCGCGCACCGGGGCTTCCAGCAGGGCATCTTCGTGGCCGAGGAGATCGCCGGCCGCAACCCCGCCGTGATCGACGAGAACGGCATCCCCCGGGTCACCTACTCCGACCCGGAGCTGGCCTCGGTCGGGCTCACCGAGGCCCGGGCCAAGGAGCAGTACGGCGCCGACAAGGTGAAGACCTACAACTACAACCTCGGTGGCAACGGCAAGAGCCAGATCCTCAAGACCGCCGGCTTCGTCAAGCTGGTCCGGGTCGACGACGGTCCCGTGGTCGGCCTGCACATGGTGGGGGCCCGGGTCGGCGAGCTGGTCGGCGAGGCGCAGCTCATCTTCAACTGGGAGGCGTACCCGGCCGAGGTGGCGCAGCTCATCCACGCCCACCCCACCCAGAGCGAGGCGCTCGGCGAGGCTCACCTGGCCCTGGCCGGCAAGCCGCTGCACACACACGCCTGACCACAGAATCTCCGCGCCCGCGCCCGGCACCAACCGGGCCAGGATCGCACAGGCCACGAAGGAGTCTTTGAAGATGCCGGTATCGGTCACCATGCCCCGGCTGGGCGAGAGCGTCACTGAGGGCACCGTCACCCGGTGGTTGAAGCAGGAGGGCGACCGCGTCGAGGTCGACGAGCCCCTGCTCGAGGTTTCCACCGACAAGGTCGACACCGAGATCCCCTCCCCGGCGGCCGGCGTGCTGGCCCGGATCGTGGTGAGCGAGGACGAGACCGCCGAGGTCGGCAGCGAGCTGGCGGTGATCGACGGCGACGGTGAGGCGGGCGGCGAGGCCCGCCCGGCCCAGCCTGAGCAGGCCGAGGCGGAGCAGGCCGAGCCGGAGCAGGCCGAGCCGGAGCAGCCCGAGGCGGAGCAGCCCGAGGCGGAGCAGGCGCCCGCCGAGGCAGCGGCGCCGGCCGAGGAGCAGGACGGCCAGCAGGAGCAGGCCGAGCCGGAGACGGTGGCGGCGCAGACCGCGCCGGCCGGCGACTCGGGCACCGTCCTCAAGATGCCGGCACTGGGCGAGAGCGTCACCGAGGGCACGGTGACCCGCTGGCTGAAGGAGATCGGCGACACCGTCGAGGCCGACGAGCCGCTGGTCGAGGTCTCCACCGACAAGGTGGACACCGAGATCCCGTCCCCGGTCGCCGGCACCCTGCTGGAGATCCGAGTCGGCCAGGACGAGACCGCGCCGGTCGGTGCCGACCTGGCGGTGATCGGCGAGGCCGGCGGTGCCGCCCCGGCCGCCGAACCGGCGAAGCCGGCCCCCGAAGCAGCGGAGCCGGCTCCGGAGGCGGCGAAGCCGGCCCCCGAGCCGGAGCCCGCCAAGCCGGCGGCGAAGGAGGAGTCGGCCCCGGCGGCCGGTGCGTCCTACCAGACCCCGGCGCCGGAGACCGAGCGGTCCGAGCAGCCCGCCCGGACCGAGCGGGCGGCACAGCCCGCACCGACGGGTACCCGGACCGGCGCGCCGGCTCCGGCACCCTCCGGTCAGAACGGTGCCGGATACGTCACCCCGCTGGTGCGTAAGCTCGCCAGCGACCAGGGCGTCGACCTCTCCACCGTCAGCGGTACCGGGGTCGGTGGCCGGATCCGCAAGCAGGACGTACTCGAAGCGGCGGAGCGGGCCCGGGCGGCTGCGCAGGCCCCGGCCGCCCAGCCGGCCCCGGAGGCCGCCGCACCGGCCCCGAAGGCGGCACCGAGCCCGCTGCGGGGCAGCACGCAGAAGCTCCCCCGGATCCGTGCGGTCATCGCCAAGCGGATGCAGGAGTCGCTGCACGAGATGGCGCAGCTCACCACGGTCGTCGAGGTGGACGTCACCAAGGTGGCCCGGCTGCGGGCCAGGGCGAAGGAGACGTTCCTCCAGCGGCACGGGGTCAAGCTGTCGTTCCTGCCGTTCTTCGCGCTGGCCGCCGTCGAGGCGTTGCAGACCTACCCGGTGGTCAACGCCCGGATGGACCTCGAAGCGGGGACGATCACCTATCCGGAGGCGGAGCACCTGGGTATCGCCGTCGACACCGAGCGCGGCCTGATGGTGCCGGTGATCCACAACGCGGGTGACCTGAACCTGGCCGGGATCGCCCGCCGGGTCGCCGACCTCGCCGAGCGGACCCGTACCAACAAGATCAGCCCGGACGAGATCGCCGGGGCCACCTTCACGCTGACCAACACCGGCAGCCGGGGTGCGCTCTTCGACACGCCGATCGTGCCGGCGCCGCAGTCGGCGATGCTCGGTACCGGCGCGGTGGTCAAGCGTCCGATGGTGGTCAACGACCCGCAGCTCGGCGAGGTGATCGCGCCGCGCTCGATGGTCTACCTGGCGCTCTCCTACGACCACCGGCTGGTCGACGGTGCGGATGCCGCCCGGTTCCTGACCGCGGTCAAGGAGCGGCTGGAGGCCGCCCAGTTCGAGGCGGAACTCGGGCTCTCCTGACCGAAGCAGTGTCCCGGTGGGGCGCCCGGCCGTCGGCCGGGCGCCCCACCGCCGTTTACGGCCCTCGCCCCACCCGCCGTTAGCGCCCCCGCCCCACCCGCCGTTCGCGCCCCCGCCCCACCCGCCGGTCCGGGGGAGCCGCAGAGCCGCTTCCGGCCGATCCAGACGGGATGGGCGAAGATACAGGGATGCGTATCCTGATCGCCGGCTCGTCCGGTTGGCTCGGCACCCATCTGATCGAGCGGCTCCGGGCAACGGACCACGACGTCGTCCGGCTGGTCCGGCGCCCGGCGCAGGGCCCGGACGAGGTGCGCTGGGATCCTGCCGCCGGTCAGCTCGACCCGACGAGCCTGGCCGGCGTCGACGCGGTGATCAACCTGGCCGGCGCCAACATCGGCGACCAGCGCTGGACTCCCCGCTTCAAGGAGGTGCTCCGGGCCAGCCGGGTCGACACCACCACCACACTTGCTCGGGCCATCGCCGCACTGCCGGCCGAGCAGCGTCCCCGGGCGCTGCTGAACGGCTCGGCGATCGGCTGGTACGGCGACACCGGCGACCGCCCGGTCGAGGAGGACGAGCCGCCCGGCGACGGCTTCATGGCCGATCTGTGCCGGGTCTGGGAGGCGGCGACCGCACCGGCCGAGCAGGCCGGGGTACGGGTGGTACGCCTGCGCATCGGACTGCCACTGGAGCACACCGGCGGACTGCTCAAGCCGCAACTGCTGCCGTACCGGCTCGGCATCGGGGGCAAGTTCGGCAGCGGGCGGCAGTGGATTCCGTGGATCTCGATGGCGGACTGGCTGGCCGCGATGACGTTCCTGCTGGAGCGAGAGGACATCGCCGGGCCGGTCAACGTGGTCGGGCCGGCGCCGGCGACGAATGCGGAGTTCACCCGGGAGTTGGGCCGGGCGCTGCACCGACCGACCGTGATGCCGGTACCCGGGATCGCGCTGCGCATCCTGCTCGGTGAGATGTCGATCGAGCCACTGCGCAGCCTGCGGGTACTGCCCGGGGTGCTGAACCGGGCCGGTTTCGTCTTTCGGCATCCCGACCTGCCCAGCGCGCTGGAGGCGGCGTTGGCCGACCGCTGAGCTGGCCTGGCCCGGGTGGCAGCTGGTTTCACGGCCTGCCGGAGGACGTCATGATGGGTGCGAGAGCCGCGTCGACGGCATCGAGCAGCCGGCGCGGCTCGCGTTCCGCCCGGGCGACGACGTGCAGTCCCTGCATGAGTGCGAGCAGCAGCCGAGCGTGAGCGCCGCAGTCCACATCGGTACGGACCTCGCCGGCCCGCTGTGCGTTGATCAGCGCCTCCTCGAGGCCGGCCTCCAGTTCACCGAATGCCCGCCGGACGATCCGGCCAGCCTCCTCGTCCTCGGGTAGCACTTCCGCAGCCGTGTTGCCGAGCATGCAGCCGCGTCCCGGCGTGGACTGTGCCGCGTCGAGCACCTCGATGAGCAACTGACGTACGCCCGACAGCGCCGGCCCGTCCGCCCGGACCGCTGCGGCAGTCTCCCGCACATCCTCGGCGTACTGCTCTAGCGCCCGTAGGAAGAACGTGTGCTTGTCGCCGAAGGCTCCGTGCAGGCTGCCGGGCAGGACACCCAACTCGTCCCTGAGCACCCGCATCGACGTGCCGGCATATCCGCGCCGCCAGAAGACCTCCTTGGCGCGTTCGGTGACCTGCGTGTCATCGAAGGAGCGGGGTCGACCCGTGCGCGCCATGACGCAGATGCTACGTCATTTCTTGACCGCTCGTCCAAGAAGAGCTAGCTTGAGGGCAACTTCTTGGTCACATGACCAAAAATAACCCCGATCCGCTGGAGAGCACCCGTGGGACGACTGTTTCTGCACATCAACGTGTCATTGGATGGCTACATCAACGACGCCGACGGCGAGATCGACTGGCACTTCTCGGACGAGGAGTTCCAGCGGTACCTCGATGACCTGCTCAACGACATCGATGGCATGGTGTTCGGGCGGGTGGCCTTCGAGGAGTTGGCGAGCTACTGGCCGAATGCCGGCCCGGAAGCCTCGCCGGTCCAGGTGCGCCGGATGCGGGAACTGCCCAAGTACGCGCTGTCACGCACCCTCCGGCACAGCGACTGGCACAACTCCCACATCCTCAACCACGACCCCGCCGACGCGATAGCCAGGCTGAAGCAGCAGAGCAGCCGGGACATCGCGCTCTTCGCGGGCGGTCGAGCCGCGAGCGCCGCCGCCGGGCTGGGCGTCATCGACGAGTACCGCATCATCGTCAACCCGGTGCTGCTCGGCGGCGGCACGCGCCTGTTCGACGGTCGGTACCCGCGCACCAACCTGCGGCTGACGGGCACCCGGCAGTTCACATCGGGTGCGCTTCTGCTGACGTACGAGCCGGTGGCCACCGACAGCTGACCGGTCGCGCCCCACCTCGGGCCCTTCCCGACGAACCGCTGTCGCCGCAGACGAACCGCTGTCGCCGGACCGGAGCCGGTGCGGGGCCGACCGGACAGCCGGCCGGCCCCGCACCGCGCACTCAGCAGTCACGCAACTCCGGCGACTGGTTGCGGATCTGGGCGAGCGGCGAGACGAACCGCTGGTACGTCGTACCGCCCACCGCCCCCGGCCGGAACGCGGCCACCCGGTGGCAGTTCTGGAACGCCAGGCGTACCCCGAAGTGGCGTTCCAGCCCACTCCGGATGGCGTCGCTGGCCAGTGCGCGGAGCAGTTGACCCCGCTCCGCCTCGCTCGGCGGCGGTACGGCATGGTCGGCGTAGTCGGCGGTGCTCGCGTGAACCCGGGTGGACACCTCGGCGACCACCGCCCAGGCGTACGGCAGGGACCGCCGGACACAGTCGACGAACTCCTCGTCGTCGACCCGGCCCGCCTCGGCCCGCTCCAACAGTGCGGCGGGTACCTCCAGGGACATCTTTTCTCCTCCTGTCGTGGATTCGACCCGGCCCGGACTGGCTGGCCCGGACCGGCGGCACATCGCGACCGGCACCGATCGGGGTGCCGGCCACCGGGGCGGTCAGCGAACCACCGCAGGTGCCCCGGCCACCGCCTGCGATCCAGTCACCGCCGCTGAACCCGCCACCGCCTGTGGGCGGGCCACCGCCTGTGGGCCGGGCAGGTAGTCGGGGTCCACCTGGCCGGCCAGGTCCTCGCCGGTCCGGTCGTTCGCCCAGGCGGCCGCGTTGCGCAGGTGGAACTCCACCGCGTGCCGCTGGAATGTCGCCCAGTCCTGCACCTGCGCGTCCACGGTGCTCCGGAGCAGGTCGAGCGCGGCCCGGTTGGCCGGCTCCAGGGCGTGCAGCGGTGCCGGTACGCCCCGTTCCGCGTCACGCACGTAGTCCGAGCGGGTGAGCCAGGTGAGCAGGTCGGCACCGACGTGCTGGCGCAGGAACTCCACGTCAGCCTGGTCGTCGACCTTGTTGCCGACCACGTGCACCCGGATGCCGTACTCCCGGGCGTAGCCGGCGTACTGCCGGTAGACGCCGACGCTGCGCAGGGTCGGCTCGCAGACCAGGAACGTCGCGTCGAACCGGGTGAACAGCCCGGAGGCGAACGAGTCGGCCCCGGCTGTCATGTCCACCACCACGTACTCTCCGGGGCCGTCGATCATGTGGTTGAGCAGCAGTTCCACCGCGCCGACCCGGGCGTGGTAGCAGGAGACCCCGAGGTCGTCGGCGCCGAACGGGCCGGTCACCGCGAGCCGGACACCGGACACCTCGCGGACCACCGCCGCGTAGATCGGGTTGTCGCCGTCGACCGGCAGCAGTCGGGAGCCACGGCCGGGCGGGGTGGTCTTGACCATCACCGCGGCCGAGGAGATCCGGGGATTCTGGCCGCGCAGGTACTCCTTGATCTGCGGCAGGTGGTCGCCGAGCGTCGGCAGCCGGGCCGCCTCCGCCTCGCTGGCGCCGAGCGCGGTCCCGAGGTGCTGGTTGATGTCGGCGTCGATGGCGAGCAGCGGCGGCGGAGCGCCGCCGGGCGGGTCGGGCGCGGCGAGGTGCCGGGCGAAGAGGGCGGCCAGGGTCGTCTTGCCGCTACCGCCCTTGCCGACGAACGAGATTTTCACGGTACGGCTCCTCCGGTGCACTCTGCGACGTTAATCCAATTGGAAATCATTTCCATCAGACTCGTCAAGCGGCCCGCTTCCTCGGCGTGTCGAGCCGGGGTTGGTAACCTCCGGCCCGTGCCGCACTCCCCGCCCGCGCTCGCCGGGCCGACCACGCCCCCGTCGCCTCCGCCCCCGGGCGCCCGACGGAGTCGCCGGACCGACCTGCTCGTCGCGCTGGTCGCGATCGTCGGCGCGGTCTGGGTCACCAGTGGGCTCTGGCTCGACCCCAACGGGCGGGCGATCACCGTCAACTCCAGCGACCAGGCCCTCTTCGAGTGGCTCCTCGCGTACGGCGCGCACGCGCTCAGCCACGGGCAGAACCCGTTCTTCACCGACCTGATCAACGTCCCGGACGGGGTCAACCTCGCGGTCAACACCTCGGTCACGGTCTACGCCGCCGTCTTCGCCCCGCTCACCTACACCGTCGGCGCCCCGGCCACCTTCCTGGTGATCCTCACCGGCAACATCGCCGCCACGGCATTCGGCTGGTACTGGCTACTGTCCCGGAAACTCGTCCGGAGCACCCCGGCCGCGGTACTCGGCGGGCTCTTCATCGGCTTCGCCCCCGGCATGGTCGCGCACGCCAACGCGCACCTGAACTGGAGCGCCGGCTGGGTGGTCCCGATGCTGCTCTGGGGCATCCTCCGGCTGCGTCGGCCCGGCGGCTGGCTGGGGGGCGGACTGCTGCTCGGAGTGCTGGTCGCGGTCGCCTTCTCGATCGCCGCCGAGGGGCTCTTCTTCACCGCCCTGGCCTGCGGTGTCTTCTTCGGCACCTGGGCACTCGACCGGCACCGTCGGGCCGAGGCGCGGGCCGCGCTGCCGGACTTCCTGCGCGGGCTCGGCGTCACCGCACTGGTGGCGTTCGTGCTGCTGGCGTACCCGCTGTGGCTGCACTTCCTCGGCCCGCAGCGGTTCCACGGCACCGGATTCGATCCGGTGATCCACGCCGAGGACATCGCCGCGTACGGGGCGTACCCGCAGCGGACCCTGGCCGGGGAGGTCGGGCTGGGCACCTCGCTGGCCCCGAACCCGACCGAGGAGAACTCCTTCCTCGGGCTGCCACTGCTGGTGCTGGCCGTGGTCTGCTTCGTGGCGCTGTGGCGGCGCGCCGGGCTGGAGCGCCGGGCCACGGTACGGGCGATCGGGGTGACCACGCTGGTCTTCGCCGTACTCTCCTGGGGTCCCCGGGTGAAGATCTTCGGTACCCACACCGACTTCCCGCTGCCGTACGCCCTGCTCGGTCACCTGCCGGTGTTCAACGCCGCCCTGCCGTCCCGACTGGCCCTGGTGGTGGCCCCGCTGATCGGGCTGCTGCTGGCGCACACCGTCGACCTGCTCCTGACCCGTCCGAACAACTCCCGCCCCGACTCCCGGCCGAACTCCCGTGCGGACTCCCGCCCGGTCTCCCGTGTGGTCTTGCCGAGGGCGCGGGTCGGCTGGGTGGCGGGGTTCGCCGTGGCACTCGTGCCGCTGCTGCCGGTGCCGCTGCTCACCGTCGCCCGGGAACCGATCCCGGAGTTCATCACCGCCGGCACCTGGCGGGAGTACGTCTCACCCGGCGGGGTGCTGACCCCGCTGCCGCTCACCCTCGACCTGGCCCCGGACGGGCAACGCTGGCAGGCGTACGCGCTCAGCCACCGGCAGGGCGAGTTCCGCATCCCGTCCGGCTTCTTCCTCGGCCCCGGTGGGCCGGACGGCCGGGGTCGGATCGGGCCGGTGCCCCGGGCCACCGACGCGCTGCTGTTGCGGGTGGCCGAGACCGGCGAACGGCCGGTGATCACCGATGCCGACCGGGCAGCCGCCCGGGCCGACCTGCGCTACTGGCGGGTCGAGGCGGTGGTGCTCACCGATCGGGCGCACGGGGCGAAGTTCCCGATCCACACCGACGCGCTGCGCGAGGTCACCACCGCACTGCTCGGCCCGCCCGAGCGAGTCGCCGACGTCTGGCTCTGGCGCCCCACCCCGTAACACCCCCACCCCGCCCCTCATGGTCACGTAGCGTCCGGCCTGTCCTGGCCGGCCGGACGCTACGTGATCATGACGATGCGGGATGTCCGGCGAGGATGCCGAGGGCGTAGGCGGTGGCGACCAGGGCCAGCATCAGCACCGCGACCCGGCGGAACCGGCGGGCCAGCGCCGGCCGCTCGGCGGGCAGGGCGAAGACCCGGCGCGGCCAGCCCCGCCAGGAAACCCACCAGAAAAGCCCCGTCGCGGCAGCCAGCAGCACCGCCTTGACGGCGACCAGCGCCCACCAGCCGGCCGAGCGGTCGCCGGCCAGCAGCACCAGGCCGAGTCCGGTCAGCCAGAGCACCCCGATCAACCCGACGACAGGCCACCGGTTGCCGTGCGCCAGCACCCGCTGCGCCTCCTCCACCCGCTGCGCCTCCGCCTGCTGCGCGTCCGCCACCCGCTGCCGGCCCTCCGCCTGCTGCGCCGGATCCGGCCCGTCGGAGCCGCCGAGCATCCGGGTCAGTTTCGGTGCCACGACGAAGAGGCTGTACGCCATCGAGCCCAGCCACAGCGCCGAGACCCCGGCATGCAGCAGAATCATCATGGTCAACAACGCGTCCATCCGGGCATCATGCCCGCCCCGGCCCCCCGCCCGCGCGCCGGTGAGCCCCGCCACGAACCGGAGCGACCCGCCGGTAGCGAACTAAGCTGGGACGGTGACCAGCACAATGGCCGGGTTGACAAGCGTCCGGCTCGGGACCGTCGACTACCTGGCGGCCTGGGACGAGCAGCGTCGGGTGCACGAGGCGGTGGTCGCCGGGGAGCGGCCGGACAGCGTACTGCTGCTCGAACACCCGGACGTCTACACGGCTGGCAAGCGCACCGAGCCCTGGGACCGGCCGATGGACGGTACGCCGGTGATCGACGTGGACCGGGGCGGCAAGATCACCTGGCACGGGCCGGGTCAGCTCGTCGGCTATCCGATCCTCAAGCTCCCCGGCGCCGACACCGGGCTGCCGGTGGACGTGGTCGCCTTCGTCCGGCGTACCGAGCAACTGCTGCTGGACGTCTGCACCGAACTCGGACTGACCAGCGTGATGCTGGTGGAGGGGCGCAGCGGGGTCTGGGTACCGGCCGACGAGCGCGGGCCGGAACGCAAGGTGGCCGCGATCGGCATCCGGGTGGCCCGGGGCGTGACCCAGCACGGGTTCTCGATCAACTGTGACTGCGACCTCGCCGCGTACGACCGGATCGTCGCCTGCGGGCTGCGTGACGTCGGGGTCACCTCGCTCACCGCCGAACTGGGCCGCCCGGTCACCGTGGCCGAGGTCCTGCCGTTGGTCGAACGCCACCTCCCCACCCTGCTCCCCTGACCCGCCCGCAACTCCCCCTGACCCGCAACTCCCCCTGACCGCCACAGAGGTCGAACTTCCCGCCGGGCAGCAGGAGGTGCTGTCACGGGGTGAGGCGGTGCAGGTCGCGGGGGAAGGCCGTCACCTCGCGGACGTTCGCCACCCCGAGCAGCCGGGCGACCATCCGCTCCAGCCCGATCGCGAACCCGCCGTGCGGCGGCATGCCGTGCCGGAACGCGTCCAGATAGCCGGCGTACGGCTCGACCGGCTCGCCCCGCTGCGCGAGCGCGGCGAGGTAGTCGGCGTACCGGTGCAGCCGCTGACCGCCGGTGACCAGCTCGACGCCCCGGAACAGCAGGTCGAACCCGTTCGAGTACGCCCGCAGCGAGCCTCCCGACGGACCGTCCCCGGTGGCCGGGTGGGTGTAGAAGGGGCGCTTGGCCAGCGGATAGCCGGTGACGAAGAGGAAGTCCGACCCGTGCTCGGTCCGGGCCCACTCGCCGAGTGCACGCTCGTGCGCCGGGGCGAGGTCGGGCTCGTCCGGCGGCGCCCCGGCGATGGCGAGCGCCTCGACGAAGTGCACCGCAGGAATCTCCGCCGGCACTACCGGGATCTCCACCGGCGCCGCTCGAATCGCCGACGGCACGACCGGAACCGACGGTATCTCGACCGGTACCGCCGGGATCCGGGTTGTCGACGCTCCCGGCGGAGGCTCCGGCGCGGGATGCTCCGCGAGGCGCCCGAGCATCCCGGCCAGTACCTCGCGGAGCAGCCGCATCACGTCCCGGTGGTCGGTGACGAAGCCGAACTCGACGTCCAGCGAGGTGTACTGGGCCAGATGCCGGGTGGTGTCGTGCGGCTCGGCCCGGAACACCGGTCCCACCTCGTAGACCCGTTCCAGCACCCCGACCAGCATCTGCTTGTAGAACTGCGGTGACTGGGCCAGGTAGCCGGGCCGGCCGAAGTAGTCCAGCGCGAATACGTTCGCACCGCTCTCGGTGGCGGCGGAGACGATCTTCGGGGTGTGCACCTCGACGAAGCCGAGCCGGTCGAGAGTAGCCCGGAACCCGGCCACCAGGGCTGCCGAGACCCGTAGCGCCGCCGAGCGGCTGGGATGGCGCAGCGCCACCGCCGCATTGTCCAGTTGGGTCGGCAGGCTCGCGGTCAGCTCCGGGCGGTACACGTCGAACGGTGGCGGCACGGCCGGATCGCCGAGCGGGCGTACCGTCGGGTCGACTAGCTCGGCCCCGGCGGGCGCGGCGGGGTTGCCGACCACCCGGCCGGTCACCTCCAGCACCGACTCCTCCGGCAGCTCGGCCAGCCGGGCTCGCAGGTCGGCATCGGTCACCACCACCTGGGCGAGGCCGGCGGCGTCCCGCAGGATCAGGAACGTCACCGACTTGAGCTGCCGGCGCCGGTGCACCCAACCGGCGGCGGTCACCGTCGTGCCGACGTAGGCGGGCAGGGACGTGGAGAGGACCCGTGGCACCTGCGTGCACTCCTGTCGTGTCTCGGCGCGCCCGAGGCGGATCGCGCCGTACGGCCCCGGGGAGTGTGGGCGAGCGGGTACTCGCGGTGCCACCACACCTTCGCCACCGGCGATCCGGCCGGCGGCCTCGTTCGTGGCCCGTGTCGCGGGCCGGACGGCGGGTTCTACCAGGCGCCGATGCGCCGTTCTTCCCGCAGCTCGGGAGGGTCTTCCCACTCCGGCCGGAGATCACCTTCCAGCGACGGTGACTCTCTGGACTCCGGTTGTCGGCAGTGGTACTCGGCTCCGTCCACGCTCTGCCCGGGAGGGTAACCGGGGCAGGTGGAACCCTGACACCGAATATCCGCCGCTGATGCTGCCGGGCTGCGGCTGCGCAGAGGGCGGCGTGAGTGGTATCACCTGGTCCGGCACGTGAGTCCGGTCGCCTCTGGTCGATCGGCCGACCCCCTGCGCGTAGGCTCGGATTCGTGACCATCGAGCACTCCGCGCCATCCCCCGCCGCCGAAGCCGGAGGGGTGAGCGTCGTGACCGCACCGGAGATCCGTACCGGCCATCCTGTCGCGCCGGAGGGGCGTCGGCTGCTGCGGGTCGAGGCCCGCAACGCGGCGACGCCGATCGAGCGCAAGCCGCCGTGGATCAAGGTCAAGGCGAAGATGGGTCCCGAGTACACCCAGCTGCGTGGGCTGGTCTCCCGGGAGGGTCTGCACACCGTCTGCCAGGAGGCGGGCTGCCCCAACATCTACGAGTGCTGGGAAGACCGGGAGGCCACCTTCCTGATCGGCGGCGACCAGTGCACCCGCCGGTGCGACTTCTGCCAGATCGACACCGGCAAGCCGGCCGACTTCGACGCGGACGAGCCGCGCCGGGTCGCCGAGTCGGTGGTCGCGATGGGCCTGCGGTACGCCACAGTCACCGGGGTGGCCCGGGACGACCTGCCGGACGGCGGCGCCTGGCTCTACGCCGAGACGGTCCGGCAGATCCATGGGCTTACCCGGCGGGAGCGGCCGGCCGGTGCCGACGGCGGGGTCCTGGAGGGCCTGCCGCACTGCGGCGTGGAGCTGCTGATCCCCGACTTCAACGGCAACCCGGAGCAGCTCGCCGAGGTCTTCGGCGCCCGGCCGGAGGTCCTCGCGCACAACGTCGAGACGGTGCCCAGGATCTTCAAGCGGATCCGTCCGGCGTTCCGCTACGAGCGCTCGCTCGACGTGCTCACCCAGGCCCGGGCCGCCGGGCTGGTGACCAAGTCCAACCTGATCCTCGGGCTCGGCGAGGAGCGCGAGGAGATCTCCCAGGCGCTGCGCGACCTGCACGCGGCCGGCTGTGAACTGGTCACCATCACGCAGTACCTGCGCCCGACGCCCCGGCACCACCCCGTCGAGCGGTGGGTCCGCCCGGAGGAGTTCGTCGAGCTGCGTGAGGAGGCCGAGGAGATCGGCTTCGCCGGGGTACTGAGCGGGCCGCTGGTGCGTTCGTCGTACCGCGCCGGCCGGCTCTACCAGCAGGCCGTCGAGGCCCGGACCGTGCCGGCCGCCACCACGGCCCGGTAACTCCGGCGGGGTATTCCGCAGGCTCTGTTCCACCTTCACCTGGCTCGCCCACGCCGTAACTCGGGCTCGCCACGCCGTCACCCGGGCTCGCCACGCCGTCACGCGTCCGCGTCTTGGCTCGGGCTCGCCCACGCTCAGTGGCGAAGCGCGGTCGAGCTGTCGCAGCGTGTTAGATTCCGGCCGTCAGCCGGGAGGTGCTTGCCGGCAACACGTCGAAGGTGATGAATAGAAGCATGACAGCACCCCACACCGTGATCATCGGCGCCGGCCCCGCCGGACTGACCGCGGCGTACGAGCTGACGAAGCGGAACGCCACCGTCGAAGTGTTCGAGGCCGACGACGTGGTGGGCGGGATCAGTCGTACCGTCGAACGGGACGGCTGGCGGTTCGACATCGGCGGGCACCGGTTCTTCACCAAGGTGCCCCAGGTCGAGGCGCTCTGGCACGAGATCCTGCCCCCCGAGGACTTCCTGCTCCGCCCCCGGATGAGCCGCATCTACTACCGGGGAAAGCTGTACGACTATCCGCTCAAGGCCGGCAACGCCCTGCGCAACCTCGGCATCTTCGAGGCACTGCGCTGCGTCGGCTCGTACCTCTGGGCGAAGGTCGCGCCACCCAGGGACCAGTCCCACCTCGCCGGCTGGGTCACCGCCCGGTTCGGCCGACGGCTCTTCGAGCACTTCTTCAAGACGTACAACGAGAAGCTCTGGGGCGTACCCGCGACGGAGCTCTCCGCCGACTGGGCGGCGCAGCGGATCAAGAACCTGTCGCTGTCGAACGCGGTGTTCAACGCGCTGCTGCCGAGGCGCAACCAGAAGGACATCACCAGCCTGATCGAGGAGTTCAACTACCCGAAGTACGGCCCCGGGATGATGTGGGAGCGCTGTGCCGAACACGTCGAGAAGCGCGGCGGCCGGGTCACCCTGAACACCGGGGTCACCGCCGTGCACCGGGCCGGCGGCCGGGCGGTCGCGGTCACCGTCGCCGGGCCGGACGGGACGCGCCGGGTCGACGCCGACCACGTGGTGTCGTCGATGCCGATCTCACACCTGGTGCTGGCGATGGACCCGCCGGCCCCACCGGCGGTACGCGCCGCCGCGAAGGAGCTGTTCTACCGCGACTTCCTGACGGTCGCGCTTGTGGTGCCGGCCGAGTTCAGCTTTCCGGACAACTGGATCTACATCCATGCCCCGGAGGTGAAGGTCGGGCGGATCCAGAACTTCGGCTCCTGGTCGCCGTACCTGGTCAAGGACGGGCGGACCTGCCTCGGGCTGGAGTACTTCCTCAACATCGGCGACGAGCTGTGGAACAGCCCGGACGCCGACCTGGTCGCCCTCGGTACCGCCGAACTGGAACGGCTCGGTCTGGTCCGTCCCGGCTCGGTCGAGACCGGATACGTGGTGCGGATGCCCCGCGCCTACCCGTTCTACGACTTCGCCTACAAGGAGAACGTGGCGACGATCCGCGACTGGCTCGCCGCCGAGGTGCCGAACGTGCATCCGGTCGGCCGCAACGGGATGCACCGCTACAACAACGCCGACCACTCGATGATGACGGCGCTGCTCTCGGTGTCGAACATCCTGGACGGCACCGACCACGACGTGTGGACGGTCAACGTGGAGGAGGAGTACCACGAGGAGAAGGGGCCGGGCGAGCACGGCACCGGCCGCGCCGCGCCGGTCCTGCCCCGCGACCCCGTACCGAGCTGAGTTAGCAAGGGCCCCTTCTACAACAGAAAACGATAAGCGGGGGCCCTTCCTTACACGCCGTCGCGGGTTTGCGGCGGGTCGAGCAGGCCAAGTCGGTGTGCCACCGCGGCCGCCTCCACCCGGTTCGCCACGTCCAGCTTGGCGATGATCCGGGAGACGTGCACGCTCGCCGTCTTCGGCGAGATGTAGAGCCGCTGTGCGATCCGGCTGTTGCTGTGCCCCTCGGCGACCAGCCGCAGCACCTCCCGCTCGCGGGCGGTGAGCAGATCGGTGCCGGGCGCCGCGCCCGGTCCGGCCCGCAACCCGAGCCGCCGGGCCAGCGTCGCCGCCTGCTCCCCGAGGGGTACGGCCGCCAGCTCACCCGCGATCGTCGCGGCCTCCTCGACGGCGCTCGCCGCCAGCGTCCGGTCCCCCGCCGCGGCCGCCGCCTCGGCCAGCCAGAAGAGTGCCCGGCCGAGTGGGTACCGCTGACCGTCCACCCGCCACGCCGCCACCGTCTCCTGCCAGCGCGGCACCGCCTCGGCGGCGGTGGCGAGAGTTGCCGAGACCTGTGCCGCGTACGCCAACTCGGCCGGATAGCGGGCGACGAGTCCGGCTTGCCCCGCCCGTACCCACTCGGCGAGTTCCGGGTCCTCGCCCGCCACGGCGGCTCGGGCGGCGGCGGCCAGCGCCGGCCAGCCGTACCGGGGGTCACTGTCGAGCCGCCGGCCGAGCAGGTTCCGGGCTGCCTCCACAGCCACCGCGATCTCCCCGCTGGCAAGGGCCGCCTCGACCCTCAGCTCGTGCAACGGCAACTCCAGCGGCAGGTACGGCCGGCGGAGGAAACCAAGTGCCCGGGCGACCAGCTCGTCGGCACCGGTCTGACCACGGGCGAGCCGCAGTCCGGCCCGCAACTGCAACCAGTGGTAGCTGTTGATGCCCGGCAGGTCGAGCCGGGCCGCCTGCCCGCACAGCTCGTCGGCCTCGTCCCACCGGCCGAGTGCGATGAGCGCCTCGGCCTGGTTGGAGAGGAGGAAGGCGCCGGTGGAACGGTTGATCCCGACCCGCCTCGCCTCGGCGTACCCGGCGGCGGCCGCCTCCGCCGATTCGGCGTACCGGCCGACCTCGCAGAGCGCGTCGGAGCTGGCCACCAGGGCGGTCACCAGGGCCTGCGGGTCGCCCGCCTTTCTGGCCAGCTCGACCGCGCGGCGCAGGTCGGCCAGCCCGACATCGGAGGAGACCGCGCGGTTGCACACCCAGCCGGCGGCGAGCGTCGCGCTCAGCACGGCGTCCTCGTCGGCGAGTCCGGTCGCGGCCGCCACCGCCTGGGTGGCGACCCGGGCGCCCTCGGCACGGTCGACCCGGGCGAGCTGGAAGGCGATCTCGGCGAGCAGCCGCGCCCGCTGCGGGTCGCCGTCGACGTCGGCGACCAGCGTGTACGCCGCCCGCAGGTCCTCGGCGCCGTCGGACTTGCCGAGGATCCGAAGCAGCCGCCCGCGCAGCAGCCGCACCCGGGCGGTCCGGACCGGCTCGCCCGCACCGTCCAGTTCGGTGAGCATGGCGCGGGTCAGCGTCAGTGCCCGGCTGTAGTCACCGGCGGTCGAGGTCGCCGAGAGGGTCGCCTCCAGCATGTCGAGGTGGTTGCGGCCGAGCCGCTGTTCCGCGTCCGGCACCTGCTCCCAGAGTTCGAGTACCCGTTCCAGCAGCCGCCCCTGCTCGGCGTACGCGTACCGGGAGCCGGCCGCCTCGGCGGCGGCCCAGGCCGCGGTCAGCGCCCGGGGATAGTCGTGTGCCTCGTACCAGTGGTGGGCCAGTTCGGCCGGTGCCCGACCGTCGGCGACGAGTTGCGGCTGCGCCTCGATCGCGGCGGCGTACCGGGCGTGCAGCCGGGCGTGCTCGCCGGGGAGCAGGTCCTCGTGCACCGCCTCCCGGACCAGCGCGTGCCGGAACTCGTAGCCGCCGTCCGGGTCGGCGACGACGAGCTGGGCGGCGACGGCGGCCCGGAGTGCCTCCTCCAACTCGGTCTCCGGCACTCCGGCGACCTTGGCGAGGAGTTCGTGGGCGATCCGGGTGCCACCGGCCCCGGCGATCCGGAGCACCCGCTGGGCCGGTTCCGGCAGCCGGTCCACCCGGGCCAGCAGGAGGTCGCGCAGGGTGTCCGGCAGGTCGGCGCAGCCGCTCGGGTCGCTGGCGGCGGCGAGTTCCTCCACGAAGAACGGATTGCCCTGGGTCCGGTCGTGGATGGTGTCGATGGCCCGGTCGGTGGGCTCGAAGCCGAACAGGTCGGCGAGCACCTGACCGGTACCCTCCCGGTCCAGCCGGTCGAGTTCGAGCCGCTCGACGCCCCGGGCCCGGTCGAGTTCGCCGAGGAACGGGCGGAGCGGGTGTCCCCGGTGCAGTTCGTCGGAACGGTAGGTGCAGATCAGCAGTACCCGGGGCGGCCGGACCGCGCGGACCAGGAAGGCGATCAAATCCCGGGTCGACCGGTCGGCCCAGTGCAGATCCTCGATCACCAGTACCAGCGGGCGCTGCGCGGCGAGCCGGGTGAAGAGCCCGGCGACCAGTTCGAAGAGGTAGCCCCGGTGCGGGTCCAGGGAGAGCCCTGGCGCGTCCGGTGTACGCCCGGTGTCGGCGCCGGCTGGTACCGCCCCGAGTCGGTCCAGCTCGGGCAGCAGGCGGGCGAACTCCCGCTCGTACCCCTCGAAGGCCGCCGGCCCGTCGC
This sequence comes from Plantactinospora sp. CNZ320, assembly GCF_002846275.1. NCBI lineage: Bacteria > Bacillati > Actinomycetota > Actinomycetes > Micromonosporales > Micromonosporaceae > Plantactinospora > Plantactinospora sp. CNZ320. The sequence goes on from NZ_PJMP01000001.1 coordinate 2,934,828, forward strand.
GGCGCAGCACCTGGCGGAGCGCGGCGGCGAACGGCGCGAACGGTAGGCCCTGTTCGCCGAGTTCCAGGCACTGTCCGACGAGGATCTGGTTGCCGTCGGCGACGGCCTGCCGGCCGAACTCCTCGATCAGCCTGCTCTTGCCGACCCCGGCCTCGCCGCCCACCAGCAGCGCGGTCGGCTCGTCGTTGCGGACCCGCTTGAGTGCGTCCCGCAGGACGGCGAGTTCGGACTGACGGCCGACGAGGACGCTGCTGGCGGCGCGAGTGGTCACGGGTTCGAGGATGCCACGCCCGACGGCGTCCTCGAAGATCCGGACGTCGGCACCGGCCGGCGGGCCGGGATGCCCGGCCCGGGCGGCTGGCCGTCCAGCGGCCCGAGGGGGTCGCCGGACTGCGAGCGCCCGGTCCGGGTTCACCTCTCGGCCGGGGCCCGGGACGCGGCGGAGTCGGACCGCCGTTTCCGCGCGGTGCGCCTCGAGCCGCGCCGGGAACCGCGACCGACCGAGGAGGCCAGCCGCTCCGAGTCGGCCTCGGCCCACAGTTCGGCCGCGTGGGTACGGTGCAGGGTGAGCAGGAAGTGCGGGTCGGTGCTGAACATCGCTGAGCTCCTTCGCTCGTTCGGGTTCTCGTCGCTGATGTCCACTCTTCGCCGGAAGGCACCCCCGCCACATTGGCGTTGTGCCTCATCTCCGCCCGGCCAGCCTCCTTAGTTCCGCCCACCCGCGGTGCGGTACGGCCGTAAGGTCCTTACCCCGACCCGGTCCGCCAGCCGGCCGCCAACCACCAGCACCGCCCCGCCGGCCGGCCGCTCCGGGGTGCGGTGCCCGGCCGGGGATCGGGTCGGCGGTCCCGGCCCACTAGACTCCGTCGCATGGCAAAGGCGCAGGAGAAGGTGTCGTTCGGCCAGCGGCTGAAGCAGATCGGGATGGTGTTCTCGTTCACCGCCAAACGCGACAAGTGGTTCGTGCCACTCGCCGTCGTCGCGGTGCTGGTCCCGATCGCGCTCACCGTGGTCGCGGTGCTGTCCTGGGGCTGGCTCTGGCTGCCGATCGGCATCCTGGTCGCCCTGCTCGCCCTGCTCATCGTGCTCAACCTGCGCTCGAACCGGGCGATGATGAACGCGGCCGAGGGGCAGCCGGGTGCGGCGGCCCAGATTCTGGAGAGCATGCGGGGTGACTGGCGGGTCACCCCGGCGGTCAGCTCCACCACCCAGATGGACATGGTGCACCTGGTCGTCGGCAAGCCCGGGGTGATCCTGCTGGGCGAGGGCAACCCGCAGCGGACCCGCAGCCTGCTCGGCCAGGAGAAGCGGCGGCTCGCCAAGGTGATCGGCACCGCGCCGCTCTACGACTACCTGATCGGCCAGGGCGAGGACGAGCTGTCGATCCGCAAGCTGCGTACCACCCTGTTGCGGCTGCCGCCGAACCTCAAGGGCAAGGACGTGAACGCCCTGGACAGGCGACTCAAGGCACTTTCCGCGGCCCGGCCGCAACTGCCGAAGGGCGCGATCCCGAAGAACATGCGCCCGCCCAAGGGAGCCTTCCGGCAGATGCGCGGCCGGTAGCCCGTCAGGACGGGCAGGGCTGGGTGGTGGCGGCGGGCCGTGCCTGCTGGGTCGGGGCGAGCCGGTCCGCGACCTGCCGCAGCATCGTCGCCGTACCGCGCCGCAGCCGGCCCGGGCCACCGCCCGGAACCGGCTTCCGGACCGGTGCCTCCGGCCGGGCGGACCGGACGTGCCGCTCGGTCGCACCGAGCGCGAGGTGGTAACCGACGAGATCCATTGTCACTTCCTTTCGACGGGACCGGTCGAGGCGCGAACGACCAGGTCGGTGGGGAGGAGCACCTGACGGTCGGCGGGATCCTCCGGTGGCTCAAGCAGCAGCCGGCCGGCGATCGCGCCCTTCTCCACCGCCGGTTGTCGGATCGTGGTGAGCCCGGCGGCAGCGGCCTCCGGGATGTCGTCGAAGCCGGTGACCGAGACGTCCCGGCCGGGGCGCAGGGCCCGGGCGGCCAGCGCGTCGAGCACCCCGAGCGCCAGCAGGTCGGTCACGGCGAGCACCGCCGTCGGCCGGTCCACGCGATCGAGCGCGTACGCCGCCGCGTCGGCCCCGGCCGCACGACTGTTGGCGGCGGCGTTGCACAACAGCAGATCGCTCCACTCGACTCCGCCCTCGGCCAGCCCTTCGGCGAAGCCGCGCAGCCGCTCGCGGGTGACGTCGTACCGGATCTCGGCCGGGTCGGTGACGGTGACCTGTCCGGTGAGGCGCTCCGCGACGAGGAAGTCGGAGACCACCGCCACCCGGCGATGCCCCAGCCGGGCGAGGTGACTGCCGACGGTACGGGCGGCGGCCGCCTCGTCGATCCCCACGTACATCGTCTCCGGCCCGGCACCGGCAGGCCGTTCGGCGGCGACCGTCGGCAGCCCGCGTGACCGGGTCACCTCCAGCGCCCCGTGCCAGGCCGGTACGCAGTAGACGCAGAAACCGTCGACCGCGGCGTTACGGACCGCCTGGATGCCAACCTCCTCCTCCGACTCCGAGAGCGGGACCAGCAGCAGGCCGCTGCCGTGCCGCTCGGCGGTTTCCGCGATGCCCCGAAGGAACTGCACCGCGTACGGGTCGGTGAAGGCGTAGGAGAGCGCGGAGGTGAAGAGGACGCCAATCGCGCCCACCCGGCCGCGCCGCAGCGACCGTGCCGTCGGGTCCGGCCCCGGGTAGCCCAGCTTGCGGGCCGCCTCGTGGATCTTCTCGCGCAGGGCCGGTGACAACTGGTCGGGCCGGCTGTAGGCGTTGGAGACCGTGCTGCGGGATACACCGACGGCGTCGGCCACGGTCTGTAACGTCGGCTTCACCGGACTCGCCTTCTGTATCGATCCAGTAGACCTTCTGGATCGATACAGTACGCCGCTCGACGAGAATCCGCCAGCCTTTGGTTCGCGACTGCGACTGCGACTGCGACTGCGGAGAAGGGAGCGGGAAGGAACAAGGGGGAACGAAACCGGCGGGGTCGGCACCGAGCTCAGCTGGTGGGTGCCAGGCCCAGCGGGTCGGCGCCGGACTCAGCGGGTGGGTGCGGATCCGTCGGTGGGGGCGGGCGGCGACACGGGTACCACGATCGAGCCGGCCGCCCGGTCGTGCAGGCCACGCCGTCGGTCGTCCATGATCACCGCTGGCACCACCAGCCCCAGCAGGGCGCCCCGGAGCAGTGCGCGGAGGATACCGATCCGGCCACCGTCGGCGTACCCGATGCACCTGATCCGGCACACCCACATGCCGGGGGTCTGCGCGAAGAGGCCGATGAAGAAGCCGTAGACGAGGATCAGCGTGAAGACCGGCGCCCAACTGTCGACAATCGGGTCGGCGTAGAGGTTGGTGGCCAGCAGGCAGAGGATCCAGTCGATGCTCAGCGCACCGAACCGGCGCACCAGGCTCGGCAGCGGGCCGGTCGGGTCGACCGCCGGCGCGAGCGGAGCGTCACTGTTGCGCGGGGTTGCCACGGTCGACCAGGGTATCCGCCCGCGACGGGTACCCGCCCGCCGGCTCCGCCGACCGCGACGCGCGACACCCGGCCCGCCCGAGACCCTGGCTGGCCCAACACTCGCCCGCCCGACCACGCTGCCGAAGCGTCGGCTCACCGAATCGAAACGCGACAAACGCGGTCAACCAGTCAGATCGGAGTATCATCCGGGAGTAGACCCGGGCCGATCACCTGCGGGGATCACGCTCCGCAGACGACGTAACACGGCAGAAACATCAGAGACATGCTCGGGCAATCGCATGGCCATAGCGTCGCCACCAGCCTAGCCATCAGTGGACGTGCCAGGAGGACGTGTGTTCGCCAACCCCGAGGAACTCCTGCGATACCTCAAAAACGAGGACGTAAGGTTCGTCGACGTTCGTTTTTGTGACCTGCCCGGCGTGATGCAGCACTTCAACCTGCCGGTCGAGTCGTTCGACGAATCGGTCTTCACCGACGGTCTCGCCTTCGACGGATCGTCGATCCGTGGTTTCCAGGCGATCCACGAGTCGGACATGCTGCTGCTCCCCGACGTCGCCACCGCCTTCATCGACCCGTTCCGGGCGCAGAAGACCCTCGCCCTGAACTTCTTCATCCACGACCCGTTCACCCGCGAGGCATACTCCCGGGACCCGCGGAACGTGGCGAAGAAGGCGGAGGCCTACCTGGCGGCCAGCGGCATCGCCGACACCGCGTACTTCGGCCCGGAGGCCGAGTTCTACATCTTCGACTCGATCCGGCACGAGACTTCGGCGCACCAGGCGTACTACTACATCGACTCCATCGAGGGTGCCTGGAACACCGGCCGGGTGGAAGAGGGCGGCAACCGGGGCTACAAGACCCCGTACAAGGGCGGCTACTTCCCGGTCCCGCCGGTCGACCACTACGCCGACCTGCGTGACCAGATCGTCCAGCGGATGCTCGCCGCCGGATTCACCGTCGAGCGCTCGCACCACGAGGTGGGCACCGCCGGCCAGGCTGAGATCAACTACAGGTTCTCCACCCTGCTGCACGCCGGCGACCAGCTCCAACTCTTCAAGTACATCGTGAAGAACACCGCCTGGGCGAACGGCAAGACCGCCACCTTCATGCCGAAGCCGCTCTTCGGCGACAACGGCTCCGGCATGCACACCCACCAGAGCCTCTGGCTCAACGGTGAGCCGCTCTTCTACGACGAGACCGGCTACGCCGGCCTCTCCGACACCGCCCGCTGGTACATCGGCGGCCTGCTGCACCACGCCCCGTCGCTGCTGGCCTTCACCAACCCGACGGTCAACTCGTACCGCCGGCTGGTCCCGGGCTTCGAGGCCCCGGTGAACCTGGTCTACTCGCAGCGGAACCGCTCCGCCTGCACCCGTATCCCGGTCACCGGCAGCAACGCCAAGGCGAAGCGGGTCGAGTTCCGGGTGCCGGACCCGTCGGCCAACGTCTACCTGGCGTTCTCGGCGATGATGATGGCCGGGTTGGACGGCATCAAGAGCAAGATCGAGCCGCCGGAGCCGATCGACAAGGACCTCTACGACCTCCCGCCGGAGGAGTGGGGCTCGGTCAAGCAGGTGCCCGGCTCGCTGCCCGAGGTCCTCGACTCGCTGGAGGCCGACCACGACTTCCTGCTGGAGGGTGGCGTCTTCACCCCCGACCTGATCTCCACCTGGGTCGAGTGGAAGCGCGCCAACGAGGTCGACCCGGTCCGGCTGCGGCCGACCCCGCACGAGTTCGCGATGTACTTCGACGTCTAGGACCAGACGCCGGTCTGGCCCGGGGGTGCCCACGCACCCCTCGGCCGCCCGACACAGGCACCTCCGGCGCGCCGCCGACCAGTCCCGGTCGGCGGCGCGCCACACTTCGTACCACGCCGCGCTTCGTGCCACGCCGCGCCGCGCTTCGTGGCCGGACCCCTACAGGGCGAGGGTTTCCAGGTCTACGGCCTCGGCCATGGCCCGGGCGCCGTCGTCGTTGAGGTGCATGCCGTCGCCGCTGTCCAGCGCGGGATGGATGTAGTCGGGGGCCTCGGGGTTCTCGACCGCTCGGGCCACGTCGAACACGGCATCGAAGACGTCGGTACTGCGGATCCAGTCGTTCACCTCGCGCCGGACGGCGAGCCCCTCGGGGGTACTGATCCCGGCATAGCTGGCGCCCGCGAAGGGACCCATGGTGGCGACCAGGATCCTCAGGCCGGCCTGGTGGGCGCGCCCGGCCAGCGCCTCGAAGCCCTTGACCAGGTCGTCGGTGCCGGGCAGGGTCTCGCCCGACATGCCGGGTAGGCCGAGATCGTTTATGCCGAAGTGCACCAGGACGTGGGTACGGCCGGGAGTCGCCAGCACGTCGCGGTCGAAGCGCGCCAGCCCGTGCTCGCCGATCTCGCCCCGCAGCAGGCGGTTCCCGGCGATGCCCTGGTTGACGACCCAGCCCCGCCCGAGGCGCCGGTTGAGAAAGTCCACGGAGCGGTTGTTCGCGCTGGTCGTGGAGCCGACCCCCTCGAACCACGAGTCGCCGAACGCCACGGCGATCGCGGTGTCGTCCGGGGCGAGCACGTCCACCCCGGAGACGAAGAACCTGGCCTCCACCTGCTCCGCGCCGGGAAGTTCGGCGGACGTGACATGGTTCCCGCCGACTATCCGGGCCACCTCCATCGGAAAGTGGGAGTAGGTGGCCAGACCGGTCTCCTCGGGCAGATAGAGGCTGAGCGACAGGTCGGCGCCGGGGGCGACGGGCAGGTCGACCGGGTCACCGACGACCTCCTCCCCCGGCGGGATCACGATCTTCTCGGCACCGTCGAAGGTGAGGGTGGCCTGACCGTGTTCGCCCGCGACCGTCGCGGCGGCGATGGTCAGCGGGGTACGGCCATAGCGGTTCGTCAGGCGTACGCGGAGACGTTCTCCGCCGCCGGCCATGTGCAGCACCTGACGTACCGTCTGGTCCGCGAAGCCACGCGGTTCGCTGAGCTTGATCTGCTCGTAGGGACTGATCACGGCGGTACGGAAGCCGGCTGTCCAGATCATGTGCACTCCTGTCCGGTACGGAATATTGCCACTCGGGCGGCGCCGGGCCACCCCTTCTCAGGGATGTCGTTGGTCAGGGCTGGAGCACGTAGCGACCCCGCACCCCGCCCCTGGCCGCCGCCCGGTGGGCGTCGGCGACCCGTTCCAGCGGCAGGACGGCGTGCACCCGGGCCGGCAGCTCGCCGGACGCGGCCCGGACCAGCAGGTCGGCCAGCCGTGGGCCGTCCGGGTGCACCTCCACGACGGCCACGCTGATCCCGCGTTCCGTGGCCGGTACGGCGTTCGGCCGGACGCCGACGAACGCCCCGCCGTCGCGGACCAGGGCGAGAGCCTGCTCCTGGAGTACCGCTCCATCGGCGACCGCGTCCCAGCCCGGCTCGGCCTTGGTGGTGAAATCAGCGCCGAGGCCGCGGACGAACGCCTCGTCCTCGGCTCGGGCCAGGCCGGTCACCCGCCAGCCACGGTCCGGCGCGAGCGCGGCGACGTATCCGCCGACCGCGCCGGCCGCACCGGTCACCAGCAGCCGGTCAGCGCCGGTGGGCGCGTCGCCGAGCAGGTCGACGATCTGCGCCCCGGTCAGCCCGTTGAGCGGCACCGTCGACGCCGCGACCAGGTCCAGCCCGTCGGGTACGACGGCGAGGTCGGTGACCGGCACGACGAGTTGCTCGGCGTACGTGCCGAAGTCGCGGTCGAAGCCCGGCACCAGGCCGGCGACCCGGGTACCGACGGCCAACTCCACCTCGGGGCCGGTGGCGACGACGGTGCCGGAGAAGTCCCACCCCAGGCCGGTGTGCTCGGGCTGGTTGATCAGTCCCATGGTGTGGAAGAAGCCACCCGCGACCCCGAGGTCGACGGGGTTGACCGACGCGGCGGCGATCTCGACCCGAACCTCGCCCGGCCCGGGTGCGGGAACGGGAAGCTCGATGATCTCGATCGAGTCGGGTCCGTCGGCGGTACGGACGACCGCGGTACGGAACGTGGATGTGTGCATGGGTCTGCTCCTGCTGTCTTCGACGAACTGTCCTGCACCACGATGGATGGGTTACTCTCCAACGGGAAGTACGCACCTGAAAGTGCGTAGAACACCCGGCGGTGCGAATGTGGAGAGAGGCGATCGATGGCGACGATGACGGCGGCCCAGCGACGGTCACAGGTCAAGGCGGACTACGACGCCTTCCTGGCGCGCTGCCCCAGCCGCCAACTGCTCGACCGGATCTCCGACAAGTGGGTGGCGCTGGTCCTGGCCGCGCTCGGCAGCGACGGTCCGCACGAGTCCGGATGCGACCGTGTCGAGCAACCGCGACCGATGCGCTACTCCGAGCTGTCCCGCCGGCTGGCCGGGATCAGCCAGAAGATGCTGACCCAGACGCTGCGTTCCCTGGAGCGCGACGGCCTGCTCACCCGCACCGTGACGCCGACCGTGCCGGTCACCGTCACCTACGAGCTGACCGACCTGGGTCTCTCGCTGCACCGCGTGATACGCGGGATCAAGAACTGGGCCGAGATGCACATGGACGAGGTGCTCGCCAATCGCGAGCACTACGACGCGCAGGCCAACTGAGCGCTTCGACGCGCAGGCCAACTGAGCGCCACGCCGGATAGCTTCTTCACCGTTATAGCTTGGTCAGCGGTATATAGTTCCCGGCATGAGTACACCTGTCCCGTTGCGGGAACCGACGTTCCTGATCCTCACTGCGCTGGCCCGGGAGCCGATGCACGGCTACGGCATCGTGACCGAGGTCGCCGCGCTCTCCGACGGCCGGCTGGCGCTACGACCCGGCACCCTCTACGGCGCGCTCGACCGGCTCACCGACGAGGGCCTGGTCGAGCCGGACCGGGAGGAAATCGTCGGCGGCCGGCTCCGCCGCTACTACCGGCTCACCGACGCCGGTGGCAACGCGCTCGCCGCCGAAACCGAGCGGTTGCGCCGCAACGTCGAGGCGGCGAGCCGACGCCTGCGAGCCCGTACCGCCCGAGCGTCGGAGGACTCGACCGCCCGTCCGGCACCGGCAACCCGCCCCGCCATCCGGCTCGCCGGAGGCCCGGCATGAGCGAACAACCCGGCACGAGCGAACAACCTGACGAGACCGGGCAGGAGGGTTCGACCACCGAGGTGAATCCGCTGGAGCGACGCTACCGGCGACTGCTGTACGCGTACCCGGGTCGCTACCGGTCGAGCCGAGGCGACGAACTGGTCGGGACGTACCTCGATCTGGTGGATCAGGATCGGCGCTGGCCCTCCCGGCACGACGCCGTCGACGTGCTACGTGGTGGGTTACGCCAGCGGCTGCGCGAGCAGGGCGCCTCCGGGCTCGCCGCCGGCCTGCCGGTCGCCGCGACGATCGCGGTGAGCACGCTGGCGGCGCTCGCGGCGTTCCTGCTGATCCAGATCGAGTTCACGAAGCTGCCCGCCGATGTGTTGCCCGCGCAGGTCGGCCCGGCGCAGACCCTCGGCGTGTTCCTCTGGGTCGGCTGGCTGCTGGCCGCGCTCGCCACGGTGGTGCTGCCGGCCCGCTGGGCACGCCGGGGCGTCGCCGCCGCCATCCTGCTGACGCTGACCATGATCCCGGCTGCCCTACTGTCCGGGCTGTCCCGGCCCCCGCTCTATGTGCTCGTCCCGGTGTTGGCATTCGGCCTGACCGCGCTGGCGTTGCCCGCCCGTCCCGGCTGGGCGGGCCGGATCACGCCGTTGCTCGGAGCGCTGACCGGGGCGGCCGTGGCCGCGCTGTTCGAGGTCGCCGAAGGCAGCGGAAACTGGTTCGCCAGCTACTACTCCACGGTCGAGGTCCTGGGGATGGCGAGTGTCGGGCTGCTCGGGCTGGCGCTGGCCTTCGGCCTCGTTCGGGCGGTCACCGGCGACAGCCGTGCACTGTGGTCGGTCGTACTGCTGGTGACTCCGGCCAGTCTGCTCGGGATCTACCCCGTCACCCGCTGGTACTGGGGCGGCGCCCCGACCTGGCCAGAACTCGCCGCCACCGCCGTGGTACTCCCGCTGGTCGGCGTGGGCCTCCTGCTGGCCGTGGTCGCCTGGCACGGCGCCCGGTACCGGGCGGTCCGGGCACGCTCGGCCGGCGGCCCGTGCCCGACCTGCGGACACGTCGCCGATGTCGCAACCCGGGCCGACGTCGGGGAAGGCAGGGTAGCGCCCTGATCAGCCAGGCGCGGTGGACAACCCGGGCGGTGTCAGCCGGTCGGGTTGCCCGGCTGACACCGGACCAACGCACCGGACCAACGCAGCAGCCTCCAACCAGCAACGACACCGGGTACCGGGCAGTCAGCATCCGGCTGCCCGTCGCGATCGTGGAAAAGATCGACCGCCCCGCCGACCAGAGCGCAACCCGCCGGTCCGACATCATTCGCGACGCCCTGAACAGGCACATTACCGCCCGCACCACACCCGTCAGCCAAGACGAAGCCGAACACGCCCTCGACGTGCTCCGCCGCATCGTCACCACCCGCACCACAGGAAACCAGGCCGACGCGGCGTAGAACCAACTCCAGCACTGCGGTCGACTGCTCGTCAGTGACCGCACCCACCGGCGCGGTGGCAGTTCTCGGCTCAGCTGTGCAGGTGCAGCTCTCGGCTCAGCTGTGGCCTGCGGCTGAGGTCGTTCAGCTCACTCGAACGTCGTTCAGTGCGTGGCGGAGCGCTCGGGTGGGAAGAGGACCCCGATGGGCGGCAAATGGCAGACGGCAAGGCGGATCACCCGGGCGGCGTTCCGGCCGATCCGGGACAGTGATCTCTCCCTGCACGCCGCCGCGATCACGTTCTACGGGGCGATCGCGGTGGTACCCGTGGCGCTGCTGGCCATCTGGCTGACCGGCCTGGCAGCCGGCGCCGGCCGGGTCCGCCAGCTCACCGCGTACGCGGTGGAAACCCTGCCGACCGAGATCGGCGCGCCCGGGGCGGTGGCCGCGCTGGTCGAGGCCGGGTTGGGCCTCACCCCACTGCTGGCGCTCGCCTCGCTGCTGCCCGCCTCGCTGTACGGCGAAGGGCTGCGCCGGGCGTTCGTCTCGGTGGCCCAGCAGAACGAGTCGGGCGCCCTGGTCGGCTGGCGGGGGCGGCTGCTCCTGCTACCACTGCTCGCCCCCGCGCCGGCGCTGCTGCTGTTCATCCTGATGGCCCTGCCAACCACCACCCGACTGGTCCAGCAGGGCGGTCTGATCGGCACGGTCGGCATCGTGCTCTCCTTCCTGGCGGTCTGGGTGGTGCTCACCCCGGTGCTGCTCTGGGTGTTCCGGGTGGTCGGGCCGGCCTCCCCGGACTGGCTATCGGCCCTCGGGGTGGGCTCGTTCACCGCCGCGAACCTCTCCGGATTCCTGCACGGCTTCGTGCTGTTCTGCTCGCTGCCGCTCGATCTGGGCGTGCCGTTCGGCGGGTTCGACGAGATCGGCGCCGGGGTGGCGGTGCTGCTGTGGCTGTACCTCTTCCACGTGATCGTGCTGTCCGGCTACTCCGCCACCCTCGCGCTGAGCCGCTGGCGGGCCCGAAAATGAACCTGACCAGCCCGGCGTGCTGGACAACCGGGGCGGTGTCAGCCGGTCGGGTCGTCCGGCTGCACCGGACCGCACTCGGCAACTCTCGGCTCAGCTGTGCAGGTCGCCCCAACGTCCCTGGTTGGCCGGTCCGCGTCGCACGCAGTGATGGTGCTGGGCCTGCCAGCGCCGAAGCATGACCCGGAGCCGGTCCGCCTCGCCCCGGGCCGCGCCGAGCTGCCGGTAGAGCTCGTCCCGCTCGATCGCGAGGGCGCGCAGCATCCAGTACATTCCATTGTCCGGCTCCGGCAGCCAGCCGTCCGACGCGGCATGGTCAGCCATCGCAGTCGCGTTCCCGCTCCGTCGGCGTCGCGGTCAGCCGAGCCGGCCCGACCGTCAACGCCAGCTCGACCGCCTCGGCCCGGAAGGCGGCCTGGCCCGCTCAGGTGAGCCGCTCGTCGCCAAGCAGATCCACCAGGAGCAGAGTCTGCAACAGGATCAGCCGGACTGGATCGGCTGCCGGCGGGCGTGCCGACCCGAGCGCGGCCCGGATCAGCGCTGAGGCCACCTCCGGCGGCACCTCCTGGGTACCGCCGTCGTAGCGGTCGTGCATCCGGGCGGCGAGTCGCCGCACGGTCGCGCCGTCACCCCGGGTCAGCCGCCGATCCACCGCCACCACCACTGCGGCGGCCAGCGCGTCGACATACCTGTCGAGCGCTCCGGCCCGGCGGAACAGGTCGAGGCGGTCGGCGTACCAGCTGGTGTTTCCCCTGGCCAGCAGGAGCATGACGCGTAGGCAGTCGGCGAAGAGGGCGCCGTCGGTGTGCGGGCTGGTCACCCGCGACCCGCCGGAGACCCAGAAGCCGCGCGACGCGCGCCACGCCGCCCGGCGCCGCAACGGCACCCGCAGGTGTGCCGGCGCGGACGGGTCCTGCGACCGGCGACCGGCGGCGGCCACCAATCGCCCCGCCAGCTCCGCGCCCACGCCGACGCCGTCGGGCGGGTGCCAGCTCACCCGCGCCAGCGCGCCGGCCCGGGCGGTTCGGCCGGGCACCAGGTCGACCCCGGAAACCCCATCCGTGTACGCGGACAGCGCCGCGCAGCCCTGCTGCATCCGTGCGGTCAACTCCTCCAGTTCGCCCGCTCCGATCCGCAGCCGCGTCAGGGTGGCAACCGGCAGCGCCTCGCCTGACTCGGTGGCGGTGGCGGCGGCGATCCGGGTACGCAACTCGACCAGGCTGGCGGTGCTGGCGCGCACCTCGTCGACGGCCCGGCGCAGCGCGGCGACCGCCTCGCCGACGCCGCCGAGCGGCCCGAGCCCCGGCACCCGACACAGTTCGGCGACCCCGCCGCTGAGCCGCCGCTGCACCTGACCGGCCTGCTCCAACGCGCTGTCCCAGCACCGCAGCGCGCGAGTCGGCAGCGGATGCCGCGAGCCGGTCGTCGCCGCCCGAGCCCGGTCGAGACTCAAGACAAGTCCCGCGTACGCCTGCCGCAACTCGTCGATGCCCCGCTCCACCACCCAGGCCGCGTGCTCCGCCATCCGAACCCGCCGCCACTCTTCCGGGTTCTGCCGCGCCACCTCATCCGGTTGGGCGTTCTCGTGCTGTTGCGCTTCCCCTTCCTGTCGCACGTTCTCGATCGACGTCATCCGGCCCACCTCACGACGTAGCCTCCTGCGCTGGTCCGGTTGGGTGTAGCCAGCCATCTCCACGGCACCGACCTCGCTGACCTGTCATGGAGCGTCTCAGTCACGAACAATCACGCACACCTAGACGCAGTGCTGCCACACAGGCTAGAGGACCTGGTACAGGGTGGTCTATAGTCTGCCATAGTCCGCCCTGCCTGATCATGGCAGAGCGAGGCAACCTATGTTCCGCACATGGCAATCGACCCGGAGGGCCCGGTTCCGCTGTATCAGCAGGTAGCGGACGTCCTTCGTCAGCAAATCGCGGACGGCACTCTCCCGCCGGACCGCATGGTCCCGTCGGCTACCCGACTGGTCCAGGAGTACGGCATAGCGCGTGGCACGGCGCTGCGGGCGATCGGCCTGCTGGTGGAGGAAGGCTTGGCGTACGTCGTTCCAGGAAAGGGAACCTACGTCCGGCGGCCCTCGGGCAAGGTCTGACCCACGCACCCATGGGCATACCTGGCTACGGTCTTGTCGTACCGCTCCTGCACGGTGGTCGGAATCGCGGATTCAGTCGAGGTCGTGCTCGGGGTGTTGAGCACCCAGGCGAGCGGCATCGTGACCCGCGCCCGGTAGTGGCTGCCGTCGAACCGATTCATCGTGACGGTCTGGGCCGGGTCCTGGTCGACGGTCCAGTACTGCGGGACCTCCGCGCTCATACCACTCAAACTAGCCGCTTGCCGGAATACCTGCTGCTCGCGGCACGGTTCATGGTTGCCCTGACGACGGCTCAACCCCTCGCTGTCGACCCTCCGGCGAGTTTGGCGGTCAGCTCGCGTACCACCTCGATCAGCAGGTCGATCTCCGCCTCGGTGGTCCGCCAGTTCACCAACGCCGGGCGGAGCGCGACCCGGCCGTCGTAGACGGTGGTGCCGACGAAGACCCGGCCGTCGGCGAGCAGGGCCGCGCCGAGCCGCCGGTTGAGGTCGTCGAGTTGGTCCGGCGGTACGTGCTCCGGAGCGGCTCGGAAGCAGACGATGCAGAGCGGCACCTCGGCCAGCCGTTCCAGCTCGGGTGCCTCGTCCACTCCCCGGGCGAGGCGCTGGGCCAGGTCGATCTGCCGCTCCACCATCGCCCGGTACCCCTCGCGCCCGTACGCGGCAAGGGTCGCCCAGATCGGCATCGACCGTGCCCGGCGCGACGACTCCGGCCCGTGCAGGGCGTAGTCGACCGGCCCCGGCTGCCCCGACCACAGTGGACTCCCTGGCCCGGGGAGATACGTCGTGCCGGGCATCCCGAACGCGACCGGCAGCCGGTCCGGCTCGCGGAGGAAGGCGAACCCGCTCTCGTACGGCACATTGAGCCACTTGTGCCCGTCACAGGCGATCGAGTCGGCCCGCTCGATCGCGCGTACCAGCCCGGCGGTCCGGGGCGAGAGCGCGGCGAAGAGCCCGAACGCGCCGTCCACGTGCAACCAGGCGCCATACCGCTCTGCGAGGTCGGCGAGCGCGTCGACCGGGTCGAAGTCGCCCGCGTTCACCTCACCGGCGTTGGCGACCAACACCGCCGGTCCGTCCAGCTCGGCGAGCCGCCGCTCGATCGCCGGCAGGTCGACCCGGCCGACCCCGTCCCGGGCGTACACCTCGGCGCTGTCCCGGCCGTGCCCGAGCATCTGCAACGCCTTGCGAACACTGGCGTGCAGGTAGCCGCCGGAGAGCACCGGCATCCGGGGCAGTCCTGACAGCCCGTCCGCCGTGACGTCCACGCCGTGCTGCTCGGCCCACCAGTGCCGGGCGACGGCCAGCGAGGTGAAGTTCGCGAAGGTGGCGCTGGCGACAAGTGCCCCGCCGTACCGGTCGGGAAGCCCGAACAGCTCCCGCAGCCAGCGCAGGGCGATCGCCTCCAGTTCGGCGGCGAGCGGGGAGGAGGCCCGGAACGCGGCGTTCTGGTCCAGCAGCGCGGCGGTCCAGTCCCCCGCGAGCGCAGCCGGGGTGGCGCCGCCGATGACGAAGTGGAAGAAGCGCGGGCCGGCGGAGTGGGTCGCGGCGGCGGTGCCGATCCGGAGTAACCGCTCCAGCGCGGCGGCGGATCCGAGGCCCCGCTCCGGCAGCCCGCCGTCGAGACCGCCCACCTCGGCGAGTTCCCGCAGCAGCTTCTCGGTGGCCGGGTCGCTGACCGGGCGGTCGGCAAGCGAGTCCAGGTACGGGCCGGCCGCGGCCCAGACCTGCTCCAGCGCCGTCATCGAGTCCCGCTCGTGCAGTGGATCACCCATGCCAACCTCCGAAACCGGTCTCGCGAGCAGTGTCAGGGGCCAGCCTGGCACTGGCGTGCCAGCTCCGGCACAGCCAATCGGCCTGCGGTGGCCGCAGGAACCATCCGCGACGACGCTCTGCGAAACAGCACGGCACCAGCCACGGGAGGCGCGGTGTCAACGGCGAGCAGCCGACCCGCCGAGCAGCCGACCGGCGAGCAGCCGACCGGCGAGTCGCGTAACCGACTCGGCTTTGCCGTCCCGGCGCTCCGCTGCCGGACGTAAGATTCCGTGGCTGTCTCGCTGCCGACGACCGGGAGGACGACGGATGCCGGTGCTGGAGAGCGCGGCGACCGGCCTGGCGAAAGTCGTGGCCACCCAGGCGGCGACACAGTGGCTCGCCGCCCGCCGGGATCGCGCCGACAGTTCCCGTGACCTGTCCGAGCTGCTGACGCTGAGTTTCCGGGACCGCTTCGTACGCCGGAAGGTCGACCTCCAGATCGAGAGCCTCGCGGCGGACATCGCCGGACGGGTCGAGCGGCTCTTCGAGGCCGACGGGGTGGACCTTCCCGAGCACGAGTCGGCGGCGGCGCTGGAGGCGGTCGCCCGGACCTTCTCCGCCGACGCCCTCACCGACGAGACACTCCTCGCCGTCGACGCCGACCCAGCCGAGCTGGTACGGCGGCTCCGTCCGGTGCTGATGACAAACGCGGGGACGGCCGGACTGGGCGAGGCGGCGGAACGCCTGGCCGTACGGGTGCTGGAGGACTGCGTACTCTGCTATGTGCAGCTTGTCCGGCACCTGCCGCAGTTCACCAACCGGGCCAGCCAGGAGGCACTGGGCCGGCTCTCCCGGATCTCCGTGGACCTGGCCGAGATCCTGGCCCGGCTACCCGCGCCACGCACCGGCGAGCCGGTGGCGGACGAGGACGAGTTGATCTCCCGCTACCTGCGGTTCGTCTCCGAGCACTACGACCAGCTCGAACTCTTCGGCGTCGACGTCCGCAACTACACGCCGGAGACGACGCTCAGCATCGCGTACCTGAGCCTGGCCGTCACCGACCTCGACGGCGCCCGACCCGCCAGCCGGCGCCGGCGGTCCGTCGAACTCTCCCCCGGTCGCGGTTCCTTCCTGCGGAACGGCAAGGACGACGACCGCGACCAGCAGACCGGGCTGCGGGTGGAGGCCGCGCTCGGGCAGGGCCGACGGGTGCTGATCCGGGGCGTGGCCGGCTCGGGTAAGAGCACCCTGCTGCGCTGGCTGGCGATAACCGCCGCCCGGCATGGTTTCACCGGTGAGTTGCAGGACTGGAACGGCCGTACGCCCTTCCTGGTGAAGCTGCGCGGCTATGCCGACCGCCCGCTGCCGGCGGTCGGGGCGCTGCTCGGCGACGACATCGCGCAGTTCGCCACCGAGGCACCGGCCGGAATGGTGGAACGGATCTTCGCCACCGGCCGGGCTCTGCTGCTGGTCGACGGGGTGGACGAACTCGTCCGGACACAGCGTGCCGCGGTACGCCAGTGGCTGCGCCGGCTGCTGGACCGGTACCCGGACGTGATCGTGGTGGTGACCTCCCGGCCGAGCGGCGCACCGGCCCGCTGGCTCACCAACGAGGGTTTCCTCGCGGTGATGCTGGAGCGGATGAGCCCGGTCGACATCGTCGAGTTCGTCCGGCGCTGGCACCGCGCCATCGGCGGCGCCCGGCACCTGCCGTGCGAGTCGGCGGAGCTGCCCCGCTACGAACGCCGGCTGCTCACCCGGCTGGACGCCAACCACCACCTGCGGGGAATGGCCACGAACCCGCTGATGTGCGCCATGCTCTGCGCGCTGAACCTCGACCGGGGCGACGACCTGCCGCACGACCGGATCAGCCTCTATCGCGCCGCGTTGGAGATGCTGCTCGAACGCCGGGACACCGCCCGGAACGTGCCGGCGTACCAGCGGGTCGGGTTGGGCGCGCAGCACGCCATGTCGTTGTTGCAGGACCTCGCCTGGCGACTCACCCTCGGCAACCAGTCCGAACTGGACACCGGGCAGGCCCGGGAGCACGTACGCCGGAGGCTCACCACCATGCCGAAGGTGACAGCCGAGCCGGACGACGTCTTCGAGCACCTGCTCGACCGCAGCGGTGTGCTCAAGGACGTCGCCGAGGACCGGATCTCCTTCGTACACCGCACCTTCCAGGAATACCTGGCGGCGAAGGAGATCGCCGAGGAGAACTACATCGACGTACTGGCCGAGCACGCCACCCGGGACATGTGGCGGGAGACGGTGGTGATGACCGCCGGACTGGCCAACAGCGAATACCGGCGGCGCCTGGTCAACCGGCTGCTCGACCGGGCCGAGACGGGACCGTCCCGGCAGGGCCGGTGGCTCCGGCTGCTCGCCGGGGCCTGCGTGGAGACCGCACCCGCGCTGCCGGTCCGTACCCTCGACCGGATCGACGCCAACCTGGCCGCGCTCGTACCCCCGCGCAACGCCGTCGAGTCCCGGTCGCTGGCGCTGGCCGGCGAGCGGGTGCTCCGGCTCCTCCCCGACGGTCTCGACACGCTCTCCGAGAGCGTCGCCGCCGCCACTGTCGACACCGCCGCCTTCGTCGGGGGCCCGGCGGCGCTGCGCAAGCTCGGCCGGTACGGCCGGGACGCGCGTAGCCGGGTGGTCGACGCGCTGGTCCGGGCCGCCAACCACTTCGAACCCGAGGAGTACGCCCAGACCGTCCTCGCCGACTCACCGCTGCGGGATGGCCGGATCAGGGTGGACGAGTGGACGGCGCCGATGCTCCGGTACCTGCGTCAGCTGCACCACCTGGAGCTCATCGTCGCCGATCCCGTGTCCGCGCTCCGGGACGTGCCTCCGCTACGGACCCTCCTGGTGTACCGGCCCCTCGGCCTTGCCTTCTCCGAGCGATCGATCGACCTCTCGTTCCTGCGTGACCAGCCTCAGCTGGAACAGCTCTTCCTCGCCTGGTCCTGTGATCCCACACAGCTGCCGGCCACCCTGACCCAGCTCACGACCCTCAACCTCTTCCTCGGCGGTAACCCCACCCCGAGCGCGGATCTCGGCTGGGTCACCCGATTTCCGCAGCTCACCACCCTGACCCTGTCCGGCTTTGGGGGCAACCCTCGCAGCTACCGTCCACTGGCCGAACTGCGGCAGCTCTCCGCCCTCGCACTGACCGCGAACCAGGTGCCGAAGGGCCTCGGCGACACCAGCTTCCTGAGTCGGCTGCCCACCCTCATCGACCTGCAACTCAACGGCTGCACGGACCCCGAGGTACTGGACCGGATCGCCGCCTTCCAGCCGCAGCTGCGGGCCCTCCGGCTGATGTGGCTGAAGACGCCGAGTGTCGACCTCGGGACGATCGCACCGCTGCCGCTGAACATGCTCGATCTCGACTCCTGCGCGGCCCCGCTCGACCTTCGACCGCTGCGCGGCCATCCCACGCTTCGGTCGCTCGACCTGCGGAACCGTTCCCAGGTGCTCGACCTCGCACCGCTGGCCGACATTCCACACCTGACAGATCTCTACCTGCACGACGTCCCGGAACTGGACCTCGGGCCGTTCGTCGGGAATCGCCGGCTCACCGTCTGGGCGAACCCCGGTCAGACGTTCCGCAACGGCGACGGCGTGCGGCTCAAGCGCTGACCCGCCGGCAGGCCGCGTCGAAGGTGCGCGTGGTCCCGCCCCAGGCAGAACTGGCCCGGCCCGCCACTCAGTCGGGGCAGCGCGGTCCCGCGCCGGTCAGGCTGCCGCTGATCGAGTACCTGCCCGGTTGCGTCACCCGGAGCACGGTCCAGTCGGCGTACGGGGCGAGGCAGGCGCCCGGCTCGCCGTCGACCCGGAGCCACCGCGACCAGCGCAGCCGGACCAGGGTCTCCCCCGCTGCCGGTACGTCGACGGTCAGCTCCACCGACGTGGCCCGCACCAGTTCGGCACCCGGGGTACCCGGTCCCGCCCCCTCGGCACCGTCCGGCGGATCGCCGCCACCCGTCGGCGCACCCGCCCCGATCGCCTGCACGAGGGGCGAGGCATCGGCAACCGCGTACAGGGTCCAGTCCGGGTGCTGCCAGACCGGGGTCAGGTACGGCAGCCCGCCCCGGATCAGTTCCGCCTCCCGCCGGCCGACCCAGGACGGCTCCGCCCCGGCCACGGCGACGTACGCCACGCCGTTGTCCCGCAGCCAGTGGCCGTACGACTCCGCGTCGACGCTGCCGTCCAGGAAGAGCCGGTTGTACGCCTGATCGGCCTGGCGCAGCCAGCCCCGGGCCAGCGGGGCGGCCTCCGGCACGTACGCCGCCTCCCAGTAGTTCGCCGTCGGCACCACCTCGATCCGGCCGGGTGGTCGCCGGGCAAGCTCGGTCAGCAGCGGCTGGAAGTAGCTCCGGGACGCCGTCGGGTCCCCGGCGGCGCGCAGGTCCGCCACCGAGACCGGCGGCTCCACCACGGCGACCAGCGCCACGATCGCGACCAGCGCGGCTCCGGTCGCCCGCCGCGACCAGCCCCGGACCAGCCCGGCCCGCCGCGACCGCCTCCGGACCAGTGCGGCCGGCATCGTCGCATAGCCCACCAGCACCGGCAGCGCGAACATCGCGGCCAGCCGGGTGGCGTTCAATCCCACCGGGGTACGGATGGCGAACGCGGCCAGCACGCCCAGCGTGGCCAGCACCGCCCCGACCCGGACCTCCCGGCGCGGCACCAGCACCGCCACCAGCACACTCGCCACCGCCGCCGTCACCGTGTCCGCCAGGCTGATGTTCATCCAGCCACCCGCGCCGAACACCAGCCCCAGCGCCACCGTCGGCACCCCGGCACCCGCCATCAGCACCAGCCCGTCGAGGTTGAGGTGTAAGGAGGGGGCCCTTCTTCTACAAAAAGCGATAAGAGGGGGCCCTTCCTTACTCGCGCCAGCGAGTACCACGAAGAGTCCCGCCACCGGGCTCGCCGCCCCGGCCAGCGCGGCGGCGATCCCGGCCGCGCCGAGCCGCAGCGCCGGCCGGGCCGAGCTGGTCAGGGCGAGCAGCGCGAGCAGGCCGAAGGCGACCCCGATCGCGTAGGTGATCCGGCCGGAGACGAGGTTGCCGGCGATGCAGACGGCGCCGACCAGCGCGCCGAGCAGGGGCCGCCGGGCACCGGTACGCAGCATCAGCAACGCCAGCGCCGCCGCCGAGACCAGCAGGGCGAGCGCGCCCGCCAGCCGGGGACCGAGCGCGTCGGCACCGAGCCAGTGCATCAGTGGCGGGGTGAGGAGGCTGTAGCCGTACGGGGAGGTGCCGGCGTACCAGCCGAGGTCGAGGACGGCGGATCCGTGCCGGCCGAAGAAGTTGGCCCGGGCCACCTGGGCGGAGAGGTCGGTGCCGAGCGGCGGGGCGAGCAGGAGGGCGACCGCGAGCACGCCGGCCAGGCCGACCGCACCGGACAGCACCCTCGAAACGCGGCGCCGGTCAGGCATCCAGCACGCGCTCCGCCGCCGCCCGGCACCGCCGCGCCGTGCGCAGGTAGTGGTCCAGGAACTCGCCGGGGTCGTCGCCGCCGAGCAGGCGTACCACGCCGGCCAGTTCCACGCCGTGCCGGGGCAACTGGTCGCCGGCCCGGCCGCGTACCAGCATCAGCGCGTTGCGTACCTGGGCGGCCATGCTCCATCCGGCGGCCATCGCGGCGGCGTCGGCACCGTCGACCACCCCGGCCTCCCGGGCGGCGGCCAGCGCGTCGAGGGTACGCGTGCAGCGCAGCTCGGGCAGCCGGCCGGCGTGCCGGAGCTGGGTGAGCTGTACCGCCCACTCCACGTCGGCCAGTCCGCCTCGGCCCAGTTTGGTGTGCGTGGCCGGGTCGGCACCCCGGGGCAGCCGTTCGGTCTCCACCCGGGCCTTGATCCGGCGGATCTCCACCACCTGTTCCCGGTTCAGTCCCCGCTCCGGATAGCGCACCGGGTCGGCGACCGCCTCGAACTCCCGCCCGAGGTCGGCATCGCCGCAGACGTGCCTGGCGCGCAGCAGCGCCTGCGCCTCCCAGACCTTCGACCAGCGGGCATAGTACTGCGCGTACGCGCCGAGGCTGCGGACCAGCGGCCCCTGCCGGCCTTCCGGACGCAGGTCGGCGTCGACTCCGAGCGGCGGGTCGGCGGCCGGCATGCCGAGCAGCCGGCGCATCTCCTCGGCGATCGCCCGGGCCGCCGCGCTTGCCGCGTCCTCGGCCACCCCGGGCGGCGGGTCGTAGACGAAGAGCACGTCGGCGTCGGAGAGGTAGTTCATCTCGTACCCGCCGAGCCGGCCCACCCCGATCACCGCGAACCGCAGTCCGGGCATCGTCGGCTGGGTCGCCCGGGCCACCCGCAGCGCCGCCCCCAGGGTGGCGTCGGTGACGGCGGAGAGCGCCGCGCCGACGGTGAGCACGTCGGAGTCGCCGACGACGCCGTCCGGGGCCGGTTCCGGCGTGACGGTGGCGGCCACCCCGGTCCGGCCGGCCGGGGCCAGCGAACCCGCCCGGTAGAGCACGTCCGCGCAGGCGATCCGGACCAGTTCCCGGCCGCGCAGTGCCCGGACCGCCCGGATCGCCTCGACCGGGTCGGCGGGCGTCGGCCCACGACCGACGAGGTGGCGGTCGGCGGCGGCGGTGAATCCGTCGCGCAGCACCTCGGCATCGCGCGGGGTCAGCTCGTTGTCGTCGGCGAGCAGCCGGAGCGCCTCCGGGTCCCGGGCCAACAGGTCGGCGACGTAGCGGGAGACCGCCAGGGTACGGGCCAGCCGGCGGGCCACCGGCCCCTCGTCGCGGAGCAGCCGCAGATACCACGGGGTGCCGCCGAGCTTGTCGGAGACCTGGCGGTAGTTGAGCAGCCCCCGGTCCGGTTCGGGTGCGTCGGCGAACTCCTGGAGCAGCACCGGCAGCAGGGTGCGCTGGATCGCCGAGGTCCGAGTCACCCCGCCGGTCAGCGCCTCCAGGTGCCGCAGTGCCCGGGTCGGGTCGGCGAAGCCGAGGATCTCCAGCCGGTTCCGGGCCGCCTCCGGGGTCAGCCGCAACCCGTCGGCGGGTACCCGGGCGACCGCCTCCAGCAGCGGCCGGTAGAGGAGTTTGGCGTGCAGCCGGCGTACCTCGGTGGCGTGGCCGACCCAGTCGGCCCGGAACGCCTCGACGGCGTCCCGGCCGGGCAGCGCGGTGTAGCCGAGGGCGTGCGCGAGCCAGCGCAGCGCGGGACGGTCCGCCGGCACGGTGTGGGTACGCCGCAGCGCCTGCAACTGGAGCCGGTGCTCGACCCCGCGCAGGAAGCGGTACCCGCGCAGCAGCGCCTCCCCGTCGGCCCGCCCGACGTAGCCGCCGGCGACCAGCGCCCGCAGTGCCGGGAGGGTGCCCGGGGCCCGCAGCGACTCGTCGACCCGGCCGTGTACGAGCTGGAGGAGCTGCACCGCGAACTCGATGTCACGCAGCCCGCCCGGCCCGCGCTTGATCTCCCGTTCCAGCTCGCGCGGCGGGATGTTGTCGATGATCTTCCGGCGCATCGCCCGGACGTCCTCGACCGCCTCCGGCCGTTCCGCCGCCCGCCACACCAGCGGGGCGAGTGCGTCGATCCACTCCTGGGCCAGCCCGATGTCCCCGGCCGCCGGGCGGGCCTTGAGCAGCGCCTGGAACTCCCAGGTCCGGGCCCAGCGGCGGTAGTAGGCGAGGTGGCTGGCGAGGGTACGCACCAGCGGCCCCCGGTTGCCCTCCGGCCGCAGCGCGGCGTCGACCGGCCAGGCCACCAGCCCGCAGATCTCGATCATCCGGGTCGCCACCTGGGTACCGGCCGGCAGGTCCTCGTCGGTGGCGGCCACGAAGATGACGTCGACGTCGGAGACGTAGTTCAGCTCGTTGCCGCCGCACTTGCCCATCGCCACCACCGCCAGCCGGGGCACCGGAGTCCCCTCGGGCAGCTCGTCGACCGCGATGCCGTACGCGTCGGCCAGGGTGGCGTCGGCGAGCGCCGAGAGCGCCGCCATGGTCTGCTCCAGGCCGCGCCCGCCGGTCAGGTCGGCCGCCGCGATCCGCAGCAGCGCCAGCCGGTACGCCCGGCGCAGCTCCGCCACCGCCGGCAGCGGTGCCGGTCCGTCCTCCGGCCCGTCCGCCGGTCGTCCGGTGGTGTCCGGGTGCAGCAGCCCGTCGGCGTTCGGCGCCACCCCGTCGACCCCGGTACGCAGCGCCCGCCACTGCTCCGGGTTGGCCACCAGGTGGTCGCCGAGCGCCGAGGAGGCGCCGAGGATCGCGAGCACCCGCCGCCGCAGCCCCGGATCGGCGTGCAGAGCGGCGAGCAGGCCCTCCCCGCCACCGCCGGTTCCCGTGCCGCCGGCCGTGGTCGGGGCGGTGGCCGTGGTCGGGGCGGTGGCCGTGGTCGGGGCGGTGGAGCGGCGTTCCGCCTCGACGATCCGGTGCAGCTGGCGCAGCGTCAGGTCCGGATCGGCGGTCCGGGAGAGCGCAGTGAGCAGTTCGCCGGCCGGCGGGTCGACCGGCTCCTGGGTGTCCGGGTCCCAGAGCCCGAGCCCGTCCGGCCCGAGCAGCTCGGCGGCCCGGGCCACACCGTTGTCGCCGGTCCGCTCCGCGTCGCCCACCCCGAAGCCGTACCGGGCGAGCCGGGTGAGCCGGCCGGACGCGCTGGTCGGCCGGCTCATCGGCGGCGGGCCGGGGTGTCGGTCATCGGCGGGTACCCCCTAGTGCCCGAGCAGCGGCAGGGTGGGCCGGGACGGGGCGCCGTCGAGCCGGCCCTGGGCGAGCGCGGCGAACCGGGCGGCGAACGGCTGCCACACCTCCTCGATGTCGGGCAGCACCTCGGCACAGGCGGCCACCACCAGCTCCGGGTCGTAGTCCAGCTCGGCCAGGGTCGCCGAGTCGGTCGCCCAGTCGGCGATCATCTCGGCGTCGCACTCGATGTGGAACTGGAGCCCCCAGGCCCGGTCGCCGAGCCGGAACGCCTGGTGCGGATAGCGGGTCGAGGCGGCCAGCAGGGTGGCGCCCTGCGGCAGTTCGGTGATCTCGTCGACGTGCCACTGGAGCACGTCCGGGATCATCGGCACGTACCGGAACAGTGGATCGTGCTCGGCGGCGTCCCGCTTGCCGACGACGCTCGGCCCGACCTCCGGCCCGGCCGCGCTCCGCTGCACCGTACCGGCGTGCGCGGTGGCCAGCAGTTGGGCGCCGAGGCAGACCGCCAGGGTCGGCACCCGGTGCCGTACGGCCTTGCGGAGCAGCCCTTCCAGCGCCGGGAACCAGGGCGCTCCGGGGCTGCCGTCGGGTCCCGGGTACGGGTGCTGGTAACCGCCGAGTACGACGAGCGCGGCGTACCCGGTCAGGTCGTCGGGGAGCGCGTCCCCGGCGTACGGCCGGAGCACCGCCAGGTCGAGGCCGGCCTCGGTGAGCCACTCCCCCAGCCGGCGGGCGTCGTCCGTCGGGTCGTTCTCGATCACCAGCGCGGTGGCGGCGCCGCCCGCGCTGCCGGTGTCGCTCTCGGTTCCGGTCTCGGTTGCCACGGTGTCGAGGCTATCCGGTGCGCCCGGCGGCCACCGATAGGCTCGGGGCCGGACGGAGCGAGGAGGCGCGGTGCCCGACGACGAGGCGGTACGACCACCGGCGTTGCGGCCCGGCGACACGGTGCTGCTGGTGTCGCCCTCCGGACCGACCCGGCCGGAACGGGTCGCCCGGGGGATGGAACTGCTCACCGGCTGGGGCCTTCGTCCCGTCCTCGCCCCGAACGCGTACGCCCGGCGCGGCTACCTGGCCGGAGACGACGCGCTGCGCGCCGCCGACCTGAACGCGGCCTTCGCCGACCCGGCGGTACGCGGCGTGCTCTGCACCCGGGGCGGCTACGGCGCGCAGCGGGTGGTCGACGCGATCGACATGTCGGCGGTGCGCCGCGACCCGAAGGTGGTGGCCGGGTTCTCCGACATCACCGCGCTGCAACTCGCGCTCTGGCGCGGTGCCCGACTGGCCACCGTGCACGGCCCGGGAGCGGCCTGGCTCGACGAGCGGACCCCACCGGTCTCGGCCGAGTCGCTGCGCACCGCGCTGATGTGCCCCGAGCCGGTGGTGGTGCACCGGCTGCCGACCGAGGAGACCGCAGCGGTGCTGGTGCCCGGTACGGCCACCGGCCGGCTGCTCGGCGGCAACCTCTGCCTGCTCGCGCACTCCCTCGGCACCCCGGACATGCCGGATCTGACCGGCGCGATCCTGCTGGTCGAGGATGTCGGTGAGCCGCCGTACAAGGTCGACCGGATGCTGACCCACCTGCGCCGGTCCGGTGTGCTGGCCGGGGTGGCCGGGGTGGCGGTGGGCCAGTTCACCGACTGCGCGGACGACTGGGCGGTCGGCGTGGCGGAGGTGCTGGCCGAACGGCTCGGCGATCTCGGGGTGCCGGTGCTGGGCGGGCTGCCGATCGGGCACGGGGTCGGGCAGCTCACCGTGCCGGTGGGCGTAACGGCGACCATGGACGCGGACGCCGGCACCCTTACCGTGACGGCCGCCGTACGCTGAGCCTCCCGACGGGCGCTGAGCCTCCCGACGGGCGCTGAGCCGGCCGGCAGCCGGGGGCGCTCAGCCCGGCGGACGGAGTACCCGGTTGAGCAGGTTGCGGGTCGCCCGCTGTAGGCGGGCGTCGACGAAACCGGTGGCGTAGAGGGCGCGGGTCCAGCCCAGCGAGCCGGCGTCGAACACCCATGCCCCGGACTCTGCCCGGTAGAGCGAGGTCTGTTGCTGGTAGGCGCGGCCCCGGCGCCGGTACGGGGAGTCGGCGAGCAGGGTCCGGTCGGTGGCCCGGGGACCGCGCAGGCTCGACTGCACCCGGTCGGCCTCGCCGAACACCACCCGGGGGATCCGGTCGCCGTCGCGCAGCCCGGTACCGGCCCAGAACCAGTGCCGGCTGTCGCGGACGACGAGCGGGGCCTGCCCGTCGACGATGCTGACGTACTGCCCGCCGAGCAGATCCTGCTCCGGGCTGCCCGCGTTGCGCCACCGGGTCGTCAGCGGGACCTCTCCGGGGTACGGCGGCAGGCTCTTGGCGCAGTCGATCACCCGTTCCGCCGAGCGGCTCTCCGGGCCGTCGTACCTGATGCGCCAGTAGCAGTTGTTGGCGGCGAGGAAGACGAGGCTTGTCCCGGCGTCCCGGGCGGCGGCGGCCAGCCGGCGCATCTCGACGGACCAGTACTCGTCGTGTCCACAGAAGACAGCCGCCCAGTACCGTCGCGGGTCGACCCGGCCCGTGTGCAGGTCCTCGCTGGTGGCGTAGGCGACGTCGTAGCCGTGCTTTTCCAGCCACTGCACGAAGCCGATGTCGTGTCGGCTCTGACTCGGAATTCCGCTGCCCCGGTAGGGCCGGTCGTGGCAGACGGCGGTGGCCCGCAGCTCGGAGTCGCGCCGACCGGCCGGGTCGAAACCGTTGTAGAGACTCGTGCCGGTACGCCCGTCGTCCGGCCACATGTTGTACGCCTGGTAGGTGCTGGTCGGCACGACCACCAGCCCGGCCGCCAGCCGACCCGGGTCACGGACCACGAACGGAACCCACCGGCACCAGCCGTCGGCATTGGTCAACAGCGCCAGGTAGAAGCCGCTGACCCAGTCCCGGCCCACCCGCAGTCGCCAGCCGACCGGCCAGTCGCAGTGCACCATCCCGGTCTCCGTCGACACCTTCGGCGGCGGCTGCCGGTGGCCGTCGAGCCACGGGCTCGTGGTGACGAGTCGGGCACCGAGCCCGCCGTAGTGGCCCAGCCGGTAGACCTCGATCCGATAGGACTGCGCCGGTGCGACCGAGACGTGGAAGCCCAGCTCGGCACCGATCTCCACCCCACTCGACGAGGTGTAGCCGGCGATCTGGTTGCGTACGTCGTCGCCGAACCGGCGGCGTTCGATACTGAACCCCGCGGCACCGGGCCGGGAGTTCTCCCGGGCGACCGCGGACTGCCCGGTGCCGGAGACACGTCGCGGCGGCGCCTCGACCGGTCCGGGTTCGGCGTCGCCGGGATAGTAGGGGTCGGTCGACGGGGCGGCGGAGAGCGAGGGCGAGCCGGAGGCTCCGGCCGCGGTCGGCACCGATCCGCCCCAGCTACCCGTGCCGGTCGCCTTCGCCGCCTCGCGGGCCGTCAGGACGCCGTACGCCCCGGCGGTGCCGAGCGAGCCGAGTGCGCCGACGCCGAAGAGCGTGAGTGTCGTCCGCCGTGACCACCGGACCGACCGATCCGCCATCTGTCCCCTTCCAGCACGGTTACCGGGTCACCGCGGCTTACCGGGTTGCCGCAGCGGGTTGCCACTGCGACCTACGAGGGCGGACCGGCGGGCGCGAAGAGCATATGAGTCGGGCACCGGGAACGGCGACCCGTGATAGACGATTCCGTCAGGAACGACAATCACCCCCAGAGTGGGGTGCCTGCGGACAACCGGCGGCAGTGGGCGGTCCGCATTGCGGGTGACGACCGAGGGCGGAAACCTCCACCCGGTTCGGGGGCGATTCTCAGCCGGCTGCCAGCGGACGCCAAGATTGCCAGCCGGCTGCCAGGCCCTTCCGGGGTGCAGCCCAGTCTGCTGCCGCAATCTGGGTGATTGGTACTGGTACGCGCCAGCTTGGCATTCGCACCCGAGGAGGAAACAGCAGCATGAACAATCTGCTTTCCCGGAAGAAGGTCGTCGGCGGTCTGCTGGCCGCCGGAGTACTCACGGTGGGTCTCGCGGCTCCGGCCGTGGCGTTCGCGGAGGACGCGACGCCCACACCGACCCCGTCGACCTCGACGGAGGGCGGCAAGACCGCGCCCGAGCACGACAAGCGCCTGGCGGAGCAGCGCGGCAAGCTGGCCGAGCAGCTCGCCGAGGAACTGGGCGTACCCCAGGACAAGGTCGAGGCGGCTCTCGCGAAGATCAAGGAGCAGCACCGGGCCGAGTGGAAGGACCGGGCCGAGCAGCGGGGCAAGGACAGGCCCGACGCGCCGTCGAAGGCCGACCGGGAGGCCATGCTGAAGGAGCGGCTCGACAAGGCCGTCTCGGACGGCAAGCTGACCCAGGAGCAGGCCGACGCCATCGTCGCGGCGGTCGAGGCGGGCGTCTTCCCGGCCTGGGGCGGCCACGGTGAGGGTGGACCGAAGCACGGCGGTTCGAAGCACGGTGGCCCGAAGCACGGTGGGCCGGCCGACGCTCCGGCCGACGGCGGCGAGTCGGACACCCCGGCCGACAAG
The DNA here is from genome assembly GCF_002846275.1 of Plantactinospora sp. CNZ320. NCBI lineage: Bacteria > Bacillati > Actinomycetota > Actinomycetes > Micromonosporales > Micromonosporaceae > Plantactinospora > Plantactinospora sp. CNZ320. The sequence goes on from NZ_PJMP01000001.1 coordinate 2,962,875, forward strand.
TAGTCACCCGGGCTGGTAGTCCCAGTCACCGGGTCGCGCGCCGTGCCGGCGCGCGACCCGGAACCGCGACAGGAAGCGCCGATCAGGAGTGTGCGGCCGGGCCTCCCTATCCTGGTCGGATGCCCGACGACCGGCCGCAGGCGGCGGCCACGGCGCGGCTCGACCGGATCCGCACCCGCTTCGAGCGGCTCAAGGCACTGGAGGCGGAGCACGGCTTCGGTGTGCACCTCGCCGACGGGATCGCGCTGGAGTCCGTTCCCGGCATCCCCGAGGGGGCCAGGGAGGTGTTCCAGATCATCGACAGGATCGAGGGAAGCCTCTTCCGTTTCCAGCGGCCGCCGGAGGTCGGCGACCCGGCGGCGCTGCGGAAGCTGCCGGACAATCCGCACGACCCGCTCGGCCCCGCCCTGTCGATCGGCTGCGAACTGCACAGAATCCCGACACGGCTGCGCGCCGAGATCGACGGCGGCGAGGCCATACTGCTCGACCTGACGGACGGCGATGTCTACCACATCCAGCCGGACGACTACGTCTTCCTCTACACGCATCCGGAACAGGACGTCGACATCCACGTCTTCGCCCCCGACATCGTCACGTTCTTCGACGAGTACGTGCTGGGCGGGAAGTACCCGCGACTGGTCGAGACCGTCCTCGGGCCGGGAGTACTGGAACGCCGGGTGAACCGTGGCCGGTTCCGGGGAGAGTACGAGGACACCTGGCTGCGCCTGCTGGCGACCGCCGGCCTGCTCTCCGAGCCCGTGCCGTCGGTCGCCCCGCCCGCCTAGAGCAGACCGAGGTAGCGCTGCCGCTCGTACGGGGTGACCTCGCGGCGGTACTGCTCCCACTCGGCGCGCTTGTTGCGCAGGAAGAAGTCGAAGACGTGTTCGCCGAGCACCTCGGCCACCAACTCCGAGCCGGACATCACGTCGATCGCCTCGGCGAGGTTCTCCGGCAGCGACTCGTACCCCATCGCCTTGCGTTCGGCGTTGGAGAGCGACCAGACGTCGTCCTCGGCACCCGGGGGCAGCTCGTAGCCCTCCTCGATCCCCTTGAGCCCGGCGCCGAGCAGCACGGCGAACGCCAGGTACGGGTTGGTCGCCGAGTCCGGCGAGCGGACCTCCACCCGGGCCGAGTTCGGCTTGCCGTACGCCGGCACCCGGACCAGCGCGGAGCGGTTCAGGTGCCCCCAGCAGACGTACGCCGGGGACTCGGTGATCCGGTCCGGCAGTGCCTGCGGGAAGAGCCGCTTGTAGGAGTTGACCCACTGGTTGGTGACCGCGGTGTATTCCCTGGCGTGCACCAGCAGCCCGGCGATGAACGCCTTGCCGACCTTGGAGAGCTTCATCGGGTCGCTGGCGTCGTGGAAGGCGTTGCGCTCGCCCTCGAAGAGCGACAGGTGGGTGTGCATCCCGCTGCCCGGCTGGTCGGTGAAGGGCTTCGGCATGAAGCTGGCCCGTACCCCGGTGGAGAGCGCGACCTCCTTGACCATGTGCCGGAAGGTCATGATGTTGTCGGCGGTGGTGAGCGCGTCGGCGTAGCGCAGGTCGATCTCCTGCTGTCCGGGCGCGACCTCGTGGTGGCTGAACTCGACCGAGATGCCGATCCGCTCCAGGGCCAGTACCGCCTGCCGGCGGAAGTCCCGGGCCACCGCGTGGGTCGTGTGCTCGAAGTAGCCGCCGTCGTCGACCGGTACCGGCAGCGAGCCGTCGTTGGGGCCGTTCTCCAGGAGGAAGAACTCGATCTCCGGGTGGGTGTAGAAGGTGAAGCCCTTCTCGGCGGCCCGGGACAGCGCCCGGCGCAGCACGTGCCGCGGGTCCGCCCAGGACGGGCTGCCGTCGGGGAGCAGGATGTCGCAGAACATCCGGGCGCTCTCGCCGGAGACACCGCCCTCGAACGGGAAGACCTGGAAGGTGGTGGGGTCAGGCATCGCCACCATGTCGGACTCGAAGACCCGGGCGAAGCCCTCGATGGCCGAGCCGTCGAAGCCGATCCCCTCGTCGAAGGCCGCTTCCAGCTCGGCCGGGGCCACCGAGACGCTCTTCAGCGTGCCGAGCACGTCGGTGAACCACAACCGGACGAAACGGATGTCACGCTCTTCCAGCGTGCGGAGCACGAACTCCTGCTGACGGTCCACCTCAACCCCTCGCACACTCTGTTCGGACCGGCCCAGCCGGCGCACGGCCTAGCGGTCCAGTCTTCACCGGTTCCGTTACGCAGACGTTACGGGAACTAGACCGATACCGATGCGTATGCTCGCACGGCCTGCGTACTTGCTGGGCGTTCGTCCCAAACATAGCCCGCAGACCGAGTCCGGCGCGCACCGGGCGAACATCGGCGGCGGGAGGCGCGCCCCCATCGCCCTGCCGGCGGGTGCCGGCAGAGGGTGAGCGCCGCCACCGCCGGCACCGGCCGCCGCACCGAGCCGGCCGGGGGCGGCTGCGGCAAGATGGAGTCATGCCGACCTTGCGCATCGCCCTGGCCCAGGTCAACCCCACCGTCGGCGACATCGCCGGCAATGCGGCGCTGATCCGCCAGCGGTCCCGGGACGCCGCCGCAGCCGGCGCGCATCTCGTGGCCTTCCCGGAGATGATGCTCACCGGATACCCGGTCGAGGACCTGGTCTTCCGGGACTCCTTCGTCGCCGCCTCCCGGGCCGCCCTCGACCAGCTCGCCGCCGAGCTCGCCGCCGACGGGCTCGGCGGGTTGCCGGTGCTGGTCGGCTACCTCGACGCCGACGGCCCGGCCAGCGCCAACGCCGAGGCCACCCCGACCCGGGGGCCGCGCAACGCGCTTGGCGTGCTGCACGGTGGGCGGGTGGTGGCCCGCTACTTCAAGCACCACCTGCCGAACTACGGCGTCTTCGACGAGGACCGCTACTTCGTGCCGGGCGACACCCTGACGGTGGTCCGGATCGGCGGGGTCGACGTCGCGCTCACCGTCTGCGAGGACCTGTGGCAGGCCGGCGGTCCGTTCACTGTCGCCCGCCGCGCCGGGGTCGGGCTGGTCGTCAACATCAACGGCTCGCCGTACGAGCTGAACAAGGACGACGTACGCCTGCCGCTGGTCCGCCGCCGGGCCGCCGAGGCCGAGGCGACAGTCGCGTACGTCAACATGGTCGGCGGTCAGGACGAGCTGGTCTTCGACGGCGACTCGATGATCGTCGCCGCCGACGGCACCCTGCTGGCCCGCGCCCCGCAGTTCGTCGAGCACCTGATGCTGCACGACGTCGACCTGCCCGAGGGCCGTGCCGAAGCACCCAGCGGCACCGAGCCGGCGCAACCGGTACCGGCCGACGGGCAGCAGGAGATGGCCGTCACCCGGATCCGGGTCAGCGACGGGCTGCCCGCCCCGACCGGCCCCCGGGCCACCGGTGGCGTCACCGAGCCGGTGGTCGACGAGGGCGAGGTGTGGCAGGCCCTGGTGCTGGGGCTGCGCGACTACGTCGAGAAGAACGGCTTCCGCTCGGTGGTGCTCGGCCTCTCCGGCGGCATCGACTCGGCACTCGTCGCCGCGATCGCGGTCGACGCGCTCGGCCCGCAGCGGGTGGTCGGGGTCTCGATGCCTAGCCAGCACTCGTCGGAGCACTCCCTGGACGACGCCGCCGACCTGGCCAAGCGGACCGGCCTGGACTACCGGGTCGAGCCGATCCAGCCGATGGTGGACGGCTTCCTGGCCAACCTGTCGCTCTCCGGGATGGCGGTGGAGAACCTCCAGGCCCGGGTACGCGGGGTGCTGCTGATGGCGCTGTCGAACCAGGAGGGCCACCTCGTGCTCACCACAGGCAACAAGAGCGAGCTCGCGGTCGGCTACTCCACCCTCTACGGCGACTCGGTCGGCGGATTCAACCCGCTCAAGGACGTCTGGAAAAGCCTGGTCTGGAAGCTGGCGAACTGGCGCAACGCGGAGGCGGGGCGGCGCGGCGAGACCCCGCCGATCCCGGAGAACTCGATCCGGAAGCCGCCGAGCGCCGAACTGAGCCCCGGGCAGCTCGACACCGACACCCTGCCGGACTATTCGGTCCTGGACGCGATCCTGGTCGGCTACGTCGACGGCGACCAGGGCCGGGACGACCTGGTCGCGGCCGGGCACGATCCGGAGGTGGTGGACAAGGTGCTCCGGATGGTGGACATCGCGGAGTACAAGCGCCGGCAGTCCGCGCCCGGACCGAAAATCTCGATCAAGGCGTTCGGTCGGGACCGTCGGGTGCCGATCACCAACCGGTGGCGCGAGCGTCCCTGACGGCTTTCCGGCAACCGATCTCCTCGGTGTGAAAACCTGCACTCTTCCCTGCCGTCGCCGCCCCGGACGGTGGGACGATCGGCAGTGACCCGGGGACCGCGAACGCGGCCTCGAGGCGAGAGGAGACGACGATGTCCGAGCAGCAGATGGCGTCCGTCCCGGCCGAGGTGGCGACGCTCTACGGCGGTCCGGCGACCCGACGGGTACGCGCCCGCGACCTGGTGGCCGCGAAGGAACGCGGTGAGCGGTGGCCGATGCTCACCTCGTACGACCAGTACACTGCCGCGATCTTCGAGGAGGCCGGAATTCCGGTGCTCCTGGTCGGCGACTCGGCGGCGAACAACGTCTTCGGGCACGAGACGACGGTGCCGGTGACCGTCGACGACCTGCTCCCGCTGGTACGTGCCGTGGTACGCGCCACCAGTTACCCGCTGGTCGTCGGCGACCTGCCCTTCGGCTCGTACGAGGAGGGGCCGACCCAGGCGCTGCGCACCGCCGTACGGTTCATGAAGGAGGGCGGCTGCCACGCGGTCAAGCTGGAGGGCGGCCGGCAGGTGGCCGGGCAGATCCGGGCGATCACCGCAGCCGGCATCCCGGTGATGGCGCACATCGGCTTCACCCCGCAGCGCGAGCACACCATCGGCGGCTACCGGGTGCAGGGCCGGGGCGACGCCGCCGACGAGGTGGTGGCGGACGCGCTCGCGGTCGCCGAGGCCGGTGCGTTCTCGGTAGTCCTGGAGATGGTGCCGGGCGAGGTGGCGAAGCGGATCACGCACGAGCTGGCGATACCCACCATCGGGATCGGGGCCGGCCCGGACACCGACGCCCAGGTGCTGGTCTGGCAGGACATGGCCGGGCTGCGGTCCGGTCGGATGCCCCGGTTCGTCAAGCGCTACGCCGACCTTTCCGGCATCCTCGCCGAGGCGACCCGACGGTTCGCCGCCGAGGTCCGGGAAGCCGAGTTCCCCACCGCCGAACACACCTTCTGACCGGTTGTAAGGAAGGGCCCCCGCTACAACAAAAAACGATATGCGGGGGCCCTTCCTTACACTCGGCGCGTGGCGCCAGCGGGTCAGACGTCGGTGACGCGGATGCCGGCGTGCGCCTTGTAACGCTTGTTGATCGCGATCAGGTTCGCGGTGAACGCCTCGACCTGGTGCGCGTTACGCAACCGCCCGGCGTAGATGCCGCGCATTCCGGGGATCCGCGCGGCCAGCGCGCCGACCAGCCCGACCAGCTCGCGCTCCTCGGTGCAGATCAGCACGTCCAACTCGATCCGGTCGACCTCCGGATCGGCCAGCAGCGGTGCGCTGACGTGGTTGAAGGCCGCGCAGACCCGGGAGTCGGGCAACAGCGCCGCCGCCTGCTGCACGGCGCTGCCCTCCTCGACCCGCAACGGGTACGGCCCCTGCTTGTCGAAGCCGAGCGGGTTGACGCAGTCGACGACCACCTTGCCGGCGAGTGGCTCGCGCAGTCCGGCGACGGTGTCCCGGTGTCCCTCCCAGGGAACCGCGATCACCACCACGTCGGAGCGGCTCGCCACCTCGACGTTGTCGCCGCCGGAGATGGAGGCGTCGGCCGGCATCCCCGGCAGGGTACGCAGTTCCGCCGCCGCCTGCTCCGCCCGGCCCGCCGAGCGGGAACCGATGAGTACCGGCTGACCCGCCCGGGCCAGCCGGTAGGCCAGTCCCCGCCCCTGGTCGCCGGTGCCACCGATGATGCCGACGGTGAGTCCGGTGACGTCCGGCAGCACACTCGCGTCATATGCCATGCCGGAATCCTCGCAGACCGTCCGGCACATCGGCGACCTCGGCGCCGATTGCGTACCCGGGGATCTGGCACCGTACCGGAACGCCCCTGGAGGCGTTCCGGTACGGACCTCAACCCATAATCTTCCGGGCGGTCGCCCTGGTGGCCTTCCGAGCCGGTGCCTTGGCCGGAGCCTTCCGCGCCGCGGCCTGCTTGCCGGGCGCCTTGCGGGCGGTGACCTTGCTCGCCCCCGTGCTGGTCCGCTTCGTCGCCGCGGTCGCCCGCTTCGCCGGAGCCTTCTTCGCGGTCGCGCGCTTCGCCGGGGCCTTGGTCGCGGTCGCCCGCTTCGCCGGGGCCTTCTTCGCGGTCGCGCGCTTGGCGGGAGCCTTCTTCGCCGCCGTGGTGGTCCGCTTCGCCGCCGTGCCGGTCTTCCGCGCCGCGGCGGTGGTCTTCCTGCCGGCCGTGGTCCGCTTCGCCGCGGCGGCGGTCTTCTTCGCCGCCGCCGAGGTTGCGCGCTTCGCCGTACCGGTGGTCTTCTTCACCGCTGCGGTGGTGCGCTTCGCCGTACCGGTGCGGCCCGCCGCCGCCCGCGTGGTGGTGGTCTTCGCGGTGGCCTTCTTCGCCGGTGCCCGCTTTGCCGTTGCCTTCTTCGCCGGCGCCTTCTTCGCCGCCGTCGCGCGCTTGGCCGGGGCCTTCTTCGCGGGTGCCTTCCTGGCCACCGACGAACTGGCGGCCTTGCGGGCCGAGGTGCCCTTGCTGGCACCTGCGGTCCGGCTGCGCGCCGCGGTCTTCTTGCCGGCAGCGCTTCTGGCTACCGTGCGGGTGGCCCTTGTTGCTTCGGCCATCTGTGTTCCTCCTTGCGGGACATGCTCTCGGGGGTCTCCTCGCGGAGCACCACGGAGTTCCTCGACGCGGGCTGTCGCCGCGCCGGTCTAGCGCTCCTCCCCGGCCCAGCGGGCATCCTCGGCGTCCCACGCTTCGTTGCGCTGCCGCACCCGCTGCAGCGCCTGCTCCGCGTCGGCTCCCGAGGCGTACGGACCGAGTACGTACCTCGCCGGGCAAACGTCGGCACCGGTCTCGACCCGGTGATGACGGATGCACCAGAAGTACTGCACATCACTCCCGCTGTCGCTCATGGGGTAACTGTGCACGGCAAACCGCCCAGGCGCTACCGTTTCGCGCAAAATGACAGAGCGACTTCCACAGTAGACCCGACCGGATAACCGTCACCGGGTAAACGGCAAAGTACCGCCGTACGGGGGAAAGGCATTCTGCGACAAGGGATTCACCGCCGTCAGCGGCCCGGGAAGGCGACGACGACCTGCTGCGCGGGCGCCGGAAAAATTTCCCCCGCCGAGGGCTCCGACTCCCGCCTCATCGGGCTGACCTGGCACTTCGCGGCGCGGAATGAAGCACAATTCGCGGTGTGGGCGGCATGCGACAGGCGGGTGTGACGGGGCGGCTGGGCCGCGTCCTGTCAATCGTCGCGTCGGCCATTCTGCTGCTGCTCGTCGGCAGCGCCGCGCACACCATTATGGGTATGGCGACGCAGCCCTCGATCGAGGAGCAGGCCCGACAGGAAGCGGTACGCCAGGCCGCCCAGATCGGTGACGCACTCGTGCACGGTGTCGACGACAGCGCCGCCGCACTCGGGCAGGCCGCCGCGCGGGGCGGACGGGTCGAGGTGCTCAGCGTCGACGGCACCGACCGGCGCCACTCCCCCGGGGTGCGGCTGGTGTTCCGGGTGCACGTGGCGATGTCCCGGCCCGGGATGGCCGGACGGAAGCAGACCGAGGTGCGGATCTGTTTCCGTCAGGTCGTCGACCAGGAACGGGCGGACTTCACCCGGGTCGAGGTGCCCTGCCCGGACAGTCTGCTGCCCGGGATGACGCCGACGGCGGCACCGAGCCATCCGGCCGACCGTCCCGCGCCGGCACCCGGTACCGACCCGGCCGGCGCCCCGAACCCGGCCGACGCACCCAGCCCGGCGGCCGGACCAGGCGGCTGAACCACACCGTCGACCGGCGGGTGGTTATGGTCCTCGGCATGGCCGTCCCGGAGTACGTCGCACGGATCCGCAGACTCGTCGGGCACGACCTGCTCTGGCTGCCCAGTGTCAGTGCGGTGGTTCGCAACGACGCCGGGGAGCTGCTGCTGGGCCAGCGGGCCGACGACGGGCGCTGGTCGGTCGTCAGCGGCATCGTCGAGCCCGGCGAGCAGCCCGCCGAGGCGCTGGTCCGGGAGGTCTTCGAGGAGACCGGCGTACGCGTGCTGCCGGAGCGGGTGACGAGCGTACTGGCGCGCCCGCACACCTATCCCAACGGCGACCGGTGCCAGTTTCTCAACATCGGCTTCCGGTGCCGGTTGCTCGGCGGTGTCGCCCGGGTCAACGACGACGAGTCGGTCGCGGTCGGCTGGTTCGCCCCCGACCGGCTGCCGCCGCTCGACGAGCACGGGCAGGTCACGATCACGCACGCGCTCGCCCCGGCCACCACCGCCGCCTGGTTCGCCCCGGACTCCGCCGCCCTCTCCGCCGCCCTCCCCGGCGGTCCCCGGGCGTGACCCCGCTGGCCCGACACCGGCACGACCACCACCTCCCCGCCCCGCCAGCAGGGCTCCCGACGGGCCACTGCTCCGGTACACCGACGGGTCGCTGTCGCGGTCCACTGCGGATCGGCGGTGGAGGTTCCGCCTCCCCCGGATCGCGCTCGAAATTCGGTGGCGGGATGTGGGGCGGTGTCGTAGCCTCCCGACACCCGACTCTTCGAGGAGGTCGATGATGGCAGGCACGGTCATTGGCGCAGTAGCCACCACCGCCACGACGCGCGGTCACGCCGCGAGCTGACCTCCGGACACTCACCCCATCGGCTTCCGCCGGCCACCTGCGCCGGCTGATCCGCCGGCTCCTCGCGTCGTCAGCGGTCCCGCTGGCCGTGGCAGCCCCTGCCGCCGCCGGCCTTTCGCGCCCTCATCCGGCGTTGTCTCTCACCGCTAATTGCGCTGAACCGAGGAGTACCCGTGGATTCCGCTACATCCTTCGAGCCGCTGACCGCGGCCGAGGGCGGACCAAGTCATGTCATCCGTACCGGGCCGATCGTGCGGCGTGCCGCCAGGCCGTGGACCCGTACCGTGCACGCCCTGCTGCACCACCTGGAGGAGGTCGGGTTCGCCGGCTCCCCCTGGGTGGTCGGTACCGGCATCGACGACAACGGCAACGAGATGCTGACGTACGTCGAGGGCGACACCATGCACCCCCGGGCCTGGACGGACGAGGGGATCTGGCAGGTCGGCACGCTGCTGCGCGAACTGCACACCGCCACCGCGAGCTTCCGGCCACCGCCGGACGCCAGGTGGCAGCCGTGGTGGATGCACCGGGAGGGTCCCGACCCGGTGATCGGGCACTGCGACGCCGGACCGTGGCACATCGTCGCCCGGGCCGGCCGACCGGTGGCGTTCATCGACTGGACTCTGGCCGGGCCGGTCGACCGGCTCGACGAGGTGGCCGTGACGGCGTGGTGGAACGCCCAGTTGCACGACGACGACATCGCCGAACGCCACCACCTGCCGGACGCGGCGGGCCGGGCCAGGCAGCTACGGCTGTTCCTGGACGGCTACGAGCTGCCGGCGGCGGTTCGGGTCGGCCTGGTCAGCCGGATGATCGAGCTGGCGATCCGGGACTGTGCCGCCGAGGCGATCCGGGCCGGGATCACGCCGGAGTCGACCGACCCGGCACCGGTCTGGGCACTCGCCTGGCGGGCGCGGGCCGCCGGATGGATGATCCGGCACCGTACCCTGCTCGAACGCGCCGTCGGCGCAGGCTGAGTGATCCGGCGGCCGTCGGCGCAGGCTGAGTGATCCGGCGGCCGTCGGCGTGCTCCGCGCGTCGGCGGCCGCCGGCCGGCCCGGCACGCCCTTCAGGGTGCCGGGGCCGCGATCGGCTTACGCATCCGAACCAGTCGCACGGGTACGCCACCGGCCGGGTCCTCGACCTCCTCGACCGGTACGAAGCCGGCCGCCTCGTAGAGTGGCCGGCCGGCGAGCGTCGACATCAGTTCGAGGGTGCGGAAACCCTCTGCTGCGGCGGCCTCCTCGCAGCGGGCGAGGATCAGCCGGCCCACGCCACGGCGGGTGCAGTCCGGATGCGTGTACATCGCGCGGACCTTCGCCGGATCCCGGGCCGGGTCCAGCATTGCGGAGTCGCGGCCCTGCGAGTGGTCACCGCCGTAGAGGGTGGCCCGACGACTCCATCCACCGCAGCCGGCGAGGCGGCCGGCCGACTCGACCACGAAGTACGTCCCGTCGTCGATCAACTGGGTGTCGATGCCCATGATCGAGCGGCTGGATGCGATCTGCGACGGGTCGAGGAAGCCCTTCTGCAACTCGTTGATCGCGGCGTCGATCAACGGCAGGAGCTCCGGTATGTCAGCGTGCCGGGCAAGACGACTGGTCAGCGCCATGGCCCTCCTCACCGGCGGTTTCGTCCGGCCGTCATTCAACCACCCGATCCGTGGCCCGGACGGCACCGTCCCGAGGCTCGATCCGGTACGTCATCGAGACCCGCAACACCGTCCGCCCGTCGTGCCGATGGCCGGGGTCGATCCGCAACTCGACCCGCCTGCCGTCGATGGTCATGAACCAGGGTCCCGCCGGAGCGTCGTCGTCACCGGCAGGCCATCCGCGCCACTTGGCGAGCTTCCGGTAGAAGTCCTCGACAGCCTGCCGGTCCGGCCCGGCACCGGCCGGGTACGCCCAGATGGTGACCGCACCGCCACGCCAGTCGCCGGCGCCGAGGTCACCGCCGAGGCCCTCGCACGGCTGCGCGTACCCGGTCGACTCCAGTTCCATCCCGGCGGGCGCCCGGGTCAGCATCGGATCGGTCGCGAACGTGGCCGCGAAGGCCGCCTCGGCGGCCGAGCAGACCGGCCGGCCCGGCGGCTCCGCGAGCCGGTGCAGCAGCCGCAGCCCGACGACGCCGGCCGCGACCAGCGGCACCGCGACGACCAGCCCGACCAGGCCCGTGACCGTCTTCCTGCCCATGACCGCCCCCGCTGTCGCCTCGGACACCGGCTGAAGCATAGGCAGGGGTTGTGCGGAAAGCGTGAGTCCGCTGTGATCGGACTACGCAGACGGCCCCGGGGCTCGCCCCGGCCACCGTCGACTCTGCCCCGGCCGGAGAACGGCACGCGTTCACCCGGAATGCGGCCGGGTCAGCTCGCGCAGCCAGGGTTCCCAGACGACACGCTGGTGCCGGTACACGCCGTCCGGACCGGCGCCAGGTCAGCCAGACGGCGTACCCCCTTCGCCTCGCTGCGCAGCCCGCTCCGGGTACCGATGCCGGTACGGCTTGGCCGAACGGGATCGGGGACTGCGTGAAATGCGCGGTGACCAGGACGGGGGTACCGGGGGCACGCGCGGCGAGCCGCCACTGCACCAGACGTACCAGCCAACCGAGTGCCACCAGAGCGCCGGGGCCGAAGACGATCAGGACGAAGGCGACCTCGCCCCAGTCAGCCGAATCGACGAGCAGTATGCCGACCGGGATGTTGCAGATGATCAGAGCGATGACGCTGGTGAGGACGACGATGGGCCCTGGGCCGCGTCAGCTTGCCTCGGTGCGCCGGCGGCATCGGCATCGGCATCGGTGGCGCCCTGGGCCGTCGCCGGGCACGTCGGGGCCCTTGCGTCGGGATGCGGAAGACTCGGTGCATGACCTCTGCACTGCCCGCCTATGCGGTGCCCGATGCAAAGCCAGCCGGCGGCACCGACGATCCGCGTAGGGTCTGGTACTGGGGCTCCCAGCTTGCCGCCTGTGCACCGGTCAGCGCGGTCCTCGACCGTATCCCAGCGGCCCTGACGACGGTCGAGGAGCCGTGGCCGGGTCACACCCTCCGCATCAGTCGCGCCCAGCTCTGCGCTGCTATCGGGGTCGGCACCGGCGACGGCCTGCTCTGGGGGCTGAGCTTCTTTGAGGACGTGGGGTTACTCGTCGAGCCATCCCAGTCCCGCCAGGAGTCCGACCCCGACCTGGTCGAGGAGGCATTGGCCGCCTGGCCCGGCGTCGACACCGCCTGCGGAGTCGACGCGAGACAATACGAGGTGCGCATGGCCCGGGTGCACCGCGCCGACGAGATGCTCGCCTGCTGGCTCGACACGATCATGACCGTCCACCGCGAGTTCGCCCGCCGCCGGAGTATCGACCTGCCGTACTGAGCTTGGATCCACCGCCGCGGGGCCGAGGCAAGGTCACTTGAGCGCAAGATCAGGGCGTACTCGGGGCGTCGCCAGGGCGTCCGGGCTATGCGGTGGGGACTTGGCTACCTTGACTGTCAGTCGTCGAACTCGAAACCGCTCGCCTCGGCCTCCGTGACCAGTCGACGCATGCGTTCGGCGTCGGTGGCGACCGCGTTCATCCGCGCTTCCAGCTCTTCCAGCGCCCCTCGATCGGTGCCGTGAGCACAGAACGTGCCCCCCTCGGAGGCATAGGCGAATCGACCTTCGAGCGACTGAGCCTCGGTGCTGACGAGAACCTGCGCCACGCCTTCCCAGAAATATCCGTTGGGCTCGTGATTGAGCTCCTCGACCAGGTCGTCAACCGGCGTCGTCCCTGCATTCAACAGCAGCGAATACTCACCGGGAGTAGTCTCGATCATCAGAAGCAAGGTCATTCGGGAAGCCTGGCAGCCGCCGGTAGCCGGCGACAAGAATCTGGCAGCCGCCCGCGCGTGCCGAGCTGGGACGGTCGGGCAGCGAGCTACGGGCGTGCAGCCTCTCCGCCCAGCCCGGCGGACCGCGAGGCAGGCGACGACACGGGTGCCGTCAGGCGTGAGGAAGAGTTGGAAGTGTCAGCCTGTCCCCGCACGGGAAGCGTGACCAGGGTGTCCCGTTCCACCCGGTCATCCTGCCGGTCGGCCCAGGTTCGAGCCGAGGAGGGATCAGACCGCAACTCGGCGTGTTCGACCACCGCCAGGCGGTACGGAGAGGTTGGTAGCCGTCGCGGTGCCGGCTTCCGGGTGCCCGCGCCAGTCCACACCCCCGGCTGGCTTGCCACCGGCCCGCCGGCCCATCGTCCGCGCATGTCCGGTGCGGATGGACCGCAGGGCCGACCTCCCACCGATCTACTCTGGCCAGATGACCGGCAGCCTCGAAACGAGCGCATCTGCAAGCACCGTCAGTTGGATCCTCACGGCGAACGTCCGCGCCCTGATCGAGTCGCTAGCCGCCCTGGTCGATTACGAGGCAGACGACTGGGACTGGAACGCCGTCGAAGCAGGTCTGAACGATACGGACGCCGACGACCCGCAGGGGTGGTACGGCTATTCCCTCGTCGGAACCAGCACGCTCCGTCTGGAGCTGGCCAACGATTCCGGCTCCACCATCACCTCCGTACAGGTCCACCACCCGGCCGACGAAGTCCTGACAGCCCGCGTCGAAACGGTCCTGTCGATACTCGCCCGCTATCAGGTCATCGCCTGAGTCGAGTCGATCCGGACCGTAACACCGCCAAGATCAGGGCCCCGGGCGTCTCAGGGCGTCAAACGACGCCCAACGCTGACCATCAAACGGCAACCAGCGCCAGAACAAACGACCAGGTCAGAGCCATGATCACGGCTCTGACCTGGTGAGCGACGGACGAGTCGACCTGTACGCCGGATTATGACCGTGACAGCCTTGCTGGCCAGGGGCGGAGCCCGGCGACAACCACTGTGGGCCGTCGCCGGGCCGTTGGGCTACCGAAGGGTCGCTCAGATCCCAGATCCCTTAGCCCACTCTGGGTCAACCTCCCGAGCCAGCGACACCCCGAGAGCACCGTGCAGGCTGATGATCATTCTCTTGCCTCGATCGAGGGATTCCGGATCAAGGGGATCCAACGTCCACATAAATCGCTGAACTTCGATGAATCTTCCGTAGGCTTCACGCACAAGGACCGACTTCGACAGTCCGAGGGGACCGAAGTCGCGCTCAAAGACCGACCTTGAGTAGCACGACCACAAAGGATCCGCAGCAGGACCGTCTCTGACGAACGAGACACTCTCTCGTTGATCCTCAATACTCCTCATCAGCCTGTGACAGACAGGGCAGAGTGGCACTAAATTCTCTGGAAGGACGGTCCCTCCACGTTTGTGAGCATGTAGGTGCGCCTTCTCCAACCAACCACTGGCCGAGTTCCACCGGCCGCCCAGGGTAGCGTTGGATGCCTGGCGAGGCGCCGGCCAGCAGCACCTGAAGCAGAAGGGATGCGCCCAAGCCCCGCCCTTGTCAGAGATGCCCGGGAACACCTCTTTCCAACGATCGCCGTTCATCCAGTACTCGGCGATCCGGTAAAGGCTCGGCGTACCACTACGCGAACGACCCACAACTCATCCTCTCCAGCCGCAACGGCTACCGCAGCGGGATGCTACTGAGGATGACCGACAAGCTCGGCGAGCAGGGGCACGCGCAGCGCCGAAGCCAACATCGAATCAAGAATCAGTTTCGTCTTCTTGTCGGAAGGCGGCATCAATAAAGCGGCGGGTGCGTTGTTCGCTCGCCGGCATCAGATGCGTGTACACCCGGAGCGTGAACCCGGGGTCAGCGTGGCCGAGGTACGACGCCAGCGCCTTGATGCTCTCCCCCGCGTCGAGCAGCGCCGAGGCGTAGAAGTGGCGTAGCGCGTGCATCCCGGTCGCCCGGGTCGGCGTGATGCCGGCCGCCTCGACAGCCGGGCGCCAGCTCTTGCCGTCGAAGGTGCGCCGGTTGATCGCACCGCGCCGGGTGGTGGTGAACAGCAACGGCACCGTGACCCGCTCGTCGTCGGCCGGGTTCTCCCACGGCAGCGTGAGCGACAGCGGGGCGAAGTCGTCGATGTGCTGACTCAGTGCCTGGGCAACGGAGTCGGGCAGCGGTACCCGGCGGTCCCGGTCGTTCTTCGGAAGGCCAAACACCAGCCGGGAACGGACGAGCTTGACCTGACGGCAGACGTGCACCCATCCCGCGTCGAAGTCGATGTCATCGACCCCGAGGCCGAGAATCTCACCCTGCCGCAGCCCGCAGCCGGCGCCCAGGTCGACCATGGCGCGGTACCGCTGGGCGAGGGCACCGCGGATTGCCGAAACCTGTTCGTACCGCCACGGCACCACCCGACGCTGCACCGGTCGCGGGGCCTTGACCGACTTTGCCGAACACGGATTCTTGGCGATCCGCTCGTCATCGACCGCCGCGCCGAGGATGGTCCGCAGGTGCGCGAAGATCACGGATCGGGTCGCCGGGGCCAGCTTGCCAACCATGCTGGCATCCCACTCCCGGACGTGGCCCGGCTTGATCGAGGCCAGTTGCCGAGAGCCGAAGAATGGCAGCAGATGCTTGCGTACCCGAAACTCCGTGACCTCCCGGGTCGACTCGTCGAACGACCTCGTCCGCAGCCAGGTTTCGGCGTACTCGGCGAAGGTCATCCGACCGGCGACGGGATCGACGTAGGAGCCACGGAGCTTGTCCGTCTCGGTCGAGACGAGGAACGCCTCAGCGTCCCGCTTAGCCCGGTCGGGGAATGACTGGCTTCGCTCCCGGCCGTCCGGCCCGATGTAGCGGACCCGGTACCGGAGTCCCTTGCCGAACCGGTCGGACTTGACCCGTTCCTTACGGCCGCCAGGGTGCCGGACGACGTCGTACCAGCGATCTTCCACGTGTCCCATCAGGCCGCCGCCTGCTGACGTACCCACGACCGGACTGCTTCCGGCTCGTACCGCAGGTGTCGACCGACCCGGGCCGCCGGCGGACCGTACTTGACCTTGCGCCAGCGGTAAAGCGTCTCCGTCGGCACCCGCAGGTACGCCGCCACTTCCCGGATCGTCCAGAGTCCATCGTTCGCCACCATCACAGCCCCTCCCCCGTTGTGCCGTCTGCTGCCGTCGCCGCTCCGTCCCCCGGTAGCTGGGCAGCCCGGTCCCGCGCGGCGAGGAGTTCGGAGCGCCAGCGGGCACGCTCGCTGATCGACCGCAGCAACCGGTGAGCGAGCGGCCCTACGTCGGGATCGTCGGGTCGGGCGAGTTCCCACGCGTGCCGGACCGGTTCGACGGTGGCGCCCTGGTCGTCGACCCCGTCCAGGCCGACCGTCACGCCGAGCAGCGCCCGCACCCAGGCCCGCGCGTCGTGCTTGTGGTCGGAGAGCGTCTTGCCCGACCAGTCACGGGAGATGAGGATGCGCCGGCCGCCGATGCCGAGGGTGTCCCGCTGGTGCACCTTGCCCTTGCAGCGACCCGGTTTCAGTCGCGCGTGTGCCTTCTTTGGCTGGACGCCGTAGAGCAGCCAGTTCGCGCACCGGTCGGTACACGGGGTCACTTGGAGTTCCTGCCACAGCCGGTCCAGGTGGGCTCGCTGCCGACCAGTCGTGATCTTGTGGCAGTCGCCCGTGTGCTTGGTGATGTACTTCGTTACGTACCGGATGGTCCGTTCCGCGTCCTCGGTGCCAGGCATGACCCCACGCGCGTCGACCTGGGCGCCGAAGCGCACGACGTGTACCGGTTCCGCGTCCGGGTCGTCGTCGAGCGCGTCCAGCGCTTCCGTCCAGGTGGTCAGCGGCTCGTGGGTGTCCGGGTTGACCCACGCCGACGCCTGCTCATCCCAGACCGGGAGCCGGTCGAGGGTGTACCGCTGCACGTCGGTCGACGGCCACCACACCTGGTGGTAAGTCGCCGCCGCCACGGTCCGCAGTACCTCCCGGGGAATGGTGCCCCGGATGGCGAAGTGCGCGTGTGGGGCGAGTCGTCGTTGCGGCTCGACACACCCGGCGTACTGGACGTTCCAGCCCTCACAGCGCCGGAGGTTCTGCCAGAACCGATCGAGGAGCCGGGGGAAGTGGACAGCGTCCCAGGCCGCCCGGCGGTAGTCGTACCGGCCAGGGTTGACCGGGGTGCCGTCCGAGCGGACCGGGCCATACGAGTCCAGCGTGAGCGTCAACCACATCGACGGCCGGTGAGTCGAGCCGTCCGGGGCGGTGTACGTCTTCCCGACCGTGCGCCGTTCGACCTTGCGCCGAGGCAGCTCGGGCGTATCCTGCCGCCGCTTGGTCGACCGCTTCCGTCGCCGGCCGGTGTCCTCGTCGCCCTGGTCGTCGTCGCCGGTCGAGTGCGGGGGTGCGACCCGTCCCCGGAGCCCTTCCGCTGCGATCGCCTCTTCCACCTCCCGGATTGCCTCGTCGAGGTCGGCCACCTGGTCCAGCTGGGACGCCCGGGATGCCTCGTCGCGGGAGAACTCCAGGTGCCCGCGCAGCAGGATCAGCGCCTTCTGTTCCTCTGTCGCAGGTTCCGGGGGCGGTAGCGGCTCGTCGTCGCGGTGCCAGCCCTCCCGGATCTGCGCCTGCCGCAGTCGGCGGTTCTTCTTGGCGCACGGTGGGCATTTGTCTTCCCGGGTCGCGCCGCACGGTAGGTCGATCACCTCGGTCAACCCGGTGGCGAGGTCGGTGCGGCGCATGGCCAGGGGGCGGATGCAGACCCCGTATTCGGTGGCGATGTCGCGCAGTACGTCCACCGCACGGGGCAGGCCCATCCGTGCCGCCCGGGACCCCGGTCGAGGAGGCTCGACGACCGGGGCGGCCGGGGCGAGGCCGGGCAACGTCGGAGCGGTCATCGCACGATCCCGACGACCTGGGGACGATCCGCGCGGACCACGCCCAGCGGAGGCCGGACCGCCGACGGGACCGGTTCGGACGTGACGACGGGGACGGGGACGGGGACGGGGACGGGTAGATGGTCGGTCGGCTCGGTTTGCCGAACGGGTTCCGGTTCTGGGTCGGGCTGCTCGACGACGGCCGCCACCGGTTCGACGGGCGCCGGGTCGGCAGCGGGTTCCGTTGTCACGGGTGCGCTGGACAGTACGACTTTGACCAGGGCGAGGAACGCCAGCGAGGGAACGGCGGCGACGATCCAGCCCCACACCGACGGTTCGGCTTCGGCGACCTGGGCCGCCAGGGACAGCAGGGCGAACCCGACCAGGAGTACGCCGACCAGGCCGACGGGCCGGCCGTTGCGACGCCGAGCGCGAATCTCCAGGCCGAGGTAGATGGCCATCAGCTCGACGGCTACCGCGTTGGCCCAGCCGATCCAGTCGGGTTGGCCGTGGGCGACGGTGAGGTCGTGGACGTGGGTGAAGGCAGCGGCGCCGGCCATCCCGCCGATGGCGAGCAGGATCAGCACCCGTGCGACGGATTCGACCCGGTGGCGAATCACTGCTGACCTCCGTTCGACTTCTCCCGGATGGTCAGGTCGAGACGGATGCGCGGACCGACGATGTCGCCACGGCGGTTGACCATTCCCGCGATCCCGTGCAGCGCGGCGGCGACCTGGTCAGCCGGCCCAGTGATCTGCACACGCATCGGGCGACGGAGTCTGTTGGCGAGTCGGGTGAAGGGGTTCACGACGGTTACCTCCGGTGCGGGCGGACGTCGGTGCGGATGTGGTCGGGTGGGTCGCCGAGGGAGGCGACCGCTTCGGAGAGGCAGCGCCACAGCGCCCACGCCTCGTCGGGGGTCAGCGACATCCGGCGCCGGCCCGCGCCGACGGCGAGATAGATCGGGTACGGGTCGGGCCGGTCGGGGTCGACGCGGACGGATACCGCCGTGGTGGGTTCCGGGGTGCGGAGCCGGTAGAACCGCCGTCGGGACGGGGCGGTCATCGGCGTTCACCGCCGTTGTCCCGGTCGAGCAGGTTCCGCAGCGATTCGGGCAGTAGCGGCCCGGACGGGCGCCGGGGCAGCGGCACGCGGGCCGGTTCGGTGGCGGTTTCCCGGCCGACCTGGGCGAGGATGTCCGCCGCATCGGCCGGTGCCGGGTACTGGCTGGCCATGGCCCGGATGTCGTCGTCGGTGACGTAGGAGAAGCGGACCCGCATCGGTTCCGGGGTGCCGTCGAGGATCACGTACCCGACGCCCTTGGCCCATCGGGGCATCTGGTCGGCCAGCGCACCCCGGTTCCGGGCACCGTCACCGAGAACCATGTCGACCTGCGACGCCTCAGTCAGGCCGAGCGCGATCCGGGTCGGGAACAGGTCACGGAACGGCAGTACCTCCTTGCGCGGGTCCTGCAACGCGGCGACGACCAGGACCCCGACGCCGGCCCCCTGGGAGAGCAGCACCCCCAGCGACGACGCGATCCGCTTGCGCAGGTCGGCGTCTTGCAGGTATGCCGTCAGCGCGGCCATCTCGTCGATGACGACCACGACCAGGGGGTCAGCTTCGGTCGGGGTGTGTACCCGGACGAGGCCGGCCAGCCGGGCTTGCCGTTCCCGCAGTACCTCTACGGCCTCGTCGAGCAGGTCCGCCATCGCTTCGAAGGACTTGCACGCGAACCGGGCGAACATCGGCCGGCCGATGGCGAACTCCATCCCGCCCTTCGGGTCGATGACCCAAAGCCGCACCAGCCCGGAGGCGACGCCGCCGCCGAGAGCCCGAACCAGGGACCAGAGCACGGAGCCCTTGCCGCGCCGGGTCGCACCGCCGACCAGGACGTGTGTCGCCAGCAGGTGAAGCGACCAGGTACGCAGATCTTCCCGCCGAGCCAGCGGAAGCGCGGTGAAGTCCGGCACCGACGGGACCGGGAACGGTGGGACGACGGTACGCAGCGCATCGGTTCGTACCAGGGCCAGGTAGACGACCGTCGGACGGTCCCGGAACCGGACCCGGTCGACCGCCCGCAGCAGCCACGCGGCCCGGCCGGTACGGATCGGCGGATCGTCGGGGCGCTCGGCGTAGACACGGGCATGCCGCCGGCCGAAGGCGTACGCCAGGTTGGCCGTGACCGCCTGGAACTCTTCCGGCGTCTGACCTCGGACCATCCGGATGGTCAGCACGTCGAGCGCCGGATCTGAGCGGACGGCCAACAGTTCCGGCAGGACGATCCGATGGTCGTACTTCGCGGACAGCCCGCACAGGGTCATTGCCTCGCGCCACACCCGGCGGTAGACGAACACCCGCCGGAACGAGCCCAGCAGCGGACCCGCGAACCAGGTCCACCACGATGATTCGTGCCGCCAGCGCCACACCGCCGAGGCCGCCGACAGCAGGACCGCCGGAACGACCAGGCCGGGCCAGCCGTGCTCGACGTAGAGCCAGACAGCCAGGATCGCCGTGCCGGTGGCGACCGGGTGACGCAGGCACCACCAGGCCGCCCGCCAGGACCAGCGCAGCAGCAGACCAAGCAGCACCGCCCAGACCGGCAGTTCGAACCGCTTCGGCCGGGCGATCAACAGGTCACCCGCCGAAGTCGTCACCACTTCACCGCGAGGCCGCCCGATCACTTGGCACCCCGCAGGGACACGAACCGGCCCGATGCGTCCCGCACCGCAGGCAGCGGAAGGACGAGCTGATTGACGCAACTACCGCACCGGCCCTCACCACCGGTGGCCGGGTCGAACCGGGACTGACACACGCTGCACCGGGGCCAGTCACGGCCAGCCGGACGCCTACGCTTGGACACGTCACTACCTCTCTCGTCACGAGCAGGGGGAAGACAGAGAGGGGCGGGGCTGCCGTTCCGCCAAGATCAGACAGCCCCGCCCACCTTGAAGCGGCTACGCAGCCGCCTTCTGCTTGCCGGCAACACCGGCCGGGGCACGCATCGCGGTAGCCCGCAGCGAGTACGCCATCCGGCCGTTGCTCGCCACGTACGGCGTGACCGTCATGCCCTCGAACTCCACCGCCTCGAACGGCGCACCGGTCGGCGGTACGGGCTGGTAGTCGGCCGAGATCTTGACCGTCGTCTCCCGCGACCGCTTGCCCAACTCGGGGTCGAGGTCCATCACGCGGACCTGCCACACCCGCTGACCCGTGACCTTGTCCTTCGCCGGAGACCGCCGCCCCGTCTTCTCGTCGTAGTCCTCCACCTCACCCAGCGACTCGGGCACCAACGCGCACCCCGCCGGGAACACGTCTTCACAACGCACGGCGAACCTCGTACCGCCACGCAGAGCCATCGCTCAATACCTCCACTTGTCTCCCTGGCTGGCTTGACTAGCCAGGTGGTGTGGATCAAAGGTAGGTCGGCTTGGCTAGTCATGTCAATGACAGTTGGGGAACTTTCCTAGCTTGGCTAGTCAGAGGTAGTGTCCGGCCATGAGTCTTGACCCTGATGACCCGCGCACCCCGTCGCAGCAGATCGCTGCCGTACTCCGCGCCGAGATCAAAACCGGCAGGTTCGCCCCGGGCGAAAAACTGCCGTCACAACACGATCTCGTCGAGCGGTTCAGCGTCGCCCGCGAGACGATCAAGGCAGCGCTACGCAAGCTGCAAGAGGAACGGCTGATCGTCACCCGCCAGGGCAGCGGCACCTTCGTCCGCGCCAACACCGAACGCCCGGTAGGACTTCGTCCGCACGTTGAACGCGCCTTCGAGACCACGAACGTCACGATCGACTTCGCCGGCTTCTCCGGCGAGACGCTGTACAACGCCATCCAAGAAACCCTGGACAAGGTACGCATCGGCCGACTCACCCCGGAGTCGATCCGGCTACGGGTACTGATCTCCGACATGACCGCCCCGATGGCGATCCCCTGCCGCGCCGAGGACCAGGCCGACGACCCCGCCATCCGCGAGCGCGCCCGCCGCATCACCGATCGGTCGATCCACGCCGTGACCGACGCCGTACAGGAACTCGCAGACCTGGGCCTGGTCAAGACCGCCACCGCAGAGGTACGGGCACACAAGGCAGCCCCGCTGTTCAAGCTGTTCATCATCAACGAACAGGAAGCGTTCTTCGGCTTCTACCCCGTGGTCGAGCACACCGTGATGGTCGACGGCAAGCCGATGGCGATCTACGACGCCATGGGCAAGGACGCGATCCTGTTCCCGTTCACGCCCAGCGACGAAGACTCCTCCAATGACGCCCTCTACGTCGAACAGGCCCGCGCCTGGTTCGACAGCATGTGGACCACCATCGCCCGCGAGTACGCCTCGTGAGCCCCGCCGACCTCACCGCCGTCGTCGACCGCGCCCGCGTCATCCTGCTCGACTTCGACGGACCGATATGCAGCATCTTCGCCCAACGCCCCGCCTCGACCGTCGCCCACGAACTGCGCCGCCTGCTCGTCGACCAGGGCGTGACCCTCCCCGCCGACATCCTGCACGAACCCGACCCGCTGGCCGTCCTACGATTCACCGCCACATTGGGCCGCCCCGCCGTCGTCCGCCAGGTCGACGAGGCACTGACCCGCGAAGAGGTCACCGCGGCCCGTACCGCCGAACCGACCCCGTACGGCCGTGAGGTCATCGTCGCCGCACACCAGACCGGCCGCCGGGTCGCCGTGGTCTCGAACAACTCCGCCGACGCCGTCCACGCCTACCTGACCGGTCGCCGGCTCACCAGCTACGTACACCCAGTCATCGGCCGCGCCCACGCCAACCCGAACCGGATGAAGCCGAATCCCGCCCCGGTCCTGGACGCCGTCCGCGAGTTGCACGCCGATCCTGCGCATTGCGTCCTGGTCGGTGATTCGGTCAGCGACATCGAAGCCGCCCACGCCGCCGGAGTCGCCGCCATTGGGTACGCCAACAAGCCCGGCAAACGCGAACGGCTTGCCGCAGCGGACGCGGTCATCGACAGCATGGCCGAACTGGTAGCCGCCTTCGCCGTCGACGAGCTGTAGCAGCACCCACCCCGCACACGAGCGCCCCGGTGATCATTCCCGGGGCGTTTCTCGTGCCCTCAGTCGACGTGCGGCACCCGCCCCGCGAGGTAGTCCGCAATCTGGCGCCGCATCGTCGGATGGATGTCCAGACCCGCCAGCTCGTCCGGCAGGAACCAGGCAACGTCACTCGCCTCGTCATTGGCCGCCGGAGCACCACCAACCGGCCGGGCCAGCAACGTGACCTCATACTCCTGACGAACCTCACCATCGGAGTACGCCACGATGTGCCCCGGGTCGGAGTAGACGCCGACGATGCCGGTCACCTCGACCTCGACCCCGGTCTCTTCCAGGGTCTCCCGGACGGCGCACCCTGAGGGAGTCTCACCGATTTCCATCTTGCCCATCGGCAACGCCCACTGGTCGGTGTCGCGTCGCCGTTGCAGCAGGATTGCGCCCTGGTCGTCGACCGCCAGCACCCCGCAGGCAGGAACGAGCGTGTTCGCCTTCGGCGCGTCCGGATCGTTCCAGTGCTCGACGCGACCCATCCTCAGACCTCCGTCCCCAGCCACGGCACCGCCGTAGCCCACACCCGGTCGAAGCTGGCCGCGTAGTGCTCGAACAGCCCGCCACCGTCGACCTTACGGAGATGGAACGTCGGATTGGCCGACGCCGGCTCACCGTACGCATGCGGGTTCATCAGGATCTCGTCGTCGTACCGGAACAGGCTCGCGTACAGCGTCGTCGGATGAAGCCGAACCTCACACCCGTCCACGCCGGCCAGCTCCCGGTAGTACGTCAACGACGCCCGGATCTTCGCCGCAAGCGTGCCGCCAAGCCCTTCCTCCCGGCCCCGGACCGCTACCGCCTCGCTTGCCGGGTCGCCGAAGCACAACCGGACCTGCACCCCGGCCGAGAGGCGGTCAGCGAGCATGCGCGCCACCCGAGGCTGTGTCTGCGCGAAGAAGGTCCCGGAGAACACCAACACGTCGATGCGCTCCTGGGCCTCCGTCAGCAGCCGCAGCCACGTCTCACGCGGCACCGACGCCCGATCCGGGAATACCTCGATCAACTCCGCACGACTGGCCTCGTCCCGCTTACCGGCGACCGACGCGAGCACCGCCGGCCACAGGTACGCCTCTTCCGCACCCAACCGCCGGGCCGTCGCCCACCGATGCCGCCGATGCGGAACCCGGCCCAGGCTGATCCACCGCTCTACCGTCTTCGGGTCAACGCCGCATTCATCGGCCAGATCCTCAACCCGTACGCCACGACGAACCATCACCGTCCGCAGACGTTCATTCATCTCTCTATTGGACGTTTCCTGCACCGGACGTTTCAAGCCCGTCACAGGACGTTTCTCAACGCCCTCAGACGTCGACCAGCAGTCCACCAGGGCGGATGCGCCGTACCCGCCACCAGCCGTTGACTACACACCGTCGTACGGAATTGTCCCTGTTCCCGTGCTCGCCGCCATGGCCGCGAGGGCAGGTGAGTACGACACCTACGGTCGGGGTGCGGGTCATCACCCTCTAGCCCGCGCCCCGACTCCGGGACCGACAGGAGAACGGGACGTGTCCGGACGCCGACGCCCCAGAGAGTGGCCACCCCGAAACTCGATCACCCCACGGGCAAGTCAACACCCAGCATGGGTGACAGAACCCGCCGAGCCGGAAGAATATTTCGTCTTACACATACCCTTCCGGGCAGCAGACGTAGGCGCAGCATTCGAAAGAGCGGGATTGGTCGCCGACATCTTCCTATTCCTTCCCGACTTCGACCGGGGCGAAAGCACCGTCACCTACGAAGGCGACCAGGTCAATCACTATCGTGTCATCTGCGACCGGCCGCTGCCCGACGGAACCCGCTGCCCCCTCCATCGCTGCCATCCGGGCGAATGTCGGCCCCTCTAGAGGGAGAGTGGCGGGGGGGCGCAAGTCCTCGGCCGGCCGTTGAGACGACCACTTACGATAACGGTTCCGATTTATCCGTAATTAGCGCATAGCGATCGTCTTGAGACAAATTCGGCGGAAGTTTGCACCAGCGGCCATTCAGTCAGTTTTCTGACAACCGCGTGTTAGGGCGACACACAGCAGCATCAAGACGGCGCCTGGGTTACCATACCCGATCTTAATGAAAAGCATTCTGGAAGCAGGACGTTCATTATGGCTAATGAGCCGTTGCGGCGCGTAGAACGTGTAGTCACAACCTATGACGTAACTTGGTTGCTCGACCTTGAGAAGAACGAGCAGCTTGATCTCGACCCATCCTACCAGCGAAAGAGCGTATGGACCCTCAAAGACCGTCGCTTTTTCATGGATACAGTATTCCGAAACTATCCGTCGCCAGCGATCTTCCTTCACAAGACGATTGACGACGAAACTGGGCGCACCACCTACCACGTCGTCGATGGCAAGCAACGCATCTCGACAATTCTCATGTTCGTAAAGAATGCATACGCGCTCTCTGAGGATTTCGGCGATATCAGGTTCAATGGCAAGCGATGGGGCGACCTTAAGGACCCTTCAATTCGACGTCTATTGTGGAACTATAGAATTACCATCGAAGAACTCGATGACGCCAGCGTGCTAGATATCAATGACGTTTTCTCCCGCCTCAACAAGAACGCCAGCAAGTTAACTGCGCAAGAACTTCGCCATGCTCGTTATGACGGCTGGCTCATCAGCTTTCTTGAAGATGAAGTTGCTGCTCCCATCTGGACCGTCGCTAAGGTTCGCACCCGCGCGAAGGAAAGACGGATGGCAGACGTTCAGAACATATCTGAACTCGCGAGCGTAATCTTGCACGGCGACATCAGTGGGTTCAGCCAAGACGATCTCGACCAGCTGTACGCTAAGTATGATTCGCCAGAGAGCGAAGAAAGTGAGTTCGACACGGAAGCCTTCAAGGCGGGCTTCATGCGGGTACGCGAGACGCTCGAATCCCTCGAATCGGACTCGGGAATCATCTCCAAGACGGCCCAACCGTTCTACAACCTATACACCCTCTGGAGCGCGCTCCATCGAAACCCTGTGAGTCCCAAGGATATTAGCGACTTCTGCCGGCGCTACCAGGATTTCATGGGCGCGGTAAAGAATTACGAAGTGGACGAGACCGGCATCGTCGCTTCCGCAGCACTTGACAGTGATGTGGCACTGTATAAGGCAGCTTCCGTAGGGGCGATGACCGAAGAGCCAAAGCGAAGAGATCGACTCAAGGCCCTTGAGTCTGCCTTGTTCGGACGAAACCGAGACTAACGCATGAAGATCGAGCAGCATATTCGTTCGGCGTATCAGCGTCAGCGCAAAGTTGCAGAGAAGCTAAAATTAGAGGTCGATCGGGATATTATGAATCGAAAACGGTCGGCCTGGCATTACGAAAGCCGCGTTAAGTCGGAGCAGAGCTTTGCACTCAAGATCGAATGCGGGCGCCCCGGCGACCCGAACGCCGTCGAGGATTTCTTCGGATGCGCACTAGTAGTCCCAAACTATCTCGCGATTAGCGATGCGGAGTCAGCGATAGTTGATCTATATGGCGATCCAATTTACAGCAGACCGCCTTCTCGTGAGGTAACTAAAAAGGAGCCTTTCGACTTTAGATTCGACGACCTAAGGCTCTATCTGCGATATCGCGATCAGGGCTATGGTCCACCCTCTGGACTGGAGGGCACACTGTTCGAGGTTCAGGTACGGACGTTTTTACAACATGCTTGGATCATTGCCACCCACGACCTGATCTACAAGTCCGATAACGTGAATTGGCGTCGCGAGCGGGTTGCTCATCAGGCAAAGGCCGCCTTAGAGCAGGCAGAGGTGACCATTGCAAGTATGGCGTACCTCGAGAGCAGCCCGGCGCTACCTAAAGACCATCAACGCTTCCAGACCATCAACGCCCTCATCTCCCTACTGAAGAGCCACTGGGCCGAAGATCAGCTCCCTGTCGACGTCCGCCGCTTGGCAACAGGAATCTTTGAGCTGCTCACGCGGCTTTCCATTGGAAACGAGGAGTCATTCCGGC
Source organism: Plantactinospora sp. CNZ320 (assembly GCF_002846275.1). Lineage (NCBI taxonomy): Bacteria > Bacillati > Actinomycetota > Actinomycetes > Micromonosporales > Micromonosporaceae > Plantactinospora > Plantactinospora sp. CNZ320. The sequence goes on from NZ_PJMP01000001.1 coordinate 2,989,466, forward strand.
TACTGCTTGAGACCGGAAAGGAGAAGTACGGCGGCGAACATAATCTTGACTGGTCACCCTACAGAGCGATCGTGCAGTACCTAGCCGAGCAGCACCGGACAGAATTCAAGAAGTACATCTCGAGAAGGGGCAGAGATACAGTATTCTTGTATCCGCATGTGCTCGCTGAATTGCAGCTGCCCCTTGAGAGAGCACCACGGGCAGTCATGCTTCCCGCACAGACCACTCCGACGTCAGCCGTCGATGCGCAGCTGATAGGTGTTGAGACCAGCTAGCTAGAGCCATCCCCGCAGGGAGCCGGCACCATCTCGTTGACTCCAAGCCTGCGGAGTGGGGCGGGCTTAGGGTGTTTCTGGGTCGAAGGCGCACGGCTGGACGAGCTTCGCATGCACAAAGGGCTCGGGTAGGAGGCCTCGTCGACTCGGAGTTGTGCAGGCTGACCGGTACCCTCGCGGTGTGGCAGCGAACCCGGAACCTGATCTCTTGCTCGACAGTCTCTTGACACGAACGGACGAACGACGCAGTGCAGCTCTGACGCTGCTCGACCCATCCGACCAGCGAAGCTTGGGCCAGTTCTTTACGCCTCGCATAGTGGCTGACCGCATTGCCACCGAGCCGACCCTGCCAAAGGAGGGCGTACTCAGGCTGCTAGACCCGGGGGCCGGGTCCGGTTCGTTGACGGCTGCACTAGTTGCCCGAGTACTGCGAGAGCGGCCCAGCCTGACGGTGGAGGTCACTGCAATCGAACTGGCATCAGTGCTGCATGACACGCTGCGCCAGACCTTGAATGACTGTCAGGAGACCGCTCAGGCGCTTGGCAGCCGGCTGGAGTACAAGATCGTCGGGGATGACTTCATCCCTTGGGCCACCGACCGAGTATCCGCCATGCTCGACCTAGTCGGCGAGCCGCGGTTCGACCTCGTGATCCAGAATCCCCCATACCGGAAGATAGATCGAAATTCACCAGCGCGCCGCCACCTTGGATCTGTCGGCTTGGAAGTTCCAAATTTATACGCTGCATTTCTCGGCCTCGGCGCTCGCCTTCTAGTTGAGGGTGGTCAACTTGTGGCCATCACGCCCCGCAGTTTTGCAAACGGAACCTACTTCCGACCATTCCGCAAGCAGTTCTTTTCGATGCTAGGCATCGATCGGCTTAACGTCTTTCAGGAACGAGGTGCACTATTTGCAGACCTCTCGGTCCTGCAAGAGAACATCATTCTCACCGGCACGAGGGATCGCCGACCCGAGAAGGTTGCGGTAGTCACTTCGCGAGGCTTCGCCGATCCTGCCCATGAACGACTTGTCGCCTACGAGGACATTATCAAACCAGATGATCCCGAATCATTCCTCCATATCCCTACAGACGTCGATGACGACCGGGCAGCGAGTATAGTCGGCAAACTACCTGCCACCCTGTCCGATCTCGGCGTCAAAGTATCGACCGGACGGGTCGTCGATTTTCGAGCGAAGGAATCGCTGCGCAGCATGCCCAGCACCGACACTGCTCCGTTAATCTACCCCGGGCATCTACAGCACGGTCGAGTTACTTGGCCGTTGCCTGGGTACCGCAAGCCAAATGCCATCCTTGCTACGACCTCGACCGCTAGCCTCTTGCTCCCTGCTGACTTCTACGTGTTGGTGAAGCGGTTCTCTTCAAAGGAGGAGACTAGGCGGGTGGTGGCGTCGGTATACCGGCCTGCCGAAGTTCCTGCCTCGCAAGTCGGATTCGAGAACCACCTTAATGTTTTTCATTGCGGCAGCAAAGGCTTGGACGAGCCGCTAGCGGTCGGTTTGGCTATCTGGCTCAACTCGAACCTGCTGGATACCCACTTTCGCCAGTTCAGCGGCCATACACAGGTCAATGCAACAGATCTGAGGAACCTTCGCTACCCTGATGCCAACCAGCTGCGCCGCTTGAGCGAAGATGTTCTACCGGACGAGTGGCCGAGCCAAGACGAGATCGACGCCCTCGTACTGCGGCACGTACTTGGCGCAGCCGACGCGACCGAACAGGGAGGCACGGTGTCGGAGGACCATGTAACGGAGTCAGTGAAGGAGAGCCGTCAGTTGCTCGAATTACTCAACTTCGACGCAGAGCGAAGCAACGAGCGATCGGCCTTGGTACTACGTGCCCTACTCAACCTGCTGCCCGATCAGCCCTGGCAAGCCGCCCAAAATCCCATGCTGCGGACTGTCGAAATTATGGACTTCCTACGACAGCACTACCGTCGAGACTACAAGCCCAACACGCGGGAGACGATCCGCCGGCAAACCTTGCATCAGTTCGCCGCCGCCGGCCTTATAGCTCAGAACCCCGACCGGCCCGACCGGCCTGTCAACTCGCCTCATTGGTGCTATCAGATCACCGATCGTGCCCTCGCTCTTATCCAGATCGCTGGCACGCCCGGGTTCGATAATGGGCTTCGCGTATATCTGGCGGACCTTCCGGGGCAACTGGAAGCCTACGCAGCAGAGAGGACCATGCGGCGCATCCCTGTGACCCTCCCAGGAGGACAGGAGGTTTCACTCAGCCCTGGCGGCCAAAACGAGCTCTTGCGGGTCATAATTAACGACTTCTGTAGCTACTTCACACCAGGTGGGGTAGTTCTTTACATCGGCGACGCCGATGAAAAGTGGGCTTTTTCTGACGTCCCTGCGCTCGCAAAGCTCGGCGTCACGGTTGACAAGCACGGCAAGATGCCGGATCTCGTCGTACATATGGAGGACAAGAACTGGCTCGTCCTCCTGGAGGCGGCACCCAGCCACGGGCCTGTCGACGCCAAGCGTCACGCAGAGCTGCAAACTCTCTTTGCGGGCTCCGCAGCCGGGTTAGTCTTTGTCTCCTGCTTTCCGAGCCGCAAGGAAATGCGGAAGTATCTGTCCGAGATTTCATGGGAGACCGAAGTATGGTGTGCGGATAATCCAACGCACATGATTCACTTTAACGGCGAGCGGTTTCTCGGCCCATACCTCGCGTCCGACTGAGGCTTTCTCAAGACGCGGAAATGCACTCTCGCTTGGATAGGCCATGCGGTGCAGCCGAGTCCAATTTTCTCGGGCCTGCTCTCACGCGCCGCACGAAACAGTCTTCGCTGAAGATTGCAGGTTTCCAGCAGGAGGACATCCAGCAAGAAGGCAGTACTGCCGATTTGCTCTGTTCTAGATCAAGGCACCGCGCTCCGCGCGGTGCGGGGCGGCAAGCCCGGCCGGCGGCACGCCGCCCCGGCTGCCTTCGGCGCCGGGGCGGGAAGCCACCGACAGCCGCCGGGACGCCGCCCTAACGGCCAAAGGAGCCCGTACCAGCGAGGCCGTGACGGAAGCCGGCGGGGCTGGTCGCCGTCGAGCGCTTGGCTTCCGGCTGCCGCGCCAGTCCAAACCCCGGACTGGCTTGCCACCGAGTCACCGGACCGGCCACCAGCTCCGCCGCCAAGACGTGCCCGACCCCCCGCCCGCGTGTCGCCCTCCGCCTGCCGAACGGGCCGCCACGGGTCGCGCCCACGATAGGTCTGGAACGAGCCCCTCAAAGATCAATCCTGGGCCGTCCCTGGGCCGTCTGGGCCGTCACCGGGCCGTCAGATGCCGCCCAACGCTGACCAAGGTCAACCAACGACACCAGACAAAGAAGCAGGTCACGGCCGTAATCTGGACCGCGACCTGAGGTACGACGGACGAGTCGACCTGTACGCCGGATTTTGTGCCCGGTACGCACCGTTGCCGGTGGTGCCGGCGGCGGTCATCCATCTCGGCCTACCGTTGCCGGCAGGCTCCAGCGGCCTACCCGCAGACATCGGGCGGGCCGCCCTCGAACGTCTGCGCGGGCCGTTGCCTCTCGGCGACGGGCCCTTTCTTGGCCTTGCTCCGGGTGGGGTTTACCGAGCCATCCCGGTCACCCGAGATGCTGGTGGGCTCTTACCCCACCGTTTCACCCTTACCGAACCGGTCGATCCACGCGTTTTCGCGTAAACCACCCCGCTCGGCGGTTTGTTTTCTGTGGCACTTTCCCGCGGGTCACCCCGGGTTGCCGTTAGCAACCACCCTGCCCTGTGGAGTCCGGACGTTCCTCGGCGGCGGGCACTCGACCCGCCGACGCGACCGCCCGGTCGACTCGTCCGTCGCGTACCCAATGGTAGCGATGATCCCGAAGAGCGATCCACCCGGCCGGGGCGCTCCCCGGGTACCCCTTGGGAAGCCGGGCGGGCCACCGAGAGGTCGGGTACGGCGCGCGATTAGCCTCGACGGGTTATGGATTTTCCCGAGGCGCTGCTGCTGCTCGCTGCCGGGCTCGCCGCGGGCATGGTCAACGCGGTGGCCGGCGGCGGTTCGCTGATCACCTTTCCCGCCATGATCGCGGTCGGGCTGCCACCGATTCCGGCGAACGTGAGCAACTCGATGTCGGTCTGCCCCGGCTATCTGGCAAGCGTCTGGGGCAGCCGCATGGACCTGCCGGACCGGCAATGGCTGCTCCGGCTGGTCCCCGGAACGGTGCTGGGCACCGCCGCCGGGTGCGCGCTGCTGCTCTCCACTCCGGCGCGGGCGTTCGAGCTGGCCGTACCGTTCCTGGTGCTGGGTGCGACCGCCGTGTTGGCGTTCCAGGACCAGCTTCGCCGCCTCGTGGGCCAGAAGAGCAGCCACGCGGGCGGGCACGAGAGCATCCAGACGAGCAGGCACGAGAGCATCCCGGCGAGCAGCCGCGAGAGCAGCCAGCAGGGCGGCGGGCGCCCAGCCGCCTCCGGCGGGACGACGGTACGGAGCAGGCAGACCCTCGCGCTGCACGCCATGGTCGTGATCGGCGCGGTCTACGGTGGATATTTCGGCGCCGCGCTCGGGGTCATGCTGGTGGCCGGGCTCGCGCTGGTGCTGGACGACACGCTGACCCGGATCAGCGCGATCAAGAACCTGCTCTCCGCCGTGGTCGGGCTGACCACGATCGTCGCCTTCGCCGCGTTCGGCCCGGTGAACTGGGCCGCCGTCGCGGTGGTCGCCCCGGCAACCATTATCGGAGGGTACGCGGGGGCGCGGCTCGTCCGCCGGATGCCGCCGGAACTGCTCAAGACCGTGATCGTGCTATTCGGTACGGCGATCGGCCTGCTGCTGCTCTACCGCTCGCTGACCTGATCAGGCCCCGCCCGAGCTCACCGGATTCACGGACGGGAGGTCCCCGTGACCAGGTCGGCGTACCCGATGGGTTGCCGGCGCTGGTCACGGGGATCTCCCCGTGCGGGGCTGGTTGTGCCGGCCCGGTCAGACCTTCGGGGCGGGTTCGACGGACTCGTCGGTCACCTCGTCGGTCGACTCCCTCGGGCTGGGTACGAGTCGCGGGTCGCCCTCGTCGGCGAAGTAGTCGTCCTGCTCGGTCCCGTCGACCCCGTCGGCGACCTTGGCGGCGCGCAGGATGAGCGTGACGATGACCGCGACCAGCAGGTTGACCGCGACCGCGACCAGACCGACGTAGATGGTCTTGGTCGAGCCGTCGAAGCCGAGCTTCTCCAGCGGGAACGCGGAGCCGCCGAAGTGCGCCCGCTTGGTCGCCGGGTTGGGGATCTGGTAGAGCATCCACATCCCGAGGCCCATGCCGGCAACCCAGCCGGCGACCAGGGCGCCCCGGTGGAACCACCTGGTGTAGAGGCCGAGGGCGACCGCCGGCAGCGTCTGCAGGATGATGACCCCGCCGATGAGCTGGAGGTCGATCGAGAACTGCGGGTCGAGGAAGACGATGCAGGCGACCGCACCGATCTTCACCACCAGTGACGTGATCTTGGAGACGTTCGCCTCCTGGGCGGCGGTGGCGTCCTTGCGCAGGTACTCCTTGTAGATGTTCCGGGTGAAGAGGTTGGCCGCCGCGATCGACATGATGGCGGCCGGCACCAGCGCACCGATCCCGATGGCGGCGAACGCGACCCCGGCGAACCAGCTCGGGAACTGCTGCTCGAAGAGCAGCGGCACCACCGTGTTGTTGTCCACGGTGCCCTCGGTCGCACCCGGCAGCGGGGTCACCTCGGCGGCGATGGCGGCGTACCCGAGCAGGGCGATCAGGCCGAGCAGCAGGCTGTACGCCGGCAGCGCCGACATGTTCCGCTTGATCACGTCCCGGCTCCGGCTGGCCAGTACGCCGGTGAGGCTGTGCGGATAGAGGAAGAGCGCCAACGCCGAGCCGAGGGCCAGGGTGATGTACTGCAACTGGTTGTTGGCGTTGAGCGTGATGCCGTCGTTCGGGTTCGGACTGGCGTCGAACTTCGCGTCCGCCGCGTCGAAGATGCTCCCCCAGCCGCCCAGCTTGTAGGGCAGGTAGATGATCGCCACCAGGATCACGATGTAGATCAGCGTGTCCTTCACGAAGGCGATCAGCGCCGGTGCCCGCAGCCCGGACTGGTAGGTGTAGGCGGCCAGGATGGCGAAGGCGATGATGATCGGCAGGTGCCGGGCGATGGTGCTCTCCCCGGTCACCCCCATCGTCTTGAGTACCGCCTCGATGCCGACCAACTGGAGCGCGATGTAGGGCATCGTCGCGACGATGCCGGTGATCGCGATGATCAGCGCCAGGGTCGGCGAGTCGAACCGCTTCCGGACGAAGTCGGCCGGGGTGACGAAGCCGTGCCGGTGCGACACCGACCAGAGCCGGACCAGGACCAGGAAGACCAACGGATAGATGATGATCGTGTACGGCACCGCGAAAAACCCGGCCGCGCCGGCTCCGAAGAGCAGCGCCGGTACGGCCACGAAGGTGTACGCCGTGTAGAGGTCGCCGCCGACCAGGAACCAGGTGATCCAGCCGCCGAAACTGCGACCGCCGAGGCCCCACTCGTCGAGGTGCGCCATGTCGTTCGGCGCCCGCCACCGGGCAGCGACGAAGCCCATCGCGCTGACCAGCAGGAACAGCAGCGTGAAGATGATGATCTCAGTGAGATGGTCCTGCCACACCGTTGGTCACCCCCGCTTCTTCGTCATCTGGTAGACCACGGTCGTGGTGCCGACCCCGAGCAGGATGAAGGCCAACTGGAGCCAGTAGAAGACCGGGAACCCGAGCAGCCGGGGTGAGTCGGCGTTGAACAGTGGAGTGATCAACGGCACGACGATCGGCAGGAAGAGCAGCCAGTTCCAGGGACTGTGGTCCTTCGCCCGCGCTCTCGACACCACCCGACCGGCCGACGCCACCTCGCCGGCCGGTGGCGCCGGCGCCGTCGGCTTCTCAGAGTCGCTCATGCCGGTACCCCGCTTCGCTCGGTACCGCCGTGAGAGCTTCGCTCCGTACGACCGTGAGAATCGTCGGCACTGAGCTCAAGGATTCGCTCGTCATGCTCACCCATGCCGTCCCCTCGCTGCACTCGCCCGGTGACCTGCCCCGGTCGGTCCGCCGTCGTCGGACTCCGGTGACAGTTCGTCGTTGACCTATGTGTGACGCCGGAGGCTAGGACAGAGTGACGGCGGTCACCCCGACGAAACCGGACCGGTGCGCCCAACGGCGACCACGGTGCGCCGAATGGTGATCAACGGCCGAAATGATGCCGTACCAAACGCAGGTATCAGGGCAAAAGGTACATCGAAGTATGGCGATTGCCCTTGATCGAGGATCGCTCCGTTGCCATGCTGGCCGGGTGCCGCGATTCTCCTCGTACGACAGCATCGCACTCGCGTACCACGTGCTTGGGTCCGGGCCGCCGATCGTCTGCCTGCCGGGCGGGCCGGCCCGGGCGTCGAGCTATCTCGGCGACCTCGGTGGCCTGGGCCGGGAACGCACCCTGCTCCGGCTCGACCTGCGGGGCAGCGGCGAGTCGGCGGTCCCCGAGGACCCGACGAGTTACCGCTGCGAACGGCTGGTCGACGACGTCGAGGCGTTCCGGGTCCACCTCGGACTGGATCGGATGGACCTGCTGGCCCACTCCGCCGCCGGCAACCTCGCCGCGCTCTACGCGGCCCGGCACCCGCACCGGATCTCCCGGCTGGTGCTGGTCACCCCGGGCCTGCGCTCGGTCGGGGTGGAGACGATCGGGTTCGCCGAAGCTGTCGCCGCCCGCTCCACCGAGTGGTGGTACCCGGAGGCGAAGGCGGCGCTGGACGCCTGGCAGGAGGCGGCCGGCCGGGGCGCCGGCCCGGAGGAGGTGAACCCGGTTCGCAGTGCCGCCGCGCCGTTCGCGTACGGGCGGTGGGACGAGCGGGCCCGGGCACACGCCGAGGCCGAACAGGAGGAGCGACCCGACGCGCCCTCCGCCGGCTTCTACGACGGCTTCGCCCCGGACACCGCCGGGGTACGCGCCGCACTGGCCGGCCTCGACGCCCCGGTGCTGATCGTCGCCGGCGAACTGGACCCGGCGCCCACCCCGGAGGCGGCCCGGGCGCTCGCCGCGCTCTTCCCGAACGCCGAGACGGTGGTCCAGGGCGGCGCCAGCCACTTTCCCTGGCTCGACGACCCGCCCCGGTTCGTCAAGACCGTGCTCACCTTCCTCACCGAGGAGCCCTCGCCGCAGAAGCGTTAGGAAGGGCCCCCGCATATGCAGAAAACGATAAGAGGGGGCCCTTCCTTACAGGTGGGCGGTGTCGTTGACCGTGCGTACCGCCATGCCGCCGTCCGGCCAGATGTCCAGCAGGGAGATGCCGGCCGGGTCGAGATAGAGCCGGTGCAGGAAGGCATCGGTCGCGGCCAGCGCGTCGCGGAGCGCGATCTTCACCGGCGAGACGTGCGAGACCACCACCACGGTCTCCCCCGGATAGTCGGCCAGCAGCTTTGCCATCGCCCGGCTGACCCTGACGCCGACGTCGACGAAGGACTCCCCGCCGGGCGGGGCCACCGACGGCGAGGCCAGCCAGGCGTCCATCTCGACCGGCCAGCGCTCGCGTACCTCGGCGAAGGTCCGCCCCTCCCACTCGCCGAAGTCGCACTCGATCAGATCCGGCTCGACCACCACCGGCACGCCGCCGAGCCCACCGGCGATGATGCGGGCCATCGTCGTACACCGGGACAGGGGTGAGCTGACCACGGCCGCGACCTGGTCGACCAGCCCGGCCACCCGCCGGGCCGTCGCACCGGCCTGGGCCAGGCCCCGGTCGGAGAGCGACACGTCGCCCCGGCCGGAGTAGCGGCCCTTCGCGGTGTACTCCGTCTCGCCGTGCCGGATCAGCAGCAGCCGGGTCGCGGTCTCCGCCGGACGCGGCTCCCAGGAACTCTTCGCGGTCGACCCCTGCGCGGCGACCTCGTGCGCCTCGGCCCGCCCGGTCGCGCCGGCCGGCGCCGCAGCCTCCGGCTCGGCCGCGCTGTCCCGGGCCGCCTCCGGCACCCTGCCGGCGGCCAGGTCCATCGCCGCGTTGGCCAGCGCGTCGGCGTGCCGGTTGCGCTCCCGGGGAATCCAGGTGTACGTCACCGAGTCGAACTTCCGGACCAGTCCGGCCGCCTGTGCGGCGAGCGGACGCAGCCCAGGGTGCTTGATCTGCCAGCGCCCCGCCATCTGCTCGACCACCAGCTTGGAGTCCATCCGCACCTCGACCCCGGCGGCGCCCACCTCGCGGGCCGCCTCCAGCCCGGCGATCAGGCCACGGTATTCCGCGACGTTGTTGGTGGCGACCCCGATCGACTCGGAACGCTCGGCAAGCACCTCGCCGCTGCCGGCGTCCCGGACCACCGCCCCGTAGCCGGCCGGGCCGGGGTTGCCCCGGGCGCCGCCGTCCGCCTCCACCACGACCTTACGACCCGGCACGCGCCCGCCCTCCGATCCTGCCACCGACGCCGGTCACAGCCCGGACTCGGCGGTACGCACCATGATGCGGCGGCACTCCTCGCAGCGCACCACCTCGTCCGGGGCCGCGGCCTTGATCCGGGCCCGGTCCGCGCCGTACAGCTCCAGCCGGCAGCCGCCGCAGCGCCCACCGGCGACCAGTGCCGCGCCGAGCCCGCCGGACGACTCGCGGATCTTGTCGTAGAGCGCCAGCAGGTCGGCCGGGAGGTCCGCCGCGAGCGGCTGCCGCGAACCGGACTTGAACTCCTCCTCCTTGCCGATCTCGGCAAGGGTCTGGTCCCGCCGCTGCTCGGTCTCCGCACGCCGCTGCCGGGCCGCCGACAACCGCCCTTCGATCCCGTCGAGTACGCCCTGCGCGGTCTCCCGCTGCTCCATCAGCTCCAGCTCGGCGTCCTCCAGCTCGGTCTGCCGCCGGTTGAGCGAGACCATCTCGTGCTGCAACGCCTCCAGTTCGCGGGCCGGCCCCGAGCCGACGGTCAGCCGGGCCTGGTCCCGGTCCTTGCGGATCCGCACCTGCTCGACGTCGCGCTCCAGCCGGGCGATGTCCCGGTCGAGATCGTCCACGGCCACCTGCGCCCGGACCCGCTCGTCCTCCAGCGCGGAGAGTTCCCGGGCCAGTGCCTCCAGCTCGGCGTGCTCCGGCAGCGTGCGACGCCGGTGCGCGAGCTGGGCGAGCCCGGTGTCGATCGCCTGCAGGTCGAGCAGGCGACGCTGGTCTTTCGGGTCGGCCTTCATCGGGAGGACTCCTTGTCCATGGAGGGTGCGGGGGTTAGCACGGGTGGTACCGGAGACGCCGCCTGCACCGTCCACGGATCGGTGTCCAGGTCGGACACCAGGGTCTGCACGCCCAGCCGCTCGCGCAGGTGCGCGGCGAGGTCGTCGAGCCAGGGGCGTTCGGTCGCCCAGTGTGCGGCGTCGAGCAGTGCCGGCCCCTGCTCGGCCAGATATTCGCTGACCGGGTGGTGCCGCAGGTCGGCGGTGAGGAAGGCGTCGACACCGGCCCGGAGGGCGTCACCGAGGAAGGAGTCCCCGGCCCCGCCGCTCACCGCGACGGTCGAGATCGTCCGCCCGGGGTCGCCTGCGGCGCGTACGCCCCAGGCGGTCGGCGGAAGCGCCCGGGCCGCGTACCCGGTGAACTCGGCAAGCGTCGTCGGCTCCGGCAGCCGGCCGATCCGCCCGAAGCCCCGCCCCGCTCCGGCTGCCGGACCGGCCGGGTCGGCGAGGCGCAACGGGCGCAGCTCGGTCAGGCCCAGCCGGGCGGCGAGCGCGTCGGAGACCCCGGGGGCGGCGACGTCGGCGTTGGTGTGCGCCACGTACAGGGCCACGTCGTTTTTGATCAACTGGTGCACGATCCGGCCCTTGTACGTCGTCGCGGCCACCGACGAGACACCGCGCAGCAGCAACGGATGGTGCGCGACGATCAGGTCGGCGCCGTACCCGAGCGCCTCGGCGACGGTCTCGGGGACCACGTCCACGACGCAGCAGACCCGGCGTACCGGTGCGGACGGTTCGCCGACCACCAGTCCCACCCGGTCCCATCCCTCGGCCCAGGCCGGCGGATACCGCTGGTCCAGCGCTGCCACGACGTCGGCCACGCTTGTCGTCCGAGCTCCGGATGCACCCACGGCGGCCCAGCTTACCGGCGCCGGGCCGACCCGCTACGCCGTCCGCCCCGGTTCAGCCGAGCTGACCGCTGACCGAGAACCTGGCCCGCAGCGCGGTGACCGCCATCTCCCAGGGAAACCGATCCAGATAGCGCTCCCCGGTGCCCGGCGGATGCAGTGGCATGACGTGGTCGCCGAAGAGCACCGTGACGTCCCAGTCCCGCAGCCGGGCGAGGCTGGTCAGGAAGGCCGGGTGGGCCGCCATCGCGGCGTTCGTGAACGGCATCGCCACGATCGGCAGCTTCTTGCCGAGTCCCTCGACCAGCAGGCCGAGGGCGAGCGTGTCGGCTATCCCGGCCGCCCATTTGTTGATCGTGTTCACCGTCGCCGGGGCGACGATCATCGCGTCCGCGTCGGGCAGCACGTCCGGATCGCCGGGGTTCTTGTACGTCGACCGCACCGGATGCCCGGTCTGCCGGCGCAGCGCCGGTACGTCGGCGAACTTCGTCCCGTCCGGCGTCAACACCACGCAGACGTCCCAGCCGTCCCGCCGTGCGGAGGTCACCAGTCGACCGACGTGCCGGGTCAGCGGCGAACCGCAGGCGAGTACGTAGAGCACCCGCGACCCGGTCGTCTCCGTCGTCACCGGACGATCCCCCGTACCGCGGTCATATCGCTACTCCCATCTGCTCAGCCAACTCCGCAATCGGCGCGGGCGGCGCACCCCTTGTGCGACGTAACACGTTTGACATCACCTCGTGCGCGATCGGCCGGCACCGGATCTCGGACGGCGCCAGCCGGTCGCCGTCGACGAGCGCCTCGCCCGCCCGGTCCAGGTCGCCGATCTGGGCGAACCCGCGGGCCAGGTCGAGCATGTGGTGTGCGCGCCGCTCCGGGAGCAGCCCGTTGAACCCCTCCCGCCCCAGGATGTTCCGCTCGTGCGTCTGCACCGCGTTCCCGCCCTCGCCCAGCTCCACCAATGCCGCCGCGCGGTGCAGTTCCAGGTTGGTCGGGCCGAAGCTGGTCCAGTAGCGGTTCTGGTCGCCACCCAGCCGCTTGGCCGCCTTCTCCGCCTCGGTGACCAGGTTCTTGACCGTGTTGTTGTCGCCCATCCGGGCCGCCGCCATCGCCCCCTGCAACAGCAGCATCCCGTAGACGGAGAGCCGGTCCGGCCCGGCGTCGTTGCCGCCGCCCGGCGCGAGGCTGTTGGCGACGCTCACGTTCACCTCCAGCGCCGGCCGGGCCCGGCCCAGCGCCAGCAGGGCGTTGCCGACCCGGTAGGTGGCCACCCCGGCCAGCAGCGGGTCGTCGGCCCGCTGGGAGACCGCCATCGACCGGTCGGCGGCGAGCCAGGCCAGCTCGTGCTCGCCGAGTTTGCGCAGCGCCGACGAGGCGATCTGGTAGACCTGCCCGAGCAGGTGTGCCGCCCTCCCGGCGTCGTCGCCGTCGGCCACGCTGTCCAGCGCCTGGGCGTCGCGGAGCAGCTTCGGCAGCGCCCGGGTCAGCACGCCGTACCGGGCGTACTGGTAGGTCAGCCAGGCGTGGCTGACCGACTTGGTCATCTCGGCCAGCGAGGGTGGCTGCGGTGCGTTGCTGAAGAACGTTCTCATCGAGTCGTACCGCTCCAGGGCGGAGCGGATCTCCTCGACCTCCACCTCGTCGATGCAGGTGAGCCCGTCGGCCCGGCGTTCCGGTGCCTTGCCGAGCAGAAGTTGGGCGTCGAGCTGGAGTACGTCGGCGATCTCGTACAGCACCGAGAACTTGTCCAGGCGGCGTACGCCCCGCTCGACCTTGTCCACCCAGCTCTTCGACTTGCCGAGCCGGTCGGCGAAGACCTGTTGCGACATCTTTCGGCGGCCGCGCCAGTATGCGACGCGACGCCCGATCGGCAGCTCGTCCACGTCCGGCCCTCCTTTCTGCGTCGGCGGTCCGGTCAGGGGGCCCGCGCCGGTGCGAAAAAACGGGATGTGACTCGCGTCTGCGCTGGTCGCACAGCATGTACGTCACTCCGGGAACGGCCGCTCGTAGCTTTCGATGCAACTTGCGGCTGTCTGCCCGGACAAACGACCGCGTCAGACGCCAGTGACGGGCTTCGACCTGCATTACTGGCCGAGATCGATAAACGTAGGGGGTTCACGTAAAATGTGGGAGAAAGTCCGTCCCCGTTCGGTCCGTTTCGCCCAGCTCGATCGGGTTCGGCTGCGTCGCATCGCCGTCCGGTACGCCGCGCACGGTTGGCGGGTCACCCCCGGCGCCTGCCTGGCCCGGCACCGGTTCGTCTGCGGCCGGGCCGGCTGCCCGACCACCGGCTGCCATCCGGCGCTGGAGCAGTGGGAGCAGAACGCCACCGCCGACCCGGCCCGGGTCGCCACCTGGTGGCGGCTCCGCCCGCACTCGATCCTGCTCGCCACTGGCGGGGCCTTCGACGTTCTGGAGGTTCCCGCCTATCTGGGGCGGTTCGCGCTGGAGCAGGCCCGGCCCCGGCTCTTCGGCGCCGTCTCCGGCCAGGTCCGCGGGCCGGTCGCGGTCACCCCGGACGGCCGGTGGATGTTCCTGGTACGCCCCGGCGAGCCGCTGCGGCCAGAGCTGGATCAGAGCCTCTACGTGGTACGGCACGGCTCCGGCTCGTGGATTCCGGCCCCGCCCACCCGGCTGCCCGAGGGTACGGTGCGCTGGCTGGTGTCACCGGAGGAGGCCCGCTGGCGCCTCGCCGACCCGTACGCCGTCCAGGAGCTGCTCGTCGAGGCGCTGGAGGCGGTCGCCCCGGCCCTGCCGGAGCCGCTCTTCCCGGCACACCTGCCCGCCCCGCGCCGGGGTTACTGAGTCGCCGTCGGAGTGCCGGCCCGGCCGGGTTCCGCCGTTGCGGGTGCGGTGTGCCGCCTCGGGCCTGCGGGTCGGTCGCGGCCGGACTGGGCGGTTCCGGCCCGGCCGAGCCCCTTCGACCGGCCGGTACGCCGCAGGCCACGCGCGGCCGGCAGCAGGGGTGGGAACAGCGTGAGAGCCGCCCCGGACCGGGTAATCCGGCGCCGGACTGGTTGACGCCTGAGGAAAGGGCCCACGCCATGCTCAGCAAAGAGGATCAGCGCCGGTTTGACGAGATCACGCACCACCTACGGATAACCGATCCCGAGTTCGTCGCCCGGCTCGGCGACCGGAGCAAACTGCGCCGCGCTCGGCTGATACTCGTGTTGACCTTCGTACTCTGGGCCACCGTGCCGGCCCTGGTCGTCCTCGGCGGCTGGCTGGCCGTCGCGATCGCCCCGGCGGTGCTGGTGGCGGCCACCCTGTTGATGTGGCAGGCGCGGCGGAACCGGTGACCCGGCGGCGGACCGGTCAGTCCGGGGCGTTGTCGCCGAACCGGGTGTAGGCGCGGCGGAACCGTTGCACCAGGCCCGGCCCGCCGATCGCCGCCCCCGGCGGTCCGAGCTGGCGCAGCACCAGCTCGGGTTCGGTCGCCAGGGTGGGCGCGCGGGCCGGCAGCGGCACCGGGGCGACCCAGAACCTGTCCAGCATCCCCGCCAGCGGCTCGGCGGGCAGGTCGGCGAGGGCCAGCCCGGTGCCGGCCGGTGGCGCCTCGACCGGGTCGCTCGGCCGCTCGACCCCGCCACCTGAGGAGTCGGTGCCGGAGTCGGAGCCGCGCAGTTCGCGCAGCCGGGCCAGCAGTCGGGCCCGGTCCCGCCCACGCCAGTGCAGCAGCTGGAACGGATCCGCGTCGAAGGCCTCGGCCAGCAGATAGAAGGTGGCGGCCAGGTGCTTGCACGGCACCGCGAAGTCGGGGCAGTCACAGCGCTGGGTCAGCTCGTCGACGCCGGCCGGGAAGAGCGGGGCGCCCGCCTCGGCGAAGACCGTCTCCAACTCGGGTGGTACGTCGCCGGCCAGCAGCCGGGCACTGAACAGCGCCTGCGCCGCGAGCAGCGTCTCCAACCGGGTCCAGACCCGCTCGGGCAACGGCCGGAACCGGATCGACACCTGGTACGGCGTCGGCCGGGAGCCCTGGACGACCGCCGTCACCCTGCCCGGTGCCACGTCGAGCGAGACCACCTGCCCGGCGCGGGCGTACGAGCGGCCCCGGGTGAGCCGGGTACCCAGCGCGAAGGACTCCAGTACGTCGAGGAAGCGGCGCGACCACCAGGACTGCCCGATCGCCCCCCGGGCGGTACGCGCCCGCAGTCCACCGTCGACCTTTCGCGGCCGGCCGTACTCGCGGAAGTCGGTCACTCCACCACCGCCCCGTTCTCCAGGGCGAAGAGCTGGCGCAGTTCCGAGGTGGACAGCTCGGTGAGCCACTGCTCACCGGTGCCGACGATCCGGGCGGCCAGTCCCCGCTTCTCGTTGATCATCGCCGCCACCTTCTCCTCCACGGTGCCGGCGCAGACGAACTTGCGTACCTGCACCGCGCGGCGTTGGCCGATCCGGAACGCCCGGTCGGTGGCCTGGTCCTCGACCGCCGGGTTCCACCACCTGTCGACGTGGATGACGTGGTTGGCGGCGGTCAGGGTCAGTCCGGTGCCACCGGCCTTGATGGAGAGGACGAAGAGGGCGGGACCGACAGTGCCGGGATCCTGGAACCGGGCCACCATCGCGTCCCGGTCCGCCTTGCCGACCCCGCCGTGCAGATAGAGCACCTCGCGGCCGAACCGGGCGGCGAGGTGGGCCCGGAGCATCCCGCCGAACTCGGCGTACTGACTGAAGATCAGTGCCTTCTCGCCGGCCGCCAGTACCTCGTCGAGGATCTCCTCCAGCCGGGCCAGCTTGCCGGAGCGGCCGGGCAGCGCCGAGCCGTCCCGGAGCACCTGGGCCGGGTGGTTGCAGACCTGCTTGAGCCGGGTCATGGTGGCCAGCACCAGGCCGCGCCGCTCGATGCCGTCGCTCGACTCGATCCTGGCCATCATGTCGTCGACCACCGCCTGGTAGAGGGACGCCTGCTCCCGGGTCAGGTTGCAGAGCACCTCCATCTCCAGTTTCTCCGGCAGGTCGGTGATGATCGACCGGTCCGTCTTCACCCGACGCAGCACGAACGGGCCGGTGATCCGGCGCAACCGGGCCGCCGCCTCGTCGTCGCCGTGCCGCTCGATCGGTTCGGCGTACCGCTTCTTGAAGGCCGGGGCCGTGCCGAGCAGGCCGGGATTGGCGAACTCCATGATCGACCAGAGGTCGGCGAGGCGGTTCTCCACCGGGGTACCGGTGACCGCCACCCGGTGCCGGGCGGGCAGCGACCGGACGGCGGCGGCCTGCCGGGTCGCGGCGTTCTTGATCGACTGTGCCTCGTCCACCACGATCCGGTGCCAGTCGACCTCGGCGAGCGCGGCGGCGTCCCGGGCCGCCAGCGAGTAGGTGGTGAGCACCAGGTCCGCGTCCCGCACCGCCGCGCCGAACGCCGCCCCGCGCGGCCGTTCCGCGCCATGGTGTACGTGCACCCGCAGCTCCGGGGCGAACCGGGCCGCCTCGCGCTGCCAGTTGCCGACCAGCGACATCGGGCACACCAGCAGGGTCGGGCCGGCCTCCGGCGGGTCACCGGCGAGCAGTGCGAGCATCATGATCGTCTTGCCCAGCCCCATGTCGTCGGCGAGGATGCCGCCGAGACCGAGCGACTGGAGGAACGCCAGCCAGGCCAACCCACGCTGCTGGTACGGCCGCAGCGTGCCCCGGAACGACTCCGGCGCGTCCCGGGGCGCCAGGTGCCGCTCGACCTGCCCGGCGAGCAGGTCACCGAGCGGGCCGTCGGCGTTGACCTCCAGCACCGGCAGCGCCTTCGGGTCGTCCTGGGCGGCCAGCCCCAGCCGGAGCAGGTCGCCTACGGTCAGCTCGCCACCGGAGCGGAGCAGTTTCAGCCCGGCGGCGAGCCGCTTCGGGTCCAGCTCGACCCACTGGCCGCGCAGCCGGACCAGCGGCGTCTTCAGTTTGGCCAGCGCCCGCAGCTCGGCGGCGTGCAGCGGCTGGTCGCCGAGGGCCAGTTCCCACCGGTAGTCGACCAGCGCCTCCATGCCGAGCGCGCTGCGCGAGGCGACGGTCCCCGGCGCGGTACGCGTCTTCGCCTGCAACCGGGCGCCGAGCCGGGCACCCGGGCGCTGCCACCAGGACGGGAGCAGCACCCCGAACCCGGCGGCGTGCAGCACCGGGGCACCGTCCCGGAGGAACCGGTGCGCTCCCTCGGTGTCCAGTTCCAAACCCTCCGGCGCGGCCGTACGCAGCGCGTCGTTCAACTCCGGCCAGAGCCGGCTCGCCCGGCCCAGCTCGGTCAGCAGGGTCTCCTGCGGGTCGGCCAGGTGCCGGGCCAGCGCCCGCAGGTCGCCCCGGCTCGTCCAGATCCGGTCCGCCCCGACCACCAGGCTCGGCTCGTCGGCGGCCTGGAGCGCGAACTCCACCCGCCAGCGCTGTTCGCCCTCGCCCGCCCCGATCAGCTCGTCCGGCCCGTCCGGCGGCACGTCGATCTCGACAGGTACGGGTGGTTCGACGAGCCGGAAGCAGGCCCGTACCGGGCTGCCGGCGGCATCCCGCTGCCAGGTACGCAGTTCACGGTCGAGTACGGCAATCGCCTCCGGTGCCGCCCCGAAGTCCCGCTGCCGCCCGGTCAGCGCCCGCAGCCAGTCCCGTACGGCGGCATCGGCGGCACCGGCCCGACCGGCCCCGATCAGGCGTACCCCCTCCAGGGCCGTTCGGGCGGCGGCGTCGGTGAGCGCGTCCAGGGCGTCCACGACGGTGGCCGCCGCCGAGCCGCTCGCCGCAGCGGCGTCGCCCGGGGCGGCTGCCTCCGGCCCGGCGCCGTCGTCCGGTCGGGTGCCCGCCGACCCGTCACCGCCGTCCGGGACGGTCCCGGGCGCGGGCGGGTCGAGCGCGGCGCGGGCCGCCGGCGGCAGCGCCATGGTCAGCGCCCGGGCCCAGCCGGCGTCCGCCCCGGTGAGCAGCGGGCGCCACACGGCCCGGGCCGGGCCGGCGACGGTGGGCGGCGTGTCGAGGCCGGGCAGGGTCCGACCGCGCCGGACCAGTTCCACCGCGAACTCGGCCAGCAGGGCGAGGTGGCGCAGCGACGCGCCCCGGACCGGCGGACCCGGGCCGTCGGCGAGGGCGAGCAGCACCGGCAGGGCGTGGTCGGCGTCGTACTCCAGGACCGGCACCCGCCACGACGCGAGGCCGACCCGCCCACGGCCCGGCTCGACCGGCTCGGTCCGGACCAGTTCCGCCGAGTCGACCGGCGCACCGGCCCGGGTGGGCAGGGCGAGCAGGGCGGCACCGGTGGTCGCCTTCGCGGCGAGTTCGCCGAGCGCGCCGGCGAGCCCGGAATGTCCGGCCGCGAACGGGTGCGGCCGGTGCCGGGGTGGGCGGCCGGGACGGCGCGGTGGTCGGGCGGGCAGCGTGGAGTCCTCCCCCCACACCGCGAGCCGACCACCGGCCAACCACACGGCGTGGACGACCAGCACGCACAGGTCCCTTCTCGGCCATCGGGTCAGCGGGCGGATCCCTTTGTAGCACCCCGCCCGGCCCGGTCGCCGGGCGCGCGCCGGGTCCGGCGAATATCCGGGCCCGACCGGAACGGTGATTGTTGGCGATTTTCGGCCCTACCCCAGTCACGAATCGAACAGTTCCGCCCCGGCAGCCGTACCAACGGAGAAGATGACGACAGGCATGGATGCGTCGACATCACGAGGCGAGGCGGTGACCATGGACTTCCCGATCGTGAAGCGCGCCACGCCAGGGCGCTACCTGCTCCGCGGACTGCTCTGCTGCGGCCCCTGTGGCGAACTGGTGATCCCGTCCTTCTCGTCGAGCGGGCGCCGCTACTACGGGTGTCCCCGACGGCAGTGCCCCCGCCCCTGGATACCGGCGGAGCAGACCGAGCAGGCCGTCTGGGCACACGTCACGGCGACGTACGGAGAGGCGGTCCGGGACGTGCCGCAGGAGCAGCGGCAGGCGCTGCTGGCCGCCGTACTGGCCCGGGTCAGCATCGGGGTACGCGTCGTCGACCTGCACTACCAGTGGCGGTGAGCCAACGGCGATCCGCTGCGCCGGGTACCGCCCTGGCGGCAGGATGGCCACATGGAGGGCAGTACCGAGATCTCGCTGGTCGGTGGCGCGGGTGACGGCGGCACCGTGGCCGTCGAACTCGACGTGCACGGCCGTCCACCGCTCACCCATCACCACGTGACCGACGGGCTCGCCCAGGCCGAGATCTACGAACTGGAGGCGGTGGACGGGGCGGGGCCACCCTGGCTGTACCGGTGGCGCGGACCGGCCCCCACCGGAGGGTGAGCCGGTCCCGCGGCGGTCACTTGCCCCGGAAGACCCGGACCGTGGCGATGCCGCCGAGCGCCAGCGCGCCGAGGAGTACCGCCCAGATGACAGTGGTGTTCAGGCCGGTGCCGAACTCCGCGTTCGCCTTGGCGTTGGCGGCCAGCGACTGGTCCTGCGGCGCGGGCACCACCACCGGGGGAAGTTCGGCGTAGCGGACCAGGCCGGTGCTCTCCAGCAGGGTCATGTGGGTCTGCACGAAGCCGTTGGCCTGCTCGGCGAGGGTGCGTACGGTCTCGTTGCGGGTACCGGCCCGGACCGCACCGATCACCGGGAAGATCGCGCCGTGCGCCGCCCGCAGCCGGTCCACGAAGATCCGGTCGAACCGCGCCCCGGAGGCGTTCGTCATCTCGGTGATCCAGCCCTTCTGCTGGGCCGTCGGCTCGCTTGGCAACTGGACGCCGAGCTTGTTCGCCGCCTCGACGGTGAGCTGGTCCAGTTCGACATGCTGCTTGGCGATCTCGGCGCCGATCTCCCGGACCCGGGCGCTGTCACCCTTCTCGGCCGCCATCTGCCCGGCCGGCATCTCCCAGAGCCCTGCCAGCCGCACCCCGCTGAGCAGTGCCATGTCGGCGGCACCGAGCTGGGTCGGCCCGGCCGGCGCGGCGGTCGCCACCCCCGGCAGCACGAGCAGCCCGACCACCAGGCCAGCCAGAAGAGCAGCCGTCGGGCGCATTGCCTTTACCGCAGATCGGGCCGTGGCCACGTACTCAACCTCCCAGAAAGCGGCGCCAGAGTGGCATTGGAGTCGTCGGCCAGGACCGTATTGCGGCGCGCGCTCACGAGTCAATCTCGGATGCCCGAGCAGAGCGAAGCTTAGGCCACATTTAAAGGAAACCTATGCTGGGCAGTCAGCGGCACCCGCGCATGGGCCAGGACCCCACTCAGGAGACGTCATGATCCCGCAGGGCTATGAGCTGTGGCTGGCCGAGGTCGTGAACGACGGAGATCCCGCCCCGGTCGTCAGCGGGCGGGTCATCGGGTGGCATCTCCCGGTCGACCTGGCAAAGGACACCGAAGGCGCCTGGCAGATCGTGCCGGTGGTCTGCTACGAGGACAGCGACACCGGCAGATGGTGGCCTGACGTGGCCGACGATCCGTGGTTTCTCGGCTCGACCCAGCAGGAGGCGATCGCCAGGGCCAGGCGGTTCCTGGACGGCCGACCGCCGGAGGTCGACGACGGGTCTGCCCCGGACTGACGATTCCAGCCTGCGGGTGAAACGATTCCAGCAAAGCTGGTGACGCGATTCCAGCCCGCTGGTGACGGTGGTGGGCGCGGCAGGTTTCGAACCTGCGACCCCTCGCTTGTAAGGCGAGTGCTCTCCCACTGAGCTACGCGCCCGGAGTGCCTCTGCGGCCTACCGGCGGCGGCAAGCTTACCTGCCGCCCCGGTACCCGCTCCACCCAGTTCGCCGGTCAGCCGCCGTGCGGGCGGCGGCGACCCGGTCGAACGGTGGTGCCGGGCTCAGGTCAGTGCCGCGGCCAGGGCCTTGCGCCAGCCGGCCTGGTCGCGCGCCTCGCCGGGGCCGTTGCGCTCGGCGAAGCGCACCGTACCGGCCTTGTCGATCACGAAGGTGCCACGGTCGGCGAAGCCGGCGGCGTCGTTGAAGACGCCGTACGCCCGGGCAACCGCGCCGTGCGGCCAGAAGTCGGCGAGCATCGGGAACTCGTAGCCCTCCCGCTCGGCCCAGACCTTGTGCGCGTACACCGAGTCGACGCTCACCGTGAGCACCTGCACGTCGTCGTTCTGGTATTCGTGGAGGTTGTCCCGCAGTTCGGCCAGCTCACCCTGACAGGTGCCGGTGAAGGCCAGCGGATAGAAGACGAGCAGCACCACCCGTCGGCCCCGCAGCTCGGCCAGGCTCACCTGCTGGTTGTTCTGGTCCTTCAGCACGAAGTCCGGCGCCTGGGCGCCTACGTCGATCGGCATGCGGTCCTCCCTGGTCATGGCGCACCGGCCGGCTGACCCCTCGGGGTCGGCCGGTACGTCCGGTACGGTGCCCCCGGAAGCACCGTCCGGGGCGATTCTCGCCACGAGCACCGTCCGCGGGTCAGACGGCGCCCGTGCCACTCCTCCGGGCTACTTCTTCGCCTTGGCGCCACGGCGCAGGACCAGGCGCGCTCCGCTCCAGTCCTTGCCCGCGTTCACCGTCGACGTCTGCTGGAGGCCGGCGGTGACCGCCGTCTCGCTGATCTCGCTCGGCTCGACGTGGCCGTCCCGCCCCGCCTTCGGCGTCAGCAGCCACACCACACCGTTGTCAGCCAGCGGGCCGAGGGCGTCGACGAGCATCTCGAACAGGTCACCGTCGCCGTCCCGGTACCAGAGCAGCACCGAGTCCACCACCTCGTCGGTGTCCTCGTCTACCAGCTCTCCGCAGCGATCGGTCAGGGCGTCCCGGAGATCCTGGTCGACGTCGTCGTCGTACCCCATCTCCATGACGACCATCCCCGGCTCGATGCCGAACCGGTCCGCCAGACTCCGTACGCCGTCGGCGGCCTGACCAGCGGTCGCGCTCACTGTCACGTGCCTCCTCATCTCCACTGCCAACGGCATCCGTGCGACACCGATGACGCAAAGTCCACACAGTTGTCCGGTCGCGCGCAAGTGGCGCACCGAGTCGAAGGGAATTTACCGTGCCAGCAGCGTTCGGGCACCCTGGGTAATGGCCTCTTCGGAGACCAGTACGTGACGGGCAGCCGGACCTAACGGGACAAAAGTATCGATAGAAGCTACCCTACGGGCGGAACCGACAAAACCGGCATCAACCAGCGCCGCCACCACCCCCTCACCGACCCCGCCGGACCGGCGCGTCTCGTCCACGACCAGCACCCGGCCGGTGGCCTGGGCCTCCCGGATGATGTCCGCCACCGGCAGCGGAGCCAGCCAGCGCAGGTCGAGCACCCGGACGCCGACATCCTCCTCGGCCAGCTTCGCAGCGGCCCGCAGCGACATGCGAACGCCATTACCGAACGTGATGATCGTGACGTCCTCGGCCGAGCCGACGCCGTACACCCGGCCCCGGCCGATCGGCACGTGGCTGGCCGTCCAGCCGCCCGGCCCGAGGTAGGGGGCGAGCCACTCCCCGTCGCCGTCGGCGTGCAGGTCGCGGGTGTGGTAGAGCGCGATCGGCTCCAGGAAGACGCAGACGCTGCCGTCGACCGCCGCGCTGGCCAGGCAGGAGCGCAGCATCGGGGCGGCGTCGTCGGCCCGGGCCGGCACCGCGAGCACCAGCCCCGGAACGTCCCGGAGTACGGCGAGCGAGTTGTCGTTGTGGAAGTGCCCGCCGAACCCGTCCTGGTACGCCAACCCGGCGATCCGCACCACCATCGGGTTGCGGTAGGCGCCCCGGGAGAAGTACTGCATCGTCGCCGCCTCGCCCCGCAACTGGTCCTCGGCGTTGTGCAGGTACGCCAGGTACTGGATCTCGGGCACCGGCAGCATCCCGCTCAGCCCGGCACCGAGCCCGAGCCCGAGGATCGAGGTCTCGTCCAGCAGCGTGTCGAAGACCCGTGGCGCGCCGAACCGCTCCCGCAGGCCCTTCGTCACCCCGTACACCCCGCCCTTGGCCGCCACGTCCTCGCCGAAGACGGTCATGCCCGGATAGTCGAGCAGCCCGTCGGCGAGCGCGGCGTTGATGGTCTGGGCCAGGGTGAGCGGGCCGGCCTGCTCCGGCAACTTGCCGTCGAAGGCGGCACTGCGCAGCGCCGCGCCCGGCCCGGCGGCCCGGCCGGCGGCGTCGGTGACCGCCCGGGCGACCCGGACCGGCCGCCGGGGTGCCAGCGGCGCCACGATGTCCGCCGCGCTCTCCAACTTGCGCTCGCCGAGCACCTCCTCGGCGACCTTGCGGACCTGCCAGCCGACCTCGTCGTAGCGGGCGATCAACTCCTCCGGGGTGGCCAGGCCGGCCTCGGCGAGCACCCGGGCGGTGGCCACCAGCGGATCCCGCTGCACGTCCCGGTCGATCTCGGCGGCACTCCGGTACGCGATCTCGGCGTCCGCGCCGGCGTGCCCCATCAACCGCACCGTGGACAGGTGCAGTACGGCCGGCCGGCGGTGCCGGCGCACCCAGGCCGCCGCCTCGACCGCCACGTCGTACGTCTCGACCAGGTCGCAGCCGTCAGCGGAGAAGTACCGGATCCCGGGCTTGGCCCGCAGCGTCTGCGCCACCCAGCCGTCGGGTGACCTGACGCTGATCCCGAGCCCGTTGTCCTCGCAGACGAAGAGCACCGGGATGCGCAGCCCGGTGTGGTCGCACCAGCCGGCGGTGTTGAACGCGGCGACGGCGGTGGCGTGGTTCACCGACGCGTCGCCGAACGAGCAGACCACTATGGCGTCGGCCGGCCAGGCCGGATCGGTCTCGCCGCGCGGCCGTGCCGGGGCGCCGGCCGCCCGCCGACCGCTCGGCCGGCCCCGAGCGTCACCGAGCCGGCGCAGCCGTTCGATGGCGAAGCCGATCCCGACCGCCCGGGGCAGGTGCGAGGCGATGGTGGAGGTGGTCGGCACGACGGCGACCGAGGCGTTGCCGAAGACCTTGTGCCGGCCGCCGGCGATCGGCTCGTCGGCGGAGGCCACCACCCCGCGCAGCACGTCCCGGGCGGCGTCGAGGACCGCCTCCGGCGCGCCTGCCCCGTCGTCGGCGTCACCGTCGGCGGAGTTCCCGTTGCCGTCCTGGCCGCGCATCGCCTCGGCCACCCGTTCGGCGACCCCGACCCGGTGCGCCAGACCGTCGGCCTGCCCGGCCGGGGCGGCGGAACCCTCGGCCTCGGCCTGGGCGACCCGGGCGCAGTAGAAGGCGCCGGACCGGTAGTGCAGCAGGGCCGGATCGGTGGACCGGACCGCGAGCGCCACCGCGGCGTTGCCCTCGTGGCCGGAGGAACCGATCGTGTAGAACCCCTCGCCGAAGCTGCGCAGCCAGCGCGCCGCGAGATCAAGGTGCCGGCTGACCAGCTGGGCGTCGAACAGTTCCAGGGCCGTCCGGCCGTCGAGCGTGCCGCCGTCCCGGACCGGCTCCTGCGCCGTACGCCCGGTCGCCGACACCTCGATGGCGCCGACCGCCTCCCGGAACCGTTCGTCGAGATCTTGGGGGGTGGTCACGTCCGACAGCATTACCGACGTCGGCCACCCGTGACCACTCAGACACGTCACAACCGCCCGTGGCGTCGGCGACTCTCCGTACGGGACCGTCCGGCGCGCCGTACTCTCCCGCTCACCGGCGCCGCGGTCGGGGCCGCCGGCACGATGACCGGCCTGCCCCGCCGCGACCGCCGCCGCCCGGCCGCCGGCTACTCGCGCCAGCCGAGCAGTTCGACCCCCTTGGCCAGCTCCACCCGCACCCCGGTGACGATCTCCCGGGACCCGCCGGGCGGCAGCTCCACCCGCCAGATCAGCTCGCCGAGCGCGGCCCGCTCGTCCGGCGCCGGATCGAGCCGCAGCTCCCGGACCGTGATCCCGTCGCTCTGCGACACCGGAAGCTGGTCGCGCACCGTCAACCGGGCCGGCCGGGGAGTGTGGTTGGCCACTGTGATCCGGTACTCGACCTCGCGCCGCCGGGTCGAGCCCAGGGTGGCCTTGGTGTCGCTGCGCCGCACCAGCTCCCGCTTCACCCGGATCCGGTCGTCGAGCCCGAGCGCCACCTCGACCTCCTCCCCCGGCGCCCAGGTCGGCAGCGAGGTGCCGCCGACGAAGTCGCCACCGTGGAACACCGAGGCGGGTCCGGGCAGCAGGGTGTGTTCGGAACCGTTGACGGCGGTGGCCCGCAGGTGCACCCCGGGGGTACGCACCGGCGCGGTCACGTGGTCGAGCCGGGCCGCCAGCTCCAGTACGGCGACGACGGCCCGGTGCGCGCCCCCGTCCGCCGGTACCGCCACCGGGCGGGCCGGTCGGTAGGTGGCGGCCAGTACGCCCTGGGTGAGGGTGGCCCCGGACTGTGCCATCCGCGCGGGGCGGGGCGCGGCACCGAGCGCCTGGGCCTTGCCGGCGGCACCCGGTACCGGCATCGGGGGCATCGGTCCGCCGGCCGGCCGCCCAGCCCTCTCCTGCTGCATCCGGACCGGTTCCGCCTGGCGGAGATACCACGGATCCAGCTCCGGCAACTCGGTGCCGGTCGCCGGACGGGCGGTGGAGAGCAGCAGTTCACACTCCGGCCAGTCCTCCCCGGTGCGCTGGCTGACCAGCCCGAACCAGGTGACCGTCAGCGTCTCGTCGACCAGTCGCAGGTCGTACGAGGAGGTCCAGCCGGCGCCCTCCACCACGTACGACAGCTCGAGCTGGATCTCGGCGGACCGCTGCAGTGCGGTCGGCTCGTCGTCACCGTCCGGCTCGACCCGCAGGGTCACCTCGGCGGCCAGCCGGTCCGGTGACCGCCGGCCGGAGAGCGCGGCGATCTCCCGCTCGACGGCGGCCAGCCGTTCCCGGGCCTCCTCCTGCTGACGGGCCAGTTCCCGCCGCCGGGCCTGGCTCGCGGCGGTCTGCTCGGCCACCGAGTCGGTGAAACCGGCGACGTCGCCCGGGGTGGCGTCCCCGGCCGCCAGCGCGCGGGCGTAGCTGGCACCGGCCCGCTGGGTGAGCAGGGTCAGGAAGTCGGCGCGCTGCTGCTCGACGGCTTCGGCGTCGGCCAGCCCGGCCAGTTCGGCAGTGATGTCACGACGCCGCTGCGCGAGTTCGGCGGCGGTCCCCTCGGTGGCCCGGGGCAGCACCTCGGTCGACACGTCCACCCCGAGTACGGTCGCCGGGCCGCGTCCGCCGACCCGCAGCGAGTCGCGGAGCAGCCCGAGCGGCAGTGGTCCGATCCGGACCCGGTGTTCCCCGGTCGGGAGTTGGAGGTCGGTCCGGCGGGTCACCCGGGCCCGGTCTGGATAGACCGTCACGGCGACGATCGGCGCGTCGATTGGGGATGGGGTCATCGCGCGAGGCTACCGATCCACCGCCACACCGGACCGTCCCGAGTCCCGGCCGGGCCGGCAGCGGAACGGTCAGCCGGGCAGGAAGGAGAACCGGACCTGCCGGGTGGTGTTGTCGCCGTTCGGGTCGACGAGGCAGATCGACTGCCAGGTGCCGAGCGCGAGCCGGCCGTCCAACACCGGCAGGGTCGCGTACGGCGGCAGGAAGGCGGGCATGACGTGGTCCCGGCCGTGCCCCGGTGAGCCGTGCCGGTGCCGCCAACGGTCGTCGGTGGGGAGCAGGTCGTCAAGCGCGGTCAGCAGGTCGTCGTCGGAACCCGCCCCGGTCTCGATGATCGCCAGGCCGGCGGTGGCGTGCGGCACGAAGACGTGCAACAGCCCGTCGCCCCGACCGGCGAGGAACCGTTCGGCCTCCCGGGTGATGTCCTGGACGACGGGCCGGGAACCGGTCCGAACGGTGATCACCTCACTCTGCATCCACCCAGTCTCCCCGACCGGTCGGCGCCAGGTCCGGCCGGACCGCTTTCCGCCCCGCCGCGCGGTTCCGGAATGCCCGGGGCGAGAACGACGCGTTGCCGGGAAGTTACCGCCTGGTACCTGTGTCGCGCGTCGCCTCTGCCCGGCCTAGAGGTGACGGAGCCAGGCATGAGGGGGCAGGATGGCGCTAGAGACCTATCCCACACACAACCTAGGGAACGCCTGTGGCCACGGAACGCAAGCGCCCGGTGATCAGCGACGGCCTACCGAGCCAGCTTCCGGACATCGACCCCGAAGAAACCAGCGAGTGGGTCGAGTCACTCGACGGTGTCATTGACGAGCGCGGTGCCAAACGCGCCCGCTACGTCATGCTGCGCCTGCTGGAGCGGGCCAGGGAGCGCCAGGTGGGGGTGCCGCCCCTGACCACCACCGACTACATCAACACCATCCCGCCGGAGCAGGAACCCTGGTTCCCGGGGGACGAGCACATCGAGCGGCGGATCCGGGCGTACATCCGGTGGAACGCCGCCATGCTTGTGCACCGGGCGCAGCGGCCGGAGATCGGCGTCGGTGGGCACATCTCCACCTACGCCAGCTCGGCGTCGCTCTACGAGGTCGGGTTCAACCACTTCTTCCGGGGCAAGAACCACCCGGGCGGCGGCGACCAGATCTTCTACCAGGGCCACGGCTCCCCCGGCATGTACGCCCGGGCGTTCCTGGAGGGGCGGCTGACCGAGGACCAGCTCGACGGCTTCCGCCAGGAGCTGTCGCATCCGGGCGGCGGCCTGCCGTCGTACCCGCACCCTCGGCTGATGCCGGACTTCTGGGAGTTCCCCACCGTCTCGATGGGGCTCGGCGGGATCAACGCGATCTACCAGGCCCGGTTCAACCGCTACCTCCAGCACCGGGGCATCAAGGACACCTCCCAGCAGCACGTCTGGGCGTTCCTCGGCGACGGTGAGATGGACGAGGTGGAGTCGCTCGGCGCGATCGGCGCGGCCGCCCGCGAGGAGCTGGACAACCTCACCTTCGTGATCAACTGCAACCTGCAGCGGCTGGACGGGCCGGTGCGGGGCAACGGCAAGGTGATCCAGGAGCTGGAGTCGTTCTTCCGGGGCGCCGGCTGGAACGTGATCAAGGTGGTCTGGGGCCGGGAGTGGGACCCGCTGCTCGCCGCGGACACCGACGGCGCGCTCGTCAACCTGATGAACACCACGCCGGACGGCGACTACCAGACCTACAAGGCGGAGTCCGGGGCGTACGTCCGGGAGCACTTCTTCGGCCGCGACGCGCGCACCCGCAAGATGGTCGAGGGGCTCTCCGACGACGAGA
This sequence comes from Plantactinospora sp. CNZ320, assembly GCF_002846275.1. Classification (NCBI taxonomy): domain Bacteria; kingdom Bacillati; phylum Actinomycetota; class Actinomycetes; order Micromonosporales; family Micromonosporaceae; genus Plantactinospora; species Plantactinospora sp. CNZ320. The sequence goes on from NZ_PJMP01000001.1 coordinate 3,017,790, forward strand.
TCTGGAACCTCAAGCGAGGCGGGCACGACTACCGCAAGCTCTACGCGGCGTACAAGGCGGCGGTCGAGCACACCGGCCAGCCGACGGTGATCCTGGCGAAGACGATCAAGGGCTGGACCCTCGGGTCGAGCTTCGAGGGCCGCAACGCCACGCACCAGATGAAGAAGCTCACCCTGGACGACCTGAAGAGCTTCCGCGACCGCCTCTACCTGGACATCCCCGACTCGGCGCTGGAGACCAACCCCTACCTGCCGCCGTACTACCACCCGGGCGAGAAGTCCGAGGAGATGGAATACCTGCGCGAGCGGCGCCAGCAGCTCGGCGGCTACCTGCCGAGCCGGCGTACCGACCCGACGCCGCTCCCGGTGCCGGGCAGCGAGCGCTTCGGCGACGTCAAGAAGGGCTCCGGCAAGCAGAAGATCGCCACCACCATGGCCTTCGTCCGGCTGCTCAAGGACGTGATGAAGGACCGGGAGTTCGGCAAGCGGTTCGTGCCGATCATCCCGGACGAGGCGCGCACCTTCGGGATGGACTCGCTCTTCCCGACCCAGAAGATCTACTCGCCGCACGGCCAGAAGTACACCTCGGTCGACCGGGAGCTGTTCCTGTCGTACAAGGAGTCGACGAGCGGGCAGATCCTGCACGAGGGGATCAACGAGGCGGGTTCGGTGGCCTCGTTCACCGCCGCCGGTACGTCGTACGCCACGCACGGCGAGCCGATGATCCCGCTGTACATCTTCTACTCGATGTTCGGCTTCCAGCGCACCGGCGACGCGTTCTGGGCGGCGGCCGACCAGATGGCCCGGGGCTTCGTGCTCGGCGCCACCGCCGGCCGGACCACCCTCAACGGTGAGGGCCTGCAACACGAGGACGGCCACTCGCACCTGCTCGCGGCGACCAACCCGGCCGTGGTGGCGTACGACCCGGCGTTCGCGTTCGAGATCGCGCACATCTTCGAGAACGGCCTGCACCGGATGTACGGCGACAAGCCGGAGAACATCTTCTACTACCTGACCGTCTACAACGAGCCGATCCTCCAGCCGGTGGAGCCGGAGAACGTGGACGTGGAGGGGCTGCTCAAGGGGATCTACCGGTACTCGCCGGCCGGATCGGTCGACGGGCCGGACGGTGCCGAGGCGCCCCGGGCCAACATCCTCGCCTCCGGCACCGGCATGCAGTGGGCGCTCAAGGCGCAGAACCTGCTGGCCCAGGACTGGGGGGTGGCGGCCGACGTCTGGTCGGTGACCTCCTGGACCGAGCTTCGCCGGGACGCGGTGGAGTGCGAGGAGTACAACCTCCTGCACCCGGGCGACGAGCCGCGGCTGCCGTACATCCAGCGCAAGCTGGCCGACGCCGACGGACCGGTGGTGGCGGTCAGCGACTGGATGCGGGCGGTGCCGGACCTGATCTCGCGGTGGATCCCCGGCGACTACACCTCGCTCGGTACCGACGGTTTCGGGCTCTCGGACACCCGGCACGCGCTGCGCCGGCACTTCCATGTGGACGCCGAGTCGGTGACCGTGGCGACGCTGCGCCAGTTGGCGCGGCGTGGCGTGGTGCCGCCGTCGGTGCCGGCCGAGGCCGCGAAGAAGTACGCGATCGACGACATCGCGGCGGCTCCGGTGGGCGAGACCGGCGGGGACTCCTGACGGTTCCGCACTGATCCGGCCACGAGGGGCGGGACGTCGCGACGGCGACGGCCCGCCCCTCAGCCGACCGTGGCCAGCCCGGTGAGCCGGGCGAGCGAGCCCTCCAGGTCGGCACCCACCCGACGCATCCCCCAGCGCAGCAGCGCCCCGCTGACCGGGCCGGCGGGCCAACGGACCATGATCAGGCGTACCGAGGTGCCGTCCTCCTCCGGTGCGAGTTCGACGTAGACCTCGGTACGGGCCTCGGCCCGGGCACCGGAGCCCTCGGCCCGTTCCCGCCACGCGATCAGGGTCGGCTCCTGGTACGCGATCACCTCGGCGTCCAGCGCCCGCCCGGCCGCGTGCACCCGCTGGCGGCGGCCGATGCCCTCCCCGGAGAGCACCTCCGCCTGTCGTACCCCGGCCAGCCAGCCAGGCAGGTGTTCGGCCCGCTGAACGAGGTCCCACACCGCCTCGATCGGTGCGGACACCCGCGTGCTGCGTTCGATGAGCATCATCCTCAGTCGCCTCCATTGCGGACAACCCGTGACCATTGGCAGCTTATTCACGATTACGGACGAAAACGGACGATTAGCCACCGACACGCCGGGGGAAACTACCGTGGTGGAATTCGCCGTCCCACCGACCCTCCGGCGCCCTCTAACGGGGAAACCTGGTGGCGGGCCGCCCTGGGGCCGTGCGTAGGCTGGGGCCGTGACGGTACGCGTACGCTTTGCCCCCTCCCCGACCGGAATGTTCCACGTCGGCGGCGCCCGCTCGGCCCTGCAGAACTGGATCTTCGCCAAGCAGCAGGGCGGCGTCTTCGTGCTGCGGATCGAGGACACCGACGCGGCCCGCAACCGGCCGGAATGGATCGAGGGGATCCTCTCCGCACTGGACTGGATCGGGATCGCCCGGGGCAGCTACGAGGGACCGTACTTCCAGTCGGCCAACGCGGGCGAGCACCGCGACGCCGCGACCCGGCTGCACCGCGACGGCCGGGCGTACTACTGCGACTGCACCCGGGAGGCGATCCAGGCCCGCACCGGGTCGCAGTACCAGGGCTACGACGGCTTCTGCCGCGACCGTGGCCTCGAAGCGGCACCGGGCCGGGCCCTGCGGTTCCGCACCCCCGACGAGGGCGAGACGGTGGTCGTCGACCTGATCCGGGGCGAGCCGACCTTCGAGAACAAGCTCATCGAGGACTTCGTGATCGCCCGGGGCGACGGCTCGCCGGTCTTCCTGCTGGCCAACGTCGTGGACGACCTCACCATGGGCATCACGCACGTGATCCGAGCCGAGGAGCACCTGCCGAACACCCCCAAGCAGCAGCTCCTCTGGGACGCGCTCGGGGTCAAGCCGCCGGTCTGGGCACACGTGCCGGTGGTGGTCAACGAGAAGCGGCAGAAGCTCTCCAAGCGGCGCGACAAGGTGGCCCTGGAGGCGTACCGGGACGAGGGTTACCTCGCCGACGCGATGCGCAACTACCTGATGCTGCTCGGCTGGGCGCCCTCCGGCGACCGGGAGATCGTGCCGTGGTCGGTGATCGAGTCCGAGTTTCGGCTCGCCGAGGTGAACCCGTCACCCGCGTTCTTCGACGAGAAGAAACTGCGGGCGTTCAACGGTGAATACATCCGGGCGCTGCCGGTCGACGAGTTCGTCGCGGCCTGCCAGCCGTGGCTGACCGGTACCGGCACCATCGCCCCGCCGCCCTGGCAGCCCGCCGAGTTCGACCCGGCCGCGTTCGCCGCGGTGGCACCGCTGGCACAGACCCGGATCGCCGTACTCAGCGAGATCGTGCCGAACGTCGACTTCCTCTTCCTGGACTCGCCGCTGATCGACGAGGCGGCCTGGGCCAAGGCCATGAAGGAGGGTTCCGCCGACCTGCTCGACGAGACGATCGCCGCCTTCGAGGCGCTGCCGGAGTGGGCGGCCGAGTCACTGAAGGCGACCCTGGAGGAGGTCGGCGCCCGCCGTGGGCTCAAGCTCGGCAAGGCGCAGGCGCCGGTCCGGGTGGCCGTGACGGGGCGCAGCGTCGGGCTGCCGCTCTTCGAGTCGCTTGCCGTACTCGGTCGGGAGCGTAGCCTGACCCGGCTCCGCGCTGCCCGGCTCCGACTGGTCTGACCGGCGGAACCCCTCGGCTCACCGACCCTTCGACCCCGAGGCCCGGCGGCGGAGCAGCACCCCGCCGGCCAGCGCGGCGAGCGCCAGCACGACAGCGGCGATCCACCACCACCCCGGACCTGACGAGTCGGCCGCCGGGCTCAGCGGCCCGGCCTCGGCCGGCGACGGCGCAGCGGCCGACCCGGTACCGGCCGGGGTCGGCCCGGCCGCCGAAGACGGGGCGGCCGTCGGGGTGGCGCCCACGGTGAGGGTGAACCGGACCTCCCCCTTGACCGGGTGCCCGTCGCTGGAGGCGACCTGGTAACCGACGATGTAGAGCCCGGCGGCCCCCGGCCGGACCGGCACGGTCACCCGGGCGCCGGCGAAGACCGGCTCCCCCGCCGCCGCGTCGACGTTGTCCGGGCCGGTTACCGTGACCTTCGTGGTGCTGGGGTCGAGTTTGTTCAGAAAGTTCAGCCGCACGCTGGCCGGCGCCTTGTCGAGCCGGGCGCCGTTGCGGGGGTCGCTTCCGGTGAGCGAGTTATGCGCGGCGGCGGGAGTGGCCGGCAGCAGCACGCTGAGCGCCAACACGACGACGCTCAGCACCAGTGTCCCGACACGGGTGACCCGGGGCCCCATGATCGCCTCCATCCCGCTACGATTTCGCACAACTGATCATTGGTTCGTCACTTAGTCGACCCTAGATCGCAGATAGTTCCAAATAACCGCTCGTCCAGGTGCAACCGAGCGGCGTTCTGCGGAGTCTTTGTAGTGAGTACGACAGCTCCATCCCGGACAGTGTCGTGCACGCCACCGACCAACCAGCGCGTGACCTGCATCATGGCCACCATCGAGACGGGGCGAGGAGGTCGGCGATGGCCGGAGAGGTGAGTCGTCGGCTTGTCGGCGTGACCACGTTGTTGATCGCGGCGGCCAGTTGGCTCGGAATCGCGGGCGCAGCCCATGCGAAGCCGGCCAGACCGACGTCGGTGGTGATCACCGGCAAGGACCTGCCGACCCCGGTGACCATCCGGGCCCAGGGCAAACCCGACCTCTTCGCCGCGCTCCTCGACCAGGTGGGCTTCCTGAAGACGGGCGCCGGCAACACCGGTGGGCTGAAGGCCGCCGACCTGGGTCCCAAATACACCATGGTGGTGCACGTCGGCGACGCCGCACAGCAGTCGTACGACCTCTACCCGCTGGCCAAGGGCGGCCCACGGGTGTATCGACCGGCCCGGCAGCCGGACAAGAGCCAGCCCGGCGCGGCCTGGTTCTTCGGCCGGCTGACCATGGCGGAGACCCTGCTGGCGGCCGGTGCGCCACTGCCCGAACAGACCGTCACAAGCCTGCACGGCGGCGGGATCGGCGGCGGCGAGCGGGTGATCCCCGACGAGGCGATCGGCACCAGCAAGGACGTCGACCGGCTCTTCGGTGAGCTGCGGCAACTGATGCTGCTCAACGGCGCCGTGCTGCTCTCCATCACGCTGGGGCTCGCCGGCATCGCGCTGCTGGTCCGACGCCGTACCCGCTGACCGGGGTCCGTACCGGGGTCGGGGGCAGTCGCGGCAGGAGGCGGGACTCAGCACCAGCGACGCGGTGGGCGGTCCCGCCGGACCGAGCGCCGCGACGGGCGTACGGCCCCGTGCCGGTGCGCCCCGGCCCAGCCCGGCAGGTCGGTCTGACAGCCCGGCGTACGCCGGCTCGCCGGCTCGGGCGGCGCCCCCGGCACCTCGTCCGGCTCGCCCGGTCGGCTGGCGGCACCCGTCGACCGGCCCCGGTCGTCGCCGTCCGGCTCGCCCGCTCGGGGCCGGGGAACCAGCCTCGACCGGTCGCCGAGCCGCCCGGGATCGGTCGAGTCGCCCAGCCGCCCCGGATCTGTCGACGCGTGCTCCGAGCCGCCCGCCTCGGAAGCCAGGACGGCGCCCTCCCCCGGCTGGCCGGGCAGCGCCGCGCCGGCCTGCTCGTCGGTTGTCGACGGTCCGGCCGGACGCGCACCGGTCCACGCCGCCGGGCGCGTCACGGACGACTCAGCGCGGTGCTCGCCATCGGTCAGCTGCACAGCGGCGTCGACCGGCTCGGTGGGCGGCAACCGATCCACCGGCTCGGCACCGGGTCGGGTGGGCGTCGCGTCGAGCGGACCCGCCGGCAGCCCCGCGCTGGCACCACAGACCCAGCGGAACCTCCCGACCGGGCCGGGCGGGGGCAGCGGCCCACGATCGCCAAGCAGCGAGTCCTGCTCGTCCTCCGAACAGCCACGCTCGGCGTCATGCGCCATCCATGCCTCCTCACACGCTCGCCGCCGGGTGGGCGGTCGCCCCGGCGCGCGACGCCCACGCGGTTGACGGTGAGTCAGTGCGGGAAAGCGCATCACCGGGACCTTGTCACCGTACTGGTCCCGGATGACGAGTTCGACGTCGCCGTGGCGAGAAACCGCTGCGTCGCGCCGGTGTGGAAGCTTCAGGTCACGAACCGGTCAACCTCTGACCGGCGGGGACTCCGGCTCGGCGGGCTTGGGAAAGACCGTCGCCCAGACCGGGAAGGCGACGAGCCAGATCGCCATCGCCGCGCTCAGCCGCCCGATCCAGGCCGTCAGCTCGGCGGTACGGTCCGGGTCGCCGACCATCAGGATGCCGAGGCCGAGCAGGCCACAGGCGATGGCCCAGCCGAGCAGCCCCTTGGCCCACTCCCACCACTCGTACCGCGCCCGGGCCCAGCCGCCGCTGGGCGGCTTCCACGGTGGCGGCCCGCCCGCGAACCGGTGCGCGAACCGTTGGTCGGCCCAGCGGATCATGCTGTGCCCGAAGGCGACCGAGAAGCCGAGGTACGCCGCCGCCAGCCCGTGCGTGAAGCTCGCGGTGGCACCGGCGCGCAGGTCGAGTACGGTGGCGACCAGGATCACAAGATCGATCAACGGCGTTCCGAGCAGCAGCAACGCGCCGAGCCGGGGCATCCGGAGCGGATAGCGGGCGATCAGGCCGGCGCCGAGCAGCACCCAGAACCCGATCTCGCCCGCGGCGATCACCGCCAGCATGCCGTACCCCCTTGATCCTCACCGGCCGCAGCCCGGTCCGGTCCGGCGCGGCGGTGCTCCCGGCCGCAACTGTGCCGGCCCACCCTCACCAGTCTCGACAACGCGACCGGCTCCGACCTCGGTACCGATGCCGAGATCCGGGTCCGCCGAAAGAGGTACGCGTACACCGTTCGACGGACCCCGGGCCGGCCCGCCTCGTCGTCCGGGCTGACGGGAACGGCCCGCCGGTGTGATGGGATCGGGGAATGACCGCACGGCTCCGCCTGGAACGCGGGTCCCTGTCCCGGGACATCGCGCTGGCGTCCGCGTCCCTGGCCGGCGGGCTGCTGATGATGGCGCTCGGGGTCTACCACCCGCTCAGTCCGAGCCCGCTGGACGCCCCGCCGGGTCTTCCCGTCGGCACCCTCGCCGTGACCTGCCTCGCCGTGGCGCTGCGCCGGGTGGCGACCCGGCTCGGCCTGGCGCTGGGCACCGCGGCCATCGTCGTGGACCTCCTGTACGGATCGTCGCTGGCCACCACGCTGGTCTACACCCAGGTGCTCTTCGACTCCTGCGTCTACGGATCGGCACGGCTCTGGCGCCGGCTGCTCCAGGTCAACCTGGCGCTGACCGTCGCCGCCGCGCTGATCGGGGTCTTCCTGGCCACCCCCGCCTGGCAGGGCATCGGGCTGGCGATTCCGGTGGTGCTGATCGGCGTACTGCCGGTGGTCAGCGGCATCGGCGTCCGGCAGTACCGTGACCAGGCCGCCGCCGAGCGGGCCCGGGCCGAGCAGACCGCCCGGCTGGCCGAACTCGACAGGCGCCAGGCGGTGGCGGCGGAACGGAGCCGGATGGCCCGGGAACTGCACGACGTGATCGCCAACCACCTGAGCGCGGTCGCCATCCACGCCACCGCGGCGCTCTCGGTCCCCGGGCTGGACCGGGCGCAGCTCGACCAGGCGCTGCGGGTGATCCGGGAGAACAGCGTGCAGGGGCTCGCCGAGATGCGGCAGATGATCGGCCTGCTCCGGGAACCGGCCGACCCCGGATCGGTCCCGTTCCCGGCCGAGGCCGCCCCCGGCGGGCCCGACCCGAACCGGCAAGCGACCTCTGCGCAGCCGCAGGCCACCTCGGAACAGCCGCTGCCGGGCACCTCGGAGCAGCCGGCGGGCTCCCCGGGCGGGGGCGGCAGTTCGTCCTCGGCCGCCCGGGGCGGCGTCGACGCGGAGCCGACCGGGGTAGCCACCCGGGGCGGCCACGGCACGGGGCCGGCCGGGGTAGCGGCCCGGGGCGGCCACGGCACGGGGCCGGCCGGGGTAGCGGCCCGGGGCGGCCGCCAGGGCACCGAACCGGGCTGGCTGGGAACTGTCGATGGTCCCGTCCGGGCCCGGCTCGCCGAGGTGGACCGGCTGGTCGGGCAGGCCCGGGACGCCGGCCTGCCGGTACGGTTCGAGACGACCGGCGAGGTACGCCCGCTGCCGGTCGGCGTGGACCTGGCCGCGTACCGGATCGTCCAGGAGGCGCTCACCAACGCGCTCAAACACGGCGCCGGCCAGACCACCCTGACCATCTGCCACGAGCGCCGCTCGGTCAACCTCACCATCGTGAACCCGCTCGCCCGCGCCGGCGAGTCCCTGGGTGCCGGTGCCGGGGTCGCGGCCGGGGCGGGCCTGCCCGGGGCGGGTGCCGGCCTGATCGGGATGCGGGAGCGGGCCGCCCTGCTCGGCGGCCGGTTCGAGGCCGGCCCGCGCGGAACGACCTGGCGGGTGCACGCGGAACTGCCGAACGCCGATCTGCCCGACCTGTCGACCGGGATCGCCGGGCCGGAGGCCGCCGACCGGAAGACCGGCCGTCCGGCGGCGGCACCGCCGGTCCGGCCGTGAGCGGGCCGAACGTCGCCCCGGCCGGCAGCGGCGGCAACGGGTCCACCGTGGACCGGGCCGGCGACGAGCGGCCCGCTGCCCCGTCCGGCGCGGGGCGGACGATCCGGGTGGTGGTCGCGGACGACCAGGACGCGGTACGGGCCGGTCTGGTGCTGATCCTCACCGGTACGCCCGGACTGGAGGTGGTCGGCGAGGCGGCCGACGGCGAGGAGGCGGTGACGCTGTGCCGGCGGCTCCGGCCGGACGTGGCGGTGATCGACGTCCGGATGCCCCGGCTCGACGGCGTCTCGGCGACGGCGGAGATCGTGGCCGAGCAGCTCGCCGACGTCCTCGTGCTGACCACGTTCGACCTCGACGAGTACGTCTTCGGTGCGCTCCGGGCCGGCGCCTCCGGGTTCCTGCTCAAGGACACCGACGCGAGCGGGCTGATCGAGGCGGTGCGTACCGTCGCCCGGGGCGAGGGGATCATCGCCCCGGCGGTGACCCGTCGGTTGATCACCGCCTTCGCCGCCGCCGTGCCGGCCACCCCGGCGAGCGCCCGGACGGCGTTGGCCGAGTTGACGCCACGGGAACGCGACGTGCTGGCCTGTCTCGGCCTGGGCCTGTCCAACCAGCAGATCGCCGAGCGGCTGACGATGGCGGAGAGCACCACCAAGACGCACGTGAGCCGGATCCTCGGCAAACTCGGCCTGCGCAGCCGGGTGCAGGCGGCGATCCTCGCCCAGGAACTGGCGCTGCCGCCACCGCCGTGACCGACCCCGCCGGCAGGCGGCGGGCGCGGCTACCGGAGCGACGCGGTCCGGGCGAGCGGCCGGCGCGGCTACCGGGCGACGCGGTCCGGGCGGGCGGCGGAGACCGGGCCGGTGCCGGCCGGGCGCGGCAGCGCCCACGCGGCCAGCGGGACGACGGCGAGCGCGAGCAGCCAGCCGCCGAGCACATCGGTCGGCCAGTGCGCCAGCAGGGCGACCCGGGTCAGCCCGACGAAGGCGGCGAAGGCCACTGCCAGCCCGACGGTGACCGCCCGGCCCGGTCCGCCGAGCCGGGGCCAGAGCAGGAGTACGGCCACCAGCGCCGCCGCCGCCGCGTTGCTGGTGTGCCCGCTCGGAAAGCCGTTGCTGGTGATCACGACGAAACCGTCCTCCGGCCGGGGGTGGTGCACCAGCCAGTGCATCAGTCCCCAGAGCACCGGGATCAGCACCGTCACCACCACACAGAACGCCGCCGGTCGACGCCCGCCCCGGGCGGCCAGTCCCACCGTGACGGCCAGCCCGGCGACCAGGAACGGCACCGTGGCGGCGACGTCGGTGGCGACCCGCAACATGTCGACGGTGCCGGGGCTGGCGTCGCCGTACCCCCGGAAGGCGTCGCTGACGGCGGTGTCGAAGCTGTCCAGCGGCGCCCAGTCGGCCACGGTCAGGGCGAGCAGCGCCAGGAAACCGGCAAGCGCGAGCAACGGGACGACCAGCGGCGGGCGGGCGACCATCGGGACATGATGCCACGGCCGGTGGCGGCGTCCGGAGTTCCGCGTGGCACGCTGGGCCGATGGCGAGCGAGGCGGGTGACGGCGGACTGGCGGCCACGCTGCGCCGGATCGAGCGGGCGGCGGGCACGCTGGCGAGCGCGAGTGTCTCCCGGATGGACGAGACACTGCCCTGGTTCCGCGGTTTGCCGGCCGAGCAGCGGTCCTGGGTGATGCTTGTCGCCCAGGCCGGCGTCCGGTCCCTGGTCGAGTGGCTGCGGTCGCAGCCGGCCGCCGACGACCGGGGTGGCGCCGACGCCCTCACCGACAGCCCGGACGAGGTCTTCGCCGCCGCGCCCCGGGCGCTGGCCCGGTCGATCAGCCTCCAGCAGACGGTGGCCCTGATCAAGGTGACCATCGACGTGGTGGAGGAGCAGGTGCCGCACCTGGCGGCGCCGGGCGAGGAGCGGCTGCTGCACGAGGCGGTACTCAAATTCTCCCGGGAGATCGCCTTCGCCGCCGCCCGGGTCTACGCCCGGGCCGCCGAGTCGCGCGGCTCCTGGGACGCCCGGCTCCAGGCGCTGCTGGTGGACGCGCTGCTGCGGGGCGACTCGCCAGACGTGCTGGCCAGCCGGGCGGCGGCGCTGGGCTGGACCGACGCCCCACCGGTGGCGGTGGCGGTGGGCCGCTCCCCCGGTGGCGAGGTCGCCGCCGTGCTGCACACCATCTACCGGGTCACCCGGCGACTCGGCCTGGAGATGATCGGCGGGGTGCACGGCGACCGCCTCGTCGTGGTGCTCGGCGGCGCGACCGACCCGCTGGCCGCCACCGCCAAGATGCTCGCCGGCTTCGGCCCCGGCCCGGTCGTGGTCGGTCCGGCGGTACCGAGCCTGGACGCGGCGACCGACTCGGCCCGGGCGGCGCTGGCCGGCTTCCGGGCCGCACCGGCCTGGCCGGCCGCGCCCCGCCCGGTGGCCGCCGCCGACCTGCTTCCCGAGCGGGCCCTGGCCGGCGACCCGGAGGCCCGGCGGGCGCTGCGACAGGACGTCTACGCGGCGCTGGTCCGGGCCGGCGGCGAGCTGTTGGAGACCCTGGACGCGTTCTTCGCCGCCGGCGGGGTGCTGGAGAGTGCCGCCCGGACCCTCTTCGTGCACCCGAACACCGTCCGGTACCGGCTGCGCCGGGTCGCGGATGTGACGGGATTCTCCCCGCTGACCGCCCGGGACGCCTTCGCGCTGCGGATGGCACTGACGATCGGGCGACTGGACCCGGCCGCCCCGGTCGGACCTGGGGCGGGACACTAACCCCGTTTGGGACAGAGGGAACGAGAAGTCCGTGATCGCCATAGATCTTTGTAGGGTCCCCACAAAGGTCGTAGTGTGGATTGGTACATCACGGCAACCACGCCGGGGCACTTGATCCAGGAGAGTCGTAGGCGTGCTCGCCGTACTCTCACCCGGCCAGGGTTCGCAGAAGCCCGGCTTCCTGACTCCGTGGCTCGACCTGCCCGGCACCGAGGCACGGCTGCGCTGGTGGTCCGCCCTGGCCGGCGTCGACCTCGTCCGGCTCGGCACCGAGGGGGACGCCGAGGAGATCCGGGACACCGCGCGTACCCAGCCACTGCTTGTCGGCGCCGCACTACTCGCCGCCGAGCAACTTCCGATGCACGACGTGGCGGTCACCGCCGGGCACAGCGTCGGTGAACTGGCCGCAGCGGCCCTGGCCGGGGTACTGAGCCCGGAGGCGGCGGTGACACTTGCCGGGATACGCGGCCGGGAGATGGCCGCCGCCTGCGCGCTCGAACCGACAGGCATGTCGGCGGTGATGGGCGGCGACCCGGACGAGGTGCTGGCGGCACTGGCGGCACACGAACTGCACCCGGCCAACTTCAACGGTGCCGGCCAGCTCGTGGTGGCCGGCGCTCTCGACCGGCTGGCAAAGTTCGCAGCCAACCCGCCCGCCGGCACCAAGGTGATCGCCCTCAAGGTCGCCGGAGCCTTCCACACCCCGTACATGGCACCCGCCGAGCGGGCCCTCGCCGCCGTCGCCGCCGGGATCGTCCCGGCCGACCCGACCCGGATCCTGCTCTCCAACGCCGACGGTGCCGCCGTCGGGCACGGCCGGGAGCTGCGGCAGCGCCTGGTACGCCAGGTGACCGCCCCGGTCCGCTGGGACCTCTGCGTCCGTCGCCTCGCCGCGCTCGGCGTCACCGCCGTGATCGAGCTGCCCCCGGCCGGCACCCTGGCCGGGCTGATCAAGCGGGAACTCAAGGGCACCGGGCAGGTCCCCGAGATCGTCACCCTGAACACCCCGGGCGACCTGGCCGCGGCCCGTGACCTGATCGCCCGGCACGGCACACCGTCCCGGCCCGCGCCGGCTCCGCCGCGGTTCCGGGTCGTGGTGGCCGGCGCCGCCGGCACCTTCTCTCCGGTCGAGGACCTCGCCGAGGGCGCTGCCATCGAGTCCGGGCAGGTCGTCGGCCACGTCACCACCCGGCAGGGCGCGGTCGAGGTCACCGCGCACGGCTCCGGCGTGCTCACCGAATGGCTCGCCCACCACGACGACCCGGTCGCCCCGGGCCAGCCCCTCGCCCGCATCGGAGGACAGCTTTCATGACCGGCCACCGGGATACTCCGGACCACCGCCTGGCGGTGGCCCGGTGAGCAGGATGATCGCGCTCGGCCACTACCAGCCGTCGCGGGTACTCACCAACGACGACCTGGCCCAGATCGTCGACACCAACGACACCTGGATCCGCGATCGGGTCGGCATCGCCACCCGGCGGATCGCCGACACCGAGACGGTCGCCGACATGGCCGCCGCCGCGGCCGACAAGGCACTGGCCAACTCGGGACTGGCCGCCTCCGACATCGACCTCGTCGTGGTGGCCACCTGCTCGGCCGTGGACCGCAGCCCGAACACCGCCTGTCGGGTCGCCGCCAAGCTCGGCATCGACGCCCCGGGGGCGTTCGACATCAACACCGCCTGCTCCGGCTTCTCCTACGCACTCGGCATCGTCGACCACGCGCTGCGGGCCGGCGCTTCCCGCAACGCCATCGTGATCGGCGCGGAGAAGCTCTCCGACTTCACGGACTGGACTGACCGGTCGACCTGCATCCTCTTCGGCGACGCCGCCGGTGCCGCGGTACTCACCGCCACCGGCGAGGGCGAGCCGGACGGCATCGGGCCGGTGGTCTGGGGTTCGGTCCCGGAGCGCAGCGAGGCGGTCCGGATCGAGGGCTGGCGCCCGTACATCCAGCAGGAGGGGCAGTCGGTCTTCCGCTGGGCCACCACCGCACTGGCACCGCTCGCCCTGAAGGCCTGTGAACGGGCCGGTGTCGCCCCGTCGGAGATCGCCGCGTTCGTGCCGCACCAGGCCAACCTGCGGATCATCGAGGGCATCGCGAAGCGGCTCGACATGCCACAGGCGGTCATCGCCAGGGACATCGTCGAGTCCGGCAACACCTCGGCGGCGAGCGTGCCGCTGGCTCTCTCCAAGCTGGTCGAACGCCGGGAGGTGCCCTCCGGCGCCCCCGTACTGCTGTTCGGCTTCGGCGGCGGCCTCACCTATGCCGGGCAGGTCGTCAGGTGCCCCTGACCGGGTACTCCGGGCCCGGGGCGGCACACCCGCCGGCCCCGACCCACAAACGTCCACCGGTCGAACGCTGACCAGCGGGGGCGGACGGATCCGCCACCGCAGATATCCATCCATGGAGAGGAAAGAACCACAATGACCCGTGACGAGATCACCGCCGGCCTCGCCGAGATCCTCGAAGAGGTCGCCGGCGTGAGCCCGGACGACGTCGCCGAGGAGAAGTCGTTCACCGACGACCTCGACGTCGACTCGCTCTCCATGGTCGAGGTCGTGGTGGCCGCCGAGGAGAAGTTCGGCGTCAAGATCCCGGACAACGACGTGCAGAGCCTCAAGACCGTCGGCGACGCCGTCGCCTACATCGAGGCGCAGTCCTGATCATGAGTCGCCCCGACGTCGTCGTAACCGGGCTCGGCGCGACGACCCCGCTCGGCGGGGACGTCGCGTCGACCTGGGAGGCCATGCTGGCAGGCCGCTCCGGGGTGGGTCCGCTCACCCAGGAGTGGGCCGGGCAGCTTCCGGTACGCATCGCCGCCCAACTCGCCGTCGAACCGACCGAGAAACTTGACCGGGTCAAACTGCGCCGGCTCGACCGGTCGGAGGCGATCGCGCTGATCGCCGCGTACGAGGCGTGGGCGGATGCCGGCCTCGCCGACTCCCCACCGGAGCCGGAACGGCTGGCGGTGAGCGTCGGCTCCGGCATCGGCGGCGCACAGACCCTGCTCGCCCAGGACGACATCCTGGAGGCGTCCGGGCCACGGCGGGTCTCCCCGCACACGGTGCCGATGCTGATGCCGAACGGTCCGGCCGCCTGGGTCGGGCTGGAACTGGGTGCGCAGGCCGGGGTCCACTCGGTGGCCAGCGCCTGCGCCACCGGGGCCGAGGCGATCGCGCACGGACTCGACCTGATCCGCTCCGGTCGCGCCGACGTGGTGGTGGCCGGCGGTACCGAGGCGGTGGTGCACCCGCTGCCGATCGCCGGGTTCGCCTCGATGCGGGCGATGTCGACCCGCAACGAGGACCCGCAACGCGCCTCCCGCCCCTGGGACAAGGCGCGGGACGGCTTCGTACTCGGCGAGGGGGCCGGCACGGTGGTGCTGGAGCGGGCCGACCACGCCGCCGCGCGCGGGGCCAGGGTCTACGCCCGGCTGGCCGGTGCCGCGCTCACCTCCGACGGGTACGACATGGTGCAGCCGCACCCCGAGGGACGCGGGGTGATCCGGGCGATCAACATGGCGATCGCCGACGCCGGCATCGACCGCTCGGACATCGTGCACGTCAACGCGCACGCCACCTCCACCCCGGCCGGTGACATCGCCGAGATCGTCGCGCTGCGCGCCGCGCTCGGCACGCATCCGGTGCTGACCGCCACCAAGTCGATGACCGGGCACCTGCTGGGCGCTGCCGGTGCGCTGGAGTCGATCGCCACCATCCTGTCCATCCGGGACGGGGTGGTCCCACCCACGATCAACCTCGACGACCCCGACGACGCCCTCGACCTGGACGTCGCCGCGCACAAGGCCCGGCAGATGGAGATACCCGCCGCCCTGAACAACGGGTTCGGATTCGGCGGGCACAACGCGGTCCTCGTCTTCGCCCGGGCCTGACCGCCTGCCCGACACCGCCGACGAACGGCGGTGGTAGATTTCGCCTCGTTCCGGCGCCCGCCGCGCCACCAGGTGCGGCGGGCGCCGTTCTCGCAGGACGGCGAGCTGAGGAGAGGCGCGGATGCTGGCGGCGTTGAAGGGGTTGCTCGGGCACGAGGCGCTCTACGTGGCCCTACAGAAGGGCCTGGGCGCGGACCGGCTCCG
Source organism: Plantactinospora sp. CNZ320 (assembly GCF_002846275.1). Taxonomy (NCBI): domain Bacteria; kingdom Bacillati; phylum Actinomycetota; class Actinomycetes; order Micromonosporales; family Micromonosporaceae; genus Plantactinospora; species Plantactinospora sp. CNZ320. Next base: position 3,033,276 of record NZ_PJMP01000001.1, read on the forward strand.
CTACCGCTGTCTCGACGAACTCGCGCTTACCGACGGCGACACCATCATCGACGTCGGCTGCGGCCCCGCCTACTACTTCGGCCGGCTGCCGAAGGTCCGCTACTACGGCTTCGACACCAGCGAGAAGTACATCGCGCACGCCCGCAAGCGCTGGGGCGGCGACCAGGTCGAGTTCCGCTGCGAGGTCTTCGGCGAGCAGCACCTCGGTGAGATCCCGCCGGCCGACGCGATCCTGCTGCTCGGGCTGCTGCACCACCTCTCCGACGACGAGTGCCGGCACGTGCTGACCGTTTCGGCGAAGGCGCTCGCCCCGGGTGGCCGGGTGATCGCCGTCGACCCCACCCTGGTGCCGGGGCAGCACCCGATCTCGCGCTGGATGTCCAAGAACGACCGTGGCGAGTACGTCCGTACCCCGGAGGCGTTCGTGGCGCTCGGCCGGGAGACCTTCGCGGACGTCGACGGCGAGGTGGTGGACGACGCGACCCGGATACCGACCAGCCACTGGATGATGCGGATGCGCACCCCGGCGCTCGTTCCCGACGCCAACTGACCCGCCCGCGATGACCACCCCGCTGCGCAACTGGGCCGGCAACGTCGACTTCCGGGCCCGCCGGCTGCACCGACCGAGTTCGCTGGACGAGCTGCGGTCGCTGGTCGCCGGCAGCGACCGGATCCGCGCCCTCGGCACCGGGCACTCCTTCAACCGGATCGCCGACACCACTGGTGACCTCGTCTCGCTCGCCGGCCTGCCGCCGGTGCTGGAGGTCGACCGGGCGGCCGGCACCGTCACCGTCTCGGCGGCGCTGCGCTACGGCGACCTCGTCGGCGAGCTGGACCGGGCCGGTTTCGCACTGCACAACCTCGGCTCGCTGCCACACATCTCGGTGGCCGGCGCCTGCGCCACCGGCACCCACGGCTCCGGGTTGTCCAACGGCAACCTGGCCACCGCCGTGGCCGCGCTGGAACTGGTCACCGCCGACGGTGACCTGCTGACGCTGCGTCGGGGCGACGCCGACTTCGCCGGCGCCGTGGTCGGGCTCGGCGCGCTCGGCGTGGTCACCCGGCTCACCCTCGATCTCGTCCCGGCCTTCGAGATCGCCCAGTACGTCTACGACGACCTGCCCCGGGCCGAGTTCGACGCGTACGCCGACGAGATCCTCGGTGCCGGTTACAGCGTCAGCCTCTTCACCGACTGGACCGGCCCCCGGATCAACCAGGTGTGGCGCAAGCGCCGGGTGGACGGCGCCGACGGTGGTGCCGCCGAGCCGGACTGGTACGGCGCCCGCCTGGCGACCGAGCCCCGGCACCCGGTACCCGGAATGTCGGCGGTGCACTGCACCGAGCAGCTCGGCGTGCCGGGGCCCTGGCACGCCCGGCTGCCGCACTTCCGGCTCGAGTTCACCCCGAGCAGCGGCGAGGAACTCCAGTCGGAATACTTCGTGCCGCGCCAGCAGCTCGGTGCGGCGATGGCCGCGCTGGACGGCATCGCCGACCGGATCTCCGCCGTGCTGCAGATCTCCGAGATCCGCACCGTCGCCGCCGACGAGCTGTGGCTGAGCCCGAGCCACCGGCGGGACAGCGCGGCACTGCACTTCACCTGGGTCAAGGAGACCGAGGCGGTACTGCCGGTGCTGGCGGCGATCGAGGAGCGGCTGGCGCCGTACGCGCCCCGGCCGCACTGGGGCAAGCTATTCGTCACCCCGCCGGAGCAGCTCCGGGACCGGTACGAGCGGTACGCCGACTTCGCCAAGCTGCTCCGCCGGTACGACCCGGCCGGCAAGTTCCGCAACGAGATGCTGGACCGCTACTTCCCCACCGCCGGCTGAACCCCGGCGCGCCGGGGACGCAGCGGCAGCGCGGCGACTCCGCCTGCCGCTTGGGCGGCTCAGCCGAGCTGGTAGACGGCCATCCGGCCGTTCTCGTAGCGCAGCTTCGCCAGCCGGCCCAGCTCCGGCGACTCCACCCCGACCGACCGGTCCACCACCAGCCACCGCACCGAGTGCCGGTCCCGCAACTCCCGCAACCCGGCCTCGGTCGGCGCGGTGAACGCATCGTCGTTGCGCCGCAGCAGCTCCTGATCCCAGAACGGGGTGTACGCCCCCGACGACGCGACCCGGGGCGCGAAGCCCCAGCCCTCGATGAGCACCCGGCGCTCGGCGTACGCGCTGAGCCAGAAGGAGCGGGCGTCGCACCAGCCGTTCACCACGGCCAGACAGTGCACGTTCGTCGCCAGCACGTCGCCGGGTTCGCTGTGGTCCCGGGCCCAGCGGGCGGCGTCGACCCGGCTCTTCGGCAGCGCGATGTTGGCGTAGGCGCCGCCGTTCGGGGAGCGTTCCGACTTGCGCATGTCCATCAGCAGACCGGGTGCCCCGACCACCAGCACGGCGGTGAGCAGCGCGATCGCGCCCCGCCGGTGCAGCGCGGCGATGCCGAAGCTGGCCGGCAGCCAGATCCCGGCGGCAACCGCCGCCAGCACGGCGAGACCGGCCGACCACCAGAGCAGCGGTCGCAGCCAGTCGAACATCGTCTCCCCGGTGGCCGGCGCGGCGTACCGGAACTGGACCGCGACCAGCGCGGTGGCCAGGGCGAACGCGCAGAGCCCGAGTACGGTGCCGGAGCGCCGGGTCAACCGGGCCCGGTCGGCGACCATCAGGTACCCCCAGGCCGACAGGACCACCCCGAAGGTGAAGCCAGCCCGGGTGAAGTACTGGTTCGCCCCGCCGGGCTGGCGCAGCAGCAGGAAGAGCAGCGGGCCGGCCAACGCGCCACCGAGCAGGAACCACTGCACGGGTTCGAGCCGGCCCCGGCGCAGCCAGAGCAGCGGCCCGATGCCCACCACCCGGAGCTGCATGTTCACCAGGTAGGCAACGACCACCGCGAGGTACACCAGCGGCAGGGGCCAACCGCCTGGCGGCGGCGTCCAGTACGGCTCCAGGCTGCTGGCCAGCGGATCGACCTCGATGCCGTACGCCTTGAACCGGTAGAGCACCGCGGTGGCGAAGAGCTGCGCGGCGGCGGTGGCCAGTCCCGCCCCGACCACCGCCCACGGGATCCGTCTGGTGGCGACCAGCAGGGCGACGGCGGTGAACGCCAGCGCCAGCCCGACCACCGGCAGGGAGCTGGCCTTCGCCCCGCTGGAGGCGAGCATCAGCAGCGGGGCGAGTACGAACGCACCCCGGCCGATCGCCGCCACCGGCCGGTCCGGGCGCCGGTCCACCACGTCGGCGAGTACGGCGATCAGCGCGATCAGCAGCACCCAGCTGTAGATCATCGACATGCCGTGCCAGATCACGAACGACGCCTGGGTGCCGAACGGCATCGTCACCGGGTCGGTGAAGTTCGTCTCGCCGATCACGAAGAAGAGCACCGCCGCGATCGCACCTACCGCCGGCCGGCCGCTGACCCGCCAGCCGAGTACGGCGGTGAGCACGATCGCCGCCGCGCAGAGCGCCGGGATGGTCAGCCGCAGCGCCACCACCGGCAGGTCGATCCCGCCGATCAGGCTGGTCGCGGCCATGTGCACGTAGCCGAACCAGTGGTAGTCGAGGCGTTCGGCGGCGACCTGGGGCAGGTGGATCGGGAACTGGTGCTTCGCCTCGCCGGCCAGCGAGAGCTGGTAGGCGAGGTCGAGGTACTGGTGCGTCTGCTCGGAGGTGGGCAGGATCGGGTTGCGCTCCAGGAAGGTGCTGGAGAGGTAGGTGGTGAAGAAGGCGACCGCTCCGGCGACCGTCCACGACCAGCCGATCGGGGCGGGCCGGTAGTCCCGGACCAACCAGTGCCGGCGCAACCTCGGCACCGCCAGGAAGAGCGCGACGATCGCCGCCGGCCAGGTCCAGAGCCAGCCGGCGAGGCCGAGCCAGGCGTACAGCGCCCAGGCGGGCAACTCCAGCACCAGCCCGACGGCGGCGCCCATCGCCACGTCCTCGACCAGGGTGTGCGGCCGGCGGCGCAGCGCCCGGTAGACCAGGGTGCCGGGGAGGATCAGGGCCAGCAGCAGGTAGCCGGCGTACCGGACGATGTCGGCCGGGTCGGTGTCGGCGGCCAGCAGCAGCACGGCGAAGTGGGCGGTGCCGGCCAGCAGCGGTGCCCAGCGCGGCAGTGCGGGACGGCGCGGCGGTGTGGCCGGGGCGGAGGGAGCCGCCACCGCCGCTTCGGTAGCGGTCACCGGACCACCCGCACGTCACCGTTGCGGCTGGCCGGGCTGTCGGCGTCCCGCGCCGCCGCAGACCGTTCGGCGGCCTCCCGGGCAGCCGGCGCGGCCGGGCCGGCTGCCGGCGTCTCGGTCGCCAGACCGGGCGTCGCGGTCGCCAGGCCCGGCTCCTCGGTCGCCAGGCCCGGTGTCTCGGTCGCCAGGCTCGGCTCCTCGGTCGCGAGATTCGCCGTCGCGGTTGCCAGGTCCGGTTCCTCGGCCGCGTCGGCGGTGTCGGAGCCGACGAAGTAGGCCGGCCGGCCCTGCACCGCCGCGTAGATCCGGGCGATGTACTCGCCGAGCAGCCCGAGGCAGAGCAGTTGGACGGCGCCGAGGAAGAGCACCGCGACGTAGAGCGAGGCCCAGCCGGTGACGGTCGAGTCGCGGAAGTACATGACGACCGCGAAGACCACCATGGCCAGGCAGAGCAGCATGCCGCCGGCACCGAGCCAGGTCGCGACCCGCAGCGGCGCCTCGGAGAAGCTGATGATGCTGTCGGTGGCGAGCCGGACCATCCGCGACAGCGAGTATTTGGTACGGCCGGCAGCCCGCGCCTCGCGGATGTAGCTCACCTCGCCGCTGGGAAAGCCGAGCCAGGGCACCACTAGCCGGAGTACCGGACGGCGTTCGGGCAGCTCGCGCAGGGCCTCGACGGTGGCCCGGCTGAGCAGCCGGAAGTCACCTGCCTGGGCGGGTACGGTATTGCCGACCAGCCGGCGCACCAGCCGGTAGTAGACGCCTGCGGTGTGCCGCTTGAACCTGGTGTCGGTGGAGCGGTCCCCGCGTACCCCGTAGACGATGTCCAGGCCCTCGGCACGGGCCAGCCGGAGCATCTCGACGAGTACCTCCGGCGGGTCCTGGAGGTCGGCGTCGATGCTGGCGACGTAACGCCCCCGGGCCCGGAACAGGCCGGCGGTCAGCGCCGCCTGGTGGCCGCTGTTGCGGCGCAGCCGGATGACCCGCAGTTGCGGCCAGTTGCGCCGGGTCCCGGCCAGGATCACCGGGGTGGCGTCGCTGCTACCGTCGTCGACGGCGACCACCTCGTAAGGCTCGTCGAGCCCGTCGAGCACCGGTCGGAGCCGCTCGACCAGCAGGGCCAGGACGCTCTCCTCGTTGTAGATCGGCACGACCACGGAGAGGGTCGGCTCCCGGCTCGTCACCGTCCGTACACCCCCGTCTTCAGATCACCGGACAGCCGAACGCTACCAGCCGGTGCAGTGACCGATCTCACCAGCGGCTCCGGCACCTGTAAGGAAGGGCCCCCGCTTCTACAAAAAGCGATAAGCGGGGGCCCTTCCTTACCTCAGGGGCAGCTTGTTCTGGGGAGGCCGCCGACCGGCACCGGGGAGCGCCCGGTCGGTCGGGCCCGGCCGGCGAGCACCTCGGCGAGCGCGGTGAGCGAGGCCGAACTCGACGAGTACGTCGCCAGCAGCACCTTGGAGCGGGCCTTGCCGAGCAGGTACGGGGTGTCCATCGCCACCGTCACGGCCGCGTCGGCGCGCAGGTCGGCGGTGGTGTCGCCGTACCCGACGAGGTGCACCACGGCCCCACCGGAGGGTGTCACCCTGACCCCGGCGGCGGCCAGCGCCTTGCTGAGCCGGTCCCGGCTCCCCTCCCGGCCGCCCGCCGCGGTCACCGTGACCGGGCCGGTCACCGGCGGCTTGCCGCAGCTTCCGCGCAGCATGGTGATCGCCGACGCCGCCGCCCGGCGGGCCGCCTCCTGGTGACCGGCGCTGTTCAGCGTGTCCATCTCCGGTTGGGGCTGCCCGGCCAGCCGGAACTTCAGCGTCAGCACCCGGGTCACCGCCTCGACCAGCCGGGCCCGGGGCAGCGAACCGTCCCGCAGCGCCGCCAGCACCCCGTTGTACGCCTCGGTCACGTTCGGTGGCATCAGCACCAGATCGTTGCCGGCGTTGAGCGCCCGGACCGCTGTCGTCCCGGGCGGCTGCTTCGCCACCGCCGCCATGTCCATCGCGTCGGTCACCAGCACGCCGGTGAAGCCGAGCTGGCCACGCAGCACGTCGGTGAGCAGCTTGCGGGAGAAGGTGGCCGGCACCTCCGGGTCGATCGCCCGCACGTCGAGGTGCCCGGCCATCACCAGCCAGGCCCCGGCGTCGATCCCGGCCGAGAACGGCGGCAGGGCGGTCGACTCCAGCTTCTTCCGGTCGGCGGTGATCACCGGCAGGCCCTTGTGCGAGTCGGCGGCCGTCTGGCCGTGCCCCGGGAAGTGCTTCAGGGTGGCCGCGACGCCCGCGCCCTGCAATCCCCGCACGGCGCCGCCGACCTGTGCGGCGGCCGCCTTGGGATCCGAGCCGTACGAGCGGGAGCCGATCACCTTGCTGTTCGCCTCGAGTACGTCGGCGCTGGGCGCGAAGTCGACGTTGACCCCGAGCGCGGCGAGTTCGGTGCCGGCGGCCCGCCAGGCCGACTCGGTGAGCGCCGGGTCGCCGGCCGCGCCGAACGCCATCGGGCTGGGCAGGTTCGTCACTCCCTCGGAGATCCGGGTGACCACACCGAACTCCTGGTCGATGCCGATCAGCGCACCGGCGGCCCCGGCCGGCAGTTTTCCGGCCGCGGCCTGTAGCCCGGCGGTCAGCTCGCGTACCTGGGCCGGGTTGTCGACGTTTGTGGTCGGCTGGGTGTCGCTGGTCGGGTCGTCGGCGGAGAAGCCGACCAGGATCAGCCCGCCCAGCCGGTACTTGGCGATCATCTCGGCCGGGGTCTCGACGCCGGCCAGCTTCCGGTTGCCGGCCGCCGAGCCGCCGGACACCTTGGTCGCCGAGTTGCCGTAGGCGTACGGCATCAGCACCTGGCCGACCAGGTCCTCGTCGGCGAGGGTGCCGACGAGCTGGGCCGCCCGGGCCGCCGGGTCGGGCGCGGCCGTCGGGGTGGCGCTGCCCGGTGCCGCCGACGGCGAGGCGGGGGCGGGGGCCGCCTCCGGCTGCCGCGAGCCGGCGCAGCCGGTGACGACCAGGGTGGTGACGAGGGGCAGCACGACCAGAGCGCGCCGGAGGGGAGACGACACGCCCGCTATCCCACCAGCCCGTTCCCGGCCGGGCAACTTGACCAAGGCCCGGAACAGGGGGTTCGGCCCGCCGCTGACCAGCGTTGTCGAGCGGCCGACGGCACCGCGACGACGTGACCCAGCACACCGCCACCCGGGCGGACCGACCGGCGCCGCTTCGCCGACCCGGACCGGCAGGGCAACGCCGCTTCGCCGACCCGGGCCGGCGGGGCAACGCCCCCTCGCCGACCCTGGGCGAGCCGCGCTCAACCGATCCCCGGTGTGCCGCTCAGCCGACCGCTCAGCCGACCCGGGTGAGCAGGGTGACCGGGGCGCCGTCCCCGGCATACCGGTAGGGCTCGAGTTCGGCGTCCCAGGCGGTGCCCATCGCCTTGTCGAGCGCGTGCGCGAGCGCCTCCGGCGCCCGGGCCGACTCCATGATCGACCGCAGCCGGTCCTCGCCGAGCTGGATGTCGCCGGCCGCTCCGGCGGTGGCCCGGAAGAGCCCCCGGCCGGGCACGTACATGAACCGCTCACCGTCGACGCCGGGACTCGGCTCCTCGGTGACCTCGAAGCGGATCATGGGCCACTGTCTCAGGGCAGCCGCCAGTTCCGCGCCGGTCCCTGGCCGGCCGGACCACCCGCACTCCGCCCGACGGGCGCCCGGATCGACCGGCTGGGCCGTCCAGTGCAGGTTGACCGGCGCGGTAAGGACGCGCGCGATCGCCCACTCGACGTGCTGGCACACGGCGAGTGGGGTCGAGTGGACGTATACGACGCCACGCGTTGGCACGGTGACCTCCCGGAGAGCGAGGTGCGTCTTCCCCTACGACCTCGGCCTCGGCGGCTGATCTCCCGTGCGATTGCTGGAACACATGATGACGCTTGTGACGGATGGTACGCCAGGGATTCACGAAACTGCCCGGGGGGAATAGCCGTACCGGTGACGGTAGTTGGACCCCACGTCAGCGGCGGTAGCCGTCCGGCCATCACCGATGTCGTGTAAAATTTGCCCGGCGGCGTCTGCTGCCCAGGCTGTCCCCTCGGACTTCCAGTCCTCCCGTACGTCTTCAAGGAGTACCCCCGTGGCGAGCAACACCTCCAAGACCGCGCGCGCATCCGTCCGTGCCGGGCAGGCAGGCCAGGGTGGCGCCCTGAGCGTGCTCGGCGAGTTCAAGTACCTCATCCCGCTGAACGGCGGCAAGCACGCCTACGTGCGGAACCTGACCAACGGCAAGACCTCGCACCTGCGCACCGACTCCGAGGCCTTCGTCGAGGAGATCCGGACGCTGGCCGGTGCCGGCCACGCCGTCAAGATCCGGGCCGAGCTGAACAACCTCGCCGCGACCTACCCGGCCGACGGCTGGGACACCACCGAGAAGCGGCTGGTCGAGGCGGGCGTCTTCGAGGCCTGAGCGCCACCGGCACGTTCGCGCCGCACGACCCCGTAACGCCCCGACCCGGATCATTCCGCGTCGGGGCGTTCACGTCTGCTCTGACGACGGTTCTGCCCTGACTACGACTCGCGTCCCCGGTGCGGATGATTCACCGGGACGGCACGCGGGTATCCAGTGCCGCAGCGACGCGTTCCGGCAGTGCGCGGACGTCGGCGCCACGCCGGCCCGACCCGCCGGCGGCACCCACAGCCGGAGCGCCGCACCGGGCATGATTGTTACCGACCGGTACGGCCACCCGGCCCGACGCGGAGGTGACCATGCCCAACCCGGCCTCGGTACGGCTCACCGACGGCGTACGACCCGACGAGGGCGTACGAGTCAGCGACGGCGTACAGCTCAGCGACGGCGTACGCCTGCACGTCGACGTCTCGGGCCCGGACACCGCCCCGCTGACCGTGGTGCTGCTGCACGGCTGGACCCTGGACGGGCGTACCTGGCACCGGCAGGTGGCCGCGCTGCGCGAGGCGTACGGCGACGCCCTGCGGGTGGTCTGCTACGACGCGCGCGGGCACGGCCGGTCCGGGCCGAGCACGCTCCCCTCGGCCACCCTCGGCCAGCTCGGTGACGACCTTGCCGAGGTACTCGCCCAGGTGGCGCCGACCGGGCCGGTGGTGTTGGCCGGGCACTCGATGGGCGGCATGACGGTGATGGAGTACGCCCACCGGCACCCCGCCGACTTCGCCCGCCGGGTCGCCGGAGTCGTATTCGTCGCCACCACCGCCGAGGGGCACACGCACACCGGGTACGGCGTACCGGTTCCGCTGGCCCGGCTGATCCGGCTCGCCGAGACCACCTGTGCCGGGGTGCTGGCCCGGTGCGGCGGCTGGCACACCCCGCCACCCCTGTTGTACGCGCTCCGCCCGACACTGCGCTGGCTGCTCTTCGGCGACGCCTGCGACGAGGCCGACATCCGGCTCACCATCTCGGCGGTGGCCCGGGCCTCGCTCGTCTCGGTCGGCGGGCTCCGGTCGTCGATCGGGGCACAGCGGCGGCTGGAGACGCTCGCCTCCCTCGGCGCCCTGCCGGCGGCTGCCGTGGTCGGCGACCGTGACCGGCTCACCCCGCCACCCTGCACGGAGTCGATCTGCCAGGCGCTCACCTCGGCCGAGCTGACCATCTGCCCCGGTGCCGGCCACATGCTGATGCTGGAACGCCCCGAGAAGGTCACCGCCGCGCTGCGCTCGGTCGTGGACCAGGTCCGGCCAGCGACGAAGATCACCCGGAAGGCGAAGGCCAGCACTCGGGCGAGGCGGACCGTGACCATCCTCGAACAGCCCAGACGGGCCCGGGCCCGCAGCGGCGTACCCTGCCCCTGAGCCGAATCCGCACCGCCGGCCGACTGGCGTGGCCGAGCCTGACCGAGCCGGCACGGCGTACCCTCGCTTCCTGGCAATTCGGCGCGCGGGCGTCCGGCCTCGGGTGCTGGACGGCGGTGCCACCGCAGATCGATCTCCGGGAGCAGACGCGTTGACCGACAACACCACGCTGCGGCAGGAGATCGAAGCCGAACAGCGCCACCTGGACCGGGTCTACGCCCGGCTGGCGCAGCTGCGGCAGTCCGCCGTGCTGGCCGAACGGGAGGGCTACCAACTGGCCCAGGTCGGCAACTTCGGCGCGCTCGTGGAACGGGACGCGATGGTCTTCCACGCCGCCCGGCGCCGGCACACCCTGGACGCCGAACACGAAGGGCTGGTCTTCGGCCGGCTGGACCTGCGTACCGGGCAGGTGCTGCACGTCGGCCGGCTCGGCGTACGCGGCGAGCACGCCGAGCCGCTGGTGATCGACTGGCGGGCACCGGCCGCCGCCGCGTTCTACCAGGCCACCGCCGCCGACCCGCGCGGAGTCGTACGCCGTCGGGTGATCACCTCCAGCGGCGAGCGGGTGACCCGGATCTCCGACGACCTGCTCGACCCGGCGGCGGCGCCGGACGGGATGCGGGTGGTCGGCGACGGCGCCATGCTCGCCGACCTGTCCCGGACCACCGGTCGGGAGATGCGGGACATCGTCGCCACCATCCAGCGGGAACAGGACGAGGCGATCCGCTCCCCCGCCGCCGGGGTGACCATGGTCTCCGGTGGTCCGGGGACCGGCAAGACGGCTGTTGCCCTGCACCGGGCCGCCTACCTGCTCTACTCCGACCGCAGCCGGTTCGCCGGCGGCGGAGTGCTGGTGGTCGGCCCGTCCGCCGTCTTCGTCGACTACATCGGCTCGGTGCTCCCCTCGCTCGGCGAGAACGCCGCCACCCTGCACTCGCTCGGCTCGCTCTTCGAGGGCGTCGAGGCGACCCGCACCGAGCCGGCGGCGGTCGCTGCCATCAAGGGCTCGCTGCGGATGCGCCGGGTGCTGGAGCGGGCCGTCCGGGACCAGGTGCCGGACGCCCCCGGCGAACTACGGCTGCTCTATCGGGGCGAACTGCTCCGGCTGGGCGGCGCCGAACTGGAACGGATCCGGACCCGGGCACTGCCGCCGGGCGCCCGCCGCAACGAGGTACGCCGGGCCGGCTTCGACGGGATCTTCGCCGCGCTCTGGGCACAGGCACAGGAGCTGCGGGTCGGCCGGCTGCCCGATCAGCGAAGCTTCGAGGACGAGATCGCCGAGCGCCCCGAGTTCCGGGACTTCCTGCGCGCCTGGTGGCCCCGGCTGCACCCCCGGCACGTACTGCGCTGGCTGGCCGAGCCGGAGCGACTGCGCCGGTACGCCGACGGGATCCTGTCGAGGGCCGAGATCCGGCTGCTCGGCGAGGCGTACCTGAGCCTGTCCAGCGACGGTCCCAGCGTCAGCGACGTGGCCCTGCTCGACGAACTCGACAACCTGCTCGGCCGACCGGTACGGCCGGCCCGGCGCAAGCGCGACCCGTTCCAGTTGGCCGGCGGGGTCCGCGAGGTGACCACCTACGCGGACCGGCAGCGGGCCAGCCGGGCAGCCGGTCGGGACATCGAACGGCCGGCGGACTACCGCGAGTACGCCCACGTCGTGGTCGACGAGTCCCAGGACGTCTCCCCGATGCAGTGGCGGATGCTGGGGCGGCGCGGCCGCCTCGCCTCCTGGACCGTGGTCGGCGACCCGGCCCAGACCGCCTGGACCGGTGACCCGGCCGAGCTGACCCGAGCCCGGGACAAGGCGCTGGGCCGGCGCCCCCGGCACGAGTTCACCCTCACCACCAACTACCGCAACTCGGCGGAGATCTTCGCGGCGGCAGCCCGGGTGATCCGCGAGATCTCCCCCGACCTGCCGCTGCCGGTCGCGGTGCGGGCCACCGGGGTACCCCCGGTCGAGCTGGTGGTGCCGGCGGCCGAGCTGCCGGACGCGGTCCGGGAGGCGGCGGCGAAGCTGCTGGCCGAGGTAGAGGGGACGGTCGGGGTGATCAGTGCGGTCACCCGCCGAGCCGAGGTCGCCGGCTGGTTGGAGCAGATCGCCGACCCGCGCCTTCAGGTGGTCGACACCATGCAGGCGAAGGGCCTGGAGTACGACGGCGTGGTGCTGGTCGGCCCGACGGAGATTCGGGCGGACTCGGCCGCCGGGGTACGCACCCTCTATGTCGCGCTCTCCCGGGCCACCCAACGACTCACCACCGTAGAGGCCGCTTGACGGCTTGCCGGGTGGATCGGTGCAGGTCGGGCGCGGGAGTGTGCCGGGTGGCCCGGCGGCCCCCTGACGGCGGTCTCTGAGATGACGAAGCCCCCGGACCCGGGTTCTATCCAGGCCGAGGGGCTTTGCTCGTGTCGGTACTCGGTATCAGGCGTGCGTCTTCGCCAGGCCGACGAACGCCCGCCAGGCGGTCGGACCGAAGGTGAGGGTTCCGCCGTCCCGGTCCTTTGTGTCCCTGACCAGCACCCGGCCGGGAAGATTGTCGGCCACCTCGACGCAGTTGCCGGCGTTACTCCCAGAGCGGGACGACTTACGCCACTTCGGGGTCATGATCATCAATCGCCTTCAGAATGAGGTCACGGGACATCTCACATGGTAGTGCGCGCGCGCTGACCGCCTCCCACGCGACAACCGCGTGCCGGACATCGCCCACCTGTGATCCGACGGTACCCGCTCGAAGCGCGTCCATGTAGACCACAGTCGCCCCGTCCGGCAGGGTGGCGAGGGCAAATGCACCTGTCATCCCCACATGAAGCCCGGCGGAGAATGGCACCACTCGGACGTGGACGTTCGGACGGCACCCGACGTCTACGAGGTGCTCAAGCTGCGCCTTCATGACCGCATCACGGGGGCGAAGGACGCCTTCCCCGATGATCGCCGTCAAAATGGCCGGATCGGATCGGTCGAGGACCCTGGCTTGTCGCGCAAGTCGGATCCTCACGGCCTCCTCGACCTGCTCCGGAGTGTGTCCGCCGATCTCAATGATCGCCCGCGCGTACGCCTCGGTCTGAAGCAATCCGGGAATGATGGAATGCTCGAAGGTTCGTACGGCGATCGCGCGACCTTCGCTGTCCGCCCACGGGCGCAGCCACGGTGCGACAGCCTCACCCCGAGATCGGTTGACACTGGCCCGAAGCACGCCTGAAGCACCACGTCTAGCCGATCGGCCATGTCGTCGGGCGGAATGCTCCGACCCGACTCGTAGTGGCCAACCTGAGATCCACTGACGTGCACCGCAGCGCCCACAGCGTCTTGGGACAGCCCTTGCTCTGTCCGAAGCTTGCGCAACAGATGACGAAACTCATTCATGTCGGCCAACTGCGTCCCTCCGTCCAGATGTAGGCCACGAATCCGCTTGGCACATCTTCCAATATCGCAACGTCGCGGTCCAGGGTGGAGGCAGACGGAAAAGCCATTACACCGGCCCACTTCTACAGGCCGGGGGCGTGGCCAACAAGATCCGCCTCAATTGTGGGTCGTCTTTCCGTCAACAGGAGCGGTTGCCCGTACGGAATTCGACCGCCCCTTCTTTGTCGTGCGCCGGAACGGGAGGGCAAAAGAATGGGACAGGTACGAGGGAGCAGACTTCGTCATCGTCGGGTCTGGTGGCGCCTGTGGCGGTACTGCTGGTGTGGACACCGATGGACCTGCCCCGACTCGGCCCGGCGGGTGCCGACACCGCTGAGGGTGCGCCCCCTGACCGGCGCCGAGTTCCGCCGGGCGGTCGGGGTCGCCACGACTGACGCCAGGATCGCGCGGAAAGCTCGGATCGGGCACGAGGAGGCGCCGCCAATTCCGCCGAGGGAGCCGCAGCGCCCGTGGATCGACGTCCCCGACTCCCGCAACGCGGCCCGGTACGACGGGTGGAACGGGCCGACCCGGGCACACCTGGCCAACGGTCGGGCCGGCAGCCTGACTCCGGCGCAGCAGCACCGAGCCCGGCCCGCCGAGCGGGTGTAGACCGTGATCGGCCCGTGGGCGCGATGGGAACGGCACATCGCACGACGGCGGGTACGTGAGCGCCAGGCGGCCGGGCAGCACGTTCCTACGGACACCTACACCTGCCGGGAATGCGAACACGACTGGCCCTGCGCACCGGCCCGCCTGTCCCTGCTGATCGGGTTCGACGGTGATCGGGTGGGGCTGATGATGTACCTCGCCGCGCACCTCGCCCGGGCTCTGGAGGCACTACCCGATCGGCATCCCGCGCTGATCGTCGGGCAGATCATCTACTGGGTGCCCCGCCGCCGTTAGCGCCGTTCGGGACCCGCGACCGGTTCGCCCCCGAGACCGCCATCATCCCCCTCTGGGAACGGCCTCGGGGTGCGATCCGGATCGTTCTGCTGGCAGGGGACGGAGGAACGGCAAGTCTGGTTCAGGCATCGACCAGTCCGTGCGGCGGCACCTCTACCGTCCGGTTCCCCGGCGTACCGTCAATGATGATCTTGCGATACGACGTGTTGTTGGTGGTGTCCTGTTCGTGGAGTGCGTGTTCGGGGTTCGCGGTGATCTCGATGTAGTAGACGCCGTTGGGCAGGTCGGTGACGTCGAAGCTCTGGCCGGGCAGGTCCTGGTGGTAGGTGTCGCCGTTGCCGACGTCGAGCGCCTGCCGGACCGCGACCGCGGACGCGTCGCCGCACGAGGCGTGCAGGCTGATGTTCTCCGGGTGCCAGTTGGCGTGCGGCAGCGTGTAGTCGATCGGGTCGGTGTTCGCCAGGCAGAAGGCTTCCTTGCCGCTGCGCAACGCAACGGTCCGGTCGGCGTTGAGCAGCCGATATCGCGCGAAATCGGTGAAGTGCCAGTGGTGGTGGCCCTCCCGGGGGTCCCACTCCATGGTGCCGACCTGCGCGTACCCGATCTGTCTGCCTCGGGTGTCGAAGAAGTACTGGTAGGCGTCCATCACGGCTTCGCCGGGCCGGCGGAAGCCGTCGACCATCAGCGGTGAGGTGCCGGCGACCCAGACGGTCGCCGCGAAGTTCAGGAGGTCACGCTCGGGCTGGTCGTAGCCCAGGTAGATGGAGAAGGCGGGTAGCGACCGCAGGTCCGGTCGCGGTCCGGCGGGAACGTGCGTGGTGGCCGGCCGCAGCGCTGGCGGCTGCAACGCGGTGGTCGTCGCTGCTGTGGACGTACCGGAGGCGCCTACCGTTCGCACTGTCACCTGGACCGTTGCCGACCACTGATCCGGCGCGACTCCGAACAGATCACGGTAGGGCTGATTGATCGACACCACCGCCGTGTAGCTGCCGTCGGCGATGCGCACCGGAGTATCCCACCGGGTCGCTGTCGGCACGCCCCAGCCGGCCTGGATCCCCCACACCGCACCCAACGCGAACGGCGCGAACGTCGAACAGCGGTTGGGGTAGGGCGAGGTGGCCGGCGCGTCGGGTCGGACCCGCACCGCAACGCCGTTGGGGCAGAACGTCTCGTCACGATCGACCACGGTCCTTCCTGCCGCGTCCGTCAGGGTCAGGTGGGTGAACGCCGGAAAACCGCCGAAGTCGGCCAGCAGGCCCGGCGGAAGCGAAACCCTCCGTTTGCCGACGATCTGCGTGCCGACGATCCGGTCGGCGTACGACGTCCGCGTCGCACGCACCTCGAACGGCGTCCGTCCCGCCACCACATGCGTTCCCGGATCCAGCCTTACCCACTGGCTGCCCGGCTGCCGTTCGACGGTCACCGCACCGGCGGCGACCAACCGCAACGACGGTTCCGACGACGCCGCGACGGATGCCGAGCCGGGGACGAACGCCACGATCGCCGCCACGGTCGTGAGCCACGCAATCCGACTACGAGTGTTTCTGGTCATCACACTCCCGAGCATGAGACGAGCAGGAAGCCGACCTGGGCGCCTGGCACGGTGGTCGTGATCGCCCCGGACCCGACCACCGTGCCGCTGAGACTCACTGACAGGCGTAGGTGCCGCTGACGCGGCCGCCGTTCAGCCGGAAGACATGTGGGGTGGCACCCACGCAGGTGTAGCTGGCGTCGCCATCGCCCTGCGCGACGATGACCCACTGTGCGGGAGAGACGTGGTCGTCGTATCTTTCGATCTTGACCGGCCAGGGAATCTCGCTGTCGGGGTCGTAACAGAACTGCCAGTTGTGACCGCCGAGAACTCCGTTGTGGAAGGTCAGGTACGGAATCGGTTTGTGGCATCCACTGGCTTGGGCCGCACCAGCGGTGCTCACCAACGTGCCGGCCATGACCATGCCGACCGCCACGACGCTCGTGGCGACCCGACGTAGCGATCTGTTCAACGGTTCCTCCCCGACCTGCGACGCAGGAATCTTGACCGCATCCCACTCTCCTCTCGACTGGAAGCCACTACGGTCGTGGCTCCATCCAGTGGGCACTGCCTACTGCGGACAGTCGCTTTGCGATAGCGTTTCGCCGCTGGTCTCACGTCCGGCCGTTTCCAACGCTCCGGACAACGCCGGACAGCCCACGCGGGCCGGCTGGGAGGGGGATGGGCGGTGCCGACCGACGGGCCGGACGAGCTTCTCCGGCACCTCTGCGACGATCTCCGTCTGTTGTGGACACAGGCGGGCGGGCCGAGCCTACGGGTGCTCAGCGCTCAGGTCGGCCTCGGTAAGAGCCAGCTCGGCGCGATCCTTACCGGCACGATCCGCCGACCGCCGGACTGGGACGTGGTGCGGCGCCTGGTCGAGAGCTTCCACGCGTACGCGCAGGCCAACGATCGGATGGCGCAGGTCTCCCTGCGCACCGGTGTCGAGGAGTTCTGGCGGCCCCGGCACGCCCTACTGGAGTACGCCTGCCAGCGGACAAGGAGACAGACGCCGCCGGGTGTGGCCCCGTCGGCCACGCCCGTCCCCGGGCGGGGCCGGGTGCTGTCCGGCGCGGGCCCGGTCCCCCGGCAACTACCGCCGGGAGTGCAACGGCTTGCCGGCCGAACGGCCGAGCTGGCTTCGCTCGACCGACTCGCCGAAGCGAGTTTCGGCGGCTCCGCCACAGTCGTTACGATCGACGGTACCGCCGGGATCGGCAAGACCGCCCTCGCGGTCTGCTGGGCGCACTGGGCAGCCGACCGATTCCCTGACGGGCAGCTCTACGTGAATCTCGGCGGATTCGACCCCGGCGGAATGGTGGTCTCACCCGAGGAGGCGACCCGGGGATTCCTGGCCGCGCTCGGTGTGCAGCCGAAGCGGATCCCGGACACCCTGCCGGCCCAGGTCGCGCTCTACCGCAGCCTGCTCGCCGGCCGGCGCTTCCTGGTGCTGCTGGACAACGCCCGCGACGCCGGTCAGGTCCGCCCGTTGCTGCCTGGCAGCGCCGGCTGCATAGCCTTGGTGACCAGCCGCAGCCGGTTGACCGGACTGGTCACCGAGGGAGCGCATCCGCACAGCCTGGATCTGCTGGATGCGCGTGAAGCGGTGGAACTGCTCATGTTGCGGCTCGGCACGGAGCGCGTCGCGGCTGAGCCCGAGGCGGTCAAGGAGATCATCGCCCGCTGCGCGCGGCTACCCCTCGCACTCGCCATCGTGGCCGCCCGGGCGGCCAGCCAACCGGTGCTGCCGCTGACCAGCTTCGCCGCGCAACTGCGTGAACCGTCCCGAAGCCTCGACGGGTTGGCTGTGGCGGACACCGACGCCGACCTACGCACGACCTTCTCCTGGTCGTACCGGGCGCTGAGCCGGCCGGCCGCCCGACTGTTCCGGCTGCTGGGCCTGAACCCGGGTCCGGACATCGCAATCCCCGCTGCCGCCAGCCTCGCCGGCCTTTCGGTGGAGAAGGTCCGCCCGGTGCTTGCCGAACTCGTCCGCGCCCACCTGCTCGCCGAGCACAGGTACGGTCGCTACACCCTGCACGACCTGCTACGGGCGTACGCGATCGAACTCGCCCACGCCCACGAACCGCCGAACGGGCGGCGGGCCGCGACAGGCCGGCTTCTCGATCATCTGCTGCACACCGCCCGGGCGACCGTCCTGTTGCTCGACCCGAACCGCCAGCCGATCACCTGCGCACCGGCGCGGGCAGGTGTGGTCAGTACGGCGTTCGCCGACAGCAAGGCAGCGATCGACTGGAGCGCCAGCGAGCAGCCGGCCCTGCTCGCCGCGATCCGGCTGGCCGCCGAGACCGGTTTCGACGAGCACGCCTGGCAGTTGACCTGGGCATGCGAGCCGATGCTCCACCGGCAGGTCCGCCGGCACGAATGGGCCGCGGTGCAGGAGGTGGCGCTGGCCGCCGCGCAACGGCTGGACGACCCACTCGCCCAGGCGTACGCCCATCGCGGGCTCGCCCGGGCCTACACCGCCATGGATCGACACGCCCGGGCACACCAGCACTACGACAGCGCCCTGAGACTCTTCGCGGCGGCAGGCAAGCCTGTCGACCAGGCGCACACATACCTGAACCTCAGCCTCGTCTGCGAGCGGCAGGGACTTGGGCGGGAGGCGTTGGAGTACACCAGACAGGCCCTCGACCTGTTTCGCCAGGCCGGGCACCGGCTCGGGCAGGCCCGCGCGCTGGGCGGTCTGGGCTGGCAGCATGCCCTGCTCGGCGAGTACGAGAAGGCGATCGCCTCCTGTCAGCGCGCGCTTGCCCTGATGGAAGGCGGGGACGTCGTCGGTCAGGCCCAGACCTGGGACAGCATGGGCTTCGCAAACCACCACCTCGGCCGCTACGACCAGGCCATCACCTGCTATCGGCAGGCCCTGGAACTGATCAGGGAGCACGGCGACCGCAGCAACGAGGCGGAGATTCTCATCCACTTCGGAGACACCTGTACCGCCACCGGCGACCCTGACCGGGCCCGTGCCGCATGGCGACAGGCGCTCGACATCCTCGACGGCCTCGGCCAGGACACGACTGCGGTCCGGGACCGGATCGACCGCATGACCAAAACGGGACCCAGCTAGCGGATTCGCGGTCGCCGGTGCTCCCCGGACCGGGAGCTTTCGACATTCAGTAGTGGTTGGTGCTCTGCACCATGCCTGGCAGCACGAAACCGTCAGTGCGCCAGCCGTGCCCGTACCTTTTCGGCGTCTTGATGGCGCACGTTGTCGAGCAGTGCGAGCGCCTCGCGCCAGGCCTCCTTCGCGGCGACGGTTTCGCCCGTGCAGGAGTGGGCGTCGCCGATGTCGGCGAGGATGAGCCCGGCGAGATGGTCGTCACCTGCCTGGCGGAAGCGGCCCAGGGCCTGGTGATAGCAGGTTAGCGCCTGTTGGTGGTCGCCGAGCCGGTGATGCGAGTAGCCGAGGCTGTGCCAGGCGTTGGCCTGACAGATCGGGTCGTCGACCTCGGCGGCGAGGGTCACCGAGCGCTCGCAGTGTGCGAGCGCGTCGGCGTACTCGCCGAGCAGCGCCTGATACCAGCCGACGGCGTTGAGCGCGCGGGCCTGTCCCGGCCGGTCTTCCATCTCGACGCAGATGCCGAGCGCGTGTCGTGCCTGGTCGCGCGCCACATCCAGCCGGCCTTCCCGCTCGCTGAGCAGGGCCAGACTCAGCCAGGTACGTCCCTCCGCGTGCCGGTCGCCATGCCGCTGCGCAAGTTCGAGTGCCGCACTCAGATGTGTGCGTGCCTGGTCGTAGCCTCCGAGTCTGAGGTGCGCGCGGGCGAGATGCCGGTGTGCTCCGGCCTCTCTGAGTGGTTCGCCCAGCCGCCGGGCGGCGGTGAGTGCCGCCTCCTGGATGGAGGCCAGGTCCTTCCAGTGGCCACTGCGGTCGAGGTAGTCGCCGAGCTTCTCGGCGAGCTGCCAGGTGATCGCGTCCTGGCCGTGCAGGACGGCGATGTCGACGGCGCGCAGCAGGGCCGTGTGTTCGGCGGCGAACCAGGCTGAGGCGTCGGCACCGGGGTCCCCGACCACGACGGCAGGCGGCGGTGCCTGGAGCGGAGGCTCGGCCCGGCATGCTGCGGCGTGGGCGGTGTGCAGGTAGTGGTGGAGCAGGCGATGGGCTGCCGCCTCCCGCGCGCCGTCCGGTTCGGCGTCGCGGACCAGTTCGGCGGCGTACCAGTGGAAAAGGTCGTGCATGACGTAGCGGTCGGCGCCGCGACGGCTGAGCAGGTTGCCTCGCACCAGTTCGGCGAGCGCCGCACCGGCTTCGGTGACGCTCACCGCGGCGAGGCTCGCGGCGGCCGCGACCGAGATCGGCGTTCCGGGATGCAGGCCGAGCAGCCGGAACAGGCGCGCCGCCGCCGCCGTGAGGGCGTGATAGGACCAGGAGAACACGGCCCGGGTGTCGCTTCGCGGGTCGTCGCCGGCCAGCGCGTCGAGACGGGCCGCGCTGAGTTCCTCGGCGAGGGCCTGCAGCGGGGTGTGCGGGTTGGTGGCGGCCCGCGCCGCAGCCACGCCGAGCGCCAGTGGCAGGCCGGCGCAGAGGCCGACGATCGTGGCGGTCGCGGCGGGCTCGGCTTCGGCGCGGCCGTCGCCGACCCGGGCGGCGAACACGATGTGGGCGGCTGCGTGCGGGAGCGGGCCGAGCGTGATCGGGTGTGCCCCGTCCAGGGCCACCAGGCCGGTGAGCCGGTTGCGGCTGGTGACCACCGCCGTGCAGGTGGCCGTCGCGGGAAGCAGCGGACGCACGTGGGCACTGTCGTAGGCGTTGTCGAGCAGGATCGACACCCGTCGCCCGGTCAGCACGCTGCGATAGAGCGCCGCGGCGGAGTCCTCACCCGCGGGCACCTGCGAGTCCGGCACACCGAGCGCGGAAAGGAACGACCGCAGGGCATGCGCGGCCGTCACGGTACGGCCGCTCGGGTCGAATCCCCGAAGGTCCACATAGAGCTGCCCGTCCGGGTACAGGTCAGCGGTCCGGTGCGCCCAGTGCGCCGCCAGGGTGGTCTTGCCGACGCCTGCGGCACCGTCGATCGTGGCGATGGCCACGACGCCCGCCGCCCTGGTGCCGTCGACCAGCCCGTCAAGGCGGGCCAGTTCCTCGTCACGGCCGCTGAAGTGCCGGGGCGGGGGCGGGAGTTGGCGAAGCACCAGCCGGGCGGCAACGGGAGCTGCCGGGTTGCCGCTGCGCCGGTGCTCGTCGATCCGATCCCGGGCGGTGGCCAACGCGCCCTGCTCCGCCGAGCTCGCGCCGAGCAGGCGTACCAGCGCGTCGAGGCGGTCGGTGGGGGCGAGTGTGTGCCCGGTGAAGTATTCGGCGACGGCGGTGGTGGACCAGCCGGTACGTGAGGCGATCTCCCGGTAGGTCAGCTCGCGATCCCGGAGGTGCCGGGCGTGCCGGCGGCGCAGAGCGCGCAGAAGCGCTGCCATCTGGCTGGTCGTGACGGCGACCGCCGCCCCGTCCAGAAGCTGCTCACCGAGGCCCTGTGCCATCACCGCTCTCGCCACGCACGCCGGTGCCGGCAGCGTACCCGGACGGCCGGCGGCGGAAGCCGTTCGCCAGTGTTCGCCGATGTTCGCCGATCGGCGGAATACCGCACGTTCGGATGGTCATCCGGCCACCATGCCCGCAGGGGATCGACTCAGTTGGAGGTATCTATGGCTCTCTTGCCGGTGAAGTCGCTCGCGCGTGCGGCCGTCGGGCTGTTGGTGGTTGCGGGCACGGTCTTCGCGCTGGGCCCGATGACCGCGGCGGCGGCGCCCGTGGACGTGGCGCCCGCAGACGTGGCGCCGGCGTCTGGTTGCACCACGTCGGGCGTGCCGGACGGGTTGGTGGGCTGCGTCCGGCTCGGGGTGAGCACGCATGCCTCCGCCCGTAAGACCGCCGCGGCCGCGGCGATTCCGGCGGGATGCGGCAATGGCAATTGGGTCAACATGTCGCGCTTCGTGATGTGCAAGTCGGCCGGTGGCATATACCAGGTGATGGTGGCGCAGAGCGGCAGCGTCGTGGGCGAGATCTACTTCAACTACGCCAGCATAGTAACGCTGCAGGCCAGAGACCTGCGGTGGACGCACTCCTTCGAATACAACCCGGTCCGCGCCTGGGGTACGCTCGGCACCCCGACGCTCTGGTCGGCACCCGATTGCTTCTTCTACTGCAACATCGTGGGTGGCAACCCGCCGGTCGGCGGCGCGCTCAGCGACCTTTCCGGTTCGGTGACCTTCACCTCGCCGCGCTTACCCGGCCAGTACTGGGGTTCGAGGTCGGACTGGGGATTCTGGTTCGTCAACCCGGCGGCCGTCAACGGGGTGACCCTCACGTTGTGGACCAACTACCCGGGTCACCGCTGTGACGACGTGCTTCCGGGTGGCACCGCGGGCTGCGTCAATCAGGACTTCGTCCCGACCCTCGAGGTCCCCGAAAGCCGCTATCCGATGTACGCCTTCCACATCAGGAATGCCATCAACACCACCAACCTGCCGTCGCGGCTGACCCGGACGACCAGAGAAACCGAGATCACCGCCAACCGGAACATCTCCTGCCCGACAGGTGCGAACTACCCGCGTCCGCCCGGCGGCACCCACACCTGCGACGAGTACCCCTTCGCCTCCACCCTCCAGGGCGCCGCATCCAATCCCGCCGGGTTCACCTTCAACTTCGACACCAAACGGTTGGGAAGGCTCGTCTGCCAGGTGCCCTGGCTGACCGAACACCGCAGCACCACCAACCGTGGCTACAGCGTGTGCATGATCCCCACGGCACAGAACAGCCTTGGCGGCTCTGACCTACAGGCGTTCTTCCTCGACAACCGGGTCATCGACCGGGACAACTTCAACGTGCGCGCCTAGTCGGCCGATCGTCATGGCGGTTGGTGTCCAGGCGGACATCAACCGCCATGACTCTGTTGATCCGACATCACGCTGTCGGAGACGGTGTGCCCCGCAAGGAGCCGACACCGGCCTGTCCGTATCTCGACAGCCCGGCGCCGCCGCGCCCCGCCTCCGGCGACACTGGCCGGATGCGCCCCGTCGAGCCGGTGCACCCCGGCACCCGCCCCGGCGGATGAGCCGCCCGCTGCTCCGGCTCGCCCTGGCCGGGCTGCGCGCGCACGCCGTACGGGTGGTGCTGACCGGGTTCGCCGTGGTGGTGGCGGTCGGCTTCCTCGCCGGCACCCTGGTCTACGGGGACACCGCCCGAGCCGCCTTCTACACCGACCTGGCCCGCTCGGCCCGGAACGTGGACGTGGTGGTCGAGCCGGAGCACGGGCTGCTCACCCCGGCGACGGTGCGGCGGATCCGGGCCGTCGACGGGGTGGCGGCGGCGGACGGGCGGGTGGTGGCCTGGCTGGGCGTACTCGACCGGAACGGGAAACTGATCACCAGCCAGGACCACATCGGGTACGCCCTCTCGGTGCCGGGTGACGCCGCACTGGCCCCGTACGACGTGGCCGCCGGCCGGCTGCCCACCGTTGCCGGGGAGATCGCCCTGGACCGGGCGACCGTGGCCGGCTCCGGCTTCACCCTCGGCGGGCCGGTGACGGTGCTGGACCGGGCCGGCACGGCACACCAACTGCGCCTGGTCGGCACGCTCGACCTCGGGGTGAACCGGCTCTACGGCGGCTCGGCCGTCGCCGCGCTGACCTCGGCCGACCTCGGCACGCTCACCGGTACCGTCGACTACGCCCAGGTGGTGGTCCGGGCCACCGAGGGCACCGACCCGGCCCGGCTGCGGGACCGGATCGCCGAGGCGGTCGGCCCCGGCGCGCAGCCGCTGACCGGGGCCGAACTGCGGGACCGGCTCGCCCGGCAGGCGGCGAAGTACGTCGACGGCTTCCTCGCCGTACTGCTCGGCTTCGGGCTGGTCTCGCTGACCGTCTCGGCGTTCGTCATCTACAACACCTTCGCGATGCTCGGCACGCAGCGGGTCCGGGAGGTGAGCCTGCTCCGCTGTGCCGGCGCGTCCCGGGCGCAGGTGCGCGGCGTCGTACTCCTGGAGGCGGGCGTCCTCGGCCTGCTCGCCTCGGTCGGCGGGCTGCTGGCCAGCCTGCTCGTCGGCTACGGGCTGATCCGGGGACGGGAACTGGTCGCCTCGGACATCCCACTGCACGCCCCGGTGGTGCGCTGGCCGACCGTGCTGGTGGCGCTCGGCTTCGGCACCCTGGTGACAGTGCTGGCCGCGCTGGTGCCGGCGGTGCAGGCGAGTCGGGTACCGCCGCTGGCCGCACTGCACTCCCGCAGCGCCGTGGCGGTGGGCGGGGGCCGGCGCGGCCGTACCCGGATCGCTGTCGCGCTCGGCCTGGCCGGGGTCGGCGGGCTGGCCGTACTCGTCGGGTTGCCGTTGGCCTTTCCCGGGTTGCCGCTGGTGCTCGGCGGCGGCATGGTCGCCTTCCTCGGCGCGGTGGTCGCGGCCCCGCTGCTGGTCCCCCGGGCGGTCCGGCTGGTCGGCTGGCTGCCGGCCCGGCTCTTCGGTCCGGTGGTACGGCTGGCCGTGGTCAACGCCCGACGCGATCCCCGGCGGGCGGCGGCGACCAGCACCGCCCTGACCATCGGGGTGGCCCTGATGGCGATGTTCAGCGTGCTGCTGGCGACCGCCCGGGAGCAGGCCGGACGGGAGCTGTCCGAGAACTTCCCGGTCGACTTCGTGCTGGACCGGGTCCGCACCGACGGCTCGCCGACGGCGGTACGCGGCCCGCTGCCACCCGGGCTGGCCCAGCGGCTGCGCCCCGATCCGGCGTTCGGCACCGTCGCCGAGGTACGCCTGGCCAACTCGCCGCTGAACGCACGGATCCGGATCTGGGCGGTGCCGCCGGAGCGGCTGCACGGGCCGGTACGTCCCGAGGTGACCGCCGGCAGCCTGGCCGGGCTGGTGCCGGGGACGGTGGCGGTGAGCCGGCAGTTCGCCGCCGACCGGGGCGTCGGGGTCGGTGACCGGATCGCCCTCGGGCTCGGCCCACCGGCCCCGTTGACAGTGGTGGCGGTCTACGACGACTCCCCGGTCGACGGTGCCGCCCTGGTCTCCTGGACGTCGTTCACCGCCGCGTACGGCCCCGGGGAGCCGGACCGGCTGCTGGTCGACCTCGCCCCGGGGGTGTCGACGGCGGCGGGCCGGCAGGCGCTGGACGCGGCCCTGGCCGACCAGCCGGCGGTCCGGGTACGCGGCCTCGCCGACCAGGCCGACGCGCTCGCCCGTACCCTCGACGAGCTGTTGGGGATCTTCGCCGCCCTGCTCGGCATGTCGGTGCTGATCGCCGTGCTGGGCATCGGCAACACGCTCGCGCTCTCGGTGGTCGAACGCCGCCGCGAGTCGGCGACGGTCCGGGCGCTGGGCCTGTCCCGCCGGCAGCTGGCCGCCATGCTGCTGACCGAGGCGGCGCTGGCCGGCGCGGTAGGTGCACTGGCCGGGATCGCCCTCGGCGTCGGCCTCGGCTGGACGGCGGCACTGGGGCTGATCCGCGGGTACGGGCACGGATTGCCGGCCGTACCCGTCGGTCAGCTCGCCCTCTGCGCCGCGCTGGCCGCCTCGGCGGGGGTGCTGGCCAGCCTGCCGCCGGCCCGGCGGGCCGCCCGGGCGCCGATCGCGGCCACCCTGGCCGACGAGGGATAGCCGGTCCCGCCGTTTTCCGGCTGGGACGACCCCACGGCCCGGCAGTATCGACAGCGGGGGTGACCGGGACGGAGGGAGCGGCGTTGGGGGCCGGGCACGACCACGGGGGGCGGTTGACCTGGGCGGCAGAGCAGCACCGGGGGCGGCTCTGGGCGGCCTTCGGGCTGCTCGCCGTCCTGATGGTGGTCGAGACGGTCGCCGCGCTGGCCACCGGCTCGCTGGCGCTGCTCTCCGACGCCGGGCACATGTTCACCGACGTGCTCGGGATCGGGATGGCACTGGCCGCGATCACGGCGGCCCGGCGGGCGGTCGGCGACCCGCAGCGGACCTTCGGCCTCTACCGCCTGGAGGTGCTGGCGGCGCTGGCCAACGCGGTACTGCTGTTCGGGGTGGCGCTCTACGTGCTGGTCGAGGCGGTACGCCGGTTCGACGACCCGCCCCGGGTCGCGGCCGGTCCGATGCTCGTGGTCGCCACGCTCGGCCTGCTGGCCAACGCCGCCGCCTTCGGCCTGCTCCGGGCCGGTGCGCGGGAGAGCATCAACCTGCGCGGCGCATATCTGGAGGTACTCGGGGACCTGCTCAACTCGGTGGGAGTGATCGTCGCCGCCGTGGTGATCATCCTGACCGGCTGGCGCTGGGCGGATCCGATCGTGGCCCTGGCGGTCGGGCTGTTCATCCTGCCCCGCACCTGGCGACTCGGCCGCAGCGCCGTACGGATCCTGGTGCAGGCCGCGCCCGAGCACCTCGACGTGGCCGCCGTACGCACCCGGCTGGCCGGGGTACCCGGCGTCTGCGACGTACACGACCTGCACGTCTGGACCCTCACCTCCGGGATGGAGGTGGCCTCGGCGCACCTGAGGCTGGACCGCGACGCGGAGGTGGGTACCGTACTCGCCGCGGCCCGGTCGGCGCTGCGCGAGGACTTCCACATCTCGCACGCCACGCTCCAGGTCGAGCCGAACACCGCGCCCGGGGGCTGCGGCCCCACCGACTGGTGACCACCGAGCACGCCGCGTGACATCGCGGTCGGCCGGCGACCCTCGCACACCTGCCCCGCCAGCCGTCGAGACTCACCGATAGTTAGCGGCATCTTAAGTTTTGAGGCTGCGTCGGCCAGCTTTGTCCGGATACATCCGCCCAACTCGGAAAATCGCGAATCCGGCTCCGACAACGCCACGTGTCCCCGGCGAACGACTGCCGGTAAGCTCGGCTCCGGTCTCCGCCGGGCGGCGCCCTCCGGCGCCTGCGGGGACCGTCGCCTAATCGCACGCGCGAGCCGGGGAACCACGTACCAGGGGTGTATCCGCGCCAGCGGTAGGGATCTTCCGTCCCGAACCCGTCAGCTAACCCGGTCGGCGGCTGACGGAAGGACATTGTCATATGCCGTTCCTGGCACCCACCCGACAGGCTCCGGCGTCCGCGCGGAGCGCCACGAGACCGCACCGGAAGGTCGCGACCACAGCGGTCGTCGCCCTCGGCATGGTCCTCGCGGCGCTCGGCGGCGCACCCGCGCAGGCGGCACCGGAGTACGCGACCCCCGGGGCGCTGGCCGCGGCACCCGGCGGCGACGACATCGACGGAGGCACGGACAGCCTGCGCGAGCAACTCCAGACCGCCAGCAAGGGCTATCTGACCGCCAAGAACAAGTTGGACAACTCCGTCAAGCGGCAGAAGGAACTGAACCAGCAGCTCGCCGAGCTGCGTACCGAGGTGGCGACCCGGAGCGAACGGGTCGCCGAGATGGGCAACATGGCGTACCGGACCGGTCGGCTCGGCCAGGTCTCCGCACTGCTGAACAGTGGATCTCCGACCAGCCTGGTGGACCGGGCCGCCGCACTCGACACGATCTCGGCGAACGAGAGCCGGGAACTGCGCGGGCTGCGGGAGAGCCTGGACAAGGAGACCCAGGCCAAGGCCGCGCTCGACAAGGAAATCGGCGAGCAGCGCAAGCAGGTCGAGGTGATGGAGACCCGCAAGAAGCAGGCCGAACGGGCGCTTGCGGCGGCGAACAACAGCGGCGGCGCCGCCGCCGGGATCAGCGGCAGCGGGGGCGGGTCGGCGCGACCGGCACCCCGTAACGCCGACGGCTCCTGGCCGGACGAGTCGTGCAGTCTCAACGACCCGACCACAAGTGGCTGCATCACCGCGCGCACCCTGCACGCGTTGAAGCAGGCCCAGGCGGCCGGCTTCACCCGGTTCGTCTCCTGCTTCCGCAGCGGAGGCAGCGGCGAGCACCCGAAGGGTCAGGCGTGTGACTTCGCCGCCCAGAAGAACGGGTTCGGCGGAGTGGCGACCGGCGGCGACCGGACGTACGGCAACAACCTGGCGGCGTACTACGTGCGCAACGCCGATCGACTGGGTGTGCTGTACGTGATCTGGTTCAAGCAGATCTGGCTGCCGAGCAGTGGTTGGAAGACGTACAACGGGGGCAACGGTGACCCGTCCAGCGATCACACCAACCACGTACACCTGTCGATGCACTGATCGACCGCACCGCACCATCGCGAACCGCCGGCACCGCCCGCCACCCCTGGGCAGTGCCGGCGGTTCCCGCTATCAGCAGCCGATCCGGGTCGAGCCGAGCGCCACGTCGTCGAACCAGAGCGTGTTCGCGCCCTCGCCGTAGCTCTCCCAGCCCAGCCGCAGGTCGGTCAGGTTGGGCCGCCAGTTGGCCCGGTTGTACCACTGCCCATCGACATCGTGCGTCGGCGTACCGTCGGCGGTCAGCCCGGTCACCGCGGTCCCGTTGACCCAGGTGGAGAGCCGGCCCTGCGCGCCGTCCACCATGAACTCCAGGCAGGTCCACTCGTTGACCGGCAGCGGCGCGCTGAGTGCGACACCGTTCGGGCTCTGCTCCGGCAGGGTGGCGTCGTCGGACGCGCGGTTCCATTGCAGGGCGCGGTTCTGCCCGCCCATCCGCAGGTCACGGTTGCCGTCGGCCGCGTCCCGCATGGCCAGGAAGGTCACGTGCGAGGTCGGCAGTGCCGTGGTGTGCCGGACCCAGAGCCTGGCGTACCGCACCGCCCCGACGCTGCCCAGATCGCGGGTCGAGCCGACGAAGACGTGGTTGCAGTAGCCGACGGCACCGTTGATGCGTACCGAGCGGGTGCCCTGGTGCGCGACCGAGGTGTCGATGCTGGCGGTGCCGCTGCCCGAGCAGTCCGGGTAGCTGACGGTCCAGTCGCCCGACGGCGCCGTACCGGTCTGGTTCTCGAAGCCGTCGCAGAGCACCGCGCCGCCGCAGCCGCTCGGCGGCGGAGTGGTCGGCGGTACGGTCGGTGGTGGTGTCAGCGTCGGCGGCACGCTGGTCGGCGGAGTAGTCGGCGGCCTGGTGGTCGGCGGCGCCGTGCTCGGCGGGGTGGTCGGTTCGGCACCGTTGCACGGTTCACCGTTCAGGGTGAACCCGCTCGGTGCCGCCGAACTGGCGGCATAGCTGCCCTGGACGCCGAACTCGGTGGAGCCGCCGGCCGGCAGCGAACCGTTCCAGGCCACGTTCCGGGCGGTGACCGTCGCGCCGGACTGGGTGACCTGGGCGTTCCAACTGTTGGTGATGCGCTGGTCGCCACCGTAGGTCCAGGTCACGGTCCAGCCGTTGACCGGGGTGTCTCCGGCGGTGACCCGGACGGCGGCGGTGAAGCCTCCGGTCCACTGGTTGGCCGTGTAGTTGACCAGGCAGCCGGCGGCGGCCTGTGCGGTCGACGTCGGCCCGGTGCCGAGCACGGCAGCGCTGCTCGCGGCGATCGCGGTCACCGTGGCCAGGGCCAGGGAGACGCGACGGTACGGTGCGGAGATCCGCATGGGAGTTCCTCTCGGACGACTGCCGGCCCGTCGCCGCCCTGGCGCGTGCCGGCGGTGCTGTTACGACAACGAGTGACCGACTCCCGGGATCACCGAGCCGTCACCGGACCGGCCAGCCCGTACCGGTGGTGTGACGGCGCCGACCAAGCTTAGAGACAGCCATCGATGCAAGCAACCGGCGCAGTCGCCGACCAGCAACAATGGCGAGGTGACGATCACCCGCTCGCTGCTGCTGTTCCTGCTCGCCGCCGTTGCCGAGATCGGCGGTGCCTGGCTGGTCTGGCAGGGCGTACGCGAGAACCGCGGCCTGCTCTTCATCGCCGCCGGCATGCTGGCGCTGGCCGGGTACGGCTTCGTCGCGGCGTTCCAGCCCGACCCGCACTTCGGCCGGGTGCTCGCCGCGTACGGCGGGATCTTCGTGGCCGGCTCGCTCGGCTGGGCGGTACTCGTCGACGGGTTCCGCCCGGACCGCTACGACCTGACCGGCGCCGCCATCTGCCTGGTCGGGGTAGCCGTCATCATGTACGCCCCACGCGGATGAAAGTTGTGCAAGGACCGGACGACGAGTCACCGGCACCGGAGCTGCGACAACGGCCCTGACCCTCGATCCGGGGCAGCGATCTCTGCAAACCGAACCCGCTCGAAACCAACCGAACCATCACAGATATCCACGTTCCAGACCAGCCTGCCGGCCGGCACCTACTGCGACGTGCTGGCCGGCGACTTCAGCGGCGGCTCCTGCACGGGTACGACGTACCAGGTCGACACCGCCGGCCGGGTCACCGCGACAGTACCCGCGAACGGTGCCCTGGCGCTGCACGTGAACGCGCGGACCTCGGGTGGCGGCCCGGGCCCGACCCCGACGGGCGGCTCCTGCCCGAGCGTCGCCACCAGTTTCGCGGTGACCGCGACGACGGTCTGGGGCGAGAACGTCTACGTCACCGGCAACGTTCCGGCGCTCGGCAACTGGAACCCGGCGAACGGCGTGCCGCTCTCCTCGGCCGGCTATCCGGTCTGGCGCGCGACTGTCGACCTGCCGGCCGGCACGGCGGTGCAGTACAAGTACGTCAAGCGCAACGGCGGCCAGGTGGTCTGGGAGAGCGACCCGAACCGGACCCGGAGCACGCCGTCCAGCACCCCCTGCACCGCGAGCTGGACCGACACCTGGCGCTGAGCCCCTCGGCCGGAGTGAGGTGTCGGTTCGTGATGGTGCCAGGGTGTCACCGTGGTGACACCCTGGCACCTCGCGCGAGGGACTACCTGGCGCCGGCCCGGGGCGCCGGCTGTACGTCGAGGCGCGTATCCGGGCGGTCGACACCGGCACGACGTCCGGGCGGCGTCCCGACGGCAGCATCACTGCCATGACGCTCTCCCCGCCCTGGCGAAAAGCCCTGCTCACCCTGCACGTGGTCACTGCTGTTGGCTGGTTGGGGGTCGACCTGGTGCTGCTGACCCTCGGCGTGGCCGGGGCGGGTGGTGCCGACCCCGAGGTGGTCTATCCGGCGATGGCCCTGGTCGGGCAGACCGTCTTCGTACCGCTGAGCGTGCTGGCCTGGCTGGTCGGCGTCGCCAGCGCGCTGCTCACCCCCTGGGGCCTGGTCAGGCACCGGTGGGTACTGGTCAAGTTGGTGATCACCACCGTGATGGTCGGTGCGGTGCTCTTCGCGCTGCGGCCGAGCCTCCAGGCGGCCGAACTCGGCGCGGCGACCCCGCCGGACGCCCGGCAGGGACTGCTGGCGGCGCCGATCGTCTCCAGCTCTCTGCTGGTGGTCGCCACCCTGCTCTCCACCTACAAACCGTGGGGACGCCGGGTCCGCTCCAGGGTGGGGATCGTGTCGACACGCCGGTGAGCTGCATAAACAGCGGGCTACCAGGGAACCTAACGGGCATGAGCGGACATGTCATGGTTTTTGCCCCGGACCCCCAGTTGACGGTCACGATAGACCAGCCCGCCGACGAGACCGAGATCCACCTGCATCCGGGCGGCCAGGGGGTGTGGCAGGCTCGGATGATCAAGTGTCTGGGCGTGCCCGTGGTGCTCTGCGCCGGGCTCGGCGGCGAGATCGGACAGGTCCTCGAACCGCTGCTCGCCGGCGAGGGAGTCGACCTCCGGGTGATCCACCGGGAGTCCAGCAGCGGCGGCTACGTGCACGACCGGCGGGACGGCAAGCGCCACGAGATCGCCTCGGTGCCGGGCCACCCGCTCGCCCGGCACGAACTCGACGAGCTCTACAACCTCGCGCTCAGCGAGGGACTCGGCGCCGAGGTGAGCATCCTCAGCGGTCCCGGCCACCCCTCGCTGATCGCGCCGGACATCTACCGCAGGCTCGCCGCCGACCTCGGGCACAACGGCAGTCGGGTGGTCGCCGACCTCTCCGGCCAGCACCTGGCGGCCGTGCTCGACAGCGGTGTGTCGGTGCTCAAGGTCAGCCACGAGGAACTGCTCCGGGACGGCCTGGCCAGCGACGACAGCGAGGCGGAACTGCTCCGGGTGATCCAGGCCCTGCACGCGCGGGGAGCCGAGTCGGTGGTGGTCAGCCGGGCCGAGGAACCGGCCCTGGTGCTGATCGACGGCGAGGTGGCCCAGCTCGACATGCCCCGGCTGGAGGTGGCGGACCCGCGCGGCGCCGGTGACTCGATGACCGCCGGGGTGGCGGCGATACTGGCGCAGGGCGGCGACCTCCGGCTGGCGATCCGGACCGGGGCGGCGGCGGGCGCGCTCAACGTCACCCGGCACGGGCTCGGCACCGGCCGGCCGGACGCGATCGCCGGCCTGGTCGACCGGGTGACCCTGGCGCCGATGCAGGTGGACCGGCAGGATCGGTTGACCCCTGACGAGTTGGCGCACCGGACGACGAAGTCGTGACGATCCGGGTACTGGTCACGGCATGACGATTCGGGTACTTGTCACCAACGACGACGGCATCGGTGCTCCCGGGCTGCGCTGGCTGGCGCGTACGGCTGTGGAACGGGGACTGGACGTGGTGGTGGCCGCCCCGAGCGAGGAGGCCAGTGGCGCGAGTGCCGCGATGAGTGCGGTGGAGCGGGACGGCCGGGTCGTCGTCGAGGAGCATCCGATCGAGGAACTACCTGGCGTGCCGGCGTACGGGGTGGCCGGCTCACCGGCACTGATCACGCTGATCGCCCTGCACGAGGCGTTCGGGCCGCCGCCCACGGTGGTGCTCTCCGGGATCAACCGGGGCGCCAACGCCGGTCGGGCGGTGTTGCACTCCGGCACGGTCGGAGCGGCGTTCACCGCCGCCGCGAACAACTGTCACGGGATGGCGGTCTCGCTCGACGTACTCTCCGTGCACGAGGCGAGCACCGGCAGTGGCGGCGCGGCGGTGGCCGTACACCGACCGGAGCGGGACGAGCGGCGGCACTGGGCGACCGCGGCCCGGGTGGCGCTGGATCTGCTGCCCCGGTTGACCGCCGGACCCGTGCAGAGCGTGCTCAACGTGAACTCCCCGGACGTGCCGTACGAGCGGCTGCGCGGAATCCGGCGGGGCACCCTGGCGGGATTCGGGCAGGTACAGATGACGGTGGCCGAAGCCGGCAGAGGTTTCGTGCGTACCGCCCTGGAGGAGTCCGGCCAGCGGGTCGAACCCGGTACGGACGTGGCCTGGTTGGCGGAGGGTTACGCCTCGGTGACGGCGATCCGGGCAATCACCGAGGCGTCCGACGTGGACCTGTCAGGACTGGATGATCCACGGTAGGGGTGGATGGAATCCGAGCCGCGACGATCGGGCCGCGGGTCGGGGCGATCAGACGCCGGGGACCTTCGCCTCCTCGGCGACGGCTCCGGCGCCCGCGAAGTAGGGCTCCGGCGCGCCGAACAGGCCGAGGAGCCCGGTGACCCAGAGCTGCCGGTGGACGAACCGGCTCGGTTCGGTGACCACGAGCTTGACGCCGCTGACCTCCGCAGTCTGGAAGCCGGCGACCATGGCGCTGATGCCGACGGAGTCGATGAAACTGACCAGTCGCATGTTGAGCTCGATCCTGGACGGTCGCCCCTTGGTCAGAACCCCGGCGATCGCCTCACGAACCTCGTACGCCGTATCGACGTCGATTTCTCCCCGAGGGGCGATCTCCACAACTCCACCAGGCAGGACCGACTTGACGATCGACAGGCTCACGCGAGCACCTCCACTCGCCCATGTCCGGGCGCCTAATCAGTACGCGGGCCGCGACCGAGAGTATTCCTCTCACGGCCCCGATCGCCACCCTTCCGGACGGGCAATCTATTCAACGAGCCGACAAACTACGCTGGTAACGGGGCAAACTACGCCAAATTTTCCTGCACCGTCCGCTTACGCACCTCCACCGTCACGTCCTCAGCGTAGCCGCCCCGCAGGTCGGACCGGGCCACCGGTGCCCTGTGTCGTACCTCGCCCGGCCTTTCCGTACCCGGTACCCGAATCCCTGTCGCCTATGCGACAGCCGGCTACCGGCGGGGCCGACGGAACCGCTGCGACAGGTGCCGTCGAGCGGGGCGGGCGGTACCAACCAGCACCTAGCATGAGCGCATCGGCCGTCGTCGGACGGGCGATCCGGGCTCGGGAAGGGACACCTGATGCTGAGGAAGCTGATCGGACTCGCTGGGGTCGGTGCACTGCTGGCTCTGGTACTCGCCTGCGGATTCGGCGGCGGAGGCGATGACGACGACGATGACGACGATTTCGCCCAGCGTGCGCCGATCGTCCTGCTGCACTGAGCACACCGGCCTGCTGCGCCGGGAACCTGGTGATCGCGGGTTTGCCAGGAAAGACACCTGGGCACCTCCCGAGTAGCAACCCGCAACCGCGCCGAACAGACGCCTCTGTCCGAAGTGGCCGCTGCGTTCGGCAACCGAGGAGGTAGCACGATGCTCGGAACGAACCTGCTGAAACATCAGAGCAAGCCCGAGCGGATCGCCGACCAGGCGTGGGAATACCTGACCGGCGCCGTCAACTCTGCCGGCGACTCGGTGAAGTACACCGCCCGCTCGGCGCGGCGGACCGGCGCCCACCTCACCAGCAACGCCGGCGACCGGGTCGGCGCCGTGACCGACGAGGCCCGGGTGCGGGCCGGCCGGGCGTACGACGCCCTCGCCGGCCGCCGTCCGGGCCTGCCCTGGGGCTGGCTGATCGGGGCGGGCCTGGTCGGTGCCGCCGTGGCCTGGGCCGCCGCCACCGCCTCCCGGGCCGCGCTGGCCCGTGCCGAGCGGGAGCTGCCCGCCCACGACGGCATCGAGTTCGTCGACGTCGACCGGGCCAACCCGGTCGACCGGGCCAACTCGTCGGTCCGGGTCGACACCGCCTGATCCCCGGAGCCCCGCCCGGCCGGTCGGGCGGGGCTCCGGAACCACGGGCCCGGTGCGGTGACGCACCGGGCCCGTCGGGCGTTCGCGGCCCTGATCAGCCCGCGATCCTGGTCAGCTCGCGATCCTGGTCAGCTCCGCGCACAGGTGAGCGGAGCCGGTACGGCGTTCGCACCGGTCCAGCTGCCGAGGAAGCCGAACGTCGTGCTGGCGTTCGGTGCCAGGTTGCCGTTGTACGCGACGTTCCGCACCGAAACGGACGAACCGCTCTGGGTGTGCGTACCGCCCCAGATCTGGTTGATCGTCTGCCCGTTGGTGAAGGTCCAGCCCACCGTCCAGCCGGTCATCGCCGACGTGCCGGTGTTCTGCACTGTCACCTCGGCCTGGAAGCCGCCCTGCCACGAGCCGGTCACCCGGTAGGCGGCGGTACACGCCCCGCTCGGCGGCGCCGTACCGGTCGGAGTCGCCGTCGGTGTCCGGGTGGGCGTCGGGGTGGCCGTCGGTGTCGGAGTGGCCGTCGGCGGGCGGGTGGTCGGGGTGGCCGTCGGCGGGTTGGTGGGGCCGCCGAGCCGGTCCGCGACCAGGATTCCGCGACCGTTGGTACCGAGGTAGACCCGGCCGTACACCCTCGGGTCGCCGGTCAGCGCCTCGCCCATGTTGCCGTACTGGTGCTTGTCGTCGTTGATCCGCACCCAGCTGCCTCCGGCGTCGTCCGACCGGTACACCCCGCGCACGCCGTCGACGGTGGCGACCGCGAAGACGGCCGGGTACGTCTGTCCGGGCGCCGCCCGGCCGAAGCCGACGTTCACCGCGCTGCTCACGTTCGACAGCTTCGTGAAGCTCGCCCCGGAGTCGGTGGACCGGAAGATCCCGGTCTCGCCGGCCAGCCAGACGTGCCCCTCGGCCCCGGCCACCGCCTTGAACTTCGCCCCGGTGCTCGGCAGGCCCGTGGCGGCGGTGGCGGTGAAGCTCTGCCCGCCGTTGGTGCTGAGATAGAACCGGCCGGCCGAGTAG
The DNA here is from genome assembly GCF_002846275.1 of Plantactinospora sp. CNZ320. Classification (NCBI taxonomy): domain Bacteria; kingdom Bacillati; phylum Actinomycetota; class Actinomycetes; order Micromonosporales; family Micromonosporaceae; genus Plantactinospora; species Plantactinospora sp. CNZ320. Next base: position 3,068,800 of record NZ_PJMP01000001.1, read on the forward strand.
CCGTAGAACCTGTTCGGGTTCACCCGGTCGGCCTCGACGGTGGCGTTCGCCGGGATGCCGCTGGACTGGCTCCACGAGTTGCCGTACCCGACGGAGTAGACCACCTGTTGCCCGGCGTCGCCGGGCGCCCAGACGAACCGGCTGCCGTCGGCGGCGGCCGCGACCGTGCCACCGCTGTTGATCCCGCCCGGCTCCTGGCCCTGGAACCAGTTCGCCCCGCCGTCGGTGGAGAAGGCGACGTGGCTGTCGTTCGGCCGGTCGGCGTCGGTGAAGTTGCCGGCCCGGACCATCACGCTCGGGTTCAGCTCGGCGAAGTCCAGGCTGGTGGTGCTGGTGAAGACCGGTTGGGTGAACATCATCGCCGGTACCGCGTCCAGGTTGGTGTGCCGGAAGCCGCCGATGTCGCCGAGCGCGCTGACCAGCGGGGCGCCCGTCGGCGGGCTGACCAGGTCGAGCACGGCGGTCTCCTCCAGGCCCCGGACCATCGGCCGGATGGTGACCGTGCCGCCGCTGTCCCAGTTGCGCAGGTTGGTGGTGCCGTAGATCGTCGCGCCGGTGCCGTACATCAGCCGGTTGCCGTCGAACGGGTCGATCTCCACGGACTCGTTCATCCAGCCGAGCTTCGGAGTCTCCTCCGGCGGGGCCGGGTTGGCGCCGAAGGTCAGCCACGGTACCGAGCTGATGTCCATGGTGTAGCGCTTGGTCCGGTTCGGGTACGAGCTGAAGTCCCAGATCCGGCTCCAGGTCGCGCCGCCGTCGGTACTCCGGAAGAAGATCGCGTCCGGCCACCAGGAGATCTGCGTCGCCACCATGATGGTGTTCGGGTTCTGCCGGTCGATCGTCAACCCGCTGTAGCCGTAGTACGCGTCCGCGCTGCTCGACGGTACCGGGCTGATCTGCGTCCACGCCCCGGTGGCCCGGTTGAACTTCCAGACGTCGCCCTTGCCCCCGTCGTACGGGCCGCCGGCGTCGCTGGTCGCGATGTAGAGGTAGCCGCCGACCGGGTCGACGACGCCCTTGTGCGCCAGGTAGCCGGTGGGCTGCCCGGCGATCCGCTCCCAGCTCGTACCGCCGTTGGTGCTCCGGTAGACCGGGTTGGCCTTGTCCGCGACCCCTACGTAGATGGTCTGGGTGGTGTTCCCGGTCGTGCCCGTCGACTTGTCGAAGCTGACCCAGGTGACCCCCTGGTTGCCGTTGAGATAGTTGTTCGGGTCGTTCGGGTCCTGCGCATAGTTGCCGGCGTTCGGGAAGTTGCCGACCTTCGCCCAGGTGGCGCCGTGGTCGGTGCTGCGCCAGAGCCCGTTGCCGCCCTCGGCGCCGTAGTAGACGATGCTGTTCCGGTTCGGGTCGACGGCGAGCCGCTCGCCCTGGCCCCGGCCCGGCATGTTGCCGCCGACCTTGAACGGCAACTGGTACGCCTGCCAGGTGTTGCCCTTGTCGGTGGAGCGCAGGATCGCGCCGTTGTTCGGGTCCCAGTCGTTCGTGTACATCCCGACCGCCGCGTAGACCCGGTTGGTCTGCACCGGGTCGGTGGCGATGCTGAGCACGCCGTTCCAGCCCCACCGGTCCCAGCCGACCCAGTCCAGCAGCGGGGTCCAGCTCTGGCTGGACTGCTCCCAGCGGTAGGCGCCGCCGATGTCGGTGCGGGCATAGATCAGGTTTCGCTCGGTGGGGTTGAAGACGATGCCGGGGACGAAGCCACCACCGTCGATCCGGACGTTCCTCCACGAGTACGGTTCCGCTGCCGCGGCCGAGGCCGGTGCGGCGGAGGGGCTGACGGCGACCTGGGCCACCACTGCCACGGCGCCGGCGGCCAGTACGGCCGCGAGCGCGCTGGCAAGACTTCTACGCATGTACGGCTCCCTGTGTCACAGAGCTTGCGCTGCTTCGGCGTACGCGACTGTGGTCCGACGAGGACTGACGAAGCGTCGGCGCGGCGGCACTGTCCGGGTGTTTGCCGGCAACGCCGCGCCACCGGTGCGGTCGCGCCGATCGCGCGCACGGACGGAAGGCTCCAACCGGGAGCTTGCCCTGCTCCCGTGGCGTCGTCCTGGCTCCCGGAACGGCGTCGTGCAGACGTTCACACACGGCTGTACACGCTGTCAATAGTTGGAGTCCTAAACTAACGCCGGTGACGGGTCCGGTTCAGTTGAGCCGGAACACCACCGAGCCGGCGACCTCCTCACGGGTCACGCCCAGGCCGTCGACCGGCCGGTTCAGCACCTCCTGCCACGGCGTACCGGCCAGATACTCGGGCAGCACGACGACGGTACGGACCCCGATCTGCCGCAGGTGGTCGACGCTGAACCGGTCGGGGAAGCCCGCCGTGATGCCGAGGGTCTGCGCCTGCGACTCCGGGGTGAAGGCGGCGAGCCCGTTCACGATCTTCGGGAAGCCGTCGGTGGACCAGAGCATCACGCTGAACTCCAGGGTGCCGCTGCTCGGCAGTACCAGCAGCGGACCCTCGACCCCGCGCAACGCCGCCGGCTGCGGGATCACCGGTGCGTGCGGGGTGGTGTTCACCCCCTCCAGGACCATCAGCGCGAGCGGGACCAGCGCGACCAGCCCGACCAGCACCCTGCGGAACCGGGCGGCCACCTCGCCGAACTCGGCGGCGCGCTGGCCGGGTACCGCCCGCTCCGGCTCCTCGGTGCCCGGTGGCGGCTGGTAGGCGGCACTGCGCAGCACGGGCAGCCCAGCGAGCGCTGGCACCCCTGTGCCGGACCGCTCCCCCGGCTCCGGCACACCCCGGTCCGCGTCCCGATCCAGACCAGCCTGCCCGGGCTCGACGGCATCGGCCGGCCGGGCAGCATCGGCGGGCTCGCTGGCATCGGCCGGGTCGGTAGCGTCGACAGGTTCGGTGGCGTCGGCGGGCTGGCTGGAGTCGGTGGGCCGGGTGGGGTCGGTGGGCCGGGTGGGGTCGGCGGGATCGTGCTCGGGCGAGCGGTCGGCGGACGGCTCCCCGCCGAGCTGGGTCAGCGCGGTCAGCGCACCAGCGGCCAGGATGCCGAGCAGCAGGGTCGTCCAGAGCACCAGCCGGCCGGAGGTACGGATCGCGTCGAAGCCGGGCGCGTGCAGCACCAGGGTCGCGTACCCGGGATTGCCGTCCCCGCCGAGGGTGGTGCCGCTGGCCAGCCCGACACTGATTAGCACGCCGACCGCCAGCATGATCCGGTGCCGAGTCCGCCAGACCGAGAAGAAGAGCCCGGCGAAGGCGAGCCCGATCAGTACGACCCCGGGGAGCAGGGTCATCTCCCCGGCAAAACTGAGGCTCTCCCGGGCGAGGGCGTGCCGCTCGCCCCAGAGCCAGTTCTCCGGCGGTGCGGTCAGGAAGCCCCGCCACGGCGGCGAGAACATCTCCACGTGCGCCAGGGTCCGCCGGCCGGCCGGATGCCGGGCCACCACCTCCAGGTAGGGCAGCGCCATGAAGATGCTGACCCCGCTGAAGACCGCCCCGCCGGCCAGGTCGGCCAGGAGCAGCCGCCGGCCGAACGGTGGACGCGACCGGCGCCGCCACCACGACCAGCCGAAACCGGCGCCGGCCGCCAGGCAGACCAGCGCCAGCACGTAACCGAACGGCAGCCCGATGCCGAAGCCCAGGGTCATCTGCCAGGCGGCCACCAGCCAGCCGGCGAAGGCCCAGCCGGGACGGCTGCGCTCCGGTCGGTAACCGTGCCGCAGCGACCAGCCGTGTCCGCGCGCCAGCATGGCAAGGGCCAGCGCGATGCCGCCGATGGAGAGCACGTGCAGGTGCCCGGCCTGGGCCAGCTTCCAGGGGGCGTACCCGAAGGCGACCCCGGCCGCCGCCGCGCCGATCCGGCCCGCACCGAGCTGCCGGACCAGCGCGTACGCCCCGACGAAGGCGAGCGCGTGCACGAGTACGTAGAGGATGTTGTATCGCACCACGCCGGCTACCGGACCCTCGCCGATCATGCCGGCCGGGGCGTAGCCGAGCAGGGTGTCCGAGTAGGCGTAGGTGTAGGGCTCCGGATAGAAGGTGTTGGAGTGCCACAACTGGGTGGGATCGTGCAGCAGCACGTGCCCGCCCCAGGCGATCTGCCATGCCTGGAGCGTGGGATCGCCGATGTCCTGCGGGAGCGTGCTGGTGATGTCGCGCAGGGTCGGCCAGGTGAGCACCACGGCCAGCAGCAGCCCGCCGAGTACGGCAAGTGTCCACTCGTGGCTGACCAGCCGTACCAGGAAGGGAGCCCGGGGTACCCGATCCGGGCCGGCGGGCGCGGTGCCCGTCCCTGGTGATCCCGTCCGGTCGTCGGGTCCGGCCGGCGCCGTCTGCCGCTCGATCGTCATCCTGCCCATTCCTTCCGGCCCGGGCCCTGTCCCCCGCACCACACCGGCACTTCCCCGGAGCACACCGGCATTGATGATCCATGATGCCGGCCGGGCCTGTCACGTCCCCGCTCCGGCTCACCCCCGCCGGGTGAGGAGCACTCACCCGACGGCGGGCCAGAGTCGATCGCGGACGTGACCGGAAGGCGCAGCCTGGTGACCGGGAAGGCGCAGCCTACCGGTCGGCCCGACCGCCGCACTCGACCGCCGGAGGAAGAGAATGGCCAGCCGCGTGACGAGCCGCAGCGACGAGGAGATCCAGCGCGACATCCTGGCGGAGTTGGACTGGGAGCCACGGGTGCAGCCGAACGAGATCGGCGTGGCGGTGCAGGAGGGCGTGGTGACGCTGCGCGGCTGGGTCGACAACTACGCCAAGAAGTGGGCGGCGGAACGGGCTGCGCAGCGCGTACACCGGGTCCGGGCGGTCGCCAACGACATCCAGGTACGCCTGCCCTCCTCAGCGGAGCGCGACGACCCCGAGATCGCTGCGGCGGTCACCCGGGCCCTGGACTGGGACGCCTTCGTCCCGGGCCCGGAGATCGACGTGACCGTCTCCAACGGCTGGGTCGTGCTGCGCGGCGAAGTCGAGTGGGAATACCAGCGCCGCGCCGCCGAACAGGCGGTACGCCGGCTCACCGGAGTACGCGGTCTGACCAACGGGATCTCGGTGCGACCGCAGGAACGACCCGAACCGGACGAGATCTTCGGGCGGATCCAGAGCGCACTGGTACGCAGTGTGGAGACCGACGCGGCGGGGATCGAGATCCGGATCGAGGGCGACTCGGTGGTGCTGACCGGCACCGTCAGGTCCTGGCTCGAACGCGAGGAGGCCGAACGGGTCGCCTGGTCGGCGCCGGGTGTGACCCGGGTCGACAACCACCTCACCGTACGGCTGTGAGGGGTTGCGGCCCTCAGATCAGGTTGAGTTCGCGGGCCCGCCGTACGGCGTCACGCCGCCGGGTGGCGTCGAGTTTGCGGTAGATGTTCCGGACGTGTGTCTTGACGGTGTTGACCGAGAGCGACAGCTCCGCTGCGATTTCCACATTGGACAGGACGCTCTGTAGGTAGCGGAGCACTGTCAACTCCCGCTCGGTCAGCGGCTCACCGAGTGGCGGCGGGGTCGACGTCCCCCCCGCGCCGGCCGTACCGTCGGTGGCGTCGAGCAGTTCCCGCACCATCGACCAGTACGCCGTACCGGAGTCGAGGTGGGCGGCGAGCAGTTCCCGTACCGGTGGATCTGCCCGGGTGAAGACCTGCCGGAAGCCCTCCAGTTCGGCCAGCCGGAGCACCTGTTCGAGTGCCCGGGTGGCGCGACGGTGGTCACCGGTCAGCCGGGCCGCACTAGCGTCGAGGAGTCCGGCCGCCAGCCGCAGCGGGAGCGGCCCGCCAGCCTCGGCCGGCGCCTCCCAGTCCGGCAACGTACGCAGGGCGGCCTGCGGATCCCGCCCCCGCAGATGGGCCCGGGACAGCGCCACCGCCACCGGCTCGATCGGCGCCACCGCGCACTCCAGCACCGGGGTCAGCATCTCCCGGGCCAGCTCGACGTCGCCGTGGTCGATCCAGAGTTCCGCCTCGGCGGCGAGCAGCCAGTGTGCCAGTGGCTGTGCCTCCGCCCGGTCACCGAGTCGGCGACGGCTTCCCGCCAACGCCTGGTGCGCACCGGTCAGGTCACCCCGGTCGCGCAGCAGTCGCGCCTGGATGATGCCGACCAGTCCGTGTACCAACGCTTCGTCGACGTGCTCGGCGGCCCGCAGGCCGAGCCCCAGGTTCGCGTCCGCGTCGTCCGGCCGGTCCCGGTACAGCGCGACGAGCGCCTGCGCGAGATGGGCGTGTACGCCGTCAGCCGGCCGGACCAGCCCGTCGAGGGGTGCCGCGCCGAGTGCCTCCCGAGCGGCCTCGTCGGCGCTGGTCAGCTCGCCCCGGACAGCCCGGGCCAGCGCCAACCGGCCCAGGCAGAGCCGACGCGCCCGGGGTAGTCCCGCCCGGGTCGCCTCGACCAGCCCGCCGACGATCTCCGGCTCGGCGACGCTCAACTCCCCCGTCCCGAACCTGATCATTCCCGGCACCATCCTGGCCACCGCCCTGGCCCGCAGTTCGAGATCGTCCTGACCGGAGTCCCCGGAACCGATCCGATCAAGATCGATCTCGATCCCAAGGTCTTGGTCCAGGTCGAGATTCAGGTTGATGTCGAGGTCGAGGTCGAAGTCGAGGTCGATCAGGGTGTGCTGGGCGCGGTCGACCCGATCGACCTTGGCGTCGGTGTGAGCCGGGACGTCCGCGCGAGCCTCGGCGTCCGCCGGAGGCTCGACGTGTGCGTGGGGCTTGGCGTCGGCATGTGGCTCGGCGTCGGCGCGAGGCTGGGCGTCCCTGCGAGCCTCGACGTCGGCGTGGGGCTCGACGTCGGCGTGGGGCTCGACGTCGACTCCGGGGGCGGTGTCGGACGCGGGCGGATCCGGGCGGAGAAGGTCGGCGACACCCGCGCGTACCGCCGGTCCGTCCCCGTGCGGCTGGGCGGCGGCGAGCCGCAGCGCCGCCGCGATTCGCCGGAACCGGTGCCGGCGGGCGCTGTCGAGCAGATCGGTGTGCTCGGCCGCCACCCCGAGGTAGTCCGAGGCGGCCGCCGGCTCGCCCCCGTCCAGCCGGTCGGCGGCACAGGCGAGGCCGAGTTCGGGATCGGAGCGGACCGCCTCGGGGGACGGTGCTGGCGGCGCCGGCCGGGTCGGCGCGTACTGGCCGTAGGGGACCAGGTCCGGCCAGTGCCGCAGCAGCACGTCGATCGCGTACGGCCAGTCGTGCGCGGCCAGCGCGTGCCGGAGCCCCTCGGCCGGTAGGCCGTTCGCGGTGAACCAGGTGGCGGCCCGACGGTGCAACTCGGCCACCTGCTCGGCGGGGCGGCGAGCCAGTTCGGAGCGGAGCAGTTCGCCGAGCATCGGATGGCACCGGTACCCCGCCGGTCGACCGCCGAGTGGGATCACGAACCCGCCGAGACGGTCCAGTTCGGACAGTACCCGGGAGGCGTCGGTGCGTCCGGTCAACGTGTCCAGCAGCTCGGCGGAGAAGCCCGCGACAAGTGACGCCCGGCAGAGCGCCTCCCTGGCGTCACCGGAGAGCCCGACGATCAGCTCCTCGGTCAGATAGGCGGCGACGTCCGGATGTTCCCCGGTGAACTCGTCGACGAACCGGGCCGGGTCGGGGTGGCCTGGCAGGGCGAGCGCGGCGAACCGCAGGCCGGCGGGCCAGCCCTCGGTACGGCTCACCAGCCTGCGGGTCTGCTCGGGCGGCAACGGCTCCCCGTACGCGGAGAAGAGGTCGGCGACCTCGCTCGCCCGGAACGCCAGGTCGGCGGCGCGGATCTCGGTCAGCTCCCCGCTGAGCCGCCAGCGGTGCAGGGCGAGCCCGGGGTCGGTACGGCAGCCGATCACCAGCCTCAGTCGTCCCGCCGTGTGCCGGAGCAGGAACTCCAGCCCGCTGGAGACCTCGGGGTCGTCCACCTGGTGCAGATCGTCCAGGATCAGGGTCGCCGGGCCGGTACGCCGGGCCAACTGGTCGGCGAGGGATTCCAACCCGTACGCCGGGTCCGGCTCCGCCCCGGCATCCGGTTCCGGCCCGTCGACGGCGGGGCGCAGCGCGGCGTACAGATATGACCAGAGTCGTGCTCCGCCGTCACCCGGCTCCAGCGAGAGCCAGCCCACCGGGCCACGGTCCGGGCTCTTTCCGGCCCGACCGTCCATCGCGTTGCGCGCCCGGCACCAGGAACTCAGCAACACCGTCTTGCCCCAGCCGGCCGAGGCCGAGACCACTGTCAACGGCCCGGCGGTGCCGAGGTCGAGCAGTTCGAAGAGCCGGGGCCGGGGCAGCAGTACCGCCCCGGAGCGGGGCGCGGCGGCCAGTTTGGCGGTGAGCAACGGCGGTACCGGACGCTCGGCCCCGCCCGGCTGGCCGGCGGATGCCGCTGCGGTGCCCGGCCCGCCCGTTCCGAGCAGTTCCTCGACCTGATCCTCGATCCGGTTTCCGACCCGGTCCTCGATCCGCTCCCCGATCCGGTTTCCGATCCGGTCCTCGATCCGCTCCGACAATGCCCCACCTCTTCCGACCCGCCGGTGCGACGGTCCGAGGCGGATACCCCGCCCGTGGCGCTTCACCCCTTGCGGACGAGTCCGGTTCACCCGGTACCGCCGGACGATGACGCCCCGGGCGCGGACCCGGCGCGGACCCGGAAAACACCAGACCGGACGGCACCGGACAGCCGGGACAGGTGGAGCGCCGGGACGACAGGCAACAGGTGACAGGGACAGGGAGAGGGACAGGGACAGGTGCAGCGGGTCGGGCGGCCCGAGGCATGAGCGCGGCGGAGGATTGCGATGGGGGTACCCGACCGTCAGGCCGAGTGCACCGGCTCGCGGTCGTACGCGGTGACCATCGACCGCCCACCCGCCGAGCTGGCGCCGGATGGGCGGCTTCCCGAGCCGGTGGCCGGCCTCGGCCCCGGCGTGACGGTGACGGTACGCCCGGCGCCCGGCGGGCGCGGCAGCGAACTCGTCGCCGTGCTCTGCGAGGACGAACCGCCGGCGCTGGCCAGACTGTCGACCTGGCTGCTCGGCGAGAACCGCCGGGAGGCGGTACGCGCCGCGTTGCGCCAGGCGAAGCAGTTGGCCGAGACCGGCGAGGTGCTGCGGTGAAACAGCGTCGCAGCACCTCGCCGCCCGGCCCTGGCCCGGTCGGCGCCGCCTCGCCGGCCCGGCCGCGGTCGGTGTGAGGAAGTCGCCCCGCTCAGCGCATCCGGTGGTCGCGGGGCCCTCGTTACCGGCTCGGGGCAGGTTCAGTAGACGAAGACGCTCTGCGCCGGGAAGGTGAAGGACGGGTTGCTGCCGGTGAGCAGCATCGGCCGGCCGGTGCAGTCGTCGTTGACGTAGAGCAGGGCAGCCCGGTTGTTCGTGTTGATCCACGAGTGGGCACGCTCGGCCCAGCCGTGCGCGACCAGGTCGACACAGGCCCCGACCGCCGGGTCCAGCGCGGAAGCGGTGAACCGGGCTCCGGTGTACGAGGTCCCCTCGAACAGGCACAGCGCGCTGAAAAACTCACAGGTCCCGCTACTCGTCGTCGACGAGCCGGCCTCGGCCGAGACGCCGGCGGCGGCCGCCGGTCCGGCGTACGCACCACCGACAATGGTGGCGGTAAGCAGCGACACCAGCAGTCGGAAGCTGTTTCGCCTATTGGCACGCAGTTTTCGCATGATGTTTCCCCCTTTTTCTGACCGATTCCAGAGACGATGGCGAACGACAGGGAGGAATCCCGTCCGGAAACCGGGGCGGGTGCGGTGCGTCGGGGCACGGCCGACGTCGACGGCAGGCCGGTGGCACGATGGCCGGGTGTGACGCCGCAACACCCGCAACGGTCGTGCGCCCGTGGCCCACCGCTGACGTATCCGCAGGTGACGACAGCTTGCCTGACGCTGGTGGCGCTCGGGCAGGCCAGCGGTCACAGGATCGCCCGAAGCCGGTACGTGACCGGCAGGCGGCGCGGGCGTAGCGGCGGTGGCCGTGGCCCACGTGGTGTCAGCGAGTCATCGATCGGGTTCTTGCCCGGCACGCCATTGTGCGGAATCGAGCAACGGAATTCTTCCACTCACGCGACGCCCCCGCACGCGGTCCTCGGTGGAGAAAACGGAAATCACCCTGGCCAAGCCATCAGAGAACGTCGATACCATAACACGCTGCCATGGCACTCACAAATGGCTTTACAGTTTCCACCCCGTTACGCCTCCCGTACTCCAGGCTCAGCCGCCGTCCGGCGGCCGCCGAAGCGCAGCCGGCACCGGGCGACACGACGCGGGCCCGGCGAGCTGGTCGCCGGGCCCGCGCTCGCCGGTCAACGGATGCGGGGTCGGTCGGTCAGGAGGGCAGTCCGCCGACCTGGGTGTTGATCCAGGTCCGGATGGAGGGGAGGTCGCCGTAGATGGACGGCCCGGTCGCGCAGGTCGAGTTGTTGTTGCCCGCCCGGCTGGTCGCGCCGATCAGGTTCCACCGGCCGTTGACGCTGCGCACCTGCGGGCCACCGGAGTCGCCGTAGCAGGCCCCGGCGTTGCCGTTGGTGTTGTTGGTGCAGATCTCGTACGGCCCGTTGATGCCGGAGCACCGGCTGTCGGCCACGATCGAGGTGTCCAGTTCGTGGGCGACCGTCGGCGCCGAGCCGCAGCCCCGGGTCGGGCAGGTCTGCCCCCAGCCGATGATCCGGGTCGCCGTACCGACCGCGCCGGAGGTGCTCGGGATGACGGCCGGGGCGTAACTCACCGAACTGCCGAGCTGGAAGAGCTTCACGTCGATGGAGGGGTGGTTCACCGCGCGTACCACGCTGACCACCGTGCCGCCGCTGGTGCGGTTGATGCTGCCCACCCGCACCGAACTCGGCGTCGGGCAGTGCTTGGCGGTGACCACCCAGTTGGCCTTGATCAGCGAGGCCGAGCAACCCGAGGTGTAGACCAGGAACGAGTAGTTCTCCGAGGCCGGCCGGCCGTTCACCACAAGCGTGCCGATGCCGCCGTCGCCGTCGGTGGCCTCAGGTCCGGGCGCGTCCGCCGCCGCCGGCAGCTTCGCGTACGCCGTGGACGGTGCCGCCGAGGCGATGGCCGGCAGGGACAGGCCGGCGGCGACGAGCGCGGCCACCAGGCACGTGCGGCGGATGAGCACGCGCGCCGGGTGTGGTCGGGACATGGCTGACCTCCTGGGGTGTCGGAGTCGGGTCAGGCAGCACACTAGCGCTCTATAGATAGCTGTAGATACATATCCCTTCTCCCCTACCACGGCTCGATGCGCCGGGCCGATCGGCGCAGCGGGTTGACTCTCGACCTGGTCGAGGCGGCAGAATGCCTGCTCATGAACGGGAGTGGCCGACTTCTCGGCATCGGCGAGATGGCCCGGGCCAGTGGCCTGAGCATCAGCGCGCTGCGCTTCTACGACGGCGCCGGTGTACTGCCGCCCGCCTCGGTGGACCCGGGCACCGGTTACCGCAGGTACGCCGAACGGCAGTTGCCCGCCGCCCGCCTGCTGGCCGGCCTGCGCCGGATCGGGATGCCGCTGGCCGAGATCACCCGGGTACTCGAGTTGCGCGGCTCGGACCCGGCCGCGGTGTCCCGGCTGCTGGACGCACACCTGCACCGACTGGAGGAGGGGCTCGCCGACGCCCGCCGGGAGGCGGCCCGGCTCCGGGTACTCTGCACCGCCGCCGAGCCGGAGGTCCGGCTGACCGTATCCGGTGGGAAGCTCGCGGCGGCGGTCGACGCGGTCCGGTTCGCGGTCGGGGCCGACCCCGGGCTGCCGATGCTCGGCGGCGTGCACTTCGAGATCGACCGGGACGTGCTCCGGCTGGTCGCCACCGACCGGTACCGGATGGCGGTCGCCGAGGTCCCCGCCGAACCCGGCCCGGACGACCCCGCCAGGGCCGGGGCGCACGGTGAGGTCTCCCGGTTGACCGCGCCGGTGGCGTTCGTCGACGCGGCCCGGGCGCTGCTGACCGGTGGCTGGCCGGCGACCCTCACCCTCGGCCCCGCCACGGTCAGCCTGCGGGTGCGGGACCGCCGGGTCGCCGGTACCCCGATGGAGCACGACTTTCCGGACTACCGCCGGTTCCTGCGGGCCGCGACCGGCGGGCCGCAACGCCGCCGGGTGACTGTCGACGTCGCCGGGCTGCGCGAGCGGCTGACCTCCGGCGAGACCCGGACCGTGGTACGGCCGGACGACGGCGCCCGCTGCGCGGTCAGCGTACTGGCGGTCGACGCCACGAACCGGCTCACCGTCGCCCCCGCCGACGCACCGACCCCGCCGGCCGATCCGGTGGTGCGGGTCGGAGTCGACCGGGAGTTCCTGCTCGACGCCCTGGACGCGGTCGGGCCGGGCCAACTGGTCCTCGAACTCGACGGGCCGATCCGCCCGCTGGCCGTACGCCGTGCCGACGACGACCGCGCCTTCTCCATCCTGATGCCGGTACGGCTCTGACCGCCCGGCGCCTCACTCCTCCTGCGGGGCAGGGTGTTCCGTACCCAGTTCGGTGAAGAGGGTCAGTTGCAGGTGCCCGGGTGCGGCCAACCGCGAGTTGAGCGAGTTCCACGGCGTACGGGTCGGCTCGGCGAGCACCGTCGCACCCGCGTCGGCCAGGGTCGCGGTGACCGCCGGGCTGTCGTCGACCTCCAGGGCGACCCGGATGTGCCCGGCGACCCGTCGGCCCACCTCGACCTCGTCGATGAACTCGGCGTGCCCCGGGTCGGTGATCTCCAGGGTGGCCTGGCCGGCCTCCAGGATCGTGACCCGACCGTCCGGTGAGGAGAAGGCCGCCCGCTCCGGCATGCCCAGCACGTCGCGGTAGAACCGGAGCGCCTCGTCGTAGTCGTCGGCGGTGACCACCAGCCGGAGTTGCCGGACAGGAGACGGCTCAGTCATGGCGCCCAGTCTGGCACGCCCCCGATCGGCGACGTGCCGCTCCCCGGCACCGGCCGGGGACACACGGATCGGGAATGACCGACCCGGACAGGTCGATCACATAAAGTAGCTAGATGCCTTTTGTCCGCTTCAACCCGACAGCCTCGGGGCGGGCACGCGGCCGGACCGGCGCCGCTCTGGCCGTACTCGCCGGGGTGCTCGTGCTGGCGGTGGCGGTGGTCAACGAGGCACCCGGGCCACGACGGGCCGCCGACCGGCCACCGCCGGCCGAACTGCTCCGGCCCACTCCGGCCGCCCCGCCCACCACCGAGCCGACACTGCCCGCCGCGCCACCTCCGGCGGACCTCCCGACGGTCGACTACGGACCCGCACCGCGCGGCTTTCCCCGCGACCCGGCGCCGATGTCGACGGTACGACTCGGCGAGGGCCTCCGACCGATCCGCCGGGTCGCCGCCTACGACGCGCCGGGCGGCCGACCCCGGGCCTTCCTCGCCCCCACCATCAGCGGAGTTCCGGTGACGATGCCGATCGTGGCGCGCCGGGTGGGCTGGACCGCCCTACTGCTTCCGTCGGCGAACCGGACCATCGCCTGGGTACCGCCCGGGCCGTGGAGCACTGTGGAACTGCGCGACCTGGTCGTGGTGGCCCGGCGGAGCCACCGGCTGCACTGGTACCGGGACGACCGGCTGGTCCGCTCCTGGCAGGTCAGCGTCGGCACCCCGGCCACGCCCACCCCGCTGGGCCGGACGTTCATCCTCGGCCGGTCGACCCTGCCCGGCCGGGTCTACGCGGACACCCCGGTCTTCGCGCTCGGCGCCGTACCCGACGAACCGAACTCGGTCCCGTCCGGGCTGCGCGGTGCGCACATCGGCCTGCACGCCTGGTACGAGCCCCGCCAACTCGGCCGGGACAACAGCAACGGCTGCATCCGGATAGCTCGGCAGGCCCAGGAGGTGCTGCTCGCCGAGCTGGCGCCCGGCACTGAACTGCTGGTGCTGGACCGGTTCTCCGCACCCGCGAGGCTCTCCGGAACCGGTCCGGTCCCCCGGGCGTCCACAGGCGACAGTGCGGCCAGGCTGACGATCGCGGTGGCCCGCTGACAGCTCCGGACGGGCCCGTGCGGGACCCCTCCGACCGACCCGCTGGTCATCCGGGCTGTCGTGTTACGCTCCGCCGTTCCGAAGATGATCTACCGAGACACCGGAACGGGGAGCGGGATGACTCGGATGCACCGTGGCGGTGCCGTACTGGCTGCCGTCGTCGCCCTGGTCGTGCTGACCGGCTGCCAAAGGCTCACCGGAAGCGGCGATCCCGAGGCGACGCCTGCCGAATCCGCGGCGTTGCGGGGTGCGGCCCAGGCGGTCAAGGAAGCCCAGACACTGCGGGCCACCTTCAAGACCAGACAGTCCGGCGGAACGTTGTCCGGCGGCACCATGACCGGGCAGGCCGAGGTGGTCGCCGGGACCGCGATGGCGGTGACCTGGAGCTACCGTACGGAGACCGGCTCGGGCGACCCGACGACGATCGACGGCCGGCTGATCAGGGCCGACAACGCCGTGTACCTGAACTCGTCGCGGTGGAAGCTGCCGGCGGGCAAGAAATTTTTCTCGATCAACCCTGGTTGGCAGGCCACCCCGGACGAGCCGATCGCACCCGAGTGGTTCGCACTGGTGATGACCCGGCTGCTCGACCCGCTGTTCCTGCTCGACCAGGGCCTGCCCGAGGCGGACGGGGTGGCCACCACACCGGCACCGGGCGAGCCCGAGGGCACCACCGGCTACACGGTCGACTGGTCCTTTTCGACGAACACCGCCGGGCCGGAGATGACGACCTGGACGCAGCAGGTGGGCGCGGCTGTCCTGAAGGTCTCGCTCTATCTGGACGGAAGCGGCCGGCCGGTACGGCTGAAGGCCGACTCCTCGGCCCAGCACATGCTCTTCGACACCGAGGTCACCTTCGAGAGCTACGGCACCCCGGCCAAGGTCGCCCCGCCCGCTCCGGCGCAGGTGGAAAAGGTCTGACGTGCGCAGGTAGACAAGGTCTGGCGCCCGGGTAGAAGGTCTGACTCCCCGGCCCGGGGCTACAGGTCGCGGCGCATGCAGGTCCGGGGCCACCGGTCCAGGCCGTGTGCCGCCTCGCTGGCCCGGATCGCGACCAGCCCCGGCGTCAACTCCGGCTCGTCGAGGGCGACGAAGCCACACCGCGCGTAGTACGGCGCGTTCCACGGCACCTCGGTGAAGGTGGTCAGGGTCAGCGCCTGCACCCCGACCGTCCGGGCATGCGCCGCCAGGTGCTCGATCAGTTGCCGACCCACGCCCCGGCGGGCGGCCCGGGGATGCACCGACACCTGCTCGACGTGCAGGTTGCCGTCCACCGGCTCGGCGAGCAGATAGCCGGCCGGTACGTCGTCGGTGTCGACGGCGACCCAGGCCAGGCCGGCGCGCTGGTACCGGGCCAGTTCCTCGACCGAGGGTGGTTCGTCGTCGGCGATCTCGGGCATCCCGACGTCCCGGAAGGACCGCCCGGCGGCTCGCTCGATGTCCCGCAGTACCGGCAGGTCCTGCTGCCGGGCCGGTCGAATCCGCATTGGATCATCCTCCCGGCCCGGCCGCCGGACAGCCAGCGATATTCCGCCCCCCGACGACCCTGACCCGTCCCAGCCCGTCCCCCGGCCCCGAAACCGCCCAGCACCCCGCGTCGACCGCCCGACGGGACACGTCGCCGACCGCTCAGTCGTCGCAGCCGTAGCCGTCGCCGTCCCGATCCAGGTCGTAGATGTCGTTGCCGATCACCCGTACCGGTCCGCTGACGTACTTCGGTCCGTTGCCGCCGCCACCCGCGCAGTCCACGTCGCTGGCGATCGGGACGCAACCGCTGTAGTTCGGATCACACCTGCTGGTCTCCTTGGTGCCGACCGCGACAACCTGGGTCACCGGCTTCCTGGTCACCACCTCCGAGACGAGTTTCTTGGCCGTCTGCACGCCGTCGACGTAGGTGACCTCGTAGGTGAGGGTCTTGCTGCCCTTCACCCCGGCGGTCCGCACCTTGCGCTTGCCCTTGGCCAGCGAGGAGTCCTGCACGGTCCGCTGACCGAACGGGATGCTGCGGGTCTCGGTGATCCGCCGCCGGTCGGTCGTCGGGGTCGTCGGAGCCGCCGAGGTCGGCGCCGGACTCGCCGCCTCCGACGGCGCGGTCGCCGGGGAACTCGGCGACACCGACGGCGTGGTCGCCGGGGAACTCGGCGACACCGACGGCGTGGCGGCGACGGAGGCATCCGCCGCCGAGGAAGTGTTCGCCGAACCGGCCTCGGGATCGGCGCTGTTCCCGATCGCCGCGAGGCCGCCGCAGCAGAGCAGCAGCGAGAGCACCGGACCACCGACGAAGAGCGCCGCCTTCTGCCCCGGACCGAGCCGGCCGAGCGGACCGGGTCGGGAACGGGCCACCCCCGGGTACGCCGGGCCTGCGGACGGCTGGTAGCCCGGCTGCTGCCCGGTGTGCGGATACGCGCCGGGCTCATGTGGTTGATAGGTCACCGGAGCAGTCTTGGCGCAGAGCTAGATCATCCATAGTGGTCGTCCGGCGACACTTCGTGACGCCGACGGGCCTCGGTGCGGACACCGATGGATCTGCCGGATGGCCGGGGTGGCGGAGAATCCCGCCTATCCGGCCGCCCGCTCCTGCCGGACGATCCGGCGCAGGCCGACCGCCACCGTGCCGAGCCAGAGGGCGTACGACCACAGCATCAGCCGTTCGGCGAGTCCGGCGACGTTCTCGTACCCGCCGACGGTCAACGACGCGCCGTCGGTCATCACGTCGCCTCCGGCCACCGCGAAGCCCAGGAACGCCACCACACACAGCACCGTCGTGACGGCCAGTGCCCGGTGCACCGGTCGCCACCGGGGATCCCGCCGCCACGACCGGATGAGCAGGACAGCCGCGACCGGCAGCACGACGAAGGCGGTCAGCCCGGCAACCCCGTGCAGCATGCCGACGGGCGAGGGCGGCCGGTCCCACTGGCCGTACGGGTCGGTCGGAAAGATCCCGCCCACCAGTACGGCGACGCTCCAGATCCCGAGCAGCCACAACCCGACCCTGCCTCCCCGGGTCCGGGCGGCGGCCAGCCGGAGCAGTCCGGCCGACGCGACGGCGAGCACCAGCAGCCCGGCCGGGATCAGCGGTCCCACCCCCGGGGCGTGCACGTAGTGGCTGATCATCCGCTCCACCGGGCTCCACTCCGGGGTGCCGAGGTCGGCCACGACAAAGCCGACGAACGGCAGCGCCACGCCGGCCAGTACGGCATCGGCAGCGGCGTGGCGCCGTGGACGCGGTACGCCGACGGATCGGGGCGGTCGGGTCGGGGATGCGGTGCGGGACATCGGGAACCTCCTCGGTGGACTCGCCCGGACGCTATGCGCGGAGCACCGCCCGGCGCGTCGTGCTGCGGCAGGGCTCCGCGCCGACGCTGCGGGACTACCGGCTACACCGATCGGAGTAGGTCAGCACCACCCTGGCGACCGGGTGCTGCTCCGGCGGCACCGGCTGCCGGGCGAGTTCGTGCGGCACCGGCGACCAGGTCGTGCTCGGGCGGCACCGGCGACCAGGTCGTGCTCGGGCGGCACCGGCGACCGGGGCGCCGCCGGGCACCCGGAGCACGCCTGCGGGGCCCAACCGGTCCAGCGGTGATTCAGCCGGTCCAGCGGCGGTTCAGTCGGCGTCCAGTTCCGGCTGGGAGTCTCGGCAGTGTCGATGGATGGGTCGTCCACCTCTGCCGCTGCCTGCCGGCTGCACGAAGAGCCGGGCACGTTCGGCGCGTTGCTTCGCGGGTACCGGGCGCGGGCCGGGCTGACCCAGGTCGCCCTGGCGTCCCACGCCGGGCTGGGCGTACGGACCGTACGCGATCTGGAGCACGACCGGGTACGGCAACCGCAGCGCCGGGTACTGGCCCGGCTCGCCGCCGCCCTCGACCTCTCCGCCGCCGAACAGGCCCGGCTCGGCTCCACGGTTCCCGGTCGACCCGACGGGCCGGACGGGTCGGGCCGGTCGGACGGGTCGCTCCGGATCGACGTACTGGGACCGCTGCGGATCCGGCACGGGGGCCGGCCGGTCGACGTGGGGCCGCCGAAGCACCAGCTCCTGCTCGGGCTGCTCGCCGTGCAACCGGACCAGCCGGTGCCGGTCTGCGACATCGTCGACGTGCTGTGGGACCGGCCGCCGCGCAGCTGTCGCGCCCTGGTCCAGACGTACCTGACCAGGGTGCGTCGGCTCGTCGGCGCCGCGCACCCCGGTGCCGGGCGCGCCGGACCGGCCACCGGACCGGTCATCGTCCGCGACCGGCACGGGTACCGACTCGCGTTGCCGGCCGACCGGGTCGACGCGGGACGCTTCCGGACCCTTGCCGAGCGGGCCGCCCGGGCGCACCGCCGGGGGCAACTGGATCGGGCGGTCGAGCTGTTCTGCGCCGGGCTGGCCTGCTGGCGCGGGCCGCTGCTGGCCGGTACCGGATCCAGGCTGCTCCGGCATCCCGCCGCGGCTGCCCTGTCCCGGCACCGGTTGGACTGCGTGCTGACCCTGGCCGACCTCGCCTTCGCCACCGGCGTCGCCGATCGGGTGACCGCGCCGCTGGCCCAGGTCGCCGAGGTGGAGCAGTGGCACGAAGGGCTGCACGCCCGGCTGATGCTCGCGCTGGCCAGCACCGGGGAGCAGGCCAGCGCGCTGCGACTCTTCGGCCGGTTGCGGGCACGCCTCGCCGACGAACTCGGGGTTATGCCCGGCGCGGAACTGCGGGCCGCGCACCTGCGGGTGTTGCGCCAGCAGGTACCCGGCGCCGACGGCCGCCCGGCGTGACGGTCAGGAGTTGGAGATCACGTAGGCGTTGGGCGAGGAACTGCCCCAGTTGACGACACAACTGCCCGAGTAGACGGGGCCGTAGACGATCCGCCAGCCGGCAGGGATGGGCGAGGACCGACACACCGTCAGGGACGAGCCGGCGGGCATCCCGTCGGCCTGCTGCACGAAGAGGTAGCTGGCCCGGGTGTTCGGGTTGCAGATCCCGCCGTACGCCAGCACGACCCAGCCGGCCGGCACGCTGCCGCAGGACCAGGTCTGGTCACCGGGAGCCGCCAGGGCCGGCGCCGGTGGCGCGACAAGTGCGACTCCGAGTACTGCCGCGGTGAGCACGGCGAGGATCCGACGCATCTTCCTGCTCCCATCGCCCGAGGGTCGGTACCCCCGAAACGCTATGGGCCGGCGCGGGGCGTACCCGGGGTAGCGGGACGTGCGGGGCACCGGCTCCCGGCCGGCCCGGCTGAGCTGGGCGGACCCGGGTCGTATCCAGGGACGGACCGGCAGAACCGGCAGAACTCGGCACGGCGGGCGGAAGTGCCGCCGGACGGCGGGAGCGGTGGTCAGTCCGTCCGGTCCGCGGCGCGGCGGCGGTAGTGCCGGGAGACGCGGGCGCGGTTGCCACAGGACGCCTTGCACCACTCCTGACGCGGGTGTCCCCGGACGAAGTAGCGCACGCAGCGGGGCGCCGGGCAGGCGGCCAGCCGCTCCCGCGCCGGGCTGGCCAGGAACTCGATCGCGGCCCGGGCCAGCCCGGCGAGCAGGCGTGTCCGGGCATCGGCCGCTGCACCGGACCAGTCGAGGGTCGGGTCCGCCCGGTCCGGCCAGCTCAGTACCGGGCGGAGCGGCCATCGCCCGGCGGCCCGGTTGAGCTGGTCGACGGCCTCCGGCACCGGGAGCAGCGCGGCGGAGTCGGCCCGGCTCGGCGGTCCGGGGTGGACAGCCCGGGCGAAGAGGGTACGCGTGACGCGGCGCAGCCCGACCACGTCGAGCCGGAGCCGTTCGTCGGCGAGTTCCCCGCTCGGGTCGAGACTGCCGGCGTACTCGCGCAGCGGCTCGGCCTGCTCGCGGAGCCACTCGGCCAGCCCGGCGACGTCGGCGAGGTCGTCCGCCACCCCGCCGTTGCCGTCGTGCCGGATCGTGCCGGCGAGAGCTAGCGCGAGTTGCTGCGACATCGGCATCTCCTCTGCTGATCCGTCGTCGCTCCGTTGCTGGTTTACTGCCGGTCCAGTGCTGGCCCACTGCCGACGGCTTGTCCGGGCGGCCGGGTCCAGGGTAGCGTCCCTAATGGCTTAGCAACGAGCAACCATTAGGGGGAAATCGAGTGCTCGTCATCGCCCACCTCAGCGACACGCACCTGGACAGCCATCCCCGGTCGGCGGAACGGACCGCCCGGGTGATGGACTACCTGCACGCCCTGCCGCGACCGGTCGACGCGATCCTGGTCACCGGGGACATCGCCGACAGCGGTGAGGTGGCCGAGTACGAGCTGGCGGCGAAGCTCCTCGCCTCGCCGCTGCCGGTACTCGTCTGCCCCGGCAACCACGACGTGCGGGACGCGTACCGGAAGGGTCTGCTCGGCGACCCGCACGGCGGAACCGGCCCGATCAACAGCCGGCACGACGTGGCCGGCGCGGTCTTCCTGCTCGCCGACTCGTCGGTGCCCGGCCGGCACGACGGGCACCTCGACGCCGAGACGATGGGCTGGCTCGCCGACGAACTCGGCTCGACGCCGGCCGGGACGCCGGTCTTCGTCGCCTTCCACCACCCGCCGATCGCCCTGCACCATCCGGTCGCCGACACGATCCGGCTGCTTCCGGCCGAGCCGCTCGCCGAACTCCTCGCCGCCCACCCGCAGGTCGTCGCGGTGCTGACCGGGCACTTCCACACCTCCGCCGCCAGCACCTTCGCCGGCCGGCCGCTGCGGATCGCCCCCGGCGTCGCCTCCACGCTCCGGCTGCCCTGGGAGGGTGACGGGACGCTGCTCGACCCGACCCAGCCGCCCGGGGTGGCGTTCCACGTCTACGACGACGCGGGGTTGCTCACCACGCACTACCGGGTAGTCACCTGAGGATGCGGGGCGTCGCCGTACTCGGCTTCCTGGTGGCCGTCGCACCGATCACCGCCACCCCGGGCACCAGCCTGGCCCTGGTCGTCTCGCGGGTCGCCGCCGGCGGGCGCCGGCAGGGCTGGTGGGTGATCCTGGGTACCCTCACCGGCCTCTACCTGCACGCCCTGCTCGCCGCTGTCGGGCTGGCCGCGCTGGTACTCCGCTCCTCGCAGGCATTCCTGCTGGTCAAGCTGCTCGGTGCCGGTTATCTCGTCGGCCTCGGACTCTGGCTGCTCTGGTCGACGACGACCCGCCGTCGACCGAGCACAGTGGACGGATCGGTCCCGCCCCGGGCCCGGCGGCTGCCGTGGCGCGGCCACCACCCGTACCTCCAGGGATTTCTCGGCAACGTGCTCAACCCGAAGGCGGCGGCCGTCTACCTGACCCTGGCCCCGCAGTTCCTCGACGTGGACGGTCCGGTGCTGGCCCCGATGCTGCTGCTCGGCACGGCACACGCGCTCCTGGTCGGCTGCTGGCTCGCCGGCTGGACCGCCGTCTCCGGAGCCGCCGCCCGACTGCTGCGCACCGTACGGGCCCGCCGGTTGCTCGACCGAGCGACCGGCACGATCCTGGTCGGGCTCGGCATCCGTACGGCGGCAACCTGAGACCGGGGATATCCGTGCTGCCGTCAACCGGTGGCGATCTAAACTCGTTCCAGGGTGGACAGCTTCCGGCCGACTGCTGGAACAGCAACGCCCGGCGGGGGGGACGCGTCATGCTCGGACTGTTCGCTCGACACCTCGTGGGCGGCGTGACCGCCTGGCTGGTCTTCACCGCCGAGGGAATCGTCGTCTACGTCGGCCTGCTCGGCTATGCGGTTGCCACTGGTGCCGACATCGGCGGGCCGCTGGCCGGGCCGTTCATGGTGCTGCTCGCCGCCGTGGCCGGTGTGGCACTGCTGCCGCTGCTCTTCCTGCCCTCCGTCGTGGTCGGCGAACTCGCCGCCCCCGGTGGGCGACTGCCGAGAAAGCTGCTGATCGCTCTCGGCACCGCGGCAGCACTGGTCGGGGTCTGTCTGGCCGTCGCCGGACCGGTCACCGACCTCTCCTTCCGCAACGCGATGCTGGGCTGGCCGCTCGGCCTGCTCGCGGTGGTGTTCCCGGTGACCGCCTACGTCGGCATGGTGCACGGCACCCACCGGGTCACCACCTGGCTGGCCCGACGCATCCGCGCCGGCAGCGCCAGCAGCACCGCCACCGGCAGCAGCACCGGCAGCGCCAACGCCAACGCCAACGCCAACGCCAACGCCAACGCCAACGCCAACGCCAACGCCGAGATGGTAGGGCGCCAGGCCCGGCCCCGGCTGGCGTCCGGAGCCGACTCCAGCCGGTAGCAGCGGAAAGGCTCGCAGCGCCGCCCAGCCAGTGGGCGCGGCGGGACCACCGCCAGTCGCAACTTCGGTCGAGAAACAGCCGCAAGCTTCGGTCAAGAAACAGTGATCAAGGGTACTTCCCGACACCCCGGGCCGCACAATCTAGGGACGTTCGACCCAAGTGGACGGGGACTGGGCCATGACTCTTGATCCGAGCAACGTGACCTGGGGAATCAGCGCGTCGGGCTTCCTCGCGGGCTATCTGCTCCTGGCGGTGGTGGTCGTCGGTTACGCCGCCGTACGGCGCCGGCAGATCCTCGCCGGGCCGGAGAGCGTACGCACCTCGACGCTCAGCGCCGACCAGGTCGGTTACCTCAACGGCGGCGAGCGGCTGGCCATCTACACGGCCCTGGCCGGGTTGCGCCACGCCGGTGCGATCGCGATCGGTCCCGCTCCGGACCGGTACCTGGAACTCGCCGGAGACCGGCCGGTCGGGGCGAGCGGTCTGGAGGCTGCGGTCCACCGCTTCGCGGGGCAGCGCCGCCGCCCACAGGAGCTGATCTGGGACTCCGGTGTGTCGATGGAGCTGTCCCGACTGCGTACCGGGCTGGAGAGGGCCGGACTGATTCCGGGCGACGAGGTTCGGCGTGCGCTTCGCACTCCGATCTTCCTCCTCGCCGGGGTGCTGCTGCTCGGCGTACTCCGGTTGCTCGCCGTGCCCTCGACCGGCGAGCCCCGGCTGCCGCTGATACTCGCCCTGGGCGGGCTGGGCGTCACCACCATGCTGCTCGGGCGCCGGCCGCCGACGCGGACCCGGGCCGGCAACTGGGCGCTGCACAGCCTGCGCACCGGAAACGCGCACCTGGCACCGGGCCAGCAGCCGGCCTGGAACACCTACGGTCCGACCGGCGCGGCGATGTCGGTCGCGCTCTTCGGCCCGGCGGCGTTCTGGGCGGCGGATCCCGAGTTCGCCGCCGAGGCCGGGATCCAGCAGCGACTGAATGCCGTCTCCAGCACGGGATCGGGCGGCGACTCGGGGAGCAGCAGCGGCGACTTCGCCTGCAGCGTCGGCGGGTACGGCTCGGACAGCAGTGGCGGGGGCGGAAGTAGTTGCGGTGGGGGCGGGGGCGGCTGCGGGGGCGGCGGCGGCAGCTGAGCGCACGCCGCCGGCCGGGCCGGCCGGTGGCCGGGCGTGGGGGCCCGGCCACCGGTCGGCGTTGTTGCACCGCAGTGGGCCGCCCGCCGACGTCTCAGCGCAGGCCCCAGAAGAACGCCCGGATGTCGTCGACCAGGAGTTCCGGCACCTCCAGGGCGGCGAAGTGGCCACCCCGGTCGTACTCGGACCACCGGACGACGGGGTAGGCCCGCTCCGCGAGGCTGCGGATCGACCGGGTGATGTCGTGCGCGAAGACCGCCACCCCGACCGGCACCGGGCAGCGCTGCGGCCCGATCCGACTCTCCCGGTGCAGCCGGGCCGACGAGCCGGCGGTGCCGGTGAGCCAGTAGAACATCACGTTGGTGAGCAGCCGGTCCACCGGGATCGTCGAGGCGGGATCGGTCCACTCGGTGAACTTCTCGGCGATCCAGGCGAGCTGCCCGACCGGAGAGTCGATCAACGCGTACGCCGGAGTCTGGGGGCGGGTGCTCTGCAACACCATGTAACCGGGGCGTTGGGCCACGTACTGCCGGATCCGGGCCAGCCGCTCCCGGTCCGACTCGGACAGTTCGGCCTCACCGGTCCAGCCGGGCGGCGGTGGCGTGGGCAGGTACGTGAGGTGCACCCCGACGACGTTCTCCGGGGCGTACTCGCCGAGGGCGCGGGAGATGCTCGACCCCCAGTCGCCGCCATGTGCGCCGTACCGCCGGTAGCCGAGCCGGCGCATCAGCTCGGCCCAGGCACGGGCGACCCGGTGCACGTCCCAGCCGCGCTCCCGGGTCGGGCCGGAGAAGCCGTAGCCGGGGATGGCGGGTACGACGAGGTGGAAGTCCTCGGCGAGTGGCCCGAGCACGTCGAGGAACTCGACCACCGATCCCGGCCAGCCGTGCGTGAGCAGCAGCGGCAGCGCGTCCGGGTCAGCGGCGCGCAGGTGCAGGAAGTGCACGTTCTGCCCGTCGATCTCGGTGGTGTACTGCGGCAGCTCGTTGAGTGCGGCCTCCTCCCGCCGCCAGTCGTAACCGGTACGCCAGTGGTCGGCGAGTTCGCGTACCCGTTCGACCGGGATGCC
This sequence comes from Plantactinospora sp. CNZ320, assembly GCF_002846275.1. Classification (NCBI taxonomy): domain Bacteria; kingdom Bacillati; phylum Actinomycetota; class Actinomycetes; order Micromonosporales; family Micromonosporaceae; genus Plantactinospora; species Plantactinospora sp. CNZ320. Next base: position 3,093,067 of record NZ_PJMP01000001.1, read on the forward strand.
GTAGTCCCAGCCGGCGCCGGGCAACTGGTCCGGCCATCTGGTCCGGCGCAGCCGCTCGGCCAGGTCGGTCAGGTCGGCCTCCGGGATCTCGATCCGGAATGGCTTGATCATGTGTCGTCCTCCCCCGACGCCCGGGCGTCCCGACCTCGGCCGGACACTCCGGGATATCATTAGTGCGACTAACGTTTGGAGCACTAACGATCGTACGCCCAATCGACCCGAACCGTTAGTCCACCAAACGACTTTTGTTAGGGTGCTCACCGTGGAGAGCCCAACCGGAGACAGTCCGCCCGCCCGGCTGGCCAGCCTGCCGAGCTGGCTGCTGGCCCAGAGCGCCCGGCACGCGCACCGGCTGGTCACCGAAGGCTTCGCGGAGACCGGCTCCCGGGGCTACCACTACCGGCTGCTGCTCACCCTGGACGAGGTCGGCCCGACCAGCCAGGCCGACCTGGGCCGGCGCAGCGGCATCCACCTCAGCGACGTGGTGGCGGCGGTGAACGACCTCGCCGACCGGCAACTGGTCGAACGCTCCCCCGACCCGACCGACCGGCGGCGCAACGTCATCACCCTCACCCCGGCCGGCCGGCGCCAGCTCCGCCGGCTCGACCAGCGGCTGACCCGGATCCAGGACGAGCTGCTCGCCCCGCTCAGCCCGGACGAGCGCGACCGGTTGACCCGCCTGCTGGCCCGGCTGGTCGAACACCACGGCGGCACCCCGGCCACCGGCGACTGAACCGAACACGCCTCTCGCCACCGGCCGACCCGGTCGCCAGCGGCCGGACGCGGTGGCCGGGGACAGCACGGGCGGCAGAGAGCACACCGGCCGACGCGGTCGCCAGCGGCCGAGTGAGTCGGGCGGGCCGGAAGGCGGTTCAGCGCGCCCGGCCGGGATGCGGTTCAGCGCGGCGGGGCGGCGGGGCGGGGCGGGGCGGCGCGGCGCGGCGCGGCGGGGCGGCGGGGCGGGGCGGGGCGGCGCGGCGGGGCGGCGGGTCAGCACGGCGGGCCGGGAGGCGGGGTCAGCGTGGCGCGTCGGTCAGCCTGCGCCAGAGGAAGCGCAGCATCAGTGCCCACTTGAACGCCAGTTGCGCGTTGTCGGCGGCGGCGCCGTGCCCGCCCTCGACGTTCTCGTAGTAGGAGACGTCGTAGCCGTAGCTGCGCATCCGGGCCGCCATCTTGCGGGCGTGCCCCGGATGCACCCGGTCGTCCCGGGACGACGTGACGAAGAGGACCGGCGGATACCGCCGCCCCGGCCGGACGTTCTGGTAGGGCGAGTACTCGCGCAGGAACGCCCAGTCCGCCTCGTCGTCCGGGTCGCCGTACTCGGCCATCCAGGAGGCGCCGGCCAGCAGCAGGTGGTAGCGACGCATGTCGAGCAACGGCACCCGGGCCGCCACCGCGCCGAACAGCTCCGGGTACCGGGTCAGCATCACGCCCATCAGCAGCCCGCCGTTGCTGCCGCCCTCGATGCCGAGCCGGGTCGGCACGGTGATGCCCCGGTCGACCAGATCGGTCGCCACGGCGGCGAAGTCCTCGTACGCCCGCAGCCGGTTCTCCCGAAGCGCCGCCCGGTGCCAGCGCGGGCCGTACTCGCCACCGCCCCGGATGTTGGCGACCACGTACCTGCCACCCCTGGCCAGCCAGCCCCGGCCGATGATCCCGCTGTAACTGGGCGTCCAGGCCAACTCGAAGCCGCCGTACCCGGTCAGCAGGGTCGGCCCGCTCGGCTCCCCGGCCGGCTCGACCAGGAAGTACGGCACCCGGGTCCCGTCGGCGGATCGGGCGTGCAACTGCCGGACAGTCATCCCGGCCGGGTCGAAGAAGGCCGGGTCCCGCTTCAGCGTCTCGACCGACCCGTCGACAGTGCCGTAGTGCAGCGCGGTCGGTGCCAGGAAACCGGTGCTGGCCAGCAGGTATTCGTCGCTCTGCTCCGGGTTGGTGTCGACTATCACGACGTGCCGCTCGTCGGCGGCACCGGCGCTGTCCAGCAGGGGGCGCCGCCGCCAGCCGTCCTCGCCCGGGGTGAGGATCTCGGTCCGGCTCCGCACGTCGACCAGGGTGTTCAGGATCAGGTGTCCCCGGGTCCAGGCGTGCCGGCCGGGTGCGCTGCGCGGGCCGGGCGCGAAGACGACGGTCAGGTCGCGCTCACCGGCGAGGAACCGGTCCAGCCGGGTGACCAGAATCGTTCCGGCGGCGTACGTCCGGTCGGCCACCGTCCAGCCCGAGCGGAGCGTGATCAGCAGCCACTCCCGGTGTACGTCGGTTCCGGCGTCCTCCGGCACGTCGATCCGGACCAGTTCGCCGTCGGCGGTACGCAGGAACTCCTCCCGACGGAAGAAGTCCAGCCGGCGGCCGAGGAAGTCGCGTACGAAGCCGGGGGTGGGATCGTGCACCGCGTACACCGAGACGTCCTCGTCCCGGCCCTGGTGCACGACGGTGGCCTCGGCCAGTGGCGTACCCCGGCGCCAGCGCTTGACGATCCGGGGATAGCCGGAGGCGGTCAGCGACCCGGGACCGAAGTCGGTGCCGACGTAGATGTGGTCGGCGTCGATCCAGCCGACGTCGGTCTTCGCCTCGGGCAGGCGGAAGCCGTCGGGTACGAACGCCCGGGTCGTCAGGTCGAACTCGCGGACCACGCTGGCGTCCGAGCCGCCCCGGGCCAGCCGGACCAGGCAGCGCTGGTACCCGGGCCGCGCCACGATCGCGCCCTGCCAGGTCCACGGCTCGCCCTCGGCCGCGGCCAGCGCGTCGATGTCGAGCAGCACATCCCAGCCCGGCTCCGCCCGGCGGTACTCCTCCAGGGTGGTACGCCGCCACAACCCCCGGGGATGGGTCTCGTCCTTCCACAGGTTGTAGAGGTAGGTTCCGTCCCAATGCACGAACGGCACCCGGTCGGCGGCGTCCAGCACCTGCCGCAGTTCGGCCTCCAGAGCGGCGAATCCGGGGTCGTCGGCCAGCGCGTCACGGGTCTCCGCGTTGCGGGCGCGGAGCCAGTCGGTCACCTCGGGGCCGGAGAGCGCCTCCAGCCAGCGGAATTCGTCGTCGAGATCCGGGGACACGCAGGGTTCCTACCACAGGAGATGAACGAAGTTTCCACTCAGTCAGATGGCGGATTGAACTTCCCGGCGCCGAAAAACGATCTAACTGAGGTGGGACGTTCTCGACTGCAACCCGCACCGCCGCCGCTGAGGTGTAAGGAAGGGCCCCCGCTACAACAGAAAACGATAAGAAGGGGCCCTTCCTTACACCTCAGCGCCGTGCTGGCGGTGCTGCTGCTCGGTGCGGTGACGGTGCTGTTCGGCCCGGCAGGGCCGGCGGCGGCGCACGCCGCGGTGGTCGGCACGGTGCCGCAGCAGCAGTCCGTGCTCGGCTTCTCCCCCACCGAGGTCACGATCACCTTCAGCGAACCGGTGGCTCTGGTCCCGGGCCGGGCCCAGGTGCTGGCACCGGACGGCAAGCGGATCAACGACGGGGAGGCAAGCGTCCGGGACGCCACGTTGCGGATCCCGATCCGGGTCGCCGACCGGCCGCTCGGCAGCTACCTGGTCAGCTACCGGGTGATCTCCGCCGACAGCCATCCGGTCGCCGGGAGCTACACCTTCGCGGTCGGTGCCGCCTCGGCCACCCCGCCGGAGCCGACCACCGAGACGGTACGCCCCGACGTCCGGATCGCGATGCCGGTGACCAGATACCTCGGGTACGCCGGCCTGGTCCTGCTGGTCGGCCCGGCGCTGCTGCTCGGGCTGCTCTGGCCGCGCCGGTTGCCCCGCCGTGGCGCCGTACGGCTGGTCCGGGCCGGTGTGGCGCTGGTCGCGGCCGGCACCCTGACCGGGTTCTGGGCGCAGGCTCCCTACGCCAGCGGGGCCGGGCTGTTCGACGTCTCCGGCACCGAACTGTGGCAGCTGCTCGGCTCGGACTTCGGGCTGGCGCTCGCCGCCAGGCTGGGCATCCTGGCGTTGGTCGCCGCCCTGCTGCCGCCGGTGCTGGCCGGTCGGGCCGGTCGGATCCGGGTCGGGCTGCTGATCGCACTCGGGTTGGCCGGGCTGGCGACCTGGCCGCTGGCCGGGCATGCCGCCGCCTCGCCGACCCCGCTGGCCAGCGGCATCGCCGCCGTCGTACACCTGGCCGCGATGTCGGTATGGCTCGGCGGGCTGGTGACGCTGGCCTGCTTCCCGCTGCGCACCGCCCATCCCCGGGTGCTGGCGGTCGTCACGCCGGTCTGGTCGCGCTGGGCCGGCATCGCGGTGCTCTGGCTGGTCGCCGGTGGGGTGGTGCAGGCGGTGATCGAGGTCGGCGCACCGGGAGCCCTTCTCGGCACCGGCTACGGACGGCTGGTACTGGCCAAGGTGGCGCTGCTGGCGCTGCTGCTCGGCGTCGCCTGGTACGCCCGCCGCCTGGTCCACCGCCGCCTGGTCCACCGTCGCGTGGTCCACGGTCGCCTGACCGCCGGGCCGGCCACCGCGACCGCCGGGACAACGCCTACCGAGGCAACGCCCGCCGAGACAACGGTCGCCGAGGCAACACCTGCCGAGGCAACGCCCGCCGGAACAGCGGCCGCCGGGACAGCGGTCGCCGGGACAGCGGTCGCCGGGCGGCGACGGTTGCGCCGGGCGGTCGGCCTGGAGGTGCTGGTCGGGTTGGTCGTGCTCGGGATCAGTGCGGTGCTGGTGCAGACCACCCCCGGGCGCAACGCCCGGCTGGAGGCCGGGATCGCCGCCTCGGACACCTTCGCCCAGACGCTCACCTCGCCGATCTACACCCTCCAGTTCGACGTCTATCCGGTGCAGCTGGGGCCGAACAACACGGTGCACGCGTACGTCTACACCCCGGACGGCAAGCCGCTGCCGGCGGTGGAGTGGACACTTACCGCCGCGCTGCCGGCGCAGGGTGTCGAACCGACCGACACCCCGATGCTGGGCGTCGCGCCGCACCACGCCGTCGGGGCGGTGAGCTTCCCGATCCCCGGCGACTGGGAGCTGCGGTTCACCGTACGCACCTCGGAGATCGACCAGGCGACGGTGCGGACAGTCGTACGGGTGCACTGAGGCGCCAGGTCAGGGCTCGACCAGGCCGGCCCGGATGGCGTACCGGGTGAGGTCTATCCGGTCCCGCATGCCGAGTTTGGCCAGGATGTTGGCGCGGTGCCGGTCCACCGTCTTCACGCTGATCACCAGCGCCTCGGCGATCTCCTTCGCGGAGTTGCCCTCGGCGATCAGCTTTATGATCTCCTCCTCCCGGGGCGTCAGTATGCTCTCCGGCAGCCTCTCGCCCTCCCGGGCGCGGTGCAGGTAGTCCCTGATCAGCGCGGTGATCGCGCCGGGATAGAGAAACGGCTCGCCACGCATCGCCGCCCGGCACGCCTCCAGCAGGTCCCGGTCGGCGACCGACTTGAGCACGTAACCGGAGGCTCCGGCCCGGAGGGCCTCGAAGAAGTACTGCTCGTTGTCGTGCATCGAGAGCATCAGGATGCGTACCCCCGGTGCCCGCCGGGAGATCTCCCGGGCCGCCTGGAGGCCGGTCATCCTCGGCATGGCGATGTCCAGGATGACCAGGTCGATCTCGGTACGCCGGACCGCCTCCACCGCCTCCGCCCCGTCGGCCGCCTCGGCGACCACCCGCAGGTCGGGTTCGGCGTCGAGGATCAGCCGCAGTCCCCGCCGCACCAACGCGTGGTCGTCGGCCAGCAGGACCCGGGTCTCGGTCGCGGACATGCTCACGCCTCCCTCTCCGCCGAGTTGTCGGCGGGTACGGCCAGCCGGATCTCGGTACCGCTGCCAGGGTTGGCAGTGATGGTCAGCCGGGCCCCGATCAACAGTGCCCGCTCCCGCATCCCCCGGATGCCGGCACCCTCCTGGCGGATCTCGCCGAGGCCGTTGTCGACCACCCGCAGCACCACAGTGCCGGGCTCGGCCCGAAGCGACAACTCGACCCGGCTCGCTCTGGCGTGCCGGGCCACGTTGGTCAGGCTCTCCTGGGCGATCCGGTAGATCACCAACTCCTTCTCGGCGCTCAGCACCGGCAGGTCGGGGCTCGATCTGCGCACCACCGGCACACCGCTGATCTGGGAGAACTCCGTCGCCAGCGCGTTCATCGCGCTGATCAACCCAAGGTCCTCGAGTACGTCCGGTCGGAGTCGCCGGGCCACCCGTCCCACGTCGTCGAGGCTCTGCCGCAGCGTCTCCTGCACCGCGTGCAGCTCCTCGCACAGCTCGGCCGGGGCACGGTCCACCGCCCGTTTCAGCCCGAGCAGCACCACCGTGAGGCTCTGCCCGATCTCGTCGTGCAGCTCCCGGGCGATCCGCTGCCGCTCCCCCTCCTGGGCGGCGAGCGCGTGCGCGCTGCTGGCGCTGCGTTCCGCCTCCAGCCGGTCGAGCATCGCGTTGAAGGTCTCGATCAGGTTGGTCAGGTCGCCGTTGCCGGCGTCCTCCAGCCGGTCACCTGTGTGCAGCAGGTCGACCCGGCGCATCAGCGTGGTCAGCGCGTCGAGCGGGGCCAGGCTGGCCCGCAGCAGCAGGGCGTTCACCGCCAGGATCAGCGCCAACCCGATGATCAGCACCGGGATCTCGGTCAGCAGCACCGGCGAGGAGACGGTCGCCGGGGAGATCGCCAGCACCAGCGTGCCGACCGTGAAGACCAGGCCGTTGAGCAGGAACAGCCGGCGGAACAGCGCCTGGGCGGGCGCCCGGCGACCGGGACGGCCGGGAGTGCCCGCTCGTCCCGGGTTGTCCGGTCCGGGCCCGCCTGCTCGGGCAGCGGTGTTGGTCACCCTGCCAGCCTCGCCCGGGACCTGCCGGTTTGTCATCTGATCGGACACCCAACCCTGGGGCGGTGAACTGGTGAACCCCCCGCCCACCTGCATGTTCCGCCCCGGTGGAGATGGGTGACGCACCCAATGGTCGGTGGGCCCGCCTTCGCGAAGGCTTGACACCGGAACCGGCGGCCAACCCGAGACCGAGACCGGAACCGGCATCCGAGCCGTGCGAACGAGCCCGACCACGGCCGGCGTACGGACGCGCCGCCCCGCCGCCCCTACCCGAGCGAGGCCACAGTGGATATCACCCGAACCACAGTTCCCGGCATCGGCGTCGTACACCACTTCCTGACCCGGGGCGGGCAGCGGTTCGGCATACTGCTCGACCAGGCCGGCGTACGGTCGCTGCTGATCTACGGGCGGGACGACCCGGACGTTCCGGTGGATCGGATCACGCTGGAACACGACGAGGCCGACCAGATCGCCGAGGTACTGCACAGCGCTCCGATCGCTGACCGGCTGGCCAACCTGGAGCGCCGTCTCGCCGAACTGCACGGCGGAACCGCGTGATCGCGGTACGCACACGCGGCCGCCTCGCCGGCCAGGCCCCCTCCCAGCGGAAGAACCCGTCGTCACCGGGAGGCTATGTTGTCGAACAACCCCTCAAGCCCTACCGTTGCGGCGCGACGGCCAATGCCGGCCCGTGCCCAGGGAGATGGTGGAATGCAGGCGCAGCAGATCGCCGCGGTGGTACCGACGGTGACCGTCCGAGACTCGGTGGCCCGGGCGGTCCGGCTGATGGCAATCCGCCGGCTGCCGGGCATGATCGTGGTGGACGACCGGGGCCGGCCGAAGACGGTGCTCCCCGGCACCCAGGTGCTCCGGATGGCGGTGCCGAGGGCCTACCGGGAGGACCGGCTGCTGGCTCGGACCATCGACGAGGCCCGCGCCGACCTCTTCTGGGAGGAACTGGACAACCTGACCGTTGGCGACTGCCTGTTCCGGGAACCGGACCGGGTGACGACCGTCGGCCTGGACGGAACGCTGCTGGAGGTCGCCGCGCTGATGGCTCGTCAGCGCAGCCCGCTGGTGGCGGTGGTCGACGGCGCCGGGGTGCTGGTCGGGGCGATCACGCTGGACCGGGTGCTCGCCGAGTTCGCGGTGGCGGACTCCGACAGCTGATCCCGGCGCGGCCGGCCGCCGCGCGTCGTGCGGCGGCCGGCCATCCCGGCAGCACGCCGCCGGGTGACATCCCAGCGGAGTACACCCGATGAGCGCCGTAGCCGCGCTCGTCATCTTCGTGGTGGCGTTCTTCTTCATCGCCACGGAGAAGGTGGACAAGGTCAAGGTGGTGCTGGTCGCCGCCGCCGCCATGGTGGTGTTCGGCTTCGCGCCCGGCGCCGACGTCTTCTTCTCGGAGCACGAGGGGATCGACTGGAAGGTCATCTTCCTGCTACTCGGGATGATGATCATCGTCGGAGTGCTGAAACAGACAGGCCTCTTCGACTATCTGGCGATCTGGGCCGCGAAGAAGTCGTCCGGTCGGCCGTACCGGCTGATGGTGATGCTGATGCTGATCACCGCCATCGCCTCGCCCTTCCTGGACAACGTCACGACGATCATGCTGGTCGCCCCGGTCACGGTGGTGGTCTGCAACCGGCTGCACATTCCGGCCCAGCCGTACCTGATCGCCGAGATCCTGGCCTCCAACATCGGTGGCGCCGCGACCCTGATCGGCGACCCGCCCAACATCATCATCGCCAGCCGGGCCGGGCTGACCTTCACCGACTTCCTGGTGCACATGGCGCCGGCGGTCATAGTGATCTTCGCGGTCTTCGTGCTCTTCACCCGGGTGCTGTTCCGCAAGTCGTTCAAGTACAACCCGGAGCACGTCGAGGCCGTGCTGGCGTTGCAGGAGCGACGGGCGATCACCGACGTACGGCTGCTGGTCCGCTGTCTCGTGGTGCTCGGCCTGGTGGTGATCGCCTTCGGGCTGCACTCGGTGCTGCACGTCGACCCGTCGATCGTGGCGATGATCGGCGCCGGGGTGATGCTCGTGGTGTCCAGGCTGGACGTCTCCGACGTGCTCAGCGAGGTCGAGTGGCCCACCCTGGTCTTCTTCATGGGTCTGTTCGTGATGGTCGCCGGGCTGGTGCACACCGGCGTGATCACCACCTTCGGCGAGTGGGTGATCGCGCAGGTGGACGGCAACTTCTTCGGGGCCGCGACCGCGCTGCTCTTCGGCTCGGCGGTGCTCGGGGCGTTCTTCGACAACATCCCCTACACCGCCACCATGGCCCCGGTGGTCGACGGCCTGGTGGCCGAGGCGCCCGACCCGAACACCGGTCAGGCACTCTGGTGGGCCTTCGCCTTCGGTGCCGACTTCAGCGGCAACGGCACCGCGGTCGCCGCCAGCGCCAACGTGGTGGCGATCGGCATCGCCGCCCGGACCGGTCACCGGATCTCGTTCTGGCAGTTCACCCGCTACGGGATCATCGTGACGATCATGAGTACCGTGCTCGCCTGGATCTACATCTGGCTGCGGTACTTCATGTGAGGCCGGCCCGGCACCGGAGCGATTCGCCCGGTGCCGGGCCAATCGTCCGGGGCGTCGAGGAGGAAGCCCTGCCCCTCGGCGCCCCGGGCCCATTTCGCAGGACGCCGGTCAGTGCCCCCGGGCCAGCCACTCGTCCAGGTGCGGCGCCTCGTCGCCGATGGTGGTACTCGCACCGTGCCCGGTGTGCACCACCGTCTCCGGCGGCAGGCTCAACAGCCGTTGCCTGATCGACTCGACGATCGTGCCGAAGTCGCTGTACGAGCGCCCGGTCGCCCCCGGGCCGCCCTGGAACAGGGTGTCACCGGTGAAGACCGCCCCGAGCGACGGCACGTACAGCGAGCAGGCCCCCGGACTGTGCCCGGGAGTGTGCCGGACCTCCAGCGTGGTACCGGCCACCTCGATCGACTGCCCGTCGGCCAGCTCCCCGCCCGGCGGTACCTCCGGGTGCACCATGTCCCAGAGCACCCGGTCGGCCGGATGCAGCAGCACCTGGGCACCGGTCGCCTCGGCCAGCTCCGGCGCGACGCGTACGTGGTCGTCGTGCGCGTGCGTGGCCACGATCGCGCGTACCCGCCGGCCACCGACCGCGGCCAGGATCGCGTCCACGTCGTGCGGGGCGTCGATCACCACGCACTCGGCGTCGTCGCCGACCACCCAGACGTTGTTCTCCACGTCGAAGGTCTGGCCGTCCAAGGAGAACGTGCCCGAGGTGACCGCGTGGTCGATGCGAGCCGCCATCAGAAGATCACCACGGACCGCAGTACGTCGCCGTGGTGCATCTTTCCGAACGCGTCCTCCACCTGGTCGAGGGCGATCTCCTCGGTGACGAAGGCGTCCAGGTCCAGCCGGCCCTGGAGGTAGAGCGAGGTCAGCATCGGGAAGTCCCGGTCCGGCAGGCAGTCGCCGTACCAGCTCGACTTGAGCGCGCCGCCCCGGCCAAAGACGTCGATCAACGGCAGGTCGGGCACCTTCATCTCCGGGGTGGGTACCCCGACCAGCACGACGGTGCCGGCCAGGTCGCGGGCGTAGAACGCCTGCTTCCAGGTCTCCGGGCGGCCTACCGCCTCGATCACCACGTCGGCGCCGAAGCCGCCGGTCAGTTCCCGGATCGCCTCCACCGGGTCGGTCTCGCGGGCGTTCACGGTGTGCGTCGCGCCGAAACCCCTGGCCCACTCCAGCTTCCGGGGATCGGTGTCGACCGCGATGATCGTGGTCGCGCCGGCCAGCGCCGCACCGGCCACCGCGCCGTCGCCGACGCCACCGCAGCCGATGACCGCCACCGAGTCGCCCCGGGTGACGCCGCCGGTGTTCACCGCCGCGCCGAGCCCGGCCATCACCCCGCAGCCGAGCAGCCCCACGGCGGCCGGCCGGGCCGCCGGATCGACCTTGGTGCACTGCCCGGCGTGCACCAGGGTCTTCTCCACGAACGCCCCGATGCCGAGCGCCGGGGAGAGTTCGGTGCCGTCGGTCAGAGTCATCTTCTGGCTGGCGTTGTGGGTGGCGAAGCAGTACCACGGCCTACCGCGCCGGCAGGCCCGGCAGTTGCCGCAGACGGCCCGCCAGTTGAGCACCACGAAGTCGCCCGGCTCGACGTCGGTCACCCCCGCACCGACCTGCTCCACGATGCCGGCGGCCTCGTGCCCGAGCAGGAACGGGAAGTCGTCGTTGATGCCACCCTCGCGGTAGTGCAGGTCGGTGTGGCAGACACCGCATGCCTGCACCCGGACGACCGCCTCGCCCGGACCGGGATCCGGTACGACGATCGTGGCCACCTCGACCGGTGCGCCCTTTGTCCTGGCGATGACCCCGCGTACTTCCTGGCTCACGCTACCTCCTCCACGATCTTCGCCCCCGATCCGCCGTAGCATGTCACGGCCTCCACCCTGCCCGACCCGGTCTCACCACGAACAGGACCACGGCCGGGAACATCTGCCCGAACGTCCCGTCTGACGGCCGGTGTCCGGTTTTTGGTCATGATCGGGTGGCTGGCGGGTCCGGATCGCGGAACACCGGGCCGGGGGCGGTCGTTATACCTGGCGCACGTCCGCAGTAGCGGTCCCCCGGCTGTGGGCGCGGTTGGCCGGCCTGCGGGAATGACGGGCCGCCGGCCCCGGTTACATCTCCCCGGCACCCCGGTAGCGGGCATGCCGTTCTTCTTCCCTTCGACACGTCCACCGTGTCGCACCCCCGGAATGGAAGGCGACCATCATGACTCACGTCAAGCGATGGCTACCGGCCATCACCGACACCCCGATGCGTAAGACCGCCCTGGGCATCGCCGGACTCGCCGTCGTCGGCGGCGCGTTCGCCGGCCCGGTGATCGCGATGGACAACCCCGGCACCGGCTCCCCGACCGCCGCGTCGGTGACCGCCGACATCAAGCAGATCGACAAGCGGGCCCCGTCGAAGGTCCTGGACTACCAGTACAAGGCGCAGGAGAACTTCTACTACTGCGCACCCGCCGCGACCCGGATCGCCCTGTCGGCACAGGGACACACCCCGTCGCAGGACGAGGTCGCCAAGCAACTCGGCACCACCGAGGCCGGCACCAACTCGGCCGAGGACACCACCCGGGTACTCAACTCCACCGGCGGTAAGGACTACCACACCGTCGCGATCCCGGACAGCACCGCCAAGCCCGAACAGATGGACCGACTCCAGGTCGACATCGTCAACGCGATCGACGCCAAGCGTCCGGTGGTGATGAACATCAAGGGCACCGCCACCGACACCGACGGCATGTCGCACTCCTACCCCGGCGGGCACTACCTGACCGTGGTCGGATACGACGACCACGGCCGCAAGGTCAAGATCGCCGACCCGGCCAACCCCAACCAGGGCGAGTACTGGATGAGCACCATCACCCTCGCCAACTGGGCCACCGAACGCGGCTACTCCGCATAACAACAACACAACACACACAGCACACGTGAGAGGGCCAACCCCACCCAGGGCTGGCCCTCTCACCATCTCCAGACGAGCGGGCCATACCGCGTTCGTGGTACGTCTCCGGGAGCCCGGCTTCGTAGAGTGGCCGGGTGAGGGAGGCAGCCGTGGCGGCAGCGACCCTCGGCGGCGGCCGGGGGCGGCGCTGGGCGGCGGACGCCGGGATCGCGGCGGCGGCCGGTTCCGTCACCGCGTACCGGATCGCGGTCGTGGCGGTGCTGCCGGGCGACCGGCCGCCAGACCTCTGGGCGTACGGCCTCGGCGCGGCAATGGCCGCCGCCCTGCTCGCCCGGCGACGCTTTCCGGCCGCGGTGCTGGCGGTGGTCGGCGGCCTGTTCCTGCTCTACCACGTCTCGCGCTATCCCGGCGGCGCACCGGCCGCCCCGGTCTGGGTCGCGCTCTACTCGGTAGCGGTGGCCCGGCGCCGCCGGCTCGGCCTGGTGCTGGCCGGACTCTTCATCCTGCTCGACGCGCAGGGCCGGATCATGGTGGCCGGGGTGGGGCCGCTGGACGCCACCCTGGACGGCTCGACAGTGGTGTTCGTGGCGGTACTGCTGCTCGGCGAGACGGTGCGGAGCCGACGGATCCGGCTCGAACTGCTCACCGCCGAGCGGGATCGCACGGCGCGACGGCGGGTGGTCGAGGAGCGGATCCGGATCGCCCGGGAACTGCACGACATCACCGCACACACCCTGGCGGTCGTCGGGGTGCAGGCCGGGGTGGCCGCCGACGTGCTCGACGACGACCCGGTGCAGGCGCGGGCGGCGTTGGAGGCGGTCCGGCGGGCCGCCCGGGAGGCGCTCACCGAACTGCGGGCGGCGGTCGGGGTACTCCGGGACGGGACCCGCCCGGTCGGACCGGAACCGCCGGCACCCGACCTGGACCGGCTGCACACCCTGGCCGAGTCGACCGGCGCGGTACTGCGGCATGACGGTACGCCGCGCCCGCTGCCCCGGGCGGTGGAGGCGACCGCGTACCGGATCGTGCAGGAGGCGGTGGCGAACGCGGTCCGGCACGCCGACGCCGACCGGATCGAGGTACGGCTCGGCTACCGCCGCGACGGGCTCGACCTCACCGTCTCCGACGACGGCCGGGGACCGACCGGACCACCCGGCAACGGCCTGCGCGGGATGGCGGAACGCGCCGCCGGGCTGGGCGGCTGGCTGCGTACCGGCCCGGCCGACGGTGGCGGCGGCGGTTTCCAGGTACGGGGGTGGCTGCCGGGATGACGATCCGTGTGTTGCTCGCCGACGACCAGACGCTGGTCCGGGCGGGCTTCCGGGTACTGCTGGAACGGGCACCGGAGATCGAGGTGGTCGCCGAGGCGGGCGACGGTGCCGAGGCGATCGCGCTGACCCGGGCGCACCGGCCGGACGTGGTGCTGATGGACATCCGGATGCCGGGCACCGACGGGCTGACCGCGACCCGGCGGATCCTCGCCGACGACCGGCTGCCCGAGGTTCGGGTCGTCGTACTCACCACCTTCGAACTCGACGAGTACGTCTACGCGGCGCTGCACGCCGGGGCGAGCGGGTTCCTGCTGAAGAACCTGGAGCCGGACGAGTTGCGCCGGGCGGTCCGGGTGGTGGCGGCCGGCGACGCGCTGCTGGCTCCGGAGGTGACCCGCCGGCTGATCGCCGCCTACGCCGACGGTCCGGCGGTACCCGGGCTGCACACGCTGACCGCCCGGGAACGCGAGGTGGTGGCGCTGGTCGCGGACGGGCTCTCCAACGCGGAGGTGGGCGTACGGCTGGGAATGAGTACGGCCACCGCCAAGACGCACGCGAACCGGGCGATGGCCAAGCTCGGCGCCCGGGACCGGGCCCAACTCGTGGTCTTCGCCTACCGCAGCGGGCTCGCCGGGATACGACGGACGCGGTAGCCGGGCGGTGCCGTCGAGCGGATCCGGCGGCCGCCCGCCGTTCGTAGCGTTCCCGGCATGTTTCTCCTACTCGGACCGTTGCTGAATTTCGTCTCCGGCTTCTTCTGGGAGCCGGACTCACAGGGCATCACCGGCGGTACCCTCGCCGCGCTCGCCTGTGCCTGCTGGCTCGTCGGCCTGATCGGCCTCTACGACCTGCTCCGCACCGCCGCGCCCCGCTACGTGGCGGTGGCGATGCCGGTGACCGTCTTCGCGGCCGTCGGCGGGGTGGCGTTCGGGGTGCAGAGCATCCACGAGGGACTCTTCGACGCCTCGCACGCCAGCACCATCGAGCTGCTCGACCAGCATCCGTTCGCCGCCTGGTCGCTCTACTGGGTCGCCGGTCCGCTCTTCCCGCTCGCCCTGTTCGGGCTGGGGGTGGCGCTGCTGAGGCTGCGCGCGGCACCGGTGCCGGTCGGCGTACTCCTCTGCCTGGGCGCGCTGGCGTTCCCGCTCAGCCGGATCACCCGGGAGGCGACGATCGCGCACCTGGCCGACCTGCTCCTGCTGCTGCCCTTCCTCTACCTCGGAGTACGCGAACTGACCGGGCGCGACCGCCGGGAGGCTGCGAGGGACCAGCCGGAAGCCGGGAAGGACCGTCCGGAAGCCGCGGCGGGGCAGGCGTTCAGCCCGAGATGAGTTGCCGGGCGTCGGCCAGGGTCGTCGGCTCGCCGTGGCTGTCGACGTACCACTCGTGGTCGTCGTCGAGCAGGTCGCGCAGCATCGCCAGGTCGGGGCCGTCGTCGGGGCCGCGCAGGTGCGCCGGTGGCGGATAGAAGCAGTCGCCGAGCAGCGCGACCCGGGCGTCCGGGACGTACACCACTGTCGAGTCGGGGGCGTGCGCGCCGCCGACGTGCCGCAGCCGTACCCCGGTCGGCAGGATCAGCTCGTCGTCGAAGGTGCGGGTCGGCGGCAGGATCGTGAAGTCGGCCCAGTCGTCCATGGCCAGTGCCCGGGCCCGGAAGCTGGGGCCGAGTCGCGGGTTCGCGCGTACCTGCTCGCGCAGGTAGCGGTGGCTCCACGGCCGGGTTGCCTCATGCCGGAGCAGCTCCCGCCCGGTCACGTGGCCGACGATCTCCACCCCGGGCCAGGCGCAGGCACCCCAGACGTGGTCCCAGTGGTGGTGGGTGTAGACCAGCCACCTGGCCGGGGGCAGCCCGGCGGCCCGCATCGCCGCCTGGACCGCCCGGGCCTGCCCGGGGCTGTGCCCGGCGTCGACGACGACGCTGCCCCGCTCGTCGGCGACGACCGCCACCGTGGCCTGGACGTTCTCCGGGTCCGGGTCGCCGGGCGAGATCCAGACCCGGCCGGCGAGTTGCCGGATGCTGCTGCCGTCGTCGCTGGTGCCGTCGTCGCTGGTGCTGCCGTCGATGATCGGGTCACCTCCGGGGGCGAGGTCCGGGGGCGGACCGGGTGGCTTGGCCCACACCCTATCCGCGTCCCGCTGCGGCCGGGGATACCGTACGGCAAACCAGCTGGAAGGGGCGACGACCGTGATCACCCGTACCGACGTGCAGGACGCGGCGGCCCGGATCGCCGGGCACGTCCGCACGACGCCGCTGGCAAGGGTGGAGCCCGATCTCGCCGGACCGGCCGGAGCGCTCTGGCTGAAGCTGGAGTTCCTGCAACACTCGGGGTCGTTCAAGGCCCGGGGCGCGTTCAACCGGGTGCTGGCCGCGGCCGAGCGCGGCGAGCTGCCGGCCGCCGGGGTGGTCGCGGCGTCCGGTGGCAACGCGGGCGCCGCCGTCGCCTACGCGGCCAAGTCCCTCGGCGTACCGGCCGAGGTGTACGTGCCGACCGCCGCCCCCGCCGTCAAGGTCGGCAAGCTGCGCCAGCTCGGCGCGACAGTGGTGCAGCACGGCACCGAGTACGCCGAGGCGTACGACGCCGCCGTCAAGCGGGCCGCCGACACCGGGGCACTGTTCTGTCACGCCTACGACCAGCCGGAGATCTGCGCCGGGCAGGGCACCCTGGCACTGGAACTGCTGGCGCAGGCGGGCGAACTGGACACCGTGCTGGTGGCGGTCGGCGGGGGCGGGCTGATGGCCGGGGTGGCCGCCGGACTGGACGGGCGGGCCGAGGTGGTGGCCGTCGAGCCGGAGGGCAGCTCGGCACTGCACGCCGCGCTGGCGGTGGGCGGGCCGGTCGACGTACCGGTCTCCGGGGTGGCCGCCGACGCGCTCGGCGCCCGCCGGGTCGGCTCGATCGCCTACCAGGTGGCCGTCCGGGCCGGGGTACGCAGCGTGCTGGTCACCGACGCCCAGGTGGTGCAGGCGCGACGGCTGCTCTGGGATCGCTACCGGATCGCCGTCGAGCACGGCACCGCCGCCGCGATGGCCGCGCTCGTCTCCGGGGCGTACCGGCCGGTCGCCGGGGAGCGGCTGGCCGTGCTGCTCTGCGGGGCGAACACCGACCCCGCCGACCTGGCCGGCTGACTCCGGCCCACACCCGGCACGCACATCCGCGGCTCGGGCACCCGTTCGACCGTCCGCCGACTATCGCACCACCCGCAGGGCGGCGCGGCGTCGGGCGTACCGGCCGGGCCAGTCCGCCGCCGGGCCGAGCAGGTCGGCGAGCCTGGCGGCGTCCCGTTGGGCCTGCCCCGCGCAGCAGTTGTTCAGCAGGACGTGCAGTTCGTCGGTCTCGGCGGCGAGGTCGCGCAGCCGTTCCGCCCAGTCGGCGAGTTCGTCGTCGCCGTAGGCGTACCGGAACCGGTCCTCCTTGCTGCCAGTCGTCCACTCCGGACTGTGCCCGTGGAAGCGCATCACCGCCGGCTCGGCGGTGGCCAGCAGCAGCGGCGGAACCGACGACTCGTGGCCCTGCGGCATGTCGACGCTGACCATGCTGATGTCGTGCCGGGCGAGGAACCCGACGGTGTCCGGGGCGTTGTCGCCGTCGAACCAGGACGCGTTGCGCAGCTCGACCGCGACCCGCCAGGGGCGGCAGCGCTCGACAGCATCGAGGATCCGCCGCTTCGCGTTCTCGCCGTGCGCCAGCCAGGGCGGAAACTGGAAGAGCAGCACCCCGAGTTTGCCGGCTCCGGCGATCGGCTCGACCGCCTGCCGGAACCGCTGCCACAGCTCGTCGTAGGTCGACGACGGCAGGTCGCGGCGGCGTACCCGACCGGTGTCCCGGCCGTCCGGCCGCAGGTCCCGGGGCAGCGCCGCCAGCTCCGCACCGTGCCCGGTGAAGAGGCCGAACGCCTTCACGTTGAAGGTGAAGTCCGGCGGCGTACGGTCCGCCCAGGCCGAGGTCGTCTCCGGCGCCGGTACGGCGTAGTAGGTGGTGTCCACTTCGACCAACCCGAACCGCTCGGCATAGTAGGCCAGCCGCCCGGCCGGGGTGTTCGCCGAACGGGGGTACCAGCCGGACGCGAGCAGCGAACGGTCCGCCCAGGAG
Organism: Plantactinospora sp. CNZ320; assembly: GCF_002846275.1. Lineage (NCBI taxonomy): Bacteria > Bacillati > Actinomycetota > Actinomycetes > Micromonosporales > Micromonosporaceae > Plantactinospora > Plantactinospora sp. CNZ320. Next base: position 3,110,638 of record NZ_PJMP01000001.1, read on the forward strand.
GAGGTGCCCACCTTTATCTCGCCCATGTGCACAGTCTCCCCATCGGCCACGGTGGTCGAAACCTACCGAGGCGGCACAGACCGGAGAATTACTCGATCGTGGACGGTCAGGTGCGCCGGTGTCGTCCGGCCGATGCCCGACCGCCCTGCTACCGTCCGGCGGATGCCCGACCTGTACGCCCCGGACGGTACCCGGCTGGCGCTGCACGATCTCGGCGGCGCAAGTACCCCGGTGTTGCTCCTGCCCGGTCTCTGCGGTCACGCCGGCGAGTGGTCCGGCACCGCCGCCTGGCTCGGCGCGACGCACCGCGGGTACGCCCTCGACCCGCGCGGTCACGGCGACAGCGAGCGGCACCCCGCCGACGTCTCCCGGGACGCCCACGTCGCGGATGTCGCGGCGACACTCGCCGTCACCGGCCCGGCCACGCTCGTCGGTCAGTCGCTGGGTGGGCACACCGCGTTTCTCGTCGCGGCGCGACATCCGGGGCTGGTGACCCGGCTGGTGCTGGTCGAGGCGGGCCCAGAGGGGCCGGATGCCGGCACCCCGGAGCGGATCGGGCGCTGGCTCGACGGCTGGCCGACACCGTTTCCGGACCGGGAGACCGCTGCCCGCTTCCTCGGCGGTGGCCCGGCCGGGGACGCCTGGGCCAGCGGCCTGCGGCACCGGGGCGACGGCTGGTATCCGGCCTTCGACCGGGACGTCATGGTCGGGACGGTCGCCGCCGCCGTCGGACCGCGCTGGGAGGAGTTCGCCCGGCTCGACTGCCCGACGCTCGTGGTACGCGGCGGTCGCGGCTGGCTGGACCGGCACGAGTACGCCCGGATGACCCGGCATCCGGCGGTCAGCGCGGTGGAGATTCCCGAGGCCGGACACGACCTGCACCTGGAGAGCCCGGACCGGTGGCGGGAGGTGCTCGCCGACTTCCTCGACCCCGGGCCCCGGCGGACCTGACCCGGCCGGCCGGTCATGCCGAACGGCAGCACCACCGAGACGGCATTATCGAGACCGACAGTTCCGACAAATCATATGCTGGTGCGGTGACGACCAGCGGCTCCCCGGACGGCCACCGACGGGCACACACCGGTCGGCGCCGCAACGACGAGGCCCGGCAGGCGATCCTCGACGCGGCGCTCCGGCTGCTCACCACCCCGCGCGAGGGCGGGCTGACCGTCGACCTGATCGCCCACGAGGCCGGGGTCGGCAAGCAGACGATCTATCGCTGGTGGCAGTCGAAGGGCACGGTGCTGCTGGAGGCGCTCACCGACTGGAGCGACTCCCTGGTGCCGGTCCCGGACACCGGATCGCTGCGCGAGGACCTCTGCACCTACCTGGCGCACACCTTCCACCGGGCGAGCGAACCGGCGACGGCGGCGGTGCTGCGTACCCTGGCTGCCGAGGCGGCCCGCGACCCGGGCACCGCCGAGCTGTTCCGGCAGTTCACCCAGACCCGCCGGGACGCGCTGCACGCCATCGTCAGGCGGGGCCGCGAGCGTGACGAACTCGACCCGGAACTGGACCTCGAACTTCTGGTCGACCAGGCGTACGGGCTGTTCTGGTATCGCTTCCTGCTCGGGCACGGGCCGCTGAACCAGGAGACCGCCGAGCGGCTGACCGACGTACTCATCCGCTGACCATCGCCCCTGGCCGGGCCGGCGGCGCAGGTGAGCAGAACCGGGCCGGCACCTCGTCCGGTCGGGCGGCGGCGTGTCATGCTGGCCCGTCGGGAGCCGCCGGCTGCGATGCTCGGGCCGGAGACCCGCCGACCGTCCCGACGAGGAAGGCCAGCAGCCGAGCCGATGAGTTCCGAACACACCCACAGCCACCTGCCCGGCACCGGCCGGCCGACCAGCCGGGCCGCGCGCCGGCTGAGCCTGGCCCTGCTGATCCCGGTCGCGCTGCTCACCCTGGTGTCGATGGCACTGCTCTGGCCCCGGGACACCCCGACGCCCGGTGCGGCCGACGGGCCGATCCGGGTACTCGGCACGGTCGTCGCCGTCGAGTCGGCCCCGTGCCCCGGTCCACCCGCCGGGGAGGAGTTGCCGGCCGGCGCACCGACCGACTGCGGCACGGTCACCGTCGACCTGACCGAGGGGGTCGGCGCCGGCCAGCGGGTCAGCACCGACGTACCGTCCGGGCCGGGCGCGATCCGGGTGGCCGCCGGGGACAAGGTGGCGCTGCTCTATCTGGAGGAGAGCCCGGAGCGGCAGTACTCGATCATCGACCACCAGCGCTCCAGCCAGTTGTGGCTGCTCGGCGCGGTCTTCGCGCTCGCCGTTCTCGCCTTCGGCCGGTGGCGCGGCCTGAGCGCCCTGGCCGGACTCGCCGTCACCTTCGCGGTGCTGCTGATGTTCATCGTGCCGGCGATCCTCGACGGGCGCTCACCGCTGCTGGTCGCCATCGTCGGCGCCGCGGCGATCATGCTCACCGTGCTGTACCTGACGCACGGCTTCAGCATGACCACCACGATCGCGGTGGCCGGCACCCTGGTCAGCCTGACCATCACCGCGGCGCTCTCCGCGATCGCCACCGCCGCCACCCACCTCTCCGGGGTCGCCGACGAGACCTCGAACTACCTCTCCATCACCCAGGGCGAGGTCAACATGCGCGGCCTGCTGCTCGCCGGCATCGTGATCGGCTCGCTCGGGGTACTCGACGACGTCACCGTCACCCAGTCCGCCACGGTCAGCGAACTCGCCCTGGCCAACCCCGGGTACGGCTTCCGGCGGCTCTACTCGGCCGCCACCCGGATCGGCCGGGCACACATCGCATCGGTGATCAACACGATCGTGCTGGCGTACGCCGGCGCCTCCCTGCCGCTGATGCTGCTCTTCGCCGCCGACACGGCCACGCCGGTCGGCGAGCTGCTCACCAGTCAACTGATCGCCCAGGAGCTGGTACGCAGCGCGGTCGGCACCATCGGGCTGATCGCCGCCGTACCGATCACCACCGCCCTGGCGGCGCTGCTCGCCGCCCGACGTGGCGCCGAGTCGGGGCCGGGGCCGGTGGCTCCCGCCCCGACGACGCCCGTTCCGGGCGGGGTTCCGGCGCCTTCCGGTCCCGACACCGCGCCGGCAGCGGCACCGGCGGCCCGGCGCGGCACGGCCGGGGAACCGACGGCGGCACCAGCACCAACACAGCCGTCGGGCGCCCCCGCGCCGGAGGCCGCCGGCTCGGCGCGGAAAGCGGGGGCTGCCGGCGACCCGCCGGACAACGATCCCTGGATGGCCTTCGTCGACCGTCATCCGGACCGGCGGCGGTAACCGGAAGCGGCAGCCGAGGACTCGGTCCGGGTCCGGCGCGGCCCCGCTGGCCCGCTCGGCGAGGTTATGGACGCCAGGACGATGGTGGCGGGACCGGCCGCCGTGCCACCGTCGTGTCCAGCCGGGTCCGTCCACTCCGGACGCCGGTCTGGCGGAGGGAGCGGGCATGCTTCGCGCGGCCACGGTACGGCACCGGCTCGGACGGGTTCGCTGGCGACAGAGCGGGTCTCGGCGGCTGGCCCGTACCGCGGTGGTCGGGCTGGTCGCCGCGCTCGCCGTACCGCTGGGCGGCACGACCGCGCAGGCCGACCCGGTACGACCCGACGCGCCGACTCCGCCACCCGCCCCGGCCGGTCGGATCGCCGCCGACCCGATCGCACACGACCCGACCGTGCTCAGGCAGGGCCGCTACTACTACACGGTCATCACCGGTGACGCCGCCACCGGCAACTACCTGCCGATCAAGCGCTCGGCCGACCTGCTGCACTGGACCGAACTCGGTACCGTCTTCGACACCCCGCCGGCCTGGGTCGTCGCCGAGCTGGGCGTGACCCCGGCCGACTTCTGGGCCCCCGACCTCAGTTACTTCGACGGCGCCTACCACCTCTACTACGCCGCCTCGTCGTTCGGCACCAACAACTCGGTCATCGGGCTGGCCACCAGCCGCACGCTCGATCCGGCCAGCCCGGCGTACGGCTGGGTCGACCACGGCATGGTGATGCGCTCGTACGGCACCGACACCTTCAACGCGATCGACCCGGACGTGGTCTTCGACGCCGACGGGCAGCCCTGGCTGTCGTTCGGGTCGTTCTGGGACGGCCTGCGGATCCGCCGCCTCGACCGGAGCACCGGCCTGCCGGCCGACGGGACGCTGCACCACATCGCATCCCGGGGCGGTGCCTCGATCGAGGGACCGTCGATCGTCCGCCGGGGCGGCTACTACTACCTCTTCGCCAGCCTCGACTTCTGCTGCCGGGGCGTCGACGCCGACTACCGCACGGTGGTCGGCCGCTCGCGCCAGCTCACCGGACCCTACCTGGACCGGGACGGGGTGCCGCTGGTCGCCGGTGGCGGCACCGACCTGCTGCGCGGCTACAACGAGTTCCGGGGCACCGGCGGCGGGGACGTCTTCGCCGGACCGGGTGGCGACTGGTTCGCCCACCACTACTACGACACCACCGACGCCGGAGCGCCGAAGCTCTCGGTGCGGCCGGTGAGCTGGACCGACGGCTGGCCCCGGCTCGGCGACCCGCGTTCCGGTAGCATCCGGGTCGGTCGCGGCAGCGCCTGGTTCCAGCTGGTCAACCGGGCCAGCGGCGCGGCGGTGGGGGTACCGGACTGCGGGTACGAGGGCGCCGACGTCCGGATCGTCGAGCCGTCGGCCGGTACCTGCCAGCAGTGGCGTCCGGAGTACCGCGGCGACGGGTACGTCAGCCTGCTGCACCGGTCGAGCAACAAGGTCGCCGAGGTCGCCGGGTGCGTGAACGCCGACGGTGCCCGGGTCGCCCTCTGGGGTTGGCTGCACAACGACTGCCAGCGGTTCCGGCTGCTGCCGACCACCGACGGCTGGACTCGGATCGAGAACCGGCTGGCCGGACGGGTGCTGGAGGCGGCCGGCTGCGGCGGCGTCGGTACGCAGGTGCAGGTCTGGACGTGGTTGGACAACGACTGCCAGCAGTTCCGCCTCGAACCGGCCGGCGACGTGCTGATCGCGGACGCGGCCGGGCAACGCGTCTGGGGCGTACCCGGATGTGCCTGGCGGTCCGGCGCGGCCGGCCGGGTGGTCGCGGACCGGCCCCGGGCCGGCGGCTGCCAGCTCTGGCGCTTCGTGCCCGCCGGCGAGGGCTACTTCCGGATCGTCAACCGGGGCGCCGACCGGCCGCTGGTCGCGACCACCGGCCGGGACGGCGGGGTACGCCTGGTGCTCGGTCCCCGCGACGGCGCCGGCCCGGCCGGGCGGTGGCGGATCGAGGCGGTCGACGGCGAGGGCTACCGGCTGGTCGACGCGACCGGGGTGGTCGCCGCCCTGCCCGGCGCACCGGACCGGGTGCTGCTGCTGACCCCGTGAGCGGCACCGTCAGCCGGGGCAGTCAGATCGGCTCAGCCGGCATCGTCAGCCGGGCACCGTCAGCCGGAGGGTGCCGGGTTGGCGTCGACGGCGGCCTGGACGAACTCCCGGACCCGGGCGGTGGTGTTGGTGGCCAGCCAGATCGGGCCGCGCTCGATGGGCGGCGCGTCGGAGATCGGCACGTACGCGAGGTCCTCCGGGTACTGCACCACCGGGTGTTCGGCGAGGACCTCCAGCGAGACCGACGCCGCACCCGCCAGCGGATGGTCGGCGGCGACCGCGAGGACCCGCTGCTCGCGGAGCAGCGCCGGCCCGTTCGCCATGCCGTCGAACGGGTACGAGGCGATCAGCACGTCCACCGAGCCGTCCAGCAGGCTCGACCTGGTGTTCGCCAACTGCGCCTCGTGCACCTCGACCTCGCACCCCGGATGGCGCTCGGTGAAGAGGTTGACCGCCCGGAGCAGCAGCGGTGCCGTCCCCTCCCCGAGGAACGCCACCCGGAGCCGGCCGCTGACGTTGCGCCCGGCGCCGACCGCCCGGCGTACGGCCTCGTCGATTCCGGCCACCAGCGGGGTCAGGTCGGCGGCCAACTGCCGCCCGATCGGGGTCAGCCGGACGACCCGACTGGTGCGCTCGAACAACGGCGCGCCGATCCGGCGTTCGAGTTTCTTCACCACGTGGCTGATCCGCCCGGTGGTGACCCGAAGCCGCTCGGCGGTACGACCGAAGTGCAGTTCCTCGGCGAGGGTCAGGAAGGTCTCGATCTCGTGTCGTTCCAGCACGTGTCGTTCCCGCACGTCAGCGCCCATCGTTGAATCTGCTTCAACGATCGTATCCCGATCACGGCTTGGTTCCGGTCGGCCGGGGGCGGATCGTAGGAGGCGTCACCAACCGGGCCGGAATCCGGCCAGCATCGCCGGGTAGGGACCGGCCAGCGCGCCGGACAGCAAGCGGCAGCATCGCCGGGGAGAGACCGGCCAGCATCGCCGGGGAGAGACCGGACCGGCGTGGTCCGACAGGAGGAACATGGGCACCACCGAGATAACCGAGATAACCGGGTACCTGCGCGGACTCGACGCGCCGCTACGGGAGATCGGCGAGAAACTCCGGCCGATCGTCGACGCGGCACTGCCGAAGGCCACCGCCGGGATGTGGCACGGGCACCCGACCTGGAGCCTGGGCGACCGACCGGGGCAGCGACCGGTCTGCCTGGTCAAGGCGTACCGGTCGTACCTGACGTTCGGGCTGTGGCGGGGACAGGAGTTGGCCGACCCGTCCGGGCGGCTCGTGCCGGGTGCCCGCCAGATGGCGGCGGTGAGACTGCACGCGGTCGACGAGATCGACCCGGCGCTCTTCACCGGCTGGCTGCGCCGGGCCGGCGAACTGGAGACGAGGTGACGACGACGGTGCGGGTGAAAGCGTTCGACCATCTCGTACTCACCGTGCAGGACGTGGAACGCGCCCTGGACTTCTACTGCGGCACCCTCGGCCTGGCACCGGTCCGGGTCGACGAGTGGCGGGCCGGCAAGGTCCCGTTTCCCTCCGCCCGGATCACTCCGGACACGATCATCGACCTGGTGCAGGGCCGGCGGGGCGAGTCGAACGTCGACCACATCTGCCTGGTCGTCGAGCCGCTGGACTGGGCCGAGGTGATCGAGTCGGGGACCTTCACCGTCCTGGAGGGGCCGGTCGGCCGGTTCGGGGCGCGCGGGGACGCAATCTCGATCTACGTCTCCGACCCCGACGGCAACACCGTCGAGCTGCGCTGGTACCCGGAGGACCGCGCGGAATAGCGCCGAACGCCCGACCGCCCCGACGCTCGGGGCGGGCCGGGCGACCGAACCACTCGCGGGTACCGGGTGAGCACCGCGTTGCCGGGTGAGCGCTGCGTTGCCGGGTGAGCACTGCGGACGCCACGGCGGCAACACCCGGATCGGCGGATCGGATCGGTCCCGATCGTCCGGTCGGTCGGCTGGCTGACCGGTCGGTCCTGGTTGTCGACGGTTTTCGCGTCCCTCGCAAATATTTACATGATCTTTTCGGGGCCGAACGCGGTACGGTCCTTACTACCGCGGCGTGCACGCGCCCCGACGCACGTCGCCACCACCTGGGGCATCGTGCACGGAGGACATACGCATGACCTATCGGTCGGATCGCACACCAGGCAGGAGACGCCGAATCGTCGGCGTTGCGGCGGCAGCCGTACTCCTCGCCTCGCTACTGCCGGGGACGGCGTCGGGCCAGGAACCCGCGCCGGACCCGCGGATCGGCCTCGGCGCGGGATGGCTGGACGCGCAGACTGCGAGCAGCAACCTCGAACTGCTGGCCCACCTCGACAAGCCGGCGGGCTTCGTCAACCCGGCCAACCCGGGTGACTTCGGCTACGCCGGATCGGATCTCGCCTTCGGCGGCAACCACGCCTTCATGGGCAACTTCAACGGCTTCAACGTCTACGACATCTCCCGGCCGAACACCCCGGCGCTGGTCACCAGTGTGGTGTGCCCGGGTGGACAGGGCGACCTGAGCGTCCACGGCGACCTGCTCTTCATGTCGGTCGAGGAGACCCGGGGCCGTCTCGACTGCGGTACCGACCCGGCGGCCGGCACCCGCTTCCAGGGCGTACGGGTCTTCGACATCAGCGACGTGACGAACCCGGTGCAGGTGGCCGCCGTGCAGACCTGTCGGGGTTCGCACACGCACACCCTGGTGACCGACCCGGACGACAACGCGAACGTCTACGTGTACGTCTCCGGCACCGCCGGTGTCCGCCCGGCGAACACGATGGAGGGCTGCAACAACACCCCCGCGGCCGGGGACAACCCGGCACGCTGGCGGATCGACGTCATCAAGGTGCCGGTGGCCGCCCCGGAGCAGGCCGCGATCGTCAGCGGTCCCCGGCTCTTCGCGAACCCGCAGACCGGTGCGGTCGACGGGTTGCAGAACACCCCGCCGGCCCCGACCCACCCCTCGGGTAGCGGCTGGAGCCCGGCGCCGATCACCGACGCCTGCCACGACATCACCGCCTATCCGGAACTCGGCCTGGCGGCGGGCGCCTGTGAGGGCAACGGGATCCTGATCGACATCTCCGACCCGGTCAACCCGGTACGGATCGACGAGGTCTCCGACCCGAACTTCGCGTACTGGCACTCCGCGACCTTCAACAACGACGGCAAGAAGGTCATCTTCACCGACGAGTGGGGCGGCGGTACCGGTGCCCGGTGCCGGACCACCGACCAGCCACAGTGGGGCGCCAACGCGATCTTCGACATCGTGGACGGAAAGTTGCGGTTCGCCAGCTACTACAAGCTGCCGGTGCCGCAGACGCTCCAGGAGAACTGCGTGGCGCACAACGGCTCGCTGATCCCGGTGCCGGGGCGGGACATCCTGGCCCAGGCGTGGTACCAGGGCGGCATCTCGCTGCTCGACTTCACCGACTCGGCCAACCCGCGTGAGATCGGGTACTTCGACCGGGGGCCGATCAGCCCCACCACCATCATGCTCGGCGGCTTCTGGTCGGCGTACTGGTACAACGGTCAGATCTACGGCAGCGAGATCGCCCGCGGTTTCGACGTCTTCGGGCTGAAGCCGAGCGATGACCTGAGCGCGGCGGAAATCGCCGCCGCCCGCGAGGTGCGGCTGCCGGAGTTCAACGCACAGCTCCAGACCAGGACCACCTGGACGCCGAGCTTCGCGACGGCCCGGGCGCGCTTCGACCAGTTGGCCCGGACCTGCACCTCGACCATCGACAAGCGGCACAACGGGCCGCTGACGGTCACCGGCGTCACCTGCCTGACCGGAGCGACCGTCTCCGGCCCGGTCACGGTCCGCCCGGGCGCCTCGCTACTCGCGCTCGACTCGTCGATCTCCGGGCCGGTGTCGGCGACGAACGCGGCCGCCGTGCACCTCTACGGCAGCACGGTACGCGGGCCGGTGAGCATCACCGGTACGAAGGGCAGTACCGCCATCGTGCGGACGGAGATCTCCGGACCGACGGTACTGACCTCGAACCGTACCGGGACGGTCGAGCCGATCGTCGCGGGCAGCACCGTACGCGGCCCGTTGAGCTGCACCGGCAACTCGCCGGCGCCGATCAACCTCGGGGCGGCCAACACGGTCAAGGGACCGGTCGCCGGCCAGTGCGCCAGCCTTGACTGATTCCCGATAGGCACCACTGCCAGGGGCGTGTCCCGGTCGGAGTTCCGGCCGGGCCACGCCCCTGGCAGTTCCAGGGCCAGTGGCCAGTGGCCAGCGGGCAGCGGGCAGCGGGCAGCGGGCAGCGGGCAGCGGGCAGCGGGCAGCGGGCAGCGAAAGTGACACGTTCCAGGTGCGGTACTGCGACGCGCCAGGGCCTCAGCCGGACAGCTTGGCCAGCAGCTCCCGCATGCTCCTGATTTCGATCGCCTGGTCGGCGTTGACCTCGCGGGCGAAGCGGTCGGCTTCCGGCTCGAGCCCACCGCCGGCCGCGTAGAGCTGCTGCACCATCGTCAGCGCCCCGTTGTGGTGACGGATCATGAAGTCGAGGAAGAGCCGGTCGAACTCCCGACCCCGGGCCTGCCGCAACTGGCTCATCTGCTCCGGGGTGAGCATGCCCGGCATCAGCGCGTCGTGCCCGGCGTGGTGCGTGTGCGGGCCGGGCAGCTGCGCGCCACGTTCGGTGAGCCACCGCTCCATCAGCGCGGTCTCGTCCCGCTGCGAGGCCTGGATCCGGCCGGCGAGCAGCGACACCTCGGGATTCTCGGCGCGGTCGCTGACCAGGGCGGTCATCTCCAGCGCCTGCGCGTGGTGCGCGATCATCCCTTGCATGAACTGGACGTCGGCCCCGGTGTGCGCCGGAGGCGGCGGCAGCTTCGACTGCTCGGCGGGCGAGAGAGTACGGCCGGCCTGACCCGGCGCTCCGGGTTGAACGACCCGGGTGGCGGCGGGCGGCTCGTCTGGCCGATCGTCGGTGAACCGGAGCACGGCGAACAGCCCCGCACCGAGGGCGAGGAGGGCGGCCGGCACGGCGATCAGGATACGGCGACGGGTCGAGAACACTATTTGATCACCGTAGCCGAACTCGACCCCTGCGGCGAGACCAGGCCGGACAGGTCCGGCCGACCGGGTTGTCGCAGCACCCGACCGGTCGGCCCGTCGAGAGGCACCGTCGAGAGGCACCGTCGAGAGGCACCGTCGAGAGGCAAGGGCCAAGCCTGACCGGAAAAGGGACCGCCAACGAAGCGCACCGACCCGCCAACGACTCACGCCGGCCCGCCGCCGATGCGCACGGGGCCGCCGCCACGGGGCACGGGGCGCCGCCGAGGCGGCGGATCATAAGTTTCCATTATCTCCGCTTCAAGAAACTCGCATTTCCGCCCGCAGCGTTTGGCCCGGCGACGCAGCGATCCCTACGGTGTGCGTGCGGCGGTAAGGACGACCCGCGCGGCACCGACATCGACCTCCGGCCGTTGTCGGCTCGCCAGCGATCGAAAGGCGGTCGTCCGCACGGTAGCCGGAACCCCCACCGGTCCGAGCCGCAGCGCATGATTTCGGGAGGTTTCATACACATGCGACGGTCGCGCCGCGGTCGCGCCTCCACCGGTTCGGGCCAGCGCCGCCGCCTCCTCGCCGTGGCCGCCGCTCTCGCCGTGTTCGGTGGCCTGGTCGGTGTCACACAGATCTCCAACGCGGAGAGCCAGCAAGCGGCCCCCGGCTGCGAGCCCGGTTCACCACCGCCGGCTGCCGGCGCGTCCGAGAGTCCCGGCGCCGACGCGACCGCCGAGGCGTCGCCGCCGTCGTCCGCCGAGAAGTGCCCGCCGTCGACCGCCCCGGCCACGCCATCGGGTACCCCTGGCGGAGCGGCTCCGGGCGGACCGACTCCGGGCGGCGGCGGCCTGAACGCCCTTGGCGACGACTGCGAGCCGAGCGAGCTGCCGGCGCACACCGGTTTCCAGGACGGTGGCCGCTGCGTGGCGACCGCCTTCGGCGAGGTGGGTACCGCAGAGCAGAACCCGACCCTGCTGATCACCCAGGCACCCCGGGCGGTACGGGCCGGAGAGCCGTTCCGGCTCGTGGTGAGCACCCGCAACCTCGTACGGGACCGGTTCCTGCCGGCGGGTCGGGGTGGCTACTACCTGGAGTCCTCCCTGCTCAACGAGGAGGGTCTGGTCCGGGGCCACTTCCACACCGCATGCCGGATGCTCACCAGCACCAGCCAGGCGGTCGACCCTGCTCCGGTGCCGGCGTTCTTCGTCGCCACCGAGGACGGCAAGGGCGGCGACGAACCCGATTCAGTGATCATCGAGGTGCCGGGGCTGCCGACCGCCGGCCTCGCCCAGTGCTCATCGTGGGCCGGTGACGGTTCACACCGGGTGCCGATGATGGTGCGCGCCAACCAGATCCCCGCGCTCGACTCGGTACGCATCCTGGTGCGGCCCCCGGCCGAGGAGCCCGGTAACGAGGAGCCACCGGCCGACAACCCCGGTGGCCAGCAGCCGCCCGCCGACGACCCCGGCGACGAGGGGCCGGCCGGCGGCAACCCCGGCGGGCAGCAGCCACCTGGCGACCAGCCCGGCAACGAGCAGCCGCCGGCCGGTGACCCGGGCAACGAGCAGCCGCCCGCCGGCAACCCCGGTGGCCAGCAGCCGCCGCCGGCCGGGCAGCCCGGCGGCGACGCCCCCGAGCAGGAGCCGGAGGACCAGGAGGAGCAGCCGGGCACCGGGCAGGAACCGGCCGGCCAGCAGCCGAGCCCGCAGAAGCCGTCCCCGCAGAAGCCGGCAGGCGGTGCGGCCAAGCCGACCACCCCGGCCACCGAGTCGGCGGCCGAGGAGGCACCGGCCGGCGGGGCGAACGCCGCCCAGGCCCCACCGGCCGCCCCGAACAACGCCGAGAAGGCGGGGTCCGGTGGCGGGGGCGGTCTGGCCCTCACCGGTACGAACACGATCGCCTTCATCGGGCTCGGCGTGGTGTTGCTGATCGCCGGTATGGCGTTCCTCTACCTGAGCCGCCGTCGCCGGGCGGTACGCCGCTGACCCTGGCCCGGCCAGCGGCGCGGTACGAGTCGACAGGGCAGGTGCGGTCCAGCCGGGGCCGCACCTGCCCTCGTCCGTACGCCGTCGCCTCGCGCGCCCTGCGATCAAAGTCGTCCAGCCAGGTCCGACTAGATCGCCAGGCAGATCTCCGTGCGCCGGGCCGGGGCACCGTCGACCGGGGCCGGGTCCTCCGCCGTCGGCGCCACGCCGCCGGCGGCGATCCGATCGAGGGTACCCGGACCGAGTGGCCGCACGTTGCCGAAGATCGTGTAGTTCGGTCGCAGCGCCGAGTCGGCGAAAACCAGGAAGAACTGGCTGCCGTTGGTGTCCGGCCCGGCGTTGGCCATCGCCAGCACTCCTCGGGCGTAGACCTTCCGCTCGCCGGTCGGATCGGTGGGTGCGGGCGGCAGGTCGGTCGGCAGTTCGTCCCGGTACCGGTATCCAGGACCGCCCGAACCCGTACCCGATGGGTCGCCGCACTGCAACACCTTCAGTGTCGGATAGGTGGTGAGCCGGTGGCAGATGGTCCGGTTGTAGAACCTGTGCCGTACCAGGTGCAGGAAGCTCTGCACGGTGCATGGCGCCTGCGCACGGTCGAGGGTCAGCGGGATGAGACCGAGGTTGGTGATCAGAGTTGTCGTCACCGTGCCACGGTCGGGCGTGTGCCGGGGGTCGCGCGGCAGGGGTACCGGTCGAGCCGCCGGTTCCTCCGGAGTCTCGGTGTACTGGCAAGGCCCCTTCGTCACCTCGGGCGACGCGGCGGCATGTGCCGGAGCGGCGCCGACGCCGAGCAGCAGGCCGGCAGTGAGCACCGTGACAGCGATCCGGTGTGGCAGCACGTTGTCCTCCATCGACCGACAGGAGTCTTTCACCCGGTCTAACGGACATCGATGTGCTCGTCAAGCTTGTACGGAGTCTCGTGCTGTCCCCGGCTTGCTCGCACCGGTCCCTGGGCGATCTCCTGGACTGTCACACCTGTGACGCGCGTCCTCGACGCGGCTACAGGTCGACAACCCAGATCAGGCTGGGCGACGACGACCAGGTCTGGCCGATCGCCGGGCGTACCCGGTCGCCGAAGACCTTGTCCACCGCCAGCTTCACGCCGGGGTAGTCGGCGTTGCCGTAGTCGTGTCCGCAGAGGAGCCGCTTCGCCTTGGGCAGCCAGGCCTCGATGTCGGCCACAACCGCGTCGTATTCGTGGTTGGCGTCGATGAACACCATGTCGACGTCGGGCACACGGGCGGCGGCCGCCGGGGAGGCGCCCCGGACGAGCCGCAGGTTCGGGAAATGGCCGCAGCTGGCGACGAAGCTGCGGTACTTGGCCGGCTCGAACCACGGGTCGACGCAGTACACCGGGCCGGGGCAGCCGGACAGCAGGGCGTACGCGCTGCGGCCGTACATGGAGCCCACCTCGACCACGCTGTCCATGGTGGCTGCGGTCGCGTGCAGCCAGGTCAACTCCTCCGGGTCGGTCCAGCCGCGGACATGCATGCCCGGCGCTGGATGGTCCGGGACCGGATCGGACGTCACGGGGCTCATCGCTGGCCTCCCCTCCTCATTCGCACAGCAGCGTCAGCGCGTCGGCCGCCAGCTGGTGGCACTGCTCCGCCGACACCAGGTGGGCGCCGGCGCGCAGCTCCACGGAAAGCACGTCGGCCGACAGTTGCACGTGAAAGTGCAGGCCCAGGCACCGCTGCTCGCGCTGCCCGCTCCAGGCGGTGAACCGGTCGTCGCTGAGGTCCGGCCTGGGGACCAGGATCAGCCCGGGCTGGGTGACGCCGGCCCGGACGATGTTGATGCTCGGCGGCGCGACCGTCGTATGCCGTCCCCCGCTGTCCACTGACTTCAGCCGCTCGGACAGCTCGTCGCTGTCGAAGTAAGCGTGGCGCATCGCCGAGAGGGTGCCCGCCCACGCCGACGGCACGGCCGAGACCAGGTTGCCGGGGTCGGGCACCGCCACGCTGGCCAGCCCGCTCTGCGCCACACAGCTCACGCTGTGCCGCAGGCCCTGCAGGTGCCGGTTCGCGACGAGCATCGTCAACGGGATCCGGGCGCGGTCGAGATGCCCGGCGAGGGCGCAGGCGACAGCCGCGACGGCGACGGCCGGCTCGCTGCTGCGGCCCGTCCCGGCCAGCTCCGCCAGCCGGCGACCACGCCGGCACACGACTCGGGCCACGTACACGGTGTCGCTGGGCCGCTCGTAGCGGGCCCGCAGCAAGCCGAGCACCTCACCGAGGTCGTCGTCGTGCCGCAGCCAGTAGCCGATCGCCCGCTCGTTGACGGCCACCCCGGCCGGTGAGCGTTCGAAGGTGGCGAGGTCGACGGGGTGCCGACCGACCGCCGGCAGCCGCTGCGCCGCCGCCTCCGCGCCCGCCCGGACGGCGACACGCAGCTCCTGGCAGAGCACGTCGAAGCCGTACAGGTCGGTGGCGATGTGGTGCGTCGCCACCCCGAGCCGCGTCGGCCCGCCGTCCGGCCGCAGTACGCCGACCCGCAGCGGCCACCCAGCGGCCAGGTCCATCGGCCGGCGCAGCCACGCCAGGCAGTCCGCCTCCCGCGTGAAGTCCTCGAGCTGGTAGGCCTGCGCCTCGGCCGGCCACACGTACTGGTGCGGCGCGCCGTCCGGACCCGGCGCGAACGTGCTGCGCAGCACCTCGTGCCGGCCGACCGCCAGCCGTACGGCGTCGAGGATGTCGGGCAGCCCGGCGGACTCCGGCAGGTCGAGGACCCGGCTCAGCAGCAGGGTCGGGGTTCGCTCCACCGGATCGGCCTGCTGCTCGTGCCAGCTCCACTGCTGCCCCCAGGCGAGGCCGGCGGCGCGTACGGAAGAGGTCACCGCACCGCACCCGGGTCGTCGGCCGGTGACAGCCCCTGCTCGACGAGCCGGTCGACGAGACCATCCACTGTGTCCGGCGGCGGCTGGTCGTCCAGCGCCAACTCCACGCCGTATTCGGCCTCGATGGCGTCGAGCAGGCGCACGTAGCCCAGCGAGTCCAGCCCGAGGTCGGTGAGCGAGGCACCATCCACCAGGGCCTGCTCCGGGCCGACCGCGCCGTCGGTCGCCTCCACGAGCAGGTCGGCCAGGTGCTGGCGCAGCGCCGCGCGGCTCATCGGGCCACCGCCTTGTCGACGTCCGCCTTGTCTGCGTCCGACTTGTCGACGTCCGACTTGTCGACGTCGGTGAGGCGCTCGACGACTTCGGCAACGCCGGCGATCGTCGGCGTGTCGTAGAACGCGTCGAGTGACACCTCCACGCCGAACTCGGCGAGGATCCGGTCGACCAGCGCGATGACTGTCAGCGAGTGCCCGCCGAGGTCGAACAGGTCCTCGTGAAGGCCCACATCCGGCATGCTCAGCGCGTCCCCCCACATCGCGCGCAGCCGTCGAACGACAGGAGACATGTCGTCCTCGCCGGTGCCGTCCGCCGGGCCCGCCGGCGCTACGGCGGGGGCGGGGAGCGCAGCCCGGTCGAGCTTGCCGTTCGGCGTCAGCGGCAGCCGCTCGTGCACGACCCAGGCGGTGGGGACCATCGCCGCCGGCATCGTTCGACCGAGCAGGGCGCGCAGCTCGGCCGGCTCGGGGCGCGCGGCGTCCGGGCGCAGCGCCAGATGACCGGCGAGGCTGGGCAGGCCCCGGGCGTCGATGTAGAGGGCGACCGCGGCGGCGGCCACCGCCGGGTGCTCCAGCAGCCTGGCCTCGATTTCGCCCAGCTCCACACGGTGCCCGTGGACCTTCACCTGGGTGTCGACCCGCCCGTGGTGGATGAGCTGCCCGTCGGCGCCCCAGCTCACCCGGTCGCCGGTCCGGTACAACCGGCTGCCGGGCGGACCGAACGGGTTGTCAACGAACCGCTCCGCCGTGAGGTCCGGGCGGCCGTAGTAGCCCGCAGCCAGTCCGGCGCCGGCGATGTGCAGCTCGCCGGGCAGTCCGGCCGGCAACGGGTTCAGCTCGTCGTCGCACACATACACCTGGGTGTTGGCGACCGGCCTGCCGATGGTCACCTCGGTCACCGGGTCGGGCAGCTCGGCGAGTGTCGACCAGATCGTCGTCTCGGTGGGCCCGTAGACGTTGACCAGCCGGCCGACCTGCGCGCGGAGCCGAGCCGCCAGCGGAAGCGGCAGCGTCTCCCCGCCGCACAGCGCCACGACGCCGCGCCCGGGCGTCGTGGCCCGGGTGAACCCGGCGTCCAGCAGCATCCGCCAGCCGGACGGGGTGGCCTGGACGTGGGTGACCTCGCCGTCGCGGATCAGGCGCAGCATGGCCGCGGCGTTGCTGCTCTCCGCTGCCGTCGCCAGCACGACGGTGCCCCCGCAGGTCAGCGGCAGGAACAGCTCGAGCGCGGAGATGTCGAACGACACGGAGGTGTGCGCCAGCCACACCGATCCCGGGGCCGGCGCGAGCGTCTCGGCCATGGACAGCAGCAGGTTCGCCAGCGCGCGGTGGCTGACCGCCACCCCCTTGGGCGCGCCGGTGGAGCCCGAGGTGTAGATGACGTACGCCAGGTCGTCCGGCCGGGGCAGGTCGACCGCGGGCCCGGCGTCGGCCGGCGCGCCGCGGTCAGCGTCGAGCGTCAGCGTCGCGGTGGCGGCCGCGTCCGCCTCGCTGCCCAGCGCCGCTGTCGTGACCAGCAGCGCCGGTCGCGCGTCTGCCAGGATGAGCCGCCGGCGCGCGGCCGGGTAGGCGGGGTCGACCGGCAGGTACGCGGCCCCGACCATCGCCGTCGCGAGCAGTGTCGCCAGCAGGTCGACCGAGCGTTCCAGACAGACGGCCACCAGGTCGCCCGGCTGGACGCCGCGCTGGCGGAGCAGGTGGGCGAGCTCGCCGGCCTCGGCCGCCAGGTCGGCGTAGCTCCAGCGTCGCTCGGCGGAGACGACAGCGGTACGCCGCGGCGTCGTCTGCGCCTGGCGGCGGAACATGGCGACGACGGTGGCCTGTGCCGGATAGTCGCGGGCGGTGTCGTTCCAGCCCGTCAGCAGCCGGTGGCGCTCCTGCGCCGGCAGCAACGGGAGCCGGGAGACCGGCGCGTCCACATCGGACGTCATCGCGGTCAGCAGACTCCGCAGGTGTACGCCGAGCGACACGACGGACGCCGGATCCGTGGCGGACAGCGGGCAGTGCAGGGAGAGCAGGATCTCCGACCCCCGGTCCACCGCCTGGATCTGCAGGTCGCAACGGGGCGACTGGGCGGCCGCCAGCCAGCCGACCTCGGTGGCGAGGTCGGCGAAGGCCGGATCTGGCTCCTCCTGCCGGCGGTAGCTCAGCGACACCGGTGCCAGGGCGGCGCGGGGCCGCAGCCCTGGCACCGCCTGGGCCAACGGGACCGCCCGGATCGGATACAGCTCCCGCATCGCGGAGCGCACGGCGATCGCGTAACTCCGAACTGTCGCGCCATCGGGCTTCGGCGCCGCCACCGGCAGCTCGTTGACGTACGGTCCGATGCTGCCGGCGGTGGCAGCGGTGCGGGTGGACATGTCCACAGCGACGACCGGGTGGGCGTTGCCGTACCGGTGGAGCAGGATCTGCACCGCGGTGAGCAGCAGCTCGAACCGGGTCACCCCGAGCTTGTCCGCCGTCTGCTCCAGCGCGGCCGCGAGGTCGGCGCCGAGGGTGAGCTGGCACGCCCCGAGCGGGGATGCGGCCGATTCGGGCTCCGGCAGCGCCGCCTGCCTCAGCCGGGGCAGTAGCAGCTCCCCAGGCTCGCGCCAGCGCGTACCCCAGTACTCCCCGGCGGCGGCCGCCTGCCGGGCCGCTTCGTCCCGCTGCGCCGCGACGGCCGCCCGACAGTCGACGGGGCGGCCGGTGGACGGGTCGGTGCCCGCCTCGACGGGCGTCACCGTGGTCGGGTCGGTCGCCCGCGCGGCAGCCGTGGATGTGGCGACCGCGGCGGTGTAGGCCGCAGCCAGCTCCCGGACCAGGATCGCCTTGGACAGGCCGTCGAACACCAGGTGGTGCGCTGCCACCAGGAGCACGTGCTGGCCGCTGGGCAGGGTCGTGGCCACGAACCGGACCAGCGGGCCGAGGCGTAGGTCGAACGGCTCCGCGATGGTGTCGCGGCGCAACGTGCCGTGATAGTCGCTGTGCACGAGCGCCGGGGCGTGGGCGGCCGGCACCAGCACCAGCTCGCCGTCGCGCTCCGCCGCCGCCAGTCGCAGGATGTCGTGCCGTGCCACCACGGCGGCGCAGGCCTCGGCGAGCGCCGCCGGGTCGGGAGCGCCGGCAAACCTGATCTCCAGGCCCATGTGGAACGCGTAGGCGGCCGTGCCCGAGCGCTCGGTGATCCAGATGCCGCGCTGTACCGGGAGTGCGGTGATCGGCGTCGGGCTCGTCCCATCGCGCTGGCTCAACGTCGTCATTTCCCTTCGCCCGCGGGCCGAGGCGGCGCGGGAACCGCGATCACACTCCCGGCGGGCATCGCGGCCGGCGGCCCCACGGGAGACCCTGGTTTGCCTCAGGCACAGCAAACCAGCCCTGTGCAGGCCAGACCTGTCGCGCATTGAGGGGACGTGCCGCAGACGCCGGGGCTGCTTTGCTGGACAAAGGAAAATCGTCAGCGGTCCCCGCGCCCGGGGGCCCGGAGGAGCACATGAGCGCGCAGCAGGACGCCGTCGTCGCCGGCCCTACGACGGTGCCGGAGCTGCTGGCCCGACGGGCGCTGCTGGAGCCGGAGCGGTGCGCGATCGACACTGTCGGCGGGGAGTCGGTCACCTTCGGGTCGTGGCAGGCCCGTTCCGCCGCGGTGGCCGGCGCGTTGCTGAACCGCGGACTGCGCCCCGGTGACCCGGTGGTGCTGGTGTTTGCCGGGGTCGAGTGGACTGGCTACGCGGTCGCGTTCTGTGGGGTTCTGCGCGCCGGCGGCGTGGCCGTACCGTGTTCGCGGCGGCTGCCACCGGCCCGGCTGGCGCATCTGGTGCGCGACAGCGGCGCCGTCCTGGTGCTCCACTCGGGGGCCACCACGGCCGACGCGTCGTCGCTGCCGGAACTGCTCACCGACGTGCCGTCGACCACGCTGGCCGAGCTGGAGTCCGCCGGTACGGGCGGCGAGGCCGTCCCGATGAGCCCGCACGACCCGGCGCAGATCCTCTACACATCCGGCACCACCGGCGTGCCGAAGGGCGTGTGCGCGACACACGCCAACCTGACCTACGACGCCACCAGCCGCCGCCAGCGGCAGCGCCCGCTGGCGCACTCGACCCACTTTCTGCACTCCTTCCCGATCGGCACCAATGCCGGTCAGACAATGCTGCTGAACGCGCTCGACGCCCACCCGACGGCGGTGGTGCTGCCGCGCTTCAGCCCGAACCGGTTCGCGCGTCTGATCGAGGAGCGCCGGATCGGCTCGGTGTTCGTCGTCCCCGCCATGGCGGCCGAGCTGGTGCGCTCGCCGGCGCTCGCGAACAGGGATCTGTCCGGGGTCCGGCTCGTCGGCAGCACCGCGGCGCCGCTGCCGCCCGCCGTCGCGGTGGCGCTGACGCGCGCGTTCCCGGCAGCGCGACTGGTCAACTACTACACGTCCACGGAGGCGGCGCCCGCGCAGACCGCGATGGCGTTCGACCCGCGCCGCCCCGACGCGCTGGGCCGGGCCGTCGGCGGCGCCCTGATGATCGCCGACCCCGACGGCCGGCCGGTGCCGCCGGGCCAGGTGGGAGAGGTGTGGCTGCGCGCGCCGTTCCCGCGCCACTACCTCGCCGACGGCTCCACGGGCTCCGGCGTAAACGGCGCGGATGCCGCGGGCGGCGCGCGTGGCGCCGGCCGCCGGGCGGGGTGGGTCCGCATGGGCGACCTCGGCAGGCTGGACGAGGCGGGCTACCTCTACCTCGTCGACCGCCGGCATGACATCGTCAACTCGGGCGCGCACAAGGTGTCGACGCTGCAGGTCGAGGCGGCGGCACACGAGCACTCCGACGTGGCGGACGCGGCGGCCGTCGCCCTGCCGCACCCGGTGCTCGGCAGCGTCGTCGGGCTGGCGGTGGTCCCCCGGCCCGGGACGCCTGCCGACCGACTCAGCCTGGCCGTGCTGCGCGCCCACCTGCGGGGCCGGCTGGCCGACCACGAGCTGCCGGCGCGGCTGGTCGTGCTCGACCGGCTGCCGCGCAACGAGGCCGGCAAGGTGGCCAAGACCGAGCTGCCGCCGCTGTTCCCCGACGCGACCGGCGGGCGCGGCTACCCCGACGCGACCGGCGGGCGCGGCTACCCCGACGCGACCGGCGGGCGCGGCTACCCCGACGGCGCGGCGTCGACCGCCGAGTAGGCTGCCTGCTGGATGCCGTACAGGGCGGCGTACCGCCCGTGCGCCAGCATCAGCTCGCGGTGGGTGCCCGACTCCACGAGGCGTCCACCCTCCAGCACCAGGATCAAATCCGCGCTGGTCACGGTCGAGAAGCGGTGCGAGACCACCAGGGTGATCGCCCCGGTGCTGGCGGCGTGCTCGCGCGCCTGCGCCATGTACCGCTCGAAGACCGCGTGCTCGCTCGGCGCGTCCAGCGAGGCGGTGGGCTCGTCCAGCACGAACAGCAGCGGCGCGGCGCGCATCGACGCCCGCGCCAGGGCGGTCTTCTGCCACTGTCCCTCGGAGAGGTCGACGCCGCCGAACCGCCGGCCGAGCTGGGTGTCCAGCCCGTGCGGGAGCGAGGCGACCAGCCCGGACGCGTCGGCCGCCCGCACCGCCCGCTCGACGGTGGCGCGGTCGGAGATCCGCTGCGGATCGCCGATTCCCACCGCCTCCGCGAACGTCACGTGGAACCGCCCGAAATCCTGGAACGCGCCGCTGAGCCGGGACCGCCAGGATGCCGTGTCCACCGTGGCCAGATCGACGCCATCCACCAGAATCCGGCCCTGGTCCGGCCGGTACAGCTTGGCGAGGAGCTTGACGAGCGTCGTCTTGCCGGAGCCGTACTCGCCAACCAGCGCGACGACCTGGCCGGCCGGAATGTGCACTGACACGTCGTCGACGGTGGGAGCCCCGGCCGTCGGGTACGTGAAGCAGAGGCGCTCGATCGTGATTCCCCGCGACAACCGGCGCGGTGCCTCGGCGGTGCCCGTCCGGCCGGCCCGGTCCCGGGCCGCGTACCGGCGCAGCCACAGCAGCGGCTGCATCAGGCGGGTGGCGCCGGCCGCCCCGGAACTGCCGGCCGCGGCGGCCTGTACCGCGAACTGCAGGTTCGCCGCAACGGTGATGGTGAGCATGACGTCGCCGACGCTGCCCTGACCGGTCCGCGCCCGGTGGACCACCAGGGCCAGCCCGGTCAGGAAGCCGGACAGGAAGAACAGCCAGCCGCCGAGCCGCCAGGCCGCGTTGACCAGCCGCGCCCGGGTCCGCTGCCGCAGCGCCTCGTCCCAGGCGGCGGCCTGGCGGCGGGCCAACTCCTCGCCGACGCCGGCCGTGCGGATCTCCTTGCCCTCTGCGGCCGACGTCGCGAGCTCGAAGAGCTGCTGCTGGAGCCGGTACGACTCGGCACTGGCCACCTCGGCCCGCTCCACCGCCACCCGACCCCGCCGCTGGAACCACAACGGCCCGGCGGCGAACGCCACCAGGATCAGCAGCCACGGACTGAGCACACCGAGGAATACCAGGGAGACGACCAACTGCAGGATGGCGAAGCAGGCGTCCACGGCGCTCCACGCGGCGGCCATGATCTCCCACGCGGCGTTGCGCAGCACCGTCACCCGGTCCAGGAACTCCGGGTTCTCCAGGTGGTCGATCTCCTCGATGCCGGCGATGTCCCGGTGGATCTGCTCGTTCAGGTCGATCACGCCGACCTGCTCCACCAGCAGCACCCGTAGGCTCTGCCGGATTCCGACGATCGTGGCGGTGACGGCGTAGGCCGCCGCTGCCGCCAGGGCGCAGAGTACTGCGACGCGGGCGTTGTCCCCCACGGAGGCGTCCATGGCGGACCGCAGTGCCAGGCCCGTGCCGGGCACGGCGACGACGGAGAGCCCGAGGATGCCGAACATGCCGGCGGTGAGCAGCGGCGCCCGCCGCCACGACAGCACGAGCAGCTCCAGGATGAGCCCCAGATAGCCCTTCACCGCGACTCCCGCCGGTCGAGGCCACCGTCGGATCCGGCCAACCGCTCCGCCACGCCGTCGTCGGACCCGGCGAACCGCTCCGCCTGGATCGCGAACAGCCTGGCGTACGTGCCGCCCAGCGCCATCAGCTCGCGGTGGCTGCCCGCCTCGCGGATCCGGCCGTCGCGCAGCAGCACGATGCGGTCGGCCAGCCGGACCGTCGAGAGACGGTGCGAGATCAGCACGACGCTCTGGTCGCCGCGGCGGGCCGCCAGCCGGGCGAAGACCTCGAACTCGGTGCGGACGTCCAGGTGCGCCGTCGGTTCGTCGAGCACGAGCACGTCGGCGCCGGCCCGAGCGGCGTACAGCGCGCGGGCCAGCGCCACCGTCTGCCACTGCCCCCCGGAGAGGTCGACGCCGCCCCGGCGGGAGCGGGCCAGCGGGGTGTCCCATCCCGCAGGCAACCGGTCCACCACGTCGTCCAGGCCGGCCTCCTTGGCCACCTCGGCGAGGACCGCGTCGGCAGCCGCGTCCGGACCGACGGCGCGGGCCTTGCCCAGGGCCACGTTGTCCCGGGCGGGCAGCGGATACCGGGCGAAATCCTGGAAGACGACGGCCAGCCGGGCCCGCCACCGCCGTACCCCGATCGCCCAGATGTCCTCGCCGTCGGCGGTGATGCGACCGCCGGTCGGCCGGTACAGGCCGGCCAGCAGCTTGATCAGCGTGGACTTGCCGGCGCCGTTGAGCCCCACCACCGCCAGCAACTCGCCGGGCCGGATCTCCAGATCGAGCCGGTCGAGGACGAGCCGGTCGGTGCCCGGGTAGGCGAACGACGCCGCCTCGAACCGGACCAGCGGCGGCCGCGCCGGTGTCCGGGCGGCAGGCCGACGGTCGGCGCGCTCGGCGGACGAGTCGCCCGACCCGAGGCTGCTGACCAGCTCCCGGTAGGCCCGCTGGCCGGGCAGCGCTCCGAGCACCGGGAGCGGGTCGTAGCCGAACAGCCCGACGAACACCGACCAGCCGGCCGCGAAGACGGCCGCCTGGGTGGCGACCGTGGCCCGGCCGTCCAGGGTGTAGAGGACGGCCACCACGTACCCGGTCCCGAGGCCGGCGGCGGTGATCCCGAAGCGGTACCAGCCCGCCCGCATGCCGCCCAGCCCGACCCTCCACACCGGACCGAACATGTCCAGCCGGTGGCGTCGCATCCGCTCGATCGCCAGCGGCGCGAACCCGAACAGTCGCACCTCCTTGCCGGCGGCCGGCACGCTCAGCATCGACGCCCACAGGTCGGCCCGCAGGCTGTGCCGGAAGCCCGCCCGCCACTGCCGCAGGTAGGCGATCGCGTACCGGCTGACCAGCACCCGGCCGAGCAGCGCGGGCACCACCAGCACCGGCACCAACCACCACGCCATCATCGCCACCACCAGGCAGGACGCGGCGACGCCCAGCATGCTGGAAAGCATCGCCAGCACGGCGAGCGCGCCCGCTCCGGGGGCGCTCTCGGTCCAGTTGCCGGGCTCGGCCCGCGCCAGCCGGATCCGCTCCTGCGTCTCCGGCCGCTCAAGCTCCTCCAGCGTCGGGCAGGCGGCGGTGCGGCGCATGACGTCGGCGCGCCGTCGGCCATCGATCCGGCCCCGCACCGCGTACCGCAGCGGCGCGCCCATCGCCTGCAGGGCGTGCTCGCAGAGCAGCACCAGCCCGTAGATGCCCAGCGCCAGCGCCATCCCGTCCAGCACCGGATGGCCGGTGCCTGTGGGCCGGTCGACCGGCGCCGCGCTGTCGATCACGAGCGCGGTGGCACCGGCGGTGGCCGCCGGTATCAGCCGCTCCACGAGGGTCAGGGCGACGATCGATACCGTCAGCGTCGCGCCAGCGGCCCGCAGCTCGCCGAGCAGCCGCAGCCGTTCCCGGACGGTCATCCGCCCGAATTCGGTCATCAAGGCGCGGGGCGGCTCACGGGCTCGGCCGCGCTCAGGACGCCCTGGTGCAGGACGGCGGCCCGGGTGAGCTCGGCCTTGTTGCCCAACCCCAGCTTGGAGCGGATGCGCTTCACGTACGTGTCCACTGTGTGCCGGCTGATGCCGAGGCGCCGGGCTGCCTGGTCGTGGGTCAGCCCCCAGGCGATGTAGCTCAGCACCTGCTCCTCGCGCCCGGACAGGGCGTTGCCCGACCCGGACGCCTTGCCCACCGCGGCACCGGCCGGTCGGGCCGTCGCCCCCACCGGCGCGCAGCGCCCGGCGATCGACGAGCGGATCGCGGCGAGGATGGCTTCGGGTTGCTGCTGCCGACTCACCACGGCCGCGGCGCCCGCGCGGATGTAGGCAGGGGCGCGGTTGGACAGCCGGTCCGGGGTCAGGACGACGATCGGGCAGGACTGAGCGAGTCGATCGAGCTCGCGGACCTCCTCCTGCCCTGGGAAGACCTCGGCGCTGACGAGCATGACGTCGGCCGATTCGTGCGGCTGCTCTGGCAACCGGTTTCCCGTGGCGACGACGACCATGTCGTGCAACGAGAGGATTTCTTGAAGTCCGAGAACGAAAATCGGGCAGTCGTCAACGATTTCCACGCGCAGCAATTGAACCCCCCGTAGTTCCGGCGCCCTCCATCACGCGCGGTGGTCGTCGTGAAGACACCAGACCGCGCGTCAACGTTCCTGTCTGGAGGGCGGCGCCGCAAAGCTGTTCCTGTTTCGGAGGTTAACACCAGCCTAATCGACTTTTGTCACTTGCTCCGGTGACTTGCGGCAGCTTGCCCTCGACCGCTATCACACCGCCCGGCCGCGCCACGCCGATCAGCCCCACGGCCGCGTGGCCAGCGCGTTCAGGGTGTCGTCCAGGGCTGCGACGAAGCGGTCAACCACCGCCGGCCCGTACCGGCCGGCGACCGTCGTGACGTGGATCTCCACCCCGGCCGGGTCGGCCTCGATCTCGATGCTCGGCCCGTGGAAGTACGCGTCACCGGCCGGCATGCGCGGCGCGGAGGCACCCAGGCCGGCGCCGGCCAGCTCGACCGGTGTGTGCTTTAGGTAACTGACGAAGACCCAGGGAAAGTCCGCCTTGCCTGCCTGCGGCACGCCGCAGACGCGCTCCAGCAGCAGGTTGAACGGGACGGCACGGCGGTGGGCGGCCCACA
The DNA here is from genome assembly GCF_002846275.1 of Plantactinospora sp. CNZ320. Lineage (NCBI taxonomy): Bacteria > Bacillati > Actinomycetota > Actinomycetes > Micromonosporales > Micromonosporaceae > Plantactinospora > Plantactinospora sp. CNZ320. The sequence goes on from NZ_PJMP01000001.1 coordinate 3,136,110, forward strand.
TCTCGGTCTGGACCGCCGCGACGACCTCGCCGAACGGCAGCGCCGCCGGGTCGCCGCCGGTCCGGCAGCGAACGACCAGCAAATCAGCGAACCAGTTCATCAGCCGTTCCGCCTCGGCGGTGTCACGGCCGGCGGCGGCGACCACCAGCGGAATGTCGGTGCTGCCGGTGGTGGCCCGCAGGGCGAGGTACACCGCGGACAGCACCGTCGCCGTCTCGCTGAATCCGTGCTCCGCGCACCGGGCCAGCAGCTCGCCCCCGCGCGGTCCGGCCAACCGGATGGTCCGCTGCTCGACGGGCTGCGGAAGCGGCAGCGCCGCCCGCTGCGGGCTGAGATCGAACTCCGGCCGGTGGTCGAGCCCCGCGAGCGCGTCCCGCCACTGTGCCAGCAGCCCGTCGGCGTCCTCCTCGATCCGCCGGTCGCGCTCGGCGAGCAGCAGCTGGGGATGGGTACCCACCGGAGGCAGCTCCGGCGTACGCCCGGCGGCCCGGGCAGCGTACGCCGTCAACAGCTCCCACCGCAGGATGTCGATGGAGACCCGGTCGCAGACCATGTGCTCGACAGCGACGAGCAGCAGGTGCCGCCCGGGGCCCACCGTCAGCAGCTCGGCGCGGAGCAACGGGGGCCGGTCGACCGGGATCACGGTGCCCATCAGGCGTGCGATGCGCCCCGCTACGGCGCGTTCCACGTCGTCCGGCGGCAGCCCGGGCCTGTCGATGACGACCCGATCGACCTCGTCCGTGCATCGCCACCGCGGCGCCGGCCCGTCGACGTCGAATGTGGTACGCAGCGCCGGCTGATGGTCGACGACGTCGGCGAGCGCCGCCTCGACGCGCCCGGAGTCCACCTCGCCGCCCAGCTCCAGCACCAGCAGGACGTTCTTCGGCCGCTGCGGCTGGCCGGCCCGCCGGCGCCGGGCCATGGCGCGCAGCCGCTTGCGCTGGTTGTACGACAGCCCGTCGTGCCAGCCGTCGCCGGTCGCCGTCGTCGCCGACAGCGACCCGACGCCGCCGCCGTCGCGCTCCCGGTCGACAAGCACCCGTACGGCGTCCACGTAGTCGCCGAACCGCCGGTGCTGGAAGACCAGGGACAGGTCGGCTGCGACCGCGAACTCCTTGTTGACGTGGTTCGTCAGACTGAGGCCGATCATCGAGTCGCCGCCCAGCGCGAAGAAGTCGGAGTCCGGCTGCGGCCGGTACCCGAGCAGCCGCTCCCAGAGCCCGGCGAGCACCGTGTCCAGGGTCGTCCCCGGCTGACCGGTCACCGCCGGCCCCGCATCGCCGCGCGGACGAAGTCGAGCTTCTTCTCGGTCGTCGGGACGAGGCCCGCCTCCCGCAGGGTGGGCGCCAACACCCGCTCGGCAGCCCAGAGCGCCTCCCGCACGTCGCCGGGCTCCGAGCCGGCAGCGCGCGCCGGGTCGTCCGACCCGCGGAGCATGTGACAGCTGTACTCCAGCTCGACCTGGATCTGCTCGGCGTCGCCGAGGCGGCAGCGGGTCTCGCTGAGGTTGAAGACGATCACCGGGTCGAGCCGGACCAGATAGCCCTTCGCCATCGTCCGGTGCAGCGCACCCACGCTCGTCGCCAGCCCGTCCAGGACCTCGGCGACGCGATCCGGATCCTCGATGAACGACTCCTGCGACTGGATGAGCGGGCCGCAACCGTCGGCGTGGAAGACCTCATGGACCTTCCGCTTGAGTCGGCGCCGACCCTTGAACCGCTGCAGGCTCCACTCGACGCCGTCCACCAACCAGTACTCGGCGACCGACTCGCGCCACGCCAGCCACTCGGGTACGAACATGTCCGGCGGCAGCTGTGCCGACCGCAGCAGCCGGGCGTACCGGCCGAGCTCGCCGACGTCGGCGGCGCCCTCCCCCGGCGCATACTTGATCTCGAACTCCAGGGCAGGGCAGTGCGGTACCACCCGCCAGCCGTGGCGGACGAGGGTGTTCAGCCAGTTGCCCGACCCATCGTCGTCGGTCGCCTCGCACAGCGCCCGGCGGTGCTCCTCAATGGTCGTCATCACGTCCCTGCCTCGCCTCGTCGACGGGCCATGCCGCCGGCTCCCCGCTCCCGGCCAGTCGGTGGGCCATGCCGCCGCTGCCGGCTTCCCGCTCCCGGCCGTCGGTCAGACGGCCGGGCGCACCCCGCCGACGACCTGCTCGATCTCCTCCGGCCGCAACCGCCCCCGGCCCAGCCGCGCGTACCACGGCACGTCGGGCCAGGTCTTCACCGCCGCCAGGTCGCCCGCGCCGCGTGCCGAGCGACGCGCCACAGCGGTGAGGAACGGCTCCCATCCCTCGCCGGGCGCGCTGGTGTGACGGTGCTTCGGCTCCAGCAGCGCGGGATCGGGATCCATCCGGACCAGCCGCGCCTCGCCGGGCGCCTTGACGTCCGCGACCACCACCGCCGACAGCGGCAGCGGCGGCGGAACGTTCGGCGCGGCGAGCGCGGTCAGGTAGAGGTCGTGCGGCAGCAGCACCTTCTTGCCGTCGTCCACTGCGGGGGCGTGGCCGAGCCCGACGGCCGCGGCTAGCAGCCGGGGAAAGGTCCGCAGCGTGCCCCAGCACACGCCAGGATAGTCCGGGAAGCTGTGCACGGCCGACCCGTCGGCGGCCGCGAAGAGCGCGTCGCCGGTGAAGCAGCGGGCTCCCGCGTGGATGAAGTCCAGGACCGTCGTCGTCTTTCCCGACCCCTTCGGCCCGGTGACCGCGACTGCCGAACCCCCGTCGCTCACCGCTGCCGCGTGGACGAAGTGGCCCGTCCCGCTCGCCGCGGCCAGCTCCCACATCACGTCCCGCAGCAGGTCGGACAGGTGGTACCGGGAGGTGTCGCTCACGTAGACGCGCGCCTGCGACCCGTCATCGGCCAGGTCGAACGCGGTGCGGCTGGTCGGCACCGCGATCGTCGTACGACCCGCCGCCTGCCAGCGGGTGGCGTAGATGTGCCGGTTGTGCGTCCGCGCCGTACGCACCCGGGTCGACTCGCCGGGCTCGGCCGGCTCCCGCCAGCGGGCCAACGGCAGGACCTCGATCGACAGCGCGGCGGGAACCCGGCCGTCGCCGGGCGCGAGGGTGAAGTGCGGCCGCACGAACGCGAGCGCCGGGGCCGCCTGCCGCTCCGCCTCGGGATCGATGCTTATCGCCACGTGCTGGCCCGCGTAGCCCATGTCGAGCACGGAACCCCCTGACATGCTCCACCCGGTCCGATCTGTTGAGACGGCGCACTCGGCCAGCCATGACCAGGCTCGATGCTAGGAGGCATCCCAGCCGGGAGGAGGTCGCCGTTACAGGGGACAGGCCGACAGGCTGACCACCGTGGTTGCCTATCGTCGATGACGACAGGCGCAGAGCGGGATCCCGCACAGGAGTGGTTCGTGCGGCTGCCGCCACAGCACGATGCCGCGGTGCAGGTGATCGGGTTCCCCACCGCGGGCAACGGCTGTGGCCAGTTCGGCCCGATCGCCCGCGCCGCCGCCGGCCGCCTCGACGTCTGGGCCGCCAACCTGCCGGGGCGGCACGCCCGCTTCGGCGAGCCGCCCTACACGACGTACGCGCCACTGATCGACGAACTGGTCCCCGCGCTGCGCAAGAGCCTCGACGGCCGGCCGTACGCGCTGCTGGGGTACTGCTCCGGAGCGCTGCTGGCGTACGGGGTGACCCGGGCACTGCTGGCCGAGGGCGCCCCACCCCCGGCGACGCTTGTCTGCGTGGCGTATCCCGCGCCGCGCGACGGGATGCACACGGATCTGTCCGGGCTGTCGTCGCCGGCCTTCTGGGATTACGTCGTGCAGGCCGGCGGCGTGCCGAAGGAACTGGACGTCGAGGCGCACCGGCCGCTGTTCGAGCCGGCGCTGCGGGCCGACTACGCGGTGCTGGCCGACTACCGGCACACCGAGCACGAGCCGTTCCCGACGACCCGCATCCTGGGGGTGCTCGGCGACGAGGAGCCGCAGTGGTTGCGCCGCGACATGACCGGCTGGGCCCGGGTGACGGGTGCCGGCTTCAGGATGAAGGAGCTGACGGGCGGCCACTGGCTGCTCCACGAGTCGACCGAGGCGTTCACCGATCTACTCGTCCACGAACTCAGCGGAGCGAGCGGCGAACTCAGCGGAGCGAGCGGCGCGTGAGCGGGCCCGGGTTACCCAGCCAGACCACCACGGGGAGGCAGATTCGCATGGACAGCAGCAGCCCGACGGGCGACCCCGAGACGGCGGGCCGCGACGCGACGGCGGGCCGGGTGCGCCCGCCCGGCGTCTGGTCGGACCCCGAGGCCCACCTCGTCGCCGCGGCCGACAGCCCCTGGTACCGGATGTTGACGGTACTCTTCGCCTCGATCGTGGACGGCACCGCGGGCTTCTACCGCCCCCGGGGCGTCCTCCCGGTGCTGATGCCGGTCACGGTCAGCTCGGTCTCCAGCCCGATGGGGCTGGGCAGCGACAGCCTGCCGGTGCAGGTCGACCTCCTGGGCGAGCGCACGTACCTCGCCGACTCGATGCAGTTCCAGCTCGAGTTCATGCTGCGGCACGGGATGCAGGGCGCGTACTACATCATGCCCACCTTCCGCGGCGAGCAGGCCGACAGCACCCACCTCAACCAGTTCTTCCACTCCGAGGCGGAGATCCGCGGTGGGTTGGACGACGTGATGGCGCTGGTCGAGGCGTACCTGCACGCGCTGACGCACGAGGTGGTCAACGGCCCCGGCAGCGAGCTGGTGGCGGGCGTCGCCGGCACCCTGGAGCACCTCGAACAGTTCCTGAAGAACCGTACGATCCCGCAGGTCACCGTCGAGGCCGCACAGGAGATCCTCGGCTCCGGCAGCTTCACCTTCAAGGCGCCCGGCGTGCCCAGCATCACCCGCGCCGGCGAGCAGGCCCTGATCCAGCACTTCGGCGGCGCGGTGTGGCTGACCCACCCACCCCACAAGTCAGTGCCGTTCTACCAGAAGCTGGACGAGCACGGCCGCGCGTTGAGCGCCGACCTGCTCCTCGGCGTCGGCGAGATCGTCGGCTGCGGCGCCCGCCACGCCACCGGCGACGAGGTGCGACGCTCGCTCGCGGACCACATGGTGCCCGAGTCCGACTACGAGTGGTACGTCCGGATGAAGGACCGCAGCCCGCTGGAGACCGCCGGGTTCGGGCTCGGCCTGGAGCGGTACCTGGCGTGGGTGCTCGACCACGGCGACATCCGCGACTTCCACGTGATGCCGCGCATCTTCGGCGTGCCGACCTGGGTCTGAGCGCCAGCGGCCCACGGGTCTGGGCGCCGGCAGCCTACCCGGGCTGCCGGCGTCACCAGGGCTCCGGCAGCCCTACCCGGGTCGCGCCGGGGCCACGGCCGGGCGCTGCTCGGCCGTGGCCCGCCAGTGTTCGACGATCCGGTCGGTGAGGTCCTCGGCCGGCAGCGTGGCGTCGAGTACCACGACATCGGGCCGGTCCCGCGCAGCGGCCAGCAGCCGGTCGCGAATCTGCCGCAGCAGCACCAGCGACTCGTCGGCCTGCTGCGGTTTCGTGGCCCGGCTGCGCAGCCGGGCCACCGCCGTCTCCGCCGGCAGGTCGAGCAGGTACGTGACCCGCGGCCGCGGGTACAGCGACTGCGCCTTCTCGACCCACTCGGTCAGGCCGCCGTACGCAGCGGCAGAGACCCGGTACGACAGCGGCCCCCGGTCCCAGACGAGGGTGGTGCCGGCGTCGAGGAGCGGGGTGAACTCGACGCGCGTGTAGTAGGCGACGTCGCAGGCGAAGACCCACTCGCGCAGCTCGGCCGGGATCAGCGGGTGGTAGGCGAAGCGGTCGCCGGTCAGCTCCTCCGCGAGTGTGTTGACCGAGCGGGCCCCGTACGCCTTCACCACGGCCGGCGCCGCCGGGACGCCGGCCGTGTCCAGGGCGGCGGCGACGGCCGCGACCTGGGTGGACTTGCCCGAGCCGTCGATGCCCTCGATCGACATGAGTCGGGGATGCGGGGTGGCCATGGGGCTCCTCACCAGACGGAGTCGACCGCGTCGCGCGCCAGCACGAGCAGGGACTCGGCGTTGCGGCGCAGCGCCGCGAGGTCGTCGATGGTGTAGTACGACGAGAGCAGGCCGATGGCCGCCAGCTCGAGCGCGACGGCGGTCATCACCGGGGGCAGCAGCGGGCGGGCGCGCCCGGCCGCGGCGTCGTCGGCGTCGCGGTACCCGCGCAGCAGCCCGTCCAGCGCCTTGACCTCGAAGCCGCTCGGCACGGCGCCGTACGCCGAGCTGAGCCCGCGGTAGTTGACCCAGCCGAAGCGAACCAGCGCCTCCGCGAGGTCGTGCGCGGGGTCGTCCAGGCAGGCGTTGTCGAAGTCGACGATCCCGACGACCTCGTCGGAGTCGGACGCGAAGATGAGGTTAAACGGGTTGTAGTCGCCGTGCACGGCGACGACGGCGTTACCGTAGCCGGCCGCGCCCGCCTCGGCGCGGCACCTGTCGATGGTGGCCAGCGCCAGCCGCGCGTACGCCCGTACCTCCTCCTGGGCCGGCTCGTCGGCGGTGGGGACGGCCCCGCCCGGCAGCAGCAGGCTCACCAGGTCGCGGGCCGAGGCGAACGCGTCGCGCATCCCGGCGAACGGCGCGAGCCCCGCGCCGGCCGCCGCCTGGTGGAGCCGCGCGAGGGCCGCGCCCGCCGACCGCGCCTCGCCCGCCGCGCGGGTCCAGCTCCGCCCGTCGACGTACGGCTGGAGCAGGAAGATGGAGCCGCTGCGGCGGTCGTGGAAGAACAGTTCCCCGTCGACTGTCCGCCACGGCACAGGCACCGGCGCCCCGCTGCCGCCCAGCCGCGCCAGCAGGCCGCTCTCGAAGGCCGCGAAGTCCGATGCCGAGCAGTACCAGGGCAGCTCCTTGAGGAAGCAGACCCCGCGCTCGGTTTCCAGGAACACCTTGCGGGCCGTCTCGGTGCGCCGCCGCAGGTCGATGATCGTCTGGTTGAGCGTGAAGAACGGCAGCACCAGCAGGGACCGCAGCCCGTACGCCTGCTGCACCCGTACGAGCTGGTCGTCCGGGAACACTCCGATGGAGCGGTCCACCGGCTTGGCGAGCGCGACCATGGCGTTCAGTTCCTCCGCATGAGCAGGTCGGCGACTGTGAAGATGCTTGACCGGAACTCGTCGACGCCCGGTGCGTCGGCGAGCAGCAGCGGGACCCGGCGCCCCGCCTCCTGGGCGGGTTCCGGGGCGAACGGCACCCGGGCCAGCAACGGAAGGTCGTCGATCGGATCGCCCGACTCCGCGACGAACAGCCGGGACGGCCTGCCGCAGTACTCGCAGGCGATGTGGCTCATGTTCTCCACGAGGCCCCGGATGCCCACCCCGAGCTGGTCGAGCAGGCGCCGGCCGCGGGCCAGATCCGCGGTGGACAGCACGTGCGGCGTGGTGATCAGTACGACCTGTGCCGCCAGCCGGCTGAAGACCTGCCGGTGCAGGTCGTCGAAGCCGGGGGGCAGGTCCACGACGACGTAGTCGTACCCCGCCCAGGCGTTGTGGAAGACGAGTTGCTCCAGCGCGCCTTCGAGATACTTGCCGGTCAGCAGGCCCGCCTCGTGGGGCTGGACGAAGAACCCGAGGCTGGAGACGTCGACACCGCCGTACCGGCCCGGCAGTACGCGGAACTGCACCATCGTCGGCGGGCTGCCGTCAAGGCCGCCCACCAGCTCGGAGACGTTCGGCCCGGACAGGTCGAGGTCGACGAGCCCGACCCGGGCGCCACGGGCGCTCAGCGCGTACGCGGTGTTGACGGCGATCGTGGACTTCCCGACGCCGCCCTTCGTCCCGTACATCAGGATCGTCGAACTCAACACGCCCCCCGTTCCGCGAACGCCGCGCCCGCTACGGACGGCGCCAGTGGTGATACGCCAACACGTCGTGTTCGTCGCCGCCCGGCGCCGACGCGATCACCCGGCCGTGCCGGACGAACCGGGTGGCCGGCAGCGGATACACGAACCGCTCCTTCATCACCCCCGCGTACGCGCCCGCATTGACCACGCGCACCCGCGTGCCGGGGCGCAGGCCGGCGGCCACGGCGCGGCAGATCTCGCTGCCCAGCCGGTCGACGAACAGCACCTCGACGCCCGGGTCGACGGGCGCGGCGCCGGGCAGCGGCTCGACGCGGAACCGGTGCCCCGGGGCGGGGATGAGGTAGTTGGTGGTGGCGTCGAGGATCGCCACCTGGCCGTCGCCCGACCGGGGGCGCACGTCCACCACCCGGCTCACCAGCGTCTCCGCGTCCGCGACGAGGAAGCGCCCCAGCTCGAAGACAGTCCCGACGCCCAGCTCGGCAGCGACGCGGTCGGCGATCGCCCGGAACGCGCCCTCGGCGCGCTCGTCCCCGACCTCCAGCCGGCTGGCGAAGCCGCCGCCGACGTTGAGGTGCGCCAACGCCACCGCAGGGTGGGTGGCGAGCTTGCCGGCGAGCGGCAGCAGGGAGTCGAGGAAGGCCAGGTGACTGCCGGCGTCGAGCTGGTTGGCGTACCTGTGGAAACTCAGGCAGGTGACCCGCAGGCCGCTGTCGGTGAGCAGGTCGGCGGCCACCGGCAGGTCCTCGGCCGGCATGCCGAGGAACCCGTACTTCTCCGGCCCGCCGTCAGCGACCGACCAGCCTGCGGCGCCGACGCGCAGGCCGATGCCGCCGTCCGGGGCGCCGCCGCCGCGCTCCCAGGCCGCCAGCAGTGACCGCAGCTCGGGCAGCGACTCCACGTTGACCCGCACGCCGTCGCGCACGGCGGCGGCAAGGGCGGCGCCGTCGCGGCCCACGCCGTTGTAGATGATGTCCCCGGCGGCGAAGCCGGCCTGCCGGGCCAGGTACAGCTCCAGCTCGGAGAAGACGCTGACCCGCGCCCCTGCGTCCCGCACCACGTCGAAGATCGGTCGCAGGTACGAGGCCTTCGCCGCGTACGCCACTACCGCTCCGGGCGCAGCCCGCCGGACCAGCTCGATCCCGCCCACCACCCGGTCGAGGTCCACTATCGACGTCGGGGTGGTCTCGATGGCGGGGTCGATGCCCGGCAGCCGCGTCACGTCGGCGAGGAAATCGGTCATTGACTGCTCCGCAGCGGCACCAGTTGGTAGCCGTCCGCCCCGTCCTGCACCACGTACCCGGCCGCCAGGATCTCGTCCCGCAACTGGTCGGACTCGGCGTAGCGCCGCTCCAGCCGCAGCTCCCAGCGTCGCTGCGCGAGCGCCGTCACCTCGGCGGGGATCTCGTCCGGCGCGGCACTCGCCCCGAGCTCCAGGCCCAACACCTCGTCGAACGTCCTGATCAGCGCCAGCTTCGAGGCGTCGTCCACGTCCGGGTCGCGCACCAGATTCCACAGGACGGCGATCCCGCGCGGGATGTTCAGGTCGTCGGCCAACGCGTCCACGAACTGCCGCAGGTACGGGCTGTCGACCCACTCCGCCGGCGCCGGGGCGTCGGCTGTCGCCTCCCGCAGGGCGGTCACCCGGCGGCCCAGCCGACGCATCGCGACGGCCGCCGACTCCAGCGCCGCGCGGCTGAACGACAGCGGGCTGCGGTAGTGGCTCAGCAGCACGAGGTAGCGGAACTCCAGCGGGTGGTAGCCCCACTCCTGCAGCGTGTCGACGGTGATCTGGTTGCCCTCGGACTTGCCCATCCGGCGCTCGCCTTCGAGGATCAGGAAGGCTCCGTGCATCCACCAGCGCGAGAACGGCACGCCGGTGGCCGTCTCGCTCTGGGCGATCTCGTTGGTGTGGTGGATCGCGATGTGGTCGATGCCGCCGACGTGGATGTCGAGGGTGTCGCCCAGGTAGGCCATCGCCATCGCCGAGCACTCGATGTGCCAGCCGGGAAAGCCCACGCCCCAGGGCGCCGGCCACTCCATGTCGCGCTTCGGGCCCTCGGCGCTGGAGAACTTCCACAGCGCGAAGTCGGTGGGGTGGCGCTTGTCCCCCATCGCAACCCGCTCGCCGGCCCACAGCTGCTCGCGCGTGTCGTTGGGCGTCAGCTTGCCGTAGTCGTCGATCATCGACGTGTCGAAGTACATGCCGTCACCCGTGCGGTAGACGACGCCCTTCTCCTCCAGCCGCTGGATCAGGGCGATCTGCTGGGGGATGTGGTCGGTCGCGCGCAGGACCAGCTCCAGCGGCGTGACGTTGAGCCGCTCCGAGTCGACGAAGAACCGCTCGGTGTACTTCGCCGCGATCTCCCAGGCGGTCATCCGCTCGGCGGCCGCGGCCTTGGCCATCTTGTCGTCGCCGGAGTCCGCGTCCGAGGTCAGGTGGCCGACGTCGGTGATGTTCATGGCGGCCCGCACGCCGTAGCCGGCGAACGCGAGCACCCGGCGCAGGATGTCGCCGAAGAGGTATGTCCGCATGTTGCCGATGTGCGGAGCACTGTAGACGGTAGGACCACACAGGTACACCCGGGCTGTCTCGCCGTCGGCGGGCGCGAAGGGGTCCACCGCACCGGTCAGCGTGTTGAACAGCGAAAGGCCCTGGCGCAGGTGCTTGCCGATGGTCTCGTTCGTCATGGGTATCCCACTCGTGTCATCGCTGGTTGTCGCTGCACGGAAGCGGGGTGACTGGTGAAGAGCTCCACTTCGTCACGAATGGCCCGCTTCTGGTACAGGAGAATGGAAAAGCCAGCGTAACCGAGGTTCTCGTTGAACAGACTCATGAATGAGGCCATCCGCGAGCGAATCTGCGCGCGGGTCGCGGGGTCGTACTCCTGAAGGTGTTCCTTGCTCATCAGAGTGTCGCAGTACAGCTCGATGTCGCGCTCGCTGCGGTTGTCGTACGCGAAGTCGGACTCGTAGTAGAGCTCCAGTCCGGGGTGCGACTCGAAGAAGGCACGCCAAGCGGCCTTTGTCATCACGTCGACAGGCGTGCCGATCGCCTCGGACACCTGTCCGACCAGCTCGCGGGGCGGATCTTCGCGGTAGTAGATCGGGACGGCGACCAGCGTGCCGCCGACCGCGAGGACCCGGGTGATCTCGTCCAGCATCGCCTGCTTGGCGGCCACGAACGAGACCACGTTGCTCACCCAGACGGCGTCGACCGCCTCGTCCGGCAGGGCCAGGCTGCACGCGTCGCCGCGCTGGAAGCGCACGCGGTCCGACACCGCGTGCGTCGCCGCGTACGCGCCCGCCTCGGTGATCGAATCGGGATTGAGGTCGATGCCCAGCACCGACGCGCCGGTGAGCAGCGCGAGGTTGACCGAGGTGAAGCCGGTGTTGCTGCCGATCTCCAGGACCCGGCTATGGCTGCCGATCCGGGCCTGGACGGCGACCTCCTGCACCGTGCGGATGCCGCCGGACGGGCGGTTCCGCTCACGCACCAGCCCGACGAACGACGAGTAGTCGAGCGCGGAGCAGTCGAGCGTGGCACGGCCGACTGTCGACCGGTCCCGCTCGGTCGTGGACAGCGTCTCCCGACCCGAGTCGATCATGCTGGAGGGGCTCCTTCGTGCAGGAGGGTGACCAGGGCACGTCGCCTGGTTCATCGACGGCAGTCACATTGTCCGACCACGGCGCGCCCACCCTACGACACGTCGCGGACGCATCGCTGACCCCTAAATACCTGTCATGCCCACCCCCTGGGGTGATCGGCTACCGTGCACCCGGACTGGTCCCGTGAGCACGCAGGCGGGCCCGCCACCGGGAGGATCCGCACACCCATGGGGACATCGTCCGCCCAGGCCAGGCGATCGGCCGGCCCGCCGCCCTCGACCGGTGACGCCGTCGTCGGCCCGGCCCTGCTGCGCTTCGCCACCGCCGCGATCCCGGTGCACATCGACCCCGCCGCAGCCGACGCGATGGCGCCCGTCATGCGGTTCCTCCGCCCGCACGTCGAGATCGGCCCCGCCGGGTCGGGCTCGACCGGCCCGGCGTCGATCGAGTTCCTGCCGCGCGCCGCGTGGGCGCGACCGGCGCGGGACGGCGAGCGGACGCTGGTGCGTCGGCGCACCCCGGGTAAGCACGTCTGGGGCGAGCGCTGGCAGGCCGGTGGGCGAACCGTGCTGTACGTGCCGTCCAGCGACACCGCGCTCGACCTGGCCGACGACGGCGGCCACGCCCGCGTCCACGTCTCCGACAGCTCCCGCTACCACGCCAGCGACCTGCTGCGGGACGTGATGTGGGAGCTGGCCTCGCCCGACGGGATCTTCGTCCACGCCGCGGCGGTCAGCGACGGCGCCGGCGTCATCGCGGTGACCGGTCCGAAGGGCGCCGGGAAGACGACCACCGCCGTGGACCTGCTCCACGCCGGCTGCGCCTTCTTTACCGGGGACGTGCTGTTCCTGACCGGCGACGCCGCGTACGGCTTCCCCGATTACCCGCACGTGGGGTGGGGGACGCTGCGCGCCTTCCCGCGCCTGCTGTCGGCGGTCGCCGCGCTGGGCCTGACGCCGGGCGACGACGGGGAGAAGGTGCTGCTGCCGCACGACCTCTACCGGACGGCCCTCGACGCGGCCCATTCCGTGCCGCCCCTTCCGCTGCACACTGTCGTCGTCTCGGAGCTGGGCGCCACCGGGCCGGCCCGGATCGAGCCGGCCGGGCCGCAGCCGGAGGCGCTCGCCCGGATGGACCGGCAGACCAGCGACCCCGGGCAGGGCTGGGAGCCCTTCCTGGCCGCGCTCAGCGCCCGCGCCGCTGACGCCCGCGCCGTCGAGGGCCGCGCCGTCGAGGGCCGCGCCGTCGAGGGCCGCGCCGCCGAGGGCCGCGAGGGCGAGGGCCGCGAGGTTGACGGCCGCAAGGGCGAGGCCCGCGCGCCACGCGCGCCGTCCGAGCCGCGCCAGGAGCTGCGGTGGTACGCCCGGCGCGGCACAGGACGGCTGCCGGCCGATCAACTCCGGGCCCTACTGCGGCAGCAGTGACCGCCGCGACGCCCGACACGAGGGAGCTGACCACATGATCGAAGACGACTTCCCGGAGTTCGTGGTCGGGCTCGTCAGCCCGCGCCTGACCGCCACCGAGCTTGTCGAACGCCTGCACGCCGTGCCCCGGCAGCCGCGCGACATCGCGCTCAGCATCGCGGGCAACCGGTGCGTACTGGTCGCCGACCGCTTCCTGGCACAACACCCGGAGGACGACCTGCTGCGTCGGGTGAGCGAGGAGCTGGCGCCGTACCTGGAGCGGGCACGGACCCGGGTGGGCCAGATCGACCGGACCTCGGCGCTGCTCGACGAGCTGTCCCGCGACAGTGGTATCCCGATCTGGGGCATCAAGGGCCTGGCCAGCCGCGCCGCCTTTCCCGACCCGGCGCTGCGGCAGGTCAGCGACGCCGACGTCGCCGTCGCCAGCCAGGACCAGGCGTTCTACCTGGCGGACCGGCTGCGCCGGCACGGGTACGTCACCGACCGGTGGGAGCTGCCGTGGATCAAGGCCGACCGGGCGGGCACCCCGTACGGGCAGTACCGTCTGTTGGCGCCCCCCGACCTGCTGTCGGTCGACATCCACTTCGGGCCGGGATACTCCACCGGGCACTGCGGGCTGCTCCCGATCCCCATGCCCGACCAGGTGGGCTTCCACCCGCTGCCGGTGGTGGACAACCTGGCCCCGATGCTCGGCAACAGCGGCGGCGACGCGTTCATCACCACGAAGGACGTCAACGACCTGTGGGTTGCCAGCCGACACCTCACCGACGCCGATGTGGACGCGCTGGCGGCGGCAGCCCGGGACGTCGGGTGCCTCGGCCACCTCTGCGAGATCGCCCGGGTCACCCTGGAGGTGACGGCACTCGAAGACAGCAGCGCAGCCATCGTGCGCCGGCTCGCGGCGGCCGACGGTGGGGCGTCCGGCCGCCGGATCCTGGCCTCCCGCAACCGGCCGGTGGGGCGCGGGATCCGCGCCGCCCGGACGGCGCGCATGGCGTACCAGCAGGCGAAGGTTCTGACGGGCTCGCGGGTGAAGGCCGCCGCCGTGAGCCTGGGCGCGTTCGCCTACTACAGCGCCCCGCTGAAGGTCCGGGTCGTGCCGCTGCCGGCGCGCAACTGCCAGCCGGCGCCCTGGCGGTGCGTGCGGCTCGTTCCGGTGGACCTCGCCGAGCAGGCCCGGCGGCGCGGCGACGGTGACGCGGGCGCCAGCACGGGCCCCGCCGGCGACTGGCCGGGTGACGCGATCCCGCCCGAGCTGGCCGCCAACCCCCCGACCGGCGTCGTCGAACAGATCGAGGTGGACGGTGGCCGGCTCTACCGGCAGGGCCGGTCGGTGTTCGTACCCACCGTCTGGTATCTGATCCCGGCCGGGCTGCTGCGCGCCGCCGCACGGCTGGAGCGCTCCTGACACCCCGACCCGCCGCGCCGCGCCGGCCCGCCTCAGCCGGGCGCCGGCCGGTCGTTGTCGGCAGGTTCGACGACCCGCCCGTCCAGCACCTGCCGGATGTTCCGGATGCGCTCCCGGTCCAGGTCGGCCGGCGCGCCGACCAGGCACAGCCGGACAGTGTCGGTCCCGGCCCCGAAGCTGGCGCCCGGGTTGGCGAGAATGCCGAGCCGGAAGCGCAGCGTCGCGACCGGATCGGGGTGGGGTATCCGCAGCAGCAGCGACGGGCCCGTGCCGGTCCACCCGGCCGCCCCCGCCGGCTCGCCGCGCACCGCCCCGGCCACCTCCTCGGTCAGCCCGGTGACCAGGCGGGCCGTGTCGACGAGCGGCCCGAGCCCGGCCGCCGTGATGAACCGCGCCCAGGCCGACTGCCAGTGCGCGGGCGGCCCCTGGTACGGCAGGTCCGCCCGCAGCCGTCCGGGCAGGTCGCCGCTGAGCCAGCCCAACCGCGACCAGCTTCCGGCGAGCTTGTGGAACGAGCCCACGACGATGCTCGCGCCGATCCGCCGCGGTCGCCGCGCGTACCACCGGTAGGTCTCGTTCTGCACGACGATGCCGCCGGCCTCCCGGAAGCCGCGCAGGGCCGTGGCCGTCGGGTCGTCGACGCCGCCGCCGTCAGGGTTGCGCGCCGGCGACGTCACCCAGATCAGGTGCCGGTCGGCGGGGGTGGCGACCTCGAGTACGCGGCCGAGTGGCGCCGCCGTGACCTCGCAGCCGTGCCGGCGGAACAGCCGGGGCACATCGTCGAAGGTCGGCGCCTCGACCACCACCCGGCGGCCGAGCGACGCCAGCACCGGGATCACCGCCCGGACGCCGGATGTGACGAACGGCTCCTCGGTCAGGCCCAGCAGTTCGCGGAGGACCGCGCCCAGCGGGTGCCCGCGGGTGGACCTGTCGAAGTCGCCGGCGGTCTCGCGCAGGGCCGCCGTCCAGTTTCGACGCGAGGCGTCCGACCAGGTCGGCTCGCGTCCGGTCAGGTCGATGAGGTCCACAGACGTCCCCTCCTCCGGGCCTGGGGCACGCCGACGGTGACCTCCGGCGGCCGCCGCGGTTTGCCGGCAATGTCGGCTACGCTGGGCCGGGGCCGGCCGAGCGGGCCACCAGACCAACCGACCACAAAGGGCAGGTGCAGGACGGCGTGAGTGATGTCGAGACCACCATCCGCTCCGGCACCGACCTGCTCGCCGACCCCGCCTGGGAGGACATGGTCGCGAACGCCGGGTCGGTGTTCCACAGCGGTCGGTTCCTGCTCCCGTGGTGGCGCGACCGGACGCGCAAGCAACCCGACAGCCAGCTCGTCGCGGCGACGTTCACCGACGGGCCGGACATCGTGGGCGGCTGCCTGTTCGAGCTGCACGACGGCCTGCTGACCTTCGCCGGCGGGCAGGACGTCGTCGACTACATGGGCCCGGCGTCGGTGAGCGGCCGGGAGAAGGACGTCGCAGCGGCCGTCACCCGGCTGGTCTTCGACGACCTCGCCGCCGAGCCCGGTTGGCGGCGGCTGCGCCTGGGCGGTCTCGTCGCCGACGACGTGGTGGGTCAGGAACTGATCGCCGCGTTCACCCAGCGCGAGTCGGCGACGCGGGTCGAGCTCTACGATCGCGCACCGAAGATCGACGATGCGCCGAAGGGATATCTCGCCCTGCTCAACGCCAAGCGGCGCGCCGAGATCCTGCGCAAGCGCAGCCGGCTGGCCGAGGCCGTGGGCGAGGTGACACTCGTCACCTCGACCGCCGACGACTGGCGGCCCGCCGCCGAACGCCTCCTGGCCTGGAAGGCCGCCACCACCCCCGCCATGCGCACCTTCGTCGCCGAGTACGGCGACTTCGTGTACGACATGCTCGCGACGCTCGCCCCGGCGGGCGCGGCGCAGGTCGCCGAGTTGTGCGCCGGGCAGCGGCGGCTCGCCTCCGCGATCGTGCTCAGCCACCGGCGTACCCGCTACCTCTACAACATGTCGTACGACCAGTCGCTCACCCAGGCGTCGCGGGCCAGCCTGGCGCCCGGGGTGGTGCTCGTGTCGCACCTCACCGAGCAGGCGCTGGACGCCGGCTGGCAGTTCGATTTCCTCAAGGGCGCGCAGGATTACAAGCTCCGGCTCGGCGGCGTCCCGAGGGACATGGTGGTCATGACAGTGGAGCGCTGAGCGGGCTCGCGCGCGGCGACCGCCGGCTCGTCAACCCGCAGCAGCCCCGCCTCGGCGTCGATCGTCGCGGTCACGCCGATCGGCAGGCTGAGCAGCGGGACTGTGTGCCCCAGGTCGACGTCGGCCAGGGCGGGCAGCCTGCGGTCCAGCGCCAGGCGGGCGAACGCCCGGTACAACGCGTCCGGCCGGTCCACGACGAGCGGGCGGCCGAACACCAGCCCGGCCGCGCGGTCGAAGACGCCGCCGGCCTCCAGCCGCCCGAGGTCGGCGGCTACCTCGTCGACGTGCGGGGCGTTGGTCTCCAGGAAAACCAGCGCCCCGTCGGTGTCCGGCAGGTACGGCGTGCCCAGCAGGCTCGCCATCGTGCGGACATGGCCGCCAACCAGCCGGCCCCGCGCGACGCCGGGCGCCAGCGCCCACCAGCCGGTGGCGGCCGACCGCTCGCGCGGCCGGTCGTCGTCCCGATCCCACCAGGGCGCGTCCGTCGAGCTACGGGCCGGCGGCGCCAACACCCGCCCGGCGGCGGGCACGCCCGGTGACAGCGTGTCGAGCAGCGACATCGACGTGTACGGGTCGACGCCGTCAGCGTCGCCGAACGACGGCAGCAGGGTCGGGCCGTGGCAGGTGACCAGGCCCGTCCGCGCGTACACGGCGAGCAGCAGCGCCGTGATGTCGCTGAACCCGCAGAGCACCTTCCGGCTGGCCGCCAGCAGGTTGTAGTCGACGTCGTCGAGGATCTCCACCGAGGTCTTCCCGCCGGTCGTGCAGAGGATCACGTCCACGTCTGGATGCTCGCAGCACCACGCGATGTCCGCGGCGAGCGCGGCCGGGGACGGCTTACGCTCCGGCTGCCAGGTCGCGTGCGGGCCGAACAGTGGGCGGAAGCCGAGCCCCGCCAACGCCCGGACCGCGCGCGCGGTCCGGCGCGGAAACGGCGCGATGCTGCTCGACGGCGTGACGAGCCCCACAGCACATCCGAGGCGGGGGGCCAGCGGCCTCGTCACCCCGCACCCAGGTATAGTCGTGCATGCGTTCCAGCTGTGCACTCTGGACAGCTGCACCCCGGTGGAGTGGCCGAGAGGCGAGGCAACGGCCTGCAAAGCCGTCTACACGGGTTCAAATCCCGTCTCCACCTCCATCGTTCCGGTGCGCCGGGTCACCGTCGGCGGTCGGTTCCGCCGCTCGGTGTGCCGGCTGCGGGGCCGCGGCTCGTGGCCGGTCGTCGCCAGGTCTCCCGCGATCTCGACCAGCAGCTCCCGGCTGTGGTCGCGCAGGAAGAGATGGCCGCCGGTGAAGGTCCGGAGCCGGAAGCCGCCGGTGGTGTGATGGCGCCACGCCGCCACGTCCGGCACGTCGACCTCGGAGTCGTCCACGGCCGCGAAGCAGGTCACCGGCGGCGACAGCGGGCCGGAGGGCTCGTGCCGGTACCGCTCGCAAGCCTCGAGGTCGGCGCGCGTGATCGGGGCCAGCGCGAGCAGCAGGTCGCGGTCGCGGACCGCCGAAACCGAGGTGCCGGTCATCTCCAGCAGTCGCTCCAGGAAGTCGTCGTCGGGCAGTCCGCTGATCGGCGTCCGCTTGGGCCGGCGGTCCGGCGCCCGGTGCCCGGACAGGAACAGCCGCGCCGGCAGCGGCCCGCCCTCGCGCGCCAGCAACCGGACCAACTCGTACGCCATCAGCGCGCCCATGCTGTGTCCGAAGATCGCGTACGGCCGGTCCAGCAGCGGCGCCAGGTTCTCCGCGCAGCCGGTCAGCAACGACTCGAAGCGACGCACCAGCGGCTCGTCCCAGCGCCCCTCGCGGCCCGGGTAGTGCACGGCGCACACCTCGACCGCCAGCTCCGGCGGCAGCCGCCAGTCCCGGAACACCGAAGGGCCACCCCCGGCGTACGGGAAGCAGAACAGCCGCATCGCCGGGGCCGGATGGCGCTCGGGGTACCTACGGACCCATGTCTCGTGTGGGGGCCGCGTCACAGCCGTCCACCTCCCTATCCGCGCCGTCGACTCAGGACACGCCGCGTTCCCGCAGCGCCGCGACGAGCCGGCTGAACGTGCTCGCGTCGAGCAGCAGGCCGATGTTGAGCTGCACGCCGAACAGGCTGCGGATGCGGGCCATCAGCTCCACAGCTGTCAGCGAGTTGCCGCCAGCGTCGAAGAAGTCCTGGTCCGGTTGCACCTCCGCGACGCCCAGCGCGTGCCGCCACAGCTCCGCCAGCCGCGTCTCCAGCGACTCGCCGCCCGGCTGCCCTGCGCCGCCGGACGCCTCGCCGGTCGGCCGTTCGGCGGCCACGCGCCAGTTCGAAGCGCCGTTCGCCGTGTTACCCGCTACCGCACGCACCGTCACCGGGGCGCTTGCCGGGGCCGGGGTGGTGAGCCGGGTCGGCGGGGCGCCGACGACGGGCGCGGGCCGCGCCGCCGGGGCGCCGTGGCCGTCTGGGTCGTCGGGCGCCACGGTGTCCGGCTCCGCGTCGTGGACCCACGGCTCCTGCGCGCGGCCGTCGAAGTAGTGCGGCACCAGCACCTGGCCCGTGACGCCGGCGTCCAGCAGCCGAAGCATCAGGTCGACGCCGACCCTCGGGTCGATCCCGTCGGGCTGGCCGATCCCCTCGTCCGGCGCGGCGTCCGCCTGCGCCGTCCCCGACGCCGCCGAGGCGGACGCCGTCTGCTGCGCCGCCTGCGCCGCCGTGGCGGGGTTGGCGGTGGACTCCTTGAACCGCTCGGGGTCGACCATCACCATGGTGAACCCCTCGACGGTGGCCACCAGCACGCCGTCCTCGCCGATCAGATCCACGTCGCCGCTCGGCGTGTTGCCGGGCGCGTCCGGGTCCCGCCTGATGTGCGCGTAGATCGTCTCGGGGAACGGGCGGTAGGTGACCAGGCGCCGGTACAGGAACGGCACGGAGGCGGCCTGGCCTGCGGTGCGCACCTTCGCAGTCGCCATGTCCAGCAGCGCCGGATGCAGCGGATGCTCGGCCAGGTCCGGCCGGTACGCCGCCGGCAGCCGGAGATGGAGCAGGGCCTCCGCCTCCACGTTCCACGAGTCCACGATGTTGTGCCAGCGCGGCCCCATTACGAACAGCCGGCCGTCGTTGCCGGACGCCGCCAGCGGCTGGCCCACCACCGCGAACCTGTTCCGCAGCGCGTCGAGGTCCCGCCGGCCCGCCGCCTCGCGGTGACCGCCGACAGTCAACGTGGCGTGCACCGTCCACGGGCCGTCCTCCGCCGCCGGGCGGGACTCGATGACGACGCCATACCTGTCCTCCACTGGCCGGAAGGTCAGCCGCAGCGTGCGTGGTCGCTGGTCGGCGAAGGGCGCGCGGAACACCACCTCGGTGATCTCCACCCCGACGCTGTCCGGCTCGGCCAGCCGCTCCAGGAAGACCCGCGTCACGATGTCCAGGTATCCGGTGCCCGGCAGCAGCGGCATCCGGCCGACCCGGTGCTCGTCGAGCACCCAGTGGGTGGCCGGCCCCAGCTCGCCCTCCCACGCCTCGGCGGCCGGTTGCTCGGCCGGCTCAGGCGTCGGACCGGCCGCCGGATGCCCGGCGTCGCCGGCGGCGAGCTGCCGCACAGCCCTGCCGAGCCCGCCGATGTCGACGCCGCTACGGCCGGCCATGCCCGCGCCCCGCCACAGCGGCCAGTCGATGCTGAGCACCGGGGCGCCGGTGGCGGCCAGCGACTGCGCGGCGGCGTCGAGGAACGCGTTCGCCACCGCGTAGTCCCCGCCACCCACCAGGCCGTCGGTGGCGGCCCGGCTGGAGAAGTACACGACGAAGTCCAGCCCGGCCCGCCCGCCGAGGATGCGGTGCAGGTTGGCGGTCCCGGCGGCCTTCGGCGCCAGCACCGCCAGGGCGTCGCCCGGCTCGCGAAACGCCACCATCCGGTCGCCGGCGATCCCCGCCAGGTGGAAGACGCCGTTGACCGGCCCCCACGCGCGGGTCACCTCGGCGACGACCCGCTCGACGTCGGCCGCGTCGGTGACGTCGCAGGCGTAGACCTCGACCGCTGCGCCCAGCGCCCGCATCTCGTCGAGGGCGGGCGCCAGCGCGGCATCGGCCCCGCGCCGGCCGAGCAGCGCCAGCCTCGGCCGCAGGCCCGTGCCGGCGAGTCCACCGGCGATCTCCAGGCCCAGCCCGCCGGTCCCGCCGGTGACGAGGTAGACGCCGCTGTCGCGCACGGTCTTGCCAACGGCCGCAGGCAGCCGCAGGCGGGTTGTCACCGGCACCCAGCGCCGGCGGCCCCGCAGCGCGACCAGCGGTGCCGGCCGTTCGGTCGCCAGCTCCGCGGCCAGCTCGGCGGACCCCACCCGGACGTCGATGTCGACAGCGGTCGCCACCAGCCCGGGGGACTCGTCCCGCACGGTGCGGATGAGGCTGTGCAGGGCGGCCCTGTCGGGCTGGATCGGGTCGGCGCCGGAGACGTCGACCGAGCCGCTGCTCAGCAGGATCAGGCGGGGCGGCGCCGGCCACTGCCCGGAGGTCAACACCAGCCGGCAGGTGGCGAGCAGGTCGGCGAAGGCGCTGTCCAGCCGCTCCGCTGCCGCGTCCAGTGCCGACGCCACCGCGTCAGGCGCCGCGCTCGCCGCGTCCGACGACGCCGCCGCGCCGGGGGCGGCGCCCACGCCTGCGGCGTGGACGATCACGTCCGGCAGCGTCCCGGCGGCGCCCAGCGCGCCGAGCACCCGCTCCAGGTCTGCCAGCTCGCCGGAGCGTACGGTGAACTCACCGCGACGTTCGGCGAACGCCACGCCGTGGCGGACGCGGACCGGGCGCATCCCGGCCCGCTGCACGGCGAGCAGTACGGTAAGCGCGGCCGCCTCGTCCTCGGGCAGGACGACAAGCGCCCGGTCACCCGGCCGATCCCGGTCAGCCGCCCGCGACCGGGGCCGCTCCACCCATCGGATCTCGGCGCACAGCTCCTCCGCCGGCACCGGCGCGGCGGTTTCGTCCGGCGACGCGGCGACGGTCTCCGCCTCCTGCTCGGCCGAGGCATCCAGCGCTGGCGTGGCGTCCTGCCCTGCCGGCTTCGCGGCCTGCCGGGCGTCGTCGGCAGGCGGCAGCGGATCCGCCCAGTACCGGGTGCGGTCGTACGGGTAGCCCGGCAGCGGGACCTTGCGGGTCGGCGTGGCCTGGCCGGTGGCCCCCCAGTCGACAGTGGCGCCGGCCACCCAGAGCCGCGCGACCGCCTCCAGCATGTCCAGGTTGTCCCGGCGCCCGTCGGGCAGGCTCGCCACCACCTCCGCGCCGGCCGCCTTCGCGGCGGACCGCGCGAGCGCGCTCAAGGTCCGGCGTGGACCGGCCTCCAGCAGCACCCGGGGCCGGGTCGCCAGCAGCGCCGTCAGCGCGTCGTGGAACCGCACGGGCGCGGTGAGTTGGCCGGTCCAGTACGCCGGGTCGGCGAGCTGGTCGGCGTCCACCTCGGCACCGGTGAGCACCGAGAAGAACGGCACGGTCGGGGCGGCGGCCTTCACCCCGTCGAACGCGGGCGCCCACGCGGCGGCCGCGGCGGCCCAGCCCGGGTGGTGGAAAGCGCCGCCGACCCGCAGCTCCCGCGCCGAGATGCCGCGCTGCTCCAGCCGCGCCGCCAGCTCGCGCAGTTCGGCATCCGGCCCGGAGACGACGACCTGCCGCTCGCCGTTGACCGCGGCCACCGCCAGCGGCCCGGTGAGCAGCTCGGCGATCTGCTCCTCGGTGCCTCCGGCGGCGAGCATGCCGCCGGTGACCGGGTGCTCCGCCATCGCCGCCGCGCGGGCGGCGACCAGCCGCACCACGTCGGGCAGCTCAAAGACGCCCGCCACGGCCGCGCCGGTCAGCTCGCCCAGGCTGTGGCCCAGCACCGCGTCCGCGTCGACACCCCACGACCGCCACGTCTGCGTCAGCGAATACTCCACCGAGAACAGCAGCGGCTGGGCGATCCTGGTGTCGGCAAGGGCGGTCTCGTCGGTCGCCTCCGTCCACTGCTTGTAGAGCGGGACGCCCAGCTCCTCGAACAACTCCAGGCACTCGTCCATCGCGATGGTGAAGGGCCGCACCGTGCCGTACAGGCCGGTGGCCATCCCGACGTGCTGCGCCCCCTGGCCGGGCAGCAGGTACGCCACCCGGCAGTCGCCGGCCGCCTGGCCGGTGATCAGGGCCGGCGCCGCCGGCGCACCGGTCAGGGCGGCGCTCGCCGCGGCGGCCGAGTCGCAGACCACAGCGGCCCGCACCGGGTGCTCCGTGCGGCCGTGCTGCAGGGTGGCGACAGCATCGGCGAAGAAGTCCCGGCCCGGGCCGCCGAAGAAGTCGCCCAGCCGCTCGCGTGCCTGGCGCTCGCCCTGCTCGCTGCCGGCCGACCACACCACTACGCGCGGCCGGCCGTCGTCGGGCTCGTGCGCCTGTTCCGGGGCCTCGGCGAGGATCAGGTGGGCGTTCGTCCCGCCGACGCCCAGCGACGTCACACCGGCCAGCCGCCGCTTCTCGGTACGCGGCCACGGCACGAGCTGCGTGTTGAGCGTGAACGGGGTCTGCTCGATGTTGAGGCGGGGGTTCGGCGTCTTCAGGTTCGCCGTGGCCGGGATGGCACCCCGCTCCAGCGCCAGCACCGCCTTGATGAAGCCGACGATCCCGGCCGCCTCGTCCATGTGGCCGACGTTGCCCTTCACCGAGCCGAGGTAGCAGCGGCCGGGCGGCAGCGGCTCGTCGCTGAGCGCGGTGTACGCCTCGGTCAGCGCCGCCACCTCGATCGGGTCGCCGAGCGTGGTCCCGGTCGCGTGGGCCTCCACGTACCCGATGTCGGATGGCGCGACGCCGGCCAGGGTCATCGCCTCGGTGAGCGCCGCCACCTGGCCGGGGATCGACGGCGCACTGAAGCTGACCTTCTGCGCGCCGTCGTTGTTGACGGCGCTGGCCAGGATGACGGCGCGGATGTTGTCCCCGTCGGCGACGGCGTCGTCGAGCCGCTTGAGGACCACCATCCCGGCACCGCTGCCGAACAGCGTGCCGGCGGCCTCGGCGTCGAACGGCCGGCAGTGCCCGTCGGGGGTGTGCACGGACCCGGGCGACCACATCTGTCCCCGACCGGGCGGCATGGCGATGCGCGACCCGCCGGCGACGGCGGCGTCGCACTCGCCCTGGCGCAGTGCGTGGCAGGCGAGGTGGACCGCGACCAGCGTGCTGGAGCACGCCGAGAGCACTGTCATCGCCGGTCCGCGCAGGTCCATCTTGTACGCAGCGAGCGTGGCGAGGTAGTCGGGCTGGTTGAGGGTCATCGTGAGCATGTCGGCGGTGGCGATGAGATCCGGCCGCTGGCGCAGCACGCGCGTGAGATAGCCGTTGGAGCCGACCGCCCCGAACACGCCGACGCTGTCGACCATGCCGAACGGGTCGTAGCCCGCGTTCTCCAACGCGCCGTGGGTCAGCTCCAGGAACGCTCGGATCTGCGGGTCGCACATCTCCGCCTCGCGCCGGGTCATCCGAAACAGGTCAGCGTCGAAGCGGTCGAAGTCGGGCATCAGCGCCACCGCCCGGACGTAGTCCGGGTTGGCCAGCTCCTCCTCGGTGACGCCGGCCCGGCGCAGCTCGTCGTCGGTGGGCCGGTCGATCGACTCGCCGCCGGCGACGAGGTTCTGCCAGAACTCCTCGACGCCGTGGGCGCCGGGCAGCCGGCACGCCATTCCGACCACAGCGATCGGCTCGGGGGCATACGTCACGGCGTCACCTTTCCCGGTCTCGGATACGGGCGCGCAACGCGCGCCGGGCCTGCACGATCGACGGTTGGGGCGCGGCTGCCCGGTCGGCGGGACCGGGCTGCGCCGAGTTGTGGGAGTGCGCGCCGGCCTCCTGGCCGGCCGCCAGGTGCCGGGCGAGCGATCGCCGGTTCGGGTACCGGAAGAGGTCCTGGATCGGGATCTGCCTGTCCAGCCGCGCGAGCAGCTCCCGGTGTACGGCGGCCAGGCTGGCCGAGGTCAGCCCGGAGTCGAAGAAGTTGCCGTCGAGCGGCACCGTCACTCCGGCCGCGCTCCTGATCACGTCGTCGAGCAGGGTGCGCATCGCACGCTCCGTCCGGTCGGGCGGGCTCACGGGGTGGGTCCCTGCTTGACCGGGGCGTCGAGCGCGGCCGCCGCCGCGGCGGCCAGCTCGTCGACCGCGTCGTCGAGCAGCCAGTGGCCGCCCCGCAGCGGGCGCAGCGTCGGCTGGTACGTGCTGTGCCGGCGCCAGCCGAGCCACGAGCCGCGCGGCGTCCGGTCGCCGGTGCCGAAGCAGACTGTCACGGGGATCGGCAGCGGTGGCGCCGGGGTGTGCCGGTACCCGGCGACCAGGCCGAAGTCGGCGCGCACCGCCGGCTCGACTGCCTGCCGCAGCCGCTCCTCGGCCGCCAGCTCCGGCGCGACCCCGCCGTCCCGGATCAGCCGCGCCCACAGCCGGTCGCTGGGCAGGCCGGCGATCCCGGTCGGCCGCCACGCGATGTCGGGGGCCTCGAAGGACGCCACGATCAGGGCCGACGGAAGCCGGACGCCGCGATCGCGCAGCGCCCTGGCGACGAGGAACGCCAGCAGGCCGCCGCCGCAGTACCCGAAGAGGCCGTAGCGCTCGGGCAGCACGGCGATCAGTCGCTCGGCCAACTCGTCGACGAGCGCGGGCAGGTCGGTCGGCGCCGGCTCGTCCAGCCGCGCCTGGCGCCCGGGCAGGTTGGCGCCCCAGAGCGACACGTCCGGCCCGAGCGCCCGGGCGAACGGCGTGAACCGCGCGTAGCCGGCGCCCGCGTGCGGGAACGCGAACAGCCGCACCGGGGACCCGTCGGACAGCGGCACGTACCAGTCGCGCACGCTCACGCCGCCCCACCGTCCCCCGCGTCCGCGTCCAGCAGGGCCAGCAGCCGGTCCGGCGTCGGCGCGTCGAAGATCGCCTCGAACCCGACGTGCGTGCCCAGGGCGACGCTCACCCGCTCGGCGAGGGTCACGGCGAGCAGCGAGTGGCCGCCGTTGAGGAAAAAGTCGGCGTCCCTGCCGAGCTGCTCGTCCTCCAGGATCTCCCGCCACAGCCGCACCAGCGACCGCAGCCGCGGGTCGTCGGGCAGCTCGGCCGACTGGCGCTGCCGGCCGACCCAGGCCGTGACAGCCCCGTGGTCGACCTTGCCGTTGCCGGTCAGCGGCAGCTCCGAGTGGATCACGTACCGGCTGGGCACCGCGCCCGACGGCAGCCGCGCCGCGACGTGCTGCCGCAGCTGCTCCGTCCACCGCTCCCCCGGCGGGTCGCCCGGCTCCGGCAGCACCACGGCCACCAGGCGCAGATGGCCCGCGATGTCGGACTCGGTCACGACCGCGGCGGCCCGGACCTCGGGGTGGCTCTCCAGCACCTCCTCGATCTCGGTCAGCTCCACCCGGTGCCCACGGACCTTGACCTGGCGGTCGAGCCGGCCGAGGAACTCCAGCCCAGAGCCGGTCTGCCGGGCCAGGTCGCCCGTCCGGTAGTAGCGGCCGCCGTCGGGCGACTCGCGGAACCGCTGCGCCGTCAGGTCCGGCCTGCCCCGGTAGCCAAGCGCCACGCCGGCCCCGCCGATGCACACCTCGCCGGGGACGCCGGGCAGCACGGGGCGACCGTCCGGGTCGAGCACCCGGACCGTGGTGTTCGCGATCGGGCCGCCGAGCGGCACCGGCGTCGGCACCGGCGAGGTCAGCTCGACGGCTGTGGACCAGATCGTCGTCTCGGTCGGCCCGTACACGTTGAACAGCCGGCAGCCGTCGGCCAGCAGCCGCTCGGTCAGGGCCGCGCTCAGCGGCTCCCCGCCGCAGAGAACCCGCCGGCCGCGCAGCCGGCCGCGCAGCTCGCCGGCGACGTGCCGCCACGTGGTCGGCGTCGCCTGCGCCACCGTCACGCCCCGGTCGACGATCAGGTCGAGCAGCCGGTCCGGATCCACCCGGTCCGCATCCGGGCTGACCACCGACGTGCCGCCGGTAGTCAACGGCAGGAACAGTTCCAGCCCGGAGATGTCGAACGACATCGTGGTCAGCCAGAGCGTCCGGTCCTCGGGGACCACTGCCAGCCGCTCGGCGAAATCGCGTACGAGGTTGGCCAGGCTGGCGTGCGAGACCTCGACGCCCTTCGGCCGGCCGGTGGAGCCCGACGTGTAGATGACGTACGCGACGCTCGCCGGATCCGGCGACGGCCAGTCCGGGACCGGCCCGTCGCCGGCAGCGCCACACAGCTCGGCCAGCGGCAGCCACCGCCGCCCGGTGAGGCAGGCGGGGTCGGGCGCGTCGTCGGCGAGGATCAGCGTGGCGCCGGCGTCGCCGAGCTGGTCGGCGAGGCGCGCCGCCGGGTGCTGCGGGTCGAGCGGCAGGTACGCTGCGCCGGCCGCCCAGACCCCGAGCGCCGCGGCGGCCAGCTCCGGTCCTCGGGAGGCGTGCAGCGCCACCGTTTCCCCGGCCCGTACGCCCTCGTCGACCAGGCGACGGCGGACCGCCTCGGCGGCGGCCACCAGCTCGCGGTAGCTCACCGTCCGGCCCTCGTAGCTCATGGCCGGCGCCGCCGGCCGGTCGACGGCCCACCGCCGGATGTCGGCCAGCAGGGCGTGGCCGGGGAAATCCCGCTTAGTGTCGTCCAGCCGCCGCTGCGCGTCGTGGTCGGCCGGGCTCCAGCCGGAGACGGTGCCCACCGGGTCGTCCAGGCGCTCCGCCATCTCGATGAGTGTCGCCTCGTACCGGTCCATAAAGGTCTCGACGAACGCCGCGTCGTGCACCTCGGTGCTGTAGACGGCGGCGAGCCGGACGGCCGTCCGTCCGGGGAAGACGCACAGCTCCAGGTCGAGCCGGCTGTTGGCGGTCGGCACCTCGACCAGGTGCATGGGCTCACCGCCGAACAGGGCGGGTTGCCCGGCCACCTTTCCCCGCTCGTCGAAGGGGTTCATCCGGTAGTTGAACATGTGCCGGAACAGCGGCACGCGCCAGTCGCTGGACCGGACGGGCAGCCGGTTCTGCACCTCTTCGAACGAGACGGTGGCGTGCTCCAGGCCGGTCAGGAACGCGCTGGCGACCCGCTGCACCAGTGCCGCCACCGTGGCGTCGTCGTCAACCCGCACCCGGACCGGCATGGTGGCGGTGTGGAAGCCGACCACCTCCGGCGGCGCCGCCCCCCGGCCGCTCACCGGCACGCCGACCACCAGGTCCGGCCCGGCACCGTAGCGGGCCAGCAGCAGGTAGTACGCGGTGAGCAGGACGATGTTCTGGCTCAGCCGGACGCGGCCCTGGATGTGCAGGGCGGCGGCGTGCGCCTCCTCGGACATCCGGCGGCTGAACTGGCTGCCCGCGAAGGTGGGCCGGCCGACGATGGGCCGGGCGCCGGCCATCGCCATGGTGGCGGGGTCGGCCCCGGCGAGGTGGTCCACCCAGTAGTCGACGCTGCCGGCGTCCGCCGGCGGTTCGAGGTGGATGGGCGCCGTTGCGGCCAGCTCCGGCGGCGGTCCGCCGGTCTCTGCGAAGCTGTCGTACAGCTTCGCCGTCTCCCGATGGAGCACGGTGGCCGTCACGAAGTCGCCGGCGAGATGGTGCACGACGAAACACAACACGCTGGTACGGATGTCCGGCCGGTCGACGACGATCAGGTGCGCTCGGACGAGCACCCCGCTGTCCAGGTCGAACGGTCGGTTCATCAGGTCGGTGAGCAGCGCGTCGACGGTCTCCTCCGTCGCCGTCTCGACAGTGAGGGGGAACTCCTCGCCCTCCGGCCGGAACCACTTTCGCAGTGTCACGCCGTCGGAGCGGAACGCCACGCGCAGCGCCGGGTGGCGGCGGAGCAGGTGGTTCAACGCCTCCTGCAGCGGCCACCAGCGGATCTCCCGGTCGACGCGCACGCCCGTCGCGAGGTTGCAGACGCCGCGGCCTGGAACCAGGCGATGGAGCAACCACTGCGCGTGTTCCTTGGCGGTCGCGACGACCTCATCGGGCAGTACGGTCGACGACATGTGCGCCGTCGTGCTCATGAAGAAACCTCCCGCCAGAGCAAATCAGAGCCGCCCCGCCGCCGGCTGTCACAAGTTCCCGTGACACGAGGTCAGCGGCCGTTCCCGTCGCCTCTTCAGGCGACAGCCCTCGCCGTCGAAGTGCTGGTTGGCTGGATCGCATGACCGCATCGAGGGCCCCGCACGTGCCCGCGGCCTCGCCGGTGGCGCCGTCCGGGCCGGTGGCGCCCTCAGGCGGCGACGGCGGTCAGGCCGGGCCGGGCGTGCTCACCCCTGGCGGGTTGACCGCCGGCGAGCAGGCGCTCTGGCTGCTGCACCAGCTCGCGCCGCAGCTGGGGCTGGCCAACGTCGCGATCTGGGTCGACCCCGGCGTGCCGATGCGGTGGTGGCCGATCCAGGAGGCGTTCGCCTGCCTGGTGCGCCGGCATCCCGCGCTCCGCAGCCGCTTCGTCACCCGGGACGGCGTACCGGTGCGCGAGGTGTGCCCGGCGGAGGAGATCGGCGACGCCGACGTCGCAGTCGAAATCATCGACAGCGACGAGGACGATCTGGCGGATGCGGCCCGGCGTTTCGCCGCCGCACCGTTCACGCTGGATCGCGCCCCGCTGATCCGGCTCGGCCTGTTCCGGCACGCGCCGGACCGGTTCCGTTTCTGCGTCACGGCGCACCATCTCGTCATGGACGCGGTCAGCCTCGGCGTGCTGCTGGAGGAGTTGCAGCAGACGTACCTGTCGCTGGCGCGCACCGGCGAGCCGCCGGCACTGCCCGCTGTCGCCTCGCTGGCGCCGCCCCCGCCCACCCCCGGCTCCGTCCAGTACTGGCGCGACCAGCTGGCCGGCTTCGACCGCGCCGGCATGCGGCTGCCGTCGGCCCGGCCGTACGCGGACCCGCCGTCGTTCGCCGGCGAGGAGGTCGAGGTCACGCTGCCGGCCGACATGACCGGGATGGTCGCCGAGCTGCGCCGCCGCTCCCGGGGCACCGACCCCGCCGTGCTGCTCGCCGCATACCTGCTGGCCCTGCGGTACGAGGGCGCGGCGGACGACCTGCTCGTCGGGCTGATGGCCAACACCCGCGGCAGCGCCGTGACCGGGGAGATCGGCTACCGGGTGTCCACGCTGCCGCTGCGCGTGCGCCTGGACCCGGAGGAGACGTTCGCCGCGCTGGTCGGGCGCGTCGGCCCTGCGCTGCTGTCCGCCGTCGAGCACGCCGACGCGCCGTTCGAGACAGTCGCGCCCGAGTTGGGGCGGGCCGGCGACGACCCGCACTGGTGGCGCGGCGAGCTGCTGCGGCACCTGTTCAACTACCGGCTGCCGTTCCCCGACTCGCTGCTCAAGCCCCCCGGGCACGTCGGCGGCCCCGCCGATCGCGCCGTCCGGGAGCTGCACACCGGGCTGGTGCGGTTCGACCTGGAGTTGACCGCCGAGCTGTACGAGGGCTCGTTCATCCTGCGGCTCGTCTACAGCGAGGAGGTCCACGACCGTGCGTTCGCGGAGCGCCTGCTGGAGCGCCTGCGGGCCGTGCTGGAGCAGGCGTACGCCGAGCCCGACCGCGCGGTCGGCGACCTCGACCTGCTGACCGCCGCGGAAACCGCGGTGCTCGCGGACATGAACGACACCGGCCGGGAGTGGGACGGGCCGGCCACCGTCGCGGATCTGATCGCCCGCGCGGCGCAGGCCGCCCCGGAGGCCGTCGCACTCAGCGACGGCGAGCCGGCCGGCGTCACGTACGCCGAGCTGACCTCCGCGGCAGCCGACATCGGTGCGACGCTGCGCGAGCACGGGGTCCGCCCCGGTGACGTGGTGGCGGTGACCGGGCCGCGCGGCCCCGAGCTGGCCGCCGCCGTCCTGGGCGTCTGGGCTGCCGGCGGGTGCTACCTGCCGCTGGACCCCGAGCACCCGGCCGAGCGGCTGCGGTACCAGCTCGACGACGCGGGCTGCGCGACAGTGCTCGACGGGCACCGTCTGCCCGAGGCGTGCATCGCCGGGCGCACCGCGGTGCCGGTGCCCGCCGTGCGCCGGCCGGAGCATTCCGCTCCCGCCGCCCCGGGCGACCGGGCGCCGCTCACCGCCGATCCGGCCGCCACCGCGTACCTGATCTACACCTCCGGGTCGACCGGCCGGCCGAAGGGCGTCCGGCTGACCCATGCCAACCTGGCGAACGTCGTCCGGCACTTCGCCGAGCGCCTCGGCGCCGACGGCTCGGTGGCCATGTCGTGGCTGACCACGTTCGCGTTCGACATCTCCGCGCTGGAGCTGTTCCTGCCGCTGGTGGTGGGCGGTCGCGTGGTGGTCGTCCCGGACGCCGTACGCACGTCGCCGGCCCAGCTGCTCGACCTGCTCGACCGGCACGGCGTCACGATCGTCCAGGCCACCCCCACCACCTGGCGGCTGCTGCTGAACGACGCCGGCGACCGGCTCGCCGGCCGGACAGCCCTGTGCGGCGGCGAGCCGATGACCCCCCGGCTGGCCCGCGCGCTCAAGGCCAGCGGCAGCCGCGCCCTCAACGTGTACGGGCCGACCGAGACCACGATCTGGTCGACAGCGGCGGCGCTGGCCACCGAGGATCCGCAGGCGCTGACCGTCGGCCGGCCCATCGCCAACACCCGGGCGTACGTGCTCGACGACCGGGGCCGCCCGCGCGCGATCGGCGTGCCGGGCGAGCTGTGCCTGACCGGTTCGGGTGTCGCCGAGGGCTACCACGCTGCACCGGAACTCACCGCCGAACGGTTCCCGACCGCCCCGGCGCTCGGGCGGTACTACCGCACGGGAGACCTCGCCCGGGTGCTACCCGACGGCCGGATCGAGCTGCTCGGCCGCCGGGACCGGCAGCTCAAGCTCCGCGGGCACCGCATCGAGCCCGCCGAGGTCGAGCGCCGTCTGGAGGAACACCCGGCGGTACGGGCCGCAGCGGTGGTCCTCCGGGGCGACCCGGCGGGCGACGGCCAACTCGCGGCGTACGTGGTGGCCGACGACCGGCCTGGCCTGACCGGCGAACTGTGGGAGCACTGCCGCGCCGCGCTTCCCGACTACAGCGTGCCCGGGCGGTTCGCGGTGCTGGCCGAACTGCCGCAGACGCCGAACGGGAAGGTGGATCTGACCGCCCTCGCCAGCCTCGATACCGCGCCGGCCGCAGCCGGCTCCAATGGCCCGCCGGCCTCAGCCGAGCCCAACGCCGGAACCGACGCGAACGCCGGAACCGACGCGGACGCCGGAGCCACGCCCGGCAGCGCGGTCGAGGCGCTTGTCGACGCCGTGTGGCGGGGTGCGCTCGGCGACCCGCCGGCCGGACGCGACGCCAACTTCTTTCTCAGCGGTGGCTCGTCGCTCCAGGCGGCTCAGCTCGCCACCGGGCTGAGCGAGGTCTGCGCCGTCCCGGTCACCCTGGCCATGGTGTTCCAGGCACCCACCCCGGCCCGCCTCGCCGACCTGATCCGGGCGCACCTGGACAAGCCCTGATGCGTCGGAGGGGCGCGCTGCACAGGTGACCGATGCCGTCGTCTGCCACGGCGAGGGTCCTGTGTGGTCGCCCAGCCGGGACGGGCTGAACAGGTCACGGGCACGGGGTGGTGCCCGATGAGCCCGAGCCGGCGTTGCCTGGAATCTCCGCCAACACTCGACTCGGGCCGAATGGACGGGAATGGACCTCTCGCCACGTCGAGCCGTCCGTCATGGCGAGCAGGTCGTCAGGTGTCGCGGGCGGGCGAACCTTGTCTGCAAGACGCTAGATCGCCAGGCAGATCTCCGTGCGCCGGGCCGGGGCACCGTCGACCGGGGCCGGGTCCTCCGCCGTCGGCGCCACGCCGCCGGCGGCGATCCGATCGAGGGTACCCAGACCGAGTGGCCGCACGTTGCCGAAGATCGTGTAGTTCGGTCGCAGCGCCGAGTCGGCGAAAACCAGGAAGAACTGGCTGCCGTTGGTGTCCGGCCCGGCGTTGGCCATCGCCAGCACTCCTCGGGCGTAGACCTTCCGCTCGCCGGTCGGATCGGTGGGTGCGGGCGGCAGGTCGGTCGGCAGTTCGTCCCGGTACCGGTATCCAGGACCGCCCGAACCCGTACCCGACGGGTCGCCGCACTGCAACACCTTCAGTGTCGGATAGGTGGTGAGCCGGTGGCAGATGGTCCGGTTGTAGAACCTGTGCCGTACCAGGTGCAGGAAGCTCTGCACGGTGCACGGCGCCTGCGCACGGTCGAGGGTCAGCGGGATGAGACCGAGGTTGGTGATCAGAGTTGTCGTCACCGTGCCACGGTCGGGCGTGTGCCGGGGGTCGCGCGGCAGCGGTACCGGTCGAGCCGCCGGTTCCTCCGGAGTCTCGGTGTACTGGCAAGGCCCCTTCGTCACCTCGGGCGACGCGGCGGCATGTGCCGGAGCGGCGCCGACGCCGAGCAGCAGGCCGGCAGTGAGCACCGTGACAGCGATCCGGTGTGGCAGCACGTTGTCCTCCATCGACCGACAGGAGTCTTTCACCCGGTCTAACGGACATCGATGTACTCGTCAAGCTCGCACGGAGTCTCGTGCTTCCGCGACGAGCTGCGGTTGTTGCGGCAGGCGGTCCTCAATGAGAGTGGGCGCGGCCCCGCTCGTAGATCGGCAGGTTCACTGGCGGGTCCGGGATGGGACGGGGTTCCGGCCCGCCTTGCCGTCTTGGGGCAGCCCGGATGACGCCAGGAGCTGGGACCATAGAACATCTGGTTCTACAGTCGTGTTTATGTAGCAGTGGAGGTAGTACGGCAGCAGGACCGTTCTCGCGGCACATGCGGTTGGCTCGGTGAGCGCGGCAAGTCCGGCCGAGCTTGCGCACGCCTCCAACGATGGGCGCATGGGCGCACTCGCGGGTCTCTTGGGCGCAGTCATCGGTGGCCTGCTGGTTCTCGCTGGCGACTACGTCCGCCGCCGAGCCGAATCCCGACGTGCTCAAGTCAGGGTGCTGGCCGAGGCGGCTACCGCCCTGTCGGTCCAGTACGGGCGGCACGTCGGCAACCTCCGAGAGGCGCTTTGCGGCGAGAGGGTTGACCCCGAATCTTCCACGCCCTTCGCGGACAGGTACGAGGCGTCGACAAGGTTCTTCATGACTCCAGGGAGTGAGGAGTTGAGGGAGGCTGCGGTGGCGTTGATCCGCGAGTACCAACGACTGGCCGCACGGACATCAAAAGGCCAGGCTGCCGATGTGGACTTTGGTTCGTTTCTGGGTACGCAGCGGATCTTTGAGGTGCAGGTGAGAGCAGTTGTCGCCAGAGGACATGTGCGGTCACGACGCGGGCGTGGATGATCAGGGTGTGGGTGAGACGAAATCGGCTGGCAGACGGTCGCACGTGGCCGATCTGACGCCAGGTGTGACGGTGGTCGTGACCCGGCACGTCGGCCCGTACAAGGCGGCCCTGCGGGGCAGGCAGACGCTGTATGTGGCGGCGGCCCGGTCTGGTGAATGAGACCGGTGTGCCGCGCTGGCCCGGGGTAGGGAGGGGTGACGGTGGCGAGGATGCCGGGCCGTCACCGTTCCTCGTACCACTCCTCTTCGTACTCCCACACTTCGACGTAGCCGCCGCTACAGCCGTCGCTTTCGATCCACACGTCGTCATCGCGGTGTGCCCACTTCCACGCTCCGACCGCAAGGGCGATGACGGCGGCGAGTCCGAGGAGTCCCGCAAGGGCTTCCGGCATTCGGGCAGGCTATGGGTGGCAAGGTCGCCGGCTCAACGCTTCAGTTCGAGAGTGTCCAACATCCGTCACTCACGGCGTCAGGCACTGGACTCAGCGTCAATGTCGGGCACGATAGATGCTCATGTCGACCTGGTCACCTGAGCAGATC
Source organism: Plantactinospora sp. CNZ320 (assembly GCF_002846275.1). Lineage (NCBI taxonomy): Bacteria > Bacillati > Actinomycetota > Actinomycetes > Micromonosporales > Micromonosporaceae > Plantactinospora > Plantactinospora sp. CNZ320. Next base: position 3,170,275 of record NZ_PJMP01000001.1, read on the forward strand.
AACACCCGCCTCGACGCCCTAACCACCCAGATTCGGACACGCTGGGAGGAAGAGGCTGGCGGAGCCATCTTCCTTTCGATGGCTGTCAGTCTGGGTGTCGCAGTTGCGTCCATCGCGCTCGCGAACTTCGTGATCGAAAGCAACGCCGACAGATACCGAGATGCTGACGTCCCCGCCGGCCAGGCCGCTGCTGGGGCAATCGTCGCCCAGGTGTTCGTGGTCGCCGCAACCGTCGCCGCCGTACTCCTGTTTCGCGCCGGCCGGGTCAGAGCAACCCGGATCCTCGCTGCCGTAGCCGGCGGGCTGCTGCTGTTCGCGACCCTGCCGAACGTTGTCGGCGGCAGTTCGTGGCTGACCACATTCCTCGCCGCGCTGACCGCGCTGCTGCTGCACACACTGGTTGGGGTTGTCGCCGGAGTGGTGGCGTCGCTGGCGCGGTCCCCGCAGATGTCAGGCGCCCGTCGGGTCGGCGACATACCGAAGGAATCGCCGCATGGGAACCGCTGAAGTACCCAACGCCGCACTAGTGATCGTCTTCGTGGTTGTGACGCTGGCCGCGGAGCGCTCGTTTTCACTTTCGCCACCGCCAACCCAACAGACGTCATCACGGTGCCAGCAGCAAGCATCGTCAGCGGGGTCGCCGTTTTCGGCACGAGCATGGTGGTGACCCTGCTGGCGGATCTTCTGCTGTGGTTGGCGGTCCTCATCTCCCTGGCCGTTGCGGCGGGTGCGGGAGCCCTGTCGGCCCTGCTATGGCATCGACACAACGACATCGCTTTTGGAGTTGTACAGGAGCAGGAAGGCGTCCGAAGATGGCGACCAGGGCGCGCATCCAGGACAGACGTCGCCTGTGACCGAGACGTGACCCCTAGATCGGGATGACCGGCAGGTCGTCGGGGTTGCCGTACGAGCCCGGGTCGGAGGTCAAGACGTAGCCGTCGGAGTCGACCGCGAGCAGCAGCGCTTCGGCAGCATCGCGGCCAAGATCGCGGGCTAGGCCAGCGAACGCGAGCCAGTCCGCCGGATCAGTGCCGACGATGACGACGCTGGGATGGTCTACCAGTACCCCAATCTGCGGAAGTTGGTCTTCTGACGCCTGCCGGTAGGCGGTGACGAGGCAGCCGAGGGGCAGGCCGACATACGCGTTCTCTTCCGCAACCTCGGAGATCACTTCGCCGACGGCGATGGATGTTGCAGCGTAGGCGGTGATGGCGGTGGCGTCGAGGACGAGGCGGATCGGGGTCACGCGACGTGGCGGCGGCCGAGGCGTTCCCGGAGTTGTTCCCGTCGTTCGGGGGTCCACTTCCGATCGGCTTCGGCGAGTCGGGCGCGGGCTCGGGCGACGCCTTCGTCGGTGATGTTGAACCCTTGGTCTCGGAGCATCTGCCGGCCTTGTTCGCGGACCATGCGCTGACGGATGGCTTCGGCGACGAAGGCTGAGGCGTTGGGTTCTTGTTCGAGGCGTTGTGCGACGTCGTCTGGGAGGCTGACCGTCACCCGTTGAGTCATACCCGCGATGGTATCGGATCATACTGGGGGTTGACCAGGGAAAACGGACACACCGTACGGCGGTCAACGCCGTGACCGGCGCGTTCGGTAGTAGCCTGCCCACCATGCCCCGCGGGTACGTCACTGTCCCTGGCATCGAGGATCTGACCAGCGTCATCGTCATGCTCCGTGCCGCCGGGGCGCAGATCACCGGCCTCCGCCTTGAGCTTCGTCAGCTCCTCGATGGCAACCGCTGAACGCATGGCCGGGAATCTACTTCTCCCCTGCGACATAGACGCCACGTCCGGGCTGACCCATCACCAGATCCCGATCGTGCAGGAGTGACACGGCTCGGTAGACAGTCGCCGGGCTTACGTCGTACTCGTCAGCGAGCTTGCTCGTACTGGGCAGCTTCGTCCCCGGCGGCAGCTCGCCGCTCTTGATCTTCGCGGTGATCTCGTCCGCGATCCGTCGATACTCGGCAGGCGCAGAGGGCATGGCGGCAACCCCTTGGTTCGGCCCTCCCATCTGATCACGCCGCAACCTTCATCAGCAAGTGACGTAGAAAAACTCGTGTCGACCGTTTACCTACGTCACTGTCTGACGTAGGTTTGCTCGTGGCTAACCCCTTGGTTCGGCAAACCGGTGGCTTAGCCCCGTCAGGGCGGCGGAAGGTCCGTCGTCCTGACGGTCCCAAAGCTGGGGCGGGGCGGTCGGGTGACAGAAGGTCCGCGGCCGTTCTGCCCCCTCCAACAAGGAGCAGGGATGAGCGACCACGAACCGTCCGTGCCCGAGTGGACATGCCGTGAATGCGGCGCCTACTGGCCGTGCGCGGCGCGACGTAAGGAACTGCGCGCCGAGCTTGCCGACCACTACACCACGGTGATGCTCTATCTGGCCTACCTCCTGATGGAGGCAGCCGAGGATCTACGCCACGTACCCGCCGGTTGGCTGCACAACCGGTTTGTCGGCTGGACGAACGACCCCGATTACCCTCCGCCGCTTACCTCCGTCGACATCCTGATCAGCGGCTACAAGCTGGCCGAAGACCACAGCCCCGACGCGGCCGGCAAGTGCTCTGTCTGCGGCGACCCGGCGGACTGTTGGGTACGCCTCGACCCGAACGGACCCGGCTTCCTAATTCCGGTGCCGTGATGCGCGAGCCACCCCGACCCGGCGACGTGGTGCGGGTGGACGGCGCGGCAAGTGTTCAATTCGCCGGCCCACGCGCCTTGTGGCTACGGGTAACCAGCGTCAGCCAAAAGCCCACCTACCACGGGTGGTGCTGGCTCACCGGGTACGTCCTCGACCGCAGGGGCGAGACAGTCGAGAAGCGCGAGATCTTCGTACAGGTCGCCGGACTGCGCCCGATGCCTGCGCGAGCGCCGGTCACCGGGCCGCGCCCCACCCGACCCGCCCGGTAGCACCGACGGCATCGGCCCTATTCGCCGATCTAGGCCAAGATCTGCCCCGAGCGGGTGCACCGGGGCCGACCGTAGGGTCAAGGCGAATCCTGCTCGGCGTACAACCGGCCACCCCTGAACAGGCATGACGCGGTTGTACCCAGGTTGTACAGAGATCAACTCGAACGCCTACGGCAGTGCCATTTCTCCTGGTAAAGCGTAGTGGGGCGGGCGGGACTCGAACCCGCGACCGAGGGATTATGAGTCCCCTGCTCTAACCTGCTGAGCTACCGCCCCGCAACGGGCGCCGGGATAGTAACCCGGCACGGCGTCGACCGGCCACCGACATGCGGCGCCCACCCGTGAAGATCGAGTCGGCCTGCCCGGCCCACCGGATCGCTCACCGGTTCGGCACCGTTCCGACGGCTCCGGCACGGCGAGGATACCAATCGGGATCGACATCGCGGCGACGCCGAGCGGCGGCCGGCTCCGCACCCGGCTCGGGACGAGGTCAACCGCGCAGGTACCCGTCGATCGCGCCGGCCGCCCGCCAGCCGCTGGCCAGCGCGCCCTGCCCGGAAGGGCTGGCCCGGTGGTCCCCGGCCACGAAGACCCCCTCCCCCAGCGCGACCGGCTTGCGCAGCCGTCCCTGCGGTGCCGGCGCGGCCGGCAGCGCCTCCGGCACCGGAATGGTGGTCAGGTGCTCCCAGTCCTCGACCCGGCGGCCGTAGAGCCGGGCCAGCTCGGTCCGGACCACCGGCTCGGGCGGCACCATCGGCCCGGCCACCGAGGTCGCCACCAGGTGCCGCCCGGCCGGGGCGTACGTCGGTGCGGCGTGGCTCACCACCACCGTGTTGGCGACCAGTTCCCGCCGGTCCCCGTCGAGCAGCAGGATCGGCTCGTTCAGCGGCGGCTCGGCCGTCGAGTGGTAGTAGGTGGTCAGGCTGTGCATGCGTACCCGGCGCAGCGGCGGCAGCAGGGCGCTGGCGGTACCCGGATCGGTGGCGACGAGCACGGCCCGGCAGCGGACCGCTCCGGCCGAGGTGCGGACAAGTCCGGGTCGCACCGACGTAGCGGCGACACCGAGCGCGATCAGCGACCCCGGCAGCGGGGCGGCGACGGCCTCGGGCAGCGCCCCGATCCCGGCCGCCGGCAGCCCGATCCGGCCCCGGACGAACGATCGGACGATCATCGCGAAGACGTGGCTGGAGGTGTGCAGCTCCCGCTCGCCGAAGACGCCGGAGAGGAACGGCCGGAGGAGTTCCTCGACGATCCGGTCGGAGAGCCCGGCCCGGCGCAACGCCGTCTCGGTGCTGGTCTCCGGGGCCGCGAGCAGCCGGTCGACCGGATAGCCGGCACAGCGGGCCGCCAGCGCCGCGAGCCGGAGCCGGTCCGTGGCCCGCCCGACACTGCTGATCCGGCGTACGTCCGCGAGCCGGCCGCCGAGGGCCCGCTCGGCATCGCGCCCCTCCGGTACGTCTCCGAGCCGCCCGAGCCCGGCCGCGTCGGCGAGACCGGTCAGCACCGTACGGGCCGCGCCGAACGGGTCCCGCAGCGGGTGGACCATCCGGTGCAGGGTCTCGCCCCGACGCACCAGTACGCCCTGGGTGAAGTAGCCGAGTTCCAGCGAGGGCAGGTCCACCAGCGCCGACAGCCGCGGATATCCGGTGTTCACCACCTGGAAGCCGCGATCGATCAGGTAACCGTCCACCGCCTCCGTACCGACCCGGCCGCCGAGCTGGTCGGCGGCCTCGACCAGCAGCCAGGGCGTACCGGCCCGGTGCAGTCGACGGGCGGCGGCGAGCCCGGCCAACCCGCCGCCGACGATCACCACATCGGTCTGCGCCGGCAACCCGGTCACGCCGCTCACCGGGTGTCCGGGTGGCCCCGGATCCGGGAGAGCCTGGACGGCCACCAGACCGCCGGCCCGATGTCGTAGGCGAGCGCCGGCACCAGCAGCGAGCGTACGACGATGGTGTCCAGCAGGACGCCGAGCGCGACCGCCAGGCCCAGCTCGATCAGGATCACCAGGGGCAGTACCGCAAGTGCCGAGAAGGTCGCCGCCAGCACGAACCCGGCCGAGGTGATCACCCCGCCGGTGACCACCAGCCCGCGCAGTACCCCGGACCGGGTGCCCCGCTGCACAGACTCCTCCCGGACCCGGCTCATCAGGAAGATGTTGTAGTCGATGCCGAGCGCGACCAGGAAGACGAACGCGAAGAGCGGGAACGACGCGTCGACGCCGGGGAAGCCGAAGGCGTACCGGAAGATGAACGCGCAGAGCCCGAGGGTGGCCAGGAACGACAGCACCACGGTGAGGATCAGCAGGATCGGCGCGAGCAGGGACCGGAGCAGCAGGGCGAGGATCACCGCGATCACCCCGAGTACCGACGGGATGATCACGTTCCGGTCCCGGGTGTTGGCGTCGGCGGTGTCCACGCCGATCGCGGCCGAGCCGCCGACCACCGCGTCCGCGTCCGGCACCGCGTGTACGGCGACCCGCAGCTCGCGTACCGTCTGCTCCGCCTCGGCGCTGTCGGCCGGCGCCGTCAGGGTGGCCTGGATCTGGACCCGGCCGTCCACCACCTTCGGCGGCCCACCGGACGCACCCGGAGCATTCCCCGGAGAGCCCGGAGTACCCCCGGGAGTACCCGGAGAGCCCGGAGGGGGTTGTGCACCGGTCGCGTTCGGGTCGACAGCCGGAATGGTCCGCACCTCGGCCACCCCCGGCACGGTGCGGGCCGTCTCCGCGACCCGGTCGGCCGCGCCGGCCCGCGGGAAGATGGTGACGGGGCTGCCCAGCCCACCCGGGTAGTGCCTGTCGATCACCTCCTGGGCGCGGACCGAGTCGGTCTTGTTGGTGAACAGCTCGGACTGGCTGAGCCGGGTGTCACCGAGCTGCGTCAGGCCGAGGCCGAGCACGATCAGGGCGAGGGTGGTCACCACCCAGACGAGCCGGGCCCGGCGGGCGATGAAGTGCGCGACCGGTTTCCACAGCCGGCCGACACCTGCGGTCTGCTCGACGTACGGCGACCGGGGCCAGAACGCCCAGCGCCCGCCGAGCAGCAGCAGCGCGGGCAGGAAGGTCAGCATCACCACCAGGGTGGCGCCGATGCCGACCGCCGCGACCGGCCCCATGGCCTGGTTGGAGCTGAGGCTGGAGAGGAGCAGGCAGAGCAGGCCGGCGATGACCGTACCCCCGGAGGCGAAGATCGCCGGGGCTGCTCCCCGCCAGGCGGCGAGGATCGCCGTGGCGGTGTCGTGGTGCCGGCACAACTCCTCGCGGTAGCGGGCGATCAGCAGCAGGGCGTAGTCGGTGCCGGCCCCGAAGACCAGCACGGTGAGGATGCCCTGGGCCTGCCCGTTCAGCGTGATCACGCCGTTCTTGGCCAGAAAGTAGACCGCCAGGGCGGCGAGCGCGTACGACAGACCGGCGGCCAGCAGCGGGACGACCCAGAGCACCGGGCTGCGGTAGACCACCAGCAGGATGACGAAGACCACCCCGAGGGTGACCAGCAGCAGCGGCCCGTCGATCGACGAGAAGACCTCGATCAGGTCGCCGAGCATTCCGGCCGGGCCGCCGACCACGACGACCTGGCCGGGCTCGGCGCCCTGCCCGGCGATCCGGCGCAGTTCGCCGACCGCCTCGCGGGTCCGGTCGTCCTCGGCGTTGTCGATCGGCACGATCACCTGGAGCGCCTTACCGTCGGCGCTGGGTATCGGCGGCGGCAGTGGCGTAACCACCCCCGGTACGCTGCCGAACCGGGCCACGTCGGCGTCGACCCGCTGCCGGTCGGCGTCGGTGACACCGCTGTCCCGGGCGTAGACCACCAGCGCCGGTATCGTCGGCCGCTCGACGAATCCGGCGGCCAGCCGTTCGCCCCGGGTCGCCTCGGCGTCGGACGGCAGGAACGCCGCGTTGTCGTTGGTGGCGACCTGGCTGAGCCTGCCCGGGTACGGGATCGACACCGCACCCACCGCGAGCCAGCCGACCGCGACCAGAGCGGCGACCAGCAGGGCAGCCCGGCGCCGCGATCCAGCCATTTTCCCACCCATCCGTCCCGTGCACGTCCGTGCCGCCCGGCTGCCGCGCCGTCGGTCCGGGCGGGTGCGTCACGAGGAACGACCGCCACCGTGGGCCAGCGGATGTGGAGGCCGGACGGACCCCCGGATATGACGATGCCCGTCGGCGGGGCCGACGGGCGGGATGTTGGAAAAGCTCCCCCGTTTGGACTCGAACCAAAAACCTGCCGGTTAACAGCCGGCTGCTCTGCCAATTGAGCTACGGGGGATCGCATGTGCCGGCACTGGATCTCTCCGGTGCCGTGCGACGGGACAAGAGTACAGGACGAGCGGGGGTGTCGGGCTACCGGGTTATCGCTGAGGCACCCCCGGCAGTTATCCGGACAAAACGGCATGGGGTCCACCACCAGGCATGACATCGGTGGAGGATGGGTACGGACCTGGGGGACAACAGACGACGCAGGCGCGACACGGTCGCCCAACGGGAAGCCGGGGGCGCTGACCGCGTCAGAATACGGAGAGGAGCCGTCATGCGCGGAAAGCTTTGGTTCGTCGGCGGGCTGGCTGTGGGCTTCGTCCTCGGCGCCCGCGCGGGCCGGGAGAGGTACGAGGAGCTGGTTCTCAAGGGGCGTCAGGTTCTCGACCACCCGACGGTGCAGGAGGCGGCCGGGGTGGCTCAGGCCCAGGCCTCCCGGCTGTACAGCGAGGGCAAGGACCGGCTCAGTCACACCAGGTTGGGCGAGAAGATCGCCCTGGGCAACGACAGCTCGTCCGGGTCGGACAGCGACGACAGCGGTCGTCCGAACGCGACCACCGGGTCGGGCACCACGTCCGGGTCGGGCACCACGTCCGGATCGAGCACCACGTCCGGGTCGGGCACGGCAACCGGATCGAGCACGACGTCCGGATCCAGCACCAAGTCGGGATCGGGCACGAAGTCCTCGACGACCGCCCCCGCCTCCCGGGCGGCGTCGGGAGCCAACGGCACCACCTTCTGAGCACGTGCACCACATCGCGTGAACGGCGCGGGGCCGACCCGGGATCGGGTCGGCCCCGCGCCGTTCGCCGTACGCGAAGCCGTCGGCCGACAGAGCCGTGCTCACCCGCCGGCCGGTACGCCCCGGCGAGGCTGCCGGCTCACTCCTTGCTGCTGAACGCGGCGTCGAAGGCCGCGCTCGGGGCGTCGAAGGCGAGCCGGCGGACGAACTGCAACGCCTCGGGCGCCCCGACCAGCCGGTCCATCCCGGCGTCCTCCCACTCGATCGAGATCGGGCCGTCGTAGCCGATCGCGTTCAGCGCCCGGAACGAGTCCTCCCACGGCACGTCGCCGTGCCCGGTGGAGACGAAGTCCCAGCCCCGGCGCAGGTCCGCCCAGGGCAGGTGGGACGACAGCCGGCCCCGCCGCCCGTCCCCGGTACGCACCTTGGCGTCCTTGCAGTCGACGTGGTAGATCCGGTCGGCGAAGTCGAAGATGAAGTTCACCGGGTCGAGTTCCTGCCAGACGAAGTGCGACGGGTCCCAGTTCAGCCCGAACGCCGGCCGGTGCCCGATCGCCTCCAGGGTCCGTCGGGTGGTCCAGTAGTCGTACGCGATCTCGCTGGGGTGCACCTCGTGCGCGAACCGTACGCCCACCTCGTCGAAGACGTCGAGGATCGGGTTCCACCGGTCGGCGAAGTCCTGGTAACCCTTCTCGATCATCGACGGCGGTACCGGCGGGAACATCGCCAGGGTGTGCCAGATCGACGAGCCGGTGAACCCGACGACTGTCTTGACGCCCAGTTTCGCCGCCGCCCGCGCGGTGTCCTTGATCTCCTCGGCGGCCCGTTGCCGGACCCCCTCCGGCTCCCCGTCGCCCCAGATCCGGGCCGGCAGGATGTCCTGGTGGCGCTCGTCGATCGGGTGGTCGCAGACGGCCTGCCCGACCAGGTGGTTGGAGATCGTCCAGACCTTGAGGTTGTACTTGGCCAGCGTCTGGCGCTTGCGGTCGACGTACGAGTCGTCGGCGAGCGCCTTGTCGACCTCGAAGTGATCACCCCAACAGGCGATCTCCAGGCCGTCGTAGCCCCACTCGGAGGCGAGCCGGCACACCTCCTCGAACGGTAGGTCGGCCCACTGGCCGGTGAAGAGCGTGATGGGTCGCGCCATGGTCTTTCTCCCTGTTGGTCACGCGGGATTCGCGACTGCGCCGCAGGCGGCGCCGGTGGACCGGGGCGAGGGTGACCGTCCGGAACGGTGGCGGAAGCACCCCGGCGGTGTGGTCGGCACGTGCGCAGCCGCACCCGGGCCGGGCGGGTTGCGCCTCCCGCCTGGTCGCCGGCCATCACCGGGGATCGCCACGACCACTCTAGGCCGTGCCGCCCGGCGCAAGGAAGCCCCGACCCCACGACCGGCCCCGTGGGCGGGCCGGTCGTAGGAGGCCGGGCGGGGCGGGGACTACCGCCACTCAGTTCAGGGCAGCGTCCACCTCTGGTTGGCGGCACCGGCGATGCAGTCCCACAGGTGTACGTCCTGGCCTTCCGCCGAGCTGTTGTTCGACACGTCCAGGCACTTGCCGGAACCCGGGTGGCGCACGGTTCCGTCGGCCTGGGCGGCCCAGTTCTGTGCTCCGGTGGAGTTGCAGGTCCAGAGCTGGATCCTGGTGCCGTTCGCCGTGCCCGAGCCGGAGACGTCGAGGCACTTGCCCAGGGTCCGCAGGGTCTGGCCGCTGCGGGTCCAGGTCTGCCGGGCCGAGTTGGCGACGCAGGTGTTGATCTGTGCCTGCGTACCGTCGGCGGTGCCGCCCCCGTCGATTTCCAGGCACTTTCCGGCCAGCCCGACGACCGGCCCGGTTCCGGTGCCGCCGGTGGACCTGACCAGGGTGAACTCGTCGACGTCGTAGAGCCCGCTGCCGGACCCGGCGACGGTGAGGTAGAGGTTCCCGGTGCCGCTCGGCAGGCCGGTCAGCCCGGTGCTCACCTCGGCGTACCTCTCCCAGCCGCCGGTGTTGGAGATCGTCGCGCTGCCGTGCACCGGGCCGGTCGGCGAACCGGTCCGGATCTGGAGGGTGCCGCCGGCACCGCCGGAGACGACCCGGGCCCGCAGCGAGGTGACCCCGGTCAGGTTCTGCCCGTTGTACGCCGCCCAGTCGCCCGGGTCCAGGTACCCGATCGTCGAACCGCCGTTGGCGCCGGTCTTGCCGACCACCTGGACGCCGCTCTGCGCGCTGAACGCCTCGGCCTGGACCGTGGTGTTGCCGATCGGGTCCGGGCCGCCGCCGAGTTCCTTGATCCGGATGTTGCGGAACGAGACGTCGTCGCCGGTGCCGTGGTTCTGGATCCCGATGTGCCCGGCCAGCGACCGCGCCGGGTCGGTGTTGGTGAAGTCGTTGATCAGCACGCCGTTGAGGTAGATCCGCAGGCGCTCCCCCTCGACCAGCAGCTCGTAGCCGTTCCACTCCCCCGGCGGGTTGAGCGCGGCGTCCCGGGCGGCGATGTCGGCGGACTTGAAGGTGTAGACCGCGCCTGTGGTCCGGTCCGCCCCGTCGGTGGCGTCGATCTGGATCTCGTAGCCGTTGTCAACCGCAGACCAGGGGTCCGACGACGGCGGGAAGCCGATGAAGACGCCGGAGTTGTCGTCACCGGCCATCCGCCAGTCCAGCTTCAGCGAGTACGAGCTGAACTGCTTCGCGCTGTACCAGAACAGTCCCATGCCGCCGACCGAGGTGAGCGTGGCGTCCGAGTTGGTGAAGCTGCCCGGCCCGGCCTGGGACCAACCGGTGGTGGAACCGTTGTAGAGGGTGGTGTAGCCGGACTCGGGCCGGCAGTCCGCCCTGCTGCGGCCGGCCGCGTACCGGATGCCGCCGAGCAGATGCGCCCGGAACGCCGGCTCGGCGTACGACGCCTGGGTGTGGCCGCCGCCGGTGTAGAAGGACCGGCCGCCCTCGTACGTCTTGCACCAGGCGTGCGGGTGGTCCGCCCCCATCCCGCCACCGGAGTACGACGACTCGTCCAGGGTCGCCAGCACCCGGGCGGTGGACCGGGCGTTGCTGCGGTAGTTGTACCACTCGTCGGTGCGGGTCCAGGTCTGCGGCAGGTGTGCCGTTGCCGCGTGGCCCCGGTCCACCGCCTTCACGTTGGCCTGCTGGATAGCCGGGTGCGAGGCGAAGTACGCCCCGACCAGGTTGCCGTAGAACGGCCAGTCGTACTCGGTATCGGCGGCGGCGTGCACCCCGACGTACCCCCTGCCGCTGCGGATGTACGACTCGAAGGCGCTCTGCTGGCTGGCGTTGAGGGTGTCGCCGGTGGTGTTCAGGAAGACCACCGCCTCGTACTGGCCGAGGTTGGCGGTGCTGAACGCGGCGGCGTCCTCGGTGGCGGTCACGGTGAAGTTGTTCGCCGCGCCGAGTTCCCGGATCGCCTGGGTACCGGCGGCGATCGAGTCGTGCCGGAAGCCGGCGGTCTTGGAGAAGACAAGTACGTCGTAGGGGGCGTCGGCGGCGCTGGCCGGACCGGCCGGCACCGTGCAGGCCAGCACCGCGAGGGTGCTGGTGGCGATGGCGAGGCTGGGCCGGATCGTCTTCCGGCCTCTGCTGCGGAACAGTCGCATCGTCGCTCTCCTCCTGAGGGCGGTGAGGAAGGGCCCCCGCATCTACAAAATGCGATAAGAGGGGGCCCTTCCTTTCAGGTCAGGGCAGGGTCCACTTCTGGTTGGCGGCGCCGGCTATGCACTCCCAGAGGTGCACGTTCTGCCCGTCGGCGGAGCTGTTGTCGGAGACGTCCAGGCATTTGCCCGAGCCGGGGTTGCGCACCGAGCCGTCGGCCTGGGGTGCCCAGTTCTGGGCGGCGGTGGAGTTGCAGGTCCAGAGCTGGATCTTGGTGCCGTTGGCGGTGCCGGAGCCGGAGACATCCAGACACTTGCCCAGGGTACGCAGGGTCTGGCCGTTCCTCGTCCAGGTCTGGTGGGCCGATCCGGTGCAGCTCCAGATCTGTGCCTGGCTGCCATCAGCGGTGCCGCCGGCCTCGATCTCCAGGCACTTTCCGGCCAGCCCGACGATCGGCCCGGTGCCGCCGCCGGAGTTGCCGGTGTTGAGGGTGAAGGCGTCCACGTCGTAGAGGGCACCGGTGCCGGAGCCGGCGAAGGTCAGGTAGAGCGTGGTGGTGCCGGCCGGCGGGTTGCTGATCGTGCCGGCGACGGTGGTGAAGGAGTCCCAGGCGCCGGTGACCGGGACGGTGGCGCTGCCGAGTACGGTGCCGGTGGCCGAGCCGGCCCGGATCTGGAGGGTGCCGCCGGCGCCGGCCGACGAGACCCGGGCACTGAACGAGGTCACGTTCGCCAGGCGGTACGGGGTGAACGCGATCCAGTCCCCGTTGTTGATGTCACCGACCGTCTGGCCGCCCTCGGCGGTGGTCTTGGTGAACCTGTTCACCCCGGACGAGGTGCCGTAGTGCTCGGCCTGCCGGTGCTTCGGGGTCAGCTGGTGCTGGGCGTGCGTGGTCAGCCCGCCCCGGTCGGTGTACTCGGCGTCGAAGATCGGGAAGATGTTCGCCGCGTCGTCGTGCTCGCCGTCGACCGGGATGGTGATGGTGCCGGTGCAGCCGGTGGCCGAGGTGATCAGGTGACCGTGGCTGTCGTGCCCGAGGACGTAGTTCATCTTTGCCCGCGAGCAGTCGATGCTGCCGTCCTCCGGGTCGGTGATCGTGATCGAGAAGGGCACCGTCTCGCCGAAGGCGACGAGCTGCCCGCTGGCCGGGGCGGTGATCGTCACCGTCGGCGCGGTGTTGCCGACCCCGATGGTGACGCTGGCCGTGCCGGTGGCGCCGGCCGGGTCGCGTACGGTGAGCGTCGCCGTGTAGGTGCCGTTGACGGTGTACGTCTTCGTCGGGTTCGCCGCCGTCGACGTGCTGCCGTCGCCGAACGCCCACGAGTAGCTCAGCGCCCCGCCCTCGGGGTCGGACGAGCCGGCCGAGGAGAAGTTCACTGTCAGCGGGGCGATCCCGGAGGTCGGGTTGGCGCTGGCCACCGCGACCGGAGCCCGGTTGCCGGCGCCTACATAGTCGAACCGGTACAGCGCCGAGTTGGCGTCCCCGTTGAAGTAGCCGGTGCCGTAGTCGAGCACGTAGTACGAGCCGTCCGGGCCGAACGCCGAGTCCATCACCTGCTTGCCGACCCACGGAAAGGTGTCGATGGTGCCGGGCGAGCCGTCGGCGTTCAGGTGGATCGGCTTGATCCAGCCCCGGCCGAACTCGGTGGCGAAGAACTGACCGTCGAAGGACTGCGGGAACTTGGTTGCCGACGGGTTCGACGCGTCGTACCGGTAGACCGGGCCGGCCATCGGCGACTCCGAGCCACCACCGAACGCCGGTGGGGTGCCGGCGTCACCCGCGTACCGGATCCAGGCCGGGCGGGCCGCCGGCAGGGTGGCCTGGCCGGTGTTCCGGAACGAGTTGTTCGTCGGCCCGCCGGTGCAGTTGTACTTCGCCCCGCTCGGCCCGCTCGGGAAGGTCCACTCGTTGTACGTCTCGGTGCTGGTGTTCGTCCCCGTGCAGTACGGCCAGCCGTAGTTGCCGGGCGAGGTGATCCGGTTGAACTCGACCTGCCCGCTCGGTCCCCGGTTCGGGTTGGTCGAGCCGGCGTCCGGGCCGTAGTCGCCGACGTAGACGTGCCCGGTGGCCTTGTCCACACTCATCCGGAACGGGTTGCGGAAGCCCATCGCGTAGATCTCGGGTCGGGTGTTGGCGGTGCCGGGCGCGAAGAGGTTCCCGCTCGGGATCGAGTACGTCCCGTTGGCGTTCACCTTGATCCGCAGGATCTTGCCCCGCAGGTCGTTTGTGTTACCGGCCGAGCGCTGCGCGTCGTACGCCGGATAGCGGTTGGTCCGCTCGTCGATCGGCGTGTAGCCGGCGGACTCGAACGGGTTGGAGTCGTCCCCGGTGGATAGATAGAGGTTGCCGGCGGCGTCGAAGTCGATGTCGCCGCCGACGTGGCAGCACATCCCCCGGTCGGCCGGCACGTCCAGCACGGTCACCTGGCTGCCCATGTTGAGGGTGAAGTCGGCGTTCAGGGTGAACCGGGAGAGCCGGTTGACCCCGGCGAAGGGCGCGAACTGCGTCGCCGTGCCGGTGCCCGGCGCGTCACCGGCCGGGGTCGACAGCGGTGGGGCGTAGTAGAGGTAGATCTGCCGGTTGGCGGCGAAGCCGGGGTCGACGCCGACGCCCTGCAACCCCTCCTCGTCGTGGGTGTAGACCGGCAGCGTGCCGAGTACCGCCGTGTTGCCGGCCGCGTCGGTGCGGCGCAGCGTGCCGTTGCGGGCGGTGTGCAGCACGGAGCGGTCCGGCAGCACCGCGATGGTCATCGGCTCGCCCACCTCGGCGACGCCCCGGGCCAGGGTCACCTGCTGGAAGTCGGAGGCGGTGATCGGGTGCGCCTCGGCGGGGGTGGCCGGGGTGATCACCGCCGGGAGCGTGGTGACGGCCAGCAGCAGCGCCGCGCCGGAGGCCCACCGCCGTCGGGCGGCAGGGGCTCGCGCGACAAGTTCAGCAGCGGCGCCGGGCAGACCGGCCATACGGTGGCGGGGCGGATGTGGGTGGTCGGTGGAAGACATGGTCGTGCACTCCCGTCCTGAACAGTTGCGTACAGGCAGGGCGCTCGCCGTCGCGCCAGATGCCGTCGGGGGTGGATCTCCGCCCGGGGGCCGCCGTTCCCGCCAAGCCACGACCGTGGACCGGCATGGGCACGCCGGTACGTCGATCGCTGTCGTGGGCAAACCGCGCCGTCGGTTACCTCGACGTAACAACTCTGAGCTGTGCTCGACACAGTAATTTCCATATGTTGATGTGTCCATACCTTCTGCCACGTCAACATGAACTTTTGTCGATGCGGTGAAAAGTCGCGCCGACCCGATCTCCCGTCGGGTGCCGTACGCCCTGCCCGGGCCCGGCTACACCTGCCGGTCGACCGTCTCGGCGGCCAGTGCGGCCAGCACCTCACCCGCCCCGTCCGGCAGTGGCGCGTCGGCGAGCGCGGCCAGCGCGGCGTCGGCGCGTACCCTGATCATCTGCTCGATGCGGTCCAGCGCACCGGTGTCGACGATGATGGCCCGCAGTTCCGCGGCACCCTCCGGATCGAGGTCTGGGTTGCCGAAGAGCGCCTTCAACCGCTGCGCCTGGGCCCGATCCGCACTCCCCCGGGCCAGCGCCATCATCACCGTCGGCTTTCCCTCCCGCAGATCCTCCAAAATGGACTTGCCGGTCAACGCGGGGTCGCCGAAGACCCCGAGCACGTCGTCACGGAGCTGGAACGCGTCACCGAGCGGGTCACCGAAGGCGGCCAGTGCGGCCAGCAGCTCCGGCGAGCCCCCGGCCAGCGCGGCGCCGATCTGCAGCGGGCGGGTCACCGTGTAGCGGGCCGCCTTCATCCGGATCACCGTAAGCGCGCTCGCCACCGAGCCGTCCCCCACCCCGGAGACCAGATCCAGGTACTGCCCGGCGATCACCTCGGTACGCATGGTCGCGAAGACGCCGTACCCCCGGTGCACCTCCTCCGGGGTCAGCCCGCACTCGTGGAAGAGCTGGTCCGCCCAGGCGGCGCAGAGGTCACCGCAGAGCAGTGCGGTACTGCGGCCGTACGAGGCCGGGTCGCCGCGCCAGGCCGACCGGGCGTGCAGATCGGCGAAGAGCCGGTGCACCGAGGGCTCGCCCCGACGCCGGTCACTGCCGTCCATGATGTCGTCGTGGATCAGCGCGAAGGCGTGGAACAGCTCCAGCGCGGCGGCGGCAGCCACGATCGGGGTACCGTCCGCGCCACCGGCGGCCCGCCAGCCCCAGTAGCAGAAGAGCGGGCGCAGCCGCTTGCCACCGGCCAGCACGAACCGGTGCAGGGTGGTGAAGACTCCCCGGGGTGCCCCGTCCGGCCAGTCCGGGTCCTGCCGGTCGAGGAAGGCGACGAGCTGGGCATCGAAGCGCTTCCGTAGGTCGCCGAGATCCACCTCCGGCACGGTCGCCGTCATGACCGCCCTCCCCCGGCCGTGGCGGAATCGACAGCGCCCGGGTCGGTACCGGCGAGGCGGAGCAGCAGGCCCTTGACCTCGGTGGCCTGGTAGCTGTCCCGGGCCGCCGAGGGGTCGGAGCAGATCAGCACCGGACCGTCCGCCGGGTCGGCTGGCAGCCGGCCGTGCGAGCCGCGTACCGCCCGAGCGCCGGCATCCAGCCCGACCACGCTCATCAGGTAGCGCATCCCGAGCTTCTTGCGGGCCAGCGCCACCGCCGCCCGACGCTTCGCCGCGCCCGGTGCGGCCGGGTCGAAGAAGAGCTCGGCCGGGTCGTACCCGGGTTTGCGGTGGATCTCCACCAGCCGGGCGAAGTCCGGAGCCCGGGCGTCGTCCAACCAGTAGTAGTAGCTGAACCAGGCGTCCGGCTCGGCGACCAGCACGAGTTCGCCGGACCGCTCGTGGTCCAGCCCGTGCGCTGCCTTGCCTGCGGCGTCCAGCACCTGCGCGACCCCGGGCAGCCCCGCACAGAGCTTCGCCACCGCAGGTACGTCGGCCGGGTCCTTCACGTAGACGTGCGCGATCTGGTGGTCGGCGACGGCGAACGCCCGGGACGTCCACGGGTCGAGGTATTCCATCCCGTCCTGGGTGTAGACCCGGAGCAGCCCCTCGGTGCGGAGCAGCCGGTTCACCGCCACCGGCCGGCTCGCCTCGGTGATGCCGTACTCGGAGAGCACCACCACCGTCGCGTTCCGGGCGGCGGCCGCGTCCAGCAGCGGGCCGAGTACCCCGTCCAGTTCGGTCGCGGCTGCCGCCGCCTGCGGCGAGGACGGGCCGAAGCGTTGCAGGTCGTAGTCGAGATGCGGGACGTAGACCAGGGTCAGGTCGGGATTCTTCTCCGCCATGATCTGCTCGGCTGCCCGACAGATCCACCGCGACGACGCCAGTCCCGCCCCTGGCCCCCAGTACGTGAAGAGCGGGAACCCGCCCAGCTTCCCGGTCAGCTCGTCGTGCAGCTCCGGCGGGTCGGTGTAGCAGTCCGGCTCCTTGCGCCCGTCGGCGTAGTAGATCGGCCGGGGCGTCACCGTCCAGTTCACGTCGGCGCCCATCGCGTACCACCAGCAGACGTTCGCCACGGTGTAGTCCGGGCGCTCCCGGCGGGCCGCCTGCCAGACCTTCTCCCCACCCATCAGCGCGTGGTGCTGCCGCCAGAGGAAGACCTCGCCGAGGTCCCGGAAATACCAGCCGTTGCCGACGATGCCGTGCTGTGCCGGCAGCACCCCGGTGAGCAGGGTCGCCTGGGCCGAGCAGGTCACCGCCGGCAGCACGGTGCCGAGTTCGGCCTGGCAGCCGGCGTCGGCCACGGCGCGCAGCCGGGGCATGTGGGCGAGCAGTCGCGGGGTCAGTCCGACCACGTCGATCACCACCAGCGGGTCAGCCATCGTGCCTCCTCGGCGCGGTTGCGGGGGCGGCCGGGTCACCGGGGTTCCCGGTCGGGCCGGCGGAGATCTCGGTCAGCCCGAGCGCGACGAGTTCGTCGCGGGCGAAGGCCAGTTCGGCGGCGATCCCGCCGGCCAGCTCCGGGTCCGATCCCGGGCGCTGCCCGGCCGGCAACACCCCCCAGGTGTACGTCTCGACGTCCAGGTGGTCGCAGCCGGCGACCGGCCCGGCGAACAGCTCCCGCAGCGCGTCCCGGAGCACCGGCACGGTGGACTCCAGCGGTGCGGCGGGTACGGCGTGCAGCGGTACGTGGTAGTGCACCCGCCACGGGCCGGGCAGGTTGGCGTCCAGCGCCGCGTCGAGGTCGTCGGCGGCGTGTGCCGGGTCGGCCGGATCGGCGGCCCGTCCGCAGGGTTGCGCGCGGGTCTGGTGCAGGAAGCGCGGTTCGACGTACCCGCGAAGAGTGTCGGCGGCGGCGACCGGGTCGGCGGCGGCCAGTGCCGCCGAGACCTGCACCTTCACCACCGGCAGCCCGGCGGCGCGGAGCCGGCCGAGCGCCTGGGCCGGGTCCTCCCAGGCGCAGGCGAGGTGGGCCAGGTCGAGGCAGATGCCGAGCCGGTCTGTGTCCACCCCGGACAGTGCGGCGACCGCCTGGCCGGTGGACTCGACCACGCAGCCGGGCTCCGGCTCGAAGCCGACCCGGACCGCCCGCCCGGTACGCCAGGCGATCTGGGTCAGCCCGGCGGCCAGCTCGTCGAGCACCCGCGCCGCCCGGTCGGCCTGGTGTTGCTCCCACGGCTCGCGCCAGGCCAGCGGCAGGGTGGAGATCGAACCCCGGACGGCGTCGTCGGGGAGCAGATCGACAAGGACAGTGGCCAGGTTGAGGGTGTAGACCAGCCGCTCCCGGGTGGTCCAGTCCGGGTGGTAGACCGCCTGCTTCACCACCGGGGCGTGGAAGGACCGGTAGGGGAACCCGTTCAGGGTGACCACCTCCAGCCCGCGCGCGGTCAGCTCGGCGCGCAGCCGCCGCCGGGTCTGCGGGTCGGCGGCGAGCCCGGCCGCCACCGGCGCGGCCAGCCACAACCCCAGTCCGAGTACGTCGGCCTCCAGCCGCTCCCGGATCGGCACCGCGTACGTGTCGAGCTGCCCCAGCACCCCGGCCAGGTCCTCGGCCGGATGCACGTTCGTGCAGTAGCTCAGGTGCACCAGTTGCCCGTCGGCGTGCCGTAGCCGCATCAGCTACCGCCCCGCAGAATCGAGTTCCCCTCGAAGGTGCCGGACGCTCCGTCGGCCGCTCCGCCAACGTCGGCCGGCCCGTCCTGGTCGAGATCCAGCCGGCCGGACTGGCCGTAGAACTCCACCGGGTTGCGCCAGAGCACCCGGTCGACGTCGTCGGCGTCGAATCCGGCGGCCAGCATCGCCGCACCGGTGGCCCGGGTCAGCAGCGGATCCGAGCGTCCCCAGTCGGCGGCCGAGTTGACGAGCATCCGCTCGGTGCCGTACTTCCGGAGCAGCTCGACCATCCTCGGCGGTGACATCTTCGTCTCCGGGTAGATGGAGAAGCCGAGCCAGCAGCCGGTGTCCCGGACCAGTGGCACGGTGACCTCGTTGAGGTGGTCGATCACCACCCGGCCGGGGTCGAGCCCGGACTCGGCGACCACCGCCAGGCTGCGTTCGGTGCCCCGGGCCTTGTCCCGGTGCGGGGTGTGCACCAGTGCCGGCAGCTCGTGTTCGACCGCCAGGGCGAGTTGGGCGGCGAAGACCTCGTCCTCCTCCGGCGTCATCGAGTCGTAGCCGACCTCGCCGACCGCCACCACGCCGTCCTTGTCGAGATAGCGGGGCAGCAGGTCGAGCACCTCCCGGCAGCGCGGGTCGTTGGCCTCCTTCGGGTTCAGCGCGATCGTGGCGTGGTGCCGGATGCCGAACTGGCTGGCCCGGAACGGCTCCCAGCCGACGAGCGAGTCGAAGTAGTCGACGAAGGAGGCGGCGCTGGTCCGGGGCTGGCCGAGCCAGAACGCCGGCTCCACCAGGGCGCGTACTCCGGCGGCGGCCATCCGTTCGTAGTCGTCGGTGGTCCGCGAGGTCATGTGGATGTGCGGGTCGAAGATCCTCATCACGCCTCCTTCGCGCCCGGTCCGGCCGGGGTCCCCGACCGGTCGAGCGTGCTCAGTCGATCCAGCAACGCGGTCGCGTCGGCCGGCATCTCCCGGCCGGCCGCCCGGCGCTCGTCGGCGAAATCGGCGAGCATGCCGGCCAGCTCGGCGTCGGCCCGCCGGTCGAGCCCGTGCACGGCGGCCAGCGGGATCCCGGTGAATACGCACTTGAGCACCGCCTGCCGCCAGGCGGCCTGGTCGAGCCGGTCGGCGTACCGGCCGAGAGCGGCGGCGACCAGCCGGGTGTCGTTGGTGCGGATCGCGTCGTGCAGCAGCGGGACCCCGGTGTCACCGATCGACAGCAGTGGCAGGGCCCGGAGCACCGCCCGCTTCTCGGCCGCGTCACCCTGGCGGTAGCGGGCCACGAGCTGGCCGGGCAGTTCGGCCGGGGGCAGCGCGGCCAGCAGCAGCACCCGGGCGGCGTCGTCGGCGGGCCAGTGCGGCAGCTCGGGCAGGGGTGCCCGGCCGCACCTGCGGCCGGCCGCCGCGAAGAGCCGACCGATCGCGGCGGGTTCGACCCCGACCCGGCGTAACGCCTCGGCCAGCCAGCCCTGATCGGGTCCCCGTCCGTCGGGCTCCCGTCCATCGGGTGCCCGCTCGTCGGGTCTCCGTCCGTCGGGTACGGCCAGCAGCGCCGCCCGCAGTCGTTCCAGTTCCGGTTCCGGTTCCATCCGGTCCTCCCCAGTCGTTCCGGTGTGGATGGTGGTCGCGGTCCCCCCGGTGGTGGTACGTGGTCAGTCCGTTGTGCCGGTCACCGCCCCCGATTCCGGTACGGCTCCGGTCCGTACCTCGGTGAGCCCGGCCTCGGCGGCAGCGCCCCGGAGGAAGTCGATCGACTGCGCCGCCACGGTCGGGGCGGCGTGCGAGTGCCGGGGCAGCTCGACGGCGACCAGTCCGGCGTACCCGGCCTCGGCCAGCGCCCGCAGTACGGGCGGGAAGTCGATCTCTCCGGTGCCGAACTCCAGGTGCTCGTGCACGCCCCGGCGCATGTCGTCGATCTGCACGTTGACCAGGTGCGGTGCCACCTGCGCGACGCACTCGGGCACCGGGAACGGCTCCAGGCACCGGCAGTGTCCGATGTCGAGGGTGATACCGAAGCCGGGCGGGGCGCTCAGGGCCTCCCGCAGCCGCCACCAGTCAGCGATCTCCGCCACCAGCATGCCCGGCTCCGGCTCGAAGCCGAGCGGCATCCCGGCGGCCTCGGCGACCTCGACCAGCTCGGCACAGCCGGCGACGAGCCGGTCCCAGGCGGTCGCCGGTTCGACGCCGGCCGGTCGTACCCCGGACCAGAAGGAGACCGCCTCGGCACCCAGGTCGACACCGATCGCGACGGCCCTGCGGAGGAACTCGACCCGCAGCGCGTTCTCCTCGTGCAGCAGCGTCGGGGCGTGCTTGCGCCAGGGGTCGAGCAGGTAGCGTGCCCCGGTCTCGATCACCACGCCGAGGCCGTGCGCGGCGAGGCTCCGGCCGACCGCCGCCACCCGGGCCGCCAGATCCGGCCCGAACGGGTCCAGGTGGTCATGGTCCAGGGTCAGCGCCACCCCCTGGTAACCGAGGTCGGCGATCACCCGCAACGCGTCGTCGAGCCGGTGGTTGGCGAAGCCGTTCGTCCCGTACCCGAACCGCAGCCCGGGCAGCCCTGAGCCGGCGCTCACGTCGGCAAGACCAGCCGGTTGCTGGCCGGGCGCGGCGGCGGCCTCGAAGGCGCTCATGTCGGGGAGACCAGTCGGGCGAGTCGGCGACCGATCGGGGCGGCGGCGGCCACCGCGACGCCGAGCAGCGCGGCGCCGGTCCGGGCGACCAGCGCGCCCTGTAGCGCGGGGAGCCCGGTGATGCCGGCGCCGACCGCCGCCCGGACCCGGTCCGCCTGCGGGTCGGCCGCCACCCGGGCCTGTGCGGTGCCGTACTGGAGGCCGTACCAGCCGGCGAGAGCGGCCGGGACCAGGTTCCGCCAGCGGCGGGCCGGCACCGCTGGCCGGGACCGGGTGATCGCGGCGGCGGCCACCGCGGCGGTACCGGCCAGGGTCGCCGCCGGCAGTGCCCGGGTCGCCCCGGAGACCTCCCGTCGGGAGAGTTCGGTGACCGTGTACGTGTGCGCGGCAACCGTCAGCGCCGCCGGCAGTGCCCGGACCACCCGGCCCCGGCTCGCCCCGAGCAGCACGTCCAGCCCTCGGCAGGTGGCCATCACCGCCGGCCCGGCCGCGGTGTTCTTGGCCCAGAGGTCGTACGCCCAGATCGTGCCGGCCAGTGGCACCGCCACGGCCAGCGCCCGACGGCCGCCGGCCAGCCCGGCGAGCCCGATCCCGGCGGCGGTGAACCCGGCCGAGACACCGAGGGCGAGACCCGGCGAGACCCGACCGCTCGGGATCGGTCGCTCGGGCCGCTCCCGTGCGTCGAGTTTGCGGTCCGCGAGGTCGTTGGCGGCCATCCCGGCCCAGTAGAGCAGCACCGATGCCCCGGCCAGCCCCGGTACCCGGCGATCCAGCGCGTCGGCGGCGGCGGCCCCGGCCACCACGTCCCCGGGGACCGAGAGCGCGGCGGGCGCCCGGACCAGCTCGGTCAGGTCACGCAGCGACGGCATCCGAGTCTCCCGAGGTCAGCTCGGCGTCGAGTTCCCGGACGAAGCCGCGCAGCGTGGCCCACTGTTCGGCGAGGGCGTGCGGCACCTCGCCGAGCGGATCCTTGAAGAAGAACGCCAGCTCGGTCAGCGGGCCACTCCGGCCGGCCCGGTGCGCGGCGGCGGTCAGCCGGGCCAGGTCGAGCACCAGCGGGGCGGCGAGCGAGGAGTCGCAGCCGTGCCAGGTGAACTCCATCCGCATCGGGGTGCCGAGGAAGCCGGCGAAGGTGACCAGGTCCCAGGCGGTCTTGAAGTCGCCGATGTCGTCGACGTACTCGATCCGGGTGTTGCCCTGCGGGACGTAGCCGAGGGTCTCGCCGAGTACCCGCTGCTTGCTGGCGGACTTTGCCGCGTTCGCCGCCGGTTCGGCCAGGTTGGCGCCGTCGCCGCCGCCGAGCAGGTTGGTGCCGGACCAGCTGCGTACCCGCAGGTTCCGCATCGCGAACATCGGGGCGAGGACCGACTTCACCAGGGTCTCGCCGGTCTTGCCGTCGTGCCCGGCGTACGGCAGGCCGCAGCCCCGGGCCAGTTCGGCCAGGGCGGGCAGCCGGGCACCGGTGGACGGGGTGAAGTCCACATAGGAGCAACCGGCGGTGAAGGCGGCGTAGGCGTAAGCGGAGCTGGCCGGCAGCGGGTTCCCCTCGGCGAGTGCCGCGTCCAGTTCGGAGAGCCGGGCGTGCGCCGGATGCGGGTCCGGGGTCGGCTCGGTCGAGGAGACGTTCACCACCACCACCCGGTCGAGCCGGCGCCGGTCGCGGAATCGGGCCAGGTCGGCGACGATCGCGTCGATCACCGCCGCCTGGGGGCCACCGGTCGGCGCCGGCCGGCCTCGACCGTGCCGAGTTCCTCCACCAGCGCCGCCACCAGCCGGGCCGGCAGTACGCCCGCCTCGGCCAGCGCCTCCGCCTTCTTCACCAGCGGGGTGGTGGCGATGTCGTGCCCGCCGAAGACCAGATCGGCCAGGGCCGGCAGGGCGGGAGTACGCAGGGCCGGCAACTCGGTCACGCAGCCGGTCGGCTCGGTCAGCCCGGCTCGCAGGGCCAGCGCCCCGACCGTACTGGTCACGGCGACCGAACCACGCCCGCCAACCAGCCAGACACCCGTACGCATAGTGCTCCTCCCTCCGGTGCCGGCACGGCCCTGGGCCGACCGGGGCGGGTACGACGGACCGTGCGGTCGAATCGGCAGCGGCCCACGGGATCCACCTATCGGGACATCTTGCCTCGCAACTGTGAAAAGCGCCCCGCCCGCCCGACCGTCGCGGTGGAACATCCCGGGCGGCAGCGCCGGAGTCGGCGGCACCGACACTGCTCGGGTCCGTGACCGTGCGGGCGGACGGGGCTTGGTAGGCAGGGCCGGTCGGCGTCGCGGTCCTGCCTCCCCCGATCGGGGCGACCGGGCGGCGGGGGTTGCCAGCTCCGGTCGCGGTCTCGCTGTGGAGTTGTGCCACCAGCGATCCAATGTGGACGGCCTGGCGAAGTCGGGGCGGCCCGGCCAGGTGGCCGGGACGGGTCGTGCTGCGGTGCCGGCCCGACCGGATGGCCGGAGGGGTCGTGCTGCGGTGCCGCTGCGGGGGTTCACCGGCGGCTGCGGTGGTGGCGGTGGTGGTGGTGCCACCGGTCGGGGGTCGACCGGTGCGGTTGTGGCGTCCGGTGCGACCGGGGAATCCCGGTCCGGCCGCACCGGACGGCCGTGTCACCTGTCGCCCGGCACGGCTGGAGCGGGCTCCGCCGTGCGCGTGCGCACTCCTTCCGGAGCGACCTCCCTCCGGTCGCGGGGCGCAACCGCGACCGGACCCTCACCGGTCGTCCCGGAAAGCTTCTCGGGTCGGGGGTTCCGGCCCGAACCCGGGCCGGGCCACCCGACGGGTGGACAACTACCTCCGGCGGTGCCGGCTCCGAGCCAGGGACTGGCGGAGCCGGCGTACGCCGGTCGTGCGGTTACGCGGTGACCGGAGCGGGCACCTGCTCCACCTCGGTGAAGGAGGAACCCTGCTCCGCCGAGCGCGCCACGGCATCCAGTACGAGCTGGACCTGGAGCGCGTCGGTGAAGGACGGGGACGGGTCGGAGCCGCTGGCAATCGCCGCCAGGAAGTCCCGCAGCTCGTGCGTGAACGAGTGCTCGTACCCGATGATGTGTCCCGGCGGCCACCATGCCGCCATGTACGGGTGGTCGCTCTCGGTCACCAGGATCCGCCGGAAGCCCTGCTCGGTGCCGGGTTCCGAGGCGTCGTAGAACTCCAGCTCGTTGAGGCGTTCCAGGTCGAACGCCACCGAGCCGAGCGAACCGTTGATCTCGACCCGCAGCCCGTTGCGGCGCCCGGTGGCGAACCGGGTCGCCTCGTAGGTGGCGAGCGCGCCGCCGTCGAGCCGGGCCACGAAGACCGCCGCGTCGTCGACGGTGACCTGGCCCATGGTGGCCCCGGCACCGTCGGCCGAGGCGGCCAGCCCGCTCGACTCGGCGGGCAGCGGACGCTCCTTGACGAAGGTCTCGGTGATCGCGCTGACCCCGGCGATCCGCTGGCCGGTCACGAACTGGGTCAGGTCGATGATGTGCGCCCCGATGTCGCCGAGCGCACCGGACCCGGCCTTGTCCTTGCGCAGCCGCCACACCAGTGGGAACTGCGGGTCGGTGATCCAGTCCTGCAGGTAGACCGCGCGGACGTGCCGGATCGCGCCGAGCCGGCCGGAGGCGACCAGCTCCCGCATCAGGCTGACCGCGGGAACCCGGCGGTAGTTGAACCCGCACATGGCCCGTACGCCCACCGCCTGGGCCCTGGCCGCCGCGGCGACCATGGCCCGAGCCTCCTCGACCGTGTTGGCCAGCGGCTTCTCGCACAGTACGTGCTTGCCCGCCTCCAGGGCCGCGATGGTGATCTCGGCGTGGCTGTCGCCTGGCGTACAGACGTCGACGATGTCGATGTCGTCCCGGGCGATCAGTTCACGCCAGTCGGTGGTGTGCCCGTCCCAGCCGAGCCGGCCGGCCGCGTCGGCGACCTTGGACTCGTCCCGGCCGCAGATCAGGGCCATCCGGGCACGTACCGGCAGGTCGAAGACGCGGTTCACGGTCCGCCACGCCTGCGAGTGCGCGGCGCCCATGAACGCGTAGCCGACCATGCCGACCCGCAGTTCTTTCTCGTTGCTGGACAAGGTGGGTCTCCCCCCGGTGTGTCAGAACCCGAGCTTGCCGTACTCGCTCGCGTTCTCCTTCGTGATCGTCTCGGAGGCCAGAGTGATCTCCTTCGGCACCTGCAGCTCGACCAGGTCGGACATGCCCTTGCCCTGGCCGATGAGCCGGGCCAGCGAGATCGCCGACGAGGCCATCGAGGGGCTGTAGGTGACGGTTGCCTTCAGGACGCTGTTGTCGGCCGCGATCGCGTCGATGGCGGCCTTGGAGCCGGCGCCGCCGACCATGATGAACTCGGAACGGTTGGCCTGCTTGATCGCGGCCAGTACCCCGATGCCCTGGTCGTCGTCGTGGTTCCACAGCGCGTCCATCTTGGGCAGTGCCTGGAGCAGCTGCGAGGCCTCGCTCTGGCCGGTGTCGGCGGTGAACCGGGCGGCCCGGCGGTTGGCCACCTTGAAGCCGTAGACGGCCAGTTCGGCGACGAAGCCGGCGGACCGCTCCTTGGTCAGCTCCAGCTCGTCCATGCCGGCGATCTCGCCGATGATCGGGTTGGCGATGCCCTTGGCCTTCATCTGCTCGCCGATGTAGCGGCCGGCCGCCACGCCCATGCCGTAGTTGTCGCCCTTGATCTGGAGCCGGTACGCCAGCGCGTCCGGGAACGCCCGGTCCAGGTTGACCACCGGGATGCCGGCCTTCATCGCCTCCAGCCCGGAGGCGTTCAGCTCCTTGCCGTCGTGCGGCAGCATGACGATCACGTTCGGCTTCTGCGAGATCAGCGTGGCCAGCGCGGCCCGCTGGGCGGCGGCGTCCGCACCGGCGGCCACCGTCTTGAACTCCACGTCCGAGAAGACCTTCGCCTGCGCCTCGGCGTTCTTGGTGATGGCGGCGAGCCAGCCGTGGTCCGCGGCCGGGGCGGAGAAGCCGATGACCACCCGCTGGCCCGGCGCACTGTTCGGGTTGGCCGCGTCGTCCGCCTCCTTGACCTGCTCGTTCCCGCCGGCACCGGAACCGGTCTCGTTGCTGGTGCAGGCGGTGAGCAGGGCGCCGGCGCCCACCGCCGCCCCGCCGAGCAGCAGCCGGCGGCGGGACAGGTCACGCACCGGCCGGAGCGGATCGTGCTGGGTCATGACGACCTCCTGGTTTATTTCGACTTCGGGTGGGGTGGGACGGGTGGGTTCCACCGGCCGGTGGCCGGGTGGGCCACCGGCGGCGGGCGCCACCTGTTGCTGAGGTGTGTCAGTTCGACGAGCTGAGCTTGTTGCGGGCGAGGAGCTGGGTGACCGACTTGAACCGGAACTGCTGGACCAGTACGGCGGCGACGATGATGCCGCCCTTGACCATGTTCTGCGCCTCGGTGGAGAGGCCGTTGATCGCGAACAGGTTGGTGATGGTGGCGAAGATGATCACACCGAGCAGGGAGCCGACGATCGTGCCCCGGCCGCCGCTGAGCAGCGTGCCACCGATGATCGCCGCGGCGATCGCGTCGAGTTCGTAGAGGTTCGCCATCGCCGCCTGTGCGGAGTTCGCCTGCGCGGTGAGCATGATCGCGGCGATTCCACAGCAGAGCCCGGAGAGCGCGTAGAGCAGCATGGTGTGCCGGCGTACGTTGATGCCGGCCAGCCGGGCCGCCTCCGGGTTGCCGCCGACCGCGACCGTACGCCTGCCGAACGTGGTGCGGTTGAGCAGCACCCAGCCGGCCGCCACCACCCCGGCGAGGATGTAGACCAGCACCGGGATGCCGAGGAGGTCCGTACTCGCGATGCCGTTGATCGTCGCGTTGTTGGAGACCTGGGTCTGCTTGTCGGAGATCTCGGCGGCCAGACCCCGGGCGGCGACCAGCATCGCCAGGGTGGCGATGAAGGGCACCAGCCGGCCGTACGAGATCAGGAAGCCGTTGACCAGCCCGACGCAGACCGCCACCACGATCGCGGTGAAGATCATCCCTCCGGCGCCGTAGCTCTGGGTCGCCACCGTGGTGCTCCAGACCCCGGCCAGCGCCACGATCGCGCCGACCGAGAGGTCGATCCCGCCACCGATGATCACGAAGGTCATCCCGACCGTCACCACGCCGACCACCGAGGCCAGGGTGAGGATCGAGAAGATGTTCGCCCGTACCCAGGACGGATCGCCGTACAGGTCGGGGCGGGTGACGATGCCGATGACGATCAGCACCACCAGTACCCCGACCAGGCCCAGGTTGCGCCGGAACGTCTCACCGATGTCGCCGCTCCACCGGCCGGTGCCGTTCCCGGGCGCACCGGCCCCCTTGTGCACCGGCGCTCCAGCCGGGGCCGGCGACACCGGCGACGGCCGGTCGACCGGTGGCGCCGCCCCCGCTGGCGCGGCGGTCTCGGTACGTTCGGTCACGCTGGCGCCCCCTCCATCAGCGACCCCGCCATCACGAGGTCGAGCACGGTGTCTTCGTCGAGTTCTCCGGCCGGGGCCTCGTGCACCACCCGGCCCTCCCGCATCACGAGTACGCGGTCGGCCAGGCCGAGCACTTCCGGCACCTCGCTGGAGACCAGCAGTACGCCCACTCCCCGGGCGGCCAGCGCCCGGATCACCTGGTACAGCTCGGCCCGGGCGCCGACGTCGACGCCCCGGGTCGGCTCGTCCAGCAGCAGCAGTTTCGTGTCGCCGAGCAGCCAGCGGCCGACCACGACCTTCTGCTGGTTGCCGCCGGAGAGTGTCCGGACCGGCCGCCGGACGTCCCGGGGACGCAACTCCAGCCGCTGCGCGACCTCCTCGGCCTCGGCCCGCTCCCGGCCGGCGTCGGTGAAGCCGAGCCGGGCCCAGCGGGTGAAGGTGGCAAGCGTGACGTTGCGGTAGATCGGCTCACCGAGCAGCAGCGCCTGGCTCTTGCGCTCCTCCGGGGCCATCCCCATGCCGGCCCGGACGGCGGCGCCGACGCTGCCCGGCCGGACCGGGCGGCTGGCCATCGAGACGGTACCGGAGCTGGGGCGGCGAGCCCCGAAGATGGTCTCCAGCAGCTCGGAGCGGCCCGAGCCGACCAGACCGGCGATGCCGACGATCTCACCGGCCCGTACGGTCAGCGACACGTCGGCGAACTCGCCGGACCGGCCGAGCCCGCGCACCTGGAGCAGTTCCTCGGCCGCAGGTGTCTCGGCGGGACGGTCCGGGAAGACGTACTCGATGGTTCGGCCGGTCATCCGGCTGACCAGGTCGCGGGTCGGGGTGCTCCGGGCCGGCAGGTTCGCCGCGGTGGTCCGGCCGTCCTTGAGTACGGTGACCCGGTCGCCGATCTCGCGGATCTCCTCCAGCCGGTGCGAGATGTAGATGACCGCGATGCCCTGGGCGGTCAGCTCCCGGATGATCCGGAACAGGTTCTCGACCTCGTCGTGCGCGAGTACGGCGCTCGGCTCGTCCATGATGATCAGTCGCGCCTCGTGCGAGAGCGCCCGGGCCATGCTGACGATCTGCTTGCCGGCCGATGGAAGTGACCGGACCATCCGGCGGGGCGGGATCTCCGGGTGCCCGAGCCGGGCCAGGATCTGGCGGGTCTGCCGGGCCATGTAGCCGCGCCGGACGAAGCCGAGGGTTTTCGGCTCGTGCCCGAGGAACGCGTTCTCGGCCACCGACAGGTCCTCGACCAGGTCGAGTTCCTGATAGATGGTGGCGATGCCGGCCCTCATCGCGGCCTGCGGGTTGCGATGCGTGACCGGCTCCCCGAGCCACTCCACCTGCCCCGAGTCGGGCTGGTGCGCGCCGGAGAGGACCTTGATCAGGGTGGACTTCCCGGCACCGTTCTGGCCGAGCAGGCAGTGCACCTCGCCGGCCCGCACCTCCAACTGCACCCCGTCCAGGGCGCGTACCCCGGGGAAGGTCTTCACCACGTCGGTGAGCCGGAGCACGACCTCGCCGGGCACGGTGTCGGCGGGCGGGGTCACCAGCGGCGGCGGATCGCCGGCCGGGAAATTCTCCCCGGCACCGGCCCGCTCGGCACCGGTCTGCTCGACATCGGACCGCTCGGCATCGCTCTGCTCGGCGGCGGGCCGGTTGTCGGCGGTCTGCTCGGCGGCGGGCCGGTTGTCGGGTTCGGTCATGACGCCTCCTCGTTGGGCTGGTCGCCGCCGCGACCCGACCGACCGGGACGGCCGGGGAGCGCACTCCGGCCGCTCATGACGCCTCCCCGAAGGCGACGTCGGTGGCGAGCACGGCCGCGCCGGCGACCCCGGCCCGGGGACCGAGTTCGGAGAGCACCACCGGCAGGTTGCCGGTGGCCAGCGGCAGTGAGCGCCGGTAGACCACGCTGCGGATCTCCGCCAGCAGGATGTGGCCGAGCTGGGCCAGCCCGCCGCCGATGACGATCATCGACGGGTTGGCGAAGCTGACCAGGCCGGCGAGTACGCCACCGACCCGCCGCCCGCCGTCGCGGATCAGCCGGATACAGGTCACGTCCCCCTCGATGGCGCCCTCGGCGACGTCGAGCGCGGTGACCGTACCGCTGGCGGCGAGTCGCTCGGCCAGCGCGGGTGAGGCGCCACTGCGGGCCGCCGTGGTGGCCTCCTTGGCCAGCGCGGCACCGCTGAACAGCGCCTCCAGGCAGCCGACGTTGCCACAGGAGCACATCGGGCCGTGCGAGTCCACCTGGATGTGCCCGATGTCGCCGGCACAGCCGTCGGTGCCCCGGTAGACCTCGCCGGAGAGGTAGATGCCGCAGCCGATACCGGTGCCGATCTTGACGAACAGGAAGTCGTCGACCGAGTGCGCCACCCCGCCGTGCCGCTCGCCGATCGCCATGATGTTGACGTCGTTGTCCACCACCGCCGGACAGCCGTGCTCGCGGGTCAGCAGTTCCCGGACGGGGAACCGGTCCCAGCCGGGCATGATCGGCGGCGACACCGGTACGCCGTCCCGGAAGCTGACCGGCCCCGGTACGCCGATGCCTACCGCGTGCAGCCGCTCGTACGCCCCGTCGACCTTCGCCTTGTGCAGCAGTTCGTGTACCCGTTGCAGGATCACCTTGGGGCCGGTGCGGATGTCGGCGGTCTCGGCGTACGCGGCGACGGGTTCGAGCCGGCCGTTGACTACCTCGACGTCGATCGAGCTGGCGCCCAGGTCGACGGCGGCGAACCGCAGGTCGGAGCTGAGTTCGACGAGTGTGGAGCGGCGACCGCCCCGGGATGCGGCGAGTCCGGCCTCCGCGACGTAGCCGAGGCCGACCAACCGCTCCAGTTCGGCGAGCAGGCGTGGCCGGGGGATCTGCAACCGGTCCGCGAGTTCGGCCCGGGACACCGCACCCTCGTCGCGCAGCAGCCTCAGCAGCCGCAGATGCAGCGCTTCCGGGGTGCGCACAGGGAGTCACCTCCGTCAGGCATTCGTTCACGTCGACGCGACGCCGGCGCGCTGTGTTCGACACAGTAGGAGCCTTCCGGAGCGGATGTCTAGAGCTTCATCCAAGATGACGCTAACTTTTGTACTAACGGACGAAAGTTAGTTGTTGATCAAGGAAAGCGCGGGATCACTCCCCGCGACCGCGCGGCTTCCTGAGCTTGCGGTCGTCCCGCAGCGGGACGTACGGCTCGCGGTCCGCCGAGCCACCCGACCGGATCGTCCGCTCCCGTTCGAGTTCGGCGCTCAACTCGGCACCGAGCAGGATCGCGACGTTGGAGAGCCAGAGCCAGACGAGGAAGACGATCACCCCGGCCAGCGAACCGTAGGTCCGGTTGTAGGAGGCGAAATAGCTCACGTAGAGCGCGAAACCGGCGGAGGCGATCGCCCAGACCACCACCGCGAAGACGCCACCGGGACTGATCCACCGGAAGCGCTGCCGGGCGTTGGGTGCCGCCCAGTAGAGGACCGCGAAGATCAGGCTGACCAGCAGCACCAGTACCGGCCACTTGCCGATGTCCCAGGCCGTCACCCCGGCCTCCCCGACACCCAGCCGCCGGCCCACCTGCGCCGAGAGCCGCCCGCTGAAGACCAGCAGCGCCAGGCTGATCAGCACCAGCAGCCCGACCAGCGCGGTCAGGCCGATCCGGAGCAGCAGGGTACGGGCGAGCGGGCGCCCCTCCGGTACGTCGTAGATCGCGTTGGCGGCCCGGCTGAAGGCACCGATGTAACCGGACGCGGTCCAGAACGCGCCGATGATGCCGAGTACCGCGACCAGGCCGGCCGTCTCGTTACTGCCCTGGACCTGGGTGATCGCGGTGAGCAGGATGTCCCGGGCGGATGCCGCCGGTACGACGTCCCGGATCACGTTCTGCACGCCGCGCACCGCCGCGTCGCCGAGCAGGCCCAGCACCGCCACCAGCACCAGCAGGGCCGGAAAGAGCGACAGCACCCCGTAGTAGGTGAGCGCCGCCGCCCAGTCCGTGACGTTGTCCTGCTGCGCCTCCCGCAGGGTCCGGCGCAGCACCCTGCCCCAGGCACTCCGGGGAAGCCGACCCGGACTGCCGGCCCGTCGCTCCTCGGCCATCCCGCGCTCCCTCGAACGGCGCCCCGGCACCGCGCGACCACCGCCAGGCCGGGTTGTCAGTCAACTACTCACGGTAGTCTTCCTGGGCGGCCGCGTCGGGGCAACGCCGCAGCGGGTGCGGTCGGGTCGGGGAACGGGTGCCCGACCCCGCGGGCCACTCGCAGGCCGGCTGCCTGCAGATTGCCGAGCCGGCTACTTGCAGAGCAGCCGGCCCATCCGGCGCCCCGCCACGAACAGGCCGAGCGCGGTCACCCCGACCAGGTAGCCGACGTCGACGAGTTCCGCCCAACCGCCGCCCTGCACGGTGATGCCCCGGACCAGGTGCACCGCGCGGTAGAGCGGCGTCACCTCGACCAGCCAGCGCAGCACCGCCGGGTACGCCTCGGCCGGCACGAACGTCCCGGAGAAGAGGAAGAGCGCGAACTGCGCCGAGCCCATCAGGTCGAAGTCCTGCCAACTGCGCATGAAGGTGGAGAGCGCCATGCCCAGCGCGCCGAACGCGAAGCCGACGAGTACGGCGGCCGGAAAGGCGATCAGCGCCCGAACCCCGCTGGTCAGGTCCAGTCCCACCATCACGGCCAGGAACACCGCCGAATAGAGGCTGCCGCGCAGCATCGCCCAGCCCAGCTCGCCGAGGGCGATCTCGAAGGGCTGCACCGGGGTGGCGAGGATCCCGTCGTACAGCTTCATGTACTTCATCTTGCCGAAGAAATTGAATGTCGTTTCGGCCAGCGCCCCGCTCATCGCCGAGGCGGCCAGCATCGCCGGTGCCACGAACGCCGCGTACGACACCACGGTGCCGCCCGGCAGCGTCAGGTCGCCGACCAGCGCACCCACCCCGACGCCGATGGAGAGCAGATAGAGCAACGGCTCGAAGAAGCCCGAGATCAGCACCACCCAGTACGCGGACTTCAGCGCCGCGACGTTGCGCTCGGCCACCGAGACCGCGCGACGGGGACCGCCCTCGAAACTGATCAGCCGGGGCAGGACGATGCTGACCACGGAAGCCTCTCTTCTGGTCGACCTGACGGGAAACGCGTGTGGTCCGGCGGCTCAGACCACCAGCCGGCGGCGGAACGCCGAGTGCGCCAGCCACCAGCCGACGCCGACCCAGGCGGCGAGGTAGAGCAGGTGACCGGGGACCGACCAGGCCGGCGCGACCCCGAGGGTGGCGGCCCGGCACAGGTCCACGCCGTGCCAGAGCGGTGACGCGTACGCCAGCCAGCGCAGCGCCACCGGCAGCGACTCGACCGGGAAGAACACCCCGGCGAAGAGGGTCATCGGGATCACCGCGAACCGGAACAGCAGTGCCAGATAGCTGTCGCTGCGGATCGAGGAGCTGTAGGCGAAGACCGGTGTCGCCACCGCCGCCCCGATCAGTGCCACCAGCGGCAGGGTGGCCAGCGCCCACGGCGAGTGCAGCGCACCGAACGCCGCCGCCACGAGCAGGAAGGCCGCCCCGCTGGTGAGCACCCGGAACAGCACGAAGCCGAGCTGCCCGCCGAGGATGTCGGCCACCCGCAGCGGCGTCGCCGCCTGAGCGAAGTAGATCTTGATCCACTCGAAGTTGCCCAGCACCGGCCAGGTGGACTCGCCGATCGCGACCTGGAGCGCGGTCGAGGCGATCAACCCCGGCACGAGGAAGTCCAGGTAGGGCACCCCGGCCACCGGCGCCTCGACGTACGCCCCGACGCCCACCCCGAAGCCGACCATGGTGAGCAGCGGCAGCAGGAACGACGAGAAGACGCCGGCCCGCCAGGTGCGGCGGTAGGCGACCAGGTTGTATTCGAGCACCGCCAACGCGCGGAACCGCCCGACGAGTCCGGCCCGGGGCCGGGTGGCCGCCGTGGCCTCCAGGAGCGCCATCTCTAGTCCACCAACGTCCGGCCGGTCAGGTGCAGGAAGACGTCCTCCAGGCTGCTGCGCCGGACCAGCACGCTGGCCGGGGCGAGCGCCCGGGCATGCACCTCGGCCACTGCGGCGTCGCCGTCGGTGACGTAGAGCAGGATCCGGTCCGGCAGCACCTCGACCCGCTCGGCGAGCCCGTCCAGCTTGCCCGCGAAGACCTCCTGGCTCTCCGCGGCGAAGCGCAGCTCGACCACCTCACGGGTCGAGTAGCGGTCGATCAGCGCGCGCGGCGAGCCCTCGGCGACGATCCGGCCGCCGTCCATCACCACCAGCCGGTCGCAGAGCTGCTCGGCCTCGTCCATGTAGTGGGTGGTCAGCACCAGCGTGACCCCCTGCTGCTTGAGCCGGAACAACCGCTCCCAGACCAGATGCCGGGCCTGCGGGTCCAGCCCGGTGGTCGGCTCGTCGAGCAGCACGATGTCGGGCTCGTTGACAAGTGCGCGGGCGATGGTCAGCCGGCGCTTCATGCCGCCGGAGAGCGGCTCCACCTTGCTGCCCGCCCGCTCGGCGAGCTGCACGAAGTCGAGCAACTCGGCGGCGCGCTCCCGGGCCACCCGGCGTGGGATGCCGAAGTAGCGCGCATAGGTGGTGAGGTTTTCCCGGACGGTCAGCTCCGGATCGAGGTTGTCCAGCTGTGGACAGACGCCGAGTCGGGCCCGGATCGCCGGGCCGTCCCGCCGGGGATCCATCCCCATGATCCGCAACTCGCCGTCGGTCGGCGGCGAGACACAGCCGACCATGCGCATCGTCGAACTCTTGCCGGCACCGTTGGGACCGAGGAATCCGAACGCCTCACCCGCCCGCACGTCGACGTCGATCCCATCGACGGCGATGAAATCCCCGAACCGCTTCACCAGCCCTCGCGCCTGGATGAGAATCCCGTCCCTAGCCACGGGCTCGACCATAACCGCCAGGTCCGACACGCCCCACCGAGTTTCGCAGGGCGCCGCCGTGCAGGTCAGAGGTCAGGGTCGGTGCCGGAGCGGGCCGCCGCCACCAGCTGGTCGGTCTCGGCCACCACGGCGGGGTCGTCGATCGGCGTACCCGGGTCGTAGCGGACCGTCCAGGTCAGGCCGTTGACGCCGCGCACCTGCCGGGCCGCGATCCGCAGACCGCCGCCGGGCAACCGGTGATACGCCGTGTACCCCACCGAACGGGTCACCCGGGCCCGCACCTGGTGCGGTACGTCACCCGGGTCGAGCAGCAGGAAGGTCCGTACCTCCCCGTCGGCCACCACCCGGTAGTCCTCGCGCTCCACCACCGGCTCGGCCGGGGTGACCGCCAGGTCCCGCCCCGACCAGACCGCCTTGTGCACGTCGTGCCAACCCAGCCGCGCGGCCTCCCCGGGCAGCCAGAGCCCGAGGTCGGTGACCAC
Source organism: Plantactinospora sp. CNZ320 (assembly GCF_002846275.1). Lineage (NCBI taxonomy): Bacteria > Bacillati > Actinomycetota > Actinomycetes > Micromonosporales > Micromonosporaceae > Plantactinospora > Plantactinospora sp. CNZ320. The sequence goes on from NZ_PJMP01000001.1 coordinate 3,205,209, forward strand.
GATGATCTCCGCGCCGTCGCCCACCCGGGCCCAGTCGAGCACCCGCTCGCCGCGCTCCAGCGCCGGACGGTGGTCGGCCGGCAGCTTCCGGCCCCGGCGGAACAGGTTGAACGCCTCCATCGGCTACAGACCCCCCATCGCCTGCTCGCGCAGGGCTCGCGCGTGCTGCTCCAGGGAGAGCAGCTCACCGAAGAGCGCGAAATACTCGTCCTTGTTGGCCGTCGGGTTGACCCGCTGCACCTTGGACTTCAGGTCCCGGATCCGGCTGGTCACCGAGCCCCACTCCAGCCGGGCCAGGGTGATCGAGACGTACCGGGGATCGGGGTCGGTGTCCAGCCGCAGCGGCTCCACGGCCAGCTCGCCGACGAGCGCGGCGGCGGCCAGGTCGCCGCAGGCGTCCCGGACCCGTTCGATCCAGACCGCGCCGGTGGTCGCCGCCGTCGCGCCGCCGGCCGACTCGATCGCGGCCCGCACCGCCCGGTGCACCGGGTGCAGGTAGACCTCCGCCGCGAGCGCGTCGAACATCGGGCCGGCCAGCACCGGCACCTGGAGGGCGAGCTTGAGCGCCTCCCGCTCCACCAGCGACTGCGGGTTGTCCACCACCGGCACCGGTGCCGGCCGCTGCGGCGGCGTCGGTCCGGTGTTGCCCCGGCGGGACTGCCCGGCCCCCTGCTGGGCGGCAGCCTCCAACACCGCCCGTTGCACCGGCTCGATCTCCATGCCGAGGTCGCCGGCGAGCTTGCGGACGTACTCCGGACGCTTCTCCCGGTCCTTGAGCTTGGCCACCAGCGGCGCCGCCCGGCGCATCGCCTCGACCCGGCCGTCCACGGTGTCCAGGTCGTACCGGCCGAGCACGTGGCGCAGCGCGAAGTCGACGAGCGGCTCGCGGCGGGCGACCAGGTCCCGCACCGCCAGGTCGCCCTTTGCCAGCCGCAGCTCGCACGGGTCCATGTTGTCCGGGCTGACCGCGATGAAGGTACGCCCGACGAACCGCTGGTCGTCCTCGAAGGCCCGCAGCGCCGCCTTCTGCCCGGCGGCGTCACCGTCGAAGGTGAAGATGATCTCGCCCGCCACCGCGTCGGTGTCCATCAGCAACCGGCGGAGTACCGAGATGTGGTCCGCGCCGAACGCCGTGCCGCAGGTCGCCACCGCCGTCGGTACGCCGGCCAGGTGGCACGCCATCACGTCGGTGTACCCCTCGACGATCACCGCCCGCCCCTGCCGGGCGATCTCCCGCTTCGCCTGCGAGATGCCGTAGAGCACGTGCGACTTCTTGTAGATCGGCGTCTCGGGGGTGTTCAGGTATTTCGGGCCGTCGTCGTCATCGAAGAGCTTGCGGGCGCCGAAGCCGATCACGTCGCCGGTCAGGTCCTTGATCGGCCAGAGCAGCCGGCGCCGGAACCGGTCGATCAGCGAGCCGGAACGCGCCTCCCGGGCCAGCCCGGCGGTGACGAGTTCCTGGCCGGTGAAGCCCTTCTGCCGCAGGTGCTTGGTGAGCAGGTCCCAGGCGTCCGGAGCGAAGCCGCAGCCGTAGGTCTGTGCCGCCGTACGGTCGAAGCCGCGCTGGGCCAGGAACTCCCGGGCCGCCCGGGCTCCGGCGGTGCCGAGCTGGCCGGCGTAGAACTCGGCGGCGGCGGCGTGTGCGGCGACCAGCCGCTGCTTCTGCCCCTGCTGCGGCCGGACCGGCGCGGGACCGGCCTCGATGTAGCGCAGTTGGATGTTGGCCCGGTCGGCGAGGCGCTCGACCGACTCGACGAAGGTCAGATGCTCGGCGTCCATCAGGAACTTGATCGCGTCCCCACCGGCCCCGCAGCCGTGGCAGTTGCCGGTGAGGATGTTGTCCTCCAGCACGAACGCGTGGGTGCCGTCGACCACCGGGCAGAAGACCTCCTCCACCTCGCCGGGGTCCTCGATCCGCTCGACGGTCCAGCCCCGGCGCTCGTACGCCTTGCGGTGGGCGAGGAAGCGCTCCCGGTGGGCGGAGATCAGGAAGAAGTCCTCCGGCAGATCCGAACCCATCAGGGTCAGCCGGTAGACCGGGCCGGTGTAACCCAGCTCGCCATTCGGCCGGAGGTGGTCCTTGAAACCGGTGCGGATGTACTCCCGGATGCCGTAACTGCCGACACCGATTCGGGTACAGAGGTCGCGGACGAATTCCAGGTGGCTGCGTGAGGTCGAGTTGAGCGAGATGCACCCGTCGGCGGCAACGTCTCCGTCGGCCGCGAAGTAGCCGGCCAGCCAGCCGAAGAGGTACGACAGCGACTCGTCGAGCGGCGGCAGCTCGGTCTTGAAATATGCCGGCAACCCGGTCACGGTCAACCCGTTGTCGCGTTGGTACGTGTGGCTGAGCGGGAACCACTTGACCAGTTCCGCGTCCTTGCCGCCGTAGAGCAGGGCGACACTGCCACCGTTCAGCAGGGTGCCGTCGCCGAAGACGATGCCCCGGGCGATTCCGTACGGGGAGGGACGCAGTTCGTGTCCACCGTCACGCGTGATCAACGACCGGGGGTAGGTGTAGGCCAGGCGGTCACCTGTACGCAACTGCTCCGTCAGCCGCTCCAGGTGGCGCTGGCGGTCCCGGCCCGCTCGGACGAACCAACGGTGGTTCGCCGTAGCCCGGATCACCTTCTTCTGACCGTTGCGGCTCAGGTGTACCCGCAGGACGGGCTGCTCGCCAAAGGAGTAGAAGGGCGCCTCGACCCATCGCCCGCCGGTGGTCAGCACCGTGTGACTGCCGCCGGCCAGGTCTCGAATCTCCCGTACGCCGGACCGGGTGAGTACCCGGGTGTCACCGGCAAGGCAGAAGTAGACATTTCGGGCAGGGGCCACCGTGAACGACGGGGTCTTCTCGTCGTGGAACGGGCAGAGGCCCTTGAGGTTGCCGCCGCCCGCCGACCTGAGGGTGACGGTCTCGGAGATGATGTCGGCGATCGAGGTGCGCTCCCGTACCAGTGCGATGTCCTCGTCGCGGATCCGCCCGGCCACCGCCTCACCCCCTCCGGGCTACATCCTGCCCTGCCCGGCTGACGCGGGCGGCGAAGGGGTGGCTGGTGCGACGCGACGGTTCAGGCGACGATCGCCGCCTCCTCGGCCTCGACCTGCCGGTTCCAGTCGGCCTTGGCGGAACGCCAGCTCTCGTCGTCGTCGCCCCGGCGCCAGTAGCCGGAGACGGAGAGCCGCTCCTTCGGCACCCGCAGCTCGCCCCGGAGCATCCGGCGCAGTTCACGGACGAAGTACGCCTCACCGTGCACGAAGGCGTGCAGGTCACCGGAGGGGAAGGTGGCCGCGCGTACCGCCTCGACCAGGGCCTCGCCGACGACCCGGTCGGCACGGTGCACCCAGACGATCTCGGCGCACGCCTCGGTGTGCAGCTCCTGCTCCTCCTCCGGCCCGGCGACCTCGATGAAGACCCGGGCCGGGACGGCGTACGGCAGCCGCTCCAGCGCCGCGCCGATCGCCGGCAGGGCGCTCTCGTCGCCGACCAGCAGGTGCCAGTCGGCCAGCGGGTCCGGGGCGTACCCCCCGCCGGGGCCCCGGAACGCCACCAGGTCGCCGGGACGGGCGGACGCGGCCCACGGGCCGGCCAGCCCCTCGTCACCGTGGTAGACGAAGTCCAGGGTCAGCTCCCGGGCCGCAGCGTCCCAGGCCCGCACGGTGTACGTGCGCAGCCGGGGCCACTGGTCGCGGGGCAGCTCGCGTTTGATCAGGTCGAGGTCGAGCGGGACCGGATAGTCGACACCGTCCGGGGGAAAGATCAACTTTACGTAGTGGTCGGTGTAGGTGTCGGCCGCGAACCCGGCCAGACCCTCCCCACCGAGCACCACTCGGATCATGTGCGGCGTGAGCCACGCCGTGCGCAGTACGCTGGCGTACCTGACCCCGGTTCCGTTCGAACTCTGCGCCATTAATTTAGGCTACCCTAAGTCAATGTTCCGGGTGTCCGGGGGCCGACGATCCGGCCGGCGGCGACGTAGGCTGACCGCACGGATCACCCCCTGACCAGCCTGTCGTCGACCGTGGGCCGGGCTGCGGGGCCGGCCATTCGTCTGGGGAGAGGTCATGGGCCAGGGCGTACACGTGCAGGAGCTGCCGGGGATCGGCAAGCGGTACGACATCGATCTCGGGCACGGCGGCAACCGCGTCTCGGTGGTGGTACGCCGGGACGGCACCCGTGACCTCTACGTCTTCACCTCCCGCTCGGACGAGCCGGCCGCGGTGATCGAACTCTCCGAGGAGCAGTCCCGCAAGGTCGGCGCCGTACTCGGCGGGACCTTCTTCGCCTGACCCGCCCCCGCCCCCGCCCCCGCCACCGGCCGCTCGCCGACCGCCATCCTCCCGCCCGATCCCCCGCCTGACCTCCGCCGCCCTTCGCCTGACGTCACCGGAGCCCCCGCCCGGCGCGACGGCATCCGATTGGAGACCCCATGCACGCCGATCTGATCGGGTTCGGCGCGATCGTGCTGGTCGCCGGCCTGCTGGCCCGGGCCGGCCGCCGGATCGGCCTGCCCAGCGTGCCGTTCTTCATGCTGACCGGGATCCTGCTCGGCCCGGCCACCCCCGGCCTGGTACTCGTCGAGCACCCCGAGGACCTGGCCCTGCTCGCCGCCATCGGCCTGGTGCTGCTGCTGTTCAACCTCGGCGTCGAGTTCCCGGTACGGCAGGTCTTCGGCAGCGGGAAGCGGCTCTTCATCGCCGCCGCCTGCGCCATCGGGCTGAACGTGGGGGCCGGACTCGTGCTCGGCCTCACCCTCGACTGGGGCACCTCCGAGGCGTTCGTGATCGCCGGAGCGCTCGGCATCTCGTCCTCGGCGATCGCCACCAAGCTCCTCATCGAGCTGCGCCGGCTGGCCAACGCCGAGACCCCGATCATCCTCGGCATCATCGTGATCGAGGACCTCTTCCTCGCCATCTACCTGGCCCTGCTCTCGCCGATCCTGGCCGGCGCCACCTCACCCGGCGACATCGCGCTGCACATCGGGATGAGCTTCGGCTATCTGCTCCTGCTGGTGGCGGTGGCGAAGTGGGGCGCCCGGGCGATCGGCGCGCTGATCGGCTCCCGCGAGGACGAACTGCTCGTCGTCGGGATGGTCGGGCTGGTGGTGCTGGTCGCCGGGCTCTCGGCCGAGGTCGGCGTCTCCGACGCGATCGGCGCACTCATGATCGGCCTCGTCGTCGCCCGTACCGCCGTACGGGAACGGGTGGAGCGACTCGTCCTGCCGCTGCGGGACGTCTTTGCCGCCGTCTTCTTCGTCGGCTTCGGGTTGAGCATCGACATCGGGGCGTTCGGCTCGGTGGCCGTACCGGTGGCGATCGCGGTCGCGGTGACGATCGTGGCGAACATCAGCTCCGGCCTGATCACCGGGGCGCTCTTCGGGTTCAACCAGCGCGGTGCGGCGAACGTCGGGCTGACCGTGCTGGGCCGGGGCGAGTTCTCGCTGATCCTGGCCACCCTGGCGCTCGCCGCCGGGCTCGACGACCGGATCGGGCCGTTCGTCGCGCTGTACGTCCTGATCCTCGCGGTGCTCAGCCCGATGTTCGCGGCGCAGTCCCGCTACCTCGCCCGGGTCATCCCGGACCAGCTTCTCCGGTCGCGCTGGCGGTACGTCCGCGAGGAGACCATGAGCACGGCCTGCACCCACCTGGACCGGATCCAGATCACCGAGACCGACGAGGACGTCTGCCGGGAGTGCCTCGACGCCGACCAGGAGTGGGTGCACCTGCGGATGTGCCTGACCTGCGGCACGGTCGGCTGCTGCGACGATTCGCCGGGCCGGCACGCCACCGCGCACTTCGAGCAGACCGGGCATCCGTTGATCCGCTCCCTCGAGCCGCACGAGGACTGGCGGTACTGCTACGTCGACGGCGCGTTGGTCCGCGAGCCGATCGGCCCCCGGGAACCGGTCGAGTCCTGAGTCTCGAAGCCTGAGCCTCGCGACCTGAGCCTCGGGGACCTGAGCCCGGCCCCGGCGCGGAGAGTCACGGGTTCGCCTGGGCCGGCAGCAGGTGGCTCACCTGCGGTATCCCGTCGGCGAGTTCCAGCGCCCGCAACTCGGCGGCCTGGTCGGCCTTGGTCAGCCGGCCGCCGTGCTGGCGCAGGTGCTCGTCCCAGGAGGGCAGCTCGTAGACCTCCACGAAGAGGTCAGCCGACTCACCCTCCCGGAACAGGCCCCAGCGCGACGCCCCGGTGCGCTGCCGCGCCGCCCGGACCTCCTGCATGGCCGCGACGAACCGCTCCCGCCGCTCCTCCCGGACGGTGTACGTCAACACCACCATCACCGGCCCGACGCTCGGATCCGGCTCGTGCACCAGGTCGAGGTCGGGCCAGTGCGTCGCCGGGTCCTGTTCCACGGCGCGCAGGTCCGGCAGCGGCCACGTCTTCACAGTCAACGCGCCGAGGACCATCAGCAGCCCGGCGGCGACGTACGCGAGTACCAGACCCACCGTGTCGGCGACGACGCCCCAGACGAGCGCGCCGATCGCCTGCCCTCCGGCGAAGACCACCTGGTAGACGGCGAGGCCGCGGGCGCGTACCCAACCGGGGAGGAAGAGCTGCATCTCGGCGTTGAGGTTGGAGAGCACCGTCACCCAGGCCAGACCGGCCGGGACCAGTGCTACCAGCACCACCGCCTCCACCGGTACCAACGCCACCACCAGGGTCGCCGCCCCATAAATCAGCCCGGCGACCAGCAGGAAGAGGTTCGGCGAGAACCTGCTCCGGACCCAGGGCAGCACCAGCCCGCCGGCCACCGCACCGACGCCGAGCGCGGCCAGCAGTACGCCGTACCCACCGGCGCCCAACCCGAGCCGCTGGTTGGCGATCAGCGGCAGCAACGCCCAGAGCGCACTACCGGGTACCAGGAAGAGCAGCGCCCGCAGGAGCAGCCGCTGCACGATCGGCGAGTGCCGGACGTACCGGCCGCCGGCCCGCAGCGCCGCGGTGAACCGCTCCGGCACCTCCACCGAGCGCGACGTCCCGGCCCGCCAGCGCAGCAGGGTCAGCGCGAAGAAGAGGAAGGCCACGGTGTTCAGGGCGAAGACCAGCGGCACCCCGGCCCAGGCGATAAGCAGCCCGGCCACCGCCGGGCCGACCGAGCGGGCCACGTTCACGCTTATCGAGCCGAGCCCGGAGGCGGACCGCAACAGGTTGCGCGGCACCAGGTCGGGGATGATTGCGGCCCACGCCGGCAGGGTCAGCGCCTGCCCGACCCCGAAGGCGAAGGTGAGGGTGAGCAGCAGCGCCGGTGGCATCCGCCCGGTCACGGTGAGCAGGGTCAGCGCCACCCCCACCGCAACGATGAAGAACTGCACGGCGATCAGCAGCCGTCGCCGGTCGAGGGTGTCGGCCAGGGCACCGGCCGGCAGCGCGAGCAGCAGGATCGGCAGGCTGCTCGCCGTCTGCACCAGGGCGACCAGGGTGGAGGCGTTCCGTTCGTCGATCAGCAGCCACTGGGCCCCGACGGTCTGCATCCAGGTGCCGATGTTGGCGACCAGCATCGCCACCCAGAGGCTGCGGTAGGTCGCCACCCGCAGCGGCGCCCACGCCGAGGGTGGCGGCTCGGCAGCGGCCGGCCCGGCACTGACCATCGCCGCCGGTTACCAACGTCCGTCGGCGCGGAGCACCCTCTGCCCGGAGACGTAGAGGTCGTCCGCGCCGAGCAACATCAGCCGGACCACCTCGGTCGCCACCTGCTCGGGCAGCGCGAAGATCGTGTCGAGGAAGTCGGCACCGACCCGTTCCTGGAGCTTGGTCGGCATCGGGCCGGGGTGGATCTCCATCACCTTGATGCTGTTGGTGCCCTGCGCCTCGGCCAGCGACTCGACAAGGCTGGTGCCGAAGCTCTTCGTCGCCCGGTAGAGCGGGATTCCCGGCCGGGGTACGTCGGTGGCGAGCGCGCTGACGTAGACGATGTTGCCGTACCCCTGCTCGCGCATCCGCAACAGCGCCTCGTGCATCAGGTACGCCGTACCCAGCACGTTCACCTCGATCGCCCGGCGGATCGTCTCCGGGGAGAGTTCCTCCAGCCTGCCGCCGGCCCACATCGCCGCGCAGTGTGCGAGGCCGTCGATCGCGCCGTACCGGTTGACGATCTCGGTGAGCGTGTCCCGGATCTGCTCGCTGCGGGATATGTCGCAGACGATGCCGTCACAGCCCAGTTCGTCGCGGGCCCGGGACACCTCGCCGGGGATGTCACCGAGGATCACGACCCGGTGCTCGGCGGTGAGGATCCGGGCGACCTCCATCCCGAGTCCGCTGGTGCCGCCGTCCACCACGAATGTCCTGGGATCCATGCCCACCTGCCCCCTCGTCTGCCGCTCGTCGTCGACGACGCCGCCCTATCAGCGAGGGTTTCATTTGCGGTTCGGCCATGCGGCCGTGATCGGCAATCAGCTCAGCCGAAAATCTCCACTCCGAGACCGGTTTCGGCCCACTCCGACCCGAACCGACCGGGGAGACCGAATCGACCGACGGGTCCTACCGATCCTGGCGCTGCTGCCGATCCTGGCGCTGTTGGGGCCAGGGCCAGCGCCAGCCGCGGTATCGAAGCCCCACCCAGGCGCCCCAGGCGCCGCAGCCTAGGGCGGCCAGCAGGAAGAACGGACTTGCGGTGCCCCCGACCAGCAGCCCGACCTGCGGAAGCGCGACGAGCAACCCGGGGGCCAGCAGCATGACGCCGAAGTCCCGGGCCGGGCCGGGAAAGCTCGGCGGCACCCAGCCGGTCAGCATGATCATCAGCCCTGCCCCGATCATCGGACCGCCGAGGAGGATCGCGAACAACAACGCCAGGGTCGACATCGCAACAATGTCGCAGGGCCGCCGCAGCCGCAAGGGCCACCGTAGCCGCAAGGGCCACCGCACCAGCAAGGGCCACCGCAGCCGCAGTGCCCACCACGCTCGCGGGGGCGCGCCGACGCGCCAGCGACATGCGTCGAACGGCAGGACGGATCGGGATCACCGTCCACTGTCGGCTGTCCGGGCGACGATGCGGCCGCTAGCGCTGGCCGGTGCCGAGTCGGTCCAGCCAGGCCACCGCGGCCGGGTCGGTCAGCGAGGCGACCTGGTCGACAACCACCCGCAGCCGGGCGGCGTCGTCCGGTGCTGCCTTCCACAGTGGAGCGAAGACCGGGTCGAGCGCGTCCGGCGCCCGGTCCAGCAGCACCGCCACCAGTTCGGTCAGGATCTCGCGCTGCCGCTCGTACCTGTCCTGTGCGCCGGGGCGGCGCATCACGTACCGCAGCGCCATCCCCTTGAGCAGCGCACACTCGGCACGGATCCGTCGGGGTACGACGAGTTCGGCGGCGTACCGGCGCAGCGGGCCGGTACCGTGGCGCCGCTCGGTGGCCTCGACCGCCGCCGCCACGAAGCGCCCGGTCAACGCGCTGGTGCTCGCCTTCAGCGCCGCCAGTGCCCGGTGACTGCCGTCGTAGTCGTAGAGCGGGGCCAGCACCGGGTCGGCGAGCAGCCCGGCGAGCACCTCGGCCAGTTCGTCCGCCGACTCGGTCGAGTACCGCCCGGCGACGTCGGCGCAGAGCGCGGCCCGCTCGTCGGGGTCGGCCCGCAACTGTGCCAGCCGGAGTCGCAGGTAGCCGCCGTGGATGCCGTCCTCGACGTCGTGCACCGAGTACGCCACGTCGTCGGCCCAGTCCATCACCTGTGCCTCGAGGCAGCGCACGTCGCCGTCCGGGGCGCCCCGGCGCAGCCAGCCGAAGGTGTCGGCGTCGTCGGCGTACACCCCGAACTTGCGCTGGCCGGGCCGGCGCTGCCAGGGATATTTGCAGGTGGCGTCGAGGGCTGCCCGGGTGAGGTTGAGCCCGGCGGAGGTGCCGTCCGGGCCGTACACCTTGGCTTCCAGCCGGGTCAGCACCCGCAGCGTCTGTGCGTTGCCCTCGAAGCCGCCACAGTCGGCGGCGAGGAGGTCGAGGGCTGCCTCGCCGTTGTGCCCGAACGGCGGGTGCCCGAGGTCGTGCGCGAGCCCCGCCACGTCCACGATGTCCGGATCGCAGCCGAGCCGGCCGCCCATCTCGCGGGCGAGCTGGGCGACCTCCAGCGAGTGGGTGAGTCGGGTCCGGAGGAAGTCGTCGGTGCCGGCGGTGTGCACCTGGGTCTTGGCGGCCAGCCGCCGGAACGCCGCCGAGTGCAGCACCCGGGCCCGGTCCCGCTGGTACGGGCTGCGCCCGTAGCCGCTGTCCTTCGCCGGTTCGGCCACCCGGCGCTCCGCGTCAGGTTGGCTGACCACGCCACCGATCTTCACCCGGCCGCCCCCGGCACCGTCAACTCCGCCGGGCGAGTACGCAGAACTCATTGCCCTCCGGATCGGCCAGCACGATCCAGGTGTCCTCCGCCGACTGCCCCACGTCGACGTGCCGGGCACCCATGTCGACCAGCCGCTCGACCTCGGCCTCCTGGTCGGTCGGACGCAGGTCGATGTGCAGCCGGTTCTTCGTCTCCTTGCCCTCCGGCACCGGCACGAAGATCAGCCCGGGCAACGTGTCGGGTGTCCGGCGGATCTCCACCTCGTCCGGCAGCTCGGCGACGATCTGGTAGCCGAGCGCCCCGGCCCACCAGCGCGCCAGCCGGGCCGGGTCGGCGGAATCGACCACCAGGTTCTCCCACACGATGCCCATGGGCCACACCTCCGTCACGAGGGAAACGAAGTCCGCGTGTCGCTTCCGTCACGAGGGAAACGAAGTTCGCGTGTCGCTCAGGTTACGCCCGGGTTCGTGAGTGGGCCGCACCAACGAACCCCCGACACACCACGCGGTCGAGCTGGCCTGCGTACACAACCGCCGAACAGCCGAGAGTTGCCGGACAATTGCCGATGGTCATGGGGCCGCGCCGGGACTTTGCTCGGTGTAGCGTGCCGGAGTCGGATGGTTACCGGGCGGGGGGCCACCGACCCCGGCGGTGGTCGGCGAGCAGCGGGCGGCGCTCCACCGGGGTAGCCAGCCCGACCCGGGCGGCGCGGACCGCGTCGGACGACGATGCGGCAGCACCTCCGGCGGGCACCCGGCGACGTCGAGCGGCAACGAGGCCACTGGCGACAGGCGACGGCGTCGAGACGACCTTCGACAGGTCGAACGCACCGAGCAAAGTCCAGCGGCACGGACCAACGCCCAAGGAGATTCACCAGTGAACACTGATGCCGCCCTGCTGGCCGAACTGCACCGGCTGCGACGCGCGGTACCGGAGATATCGGGTGCCGTGCTGGCCGCCGTGGACGGGCTGCTGGTCGCCAGCGACCTGTCCGACACCGACCCGCACCACGTCGCCGCCCTTTCCGCGGCGGGGCTCGGAATCGGGGGCCGCTTCGCCCAACTGGTCGGGCAGGCGCCGCTGCACGAGGCCGTGTTCCGGGGGACGGCGGGCTGCGTCGTCGTCTACCCGGCCGGCGAGGACGCGATCCTCAGTACCGTGGTCCGGCCGGAGACCGACCTGCTCCGGCTGCACGCCGAGGCCCGCCCGGCCGCCCAGCGGCTCGGTGCGCTCTGGGACGCCGTCCGGCAGCCGACGGTGGCGACGGCGATCCCGCCAGCCACCGACCCGGACGCACCGCTGGCCACCCGTACCCCGATGGCCGCCCTCCCGGCCGGCCTCTGGTCCTCCTCCGGCGACCGGCGATTCCCCGGCCGGCAGTGACCGGCACGGCGTCGGGCCGCACCCGGCCGTCCGGCGGTGTCACGTGCCGGGCGTCGGTTCGCCCGACCGGGCGTCGTAGCGGCTTCGGGACAGGTCGATCTCGGCGGCGTGCCGGTCGGCCCACTCGGTGACGGTCGCCAGCACCGGCAGCAGGCTCCGGCCGAGTTCCGTCAGCTGGTAGCCGACCCGCAGCGGGACCGCCGGCTCGACGGTCCGGGCGACCAGGCCGTCGCGTTCCAGTCCACGCAGGGTCTGGGTGAGCATCTTCTGGCTCGCCCCCGCGATCGCCCGGGCCAGTTCGGCGGAGCGCCGGGGACCGACGGCGAGTTCCTTGAATACCAGGGCTACCCACTTGTCGCCGAGCACGGCGACGACCCGCTGCGTCGGGCAGTTCGCCAGCCGTTCCCGGTGGTCGGCCCGGTCCCGCGCCCGGCGCTGCGCGGCGGTCTGGGTGGTCATCGGGTACCTCCGGGTACCTCGGGCACCTTGAGGTGCGTACTCCCTGATCCTGCCTGCCGAACCTAGCTTTGGCCGGGGCGGCCCGACCAGCCGCCGCCGAACGGGACGGAGAGGTGGTACGGATGGAGACGATCGGAATTCTCGGCGCCGGTGGCGTGGGGCGGGCGCTGGCGACCCGGCTGCACGAGGCCGGTCATCCGGTACTGGTGGGGGTCCGCGACCCGGGCCGGGAAACGCCCCCGCTCGACTCCTCGGCGGGCGGGCCACGCCGGACCGGGCTGGCGGAGGCGGCCTCGGCTGGGATCGTGCTGAACGCGCTGCCCGGCGCGGTGTCGGTACGCGTCCTGGGCGCCCTGCGTCCCGCCCTCGCCGGTGCGGTACTGGTCGACGTCGCCAACGCGGTCGAGCCGAGCCCGGACGGGCTAGCCACGGCGCTGTGCTACCCGGGCAGCAGCCTGGCCGTGGAGCTTCAGCGGGCGCTGCCGGAGACCCGGGTCGTCAAGACGCTCAACACGGTCGGTCCGGCCGAGCTGATGACCGATCCGACCAGCCTGGCGGCGCCGCTCTCGGCGTTCCTCTCCGGCGACGACCCGGCGGCGAAGGCGGTGGCCGCCGACCTGCTCGGCGAGCTGGGCTGGCCGGCGGAGTGGATCGTCGACCTGGGTGGACTCTGCACCGCCTGGTGGCCCGAGAGCTTCGTGCTGATGGTCCGTCCGCTGGTGGCGGCGTTGGGACCTGTGCCGTTCGGCCTGGCGGTCGCGCACTGACCGCGACCGGTCGCCGGCCCGGTACCGGTGGTGAACGGCGTTGGTCACCACCGGTACCGGGCAGCGGGCACGGGACGGGGTCGGAAGGTCAGCGGCTGTCGGAGCCGGCGGACTCGATCACCGCGCGGCCGGCCTCCAGCCGGGCCACCGGCACCCGGAACGGTGAGCAGGAGACGTAGTCGAGCCCCACGTGGTGGAAGAAGTGCACCGAGTCGGGGTCGCCGCCGTGCTCGCCGCAGACGCCGAGCTTGAGCCCGGGGCGGGCCGCCCGGCCCTCGTCGGTGGCGATCCGGACCAGCCGGCCGACCCCGTCGGCGTCGATCGACTCGAACGGCGAGATGCCGAAGATGCCCAGTTCCAGGTAGCGCCAGAAGAAGGCGCCCTCCACGTCGTCCCGGGAGAAGCCCCAGCCCATCTGGGTCAGGTCGTTGGTGCCGAAGGAGAAGAACTCGGCGGCCTCGGCGATCTGCCCGGCGGTCAGCGCCGCCCGGGGTACCTCGATCATCGTGCCGATCAGCACCTCGACGGCCTGTTCCCGGGTCACCTCCGCGATGATCTTCTCGGCCTCGGTGCGTACCGTCTCCAACTCCTGGACCGCGCCGACCAGCGGGACCATGATCTCGGGCTTCGGGTTGCCGCCGGCCCTGGCGCACTCCACCGCCGCCTCGACGATCGCCCGCACCTGCATGGCGAACAGCCCCGGGATCACCAGCCCGAGGCGCACCCCGCGCAGACCCAGCATCGGGTTCTGTTCGTGCATCCGGCGTACCGCACTGAGCAGGGCCTCGTCCCGGGCGGCGTCCTCGCCGCGCTCCTGCGCGACCGCGACGTGCACGGCCAGTTCCTCCAGCGAGGGGAGGAACTCGTGCAGCGGCGGGTCGATCAGCCGGACCGTGACCGGCAGCCCGTCCATCGCCCGGAAGACCTCCAGGAAGTCCGCGCGCTGCAACGGCAGCAGTTCGGCCAGCGCCGCCTGCCGCTCGTCGTCGGTCCGGGCCAGGATCAGGCGCTCGACGAGCGCCCGGCGGTCACCGAGGAACATGTGCTCGGTGCGGCACAGGCCGATTCCCTCGGCCCCGAACCGCCGGGACCGGGCCGCGTCCTCGCCTGTGTCGGCGTTCGCCCGGACGCCCAGCCGCCGCTTGGCGTCGGCGTGCGCCATGATCCGGTGTACGGCTGCCACCAGCGGATCGTCAGTGGTCTCGCCGTCCACGTGCCCCTCGAAGTAGCGGACCACCTCGGAGGGCCAGACCGGCACCTCGCCGAGGTAGACCTTGCCGGTGGTGCCGTCGATGGAGACGACGTCCCCCTCCGAGAGGGCCTGACCGTCCACTGTGAACTTCCGTTGCCGGACGTCCACGTCGAGCGAGTCGGCACCGCAGACGCAGGTCTTGCCCATCCCCCGGGCGACCACGGCGGCGTGGCTGGTCTTGCCGCCACGCGAGGTGAGGATGCCGCGCGAGGCGATCATGCCGGGCAGGTCGTCCGGGTTGGTCTCCCGGCGGACCAGGATGACGTCCTCGCCGGCCTCGGCCAGCTCGACCGCACGGCTCGCCTCGAAGACCACCTTGCCGACGGCGGCGCCCGGCGAGGCGCCGATACCCACGGCCAGCGGGGTGGGGTCGGCGTCGAGCCGGAACCGGGGGAACATCAGCTGGGCCAGTTGTGCCCCGTTGACCCGGTGCAGCGCCTCGTCCAGGTCGATCAGGCCCTCGTCGACGAGTTGGGCGGCGATCACGAACGCGGCGGCGGCGGTACGCTTGCCGACCCGGGTCTGCAACATCCACAACTTGCCGCGCTCGATGGTGAACTCGATGTCGCAGAGGTCCCGGTAGTGGCCCTCCAGCTTGGCCATGATGGCCAGCAGTTCGTCGTACGCGGGCTTGTTGAGTTCTTCGAGCTGTTGCAGCGGTACGGTGTTGCGGATCCCGGCCACCACGTCCTCGCCCTGGGCGTTGGCCAGGTAGTCGCCGTAGATGCCCTGCGCACCACTGGCCGGGTCGCGGGTGAACGCCACTCCTGTGCCGGAGTCCGGCCCGAGGTTGCCGAAGACCATCGCCACGACGTTGACCGCGGTGCCGAGGTCGGCCGGGATCCGCTCCTGCCGCCGGTAGAGCACGGCCCGTTCGGCGTTCCACGACTCGAAGACGGCGTTGATGGCGAGCTGGAGCTGCTCCCGGGGCGCCTGCGGGAACTCCCGGCCGGTGTACTTGCGGAAGATCGTCTTGTACGTGTCGACAAGCGCCCGCAGGTCGTCCGCGTCGAGGTCCAGGTCGTTCTCGGTACCCTTGGCCCGCTTGGCGTCGTCGAGGGCGTGCTCGAAGTCCTCCCCCGGTACGTCGCAGACCGTCTTGCCGAACATCTGGATGAGCCGGCGGTAGGAGTCCCAGGCGAACCGGTCGTTGCCACCGGCCTGGGCGGCGAGTCCTTCGACGCTCACGTCGTTGAGCCCGACGTTCAGCACCGTCTCCATCATTCCGGGCATGGAGAACTTGGCCCCGGAGCGGACCGACACCAGCAGCGGATCAGCCGGGTCACCCAGCCGCCTGCCCATGCCGTCCTCCAGCGCGGACAGGTGCGCGTCGATCTCGTCGGCCAACCCGTCGGGCTGGGTCCCGGTGCTCAGGTACGCCTGGCAGGCCTCGGTGCTGATGGTGAAGCCCGGCGGAACCGGCAGCCCGAGGTTCGTCATCTCGGCCAGGTTCGCGCCCTTGCCACCGAGCAGGTCCTTCAGTTCCTTGTTGCCCTCGGTGAAGTCGTAAACGTACTTCTGTCCCGCCGTCTGCTGCGCTGTCAACGGACCCTCCCACGTGCGCCGTTCGACACTGAACGAAGGTTTAGCCGCTCTCTACGTACCCAGGGGACGGATGCCCGTACCAGCGGGAATCCGCCGGCTGCTGGTGGCCGAAGGCTAAGGGACCAGCGAGCAGCTTGGGACCGTTGGTGACAATCCGCACAGTCGCGAAGCCTGTACGTGTTCGCGAGGTTGCGTGGGAACGATCCCATGCGCAAGATCAGTCAGGACGGGCAGCTCACCAGGGCACCACTGCGAAATTCTTCAGCAGTACGCCGTGCACCGGCAGACCCGCCTCGCCCCGGACGACCGGCTGGTAGATCCGGGCTGCCGCGTCCACCACGTCCAGCGGAGGCCGCCACCCGGTGGCCGCCCGGCGGGCCCGGATCGGCGCCGGGTTCTCGTCGGTGACCCAGCCGGTGTCGACACCGCACATGTGCACGTCGCGCCGAGCCAGGTCCGCCGCGCCGACCCTGGTCAACATGTTCAGCGCCGCCTTCGTCACGGCGGTGTGCGGATGGCCCGCCGGCCCGCCGCCACCGCCGGCGAACCAGCCCTCCCGACCGGTGACGTTGACCACGTACCGCCGGCCGGGGCCGGGAGCGGTCAGCGCCGCGCGCAGCCGGTCGACAAGCAGGAACGGCGCGACCACGTTGACGAGTTGGACCTCCAGCAACTCCACCGGGTCGATCTCGCCGAGCCGGGCCGTCCAGGAGTTGCGGGCCGCCGGGTCCGGCAGCGCCCCGGTCGCGTCGGTAGGTCCCGCCGAGGCCGCAGCGACAACAACCCCGTCACCCTCGCCGAGGACGTCACCGCCCCCTGGGCCGAGGACGTGACCGCCGGCCGGGCCGAGGACGCCACCGCCCGCCGGGCCGGTGATGGCGGCGCCTGCCGGGCCGGTGATGGCGGCGCTCCAGCCCGGAAGCGTGCGGCCGGGGTGGTAGCCCGGGACCGACTCGACGGCGAACCGCCCGATCGGATCCCGGGCGGCCAGCACCTCGGCGGCCACCAGCGGCTGGTAGGCCCAGTCCGGCCGGCGGACGGTCTGCGCCGCGTTGTTCACCAGGATGTCGAGGCGGGGGTAGCGGTCGGCCACCCGCTGCGCCAGATCGAGTACCTGACGGGGATCCCGCAGGTCCGCCCCGAGGACGCGCAGCGACGAGCGCCAGGCGGCGGCGTCCGGCTCGGCCGCGTACCGCCGGGCTGCGTCGGCCGGAAACCGGGTGACCACCGTCACGTCGGCACCGTCGCGGAGCAGCTTCAACGCCACCTGGAAACCGATCTTCACCCGGCCGCCGGTGACCACGGCGGTCCGGCCGGTCAGGTCGGTCCGGGCATCCCGGTGCCGGCGGTGCAGGTCGGCACATTCGGGACAAAGCGCATGGTAGAAGACGTCGACGCTGCGGTAGCGGGCCCGACAGGTGTAGCAGCGCCGGTCCCGCCGGGTCTGGCCCGGCGTGGCCCGCCCGTCCGTGCGCGTCTGGCCGGGCGTGACCCGCTCGTCCGTGCCGGTCTGGCCCGGTGTGGCCCGCTCGGCCGTCGGGGCAACCACCGGGACGCCTTCGGCACGCTCGGGTGCGGCGGTCGCGGCGCCGGCCAGCACGGCACGGTCGGCCTCGGCGGTACGTCGCCGCCGGTCGGCCCGGCGCTGTCGCTGCCCATCCTTGACCAGTCCGTCCACGGCGCGCTGGACCCGCTGGCGGAGCGGGTCGTCCAGCGGCAGTTCGCGTACGGCGGCGAGCACCTCGATGGCGTCCTCGATCCGGTCGCCGTCCATCCCGCTTCCCCGCCTCCGTCCCCCGACGGGTGGTTTCGTTCGCCGGATGGGCAGGACGGATTCGAACCGACGTCCTCCGCCCTGATCAGGCGACGCGACGACCTCTGCGCTACTGCCCATCCGACCGGGGGGATTCGACCGGATTCGAACCGGTGTCCTCCGCCCGAGCAGGGCGGCGCGACGACCTCTGCGCTACTCATCCCACCGAGGGCACAGACTAGCGACCGGGGCGCGTTGGAAGAAACCGGTATTGCCCCGGCGTTGAGTCAGATCGACAGGTGCGGACGAAGAGGCATACCGCAGGGTGACTAGCCCTTGACAGTTAGCCATTTCGTACGTACGTTTCATGAGATTTGCCCGGAAATCACCTCGGCTCCCCCCGGAGAGATCTGCCGTGCGACCTATCACCTTCTTCCAGTCCCGGTCCACCCTCACCCCCGGCGACACCCCGCCCCGGCTGACCGACGTGCTCCCGGCCCCCGCCCGGGTCGAGCCGGCCGCCGGGGTGGAGTTCATCCTGACCCCCGGCACGACGATCCGGACCACCCCCGTCCCCCAGGCGAGCGCGGTCGGCCGTCACCTGGCCGAGCTGCTGCGCCGCCCCACCGGCTATCCGCTGCCGGTGGTCGCCGCCGGCCGCGCCGACGGTCCCGGCGGGATCTCCCTGCTGCTCACCGGCGACGACGGGTCACCGGGCCGCTCCCGCGAGCCGCAGGCCGGCGCCGCCGGCTCGGCCGAGGGCTACCGGTTGGAGATCACCTCTTCCGGCGTGGTGGTCCGGGCCCGCAACGCGGCCGGCCTCTTCTACGCGGTACAGACGCTGCGGCAGTTGCTGCCGCCGAAGATCGAGTCCGCCCGGCGGCAGCCCGGCCCGTGGGCGATTCCCGGAGGCATCATCGAGGACCAGCCCCGGTTCGGCTACCGGGGCGCGATGCTCGACGTGGCCCGGCACTTCTTCGCCGTACCACACGTGCTGCGCTTCGTCGACCACCTGGCCCGGTACAAGCTCAACCACCTGCACCTGCACCTCACCGACGACCAGGGCTGGCGGATCGCCGTCGACTCCTGGCCCCGGCTGGCCAGCATCGGCGGATCCACCGAGGTGGACGGCGGCCCCGGCGGCTACTACACGAAGGAGCAGTATTCCGAGATCGTCGCGTACGCGGCCGCCCGGCACATCACCGTCGTACCCGAGATCGATCTTCCCGGGCACACGAACGCGGCGCTGAACGCGTACGCCGAACTCGCCCCGGACGGCGTCGCGCCACCTGAGTACACCGGCACCGACGTCGGGTTCAGCGCGGTCGCCGTGGACAGCGAGCGGACCTACCGGTTCATCGACGACGTACTCGGCGAGATCGCCGCGCTCACCCCCGGCCGCTACCTGCACGTCGGTGGCGACGAGGCGTTCACCCTGGACCGGGCCGCCTACACCCGCTTCATGAGCCGGGTCCAGCGGATCGTCACCGGGCACGGCAAGCGGGTGCTCGGCTGGCACCAGCTGGCCGTCGCCGAGCACAGCGCCGGTCGGGTCGTGCAGTACTGGGGCACCGCGACCGAGGACCCGGTGGTGGCCGCCGCCGTCCGGGACGGCGCGAAGGTGCTGCTCTCGCCGGGCAACCGCAGCTATCTCGACATGAAGTACTCCCCGGCCACCCCGCTGGGCAAGGACTGGGCCGGGCTGGTCGAGGTCCGCGACGCGTACGACTGGGATCCCGGCAGCTATCTGGCCGGGGTACCGGCCGAGGCGGTGCTCGGGGTGGAGGCACCGCTCTGGACGGAGACGATCCGGACCGTCGGCGACATCGAGTTCATGACCTTCCCCCGGCTGCCGGCCATCGCCGAGCTGGGCTGGTCGCCGGCCAGGTCCCTGGACTGGGTGGACTTTCGTCTGCGCCTGGCGGGGCAGGGCGTGCGGTGGAGCACGGCGGGGATCACCTTCCACCGCTCGCCGGAGGTGCCGTGGGCGGGTGCTCCGGTCGTACCCGAGCCCCGGCCCGACGGTTCGACGGCGCGCGACGCCGGTGCGGAGCCGGACGGGGCGGCGGCCGGGAACGGCGCACCGCCCGCCGACGACCGTCCGGTGCCGATCGGCTGACCGGGACGGGTCAGTCGACCGCCCCGGCCCGCCCTGGGACGGAGTCAGCCGCCGGAGTCGGCGAGTTCGGCGCCGGCCGGCACCTCGGCGCTGTCCCGGTCGGCCAGCCAGCCGTCCGGCAGGAAGACCTTGCCCGGCGAGTTCGTCCGGCCCCGGGGCTGGCCGAGCGTCTCCAGCGGGAACGGTTCGGCCTGGTCGAGCTTGCCGAGCAGGTCGTCCAGCTCCGCCAGACTGTTCACCATCGCCAGGGACCGGCGCAGCTCACCACCGACCGGGAAACCCTTGAGGTACCAGGCGACGTGCTTGCGGAAGTCGACGCAGCCGTCCCGCTCGGCGGTCTCGGGGCGGTCGCCCCCGGCGAACCACTCGACCAGCAGTTCGGCGTGCCGGCGCATGGTCGCCGCGACCTCGCCGAGGACCGGCAGTCGGCGTACCGGACGGCCGTCGAAGGCCGCCGCCAGGTCCGCGAAGAGCCAGGGCCGGCCGAGACAGCCACGGCCGACCACCACACCGTCCGCCCCGGTGTGCGCCAACATCCGCAGCGCGTCGTCGGCCTCCCAGATGTCACCGTTGCCGAGTACCGGCACGTCCAGCGCCTGCTTCAGGGTGCCGATCGCGTCCCAGTCCGCCGTACCGGAATACCGCTGCGCGGCCGTACGCCCGTGCAGGGCGACCGCCGCCACCCCGGCCTCCTGCGCGGCGAGCCCCGCCTCCACGTACGTCAGGTGGTCGTCGTCGATGCCCTTGCGCATCTTGACCGTCACCGGCACCCCGGCCGGGGCGGCCGCCTCGACCGCCGCCCGGACGATCCGGGCGAAGAGCCGGCGCCGCCACGGCAGTGCCGCCCCGCCGCCCTTGCGGGTGACCTTCGGCACCGGGCAGCCGAAGTTCAGGTCGACGTGGTCGGCGAGGTTCTCCTCGACCACCATCCGGACCGCCGCCGCCGTCACCTCCGGATCGATCCCGTAGAGCTGAAGGCTGCGCGGCCGCTCGTCCCCGCCGAAGGCGACCATCCGGAGTGTCTTCGGGTTCCGCTCGACAAGCGCCCGGGTGGTGACCATCTCGCAGACGTAGAGGCCGCCGCCCTGTTCCCGACACAATTGCCGGAAGGCGACATTCGTGATCCCGGCCATCGGGGCGAGCACCACCGGCGGCCACACCGAATGCCCACCCAGGGCTAGGGGGTGGGGTGCAAGGAAGGGCCCCCGCTTATCGCTTTCTGTATAGGAAGGGCCCCCTCCTAACCGCTCAGCCATAGCACACTCCCCGCCCCTCCAGTACGTCGTACACAAGAGCCCACGTTATCCACAGTCTCGTCGGAGGGGTCTGGCGACGTACGGACGCCGGGGGCAGCCTGCACCGATGACCATCGCCAAGCCCTCCGGTGAGCAACAACCGAGTATCGACAGTCTCGCGGAGAGCCAGCAGCAGATCGTGACACGATCCCAGTTGCTCGCCGCCGGGATCGACGACATGCACATGTACCGGCAGACCCGGCGCGGTCGCTGGCAACGGGTGTTGCCGGCGACGTACGCCCTGGTCACGGGCACCCTCACCGACGAACAGCGACGCATCGCCGCGGCGCTCTACGTCGGCCGGGGCGGACAGCTGACCGGGGCGGAGGCGCTGCACTGGTACGGTTTCCGCTACGCCCCGAAAACGTCGAAGATGCACCTGATCGTGCCGCACAACACCCGTCGCGCCTCGGCGGGCCACGTACTGGTCTGCCGGACCCTCTCTCTCGACGACCGTGCCCGGGACGGCGGTCTCTACCAGGTCTGCTCGCCGGCCCGCGCGGTGGTCGACACCTCCCGTGACCTGCGTGACCTCCGGATGGTACGGGCGATCGTGGCGGAGGCCATCCAACGGAACTTCACCGATCTGAGGGCGCTGGACGAAGAGGTGGTCCGGGCCGGCCGCAGCCGTACCGCGCTGGTACGGCGGGCGTTCCAGGAGATCGTCCGGGGTGTCCGGTCTGCGCCGGAGGCGGAACTGCGGGCTTGCCTGTCCAGCAGCCGGTTGCTGCCGGAGATCATGTGGAATCCCCGGCTACTCGGCCCGGACGGGTCGCGCCTGCCCACCCCGGACGGCTACCTGCCGGACGCCGCGATCGCGCTCGAGGTCGACTCGCAGGAGTTCCACTTCGCGGCGACTGACTGGCACCGGAGCATGGATCGACACAACGAACTGAGTCGGCATGGCGTGCTGATCCTGCACTTTCCGCCGGCCCAGATCCGCCGGGAGCCCCGGCGGGTCCGCCAGATCGTCGAGGACGCGTACCGGTCCCGCCGAGGGTTCGGCGCACGGTGCGGGGTGTTGACGCACAGCTCGGGGTGTTAGGCGGGGGCCCCTCTACCGCAAAATCCGATAAGCGGGGGCCCTTCCTTACACCTCAGCAGCCGGGGAGGCGTTCTAGTAGGTAGTTCTCGACGCGGTCCAGGCCGACTCGCTCCTGGGTCATGCTGTCCCGGTTGCGTACCGTGACGGCGTTGTCGTCCAGGGTGTCGAAGTCGACTGTGACGCAGAACGGGGTACCGATCTCGTCCTGCCGGCGGTAGCGGCGGCCGATCGCCTGCGAGTCGTCGAACTCGACCACCCAGCGCCTGCGCAGCGCGGCGGCCAGGTCCTTCGCCTTCGGCGAGAGCGACGGGTTACGGGAGAGCGGCAGCACGGCCACCTTCACCGGGGAGAGCCGGGGGTCGAAGCGGAGCACGGTGCGCTTGTCGACCCCGCCCTTGGTGTTCGGCGCCTCGTCCTCGTCGTACGCCTCGAGCAGGAAGGCGAGCACCGCCCGGGTCAACCCGGCGGCCGGCTCGATCACGTACGGCACCCAGCGCTGCTGCTTCTCCTGGTCGAAGTAGGACAGGTCGACGCCGGAGTGCTTGCTGTGCGTGGAGAGGTCGAAGTCGGTGCGGTTGGCGATGCCCTCCAGCTCGGAGAACTCGGTGCCGCCGAACCGGAAGCGGTACTCGATGTCCACGGTCCGCTTCGAGTAGTGCGACAACTTCTCCTGCGGGTGCTCGAAGAACCGCAGATTCTCCTCGGAGAGGCCGAGATCGATGTACCAGTTCCAGCGCTCGCGCAGCCAGTACTCGTGCCATTCCTCGTCGGTGCCCGGCTCGACGAAGAACTCCATCTCCATCTGCTCGAACTCCCGGGTCCGGAAGATGAAGTTGCCCGGGGTGATCTCGTTGCGGAACGACTTGCCGACCTGGGCGATGCCGAACGGCGGCTTCTTGCGGGCCGACGCGGCCACGTTGTTGTAGTTGACGAAGATGCCCTGCGCGGTCTCCGGCCGGAGGTAGTGCAGGCCCTCCTCGCTCTCCACCGGGCCGAGGTAGGTCTTCATCAGGCCGTTGAACATCCGCGGCTCGGTGAAGGTGCCCTTGTTGCCGCAGTTCGGGCAGTTCAGCTCGGCGAGCGAGGCCGGCGGCTGGCCGTGCTTCTCCGCGTACGCCTCTTCGAGGTGGTCGGCCCGGAAACGCTTGTGACAGGACTGGCACTCGGTCAGCGGGTCGACGAAGGCGTCCAGGTGGCCGGAGGCGGCCCAGACGTCCCGGGCGAGGATCACCGCCGAGTCGAGGCCGACGATGTCGTCCCGCTGCTGCACCATGGTCCGCCACCACTGGCGCCGGACGTTCTCCTTCAACTCCACGCCGAGCGGGCCGTAGTCCCAGGCCGACCGGGTACCCCCGTAGATCTCGCTGGACGGGAAGACGAAGCCTCGGCGCTTCGCGAGACTGACGACGGCGTCGATACGGTCGGCTGGCATGGCTACCTCCTACACCGGCTGGCGGCCGGCGGGGACTTCTTCGAAGGAAGACGGTCGGAAAACGGGCGGACAGGGACGGTACGCGGACCTGGATCGGGCGGTACTCCGCACAACGGTACGGTCGCCTACGCCCCGAGCCCAGCAGATTACTCCACCTCGGCGGCCGTACCGCCGCCGCCCGGCGGGCCGGCACGGTTGCGATGTCACGTCACCTGGTCAAACGTCACGTCACCTGGTCAGGCCGTCAGGTCATCTGATATCGCAGACCCGCAACCCGCCGGTGGTCTGGTCCTGGTCCAGCAGGGCCTGGAGGTTGTCCTGCCCCCCGCCGGCATAGGTGACGTCCACCGGCACGCTCAGCTCGCTGGTCAGTGACACGTCGCCGATCCGGAACGAGTCGATCTCCGGCTCGGCGCTGACCCGGCGCTCGAACTCGGCCGGCGACTCCCGCTGCCGGGCCGAGTCGCAGAGCAGGTCGTACGCCTTGCGGAACTCCCCGTCGTCGATCGCGTCGAAGTAGTTCGTCACCACCGTCCTGGCCTGCTCGTTCAACGCCTGCGAGCCGGAGATCAGCAGGCCGACCAGGGCCGCTCCGCCACCGCCGCAGAAGAGCACGACGGCGAGGGCGGCCACCCCGAGCCCGAGCCACAGCCGGGCACCGCGTCCCTCGCTGGGCGGCGCGGCGAACAGCGGCTCGGCGCCGGGGCCGGGCGGCGGGGCCGGCACGCTCGGCGGGGCCGGCGACTGCACCTGCCCGTACCCGGTCGGCGGCATCTGCCCGTACCCGGCAGGCGGCACCTGCCCGTACCCGGCAGGCGGCATCTGCTGGTACCCGGCGGGCGGCGCGCCGTACCCGGGTGGTGGCACGTACCCGGCGGGTGGCGGGCCGTTCCCGGCGAGCGGCGGTGGCGGGCCGGGCGGCGGCGGGTTGCCACCGGATGCGGCTGGGTCGTCGGCCCGGACGGGCTCGGATGGGGACGACGGCCCGCCGGGCGGTCCGGGAACGGTCATGGGGCAAGGGTAGTGCCCGGCGCCCCACCCCCCGGAGTCAGCGGCCAGAGTCGGCGGCCCGGTCGCTCGGGGCGACTTCGACCCGACCGTCCGGTTCGGCACTGGCCAGCGTCTCGTACGCGGACGGCTCGTCGAGCGACTCGGCGAGCAACGGAGTGGCGTTGACCTTGACGTCGAAGGCGCCCAGGGCCCGCCGATAGGTGCCGACGGACTCCCACTCGGTGACCAGGCACCAGTGCCGGGGGTCGTCGAGGGCCCGCAGCAGTTCGCCCCGGCGGTATCCCGGCCGGGCGGCGAGGGCGGCCAGCGCGGCGTGGGCCCGTTCCGTGAAGGTTCCGGCGGTCTCCTCGGCCACCACGAAGCGGTTGGTCACCAGCACGTACGCCTCCTGCCGGGTGCCCGGCCCGGCGAGCTGGGGTGTCGCTGGCGACAGCTCACCGGCCGGGGCACCGAGATCTCGTAGAGTCTGTGGAATGCAGCGTACGCAGAGCGTTCTGCTGACCCGCCTGGCCCGGGTCAACCCCACGAGCGCGTTCCTGGCCGTCCTGGCGCTGGTGCTGGTCGCCCTCTTCGCGCCGGGGATCGTCGGCGGGGCACTGCTGCTGGCGCTGGCGGCCGGGCTGGCGGCGCTGCTGGTGACCACCTGGCCGGTGCAGCGCCCGGCGACCCGGATCCTCCGGCTGGTGATCCTGACCCTGCTGGTCGGTGCCGCGCTGATGAAGATCCTCTGATGGCCGTCAGGCACCAGACCTGCGCTGATGCCGCCCGCCAGCTGACGCTGCCCCGACCGCCGCCGAGCCCATGATCCGGTTACATGCAAGCATGCGTTTTTGACAATCATTCTCATTGTCGCGGAGAGTTGAGGGCATGGTAATCCGCTCCACCCTCCGTACCGTGGCCCTGGCCGCCGCCGGCCTGCTCGCGCTGGCCGGCGCCGCCGCCTGCGGCAACGACGGCAGCGGCACCGACCCCGACCGGGTCGACGTCGTCGCCGCGTTCTATCCCCTCCAGTTCGTCACCGAGCGGGTCGGCGGGGACGCCGTCCGGGTGACGAACCTCGCCAAGCCCGGCGCCGAGCCGCACGACCTGGAACTCAACCCGGGCCAGGTCGGCCAGGTCAGCGACGCGGAGTTGGTCGTCTACCTCGCCGGCTTCCAGCCGAACGTGGACGAGGCGGTGCAGCAGCAGGCCGACGACCGGGCCTTCGACGTGGCCACCGTGCAGCCACTGCTGGCCTCCACCGCCGGCGGGCACGAGCACGAGGGCGGAGACGGACACGAGGGCGGGGACGGGCACGAGGACGCCGAGGAGCACGCGGCGGGAGCGGCCGGCAGGGACCCGCACGTCTGGCTGGACCCGACCCGGCTCGCCGGGATCGCCGACCGGCTGGCCGAGCGGCTGGGCGCGGTCGACCCGGACCGGGCCGCCGACTACACCGCCCGGGCGAAGGCGTTCCGCACCGAGCTGGAGACCCTCGATTCCGAGTACGCCAAGGGCCTGGAGAACTGCCAGCGGCGTGAACTGGTGACCAGCCACACCGCGTTCGGGTACCTGGCGGAGCGCTACCGGCTGGAGCAGATCGGCATCTCCGGGCTGACCCCGGAGGACGATCCGGCCCCGCAGCGGCTGATCGAGGTGGCTGCCGAGGCCCGGAAGCACCAGGCCAGCACGATCTTCTTCGAGACCCTGGTCAGCCCGAAGGTCGCCGAGACGATCGCCCGGGAGGTCGGGGCGAGGACGGCCGTACTGGATCCGATCGAGGGCCTGCAACCCGGCAGTACCGGGGACTATTTTTCGGTGATGCGCGACAACCTCGTGGCCCTGAAGACCGGACTGGGCTGCTCATGACCGGACCCGTCGTCACCGTGACGCACGCCGTGGTCGCCTACGACCACCGCGCCGTGCTGCGGGGCGTCTCGCTGCGGGTGGACCCCGGTGAGGTGGTCGCCGTGCTCGGCGCCAACGGCTCCGGCAAGTCCACCCTGATCCGGACGATCCTCGGCCTGGTGCCACTGGCCGCCGGCACGGTCAGCCTGTTCGGCACCCCGCAACGCCGGTTCCGGCAGTGGGCCCGGATCGGGTACGTGCCGCAGCGGATGGGCGCCGGCAGCGGCGTACCGGCCACCGTGGCCGAGGTGGTCGCCTCCGGACGGCTGGCCCGGCGGGGCGTGTTCCGGCCGCCGGGGCGGGCCGACCGGGCGGCGGTGACCGAGGCGCTGGCGGCGGTCGGGCTCGCCGACCGGGCCGGTGACCCGGTGACCACCCTCTCCGGCGGGCAGCAGCAGCGCACGTTGATCGCCCGGGCGCTGGCCGGCCGGCCGGAGCTGCTGGTCCTCGACGAGCCGACCGCCGGAGTCGACTCGGCCAGCCAGGACGCCTTCGCCGAGGCGCTGCACGGGTTCGTCGCCGGTGGCGGGACGGTGCTGCTCGTCGCGCACGAACTCGGGCCACTGGCCGGGGTGGTCAGCCGGGCGGTTGTCGTACACGAGGGGACGATCGCGCACGACGGCCCGGTGCCGGAGCCGGCCGGGCACCACGCGGCGCCCGGACACGAGCACGTCCACCCGCACGGGCCGGAGGAGTCGACAGGGATGTGGGGCAGCCGGCCGTGAGCGAGCGAATCAGCAAGTGCGGAGGGCCGGCATGAGTCTTTTTCAGTACGACTTCATGATCAGAGCTCTGGTCGGGGCGCTGGTGATCGGGCTGACCGCCCCGGCACTCGGCATCTATCTGGTGCAGCGCCGGATGTCGCTGATCGGCGACGGAATAGGGCACGTCGCGTTGACCGGGGTCGGGGTCGGGCTGCTGCTCGACCGCTCCCCCGTGCTGACGGCGGTCATCGTCGCGGCGGTCGCCGCGGTCGCCATCGAGCTGATCCGGGAACGCGGTCGCACCTCCGGTGACGTCGCCC
Organism: Plantactinospora sp. CNZ320; assembly: GCF_002846275.1. NCBI lineage: Bacteria > Bacillati > Actinomycetota > Actinomycetes > Micromonosporales > Micromonosporaceae > Plantactinospora > Plantactinospora sp. CNZ320. Next base: position 3,232,433 of record NZ_PJMP01000001.1, read on the forward strand.
TGGCGATGCTCTTCTATGGCGGTATCGCCGGTGGCGTGATGCTGGTCGGGCTCTCCGGCAGCCGGAGCAACGCCAACCTGATGGCGTACCTCTTCGGCTCGCTGACCACGACGTCGCCGGAGGATCTGGTGATGATCGTGGCCCTCGCGGCGGTGGTCCTGGTGACCATGGTCGCGTTGCGCCCGGCGCTCTTCGCGATCTGCCACGACGAGGAGTACGCCCGGGTCTCCGGGCTGCCGGTCCGGGCGCTGAACCTGCTGCTCGCGGTGACCACGGCGGTGACCGTGACCATCGCGATGCGGGCGGTCGGACTGTTGCTGATCAGCGCCCTGATGGTGGTGCCGGTGGCCACCGCGCAGCTGCTCACCCGGGGTTTCCTCGGCACCATGCTCGCCGCGATGGGGCTGGGGCTGCTCGCCTCCGGCTCCGGGGTGTGGCTGGCCGGCACCGCCAACACCGCGCTCGGGGCCACCATCGTGGTCCTGGCGATCGGGCTCTTCCTGGTGGCCTCGGTGGTCGTGGCCATCCGCCGGGCGCTGGCCCGGCGCCGCGCCGTGCCCGGGCCGGACCCGCACGTCGAACCCTGTGACGTCGTGCTCGACGCCGCCCGGCCGGGCACACCGGAGCCGACCCCGTCGACCGGGCCGACACCGGTTGACCTTGGAACCGCGCACCGAACGGCGGTACGCCGTTAACAACGGTTACCGTTACGGGGTGACGGGCACGAACGCCTACGAGGCATACGCGGGCGCCGGTGAGCTGCTACGAGCACTCGCCGCACCGATCCGGCTCGCCATCGTCAGCGAACTCGCGCACGGCGAGCGGTGCGTACACGAACTGGTGGAGACACTCGGTGCCCCGCAGCCGCTGGTCTCCCAGCACCTGCGGGTACTGCGCGGTGCCGGGGTGGTACGTGGCTCGCGACGCGGTCGGGAAATCGCCTATACCTTGGTCGACGAGCACATCGCGCATATCGTGGCGGACGCGGTGAGCCACTCGGGGGAAGCCACCTGACGGGGGACGTCCGGCAGGCACCTGACACGACGCGAGGAGGGCGAGATGGCGGCAGCGGAGAGCGGCGCGGCGGTACGGAACACCCGACAGCGCAGCGCGGTCAGTGCACTGCTCGGTGAGGTCGAAGGCTTCCACAGCGCCCAGGACCTGCACGCGATGCTGCGCAGTCGTGGCGAACGGGTCGGCCTGACCACCGTCTACCGCACGTTGCAGGGGCTCGCCGACGCGGGCGAGATCGACGTGATGCGCCCACCGGGCGGCGAGCACCTCTACCGGCGGTGCAGCGAGGGACACCACCACCACCTGGTCTGCCGGGCCTGCGGGCGTACGGTCGAGGTGGAGGGGCCGGCCGTGGAGAGCTGGGCCGACCGGGTCGCCAACAAGCACGGCTTCTCCGACGTCAGCCACACCCTGGAGATCTTCGGCACCTGCCCGAACTGCACCGGCAGGTGAGCTGAGGCAGGTTGGCTGGCAACAGCTGCGCTGAGGCTGGCTGGCAACAGCTGCGCTGAGGCTGGCTGGCAGCAGGTGAGCTGAGCCGGGCGCGGGCCGGGCGTTGCGGCTGGCTGGCAGCAGGTGGTGACGGGCCGGGTCGGGGTCAGCCCGCCCCGAAGCAGACGAAGGCCGCCGCCGTGGCCTGCGCGCAGCCGTCGCCGGCTGCGGCGAACTCCCGCTGCGCGGCGGCGAGCGCCGACGCCGGCCGGACGCCGGCACCCATCCGGCGGTGCAGGTCCAGCATCAGCGTGCTGGTCAGATCGGCCGGTACCGGCAGCACGGTGGCGATCAGACTGCTGGCGCCGAGGGCCAGCAGCACCGAGGTGAATCCCATCACCTCGTCGCCGGGGCGTACCCCGGACAGCCCCGAGTCGCAGGCGGAGAGCACCACACAGCCGGGCGGTCGGGGCAGCCGCTCCAACTCGTACGCGGTCAGCGGGCCGTCGGCGAGGTCCAGGGTGGAGAAGAGCGGGTTGTCGGCCCGGAAGGTACCGTGCGCCGCGATGTGTGCCAGCCGGGCTCCGTCCAGCCCCGTGGTCACCGCCTCGGCGGTCGCCTCCGCACCGGCCAGCAGCCGCGCCCCGGGCAGTACCCGGCTCAGCAGGCGTACCTCGGTCTCGGCGGCGGGCAGGCGCGGGCCGGCGGCGAGCAGCGGCGGCCCGTCCGGCACGGTACGCCGGGCGGCGGCAAGCCACGCCGTCGCCGACGGAGCCACCGTCACCGGGCGTCCCGCGCAGGTCGGCAGCCCCGCCCAGGCAACGGCGTGCAACGCACCGATCGGTACCAGCACCAGCGGCCGGTCGGCCAGATGTGTCCGCAGCGGCCCGAAAAGCTGCCGGTCCAGGGTCGACGCGGCATGCTCGACCCCGGCCCGCACGTCGGGAGTGTCTCCGGTGACGACCAGCCGGCGCAGGCCGAACCGGTGCAGCCGGGCGGCGTGCAGTGCCTCGTCGAGGGGGCCGAGGTCGTGCAGGGTCGCCCGGCAGTCCCGGAGCAGTACCGCCCGGAGCCGCTCCCGGTGGGCCACCAGTTCCACGAGTACGGCCCCGTCGAGCCGCTCGCCGAGGGCACGTACGCCCGGCGGTGCCAGCAGCCCGCCGTCGCCGTCGACCCCTCGGGCCAGCTCCCGGATCTGCCGTTCGAGCCGGGCCTGGCGGCGGCGCAGAGCGGTCACCGGTCTGCCGGCGAGCAGCGCCTCCTCCAGCGCGCCGCTGACCATCCGCAGCTCGGCGAGGGCGGCGGCCAGCCCGACGTCCTGTGGCGGGAGCACCGCCCGCATCCGCAGCGCACTGGCTCGCCAGCGTTCCGTCCAGGCCAGCACCTGACCCGGGGTACCGGAGGTGATCGCCAGGTCGACTCCCTCGGCCGCCAGCTCCTGACCGTGTGCGCCACTGTGTGCCCGCAGCTCGGTGGCGCCGAGCGCGGCCCGGTGGCCGTCGAGCACCGCCAGTCCGCGCTGCAACGCGCGGGCGCCGCCCCGGTGGTCGCCGCCGAGCCGCCGGGACAGTGCCAGCGCGTACCAGCCCTGGGCCCGCCGGGACGCCGTACCCCGGCGGCGCGCCAGTGCGGCGACCGCCAGCAGCCCGGCCGCCCGGCCGGTACGCCCCAGTGCGGCGGCCAGCCGGGCGGCCTCGATCCGGGTGGTGAGCGCCGGTCCGGGCCATCCGGTGGCGTCGAGCTGGTCGGCGGTACGCACCATCGCGGCGAGCAGTGCCGTCGAGCGGGTGCCCCGGCGCAGTTCCGCACGCAACTCCACGTGCCGGGCGAAGGCGGCCCAGGTGCGGCGCCCCTGCCTGCGAAACCGGACTCGGGATGCGGCCGCGGCGCTGGTGGCCGTCTCCAGGTCACCGGCGAGCAGTGCGGCACGGGCCCGGGCGAGCAGTGCCTCGGCGAGATCCGAGGCCATCCCGCGCCGCCCCAGCTCGCGTACGGCGAGGCTGGCCACCTCGACCGCCTCCTCCACCAGGGGTACCGAGAGTAGCAGCTCGAACCGGTCCAGCAGCAGCGCCGGCCGGGGCACCCTGAGCTGGGCGTACTCCTCCTCGACTGCGGCGAATCGGCGCAGCGCCCCGGGGATGTCGCCGCCGTGCCCCGCGGCGATGCCGAGGTTCCACCTGGCGTCGGCGGCGGCCAGGTCCAGTCCGAGTCGCGCGAAGATGGCGGCGGCGGTGCCGAGGTCGTCGTCGGCGCCGAGGATGGCGCCCCGGTGCGCGTTGAGCAGTCCCCGGTTGTTCCGGGCACGCGCCTCCAGCAGCAGGTCGCCCTCGCGTTGGGCGATCTCGACCGCGATCCCGTACTCCCGGACCGCCTCCTCGAACTGGCCCCGGAAGTGCAGCACCACGCCCCGCTGCATCCGGGCCCGCCCGGCGTCGGCGCCGGTCAGCTCCGGCAGTGCCGAGGTGACCTCGGCCAGTGCGGCGGAGGTACGGCCGGCGTTGGCGAGCACGAAGCCGAGACTCATCCTGGCCAGCGCCGCCACCCGGGGTGTACCGGCGGCGCGCAGCGCGCGGCGCAGGTGTCGCAGGGCCGCCGGCAGGTCGTTGAGTTCCCGCAGCGCCAGCCCGATGGCCCGCTCCGCGGTGGAGCGCTCGTCGGCGTCGGACCGTGCGGTCGCCAGCACCCGCCGCCCGAGCGTGATCGCTTCCCGGGGATAGCGCTGTACGGCGTCGAGCGCGGCCCGGGCCGTGGGAGCGACGGAACCGGCGCTGTCACCCATGCCGACAGACTTCCCGATCGATGACCTTCGGTCAATCTGTACGGTTACCCGAAAAGAGGTGATTCCCTGACACCTGCGGGATCGACGATTATTGACAATCGCCTATCACTGGAAGAATTGACGGCACCGGGGAATGTTCAGGGAGTTGGCCCGCCCCAGCGCTCGCCGACCACACCTCTTTCGTCCATTTGGGAGGACCGGTGTCGCCTGACCGTCCCGTCGCGCCGCGCCAGATCGGTCGATTGTCCCGCCGCCAACTCATGGCGTTGACCGCGCTGGTCGCGGCCACCCCGTCGGGCGCCGTGGTGCGACCTGGACCCGCCTGGGCGGGCAGCGACGACGAGGCGTACCAGCGGGCATTTCAGCAACTGCTGGCGGCCGATCCCGACGTGCTGTTCCACGGCGAGCCCGGTCGGGAGTTCCTCTACCGCCCCCGGCAGTTGCTGGTCGCCAACCCGGACGCCGAGCGGGTGGTGGCGATGCTGCGCAAGATCGGGCATCCGGTCACCCGGGGCGGTGAGTTCGCCGGAGTCACCCGGCTGCGCTTCGACCGGGAGGCCGACGTGCCCTCCGTCGTGACGAAGCTGCGCGATCCCCGGCAGTGGCCCAACCAGCCGGTCCCCCGGGTGCAGCCGCACCACGTGCTGCTCGGCTACGGCAACATCATGGGCAACCCGGGCGGGGCACCGCAGGTCGCCGCCGCGCTGCCCGGGCCGGATCCGGCACACGCGGAGGACGGTGCCGGGGTGACTGTGGGGATCTGCGACACCGGGGTCTGGCGGCTGGCCGGCGCCCGGCATCCGGAGTGGCTCGGCGGCGGCTACCTGCCGCAGGTTGACGACGAGGACCCGCTCTACCTGCACAGCGACGTGCTCGGCCCGCAGGGCGGGCACGGCACCTTCGTCGCCGGGGTGGTCCGGCAGGCCGCGCCAGGGGTGCGGTTCGATCCCGAGCCGGCGCTGAACCCGATCGGCATCGGTGACGAGGCGATGCTGGCGGCGGCGCTGGCCGCGCTCGACCAACAGGTGTCGATCGTCAACCTGTCGCTGGGGTGCTTCACCCAGGACGACCTGCCGCCGCTGCCACTGGTGAACGTCCTCGCCGGCCGGCAGCCGGGCAGCGTCGTCGTCGCGGCCACCGGCAACACCGGTACCAGACGCCCCGCCTGGCCGGCCGCGCTGCCGGACGTACTGGCGGTGGCGGCGGTCAGCCAGGGGGCGACCGGGCTGCTGCCGGCCCCGTACAGCGGCTTCGGGCCCTGGGTGGACGCGTGCGCGACAGGCGAGCGGACCAGCACCTACGTGGACGGCCGGCTGCTGCTGCCCGGACAGCCCGCCAAGCAGTTCCTCGGGTACGCGACCTGGGCCGGCACCTCCTTCGCGACGGCGCACGTCTCGGGCCGGCTGGCCGCGCTGATGAGTGCCACCGGGCTGGACGCCCAAGCGGCCCGGCAGGTCCTGCTCGGCGGTCCCGCCTGGCACCCCGACTACGGCGTACTCGTTGACTGAGCACCCGGATCCCGCCACCCGACCGGAGACCGGTCCCGCCCCGGACGCCCGGAGCAGCGACGATGTGCTCGCCGGGCTGGTCTGCGCCGCCGCGAACGGTGACGAGTTCGCCTGGGTCGAGCTGGTCCGCCGGTACGCCCCGCTGGTGCTGTCGGTGATCCGGGCGCACGGGCTGAACCGGACCGACGCGGCGGACGTGAACCAGACCGTCTGGCTGCGCCTGGTGGAGCACCTGGGCCGGGTACGCGAGCCCGCCGCCCTGGCCACCTGGCTGGCCACCACCACCCGGCGGGAGTGCTATCGGCTGGTCCGGGTCGGCCGGCGTACCCAGCCGTTCGACCCGCTCGACGAAGCCGTCGAGGCGACCATCGGCGCCCTGCTGCCACCGGACTTCAGGACGCCGGACGAGAACCTGCTCCGGGCGGAACGCCGGCAGGCGCTGCGGGACGGCTTCGGCCAGCTTCCGGCGCGCTGCCGGGAGTTGCTGTCCCTGCTGGTCGCCGACCCCCCGACCAGTTACCGGGAGATCGCGCAGCGGTTGGGCATGCCGATCGGCAGCATCGGCCCCTCGCAGGCGCGGTGCCTGCGGAAGCTGCGTGACTCCCCCGCGCTCGCCGCGTTCGTCGGCACGTCCTCGGAGTTCGAGGGGAACGGAGGTGACCGCGATGGGGCTGTGGCCGCCGGCCGATGACGACGCGCTGCTGAGCGAACTGGGTGCGGCGCTGCGCGAGGCGGGACCGCCGCCGGCGGAGTTCCTGACCGCCGGGTACGCGGCGTTCGGCTGGCGTACGGTCGACGCCGAGCTGGCCCTCGCCGAGCTGACCTTCGACTCGGCGTGCGATCCCGAGCCCGCCGGACTGACCCGGTCCGCCGGCTCCACCCGCGCCCTGACGTTCCACGCGGGTGCGGTCGTCGTCGCCGTCGAGGTGACCGGGACCGGCATCGTTGGTCAGCTCTCACCGGCTCGTGGCGGCCGGGTCGTCGCCCGCACCCCGGGCGGCCCCTACGAGGAGGTGGCCGTGGACCCCGTCGGCTTCTTCTCGCTGGGTCCGCCGCCGTCCGGCCCGGTGCAGTTGCACGCGCGGACCGCCGACTACGCCGTGGCGACCAGTTGGGTTTCGCTCCGCTGAACCCCCCCGGGACGGCCGGCCCACCCGGAACCCACCGGCCGTCACCCCGCCGTATCGCCGCCGCCGCACCGCCACCGCCGCACCGGGGGCCGCCGCACTGCGGGCCGCGGGCCGGGAGGGCGGTTGCCGGCACGCGCCTGCACCTTCGACCGGCGCCCGGGGGCGTGCCCGGAAAAGCTGCGGCCGTACAGGAGGATCGGCGGGCCGCGTTGATACAAATGGGCACGTAATTCTTCCACTCGCATTCCACCTTATTCGAGAATTACTCCCTCCCCGGCATATGCGGGCACGCGAGGCAATCGAATTATTCGCCTGTTTCATTGCCTCCGACCACTGGATTAAAGTCATTCTGCCGGCACTGAACGAGCGCGCTCCTCATTGCTCACCGTCCCAGTACCCGAGGAGAGGGAATCCCCCGATGACCACTGCCAGTCCACGTCTGTTCCGAACCGCCGGAGTGTTGTTCGGCGCGTTGTTGGCGATGCTGTTGACCGTCTCGACGAGTGGTGCCGCCCTGGGCGGCGGTGTCCACGACGGGTCGAGGGACGGTGCCTCGGTGTCCACGCGTACCGACGTGTTCATGAAGGACACCGCGTCGGATGTCGGGAACGAGCCGCACGGGACGATCTACTCGTCCTTCTTCAACAGCCCGGACGTCAAGATCTGCCCCGACGGGATCGAGTGTGCCTCCCACACGAACCCGGTCGTCGGGTCGACCAGCTACATCTTCGTCAAGCTCCGGAACCCGGGCCCGTACGGCTCGGGGATCAGCTCCGGCACGCTGCGCGCGTACTACACCACCTCGGGTGGGGCCGCGAACTGGCCGGCACACTGGACCCCGATCGGCTCGAAGAGCCTGCCGGTCGCACCTGGCGAGACGGTCACCTCCATTCCCTGGGTCAACGTCCCCTCCATCGGCCACTTCTGCCTCCTGCTGCGCTGGGAGTCCGCGACCGATCCGATGAACTTCGAGGGGACCACGACCTCCATCAACACGCAGTACAACAACAACCTGGTGTGGAAGAACGCCAACACCGTTCCGGCCGCCCCGGGCGGACCGGCTGTCGACCGGCCGTACGCGCTGGCCAACGCCCTGCCGGTGCCGGCGAACTTCGATCTCGTGTTCCGCCCGCTGGACCAGGCCGTGCCGAACCTGAAGGTCGTGGTCGACCTCGGCCCGGAGCTGTTCGAGCGTTGGGTGCGGGCCGGCCGGGCCGGTGACGGCGTCCGGGTGGTCGGTCGGACCCAGTTGGAGGTCGACCCGAACAGGGCACAGATCCGGGACCTGCTGATCAGTCCGGAGGAGCGTCCCGTCGTCAAGCTGAGTTTCGCGGCGGGGCAGGAGGCGCAGAAGCCGTACGTGCTCCAGGTGCTGCAGGTCGGACCGGTGCGCGAGGGCGGTGAGAAGTTCGTGCTGGGCGGGGTGGACTACACCGTCGTGCCGGGGCGCGGCTGACGACGTGGCACGGGGGCCGGTGGGTCGGGGACGCACTCTCCGGCCCACCGGCACGTGGCACGCTGATCGGCATGAGGATCTATGCCGATCGCTTTCCGACCGCCGCCCGCCAACTCCTCACCGATCTGCTCGTCGTCGCCTGGATCTACCTGTGGATCCGGGCCGCGATGTGGCTGCACGACCTGGTGCAGAAGCTCGCCGTACCCGGACAGAAGCTGGAGGGGGCCGGCGGTGGCCTGGCCGACAACCTGGCGGACGCGGGCGGCAAGGTCGGCCGGGTGCCGGTGGTGGGTGACGAGCTGACCTCGCCGTTCGAGAAGGCCGCCGGGGCGGCGCGGGCGATGGCTGACGCCGGGCGGGACCAGCAGGAACTGGTCGGCGAGCTGGCGTTGGCGCTCGCGCTGGCCCTGCTGGTGTTCCCGCTCAGCGTTGTTCTGTTGGGGTGGCTGCCACTGCGGGTGCGGTGGATGCGGCGCGCCGGTGCAGCCCGGATGTTGCGGTCGGCGCCGGCCGGGCGGGACCTGTTGGCGTTGCGTGCGCTGGCGAACCAGCCGATCCGGCGGCTGACCCGGATCCATCCCGATGTGGCGCAGGCGTGGCGGCGTGGTGACGCCGAGGCGGTGGAGGCCCTGGCCGCCCTGGAGCTGCGCGCGCTCGGCCTGCGGGCCGCCCCGGTGCGCCGCTGACACACCGCCCACCGGGACGCCCCTGACGCCGCCGACCGGAACCTCTCCGGGCAGCGCCGGCTCAACCGGTGAAGGACTCGGGGCCGAACCGGCCCCAGGCCACGAAGACGGCCATGGCGAGATAGACCAGGTCGGGGATGATCGTCGCCCGCTCACCACGACGCAGCCGCATGGTCGTCGCCCCGGCGAACAGCAGCGCCACGCAGGTGGCGGTGACCGGCACCAGAACCGGCGCGATGTCGAGTACGGCGGGCAGGATCAGGCCCGCCACGGCGAGAAGTTCGAGGGCGCCGATGGCCCGCAGGGCGCCAGGGCTGAAGTCCAGCAGCCACTGGGCGGCGTGCCCACCCTTGGCGGCCAACTTTTCCCTGGGTACGAACATCTTGGAGGTGCTGAGCAGCAGCACGGCGGCAAGTATTCCGGTGACGATCCACAGCGCGACGTTCATCGGCGCTCCCTTCCGATCTGGTGGCTGTGCCCGGTGGTCGAGTGGCCCGGGCGTGTGGCGTGTGGTGGTTTGGTGTCAGGGGTTCGACGTCAGCGGTTCGACGTCAGGGGTTCGGCGGTCGCCGGGGGGCGCGGTCTGCCCGCACCAGGGCGGCCAGATCACCGACCCGGCCGAAGTGCCGCAGCTTGTCGGGATTGACGATCGAGTGGATCGTCTGGACCCGACCGTCTGCGATGTCGAGCCCGATGACCCCGACCAACCGGTCCTGCGAGTCGAACGCCATCCCGCCCGGCTGGCCGTTGACCTCGGTGACCTCGACGCGCACGCCGAGGCGCGGCAGCGCCGACATCGCGGCGACCAAGGCTCGGCCCACCCGATCCCGGCCGTTGACCGGCCGTCCGGCCGCCGGTGCCCGGCCGCCGCCGTCGCCGTGCAGCGCCACGTCCTGCGCCAGCAACTCCTCCAGCGCCGGCAGGTCGCCCTGCCCGGCCGCGGCGAAGAAGCGCTCGGCCAACTCCTCCCGCTGCCGCCGTGAGGCGTGGTAGCGCGGCCGGCGCTCCCGGACGTGGTTGCGGGCCCGCGCGACCAGGTGCCGGGCACTGTCCACATCGGTACCGACGATCTCGGCGACCTCCGGATACGGATAGTCGAAGACCTCCCGCAGCAGGAACGCGGCCCGCTGCTGCGGCGTCAGGCTCTCCAGCAGCACCAGGAAGGCCAGCGACATCGAGTCGGCGGTCTCCGCGTACTCGGCCGGGGACGGGTCGGTGAACAGCGGCTCCGGCAGCCACTCGCCGACGTACCGCTCGCGGCGTACCCGGGCCGAACGCAGTTGGTCGATGGCGAGCCGGGTGACCAGGGTGGCGACGTACGCCTGCGGCGAGGCGATCGACTCACCCCGGCGCAGGGTCTGGTGCATCCGCAGGAACGCCTCCTGCACCACGTCCTCGGCCTCGCTGACGCTGCCGAGCATCTGGTAGGCGATGCCGAACGCCCGCGGTCGCAGCTCGCCGTAAAGCTCAGCGGACTTGCCGTAAGGCTCAGCGGACTCGCCGTAAGGCTCAGCGGACATGGCGTCTCCGTTCCTTGTGCTCAACAACAGGAGACGAGACGGCCGGACTCCCCATGACCGGCAGTTACCCAGGTCACAGTAGGGTGCGGTGGTGCACGAAGAACAACTACCGCCGGAAGCGTCTCCCCGCCGCCCGCTCGGCAGCACCGGCCTGCGCGTCACCCCGGTCTGCGTCGGTGGCGGCCCGCTGGGCAGCATGCCGGGTCTCTTCGGGTACGACGTCAGCGCCGAACGCGGCACCGAGACCGCGCTCGCCGCGTTGACCGGCCCGTTCAACTTCCTCGACACCGCCGCCGGCTACAGCGACGGGGAGAGCGAGCGGCGGATCGGTGCGGCGCTGCGCCGGATCGGCGGCGTGCCGGAGGGCTTCGTGCTCGCCACCAAAGTGGACCGGGACATGCGGACCGGCGACTTCTCCGGCGACCAGATGCGCCGCTCGGCCGAGGGGAGCCTGCGACGGCTCGGCCTGGACCGGCTGCCGCTGGTCTATCTGCACGACCCCGAGCACATCAGTTTCGAGGCCGGCATGGCGCCGGGCGGCCCGGTCGAGGCGCTGCTGGAACTCCAGCGCGAGGGCGTGATCGAACACCTCGGGGTGGCCGGCGGCCCGGTGGAGCTGATGGCGAGATACCTGCGTACCGGGCACTTCGCGGCACTGCTCACGCACAACCGGTGGACCCTGGTGGACCGCTCGGCCGGTGACCTGATCGACGAGGCAGTCTCGCTCGGTGTCGGTGTGGTGAACGCCGCCCCGTTCGCCAGCGGGATCCTGGCCAAGGGTCCGGCCCAGTTCACCAAGTACGCCTACCGGGAGGCCGATGCCGCGACGCTGGAGCGGATCCGGGCGATGGAGGCGGCGTGCGCGGCGCACGGCGTACCGCTCGCGGCGGCGGCACTCCAGTTCTCGCTCCGCGACCCCCGGATCACCTCCACAATCGTCGGGGTGTCCCGCCCGGAGCGGATCCCGGAGACGGCCCGGCTCGCCACCTGGGCCGTCCCCGACGAACTGTGGGAGACACTCGCTCCGCTCACCGCCCCGAAGGACTCCTGGCTGTACTGAGCCTCCGGGCCTCAGTTTCCTGGCTGTACCGAGCCGCCGGCCTCAGTTTCACCGCCCGGCTTCGGGATGTGCCGGCGTACGTCCTCGGCGGTCGACGGGCCGGTCTGCCACGGGGCGACCCAGGGCAGGTCGGCGGGCGGGGTGATGACACCCTCCTCCAGGAAGGCGTACCGGCCGGCGAGGATCCGCTTCGCCGCCGCCGTGTCGACCGAATCGGTGTTCTCCCAGAGGGCCCGGAAGAGTGCGGCGATCCGCACCCTGGCCTGCCGGCAGAAGAGATCGGCCAACTCCACGCCCTCGGGCCGGGTCTCCCGTTCGGCGTGCGCCCGCACGCAGACCGCCGACATCGCGAAGAGTTCGGCGCCGATGTCCACGATCCGGCCGAGGAAGCCCTGCTTGTGCTCCAGTTTCCCCTGCCACCGGGACATCCCCAGGAAGGTGGACCGGGCCAGTTTGCGGGACGACCGCTCGACGTGCCGCAGGTGCCCGGCGAGGTGGCCGTACTCGGCGTACCCGCCGGGGTTCTGGCCGCGTCCGACCGCGAGGGTCGGCAGCCACCTGGCGTAGAACGCACCCGCCCTGGCCCCGGCCCGGACCTTCTGCCCCAGCTCGGCGTCGGGGTCGATGATGTCGCCGGCCACCGAGAGGTGTGCGTCGACCGCCTCCCGGGCGATCAGCAGGTGCATGATCTCGGTCGAGCCCTCGAAGATCCGGTTGATCCGCAGGTCGCGGAGAATCTGCTCGACGGCGGCCGGGCGCTCGCCCCGGGCGGTGAGCGAATCGGCGGTCTCGTAGCCGCGCCCGCCCCGGATCTGCACCAGCTCGTCGGCGATCTTCCAGGCCATCTCGCTGGCGTAGAGCTTGACCAGGGCGGCTTCGATCCGGATGTCGTTGCGGTCGTCGTCGGCGAGCAGGCAGCAGAGGTCGAGCATGGTCTCCATGCCGTAGGTGGTGGCGGCGATGAACGACAGTTTGGTCGCCACCGCCTCGTGCCCGCCGACCGGCCGGCCCCACTGCACCCGCTCGGCGGCCCACTCCCGGGCGACGTTCAGCGACCACTTGCCGGCGCCGACGCACATCGCCGGCAGCGAGAGCCGGCCGGTGTTCAGGGTGGTCAGCGCGATCTTCAGGCCGCGTCCCTCGCCGCCGATGACGTTCTCGGCGGGTACGAAGACGTCGGAGAAGCGGGTCAGGCTGTTCTCCAGGCCGCGCAGCCCGAGGAAGGCGTTGCGCCGTTCGACTGTGATCCCCGGCGAGTCCGCCTCGACGACGAACGCGGTGATCCCGCCGCGCCGCCCCTCGGACTTCGGCACCCGGGCCATCACCACCAGCAGGGAGGCCACGGTGCCGTTGGTGGCCCAGAGCTTGACGCCGTTGAGCCGGTAGCCGGTGCCGTCGGAGGTGGGCTCGGCGGTGGTGGCCAGCCGGGCCGGGTCGGAGCCGACGTCCGGCTCGGTCAGTAGGAATGCCGACACCTCGCCGGCGGCCAGCCGGGGCAGGAAGCGCTGCTTCTGCTCGTCGGTGCCGAACATCTTCAGCGGCTGCGGCACCCCGATCGACTGGTGCGCCGAGAGCAGCGCGCCGATCGCCGGGCTGGCCGAGCCGGCCAGGGCCAACGCCCGGCAGTAGTGCAGGTTGCTCAGGCCGAGACCGCCGTACTTCTTGTCGATCTTCATGCCGAAGCTGCCGAGCCGGGCCAGCCCGGCGAAGACCTCGTCCGGGATCCGCGCGTCCCGCTCGATCGCCGCGCCGTCCACCTCGGACCGGACGTAGCTGTCGAGCCGGCCGAGGAACTCCTGCGCCTCGGCGGCGCGCTCGGGGTCGGGCTGTGGCCACGGGTCGATCAGGTCGAGCCGGAGCCGGCCGAGGAAGAGTTCCTTGCCGAAACTCGGCTTGCCCCACTCGGTCTCCCGGGCGGCCTCGGCAACCTGGCGGGCCTCCCGCTCGGAGACCTGTCCGGCCTCCTTGGGCAGCGGCCCGACTCCGTCCGACCCGCTCGCCGCCGGCCTGTTCTGCTCTGTCGTGGTCACGGCAACCCCCTCGATCGAGTACGGCGGTGAGGTGCTGCCCGCGCCCAGCGCAGTCGGTGGGTGCGCGCAACCTCCTGGCGTCTGCGGCCGATGTACCGCCAACGCTACCTCGGTTTGTTACCCGTCGGTAGCACCGATTATGCGGATACTGGCAATCGCCGCTGCCGCACGCCGCCGCTGCTGACGGCGGTGCCGCCACCGGTCAAGGGGTGACTGTGCGATCGCGAGACTGTCGAGCTGCCCCGCATGTGCGCCCGCGCTCCGAGCACCCTTACCGTCCTTGCTGGCCGAAGCGGCCGACAACCCTCCCAACGCCGCACCACACGCACGTGATCACCTGGACATGAAGTGCGCTACGGCTCTCCCGTAACGCCTCTGTTGTCCAGGTGATCATGCGGGCCGGCGGGTGGCGCGGGGCCGGCGGCCGGGCGGGTGGCGCGGGGGCCGTCGCCAGCGGAGCGTGGTCTGTCCGGCTGCTCCGCGACGGCAACCGGCTCGGCAGTTTGGCAGCAGCGGCACACGGCTAACCGGCGGAACCGGCCAGCACACCGCTCAACGGGATGGCACGCAGCTCGGTCAGGGCGTACCGTGCGGCCTTCTCCACCGCCGCGATCCCCTTCTGCCGCGTCGGGTGGTGGTCGGAGAGGACCGCGACCAGCCAGTCCCGGCCCGGCTCGACGATCCGGCCGATGCTGTTCGCCAACCACAGTCCGTTGTCGGCGTCCACAGTCGTCCAGCCGTTCTTGACGTAGCTGGCGGTGCTCGCCGGACCGGCGGCGGCGGTGATCCCCCAGTCCTGCTCCTCGTCGACCTGGCCCATCAGCCCGAGCAGGAACTTCCGGCCGTCCTCGTCGAGCGGGCCGGCCGGATCGGTGACCACGGTCAGCAGCCGGAGCTGGTCGGCCGCGGTCGTCGTGGTCATCCCCCAGCTCGAATTCGCTGTGGTCTGGCGCAGCCCGAGGGCCCTGTTCGCGGCGGTCAGCCCGGCCCGGTAGCCGATGGTGGCGTACAGGCTGCTCGTCGCCGCGTTGTCGCTGACCACGATCATCGAGCGGGCCAGCCGCCGCTCGTTCGTGCTCATGTCCCGCCCCTGCTCCTGCCGACGCAGCAGCAACGCGGCCAGAATGTCCACCTTGACGACGCTGGCGGTCTGGTACCGCCGGGTGCCGGCGGTGACGGTCAGGCCGCTGGTCCGGTCCCGCACCGCCAGCGTGACCCGGCCGCCGACTCCGCGCAGGTAGCGCTCGATCCGGGTACCGGCCAGCGCCGCGTGGTCCGGGGTCGGGCTCGGCGTCGGCCGGGCCGGGCTGGCCGACGCTCCCGGCTGCGGGCCGGCACCGGCCGAACGCGTCCACCGGTACGTCAGTCCGGTGCCGGCCGCACCCGCGCCGAGCAGGGCGGCGGCGGTGGCGACCAGCAGCTCCCGCCGTCTGGGCCCGCGACGGCTAGGCAAGGAGATCCGCCAGCTTCCGCACCACCGTCTGCGCGGTACGCCGGTCCGCCGGCCCCGGTACGTTCAGTGTCGAGAGCCGGTCACCATGGCGTACCGCCACCAGCAGCGCGGACCGGGGCGGTGCCCCCGGCGACTCGATCCGTCCCCGCACCACAAGTGCTTCGGCGGGGGGCAGATCGGTGTCGAGGAGCGTGAACGAGACCGTGGCGCCGTAGGCGTCGTACCGGGAGCAGGTCTGGACGACCCGGCGTACGTCGTCGAGCGCCCGTACCGCCCAGCCGGGCTCGTACGCCTCGACCACCTGCGTCGCGACCAGTTCGGACGGCTCGTGCCGGTAGCGGCGTTGCACGGCGCCACTGCGATGCCGCTGGGCGGGATAGTCCTGCTCTCGGTACGCCGGGCAGTCGGACTGGAGCCACGGCCACGGCGGCGGCTCCGGCGGATGCTGGCTCTGCCGCCATCCCGCGCCCAGGCCGCTCGGCTGGAGCAGGGCGAGGTCGAGCGCGGCCGGTCGGTGCACCGGGGCGCTCGCGCTCGGTCGGGCATCCTGGCCGGCCGACGGGCGGGACACCGGATCGGCGGCACAGCCGGCGGTGAGGCCGGCGACCGCCAGCAGGACCGGCAGCAGCACGGCTGTCCCGGCCAGCCTGCCGACCGCCGGTGACCACCTTGTTCGGGCTTCCACACCTCCTAATGACGACCGCCGCGGGCGGGATGTTGCATGGACGCCTCGGACGCGGTCATCCGGTGGCGGCCCGCAACTTCCGCTCCGGGTCGGCCTCGGGTTCGGCGAGCGCGAGCGGCGTACGCGTCGGGCTGGTCACCGGCTTGGGCTTGCCGACCAGGTACCCCTGGGCGAAGTCCACCCCGTAGTCGCGGAGCAGATTCATGGTGGCCTCGTCCTCCACGTGCTCGGCCGCGGTCCGGATGCCCAACCCGCCGCACATCTCGACGATCGACCGCACGATCCCCTGGTTCGCCACCGAGTGCGTTATGCCGGCGATGAACTCGCCACCCACCTTCACCAGGTCCACCGGAAAGTAGGTGAGGAAGGCGAACGGCACGTGCCCCGACCCGAAGTCGTCGAGGGCGAGTTGGCAGCCGAGCTGGCGGATCCCGTACGCGAAGTTGTGCGCCTCGGTCAGATTGCCGATCCGTGCCGTCTCGGTGATCTCGAAGGTGAG
Organism: Plantactinospora sp. CNZ320; assembly: GCF_002846275.1. Lineage (NCBI taxonomy): Bacteria > Bacillati > Actinomycetota > Actinomycetes > Micromonosporales > Micromonosporaceae > Plantactinospora > Plantactinospora sp. CNZ320. The sequence goes on from NZ_PJMP01000001.1 coordinate 3,248,685, forward strand.
CTGGCCGGGATCGACGTCGTACTGCTGGAGCCGCTGCTGTACCCGTTCCAGCAGGTACGGGTCGCCGAGCGAGCGCGCGGAGAGGTTCACCTGGTAGTGCGAGGTACGCGGGCCACGGGCGATCAGTTCGATGGTCCGGTCGATCACCCACCTGTCGATCGGCAGGATCTCGTCCAGCCGCTCCGCGTCGCCGAGCAGCGTGGACGCCGAGTGCGCCTGCCCGCCGTCGTTGAGCACCCGGAGCAGGATCTCCTGCCGGGTGATCTGGTTGAGCCGCAGGTCGAGGATCGGCTGGGTGTAGAGGGTGAACCGGTTCTCGGCGACCGTGGCCCGTACCCGGCTCCGGCACAGCTCCCGGCGCTCGTCCTCGGCCGCCGGCTGGTCCAGGGCGACCCGGTCGACGCCGGTCGCCCGGGCCCGGCGCCAGGCCGTCTCCGCGTCCACGATCAGGTCGGCGCCCCGGCTGCCGTCCCGCCCCTGGTAGCGGACCAGGCCGCCCCAGGCGTCGACCAGCCGGGTCCGGCCCAGCACATAGGACTGTGACCGGATGCCGTCGATGATCTGCTCGGCGAGCGCGGTCGCCGAACTCAGCGTGGTGCGCTGCATCAGCACCCCGAACTCGTACGGACCGGTCAGCCCGCAGACGTCTGTGCGACGGGCGACCCGGCGGACGACCTGGGCGACCGCCACCGCCAACCGCTCCTGCTCGTCCGCACCGCCGCCGGCCCCGTCCACCGGACCGGCGTCGAGCCCGCCGGACGGGCCGATGGACGGACTGGCGTCGAGGCCGCCGGACGGGCCTGCGGACGGGCCGACCGGCTCGACGGCCACCACGAGCAGCACGCCCGGCCCGCCCCGCTGGGCGGTGTCGATCTCGTCGGCGAACCTCGCCCGGTGGAAGAGCCCGGTGACCGGGTCCCGGCCGGCCAGTTCCGCCTGCACCGTCTCGCGGCGGCGGACCAGCCGCGCCTGCTCCAGTCGGGCGAGTTCGAGTTCGGTGATGTCCTGGGTGGTGGCGACGATGCCGTACGGCCGGTTCTTCGCGTCGACGACGAATTCGAGGTGGCAGTGCACGTACCGGGTGACCCGGTCCGGGCGGATCACCCGGCAGGTCGTCTCCCGTACGGTCCGGTCCCGCCACACCGACTCGACGATCCGGCGTACCCCGTCGACGTCGTCGGGGTGGATCAGCCGGGTCAGTGCCGCGACCGAGTGCCGCAGCGTGCCGGGCGGATAGCCGAGGATCAGGGCCATCTCGTCCGACCAGGTCAGCTCACCGCTGGCCCGGACCCAGGTGACGGTGCCGAGCTTGGCCAACTGGGCCGCCCGGGTGATCCGGGCCGCCTCGTCGATGTCGGCGGTCAGCGGATCCCGTACCTCGATGTCGCCGATCAGGTCCCGACCCTCGGAGACGGCACGCTGGTACTCCTGCCGCACCCGGCGGGTGGCGCGGCGCGCCCGGGCCCGTTCCAGTTCGCTGAGCGTCTGGTCCGAGGCCAACGACAGGATGTCGTCCAGGTTCATCCCCGCTCCCTCCCACCGGAGGGCGCGTCGAAGCCCGCCTGCTGGGCGAGTTCCTTCAGCCGGGCCCGAGCCGCCTGCCGGTACGTCCGCACCGTGTTGTACGCGATGCCGAGGATCGCCGCGATCTCGTGGTCGGACCAGCCGTCCAGCGCCAGCACGAAGACCTCGGCCTGCCGGGGTGGCAGCCTCGGCAGCCAGCCGCGCAGCAGCTCCCGGGCTTCCGCCGGGTCGGCCGGCTCGGCGAGAAGCTCCGACGGCGCCTCCTCCAGGCTGACCGTCACGTCCTGCCGGCGACGCCGTTGCAGCACCAGCAGCTTGTACCGGGCGGTCTTGTACATCCAGGCCAGCGGCTTCTCGTATTCGCGGATCTGCTCCCACTTGTCCCGGGCGGTGATGAACGCCTCCTGTACGGCGTCCTCGGCCAGTCCCCGGTCCGCGCACCGGGCGAGCAGGAAGCGCTCGACCAGTACGAAGTTCCGCTGGCAGAACGCCTCGAAGCTCACCTCGGCCTCGGACTCGGCCCGGCCCCGGTCCCCCAACCGGGCGGCCGACTCGGCCCGTACCACCGCGTTGTCCCCGCTCCTCATGCCGGCTCGCCCCCGTCTGTTCGACGTGGACCCCGACGTGGACCCCGCGGGACCGCGACCCGATACCCGTCGCGGTCCCGCACCAACGGCCCCAACCCCCCGATCGGGCCCACCAGCACCGCCGCCGGGTCACCGGTCGGCAGTCCCCCCAGAACCTCGCTCATCCTCGCCTCTCGCGGTCCGTAGTTGTCGTTCCGCGTATAACTCTCCGTCAAGGGCCTCTGTGTAGGGGGCGACCCGCCAAGACGAAGATGGCAATGATCAAGAATGTGGCGATGAGCTGGTGCGTCTCCACCGATCTGCCACTGTAGACAACCCGATCAGCCGAGAATATCTACTGTCCAGTATGGATTGCGGAGAGTGACAACGAAAGGTCTGCCGGGTGGCGTGCTCACTCGACCGCGTCGGGGCGGGCGCTGGGCGGCACGCTGTCGTCGTCATCGTCGGCCTCGCCCCAGTTGCGGCGCAGGAACGGCAGCGCGGCCCAGAAGGTCAGGAACCAGACCGCGGTCAACCCGCTGAGCACGAACGCCACCGGCCGGGGCAGTACGAAGTCGGTGATCAGCAGCACCGAGCTGACCATCGCGATCAGCATGAACGCCAGCCCGCCGGAGGCCATGGCGTGCGCGAACCGGACCAGCTCCGGCTTGCGCCCCTGCCGGAAGAGCGCCCGGTGGAAGGCGACCGGCGAGATGATCAACGCGGTGGCCGCCGCCGCCGCCAGCAGCGCGACGACGTAGGTGTCCTTCTGGAACGTGGTGGCTCGCGGGAAGCCGCTGCTGAACGGCAGAGTGAGCAGAAAGGCGAACAGAATCTGCACCCCGGTCTGCGCCACCCGCAGCTCTTGCAGCAGGTCGGCGAAGTTCCGTTGCCAACGCTGCTTTTCCGTCTCCATGGCCACCTGGGCCACCTCCCCCTCGCTGACGTTCGCAGCAGTGTGCCCTGCGCGACCACACGTGAAACGCGAGGAAGGCTCGACAGCGGACGGGAAGGTGGTACCGGCACCAAACCGGGCGGCGCGGGAGGTCGAAGCGCCGGATTCAGCTGCCTCGACGGATCCGGCCGGCGTACCGGGCTTCCAGGCTGTTGTTGTGGTCGTCGCTGTCCGGAATGTTCGCCGAGAGGTAGACCGGGGCCGTCTCCCCCGCCTCGACCAACCGGCGTACCACCTCCACCACGACCTGCTGGGCGAGCAGCGCGGCGGTGATCGAGGAGACCGCGCCGACCGCGCCGCCACCGGGCAGCGGCAGCGTCGCGTCGCCGTACGGGGCGCCGTTGTCGAGTACCACGTCGGCCAGGTCGCCGAGCTTGCGGCCGGACGGATGCCGGGAGGCGACCCGTGCCGAGTGCTGCTCCGAGGTGATCGCGATCAACCCGTGACCGCGTTCCTTCACCAGCGACGCGAACTCGACGATCGTGCCGTTCACCCCGGAGTTCGAGGCGATCACGAAGACGTCCCGGGGATCGATCGGGGTCAGCTCGTAGAGCCGGTGCGCCACTGTCGGATCCCGCTCCAGGGTCGGTCCGAGGATGTCGACCGGCTCACCGCCGTGCAGTACCAGGTCACGCAGCGCGATCCGGTTCGTCGGCACCAGCCCACCGGCCCGGCCGGCGATCTCCATGGCCAGCGCCTCCGAGTGACCGGTACCGAACGCCTGCACCACCCCACCGGCCCGCAGCGCGTCGGTGACCAGGTCGGCCGCCCGGCGTACGCCGTCCTGGGCGGCGGCAGCCACCCGCCCGATCGTCTCGGTGACCACATCGAGATAGCCCTCGGGGCTGAGTGTCACGCCGCACGCGTCCCTTCGAGATGTTGATCTGAGCCATCCACCCTAACCCGCAACCTCGTGGGCGCCGCCACATCCGCCGGTTCACCGCTGTCGACACAGCGGCAACCGGTGTACCGTCTGCGCAACAACAGCACATCCGACAGGGGAGCGCACAGCGCTGAGAGTGCGGGTGACACACCCGCAGACCCTCGAACCTGATCTGGGTAATGCCAGCGCAGGGAGTTCGGTCGAGTCTCCAGCCGCGCCGCAGTCCGGGGCCGTCCCGGGTTGCGGCGTGCGTCTTGCCTGGTTCGCCACGCGACTGGGAGGCACGCCCATGAGTACGTCCACCACCACCAGATGGCGCACCGTCGACATCGTCGTCGCCTCGGTCATCGCGGTCGCGTTTGGGGTCATCTTCTGGGCCTGGAACCTGGTCTGGGGCGCCACCGAGGGCGCCTTCACCTTCTTCCCGCCCGCCCAGGCGGTCATCTACGGCATCTGGCTGGTACCCGGAGTGCTCGGCGGCCTGGTGATCCGCAAGCCGGGTGCGGCACTCTACTGCGAGTTCCTCGCCGCCTTCGTCTCGGTGCTGCTCGGCAGCCAGTGGGGCACCGTCGCGATCCTCCAGGGGCTCGCCCAGGGCGTCGGCGCCGAGCTGGCGTTCCTCGCCGTCGGGTACCGCTCGTTCCGGCTGCCGGTGGCGGTCGGCTCCGGGCTGCTGGCCGGTCTCGCCGCCGCGATCTTCGACCAGATCCGCTACTACTCCGAGTACGACTTCGACTCGTTCCGGCTACCGGTCTTTCTCTTCACCGTGCTCAGCTCGGCGGTGATCGCCGGTGCCGGCGGCTGGGCGCTCACCCGCGCCCTGGCCCAGACCGGCGTGCTGGACCGGTTCCCGGCCGGTCGAGATCGCACCGCGGTGTGAGCGGAGCGAGCGAATCAGCCAGCTCAGGGTGGACGAGCCTCATGACGGCACGCAGCGCAGCGGAGTGCCGGCATGAGTGAGGTGCGGCTGCGCGGTTTCGGCTGGCGGCACGCGGGCCGGCGGGCCTTCGCGGTCCGCGACGTCGACCTGCGGATCGGGCACGGCGAGCGGGTACTCCTGCTCGGCTCCTCCGGGGCCGGCAAGAGCACCCTGCTGGCGGCACTGGCCGGACTGCTCGCCGAGGACTCCGGCGAGCAGGAGGGCACCGTCGAGATCGACGGGCTCGATCCGCGCAAGGCCCGGGAGCGGGTCGGCATCGTCTTCCAGGACCCGCAGACCCAGCTCGTGATGGCCCGGGCCGGCGACGACGTGGCGTTCGGCCTGGAAAATCGCGGGGTACCGGCGACGGAGATCTGGCCCCGGGTCACCGAGGCGTTGCACCGGGTCGGCTTCCCGTACGGCCTGGACCGGTCCACCGCCGCGCTCTCCGGCGGCGAGCAGCAGCGGCTCGCCCTGGCCGGAGTGCTGGCGCTACGGCCCGGACTGCTGCTGCTCGACGAGCCGACCGCCAACCTGGATCCGGGCGGCGCCGAGTTGGTCCGCGACGCGGTCCGGGCGGCGGTCGACGACGACACCACGCTGGTCCTGGTCGAGCACCGGGTCTCGGAGGCGCTGCCGCTGGTGGACCGGGTGGTGGTACTCGAACCAGGTGGCGGGGTACGCGCCGACGGGCCGCCGGAGCAGGTCTTCGCGGCGCACGGCGCGGCACTGGCCGCCGCCGGGGTCTGGGTGCCGGGGCCGCCGCCGGCACCGCGCCGGGCCACGTCCGGCCCCGGCGAGGTGTTGCTCACCGCTGACCGGCTCGGCCTGCCGCCCCGGCTGGCCGACACCGACCTTCGGGTACGCGCCGGCGAGACGCTCGCCGTGCTCGGCCGCAACGGTGCCGGAAAGTCCACCCTGGCGCTGCTGCTCGGCGGGCTGCTCCGGCCCGGTACCGGCCGGCTGGCGGCGACCGAGGCACTGGCCGGCCGGCACGCCGGCACCGCACCGCACCGGTGGCGGGCACCGGTGCTGGCCGGCCGGATCGGCTCGGTCTTCCAGGATCCGGAGCACCAGTTCGTCCGCAGTACCGTCTTCGAGGAGCTGGCGCTCGGGCCACGCCGGACCGGTCAGCCCGAATCCGCGGTCCGCTCGGTGGTCGAGGAACTGCTGGGCCGGCTCCGGCTGGACCGGTTGGCGGCGGCCAACCCGTACACCCTCTCCGGTGGGCAGGCGCGGCGGCTGAGCGTGGCCACCGCGCTGGCCACCGCGCCCCGGCTGCTCGTACTCGACGAGCCGACCTTCGGCCAGGACCGGCGTACCTGGCTCGAACTGGTCGAACTGCTCGCCGGGCTGCGCGACGGCGGGCACGGCATCGTCACCGTCACCCACGACGTCGACTTCGTCGTCGCGCTCGCCGACCGGACGATCCGGCTCGGCGGTGACGGGGCGACGGAGTCGGGGCAGACCCGGGCGGCGGGGCGGCCCCGGTGATCCCGTACCAGCCGATCGCCGCCCCCGACGCGCCGCTGGCCCGGCGTAACCCGGTGGCGAAGGTGGCCGCCGCGATGGTCGTCTCCGTGGCGCTGATCGCCACCGTCGATCCGGTGGCCCCGGCGGTGGCGATCGCCTTCGAACTCGCCGTGGTGCCACTCTTCGGCGTCCGGTACGCCGCACTGGCCCGGCGGGCCTGGCCGCTGCTGCTCAGCGCCCTCGGCATCCTCTGCACCCTGGTGCTCTTCGCCGCCGAGCGGACCGGCGACCTGCTGTGGCGGGCCGGGCCGGTGGAGGTCACCACAGGGGTGCTGGCCACCGCGCTGGGCATGGCGCTGCGGGTGATCGCGGTGGCGCTGCCCGGGGTACTGGTCTTCGCCACCACCGACCCGACCGACCTGACCGACGCCCTGATCCAGAACACCAAGGCGCCGCCCCGGTTCGCGATCGGGGCGCTGGCCGCGTTCCGGCTGGTACCGCTGCTCGCCCTGGAGTGGCGGATGCTGAGCCTGGCCCGGCGGGCCCGGGGTGTCGACGCCGGCCGGAATCCGCTGGCCCGGCTGCGGCTGTTCGGCTCGACCGCGTTCGCCCTGCTGGTCGGGGCGATCCGCCGGGGTACCCGGCTGGCCACTGCGATGGACGCCCGTGGCTTCGACTCGGGCTCGCCGCGGACGTCGGCCCGTCGGCAGCGGTTCACCGCCGCCGACGCCGCCCTGGTCGCCGGGGCCGCGACGCTGGCCGGCGGAGCGCTCGCGGTCAGCGTCGTGCTCGGCACCTTCCGGCCGCTGGTCGGCTGACCCGGCTACCTGGGCCCGCTCGGCGGCCCAGGGCTGGTGAGACTGCCCGGAGCCGGCGAGACTGCCCGGTCGGGCGGGGGCCCGGTCAGTCCAGGGTGGCGATCTCGATGTCGCCGAACGCGACCCGGTAGGACGGTTCCCGGCCCGGGTCGGAAATCGGATCGGAGAAGATGCCGAGCACCACCCGACCGGCCACCGGTGCGTCGTCCCGGGCCGCGCCGACCTGCCGACCGTCCTGATAGAAGCGAAGGTCCGCACCGTCGGCGACCACGCCGACCCGGATTCGGCCGTTCGTCGGCAGATCCGGCGGGAAGGGGAAGTCGCCGACCTCGACCGCGGCGTCGGGTCCGTGCCGCATCAGGTGGTACCCGTCGGCGCAGACCCGCAGCACGTACCCGCCCTGCGCGTCGGTGAACCGGAACCAGATCCCGGCACAACTGTCCGGCTCGACCAGTACGACGTCGACCTCGGCCCGTACGTCGGCCCAGATCTTCTGCGGCCCCGGGCACCGGTACGGCCCGTCGCTCTGCTTGGAGACCACCAGTCCGTCGTCGAACTCACAGCCGACCCGGTGCCGCTGGTCCGTCCTCGGCGACCAGAGACCCGCTTCGGTCAGCGGATCGGTGACCACCACCTGGCCGGACGGCGGTGCCCCGGACTGGCCGGCGGTCGGCGTGGAACCCGCTGGCCCGGTCGGACCGCCGATCGTGGCACCGGGTCCGGCGTTGGCCAGTGGACCCGATGCCGCCTGGTCGGCTCCGGGCCGCTTCGTACCCGGTGGCAGCATCCCGCTGGCGTAGCCGACGGTGACCGCCGCACCCAGCAGTCCCACGAGCGCGAAGAGTGCGCTGGCGAGCGTCGCCCACCGGCCGCCCCCGCTGCGGGCCGGTGCGGCGGGAGTTGCCGGCTGCCCGGTCTGGACCGCGTCGGGCGGCCCGACGGCGGCTCCCGGACCGGGCGTACCGGCGCTGACCGGCAGTGGGGCCTCCCGCGCGACCAGCCCGTACGGGCTCCCGGCGAACCGGTCCGGGGCGCCGGGCGGGCTCGCCGTACCGGATCCGGCCGACGTGTGCCCGACAGGCGCTGTCTCGGCGAGCGGGCGCTGGTCGGTGACGGCCTGCGCCCGCTCGGCGGCGGCCAGCAGGTCCGACTGCCCGGCGAGCGTCTCGACGACCTGACCGGTCCGGCCCGGCCCGCCGGCCAGCAGCCGGTCCAGCAGGTCACGGGCGTTCGGCCGGCGGTGCGGCTCCTTGGCCAGTGCCAGTTCGACGAGTTCGCGCAGGGGTCCGGTCAACCCGTCGAGATCGGGCTCCTCGGTCATGATCCGTACCGCTGTCGCGGCCGGCGTCTCGGCGGCGAACGGGGTACGCCCGGTGCCGGCGTACGCCACCACGGCGCCCCAGGCGAAGACGTCTGCGGCCGGCGTGAGTACTCCCTTGGTCACCGACTCGAGCCGTTCCGGCGCCATGTACGCCACAGTGCCGATCACCTGGTCGGTCCGGGTACCGGCAGCGGTGCCGTGCATCGCGCGGGCGATCCCGAAGTCGATCACTTTTGGACTGCCGGGTGGCAGCAGCACGTTGCTCGGCTTGAGATCGCGGTGGATCACTCCGGCACCGTGGATCGCGGTCAGCGCGGTCGCCATCCCGACCGCGAGCCCGTAGAGGTTGCCCGGGGTGAGCGGGCCCCGGTCGGCGACCACTGTGGACAGGCTGGGGCCGTCGACGTACTCGACGACCAGATAGGGCGGGTCGTGGTCGGGGTCGGCGTCGAGCACTTCCGCGGTGCAGAACGGTGGCACCTGGCGGGCCCGTTTCACCTCGCCCCGGAACCGGCGCCGGAACTCGGCGTCGTGCGCCAGATCCGGCCGGATCACCTTGACCGCCACCGTCCGGCCGTCGGACAACCGGGCCAGGTAGACGGTGCCCATGCCGCCCTCGCCGAGCCGGCCGACCAGTTCACACGGGCCGAGTTGGCGCGGATCGGTGGGTCGGAGCGGTTGTGCCCCGGCGACCTCGCCCGTCATCCCGACCCTCCACCGCCCCGCGGACCAGCCACCCCGTCACCGGAAGTCGAGTAAGTATCACACCGGATCAGCTCAACCGGGAGGCCGGGCGGAAGTCACGATGTGCGGGCCGACCGACGGCGGCGGGTTTCCCCGAGGCCCCGTGAACGGAACGGCGAGCGGCGACGGCGGGTTTCCCCGGGCCCCGTGAACGGGACGGCGAGCGGCGGCGGCGGGTTTCACCGGTCAGGGCGGTACGGCGCCGGGCGGATTGGCCCGGCGCCGTACCCTGCGGATCCGTGTCGCGGCTCAGCTGCGCCGGAAGGCGTACTGGCGGGACGAGGCGGAACCCCGTCCACGTCCGACACCGGTCGGGCCGCCGCCGTTGCGGATCACCGGCCCCGCCTTCGGTGCCGCCGGTCGATGAGGTGCCGGGGAGCTGTCATCCGGCAGCACGATCGGGGCGGCGAGTTCGATCGAGTCGTCCGCTGGCCGGCCGAGCCGGGCGGGCGAGCCGCCGTTTCCGGCCGAGCCGGTGGTCTTCCTGGACTTTCGCTTGGCAGGCATATGGTGTCTCTCCTCCTGGTCGGGACCGCCCTGCTTTGCGCAGCGGCAGCGGCGCGCGGGATTGGGATTCCCGGGAGTCCGTTCGCGGAGGTGCCACCGGCACAGGTGGCGGGTCGCCGCCAGAAAAGGCGGAACGGCACGGACGCCCGGAGCGCTCGCACCCGCGCCGCGCAGAACAGGCGGGCGGGTTGGCTCGGATGAAGGGGCATCAGTACCGCATGCCCGAACCATACCCGGCCGGCGCCCCAAGCGCACCCGTATTTTCCGCAGGAGGTCGAACCCGCCGCCGAGAGCCCGCTGCCGGGGCGACGATCAGTCGGCCGCCGAGAGCCGGCTGCCGGGGCGACGATCAGTCGGCCGCCGGTCAGGCGTGTGCTGGTCAGGCGTGTGCTGGTCAGGCGTGTGCCGGTCCGGGGGCGACCGGGTTGGGCAGGGCACCGCCGAATCTGCGGTCCCGCTGCGCGTACAGCTCGCAGGCGTACCAGAGGTGGCGGCGGTCGAAGTCCGGCCAGAGGGTGTCCAGGTAGACCAGTTCGGCGTACGCGCTCTGCCAGAGCAGGAAGTTGGAGATCCGCTGTTCACCGGAGGGCCGGAGGAACATGTCGACGGGTGGCACCTCGGGGTGATAGAGGTACCGCGAGATCATTTTCTCGTTGACCTTGCTGGGGTCCACCTTGCCGGCGGCGACGTCCCGGGCGATCGCGGCGGCGGCGTCGGCGATCTCGGCCTGCCCGCCGTAGTTGACGCAGAACTGGAGGGTCAGCGTCGAGTTGCCCCGGGACATCTCCTCGGCCGTCTGCAACTCCGAGATGACGCTCTTCCAGAGCCGGCCGGCCCGCCCGGACCAGACCACCCGGACCCCGAGCTCCACCAACTGGTCCCGGCGGCGCCGGATCACGTCCCGGTTGAAGCCCATCAGGAAGCGCACCTCGTCCGGCGAGCGCCGCCAGTTCTCCGTCGAGAAGGCGTACGCCGACAGATAGGGGATGCCGAGTTCGATCGCGCCCTCGATGGTGTCGAAGAGGGAGTACTCGCCCTGCTCGTGACCCTTGGTCCTGGGCAGCCCACGCTGCTTGGCCCAGCGCCCGTTGCCGTCCATCACCACCGCCACGTGCTTCGGCAGCGCCTCGGGCGGCAGCGCCGGAGGCCGGGCACCGGACGGGTGCGGGGTCGGTGGCACCGGTCCCCGACGGGCTCGGTTGGTCATCGCTCGGATCACTGTGCTTCCTTCGCTCCGTCCGCCGGGCCGGGCTGCGGGACGCGCCGCGCCCGGTCCGTACGCTCACCGGTCGAGCCCCTGTCGACCAGCGGCAAGGAGCGTAACCCCCGCTCCAGGTGCCATTGCAGGTGCGCCGCCACCAGGCCACTGCACTCCCGGCGGTGCGGCGCGTCGGCGGCGTCCGCGGTCTGCCAGTCCCCGGAGGCGAGCGCGGCCATCAGGTCCAGGGTGGCCGGCGCCGGATGGGCGGCGCCGGGCGGCCGGCAGTCCGGGCAGACACAACCCCCGGCGGGTACCGAGAACGCGCCGTGCCGGCCAGGTGTGCCGCAGACCGCGCAGGCGACAAGCGCCGGTGCCCAGCCGGCCAGCCCCATCCCGCGCAGCAGGTACGCGTCCAGCACCAGCGTGCTGGCGTGCTCCCCGTCGGCGAGCGCCCGCAGCCCGCCCAGGGTGAGCTGGAACAGCCGCAGCGACGGCTCCCGCTCGACCGGGGTGAGCCGCTCCGCCGTCTCGGCGATCGCGCTCGCCGCCGTGTAACGGGGATAGTCGGTGACGAACGCCTTGCCGTAGAGCGCGATCCCCTCCACCTGGCTGATCGAGTGCAGCGAACTGCCCTGCTCGCCCTTGGGGTCGCCGGCGATCTGGAGGTCGACGTGGCCGAACGGCTCCAGCCGGGCACCGAACCGCGAGGTGGTCCGGCGTACCCCCCGGGCGACCGCCCGCAGCCGACCGTGCCGGCGGGTCAGCAGGGTGATGATCCGGTCGGACTCGCCGAGTTTCTGGACGCGCAGCACCACCGCGTCGTCGCGGTAGAGCTGTCGGCGGTACCCGGGCACCCGCCCATTCTTCCCACTCACCCTACGGGTGAAAGGAGGGGCCCCTTCTTATCGTTTTTTGTATAGGAAGGGCCCCCTCCTTTCACCCCGACCCTGAGAGTGGGCTCAGGGTCGGGTTCGGGGTGGCTGGGTGGCGGTCCCGGATGTCCCGGGCAGCGCCGCGGCATACCCTTCGGCAATGCTGGTTTCCCGGAGTACCGCCGCCCTGACCGGCGGACTCGCCCTCGCCGTCCTGATCAGTGTGGCCGGCTGCGACGGCTTCGCCGAACAGCGTCTCAGCTACGACCGGACCGAGGAAGTGAAGATCACCGAGATCGAGGTACTTCCCGGCGCCGGGGACGTGGTGGTACGCACCGGGGCGGTGGACAACGTCCGGATCGAGCGGGTGGTGCAGTACCGCGGCCCGGAGCCGAACGACGCCACCTACCGGATCGAGGGTACGAAGCTCGTCCTGGACACCGACTGCGGCAAACACTGCGGGGTTTCCTACGACGTCCACGCCCCGGCCGGCGTCGCGCTGCGCGGCGAGAACGGCTCCGGAAACGTCACCCTGACCGCGCTGACGACGGTGGACATCAAGGTCGGCTCCGGCGACATCTCGGTGACCGACGCGAGCGGCCCGGTACGCGTCGAGACCGGCTCCGGGGACATCCGGCTGAACCGGCTGCCCGACACCGTGTCGGCGCGGGCCGGTTCCGGCTCGATCGAGGGACGCTCGCTCGGCGCCGGAAAGGTGGCCGCGCAGACGGGTTCCGGTGACATCTCGCTGACCCTCGCCGCCGCCGGCTCGGTACAGGCCAGCGCGTCGAGCGGCTCGATCGACGTGACCGTACCGGCCGGACCCTACCAGGTGACGGTGCACGCCGACTCCGGCAGCACCGACGTCCAGGTGCCGAACGACCCGACCGCGAAGTCCGTGCTCGACGTGCGGACCGGCAGCGGCGACATCACCGTCCGCGCGAACTGAGGTCGGCGGGCTCGCGGTCCGGCCGGCGTTGCGCCGGAGGCCGCCGGGCCGGTGGTTCGGCGGTACCGGGCCGTTGAGCCGCAGCGTCGCCCCGCCGTCCCACCGGCTCCCGGAGGGGGCCACCGGGCAGCAGGCAGGGCGGGCGCCGGGCCGCCAGGTCCTCGACCCAGCCGAAGAGCGCGACCGCGACCGCCACCAGCACCGCGACGGCGGCCAGCCGGGCCGCCAGGCCGAGCGCGGAGGAATGGGCGAGCCCCAGCCCGGAGAGCAGCTCGTTGAGGGCGATCACGAAGGGCATGTGCCAGAGATAGACGGTCAGCGCCCGCGCGTTGAGCACGGTCACCGCCCGGCGCAGCGGCGCCAAGCGGTCGACCCAGGAGACGGCCGGGGGCGCCAGCCCGAAGACCAGCAGCACGAACGCGACCGACCAGAGCGCGTTGCCCAGCGGTACGTCGTTCAGGTCGTAACCGCGCGGCCCCTGGTGGGTCAGGATCCAGGCGAGACCGGCCGCGCCGAGCGGCACCGCGATGCTCAGCAGCAGCCGGCGGGACATCCGCCGCAGCAGCCCGTCGTGCTGGGCGAAGCCGAGCAGCCAGGCACCGTAGTAGAGCCCGAATTCGCGCAGCAGTCCCGGTGCGTCGGGATAGCCGAACTCGACCACGCCGAGCAGCAGGTACGGCGCGAGCAGTGTCGGTACCGGCCAGCGCCGGAACAGCCAGTGGGCCAGCGGCGAGACGAGAACGAACCACAGGTAGTCGCGCAGGTACCAGACCACGCTCAGCGCCAGCGCCCCCCACGAGTTGGCTGGCGGATCGGCCAGTGGCAGTACCCAGAAGACCAGCCGCCAGGACGGCGCCAGTCCGGTGAGCAACATGGCGGGTACGAAGAGCAGCGCCACCAGCCAGAGCGACGGCAGCAGCCGACGCAGTCGACGGCCGACCGCCGCGACACCCCAGCGGTCGAGGGAGCTGGCCATCAACGCCCCGGCGAGCGCGAACATCACCGACATGGCCGGGAACGCCAGGGTGAGGAAGGCCCAACCGGTGACGTGGTAGACGACGACTCGGACGATGGCGAGACAGCGGAGCAGGTCGTAGTACCGGTTTCGCATCAGCCTGACTTGTCGCGGGACGAGGGGACAGAGTGCCTTCGTACCCCGCATCCGCGCCCGGACAACCGATTCTGCGCAGGTTCCGCGACGAACCCTCCTCGCCTCAGCCGGCCAACCGCCGCCTGACCTGCTCGCGCAACTCCTCCGGCGCCTCCTCGACGGCCAGCAGCCGGGGCAGCAGTTCCGGCTCCGACATCCAGGCCCGGAACCCCTCGGCGACCGTCACCCCGTGCTCCGGCCGGTGCAGCACCGTCACCTCGTCACCGGCGCGTACCTGCCCTGGCCGCAGCACCCGGAGGTACGCCCCCGGCCGGGCCGCCTGGGTGAACCGCTTCAGCCAGCGCGGCAGCCCCATCTTCAGCTGGAAGGTGGCGCACGGGATCCGGCCGAACGTGGTCTGCAACAACAGCTCGGAGCCGATCTGCCACTGCTCGCCGAGCACCGCACCGTTCACGTCGAGCCCGACCGTGGTCAGGTTCTCCCCGAACAGGCCGCCGGGAAGCGGGCGCCCCAGCTCCGCCTCCCACCAGTCGTAGTCCTCCCGTGCGTAGGCGTAGACCGCCTGGTCGTCGCCGCCGTGGTGCGCCAGGTCGAAGATCTGGTCACCGACCAGGCCGCTGCCCAGCCCGACCTTCTTCGGCCCGGGTGAACGGACCTGCACGGGCCCGTCCACCGGGCGCTTGTTGATGCCGGTGGTCCCGACCGCCTTGGCGCTGTTCGGCTCCGGCACGGCCAGGTTGACGGAGAGGATTTTTCCCATGGGTCCGCACCATACCCAGTACGGTCCTTCGACAGACACCGATTCTGTGCGCTGCCCGAGGGCTGTGCGTCACCGGGACGGTCGCTCCCCTCGTCTGGTCAGGGGCGCTCGCCGAGCGGATAGAGACAGAACTGCGCGCCGACCAGACCTGCGGTGGCCTCCTCGCCGTCGAGTGGGCGTACCCGGTCGGCGTAGGGCTCGGCGTCGTCCTCTGGCTCGTACCCGATCTCCCGCCCCTCGGCCAGCGACCACCAGCGCCGGCTGTTCCGGCTGATCCCCCAGAGCAGCCGGAAGCCGCCTGCCTCCGATCGCAGGCAGGCGTCGACCAGCCGGGCGCAGTCGTCCGGGGAGATCCAGTTCTCCAGCCCGCTGATCCCGGGTGGCTCGGGGAAGCAGGCGCCGAGCCGCAGCGCGAAGACGGTCATGCCGAACCGGTCGGCGTAGAGGCTGCCGAGCGACTCGACTGCCGCCTTGGACCAGCCGTAGTAGGTGTTCGGGCGAGGTGGCACCGCCGCCGGCACCCCGTCCGGCCCGGTCGGTGCCGGCACGCCGTCCGGTCCCAACGTGCCGCCCGCCGACCCCGGCGTGCCGCCAACCGGCTGCGGCGTGCTGCCGACCCGGCGGTACCAGCCGGCCGCGTGGATCGTCGAGGCCAGCACCACCCGGGGTACCCCGGCCGCACGGGCCGCCTCCAGCACGGCCTGGGTACCCGCCACGTTCACCCGGAGCAGTTCCGCGAACGTGTCCTCACCGGGAATCGCCGCCAGGTGCAGTACGGCGTCGACCCCGGCACAGGCTGCCGCCAGCGCCACCGGGTCGAAGATGTCGGCACGGACGATCTCCACCGGTTCGTCCGGTGCCGCCGGAGGCTGCTCCGCGATGTCGAGCAGCCGGAGGAACCGGTCCGGGCCGGCCAGCCGGGGCCGGAGCAGCCGTCCGACCCGCCCCGCCGAGCCGGTGACCAGCAGACGTGCCGGCATCCGCTCCCCTCCCCCGACGATCCGCGACCGGGCTCAGAAGCCGAGCTTGCGGAGCTGCTTCGGATCCCGCTGCCAGTCCTTGGCCACCCGGACGTGCAGGTCGAGATAGACCCGGGTACCGAGCAGTTCCTCGATCTGCTGCCGAGCCCGGATGCCGACGTCCTTGAGCCGGCTGGCCCGGGCGCCGATCACGATCGCCTTCTGGCTGGAGCGTTCCACGTAGACGTCGGCGTAGATCTTCATCAGCCGGTCCTCGGGGATCATCTCCTCGACCACCACCGCGATCGAGTGCGGCAGCTCGTCCCGGACCCCCTCCAGCGCCGCCTCCCGGATCAGCTCGGCGACCAGGATCTGCTCCGGCTCGTCGGTGAGCATGTCGTCCGGATAGAGCTGCTGCGAGGACGGCAGATAGCCGGTCATCACGTCGACAAGGGTGTCCACCTGGTGACCGGAGACCGCGCTGACCGGTACGACCTCGGCGAAGGCGCCCAGTTCGCTGACCGCGAGCAGTTGCTCGGCCAGCCGTTTCCGATCCACCAGATCGGTCTTGGTGACCACCGCCAGCACCTTGGCCTTCAGCTCGGCCAGTTCGCCGGTGATGAACCGGTCGCCCCGGCCGATCGGCTCGTCCGCCGGGATGCAGAGGCCGATCACGTCGACCTCGCTCCAGGTCTGCCGGACCAGGTCGTTGAGCCGCTCGCCGAGCAGGGTACGCGGCCGGTGCAGCCCGGGGGTGTCGACGAGCACGAGCTGTGAGTCCGGCCGGTGCAGTACGGCCCGGATCACGTGCCGGGTGGTCTGCGGCTTGTTGGAGGTGATCGCGATCTTCTGCCCGACGATCGCGTTGGTCAGCGTCGACTTGCCGGCGTTCGGCCGCCCAACGAAGCAGGCGAACCCGGCCCGGTAACCGGCCGACCGACCAGCGGAGCGGGAGGCGGTCACTCCAGCACCGTGCCGAGCAGGGTGCCGTCCGGGGCGGCGACGTGGATCGGCGCGTCCGCCGCGAGGTCCCGGACGGCGGCGTGCCCGGCGCCGTCCAGCGTCGACGCCTCGGTCACCACCGCACCGGCCTCCAGCCGGGTCGCTCCGGCCGCGACCGCCGAGGCGACGGCGAGCTGCAACGCCGTGATGGTCAGCGACGGCAGCGAGACACTGGCGGCGGCGTACGTCCGGCCGTCCTGGTCGCGTACCGCCGCGCCCTCCACCGCGCCGACCCGTCCCCGGGCACCCCGGGCCAGCACCACCAGCTTGGTGTCCTCGGCGGTCAGTTCGACGGTTGCCGACGGGGTGTGCCCACCGACCGGGGCGGCTGGTGGGGCGGACGGGTCAGGCATCGGCGGGTTGCCTCTCGTCGGCCCGGGAGTGCTGCTCCCGGGTGTTCTGCGTACCCCGGGACTCGGGGTCGGTACGGCTCTGCTGCTGCTCCGGCTCGTCGGCCTCGGTGAGCCGGCGGACCAGTACGGAGTCGATGTGGTTGCGCCGGCCGGTGGTGCCCTCGGCGATCAGCCGCAGCCCGCCCACATCGGCCGAGGCACCGGGGATCGGCACCCGGCCGAGGGACTGGGCGAGCAGCCCGCCGACGGTCTCCACCTCGTCGGCCGGCAACTCGACGTCGAACAACTCCCCGAGGTCCTCGACCGGCAGTCGGGCGGTGACCCGGACCTGGCCGTCGTCGAGGCGCTCGACGGGCGGTCGCTCGACGTCGTACTCGTCGGTGATCTCGCCGACGATCTCCTCCAGGATGTCCTCGATGGTGACCAACCCACCGGTGCCGCCGTACTCGTCGACGACGATCACCATGTGGGTACGGGCCGCCTGCATCTCGGAGAGCAGGTCGTCGACCGGCTTCGACTCGGGTACGAAGGTGGCGGTGCGCATCACCTCGGAGACCGGCCGCGCGTCGGCGGCCGGGTCGTCCCCCTGGGTCTGCCGGATCACGTCCTTGAGATAGAGCACCCCGAGCACGTCGTCGACGCTGTCGCCGATCACCGGGATCCGGGAGAAGCCGGAGCGGAGGAAGAGCACCAGCGCCTGCGGCAGCTTCTTGTGCGCCTCGATCCAGACCATCTCGGTACGCGGCACCATCACCTCGCGGACGATTGTGTCACCGAGCGCGAAGACCGAGTGGATCATCTGCCGTTCGCCGTGCTCCACGACGCCGCGCTGCTCGGCGAGGTCGACCAGCTCACGCAGCTCGACCTGGGTGGCGAACGGGCCCTCCCGGAACCCGCGCCCCGGGGTGACCGCGTTGCCGATCAGGATCAGCAGCGAGGCGAGCGGATTCAGCACCCGGCCCAGCCAGCGGACCAGCGGCGCGGTGACCCGGCCGACGGTGTAGGCGTGCTGCCGGCCGATGGTGCGCGGCGCCACGCCGACCACCACGAAGCTGACCACGGTCATCGCGCCCGCGGTGACCAGGGCGGCGGTCCAGCCGGCGCCGAAGGTGTCCACCGCGACCAGCGCGACCAGGACGGTCGCGGTCAGTTCGCAGAGCAGCCGCAGCAACAGCAGCAGGTTGATGTGCCGGACCGCGTCGGCGGCGACGACCTGGAGGGTACGTGCGCCGCGTACACCGTCCCGGGCCAGCTCACCGGCCTGGGCCGGGGAGACGGCGCCGAGCGCGGCGTCGGCCATCGCGAAGATGCCGGCGAGCACCACCAGACCGGCGGCGAAGAAGAGCAGTGCGAGATCGGGCAGGCCGCCCGGGGCGCTGACGGTCGACGCCAGCGACGCGGGCAGCGCGGCTAAATGGTCAGGCATCACTGGGTCCGGGTCGCGCGCCAGCTGTCCAGGAGCCGCGCCTGTAGCGCGAACATCTCCCGTTCCTCCTCCGGTTCGGCGTGGTCGTAGCCGAGTAGGTGTAGTACGCCATGCACGGTCAGCAGGTGCAACTCGTCGGCGGCCGAGTGCCCGGCGGTGGCGGCCTGCTTGGCGGCGACCTCCGGGCAGAGCACGATGTCGCCGAGGAGCGCCGGCTCACCGCCGTTCACCTCGCCTGGCCCGTGGTCGACGCTGCCCTCGTCCATCGGAAAGGCGAGTACGTCGGTCGGGCCGTCCCCACCCATCCAGCGGTGGTTCAGCTCGGTCATGTAGTCGACGTCGACGAGCAGCACCGACAGCTCGGCGAGGGAGTTGACCCCCATCTCGTCGAGGGCGTGTCGGGCCACGGCGAGCACGGCGTCGGTGTCGACGGCGCTGCCCGACTCGTTGGCGATCTCGATGGACAACTGGTTCCCCTGATGCACTGTCGGAAGCTGTGGTGACGGCACTGTCGGGCCGGTCTAACGGCGTCGGCCGGTCCGGCCGCCGTGCGCGGTCCGGCCGGGTACGGCGTGCACGCCCTGGCCCTGCTGCTGGGACTCCCGTTCGGCGTCCCAGCGGGCGTACGCGTCAACGATGTCACTGACCAGCCGGTGCCGCACGACGTCGGAACTGGAGAGTTGGGAGAAGTGCACGTCCTCGACCCCCTCCAGGATCTCGCGTACGGCGCGCAGCCCACTGGTCGTACCGCCGGGGAGGTCGACCTGGGTCACGTCACCGGTCACCACGATCTTGGAGCCGAAGCCCAGCCGGGTGAGGAACATCTTCATCTGCTCGGGCGTGGTGTTCTGCGCCTCGTCGAGGATGATGAACGCGTCATTAAGGGTGTTGTGCGTGACCAGGAAGTGGTCGGTGACGTAGAGCGAGTCCTCCGCCGCGACCTGGATGCACATCGTCTCCTGCACACCCGCGGGGAGGATCGAGTCGATGAAGCGCATCGGCCGGCCACCCCCCTGTGCCTCGTAGCGCCGGCGCTTGCGCTCCAGGCGGAACGGGGCGATCCCCTCCGGCAACCGGATCTCCACGACGTAGGCGTCCGCACGGTACGGGACGGGGCGACCCTTTGCGAGGCCGGGCTCGCGTCCCTCGGCCTCCCGAACGCGCCAGGAGGCAACGCCGCCGAGCGACTGGACCAGATAGATGACGTCGTCCCGGAGCCTGGCGGAGGTCGTCGAGTACTGCACCCGGCAGGTGCGCCCCGACTGGAGGACCGGCCCTCCGTCCGTGTCCAGCAAGCCCTGTAGCACTGCCAGTCGTACTTCGATGCCGTTGCGCTTGTACACCTCCGGCACGAACTTGGTTCCCGACTTGGTGCCGGCCAGTTCCAGCTCGCGGAGCGCGACGGTCACCGGGTTGGCGACGATCACCCCACCACGGCCACCGTGAACGTGCCGAAGGACGTAGTCGAGGTCGCCCTTGCGGACGAGTTCGATGTTGGGGAGCGCCGCCTCGAGCGCGACTGCCAGCTCGGGATCCGCCGTCGTGAATCCAGGCGTCGCCCGGCACGAGATGGACCCATCCCCGAGCAGCAGCCCGAGAGCGTACGGGTCGAGCGGAACCTCCTGCGGCTCCATCTGCACCGGGGCCACGACCGGGAGTTCATAGCGGTGGGCGTGACCCCGCCGCTCGTTGCCGATCATCTCACTCGTCTCAAGGGTCCGGCGGCGGCCATGCCGCTTGTCCTCGGGAGTCCTGACCGTCCAGAGGTGCTCGCCACAGCAGAGCGTGGACGCCCCGTCCTGGGTGGTGACCCGGTAGACCTGCTTGGGTCCCTGCGGGTAGATGCCGATCACCGGCGTGGGCGTACCGTTCGAGCCGATGACCAGGTCGCCGACCTGGAGCGACCCGAACGGCTTGAATCCCTCCGGAGTCAGGACCCGCGCGTCGTACGGTTGCGCGCGGCCCCTCATGTACGCCAGTGGCGCGACCTCGATCGTCCCGGCGGCCATCAGCTTCGGGATCGAGTCCGGGTCGAGCATGTCGTGCAGCGCGTCGTAGAGCGGCCGCAGGTAGGGGTCGATCTTCTCGTGCAGCGTGCCGGGCAGGAAGCCGAGCCGCTCGCCCGCCTCGACCGCCGGCCGGGTCAGGATGATCCGGTTCACCTGCTTGGCCTGGAGCGCCTGCACCGCCTTGGCCATCGCCAGGTAGGTCTTGCCGGTACCGGCCGGGCCGATGCCGAAGACGATCGTCTTACCGTCGATCGCGTCGACGTACCGCTTCTGGCCCAGCGTCTTGGGCCGGATGGTCCGGCCGCGCCGGGACAGGATGTTGAGCGTCAGCACCTCGGCGGGGCGTTCGGTGCCGCCCTGCTCGATCATGGCCAGCGTACGCCGTACGGCGTCGGTGGTCAGTGTCTCGCCCTTCTCGATCAACTCGAGCAGCTCGGTGAAGAGCCGCTCCGCGAAGGCGTTGTCGCCAGGGGCGCCGGTCAGGGTGATCTCGTTTCCCCGGACGTGCACGTCACTGGGGATCGACCGCTCGATGAGTCGCAGGATCTCGTCGCCCGCGCCGAGCAGATTGACCATGATCTTGGGGTCTGGGACCGTGATCCTGGTCTGCACCCGGGGCTGCCCGGGGGGTGGGGTACCGGTCATGGGTCGGGCCCGAGGCCCTGTGCCACCTGCTTCCAATCTCGGTGCCGCTGCACCGTCGGGAATCTCCCGACCGGTCGCGCGACGTGCGGACGTTGGACTCATCGTATCTGTTCAACGCCGATGGCACGCTGCCCATTTCCGCCCCCGATCACCGGCCTGGGCAGGTCGGGGCCCTACCCCGTCCGCGCCGGGGCGGCCCCGCCCGGCGGAGCCGGTCCGGCTGACCCGCTCGGTGACCGGTCGGCACGCCCGACTACCCGGACATAATGGCCGTAACGGGACGGCGGTGACCACCACCGGACGCGCCACCGGCAGCTCGTGCGGACCGTCAATTCACGCGGAACCGTCAGCTCGCGCGGAAGTCGAAGCGGTCGAAGGTCTCCTGGCGCCGGGTGAAGCGGTAGGTGGCCCAGTGCATCCGGACCACCTCGCCCCGGTCGTCCCGGGTCAGCCGGAGCAACTCGCCGACCTCCCGGCCGGAGACCGTACGCAGCACGTCCGGCCGGTCCGGCAACGGTGCGAAGACGGCCGGCGGCTTACCGGCCGGATCGGCCACGCCGCGGGCCCGCAGGGTGCCGTCCCGCCACGAGAAGACGTACTCGAAGCCCTCGCCCCACCAGCGGCCGAGCAGCCCGCGGTACGGCTCCGGAGCCGGCTCGCCCGGAGTCCACGGCACGATGTCGGCGGGATCCTCCTGGGCCGAGAGGGCCAGCAACTGGTGCGCCAGCTCGTTCACCGCGACGCCCGTACCCGAGGAGCCGAGCACCGCGCACCCCATCGCCGCCGGTGTGCCCGGACCGCCGCGCCGGCCGTAGACGCTTGCCAGGAAACCGGGCATCGCACCGTCGTGGCCGACGTGCGTGACCCGCTCCGCCGCACCGGAGGAACGCTGGGGCAGCAGGATCAGTCCCAGCCCGAAGCCTGCGGACCAGAGCGACTCGTCGGTCACGGTCAGCGGCCAGCGCATCTCGTCGAGAGTGCTCGACCGGAGCACCGCGCCGGTCGGGTCAATCGCCGCCGGGTCGACCAGGAACGCCGCCCAGCGGGCCATGTCGGGTGCGGTGCTCCAGAGCTGCGCGGCCGGGCCGACCGCGCCGAGGTCGGTGTTCGGCTCCGGCCGGGCATGGTCGGAGTAGGCGTCGACCAGGAAGCCGGTCGCCGCGCCCGCCGGCGGGTGCGTGACGGTGTCGGCCAGCCCGAGCGGGTCGAGTACCCGCTCGGCGAGCACCTCCGCCCAGGTACCGCCACGGAGCCGGGCGACCGCCTGGCCGAGCAGCGCGGCGCCGAGGTTGGAGTAGTGGAACCGGCGGGCCGGTGGGAGTACCCGTTCGGCCCGGGCCAGGTCGGCGAGGAACTCGTCGAGTTCCGGGGTGTGCAGGGTGTCCCACACGTCGCCGTACGGCTCGCGCTGCACCCCGGAGGTGTGCGACAGCAGCCGGCGTACGGTCGGTTCGCCGTGCGCCGGTACGTCGAGGTGCGCCCCGATCGGGTCGTCCAGGTCGAGCAGTCCGTCGTCCCGGCACTGCATCACGAGTACGGCGGTGAAGGTCTTCGTCACCGAACCGATCCGGAACGCGGTACCGCTGTGCAGCGGCGCGTCGTTGCCGGTGGTGCCGACCGTAAAGGTCCGCAACGGCCGGTCGGCCCGGTGCAGCGCGACCGAGACCGCCGGAATCCGGGACTCGGCCTGTGCCTGCCGGACCAGCCGCTCGAACCGTCCGTCTCCCTCGGCCACGATGCCCCCTCGCCAGCGATCCCTTCGCCAAGATCACGGATCCTACGCCCGCCCACCTGGCCGTTTCCGCTGGCCGCCGGGGGTGCACTTTCCCGGCTTGAACGGAGGGAGCGTGCTCAGCGGGCCAGCATCGGCCCCAACGGCTCGCCGCCGAGCACGTGGGCGTGGGCGTGGAAGACCTCCTGCCCGCCGTACGGGCCGGTGTTGAAGATCAGCCGGAAGCCGTCGGCGGCCAGTCCCTCGGTCTCGGCGACCACCGCCGCGGTGCTCAGCACCTCACCGGCGAGTCCCGGATCGGCCTCGGTCAGGGTCACCACGTCGGCGTAGTGCTCCTTCGGGATCACCAGCACGTGCACCGGCGCCTTCGGATCGATGTCCCGGAAGGCGAGCGTGGTGTCGGTCTCCCGGACGACGGTCGCCGGGATCTCGCCCGCGACGATCCGGCAGAACAGGCAGTTGGTCTCCATCATCGCCAATCGTAGGGGTTGCCGTTGCCCGGCGCCGTCCCGCCGGCCCGGTGCGGCACGGTCCCGCCGATGCGAGTGCGGCACGGTCCCGCCGGCCCGGTGCGGCACCGTCCTGCCGATGCGAGTGCAGCGCGGTCCGGCCCGGTGACCTCGAAGCCGGCGGCGACCGGCATCATGGCCGGATGACTGGACGAGCGGTGCTGGTGACGGGGGCGTCCCGGGGAATCGGGCGGGCGGTGGCGATGGCGTTCGCTGCCGGGGGCGATCGGGTGGCGGTGCACCACCGCGACTCGGCCCCGCTGGCCGAGCAGCTCGTCGCGGCCCTGCCCGGCGAGGGGCACGTGGCGGTCCGGGCCGACCTGGCCGACCCGGAGGAGGTACGCGCGATGGTCGACGACGCGGCCGACCGGCTCGGCGGACTGGACGTACTGGTGAACAACGCCGGGGTGTTCGGCAGTGCGGATGCCGGGCACCCGGTCTTCGAGTCCTCCTACGAGCAGTGGCAGCAGCAGTGGCGCCGGACGCTCGACGTCAACCTGCTGGGCGCGGCCAACACCATCTGGTGTGCTGCCCGGCACCTGCGTCAGCCGGGTGGCCGGATCGTCAACGTCTCGTCCCGGGGCGCGTTCCGGGGCGAACCGACCCAGCCGGCGTACGGCGCCAGCAAGGCCGGGCTGAACGCGCTGGGCCAGTCCCTTGCGGTGGCCCTCGCCCCGTACGGGATCGCGGTCGCCACGGTCGCGCCCGGCTTCGTCGAGACCGACATGACCAACGAGCACCTCAAGGCGCCGCGCGGTGACGCGATCCGGGCGCAGAGCCCGTTCAACCGGATCGCCCGGCCGGAGGAGATCGCCGCCGCCGTGCACTGGCTGGCCTCGCCGGAGGCGGAGTGGGCCTCCGGCACCATCGTGGACCTCAACGGCGCCTCCTACCTGCGCACCTGACCACCGCCGTCGGCCGCCGACCGGACACGGCCCACCGCTGCCCCAAAACGCCGACTCCACTACCGAATCCCTACCGCCGGATCGTCGGGCGGCGGGCGGCGGCTCCGGCTGGCAGGATGATCGATATCCGGCCGGCGGAAGGGGCGCGACGATGACGGTGGATCGGCGGGACGGGGCTGAGGCCGACCGAGCGGACGCGATCCCTGATCCGGCGGACGCCGTACTCGATCGGGCGCTCGCCGCGCTGGACCTGGAGACGAAGGTCCGGCTCCTCTCCGGCCAGGACTTCTGGACCCTGCCGGCCATCCCCGAGATCGGGCTCGGCTCGCTGGTGATGTCGGACGGCCCGATCGGGGTACGCGGCGTCCGCTGGACCCCGGACGACCCGTCGATCGCCCTGCCCAGCCCGACCGCGCTGGCCGCCACCTGGGATCCCATCCTCGCCCGGCAGGCGGGCCGGGTGCTCGGTGCCGAGTGCCGGCGCAAGGGCATCCACCTGCTCCTCGCCCCCACCGTCAACCTGCACCGCAGCCCGCTCGGCGGCCGGCACTTCGAGTGCTACTCGGAGGACCCGCTGCTCAGCGCCGAGATCGGCGTCGGCTACGTCACCGGCGTGCAGGAGCTCGGCGTCGGTGCCACCGTCAAGCACCTGGTCGCGAACGACTCGGAGACGGAGCGGATGACAGTTGACGTCCGGGTCTCCGAACGGGCGCTCCGGGAGGTCTACCTCGCCCCGTTCGAACGGATCGTCGCCGCCGGGGTCTGGGCGGTGATGGCGGCGTACAACGGGGTCAACGGGCACACCATGACCGAGCACGCCGGGCTGCTCCGGGACCTGCTCAAGCGGGAGTGGGGCTTCGACGGGATCGTCGTCTCCGACTGGACGGCGGCGCGCAGCACCGAGGCGTCCGCGAACGCCGGGCTCGACGTGGTGATGCCGGCCGCCGGTGACCCGTGGGGCGCCGCGCTGGTCGCCGCCGTCCGGGCCGGCACGGTCGCCGAGACCGAGGTGGACGACAAGGTACGCCGGGTGCTCCGGCTCGCCGGCCGGGTCGGGCTGCTCGACGGCGTACCCCCGGCGGTGGACCCGGCCGACCGGCCGCGCCCGCCGGACGGCGCCGCCCTGGCGCACGCGGTCGCGGTCCGCTCCTTCGTGCTGGCCCGCAACGAAGGCGGGCTGCTGCCGCTCGATCCGGGCCGGCTGCGCCGGGTGGCGGTGCTCGGCGCGCTCGCCGACGACGCGCGGATCCAGGGCGGCGGCAGTGCCCTGGTCGCGCCGCCGCACGCCATCTCCCCGCTCGCCGGGCTGACCGCCGCGCTGCCCGACACCGACCTCGTCCACGGGGTCGGCGCCGACCCCCGGCTCCGGCTGCCGGCGGCCGGCGGAGTGGCCTGGACCCCGATCATCGCCACGCTGCGCGACGCCGACGGGCGGGAGCGCTACCGGGCGGAGCTGGACCGGGCGACGGTGCGCTGGATGGGTGAGCTGCCCGAGGGCCTGCCGCCGGAGGAGCTGGCCAGCATCGAGATCAGCGCCGTACACACGCCGCTGCGCAGCGGCACCGCCCGGCTCGCGGTCGAGGGCTTCGGGGTCTTCACCCTCACCGTGGACGGTACGGAACTCTTCGACGGCCCGCTCTACGAGCCGTCGGAGGAGCCCGGCACCGTCTTCCGGGCCACCGTGGAGCGCCGGTTCGAGGTCGCCGTACGCGCCGGTGAGCCGGTCGAGGTACGGCTCACCCGGCGGATGGTCGACGGCGAACATCCGGGTTTCGTCTCCTTCGGCCTCGGTCACGCCGAGCCGGCGGTCGCCCCGGACGACGCCCTGCTCGACGAGGCGGTCCGGGTCGCCGCCGACGCCGACGTGGCGGTGGTGGTGGTCGGCACCACCGAGGAGGTGGAGTCGGAGGGGTTCGACCGGAGCACGCTGGCGCTGCCCGGCCGGCAGGACGAGCTGGTCCGGCGGGTCGCCGCGGCGAACTCCCGGACGGTGGTGGTGGTCAACGCCGGTTCACCGGTGCTGATGCCCTGGGCCGACGAGGTGGCGGCGATCCTGCTCACCTGGTTTCCCGGGCAGGAGGCCGGGGCGGCGCTCGCCGACGTACTGCTCGGTCGGGCGGAACCGGGCGGACGGCTTCCCACCACCTGGCCACGCCGGCCGGAGGACTGCCCGGCGCTTCCCACCACCCCGGTCGACGGGGTGCTCGACTACACCGACGGGATCTTCGTCGGCTACCGGGGCTGGCGGGCCGAGCCGCTCTTCCCGTTCGGGCACGGGTTCGGCTACACCGAGTGGGCGTACGAGTCGCTCACCGTCAAGGACGGGGCGGAGGGACCGGTCGCCGTGGTGAGCGTCCGCAACACCGGCCACCGTCCCGGCCGCGAGGTGGTGCAGGTGTACGTCGGCCCGGAGGCCGCCGAGCCGGATCGTCCGGTGCGCTGGCTGGCCGGCTTCGCCGCTGCCGAGGCGGCTCCCGGCGAGTCGGTGACGGTACGGGTCCCACTGCCGGCACGGACCTTCCGGGTCTGGGAGCCGGAGGGCTGGGCCACCCGCCCCGGCCGGTACCGCATCGAGGCGGCTCGCAGCGTCGCCAACATCCGCCTAACCAGCACCGTCGACATCTGACGCACCATCCGACGCCCGTTAGGAAGGGCCCCTTCTTCTACAGAAAACGATAAGAAGGGGCCCTTCCTTACTCACCAGCGGCCGAGGCGGGTGGAGAGGACGGCGAGGGCGGCGACACCGGCGGTCGAGGTACGCAGCACCTCCGGGCCGAGCCGGACCGGTACGGCACCCGCCGAGGTAAGCGTCGCCAACTCGGCCGGCGACACGCCTCCCTCGGGACCGACCACCAGCACGATGTCGCCGGCGGGCGGCAGTTCGGCGGTGCCGAGCCGGGCCTGCGCCTCCTCGTGCAGCACGAAACCGGCTGCCGCGTCACCGATCCGCCGGGCCACCACCCGGGTCGACTCGTCCGGTGCCTGCGCCGAGCCGGCGACGGTCGGCAGCCAGGATCGGCGGGCCTGCTTGGCCGCCTCGCGCGCGGTCGCCACCCAGCGGTCCCTGGCCCGGGCGCCCCGGTCGCCGCGCCACTGCGCCACCGAGCGCTCCGCCGCCCAGGGCACGATCTCGTCCACCCCGACCTCGGTCATCGCCTGCACGGCCAGTTCGGCCCGGTCGCCCTTGGCGATGCCCTGCACCACCACCAGTCTCGGGTCGGGCGCCTCGACGTACCGCCGGGAGGTGACCGAGGCGGTCAGGGTGCCCCGGCCGACGCTGGTGACCACCGCGGTCAGGGTGCCGCCGCGCCCGTCGGCAAGCAGCAACTCCTCACCGGTACGCAGCCGTTGCACTGTCGCGGCGTGATGCCCCTCCGGACCGTCGAGGGTGACGGAGTCGTCCGACGGCAGCGACTCGACCAGGAACAGCGGCGCACTCACGGCGAGCAGGTTAGCGGTTCGTCCGGCCGGCGAGCCGCGCCGGCCGGACGACGCGCCAATCAGGCGTGGCCAATCAGGCGTGGCCAATCAGGCGTGGCCCGTCAGGCGTGGCCCGTCAGGCGTGGCCGTTGAAGGCGTCGCGCATCCGGGAGAAGAAGCCGCCCTGCTTGGTCAGCTCGGCGACCTCCTCGCCCCGGGTCTTGGCGAACTCGCGCAGCATCCGCTCCTGCTCGGCGTCGAGCTTGGTCGGGGTACGCACGTCGAGGTGCACGTAGAGGTCGCCCCGGCCGGTACCGCGCAGGTGTGGCACGCCCCGGGCGCGCAGCCGCAGCGTCGAGCCCGGCTGGGTGCCCGGCTTGACGTCGACCGGCTCCTCGCTGTCCAGCGTCTTGATTGTCAGCCGGGTACCGAGTGCGGCGGCGGTCATCGGCACGGTGACCCGGCAGTGCAGGTCGTCGCCCTTGCGGGAGTAGACGTCGTGCGGCCGCTCGTGGATCTCGACGTAGAGGTCGCCGGCCGTACCGCCACCGGGGCCGACCTCGCCCTGCTGGGCCAGTCGGATCCGCATGCCGTCCTCGACACCGGCCGGGATCTTCACGGTCAGCGAACGGCGGGTACGCACCCGGCCGTCCCCGGCGCAGGTCGGGCAGGGGTGCGGGATCACCGTGCCGTACCCCTGGCAGACCGTGCACGGCCGGGACGAGACGACCTGACCGAGGAAGGTGCGCTGCACCGACTGCACCTCGCCCCGCCCGCCGCACGCCTCACAGGTGGCCAGGTGCGTGCCGGGCGCGGTGCCGGCACCCGTGCAGGTGGTGCAGAGCACGGCGGTGTCGACCGCGATCGGCGCCTCCACCCCGAACGCCGTCTCGTGCAGGTCGAGTTCGAGCCGCAGGATGGCGTCGGCACCCGGCCGGGTACGCGGACGCGGCCCCCGGGAACCACCGGCCGCACCGAAGAAGGCGTCCATGATGTCCTGGAAGCCGACGAACGGCCCACCGGCACCGCCGGGGCCGGCTCCGGGGCCGCCACCGGGAGCGAGCGGGTCGCCGCCCAGGTCGACGATCTGCCGCTTCTGGTCGTCCGAGAGGACTTCGTACGCGGCGTTGATGTCCTTGAACTTCTCGTGTGCCTCCGGATCCGGATTCACGTCCGGGTGGTACTGCCGCGCCAACTTGCGGTAGGCGCGCTTGATGTCGTCGTCGGAGGCGTCCCGGCTGACGCCGAGAATCCCGTAGTAGTCCTTGGCCACTGCGTTCCGTGTCCTCATGTCTGTCTCGCGTTACCGTCCGCCGGTCGTCAGGGGGAGAGCTTGGTGGTCAGTTCTGCGCCAGCACGTCGCCGACGTAGCGTGCCACGGCCCGCACCGTGGCGATGGTGCCCGGGTAGTCCATCCGGGTGGGCCCCAACACGCCGAGTCCGCCGACGATGGTCGTACCCGGACCGTATCCGGTGCTGACCACCGAGGCGGCCCGCAGATTGTCGATCTCGTTCTCGTCGCCGATGCGAACCTGAAGGGTGTTCGGCTCCACCTCGCCGATCAACTTGAGCAGGACGACCTCCTCCTCTAGCGCCTCGAGGATCGGCCGCAGTGAACCCTGGAAGTCGAGCAGCCCGCCCCGGGTCAGGTTGGCGGTGCCGGCCATCACGATCCGCTCCTCGTGCCGCTCGACCAGGGTCTCCAGCAACACCGTGGCGAGCGTGGTCATCGCCGGACCGAGCCCCGGGGGCACCTCGTCGACAAGCGCCTGGACCAGTGGCGGGGTCTCGGCCAGCTTCTTGCCGCCGAGCCGCTCGTTGACCAGCCGGCGCAGATCGGTCACGTCGTCGGCGCTGATCGGGATGGGCAGCTCGACCAGCCGCTGCTCCACCCGGCCGGTGTCGGCGATCATGACGAGCATCAGCCGGGTGGTGGAGATCGGCACCAGTTCCAGGTGCCGGACGGCGGAACGGGCCAGGCTCGGGTACTGCACCACGGCCACCTGCCGGGTGAGCTGGGCGAGCAGCCGGACCGTACGGTGCACCACGTCGTCGAGGTCCACCGCGCCGACCATGAACCGCTCGATCGCCCGGCGCTCGGCCGGGGTGAGCGGCTTGACCCGGGAGAGCCGGTCCACGAAGAGCCGGTAGCCACGGTCGGTGGGCACCCGGCCGGCACTCGTGTGCGGCTGCCGGATGTAGCCCTCCTCCTCCAGCACGGCCATGTCGTTGCGGACGGTGGCCGGGGAAACCCCGAGTTGGTGCCGCTCGACCAGGGCCTTGCTGCCGACCGGCTCCTGGGTGGCGACGTAGTCCTCCACGATCGCGCGCAGCACGTCGAGCTTGCGGTCGTCGAGACCCATCCTCACCTCCCTGCGACGTCCCGGCCCCGGCTGGGCGAAACGACCGGGGCGACCACGACGGTCGGGCCAGGCCAGCCCTGGCACTCGACTGTAGCGAGTGCCAGTCTACGACCAAGGCGTACCCGGCGCGATGATCGTTTGGAGGGGATATCCGAACCTGGACAACAGGCTTGCCAGGACACAGTACTCCGGTGGACCTAGCAGGTACGGCCGGCAGTTGTCCAGATTCCGTCCGGGGGGCGGCTGGCGCTGTTTGATCGGGAGTCCTACCGTGACCTCCATGACTGAACCGCCTCGCCCTCCCGGAGAATACGGCGGTCCGCCCCAGGACCCGACAGCCCCGATGAATCCGGGCCAATACCCGACACCTGGCGAGGGGTATCCCCCGCCCGCCGCACCCCAGTACGGTGCGCCCGGCACGCCCCCGCCGACCTCGGGCGGCGGGACGTACCCGACCTCCGGCGGTGCGACGTACCCGACGTCAGGTGGCGGGACCTATCCGACCTCGGGGGGCGGGACGTACCCGACCTCCGGCGGCGGTTACCCCCCGCCCGGCGGCTACCCGCCCCAGGGCGGCGGTTACCCACCCGGCGGCGGTTACCCACCCCCCGGCGGCCAGCCTCCGGGCGGGTACCCGGGTGCCGGCTACCCGCCGCCGGGCAACCCGTACGGCGCCCCGGGACCGGCCGGCTACGCCAACAGCGAGGAGAAGACCTGGGCCCTGATCGCGCACTTCGGTGGCATCGTGGTCGGCTTCATCGCCTCGCTCGTCGCGCTGCTCGCCAAGGGCAACGAGTCGCCGATCGTTCGCGCGCACGCGGTCGAGGCGCTCAACTTCCAGATCACCTGGGGCATCATCTCGATCGTCTCGCTGATCATCGGGACCTGCACCATCGTGCTGTTCTTCCTGCCGCTCATCGCCTGGGTGGTCGTGCTGATCTTCTCGATCATCGCCGGCATGAAGGCGAACGAGGGCGTCGTCTACCAGTACCCGATGTCCATCCGCATGATCAAGTAATCCGAGTCGTCAGCGCGATGGCCCGTGCCGGATCCGGCGCGGGCCATCGCGCTTTCCGGGGCCGCGTCGGCGCGGGTCAGGGCAGCAGGTCCCGGACCACGGCGTCGGCCAGCAGCCGCCCGCGCAGGGTGAGCACTGCCCGCCCGGCGTCGTACGCCGCCGCGTCCAGCAGCCCGGTCTCGCGGGCCCCGGCCGCACCCGCCCGACCGGCGTCGTCGAGGACCGACAGCGGCAGCCCGGCGGCGAGCCGGAGCCCGAGCAGCACCTCCTCGACCCGCCGCTCCCCGGTCGACAGCACCTCCCGGGCCTGCCCCGGGGAGTGCCCCGCCGCCAGCCGGACCGCGTAACTCGACGGGTGCTTGACGTTCCACCAGCGGACCCCGCCGACGTGGCTGTGCGCACCCGGCCCGAGACCCCACCAGTCGCCGCCGGTCCAGTAGAGCAGGTTGTGCCGACAGGCCGAGGCCGGGCTACGGGCCCAGTTGGAAACCTCGTACCAGGAGAAACCCGCCTCGGTCAGCGCCGCCTCGGCGGCCAGGTAGCGGTCCGCCGCCACGTCGTCGTCCGGGTACGCCAACTCGCCGCGCCGGATCCGGGCGGCCAGCCGGGTACCGTCCTCGACGATCAGGGCGTACGCGCTGACGTGGTCGACCCCCGCCGCCAGTACCGCCCGAAGCGACGCCGCGAAGTCCTCCGCCCGCTCCCCCGGCGTCCCGTAGATCAGGTCCAGGTTGACGTGCTCGAAGCCGACCTCCCGGGCCTCCAGCGCGGCCTCGGTGGCCCGGCCCGCGGTGTGCCGGCGGTCCAGGATCGCCAGCACCGCCGGCGCGGCCGACTGCATGCCGAGGGAGATCCGGTTGTACCCGGCCGCCCGCAGTTCCTTGAGCGAGTCCCGGGTCACCGACTCCGGATTCGCCTCCGTGGTCACCTCGGCGTCGGCGGCCAACCCCCACGTCCGGTCGATGCCGTCCAGGATCCGGGCCAGGTCGTCCGGGGGCAGCAGGGTCGGCGTACCGCCGCCGACGAAGACCGTGTCGACCCGGGTCGGCGGCCGGTCGGCCAGCACCCGGGCGGCCAGGCGCAGTTCCGCGAGTACCTGGTCGGCGTAGCCGTCCCGGCCGGCCGAACCGCCGAGTTCGGTGGCGGTGTAGGTGTTGAAGTCGCAGTAGCC
Organism: Plantactinospora sp. CNZ320; assembly: GCF_002846275.1. Lineage (NCBI taxonomy): Bacteria > Bacillati > Actinomycetota > Actinomycetes > Micromonosporales > Micromonosporaceae > Plantactinospora > Plantactinospora sp. CNZ320. The sequence continues at coordinate 3,280,800 of NZ_PJMP01000001.1, forward strand.
GCAGCGGGAGGCGCAGAACGGCACGTGGACGTAGACCCCGAAGCCGCGGTCGCCGACCGTGGCCAGGGCGGCGGCGGGCAGCGCCCCGTCGACGGGTACGGGCTCGCCCGCTGGGAGCACTCCAGGCATGCGACTAGTGTGCCGGCATGACCTCAGCCGCTGATCAGCTCGTCCGGGTGTCTACCACGCACGGAGTGACAACTCTCACCCTGGACAGCCCGCACAACCGCAACGCGCTCTCCACCGCCCTGCTCGGTCAACTGCTCGACGCGCTGGGCGCGGCGGCGGCCGACGACGACGTCCGGGTCGTGGTGCTCTCGCACACCGGGCCGGTCTTCAGCTCGGGCGCGGACCTGAAGGAGACGGCGGCGGCGTACCGCGAGGGCACGGTGCCGGTGGCGATGCTGGGTGACGTGCTCGCGGCGATCTGGGAGTGCCCGAAGCCGGTGGTGGCCCGGATCGGCGGCCCGGCCCGGGCCGGCGGCCTCGGCCTGGTCGCGGCGGCCGACATCGCGATCTGCGCCCAGGAGGCCACCTTCGCGTTCACCGAGGTGCGACTCGGGGTGATCCCGGCGGTGATCTCGGCGACCGTGCTGCCCCGGCTGCAACCACGGGCCGCCGCCGAGCTGTACCTGACCGGGGACACCTTCGACGGCCGTCGGGCGGCCGAGATCGGACTGGTCACCACCGTCACCACTGCCGAGGCGCTGGACGAGACGGTCGCCTCCTACTGCCTGGCGCTGGTCCGGGGTGCCCCCGGCGCGCTGGCCGGGGCGAAGGAGCTGCTCCGGCGCGGCTCGACGGAGAGCTTCCGGGCCGAGCTGGCACGGCTGCGCGAACTGTCGGTGCGGTACTTCCACTCCGAGGAGGGCCGCGAGGGTGTCGCGGCGTTCGGGGAGAAACGGCCCGCCCGGTGGGTACCCGGTAACTGACCCGGCCCCGGCCGGCCCGGCCGGCGGTTGACCCGGGCCGGATTTTGGGCGGTCGAAGTAGGCTGTGTCCGACTATCGGGCAGGAGGTGGCGGTGCGGACTCGCGCGGTGGTGGCGGCGGGCGTGACGCTCGCGGCGGTTGCCGGTTTCGGTGTCTACCTGGGTGCTCGCGAGTTCGGGCACAGGTTGCCGTTACCCAGCGCCGCCCCCGGCTGTGTGGTCGAGGCGGACGGCCGGGTCACGTTGAACGCCGAGCAGATGGCGAACGCCGCGACCATCGCCGCGGTGGGGATCCGGCGCAAGATGCCGGAGCGGGCCGTGGTGGTGGCTCTGGCGACCGCGTTCCAGGAGTCCCGGCTGCGCAACCTGGCCGGCGGTGACCGCGACTCGGTAGGGCTGTTCCAGCAGCGGCCGAGCCAGGGCTGGGGCACGCCGGAGCAGATCAGGGATCCGCGCTACGCCGCGACCAAGTTCTACAACGCGTTGAAGAAGGTCCGTGGCTGGGAGCAGATGGAGGTCACGGTCGCGGCGCAACGGGTGCAGCGGTCGGCCTTCCCCGACGCGTACCAGCAGTGGGCGGACGAGTCCGAGGTGCTGACCCGGGCACTGCTGGGCAACGCCACCGGCGCGGTGGCCTGCACCGTCGGCCGGGAGCCGGCGATGCGCGGGAACGCGGCGGCGGTGGCGCTGACCGCCGGGCTGAAGCTCGACTGGGGCCGGCTGGAGACTTTGGTACCGGCCGAGTTGACCGGGCTGGCCGTACCGACGACGGATCCGCAGGTGGGCTGGCGGTACGCGCACTGGCTGGTGTCGCACGCCGACGACCACGGGGTGAAGAAGGTGCGCTTCGGTGACCTCCAGTGGACGGCGGACGACGGCGCCTGGACACCGGTGAAGGGCGTACCGCCGACGCCGCACCAGGTGGTCGCCGAGGTCTTCACCGACTGATCGGCCTGCCCTGAGTGATCGGGCTGCCCCGGCTGATCGGGCGACGACTCTGTTGCTTCCCGGAACGACCACTAACTGGCAGTGATTGCACAAACGGTCAGAACGGGACTGACTCCCTCATTTCTCGGTCGTTTAGTCGCGGTGTGTCAAAAGTTGGCTCCCCTGCGTACCTCCGGATGGCCGGCGCCGATCAGCGCGCCGCGCACCGGGATGCGGGCCTTGCGGTGGGGGTTACGATCGGCAGCCTGTGCTCAGAAAGAGTTTCACCCTATGGGGAGGGGACGCGGTGTTCGACTACGGCGGCCGCACTGGCTACGAGCCGATCAGTGACACGGATCGCAAGGAGTTCCACGAGCAGGGCTTCCTGTTGCTCCGCAACGTCCTGACCGAGGATCACCGGGCGGCCCTGGAGGCGGCGGTCGACCGGGTCTACGCCGAGGAGAAGGCGAAGGGCAACACCACCAAGGACGGCACGCTGCACCTGCTGGGCTTCCTGGAGCGGGACGAGCTCTTCGGCGAACTGCTCACCCACCCGATCGCCTTCCCCTACATGTGGGGTCTCGCGGGCTGGAACATCTACACCCACCACAACCACCTGGACGTCACTCCGCCGGCCCTGGAGCCGGAGAAGCCGTACTGGGGCTGGCACCAGGACGGCTACCGGCAGAACTCGGACCCGGAGACGATGGATCCGAACCTGCCCCGGCCGATGTTCTCGCTCAAGGTCGCGTACGTGCTCTCCGACCTCTCGGAGAAGGGCCGTGGCGCCACCAAGGTCATCCCGGGCAGCCACCTGTGGAACTCGCTGCCGCGTCCGGCCGACCTGACGGTGCACAACCCGGACCCCGAGGGGACCGTGGAGATCACCGCCAACCCCGGTGACGCCTTCATCTTCGACCGGCGGCAGTGGCACTCCCGGTCCACGAACCTCTCCAACATCACCCGGAAGATGCTCTTCGTCGGCTACACCTACCGGTGGATCCGCCCGCTCGACGAACTGCACCCGGACAAGAACGGGCAGTGGTACCAGAACCGGACCCCGGTGCAGCGCCAGCTGCTCGGCGAGGGTACCCACACCGCCAACTACTGGGGCATCAACTGGAACGGGTACGTCGACGACGAGATCCCGCTGCGCAAGGAGCTGAAGGAGCGCGGTCTGCTCGACCGCAGCATCCCCTGGCTGCGCTGAGTCTGAGACCCGAGGGTGGTGGCCGGGCCGGTTCCGTCGGGAGCCGGCGCGGCCACCACCGCTTCGTTTCCGGGCAGCCGCGAAACCGGCCCGGTAGCCGTCCGGTGATTCACCCTCGTCGAGTTCAGAAACCGTTGCGGCTGAATGAAACCGGGCTATAACCCTGGGTAATTCACCGGGCGTATCGGCGGTTCTACCGACGCGATCCCAGTGGCGTGCACGAATTCCGGCCCATGGGCGGTACGGTGTCGCCGATTCGGGCGGGCAACGACGGCCGGTCGGCGCCGCTATTCGACCCGGGAAGCGAACGTCAACGCGACGGAATTGCCGAACTATTCATGTTCGGCGGATCCGACCGGCCACCGTTCGGTGGAGGCTAGGCCAACCGACCGGACATCCGGTAGACGTCGACGAGAAGGGCCCACAGCTCGTTATTCAATGGCTGACCCTCCTCGTTGGTCAGCCGGTGCGCCGGGCACTTCATGGTCGGGCTGGTCAACTCGACGCCGTGCGGCGGGACGCTGCCGAACCGGATCCGCTGCTGACCCTCGGGGCCGACCGCCCGGAACTTGTCGGGACCGATCCGGAAGGCACCCCGGACGATGTCCGCGACGGTGAACCTCGGATGCTGGATCTCGGTCGGATCGCCTGTCAACTGCCGCATCCGGGCCATCTCCTGCTGGTCGTGCAGGACGGAGAGGCTGGCCAGCATGGAGGTGCTGCCGCGCAGGGTGCACTCCAGCGCCTCTCCGGACAGGCCCAGGCTCTCCCGCCCGTAGGTCAGGGCCGACTCCAGACAGATCAACGCCTCCAGCAGGGCGAGGCTGATGTTGCGCTTGAACTTGTGTCGCAGCGAGGCGGCCAGCTCGTCGAGGCCGGCACCGGGACTCGGCACCAGTTGGTCCTCCCAGACGACCGCCTCCCGGTGTGCGGCCACGACCGCGAGGGCGCGCTCCAGCACCGGTGTCGGACGCGCGAACATGTCGTCGACCAGGTCCCGGAAAAGCTGGTCGAGCCTTTGCAGATTCTCGACGAGATCCCGGCCCGGTCCACCGCGCCGCAATTCCCTCAGCCCACTCGAAACCCGAAGCGCGGAGAACCACTCTTCGACCAGGGGGGTGTACGCCTCAAGGTACAACGCGACCTTGGGGTGCTGATTCGAAAGCTGTAGAGGCGACACCCTGACGCTTCCCGGGAGAGAGTCCGCAGACACTTACAGAGCGTAACATGGGGAGATCATTTGAGCAAATGCGAATGGACGTTCACAACTATAGGTGATACCGGCTAGTCGATCACGACAGTCGATCGTACGGCCGTAGGGAATTTAGCGGTTCCCGGCAATCGGCGCCAGACCGATCGGCCGATCGTCCACCCGCCGATCGGACTGGCGGAGGGGTCGGCGCTCTCGGCGGGATGGGGGGCAGAACGCCAGCAGGGGCGCCGGCCGAGAGTCGGCCGACGCCCCTTGCTACCGGGAGCGGGGTGCTCAGTACCGGCTGACTCGGCGACGGCGGCCGACCCCGGCGATCAGGGCCACGGCGACGGCGGCCAGTGCGACCTGGATCAGCAGCTCCATCCAGTCGATGCCGGCGGTCGCGGTCGCGATGCCGGCCGCTCGGGCGATGACCGTGCCCAGCAGCGCGGCGCCGACACCGATCAGCATGGTCAGCCAGATCGGCATGTCCTGGCGGCCTGGTACGACCAGACGACCGAGGGCGCCGATGATGAGACCGACGATGAGCGCGGTGATGATACCCCAGACGGTGAGTTCCACGGCCGTCCTCCTTCGAATGTGTCACACGTTGTTGTGGTGACTGCTAGATTCCCGGAGGTCGAAAATCTCAAACCGCCTTACGCACCCAGACGTCGCGCCGCGTCCCGAAGTGCCGCGTCCATCGTGGCAAAGGCCAGCGGCGGCGGATCTACCAGGGAAAACCAGCTCAGCTCGGCAGACTCGGCCGGATCGAGCACGATCCTTGGGTCGGCCAGGGTGGCCAGAAAAAAGTTGTCGAGGACCGGCAGGATCTCGTCCTGGAACTCGTAGCTGCCGACGTACATGCCGATATGGTCGCCAAGGTTGATCGGCACCCCGAGTTCCTCCCGGGCCTCCCGGACCGCCGCCTCGGCCGGATGTTCCCAGCCGTCGCAGAACCCACCCGGTGTCTCCCAACGGCCGATCATCGGTTCCGCCGCCCGGCGCAGGGCCAGGAAGCGCAGCTCCGCGACCGAGGACGCGACCGCGTTCCGGCGTTCCGGCCGGACCGCCGGAACGCGGTCCAGGATGACCAGGCTGGCGGTCGGCCGGGCGTTGACGAAGAGCTGGTAGCCGCAGCGGGTGCAGGTGGTCGGTGCGGGGCCGGGCAGGGCCGCCGCACACCGGGGGCAGAAGGACGCGCCGGGGCCGTACCCCCGGGGAGTCACTTCTTGCCGCCGCCCTTGCCGTCGCCGGAGTCGCTGGTGGAGAGGGCTGCGATGAAGGCCTCCTGCGGCACCTCGACCCGGCCCACCATCTTCATCCGCTTCTTCCCCTCCTTCTGCTTCTCCAGCAGCTTGCGCTTCCGGCTGATGTCACCGCCGTAGCACTTGGCCAGCACGTCCTTGCGGATGGCCCGGATGGTCTCCCGGGCGATCACCCGGTTGCCGATAGCCGCCTGGATCGGCACCTCGAACTGCTGCCGAGGGATCAGCTTCTGCAACTTCGCCGCGATGTTCACGCCGTAGTTGTACGCCTTGTCCTTGTGCACGATCGCGCTGAACGCGTCCACCGGCTCGCCGTTGAGCAGGATGTCGACCTTGACCAGGTCGGAGTGCTGCTCCCCGGAGGGCTCGTAGTCCAGCGAGGCGTAGCCCTTGGTACGGCTCTTGAGCTGGTCGAAGAAGTCAAAAATGATCTCGGCGAGCGGCAGCGTGTAGCGCAGTTCGACCCGGTCGGCGGAGAGGTAGTCCATCCCCTGCAACGAGCCGCGCCGCCCCTGACAGAGCTCCATCACCGCACCGACGTAGTCGTTCGGGGTCAGCACGGTGGCCCGGACCACCGGCTCGTACACCTCGGCGACCTTGCCGGTCGGGTACTCGCTCGGGTTGGTCACCGTGACCTCTTTGCCGTCCTCCAGGCTCACCCGGTAGACGACGTTGGGAGCCGTCGAGATCAGGTCGAGGTTGAACTCGCGTTCCAGCCGCTCGCCGATGATCTCCAGGTGGAGCAGGCCGAGGAAGCCGCAGCGGAAGCCGAAGCCGAGCGCGGCGGAGGTCTCCGGCTCGTAGCTGAGCGCCGCGTCGTTGAGCTTCAGCTTGTCGAGCGCGTCCCGCAGCGCCGGATAGTCCGACCCGTCGATCGGGTAGAGCCCCGAGTAGACCATCGGCTTCGGGTCCTTGTAGCCGCCGAGCGCCTCGCGCGCCGGCCGGGTGTTGATGGTGACGGTGTCACCGACCCGGGACTGCCGGACGTCCTTCACCCCGGTGATCAGGTACCCCACCTCGCCGACGCCGAGCGCGCCGGCCTTCTGCATCTCCGGCGAGATCACGCCGATCTCCAGCAGCTCGTGCACGGCGCCGGTGGACATCATCTTGATCTTGTCGCGCGCCTCGATCCGACCGTCGATCACCCGGACGTACGTCACCACACCCCGGTAGACGTCGTAGACCGAGTCGAAGATCATGGCTCGGGCCGGGCTCTCCGCCTCGCCGACCGGCGGGGTGAACTGCCGGACGATCTCGTCGAGCAGGTGGGAGACGCCCTCGCCGGTCTTGCCGGAGACCCGGATGCAGTCGCTCGGGTCCCCGCCGATCAGGTGCGCCAGCTCCTCGGCGTACTTGTCCGGCTGGGCGGCCGGCAGATCGATCTTGTTGAGTACGGGAATGACGTGCAGGTCGTTCTCGAGCGCCAGATAGAGGTTGGCCAGGGTCTGCGCCTCGATCCCCTGGGCGGCGTCGACAAGCAGGATCGCACCCTCGCAGGCGGCGAGCGACCGGGACACCTCGTAGGTGAAGTCCACGTGACCCGGGGTGTCGATCATGTTCAGCACGGCCTCTTCGCCCTGCTGGTCACCTTCCCGCACGGTCCACGGCATGCGGACCGCCTGGCTCTTGATCGTGATGCCGCGCTCCCGCTCGATGTCCATCCGGTCGAGGTACTGAGCACGCATCTGCCGGGGGTCGACCACGCCGGTGAGCTGCAACATCCGGTCGGCCAACGTCGACTTGCCGTGGTCGATGTGGGCGATGATGCAGAAGTTCCTGATGCGGCCGGGGTCGGTGGCACCAGGGGAGTTCGCGCCGGAGTCGGGCGTCGGTGGCACGGCGATCCGTTCTGCTTGGCTGACGACGATGGGCCTTCTATGTTCCCATGCCGTCAGACGGCGCCCGGCCGAGGCCGCCGGATCACCGCCGCGAGTTCCGTCACCATCACCGGAATCCCGGCTCCCACGGGCGCGTCGGCGCGGCTCCCCGGGGACGTCGGCACGCTCCCACGGACATCGGGGGCGGCTGCGGAACGGCTCCCACGGGCGGCGAGCCCGGCGGCCGAAATCCCGGCCGGCCGGCCGAGCCAGGGCAGACTTGACGCCATGGCCGCCATCTCGGTACCGCCCCGACCGTACGACGCGACCGCCGTACGCCCGGGCTGGGCGGATCTCCCCGCCGACCTGCGAGCGGCGATCACCGCCCGGCTGGGCGCCCGGGTCAGCTGGGCCAGCACCGCCGGTGGCGGATTCACCCGGGGGTTCGCCGGAGTGTTGCAGACCGCCGCCGGGGACCGGGTCTTCGTCAAGGCGGCATCGTTGGTCGACCAGCGGCACCTGAGCGACTGGTACGCCCGGGAGGCGGCGATCACCGCCGTACTGCCGGCCGGGCTCGCCGTGGCCCGCCCGCGCTGGACGCTCACCGCCGCCGGGTACCACGTGATCTGCCTGGACGCCATCGACGGGCGGATGCCGGGGCTGCCGTGGACGCCTGCCGAGCTGGTGGCGACCCTCGACACGTACGCGACAGTCGCGGCGGCACTCCGGGAGCCGCCGATGGAACTGGCGGCGCTCGGCGTACCCCGGCTCGCCGACCTCGCCCGGGCGGACCTGGCCTGGTGGGCGGAGCTGGCCGCCGGCCGCGAGACGCTGCCGGAGGTTCCCGCCGTCGCCCGGCACCGACTGCCCGAACTCGCCGCGCTCGAGGCCCGGCTCCCCGGGTACGCCGACCGCCCGTCGATGATCCACGGCGACCTGCGGGTGGACAACGTACTGCTGGACTCGGCCGGGGTCGCCTGGCTCTGCGACTGGACGTGGCTCTGCTACGGGCCACCCTGGTTCGACCTCGCCAGCCTGCTGGTCACCGCGTACGCCAGCGGGCTGGACGCCGACGACCTGTTCGCCACCCATCCGGCGGCCCGGGACGCCCCGGCCGACGGGCTGGACGCCACGCTCGCCGCGCTCTCCGGATACTGGTTGATCCGCGCGGCAGCCGGCACCGACACCGGCTCCCCGCACGCCAGGGCGCACCAGCGGTGGAGTGCCCAGACCGCGCTCGGCTGGCTGGCCGAGCGGCAGGGCTGGCAGTGAGCCGCGCCGGATCGGCGCTGGGCTGCGACAGGGCTGGCGACCGGACTGGGGCCGGCGATGGGCTGTTTTGGCCCTGGCGGGTCGTACCTGGTAACGTGGCTCTTCGCGCGTGCCGACACGGGCCGTATTCCGACGTGCGTCGCCGCCCGCGCATCACAGGCAAATGTAACCCTAGCTACCAGGACGAGGCTGTCGCGTGGCGAACATCAAGTCCCAAATCAAGCGCAACCGGCAGAACGAGAAGCGCCGGCTGCGTAACAAGTCGGTCAAGTCGTCGCTGAAGACCGCCATCCGCAAGTTCCACGAGGCTACCGAGAGTGGAGACAGCGCCAAGGCGACCGAGCTCATGCAGGACGCCTCGCGCAAGCTCGACAAGGCGGTCAGCAAGGGCGTGATTCACCAGAACCAGGCGGCGAACCGCAAGTCGGCGATCGCCAAGCGGCTCCAGTCGCTTTCCGCCTGACGAACGGGACACCACACACCTGACGTGTGGCCCCTGAGCCGGCCGGCTCAGGGGCCACACGTGTTCTTCCGGCAGCTTGCGCGCCGCCGTCTTCCGGCAGCTCGCCCCGCCGTACTTTCGGCACGCCACCTTCGCGTGACGCACCTGTCCTTCGTCGTCTGCGGGCTGCCGGCTGCCCGGTGGCTACCGGTAACGGCGTCTGGCGGACTGCCGGCTGGTGTCGATCGGGTCCTGCCGGGAGAGCCAGCGGCGCTCCGGCCGTTGGTCCAGGCGCTCGACCAGGCCGCTGTTGTGGACCCGGGTGGTAGCGGACGGCGGCGGTGTTGCCTGCCGGGACTGCGGCAGGCCAAGACGCTGAGGCAGCCCAAGTTCCTGCGGGAGCCCAAGACCCTGCGGGAGCCCGAGACCTGCTCGGCCGGCCTCCCACCCGGTGACACCACCGGTCTGCCGTTCCGTCGGGTCACCGTCGTCCATCCGACCCGACGTGACCAGGCCGGTACGGAGCCGACGCAGGCCGCCGAGTTCCAGCCGGGCCCGGAGCATCGCGGTCATGCTGAACGGGCGGCCGACCCGGAACAGCGCCGGCAGCCGGTTACCGCGCGCGACCGGGGTTGCCGGGGAGTCGCGATCGGCTACGGCACCGGACCCGGGGGCGGTCAGCGGGTGCGTCTGCCCCGAGCCGATCAGCGACCGTTTGGGCACGCTGGCCCGGCCGACCGCCGGCTGGATCTGCTGACGGAACCGCTCCCGTTCCTGCGTCGGCACCCGGGCCGCCGAACGGAGCACCGCGGCGGCCACCACGTCGTTGACCTTCACCATCGCCGCGACGGTCGCGGGCAGGACGAGTACGCCCCACCAGCTCACCAGCTCGGCGAGCGCCAGCAGTATGCCGAGGGCCACAGTGCCCTCGAAGAAGACGAAGCAGAGCATCCCGCCCGGGTCGACGTGTCGGAGCCGCAGCACGCGGGCGTAGAGCGGTCGGAGCCGCTCCTCGTCCGCCGGCACCGCCGTCGCCGTGGTCATCGCGACGCGCTCGCCCTGCGGGCAGCCGCGACCGCGACCACGGCGCGCTCCAGGGCGTAGCCCCGGTCGTCCGAGCCGCCCTTGACTGCGGCGTTGCACTCGGCCGCGGCGTACATGGCGTCGGCCAGCCCTTCCGGGGTCCAGCCCCGGCCGACCCGCTGCGCCTTCTCGACCTTCCACGGTGGCATGCCGAGGCTGCTCGCCAACTGGTAGGCGCTGCCCCGGCCCGCCGAGCTGACCCGGGCCACCGTCCGCACCCCGTCGGCGATCGCGTCGGCGATCGGCACCGGATCCACCCCGACGTGCAGCGCCCAGCGCAGCGCCTCCAGAGCACCCGGCACGTCACCGGCCATCGCCGCGTCGGCGACCGTGAACCCACTGACCTCGGCCCGCCCCCGGTAGTAGCGGGCCACCGTGTCGACGCCGATCCGCCCGTCGGTGTCGGCCAGCAACTGTGAGCAGGCGGAGGCGAGTTCGCGCAGGTCGTTGCCGACCGCCGCGATCAGCGCCTCGGCGGCGTCGTCGGTACACCTGCCGCCGCCGCGCCGGATCTCGTCCCGGACGAACGCGACCCGGTCCCGGTGGCTCTTCAGCTTCGCCGCCGGGACGATCTCCGCACCCGCCGCCCGGAGGCCGTCGGCGAAGGCCTTACCTTTGGCCCCGCCGGCGTGCGCGACCACCAACTGCACCTCGGGGTCGGGATTCTTCGCGTACGCCAGCAGTGCCGCCGCCAGATCCTTCCTGGCGTCCTGTCCAGCCCGGACGATCAGCACCCGCCGACCGCCGAACAGGGACGGTCCGAGCAGTTCGGCGATCTCCCCCGGCCCCAAAGCGCCCGCCTCATGGTCGTGTACGTCGACATCCGGGTCGGCGGCTCTGGCCGCGTCGACCACTCCGGCGACCGCTCTGGTGGCGAGCAGTTCTTCGTCACCGAGCACGAGTACGACGGGGGCGAGGCTAGCGGGGGTCACGGGGTCATCGTCGCACGTGGTGTGCGCTCATCGGGCCTGGTCACCCGGCTCGCTGCGGCTGACCCCGCACTTAGTGCAAATCCAGACATTTATCTTAACCCTGGCATTTCACGCCAGTGGTTGTGGTGACCGATCGCAGCGTACCGCCACCTCGGGTGGTCACGGCGTCACCACGCGGGACGGTGACCGACGCACTCGAACGGGGTGTCTGGCCGCCTCGACGAGCAACGAGGATCACGAGAAGTCACCGGGCGGACGGGTCGCCGGGGTCCAAGCCCCGGACCGCCACCGACAGCCGTCCACTGCCCGGCCCGACCACCGCCAGATCCCCTTGCTCGTCGGTCCGGAGCACCCTGGTGCCGCCCCGGGACAACCGGGCCAGTACCCCGGGACTGGGGTGCCCGTACCCGTTGTCGGCACCGACCGGCACCAAGGCCACCGCCGGACGTACGGCGTCCAGGAACGCCGGCTCCTGGTACGCCGAGCCGTGGTGAGCGAGTTTCAACACGTCCGCCCGGAGCCGGGCGACCGGTACGACCTCAAGCAGCGCCTGCTGCTCCTCGGTTTCGGCGTCCCCGGTGAGCAGGATGCTGACCCCGTCGACCTCGGCGCGCAGGACCAGCGAGTTGTTGTTCGGATCCGATCGGGTGCCCCGGATCGGGTGTGGCGGCCCCAGCAGGGTCAGCGTCACCGGGCCGGCCGCGTAGGCCCAGCCGGCCCTGGCCACACCGACCGGTACGCCGTTCGCGCTGGCGGCGCGCTCGACGGTGCCGTGTCCCTCGACCGGCTCCAGCCACTGCGGAACCACCACGGCGGACACTCGACGTCCCCGGAACACCCCGTCCACCCCCTGCACGTGGTCGGCATGGAAGTGGCTCACCACAAGCAGGGACACCTGCCGTACGCCGAGCCGGCGCAGGCAGCGGTCCACCGCCCCCGGGTCCGGACCGGCGTCCACCACCACCGCCCGGCCCTCGCCGGCCGGCAGCACCAGGCTGTCGCCCTGACCCACGGCACAGGCGGCGACGACCCAACCGGTCGGCGGCCACCCGTTGGCGATCAGCCGCACCGGCAACGCACCGACCAGCACCGCGACCGCGACCACCGCAACGATCCGGCGCACCAGTGGCCGGCGGGCGGCGACCAGCAGCGCCACCGTCAGGGCGCCGAGCAGCAACCCGCCGGAGACCCCGTCCAGCCAGGGCAGCGTCCCGGCGGGCAGGCGTGCGCCGTACCGGGCCACCAGGACGAGCCACCACGCCGGCCAACTGCCGAGCCACGCGACGCCCTCCGCGCCGGCCGCCCAGAACGGCGACAGCACCGCCGCCGTCACCCCGAGCACGGTGGCCGGAGCCACCGCCGGCACCGCGAGAAGGTTTGCCGGTACGGCCACCAGGCTGATGGTGCCGGAGAGCCCGGCGACCACCGGCGCGCAGGCCAGTTGTGCCGCCGCCGGGATGGCCAACGCCTCCGCCGCACCCGCCGGTACGCCCCGACGCCGCAGCGCGTCCCGCCACCGGGGTGCGAGCAGCAGCAGCCCGCCGGTGGCCAGTACGGAGAGCGCGAACCCCGGATCGCCGGCCAGCTCAGGATCGGCGAGCACCAGTACGGTGACCGCGGTGGCCAGCGCCGGCAGGGCTGCCCGGGGACGCCCGACGGCCAACGCCAGCAGACCGATCGCACCCATCGTGCCGGCCCGCACGACGCTCGGGGATGGTCTGGCCAGGATGACGAAGCCGACAAGCGCTGCGCCACAGAGGACGGCGGCGAGCCAGGGACCGGCCCGGGACCATCGGGCCAGCAGCAGCACCAGCCCGACCACGATCGCCACGTTGGAGCCGGAGACCGCCGTCAGGTGCGTCATCCCGGTGGTCAGGAAGTCCTCCTCGACCGCCGGTTCGAGCCTGCTCGTGTCGCCGACCACCAGTCCCGGCAGCAGTCCGCCCGGCTCGGTGGGCAGCGGTGCACAGGCCCGTTGCAGCCCGGCCCGCAGCGTGCCGGCCGCCCGCTGAGCCCAGGACGGGGTACCGCGCAGCACGGGCGGCGTGCTGACGGTCAGTACGGCGGCGGTGAGGTCGCCGCCGCGCGGCGGTGCCAGTCGGCCGGTGGTGGTCACCCGCTGGCCGGGCAGCAGTCCACGCCACTGCGGATGGGTGGCCAGCACCAGGATCCGGACCGACACGGTGACCCTGCTCGGCCCGTCCTCCCCGGCGACCCAGACCAGCCGGGTCGGCAACAGGTAGGTCACCGGACGGCCGGATGACCCGCCGATCGACCGTGGATCCTCCCGGACCACCAGTTCGGTGCTGACCCTGGCCCGTTCCTCGGCCAACCGGGCGACCGGCGGAGCGTCCCGTACCTCCAGCCGGGCGGCCGTGGCCACGCTGCCGCAGACCACACCGAGGAGTACGGTCAGCACCGCCCAGCCGTGCCGGGCCGACCCCGTCGGCGGCCGGCGGGTCAACCGACGACAGAGGAGCAGCGCGGCGCCGCTGGCCAGGGCGGCGACCAGTACGGTCGGCTCGGTGCCCAGCAGCAGCCCGGCCAGTGCCGACAGCCAGGTGCCGACGGCCAGTCCGGCCAGCCGCAGATCCGGCGGCCGCCGACGGGGGTCGACCGTGTCTGCCGTGTTCGCCGTGTCTGCGGTGTCTGCCAGGTCCTGATCCGCCTCCGTCGGCCGCCGGCGAAGGTCAGCCGTGCCTGCCGGGTCCTGATCCGCCTGCGTCGGCCGTCGGCGAAGGTCAGCCGTGCCTGCCGCGTCCTTGTCGGCCTGCGGCGGCCCCGGCGGATCGGGTCGGCCCGTCACACCGTCACCAGGTCTTTGAGGTCCTCGTAACGGGCGTCGCCGATGCCGGTGACCTGGCGGAGGTCGCCCACCGAGCGGAATCCGCCGTGTTCCTCACGGTGCGCCACGATGCGCTGGGCGAGCACCGGACCGACCCCGGGGAGTGCGTCGAGTTGCGCCACAGTGGCGGTGTTGAGGTTGATCTTTCCGCCGCCCGCCTGCGGGGCGCCGCCGGCTCCCGAGGGTGCTCCGGGTAGGCCGGCTCCGGGCGGCGGTGTCACGCCGACCAGGATCAGCTCGCCGTCGGTCACCCTGCGGGCGAGATTGAGCAGCGCAACGTCTACGCCGGGCAACGCGCCGCCGGCGGATTCGAGTGCGTCGGCGACCCGGGCACCTGCGGGCAGGCGTACGAGGCCGGGGCGGCGCACCTTGCCGGCAACCGCGACGACCACCTCGGTGGCACCAGCAGCGGACCCCGGGGTCGACGATGCCGGCGCGAAGGTGGCCGCCGAGGCTGGCGGTCCCGCCACCGGCTCGGTCCGGGGCCGGGACAACCAGGCCCAACCGGCCGCGCCGAGCACCACGAGGACCGCCACCACGGCGAGAGCCTTGACCCCACGGCGCCCCGGGTCGAAGTTGCCAGGACCGGCGGACTCGAAGGCGCCCGGACCGGCCAGTCGTCCCGGCTCCGCCGATGCGTCCGCCGACGGGCCCGGTCCGCTGCCGGCGGAACCGGTGCCAGCGCAACCGGTGTCGACGGAACCGGTGTCGACGGAACCGGTGTCGACGGAAAGGAGGCCGGCGGAATCGGTGTCAGTAGGGAGGAAGTCGGCGGAACCGGTGTCGGCGGGCAGGAGGCCGACGGCCGACCGCTCCTCCGCGATCGAGCGGCCGCCGAGCAGTCGGGAGAGGCGTTGTCGCACCAGTACTTCGTCGTCGTCGGACACCCGGCGAAGGTAGGCAACGCACGGGGCGTCCTACCGGCCGTGATCCGCCGGCTGTGGACAACCGACCCCACTGTGGACAATGCCCTGATCAAGCACGAATGTGCTAGGGCTGCCTCGATCCGAGGCCGCCGGCCGACCACACGGAGGCCCGAGCCGACTACAAGCGGTGCACCACGACACAGACCAGTCCCGGTCCGGTGTGTGTGGCGATCACCGCCCCGGCCTCCGTGACAAAGCTGGCCCGGAGCTGGTCGCCGAGCCGCCCGGCCAGCTTCTCCGCCAACTCGGCCACCCGATCGGGTACCCCGAGATGGTGCAGCGCCACCTCGACCTCACCGGGACCGGCCGCCTCCACGGCGAGGTCGACCAGCCGGGCCATTCCCCGTCCGGCGGTACGCACCCGGTCCCGCAGCGCGATGCCGCCATCGGCCACGTGCAGGATCGGCTTCACCGACAGGGCGGTGCCGAACAGCGCCTCGGCGGCGTTGATCCGGCCGCCGCGCCGGAGGAACTCCAGGGTGTCGACGTAGAAGAACGTGCTGGTCCGGCCGATCGCGTCCAGCGCGGCCCGGCGTACCTCGGTCAGGCCGGCACCCCGGGCGGCGGCCGCACCGGCCGCGAGCGCCGGGAAGCCGAGACCCATTCCGGTGGACCGGGCGTCGACCACGCTGACCCGGGGACCCAGCTCGGCGGCGGCAAGCCGGGCCGCCTCCACCGTGCCAGAGAGTTCGGCGGAGAGGTGTACCGAGACGACGCCGTCGGCCCCCTCGGCCAACAACCGGCGGTACGTCTCGACGAACTCCTCCGGAGCCGGCCGGGAGGTACTCATCGCGAAGCGCCGGGCGCCGAGTGCCTGGGCCGCGTCCGCCGGCCCGACGTCGACGCCCTCCCGTCCCGGTGTCCCGTCGAGCACGACGATCAACGGCACGACGGTGAGCCGGTACCTGTCGGCCAGTTCGGCCGGCAGGTAGGCGGTGGAGTCGGTGACGACCGCGACAGGCATTACGGCACGTTAGCCGATCACCGGCGGCGCAACGACCGGCCGGCCACCGGATGGTGACCCAGCCGGACGGGCAACCCGACCGGAGCGACTCAGAACAGAACGACTCAGAACAGAACGTCTCGGACCGAAGCAACTCAGAACAGAACGACTCAGAACGGAACGGCTGGGACCGAAGCAACTCAGAACAGAACGGCTCAGAACGGAGCGGCTCAGACGGATGCCGGGGCCGGGCCGGGCGCGACCAGGCGGCCGACGTTGTGCGCCCGCAACTGCCAGCCGCGTACCTCGTCGTGTCGCAACTCTGTCCAGTGGCAGTTGTTCAGCGAGCCGACCGAGCGCAGCACTGTCGGATCCCAGCCGAGCAGATAGCCGCAACCCTGCCGGGCGCCGCCGCCGTGGGTGGCGATCACGACAGTGCCGCCCGCTACGGCGTCGGCGGCATCCTGCAACGCCGTGCCGACCCGCTTGCCGAGGTCGTCGAGGCTCTCCACCTCGGCACCCGGATCTGGGTCGCCGCTGCGCCAGCGGGCGTACTCGGCGGGGAAGCGCTGCGCCACCTCGGTCATCAGCAGCCCCTGCCACTGACCGTAGAACCGCTCCCGGAGCCGGGGGTCGGTACGGATCGGCAGCCCGGTCAGCGCGGCGAGTGCTGCGGCGGTGTCGGCAGCCCGACGCAGGTCACTGGCGACGATCGCGTCCGGGCGCAGCCCGGCGAGCAGTGGCGCGGCTTCGACGGCCTGCTCGCGGCCGAGGTCGTTGAGTGGTACGTCGGTCTGCCCCTGCACCCGGTTGGCGGCGTTCCAGTCCGTGTTGCCGTGCCGCCAGACGATCAGCCGGGTCATTCGGCGATGCCCGCCTCGGCCTCCACCAGGTCCCGGTCGACGAACGGGATCGTCGGGCAGTCCTTCCAGAGCCGGTCGAGCGCGTAGAACTCGCGTTCCTCGGTGTGCTGGACGTGCACCACCAGATCGACGTAGTCGAGCAGCACCCAGCGGCCCGCCCGCTCACCCTCGCGGCGGACCGGCTTGGCCTTCTCCGGCAGACCGACAAGTGCCTCCTCGATCGCGTCCACGATCGCGGTCACCTGCCGCTCGTTCGGCGCGGAGGCGAGCAGGAACGCGTCGGTGATCACCAGCTGGTCCGCCACGTCGATGATGACGATGTCCTGCGCCTTCTTGTCGGCGGCGGCCTGCGCGGCGGCCGTTGCCAGCTCACGGGCGCGGTCGGAAGCTGTCACCATTCTCCTTCGATCAACCGTCGGACCCTTACAGCCTCTCACACACGGGGACGGTACGGCTCGGCGGTTAACGAACGATGAGCATGAAACAGGGCGAAATCACCCCCGGTACAACCGCCGTTTGGCGATGTACTGCACCACACCGTCGGGGACGAGATACCAGAGTGGCCCACCGGCGGCCACCCGGGCCCGGCAGCCTGTCGAGGAGATCGCCATCGCCGGCACCTCGACCAGGCTGACCGTGTCGGCCGGCAGGTGCGCGTCGGAGAGGACGAAACCGGGCCGGGTGACCCCGATGAAATGGGCCAGTTCGAACATCTGGTCGAGATCCTTCCAGGAGAGGATCTTCTCCAGCGCGTCGGCGCCGGTGATGAAGAAGAGCTGCACCTTCGGGCCGTACTCCGCATGCAGGTCGCGCAGCGTGTCGACGGTGTAGGTCGGACCGCCCCGGTCGATGTCGGCCCGGCTCACCTGGAAGCGCGGGTTCGAGGCGGTCGCGATCACGGTCATCAGGTAGCGGTCCTCGGCCGAGCTGACCGGCTCGTCTGCCTTCTGCCACGGCTGGCCGGTGGGCACGAAGACCACCTCGTCCAGCTCGAACCGGTCGGCCACCTCGCTCGCGGCGACGAGGTGCCCGTGGTGGATCGGGTCGAAGGTGCCCCCCATGATCCCTATCCGCCGGATGTCTGCCTCCACCGCTTGATCGTAGGCCGCACACGCCGCCCGAATCGGCGAGCATGAGCCAGATCGCACTTCCGGACCGCCTCCGGACCGCCGCCGAACCGCCGGCTGCGGCCCGGCCTCAGCGCCGCGCGGCGAGCGCCCGGCGCAGGTTGTCGTCCTCGTCGACCAGCACCCGGCGCAGGCCGGACGGCAGGTCGTCCCGACGCAGCAGCGCCGCCGCCAGTTCCCGGGTCCGCGCGGAGACGGCGTAGCGCGGATAGGCGAGCGCCGCGACCCGGTCTGCCACCCAGGGGGTACGTCGACGAGCCGCCCCCGGCATCTCGGCGAAGTACCGCTCCACATAGGAGTCGGTCAGTTCCGGCTGCTCCGGTTGCCAGAACCCTCGCGCCGTCGCCTCCAGCAGCCGGTTCGACAGGTTCGTCTGGCCGACGAGCAGCCGCCAGGCGCGCTCCTTGGCCGCCGGATCCGGCAGTGCCGCCCGGCACGTGGCGGCCCGCTCCGCCCCGCTGGCGCTGGAATCCTCGGCCTGCTCGGCGGCGATCTCCGGCTCCCCCACCGCGCCGAGTACCGCCAGCCGGCGCAGTGCAGCCCAGCGCAGTTCGGCGTCGACCGCCAGCCCGTCGGGCACGTCCTTGCCGGCCAGCCAGCCGGTGAGCCGGGTGACCTCGACGGTCGAGGAGATCCAGCCTCGGGCCGCGGCGAGCTGCCCCGAGCCGCCGGGTGCCGCCACCGCGAGCAGCCGCGTGCAGGCCCCGGCGAGCTGTTCCAGCGCGGCCGGCCGGACCTCCGGCTGGAGATAGCGGTCGACCAGGTCGCCGGCCCGGGCCAGCACGTCCTGCACCACGACCACCTCGGTCTCGGCGGGCAGGGCGGCCACCACCAGCGCCACCAGGTCGGCGACCGGCCGTTCCCCGTCGGTCACCGCGTCCAGTGCCTCCGCCCAGAGCAGCGCCCGGGCCAAGGGATCGGCCAGCTCGGGCAGGGCCGCCGGCACGGCTGCGACGGAGGAGGCGTCCAGGCGTACCTTGGCGAAGGTCAGGTCACCGTCGTTGGGCAGCAGCAGCCGGGCCGCCGGCTGACCGGTCAACCCGGGCAGCACCGTCCGACCACCATCCACCGCCGGATCGAGGTCCACCTCGAAGCGGTCCCGCAGTCGCATCGTGCTCTCCCCGCCGGCCGGATCGGGATCGTAGAGCCCGACGGCGATCCGGTGCGGGCGCAGTACCGGATGCTCCGGCGGGGCGCTCTGCACCAGGGCCACCTCGGCGTAGTGCCCGTCGTCGCGCAGCCGTACCTCGGTGCGCAGGGTGTTGGGGCGCGGCTGGCGCAGCCACACCGCCGCCCAGCCGGCCAGGTCGCGTCCGCTGCCGGCGGTGAGCGCGGCGAGCAGGTCGGCGAGGGTGGCGTTGCCGAACCGGTGCGCGGCGAAGTACTCCCGCAGCCCGGCCAGGAAGGCGTCGTCGCCGAGCCAGGCGACGAGCTGGCGGAGTACCGAGGCACCCTTGGCGTACGAGATGCCGTCGAGGTTCGCCAGCGCCTCGGCGGCGTCGACGACCTCGGTCGGCGCGACCGGATGGGTCGAGGGGCGCTGGTCGGCGGCGTACCCACGGGCCTTGTGCCGCAACGCGAAGGTGGTCCACGCCCGGTCGAACCGGGTCGCCTCGGCGGTCAGCCGGGTGCCGAAGTACTCGGCGAAGGACTCGTTCAGCCACAGGTCGTCCCACCAGCGCAGGGTGACCAGGTCGCCGAACCACATGTGCGACATCTCGTGCGCGATGACTGTCGCCCGCTGTTCCCGCTCGGCGTCGGTGACCGCCGACCGGGGCAGGAATTCGTCCCGGAAGGTGACCAGCCCCGGGTTCTCCATCGCGCCCATGTTGAACTCCGGCACGAACGCCTGGTCGTACTTGTCGAACGGGTAGCGCACTCCGAAGAGCCGGTGCAGCCGGTCCAGGCACTGCCGGGTGACGGTGAGGATCTCCTCGGCGTCCCGGTCGAGATGCCCGGCCAGCGAACGCCGGCAGTAGAGGCCGAGCGGGATACCGTCGTGCTCGGCCCGGCGCACCGCGTACGGCCCGGCGACCAGGGAGACGAAGTAGGTGGCCAGCGGCGGAGTCGGGGCGAAGACCCAGCGTCCGGAGACCGGACCGGTGTCGAGCCGCCCGTTGCCGGCCACGATCCAGTCCTGCGGCGCGACGACGGTCAGCCGCACCGGCGCCTTCAGGTCGGGCTGGTCGAAGCAGGCGAAGATCCGTTGGGCGTTGTCCAACCCCGCCATCGCGTAGAGGTAGGTCTCGCCGTCGACCGGGTCGACGAACCGGTGCAGCCCCTCCCCGCTGTTCGAGTACGCCATCTCCGCCTCGACCACGAGCGTGTTGTCGGCGGCCAGCCCGGCCAGCGGGTACTGGTTGTCGTCGAGCGCGGCCGGGTCCAGCTCCGCGCCGCCCAGTCGTACGCCGAGCAGTCGAGCCGGCCTGACCTCGACGAACGTCCCGGCCCCCGAGGTGGCCGCCCGGAACCGGACCGTGGTGGTCGACCGGAACCGCTCGGCCGAACCGGTGAGATCCAGTTCGATGTCGTACGAATCGACGGTGAGCAGGGCGGCGCGTTCCGCCGCCGCTACCCGGGTCAGGCTCGGCATCCGCTTATCCTGCACGATGGGTCCGCGGACGGCTCGGTCCCGGGCAGATCACGCTATGGAGGAACCGACGATGGCGCAGCACCCCAAGGGCGATTTCGACCTGTCGCGCGCCGTGTGGCAGCGGGCCGAGGGTGACGACTCCGAGGGCGCGGTCGAGATCGCGTTCGTCGACGACCTGATCGGCATGCGCAACTCCGCCGAACCGGATGGTCCGGTGCTGGTCTTCACCCAGGCCGAGTGGGACGCCTTCGTGGCCGGCGCCCAGGACGGCGAGTTCGACCTCGACTGACGACCTCGGGGGGTCGGGCGGGCATCTCCAGCGGCACCGACCGGCCGGGCCGCAGGACCGCAGGACCCGTCAACAGGCGTCGGTACGCTCCCACCGGTCACCCTGCGCCGGGGCGGCCGGGGACGGCGATTCCGACGCGGCGGCGGGGACCGTCGGGTCGGGTGAGGGTGGCGCCGAGGTGGCGGTACCGGCCGAAGGCGTCGGGATGACGACCGTGACCGTCATGGTGCCCCGGCCTATCGTCACCTTGCTGTCGACCCGGTAACTCTTGTCGCCGAGTTCGACCGGTCGGTGCCCCCTGACGTTCAACCAGGTCGCACCGTCCTGGATGTACGCGACCGCCACGACGTCGTGTTCCGGATCAAGGTTCTCGGTGGTGAACAGCATGCACGAGCCGATGTCGGGCACCTTCCAGACGGCGTACGACCGGATCGTGGTGAGCCCCTCGGAGATCGTCCAGGAGAGTTTGCCGTCCTGGCTGGTCAGTACGGTGACGCTGGTGATGGTCGCCCGGGACCGGTTCTGGATCTGGAGCGCACCGACACCCATCGGGTTCTCCGGATGGTCCACGGGGATCGCCCAGAACGTCACGTCGTCCGCGTTCTTCGCCCGTTCCTGCTGTTCGGCCAGCGTGTTGGCGTCCTTGGCGTAGGTCAGCGAGATGACCGACACCACCAGGCCGGCCAACGCCACCAGCAGGGTCAGCAGGTTGCTGTGCCGGTCCCAGAACCTGCCCGCAGACTCGCTCTCCGCTGCCGCCGTCGGTGTCGGCACCGGGTCCGGGGGCGGGTCCGGGGTCGGGGTCGGCGGGACGGGCGACGCCGGGGTATCTGGATCCGCCATGCAGTCCTCCCGTTCGATGGGCGGCTGACACAGTAGTGCCGGCAGACAACGCCGGCTCAGTGCCGGCAGACAACGCCGGCCTCGGCCGACCGGTCGGTCGGATTCGGTTCGCCCGACCGGACAGGCACTCTCCGATGATCCGCCGAGGCGGTGCGTCATGATCCGGGTGAGATCATCCCCATACATCAGACGACGTACGGTTAGCCCGTAGTCACGAGATGCTCACTCCGGGCGGGACCGGGCTGCCTGGCTCCGCCCCTCCCCCTAGCGTGACAGGTCCTTTGTGCACCCGGTCCCGGACCGGTGCGAGGGTCGCACCGTGCACTACTTGGAGCTGCGCCAAGTTGGGGGAACGAATGCCATCTTCCGCACGACCGTCACCGGTCAACCGCCTGCTACGGACAACAGTCGCGGTCGCGCTGGTCGCCGCGCTCGCCGCACCGATCTCCGGTACGGCACCCGCCGCCGCGGTGGTGCTGCCGACCGGCTTCCAGGAGCAGGTCGTCTTCACCGGCCTGAACCAGCCGACGAACATCGAGTTCGCTCCGGACGGGCGGGTCTTCGTCGCCGAGAAGGGCGGCCGGATCAAGGTGTACGACGACCTCGCCGACACCACCGCCACCGTCTTCGCCGACCTGTCCGCGAACGTGCACAACCAGCACGACCGGGGGCTGCTCGGGCTGGCCCTGCACCCGGACTTCCCCACCCAGCCGTACGTCTACGTGCTCTACGCCTACGACGCGCCCCCGGGGCAGACCGCGCCGTACTGGAACGACAACTGCGCCGCAGTCGGCGGTACCAACGGCGGGCGGTGCATCGTCACCGGCCGGCTCTCCCGGCTGACCGCCGCCGGCAACACGATGACCGGCACCGAGCAGGTGTTCATCGACGACTGGTGCCAGCAGTACGCCAGCCACGCCACCGGTGACCTGCGGTTCGGTGCCGACGGCATGCTCTACGCCACTGCCGGCGACGGAGCCAGTTACGACCTCGTCGACTACGGCCAGCTCGGCAACCCGCCGAACCCCTGCGCCGACCCGCCCGGCGGCACGATGTCCCCGCCGACCGCCGAGGGCGGTGCGCTGCGTTCTCAGGACTCCCGGACCACCACCGATCCGACCAGCCTGGACGGTACGGTGGTCCGGCTCGACCCGCTGACCGGCGCCGCCGCCCCCGGCAACCCGTCGGCGGCCAGCCCTGACCCGAACATCCGGCGGATCGTGGCGCAGGGACTGCGCAACCCGTTCCGGTTCACCGTCCGGCCCGGCACCAACGAGGTGTGGGCCGGTGACGTGGGCTGGACCCGCTGGGAGGAGCTCAACCGGGTGGTCGACCCGACGTCCGGGGTCACCAACTTCGGCTGGCCGTGCTTCGAGGGCGCCGGCCGGCAGAGCGGCTACGACAGCGCCAACCTCGACATGTGTGAAACCCTCTACAGTGGAGCTGGCCAGACGGCGCCGTTCTACACGTACGACCACGCCGCCCGGGTGGTGACCGGAGAGGCGTGCCCGACCGGCAGTTCGTCGATCTCCGGTGCCGCGTTCTATCCGGCGGCCGGTGGCAGCTACCCGGCCGAGTACGCGGGCGCGCTCTTCTTCTCCGACTACTCCCGGGACTGCATCTGGGCGATGCTGCCGGCCGCACCCGGCGGGCTGCCGGAGGCGAGCAACAGGCGCACCTTCGGCAGCGCGGCGGCGAACCCGGTGGACCTGGCGATGGGGCCGGGCGGTGACCTCTACTACGTCGACCACGCCGGTTCGGTACGCCGGATCCGCTACTTCCCCGGCAACCAGCCGCCGGTCGCGTCGATCGCCGCCTCACCCACCTCCGGGACCGCCCCGCTGACGGTGAACTTCGACGGCACCGGCTCCACCGACGCCGACCCGGCTGACGTGGGCCGGCTGCGCTACGAGTGGGACTTCACGAACGACGGTACGGTCGACGCCACCACGGCGACGGCGACGTACACCTATCCGGCCGGTGGCCCCTACACCGCCCGGCTCACCGTCTACGACACGCTGAACGCCTCCGGCACCCAGACGGTGCCGATCCAGACCGGCAACAGCATGCCGACGGCGGTGATCGACAGCCCGGACGGCGACTTCACCTGGGCGGTCAACGACACGATCAGCTTCACCGGGCACGCGACCGACCCCGACCAGGGCACCCTACCGGCCAGCGCGCTGCACTGGCGGATGCTGCTGCACCACTGCTACACGCTGGACAACTGCCACACCCACACGTTGCAGGACTTCACCGGCACCAGCGGCAGCATGTTCGGGCCGGACCACGAGTATCCGTCCTATCTGGAACTGGTGCTCACCGCCACGGACAGCGGCGGGCTGTCGCACAGCACAAGCGTGCGGCTCGACCCGAAGACAGTCGACCTGACCTTCAACTCCAGCCCGCCGGGCCTGCAACTGGTCTTCGGCTCGACAGCCCAGGCGGCGCCCTTCACCCGTACCGTTATCCAGGGATCCAGCAACACCGTCAGCGCGGTCACCCCGCAGACCCTGGGCGGCGTACCGTACGTCTTCGGCTCCTGGTCCGACGGTGGGGCGCAGACCCACGTGGTCACCGCCCCGACCACCCCGACCAGTTACACCGCCACCTACAACCCGCAGTCCGGCAGCGTTCGGCTGCCGCAGTCGGCGTGGACGGTGGCCGGGGCGGACAGCCAGGAGACGCTGCTGGTCAACGGCCGGGCCAGCAACGTCCGGGACGGCAGCAGCTCGTCGATCTGGCACACCCAGCGGCTGCTCTCGAATTCGGCGCACCCGCACTGGATCGACCTCGATCTGGGCAGCGCCCGGACGGTCAACCGGCTCTACTACCTGCCCCGGCAGGGCTCGAACAGCGGCGGCCGGATCACCGGCTACGAGGTGTACGTCTCGAACAGCCGGAGCAGTTGGGGTACCCCGGTCGCCACCGGCACCTTCCCGAACAGTACGGCGGAGCAGACGGTGACGATCCCGCCGACCAGCGGGCGGTACATCCGGTTCCGTGCCCTCGGTGAGGTCAGCGGCAACCGGTGGACCTCGGTGGCCGAACTCAACGTCGGCGTCACCCCCTGACAGTGCAAGGAAGGGCCCCTTCTTATCGCATTTTGTAGATGAAGGGGCCCTTCCTTGCAGCCCCCGGTGGCGGCACCGGCCTGCTACCGTGTAGGTGTGCGGATGACCTCGAACGGTTGGTGGCTGCCCTGACGGGCGGCCCACGCATCCGCGTACCCGAACAACAGCCAACGGCCGCCCTCCGGGCGGCCGTTTCGCATGCGCTCACCCGGAGGCGGCTGCCAACCCGGTAAGGAGCACGTGTCATGGCCCCGAACGCACCACTTCCGGCAACCACCGCACTCGCCCCGAAGGCACCGGCGGTACGCCGGATCACCGGCCTCAAACCAACCGGCCACCTGCACCTGGGCAACCTGGTCGGTGCGATCCGGCCGATCGTCGACGGTCAGTACCGGGCCGAGACGATCGTCTTCCTCGCCGACCTGCACGCGCTGACCGTGGCCCACGAGCCGGCCCGGATCCGGGCGCTCACCATCGAGCAGGCCACCGTGCTGCTCGCCGCCGGCCTCGACCCGGACCGCGCGCTGCTCTACGTGCAGTCGCAGGTGCCGCAGCACACCGAACTGCACTACCTGCTGGAGTGTGCCACCGGCTACGGCGAGGCGCACCGGATGATCCAGTTCCGGGAGAAGTCCAGCGGCCACCAGCAGGTCCGGCTGAGCCTGCTCAGCTATCCGGTGTTGATGGCCGCCGACATCCTGCTGCACGACGTGCAGGAGGTGCCGGTCGGCGACGACCAGAACCAGCACCTCGAACTCACCCGTACCGTGGCGACCCGGTTCAACGCCCGGTACGGCGACACCTTCACCATCCCCCGGGCGGTCCATCCGACCGTGACGTCCCGGGTGATGGACCTGGCCGACCCGACCGCGAAGATGGGCAAGACCAACGCCAACGGGGCGGGGACGATCTTCCTGCTCGATCCGCCCGATGTGATCCGCCGTAAGGTGCTGCGCGCGGTCACCGATCCGGACCGGACCGTCGGGTACGACCCGCAGCACCGCCCCGGCGTGGCGAACCTGCTGGAGATCCTGGCGACCTGTCTCGGCGGTTCACCCGCTGCCCTGGCCGCCGAGTACGGCTCGTACGCCCAGTTGAAGAACGCGGTCGCCGAGGCGGTCGAGGCGATGCTCCGGCCGATCCGGCTGCGCTACACGGAACTCGCCCGCGATCCGGGCTACGTCCGGCGGGTACTCGCCGACGGCGCCGACCGCGCCCGCGACAACGCCGTCGACACCGTCCACCGGGCGAAACAGGCGGTCGGCCTGCTGCCTTGAAGGCCGCGTCGGCTACCCCAGGGAAACCGTGGCGCCGGCCCGTCCGGTCCGCCACTGCCTCCCCGGGGTAGCCGGCCACCGCTCCTGCTCCGGCAGGGGCTTCTCGAAGCAGACGCTGTAGGGGTTGGTGGCGTACTCGCCGTAGGCAGGGATCTCGGTGTAGCCGGAGGAGAGACAGAGCTGGATGGCGGCGGGGAGGTGGCTGCCGGTCTCCA
The DNA here is from genome assembly GCF_002846275.1 of Plantactinospora sp. CNZ320. Lineage (NCBI taxonomy): Bacteria > Bacillati > Actinomycetota > Actinomycetes > Micromonosporales > Micromonosporaceae > Plantactinospora > Plantactinospora sp. CNZ320. The sequence goes on from NZ_PJMP01000001.1 coordinate 3,306,869, forward strand.
GCCGCAGTACGGTGTGCCCGGTCCGCAGGGCAAGTTCCTCCAGGGCGTCGAGCAGCTGCCGGGCGAGGCCCTGACCCCGGTGGGCCGGCCGCACGTACATCCGGTTGACCTCGGCGGTGTCCCGGTCCAGCGTCTGGATCGCCCCGCAGGCGACCGCCCGGCCGGCGAGCACGCCCACCAGATAGCGGGCGTCGTCGTGCGGCACGAACACCTGGCCGGCCGGACCGCCGTCGGCCTGGCCAAGCTCATGCTGCTGGGCCACCAGCAGGGCGGCCAGCTCGGGATCCGACGACGCACGTGACTCGATCAGCACACCGGCGACGCTAACCACCAGGTCTTTCAGCGAGGTTTCGACCAGGTGGACCGGGTACGCCGACGCGGCGAACTAATCCGTGTCCGGCGCCGTACCCCCGTCGGGCCGGTGCACCGTGCCGTCCGGGGTCGCCTCCGGGGTCGCCTCCTCCGGCGGTCGCTGCCGACGGGCCTTCCGGGCTGCCAGCCGCTCGGCCGCGGTCGGTCGGGTCACCTTCTCGGCCAGCCGGCTGTCGGTGCCCCGGGCACTCGGCACGTACTCGACACCGGCGTAGAGCGTCGGCTGCCAGTCGAACTCCCGCTCCCCGATCCGGACCAGGCTGCCCGGCTCCGCGCCCGCCTTGCCGAGTTGCTCCTCGACGCCGAGCCTGGCCAGCCGGTCAGCGAGGTAGCCGACCGCCTCCTCGTTGTCGAAGTTCGTCTGCTTGACCCAGCGCTCCGGCCGCTGCCCGCGCACCACGTACGCGCCGTCCGGCGCCGTCTCGATGGTGAAGCCGGCGTCGTCGACCGCGACCGGCCGGATCACGATCCGGGTCGGCTCCAGGTCGGGTGCCGCCGCCCGGGACTGCTCGACCAGCTCCGCCAGGGCGAAGGTCAGCTCCCGCAGCCCTTCCCGGGTCACCGCCGAGACCTCGAAGACCCGCAGGCCACGAGCCTCGATGTCGGGCCGGACGATCTCGGCCAGGTCCCGCCCGTCCGGTACGTCGATCTTGTTGAGTACGACCAGTCGGGGCCGGTCGGTCAGCCCGCCGTACTCGGAGAGTTCGGCCTCGATGGCGTCGATGTCGGCAAGCGGATCGCGTCCCGGCTCCAGGGTGGCCGCGTCCACCACGTGCACCAGCACCGCACACCGCTCGATGTGCCGGAGGAACTCCAGCCCGAGCCCCTTGCCGGTGGCCGCTCCGGGGATCAGGCCCGGCACGTCGGCGACGGTGAAGGTGTGCTCGCCGATCCGGACCACGCCGAGGTTCGGCACCAGCGTGGTGAACGGGTAGTCCGCGATCTTCGGCTTGGCCGCCGAGAGCACCGAGATCAGCGAGGACTTGCCGGCCGACGGGAAGCCCACCAACCCGACGTCGGCCACGCTCTTGAGTTCGAGTACGACGTCGAGCCGGTCCCCCGGCTCACCCAGCTCGGCGAAGCCGGGGGCCTTGCGCCGGGCGTTGGCCAGCGAGGCGTTGCCCCGACCGCCGCGACCGCCCCGGGCCACCTCGAAGGTGGTGCCGGCGCCCACCAGGTCGGCCAGCACCGTGCCGTCCACGGCGTGCACGACGGTGCCGTCCGGCACCTTGAGCACCAGGTCGTGCCCGTTGGCACCGTCCCGGTTGGAGCCGGCGCCACCCTTGCCGTTCTCGGCCTTGACGTGGGGGCGGAAGTGGAAGTCGAGCAGGGTGTGCACCTGGGGGTCGACCACCAGGGAGACGCTGCCGCCGTGTCCACCGTTGCCGCCGTCCGGCCCACCGAACGGCTTGAACTTCTCCCGGTGGATCGAGACGCAACCGTGCCCGCCGTCACCGGCCTGCAGGTGCAGTACGACCCGGTCAACGAACGTCGTCACGCTGCAATCCTTTCATCGACGCCGACCCGCGGCGCCGGATACGGCACAGGTCGGCCCACCGACTACGGACAGCCGCAGCCGGTCGACCGGTGCCAGAGAAACGGCGGAGCGGGCCCGGACACCAGGGTCCGCGGCCCGCTCCGCCGGAAGAACTGACGTTACCGCTCGGACGGCACGATGCTGACGACCTTGCGGCCGCGCTTGGTGCCGAACTGGACCGCACCGGCGGCCAGCGCGAACAGCGTGTCGTCGCCGCCGCGACCGACCAGGTCACCGGGGTGGAACTTGGTGCCCCGCTGCCGGATCAGGATCTCGCCGGCGCTGACGACCTGCCCACCGAACCGCTTGACGCCGAGTCGCTGCGCCGCGGAGTCGCGACCGTTCCGCGAGCTGGACGCACCCTTTTTGTGAGCCATCTGAGGACGACCTGTCTTTCCGCTGGGGCTTACTTGCCGTTGGAGATGCCGGTCACCTTGACCTGGGTCAGCGGCTGGCGGTGACCCTGGCGCTTGTGGTAGCCGGTCTTGTTCTTGAACTTGTGGATCCGGATCTTCGGACCCTTGGTGTGTGCGGCGATCTCGCCGGACACCGCGACCTTGGCCAGCTGCGCGGCGTCGGTCACCAGGTTGTCCCCGTCGACGAGGAGGACGGCGGCGAGCTTGATCGCGTCGCCGGGCTGGCCGACCAGCTTCTCAACCTCGATCACGTCGCCCTCGGCGACCTTGTACTGCTTGCCGCCGGTCTTGACGATCGCGTACATCGGACGCGGACTCCCTGTCGTTGAGGCTGCGGGTGGTTGTTCGCGACGGCCCGCTCGACCGCACAGGTACGGGGCAGGCACGCGAGAACGTGGCACGTAATCAGCGCCGCAGGTTAGCGTACGCCATGACAGGCCGCTCACCCAAACCGGCCCCCGCCGCCCCGGGGCCGGTGACCAGGCTCGCCGACCCGCTCGCCGCTGCCCGAGGTCCCGGGCAGCGCTGCCGACCCGTCGGGGTCAGCTCGGGCAGAGCGCGTCCAGCCGCTGCTGCAACTGCTGGAGCTTGTTCTCGTCGACCGACTCGACGCTGGCCTTCATGGTGCCGACCTCGGTGGCGATCTCGGCCAGTACCGCCTTGAGCCGCTCGTCGGTGGCCCGGGCGGACTGCTCCCGCATCGCGGCGCTCCAGGACTGCAACGCCGCCTCCGCCTTGCGCTGGGCCGCCTGCGCTCCGGCGGTGTCACCGCTCCCCGCCGCCTGGAGCGATCTGCCCAGCTCGGAGACGAAGGTCTGCACGGAGAAGGTGGCGGCCTTGGTTGCGGCCGCACAGACCTCCTTGCCGTTGCCGCCGGCCGGGCTGGTCTCCACCGGCGGTGAGCCGGCCGGGCCGCCCGGGCTGGCGCCCGGCGACGCGGTGGCCGACGACGACGGCACGCCGGCCGACGGGACGGCGGATGGCCCGGGGCCAGCGACACCGTCCCGCTCACCCGAGCAGCCGGCCGCCGCGAAGAGCGCGGTGGCGATAGCGGCGGTCACCAGCAGGCGTCGCATGGTCGTCTCCTCCTCGAGAGGGGGTGCGGCTGCTCCGCGAGCGGGACGGCGCCGACAGTGGTCGGCGTCCGGCCCGGAACGCGAGGAAGTGCCCAGCCTAGCCACCAGCAGGGTCAGCGGAGCAACCCGCTGCGCCGGGCGTTCCCGGTCAGGGCCGGGTACGGCGGCGGGTGCCACCCCGCCGGGCCCGGCGACGACCGCCGCCGATCTCCGCGCCCTCGGCCTCGGCGTCCAGGTCACCGGTCTCCTCGATGCCGTCCGGGTCACCTACACCGGCCAGTCGCATCGACTCGGCTGGTGCGTCCTCGACTAGGTCGCCGGCCTCGGCGGTCTCCGCCTCGTAACGGGACAGGTCGTACCCCATCGTGTCCTCATACTCCGGGACCTCGACCACGACCCGCTCCGGCGCGGCCGCCGCCTTGCGGCCCCGGCGCCGACCGCTGGCCGGCGCCTCCGAGGTCGGGGCGGGGGCGGCGGTACCGGTGGCCGAGGCGACCGCCTTCACCTTGTCCCCCGCGCCGGAACGGGCCTTCTCCGGTACCGGCTCGGTGTGGATGATCAGGCCACGGCCCTTGCAGCAGTCGCAGGTCTCGCTGAACGCCTCGAGCAGACCGGCGCCGATCCGCTTCCGGGTCATCTGGACCAGGCCGAGCGAAGTGATCTCGGTCACCTGGTGCTTGGTCCGGTCCCGGCCCAGGCACTCGGTGAGCCGGCGCAGCACCAGGTCCCGGTTCGACTCCAGCACCATGTCGATGAAGTCGATCACGACGATGCCGCCCAGGTCGCGAAGCCGGAGTTGCCGGACGATCTCCTCGGCCGCCTCCAGGTTGTTCCGGGTGACCGTCTCCTCCAGGTTGCCGCCGGCACCTGTGTACTTACCGGTGTTGACGTCGATCACCGTCATCGCCTCGGTACGGTCGATCACCAGGTGACCGCCGGAGGGGAGGAAGACCTTCCGGTCCAGCCCCTTGAGGATCTGCTCGTCGATCCGCCGCTCGGCGAAGACGTCCGCCGTACCGGTGTGCCGGCGCAACCGGGGCACCAGGTCGGGCGAGACGTGCGACAGGTACGACTCGACCATGTCGTACGACTCGTCGCCCTGCACCACCAGCTCGCGGAAGTCCTCGTTGAACAGGTCCCGGACCACCCGGATCACCAGGTCGGGCTCCTCGTAGAGCAGCACCGGGGCGCCACCCTCGGCCGCCTTCGCCTGGATGTCCTCCCACTGCGCCTGGAGCCGCTTCACGTCCCGGGCCAGCTCGTCCTCGCTGGCGCCCTCGGCGGCGGTCCGGACGATCACGCCGGCACCGTCCGGGACCAGCTTCTTCAGGATGTCCCGCAGCCGCTTGCGCTCGGTGTCGGGCAGCTTCCGGCTGATCCCCGAGGCGTTGCCGTGCGGCACATAGACCAGGTGCCGGCCGGAGAGCGCGATGTGGCTGGTCAGCCGGGCGCCCTTGTGCCCGATCGGGTCCTTGGTGACCTGCACCAGCACCGAGTCGCCGGAACGCAGCGCCTGCTCGATCGAGCGGGCCCGGCCCTCCAGCCCGGTGGTGTCCCAGTTGACCTCACCGGCATAGAGCACCGCGTTGCGGCCGCGCCCGACGTCGACGAAGGCCGCCTCCATGCTGGGCAGCACGTTCTGCACCTTGCCGAGGTAGACGTTGCCGGCCATCGTGCCGGCGGAGGCCCGGGTGACGTAGTGCTCGACCAGCACCCCGTCCTCCAGTACGGCGATCTGGGTCCGGTCACCGCGCTGGCGTACCGCCATCACCCGGTCGACCGCCTCTCGGCGGGCCAGGAACTCGGACTCGCTCAGGATCGGCGGCCGGGTACGCCGCTGCTCGCGGCCGTCCCTGCGGCGCTGGCGCTTGGCCTCCAGCCGGGTCGACCCGGAGACGCCCTGCACCTCGTCCACGGACCTGCGGGGCTCACGGATCTTGATGACGGTGGGTACGCCGTCGTCCGCCGTACCGTCGGTCTCCCCGGCACCCTTGCGCCGGCGCCGCCGGCGGCGCCGGGTCACCCCGTCACCGACCTCGCCGTCCTCGTCCTCGTCGTCGGCGCCCTCCTCGGCCTGGGCCGCCGGCTCCTCGCCCTCCTCGGCGTCCTCGATGTCGTCCGCGCCGCCCCGGCCCCGGCCGCGACCCCGGCGACCGCGACGCCGCCGACGCCGGGCCGCCGCGCTCTCCTCGTCCTCGTCGGCCTCGATGTCGGAGTCGATGAGGTCCAGGGCCTCCTCGTCGGCCACGGGCTCGACCACGGGCTCGACCACGGCCTCCGGCACGGCGGGTTCGGCACGCCGGGCACGGCGACGCCGTCGGGTGCCCTCGACGGGCTCGACCGGCACACCCTCGGCCTCGGCGGCCTCGGCCTCGGCCGGGCGGGTCGGCTCGGCCGGCTCGACCGGCGCGGCGACCCGCACCGGCGGGGTCTCCGGCTCCGGGGCCATGAACAGCACGGTCGGCGCGGAGAGCGCCGCGCGGCGCCGACGCCCACGGGGGCTCTCTACGGCCACCACCTCGGCCTCGGCGTCGGCCGGACCGCCGGACGGCGGCAGGCCGGCTCCGCCGGTCGGCTCAGGGGCGGCCGGCGCACCGACGTCGGACCCGGTCGCCGGGACCTCGCCGGCCGCCTCGGGGGCGCTCTCGCCAGCCGGCGGGGTGGCAACGGCCGCCTCGGTCGGCTCGGCCGGCGGCGCCGCCTTCTTCCGGCGGGTACGGGTCACCTTCACCGGCGGTACGGCCTCGGTCGCGGCCCCGTCGTCGGCGCCTCCGGCAGGGGTACCGGGGTCAGCGGTCGCAGCCGGCTCTCCGGCCGGCAGTACGGTGTCGTCCTTCTTCTCCGCCGTGGTGGCCTTCCGGCGCCGGCGGGTCGCCTTCGGGGCGGGTTCGATGTCGGCGGCCACCGGTGCCAGCACCTCGGCGTCGGGTGCCTCTCCGCTGGTGGTCCGGGCGCTGCTGGGCGCCTCGGCCGGTACCCCGGCCGGCGCCGGCTCACTCGACGTGCTGGAGGTACGACGCCGGGTGGTACGCCGCCGAGGTGCCGCCTCGGCGCTGGCGTCCGCCGTGCCGGTGCCCTCCGGGCCGGCGCTCTCGGCGCTCGTGCCCTCGCCGCTGCCGCCCGCGTTGGCGCCCTCGCCGCTGCTGCCGCCCGGGTTCATGGCGCCGCTGCCGCCCGGGTTTATGGCGTCGCTGCTACCACCCGCGTTGGTGGTCTCGCCTGCGTTGGTGGCGTCGACGGCCGGCTCCGCGCCGGTCCGGTCTCCGCCCTCTGGCTCGTTCTCGAGCATGGACGTTCTCCAGTTCTGGCTTCCCCGGGCGCGGGTGAGCGCTGCCACGCAGGGTTGCCGCAAAGTATTTCCGGTGACGCGTCAAGGTGACCGGGTCGCCGAAGTCTGCCTACCTGACCGCCGGCCGGGCTTCCGGCTGGCGTTCGCCGATGGCGGTCCCGTCGCGATCCGCCTCCAACGGATCCACGATCTCCCCCTGCGCGGTCAGCGTGCCCTGTGCCAGCCGGGTCGCCCTCGGCGGCACCGGCGGCTCCAGGTCGGCCACCACGCGGAGGCCGGAAAGGACGTCATCGGGTCGCACGGACGGGGTGACCTGCCGTACGACCACTTCGAGTATCGCACACGGTACGCCCGCGACCCCGGAAGGTGCCTCGGTCCCCTCGATCACATCGACGACTGTCACGGCGGCGCGGGTGTCGAAGACGCGTCGTCCCTGCTTGGTCATCCGCTCGACCAGCACCTCGGAGGCGGCCAGAAAGGTCGACACGGCGGCGCGAAGGACATCCGGCTCGACGCCGGGCAATTCGATCCGCCAGCGGGACGCGTCGATCCGGTCGGCGAGGCTGCCGCCGGTGGCCACCACCGCGTCCAGCACGTCGAGTCCGGGCGAGAGCACGCCGTCCAGGGCGATCCGCAACTCCATCGGATCGACCGGCCGCTGGAGCCCGATCTCCAGGTACTCCGCCTCGCTGGCCACCCCGGTCGGGGCCGCGCTGGCGTAGGAGATCTTCGGGTGCGGGGTGAAACCCTGTGAGAAAGCCACCGGTACGCCGGCCCGGCGCAACGCGCGCTCGAAGGCCCGGGCGAAGTCCCGGTGCGAGGTGAACCGCAGGGGGCCACGTTTGGCGTACCTGATTCGGATCCGCTGTACGACCGGCGCCTGGCCGCCCTCCGGCTGTGGTTTTCTGCTGATCGTGCCGCTCCTCGGGTACGGATGGTCGGGGTGTGACCGCTCCCCCGGAGCCGACAGCGTCCGGGCGGAACGGTCGAGGTCAGTGTCCGGCGCCGGCCGGCAGCCGCAGGCCGGCGTTGACCGGCGTCAGCGGCAGCAGCTTCCTGCCGGTCGGGCCGATCTGGATCTCGGTGTCCATCGACGGGCATACGCCGCAGTCGAAGCACGGGGTCCACCGGCAGTCGTCCTGCTCGTACTCGGTGAGGGCGTCCTGCCAGTCCTGCCAGAGCCAGTCCTTGTCCAGCCCGGAGTCGAGGTGGTCCCAGGGCAGCACCTCGGTCTGCTCCCGCTCCCGGACGGTGTACCAGTCGAGGTCGACCCCGAAGGCCGGCAGCACCTCGGCGGCGGCGTCGACCCAGCGCTGGTAGGAGAAGTGCTCGCTCCAGCCGTCGAACCGGCCGCCGTTCTCCCAGACCCGCCGGATGACCGCACCGACCCGCCGGTCGCCCCGGCTGAGCAAGCCCTCGATCAGCGACGGCTCACCGTCGTGGTAGCGGTAGCCGATCGCCCGGCCCAGCGACCGGTCGGAGTTGATCGCCTGCTTGAGCAGCCGGAGCCGGTTGTCGATCACCTCGGGGCGCTCCATCGGCGCCCACTGGAACGGGGTGTGCGGCTTGGGCACGAACCCGCCGATCGACACGGTGCAGCGGATGTCCTTTGAGCCGGTGGCCGCCCGACCCGCCTTGATCACCTCGTGCGCGAGCCGGGCGATCTGCAGGACGTCGGAGTCCTCCTCGGTCGGAAGCCCGCACATGAAGTAGAGCTTCACCTGCCGCCACCCGTTGGTGTAGGCGGTGACCACGGTGCGGATGAGGTCCTCCTCCGACACCATCTTGTTGATCACCTTACGGATCCGCTCCGAACCGCCCTCCGGGGCGAAGGTGAGCCCGGTACGCCGGCCGTTGCGGGACAGCTCCTGGGCCAGCTCGATGTTGAAGGCGTCCACCCGGGTGGAGGGCAGCGAGAGCGAGACGTTTGTGCCCTCGTACTGCTGGGCCAGGCCGGAGCACATGTCGCCGATCTCCGAGTGGTCGGCCGACGAGAGCGACAGCAGCCCCACCTCGTGGAAGCCGGAGTACTCCAGGCCGTCGCGCACCATCTGCCCGACCGTGGTGATCGAACGCTCCCGTACCGGCCGGGTGATCATGCCCGCCTGGCAGAACCGGCAGCCTCGGGTACAGCCCCGGAAGATCTCCACCGCGTACCGCTCGTGCACGGTCTCGGCGAGCGGCACGATCGGCTTCTTCGGGTACGGCCAGGCGTCCAGGTCCATCGTCGTGCGCTTGTGTACCCGGAACGGCACGTCCGCCCGGTTCGGCACGACCCGCTGGATCCGGCCGTCGGGCAGGTAGTCGACGTCGTAGAAGCGCGGCACGTAGACGCTCTCGGTCCGGGCCAGCCGGAGCAGCAGCTCGTCCCGCCCGCCGGGGCTGCCCTCCTCCTTCCAGGCCCGGACGATCTCGGTGATCTCCAGTACGGCTTCCTCGCCGTCGCCGAGCACCGCCGCGTCGATGAAGTCGGCGATCGGCTCCGGGTTGAACGCGGCGTGCCCGCCGGCCACGATCACCGGGTGCGCGTCGGTGCGGTCGGCGGAGAGCAGCGGGATGCCGGCCAGGTCGATCGCGGTGAGCAGGTTGGTGTAGCCGAGCTCGGTGGCGAACGAGATCCCGAAGAGGTCGAAGGCGCCGACCGGCCGGTGCGCCTCGACGGTGAACTGCGGCACGCCGTGCGCCCGCATCAGCCGCTCCAGGTCGGGCCAGACCGCGTACGTCCGCTCGGCCAGTACGTCCGGCAGCTCGTTGAGCACCTCGTAGAGGATCTGCACGCCCTGGTTCGGTAGGCCCACCTCGTACGCGTCCGGATACATCAGCGCCCAACGGACGACCGCCGGCTCCCAGTCCTTCACAACAGCGCCCAGCTCGCCGCCGACGTACTGGATCGGCTTGCTGACCTGGGGCAGCAGTTGCTCAAGCTGCGGCCAGACCGTCATCGCCGCTGGCCTTTCCGCGGCGGACGACGCGGCGCTCATGGAACCTCCCGGGACATCACGCTGGAACACCAACCATTCAGGGTACGCGCCATCCCTGTCGCTCCGGCGCGTAGTCCCCGCGCCCTGGCTGGTGCGGCGTTTGCGCGGAAAGCTCCCCGTACGCCCGCTCGCCGGGGATTTCCCCACCGTCGCCGACGGCTCGTACCATCCGGCGTGCAACGACCGATTGGTCGGACGGTACTAACCTCGGACGGGCGCGAGAGGAGATCCGCACAATGTCCCAGCCCCAGCCGGAGGAGACCGTACCGGCGGGCCGAGCCACGCCGGCCGGGCCGCCCCCGGCCGACGGTTCGGCGCCCGTGGCGTCTGGCGACCGGCCCGTACCGGGCGACGACGAGCACGACGGCCGGACCGGCCACGAGCCGGACGACCGGACCGACGACGAGCGGGGTGACCGGACCGACGACGAGCGGGACGACCGAGCCGCTGACCAGCAGGAGCGCCGGGCCGGCGAGCCGACCGACACGGCCGTGGACGTCCCGACAGGACCGGACGGATCCGCCGAGGCGGAGGCCGACAACTGGTCCGCCGACCGGTCCGCCGAGGCCGCAGACGCCGACGACGACCTGGACCGGCCGACCCGCCCCACGCAGCACCCAGCCAACCCGGCCGGAGAACCGGTGCGCCCAGCCGCCACCACCGGAAGTCCGACAACCGGGGAATCGCGCCCCGACCCGACCGAACGCGACGTGCGCGAGGGGTCGGCCCCCGCCGTCGACGCACCACCACCGTCCCCGGTCGATCAGGCGCCGTCCCCGACCGCCGCCGACCCCGAGCCGGCCGAGTCGGGTACGCCGCTGGCGACGTCACCGCCGAAGGGCGACGGGCCGGCTCCCACCCGGATCGCTGCGCCGCGCTGGACCGGCTCGGCGGCCGTACCACCGCCCGGGCCGCGCAAGCGTCGCTGGTTCCGGGGCGACGCCGAAGGGGCCGACGGCGAGCATCCGGACGGCGCGGCGGCGGCACCGACGGTGCGGACCCGACCGCCCGACCCGACCCTGCGGATGCCGGCGGTCGAGGCGGACGAGGACGAGATTCCCACCCCGGTCGACCCCTGGGCGGATGCCGCCGACGATCCGTGGGCCGCGCACCCGCCGTACCCGCCGGTCGCCGGCCACCCACCCGCGCCGGGTCACCCACCGGTCGACTTCGACGCGCCGGTCAGCCCACCCCCGGCCCGGCAGTTGCCGGTGACCCGGCGCTTCCCCGCGCCGACCGGCCCACCGCCGCCACCGCGCACGACACCACAGCGCGCGACACCACCACAACGCACGGCACCGTCACCTCGCACGGCACCGCCGCCACCGCCGCACGCGGCGCCGCCGCCGGCCCGGGCCGCCCGACCGCCGGCCGCGCCAGCGCCAGCGCCAGCGCCACGGAAGCCGCCACCACCACCGCCACCGGTCGCCCCGCCGCGACCGGCGAAACAACGGCGTCGGCCGGAGGCGCCGCCGCTGCGCAAGGCGCCGCCCGCCCCCATTCCGCCGGTACGCCGACGGCGCCGCTGGCCCGGGGTGATGTTCACGCTCACCGTGCTCAGCATCGTCTGCTGCTGCGGCATCCCGGCGTACTACGCCAAGCCGGTCTGGGACCAGTACCCGGCGTCGCCCAGGGATCCGCTGCCCGCCGAGGTACTCGACCTGCGACTGCTGGACAACGCGTCCGGCCGGCAGACCGCCGAGCGGTTGAAGCAGGAGGTCCAGGGGCGCAACTGGTTCAACAGCGGAGAAGCGTTCGCCGGGGTGTACCGGGCCTCGAACGGCAAGGAGGTGGTCATCTTCGGCAGCACCGGCTTCCGGCTCAGCCCGGAGTCGGCGGTGCAGGAGGAGGTCACCCGGCTCCAGGACGAGTACGGGGTCTCCTCGGTCGAGTCGGTGCCGACCGGCGTGCGCGGCGAGTACCGCAGTTGCGGCACCGGCCGGGTCGACGGTGACGAGGTGGTGATCTGCACCTGGGCGGACCACGGCAGCCTGGCCACCGCGCTGTTCACCCGACTGTCGATCGCGGACAGCTCCGAGTTGCTGACCACGCTGCGGGAGAACATCATCGTGCGAGACCCGGTCGGCTCCGGCGGCGGCAACTCCAGCACCGGCTGAACCGGCCGGCCCGCAGCACTGCTGGGCCGAGGACAGCGGCGGTGGCTGGCGGTCGACGAGCCGCGGTTCCAGGAACTACGGTCTAGTGCCTCGTCTTTGCAGGTTGGTCGGGTGATCCGGTGCCGCCAGGTATCTCTGGGTCGGCGATCTGGCGTCGGGTCGGGTGCGGGGTGGGGATATGCGCCGGGGAGACTGTCGAGCTGCCCCGCTTGTGTGCCCACCCTCCCGGGCTGCCCGAACCCCCGGGCCCGCCCGGCGGTCGACCCGAACCGCGGCACGCCGTCGGCAACCCCGACTTCCGTGCCCCGCTTGTGCACCCAGCTCGACAGTCTCCGCGCCGACCACCCCGGCTCCGCCGCCGATCGCTCACGGCTTTAAACCGTGATCCAAATGACGGATCACCGCCCCACACCTAAACGATCACCCCATCAACCTGCAAAGACGAGGCACTAGGAGCCGCCGTTCTCCGCCGTGTTGCGGGCCGGCGCGTACCGGGGCACGTATTCCTGCCCGGTCAGCTTCTGGATCTCCGCCATGATCTCGTCGGTGATCTGCCGCAGCGAGGTCCGGTCCGTCGGGCGGCCGACGAACTCCATCGGCTTGCCGAACCGGACGGTCACCTTGCCGGTACCCAACCGGGGCAGTCGGGCCCCGATCGGCTGGACCCGTTCGGTGCCGATCATCCCGACCGGGATCACCGGCACCTCGGCGGCGAGTGCCAGCCGGGCCACCCCGGTACGCCCCCGGTAGAGCCGGCCGTCCGGCGACCGGGTGCCCTCCGGATAGATCGCCACCAGGTCACCGGCACGCAGCACCGGAATCGCCCCGTCGAAGGCCGAGAGTGCGGCTCGGCCGCCGGCCCGTTCCACCCGGATCGCGCCGAGCCCGCTGATCACCGACCGGGTGATCCAGCCGCGCAGCCCGGTACCGGTGAAATACTCGGCCTTGGCCCAGAAGGCGAGGTGCCGGGGCACCACCGAGCCGAGGAACAACTCGTCGGCGACCGAGAGGTGGTTGCCCGCGAAGATCGCGCCGCCGGTCGCGGGGACGTTTTCCAGACCCTCCACGGTCGGACGCCAGGCAACCCGCATCGCGGTGCCGACGGTGTACTGGCCGATGGTGTAGAGCAGCGGCACGGGACCTCCGTCGGTCAAGGTAGTGGGGCGCTGTCACGTTAACCGACGCCCGACCGGTCCGCGTAGGTGACCGTCTCGATCACCTGCCCGGACCGGTCGGGCGGCACCCGGCAACGCTCCTCGCGACGCTGTCGGACCGCTCAGCGCGCGGGACCGCTCAGCGGCGGCGTACCGCCACCGTCACCCGGTCACCCTCGCCTACCTCACCGGCGAAGCCGTCGACCCGCTCGGCGAAGCCGACGGAGTCGGCCAGCACCTCCCGGGACACGAAGTCCCGGTACGCCTCGACCGCCGAGACGACCTCCGGCGAAGCGGCGACCAGCACCTCGATCCGGTCCGACACGTCCAGCCCGGCGTCGCGGCGGGCCTGCTGCACCACCCGTACGACGTCCCGGGCCAGCCCCTCGGCGGCGAGTTCCGGGGTGACGTTGGTGTCCAGCACCACCACGCCCTCCCCACCGGGCAGCGGTGCGGAGTGCTCGGCGTCGGCGGGTACCAGCTTCAGCTCGTACTCACCGTCCTCCAGCCGTACCCCGGCTGCCTCAGGTACCCCGTCCACCAGCGCCCAGTCGCCGGCCTTGACCGCCTTGATCACGGCCTGCACCTGCTTGCCGACCCGGGGTCCGAGTGCCCGGGGCACCACCGTGAGCACCTGCTGGCAGTAGCTGGCCAGCTCGTCGCTGAAGGTGACCGCCTTGACGTTCACCTCGTCGGCGACCAGGTCGGCGAAGGGCCGCAGGGTGGCCGCAGCCGGGCTGGCCACGGTCAGCGACGACAGCGGCAGTCGGACCCGCAGCCCCTTCGCCTTGCGCAGCGACAGCGCCGCCGAGGCGACCGCCCGGGTGGCGTCCATCGCGGCGACCAGCTCGTGGTCGGCCGGGAACTCGGCGGCGTCCGGCCAGTCGGCCAGGTGCACCGACCGCTCCCCGGTCAGCCCGCGCCAGACCTCCTCGGCGGTGAGCGGGGCCAGCGGGGCCAGCACCCGGCTGACCGTCTCCAGCACCGTGTAGAGGGTGTCGAAGGCGTCCCGGTCACCGGACCAGAACCGGTCCCGGGACCGCCGGACGTACCAGTTGGTCAGCGCGTCCAGGTACGACCGGACCGTGCCGCAGGCGCCGGAGATGTCGTAGACGTCGAGCTGTGCCTGCACCGTCTCGACCAGTTCCCGGGTCTTGGCCAGCACGTACCGGTCGAGCAGGTTCGCCGCGGCGGCCCCGCCGTCGCCAGTCGGCTCGGCGTCGGTCCGCCGCTTGGCCTGGTACCCCTCCGCGTTCGCGTAGAGCGAGAAGAAGTACCAGACGTTCCAGTACGGCAGCAGCACCTGGCGTACCGAGTCCCGGATCGTCGTTTCGCTTACCACCACGTCGCCGCCGCGCAGCACCGGCGAGGACATCAGGGTCCAGCGCATCGCGTCCGAGCCGTAGCTGTCGAACATCTCGTAGACGTCCGGATAGTTGCGCAGGCTCTTGGACATCTTGCGCCCGTCCGAGCCGAGCACGATGCCGTGCACCACGGCGTTGCGGAACGCCGGCCGGTCGAAGAGCGCGGTCGCCAGTACGTGCATGGTGTAGAACCAGCCGCGCACCTGCGGGACGTACTCGACGATGAAGTCGCCCGGGTAGTGGTGCTCGAACCACTCCCGGTTCTCGAACGGGTAGTGCACCTGGGCGAACGGCATCGACCCGGACTCGAACCAGCAGTCCAGCACCTCCGGCACCCGGCGCATCGTGGAGCGCCCGGTCGGGTCGTCCGGGTTGGGCCGGGTCAGCTCGTCGATCATCGGCCGGTGCAGGTCGGTGACCTTGACCCCGAAGTCGACCTCCAGCTCGGCGAGCGAGCCGTAGACGTCGACCCGGGGATACTGCGGGTCGTCCGACTTCCAGACCGGGATCGGCGAGCCCCAGAACCGGTTCCGGCTGATCGACCAGTCCCGGGCGTTCGCCAGCCACTTGCCGAACGAGCCGTCCTTGACGTGCCCCGGCGTCCAGTTGATCTGCTGGTTCAGCTCCAGCATCCGGTCCTTGACCTTGGTGACGGCCACGAACCAGGAGGAGACCGCCTTGTAGACCAGCGGGGTGTCGCAGCGCCAGCAGTGCGGGTACGCGTGCGTGTAGGTGTCCTGCCGGAGCACCACCCCGCGCTCCTTCAGCTCCCGGATCACCGACTTGTTCACGTCGAAGACCTGCTCGCCCTGGTACGGCGGGACCAGCGCGGTGAACCGGGTGTGGTCGTCCACGGTCACCACGGTCGGGATACCGGCCGCGTTGCAGGCCTTCTGGTCGTCCTCGCCGAAGGCCGGGGCCAGGTGCACCACCCCGGTACCGTCCTCGGTGGTGACGAACTCCGCGCCGAGCACCTGGTAGGCGTTCGGCCCGCCCTGCGAGACCAGGAAGTCGTAGAGCGGGGTGTAGCGGCGGCCGACCAGGTCCCGGCCGTACACCGTGCCGACCTGGGTGTAGCCGTCCAGC
Source organism: Plantactinospora sp. CNZ320 (assembly GCF_002846275.1). NCBI lineage: Bacteria > Bacillati > Actinomycetota > Actinomycetes > Micromonosporales > Micromonosporaceae > Plantactinospora > Plantactinospora sp. CNZ320. The sequence goes on from NZ_PJMP01000001.1 coordinate 3,322,261, forward strand.
TCCTTCGCGTACGCCCCGAGGCGGGCGGCGCCGACGACGTAGCGCTGGCCGTCCCGCTCCAGCACCGCGTACTCGATATCCGGGCCGACCGCGAGCGCCAGGTTGGACGGCAGCGTCCACGGCGTGGTGGTCCAGACGCCGACCCGGACCGGCCCGCGCAGCGGCTCCGGGGCGGACTCGTCCGGGGTCAGCTCGAACCAGACGGTGAGGGTCGGGTCGTGCCGGTCCCGGTAGACGTCGTCCATCCGGGTCTCGGTGTTCGACAGCGGCGTCTCGCAGCGCCAGCAGTACGCCAGCACGCTGAACCCCTCGTAGACCAGCCCCTTGTCGTGGAGCTGCCTGAACGCCCACATGACGCTCTCCATGTAGCTGAGGTCGAGCGTCTTGTAGTCGTTGCCGAAGTCGACCCAGCGGGCCTGCCGGTTGACGTACCGCTCCCAGTCCCGGGTGTAGGCCAGCACCGAGGTCCGGCAGGCGTCGTTGAACCGCCCGACGCCGAGGTCGAGGATCTCCGCCTTGGTGGTGATGCCGAGCTGCTTCTCCGCCTCCACCTCGGCCGGCAGGCCGTGGCAGTCCCAGCCGAAGCGCCGCTCCACCCGCCGGCCGCGCATCGTCTGGTATCTCGGCACCAGGTCCTTGACGTAGCCGGTCAGCAGGTGGCCGTAGTGCGGCAGGCCGTTGGCGAACGGCGGGCCGTCGTAGAAGACGTACTCGTTGGCGCCGTTCGGCCCGGCGTCGCGGGCCTCGACGCTGCTCTCGAAGGTCTTGTCGGCCGCCCAGTGGTCGAGCACGCGCTGCTCGACCGCCGGCAGCTCGGGACTGGCCGGCACGCCCGTGCCGGCGGGGGCGTTCTTCGGGTACGCCATCGCGGGTCGCTCTCCTCGTCGCAGCTCACTGACCGTGGTCTGCGAGGACGAGCCCTGGTACGCCGGAAGCCGGCGCGGCCGTGGGCCCGCGGTACCACCCCGCTTGGCGGTCGGTGTTCGACCACCCGCTCGTTGGCCGGCTGTGACGGGCCGGTCCCGTCCGGTTCTACTGGGGTGTCTCCACCTGTTCTTCCGGAGGCTCGCCGGTGATGGCCGGGTCGACGCCTGTACCTGCCAACGATACTCGACCGCCGGATCGGCTCCCACCGGATATCCCCGCCCGGGGCGCCCCGCTGCCGCACCGTGCCGCCGTGCCGGGCAACGCCGCCGGGCCGGCCCCCTGACCGGCCCCGGCCCCCACCCCAACCTGACCTGACCGGGCCGCCCGCCACGGCGCGACAACCCCCGGATTCGCTCGGGTTGCCGGCCGGTCAGGCCAGCTCGGGAAACCAGAGCGCGATCTCCCGGCGGGCGGTGGAGACCGAGTCGGCCGCGTGCACCAGGTTCTCCCGGGACGAGCAGGCAAGATCACCCCGGATCGTGCCCGGGACCGCCCGCCGCCCGTCGGTCGCGCCGACCAGGCCACGGACCATCTCGACCGCGCCGGAGCCGGAGAGCACCAGCGCGACCAGCGGCCCGGAGGTGACGAACTCCCGCAGCGCCGGATAGAACGGCTGGCCCACGTGCTCGGCGTAGTGCAGGTCGGCGAGCCGGTCGTCCATCCGGCGCAGCGCCATGGCGTCGATGCCGAGGCCCTTGCGCTCGAACCGGCCGAGGATCTCGCTGACCAGCCGGCGCCGTACCGCGTCAGGCTTGATCAACACGAAGGTACGCTCGGTGGAACCGCTGCTGACCACGGAAGACCCCTCGGTACGGCCAAAGAGCTGGGCACGGCCAGCGTATGCCGGCCCGGCGTACGACCGGACTGATCCGGTGACGAGGACCGCGTACCGGCCCTGGGTCGTTCCATTCCCGCCAGATCCGGCCTAGCCTGGCCTTAACCAGGGAGGTCCACTGTGGCAGATGGTCGTCGCCGCCCGGTCGCGCCGGTGCGCAAACTGGTCGCCGCTGTGCTGGGCACCTTCGCCACCTTCGTCATCCTGTTCGGCTTCGGGATGCGCAGTTGGGCGATCGCCGTACTCGGGGTGGCGCTGCTCGCCCTGGCCATCGCGCTCGTCGCGGTCACCGCCGTGCGCAGCGGTCCCCGGGCCTGGGTGACCGGCATCGGGCACGTGCACAGCGTCACCGAGCCACCTGCCTCGTCGACCTTCGGCCGCTGCGAACTCCAGATCGTGATCGACGCGCCGGGGGTGCCGGGCCGGTCGGTACGGATCCGTGATCCCCGGGTACCTGTGTCGAAGTGGCCGGATCCCGGCGCCACCCTGCCGATCATGGTGGCGATCGACGACCAGCGGCACGTCCGGATCCTCTGGGACGAGGTGTTGACCCATGCCGAGGCGGCGGCCGGCAGCGACCTGCCGCCGGAGTTCCACGACTTCGACCCGGTCGACGACGACATCCTGATCGGCCAGGAGGCGCCGCCGTGGGCACGGGGTGGTCCGGACGACCCGTACGCCGCCGCACCGCCCGGCGGCACGCCGGTCACCGATGACCTGACCGAGGACGACCTCGCCCCGCTCCGCAACGACCTGGAGCCGCTCCGGGACGACCGGGCCACGCCCCGCGAGGAGCCGGTGGTGATGCGGCAGACCCCCGGCGGAACCATAGTGCTGGAGGGCACCCTGGTCGAGCCGCCCTCCACCGCGCCACTGCCCCGCCGTTCCCGGCCGACCCCGGGTCCGGGCGGCCGGAACCGCCGGCCCCGACCCGGCCCGGCCCCGGCCGCCGCCGGACCGGTCTCCGACGCGCCACCGGCGCCGTACCCGACCGGGCCCGACGCTCCACCGACCGGGTATGACGCTCGGCCGACCGGGCCTGACGCCCCGACGCCGGGGGCAGGTGGCCCACCGACGGGAGCCGGCAGCGGTGACCCGGCCGCCGACGACACCGGGCGGACCGGTGGGCCGCCGATTCCGGAGGCCCGGTCCGGCGGCAGCCCGACGACCGGTGCCGTACCGGCCGACCCGGACCTGGAGTTCCCCGGGCCGGACCCGGCAACCCCGGAAGCCTCAATGCCCCAGCCGTCCTCAGCGGCCCAGACGTCTACGGTGACCCCGGAGTCTTCGGCGACGGCGGAAGCCGCCGCGACCGGCGCAGCCAGGTCGGGCGCAGCCTGGTCGGGCGCCGCCGCGTACCGCCCCGGCTCCCGACCCACCGGCCCGGCAGACAGCCCGCACGACGAGATCGACATCCCGCTGGACGATCCCGCCCCCGCATCCGACCTGGACCGCGATCTGGACCAGGACCTGGTGGACCTGGACCTGGTGGACCTGGACCGCGATCTGGACCGCGATCTGGACCGGGACCCGCGAGCCGGTGGGGCGGCGCTCGCCGACCCGGCAGTCGACGCCGACGACGAGGCGATCCTGGCCGACCTGATCGCCACCCAGCCACCGGCCCGGCTCGGCGGATCCGGGCCGATCGCCGGGGTCGGGATCACCCTGCTCGTCACCGACCTCGAACGGTCCATCGCGTTCTACCGGGACCTGCTCGGCTTCTTCGAGATCGACGGCGGCGAGGGCAACGCCATCCTCGCCTCCGGCGCGACCCGGCTGGTGCTACGGGCGATCCGCGAGGTGGCGCCGATCAACCGACGACTGGTCCACCTCAACCTCGAGGTGAACGACGTGACCGCGGTCTACGAGGAACTCCTCGCCAAGGGCGTCAAATTCACCTATGCGCCCCGAGCGGTCAACCGGGGGGCCAAGCTCGAACTCTGGGCCGCCGCGTTCCGGGACCCGGACGGGCACGGGATCGCGCTCACCCAGTGGCGGGGCCGGGGTACCGGCTGAGCCGCCGCCCGGTCAACCGAGGATGGCCCGCCGGACGTGCAGCACGTACGCCCAGACGCCGGCGAAGATCAGCCCCAGCGCGCCGAGTGACCAGTGCAGGAAGCCGGCGAGCAGCAGCAGCCCCTGTAGGACGGTGGCGGCGTGCCAGGCCCACGGCCGACGCAGGCAGCCCGCCAGTACGACCGCCAGCACCGCGAGCCCGACGATCACCCCGATGGCAGTGCCGCTCAGGTCGCCGCCGAGCAGTCGGATCGGCTGGATCGCGAGCAGCAGCGCCAGCGTCTCGACGCTCAGTGTCAGGGCGCCGAGGCTGCGTACCGCCCGACCCGGATCCCGCAGTCCGGAGGGCCGGCCTCCGGGGGTACCCGTCGAGCCGTCCTCGTCGACTGCCCCGGCCGGTCCAGCCGACCCAGCCGCCGATCCCGCCGACCCGGCCGCCGGTTTGGTCTGGTCCGACGGGTCGACCGCCTCGTCCGGCGCGCTCATCGCTTCAGCAGCCGTCGCGCGTCGGCAACGGTCACCACCGAGCCGGTGACCAGCACGCCCACCCCGCTCAACTCCCCCTGCACGTCGGATTCGGCCAGCGCCACGGCGGCCTCGATCGCGTCCGGCAGTTCCTCGGCCACCTCGACCCGGTCCGCCCCGAAGACCTCTTCGGCGAGTACGCCGAGCTCCGCCGCCGGCATCGCCCGGGGTGAGCTGTTCCGGGTCACCACGATCGCATCGACCACGGGTTCGAGCAGTTCGAGCAGGCTTGACGCGTCCTTGTCCGCCAACACCCCGACCAGCGCGATCAGCCGGCTGAACGCGAACTCCTCCTGGAGCGCGGTGACGGTGGCGGCCATGCCGTGCGGGTTGTGCGCCCCGTCCAGCAGAATCGTCGGGGCCGACCGTACCCGCTCCAGCCTGCCGGGCGAGTCGGCGGTGGCGAAGCCCTGCCGGACGGTCTCGACATCGAGCTGCCGGGACGCGCCCGCGCCGAGGAACGCCTCGACGGCGGCGAGCGCGATCGCGGCGTTCTGCGCCTGGTGCGCCCCGTGCAGGGGTACGAAAACGTTGTCGTAGACCCCGCCGAGGCCCTGCAACGACAGCACCTGGCCGCCGACCGCCATGCTCCGGCGCAGTACGCCGAACTCGCCGCCCTCCCGGGCGATGGTGGCGCCCACCTCGGCGCAGCGTTCCAGGATCGGCCCGGCGGCCTCCTCCGGCTGCACCGCCGAGATCACCGTCGCGCCCTTGTGGATGATCCCCGACTTGTGCAGCGCGATGTCGGTAATGGTGTCGCCGAGCCACTCGGTGTGGTCGAGCCCGATCGGGGTGATGACGGCGACCCCGGCGTTCAGCACGTTCGTGGAGTCCTCCGCCCCACCGAGCCCCACCTCGACCACCGCCACGTCGACCGGGGCGTCGGCGAAGGTGGCGAAGGCGAGCGCCGTGGTCATGTCGAAGTACGTCAGCGGCTCGTCGGCGCGCTCGTCGACCAGCCGGGCCAACGGCGCCACCTCCCGATAGACCGAGACGAACCGGTCCTCGCTGATCGGCTCGCCGTCCAGGCTGATCCGCTCCCGCACGGTCTCCAGGTGCGGGCTGGTGTACCGGCCGGTGTGCAGCCCGAACGCCCGGAGCAACGAGTCGATCATCCGAGCCGTCGACGTCTTGCCGTTGGTGCCGGTCAGATGGATCGCCGGGTACGCCCGCTGCGGGCTGCCGAGCACGTCGAGCAGTTCCTCGATCCGCCCCAGGTCGAAGACCATCCGGGTGTAGCCGCGATCGGCCAACTCCGCTTCGACCCGGGCGAACTCGGCCGCCCGCTCCGTACGCTCACTCACCGTGTCCCTCGCCCCCGCACCGTACGCCCCCGCCCGTTCCGCCGACTGTCAAGGTCACCCGCCTGTCAAGGTCAGCCGAGTGCGGCAAGGGCGGAGGCGATCCGCTCCAGATCCGCCTCGGCCGCCGCCAACCTGCCCCTGATCTTGTCGACCACCGGTGCCGGCGCCTTGTCGAGGAAGGCCGGGTTGCCGAGCTTCGCCCGAGCCTGGCTGATCTCCTTCTCCGCCGCGGTCCGGTCCTTGGTCAGCCGGGCCCGCTCGGCGGCGACGTCGATCGACCCCCGGGTGTCCAGGGCCACCGTCACGGCGCCGGAGACGGCGAGGGTGGCGCTGGCCCGGAAGTCCGCTGCCGGCTCGTCGAGCCGGACGAGCGAGCGGATCAGCGGCTCGTGCGCGGCGATGCCGGCCCCGGCGAGCCCGTCGAGCCGGGCCGTCACCCGCTGCGCCGGCCGCAGCCCCTGGTCGGAGCGGAACCTGCGGATCTCGGTGACCACCCGCTGGAGTTCGGTCACCTCGCGTTCCGCCACCTCGTCGCGCAGCGCCGGCACCGCGACCGGCCACGCGGCGGTCATCACCGACGCCCCCGCCGGGTCCGCACCGGAGTTTTCGGTACCGGCCAGCGCGGTCCAGAGCTCGTCGGTGACGAACGGCACCACCGGGTGCAGCAGCCGCAGCAACTGGTCGAGCACGTGCCCGAGTACCCGGCGGGTGACCTCGGCCGGCTCGCCACCGGCGGCCAGCACCGGCTTGGCCAGCTCGACGTACCAGTCGCAGACGTCGTCCCAGGCGAAGTGGTAGAGCACGTCGCAGACCTTGGCGAACTCGTACGCCTCGAACTGCTCGTCCACCTCGGCGGTGACCTGCTGCAACCGGGAGAGGATCCACCGGTCCACGGTCGAGAGCCGGGCCGGCTCCGGCAGCTCCCCGGCCACGTGCGCCCCGTTCATCAGGGCGAACCGGGTGGCGTTCCAGAGCTTGTTGCAGAAGTTGCGGGAGCCCTGGCACCACTCGTCACTGACCGGCACGTCCTGTCCAGGGTTGGCGCCCCGGGCCAGGGTGAACCGGGTGGCGTCGGCGCCGTACCGCTCGATCCAGTCCAGCGGGTCGACCACGTTGCCGAAGGACTTCGACATCTTCTTGCCGTACTGGTCGCGCACCATGCCGTGCAGCGCGATCACGTCGAACGGCTGCCGGCCGTCCATCGCGTAGAGGCCGAACATCATCATCCGGGCGACCCAGAAGAAGAGGATGTCGTAGCCGGTCACCAGCACGCTCGTCGGATAGAACTTCGCCAGGTCGGGCGTGGACTCCGGCCAGCCGAGCGTGGAGAACGGCCAGAGCGCGCTGGAGAACCAGGTGTCCAGCACGTCCGTGTCCTGCGTCCAGCCCTCCCCGGTGGGTGGCTCCTCGTCCGGGCCGACGCAGCGCACCTCGCCGTCCGGGCCGTACCAGACCGGGATCCGGTGCCCCCACCAGAGCTGGCGGGAGATGCACCAGTCGTGCATGTTGTCGACCCAGGCGAAGTACCGCTTCGCCATGTCGGCGGGCTCGATCCTGACCCGGCCGTCCCGCACCGCGTCGCCGGCCGCCCGGGCCAGCGGACCGGTGTTGACGAACCACTGCAACGACAGCCGGGGCTCGACGGTCGTACGGCACCGCGAGCAGTGCCCCACCGCATGCACGTACGGCCGCTTCTCCGCGACGATCCGGCCCTGCTCGCGCAGTGCGGCGACGATCGCCGGGCGGGCCTCGAACCGGTCGAGTCCCTCGAACGGGCCGGGCGCGGTGATCACGCCACGCTCGTCCATCACGGTCAGCGAGGGCAGGTCGTGCCGCTGGCCGATCTCGAAGTCGTTCGGGTCGTGCGCCGGGGTCACCTTCACCATGCCGGTACCGAAGCTCGGGTCGACGTGCTCGTCACCGACGATCGGGATCCGCCGCCCGGTCAGCGGCAACTCGACCTCGGTGCCGATCAGGTGCCTGTAGCGCTCGTCGTCCGGGTGCACCGCGACCGCGGTGTCCCCGAGCATCGTCTCGGCCCGGGTGGTGGCGACCACCACGTCGTCGCTGTACCGGATCGAGACGAGTTCACCGTCGTCGTCGGTGTGCTCCACCTCGATGTCGGAGAGCGCGGTGAGGCAGCGCGGGCACCAGTTGATGATCCGCTCGGCGCGGTAGATCAGGCCGTCGTCGTACAGCTTCTTGAAGATCGTCTGTACCGCCCGGGACAGCCCCTCGTCCATGGTGAAACGCTCGCGGTCCCAGTCGACAGAGTCACCGAGCCGGCGCATCTGGCCGAGGATCTTGCCGCCCGACTCCGCCTTCCACTGCCAGACCCGCTCGACGAACTTCTCCCGGCCCAGGTCGTGCCGGGACAGCCCTTCGCCGGCGAGCTGGCGCTCGACCAGGTTCTGGGTGGCGATGCCGGCGTGGTCCATGCCGGGCAGCCAGAGCGCCTCGAAGCCCTGCATCCGGCGCCGCCGGGTGAGCGCGTCCATCAGGGTGTGCTCGAAGGCGTGGCCCATGTGCAGCGAGCCGGTGACGTTCGGCGGCGGGATCACGATGGTGAACGGCGGCTTGTCGCTGTCGGCCGAGGCCCGGAAACGCCCGGCCGCTACCCACTCCTCGTACCGCCGACCTTCTACCTCGCCCGGCTGGTACTGGGCGGAAAGGGTCGGGGCCGCGGCGCGGTTCGCATCCAGAGTCTCGGTCACCCTCGAAGTCTACGAGCCTGGGCGCCGGGCCCGTCGTGCGCCACCACCCGTCGCGTACGGTGGCGGCTATGTCCGATGCCCCCCGCTCCGAACGGCGTGCCACCGCCGACTCCGGTGCTATCGAGATCACGTCGGAACCGATCGTGCTGGGCCAGCGGACCGGCCGGGAGACCGATGCCGTCGACATCACACCGGCATCCGACGCCACCTCGGCGGTCGACGGCTCTTCGGCACTGGACATCACTCCGGCGGTCGACGACGTTCCGGCGCCCGACGGTCAGGTCGGTGCCGCCGGTCCGGCCGGCAAGCCGTCGTCCCGCCGACGCAAGATCGTCCTCGGCGCGGTGCTCGCGGTCACCGTCGCCGGAGCCGCCGTCTTCGGCAGCGTCGGCTGGCGCATCCTGCAACAAAAGGACGCCACCCTCACCACCCCGGTCGAGGTCGCCGGCCTCACCCGGGACGAGAGCGAGGGCGCCCGGACCACCATCGAGTACCTTCGGACCGCCGTGAACGCCGAAATCAACTTTGCCGAGAGCTTCGGCGCGGCGTACTCCGACCCGGCTGGCCCGGGCCGCAGCGTCCTGCTCTTCGGCGGTACGACCCTGGTCTGGCAGCCCGAGCGGGACCTGGACCGCATCTTCGCTCTTGCCTCGGAGCAGGACAGCAAGGTCTCCGACGTTCGGGAGGTGGACGCCGGTCCACTCGGCGGGGTGATGAAGTGCGGCACCGCCCCGATCCAGGACGGCGAGCTGGTCTTCTGCGGTTGGGCCGACCACGGCAGCATCGCGATGGGGATGTTCGCCGGTCGGCCCCTGGACGAGTCCGCCACGCTGCTGCGGGAGATCCGCAACGCGGTGCAGAGCCGAGACTGACCTGCCCCACCCCGCCACGCCAGTTATGCAGGTCGCCCGCGTCGGATGACTGCGACGCCGGTCGCTTCAGCGCGCGGCCACAGGTCCAGGTGGTAGACGAAGTGCGGACCAGGCTCGTCCGAACACGTCAGTGTCGGCGCTGCGGGCGGGCCCGACGGCAGGTGCGAGACTCGGAGCCGGTACTGCCCGGCCGGGATTTCGACCCGGTGCTCCGGCCCGGGAAGCTCCATGCATCCGAAGACGTGTACGACGCCGCTCGGCACGGTGAGATCCGCCTCGACGACGTGCTCGGCATCAGCCAGCAACGGCGGGCAGGCGTGGTGCACCTGCAGGGCCGTCTCGACGTGGTCGCTACGGGCGGTGCCGATCGCGATCGAACAGGGGCCGTCCAGGCCGATGCGCCATACCTCGACCGCCTCGTCCGACCACGCCTCCGGCCAGTCGTAGTCCTCGTCCTGCTCAGCCGCGGTCTGCCCATCGACATCCTGGACGTAGAACTGCGCATGATCGGCGTGAACGACAGCACGGCGTACCTGATCCACTGCAGAAGCCTATTCGGACGTGGCACGCTGTTGCCCACCACGCCACTTGCCCGTAAAACACGAGTGGCGCCACCTGTGAAGGTGGCGCCACTTCGTAGAAGATGTCCGGCGGCGTCTTACTCTCCCACACCCTCCCGAGTGCAGTACCATCAGCGCTGGAAGGCTTAGCTTCCGGGTTCGGAATGTAACCGGGCGTTTCCCCTCCGCCATAACCGCCGTAACCCTATCAACAACACAAACAACACATCCCACCCACACGCGGGAACCGTTGTTCGTTTGCTGTGAATCACACAGTGGACGCGTAGCAGCTTCGTAGTCAAGTCCTCGGCCTATTAGTACCGGTCAACTGAACCAGTTACCTGGCTTACATCTCCGGCCTATCAACCCAGTCGTCTCACTGGGAGCCTTACCCCCATAACGGGGTGGGATACCTCATCTTGAAGCAGGCTTCCCGCTTAGATGCTTTCAGCGGTTATCCCTCCCGAACGTAGCCAACCAGCCGTGCCCCTGGCGGGACAACTGGCACACCAGAGGTTCGTCCGTCCCGGTCCTCTCGTACTAGGGACAGCCCTTCTCAAGTATCCTACGCGCACGGCGGATAGGGACCGAACTGTCTCACGACGTTCTAAACCCAGCTCGCGTACCGCTTTAATGGGCGAACAGCCCAACCCTTGGGACCTGCTACAGCCCCAGGATGCGACGAGCCGACATCGAGGTGCCAAACCATCCCGTCGATATGGACTCTTGGGGAAGATCAGCCTGTTATCCCCGGGGTACCTTTTATCCGTTGAGCGACACCGCTTCCACACGCAAGTGCCGGATCACTAGTCCCGACTTTCGTCCCTGCTCGACCCGTCAGTCTCACAGTCAAGCTCCCTTATACACTTACACTCAACACCTGATTGCCAACCAGGCTGAGGGAACCTTTGGGCGCCTCCGTTACATTTTAGGAGGCAACCGCCCCAGTTAAACTACCCACCAGACACTGTCCCTGAACCCGATAAGGGCCCGAAGTTAGATACCCAAACCAACCAGAGTGGTATTTCAAGATTGCCTCCACCCATACTGGCGTATGGACTTCACCGGCTCCCACCTATCCTACACAAGCTAATTCAGATACCAATGTCAAGCTATAGTAAAGGTCCCGGGGTCTTTCCGTCCTGCCGCGCGTAACGAGCATCTTTACTCGTACTGCAATTTCGCCGGGCCTGTGGTTGAGACAGTGGGGAAGTCGTTACGCCATTCGTGCAGGTCGGAACTTACCCGACAAGGAATTTCGCTACCTTAGGATGGTTATAGTTACCACCGCCGTTTACTGGCGCTTAAGTTCTCAGCTTCGCCCCGAAAGACTAACCGGTCCCCTTAACGTTCCAGCACCGGGCAGGCGTCAGTCCATATACATCGAATTACTTCTTCGCATGGACCTGTGTTTTTAGTAAACAGTCGCTTCCCCCTGCTCTCTGCGGCCATACAACGCTCCACCAGCAAGTGGCTTCACGTCTCCGGCCCCCCTTCTCCCTAAGTTACGGGGGCAATTTGCCGAGTTCCTTAACCACAGTTCACCCGATCGCCTCGGTATTCTCTACCTGACCACCTGTGTCGGTTTAGGGTACGGGCCGCTCGGAACTCGCTAGAGGCTTTTCTCGGCAGCATAGGATCACTGACTTCACCTGAATCGGCTCGGCATCACGTCTCAGCCACATGGCGTGCGGATTTGCCTACACACCGGCCTACACGCTTACCCCGGCACAACCACCGGCCGGGCTCAGCTACCTTCCTGCGTCACCCCATCGCTTGACTACTACCCGCCAGGTTCCCACGCTCCCCCACAGAGGTCCGAAGACCGCCACAGGTTCGGGTGGTTAGCACAACGAGGTTCATCACGGGCGCTCCTACACGGGTACGGGAATATCAACCCGTTATCCATCGACTACGCCTCTCGGCCTCGCCTTAGGCCCCGACTCACCCAGGGCGGATTAACCTGGCCCTGGAACCCTTGGTCATCCGGCGGAAGGGTTTCTCACCCTTCTTTCGCTACTCATGCCTGCATTCTCACTCGTGCCGCGTCCACAACTGGGTCACCCCGCTGCTTCACCCCCGGCACGACGCTCCCCTACCCATCCACACACCTGCATGCAAATCCCGAAAGACCTACACGAAGTTAAAATGTGAATGCCACAGCTTCGGCGGTGTACTTGAGCCCCGCTACATTGTCGGCGCGGAACCACTTGACCAGTGAGCTATTACGCACTCTTTAAAGGGTGGCTGCTTCTAAGCCAACCTCCTGGTTGTCTATGCGACCCCACATCCTTTTCCACTTAGCACACGCTTAGGGGCCTTAGCTGGCGATCTGGGCTGTTTCCCTCTCGACTACGAAGCTTATCCCCCGCAGTCTCACTGCCGCGCTCTCACTTACCGGCATTCGGAGTTTGGCTGATTTCAGTAACCTTGTAGGGCCCCTAGACCATCCAGTGCTCTACCTCCGGCAAGAAACACACGACGCTGCACCTAAATGCATTTCGGGGAGAACCAGCTATCACGGAGTTTGATTGGCCTTTCACCCCTAACCACAGGTCATCCCCCAACTTTTCAACGTTGGTGGGTTCGGCCCTCCACGCGGTCTTACCCACGCTTCAGCCTGCCCATGGCTAGATCACCCCGCTTCGGGTCTAGAACACGCGACTACACGCCCTATTAAGACTCGCTTTCGCTACGGCTACCCCACACGGGTTAACCTCGCCACATGCCACTAACTCGCAGGCTCATTCTTCAAAAGGCACGCCGTCACCCCAAAAGGCTCCGACGGATTGTAGGCGAACGGTTTCAGGTACTATTTCACTCCCCTCCCGGGGTACTTTTCACCATTCCCTCACGGTACTCGTCCGCTATCGGTCACCAGGAAGTATTTAGGCTTACCAGGTGGTCCTGGCAGATTCACGGCAGATTACAGGAGTCCGCCGCTACTCGGGAACACCCACAAGGAAGACCAGCTGCTTTCACCTACCGGACTATCACCGCCTACGGTTGGCTTTTCCACACCATTCAGCTAACAACTGGCTTTATAACTCCCCGGATGGTTGTCAGCCCACCCCATGAGGTCCCACAACCCCGACCACGCAACCCCTGACAGGTATCACACGCAACCGGTTTAGCCTCAATCCGCTTTCGCTCGCCACTACTCACGGAATCACTATTGTTTTCTCTTCCTACGGGTACTGAGATGTTTCACTTCCCCGCGTTCCCTCCACACACCCTATGAATTCAGGTGCAGGTGACACCACATGACTGGTGCCAGGTTACCCCATTCGGACACCCTGGGATCACAGCTCGGTTGACAGCTCCCCCAGGCCTATCGCGGCCTCCCACGTCCTTCATCGGCTCCTGGTGCCAAGGCATCCACCGTTCGCCCTTGACAACTTGACCACAAAGATGCTCGCGTCCACTGTGCAATTCTCAACAAACGACCAACCCACAACCCACAACCCCACACCAGCAACCCCCACCCCCAACAACAGAGCAAAGATCCGGTATGCGAGGCCAGGCCATGCCTGGCAGCCAGACGAACCCAAAAGCCCGCCACAGCCACTGAAGAACCAACCACACGGTTGTTCCCTCAGGACCCAACAGGGTGCCCATCATCCACCACCAGCCGCACCAACCCGACCTTCCACACCCCACCACAAGAGCGGGGCCGTACTCGCCGTGTCAGCCGTTGCCAGCCGTGAACTCGCCAGTGTCTCCGCCATCGAGCACCCCGACCCGACATCCGCGGGCCCTGGGGCTCCTACCCGGCCTTCGCCGAGAGGTGCTCCTTAGAAAGGAGGTGATCCAGCCGCACCTTCCGGTACGGCTACCTTGTTACGACTTCGTCCCAATCGCCAGCCCCACCTTCGACGGCTCCCTCCCAAAAGGGTTAGGCCACCGGCTTCGGGTGTTGCCGACTTTCGTGACGTGACGGGCGGTGTGTACAAGGCCCGGGAACGTATTCACCGCAGCGTTGCTGATCTGCGATTACTAGCGACTCCGACTTCACGGGGTCGAGTTGCAGACCCCGATCCGAACTGAGACCGGCTTTTTGGGATTCGCTCCACCTCACGGTATCGCAGCCCATTGTACCGGCCATTGTAGCATGCGTGAAGCCCTGGACATAAGGGGCATGATGACTTGACGTCATCCCCACCTTCCTCCGAGTTGACCCCGGCAGTCTTCGATGAGTCCCCGCCATAACGCGCTGGCAACATCGAACAAGGGTTGCGCTCGTTGCGGGACTTAACCCAACATCTCACGACACGAGCTGACGACAGCCATGCACCACCTGTGACCGCCCCCGAAGGACCCCACATCTCTGCAGGTTTTGCGGCCATGTCAAACCCAGGTAAGGTTCTTCGCGTTGCATCGAATTAATCCGCATGCTCCGCCGCTTGTGCGGGCCCCCGTCAATTCCTTTGAGTTTTAGCCTTGCGGCCGTACTCCCCAGGCGGGGCGCTTAATGCGTTAGCTGCGGCACAGAGAACCGGAGAGGCCCCCCACACCTAGCGCCCAACGTTTACAGCGTGGACTACCAGGGTATCTAATCCTGTTCGCTCCCCACGCTTTCGCTCCTCAGCGTCAGTATCGGCCCAGAGACCCGCCTTCGCCACCGGTGTTCCTCCTGATATCTGCGCATTTCACCGCTACACCAGGAATTCCAGTCTCCCCTACCGAACTCTAGCCTGCCCGTATCGGCTGCAAGCCCACAGTTGAGCTGTGGGTTTTCACAGTCGACGCGACAAGCCGCCTACGAGCTCTTTACGCCCAATAAATCCGGACAACGCTCGCGCCCTACGTCTTACCGCGGCTGCTGGCACGTAGTTGGCCGGCGCTTCTTCTGCAGGTACCGTCACTTACGCTTCGTCCCTGCTGAAAGAGGTTTACAACCCGAAGGCCGTCATCCCTCACGCGGCGTCGCTGCATCAGGCTTCCGCCCATTGTGCAATATTCCCCACTGCTGCCTCCCGTAGGAGTCTGGGCCGTGTCTCAGTCCCAGTGTGGCCGGTCGCCCTCTCAGGCCGGCTACCCGTCGTCGCCTTGGTAGGCCATCACCCCACCAACAAGCTGATAGGCCGCGAGCCCATCCCAGGCCGAAAAACTTTCCACCCCCAACCATGCGGTCAAAGGTCATATCCGGTATTAGCCCCCGTTTCCGAGGGTTATCCCAAAGCCTGAGGCAGGTTACTCACGTGTTACTCACCCGTTCGCCGCTCGAGTACCCCGAAGGGCCTTTCCGCTCGACTTGCATGTGTTAAGCACGCCGCCAGCGTTCGTCCTGAGCCAGGATCAAACTCTCCAACAAAAACTATGGAAAATCCAAAACCCGGCAACAATAAACACTTGCTGCCAAATCAAACAAACATTTGGCACTGGCTTATCAAGCACCCTGTTGAGTTCTCAAAGAACAACCACACACCAGACACGATCCTCACGGAGAGGACCGCCCCCGGGGCAACTTACCTAACCTACCCGCTCTGCTTCGCAGTGTCAAGCACCAACTTCGGGCCTGTCTGCTTCAGCCGAGAGTCCCCGCACACACGCACACCTGATGGTGGTCGCTTCTGTCAGGGGGAGGCCTGCAGACCGGCCGATGGCCGCTCGCGGCGCATCTGCCCGGCTCCTGCCGGCCTCGAACACTCTACCCGGTTGGTCCCGCAATCTCAACTCGAAGTTCATCGGTCGAGCGCACCACCCGGCCTCAGTCCCTGTCAGGCTCATGCCTTCCGAGAGACCGAGGTGCTCGCGGCCCGGCCTTGTCGTCCGGGGCGCCGCGCGCAGGGAGAAAGTTACGCCGTCGCGCCCCTGGGCGCAAATCGACGTACTCCTCCTTCCTGTACCGCTGTGACCGGACCGTGCCACGGTTGTCGGGTGTCGGTACGTGCCAGGCGTGTCAGAGTGGCAACCATGGCCGCGTTCGCGAGCTCCACGCAGATCATCGTCGCGCAGGACAGCATCACCGCGCTCCTGTTGCCGTTCTGGCAGCTCGTCATCGGTGGCCTCGTGCTGGTGGCCATGGTCGTCTCCGTACATCGGCTGGCCCGCCGTGGCCGGTCCCGGATGACCACCGGGCTGCTGGTGACGGCCTCCGTGATCGTCGGCCTGGCCGTCGTCGGCGTGCTGCTGCAATGACCGTACGGCTGTCGAGCCAGCGGGGACCGTTCCGTCAGAGGCGACGGTTCGCCAGGCTGGGGAGTTCGGTACGGATCTCGCGGAGCCGGTCGAAGTCGAGTTCGGCGACCACGATTCCGACGGTGTCGGGCGCCTGGGCCAGCAGCGTTCCCCAAGGGTCGATCACCATGCTCCGGCCGAAGCAGGTACGCCCCGGCTCGTGATCGCCGATCTGCGCCGCCGCTGCCACGTAGCACTGGTTCTCGATCGCCCGGGCGCGCAGCAGCACCTCCCAGTGGTCCCGACCGGTGTGCAGCATGAAGGCGGCGGGCACCACCAGCAGTTGGGCCTGACCGGTGACGGCCAGTTGCCGGTACAGCTCCGGGAAACGCAGGTCGTAGCAGATCGACAGGCCGACGCGTACCCCGTCGACGTCGACCGTGACCGGCTCGGAGCCCGCGGCGACGGTTCTGGATTCGAGATAGGAGACCCGGCCGGGGATCTCCACGTCGTAGAGGTGGATCTTCCGGTACGTGGCGGCGAGCGTTCCGGTGCGATCGAAGACCAGCGAGGTGTTGTAGGTGTGCTCCGGGTCCGGTCCGATCTCGTGGAAAGAGCCGGCGTGCACCCACATCCCGTGCTGCCGGGCCGCCTCGGCGAAGAAGTCGGCGAACTCGCCGTCGACCGGCTCAGGGGCGGGCATTCCACGCGACGGGCCGAGATAGTCGGCGTACTCCGGCAGGATCGCCAGATCCGCCCCGGCGTCCGCGGCCCGGGCGAGCAGCTCGGCGGCGACGGCCAGGTTGGCCTTCCGGTCGTCGCGGGCGTTGAGCTGGCAGACGGCGACGCGCATGCGAAGAGCCTACGGGGACGCTGGCCAGGTGACCAGGCTCCCCGGACTCACCGGAACGGCCCTGAGGGCCGGAGTCAGGCCGAGCGCTCCTCGCGCTCCCGGCGGGCGCGCCGACCGGTGAACTCGCGCGGCACGATCGTCGGGTTGACGTTCTCGAGTACGACACCTCGGGTGATCAGGACGCGGGCCGCGTTCGGGTTGCTGGGCACCTCGTACATCACCGAGAGCAGGACCTCTTCGAGGATGGCGCGCAGCCCTCGGGCACCGGTGCCGCGGAGCATGGCCTGGTCGGCTATCGCCTCCAGCGCCGCCGGCTCGAACTCCAGCTCGACGCCGTCGAGCTCGAAGAGGCGCTGGTATTGCCGGACGAGCGCGTTGCGGGGCTCGGTGAGGATCCGGACCAGCGCCTCACGGTTGAGGCTCCGGACGTTGGTGATCACCGGGAGCCGGCCGATGAACTCGGGGATCAGACCGAACTTGAGCATGTCCTCCGGCATCACCCGGCCGAAGATGTCGTCGGTCGAGCGCTCGGAGACCGAGCGGAGGTGGGCACCGAAGCCGAGCCCGCCCTGGCCGGTGCGGGCCTCGATGATCTGGTCGAGGCCGGCGAAGGCGCCACCACAGATGAAGAGCACGTTCGTGGTGTCGATCTGGATGAACTCCTGGTGCGGGTGTTTGCGGCCACCCTGCGGCGGCACGTTCGCCACCGTGCCTTCGAGGATCTTGAGCAGTGCCTGCTGCACGCCCTCGCCGGAGACGTCCCGGGTGATCGACGGGTTCTCCGACTTGCGGGCGATCTTGTCGACCTCGTCGATGTAGATGATCCCGGTCTCGGCCCGCTTGATGTCGTAGTCGGCGGCCTGGATCAGCTTGAGCAGGATGTTCTCGACATCCTCGCCGACGTAGCCGGCCTCGGTCAGCGCGGTGGCGTCGGCGATCGCGAACGGCACGTTGAGCATCCGGGCGAGGGTCTGGGCCAGGTGTGTCTTGCCGCACCCCGTCGGGCCGATCAGCAGGATGTTGGACTTCGACAGCTCCACGCCGTCGCTGGCGCCGGGCCCGCCGGCGGACTCCGCCTGGATCCGCTTGTAGTGGTTGTAGACCGCTACCGCGAGGGCCTTCTTGGCCTGGTCCTGACCCACGACGTACTGGTCGAGGAACTGGCAGATCTCCATCGGCTTGGGAAGCTCTTCCCACTTCACCTCGCCGGACTCGGCCAGCTCCTCTTCGATGATCTCGTTACAGAGGTCTATGCACTCGTCACAAATGTAGACCCCGGGGCCCGCGATGAGCTTCTTGACCTGCTTCTGTGACTTGCCACAGAAGGAGCACTTGAGTAGGTCGCCACCGTCGCCGATCCGTGCCACCTACGTTCTCCCTGCGCTCATCGGCCACCCTCTGTCGAACAGAGGTCCACTGGCCTGCGGACGGTATGCCCCGTCGGTTGTCTTCACCGGCCGGTTCCGACCGGCCGTGGGCGGTGCAGAACCGACGTTACCCGCTGCGCGAGGTTTCTCCGACCCCCAAAACGGGTGTGTCAGAGGCCGGCCGCCGGACAGTCGGTCGGCCGGCCTCTGACCCAAGATGATCAGCTCGAGGCGTTGGCCGCGAGCAGGCCCTTCTTTCGGCTGGTCAGGATGGTGTCGACCAGGCCGTACTCCCGAGACTCCTCGGCGGTCATGAACTTGTCACGGTCGATATCACGACGGACTCGTTCAATCGGCTGGTTGGAGTGTCGCGAGAGCATCTCCTCGAGCTGGGTACGCATCCGGAGGATCTCCCGAGCCTGGATCTCGATGTCCGAGCCCTGCCCGTAGCCGCCCTCGGTGGCCGGCTGGTGGATGATGATCCGGGAGTTCGGCAGCGCCATGCGCTTACCGGGCGTACCGGCGGCGAGGAGTACGGCCGCGGCGCTGGCCGCCTGCCCGAGGCAGACGGTCTGGATGTCCGGCCGGACGTACTGCATCGTGTCGTAGATCGCCGTCATGGCCGTGAACGAGCCACCGGGCGAGTTGATGTACATGATGATGTCGCGGTCCGGGTCGGTGCCCTCCAGCGTCAGCAGCTGGGCCATCACGTCGTTGGCCGACGCGTCGTCCACCTGCACGCCGAGGAAGATGATCCGGTCCTCGAAGAGCTTGTTGTAGGGGTTCGACTCCTTGACGCCGTACGAGGTGCGCTCGACGAAGGAGGGCAGGACGTACCGGTTGTGCACGGGCTGGAAGCCGCCACCGGCAAGCAGGGTCGGGTCAGTCATCGTTCCGCTCCTCAGCTCAGGGTCCCGGCGCCTTCCGGAACCTGCGCGGCTCCGGTGATCACCTTGTCGATGAAGCCGTAGTCCTTGGCCTCGGTGGCGGTGAACCAGCGGTCCCGGTCCGAGTCGGCCTCGATCTGGGCCTGGTCCTGGCCGGTGTGGTGGGCCACCCGCTCCTGGAACATCCGCTTGGTGTAGAGCATCTGCTCCGCCTGGATGGCGATGTCGGATGCCGTGCCGCCCATGCCGCCGGAGGGCTGGTGCATCATGATCCGCGCGTGCGGCAGGGCGTAGCGCTTACCCTTGGTGCCGGCGCAGAGCAGGAGCTGGCCCATCGAGGCGGCCATGCCCATGGCGACGGTGGAGACGTCGTTGTCGATGAATTGCATGGTGTCGTAGATCGCCATGCCGGAGTAGACCGAGCCACCCGGCGAGTTGATCCACAGGTTGATGTCGCGGCTGGGGTCCTCCGCCGCGAGTAGCAGCAGCTGTGCGCAGATGCGGTTGGCGACCTGGTCGGTCACCTCGCTGCCAAGGAAGATGATCCGCTCCTTGAGCAGCCGGTTGTAGACCGAGTCGTCGAGGTTGCCACCAAGTGCGTCCGCACCGCGGGCTTCGGTCACCCGCAGGGGCATAGCTGAGAAGTCTGAACCAGTCATGGCAGCCCTTCGCTCTCCGTGCGTCTTACGCCCGACATTAACCGCTGACCGGGGTCGTAACGTCCCGGTCCGGGCACTGTTCGCTAACAGCGCAGTAGGCGGCGGCGGTACGGCAGCGACGGCAGTGGCGTGCTGACCGCCGGGGCGTACCCGATGGGGTTCTGGTCTGGTCGGGCCCGGAGCGTGGCGTCCGGGCCCGGCGGTCACGACCCGCGCCGCTTTCAGTGCTCGTGGTCGTGGTCGTGCTGGTGGTCGTGCTCCTCGCCGCTCGCGGCGCGGAGCTCGTCCATGCTGATCGGGTTGCCGGCCGAGTCGGTGATCTTGATCCGCTCCATCACCATGGCCAGCGCCTTGCCGCGCCGGACGTCGCCGAAGACCGCGCCGGCCGCGCCCGAGCGGACGAGCTGGTCGTAGTACTGCTGAGGGGCCATCCCGGCACGCTGCGCCCGGTGCACGATCTCGTGCCCGAACTCGTCGTCGGAGACCTGGACCTCCTCGGCGTCGGCCAGGGTGTCCAGCAGGAGCTGGATCTTGACCCCCTCGGTGGCCGCGTCCTTCAGCTCGGCGTCGATCTGCTCCTCGGTCTTCTCCTCGGAGGTCAGGTATTCCTCCAGGGAGGCGCCGATCCGCTCGAGCTGGTCGACCATCGCCTGCTTGCGGTGCTCGACCTCCTCGCGCACGACCCCCTCCGGGGCCGGCACGTCGGCGGCCGCCACCATCTGCTCCAGGGCGCGGTCCCGGGCGGCGTAGATCTGCTCGATCTTCTTCGACCGGCTCACCCGCTCGCGGATGTCGCCACGCAGCTCGTCGAGGGTGTCAAACTCGCTGGCGAGCTGGGCAAAATCGTCGTCGAGCGGAGGAAGCTCCTTTTCCTTGACCGTGCGGACCGTCACAGAGACGTCCGCGTCCCGGCCGGCGAAGTCACCGCCGACGAGCTGGGTCTGGAAGGTGGTCGAGTCACCGGCCGAGAGGCCGACCAGCACCTCGTCCAGCCCCGGCAGGAGCTGCTTGCTGCCGACCTCGTGCGAGATGTTGGTCGCCGACCCGCCCGGCACGTCCTCGCCGTCGACGGTCGCCGCCAGGTCGATCTGCACGTAGTCGCCCTCCTGGGCGGCCCGCTCGACCGTCTTGAGGGTGGCGAACCGCTCGCGCAGGCTGGCAACCTGGGTGTCGATCTCGCTCTCGTCGATCTGGAGCTCGTCGACGGTCACCTCGACCGTGGAGAGGTCGGGCAGCGTAATCTCGGGGCGGACGTCGACCTCGGCGGTGAACTTCAGCGAGTCACCGTCGTTGAACTCGGTGATCTCGACCTCGGGCCGGCCCAGCGTCTTCACGTCGTGCTCGCGGACCGCGGCGAGAATGTTCTCCGGGATGGCTTCCTGCACGGCCTCGTTGAGCACCGTGCCCCGACCGACCCGCTGGTCGATCACGGCAGCCGGCACCTTGCCGCGCCGAAAGCCCGGGACATTGACCTGCGAGGCGATCTCCCGGTACGCCTTCTTGAGGCTCGGCTCGAGCTCGACGAACGGCACCTCGATGGCGAGCCGCACGCGCGTCGGGCTCAGAGTCTCGACGGTGCTCTTCACAGGCGTACTCCTTGACGGATCTCGATCTTAAGTCTGGGCCGGTCTTCAGCCCATCGAGTGTAGGCGAGCCGGCAGCGGCGGCTGACGGCGCGGGGTGGTAGGACTCACCCCACAGCCGAGACTCACCCGCCCCGCAACCGAGGCTCTCCCCCGCAGCCAGAGCTGCGGGGGACAGTCGGGGTGGCGGGATTTGAACCCACGGCCCCTCGCTCCCAAAGCGAGTGCGCTACCAAGCTGCGCCACACCCCGTGGCGGTGAAGAGTGTATGTCGTCGGGTCGGGGTCGCGCCCGCCCGGTCTCCGTGCCCGGCCGCCGTGTCGTCCCGATCAAGCTTGATCCGGGGGTACGTGGGGTGCTCGCGCTGCCGGTTTCGGGGTTGGGAGCGGGGCTGGCGGCGGCCGGAGGGATACCGGTATCCAGGGGGCAGGGCGACCCGTTAGGCTGTCGGTCGTGTCCTGAGATGATCAGGGCGAGCGCGGGCGTAGCTCAATGGCAGAGCTTCAGTCTTCCAAACTGACGGTGCGGGTTCGATTCCCGTCGCCCGCTCCAGTTCCTCCGGCCCAGGTCAGCGGCGTGCTCGTCCAGCCTGGATGTGTTGTGTGCAACTCTCTTCGATCTTGTGTGCCATTCGTATGCCAGCAGCGCGGGACCTGCCGTCCGGGTGGCCTGCGGGGTCACCGATCTCGCCGCTCGGCGTCGGGTGGGATCTTTGCGCGGCGCGGGAGCGGTAGGTCGTCCGGCGGCACGCCGCCCCGGACCGCTCCGCGGCTGGGCGGAGATCCGCCGACAGCCGCCGGGCATCCGCCCCGCGCCGCACCAGCCGCCCCTACTGCGGGTTCGGTGTGCCGTTCTGCCAGATGCAGGGTGAGGTGGCGGACAGGGTGAACTCGTAGGAGACGCCCCGGTCGTAGCGTCGGACGGAGACGAGGTATCCGTCGGCGTTCTCGACGGTGTAGCGGGGGTCGGGCCGGTCCCGCAGGTCGTGCCTGACCTTGAAGCCCTGCTGCTGCCAGTACGCGACCAGCGGCGGTATGACCTGGTCGGTCTTCCATGCGCCGAAGCTCTCGGAGGACACGATCCAGTGGCGGTGCTCGACGATGATCCGGCCGGCGGGGCCGTTGTCGGTGGGATCGTCGCAGGCAGCCTCGTTGCCGCGGTAATCGTCCTTGAGGGTGGTGCCGGCAGGCAGTTGCGCGAACGCGTCCTGGATGAGCTTCTCCACCCGCTCGATGGCGGTGGCTTGGGTCTCGGTGGGCTGCAAGCTTTCTTCCTTCCCCCCGCACGCGACGAGAGCCAGGCTCATCGCCGTAACCAACACGGCCGATACGGCTCGTCTCATGTTCATGTCGACTTCTCAGTCTGGCCGGTGGCAACGAACGCGATGTTGTCGCGGGAGACGTTTTCCTCGTCCCAGTACCTGGAGTGGGTCGCGGCCTCGTCGTCGGGGTCGCCGGGATTGCTGGCGAAGACGTTGGCGCCGAAGTCGTCCCGGGTGGGATCGTTGCCGTGGATGATGTCCCAGTCGGGGATCCGGGCGATCATGTCGTGTTCGGCGCGGGTGGCGTACACCTGGCTGGGATGCACGCCGGTCAGCTCGTTGGCGTGGTTGACGTCGACACCCGGCGACCCGACGAAGACAAGCGCGTCCGCGTTGATGCTGCTGCTCATCGCACCGTGCCCGATCACCGTGGAGCCGTAGCTTTGGGGTGTGGTGCCCTGGCGCCACGGCAAGCCGCCCGGCCGGAAGTGCCGGGGCGGAAAGCCGTACGACGCCGGCCGGCCGTGCCATCAAGCACGACCCAAAGCCGGTACCCCCGGTCCAGCGTCGACGGGCAAGATGTGACCTGGACCGGTGGCAGAGCCGGGTTATCGCAGCGTCCCGAGTCGGTCTGGTGCACGCGCCGTGACTGGGAGACGCGTGGGGCCACTGGCGTGCCATGCCCCACCAGGGGTTCAAATCCCCTCCGGTCCGCGACCAAGCCGCAGTTCCCGTCGCCCGCTCCAACGGCCTCCGGCCCACACCGGCCGAACCGCCCGGCCATATCTGGGCGTGAAGCTAGAAGTTCGTTCCCTGCCCGGACCCACTCTCCTGAGAATCGACTGTTGTGGCTCCTACTGACCAAGGAACCGCACCATGGCGTCACGGAGCTGTCGGTTTGGGTCACGCGGCCCAAGGTCGGGGTCGGAGAATGGGTGGCCGCCAACCAGCCGAGTCAGACCTGATGCCAGTTGCGTCCGTTCAGCTCGGAGATTCGACCACGCCGAGTCCGGCAGCTGCAGCACGTTGAAGAGCAGGTCGCCTGGGTAGTAGTCGCCCTCGGCCAGGGGATCCTGGAGCAGGACCTGTACAGCGAGAGGCAGCAGGGCAGACACCCCGATTCGCTGGCCGAGCATGATGCGCAGGTCTTCGACGGTGAACTCTGCGACCGGTTTGCGCCGCAGCTCGATGCAGCGTCGGACGAGGAACGTGTCGTCCGGGCCGGGGTCCGGCCACACTTCCCGCTCAAGCTGCTCGATGGTCGTCACGACGGTCAGGGTAGCGCCACCGCGACGATCGCGACGGTGGTCCAGTTGTCCGCCGAGGGTGGGGCGATCGGCTGCTGCGCTGCGTCCTGGCCTGCCACCGGGCAGCGAGGTCCAGGCGCACGGAAAGCCGTCCGACCCGAGAGGGCCGGGCGCGGCAGATCGCACGCCGCCGGACGACCACTCACCGCGAAGCCCTGCCAGTCACGTGCCAGTGACCTGTGCCCCAGTTGGTCAAGAACTATCAGGATTCGGCAGAACACGAAAGCCGAAAGAAATCTTGAAAACTGACGGTACGGGTTCTACTCCTTGCTCTCGTCCGCCCGGGGAGGCTGGACGGTCCGGCGCCTGCCCGACGAGAAGATCCGCTTCAGCGCTATCCGCCGCGCTTCTCCATCTCCTGGACATGCGCGCACGGCTGCTCAGTTCTGGCGTGCCAGATGCTTCCCACCAGGGCGACGGGGTAGTTGATTTCTCTGACCTGGCGATCGCCGGTCTCGATTGAGAACCGCATCGACAACAGCTCACCCCCGAACGCGGTCGCGCATTCGAGGCGCAGCTTGACACCTATCACGTCGGTATCACCGGGGCGTAGCAAGCGAGACTTTCCGGTGTCACGGACCAGGGCACCCGGTCCTTGCCCAGTCGCCGCACGAACCGTGAGCGGCGCTTGGCCGGCGTTGGTCACTGCCAGTTGCCCGTCCATCTGGAGAACGCCCGGGACGTCCGAACCCCCGCCAGCGATGGAGGCGGGAAAGGCCACGAGTGCGACCGAGGCACTTCGCTCCCGATCCTCCTGCGAGTCCCGCAGCACACTGACACCGACGCCACCAAGCACCCCGCCGGCAACAAAGGCAGCGACGAGCCAGACACTTGTCCTCCGTCTGACCAGGAGGCGGTCGGGAACCGCGCTGCTCGCCGCCGTCGACCGGGGATTGTGCTCGTCCAGGTCGATCACTCCGTGCTCCGCCGACATGGTGCCAGCCTAGGTGTTCCCTGACAGCACGTTCCCGGTCGTACCGTCACCTGTACAGCCGAGGTGAACCACCGACGCCGACCGGACAAGCACGGGCGGGCTGACCAGGGTGCAGGTAGCCCGACCGGCCGCCCGCGATCTTCTGCTGATCGCATGGCCAGCATGGGCCGTCCGTCGGCCAGTAACCGTGGCGCACACCGGGCACGAGCGGGCACGAGACGCAACCGGGGCTGACCGCCGCCCGCAGGTCATGCTGATGGGCAGCCGGCTCACCGGAAGGTGGCCGCATGGTGCACCATAGGCAGCATGGTCGATGGACCGGCGCGCCATTCTGCCTGGCGAGCCTCCCTCGTCGCCGGCTTCGGTCTGGCGGCCTGGACGGTGATTGCCGTTCAGATCAACGCCCTCTTCGTCGAGGACGTCCTCAGGACGTTCTATGACCCACAGGGTTACGAGCAGGAGCGGGATGCCCTGCGGCGAGGGGCCGTCGCGCTGTACACCGCAGGTGTCCACGTCGGCCACGGGCTGGCCATCTTCGTCGGCTTCTGGCTCGGGCTGCGACAGACGTCCGCGCGAGCCACGCTCGTGACCACGGCGGCCGCTGGGCTGCTCATGGCGGCTGGGCAGGCCGCGGTGGCCGCCACCCTGACACCGCAGTGGCTGCAACGGTGGGACGAGGGCGGCGACTACTCCTTCCCGACCACCATGCCCGGCGACCTGGGCGTGCTGGTGCCGATGATCGTGTGTTTCACGCTCTACCCGTTGCTTACCATGCTGGGTGGTCGACTTGGCCTGCACAGCAGCGACGTCGGGGCGCCACCGTGGGGGGCCCGGCTGAACGCGCTGGTCCCGTGGGTGATTGCCGGCCCGTTCTACCTGACGCTGGACTTCGGTCCGCCAGCTGGCCAGGGATGGACCATCGCGGCGATCTGCTGGCTGGTGGCGCTCGGCTGCCTGGTGTTCACGCTGGCCGGGCTGTCCGCCGCCCGGCGCACAGACAGTGTGCCGGGCGGCGGTGCGTCGCCGTCGCTCCGCCCCGACCAGGGATCACGTCGATGAGACGGGCCGCCGCCGAGAGGCTGTGACGATCGCGTGAGTGGTCGACCGCCGTCATGGTCGGGGTGATCGCTGCCGTACCGCTGTGTGACTTGCCGTCGACGCGGCGCCTCAGAACCACCAAAGCAGTAGCGTCAGAACCCGATGGCCTCGCGGAGCAGCAGGATGGTGGCGCGCCCGGGGGTCACCTTCTTGCCGCTGTCCCAGACCGAGTGGGGTTCCGCGTTGAGGATGAGTAGCCGGTTGATCGCGCTGGGCGTCCCGTAGACCGCCTGGGCTCGGGTGTTCTCCAACGGGAGGGCGTGTTCTTCGACGCGACGCAGCGCGGTGCTCAGGTCGGGTACCACCTTCTGCGCTCCGACGATCCAGATCGCGCGGGCAGCGCCACCGGCGTAGGCGGGTAGTTGGCTTCCGCTCGCCGAGGCGACCACGAGCGAGCCGGTTTCGGTAACTGCGGCGACGCTGCCGACGACGACGTCAGGGCTGGCCAGCAGCCGCCGGATCTCGTCGGCGGCGGTGGCGCGGTCCATTGCCAGTACCCGTGGTTTGATGGCCTGGTATCGCCCGCTGGTGTTCAGATCGGCGTCGATGCCGGAAAGCCGGAGGGTTTCACTGGCTGCGGTGAACACGCTGGCGCCCTCGGGTATCAGCTCCGCGATGCGGGCGCGCGCGGCGGCAACGTCGTCAAGGATTTCGACGGTGAAGCCGTGTGCCGTCAGCGCGGCTGCGGATCGCTCCAGGCGCTCCGGGGAGACCGGATCGGCGAACGAGGGAGCCGGCGTCGGGTCAGTTGAGATTTCCGGCCGGGCGGGTTCGTCCGTCGATCGAGGTGCCGAGCCCGCGAGCGGGGTGGTGTCGAGGTATCTGACCTCGTAGACGCGCTCGGTGAACTTCCAGCCGTCCGGGGTGCGCTGGTAGCGGTCGTGGTAGATGGCATAGTTCAGTCCTTCGTGGCCGTCGCGGGTGCGGACGAGTTCCTGGAGGTAGGCGCGGCCGATCGCGGTGTCGCCGTCAAGTTCGATGGTTCCCGGGTGGGTGGTCTGCACGAAGACGTCCCACTGGGCCTGTAGCCGCTCGCCGCCGGCGCGGATCTCCTCGCGGCCGACCAGCTCGACCGGGATGTTGGGCATCCGTAGCACGCCGTCCGGCGTGAACAGTGCCGCGAGACGGGCACGGTCGCGCATCATCGCCGCGTCGGTGAACTCGCCGCGCAGCGCCTCGATCTCGACGCGGTCGGCGACGGCCTGGAAGTCGCTCATCAGTTCCTCACTGCCTGCATGTCGTCTCTGTCAGTGGCGGGTGCCGCAGATGTGACGATCCGACGCACCGAAACGTGAGGTGCTTCGGCGACCTCACAACTCGGCAGTGTGTTTCGTCGGTTGAACGAGGACAGGGGCTTCGTCGGACCGACGAGGACAGGTACGACCGAGGGAGTTGTCGACGCTATGACCACCCGGTTCGACTCTGACGGGGACCTCAGCATGGTCATGGGCAACCGACGTCTCTTGATCAACATCGCCTATCGGCTCCTCGGGTCCCTCTCCGAGGCCGAGGACGCCGTCCAGGAGACCTATGCCCGCTGGTACGCCATGTCACCGCAACAGCGGGACGCCATCGAATCCCCGAGCGCCTGGCTGAGCAGGGTAGCCGGTCGCGTCTGCCTCGACGTGCTCCGCTCGGCCCGGGTCCGACGTGAGCGGTACGTGGGCGAATGGGTTCCGGAGCCGGTGCCCGAACCGGCGGAGTGGATCGACGGGCGGCCAGCCGGTCCCACAGTCGACCCGGCCGACCAGGTCACCCTCGACGAGTCGGTCAGCATGGCGTTCCTCGTGGTACTCGAATCGATGACCCCGGCCGAACGCGTCGCGTTCATCCTGCACGACGTCTTCCGGTTCTCCTTCGCCGAGGTGGCCGAGACCGTCGGCCGCACACCGGCGGCTTGTCGCCAACTGGCCTCCTCGGCCCGCCGTCGTGTCCGGGTGGTGCGGAGTCCGGCGACCCCGACCGCCGAACAGGCCCGAGTCGTCGGGGAATTCAAGCGGGCATGGCGGGCGTGCGACATCGACGCACTCCTCGGACTGCTCGACCCCGGAGCCACCGCGGTCGGCGACGGTGGTGGCATCACCAACGCCGAGGTCCGCCCGATCGAAGGCGGAGAGCGGATCGCGCGCCGCCTGACCGAGCTCATGAGCAGGGCGCCAGACGGCCTGACCCTGCTGGAGCGTACCGTCAACGGCCGCCCCGGGCTGGTCGCTCGGCGGGACGGCGTGACCGTGGGGGTTTTCGCGTTCCACGTCACGGCCGGCCGGATCAGACGCATCTGGGCGGTACTCAATCCGGAGAAGCTCGGCTCGTGGAACGGTGCCGGTCGGACCGGGCCACCCGCGCTCGACGAGTCGCCATGACGTTGGTCGACAACCGGGATCGGCCGGTGCCGACGGTCTTCGTGGACACCGCAGCGCTCGGCGGCGCCGGAACGGGCGGCAGTCGCGAAATTGGCTGCTCGCTGCCGGTACGGTGCGGCATCCTGCTGTCACGGCGTCACCGAACGAAGCCCGGGTCAGGAGGTGCGGTCGGCGATGACGGTGCAGCTGTTGCTCTTCGGCGACGTGCGGGCCCGGGTCGACGGGCAGCCCGTCGCGCTCGGGCACGCGCGGCAGCGCTGCGTACTCGCGGCGCTGCTGGTCGACGCCAACCGGATCGTGCCGGCCGACCGGCTGCTGGACCGGGTCTGGGGCGAGCAGCGGCCCCGGCACGCCCGCAACGCCCTGGCCGGGTACGTCTCCCGGCTGCGTACCCTGCTCGGCGGCAGTGCCGGGTTCACGATCACCCACCGCTCCGAGGGGTACCTGCTGACGGTGGACCCGGACGCGGTCGATCTGCACCGGTTCCACCGGCTGCTCGCCCGGGCCCGTTCCCTCGCCCGCCCCGAGGGAACACACACCGGCGGCGCAACGGCGGCGGCGCCGGGAAGCGGCGAAACCCCGGCCGCCCTGCTCGAAGAGGCGCTGTCGCTCTGCCGGGGCGAGCCGTTCGGCGCCCTCGACACGCCCTGGCTGGCCGGGCTCCGGGTCGCGGTCGCGGCCGAGCGGCTGGCGGCCGAACTCGACCTGACCGATCTCGCCCTGGCCGCCGGCCGGCACGCCGAACTCCTCGCCGAGCTGACCACCCGGGCCGCCATGCACCCGTTCGACGAGCGGATCGCCGGGCAGCTGATGACCGCGCTGTACCGCTGTGGCCGGCAGGCCGACGCGCTCCGGCACTACCAGGAGGTCCGGTCCCGGCTGGCCGGGGAACTCGGCATGGACCCGGCACCCGCGCTGCAACGGCTGCACCAGCAGATCCTGACCGGCGACCCGGCGCTGGAGAGCCGGCCGGCACCGGTCCCGGACCGGCCACCGGCGGGCGGCGCCGCGACCGCGGCACCGGCGGTACCGCGCCAACTGCCGGCGCCACCGGCCGCGTTCACCGGACGGGAGGACGAACTGGCCGAGCTGGACGGTCTCGTCGACCCGGCCTCGGGAGGGGGCCACACCGCCGTGGTCGGCCGCACCGCCGTGGTCTCCGGCTCCGCCGGGGTGGGCAAGAGCGCGCTGGCGGTGCACTGGGCACACCGTCACGCCGGCCGCTTCCCCGACGGGCAGCTCTACGTCAACCTGCGCGGCTTCGACCCGGACGGCGTGCTGGTCGACCCGGCGGAGGCGGTACGCGGATTCCTCGACGCGTTCGGGGTCGCCGCGCGGCGGATCCCGGTCGGGCTCGCCGCGCAGACCGCGCTCTACCGCAGCCTCGTCGCCGACCGGCGGATCCTGGTCGTCCTCGACAACGCCCGCGACGCCGCGCAGGTGCGCCCGCTGCTGCCCGGCGCCCCCGGCTGTGCCACCGTGGTGACCAGCCGTAACCGCCTCGCCGGCCTGGTCGCGATCGACGGCGCCCGGCCGGTCACCGTCGACCTGTTCAGTCCGGCCGAGGCCCACCGCTTCCTGGCCCGGCGCCTCGGCACCGACCGGGTGGCCGACGAGCCGGCCGCCGTGGCCGAGATCGCGACCCGGTGCGCGCGGCTGCCGCTGGCGCTGGCCGTGGTGGCCGCCCGCGCCGCCGCGTACCGGGGCTTCCGCCTCGCCGACCTGGCCGCCGAGCTGCGGACCGGCGGCAGCAGCCTCGACCCGTTCGACGGCGGCGAACCGGCGGCGGACGTCCGGGCGGTCCTCTCCTGGTCGTACCGGGCGCTGAGCCCGCTGGCCGCACGGCTGTTCCGGCTGGTCGGGCTGCACCCCGGAGCCGAGTTGACCGTACCGGCCGTGGCCAGCCTCGCCGGCCTCCCGGTGGCGGCGGCACGCCGGCCGCTGGCCGAGCTGGCCCGGGCACACCTGCTCGACGAACGCTCGCCGGGGCGGTACACCCGGCACGACCTGCTGCGGGCGTACGCCGCGGAGCGGGTCGAGGTCGAGGAGGATGCCACCGACCGGCGTACGGCGACGAACCGGCTGCTGGACCACTATCTGCACACCGCGTACGCGGCCGACCGGCTGCTGTATCCGCACCGGGATCCGATCGTGCTGGCCGAGCCGGTGCCGGGAGCCGGGAGTGAGTCCTTCGTCGACCAGGCCGGGGCGAGCGCGTGGCTGCGCGCCGAGCACCGGACCCTGCACGCCCTGGTCGACTGGGCCGGCCGTTCCGGGTTCGACCGGCACTGCTGGGAGCTGGCCTGGAGCCTCACCAGCTTCTTCAACCTGAGCGGGTACTGGCACGACCAGGTCGCCGTGCAGCGTACCGCCCTGGAGGCGGCGGGCCGGATCGGCGATCAGGCGGCGCAGGCACACGTACACCGGAATCTCGGCCGGGCCCAGACCCAGCTCGGCCGCCTCGACCAGGCCCGGACTCACCTCGCCGAGGCGTCGCGGCTGTTCGTCGCGGTCGGCGACCAGGCCAACCAGGCGCAGACCCGGGTGAACATCGCGCGGATCCTGGAACAGCAGGGTCGCGACCTGGAGGCACTGCACCACGACCGACGCTCACTCGACCTCTATCGCGAGGCCGGGCACCTGACCGGACAGGCCCGGGCGTTGAACAACATCGCCTGCATGCTGACCCGGCTCGGCGAGTACGACCAGGCCCGCGAGCTGTGCCGGCAGGCGCTGCGGCTCAACGAGGAGATCGGCAACCGGCACGGCACGGCCACCAACTGGCAGAGCCTCGGCTATCTCGAATGCGCGGCCGGGGCGTTCGGTCCGGCGGTCACCGGCTGCCGGCGGGCGCTCGACCTCTTCGCCGAGGTCGGCGACCGGGCCGGCGCCGCCGAGACGCTGACCTGCCTCGGCGAGGCGCTGCACGGCGACGGCGAGATCCGCGCCGCCGTGCGGGCCTGGGAGCGGGCCCTGGTGCTGTACGACGAGATGGGCCATCCGGACGCCGACCGGGTCCGCCTGCACCTGCACGGAGTGCGGGGAGCGGGCCCGGTCGGGGGCGTACTCGCCGGCGGTACCGCCGTCCCTGCCGCCGTCGGGCCGGACGTCGCCGCGCCGGGCCGCCGTCCCGGAAGCTGACGGCGGCCCGGCGCTGGGCCGCGTTCTGGGGCGGCCGGCGAGGTCAGGAGGCGCAGATCGCCTGGCTGACGATGAAGTCCCAGTCCTGGCTGGTCGGGGTGTTCTCCACCGCGAACGCCTCGACGTCGTCCAGCGCGTTGGCCGGGTAGACGACCTGGAGCGACACGCCGCCGGGCGCGGCGTCGGAGATAGCCGCACCGGCACCGTGCACCCGGGTACCGGTCGGGCAGCTCGCGAACGCGATCTTCTCCGACTCCGAGTCGCTCTGGGTCGAGGCGGTGGTGACCACCTGGTAGCCGGCCGGCCGGTTCACGCAGACCGCGTACGCGTCCACGGTCCAGCGGCCGGCGTAGCCGTCGGCGTCCTCGTGCGCGGTGGCCCGGAAGATGTCACCGCTGGCCGAGGCCCGGGAAACCTGGAGTGCCACGTCACGCCCCGGGTTGACGATCCGGGCGCCGCCGCCGATGGCCCGCCGGGTGCCGCAGGGCGCCTTCGCCTCCAACTCGATCGGGGACGAGGTCGCCGAGTTTGCGGTACCCACGACCTGATAGCCGGAGAGCCCGGACGGGCTGGCGCAGATGGCGTACGCCTGCACCCACCAGTCGCCGGTCATCCCGGCCGTGGTCTCCGAGCCGGTCACCACGTAGCTGTCCGGTGTCCCGTCGGTACGGTGCTCCGGGAAGAGCTGCACCAGCGTCACCTTGGCGCTGTCCGCGGCGGCCACGGCGAATGCCCAGCCCCCGCCGCCGATCACCCACTTGCCGGCCGGGCACTGGGCCCGGGCGGTGTGGGTCTGCTGGGAGTCGATCGCCGACAGCGGCGACGTCACCTTCTCGATGCCGGTCACCGCCGCGGCCGGGCCGGCACCGGCAAGCTGGATTCCGACCTGGGCGGCCACCACGATCGCGGCGGCACCGGCCGGGACGAACCAGCGGTTCATGCGAGTCATTGCCCTGTTCCCCTCTCGTTCCGGGTCGACGGTCGGCCCGGGTAACTGCCGACAACGGTGGCCGGCGGGGTTTCGGCAACTCTTCGGTGACGATGAAATCTACTGACGGGGGTGTCTGACGGGGGTGTCTGTCGGGCGGCCACCAGCCGCGCAACCGGGGCCGACCTCGCTGATCCCGCCGGTGGCCGGGGCGACGCCTGCTATCTCGAAGAGGCAAGGATCGCCGCCTCGATGCGCAGCCCCACTCCTGTCACAACGAAGATCCCCCCGAAGACGTGCAGTTCGACTGGCCCAGGGTCGTTCCACAGGGTGAGCAGTGAGACCAGCAGACCGGCGGTCATCGCCATGGTTCCAAGTACGCGCAGGGTGTCAGCTCGTCGAGATCGAAGGTCCACGGCAGGACCCTACTGCTCGCGCCGGACCGAGAGCGACCACGTCTCGCCATGATCGGCCAGCGGCTAGTCGAGCTTGACACCGATGCCGGCGGCGCTCGCCTCCTGCTGGAGCCGATAGGTGGCCGCGTACCGGCCGTCGGCCCGCATCAGCGTCGCGTGATCGCCCTGCTCGACCACCCTGCCCTCGTGCAGGACGATGATCAGATCGGCCATCGCGATGGTGGAGAACCGGTGCGTGACGATGAGCGTGATGGTGCCCCGGGCGGCGGCGTGGGTACGGGAGATCACGTTCTGCGCCTGGAAGATCTCGTACTCGCTGGTGGCGTCGAGCGCCGCAGTCGGCTCGTCAAGCACCATCAGGAGTGGGTCGTCGCGCATCGCCCCGCGGGCGAGCCCGACCCGTTGCCACTGCCCCTCCGACAGTTCCACTCCACCGAACTCCCTGCCCAGCCGGGTCTCCAACCCGTCCGGCAGCGCCTGCACGATCGACGAGGCGTCGGCGGCGGCCAACGCCCGCTCGATCCTGGCACTGTCGTCGATCCGGTCGACGTCGCCCACTCCGACCGCGGCGCGTACGGAGGTCCGGTACCGCCCGAAGTCCTGGAAGACGGCACCGCACGAGGCCCGCCACGACGTCGGGTCCAGGTCCTTCAGCGGTACGCCGTCGATGTCGATGGTGCCGCTGGACGGCTGGTAGAGGCCGGTCAGGAGCTTGATCAGAGTGGTCTTGCCCGAGCCGTGCTCGCCGACGATCGCGATGATGCTTCCGGCCGGCAGGTCCAGGGTCACGCCGGAGAGCGCATCACGATCCTGCCCGGGATAGCGGAAGCTGACGTCACGCAGTGTCACACCACGGCCGAGTCGACTCGGGGCATCCGCACCGGTCCGGTCGCTCGCCTGCGCTGCGGCGTAACGGCGCAGCCAGAGGAACGGTTCGAGGGCGGCGATCCCGGCGAACACCGGAGCCGTCTGGGAGATGGCCTGCTCGATCTGCGCCCGGAGTTGACCTGCCAGCGCCACCGCGAGTACCAGGTCACCGATGCTCCGCTCGCCCTGGGCCACCAGGTAGACGACGTAGAACAGGCCGGCGACGTAGCCCACCATGAACAGGGTCCAGCCAAGGGCGGAGGCCGCCGCGCCGAAATAGCGGGCCCGGGCCTCGATCACGCCTTCGGCCCGCCACGCCTGTTCGACCTGCCGGGCCAGCTCGGCGCCGGCCCCGGTGATCCGCAGTTCCGGTGCCGATCGGGGGTCGGTGAGCAGGCCGAAGAGGTGGCGTTCCAGGCGTGCCGTCTCGGCGACCGCGAGCTGTGCCTTGCGGGCCTTGGCCGGCCCCACGCGCTTGAGGAGCAGCGGCGGCAGGGCGAAGATCGCCAGGCCGAGCAGGGCCGGATGGATCGAGCCCAGCAGGACGAGGGTGATCAGGACGCGTACGAAGTTGGAGGCGGAGTACAGCAGCGCCCAGCACGCCTGCACGAGTACGGCGCCCTGGCCCCGTACCAGTTCCAGCCGGTCCAGATATTCGGGGTCCTCAAGGTGGTCCAGGGTGGGGATGCCGGCGACGTTGCGCTGGATCTCCTCGTCCACGTCCAGCATGCCGAGCCGGTCGGAGAGGTCCATCCGCAGTTCCTGCTCCACCAGGAACCCGATGTCCACCACCGCCCAGGCCACCGCACCCAGCGCGGCCGCGACCAGCACGGTCTGCCAGTCCCGGTGGATGGCGGCGTCCACGAGCGCCCGCAGCGCCAGCCCGCCGGCCAGGAAGGCGGCGTTCGACACCACCAGCAGGGCGAGCACCGAGGCGGACATCCGGCGGTCCAGGCGCCAGGAGCGCCGGAAGATTTCGAGCCAGGCCTCAAAGCGATGACGCATGGGCTCCCCCTCGCACGGACGCCTCGTCGGATCGCAGGAAGCGCTCGGCCTGCAGTCGGAACATCCGGGCGTACTCGCCGTCGTGCGCCATCAGCTCGGCGTGTGTTCCGGACTCGGAAATCGCTCCGTCGCCGAGCAGAACGATCCGGTCGGCCTCCTTGACGGTGAACAACCGGTGCGAGACGAGCAGCACCGTGCTGTCCCGAGCTGCCTCCATCAACAGACTGAACACCTCGAACTCCGTGCGTACGTCGAGGTTCGCGGTGGGTTCGTCGAGCACGAGTACGTCGGCACCGGTACGCAGCGCGAAGAGTGCCCGGGCGATCGCGACCCGCTGCCACTGTCCACCCGAGAGGTCGACGCCGTTGCTCCGGGACCGTGACAACGGGGTGTCCCAGCCGTGCGGCAGGCTGCGGACGAGTTTCTCGATCCCGGCGTCGGCAGCGACACCGTTCAACACCTCCGGATCGGCCGCCGCCCCGGGGCGACCCATCCGGACGTTGTCCCGCAGTGACAGCTCGTACCGGACGAAGCCCTGGAAGACCACTGCCAACCTGGACTGCCACGCCTCCCGGTCGATCTCCGCCACGTCGATCCCGTCGGCGGTGATCCGGCCCTGGCCAGGATCGTAGAGCCGGGACAGCAGCTTGATCAGGGTGGTCTTGCCGGCGCCGTTGGCACCGACGATGCCGAGGACCTCACCGGGCCTGACGGTCAGGTCCAGGTTTTCCAGGACCCGGCGGCTCCCGCCCGGGTACCCGAACGACACCGACTCGAAGGCGAGCAGCGGCGGCGCCGGCGCGGCTGGCGCGACGCGGACCGCAGGCGCGGTCCCGGGTCGCCTTGCCGGGAGCGCCTCCAGTTTCCGTAGCGCCCGGACGGCTGGGAGGCCGCCCTCGATGTGCATCGCCTCGTATCCCATCCAGCCCAGGGAGAGCATGCCGAGCCCTGCGGTGAGCGCCGTGGCCAGCTCGCTGCTGTTGAGCCGGCCGGAGGCCGCCAACGAGGCGGGCACGAGGAGTGCGGTACCGATCGACAGGGCGCTGACGGTGAGCAACTGCCACTGGGCCCGCAGGATGATGAACTTGCGCTCCCGGTACGGCTCCAGGTGGTCCAGGGTCGCCCGGCGGTACTGCCGGACCGACCACGGGAAGAAGCCGAAGATCCGCAGCTCCTTCGCGGTCTCCGGGCCGGAGGAGACGTCCCGCCAGTAGCCGGCCCGCCGGATGTGCTTGGTGTTGCCGGCCCAGACCGCGATCAGGCTCATCCACTTGCGCCGCATCATGCCGCGCAGCAGGAGCAGCAGCCCCAGCAGTACGACGACAAGCAGCGGCGACACGACGACCCAGAGCACGGCCGCGGAGAGGGCCGCTCCCAGTAGCCGGCTCAGCAGTATGCACTGGCCGACGGCTGCCGTGCCGGGGGTGTACTCGGTCCAGTTGGCCGGCTCCGCCGAGGCAAGCTCGATGACGTCCTGCAACGCGGGGTCTTCGAGATGGGCGATCGTCTCCGGTCGTTGCAGCGCCCGGATGACCTCCTGCCGGTGGGCTCCGTCGATCCGGTGTGCGACGTGGAACTGCAGTGGGTCGCTGATCCCGTCCAGCGCCTGGTCGAGCAGGAGAACCGCGCCGAGGGCCACGAGCGGCAGGTAGATGCCGTCGTCGGCACCGACCACGGTGAGACCCTCGGTCAGGTTCCGGACGACGGCGGCGGTGGCGAGCGCGGTGGCGGCGGGCAGCGCGGCCCGGACGACCAGGATGAGCGCCATGCCGATCCAGGCGAAGGTGCCGTCCTTCGGCAACAGGCGCAGCAGCGTCCACCGGTCGCGCAGTAGTTGACGCAGCATCATGGGCGGGCCCCCGGGCCGGACGCGGACACTTCTCGGTTACCCGGCAGGCCGGCGGCGCAGTACTCGCGGAGTTTCGCCT
Source organism: Plantactinospora sp. CNZ320 (assembly GCF_002846275.1). Classification (NCBI taxonomy): domain Bacteria; kingdom Bacillati; phylum Actinomycetota; class Actinomycetes; order Micromonosporales; family Micromonosporaceae; genus Plantactinospora; species Plantactinospora sp. CNZ320. The sequence continues at coordinate 3,358,731 of NZ_PJMP01000001.1, forward strand.
TGTCGATCTTGCCGTTCGGCGTCATCGGCATCTCCGGGACCAGCACACAGACCTCAGGCATCTTGACCTGTTCCAGATGTCGCCTCAGTTCGGACAGCACCGACGGCGGATCGACGGCGTCACCGGCGACCGCGAGGACCATCGGCTCGTCGTCACCGGACGGGATGAGCAGGGCGGCCAGCTCGACACCGGGGACCTGCTGGGCCGCCGACTCGATCTCCTGGGTGTTCATCCGGGCCCCGTTGTGCTTGAAGATGTCGTCCCGGCGCCCCTCGAAATAGAGGTAACCGTCCTGGTCGAGGTAACCGAAGTCGCCGGTGCGCAGCATCCGCTCCGATGTCCCGGCGCACCTGACGAACCGCGACTCGGTCTGCTCCTCGTCGCGCCAGTAGCCGGCCATCACCGAGGGGCCACGGACGTGGAGTTCCCCCACCGACATCGGCGGTAACCGGTTGCCGTCGGCGTCCAGCACCTGGATCTCCAGCCCGTCGAGTGGCCGTCCGGCGGAACGTGGCCGGGCCAGGTCACCGTCCGGCTCCATGATGGTGACCCGTTTGCACTCGGTGATCCCGTACATCAGCGCCAGGCTGGCCGCCGGGAAGATCTCCCGGAGGCTCTGCCGGAGCCGTTCCGGCATCGCCGCTCCGGTGTTGGTGATCAGTCGCACGCTTGTCACCGGCCCGGAGCGGCGGCGCAGCCGTTCGATCATGTTGCCGAGCGTCGGCAACAGCGGCAGCACGGTGGCCTCAGAGTCACCAATCCGTCGAAGTAGTGCCGGATCGTTCCCCGGGCCGGCCAGCACCAGGCAGGCTCCGGCCCGGGCCGCCAACAGGGCCTGGTACAGGCCGTAGTCGAACGACAGTGGCAGTCGGTTGAAGATGACGTCCTCGGCGGTGTAGCGGAGCCGCTGCTGGATCGCCTCCACCGCGAAGCGCACGCTCCGGTGCGGACACATCACGCCCTTCGGGGCCGCCGTCGTGCCCGAGGTGTAGAGCAGCATGCACAGGTCGTCGGGGTGCGGCTCCGGGTCCCCCGGCGGCCGTGCAGAGGCTGCGGCGCCGTCCAGCTCCGGCCAGTCCACCCATCGCGCGGCCGTCGATCCGGAAATCGTCTCGGGCGCTCCGACGATCACGGTCGGCTCGGCGTCCGTGACCATCGCCTGCAGCACGGCGGCCGGGGCGGCCGGATTCAACGGTACGAAGACGGCACCGATCCGGATCGTGGCCCAGAGCAGCTGGACGGTGCCGGTCCGGCTCTGCGCGACCACCGCCAGACGTGCTCCCGGCCCCACCCCCTGGTCGCGGAGCCACTGCTCGGTCGCGGTCACCCGACGCAGCAGTTGACGATAGGTGACCGTGCCCGACTCGGGATCTCGGACGGCTGGGGCGTCGGGCCAGCGATCCGCGGCGAGCGTGAGCATCTCGCCGACATCGCCGGCGACCCGGGCTGTCGCGGTCACGACGAATCGCGGCTTCCCGGATCCTGCCCCGCGTGGACCGTTTGGACGAGCGTCCAGATGTCACCCGGGGTACGGAACGCCTCGGCCGTCAGCATCTCGTCGGGGATGCTGATGTCGAAGGACTCCTCCAGCGCGATGAGCAACTGGACGCTGCGCATCGAGTCGAGCCCGAGGTCGTACAGGTTGGTGCTGGGGGTGAGCTCGCCCTCGGCCGGCAGCAGCGGAACCTGCTGCCGCAGCGTTTCCAGGAAGGTGTCGTTCCACAGGTCCGTCATCGATCCTCCAGCAGCCTCTGCGTCACCATTCGAATCCGGATCGCGCGACGAGCTGCACGTTCGTGTCCACGAGTCCGAGCACGCCGGAGGCGACCAGGATGCGGTCGTTCGAGAAGTTCAGGCTCGCCGACCGGAGGTCCCGCAGCAGTGCCTCCAGCCGCAGATCGCTGTCGCGCCGGTAGCCGTGGTTGAGGCCGACGAGCTGCACGCACTCGTCGATGGCCTGATAGGTGAGCGTCGAGGCGAGCACCTTGAGTGTGTTCAGGTGGATCTGCGTCGCCGGTGCGTCCGGCCGCCGGCCGAGTGAGCGCAGCTCCTCCACCTCGGCCACCACCTGCCACAGGTACGCGCTGACCGCCTCAAGCTTGCCGCGCACCTCGGCCAGCCTGGCCTGGGCCAGATCCGACTGTGCGGCGGGCACACTCGACCGCTCCCGGCTGCGCATGCTGGACGCCACCCGGACCAGTCCGCCCCGGGCGGCGCCGAGCCAGGCGGCTGCCCAGCCGATGTGCCCGACCGGTACGAAGCTCTCCAGCGCGATGGCCCGGAAGTTTCCCTCGTCCCCGATCACGGCAGCTCTGGGTACGAAGCCGCGCAGTTTGAGCCCGACGCTCTCGGTGCCCCGCATGCCCAGGGTGTCCCAGCTGCGCAGCTGCTCGATCGCCAGATCCGCGCGGTCGGCCCAGACCAGGGTGACCCGGTTCGGCGGCGCCTCCGGTGCGGACCGCATGGTCACCAGGAAGGCGTCGGCGCGCAGCCCACCGGTCACGATCGGCGCGTCGCGTTCGAGCCAGAGCCGGTCGCCGTGCTCGACCAGGCCCTCGGCGTTGGTGAGCAGGTCTCCACCCTTGGCGCGCTCCGAGGTCACCGAGGCGATGTAGCAGTCACCCCTGGCAATCTGCGGCAACACCCGCTGCCGCAACTCGGCGGAACCGAACCGGACCACGGCATCGACCTGTTGGCAGTGCATCGCCCAGATCATCGCGGTGGAGACGCAGCCGGCGCCGAGGATCGTCGTGACCTCCGCCATGTCGCGGAGGCTTCCGCCGAGCCCACCGTGGGATTTCGGCACGAGCAGCCCGAACAGCCCGCTCGCCCGCAGCGCCTTCAGCGACGCCTCGGGAACCTCGGCGGACGCGTCGGCGGCCGGGGCGTGCTGGGCGAGGAGCGGCTGGAGGCGACGGGCGACATCCTGTGCGGAGACGCTCTGCCCGGCCGCCTGCTCGTCGTCCCGGGTGAGGCGCAGCCGGCCGACCGTCACCACCTCGCCGGCCCGCATCGCCACCTCCGTCGGCGCGTCGTGACCGAGGAATCCGACCAGGCTCGCGGTCAGCCCGTACGCGCCGACGTTCGGCACGCGCAGGACGTCACCAACTCGCGGCACGGGCATGGAGGTCTGGGCGGAGAGGACGTCAACGGGAGTGCACAGTGGACCCACCACGGTCACCGTCTCCGGTTCTCCCTGTGGCGGAGTCAGATTCTCGAAGACGGCGGAGGCCGGTGGGAGCCGGCGCAGCCCGGACATCCCGCCCAGGTGGTTGATCCCGCTCGCCAGCACGACGTAGGTCTTCGACCGGCTCTGTTTGACGTCGACGACCTCGGTGAGCAGTGAGCCGCTGCCCCCCACCAGGAAGCGGCCGGACTCGAAGGCCAGGGTGGTGCCGGTCAGGCCCAGGCGGGCCACCTCCGCCTCGACCGCCGGGCGCAGGGCCCGGTAGTCCGGGCGCGATCCTGGACGCGCGTACGGCGAGGCGAACCCGCCGCCGAGATCCAGCAGGTCGAGTGGGATCCCGAACTCGCCGGCCAACCGGTGTGCGGCGTCGAGGTTGAACAGGTGCTCGTTCACCAACGCCTGGGCGTCCTGCGCGTTGGAGATCGTGTAGAAGTGCATCCCGACCACGCGCACCGTCCTGGCCTGGGCGAGTGCGCTTTCGATCTCCGTCGGGGTCAGGCCGAACTGGGACGCGGTGTTGGCCATCCGGAGTCCGCTCGCATTGCCGGCGTCCAGCCCGTTGATCCGGAGCAGAACCCGGGGCGGTTCACCGGCCTGGAACGCCTCCCCCTCCAGTCTGCGCACGTCGTTGACGGACTCGCAGGAAAAGGTCCGCACCCCACGGGCAACCGCGGTGCGCAGGTCCTGTGTCGTCTTTCCGGGACCGGTGAAAATGGCCTCGACGGCCGGGAATCCCGCCCGGCAGGCCTGGTCGAGCTCGCCGACCGAGCTCACCTCGGCACGGAAGCCCAGCTCGGCGAGTATGCCGGCCACGGCCGGGTGGGGATTCGCTTTCAGTGAGTAGTAGAGCTGCGACCCCGAAGGCACCGCGGAACGGAGTTCTTCCGCCGCGGCAAGCACGTCGTCAAGGTCGTAGACATAGCAGGAGGCGCCATCCATGATCTTGACAAGCGTCGACGCCTGAGGTGTCAGGTCCAACAGCTACTCCCCCGTGTTGGGGCGGGCGACCCCGGCAAACTCTGCTGCTGGATGGCTTCACCGTGCCTTTAGGACGGTGTGCCGCTCGGCTGGCGGTCGCTGCCCTTTGCGCCACCGTACCCCATCGCTCTGTTCACTGCTGGCACCCATTGGCGGCCGTCTTATGGTTACTCAGGGCTCCGACCGCGCCACCGTCACCACCCACTCCTCGAGCGCCCGGGCGGACGCTTCGAGATCGACAAGGGACATCAGCCGGGTGTCGATCATGTAATGCAGGGTGATCGCCTCGCGGGACGGCGACGCGAAGAGGAAATACAGGCCGTCACTGTCGTGCTCGTGGCTGGGTACGCTGCGAAACGTGCTCTCCGGCACCGGGCCGTCGTCGTCCTCCGGCACCGGCATCGTCCCGGTGTTCGCGCCGTCGAAGTAGTTGAGGAAGACCTGCGGCATGAAGCGGTGGCCCGCTGGGTGGCGCTCGCCGGACAGCGTCTCGAACAGCTCGTAGATGTCGTACCGGGCAGCCGCCGAGGCGCGCAGCGTCTCCCGGAACGCCGATCGGGTCACCTCCTGCGCGGTGCCGCGTACGTCGACGATCGCCAGGCCCCACTGCATGAGCGTCTCGATCCCGAGGTCGAGCGGGTCGGTGCGGTTGGCGTAGGCGATCCGGGTGGCCACCCTCGGGATGCCGAAGGTGTCACCCAGCACGCTGCTCATCGCCGCCAGCAGGATCACCGCCGACGAGGCTCCCAGCCGCGCCGACGCGGCCGGCATCGCCCGGCGCAGGACCGGCGAGATCAGCGTGCCGGTGTGGAATCGGGGGGTGAGTCCGGGCAGGGTGGGCGCGGGGGTGCTGCCCACCCCCTCCTCGCGCAGCCGCTGCCAGCGACCGATGTTCCGGCGCGACATCGCCCGGCCCGCCTCCGACCCTTCGAACCGGGTCCGGTCCACCGGCTGGGCCACCGGGTCCGGCAGCACGGCCGGGTCGTCGGGGCCGCAGAGCCGGCGCAGTTCGTCGGCGAGGCGGTCCGCGGCGAACGCGTCGATCGCCAGGTGGGAGGCCGCGACCAGCAGGGTGGCCGAACCGTCGGCTTCGTGGCAGACGCCGAACCGCACCGGCAGGTCGTCGGGGCCGAAGGGACGCCGGTACAGCTCGGTGTGGAGGCACGCCTCGTCGGCCGAGCCCGCCTCGGCCATCGACACCGACAGCTCGACGGCGGGCTGCACCCGCTGGCGCCGGTCGGCCGAGAAGAGGGTACGCAGGCTCTCGTGGCGTTCGAGCACGCACCGCACCGCCGTCGCGATCCGTTGCGGCGACAGGCCCGGCGGCAGTTCGATAGTCCGTTTCTGGGTCTGCCGGTACGACTCGTCCGCCGTGATGTCGTAGATGGCCTGCTGGGTGAGCTGCCCCCAGGTCATCGGAGCCTCGCGGTCAACCCCGTGCCGAGCCTGGACGTACAGTGATTCCACGGCGGGTCTCCGTTCCGCTCCCTCGCCTGCGACCCACACAGGGTCTGGACACTCGTCGGGAACGTCAAGAGTTGTACTACTTGTTGGGTTGGCCCGACCGGCGCTGGTTTGTAGCAGTCCATCGAGACTCGGTCGATACCTTGCCCCAGATCGATGTCGTCAACTATTTTGCCCTCACGATGCCCAACCTGGCCGTCCTGCCGGGCCGGACCCGCATCGAGGCGTCACCCGGCGGACGTCTGGTCGTCGAACCACGGGGGAGATTTGCCGAACGGTGCCAACGAGGCGCGACGCCCGCAGGTGTACGCGTCCCACCTGTGCCATGTCCTGGGCGAACCGGTGCCGATCGACGACACGACGGACCCGGAGGTCCGCGCCGAGTTGGCCAACCTGCACGAGCAGGGGATCCGGCACTACCTGGTCGACGAGCGGTCGGTGCCGGAGCTTGCCGTCGCGGCCGCCCGGCCGGTCGTCGAAAAGCTCTCCGGTAGGCCCGTCGACATGCTGGTCTACTGCACCGACACCCCGACCAGCGACCCGGTGGCGCGGCAGATGTGGCAGGTGCAGAGCGAACTCGGGCTCGCCGACACGCCCGCCGTGCTGATCAGCAGCGGCGGATGCGGCAACCTGGGCGCCGGGCTGAAGGTGGCCCGGGCGGTGATGGCGAGCGAGGGTCTCGGCACCGTCCTGTTCGTCACGGCCGACCGCGTCGCCGGCAACATCCCACGGTTTCTGACCCACGGCACGACAGTGCTCAGCGACTCGGCCGCGGCCTGCCTCCTCACCACCGAACCGGTCGCCGAGGGGTTCCGCGTCCTCGGCCTGTCCACCGAGGTGAAGGCGGACCTCGGCGTCGGGTCGAGCCAGTTGGTGCTGGGCCGGGCCATCATGCGCAAGATCGGGCGGGCGCTGAGCGCGGTCTCCACGGAATCCGGCGTACCGCCGGCCGAGTGCCGACATTTCCTCACCAGCAACTTCGGGCGTACGTCGAGGGCCTTCCTCGCCACGGCAGCGCGCTGCACCCCGGAACAGGCCTACACGCCCTGGGTCGCCGAACTGGGGCACTGCTTCTCGGCCGACCTCCTGATCAGCCTCTCCACGTTGCTGGAGCGCGGCGATCTCGACCCGGCGGACCGGCTGCTGCTGCTCAGCTCCACCCCGCAGTCGTGGTCGCTGATCGTCGCGGAACACGTTGCCGGCTGATGGCGGTGTTGGTCGTCCAGAGCCAACCGACGAGGAGGATCATGGTCGCCGTCGAGCACGATTACGACATCCGGTGCACCGGGCAGTCGCCGTACGGCGAGACGCTCACTCCCCCGGGCCGCCCCTGGCAGGCGATCAGCCGTCCGGGCAGCGCGTCGGGGTCGGCCCGATGACCCGCCCCGCACTGCCGGCGGAGAGGCGCGCCGAACTGCTGGACGCGGTACTGCCGGTGCTGCGCCGGCACGCCCGCGAGATCGACCTGGCGGCGGCCTTCCCCACCGAGAACCTGGCCGCACTGCGCAAGAGCGGCCTGCTGGGCCTGCTGGTGCCGCAGCGGTACGGCGGGCTCGGCGGCGACCTGTCCGACCTGGTGGAGATCGCCGGTGACCTGGCCGCCGAGTGCCTCTCCACCGCCATGATCTGGGCGATGCACTGCCAGCAGGTCGACGTGCTGGTGCGCCACGCGTCCGCGCCGCTGCGGGACCGGCTGCTGCCCCGGATCGCCGCCGGCGACGTGTACCTGGCCTCGGTGACCACCGAGGCCGGCAAGGGTGGACACCTGCTCAGCGCGGAGGCCGCGATCACCCGGCAGGACGGCGACCTGCACATCGACCGGATGGCGCCGGTCGTCACCGGCGGGGAGCACGCGGACGGCTTCCTGATCACCATGCGGACCTCACCGGAGGCGACGTCACACGAGGTCAGCCTGGTCTACGCCGACCGGGAGCAACTCACCCTGACCGGCCGGGGCAACTGGGATCCGCTCGGCATGCGCGGCACGCACAGCCTCGGGTTCTCGATCACCGGCCGGGTCGGCGCCGACCAACTGCTCGGCGAGCCCGGCGGCTTCCGGGCGATCACCATCGAGTCCATGGTGCCGGCCGGTCACCTCGGCTGGGCGGCCTGCTGGCTAGGCGGGGCACGGGCGGCGTACGCCGGACTGCTCCGGATGCTGCGGTCGCCGGACCGGCCCTCCTCGATCGACCTGGGGTCGCCGCTCGTCGCCGAGCGGCTGGCGCGGATCCGGCTCGACCTGGAGGCGGTGAGCGCCTACCTGCACGGCGCTCTCGGCGAGGTCAGCACGGCCCGCCAGGCGGGCGGGTCGCTGAGCGGTACCGCCACCCAACTGCACCTGAACTCGCTGAAGGTGCTGGCCGCGGAACTGACCTTCCAGGCGGTCGACCGGATGGTGCAGCTCGGCGGCCTCGGACTGGCCTACCGGCGGGACTCGCCGCTGCCGCTGGAACGGATATTCCGGGATCTCCGGTCGGCGAGCCTGAACTACGCAAACGATCGACTGCTGGTGACAAATGGTGCGCTGTGCATGATGGACACCGGGGTCACCCTGCTGCGCTGAACCGGCGCGGCCGCCTGGGCGACCGTGGCGCGGCGTCCCGCTGGGCGACCGTGGCGCGGTCGTCGACGTGCATCCGGCGCGGGCTGACCCGATCTTCGCAACGCCAGGTCGCGGCTCCCGGACGTGTTGGCGCGGCACCCCGGCGCCGCCATCCGCCCCGGCCTCGCCGTGGGTGCGGGAACACCGCCCGGGGCAGCCGATATGATTGACCGTCGGCGCGGGCGCCGCGGCTTTACAGAACTCTGAATGATAGGCGTGACACACAGCAGGCACTCCTCGTGCTTTCCTAAGCACATGTAGTCCGCGTGACGTAAGGGGTCGGGAACAGTGGAGGACAGTTACAACCCTCAGGCCATCATCGAGAAATGGCTGGAGGTCTGGGAGGACCGGGGCACGTTCAAGGCGGAGGGACCATCCGAGAACGGGTCTCCCGAGCGCCCCCGTTCCTACGTTGTCAGCATGTTCCCGTACCCCTCCGGTGATCTTCACATGGGGCACGCAGAGGTCTATTCGATCGGCGACAGCATCGCGCGTTTCATCCGCATGCGCGGGACGAACGTGCTGAATCCGATCGGTTGGGATTCGTTCGGTCTGCCGGCCGAAAATGCCGCCCTGAAACGCGACATGGATCCGCGGGAATGGACCTACCGCAATATCGACGTCCAGGCCGAATCATTCCGTCGGCTCGGGATATCGTTCGACTGGCGTAGTCGTTTCCACACGTCGGACCCGGAATACTACCGCTGGAACCAGTGGCTGTTCCTGCGCATGTTCGAACGCGGCCTGGCATTCCGGCGCTCCGCCCCGGTGAACTGGTGCCCGACGGACTGCACGGTGCTGGCCAACGAGCAGGTGATCGGGGGCCGGTGCGAGCGGTGCGGCGCGGTGGTCCAGCAGCGCGACCTGACCCAGTGGTTCTTCCGCACCACGGCGTACGCCCAGCGCCTGCTCGACGACATGGCCCAGCTGGAAGGCAAGTGGCCGGACGACGTACTGGCGATGCAGCGCAACTGGATCGGCCGGTCCGAGGGCGCGCACATCGACTTCGTGATCGAGGGCCGCGAGGAGCCGATCCGGGTCTTCACCACCCGCCCGGACACCCTGTTCGGGGCGACCTTCTTCGTGGTGGCGGCCGACGGCACGCTCGCCGACGAACTCTGCGCCGACGAGCGGCGGGACGAGTTCGAGGCGTACCGGGCCGAGGTACGCACGGCAAGCGAGATCGACCGGCTGGCCAAGGATCGACCGAAGACGGGAGTCTTCCTCGGCCGGTACGCCGTCAACCCGGTCAACGGTGAACGGATCCCGGTCTACGCCTCCGACTACGTCCTCGCCGGGTACGGCACCAGTGCGGTGATGGCGGTTCCCGCGCACGACCAGCGGGACCTGGACTTCGCCAAGGCGTTCGGCCTGCCGGTGCGTACCGTCGTGGACACCGGCGAACCCGACCCGGAGACGACCGGGGTGGCGACCGCCGGGCCGGGGACCCTGGTGCAGTCCGGCGACTACGACGGCCTGCCACACACCGAGGGCGGCGAGAAGATCGTCGCCGACCTGGCCGAGCGGGGCGTGGCCGAGAAGGCGGTGACCTACCGGCTGCGGGACTGGCTGCTGTCCCGGCAGCGCTACTGGGGCACCCCGATCCCGATCGTGCACTGCCCGGACTGCGGCGAGGTCCCGGTGCCCGACAAGGAGCTGCCGGTCGTACTGCCCGACTCCGGATACCAGCTGCGCCCGGAGGACGGCCGCTCGCCGCTGGCCAGCGCCGAGGCGTGGGTGACCGTGCCCTGCCCCCGTTGCGGCAACGAGGCCGCCCGGCGGGACACCGACACCATGGACACCTTCGTCGACTCGTCGTGGTACTTCCTGCGCTACCCGAACGCCGAGTACGACGAGGGCCCGTTCGACCCGGCCGGCATCGAGCGGTGGCTGCCGGTGGAGGAGTACGTCGGTGGGCGTGAGCACTCCACCGGCCACCTGATCTACTCGCGGTTCATGACCAAGGTGCTGCACGACATGGGCTACCTGCCCTTCGTCGAGCCGTTCCGGCGCCTGATCAACCAGGGCCAGGTCGTGATGAACGGCAAGGCGATGAGCAAGACCCTGGGCAACCTGGTGAACCTCCAGGAGCAGATCGCCGCGCACGGCCCCGACGCGGTGCGGGTCACCATGCTGTTCGCCGGTCCCCCGGAGGACGACATCGACTGGGCGGACGTCTCGCCGACCGGTGCGGTCAAATGGCTGGCCCGGGTCTGGCGGCTGGCCGGCGACGTCGGCGCGGTACCCGTCGACGCCGCACCGGCCGACGGCGACTCGGCGCTGCGCAAGGAGGTGCACCGCCTGGTCGCCGAGGTCACCACCCTGATGGAGGGCCGACGGCTCAACGTCGCGGTCGCGCGCCTGATGCAGCTCACCTCGTCGCTGCGCCGCGCGGTGGACGGCAAGCCCGGGCCGAAGGATCCGACCGTGCGGGAGGGCACCGAGGCGCTGGTGCGGATGCTGTCGTGCTTCGCACCCTTCACCGCCGAGGAGTGCTGGGAGCGGCTGGGCCGCCCCGCCTCGGTCTGCGACGCGGGATGGCCGGAGGCGGACCCGGCGCTGCTGGTCACCGAGACCGTCACCTGCGTGGTCCAGATCAACGGCAAGGTCCGGGCCCGGCTCGAGGTGCCCTCTGCGGTGGAGGACGCCGCCCTGGAGGAGCTGGCCCTCGCCGCCGACCCGGTGCGGCAGGCGCTGCGCGGGGCCGCCGTCAAGAAGGTGATCGTCCGGGCTCCCCGGCTGGTGAACCTGGTCGTCTGAGACCGTCGGCCGGGCGGGGGCGCGTCGTCGTGTCCCCGCCCGGCCGGCGCGGTCTCAAAGATCGAGGCACCCGGCCGCGCCTCAACCGAGGTGTTCGGCCGCGACTCAACCGAGGTATTCGGCCAGGGTCACGGTCCAGCCCCGCGACCCGGTGGTCAGCAGCAGCAGGCGGTCACCGGGGTCCAGATCGGCACCGACCCGGAGCGCCTCCAGGTTCATCAGGACGTCGGCCGAGAAACAGTGCCCCATCGCCTCGCGCAGCGGGGCACGTACCACGGCCTGCGGCACTCCCACGGCTGCCGCGAAGAGCGACTGGATGGCCGTACCGTAGTTGCCGGTGACCAGATAGCGGCAGTCCGCCACGCTGAGTGACGCGTCGGCGAAGAGCCGGCGTACGGCTCTGCCGATCCCGTTGAGGGTGACCCGGGCCGTCGGCATTCCGATGCCCGTCGCGGCGGCATCGGCCTGCACGCTGACGGCGATCCGGTGCACCGCGAAACCGCTGGCCGGCGGCTCGGCGGTGACCAGGCAGGCGGCGGCTCCGTCGCTGAGCACGGTCAGCCCGTCCGGCAGATAGCGGGTGTCCCCGACGGACCGGTCGGCGGTGACCAGGAGCACGCTGCGCAACTCCTCGGCCAGCACCATGTTGCGGGCCACCCGAAGGCCGAGGCCGAGGTTGCCGCACTCTCCCCCGGCGACGCGCAGCACCGGCACCCGGGGCAGGCCCAGCCCGCTGGCGAGCTGCCAGACCTGGGGTCCCGGGGGGACCAGGGTCGGCGTGTCGGAGCAGTAGACCACGGTTTCCGGCTCCGTCCGGTGGCCCGGTGCACGCAGCGCTGCCGACGCTGCCGCGCCGGCCAGGTCGGGTACGGGGTCGTCGGTCACCCGACAGCGCACCAGTCCCTCGTCGGTGAGCGTCGCCAGGGCCTTGCGCACTTCGGCGTCCGCCAGGTCGTCGAGCGTGACCGGATCGCCCACCACGTGCGAGATGTTGGCGAGGTAGACGGCCGGCGCGTCAGGCATCGGTGCCTCCCGGCCGGATCGGCGCCGCGACGCCCTGTTCCGCGATGAGTTCGGCGAGTCGGGCCAGGGGTACCGGTTCGAAGATCAGGGCGATGTCCAGGTCACCGCCGAGCGACTCACCGAGCTTGTGGTACACCCGGATCACCTCCACCGAGCTGAGGCCCAGCTCGGTGAAGGAACTCTCCAGCGCGACCTGCTCGCTGCCGGTGACCCGGGCGACGGCGTCGCGCAGGGCCCGCGCCACCTCCGCGCCCGGCGCACGCCCGGTGGCCTCCGCGTCGCCGGCCGGTGCGGCACCTGCGGCGTCCGTCCCGCCCGTGGGCGCGAGCCGGGCGGCCACCAACTCGGCGAGGGCCTCCTTGTCCGCCTTGCCGCTGGGCGTACGCGGCAGGTCGGCCAGCACCAGCACGTGGCTCGGCACCTGGTACGCGGCCAGCCGGTCGGCGGCGTGCCGACGCAGGCTCTCCGGTTCGACGGCCCGGACGGCCTGCACCGCGGCACCCAGGTCCTCGCCGAGGATGGGATCGCTGATCGGGAACACCGCCGCCTCCCGGACGCCCGGGAAGGATTCGAGCACCCGCTCCACCTCCGGGCAGGAGACCTTCTGCCCGCTTATGTTGACGAACTCGCGGGTCCGCGCCACCAGGTGCAGGCAGCCTCGTTCATCGAGACGGCCCAGGTCGGCCATCCGCACCCAGTCGCCCCGGAAGGTGGCCGCGGTGGCCTGTGGATCGTCGAGATAGGACCGGGCCGGCAGGTCGGGTGGCACCCGCAACTCGACCACGCCGACCTCGTCCGGCCCGAGAATCTGCCCCTGCTCCCCGACGATCCGGACCGCCGAGCCCGGGTTGGCGAAGCCGACGGCGCCGGGCTGGTAGCCGGGGCCGTACTCCAGCATGGTGCCGGCCCAGCCGGATTCGGTACTCGAATAGTCGATCACGATGGTGGCGGCGGGGAAGAGCGCGCGCAGCGCCTCCAGGGCCGGAACGGGGCAGCGCGCCGACCCGATCGTCAGGCGACGCAGCGACGAGGTGTCCGGCAGGTCCCCGTCGAGCAGTCCGGCCATCGCCGTCGCCGTGGCCGGCACCATCGCGGTCTCGGTGACCCGGTACTGCTCCACCAGCCGCAGGAAGGTGGCCGGGTCGAACTCGGGCGCGCGGACTCCGGTGACGCCCCGGAGCAGCGGTACCTGGGTCGCCCACTGGCCGACCGGCACGAAGAGCGGGAAGGCGTGCAGCAGTACCTCGTCGGCGGTGCTCGGCGCCGGACGGGCACCGTACATGATGTCGCGGTGGGTCATGGCGACGGCCTTCGGCGTACCGGTGGTGCCGGAGGTGAAGACCACAGTGGCGACGGCGTCCGGTTCGGCGGCCGGTTCCGGAGCGTCATCGGTCCGGGGCTCCTCGTCGACGCCGTCCAGCAGCTCCTTGACGACGAGAATCCGCACCTCCGGATCGGCCTCGGCGGCGTCCTCGCCGCCGACCAGGAACTCGCAGTGCACGGCCGAGGTCAGGGCGCGCCGTCGGGAGGTGTGGTCGTCGGGCGAGACGAGCACCGCCACCGCGCCCAGCCGGTGGACCGCGGCCAGGCAGACGGCGAAGTCCAGCGCGGCGTCGCGCGCAAAGGCCAGCGCGACCCGGGTGCCGGCCCGGACACCGTGGCCCGCCAGCCGGGCCGCGACCGTCCGGGCCCGGGCGGCCCACTGCCCGTAGGTCAGCCGGCCCGCGTCGTGCACCAGGTGTGCGACCCGGTCCGGGTGATGCTCACCCCACCGGTCCAGCAGCCGGTCGATTGTTGATGGGTACGTCGCCCTCACAGCCCTTCCTCACCGGATCCCGTTCGCCGTTCGCCGACAGTCGGCCTCAGCCGGCCGGGCGACTCACCGGAGGATCGGCCGGACCATCGGTCGGCGAGGTGTCCAGCGGGAGGCCCGTCACCTGTCGCACGAGGTAGTCGTCGAACGCGGGACCACCCCCGTTGTGACCGTTTCCGCTCGCCCCGAACGCGGCGTACGGCGCGTCGGGTCCGTACGGCAGGCCGTCGTTTACCGTCACGGCGGCGGCCCGCAGTCGGTTGGCGAACCGCCGGCCGCGCTCGAGCGAGCCGGAGGTCACCGCTGCCGCCAGACCGTACTCGGTGCCATTGGCGAGCGCCAGTGCCTCGGACTCCGTGTCGTACGGGAAAACCGTCAACAGCGGGCCGGGGATGTCCTGACAGGACAGTGGCGAATCCGGTGCGGCCCCGGTGACGAGCGTCGGCTCGACGAAGTAGCCGCCGTCCAGTCCGGGCGGGACGCCACCGCCGCAGACGATCTCGGCTCCGGAGCGGCCGGCGGCGGCGACCGCCGTCAGGAAGCGCTGCCGGGCCGCCTCGCTCACCAACGGTCCCACCACCACCTCGGGATCGTCCGGGCGGCCCAACGGCACTGTGGCCATCGCCTCGCGGAGCGCCTCGACGCCCTCGGCGAAGAGTCGGCGCGGGACGATCAGCCGGGAGAAGAGGGTGCAGGCCTGACCCGCGTGGAAGCAGGCCCGCACCGCCGCGTACGGCAGCAGGTCCGGGTCGGCATCGGGCAGTACGACGTGTGCGGACTTGCCGCTGAGGTAGAGCACCACCCGCTTGAGTGCGGCACCGGCGATCGCGGCCACCCGACGGCCGACCTCCGACGATCCGGTCAGGCTGACGAGGTCGACGCCGTCGCTGCCGCAGAGTGTCTCGCCGAGGGTGTGGTCGGCTGCCGTGACGACGTTGAGTACCCCCGGCGGCAGCCCCGCCTCGATGCCGAGCCGGGCGATCCGCAGGGCGGTCAGCGAGGTGTACGGCGAGGGCTTGACCACCACCGTGTTGCCGGCGGCCAGTGCGGTGAAGACCCGCCGCAGCAGCAGGGCGGCGGGAAAGTTGGCCGGTGTCAGCACCGCGGCCACCCCCACCGGTTGCCGGCGGACGATCCGGGCGCTGCCGAACCCGTGGAAGTCGCGGGTGCCCAACTCCTCGTCCGCCAGATGCTGCACGAGATGGTCGCAGATCCAGTCGAGGTCGCCGAGGACCGCGTCGAGCTGGATGGAGCGGGTCAGCCGGACCGGTACCCCGCCCTCGGTCACGACGTCGTCGCGTACCGCCTCACGGTCCCGGTCGAGCAGGTCGACGAGGCCGCGCAGGCGTTCCGCGCGGAGCTTCGGATCGTGTGCCCAGCCGCCGTCGTCGGCCGCCCGCCGGGCCGCACCGACCGCCGCCGCCACGTCCCGGGCCGACGCGTCCGGCACGGTGCCGACCGGTTCGCCCGTGCACGGGTTCAGGCTGGTGAAACGCCTGCCGTCGGCGGCCTCGGTCAGCTCTCCGTCGACCAGCATCCGCTCGTGCCGCATCAGCCCGCCCGGTCGCCGGAGGGTGGCGCATGTCGTCCCTGGGCGGCGACGTGGGATCGGCCGTCGTCGCGGACGACCTTTCCCTGGCGTACGACCAGGCAGACGTCGGCGATGGCGTCGATGTCGGCGATCGGGTCACCGCGTACCGCGATCAGGTCGGCGTCCATCCCGGGCCGCAGCGCCCCCTTGCGGTCGTCGAGTCCACAGGCCCGGGCCGCGAGCGAGGTGGCCGAGCGCAGTGCCTCGACGTTTGTCAACCCCAGCCCGGCGAGGGTACGCACGGCGTGCGGGAGTACGTCGTGCGGCTTGCCCGGCAGCGACCCGGCGTCCGGGCCGGCGACCAGGAGCACGCCGCTCTTGTGCATCGTCTCCACCACCGGCTCGAAGACGTCGAGGAAGGTCCGGAACCCGGGTGGGACCGTCCACTCGGGACTCAGCCCGAGCGTCGGGCCGACGATGATCCCACGTTCGGCGATGGCGTCGATGACCGCCGGCTCCGGAGCCAGCCCACCCGGCACGCTGAAGAAGCAGTGCTCGATCCCGTCGACTCCGGCCGCCACCGCCTGGGCGATCGCCTCCGGTGGATAGGCGTGCACGGTCAGCGGCAGCCCGTGCCGGTGCGCCTCCTCCACCGCCGCCCGCAGCTCGACGGTGGTGTACTGCGGAAGCGAGGTGTTCGACCGGGGGGTCAGCCGGCCGCCGGAGGCCATCACCTTGATCACGTCCACCCCGCGCTTGGTGAGCGTGCGGACGGCCTTGCGCACCTCCAGCTCGCCGTCGGCCTCCAGCCCCAGGAAGTGTCCGTGCCCGCCGGTGATCGTCACCGGGGTACCGGCGCAGACCAGCTCGGGGCCGGTCTCCGGTCCGGTGGCGAACCAGTCCCGCAGGTGCAGGCTCAGCAGTTGGTGGTCGCCCAGGTCGCGGATGGTCGTGATGCCGGCGTGCAGGGCGCGCAGGGCGGCGTGCCGCATCGACAGTACGAGCCGCTGCGCCGGGGTCGTCGCGATCGCGTCCGCCGCGTCCGGCCTGCCGTCCAGGCAGAGGTGTGCGTGGGTGTCGACGAGTCCGGGCAGGATCGTGGCGTCGCCCAGGTCCAGCACGTCGTACCCGTCCGGGGCGGGGTTGCCGTCGGTGTCGACTGCCGCGATCCGGCCCTCCTCGACGAGGACCATCGCGCGGCCGACGGCACGGTCGGCGCGGCCGTCGTAGAGGCGGTTGGCGAGTACGGCGAGACTCACACCCGCACCCTCCGCTCCGGCGACCGCTCCGCCAGCGATCCGACGGTCCCGCGTACGTCGAAGAGCAGGTGCCGGGGCACGGTGTCGAGCAGTTCGGCGAGTTCCTGCACATCGGCCGGTACCCCGATGCACCGGCTGACCGACTCGTTGTCCCGGGGGGTGCGGACGTCCGAGCAGAGCCGGCACGCCTCGGGCAGCTGCGACCCGCCCGCGACATGCGCGGCGCGGAGCGCGCGGGCCTTCTCGCCGTTCCAGATCTGCGCCAGCGTCTGTTCGTGCAGCGAACCGAGGACCAGGCGGCCGGCGAAGTCGGCGCAGCACGGCACCACCGAGCCGTCGGCCCGGACCACGACGTTCAGCCACGGGTCGAGGCAGCGGCTGCCTGGCGGCGCCGAGTCCCGCCGGCCGGCGGGCCGGCTGAGCTGCCCGGCGCGGGTCGAATAGCGCTTGAGGTGCACCGTGTCGACGCCCTCCTCCGCCCAGATCCGGATGAACTCGCAGATCTCGTCGAGGGGCTGGTCGGAGATGACGAGCTGTGCCTGGGTGACCGGCTGGCCGCGGTCACCGCGCAGCGCGATGAACCGCCGCACGTTGCGCTGGACCTCGTCGAAGTCCCCGCCGATGCGGATCCGCTCGTAGGTCTCCCGCCGGGCCGCGTCCAGGGAGAACACCAGGAGGCCGAGCCCGGCCTCCAGCAGCATCGCGCAGCGCCGGTCGTCCAGCCGGGAGGCGTTCGTCGAGAGCATCATGCGTACGCCGCGTTCGCGCAGCGTACGCATGATCTCGTCGAGCCGGGGATGCAGCAGTGACTCCCCGGAGAAGTGCACCCAGACCGGCGCGGCCTGGAAGGCGTCGCGCTCCCGCTCGACCCAGTCGGCCAGCTCCGCCGCGTCCAGCAGGTGCGGCTTGCCGTCCGGCCGGGGGCACGAGGTGCAGGCGAAGTTGCACCCGTTCGTCGGCTCCACGCAGAGCACCCGGGGCAGATAGTCGAGCTGCTCCCACCCCTGGTCGTACGCTGCCACGACCTGTTCCCAGGTCCCGGCGAGGTGCACCTCAGGCGGCATTTCGCTGTCCGAACATGGTGGTGCCGAAGACGTCGTTCAACATGATCGGGAACTCGTCGCCGGAGCGCGTCCAGTCGACGACGTCCCAGAGCATGCGCTCCAGCAGTTGCCGCTGGAAGTCGCACTCGCGCAGGTCCTGGAAGCGGTCGAAGCGCATCTGGGCGTCCCAGTAGCAGCCACCGCCGCAGATCCCGATCGCCGAGCAGGACCGGCAGTCCTGCTGGAAGAACGGCAACGAGTCGTAGATGTCCTGCGGGGTGACCACCCGGGTCTTCGGGTGGCTGTCCAGCTTGGTGCAGAGCGTCCGCTGGCCGTTCGGATAGAAGGTCACCTCGGGGCCGATGACGGTGCAGCCGATGGCCTTGAACCGCTTCCGGGCGATGTACGCGACCCGCTTCATGATCTGCGCGACGTAGACGTGGTTGCGCTTGGCGTCCTCGTAGATCTCCATCATCGCCGCGGTGTACGCGTTCATGTCGAGCCCGTCCGCGACTGTGCTGTTCACGGTGGTGTGCGGGATGGAGTAGTTGACGTGCCGGATGCCGAGTTCCTGCACGAAGTAGTGGTGGATGTCGACCAGGTCCGGGAGGTTCTCCGGGGTCACCGTGCAGTTGACGCCGACGTTCGCGTTGAGTCGTTGCATCGCGGCGAGCCGGTCGAGCACCTGGGCGTAGAGGGTCTCCCCGGCGAAGTTCACCCGCTGCCGGTGGTGCCGCTCGAAGCCGTCGATGGAGAGCCGGATCTCGACGTTGAGGTCGCGCAGCCAGGCGATGTCGTCGTCGCTGAGCAGGATGCCGTTGGTGTAGAGCTCCTTGCCGGCGTCCAGCGGCACGCCCTCCAGGAAGATCTTGCAGACCTCCCAGTTCAGCGTGGGCTCGCCACCGATGAGCATCACCGTGCCGCCCATCATGTTCTCGCGGTACCACTGCAACAGCTTGCGCGCCGTGTCCGCGGACATGTGCTCGTAGAGCTGGGCCAGGTTGTTCTCGAAGACGATGCAGTAGGAGCACTGGAAGTTGCAGGTCTGCGTCACCTCGACCCGCATCAGGTGCGGATCACTGAGCATGTCCATCGGGGTGAAGGACCAGTCCACCTCGCTGAGCGTGTCGAGTTCGGCCTGGCTGGGCTCGGGGTCGGCGGTGCTGCGCAGCAGCCAGTTGTGGGTGAAGGCGTTGTAGTGCACCACCTCGTCGCCGCGCTGGAAACGGTGGATCACCGGCGCCTGGGGCAGATGGTCACGTGAGGTCTGCGGGATGGTCAGCGGAACGAACACTTTCTGCCCCATGGTTCACATCTCCCCTTGAGATCGGTCGACCGACAGGTCCAGCCATTCGTTGAGGACGGGAAACATTCGGGAAACGGCGTCGTCGAGGTCCCCGTCGGTGAGCGGTACCTGCCAGAACGGGCGTACCGCAGGTTTGTCGGTGACCAGGGCCCAGGCCGCCGAGGCCGCGACCGCCGTACCACGGGCGGCACGGTAGAAGAAGTGCGTCTCCAGGTCGACGACCTGGGCGTGACCGGGCGAGGCCGGCCCGACAGGCGTTGCCTCCAGCATGCCGTCGACGGTCAGCGCGGTCACCCCGCCGCCCGGCAGGCCCCCGACGGCCCGCTCCGGCGACCCGCCGTGGCGCAGCGCCACGTCGATGCCGACGACGTCACCTATCTCGACGCTGTCGTCGAGGCCGCCGACCAGGCCGAGAAAGGCCGCCCGCGACCCGGGCCCGGCCAGCGCGTAGAGCACGTCGACCACCCGACTGCCCTCGAAGTGCTGCACCACCCCGTAACGGCGCCGGTCCAGCGTCACGGTGGCCATCCGCCACCAGCCCCGGTACTCGACGACCTCCGACGCCCCGGAGACCAGCGCGGAGTAGAACGCCGGGATGGGCGTACAGACGAAGTCGTCCGGTACGTCGTCCGGCTTGCAGCCGAAGAAGGTCTGGAGTACGGCCTCGGCGTCGAAGTCCTGGCGTACCCGTGCCGGCGCGGGCCGGCGCCCGTCCCCGGTCATATCGCCCGGCCCTCCCCGGTCCGCTTCACGCCCCGGAAGAAGTCGCCGTCGCTGGCCACCCCCACCCGGACCGGCTCACGCCGGGGGCGCCGGGGCGGGTCGGGCCGCAGCAGGCCGATCCCCTCCAGCACCTCGGCGCACTCGTCCGGCTCCAACCCGGCCCGCCCGCGCCACGCCCCGGCGACGAGGTCGTCGAGCCGGGTCGGCGCCGTGCTCCGGCACACCTGCGCGAGCAGCGGTTCGTACCGGCGGGAGAGCAGGAAGGTCTCCGCCGTCGACAGCCGGCGGACGGCGATGTCCGCGCTGTCCACGGCGGCGGTGTAGACCAGGGGTTCCCGGCTGACCCACAGCTCCTCGGCGATCCGCAGGTCCGAGGCGGCCCGCTCGGCCCGGCGGGCGGAGTTGCGGCCGTTGAGCGTCCGGTAGTACGCCTCGACCCGGGCCCGCTCCTCCGGACTCATCGACTCGCGCGAGCTGAACGGCACCTGGGTCGGCGAGGTGGGCCGGGGCGAACCGTCCGAGCTGGTCGGCAGGATCGTCAGCCCGAAGTCGTCCGGCCGGTCGAACATCGCCGAGTTGCGGCCGAGCGCGAACCGGAGCACCTCGAAGTGCAGGCTGTCGATCTTCTCGGTCGCCTCGGCGAGGAACCGGGCCGCCTCCATCGCCCGCTCGTAGCTCAGGCCCGGGTAGTCGACGATGACGTTGACCAGGAGCTGGATCGACGTACCCTCGAAGGCCCGCAGGAAGGCCGCGATGTCGTCCCGGGTGTAGCCCTTGTCCATCCGCCGCAACGCGTCGTCGTCGGCGGATTCGAGCCCGATGTCCAACCGGCGGCAGCCGGACGCCTCCAGCATCCGTACGTCGTCGGCGGTCATCTCGCCGTAGACCCGCTGGAATCCCCGCCACTGGATGCCCAGATCCGCCTCGACCAGGGCGCGCACGAGCTTGCGCTCGTAGCGCACCGACATGACCTCGTAGACGAAGTGCAGCATCCCGGTACGGCTCTGCTCCGCCGCGAGCCGGACCGACTCCACCACGTCGGCGGCGGACCGGAAGTTGATCCGTTCGTAGAGCTGGATGTAGTCGCAGAAGGCGCAGGTGTAGAAGCAGCCCCGCCCCACGATGACCGGCAGCTCCACGCCCTCCGCGACGTACTCCGGATCCAACGGGTACGGCGCGGTGTCGGTGAGCCGGACCAGGAACTCGCCGGGGCGTTTCACTGTGACCGCCGCGCCGTCCCGGTAGGAGAGCGAAGGGATGCCGGAGATTCCCGCCGGGGAGAGGTCGTCGGCCTCGTGCAGCAGCCGGAACGCCTCCTCGCCCTCGTGCCGGACCACGCCCGAGACCGCCGAGTTGCGCAGCAGGCGCTCGACCTGCTCGTCGCTGAGCAGGCTGGGCAGCGGGCCACCGAGCACGACGAAGACGTCGTCGGCGAGTTCGCCCAGCACCTCGGCCAGGACCAGTGCCGGGGCGAGCTGGGTGGCGAACGGCACGCTGACGCCGACCAGCCGGGGCACACCCCGCACCCGGTAGTGGTCGGCGAAGAACGCCCGCATGTCCCGCAGCAGGGGCACCATCGCGAACGCCGCGTCCAGGTCCTCCGGGCTCTCGCTCTCGGCCAGCCCGACCCGGGCGAAGAGCCACTCCCGCATCCCCGGGTCTCGGGCCGCCGCGGCCAGCAGCTCCACGTCGTCGGGTGCCCGCTCGATCGCGGCCAGGATCGCGGCGACGATGGCCTCGTCGACCGCACCGGCCAGGCTCTCCGGGTCGGCCGAGGACGGCAACTCGGCCGGGTCGGCGGTGCGCAGCAGGTGCCCCGCGTACGCCTGGTTGAGGTCGGTCTGCCGGATCCCGGTACTGCCGCGCTGCTGCGCGTACGCCGCGAGATGGGGTATCGCGGCGTACGGCCGGCCCACGAGTACCGGGCTCAGCGGCGGCAGGACCAGTTCACTGCGTGGCGTCGGAGCGGGCATCGGCGCCTCTTGGCACGTGCGTGATCCGCTTCTGCCGCGACCGGGGGTCTTCCAGGCTCAGCAGCGGCAGCGTCGTCGTCGTTTCCTCCGCGGGCTCGGGTTCGTCACCGGCGGTCGGGTAGTTTCCGCTGTTGCGCTCGCGGATCGCCAGCGCGAAGTACCGGCCCCGGTCGGCAAAGAGGATCTTGAGATCGTGCAGTTCCTCGAGCATCTCGACGACCTCCCGCTCCGGAATCTTGGGAACGGCGGCGGTGATCTCCGGAAGCGTCCGCGACGAGTGGTTGCAGGCCAGGTAGACGGCCCGGTACTCGTCAGGCAACTGCATCACGATGTCGTTGCCGTTGCCGCCGGACCGGATGGTGACGTTGAGGAAGTCGCCGCCGTCGGCGTACACCAGGCCGGGGCGACCGAGGTTGGCGTGGTACTGCTTCTTCCAGTCGCCGACCGCAGCCAGGAAGGGTGCCCAGTCCGCACCGGTCTCCTTCGCCGGGATCGGCTTGATCGTCAGGGCGAGCAGCTGCGCCAACTCGGTTGCGTAGGGCTCGGGGAAGCAGGCGCCGACCTCGTCCGGGACGTAGAAGCCGGCGATGTTGTAGCTCTCCTTGTCGTTCCACGCCGGGCTGTCGATCGTGAAGCTGTAATCGTGCACCGACGGGTACATGAAGTACCGCGCGTAGTCGACGACCTTGACCGACGCCTCGACGTCCTCGGGCACCTCGGCCGGGAAGTTGATGATGACGTTGTAGTAGATCTCGACGTCGTACTCGGCCGTCCACTTGAGCAGTTCCAGGCTGCGCATCAGCCGGTGGTTGCGCTGGTAGAGCCGCAGGACCCGGTCACTGAACGACTCGATGCCGGCCTGGATGGTGCGTACCCCGGCCCGGCGCAGCGCGCGTACCCCGGCCCGGCTGATGTTCGGTGACACCTCGGCCAGGATCCGGTAGTCGTAGGGGTCCTTGGCCAACTGCTGGAACAGCGGGATCTTGTCCTCGACGTTCGTGTCGCAGAAGGTGAAGTACGGGCTCTTGTACTTGCTCCTGAGGGTGGCCATCTCCTCGATGACCCGGCTGTGGCTCTTGCGCCGGTAGAGGTTGCGCCACTGGAGGTTGAGGTTGCAGTAGGTGCACTTGCCCCACACGCAGGCCCGGGACGCCTCCAGCGTCAGCTTCGGGATCACGTCCCCGGCACCGGGCCGCAGCGCGTGCCGGAAGTAGTCGTCGTAGTCAGGCGGTGGCAGCTTGTCCAGGTCGTCCATGGCGTGCCGGGACAGGTTACGGGCGATCTCGCCGTCCGGCCGCCGCCAGACGATGCCGGGTACGTCCTTGAGGGTCCGCTCCGGATCCCGTCCGGTGAGTACGGCCATCAGGTCGCTACAGGTCGCCTCGCCCTCGCCCTCGACCACCACGTCGAAGCACTCGAAGAGCCGCAGCACGGTCCTCGGCAGGTCCTGCGTCATCAGCGCGCCGCCGATGATGATCGGGGTGTCCGGCAGGAGTTGCTTGATCCGCCGCGACAGCAGCACTGTCGGGATCAACTGCTGGTGGCTGGTGGTGAAGCCGATGACCTTGTAGTCCTGCCACGGAACCGCCGCGAAGACGTCGTCGAGGAAGGTCGAGAGGGTGGCCACGAGGGCGTCGAAGTCCAGCGGCTGGACCGTCGGCTCGCTCCGCGTCTCGTGGCTGCGCGCCAGTTGCTCACGCTCGGCCAGCGACAGGTTCGCGTTCAACTGCGGATGCTTGACCACCCCGACCGTGGGTGCGACGGAGAGGTCGAAGTCCACACACGACACCACCGCGTTCCTGATGCTGTCGTACCGTTCCGGCCACATGAGCGCGCTGAACGCCGACTCGCCCATGTACGCCTCGAAGACACGCATGTAGGTCGACGGCGCCATGTAGTTGATCAGGTCTTTGTAGTAGTGCCGGGTGTCGACCTCGTAACCGCCCTCCCGCAGCCACGCCTGGAGCGCACCGAGTTGGATCGCCGTGGTGTCGTAGCGCTGCCACGGCAGGGCGGTGAGGATCAGATCTTTACGGTCGTCCGCCATCACGCCTCCACTCGCACGGCTTGCAGACACATGTTGCAGTGACGGTCCAGCCGCTCGTCGGAATCGAGGTAGTCCTGCCGCGCCGCCACCGCGTCGGGGTGGTTCAGCGCGTCGTCCACGCGGCCGGCCGGCCAGGCGTCCGGCATGAAGAAGCAGAACCGCAGCCGCTCCTGCTCGTCGAGTACGACCTCGCGGAACGGCAGTGCGCAGCGCCGGCGTTCGGCCCGTGGCACGCCCCGCTGGAACGCTTCGAAATAGTCGGCGAAGTCGTCGAGCATGCCGATGGACCCGCACATCAGCTCGGGATGGCGGTCCGCCGCGGCGTAGACCGCCGGGATCACCTCCGCACGCAGCTCGGCGACCTCGTCGAGGGTGAGCGCCACCTGGTCGACGCGCGACCGGGGAACCGGTTCGAGGTGCCCGAAGGCGCCACCGCGATCCATCGGGGCGGCCATTCCCGCCACGTCGGGCACCAGGAAGGAGACCTGGTCGACGCCGATCTCGGCGGCCATCTCGACGAACGCCGGCAGCCTACGGAAGTTCAGTCGCTGGGTGAGGATGCAGAGCGTCAGGTGGGTCTCCGGCGACCGCTCCCGCATCAACGAGGGGAGCTGCACGAGGTGGTCGAACGCCCCGGCGCCCCGGATCGCCGAATAGCCCTCGGCGTCGTCGGAGTCCAGCGAGATGATCAGCCGGTAGAGCTTGCCCTCCAGCCGCGCCATCTTCCGGCGGATGTAGGTGCCGTTCGTGACCAGGACGATCTTGAGGTCCCGCGCGTGGATGTCGTCGACGATGTCGTCGAACTCCGGGTGCATGCACGGCTCGCCGCCGGTGAGCATCACCCGGGTGAGGCCCGCCGCCTCCAGGCTGGGCAGCAGCCGGGAGATGGTCTGCCGTCGCACGAATCGGAAGGGACGCTGGTCCGGGTACGAACAAGAGATGCAATGCAGGTTGCAGCGATTCGTCAGGATGACGTTGAACTGGTCGACCTTGTTAACTCGCGCCGTCAGGGATGACACAGTCAACGGAATACGCGAGTCTCTTCGAACGGCAACGATGGCTCTTCCCCGTTCATCTCGCCTTACGGGACGCTTGTCTCGGCGCTCGGCGGTCTTGCCTGCCCGATAACTCCGAGCAGGCAAGACCGCTTACTGCTCTCGCATCACAGTGGCTCAGATGAGCAGATCTGAGCGGGAGTACTGGAGGACGCGAACACGCTGACGCGGCTCCTTCTGCTCGTTGTCCGGCGAGGCGCCAGCGCCGTTCTCCGTGACGTCCTCAATCGCGGACGTCATGTCGCCGGTCACGACTTTCTCCTGCTGACTTCTGCCGTTGGGCGGCATGGGTCCCTCCTCCACTGACGACACAGGGTGAGGCTTCAGAATGACGTCAGCACGGGTTACCGGTCAAGGCTGCGCCGGATTTCCGGAAAACGATCGAACACCCTTTGCGCGGGTGCACAACAGCCCAACTTATATCTGGCTCCATCGATGGGCAAGCCGACGGGACAGTCGAACATGTCGTCGAACGGGCCACCTCTTCGGCGCCCTGTGCGGTCGCTTCGGACAAACCCGCCGCAGATGATCCGAAGTGACCGCTCGCCGCCACGGAGAGCGACAATGAACGGACAGGACGCTTTCACAGCAGCGAATGGCACGTCGCGCGGTGTTGCCGACTGATGTCAATGCCCTGCGGACCTTGCGCCGTGTGCGCCGGCCGGATTAGCGATAGCATCACGACGGAGCCGTTCCGTCCTGTCCTGACGCGGTTTGCGAGAAGTTCGTCACGGCACGATCCGTCCTCGTGCCGTCGGGCAGCCCGCGCCCACCGCGCCACCTCCCGGCCGGCGGATCGGTCGTCCCGGGCAGCATCGTCAAGCTGAGCAGCTGGAAGTTCTCAACGGGGGGAACCGCCACGTGAGTAGTGACAACCACGCAGGCGAACACGAGAGTCCGGCACTGCCGGAAGGCTCTCCTGACACCGAGGGCGGGACGCACATCGCGCTGGTCGCCGTCGCCGACCTGCTCCCGGCCGACTCACCCCGGCTGGCCGGGGAAGACCTGGACCACGTACGCGTACTCGCCGAGTCGAAGGACGCGCTCCCGCCGATCGTGGTGCACCGCCCGACGATGCGGGTGGTCGACGGGATGCACCGGCTCCGCGCCGCTGCGCTGCGCGGTGCCGCGCGGGTGCGCGTGGTGTTCGTCGACGGCGTCGACGAGGCTGACCTGTTCGTGCTCGCCGTCAAGGCGAACATCGCCCACGGCCTGCCGCTCACCCTTGCCGAACGGCGGGCGGCGGCCGCCCGGATCGTGCAGTCCCACCCCCAGATGTCGGACCGCGCGATAGCGAGCGTGACGGGGCTGTCCGACAAGACGGTGCGCACGATCCGCAGCCGCGCCCCGGGGGTGCCCCGGCTGGGCGCCCGGATCGGGCAGGACGGCAGACGCCGACCGCTGAGCAGCGCGGAGGGGCGTCGACTGGCCGGCGAGATCCTGCGGACCAACCCACGCGCCTCGCTACGGCAGGTCGCCAAGGCCGCAGGGGTCTCGGTGGGAACCGCACACGACGTACGGCGGCGGATGCTGCGCGGCGAGGATCCGGTCGTGCCGACGCACGACGTACGGCCCGGTCGGCCGGTCACCGTGCCGGTACCGCAGCCGAGGCAGTTGACCGACGACGAGCGCGGCCGGATCGCCAGGCGGGCACGGGCAGCCGGATCGACCGAGCCGGCCGCCCTCCAGGACCCCGGAGTCATCCTGGAGATTCTGATGCGGGACCCCGTGTTGCGCTACACCGACTCCGGACGGGTCCTGCTGCGCTGGCTCAACATCCGCCAGGTCCGCCTCGCCGAGCAGGCCAACATGCTGGAGCGGGTGCCGCCGCACTGCGTGGGGACGGTCGCCTCCTACGCCCGCCGGCTGGCCGAGTCGTGGACGCAGTTCGCGAGCCAGCTCGAGCAGCGTGAGCAGGCGACCGCCTGACCTCGCCGGGCGACCGGGCCGGGCCGGGTGGGCAGAGACGGCGTCGGGTACGGCACAGCGCCGCACGTTCAACGTGGGCAGTTCCGCAGTTGAACATCCGCCCGGGCGGCGGTGAGTGGCTGGCTCAAACCGGGGCGTCGGCCGAGGGTCAGCCGGGTGTCGTCAACCGCTCGGCGAGAAAGGCGAGGGCCAGCGGATACCGGTACTCGATCGCGCCGTGTCCGCCGTCGAACAGTTCGAAGTAGACCCTGGCGTCCGGTACGCCGGCCGCCGCCACGGCACGACGGAACGCGGTCGCACCGAGGTCCAGGTAGTACTCGTCCCTGGTTCCGGCGTCGATCCAGATCGCCCGCATCCCGCGCAGCGCCTCTGCGTACCGCGGTTGGGCGGCCATCACCACCGGGTCCCGGGCCAGCCACCGTTCCCAGACGGCGGGCTCAAGGGCACCCACGTCGTCGAACGGGAGGCGGATCGTGCCGTCCTCGTCGGCCGAGTAGGCCGCCGCGTAGCCGTACATCTCGACGAGTTGCATGTCGCCGGGCTTCGTACCGAAGACCCGGTCCCGCAGGCCGGAGAGGAACTCCTGGTACGAGCCGTTGTGGTGGTCGCGGAGCAGGCGGGCGCAGAGCGGGATGTCGGGCCGGTACGCGAGGTCGAAGTGGGCGTCCCCGGCGTGGGTCGCCAGCGCCCCGAAGAGGTCGGGCCGGAGCATCGGTGTGACCATCGCACCGTAGCCACCGCTGGACTTTCCGGTGATCGCCCGCTGGTCGCGGTGCGGGACCGTACGGTAGTGCCGGTCCACCCACGGCACCACCTCGGCACAGAGGTACGAGTGGTAGCGCCCGGTCCCCGGGGAGTCGAGGAACTGGCTGCCCCCGTAGGCGGTCCACGCGTCGACGAAGACGACGATCGCCGGGGGCACCTTGCCGGACGCGAATACCGAGTCGACCAGTTCCGGGTACGGCTGCCGGAACGGCGTGCGGTTGAACCACATGCCGAGGTGGCCGCTGTAGCCCTGGATGACGTAGATCGACGGGTAGCGCCGATCGGGCTGGTCGTCGTAGCCGGGTGGCAGGTAGACCCAGAGCGGGCGTTGGTGCGGGTCGCCGAGCGGATTGTCGGCGAGCAGCGCGCTGTCGAAGGTGTGCTGCTCGATGCGCCCGACGAGATCGGCTGCCCAGGGCAACATCGCCACTCCCCTACCCTTCCGCTGCGGTAAACGCCGGGGCCAGCGCGGTCACCAGGGTGTCGGTGAGTTCCCCGGCGAGGGTGCCGTCCGGGTCGAGATCGGGGTCGAAGATCGTCACGTCCAGGCCGACACAGCGAGGTGAGGCGGCCAGGTTGCCGAGCAGGGTGACGAGTTCGTCCCGGCGCAGGCCGAACGGGTCGGGGCTGTCCACCGCCGGCATCACCGTCGGGTCGAGGATGTCCACGTCGAGGTGCAGCCAGAAGCCGTCGAGATCGTCCCGTTCGAGGTGCCGCAGCGCGGCCTGGGCTGCCTCGTCCGCCCCGTCGGCCCGCAGCCTGGCCACCTCCCACACCGGCACACCGAGGGTACGCAGTTCGTCGATATCGTCGTCCTCGGTACGGATGCCGAGCACGGCGACGTCCTCGTCGCGCACGTACGGCCGCAGCCCGTCCAGGTCGGTGACGTCGGCCTGACCGCGCCCGGTCACCAGGGCCAGGTCCTCCCCGGCGGCCGCACCCACCAGTGGGTTGTTGCCGAGGTGCCGGAAGTCCGAGTGCCCGTCCAGGAAGGCCAGGCCGTAACGGCCACGGCGCCGAAGCGCCAGGGCCGCGCCGAGCAGGATGCTGCAGTCCCCGCCGAGCAGGACCGGAAAGCGCGCGTCCGCCAGCAGTTCGTCGACCCGGGCGGCGAGCCGGCGCGTGTAGCTGGCGATTCCCGCCGCGTTGAACAGCCCGTCACCCCGTTTCCAGCCGGTGCGGTCGTAGCGCGGCGGTGTCAGGTAGCCCGCGTCGGCGGCGCCGAGCCGCGCCACGAGACCGTGGTCGCGCAGCGCGCCGGCGAGCTTGTAGCAGCCGGGGACGATGCCGTCGCCCGGCGGCGAGAGCCCGAGGTTGGACGGAGCGTCGAGCACCGCCGGACGGCGAATGCCGCCGGGTACGTCGGCCGTCGTTCCCATCGCGGCGCCTCCGAACTCTCTTATCACCGATAAAACCGCTCTTACCGGTGAGATCGTCCGTCAGCCCGGGATAACCTGTCAAGGTCGGTTATCCGGTGAGAGGATCGTCACGTGAGCAAGATCGACCTCGTCGGCAACGCCCTGTGCCTGGACTTCGCCAACACCGTCAACAAGCGACCAACCCCGGACGCGGACCGGCTCGCCTCGATCGACGCGCTCGGCGACTGGGCCGCAGCGGTAGGACTCCCACTCACGACGGAGACGTCCCGACAACCGTCGACGCGGGACACGAGCACGGAACTCGCCGCGGCGCGCCACCTCCGGGAGGCGATCTACCGGGTCTTCTCCACCGTCGCGTCGGGGCGGGATCCCGACCCGGCCGACCTCACCCCGATCATGGCGGTCTACGCCCCGGCGGTGACGTCCGCCGAACTCAGACGGGACGGCTCCCGCTTCGACCTGCACTGGCCGCCGCCGTACACGATCCCGCGGATCACCTGGGCGGTCGCGGCGTCCGCCGTACGGTTGCTACTCGACGGCCCGACCGACCGGATCGGCGAGTGCCCGTCCTGTCGCTGGCTCTTTCTCGACACCAGCCGCGGCGGCCGGCGTCGCTGGTGCAGCATGGCGGTCTGCGGAGCCCGGGTGAAGGCCCGGCGCTACTACGCGAACTCCACCGGCTGACCCGCGACGCCGTGCACCCAAGAACCGCCGTGCCCCGCAGAACCGTGGCGGCAACCCGGCTCCGCCGCTACCCCGACGCAGCTGCGCCCGGCCACTCCTCGGCGAGGAGTCCGTAGATCACGTTGTCCACCCAGGCGCCCTTGGTCCAGTAGTCCCGCCGCAGATGCGCCTCCCTGACCATGCCCACCCGCTCGCAGAGCCGGGCCGACGCCTCGTTCCGGGGGTTGAGTTCGGCGATCACCCGGTGCATGCCGTAGTGCGCGAAGGCGACACCGACGAACGCGCGTACCGCCTCGGTGGCGAACCCCTGCCCCGACGCCGCCGGATGGAAGGCCCAGCCCAGTTCCCCCCGGGACAGCGTCTCGTCGGTCGGCCACAGGATCACATCGCCGATCACCTCGCCCTTGTGCTCCACCACCAGCGCCAGCCGGGACTCGATCCCGGTGATGCTCGTGTAGTGGATCCGCCGGCCGACCATCTCGGTCGCGAACTCCCGGGTCCACGGCTCCCACGGGATGTAGCGGGCGACCACGGGATCGCTGTAGTACGAATACAGTGCGTCCACATCGTCGGCGCGGTAGGGCCGCAGCAGCAGTCGCTCGGTACGGATCGGCAGTTCCAGGTCGGACATGCCCCCCAGTATCCTCGATGATCTCCGTCGTACCGGCGGGCGGGCGGGCGGGCCGGATCCGAGTCAGCCGGGCCGGGTCGGGGCGAGCAGGGCCAGCGCGGTGACGCAGGCGGCGGGCACCAGGGCGTACCCACTGAAGGCCAGCACCACGACGACCGCGACGAGGGCGACGGCGGCGACCGCCCGCAGCGGCCCGGGCAGCACCCGACAGGCGGCGGCGGTGCAGCCGAGGTAGACCACCAGGAAGAAGGTCGTCGGCACGTTGACCAGGGTGGCCAGGGTGACCGCCCCGGTGCCGAGCAACCCGATCAGCACGACTCCCGAGCCGAGGAGACCGGCGACCAGCCATGGCGGTGCGGTGTCCCGGACGACCCGGCCGGGTGCCAGCGAGCGGGCCAGGCTGCCGGCCCCGGAGAGGTACGCGAGGACGGCGCCGACGGTGAGCACGACCGCGCCGACGGCGGCGACCGCCTGCCCGGCCGGGCCGATCGCGAGGGTGAGCAGCGCGGCGAGCGGCACCGAGGTGTTCGCCCCCGGGCCGAGCGCGGCGACGGTGACGGCGCCGAGTGCCAGGTAGATGACCGTGGTGACGCCGAAGGCGATGCCGATGACGACCGGGAGTTGCCGGCGGGGCTGCCGGAACCGGTTGGTCAGCGGCGCGATCGCCTCCCAGCCGACGAAGGCGAGCATCAGGGTCGAGGCCGCCGGACCGATCGCCGCCCAGCCGTGCGGCGCGAACGGCGTCCAGTTGGCGGTGCTGCTGGCCGGTGCCGCCCCGGCGACCGCACCGACGACGATGGTGACGAGCAGCACGACCAGGCCGAACTGCACGGTGGCCGAGGTACGCAGGCCGCGCAGCGTCACCGCGAGGGTGCCGAGCAGCAGGACGGCCGCGGTGGCGCAGGCGAGCCGCACGCCGCCACCGAGCAGGTCGGCGACGTAGTTGCCGCAGGTGACGCAGACGATCGGCGCCCCGGTGACCACCCCGGCCAGGAAGCACCAGGCGACCGCACGGCCGGCCCGGGCGCCGAGTCCCGCCTCCGCGTAGGCCCGGATTCCGCCGGCTGACGGGTAACGCACGCCGAGGGCGGCGAAGACGACCGCGAAGAGACCGGACGCGACGAGAAGGCCGGCCCAGGCCAGGATCGACGCCGGCCCGGCCTGGGTCACCGCCAGGCCGGGCAGGAGCAACAGGCCCGGCCCGAGCAGCGCCCCGACATAGAGCGCGGCTCCGCGCAGCACACCGAGATCGGGTACGACGGCCGCACGCCGGCCACTCAGGATGGTCATGCGCTGGAGTCTTGCAGCGTACGGGCGGCACGCGATGGCAAATGTGCGCGCTGTGAGGGCCGTCCACGCAACATCGTTGCGCCAACGGCGGCGTCTGCTGCACGATGTGCCGATGGCCACCTACGACTCCACGGACCGGGCGATCCTGGAGCGCCTCCAGACCGACGGCCGGATCGCCAACGTCGACCTCGCCGAGGCGGTCGCCCTCTCCCCCTCGGCCTGCCTGCGCCGGGTACGCGCCCTGGAGAAGGACGGGTTGATCGCCGGCTACCGGGCCGAACTGGACCGGACCCGGCTCGGGCTGGACCTGACGGTCTTCATCGAACTGAAGGTCGGGCAGCACTCCCGGGAGACGGCCGCCCGGATCGAGTCGGTGCTGAGCGGCATCCCCGAGGTCGTCGCCTGTCACGTGATCTCGGGCTCCGCCGACTTCCTGGTCGAGGCGGCGGTGGCCAACCTCGCCGCGTACGAGCGGCTGCTGATCGACCAGATTCTGGCCATCCCGGCGATCGTGGACGCCCGCAGCACCTTCGCCATCCGGACCGTGAAGACCCGTGGTCCGCTGCCACTGGCCCAACTGCGCTGAACCGGCCGGTCGGCGGTGCCGTGAAGCCGATCTGAAGCCGACGGTTGCCAGACTCTGCGGGCCCGCGTGGCACCGCACGGCGGCGAGCCCGACCGCCGCCAGCGGGCGTGGGGCGCGTCGACGGGTGGCAGGGAGGCCAGGGAATGGATTCGTCGGTCGGCATCGCGCGGGCTGAGACACCGCGCTGGCAGGCTGTGCTGCACCGCTGGCCGAGCCTGCTCGGACTGGCGGTCGCCGTACCGCAACTGGTGCTCGGCGCGGAACACGAGTCGGTGGCGATCGTGGTCTGCGTGGCCACGCTCTGCTACCTCGGTGCCGCCGCCCTCGACCGTCCGTGGGTCGCCTGGGCGGCGATCCCCGGCAGCAGTCTGCTGGTGGCGGTCAGCAAGATCCTCGGACTGGCCTGGTGGGCCGGCATCGCCGTCGCGGCGGTAGCACTGGTCGTCGTCGGTCTGCTCCGCCGGGCACCCCGGCCGGCGTTCACCGCCCAGGTCGCGGCCGTGCTCGGGTACGGCGGTCTCGCCGTGGCCACCCTCTGGGTCGCGCCCCGCGCCGGTCTGGTGCTCGCCGGGCTGCTGCTGGCGGCCCACGGGGTGTGGGACCTCGTGCACTATCGGCGCGGGCAGGTGGTGTCCCGGTCGCTGGCGGAGTTCTGCATGCTGCTCGACGTACCGCTGGGGATCGGTGTCGTCGTCCTGGCGTTCCTCGACTGACCGACGCCGGGCCGACTGACGGGGTGAGTCGTCGGGCGGCTACCAGCCGCGCAGCCGGGGCCAGACCTGCGTCGCGTGCCCGGTGGCCGGGTCGAGGACCAGATACTCGTCGTGCTGGGCGGCGGTCGCGCAGGCGTGGATCGGCAGGATCCGTACCCGGGTACCGACCGGAAGCTCGGGTAGCGCGGCGGAGCTTCCCGGGCGGACCGTCAGGATGCCGTGTTCCTGACTGGCGTCGGTCATCACCAGATCCGGATGGAGCGGCCCGTCGAGCCGGGCGACCAGGCCGTACCCCTGGTCGACCGGATGGTCCGAGGTCCCGCGGTCGCGCGAGGTGGCCATCCAGCCGCCGTCGGTGACGATCCACCCCTTCTCCGGCTGGTGGCCGATGACCGTGACGACCACGGACATCGCCAGGTCGTCCACGGTGCAGACGCCGATGCCGGCCATCACCAGGTCGAAGAAGACGAAGTTCCCGGCCCGGACCTCGGTGACCCCGGTGAGGTCCGCCGCGAAGTGCGCGGTCGGGGTCGAGCCGACGCTCACCACAGGCGTGGCGAAACCGGCGGACCGGAGCAGTTCGGCGGCCCGGACAGCGCTGGCCCGCTCGTTCTCCGCCGCAGCGACCAGTTCCTCCCGGGACCGGCAGTGGTAGGAGCCACCGGCGTGCAACAGCACTCCCCGGGCCTCGGCACCGCCCCGCTCCAGCGTCTCGGCGATCCGCACCGCCGTCGGATCGTCCGGGCGCAGCCCGCCTCGGTGCCCGTCACAGTCGATCTCGATGAGCGCCGGGACGCGTACCCCGGTCCGGGACGAGACGGCGGCCACCGCCTCGGCCTGGGCGACGCTGTCGACGAGTACCTGAAGGTCCACCCCGGCGTGGTGCAGTGCCACCACCCGGCCCAGCTTCTGCGGGGCGAGCCCGACCGCGTACAGGATGTCGGTGTAACCGTGTGCGGCGAAGGCCTCCGCCTCGCGCAGCGTCGAGACGGTGATCGGCCCCGGTTCGCCGTCGAAGAGCAGCCGGGCGACGGCCAGCGACTTCGCCGTCTTGACGTGCGGGCGCAGCGGGGTGCCCAACCCGGCCAGCCGGGCCCGGAGCCGGTCGATGTTCCGGGTCACCCGCTCCGGGTCGACCACCAGGAACGGGGTCTCCGGCTCGCCCTCGGTGGGCCGTACCTCGCCGGCGGGCGCCGGCCGGGCGTCACTGGTCAGGGTCACGACGGCTCTCCTCCGGGTTGCCCGGCAAGTCTAGGCGGACCGCCTGCCCAGGGGCGCCGAGAAGTGGATGGGAGTCAGGTTCCGAGTAGCGCGAGATCGTCGTCGGTCAACCGCAGCCGCCCGGCCGCGATGTTCTGCTCCAGATGTGCCAGCGAGCCGGTGCCGGGAATGAGTGCGATGTTGGGCGAGCGGGCCAGCAGCCAGGCCAGCGCCACCTGGGGCACGGTGGCACCGAGGCGGCCGGCAACCGCGGTCAGCGGCTCGGCGGTCAGCGGCTGGAACCCGCCGACGGGAAAGAACGGGACGTACGCGATGCCGGCGTGCGCACAGGCGTCGACGAGGGGATCGTCGTCTCGTGCCGCGACGTTGTACAGATTCTGCACGCACACGATGTCGGTGACGGCGCGCGCCCGGACGACCTGGTCCTGGCTGACGTTGGAGACGCCGAGGTGCCGGACGAGACCCTCGGCGCGCAGCGACGCGAGGGTTTCCAGCGCGGCCTCGAACGGAACGTCGGGGTGCCCGCGATCGCCCATGCGGAGGTTGACCACGTCCAGCCGGTCCACCCCGAGGGAGCGCAGGTTCGCCTCGACGCCGCGGCGAAGACCGTCGGAGGTGAGGCCACGCTGCTCGGCGGGAGGGAGGGTGATGTCGTCGCCCTCGACCAGCGCGCCGACCTTGGTCACGATCACCAGATCGTCCGGGTAGGGATGCAGGGCGGAGCGAATCAACTCGTTCGCGGCCACGCCGTCGCGCGCGTAGTAATTGGATGTGTCGAGGTGGTTGACGCCGAGCTCTACAGCCCGGCGGAGGATCGCCAGGGCGCTGTCCCGATCGGGTCGTTCACCTCTCGGCCATCCGGTGAGCTTCATGGTGCCGTAGCCGACTCGGTCGATGGTCAGGTCTCCGCCAAGAAGCCAGTGCTGGTTCACCATGATCATCGACCATACCGTCTCACGTGTCGATCGGATGGTCGTGGTCGAGCGGCCGGCCACGGCGGTCTCGAAACCGCTTTCACCTGGCCGGTGATACAGTCCACCGGCCGGATCGACCGCCAACGTGGTCGTGACCAGGATCGGGGAGGGAACGATGGGCATCACGGCCGACGAGAGCAGCCGATTCGCCGGGGTACTCGAAACCCACTCGGAACGACTGGTCGAACGCTGGATCGAGGTCGTCGCCACCTCCCTGCGCAGCCGGATGACCCAGGCGGAGTTGCGCCAGCAGGTGCAGGAGATCTACCGGGCGTTGACCGCCGCGCTCGAGCACGGACGGTTCGACCTGGCCGCCGAGAATTCGGCCGCACTCCGGGCCAACCTGGTGGAGATGTCCCGCAGCCGGGCACAGCAGGGCTTCACCGCCTCGGAGACCGCGGTCAGCGTACTCGCGCTCAAGGACGCCCTGCTCGACGTGCTGGACGTGCGGTCCGGTGACAAGCAGGCGCTCGCGGACTACGTCGCCGCCTCCGCGGTCGTCGACGAGCTGGGGCTGTTCACCTTCGAGCGGTACGCCCGGTCCCGGGAGGAGCTGCTCAGCGAGCAGGCAGAGCAGCTCCTGGAGCTCTCCACCCCGGTGGTGAAACTCTGGGAGGGCGTGGTCGCCATCCCACTGGTCGGCACCCTGGACTCGGCCCGGGCCCAGGTCGTGATGGAACGACTGTTGCAGACCCTCGTCGACACCGGCTCGCCGTACGCGATCATCGACATCACCGGGGTACCGGCGGTGGACACCCAGGTCGCGCAGCACATCCTGAAGACCGTGGTGGCAGCCCGGCTGATGGGCGCCGAGTGCATCGTCTCCGGGATCCGGCCGCAGATCGCCCAGACCATCGTGGCGCTCGGCATCGAGTTCGGTGACATCGCCACCAAGGCGACCCTGGCCGACGCGCTCCGGCACGCCCTACGGATGATCGAGCAGTCCCGACGAAACAACGGCACCGGCCCGGCCGCGACCCGGGGCGCCTGATGGACCGGGTACCGGTCCTCAAGATCGGCGACCTGCTCCTGGTCTCGATCCAGGTCGACATGGAGGACCAGACCGCGCTGGCCCTGCAACAGGACCTCTCCGACCGGATCGTGGAGAGCGGCTGCCACGGGGTGATCATCGACATCACCGCGATGGACATCGTCGACTCCTTCGTCGGCCGGATGCTCTCCACCATCGCCGCGATAGCCCGGGTGCTGGACGCCGAAACAGTGGTGGTCGGGATGCGTCCGGCCGTCGCCATCACCCTCGTCGAGCTGGGCCTGTCGTTGAACGGCATCCGGACCGCACTCAACGTCGAACGCGGCATGGAACTGCTGGCCCGGTCGCGGCAGGAGGAGCCGTACGCCGAACCGGGCGCGGAATCGGACACGGCGTGGATGTTCGCCCTCGGCCCCGACTCCGGCCACCCGACGGCGACCACACCTTGACCGGGGATCCGAGGCTGGCCACCGCGCAGCTCGTGACGATCAGCGCGGACGCGGACGTGGTCCGGGTCCGGCAGCTCGTCCGCACCGCCGCCGTGGCGGTCTCGCTCTCCCTGGTCGACCAGACCAAGCTGGTCACCGCCGCGAGCGAGCTGGCCCGGAACACCCTGGTCTACGGCGGTGGTGGCGGCGCGGAGGTCGAGATCGTGGACAACGGCCGCCGCAGGGGCATCCGGATCGTCTTCTCCGACGACGGCCCCGGGATCGCCAACCTGGAGCTGGCGCTCACCGACGGCTACACCTCCGGCGGCGGGCTGGGCCTCGGCCTCGGCGGCGCCCGTCGACTCGTCGACGAGTTCGAGGTGGACACCGGCGTCGGTCGGGGCACCCGGGTAACCATCACGAAATGGGCGCGATCAATGTGAGCAACGACCACCGGCTCGTCGACGAGGGCATATGGTTCCAGGTCG
The DNA here is from genome assembly GCF_002846275.1 of Plantactinospora sp. CNZ320. Classification (NCBI taxonomy): domain Bacteria; kingdom Bacillati; phylum Actinomycetota; class Actinomycetes; order Micromonosporales; family Micromonosporaceae; genus Plantactinospora; species Plantactinospora sp. CNZ320. Next base: position 3,395,574 of record NZ_PJMP01000001.1, read on the forward strand.
AGGAGCCCGGTGCGGTCGGCACGGTACGCCGGGCCGCCGAATCGCTGGCCGGCCGGCTGGGGCTCGACGAGGCCCACAGCGGTGCCCTGGCCATCGTGGCGGCCGAACTCGCCAGCAATCTCGTCAAGCACGCCGACCACGGGCAGCTACTGGTCCGGCCGGTCCGGACCGACCAGGTGGCCGGGGTGGAGCTGATCGCCGTCGACTCCGGCCCCGGGATGACCGACGTGCTCTCGTCGACCCAGGACGGCCACTCCACCGCCGGCTCGCTGGGGATCGGGCTGGGGGCGATCGGCCGGCAGTCGAGCTGGTTCGACGTCTACTCCCTGCCCGGACGCGGCACGGTGAGCGCCGCACAGGTCTGGCCGGCGGAAGCACCGGAGCCGGACCGGATCGCCGGACTCAGCCGGCCGATGAGCGGCGAGCAGTCCTGCGGCGACGGGTTCGCGATGCGTACCGTCGAGGGCCGGCGGCAGGTGCTCGTCTGCGACGGGCTCGGGCATGGGCCGCTCGCCGCGTTGGCCGCGCGGGCCGCCGTGAACGCGTTCCACCTCGCCCCGGCGGCGCCCCCGGCGGCGGTCCTCGAACACCTGCACCGGGCGATCAGCCACACCCGGGGTGCCGCCGCCGCGGTCGCCGAGTTCGACCCGGAGGCCGGACTGCTGCGGTACGCCGGGCTCGGCAACATCTCCGGCGCCGTGCAGCACTACGACGAGCGGCGCGGCCTGGTCTCCATGCCCGGCATCGTCGGTCACCAACGCCGGACCGTACGCGAGTTCGACTACCCGTTCCCCGGCGGCGCCTGCCTCATCATGCACAGCGACGGGGTGACCGACCGCTGGCGGCTCGCCGACTATCCCGGGCTGCGGGGGCGCTCGCCCCAGGTGATCGCCGGTACGCTCCTCCGGGACGCCGCCGTACGCCGCGACGACGCCTGCGTCCTGGTCGCCCGGGGCGCGCCGTGACCGGGGACCGGGCATGACCGAGGGCACGCCGACCGGTCCGACGCTGCTGCGGCTGACGCTGCGTGCCGAGTCGGACGTGTTCCTGGTCCGCCAGCGTGGTCGGGAGGTCGCCGCCGCCGTCGGTCTGGAACACCAGGACCAGGTCCGGCTCGCCACCGCGCTGAGCGAGATCGGCCGGTACCTAGTGGTCACCCTGTCCACCCCGGCACGGGCCGATGTCGCCTTCACGGCGGCGGTCGACGAGCCCAGGGCGACGCTGGTCACCGAGATCACCACCGTGTTGCCCGCCGGCACGTCGGCGCAGACGCTCACCGGCGCCCTGCTGGTCGGCCGGCTGGTCGACACCTTCGACGTCGGCCACGACGGTGCCGCCACAGTCATCCGGATGACCCGCAAGATCCCCGCCACTACCACGCTGACGCCGGAGCGGCTCGACGTGATACGCGACAACCTGAACGGCTCGGCCGCCCGTACTCCGCTGGAGGAGATGGCCGAGCAGAACGAGCAACTCCTCGCGGCACTCGAGGAGACCCGGGCCCAGCGCGACGAACTCGCCCGGCTCAACGCGGAACTCGCCGAGACCAACCACGGCGTGCTGGCGCTCTACACGCAGCTCTCCGAGGAACTCGACGAGACCAACCGGGGCGTCGTCGCGCTGCACGCCGAGTTGGAGGACCGCTCGGTGCAGCTCCGCGCGGCCAGCGAGGCGAAGACCAGGTTCCTGGCCAACGTCAGCCACGAACTACGTGCACCGGTGACCGCGGTGATCGGGCTGACCCGGCTGCTGCTGGACCCGGCCTCCGACCCGCTCACCGCCGAGCAGCGGCAGCAGGCCGAACTGATCCGGGGCTCCGCCGCCGACCTGCTGTCGCTGGTCAACGACCTGCTCGACCTCGGCAAGGCGGAGTCCGGCGCGATCGAGCCGAACTGGTCCGAGGTGGAGCTGCGGGCCGTCTTCGGCCAGCTCCGGGGCACGGTACGCGCGATGGCCACCCGGCCCGAGGTCGAGCTGGTGGTCGTCGACCCCGAACCACCGACGGTGATCCGCACCGACGAGGTGCTGCTGACCCAGGTACTGCGCAACCTGCTGCACAACGGGCTCAAGTTCACCGAGCACGGCGAGGTCCGGATGACGGCCGAGGTCGTCGGCGACGAGTTGGTCGTCCGGGTCAGCGACACCGGGATCGGCATACCCACCGAACTCCAGGAACGGATCTTCGAGGAGTTCTACCAGGTACCGGGGAGTGGATCCGCGACCGGCGCCAGGGGTACCGGACTCGGGCTGCCGTACGCCCGGCGGCTCTCCCGACTGCTCGGTGGCGACCTCCGGGTGACCGGCGAGCCCGGCCGGGGCAGTACGTTCACCGTCCACCTGCCGTTGAGTCCGGTGCCGTGAACAGCCCGGAACAGGTCGGCACCGGCGCCACCATCCTGGTGGTCGACGACAGCGCCGCCAAGCGGTACCTGCTGGTGAGCTGGCTGACCCGGGCCGGGTTCACAGTCGTGCAGGCGGACAGCGGCGGTGCCGCGCTGGAGCGGATGGAGCGGGAGGAGATCGATCTGGTCGTCCTCGACGTGCGGCTCGGCGACATGAGCGGGTTCGAGGTGAGCGAGCGGATCAAGTCCGATCCTCGGCACGCCTCCCGACCGGTGATCCACGTGTCGGCGCACGCGGTGAGCGTGGCCGACCGGGCGCAGGGGCTGACCCGGGGCGCGGACGCGTACCTCGTCGAGCCGATCGAGCCGGACGAGTTGATCGCCACCACCCAGGCGGCGCTGCGCTACTACCGGGCCCGCAGCCGGGCCGAACTGCTCGCCACCCGGCTCGCCCGGCTCGCCGAGACCACCCTGGCGGTGAACGCGGCACCCTCGTTCGCGTCGATGCTCACCGCGGCGGCGAGCGGAGCGGCCCGGATCTTCGGCACCGGGGCGCTGGTCGCCGGCCAGGACGCCGACGGGCGAGGCTTCGCGGCGGTGGTAGGCGAACCGGACGGGCCGGCGACGATCCAGGAGTGGACGGCCGACCTCCGGGCGGTGCCGGTCGGACTCGGGATGCGCACCGAGGCGGCGACGGACTGGCCGGTGCCCGGCCGTCCGGACGACCGGATCCGGGTGGCCACCGCACGGCTGCGGCCCGATCGCCCGGCCGTGCAGGTGGGGGTACCGGAATCGGTGCTGGCCACCGAGTCCGCCGTACTCAGCCAGCTCGTCCAGGCGGTGGCGACGGCGGTCGAGGCACAGCGCTCGTACGACGAGGAGCACCGGATCGCGGTCACGCTCCAACGCAGCCTGCTGCCCCGGCGGCTGCCCACCGTGCCCGGACTCGATCTGGCCGTCTGCTACGAGCCGGCGAGCGCGCAGACCGAGGTCGGCGGGGACTTCTACGAACTCGCGATGATCGACGACCGGCTGGTCGTGGCGATCGGCGACGTGGCGGGGCACTCGCTGCACGCCGCGACCGTGATGGCCGAACTCCGGCACGCGATCCGGGCGTACGCGGTGGAGCGGCACCCGCCCGGCGCCATCCTGGAACGGGTCGACGAACTCCTGCGCACCCTGCTGCCGGGCGAGTTCGCCACGCTCTGCCTGCTGACCCTCGAGCCGGCGACCGGCCGGATCCGGCTGGCCAGTGCCGGACACCTGCCTCCGCTTGTCGTCACGGCGGACTCGACCGAGTTCGTCGTACACCGGGCTCCGCTGCTCGGGGTCCGGGCCGACCGGCCGGACGACCTGGAGTTCGTCCTTCCTCGCGGTGCCACCCTGGTGCTCTACACCGACGGCCTGGTCGAACGCCGGGACGTCGACCTCGACCGGCGGCTGGACGACCTGGCCGGCAGCGCGGCGGCCGTCGAACCGGACCTGGACGGGTTCTGCCAGCGGCTGCTGGCCGAACTCGGCCCGGTGGAGGTCAGCGACGACATCGCCGTGGTGGCGCTGCGCCGGCACTGAGGCCACCGGGGCGGGACGCCGACGTCCCGGACCGTCGGGCGCCGACTAGGCTGCCACCGTGGCGGACGATGGCTTCCGGCTGAGTGTCGACTATGGAACGTCGCACACCGTCGCCGTGCTGCGCTGGCCGGACGGGCGTACCCGACCACTGCTCTTCGACGGTTCGCCACTGCTCTCCTCGGCCACCTGTGTGGAGGACGGCAGCACGATTCTGTCCGGTCAGGACGCCATCGATGCCGCCCGACGACGGCCGCAGGGCTTCGAGCCGTACCCGAAGCGGCGCATCGGCGAGGGCACGGTCTGGCTCGGCGACCGGGAGGTCCCGGTCACCTCGCTGGTGTCCGCCACACTGGCCCGGGTCACCGACGAGGCCCACCGGGTCGCAGGGCCGGGCGGGCCCGGATCCGTACTGTTCACCGTGCCCGCCACCTGGGGGCCGACCCGGCGGGCGCTGCTGGTCTCCGCCGCCGTCGAAGCCGGCCTGCCCGAGCCCCGACTCGCCGCCGAGCCGGTCGCCGCCGCGAGCTACCTGGTGGGGGCTGGCGTACTGGACGTACCGGCCGGTGGTCACGTCGCCGTCTACGACCTCGGTGCGGGCACCTTCGACGCGACCGTCGTCCGGCGTACCGCCACGGGCGGCTTCACCGTGCTGGCCACCGACGGGCTGCCGCAGACCGGCGGGTTGGATCTCGACGCGACGCTCGTCGGGCACGTCGGCCGGCTGCTGGCACAGCGTGATCCGGTCCGGTGGCAGCGGCTGACCGCACCGGGCGACGACGTCGACCGCCGCGCCGCGCTGGCACTGTGGGACGAGGCCCGCCGGGCGAAGGAGAGTCTGAGCCGCAGCTCGGTCGGTTACCTGCACGTCCCGCTCTTCGAGGAGTCGGTACCGGTCGGCCGGGAGGAGTTCGAACGGCTGGCCCGGGTGGTGCTGGACCGTACCGTCGAGGTGACGGTGGCGGCGATCCGCTCGGCCGGCCCCGGCGCGGGACCGGCCACCGTCGTCCTGGTCGGGGGCGCGAGCCGGATACCACTGGCGGCGACGCTGCTGCACCGGGCCCTCGGGGTGGCACCGGTCGTCACCGAGCAGCCTGAACTCGTCGTGGCCGAGGGCGCCCTCGCGGTACCGCCGGACGACATGCTGCCGACCGGCCCCGCCCCGGCACCGCCGCTCTCTTCCCCGACCGGCTCTCCCTCGACCGGCTCTGCGCGGGCCGTTTCTCCCCCGACCGGCTCTGCGATACCGCCGGTCGACCCGTTGGTGCCGGCGCCCGCCTCGCCGGTACCGGTGCCCGGCCCGCCAGCTCCGGCCGCAGGGGGCGAGCCGCCGGCCGGCGCCACGGGCCCGGCGCCGCCCTGGAAGAGCGGTCGGATGCTGCTCGCCGGGCTGCTCGCGCTGGCCGTGCTGGCCGTCGCCGTGGTGTGGCGACCGTGGGACCGCCCGGGCGGTGGGGCGGCCGACCCGACGCCGAGTGCGCAGACGTCGCCGGCCTTCGCCGAAGGTACGACCATGCGACGGTTGCAGGCGGCAGGGCAGATCGCCATCGGCAGCAGGTTCGACCTCCCCGGCACCGGCTACCGGGAGCCCGACGGGACGATGACCGGGTTCGACGTGGAGATCGGGCGGCTGATCGCCGGTGAACTCGGCATCGACCCCGACCGCGTGCGGTGGACCGAGGCGCCGTCGACGGGGCGGGAGGAACTCATCGAGCAGGGCGCGGTCGACCTCGTCATCGCCACCTACACCATCACCGAGACCCGCACCGAACGGGTCACGTTCGCCGGGCCGTACCACCTGCCGGGGCAGCGACTGCTGGTACGGCCTGACGAGACCACCATCACCGGCCCCGAGTCGCTACGGACCAAGGGGTACCGGATCTGCACCGTCACCGGCACGCCGCACGGCCGTCTCCTCGAAGAGCACCTCGGCGGCCGGTCGCTGGGGCTGACGTCGCTCGGCGGCTACCAGGAGTGCGCGCAGGCGCTCCGCACCGGCGCGGTCGACGCGATCACCGGGGACGGACCGGCCCTGGTGGGACTGGCCGCCGACGGCAGAACCGGATTCCGGCTGGTGGGCCCGGCCTTCGCACCGCAGCCGTACGGGATCGGCCTGCGCCGGGGCGACGAGCCGTTCCGGGCCTGGCTCAGCGAGACGTTGCGCCGGATCGTCGCCGACGGTCGTTGGCGGGCCGCCTGGCAACGCACCCTCGGCCGGTACGACAAGCAGGAGCCCGCCGTTCCCGAGATCCGCTGACTCCCAGGTCTGCCGAGGGCGTGGAGGCGTCGGAACCATCTCCGGCGACCCTTTCCGGGCGAGCCGCGACCGTCGGAACGGATTCCCGGCCGAGAATGCATGGCATGCCGACGGTATCCGCGAAACCGGACGGCGCGGCCCGGTGGCCGCGCCCGGCCGCATCCCGCCCGGGGACGGCGGCGAGGCCGGTCGCCGCCGGCTCGATGCTGGACTACTACCTGGTCCGACCCGACAATCCGGACTTCGCCGGCCCGGCGGGGATCCTCGTCGAGGAGTTCGTGCTGGGCCGGGACCATTCGGCGGTACGGCTCGACAGCGCCGGGTGGACGGCCGGCGGCTCCCGCTGGCGGGGCGCCTCGGAGTTCAGCCGGGGCGTACGCGCCGACGCCGCCCTGTGTGACCGGGTCGTCGCCGCCAGCCGGCAGGAGATCGAGTTCGTCTACCGCCATCTCGGCGGGGGTGAACTACCGGGCGAGGAGATGCTGCGGGGCTACTTCGACGACGGCATCCGGCTGCCCGTCTCGGCACCGCTGCGGCTGAACCCGGGCCTGGCCACCCCAGGCTTCAGCGAAACCCGGATACACCGGGTCCTCTTCACCGCCGGGCTCGATACAGAGGCGCTTACCGGACTGCTCGGCACCTGGCGGATGCGGCCCGGCCGGGGCGGCACCCGGACCGGCGTCGTCGGTACCGCCACACGCCGGATCGGTGCCGACGCCTTCACCTGGGAGCTGCGCCGGATCGGTGCCGGTGCCGCCTGGTGCCTGGATCTGACCGCCGACCTGGCCGGCAGCCGGGACGACGCCATCGGAGCACTGCTGCGCGAGCTGACCACGGCGGCCAGGACGGCGGGGCTGATCCCGGTGACGATCGAGCGGCTGCGCTGACTGGATGACTGTGCTGACTGTGCGGCCGCTGACGTTGCGGCAGCGCTGACTGTGCGGCAGTGCTGACTGTGCGGTGGTCGACGGTGCGGTTGGTTCGGCACGGGCCGGGCAGGGTTCAGCGCGGGCCGGCCGGTACCGGGTCGCGGTGGTGTGCCCGCCACAGCCAGCCGACGTCCCGGCCGAAGGACCAGCAGAGCAGCGCCAACGCCAGCCCGACCGACGCGTACGCCAGCGGTCCGGGAAGCAGCCCGGAACTCGCCACCGCCAGCACGATGCCCTGCATCGCGGCGACGACCTTCCGGGAGAACCGGTGCGGCAGCGCCGCGTTCAGCCACGGCAGCGCCCAGGCGGCCGCGACGAAGAGGTACCGGAGGACGCCGATGGCCAGCACCCAGGGGCCGAGGGACTGCGCCAAATAGGCGCTCAGGACCAGGATGAGGAAGGCGTCGACCTCCATGTCGAACCGGGCGCCGAGCGCGGAGGTCGTGCCGGTGCGCCGGGCGACCTGACCGTCGACCCAGTCCAGCGCCAGCGCCACGCCCGCCACCGCCACCAGCAGCCCGACCGGGGCCGGCGCCCAGAAGGAGGACGCCACCAGGGCTGTCACCGCGCCGACCAGGGTGCCCCGGGCCAGGGTGACCTGGTTGGCCGCACCGAGCAGCCGCGCGCCGGATCGGCGCATCGCCCGGCTGAGCAGCAGCCAGGTGACCACCGCGTACGCCGAGCCGGCCAGCCAGCCGGCGGGCCCCAGCCCTACCGTGGCGGAGAGCGCCGCCAGCAGTACGAGTTGGACGGCCAGCCCCACCGCCGGTCCGTCCAGGTCGCCAGGTCCCTCCAGGTGGGCCGGCGTACCCGCCGGTACGGGACGGCCGGCGTCGAGCGGTGCGGATCCCGCCCGCTGCCGCGCGGGACGCAGCCGGACCAGGGATGATGGGATCAGATGATCACTGACAGTCAACGTTCCTCCGTCACGGTTTGGCACGATCGACGCGCCGCGTATCGTTGCCGCTGCCCACCCCCGTGGAAACGGAAAACATCCGCGTTCGGTTCATCGCACCGGGAAAGGAGTTGCTGACAGTGCGTACCCAGGCCTTCTGGTTGGCTACACCCGGCCGGGGCGAGATCCGGTCGGCGACGCTGGCGCCACCCGGTGCCGACGAGGTGCTCGTCCGCACCCTGCACTCCGGGCTGAGCCGGGGCACCGAGACGCTGGTCTTCGCCGGCAAGGTGCCGCCGAACCAGTACGCGACGATGCGCGCCCCGTTCCAGGAGGGCGACTTTCCCGGCCCGGTGAAGTACGGCTACCTCAACGTCGGACTTGTCGAGGCGGGGCCGGAGCACCTGCTCGGGCGTACCGTCTTCTGCCTCTACCCGCACCAGACCCGGTACATCGTGCCGGCGTCGGCGGTCACCGTCGTACCGGATGGGGTGCCGGCGTCCCGGGCGGTGCTCGCCGGCACCGTGGAGACCGCGGTGAACGCGCTCTGGGACGCCGCGCCGCTGGTCGGCGACCGGGTCACTGTCGTCGGGGCGGGGATGGTCGGCAGCGCGGTGGCCGGGGTCCTCGCCCGGTTCCCCGGTGCCCGGGTGCAGTTGGTCGACGCCGATCCCGGCCGGGCGGGTGTCGCCGCCGCGCTCGGCGTCGACTTCGCGTTGCCCGGCGACGCGGCCGGCGACCGTGACCTGGTGGTGCACGCCAGCGCCACGTCGGCCGGGCTGACCCGTTCGCTGGAACTGCTCGCTCCGGAGGGGACCGTCGTCGAGCTGAGCTGGTACGGCGACCGCCAGGTAAGCGTGCCGCTCGGCGAGAACTTCCACTCCCGCCGATTGGTGGTACGCAGCAGTCAGGTCGGTACGGTGTCACCGAACGTACGCGGACGGCGTACCTTCGCCGACCGGCTCGCGCTCGCCCTCGAGTTGCTCGCCGACCCGGTCTTCGACGCCCTGCTCACCGGCACCTGCGCCTTCACCGAGCTGCCCGAGGTGTTACCCCGGCTGGTCAGCGGGGAACTGTCCGCGCTGTGTCACCTGGTCGACTACGGTGACGCGGCCACCGACCGTTAGCTCCGACAGACCGACCCGAGCGGGAAACACCCAGGAGGAGAGCCTTGTTCAGCATCACCGTCCGTGACCACATCATGATCGCGCACAGTTTCCGTGGCGAGGTCTTCGGGCCAGCGCAGAAGCTGCACGGGGCGACCTTCGTGGTGGACGCCACGTTCCGCCGGCCCGAACTCGACGCCGACAACATCGTCGTGGACATCGGGCTGGCCTCCGGGCAGCTGGCCGAGGTGCTGGGCGAACTCAACTACCGCAACCTGGACGACGAGCCCTCGCTCGCCGGGATCAACACCTCCACCGAGGCGCTCGCCCAGATCATCGCCGACCGGCTCGCCGAACGGGTGCACGCGGGGTCGCTCGGGGCCGGGGCGCGCGGCCTGACCGGCATCACCGTCACGCTGCACGAGTCGCACATCGCCTGGGCCAGCTACGAGCGGACCCTGTGACAGCAGCGGATCCCGGCATGACCGGAACGGACCCCGGCCTGACAGCAGCGGATCCCGGCACGACAGCAGCGGGTCCCGGCGGCGCCCGGCGGAAGCCGGGGAGGCAGGCGGCGCGGTGAGCGCCGGGACCGGTTACGTGGTGCTGCCCGGGGACATCGACGACCCGGGCACCCCGAGCGGCGGCAACGCCTACGACCGCCAGGTCATCACCGGGCTGGTCGGGCTCGGCTGGCAGGTGCACGAGCTGGCCGTACCGGGGAACTGGCCCCGGCCGGACCCGGCCGAGCGGGCCGCGCTGGCCGCCGCGCTCGACGGCGTACCGGACGGCGCGGTGGTGCTGCTGGACGGGCTGGTGGCCTGCGGGGTACCCGAGGTCGTGGCCCCGGCCGCCGATCGGCTCCGGCTGGCGGTGCTGGTGCACCTGCCGCTGCGCGACGAGACCGGGCTGCCACCCGAGGTGGCGGCCCGGCTCGACGACCTGGAACGGCGCACCCTGCGGGCGGTCCCGACGATCGTCGCGACAAGCGCCGGGACCGGGCGGGCCCTGGTGCGCCGGCACGGCCTGCCCGCCGGGCGGGTGCACGTCGTGCCACCCGGGGTCGCGGCCGCACCGCTGGCATCGGGTACCGACGGCGCGACGAACCTGCTCTGCGTCGCCTCGGTCATCCCCCGCAAGGGGCAGGACGTACTTGTCGAAGCGCTGGCGAGCCTCGCCGACCAACAGTGGAGCTGCCGCTTCGTCGGCCCCGTCGACCGCGATCCGGACTACGTCGACCGGCTGCGGCACGCGGCTGGGACGGCCGGGTTGACCGACCGGGTACGGTTCGCCGGTCCGCGTACCGCAGCCGAGCTGGCCGCCGACTACGAAGCCGCAGACCTGCTGGTGCTGCCGTCCCGGGCCGAGCCGTACGGCATGGTCGTCACCGAGGCGCTGGCCCGGGGCGTACCGGTGCTGGGCAGCGAGGTCGACGGGTTACCGGAGGCGGTCGGGCGGGCACCCGACGGCGCCGTACCCGGGCTGCTGGTGCCGCCCGGCGACCCGGCGGCGCTGGCCACGGCGCTGCGCCGCTGGTTGGACGAACCGGAGCTGCGGCACCGGCTCCGGACCGCCGCTCGGCACCGCCGGGCGGAACTGCCGGGCTGGGAGGTCACCGCCGCCCGTCTGGGTGAGGTGCTGACGGCGCTGGCCCGGCAACCGGGAGCACCCAGGCAGCCACGGGAAACCGGGGACGATCCGTCGTCGCCCGGTCGGGACGATCCGTTGGAAGGATCGCGGAGTCGAGCGCACCGAGGGGACGGCATGACTGAGCACGGAAGCGAGCGCACCGAGGGGACCGCATGACTGAGCACGGTGAGCGAACTCAACCCGACGGCGGGGTCGACGATTCGCCGTACAGCCTGGCCTGGCTCGGGCTGCGGGAGCCGGCCGACGCCCGGGCCAGGGCGGACGAGTTGGTGGAGGCGCTGCGCGGCGTCCTGCCCGAGACCGGTCCGACGGTGATCCGGGACCTGGGCTGCGGCAGCGGTTCGATGGGGCGCTGGCTCGCCGGTCGGCTGCCCGGTCCGCAGCACTGGGTGCTCTACGACCGTGAGGCAGGGCTGCTCGCGCACGCCCGGGACCACCTTCCGGATACCGCCGCCGACGGCTCGCCGGTCAGCGTGCTGACCCGGGTGTGCGATCTCACCCAACTGACCGCCGACGATCTCGCCGGGGCGTCCCTGGTCACCGCCTCCGCCCTGCTCGACCTGCTCAGCCTGGCCGAGGTGGAACGGCTGGTCACGGCCTGCGTCGACGCCGGCTGTCCGGCGCTGCTGACCCTCTCGGTGCTGGGCGAGGTGGAACTCTCCCCGGCCGACCCGCTGGACGCCGAGATCGCCGCCGCGTTCAACGCCCACCAGCGACGCGGCACCGGCGACGGCCAACGGCTGCTCGGCCCGGACGCGGTGGACGCGACCGCCGAGGCGTTCCGCCGGCTCGGGGCACAGGTGCGGGTCCGGCCCAGCCCCTGGCGGCTCGGCCCGGCCGAGGCGGAACTGGCCGCGTGGTGGCTGCGCGGCTGGGTGGCCGCCGCCGTCGAGCACCGTCCGGAGCTGGCCGGCCCGGCCGCCGGATACCTGCAGCGCCGGCTCGCCGCCGCGACCGCCGGTGAGCTGCGGGTGGTCGTCGGGCACGCCGACCTGCTCGCCACGTACGCCTGAAGCCACCCTCGCCACGCACGAATCAAGCCACGCTCGCCACGCACAGATCAAGCCGTACCGCCACCTCGTCACGCTCGGATGAACCGCAGGCCCGGTTGCCTCGTACTACTGGCGGGACACCGATCGAGGGAGGCTGGCGGATGTGCGGGGCGAGTACGGCACGGCGGGGAGTTCCGGCGGACCGGGCGGCGTCGTGAGGCGTACCTTCTGGGCCTGGGCACGGTTGCTCGGCGGCGCCGCCATCCTCGGCTTCCTGCTGTGGCGGCTCGGCACCGAGGCGTTCCTGGACGGCCTGCGGGTGATCGACGCCGGCACCCTGCTCGCCGCGCTCGGGATCGGGCTGCTGACCACTGTCTTCAGCGCCTGGCGCTGGTGCCTGGTGGCCCGGGGTCTCGGCATCCGGTTGCCGCTGGGCAGGGCGATCGCCGACTACTACCGGGGGCTCTTCCTCAACGCGGCGCTGCCCGGTGGCGTACTCGGGGACGTGCACCGGGCGGTACGGCACGGCAGGGACGTACACGATGTGGGTCGCAGCGTTCGGGCCGTGGTGCTGGAACGTTCGGCAGGACAGATCGTGCTGGTCACCGTCGGTGTGCTGGTGCTGCTGCTCAGCTATCCGGCCCCGTTGCCGACCGTTGTCGGCTCCGGTCCGACCGGTCCGCTGCCGGCCGCCGTCCTGCTCGGCGGCATCCTGCTGGCTGCCGGTGCGCTCGGCATCGGCGGCTGGCTGGTGCTGCGGCGTCGACGGCGGCTCACCCGACCCGCCGAGCCGGAGGCGGCCCGTCCCGCCGGCTCACGGTGGCGCCGGGCGTGCCGGACGGCCGTCTCCGACGTACGGCTCGGGCTGCTGGCCCGGCGCAGTTGGCCAGGCGTGGCGCTCTCCTCCGCCGTGGTGCTGGCCGGACATCTCGGTACCTTCGTCGTCGCGGCCCGGGCCGCTGGCTCGTCGGCGCCGGTGGACCAACTCGTACCGCTGATGCTGTTGGCCCTGATCGCGATGGCGCTGCCGCTGAACGTCGGCGGCTGGGGTCCCCGGGAGGGCGTCACCGCCTGGGCCTTCGGCGCCGCCGGGCTGGGCGCCTCGCTCGGCCTCACAGTCGCGGTGGTCTACGGGGTGCTCGCCTTCGTCGCGAGTCTGCCCGGAGCCGTGGTGTTGGTCGCCCGCTGGGTCGCCGGACTCCGCGCGGCCGGCACCACCACGATCGACGCCACCACGGTCGGCACACCCGTGACCGTGGCCTCCGTCGTCGTCGCACCCGCGACCGTGACATCCGGTGAGCGGGTGACGGCGCGGCTCCGGCTGCCCCGGGCGGTCGCGTGACCGGCGGCAAGGCCCGCCGCACGCTCCCCGCCGCCCCGGCCGGCCAGGCCGCCGTGTGCCGGTCACGCCCCGCCGAACCGCTCCGACAGGGCGTACCGCAACAGCACCACGTCACCGATCTGGCTGACATCGGCCAGCTCCGCCCGGCGGTCCGGTCCCCACGGGAAGCGGCCGTCACCGACGAAACGTGGCGCCCGGGAGTCACCGACGAAGAACGGCGCGATCACCAGCTGCAACTCGTCGGCGAGACCGGCGGTGAGGAACTGGGTGTGTATCTGCCCGCCGCCCTCGACCATCAGCCGGGACACGCCCCGGGCGTGCAGGTCGGAGAGCACCAGTTCGAGGTCGACGGGGTCACCGCTGTCGACAACCGTCGCCACCTCGCCGAGACGATTGCGGGCCTCCTCCAGGCTGGGGCTCGCGCAGTAGACGATCTTGTCGATGTCGCCCGTGACGAAGAACCGGGCGGTCGGATCCAGGTCGGCCCGGCCGGTCACGGTCACCTTCACCGGTGTCGGCCGCAGCCCCCGGGCCACCCGCTCGGCCCGGCGCTGCGGCGATCGGACCAGCAGTCGCGGATTGTCCTGTCGGACCGTACCCGCGCCGACCAGGATGGCGTCGCACTCGGCGCGTACCGCGTCGACCCGGTCGAAATCGGCGTCGTTGGAGAGCAGCAGGCGCGTCTCGCCGGCGTTGTCCAGGTAGCCGTCGATTGACATGCCGCAGCTGAGCAGCACGTACGGCCGGTCGCCCACTTGTCGCCCCTCTCCGTCGATGATCTCCACCGCGCGGTGGGTCAGTCTTCCGCATCGTCGGCGCCCGTCCCCGCCGACCTCGTCCCGACGCAGGTCAGATGCCCCGCATCGGATGACCGCACACCGGGTACCAGCCTCCACGCTCTGTAGATGCGCGGGCGGGCACACCCCCGAGAGAGGCACCCTAGATCTTCAGGGCGTACGCACCCGACCCCAAGAGGGAGAACTGATGCCGCACACACCGCCCCAGGTAACCACCGCCGAGGCACCCGAAACGCTCGACACCGTCGGGGCGGTTCCGGCCGCCACCGTCCGTCGGCAGGTGACCGTACCGCTCCGCTTCGCCGACGGTTACACCGCGACCGCGAGTGTCTTCACCTTCGACGGGCTGGTGGACGGCCGGGAGCATCTCGCGCTCGGGCTGGGTGACTGGCGGAGCAGGTTGAGCCAGTCTGTCGACGGTCCCGCCGCCCCGCTGGTGCGACCGCACAGCGAGTGTATGACCGGTGACGTCTTCGGCAGTCAGCGGTGTGACTGCGGCCCGCAGTTGCGGGAGGCGGTCGAGCGGATCAGCGAGCAGGGCGGGTTCCTGCTCTACCTGCGGCAGGAGGGCCGGGGCATCGGGCTGTACGCGAAGCTCGACGCGTACGCCCTGCAGGACGTGGGGCTGGACACCTACGAGGCCAACCTGGCGCTCGGCCACGGCGAGGACGAGCGCGACTACACCGTGGCGGCGCAGATGCTGCGCGCCCTCGGCGCGAGCCGGGTCGCCCTGTTGAGCAACAACCCCGACAAGGCGGAACAACTCGACCGGCTCGGCGTACGGGTCACCGAGCGGGTACCCACCGGGGTGCACCTCTCCGCCGCCAACGCCCGATATCTACGGACGAAGGCCAACCACACCGCGCACACCATCGACCTGCCGCTCGCCGACTGAGGGGGCGGGCCGGGGCGGAACCCGTCCGTCCGCGCCCGGCTCGGAGCCGGCACCCCGGCGCCCAGGGTGGTCGGCGTCGGTCTCGTGCCAGTCGGACCGGAAGGCGCTGCCCGGGCAGATGGCGGTGGTCACCGCGGGCGCTACCCTCCGACTCGGGATCCCCGGCTCGCGGCCGGGGCCGTTCGTCGGGCCGCACCCCCTGGAGCCCGCGACGACGAGAGGAGACGGCGCATGCTTGTCGACTGGCCACTGGACCGGTTGCGCGACTACCTGCCGAAGCGCGAGGAACCGGCCGACTTCGACGCCTTCTGGGCCGACACCCTGGGCCAGGCCCGTGACGCCGGCTTCCCCGCACGGTTCGAGCCGTACGACGCCGGACTGGCCACTGTGGAGGTCTTCGACGTCACCTTCGCCGGCTTCGCCGGCCAGCCGGTACGCGGCTGGTTCCTGCTCCCCCGGCACAGCACCGGCCGGCTCCCCTGCGTCGTCGACTACCTCGGGTACGGCGGCGGGCGCGGGTTGCCGCACGAGTGGCTGGCCTGGAGCGCCGCCGGCTACGCCCACCTGGTGATGGACACCCGGGGCCAGGGCAGCGCCGGTCAGCTGGTCGGCGACACCCCGGACCCGGACCCGGTCGGCCTGCCGCAGACCCCCGGCTTCCTCACCCGGGGAATCACCGATCCGAGCAGCTACTACTACCGTCGGGTCTTCACCGACGCCGTCCGGGCCGTGGAGGCGGTTCGCGCACACCCCCGGGTCGACCCGGAACGGGTGGCGGTGGCCGGCACCAGCCAGGGCGGCGGGATCACCCTCGCCGTCGCCGGACTCGTCGACGGACTCGCGGCGGTGCTGCCGAACGTGCCGTTCCTCTGCCACTACCGGCGGGCCACCGAGATAACCGACGCCACCCCGTACCAGGAACTGGTGACGTACCTGCGAACGCACCGCAACGACGTGGACCGGGCGTTCCACACCCTCAGCTACTTCGACGCGGTCAACTTCGCCAGCCGGGCGACCGCCCCGGCGCTCTTCTCCGTCGCCCTGATGGACGCGATCTGTCCACCGTCGACTGTCTACGCCGCCTTCAACCACTACGCGGGCGAGGAGAAGGAGATGACTGTGTGGCCGTACAACGGGCACGAGGGCGGGGCGGGTTTCCAGTTCCCCCGGCAGGCTGCACTGCTCCGCCGGCTCTTCGGCGACCGTGGGTAAGTCGGAACGCAGAGTAGCCGAGCCGTCCGCCCGTTACGGCGCCGCCTTCGACCGGCTCTTCGCCCGGGGCCGCGACGCGGTGCTGGCCGGCTGGTTCGAGGCCGACTTCACCCGGGACATCTGGTACGCCACCCTGGTGCACTTCACCGGGGCGCTACGCGATCCGGCGGCCCTGGTCGACTGGGTCGCCGCACGCCGTGACGTGCACCTGGCTGACGCGGTCGTCGACGCGGCCGAGCTGCTGCGTTTCCGGTTCAACGGCCGCCAGCCGGTACGCGTGCCACTGGCCCGCGCGCCCTTCGGCACCGCTACCGGCACAGGCACCGGCACCGGCACCGGATAGTTCCCGGCACGGCCCCGGGCGCCTCCGGCCGGCGACGGTGGGAGGCGTCCGGGCCAACGTACGGGGCCCACCCGAAGCGGGGCGTCGCCGTATGATTACCCGGCTTCCCGACCGGTCGCACCCGACCCGTCCGCACCACGGTCGACGACGACTGTCAGATCCACGTCCACCGCTTTTCCTCCGGCCACCCGGGCGGAAACGATGGTCGGAAATCACGGGAGGAATCGATGGACTCCGACAGCGTCGACCCGGGCCCTCCGGCGGAACCGCTGCCCGCCGAGTTCGGCTCGGCCGAGCAGAACGCCGACGGCGGCGACCGGGCGAGCCCGCTGTCGCCGGTGCCGGCCTCACCCAGCCTGGTCACCGACTCGGTGATCGCCCGGCCGTTGCAGGAACGGATGCGGGAGTCGGGCGAGGAGCCGATCGGTGTGGTGATCGAGCTGCGTACCCGCTACGTCGGCGGGGTGCGCCGGGCACAGTCCCGGGTGACGGAGCTGATCCGGGAGGTCGCCGACGCCGAGACGCCGGTCTGGCCGATCGGCTCGTACGTCAGTACCGCCCTCACCGCCGCGCAGATCCGCGCCCTGGTCGCCGCCGACGCAGAGGAGGCCGAGGAGGTCGCCCAGGAGCAGGCGGAACTGGAGGCAGGGCTGGCGGAGCAGGCACCCTGGTCCGGACCGGGCGCCGACGAGCCGTCGGCGTCGACGGTCGGCGCCGGGCCGGCCCCGCGCTCGGCGGTCCACCGGATCTGGCCCAACTTCGAGGTCCAGCCGCTCATCCACCGCTCGGTGGTGACCACCAAGTGCCAGGCGGCGCACCGGGCCTTCAACGCGTACGGCCAGGACATCGTCTGGGCGGTGCTCGACTCCGGCATCGACGAGCGGCACGCGCACTTCCACCGGCACGGCAACCTGGCGTTGACCCCGCCGCTGGCGCACCGCTCCTTCGTCGGCGACAGCGACGCCGAGGCGACGAAGGACGTGGCCGGGCACGGCACGCACGTGGCCGGGATCCTGGCCGGCGAGCAGATCGTCGGGGACGACCAGGAGCCGCTGACCGCCGCCACCTTCTACCAGCCGGACGCGGGCGACCTGCGTAGCGAACGGCTGCGCCTGCGTTCGATAAGCGGGATGGCGCCGCGCTGCCGGCTGCTCTCCTGCAAGATCCTCCGGGACGACGGTTCCGGTGACATGGCGGCGGTGCTGGCCGCGCTGGAGTACATCCAGGAACTCAACGACCACGGCCGGGAACTGCTCGTGCACGGGGTCAACCTGTCGGTCGGCTATCCGTTCGACCCGACCTGGTTCGCCACCGGTCTCAGCCCGATCTGCCGGGAGGTCGACCGGCTGGTGCAGTCTGGTGTGGTCGTGGTGGCGGCGGCCGGCAACACCGGCTACGGCTACGTCATCGACGCCGGTGGCCGGCGGATGCGTACGGCGTTCGACCTGACCATCAACGATCCCGGCAACGCCGAACTGGCCATCACGGTCGGCGCCACCTCGTGCCGGCCGCACGCCTCCGGTGTCTCCTACTTCTCCTCCAAGGGTCCGACCGGGGACGGCCGGGCCAAGCCGGACCTGGTGGCCCCGGGCGAGCGGGTGATCAGCGCCGGTACCGGCCGACTGCTCGACCAGGCCCGGCAGGGCGTACCGGGCGCCACCTACGTGGAGAACTCCGGCACCTCGATGGCGGCGCCACACGTCTCCGGGGTGGCGGCGGCGTTCATGTCGGTGCACCAGGAGTTCATCGGCCGCCCGCACCGGGTCAAGCGGGCGCTGCTCGACTCCGCCACCGACCTCGGTCGGGATCCTTCGTTCCAGGGCCGCGGGCTCGTGGACGCGATGCGGGCCCTCCAGTCGGTCTGACCGAAACGCCACGAACGAGGTGTACCCATGCAGTTTCCGTACGCGGAGGTGGAGATCCGGTCCACCGGCGAGATCCACGACGACGCCCAGCGGCGGGCGGCGGTGGAGCTGGTCGCCTCCTCCGGCGCCACCGACGTACTCGTGCTCTGCCACGGCTGGAACAACGACATCCCGCAGGCCCGTCGCCTCTACCAGCGGCTCACCGACAACCTGGCGGCGGTACGCCCGGCGGTGCCCGGCGCGGCGTCCCGGACCCTGGTCGTGGTCGGCGCGCTCTGGCCGTCGATCCGCTGGTCGGACGAGGACGAGGTGGCCGGCGGCGGAGTCGCGGTGGGCGACGAGGCAACGGCACTCGCCGACGCGATCGCCACCCGGGTCGAGGATCCGGCCCGGGCCGCACTGCTGACCCGGCTGGTGCCGAGGCTGACGGATTCGGCCGAGGCGCGGCAGCGGTTCCTCGACGCCCTGCGGGAGCAGATCCCGCCCTCGCCTACCGCACCGTCGGCCGACCCGACTCAGGTGGACGAGGACCCGCCGCCGACCGCGCTGCTGCACGCCGACGCGGAGGCGGTCTTCCAGGCGATGGGTGGCCCCGAGGTCGACTTCGGGTCGCCGGAGCGCCCCGGCGGCGCCGCCAGCGGCACGCCTGACGGCACAGCCGACGGGACAGCCGGCGGGGCTGCCGACTGGATGACCGGCGGGATGGCCGGCGCATCGGTCGGCGGCACGGCCGGCGGGGCGGCCGGGTTCGGCTTCGACCTCGACAGTGTGCTGGCCAAGGCGCGCGGGGTGCTGAACGTCACCACCTACTACACGATGAAGGACCGGGCCGGGAAGGTCGGCTCCGGTGGCATCGCCACCCTCCTGTCCGACCTGGCCCGGGCGTCGACGGCGGGCGTACGGCTGCACCTGGCCGGCCACTCGTTCGGTGCCCGGGCGCTGGCCGCAGCCGCCGTACGGCAGCCCCGGCTGCACTCGTACACGCTGATGCAGGGTGCGTTCAGTCACCACGCGTTCGCGGTGAACTTCGACGGCCAGGGCGGGAACGGACTGTTCCGATCACTGCTGGCCGACCGGCGACTCAGCGGTCCGATGCTGGTCACGCACACCGTCAACGACCGCGCTGTCGGCCTGGCGTACGCGGCGGCGTCCCGGCTCGCCAGGCAGGCCGGTGCCGGGCTCGGCGACGCCAACGACCCGTACGGCGGAATCGGCCGGAACGGGGCGCTGAAGACACCGGAGGTGGTCCAGCCCGGTGTCGATCTGCTGGAGGTGGGCGGCGGTTACCAGTTCCAGCCGGGGCGGGTGTTCAATCTGAGGGCGGACAGGTTCATCAGCTCGCACGGCGACGTCAGCGGTCAACAGGTCGCCTACGCTGTGTACTCTGCCATCAACAGTCAGTAACGATCGGTATGTCAGCTTTGCCGGGGTGACGGTTTCAGCACGCCCGGCAGGCTGAATCTTCGGTCGGCTTTGATTGACTCGGCCACCGGTGGGTACGGTCCGCGCTGTACCCTGGCGGGTCCGGTGACCTTGGAGGCGCCATGACGGACGGTCCGTTGCACGATCAACGGACGGATACACAGCATGGGCCTCTGTTGCTCCAGGCCGAGTTCGACGCGGAGCGGGTCGCCGACGCACGCCGGACGCTGACCGAGTGCCTCATCGTGGCCGGCCTGACCGGGGATCGGCTGGACGACTTCGTGACCGCGATCAACGAGGCGATGACCAACGCGGTCCGGCACGGCGGCGGACGGGGCGAGCTGCGGCTGTGGCGGCGGCGGCATGTGATCTGTGAGATCCGCGACCACGGGACCGGCTTCGCCGACCCGCTACAGACCATTCCGGCCAGCCGCCCCCGGCCGTCCGCCCAGGGCGGGATGGGGCTGTGGCTGGCCCGGGAACTCGCCGACTCGATCGAGGTGCGCAGCGACGCCGAGGGCGTGTGGGTGCGACTGACCATGGCCGTGACCGAACCGGCCGACGTACCGACAGCGACCAGGCCGGACGGCGCGGCCGGCACATCCGGCACCGGCCCGAGCCACGCCCACGTCGACCGGACGCTGTGACGCCCCGACCGGACGCCCCGACGGCTCGACCGGTCGTGCGGTGCGACCGGGACCAGCTCGGCGACGGGTGGGGAGTCGCCGCCATGCGGAAACTCCCCACCCGTCCTCCCCGCGCGGCGGAATCCGGTCAGCGGATCCCGTCAGCGGATCCGGTCAGCCTCGCGGCACCGGGTCGGCGACGGCGGACGGCACCGGCTGGTAGCCGGTGGCCCGGGTGCTGAACGTCCCCCGGCCCTGGCTCCGGCTGCGCAGCCGGGTCGCGTAGCCGAAGAGTTCGGCCAGCGGCACCGTCGCGGTGATCACCACGGTGCCGGCCCGGGTGGTCGAACCGACGACCCGGCCACGCCGGGCGGCCAGGTCACCCAGCACCGCACCGACGGCGTCGTCCGGCACGGTCACCGTCACCTCGACCACCGGTTCCAGCAGGACCATATCGCTGGCGGCCAGCGCCGCCCGCAGCGCGAGCCGGCCCGCCGTGCGGAAGGCCAGCTCCGAGGAGTCCTTCACGTGGGTGGCACCGTCGGTCAGGGTGACCCGCAGCCCGATCACCTGGTGGCCGCCGAGGGGACCGTCGGCGAGCGCGTCCCGGCAGCCGGCCTCGACCGCCCGGACGTACTCCTTCGGGACCCGTCCGCCGACGACCGTCGAGGCGAACTCGAAGTCCGGTACGTCCCCGTCACCCGCCGCCGGTTCGTCGGTGATCGGCGCCACGTCCAGGACGACATGCGCCCACTGGCCGGCGCCGCCGTCCTGCTTGACGTGCCGGTACACCTGTCCGGAGACGCCACGTACGACGGTCTCCCGGTAGGCCACCTGCGGCCGTCCCACGGTCACCTCCAGGCCCGCGTCCTGGCGGATCTTCTCCACCGCCACCTCCAGGTGCAGTTCACCCATCCCGGAGAGGACGGTCTGGCCGGTCTCCGGATCGGTCCGGACGGCCAGCGAGGGATCCTCCTCCACCAGCCGGGCCAGCGCCGAGGCCAACCGTCCGGTGTCGGTGCTCCGGCGCGCCTCGACGGCGACCGAGACCACCGGGTCGGCGGCGGTCGGCGGTTCGAGCAGCAACGGCGCATCGGGGGCACAGAGCGTGGCACCGACCCGCGCCGACTTCAGCCCGATCACCGCGACGATGTCGCCGGCCACCGCCCGGTCCACCTCGGTGTGCCGGTCGGCCTGCACCCGCAGGATCCGGCTGATCCGTTCGGTACGCCCGGCTCCGGCGTCCAGCACCACTCCTCCCTTCTGGACGGTCCCGGCGTAGACCCGCAGGTAGCTCAGCCGACCGGTACCTGTCGAGTTGACCTTGAACACCAGTGCGGTGAACGGCGCTGCCGGGTCGGCGGGCCGCTCCCGCTGCTCGCCACCGGTGGTGCTGCCACGAACCGCGGGCACGTCCAACGGCGACGGCAGATAGTCGACGGCCGCGTCGAGCAGCGGCTCGATCCCCCGGTTCCGGTACGCCGAGCCGCAGAGCACCACCACGCCGTCCCCGCCCCGGGTCAGCTCCCGCAGCGCGTACCGGAGCGTCTCGGCGGCCAGCGTCGACCGCTCGCAGTACTCCTCCAGCGCGGCCGGATGGCGCTCGGCGACCAGCTCCACGAGTACCCGCCGACGCCGCTCCGCCTCCGCCCGCAGCTCGTCCGGGACCGGACCCTCGACGGGGGTCTCCGCGCCGTCGGCCCAGACCAGGGAGCGCAACGTGACCAGGTCGACCACGCCGGTGAAGTCGTGCTCCCGACCGATCGGCAACTGCACCACCAGCGGGGTGACCCGGAGCCGGTCCCGGATCGACCGGACCGCCGTGTCCAGGTCGGCGCCGGCCCGGTCGAGCTTGTTGACGAAGGCGATCCGGGGTACGCCGTGCCGGTCGGCCTGCCGCCACACCGACTCGCTCTGCGGCTCGACCCCGGCGACACCGTCGAAGACCGCGATCGCGCCGTCGAGTACCCGGAGGGCCCGCTCCACCTCGTCGGCGAAGTCGACGTGCCCGGGGGTGTCGATCAGGTTGATCCGGTGCCCGGCCCACTCGCAGCTCACCGCGGCGGCGAAGATGGTGATGCCCCGGTCGCGTTCCTGGGCGTCGAAGTCGGTGACGGTCGTCCCGTCGTGCACCTCACCGCGCTTGTAGGTGGCTCCGGTGGCGTAGAGGATCCGTTCGGTGGTGGTGGTCTTGCCGGCGTCGACGTGGGCGAGGATGCCCAGGTTGCGCAGCCGGGACAGGGGGTGGGACACGCTACGGTGCGGCTGGGTACGCATGGCCGATGGCCTCTCTGGGTGGTCTGATCTCTCTGGGTTCCGACGGCGCGATTTCCGCGACGACCCTGGGCAGGGCACGGCCAGGCAGACACCCCGAGCCCGCCGAAACGACCGAGCCCGCCGAAACGACCGAGCCACCGCGAGGCGCCGCCGGGCCCGCCGCGACCGCGAAGGTGCGCGCGCAACGGGACGCGCAGCGTCATGTCACGGGGCCGCGTCATGTCACGGGGCCGGGTGGCGACGGGTTGGTGCCGGACAGCCGGCATCGAGGGTCACCGGGAGCTGGCCGCCGACCCGGCGACGGCCGGATCGGGGTGTGACTCAGGGATTCGTCACGGATCTCCGGTGTGGCCGCGCGGGCCGACACCGGAGATCAGGAAGACGCCAGAATCACCCGGTGCAGCGACTGGGGAATGACGACAGCGGTGCGGTAGCGCACGGCCGGCTCCCCTCACTCGTCGTCTCGCGCGTCCGGCATCGACAGGCCAAGATCGCGCTGGGCTGGTCACGAGTGTACGGAATGGAGCCCCGACGCACAGCCCGGTTTTTTCCGCCGTGCGGTACGGCGCCCGCCCCCCCGACGGGCGCCGTACCGCACGACGTCACGCCCCGGCGAGCCCCGACAGTGGCCGGCGCAACCGGGACGGAGTGCGGACTACGGCTTGGGGATGGCCACCGCCGTGTACGTGGTCTCCGGCGTCGGCGGCGTGCTGAACCGCGCGTTCGGCAGGTAGAGCCGGTTGCCGTACGAGGCGACAGTCGTCGGGATGTCGAACCGGGGGTCGGTCAGCCGTGCCACGATCTGCCCCGAGCGACCGTCGGCGGTCAGCCGCAGTACGGCCACCGTGTTCAGCCGGTTGAGCACCGCGTAGAGCGTCCGGCCCTCCAGCAGCAGCCCGTCCCCGTTGGTGAGCAGCTCACCACCCAGGTCCACCTGCCGGGCCACCCCGGAGCGCGGATCCACCCGGAACAGCAGACCAGTGTTGGACTGCACCACAAGCAGCGCCCGGCCGTCCGGTGTCCGGCAGATGCCGTTGGCGTTGTTGCCGGTGGTGTAGACGATGTCCCCGGTCAGCGGCAACCCGCGCACGGCGCCGCGCCCTCCGGTCGGTACGACGTACAGCACCGGATTCTGCGAGTCGGTGAAGTACGCCGAGTGCGGGGTCAGCACCACGTCGTTGACGAAGCTCGTACCGGTGGTGAAGGTGAGGTCAGCGAGCAACCGGCCACTGCGGGCGTCCACGATGCGGCCGGTGCCGGCCGTACCGCCGGCCACGAAGAGCCGCCCCCGGTCGTCCAGTTTGAGCCCGATCGACGGGAAGCCCGCCCCCGGCCCCCGACTGAGCACCCGGCCCTCGCCGGTCGCCAGGTCGACCCGGTAGATGGACCCGTCGGCCCGGGAACCGAAGTACGCGCACGGCAGCCTGCCGATGGTGATCCCCTCCGGCATCCAGCCGTCGGGCAGCTCGAACGTGTCGGGGAAGCGCTTGCGGGGACGCCCGCCCGGTGCGTGCGCGCTCGCCTTCTCCGGGGCGCCGACCGCGGCGGCGATCCCCAGCGCGGCGAAGCCGGTCAGGACATTACGTCGGATCATGCGCAGTCTCCATCCGTACTCCTGTGCGCGGACACTTCTCCGGTGCCGGAAGGCACCGTTCCGGCGGAAGACACGCACGGATGCATCGACAGGTTCAGCTCTCTTCGAGATCGCCCGACTGTCGGGACGACACGGCGGCGGAGCCGGCGGAGAGCCGGCGTGCCGGCGGTTACCCGTCGCCCGCGTCGTGGGCGAGCAGCGCGAGCTGGATCCGGTTGTCCAGGTCGAGCTTGGCAAGCGCGCTGGAGACGTGCGCCTTGACCGTACCGACGGAGAGGAACAGCCGGTCGGCGATCTCGCCGTTCGACAGCCCCTGCGCGACCGCGACGGCGACCGCCCGTTCCCGCTCGGAGAGCAGCCCGAACCGTTCTCGGGCCTGCTGGCGGCGGTCATCGGGGCGGCGGTGCGGGCCGACGCCCGCCACGTGGTCGATCAGGGTACGGGCGACCGTCGGGGAGAGCACCGGCTCACCGGCGGCGGCCCGGCGTACCGCGTCGACGATCTGCTCCGGCGGAGTGTGCTTGACCAGGAACCCGGCCGCCCCGTTGCGGAGCGCGTCGAGGATCGTCGCGTCGGCGTCGAAGGTGGTCAGCACGATGACCTCCGGGCGCTGCCCGGATCGGGCGGTGATCGCCCGGGTCGCCGCGATACCGTCCAGCAGCGGCATCCGGACGTCCATCAGCACCACGTCCGGCCGCAGCCGGGTCACCGCGTCGGCGACGTCGGCTCCGTCCGCCGCCTCCCCGACGACCTCGATGTCGGGCGCCCCGCCGAGCATCAGCCGCAGCCCGGTCCGGACAAGTGCGTCGTCGTCGACGAGCAGTACCCGGATCGCCGGAGCACCACCCGTCGCGGCCGGTTGACGGCCCGGCCCGGCACCCGGAGTCATGACGGCCAGGGTAGCCGGGTGCGGAGCCGGAAGGTCCCGCCGATCACGCCGTGCTCGATGGTCCCGCCGTCCAGGGCCAGCCGCTCGGCGAGCCCGGTCAGCCCGGCACCGGCCCCGGGCAGGTCGACACCCGCCTGCCGGGAGGGATCCGCCGGGTGCCGGGAGGAATCTCCCGCCTGCCGGGAGGAATCCGGCGGGTGTCGGGGCGGCTCAGCCGCGGACGGCAGCGGATTTGTGATCGTGGCGACGATGCCGGTGCCGGGGTCGACCTCCACCCGTACCGTCACCTCGCCCCGGCCGGCGTGTTTCCGGGCGTTCGTCAGTCCTTCCTGGACGGTGCGGTAGACCGTACGCTGCACCGCCGGCCGCAGGGACTCGGCCGCGCCGGGTGCGCAGACCATCTCGAACGCCACCCGCTGACCGGCCGCCTGCGCCTCCTGCACCAGTCGGACGATGTCGGCCAGCCTCGGCTGCGGCGCCGACCGGTGCGACGCCGAGTCGTCCGGTGCTGAACGGTCCGACACCGAACGGCCCGACGCCGAACGGTCCCGCGCCGAGCGGTGCGACGCCGGATGTTCGGCGGTACCGGCTTCCGGGGCCGGTTCGCCGTCGTCGTCCCGGTCCCCCCGCTCCGGCCGCAGTACGGCGAGCACGTCGCCCAGTTCGACGAGGGCCTGCCGGGCGTTGTCCCGGATGACCTCGATCGCCCCGCCGACCTCGGCCGCTCCCAACGGCGCCCCGGCACCCGCGTCGGCCTGCGCGGTGCGGTACGCCAACGCGCCCGCGTGCACCGAGATCAGCGAGATCCGGTGTGCCAGTACGTCGTGCATCTCCCGGGCGATCCGCTCCCGTTCCGCCCGGCGGGCCCCGGCCAGCCGTTGCCGGTGTTCGTCGCGTGCCCGGTCGACCTCGCGGCGCAGGTTGGCGATGAGTTCCCGCCGGGCCCGGACCGCGATTCCCCAGCCGAGCGGCACCAGGTACATCAGCACGACAAGCGTGAGGTACACCTGCCGGGTGACGCCGGGCGGCGGATTCTCGGCTCCGAACAACAGCGAGGGCACCAGGTGCAGAACCGTGACCAGGGTCGCCGGCAACCAGTTGCGGTGCACCGCGACGGTGAGCACCATGATCAGGACCGCGCCGAACCCGGTCGACGCCAGCGCCAGCACCAGCACCATCGCGATGCTGAGGAGGATCGGGAAGCGCCGCCGCCACCACAGGGCCAGGCAGCCGAGGGCACCGACCCAGGGGTCGACCGCGACCATCCAGTCGGGGATGGCGCCGACGTAGTACAGCGGAGGGCTGCGCCAGGTCCACACCCAGTAGAGCACCGCCAGACCGAAGAGCGCGGAATCCACGACCCAGTCCCGGCCGGTGCGACGCCGCGGGGACGTACCAGCGTCGGCGTGACCGGCCCCGGTCGGCGCGGCGGTCCGGCCTCGACCGGGCCACCGAAGGCGTCGGGCCAGCTCCATGGGGCGAGACTACAAACGGCCGGCCCGCCGCCGATCTGGTCGACCGGCCATCAGCCCTGGCCAACCGACCAGAACTGATGGCCGACCGGCAGCGGCGCCCGGCCGGGTCCGTACCGCAACGTCCAGGGATGGGACAGCAGCAACCGCAGACCCGCCGGCCACCGGCCGGCCCCGAGCACCCGACAGACCCGACAGATTCGGACCGCCCGAACGCCTCCTCCGCCGCGCCGGCGCGTCCGGTGGAGCCGGCCGAGCCCGGCCCGGGGGCGGTGACCGGGTCGCTGGGGTTGCGCCCGCTCCGGCACCGGGTCGACCGCCGGGCCGTCGGCTGGTGGAGCACCCGGGTGATCCTCGGCGTCGCGCCGCTGGTCACGGCCCTCTCCGTCGGGTACGCCGTACTGCCCGCCGCCCGGGGCTGGCTCGGCCCGGTTCTGGCGGTGACGGTGTTGGCCTGGCTGGCGTACCTGGCGGTGGTGCCGTCCTGGCGGTACGCCGTACACGGCTGGGAGGTCACCCCGGACGCCGTGTACGCGGTGTCGGGATGGTTCGTCCGGGAGTGGCGGGCCGCCCCGATCTCCCGGATCCAGACGGTCGACACGGTACGGGGGCCGCTGGAACAACTCTTCGGGCTGGCCACGGTGACCGTGACGACGGCCTCGGCGAGCGGTCCGGTCGTCCTGGTGGGACTCGACGCGGCCGTTGCCGCCCGGACCGCCGAACGGCTGACCGAAGTCGTCCGGCAGACCACCGGGGACGCGACGTGACCCCCGCCGGGGAGATCCCGTGGCGGCGACTCGACGCCCGGATCATCTGGGTCGACGGGCTCTACGTGCTGCTGTCGCTCGTACCCGCCGGGTTGGCCCTGCTCGTCACCGACGAGCCGCGCGCCTCCACGCTGGTCCCGGTGCTCGCGGTGGCCGTGGGTGGGATTCTCGGCGCGGCCCGGGACACCCTGCGCTGGGTCAAGACCCGTTACCGGCTCACCGAGGAGCTGGTGGAGCTGCGCACCGGCCTGCTGGTCCGGCAACACCGCACGCTGCGCCGCGAGCGGATCCGCACCGTCACCACGACCGCACGGCTGCGGCACCGGCTCGCCGGGCTGCGGGTGCTCACCATCGGGGTCGGCCAGCCGGGCGCGGCCGGGTACGAGGCGCTGCATCTCGACGCGGTCACCCGGACGGCCGCCGAGGAACTCCGCCGGGAGCTGCTGACCGGCTCGCCGGAGACGGCGCCGACCGGTGCTGACCGCGACGGCGAGTCGCCTGGTGAGCGGGTCTTCGCCCGGATCCGCTGGTCCTGGGTCTGCTACAACGTCTTCAGCATCTGGGCGCTGGTCACCGCGGCCGGGCTGCTCTGGGGCGGCTACTGGCTGGCGCGGTCGTTCGGGTTCGACGCGGCCGGGTTCGTCGCCGGACTCCTCGACTGGCAGGCTCTCGGCCCGTGGCGTACCGGTGCGATCGCGCTCGTCGGCGCCGGCGCGCTCGGGGTGCTGGGCATGGCGGTCGCGTTCGTCACCGAGAACTGGGGCTTCCGGCTGGTACGCGTCGAAACGCCGACCGGCGCCGTGCTGCGTACGTCGCAGGGCCTGTTCCGGACCAGGGAGGTGAACCGGGACGTCAGCCGGCTGCGTGGAGTGGAGATTTCCGAGCCGCTGCTCTGGCGCTGGATGGGGATGGCGGACACAAACGTCATCTCGACCGGGTTGACGATCTGGAGCATGACGCCGGCCACCACGATCCTGCCGCGCGGCCCGGTCGGCGTGGCGCGGTCGGTGGCCGCCCGGGTGCTCGACCTCGAGGCCGGGGCCAGCCCGTTCGCCGTACCGCCGAGGCGGCATCCGCCGGCCGCGTTGCGCCGCCGGATCGGCTGGGCGGTGCTGGTCACGCTCGCCGTCACCGGACTGCTGGCCTGGCTGGGCGGGACAGTCGAGGCGCTGCCGTCCCGGCTGTGGATGGTCGGGGCGGGTCTGCTGCCGCTGGCGCTGGGCGCAGCGGTGGTGGCGTGGCGGGCGCTCGGGCACGGCCTCGTCGGCGAGTACCTGGTGGTCCGGTCCGGGTTGGTCAGCCGGAGCACGGCGGCGCTGTCCCGGCCGGCGGTGATCGGCTGGCGGCTGCGCCAGTCGGTGCCGCAGCGACGGCTCGGCCTGGCCACCCTGACCGCGACCACCGCGGCCGGTCACGGCAGGTACGGGGCGGTCGACATGCCCGCGCACGCCGTGGTCGACCTCGCCGAGCAGGTGGTGCCCGGCCTGCTCGCCCCGCTGGTCGCGGAGGTGCCGGTCACGCCTTCGGCCGAGCCGGTTCACGAGTTCTCGACGCCGCAGGCATCACCTCTGGAGGCCACGTGTCACCGCGTCGGCTGACCCGGGTCCTGCTCTACTGCGGAGTGGTCGGCCCACCACTGTTCATCCTGATATTCCTGGTCGACGGTGCCACCCGGGCCGGCTACGACCCGACGTACCACCCGGTGAGTGCGCTGAGTCTCGGGTCGCGCGGCTGGATCCAGATCGCCAACTTCGTACTGACCGGGCTGCTGCTGCTCGCCTTCGCCCTCGGGATGCGCCGGGTACTGCGTCCGGGCCGTGCCGACCTCTGGGCGCCGCTGGCGGTTGGCGTGTTCGGGCTCGCGCTGCTGCTCTCCGGCGTCTTCGTGATGGACCCGGCCCACGGCTATCCGCCTGGTGCGCCGCTGGACGGTGTCGCCACCAGTTGGCCGGGCATCCTGCACGACACCCTGGGCATCGTGGTGTTCGGGTCGCTACCGGTCGCCTGCTTCGTACTGGCCCGTCGCTCCGCCGGCCGCCGGACCGGTCGCGGCTGGATCGGGTACGACCTGCTGACCGGACTCGCCGGCCTGGCCCTGTTGGTCACCTTCGGTACGGCGTGGCAGGTCGACCATCCGTCAACCGGCCTGATCCAACGGGTGATGATCACCGTCGGCTGGACCTGGATCACCGTACTCGCCCTGCGGCTCCTCGCCGAGTCCGGTGATCGGTCCGGCGCGCCCCGGTAACCCGCGAACCGCTACGCCTGTTCGTCCTCGTCGTCCCGGTCCCGCAACTGCTGGGGCCGATACTTCCGGATGTACTCCTCCACGTCGCTACGCAGCCACACCGAGCCAGCGATCAAGGTCTGAAACGGCGCGGGAAACCGGCGATCGGCCGTGATCTGCCGCAACCGCGACCTGCCGACGCCAAGCATCTGGAGAAGCTCGGCCGGACCGACCAAAGGTCCCGGAGGAGGGTCCTGTCCCATGCGCACGACGGTAGGCACAGGCTGACCTACCCAAATTTGCGCGCATGATGCAGCGCGCACACATTGACAGGGCAATGCAAGCCAGGAGAGGATCCGGACGGGCCCCCGTCCGGGTAGCCATGGCGAGCGGTCGGGCGGGGTGCCGAACACGGGAGCTGCCGCCGGTCCTCTTCCAGTCCTCCGGCGCCCGGCGGCAGCCCCCGCCCGCCTACCAGTCGAGGAGGCACGCCCGTGCGAGTGGACGCGTACAGTTCCGACCCGCCAGCGGTGACGCTGGAACAGCAGAACCTACGGCTGAAAGCCGAGCTTGCCTCCTGCCAGCAGGCCCTGTGCCAGCTACAGTCCCGGCTGACCGAGGCCAGGGTCCGGCTCGGCATGATCGGCCGGATCGTCCGGGACGTCGAACGCACCAGACGTGCGCCGGGCTTGTCCTTCGCCGCCGTCCGAGCGGCGCTGTACGCCCAGCCGGACCGGCTCCGCGATATCGGCGCCGACCTACCCACCCGGTAGGCCGGGCTCTCCACTGGCGAAAGGCGTCCGGGTACGGCAGCCGCCCCGGCCCGCCGACTCCCTCGGCAACCGACGTGTCTGCCGGTCCGGTGGCGACGCACGGCCGCCACCGGACCGGCGTACGCCTACCTCGGCGCCGGCCGGTACCGCACGCTCACCTCGGCCGTCGGGTCGTCCGCACCGACCCGGTGCAGATAGATCGGGCTGCCGCCGAGGTGCTCGTACAGCCGGATGCCCTGGCCCAGCAGCACCGGCGCGATGTGCAGGTCGATCTCGTCGAGCAGGCCCCGCTGGAGGAGCTGGCGGCCGATGTCCGCCGACAGCACCTCCACGTTCTTGCCGTCGGCCGCCGCCAGCGCGATCCGCACCGCCTCGGCCAGGTCGCAGTCGAGGAACGTGACCCGGTCGGCCGGCTCGGCGTCCTCCGGGTGGTGGGTCAGCACGAAGGCCGGCCCGGTGAAGGCTCCGCCGTAGATGTTGTCGGCGCTGGGGAAGAGATCCCAGCCGCGCCGGCCACCGAGCACCGCGCCGGTCGTGGAGACGTACTGGTCGACCAGGCCGGGCTGCGGCGAGATGCCGGTCATCATCCAGCTCATGTCGTGGTCGGGCCCGGCCACGAACCCGTCCAGGGACATCGTGAAGTGCCACAGGACCTTTCCGTCGGCCGTCTGTGGTGTGAAGTCGCTCATGCGGTTCTCCTCGCGGTGATCGTTCTCGTACTCGTGCAGACGGCGACCACCGCGAAACGTCATCGGTCCGGGCTCACCCGTCCAGGTTCGGCGGCAGATCGAACGCAGGGAAGAGCGCCGGCTCGTGGAAGGTGACGATCTCGCTGATCCGGCCGTCGCGTACCCGCAGCAGCCCGATCCCGAACGGCTCGAAGCTCTGCCCGCCGGGCGGCCGGCGGTAGCCGGCGGCGGCGAGCTGCCCGTTGGCGCTCGTGGCGACCATGCGCAACTCCCCGACGTAGTCCGGCGAGCCGGCGTCCCAGCTGGCGACCAGCGCCGCCACCACCGA
Organism: Plantactinospora sp. CNZ320; assembly: GCF_002846275.1. Taxonomy (NCBI): domain Bacteria; kingdom Bacillati; phylum Actinomycetota; class Actinomycetes; order Micromonosporales; family Micromonosporaceae; genus Plantactinospora; species Plantactinospora sp. CNZ320. The sequence continues at coordinate 3,426,832 of NZ_PJMP01000001.1, forward strand.
CTCGCGGTCGGCGAACCACTCCGGGTAGGGCGGCATCGTCGCGCGCACGTCCTGGGCCAGCAGCTCGGCGACCTCGTCGAGGTCGCCCCGCTCGACCGCGGCCATGTACCGGCGCAGCACCCGCCGGTCCGCCTCGCTCGGCGGCGCGGCCGGCGCCCAGTCGGCGCGGCCTGGCGGCAGGTGTTCGCGCAGCGTGGCTCGAGCCCGCTGCAACGCGCTGTTGACCGAGGCGACGCTGCCGTCGAGGGCCTCCGCGGTCTGCCGGGGCGACCAACCGAGCACGTCGCAGAGGATCACCGCGGCGCGCTGCCGGGGCGGCAGGTGCTGCATCGCGGCCAGGAACGCCAGTTCCAACGTCTCCCTGGCGACGACCGCCGTCTCGGGCTCGTCCGTGCTCGGCGCGACCGGCTCCCACAGGTGGTCGGGGAACGGCTGTAGCCACGGCCCGGGCTCGCCCTCGTCCGCCGTCTGCCCGGCCCCGATCGGCGGGCCGGCCTGGTCGGGCAGCAGGCGCCGCTTCCGGCCGTCGAGCGCGTCGAGGCAGGCGTTGGTGGCGATCCGGTACAGCCAGGTGCGCAGCGACGACCGCCCGGCGAACCCGTCCCGCCCGCGCCACGCCCGCAGGAACACCTCCTGCACCAGGTCTTCGGCCTGGTCGAACGAACCGAGCATGCGGTAGCAGTGCACCCGCAGCTCGCGCCGGTGCTGTTCGACCCGCTGGGCGAAGGTGTCGTCGTCGATCACGGGCCGACCGTACCCGTTGCCGTCGCGTACGCAGGCCGGCCCGGTCGACGGTGCTGCCGTCCGGGAGGGCGCGACCGCGAGCAGCTCCGGGATGTCGTACCCGCCGCATAGGCTCGGGCGATGGACTGGAAGATCGAACTCATCCCCGTCCCGGTGACCGACGTCGACCGGGCCAAGGACTTCTACCAGAGGGTGGGGTTCAACGCCGACCACGACCACAGGGTCAACGACGGCCTCCGGTTCGTACAGCTGACTCCGCCCGGCTCGGCCTGCTCGATCGTGATCGGGGACGGCATCACGGACAAGACTCCCGGCACCCAGGAGATCCAGGTCGTGGTGGCCGACGCCGAGGCGGCACGCAGGCAGTTGCTGGAGGCGGGCGTCGAGGCGAGCGATGTCGACCGGCAGCCGTGGGGCAACTTCGTCTACTTCCGCGACCCGGACGGCAACCGCTGGTCGTTGCAGGCGATGGAGTCCCGCCCGAACGGTTAGACCTGGCGCCACGCCTCGGGGACCTGGCGCCAGGTCGTCCTCCGCGTTGCCGGCGGCGGTGATGAGAAGTCCCAGGGCTCGTCCCGGGCGAGCCGGCCGGCCCGCACCCACTCGGTCGAGGTGTCGAAATTCCCAGTCCAGATCGACCGCCGACAGTTCGACAGGTGATCACGCCGGTGGCACGCCGAGCCGTCGACCGGTCACGTAATCACAAGAACCTCCACGCGCCGCCGTCCGGAGCGTCGGCGTCAGAGTGCGTGACGCACCGCGCCGTTGTTGTTCACCAGCACGCGCCGGTCGTTGAGCGCCAGCGCGTACGCCAGATTCCCAGGCTCGAAGGGGCGGAACGACGATTCCCGGCCCGGAACGCGCTCGACCTCCGGCTCGCCGGCTCGTGAGCCTGGCCTGCCTCGGCATCAGGTGAGCCTCGGCGGCCGGGTGCCGTCCGCCACGCGCCGCCGTCGAGGTCGGGGCGGGCGGCCGGCGCGGAGCTCGGTCAGCGGAACGAGAACTCCTCGAAGTGGATCCGGGTGGCTGGCAAGCCCCGCTGCCGAAATCCTCGTTCGAAGGACCTGATCATCGGAACCGGCCCGCACATGTAGACGTCGACATCGGCGAGGTCGCCGTCCTGCTCGGCGACGATCCGGGCCACGGCCAACGACCCCGCCTGCGCCGAAACGTTCAGGTGTACCCGCAACCCGGGGTTGCGGGTCGCGGCGTCCCGCAGTTCGTCCCGGAACAGCATCTCCACCGGCTGCCGGACCGTGTAATACAGGTCGATCCGCCGGTCACCTGGTCCGTCGGGGTCGCGCAGCCAGCTCAGGAACGGGGTGATGCCGATTCCTCCGGCGATCCAGATCTGCCGCCGCCCACCACGCCGGTAGTCCAGCATGCCGTAGCTGCCCTCCACAGTGGCCCGGCTACCGGCCTCGGCGCGCTCGTGCAGCCGGGCCGTGTAGTCGCCGATCGCCTTGACGGTCAGCCGGAGCCGATCCTCCGCCGGGGCACTGCTCACGGTGAACGGGTGCGGCTCGCGCAGCCCTGGCCGACGGATCTGGAGGAAGACGAACTGCCCCGAGGTGAAGACCAGCCGGCGCGTCTTGCGGGGACGTAACGCGATCTCCACGGTGCTGGTGTTGAGGCGCCGTACCTCGTCGACGACGTACCGGTAGCGGGGCCGGACGAGTCGCGCGAGGAGCAGCGTATAAAGGTACGCCACGACCCCGACCACGTAAGCCGCGAGGAGCAGGGCGAACGGCACGGGACTGGCCTCGACGACCTGGTCGACGAGGAGCGTGTGCGCCAGGCTGATCACGAAGAAGAGCCCGACCAGCCAGTGCGAGTGTCGCCACCGCCGATAGCTCACCGTCACCAGCCTGCGCAGCAGCGGCAGCCGTGGGCCGACGCTCAACAGCACCAGCACCGTGAACCCGGCGAAGGCGATCAGGCCGGACGGCGTGCCGCCCGGCGAGTCGAGCAGCCACGGCACGACCGTGACGTGCGCAACCAGCAGCAGGAATCCGGCGACCGCAACCTGGCGGTGGGTCCGGTACATCCGGTCCAGGCCGCCGAAGAAGGGCTCGATCCAGCGCGCCCGGGTGGCGAGTACCAGCGCGACGGCGAAGAGCAGCACGGCGGTGGACGCGAAGAACTCGGCGACCACCTGCCGAAGGAAGTCCGGTCGGCCGTCGTCGGCGGGCCAGAAGAGCGCCCAGGCGATCGTGTTGACCACCGCGATCCCGACCACGAACGCCACACCGACACGAGTTCGTCGCAAACTGCCTCCGATCGGAGGCCCGCATCCTATCCGCCGCCACCGTGGCGGGTGCGGGCGGACCAGGTAGCGGGGCGGGCCGGCCGGTCAGTCCGTCGGACCGGCCGGCCATCCGCCGATGATGCCAGTCGGCGCGCAACCTGTCCGCACAACGCCACCGCCCCGCCACCCTGAACAGCAGGTGACGGGGCGGTGGCGTTCGTTCGGGCCTACAACATCGAGACGTGCACGTGGTCGGTGTGGTCACTCGGACCGCTGTAGGAACTCCAGCCCTCGCCGGGGAACCAGATCTCCTTGTACCAGATCACGTAGAGGATGCCGAGCCGGTCCGAGTTGCGGATCAGGAACGCGGCCAGGTCGTTGCCGTACTTCATCTGGTCGTCGTTGGCAGCCCGGCTGAACCCGGAGTTGCGCAGCGACCAGTCACAGGCGCGGCCCTTCGGGTGCTCGAACGGCCCACCGGGCCGGTAGCAGCCGACGAACCTCTTGAAGCCCGCCCGGCGCACCTCGTTGTACATGTGCAGTGTCCGGGCGGTGATGCAACCGCCGGTGGTCGGATCGTCCTTGTTGCACGGCAGCCCGGGGAAGCCGTCGGCCATTCCCGGCCCCGGCCGGGCGACCGGCGAGGTGGCCGCCACCAGCCCCTTGTTCGGACGCGAGTTGCCGCCCACCAGGGCGAGCGCCTTCTTCGCGTCCGTCTGCTGCTTCTGGATGATCTTCTCCTGCGCGGCCTGCTTGGCGACCTCGTCGTCGATCGCCTTCTTGGCCGCGCCGACCTCGTTACGCGCCTGGTTGAGCGCCCGAAGCTTGCTGTTGTTGAACAGGTTCAGCTCGTTGAGCGCCGAGGCCCGCTCGATGAACGAGCTCGACGCGGAGTCGGACGAGTTGTTCGTCAGCAGCATCGAGATGGCGCTGAGCTTGCCGCTGCGGTAGGACTCGGCCGCGATCTCGCTCGCCTCCGGCGTGAGCGCCGCCAGCCTGGCCTCCGCCTGCTTCAACTGGTTGCCGAGCTGCTGCTGCCGCCGCTGGGACTTGGCGCGTTCTGCCTTCGCCTCCGCCAGCCGCTTGCCGGCGCTGGCGAGCACGTCACCGAGCACCGGCGAGTCGGCCTCCTCATGGGGGGCCGGTTTCGGCGCGGGCGCCGCCGACGCCTCCGACGGGACCACGACCAGAGCTGCGGCGGTGAGCAGTGCCAGGGCAGTCGCCAGCCTTCGGCGTAGGGGTGCCCTCACATGTATCCCTTCCGTCGGCCGCCGACCGGGTTAGCTGACGGGTTCGGGATGGAAGTGGTCCCTACCGCTGTCGCGGATTCACCCCAGGGGTGCGTGGGTCCCCGGCTCGCCGTGTGGCGATTAGGCGGCGATCAGCGCCGGTACCACGCGGTAGCCGGCGGCTATGAACGGCAGACAGCATACCCGGTTTCACTTCCCGAATGGCAATACCCGATCGCGGGCAAAAGCGTTGCCAGGCAACGACTATCCGTAATCACGGCGCCTCAGGCGCATCGAAGGTCATGCTTTGCCCACCATTATCGACTAGCCGCTGTCGGCTATTTACCAAGCGCGTTGTCACCGGTTACCGAGCGGGTAGTCACCGGCCTGACGTGCGAAAACGTGTCCAGGTTGGTCGGTGGCGTGATTCTTTGGTCACCGTCGGCGCCAGGGCGTTGTGCCGAACAGCACACCGGCCACCGTACCGGCCGAGAGCAGACCCGCTGTCACCACGCCCCGATGCTGGGACAGCCACAGTTGCGGACTCCTTGTGCGATACGGCGTGTCGAACGAGCCGTGCGCGCCCTGGTCCACCCCGCTGCCGTCGTCGACCGGGTGCCACAGGTTGGCCGTTCGATCCCGCGGCGCCGGCTGCTCCGTCTGCTGGCCGGAGTACCCCGTCCGGGCCAGGTACCTGTCGAGCAGCCCGGGTACCAGCCGGTTGGCGAGGATGGTGCCGACCGTGGAGGCACCGACCCAGTACTCCCGCCGGTCCGGCCGGTCGGCGGCGTGCACGATGGCTCGGGCCGCCAGTTCGGGCTGATAGATCGGTGGCACCGGCTGGGCGCGGTTACGCAGCCGGGAGAGTACCCAGTCGAACTGCGGGGTGTTCAGCGCCGGCAGGTGCACCATGGTGAGCCGGACCGGGCTGCGGTCGTGCAGCAGTTCACAGCGCAGCGACTCGGTGAAGCCCGCGATGGCGTGCTTCGCTCCGCAGTACGCCGACTGGAGCGGGATCGACCGGTAGGCCAGTGCCGACCCGACCTGCACGATCGTGCCGCTCCCGCGCGGGCGCATCCGGTCGAGGGCGGCCCGGGTGCCGTAGACGTACCCGAGATAGCAGACCTCGGTCACCCGCCGGAACTCCTCCGGTCCGATCTCGGTGAAGGGCGCGAAGACCGAGACGATGGCGTTGTTGACCCACAGATCGATAGGTCCCAGCTCGTCGGTCACCCGGTCGGCGGCCGCCTCCACCTGGCGGTGGTCCGCCACGTCGACCTCGATCGGCAGTGCCACGCCCCCGGCCGCGCGGACGTCCTCGGCCGCGCCCCGCAGCCCGGTGCCGCCCCGGGCCAGCAGGCCGAGCCGCATCCCCCGGCGGGCCAGCAGCCGGGCCGTGGCCCGGCCCACCCCGGCACTCGCTCCGGTGATCACCGCTACCCGCGCCGCAGGTCGCCCCCGCATCCGCCCCCCGTCCCGCACCCTCCCGGACCGCTGCGCCTTCCCGGACCGCTGCGCCTTCCCGGACCGCTGCGCCCTCCCCGGTCGCCGCGCGCCGGCTACCCGGCCGGTGCCCCGGCAAACTCCTGGACGCGCCGGAGACCAGGCCGCCGGACGGCAACCACAGCCCAGGCAGCAGCGCAGCGCCGAGGTAGCGACCACGGCGCCCGGCAGGCAACCGCAGCGCCGGGCCCGGGCCACCCGTCCGGGTGAGGATGAACCCCGGCCGGGCGGGTAACCGCCTCCGCGACCGGGGCGGCGGGCGGAGCAGATGGTGCGGCGGGTGCAGCAACGATTGCGCGGACGCGTGGTGCCGGCGACCGCCGTCGCTGCCGCACTGGCCGCCCAGGTGGTGCCGGCGGTGACGGTGCTGCCCGGGGTACGGCTGCGGTTCTTTCCCCGGCTGAGCGGACGCGGCTCGCCGGGTCACGTCGCGCTCACCTTCGACGACGGCCCCGATCCGGCCTCCACCCCGCTCTTCGTCGAGACCCTGGCCGCGCACCGGACCCGGGCGACCTTCTTCCTACTGGGGTCGATGCTGGCCCGCGCGCCGGAACTCGGGCTGGATCTCGTCGCCGCCGGGCACGAGGTCGCGGTGCACGGCTGGACACACCAGAACCTGCTGCTCCAGGGCCCGCACGCCACCTACCGCGACCTGGCCCGGACCCGCGAGCTGATCGGGGCGGTGACCGGTCGGGTACCCCGGTTCTTCCGCCCGCCGTACGGGGTGTTCAGCACCGCCGCCCTGGTCGCCGCCCGCCGGCTGGATCTGACCCCGGTGCTCTGGACCTGCTGGGGGCGGGACTGGAGCCGGTCGGCGACCCGGTCCTCGGTACTCGAGGCACTGCGCGACGGCCTGGCCGGCGGCGGTACGGTGCTGCTGCACGACTCCGACTGCACCTCGGCGCCGGGTGCCTGGCGGTCAAGTCTCGCCGCCCTGCCCGCCCTGCTGGAGGAGTGCAGGCGCCAGGGTTGGCAGGTCGGCCCGCTCGGCGAACACGGCTGATGTCGAGGTGACCGGTGTCGGACCCTCAGCCCACCCGGTCGGTCAACTCACCGGGCACCGACCCGACCCGGCTGCCGGGCACGGCCACCGATGCCGACCCGGCGGTGCCGGCCGGCGGCCGTGACCCGAGCGGGTGCCGGACCCGGGCCACCATGCCGACGTGTGCCCGCCGGGCGGCCTGGAGCGCGGCGAACAGCCCGTACGCCCCGCGACCCACCAGCCGGTGCTTCAGCCCGGCCGCACCGCCCGGCGGCTGGTAGCCCGCGGGCGGCAGGTGTGCCCGGTAGCGGGTGACGATCTCGGCGAAGAACTCCCGGCGGCGCTCGGGCGGCACCCGCCGGGGATGGCTGAGCACCTGCAACAGGTGCCAGATCATCCGCTGGAAGATCAGGTGACGCAGCTCGGCCGGTACCGCCGGGTCGGCGTCCAGACCGGCGAGCACCCGGTCCCAGTGCGCGAAGACATCGAAGTGCCGCTCGCTGACAGTCGCGGTGATCGCACCCTCCGGACGCTGCCGGTACGCGTAACAGCACCGGTCCAGCAGGGCGATCCGCCGCGCGGCGAGCAGCAGCGGAAAGCTGAACGAGACGTCCTCGTACCAGCCGGGGCCGAAGGTCAGGCCCAGGTCGAGGAGGAACCTGCGTTGGATCACCTTGTTGCAGGTGATGTGTAGCACCGACAGCAGAGCGGGCCGCTGCTGGAGGGTGAACGTCTCCGGCACCGGGCCGCCGGCACCGACCTGGGAGAGCGACAGGTGCCGGGTCCCGCCGTTCGGGTAGTACCGGGTGTACGCGGTGACCAGCAGGTCGGGCCGGGTCCGGGTCAGCCGCTCGGCGACGGCGGCGAGGCTTCCCTCGGGCAGCCAGTCGTCGCCGTCGACGAACCACACGTACTCGCCGGTGGCCCGGGACAGGCCGGTGTTGCGGGCCGCCCCGAGCCCCTGGTTCTGGTCGAGGGTGACCACCACCAGCCGGGGGTCGCGTTCGGCGTACCGGGCCAGGACCGCCGCGCTGCCGTCGCGGGAACCGTCGTCGACCGCCACCAGTTCGAGGTCGCGAAAGGACGCGTCGAGGATGGAGTCCAGGCAGTCGGCCAGGTATTCCCGCACCTGGTAGACCGGGACTATCACGCTGAGCAGGGTCACCGTGGAAACCTCCGAGGGAGGACGGAGACCGAATAGTAGCGCCCAGTAATCGCCTGTCTGGCGTTGCGTAACTACCGAGTGACCAAATTGTGATTTGTCACTTCGATCAGCACCTGTCCGGATCTAGAGCCCTGCCACCCAGTTCCACAGGTCGACGACCCACTCCGTCTGGCGCAGGTAGGCCACCCCGACCCCGACCAGGAAGATCCCGGTGACCAGGTGCGCGCCCCGGGCGCTGCGCCGGATCCGGCCGAGCTGACGCTCCCAGAAGACCCGACCGACCAGCCGGGCCAGCGCGAAGAGGCCGACCGCGACGAAGAGGGTCAGCACGAAGGTGACCACCGGACTGGTCAGATCCCCCCGGGCCGAGATCGCCCAGATCCCCCAGCAGACGAAGGCGAAGAGGCCACCCAGCATGCTCCAGTGCCGTCCGATGCGCAGCTGCCGCCAGTGGTAACCCGGCGGAAGCTGCTGCCGCTCCGGCTCCACCATCGGCCAGCCGGTACCGGTCGGCTCATGCGGCGCCTCCGGCTCCTTACGCTGCCGGGGCACCCCGACCTGCGCCACACCCCGCCGGAAGCCCTCGGAGCCCGGCGGCATCCCCGGACCCTCCGCACCGGGCGGCATCTCCACGGTCCGCTCGGCCCACGGCTGCGTCTGGTCTGCCATCTGTCCCTGTCCTCCCCATCGGCCCGGGCCCGGAACCCGCTCCTCGGGTCCGGAACCCGCTCCAGTTCCGAGGGTAGCCAGCCGGCAAACACCTCGCCGAGCCAGCATCGATCGGCTAGACATGGACGATGACCCCCACGACCCCCGGTTCGGAACCCCGGATCGAGGTCGGCGCCGCAGCCGACTGGGCCGCCATCGTCACACTGCTCGGCACCGCCTTCCACGCCGACCCGGCCGCGGCGCAGGAGGAGGCGGAGGCCGGTGAGGCGATCACCGAACCGGAACGGTCGCTGCTGGTCCGCGCCGGGGACGCCGTGGTGGCACACGCGGCGGCGTTCACCCGGGAGTTGACCGTGCCGGGCGCTGTCGTACCGGCGGCGCACGTGACCAGGGTCGCCGTGGCGGCCACCCATCGCCGGCAAGGGCTGCTCGGCCGGCTGATGCGGCGGCAGTTGCGGGACGTGCTGGCCGCCGGCCGGGAGCCGATCGCCGTGCTCTGGGCCAGCGAGGGGCAGATCTATCCCCGGTTCGGCTACGGAGACGCGGCGCAGCGGTGGCGGCTCGACGTGCAGAGCAGCGGGCTCCGCCCGGTCGACCCGGACGGTACCGGTGCGGCGATCACCCTCCGCACCGGTGCTCCGGTGGCACTGCGCCCCACGCTCGCCGCCCTCTGGGACCGGCTCCGCCCCGACCGGCCGGGCTGGTCCAGCCGAAACAACCCCTGGTGGCAGTACCTGCTGACCGACGCCGCCAGCCAACGCTCCGGCACGACGGGCCGGCAGGCCGTACTCGCCGAGACGCCGGACGGTCCGGTCGGGTACGCCCTGTGGCGGATCCGGCCCGGCTGGGACGACCGTGGGCCGCAGGGACAGGTACTCCTCGACGAGCTGGTGGCCGCCGATCCGGCCGCGTACGCGGCACTGTGGCGGTTCCTGCTCGGCATCGACCTGACCCGGAGCGTGCACTACGGCTACGCGGCGGTCGACGAGCCGGTACAGCACCTGGTCGACGAGGTACGCCAACTCGGTGCCCGGCTCGACCACGGGCTCTGGGTCCGGATCGTGGACCTGCCGTCGGCGCTGTCGGCCCGCAGGTACGTCGTCGACGTCGACGTCGTACTCGAGGTCACCGACCCGCTCCTGCCGGAGAACGCGGGACGGTGGCGGCTGACCGCCGGCCCCGGCGCCGCACGGTGTACCCGGACCGACGCACCTGCCGAACTCGCCTGCGACGTACGCGACCTCGCCGCCGCCTATCTCGGCGGCCCGACCCTGGCCGCGCTGGCCGGTGCCGGGCTGGTCCGGGAGCTCCGCCCCGACGTCCTGGCCCGGACCTCCGCCGCGTTCGGCTGGCACCGGGCACCCGCCGGCCCGGGTAGCTTCTGAACCGGGACCGGCACGCCACCGACCGGTAGGGTCGGCACCGTGGCCGAGCCGATCGCGGGGTGGCTTGACCGAGCGGATCGCGGAAGTGGCATGGCCGAACCGATCGCGGAGGTGGCATGACCGAGCCGGAACGTCGACGGCGGAGGCTGCGGCACGATCCGTCGAGTGGCAGCGGCGGCCCGTCCGAACAGGGGCGGCGCGGCGGTGACCCGGGCACCGGACCGGGAGCCGGGGACGACCGGGACGCGGAACGTGGCCTGCGCGGGCTGATCGGCTCGGGCGCCTCCCAGGTGAGTGTCACGGCGGCGATGCGGGCCCGGGACGCGGCCCGGCCGACCGAGGCCGACCTCGCGGAGGCGGCCGAACGTCTGGTGCTGGTCCGGCGCAACTGGGTGCCCCGGGACGAACTGCCGCGCGGCGGGCGCGCAGCGCCCGCCACCGACCAGCGGGGCGGGCGGCCCGTCGGCTAGGACGCCGGCAGTGCCGGCAGCGCGCCTGAGCTCTCGTACTCGGCGACCTGTGCGATCCGGCGTGCGTGCCGGTCGTTGCCGGAGAACGGCGTACTCAGGAACGCCTCCACGATCGCCGTCGCCTCGTCCAGGGTGTGCTGGCGGGCGCCGATCGCGACCACGTTCGCGTCGTTGTGTTCCCGGGCGAGCTGGGCGGTCTCGACGTTCCAGGCGAGCGCGGCGCGTACCCCGGCCACCTTGTTGGCGGCGATCTGCTCGCCGTTGCCCGAGCCGCCGATCACCACGCCCAGGCTGCCCGGGTCGGCCACCACCCGGGCGCCGCAGTGCAGGCAGAACACCGGATAGTCGTCGTCCGGGTCGAAGAGGAACGGCCCCACGTCCACCAGTTCGTAGCCCTGCTTGGCCAGGTGGTTGGCCAGGTGCACCTTCAGTTCGTAACCGGCATGGTCGGATCCCAGATAGACGCGCATACCGCGCAGTCTGTCAGCCCGTCGCCGTCACCCGCCGGCAGGCACGGCGACAGCCGGACAGATCACAGCCCTCCCCCGCCCGGGCCGCGTCCGAGGTCAGTCCCGGGAGGACTCCGGGGTGTCCCGGCCCAGCTCGGCCAGGACCAGGCCGGCCCGGGCCTTCGGGGTGAACCAGGTGCTCTTCCGGGGCATCTTCTGCCGGGCCAGGTTGACCGCGACGAAGTCCTGCACGGTCACCGGGGCGATCAGGATCGCCAGTTCCGCCCGGCCCGCGTCGACCTCGCCGACCAGCCACCGCGCCGGGTAGTCGCCGCCGACGTACGTGATCCGCTTGTCGCCGGGGTCGAGCCCGAGCGCGTCCCGCAGCAGCACGCGCTCGACGAGCGCATGGTCCAGGTTCTCCACTCCCCCGCCCGGACCCGAGGGCAGGGTGATCGCGTAGGTCCTGCCGGCCGCATAGAGCTGGATCGTGCCGCCGGAGTCGGGTACCGCCGCCGGACCCGCGACCTGCTCGACCCGGGAGCCTGCCGCGCGCAGCCGGTCGAGCAACTCGTCGGGGGTGCTGGTCAGCTCGCTGACCAGCCGGTTGTACGGCTGGATCGCCACCGAGGCGGGGGTGGTGACCACCGCGAGGAACCGGGGCAGTTCGCCGATCTGCGCGGCCAGGCTGCGGTGGTTGCCGTCCGCGACGACCAGCTCCCCGGCACCGGCCAGCGCCAGGAGTTCGTCCTGGCGGGGTCCGGGCCCCTGCAACCAGATGGCGTGGGTCCGCCCCGCCTGGTCGGTGTCGGTCGCGGCGGGCGGACCGGCCGCGTCGGTCGCCTCGGCCAGCGCCCGGTGCAGCGCCTCGCCGGCATTGGGCCGCGCACCGCCGTCGCCGCTCGCACCACCGCCGTCACCCGTACCGGCGGCGCCGGTGGTCGCGCCGCCGTCGGTGGTGGCGGCGCCGGCCCGGTTGCCGGTCTGGAGTAGCAGTACCGGCGAGAGGAGATGGCCGGTCGCCTCGGCCAGCGCCACCCGCTCCCGCACCTTGGCGATGAAGACGTCCTCGTTGCGGATCACCAGTCCGGGTTCGTCCGCACTTGTGGAAATCTGGTCGGTGTCGACCATGGCGAACATCCCGTAACCGGGCTCCTCGCCCGGCGCGCTGATCCGGTAGAGCACCACCACCTGCTCGGCCGGGGTGTAGCTGCCGTCGGCCCGGGCCTGCGCCAACCGGGCGACCGCGTCAGGCAGCGCCTCGGTGAAGGACCGCCCGACGCTCTCCGGGGCGCGGTGCGGCATCTCGATCGCGAGTGCGCTGGCTGGGTTGTCCCGGATGATCGCCGTGATCTCGGCGTCGTCGGCGAACTCGTCGTAGTTCTGGGCGCCGGTGCCGCCAGTGGTGACCCAGGCACGGCTGATCGGATGCACGACCGTCATGTGCCGGAACGCTACCGGCGGCGCCGGACCCGGCGTACGGATACCCCGGCCGTTTCCACCCCGTGGGCGGCCCGGACCGGCGCCGGTACCGGTCGAACCGCCCACGTCGGCCCGCTCAGTCGAAACTCGGCGCCTCGGTACGGGTGCGCTTCAGCTCGTAGAAGCCCGGAGTACCGGCGACCAGCAGTACGCCGTCCCAGAGCCGCCCGGCCGCCTCGCCCTTCGGGGCCGGCGTGATCACCGGGCCGAAGAAGGCGACGGTCTCCCCCGGCACCGGGCCGGGAGCGTGGATCACCGGGGTGCCGACGTCCTGGCCGACCGGCTTCATTCCGGCGTCGTGGCTGGCCCGCAGCGCCTCGTCGTACTCGGTGGAGTCGGCGGCCTCGGCCAGCGCCGGGTCCAGCCCGGCGTCGGCCAGCGCCGCCCGGTACAGCTCCGGGCCCCGCTCCTCCTTGGCCAGGTGGATCCGGTTGCCGAGTGCGGTGTAGAGCTTGGCGACCGCCTCGGAGCCGTGCCGCTGTTCCACGGCGACGCAGATCCGCACCGGGCCCCAGGCGGTCTTCAGCCCCTCCCGGTACTGCTCGGGCAGATCGTCCCGGCCCGAGTTGAGCACCGCGAGGCTCATCACCCGGAACCGGATGTCGACGGCACGGACCTTCTCGACCTCCAGCAGCCAGCGGGAGGTGATCCAGGCCCAGGGGCAGATCGGATCGAAGAACATGTCAACTGACGCGCGCTCGGACACGGCGCGACTCCCTTCGTCATCGGGGCAGGCCGGGATCGGCGACACCGTTACAGATCTTCACCCGTGAGGGCCGCCACCGACAGCGGGATGAGACCGTGACATGGAGCACCAGTGCCAATCCCGCCGGCATGAAACACTCGACGTCGGGCCGTGGGGATGGCTCGGTGCTGTCGACGCTGACAGCCAGCGGGAAGACCGGATGGAGATTCACGTGCCAGGAGTGCGTAACCTGACCCAGGTCGAGGCGACCGACCGGAGTCGTCTGCTCGACGTCACCGGCTATGACATCCGCCTGGACCTGTCGTCCGCCGGACAGGGCGCGGACGCCCGCACCTTCCGTTCGACGACCGAGGTCCGGTTCCGCTGCACGGAGCCGGGGGCCAGCACCTTCATCGAGGTGGCCGCCGATTCGGTACGGGCCGCGACGCTGAACGGCAGCCCGGTCGACCTCTCCGGCTGGTCGGCCGAGGACGGCCTCACCCTGACCGGCCTGGCCGCCGAGAACACCCTGGTCGTCGACGCCGACTTCCTCTACTCGTCAAGCGGTCAGGGGCTGCACCGCAGCGTCGACCCGGTGGACGGCGAGACCTATCTCTACAGCCAGTTCGAGACCGCCGACGCGCAGCGGGTCTTCGCCTGCTTCGACCAGCCGGACCTGAAGAGCGTCTTCACCTGGCACGCGACCGTGCCGGCGCACTGGCGGGTCATCTCCAACATGCCGGTCAGCGGCGAGGAGCCGGCCGACGCCGACACCAGGACCGTCCACTTCGCCGAGTCGGTCCGGATGAGCACCTACATCACCGCGCTCTGCGCCGGCCCCTACCACGAGGTGCGGTACACCCACGACGGTCTCGACCTCGGCTACTTCTGCCGGGCCAGCATGGCGCCGCACCTCGACGCCGACGACCTGCACCTGATCACCACCCAGGGCTTCGACTTCTTCCACGAGCAGTTCGGCGTCCGCTACCCACTGCCCAAGTACGACCAGGTGTGGGTGCCGGACTTCAACGCCGGCGCGATGGAGAACTTCGGCTGCGTCACGCACGCCGAGGCGCACTACCTGTTCCGGTCCCAGGAGACCGACTTCGAGTACGAGCAGCGGGCCAACACGATCCTGCACGAGCTGGCCCACATGTGGTTCGGTGACCTGGTCACCATGCGCTGGTGGAACGACCTGTGGCTCAACGAGTCGTTTGCCGAGTGGGCCAGCCACTGGGCCAACACCAACGCCACCCGGTTCTCCGACGCCTGGACGACGTTCCTCTCCGTCCGCAAGAACTGGGGCTACCGGCAGGACCAGCTCTCCTCCACCCACCCGGTCTACTGCGAGATGCCGGACCTGGAGGCCGTCGAGGTCAACTTCGACGGCATCACGTACGCCAAGGGCGCCAGCGTGCTCAAGCAGCTCGTCGCGTACGTCGGGGAGGAGCCGTTCCTGCAGGGCCTGCGCAGCTACTTCGGCAAGCACGCCTGGAGCAACGCCACCTTCGACGACCTGCTCACCGAGCTGGAGGCGGCCTCCGGCCGGGAACTGCGCAAGTTCGCCGCCGAGTGGCTGGAGACCTCGCAGGTCAACACGCTCCGCCCGGAGGTGTCGATCGGCCCCGACGGGACGTACGAGTCGGTGGTGGTCCGGCAGGAGGCACCGAGCGAGCACCCGACGCTGCGTACCCACCGGATCGGCGTCGGCCTCTACGACCTGCGGGACGGCCGGCTGGTCCGGCGGGACCGGATCGAGGTCGACGTGGCCGGCGAGCGTACCGAGCTGCCGCAGCTCAGCGGCGTGGCGGCGCCGGACGTGCTGCTGCTCAACGACGACGACCTGACCTACGCCAAGCTGCGGCTGGACGAGCGGTCGATGGCGACGGTGGTGGGGCACATCGCCGCGTTCGAGTCGTCGCTGGCCCGGGGCCTGTGCTGGGCCGCCGCCTGGGACATGGTCCGGGACGCCGAGCTCGCCGCCCGGGACTACGTGGCGCTGGCCCTGGCCGGGCTGCCCGCCGAGACCGACATCAACCTGGTCACGGCGACGCTGCGGCAGGTTGCCGCCACGCTCACCTCGTACGCCGCGCCGGAGTGGGCGCCGACCGGCTGGGCGGATCTCGCCCGTACCGCGCTGACCGCGCTGCGCGCCGCCGAACCGGGTAGCGGCCTGCAACTGGCCTGGGCCCGGACCTACGCCTCGGCGGCCCGCAGTGACGAGGAGCTGGCCGTGCTCCGGGGGTGGCTGGACGGTGCCGGGGTGCCGCAGGGGCTGACCATCGACACCGAGCTGCGCTGGAGCGTACTGCGTGCCCTGGTCGCGGGTGACGCGGCCGGAGCCGCCGAGATCGACGCCGAGCTGGCGGCGGACCGGACCTCCAGCGGTGAGCGGGAGGCCGCGCTCGCGCACGCGCTGCTGCCCACCGCCGAGAACAAGGAGACGGTGTGGCGCACCCTGACCGGGGACGAGGCGCTGCCGAACTGGCGGCACCGGGCGCTGCTGCAGGGCTTCCAGCACCCGGCGCAGGTCGAGCTGACCGCACCGTACGCCGAGCGGTTCTTCCAGGTCGTCGGCCAGATGTGGAAGAACCGCGACAGTGAGCCGGCGCAGGAGTTCGTGATGCTGGCCTACCCGGCGTACCAGATCACCGAGGAGACCATCCGGATGACCGACGCCTGGCTGGCCGAGTCGGGGCATCCGGCGCCGCTGCGCCGGCTGGTCGCCGAGGGCCGGGACGGTGTGGTGCGGGCGCTCAAGGCCCGGGCGAAGGACGCCGCCTCACCGTCCTGACCGCACCACCGAAACTGACCGCCGCCGGGCGCCGGATTCCTCTCCGGCGCCCGGCGCCGTCGTCAGCCAAGAACCATCCGGGTACTGATCGGCGCGGCGGACCCGCGTCAGCCGTGCGACTTCGCCAGGTTGACGAAGCCGCGCCACGCCTCCGGCCCGAAGGCCAGCGTGCCGCCGTCCCGATCCTTGCTGTCCCGGACGAGTACCCGGCCAGGAAGATTGTCAGCAACCTCAACGCAGTTGCCAGAGGCAGCGTTGCTGCGAGTGGAGGTTCGCCAGCGCGGTTCAGGTGTAGTCATTGATCAACCTTAGGATCACGTCTCGGGATTGATCGACCGACAGGGCCAGAGCGTCGATCGCCTCCCATGCTAGTTCCAGCTCGCCCGACAGAGACAGCATTGCCCACTCCCCATCCGAACACTCCTACCCAGGCGATCAGTGCGAGGCCGGCATCGCCTACTGGTAAAACGATTGCCCTCCGGCAGATCCAATAGATGTGACCGCACGCCGGATCCCGAATCCTTGCGGAAGCGGTTGGGTCGTTCCTGCAGCGCCCGGAGAGTTCAGTCAACCGTCCTATGTCGCGACGGAGGACGAGCGGAACTATTGGGCAGACGGGGTGGGGGCTGTCACCGCGTCGAGCGGGATCATCGAGCTGAACATCCAGGGCAAGACAGGCGCTCAGGTGACACTCCTTGGCATGGAGATAAGCGTCACCCAAAAAACGAAGCCATCATCGGGTACGCACGTCTCGATGGCCTGCGGCGGTGACAATGTCTATCGGTGGGTTAACGTCTTGCTGGACCACACCCCACCGCGCTTAAGCACGGAGGTCGAGCCCGATTGGGCCGAAGATGTTCCGCCGCATGAACGCAAGCCAATACGCTTCCCGTACAGGGTCTCAATCGACGACGCCGAGACTTTTCTCGTCTACAGCAGCACCGGGACGTGTGATTGCACTTGGGAGATTCTTCTCCGCTGGTCGTCCCAGGGAAAGACGGGGGTATACAAGGTTTCCAAGACTGCCGATGGCCGACCACTGCGAACAACCAGCGCGGCCGGTGCCACACTTAGCTGCACAAAATCGCTCGACTCCTTCGCCTGCGAGTAAGGCCCTCTTCTGCCGCATACCGCGCTGTAGGCAGCGTGATGCCCGGGTGCTGCAGGCGCACGCCCGACGGTCGGCGGGATTTCAGGACGGCAGGATGAGACGGGGCCGTGGAAGTGCTCTGGTGTGGTCTGGCTCATCCGCCGCGCCGTACGAAGCCTGCCACCGAGGCCGGCAGTTCGTCCTGCGCCATGTCCTCGCAGCCGGGACGGGCGAAGTCGAACAGAAGCACGACGCGGTCGCTGGTGCTGTAGTTCCACGCCTCATGCGTGACGGTGTCGTCGAAGACGAAGGTTTCGCCTTCGCGCCACTGTCGGGTCTCGTCGCCCACTCGCAGCGCGCAGTCGTCCGGCACGACGAGTCCGAGATGTGCGCGGTAGACGGTGGTGACCCATCCCTGATGTGGCTTGATGTGGGTGCCAGGAGCCATCCGAGAGAATCCGGCGGTCGTCAGGTGAGGGACGCTCCTTAACGCGGAGGCGGTGGCCGGGCATGCTTCGAGCGCGTCCTCAATCCGTTCTCCGAAAGCGACAAGTCCGTAGACACTCCAGCCCTGTCCGTACATCTCGCGTTGTACCCACGGCTGGTAGGTCTCCTGCGGGAGAGCACGGCATTCATCCCGGATGGCCCCCCACCGTGCCCGAAGGTCGGCCAGGAAGGGAAACCGCCGCTGGTCCACAACATGCTTGTACCTCCAGCGGTAGACGCACGCTCATGCCGCTGATCGGGCGGCACAGCGGAGCTGTAGCGCTCCGGCGGCCAGGTTCTCGCGGCCACCCTGCTTTTGGTCGATGGCGCAGACGACCCGGGGCCGGGTCGCCCCCGTCGGGGCGACCACGGAGCGTCTCCGGCCGTTAGGCTTCGGGATGGAGGTGGATTCGATGGCCCAACCGCGCTACGAGTGGCATCCGCCCGAGCAGGGGTGGACCGAGGACGATCTGCGCACCCTGCCTGCGGACGGGCACCGCTACGAGATCATCGACGGGAGCCTCCACGTGACCCCTCCGGCGGACTTCCAGCATCACGAGCTGGCCGACGAGATCCGCGCCGCCCTACGCGCCGCCACCCCACCGAAGTGGCGGGTGATCCGCGAGATCGGCCTGCGGGTACCGGGAGGCAACGCCATCCCGGACGTCACGGTACTGCGACCGAGTGCACCGCAGGACGCGATGTGGGCTGACCCGGAGGACGTGGCGCTGGTGGTCGAGGTGGAGTCGCCGAGCAGTCGGCGGCACGACCGGTTCACCAAGTTGGGCCTGTACGCCGAGGCCGGCATCGAGTCGTACTGGCGGATCGAACGGGCTGAGCAGGGCCCGATCGCCCACCTCTACCTACGCGCCCCCGCCGGCCACTACGAGCTGCTCAGCTCCGTCCCGTCGACCGGTACGAAGCTGGTCGAGGTGCCGTTCCCGGTGCGGGTCGCCCCCGGCACCTGGCTGTACTGACCGGCAGTCGAGCCGACCGGCCGGCCGCCGGGCGGGGCGGACGAGCGGGGTGTCAGTCGGCGGCGCGGCCGGCCCGGCTGGCGAGCTGGTCGAGCCCGCTGACGATGCCGCCGGTCAGGTCGCCACCACCGAAGGAGGCCACCATGGAGAGCGCGGCCAGCTTGGCATCCCGGTCCGGGATCCGCTTGCGCGCCTCGGAGCCGGTGACGATCTCCAGCACCCGCTGGTTGGGCGAGAGCGCGACAAGTACGGCACGGGCCGGGTCGACCAGGTCCATGAGCAGCCGCTGCGCGTGCTCGCGTACCGGCTCGGTCAGCGGACCGACGTAGACGGTGAAGACCAGGCCGGTCGACTCGTCGGCGATCCGCAGCGCCTCGTCGATCCGGAGGAGCTGGCGGGTGGTGAACGGCCCGTCGAGCACGTCCGGCCGGGTGGTGGCGCTCGGTCCGACCTCGGCCTCGGGCCGCTCGGCCGTCGCCACGCTCTTACCAGCGGTCACTTGCGCCCCCTGTCACGCCGGCGCGCTTCGGCGCGCTGATGGTCTCGACCTCGCCACTGCTCAGGGCCCGGGCCTCGGCGCCGGCCGGCAGCGCGTTGCGGGCGGACTCGGTCAGGTGCTCGGGCGAGGAGAGGAACCAGACCGGAGTGAACTCGAAGGGCCGCCCCGGGCGGTAACGCCGGGCGTTACGGCCGCTCTTGCCGGCCCGGGCCAGCACGGTGATCACCAGCACCGCGGCGGCCGGGATGGCAACGAAGACCAGCAACGTGTCGGAAACAGACAACCTCAACGCCCCCAGGCGAAAACGGGATCATCGTGCCCGGTCGGCGCAGGTGGCGAAGGTGTCCACCCGACCGAGCCGGTCGCCGTTCACGGTATCGGAAACCGCCGCCCAGCAGATCTCGGGGTGCCGATCCGGGCCGGGCGGCGCTCGGGTCAGCCCTCGTCGACGAGCCGGGCAAGCGCCTCGGCCGCCCGCCAGCAGTCGTGGTACGTCGAGTAGAGCGGTACCGGGGCGAGCCGGATCACGTCCGGTTCGCGGTCGTCGACGAGCACCCCGTACTCCTTGGAGAGCCGTCTGGTCAGTGCGGCGGCCCCGCCCCGGCCGATCCGGACGGAGAGCTGGCAGCCGCGCCGGGCCGGATCGCGCGGGGTGAGCACGGTCAGCGGCCGACCCGGGGTGATCTGGTCCAGCAGGCCCTCCAGATAGCCGGTCAACCGCTCGCTGCGGGCCCGCAGCGCGGGCATCCCGACCTGCTCGAAGATGGCCAGGGCGCTGCGCATCGGCGCCATCGCCAGTACCGGCGGATTGGAGATCAGCCACGCCTCCACGGTGGCCGGTGGCCGGGAGACCGGTGCCATCTCGAACCGGGTCGCCTCGTCAGTGCCCCACCAGCCCTCGAACCGGTCGATCGCCGGGTCGCCGAGGTGCCGTTCGTGCACGAACGCCCCGGCCAGCGCCCCCGGCCCGGAGTTCAGGTATTTGTAGGTGCACCAGGCGGCGAAGTCCACGTCCCAGTCGTGCAGCGCCAGCGGTACGTTGCCGACCGCGTGCGCGAGGTCCCAGCCGACCAGGGCGCCGGCCCGGTGCCCGGCCCGGGTGATCTCCGGGATGTCCATCAGCTCGCCGGTCAGGTAGTTGACCCCGCCGAGCAGCACCAGCGCGACCCGCTGCCCCTCCCGGTCGAGGTAGTCGACCACGTCCTCGGTGCGCAGCACCTCCTCGCCGGGGCGGGGGCGCAGCCGGACGACCGCCTCGTCCGGATCCAGCCCGTGGTGCCGGGCCTGGCTGCGCACGGCGTAACTGTCGGAGGGGAAGGCGCCGTCCTCGATCAGGATCCGGTCACGACCGGCGGTCGGCCGGTAGAACGAGACCATCAGCAGGTGCAGGTTGACCGTCAGCGAGTTCATCACCACGGTCTCGGCCGGCAGCGCGCCGACCAGCGCCGCGCTCGGCCCGGTGAGCGAGCGGTACGACGGCACCCACGGCCGGTCGCCGGAGAAGTGCCCCGAGACCCCGAGCCTGGCCCAGGTCTCCAACTCGGCTTCGAGGTCGGCCCGGGCGGCCCGGGGTTGCAACCCGAGCGAGTTGCCGACCAGGTAGGCGGACTCGGGGTACCGGCCGCCCTCGGCCGGGGGCACGTGGAAGAGATGCCGATGACCGCTGTCGGTCTCGTCGCGGCGCCGGGCCGCCTCCTCCTGCTCGGGGGTGGTCATCCGCTCGTCACTCCTCGATTCGCTCGCCTTCGGCACGGAACGCTAGCCGCCCGCCCTACATGTCGGTCCGGGCGGCCCACAGCTCGGGGAAGACCTCCCGGGCCATGCTCCGGCGCAGCCAGGCCGCGCCGGCCGACCCGCCGGTGCCGACCTTGGCGCCCATGGTCCGGCGTACGGCCTTGAGGTGCTGGTGGCGCCAGTCGTCGAACTGCTCGGCGATCTCCACCAGGGTCTCGCCGAGTTGCCGCAGTTGGTTGTCGGGTCCGGTGTCGGCGTAGATCCGCACCCAGGCGGCGGTCAGCTCGGCGCTCGGCTCGGCGTCGCCGGAGAAGTCCCGGTGCAGCAGCGTTTCCGGCAGCGCGAAGCCCCGGCGGGCCAGCAGGGCTGTCACCTCGTCCCAGAGGCTCGGCGACCGGAGCGTCTCGACCAGTTCGGCGTAGACCTCCGGGTGCCGGTGGAAGGGTCGGACCAGGCTGGCGGTCTTCAGCCCGAGCAGGAACTCCAACTGCCGGTACATCGCGGACTGGAATCCGGAGCCCTCGCCGAGCAGGTTGCGGAACCGGTTGAAGTCCGCCGGGGTCATCCAGCGCAGTCCCCGCCAGGCCGCGTTCAGCCCCTCCAGGTGCAGCGCCGCCCGGTGCAGCGGGGCGAGCGCGCCCCACAGGTCGTCGGCGCGCAGCCGCTGCCGCGCCTCGCGCAGTTCGAAGCAGGTCAGCCCGAAGTACAGCTCCATGATCTGGCTGACCATCAGGAACGACATCTCGCCCGGGTCCTGGCTCAGCGGCTGCTGGAGGCGATGCAGGGTGCTCGCGTGCACGTACTCGTCGTACGGCGTCCGGCCGGCCGGTTCCAGGGTCGGCTCGCCACCGTTGGCCGCCGCCCGGGCGGCCCGCTGTGCGGCGTTGCGCGGGCGTACCCGGGGTCGACCGGGTCGCCGCTGGCGCTGGGTGCTCTCCACCGTTGCCTCCGTTCCGTAACGCGGTACCGTCATGATCTCCCTGGTCGGGCACCTGACGGAATGCCGAACCAACGGCGCCATCAGCCTGGATTCGATGGTTCTGTGGTTCGGTGCCGAAATGGCTTAACGTTCGAAAGGTCGATCCGAGCTTCACGAGTACGTTACGGAGAGTGAGTGAGTGGTGGACGCGATGGACTGGGCACTGCTGCGGGAACTCCAGGCCGACGCCCGGCTCTCGTTCAGCGAACTCTCCCGCCGGGTGCACCTCTCCCCGCCGGCCGTCGCCGAACGGGTCCGCCGGCTGGAGGAGTCCGGTGTGGTGACCGGCTACCACGCACACGTCGACCTGACCCGGGCCGGCCGGAACGTGGTGGCGATGATCCGGATGTCCTGTTACGGGGCGCACTGCATCCTCCGCGACCCGGAGGTGCCGGGCTGGCCGGAAATCCTGGAGATCCACCGGATCACCGGTGACGCCTGCTCGATGCTGAAGGTCGCCGCCGAGTCGATCGAGGCGTTCGAGCAGGTCATCGACCGTCTCGCCCCGTACGGGCAGCCGTCGAGCACGATGGTGCTCTCCAGCCCGCTGGCCTGGCACCCGGTACTGCCGATCCCACCCACCCCAGGCAGCTGAGCGGGGCGGTCCCGGAGCGTGTGTGCGCCGGACCGGTGGGAACACGTCCCACGACGACGGTCGCGCACCCGACCCGTGCGGCGATGCGACGGGTGCCCGGCCGAGGGGATGCACCGCCGGGGAGGACGTCATGCTCACTGCCAAGGTCGTCGGCCGTACGATCGCCGCCGGTGTCACAGTCGCCACGCTGGTACCCGGGCCGCTGCTCGGGAACGCGGGCGCGGTACGGGCCGGACCGAACACCTTCGTCGAGGTGACCCCGAACACCGCACAGGCGGGCACCCGGGTCAACATCCGGGCGAGCTGCGACGGTGCGAACAACCAGCAGGCAACGGTGCACTCGGACGCCTTCGGCCGGGTGATCGTACGCCCCGACAACGGTTTCCTCACCGGCTCGGTGACGATCCCGGGCAGCAAGGCTCCGGGGGCGTACGCGGTCAACCTGGCCTGCCAGCAGAACGGCAACAACGCCACCACCACGCTGACCGTGGTGAACATGAGTCAGGGCAGCCAGGGGCCGGCAACCGGTGGCGGCGGTACGGCCGGCGGCATGGGCGGGACGATGATGATCGCCGGTGGCCTCGGCATCGTCGTACTCGCGGTCGGGTTCGGCATGGCCAGCCGGCGCCGGCGTACCGAACCGAGTAGCTGACCCGCGGACCGACGATGTTCCGCCCTTCCACGGCCGGTGGCACGTGGCGGGACCGGACGGGTCGGTGGTGGGCGCGTACCGACCGGTGGCGACGCCGGACGGCCCGGCTCGCCCGGCAGGCCACCGCGGCGAGCATCACCAGCCCGGATCCGGCCGACGGCACCCCGCCCGGCACCCTGGACGCCGCGTCACCCCGGCCGCCCCGGCGGGCGGTCGGGCGCCGCTTGGCCCGCCGCCCCGGGCCGGTACCGGTGATCACCCTGCTGCTCGGCATCCTCGTCACCCTCTTCGGGGTGCAGAGCGTCACCGGGATCACCCTGCTGCCCAGCGGGCTGCCGTTCGGTGCCCCGGCACCGCCCCGCAAGTTCCCGGTGCTGGAGTCGAGCCCGCCGGTCGCGATCGGCATCCGGTCGCTCGACCTGGATGCCCCGGTGCACCCGGTCGGGGTCGCACCGGACGGCACCATCGAGGTGCCGGCGTCGGACCGCCGGGACGAGGCCGGCTGGTACAGCCAGAGCCCGACCCCCGGCCAGTACGGGCCGTCGGTGATCGTCGGTCACGTCGACACCCGGACCGGCCCGGCCGTCTTCCACGACCTGGCCGGGCTCCGCCCCGGCGCCAAGATCGAGGTGGACCGGGAGGACGAGTCGGTGGCGGTCTTCGAGGTCAACTCGGTCCGGCGGTTCAACAAGTCACAGTTGCCGGTCGACCAGGTCTACGGCGACTTCAGCCGGCCGTCACTGCGACTGATCACCTGCGGCGGGCGCTGGGTCGGCGGCTCCACCGGGTACGCCGACAACGTGGTCGTCTTCGCGTCACTGGTCTCGGCCCGGCACAACTAGCTGAGCCGGTACCGCGTTCAGTTGAGCGTGCGGTGCTCAGGCCGCCTCGGCCTCGCGCAGGTCCAGCCAGTCCGCCCAGCGCGGGTCCGGCGCCCGGTGCCCCAGCACCCGCCAGGCGATCCCCTTCGGCGCGGCCGGCAGCGAGTTCAGCCGCCAGCCCAGCTCGGCCGGGGTCTTGTCGCCCTTGGTGTGGTTGCACTTCGCGCAGGCGGCGACGACGTTCTCCCAGGCGTGCCGGCCGCCCCGGCTGCGCGGGAAGACGTGGTCGATGGTCTCGGCCGGACCCCGGCAGTAGACGCAGCGCCAGTTGTCCCGGGCGAAGATGGCCCGGCGGGAGAGCCCGACATGCGTCCGGTAGGGCACCCGGACGAACCGGGTCAGCCGGACTACCGACGGCACCGGCAGGGAGTTGCGGGCACTGTGCAGGATCCCCTCGCCGTCGGCCACGCACACGGCCTTGGCGGAGAGCACCAGGATGGCGGCCCGACGCACTGAAACGACACACAGCGGCTCATAGGTGGCATTGAGCACCAACGCTCCGGAGCCCACCGTGGGTCGTATGTCAGGCATCGCGCTCACCCTCTCGGTTGTTTCTGGTCCGCTCCCTCGCCCGCCTGGTGCCGGCCGCGCCCCGGTTGCCCGATCGGCAGCAGGCACCGACCGGCCGCCCAGACCGCGGCCGACGCCGGCAGATCACCGGCATCCGTGCGCCAATAGTCCCCGATAGCCGACGCGATTGCACGTACTAATCGGGGGTCCCGCAGAAAGCTTTCACGTCCCGTGGCAAGATGACCGGTTCCGTCCCCACCGTTCGGCGGCACCGGCCCGCGCGACGGCGGCGTCCGACACGTGCCGGCGGGTCGGCCGAGACCGGCGGACGCCGGTACGGTACGAAGTCATTCGTGAACCCCGCGACGCTGATCACCGCCGCCGTACTCGGAACGCCACCGGCCGAGACACCGGAGCCGAAGCCGAGTTGCCTGGACAACCCGCTCTGCGACCAGGTCTACCGGGTGACAAAGTCGGCGTGGTTCGCCGAGGGGAGCAACCTCTTCCTGATCAAGCCGGCCACGATCGTGCTGATCCTGCTGGTGGCGGTCCTGCTCCGCTTCCTGCTGCACCGGACCATCAACCGGCTGGTGCGCAGCACCTCGGAGAGCCGGATCCCGGCGGTACTCCGGCCGTTGCGGGAACGGATCCCCAGCGCCGCGCCCGACCCGCAGGCGGTGGTACCCGAACGGCGCCGGCAGCGGGCCGAGGCGATCGGTTCCGTGCTGCGCAGCATGACCACGGCGGTGGTCTTCGCGATCGCCGTGTTGCAGATCCTGAGCGAACTCAGCTTCGACCTGGCCCCACTGCTGGCCAGTGCCGGTATCGCCGGTCTGGCCCTCGGGTTCGGCGCACAGACGCTTGTCAAGGATCTGCTCGCCGGGCTCTTCATGCTGCTGGAGGACCAGTACGGGGTCGGCGACACGGTGGACCTCGGCGAGGCGACCGGGGTGGTCGAGGCGGTCGGCCTGCGGATCACCACCGTCCGGGACGCCCGGGGAGTGGTCTGGTACATCCGCAACGGCGAGATCATCCGGGTCGGCAACAAGAGCCAGGGCTGGGCGATGGTGGTGGTGGACATCCCGATCGGCTTCGCCCGGACCGAGGAGGCCACCGCAGTGCTGCGCACCGCCGCCGCCTCGGTCGCGGTCGACCCGGAGCTGGCGCCGGAACTGGTGGAGCCGCCCGAGGTGGTCGGGGTCGAGCAGATCACCGTGGACGGTTCGGTGATCCGGACGGTCGCCAAGACCACTGCCGAGGGGCAGCTTCCGGTCTCCCGGGAGCTGCGGCGCCGGCTGGCCGAGGCGCTGGAGAACTCGGGCATCACCGCCGGCATCGCGGCGACCAGGATGTTCCCCCGGCCGTCGACCCCACCGGCCGACGGCGAGACCGGCCAGGGTGGAGCGACCTGAGCGAACCTTTTTCGGGTACGCCACCAGCGCCCCGCCGACCGGTTGACCCGGCACCGGTACGCGACGGCACCAGTTCCGCCGGACGGCGCCGTACGGGGTACCGGATGGCCTGGCCAGGGGGCCGGCCGTCAGGGGTCGCGTACCGTGTGGGCGGTCGGGTATGGTCCGTTCGACCAGTCGGAGATGTGACGATCTATCCGTTCGCCCTAGCCAGTCGTCATACGATCGGGCAGAATCCAGAACTAGCTCCCCTCCCGGAGCGTAACGAAGACCTTGCTGATCAGAACGTCTGACGTTCCCGGCAGCCCCATCCCAATTGGTCAGCGGTCGAGAACGATGGAGGCCCACCGGTGTCCGAAGAGACACACACTCCCGAGCGGCCGGCGACCTATCGGGAGGTGTTCGCCCAGCGTGAATACCGGGCGGTCTTCGCGGCCACCGTACTGACCTGGACCGGCGACTATCTGGCCAAGGCCGCTGTCACGTTGCTGGTCTACCAGCAGAGCGAGTCCGTGGCGCTCTCCGCGGCGGCCTTCGCGATCAGCTACCTGCCGTGGCTGGTCGGCGGTCCGCTGCTGACCACCCTCGCCGACCGGTACCCGTACCGGACGGTGATGGTGATCTGCGACCTCATCCGGTTGCCGCTCTACGCGGCGATCGCGATCGACGGTCTGGACACGCCGGTGATCCTGGCGCTGCTCTTCGCGGCGACCCTGGCCAATCCGCCCAGCCAGGCGGCCCGGTCCGCGATGCTCCCCCTGCTGCTCACCGGCGACCGGCTGGTCGTCGCGCTCTCCCTGCAGGGCAGCGTGGGACAGGCGGCCCAGGTCGTCGGCTACGCGGTCGGGGCCGGCATCGCGCTCTACAGTCCGGCGCTGGCCCTGCTGCTCAACGCCGCCGCCTTCGGGCTCTCCGCGCTGATCCTCTGGATCGGCGTCCGGCACCGGCCCGCCGTGCCGCCCGAGCACGGCCGGCAGCACCTGCTCCGGGAGACCGCCGCCGGCTTCGCCCTGGTCTTCGGCACGCCGGTGCTGCGGGCCATCGCGATCATGGTGTTCTGCGTGATGCTGTTCGCGATCGTCCCGGAAGGGCTGGCCGCGGCCTGGGCCACCGACCTCGCGGGTTCGGGCGCCAGCCGGAGCGCCACCCAGGCGCTGATCATGATCGCCGCACCGGCCGGTTTCATCCTCGGCGGCGTGCTCGTCGGCCGGGCCCTCCGGCCGAACCTGCGCCGGGCGCTCGTCCGGCCGTTCGCGGTACTCGCCCCGCTGTCCCTGGTGCCCGCCCTGTTCAACCCACCGCCGGCGGTGGTCGCGCTGCTGGCCGCGGTCGCCGGCTTCGCGGTCGCCGGGCTGATGCCGGTGACCAACGGGCTCTTCGTGCTGGCCCTGCCGCACGGTTACCGGGGCCGGGCGAACGGCGTGATGAACACCGGCGTGCAGGTGATGCAGGGGCTCGCGGTGCTCGTCACCGGCCTGCTCGCCGAGCGGTTCAGCATTCCCCGGGTGGTGGGGCTGTGGAGTGCCGCCGGGGTGCTGCTGATGCTGGTGCTGGCGTTGCGCTGGCCGCAGTCGGAACGGTTCGACGAGGCGATCGCGGAGGCCCGGCGCCGTTCCGCCGAGCGGGAGGCGACGGCCGAGGCGGCCCGATCGGGACAGCGTCGGGCGCCGAACTCCCCGCCCAACCCCAGGCCGCCCTCGTCCGAGGCCGGCATCGGCGCGGTCTGATCCCCCGCACCGCGCTGGAGGTGAGCCAGCCCGCACCGCTCGGATGTGAGCCAGCCCGCACCGGGAGGACGGCGCAGAGGCGGCGATGATCGCCCATCCGGGTGGCAGGATGGAGCGGTGAATCCCGCAGGTGAGCGAGAGCAGACCCGCCCGTCGCCGACGTTCTTCGACGAGATCGGCGGCGAACCGACCTTCCGACGACTGGTCGACGAGTTCTACGCGGGTGTCGCCACCGACCCGGTGCTCCGGCCGATGTACCCGGAGGCGGATCTCGGCCCGGCGGCGGACCGGCTGAGGCTCTTCCTGATCCAGTACTGGGGTGGCCCGAACACCTACTCGGCGCAGCGCGGGCATCCCCGGCTCCGGATGCGGCACGCGCCGTACCGGGTCGGGCCGGTCGAGCGGGACGCCTGGCTGCGGCACATGCGCCAGGCCGTGGACCGGCTGGAGCTGTCGCCGGAGCAGCACGAGACCCTGTGGCAGTACCTCGAACGGGCCGCGTACTTCATGGTCAACACGATGGACGAGACGCCGGGGCCGGCGCACTGAGCGCTGCCCCTGCCGGAGTCGGCCGCTAGAGCAGTGCGCCCTCGTCGTGCAGCCAGTCGACGAAGGTGGTCGCCACCGCGGCTCCGCAGTCCAGCATCTCGACGAGCAGGGCGTCGTGCGCTCCTGCGCTCAACGGCACCTGCAACTCGGCGTAGATGGGCAACTGGCCGCGCTCGGTGGGGTCACCGACGTACGCCTTGCAGAACCGGCGGGTGTGGTTCCACTCGTTGACCACCCGGTAGGCCCGGTCGGCCCAGTCCGGCGGGACGGTGGAGTGTGGCCGCGCCCGCATGACGAGGATCTCGTCGTCCGGCCCCTCCAGGGCGAACAGCACGGCGTGCCGTTCCCACATGGCCAGCAGGCTGCCGTCGCCGTCGGCGAGGTAGCGGACGTCGAGCAGGTCCAGCGCGTCGCCGACCCGGCGCAGCGTCACCGGCGCGATCACCGGGGGGATCTCCCTGATCGAGGCCCGATCTCCGGGCCGCGCGTCGGGTTCCGGTCGGGAGTCGTGTTCCGGCTCCCGGGGCGCCGGCGGCCCGACCCGGACGGCACCGTCCGACTGGATCCTGCTTCGAGTTTCCGGCTCGCCGCCACCGGCGTGGCCGGGGCGCCATGACCACCACGGCATCGCTTGCGCACCTCACTCCCCAGCGGATCCACGTGCCTACGTTGCGTTGGATCCGAGGCCCGACGGTACCCGTACAGCCGGCTCGAAGCACCCCCCCACCGACAGCCCCGGGACGGACGGACCATACCGCCTCATCCGTTCGGTTGATCACGCGCCGGTTTTATCGCAAGCTGACTGACTTTCTGTGACCATGCCACTCCGAATGGTGCAGCCAGTCCGACCCAACGACCCATGATCCGCACCCGTACGGCGTCCTGGTCAGGTGAGCCGGAGGAGCTGAGAAAGCCCATCCGGACGATGGCCTGAACCAGCCGTTGAGAGATCTCTATCCGCCCGCCACCCGGGGAGGGATCGTTGGCGATGCCGACCCCGGTTCCCCGATCGGTGTCGATCGATGGTGCGGTCACCACCACCGCGACGTGGTCGAGCAGGGCGTCCCGGACCGCCCGCTGGCCGACGGCCCGGCCGGCGACGCCCTCGGTGGCGGCACCGCGCAACGTCTGCGCCGCCGCGGCCGCGATCCGGCGCAGCTCGGCGCCGGCGATCGTCTCCACCACCGTGCCGGGCCCGCCCGGCACCGGCCAGCGCCAGTCGGCGTCCCGGCGGCGCGGCAACGCCGCACCGCCGCGGCCCAGCTCGGCCAGCAGCTCGGCGGCGGAGACCGTGG
This sequence comes from Plantactinospora sp. CNZ320, assembly GCF_002846275.1. Lineage (NCBI taxonomy): Bacteria > Bacillati > Actinomycetota > Actinomycetes > Micromonosporales > Micromonosporaceae > Plantactinospora > Plantactinospora sp. CNZ320. The sequence goes on from NZ_PJMP01000001.1 coordinate 3,456,023, forward strand.
CGTCGCCCGGCCCGGCCCCGGCGACCACCCGGCCCACCAGCACGTTCCAGGGCAGCCGCGCCCAGAGTACGGTCCGCTCCGGCGCCCCGGGGGCCGCACCGGGCGCCCCGGAGCGGAGCCGGACCACCGCACCCGGGTCGAGCCGGGTCAACCGGGCCAGGAAGGCACCGGCGTCCGGCAGGCCGGAAAGCCCGTGACCGTTCCCGGCCGCGACCGGCGCACCACCAACCTTCTCCGCAGCGGACACCGACATCGCTCCCTACGCTGGCTTGTCCCGGGTCGTCGACTCGATCAGGTACCGCCGGAGGAACTCCTGCTCGGAGTCGGTGAGCCGGCGGGGTCGCTGCTTTTCGAGGTCGAACGGCACCAGCACCGACCGGGCCCGGCCGGCCAGCACCGTACGGTCGAACAGCTCGTAGACGACGGTGAACCGCGACTGCCGCAGGTCCTCGATCCACATCTCGATGCGTACCGTCGGGGCACGCTCGACGGTCGTTTCGTCGAGCGTGTACCCGACCGGGCGCAGGTAGTCGATCTCGTGCCGGTAGATCACCACACCGTCGGCGAACGAGCCGACTCCCCAGGCCCGGCCGCCGGCGAACATCAGCGCCACCCGGGCCTCCTCGTAGAGGGTGAGGAAGCGGGCGTTGTTGACGTGCCCGTACGCGTCCAGGTCCGACCAGCGCAGCGTGCACTCGTAGACGTACCTGCGGCTGTCGAGCTGCTCCGCTGGCGCCGGTCGGGACTGCACCGGACTAGTCACGGGTGAGCTTGCGGTAGGTGACCCGGTGTGGCCGGGCCGCCTCGGCACCGAGCCGGTCGATCTTGTTCTTCTCGTACGCCTCGAAGTTGCCCTCGAACCAGAACCACTTCGACGGGTCCTCGTCGTCGCCCTCCCAGGCCAGGATGTGCGTCGCCACCCGGTCCAGGAACATCCGGTCGTGCGAGATGACCACGGCGCAGCCGGGGAACTCCAGCAGCGCGTTCTCCAGCGAGGAGAGGGTCTCCACGTCCAGGTCGTTGGTGGGCTCGTCGAGCAGGATGACGTTGCCGCCGATCTTGAGGGTCAGCGCCAGGTTGAGCCGGTTGCGCTCGCCGCCGGAGAGCACCTTTGTCGGCTTCTGCTGGTCGGGGCCCTTGAACCCGAAGGCCGCCACGTAGGCCCGGGACGGCATCTCGACCTTGCCCACCATCAGGTGGTCCAGCCCGTCCGAAACCAGCTCCCAGACCGTCTTGTCGCCGTGCAGGCCCTCGCGGTTCTGGTCGACGTACGACAGCTTGACCGTCTCACCGACCTTGACCGAGCCGGCGGTCGGCTGCTCCAGCCCGACGATGGTCTTGAAGAGCGTGGTCTTGCCGACGCCGTTCGGGCCGATGATGCCGACGATGCCGTTGCGGGGCAGCGAGAAGCTGAGGTTGTCGATCAGCACCCGGTCGCCGAACGCCTTGCGCAGCGAGTGCGCCTCGATCACGGTGTTGCCCAGGCGCGGACCCGGCGGAATCTGGATCTCCTCGAAGTCCAGCTTGCGGGTCTTCTCGGCCTCGGTGGCCATCTCCTCGTAGCGGTCCAGCCGGGCCTTGGACTTGGTCTGCCGGGCCTTGGCGTTGGACCGGACCCACTCCAGTTCCTCGGTCAGCCGCTTCTTCATCTTGGCGTCGCGCCGGCCCTCGACGGCCAGCCGGGCGGCCTTCTTCTCCAGGTAGGTGGAGTAGTTGCCCTCGTAGCCGACGGCCCGGCCCCGGTCGAGTTCGAGGATCCAGCCGGCCACGTTGTCGAGAAAGTACCGGTCGTGGGTGATCGCCATGACCGTGCCGGCGTACTTGGCGAGGTGCTGCTCCAGCCACTGCACGCTCTCCGCGTCCAGGTGGTTGGTCGGCTCGTCCAGCAGCAGCAGGTCGGGCGCCTCCAGCAGCAGCTTGCAGAGCGCGACCCGGCGCCGCTCGCCACCGGAGAGCTGGGTGACGTCGGCGTCCGGCGGCGGGCAGCGCAGCGCGTCCATCGCCAGTTCGAGCTTGGAGTCGATGTCCCAGGCGTCCTCGTGGTCCAACTCCTCCTGGAGCTGCCCCATCTCGGTCATCAGCTCGTCGGAGTAGTCGGTGGCCATCTGCTCGGCGATCTTGTTGAACCGCTCCAGCTTGGCCTTGGTCTCCGCCACCGCCTCCTCGATGTTGCCGAGCACGGTCTTGGCATCGTTGAGCGGCGGCTCCTGGGCGAGCAGCCCGACGGTGTAGCCGGGCATCAGCCGGGCCTCACCGTTGCTCGGCCGGTCCAGGCCCGCCATGATCTTGAGCAGGCTGGACTTGCCGGCGCCGTTCGGACCGACCACACCGATCTTGGCCCCCGGCAGGAAGCTCAGCGTCACGTTGTCCAGCACGACCTTGTCGCCGTGCGCCTTGCGCGCCTTCTCCAGGACGTAGATGTACTGGGCCACGGTGCGGCCTACCTCCCACGGATGTGATGTCCCCGGATGCCGTGTTTACGACCGACCACGACGTCGGGCTTTGCTCTGGACCGCGCTGTCGGGCTGGCCGGCCGCGCGGTGCGGCGGAAACGCCATCGTCAATCCTGACAGGTCCGGCCCGGCCCGCCCACATCACCCTCCGCCGAACCCGGCGCCGGACCGACCGGGTGGTCATGATCACCTTTGTGTTTTCGCACCGCGTCCCGCAGGGCAGTACTTGTGGCACTGGGGGTTAGGCACCGCAGCTACGCTCAGTACGCTCAGCGGTGGACCACCCGTCATCACCGGAGGTGCACTGATTGTGACCGTACGTAGCTCGTTCGTGGTCGTTGCGAATCGCCTGCCGGTCGACGAGGTGACAACTCCCGAGGGACGCCAGTGGCGGCGCAGCCCCGGAGGTCTGGTCACCGCCCTGCACCCGGTGCTGGCCCAGCACCAGGGCACCTGGGTCGGCTGGGCCGGTGGAGTGGGCGCCGCACCGGAACCGTTCGACCTGGAGGGCATCCGGCTGCACCCGGTGCCGTTGAGCGCGGAGGAACTCGAACGCTACTACGAGGGCCAGTCCAACGCCACGATCTGGCCGCTCTACCACGACGCCGTGGAGACCCCTGCCTACAAGCGCCGCTGGCGCGAGGCGTACCGGCTGGTCAACGCCCGGTTCGCCGAGGCCGCCGCCGAGGTGGCCGCCGAGGGCGCGACGGTCTGGGTGCAGGACTACCAACTCCAACTGGTGCCGGCGATGCTCCGGGAACTCCGGCCCGACCTGCGGATCGGCTTCTTCCTGCACATCCCGTTCCCGCCGATCGAACTCTTCATGCAGATGCCGCTGCGCGCCGAGGTGCTGCGCGGGCTGCTCGGCGCCGACCTGGTCGGCTTCCAGCAGCGGCTGGCGGCGCAGAACTTCGTCCGGCTGGCCCGGCACCTGCTCGGGCTGCGCTACGAGGGCCAGATGATCCAGGTGGACGGCCGGCAGGTCAAGGCGGGCGCCTTCCCCATCTCGATCGACGTGGCCGAGATGGAGCGGATGGCCGTCGACCCGGCGGTGCAGGCCCGGGCCAAGCAGATCCGTACCGAGTTGGGCGATCCGAAGACCGTCATCCTCGGGGTGGACCGGCTCGACTACACCAAGGGGATCGAACTTCGGCTCAAGGCGTTCCGCGAGTTGCTCTCTGACGGAAAGTTGACAGTTCCCGACGCGGTTATGGTGCAGGTTGCTACGCCGAGTCGGGAACGGGTGGAGCACTACCAGGCACTCCGGGTCAAGGTAGAACGCGAAGTTGGTCGAATTAATGGCGAATTCGGCCGGGTCGGTGTGCCGGCCGTCCATTACCTCCATCAGTCGTACAGTCGCAGTGAACTGGCCGCGCTCTACTGCGCGGCCGACGTGATGATGGTGACCCCGCTGCGAGACGGAATGAACCTGGTGGCCAAGGAGTACGTAGCAACACGCGCCGACTCGGGCGGCGCCCTCGTGCTCAGTGAGTTTGCCGGCGCCGCCACCGAGCTGCGCCAGGCATTCCTCTGTAACCCGCACGACCCGGACGGTGTCAAGGACGCGCTGTTGCGCGCGGTCCACGTCGACAAGGTCGAGGCCCGGCGCCGCATGCGCATCATGCAGCGCCACCTGCGTACCCACGACGTCGGGCACTGGGCCCGGTCCTTCCTCAACGAGTTGGGCGTACCCGAGACGGAGGACGAGTGAAGTCCGGCTCACTGCTCGACGGGGGTCCCCGGACCCTCGACGCGATCGACCCCGAACTGCGATCCGCCATCGGCCGGATCGCCCGGGTGCCACAGCTCCTGGTCGCCTGCGACTACGACGGCACGCTCGCGCCGATCGTGGAGGACCCGACCAAGGCCGTGCCGCTGCCCGAGTCGGTCGCGGCGGTACGCGCGCTGGCCGCCCTGCCGCAGACCACGGTCGCCGTGGTCTCCGGCCGGGCCCTGCGTGACCTGGCCACGCTCTCCCGGCTGCCCAGCGAGGTGCACCTGGTGGGCAGCCACGGCTCCGAGTTCGACATCGGTTTCGTCGAGCGCCTCTCCCCCGAGCTGATCGAGGTGCGCACCCGGCTGCGTAACGAGCTGCGCCAGATCGTCGCCGGCCGGGCCCGGGTACGGCTGGAGACCAAGCCGGCGAGCATCGCCGTACACACCCGGGGCGCCGATCCCGAGGTGGCCGCCGAGGTCGTCGCGGCGGTCGACGCCGGCCCGGCCATCTGGCCGGACGTGACCGTGACCCGGGGCAAGGAGGTGATCGAGCTGTCGGTGATCCCCACCAACAAGGGCACCGCGCTCGAACAGCTCCGCACCCAGCTCTCGGCCAGCGCCGCGCTCTTCCTCGGCGACGACGTCACCGACGAGAACGCCTTCGCCAAGCTGCACGGCCCGGACGTCGGCGTCAAGATCGGTCCGGGCGAGACCCGGGCCGCGTTCCGGATCAACGAACCGGTCGACGCCGCCCGGGTGCTCGCGCTGCTGCTCGAGGTACGCCGGAACTGGCTCTTCGGCGAGCGGGCCGTACCGATCGAGCGGCACTCGATGCTCGCCAACGGGCGTACCGTCGCACTCGTCACCCCGGAGGCGAGCCTGACCTGGCTCTGCCACCCCAAGCCCGACTCCCCGGCGATCTTCGCCGACCTGGTCGGCGGCAACCCGGCCGGCTACTTCAGCGTCGCGCCGGAACGCGGCGGCCTGCCGCTCGGCCAGCGCTACCGGACCGGGACCATGACCGTGGAGACCCGCTGGTCCGGGCTGACCGTCACCGACTGGCTGGACCGGCCGTCGGCCGACGACGTGCCGACCGGCTCGGCGGTGATCAGCGGCGACTCGACACTGGTCCGGGTGCTCAGCGGCGCCGGCCGGGTCCGGCTCGACTTCGCCCCCCGGCCCGAGTTCGGCCAGGTCGCCGTGCAGCTCCAGCCGCTCGGCGACGGGTTGCTGGTGCTCGGCTCCAACGAGCCGATCGCGCTCTACTCCCCCGGTGTCGAGTGGGAGATCGTGAACGACGGCGGCTACGAGTCCGCCCGTGCGGTGGTCGACCTGGCCGCCGCCGGTGGCCAGATCACCTGCGAGTTGCGGTTCGGCTCGCACAGCCTGGACCACCACCGGGTACCCGTGCAGGAGCGGCAGGCGGTGGCCGAGCAGCCGTGGCGGGACTGGGTCGCCGGGCTGCGGCTGCCGGGCACCGCCCGGGAGATGGTCGGGCGGAGCGCGCTGACGCTGCGCGGCCTGGTGCACGAGGCGTCCGGCTCGATCCTGGCCGCCGCGACCACCTCGCTGCCGGAGGAGCTGGGCGGGGTACGCAACTGGGACTACCGGTACTGCTGGCTCCGCGACGCCGCGATGACCGCCCGGGCACTTGTCGACCTGGGCTCGCTGAGCGAGGCCGAGGGTTTCCTGCGCTGGGTCGACGGCTGTGTCGAACGCACCGGCGGGCACCCGGAACGGCTGCACCCGCTCTACACAGTGGACGGCTACGAACTCGGCGCCGAGGCGGTCATCGACACCCTCCCCGGGTACGCCGGCTCCCGGCCGGTCCGGGTCGGCAACCTCGCCAACCACCAGCTCCAGCTCGACGTCTTCGGGCCGGTCGCCGACCTGCTGGCGGCCGTCGCCGACCTGCGCGGCGAGGTACGCGACACCGAGTGGCGGGTACTGGAGAACATGGTCGAGGCGGTCGCCCGGCGCTGGCACGAACCTGACCACGGGCTCTGGGAGGCGCGGCTGCCGCCCCGGCACCACGTCTACTCCAAGGTGATGTGCTGGATGACGGTGGACCGGGCCCTGCACGTGGTGCGGCGGCACGGCGACGGCGACCGGCCGGAGTGGGTCGAGCTGCGTGACCGGATCGGGCACAACGTGCTGGAGTTCGGCTGGCACGCCGGTGCCGGCGCCTACACGGTCGCGTACGGGGACGAGGAGATGGACGCCTCCTCGCTCTGGATCGGCCTGTCGGGTCTGCTGCCCGACGACGACCCCCGGTTCCTGGCCACGGTGCTGAAGGTCGAGGCCGACCTGCGCAGCGGTCCGGTGGTCTACCGCTACCGGTGGGACGACGGGCTGCCCGGCCGGGAGGGCGGCTTCCACATCTGCACGGCCTGGCTGATCGAGGCGTACCTGCGCACCGGACGGCGCTCCGACGCGGAGGAGTTGTTCAGGCAGATGGTGGACACCGCCGGCCCGACCGGACTGCTTCCCGAGCAGTACGACCCGATCTCCGAACGCGGCCTGGGCAACCACCCGCAGGCGTACAGCCACCTGGGCCTGATCCGCTGTGCCCTGCTGCTCGACAACATGCTCAAAGTCTGACCGAGCGGTCTACCGCGGCGACGGCCCGGACCTGTCACACCTGGGTCCGGGCCGTTCCCTGTCTCTGCCGGGTCACCTCCCCCAGTCACCCGCCAACCGTTCGTGTGCCACTCTGGCGGCCCAGCAGTAGCCGGTGTGGTCCGGCGGGTTACCGCACGCCCGGCAGTTGCCGCCGTTACTGACGTGGCGCAACAGCACACTGCGCATCGCGGCCCGCTCGACGGACTCCGGCACCGGCACCGGCCCGAGGTCGGTGAGTGGTACGGGCTGCTGCGGTAGGTCATCGCTGAACATGGGCGTCACCCTTCGTTGCGTCCGAGCCCGCCCGCTGGCCGGCGCCCCTTGCCAAGGGACGGGGTGATCCGGCCGCGCGGGCAGAGCAGGGCCGACGTGCCGCCCCCGAGCCCCGCTCCACGAGCGGCACAGCCCATACACAACAGCCCCTTGCCACTTCGACACCGTCAATGTGGCAAGCGGCGAAGTGGCAAGGTCAATTGTGCCTACCGTCGCCCCATGAGGCTGGTTGCCCTGGCAGATGTCGCCGCGATGCTCGGCGGGGTATCACGCACCAGGGCAACCGAGATCGTCCGCCGGCCTGGGTTCCCCGAGCCCGTTGACACCGTCGGCAACGGCCGCATGCGGATCTGGGACCGGGACGCCGTCGAGGCGTGGATACGCGACAACCGGCCCAGCCAGCGCGACGAGAGCGAGTAGCCGGGAGAGCGTCCTCGGACACGCGGAACGGCCCGCGTGCCGGACCGGTCTCTCAGGCTGCGGGCCGTTCGTTGCGCCGTGCAGGCTACTTTTCTGCCAGTTTTTTGAGCCAATCGGAGATGTAGTGCAGGTGGATGCCGGCCCCAAAGTTGTCCTGATCCGTTAGGGCCCCTTCCACACCGTCGATCGCCTCCCGGAGCCGGGCCAACTCATCAGCTACCGCTAGGACCGCGTACACCAGGGCTTCCTGACGCGTTGCCGCCGCGCGCTCGGGCATCGTTTCGTCGTCTTCGTTGGCCGAGTTGATCAGGTTCTGGGCGATGTCGCTCATGGTCCGCTTAGCCACGCTGCGCCTCCTCCTGTGATCAGAGCGTGGCGCGATCCTGTCCCTTTATCCGGTGGCGTGCGTCGATGTGTCGGGGGGACGACACGAAACGCATCTGCACGCGCCGGTACTGCCTCCGGGGCAGCCCGGCTGTGGACCCGACCGTCACCGTACGCCGGGCACTCCGGCCAGGGTGGTCACCACGTCACCGACGACCACCACCGCCGGAGGGCGGAAACCGGCCGCCTGCGCCTGCGCCGCGACCGCGTCCAGAGTCGACCGGAGCACCCGCTGACCGTTGGTCGCACCCTCCTGGACCACCGCCGCCGGAGTCTCCGGTGCGCGGCCGTGCGCCCGCAGTACGGCGGTGATCGCGGGCAGGTTGTTCAGCCCCATCAGCACCACCAGGGTGCCGCGCAGCCGGGCCAGCGCCGACCAGTCGACAAGCGAGTCGGGGTGCTCCGGCGGAAGGTGCCCGGAGACGACAGTGAACTCGTGCGCCACGCCCCGGTGGGTGACCGGGATGCCCGCCGCCGCCGGTGCCGCGACCGAGCTGGTCACCCCGGGGACGACTGTCACCGGGATTCCGGCGGCGGCACAGGCCAGCGCCTCCTCGCCACCCCGGCCGAAGACGTACGGGTCGCCGCCCTTGAGCCGGACCACCCGGGCGCCGGCCAGGGCGCGATCGACGAGTACCCGGTTGATCTCCTCCTGCGCGGCGGCCGGGCCGTGCGGGATCTTCGTCGCATCCACCAGCTCGACCTCGGGGCGCAGCTCGTCCAGGAGCAGCCCGGGGACCAGCCGGTCGGCGACCACCACATCGGCCTCGGCGAGCAGCCGCCGGCCCCGGATGGTGATCAATTCGGGGTCGCCCGGCCCGGCACCGACCAGCGCCACCCGACCGGCCGGACGCTCCGGCCTCCCGGCCGCGACACTGGCACTCGAATCGACACTCGCTGCGGAAGTGGCAGCAGGGGTGGCGGTGGAATCGGCGGCGGGAACGGTGAGCGTTCCGGCGATCAACTGCTCCCGGATCGCGTCCCGGACCGCCACCGCCCGACGCGGGTCGCCCCCGCCGAGCACCGCGACGGTGAGCGGGCCGTGCCGGGTGACCGCCGGGGTCCAGGCGGTCGCGGCGTCGCGGTCGTCGGCGCGTACGCAGAAGATCTGCCGCTCGGCGGCGGCCGCGCTCACCGCCTCGGCGGCGGCCGGGTCGTCGACCGCCACCTGCACCAGCCAGGCACCGTCGAGGTCGGCCGGGGCGAACTGCCGGGCCACCCACTCCAGGCGGCCGGCGTCGACGTGCGCCCGCAGCGCCGGGGTCAGCTCGGGGGCGACCACCACCACCCGGGCCTCCGCCTCCAGCAGCGCCGGCACCCGCCGGGTCGCCACCGCTCCGCCACCGACCACCAGCACACGCCGGCCGGCGAGCCGCAGCGCGAGCGGATACATGATCACTTCTCCGACACTCCCGCCGAGTCGAACGTGGCCACCTCGTGCAGCACCCGCACCGCACCGGCGACCACCGGATAGCCGAGCAGGGCGCCGGTGCCCTCACCGAGTCGTAGACCCAGGTCGATTATCGGCAGCAGGCCCAGCCGGTCCAACCCGGCGGTCGCGCCCGGCTCGGCCGAGCGGTGCCCGGCGACCATCGCGCCGACCGCGTCCGGGGCGAAGGCCGCCGCCGCGAGCGCGGCGGCGACCGCGCTCACCCCGTCCAACAGCACCGGGACCCGCCGGGCAGCACCGCCCAGGACGAAACCCGCCAGCGCCGCGTGCTCCAGGCCGCCGACCGCGGCGAGCACCCCGAGCGGATCCGTCGGATCGGGTACGTGCCGAGCCAGCGCCGCCCGGACCACCGCCACCTTGCGGGCGTACGTGACGTCGTCGATTCCGGTACCCCGCCCGGTGGCCTCGGCCGGGTCGATCCCGGTGAAGGCGGCGATCAGCGCGGCGGCGGCAGTGGTGTTGCCGATCCCCATGTCACCGGTCAGCAGGATCCCGGCCCCGGAGTCGAGCAGTTCGTCTGCGACCCGGATGCCGGTCTCGACCGCGCTGCGTGCCTCGTCCCGGGTCAGGGCGGGCCGGACGCTCATGTCCCGGCTGCCGTCCCGGACCCTGGCACTGATCAGCCGGGGGGCCGACCGCCCCGACCGCTGCGCCGGCACCTTCACCTGCGGCAGCGGGGTGGCCACCCCGACGTCCACCACTGTGACGGTCGCGCCGGTCTGCCCGGCGAACGCGTTCACCACCGCGCCGCCGGCCAGGAAGTTGCCGACCATCTGGGCGGTGACCTCCTGCGGCCACGGGGTGACCCCCTGGGCGTGTACCCCGTGGTCGGCGGCGAAGATCGCCAACGCGGCGGGCTCGGGCAGCGGCGGCGGACAGACCCCGGCCAGCCCGGCCAACCGGATCGAGAGTTCCTCCAGCGCACCAAGTGAACCGGCCGGCTTGGTCAACCTCCCGTGCAGGTCCCCAGCCGCGGCCATGGCCGCTTCGTCGAGTGGACCGATCCCGGCGAGGGTGGCGTCCAACATCATTCCTCCAGGATTCCGGCCAGCGCGGCCACGAACAGGTCGGTGGTGGCAGTGTCCCGTACCGCGAGGCGCAGCCAGTCAGGGCCCAACCCCGGGAAGCTGTCCCCGCGTCGTACCGCGAAACCCCTGTCGCGCAGGGCCAGCCGTACCCGGGCCGCCCCGGGAAGGTGTACCAGAACGAAGGCACTGGCCGGGGTACCCGCGACGCGTACCCGGGGCAACTCTCCGAGCCGCCGCACCAGGTACTCCCGCTCGACTGCGAGCCGGGCGGCGATCCGGCGCTCCGCCGCGACAGCGGTGGGCGTGGCGCAGGCCGCCGCCGCGGCGAGCGCGGGGGTGGAGACCGCCCAGAGTGGCTGTACCGCCGCCAGCCGCTCGACCAGTTCGGCCGGGGCGAGCAGGTAGCCGATGCGGAGTCCGGCGAGTCCCCAGGTCTTGGTGAGGCTCCGCACCACGACCAGCCCCGGGAGGTCACGCCGGCTCGCCAGCGACTCGGGCTCGGCGGTCCCCTCGACGGCGAGGGCGGCGGCGTCGGTGGGGTCGCTGGCGATGGTGAGGTCGCTGGGGTTGGCGGCGATCGTGGAGTCGGCGAACGCCTCGTCGACCACGAGTATCCGGCCGGGTCGGGCCAGGCCGGCCAGCACGTCGGCCGGGTGGAGTACCGAGGTCGGGTTGGTGGGGTTGCCGATGAAGACCAGATCGGCGTCGGCCGGTACCAGCTCGGGGTCCAGCCGGAAGTCGGTCTCCGGCGGCAGCAGTACCCGCTCGACCCGGTGCCCGGCCGCGCGCAGCGCCGCCTCCGGCTCGGTGAACTGGGGATGTACCACCACCGGCCGGCGGGCGCCCCGGAACGCCTGGGCGAGCAGCACGAACCCCTCGGCGGCGCCGGCGGTGAGCAGTACCTCGCCGGCCGGGCGGCGGTGCCGGGCGGCGACGGCGGCCCGGGCCGGCGCCGGATCGGGGTATGAGGCCAGTGTCTCCAGCGCGGCCACGACCGGTTCCCGCAACCAGGCCGGCATCGGGTGCCGCTGGACGTTTACCGCGAGATCCACCAGACCGGGCGCGAGTTCGACATCGCCGTGGTGACCCAGATCCGGCCCGTGCGGATCGGGCTGATCCGTGGAATGCGGGGCGGGCCGGTGCATGGGGATGATCCTGCCGGGCGCGCGGCCACAGGGGCCAGCGGCGTCCCGGAGCGGATCGGAAGCGATCGAATCGCCCGGCCCGGAGAATCGCAGATCCGCGAATCTTTATCATGTTTTACCGAGATTTATCCTAGCTTGGAGACGTGACCAACCCCACCACCCGCTCTGCCTCTGGTCGACTCGTACCCCTGCTCCGGGCCGGACTCATCGCTGGCGTGGTCGTCGCGGCGGCGCTGTTCCCGTTCGTCGCGGTCGGTGGACTGGCCGCCAAGGCCGGCGCCGACCTGGTGGAGAAGACCCCGGCCGATCTGCTCGCCTCCTCACCCGCGCAGACCAGCTACGTCTACGCCGCCGACGGGACGACCCTGATCACCACCTTCTACGAGGAACACCGCCGGTACGTGCCGGTCTCGCAGATGTCGCCGTTCATCCAGCAGGCGATCGTGGCCTCGGAGGACTCCCGGTTCTACGAGCACAACGGCGTCGACCCCAAGGGCGTACTCCGGGCCTTCGTCGCCAACCAGCAGGCCGGCGGAGTGTCCCAGGGCGCCTCCACGCTGACCATGCAGTACGTCCGGATGGCCCTGCGGGACAGCGCGAAGACTCCGATCGAGGCCCGGCAGGCCACCGAGCAGACGCCGATCCGCAAGCTGCGTGAGATGCGACTCGCCCTCGACCTGGAGAAGGAGACGACGAAGTCGCAGATCCTGGAGCGCTACCTCAACTCGGCCTACTTCGGCCACCGGGCGTACGGCATCTACTCGGCGTCGGAGATCTTCTTCTCCAAACTGCCGAAGGACCTCAACCCGGTCGAGGCGGCCACCCTCGCCGGGCTGGTCAAGGCGCCGACCACGTACGACCCGGCCAGCTCGGACCGGAAGGCCGCCACCGACCGGCGCAACTACGTACTCGACCGGATGCAGGCGATGGGCTACCTGTCCCCGCAGGCCACGGCCACGGCGAAGGCCGAACCGATCCAACTGCGCCTCAGCAACCCGCCGAACGACTGCGTCTCGGTGCCCGAGGAGCGCAACAGCTGGGGCTTCTTCTGTGACTACCTGAAGGGCTGGTGGGCCGCACAGCCGGCCTTCGGCAGCAACACCCTGGAGCGCCTCGACCGGTTGCGCCGGGGCGGCTACACCATCGTCACCAGCCTGGACCCGAACATGCAGAAGATCGCCGACGAGCAGGTGCAGGGCGGCGAGTCCATCGGCAGCCCGTACGGGCACGGCCTGGTCGCGGTCGAACCCGGCACCGGGTACGTCCGGTCGATGGCGGTGAACCGGTCCTACTCGCTGGACCAGAGCGAGAACGGCCCGCACTCCGACCCGAGCAAGCGCAGCCGGATGAAGGGCAACTATCCGAACACCGTGGTCCCGCTGCTCGGCGGCGGGGACCTCCCCGGCTACCAGGCCGGCTCGACGTTCAAGATGTTCACCATGCTCGCCGCGCTGGACGCCGGGCTGCCCCTGAGCACGTCGTTCAACTCACCGCACAGGTTCGTCTCGATCTATCCGGACGGCAGCGGCGGCCCGACGGACTGTGGCGGCTACTGGTGCCCGTCGAACGCCAGCGGCGCGATGAGCGGCAACCAGACCATGTGGTCCGGCTTCGGCAAGTCGGTGAACACGTACTTCGTCTGGCTGGAGCAGAAGGTCGGCGCCGAGAACGTGGTCCGGCTGGCCGAACGGCTGGGCCTTCAGTGGCGTACCGACATCGACAAGCGGCAGGCGTCGCCGAGCCAGGCGAACAAGTGGGGGTCGTTCACCCTCGGGGTCTCCGACGTCACGCCGCTGGAGATGGCCAACGCGTACGCCACCGTCGCCGCTGAGGGACGGTTCTGCGAGGCCCTGCCGGTCACCTCGATCGTCGGGCCGGACGGCACCCCGGCGACGTACCGGAGCGGTTCCGGGATGGATCTGGAGATGGCGCTCCCCCGGTGCAGCCAGCAGGTCAGCGCCGACGCCGCCCGGGCCGCCACCGACGCCGCCCGCTGCCCGACCGGGGACACCCCGGCCCGGGGCTCCTGCGGCGGCTGGTCCACCGCCGACCGGGTCCGAGGCATCGTCGGTCGACCGGTCGCCGGCAAGACCGGTACCACCGACAGCGACCGGGCCGCCTGGTTCGTGGGCTACACCCCCGAGCTGGCCGTCGCGAGTTTCCTCTCCGACCCGGACAGCCCGATGAACCCGGTCGGCTCGGGTCCGGCGAACAAACCGATCGACGCCGTCGCCGGGTTCCTCAAGGGCGCGCTGAAGGACCAGCCGGTACGCCAGTTCAACCCGCCCTCGGACGAGCTCACGAGTTGACTGGTCAGTACGGTGGCCGGTCAGAGCCGGTGCAGGTCGGCGACGACCAGGGACCAGACCTCCAGGTCGACCCGGCCGCTGTGCACGTACCCGGCGTTGCGCAGCAGCCCCTCGTAGGTGAACCCAGCCTTCTCGGCCACCCGTCGAGAGGCGGTGTTGCCGGGGGCCACCCGCAGTTCGAGACGCTGGAAGCCGTGCTCCAGGATCAACGCGACGGCTATCGCGTCGACCGCCTCCGCAGCCATGCCGAAGCCACGCGCCTCCGGCGCGACCGCGTACGACACCTCGGTGACCCGGCCGCCCCAGTCCGTACGCTTGGTCCAGAGACAGCCCACCAGCAGCTCGTCCTCGCGCCGGATCATGCCGTAGTGGTCGCCGTTACCGCTGTCCCGCCGTTCCTGGGCCATCTCCGTGCACCAGGCCTCGGCGTCGATCTCCCCCAGTTCGCGCCGTAACGGCAGCCAGCGCCGGGTCTGCTTGTCGGCGAAGATCGCCGAGACCGCCGGCGCGTCCGTGCGGAGCAGCGGTCGTACGTGCACCCGTGGCGTCGACACGGTCAAACTCGGAAAGCGGCGCACCGCCACCTCTCCGCTCATTGTGCCGACTCACCCCATTCACTGCCGGATCGCATGCCGACCGTGCTCCGCCCGCCCGGCCGGTTGCCGATCCAGTCGGCCAGAACCGCCCACCCGGTCACATCCGCCACCTCATTTCGGCTCCCGCCCGCCGGATCTCGGCTTCCGCCGCCGGCAGCGACATCAGCGCAGAAACGAACCTCGGCTCCCGCCCAGGGTTGGCGACACGCCCGCCGGAGACCCGTTCCCGGGGTTCGTGGGCCGCCACCCGACCGGTCGCCGACCGGATTCACCCCACCGGTCCGCCGGCCGGACTGCTCGGCACCACACCGGCAATCCGCTCGGCCCCGGCCGTCCCGCCCGGTCCGGCACCGCCGCCCGGGGCAGGCTCGGCACCCGTCCGGGCCGCTGCGGGCGCCGTACCCGATCGGTCGCCGGCCCGAGGCGGCGCCGGCCGGTCCGCGGCGCCCCCGGGCACCGACTGCTCGTTGCCCACCATCGGCCTCGGCCGGGGCGCGGCCACCGCCTCCGGAGCCTCGCCCCCGCCGGCCGGAGCGGGCGCGGCGGAGCCCGGCCCGGCAGGTCCGGGTCGAACCGGTGCGCCGCTCACCGGGCCGTGGCCGTGGCCAGGGCCAGGGTCAGGGCCAGGGCCGGCGGCGACCCTCGGCGGGCCGGCGGCAACCCTCGGCGCCGGGACGCCCGCGCCAACGGCGTGGTGAGGAACAGCCTGCGCAGGATGCCCGGCCGGAGCAGGACGACCGGCTGCGGCAGGATCTCCGGCCGGGACGGGACGACCGCCCCGGGGACCATCGGCCGAGGCAGGACCACCGCTCGGGGAAGGGTGCGACACCGGGGCAGCCGGGCCGCCCTGCCCCGGCGGTGAGACCGGGACTGCCGGCGGGACCGCGCCCGGCGGTGACACCGGAGCCGACGGTACGGCCGGGGCGGACGGTGGCATCGAGGCGGACACGGGCAGGGCGGACGGTGCCGCCGGGGCCGGGGGTGGCGCCGAAGCCGGGGATGGCGCCGGGGCGCCGGCCGGTCCGGGTGACACCGGCGCGGCCGGCCCGGCAGCCGGTACGGCGCCAGCCGGCAAGACCGGGCCAACCGGCACGGCGCCAGCAGGCGTGACCGGGCCAGCCGGAGGCACCGGGCCAGCCGGCGGGACGGCGCCAGCCGGCGACACCGGAGCCGGATTGGCCTGGGCGGGCGTACCAGCCTGGGCGGGCGTACCGGCCGACGCGGCGGCGGCGACCAGGCGGCTGGCGATGATCGGGCTGCTCGCCCAGTGCAACGTCAACTGGGAGGCGTGCACCCGGCGCCAGACGAACCCCTCGGGCGGCCCACCGCCCCAGCTCCACGCCGGGGTCTGTCCGGCCCGTGGGGTCAGTACGCCACGATGCTGCTTGTAGCCGACCATCCGAGCGCCGAGCCGGGCGACCGGGGTGTCCGCCTGGGCCGTCGCCTCGCGGTAACCGACCACGGTCCGGTCCAGGCTGGCCCCGCTGGCGTCCAGCACTCCGCACATCGGGCGCCCGTCGAACTCCCGGGCCAGCCAGAGCAGCCCGGCGCCCTCGGCGATCACGGGTCGACCGGTACGCGCCAGTTCGGCAACGGCTATGCAGAGCCGGCGGTTCGCCGACAGCTCCTCGGCGTACGTCTCGGGTAGCGCGCCGCCGATCACCAGCGCACCGGTCTCGGCCGGCAGTACCTCGTCGCGGAGCGGGTCGAAGGTGACCACCTCGGCACCGGCCGCCGCCAGCAGTTCGGCGGTCTCGGCGTACGAGTACGACAGGGCCGGGCCGCCGGCCAGCGCCACCACCGTACCCGCGGCGGGCGCCTCGCCGACCGGCCCGAGTTCGGCGAGCGCCTCCGCCGCCGACCAGGCGGTCACCGGCACCCGGGGTGCCGAACGGGCCAGCGCCAGCAGCCGGTCGAGGTCGACGGCTCCGGCGATGGCCTCACCGAGCCGCCGCACCCCCCGGTACGCCTCCACGCCGCGCTGCATGACCGGCACCACACCGTGCTGGCGGGACGGCAGTACGGCGGGCAGGTCCCGTCGACGCAGCGCCCCGAAGACCGGTACCCCGATGTCGTCCAGCGCGTCGCGGAGCAGCTGCTCGTGCCGGTCCGAGGCGACCCGGTTCAGGATCACGCCGCCGAGCCAGAGCATCTCGTCGTACGCCCGGAAGCCGTGCGCGAGCGCGGCGACGGACTGGCCCATCGAGCCCACGTCGACGACCAGCACCACCGGGGCCCGCAGCGCGGTGGCGATCGCGGCGGTCGAGTCGACCTCGGGCCGGCCGGCCAGGCTGTCGAAGAGCCCCATCGTGCCCTCCACCACCGCGATCTCGGTGTCGGCCGAGCCGTGCGCGAAGAGCGGGGCGATCCGCTGCGAGCCGACCAGCCGGGGGTCGAGGTTGCGGCCGGGCCGCCCGGCGGCGAGCCCGAGATAGGCGGCGTCGGTGTGGTCGGGGCCGACCTTGAACCCGGTGGCGTCCAGCCCCCGGGCAGCGAACGCGGCGAGCAGGCCGACCGCGATCGCGGTCTTGCCGTGTCCGGACGACGGTGCGCTCACCACTACGCGCGGCGCGGCGATCATGGTCGGCTCCTCGGGGGCGGTCACCGGCCCGGGCGGGCGGTGCGGAGGTTCTGGTACGGACGGGATGGTGCGAGGGACGGCCCGGCCCGACCCGTCGATCGAACCGACGCGCGTGAGGATACCCGGCACCGCGCGCCGCGCCGGCCCGCCGAGCCGGCCACCTGGGAAACCGCCGCGACGGTGCGGGTAGCCTCGTGCTGTGTACCGGTTCCTGCTCACGCCTCGCTGGCTGGGCATTCTCGCGCTGACCCTGGCCGCGGCCACGGTGATGGTGCTGCTCGGCAACTGGCAACTGAGTCGCTACCAGGAGCGGGCCGCGACCAACGAGCGGATCGACGAAACCGCGACGCTGGCGCCGATCCCCGTGGACCAGGTGCTGCCCCGGCCGGGTGGCGCGGCCGGCACGACCGGCCAGCCGCCGCCGGCCGACGCGGCCTGGACCCGGGTGACTGTCACCGGGCGGTACGACAGCACGAACGTGATCCTGATCCGCAGCCGTACCGTGGAGAGCCGGGTCGGCTTCGAGGTGCTCACCCCGCTGCGGCTGGCCGACGGAAGTGCCGTACTGGTGGACCGGGGCTGGCTCCCGCCCATCCCCGGCGGTAGCGCACTCGCCCGGCCCGAGGTTCCCGCCGCCCCCTCCGGTGAGGTGACGGTGGTGGGCCGGGTGCACCTGTCGGAGAGCAAGCCGGACGCGGTGACCCGGCGGGACGGCCGGCTCGAGACGCGACGGATCGCCGTACCCGCACTGGCCCGGGAGCTGCCGTACCCGGTCTACTCGGCGTACCTGCTGCTCGACGAGCAGACCCCGGCCGCCGACCCGGCCTTCTCCGCGATACCGATCCGGCACGAGAACGACTGGCAGAACGGCGGCTACGTCGTCCAGTGGTGGCTGTTCGCGGCGCTGACCCTGGTCGGCTTCGCCTGGGCGGCCCGCCGGGAGGCGCGCGGCGACACGCCGGCCGGCGACGACAACCGGGACCGAGCCAGCAACGACAACCGGGACCGAGCCAGCGACGACAACCGGGATCGCGCCAGCGACGACAAGCGGGGCCGGGCCGGGCCGGATCGGCGAGACCAGCCGGCCGCCGCACCGAGCCCCTGACTCTGCTGGCGGGCCGCTCGCTCCGGGGTCGGCCACCCGCGTCGGCGCCGCCGGGTTAAGGTCTGCGGGAACGGGCCGGGGTGGGCACTGGGGAGGAGCCGGCATGAGCGTGGACCCGACCGGAGCGCCGGACGTGCCTCCGCCGCCGACTGATCCGTGGCCGACCGACGCGGCTGTCTCGCCCGGGCATCCGCCGCCGCACACCCCGGACGAACCGCCGACACCGACACCGTCGTCGTCGGACTTTGCGCAGCAGTCCTATCCGGTCAGCGGTCAACCCCACCCGGTGCCGCCGCAGTTCCACCCGGGCTATCCGGGCGCGGCGCAGCCGGGCGGTACGGCGGCGTGGCCGGCCCCGGTCGTTTCGGAGCCGGTACTCGCACAGGTCGGCGAGATCGTGGTCACCTCGTCGACGGTACGCACCCCGAGCGGTGACCTTCCGCTGGCCGGTTCACAGTGGCACGTCGCGGACTACTGGCAGAGCGAACAGAAGACGCCGACCTGGGCGATCGTGCTGGCGGTGGTCGGCTTCTGCGTGCTGACCGTGTTCAGCCTGCTGTTCCTCCTCGTCAAGGAAACCGTGCACCGTGGGACGGTGCAGGTGACGGTGACCAGCGGGACGCGGCAGTACGTCGCCCGGATCCCGGTCACCGAACAGTTCCAGGTCCAGCAGATCCACCAGCAGGTCAACTACGTACGGTCGCTGGCCGCGATCTGACTACTGACTACTGACGACCACCGGTCAGGCGCCGTACCGGCGCTGCCGGCCGGCGTACGAGCGCAGGGCGCGCAGGAAGTCGACGTACCGGAAGCCGGGCCAGTACGCGTCACAGAAGTACAGCTCGGAGTAGGCCGCCTGCCAGAGCAGGAACCCGGACATCCGCTGCTCGCCGCTGGTACGGATGATCAGGTCAGGGTCGGGCCGCCCCTGGGTGTAGAGGTGCGCCGCGATGTCCTCGGCGGTAAGCCGCTCGGCCAGTTCCGTCGGGGTGGTACCGGCCTGGGCTGCCTGGTCCAGCAGCGAACGGATCGCGTCGACGACCTCGGCCCGGCCGTCGTAGCCGACCGCGATGGTGAGGTGGAACCCGGCACCGCGCTCGGCGGTCGCGTCCCGGGCCAGTTTCAGCGCGTGCCGGGTCGAGTCGGGCAGCATGTCGAGCCGTCCCGCGAGGTGCACCCGCCACCGGCCGGGGCGTTCGGCGAGCCGGGCGGCGACGATCCGCTCGACCACCTCCATCAGATACCGGACCTCGTCCGAGGGCCGTTTCCGCAGGTTGTCAGTTGAGGCAACGAAGATCGTCACATGTTCGATGCCGAGGTCGGCGCACCAGCCGAGCACCTCGTCGACGTGCTCGGCGCCGTACCGGTGACCGACGCTCGGGTCGTCGAAGCCCTGCTTCCGGGCCCATCGCCGGTTGCCGTCCATCACCATCGCCACGTGCCGGGGCAGCGAGCCGTTGACCAGTTGCGCCCGCAGGCGGCGAGCGTAAAGCCGGTAGATGGCGTTCCGGAAGATCATTGTCGAACGGTAGCAACCGTCGGCCAGTCGGGTGGACCCCGCGACTGCGCTCAGTCAGGACGGCGACCTGCGTGGATGGCCCGTACCGTGTCGATGGTGTCGGCCTCCGCCGCGCTCTTGTCGTCGCGGTAACGCAGCACCCGGGCAAATCGCAGCGCGACACCGCCCGGATAGCGCGGGCTGCTCTGCACTCCGTCGAAGGCGATCTCCACGACCTGTTCCGGGCGTACCCGGACCACCCAGTCGCCGCGCTCCACCGCCAACTCCTGGAACCGCTCGGTCTGCCAGCGCAGCAGTTCGTCGGTCAGCCCCTTGAAAGTCTTGCCGAGCATCACGAAACCGCCGGTCTCGGGATCGCGGGCGCCGAGGTGCAGGTTCGACAACCAGCCCTTGCGCCGGCCACTGCCCCACTCGACGGCGAGCACCACGAGGTCGAGAGTGTGCCTCGGCTTCACCTTGACCCAGGCGGCACCCCGCCGCCCCGCGTCGTATGCCGCGTCCGGTGCTTTGACCACGATGCCCTCGTGCCCCGCGTCGACCGCGGCGGCGAACGCCACCGACGCCTCCTCGACCGTGTCGACGGTGATCCGCTCGACGAGTTGCGCCGGCGAGACGGTGCGGGCCAGTGCCGCCCAGCGTTCGTGCCCGGGCGCGTCGAGCAGGTCGACGCCGTCCAGGTGCAGGATGTCGAAGAAGTACGGCGTGAGCACGACCCCACCGCTGGTGTTCGCCGCCGCGACCACCGACGGGGCGACGGGCATCGGACGCTCCGGGGCGGGGAGCTCTGCCGGCGCGGTTCCGGAGCTGCCGATCCGGGGTACCTCGGAGATGTCCACCGGCCCGACCGACCGGGCCGAACCGGCCGTCGACGGCGGGACCGGCGCTGCTCCGAAACTCCGGGTGCCGCCTCCGACGGCAGCTGCACCGTTACCAGCCTCCGGCTCGTCCGGTGTCCGGGCGGCCTCGTCCCGCACCGCACGGCGGGCTCCCCTGGTTGCCGCCCGGCTGGCGGTCTCCTGGAACGGTCGTGGCCGGCCGGACGGGTCGAGCGCGATCGCCTCACCGTCCAACACCAGCTCCCGGGCCGGCAGGGAGCGGACCGCCGCCACCACCTCGGGAACCCGTGTGGTGATCTCGTCGAGGCTGCGGGTGAAGACCGCGATGTCGTCGCCGGAGCGGTGCACCTGGATGCGGATGCCGTCGAGCTTCACGTCGACCACCGCCGGCAGCCCGACCGCCGTCAACGCCTCCTCGACCGATGCCGCACTCTGCGCCAACATCGGCGCCAGCGGCCGGCCGACCTGCAACGCGAACCCGGTCAGCGCGCCCGAGCCGCCGGTGAGCGCCGCCGCAGCGACCGTCTTCAGATCACCCGCGAGCAGCAGTGCCCGGCGGACCGTCGGCAACGGCACCTCGGCCGCCCGGGCGATCGCCTCGGTGAGCAGCCCGGCCTGGGCGCCCTGTCGCAGCTCGCCGCTGAACAGGCCGAGCAGCAGCCGCCGTTCGTCGACGGTGGCGGCGCCGAAGAGGGCCGCCAACAGGTCACGGCGGCGCTGCTGTGAACCCGGCCCAGGCACCTCGGCCAGCTCGGCTATCGCCGCGTCGACTGCGGCCACCGTCAGGGTCGGCTGCTCGGCCGCCGGCGGCAGCTCGCGGAGACTGGCGTAACCGACTCCGGTCTGCCGCTGGCGCAGCTCTCCGGCCAGATAGCCCGAGCCGGCGACGAGCTCCTCCGGGGCAAGGTTTCGCAGCGCCTCGGCGAGCAGCTCGACCTTGGCCCGCCGCCCAGAGGTGGCGGCGACAGCGGCGGAGGTGGCTGCCAGGTCAACGAAGCGCACGGCTCCATCCTGGCAGCCACCGCCGACAATTTTCCGGCCGGCGCGAGCCCATCCCCCAGCTGAGCTGGGTGGACGACTCAGACCGGCGCGGGCTCCTCGATGCGTAGGCCACGGGCACGCACGCTGTCGGCCACCCGGGCGAGGGCGGCGTCGAGCGCACAGAGAACGGTGGAAAGCTCGCCGAGCTGGTCCCGGAGCGCATCCTCGGACCACGCGGAGACGTCGACGTCCCGCAGCGCACTGACCGCGGCGTCAAGCCGCGCGATGGCCTCGTTCGTACTCATGTTCGAAATTCTACCGTCTCGGCGGTCCCTCCGGGCGCTTTCTCCGCTTTCTTCCCTCGGAACTCCACTCCTGAGACGACTGGGCTATCTTTCGGATACGGACATCCGTCCTCTGTCCACACTCCCCTCCAGCCAGACGCGGTCCGTTCCCGGATCCGGGCTCCGGCGAGACCCCCGGAGAATCATGACGAACGCCATCCTCCGCCCAGGCAGACGGCTCGGTGCGGCCGCCGCCGCAGTCCTCGCGGCGCTCGCCCTCACCGCCGCGCCCAGCCCCGCGCACGCCGCCGCGCAACCGCCCGCCGCCGCGCAGCCGCAGGCGCACGCTGCCGCGCAGCCGCAGTTGCAGATCTCCAGCGTCGTCGACGCGACGATCGACACCGCCGGCACCGCCATCGGTTTCCTCCTGCGCAACACCGGAGACGCGGCGGCCACCTCGATCAGCGCGCTCTACGACGCCCATCCCACCAGCAAAGACGTCATATTCGTGGTTCCGTCCGGCCCCGAGGGGTGCTACCAGTCCCGCAAGGCGGCGGAGTGCCCGCACGGCGACCTGGCACCAGGGCAGGAGCGGCTGGTCCAGCCGATCGTGCTGCGCAGTGCCCCGGACGCCCGACCCGGCCCGGCCGGCGTCATGCGGGTCAGCGTCTCGGGCCAGGGTCCCGACGGCACGGTCTCGGCGACGTACGAGCTTCCGGTGACCATCCGGGCCGCCGGCTCGGGCCTGGTCGCCGAGGTGGCGGATCTCGGCTCCGCACAGCAGCGGGTCGGCGGTGGCGATCAACGCCCCCTGAACGCCACCATCTTCAACTACGGCACCAGCAAGCTCCCCGGCTTCATCCTGAAGATCACCCTTCCGCCCGGGGCGACCTTCGTCGAGCGGTACGGAGACTGCGTCTACGACGACGACCTCCCGGGTGAGCCGCCCACGGGCTACGTCTACGGCCCGCAGCGGGTGACCTGCGAGATGCACCTGATCCTGGAACCCGGCAAGGGAATCGCCTTCTCCGACCCGGTCTCCGGCGACGCCGCGTTCAACATCGTCTTCGGCAAGAACCTGCCGGGTCCCGCCGAGCTGACCGGCCGGTTCGAGGCGGGCGTTCTGGACCAGCCGCTCCCCGAGGCTCAGCGTCGGGCGGGAGCACCGGCCGGACCGTCCCTGGCCGACAAGATCGCCGAACTACGTGCCAAGGCGGAACAACGCTCCAAGGCGGAACAACGGTCCAGCGGGGCGGAGCAGCGATCCGGGACGGAGCAGCCGGACGGGATCGGACAGCGGCGCACGCCGGGGCGGTTGCCGGGGCAGGCCCCGACCGGCCCCGCCGAGCAGACCCCGGCCGCCGCCGTGGCCGAGCCTCACATCGACGACTTCAGCATCTGGACCAAATCCAACACCCACGATCTAGAGGTACGGGCGACCGCTGTCACCGGTTCGGTAGGTGACACCGTGGAGGTGCCGTACACGGTCACCAACCACGGGCCGTCGGACGGTGCCGCCGCTTGGCGGATCGTCGCGCCGAGCGGCACCGTACTGCTGCCCAGCCAGTGGTGCACCTTCCGAGACGAGGACGGTGAAGCCGTCGCCGAACTGACCGAGGTCGAATGCGGCACCGAGAGTCAGTGGCCGGCGACCGCCTCCGGCGGGGGCGTGGTCTCGACGGTCGTACGGGTCAAAATCAAGTCGACACCGGGTACGAACGGCAAGATCACCATCCGCAGCCTCGGGCCCTCGAAGGAGACCGGCCCGAAGAGCAACTCCGCGCAGTTGGTGATCAACCCACCGGGTGGAGGTGGCGGCGCGGACGGTGACGACGGGCTCCCGATCACCGGAGTCCGGACCGGTCCCATCGCCGCCGTGGGTGGCGGCGCACTTCTCCTCGGTGCGGTACTGCTGCTGGTCGGTCGACGGCGACGGTCGACGGCGCCGCCATCCGCCGAGTAACCGACCGAAACGCCCGGCGGCAGGCACCACCGAGCAGAGCGCGCCCGGGGGCGTGACCGACCATCCGGTCCGTCCCCGGGCAGATCCGAATACAACCGCCTGGCAGATCCGATCCCGGCCGGCGGGCAGATCCGATTCTGCCCGCCGGGGTCGAACCCGGTCTCGGGCCAAGGTCAGCCCGGAGCCTGAGTCAGGTCAGGCGGCGGCCTCGGCGACCTTGGCCAGCAGCAGCGCCTCGGCCAGGCAGACCCGGGCGAACTCGCCCAGGTGCAGGCTCTCGTTCGGCCCGTGTGCCCGCGCGTGCGGGTCCTCGACGCCGGTCACCAGGATCGCCGCGTCCGGGAACATCCGACGGAACGTCTCGATGAACGGAATGGAGCCGCCCACCCCCATGTCCACCGGCTCGACGCCGTCCCAGGCGGTCCGGAAGGCGGCCCGGGCCGCGTCGTACATCGGGCCGGAGGCATCGATCACGCACGGCTCGCCGTCGTGTTCCAGGGTGACGGTGACGCTCGCGCCGTGCGGGGCGTACCGGTGCAGGTGCTCGGTCAGTGCGGCGTACGCCTTCGCGGCCTGGTCGCCCGGGGCCAGCCGTACGCTCAGCTTCGCCTTCGCCGACGGGACCAGCGCGTTCGGCGCCTCCGCCGTAGCCGGCGCGTCCAGCCCGATCACCGAGATCGCCGGCTTGTTCCAGAACCGGTCGGTCAACCGGCCGGTGCCGATGAACGAGACACCGTCGAGCATCCCGGCCTCGGTGCGCAGCCGCTCCTCCGGATAGTCGACGCTGGCCCCCGGCGTGCGGACCAGCCCTTCCACCGCCACGTCGCCGGCCGGGTCGTGCAGGGTGGCGAGGAGCTGGCAGAGCGTGGTCAGCGCGTCGGGTACGGCCCCGCCGAACATGCCGCTGTGCACCGCCTGGGAGAGGGTGCGCACCTCCACGAAGCAGTTGACGATGCCGCGCAGCGAGGTCGTCAACGCCGGTACGCCGATGTCCCAGTTGCCGGAGTCGGCGATCACGATCACGTCGGCGGTGAGCTCGTCCCGGTGCTCGGTGAGGATCCGCTCCAGCGAGTCGGAGCCGAACTCCTCCTCACCCTCGATGAAGAGCACCACGCCGACCGGGAGCGCGTCACCGAAGGCCCGCAGCGCGGCGACGTGGGCCAGCACGCCGGCCTTGTCGTCGGCGGCGCCACGGCCGTAGAGCCGACCGTCGCGCTCCACCGGCTCGAACGGGTCACTCTGCCAGAGGCTCAGGTCGCCCACCGGCTGCACGTCGTGGTGCGCGTACAGCATCACGGTCGGGGCGCCGGGCGGGGCGGGACGTCGACCGATCACCGCCGGCTGGCCGCCGGACCGGACCACCCGCACGTCCAGGGAGCAGCCGCGCAGCAGTTCGGCGACCGCCTCGGCGGAGCGTTCGACCTGGGAGTGGTCGAAGCCGTCGAAGGCGATGCCGGGGATCCGGACCAGCCGCTCCAGGTCGGCCCGTACGCCGGGTAGCTCACGCTCGATCGCGGCACGCAGTTCGGACTCGGTGCGGATAGTCGTGGTCATGACGATGATCGTATGCGCCGTCGGACGACCCTGATCGCTCGGAGTCCCCGGGCCGGGGACTCCGAGCGGTGTCACCACGCTCCCCCGCCGGGGGCTACCGGGCTCCCTCGCCGGGCGGTTCCGGCCCGTCGCCGTCCGCCCCGGCCCCGGTGCCCGGGCCGGTGGCGCCTGTCGGGCCCGGCTTGCCTGCTCGGCGGGTACGTCCGGCGGCCCGGGCGGCCGCCTCGCCCGCCGCGTTCACCCAGGAGCGGGCCCGACCGGCGCCGCCACCGGCCCACTCACCGAGGTCACTGGCGCCGTCGCCGAGCCGGCGCAGCAGTCCGACCAACGGGTCCTGGGAGCGCCCGAAAGCCTCCCGGTACGACTCGGCCGCAGCCTTGATCTCGGCGGACACCGAGGTCAGGTCGTCGTCCTCCCGGCGCGGATAGTCCCCACCTACCAACCGGGCGTACTCGCCGGAGTCGACCCACCTGCGCAGGTCAGCCGCCCGGGCCACCGGCACCGGGTGGGTACTCCAGGCGGTCATCCGGATCTTGTGCAGGCTGTCCCGGAGGTCACCGCCGCCGTCGTACTCCGATGCCTGCTCCAGGAAGGCGGCCGTGTCGATCTGGCTCAGGTCGCCACCCCCGGCCAGCTTCATCAGTACCCGCAGCGCCGCCGCCGGGTCCTGGCCGGCGAGCAACCCGGCCCGGTCGCCGGACAGTTCCGCCTTGCGCCACCATTCCAGCATCGCGGCGATGATCGCCCGGAGTGCGAGCGCGCCGACCGGCAGCCAGCTCAGGTTGGCGGCCCACCGGGTCAGAATGGTCAGGATGGTCTTGTAGACGGCGTGCCCGCTGCCCACGTGGCCCAGCTCGTGCCCGAGCAGGAAGCGCAGCTCGTCGTCGTCGAGTTGGTTGACGGCGGCCGAACTGATCACGATGAACGGCCGTTCCAGCCCGATCGCCTCACCGGTCAGCCACGGCGACTGGGTCACGAAGAGTTCCGGCAGCTCGGCCATGTCCAGCGCGGTACCCGCCTCGGCGTAGAGCCGGTAGACCCGCGAATACTGCCGGTGGTCGACCCGGATCGCGGCGGCCAGGTAGGAGAGCCGGAAGCCGCGCTCGTTCCACATCCCGAAGAACGCCTTGACCACGTCGTCGAAGCCGCGCAACTCACGCAGCGCGGTGAGCGCCCCACGGTCCGCCGGATGCTCCCAGGCCCGCGAGCTGATCCCGCCGAGTGTCACCCGACGCCGGGCCGGAGTGGGACTCGTACCGTCGGTCGTCATGCCGTCCCCCCGCCCACCGCTGCCTTGGCCTCTCCTGCCGATCGTGCCGCAGCGATCCTGATACGTCCATAAGCGGACCGGGTCAGTGCGTCACCGGAGCCGGACGAAGGCGGCACCGTCCAGCACCGAACCGGCGGCTCCGTCCACCACCAGGTCGGCCCGTTCGGCGGTACGGTCCGCGGCGAAGTGCGCCCGCTCACCGCGACGCCAGACCGTGAGCTGGGGTGCCAGCGCGGCGCCGTCCCGGGCCAGGGTACGGTCCCGGCACAGTCGGGCCGGTGCGGTCACGAAGACGGCGAGGGTCAGTTCGTCGGCGATCTCCGCGCGGGCACTGGAGACTCCTTCGACGATCACCACCGGGGCGGGCGGCACCACCGTCCAGTCCTGCCCGAACCGGCCACTGGTCCAGTCGTACCGGCGGTACCGTGCGGGTCGGCCGGCGCGCAGCGGACCGAGTACCCACCCCTCCAGGCGCGGCCAGAAGGTGAACTGGTCCGCCCAGCCGTCGAGCAGGTCGTCGGTCTGCACCACCGGTGCTCCCCGACCGTCCCCGAACGCGTCCGCCAGCCGGCTGGCGAAGACCGACTTACCAGCTCCGCTCGGCCCGTCGACGGCGACCAACCGGGTCCGCCCCAGTCGGGCCGGCCGGCGCAGGATCTGGGCCGCCAACTCGGCGTACGCCTCGACCACGGGTGACATCCGGCCGACCCTACTCCGCGCTGACCTGGGCCGGGAGACACTGATCCGGTGTTGGATCAGGAGCAGGGGGTGGCTGCGCTGCTGGCTCGCTCCCGTGCCGGGGTACGCCGCCTGACGCCGCTGGAGACGCTCGCGGCCGTACGGCGCGGGGCGTTGCTGGTGGACACCCGTACCGATCCGCAGCGGGCGGAGCAGGGCGAGCTGCCGGGCGCTCTGGTGATCGACCGCACCGTGTTGGAGTGGCGACTCGATCCGGCGAGCGGGTCGCGGATCCCGGAGGCGGTCGGCTACGACGTCGAGATCGTGGTGGTCTGCCGGCAGGGGTACAGCTCCAGCCTGGCGGCGGCCAGCCTCCGCGGCGTCGGCCTGTGGCGGGCGACGGACCTGATCGGCGGCTTCGAGGCGTGGCGGCGGGCCGGGCTGCCCTGTGCCGACGGACCGGCCGACGTGCGAAGGTGACTCCCGCCAGCCAGCAGCCGAACCGGACTGCTGCCCACCGGAACGCGCCGAGCAGAGGTGGCTAACCTTCCGGGACGCGCGGAGCCGGGACGGGTGCCGGAGGTGCGCCCGGCGGGACGAACGGCAACCCGGTCGGTGCTCCCTGCTCGACGAGCCGCCACAGGGCGGTGGTGTCGAGGTGTTCCTCCACCAGGTCGCCGAGGAGGTCCAGGGTTCGTTCCCGGGCCGCGGCGAACGAGGTGTCCGGGGCCACCTGGAAACCGTGTCGACCGGCCAGTCGGGCCACCTCGGTGAGGAAACGCCGACGGAACCCGTCGGAGGTGAAGGCGCCGTGCCAGTGGGTGCCGAAGAGGTGCCCGAGCGCGGCTCCCTCCGGTCGACCGTCCGAGTAGTGGATCAGCGGCGGAGGTGCCGGGTCGGCTGCGGAGACGTACCCGTGGTGGATCTCGTAGCCCTGGACCGGGACCGACCCGAACGCCGTGCCCGCCGAGCGGGTCACGGTCTTGGCGGCACCGAAGGTGATCTCGATGGGTAGCAGCCCGAGGCCGGCGACCCGGCCACGTCCACTCTCCACCTCGTCGTCGATGCTGCGGGCGAGCATCTGGAAGCCGCCGCAGATGCCGAGCAGCGGTCGCCCGGCGGCCACGTGTGTGCGCAGCACGTCATCCAGCCCGGTACGGCGCAGCCACTCCAGGTCCGCCACCGTCGACTTCGTCCCGGGCAGTACGACAAGATCGGCGGCGGCCACCTCGGCCGGCTCGACGGTCAACCGGACCCGTACCCCCGGCTCGGTGGCCAGCGCCTCCACGTCGGTGGCGTTGGAGACCCGGGGCAACCGGACCACCGCCACGTCCAGCCACTCGCCGCCCTTCGGCGGTGCCGGCCGGCCGAGCACCCGCCCGTAGGCGAGCGAGTCCTCGGCGTCCAGCCACAGGTCGACGTGCCACGGCAGCACCCCGTGGGTCGGCCGACCGGTGAGCTGGGTCAACATGTCGAGCCCGGGACGGAGCAGGTCCAGGTCGCCCCGGAACTTGTTGATCACGAAGCCGGCCACGAGTTCCTGGTCGGCGGCGTCCAGCAGGGCGACGGTGCCGAACATCGACGCGAAGACGCCACCCCGGTCGATGTCGCCGACCACGATCGTGGGCAGCCGGGCGTGCCGGGCCAGACCCATGTTCGTGTAGTCGCTGTCCCGAAGGTTGATCTCGGCAGGGCTGCCCGCTCCCTCGCAGACCACCACGTCGTACTCGGCACGCAGCTCGGCGAGCGCCTCGAAGGCAGCGGTCGCCAGCCGGGGACGGAGGGTACGGAAGTTGCTGGCGGTGACGGTGTCCACCGCCCTGCCGAGCAGCACCACCTGGCTCGACCGGTCACTGCCGGGCTTCAGCAGTACCGGATTGAACCGCAGGTCCGGCGAGACCCCGCAGGCGGCGGCCTGCATGGCCTGGGCGCGACCGATCTCCCCGCCCCGCCCGTCCGGCCCGATCACCACGGCCGAGTTGTTGGACATGTTCTGGGCCTTGAACGGCGCCACCCTGACCCCCTGCCGGTGCAGCCAGCGGCAGATACCGGCGGTGAGCACGCTCTTGCCGGCGTCCGAGGTGGTACCCGCGACCAGCAGTCCACCGCCCCCGGCTCTCGCCGCCCCGACCGAACTCGCCGTCCCGACCGAACTCGGCGCCCGGGCCGGAGCCGACGCCCGGGCCGGATTCGCCGGGCCCGCAGGGCTCACCGGTGTCACCGATCTGCCGCCTGGAGCGGCGTCGGGGACGACGGCTGGATCCGGGAGGACCGCACGCCCGGTCGTGCCACGACTCGTGCCACGACTCGTGCCAACCGGCGGGTCAGCCAGGCGGTCGTGACCCGACGCGGCCGGCCGGTCGCCGCATACGCCACCGTGACGCCGAGCGCGGCGAGCCCGACCGCGCCGGAGAGCCGGGCGGCCCGGTCGATGTGCCGCGCCTCGGGCCGAGGGCCGTCCCCGAGGTAGGGCCGGACCTCGGATCGTCCGAAGTAGACGTTACGGCCGCCCAGCCGGACCCCCAACGCACCCGCCATCGCCGCCTCGCACTGCCCGGCGTTCGGGCTGGGATGGTCGGCCCGGTCGCGCCGCCAGACGTGCCAGGCGCGCCTCCGATCTCCCCTGACCAGTGGAGCGACGGCGATGGTGAGCAGCCCGGTCAGCCGGGAGGGCACCAGGTTGAGCAGGTCGTCGAGGCGGGCGGCGGCGGTGCCGAACCGGGCGTACCGCTCGGACCGGTGCCCGACCATCGCGTCCAGGGTGTTCGCCGCCCGGTAGCCGAGCAGACCGGGCAGTCCCGCCACCGCACCCCAGACCAGCGGCGCGACGACCGCGTCCGAGGTGTTCTCCGCCACCGACTCGACTGTGGCCCGGGCGAGTTCGGGCTCGTCCAGCGCGGCCGGGTCGCGCCCGCAGAGGTGGCCCAGCCGTTGCCGTGCCGCCGGCAGGTCTGCCCGGCGAAGTGCCTGGCTCATCACCGTGGCCTCCCGGCGCAGCGTCCGTCCGCCGAGCACCGTCCAGG
Organism: Plantactinospora sp. CNZ320; assembly: GCF_002846275.1. Classification (NCBI taxonomy): domain Bacteria; kingdom Bacillati; phylum Actinomycetota; class Actinomycetes; order Micromonosporales; family Micromonosporaceae; genus Plantactinospora; species Plantactinospora sp. CNZ320. Next base: position 3,486,213 of record NZ_PJMP01000001.1, read on the forward strand.
TGGCGGCGGCGACCAGCGCCGCGCGGGCCAACGGTCGCTGCCGGGTGGCGACCGCCGCGGCTGTGCCGAGCACCACTGGTACGCCGACCGCCAGCGCCGCGAACCCGGCTCCGGAGGTACGCCGGGGCTGGTACAACCGCCGTTCCAGTACCGTCGCGAACTGCCCGAACCCGGCGACCGGATGCCCCCGTCGCGGGTCCCCGAGGAGCGCGTCGAGTGCGTAGCCGGCGGCCAGCCCGGCGGCGTTCGCCGAAGCGCTGCCCAGCCATCCCGACACCGCGCCCCGGCTGCCGGTCCGGCTCGCCCCGCCAGGCCGCGTCCCGCAGCGCCGGCCCGCCCGGTCGGCGGTTCCCGACGACCTGCCGTCGGTTTCCGACAACCCGCTGTCTGGCCGCACGGTGACCACCTCCCCCGCCGGAGCCTAGCCCGGCCGTTCGGTAGCCGATCAACACCTCGGCACCGACAATCGGCGCGTCGCGTCGCACAGGTCTGACCAGGGCCTCTCTCGATGCGGAAACCGGCGGACAGATGCGCCGACGCGGGCTCGTCGCCTCACCGGATAGGGTCGCGGACGGACCCGCGACTGCGGGGGTACCCGGCCGGGCGGCCCCACGGCACCAGACACCCCGGCACAATCGGCCGACGGGAGGCGTTAGTGCTGGCCATCGATGTGCCCATCGAGGAGGTCCGATGACCAGTGTGACGACCGCCACCGAGGGATCAGCCGGCGGATCGACTGCCGCCGACCAAGCCACCAAGGCCGGGCAAGGCGGGGCCGACCGAGCCACCGGGACCGGCCAGGAGGCCGGCGCCGACACGGCGACGGGTACCGGCCGGGCCGGACAAGGCGGCGCTGGCGGCGGGCTGAACCGGCTGCCGTCGCTGACCGGATTGCGGTGGGTTGCCGCGATGCTGGTCTTCGGCTTTCACATCGGCACCATGCAGATCGTCGCCGAGCCCGACTATCGCCAGATCGTCGACTGGGTCTTCACGCTCGGCCTCTCCGGGGTGCAGTTCTTCTTCATCCTGAGCGGGTTCGTGCTGGTCTGGTCCGCCCGGCCCGGCGACACGAAGCGCGCGTTCTGGCGGCGCAGGGCCGCGAAGATCTACCCGAACCACCTCGTCACCTGGGCCGTGGTCATCGCCCTCGGCCTGTATTGGGCCGATCCCATCAACATCAAGGCGGCGCTGGCCAACCTGTTCCTGGTGCAGGCCTGGATCCCGGTCGACGGCTATTTCTACAGCGTCAACAACGTCAGCTGGTCGCTCGCCTGCGAGATGTTCTTCTACTTCTCGCTGCCTTTCGTCCTTCCGCTGATCCGCCGGATGCCTGCCTGGCAGCTCTACGCCGTCGTCATCGCCATGCCACTGCTCATCACGGCGATGTGGCCGGCCCAGCAACTGCTTCCGGAGACCGTCCGCTGGTGGTTCACCCAGATCTTCCCGGTCGTACGCTCCTTCGAGTTCTGGATGGGAGTCGCCGCCGCCGAACTCATGCTCCGGGGGAAGTGGCGAGGGCCGGGGCTGCTCGTCTCCACCGGTCTCTTCGTCGCGATCTGGGTGGCGTCGATGGAGTGGATCCGCGCCGAACTCTGGACCACCGTGCTCGCCTTCGGCTACGTACTGGTGATCGCGAGTGCGGCCAGGGCGGACACCACCGGTCGCTGGTCGCCGTGGCGGTCCCGACCCCTGGTCTGGCTCGGTGAGGTGTCGTTCGCGTTCTATCTGGTCCATGTCTTCCTGATCAAGGCCATCTTCCGTTTCGCCGGTCACAGCGGCGGGTTCACCGGGTGGCAGGGGCCGGCCGTCTCGTTCGCCCTGCTGCTGGTGAGCCTGGTCGCCGCCTGGTTGCTCTTCCGGTTCGTCGAGACACCGATGATGCGTCTGCTCAATCCTCGGCGCCGGCCTCGCCCCACAGCCCCGCCGCCCAGCGTCGTACGTCAGCGGCAGCCGCACCAACCCGGTCGGCCGGCTTCGGAGTCCGCCGGGCCGGCGCAGGAGTGGACCGAGCAGGCGGGATCGGCGAGCCAGGCGAACCGGGTGGTGCCGTCACCCCGACGCGACCAGGAGTCCGTCGTGAATCACGACAGCCGTTGAAGTTGAGGTAGCTGTTCACCCGGCCACCGATGTCCCCAGGCGGGTGGGGAGATCGGCCGGTGCCAACGACCGACCTCCCCACCCTCGGTCAGCCCGGACGGCGGTCCGGAGGCAACCAACCGCCTCGATCCGGGCGACCTCGGTCCGGCGAACTATCGGGCCGGACCGCCGGACCAGGCATGGTGAGGTCGGACCCCTTTCCGACGACCGGAGTGCCTGGACCGGATGTGTGAGGTGTTCAGACGGACGCCGGCAGTCGGCCACGGCCACGTCGGCCACGACCAGCGCCGCCGGCCTTGCCGAGGTCTGTGGTGTCGTCGTCGTCGGAGTCCCGGAACTCCTGCTCGTCGTCCCCATCGTTGGTGCCCGGTGTGCTCTCGTCGCCTCCGACCTCGGCCGCGTCGATGCCGTCCAGCCCGAAATCCCGGTCGTCGAAGTGACCGGCAGGCAGCTCGACCGAATCGAAGTCCTGACCCGGTGGAACGGGCAGGCCCCGGTAGTCGTCGTCGTCGAACGGACGTTCGTCGGGCAGCACCGGCGCTTCCTCGGACGGGACGGACTCGGTGGTTTCGCCGTGCACCCGCGCCTCGGCCTCGGCCTCCTCCATCGAGGAGGTCGCCACCGAGGGTCGGTTCCGCGCGAACCGCCCTCTTCCCCGGGACAGGTCGTGACCGACGGCCACCGCCTCCAACTCGTACATGGTCCGGTGGTTGCCCGCGTCGTCGGTCCAGTCCCGGGTGTACAGCCGGCCGACCACCACGACCGGGTCGCCGACCATCACCGAGGCGGCGACCCCCTCGGCCAGCTTTCGCCAGCAGTTGACCCTGACGCGCAGGCTGTTGCCGTCTACCCACCGACCGCTCTCCCGGTCGAGGCGACGAGCGGTCGAGGCCACCTTGAAGTTGGCCACCAGCGTGCCGCTCTGGGTGGTACGCCGCCATTCTGGAGCGGTAAGCACATTACCGACAATCGTTACGTAAGTGTCGAACATCGTCCCTCCACAGGGATCCGGTTGTTCCCGTCCGAGCCGACTCGACGGACAGCCTCGCCGCCGTACCCGCTGACTCGCGACCGTGGCCGCCACCCCTGTGGACAACCCGCCGCCCTGTGGAAAACGCCCTGATCAAGGACCAATCTGGTATTGCCGAGTAGCGTCAGGAAGGTGGAACCGGATCTACTCGGACCGCCCTACGAGCGGCAGACGATCGATCTCGGCCGCGACGCGGAGGGACCGGTGGTGGCCACCCTGGTCCGGCGGCGAGCCACCCGGCCGACCGACCGGGCCGTGCTCTACGTGCACGGCTTCGTCGACTACTTCTTCCAGACCCACCTGGCGGACTTCTTCGTCGAGCAGGGCTGGCACTTCTACGCGCTCGACCTGCGCAAGCACGGGCGCAGCCTGCTGCCGCACCAGACGCCGAACTTCTGCCACGACGTCACGGAGTACTTCCCGGAACTCGACGCGGCGGCCCGGATCATCCGCGAGACGGACGGCAACCGCACGCTGCTGGTCAACGGACACTCGACCGGCGGCCTGGTCACCGCGCTCTGGGCACACGCGCGCAGATCCGCCGGCATCGTCGACGGGCTCTTCCTGAACAGCCCGTTCTTCGACCTCAACCTGCCCTGGCTGGTCCGCCGGCCGGCCCTGGCGATGCTCGCGCGGGTCAGCCACCGGATGCCCTACCGGACCGTCCCCCGCCGGCTCTCCGCCGTGTACGGCCACAGCCTGCACGCCGAGCACAGAGGCGAATGGACCTACGATCTCACCTGGAAACCAGTAGGCGGTTTCCCGGTCCGGGTCGGCTGGCTCGCCGCGATCCGGCAGGCGCAACGGCAACTGCGAGCCGGGCTGGAGATCCCGGTACCGGTGCTGGTGAGCATCTCCGACCGCAGCTTCCGGGGCCGGACCTGGCACGAGTCCGCCACCGGATCGGATGCCGTACTCGACGTCGAACACATCGCCCGGTGGGCGCCGAAGCTCGGCCGGCACGTGACACTGATCCGGTTCGACGGCGCCCTGCACGACCTCACCCTGTCCGGGCCGGCGGTGCGTCAGCGGGTGTTCACCGAGTTGGCCCGTTGGGCCTCGGCCTACGTCGTTTCGAGCCCCGCACCGGCGGCCGCTCCGGCCAGTCCGTCGTCCCGCCGTCCCCCGACGACCGCTGCCGGGGCACCCGGTACGGAGCCGACTCCGGCCCCGAGGCAGCCCGCCAGCGACCCCGTTCGGGCTCGGATTCCGCCTCCCGGTCCCGATCAGGCTCCGCACGAGGGGCGTCGTGCCAGCGAGCCCGTCCCGCCCCCGACGCCGGACGGGGATCGTCCCGCCACCGGTCCGGCTCCGGTCCGGCCTCCGGCTCCGGCCGCGGTTCAGCCCGTCGCCGTCCCGGCGCCGGCCCCGGCCTCGACTCCCGGTACGGCTCCGGCTCCCGGTATGGCTCCGGCTCCGGCTCCTCCCAGCGGTCCGGCTGCGGTTCCGCCTCCGGCGTCGTCCGATACGGCGACCAGCCGCCCTGCCGCCACACCAGCAGCTCGCGACTGAGCAGATTCTGGTCGCCCGCGAAGAAGATCCGGTCCACCGCCCGCCGTACCTTCTCCATGCCCGGCCGGGACGCCGTACCAGTGACGATCACCACGTCCCTGGCCGGTACACCGACGACCAGCTCGCCCGGCACGGAGCGCTCCAGGTCCTCCCAGACCTCGGCGGCGAGCAACACCGTGGATTCCAGCCCGCCGAACGAGAGCATCGGCGCGGGTGGCTGCCCGTCGATCCGCAGCCGGGGCAGCAGCCGGTAGAGATTGTCGACGGCCACCTGCCGCAGCTCGGCCTGGCTGATCTCCAGCTCGTCAAGGTCATCCCAGGTGACCAGGCGATTACCGTACGGCGGCCCGAACGAGTAGCCGACGTCGAGGTCCTGGGTGAAGTCTTCGAGCAGGTGGTTCTCGCCGTACCTGGTGTCTTCGGTCGAGACCAGGAGCGGCAGAAACATTGCGCTCGTCAACTGCACGCTTCGAAACCTAGTATGTGCTGGCCAGATCGTCACGTCCTCGTCGGGGCGCTGTCCCGGCAACGGTAACCTGCGAGGGCACACGACCACGTCCCCCGCGCGCCCGTAGCTCAGCGGATAGAGCAGCTGCCTTCTAAGCAGTTGGTCGCAGGTTCGAATCCTGCCGGGCGCACCTCCGGGAGGGCCCAGCCCAGAGCGAAGATCTGAGCCGGGCTCCCGATCACTTCTCCTTCCACTTCCGTCTCCGGTGCCGCGCTGGGATCAGCAGGTCATCACCGACCCGCCCCGCTGCCACGACCAGCTCCGTCGGGTCGAAACTTTCTTTCTTGACACGTCACAAGATCGATGGTTACCTACGTAATGGCGTTCTAATCGAGCGTCATCTACCTCTTGCCCCCGGAGGAGAGCCATGCCACATCCCCGGAGAACCCGCCCGCTCGCGGCGCTGGCCGGCACTTTCGCCGCCGTCCTGGCCGTCTCACCGGCACTCGCCACCCCCGTGGCCGCACCGGTCCCCGCCAGCAACACGTGGAGCGCCGACCTGGCCGTCATCGACTCCGACGACGTCAACGTCCGGTGGACCGGTGGCGGGCTCGGCCTGGCCGATCCGGGGCACCTCCCGGCGGGGCAGCGCCGTGCCGTCGCCGAAGGCATGCTCGTCGTCACGCCACACCAGCTCGCCGTCCCGGCCAACCGGGTCCGGGCCGAGATCGCCGCGAGCCCCCGCCAAGGCGGCGCGGTAGAGGTCGAGGCGCGTGGCTGGCAATCGGACGGCTGGACCGAGTGGCGGGCCGCCGGTGACGAGGCCGTCTTCGACCAGCCGGTGACCCAGGTGCAGATCCGGGTCGTCCTCACGGCGGAGCGGCCGTCCGCCGTGCCCTCCCTGCGGGCGGTCCGGCTCACCGCCGACTCGGTCGCCATCACCACGGCCGCCACCCCCGGCCTCACCTACCGGGTCTACGCCACCCGGGAAGGGCTGGTCGGCGGCACCACCGCCAACGGTCACGTGATCGTGTCGCGGGACCACTTCGTCGCGCTGCCCTCCCGCCGGGGCCTCTCGCCGAAGAACACCGGGGACTACACCGTGCGGGTCTGCACCACCACCGGCAGCCGCTGCGAGTACGCGCCGGTGTGGGACGTCGGTCCGTGGAACACCAAGGACGACTACTGGAACCCGAGCACCACCAGGGAGATGTGGAAGGACCTGCCACAGGGCAGGCCCGAGGCACAGGCGGCGTACCAGAACGGCTACAACGGTGGCCGGGACCAGTTCGGGCGTACCGTGGGAAACCCCGCCGGTATCGACCTCGCCGACGGCACGTTCTGGGACGGCCTGCTGCTGACCAACAACGCCTGGGTGGACGTGGCCTACCTGTGGACCGGCACCGGCACCCGGGGCCGGATCGGCAGCGGTCCGCTGAACATTCGCTCCGGCGCCAGCACCAGTAACCCGGTCGTCGGCCTCGCCGCCACCTACGCCAACGTACCGATCGAGTGCTCGGTCACCGGTCAGTCGATCAGCGGCCCGTACCGCACCACGACCCAGTGGAACCGTCTCGCGACCGGGCACTTCATCAGCCACGCGTACGTCTCCAGCGTGACCGGGACCATCTCCCCCTGCTGAACCAGGAGCGCCAGGCGGCGCGCGAGCGACCGCGATGGCCGGCCGTGGCGGCGGGTGTCCACAAGCCACCCGCCGCCCGGTTCTGCGTCACCCCAGCCAAGCCGCGGGCATCGACCAATGGACCCGCATCGACGACGAGATCCGCAGGGATTCCGCCGACGGCTGAAGACCTCCGCTGACAGCGTAAGCTGTCGCTTCCCGCCGTTGGCCGTCACTAGGTTTGCTGGCATGACTGACGTTGCCGACACGACCGACCTGCACATCCCACAGGCTCGCGGCGGGGAACAGCCGCACGGCACCCTCGACGACTCGGTCTACAGCCGGCTGTTGCGGGAGCGCATCATCTTCCTCGGCAGCGAGGTCACCGACGAGCTGGCCAACCGGATCTGTGCCCAACTCCTGCTGCTCGCCGCCGAGGACGCGGAGCGGGACATCACCCTCTGGATCAACTCGCCGGGCGGGTCGGTCTTCGCCGGCATGGCGATCTACGACACGATGCAGTTCATCGACAACGACGTCTCGACCGTGGCGATGGGCATGGCCGGTTCGATGGGACAGTTCCTGCTCTGCGCGGGTACCCCCGGCAAGCGGTACGCGCTGCCGCACGCCCGGATCATCATGCACCAGCCGTCCGGCGGATTGGGCGGCACCGCGGCCGACATCGCGATCCAGGCGGAGCAGATGCTGCACACCAAGCAGATGCTGCTGGAGATGATCGCCCAGCACACCGGGCAGACCTACGAACAGGTCGTCCGGGACGCCGACCGGGACCGCTGGTTCACCGCGACCGAGGCCAGGGAGTACGGCTTCATCGACCAGGTGGTGAGCGGCGCCAGCCGCGCCGTCGAGTCCGCGGGTACGCCCAGTTGATCTTGACGGACCGACGGATCTGGACGGGCGGACGACACCCGTCCTGGTCCGAATTTGGTTGTTCGTGTCGTAGCCCGGCACTAGCGTCGCGGCGTGCGGATCCGTGAGTTCACCGAGACCGACTGGTCCCGGGTGTGGCCGATCGTCCGGGACGTCGTCCGGGCGCAGGAGACGTTCACCTACGACCCTCTGATGACGGCGGAGCAGGGGCACGACATCTGGATCGAGTCGACCCCGGGGCTGACCGTGGTGGCGGTCGACGAGGACCGACTGCTCGGTACCGCCAAGATGGGGCCGAACCGGCCAGGTCCGGGCGGCCACGTTGCGACCGCCAGTTTCATGGTCGCCGCCGATGCCCGGGGACGCGGCGTCGGGACGGCGCTGTGCCGGTACGCCCTGGACTGGGCGAGGCGGCACGGGTACGCCGGCATGCAGTTCAACGCCGTCGCGGAGTCGAACCACCAGGCCGTGGCGCTCTACCGGCGACTCGGATTCGACGTGCTGGGTACGGTGCCGGGCGCCTTCGCCCACCCGACCCTGGGCCGGGTCGGCCTGCACGTGATGTACCAGGAATTCTCCGGCCCGGGAACGCCGGTTGCGGAGTTGTCCAACGAGGACGCCCGGGTGCCGTGAGGGCTGCGGGAGTCGGTCCGCCCTAGCGGGAACGCGAACGGGGGCGGGCGGGCCGGCTCTCCGCGCCGTCGGCGTGCTGGTCCGATGGCGTGCCGTCGCTGGCGTACCGGGCGGGTGGTGTCCCGACGGCGGCGGTGAACTCCCGCACCAGGTGCGCCTGGTCGTAGTAGCCGAGATCGGCGGCGAGCGCCGCCCAGTCGACCGGCCCGCCCTCGGTGGCCCGCAGTGCCGCCTCCTGGAGGCGACAGCGCCGGACGACCCAGCCCGGGCTCACCCCGACCCAGTCGGCGAATAGGCGTTGCAGGGCGCGTACCCGCAGGCCGAGACGGTCGGCGAGGTCGGTCACCCGCAGGATCGAGCGGTCCGCCTCGACGAGCCGGACTGCCCGCTCCACGGTCAGCACCGCCGGGTCCGGTCGGTCCGGCATGATCGCGACCAGCGCCCGGTCCAGCAGCGGGCCGGCCGCGTCGAGATCGGCGGCGGCGGTCACGGCGGCGGCCAGTCCGGCGGTGTCGAGCCCCGGCAGCACCGAGGCCGGGACCGGCCCCTCGGCCACCGGGCGGCCCAGGAACGCGGCGAGGCCACCGGCGGTGAAACGAACCCCGACCACCCGCCCCTGCCCGGCGAGGACCCGGTCGAAGCGGCGCCGGGGCGGCCCGTAGAGCCAGGCCCTTCCCTCCTCGACGGTCAGGTGTGCCGAGGCGTGCGGCAGGGTCGACTGCCGATGGGCGGGCCGGCCGCGCAGGTCCCAGTAGACCGACCAGTACCAGGCGACGTACGGGAGCAGTTCCGGGGCGGGCGCCCGTCGGCGCAGCGACTCGACACCGGCCGGCGCGGTACGGAGTACTCCCCGCCGGTCGTCGAGGTCACGCTCCATTCGACCCAGGGTACGACCGCCGGCAGGGAAGCTGTGACGCGAATTTCCAATCCACTGTCGGGGGGCCGCCCTACGATTCCGGCATGACGCAACAGACCGAGACCGCCCCTGCTCCGGGCACGGAGCCCGCCCTCGTCCCAGGCGCCGAGTTCACCGCCGAGTTCGACGTGACCGGATGGGACGAGCAGCCCTACGACGAGCCGGCCGAGGGCGGCACGTTGGCCCGGGTGACGGTGCGGAAGGCGTTCCGGGGCGCGATCGAGGGGACCAGCGTCGCCGAGTTGTTGACCGCCGCCAACCGCGGATACGTGGCGACGGAGCGCTTCACCGGCAGTATCGGCGGACGGCACGGGACGGTGGTCTTCCAGCACGCCGGCCTGGACGTCGAGCCTCCGCGTACCTTCGGACACGTCGTACCGGAGACCGGGACCGGTGAGCTGACCGGCCTGACCGGGACGATCGCCTACCGGCACGACGAGTCCGGGCACAGCGTCCGGCTGGTGCTCGGCTGACTCCGCACCTGGCCGGTACGGCACGGGCCGGGCGGGTTGCCCGGCCTGGCGGAGTTGACCGACACGGCGGCACCCCGGGAGAGTGGTTCGATGACGGGCCGAGCCGACGAGGTACGTGACGGTGTCTCGCTGACCAACCTCGACCAGCCGCTCTTCGACGGGGCTGACGCGACCAAGCGGGACCTGGTGGACTATCTCGACGAGGTCCGCACCCCGTTGATCGGCCAACTGCGGGACCGGCCGCTCTCGGTGATCCGGGTGCTCCGGGGCCAGCAGCCGTTCATGCAGAAGAACGTCCCCCGCTACACCCCCTCGTGGGTCTCGACAGTGACACTGTGGGCGGAGGCGTCCCACCGCGAGGTGGCGTACGCCCTCTGCAACGACAGGCGCACGCTGTTGTGGTTCGGCAACCAGCGGGCCGTGGAATACCACCCCACCCTGGTCACCGCCGAGCGGCGGGACCGCCCCACCCATCTGGTGCTGGATCTCGACCCACCGGCCCCCGACACGTTTCCACTGGTCGTGAGCGCCGCCCAGCTCGTCCGACAGGTGCTCGACGAGACAGGGTTGTCCGGAGTGGTGAAGACCAGCGGGGCGAAGGGCGTGCACGTCTTCGTACCTGTCGACGAGGAGGCAGCGATCGAGGACGTGGCCGCCGCGACCCGGGCGCTGGCTGCCCGGGCGGAACGGCTGGATCCGGCGCTCGCGACGACCGCCTTCATCCGGGAGGACCGGGGCGGCCGGGTCTTCGTCGACTCGACCCGCTCCGGCGGCGCGACGGTGGTCTCGGCGTACAGTCCTCGGCTCCGGCCGGGGGTGCCGGTGTCGTTCCCGGTGCCGTGGGAGGAGCTGGATCGGGTCACCCCGGCCGACTTCACCATGCGTACCGTGCCGGGCCTGCTGGCCGGGCGCGATCCGTGGGCCGAGCGGATGCCGGAGCCGCAGCGGCTCCCCGCCGATCTGATCGCTGAGGGGCACACCATTCCGATCGCCCGGGTGCAGGCGATGCACGAGGGGAAGCGCCGGGCCCGCGCCCGCCGCGCCGCCGAGGCGGACTGAGAACCGGTCGCCAGCGCGATCAGGCAAGGCACAGGAGGAGCGGACCGGGTCAGGCCGGGGCGTAGTAGGAGACGACGGCCGGCTGGCCGGTGTAGTTGGGACCCGCCCGGTCGTCGGCACCGAGATAGCGGTACGGCAACGAGAGCGCGACCGGCCCGGTCCGGCTGATCCGCCGTCGTCTCGGGTCGACGGTGAACCCGGCAGACCGCAGCGCCGTACTCAGCCGGCGTCCGGCGGCTCTTCCGTCGGGCAGCCGCACGCTGTTCAGGTCGAGGTCGGCGACGAACCGGCCGTCGTCGACGAGCCAGCCGGCGGTCCGGGCCAGCATGCCGAGCTTGTCGCCGACGTAGTGCAGCCCGTGCACACAGGTGATCAGGTCGTACCGGCGTGGCGGGGTCCAGGTGCCGATCGGGGCACAGACCAGGTGCGGCGCGGCGGCGCCGGGTGGGCTCCGGTCGAAGTAGTCGACCAGGTCGACGCCGGTGACCGTCACCCGGTCGGCCAGGCCGGCCCGATGCAGTCGTCGCGCGGCCTGGACGAGCGCCCGGCCGCTGCCGCAGCAGAGGTCGAGCCAGGCCACCGGTGGGACGCCCGGCTGGTCCGCATTGTCGGGCCGGACCCGGGCGACGAGCCAGTCCAGCGGGTGGAAGCCGAGTTCCCTGGTGTAACTGTTGACGCCGTCGAGCTGGCGCTCCCGGTTCATCGCCGAGTTCGCCACCACGCCTGACGACGCCAGCGTCTCGTCGTCGAGTAGTCCGCCCATGGCGAGACACTCTCGCAGAGCGCCTCCCCGCCCGGCATCCGGACCGGACGGGGACACGACGATCGACGCGCCGTGGTCCGCCCAGCGCGTCGATCGTCGTCCCGGTGACGGTGCCGCGATGGCCGCCCGGGTGCCGGGTCAGTTCGGCTGCCGGCGCCAGGCCGGCCAGGCCGCGAGGGTGACGGCACGCAGGAAGAACTCGGCCGGCCCGTACCGGTGGGTGGCGAGCCAGCGTGCGCTGACCAGGAGTTGGAGCAGGAAGATCGCGACGGCCACGAGTACGGCGGTCAGCGGCGAGACGTGGCCGACGAGTCCGAAGCCCCAGCCGGTGAAGAGGATCGCACAGATCGCCGACTGACCCAGGTAGTTGCTCAGCGCCATTTGCCCGGCCGGTGCGAGTACGGCGGCCAGGCGCTGCCCCGGCCGGGTACGGAAGAACTCCAGCAGGGTGCTGGCGTAGGCGGCGCTGAGCAGTGGCGCGGTCAGCGCCGTGACCGCCACGGCGAACATGTTCAACTCGGCGGTGCCGCCGGTGATGGCCAATACCATCCCGCCGGCCAGCCCGACCGGGTATCCGACGTACTGGATGATCCGCAGCGCGCGCCGGTGCCGGCCGGCGTCGGCGAGCACCTGCCGCTTGCCGGCGGCCAGGCCGACCAGGAACGCGGCCATCGCCAGCGGCCCCTGGAAGCCGGCGAGCGCGCCGAGCATCTGCGGCATCGCGCGGAGGTGCTCGGCGATCACCGAGCCGGGGTCGCCGCGCAACGCCTCGGTGGACTGCTGCCCGGCGGCGATCGCGGCCGCCTCGTCCGGGGCGAAGACCGCGCCGGAGAGCGCCGACACCGCCATGACGAGCGCGACAGTTCCGGTGAGTATCCCGGCGACGATCAGCGCGGTCCGGGGCCGGATGCCGCGTACGGCGAGCAGGATCAGCCCGAGCACGGCGTACAGGGTGAGGATGTCGCCGTGGAACAGCAGTACGGCGTGCCCGACGCCGATCACGAACAGTCCGGCCAGCCGGCGGAGGAACCGGGGTACGAAGGCGGCGCCCTGCCGGGCGGCGGAGTCGAACTGCAACGTGAAGCTGTAGCCGAACAGGAACGCGAAGAGCAGGTAGAACTTCAGCTCGAACAGCAGCGAGACGATCCAGCGCACGCCCTGGTCGAGTCCGGAGGAGAAGGCCGGGTCGTCGATGCCGTGCCACGGGTAGGCCGTGGCGAAGAAGGCGATGTTGATTACCAGGATGCCGAACAGCGCGAAGCTGCGCAGTGCGTCGACGTCGCCGAGACGACGGACGGTGGAGCCTGGCGACGGGGGTACGGCCGGACGGGTGGGGTCGAGGCTCTGGATTGGACGACTCATGGCCAGGACTATACGAACGTCTTATACATCTGTCTATGACGTTTGTATAAGACACCTGTATTGGACGGCCGTATAGGGCATGGTTAAGATCGCAGGGTGGGTCATCGGGAACAGCTGCTCGCCGGCGCCAAGCGCTGCCTGTACGAGCGCGGGTACGCCCGCACCACGGCGCGGGACATCGTGACCGCCTCCGGCACCAACCTGGCCTCCATCGGCTACCACTTCGGCTCGAAGGAGGCCCTGCTCACCGCCGCGATGATCGAGGCGATGGACGAGTGGGCCGACGAGCTCGAACGAGCAATCGCAATCGATCCGGGCGCCACCCCGCTGGAGCGGCTGACCGCGATCTGGACCGGGGTGTCGGAGTCGGTCACCCGGCACCGGCAGCTCTGGGCCGCCTCCCTCGATCTGCTCACCCAGGTCGACCACCACCCCGAGCTGCGGGAACGGCTCGCCGCCGCGATGGCCGCCGGCCGGGCCGGGTTCACCTCGATCGTCCTCGGCGATCCCGGCAACGGCGGCACCGCCGGCCCCGACACCGCCCACGCCGACAACAACGGCGATGGCTCACAGCCCGGCAACGGGACCACTGTGGGTGACAGGGCTCGGGACACGCTGCCGGAAGGCCCTGGATCCGAGGTCGGGGCACTGGTGCTGACAGTCATCACCGGGCTCAGCGTGCAGTGGCTGCTCGACCCCGAACGGGCGCCCTCCGGAGCACAACTCGTCGAGGCACTGCGTACCCTCGCGGCGACGGCCGGACCGATCCACCACCCGGCGGCCGGCGACGGCCCGGCCGGACACGGCGGCGGCCCGGTGGCCGGCGCGCCGGATGCGCCGGCCTGACCCGGCCCCGGAAACGGGACGGCGGGTTGCCGGCGGGGATCATCCGCCGGCAACCCGCCCCTCCCTCGCGCGGCCCGTCGCGCTTCGATAACGGACAGGGGCCGACCGGGTACGTCGCCCGGTCAGCTCAGCGTGCAGGCCGTTCCGTTCAGGCTCACCGAGGCCGGCCTTCCGGTGTTGCCGGTGTGGGTGGCCTGGAAGCCGATCCCGACCGACGCGTTCGGGGCGATGGTGCCGTTGTAGCTGGCGTTGCGGGCGGTCACCGCACCGCTGCTAGGGCTGTAGGAGGCGTTCCATCCCGAGGTGATGCTCTGCCCGGCCGGCAGGGTGAAGGAGAGCGTCCAGCCGTTGATGGCGGCGGTGCCCCGGTTGGTGATGGTGATCGCGGCGGTCAGCCCGCTGTTCCAGGCGTTCACCGTGTAGCTGACCGCGCAGCCGCCGGCCGGCGGTGGGGTCGGCGTCTGGGTGGGCGGGGGGGTACCGGTCGGCCCGGTCGTCGGAGTCCTGGTCGGGGTCGGCGTGGCGGTCGGTGACGGGGTGCTGTCGAGCCCGAAGAAGCGGATCGCCTCGGCCGCGTTCACCGGCAGGTTGTGCGACACCCCCTGCATGCTGATCGCCTCGACCGGCGCCTGCGGGCCGCTGCCGCCGTACCGGGTACGGGTGTAGCCGGACTGCGGCGTGTCGGTGTAGGTCGGGGTCTGGCTCAGCCCGTGCACGTTGGTCCACTGCTTGATCTCTTCGCCGAAGTTCGGGTAGCGCAGTGTCTCGTCGTTCGTACCGTGCCACAGCTGCATCCGGGGCCGGGCACCGGTGTAGCCCGGGTACGCGGCCCGGACCAGGTCACCCCACTGCTGGGCGGTACGGATGATCTGGCCGTTGGCGCACTCGCTGTTCCAGGTGGAGCCGCCGGTGGTGGCGAAGCAACTGTGTGGCACACCGGCGAAGGCGGCCCCGGCGGTGAAGACGTCCGGATAGTTGCCGAGCAGCACGTTGGTCATCATGGCGCCGGAGGAGACACCCGTGGCGAAGACCTGCCCGGTGGTGTAGCGCTGCTGCACGTACCGGACCATCGACACGATCGAAACCGGGTCGCTGCCACCGTCGCGGCGCAGCGCCTGTTGCGAGTAGACGTCGAAACACTGGCCGCTGCGGGTCGCCGAGGGGTAGATGACGATGTAGCCGTAGCGGTCGGCCAGCGAGGCGAACTGGGTACCGGAGTAGAAGGCTGGGCCGGTACCCGTGCAGTAGTGCACCGCCACCACGATCGCCGGACGCGCCGCCAACCGGTCCGGCACGTACAGGTGCATCCGCAGGTTGCTGGGGTTGGTGCCGAAGTTCGTCACCTCGGTCAGCGCCGCCGCCGAGGCCGGCGTGGGCAGCGTCAGGCTCACCAGGCCCGCGCTGAGCACCACCGCGCTTGTCGCGACGGCGAGCGCGCGTACGAGTCGTCGCATCCCGATCCTCTCTCCACCCGGCGAGGCGCGATCACGGAAGGCCGATCCGGGGCGTCCTGCCACTTGAAACATCCCAAAGTATCAATGGGAATGTTTCAATACACAAGACATTGACTATCATGAGTTCGACACGATGTCGTGCAACAGCTCCGGTCAGCCAGATGTCGTGCCGCAGGCCGGTCAGCCGGGGGTACGACCCGACGGCGCAGCGGTGCTCTCCCGTACGACGAGTTCGGTCGCCAGCTCGACCCGGTGCTGGTCCAGCGTGTGGCCCGCCGCGAGTTCGATGATCATGCGGGCGGCGGTCACCCCCATCTGCTCCAGCGGCTGGCGGATCGTCGTCATCGGCGGCCCGGACCAGCGGGTGAAGGAGAGGTCGTCGAAGCCGACCACGCTCAACTCGTCCGGGATGCGTACCCCGGCCCGTCGGGCCGCCTCGTAGACCCCGAGTGCCTGGAGGTCGTTGGCGGTGAAGATCGCGGTGGGCGGGTCGGACAGCGCCAGCAACTCCCGGCCGTCGGCGAGGCCGCCCTCGACGTAGAGGGTGCTGATCCGTACCAGTTCGGGATCCACCGGTACCCCGGCCGCGTCCATCGCCGCCCGGTAACCGTCGAGCCGGGCCCGACAGCAGGGCCATTCCGGCGGTCCGCTCAGCATCGCGATCCGTCGGTGCCCGAGGTCCAGCAGGTGCCGGGTGGCGGCCAGCCCGCCGTTCCAGTTCGTCGCGCCCACCGAGGGGGTCTGGTGCAGCGGCTCCCCCGTCGGGTCCAGCACGACCAGCGGGATCGACCGGGTGGCGAGCTGCGACTGCTGCGCGACGGTCAGCTCGGAGAAGACCGCGATCACCCCGATCGGGCGCCGGGTCAGCACCTGCTCGGTCCAGGCGCGCCCCGGGGTCAGCCGCCCCTGCATCTCGGTGAGCACGACGGCCAGGTCGTGCTCCCGGGCCACCTTCTCGACCCCTCGGATGATCTCCAGTGCCCAGAGGCTCTCCAGGGCGTGGAAGACCAGCTCCACGATCGCCACCGAGGTCGACCCGCCCGGCCGGCGGTAGCCGTGCTCCCGCAGGATCGTCTCGACCCGCTTGCGGGTCTCCAGCGCCACCCCGGTCTGCCCGTTGATGACCCGGGACACCGTCGGCGCGGAGACCCCGGCCAGCCGGGCGATCTTGGCAACGGTGAGCACCCTGCCACGCCCGCTCCGGGCCGCCTGCGGATTGGTGCCGGTCATCGCCGCAGCCTACGCGAACATCGACCGACGACACCGTCCCGGCAGCGGCCGCACCGTCCGACCGGAGTGGAGTGACCCCGCAGCTCCGACGGCTCGGGGGTGGGCCGACTGCGGTGTCACCGACCGTGCGGTGGGACCAGCCGGTCGAACCAGTCCCGGGCCGCCGCCACCCCACCACCGTCACCGAGCGCCACCATCAGGGCTGCCCGCGCCTTGCCGGCCGGCAGGCCCCGGGCGCCAAGCGCGCCGACCCGGGCGGCCAGCCCGGCCGGTGGCGGCAACTCCGCCAGGTCGACCGTCCGGGTCCGGCACCGGGAGGCCACCACCACCGGGACGTCCCAGTCGATCAGTTCGGCGATCGCGGCGAATAGGCTGGCCGGGACGTTGCCCGGCCCGGTCCCCTCCAGCACCACACCCCGGGCGCCCGCGTCCACCACCGCGCCGAGCAGCCCGGCGTCCATTCCCGGGTACGTCTTCAGCAGCGCCACCTCCGACTCCGGTTCGCCGTACGCCTCCGGTGGCCGGGGTGGTGCCGGGGCGAGCAGTTCGACCCGCTCCCCGAGCACCCGGCCGAGTGGCCCGAACGGTGCCGAGGAGAACCCCCGGACCGTGGTGGCGTCGACCAGGCTCGCCCAGCGGGCGGCGTGCAGTTCGTCGTCGACGCAGACCACCACGCCAGCCCCGCGCAGCAGTGGATCGGCCGCGACTGCGACTGACGACGCCAGGTTGCGCGGCCCGTCGGGCGAGAGTTCGTCGAACTGCCGTTGCGCGCCGGTGAAGACGATCGTGCCGCGTCGGGCAGCCGGGCCGGCCAGCAGGTCGGTGAGGTAGGCGGTCTCCTCAAGGGTGTCGGTGCCGTGGCTGACCACCACCCCGTCGTACCCGTCGGCCAGGATCGCCGAACGGGCCCGGCGGGCCAGTCCGGCCATCGTGCCGGGGCTGGTGTCCCAGCTCGGCTCGGCGAGTACGTCCTCGACCGCCACCTCGGCGCCGAGCCGTTCCGGCGGAATCGTGCCGAGCAACTCCGCCCCGGAGGCGACGCCCTCCCGTCCGGGGCCGGTCGAGTAGGCGATGGTGTCCTTGGTGGCGAGCAGCAGTACCCGACCGGGCACGTGAGGATCCTCTCCGGTGGCGGACCCGCGCCAGGTGCACTACCCAGGCAGGTCGGTGAGCAACGGCAGCGCGAGTACCAGCAGGAAGGTCACCGTCGCGGCGACCGCCGGCACGATCCTGTGCATCCCGGCCCGCCCGGTCAGTCGACCGGGTCGGTCCGGCCGGCCCGCTCCTCCAGCCGTTCGAGCCGGGCGACGATCGGCTGGAGTTCCCGGCGTACCGCAGCGGCCAGCAGCGCGGCGACCTCGGGCGACGGCACGGCGCTGCCGGACGACTGCGCAGGTGTCGGGGTCTGGGTCTGGGCCCGCAGGTGGACGTAGCCGGCCAGCGCCGCCGCCACGGCCCGGCGGGTCAGCCGCAGTTCGGCGCCGAGCGACCGCAGCAGTTGCCCGCCGACACCGTCGGGCTCGGCGACCAGCCCGAGGAGCAGGTGTTCGCAACCGACGTAGTTGTGGCCGAACGCGGTCGCCTCGGTGACGGCCAACTCCAGGGCGTTCGCCGCCGGCCCGCTGAAGTGCAGGCTGTCGTCGGGGTCGCCGCCCGGCTCGGCGGTGGGTTGACCGGCGAGATCCTGGAGCACCCGATCCGGCTCGATCTCCTCGGCGCGCAGGACGTGCAGGGCCAGGTTGGTCCCCTCGGCCAGCATCCCGGCGAGCAGGTGGACGGTGCCGACCACCGCCGAACCCTCCTCCCGGGACCGGTCGACCGCCAGCAGCACCGTGCTGCGGGCCCGTGGGGTGAAGTTCGGCAGCCGGGTGGCCAGGTCGGCGTCGTCGAGGTCGCCGAGGGCGGTCTCCCGGATCGCGGTGACCCGGCGTACGGCCTGTTCGAGTGCGCGCTGGCAGACCGCCGAGACCGGAATCCCGGCGACCCGCACCGCCTCGGCCAGCTCGTCGGGTAGATAGACGTTGATCTTCGGCATCCCGGACTCCTTCCGTCGGCGCCGCGACTACCCCCACTATAACCCCGATGGGGTTATCAGCAACCCCCATTCTGGGGCCGCAGGTCCGCCTCGTCGTCGGCGACCGGCCCACCCAGCTCGCCGGTGCCGTACGGGTCAAGGGTCCCGAGCACCCGCCGCCCCCAGCGCTCGTGTGCCGCCTGCCGGGTGACCCCGGCCGCTCGGGCGATCAACTCCCAGGTCACGCCCCAGCGACGCAGCCCGACGACGCTGCCGAACGGGTCGACGCCGGACGCCAGCACGATCCGGAAGTGCAACAACTGGGCCGCGATCTCGCGCTGCCGCCCGGCCGCCCCCTCCTGCTCGGCCGTCCACTCGGGGCTGCCGGGGGCCGGCCGGCCGCCGATCAGCAGGTCGGCCTGCCGGCTGGCCTCGTTGACCGCCGCGTCGGCCGCCGCACCGGCAGCGGCGGCGATGTCCACGGTGAGCGCGGTTTCCAGAAATCGATCCATGCCGTCAAGTTAGCCTTGACAGGATCAGCCGTCAAGTTCAACTTGACAGGCAGAGTGGACAGGTCGGACGGGGCGGACGGGGCGGACGGGGCGGACGGAGTGGACGGCACCTCAACGGCGGGCGTGCCGGAGAGCGCCGGCCAGAAAGGCGAGGCCGAGCAGGGCGAGTGCGCCGCCGGCCACCAGCAGCGGTGCCGGTCCGACCGGGCGGCCGTCGACGCGTACGGCGCCCATGAAGTCGAGCGCGGCTATGCCGTTGCAGGCGGAGTACCAGAGGGCGAGGTAGCCGGCCTGGAAGGGGCGGTGACTCCGGCTGAGCGCTCCCGCCGCGAGCGCCAGCGCGGGCACGAAGAGCGCACCGGCGGCCCAGGCGGCCAGCCCGGGAGCGTCCTGGGCCAGCA
This sequence comes from Plantactinospora sp. CNZ320, assembly GCF_002846275.1. Classification (NCBI taxonomy): domain Bacteria; kingdom Bacillati; phylum Actinomycetota; class Actinomycetes; order Micromonosporales; family Micromonosporaceae; genus Plantactinospora; species Plantactinospora sp. CNZ320. The sequence goes on from NZ_PJMP01000001.1 coordinate 3,505,475, forward strand.
GCATCCGGAGCATCGGCACCAGTCCGGTCAACCCGGCCAGGGCCACCCCGGCGAGCCACTCGGCCAGCATCCGGCGGCGTGGCGCCGGACAGGCACCGAGCAGCCCGGTCAGGCCGTACTCGTGGCTCTGCGCGCCGAGCCGGGACCAGAGCAGTACCGGCCAGATCCAGGCCAGTGGCAGCACCACCGCCGGTACGGCCGACAGCGGTGCCACCGCGCCGGCCACCGCGAGCAGCCCGGCCCCGAGCCACCACCAGCGCGACGCGGTACGGGCCAGTACCCGCAGCTCACCGCCGAGCAGCCGGCCCAGCCCGTCGACCGCGCGAAGCCCGGCACGGCGTACCGGCAGATCTGCCGAACCCTCGGCGGCGCGCAACCAGGAGGGCGCGGCGTCGACGAAGCGCGGCCGGGCCGACTGCCACCCGCCAGCCGGAAGCGGCGCCGGAACCGACGGAAACGCTGCGGGTACGGGCGGAAACGGTGCCGCAGCGGTCGGGGCGGGCTGCCGGCGCCGGCCGGTACGGTCGGGGTCGAAGCGGCCGAACCAAAGCGCCGGCAGAACCGCGATGCCGACCGCGACCAGGCCGAGCAGCAGCCGCTGGCCGACGAACCCGGCGTCCGGGGCGAGCCCGGACCACTCGAATGTCCGCAGTGGAGTGTCGAGATACATCAACCCCAGGCTGAACTCGCCGCCGGGTCGCAGCCCCGCCTCGACCAGTCCGTCCTGCACCGACCGGGCCACCTGGTGCACGCCGAGCCCGCCCAGCGGCGCGTCCTGCCCCTGTCCGGCGATCATCCCGACCATCGCCAGGAAGAACCAGACGATGTTGCCGAACCCGGCCCGCAGCGGCGGTACGGTCTCGAAGAACACCGCGATCGCGGCCGTCACCGCCAGCACCGGCAGGGCGAGCACTGCGAACGGCAACAGCAGCGCGACCGGGTCGACCGCCCGGTCCTCACCCCGGGCGATCTGCATCAGCACCGCCGTGCCGGCGAGGACGCCGAGCATCGAGCCGAGCACCAGCAGGTTGCTGAGGAACTTGCCGGCCAGGTAGCCCCACCGGGACAGCGGGGTGGCGGCGAGCAGCTGCCCGACCCCGGTGCGCTCGTCCCGGACGACGGCACCCCGGATCACGTAGAAGCCGGCGACGGTCAGCCAGAGCGCCCCGGCGAGCGCGGTGACGGTGCCGACGTAGGCGCTGTTGTAGACGCCCCGGTACACCCCGGCGTTGACGACGACCCAGCGGCCGTCGAGGTCGGGCAGCGCCAGGTAGCCGAGGCCGACGGCGGCGGCCAGCACCACCGCGTACGCCGGGCGGCGTACCCGCTCCCGGAAGTCGGCGACGGCGATCGCGACGGGTGCGCGCAGTGTCGTGGCACCGAGGACGCTCATCGGGGTACCGGCCACTGGATCGGCTGGTGGATCGCGTCCAGATAGGCGTCCTCCAGGTCGGGTGGTACCCGGCTGGCGTCCGGGCCGGGCGGCTGCGCCGACAGCAGCCGGACCCGTACCCCGGACGGGGTCCGGACGATCCGGCTGACCAGGTGTCCGGCCTGGAGCCGGGGCACCTCGGCCGGATCGGCGAGCAGCTCCCACACCCGACCGTCGACCGCCCGGAGCAGCTCTGCCGGGGTACCCCGGCGGCGGATCCGCCCCTGCGCGACGACGGCGATCTCGCCGGCCACCGACTCGACGTCCGAGACGATGTGCGTGGAGAGCACCACCACCCGGTCGGCGGCCAGTTCGCCGAGCAGGTTGCCGAACCGGACCCGCTCCTCGGGGTCCAGCCCGGCGGTCGGCTCGTCCACCACAAGTACCCGGGGATCCGCCAGCAACGTCTGCGCGATGCCGACCCGGCGCAGCATGCCACCGGAGTACCCGCCCAGCGGACGCTTGCCGGCACCGGTCAGGTTGACCAGCTCCAGCAGTTCGTCGATCCGGCGCCGCGCCACCCGCGCCGGCAGCCCCTTGGCTGCGGCGAGGAAACCGAGGAACTCCCGGGCGGTCAGTTGCGGATAGACCCCAAAGTCCTGCGGCAGATAGCCGAGCACCCGGCGCAGCAGGTCCGGCCGGGCCAGCACGTCGGCGCCGTCGAAGCGGAGCTGCCCGCTTGTCGGCCGGGTGACGGTGGCGGCGATCCGGATCAGCGAGGACTTGCCGGCCCCGTTCGGCCCGAGCAGGCCCAACACCCCCGCACCGAGTCGCAGCGTCACGCCGTCGACCGCCCGGTGGCCGCCCCGGTAGACCTTCACGATGTCGCGCAGTTCGAACGTTGGACGGGCGTGCACTGGCGCCTCCCGGAGATCGGATTCGAGCGGTTCACCGAGCAGACCACCGGGGCGGGGTCGCCGGCACGGGCAGCAGACACCGGATTCGAGGTAGGGCTGGGCATACCCGGCGGACTATCGCCAGCGGCATGGGCGGGCCCCGGCCGGCGCACTAGCGTGGTGACCGTGCCCCGGCCCGCCCCCCGTACGCTGCTGGAATCGCTGAGTCGACGCCGGTTCCCGCTGACCGGCTGGCCGTGGCGCGCGCTGGCGTACCTGGCGAGTACCCCGCCGGTGGCGCTCGCCGCCGCCACCCCGCTGGGGCTGCTCGCCCTGCCCTGGCTCTATCTGCTCAGCCGGGGCGCCGGGATCACCGAACTGCCACTCGGCACGCTGGTGCTGCTGCCACTGCTCGGGGCGGTGCTGCTCGCCGGGCTCGGGCCGCTGGTGGCGCTGCCGCTGGCCGGGGTGGAGCGACTCCGGCTGCGCCTCGTCGACACCCGGCCGGTCCGCTCCGGGCACCGCACTCCCCCGGCACCCGGCCCGTGGTCGTGGCTGCTGACCCGGTACGCCGAACCGGCCACCTGGCTGGCCCTGCTGCACGCCGGACTGCTCGGCACGGTCGGGCTGCTGCTCTCCGGCACCGCCCTGACGCTGCTGCTCCTGGTCGTGGTGCTGATCGCCAGCCCGCTGCTGGTGCGGATCGACGACGGCCCGATCTCGATCGGGTGGGCCGAGGTCGGCACGGTCCCGGAGGCGGTGCCGTACGCGCTGCTCGGGCTGGTCCTGCTGGCCGTCTCGCCGTACCCGCTGGCGCTGCTCGCCGCCGGGCAGGCTGCGCTGGCCCGCATGCTGCTCGGCGGCGGCAGCGGTGAGCGGCTGCGTACCGAACTGGTGGAGGTGACCAGGTCCCGGGCCCGGCTGGTGGACGCCTTCGAGGCCGAGCGGCGCCGGATCGAACGCGACCTGCACGACGGGGCACAGCAGCGGCTGGTCAGCCTCACCCTGCAACTCGGGTTGGCCCGGCTGGAGATCCCACCCGACACCCCGGGTGCGGCGGCGGTGGCGGACGCGCACGAGCAGGCGAAACTCTTCATGACCGAGCTGCGGGAGCTGATCCGAAACATCCATCCCAAGGTGCTCACCGATCGCGGCCTGCCGGCGGCGGTACGCGACCTCGCCGACTCCTCGGCGGTACCGGTGACGGTCGAGGTGGCGCTGCCGGGCCGGCTGCCGAACCCGGTGGAGGGTACGGCGTACTTCGTCGTCGCCGAGGCGCTGACGAACGTCGCCAAACACAGCGGGGCGACGGCGGCGACGGTCTCGCTACGGCTGCGGGCCGACAGGTTGACGATCGAGGTCGCCGACGACGGCCGGGGCGGTGCCGATCCGGGGCTGGGCAGCGGGCTGACCGGGCTGGCCGACCGGGTGGCCGGCGTCGACGGGAGAATGTTGCTGTCCAGTCCGCTCGGCGGGCCGACCCTGTTACGTGTGGAGTTGCCGTGCGGCCCGAACGAGAGCTGATCCGGGTGGTCCTCGCCGAGGACGGCGTACTGCTCCGGGAGGGGTTGGCCGGGCTGCTCGGCCGGTTCGGCTTCGAGGTGGTCGCCGCGGTCGGTGACGCGGAGGCGCTCGGCGAGGCGGTGCGGACGTACGCCCCGGATCTGGTGCTCACCGACATCCGGATGCCGCCGGACTTCACCGACGAGGGGCTGCGGGCGGCGGTACGGCTGCGTCAGGCGCACCCGGGGCTGGCCGTGGTGGCGCTGAGCCAGTACGTCGAGCAGAGCTACGCCGCCGACCTGCTCGACTCCGGCGGCGGTCGCGGGGTCGGCTACCTGCTCAAGGACCGGGTGGTCGACGTGGCGGAGTTCGTCGACGCGCTCCGCCAGGTGGTGGCCGGCGGCACGGTCGTCGACCCCGAGGTGGTACGCCAACTGCTGCGTCGGCGGCGCGACCCGCTGGCCCGGCTCTCCGCCCGGGAGCGGGAGGTGCTGGCGCTGGTCGCGCAGGGGCGCTCCAACGCGGCGATCGCCCGGGTGCTGGTGGTCTCCGAGGCGGCCGTCGGCAAGCACGTCGGCAACATCCTGGCCAAGCTCGACCTGCCGCCGACCGAGGAGACCAACCGCCGGGTACTCGCGGTGCTGACCTATCTCACCGGCCGGTAAGGAAGGGCCCCCGCATATCGTTTTTTGTATATGCGGGGGCCCTTCCTTACCGTTCAGTCAGACCTGGCCGGGATAGAAGCCGTGCCGGGCGAGCGGGCCGATCAACTGCGCCTCCTCGTAGGCGAAGTGCGACAGCAGGGTGTCGGTGAGCAGGTCGATCGCCTCGCTGATCGGGCCGTAGTCGGTGGGATTGCGGGCCAGGTGCACCAGCGCCGCGTCGACCCCCTCCAGCACCTCGTGGATCGCCAGGTGCTCGGAGTGCAACCGGTCCAGTACCGCCGCCAGGTCCGGCTGGCTGCGCCGCAGGTGCGGGAAGATGCCCTGGCTCTCCATGGTGTGGTGGGTCGCCACCGCGCGGCACTGGGCCTGGCAGACCCCGCCGAGGGTCCAGTCGTTGGCCCGGATCGTCATCATGTTGAGCTGGTCGCGGGCGTCGCCGACCTGGGCGGCGCCCTCCCTGACCTGCTGGAGGAGGTCGCGCACCTGCCGAAGTTCCGCCCGGTAGTGGTCGTGCACGTCGACGAGGTGCCGGCCGGCGTACCGGCCCTGGTGCGTGAAGGTGACCTCGGGTGGCGGCTCCGGCGCGGTGGGCCGGGTCTCCTCGTCCAGCACGCTCTTCGGGCTGAGCCGCTCGGTCGGCGGGGCGGTCGGCAGCACACCGGTCCGCCGGGTCAACCAGTCGTTCTGGGTGGTCATGAGCTACCTTCACGATCTTCTGCGGAAGTCTCGATTATCCGTCACGCCGGCTCAGGTGATCATCGGCCGGGCGGCGGTAGATTGGGTCGGCTTGAAGCTGCTCGACGTGCGGCGGGACCCGAGGATCGCCGTACACAGCCCGACCCTCGAACCGCCCGCCGACGCGCCGGAGAGCTGGCCCGGTGACGCCAAACTGGCCGGCCGGGTCGTCGCGATTCCGGCACCGGCCGACAACCCGCACGTGGGGGCCGGCTTCTTCCGGATCGACATCACCGAGGTGGTGCTGACGTACGTCGGTACCCCCGCCGACCATCTCGTGATCGAGTCGTGGCACCCCGGTACCGGCTGGCGGCGACGGACCCGGGGACTGAGCCGCCGGGTCCGCGCCGCGCCCGGCTGATCGGGCGGTTGACCTGGCTTGGTCAGTCCGGCCGTGGTCAGTCCGGCTGGCCGGAGACCACCGCTCGGAGCGCCTCGACCAGGCTGGTCGTCCGGGGGTCAGGACCCATGCTGACCCGCAGGCCGTTGGTCACGTACCCGAAGGCGACGCCGCTTTCCGGATCGGCATACCCGAGCGAACCCCCGTGCCCGGGGAAGCCGAAGGCGGTCGGCGACCACCAGGGCTGATCCGGCAGGGGGAGACCGAAACCGAGCGCCGGGCGGGTCGGCGTCAGCAGTACCCGGTCGACGCCGCTGGCCTGTTCGGTGGTGGCGGTGGCCAGCGTCGCGGCGTCGAGGATCCGGATCCCGTCGACCTCACCGATCAGGCCGGCGTAGAACCGGGCCAGTGACGATGCCGTGCAGATGCCGTTCACGGCGGGGATCTCGGCCGTCCAGGTAGCGGGGTCGGCGAGGTCGAGCGGCGGGTCGGTCACCGTCACCGACCGGACCGTCAGCGAGGTCGGATCGGTGTACGCGGCGAGGATCTCCCGCAGTTGCTCGGGTACCGACTCGGGAGCCGGCGGCGGGGCCGGCTGTTCGACGAGTCGACTGACCCGGTGCGTCTCGGCGGCGGGCAGGCCGACCCAGAAGTCCAGCCCGAGCGGCTTGCCGATCTCGTCGGCGAAGTACGTGCCCAGGCTTCGGCCGGAGATCCGGCGCACCACCTCGCCGACCAGCCAGCCGTAGGTCAGCCCGTGGTAGCCGTGCGCCGTGCCCGGCTCCCAGACCGGCGCCTGGGCGGCCAACGCCTCGACGACCGGGTGCCAGGCCAGCGCCTCCGCCCGGGGAACCGATCGGTCGAGCACCGGCAACCCCGCCTGGTGGGAGAGGAGCCACCGGACCGGGATGCTGTCCTTGCCGGCCGCGGCGAACTCCGGCCAGTACTCGGCGACCGGGGCGGCGAGGTCGAGCTGCCCGCGTTGGGCCAGCAGGTGCGCGCAGGCCGCCGGCACGCTCTTGGTGGCGGAGTAGATCACCTGGAGGGTCTCCTCCCGCCAGGGTCGACCGGTGCTCGGATCGGCGGTGCCGCCCCAGAGCCGGACCACCTCCCGGCCGTGCCGATAGACGCTGACGGCGGCGCCGATCTCGGACCGGGCCTCGAAGTTCGCCAGGAACGCCTCCCGGACCGGTTCGTAACCGACTTCCACCGTGCCGCTGACCACGGACATCACACGCTTCCCTTCGGGGATGGGCTGGCTCCGGACGACGACACCCGGAAGATCTTGTCAGGGTACCCTGACATTACTCGTCAGGGAACCCTGACAGACATATGCTTGCCCGATGGCGGAGGAACTTGTTTCGGGGCACGCGAACCTGATCGGGTTCCGGTTGCCGGACGGGACGCTGAGCACCGCCGCAACCGAGCCCGCCGGCACTGTCGGTTATCGGGCCCGGTGCTCCTGCGGCTGGACCGGCGCCAGCGACTATCCACCCGCCGACGAGGGACGCTGGATGGCCACCTCCGAGTGGGGCGGACACGTCAAGCCGATCCTGGCCGCCACCCCGCCCGGCTGGCTGCTGAACCGATCCGACACGCTCCGGGACAACGTCGCCGAACTCGCCACGACCTGGCCGTTGCAGGCGCTGGGCATCCTCGCCGAGGTGGAACGCTGGCAGCGGCCACTTATCGAACGCGCCGTGGTGGCGGCCCGGGAGGCCGGGCTCTCCTGGGCCGAGATCGGCAGCGCGCTCGGCATCAGCCGGCAGTCGGCACACGAGCGGTTCCGCAACGTCGCACCGCCCCGGCCGTCGAACTGACGGCCCCAGCCCTGCTGTACCCGGGCGCCCGAGATTAAGGCGGACCGGCGTCGGGTGACCTACCGTGGGGCGATGTCGTACCCACCCGGCCCGGTGCCAGAGCCGAAACTGTCCGATCTCGACGGTGCAGGGTCCTATGTGGTCACCGGTGGTGCCCGGGGCATCGGCCTGGCGATCGTGGAACGTCTGCTCGGCAGCGCCGACCGGGTGGTGGTGCTGGAACGCGATCCTGACGCGGCTTCCCGGCTGGCCGGTCATCCCGCCGCACGACGGCTGGTGGTGGTCGACGGCGACGCCGCCGACGAGGCGGTGGCGGAACGCGCAGCCGACGAGGCGAGCGCCGCCGGCCCGCTGCGGGGCTGGGTGAACAACGCCGCGGTGTTCCGGGACGCCTCGCTGCACGACACTCCGGCCCGGGAGATCTTGGACCTCATCGCCGGCAACCTCGACGCCACCGTGGTCGGCTGCGCGGCGGCGATCCGGCGCTTCCTCGCCACCGGCACCCCGGGCGCGATCGTCAACGTCTCGTCACACCAGGCCCAGCGGCCGGTACCGGGCTGCCTGCCGTACGCGACGGCGAAGGCGGCAGTGGAAGGACTGACCCGCGCTCTCGCCGTGGAGTACGGCCGGTACGGCATCCGGGTCAACGCGGTCGCGCTCGGCTCGATCGCGACCGAGCGCTACGCCGACCTGCTCACCGGGGCGGAACCGGCCGCTGCCGAACGGATCGAACGGGACATGCGACGGCTGCACCCGATCGGGCGGGTCGGGCGGCCCGACGAGGTCGCCGCCACCGTCGCACACCTGCTCTCCCCCGAGTCGAGCCTGCTCACCGGAGTGGTACTGCCGGTCGACGGCGGACGCTCCGCCCTCGGCCTCGACCCCGAGGCGCCCGACGTCTGGGCAGCACCCGACCAATCCTGAACCGCCCGTCGGAGACCCGGACGCCAGGCCCGCCCCCCTCCGAAGCGCCGACACCGGGCCTGTCGGCAGGATCAGCCGGCACACCGAGCCGGCCGGCAGAATCAGCCAGCACACCGAGCCGGTCGGCAGGGTCAGCCGGCACACCGAGCCGGTTGGCGGGATCAGCCGGCGCGGGCCGCGCGCCACCGGCGGGCGGTCTCGTGCTGACGAGCGGTCTCCTGCTGGCGGACTCCCTCGCTTGCCGGCTCCGGCGACGTCACCGCCGTGGACGGCAGCCAGCGCCGCAGTGCCGCAGCGCGGCTGGCAGCGGCGAACGCCTCCTCCCGGAGGCTTCGGGCCGCCGCGGCGGCCACCTCGGCGTCCCGCCAGGCGACCCGTTCCCGCTCCTCGGCCGCCCGGTGCGCGGCCAGCAGGCTGTCCCGGGCCGCCCGACGGAGCAGGATCTCCTGCTCGGCCGGATGCCGGCGCGGATCCCAGCCGTTGCGGTTGGCCAGTGCGTCACTGAGTTGCAGTACAGTCAGTTCCTTCCGGGTGCACGCCGCCATCGCGGCCCGGTGCAGGAACCGTTCCCGGTCGGCGTACTCGGCCGGGGTGCGCGGGGTGCGCGGCTCGGGCAGTACGGCGGCGGCACCGAGCCGGCGGGCCGCAGCGTCCGCCTCCTCGTACGCCTGCCAGGTCGACTCGACCGCCTCCTGCGCCGCCAGCCACTCGTCCCGGCGCCGCTGGGCGGTGACGGTGGACCGTTCGGCGGCGACCGCCACCTCCTCGGCGTACCGGTGCAGCTCGGTCGCCCGGGCCACCAGTCGTTCGCGGCGTCCCTCGGCGTCCCGTGCCGCCACGTCGTAACCGGAGTCGTCGTTCGGCGGGTCGACGGCGGTGGCTGCACCCGGGCGGACGACCAGCCAGATGCCCGCCGCGAGTACGAGCCCGAGCAGTACGAGCCAGAAGGCGCTGGCCCGGGTCACCTCGATCAGGAAGTCGAACAGCACGTTTTCCATTGCGGCACCTCACGGGGTGGACGATGCGGACGAGGAGTCGACGGGGCCGGACCGGAAGCGGTCGGGGCGCGACCGGTCCTCAGCCGAGCGGGGGTGCGCGCGGCCCGACCACCCGGGCGTACGCGTCACCGGCGGGCCATGTCCCGGCCGGCACCCCGAGCACCTGCCGATCCGGCTGCACGTCGAGCGGGCCGGCGACGGGCGCGTCCGCCCGGGCGCCATCCTCCACAGTCGACCGCGAGGCGGCAGGCATCGGTTGTGCGGCGGCGGATTGCGGCCCGACCCCGGCGAGGGCCGGGCTGGAAAGTCCGGTCCCGGCTCCACCGGAGCCCAGCAACAGGCCCATCAACACCAGGGCGGTCACGAACCGCACTGACCGGCACGCTATCCACCACACGGGGCGGACCAACGCGACGGAAAGCATCAACCCAAACTACCTCGGGTCACCCGCGCCCGCTCACCGAGCCGGGGAGGCCCTGGTCACGCCGGGGAAGCCCGGACCGGCCGAACCGAGGTCCGCCGCCGGTCGAGGCGGCGTGGCCACCGCGCCGAGGAGGTGCCTCGGTCGACTGCGGCCCCGCCGGTCGGCACCGTCCCGTTCAGGAGGACGTGTCACCGAACTCGCGTACCCCGTCGACGTCGAGGGTGACCCGGCCGTTCTCGATCCACGCGCCGGTGGCGGCCCGCCAGCTTCGGTCGTCGCGCTCGTTGATGGCGCTCCAGCTCTGCCGGTGGAAGCGCAGGTAGATTGGCCCGGACGAGGCGCCGGGGCCGAGAACCGCGCCGGGGATGGTCAGCTCCACCCAACCGGGAATCGGCGTACCCGGTGGAGGGAAGACGGTCGGCGTCGGCGTCGGCATCGGCGTGCTGCTCGGCCCGCCGGGCGGCGGAAAGTACTGCAGGGTGCGGCGGACCCGGTCGCAGCCGAGCGCTGCCCAGTCACAGTTCAGCACCAGGTCGGTGTTGCCGCCCTCGAAGGTCAGGTGGTACCGCACCCGGACGTAGTTGAGGTCGAGTGGCTCGCCACCGGTGTTGACGATCTGGAGTGCATAGTGGATCTGGTTGTTCGTCGGGGACCAGTCCAGGTTGAGGTAGCTGACCTTCGCCCGGCCGTACGCGGTGCGGAGGTTGATCTCGGGCGAGTTGTCGGAGTAGGCGTTGAACGCGTACGCGCCGATCGCGATCCGGTACTCGGTGCCGGGCGCCAGGTCGGTCACGGTGAGGGTGGTGTCGCTCGTGCTGCCGAGGTTGCGGTAGACGTTCGCGCCAAGCAACGCCCGCACCTCGTAGATGATCGGGTCCTCGCCGGCCGGGTCGCTCGCCCACGTCGCGGGCGCCCAGGTCAGGGTGAGGGTGTGCGGCTCGTTGGCCAGCACGACCGGGACGCCGGGGGTGGTCAGCCTCGGCGGATCGTCGGCCCGGGCTACGCCGACGGCGAGCAGACTCAGCAGCGGGGCGAGGAGGGCGACGGCGGAGACGCGGCGGGAGCGCATGGCGAGGATGGTATTGACCATATGCATGTTTATCAATACAGCGTGTCCGACTGCCCTGCTGGGGCGATGGACTCCCCGGCTGGGGGGCGTTCGAAGGATGACGGGACGGCCGCGGTTACGCCGTGAGCGGACCCGGGCAGGTTCGGCTGGCCAGACGGGGCGGCGGCGATCATTCTTGACCGATGAGTGAACGGGGAATCGTGCTGTGGTTGCCGGGCGGCGGTTGGCGCGCCTGGGCGGACGAGGACGGCGCGGCGCTGGCCGAGCACGGGCTGACGGTGGTGCAGGGCCGCTACCGGCTCAGTTCCGAGGCCACCTGGCCGGCGCAGCTCGCCGACATCCGGGCGGCGGCGCGGGAGCCACTGGCCCGGGCCCGGTCGGCAGGGCTGCCGTTCCTGGTGGCCGGTGACTCGGCCGGTGGCCACCTCGCCCTGCACCTCGGGCTGCGCGGCGTGGCCGAGCCCGGTGACGTCGACGGGGTACTCGCCTTCTGGACGCCTGTCGATCCGCTCGACGAGGAGTTCCTCCGGACACGTCGCGGGGACAACCCGTGGGAGGCGCTGCTGGGCCACCCGGCCACGGCCGGTGATCCGGCGACCGTGGACGCGAATCCGTCGAGCCATGTCGGCAACGGCAACCGGGTGCCGGTGCTGCTCGCGCACGGTTTCGCGGACGCCGCCGTACCGGTCGGCCAGGCGGTCGCGTTGACCTCGGCGCTGCTCCGGGCCGGGCATCCGGTGCACTCGCTTGTCACGCACGGCGGTCACGAGCTGCCGCTGCACCGGCCCGACATCCGCGCCCTCATCGCCGCCTTCCTCGAAGCGAACCTGCCGACCTGACCGCCCCGCCGCGGCGTCGCTCAGCCGAGCAGCGCTTCGAGCCGGGGTACCAGGTCGGCGGGCGCCGGCATCGCGGCCATCTCCCGGCGTACCTCGTCGGCGGCCGAGCGCAGGCCCGGGTCGGTGACGAGTCGGGTCAGCTCGGCCCCGGTGATCGCCCGTTCGGGTACGGCCAGCCCGGCACCCCGGGCCGCCACCAGCTCCGCGTTGTGCCGGCGGTCGCCCGGGCCGGGCACCACGAGCTGCGGTACGCCCGCCGCCAGTGCGCCGAGCACCGAGCCGGCCCCGCCGTGGTGCACCACCCCGACGCAGTTCGGCAGGGCGGCGTTGATCGGGATCCAGTCGACGGTACGGACGTTGTCGGGCAACGGCGCGTGCCGCAGCACCCGACGGTCGGGGCGGACCAGTACGAACTCGGCGTCGACCCCGGCGGCGGCCCGCACCACCGCCGTCATCAGGTTTCCGCCGCCCGGGCCGGCCACCGTGCTGCGGCTGACCAGGATCCTCGGCCGCCCGCCCGGCTCCCGGAGCCACTCCGGCAGCTCGCCGACCCCGGTGGACGGTATCCCGCCCAGCGGCCAGCCGGCCCGCTCGCCGACCACGCTGGGCGGGGCGATGGTCAGGGTGGCGGCGCTCGGGCGCAGGCTGCCGATCCCGCTGCGCTGCTGTGCCCGGACCAGTCGGGCGGCGGTCACCCGGACCAGCTCGGTGCCGTCGAAGAGCGAGTTCTCGTGCAGTACCGCCGGCACCGCCCGGCGGGCGGCGGCGAGCGCGCCGGAGACGGCCAGCGGTTCGTGCACTACGAGGTCCGGCTGCCAGCGGTCGGCCAGGGTGACCAGGCCGTCGATCATCTGCTCGTTGGCGGCGCCGAAGAGCAGCCCGACGCCCCGGGTGCCGGCCCGGCCGGCCAGCTCGGCCCGGGCGATCAGCGGATGGCGCAGCATGGTCCGCCGGGCGATCCGGTCGAACCGGAACCCGGGGGCGATGTCCTCGACCGGCAGCCCGGTCCGGCGTACGGCGAGGCCGTCACCGCCGGTGGCGAGCAATACTTCATGACCGGCCTCCCGGAGCGCCTCGGCGAGCGGCACCATCGGGAAGACATGTCCGAGCAACGGCGCAGACGCGAAGAGGACCCGCATGGGGCAAGCGTAGTGAATCTCTGTTCCGCCTCCCCTCGCGGTTGGCAGGCAACCCCGGCTGGGTAACCGGTAACCGTCGATTTGGGAGGGTTCAGCGGATGGCGGGCCGCCGGTCCGTCGCGCCGGCCACCACCACCAGACCGGCGACCGCGAGCAACGAGCCGATCGCCTGCGCAGCAACGGCACCGGCCGGATCGGCGGTGCCGAGGGCGAGCAGTGTGGGCAGGGTACCGAGCCCTCCGAGGTCGACCCCGGTGACCAGCCGGTGCAGCGGGCCGGTCGGGACCATGCCCATCGGGGTGACCAGCGGCGGCAGGTCGTGCCGGACCGCGCCCCGGCGGGCGGCCCGGAGCGCACCGGCGGCCAGGCCGGGGCCGGCCGCCACCCCGAGCAGCAGCCAGGCCGGACCGGCCCCGGGCAGGTCTCCGGCGAGCAGCGCCAGCGACCCGGCGGCCCAGCCGGTGCCGACGAGGACGGGCAGGAGCAGCCGGGCGGCGAGCAGTGCCCGGCCGGAGAGGCCGAGCAGCCGGCCCAGCGCGGGCAGGTCCCGGTCCCGCCGGGCGTTGCCGGTCACCGCGCCGAGCGCGACGAACCCGCAGAGCAGCCAGGTGCCGGCGAGCACCGGCCCGGGGCCGGCGATCCCGGCGAGCAGTGCCGGCGGCAGCAGGGCAGCGGCCGTCACCGCCAGCCGTCCCGGCGACCGGCGCAGCGCCGTGAGGTCGTGGGCGAGTACGGCGAGCCGACCCGGCCACCGGGGCAGGCCGGTACGCCGGGGCGACCGGCCCGCCCACCGGCGGTCCTGCACGGCCCGGGCCGCGGTGCCGAGGTCGAGCGTGACGACACCCGTGGAGAGGCTCTGCACCAGGGCGCCACCGGCGGCCAGACTGTTTCGCGGTACCCGGTCGAGCCGGAGCAACGCGAGACCGGCGACGCCGACGGCCACGACCCCGGCGGCGGCCAGCGGGCCGGCCGGCATGCCGTCGGCGACCGCCTGCGGCCACGCCCACGGGCCGAGGGCCGCGACGGCGGTGAACCGCCCGGCGGGGGCGAGCATCAGCACCCCGGCGGCGGCGCCGAGCAGCAGTGCGCAGCGCTCCAGCAGCGCGGTGGGCCCGTCGGTGAAGGTCTGCGCGAGGGCGGCGAGCCCGCCGACGGCCAGCCCGGCGACGCCGCCGGCCAGCAGCACCGGCGACTCCGTCGGGGACGTCGATGCCCAGGCCACGAAGGCGCCGTGCAGCAGGCCGGCGACGACGGCCAGGGCGAGCACCCCGAGCGCGGTCGCCCGGAGCAGGCCGCGCCGGCTGGTCGGGCTCGACAGCAGCCAGCCGAGCCGGGCCGGTGCGGCGGCCAGCGGGCCGAGCCGGGCCGCCCCGAGCAGCATGGCGGCGTACCAGAGCAGGCCGGCGGCGAGCAGGATGCCCGGCGGTGGGGCGCCCGGTCGGCCGTGGCTGAGCAGGGCGACGAGCCCTGGCGCGGTGCCGGCGAGTACGGCGCCGCCGACCAGCACCGCGAGCAGTCCGACGTAGAACCGCTCGACGTACGTGCCGGGGCGCGTCCCGGCCCGGCCACGAGCGCGCAGCCAGCCCAGGACCGGGGCGGCGGAGAGCGGTGTCGACGGGTCAGGCATGTTCGGCCGGTACGGTCAGCGGCGCGGCCCCGGCCGCCGCGATCAGCACCGGATCGTGGCTGGCCAGCACGACTGCTCCGGCCCGGCGGGCGTACTCGCGCAGCAGGCCGCCGAGGGCAGTCCGCCCCGCCTCGTCGAGGTGCCGTTCGGGCTCGTCGAGCAGGAGCAGTCGACTGGGCCGGGCCAGCACCAGGGCGAGGGCCAGCCGTTGGCGTTGGCCGGTGGAGAGCCGTCCGGGCAGTACCGACGCGAAGCGGGTGACGCCGAGCCGGGCGGCCAGTTCGTCGGCGGGAAACCAGCCGGGCGGTACCGGCCGGTTGGCGAGCCGGACCAGTTCGAGGTGTTCACCGGCGGTCAGGTTCGGATACCAGGCGGCGTTCTCCAGCAGGCTCGCCACGGCACGCCGGAACGCCGGGGAGCGTTCGTCGGCCGGTGTCCCGTCGACCAGTACCCGGCCGGCGAGTGGCCGGAGCAGCCCGGCGAGGCAGCGCAGCAGGGTGGACTTGCCGGCGCCGTTCGGCCCGGTGACCGCGAGCACGTCTCCGGCGTCGACGGCGAGCCGCAGCCCCCGGAGCAGTACCCGGTCGCGGTAGCCGACGTCCAGCTCCTCGGTACGCAGGATCATCTCTCCCCCGTTCGCGCACCAGTGAACCCGAGGCAGCGTACCGACGTCGCGCTAGATTGCTGTGCCAGCTAGATGGTTGTGCTACCTTCTTCGCCGTGGATCAGGAACGGCGTGGCCAGTGGTTGCGCGGGGTGCTCGACCTGTGCGTCCTCGCCCTGCTGCACCGCCGGGAGTCCTATGGATACGAGTTGGCCCAGTCCCTCGACGCGAGCGGCATCGGCCCGATCCAGGGCGGCACCCTCTATCCGGTGCTGCTCCGGCTGCAACGGACCGGCCTGGTGAGCGCGCAGTGGCGGGAGGGCGCGGCCGGCCCGGCCCGCAAGTACTACCGGATCACTCCGGCCGGCGTCGAGACGTTGCGCCGGACCGCCGTCGACTGGGACGCCTTCGCCACCGGGGTGGCGACGGTCCTGCGGGAGGTGCAGACACGGTGAACTCCGACGGATGGCTTCAGGCACTCGCCGGTGAACTGCACAGGCGTGGCCTCGACCCGGACCTCGTCCGACACGTGGTCGCCGAGGCCGCCACGCACCTGCGGGACAGTGGCGAACCGCCGTTGCAGGTCTTCGGCCCGCCGGGGACGTACGCGTCGGCCGTGGCGGAGAGCCTCGGCGCGCCGCGACCCGCAGGCGGCGCCGCAGCGGCCCGGGTGGCCGCGCCGGCCCGACCGCCGCAGCCGCCCGGCCCGGTCCGGCTGGAGGTGCGCGGCATCACCAAGCGCTACCGCCGGCGCCCGGTGCTGGCCGGGGTGGACCTGACGGTACGGGCCGGCGAGATCGCCGCCGTGGTCGGAGCGAACGGTGCCGGCAAGAGCACCTTCCTGCAGATCTGCGCTGGCCTGCTCAGCCCGGACTCCGGCCGGGTCCGGGTGCACGGCCGGCTCGGCTACTGCCCGCAGTCCGGCGGCACCGCCGACTTCCTCTATCCGGAGGAGCACTTCGTGCTTGTCGGTGCCGGGCGCGGGCTGGACCGGGCGCAGGCCCGGGTGGCGGGCCGGGAGCACGCCGCCGCACTGGACTGGGATCCGGCCGGCCGGACCCAGGCCCGGCATCTCTCCGGCGGCACCCGGCAGAAGCTCAATCTGGTGATGGCCGCGCTCGGCGAACCGGACGTGCTGCTGCTCGACGAGCCCTACCAGGGCTTCGACCGGGGCACCTACCTCGACTTCTGGCAGCAGCTCTGGTCGTGGCGCGCGGACGGCCGGGCCATCGTCGTGGTGACCCACCTGCTCAACCAACTCGACCGGGTCGACACCGTGCTCGACCTGACCCCGGCCAGGGAGATGTCGGCATGACCAAGATCTGGACGGTGGCGGAACTGGCCCTGCGCGAGGTGCTCCGCCGCCGGGGCGTACTCGCGCTCCTGCTGCTCTTTCCGCTGGCCTTCTACTTCGGTCGCCGGGACCAGCACACCGGCCAGTCGATCCGGTTCGTCTGTCTCGGGCTGAGCTGGGCGCTGAGCACCGCCGCCCTCTTCGCCGGCAGCGCCGCCCGGGGCATCGACCCCCGGCTGCGGCTCTGCGGCTACCGGGCACACCATCTGCACCTGGGCCGGTTGCTGGCACTGTGGACGGTCGGCGCCGTGCTGTCGGTGCCGTACTTCCTGCTCGTCCGCTTCGACCAGGACAACGTCAGGTACGGCGCCATCGCGCTGATCATGGCTTTGACGGTGGCCACCGCCGCCCCCTTCGGGCTGGCGCTGAGCGTGATCCTGCCCCGCGAGATGGAGGGGACCCTGGTGCTGCTGATCGTGGTCGGGTTGCAGATGGTGATGGACCCGTCCAACTCGGTCGCCCGGGTGCTGCCGTTCTGGTTCAGCCGCGAGATCGGCACGTACGCCATCGACCACACCGACAGTGGTTACCTGGCACGGGGTCTGGTGCACGGCGTGGTGCTGACCGTGGCACTGACCGCGCTGGTGGCGACCGCCTCCGGCATCCGGTTGCGCCAGCGCCGGCATTTACGGTTCGAATGAGCCCGCCGGAGCCGTAAAGTGGTCCGGGTGATCCCGCTGGAGGCAGTCGCTGCCGCGTACGCGACCTGGATCACCCCTGACCTGCCGCTCTACGGCAACGACCACGAGCGCGCCGACTTCGCTCCCTGACCGGCCGGTTCCGCCCCGTCCACCGGCCCGTCACCTCCACCCCTTCTCCGGGAGCGATCACGCATGTCCTCCACCGTCGACACCTCCGCGCTCACCGTCCTGAAAACCCCGCAGACCGCCCGGGTACTCGCGGGCAGCCTGCTCGGCCGGATCCCGCTCGGCGCGGCACCGCTGGCCCTGCTGGTCTTCGCCCGGGAGACGATGACGTTGACCCTGGCCGGGCTGCTGGTCGGGGCGTACACCGCCGGGATGGCGATCGGGCAGCCGACGCTGGCCCGGCTGGCGGACCGCTGGCGGCAGCCGCCGGTGCTGTGGCTGGCGGTCGCCGTCTCCACCGCCGGTTTCGCGCTGGTCGCGGCCGGGCTGGCCACTCCGCTGACCGTCGGTGCCGCAGTGCTGGCCGGGTTCGGTGCGCCGCCGTTCGAGGCGTGCCTGCGGGTGCTCTGGCGGGACCTGCTGCCGGAACGGCAGATCCACACCGCGTACACCCTGGACACCGCGACCCAGGAACTCATCTTCGTGGTCGGGCCGGTGCTCACCCTCGGTGCCGTCGCCGCGTTCGGTCCGGCCGGCGGGTTGGCCGCCGCCGCGGTCTGCCAGGCCGCCGGTACGGTCTGGTTCGCCACCGCCCCGGCGGTCCGCCGCTGGCGCGGGGTACCTGCGGTACGACACTGGGCCGGCCCGCTCCGCGCCGGTCGGCTGCGGGTGGTCCTCGGCGCGCTGGTGCTGGTCGGTGCCGGTGTCGGCAGTGTGGCGGTGGCCGCGACCGGCTACGCCGAGGCGGCCGGGGCCCGGTCCTGGGCCGGCTGGCTGATCGCCGCCCAGGCGGTCGGGGCGCTGGCCGGCGGCCTGCTCTACATCAGGTCCCGCACCACCCGCCGGTACGGCACGCTGCCCCGGGCGACGGCGGCGCTGGCGCTGGGCTACCTGCCGATGCTGCTCACTCCCGACCCGCCGGTGATGCTGGCGCTGATGGCGGTCAGCGGACTGGCCCTACCGCCGCTGCTCACCATCACCTTCGTCGGGATCGACGAGGTCGCGCCGGCCGGTACCGCCGCAGAGGCGTTCGCCTGGGCCGCCACCGCCTTCTCGGTGGGCAGTGCGCTCGGTGCGGCGGCGACCGGCCCGCTGCTGGACGGCACCGGCAGCGCCACCGCCGGATTCGCCATCGCCCCGCTGACGATCGGACTCGCCTGGCTGGTCCTCGCCGTGACCCGACGCCCGGCGACGCACACCAAGCAGGCAGGCGACGGCGCCTGAGCCGTCGTCGGGCCCCTCACTCGGGTTCCAGCCGCACCCGCCCCCGGCCGAACGCGTCGGTCCGGCCCCACCGGCCCGGGATGTCGAGCAGCTCGATCCGGCCGAGCCGCTCCGGAATCGCCGGATCGATCGTCAGGTGGTCCTGGTGCGGCCGCAGCCCGAGCAGGGTACGCAGCAAGGCCAGCGACGTCCCGGCCGACGAGCAGTGCGGCTTGCACGCCCGTGGATACTGCACCGGATACCGGGTGAGCCGGCGGTCGTAGCCGGCGAACGCCTCCGGCAGCTGGCCACCGAAATACCGGGACGCCTCGATCATCGTCACCGCCACCCGGGCGGCCTGGTCGGCGAAGCCGTACCGACGCAGGCCCATGGCGATTATCGAGTTGTCCGACGGCCAGATCGCGCCGTTGTGGTAGCCCACCGGGTTGTACCAGGCCTGGTCGTAGGCGAGGGTCCGGACGCCCCAGCCGGAGAAGAGCGGCCGGCTGAGCAGGTGGTCGGCCACCTGCTCGGCCCGGGACTCGTCCACTATGCCGCTCCAGAGCAGGTGGCCCATGTTCGAGGCGAGGGCGTCGACCTGGCCACCCTCGGCGTCGAGGGCGAGCGCGTAGTAGCCCCGGTCGGCGATCCAGAAGTCCCGGTTGAACCGGGCGCGCAGGTCGGCCGCCTCCCGCTCCAGCCGGTCCGCGTACGCCGGGTCGTTCCAGAACGTACGGGCCAGCCGGGCGGCACGGATCTTGGCGTCGTACGCGTACCCCTGTAACTCGCAGGTGGCCCGGGGCTTGCCGGGCAGCCGGCCGTCGGCGTACGTGACGGCGTTCCAGGAGTCCTTCCAGCCCTGGTTCGCCAACCCGCCGGGGCTGCGGCACTCGTACCAGACGTAGCCGTCGTCCATCAGGTTGGCGTACGTGTCGACCCAGGTGAGCGCCGACCGGACCTCGTACTCCATCAGTCGCACCGTCTCGGCGTCCCCGGTCCACCGCTCGTACTCGTCGAGCAGGATCACGAAGAGCGGCGTGCAGTCCGCCGTGCCGTAGTAGGTGGTGTACGGGGTGTCCTCGAAGCCGCCCGGTTCGCCGTACCGGATCTCGTGCAGAATCTTGCCCGGTTCCTCGTCCCGGAAGTCGTCGATCCGGCTGCCCTGCAACAGCGCGAGCACCCACAGCGCGCTGCGGGCGATCTGCGGCATGAACGGCAGGGCCTGGAAACCGGTGATCAGGCTGTGCCTGCCGAACAGCGTCATGTACCAGGGCAGCCCGGTCGCCATCACCCGCACCTGGCTGGTCAACCCGGTGTACTGCAGGGCGGCGAGGTCGATCAAACTACGCCGGTAGGCCTCCCCGAGCGTCTCGGAGTCACAGGTGAGCTTCGGTGCGAGGGCCAGCCACTCCTGCAGTTCGCGGCGCTTCTCCGGCCGGTCCTGCCGGTAGCCGCGCAGGTTCTCCCGGACGTCCCGGCCGCCGGCGCCCTGGACGGTGCCGATCGCCCGGAGGGTCGTCGACCAGGTTCCGTGCGCCCCGAGCTCGATCCGGAAGGTCAACCCGTCGGGGTCGATCTCGGCCGGCTGGCTGCTGCTGACGATCGTCTCGGCGACGTGCCTGTCCCGTTGGTGGCGCAATCGCAGCCGGCCGTCCTCGACGAACCTGGTCGCCCGCCCCGGCAGGGTTCGGGCCTCCCGGGCGTCGAAGACGTCCGCGAAGTCGGAGTCGACCTCCATCCGCAGGGTCAGCATCACCGTCTCGTCCCGGTGGTTGAGCACCGTCAACTCTTCCTCGAACGCCCCGCCGAGGGAGCGGTGCCGGATCACCGAGGTCTTCGCGTCCACGTAGTGGGTCGGCTCGCCGGGCACCAGGAAGAACCGCGACTCGAAGTACTGGAGATCGTCGGTGGAGAGCGGGTGCAGCCGCTCGCCGTCGATCGTGAGCACCCACCTGGAGAGGAAACGGGTGTCCCAGGCGAAGAGTCCGGAGGGATAGTCCGGCGACGGCTCGACGTCACCCCGGGCGTCGCTGACCACGAACGTGTTGCCGTCCAGGATGCTTACCAGCTCCTTCACGACCCGCGCCCCCGTCGCCCGGCGCCGACGCTGCCGGCGAACCGCTCCCGGACCCGCTCCCGGGGATCCCGGGTGCCCGGCGGCGACGGGAAGACCCGCCGGAACATCAGCAGCAGCGGCAGGTTGCCCCGCACGGTCACGTCGTTCCGGTTGTACGCGGCGACCACCTGGGCCTCACCCGTCGCACACCTGTCGAACAACGCCTTGTCGGTCTCGACCACTGTGTCCGCGTCGCGCAACTCGTGCGAGACCAGCACGCTGCCCCGGTTGATCGCGACGAACCAGTGGTCGACGTGGCCGTCCTGGCCGAGGTCGAACCGGATCGTTCCCCTGGCGTGCGGTGGCAGTAGGTCCGGCCCGTGCTCCTCGACCCGGCTGAAGAACTCGGCGGTCGGATCCGCCATCGGATGATGCCTCCCTTTCCAACTCGTTTGGCAGCGCGCACCCCGGCGAAGGGGTGGTCGGTCACTCCAGCAGGCGCGGCGGCGTCCGGCTGTGCTCCGCCCGGCCCCGACCGAAGGCGTCGATCAGACCCCACCGGCCCGGGATGTCCAGCAGCTCCATCCGGCCCATCCGCTCCGGCAGGGCGGGGTCCACGACCAGGTGCTCGCCGTGCGGGTCCAGGCCGAGCAGGGTCCGGATCAGCAGCATCGGGGTACCTGTCGACCACGCCTGCGGGCTGCACGCCGTCGGGTACTGCACCGGGTACTTCGTCAGCGCCCGGTCGTAGCCGGCGAACGCCTCCGGGAGCCGGCCGCCGAAGTACCGCCCCGCCTCGATCATCGCCTCGGCGATCTGGCCGGCCTCGTGCCGGAAGCCGTACCGGCGCAGGCCCCAGGCGATCAGCGAGTTGTCGAAGGGCCAGACCGTGCCGACGTGGTAGCCGATCGGGTTGTACCGGCCCTCCCCCTCGGCCAGGGTCCGCACCCCCCAGCCGGAGAAGAGCCTCGGCCCGAGCAGGTGCTCGGCCACCTTCGCGGCCCGGTCCTCGTCGACGATGCCGCTCCACAGCAGGTGACCCATGTTCGACGAGAGCGCGTCCACCTGGCCGCCCTCGGTGTCCAGGGCTAGCGCGTAGTACTCGCCGTCTTCCACCCAGAAGTCCCGGTTGAACCGCTGCTTCAGGTCCGCCGCCTCCCGCTCCAGTTGATCGGCGTAGACCGGGTCCTGCCAGACCAGCCGGGCGAGCCTGGCGCCGCGCATCTTGGCGTCGTAGGCGTAGCCCTGCAGTTCGCAGGTGGCCCGAGGAAAGGCCGGCAGCCGCCCGTCGGAGTACGAGATGCCGTCCCAGGAGTCCTTCCAGCACTGGTTCTCCAGGCCGTTGCGCAGGTTCCGCCGCTCGAACCAGATGTAGCCGTTGCCCATCAGGTCCCCGTACCTGTCGATCCAGGTAAGCGCGGCCCGGGCCTCGTGCTCCAGCGTCTCGACCAGCTCGGTGTCCCCGCTCCACCGCTCGTACTCGTCGAGCAGGATCACGAAGAGCGGGGTCGAGTCGGCCGAGCCGAAGTAGGGCGAGTGCGGCTGCTCCTCGAACGCCGTCGACTCGCCGTACCGGATCTCGTGCAGGATCTTTCCCGGCTCACGCTCCCGGAAGTCGTCCAGACTCACCCCCTGGGTGATGGCGAGATAGTTCAGGGTCGGCGCGGCCAGTTCCGGTGTGAAGGGCAGCGACTGCAGGCAGGTGATCAGGCTGTCCCGGCCGAACATCGTCATGAACCAGGGCAGGCCGGCGGCCGGCAACGGCGGCCCGGAGATCAGCGGGATGTACCGCAGCGCGGCCAGATCGGTCAGGCTGCGCTGGTACGTCTCGGTCAGCGCATCGCTGTCGCTGGAGAGCTTTGGCGCCCGGTCCAGCCAGCCGTCCAGATCCTGCCGAAGTTCCTGCGGGGAGCGGCTCTGGTGTCGCGCGATGCTGAGCCGGATGTCCCGCCCCCCGGCCCCCTCCACCAGGGTCTC
The DNA here is from genome assembly GCF_002846275.1 of Plantactinospora sp. CNZ320. NCBI lineage: Bacteria > Bacillati > Actinomycetota > Actinomycetes > Micromonosporales > Micromonosporaceae > Plantactinospora > Plantactinospora sp. CNZ320. Next base: position 3,527,826 of record NZ_PJMP01000001.1, read on the forward strand.
CACCCGCAGCCGGGTCTGCCACTGCTGGTGCGCCCCGATCCGGAGTACGAAGGTGAGCCCGCGCTCGTCGAACTCGGCGGGCGCGCTGGAGGTGATCACCGTCTCGCGGCGGTAGGTCTCCCGCTGGTAGCAGAGGCGCAGTTGGCCGTCGTCGACGATCGCGGTGGTGGTGCCGACCTTCTCCTGGACGTCCTTGATCTCGAACAGGTCGGCGAAGTCGCTCTCGGCGTTGATCCGGACGATCAGTTCGGCCGTCTGGTCCTGGTGGTTGAGCACGGTCAGGTCCTCGACGAAGCTGCCGCCGACGGTCCGGTGCCGGATGATCGAGAGCCCGGCGTCCACGTAGTGCGTCGGCTCGCCCGGGACCAGGAAGAACTGCGACTCGAAGTACTGGAGGTCGTCGACGGAGAGCACGTTGAGCCGGTTTCCGTCGACGGTCAGTTCCCATTTGGACAGGAACCGGGTGTCGAACGAGAAGAGCCCGGTGGGGAAGGTCGGCGACGGATCGATGTCACCCCGGTTGTCGCTGACCACGAAGGTGTTTCCGTCGAGGATGCTGACAAGTGGTTTCATGACCGCTGCCCCCGCTGCCGCACCCATTCCCGTGGTTCGTGCGAGCCCGGCGGGCCGGGCACCAGGTGGTGCAGGTACCCGTAGAGGCCGAGGTTTCCCTCGACGGTGACCCGGTTACGCAGCAGCGCCGCGATCGGGTTCACCTCGCCGCTGGCGAGCCGGTTGAAGAAGTCGCGGTCGGTCCGCACCGTGCAGTCCGCCGGACGGTCCGCCTGGGTGGCGCTGACGCTGCCGGAGCTGAGCACCAGCAGCCAGACGTCGAGGCCGGTATCCGACTCGAGTTCGAAGCGAACGGTCCCACGGACCCGACTCAGCAACGGTGCCGGGGGGCGGTGGTTGAGCCCCTCGAAGAACTCCGTGGTCAGATCCATCGGCCTGTCCTCTTCTCCTCACCGACCCGCGCAGCCCGACGAGTCCGGGGACGCCGTTGTCACCCGGGCTCGTCGGGCCGGTCTCAGTTGTTCGGTTCATCGGCACTGATGTCGGCGAGCACGGACTGCGGCTCCCGCTCGACCGCCAGGTCACCGAGGGAGACCAGCCCGATCAGCCGACCCTCCTCGACCACCGGCAACCGCCGGATCCCGTACGTGCGCATCAGGTCGGCGGCGGCCACCGCGTCGTCGTACTGCGACACGGTCACCACGTCCTGGCTGAGGATCTGACTGAGTGTGGCGCTCGACGGGTTAAGCTCCTCGGCCACCCCGCGTACTGTGATGTCGCGGTCGGTGACGATACCTATCACGTCGTCCCCGTTGGTCACGATCACGTCGCCGATGGCGCTGTCCCGCATCTCCTGGGCGGCAGCGGTGAGCGTGTCGCCGCCGTCCATGGTCACCAGGCGGGTCGTCATGAACTCTCCGACGGTCGTCATCCCTGCTCCCCTCTCAAGGTCGGCCGAGGCGGTCTACCCGGGCAGACCTCGACGTAACGCCGCAGGGTCGGCTGAGGGGGTCCCGTTCGGGCAGCAGGGTGTCGTCAGGGAAGCGCTGTTGTCCCGGGCGCGCTGGATCGCCCGGGAAGTACCCGGTGGGCGGTTCTCACCGAGGGCGCACGAAGGGGCGACGGCCGGGCCGGCGACGTGCGCGGCAGTCCGGTCCGACGTGGACGGAGATCGGGCGGCGTTACCGGCCGCGCGGCGGTGCGCCGTACACCCGGTCGACCGGGAGCCGCAGCACGAGTCGGCGGTCGGCGACCATCGCCCGGCGGTAGTCGTCCCAGTCCGGGTGCTCACCCTGGACCGCCCGGTAGACGTCGATCAGCTCCTCGACCGTCGGGTCGGCCAGCTCGGCCGCCACCGGGGTCAGTTCGGCGACGCCCTCGGCGACCGCGTACGCCCAACCGTCGGCGGTGCTCACCTGGAAGCTCGCCCGGGGGTCGCGGCGCAGGTTGGCGGTCTTCGCGCGGTCGGCGGTGATGGAGACCCGGATCAACCGGCGCTCGGGGTCGTAGCAGTAGTTCACATTGGACAGTTGCGGGCGGCCGTCCCGCTTGATCGTCGCCAGTACGCCGAGCGACCCGTCCCGGATGATGCCGAGCAGCGCCTGTGTCGTCCGGTCGTCCACCACGCCCACCTCCGGAGGGAAGATCATCCAACCCTACCCGCCACTCGCCCGTCCCCGCCGTAGGAAGCCCGGCGGGGACGGGGTCGGACGTCAGCGCGACTCGCCGGCCACCAGCTCGGCGATCTGCACGGCGTTCAGCGCCGCACCCTTGCGCAGGTTGTCGTTGGAGCAGAAGAAGGCCAACCCGTGCTCGACGGTCTCGTCGGCCCGGAGCCGCCCGACGTACGTCGGGTCCTGCCCGGCCGCCAGCAGCGGGGTCGGTACGTCCGCCAGCGCCACCCCGGGCGCCCCGGTCAGCAGCTCGCGGGCCCGCTCCGGGCTCAGCGGCCGGGCGAACCTCGCGTTCACCTGCAACGAGTGCCCGGTGAAGACCGGCACCCGGACACAGGTGCCGGAGACCTTCAGCTCGGGAATCTCCAGGATCTTGCGGCTCTCGTTGCGGAGCTTCTGCTCCTCGTCGGTCTCCGCCGACCCGTCGTCGACGATCGCACCGGCCAGCGGCAGCACGTTGAAGGCGATCGGCTCGGCGTACTGCCGGGGGGCCGGGAACTCGACGGCCCGACCGTCGAAGGCGAGCGCGGCGGCACCGTCGGCGACCTTGCGGACCTGCTCGTCCAGCTCGGCGACCCCGGCCAGCCCCGAGCCGGAGACCGCCTGGTAGGTCGCCACCACCAGGCTGACCAGGCCGGCCTCGGCGTGCAGCGGGCGCAGCACCGGCATCGCCGCCATCGTGGTGCAGTTCGGGTTGGCGATGATGCCCCGGGGGCGTACGGCGGCGGCGTGCGGGTTGACCTCGGCGACCACCAGGGGCACCTCGGGATCCATCCGCCAGGCCGACGAGTTGTCGATCACCACCGCGCCGGCCTCGGCGACCCGGGGGGCGAGCGTCTTGCTCGTGCCCTTTCCGGCCGAGAAGAGCGCGATGTCCAGCCCGGCGTAGTCGGCGGTCTCCGCGTCCTCGACGGTCAGCTCACCGTCCCGCCAGGGCACGGTGCGCCCCGCCGACCGAGCCGAGGCGAAGAGCCGCAGCTCGTCCACCGGAAACTGGCGTTCGGCGAGTATCCGCAGCATCACGCCACCGACCTGCCCGGTGGCCCCCACAATCCCGATCCTCATACCGCCGAGGCTACCCAGCCGCTCGGGCGGCCGGGCAAGCCGATTACCACACCGCCCAGCATCCGGGCTCTTCCCGGCCGCCACCGGAGACCAGCACGTCGCGGACGCCGGGGTGCGACGGACCGGCCGGGCCACCCGTCCGGGGCGGCCCGGCGGGGGACGTCAACCGGCGGCGTCGACCACCTCGCCGAGCCCGGTGGCGGCCAGCTCGTCCCGGATCACCGCCGCGTCGCCCTCGATCACCAGGGTCAGCCCCTGCGGGTTCAGGTGCGTCGCCGCCGCAGCCGACACCGCCGGCTCGGCGGTCGACAGCAACTGCTCGCGCAGCGTCGAGTGGTAGTCGTCCGGCAGGTCGTGCACGACGAGCGTGGCGAGCGCACTGGCGATCGCCCGGGGAGCCTGCAACTCCACCGAGAGCTGCCCGGCCCGCCAGGCGCGGGCCACCTCCAGCTCCGACTCGGTCACCCCGGCTTCCCGGGTACGGGTGATCTCGCCCACCGCGTCGACCAGGGCCGGCGCGGTCACCGCGGTCTGCACCCCGGAGCTGACCACGAACCGACCGAACCGCCGCGAGTGGCCGAACTCGGCCCTGATCCCGTACGTGTAGCCGCGTACCTCCCGGATCAGGTGGTTCAGCCGGGAGGTGAACGCCCCGCCGAGCACCGTGGCGGCCAGCGTCATCGGCACGTGGTCCGGGTGGGCCCGGTGCGGTGCCGGGTGCCCGAGCCGCAGCGTGGACTGGACCGAGCCGGGCCGGTCGACCAGGATGATCCGCCGCTCGTCGCGGACCGGCACCTCCAGCGGCGGGCCGGCCGGCTGCACCGCACCGTCCGCCCCGGCGAACGCGGTGGTGCCGAGCGCGTCCAGGTCGATCCGGTCGAGGTCGCCGACGACCAGCAGGGTGCCGAACCGGGTCAGCCAGGCGGCGTGGAAGGCCGTGACGTCGTCGACGGTGACGGCGGCCACCGAGTCGGGATCGCCGTCCATCGGGCGGCCGTGCCGCTGGTCGGCACCGAACAGGTCGGCCCGGAGCGCGGCGTCGGCCCGTGGCCCCGGGTTGGCCCAGTACATCCGCAGCGCGGTGACCTCGTCGTCGCGTACCCGGGTGATGTCCGCCGGGTCCAGCCGCGGGGTCCGGACGGCCTCGGTCAGCAACTCCACCGCCGTCGGCAGCCGCTCGACCGGCACCTGCACGCTGACCTGGAACGCGTCCCAGTCGGTGCTGATGTTCAGCTCGGTGCCAAGCCCCTCCAGCGCCAGCGCGTACGCCGTGGAGTCGCGCCGGGTCGTCCCCTCCTCCAGCGCCTTGGCGAGTACCCCGGAAAGCCCCTCCCGGCCCAGCGGCTCGCGCCCGGCGCCGCCGTCGAGCAGCAGCACCGCGACGGCGAGGCGGTGCCCCGGCAGGTGGGCCGCGACCACCCGGCCCCCGGCCACCGTCCTGCGGACCACCGTCGGGAAGGTGTACGGCCGGGCAGGGCCGGTCGGCGGCCGTTCGGTGATCAGGATGGGACCCGGCTCGGTCATGACGCCTCTTCCTCGGTCTCCGGCAGGTAGGTCAGGGTCGCCCGGTCCTCGGGCCGGAGCAGCTCGGCGGCGAGCGCGGTCACCTGCTCCGTGGTGACCGAGAGCCAGCCCGGCAGCCGGTCGCCGGCCCGGGCCGGATCGCCGAGCTGGGTGGCGTGCCGGCCGAGGATGTCGGCCCGGCCGTCGACGCTGGCGAGCTGCCGCCACCAGGCGGTGGTGAGCAGCGCCTTGGCCCGGTCGAGTTCGGCCTCGGTCACCCCGTCGGCCAGCCCGTCCAGCACCTCGACGAGTCCCGCCTCCAACTCCTCGCCGGTGACCCCGTCCCGGGCGGTGGCGGTGACGAGCAGCGGAGCCGGCGCGTACGCCAGGTCGACGCCGAACGCGCCGACGCTGTCCGGCTGGGCGAGCCGGGCGCCGTCGGCGAGCCGCTGGTAGAGCCGGCTGCCCCGGCCGCTGCCGAGCAGCGCGGCCAGCACGGTCACCGTGTCGTAGCCGGGGCCGCCGAACGGGTGGGTCCGGTGCGCGAGGTAGATCCTCGGGGCGGGCACGTCCGCGGTGACCGTCTCCCGGACCGGCGCTCCGCTGCTCGGCACCGACGTGCCGTCCGGGGCCGGTGGGATGTCCCGCTGCGGCACCAGCCTGCCGAAGTAGCGCTCGGCAAGCGCGAAGACCTCGTCGGCCGAGGCGTCGCCGGCCACCGTCAGCACCGCGTTGTTCGGCGCGTAGTAGGTGGTGTGGAACGCCTGGAAGGTGGCCAGGTCGGCGGCGTTCAGGTCGGCCATCGAGCCGATCGTGGCGTGGTGGTAGGGGTGCCCGGGCGGATAGAGCAGCGGCAGCAGGCGCAGCCAGGCATCGCCGTACGGGACGTTCTCGTAGCGCTGCCGCCGCTCGTTCTTCACCACCTCACGCTGGTTGTCCAGGGTCTCCTGGGTCAGCGCCGGCACCAGGCCGCCCATCCGGTCGGCCTCCAGCCAGAGCGCGAGCGCCAGGTGCTCTGCGGGCAGCGTCTCGAAGTAGTTGGTCCGGTCCGGGTTGGTGGTCGCGTTCAGCGAGCCGCCAGAGCCCTGCACCAACCGCATGTGCTCGGTCTTGGCCACGTTCACCGACCCCTCGAACATCAGGTGTTCGAAGAGGTGGGCGAACCCGGTCTGACCGTCGGGTTCGTGTCGTGAGCCGACGTCGTACCAGAGGTTGACCGCGACGACGGGGGCGCTGCGATCCTCGCTGACCACCACGCGCAGGCCGTTGTCCAGCCGGGTGGTCTCGATCGGCCAGGGATAACCGGTCTCGGGCATGGCCACGACGCTATCCGATCGTCCCGCCCCGGCGGGGACAACCCCGCCGGGGGCGGGACGCGCGGTACGTCCCGGGTCGGCGGAACTCAGGTGGCCGGCAGGTCGACGGTCATCCAGATCGGCAGGTGGTCGGAGGACTCGACCGGGGAACCGGGTCGGCCGCAGGTGTGCGGCAGTCCGGCGTTGGTGAAGAGGTAGTCGACCTTGATCGTCTTGGCGTTGTCGTGCGGCTTGCTGGTGTAGTAGGTGCCCGGACCGGTACGCGGGGAGGCGGTACTCGCCTGGGCGCACTCCACGAAGGAGTCGTAGATCGGCGTCAGGCCGCCACCCGGGTAGCTCACGTTGGCCGGCGGTTGCAGGTTGAGGTCACCACCGAAGATCACCCGGAACCGGGACGGCCAGACGTACGCCTGGTAGGCGGCGACCTGCTGGGTGCGGAACGCGTACGACGGGTCGTCGCCGTTGTAGCTGAAGTGTGCGTTGCAGAGCTTCACCCACCAGGAGTCGACTGTGGCGCACATCGCCACCCGCCACTCCGCACCGTCGGCCGAGGGCAGGTAACGCGCCTCCCACCAGGTGTTCTCGTCCGGTACCGCGAGCATGATCCCGTAGTCGCCCCGGCCGCGTACGCACTGCTTGTTGGGGGAGGTCGCCGGGTCGGCGGTCTGCTTCAGCTTGATCGGCGCGAACCGGACGTCCCAGCCGTAGCCGTAGTGGTCCTCCAGTTGGTATTCGAGCGGCTTGGCGAAGGAACTGCACGCCTCCTGGATGATCGCCGCGTCCATCGGGGTGCCGTGGTTGCGCATGTGCCAGCGGATGGTCCCGATCAGCCCGTTCGGGTCCTCGTAGAACTTGCAGGCCGAGTTGTTGCCGCAGGCGTTCCAACTCATGATCTTGACCGTCCGGGCCGGTACCGCCGCGACCTCGGACGCCTCCGGCCCGGCACCGCCGGCCCCCAGTGCGGCACCGCCGGTCCCCAGTGCGGCACCGGGAAGACCCAGCGCGGCCACCGCGCCCAGCACCGCCGACGTCACCGCCAGCCGCCACCGTGTCGATCTCATCAGTGTCCCCCGTTCGATAGGCATACAGAGGATCAGAGATACACGACCGTGGGTGGCCTCTCAAGGGCACCGGACACAGTGGCGGGTTCCCGCTTCGGGCCGCCCGGAGGCTGTTCACGGGCGGTTCGGGCGCCTATCGTGCGGATCACCCGCGCGATACTTGTCGATGGACCTGGCCGGGTGGCAGGAACGCCCGCGCGACCGACCGGCGCTCGGAGTAGTCCCAGGGAGACATCGGAGCAGTCCCAAGGAGACAGAGTTGACGACCCCCTCGACACCGGCCGCCCGCCACGGCCGGCCGGCACCCCGCCGACGCCTGGCCACCCTCGCGGTGGCCGCCCTCGCCGCCGGTGTACTCCCGGTGCTGGTCACCGCCACCCCGGCCAACGCCGCGCCGGCCGGGCCGGCCAACCCGTGGACCCGGCTGGCCGACGGTTCCAGCGCCGCCCGGTCCGCCGGCCCCACCGACATCCGGGCCGAGCGGTTCACCGGGTACGCCCTGGACCGGGCGAGCCTGGCCGCCACCCTCGACCGGGCACCCGAGGAGCGCATCGGCACCGCCCCGACCCGGCCCCTGGTGGTGACGCTGCCGGCACCGGACGGCACCTTCCAGCGGTTCGCGCTCGTCGACTCACCGGTGATGGCGCCCGGCCTGGCCGCCCGGCACCCGGAGATCCGGACGTACGCCGGCCGGGGCGTCGACGATCCGACCGCGACCGTCCGGGCCGACCTCACCCCGCTGGGCTTCCACGCCTCCGTCCGGTCCGAACGCGGCGTCTGGTACGTCGACCCGTACAGCCGGTCCGACCAGGGCCGGTACGCCAGCTACCACGTGCGGGACACCACGAACCCCGACGAGCCGTTCGTCGAGCGGGAGGACGTGGCGCACGCCGCCGGGGAACTCGCCGACGACGTGGCCGCCGCCCCGGACCCGGCGGGCGGAGACGTGACGCTGCGGACGTACCGGCTGGCCCTGGTGACCGACCCCTCCTACGCCAGCTACTTCGGGGCGGCGAACGTCACCGCCGCCAAGGTGACGCTGGTGAACCGGGTGACCCAGATCTACGAGGACGAGACGGCGATCCGGTTGGTGCTCGTCGACGAGACCGAGAAGACCAACCTGAACACCCCGGCCGAGGCGACCGGGGCGAACGGGCCGTGCGGTGCGGCACCCTGCTACACGGCGGCGCAGCTCACCTCCTGTGCCGGGGCCACGCTGAACCGCAACAACATCGTGCTCGGCCAGCTCGTCGGGGCGTCGAACTACGACGTCGGGCACATCGGGCTCGGCGTCAACGGCGGCGGGATCGCCGGGCTGGGCGTGGTCGGCGGGGCGAACAAGGCGCGCGGCTGCACCGGCCTGCCGACCCCGGTCGGCGACTTCTTCGCGGTCGACTACGTCTCGCACGAGATCGGCCACCAGTTCGCCGGCAACCACACCTTCAACGGCACCCAGTGGAACTGCTCGGGCGGCAACCGCAGCGCCGCCAACTCGTACGAGCCGGGCAGCGGTTCGTCGATCATGGCGTACGCCGGCATCTGCCAGCAGGACAACCTGCAACCGCACAGCGACCCGTACTGGTCGCAGCGCAGCTACACCGAGATCACCACGTACGTCACCTCGACCCGGCCGGCCGTCAACGAGGTGCAGAACGTCTCGCTGCGCGACTTCGACACCGACGGCGACTCGTTCCGGCTGCGCTTCGGCGGTGCCGAGTCGGCGCCGATCGTCCGGGGCGGCAACTACAGCGCGGCCGGGATCAGGGCGGCGATCGAGGCGATCGACGGCTGGCCGGCCGGTGCGCTCGTCGCGATCGCGCCGTTCGGCGGCACCGGCGTGCTCGACGACACCGGCTTCCAGGTCACCTTCGCCGGTGGCCCGGTGGCAGCGGTGAACGTCGGTGCGCTCGCCGTCACCGACGCCAGCGGCGCGGACGGGTTCGTCGGCGAGACGGTCAAGGGCGGCCCGATCGACAACGGCGGCTGGCGGGTCGAGCAGACCGGCAACTCGGCACCGGTGGTGACCGCGCCGGCCGGGTACACCATTCCGGTCCGTACCCCGTTCGCGCTTACCGGCAGCGCCACCGACGCCGACGGCGACACGGTGACGTACCTCTGGGAGCAGAACGACCGGGGCGGCGTCAGCGGCGGTAGCGCCGCCGGGACGGCGCTGGTCAACAACACCAAGACCAACGGTCCGCTGTTCCGGCAGTTCGGCACGGCGGCGATCGTCAGCCCGACCGACACCCTGGAATACCACTCCCCCGGGCTGAACGCGGTCACCACCGACCCGACCCGGGTCTTCCCGGACCTGGCGCAGATCGTCGCCGGCAACACCAACGCGAAGACCGGCACCTGCCCGGCCGCACCCCCGCCGCCGGCCAGCGGCGGGGCGAGCAACGTCCCGCCGGAGGTCGTCGACTGCTACTCGGAGTTCCTGCCCACCGCCGACTGGGTCGGCTTCACCGGTGACCGGACCCTGCACTTCCGGCTCACCGCCCGGGACGGAAACCCCGGCGCGGGCGGGATCGGCAGCGCCGACACGGCGCTTCGGCTGGCGCCGGCCGCCGGCCCGTTCCTGGTCACCTCGCAGGCCGGCGCGCAGACCCTGACCGGCGGCACGGCACTGCCGGTGAGCTGGGACGTGGCCGGCACCGACGCCGCGCCGGTCGGGGTGAGCGAGGTGAAGATCTCGCTCTCCGTGGACGGCGGAAAGACCTTCGGGTACGTCCTCGCGGAGCGCACCGCCAACGACGGCGCCGAGACGGTGACCCTGCCGAACGTCGGCGCCAAGGCGGCCCGGATCAAGATCGAGGCCATCGGGAACGTCTTCTTCGACCTCAACGACGCCGACCTGGTGCTCCGGGCCGCACCGAAGGTGACCTTCGACGGTGGCGAGGTGGTGACGGTGCAGTACAGCGACCCGATCCTGCCCGAGGTGCGGGTCACCGCCACCGACCCGGACGGCGGCCCGGGGCAACTCACCGCGACCGCGACCGGGCTCCCCGCCGGCCTGACCCTCGGCGCCAGGACGCCGGAGGATCCGGACAGCGCCGGAGCACCCGCGGTCTGGGGCGTCGTCGGCAACAACCGGGCCACCCCGGGCGACTACCCGGTCACGGTGACCGTCGCCGACCAGCACGGGCAGAGCGGGACGGTCTCGTTCACCATCCGGGTGCTGCCGGAGGCGGCCGAGCTGGCCTACACCGGGGACACCCTGGTCTCCGGGTCGGGCCGGAACGCCGACGTGCTGCTCCAGGCCACCCTGCGGGAGATCTCGCCGGACTCCGGTGCCGAGCCGTGGCCGGGTGACGTCTCGACCGCGACGGTGACCTTCGCCGCCGGTGGCCGCACCCTCTGCACCGACGTACCGGCACCGCTCGGCACCGACGACTTCGGCTCGGTGGCGAGTTGCCCGGCGAGCCTGCCGACCGGCCGGCACGAGGTGACCGTCACGCTCGGCGGCAACTACGCCGGCAGCACGACGGCTCGGGTCGAGGTGACCGGGGCGGGCACCTCGGTGGTGCTCGGCGGCGGCTCGCTGACCCCGACCAGGTCGGCCGGGGCGTACCCGGTGGACGCGAAGTCCCGGGTCGACTTCGGTCTGCTTGTCGCGCAGACCCGGCTCGGCGGTACCGGTACGACGACGCTCTCCTTCCGGTCGGAGGGTCGCAGGTACGAGATCCGTGGCGTCGGGCTCGACTCGTTCGGCGTACGGTCCGACGGCGGTGTCGACCGGCTGGACCTGCGTACCCGGGCCGGCCTCTACGACGTCACCGATCCCCGTCGACAGGTGACGGTGGCCACCGGGCTGAGCCTGCGGGTCACCGGTACCGACCGAGGACCGCTCGGCGGTAGGGACAGTGTGGCGGTCACCCTGACCGAGGGCGACCGGCTGCTCCTCGCCACCGACTGGACCGGCCTGACCAGCAAGGAGATCAACCTGACCGGCGGGACGCTCCTGGTCCTCTGAGTCGCGGAGAGGGCCTCTTCCCGTCGGCACGTACGGCGGGAAGAGGCCCTTCTCCGTCCCATGCGCACGGCGCTCGACCAGCCGGGTACGGCGCAGCTGGCGCTCTGGTGGAACCAGACACGACCGCTGGCGGTCCAACCCGACATGCGCGCGGTCGTCTCCCTCGGCTCTGTCCTGTTGGGCCTGTTCGTCGGCGCTCTCATCCTGCGTTCCGGCTGGGAACTGCCGGTGCAGACCTCATGCTCAGGCGACGTCTGCGTGTCACGGTCGTGGTTCGACGTCGACTGGGACCGGGTCAACTGGGAGTTGAAGCCGACCAGGATCGCCTGCTTCGAGGCCAACCCGGCCGACCACGATGTCCTGATCGGGCCCGGCGACGAATGCGTACGGTCCCGTGGCGACGTCATCGAAGAGCGGGCCGGGTACGAGGAACTACGTGCGGAGATCCAGCAACGGCGCGTCCGGGCACTCGCCTTCGCCGGCGCCGCGATCGTGCTGCCACCGATCCTCGTCGGGGTGTGGTGGCGGGTTCGCCGCAGGCCGGCACCGACGGCACCCGGAGTCCAGGCGCGCGGTTGAGCCCCTACGGTGACGGTCAGAGTCTCACATCCGGGCTCGCAACACGTCGAACTCGCAGCCGGGCATTGACGGGTCGAAGCCGTGCTCGACCAGCCAGCGGGCCGCCACCAGGCTTCGCCACGACCACCACCCACGGATCACGTCAAGGTCGACATCGGTGCCGTAGCCGGCGACCACATCATCAAGGTGCTCCTCGTGCCCGAGGGTCAGGACGGCGATGTCGTACAGGGCGTCACCCCGGGCCGCCTCGGACCAGTCGATCACACCGGTGATCGTGTCGCCGTCGACGAACACGTGGGTGAGTTGCAGGTCGCCGTGCACGAACACCGGTTGCCAGGGCCGCAGCGCAGCCTCGGCAACCTGGCGGTTGCGGGTGACCACGTCGGCGGGAAGGACACCACTCCTGACCAGCCATTCGCATTCGCCGTCGAGCCGCGATGCGAGTTCGTCGAGGCGCCGACCGGGCCATGGCGGCAGGGGCGCGTCGTGCAGCGTCCGCACGGCTGCACCCGCCGCGACCCACGCCGCCGACGAGGCGGGCGACGGCTCACCGAGGATGCCCAGTGCCGTGCCCGGAACGGCGGCCAGCGCGAGCACGGGCGGCTGACGCCACAGGACCTGCGGAGTCGGTACCGGCGCCAGAGCCATCGCCTCGACCTCTACGTCGATGCGCGACTGGTCAGAGTCGATCTTGAGGAACATGTCGCCGACGCGCAGGGTCACCCGCTCGTCATGGGCGACGACGACCTCGACCTCTTCCACGTCGGCCATTATCGCGAAATGATCATCGCCGCCGTTCCGATTTATCGGGTACGAATCGCGGGCGCCGCACGGCGCACCAGATGCCCCAGCCCGAAGGTCGGTGCGTCAGCCGGCCAGGTCAGGAAAGGGCGGGATACCTTACCGGCGTTGCCTCGAACAGTGCGGTACCCCGAAACCTACGGTGCCTCGAACCGCGTGACCGGAGGAGTCGATGCTGGAGATGACAGCGGGACGGCCGACGCCGAGCCAGGATGACGTGCTTGGATATTTTCGGACGTTGTCCAACTGGGGCCGGTGGGGCGACGACGACGAACTCGGAACGCTGAACCACATCACCGAGGACGTACGGCTGGCGGCGGCGCGGGCGGTACGCCACGGCAGGAGCGTGTCGTGCGGGTGGGAGGTCGCCGTACCGAAGGACATGGAGCGGTCGACGACGACGTGCCCGTGCGCCGCCGACATGCCGGGCGCCGAGAACATGCCCGCGGCCTTCCACGCCGACCGGCGCTGGGGCTTCTCGTCCGAGCGGCTCGGCATCACGTTCCACGGCAACACCATCACCCACGTCGACTCACCGTGCCACATCTTCTGGGACGGCCAGATGTACAACGGGCGGTCGCACTCGGCTGTCGACGTCACAACGGGATCGGCGTGGGGGGCGGTCACGGCGGCGGCGAACGGGATCATCACGCGCGGTGTCCTGCTGGACATCGCGAGGGTCCGCGATGTGCCGTGGTTGGAGCCGGGGCAGGGTGTGTTTCCCGAGGATCTGGAGGATGCGGAGCGCCGCCAGGGCGTGCGGGTGCGATCCGGCGACGCGGTACTCCTGCGGACCGGCTACGGCCGCGCCCGGCACGAGGCCGGCGAGGCCGGCGGTTTCACCCAGGCCGGCTGGCACGCGTCCTGCCTGCCCTGGCTGCACGAACGGCAGGTCGCGCTGATCGGCGCCGACACACCGCAGGACGTTCAGCCATCGGGGTACGAGGACCTGTTGATGCCGGTGCACGCCGTCAGCCTCGTCGCGATGGGTCTGTGGCTGCTCGACAACTGCGATCTGGAGATGTGCGCGGCAACGGCTGCCGAACTCGGCCAGTGGGACTTCCATCTGACGGTGGCGCCGATCCGCTTCGCCGGTACCTCCGGCAGCCCGGTCAACCCGATCGCCACGTTCTGAACCCCCGCAGGAGTTCGGTCGCGGTCAGTTGCGGCTGGCGTACAGGTACACGGTGACGGCGTCTGGCGCGTCGAGGTTGACCAGGAGGGCTCGGTAGGTGCCGTCCGCGGTGGGTTGCTCCTCGTCGAGGCCGGAGACGGTCTTGGCGGTTTCGGGGTCCCACAGGTTGCCGCCACCGACGTTGTGCTTGGCGTCGACCGCCCGCAGCCCTGGTACCAGCGCCGTGCTGAACTTCGCCGCGGCGACGAAGGCGTCGAGTTCGGTACGTGGCATCCGGAACTTCGCCGCGAGCCGGGTTTCCAGGCCGTTGCTGTACGCGGCGCCGAGTAGCACGGTGCCGGGCGGCAGGGTCACGTGCGCGACCGCCTCCACCTGGGCCGCGGTGGCGACCTCCGGGCTGGACTGCACCGGGAGCAGGTCGATGTCCCTACCGCTGTTGGAGGACCCCACGACACCGCCGACGGAGAGCCCCACGACACCGCACGCGATAAGCGACAGGAGCAGACTCACTGACGCAAGCACGAGCGCGACCGTGCCGGACCGGTTACGCGTCCTCGGCACAGCGGTTTCGATCATGGCGCACATGATACGAGCCCTTCGAAAGGCGGCAGAAAGCCTGTGAGCTGGGAGTTCGTCAGCGCTCGGATCCGGCGAACGGCGCGGGGCGGTGAAAGAGCCGGAGCAGGCGGGCGGCGACCTCGCCGTCACCTCGGATGGTGACCTCGGCGGCATGCGGTGACGCGCCGCCGAAGATGAGTGAGCGGAACACAGTGACGCTGGTTTCGATCACCAGATCGGGATCGGCACCGCTGGCGCGCGCCACGTCGAACCGTCCATTGTCGACGGTGAGGAACAGCGTGTCGCCGTCGAGACTTAGCCGGCACCGCACGGCGAGGTCGCCTGCCGTGGCCGGGTCGAACGTGGTCTTCATCGCCATGGCCAGCGCGTCGACGCTCAGCTCTGCTGACGATGTCAGCGGGCTCCGGCTGCCCCACCTGGCCAGTTGCAGCAGCGCGGGTTCGAGGTCGCGTCCCCGTTCGGTCAGCTCGTAGACCCACGCGCTCGTCGGCGGACCGAGACGTCGCCGATGGATCACCTGCGCCTCCTCCAGCTCGACGAGTCGGGAGGTGAGCATGCTCTGGCTGGCGCCGGGCAGGCCGCGCCGCAGGTCGGTGAAGCGCTTCGGCCCGAGCAGCAACTCCCGGACGACCAGCAACGCCCAGCGGTCGCCGACCAGGTTGAGCGCCCGAGCCAGACCGCAGGGGTCGTCATATGCCCTCGCCACCGACTCATCGTATCGCTATCACACTTGGCAGTGCTAAATTCGCACCGTGACAACCTACATTCTCATCCCCGGCGCCGGTGGCGCGGCCTGGTACTGGCACCGGCTCGTTCCCCTGCTCCAGCAGCGCGGCCACGAAGCGATCGCCGTCGAGTTGCCGGCCGGAGACGACAGTGCGGGACTCCAGGAGTACGCGGACACGGTGGTGGGCGCGGCAGGTCAACGGGAAGACCTGGTGTTGGTGGCTCAGTCGATGGGCGGTCTGACCGCGCCGCTGGTCTGTGCCCGCTTGCCGGTCTCCCGACTGGTACTTGTCAACGCGATGATTCCGGCGCCCGGTGAGACCGCCCAGGATTGGTGGACCAACACCGGCCAGGACCAGGCCCGCCGAGAGTGCGACCTACGCGAGGGCCGTTCCCCCGACGGGCCGTTCGATCCGCTGGTGTACTTCTTCCACGACGTACCGGAGGAGATCACCAAGGAGGCCATGGCGGGCGAGCCACCACAGTCCGGTACGCCGTTCGGGCAGCCCTGGCCGCTGGACGCGTGGCCGGACGTACCAACCGAGGTGCTGAGCAGCCGCGAGGACCGACTGTTCCCGGTCGACTTCCAGATCCGGACAGCCCAGCAGCGCCTTGGCCTCACGCCCGAGACCCTGCCCGGCGGCCACCTGGTGGCACTCAGCCAGCCCGAGGCACTGGCCGCCGCGTTGGAACGCCCTACTGCTTGAAGTACTCCGACATCAGGCGGCTGACCCATTCCGGCTGCTTGACGTTCGCCGGTAGGAACTCCGCCATCGCCGGCTTCAGGTCGACAACCGGGGTACCCGAGATCGCGTCGAGCCCCAGCACCGTCAGTTCGCGGCCGTGGACGGATTCGATGGCGCAGTAGGTCGATCCGATGCGGTTCGGCCTGCGGGGTCCCCGGCCGGCGAACACGCCGACCGGCGGGAGGTCGGACCGCCCGCGATTGGGCCGGGGCTCGCGGTGATCGCCGTGCTCGGGAAACTGGTCGAAGACGAAGAGGACCTCCACGTGGGAGAAGTCCTCCAGACCCTGGAGGCACCTGTCACCGAAGCGCTCGTCGATGACGATCGTGCTGCGTACGGCACCCCAGTTGTCCGTGTCCTGAACGTCCGTCCTGTCGTTCCGGACGGTACCGATGGGGATGATCTCGAAGCTTGGCATGATTCCCTTCCGGAGGATCCGTAGTACTGCGGCGCGGTGACCGGTCACCCGACGAGCAGGAGCACGCTGATCACCAGCATCACCATGGCGGTGGCCCCGTGTACGCCGTACGCGGTCGCCTTGGGCCCGTTGCTGCGCAACACGATCAGTGCGTCGCCGACGGGTATGACGGCTGCGGCCAGCATGAACCAACCCAACAGGTGTGGTGTCGCTCCCGCCAGCAGGATGAAGATGAAGAGCCCCGAGGCGATGTCCCGCACCGCCTTGACCGACAACCAGGCCCGGAAGGTCGGATCCTCGGTCGGCGTACCCGGGATGCCGAAACCCGCCGCGGCCTGCGGCGCCCTGAACGCCCGCGCACCGATCAGGATGATGCCTGCGCCGATCAGCCCGGCGAGCACTTCGGCGACGATGACGAGCATGGTGTCCCCCTGGGCTACTACGAGAACCTAGCGGCGCTAGATTCTGTAGCGACGATAAGCTATCAGCGAAAGCATGTCTAGCGCTGCTAGGATCTGGTCATGTCCGCCATCAGCGAGCGCCGCGAGCGGGAACGTGCCCACCGGCACCAGATGATCATCACGGCCGCACGTGAACTCGCCGAGGCCGAAGGCTGGGAGGCGGTGACGACACGACGGCTGGCTGAACGGGTGGAGTACAGCCAGCCGGTGCTGTACAGCCACTTCAACGGCAAGGACGCCATCGTCAGCGCCGTCGCCCTGGACGGATTCGGCGAACTCGCCGGGCATCTGCGCCGCGCCCGGGAGGCAACTCCCGAGCCCGGCCAGGCCCTGCGGGCCGTCTGCGGCGCCTACCTGGAGTTCGCGAGTGAGCGGCCAGCCCTCTACCAGGCCATGTTCATCCTTCCCACGGATCTGAAGTTCGCCAGCGCCGAGACGCCGGTTCCGCTGCGGGCCTGTTTCGACGAGTTCGTCGACTGCTTCCCGCCGGACAACAAGCGACGCGAACTCTTCGCCGAAGTCGTCTGGAGCGCCCTGCACGGCATCGCCGTGCTGTCCGACAGCGGCCGCATCCCCCGCGCCGGCCAGGAGGAACGGATCGACTTCCTCGTCACCCAGATCGCGAGCACCAGGTGAACCAACTCGGGGCGGGCATCGGGTGATGGGGGCGGTCGGTCAGCGACGGCGGGGTACCCAGTGCAGGAAACGACCAGCGAGCAGCGCGGGGTGCACCTCAGGCAACTCTTGCAGCGCGCGGGCGAGGTGGCTGCCGAGGTACACCAGCAGGCCCACCCGATCACCCCGAAACCCGGCCAGCAGCGCGAGCCGCGCGTCCTGGCACGGCCAGTCGGCGCCGCAGAACC
This sequence comes from Plantactinospora sp. CNZ320, assembly GCF_002846275.1. NCBI lineage: Bacteria > Bacillati > Actinomycetota > Actinomycetes > Micromonosporales > Micromonosporaceae > Plantactinospora > Plantactinospora sp. CNZ320. The sequence continues at coordinate 3,545,238 of NZ_PJMP01000001.1, forward strand.
GGCACCGGTAGGACGGATGCGCCGGCACGTGCCGTCGCCAACGCTCCTCGCGACCGATCATCGCCGCCCCGATCGGGCTCTCTCGGCTCCTCGCGCCCGCGCGGGCTGCCCGGGGGTGAGCGCGCCAACCCGGCCTGTCTGGTGGCGTCCGGACGGCGAGTTCCACAGTGGATCGCGGGTGTTCCGGGTCCGGGTCCGCGCGAGCGGCGGCACCTTCGGCGCGTACGGCATCGGGGTCGGCTCGATCGAGTCCGGACACCGCCAGCGGTAACCGCATCGGCAGTACCGCCAGAGGCGGCGCCAGTCCCGCCGATGCCGCGCCGCCGAGCCGACCAGGAAATCGATCAGCAGTTGGTGGACCCTCCTCATCACATACCTCCTCGGGTGGTTGGTGGGAGCCGATCTCAGTGGGGAGAGAGCTGAGACCGGCTCCCGGTGCGAGTTCCACCCGGGCGCTTGACGGTCACCGAGCGGTCCTGCTGCTGCCACTCTCGGTGCCCCCACAACAACCATGCAACGGTCTAAGCTGATGCATCCCTCGCCAGTCGCCCCTTCTTCACAATCCACCGGAAACAGTCCCAGGATCGATCGACTTATTGCTTCAATCTGAGACAGGAGGTCCGGCGATGACGGATGCGGGATCGTCCATACCGCGCAGGCAACTCGGCCGAATCCTGCGGCAGGCTCGCGAACAGGCCGGGCTCTCCCTGGAGGCCGCCGGGGCCGATCTCGAATGGTCGCGTTCCACGATGTACCGGGTCGAGGGTGGCCAGGCGGCAGTCAAGGCCCGGGACGTCGAGGCGATGTGCCGGCTCTACGGCACCTCCGGCGAGATGACGGAGGTGCTGAAGAAGCTCGCCGCCGAGAGCAAGGCCAAGGGGTGGTGGCACGCCTACGGCGACACCCTGCCCGCCTGGTTCGAGCTGTACGTCGGCCTGGAGGCGGCAGCCTCACGCCTCCGACACTGGGAACCCGCCGCAATACCCGGCCTGCTCCAGACGAGGGAGTACGCCGAACATCTGCTGCGGTCGCATCCGGACATCCCGCCCCGTGAGGTCGGCCGGCTGGTCGAAATCCGAATGGAGCGCCAGAAGATCTTGACGCGGAAGAAACCGGATCCTCCGCGCCTGGAGGTCATCGTGGACGAGGGGGTGCTGCGCAGGGAGGCCCAGGGCATGGCGCGCCAGCTTGCCCACCTGCACGACCAGGCGACCAACGGGGTGGCGAGCGTCCGGGTCGTCCCGAGGGCCGCCGCGCCGAGCTTCGCGCTGACCGGCGGCCAGTTCATCATCCTGGAGTTTCCCCCGCTCGGGATCAGGACTCCCGAGCCCACCACCGTCTACAGCGAGCTGCTGACCGGCGCTCTCTACCTCGACAAGCCGGCGGAGGTTGCGGCGTACGCTAAGGCATGGATGGCGCTCGAAGCGGTTGCCCTCGATCCGTCCGAGTCGGCCGACCTGATGGCCATGATCGGCAAGGAGATGCGCGATGACTGACCAGTCCAGCGCGAAGTGGCACAAGTCCAGCCGGAGCAACGGCTCGGGCGGTGCCTGCGTGGAGGTCGCCGACAACCTTTCCGGCGTCGTACTCGTCCGGGACACCAAGGACCGCCAGGGTGGCACCCTGACCTTCGCCCCCGCACCCTGGCGAGCCTTCGTCGACTTCGCCAAGCAGACCCCGACCGGCTGACCCGCCGGCGTACTCGCCCGGCCCACCTCGGGCCACACCGGCAGGAAGAATGATCGGCAAGGAGATGCGCGATGACTGACCAGTCCAGCGCGAAGTGGCACAAGTCCAGCCGGAGCAACGGCTCGGGCGGCGAGTGCGTGGAGGTCGCCGACAACCTCACCGGCGTCGTACTCGTCCGGGACACCAAGGACCGCGAAGGTGGCACCCTGACCTTCGCCCCCGCACCCTGGCGAGCCTTCGTCGACTTCGCCAAGCAGACCCCGACCGGCTGACCCGCCGGCGTACTCGTCCGGCCCACCTCGGGCCACACCGGCAGGAAGAATGATCGGCAAGGAGATGCGCGATGACTGACCAGTCCAGCGCGAAGTGGCACAAGTCCAGCCGGAGCAACGGGGCCGGCGGGCAGTGCGTCGAAGTCGCCGACAACCTGTCCGGCGTCGTACTCGTCCGGGACACCAAGGACCGCGAAGGTGGCACCCTGACCTTCGCCCCCGCACCCTGGCAAGCCTTCGTCGACTTCGCCAAGCAGACCCCGACCCGTTGAGATGGGCCGGCGTTGGACGGTGCGACCCGAGCGCAATGTGTCTGCGGCGGAGACTGTCGAGCTGCCCCGCTTGTGCTCCCGGCCCCCCAGGCGCGGTTCGGAGCCGATCCGAGGCGCATCGAGGGGCCGGCTTGAGAAGCTCTCGTGATGCTTTCATGTGTCACGGTTGCACCGGCCAACTGCTCGTCCATTGTGGCCGGGTGCCGCATGCGCGTTGCCACCCTCGGACCTGACCAATGCCCAGTGGGCGCTGATCGAGCCGCTGCTGCTGCCGACGAAGACCGGGCGGGCGACCGGAAAAGCATCGCCGTCGCGATCCCCCTACGTGGCGCGGACCGGCTACTCGTGGCGGCAGTCGCCGGTTGGCTTCCCGCCCTGCCAGACGGTGTACTGGTACTTCGGTCAGTGGGAGGGTGACAACCTCACCGAGCGGATGCGGGCAGTACTGCGCAGGCCGCTCCACGCTGTCGGAGGCCGCACCGCCGGTCGGCTGCTAGCCTGCCGGGCTGATGACACGACGATTCGGTAATCGGAGCACTTTCGCCGTCGAGGTCGGCGAGCCCCTGTCTCCCAACCTTCGCGTCGTCGATCTGTGGGCGGCGGGCAAAATACTGACGGTCCATGACAACGTGGCCTACGTACCGTCCTTCCATCACTACATGCGCACTGCCTCCGCACAGATACGGCAGCGCGAGATTCGACCCTGCCCCTTCCCGGAACGGTCACCGGAGGAGATCTTTCGTCGGCTTGAGGCCGACGAGACAGAATTCCGCGAGCGGTACTGGTTCATGCAGTGGAGCGAGATCGGCGACAACGTGTCGCGCTACGCATACCTCGACGATGACCTGGTGATCGTCTTCGCGTTCCGGCGAGCCGACCATCCCTTCCCCGAAGACGTGGGCAAGGTCTTCGTCGCCACAATCCCACCAGACGACCTCGCGGCCACCCTGGACCAGGCGGCTGACCTGCTAGACGACGAGCCGGTCGGCTGAGGCTCGTGGGCACAAACGGGACAGCTCTACAGTCTCGACCACAGGGGTTCCCCAGGAGGCCGGGCAGCGGGACAGGCGACGCCAGGTCCGTCCCGCTCCGTCGACGGAGCCGGCCGGGCAACGGAGCCGGCCGGGCAACGGAGCCGGCAAACTCGCCCCCGTCCCGCTACGACATGCCGGGCCTCGCCCTTGAGGGATGACCGGCTCCCGATCGGGTACCAGACCGGGATGAACGGCTCGACACTCGCCAAGACCGGACTGGCCACCGCGCTGACCGCCGCCGCCGGCTCGCTCGCCACCGACCCCGATTCTGCCTGGTACCGGTCGCTGGACAAGCCGGCCTGGCAACCGCCTCCGGCGGCGTTCCCTGCCGTCTGGACCCCGCTCTACGCCTCGATCGCGATCGCCGCCGCCCGTGCCCTCGACGCCAGCACCAGCGCCACGCAGCGCAGCAGGTTCCGGCGGACGTACGCGATCAATCTGGCCCTGAACGCCGGCTGGAACGCGCTCTTCTTCCGGGCCCGCCGGCCACGCCTCGCCCTGGCCGAGCTGGTCCTGCTGAACGCGGCCAACGCCGCCCTGTTGCACCGCGCCTGGCGGGCGGACCGGGTGGCCGGGGCTGCGCTGCTGCCCTACCTGGCCTGGACCGGCTTCGCCACCGCGCTGAACGCCACCATCGCCGCCCGCAACCCGGGCCGCTGACGTACCAGCAGGTGGGCGGCAGGGTCCGGTCGGGCCTGGCATCGGGTATGGTTCCCTGCGTGACGCGTTCGTATCGATGGTTTAGTCAGCCGGCTCAGGAGCCGGTGACTCAGCCATGACCTGACGTCACCAAGATCCAGCAGAGCCGGCTGAAGCAGGGACATCGTCCCTGCTTTTTCCATGTGATGAGCCGGCTCGGCTCCCGGGCGCCGGCCCCGGGGTGGCGGTCGGCAGAGAGGGAGCCTCGACGATGACCACCACCGGAATGGGTCGGGTCAGCGACCAGCGCATCGACCGGATCGTGCCGCTGACCACCCCGGCGCTGCTGCACCACGAACTGCCCCTGGACCAGGCGTTGGCCGACGCCGTGCTGGACGGCCGACGATCGGTCGCCCAGGTGCTCGACCGCCAGGACGATCGGCTGCTGGTCGTCGTCGGCCCGTGCTCGGTGCACGATCCGGCGGCGGCCCTGGACTACGCCCGACGGCTGCGGGTGGCGGCGGCCGAGCACGCCGAGGACCTGCTGGTGGTGATGCGGGTCTACTTCGAGAAGCCCCGCTCCACCGTCGGCTGGAAGGGCCTGATCAACGATCCGGGGCTGGACGGTTCCGGCGACGTGAACGCCGGGCTGCGGGCCGCCCGTGCGCTGCTGCTGGACGTACTCCGGCTGGGGCTGCCGGTCGGCTGCGAGTTCCTGGACCCGATCACCCCGCAGTACATCGCCGACACGGTGGCCTGGGGCGCCATCGGGGCACGTACGGTCGAGAGCCAGGTGCACCGCCAACTCTCCTCCGGCCTCTCCATGCCGATCGGGATGAAGAACCGCCCGGACGGCAGCGTAGGTACGGCGGTCGACGCGATCCGGGCCGCCGGGGTGCCGCACGTCTTCCCCGGCATCGACGTCTCCGGGGCTCCGGCGATCATGCACACCCGGGGTAACGCGGACTGCCACCTGGTGCTGCGCGGCGGCCGTGGCGAGCCGAACTACGACGCCGAGTCGGTGGCCGAGTCGCTGGCCCTGCTCCGGGCGGCCGGGCTGCCCGAGCGGCTGGTGATCGACGCGAGCCACGACAACAGCGGCAAGGACCACCGCCGGCAGCCGGTGGTCGCCGCCGAGGTGGCCCGGCAGATGGCCGAGGGCCAGCGCGGCATCGTCGGGGTGATGCTGGAGTCGTTCCTGGTACCTGGCCGGCAGGACCTGGACCCGACCCGGCCGCTCGAGTACGGGCAGTCGATCACCGACGCCTGTCTCGGCTGGCCGGAGACCGAGGATGTGCTGGCGGACCTGGCGGCAGCGGTCCGGGCCCGGCGGGTGGCGGCACCGACGGGTACCACCGTCAACTGAGCGGTCCCGGGCTGGTGGCGGCGGCCGATCGGGCCGCCGGCCACCCGCCGGGATGCCGCGGTGCCGGCCTGGCCGGCTGGCGGGGTGTGACGTAGCAGTCAGTTGGGAGATCCACCTCGACGCAACCGGGCGGTTCGGTGCGGCGTCTGGATCAATAGGGCGAAAGGCGCGCGTACGGTTGTGCTCGCGCCGGCCGCCCGCCCGCGACCTGCCCGCCAGACCCAGAGGTTCATGCGATCATGCCGAAGCTCCGCAAACGCAGCCTGGTCAAGGCCGCCACGCTCTTCACCTGTGCCCTGCTCGCCGGGGTGGTGATCGCCGGTGCGGCGTTCCCGGCGGTGGCCATGTCCGGCCTGGCGGCGAAGGCCGGCGCCGACTCGTTCCAGGACCTGCCCACCGAGCTGACCGTGCCGCAGGTGCCGGAGGTTACCCAGGTCTTCGCCGCCGACAACAAGACGCTGATGGCGACGTTCTACGACGAGAACCGCCAGGACGCCCCGCTGGCCGAGATCTCCCCGGCGATGCGGAACGCGATGATCGCCGCCGAGGACCACTCGTTCTACAAGCACAACGGGATCGACGTGAAGGGCTTCATGCGGGCCCTGGTCTCGAACTTCACCGGCAACTCCCGGCAGGGCGCCTCGACGCTGACCATGCAGCTCGTCCGGATGTCGATCACCTACGGGGCGACCGACCCGAACGACGTGGTGGCGGCGAGCGAGGACACCAACGCCCGCAAGCTGCGCGAGATGCGCCTGGCGGTGGCGCTGGAGAACAAGCTGACCAAGGACCAGATCCTGGAGCGCTACCTCAACATGGCGCCGTTCGGCCACGGGACGTACGGGGTGGCCGCGGCGAGCCGGTTCTATTTCGGCAAGGAGCCGAAGAACCTGACCGTGCCGGAGGCGGCGATGATCGCCGGGCTGGTCAAGTCACCGAGCTACTACGACGCGCTGGACACCAAGGGGCCGGGCCACGGCCGCACGCTGGACCGCCGCAACTGGGTGATCAGGCAGATGCAGGAGACCGGCGCGATCACCGAGGAGGAGAAGGCGGCGGCGCTGGCCACCCCGCTGACGGTCAAGGGGCAGCAGCCGGCCAACGGCTGCACCAGCTCGGTACACAACGACTGGGGCTTCTTCTGCGACTTCTTCTACCGCTGGTGGATGGATCAGGAGGCGTTCGGCACCACCACCTACGACCGGGAGCGGCGACTCAAGGGCGGCGGGTACCGGGTCGTCACCACCCTGGACCCGGCGGTGCAGAAGGCGGCGTACAAGAACGTGCAGCAGTACCTGCCCACCGGCCGGAAGGACGCCCTGATGGTGGCGGCCGTGGAGCCGGGCACCGGTCGGGTACGCGCGCTGGCCACCAACCGGACCTTCGGGCTGGACAACCCGGCGAAGCCGAAGAACCCGATCTCCAGCAACCCGAAGCAGGCGGACGCGGGGATGCGGGCGACCTATCCGCGTACCACGAACCCGCTGCTGACCGGTGGCGGTGACGTCGCCGGATACCAGGCCGGTTCGACGTTCAAGATGTTCACCATGGTGGCCGCGCTGGAGCAGGGCTACCCGCTCAGCCTCAACTACAACGCCCCGCAGCGCTACCCGTCGAAGTACACGGCGAAGGCCGGCACCCCTTCGGCCTGCCCCGGCACCGAGCGGTGGTGCCCGGTGAACGACAACACGGACATGGCCGGCATGCACGACATGTGGAGCGCGTTCGGCCGGTCCGTGAACACCTATTTCGTACCGCTTGAGGAGCGGGTCGGGGCGGCGAAGGTCGTGGACGCGGCGCAGCGGCTCGGCATCCGGTTCCGGCAGCCGGGCGAGGCGGCGATGGCCAAGGACCCGGTCCAGGCCGACGGCTGGGGCTCGTTCACCCTCGGTGTCTCGGCGACCACCCCGCTGGACCTCGCCAACGCGTACGCCACGCTGGCCGCCGACGGCAAGCACTGCGCGCCGATCCCGGTGCAGGAGGTCAAGGACCACTCCGGTAAGGCGCTGGACATCGCCAAGCCGCACTGCGAGAAGGCAGTCGACCCGGAGGTGGCCCGGGCGGCCGTCGACGCGGCCCGGTGCCCGGTCGGCGACCAGTCCGCGTACGGCAAGTGCCGTGGCTCGACCGAGGCGGACGCGCGTCGGGTGGTGGGTCACCCGGTGGCCGGGAAGACCGGCACCACGGACAACGACCGGACGGCCTCGCTGGTCGCCATGACCACCTCGCTCTCGGTCGCCGGGATCATGGCGAACCCTGACTGGCCGGAGACCACCGCCGACATGGACCACGACATCGTCAACCCGGCCGTCTACGAGACGCTCGCCGACGCGATGAAGGGGAAGCCGAAGAAGAACTTCGCCAAGCCTGGCGAGAAACTGGTCTACGGGGACCAGCGCTCGGTGCCCTCGGTCAGCTGCCGCTCGGTCGACGACGCCACCACTGTGCTGCGCAACGCGGGCTTCAAGGTCGAGGTCGATCCGAACCGGGTGGCCTCGAACTGCCCGGCCGGTTCGGTCGCCGGCACCGATCCGGACGGCCGGACCGTCTCCGGCGGCGTGGTGATGCTGCGGGTCAGCAACGGCCAGCCGTCGTCGACGGACGGTCCGGGCGGCGGTCGGCCCCCGACGACCGAGGGCGGCCCCGGGGGTACGGCCGGCGACCGACCCGGCCGACGCGGCTGACGCGCAGACGAGTACGCGGCACAGACGGTACGCGGCACAGACGGGTACGCGGCACAGACGGGTACGCCGCCCATGGCGGGAAGCCATGGGCGGCGCGGTGTCGGTGTGCAGGTCGCCTCTCGGCGAGTGGCACGACGCGGCTCCAGCCGGACGGTATTCCGCGAAGGCAATAGGGTGAGGCCCGGGGACACTGGACACACCGACAGTCCTAGTCAACCTCGGATCCGGGCCCGGTGTTCCGGTCTTCGCCGTGACGCAGGTCACCGACTGTGAAAACCAGACGGCGGCCCCGGAGCGGTACGGGTTTGGCCGATCCGGCACCGGGTAGCTGATCTCCGTGACCGACCAACCGGCCGTGACCGACCAACCGGCCCCTGACGTGTCGACAGATCCGGAACTCGACGCCCTGCTCGACGACCTCTACTCCGGTCAGGAGCGGCTCACCCAGGCGGAGATCCAGCGACGGGCGGTCGCCGCGGACGTCTCCGCCGAGCTGCTGACCCGGATCAACGCGCTCCCCGAGGGCGAGTACGCGGTCGACGAGGTCGCCGACCTGCTCGGCGGTACGGCCGGCTGACCCGGACGGCGGAGGAAAGAGCGGCGAGGAGAGAGCGATGACCGAAGACGACCGGCCGCAGCAGGCCCGGCTGGCTCCGCTCGGCCAGCCGCCCGGAGAGACGGATCCGCAGTACGACCCGGACTTCACCAACGAGCACGACAAGACGGCGGTGGACGAGGAGATCATCACCGACAGCGACACCGAGCGGGAGCCCGAGTCGCCGCGCGGCTGGTCGGGGATGCAACGCTGAACGGGTACCGGAACCGGTTGATCAAACGGAAAGGTCACGCTACCTGGCAGGTAGCGTGACCTTTCCGCCGTCGGCGGCACGTTCGAGCGGATCAGCCAGGAACGTCCGACATCTCGGAGACTCGGCGGATGTCGACCTCGATGTCGTCGATGATCCCGTCGAAGAGGGCGACGAAGCGGCGGCCCCACTCGACGGCCTCCTCGTGCGAGCGCACCTCAAGCAGGGCGAAGCCGGCGATCAGTTCCTTGGTCTCGGTGAACGGCCCGTCGGTGACCGTCTTCTTGCCCCCCGAGACGGTGATCCGCGAGGCACCCTCGCTGGTCGGCCGCAGCCCCTCGGCCGTCAGCAACACCCCGGACTGCGCCGCTTCCTGGACGAAGCCCCCCATCCGCTGCAGGAACTCCGGGCTCGGCTGGTAGGCGCCGGGAATCCGCTCGTCGATCTTGTGCATCAGCATGTACCGCATTGGTTTACTGTCCTCTCCACTTGGTTTGTTCGGTCTGGGTCGCGCCTGGGCTCAGTTGCCTCCGGTTTCGGCCCGCACCCTGATCAGCAGGGCCGACAGCCACCCGAAGATCGCCACCGAGCCGATGGCCATCGGGACGCTCACCGACTCCTGGTCCTGCCAGGTGCCCACCACGACGAGGGCGAGCAGGGGAAGGACGCTCAGTACGGCCCAGCCCCGCTGCCGCAGCCGCAGGAACCGGAGGGCGAAGATCACCGCAGCCACGCTGAGCGAGCCGAAGGTCAGCATGGCGCCGATCCCGTGCGCGACCGCGTGCCAGCTCATGGTCTCGGCCGGGCCCTCCGGAGCGCCGGCCGGCCAGCCCATGCTGGGGTCGGCGACCATCACCCCGGCGAGGATCAGCCCGACCCCGGCCAGGGCGATCATCGAGACGCCCCAGGTCCCGCCGCGCCGGCCCCGCAACGCCCGCCGCAACCCGACCGCGCCGGTCAGCACCAACAGCCCGGTGAGGACGAAGTTGGCGATCTGGACCCAGCCCCAGTCGCCGAGCGACAGCAGGCTCAGCGGCTGCCGGCTCAGGTCGAAGCCCTCCCGGGTGAGCAGTTGGATCCCGACCAGGCCGAGGAACAGCGGGGCCGCCACCGCCCCGGCAGCCAGCAGTCGCCGGGTCGTCCCCGCCTCGGCGGGTACCCGGATCGCCCTGGCCTCGGTCGCGCCGGCCACCGCCGCTGTCGCCTCCGTCGTCGCGTTCGTCATCGCTTCTCTCCTCGTCCGCCTGCCGTCCGTACTCCCTGTCCGGCCCTTTTGCTGACGCGTCGAGCGACCGGAACCCGGATCGACATCGCGGCGAAAAAATCTTGGAAAGAAAATTCCGGCCCGGTACGGGCGACGCCGGCGCCGGCCTCAGGAGGCCGTGGCGGCGGGCTCAGGAGGGCGTCGGCTGGGGACGGCAGGCGGCGGCGCGGGCGCGCAGGAGCCGCTGCTCGCGTTCGTTGTCGGTCAGCTCGGCGGCACGCTCGAACTCGACCCGTGCCTCCGCCAACCGGCCCAACCTGACCAGCAGGTCACCGATGACGCTGGGCAGCAGGTGATATCCGGCCAGGGCCGGCTCGTCGGCAAGGGACCGGGCCAGTTCCAGTCCCGCCGCCGGACCCACCGCGAAGGAGACCGCCACCGCACGGTTCAGCTCGACCACCGGTGAGGGCACCAGCCGGGCCAACTCCGCGTAGAGCTCCACGATCCGGGGCCAGTCCGTCACCTCGGGCGTACGGGCCCGGGCGTGGCAGGCCGCGATCTCCGCCTGCACGGTGTACGGCCCGGCCGGCCCGCCAAGTTCCCGGGCCCGGTCCAGCGCGGTCAGACCCCGCCGGATGGAGTTCTGATTCCACCGGCTCCGATCCTGGTCGAAGAGGAGCACGGGCTCGCCCGCCGGGCCGACCCGGGCCGCGTTGCGGGAGATCTGGATCTCCATCAGCGCGGTCAGCCCGAAGACCTCGGGCTGGTCCGGCATCAGGGAACAGAGGACCCGACCGAGCCGGAGCGCCTCCTCGCAGAGCGCCGGGCGGAGCCAGTCGTCACCGGCGGTCGCCAGATAACCCTCGTTGAAGATCAGGTAGATGACCTCCAGCACCGAGCCGAGTCGTTCGGTCCGCTCGTCCGGCCCCGGCGTCTCGAACGGTACCTTCGCCTCGGCCAGGGTCCGCTTCGCCCGTACGATCCGCTGGGCGACTGTCGACTCCGGGACGAGGAACGCCCTGGCGATCTCGCCTGTGGTCAGGCCGCCGAGCATCCGCAGGGTGAGCGCCGCCCGCGCCTGTGCCGGGAGCACCGGGTGGCACGCGGTGAAGACCAGCCGCAGCAGGTCGTCCTCGATCTGCCCGTCGACAGCGTCCTCGACGGCGGCGTGGTCGTCCTCGACCAGTTCGCCGCCGACGGTCAGCTCTCGTCCGAAGGTGGCGAGCTTGCGTTCCGCCATCGTCCGGTGCCGCAGCCCGTCGATCGCCCGCCGCTTGCCGATCGCCATCAGCCAGGCGCCTGGGTTGTCCGGAATTCCGTCGCGGGGCCACTGTTCGAGGGCGGCGACCAGCGCGTCCTGGGCCAACTCCTCGGCCCAGCCCACGTCCCGGACCATCCCGAACAGGCCGGCGACCAGCCGCGCCGCCTCGATCCGCCACACCGCCTCGACCGTGCGATGCACCTCGCTGACGCCCATGATCCCCGATCAGACCAGCAGGCCCCCGCGACTGGCAACCGGCCGCCCGGCCACGATTGGGCCGTACCCGCAGCCCAGGACGGGTACAGCGACGCTCACAGCTTCGGGGAGCGGCTACGGGCGGGAGGCGGCGCGCTGCGCGACCGCGTAACCCATCTGGAGGAAGTCGGAGGCGGCCACCGCGGTGAAGGCCGTCGCCACCAGCCGGGTCAGCCGGGGCGCCAACACCAGGCCGCCGGTCAGCCCGGTGGAGACCCAGACGGCCAGGCAGAACGGGCAACTGAGCAGTTCGCCGACGGCGTGCCTGGTGGAGCTGCCCTCGTCGCGTACCTGCTCCATCACCTCACCGCTGCCGATCGGCCGGTCGTAACGGGTGAACGGCGCCCGCAGCGGGCTGGTCACGGCGTCCTTGGAGAGCAGCCGGCTGAGCTTGTGGGTGGCCACCGACAGCAGTACGACGTCGGAGACGCTCGGCCGTTCCGGTACCCGTCGCCCGGTCGTCTTCGCCGCGATGCCCAGCGCCAGCGCCACCCCGGCGTACGTCCCCATCGTCGCCAGGTAGCCGCCGAGCGGCCGGTGCTCGTCGGGCGCGTACGCCTGCCGCAGTCGCGCCACCCTGTCCCGTACGTTCATCCCGCCTCGTTCCGCGTCCGCCTACCTACTGCTGCCGCCCGCCGTCCGCTGGGGGGCGCGGCCGTACCCGCCGTTGTGCCGGGCACGCTCACCCGGGGGTGAGGTTGTCGTCGACCTCCCGGGCGAGGCCGGCCAGCGACTCGTCCGCGATCTCGTGCAGCCGCTGCTCAGAGGGCTCGCCCTCCAGTTCCAGTCGTACCGTCGCTCCCCCGGCGTCGACCGCGCGGACCTGCAACCGGGCCGACCAGTCCGGGGAGTCGCCGCTGCGCCACCGGGCCCACAGGTCGGCGGTGGAGAGTTCCGGTCCCGGCACGCCGTCCCCGCGCAGTGGGGCGGGCAGCCAGGCGCCCACCCGGTCCGGGTCGGTGGCGGTGTTGAACACCACCTCCGGCGGGGCGGACATGCCCCGCTCGGCGTGGCCCGTCACCACCCGCCGTCCCGCAGGCGACTCGGGTCGACCTCCCGGCCCGGGTGCCGGGTCAGGTATTCGGTCTCCAGTTCGGCGGTACGCCGCAGGTGGTGACCGAGCGCGGTGTCGGCCGCGTGCCGGAGCGTGTCGAGTCTGGTCCGGTGCAGGCTGTGCATCTCCCGGAACAGGTCCTCGTCGCTCAACTCGACCGGGTCGACGCCGAGGTTCTCCTCCTCGGCACCCACGAAGTCGCTCGCGGTGCCGCCGCGCCGGACCGGGTCACCGTCCCACTGGCCGATGCGCTGCTCCGGGCTGCCGTCGATCGGCCCGGCGTCGGCCGGGAAGAACTCGTCATGGCGTACTGATTCGGACATCGTCGCCCCCATAACTCGTTTGGGTGGACGACTAGACGGTTGCCCAAACCGGGTACCGCCAAACCCGGACCGGCGTGGCGACACTACGACGCCGTGTCGGAGACGGAACCGACCGGCCCGGTACGCTCGGGGGCATGAAACGGCTGTGTACACCGGCGTGGATCCTGCGTCACGTGTTCACCGTCGCGGTTGTCGTCGGCTTCCTGGCCCTCGGCTGGTGGCAGATCAGCCGGGCGCTGGCGGGCAACACCCTGAGCTGGGCGTACGCCTTCGAGTGGCCGATCTTCGCCGGGTTCGTCGTCTTCCTCTGGGTGCGTGAGGCCCGTTACACGCTGCGCGGTGGCCGACCCCCCGAGGCCGAGTCGGCACCGCCGCCGGCCCGGCCGAGCACCCCGGGGGTACGCCGACCGGTGCGCACGGCCCGGCCACGGCTGGCCGTCGAGGGGCCGGAGGACCCGGCGCTGACCGAATACAACCACTACCTCGCGTGGCTGAACGCCAACCCAGGCGCCCGGCCCGTCGACTATCCCGGCCTGGGCCGGCAGCAGGAAGGATGAACCGTGGGCGCTGCCCTGACCCGCTACCGTGTGGTCGCTTACGTCGTCGGCGTCGTGTTGATCGCGCTCGTCGTGGTGGGCATGCCGCTCAAGTACCTCTGGGACGATCCGATCGTCGTCGAGACGATCGGCCCGGCACACGGCTTCCTCTACATGGTGTACCTGGTCGCCACCTTCGACCTGGGTCGCCGGGCGCGCTGGCCGCTGGGCCGGATGGTGCTGGTCATGCTCGCCGGGACGATCCCGTTCGTCTCGTTCGTCGCCGAGCGGGCGGTCACCCGGCAGGTACGCGAGCCGGAGCCGGAGCCGGCTGAGTCAGAGCCGGTGGCCGGCTGAACCGGAGCCGGGTTGGCCGGCTGAGCCGGTGGCCGGCGCTGAGCCGGTGGCCGGCCGGATCGCTGCCGAGGGGGCGACCGGTAGCCGGCTGAACCGCCGCCGGCCGCCGGTCGCGAGCCGCCCCGCTCGTCGCCAGGCCGTTCGTTCATTTGAATATCTCGCGATATACGAGGTCAAACCCCGTGATCGGCAGCGCCGGTTGGACCGGAACGTGAATGAATCACGCTGCCGGATCGGCTTTCACGCGTTACGGAGCCCGTCGACGAATGCCCGCCAGGCCGCCGTGTCGAACAGCAGCGACGGCTCCGGATCGACCGAGTCGCGGACGGCGGTACCGCCGGCGACCTGAGCCACCTCGACACAATGCTGCGATTCGCATCGAGTGCTCTTCCGCCAGACGAGCTCGGCGGAACCAGTCTGTGACATGCGCCCTCCCCGGCACTAATACTGTTGCGGCAGATGCCGCGACAACGGACAGAGGCTACCCGTCACTCCCCATTCCGCACAGCCCGGAATATCCGCGATTATGATGTCGGGGTCGACAATGGACACAACCGGTGATGACGCGGTCGCGGCAAGCAGGCACGCTGGTGGAACGGGGCGGGCCCGTGTAGCCTGCACAAAAGTCTGGCCATCTGGTAGGTAGCCGGTAGCCAGGTGGCAGGTTGCCGGGATCAGAAATGAGCCGGATCGACCCTCGCTCGGCCGCCCGGGGCGCCGTTTGAAGGGAGCGTTCCCAATGACTACGGCGTACGGCCCGACCGTGGGTCGCCGCAAGCTCCGTTCGGCGATCCGGCGGGCCAGGGAAGCCGCCGGGTTCACCCAGGAGCAGGTGGCGCTCGCGATGGACTGGTCGCTGTCCAAGCTCATCCGGATAGAGGCGGGATACGTCTCGATATCGACAAATGACGTCAAGGCATTGCTCAATTACTATCAGGTGCGCGATCCCGATCAGGTCGATGAACTCGTGCAACTGGCCCGGGTCTCCCGGCAACGCACCTGGTGGTCGCAATATCGTGACGCACTGCGACCCGCCTATTATTCGTACATCGGGCTGGAGGCGGAGTCTTCCGAACTCTATTTCTACCAGTCCGTCGGGATGCCGGGACTGCTCCAGACGCAGGCGTACGCGCAGGCGGTCCTCCAGACGGCAATTCCGAAACTGGACGATCCGGAGGAGGCACAGGCTTCCGTCGCGCTACGGCTACGCCGCCAGCAGGAAATGCTCGGTCGGCCCGATCCGCCGAACATCGTCGTGGTCTTCGACGAAGCGGCGCTGCACCGGCAGACCGGTGGACCGGCGGTCATCCGGGAACAACTCCTGCATCTGGTCCGCCTCGCCGAATCCGGCCGGATCACCGTCCAGGTGCTGCCGTTCACCTCGACCGTCTACACCCCGCTCGGCCAGTTCGTGATCGTCCGCTTCGCCGGCGGGGAGGACGCCGACGTGGTCTATCTGGAGAGCACCGGGCTGGAGGACGTACTCGACGATCCCGACGCGGTGACCGCGCACCTGCGAACCTTCAACGGGCTCCGCGAGGCGGCCCTGAGCCCGGCCGAGTCCCTGCGCCGGATCTCGGAGATCGCCGCCAACCTGGCCGGCTGACCGGCCGCCGAGAAGCGCTCCGCCGGAGCCGTCGAAGGTCCGGCGGAGCGCTCCTCGATCGCGGTTACGACATCGGCTCGTAGGGGGTGTCCGAGGCCGGCGGGTACGCCAACCCGCCCAGCCGGGCGGCTTCCCGGGCGCGGATCAGTGCCCGGGTCACCTGACCGAACTGCCGCTCGTGGTCGGAGCTGAACAGCAGCACCGTCTCGCCCCGGTACTTTCCCCACAGTTCGTACGCCGGCGGTCGCCACCGGTGGCCCACCAGGGCGAGACCGACAGGCACGAAGGCGGCGAGCCCGAGCCCGGCGTAGGTGGTGGCGGGGAGCCGGTGGAGGTCACCGGTGTAGCCCAGCGCGACCCCGATGCCGACGAGTACCGCGGCGGTGACCAGCACCGCGCGCAGCGTCAGCCGGTCGTGTGGCCCACGGGCGGTCTGTAGGTGGGTGAGTTCGGAGATCGTGAACTTGCGGCCGGCGACGACGAACGCCTCGTTGGTGATCCGTACGCCGGGTGCCCGGTAGATGTCGACGGGGCGGGGACGGGACAGTCCAGATACCTCGAATGACGCGTCTGGCAGGTGGACCTGGGGGCGAGTAGGCTCCATTCTTGCCTCCAACGGCTCCTGAGGCGGGATTGTGCGGATGGTTCGTACAGATCGGCATCTGGTGGCAGCCGGATGCCGATCGTCTTGCCGGTGATCGGGGGCGCGGCGGCCGCCCGGGACTACGGCTGGTTCACTGGAAGCGACCTCGGCCCCCCTGCTGGCGACTACGCCGTGTGCTGCTGTGCCGGACCCCTGGAGAGCCTGTCGGCTCCCGCATCTCATTGTGCGAAGGGCACACCAGCAAGTCGAAGGTACGCAGACAGCCACCTGGCACATTTCCAGGCGGCAGCAAGGCTTCCCGTTGCCCTGTGCCCGGATCCGTGGTGTTTTGCCCTTACTCAGCCGGAGCCGCCATCCGCCAAGAGCGACCTATCGGGCGAAGGACCGGAGAGTGGCCGGAGAAGCCGCCCGCCACCGCTCGACATCACGGGCGGAACGGCCCGCGGCACGCTCGGTGATCAAGACATTCGGGTTATCACTCGCCACTGCCGCATCTCACCCGCCCACCACTGTCGGTAATCCCGCCCCCGGGCTACGTTGAACCGGCTGGGCCCGGTCGTCAGTCATCCCCCCGGGTGGCGCCGGTCCGGTGTCGCCGCAGGCACGGTCGCGGTGGCGCACGACCGCCACCCGCCTGATCGCGGTGGCGCACGAAGAAGGGTTCTGCACACGTTGTCTTCGGTGCGGATCCTGCTGCGTACCCTCGTCGCGGCCGGCCTCTCGGCGGCACTGCTCGCCCCGATGCCGGCGGCCCGGGCCGAACCCTCGGTCGGCGAACTCACGCAGCGGATCAACAAGGCCTCAGCCGAACTGGAGAAGGTCGTCGAGTCGTACAACAGGCTCAACGAGGAGATCAAGGAGAGCAGGGCCGCTGCGGCGACGCTGAGCGCCCGAATCGGGCCCCTGCAACAGCAGGCGG
Organism: Plantactinospora sp. CNZ320; assembly: GCF_002846275.1. Lineage (NCBI taxonomy): Bacteria > Bacillati > Actinomycetota > Actinomycetes > Micromonosporales > Micromonosporaceae > Plantactinospora > Plantactinospora sp. CNZ320. Next base: position 3,562,119 of record NZ_PJMP01000001.1, read on the forward strand.
ACCAGAGCCGGGCCGAGGTGGCCGAGCTCGCCAACCAGGCGTACAAGCTGGGCGGGCTGAGCACGGCGAGCGCGCTGTTGAACCCGGGCGAGAGCAACAGCCTGGTGAGCCGGCTCAGCGCCCTGGACCGGTTGGCCCGGGACCGGGACCGGCAGATCGCGGGCTTCGAGGCGACGCAGCGCCAGTACGCCGAGGAGAAGGCCCGACTCGACGCCACGCTGGCCCGGCAGACCGCCCAGGCGAAGCAGCTGGAAACCGGCAAGAAGCGGATCGAGGGCGAGCTGGCCAAGCTCTACGAGATGCGCCGCGAGGCGTACGGGTCGGCGACCTCCTCCGGCAGCAGGTACACCGGCAGTGTCCCGGCCGTCTCCGGCAAGGCCGGCGTCGCCGTCAGGTACGCCTACGGCGCGATCGGCAAGCCGTACGTCTGGGCGGCCGAGGGACCGAACGGCTACGACTGCTCAGGCCTGACCCTGGCCGCCTGGCGGGCCGCCGGCAAGTCCCTGCCGCACAACGCCGCGATGCAGTGGGACAAGGTGGCGAAGATCAGTCGTGGTGAGCTGAAACCCGGTGATCTCGTCTTCTACAGTGGACTCGGCCACGTGGCGCTCTTCGTGGGCAGCGGCAAGGTGATCCACGCGCCCCGGGCCGGCGAGAGCGTCAAGCTGGCCGACGTGGACATGATGAGCCCGTACGGCTACGGACGCGTCCGCTAGCCTCGCCCAGTTTCGCTCGCGCACCGGAGGGGGTCACCTCCGGCGCGCGAGCGCGTTGTGGACCAGCACGTCCAGCAGTTCCGGGTAGTCCATCCCGGCGACCTGCCAGATCCGGGGGTACTGCGACACCGGGGTGAAGCCGGGGAAGGTGTTGACCTCGTTCAGCACCGGGCGCACACCGTCGCGGAGGAAGAAGTCGATCCGGGCCAGTCCGGCGCAGCCGAGCGCCCGGAACGCCCGCACCGCAAGGTCGGAGAGTTCGGCGGTCACCGCGTCGTCCAGCCGGGCCGGGACCTCGAAGTCCGTGCCCGGGAGGTCGTCGTGCCTGTCGTCGTGGAGGTCGTCGTACCTGGCCCCGTGATCGGAGGAGGAGGACCGGTCCCCGGTGGCCCGGACCTCCAGCGGCGGACCGACCTCCAGGCGGCCGTCCGGGCGTTCGAGCACCGCGAGGTCGATCTCCCGGCCGGGTACCGCCGCCTCGACGAGCACCTTCGGGTCGCTCGACCGGGCCCACTCCAGCGCCGCCGGCAGGTCGGCCCACTCGGTCACCCGGGTCACCCCGAGGCGGGAGCCGGCCCGGGCGGGCTTGACGAAGACCGGCAGGCCGAGCCGGCGCAACTCCGCCTGCGGCAGCACGCCCCCCGGATCGGTCGGCCGGGAGACCACCGCGTCGGCGACCGGGATCCCCTCGGCGGCGAGCAGCTTCTTGGCGAACTCCCTGTCCATCCCGGCGGCGCTGGCCAGTACGCCGTTGCCGACGTACGGCACGCCGGTCAGTTCCAGCACCGCCTGGAGGGTGCCGTCCTCGCCGTACGGGCCGTGCAGGGCCGGAAAGATCACGTCAGCCGTACGCAGCCGCTCGACCGCCTCAAGAACGCTGACCGGGGTACCCGTGCCGAAGACCCACTGCCCGGTACGGCTGATCAGTACGGGCTCCGGTCGGTAGCGTGACCGGTCCAGGTTCGCCAGCACGCTCGCCGCCGACCGCCGGGAGACCCGGTGTTCGCCGCCGCGCCCGCCGGAGAGGACCGCGACCGTGATCGGCGACTCAGACACCGACCCGCTCCCGTCCGCTGCTCAGCTCGGCCCGCACCGGCGGGTCGCCGTGCCACGCTCCGCCAAGTCTGATCACGTTGCGCGAGACTAGGAGCTTTCTGTGCGGTTTTCGTGAAGGCGAGGTGCGAGAACCGTTCGACCATGTGCCAACCAGGCTCGCCTCGACGCCGGCCGGTGGCGCCCGCGCCGACGCCTGGCGCGGCCGGACGCTAACCTGCCGGGATGACTCCGTCGGAGGCCAGGAAGCTCGCCGCTGTGGTGCTCGACCGCCTCGCCCCGCACCTGCCCGAGGCCGCCTCGGCAGGTGGTTCCGGCCCGACCGGGCGGCTCTACGAGCTGGTGGCGGAGCGCCTGCGCGCCCTCGACGAGGCCGAGGCGCTGGCCGAGCTGGTCCGGGAACCCCGGAACAACTCGCTGGCCAGGCGCCTGCTGAGCACCGCGGCGACCGAGGATCCCGGGTACGCCGCCGAGCTGGCCGCCGCCGTCGACTCCCTGCCGGCAGCGACCGGTGGGCGGGTCCCGGCGGATCGGACGGCTACCGCCGCAGTGACGCGGTCGCAGACCCGGGAGCCTGACGCCGTACCCGGATCGGACAGTGGTCGACGGCCGCGCCGCTACGGTCCCTGGATCGCGCTCGGCGCGGTCGTGCTGCTGCTCGTGGTGGGCGGCCTGGGCGTCCGCGCGGTGCTCGACGGGCTCGACGGCGCCGGCGGGCTCACCGCCGACTCGAGCTGCGAGGAATACCAGCAGGCCCCACCGGAGGAGCGGGTCGCGGCGATCCGGCGGATCGGGCTGGCCAAGGGAGTCTCCGGAGTGGACAGTCCGCTGGTGATGACGGCAGTGGACCAGCTCTGCGACGCCCAGCCGACGGCACGGATCGGCGACCTGATCGCCCGCTTCGACGGCTGAGCCCGCCCGGAAACCGGGGCGACCTCACGAGAAATCGACCGTCCGTGACCGGTGCCGGACGCCGCCAGCCAGTACGCCGCCGAGCAGCAGCCCCAGACCGACGGCCTGGATGGTGTTCAGCACAATGGCGACGCCCGCGCTGATCATGCCGAACTCCTCCGAGGAACGGTCATCGTCGAGCAGCGTGGGAATTGACGCCAGCCAGGCCACGGTGGCGATGATTCCGATCAGGGTCACGCCGCAACCCGCGACGGCAAGTCCCCGGGCCATGCGGGAGAGCCGATCGCCACGGGCCACCACCAGGATGACACCGACCACCAGCACCAGCAGGACTGGTGCATGCCCGACGATCTGGGTGAGCACAAATCTGACAGCTTCCGCGGACACGGTGCCTCCATCCCTCACGCGACGGGACAGAGGTTATCGGGCACGATCAAGCGGGAGTCCGCCGTGACCGGACGGTGGCCAACGGATTCGGGCTACCCTCGCCCCGCTCGTCCCCGCCGGTCCGGACCGAGGCCGGTGAGGAAGGCCACCCAGGCGGTCGGCACGAACCGGAGCACGGGGCCCTCGGTGTCCTTCGAGTCACGTACGGCGACGCCGGTGCCGGACCGGGCCACCTCGACACAGTTGCCGCCCTCGCCGCCAGATCGACTGCTCTTTCGCCAGGTCAGCATGCTTTCGTCCGGCCGCATCCCGTCCGGCCCTCCCTCACGCCCAGAAGGCCGCCGTCTCACTGAGCAGCCGCGCCGATTCTTTCCGCGACAACGCTGCCGCAACCAGGTGGTCGAAGGCAAGCACGAACGAGGCGATCTGGGCAGGCTCGTCGATATAGAGCGCGCCCGTTCGGTGTTCGGTGTAGACGAGGCCCGGATCAGTGGGCTCGGGAAAGCCGAGAATGGCGAACGGCCGGCCGAAGGCGGTGTACGCCGGACTGTCGAACCGGACCACCCGCAGCTCGACATGGGATCGCTCGGCCAGCAGCGCCAGGTGGCCGAGCTGGTCGCGCATCACCGCCGCGTCCCCGACCCGGCACCGCAGTACCGCCTCGCCGAGCACCACCCGCAGTCGCATCGGGTCGTGCTCGTGCAGCCGCCGCTGGCGGGCCAGCCGGAGTTCGACCTGACGGGTCAACTCCTCGGCCGGCGCCAGCGGCTGGGTGGCCCGGATCAGCGCGGTGGCGTACGCCTCGGTCTGCAACAGGCCGGGCACCAGGTGGGTCTCCACGGTACGGATCTCGGTCGCCTCGGACTCCAGCCCGACGTACACCTCGAACCAGTCCGGGATCGCGCCGCCGTAGGTGACCCACCAGCCGCGCTGGGTCGACTGCTTCGCCAGGGTCGCCAGCACCTCGCGGGTACGTTCGTCGGCCACCCGGTAGATGTCGAGCAGCGCGAGGACGTCACGGGTCCGGGTCGAGTGCTTGCCCGCCTCGATCCGGGAGATCTTGGCATCGGAACACTTCATCCGTTGCGCCACCTGAAGCAGGGTGAGCTGCTCCCGTTCGCGCAGGCGGCGCAGTTCGATGCCGAGCCGGCGACGCCGGGCGGTCGGACTGATCGGCACGGAGTCCTCCCCGATCGCTCCGTCGGCACGGGCGCGCCGGCCGGGCCGGCGACGGCACTCCCCTGCGACGCGAGCGGAACTCACTGTCCTGGTGCCGGCCACCCTAATGCTCGATGCCCCACCGCGCCGCGCAGGCACCCGATCCGCCACCCGGGGGATGCGACGTCCGGCAACCGGCGGCCAGGGTTCGGCACCCGGCAGCCAGCGACGGGGAAGCGGCCGGCGCCCCGGGGGACGCCGGCCGCTCACCGGTCTGTCGAAGTGGCCGCCGCCCGGCGCCGTGCCGGAGCGGGCAGCCCTGCCTACTCAGGCCGCCTGGAGCCCTTCGGCCCGGGCCAGCTCGCGCAGCCGGCCCAGTGCCTGGATCTCCAGCTGCCGGATCCGCTCCCGGGAGAGCGAGAACCGGGAGGCGACCTCGGTCAGCGAGTGCTCCCGACCGTCCTCCAGGCCGTACCGGGCCCGCATGATGCCGGCCGACCGGTCGTCGAGGTGGTTCAGCAGCCCTTCGATGCGCTGCCGCTCCAGGCCGGTGAGGACGATCTCCTCCGGCGACGGTGCGTCGCTGTCGGCGACCAGGTCACCGAGGTTGGTGTCGCCGTCGTCGCCGACCGGGGTGTCCAGGGAGACGGTGTCCTGCGACCAGCGGACCAGCTCGTGCACCCGCTCCACCGGTACGCCCAGGGCCGCCGCGATCTGCTCCGGCTCCGGGTCGGTACCCAGCTCACGGGTGAGCTGGCGGGCCACGTTACGCATCCGGTTGACGTCCTCGACCAGGTGTACGGGCAGCCGTACGGTGCGCTCCTGCTGCGCGATGGCCCGGCTGATCGCCTGCCGGATCCACCAGGTCGCGTACGTCGAGAACTTGTAGCCCCGCTCGTAGTCGAACTTCTCGACCGCCCGGACCAGACCGGTGTTGCCCTCCTGGATCAGGTCCAGCATCGGCATCCCGGAGCGCACGTACCGGCGGGCGATGGAGACGACCAGCCGGAGGTTGGCCCGGATGAAGAGGTCCTTCGCCCGCTCCCCCTCGACCACCAGCCGCTCCAGCTCGGCACGGCTGACGCCGACCGGAAGCTTGTCGGAGTCGATCAGGTGCTCAGCGTAGAGGCCAGCCTCGATGGCCTTGGAGAGGTCGACCTCGGCGGCGGCGTCGAGCAGCGGTGTGCGGGAGATCTCGTGCAGGTACACGCCGACCAGGTCGCGCTCCTCGGCGACCTCGTCGGTCCGCATCACGATCTTCTTCTCCACGTTCCCCACGGTCCCCTCGTCGTTCCTCCCGGTGGCCCGGGTTCCTGCTCCTGCCATCCCCACGTTCATCAGCCCTCCCCGTAACTTCCGCTGTGCCCCGCGGTGCTGACACCTACACAACAGTTGAGACGCGTTGGGGATTCCATCTGGTGAGTCGAAAGTGTCACGAATGCCTGAGTAGTTGCTGAAAGCACGATCGACGTTTGCTGTCAGTCGTCCCGATCGGGGCATGTCGGAGCCGGAGACAGCGCAGCTACGGGGCCTTGCGACGGCTCTGCACCCGTTATCGCATCATCACCAGACAACGACGCACAGCGATCCACGTCACCAGATCGCTGCGATGCTCGTCACGCTTCGATACACGCACGGCGCGGCCGATCGGTTCATCCCGCCGCCCCAGGGTTACCCCTCCGCCTGCGCAACAATCCGGGGCCCGGGGATAGTCCCGGGTCCTGCGGACCGGGCCCGGCGACGCTGCGGGACCCGGTCGAGCGGGGCGGTGGGGGTCAGCCGGCGAGCAGGGCTATCGCGCCGCGTACCTGGTTCGCCGAGCGGTCCAGCGCGGCTCGGGCGTCGGCGACGGCCGCACCGGACAGCAGCGACACCAGGGCCGCCTTCAGGTCACCGTCGGCCTCGGTCAGCGCGCGCTGTGCGACCTCCTCGGGGCAACCCGTCGCCTCCACGAGGATCGAGATCATGCGTCCCCGCAGTTTCGCGTTGGTCGCGACCATATCGATCATCAGGTTTGAGTAGACCCGCCCCAGCCGCACCATCACGGCGGTGGAAAACCCGTTCAGCACCAGTTTCTGGGCGGTCGCGGCCTTCATCCGGGTCGAACCGGTAACCACCTCGGGACCGGTCTCGACCCCTATGAAGACCGTCACCGACCGCGCCGCCGCGGCGTTCGGGTCGGCACAGATCATCACGGTGTCGGCGCCCAGGTCGGTCGCCGCGCCCAGTGCCCCGAGCACGTACGGGGTACGCCCGCTGGCGGCAAGTCCGACCACCAGGTCACCCGGGCGTACGCAGCCGCGCGCCTCCTCGGCACCGCCTGGCGCGTTGTCCTCGGCGTCCTCGACGGCCCGCCACATCGCGTCCGGCCCACCCGCGAGGTGTGCGCAGAACCAGCGGTCCGGAGCGTTGAAGGTGGGCGCCAGCTCGGCGGCGTCGAGCACACCGAGCCGGCCCGAGGTGCCCGCGCCGAAGTAGTGCACCCGGCGGCCGGCCCGCAGTGCCGTCACGGCCAGCTCGACCGCGACGGCGATCTCGTCCAGCACCTTCGTCACCGCGGCCGGCACCCGCCGGTCGTCGTCGTTTATCACCCGCAGGACGTCGCGGACGGACATCAGGTCGAGGTCGAGACTGCGCGGGTTGCGCAGCTCGGTCGGGGCACTGACCCGGACCATCACACGCGGGTCCCGCCCCCGCCCGTCGGCGGTACCCCCGACCGCGCCGGCATTCCCGGCCCGCGCGACCGTGCCGTCCGCCGGATAACCCGACTGCGGCTGGTAAGAGGACCCCGCGTTCGGGTCCGGACGCGGGGTGGTAGGTGGTGCACCGGGCTCGACCCGTCCGGCCGTCATTTCCGCCCCCCAGCATCCCGGTCATCGCCGAGCCCGTCGCTCATCTCGTCGCCGCCTCGCCGTACGCGACGACGCCTCGCGGCACCATCGCGCCGGCCCGGCGGGGCCATCCGCTTCTCATGCCCGTCTCCCCTTGACCCGGTGCGGCTGCACCGCCTCGGCGGTGACCTCCAGTGCCTTCTTGGCCTTGGCCCGGTTGCGCGCGGCTACCCCGACGAAGAGGCAGTCGACCACCGTCAACTGGGCGAGCCGGCTGGCCATCGCGCCGGACCGGTACGTCGTCTCCCGCGCCGCCGTGGTGAGCACGTGATCGGCGACCTCGGTGATCGGCGACCGGGGGAAGTTGGTGAGCGCGACGGTGGTCGCCCCCCGGGCCCGCGCCTGCTCCAGCACCTCGACCGCGTCCAGGGTGGTGCCGGTGTGCGAGATGCCCATCGCCACGTCACCCTTGCCGAGCAGGGCCGCCGAGGTGAGCGCGGTGTGCACGTCCGGGAAGTAGAAGGCGGTCCGGCCGATCCGGTGCAGTTTCTGCTGGAAGTCGGAGGCGACGAAGCCGCTCGCCCCGGCACCGTAGATCTCGATCCGGCCGGCGCCGCTGATCGCCTCGACCACCTGCTCGCAGACTGCCGCGTCGAGCTGTTCGGCGGTCTCCTCGACCGCCCGGGCGTCGCTGAAGGCGATCGTCGCGATGATCTGCGCCAGGTCGGCGCCGGGTGGGATGTCGCCGCCGACGACCCGGGCGTCCGGTGGCTCCACCCGGCGGGCGGCCTCGGCGGCGAGCCTGATCCGCAGTTGCGGGTAGCCGTCCATGCCGACGGACCGGCAGAACCGGATCACGGTGGCCTCGGAGGTTTCGGCGGCGGTCGCGAGGTCTGTGATGGTCCGGCGAGCGGCATCCGCGGGATCCGCCACGACGAGCCTGGCCACCCGTTGTTCGGCCGGCGACAGCGACGGGAGGAGGCCGCTGATATGGACGATCAGCCCGCCTGTCTCGTGACTCGCAGAAACCTTCGCAGTCTTCACCACGGATGAAACTTACTTTCACGATGCCGGGAGCGTCAACCATGACGCGCTATACCTGCGAAACTACGCCCAATCAGTGGGAAATTGCGGCCGGTCAGCCCAGCCGAGCGTGCCATTCCCGCCACACCTTCGGCCCGGCGGGGTGGCCGAGCCCGCAACACCGGACGGCGTCCGGATGAATTGTCATCGATCGATAGGCTACCGGACCGGTCCCGTCGGCGGGTCGAAAACGGAGGTCCCGGAGCCCGGTGGCCGGGCTGCCCGGCCCATGGTGCCGCCGACGCGGAGCGTGGCCGCCGAAGCGGCAGCGACCGTCCAAACAGGACCCGTCCGGCCGGCCGGAGGGGTGCCGGGGCGACCCGGGCGGTGTGCCGGCGCCACGCCAGCCGCTGCCGATAGCGTGGCAGGCATGGCGGAACGGACTGTACTGATCAGCGGCGGAGCGGGCGGGCTCGGCGGGGCGGTCACCACCGCCTTCGTCGCGTCCGGGTGGCGGGTGGTGGTACCCGTACGGCCGGACGACGGTACGACCCTCGGGGTACCCGGCGAGGCGGGCGGCGGGGTGCTGCGCGTCGCGGCGGACCTCACCGACCCGGAGCAGGTCACCCGGGCGGTCGAGGTGGCCGGCGGGGACGCCGGGGCGCCGTTGCGCGCGGTGGTGAACCTGGCCGGCGGGTACGCCGCCAACGGCCTGGTGCACGAGACCCCGGTCGACGACTTCGAAGAGATGATCAGCCGCAACCTCCGCCCGACCTACCTGGTCACCCGGAGCGCACTGCCGCACCTGCTGGAGGCCGGCGGCGGGTCGGTGGTCTGCGTCTCCTCCCGGGCCGCGGTCGCCCCCTTCCCCGGCGCCGCCGGCTACGTCACCGCGAAGGCGGCGGTACTCGCCTTCGCCTCGGCGGTCGCCGTCGAGTACCGGCAGGCGGGGGTGCGCTGCAACACGGTGCTGCCCAGCGTCATCGACACGCCGGCCAACCGCGCGGCGCAGCCCAACGCGGACCACTCCCGCTGGGTGGCGCCGGCGGAGATCGCCGGGGTGATCCACTTCCTGGCCAGTGCCGAGTCGGCGCCGACGAGCGGCGCGACGATACCGGTGTACGGCCGGGCCTGACCGACCCGGCCCGGACCGGCTCCGCCTCGCCCGGCTCGCCCACCTGCCCCGGCTCGCCAGCCTTCCCCGGCTTGTCCGGCTCGCCCGCCAGCCCCGGCTCGTCCGGTCCGGGCCACCGGCCGGCCGGATCCGGCTGGCCCGGCGCGGCAGGCGCCGAGCCCGGGACGAGCGGATCCGGCGGACCCGAGTCGGGGGGCGCGGAGTGCGGGACGGCCGGATCCGGCTGATCCGGGTCGGCGGGCGCGGAGTGCGGGACGGCCGGGACGAGGTGGGGTCCGCCGGACGGGTCCGGCGCGCCGGTGCCAAACCCGGGCAGCGGGCGGTCCCCCGGCAGCCAGGCCCGCACCGCGGCCTGGATCGCCCGGGTCACCTCGTCCGGCGAGCGGTTGGCGTCCACCACCACGAACGTGGCGGACTCCGGCAGCGACGGGTACGCCGCCACGCCGGCCGCCAGGTAGTCGATGTTCTCGTGGTCGGTGCCCCGGACCTCGATCCGCCGGTACGCCTCACCCGGGTCCACGGCGAGCAGGAAGGTGATGTCCGGCGGCGGGAAGATCCGGTACAGCAACCGGGCGAGGCTCTCCCATCGGCGTCCACCACCGTGCGCCCGGATGCTGGCGTACTGGCACACCGAATAGCGGTCCATCACGGCGACCCGGCGGTGGAGTCGGGACCGCAGCAGTGCCCGCGCGATCGCCAGCCAACGCAGCACCGACTCGGCCAGCAGCATCCCGTTGCGACCCAACAGGCGCTGGGCGTCCCGCCGGCCCAATTTGCGGGCCAGCCGGCCGAACCATCGCCGACCGCCCGCGTTCTGCCAGTACGTCGCCGGAATGCCGCTCGCGGTCAACGCCTGCGCGAGCCGGTGCGCCTGAGTCGTCTTGCCGGAGCCGTCGATCCCGACCAGGGCCACGGCCCGCAGCCGCCCCCCGTGCCGCCGCTGGAGCAGAGTTCGGGCCACGCTCAGCAACGGTACCCGGCGCCCGCAGCCCCCCGGCCCGGCAAAGCCGCCAGCGTCCGCGCTGCCGCCCTCCGGGGCGTAACGGGCGGCTCTCCCAGCAAGGGACTGGCGGCCGGTACGTGCCGGTACGTCCGGTTCCGGGGCGGGGTGCCGTCACCGGTACCCGGCCCAGGTGTGAAGGAACGAAGTGCCGGGTACCGGTAAATCTCCACCCCATTGACCAGATGCCCAAGGGCCATTGACCCGGGAGAACCGATGGATCACAACGGCGACGAGACCCTCCTTGCCACCCTCAAGCGGGTCGCCGCCGTCCTGAAGCAGTCCGAGATCCCCTTCGCGCTGGGCGGCAGCTTCGCGGTGTACGCGCACGGCGGCCACTCCAGCGACCACGATGTCGACTTCCTCATCCGGGAGCAGGACGTCGATAGCGCCCTGGAGGCGCTCGTCGAGGTCGGCTTCACCGCCGAACGCCCCCCGGAGGACTGGCTGGTGAAGGTCTGGGACAACGACCGGATGGTGGACCTGATCCATCGCCCGATCGAGACCCCGGTCACCGACGAGACGTTCCGGGACACCGTGGTGCGCCCGGTCGACGCCATCCACATGCCGGTGCTGTCGGCCACCACCCTGATGATGCACAAGCTGCTCAGCTTCTCCCAGCACTACTGCGACTTCGCCCGCGGCCTGCCACTCGCCCGCTCGCTGCGGGAGCAGATCGACTGGGACCGGGTACGCAAGGAGACGGCGCACTCCCCGTACGCCGAGGCGTTCCTGGTGCTGCTGGACCGGTTGGACGTGGTGCCCTACTCGCCGAGCGGCGGTGAGCGGCCGTACTCGCGGGTCGGCGCGGACAGGGGGATGACCGGCATGGACGAGCGGAGCGAGGTGGCGACATGAACCAGCGCGGCACGGCGGGCAACGAGCCGCCGGACGACTATCTGGAGGCGGCGATCCAGCGCCTGCTCACCGAACGCACCGAGATCGCCGAGCAGGGCATCACGGTGAGCCGTCGGGACCACTCCGTGGTGCTCTGCGGCGAGGTGGAGAGCGCGCAGCGCCGCGAGGAGATCCTCCGCCTGGTGCTGGAGCACTTTCCCGAGGTGCCGGTGACCGTCGACATCGGACTCATCCGCGCCCAGGCCCCGACCGAGGTGGAGGAGCTGCGGTGAGGGAGGCGACGACATGGTGATCCGGATCGCCGCGGTCGGCGACGTGCACATGGACCAGGACGTGGTCGGGCGGTTCCGGCCCGCCCTGGAGGAGTTGCCGGAGCGCGCCGACGTGCTGCTGCTCGCCGGTGACCTGACCCGGCACGGCACCGAGTCCGAGGCCCGCTGTGTGGCGACCGAGTTCGGCAAACTCGGGATACCGGTGCTCGCGGTGCTCGGCAACCACGACCACCACTGCGACGAGGTGCCGGCGGTGATCCGGGTGCTGGAGGACGCCGGCATCCAGGTGCTGGAGGGCACCAACGTGGTGCTGGAGTGTTCCGGGACGCGGCTCGGCATCGCGGGTGCGAAGGGCTTCGGCGGCGGCTTCGCCGGCCGGTGCGCCAGCGAGTTCGGCGAGCCGGAGATGAAGGCGTTCGTGCGTACCACGAGCGACATCGCCGAACAACTCGGCGAGGCACTGCGCGAGATGGACTGCGACGTACGGGTGGCGCTCACCCACTACGCCCCGGTGCCGGACACCCTGGCCGGGGAGCCGCTGGAGATCTATCCGTTCCTCGGCTCGTACCTGCTCGGTCAGGCGATCGACTCCGCTCCCACCGAACTCGCGCTGCACGGGCACGCGCACGCCGGCAGCGAGCGGGGCACCACCCCGGGCGGGGTACGGGTCCGCAACGTCGCGCACCCGGTGATCAAGCAGGCGTACAGCGTGTTCCACCTGCACCCGCCCTTCGCGGGGGCCACCGCGGGTAAGGTTTCCGCGATCAGCGCCGGGGGTATTTCCTGAGCCATGGAAATCTTGCTCTGGATCCTCGCGGTTGTACTGGTGGTCGCCGGCGTGCTCGCACTGTTCCGGCGGCAGATCCTCTGGGGTGTTGTGCTCATCGTCGTCGGGCTGATCGTCGGACCCTTCGGCGTCAGCATCTTCAGCAGTTGATCCCAGGCCGTCGTAGGCGCAGCGCCGGCCTCGGATCACCGAAGACACCCCGTACCACAAACAGGAAAAAGACCCCCACAGGCAAGCCGGGGTCGCCGTACCCGGGTCTCCCGCTCCCCCTGGACGACCCGGGCCGGCGGCCCCGGCTCATCGTCTGTCCGGCCCGACGGCGGCCGGGGCGTCAGCAGCGGGGCACGCCGGGGATGAAGCCGTCGTAACCGGTCAGCACGTAGGCGTCGGAGATGAACCGCCCGCTGCCGATCCGGTCCCAGATGTTGCTGGTGCCGTAGGTGCCGGTCACCGTCGTACCGGTGGTCTGGCAGCCGATCGTCACCCTGGTCCCGTCGGCGACCGTGCCGACCGCGGCGTAGTTCGTGCCGGGGCCGGACCGGACGGTCAGCGGACTGCCCGCGGTGTTCACCGTGCCGGATCCGGCACCGGAGCAGGCGTTGTCGCTTGTGTAGGTGCGGGTGCCCCAGTAGAGCGCCAGCGCGCCGTTGAACCGCACCTGGATGGCGGAGCCGTTCAGCCGCTGCTCGTAGTGCAGGTGCGGGCCGGTGGACCCGCCGGTGCTGCCGACGTACCCGATCACGGTGCCGTAGCCGACGCTGCGCCCGACGGCGGTGTTGAAGCTGCTCAGGTGGGCGTAGTAGGTGGTGTACCCGCCGCCGTGGTTGATCCGGACGTACTTGCCGTAGCTGGTGTTGCCGAGGTCGGTGACGACGTCGACGGTGCCGGGGGCGCTGGCCACCACCGGGTCGCCCTGGTCGTCGGTGCGGTTGAAGTCGATGGCGTTTGTCGGGCTGTGGTTGGTCCGGGTCTGCCCGGACCAGGACTGGCCGCAGGGGAACGGCACCTTGAAGGTGGGTGCGGCGGCGGCCGGCGAGGCCGGGACCAGCACCGCGGCGGCCAGCAGCAGGCCGGCACCGACGGAAGCGAACAGGCGGAAGCGCACGACGACCTCCTTATGGCAAAACTTTTCCATGTACCAATGGATCGTGGCAGGAAACTCCAGCCAGCGGAAGAGCGGAGCCGGGCGCGGGGACGACGCGACGATGCGCCGGTCCGGTATACCTGGACGACATGGCCTCGCCGACGTACCTGAGAAGCATGCCGCTGCACGCCGTGACCGAGGTCTACGGCGAACCCGGCCTACGGGACCGGTTCGCGCTGGAGGCGGAGCGCTTCGCCCCGGCCGAACGGGCCCGGCTGGCGGAGGCGCTGGACCTCGCCGGCACGCTGCACCGCGACGACCGCCGGGTACGCGAGCCCTACCTCAACCACCTGCTCCGGGTGGCCGTCCGGATCATCTGCTACTACTCGGTGACCGATGTCGACGTGATCGTCGCGGCACTGCTGCACGACGCGGTGGAGGACCATCCGGCGGAACTCGCCGGCCTGCCCGCCGGCACGACCGGGCCGGCCGCCACCGAGGCGGCACTGGCCGAGGTGGCCCGGCGGTTCAACCCCCGGGTAGCCCGGTTGATCGCGGCGGTCACCAATCCGGAGTACGACCCCGGGCGGGACCGCGACGAGCAGTACCGCGAGCACCTGGCGGAGAGCCTGGACCGGGAGCCCTGGGCCCGGGTGATCAAGGTGTCCGACTTCACCGACAACGGGGTGGGGGTCATCCACACCACCGGGGACAAGGTGCACCGCTCGGCCCGGAAGTACCGCCCCCTGGTGCCGCTCTTCCGCGACCTGGTCACCCGGCCGGACACCCCGCTCGGCGCCGAGGCGCGGACGCACATCCTCGGCCAGCTCGACCTCGCCGAGCAGCGCTTCGCCGCGATCCTCGACGAGCCCGGGGCCGCCCCGGCACCGCCGGCCGCCGAATAGCCGGACGACGCCGCTCCCGCACCCCGGCAATTGCCAGGTTTCCGAATCGTTACGGCCTCGTGGCTCACCGGGTATGGACGCTTCTGGCTGCAAGCGCTTACATGTGGTGACGCCCACAGGCCGGCTCGGTAGCCAACAGGCAACCGGCACGCCGGCACGAAAGGAGGACTGCATGGCGGTCCAGTCCAGACCACGCCAGGCCCTCGCGATCGCCGGTGTGTTGGCTTTGGCACTCGGCGCCACCGCCTGTTCTGGCGACAGTGACAGCGGGCTCGACCCCGACTCCGCGGAGTGCGCTCCGTACTCGGCCTACCAGGGTCACGACGGCGAGAACGTCTCCATCTACGCCTCGATCCGGGACGCCGAGGCCGACCTGCTCCGGCAGTCGTGGAAGCAGTTCGAGGACTGCACCGGCATCGAGATCGACTACGACGGCAGCGGCGAGTTCGAGGCCCAGCTCCAGGTCCAGGTGGACGGCGGCAATCCTCCCGACCTGGCCTTCATCCCGCAGCCGGGTCTGCTCGCCCGGTTCGCCCAGGCAAACAAGCTCAAGCCGATGACGGCCGAGCAGAAGAGCCTGGCCGAGGCGAACTACCCGGCCGACTGGCTCAAGTACGCCACCGCCGGCGGCCAGCTCTACGGCACGCCGCTGGGCGCGAACGTGAAGTCCTTCGTCTGGTACTCGCCGAAGGCGTTCGCCGAGAAGGGCTACCAGGTGCCGACCACCTGGCAGCAGCTGATGGATCTGAGCGACAAGATCGCGGCGACGAACCAGAAGCCCTGGTGTGTCGGTCTGGAGTCGGGCGAGGCCACCGGGTGGCCGGCGACCGACTGGATCGAGGACCTGATGCTGCGTACCCAGCCGCCGGAGGTCTACGACCAGTGGACCAGCCACGCCATCCCGTTCAACGACCCCCGGGTGCTCCAGGCGGTCGACCAGGCCGGCCAGGTCCTGAAGAACCCGAAGTACGTCAACGGTGGCTACGGTGACGTCAAGAGCCTGACCACCACGCCGTTCCAGGAGGGCGGCCTGCCGATCCTCCAGGGCCAGTGCTCGATGCACCGCCAGGCGAACTTCTACGCCAACTACCTGCCGGAGGGCACCAAGATCGGCCCGGACGGCGACATCTACGCCTTCTACTTCCCGGCGGTCGACCCGGCCAAGGGCAAGCCGGTGCTCGGCGGCGGCGAGTTCACCGTGGCCTTCACCGACGGCCCGGCGGTGCAGGCCGTCCGGCAGTACCTGATGACCGGCGAGTACGCCAACTCGCGGGCGGCGCTGGGCAACTGGATCACGCCGAACAACAAGCTCGACGTCAGCAAGGTCGAGCAGGCGGTCGACAAGCTCTCGATGGAGGTACTCCTCGACAAGAGCGCCGTCTTCCGGTTCGACGGCTCCGACCTGATGCCCGCCGCGGTCGGCTCCGGCACCCTCTGGAAGGGCATGGTCGACTGGATCAACGGCAAGGACACCAAGAGCACCCTCGACTTCGTCGAAGGCTCCTGGCCGAAGTGACACCCCTGACGGTCCGGCCCGCACCACTGCGGGCCGGACCGTCGGCTTCCCGAACGTTGTGGCGTTGGAGGCGCTGATGGACTTCGCCGACGAGGCACCGAAACTGCTCATGCTGCTCTACGGCCTGGCCGCCTTCGCGGTCGTGGTCGGCGGACTGCTGGTGCTGCTCGACGTCGTGCCCAACTGGTTCGCCCGGCGCCGCGAGGCGGCGCTGGTCGCGGCCTCGGCCGCCGGATCGGTGACCGCCACCGGTCCTGGGCCCCGGCCCCGCCGCCGCTCGGTGGCGAACCGCCCGGAGGGCGCGCTCGCGCTCTTCTTCCTGCTGCCCACCGTGGCACTGCTCGCGATCGGCCTGGTCGTACCCGCCGTCCGGACCACAGTACTGTCCTTCATGGACGGACGCAGCGACAACTGGGTCGGGCTGGCCAACTACCGGTGGATGTTCGCCCAGGACGAGATCTTCAGCGTCCTCACCAACACCCTGATCTGGGTGGTCCTGGTGCCGCTGGCAGCCACCACGATCGGCCTGGTCTACGCGGTACTCGTCGACCGGGCCCGGTTCGAGTCGGTGGCCAAGGCACTGATCTTCATGCCGATGGCGATCTCGTTCGTCGGCGCCAGCATCATCTGGAAGTTCGTCTACGCCTACCGCTCCGGCGAGTACGACCAGATCGGCCTGCTCAACCATATCTGGGTGATGGTCGGCGGCGAGCCGCGGCAGTGGCTCAACGACCCGCCGCTGAACACCCTGCTGCTGATCGTGATCATGATCTGGATCCAGGCCGGCTTCGCGATGGTGGTCCTCTCGGCCGCGATCAAGGCGATCCCTGACGACGTCGTCGAGGCGGCCCGGCTGGACGGGGTGAACCCCTGGCAGATGTTCTGGCAGATCACCCTGCCGAGCATCCGACCGGCCCTGATCGTCGTGGTGGTCACGGTCTCGATCGCCACCCTGAAGGTCTTCGACATCGTCCGGACCACCA
Organism: Plantactinospora sp. CNZ320; assembly: GCF_002846275.1. Classification (NCBI taxonomy): domain Bacteria; kingdom Bacillati; phylum Actinomycetota; class Actinomycetes; order Micromonosporales; family Micromonosporaceae; genus Plantactinospora; species Plantactinospora sp. CNZ320. The sequence goes on from NZ_PJMP01000001.1 coordinate 3,578,739, forward strand.
CGAACGGCAACTTCGACACCGGCGTGATCGCCAACGAGATGTACAACCAGGCGTTCCGGTTCGGCCAGACCGGCCAGGGTTCGGCACTCGCCGTCGTCCTCTTCGTCCTGGTGATCCCGATCGTGATCTACCAGGTCCGCAACCTGCGCAAGCAGCGGGAGGTATGAGATGACCACCACCACTCCTCCCGCGCTGACCGGTACCCAGTCCGTCGCCACCCCGCCGGTCGGCCGGGCCGCCCGGGTACGCCGCCGGCTCAGCAGCCCGTACGCCACCGCCGCCTCGATCCTGATCGCGGCGATCTGGACGATCCCCACCTTCGGGCTGTTCATCTCGTCGTTCCGTCCCGAGGACGAGATCAAGACGACCGGCTGGTGGACCGCGTTCACCAACCCGCAGTTCACCCTGGACAACTACCAGCAGGTGCTCTTCGGCCAGTCGGCGATCTCCGGGCAGCTGGCCGGATACTTCGTCAACTCGCTGGTGATCACGATCCCGTCGGTACTCTTCCCGCTGGCCTTCGCCGCGCTGGCCGCGTACGCGCTGGCCTGGATGAACTTCAGGGGGCGGGACTGGATCTACATCGGCATCTTCGCGTTGCAGATCGTGCCGTTGCAGATGGCGCTGGTGCCGCTGCTCAGCTTCTTCTCCGAGGGGGTCAGCCTGGGCGGGATCGAGCTGATGCCGGCCTGGAACCTCGACGACGAGGAGAAGTTCGTCCAGGTCTGGTTCGCACACACCTGTTTCGCGCTGCCGATCGCGGTCTTCCTGCTGCACAACTTCATCTCGCAGCTGCCGAAGGACCTGATGGAGGCGGCCCGGGTCGACGGCGCCACCCACCCGAAGATCTTCCGCTCCATCGTGCTGCCGCTGATCGTGCCGGCGCTGGCCGCGTTCGGCATCTTCCAGTTCCTCTGGGTCTGGAACGACCTGCTGGTGGCGCTGATCTTCGCCGGTGGCGGCAAGGAGACCGCACCGCTCACCGTGCGCCTGGCCGAGCTGGCCGGTACCCGGGCCAACGAGTGGCAGCGGCTCACCTCCGGCGCGTTCATCTCGATCGTCGTACCGCTGATCGTGTTCCTCTCCCTCCAGCGCTACTTCGTGCGTGGCCTGCTCGCCGGCGGCGTCAAGGGCTGACCGGCCGTCGCGGGCGACGGCTGCCGGGCGAGGCCCGCCCGGCAGCCAGGCCCCGGGCCGGACAGCCGTGGCCGGCGGCACGGCCGGATCAGGATGGCAACTGTGACCACAATCGACGACGTGGCCCGGTTGGCCGGGGTCTCCACCGCCACCGTCTCCCGCGCGCTGCGCGGGTTGCCGACCGTCTCCGAGACGACCCGGATCCGGGTACTGCTCGCCGCCGAGCAACTCGACTACAGCGTCTCGCCCAGCGCGTCCCGGCTGGCCGGCGGCCGGACCGGCACGGTCGCGGTGATCGTCCCCCGGATCACCCCCTGGTTCGTCGCCACAGTGGTGCAGGCCGCCGAGGAGGTCCTGCACAGCGCCGGCTACGACCTGCTGCTCTACAACGTCGGCGGTCGGGAACACGCCCGGACCCGGCTGCTGCACAAGTCGAACCTGCCCAAGCGGGTCGACGGGGTGATGCTGGTGGCCACGCCGATGCGCGCCGACGACCTGGCCACGATCGCCAGCCTGGCACTGCCGGGCGTCACGGTCAGCTCCGGCACCGTGGTACGGGACTGGCCGAGCATCCGGATCGACGACGTGCTGGCCGGCCGGACCGCCACCGAGCACCTGCTGAGCCTCGGGCACCGGCGGATCGCCTGCGTCCGGGGCGATCCGGACGACGAGTTCGCGCATCCGGCCCATCTGGAGCGGTACCGCGGCTACCGGGAGGCGCTGGACGCCGCAGGCATCAGCCCCGACCCGGAACTCGGGATGCTGGCCCGGGCGGACGCCGAGGGCGGCCGGTCGGCCACCGAACGGCTGCTCGCCCGGGGCGAACCGCCCACGGCGATCCTCGCCAGCTGCGACGAGCTGGCGATGGGCGCGCTGAACGCGCTGCGGACGGCCGGGGTGCGGGTGCCGCAGCAGGTCAGCGTGATCGGCATCGACGACCACGAACTGGCCGCCGCGTTCGGCCTGACCACGGTGGCCCAGCCCGCCGCCGAACAGGGCCGGCTCGCCGCCGGTACGCTGCTGGGCCCGCTCGCCGGCCAGGCCCGGACCGGGGAGGATCCCGCCCCGGTGATCCTGCCCACCCGGCTTGTCGTACGGGATTCGACCGGCCCACCCCGGGCAAACTGAACCTCGATCCTCGCCAGGAGCCGACGCCGGGTCCGCCCGCGAGTCGCGACCGATGGGAGAGCACCCTGAACAGCACCGAGACGATCCCCGCCGGCACCGGACCCGTCGCCGGGCGAAGCGCCACCGGCACGGGGCCGACCGAGGCCGACTCCTGGTGGCGGCACGCCGTCATCTACCAGATCTATCCGCGTTCGTTCGCCGACTCCGACGGCGACGGGATCGGCGACCTGCCCGGGATCACCGCCCGGCTGGACCACCTGGTCGAGTTGGGCGTGGACGCGGTGTGGCTGTCGCCGTTCTATCCGTCGCCGCAGGCCGATGCCGGCTACGACGTGGCCGACTACCGTGGCGTGGACCCGCTCTTCGGCACCCTGGCGGACCTCGACCGGCTGATCGCCGAGGCCCACGCCCGGGGCCTGCGGTTCATCGTCGACCTGGTGCCCAACCACACCTCCTCGGCGCATCCGTGGTTCACCGCCGCGCTGGCCGCCGGGCCGGGCAGCCCGCAGCGGCAGCGCTACGTCTTCCGGGACGGTCGCGGTCCCGACGGCACCGAACCGCCGAACGACTGGCAGAGCGTCTTCGGCGGCCCGGCCTGGACCCGGGTGACCGAACCGGACGGCAGCCCCGGGCAGTGGTACCTGCACCTCTTCGACAGTGGCCAGCCGGACCTCAACTGGGACCTGGCCGAGGTGCGTGCCGAGTTCCTCGACATCCTGCGGTACTGGCTGGACCGGGGGGTCGACGGGTTCCGGGTCGACGTGGCGCACGGCCTGGTCAAGCAGTTCGAGCTGGCCGACGCCCATCCGCCGGTGGAGCCGGTGACCGGTGAGGGCACCGAGGGGCCGCGCCCGCCGATGTGGGACCAGGACGGCGTACACGAGATCTACCAGGAGTGGCGGCGGGTGCTGGACGGGTACCCGGGCGAGCCGATCCTGGTCGCCGAGGCGTGGGTGCAGCCGGCCGAGCGGCTGGCCCGGTACGTCCGGCCGGACGAGATGCACCAGGCGTTCAACTTCGAGTACCTGGAGGCGGCCTGGACCGCCCCGATCCAGTACGCGGTGATCACCCGCTCGCTGGAGGCCAGCGCGACGGTCGGCGCACCCACCACCTGGGTGCTCTCCAACCACGACGTGCTGCGGCACGCCAGCCGGCTCGGGCTGCCGGTCGGCACGCCCCGGCCCCGGGGCATCGGGGTCGACGACCCGCAGCCGGACGCCGTCGTCGGGCTGCGCCGGGCCCGGGCGGCCACCCTGCTGATGCTCTCGCTGCCCGGCTCGGCCTACCTCTACCAGGGTGAGGAGCTGGGCCTGCCGGAGCACACCGCACTGCCGGACGAGGCCCGGCAGGACCCGACCTGGCAGCGCAGCGGTCACACGGAGCGGGGTCGGGACGGCTGCCGGGTGCCGATCCCGTGGGAGGCGGACGCCCCCTCGTACGGCTTCGGGCCCGGGGACGCGAGCTGGCTGCCGCAGCCGCCGATCTGGGCCGAGTACGCCCTGGACCGGCAGCGCGGGGTGGCCGGCTCGACGTACGAGTTGTACCGGACCAGCCTGCGGCTGCGCCGGGAACTGCGGCTCGGTTCCGGCACGGTGCACTGGCTGTCCAGCCCGGACGACGTGCTGCACTTCCGCAACGGGGAACTCCAGGTGCTCACCAATTTCGGCGCCGAACCGGTGCGGCTGCCGGCGGGTGCCGAACTGGTGCACGCCAGCGGCCCGCTCGACCCTGACGGCCACCTACCCACCGACACCACCGCCTGGCTCCGGTGAAAGGAAGGGCCCCTTCTTATCGTTTTCTGTTGTATGGGGGGCCCTTCCTAACCGGCAGGGCGTCCGGGGTGACCTCCTCGGCCCGTACGGTGAGGAGGTCGTGCACGCGCTGGATGTCTCCGGGCGCGCTGCGCGAGGCGAGCCAGTACATGATCCCGGTGGGGATGAAGAAGAGCTGGAACGCGGCGAGCCCGACCGCGAAGTTCAGCGGTGGCGGGAAGGCCAGCCGCAGCGCCGAGGCGGCCACCCCGATCAGCCCGTTGCCGGCCGCCCGGCCCACCCCGTTGACCAGGTTGCCGAGGCTGTAGACCGTACCCCGGTGTTCTGGCGGGTTGACGTCGGCGATCAGCGCGAACCAGTTCGGCGAGTTGGCCGAGGTGAGGCCGAGCGCGAACAGCGCGGTGAGCAGGCTGAGCCCGACCGTCGGCTCGGTGAACACACTGCCGAGCACGGCCGCGGCCACCGCGCCGGCACCGGCACCGTCGGGCACGTCGATCCGGATCGGCACGAAGAAGAGCACCAGATAGAACGGTACGGCCGCCAGCACCCCGATCGCCGCGACCATCGCCCGGCCCCGGGGGGTACGCCGTTGCGCGGCGTCGCCGACGAGTCCGCCGACGATGGAGAGCACCCCGCCGAGCTGGAAGAGTACGGCGAAGATGCTGCCCACGACGGTGGCGGTGGCCGACGAGTAGCCCTGGGCCTCGGCCCGTTCCCGGAACAGCGCCGGCAGCCAGACCAGCGAGCCGAAGGCCACCTGTGCGGTGAGTCCCTGCAACACCAGCCAGCGGTTCGTCCGGCGGCCCAGGATGCCGGGCAGGTCGGCCCGGCTGATCCGGTAGTCGTAGTCCCCGCCGACGGCCAGCGCGTCGGCCAGCTCCGGCTCGCTCTGGCCACGCCGGATGTCGTAGGTGAGCAGGTATGCCACGGTCGCCACCAGGCCGACGACGCTGAGCAGCAGGAACGGGCGGCGCCAGTCCTGGGCGCCGAGCACGCCGCCGACCAGGGTGCCGGCCAGGGTGCCGATGCCCTGGGAGAGGCCCCAGAAGCTGAGTACCAGGCCCCGGCGGCGCGGGCTGACCAGGTCGGTGACCACGGAGAAGCCGACCGAGCCGACCGCGCCGAGGCCGATCGCGGCCAGCAGTTGGGCGCCGAAGAACGCCAGGTAGGTCGGGGCGAGGGCGCTGCCGGCCGTACCGGCGGCCCAGAGCAGGGTGCCGACCATCAGCAGCGGCTTGCGGTTGGTGCGGTCCCCGACGTACGCCCAGCCGACCGCTGCCACCGCGCTGACCAGGAAGCTCGTCGCGGTGACCGCACCGACCGCGCCGACGCCGACGTCTAGCGCGGGGGCGATGGAGCCGTAGAGCGGCGGCACCAGCCCGATCGCCACGTTGTCCAGCGAGGCGAGCACAACGAAGACCGCGACGCTGTAGAACCGGTGGACCGGTCCCCCGCCCCGGGCGACTCGCTGGGCACCGATCGTCATCTCCGGCACTCAACCAGGATCAGGTAACGGCGGGGTGACGGTGCCGCCGGGTGGCGTACCGCCCGAGGATCAGGGTTGAACTCTACCTAGGGCTTGGTAGAGTACGAGCATGGCCCACCCCCGGATGACGCTGCCCACCCAGGCGGTGCTGCGTACCCTCCTGGACCATCCGTCGCGCGAGTTCTACGGGCTGGAACTCTGCGCGGCCGCCGGGCTGCCCAGCGGCACCATCCATCCCATCCTGGCCCGACTGGAGACCCTCGGCTGGCTGCGATCCCGCTGGGAGGATCTCGATCCACACGAGGCCGGTCGGCCACGCCGCCGGTACTACTCGCTCACCTCCGACGGGGCCGTGCAGGCCCGCCGGGCGCTGGCCCAGGTGGACGCGCGGGTCGCCAAGCTCGGCAACCTCCGGCCGGGTTTCGCCGGGGGTCGGTCGTGACCGGGCGGGAGCAGCCGCCGGAGGCGTACGAGATCACCATCGGCAACGCGCTGCGCAACGCCGACACCGCCGACGAGGTGGTGCTGCGGGTCCTCGCCGGCCTGCGCGCGGCCGGCGGACCCCGGACCGGCCCGCATCCGAACCGCGCGACGCCGGACTGGCCACTGCCGCGCCGGGTGCCGGGCCTCGACCCCGGCCCCTACGCGCCCTGGGCGGGTCAGCCGCTCGTCCCGGCCGTCCGGGAGGCATCGGCCATCGCCCAGAACACCAGCAACTACCTGCGGGGGTGGCGACTCGGCAACGAGGCCCTCCGGGCCGGGCGGCCGGCAGCGGCCATGACCGTGGCCGCCGCGGTCCCGCCAACGGCGGCGGCACTCGGCGGAACCCGTCGCCGGACCGGCCTGCGGGCCGGCGCCGCCGCGGTACGCCTGGTCGGCCTTGTCGTGCAGGTCCTGCCAGCCCGGGAACGCCCCCGCTACCAGGAGGAGTTCCGGGCGGAACTGAGCAGGCTGAGCGGCCTGCACCAGCTCGGTTACGCGACCCGCCTGCTGCTGTCGATGTTCGCGCTCCGGCGCGCGCTGCGGCAGACGCGGGTCGAGGCGGAGTGACCGTGTGGCTGCGTCGGGCCGGGGCGGTCACGGCGGGCGGTGGGCTCGTCACCGGCTTGTCGATCGTGGACTGGCCGGTGCTGCTCGCACTCCTCGCGGTAAGCGCGATGGTGATGGGCGCCGTCTGCTGGGTGGTGAACGACCAGGAACGCCCGAAACGGCTCGCGCTGCTGATCCGCACCTGGCACGGCCGGCCGCAGCAGGTGCGATCGGGGACCCGACCGACCACCCGACGGCGATCGGCGACGGGAACGCGTGCCGCCGCGAGAGCCGCCGGGAGCACCGGCGGTCGATGACTCCGCGACGCTACCGCCCGGCGTGCGACGCGCAGCGGGTCGGGCGTCCGACGCATGCCGGGCCTGGCGTGTGATGCACAGACCGCCCGGCGTGTGACGCGCAGCGGGCCGGCGACGCTATCTGGGTAGCCGGCTGGGGTGGGGTATGCGCCCGGTGCCCCCAGCCACCGAACCCCGCCCCAGCCGGCCCATCGTGCTTCAGTGGACGATGCCGGAAACCGTCCGGCTCATTACCGGGGCGGCAGCACGTCGCGCCGCTCCTCCACCCGCCGGTACTCGGCCGGCTCGGTCGTGGTGACCTGGCGGTACTCGGTCGGCTCGGTGGTGGTCACCACCGCCCGGCGCCGGTTGTTCCAGATCACGGTGGTCATGATCAGACCCAGTACGCCGGCTGCCATCAGGATCCAGCCGACCACGTCCAGGTCCAGGCCGCCGACGCTGATGTTCAGGGCGAAGGTGAGGATCGCACCGAGCGCGATCAGGAAGATGCTGGTGCCGATACCCATGACCCGCCTCCTTGTGGGGGATGCTTGCTGTCATGGTGCTGCTACCCAGTCGCGGAGTCGCCGAATCGTCGTAGCGCGAGCGGGCTGCTCAAGCGGGCCGCCGCGACGCCGCTCGCGGCGACCCCGCACACCACCGGCTACGGTGCGCAACTCGACTCGCGGTCTCCAAGGTCGGCACACCGGAACAGCGACGGGTTGACCTGCGACGGCGGGCGCCATCTGGCCGACGCCTGCTCGTAGTCGTACGCCAGGGCGAGCAGTCGGGCCTCGGTGTAGGCGGTACCCAGGAAGGACATCCCGACCGGGCGACCGTTCGCCGGGTCGTACCCGATCGGGACCGCGACCGACGGGTACTGCGCCCGCGCGCCGATCCCGGCCGACCCGCTGCCGACGAAGACGATCGCGTCGAGGTTCTCGGCGGCGAGTACCGAATCGATCCGTTCCCGCGCCCCGGCGATCCCGGCGTCCCGGTTGGTCTCGTACTCCGTCCTCGCCACCGGATCGGTCAGATCGATCTCGTTCGAGGCGACGAGTTGGGTCTGGCCGAACTTGATCGCGCCCTCGTCGGCGTGCGCCAGGTTCCACTCCACCACGTCGTCGAGGGTCTCCATCGGCGCGTGCCGGGGCAGCCGGGCCAGATAGGCGTTCAGGTCCCGCTTGAACTCGTAGCCGAGGATGCCCGGCGGCAGGCCGCCGGTGTTGACGGTGACCGGCACGACCGTGGCGCCCCGGACCCGCAACACGTCCAGCGCCTCGGTGAACAGCGCCCCCTGGTTGCCGGTCGGGGTGCTGGCGACACCGATCCGGCTCCCCCGCAGGGCGGTCGTGGAGAGCGCCCGCGTGTAGTCGGTGCCGACCACGGCCGAACTGGTCCCGGTCACCGGGTCCTCCGGGTCGATCCCGGTAAGCGCACCGAGCAGGGCGGCGGCGTCGTAGACGGTCCGGGTCATCGGGCCGGCGGTGTCCTGGCTGGCGGCGATCGGCACCACTCCGGTCCGGCTGACCAGTCCCACTGTCGGTTTCACCCCGACCAGCGAGTTCGCCACCGACGGGCTGAGGATCGAGCCGGAGGTCTCGGTGCCGATGGTCACGGTGGCCAGCGCCGCCGCCGCGGCCGAGCCGGACCCCGAACTGGAGCCGCTCGGGGTCTGGCTGACGTCGTACGGGTTGAGCACCTGGCCGCCGAGTCCGCTGTAGCCGGACGGCATCCCGCTGGTGGTGAAGTTGGCGAACTCGGTGAGGTTGGTCTTGCCCAGGATGATCGCCCCGGCCGCCTTCAACCGGGTGACCAGGAAGGCGTCCCGGGCCGGGTACGAGTCCTCCAGCGCCATCGCCCCGGCGGTGGTGGGCAGTCCCGAAAGGTCGATGTTGTCTTTGATCAGCACCGGGATGCCGTGCATCGGCCCCTTCGCCCGGCCCCGCTGGCGCTCCTGGTCGGCCCGTTTCGCCTGCGCGACCGCGTCCCGGGTGACCACCCGGACGGCGTTGAGCCCCGGGCCGTTGGTGTTCAGCTTCCGGATCCGTTCCAGGTACGCCTGGACGAGTTCCTCCGAGCTGATCCGCCGGGCGTTCAGCGCCTCGCGGATCTGCGGAATGCCGGCCCGTTCCAGGTCGAGCGGGAACGGCCGGTGTCGCCCGGTCGCCTCGGACGGGCCGCCGAGCGAGGTGACGATCAGTGCGGCGATGCTGACCAGGACGGTGGCGAGTACGACGGGTCGGGCCGCGGATCGCGGCCGGGTCGGCACGGCGGATCGATGCACCTGTACGCCCTTCCATGAGGCCACGTCCGGGCGGCCCACGGAACACCCGGACACGAGGGGGATCTCGGAAGCAAACGGTTGGAATGTGATCACTACGATACGGATCGATTCGGATCCGGTAAACGATCTTCTTCGGACGGGCTACCAGCGCCAGTTCCGCAGCGACCAGAGCCGCCGCCCGGACCGGGCCGCCACCCCGACCTGCCGGACCAGCCGGTCGAGCAGCGGCGCGACCAGCCAGAGCAGCACCACGGCATAGCCGACGAGCGCGATCCGCTGCAACCCGGTCAGCACCGGTGGCTCCACCAGCGGGTACCACAGCGGGCTGAACTCCGGGGTGAAGTGGCAGAGCGACTCCAGATAGAAGTTGTTCTCGTAGCAGGTCCACGGCCAGAGCTGCCCGTACACCAGGCTGTTGGCGGCGCCCCAGGCCGAGAGCAGTACGGCGGCGAGGGTGACCAGGTTCGCCCAGGGGCCCGCCTCGGCCGCACCCAGCCGTACGGCGAGCGCCAGGCTTGCCGGCAGGATGGCGAGCAGGAAGAACCTCGGCCCCCAGTACAGGCCGCCGTACCAGGCCCACCAGGAGGCGTAGACCAGGACCAGCCCGGCCACGAAGACCGTCCACAACAGCCAGACCCCGGCCACCCCTCGACCGGCCCGCTCCGACAGCCACCGTCGCACCGGCAGGAACAGTCCCGGGGTGAACCAGAGCAGTCCCTTGCCGAACGAGAAGAGGATCGCCAGCACCCCGAGCAGCAGCGGGTAGGAGAAACCCGGCTCGCCGGAGTACGGCATCACGGTCGACCCGCCGCTGTTGTTCGCGTACTCGCGGTTCAGCGGGTCGCCCAGGCGCAGCCACGCCTCACCGGCGACCAGCAGCCCGGCCGCCAGCGGCACCAGCAGGTAGCGCAGCCGCCGCCTGCGCAGGCAGAGCAGCCCGACCACGAGACCGAGCGCCACCACCGAGGCGGGGGTGTTGGCGACTCCGAGCACCACCCCGAGCCAACCGGCCAGCCGGGTCGGCCGGCCCGTCCCGGGCAGTGTCGCGGCGAGCAGTCCCACCCCGACCGTCGTCGCGGTGAACATCTCGCCGTAGAAGTCCTGCACGTGCGCGGCGACCATGCTCGCGGCGACCAGCACCAGCAGGAACCGCCGGAGCAGCCGACGATCCATCCGGTCCCGCAGCAGCAGGTGTAGCGCCACCAGCGCGAACCCGAAGAGCAGCAGGTTGTACTGCGCCAGCACCGGCTGTGGGTCGCCGTACCAGCGGCCGACCAGCCACAGCGGGGTCGCGAAGAGCGGGCCGATCAACGAGTACGCCATCTCCGGCATCTGCCGCTGCTCAAGCACCTGGAGCAGTGCCTGGTGGCGGGCCAGCCCGTCGCCCATCATCGGCGGCCGGGGATAGATCGCCAGCAGCAGCATCCCGGCGCCGATCAGGAGCCACTCCACCACCGCGACGATCCTCGGGCCGAAGGGCTGCGGCACCGGTTCCGACCGCTCCCGGAGCGGCTCCGGTCCGTCGGGCGGCTCCGCGGGCCCCGCCCGTTCCCCGGATTCCTCCCGCACCCCGCTGGCCGCCGACGCCTCCATCGACAGTCCCCTCACCCTCACGCCCGGCCGGGATTCCGGTCACCGACAGTGCGTCAAAGATTGACGGATTTGACTGGCCAGCGCAACACCCGTGGCTCGTCGGGCGGGCCGGGACCACCCCGGCCGGTCCGGGGCCGGCCGGGGCTTCGCCCGGGCACCACCCGGGGCACCATCCGACACCGTTCCCAAAATTCAGACATGCGACGAGATACGGCAGCTCATCTCACCCTGAGGGTTGACTTTCGAAGCAAGCCACCCCCATGATGCTCGAAATCGAGTAGGGGAGTGTTCTGTGTCACAGGCCGAAGTCCTGCGGGATCAGTTGATCGAGCAAGGCGTGAAGTACGTGTTCGGCTTCTACGTCGACATCCACGGTGTGCCGAAGAGCAAGTGCGTACCCGTGGAATCGTTGCCGTCGATGGCGGCGGGCTCGGAGCTCTACACCGTCGGCGCGCTGGAGGGGATGGGCGACCTCGGCCCGCACGAGGACGAGTGCGCCGGGATCCCGGACCTGGACCGGCTGGTGGTGCTGCCCTGGAAGCCCGAGTTCGCGGTGGTACCGACCAGCCTGCACCTGAACGGCGAGCTGTACCCCCAGGAGGCGCGCAACTTCCTGCTCCGCCAGGTCACCGAGGCGGCCGAGCTGGGCTTCACCGTGAACGTCGGCATCGAACCGGAGCTGTACGTCGTCCGGGAGACCGCCGAGGGCTGGCAACCGCTGGTGCCGCAGGACCGGCTGAACGCACCCACCCGGGGCTACGACCTCGAGGCCACCGTGCTCGCCGAGCCGTTCCTCGGGCCGATGGTCGACTACATGAACCAGCTCGGATACGGCGTCTACTCGTTCGACCACGAGGGCGGCGACGGGCAGTACGAGTTCAACTTCGACTACACCGACGCGCTGACCATGGCCGACCGGATGGTGATCTTCCGGCTGATGGCCAAGCACGTCGCCCGGGAACTCGGCTGCATCGCCAGCTTCATGGCCAAGCCGTTCCAGGACGACTTCGGGTCGGCGTCGCACGTGAACATCAGCCTCGCCGACAGGGAAACCGGCCGGAACGTCTTCGAGGCGGCCTCGGGTGGTGGCTACAGCGACATCTCCCGGCACTTCGTGGCCGGGGTACTCGCGCACGCCGGGGCGATCTGCGCGGTGACGTCGCCGACGGTGAACTCGTACAAGCGGTTCACCAGCAAGGGCTTCATGGACGAGATCTCCTGGGCTCCGGTGTACCGCGGCTGGGGCGAGAACAACCGGACGCTGATGTGCCGGATGCCGGTGAACCGGCACTGCCTGGAGGTACGCACCGTGGACGCCTCGGTGAACTACCACCTCGGCATCGGGCTCATCCTGGCCGCCGGCCTGGACGGGGTGGTGAACAAGCTCGATCCGGGCGAGCCGCTCAACCGCGACACCTACCGGATGAGCCCCGAGGAACTCGCCAGGTACGGCGACCTGGCGCTGCCGCGCTCGCTGGACCAGGCGCTGGACCTCTTCGAGGCCGACAGTTTCGCCGAGCGGGTGCTCGGCAGCGAGTTCCACCGCACGTTCCTGGCCCACAAGCGTGCCGAGTGCCGCGAGTACGGCTCGGTGGTCACCGACTGGGAGACCCGGACCTACCTGCAGAGGCTTTGAGATGACCACGGTGAACGAATCCTCCGTCGACGTACGCCGACGGCAGGCCAACGAGCAGGCGATGGCAAGGATGCTCGGCGCCGAGCCGGTACTGGTGGGCGTGGCCCCGGCCGGCGAGGTGGTGCCGGGAATGACCCCGGACACGATCCTCACCTCCGGCGCACCACTTCAGTGGCCGGAGTACACCGGCGGCCAGCGTCGGGCGATCCTGTACGGCGCCGTCTACGAGGGCCTGGCCGACAGCGTCGAGGACGCCGAACGCAAGCTCGGAAACGGTGAGATCCGGGTGCGGTCGACCCAGCAGCACGCCTGCATCGGCTCGGTGGCCGGCATCTACACCGCCTCGATGCCGGTCTTCGTGGTCCGGGACGAGGCACACGGCAACGTCGCCTTCTGCAACTTCTACGAGGGCAAGAGCCGGTACCGGCTCAACTACGGCTCGTTCGACCAGGAGGTCGTCGACGGGCTGCGCTGGCTGGAGACGACGATGGCACCGGTACTGGCCGAGTGCCTGGCCGACAATCCCATCGCGCTCAAGCCGATGATGGCCCGGGCGCTGCGGCTCGGCGACGAACTGCACAGCCGCAACACCGCGGCCACCCTGCTGCTCCAGCGGGCACTCACCCCGCGACTCTTCGCCCTCGCCGGCACGTCGGCATGGCGCACCAGGGTCGAGGAGGTGCTCGACTTCTTCCTGGCCAACGACTACACGTTCCTGCGGTTGAGCATGGCCGCGGCCAAGGCGACCGCGGACGCCGCACACGGGGTGGAACACAGCAGCGTGGTCACCGGGATGGCGATCAACTGCCGCGAGTTCGCCATCCGGGTCAGCGGACTGGGCGACGAGTGGTTCCGGGGCGGGCAGCCCGAACTCGAGGGCCGGTTCTTCGACGGGTTCTCCGCCGCCGACGCCGAGTGGATCGGCGGGGAGAGCTGCGTGACCGAGACGGTCGGCCTCGGTGGCATGGCCCAGGCGTGCGCCCCCTCGTTGATGGACTACCAGGGCGGCAGTTTCACGGCCATGACCACCAACAACGAGCAGATGTACGCGATCACGCTTGCCGAGCATCCGACGTACCGGATTCCGGCGTTCGACTTCCGCGGTACCCCGGTCGGCATCGACCTGCACGCGGTGATCTCCACCGGGGTCACCCCGCTGATCGACGGCGGCCTGGCCGGCCGCTCCGGCGGCCAGATCGGCGCCGGGGTGCTCCGGCCCCGGCTGGACGCCTTCACCGCCGCCGCCACCGCCTACTCGACGCGATACCCCTCCCCGACCGCTCCCTGAACACGCCACGACGTTGGAGAGAGCCATGGCAGAGCCCGAGATGCAGATTCCCGACGGCGGCCCGTCCGCCGCGCCCAACGCCCGCATCAAGGGCCGGATGGGCTCCTTCGAGTTGGCGTTCTTCGTGGTGGCCGCCGCCGGGCCGTTGCTGGTGGTCGCCGGCTTCGCCCCGCTGGCGTTCATGATCGGCGGGGTCGGTGCGCCGGGTGCCCAACTCGTCGCCGGCCTGGTGCTGCTGCTCTTCGCGGTGGGGCTGACCCGGATGGCCCTGCGGATCAAGAACGCGGGCGCCTTCTACTCCTACATCGGACAGGGGCTGGGTCGCCCCACCGGTGGCGGCGCCGCCACCCTTGCCACGGCGGCGTACTCGGTGATCGCCATCGGCCAGCTCGGTGCGGTCGGCGCGTTCGCCTCGGCGCCGATAAACGACGCCCTCGGGGTGGACATCCCCTGGCCGGTCTGGTCGTTCCTCGCGCTGGCGATCGTGGCCTACCTGGGGCACCGGCGGATCTCGCTGAGCGCGAAGGTGCTCGGCGTCGCGTTGCTCGCCGAGGCGGTGATCCTGCTGGTACTTGCCGCGCCGGTGCTCTGGCGCGGTGGTGCCGAGGGACTCGACCTGGAATCCTTCTCACCGTCGGCGGTCTTCGCCGGGGGTGGCACCGGGGCGATGTTCGCGATCGTCTTCGGCGCGTTCATCGGGTTCGAGTCCACCGCGATCTACTCCGAGGAGGCCCGGGACCCCAAGCGTACGGTCCCCCGGGCGGTCTACCTCGCGGTCGGCTTCCTCGGCATCTTCTACACCTTCATGGCCTGGATCGTGTACGTCGCCTTCGGCAAGGCCTCGATCGTGGACGCGGCGACCGCCGATCCGGTCGGTCTGGTCTTCACCGCCACCGAGCAGTACGTCGGCCGCCCGGCCGTGGTGATGATGGAGATCCTGCTGATCACCAGCGCGTTCGCCTCCACACTGGCCTTCCACAACACCGCGTCCCGCTACCTGTTCACCCTCGGCCGGGAGCGGATGCTGCCCGGAGTGCTCGCCCGGGTGCACGCCCGGCACCACTCGCCGTACGTCGCCAGCGCGGTGCAGACAGCGGTGGCGCTCGTGGTGCTCGTCTGCTTCGTACTCGCCGGTGCCGACCCGTACCTCCAGGTGTTCCTGCTGATGGTGGCGCCGGGCGTACTGACCGTGATCGTGTTGCAGGCGCTCTGCTCCCTGGCGATCGTGGTCTACTTCACCCGGGTGAACACCACCGCCGGGCTCAGCCCCTGGAGCACCATCGTCGCTCCGGTGGCGAGCATGCTCGGGCTGGTGGTCGCCTCCTGGCTGGTGGCGAGCAACTTCGAGTTGCTCTCCGGGCGTACCGACTGGGCGAACGTGCTGCTACTCGCCTGCATCCCGCTGGCCTTCCTGGTCGGCACCCTCCGCGCGCTGCACCTGCGGAAGAACCGGCCCGAGGTCTACGCCAGGCTGACCCAGACCGAGGTCTTCTGACCGCCGCTCCCCCTCCCCCCGCAACGCGCGGGGGGGGAGGGGGACTCAGCCGAGCTCCCACTCGTAGGAGAACTTCTCGATCTTCAGGATCAGCGAGGTCTCGACGTCGGTGATCCCGGGCAGCGCACCGAGCACGTCGGTGGTGAACCGGAGCAGGTGCTCCTTGTCGTAGAAGAAGGCCTCGATCATCACGTCGAAGCGCCCGGTGGAGAGCCCGCAGTAGCGCACCTCCGGCGCCTCGATCAGCTCCTGGCTCACCTTCCGCAGATGGGGCAGGCTCACCGACAATCCGATGATCGCCGAGATGTTGTAGCCGGCCAGCCGGGGTGTGGGGACCGCGACTATCTCGATGAGATTCTTCTCCCGCATGGCGGAGATCCGTTTGCGGACCGTGGTCTCGGTCGTGCCGAGTCGCCGGGCGATCTCGGAATTCGACGTCCGGCCGTCCTTCTGGAGGATCCGCAGGATCTCCCGGTCGGTGCGGTCCAGCAGCGAGAATGGCGGCATGGCCGGCTCGGGAGCCCTCGGCTCGTTCCGGGAGATCTCTTTGCCGTCCATGGTGTTCAGGATATCGCCGGCCTGAGCGCGTACCCGATCCCTAGTCCGCCGGCCGGTCCAGGATCAGGGCACGGGCGCGGGCGTACTGCTCACGGATGGCCGGGACACCGCTGTCGGCGTACTCCCGGGACTCACCGGCCGACCAGACGGGCGGCTCCGCACCACCCTGGACGACCCAGGCGGCCTGCCGGGCGGCGCCGTCGGCGACGTACTCCCCCGGCTCCGGCACCAGCACGGGACAGCCGAAGACCTGCGGCGCGATCCGGCGTACCGCCTCGGAGCGGGCCCCGCCACCGACCAGGATGATCCGGTTCGCGGTCGCGCCCTCGGCGAGCAGCGCGTCCAGGCCGTCCGCCAGCGCGCAGAGCATGCCTTCGACGGCGGCCCGGGCCAGATGCCCCGGCGTCGAGGTGCGCAGGGTCAGCCCGTGCACCGCACCGGTCGCCAGTGGCCGGTTCGGGGTCCGCTCGCCCTCCAGGTAGGGGACCATCACCAGTCCGTCCGCGCCGGCCGGCGCGCCCAACGCCAGTTTGGCCAGCTCGTCGAGGCCGACCCCCAGCATCGCCGCCGCCGCGTCCAGCACCCGGGCCGCGTTCAGCGTGCAGACCAGTGGCAGGAACCGACCGGTCGCGTCGGCGAACCCGGCCACCGCACCGGACGAGTCCGCCGCCGGAGTCTCCGCGACGCTGAAGACCGTTCCCGAGGTACCGATCGAGACGACCACGTCACCCGGGAGCGCCCCGACTCCCAGCGCGGCGGCGGCGTTGTCCCCGGTCCCCGGCCCCAGCGGTGCGCCGCCCGGCAGTCGCCCGGCCACCTCTGACGGCCCCAGCACGGTCGGCAGCACAGGCGTCCGGCCGAGCGCCCGCTCCAGCAGGTCCGGCCGGTATTCACCGGTCGCCGGTGACCAGTAGCCGGTCCCGCTCGCGTCCCCCCGGTCGGTGCGCAGCGCGTCCAGCCCGGCCGCGCCGCCCAGCCGCCAGGTCAGCCAGTCGTGCGGCAGGCAGACCGCGGCCACCCGCGCCGCGTTCTCCGGTTCGTGCCGGGCCAGCCAGCGCAGCTTGGTGACCGTGAAACTGGCCACCGGTACGCTGCCGACCGCCTCCGCCCAGGCCCGCCGCCCGGCCTCGCCGCCGCCGAGTTCCTCGACCAGTTCCTCCGCCGCCGCCGCCGAACGGGTGTCGTTCCAGAGCAGCGCGGGCCGGACCACCTCGCCCGCCTCGTCGAGGCAGACCATCCCGTGCTGCTGGCCGGCGACGGCCACCGCCGCCACGTCGTCGAGCCCACCGGCCTCGGCGATCGCCGAACCCAACGCGTCCCACCAGGCCCGGGGATCGACCTCGGTCCCGTCCGGGTGGGCCGCCCGGCCGCTGCGGACCAGCGCTCCGGTCTCGGCGTCCCGGATCACCACCTTGCACGACTGGGTCGACGAGTCGACCCCGGCAACGAGCGCCATCTCACGCCCTCCTTCTGGGCTCACGGACGGTTGTCGCAGATCAGCACAACGGTCGGTCGGGGTGCGCGACAGTGGTCACGCGCCCCGACCAGGTCGGGGGTCGGGGGCCGGATCGCCCGCGTCGGGATCAAGCCTGACCGCCCAGAGCGGGTGATCCGGCCCCCGACCCCTCCCCCGACGACAGTGCGGCGAAATCAGCGAGCCCCGAGCAGATGCTCCACCGCGAGCTGGTTCAACCGCACGAACCCGAACCCGCGCGCCGCCACCGCGTCCACGTCGAGGTCCTCGAACGCACTCCGGTCCGCCAGCAGGTCCGAGTACGTCTCCCCCGGGTTCAACGTCGGCGTCGACAGCTCAGCCACCTTGCTGGCGGCCAGCGCCTCCTGCACCTCCGGGTCGGCCCGGAACGCCGCCGCCCGCTCCTTGAGCAGCAGGTACGTCCGCATGTTCGCCGCCGCCGACGCCCACACCCCGGTGAAGTCCTCGGTACGCGACGGCTTGTAGTCGAAGTGCCGCGGCCCGGTGTACGCCGGCCCGCCCTGCGGCCCGCCGTTCTCCAGCAGGTCCACCAGGGCGAAGGCGTTGAGCAGGTCGCCGTGGCCGAAGACGAGATCCTGGTCGTACTTGATCCCGCGCTGCCCGTTCAGGTCGATGTGGAACAGCTTGCCGGCCCAGAGTGCCTGGGCGATCCCGTGCATGAAATTGAGCCCGGCCATCTGCTCGTGCCCGACCTCGGGGTTCAGCCCGACCAGCTCCGGGTGCTCCAGCTCGCTGATGAAGGCGAGCGCGTGCCCGACCGTCGGCAGCAGGATGTCGCCACGCGGCTCGTTCGGCTTCGGCTCGATCGCGAACCGCAGCCCGTAGCCGCGGTCGATGACGTACTGCCCGAGCAGGTTCACCGCCTCGCGGTAGCGGTCCAGCGCCGCCCGGATGTCCTTGGCGGCGTCGTACTCCGAGCCTTCCCGGCCGCCCCACATCACGAACGTCTCCGCGCCCAGTTCGGCGGCGAGGTCGATGTTGCGCAGCACCTTGCGCAGCGCGTACCGGCGTACGTCCCGGTCGTTGCTGGTGAAGCCGCCGTCCTTGAAGATCGGGTGGGTGAAGAGGTTGGTGGTGACCATCGGCACCACCAGACCGGTCGCCTCCAGCGCCTTGCGGAACCGGGAGATGTGCTGCTCCCGGGCGGCGTCGTCGGAGCCGAACGGCACCAGGTCGTCGTCGTGGAAGGTGATCCCGTACGCACCCAGCTCGGCGAGCCGGTTGACCGCCTCGACCGGGTCGAGGGCCTCCCTGGTGGCGTCCCCGAAGGGATCGCGGGCGGGCCAGCCCACGGTCCAGAGGCCGAAGGAGAACTTGTCGGCAGGGGTTGGTTGGGCTGCCATTGCTGACCTCCAGGGGAACCGACTCGACATTGAGGTGGGGCGCGGGCGCGTAACCCCGGGGTGACGCCCCGGCAACCCGGCCGATTTGTTTATCGGTTGAATTATTTGAGGGTGCTATGGCATTGTCAATACCGTGGCGCAACCCGCGGCAGTGCCGGTCGGCGCGGCGGTGACCGCCGTCCGCCAGGCGAGCCTGCGCGAGCACAACCTGGCCCTGGTGCTGCGGCAGATCGCCAGCGCGACAGCCGGAAGCGGAGGTGGCGGGACAGCAAGCGCCGGGCGTCCGCCGTCCCGGGCCGACCTGGCCACCGCCACCGGGCTGACCCGGGCCACCGTCTCCGCGCTGGTCGACGACCTGATCTCCGGCGGACTGCTCAGCGAGGTCGCCCCGGCCCCCCGGTCCGGCGCCGGTCGGCCCGCGGTCGGCCTCACGCTCGCCGGTCACGGCCCGGCCGGCCTGGGGCTGGAGATCAACGTCGACTACCTCGCCGCCGTCCTGGTCGACCTCGCCGGGACGGTACGGCACCGGACGGTGCGCCGGGTCGACCTCCGGCCGGTACCTCCCAGCGAGGCGCTGTCGATGGTCGGTGAGCTGATCACCGAGGCGGGAGCCGAGGCGGACCGGCAGGACCTGACCCTGGCCGGTACGGCGCTCGCGGTGCCCGGCCTGGTCACCGCCACCGGACTTGTCCGGCTCGCGCCGAACCTCGGCTGGCGGGACGTGGACGTGCCGGCGCTGCTCGGCGGCCATCCGGTGCTCGGCGGGCGCGGCCTGGGGGTGGACAACGAGGCCAACCTCGCCGCGCTCGGCGAGCTGCACGCCGGCCCGCCCGAGTCCGGAAACTTCATCTACATCTCCGGCGAGGTCGGCATCGGTGCCGGAATCGTGCTCAACGGCACCCTGTTCCGGGGTGCCCGGGGCTGGAGCGGCGAACTCGGCCACGTGCCGGTACACCCGGAGGGGCTGCCCTGCCGGTGCGGTGGCCGAGGCTGCCTGGAGCAGTACGCCGGCCAGGAGGCCATCCTCGCCGCCGCCCGCCGCACCGAGCCGCTCGCCGCAAGCGGTCCGGCCACCGCCGGAACGGACCCGCTCCCGGGCCGACCGACGGTACCGGCCCCGGGCGCGGCCGTCGCCGGGCTGGTCGAGGCGGCCACCCGGGAGGATCCGGCGGCTAACCGGGCACTTGTCGAGGCGGCTACCGCGCTCGGGGTCGCCGTGGCAGGAGTGATCAACCTGCTGGACGTGGACACGGTGGTGCTCGGCGGCGTCTACGCGCCATTGGCCCGCTGGCTGGCCCCGACGGTGGAGGTCGAGATCCGGCGACGGGTGCTGACCGCCGCCTGGTCACCGGTGACCGTCCGGGCCGCGCTGCTCGGCGGGGACGCGGCCGCGCTGGGCGCCGCCGGCTCGGTCGTCCGGACCGTACTGGAGCAGCCCGCCCGGTGGCTCGGCCGCACCGGCCGGTAGCCCCGCCGGCACGCCCGGCACCGGCCCGACCAGGGCACTCGTTACCCGTTCCGCCCCGCCGAACCGGTCCCGCCGGGGCACCATGGGAACGGCCACGGCAACCAGGGCGACCGTGGCGCCGGAGCCGAGCGCCCGGTCGCTATTGTTGCCCCCGGACAACTATTCCGCTCATCAACCATCGGACCTTCCTCGACCTGGACAGCGCATCGCAAGCGCCCCGACTTCCGCCTGTGACCTGCACGGACCCGGAAGGAAGGCGGAGAGGGTTCTTGCCGACAGGAGTGCCAGCGCCAATGCGCACACCTCGACGACCCGGAGCACGGGCTTGGGTTCGCCCCACCGCCCGGCATCTGGACCGCGCCGACGGACGACCGCCGGCCGGCTCAGGCCGACCGTTCGGTCGGCTCGACGTTCGCCCGGAACGCCCGGTCGAACTCGACGAGCCCGCGCAGCAGCGCCTGCCGTCCAGCCGCACTCATTCCGGCGAGCGTCTCGGCCAACCGCTCCCGCCGGTCCGCGCGGATCTCGTTCAGCAGCTTCTGGCCGACCGTGGTGAGATGCAGGGAGATCTCCCGGCGATCCGCCCGGCCCGGCTCCCGCTCCAGCAGCCCGGCCGCGACGAGCCGGTCACAGAGCCGGCTCGCCGAGGAGAGCAGCATGCCGAGAATCCCGGCCAGCCCCCGGAGGTTGATCCCGTCGAACTGCTCGACCACCATCAGCGCCCGCAGCTGAGAGCTGGACAGTCGCCCGTTCATCTGTTCCCGGGCCGAGTCCCAGACCGACAGCAGCGCCGCCGCAGCGGTGTCCACCGCGGTGGCGAGGGTCGGATCCGGTCCGCCGGGACCGCCGGATTCAGCCATGGTGATCCTGACCCTACCGCCGTCACGCGGTCGACCGCACCGGTGCGCTCCGGCACAACCCATCTGGATCATCCGGAACGGTACGTCCGGACGGCCGCCAGATCGGCGGGCCGCAGATGAGCGGCAGGTTGGCCGAGATCAGTCGTACCCTCGCCGAGGCTCCGGCGGACTCCGTGGTCGAGCGGCTGGGCACGGAGCTGAACAGGGCGTACGGGATGACGGAGACGGAACTGCTCCAGGTCGACTACCGGTTGGCCGCCCTGGTGCCGCTGCGCGGTGGCGACCCGGTGGTCGGGGCCGGCACCCCGGCCTGGCGATGCTTCGACCACCAGACAGACGTGATCCAGGACGGGACGCTCTATCTCCCGGTCACGATGCGCGGCGAGCGGCTCGGGGTACTCCGGCTCGCGCCGGTGCCGGAGGACCCGGACCGGCACGACGAGCTGGCGCAGGCGGCCACCGCGCTGGCACACGAGCTGGTCACGGTACGGCCCGGCACCGACAGGTACACCGTCGGCGCCCGTACCCGCCGGCTGACCCTCGCCGCCGAGATGCAGTGGGAGTTGCTGCCCGGCCGGAGCCGGATCCGTCCCTCGTTCAGCCTCGCCGGCCAGCTCGAACCGGCGTACGCGGTGCGTGGCGACAGCTTCGACTGGGCCGACGACGGCGAGCGGCTCTGGCTCTCCACGATGAACGGGATGGGCGAGGGGGTGAGCGCCTCGATGCTCACCTGCCTCGGCACCAACGCGCTGCGCAACGCCCGCCGGGCCGGTCTCGAACTCGCCGACCAGGCCGCCCTGGCCGACCAGGCGATCTACGCCTACCACCAGGGGATCCAGCACCTCTCCGCGCTGCTGCTGGAGCTGGACCTGCACACCGGCGCGGTGACCGCGGTGGACGCCGGATCACCCCGGCTGCTCGTGCTGCGCAAGGGTGAGGTGCTCGACCAGCCGCTTGACGACCAGTTCCCGCTCGGCATGTTCGACGGCACCATCTACCAGTCGCAGGGTTTCCAGTTGACTCCGGGCGACCGGCTCCTGGTGGTGAGCGACGGGGTGCTCGACGCGACTTCCCGCACCGGCCGGTACGGCGACATCGCGCTCCACCGGTCCGTCCGGCGGACCGGGCCGATGGCGCCGCTAGAGGCGGTACGGTCGCTCCTCGGCGACCTGCGGGCGTTCGTCGGCAGCGACCTGGTGGACGACGCCGTGGTGGTCTGCCTGGACTGGTACGGGATCTGACCCCGGGGGCGGGGAGGTGCCGGACCCGGGGTCAGTACGCGCCCCGGGTCCGGACCACCGCACCGAAGGTCTTCCACAGGATGGTCAGGTCGGCGGCGAGCGACCAGTTCTCCACGTAGTAGAGGTCCAGCCGGATGCCGTCCTCCCAACTCAGGTCGGATCGTCCGCTGATCTGCCAGAGGCCGGTCATGCCCGGCTTCACCAGCAGCCGGCGGGCGACGTCGCCGTCGTAGCGGGCCACCTCGGAGGGGAGCGGCGGGCGCGGCCCGACCAGGCTCATGTGCCCGAACAGCACGTTCGCGAGCTGCGGTAACTCGTCGAGGGACCACTTGCGCAGGATCCGGCCGACCCGGGTGACCCGGGGGTCGACCCGCATCTTGAACATCAGGCCGTCGGTCTCGTTCCTGGTGGCCAGCTCGGCCAGCAGCGCGTCCGCGTTCACCACCATGGTCCGGAACTTGTACACCCCGAACTCCCGGCCGCCCTGGCCGACCCGGATCTGCCGGAAGATCACCGGCCCCCGGCTGTCCAGTTTGATGGCGAGGGCGATGACGGCGAGCAGCGGCAGCGCGACAGCGAGCGCGGCGGCGGCCAGGGCCCGGTCCACGAATGCCTTGACGACCTTCCGGGCGCCACGGAACTCCGGCGCCTCGACGTGGATCAGCGGCAGCCCGGCGACCGGCTGGGTGTGGATCCGCGGCCCGGCGACGTCGGTGAGCGCCGGGGCCAGCACCAGGTCGACCCCGGTCCCCTCCAACTGCCAGCCGAGCCGGCGCAGCCGGGTGGCGGTCAGCTCGTTGGAGGCGGTCACCGCCACCGTGTCGGCGTTGATCGCCCCGGCGGCGTCGACGATCGTCCGGAACGACCCGATCACCGGTACGTCGCCGAGGCGCTGCGGCACCGGCGCCAGCAGGGCGTCCGGGATGCAGGCGCCGACCACCTGGTAGCCGGCGTACGGCTCGCGGCGCAGCGTGTGCACCAACTCCAGTACGTGCGCGGTGTCACCGACCGCCAGCACCCGCCGGGACCAGCCGCCGCCCCGGGACCGGGACCGGTGCAGTCGTTTGCGGGCGGCGAACCGGGCGATCACCAGCCCGACGGTGCCGACCGCGAACGAGATGCCGAGGAATCCCCGGGAGACTCCCACGTCGGCGAGGTAGCCGGCGATCGCGACTCCACCGGCGAGCCGCAGGCTGGCCGAGCTGACCCGGCGGTACTCGTCGGCGCCGTAGCCGAGCACCCGGTGGTCGTAGCAGCGCAACGCCTTGAGCGAGACCAGCCAGGCGACTACCAGGGCCGGCCCGACGATCACGTACGGGATGTCGGAGCCGCGCGGCTCGTCGCCACCGAACCGGGCGAAGTAACCGCCGATCACCGCCAGCACCAGGATGACGGTGTCGAGTCCGAGCAGCGCCCTGATGTAGCCGCGCTGACGTGTCCGGGATGACGAGGCGGATGCCCCCGAGGTGGGCTCTGGAGGCATCGTGGCAGGGCTCAGCAGTGTCGCCGACGTCACCGGCCCTCCTCGCTCCAGGGGGCACCCGGTCAGCCGCTGCTGCCCTGGCAGAGCGGCCCCGAGGCACTCCGACATCTTCCTCCACCGGGGGCGTCACTGAGAGCTTCGGACAGATTACTGTCATTTGTTTGCGTCGAAACTGCTCGGGCTGCTCACGTACGCGGTGTCGACCCGATCGGTCCCCGGGCCGGAGAAGCGCGACGCCCGCCGTGCCGGCACTGGCCGGTACGGCGGGCGTGGGCGGGTGGAGCCGGCGTCAGCGCGGCGGGGTCTCCTTGCGGGCGGCGATCGCCTGGAGGAAGATGTCGCCGATCTTGGCCGGGTCCTCGGTGACGAAGGCGGCCCCGCCGGTCACCTTGGGGATCGAGTCCAGCTCGGCCTTGCTGACCTCGGCACCGATGCCGATGATGATCACCTGGACCGGCCGGTCCGGGTCGTTGATCCGCTTCAGCTCGGCGAGCAGTTGCGCCTGGCTGACCCCGTCCTCGTCCTCGTTCTTCCCGTCGGTGAGCATCACCACCGAGTTGACCCGGCCGGGTTGCCAGTCGTCCTGCACGGCCTTGTAGCCGGCGAGAATCGTGTCGAAGAGGCCGGTGTCGCCGAGCCGCTTCGGGGTGATCGCGGCGAGCTCGCGCTCCAACTGCTCCCGCTGGGCGGACATCGGGCCGATCGGCACCAGCGAACGGTAGTCACGGGAGCCGGCCAACTCGGTGGAGAAGACCCAGAGGCCAAGTGCCCAGGAGTCGTCGAAGAGCGCGAGGCCGCGCCTGGCCGCCTCCAGGGTCACCTGCATCCGGGTGGCGTTGTTGGCGGTGGGCACCTTCTCGAACATCGAGCCGGAGATGTCGATGATCGCCAGCATCCGGCCGGACTGGGTGGCGACCGCCCAGCTCGACAGCACCCGCTCGATTGTGGCGCCGTCGCCGCCGCCGGCCGTACCCCCGGGGTTGGGTGCCGGGCTGGTCGGTGCCGGCTGGGTGCCGGCGGGGCTCGGCGCACCCCGGGGCGGTGTGAAGCCGTCGGCCCAGGTGCCGTCGGGTGCCCGGAGCCCCTGCTCGGCCAACTGGCGGCGGAAGGCTTCGGTGTCGAGCGCGGCGAAGAGCTTCTCCGCGGCCACCGCCTTGGCCGACTCGATCCCGGGCATCACCGCGTACGGGTAGTCGAGCGAGATCGGTGCCGGCTCCAGATAGAGGGCGGCGAGCGGAACCGGCGGCTTCTTGGCGTTGAACTCGATGACGTCCTCTTCGGAGAGTGCCGCGGCACCCAGCCCTCGGGCGATGGACGTCTGGTCGGTCGCCTTGGGGAACCGGGCGATCAACTCCTCGCGGACCGCCGAGACACCGGTGGCCAGGGCCCGCAGGGCGGCAGTGGTCTTCTGCTGGGCCTGCGCCCCGCCGCCGGACTGGGCGGCGGTGGCCAGCGAGAGCAGCCCGGAGAGCCCGGCCGCGTCCCGACTCGGCTCGACGAGACCGGTCTTGAGCTGGGGTCCGCTGGTGATCCTGCCCAGCAGGTCCTTCCAGCCGAGCTTCTTCTGCGGCCAGCCGACGGTGGTGGCGAGCGGCTCCGGCATGGCCACCACCACGGGGCTGCGCGCCACCGAGGTGTTGTTCTGCGGTGCGAACGCGGGGGCCTGCTGACGCAGCCGCAGCAGCCAGGTCGAGGAGTCGGGGAGCCAGACGTTGGGCAGCGTGGTGCCGCCGCCGGGTTGTCCCACCTCGGAGAGCGACACACCGTGCTGCCCGGCGACGGCCGCGGCCATATCCACGGACTCGCTGGCGGTGACCTGGACAGCGACGCAGAGACCGTCGACCTCGACCTTGTCGGCGCTCAGGTCGGCGGCGGTCCTCTCGATGGCCGGAGTGATCTCCGGCGCCGCGGCGACGGTGAGCGTCAGCTCACCCGAGCAGCCGGAACCCGTCCACTGCCGATAGCCGTACCACCCTCCCACCGCGACCAGGGCGAGCACCATCGCGCTGGCGATGGCGCCCGCCCCACGGATACGTCTACGCATGCGATGGCGGCCAGGCACGTGACCATCTTGCGGGCTCCTGCGAGGCCGTGCCAGGGGCGAACGGTGGAATGTTACCGAGGCAGCAGATACTTTCCGAAGATCGTTCACTTCGGGTAGTCGAGTGGCCCCGTACCGTGCAGAATGCCGCCCAACAGGGCCTCATCAGGCCAGGACCTGCCAAAAAGATCTTATGGAGACTTATCCAAGAATTAAAGGCTCGGTGCCCAGCACGCAGGTCGGACTCGGCACCGGCACCCGGCTCGGCGACGCCGCCGGTATCCCGGACTCCGGATCCACCGCGAATACCGCCACCACGTCGGCCCGCTCCTGCGCGACGTAGAGGTGCCCGCCGAGCAGCGCCAGGTGTCGGGGCCAGTCCCCCGCGCAGGGGACCTCCGCCAGGTGACGGGGCAGCGCGTCGTCGAGCGCGAAGACGCTCACCGTGCCGACGCCCCGGTTCGCCAGGTAGAGGAAGTGGCCGTCCGGGCCCACCACTATCTCCGAGGGCTGGACGTGACCCGGGCGCCGGCTGGCCTCGACCCGCCCCCGCTCGACCAGCCGGCCGGTGTCGTCGTCGATTGCGTACGCGGTGACGGAGGCGTCCAACTCGCCGGCGAGGAAGCAGCGCCGACCGTCCGGGTGCCGGGCCAGGTGCCGGGGGCCGGTGCCGGGCCGGGTCGGGTACCGGGCGGTGGCGTGCAGCCGCCCCTGCGGGTCGCGCTCGTACCGGTGGAGCGTGTCGGTGCCGAGGTCGACCGCGAGCAGTCCGGTGCCGGCCGGATCGGGCGAGACCATGTGCGCGTGCGGCCCCGCCTGGCGGTCCGGTACCGGCCCGGCTCCGTCGTGGGCGACCAGATCGGTCCGGTCACCCGGCGTTCCGGTCGGATCGAGCGGGAGTACGCAGACACTGCCACTGCCGTAGTTCGCCACGTAGAGGAACTCCCCGCCGGGGTCGACGGCGAGGTGGCACGGTTCGACGCCGCCGGTGGAGCGCACCCCGAGCGGGCTCAGCGCGCCGTCGGGGTGGATCGCCCAGGCGCTGACCGTGCCCTCCGGCAGTTCGTTGACCGCGTAGAGCACGGGTAGCCGGGGATGCCGGGCCAGGAACGACGGTGACGGCGTCTCGGCCACCACGCCGAGCAGGTCGAGCCCGCCGGTCCCGGCGTCCCGGCGGGCGGCGACGATGCCCGTGCCGCGCCCACCGCTGTGCGCCGTGTAGCAGCCGATGTGGACGATCTCGGCACCGCTCGACATCGCTCGCTCCGTTCCTGGCCGACCACTGCCGGATCGCGCCGCTCCGGCACGATCAAACCAGAGTCCGTCGCCGCCGGCTCGGCGATCGTGCCGGCCGTACCCGCCGAGCGGCTCGACAATCGCCGGTCGGATGTTGAGGACCTTTCGATTGGCGATGCAATCCTATAGGATCTTCGATCGTGAACGGGCTGCTCCGACCGGCTCGCCGGACCACCCTCGCCGACGACGTCTACGAGTCGGTGCGTGCCCTCGTGATGGACCATGCCGTGGCCCCCGGCGAGCGGATCAACATCGACGCGCTGGCCCGCCGGCTGGAGGTGTCGCCGACCCCGGTCCGCGAGGCCCTGGCCCGGCTGGAATCCGACGGGCTGGTCCGGAAACGGCCACTGGCCGGCTACACCGCCGCACCGCTGCTCACCCGGGCCGAGTTCGACGAGCTGGTGGAGATGCGGCTGATCCTGGAGACCGCCTCGGCGCGGCGGCTGGCCGAGCGCTTCGCCCGGCAACCGGCCGGCGCCACCGCGCATGACGGCGGAGCCACCCTGCACGGCGGCGACACCGGGCACGACGGCGGAGCCGGGCACGACGGCAGCGCCACCGCGCGCGACGACGACAGCGGGCACGACGGCGGTACCGAGGCGGAGCTGGCGGAACTCCGCCGCGAGGCCGAGTTGCCCGACCAGACGCCCGGGACCGAGGGCTTCGCCGCGATCGCCGCCTTCACCGCCCAGGACGCGCGCTTCCACCACCTGCTCGCCGAACGCTCCGGCAACCGGATGCTGCACGAGGCCGTGGTCCGGCTCCGCGCCCACCTGCACCTGTTCCGGCTGCACTTCCCCACCGCGCACTACGGGATCAGCAGCCGGGAACACCTGCGGATCGTCGACGCGATCGGCACCGGCGACCCGGACGCCGCCGGCAGCGCCATGCGCGAGCACCTGCTCGCCGCCGCCGACCGGCATCTGCCGTTCTTCGAAGGAGCCCGATGCGGATAGCCCTCTTCGTCACCTGCGTCAACGACCTCGTCTATCCGGGCACCGGCCGGGCGGTGGTACGCGTACTGGAGCGGCTCGGCCACACAGTCGAGTTCCCGGTCGAGCAGTCCTGCTGCGGGCAGATGCACGCGAACAGCGGTTACCGGGCCGAGGCGCTGCCCCTGGTACGCGGCTTCGTCGACACCTTCGGCCGGTACGAAGCGGTGGTGGCCCCGTCCGGCTCGTGCGTGGCGATGGTGCGGGAGTCGTACCCCCGGCTCGCCGCAGGGGACCCGGGCCTGGCGGCGGCGGTCGCAGAGCTGGCGCCCCGGGTCCACGAACTCTCCGAACTGCTGGTCGACGTGCTCGGGGTGACCGACGTCGGTGCCGCCTTCCCGCACCGGGTCACCTACCACCCGACCTGTCACGGCCTGCGGATGCTCCGGCTCGGTGACCGGCCGTTGCGGCTGCTGCGCGCGGTACGCGGGTTGGAGCTGGTGGCGCTGCCCGGTGCCGAGGAGTGCTGCGGCTTCGGCGGCACCTTCGCGGTGAAGAACGCCGACGTCTCCGCCGCGATGCTCGCCGACAAGTGCGCGGCGGTGCACGACACCGGAGCGGCGTACGTGGCGGCGGCCGACAACTCCTGTCTGGCACACATCGGCGGCGGCCTGTCCCGGCGTGCGGGTTCGACACCGGACGCGCCCCGCGCCATCCACTACGCGGAGATCCTGGCGAACACCGAGGAGCCGGCATGATCTCGCCTGCAAGGAAGGGCCCCTTCTTATCGCTTTCTGTTGTAGAAGGGCCCCCGCCTTACCGGAGGGAGCCGGCATGAGCACGGGTACCGGGAACATCGTCGCGCCGCTGCCGTTCCCGACCGCGACCCGGCGCGAACTGGCGGACGGGCAACTCCGGGCGAACCTGCGCCGGGCCACCCACACGATCCGGGACAAGCGGCTCCGGATGGTCGGCGAGGTGCCCGACTGGGAGGCGCTACGCCGGTCCGGTGCGGCGATCAAGGACGACGTACTGGCCCGGCTGCCGGAGCTGCTCGAACAGTTCGAGGCCGTCGCCACCGCCGCCGGAGCGACCGTGCACTGGGCCCGGGACTCGACCGAGGCGTGCGCCCTGGTCACCGAGCTGGTCCAGCAGACCGGCAGCACCGAGGTGGTGAAGGTCAAGTCGATGGCCACCCAGGAGATCGGCCTCAACGAGGCGCTCGCCGAGGCCGGCATCGCGGCGGTCGAGACCGACCTGGCCGAACTGATCGTGCAACTCGCCGACGACACCCCGTCACACATCCTGGTACCGGCGATCCACTACAACCGCCGGCAGATCCGGGACATCTTCGCCAGCCGGATGCCCGGGGTCGACCTCGACGCGCTCACCGACGACCCGCCCGCGCTCGCCGAGGCAGCCCGCCGGCACCTGCGGGCGAAGTTCCTCAGCGCCCGGGTGGCCATCTCCGGCGCCAACTTCGCCATCGCCGAGACCGGAACGCTGGCGGTGGTGGAGTCCGAGGGGAACGGCCGGATGTGCCTGACCCTGCCCGAGACGCTGATCTCGGTGGTGGGCGTGGAGAAGCTGCTGCCGACCTTCCGCGACCTGGAGGTCTTCCTGCAACTGCTGCCCCGCTCCTCGACCGGGGAGCGGATGAACCCGTACACCTCGCTCTGGACCGGGGTCACCCCCGGCGACGGGCCGCAGGACATGCACATCGTGCTTGTCGACAACGGGCGTACCGAGACGCTCGCCGATCCGGTGGGCCGGCAGGCGCTGCGGTGCATCCGCTGCTCCGCCTGCCTGAACGTCTGCCCGGTCTACGAGCGGGTCGGCGGGCACGCCTACGGCTCGGTCTATCCGGGCCCGATCGGCGCCATCCTCTCCCCGCAGATGACCGGGCCGGAGGCGGGCGCGAACCGCACCCTGCCGTACGCCTCGACGCTCTGCGGCGCCTGCTTCGACGCCTGCCCGGTCCGGATCGACATCCCCGAGGTACTGGTGCACCTGCGACAGCGGGGCGTGGACGCGCGCCGGGGCCGCCCCTCGGCGGAACGTACCGCGATGCGGGCATTGTCCTGGGTGATGCGGGACCGTCGCCGGTACACGGCCGCGCTCCGGGCCGCCCGGCGCGGCGCGGCCCCGCTGCGCGTCGTCGCCGGGAGACGCGGGCAGGTACGCCGGCTGCCGTGGCCACTGTCGGCCTGGACCGCCAGCCGGGACGCCCCGCTGCCGGCCGGCCAGACGTTCCGGGACTGGTGGGCCGGACGGGACCGCACGAGCGAACAGGAGGACCGGTGATGGCGGTGCCGAGTTCGGCCCGGCAGGAGATCCTGGCCCGGATCCGGGCCGCCCGGCCCGACGCGACAGTGCCGGTGCCCCGGGACTACCGCACCGCCCCGACTTCCGGTGACCCGGCAGCAGGTAACCCGGCCAAGGCGGCACCCGCCGACCCGGAACTGATCGAGTTGCTGGTCGACCGCCTGGTCGACTACCGGGCCACGGTACGCCGCTGCGGGTCGCCGGAGCTGCCCGAGGCGCTCGCCGAACTGCTGGGCGAGGTGCCGACAGTTGTCGTACCCGGGCAGGCGCCGGAGGAGTGGCTCTCGACGTACCTCGGCCGGATCCGGCGGGACGGCGACCCGGAGCCGCTGACGGTGGCCGACCTCGACGCGCCGGGCGTGGCAGTGGTCACCGGCTGTGCGGTTGCGATCGCCCGGACCGGCACGCTGCTGCTGGACGGTGGGCCGGACCAGGGGCGCCGGCTGCTCAGCCTGGTACCCGACCGCCACCTCTGCGTGGTCCACGCCGCGCAGGTCGTCGACGGTGTCCCGGAGGCGCTCGCCCGGCTCACCGACCCGACCAGGCCGATCACCCTGGTCTCCGGGCCTTCGGCGACCAGCGACATCGAACTCGACCGGGTGGAGGGCGTGCACGGCCCACGCCGGTTGGACGTGCTGGTGGTCACCGGCTGACGGGGCGAGGGCGACGGGGCGAGGGCGACCGGACGAGGGGGACGGGACGACGCGGTCAGTTCGCCGAGACGCGCTCGGCGCGGCGGGCGGCGACGTGCTCCACCAGGGCGACCAGTACGACCTTGCCGGACTGCCGGCTGCGCGCGTCGCAGAGTACGACAGGCACGTCCGCGTCCAGGTCGAGCGCGCTGCGCACCGCCTCGGTGCCGAACCGCTTCGCCCCGTCGAAGCAGTTGACCCCGACCACGAACGGGATGCCCCGGCGCTCGAAGTAGTCGACCGACGGGAAGCAGTCGGCGAGCCGGCGGGTGTCGGCGAGCACCACCGCGCCGAGCGCCCCGAACGCCAACTCGTCCCAGAGGAACCAGAACCGGTCCTGCCCCGGCGTGCCGAAGAGATAGACCTGGAGATCGGGGTTGATGGTGATCCGGCCGAAGTCCATCGCGACCGTGGTGGTCTGCTTGCCCTCCACGCCGTAGAGGTCGTCGGTGCCGACACCGGCGTCGGTGAGCACCTCCTCGGTCTGCAACGGGCGGATCTCGCTCACCGCGCCCACCAGGGTCGTCTTGCCGACGCCGAAGCCGCCGGCAATCAGGATCTTCAGGGCGAGCGGGATGCGCCGCTTCGCCGTCCCCTGGTCAGAGAGCCCGGAGTCCATTGACCACCGCCTTGAGGATGTCGTCGTCGGGGAAGTGCCGCGAGGTGGGTGGGTCGTACATCCGGATCCGGTCGCCGGCGAGCAGGTCGCCGAGGAGCACCCGGACCACCCCCACCGGCAGGTTGAGGTCGGCGGCGAGGTCGGCGACGGTGATCGGCTGCTGCGCCCGCGCGATGATCGCCCGCTGTTCCGGGTGCGGCAGCGGACCGTCGTCGCCCTCCTCCCGCGGCGGCCCGGCCACCACGAACGCCATCAGGTCGAACCGGCCCGCCGAGGGCTGGACCCGACCACCTGTCATCGTGTACGGCCGGACCACCGGCCCGGCGTCCTCGTCCAGCCAGTCGTGGTGCGGCCCAGGTGCGTCACTGCGCATCTGCCGGCGCCTGCGATGTTCGGCTCGGCGCGGACAGGTTCTGCCCCACCCGGGTGACAAGCATCGCCATCTCGTACGCGATGACGCCGATGTCGGACGCCGCGCTGGCCAGTACGGCGAGACACGCCCCCTGACCGGCGGCGGTGACGAAGAGGAACGCGGCCTCCATCTCGATCACGGTCTGCCGGACCGGTCCCGCCTGGAAGTGCCGGCTGGCCCCCTTGGCCAGGGACTGGAAACCGGCCGCCATCGCCGCCATGTGCTCGGCGGCCTCCCGTGCCAGGTCCCGCGACGCGGCCATCAGCAGTCCGTCCGCGGACAGCAGTACGGCCTGCTGCGCGGACGGTACGCGCTCCACGAGGTCGTCGAGCAGCCAACTGAGATCCGCACCCGGCGTCGTCGTGTGCACCACTCACCCGTCCCCTTCAGAATTCGTGACACCCGGATCGGCGACCCGGGCGGTGGCATCGGAGGTGCCACCTGGCGGCGCCAGTGCCTCGGCGTCCCGCCGTCCCCGCGCCGTACCGGACTGCAACGCGGCCATCACCGCCCGCACCTGCTCCGGGGTACGCGGCTGCGGCTCGTCCGACTCCGCGTCGGTGGTACCGCCGGCAGCTCTGGCATCCCGGTCGGGGTTGTCGGCCACGGGTCCGTTGCGCAGTTGCGGCGCCAGGTTCTTCTGCCGGACCCGCCGGGGCAGGCCGTCGGCGCCGATCGTGCCGGTGGCCGGGCGTACCGGTCCGCCGCTGGGCGGGACCGCCGGAAGGACCACCGTGTCGTCGTCCATCGCCGGGCGGGACAGCGGTCTGGCGGGCGCCCCCGCCGTACTCGCCGGTGCGCCTGCGGCGGGGGGCGTCGTGGTCGCCGGTGCGCCTGCGGCGGAGGGCGTCGTGGTCGCCGGTGTGCCAGGCGCGAGGGACGTCGTGGTCGCCGGTGTGCCAGGGGCGAGGGGCGTCGTGGTGGCGTCCGTCGGATCGGCGGTCGAGTCGGCCGTCGGCGGTCGCGGCGCGGCGTCGGCCGCCGGGGCGGGCTGCGGTGTCTCCGGCCGGCCTGCGGCGACCAGCGCCGCCAACGCGGCGCCCGCCCGGCGGCGCGGCCCGAGCCCGGTGGTGGGGCCGGCTCCGGGAGGCGGCTCGGCATCGTCGGCCGCCATCCCGGGGGCCGGACCGGACCGGGTCGGCAGCTCGATCGTCTCCGAGCCGTCCGTGGCACCGATGCGGGGACCGCCGTCGTGGGTCTTCTCCTCCGGCTCGACACCGGAGTCACCCCGGCCCGCCGACGGGGTGGACGTGTCGGGTACCACCAGGTCGGCGGGGATGAGCGCCACCGCCGTCACCCCGCCGTACGGGGACTGACGCAACCGCACCTGTACGCCGTGCCGGGCGCCGAGCAGGGCGACCACGAACAGCCCGAGCCGGGCACTGTTCGCCGGGTCGAAGTCCGGTGGGTCGGCCAGTCGACGGTTCGCCTGCTCGATCGCCTCGGTGGTCATGCCGAGGCCCCGGTCCTCGATCTCGATCGCGTACCCGTTGGCGACCACCTGCCCGGTGACCTGCACCCGGGTGTGCGGCGGCGAGTACGAGGTCGCGTTCTCGATCAGCTCGGCCAGCAGGTGGATGACGTCGCCGACCGCCCGCCCGGCGGTGGCCGCCGGTGCCACAGTGACCAGGTCGACCCGGGCGTAGTCCTCGACCTCCGAGATCGCGCCCCGGATCACGTCCACCATGGAGACCGGGTTGCGCCAGCCCCGGCCGGGCGCCGCCCCGGCGAGCACGACCAGGTCCTCGGCGTGCCGCCGCATCCTGGTGGCCATGTGGTCGAGCCGGAAGAGGTCCTCCAACTCGTCGGGCTGGGCGGCCCGCCGCTCCATCCGGTCCAGCAGTGCGAGCTGGCGGTGCAACAGGGTCTGGCTGCGCCGGGCGATGTTGAGGAAGACGTCCCGCAGACCTCGGCGCAGCGCGGCCTCGTCGATCGCCGAGGCGATGGCCGTACGCTGCACCTCGCTGAACGCCTGACCGAGCTGACCGATCTCGTCCTGCCCGTAGTCGAGCGGCGGCGCCTCGGTCTCGACGTCCACCTCGTCGCCCCTGCGCAGCCGACCGACGACGTCCGGCAGCCGTTCGTCGGCCATGTTCAGCGCGGCGGCTCGCAGGCTGGTCAGCCGCCGGACGAGCGAACGGCCGATGCGCAGCGCGATGATCCCCGAGAGGAGTACGGCGACGAAGCCGAGCAGGCCGGCGAGACCCAACCGGACCAGGATGCCGGCGGCGACCGGCCGGCTGCGGTCGGCGAGCGCGTCGGCACCGCTCATCTCGAAGTCGCGCAGTTGCCGCTGGACGGAGTCGTAGCTGCTCTGCCACTGTCGGGCGTCGACCGGCAGGCTGCCGCTGCCGCCCCGGCCGATCAGGTCGTCCTCCATCCGGCGCAGCCGGACGTAGTCGTCCCCCTCGGTGAGCTGCTGGTACGCGACCCGGTCGGCGTCCGGCAGCTCCGCCGTCGCGGCCGCGTAGAGGAAGCGCTGGGTGCCGACGATCTGGACGAACTGGGCGTGCTCGCCCGGCGCGAAGCGCCCCGCGCTGAACGCACCGGCGAGCAGCGCGTCGGCCTGGGCGAGTACCTCCCGGGCCCGGCCGAGTTCGGTCAGCAGCCGGGCTTCCCGGGCCAGGGTCTCGTCCGGCAGCGTGTTCAGCGCGGAGAAGATCCGGAACGCGGCGTCGATGATTCCGCTGTAGAGGCCGAGCGCTCCGCTGGCGTCGACGGTCCGGCGGTCGATGAAGACGCGTCCGGAGCGCAGCGCGTCGACCGCGGTGAGCAGTTGGTCGATCCGGGCGTCGACCAACGCGCCGGTGGTGTCCCGCAGGTCCGGGTCGGAGGTCCGGCGCCGGAACTCGGCGATCGCCCGGTCGGTGCGGATCCGCTGGTCGGCGAGGACGGTGGCGCCGCTGGAGTCGACCAGTTGCCGCACCGAGAGCCGGCGCTCCTGCTGCAACTCCACCACAAGCGTCTCGCCCGGCCGTCCGACCTCGTCCAGCAGGGTCTGGGTGGCCAGCAGGTTCGACGCGGGTCCGACGGTGAGCGTGGTCGCGAAGATCCAGAGCGCCGACAACGCGAGGATCGGCACGGCGACCAGCGCGACGATCTTCGAGCGGATCGGCCAGTTCTGGGTTTCCATCAGACCTCGCCGGAAGGGGATTGTCAGGGCCGACACCCGCACCGGCGGCCCGCGGCTCCGGCCAGAGTCCGAGGGTCACGGGCGCGCGTGCCTTCGGCAGGATACGTAATCGAAGCCGCGCGCACTACCGGAGAACGGGTCTCTGGTTGATCCAATCCGACAAATAAATTGATAACTGTCTTTGCCAATTGATCTCGACTCCCGTCGATGGGGTCGGCCGGGGACGCGATCGGGACGCATCCAGCCGTACCGATCGGTGTCACCGGCCGACCACCGGAACCGGGCCGTACGCGTCGACGTCGCGCCCGGCCGGCGGTTCCTGCCATCACGGATCACTACAGCGGCGTCAGCGCGTCCCGCCGGGTACCGTCCGCCCCCGGTCGGTCCCCACTCGCCCGACCCCAACTCGCCCCGGCTCGGCGTAACCCCAGCGCCAGCACCAGGTACGGGCACGCGAGCAGCGCAAAGACCACCCCGTGCCCGGCGACCGTCGAGACGAGGGTGTATCCGCCGTACACCCCGATGGTGACCAGTTCGGTGCCGAGCCCGGCCAGCGAGGTCACGGTGGCCCTGGCCGGTCCGCTGATGCTCTCCTGGAGGCGTACGTCAGCCACCAGGCTGGCCATCTGCAGGGCGCAGAACGCCGCCGCCACCAGTACGAAGCCCGCCGGCCGGCCGGTCATCGCCCCCACGGCCAGCGCGATCGAGGCCGCCCCGACCACCGTGCCCAACCACCGGGCCGTCAGCCGCTGCCCGAGCGGGGTGAGCAGGCCGCCCACCATCACCCCGGCCCAGACCAGCAGCACCAGCAGCGGCACCCCGGCCGGCCCGGTGACCTCACCGGCCAGCAGCGGCACGTACTCCTCCAGCCCGCCCCAGATGCCGAGCATCACCGGCAGGAGCAGCAGTGCGTGGCGTACGGCCCGGCTTTTGCGGGCCTCGGCCAGCGCCACCCGCAGGATCGCCAGGTGGCCGGGCGACTGCTCCTCCGGGCCGGTCGGCACGCCGTCGGATGCCGGTCTGCGGTGCTCCGGCAGCGCCAGTCCGACGACCGCACAGAGCAGGCTGGCCAGCACGCTGGCGACCCCGACCGCGGGGTAGCCGCCGACCGCGAAGACCGGGGTGGCGACCGCGATGGCCAGCAGCGCGCCGAGCAGGCTGACGGTACTGGCCCGCCCGATCACCCGCCCGTACCTGGCGGCGAGGCCGCGTCGGTCCAGTTCGTCGTAGAGCAGGGCCTCGGCGGCACCCGACTGGAGTGCACCCCGTACGCCCCAGAGCACGAAGCCGAGTGCGAAGACCCAGTAGGAGGGTGCCGCGACCCAGAGTCCGAAGCCGACGGCGCCGAGCAGCGGGGCGACGGCGAGCAGCAGCCGACGGGACACGGCGTCGGCCCAGACTCCGGAGGGGACCTCCAGGAGGATCCCGGTCAGCGACCAGATGACGAAGAGCGAGGAGATCTGCGCGACCGACAGGCCGGTGTCGGTGAACAGCAGCGCGTACACCGGGTAGAGCAGGACGAAGTCGTCCAGGAACGCGTAGAGGTAGAAGGTGGTGGTCAAGCGCAGCGCGCCGACGGGCGGCGCGGCTGACGAGGTGACGGGCATGAGGCTTTCCCACGGGACGATTCGGACTCGGAGCACGGTCACGAACGCCCCGGCGGGCCCCGGCAGGATGGGCCGGGCCGGCCACGGGTGCGGAATTAATGTCGGTACGTCACGTCCGGCATTCTAGGCGGCCGACCGCCTCGCCGGCAGTGGGAGGGTGGCCGTCTGCCCGTAGAACGCCTTTCGTCCCCGCCATTCGCACCATTTCTCCCGGTCAGGCCCGGTGGCGACCGGTTCCGACCGGCGAGCACCGGTTCCCGTCGGCGGGGACCTCGGCGGGCACGAAATTGTGCCAGATCTGGATTGGCGATCAGGGCCGAGCGGGAATAACAGGAGACGAAGGAGGAGCCATGTCGCCCATAGAAGTCGCCCTCATCGTCCTTGTGGTCCTCGCCCTCGCCGCCGCCGTACCGGCCATCTGGGTCGCCAGCCGCCGCCGGGCGCTACGCAGCCGCTTCGGCCCCGAGTACGACCGGGCGGTCGCCGACCAGCAGAGCCGGTCCGCCGCCGAGCAGGAACTCCGGGAACGTGAACGCCGCCACGCGGAGTTGACGCTCACTCCACTCTCCGCCGAATCCCGCCGCCGCTACGCCGCCGACTGGGAGGAGATCCAGGCCCGGTTCGTCGACGCCCCGGCCGAGGCGGTGGGCGCGGCGGACGAACTGGTCACCCGGCTGATCGCCGAACGCGGCTACCCGGTCGGCGACTACGACGACCAGATCGCCCACCTCTCTGTCGAGCATGCCCGCACCCTGACCCACTACCGGGACGCGCACGAGATCCAGCTGCGCAACGAGCGCGGCGAGGCCAGCACCGAGCAGCTCCGCCAGGCCGTCGTGCACTACCGGGAACTCTTCGCCGACCTGCTCGGCGAGGACCCCGTACGCCAGTCCTCGGACGGGACCCGTCCGGACACCCCGCAGGACGTACCGAGCCGGTGAGGAGGCACTCCACCATGCGCCACCAGGAACAGCAGACCGACACCGACGTGATCCGTTCCGAGCCGGTACCCGTGACCGGCCCCGACCAGATCGACGGCCGGCAGCGGGACCGGTATCCGGAGGGTACCGGCGACCAGGGCCCGGACGCACTCGACGAACGCGGCTCCTACGACAGCGACCTCGCCACCAGCGGGTCGGAACCGGCCTTCTCGCCCGACGCGACCACCTCGGCACGGACCCGGGACGACCGGCGTGGCGAGAGCCGGTCCGCCGAGGAGCAGGCCGAGGACGCCGCGCTGGACGACGACGCGCTTGCCGAGCGCTCCCCGGCGAGCCACACCGGCGACCTGGACCGGGACGGCGCGGGCACCGGTGACCGGGGCGACCTCGCCGACGCCAGCCAGGTGCACGCCAGCCAGACCGACGTCACCGCCGGCACCGGCGCCGCCGAGCACACCGACAACGCCGAGCACACCGACGACGACACCCGGAAGGTGCCCGCCACCGCCGGGGCGGACGCCGGCAAGGACGCCGACACGGATCCGGACGCCACGGCCCGGATCGACGACACCGAGTGGGTCGACGACACCGAGGGGACCGACGACGCCGACGGTGCCCGGGGCGACGCCCGGGACCGCTCCGGTGCACCGGAGTTCCACGAGCCGGCGCCGCTGCCCACCAGCTTCGGCGCCACGAGCGTCGGCGGTGCGGTCGCCGCCTCCGCGCTGGCCGGCACTCACCGCGACCCGCGCAACGAGGACACCGTCCGTTCCGGGGACGGTCCGGCCGACGACCGGATCGACGGGGTCGGTGACGACCGGATCGACGGGGTCGAGGCCGACCCGCTCGGCCGACCCGTGCCGGAGGGCTCGGCGGTCGGAGTGGCGCATCCGGTGAACCCGGACGTGTTCAACGCCGGCAATCCCGACGCGGTGGCCGGCGGTGCCGGTACCCGGACGGAGGCCGACGGTCCGGGCGACACGTCCACCGTGGACGACACGGTGGACGGCGCGGCCGTCACGGCGGACGGCAACCTGCCGCCCGGTGCCGCGCCGGCCGAGCCGATCGTGGCCATCCTCGACCAGGAGACCGTGCGGGGGCTACGGGACCGCTGGCGCGACGTGCAGCTCCGGTTCGTCGACGACCCGCCGGGTGCCACCGAGGAGGCGCACCGGCTGGTGCGGGAGTCCGTGGAGGCGGTCACCGCCGCCCTGACCCGGCAGCGTGACGAACTCGGCGGCTGGCAGGACGAGGGTGCGGCCGACACCGAACAGTTGCGGATGGTGGTCCGCCGGCACCGGGACTTCCTGGACCGGCTGCTCGGTCAGTAGCCGACGACCCAGACCCCGACGGCTCCCCGAGGCCCGCCCGAGTGGCGGGCGCGGGGAGCCGTCGTCGATCCAGCCCTCCGGGGTACGCCGGAAACAGGAGTGGAAAGCGACCGGGACGCAACGGCCTGCCCCGCCCGATCCGGCCCGGCTCGTGCCCGGCCCGGCGAAGTGTCCGCGACGGCACTGGTCGAGGTGTCCGCGACGGCACTGGGTAGATGTTCGCGCCCGCGCGGTGAGGCGGTGGCGGTCGACAGGCATGGCGCGGATCTGCCGGGGTATCGACCCGGAAGACCGGTCAGCCGCACGTCGCATCCACCACAGGAGGGCAGCCCGCAATGACCGAGCGCGATCCGACCCGCAACCGGCCGCTGGAGGAGAGTCCGGAGGTGGCTGCCGCGATCGAGGACGAGACCGCCGTACCGCAGTTCACCGTCGACGGCGGGCCGGGCGCCGAGAACCCCGACTTCGTGGACCCAGAGGACGTTCCGGGCGATTTTCCACCCACCGACGACCTGCTCGGCGACCCGTACGGGCAGGGTGCCGGGGGCGCGGGTGACACGCGTACCGGTGCGGAGCAGCCGTGGGATCCGGAGGATCTGGCGGCGGCACAGGGCCGCGACCCGACCCCCGAGAACGTACGGCGGGCCAGCGAGGAGTTGGACCGGGAGGGTACGGCGAGCGCGGTGGAGAAGACGGTGCCCTGACCCGTCACCGAACGGCGGCGGTCCCCGCCCGACGCGTTGCCGCGCCGGCCGGGGACCGCCCTGGTGTTGCTGGCTGTGCTGTTGTAGCTATCCCTGTTCTTCGCTGGTCAGAGCGCCGGGTAGGCGTTCTGCATCAGCTCGGTGAGCTGCGCCGGGAACCAGGCACCCGAGATCGGGGCACCGGAGAGCGCGCCGCTCATGTTGTTGTTGTTCCGCGGGTTACCGGTGTAGGTCGGGTCGCACATCCGGTCGAAGCCCTTGCCCTCGTCGTTGTCGATCTGGGTGCTGGAGCCGTCCGACTCGCCCGGGGGCTTGATCCAGACGTACGCGTCGATTCCGGTGGCCGGGTTGGCCCGCGGCCGCTCACCGAGGCCGGCACCGCTCTGGTTGCACCAGTTGCCGAGGTGGATCCGGCGGTCGATC
This sequence comes from Plantactinospora sp. CNZ320, assembly GCF_002846275.1. Classification (NCBI taxonomy): domain Bacteria; kingdom Bacillati; phylum Actinomycetota; class Actinomycetes; order Micromonosporales; family Micromonosporaceae; genus Plantactinospora; species Plantactinospora sp. CNZ320. Next base: position 3,618,790 of record NZ_PJMP01000001.1, read on the forward strand.
CGGGAGCCGTCGACCTGCTCGTCCACGGTGCCCGTGGTGACCGCGGCGGTGGGCCGGCCCGAGCCGCCCCAACCATTACGCGAGGTGTCGATGAGCATGCCGATGCTGCTGGAGAAGCCCTGCGAGATCAGTTCGGTGCGCAGGGCCTGGGCGAAGCGCTGCTCGTCCACGTACCGGTTGTAGTCGATCCACTTCGAGAGCCGGTTCTGCTCGGTCACGTTCAGGTAGGGCTCAACCGTGGCCGAGTAGTTGGCGGTGTTGGCGATGAAACCGTGCACGTTGGCCGTGGTGCTGCCCTCGGCGCGGGCGGCCTCGGCGAAGATCTGCGCGGAGGGCCGGAAGTTGTCGTCCCAGCCGATCCAGCCGTGGTGTCCGGCGTCGATGTAGTTGTAGACGTTCGGCACCGCACCGAGCTTGGCCAGGGCGTAGCCGACACCCTTGACGTAGTTGCCGTTGGACTTCATCGTGTCGCACTGCGCGGTCGCGGTCGCCCGCGGCGACACGTTGGTGACCAGGTTCGGCAGCGAGTCGATCTCGATGATCGCGATGATCCGCAGGTTGCTGTACTTGGTGTCGCCCATGATCGCGGCGATCGGGTCGATGTACTCGGTCTTGTACCTGCCCAGCGCGTCGGCCGGAAGCTCACCGTTCGAGGCCAGCGCCGCACAGTCCCGGCCCGGCAGGTTGTAGATGACGAGCTGGATGTAGCCGGCGTTCTGCGCCAGCGCCTCGTCCAGGTGGTCACGCAGACCCATCGAACCGTTCGAGCTGCTGTCCGGGGTGCCCTCGATCGCGGCGATCCGGTCCAGCCAGACGCCGGTCGGGTTGCTGGAGATCCGGCTGCCGCCGGAGACGCTCTCCGCCTTGGCCTTCCACTCCGGGTTCACGTAACCCCGGGCACCCGCGTACGGGTTGTCCACCCGGGCCGTGGGGTTGCCGGTCGGGCCGGTCGTCGGGCCGGTGGTCGGACCGGTCGTCGGGCCGGTGGTCGGACCCGTGGTCGGGCCGGTCGTCGGCGCGGTGCCGTTACAGGTCGTTCCGTTGATGCTGAACGACGTCGGCGCCGGGTTGCTGCTGCTGAACGACCCGTTGAAGCCGATGCCGGTGGAGGCGCCGGTGGCGAGGTTGCCGTTCCACGACATGTTCGTGGCGGTCACCTGGTTGCCGGACTGCGTCCAGTTGGCCGACCAGCCCTGGGTCACCCGCTGGCTCGAGTCGGCGAAGCTGAACTGGAGGGTCCAGCCGTTGATCGCGTCACCGACGTTGCGGATGGTGATGTTGGCGCTGAAACCACCCTGCCACTGGTTGGCACTGTAGGTGACGCTGCACCCGGGTGCCGCCTGCGCCACCGACGCCGGGATGGTGACCAGACCGGCGGCGACCAAAGCGCTCGCACCGGCCACCGCGACGGCTTTCTGCCGGACGGACAATCTACTCCGTGAATTCATGCCACTGATCTCCTTGAGCCAGCCGGTCACGTCAGGCGGAACCGGCGCGGCGGTCACACTGTCGACGCGCCAGGTGGGTACGTCAGTGCACGCCATGGGGGGGACTTGCGGAATGCCCGACCCGGACGGGCGCAACTGGTGGTGGTGCCGGCCGCCTGGTCAGCGACCGTGACGACGCCGTCCGGTAAACCGGCTGCCCTCGGCGTCCGCTGCGCGGTGTGGCTCCCCCAGCACAGTGGATGAATTCTTGCATGGGAGCGCTTCCATCACAACACCTCGATACCGATGGATGACGATTCCCTGGTCGTGGCGCTCGTCGCCGGTCGCCGCCACGACCTGCGGCGGCACGGCCGGCGGGCACGACCCGCTCCGCAGCGGAGCCTACCCCGCACTGCCGCCCGGAACCCATTGAAACCGGCGCAGTCGGACCGATTCGGCACGGCAGGCCCGGAGAGGTCCGAGCCCGGCACCGCTGTGCGGATCCCCCGTTTCCGCCGACCGGGGACCGGGGAGCGGAATCCGTCCGGCAGCGCCCGGGAACACGCAGCCGGGCCCGAGCCGTCCGGTAGCCGCCAGAGGTCCCAGGCGACGCGTCCGGGCGGCTCTGCACCCGATCGGGGAAATGACGAAAGAATCTGATGAAAGCTCACAAATTCGCATAATCTCGGTCATGGCTCGTCTCCCGACGGGCTCAGGCAAGAGGGAAGGATGACGAAAGTCATGTCCAAGAAGTTCCTCGGCAAGATGATTGCAGGAGCCGCTCTCGGCGGCGCTTCTCTACTCGTTTTCTCCCCCTCGGCCGCGCTCGCGGACGGCGGCTACCACCCCGAGGGGCACCAGCGGGACGGCTCGGGCCGGGCGTACGCGAAGCCGCACGCCGCGAAGCCTGGGGAAAAGGTCGAACTCATCGAGGTCTGCGCCGAGGCGCAACAGCACGCCTGGTTGTGGTCGAAGGTCACCGGGAAGGTGGACCTGGCCCCGAAGGCCCACAAGGACGACTACCGGGCCGGACACGACTACCGGGGCGAGCAGAAGGACGGCCACCAGGCCGACCGCAAGCCCGAGGACTCCGGCGGCTACCAGGGCGAGGAGTACCAGGGCGGGGAGGACTACAAGAAGGAGCGCGAGTACCAGGAGTTCCTGAAGTACAAGGAGTACCAGGAATACCAGGAGTACCGCCGCTACAAGCAGAAGCAGGGGTCGGCCCCGGCGGAGAACGGCGCTTACGGCCCCGAATCCGCTCCGTCGACCGCCGAGGAGGCACCCGCGGCACCCGGTCCGGCCGACGCGGTACCAGCGCCGTCGCCGTCGCCTTCGGCGAGCGGCCAGCCCCAGCAGCCCGAGGGCTACCAGCCGCCCAGCGGACAGCCGGGCGGCACCGGCGGGATGGCGCGCGACGACGGCGGGCACGGCTGGCAGGACGGCAAGGCCGAGGACTCCAGGCACGGCTGGGAGCGGGCCGAGCCGAGCAAGGGCGGCTGGGAAGACAACAAGAAGGCCGAGGACGGCAAGAAGGCCGAAGAGAGCAAGAAGGCCGAGGACGGCAAGCACGGCTGGGAACGGGCCGAGCCGAGCAAGGGCGGCTGGGAAGGCGACAAGAAGGCCGAGGAGAGCGAGAAGGCCGACGACGGCAAGCAGGGCTGGACGGAGAAGAAGGCCGGCTACGAGTACTGGACCAGCGTCACCATCCCCTGGGATGCCAAGCCGGGATCGTACGAGCTCAAGGGCTCCTGCGGCGAGGGTGAGCTGATCGTCCTGCCGAAGGGCTGGGTCGACGGCGGTGACGGTGGGGCGACCTCCGGCAGCAGCGACAACCTCGCGGTCGCCGGGGTCGGGATGCTCGGGTTGGCCGGGCTCGGCGGACTGGTGCTGATGCGGCAGCGCCGTACCGATGAGTCAGCCGTCTGACGCGACGGCGAGCGGTGCCGGCGGCCGTCACGGGAGACCGTGGCGGATCGCCGGCACCGCCCTCGTCGCCCTGCTCGCCCTGGTCGGCGCCGGACTGGTCGGCGCCGCACTCAACGCGCCAGACCCGGTCGTGCCGCCGCAGCCGAGCGCCGGCGCGGCACCGGATGAGCCGCTGACAGGTGACGCCGCGACCGGAGGCGATCTCGGGGCCGCCGCGCCGACGCCCACCCCGGAGGGCGGGCCCGATGTGTCACCGGCGCCGGTGACCGCCGACCGGGTACTGGCCAGGTCGGAACCGATCAAGATCACGATTCCGAAGATCGGTGTGGACGCGACAATCATGCCCGTGGGGCTCACCCCGGAGGGCATGGTGCAGGTACCACCGCTGGCCAAGGCACAGTTGGCCGGCTGGTACCGGTCGGGTCCGACCCCGGGTGAGCCCGGCAACTCGGTGATAGTCGGCCACGTCGACTCGAAGGAGATCGGGCCGGCGGTCTTCTTCCGGCTCGGCGCGCTGCTGCCCGGCGACAGCATCCAGGTGATCCGCGAGGACGGCAGCCTGGCCAACTTCGCGGTGGAGGGCGTGAAGTCGTACCCGAAGAGCGCCTTTCCCACCGATCTGGTCTACGGCCCGACGGAGGCACCGGGGCTGCGCCTGGTGACCTGTGGCGGGGACTTCGACGAGCGGAGCGGCTCCTATCCGGACAACGTCGTCGCCTTCGCGCGGTTCGCCGGGTAGCCGGTCGACGGCTCGGCAACTCCGAGGCGCACGGGGGACAGCGGTACGCCGCTGTCCCCCGTACCCGTCGGCGCCGAACCGATCCGGACAGGCTCGACGTGAGTACCCCTCTACCACTCACAGGCGATGTTTCCGAAGGAACATCCATAATCCCGACATCTCCTCACAAACTAGCTAACGTCAGGTCTGGCTCGGCTCGCTGTCGAGCAGACCCAACGGGGAAGGAGTGACTACGAGTCATGAGTAGGAAGTTGCTGGGGAAGGTGGTGGCCGTCGCCGGTCTCGGTGCCGCGGCCATGCTGATCTGCGCGCCCGGAACCGCTCTGGCGGACGGTGGTCCGCACGAGTGGGAGAACACGGGCCACATCCACACCGTGCCGAAGGGGGTGAAGCCGGGACACAAGTTCAAGGTCATCCTGAAGTGCGAGTACCCGGTGGAGCGGGCCTGGGTGTCGTCGAAGGTCACCGGCAAGCTCTGGCTCAAGCCCGTCGAGGAGGACGGCGTTCGGGTACCGGAACGGCAGCGCCCGCCCGCCGACGGCGGTCAGCCGGACGACGACGGCCAGCCGGCGACTCCGCCGAACGGTGGCCAGCCCACGACCCCGCCGAACGGTGGTCAACCCACGACCCCGCCGGACGATGGCCAACCCATGCTGCCCGAGGACGGCCAGCCCGACATGGGCGACGAGCAGGCGGACGGCGGTCAGGGCGGCCAGGCCGCGTACGGCGACGAGGCCGTCTACTGGGCCTGGGCCAAGGTGCCGCACAAGACCAAGCCGGGGCACTACCGGGCCTGGGGGGCGTGCAACGCGACGGGCAGGATCGTCGTACTGCCCCGGGGTTCCGTACCCGGTGGTGACGGCGGCGCCACCAGCACGAACTCGGGTCGGGCGGCAGCCGGCGCGGGCATGTTGGGGGCAGCCGCGATCGGTGGTTTCCTGATGATCCGCCGACGCCGGACCGATGGCTCACCAGCCTGACGTGCCGACCAGGCGCGCCGGCGGCCGGCACGGGAAACCGTGGCGTGCCGCCGGCCCCGTCCTGGTCGTCCTGCTCGCGCTCGGCGGCACCGCCCTGCTCACCGCCGGCCTGAACCCGGCCCCGGCACAGCCGCCGCAGCCCGCCGAGGTCGAGACCGGCGAGGCGCCGCAGCAGCCCGAGGAGACCACGGATACACAGTGGACAGTGCCGGTCCTGCCGTCGCAGACCCCGGGCAGCCCGGCGGGCGGGCCGGTCCGGCCGGCGGAACTGCCGCGCTCGGAACCGGTCCGGATCACCATTCCGAAGATCAAGGTGAACGCGAAGATCATCTCGCTCGGCGTGAACGACGACGGGACCGTGCAGGTGCCCCCGCTCAAGCAGGCCCAGCTCGCCGGCTGGTACCGGCTGGGAGTCAGTCCCGGCGAGTTCGGCAACGCCGTCGTGGTCGGGCACGTCGACTCGGCCGCGATGGGGCCGGCCGTCTTCTTCCGGCTCGGCGCGCTGAAGCCGGGCGACCGGGTCGAGGTCACCCGGCAGGACGGCGGGGTCGTCCGGTTCGCGGTGGACTCGGTGAAGTCGTACCCGAAGACGTCCTTCCCGTCCGAACTGGTCTACGGGGCCACGGACACCGCCCGACTCCAGGTGGTGACCTGCGGCGGCACCTTCGACCGCAAGAAGGGCAGCTACCGGAACAACGTGATCGTCTCCGCCACCCGGATCCCCTGACCGGACGCCAGGGCCGCGCGGACCGGTGCGGCTCGGCGGCGTACCGGACGGCAGACCCGCCACCGGTACGCCGCCGAGGCGCCCGGCCGGCTCAGCCGGCCGCCGAGGTCCGGACCAGGGTACGGATCTGCCGCAGCAGTACGGAGAGCGCCGCCAGATCCGCCCGGGACTCGTCGAACTCCCCCATCGCCTTACGGGTGCGCCCGATCGAGATCGAGTTCGACCGCTCCCACTCCTGCACCCGCTCGTCCGGCGAGAGGTCGGCGGGAGTCCCGCCGAGCACCTCGGCGGTGAGCGCGGCGAGCGCGGCGTAGAGGTCGTAGCGCAGGGCCATCCGGGCCAGCGTCTGCCAGCGGTCCTCGCGGGGCAGCAGCGAGATCTTCGACAGCAGCGAGTCGACCCGGAACCGGTCGGAGAGCACGAAGTAGACCGCCGCCACCTCGCCGACGTCCCGCCCGGTCGCCCTCGCCGTCTCCACCACGTCGAGCAGGCCGAAGCTGTACATCAGCCGGGTGGAGCGCTCGGCGAGATCCCGGGGCAGGCCGCGCCGTACGCACATCTCGACGTGCTCCTCCAGCGCCTCCCGCTCGCTGCCGTAGAAGAGGTGGCCCAGTTCGGGCAGGAGCCGGGAGACCCCGTCGCGCAGTCGGGCCGTCTCGGCCGGTACGTCGATCGGGGACCGGCGGTTGGTGACCAGCCACCGTACGGCCCGGTCGAGCAGTCGCCTGGTGTCCAGGTAGACGGCGGTCTGCACCTCGGTCGGCACCTGGTTGTCCAGCGCCTCGATGTCGGCCCAGATCTCGCGCAGCCCGAAGACCTCGCGGACCACCACGTAGGCCCGGATCACGTCGGCCGGGGTCGCGCCGGTCTCCTCCACCACCCGGTAGATGAACGAGATGCCGCCCCGGTTCACCGCCTCGTTGACCAGCATGGTGGTGACGATGTCCCGGTGCAGCCGGTGCTCCGGCATCCGGTCGGCGTACCGTTCGCGCAGCGGGGTCGGGAAGTAGTTGGCGAGTACCTCGGAGGTCCACGCCTCGTCCGGCAGCCGGTCGGCCAGGATCTCCCGCTCCAGCACGATCTTGACGTACGCGAGCAGCACCGCGAACTCCGGTGCGGTCAGCCCGGTGTCGGTACGCGCGGCCAACTCCTCGTCCGGCGGCAGCGCCTCCAGTTCCCGGTTGAGGTGCCCGGCCCGCTCGAAGTCCGAGATCATCCGCCGGTGCACCGGCAGCAGCGAGGCCGCCTGGGCCAGCGCGTTGCCGATCGCCCGGGCCTGGTCGTAGTTGTCCCGGAGCACGAGCTGGGTGACCTCGTCGGTCATCTCGGCCAGCAGCGCGTCCCGGTCCGGCACGCTCAGTTCGCCGTCGGCCACCGCCGCACCGAGCAGGATCTTGATGTTGACCTCGTGGTCCGAGGTGTCCACCCCGGCCGCGTTGTCGATGAAGTCGGTGAAGATCCGGCCGCCGGCCAGGGCGTACTCGATCCGGCCGACCTGGGTGAAGCCCAGGTTGCCGCCCTCGCCGACCACCCGGACACGCAGGTCCTTGCCGTCCACCCGGATCGCGTCGTTCGACTTGTCCCCGACCTCGGCGTTCGACTCCGACGACGCCTTGACGTAGGTGCCGATGCCGCCGTTCCAGAACAGGTCGACCGGGGCGCAGAGGATCGCCTTCATCAGCTCCTGCGGTGACATCGACTCGACGCCGTCGCCGAGGTCGAGCACCGCGCGGACCTCCGGGCTGATCGGGATCGACTTCGCGGTACGCGGATAGATCCCGCCGCCGGCACTGATCAGCTCGGCGTTGTAGTCCGCCCAGGAGGAGCGGGGCTGGTCGAAGAGCCGGCGACGCTCCACATAGGAAGCGGCCGGGTCCGGGTCCGGGTCCAGGAAGACGTGCCGGTGGTCGAAGGCGGCCACCAGCCTGATGTGCTCGGAGAGCAGCATCCCGTTGCCGAAGACGTCACCGGACATGTCGCCGACGCCGACCACGGTGAAGTCCTGGGTCTGGGTGTCGATCCCCATGTCCCGGAAGTGCCGCTTCACCGACTCCCAGGCACCCCGGGCGGTGATCCCCATCTTCTTGTGGTCGTAGCCGGCGGAGCCACCGGAGGCGAACGCGTCGGCCAGCCAGAAGCCGTTGCGCACCGAGATCTCGTTGGCGGTGTCGGAGAAGCTGGCGGTGCCCTTGTCCGCCGCCACCACCAGGTACGGGTCGTCGGCGTCGTGCCGGACCACGTCGGCCGGCGGCACGATCTGCCCGCCCACCAGGTTGTCGGTGACGTCCAGCAGGGCCGAGATGAAGCCCTGGTAGCAGGCGACCGCCTCGTCCCGGTCGCCCGGCTTCTGCTTGAGCACGAAGCCGCCCTTGGCGCCCACCGGCACGATCACGGCGTTCTTCACCATCTGCGCCTTGACCAGGCCGAGCACCTCGGTCCGGAAGTCCTCCCGCCGGTCCGACCAGCGAATACCGCCCCGGGCCACCGGCCCGAACCGCAGGTGTACGCCCTCGAAGCGCGGCGAGTAGACGAAGATCTCGTACTTCGGCCGGGGCTCGGGCAGGTCCGGCACCATCTGCGGGTCGAGCTTGAACGCCACGTAGGGCTTGGGGCGCCCGTCGGTACGCCGCTGGTAGAAGCTGGTCCGCTGGGTCGCCTGGATCAACGTCAGGTACGACCGCAGGATCCGGTCCTGGTCCAGGCTGCTCACGTCGTCGAGCTGTTGGTTGATCGAGGTGAGCAGTTCCTTGCTCCGCAGGTTGCGTTCCTCGGCGGAGTAGCCGAGCGTCGGGGAGAACCGGGTCTCGAAGAGTTCCACCAGCGAGGCGGCGACCTGCGGGTACGCGATGAAGGTGGATTCCATGTAGTCCTGCGAGAAGACCGTGCCGGCCTGGCGCAGGTACTTCGCGTACGCCCGCAGCACCACCACCTGCCGCCAGGTGAGCCCGCCACGCAGCACCAGCTCGTTGAAGCCGTCGACCTCGGCCTCACCCCGCCAGGTGGCGGAGAAGGCGTTCTCCACGTGCGGGCGCACCTCGGCCAGCTCGCGGGCACCCTCGGGCAGTTCGAGACCGAAGTCGTAGAGGTAGATCCGGCCGTCGATCCGGTCCACCTCGTACGGGTGCTCGTCGACCACCCGTACGCCGAGGGAGTGCAGCACCGGCAGCACGGCGGAGAGGACCATCGGCTCGCCGTACCGGTAGACCTTGAACCGGACGTCCTCGACGGCGGTGGCCGGGGTCGGTCCGCCCGGCCGGACCGGCTGCTGCTTGCGGAACATGTGCATTTCGAGCTGGCCCGGCTCCTCCAGCAGTTCCAGCTTGGCGAGGTCCTTCATCGCCTCGTACGGGGTGTGCCCGTCCTTGTAGCCCTCCGGGAACGCGTCGGCGTACCGGGTGAAGAGGCGCTTCGCCTGCTCGTCGCCGAGCTTGCGCTCCAGCACCAGCCGGTAGTCGTCGTCCCAGAGCCGGGTCGCGTCGGCGAGTTCCTCGGCGAGCAGGTCCGCGTCCACCTCGCCGGGCGGACTGGCCGGGTCGGTCCGGACGATGAAGTGCACCCGGGCCAGCATCGACTCGGTGACCCGGGTGGTGTAGTCCACCCCGATCCCGTTCAGCTCGCGGAGCAGGATCTCCTGCATCCGCAGCCGGTTCTGCGTGGTGAACCGGTCCCGGGGCAGGTAGATCAGGCAGGAGATGAACCGGCCGTACCCGTCGCGGCGCAGGAAGACCCGCAGCTGGCGGCGGCCCGCCATCCGCAGCACGCCGACGACGGCGTGGTAGAGGTCGTCGGTCTTGATCTGGAACAGCTCGTCCCGGGGATAGGTCTCCAGGATCTGCAGCAGGTCCTTGCCGGAGTGGCTGCGCGGGCTGAGCCCGGACCGGTCCAGCACCTCGGCGACCTTGCGTCGCACCACAGGCAGCTCGCGGACGCTGGTCCGGTACGCCGCCGTGGCGAGCAGGCCGAGGAAGCGGCGCTCCCCGACCACCTCGCCGTCGGCATTGAAGACCTTGAAGCCGATGTAGTCCAGATAGGCCGACCGGTGCACGGTGGCCCGGGAGTTCGCCTTGGTGATGATCAGCAGTCGCTTCTCGGTCACCTTCTGGTGCGCCTCGGGAGTCATCGAGGAGAGGGCCCGGGGCGTCGTGGAGTCCTGCCGGAGAATGCCGAGCCCGGTGCCGAGGATCGCCTCCAGCGCCGGCCCCTGTGCAGTCTGGATCAGCCGGTACTCGCGGTAACCGAGGAAGGTGAAGTGCTCGTGTGCCAGCCAGCGGAGCAATTCGACCGAGTCGGTGATGTCCTTTTCCGGCACCGGTGGGCGGTTCTCCGAGGTCCGTGCGGCGGCCAGCTCGTCGGCGAGGGAGAGGGCGCGCTGCCGCATCTTGGGCCAGTCCTCCACCGCCTCCCGTACGTCGGTGAGCACCCGCTGCAACTCGGCACGCAATCGGTCCCGGTCCGCCGCACCGCGTACCGGATCGATCTCTATCCGCATCCAACTCTCGACGATGTCGCCGTCGATCGCGTCGTCCGGCTCGACGTCGGCGGCGACCTCGGTCAGCCGGCCGAGCGGCTCGCGGCGGACCACCACCAGCGGGTGAACCAGCATGTGCACGTCGAGGTGGTGGCCGGTCAGCAGCGCCGTGATCGAATCCACCAAAAAGGGCATATCGTCCGTAACTATTTCAATTACGGTGCGCTGCTGCTCCTCGTCCGGCTCGTGGATCCGAAGCTTGAGCTCGCCCGGCACCCGCTGCTCGGCCAGCTCCCGGTGCGCCCTGGCTGCGGCGAGCATCTCCGCCGGGGTGAACCCGATCAGCTCCTCGTCCGGGGCGAACCGCCAGAACCGGTCGACCAGGGTCGCCGCGTCGTGGTCGTCACCGGCCAGCGCCACCGCCTGGGCCACCAGCCGCTCGACGTTGGGCACCGGTTCGTCCAGATCCGCGTCCTCGACGTCGTCGGCGAGGGCCTCCGGAGGCAGTCCGAGGTCATAGAGGGTGTCGATGCTGGCTCCCGGCACGCCCGTCGCTCCGGAGGCGAGTCGAGAGCCCGCCCCGTCGTCGTCGACCGCCGTGTCGTAGCTGTCGTCTCGGCCGGCATCCGCCGGCTGGAGAACGGGTTCCGGTTTGATCGCCGGACGCCGGTCCATCGTGCCACTCCCCTCGACCCACCACGCCGTGGGTCACTCTCCGCCAAGACTAGGCCCTGCCGATAAGCCCCTCTGCCGGTGGACCGGCGGTACGGAGGTCGGCTCTCGAGATCTGTCCTTTCACCCGTTGCGGACGCCCGACACGCCCGTCTGGGAGTACCCACGCAGGCTCGGCCATCACCCGATCCGCCTCGCCGGACCCGCGACCGGACCGCTCACGCGGCACCCATACCGCCACTGACCAGCGGCGGAGCGCGTGGGGAGAGCCAAAAGCGCCGGGGTCGGCGGGTGCCGGGGCAGCCCCGATTCGGCACCGCGTACTACGGTCGGTCTGCCGTCGGAGCAACGTCCGGCGGTGCCTTGAGCTGGAAGGTAACTGCGGTATGCGCTTTCCGAAACCCTCCCAACGCCCCCTCTTCCGGCAAACCGCCCGGCGAGGGACCGCCACCCTCCTCGCCGGCGTGCTGCTCGGCGCCGGGGCCCTGGCCGGCTGTTCGGACTCGGACGGTCCCGACCGCGCGGTCGACGCGTTCCTGGCCGGCTGGCTCGGCGGCGACCTGAACAAGGTCGGATTCCGCAACCCGGCAGGCGAGCGGGTAGCCGCCGACGAGGTGGCCGAAGAGATCAAGAAGCTCTCCGGCGAGCTGGCGAAGACACCGCCCAAGCTCCGTCGGGAGGGGGACCCGAAGATCACGGAGGACACCGCGACCGCGACGGTACGGGTGGACTGGACATTGCCTGGTGACACGCACTGGACGTACCCGTCGGAGATCCACCTCAAGCGTGGCGACGACGACCAGTGGCAGGTGATCTGGGAACCGAAGATCGTCGAGCCCCGCCTCACCAGCGGTGACGAGCTGGCCCTACGCCGGCTCCCGGCGAAGCGGGCGGTGGTGATCGACGGGGCCGGCAAGCCCATCGTGGCGCCCCGGCCGGTGGTGCTCGTCGGCGTGCAGCCCAACCAGGTGACCGACGTACCCGGCCTGGTGCGGCGACTCGACGCGGCGTTCAAGGCGATCCGTCCCCCGATCACCCCGCCGGTCGACCTGTCCGACCTGCCGACCCGGATCCGGGAGGCGAACCCGGAACACTTCGTCGACGTGGTGACCCTGCGCCGGGAGGCGTACCTCCAGATCAAACCGCGGATCTACGACCTGCCGGGGACGAAGTTCCGCGACGAGCAGCGGGAACTCGCCCCGACCCGGGACTTCGCCCGGGCGCTGCTCGGCTCGGTCGACCCGGTGCAGGCCGACGACATGGCGGCCAATCCCGGCCTCTTCGAGGAAGGTGACCTGGTGGGCCACGGGGGACTCCAGGGCCGATACGACAAGCAGTTGCGCGGCGGGGTCGGGCTGAGCGTCATCATCGCCAGCAAGCGTCCGGACGGTACGGTCACGCCGACCGGTACCGAGGTGTTCCGGCGCGAGCCGCAGGCCGGCGTACCCCTGAAGACCACCCTCGACGTGGCGACGCAGAACGCCGCCGACGACGCGGTACGCGGGTCCCGGCAGCGGGCCGCCCTGGTCGCGGTACGGATCAGCGACGGCGCCGTACTCGCGGCGGCGAACGGCGGCAGCGCCGAGAACCTCGCCTTCACCGCCCAGGTCCCGCCCGGCTCGACCTTCAAGATGGTGAGCGCGCTCGGCCTGCTCGACATCGGCGCGGTCACCCTGGACGGGCCGGTCGCCTGTCCGAAGACGTTCACGGTCGACGGGCGCTCGTTCAAGAACTCCGACAACTTCGCCCTCGGCACTGTGCCGTTCCGGACCGACTTCGCGAAGTCCTGCAACACCGCTTTCGCCGCGCTGGCCCCGAAGTTGGGGCCGGACGGACTGGCCAACGCCGGCCGGAGCCTGGGGTTGGAGGCCGAGTGGAAGCTCGGCGTCGACGCGTTCAGCGGCAAGGTGTCGGCCGGCGGTTCGGCGGCCGAGCGGGCGGCGGCGGCGTTCGGCCAGGGCACCACAGTGGTCAGCCCGCTGGCCATGGCGGCGGCGACCGCCGGGGTCGCCCGGGGCCAGTGGCAGCAGCCGAAGCTGCTGCTGGAGCCCTCGCCCGGCGAGCCGGCACCGCCCGGCCCGCAACTGAAGGCCGGCTCGGTCGAGCCGCTGCGCACGATGATGCGCGAGGTGGTCACCAAGGGCAGCGGCAGCGCCCTTGCCGACGTGCCGGGCGATCCGGTGTACGGCAAGACCGGCACCGCCGAGTACGACGACAATCCGGCGAACACGCACGCCTGGTTCGTGGGTTGGCAGGGGGACGTCGCGTTCGCGGTCTTCGTCGAGAAGGGCGGATCGAGTACCGCCACGGCCGTGCCGATCGTCGAGAAGTTCCTCCGCGGCCTGCGTTGAGTGCCGCTGCCCGGCCCGGAAACGCGCCGGCCGGGGCGGTCGACGGGATTTGACCCCGCCGACCGCCCCGGCCGCTGCCGGGGGCTGCCTCAGCGGGCGAGCGCCAGGCCCTGCTTGTCGGTGAACTTGCCGACCGCGATCATGATGAGGTCGATCAGGGTCCAGATGCCGAACCCGCCGAACGTCAGGATCATCAGGATGCCGGTGCCGACCTTGCCGACGTAGAACCGGTGCACGCCGATGGTGCCGAGGAAGAGGCAGAGCAGCAGCGCGGCGATCCAGGACTTCTGCCCGACGGCCGGACCGGCGGCGGTTGTGGACATGGTTTTATTCCTTTCGGGACAATCAAGAAGATGGTGACCGGGGCGGGCTGTGGTCAGCGGCCCGGATCACCCACGTCGACGGGGGTCCTCGACGTGCACAGCGATCGCGGACATTACCGCAACCGCACTGGAGATGCTGTCCCCCGGCCAGCCGGCCCGATCAGCTGAAAGTCATCCGCGAGGCAGACTGGCGACGTACATCGTGATCAGTTGTTCGTACGTCTCGTCGAGATCCTCGGGCAGCCCGAAGCCGCCACGGACCGGTCCGGTGCCAGTTCCCGCGGACAGTGGCCCAAATCATGGCAGATGGGTGCATTAGTGCCGGAAAACCTGGTCGTCGCCGGAGCCACGGTATCTTGAGGTTCGGTAGCCGGTCCGGGTCGGGAGGTGTGTATGACTGTCGAGATGGTCGCGCCGGCCTGGATGCACGAGCAGGTCACGGCCGAGCAGTACGCGACGTGGACAGCAGAGCAGTGTGCGGGCATCGAGATCGTGGATGGGATGGTCCTCGTGAGTCCGAGCGCCTCCAAGCGGCACAACCGCCTGGCCAGGCTTCTGGCGAACGCCCTGGATGCCGCTGCCGGGCCGGATTGGAACGCTGACACCAACTTCGACGTCCGGCTCCAGGACGTGCCGCTGAACAACCGTCGTCCGGACGTGACGGTCTACCGGGCGGAGACCATCGACGTCACTCCGACACGACCCGAGCACGTGCTTCTCGTGGTCGAGGTGGTCTCTCCCGGGTCGGAGACGACCGACCGGATCGTCAAGGCCAACCAGTACGCGCGGGCCGGTATCCAGTTCTATTGGCGTGTCGAGCAGGCTGCCACCGGAGCACCTCTCGTCTACACGTACGTTCTTGACCCGGCAACCGGACGCTACCGCGACGGCGAGGTCTTCACCGGCGTCGTGAAGCTGACCGTGCCCTTCCTCGTCGAGGTCGATCTCAGCCAGCTCTGATCAGCTGAAGGTCATCCGCGAGGCAGACTGGCGACGTACATCGCGATCAGTTGTTCGTACGTCTCGTCGAGATCCTCGGGCAGCCCGAAGCCGCCACTCGCCTCCAGCGAGGAGAACCCGTGCGCGATGGCCCGGCCGCACCGGACGGCGTGGATCGCCGCCGAGTCGGTGAGCCCGTACCCGCGCAGCGTGGCGAGGAAGACCTGCAACATCCGGGTACCCACCTCGACCATGGCCGGCTCGTGCAACGGGTCGGGTGGCAGCGCGGCGTACCGGGCCGGATGCTCGCGGACGTAGTCCCGGTACGCGCGCAGCAGCGCCGCCACCGCCTCGTCGCCGCTACGCCCCAGCACCGCCGCGACGGACCGGTCGGTCAACTCGGTCATCACCCGGATGCCGACCAGGACACGCAGCTCGGCGAGGCCGGCGACGTGCTTGTAGAGCGAGGGCGCGGCGACCCGGGTGCGCGCGGCGACGGCCGCCAGGGTGAGGGCCTCGACGCCGTGCTCGTCGATAACCGCGATCGCGGCGTCGACCACGGCTGTCGTCGAGAGCCCGGCCCTAGGCACCGCACCGCCCCTGGAGTACTCGTCGCTCGAACGATTTGCTAGTCACAATAGCCAATAAGCTAATGTCACTAGATCGCCCTGTCAAACCGGCATGGTGCGGGTTTCCGGTCGGGGCCGGTGAGCGCGGCAGTGAAACGCCATCGATGGCTTGCGCCGCAGACGTTCGGTCGATACGGTCTGGCCCGATGACATCCCTGACTGCACGGCGCATTCTCGCCGTCGTCCTGCTCCTGATCGCGTTCGTGGCTCTGGCTTTGTCCCACACCTTCCCGTTTCTGGACGATCTCTCCGAGGTGGCGGAGACGGCGGTTGTGCTCTCGGGCGCGGCGTGCGCACTGGCGGGCGTCTGGCTCTGGGTGCGCAAGACGCCGGACCAGCCGAAGTCGTAAGCCAGCCGCCCCACCGCAGAGCCGTCCGGCGGACGTACAACGGCCCCATCCTGCCAGGTCAGAATCACGCCGCAGAGTCATCAGCCAGAGGTCAACGGTGCGGCAGGCTGGCGACTCGCATCGCGATCTTTCCGGGCCCACTGCCGCTCGATGAGCGCACAGAGAAAGCCTGCCACCGTGACGATCACCGCGAGGATCACCCAGCCGACCATGCCCACGTCGATGCAGAACGTGATGACGACGACCGGCGCTATCGCCTCGACGAGGTTGTGGCCGAGCCCGATCACCCCCTGATACTGGCCCTGCGCCTCGGGCCGGGCGAGGGCGAAGGACAGCTCGAAGGTCCCGGCCGCCTGCCAGACTTCGGCAAGCGAGTGCACGAGTACCGCGATCAGCAGAAACGCGACCGCGACCCAGGCTGGCCGGCCGGACGACATGGCCATCAGGATCCAGGCCACCAGGAAGAGCGGCCCGGATCGGGCCAGCAGTCGGGCCGCCGTCCGGGGACCGTCGATGGACCGCGTCGCGGGGACCTGTGTGATGGCTACGGTGACCGCGGCGACGAACAGGACGAGTGCCGCCATGGAGCGCGGCGCCGCCGTCCGGAGGACGATCCACAGCGGAAGTGCCTGGACGAGCACCCAGTACTGCAGGCTCGCGACCGACGACGCGGCGGTGAGCGCCAGGTAGCGCCGGTCGCGCAACGCCAGCCAGCGGCGCTCGTCCGGGGCGGACCTGGCGCCGCGGGTGGGCGGCAGATGTGGCAGCCGGGCCAGCACGGCAGCGGCGAGCAGGAACGTCGCCGCATCGGTGAGCACCATGATCACGTATGCCGGTCGACTGTCGATGGCCAGTACGGCGGCGGCGCCGAGCATGCCCACCGCCAGGCCGACATTGGTGACCGCACGCAGGTACTTACGCAGCGCCGCACCCTTGCCCTGCTCGGCCAGTACTCCGATCATCGCCCCGCGAGCGCTACCCGCACCCGCCCGGCCGATCATCGCGACCGAAGCCACCAGGATCAGCGTCCATAGGTCCCGCACCAGCAGCAAGCCGACGCTTGCCACCGCCTCCACCAGCATGGCGGCGATTACCACCTCACGAGCCCCTCGTCGGTCGGCCTGATCGCCGATGAGCACCCCGGCACCGAAGCCGATCAGCGAGCCGACGGTGAGACCGATGCCCACGACGGCCGGGCTCAGCCCGGCCGACCGGATGAGGAAGATGGTGCCCGCGGAGAGGAGGAGGCCCATGCCCACCGTGTTGATGAGGGTCGACAACGCCATCAACCGCTGCCGAGGATCCTGTGGACCGCGCAGGTCGTCACGCAACGCGGCCAGTTGGGTCACGACCACGCTCATGGACGCACCTCGGAGAAGGTCAGGTTGATCGACATGGTCGAACGGTAAGGTTTGACGCCAGTGTCAAGGTCAAGGGTGGATGATGCTGATCAATCAGTTGGCTCACCGCAGCGGTGTCAGCACTCGGGCGTTGCGGCACTACGACCGTCTGGGGCTGTTGTCCTCCCGGCGACTCGACAACGGGTACCGCGACTTCGAGGAGTGCGCCGTCGAGGAGGTACGCCGGATCCGGCTGCTGCTCGACGTCGGTCTCAGCCTGCAGGCCGTGGCACAGGTGCTGCCGTGCTTCGCCCCGGACGGAGCACTGACGGCCTGTGCGGAGGCCCGTGAACGGCTTCAAACGCAGATCAGCGAAGTCGACAGTTCGATCGCCGAACTTCAGCGAACCCGGCAGCTCCTGACCGGCACGCTGGACAACCTGGTCGAGACCTAGCGAACGCGTGTCGACTCGAGGTCCAGCACAGGTATGAGTCCCACGGCGAGACTGTCGAGCTGCCCCGTTTGTGCGCCCACGAGTCAGACGAACGCGGGCGGCCGATCTCAGCCACCACCGGTACGCCACATGCCCCGTCTGTGCACCCAGCTCGACAGTCTCCGGACTGAGGGCTCGCCGGTCGGACAGCCGGCGGAAACACAGGTCAGGACCGGCGAGACCAGTTAGGACCAGTGGAACCGGCCAGAGGACCAGGAACGCCGGCCGGCAGGCCGGCGGGACAGGCGTTCGGCGGCTGCGACGAGGCTCAGGCGATCTCCGCCGACCCCGGCTCGGAGTCGCGGGTCGGCGCCGCCGCCGACATCCCGGGCTCCCCGTCGGCGGGGCGGGAGGGCTGTTCGGCGTCGTCGGCCGGTTCCTCGGCCGGCGGTGGCGGGTTGCGGCGGAGCCGTCCGGGACCGGCCGAGGCGGGCGGGCCGACCGGCTCCGACCAGCGGGCGGCCAGCTCGGGTACCCCGATCCGGGCGCCGTTGGCCGCAGGCTCGGCTGCCACGCCGGGCGGCGGCTCGGTCGACTGCCGGACCGGCGCCGACGGTACGGCGGGCAGCACGGTTCGCGGCCCCGGGACCGTCAGGCCGCGCTCCGGATCGACCGGACGGCTCGGCGACAACCGGGGCGGAACCGCCTCGGGGGCGGAGACCGGGGCCAGCCCGGCGACAAGCGTGTCGACGATCTCGGCCGCGTAGGCCCCGTCCGGGTCGTAGTCGGGGTCGAAGACGGTGATCTCGACCCCCAGGCAGTGCGGGGTGTCGACAAGCCCGGCCAGCAGCAGTTCCAGCTCGGTGAAGGCGATCCCGCCCGGGTCCGGCGCGTCCACCGCCGGCAGCACCGCCGGGTCGAGCACGTCGACGTCGACGTGCACCCAGTAGCCGGCGCAGTCGGTCAACTGGTCGTGTGCCCACTGGGCGGTCCGGGCCGCCCCCTCGACCCGTAGCGCCGGCACCGGCCGGGTGACGATCCCGGCCGCCTGGAGGTCGAGCCGGTACTCGTCGTGCGCCCGGATGCCGAGCACCACCACGTCGATGTCCCGGAAGTACGGCCGGCGCCCCTCGATCGCGGCCAGGTCGGCCTGGCCCCGTCCGGTGACCAGGGCGAGGTCCTCGCCGGCCGCCGCGCCGACGTACGAGGCGTTGCCGGGGTGCCGGAAGTCGGAGTGGCCGTCCACGAATATCAGCCCGATCCGACCGCCGACCGCCTCGCCGAGCCGGTGCATGGCGAGCGCCGAGCCGAGCAGGATCGAGCAGTCCCCGCCGAGCACCAGCGGGAACTCACCCTGGTCGATGATGCCGCCGATCCGCTCGGCCAGCTCGATCGAGTACCGCGCGATGGAGCCGGCGTGGCACACCCCGTCCCCGGGACGCCAGTCGCCCGGGTCGTACCGGGGCGGAGTGAGGCAGCCGGCGTCCCGGGCCGCGAGCCGGGCGAGCAGGTCGTGGTCACGCAGCGCGCCCGGTGCCTTTGCGCAGCCCGGCACCGAGGTGGGGGTCGGCGGACGCAGGCCCAGATTGGACGGGGCGTCCAGGACGGCGATCCGGCGCATAGTGTGCTCCCGTCCGGTATCGCGGCTGCCAGGCCGGCATGCGCGCTGCTCGTACTGCCTATTGTCTAGAAGAGCGCACGTGAAAGGGCCCTCCGGGCGCTGGCCACCGCAGGATCGTCCGGACCGGCGATGCTGAACAGGGACACCAGGTGCTGCCGGGCGGCCTCCCGGTCATCGCCGGCCGTCCGACGGACCAGTTCGACCAGCCGGGCGTACGCCTGCTCGGCCTGACCGCTGAGCACCTCGATGTCGGCGGCGAGCAACTGTGCCGGTACGTCGTCGGGGCCCGCCTCGGCCGCGGCCAGCGCCGCCGCCGGGTCCGCACCGCTCACCCGGCGGGCCAGCGCGACGTGCGCCAGGCCGGCCTCGGCCGCCGCGTCCGCCGGCGCGTCCGAGAGGATCTTCTTGTACGCCTGCTCGGCCGCGTCCAGGTCACCGCTGATCAGCGCCTCGTCGGCCTCGCTGAGCCGGGGGTCCTCCGGTGCCTCCACCGAGACCCCGCCGGCCTTGAGCACGGCGCCGATCCACTGCCGCAGCTGCGCCTCGGGCACCACCCCGGCGAAGGCGTCGACCGGCTGGCCGCCCACCACCGCGTAGACCATCGGGATGCTCTGGATCCGGAACATCTGCGCGAGCCGGGGGTTGGCGTCGACGTCGACCTTGGCCAGTACCCACGCACCGGCGCCCTCGGCGGCGAGCCGTTCCAGCACCGGGGAGAGTTGCTTGCAGGGTTCACACCACTCGGCCCAGAAGTCGATCACCACTGGTGTGTTGAGGGAGCGTTCCAGCACCTCGGACTGGAACGTGGCTTCGGTGACGTCGATCACCGCGACTCCGCCCCCGCCCCCGGGGGGTGTGCTCGGCGGTGTTCCGCCGGGGATGCCGGGGCCGCCCGGTGGGGTCGCTGCCGCCGGTTTCGCGGGTGTCTGTGCGGCGCGCAGCGCGCCGAGGTCGACCGCGCCGCGGGTGAAGATCGACGAGGTGATCCGTGGGTCGCTCATGGTTCCCTAGTCTCGCACGCGGCGCCGGGTCGACCGGCAACGCGACGCTTCAGAACCGGGCCGGCTCACGGTAGACGCCCCACTCGGCGCGCAGCGCGTCGCAGATCTCCCCGAGGGTCGCCTCGGCGCGTACGGCGGCGAGCATCGGCGGGATCATGTTCTCGCCGGTACGGGCGGCGTCGACCATCCGGGTCAGCGCCTCGGTGACCGCTGTCGCGTCCCGGGCTGCCTTGCGGTCGGCCAGCACCCGCCGCTGCTCCAACTCCACCTCGTGCGAGACGCGCAGGATCTCCAGCTCCTTGGCGACCGTACCGGTGTGGCAGTTCACGCCGACGATCTTCTTCTCGCCCTTCTCCAGCGCCTGCTGGTAGGTGAAGGCCGCCTCGGCGATCTGACCGGTGAACCAGCCGTCCTCGATACCGCGCAGGATGCCGGAGGTCATCGGGCCGATCGGGTGCGGACCCTCGCCGCCGAGTTGCCGGATCCGGGCGAAGATCTCCTCCGCCTCCGCCTCGATCTTGTCGGTCAGCGCCTCGACGTACCAGGAGCCGCCGAGCGGGTCGGCGACGTTGACCACCCCGGTCTCCTCCATCAGCACCTGCTGGGTACGCAGCGCGATCTCCGCCGACGAGTCGCTGGGCAGCGCGAGGGTCTCGTCCAGCGCGTTGGTGTGCAGCGAGTTGGTACCGCCGAGCACCGCCGCCAGCGCCTCCACGGCGGTACGCACCACGTTGTTGACCGGCTGCTGCGCGGTCAGCGAGACACCGGCGGTCTGGGTGTGGAAGCGCAGCCAGAGTGCCCGTTCGTCGGTGGCGCCGTACACCTCGCGCAGCCAGCGGGCCCAGATCCGGCGGGCGGCCCGGAACTTGGCGATCTCCTCGAAGAAGTCGACGTGCGAGTCGAAGAAGAAGCTCAGTCCGGGCGCGAAGACGTTGACGTCGAGACCTCGGCTCAGGCCCAGCTCGACGTAGCCGAAACCGTCCGCCAGGGTGTAGGCCAGCTCCTGCGCGGCGGTGGAACCCGCCTCCCGGATGTGGTAGCCGGAGACCGAGAGCGGCTTGTAACGCGGGATCTCCCGAGCGCAGTACTCCATCAGGTCGCCGATCAGCCGCAGGTGCGGCTCGGGGTCGAAGAGCCACTCCTTCTGCGCGATGTACTCCTTGAAGATGTCCGTCTGGAGGGTGCCGTCCAGTTTGGAGATGTCGGCGCCCTGCCGCTCGGCGGCGACGAGATACATGCAGAAGACGGGTACCGCCGGCCCGGAGATGGTCATCGAGGTGGTCACGCCGGCCAGGTCGATGCCGTCGAAGAGCACCTCCATGTCGGCGGCGGAGTCGACGGCGACCCCGCAGTGCCCGACCTCGCCGAGCGCCTGCGGGTCGTCGGAGTCCCGGCCCATCAGGGTCGGCATGTCGAAGGCGACGGAGAGCCCGCCGCCACCCGCGCCGAGGATCATCCGGTAGCGCTCGTTGGTCTGCCGGGCGTTGCCGAAGCCGGCGAACTGCCGGATCGTCCAGGTCCGTCCCCGGTAGCCGGTCGGATACAACCCCCGGGTGTACGGGTACTCGCCCGGCCAGCCGATCCGGTCGAAGCGCGGGTCGGCGCTGCCCTCGGGTGGTCCGTAGACGGGTTCGACAGGCATCCCGGAGAGGGTGGTGAAGTCCGCCTCCCGTTTGCGTGCCGCGTCGTACCGGGCCTGCCAGCGGGCTCGTCCGGCGGCGATCTCCTCGGCGTTCATCGGTGGGGGCCTCCTCGCGCTCCTCGACTGAGCCCGAGTGTAGAGGGGGACCCTGAACGATCGCTAAGGTAGCCCGGGATCACGTGCGGCTGCCCCGCGATCAGGGAACCTTCCGGCCCGGGGCGGTACGGTTTCCGGGCGGAAGATCCCCGATCACGGCAGTCGCGGCCGGGCCGGCACCACGGTCAGGCCCCGGTGGCCGGCGGAGCGTTCAGCTCGATGTCGTCCACCTTGACGTTCACCTCGGCGACCGTCAGGCCGTAGTTCTCCACCGCCTCGATGACCCTCGCCCGGACCGCCTCGGTCACCTCCTGCACGACATGATCGGCCTGGATCACCAGCACGACCCTGATCGTCGCGCTGGTCCCCTTCACCTCGGCCGAGACGCCCCGCCGTGCGTCGCCCACCTCGTCCAGGCCGACCTTGTCCAGCACGCTGTTGAAGAACCGGGCGACGTCGCCACCGAGATCGGCGACGCCGGGCACCCCACGGGCCGCCGCACCGGCGATCTTCTCGATGACCTCTTCGGACACCTCGGTCCCGCCCCTCGGCGCTGCCGCTGCCGGTGCGGGCGCCGCCGGTGCGGGCGCTGCCGCCGGTGTCGTCGTCTCCGGGGCCTGGCCGGAATCGTTCTGCACCTCGGTCATTCTTCGTCTCTCCCCTGGTCTCGACGGCCCGCACGGCGCCGTCGGCGTTGACGGAGCCTATCCGCCGTGGACGAACCAGCGGCGGAACTGACACATTCTCGGCTCCGACGAGTCTGACCCCCACCAGCCGGCGTACGGGGTGCGAGGAACGTACAAGATTCGCGGCCGGGAGCGGGGACAGGATCGGTGCGACGAACGACCGAGGAGGATCTTCCATGACCACAGCCGTCCCGACCGCCGGACCGGAGCCGGCCCGGGTCCGCTTCGACACCAAGATCGCCATTCTGCTCCGGGACGACCTCGCGACCTGGCAACGGCTCAACGTCACGGCGTTCCTGACCAGCGGTGTCGCCGGGGCCGAGCCGGAACTGCTCGGCGCCGACTACCTCGACGCCGACGACACCCGCTACCTGCCGATGTTCCGCCAGCCGGTGCTGGTCTTCACCGGCGGCCGGGACGTGCTCGTCAACGCGCACCGGCGGGCCGTCGAGCGCGGGATGCGGCTCGCCATCTTCACCGAGCAGCTCTTCGGCACCGGCAACGACCGGGACAACCGGGCCGCCGTCCGGGCGGTCGAACGGGACCGGCTCGACCTGGTGGGGCTGGCCGTGCACGGGCCGAGGAACGCCGTCGACAAGGTACTCAAGGGCGCCGTCCTGCACCCGTGAACCGGGCCCGCTCCGTGGACCGGCCGTGCTCCGTGAACCGGGCGCGGTTCAGCCGGCGGACCGGCCGAGCTGGTCGAGCAGCTCGCCGGCCGCCGCGTACGGGTCGAGCGAGCCGTCGGCCACCCGGGCGGCGAGCGCCGCGAGCGACGTACCCGCGCGAAGTGAACCGATCCGGTCCCGGAGCGTGCCCAGCGCGATCGCCTCGACCTCGGCGGCGGCCCGGGCCTCGCGGCGGCGGCGCAGTTCACCGTGCTCGACCAGCCAGCCACGGTGCTTCTCCACCGCCGTGACCAGGTCGTCGATCCCCTCGCCCCGGGCCGCGACCGTGCGCACCACGCGCGGTCGCCACTCCCCCGGGCCGCGCTCGCCCAACGCGATCATGCCGTTGATGTCCCGCACGGTGGCGTCGGCGCCGTCCCGGTCGGCCTTGTTGACCACGAAGACGTCGGCGATCTCCAGGATGCCGGCCTTGACCGCCTGGATCGCGTCGCCCATCCCGGGCGCCAGCAGCACCAGGGTGGTGTCGGCCAGCGAGGCGACCTCCACCTCGGCCTGGCCGACCCCGACGGTCTCCACGAGTACGACGTCGCAGCCGGCCCCCTCCAGCACCCGGACCGCCTGCGGGGTCGCCGCCGCCAGCCCGCCCAGGTGTCCCCGGCTGGACATGGAGCGGATGTAGACCCCCGGATCGGTGGCGTGGTCCTGCATCCGGACCCGGTCGCCGAGGATCGCCCCGCCGGTGAACGGGCTGGACGGGTCCACCGCGAGCACTCCGACCCGGTGGTCCCGGGCCCGCAGCGCCCGGACGAGTTCGTTCGTGGTGGTCGACTTACCCACCCCGGGCGAGCCGGTCAGCCCGATCACCTGGGCCCGCCCGGTGTGCGGGGCGAGCGCCGCCGCGACCTGCGGCAGCAGTTCGTCACCGGACTCGACCAGGGTGATCAGCCGGGCCACCGCCCGGGGGTCGCCCTGCCGGGCCCGGTCGACAAGCATCGGCACGTCCCGGCTGCGCCGCACCGACCCCGCCGGCCTCGGCTCGGGCCGAACTGACCCGGCCGGCTTCGACTCAGGTCGGTCCGACCCGGCCGAGTTCGGGTCAGGCCGGTCCGCCGCCGCCGAGTGCGACTCAGGCCGGTCCGACCTCGTCGAGTTCGGGTCAGGCCGGTCCGGCCCGGCCTGTTTCGGCTCGGGCCGGTCCGCGGCGGACTCCGCCGTCACTCCCGCCCGCCGGCCTGTACCGGCACGCGCACGATCAGCGCGTCGCCCTGGCCACCGCCGCCACAGAGCGCGGCAGCGCCGGTACCGCCGCCGCGGCGACGCAGCTCCAGCGCCAGGGTGAGCACCAGACGCGCCCCGGACATCCCGATCGGGTGGCCAAGCGCGATCGCGCCACCGTTGACGTTGACGATCTCGTCGGAGACGCCGAGGTCCCGGGCCGACTTGACACCCACCTGCGCGAACGCCTCGTTGATCTCGATCAGGTCGAGGTCGCCGACGGTCAGCCCGCCCTTGCGCAGCGCGTGCTCGATGGCGTTCGCCGGCTGCGAGTGCAGCGAGTTGTCCGGGCCGGCCACGTTGCCGTGCGGGCCGATCTCGGCCAGCCAGGTCAGCCCCAGCTCCTGCGCCTTCGCCTTGCTCATCACCACGACCGCGCAGGCACCGTCGGAGATCGGCGAGGAGCTGCCGGCGGTGATCGTCCCGTCCGGGGTGAACGCCGGGCGGAGCCGGGCCAGCGACTCGGCGGTGGTGTCCGGGCGTACGCCCTCGTCCTCGCTGATCACCAGCGGGTCGCCCTTACGCTGCGGCACCGTCACCGGGACGATCTCCTCGGCGAAGGCGCCGTTCTTCTGGGCGGCGGCGGCCCGCTGGTGGCTGGCGGCGGCGAAGGCGTCCTGCTCGGCCCGGCTGATCCCGTGCCGGGCGTTGTGCCGCTCGGTGGACTCGCCCATCGCGCAGCAGTCCCACGGGTCGGTGAGCCCGTCCAGCGCCATGTGGTCCTTCACGGTCACGTCGCCGTACTTGTAGCCGGCCCGCTGGCCGAGCAGCAGGTGCGGGGCGTTCGTCATCGACTCCATGCCGCCGGCCACCACGATGTCGAACTCACCGGCCCGGATGAGCTGGTCGGCCAGGGCGATCGCGTCCAGGCCGGAGAGGCAGACCTTGTTGATGGTCAGCGCCGGTACGGACATCGGGATGCCCGCCTCCACCGCCGCCTGCCGGGCCGGGATCTGCCCGGCGCCGGCCTGGAGCACCTGCCCCATGATCACGTACTGCACCTGGTCGGCGGGGACCCCGGAGCGCTCCAGGGCGGCCCGGATGGCGATGCCACCGAGCTTTGTCGCCGAAAAGTCCTTGAGGTTGCCGAGCAGCCGACCCATCGGGGTACGGGCGCCGTTGACGATCACGGATGCCATGGGAACTGTCGCCTCCGGGGGGACCTGGCGGAGCGCCTTAACGTTTGTTAGGTCAGACTATCCTGGTGGACGACGACAACCCGGACAGCCCGGCTGCCGACTATCTCACAGGGATCGGCCTGCAGGGCATCGATCACGTCGGGGTGGCGGTGGCCGACCTCGACGCCGCGATCGAGTTCTACCAGCGGGTCTTCGGCATGCGCTGCGTGCACACCGAGACCAACCCCGAGCAGGGGGTACGGGAGGCGATGCTCCAGGTCGGCCCGACCCCGGACGGCGGCTGCGTGCAACTGCTGGCGCCGCTGAGCCCGGACTCCACCATCGCGAAGTTCCTGGACCGCAGCGGCCCCGGGGTGCAGCAGGTCGCGTACCGGGTCGCCGACGTCGACGCCGCCTGCGCCGCGCTGCGCGAGCGGGGCGTACGGCTGCTCTACGAGACGCCGAAGCGGGGTACCGCCGGCTCCCGGATCAACTTCGTGCACCCACGCGACGCCGGCGGCGTACTCGTAGAACTCGTAGAACCAGCGTAGAAGTGCAAGGAAGGGCCCCCCGTTATCGCTTTCTGTTGTAGCGGGGGCCCTTCCTAACACCTCAGGCGGGTACGGTGTCGTACGACTCGATCAGGTCGGTCGGCATCGGTGCCAGGTCGGTGGCTCGGCGGAAGTCGCCGAGGGTGGTACCCGTGCACTCCGAGTCGACGTTGCGGGCGCCGGCCCGGGCCCGTACGTCGTGCAGGTTGACCGCCCGGAAGTCGATGGAGAACCGGGTCCGGCCGGAGGTGTTCGGCACCGTGGTGTGCAACTGTGCGCCGGAGAAGACCAGCACTCCGCCGGGTGGTGTGAGTACCCGCAGGTCGGGCTCCCGCTCCAGCTCCTGCTCCAACCCGGGCTGCCTGCGGGTCTCGGCGTGCACCTGCGCGGCGGCGGCGGTCCGGCCGTGCGCCACCCACTGCGCGTAGTTGTAGTCCCGGGAGCTGTTGCGCACCCCGGTGTCGAAGTACCTCGGGTGGAAGGCCATCACGTTCGCCTCGGTCACCTCGTACACCGGGATCCAGAAGTTGAGCTGGGACATCGGCGCCGAGAACCAGGTGTCCCGGTGCGACTCGAACTGGAGGGTGAGCCCCGCGTTGAGGTACTCGCTGGTCATCGAGCGCAGCCGGGGTACGTCGAAGTAGGTCTGCGCCGGGTCGGCGCCGAGGTCGGACAGGAGTCCCCTGACGAGTTCGGCGCTGCGCGGATGGTTGATGAAGCCGGGCTTCAGCTCGGCCAGCACCGAGACGTAGTCCGGGCCGGCCAGGTGGTGCTGGGCCTCCGGCGGGAAGTGCGGCGCGAACGCGGTCTCGGTCATCTGTCGGGCGAAGGCGACGAGCGCCATCGAGTGCGGCGTCGGCGAGTAGACGAACAGGTCCCCGGCGAAGAGCCGTGCCCGACGCTCGTCGTCGGACATCGGCGAGTCGAAGTGCAGCACCGTCACTGCGTCCTCCTGCGGTAGCTCCCGGTAGGTCTGTGCCCAGCGGGTCACGTTGGGTCTGCGCAGCGGTCACGCTAGGCCGCCGGCCGGTGGCTCGGAATGCGCCGTCCGGTCGGGCTGGGGCCCGTGTCGACAATCCGACTTCGCCCCGGGCAGCCGGCCGGTAAACCCGGGTGCGCCGCCCGGCGACCAATAGAGTCGGGCGATGCCGCCCGCGCAGCCCCTCGCGCCCACCGCCGAACCGGCGCCGCCGGTCCCGGGTACCAGGTCGTCCGCCGCACCGGCCGGACCCCATCCCGCCGGGGTACGCCCGTTCCGGTTCACCGCCGCGATGCCCCGGCTGGACCGGCCGGCGGCGCGGTGGCGGGACGAGATCCGCCGGATCGAGGATCTCGGTTTCGACTCCGTCTCGGTCTCCGACCACCTCACCGGTGGCTGGGCGATGGACCCGCTGGTGGCGATGACTGTGGCCGCCGAGGCCACCAGCCGGCTCCGGGTGCTCGGCATGGTCTTCTGCAACGACTTCCGGCATCCGGTACTCCTGCACAAGGCACTGGCGAACCTCGACGTCTTCTCCGGCGGCCGGGTGGAGATCGGCCTCGGTGCCGGCTGGCTGCGCGACGACCACGACGCGGCCGGACTGCCGTTCGACCCCCCGGCGGTACGCGTCGAGCGGCTCGCCGAGTCGATCGAGATCCTGCTGCGACTCTTCGGCGACGAGCCCGTCGACTTCACCGGTCGGCACTACCGGATCACCGGACTGCAGGGGCTGCCGGCTCCGGTGCAGCGCCCCCGTCCGCCGCTGCTGGTCGGTGGCGGCAGCCGGCGGATCCTCGAACTCGCCGGCCGGTGCGCCGACATCGTCGGGATCAACCCGAGGCTCGCCCCGGACGTCGACCCGCTGGCCGCGCTCGCCGAGATGAGTCCGCAGCGGTTCGCCCGGAAGGTGGCCTGGGCCCGGGACGCCGCGACGGCCGCCGGGCGGGATCCGGCCGGCCTGGAGTTCCAGTCCCGGATGTTCGACGTACGGGTGGTGCACCGGGGCGTGGAGCACCGGGCCTCGTCCAGTCACGCCCGCGCGGTCGACCCGGCCGCGCTGGCCGCCTCCCCGTCGGTGCTGCACGGCAGCGTGGACGAGTGCGTCGACAAACTCCTCGCGCTACGCGAGGAGTACGGCGTCAGCTATCTGCACCTCGGCGGCAACCTGGACGCCGCCGCACCGATCGTGGCCCGGCTGGCGGGACGGTGAACGCGGTGGATGCCGGCCGTACGAGGATGCTGCGGAACTGGCCGCGACGACATCGTCCGCCAGGTGCTTCAAGCACAGTAGATCCGGCAAACAACACCGCCGTCCGGCGGGTTGAGTTGACCTTGTGAACTGGGCGCGATAGTACGGCACGGCTCTTGCGAAGCACCCCGGTAAGTCTGCAAGTATGTCCCAATGCCCCAGCAGCAGTCCTCCCCTCTCGCGTTCTTCGACAACGCGAACTCGCAGCCAGATTTCACGGTTGCCCTGCGCGGCTACGACCGTGAGCAGGTCAACAGCCACCTGGGCCGGTTGAACGCCGCTCTGAACCAGTCCGAGCAGGCCCGCGCCGAGGCCGAGCAGCGGATGAACGACGCCCAGCGTCGACTCCGGCAGGCCGAGCAGCGCCTCGCGTCGGTCGAGCAGAAGCTCACCGACACCAACAAGCAGCTCGAGGAGAACAACCGCCCCACCCTCTCCGGCCTGGGCACCCGGGTCGAGCAGATCCTCCGCCTGGCCGAGGAGCAGGCGAACGACCACCGCGGCGAGGCCAAGCGCGAGTCGGAGGGCATCCTCTCGGCCGCCCGGCTAGAGGCGCGGGAGATCACCGACAAGGCCCGCGCCGAGGCCGCCGCGATGAAGGCCTCCGCCGAGCGGGAGGCGGGCAGCGTACGCACCGCCGCCGAGCGGGAGGCCGCCGAGGTCCGGGTGCAGGCCCGCCGGGAGGCGGACACCCTGCGCGCCGACGCCGAGCGGGAGACCAAGCAGCTCCGTACGGTCACCGCGCACGAGGTGGCCGAGCTGAAGTCCACCGTCGAGCGGGAGGTCGCCACCCTCCGGGCCACCGCCGAGCGGGAGATCACCCAGCAGCGCGCCAAGGCGGCCCGGGAGGCCGAAGAGAAGCGCGCCGAGGCGACCAAGCTGCTCACCGACGCCCGGGACAAGCGCGACAAGGACCTCCAGGCGCTGGAGCTCCAGCTCGCCGAGCGCCGGGAGAAGGCCGAGCGCGAGGAGTCGGAGCGGCACGCCGCGCAGGTGGCCCAGACCCAGAAGCTGGTCGCCGAGGCCGAGCAGCGGGCCCGGGCGGCGCAGGACCGCGCCAAGGAGATCGAGCAGCGCGCCGAGGCCCGCCGGGTGGAGTCGGAGCGGAATGCCAACGAGACCATCGACAAGGCCAAGGCGCTCGCCGACAAGACCCTCAACGAGGCCCGCGCCGAGGCGCACCGCCTGCTCACCGAGGCGCGTACCGAGGCGGACCTGACCACGCAGGCGGCCCGCCGCGAGGTCGAGGACCTCACCCGGCAGAAGGACGCCGTCACCTCCCAGCTCGGCCAGATGCTCTCCGGCCTGGCCGGCATCGTGCCCGGCGTGGGTGGGGCGGCTGCCAAGCCCGAGGCTGCCAAGCCGGCCCCCGCCGCCGAGAAGGCCGAGGCGGAGGAGCGGGTTCCCGCCGACGCGACCAGCTGACCCGACGACGGGCGCGAGGTCGGAGACTGCGGGGCAGCAGTACGGCCGGGGCCGTACCGGAAGTTCCGGTACGGCCCCGAGTGCTGCGCGGCGTACGGTCCGATAGATCGGCCGATGTCACCACCAGTGAGCTTCGTCCCATAAGCCCCGCCGGGTATCGCCGCAGAACCAGCCACCACGTGTGAGGATGGGAGCATGTCGCACGGCGAGGAACTGTTTGCCCTGAACGGGGACGTGGCTACGGAGCCGAGCTTCGAGCCGGCCTTTCGGGGCTACGACAGGGGGCAGGTGGACCGATACGTCGCTCGCGCCGAGAATGAGATCGCCACTCTGGCGGCCCAGCGTGAGCACGCGTACACCCAGATCCACAACCTGGCGGGCCAGGTCGAGGTGTTGCAACGCGACCTGACCGCGGTACGCCGGCAGGTGGGCGTGGTCGACCGGGCCTCGTTTCGGCACCTCGGTCCGGTGGTCGAACAGATCCTGGCGCTTGCCGAGGAACAGGCCGAGATCATCCACCGGGACACGCTCCAGGAGATCGAGGCCCGCCGGGCCGAGGCGGAGCAGGTGCTCGAGGACGCCCGTACCCAGGCCGCCGACGCGCTTCGCGACTTCGAACTCGCCCTCGCCGCCCGCCGCGCGGAGGAGGAGAAGGTCAACACGGCCCGCCGGGCGGAGGCGGACGCCGCCGTCACCGCCGCCGCCGAGGAGGCCACCCGGCTCCGCGAGGCCGCCCAGGCCGTGTTGGAGAAGGCCAAGCAGGAGGGTTCGGAGCTGCGCAACCGGGCCGCCGAAGAGGCCAACCGGCTGCGCGAGGCCAGCCAGGCCGCGCACGCCAGGGCCGTACAGGAGGCGAAGGAGCTCCGGGACACCGCCGAGCAGGAGGCGAACCGGCTCACCGAGCTGACCGCCCGACAGGCCGAGGAGCTGACCGAGCGGACCGAGCGGGAGAGCCAGCAGGTCGTCGAGCGCGCCCGCCAGGAGTCCGCCCGGCTGCGGCACGCCGCCCAGCACGAGGCGAACCGGCTGCGCGACGCCGCGCAGCAGGAGGCGACCCGGCTGCGCGAGGCCGGGCAGGCAGCACACGTCAAGGCGCAGCAGGAGGCGCAGCGGCTCACCGACGCGGCGAGCCAGGAGGCCGACCGCATGATCGAGCTGGCCAAGCAGGAGGCCACCCGGCTGCGCGAGGCCGGCGAAGGGCTGCTCGCCAAGGCGAAGCACGAGGCGACCCAGCTCCGCGAGGCAGGTCAGGCCGCGCACACCAAGGCGCAGCAGGAGGCGGCCCGGATAAACGAGGAGACCGCCGAGTACGTCCGCAAGTCCCGGGCCGACGTCGAGGAGTACGCCCAGAAGGTGCGGGCGGAGACGCAGCAGGAGTTGGGCGCCTGGCGCTCCGGCGTCGAGCAGGAGGTGAACCGGCGCCGTACGGCCGCCGAGGCGGAGATCACCGCACAGCGCAGCGCGGCCGAGCAGGAACTCGCCGCCGGCCGGGCCGCGCTGGAGGAGGAACTCGCCGCCTACCGGGCCGGGGCCGACCGCGAGTTCAACCAGCGCCAGTCCGAGTTGGAGCAGCAGTTCGAGCAGCGGCAGACCGAGTTGGAGCAGCAGTTCGACACGCGGCGCGCCGAGCTGGAGGAGTCGTACGAGACCCGCCGGGCGGAGATCGAGGGCGGCGCCGACCGGGTCCGCCAGGAGGCCGACGAATACGCCGAGCGGGTGCGCCGGGAGGCCGAGGAGCACGCCGAGCAGGTCCGGCGGGAGGCGCAGGAGCGTCTCGCCGAGTTGCAGCGGCAGGCCGACGAGCAGGCCGCCACCTCCCGGCGACAGTTCGAGGAGTACATGGCGACCGCACAGCAGCACCTGGCCACCACCCAGCAGCACCTGGCGAGTACCCAGCAGGAGGCGGCGGCCGGCCGGCAGCAGTTGGCCGAGGTGATGCAGGAACTCGCCGAGGCGCAGCAGGCGCTCGCCGACATCCGGCAGGAGACGGTCGCGTCCCGGCAGGAGTCGGACCGGATCCAGCGACAGCTCGCCGCCGCGCGGGACCAGCTCGCCGGCGAGCGGGACCGGCTGACCGGCACGGAACAGTCGGCCCAGCAGGCCGAGCAGCAGCTCGCGCAGGCCGAGGCGGACATGCAGCAGATCGTCGAGGCCGCTGCCGAGCAGGTCGCCGCCGACCAGCACGCGGTGGGCGGCGCGAAGACCGGGCCGAACCGGGTGACCGAGCCGGTGACCGGCGGGGCCGACGGCGGCAGCATCGACGGCGAGCCGACCGTGGCGGCGGTGCCCGGCACCGGTGGGCGGGAGCCGATGCCGACCCGGATCACCAGCACCGGTGACTCCGGCAAGCGCAGCGGCAAGCCGA
This sequence comes from Plantactinospora sp. CNZ320, assembly GCF_002846275.1. Lineage (NCBI taxonomy): Bacteria > Bacillati > Actinomycetota > Actinomycetes > Micromonosporales > Micromonosporaceae > Plantactinospora > Plantactinospora sp. CNZ320. Next base: position 3,650,734 of record NZ_PJMP01000001.1, read on the forward strand.
CCGTCGAGGACCAGGGCACCAAGTCGAAGAAGGTCTCGGTCGACTCCGAGTAGGTTCCGCCGCGCGGGGCACCGCGCCCTGGCGTCCGCCCGATAACCTCTGCCGGGACGATCGGTGGGAGGCCCGGGTGGGAAGCGAGCAACCAGCGGTGCACGGCGAGCGGCAGGGCGACCCGGACGAGGGATCGGCGACCGCTGCCGGAGTGACCGCGCCGACCGGCAGCGCACCTCCACAGAGCCGCAATCCGGCCGACGAAAACCGCACGGCACCCCCGCCGTCGACCGACGCCCGCCCCGACGAGCCGCCTGTCGACGAGCGCCCCGACGAACAGCCGACCGACGAGCACCCCGGCCGGTTCGGTCGGCCGGGGCAGCCGCTGCGACTCAGTCCGTTCCTGGTCGGGCTCACCGGCGGGCTGGGCGTGCTGCTGGCGTACTCGTTGTTCCTCGCGGTCCGCAACGCGGGCTCGGTGCTGGTGCTGGTCTTCATCGCGCTCTTCCTGGCGATCGGCCTGCACCCGGCGGTGGTCCGGCTGCGCTCCTGGGGGCTGCCCCGGGGCCTCGCCGTGGCGGCGGTGACGCTGACCCTGCTCGCGATCATCACCGGTGCGGTGTACGCGCTGGTCCCGCCGATCGTCAGCCAGACCGGTGAGCTGATCGGGCAGGTGCCCGACTACGTCAACCAACTGCGCCGCAACGGCACCGTCAACGACCTGATCGAGCAGTACGACCTGGCGGGCAAGATCGAGTCGGCGGCCACCACCGAGAACATCACCCGGGCCCTGGGCGGGGTCTTCGGCGCCGCCGGGTTCATCTTCGGCGCGGTCTTCAACATCGTCACCGTGATCGTGCTGACCATCTATTTCATGGCCACCTTCGACCGGCTCCGCGACCTCGGCTACGGCCTGGTTCCGGCGAGCCGGCGGGACCGGGTACGGCTGATCGGCGACGAGATCCTCGCCAAGGTCGGCGCCTACATGGTGGGTGCGCTGGCGATCGCGCTGCTGGCCGGGGTGAGCACCTTCGTCTTCGCCGTCGTCGTCGGCCTGGCGTACCCGTTCGCCCTCGCGGTGGTGGTGGCGATCTGCGACCTGATCCCGCAGATCGGCGCGACCATCGGGGCGGTGGTGGTCAGCCTGGTCGGCTTCGCCACCGACGTGCCGATCGGGATCGCCTGCGTGGTCTTCTTCCTGATCTACCAGCAGCTGGAGAACTACCTCGTCTATCCCCGGGTGATGCGCCGCTCAGTGCAGGTCGCCGACGTGGCCGCGATCGTCGCGGCGCTGCTCGGGGTGGCCCTGTTCGGGGTGATCGGGGCGCTTGTGGCGATCCCGGCGGTGGCGGCGATCCAGTTGGTGCTGCGCGAGGTGGTGCTACCACGGCAGCAACACCGCTGACCAGCAACTTCTGTCCGCAATCCGTCTGAATCGAGAATAGTAACCCCTTCGGCACGGCTTGTAGTATTCATTCATGGCCGGTAGATCGAGACGATCGGGATCGCACCCCTCCTGACCAGGGAAGGTGTCTCGACCGCGCGATCGCGTCGACTCGGGGGGAGTCGACATGGACAGGCCGATTCGGCGGTGGGCGCCTCGTAGCGCACGAGCTGTGGCCCCCGCTCGTGTGCGACGCGCCCGTGGGGGGTAGCCGTGACCGACACCAACGCCGGACCTCCGATCGAACCAGCGGACCTCGCCCGCCAGCCACACCGCAACCGTCGCCGCGCCACCATCGCCGCGACCTTCGGTGCCACCGCCGCCCTCCTCGCCGCCAGCGGTTATCTCGTCCTCAACGTCGCGGGCCAGCCGGTCCAGGCCGCGCCGATGGTGCTCGACCAGCCCGCGGCCGTGCTCTGGGGACAGACGGTGAACCGCCCGATCGAGGTCGCCGCCGACAACGTCACCATCCGGCGGGTGAAGGTGCGCACCGGCGGCACCGCCGCCATCGTGATCCGACCCGGGGTGCTCGGCACCCTGATCGAGGACACCGAGATCAGGTGCACGTCCGCCGGTACCGACGGCGTGGCACCGGGCGGATATTCGGCGCTGCGGGTCCGGGTCACCGGCTGCCGCCAGGCGTTCCGGCAGACCGACGCCAACCCGGCCACCATCGTGGAGTCCTCCCAGGACGGCAAGCCGTACCAGGGTGGACCGAGTGGGCCGGTACCGCCACCCGCGCCCGATCCCGACTCGCGGGCGATGGCGGAGCGACCGCCGTACGCGCCGGCCGCCGCACCGCCGACCCCGATCACGTGGTGGCCCGGTCCGGGCAACACCGGCGTGCCTGCCGGTACGGCGCTGCGCAACTCCGGATCGCTGAGCCTGCGTACCGCCGGGCAGGTGGTGACCGGGCTGAACATCGTCGGCTGCGTAACAGTCGCCGCCGCCAACGTGAAGATCCTGAAATCCAAGATCACCTGCAACAGCACCACGTACTCGATCCGGACCCTGGCCGGGACGACGAACCTACTCATCGAGGACGTCGAGATCAACGGCATGGCGAAGAACTCGGCCTCGATTTGTTGCAGCGACTACACCCTGCGCCGGGCCAACATCTACAACATGATCGACGGGCCCCGACTGGCCAGCAACACGAAGGTCTTCGACTCGTACATCCACAGCCTGGCCCGGGTGGAAGGCTCGCACAACGACGTGTTGCAGAGCACCGGCGGGAACAACATCCTGGTCCGGCACAACACGCTGCTGTCGTACAACCCGGTGACCCGGGACCCGTTCAACTCCTGCCTCACCATCGGCTCGGAGACCGCCCCGTCGCTGACGAACCTGACCTTCGAGGACAACTACTGCAACGGCGGCAACTACTCGATCGGGATCAGTCCCCGGCTGGTCGGCTCCAACATCCTGTTCCGGAACAACAAGTTCGGCCGCGACTTCCGGTACGGGGTGGTCTCCGGCTGGAACCGAGCCGGGGTGATCTGGGAACGCGCCACGAACGTCTACTTCGACAACGGCCAACCCGTGCTCTGACCCGTTAGGAAGGGCCCCCGCATCTACCAAAAGCGATAAGAGGGGGCCCTTCCTTACCCGGGTTTATACGGGTTGAGCGTGGCTGGTTCGCGGAGGCGCTTGCGGCCGATCCGGCGCAGGGTGCCGACGGTGGAGCGGAGCTTCTCGACGGTCGACAGGTGCCGCCACCAGATCCCGGCCATCGGCAGGTTACGCAGCCGGGGCGTCATCAGGCCGGCGGCCCGCAGCGTGCGCAGCCGCCCCCACACCGCGCCCCTGGCCCGGAGCAGGTTCGGCTGCGAGGCGGGCAGGATGTCGGCGGTCACCGGGGTCAGCACCAGCGCCCCGGCCGCGATGGCCGCCTCGACCAGCCGTACGCCGCGCTCGGTGCGGGCCAGCACCAGTGACTGACCCGGATCGTCGCCGGTCGGCCTGTACCACGGGTCGCCGACCGCCACGTCGGCGAACTCGCCTGTGTGGTCGGCGCAGAGGTAGCAGCGCCACTGCCGGTGCTTCTGCAGGATGTCGCCCCAGGACTCGGCGTAGCTCAGCTCGCGCCGCGCCTGCGGCGGGTCGTCGGTGAGCCGGGCCCGGGCCGACCCCGGCCAGCCGGCCCCCCGGTAGTGCACCGACTCCAGCCGGCTCGGGTCGGGCACCCCGAGCCGGTCCAGCATCTCCAGGGTGCCCCGGGTGGTCGGGGTGCCGGCGCAGAAGATCGCGATGGTCAGCCCGAGTTTGCGGTCCAGCTCCGGCCGGACCTGCCGGGCCATCCGGACCGCCGCCACGTCGCAGGGCTTGCCGACGAAGACGCACGGCCCGTCGGCCGACTCGACCAGGTCCAGCCGGTCGCAGGGGCTCGCCGGGGCGTACCGGGAGCCGGCGTTGGCGAGCAGTTCGGCAGGGGTACGGGAGAGCCTCGTCTCGTTCAGGTACGGCACGTCGGCCCGGGCGCCGATGTGCAGTACCCCGGCCATCTTCTCGCCGGTCAGGCAGTGTCCGGCCAGTGCGGTCGCCACCCCGCCGCTGGAGCCGGCGTACCTGATCTCCGGGTCGGCGGCGTACCCCTCCCAGATGGCCCGGACCGGTCCCCAGGCCGCGCGCAGCTCGGGGATCTCGCCCGGCGCCGGTCGGCTGCTGTCGTGCGCCAGCCGCACCCCGGGGCAGCAGTCCAGCGCCGCCGCCGCGCCGCCGGCCGCCGCCTGCCGGGACGCCTTCCCGACCGGGGTGATCGGCAGCGGTCGCCGGCCGTGGTCGAGGACGTCGACCATCCGCACCTCGTCCGGGGCAAGGTAGGCGCAGACCCCGCATCCGGTGCAGAGCTTGCCGGCCGCGACGTCGTGCACCGTGCGGGGCCGCGCCATCAGCGCACCCCGGCCGGCGCCCGGCGGTCCCGCTCGGACCGGGCCAGCGCAACGAACTCGTCCATCTGGGCGGCGGCCCGGCCGACCGCCACCGGGGTACGCACCGCCAGCTCGGCCGCGGTCTCGGCCCGGCCGGTCCAGGAGGTCCAGAGGGCGTCGAGCAGCGCGTCGTCGGCGAGTCGACGGGCGTCGGCGACGTGCCGGCGCTGCCCGACACTGGCGAAGACGCCCCGCGCCTTGTCGCTGTACGCGATAACCGCCGCCGGTACCCCGGAGGAGAGCGCCGCGATCGTGGAGTGCATCCGCATCCCGCAGAACCAGCTGGTGTGCCCGATCACCCACTTGCTCTGGTGTGGGTCGAGGCCGGACGAGGCGAGCGCCACCCGGTCGCCGTACCGGGGGGCGAGTGCGGCGTAGAGGCGCTCGCTGGCCACCCGGTCGTCGTCGGCCCCGTTCGGGGTGAGCACGTGCGGGACGATGATCACCCGGGTGTCCGACTGCTCCAGCAGGCGTTCGCAGAGCCGGTTGGCCACCCGGGAGGTGTCCCCGGCGAGTCCGAACTGGACCCGTCCCTCCGGCCGGGACATCAGCCCGCTGACGTTGATCCCGGCCACCGGGCCCGGATCCGCCTCGAACCAGCCCACCAACCGCTGGTACGCCGGCTCGTCCGGCACCCTCGGCTCCAGCGCGAACGCCACGTCCACGCCCTCCCGGTGCCGTTTCGGGTCGAGGTCGGGGCCGAGCAGGTCGGCCAGCGCGGCGTAGCTCTCCGGGTCCCGGGCCCAGGCTGTCCGCGCACCCCGGACCAGTACCGCCGCCTCGGCCCGCAGCCGCGCCGACCGGAACGGCCCGTACGTCTGCGGCAGCAGCACCAGCGGACGGCGCCGGAGCAGTGCCAGCCGCTTCGGCCAGGCGACGGTACGGAACCGGTGCTCGCCGTAGATGTCGCTGAAGCTGTCCCCGCCGCTGACGTCGAGTACCACGTCGGCGGCGTCGATCCGGGCCAGCCCGGCGTTGCCGAGCCCGCCCAGGGCCGCGCTGATCCGCATGTTCAGATAGGACTCCGGCCGGTGGTAGCGGCGGGAGTGCCGGGCACCGGCCAGCGAGATCGGCACCGGCGCACCGGCCACGAAGGCGTGCCCGGTGCGCTGCCCCCAGCCGTCGTCGAAGACGGTCACCTCGGCACCCGGTTCCCGGGCCAGCAGTCCGCCCACCGTGGCCGCCCGCAGCGCGCCGACCCCCAGGTTCAGGTGTGCGCCGGGCACCCCGAAGAGGCAGGCCGACAACGGTCTGGTCCGGGTACCCGCCCCGGTCGTCTCGGTCAGCTCGGTCACTGCTCGATCACCGCCTTCTCGCACCGGAACGCCTCGGCGTACCGGGACCGGCACTCCATCCCCCGCAGCCGGGCCAACCCGAGGAAGACCTCGTCGTCCCACCAGTCCCGGGCCTTCTGGGACGGATAGCTCGCGTGCAGCAGCTCGACCTTGCGGCGTACCCGCTGCTCGGTCAGGGGCAGGTAGACGTTGCGCCGGCCCAGGTCGCCGTCCCACTTGGGGATCTCGTAGTACAACACCGTGGCGTCCCGAAACGACGTGGGCACCAGGGCGGCGAGTGTGTGGTGGTCCTGGTGCGCGTCGTCGGGGCTCGGCGCCAGCACCAGGTCGGCGTTCAGGCTCGCAGCGGCGGCGTTCACGATCTCCTTCGCCTCGCCCCACCGGGCCGGCACCCGGCCGTCCGGCAGGTCGTGCAGGGCGAAACTGAGCCGGGCGTTCGGCAGGAAGGCCGCGGCAGCCGCCCGCGCCTCCGCCTGCCGGGCCGGGGTACCGGTGAGCAGCACGTAGTGCACCCGGAGCCCGGGTACGTCGCCGAGGGCGAGCAGCAGCCCACCGGCACCGATCTCGATGTCGTCCGGATGTGCCCCGAGCAGCACCACCGAACGGGCGGCGGAGAGGCGCAGCGGCGTCATCAGCCCCTCGGCCCCGGGTCGCGGGCTCCCCCGGCGGAGCCGGCGAGTACCGGCTCCAGGGTCGCCGCCCGGCGTTCCCGGTTGCGGTTGGCGTCCCAGAGCATCCACGGGCAGCGGGCCGAGTGGTAGAGCTGCTCCAACTCGGCCCGGTCCTTGAAGGTGTCGGCGGCCCGCCAGAACCCGGTGTAGCGCTGGGCGATCAGCCGCTGCTGCGGCAGCAGCCGGTCGAAGGCGTGCGGCACCAGATCCTCACCCTCGCGGAGCACGTCGAAGATCCCCGGGCGCAGGATGAAGTAGCCGCCGTTCTCCCACTGCATCAGGTCACGGATCGGGCGTACCCGGGTGACCTGGTCACCGGGGGCGATGTCGATGACGTGGTGGGTGGACTGCACGGGTACGGCGAGCAGGCTGGCCACCGCGTCGGTGTAGTGGAACCGGTCGACCATCTCCGGCAGCGGCGCGTCAGTCAGGGTGTCCGCGTAGTTGGCCAGGAACATCGGCTCGTCCTGCACGTACTCGCGGATCCGCATCAGCCGCTCGCCGATGCTGGCGCCGAGGCCGGTGTCGATGAAGGTGATGTTCCAGTCGGTGATGTCGGCCGAGTGCAGCCGTACGTCCCGGCCGTGCATGGCCAGGCTGAAGTCGTTGGAGAGCGTCTCGTCGTACCGGAGGAAGTAGTCCTTGACCGCGACGGCGCCGTAGCCGAGGCAGAGGATGAAGTCGGTGTGCCCGAAGTGGGCGTAGTAGCGCATCACGTGCCAGAGCAGCGGACGGTCCCCGATCATCGCCATCGGTTTCGGCGCCGACGCCGCGTCCTCGCGCATCCGCATCCCGAGGCCGCCGCAGAAGAGGACGACCTTCATCAGACCACCTCCAGGGCGGGGATCGGGAAGACCAGTCGACCACCCCAGTGGCGTACGTAGGCGAGCTGCGCGGAGATCTCGGTGCGCAGGTTCCACGGCAGCACGAGTACGTAGTCGGGGCGGTCCTCGGCGATCCGTTCCGGCGGATGGATCGGGATGTGCGTGCCGGGCAGGAACCTCCCCTGCTTGTGCGGGCTCCGGTCCACGGTGTATTCGAGCAGGTCGGAACGGATGCCGCAGTGGTTGAGCAGGGTGTTGCCCTTGCCCGGTGCCCCGTAGCCGACCACCTTGAGGCCCTGTGCCCGGGCGGTGAGCAGGAAGTCGAGCAGTTCCCGTTTGATCTCGAAGACCGCGTCGGCGAAGCCGAGGTGCCCGGCGACGGTGTGCAGCCCGGCCTCGGTCTCGGCGTCCAGCACCGACTTGACGTTTCCGGACGGCTCCCCCGCCGCCGCGGCCGGCCGGGCGTGCACCCGCAGCGAACCGCCGTGCGACGACAGCTCGTCCACGTCGACCACGATCAGTCCGGCGGTGGCCAGCGCGCGCATCGCCGTCCGCAGCGTCAGGTATTGATAGTGCTCGTGGTAGATGGTGTCGTACTGCCGGCGTTCGATCAGCCGGAGCAGGTGCGGCACCTCGCAGGTGACCAGCCCGGTCGGCTTGACCAGCGCGGCCAGCCCGGCGGTGAAGCCGATCAGGTCGGGCACGTGCGCGTAGACGTTGTTCGCGGCAACCAGGTCGGCCCGGCCGTAGCGCTGCGCCAGCTCGGCACCGGTCTCGGCGCCGAGGAACCGCGTCTCGGTCCGGATGCCCCGCCGCCGGGCCACCTCGGCGACGTTGCCGGCCGGTTCCACCCCGAGCACCGGTACGCCGGCCGCGACGAAGTGCTGGAGCAGGTAGCCGTCGTTGCTCGCCACCTCGGTCACCAGGCTCTCCGGCCCGAGCCCGAGCGCCTCGGTCATCGTGTCGGCGTACCGCCTGGCGTGCGCCACCCACGAGTCGGAATATGACGAGAAATAGGCATAGTCGGAAAAGATTTCCTCTCCGGACACGTACGCCGGAAGCTGCACGAGCAGACAGGTGGAACAGATTCGCACGTGCAGTGGATAGAACGTCTCGGCCGAATCCAGTTGATCGGCGTCCAGATAGCTCTCGCAGAGCGGCGACATGCCGAGGTCGACAAACGTTTCGGTCAATGCGGCCGCACACAGCCGGCATTTGGCATCGGTCATGCCCCACCCACCCCGATATGATCGGAATACCGGCGCGGCGCCCGCCCGCCTGCGCGCCACGCTAACCAGCACTCCGGCGCGGCGGGAGCGCTTGAGTAAAAAGTCCGACAATAGCCCGGCCGGCCAGTGGGCCACCCATAAACTCGCCTTCTCACCCGGGCGACGACGGGAGCTTTGCCGTGCGTGTTCTCGTGACCGGCCACCATGGTTACCTCGGCGGCGTACTCACCCCGATGCTGCGCGCCGCCGGGCACGACGTGACCGGACTGGACACCGACTACTACTCCGACTGCCTGCTCGGCCCCGCACCGGCGGCCGTACCCTCCCTCGCGATGGATTTGCGGGACGTCCGGCCCGAGCACCTCGCCGGCTTCGACGCGGTCTGCCACCTCGCCGCACTCTGCAACGACCCGATCGGCAACCTGAACCCCGAGCTGACCTACGAGATCAACCACCGGGCGACGGTGCGGCTGGCCGGGGCGGCCAGGGCCGCAGGAGTGACCCGGTTCCTCTTCTCCTCCTCGTGCAGCCTCTACGGTGCCGGCACCGACGACCGGCCGCTGGACGAGACCGCCGGCTTCGCCCCGGTCACCCCGTACGGCGAGTCGAAGATCCGGGCCGAGCAGGACCTCGCGGCGCTCGCCGACGACGACTTCTCCCCGGTCTTCCTGCGCAACGCCACCGCGTACGGCTTCGCACCCCGACTCCGCGGCGACCTGGTGGTCAACGACCTCACCGCGCACGCCCTGCTCACCGGCGAGGTGCGGCTGCTCTCCGACGGGTCGGCCTGGCGGCCCCTGGTGCACGCCGAGGACATCTGCGCGGCCTTCCTGGCCCTGCTCGAAGCGCCCCGCGAGGTGGTCCACGGCCGGGCGTACAACATCGGGGTCACCGGGGAGAACTACCTGATCCGGGACGTCGCCGAACTCGTCGCCGAGGTGGTGCCGGGCTCCCGGGTCACCTTTGCCGGGGGCGCCTCGGCGGACACCCGCAACTACCGGGTGAGCTGCGATCTGGTCGCCGCCGAGGTGCCGGGCTTCCGGCCCCGCTGGACGGTACGCAAGGGGATCGAGGAGTTGGTCGAGGCGTACCAGCGGTACGGGCTGACCATCGAGTCGTTCCGGGGCGAGCGGCACCAGCGGCTGCGCCGGATCCGGGCGCTCACCGAGGCGGGCCGGCTCGACGCCGAGCTGCGCTGGGCAGCGCGGTGACCGGTGCCGAGCGGGGCCGGCAGGTGGTGCACAGGTGCACCGCCTGCGGGTGGCACGACCTGGTGCCCTTCGCCGACCTGGGCGAGATCCCGGTCTACTGCGGGGTGCACTGGGCCAGCCGGGCGGAGGCGCTGGCCAGCCCGCTCGGCCGGATGTGGCTGGCGTACTGCCCGGAGTGCGGGTACGTGCGCAACCTCGCCTTCGATCCGGCAGTTCTGGTCTACGACACCACCATGGACACCAACCTGCACCACTCGCCCGCCTTCGGCGTCTTCTCGGCGGAACTGGTCAAGCACCTCGCCGGGCGGTTCCCGCTGCGCGGCGGCACGGTGCTGGACGTCGGCTGCGGGCAGGGCGAGTTCCTCCGCGAGCTGTGCCACGTCGCCGGTTGCCGGGGCATCGGCTACGACGCGATGTACGCCGGCCCGCCCGGACCGGACCCGTCCGGCGCGACCCTCCACCGGGGCCACGCCCCGCTCGACGACGACACCCCGGCGTTCGACCTGGTCACCTCCCGGCACTGGTTCGAGCACCTGGACGACCCGTACGCCTTCCTGGTCCGGCTCCGCGAGCTGGCCGGCGACCGGCCGGTGTACGGCTACCTGGAGGTACCGGACGCCGGCTACGACCTGGCCACCGCCGGCTGGGAGGTGATCTATCCACACGTCTCCTACTTCGACGGCTACTCGCTGCGCCGGATCGTCGAGCGGGCCGGCTGGCGGATGCTCGCCACCGGGCGGCTCTTCTCCGGCATGTTCCGGTACGTCGAGATCTCGGTGAACGCGGCACCCCCGGTCACCGGTACCGAACTTCCCGGGGCCGAGTCGCCGGACCTGGCCGACCGGGATCGGCAGCTCGCCTCGATCGCGGGCTTCGCGCAGCGGCACGCCGCCGAGCGGGAGCGCTGGCGGAGCACCATCGACCGGCTGGTGGCCGCCGGAGACCGGCCGGTGCTCTGGGGGGCCGGTTCGCGCGGGGTGCAGTTCCTGCACCTGGCCGACCCGGACGGCCGGCTCGCCGCGGTGGTGGACGTCAACCCGCGCAAGTGGGGCCGCTACCTGCCGGTGACCGGGCACCAGGTGCGGGATCCGGCCACCCTCGCCGGCTCCGGCACCCGCTCGGTGATCATCACCAACCCGGCCTACCGGGACGAGATCGACGCCGCGCTGCGCCAGCTCGGCGTGCAGGCCGAGCTGCTGGTCGCCTGAGCGGAGGAGACGATGGAGCCAGCGCCACGGGTGAGTCTGGGAGTACCCCTCTACAACGCCGAGCGCTACCTCGAAGGCTGCCTCGACGCCCTGCTCGCCCAGGACTACCCCGACTTCGAGATCATCATCAGTGACAACGCCTCGACGGACCGGACCTGGGAGATCTGCCAGCGCTACGCCGCGCGGGATTCCCGGATCCGGCTCTACCGCAACCCGCGCAACTTCGGCGGGCACGTCAACTACGCCCGGGTGGTCGAACTGGCCCGGGGTGAGCTGTTCAAGTGGGTGGCGTACGACGACGTCTGCCTGCCGGCGTACCTGCGTACCTGTGTGGCAGCGCTGGACGCGGCCGGGCCGCACGCCGTACTCGCCTATCCGCGCACCGTACTGATCGACGAGGCAGGCGAGGAGATCGGCCCGTACGCCGACCGGCTGGACCTGCGCGACCGGCGGCCGTGGCGCCGGGTGGCCGGGGTGGCGAAGAACATCAACCTCTGCCACGCGCACTTCGGGGTGTTCCGGATGTCGGCGCTGCGCCGCACCGGGATGATCCGCCCGTTCCTCTCCTCCGACTACACGCTTATCGCCGAGGTCGCCCGGCTCGGCGAGATCCACGAGGTGGCCGAGCCGCTCTTCCTGCGGCGGATGCACGGCGCCTCCACCAGGCAGGCCAAGGACGCCACCCCGGCCTCGGCCCTGGCCTGGTTCGCGCAGAGCGGCAAGCGGGCCCGGGCGCCGAGGCTGCGGATGCTCGCCGAGACCCTGCGCACCCTCTCCACCGGCTCCGAGCCACTCGGCACCCGGCTCAGTTCGGCGGTGGCGTTCCTGGCCACCTGGTGGGCCCGCCGGGTCCGGGTCCGGCTCGGCCGGCTGCGCCGCCGGGCCCAGGGGTGGCTGGGCCGGGTGGTCCGGCGTCGTACCAGCACGGCGAAGGGCAGCGCCTAGGGTGGCCGCGGTACAGCCCGCCAGGACGGCTCCGGAGCACCCCGTCTCGGCACCAGAAACCTCACCGGAGTCGGTCCCGTCGGCGGGCGGCGGGCGGCTGCGCTCGGCGATCGGCTGGTCGTACGTGCTCACCGCCGGCCGGATCGGCTCGTCGATCCTGGTCACCTTCCTGCTGGCCCGGCTGCTCGGGCCGAGCGAGTTCGGCCTGGTGGCGATGGCCACCGTCTTCATCACCGTGGCGCAGACGCTGATCCAGCAGGGGCTGGTCTCCGCGATCGTGCAGCGGGACAGGCTCACTCCGGAACACCTGGACGGCGCCTTCGTGGTGCTGGTGCTCGCCGGGGTGGTGATCGGTGGACTCACCGCCGCCGCGAGTCCACTGTGGGCACTGGTCAACCGGGCGCCGGAACTGACCGCCATCTGCGTCGCGCTGTCCCCACTGGTGCTGTTGCAGGGGCTGTCGATCGTGCCGGAGGCGGTGCTGCGCCGGGAGCTGCGGTTCCGGGCGGTCGCCATCCGTACCCTGCTCGCCTCGCTGCTCAGCGGCGTCGTCGGGGTGGCGCTGGCGCTGGCCGGGGCGGGCATCTGGGCCCTGGTGGCGCAGCAGTTGGTGAACGCGGCGGTCGGCCTGGTGGTGCTCTGGTGGGTCTGCCCGTGGCGGCCGAGCCGGCGCCCCCGGCTGGCCGGCATCCAGGACCTGCTTGTCTTCTCCGCCCACTCGGCCAACGCCGGGCTGGCCCTGATGCTCAGCTCCAAGGCCGACGTCATCTTCACCGGACTCTTCTTCGGGCCGGTGGCGACCGGGATCTACCGGCTGGCGGCCCGGCTGCCGGACATGCTCGTCGACGTGACGGTCCGCTCGCTCCAGCAGGTGGCGCTGCCGTCGCTGTCCCGGTTGCAACGGGACCGGGCGGCGCTGGTCGCGCAGCTCAACCAGCTACAGCACCTCGGGGCGGTGGCCGGGCTGCCGGTGCTCGGCGTACTCGCGGCGACGGCGCATCCGCTGGTCACGCTGCTGGGTCCGCAGTGGGCCGGCACCGAGGTGCCGCTCCGGCTGCTCTGCCTCTTCGGCGCCGTCAACGTGTACGGGGTACTGCTCGGTCCGGCGCTCCAAGCGATCGGCCAGCCGGGCAAGCTCGCCGCGATCCTCTGGACCCGGGGCGTACTCGGGGTGGTGACGCTGGCCGCCGTCGGCACCCTCTTCACCGGGTACGGCGACGTGGCCGAGGCGACTGCGGTGGCGCTGGCCGGGGTCGGCATGCAGGTCGTGGTGACCGCCCTCGCGGTCTGGGTCACCGTGCGCCGGGCCGCGAACGCGTCGATCGCCGCCTTCCTCGCTCCGACGGTGCCGGCGATCCTGGCTGCGGTGGCCGCCGCACTGGTGCCGCTGGCGCTGGCCCGGACCGGGCTGGATGCCGGGCCGGCAGTCGAACTGCTGGTGCTGGGCGGGGTCGCCGGACTCGTCGCCGGGTTGCTGCTCTGGGTCACCGACACCCGACTACGCCGCCTGGTGCTGACCCGACTCCCCCGCCGCCGGCCCCCCGGGAGCCGCACCACCGACCCGTGACTGCCGGCCTCCCGGCATCCGCTGGACGGGCCGGTCTGCACCCGTCGTTCATTGGTTGCGGTGGTAGGCGATCCAGTTTCGGAGTCGATGCCGTACGGCGACCGGGACGTCTACCGTCTCGATCCGGTCAGCGACCACCGCCGGGTCAACGAGGCCGTGCCGGATGAGCGCGGCCGCGAATACGTGGTCCTTCTCCCGACCGGCGACGAGCTTCGCCACCACGCAATCGTGTGGATCGAGCAGATAGCCTCGTCCCGGAGCCGTGCTGGCGGTCGCTACCACGACGAGCCGGTCCCGCCAGCCGGCCGGCAACACTGCCGTCGAAACGCTGACGCCCTGCGCGTAGTAGCCGTACATCTCGTGAAAGGCGGAGAGCTCACCGATCGCACCGTCGACCTGATCCGCCTTCCGGTCGTCGGGGTCGTCGAAGAAGGCCACGTCCACCTCGATCGAGGCGGTCGCCTCCGGCGGAAGCACCTCTTCAGCGATCCCACCGAGCACGGACTGACTTCCGATGACGAGCACATCGGGATCGCCGGTGATCTGCGAGGCCGCCCGCAGGACATGCTCCAGATGCTCTCGCCTCATGCCGCCCGGTCACTCCGCCACCTCTGCGCGAACGCTGCCAGCACCGCTCGACGTTCGGTCTCCGACAGGACCCCGGCGAACGGTGAGTTCTGCCGCAACTCGACATCCTCAGGACGATAGGAGGTCAGAACCGTCAAGACCGACTCCACCCCGGCGTCAAAGACCGCACACCAGCGTTCGAGCCACTTGGCTGCCATTCCGTCCGGGTGTACAGAGCGTAGCCGTTCGAGGTTTGCCGCTGCCTTCGTCAGCACCCTGTCGGGGTCGCTGACCAGACGCCCCGCGACCGCGCGGTGCAGCCACAGCGCCTTGAGCTGATCGCGGGTCAACTCTGGCCGCAGCACCGCTTCGACATCGCTACGACGCAGGCGACGGTGCGACCCCACTCTGACGAACGGCAATAGTCCCCGTTTGCACATGTCGACCACATGCTGACGTGACGAGCCGAGCAACACCGCAGCCTCGCCGGTCGTCAGAAGATCGTCTTCACGTACAGTCACAATCCAAGCATGGGCAACAAACACCAAAAACGCAAGCGCAACGGAATGATCGACTCGCCGGACGGCTACGGCACATGATTGCCGACGATCACAGCTGCCGGATGCGACCGGGTGGATGGTCTGGCACTCCAGGGCTTGACCCTCGACCTGGCTGAGGGACCACGCTCTACCCCGAGCACGTCGAAGCGGCGCCACGGGGCGTCGCGGGAAAAGTGATTCGGAGGACGAGCGGTGACCGATGCCGTGATGGAAGAGATCCGCAAGGCGCAGGAGATGAACGTCGCGGGCGACAGGGACGGAGCCCGGGCCAGTCTGGAACGCCTGTGGGAGACCGCCGAGGACGCCCTGCACCGGTGCACCATCGCCCACTACCTCGCGGACCTGCAGGGCTCGGTGCAGGACGAGCTGCGCTGGGACGAACTGGCCCTGGCGGCGTTCCCCGACCTGACCGACGAGCGCGCCCGGGAGTACGACGACACGTGGCGGGCCCGGGCGTTCCTGCCCTCGCTGCACCTCAACCTGGCCGACGTGCACCGCCGCGCCGGTCACGAGGAGCGGGCCCGCCACTTCCTGGCCGAGGCCGCCGCCGCGCTCGACGAGCTGCCCGACGACGACTACGGCGCCCTGATCCGAGGCGCTCTCGACAAGGTCCGCGAGGCCATCGACGCCGGCTCGACCGCACCGCTGGTCCCGGCGGGTTAGCCACGCTTCATCCGAGCCGGTTGGCACCGCACCGGCCGGCCGCCTTCGACCCGCTACGGCCACCGCAGTACGCGCGGTCGGGCCGGATCGTCGTTGTCGACAAGTACGTCTGCCCGGCCGGCCGGATCCGCCTCGTCCCGGTAGATCCGCTGCCCCGGAAGGTAGCGAGCCTCGTACCGCTCGCGTACCGCCTCCGCGCTGCCGAACAGCTCCCGGTCCCGGGTCAGCGCCCGGCGCAGTGACTCCGCCGGGCTGACCGCCAGGTAGACGCGCAGATCCCACTGGTCCCGCAGTTCCGGACGGAGCAGGAAGACGCCGTCGAAGAGCAGTACCGCGTCGTCGGTGGCCCGGGCCGGCGGCAGGTCGACAGCCCGGTCGGTCAGGTGGTCGAAGGCGGCGGTGCGGTACCGCCGGTTCCCGCCCGGGCCGAGCGGTTCGAGCAGCGACGTGCGCAGCGACGGGTAGTCGAAGGAGTCCCGGTAGTAGCCCTCCGCGGAGAGGTCGCCGCGGCGCCGGCGTACGGCCCGGGGCTGGTGGAAGCCGTCGACGCTGGCGGTGATCGTCTCGCGTACCGGAGCGAGGCGCCGGGCGAGTTCCGCCGCCAGGCTGCTCTTGCCGGCGGCGTCGGGGCCGTCCACGGCGACCCGCAGCGGATGACCCGGACGCATTGGCCGGATCAACTCGACAAGCCTCGTCAGGAACTCGGCCTCGGTCACACCATCCCCCCTCGAACCGGCCGGTGGCCCGTACCGTCCCGGGCGGGGACGGTACGGGCCACGGTAGCGAAGCGGCCGGCGGCAGTGCAGGGCGCCGCTAGCCGGTCGGTGTCGGGGCGGCGAGCGCGGCCGGCGGGTTGAAGACGATCGCCTTGCCGTTGGCCAGCACCAACTGGTTGATCGAGTACTGCACCGCTTCGGTGCCGGTCGGGTTCTCGATGCCGATCGTCGCCGAGTTGCCCAGCTCCCGCCCGGCGTTCAGCGCGGTGTAGTTGAAGACGATCTGCCCCCACTCGGAGAGCACCACCTGGAAGCTGACCCGCGCGGTCGTCGCACCGTAGAAGCCCACGTCCTTCCACTCGACCACGAACTGCCGGTCCGGTGCGGTGCCCAGCACGGCGGTCCGGACCCGGGACTCCGGGTGCAGTACCAGGTCGTCCCAGAACGGATAGAGCGCGGCGTTCGGGTTCGCGGCGTACGGCAACGCCCGGTTCGTCGGCCACGAGCCGCGTGGGTCCACAAAGGAGACCACGCCGTTCACGTCCACCCACGCCTTGCTGTAACTGTGCCCGTAGTACGGGAACGGGAAGGGCAGCGCCACCATGGTGGTGGCGTTGTCTCCGGCCAACGGCAGCTCGGTCGGGCCGGCCGGCAGGTACGCCCGGCCGGACTGCGTCGTACACGTGTAGCCGAAACCGTCCGCGCAGCTGCCCGGCGCCCCGTCGTAGCTGGCGGTGTAGCTGGCGGTGGTGGCGGCCGGTGCCGTGATCACATGGGTCGCGGCTCCCCCGTCCGACCAGCCCTGGAAGGTGTACGTCGCCGGCCCGAGCTGCTGCGGCCCGGGCGCGCTGAGCGTGTTCGTGGACCCGACGATCACCTGTACGGCGTTCGGGGTGGTGAGGCTGCGGCCGTTCAGGTTGACCCGCAGCCCGGTCGGGGTGGTGGCGAGCTTGAGCTGCACCGTCCTCGGGTCCAGCCGCAGCGTGGTACTGCCGGTCAGCCCACCGCTGCCGGTCGCGGTGAGCGTCAGCTCCAGATAGGACGGATACTCGTGGTCCGGGGCGACGAACGTCCCGGAGGCGACCCCGGACACCTCGCGCACCGGGTGGCTGTGGCAGTTCTCCGGCGTGCTGCAGTGCATGTTGACGAGCGTCCAGCGCAGCGCCGAGGCCGGCAGCGGCCCCTGCTGCGGGTCGGTGGCACCACCGCTGAACGTGACCGTCTGGCCGGTCGCCCAGCGCAGCGCCGCGGTCGGTTGCTCGATCACCGGCACCGGTGCACTCGTACCGACCCGGATCTGCACCGTCGCGGTGTCGCTGAGCCCGGCGAAGTCGACCACCCGCAACCGGGCGGTGTAGGTGCCCGTCGACGCGTACCGGTGGGAGACGTGCAGCCCGGTCGCGTCCACGGTGCCGTCGCCGGTGAAGTCCCACTGGTATTCGAGGATGTCGCCCGGATCCGGGTCGGTCGAGTCGACGGCGTCGAAGGAGACGTCCAGCGGGGCCGCCCCGCTCGTCGGGGTCGCCCCGGCCACGGCGCGCGGCTGCTGGTTGCCGGAGCTGTAGTGGAACCGGCGCACGGTGCCGCCGAGCAGGTCGACGTAGTACAGGTCGTTCTCCGGGCCGATCCGCAGGTCCACCACCCCGGGGGCGATGGCGAACGGCACGATCCGGGTCGGGTCCGGCAGCCCGTTGGCACCGGTACGCATCGCCCAGATGCAGCCCCGGGAGTAGTCGGCGAAGAAGAGCGCCCCCGCGTACGTCGCCGGATAGCCGCCACCGGTGCCGGGATAGAACGCCAGCCCGGCCGGGGACGAGCCGCCGGTCGGGCAACCGTCGCCCGCCACCACCTGCTGGCTGTGCTGGTAGGTGTAGTGCGGCGGGGTCACAGTGCCGGCCGGCTGGGTGTAGAGGGTCTCGCAGAGCGCGAGGTTGGCCGCGTTGTAGCCGCCCTGCGGGGCGTTCCCCTCGTAACACGGCCAGCCGTAGTTGCGGACCGGTCCGACCGCCGGGTCGACCACCCGGTTGATCTCCTCCCAGGTACGCCAGCCCACGTCACCGATCCAGACCTCGTTGCTGCCCGGCCGGAACGTCCAGCGGTACGGGTTGCGCAGCCCGTACGCCAGGATCCGCCGGTTGTTCGGGTCGCTGCTCGCCGCCAGCGGGTTGTCCGGCAGCGCCGCCCCGGTCGACGGCGAGATCCGGATCAGCGTGCCGGAGAGCCCGGTCGGGTCGGCCGGGGTACGGATGTCCTGGGACCGCAGTCCGCCGCCCTCGGCGCTCGGCGGCGCCATCGCGGCGCCGAGCGGCCCGGGCGGGTCGGCGCACGGGTTCGACGGGTTGCCCGCCTGCCCGTAGTCGGTGAAGGTCGCCGACGCCCCGTCGCCACCGGTGACGTAGAGCCCGCCGTCCGGGCCGAACGCGAGGTCGCCGATGGAGTGGCTCTCGATCTGGTGGCACCAGTCGTGCAGCAGCACCTGCTCGCTGCCGATCATCACGTCGCCGTCGGCGCGCAGCCGGGAGACCCGGGCGCTGGCCCGGCAGTTCCCGATCACCTGACAACTGTCGTGATAGGTGGGCGCACCGCCGCCGACCACGCCGTCGTAGGTGTAGCTGAGATAGACGTACGGGTCGGCGGGGAAGTGCGGCGGCAGGGCCAGGCCGATCAGGCCGAGGTCCTCGTAGTCGTACACGTTGGGGCGCAGGTCGGCGAAGACGGTGGCGGTGTTGTCGGAGAGGCTGTCGAAGACCTTGACGATGCCGCTCTTCTCCGCGACGAAGATCCGGCCGTCCGGTGCGAAGACCAGCTTGGTGGGCCGGGTCAGTCCGGTGAAGACCACCTGCTGGGTGAAGCCGGTGGGGATCGCCGCCGCGGGCCCGGGTTCGAACGGGGGTAGTCCGACCACGACCGGTACGCCCAGCACGAGTGCCAGGGTCAGGGCCCAGATTCGCCGTACCACTGCGGACATGGCGACCTCCCTCCACGGAGCCGCCGACGGCGACTACCCGTTTTAGGATCACCGTCAGTAGCGAGGCGGGCTGTCGCGAGGCCGACCAGGACGGCTAGCCGACCGGGCTCTCCTTAACGACCGATCAGTCTCCCTGGTCAACCGTTCGCACAGCGGCTACCTGGGCTGTCGGCCGACGATCGGCGACTGACGGCGCTCACCCCGGTCCGCTACGGAGGGTTGCGAATCGACCGGACGGAAGACGATCGAGGTACCGTCGGCCAGCGCCGGCCGGTTGATCGAGTACGGCAGCGCGAGGCTACCCGCCGGATTCTCGATGCCGACCGTGGCCGAGTCGCCCCGCTCCCGCCCGGTGCTGTTCAGGTCCCGGTAGTTGAAGACGATCTCACCGTTCTCCGCGATCAGCGCCTCGAAGCTGATCCGGGCGGAGCTGGAGCCGTACATGCCGCTGTTGCGCCACTCCACCACGAACCGGCGGTCCGGCGCGGTGCCCGTCACCCCGATCCGCACGCTGGAGTCCGCCCGCACCCAGAGGTCGTCCCAGAACGGATAGAGCGCCGCGTTCGGCGCGCCGACCTCCGGCAGCACGGTGTTGATCGGCTGCGGCCCGTCCGGGTCGGTGAAGGAGAGGAAACCGTTTCCGGAGACCCAGGCGGTGCGGTAGCTCTGCCCGAAGAACAGCACCGGGAACGGCAGCGTCACCTGGGTCACCTCGTCGTCACCGGCGAGCGGCAGCACGGCGTCGGCCGGCACCCAGGGTCTACCCGTCGAGGTGGAGCAGACGTAGAACGCCGTGTTTCCGCAGCCGGCCGCGCCCGCGTACGTCGCCGTGTAGGTGGTCGCCGTCGCGGGCGCGGTGAGGACGTGCGTCGCCGCGTCCTCGTCGGACCAGCCGGTGAACGAGTACGGCATCCCGTTGACCGTCTGCGGGCTCGGCGCGCTCACCGTGTTGGTCGAGCCGACGATCACGGTACGGGTGAACGGGGCCGTCCCGGTGGTCGCGCCGACGGTCAGCCGCAGCCCCGGCGGGTCGCTGGCGAAGGTCAGCTCGACGGTCCGGGGGTCGAGCCGGCGTACCACCGTGTTCGACAGGCCCTGCGCGTCGGTGGCGGTCAGCTCCAACTCCAGGTACGACGGGTACTCGTGGTCCGGCGCCACGAAGGATCCGGACGCCACCCCGGTCCACTCCTGGAGCTGGTGGGTGTGGCAGTTGCCGACCGACTCGCAGTGCTCCATCCGCAGCTTCCAGCGCAGCGCGGACGCCGGCAGGGCGCCCTGCTGCGGGTCGGTGGCCCGGCCGCTGAAGCCGAGCGTGTCGCCGACCCGCCAGGTGGTGCCGACCGTCGGGCTCTCCAGCAGGGCGGTCGGGGCCACGTTGCCGGGCTGGATGGTGACGGTGCTGCGCGCCGAGATGCCGAGGGTGTCGGTGACGGTGAGCGTCGCGGTGTGCCGGCCGACGGTCGGATAGCGGAAGGTGGCGGTCGGGGTGGTGGCGTCGACCGTACCGTCGCTGGTGAAGTCCCACTGGTAGCGCAGCCGGCCGGCGTCGGCCGGGTCCGGGTCGGTCGACCCGGTGCCGTCGAAGGTGACGTCGAGCGGGGCGGGACCGCTGGTCGGGGTCGCGTTGATCACCGCGGTCGGCGGCTGGTTGCCGGGGAAGTACCGGATCCGGCGCACGGTCCCACCGGTCAGGTCCACGTAGTACAGCTCGGCACCCGGCCCGATGGCCAGGTCGACCGGGCCGGCGGCGGCCTGCCCGAAGACCTGGATGTTGCCCGGCGCCGGCAGCCCGCCGGAAGCACCCGGGCGCATCGCCCAGATGCAGCCGCGCGAGTAGTCGGCGAAGAAGAGCGCCCCCGCGTACTCCGCCGGATAGCTGCCACCGCTGCCCGGATAGAAGGCGAGCCCGGAGACGGCGTCCCCACCCGACCCGCAGTTCTCCCCGGGGACCACCGCCGAACCGTGGTGGTAGGCGTAGTACGGCGCCGTCTGCCCGGCCCCGGTGTAGAGCGTCTCGCAGAGGTCCAGGTTGGCGTTGTCGTAGCTGTCCATCCGGGCGGCACCCTCGTAGCAGGGCCAGCCGAAGTTGGTCACCCCGGCCCTGGGGTCGACGATCCGGTTGACCTCCTCCCAGCCGTTCCAGCCGACGTCGCCGAGCCAGATCTCGTTGGTGCCGGGCCGGATGGTGAACCGGTACGGGTTGCGGGTGCCGTACCCGACGATCCGCCGGGTGTTCGGGTCGGCCGCGTCGATCGCCGGGTTGCCCGGCGCCGCCGCTCCGGTCGCCGGGTCGAGCCGCAGCACCGCGCCGTCCAGCCCGGTCGGGTCGGCACCGCTGCGCACGTCCTGGGCCCGCAGCGCCCCGCCCTCGGCGGCCGGCGGTCGCATCGTGTCGCCGGGCGGGTCGGCGCACGGGTTGGCCGGGTTGCCCAACTGGCCGTAGTCGACGGCGCTGAAACTGGCACCGTCGCCGGCCGTGACGTAGAGCATGCCGTCCGCGCCGAAGCGCAGGTCGCCGACCGAGTGGCTCGGGTACTGCTGGCACCAGTCGGAGATCAACACCTGCTCGGTACCGGTCATCAGGTCACCACTGGCCCGTAACCGGGAGAGCCGGCCGGTGACCACGCAGCGGCCGTTGTTGGAGTCGCCGCAGTTGTCGTTCCACACCGGAGCCGTCCGGCCCGGTGGCGCGTCGTAGGTGTAGAGCACGTAGACCCACGGGTCCGCCGGGAAGTTCGCCGGCAGTGCCAGCCCGAGCAGGCCACGGTCCCACACGTTGTGCACGTTCGTGGAGAGGTCGGCGAAGACCGTCGGGGTGGGGTCGGCCAGGTCGGCGTAGACCTTGATCCGGCCGCCCTTTTCGGCGACGAAGACCCGCCCGTCCGGGGCGAACTCGATGTTCGTCGGCTGGTCCAGCCCGCTGAACACCACCTGCTCCTGGAAGCCGGTCGGCAGCGTCACCGCCGAGGCCGGCGCTCCGCGCAGCGGCGCCAGTACGCTGGCCAGCAGCGCCGCCACCAGACCCAGTCGCAAGCCCCGCCGCAGCCGCATGGTCCACTTCCCTTCCACGGGGCGAGCGACGGTCCACACCCGACCGCGAACAGCGCTCACCTTTCTCGGGCACAGAGTAGGCTCCGACGCAACACCCGCGACCGGCCAGCATCTAATGGCGAATCGGGACGAAGATCAATAAAGTCCACTTCCCCGACGGTTTCCCATCGATGCCGCCGAATAGGTGTCGATCAGCGCTCTGACCTGCCGCAGAAGCCCCGACACGCGGATGAGCGAGTGAAGGAACAATCGTACGATCGGTCGTGACCTTGTAAGTAACTCGACACATCCACCAATCGTCGGTCCTTGCCCGGACCGGGCCGGTAGAGCAGTGTCTTGGTAGGCACCGGCCGGTAGCGGGTTGGTGTCGGAGCGAGTTCAAACGGGTCGCGGCGCAATCGCATACGCCGCGACCTTCCATCGAAAACGTCGTCCGAGCTGCGCGGATGGGAGTTAGAGATGGCCGATCGACGCCCCCACGTGGTGATCGTGGTGGTAAATCTGCCAGCTGAGCGGGACCGTCGGGTGATCCGGGAGTGCCAGGCACTGGAGGCGGCCGGCTATCGGGCGTCGGTGATCTGTCCTCGGGGACCTCGACGGCTCACGGTGCTGCCCGGCACCGCCGCCACCAGGATCCACTCCTTCCCCCAGCCGCTGGCGGGCAAGGGGGTGCTCTCCTTCGCCGCCGAGTTCGCCTGGGCACTGATCGCCGTCACCGCCCGGCTGCTCGGGCTGATGCTGCGCAGCCGGGTGGACGCCGTGCAGGCGTGCAACCCGCCGGACGTCTTCTGGGTGGTCGGGCTGCTGATGCGCGCCCTGGGCCGCCCCTTCGTCTTCGACCACCACGACCTGAGCCCGGAACTCTACGAGTGCAAGGCGGGGCAACCCCGGCCGAGTGTGCTGTGGATGCTCCGGCTCTTCGAGCGGCTCTCCTGGCGTACCGCCACCGCGGTGGTGGCCACCAACGAGTCGTTCCGGGAACTGGCGATGGGCCGGGGCGGCTGCCCGCCCGAGAAGGTCGTGGTGGTGCGCAACGGCCCGGCCCTGGCGGAGGTGCGGCACGGCGACGGAGCCGCCCCGGCACAGCCGCGGCACGGCGACGCCCCGGAGACCGACGACGACGCCCGACAGAAGGTGGTCTACGTCGGCGTGATCAACCCGCAGGACAACGTCGAGGCGACCGTACTCGCCGCCGAGCGGCTGGCCGGGCTGCGCGGCACCGACGACTGGGAACTGGTCGTCGCCGGGGACGGCGAGAGCATGCCGGAACTGCGTCGGCTCGCCACCGAGCGGGGGGTGGACGACGTCGTACGCTTCACCGGCTGGCTGGAGGCCGACGAGGTCGACGCGCTGCTCTGCTCCGCCTCGATCGCCATCCAGCCGGACCGACCGAGCCGGATGGCCGAGATGTACACGATGGCCAAGACGGTGGAGTACGTCGCCCGGGGCGTGCCGGTGGTCGCGGTCGACCTGCTGGAGACCCGGCGTACCGCCGACGCGGCGGCGAGTTACGTGCAGACCGGCAGCCCGGACGAATTCGCCAAGGTTATCGACCAACTTCTCAGTGACGAGCCCGCCCGGGCGGCGATGAGTGCGACCGGGAGACAGCGGTTCGTCGATGAACTCGCCTGGGACCACCAGGTGAAGTCGTACATCCGACTGTGGGATCGATTGCTCCGCCCGTCGCTGAACGACTACAACCAAGTTTCACACGGTAACGGAGCCGATGCCGCGCGCCTGCCGATCTGACCACTCGCACCGCACTTCCGCACCCGAAAGGGCCGCCCGATGGACCTTCTCGACCTGCTGAAGCTCATGTTTCGGCGGTGGTACGTCTCGGCTCCGGTCGTCGTAGTGACGCTCGGCGCGGCCCTCGCATTCGGAGTGGCGATCCAGCCCGAATACAAGACCGAGGTCGCGATCCTGCTCGTGCCGCCGACCACCTCGGCGGCCCCTGAGCCGGACGCGACACCCCGGCCCGGCAACCCGTGGCTGCGCATCGGCGAGAACGCGATGGCCCAGGCGGTGCAGATCTCCACCTCGGCGCACGCCGCCCGGACCAGGATCGCGGCGGCCGGCGGCGACCCCGACTACGAGGTCGGACTGGTCACCCGCAGCTCGATCCTGACAGTCGCGGTGACCGCGGCGAGCGAGGAGAGCGCCCGCAAGACCGTCGAGGCGGTGACCCAACTCATCCACGACGAGGTCGCCGGGCAGCAGGCGCAGTACAAGCCCAAACCGGGTGAGCAGATCACCAC
This sequence comes from Plantactinospora sp. CNZ320, assembly GCF_002846275.1. Classification (NCBI taxonomy): domain Bacteria; kingdom Bacillati; phylum Actinomycetota; class Actinomycetes; order Micromonosporales; family Micromonosporaceae; genus Plantactinospora; species Plantactinospora sp. CNZ320. The sequence continues at coordinate 3,674,832 of NZ_PJMP01000001.1, forward strand.
CGAGGTGTTGGACCCCGGGCTGAACATCGTGCCGTCCCGCTCCAACGTGTTGCGGGCACAGGTCGTGATCCTGGCCATCGGCCTCCTGCTGGCCGCCGTCGCCGCCGTGGTGCACGACGCGGTGGCCCGGCGCCGGGTGAGCAACCGGCTCGGCCAGCGCCGCGACGCGCGTACCCCGATGACCTGGAATGCCGGGCAGGCGGTGGTCAACGCGCCGCGCCCGGGTCCCGCCCCGGCGACCCGGGTCGCACCCGTCTCGCCCGGTCCCGGCCGGGAGCCGACCCAGTCCCTCTCCCGACGCGGCGGGCACGGCACCGACCGGGCCCCGGCGCACCCCGTCGAGGACCGCGCGCCGGCCGACGAGCGGGCGGCCGGACAGGGCGGCAACGGGCGCGGTCCCGCCCATTCGAGCGACGAGACGATCCTGCTCACCACCACCGCCCGGCACGTCGTGGACGATCCAGGCCGATGATCCGCGGGAAGCCCACGAGCGCCGGCTGACGGCGCACGGACGAGACGAGCGACGTGCCGACCTACCTATCCGCGCGGCGGTCCGACACCGTGTACGACGGCATCACCCCCGCCGTACGCCACTTCCCGGACGCCACCGCAGCGGTGATCGCGTCGATCATGCTTGCCTACCTGCTCCCCTTCCGGCTGGTCTTCCCCCCGCTGAGCGACCTGGGCAAGCCGGGGCTGATGGTCGGGTTCGGCCTGCTGGTCTGGTGGGCGCTGAGCCGGCTGCACCCCACCCTGGTCACCCGGGGCCAGCAGCCGATGCGCTGGGCGATGGCGATCTACCTGGTCACCCTCTTCCTCTCCTACGTCGCCGGCCAGGGGCGCGGGATGCCGGTACTGGAGGCGAACGGCGCCGAGCGGACCCTGCTGATGGCGCTGGCCGGGGCCGGGATCCTGCTCGCCGCCGCCGACGGGGTACTGACCCGGGAACGCATCGACAAGGTGCTGCGCTGGTTCTGCTGGGGCGCCACCTTCATGGCCTTCGTCGCGCTGGTCCAGTTCGTGACCCGGATCGACCTGACCACCTACATGAAGCTGCCGCCGCTGCTGACCTTCCACAAGGAGGTGGTCGGGTTCCGCGACCGGGGCGGCGACGGGCTGGTCCGGGTCGCCGGCACGGCCGGGCACTACATCGAGTTCAGCGTGCTGATGGTGGTCGGCCTGGTGGTGGCGATCCACTTCGCCCGGTTCTCGTCGACCCGTCGGGACCGGCAGATCTACGGCGCGCTGGCGATGTTCCAGGCCGCGGTCATCCCGATCTCGCTCTCCCGCACCGGGGTATTCGCCCTCGGCGCCGCGATCCTGCTCCTCGTCCTGGTCTGGCCGTTGCGGACCACCTTCAACGTGCTTGTGGTCGGCTGTTTCCTCACCGCGCTGATCCAGGTCGCCCGGCCCGGCCTGCTGGCCGCGATCAAGTCGCTGCTGCTGGCCGGGGAGAACGATCCCAGCGTGCAGGCCCGGGTGGAGGACTACGACTACGTTGCCCCGTTCATCCGGGAGCGTCCGTGGCTGGGGCGCGGGGTCGGCACCTTCCTGCCGGAGCTCTACCAACTGCTGGACAACCAGTGGCTGACCACCATGGTCCAGGGCGGCATCATCGGCGTGGCCGGGCTGACCGTCCTCTTCCTCTCCGGAGTGGTGGTCGCCGGCCGGGTACGCCGGTTCGCCCGTACCGAACGGGACCGCGACCTCGCGGCGGTACTGGCGGTGGCGATCGGGGTGGCCGCCGTTTCCGGGTTCACCTTCGACTCGATGTACTTCACGACGTTCTTCATCACGGTGCACGTGCTGCTCGGCCTGACCGGGGCGCTGTGGCGGCTGACCAGGGCGGAACGCACCAATCTGATCGAGTCGGGCCGACCGGGCCGGCAGAGCGACGAAGCCGGGCCGGTGCCGGCGGCGGCACAGCCATGACGGGGCGGGGCGCGGCAAGCGGCCAGTTCCGCAAACCCGAGCGGAGGTGGGCGGTGGCGATGACCGGCGACGGTGGCATCGACATTCTCATGATCACGTACGACCGGCCGGAGTACGTCCGGCTGTCGCTGCCGCACCTGCTCGACACCTGCACCGCGGACGCCCGGGTGTGGCTCTGGCACAACGGCACCGACCGGCCGACCCTGGAGGCGGTCGAGGAACTGCGGCACCATCCCCGGGTGCACCGGTTCCGGCACAGCCCGGTCAACGCCGGGCTCACCGAGCCCACCAACTGGCTCTGGGCCGAGGCGACCGGCTCCTATCTGAGCAAGGTGGACGACGACTGCCTGCCCGATCCCGACTGGTTGACCATCCTGCGCAAGGCACACCTGGACGTACCTGGTTTCGGGGTGATCGGCACCTGGCGGTTTCCGGCCGAGGACGTCGACGAGGCGCTGGTGGCGGCGAAACTGGCGGACTATCCGAACGGGCACCGGCTGTTCCGTAACCACTGGGTGCAGGGCAGCGGCTATCTCATCAAGCGCGAGACGCTGGAGCAGGTCGGTCCGCTGGCCGGGGACGAGACGTTCACCGCCTGGTGCCTGCGGACCGCCCGGCTCGGCTGGCTCAACGGCTGGTACCACCCGTTCCTGCCCGAGGACCACATGGACGACCCGCGCAGCCCGCACACCATCTACCGCACCGACGACGACTTCATGGCCCGCCGGCCGCTGTCGGCCCGGCGTACCGGGGTGACGACCGTGGCGGAGTGGACGCAGCAGATGCGGCACTCGGCCCGGGTGGTCCAGGCCGCCCCGCTCGACCTGCGGGAATACCAGGGTTGGCGGCTGCGCCGGCGGAACGCCACCCGGAAGATCCGGCTCGCGCTGACCGGGCGGGCGCCGTGGTGATCAGTGTGGTGGTGGCCGCGCACGACGAGGCGGCGGTGCTCGGCCGGACCCTGCGGACCCTGCTCGCCGACGCCGAACCGGGCGAGTTCGAGGTGGTCGTGGTGGCGAACGGCTGCACCGACGCGACGGCGGCGGTGGCCCGGTCGGTGCCCGGGGTGCTCGTGCGGGAACTGCCCGAGCCGGGCAAGCCGGCCGCGCTGAACGCCGGGGACGAGGCGGTCACCGCCTTTCCCCGGATCTATCTCGACGCCGACATCGCGCTTTCCACCGCCGGTGCCCGCGCGCTGGCCGCCGCGGTCACCGCGCCGGGGACGCTGGCCGCCGCGCCGCGCCGCCGGCTCGACACCACCGGGCGGCCCCTGCTGGTACGCGGGTACTACGCGATCAACGGGCGGCATCCGGCGTACCGGAACGCGCTCTTCGGCCGGGGCGCGATCGCGCTCTCGGCGGCCGGCCGGGCCCGGTTCGGCCGGTTTCCCGACGTGGTCGCCGACGACCTCTTCCTGGACGGGCGGTTCACCGAGGCGGAGAAGCGGGAGGTGACCGAGGTGGCGACGGTGGTGGCCACGCCCCGGCGCACCGCCGACCTGCTGCGTCGGCTCGGCCGGGTCCGGGCCGGCAACGCCAGCCTGCGCGCCGCCGACGAGCGGGTACGCCCGGCCCGGCGTACCTCCTGGCTGGTCGACGTGGTGCTGCCCCGGCCGTGGCTGTTGCCGGCCGGGCTCTGCTACCTCGGGCTGACCCTGCTGGCCGCGACCGCGGCCCGCCGACCCGCGGTGCGGGACCGGTGGGGCCGCGACGAGTCCAGTCGGGTCGCCGGACCGGCCGGGGCCGACGGTGTGACCGGAGCGGCGCCGTGAACCCGGTGGTGAGCGTGCTGGTGGTCTCCTACCAGACCCGCGAGCTGATCCTGACCGCGCTGGCCACGCTGCGCACCTCCTGCCCAGCCGAGCCGTACGAGGTGATCGTGGTCGACAACGCCTCGACCGACGGGTCGGCGGCGGCGGTCGCGGCGGCCTTCCCGGAGGCCCGGGTGGTGCGGCTGGCCAGCAACGTCGGCTTCGGCCGGGCGGTGAACGTCGGTGCGGCCCGGGCCCGGGGCGACTGGCTGCTGCTGCTGAACCCGGACACCGAGCCGGTCGGCAACGTCATCGGGGAACTGCTGGCCTTCACCCGGGCCCGGCCCGGGCACGGCATCTACGTCGGGCGGACCCTCGGGCCGGACGGCACCGACGACGGACACTCGGTCTTCGGCCCGCCCTCGCTCTGGACCCTCACCTGCTTCGCCACCGGCCTGTCCAAGGTGTTTCCCCGGTCCCGCCTCTTCAACCGGGAGGCGCTGCCCTGGCTGGACCGGTCCGCGCCGGTCCTGGTGCCGGCCGCCTCCGGCTGCCTGCTGCTGGTCCGGCGGTCCCTCTTCGCCCAGCTCGACGGCTTCACCCCGGACTTCTTCATGTACAGCGAGGATCTCGACCTCTGCCTGCGGGCCACCGCGATCGGCGCCGGGCCGATCCTGGTGCCGACGGCTCGGGTGGTGCACGTGGGCGGTGCCGCGTCGACCAGTGCCGGCAAGCGGGTCATGCTGCTGCGTGGTCAGGTGACCTTCCTACGGTTGCGCTGGTCCCCGTCCCGGGCGGCAGCGGGTCGGGCGCTGCTGCTGGTCGGGATCGCGATCCGCGCGATGGCTGCCCGGCTGACCGGCCGGGCCGGCTACTGGCGGGAGGTGTGGCGGCAGCGGCAGACCTGGCTCGGTGGCTGGCCGCAGTCCGCCGGACTCCCCCCGGTGGAGGTCACCGAGCCGGTCCCGCCGCCCGGCGGCCAGCCCGCCGCACCCCTGTAGCGGGTCGGACCGGGCAGGCGACCTGACCGGCGCCTCGGATCCGGTCGGGCCCCGTCCGGTTCACCTTCCGGGGTACTCCGGGCTGGCCCGGCCGGCGGTTCACCGGCCGGGCCACCGGTCAGGACTCGTCTGCGCGCCGCCGGTAGCGGAACACGAGGATCCCGCCCAGCACGACCATTGTCGTGCCAACGGCCGTCAGGACCGGAACCGTGCCGACGCCGGTACCACCACCGGTCACCGGCAGGACGGTCGGGGTACGGGTCGGCGTGGCGGTCGGCTGCCCCGTCGGCGTAGCGGTGGGCGTACCGGTCGGCTGCCCCGTCGGTGTACCCGTCGGCGTAGCGGTGGGCGTACCGGTCGGCTGCCCCGTCGGCGTAGCGGTGGGCGTACCGGTCGGCTGCCCCGTCGGCGTAGCGGTGGGCGTACCGGTCGGCTGCCCCGTCGGCGTAGCGGTGGGCGTACCGGTCGGCGGCCCCGTCGGTGTACCCGTCGGCGTAGCGGTGGGCGTGCCGGTCGGTTGTGCGCAGGCTGGTTGGCTGATCACGTTGCTGTCGAGGGTGACAGCGCCGGTCTGGGCGAGCGCCCGACCCTCGAGGCTGGCGCCGGTGTTCAGGGTGATCGACGCCTGTGCCAGGATGTTGCCGAGGAAGTCTGTACCAGTACCGAGCGTGGCGGAACTACCCACCTGCCAGTACACATTGCACGGCGAAGCACCGTTGATGAACGCCACACTGCTGTTCGACGCGGTGGTAAGCGTAGAGGCGATCTGAAAGATGAACACCGCCGCGGGGTTGTTCTGGGCATTCAGGGTCAACTGCCCGGTGAGCTGCGCAGCCCCGATCCGGTAGACACCCTCGATCAGAGTCGTACCACCCAACTCGGCGGGCAGGTTCGTGAATGGAGTCCGGCCGGCCGCGTCATTGTAGGCCGTCGTCAGATCGTTCTTTGCCTGTAGCGCGACCGCGTCCCCGAGATGGACCTCTCCGAGAACGACACCGGGTGGAAAGCCCGGCGCCGAGCTGCCCGGATGCACACCGAGGCTCTGACCCAACACGGTCGGACCGGTGTTGGTGACGGTAGAACCCGCCAGCACGGAGAAATCAGCGGCCGTACCCAGATTCACTGGCGCGATCTGCGCGTTCGCACCGGTCGCGTTGAAAAGCAGGACGGTCACAACGACGACGGACGCCAGAGCCCCCGCCGCGGGCGCGATTGTCCTCCGGTAGCGCGAAACCGTTTCAACCGTCATGGAACGAAACCCCCCTGAGCGCCTTCAGCACGACCCCCCACGGGCTCGACAGCCAAAGACGCTAATAACCGACATATGGCGCTAGATAGCCGTAAGCAGGTTATACGGAGTAAGGGAGCGAATCAGGACACTCACCGTTTATGTCGTCCTGTTTGTTCAGATGGAGCACAGCCGGCTCGGCGGTCAGCCCGCCTCGGCGGGCCCGCCCGGGGTCGGTCCCGGCGTCGGCAGGTCGGCGAAGGCGGCCACGGTGCGATCGGCGTACGCGCTGGCGTCGCCGGTCTCCATCGGCCCGTCCCACCGCGTCGACAGCGGTACCCGCACCGCCGGGTTGACCCGCCGGACCACCTCGTCGAGTATGGTCTCCGCGTCGCCCACCCAGAGGTGCTTGGCGCCTGGCACGCCGATCACCTCGGCCTGGGGTACGGCCGCGAAGCGTCGACGGGCCTCCTCCGGCCGCAGGTAGTCGTCGAACTCGGGGACGAGCGCGGTGAGCGGCTTGCCGGACCGGGCCCAGGTGTCCAGGTCGGCGTCGGTGCTGCTGCGCAGTGGTGGGGAGAGCAGGATCGCGCCGGCGATCACCGGGTCACATCCGTGCCGCAGGGTCAGGTCGGTGCCGAACGACCAGCCCAGCAGCCAGATGTTCGGCAGTTCGGCGAACTCGGCGTACTCGATCGCGGCGGCGACGTCGTAGCGCTCGGCCTCGCCGTTGTCGAAGGTCCCCTCGCTGGTGCCGCGTACGCTGCTGGTGCCCCGGGTGTTGAAGCGCAGCACCGCGAGGTCGGCCAGGGCCGGCAGCCGCCAGGCAGCCTTGCGGAACACGTGGCTGTCCATCATCCCGCCGTGGGTGGGCAGCGGGTGCAGGCAGACCAGGGTGGCGACCGGGTCCCGCTCGGCGGGGAGCGCCAGTTCGCCGACCAGCCGCAGGCCGTCGGCGGTGTGCAGCTCGATCTCCTCCCGGCGGGCGGGCAGGATGCTGGCGGCGCGGATGGCTGAACTCACGGGGATCAGTCTTACCCGCTCCGGCCGGACAGGGCACCGAACCCGGGGCAGCGTGACGAAGATCCCTCGGATCGGGTGCCGGGTCAGCCGTACCGGGGGGCGCTGCGGGAGCGTTCCACGCCGGGGCCGCGCCGGTCCCGGGCGCGCCAGCAGCCGGTGTGCCAGTGCCGGCGGTCGGTCAGGTCGCCCTGCCCGTCGGCGGGCCAGGCGACCAGGTGGGCCACCCCGGGGCGGATCTCCTGGAGGCAGCCGGGGCAGCGGTAGGTCTTGGTCGCCGCGCTGCCGGGAATGTTGCGTACCTGCCAGTCGCCGTCCCGCCAGCTCTGCACCGAGCCGACGCCGCGCTCCAGCCGGGTACGGTCCAGCGGCGGCGCGTCGTCGGGACGCGGACGGTTGCGACGGGGACTCACGTTTCCAGCCTACGGGGCGGGCGGAAGGGCCCGTTCGACAGTCGCAGCAGACCGTCGGATGGCTCTGAGCTGCGGATATTCCCAGCACAGCCGGGCTGTCGGATCACGGTCAGCAGCGTCATCCGGCCCACCGGCGGGGTTAACGTCCGCAAATAGGACCGGTCGGACAACTGATCGATCCGGTGCAAAGAGAAGCCGATCCGGTGCAGGAGGAGTCATGTGGACCGAACGCATCGCCACCACCGCCGGGGCGGCTCTGCTCGCCGTCACGGTCGCCGCGGCACCCGCCCGGGCGGCGGGCCCGGAGGAGCCGATCGCCGGAGACTTCAACGGCGACGGGCTCTCGGACATCGTGGTGCTCGGCTCGGTCGAGCCGGAGCTCTGCTCGGTGATCGTGAGGTACGGCAGCAGCCCGGGCGTCTACCTGCCGCCGGTGGCCACCGTCTACGCCCGGCCCGGGGACAGTCGCGGCACCTCCTGCCCGGACATCGGCGTCGGCTTCGACGCCGACGGCGACTCCGGTGATGAACTCTGGATCGGCTGGAGCACCGCCCCGCCGCCGTCGCTCACCTACAACCGGCTGGTGCTCGACGACAACCTGCGGACCATCCTCACGTTCAGTTCGCCGATCACTCCGACTTACCTGGGTACCGCCGACTTCGCCGGTGACGGCCGGCACACGGCGTACTCGGTCGGTGCCGGTGGCTTCGCCACCTACGTGATCGTGAACGGGGTGGGCCAACTCGGCCCGGAGCGGTGGTGTTCGGCCGGTGCCCCGGCGTACCAGCTCCGGAGCCTGGACGGGGACCGGGCGACGGACGTGCTGCTCGCGTACACCGACGGCTGCGCCGACGGCGCGAACGGGGTGGTCGTGGTACTCGACGACGGCACGACCCGGCACCTGGAGCACGATCCGGCGGGCCGGACCACCTGGCGGGCCCGGGTGGTGCGGAGCAACGGCGACCGGTTCCCGGACGTACGCACCGAGAACCTGACGACCGGCGAGATCAGTTACTTCATCGCGCGGGGAGACGGCAACTTCGTCGAGGCGCCGCACGCGAACACCGACACCGTTTTCCTGACCAATGTCAAACCGTTGGCCATCGACGTGCTGGCCAACGACTACGCGACCGCCGAGACCGAGGTGGTGGTCACCGTGCCACCCCGGTACGGCACCGTGCAGGTGCTCTCGGACCGGCGCATCCTCTACCGCCCCGACCCGGACCACGGGCGGACCGACCGGTTCAGCTACCAGTTGCGTCACCAGGACAAGCGGAGCAGCGCGGCGGTCAACATCCGGTTCCCGAGCTGAACCCCCCAGCCACCGTCACCCTTCGACTTCGACTTCGCCTCCGACTCGGACGTGAGCGCGACACGCCGCTGAGCTGCGGTTATGGCATGCCAGTCCAGTGTCGGATCGTGGTCACCACCGGTCGATGGCCACCAAAAGCGGTCTAGCCTCCCAAATGCGGGTTGGTCCGCCATAGCACTACATAGGGGAGCACTATGTGGAGCACGGAACCTCCGCCGGGACGAGCGGAGCCGGCGCGCCCCGACCGGCCGCCCCGCGCCCAGCCCGACGACCGCGCCGGGGACCCGGATCAGCGGTGGAAGCCCGCACCGGACCCGGCCCGGCCGCAGCCGAGCGCGACACCGTCCACCGCCCCCGGGCCGTCCACCGCCGCTGCACCGACCGGCTCAGCGAGGAGCGCGCGTCGAACACCGCCACCCGTGACCATCCGGCTCCCGGACTGATCCGGTCGAACGTCGAGGCATCTGGAGGGGCCATGTGGCGCAGACGTACCGCGATGGTGGTCGTGATGGTGGTCGTGGCCGCCGTGGGCGGTGTGGCGGGCACCGGGCCGGGTCCCGCCTGGGCCGCCGGGCGGGGCGAGCAGATCCTCGGCGACGTCAACGGCGACGGCCTCACCGACCTGGTCACCCTCGGCCTGGTCGAACCGGACTACTGCTCGGTGATCGTCGAGCCGGGCGACCCGTCCGGCGGTTACGGGCCGCCCGTGGCGTACATCTACCTCCGGCCGGGCGGCTCCGGGCTGGCGACCCGCTGCCCGGAACTCGGGGTGGCGGTGGACCTGGACACCGACCGGACCGAGGAACTGGTGGTGGCCTGGTATCCCGGCCCGCCGCCAACCGTGCCGTACAACCTGATGGTGCTGAACACCGCGTTCCAGCCGTCGTTCGGCCTGGTGGAAGCGGTCTTCGCGCCGTACTACCTGGGCACCGCCGACTTCAACGGCGACGGGCGGGAGGACGTCTACTCGATCACCGACCAGGGCCAGGGAATCGAGACGTACCTGAATCTCGGCAACGGCCGGCTGGCACCGGGCCCCGAGAAGTGGTGCGCCAAGCCACTCGAGTACGAGCTGCGGGACTTCGACCTGGACGGCCGGACCGACCTGGTGAACAGCTACATCCAGCGCTGCCTCTCGGCGAGCTTTGCCAGCGGGGTGGCGGTGGTGCTCGACGACGGTACGCCGCAGGAGTTGCAGCACGATCCGGCCGGAGTGGAGACCTGGACGACCCGGGTCGTCAACGCGAACGGGGACCGGTTCCCGGACATCCGCACCACCGCCCGGCTGACCGGGGTGGTCGAGCACTTCATCGGCACCGGTGGCGGTCGCTTCGTCCAGGCGCCGAAGGCGAACAGCGACGCCGTATGGCTCACCGGCAACCGGGCGGTGACGATCACCGTACGGGACAACGACTACGCCACGAGCCAGGCGCAGGTCAGCATCACCGCCCAGCCGAGATACGGCACCGTCCGGGTCATCAGCGGCGGCAGGATCATCTACACCCCCCGGCCGAATCATGGCGCGACCGACCGGTTCACGTACCAACTCACCGAGGGCACCCGCCGCAGCAGCGCGGTCGTCTACATCCGGTGGAACGAATAGCCCGTTTCGGGTGGGTTGGCGAGCCTTTAGGAGGCATGCCATGAGAGGTAGCAGGATCGCCGCGACGACGGTGACGATCATGGCGATGGCCGTTGGCGTTGGTGTGCCGGCCGCCTGGGCGGGCGGGCCGGGTGAGCCGATCATCGCCGACGTGAACGGGGACGGCCGGCCGGACCGGGTGGTGCTCGACCGCACAGTGGCAGCCGTGACCACCTGCCGGGTGGTGGTCAGCCTGGGGCAGGCCGGCGGCGGATTCGGCTCGCCGCGCGCGTACGGCTACCTGACCCTGCCGGCGACGGAGCCGAACTGCGCCGACATGGGCGTCGGGGTCAACCTGGACGCCGACGTCGCCGCCGAACTCGCGGTGACCTGGTTCGCCGGGCCGCCGGCGACCGTTTCCCACACCCTGCTGGTGCTGGACAACTTCCGGGTCACCCGTGGCTTCGACACCCTGTTCCAGCCGAGCTTCATCGGCACCGCGGACTTCGACGGCGACGGGCGGCAGGACATCTACGAGTGGACCGACCAGGGCGAGGGCTTCGCCACCTATCTCGCCACCGGCACCGGCCTCCTGGTGCCCGGCCCGGTCCGGTTCTGCTCCGGCCCGCTGGACTACCGGCTCGCCGACTTCAACCGCAACGGGGCGATGGACGTGGTGATCGCGTACATCGAGGGCTGCGGCCCGTACTTCAGCGGCGTGGTGGTGGTCCGGGACGACGGCAGCCTCTATCACCTGCACACCGACGTCGAGGGCCTGTCGAGTTGGACGGTGGAGACCGGCGACGTCAACCACGACGGCCTGGCCGACGTGATCACCCACAACCAGTCGACCGGGGAGATCGGCACCTTCATCAGCCTCGGCAACGGCGCCTTCGTCCGGGCGCCGGTGGCCATCCGGGACTACGTCACGGTCAGCGGCAGCAGGGCGACCGGCATCCAGGTGCTGGCAAACGACTTCGCCACCGACCGGACCAGGGTGACCATCTGGACCCCGCCGCATTACGGCACGGTCAAGGTCACCACGAAGGGCACGATCATCTACACCCCGAACCCGACGCACGGCACGAGTGACACGTTCATCTACCGGCTCACCCTGGACGGCCGGACCAGCAACGCCGCGGTCGTCCTGCGGATCACCGGCTGACTCCTTCGGCCGGCACCACCCCTCGAACCACGCGGAGGAGCGCCATGTGGAAGAGAGCGATCGTGGCGGTGACCGCCACGGCGACGATGCTCGCGACGACGATCGGGGTGCCGCCGAGCCGGGCCGCCGGGCCGAACGATCCACTGTACGGCGACCTGAACGGCGACGGCCTGCTCGACCGCGCCCGGCTTGGCACCGCGACCGGCTCCTGCGCGGTACTCGTGGAGTTTGGCCGGCCGGACGGCGGTTACCTGCCTCCGCACAGCCAGCCCTACCGGCTCCCCTCCCCCGGTGCCCCGACCGGCTGTCCCGATCTGGGGGTGGCGGTGAATCTCGACGCCACCCTCGACCCGGCGGCGGAACTGGTGCTGGGTTGGTACGGCGGCAATCCCGCCCGCTCCCGCCATGACCTGCTGGTGTTGCGGGACTACCAGGTGACCGACGCGCTGCCGGCGCTCCGGCGGCCCAACTTCATCGGGCTGGCCGATCTCGACGGTGACCTGCGGCGGGACCTCTACCTCTGGACCGACCAGGGCCAGGGGCTGATCAGCTTCCTGAACCCCGGCACCGGCACCCTCGCCCCCGGTCCGCTGCGGTACTGCGCCGGCCCGCTCACTCCCCGGCTGGCCGACTTCGACGCCGACGGCGCCACCGACATCGCGATCGCCTACGTCGACGGCTGCCGGGACGGCTCACACGGTGTCGCGGTGCTGTACGGCGACGGCAGGGTGCTCGACCTCCAGCGCAGCGTCGGGCGCCGGTCGGGTTGGACGATGCAGGTGCTGGACGCCGATCACAGCGGCGTGCCGGACGTGCTGACGTACCACCGGCCCAGCGGGGAGCGGCGGACCTTTCTCACCACCGGGGGCGGCGCCTTCGTCCGGTCCCCGGTGGCGGTCCGGGACGTCCGTACGGTCGCTGCCGGCGGTTCGGTCCGGATCGTGGTGCTGGAGAACGACTGGGCCTCCCGGCGGGCCGTGGTGAGCGTGCTCGTCCCGCCCGCGTACGGAAGCGTGGAGGTCCAGGGACGGGTGATCGTCTACCGTCCGGCCCCGGAGTCCGGTCCGGTCGACCGGTTCACCTACCGGATCAGCCAGGACGGTCACACGAGCGACGCCGAGGTCTCGATCAAAATCGCGCCGTGACCGGTGGGGCGGTCCGCCGCCGGGGCCGGTCCTGTTACCCGGTGACGATGCTGGCAAACATCGTGTCAGATTACGGTCAACTCGTGCTATATCCCGATCTATGCGCCCTAGTCTCCTTTGAGAACAGTCAGCAGGACGGGGGAACGAGGTCCGAGGAGACACCATGTGGGGCCGGCGCATCAGCACCATCGTCGTCGCGGCGATCGCCGCCACCGGGTTGGCCGCACCGGCCGCCCGGGCCGGTTGGCAGGACGAGCCGATCATCGCGGACGTGAACGGCGACGGTCGCCCCGACCGGAACACCCTCGGCGCCCTCCCCGGCACCTCCAACTGCGTCGTCCGGGTCGAACTCGGGCTGGCCGGCGGCGGCTACGGTCCGGCCCGCTCCTACCCGTACCTGACGTCGGTGTCCTACTGCCCGGACATGGGCGTCGGACTCGACCTGGACAGCGACCCCGCGAACGAACTGGCGGTGACCTGGTTCTCCGGGCCACCACCGTCGATCGGCGACACGCTGCTGGTGCTGGACAGCTTCGCCGTCTCGGCCGGTTTCGACACGATCGACCAGCCCAGCTACATCGGCACCGCCGACTTCAACGGTGACGGACGGCAGGACGTCTACGAGTGGACCGACCAGGGCGACGGCTTCAGCACCTATCTCAACACCGGTACCGGCAGCCTGACCCCCGGCCCGGTGCGGTACTGCTCGGGGCGGCCGCAGTACCACCTCGCCGACTTCGACGCCGACGGCGCGATGGACGTGACCCTGGCGTACGCCGAGGGGTGCGGGGCGTACTTCACCGGCGTGGTCGTGGTGCTGGACAACGGCACCGTGGTGGACCTCCAGGGAGACGCCTACGGCGACGACTTCTGGACGGTGGCGGTGTCGGACGTGAACGGCGACGGCCGGCTCGACGTGGTCACCACCAGCGAGGTGACCGGGGCGCAGAGCGTCTTCATCGGCACCGGCACCGGCACCTTCGTGCCGGCCCCGACGGCGATCCGGGACAACCCACGGGTCAGCGGGGCCCGGGCCACCGGAATCCCGGTACTCGCCAACGACTTCGCCACCAGTCGTACCCGGGTAACCATCGTGACCCGGCCGGCACACGGCACGGTGCAGGTGACCACCGGCGGGACGGTCATCTACCGGCCCTACCCGGGCCACCGGGCCAGCTCCGACCGGTTCGTCTACCGGCTCACCGACTCGGGCCGGACCAGCAACGCGGCGGTCAGCCTGCGGATCGCCCGCTGACCTCCGGGCCGACCGCCACGTCGCGGAACCGTCGGCCGACGGTGACCAACTGCTCCAGCAGTGGCGCCGGGGCGAGCCCAGGTTCCCGGGACTCGCGGTAGAGCGCCTGCTGGACCTGGAGCACCACGTCCGGACCGATCGTGTCCAGTACCTCGAACGGACCCGCCGGATAGCCGCAGCCGAGCGTCATCGCGTGGTCGATGTCGTCGACCGTCGCGTACGACGCCTCCAGCATCCGCACCGCGTCGTTCAGGTACGGGAAGAGCAGCGCCCGCACCACGAACCCGGCCCGGTCCCCGCAGACCACCGCAGTCCGGTCCAACCCGGTGACTACCGACCGGACGGTGGCGATCGCCTCCGCCGAGGTGCGGACGGTACGCACGATCTCGGCCAACGCCCCGGCCCGGGTCCGGTCGAGCAGGTGCAGCCCGACCACCTGTTCCGGCCGCCGGGCGGTCATCGCGATCTCGGTCACCGGCAGCGTGCAGGTGGTGGTGGCGAGTACCGTCTCCGGCCGGCAGACCTCGGCCAGCTCGGCGAAGAGCGCCTGCTTGACCGACAGTTCCCCGGGCGTCGACTCCACCACCAGGTCGGCGTCGGCCAGCCCGCTCAGGGACTGCCCCGGAGCGGCCACCAGCACGTCGTAGCGGGCCCGGTCCAGGAGTTCGGCCAGCTCGGCGACATCGTCACCCGCACCGACCAGGCCGACCCTGCGCACCGGCCGGGCGCCGTCCGCGTCCGCCGCCTCCGGGGTCTGCCCGTCGGGTACGACGGTGGCCGAACCCGGCCGCTCGTAACTGTAGAAACCCTGGCCGGACTTGCGGCCGAGCAGTCCCGCCGTGACCATCTGGCGCAGCAGCGGTACCGGGGCGTGCCGCCGGTCCCGGCCGCCCCGCCGGTACATGGTCTCCAGGATCTCGTACGCCGTGTCCAGGCCGATCAGGTCGAGCAGGGTCAGCGGTCCCATCGGCAGCCCGGCGCCCAGCCGCATGGCGATGTCGATGTCGTCGCGGCTGGCGTACCGCGACTCGACCATCGCGACGGCCTGGTTGAGGTACCCGAAGAGCAGGGCGTTGGCGACGAAGCCGGCCCGGTCGCCGACGGTGACGCCGACCTTGCCCAGCCGGGCGCAGAGCGCCTGCACCGCGCCGACCACCTCGGCGGAGGTGGTCACGGTCCGGATCACCTCGACCAGCTTCATCACCGGCGCCGGGTTGAAGAAGTGCATCCCGACCACCCGGTCCGGCCGGCCGGTGGCGACGGCGATCTCGGTGACGCTCAGCGAGGAGGTGTTGCTGGCCAGGATGGTGGACGGCACGCAGATCTGGTCCAGGTCGGCGAAGAGCTGCCGCTTGAGGTCGAGCCGCTCGGGTACCGCCTCGATCACCAGGTCGACCTCGGCCAGCGCGGGCAGCCCGATGGCGAAGGTGATCCGCTCGCGCAGCGCGTCCCGGTCGGCGGCGCTCAGCCGGCCCCGCTGCACCGCCCGGTCGGTCGAGCGGATGAGGTTGTCCCGACCGCGTTCGAGTGCATCGGCGGCGATCTCGACTGCGACCACCCGCAGGCCGCTGCGGGCGAAGACCTCCACGATCCCGGCGCCCATCGTGCCCAGTCCGACGACCCCGACGGTGGATATGGTGCCGCTGGCACCGCTCGTCACGTCTGCCACTGCTTGGCCTCCTGCTCCGTTGCGGGCGACCGGATGGTCGCCAGGCCACCGGTGGCGAGTCTGCCACGGGCGGCCGGCGCCGCTGCGTCGGACACCGCTTCCGACCTCGGAGCACCTCGTCCGGGTACCGGCTAGAGCAGTTCCAGCAGGGCGGCGGCGAACTCGGCCGGGCGCTCGATGTTCGGCGAATGACCGCAGCCGGTGAAGACGATCTCACGGTAACTGCCACCCGCCGCCGCGTACCGGTCCAGCACGGCGCGGGTCTGCCCGACCATCGGCTGCGGCGGGCACTCCTGCGCTCCCGGCCAGCCGGGCACCACGCCGAGCGCGCCGAGCTGGGCCAGGTCGAAGAGGGAGGTGTCCGAGACGATCACGTCGGCGTCACCGCGTACCCAGGTGATCGGCGGCTTGACCGGTACGGCGACCAGCTCGTCGGCGATCCGGAAGTGCTTCGGGGCCAGGGTGTTGAGCACGCCCCGATCCCCCGGCGCCATGCCCGGCCAGTTGTCGCTGGGCACCATGGTGCCCGGGTAGTTGTCGTCACCGGTGGCGGTGGAGAGCACCGAGTCGAGCAGCAGCTCCTCGTCGGCGCCGAGGCTGGCCGGGTCGGCGACGTACGCGGTGCGCAGCACGTTGCGCGGGCTGGTCCGCTCGTCGGCACCGCGGTCACCGGCGGCAAGCCGGGCGACGAAGTCCGGGTTTCCGGTGCCGCCCCCGGTACCGGCGAAGTCCGGGGTGGTCGGGGTGCCGACCAGGTCCCGGGTGCCACCGAAGCCGTACGGCGAGACCGGTGCCGCGAGCAGCAGCCCGGCCGCCCGGTCGGGGTGGTCGACAAGCAGTCTCATCGCCACTCCCCCGCCCAGCGAGTGCCCGACCAGCACCGGCCGGGCGCCCGCCGCGCCGAACAGGGCGGGTTCGTCGAGCAGCGCGGCGACGTCGTCGGCGAAGACCGCGAGCCCACGGGTCGCGTCCACGGGTGCGACCTCGGTGCCGCCGTAGCCGCGCAGGTCGGGGGCGACCAGTCGCAGGTCGGTGGGGAGGTGCCGGATCAGCGGTTGCCAGAAGTCCGCGGAGGAGCAGTTGCCGTGGATCAGCAGTACCGGTCGGCCGTCCTCGGGGCCGGCCACCAGCACCCGCTGCCGGATCCCGTTCGCCGTGATCTCGTGTCGCCGGATCTCCATCGCAGCGATGATGCCAGCAACTCCGGGCGCCGGACATGTGGCCGTCCGCCACATCAGCGGGCCGGGCAACGGCTGGGCACCACTGGAGCCGGGGGCGGCCGGGCGGCACCGGACGGGCCGCCCCGGCTGTGCGCCCAGCTCGACAGCCTGCCCGGCGTGGTCCCGCCGCCCGGCCGCCGACGGTCACTGGAAGGCGAGGTAGGCCCAGGTCATCCCGCCGGCGAGGGCGACGGCGCCGCCGATCACCAACAGCAGCCGCCGGGACCGCCGCGCGGGCGTACCCATCAACTGGGTCGGCTCGGCGAGCGCGCTGGCCGGCGGGACCGCGGGCGGCGGCGCCAGGTCACGGAGGTACGTCCCCAACTGGTCGGTGGCGGCGGCGCCCGGGTCGAAGAAGCGCAGCTCCAGGTTGCCGAGCCGGATCCGGTCACCGTCCCGCAGCTCGGTGTGCCCGCGCAGGCGCTCGTCGTTGAGGAAGGTCCCGTTCGTCGAGCCGGTGTCGGTCAGCAGCACCCGGCCGGCGGTGAGTTCGACGGTGGCGTGCCAGCGGCTGACCTTGGGATCGTCAAGCAGTACGTCGGCGCCGTCCTGCCGGCCGATCCGGCGTACGCCGGGATGCAGCCGGAAGCTCGCACCACGCAGTGGCCCGCTGGTCACGGTCAGTATTGGCAACAGCTCGAGTTGGTCGGACATGGATTTCTCCATCCGGCATCGCCCCCACCGACGCGGCAACGTCGGCCCCCGGGTCAGCTTCCCATCCGAACCCGCCCCGGTTCCATGTCCTGCCGGTCCGAGTCGCGCTGGCCGGCAAGCGGATCGGGGCTCGCCGGTTCGGCCGAGAGGACATCGGGGTACGGCGATCCGTATGCCTACCCGTGAGTAATCTTCGGGTCTAGACTTCCGCCATGACCACCGTGAACGCTCCTGGCGTACCCGGCATCGCAGGCGGCGAGCTGGTCTCCACCAATCCAGCGACCGGGGAACTGGCCGGGAGCTTCCCGGTCGCCGACGCCGAGGCGGTCGGTCGGGCCGTCGCGCAGGCCCGGGCGGCCGGGCAGTGGTGGGACGGGCTCGGCTTCGCCGGCCGGCGGGCCCGGTTGCTGCGCTGGCGGGCACTGCTGGCCAACCGGATCACCGAACTCGCCGAGCTGTCACACCTGGAGACCGGCAAGCCGATCGCCGACGCCGTGGTCGAGGCGGTGAGCGCGATCGACCACCTCGACTGGGCGGCCCGGAACGCCAAGCGGGTGCTCGGGCCCCGCCGGATGCGCTCCCGGCTGGTGGTGGCCGAGTTCTCCGCCCGGCTGGAATACCGACCGTACGGCGTGGTCGGAATGATCGCGCCGTGGAACTATCCGGTACTGACCCCGCTGGGCTCCTTCGGCTACGCGCTCGCCGCCGGCAACGCGGTGGTACTCAAGCCCAGCGAGTACACCCCGGCCGTCGGGCAGTGGCTGGTCGACACCTTCGCCGAGATCGTCCCCGAGCAACAGGTGTTGCAGGTGGTGCACGGCCTCGGTGACGTGGGGGCCGCGCTCTGCCGCGCCGGCGTGGACAAGATCGCCTTCACCGGCTCCACCCGTACCGCGAAGAAGGTGATGGCGGCCTGCGCGGAGACGCTCACCCCGCTCGTGGTCGAGGCCGGCGGCAAGGACGCCATGATCGTCGACGACGACGCCGACCTGGACGCCGCCGCCGAAGCCTGTGTCTGGGGCGCCCTGACCAACGCGGGCCAGACCTGCATCGGCATCGAACGGGCCTACGTCACCGCACCGGTCTACGACGCGTTCGTCGAACGGGTGGTGGCGAAGGCCGGACGGCTCACCGTCGGCCCCGACGGCACCGACCTCGGACCGATCACCATGCCCGAGCAGATCGCCACGATCCGCCGGCACATCCAGGACGCCATCGACCGGGGCGGGCGGGCCGTGCTCGGTGGGCCGGAGGCGGTGCAGCCGCCGTACGTGCACCCGACGATCCTCCTCGACGTACCCGAGGACGCCGACGCGGTCCGCGAGGAGACCTTCGGCCCGACGCTCACCATCAGCCGGGTGGCCGACGCCGAGGAGGCGTTGCGCCGCACCAACGCCGTCCGGTACGGCCTCGGTGGCGCCGTCTTCGGCCGGCGCCGCGCCGCCGAGATCGCCGGCCGGATGCGCTCCGGAATGACCGCGATCAACTCCACGTTGACCTTCGTCGGGATGCCGACACTTCCGTTCGGCGGGCTGGGCGATTCCGGATTCGGCCGGATCCACGGCGCCGACGGGCTGCGCGAGTTTGCCCGCAGCAAGGCGGTGACCAGACGGCGGGGACCGTCGCTGCTGCCGGCGATGACCTTCGAGCGGACTCCGGCCCAGGTGGACCGGATCGTCAAGACCGCCAAAATTATGTACGGGCGGTGATCCCGATCTGACCGATCGTAGGGACAAAAGGACGACTAAGGCATCCCTGGCCGCCTCCCGCATCGGTACCGTTCGCCCAATGGGACTGCACGCGTTGCGATTCCGCCTGGTCGACAGCGAGGACTCCTGGGGCGCCCGACGGCGCGCGCGCCGGGCCGGATGGCTCGCGGAGACCTTTCCGGACCTGGCCCAGATGTCCGTCATCGACCTTGGCGGACGGGTGAGCACCTGGGCACAGGCCAGGGTACGCCCGAAACACGTTCACGTGGTCAACCTCGAACAGCCCCCGGTCGACGTACCGGACTGGGCGGAGGTGGACCGGGCCGACGCCTGCGCGCTGCCCCGGCACATCGCCAGCCGTCGCTACGATCTCGTCTTCTCCAACTCGGTGCTGGAGCACGTCGGCGGGCACGAGCGCCGGCTACGGTTCGCCGAGACGGTGCACGCGCTCGCCGACGCGCACTGGGTGCAGACCCCCTACCGGTACTTTCCGATCGAGCCGCACTGGATCGCCCCGGGCATGCAGTTCACCCCGGTACGGCTGCGGATCGCACTGGCCCGGCACTGGCCGCTCGCGCACACCCGGCCGGACTGCCGGGAGACCGCAGTCCAGCAGGTGCTCTGGACCGAGTTGGTGGACCGTTCCCAGATGCGGCACTACTTCCCGCACTCCCAGATCCGCGCCGAACGGCTGGCCGGGCTGATCAAGTCGTTGATCGCGGTACGCAGCGCCGGGTGACAGTCAGAAGAGCGTGAGTTCGTCCCGCTCGATGCCGCGCAGCCGGTCGTAGTTCACCACCACGCACCGGATGCCCCGGTCGGCGGCGAGCACCCGGGCCTGCGGCTTGATCTCCTGGGCCACGAACACCCCGCTGACCGGGGCGAGCAGCGGATCGCGGTTGAGCAGCTCCAGATAGCGGGTGAGCTGTTCGACCCCGTCGATCTCGCCCCGCCGCTTCACCTCGACCGCCACGGCGGCACCGGCAGCGTCCCGGCAGAGCAGGTCGACCGGGCCGATCGCCGTCATGTACTCCCGGCGCACCAGGGTGAACCCCTCACCCAGCTCGGTCGGGTTGGCGGCCAGCAACTCCTGGAGGTGTGCCTCCACACCGTCCTTGCGCAGCCCGGGATCGACACCCAACTCGTAGGAGGTGTCCTGGAAGATCTCCTCCAGGGTGATCCGCAGCTCCTCACCGGCCTTGTTGACCACCCGCCACACCCCGGGGGCCTCCTCCAGCCGGCACGGCGGGCTCATCCAGTTCAGCGGCTTGTAGGCCCGGTCGTCGGCGTGGATCGAGACCGACCCGTCCGCCTTCACCATCAGCAACCGGGTCGCCAGCGGCAGATGCGCCGAGAGTCGTCCGACGTAGTCCACGGAGCACCGCGCAATCACCAACCGCACCCGACGAGGGTAGCGGAGCCCTCGGGACCGGCTGGCGCGCCATCCTGGCGAGTCGATGCCATCCTGGTAGTCGTGTTGGAAGCCCTCACCGGAACCGGCCTCGCGGCATCGGCCGGACTCAACGCGTACATCCCGTTGCTCACCATGGGGTTGCTCGCCAGGTACACCGACGTGGTGAACCTGCCCGGCGGCTGGCAGTGGATATCCAACGGCTGGGTGCTGGCGATCCTGGTCGTCCTGCTCGCGATCGAGACGGTCGCCGACAAGGTGCCGGTGGTCGACCACGTCAACGACGTGGTGCAGACCGTCGTCCGGCCGACCGCCGGTGGACTCGCCTTCGGGGCGGGTTCCGGGGCGGAGACGGTCACGGTCAGCGACCCGGGCGAGTTCTTCGGCTCCCACCAGTGGGTGCCGGTGGTGATCGGGGTGCTGATCGCGCTCGGCGTGCACGGGGTCAAGGCTGCCGCCCGGCCGGTCATCAACGCGGGTACGGCCGGGTTCGGCGCCCCGGTAGCGAGTACCGCGGAGGACGCGACAAGCGTGGTCTTCTCGCTCTCGGCGATCCTGCTGCCGGTGCTGGTCCTGCTCTTCCTGCTGCTCGTGCCGTTCTTCGTGATCTGGGTGGTACGCCGACGCCGGCGCCGCCGGGCGGAACGCAGGGTAGCCCGGGCCGTACGGGCCGCCGACCGGGAGACTTCGCTGACGGAGTAGTGACCGTCCGGAGGTCACACAAGCGCACCCGGGACTGACATGCTCCTCCGATGTCCGCGAAGATCCTTCGGGTATCCCTGGTCGCCGTCACCGTATCCGCGCTGGCCAGCGCGCTCGTCCTCGTGGTGACCGTGGTCAGGGAAGGCTCCCGGGCGACCAGTTCGGCTCCCCGGTTCGACCCGGTCGAGGCGACGGTTCCGGTGACCTCGGGCACGCCGTCGCCCTCCCACCCGCCGTCGGGCCGGCCCTCGGCCAAGCCGTCGGGTCGGCCGTCGGGCAGCGTGGAGCTTCCGGGTGCGACCCGGCCGGGCACCCGGCCGCCGGTGGTCGACCACGGACCGCGTACGGGCAACCTGGTGGCGCTCACCTTCGACGCCGACATGACCGACGCGATGCTCGGCAACCTGCGCAACGGCCGGGCGCGCTCGTACGCCAACCTGCGGATCGTCGAACTGCTGGAGCGGCAGGAGATACCCGCGACCTTCTTCCTGACCGGCAAGTGGGTCGAGCGCTATCCGGAGCTGACCCGGCGGCTGGCCGGCAACCCGCGCTTCGAGTTGGCCAACCACACGTACGGGCACCTGGCCTTCACCCCGGACTGTTACGGCCTGCCCCGGCTGCCGCCGAACCGGATGACCGAGGACGTGGCGCGGACGTTCCGGTTGATCGAGCCGTACGGCGGCCGGCAGACCCGCTACTTCCGGTTTCCCGGGCTCTGCCACGACGCCGCCGCGCTGGACGCGCTCGCCCCGCTCGGCCTGACGGTGGTGGACGGGGACGTGGTCAGCGGTGATCCCTTCGCCACCGCCTGGCGGCCGATCGTCAGGGCCGTGCTGTCGAAGGTCAGGCCGGGCTCGGTAGTGGTGCTGCACGTCACCGAGGAGAACGCGGCGATGACCGACGAGGCGCTGCCGCACATCCTGGCCGGTCTGCGGGACCGGGGACTGCGTCCGGCGCCACTGTCGGAGGTGCTGGCCGGCGGGTGATCCCGCCGACCCGGTGACCGGCACGAACGCTCCGTCACGCATAGTTGACCCATGGCAGAGCAGCTCGCGATCTCCGTACGGGGCTTGCGCAAGGCGTACGGCGGCAACGTCGCCGTGGACGGCGTCGACCTGGCGGTGTCCCGAGGCGAGGTCTTCGCCCTGCTCGGTCCGAACGGAGCCGGCAAGACCACCACGGTGGAGATCCTGGAGGGCTACCGGCGCCGGGACGCGGGCGAGGTCAGCGTGCTCGGTGTCGACCCGGACCGCGCGGACGGGCAGTGGCGGTCCCGGGTCGGGATCGTGCTCCAGGGCACCGGCGAGTTCGACGATCTGACGGTGGCCGAGGTGGTGCACCATTTCGCCGGCTTCTATCCTGACCCGGACGATCCAGACAAGGTACTCGAACGGGTCGGGCTGGCCGGCAAGGCGAAGGCACGCACGCACACCCTCTCCGGCGGGCAGAAGCGCCGGCTCGACGTGGCGCTCGGCATCGTCGGCCGACCCGAGCTGCTCTTCCTGGACGAGCCGACCACCGGCTTCGACCCTGAGGCCCGCCGCGAGTTCTGGGAGCTGATCAGGGATCTGGCCGCCGCCGGTACCACGATCGTGCTGACCACGCACTACCTGGACGAGGCCGAGGCGCTCGCCGACCGGGTCGCGGTGATCACCGGCGGGCGGCTGGTCGAGGTGGCCGCCCCGGCCCGACTCGGCAACCGGGCGGAGGCGCTGGCAACGGTCTCCTGGCGTACCCCGGAGGGGGCTGTGCAGCAGGTCGAGACCGCGACGCCGACGGCGCTGGTCACGGAACTGGCCGCGCGGTTCGGCGGCGAGGTGCCGGGCCTCAGCGTGACCAGGCCCACCCTGGAGGACGTCTACCTACGGATGATCGGGCACTGATGGGCATGTCGACCACCGCAGCGGAGACCGCCAAGAGGCCGCCGGCCGCCGCGCCGGCCCGGCGGGTCGGGCCGGTCGCGCTCGGCCTGCGTCAGGGCCGACTGGAGGTACGCCAGTTCCTGCGCAGCCGCGAGTCCGTGGTCTTCACCATGCTCTTCCCGGTGGTGATGATCCTGATCTTCGCGTCGATCTTCAAGGGTGAGATCGGCGGCGGGGTGCGGTTCACCCAGTATTTCGTCACCGGGATGATCGCCACCGGCCTGATGACGGTCGGCTTCCAGAGCCTGGCCATCCAGATCCCGATCGAGCGGGACCGGGGCGTGCTGAAGCGGCTGCGCGGCACCCCGATGCCCAAGTGGGTGTACTTCGTCGGCAAGATCATCATGGTCGGCGTGATCGGCGTCGCCGAGACGGTACTGCTGCTCGCCGTCGCCGTGCTGCTCTTCGACCTCACCCTGCCGCAGTCCGCCGACGCCTGGCTCACCCTGCTCTGGGTCTCGGTACTCGGCATCACCGCCTGCACCCTCTGCGGCATCGCCTTCTCCTCGCTGCCCCGCACCGGGCGCGGCGCGTCCGCCACGGTGACGCCGGTGGCGCTGGTGCTCCAGTTCATCTCCGGGGTCTTCTTCGTCTTCACCGACCTGCCGAGCTGGATGCAGCAGGTCGCGGCGATCTTCCCGCTGAAGTGGATGTGCCAGGGCCTGCGCTCGGTCTTCCTGCCCGGGTCGTTCGGCGCCCAGGAGCCGGCCGGTTCCTTCGAACTCGGCCGGGTCGCCCTGGTCCTCGGCCTCTGGTGCGTCGCCGGCCTGGTGCTCTGCCTGACCACTTTCCGCTGGACCAGCCGCCGCGACGGCTGAGCCGCCAGCGGACGCGCTGGCGGCTCCACCCGGTTCGGCCGCGCATCATCGCCCGGCCCGCCGGCACCGGTCAGTACGAGTAGAAGCCCTTCCCGGTCTTCCGCCCCAGGTCGCCGGCGGTGACCATCCGCTGCAACAGCTCCGGCGGGAAGAACTTCTCGTCGGCGGTGTCGGCGTAGATGTTCTTCGTCGCGTGCAGCAGCACGTCGGCGCCGGTCAGGTCGGTGGTGGCCAGCGGCCCCATGGCGTGCCCGAAGCCGAGCCTGCAGGCGGTGTCCAGGTCCTCCGGCGAGATCACCCCGGACTCGACAAGCTTGACCGCCTCCATCACCAGGGCGGTGATCAGCCGGGTGGTGACGAAGCCGGCGATGTCCCGGTTGACCACCACGCAGGTCTTGCCGATCTCCTCGGCGAAGCTCCGCACGGTGGCCAGCGTCTCGTCACTGGTCTTGTAGCCCCGGACCAGCTCGCAGAGCTTCATCATCGGCACCGGGGAGAAGAAGTGGGTGCCGACGACCGACTCCGGCCGGTCGGTCGCGGTCGCGATCTGGGTGACCGGGATGGCCGAGGTGTTGGTGGCCAGCACCGCGCCGGGGGCGCAGATCCGGTCCAGTGCCCGGAACACCTCCTGCTTGACCTCCAGCCGCTCGAAGACCGCCTCGACGACGATGTCGGCGTCGGCCGCCGCCTCCAGCTCGGTGGTCGGGGTGATCCGGCCCAGGGTCGCCTCGACCTCGTCGGGCCCGATGGTGCCCTTGGCCGCGAACTTCTCCAGCGAGGTACGGATGCCGGACAGGCCCTGGCGGGTGGCGTCGTCGTCGAGGTCGCGCAGGGTCACCTGCCAGCCCGCCCGTGCCGCGACCTGGGCGATGCCCGAACCCATCAGACCGGCCCCGATGACCGCGAGTCGACCCGCCATGTGCTCACTCCTTCGGCTGGATTGTGTCCTCCGCAGAGCACCTTAACGGTCGCCTCCGGCACCACTACCGGTCGGTAACAGGCCTCCCGGTCGGTAACGGGCCTCGCCCCGGGTCGCGACGGGTCAGCTGGCGCGCAGCGGCGCGAGCGCGGTGCTCCAGGCGACGGTCTGGTCCAGTACGGCACCGAGGGCGTCGGCCTGGTGCGGTCCGGGCTTGAAGACGCTGTAGTTCTCGAAGTCGGCGTGCAGCGAGAGCGTCACCTGGGCCCGTACGTCGGCCATCATCAGCTCGCCGGAGATCAGGCGCAGGTGCTCGACCGCCCGGGCACCGCCGACCGAGCCGTAGCTGACGAACCCGACCGCCTTGTTGTTCCACTCGGCGAAGAGGAAGTCGATCGCGTTCTTCAGCGCGCCCGAGGTGGAGTGGTTGTACTCCGGGGTCACGATGACGAACCCGTCGAACGAGGCGATCTTGGCAGCCCACTCCAGGGTGTGCGGGTTGGCGTACTGGCCCATGCTCGGCGGGACCGCCTCGTCGAGGTGCGGCAGCTTGAAGTCGAGCAGGTCGACCAGCTCGTACTCGGCGTCGCTGCGCTGGCTGGCGATGTCGTACACCCAGCGGGCGACGGCCTCGCCGTTGCGGCCAGGCCGGGTGCTGCCGAGGATGATGCCGATTCTGGTCATTGCTGGTCTGTTCCCCTCCGAAGGTGGCAGCACCCCGTGTGCTTGCCGCGTCAAGGAAATGCCCTGATACTTGCTTTGTCAAGCAAATGCCATGCTACTGTGTTCTCCATGACAGCCGCGTTGCCTCCGTTGAGTAGCGAGGAGGAGGCCGTCGTCCGGGCACTGGCCCGGGCGAGCATCGTCGTGCCACGGGCGCTGGACGCCGACCTGACCCGCGAGCAGCACCTGTCGTTCAACGAATACAGCGCCCTGATGCACCTCTCCGAGGCGCCCGACCGCCGGATGCGGATGAACGAACTCGCCACCGCCTGCGACCTCTCGCTCAGCGGGATGACCCGGATCGTCACCCGGCTGGAACAGCAGGGCTTCGTCGAGCGGGTCCGCTGCTCCGAGGACGCCCGGGGCTGGAACGCCGTGCTCACCGACGCCGGGCTGACCCGGCTCGAAGCGGCCTACCCGACCCACCTGGCCAGCGTCCGGCGGCACATCGTCGACCACCTCGACGGGCTCGACCTCGGGCATCTCGCCAACGCGCTGCGCCGGTTCGCCACGACCGGCCGGTGCGCGGAACACTCGACCCCGGAGCCCGGGTCCGCCTCCTGACCGGCGGGCCGGCCGCCCCGTCATATCGTGAACGCCGGCTCCTCGGGAGCTGTCGCCCGCTCCACCTCCACCCCCAGGCTCCGCAGATCGGCGATGAAGTCCGGGTAGCCCCGGTCGACGTGGTGCACGTGCGAGACCTCGGTCACCCCGTCGGCGCAGAGCCCGGCGATCACCAGACCCGCGCCGGCCCGGATGTCGGTGGCCCGCACCGGGGCACTGGAGAGCCGCTCCCGGCCCCGGACCACCGCATGGTGCCCGTCGGTCTTGATGTCCGCGCCCAGCCGGGCCATCTCGTTGACGAACATGAACCGGCCGTCGAAGATGTTCTCGGTGACCAGCGACGCCCCCTCGCTCACCGAGGCCAGCCCGATCGCCATCGGTAACAGGTCGGTGGCGAAGCCCGGGAACGGCAGGGTCACCACGTCCACCGCCGAGGGCCGCCGGTCCAACTGCACCCGGAAGGCGTCCGGCCGGGTCTCCACCAGACAGCCGGCAGAGACCAGCTTGTCCAGTGCGATCTCCAGGTAGGCCGGGTCCGCCCCGGTCACCGTGACGTCGCCCCGGGTCATCGCCGCCGCGAACGCCCAGGTGCCGGCGACGATCCGGTCGCCGACCGTGGCGTGCTGGACCGGACGCAGCTCGGGGACCCCCTCGATGCGCAGCATGGAGGTGCCGGCGCCGTCGATCCTGGCACCCATGTCGGTGAGCATCGTGCAGATGTCGACGATCTCCGGCTCCCGGGCGGCGTTGTCGATCTCGGTGACCCCCCTGGCCAGTACCGCCGCCATCACCAGGTTCTCGGTGGCGCCGACGCTGGGGAAGTCGAGCCAGATCGTCGCGCCGTGCAACCCCCGGGGCGCCGAGGCGATCACGAAACCGTGCTCGCCGGAGATCTCCGCACCCATCCGGGCCAGCCCGGCCACGTGCATGTCCAGCCCGCGTGAGCCGATGGCGTCGCCGCCGGGGTGCGCCACCCGGACGTACCCGCGCCGGGCCAGCAGTGGGCCGAGCACGCAGATCGAGGCGCGCAGCCGGCGTACCAGGTCGTAGTCGGCCTCGGTACCCGGATCCGTCGGCACGTCGATCGTCACCGAACAGGACCGGGGAGGACCGCCGTTCCCGCCGTCGGCACCCTCGTCATCGGCGAACGAGACCGCGCAGCCCAGCCGGCGCAGCACCTCGGCCATGATCGCGATATCGGTGATCCGGGGTACGTTCGTGATCACACTCCGTCCCGGTGCGAGCAGCGCCGCCGCCATCAGTTTCAACGCGGAATTCTTGGCACCCACGACGTGCACCTGGCCCGCAAGCCGGGCGCCGCCACTGACTCTGATCACGTCCACGTCGCAAATCGTAGAGTCGTCCGCGCCACCCGGCCCGGTGCCGTCCGGCCGGGCGACCGCGCCCGCCGTCGACGTCCGTACGCTGTTCGTCATGGCCGTCCACCTCACCCGCATCTACACCAGGACCGGCGACGCCGGCACGACCAGGCTCAGCAACAACGAAGAGGTCGCCAAGACCGGACCACGGATCGGCGCGTACGCCGATGTCGACGAGTGCAACGCCTCGATCGGGGTGGCGCTCGCCCTCGGCCAGCTCGACGAGGACGTCCGCGCCGTACTCGGCACGATCCAGAACGACCTCTTCGACGTCGGCGCCGACCTCGCCACCCCGATCGAGCCGGATCCGGCGTACCCGCCGCTACGGGTCACCGAGGAGTACGTGACGCGTCTGGAGGAGTGGTGCGACAGGTACAACGCCCGACTGGCCAAACTCGACTCCTTCGTCCTGCCCGGCGGTACTCCGGGAGCGGCCCTGCTGCACGTGGCACGCACGACCGCCCGGCGGGCCGAGCGCTCGGCGTGGGCCCTGGTCAGCGCGGAACCAGATCGAACCAGCCCTCTTCCGGCAAAGTATCTCAACCGTCTCTCGGATCTGCTCTTCATCCTGGCAAGAACCGCAAATCCGGCCGGAGACGTGCTATGGGTGCCGGGTGGCCAGCGCTGACCCGACCGGTCCCGTTTCGAACGGGGTGACCCCCGACCAGCCGACCGTCCCGCCTGGCGGCCTGCACCACGTGGAGATCTGGGTACCTGACCTCGGCCGGGCCACCACGAGCTGGGGGTGGCTGCTCGGCGAGCTGGGCTGGACGCCGTACCAGAGTTGGCCGGCCGGCCGCTCCTGGCGGCACGGCCCCACCTACCTGGTGCTGGAGGAGTCCCCCGCGCTCTCCTCCCGGCGGCACGACCGGCTCGCGCCGGGCCTCAACCACCTGGCCTTCCACGCCGGCCCGCCCGCCGCGGTGGACCGGCTGGTCGCACTGGCCCCCGGGTACGGCTGGTCGCTGCTCTTCGCCGACCGCCACCCGTACGCCGGTGGCCCGCAGACCTACGCTGGCTACCTGACCGACGGGTCAGGTTACGAGGTGGAACTCTGCGCCTCGTCAGTCCCCGTCCCGGGCGTCTGACCGGCCGGACGCCTCCCGCCCGCCCGGGGCACGCCGCCGGCCCGCCGGACCGGGCGGCCGGGGCGGCTGCCGCAGCGGGGAGAACCGGGCCGACCGGATCCGCCGGGGCAGGAGCCACACCGCCGGCGCCGCCCCCGACGCCTCCTGCCGTGGCTCCCGGCCACCCTCGGGCCGGTCGGCGCGGAGCCGGCGGTGCAGCCAGCTTCCGGTCACCACCACGACGGCGGCCACCAGCACCAGCCCGGCGACCGGACCGACCAGGCCGGTCAGCCGGTCGACTAGTCCGACAGCGGGATCCACCACTACACCGTGCCCGGTACGTCCACCGGTCGGCGTCGTGCCGTGGGCCGTACCGGCTCCGTCGACTGGCCGGTCCGCGACCGCCGGCCCCTAGGGGCGGACCCCGTCGGGATCACCGAGGGCCCGTCGGGACGGTACCGGCGGTGCCCGGGTTCTCGCCGTCCCGGCCCGGACCGTCCAGGCCGAGCGGCCGGAAGTCGTCGTCGACCAGACCGAGCCGGTGCGCCACCACCGCGGCCTGGACCCGGTTGCGCAGCCCGAGCTTCTCCATCGCCGCCGAGACGTGCGTCTTGACGGTGGTGACCCCCAGGTGCATCCGGGAGGCGATCTCGGCGTTGGAGAGCCCGGCGCCGACCAGGGCCAGCACCTCGCGCTCCCGGCCGCTGAGCAACCGGCGCCCCGACGGCCGTACGGTGTCCGAGTCGCGTTCGGTGTCCTCGGTGTGCGCCTGCAATGCCCGTTGCACGATCCGGGCCAGTACCGCCGGCGCGAGCAGCGGCTCGCCCCGGGCGGCCCGGCCGACCGCGTCCACCAGGTCCTCCGGGGCGCCGTCCTTGACCAGGTAGCCGATCGCCCCGGCGCCGAGCGCCCCGTAGATGTTGGCGTCGTCGGCGAAGGTGGTCAGCACCAGCACCCGGGTCGCCGGATGCTGGTCGAGGATCCGCCGGGTGGCCTCGATGCCGTCCATCCGGGGCATCCGCAGGTCCATCAGCACCACGTCCGGGCGGAGCCGCTCGGCCAGCCGGACCGCCTCCCGCCCGTCGCCGGCCTCGCCGACGATGTCGAACCCGCCGGCCGTACGCAGCAGCAGGGTCACGCCGGCCCGGACCAGGGCCTGGTCGTCGACGACGAGGACTCGTACGGTCACCGGGACCGCCAGGTCGGCTCCGCGTCGACGATCCGGGTCGCCGGCTTGGCGCAGAGCGCCGCCTTCTTCTCCCGGATCGGCAGGTGCGCGGCGAGCCGCCAGCCGCCGCTGCCGGTGGGGCCGGCGAGCAGTGTGCCGCCGAGCAGCCGGACCCGTTCCCGCATGCCGGCCAGCCCGTGCCCGGAGGGCGGCAGCAGCGACGGCCGGGGCTGCTCCGGGCCGGTGTCGAGCACCTCGACCAGCAGGCCGGTGCCGTCCGGTCGGATGTCGACCGAGGCGGTCGCGCCCGGCCCGGCGTGCTTGAGGGTGTTCGTCAGCCCCTCCTGCACCACCCGGGCGGCGGTGGTACGCACCACGAGCGGCGCCTCGCCGACATCGCTGGCCAGGGTCATCTCCACCACCACTCCGGCTGCCCGAACCCGCTGCTCCGCGTCCATGATCAACTGCTCGGGTTCGATCGGCGGTCCGCCCGCCACGATCGCGTCCGGGTCACGCAGCACCTCCAGCAGCGCCCGCAGCTCGTCGAGCACCTGGCCGGCGGTGACCCGCAACTCCCCCAGCGCCTGCACCGCGTCGTCCACCCGGCCGGTACGCCGGGCCGCGTACTGCGCCGCCCCGGCCTGCAACGCGATCGCACCCACGTGGTGCGCCACGATGTCGTGCAGGTCCCGGGCGATGGCGGCCCGCTCGGCCAGTCGCGCCGCCCGGGTCTGCACCTCCTGCTGCGCCTCGACCTCCCGGGCGCGCTCCTCGGCCGACTGGGCCACCCGGCGTACCCGGCCGAGATAGCGGGCCAGGGCGACCGGGGCGACGGAGATGCCGAAGAAGCCGGCGAGTTGGACGAAGCCCTGCTGCCCGGGGAGCAGCCCCTCGCTGTCGGGGCCGATCAGGTGCACCAGCGACGCCGCGTACGACAGTCCCAGCGCCACGGCGGCGGCCGGCCAGTTCGCGGCGTACGCGATGATCCCGAGCGCGATCAGGGCGCCGAACTGTGCGACGTCGCCGCCCAGCGGCGCGATCCAGTTGGCGAGGCTGAGCAGCACGCACTCGATCAGCAGCACCGGCCAGGGCCACCGGCGGGCCGCCACCAGGATCAGCCCGGCGGCCACCGTCACCAGCAGTGGCAGCGGCCTGCTCTGCACCAGGGGCCAGCCCTTGGCCAGCCCGAAGGCGCCTCCGACCAGGCCCATGAGCGCATCTGGCCACCATCTTCGCCGTACCCGCACGCCGGCAACGATACGGAGCCGCGACTCCGGCTGCGACTCCTGCCACCGGCCACGGCGCCTCCTCCGAATGGCCGGTACACCGACCGGCCGGACGACATCGGAGATTGATCGGCTCGCCTAGCTTCGGTCCGTGCCCACCGAGATGATCTCGTTTTTGGCCCAATTGGCCCGCGACCCCCGGGCGGTCGGCGCCATCGCGCCCAGCGGAACGCCGCTCGCCGAGCGGATCACCGCGACGATCCCCCGCAGCGGGCAACCGTTGGTGGTCGAGCTCGGCCCTGGGACCGGGGCCTTCACCCGGGTGATCCAGCGGCGGCTCGCCGGCCAGGGCCGGCATCTCGCGGTGGAGGTCAACGCCACGTTCGCGGACCGGCTGGCCCGGGAGCATCCGGCGGTCGACGTGCTCCAGGCCGATGCCGGGGCACTGGCCGGGCTGCTCTCCGAGCGGAACCTGCCACCGGCCGAGGTGATCGTCAGCGGCCTGCCCTGGGCCGTCTTCACCGCCCAGCGGCAGCGGGAGATCCTCACCGCCGTCGTCACGGCACTCGCCGACGGCGGGGTCTTCACCACCTTCGCCTACCAGCACGCCCGCTGGTCGCCGCCGGCCCGGCGGCTGCACCGCAACCTGCGGGAACTCTTCGAGGAGGTCGTGGTCGGCGGGACGGTCTGGGCCAACCTGCCACCCGCGGTGGTCTACCACTGCCGGCGGCCGATCCGGCAGCCGGCCGTCGAGGAGCGCGGCGGACCGGGCCGGCACCCCGGGCCGGCCCGCCCCGGAACCCGCCAGGTCTCACGCGGGCCGGAACCGAGCCGCCCCTGACGACGTCGCCCCTGACGGCGTTGCCCGTGACGGCGTCGCTGCGTTGCCTGTGACAGCGTTGCCTGTGACGGCGTCGCCCGGGACAGCATTGACCGTGACGGCGTCATTCCCGACAGCGCCGCCAGGACGGCGCTGTCTGCGGGTGGCGCTCAGTCGCGTAGGACCAAATGAGAAACCGCCCCCGGAGGGGCGGACTCAAGCCAGGAGAGAAAGCCGGTGACCGTGGACTTCGCCATCGCGATCTCCACGGGTGCCTGGTGACTGACACATCGCAGGATCACCCAGTCGGCGGGCATGATGAGCCGCTCCTGCCCCTCGGGCAACCGCCGACGCTCCACCGCGAGGCCGCGCCGGGAGAGCACCCGCTTCGGCCGGAGCGCGAAGCTGAACATCCGGTACCAGCGGAGTTCGGTCTCGGCGAACCGGGCGAAGCCCGGGGACCAGCCGCGACCGTCGAGGATCGTCGAGACCCGCACACTGAGCCGGATGATGCCACCGGACCGGGCCATCAGGGCACGCCGGACGAAGAGTGCCGCTACCGCGAGGAGCAGCACCAGGACGCCGATTCCGATCCAACGCAAGACCAGCATCGACGTGTCGGATCAGCGGCTCGTGGACTCGGCCACCGGGCTGGCGCTCTCGGCCAGGACCGTCACGCCGGATCCGGTGACCGAGAGGAAGCCGCCGTTCACCTCGTAGGTCAACTGCTCGCCGCCGGCCAGCTTGATGCGTACCTGGCCGGGCTCGGCGAGCTGCCCGAGCAGCGGCGCGTGTCCCGGCAGCACTCCGAGTTCGCCCTCGGTCGTCCGTGCGACGACCATCTCGGCCTCGCCCGTCCAGATCTTTTCCTCGACGGCGACGAGTTCGACCTGAAGCTGTGCCACGCTGTCTCCTTGCTGCGGCGGCGGGATTGTGGAAAGTCTAGTCCGGCTTCCGCCGCCGCCCCCAGCCGGGTGGCTCCGACGGGTCGCGACCCCGACTCCACCTCTTCGAGGTACCCGCCCGGCGCCAGCTGGTCGAGGATCCTGCCGGGGAGCCCGAATCGCCCGTAGCAGCGGTTTCGTCGCCGGCCTGGCGATCAGGTCAGTCAACCTCCCACCATCCGGGCCCGGCCCGCCACCATCCGGGCCCGGCGG
Organism: Plantactinospora sp. CNZ320; assembly: GCF_002846275.1. Classification (NCBI taxonomy): domain Bacteria; kingdom Bacillati; phylum Actinomycetota; class Actinomycetes; order Micromonosporales; family Micromonosporaceae; genus Plantactinospora; species Plantactinospora sp. CNZ320. The sequence goes on from NZ_PJMP01000001.1 coordinate 3,707,763, forward strand.
GCCACCGACCGGGCCCGGCGGGCCACCGACCGGGCCCGGATGGTCGACGTCACCGCCGCGTCGCCCACCGGACCCCGCCAGGTCCGGGACCGCTCACTTGAGCTTGTTCAACAACTCCGGGTTGTTGATCACGAAGCTGTCCACCGTGCCCTCCCTGATCGAGGCGAAGAACTCGCTCGCGATCGGCTGGAACTTCTCGCCCTGGTAGTTGCGACCGGTACCGACACCGCCGCCCGGCAGCTTGATCATCTGAATCGTGTCCGACCGCAGGTTGCGCAGCGCGAAGCCGAAGTCGATCAGCTTGTGCCCGCGACCATTGAAGATCAGCGACTTGCCGGCCGCCTGGATCACCTTGTCCAGCTTGAGCGGCTTGGTCACCACGTCCTTGCTCAGCGCCTGGTCGGCCATTGCCCGGACGAACTGCTGCTGGTGCCGCTGCCGGCCGTAGTCGCCGTCGGTCACCCCGTTCTCCGGGTACCGCTGCCGGACGTAGTCCAGCGCCTGCCAACCCTCCAGGTGCCGGGTGCCCTTCTTGTACTGCGCCTGCGGGCCGAGGTAGCCGTTACCGCCGGGCTTCAGCGTCCGGTGCGTACCGTCGGGACGGCGGTGCTCCGACTTGACGTTCTGGTCGATGTACATCGTGACGCCGCCCATCGCGTCGACGATCTTCTGGAAGCCGCCGAAGTTGATGATCGCGCCCGCGTCGAACCGCTTGATCCCGGTCACCTTGGAGACCGTAAGGGAGAGCAGTTCGAAGCCCTGGATCGCGCTCGGCAGCTTCTTGCCGGGCACCTTGCTGCCGTACGACATCGCGGCGTTCAGCTTCGTCCGGTCGCCCGGGAAGTCGGCCTTGTCGAACCTGGGGATGTCGACGAGCAGGTCCCGGGGCAGCGAGAAGAGGTACGCCGAGTCAAGCGCCTCGGTCACGTGCAGCACCATGATCGAGTCGGCCAACGGCGGGGTCTCCGGCTTCCGCGGGTCGATGCCGACCAGCAGGATGTTCAACGGGCCCTTGATGTCCGACTTCTTCTCCGCCGTCGGCGCCCCGGCGGCCTGGTCGCCGAAGAGGTCCTCCTCGGTGACCGCACCCTCGAACCGGGCCAGCACGGCTTCCAGGCCGACCAGCACGCCGCCGCTGAGCACCACGAGTACGGCACCGAGGATCGTGCAGAGCCGGGCCCAGGTCGGTACGGCTGACTTCTTGCGCCGGCCCTCCCGGATCGGCCGCCTGCCGCTGGACAGGTCGCCGATCGGGCCGTCGTCGACCAGCCCGACACCGTCGTCCCGACCGCGTCCCGGCCGAGCCGTCCGCCCGGTGGACCGGCCAGCGCCCTTGCCACCCTCGCTCACTGCGTCTCCATCCGTCGCGCGCCTCGCGAATTCTGCGCCCGTCAATAGAGACGGGCGGACGGGGCCGGAATGTTGCAGAGACTAACCGTGGATCCTGGCGCCTGCTCCGCCGGTACCCCATCGACCGCCGCCGAACGACGGACGGCTCCCCGGGCGGTGGCGGTGCGCGGCGGCTACCTGGCCTTGTTCAGGAGTTCGGGGTTGTTGATGACGAAACTGTCGACGGTGCCGGCCCTGATCGAGGCGAAGAAGTCGTCGGCGATCGACTGGAACCTCTCGCCCCGGTAGGAGCCACCCTCGGTGACCCCGCCGCCCGGCAACCTGATCATCTGGATCGAGTCGGACCGGAGCCCGCGCAGCGCGAAGGCGAACTCCACCAGGTCGTGGCCACGGCCGTTGAAGATCAGTGACTCGCCGGCCGCCCGGAGCACCGAATCCAGCTTGATCGGGTTGGTCACCACGTCCTTGCTCAGCGCCTGGTCGGCCATTGCCCGGACGAACTGCTGCTGGTGCCGCTGCCGGTCGTAGTCACCGTTTGGCAGGCCGTACCGCTGCCGGACGTAGTCCAGCGCCTGCCAGCCCTTCAGGTGCGCGGTGCCCTTCCGGTACTCCGCCTGCGGCCCGGTGTAGCCACCGCCGCCCGGCTTCAGCGTGCGCATCTTGCCGTTCGGCTGGCGGTGTTCCGACTTGACGTTCGTGTCGATGTACATCGTGACGCCGCCCATCGCGTCGACGATCTTCTGGAAGCCGTTGAAGTTGATGATCGCCCCGGCGTCGAAGCGCTGGATTCCGGTCACCTCGGAGACGGTCTTGGAGAGCAGTTCGAAGCCCTGGGCGGCGCTCGGCAGCTTCTGGCCGGGTACCTTGCTGCCGTGCGCCATCGCGGCGTTCAGTTTCTCCGTACCGCCCCGGTAGTCGGCCTTGGCGAAGGCCGGTATCCGCACCAGCAGGTCCCGGGGCAGCGAGAAGAGGTACGCCGAGTCCAGCGTCTCGTTCACGTGCAGGACCATGATCGAGTCGGCCAGCGGCGCCCACTCCTTGGTGCGTGGGTCGATCCCGACCAGCAGGATGTTCAACGGGCCCTTGATGTCGGACTTCTTCTCCGCCGTCGTGCCGGCCGCCTCGTCACCGAAGAGGTCGGCCTCCTGCACCGCACCCTCGTAGCGGGCCAGCACGGCCTCGAAGCCGACCAGTCCGGCGCCGCTGACCAGCACCAGCAGGGCACCGAGCATCGTGCAGAGCCGGGCCCAGCGGGGTGCCCGGGTGCCGTTGCGCCTTCGCCGCCCGCCGTCGGAATCCTGCTCCGGCTCCGGCTCCGGCGCCGTGCCGGCACCACCCGGGGAGCCGGACGAGTCGCCGCGCTGCCGGCCCAGCCGGTGGGCTGCCCTGCCGCCCGACCGACCCACGCGCCTACCGCCTTCACCCACCAGACATCTCCGTTCGTCGCGCCCGTGACCTGCACCGGGGCGGCAGGGCGAGACGTCGCCGGCCGGCCGGGAGGTCGCGGGCCGCCAACGACGGTACCCGGCAAAACTGTGTCGCCAAAGCACCGGAACCAGATCAAGAGCGAACAAATCACTCGGGCACCCGGGTGAACAGCGGGTGAAGACGGCGACAGCCGCACCGACAGTTGCCGGTGCGGCTGTCGCCGTGATCGTCGCGAACTAGTCCTTCATCAGCTCGCGGGCGTTGCGCTCCAGGTCGTCGAGCCCACCGCACATGAAGAAGGCCTGCTCGGGGAAGTGGTCGAACTCACCCTCGCTGATCTTCCGGAACGCCTCGACGGTGTCCTTGACCGGCACGTACGAGCCCTTGATGCCGGTGAAGACCTCGGCCGCGTACGTGTTCTGGGAGAGGAACCGCTCGATCCGGCGGGCCCGGCCGACGGTGAGCTTGTCCTCTTCCGAGAGCTCCTCGATGCCGAGGATGGCGATGATGTCCTGCAGGTCCTTGTAGCGCTGCAGGATCCGCTTCACCTCGGAGGCGACCGCGAAGTGCTCGGCACCGACGAACTCCGGGGCGAGGATCCGGGACGAGGACGCCAGCGGGTCCACCGCCGGGTAGATGCCCTTGTCGGAGATCGACCGCTCCAGGTTGGTGGTGGCGTCCAGGTGGGCGAAGGTGGTGGCCGGCGCCGGGTCGGTGTAGTCGTCCGCCGGCACGTAGATCGCCTGCATCGAGGTGATCGCCTGGCCCCGGACCGAGGTGATCCGCTCCTGGAGCTCGCCCATCTCGTCGGCCAGGGTCGGCTGGTAACCCACCGCGCTCGGCATCCGGCCGAGCAGGGTGGAGACCTCCGAACCGGCCTGGGTGAACCGGAAGATGTTGTCGATGAAGAGCAGCACTTCCTGCTTGTTCACGTCCCGGAAGTACTCCGCCATGGTCAGCGCGGAGAGCGCCACCCGCAGCCGGGTGCCCGGCGGCTCGTCCATCTGGCCGTAGACCAGCGCGGTCTTGTCGATGACGCCGGACTCGGTCATCTCGTGGATGAGGTCGTTGCCCTCACGGGTCCGCTCGCCCACCCCGGCGAATACCGAGGTACCACCGAAGTTGTTGGCGACCCGGGTGATCATCTCCTGGATCAGCACCGTCTTGCCCACGCCGGCACCGCCGAACAGGCCGATCTTGCCACCCTTGACGTACGGGGCGAGCAGGTCGATGACCTTGATGCCGGTCTCCAGCATCTCGGTCTTCGGCTCCAGGTCGGCGAAGGCCGGCGCCTTGCGGTGGATCTGCCACCGGTCGGCCGCCTCGAAGGTCTCACCCTCCTTGAGGTTGAGCACCTCGCCGATGGTGTTGAAGACCCGGCCCTTGACCGCGTCACCGACCGGCACCATGATCGGCGAGCCGGTGTCCCGGACCTCGGTGCCCCGGACCAGACCGTCGGTCGGCTGCATCGAGATCGCCCGGATCATGTTGTCACCCAGGTGCTGGGCGACCTCAAGGGTCAGGGTCTTGGTGCCCCCGGAGAGGGTCACGTCGACGTGCATGGCGTTGAAGATCTCGGGCATGGCGTCGCGCGGGAACTCGGCGTCGACGACCGGGCCGATGACCCGGACCACGCGGCCCGTCGCGGTCTTGGTCTCTGAAGGAGCAGTCATCACACTTCACTTCCCGACGCGGCCAGCGCGTTCGCGCCGCCGACGATCTCACTGATCTCCTGGGTGATCCCGGCCTGACGGGCCGAGTTCATCTCACGCGTGTAGGTCTCGATCATCTCTTCGGCGTTGTCCGTCGCGCTCTTCATCGCCCGACGACGCGAGGCCGACTCGCTGGCCGCCGATTCGAGCAACGCCGCGTAGATCCGCGTGTTGATGTATTTCGGCAGCAGCGCGTCGAGCAGCGCGTCCGCCTCCGGCTCGAACTCGTACGCCGGCAGCAGTTCCTTCGCCTCGGAGCGCGGCCGGTCCTCGACCTCCATCGGACCGAGGATCCGGGCCACCGGGGTCTGCGACATCAGCGACTTGAACTGCGTGTAGACGATGTGCAGCTCGTCGACGCCGAGCACGCCGTCGATCCCCGGGTCACCGCCCTCCAGGTCGTCCGCGCCGGAGACGAACGCCTTGATCAGCGTCTCGCCCACCTGCTTGGCGTCGGCGAAGGTCGGCTGCTCGGAGAAGCCGGTCCAGCTCGCCTCCACCTTCCGCTGCCGGAACCGGTAGAAGCCGACGCCCTTACGGCCGATGACGTAGAGCACCGGCTCCTTGCCGTCGGCCTTGAGCCGGGCGACCAGCGACTCCGCCGCCTTGATCGCGTTGGAGGTGTAACCGCCGGCCAGGCCCCGGTCGCTGGTGACCACGACCACCCCGGCCCGGCGCACCTTCGGCCGGGCGGTGAGCAGCGGGTGGTCGATGGCCGCGTTGGAGGCCAGCGCGGTGAGCACGCCGGTGATGGCCTGGGCGTACGGCAACGAGGCCGCGACCCGGGACTGGGCCTTGGCCAACCGGCTCGTCGCGACGAGCTCCATCGCCTTGGTGATCTTCTTCATCGACTTCGCCGAGCGGATCCGTTGACGAAGAACGCGTACCTGGGCAGCCACCGGTCAGCCCTACTGCTTCTCGGCGGGCGCGCTGTCGCGGTACCGGGTCACGGTCTCCCGGTCCTGCTCGCCCTCCATCGCCTCGGCGGGTGCCTCGTTGATCCGCACCTCGTCCTCCTTGCCGAGGAACATCTGCTTGAACCGGACGACCGCCTCGTTCAGCGCGTTGATGATGTCGTCGTCCCAGTTGTTGTCCGCGATCGACTGCATCGTCGGCTTGTACTGGTGGCGGAGGAACTCCAGGAACTCGGACTCGAAGCGCCGGACCTCGCCGATCGGGATGTCGTCCAGCTTGCCCTCGGTGCCGATCCAGACCGAGACCACCTGCTCCTGCACCGGGAAGGGCGAGTAGTTGCTCTGCTTCAGCAGCTCGACCAGGCGGGCACCCCGGCTGAGCTGGTCCTGGGAGGCCTTGTCCAGGTCCGAGGCGAGCGCGGCGAACGCCTCCAGCTCCCGGTACTGCGCCAGGTCCAGCCGGAGCCGGCCGGCCACCTTCTTCATCGGCTTCACCTGGGCGGCGCCGCCGACCCGGGAGACCGAGGTACCGACGTTGATCGCCGGCCGGACGCCCTGGTTGAACAGGTCGGTCTCCAGGAAGATCTGGCCGTCGGTGATCGAGATCACGTTGGTCGGGATGAACGCCGAGATGTCGTTGCCCTTGGTCTCGATGATCGGCAGGCCGGTCATCGAGCCGCCGCCCATCTCGTCGGAGAGCTTCGCGCAGCGCTCCAGCAGCCGGGAGTGCAGGTAGAAGACGTCACCCGGGTACGCCTCGCGGCCCGGCGGGCGACGCAGCAGCAGCGACACGGCCCGGTACGCCTCGGCCTGCTTGGTCAGGTCGTCGAAGACGATCAGGACGTGCTTGCCGGCGTACATCCAGTGCTGGCCGATGGCCGAGCCGGCGTACGGGGCGATGTACTTGAAGCCGGCCGGGTCGGAGGCGGGCGAGGCGACGATGGTGGTGTACTCCATCGCGCCCTGCTCCTCCAGCAGGCCCTTCACCGAGGCGATGGTCGAGCCCTTCTGGCCGATCGCCACGTAGATGCAGCGGACCTGCTTGGCCGGGTCGCCGGAACGCCAGTTGTCCCGCTGGTTGAGGATCGTGTCCAGCGCGACGGTGGTCTTGCCGGTCCGCCGGTCACCGATGATCAGCTGCCGCTGGCCCCGGCCGATCGCGGTCATCGCGTCGATCGCCTTGATGCCGGTCTGCAGCGCCTCGTTGACGCTCTGCCGGGCCATCACGTTCGGCGCCTGGAGCTCCAGCTCGCGGTAGCCCTCGTTGGCGATGTCGCCGAGGCCGTCGATCGGCTGCCCGAGCGGGTTGACCACCCGGCCGAGGAACGCGTCGCCGACCGGCACCGAGAGGACCCGGCCGGTGCGCTTGACCCGCTGCCCCTCCTCGATGCCACGGTAGTCACCGAGCACCACGACGCCGATGTCCCGGACGTCGAGGTTGAGCGCCAGGCCGAGGGTGCCGTCCTCGAACTCCAGCAGCTCGTTGGTCATGGTCGAGGGGAGGCCCTCGACGTGGGCGATGCCGTCACCGGCGTCGGCGACGGTGCCGACCTCCTCACGGGAGACGTCGGGCGAATAGGAGGAGACGTAGCGCTCCAGCGCGCCGCGGATCTCCTCCGACGAGATGGTCAGCTCGGCCATCCTCTTCTTCCTCTATTCAGGGCCCGGTTAACCGGAACGGCGTGGATGTCTTTCTCGGCGCTGGCCGGGGCGTGGTGTTGCTCAGCCCCGTGCGAGCGCGTTTCTGGTGTCGGTGAGGCGGCGCAGGATCGTGCCGTCGTAGAGGTCGGAGCCGATCTGGACCCGCAGGCCGCCCAGTACCGCCGGATCCACCGTCTGCTTGACGGTGACCTCTCGACCGTATAGCGCGGCCAGCTTGCTCCCCAACCGGTCTTCCTCCTCCTCACCCAGCGGGGCCGCGACGGTGACGTAGGCCACCTGACGGTCCCGCCGGTCGGCGGCGAGTTCGACCAGCCGGGTCAGCGCCCCGGAGAAAGAGCGTCCGCCGAACCCGGCGAGCGCCACCTCGACCAGCTTGACCGTCACCGGCCTGGCCTTGCCGCCCAGCAGTGCGCCGGTCAGCTCGGCCCGCTGCGCCACCGGCGCGATCGGGTCGGAGAGCGTGTTGCTCAGCTCCGCGTCGGCGGCGACCACCTGGCCGAAGCGGAACAGTTCGTCCTCGACCTCACCCAGCTCGCCGGCCCGGTCGGCGCTGGCCAGCAGCGCCTCCACGCCGAGCCGCTCGGTGGCCTCCAGCAGCTCGGACGGCGCCGACCAGCGGCCGGAGACCAGCACGCCGAGCAGCTCCCTGGCGTCCGCGCCGGCCTTGCCGCCGACGAGCGAATCCAGCAGCGCGGCCCGGTCCTCGCCGGATCGCGCCGGGTCGGAGAGCGCCCGGCGCAGCCGCGGCTCCCGCCGCAGCAGGCCCGCGACCGACCCCAGCTCGTCACCGGTGGCGGAGATCCGGTCGGCGTCCGTCTGGCCGGCGTACGCGTCGAGACGCTGCCGTGCGGCGGCGTACGACTCCCGGCTGGCGGCCTGCATCAGCTCGTCCGTACGGCGGAGCCGTTGGCCGAGCCGTTGCCGGCGCCGACGCCCTCCAGGTCGGTCAGGAACCGCTCGACGGTGCCCTTACGGCGGGCCTCGTCGGCCAGCGACTCACCGACGATCCGGCTGGCCAGGTCGACCGCGATCGTGCCCACCTCGGTACGCAGCTCGCGCACGATGGTGGCCCGCTCGGCGGCGAGCTGATCCTTACCGGCTGCGATGATCCGGTCGGACTCCTCCCGGGCCTTGGCCAGGACGTCCTGCCGGATGCCCTCGGCGTCGGCCCGGGCGTCGTCCCGGATCTTCGCCGCGTCGGTCCGCGCCTCGGCGAGCTGCGCACGGTACTGCTCGAGGAGCTGGTTGGCCTCGGCCTGGGCGGCCTCGGCGCGCTTGATCCCGCCCTCGATGGCGTCGACCCGAGCCTGGAAGGTCTGCTCCATCCGCGGGAAGACGAACTTCATCAGCATGAAGCAGAGAATGGCGAAGGCGATCGAGCCAATGACGATCTCCTGCCAGAGCGGGATGATCGGGTTGTGCTCGGTGCCGCCCTCCGCGGCCAAGATGGCGTACATCGGAACCTCCCGGTTCGAGGAGTACGGCTAGTTGCCGAAGGCGTAACCGAAGGCGATGCCCAGCAGGGCCAGCAGCTCGATGACGGCGAAGCCGATCCAGACGTACGGCAGGGTGAGGCGCGACGACTCCGGCTGCCGGGCGGTCGACTGGATGTAGGCGCTGAAGACCAGGCCGACACCGATACCCGGACCGATGGCGGCGAGGCCGTAGCCGATGGCGCTGAGGCTGCCGGTAATTTCGACGGCGGCGAGGGTCGACGACAACATTGGTTGGTTCCTCCTGAAATCACGCGTGACGGCTCACGCGGGACGACAACGGGTGTGCGGTTGTGTGCGGATCGGTGTTCGTCGGGTGCGGGTCAGTGTCCGTCGGCGAGCGCGCCCTGCACGTAGCTGGCGGTCAGCACGGTGAAGATGTAGGCCTGCAGGACGATGACCAGCGCCTCCAGGAAGGTGATCGCGATCGACACCGTCCAGGAGAGCAGCGAGATCGGCTTCAGGAAGAACGAATCCGCGTTCAGCAGAACGAAGCCGCCGAGGGTGAAGACCAGCAGGATGATGTGCCCGGCGAACAGGTTGGCGAACAACCGCAGCGCCAGCGACACCGGCCGGGCGATGAACGTCGAGAAGAGCTCGATCGGGATCAGCAGCGGCTGCATGAACCACGGCGCCGGCGGCATCAGCGAGTGCTTGAAGAACTTCGCGAAACCGTGGTGCCGGATGCCCACCCAGATGAACAGCACGTAGCTGATGATCGCCAGAATCGCCGGAAACGCGATGTGCGACATCGGCGAGATCTGCACGAACGGAATGATCTGCCACAGGTTGTTGACGAAGATGAAGACGAACAGCGTCGTGAGGTAGGGCGCGAACGCCACACCCCGGTGACCGATCATGTCGACCGCGATGTTGTTCCGGACGAAGCCGTAGATCGACTCGGCGATCCACTGACCCTTCGTCGGCACAAGTTTCGGCTTCCGGTACGTGACCAGGAAGAAGATGATGGTCAACGCAACGGCCAGCCAGACCAGCGCGGTGAACTTGGTAACCCAGTAAGAGTTGTGCTCGCCCCACGGATAGATGGCCGGCAGGAAGAAATCTTCCACGCTGGGTGGAAACGGAACTCCGCCCTCTGCGAGGACGACCGACTGTCCGATCACCGCGTCCCTTCCCTAGCTAGGGGTGCCGAGCCGGCGGATGACCAGGTAAACGCCCCCGGCCCCGCCGAGCAGGAACCCGATCCCGGTGGCCAGACCACCGGTGTCGAGCCACTGGTCGACCAACCAACCGATGCAGCCCCACACCGTCAGACCTCCGATGAGGTATGCCAGCGCGGTCCAACCCTCGCCGGCTTCGGGAGCGCCCGAGCCGCCGGGGGGTTGGGGGGTTTGGTCACCGGTCATGACGGCCGAACGATATCAGCCGGGAATACGAGGCTGTGCCTCACCCCCCGCACAACCTTGTTGTGTGGGCCTCTGGGCGGGCGCGTCGTCTGTGGGCACGCTACTCCGGTTCCGCCACCGGGAAAATGACCGATCACTGACAGTTTCCCGCGCCGTCGGCGTAAACGGGACTCAGTGCAGGTCGCCCCCGACTCGGGTGACCCGGATCACGCCTGCGGCGGGCGGTGCGTGCGGACGGCGTGCACCCTGGCGATCCACCAGATGTTCGCGCCGGTCCAGACCAGCACACCGGCGACGATGCCCCAGCCGAACGCGGGCAGCCCGGCCCAGCCCCGACCGGCGACCCCGGCCATCACCACACCGAGCACGCTGAACTTGGCGACGTACATCGCCACGCCAAACGGCAGCACCAGGCTCGGGTTCACGGAGTCGGCCCAGGCGAGCACCAGCGTGGAGGCCAGGTAACTCAGTGTGACCACGCCGACCCCGGCTGCGGCTCCGGCCGCGCCGACCCCGCCGCCCAGCAGGGCGCCGATCGCGGTGGCCAGCAGCAACAGGCCGACCGACGCTCCGAGCACCACCGGCAGGTGGGCCAGCCGCCAGTGCCGGTCCGCCGCATCGGGGGCGTCGACCGCAGGCGGCGGCGCCCCGGCCGGCCCGTCCGGACCGGTCAGCTCCGGCTCCGCCGGCCGGTCGGCCACCTCGACCGGCTCGCGCTCAGCCACGGGGGTACGCCGGGAAGGCGGCCACCAGTTCGGCGACGTCAGCGCGGATCCGGGCCAGTGCGGCGGTACCGCCGGAAGTGGCCGGATCGGTCCGGACGGCTCGGGAGATCAGCTCGCCGATCTGGCGCATCTCCACCCCGCCCATGCCCTGGGTGGTGACGCTCGGGGTACCGACCCGGATGCCGGAGGCGACCATCGGCTTCTGCGGGTCGTACGGGATGGCGTTCTTGTTCAGGGTGATCCCGGCGGCGTCGCAGCGCGCCTCGGCGTCCCGACCGGTGATCCCCGTCTCGCGCAGGTCGATGAGCGCGAGATGGGTGTCGGTGCCACCGGAGACCGGGCGCATCCCCTCCGCCGCGAGGGCGGCGGCCAGCGCCTGTGCGTTCGAAACCACCTGAGCAGCGTACGCCTGGAAGTCCGGAGACGCCGCTTCGCGCAGCGCGACCGCCTTGGCCGCCACCGAGTGCATCAACGGGCCGCCCTGGGTGAACGGGAACACCGCCTTGTCGACCCGCTCGGCGAGCGACTCCCGGCACAGGATCATCCCGCCCCTCGGCCCGCGCAGCACCTTGTGCGTGGTCGCGCAGACCACGTCGGCGTACGGCACCGGGGACGGGATCGCCCGTCCGGCGACCAGCCCGATGAAGTGCGCCGCGTCCACCATCAGATAGGCGTCGACCTCGTCGGCGATCTCCCAGAACCGGGCGAAGTCGATCAGCCGGGGGTACGCGGTGGCGCCACAAATGATCATCTTCGGCCGGTGCGCCAGCGCCAGTTCGCGTACCTCGTCGTAGTCGATCAGTTCGGTGTCCGGGCGCACCTGGTAGCCGACCGGGGCGAACCACTTGCCGGAGAAGTTGACCCGGCTGCCGTGGGTCAGGTGTCCGCCGTGCGGCAGGTCCATCGCCAGCACCGTGTCGCCGGGTTGCACAAGTGCGGCATACGCCGCCAGGTTGGCGCTCGCCCCGGAGTGCGGCTGGAGGTTGGCGTGCTCGGCCCCGAACAGCGCCTTGGCCCGGTCGATGCCGATCTGCTCGGCCCGGTCCACCTCGGCGCAGCCGCCGTAGTAGCGCCGGCCCGGATAGCCCTCGGCGTACTTGTTGGTCAGGGTGGAGCCGAGCGCCGCCAGTACCGCCGGGGAGGTGAGGTTCTCGCTGGCGATCAACTGCAACCCGCCGCGCAGCCGGTCGAGTTCGTCGAGCAGCACCTCGGCGATCTCCGGATCGGTACCGGCCAGCTCGTCGAAGTCCGGCCCCCAGAAGGTCGGCTCCCCCGCACCCGGCCGACCTGTCCGCTCGGTTAGCTCGCTCACCCCGGCACCTTCTCGTCGCGCTCGGCATTGGGCCGGCTCCGAGTCTATGGGGGGCAGCGACGAAGGCGCCTGACGACCTGCCGGCGCCCACCGCCGAGCCGAGCCCGCCCAGCAGGACGAACGCCCGCCGCCCAGCAGGACGAACGCCCGCCGCCCAGCGGGACAAAGCCGGGCCGCTCGGCGGGGCAAGGGCAGTCCGCTCAGCGGGGTGAAGCTCGCCGCTCAGCGGGGCGAGGGTGGGTGCGACGGGGTCGGCCGGGGCACGACCGCCGGTGGGCGGGACGGGGTCGGCACCGGGGGTACCGGCCGGGGCACGGTGGCGGTGGGCCGGGGCGGTACCGGCGTCGGCCGGGGTACCCCGGCGGTGGGTGCCGGGGTCGGTGGCGTCGGCGCCGGCGGCGGCACCACCGGCGGAGCCGGGACGAAGGGTTCCCGGCCCGGCCCGGCCGGATCGGGTCCGAGGTCGTCCGGGCGGTCACCGAAGGCGATCTCCCGCCCGGGCGGGGTGAAGTCCCGCCGAGGGCTGCCCTTCAGCGCGGTGGCCATGGTGGTGGCGACCGCCGCGATCACCTTCCGCTGCACCGGCTGGCCGACCGCGTCACTCGGGTCGTCCGGGTTGGCGGCGATGGCCGCCGCCGCGAGCTGCGGGGTGAAGCCGACGAAGGTTTCCGTGGCGTACCCCTCCGCGCTGCCGGTCTTGCCGGCCACCGGCTGGTCGCCGAGGATCCTCGCCACGTCGGGCGCGCTGCCCCCGTCGCACTGGGCGTACGCCGACTGCCCGCCGACCGGGCAACGGGCCGCGTCGGTCGCCGCCCTCGCCACCTCCGCCCTGAGCATCTTTCCGCAGCTCGGTGCGGCGGCAGGCAGCGCCCGGCCGGTGGCGTCGACGATCGAGAGCACCGGCAGCGGCTTGCAGTACGTCCCCTCGGCCGCCAGCGTCGCGTACGCGTTCGCCAGGTCCAGCGGGGTGGTGGCGGAGACCCCGAGGGTGAACGCCCCCCAGCCCTTCGCCCCGTACGTGGCCAGCCGGGCATCATCGTCGGCCCGGAACACGATGCCGAGCCGCTCCGCCATCCGCACCGCCCGGTCCGCGCCGATGCGCTCCTGCAACGCCACGAAGTAGGTGTTGACCGAGCGCCCGAAGCCGGTCCACATGGTGCGGTAACCGTTCATCCACTCGGGGTTGGCGTTGGCCGGGCACCAGTAGCCGCCGCAGGCGTTGGGCCCGTCCACCGGATAGCCGGTCACCAGCCGGGACGGTGCCAGATAGCCGGAGGCCAGCGGCATCCCCTCCTCCAGGGCGGCCAGCATGGTGAAGATCTTGAAGGTCGAGCCGGCCTGGTAGCCGTCGATGCCGCCGCCACCGGCGACCAACTGGTTGACCGTGTTCGGGTGGTTGCGCTGCCCCCGGGGGTTGGCGTCGAGCGAGTAGTGCCGGTTCACCGCGAGCGCCAGTACCCGGCCGGTGCCGGGCTGCACCACTGCCATCGGCGCGGCCCGGCGGTCGGCGTAGCCGTAGACGGTGAGGGTCTGCCGCAGCGCGGTGGCCTGGATCGCCGGGTCGAGCGAGGTGGTGATCCGGTAGCCGCCCCGGCGCAGCGTCTGCTGCCGCTCGTCGACGGTGAGCCCGAACGCCGGGTTCGCGTTCCACCACTGCCGGAAGTAGTCGCAGAAGAAACCCCAGTCGGAGCGCCCGTCCGGGATGCCGGCACAGTCGTTCGGCTCGGCGCCGGGACGCAGGCTGATCGGCTCCGCCTGGGTACGGGTGGCGGTCTCGGCGGGGATCATCCCGTTCTCGGCCATCTGCCGCAGTACGTAGCCCCGGCGGACCAGCGCGGCCCCGGCGTCACCGCCGATCGGGCTGTCCGTCTCCGGCGAGCGGACCAACCCGGCCAGCAGGGCGGCCTCGGCCAGAGTCAACTGCCGGGCCGGCTTGGAGAAGTACCGCTGGCTGGCGGCGGCGATGCCGTACGCCCCGGCACCGAAGTAGGCGATGTTCAGGTAGCGGCCGAGAATCTCGTCCTTGCTGAGCCGGCGCTCCAGCGCGAGCGCGTACCGCATCTCCTGGATCTTGCGGCCGGCGCTGGTCTCGGTCGCCTCGGCGCGCTGCTCGGCGGTGAGTCCGGGGTCGCTCTTGAGCACGTTGCGGACGTACTGCATGGTCAGCGTCGAGGCGCCCTGCCGCACCTCGCCACCCACCCGGTTCGCCACGGCGGCCCGGAGCACACCTTTGAGATCGACGCCGCCGTGCGAGTAGAAGCGGGCGTCCTCGGCCGCCACCGTCGCCTGCCGCATCACCTCGGCCACCTGGTCCAGCGGCACGTTGGTCCGGTTCTCGTCGTAGAACGAGGTGATCGGGGTACGGCCGTCGGCGGCGAAGAGGTAGGAGCGCTGGGCGGTCGGCGGGGTACGCAGGTCCTGCGGCAGGTCCTCGTAGCGGGCGCCGACCGACCTCAGCCCCACCGCCGCCAGGACCGCGGCCGGCAGCGCGGCGGCGGCCAGGATCGTCCCGGCCAGGATTCCGGCCAGGGTCAGGGTCCAGAGTTGGTTCAGCCGCAGCCGGAGCATGCGGTACCTCCCGGGCGGGACAGCGATCGGCGCGACCCGGACAACCGCCGGGCTCGGGGACTCCGTCAGCCTGACGGGAGATTCCGGGCGCCGCACCCGTTTCACCGCAAACCGGCTCAGATTCACAAGCCGGAGTGACGACGGCGGGATCTCCCCACCGTGCTGCCCGAGGTCAGGGCAGCAGGACGGCGGCGAGCGGCCGGACGGCGTCCTCGATCTCGTCGGCGACCCGGCTGAAGCACTGGTCGCCCCGGCCCCACGGGTCGTCAAGGTCGTCACCGGGCAGCGGGGACGACCCGCTCCGGGCCGCCGCCAGCGCGGCCACCAGCGCGGTGCCCCGGGCGTAGACCGCCGCCGGGTCGGTCGGATCGGCCGGGGGCAGGACCGCGAAGTCCACGGTGGGCAGCAGCCGGCCGAACTCGCCGAGCACGAAGGTGCGGTCGGCGGCGTCGGGGCGCAGCGCCACCACGTATTCCTGCTGGTCGGCGGTGGCGGTCAGGACAAGGTCGGCCGCGTCGATGTGCTCAGAGCGGAGCTTGCGGGCGCCGAAGTCGGCCACGTCCCCGCCCCGGGAACGCACCTGCCGGGCGGCCGGCGGGTTCATCTCCTCACCCGCGTGCCAGCCGCCGGTACCCGCGCTGTGGCTGTGCACCAACCGGTCG
This sequence comes from Plantactinospora sp. CNZ320, assembly GCF_002846275.1. Classification (NCBI taxonomy): domain Bacteria; kingdom Bacillati; phylum Actinomycetota; class Actinomycetes; order Micromonosporales; family Micromonosporaceae; genus Plantactinospora; species Plantactinospora sp. CNZ320. Next base: position 3,722,956 of record NZ_PJMP01000001.1, read on the forward strand.
GCGTCGTCGGCGTCGGCCGCACCCCGGCGGGCCAACCGTTCCCGTACGGCCAGCGCGAGCAGCCGCTCCGCCATCGGCGACCGGCAGATGTTGCCCAGGCAGACGTGCAGGACCGTGAACGGCGGCACTCAGGACACCTGGCCCTGGATGTCCGGTACGACGTCGCGGAGCTTCTCCAGCGGGATCGCGCCCTGGCGCAGCACCCGGGGCACCTCGCCGGTCACGTCGACGATGGTGCTCGGCACCGGATCCGGACACGGCCCGGCCTCCAGGTAGGCCCGCACCGCGTAGCCGAGCTGGTCACGGGCCTCCTCGGCGGTGACCGCCGGGGGCTGGCCGGTCTTGTTCGCCGACGAGACGGCCATCGGCCCGGTCTGCTGGAGCACCTCGAGGGCGACCGGGTGCAGCGGCATCCGCACCGCGACCGTGCCCTCGGTGTCGCCGATGTCCCACTGGAGGCTGGGCGAGTGCTCGACGACGATCGTCAGCGCGCCCGGCCAGAAGGCGTCGGCGAGGTCCCGGGCCGCGCTCGGCAGCATGAAGACCAGCCCGTCCAGGGTGCGTCGGGAGCCGACCAGCACCGGCGGCGGATGCTGCCGGTCCCGCCCCTTCGCGTTGAGCAGTGCCTTCACCGCATAGGGGGTGAACGCGTCGGCGCCGACCCCGTAGACCGTGTCGGTCGGGATCACGACCAGTTCGCCGTTCTTGACCGCCTCGACGGCCGCGGCGATGCCTCGGTCACGGTCCGCCAGTGACCGGCAGTCGTAGAGCATCACGATGAGCCAGTCTGCCACGCCCGGCCGCCCACCGTGGCACGGGGACTTCCGGCCGGTTACCGGTCGACGTCGGCCCGCCGGGCGGTGGCGAAGCGGGGCCGCCCGACCAGGTCCGGATGGTCCGCGATCTCGACGAACCGGCCGTCGGCACGCAGCAGCTCCGGAACCGCCGTGCCGTGCGTGTCGTCGTGCTCCACCCCGAACGCCCCGCCCGGACGCAGCAACCGGGCCGCCCGGTCCAGTACCAGCCGGATCACCGCGAGCCCGTCCGGGCCGCCGAAGACCGCGTCGGCCGGGTCGTGCCCGGCCACGTCCGGCGGTACCGGAGTGCCGTCCGGCACGTACGGCGGGTTGCAGAGCAGCACGTCCACCCGCCCGGCGTACCCGGACAGCAGCTCCGGGTCGGCCACGTCCCCGGCCACCACCTCGATCGGCCGGTCACCGGCGGCGGCCCGCTCGGCGGCGTTGCGACGCAACCAGTCCAGCGCCGCCGCCGACCGCTCCACCGCGACCACCCGGGCCGCCGGCACCTCCCCGGCGACCGAGAGCGCGATCGCGCCGCTGCCGCTGCACAGGTCGACCACCAGCGGACCAGCACCAACCCGGCCGCCGGCATCGGTCGAGCCGGTGACGGTTTCGGTCGAGCCGGTGACGGCGTCGGTCGGGCCGGTGACGGCGTCGGTCGGGCCGAGCCGTCGGGCCTGCTCGACGCCCCAGCCGGCCAGCAGTTCCGTCTCCGGCCGGGGAACGAATACCCCGGGGCCGACCGCCAGCTCCAGATAGCGGAACGCCGCCGAGCCGAGCAGGTGCTGGAGCGGCTCGTGCCGGGTACGCCGCTCGACCAGTTCCGCCAGCCGGTCCCGCTGCTCGGCGGTGAGCGGCCCGGCCACGGCCAGCGCCCCGCGCGACACGCCGAGGACGTACGCGAGCAGAAGTTGCGCCTCGGTCCGGGCCGGGCCGACGCCGGCCCGGGCCAGCGCGGACGTCGCCGCCGCGAGCGCGACCGAGGGTCGGGTCCGTTCTGTCGCTTCACGGGGATGCCGGGGAATACGCGTCACGACATAATCATGAAACGTCGGCCGGGAATCATCGCGTCGCGGGCGCGTTTCCGACCCGGATCGACTGGGTGCTCAGACCGGTCGAGCGACCCCGGAGGGCACCGTGCTCCGGGCGACCGGTCGGCTCCTCGACTTTCGCGGGGTCTGGCTGGCGACGGCGATGGAGGTTGTGCGTGAGTTGGCTCGACCGGGTCGGTGACCGGGCCGAGGAGTTGAGACACGCCCGCTCCCTCATGGAGAGCAGCCGTTCCGCCGAGGCGTGCCTGGTCTTCGAACGCGTGCTCGACACCACCGACGACCCGTACTCCCGGGCCGAGGCGTTGCTCCAGCGGCTCTCCGCGATCCTCAACCTGGGCCGCACCGCCGAGTACACCAGGGCGGTCGAGCAGGCGTTCGACGCCGCCCGGGACCTGCCCGACCCCTACCTGCACGGCCACCTGCACGCGCTGGCCGCGCTGGCCGCGCACATCCAGGGCGCGCTGGACCGCTGCGTGATCCACCTGGTCCGGGGCGCCCGGGCGCTCGGCTCGGTCGACGAACCCGACCGGGAGACCGCGTGGGGCTGGCACGACCTGGCGATGGCCTACTCCTACCTCGGCTTCCACGGCTACGCGCTGGGCGCGATCGAGCGGGCCCGCCGGCTGGGGCTGGCCGTCGGCATTCCCGAGGAGACCTTCGCCGCACCCGGCATCCGGCTGCGCAACGCGGTCGCACTGGACCACCACGGGGACAGCGACGGCTGCCTGCGGGTGCTCAGGGACGTCGGCGCGGACCTGGAACGGTTCGTCACGGCCGGCACCGCGGGCCGGTTGCGGCCGAGCAGCCGGGCGGCGTACGGGTACGCACTCGCCCGGCGGGCCGCCCTCGGTGCCACGACCGGCCGGTCGGACGTACCGGAACTCGATCCGGAGCGGCTGCTCGGCAACGGCGGGGACAGCGCACGTGCCCGGGACATGCGACAGCTCGGCGGAGCCTGCCTGGCGATCGCCGCCGGCCGGCCCGCCGAGGCGCTGGCCCGGCTGGAGACCGTGCACGTCTCGGCGGAGACGCTTGGTGCCGCCGAGCACGCCCGGCTCTCCAGCCTGGCGTACGCCGGGGTCGGCGACCACGCGGCGGCGCACCGGGCCGACCGGTACGCCTTCCGGCTGGCCACCCAGCGCAACGACCGGCTCCGGGACGTCTACGTCGACGGCATCGCGGCCCGGATCGAGCACGAGGAGACCCGCCGGGAGGCGGTCCGGCACGAGGGCGAACTGACCGACCCGCTCACCGGGCTGCCGAACCGCCGCCGGCTGGAGCGGTACGTCGCCGGGATGGCCGGCCGGGGCGAGCGGGCCGTGATCGGCGTCTGCGACCTCGACGGCTTCCGGGCGGTGAACACCACGCACGGCCGGCACTGCGGTGACCTGGTGCTGCAACGGATCGCCGGGGTGATCAACCGGGTGATGCGGCGCGGCGACTTCGTGGCCCGGTACGGCGGCGACGAGTTCGTGGTGGTGCTGCCGGGCGCCGGGATGAACGAGGCGGGTGAGGTCGGCCGGCGGATCAGCGCGGCGGTCGCCGCCGAGGACTGGGAGTCGATCGTCCCCGGTACCCGGGTCGGGGTGAGCGTCGGCTTCGCCGAGGTGCACAGCGCCGGTGCGCGGGACGCACTGCGCGCCGCCTTCGAACTGGCCGCCCAGCAGCGGGCGCAGGCCACGACCGAGCAACGGGCGCAGGCCACGACCTGACCGGCGACGACAGCACGCTGAGCCGGAAGCCGGAAGCCGGGAGCCGGGCGCCGATGCCGGCTGGACCGGCTCAGCGGCGGGACAGCTCCGTCTCGCCGGCCAGCCGGGCCGAGCGGTCCGCCTCGGCGAGCGCGTCGAGCACCCCGTCCAGCTCACCGGCGAGCGCCAGATCGAGGTTGTACGCCGTGTAGCCGATCCGGTGGTCGGTGATCCGGTTCTGCGGGAAGTTGTACGTCCGGATCCGCTCGGACCGGTCGACCGTACGCACCTGGGAGCGGCGGGCGTCCGAGGCAGCGGCGTCGGCCTGCTCCTGCGCGTTGGCGAGCAACCGGGCCCGGAGGATCCGCATCGCCTGTTCCCGGTTCTGCAACTGGGACTTCTCGTTCTGGCAGGAGACGACGATCCCGGTCGGCAGGTGGGTGATCCGCACCGCCGAGTCGGTGGTGTTCACCGACTGCCCGCCCGGTCCGGAGGAGCGGAACACGTCGATCCGCAACTCGTTCGGATCGATCGTGACGTCGACGTCCTCGGCCTCCGGCAGCACCAGTACGCCGGCCGCGCTGGTGTGGATCCGCCCCTGTGACTCGGTGACCGGCACCCGCTGCACCCGGTGTACGCCGCCCTCCCACTTGAGCCGGGACCAGACCCCGTTGCCGCCCTCGGGTACGCCCTTCGTCTTCACCGCGAGCGAGACGTCCTTCACCCCGCCCAGGTCGGAGTCCTGCGCGTCGAGCACCTCGGTCACCCAGCCGTGCCGTTCGGCATAGCGCAGGTACATCCGGAGCAGGTCACCGGCGAAGAGTGCGGACTCCTCGCCACCCTCCCCCGCCTTGATCTCGAGGATCACGTCCTTGGCGTCGTGCGGGTCACGTGGGATGAGCAGCTCGGCGAGCCGCCCCTCAAGCGTGGGAAGCGTCTCGGCCAGCGACTCCGCCTCGGCTGCGAACGACGGGTCCTCGGCGGTCAGTTCGCGGGCGGCTGCCAGGTCGGCCCGGACCTGCTCCAGCTCACCCGCGGCCTTGTACACCGGGGTCAGCTCGGCGAACCGTCGACCGACCCGACGGGCGGTGGCCTGGTCGGCGTGGATCGCCGGGTCGGCGAGGCGCCGTTCCAGCTCCGCGTACTCGTCGAGGAGGCGGGCCAGCCGGTCGCCGCTCATGCTCGTACTCCCTCTGCTGTAGGACGCGGGTGGTGGAAGGGCCGGGAAACGGCACGACGGCGCCCGCCCCCGACGCGAACCGGAGGCGGGCGCCGTCGACGCGGCTACTTGCCCTTCTTGGCCTGAACCTTGGCGTACTTCTGCTGGAACTTGGCGACCCGGCCGGCGGTGTCGAGCACGCGCTGCTTGCCGGTGTAGAACGGGTGGCAGGCGCTGCAGGTCTCGACGTGGATCGAGCCGCCCTTCGCCGTGCTGCGGGTCGTGAAGGTGTTGCCGCACGAGCAGGTGACCTCGGTGGTCACGTACTCGGGGTGGATGTTGGGCTTCATCTCGCCTCGGTCCTTTCGTGGGTGGTCGCCGGGTCGCCCTCGGCGTCCGTCATCCACGACGCCGGGGGTGTCGTGAGCTACGGCGGACTCGGGCGGGAACCGGAACCGGTGGCCGACTGACCAGTGTGCCATGCCGCCTGGCCCGGCCCGAAATCGGGCTGCACACGTGATCCGTGACGGTTAACGTCACTGCTCCCCACCGCATTCCCACCCGATCCTGCATTCCCAGCCCGCCGGAAGGCACACCCCGTGATCACCCCTGCGTCCGACTCCCTACTCGCCCCGACCACCCGACTCGCCGACGTCGTCGACCCGGTGGCGCTGGCCGCCGCGCTCGCCGACGGCCACGTCCGGGTCCAGCGGCATCCGGAGCACCCCCTCGCGATCTACAACTACACCGAGGCGTGCACCTACGGCGGAAACTGGACGCCGGTGACGCTGGCCTGTCGAGGGCTGATCGTGGACGAGTCGACCGGTGCGGTCGTGGCGCGGCCGTACCCGAAGTTCTTCAACCACGACCAGGCCGGCGCACCGGCGCTGCGGCCGGACGCACCGGCGGTGATAACGGACAAGGCCGACGGAAGTCTCGGCGTGCTCTACCCGGACGGCGACGGCTTCGCGGTCGCCACCCGGGGCTCGTTCACCTCCGACCAGGCCCGGCACGCCACCGCAGTGCTCCGCACCCGCTACCCCGACTTCACCCCGCCGCCGGGGCGGACGGTGCTGGTCGAGATCGTCTATCCGGCGAACCGGATCGTGCTCGACTACGGCGGCCTGGACGACCTGGTGCTGCTCGGCACTGTGGAGATCGCCACCGGGCGCAGTTCCGGCCCGGAGGCGGTGCCGGACTGGCCCGGTCCGGTGGTCGAGCGGCTGCCGCACCGCACCCTGGCCGAGGCGCTGGCCGCACCCGCCCGGGACGGCCGGGAGGGGCTGGTGGTGCACTGGCCGGACACCGACCAGCGAGTCAAGATCAAATATCCGGAGTACGTCCGGCTGCACCGGCTGACCTTCGGGCTCAACGCCCGGGTCGTCTGGGATTACCTGGTCACCGGAGGGGATCTCGCGGCCCGGGTCGCGCCGCTGCCGGACGAGTTCCACCGTTGGGTCGACTCCGTCGTGGCCGAGCTGACCGCGACGGTGCAGGCCCGGACCGAGAAGATCGAGCAGGCGTACGGTGAGATCGTGGCCGGACTGCCCGCCGGATGGAGCCGACGCGACTTCGCCGAGCGGGTCGCCCGGCATCCCGAGCGCGCCTACCTCTTCCTGCGCCTCGACGGCCGCGACTACCGCGCCAGCTCTGGCAGCAGGTCCGCCCCGCCGTGGACTGGACGCCGCAGTACGGCGAGTGACGCCCGGTGCCCGACGGCTCGGCCCGGCGGCTGAGTCCGACGGCTCGGCCCGACGGGCTCGCTGGCGGCTGGATCGGCAAGGTCATGATGGCGACGGAGTGGAGCGAGGAGAGAGCATGACCCGACTGATCGTCACCCGCGGGCTGCCCGCTTCCGGGAAGACCACCTTCGCCCGGAAGCTGCAACCCGGCGTCGTCCGGGTGAACCGCGACGACCTGCGCCGGATGCTGCACGGCGAGCGGCTCTTCACCCAGTGGGCCGAGGGCCAGGTCACCGTCGTGCAGCGGGCCCAGGTCGAGGCGCTGCTGCGCGCGGGGGCGGACGTCTGCGTCGACGACACCAACCTGCGGTCCCGGACCCTGCGGGACTGGGCGCAGCTCGCCGCCCGGCTCGGGGCCGCCTTCGAGGTGCACGACTTCACCGACGTACCGGTGGACGAGTGCGTACGGCGCGACGCCGAGCGGCCCGAGCAGGACCGGGTCGGCGAGGAGGCGATCCGGCGACTGCACGAGCGCTATCTGGCGGGGCGGGCACTGCCGCTGCCGGTACCGACCGTCGAGCCGGGCGGGCCGGCGGCCGTCTACACCCCGCGGTCGGACGATCTGCCGGAGATCGTACTCGTGGACATCGACGGCACGGTGGCCTTGATGGCGGGACGCAGCCCGTACGACATGACCCGGGTCGGCGAGGACCGGCCGAACACCGCCGTCATCTCGGCGGTGCGGGCCATGCACGCGGCCGGCTACGGAGTGGTCTTCTGCACCGGACGGGACGCCTCCTGCCAGGAGCAGACGCAGCGTTGGCTGGCCGAACACGTCGACCTGCCGTACCTCGCCCTGCACATGCGGGCCGTCGGCGACCAGCGCCGCGACTCGGTGGTCAAGCGGGAAATCTTCGACCGGGAGATCCGCGACCGCTACCGGGTGGTCGGAGTCTTCGACGACCGGATGCAGGTGGTCAAGATGTGGCGCGACCTCGGCCTGACCGTCTTCCAGGTCGCCGAGGGCGACTTCTAGCCCACAACCCCCGGTGCATCGGTCGTCGACCTGGACGTCAGGTGCGCTACCGACGCCGGGTAGCGCCTCTGACGTCCAGGTCGAGCCCGCGCGCCGCGCGCGGCCCGATCTCGGTCGGACCCGGCGGGTGGCGCGGCATCCGCAGGCGGGTGGCGCGGCACCCGCGAGGCGGATGCGCCGGGCTGGCGGCGGTAAGGCGCCGAACTAGCGGCGGGTGAGCGGGATGGTGGCCCGGGTGGTCGCGCCGTTGACGGTAACGGCGAGTTCGACGGTCTCGCCGGAGCGCAGCCCGGTCAGCCGGCCGGTGGCCGGATCGAACCAGCCGGCGTGCCAGGGGCGCAGGCCACGGGACGGTCCGATGTGCAGGTTCGCCGAGCCGGACCAGTCGGCCGAGAGCGGTGCGGCGACGGGTACCTGCCGGCCACCGGGCTGGGTCACCGTGGCGCTGACCGTGCCCACCGAGCCGGCCGGCAGGCTCGCCGGGACGGCCAGGGTGAGCTGGTCGACATGTGCCCTGGTCTGTGCGCTGACCCACTGCGGTCCCTCGGCCAGCGGGTCGCGCCGGGCCGCCGCCGCCTCGGCCGGGCTGACCGGGTCGACCCCGAACATCGTCCAGCCGCTGAACCCGCCGAGGTGCGGCGCGGTGGACGGATTCTTGCCGGTGTTGCCGTTGATGAGATAGGGCACCCCGTCGACCCGGTCGGCGGAGAAGCTGCCGACGTGCGCGCCGACGAAGAGCGCGCCCTTGCCGGTCGAGCGCTGGAACTCGGCGAGCCACCGCTCCAGCAGTGCCGCCTCCTTGCGGTCGCCGAGCTGGCTCGCCCGGGCCGGCGTCGGGTCCCGGGGCGCGTGGTGCTGCAACACCACCACCGAGCCGACGGCCGGGTCCCGGGCCGCACCGTCCAGGGCGGTACGCAGCGCGCGTACCTGCCCGAAGCCGCCGCCGCGCAGGCTGCCGGTGGAGGTGTCCAGGGTGACGAACCGGGTCCGGGTACCGCCCCGGGGCGGGGTGTGGTCGAAGGTCCGGTACGTCTCGCCGAAGGCCGACCGGAAGTTCGTGATCGGGGCACCCATGATCTCGTGGTTGCCCGGCACGTAGTGGTACGGCAGCGTACCGCCCAACTCCTCGTCCAGGATCCGTCTGGCCAGCGAGAAGTCCTCCGGATAGGCGGTGTCGACGAAGTCCCCGTTGATCACCAGGAAGTCCGGCCGGGCCGCCTTCACCTCGCGCAGCGTACGGCGGGCCTGGGCGACCAGGTCGCTGTCCGGGTTGGCGGCGACGAACTGGGCGTCGGAGAGGACCGCGAACCGCCAGGGCGCCCGGTCGACGGTGCCGTCGGTGAGCACCACCCGGTCGGTGCGCAGCGGCTCGGCCGGCGCGGTCACCTCGGCGGGTACCCGAGCGACAATGTCGTCGATCACCACCTCCCCGGTGTACGCCGCCGCCGCGTCGGTCTCGGCGACGTAGAACCGGCGGATCCGCACCGGATAGACCACCCCGGCCGGTACGGCCAGCTCGACGTAGCGCCAGCCGGTCCAGTCCAGGTACGGGCCACGCAGCACGTGCTGCTGGTCGAGTGCGTCGTGCAGGTGCAGGCTGGGCCACTCGCCGTTGCCGTTGGCGTATATCCACATCCCGAACGACTGCGGCTGCCCGGCGACCGGGATGTACGCGGGCGGGTCGGCGTACGCGGCGCGGGTGCCGGTGGACTGGCCGAAGTCGTACGCCAGCTTCAGGCCGGTGCCGGTGCGGCCCGGCACCGGGGTCGCCGAGCCGGTGGCCCGGGCGGTGCTGAACCGCCAGCTCGCCGCGTCGTCGAACATCGCCACCGGTACGTCGGTGAGCCCGACCGTCACCGGCAGCACGGTGCTGGCCGCGCCGACCCGTACCGTCACCAACCCGGCACCACCGTCCACTTTGGCCTTCACCGCGAGGGTGCCGTCGGCGGCCGGGGTGATCTCCAGCAGGTCCCGGTCGTAGTCCAGCCGCAGGTCCGTCGGCTCGATCGGCGCGGTGTTCCCCTCGGCGTCGTAGCCGACCACCCCGAACGACCCGGTGCCGCCCGCGCCGGCCAACCCGACCCGGTCCACCGTGGCGTCGATCCGGGCCAGCGGGCCGAGCACGGTGAGCGGCAGTTCGCCCCTCGCCCGTCCCCGAAACGCGGTCACGGTCACCTCGCCGGACCGGCGGGCCCGGAAGACTCCGGTGGAGTCGACGGTGCCCCGGGACGACGGCTGCGCCCGCCAGCCCGGGGTGCCGGCCGCCGGGCCGTAGGTCTCGTCGTAGCCGGCCGCCGCGAGCCGCCGGGTCAGCCCCGGAAAGACCCGGTCCGGGCGTCCGCCGCGCACCGGCCCGACGCCAGGGGCGGCCACCGGTTCGAGCAGGGTCTTCACCCAGTACGCCCGCAGCCGGCCACTCCCCTGCGGCGCGTAGAGCGCGAGTCCGTTCGGCACCGGCCGCTCGGAGCCGTCCGAAGGGCTGTTCTCGACCCGGACGGCCGGCTGGCCGGGCTCGCGGGCGAGCAGCGTCGACGAGCCACCGCCGTCGAGGTTGAGCGCGTCGTGTGCGCCGAGTTCGGCCATCATCCGGCCCAGTTCGGTGAGGGTCACGCCCCGGCTGTCGGCCTGCCGTCCGTCCACTGTGAGCAGGACCATCTTCCGGCCGTCGGCGGAGAACCCGACCGCGGTCCGGGGTTCGGGGTTGACGTCACCGATCTCCTGCGGCACACCGTCCCGGACCAGTACCCGGTTGCCGCCGATCGCGGCGCGCAGCGTGCTGCCGTCGGACGGCTTCGGCGCGTACCGCAGGTCGACCGGGTCACCGGGGCGCAGTGCGGCGAGCACGTCGGCACCGGCCTCCCGGCCGAGCAGCACTGTCGTACCGGCCGGGATCGGGCCGCTGCCGGCGGCCGGGGTGACCGTGTCGACCCGGCCGCCGACCAGTGTGACCTCGGTGACCCGGGTGGCGCCCTCGACGGCCCGGGTCCGGGGGTACGAGCCCCAGAGCGGGGTGAAGACGCCGATGCCGCCGGCCGCGACCATGTTGTTGAACTGGGTGAGCGGCACCTGTCCGGCCGGCAGCGTGGCGGTGCCGTCGAAGTGCACCTGCACCACCCGGCCCACCCCCTCGGCGGTGACCCCGACCGCCTCGTGGTGCCCGGCGACCGGCGACTGCACCAGTTCACCGGCGCGGATGCCGATGCCCTGGGCCGCACCGGAGTTGTTGATGTCGAAGAAGTCCCCGTTTACCGCGGCCACCGCACCGGCCCGGTCGACCGCCCGGCGCAGCGGCTCGGCCCTGGCCACCTCACCGGAGTTGACGTAGTCGACGCTCATCCCGCCGGCCAGGTCGGCGGTGAGCGCGTCGGCCCGGAGCCAGCCGTTGGCGTCGTACCTGTCGAAGGAGGTCAGATCGAGACCGGGCGCGACCGGCCGGGTCCGGGTGTCGGTGACGATGCCGTCGGTGGCGGCGGCCGGGACCGGCGCGGACGACGGCGCCGGGTACGACGAGGCGGCCGGGGCCTCCTCCGGTGCAGTGGCGACGGCGAACGGTACGGGCCGGGACGGCGCCGCCACCGGTTCGGCGTACGCCGGGACCGGGCCGGCGAGGGTGAGGGACGGCACCAGGAGCAGCAGCCCGGCGAGGCGGGCGGAACGGCGTCGGGTCACCATGCCCGGTAGTCAACCCGACGACGTATAGAAGTTTCAATAGTTGCCGATTGAACCGAAGGAAAATTCCATCAGCCGCCATCACTGGCGTATTCGGCACCGAGGACGTGCTCCCGACCCCAGGCACCGAGCGGCTCCAGCGCCGCGTTGAGCGAGACGCCGAGCCGGGTCAGCGAGTACTCGACCCGGGGCGGCACCTCGTCGTACACCTCGCGGTGCACGATGCCGTCCGCCTCCAACTCCCGCAGGTGCGAGGCGAGCACCTTCTCGGTCACCCCCGGCACCGCCCGGCGCAGTTCACCGAAGCGGCACGCCTGCTCGCCGAGTGCCCAGAGGATCAGCACCTTCCACTTGCCACCGACCACGGCCATCGCCGCGTCGATCCCGCAGACGTACGCCCCGGGTGCTCCCGGTCGCCGTGCCGTCGGCATCGCCACCCCTTCCCACCAGCTCACTAACCCCGGGGTAACCACCCACTTCACTGTGCGTACTTGAGCGGTCCGCGGCCGGCGGCAAGTCTACGAGCATGGAACACGACACCACCGCGAAGACGCCGTTGACCCTGCTCGGGCTCGGCGCCATGGGTACCGCACTCGCCCGCGCCTGGCTCGCCGCCGGGCACCCGCTGACCGTCTGGAACCGCACCGCCGCCCGGGCCGAACCGCTCGGCGCCGAGGGCGCCACCGTCACCCGTACCGCCGCCGAGGCGGTGGCGGCGAACCGGCTCGTGGTGGCCTGCCTGCTCGACGACGCCTCGATCCGGCAGGCGCTGGCCGACACCGACCTGACCGGCCGGGACCTGGTCAACCTCGGCACCAGCACACCCGGCCAGGCCCGTGCTCTGGCCGACTGGGCGCAACAGCGCGGCGCCCGGTTCCTCGACGGCGGAATCATGGCGGTACCGTCGATGATCGGCGTCGACGGGTCCGGCGGGTACGTCTTCTACAGCGGCTCCGACGACCTCTTCGCGGCACACCGGGACGTACTGGCCGTCCCGGCCGGCACCCGGTTCGTCGGCACCGATCCCGGTTTCGCCGCGCTGCACGACGTGGCACTGCTCAGCGCGATGACCGGGATGTTCGCCGGCGTCGCGCACGCCTTCGCGCTGATCCGTCGGGAGGAGATCCCGCCGAAGGAGTTCGCCCCGCTGCTGGAGGACTGGCTGACCGGGATGGCCCCGTCCGTGCACCTGGTTGCGGCGCAACTGACCAGCGGGGACTACGTCACCGGTACCGAGTCCAACCTCGCGATGATGGTGGCCGGGAACGAGACGCTGCTGAGTACGGCCCGGGAGCAGGGGGTCGACGCCGAACTGCTGCGGCCGTACCTGGATCTGATGGCCCGCCGGCTCGCCGACGGGCACGACGCGGAGAGTGACGCGGGGGTGATCGACCTGCTGCTTCGCTGAACGCTTGCGAAACGCGACGTGGGGCCCGGCCGAACTTCGGCCGGGCCCCACGAACGTGTCCTCGAAAACCCGCGGGGGTGGTTACTCCCCCGGTGTCGACTTCGCGATCTGCATCAGGAACTCGATGTTGGTCCGGGACTGCTTGAGCCGGTCCAGCAGCAGATCCAGCGCGGCCTGCGAGTCGAGCGAGTGCAGCACCTTGCGCAGCTTGTGCGTGATGGCCAACTCCTCCGGGGCCAGCAGGATCTCCTCCTTACGGGTGCCGGAGGTGTGGATGTCGATGGCCGGGAAGACCCGCTTGTCGGCGATCTTCCGGTCCAGCTTCAGCTCCGCGTTACCGGTGCCCTTGAACTCCTCGAAGATGACCGTGTCCATCACGGAACCGGTCTCCACCAGCGCGGTGGCGAGGATGGTCAGCGAGCCGCCGTTCTCGATGTTCCGGGCCGCACCCAGGAACCGCTTCGGCGGGTAGAGCGCGGTGGAGTCGATACCGCCGGACATGATCCGACCACTGGCCGGCGCGGCCAGGTTGTACGACCGGCCGAGCCGGGTCACCGAGTCGAGCAGTACGACCACGTCGTGGCCCAGCTCGACCAGGCGCTTGGCCCGCTCGATCGCCAGCTCGGCGACAGTGGTGTGGTCCTGCGGCGGACGGTCGAAGGTGGCCGCCACGACCTCGCCCTTGACCGAGCGCTGCATGTCGGTGACCTCTTCGGGCCGCTCGTCGACGAGCACGACCATCAGGTGGCACTCGGGGTTGTTGTGGGTGATCGCGTTGGCGATCGCCTGCAACACCATGGTCTTACCGGCCTTCGGCGGCGACATGATGAGCGCCCGCTGACCCTTGCCGATCGGCGTCACCAGGTCGATGACCCGGGTGGTCAGGATGTGCGGCTCGGTCTCCAACCGGAGCCGCTCCTGCGGGTAGAGCGGGGTCAGCTTGTAGAACTCGGGGCGCCGCTTCGCCTCGTCCGGGTCCATCCCGTTGATGGTGTCGAGCCGGACCAGCGGGTTGTACTTGTCCCGCCGCTGCTCGCCGTCCCGAGCCGCCCGTACCGCACCGGTGACCGCGTCACCGCGACGCAGGCCGTACTTCTTGACCTGGGACATCGAGACGTAGACGTCGTTCGGGCCGGAGAGGTAGCCGGTGGTCCGGACGAAGGCGTAGTTGTCGAGCACGTCGATGATGCCGGCCACCGGTACGAGCACGTCGTCCTCGTTGACCTGCGGCTCCCGGCCGCCGCCACCGCCCTCGCCGTTCTCCACCCGGTCGCCCCGGCCGCGACGCCGGTCACGGAAGCGGCTCCGCCGGCTGCGCCGGCCGCCGCCCTCGCCGTCGTCGTCACCGTCGCTGTCCCGGTCAGCGGAACGGTCCCTGTCCGCCGAACGCTGCCCACGGTCGTTGCGCGACTCGCCGCGCTCGCCCCGGTCACCCCGCTCGTTGCGGTCCCGGCTGTTGCGCGACTCGGCCCGGTCCGCGCGGTCGCCGCGCTCGGCACCGTCGGTCCGCTCGGCGCCCTCGGCCCGGTCACCGCGCTCGGCCCGGTCACCGCGCTCGGCCCGGTCACCGCGCTCGGCCCGGTCACCGCGCTCGGCCCGGTCACCGCGCTCGGCCCGGTCACCGCGCTCGGCCCGGTCACCGCGCTCGGCCCGCTCGGCGCGGTCACCCCGCTCGGAGCGCTCCGGCCGCTCGTTCCGCTCGTTCCGCTCGTTCCGCTCGGTCCGCTCCGTCGGCGCCGCGGTCGTCTCCACCTCGGCGGTGGCGGCGGCAGCGGTCCGGCTGGACCGGCGGGACGTCCGGGTCCGGCCCTCGGCAGCAGCGGCGGCGGGCACCTGCTCGGCGGCCCGACGCTCACCGTCCGGCCGGTCGGCGCTGTCCCGCACCTCGGCCCGGACCTCCTCGCGAGCCGGCGCGGCAGCCGCCGACACCTCGGCGCGCGGGCGCGGCGCGCCGCCGCCCGCGGTGTTGGTGGCACCAGCCTGCCGTTCCGAGATGGCGGCGATCAGCTCGCCCTTGCGCATCCGGGCCGTACCGGAGATGCCGAGCGACGCGGCCAGGCTCTGCAACTCTGGCAGCAGCATCGCCGACAGCCCGGTGCCGCTCCGCCGACGACGGGTGGCGCCTGTGGTGGCTTCGCCAGCGACGTTGGAAACATCCGACGTCACGTCGGTGGTGTCGCTCAATGGATTCCTTCCCTCGATAAGGCCGGGGCTGCCCGTGGCCCGAAGTGCTGGCTGGCCGGGCGGCCTCGGTACACCCGTCTCGCTTGACGCGTCACGGGAGTCTGTAACACAGCAGCCGGTTGGTTTCCCGACCCACCAACATCGGTGGGCAGGTCTCGCCGCCTGCGGCGACCTGTGGAAACTGCGGTGCGGCGTAGACCTAGGCAGGGGTGAGACGGGCTGACCGCCGATAGCTTCGGGGGTGCACCGACCCGCAGGAGTCGCATTGCTTCGCGGCTGTGCTAGGTCTAGAGCGTAATCAACTCTTCCGACCTGCGGCAACAGGGCCCCGCTCGGCGTGTCCCAGTCTACCCCCATGGACCCGGGCGCCGGCTACGTCTATGGGCAACCTTTGCGCGGTCCAACCCATTCCCGCCTCGAATTTCTCCTCGTCGCTGGTCAGCGCGAGGATCGACGGCCCCGCCCCACTGACCACAGCCGGCACACCAGCCGCACGCAACTGGGCCAACCGGGCCGCGGTACCCGGCATTCCGGCCGCCCGGTAGTGCTGGTGCAGCCGGTCCTCGGTCGCCTCGAAGAGCAGCGCCGGATCGGTGGTCAGGGCGTGCACCAGCAGCGCGGCCCGGCCGGCGTTGCGGGCCGCGTCGACGTGCGGCACCGTCGCCGGCAGCGCCGCGCGGGCCGTCGCGGTCAGCCCGCGCTCCTCGGGTACGAAGACCGTGGCCCGGACCTGCGGCGCCACCGGCAACCGGACCGCCCGGGCCGTACCGCCCGACTCGGTCCAGGCGATGGTGAACCCGCCGAGCAGGCACGGCGCGACATTGTCCGGATGTCCCTCCAGCTCGGCCGCCAGCCGCAGCGCCGCCGCGTCGTCGAGCTGCTGCATGCCGCCCTCGACCAGTGCCCGGGCCAGTTGGATCCCGGCGACGATCGCCGCCGACGAGGAGCCCAGGCCGCGCGCCTGCGGGATCCGGTTGACGCACTCCACCGCCAGTCCCGACGGCTGGCCGCCGAGCGCGTCGAAGCCCGCCCGCATGGCTCGGACGACCAGGTGGTCGTCGCCGACCGGCAGCTCCCCGGCCCCCTGACCGGTCACCTCCACCCGGCAGCCACTCGCCGTCGTCCGGGCGCTGACGTCGTCGTAGAGCGCCAGCGCCAACCCGAGCGCGTCGAAGCCCGGACCGAGGTTGGCGCTGGTCGCCGGCACCCGAACCCGGACCGGCTCGGAAACGAAGGTGGGCCGCATCGGCTCATGCTAGTGCCCCGTCTTTGCAGGTCACTCATGCGGCCGCCGGCGCCGAACGGCCCGGGTCACGCCGGCTCGGAGTCGTCCGGTGCGTCCGCCGGGCCGCCATCCCGCTCCGGCCGACCCGCCCGGCCGGCTGCGCGCAGGGCCAGCCGCAGGGCGTACTCGATCTGGGCGTTGACGCTGCGGATGTCGTCCGCGGCCCACCTCGCGACCGCCTCGTAGACCTGCGGATCGAGCCGGAGCAGGAGTTTCTTGCGGTCCGCCATGGGAGCGGGAACCTAGCTGTAGAGGGAACCGGTGTTCACCACCGGCTGGGCGGCCCGGTCGCCGCAGAGTACGACGAGCAGGTTCGCCACCATCTGCGCCTTCCGCTCCTCGTCCAACTCGACCACGTGTTCCTCGCGCAGCCGCTCCAGCGCGTTCGAGACCATGCCGACAGCCCCTTCGACAATCTTGAACCGGGCACCCACGATCGCACTCGCCTGCTGCCGGGCCAGCATCGCCTGGGCGATCTCCGGGGCGTACGCCAGGTGCGTGATCCGGGACTCCAGCACCTCCACCCCGGCCAGCTCGACCCGCTCCCGCAGCTCGGAGGTCAACTCGTCGCTGACCACGGCACTGTCCCGCAGGCTCGACCGACCGGAGTCGTGCGCCTCGTACGGGTAGCTGGTGGCGAGATGCCGGACGGCCGCCTCGGACTGCACGGAGACGTACTCGATGTGGTCGTCGACCGCGAAGGCGGCCTTGGCGGTGTCGACAACCTTCCACACGACGACGGCGGCGATCTCCACCGGGTTGCCGTCGGCGTCGGAGACCTTGAGCCGGGCGGTCTCGAAGTTGCGCACCCGCAGCGTCACCTTCTGCCGTGCGGTGAGCGGCCAGGTCCACTGCAGGCCGGCCTGCCGGATGGTGCCGACGTAGCGGCCGAAGAACTGCACCACCTGGGCCTCGTTCGGGTTGACCACGGTGTATCCGGTGGCGACCAGCGCGGCGAGGACGGCGTAGCCGACGACGACCACTCCGACCCGCAGGTCGACACCGGGTTGGTCGAACGTCGGCACGATGATGGCGATCCCGACGGTGGCCAGGAGCAGCATCACCGTGGTGGGGATGAACCCGGAGATCCGGAAGGCGGCTCGTTCCATGACATCTCCTTGCTAGCGAAGTGATATCACGAGGATATCGGACGGCCGCCAGCGCGTCATCCCCGAGCGGGTCAGGGCAGTCGGGTCTGGTCCTTCGCGGCGCCCCGGCCGCGCTGCGAGAACGAGTAGCTGAACTCCCGCACGCGCTGGAGCAGGCCCCTGGGCCGCAGTTCCGAGCCGCGCCGGCCGTCCGGGGCGAAGGCGAGTGCCGCGTCGACCTCGGCGGGCAGTCGGGTGCCGAGCACGACCCGGCCGAAGGCGTGCCACCGGCCGCCCGGCGCGGCCGCCAGCAGGTCCAGCCGGGCCTCGCCCCGGGCGGCGACCTCGGCCACCTCGTCCAGGGAGGAGCCCAGCGGACGGTCGGCCCGAGCCAGCAGGTAGGTCCGGCGACCGTCGAACCGGTACGCCAGCAGGCTCCCGTACGGGCCGGCGTAGTCGCGGTGCGGCATCGGCAGGTGCCGGAGCAGCGGCGCTCGGCCGGCGCCGGAGAGGAGCAGGTCGAAGGGGCCACCCGGCGTGTGCAACCGGACGGCGAGCCCCAACAGGTCGGGCCAGCCCTCCGGAGTCGGGGTGCCCCGGGAGAGCCGCACGGTCCCCGGGTACCGGCCGGGGTCGCCGGCCAGGCGATCGGCGAGCGGCCCCCACAGCTCGACCTCGGCGGTGAAGGAGAGCCCGCGCGGGTGCAGTATCCGGCCGCCCCGCCAGCGCGCGAGGCGGCTCGACACCGCTACGTCCGTCGTCCCGATGCCCCACCCATACCCCGCCATTCCGCGCCCGAACCCGCCACGCCGCGACCGAGCCGAACGGTGGTTATGCGTGGGTGGCGGCGGGTTGCGGGTCCCCGTCGTCGCTGGGGTCGAGGCGGCGGGTGGCGACCCACCAGCCGAGCGCGTACACCAGGGTGGTCAGGCCGCAACCGGCCAGCACCACCCGCTGGTCCACGTGGTCCACCACACCGGCCACCACGAGCTGGCTGAGCGCGATCGCCACCGTCGCCAGCATCATGTCGGTGGCGAAGACCCGGCCCCGGAGCCGGTCCGGCACCTCGGCCTGCAACGCGTAGTTGGACATCACCCAGTTGCTGCCGCCGGCCAGGTGCGCGACGAAGACCAGGACGAGGACCAGCGGGAACCACCCGGTCACCGACACGCCGAGATAGCCGAGCCCGTAGATCGACATCGACAGGGCGAGGCCGGTGAAGAGCCAGGACCGGTGCCTGAGCACCCGGCGCATCAGCAGGGGGCCGACGAGCGCCCCGGCACCGCGTACCGCGAAGAGCAGGCCGGTGCCGATCGGGCCGGCCCCGTAGAGGGTGGCCAGCAGCGGAAAGACGGTGAGCACGCCGTTGCCGAGGCCGACCGCGCTCTTCACGGTGACCAGGGCCAACACCCGGGGACGGTGCCCGATGTAGCGCGCCGCCTCACCCAGCGCCGCCCACGGGCGCGGTGCCGCCAGGGTGTGGTCGCGGGGCTGCTGCATCGGGCGGCGGATCAGCAGGGTCAGGCCGACCGCCACCGCCAGGCCGACCAGGGCCACCCAGAAGCAGGCGTACGGCCCCACGGCGGCGGTGAGCACACCGCCCAGGGACGCCCCGACGATGCTCATCGTGCCCCACGCCGAACCGGCGATCGCGTTGGCTCCGGCGAGATCCTCCGGGTCGACCACGTTCGGCAGCGCTGCCGAGGCGGCCGGCGAGTAGAACGCCTTGGCCACCGCCACCGCGCCGACCGCCACCAGTGCCAACCAGGCGGTACCGGAGTCGCGTACCCCGAGCAGCAGCACGATCGCGGCCAGCGCGGTGAGGTTCGAGGCGATCAGGATCCGCCTGCGGTCCAGCCGGTCCGCGACCGTGCCGGCGTACGGCAGCAGCAGCGCGAGGATGCCGTTGTCGGCGGCGAGCACCAGGGCTCCCCACACCCCGCTGCCGGTCAACTCCGGCAGGAGCACCAGCAGCGGCACCATCACGAACCAGTCGGCCCCGAAGACCACGAGTTCGGCGGCGAAGAGGCGGCGGAAGTCCCGGTTCCTGGTAAGGACTGAAACGGCAGATGACACGTACCAGGACCCTACTCGGCCACGCCCCTCGCCCGAACCCGTGGTCTGCGGTCAGCTCTCCGTCGGCGGCAGCGGCGACCGGCGGCTCTTCGGCAGTCGGAGTACCTCGAACTGGTCGGTACCGTCCACCAACGCACCCGACGGGCGGGCCGGCACCGGCCCCGGCGAGCCGCCACCCGGTACGCCGACAGCGGCACCCGCCGGCACCGGCTCGTCGGCCGGTACGTCCGGATCGGCGGACTCGTCGGCACCCGCCGTTCCCGCCCCCGACCGGCGCTGCCGGAGCCGTTCCTTGGTGTTCTCCAGCATCGTGTAGAGGGTCGGCACCAGCACCAGGGTGAGCAGCGTCGAGCTGATCAGACCGCCGATCACCACGATGGCCAGCGGCCGCGAGATGAACCCACCCTCGCCGGTCAGCCCGAGCGCCATCGGCAGCAGGGCGAAGATCGTCGCAATCGCGGTCATCAGGATCGGCCGCAGCCGGCGCCGGCCACCCTCGACCACCGCCTCGACCACGCCCATCCCCCTGGCCCGGTACTGGTTGATCAGGTCCATCAGCACGATCGCGTTCGTCACCACGATGCCGACCAGCATCAGCACACCGATCAGCGCCGGTACCCCCAGCGGGGTGCCGGTGGCCAGCAGCAGGCCGATCGCCCCGGTCGCGGCGAACGGGATGGAGACCAGCAGGATCAGCGGCTGGAGCAGGCTGCCGAAGGTGGCGACCATGATCACGAAGACGATCGCGATCGCGGCGAGTACCGCCAGCCCCAGGTCGGCGAAGGCCTCCTGCTGCTCGGCACTCACACCACCGATCTCGAAGGTCGCCCCCGGCACCTCGATCCCGTCCAGCTTCTCCCGCAGTGCGGTGGTGGTGGCACCCAGGTTGGAGCCGGTCGCCGTACCGCTCACCGTCACGCTGCGCTCGCCGTCGATCCGGGTCACCGCGAGCGGGCCCTGCACCTCGGTCACCTCGGCGATGTCGTCCAGCTTCACCACACCGGCCGGGCCGGGCGGCCCCACCGGCAGCGCCCGGAGCGCCTCGATCCCGGCCGGCGGCTGCCCGGTACGCAGCACCACGTCCTGCTGCCGGCCGTCCAGCGTCACCTGGCCGAGCGGGCTGCCCCGGAACTGCTGCGCGACGAGCTGCCCGACGGCCGCCTCGGAGAGCCCGAGCCGGGCGGCGGCGGCCCGGTCCACCTCGACGTCGATCCGGGGAGCGCTGTCGGCCAGGCTGCTGCGCACGTCGGTGACGTCCGCGACCTCCGACATCGCCCTGCTGACCTGCTCGCTCGCCCGGGCCAGCACCTCCTGGTCGGCGCCGCGGACGATCACCTGGATCTCGTTCACCGAACCGCCGCCCGGCCCACCGGCCCCGCCGAAGCTGAGTTCACCGGCACCGGTCAGCTTGTCGAACTCGGCCCGGAGCGCATCCTCGACCTGCTCGGCGTCGGCCTCCTCGTCCAGTGCCACCGAGAAGCTCGCCTCGTTGGCACCGCCGCCACCGGCGAACGGGTTGCCACCGCCCCCGCCCACCGTCACCTGGTACGACTCCACCCCGTCGGCGCCGGCCAGCACCCGCTCGACCTGCTTGGCGGCCGCGTCGGTGGCGGTCAGGCTGCTGCCGACCGGCAACTCCTGGCTGATGCTCAGGGTGTCCTGCCCGGAGTCGTCCAGGAAGTTCGTCTCCAGCCGGGTGGCCAGGCCGAACGTGCCGAGCAGCACCACCAGGCCGAGGCCGACGGTGAGCCAGCGCCGCTGGGTCGCGAACCGGATCACCGGCAGGTACCCGCGTTGCAGCGGGCTGCGCAGTTCCTTCTCCTCGGCCGCCTGCCGTACCGCCTCCTCGGTCGCGCCGTCGGTCGCCGGCCGGAGGAACCAGTACGCCAGCACCGGGATGATGGTCAGCGAGACCAGCAGCGAGGCGAGCAGCGCCACCGTGACGGTGATCGCGAACGGTGCGAAGAGCTGCCCGACGAAGCCGCCGACCAGCACGATCGGGGTGAAGACGGCGACAGTGGTCAGGGTGGAGGCGACCACCGCACCGGCCACCTCGCGTACCCCGCCGAGGATGGCGGCGCGCTTCTCCTCGCCGTACCCGAGATGTCGTTTGATGTTCTCCAGGACCACGATCGAGTCGTCGACCACCCGGCCGACCGCGATGGTCAGCGCGCCGAGGGTGAGCAGGTTGAGCGAGTAGTCGCCGATCCAGAGCGCGATGAGGGCCACCAGCACCGACAGCGGGATGGAGACCGCGGTGACCAGTGTGGAACGGACCGAGAGCAGGAAGACCAGGATCACGAGTACGGCCATGACCAGGCCGAGCAGGCCCTCGGTGGTCAGGCTCTCGATCGAGGACTCCACGAACGGCGCCTGGTCGAAGACGACGCTGAGGGTGGCACCGGAGGCGGTGGAGAGGTCGGCCAGCCGATCCCGGATGTCGTGCGAGATCCGTACCGCGTTGCCGTCCGGGGTGGCGGTGACCATGATGCCGAGGCTGTCCGTGCCGTCGGTCCGGGTGAACGAGGTCGGCGCGGCGAGCTGCTGCTGCACGGTCGCCACGTCGCCGAGCCGGACCGGCGCTCCGCCGGCCCGCCCGGTCAGGAAGACCCCGGCCAGCTCCTCGACCGAGCCGATCCGGCCGCCGACCTGGACGGTCCGGGTCTGGTCGGCCTCGGTCAGCGCCCCGGCCGGAATGGTCACCCCGTTGGCCCGCAGCGCCTCGCCGATCGCGGTCGGCGCGACGCCGGAGGCGGCCAGCTTCACCGGGTCGGGAGTGATCACGATCTGCTCGTCGCGGGCGCCGGTCACCTCGACGGTACGGACTCCGTCGATCGACTCCAGCTCCGGTACGACCGTCTCGGCGAGCTTCTGCGCCAGGGCCCGCTCGTCACCGTTGCCGGCCGCGGCGAGCACCAGCGCCGGCAGGTCGTCGGTGCTGCCGGCGATCACCTGCGGCTCGACGTTCTCCGGCAGGGAGAGCCGGTTCAGCGCGGTCTGCATCTTGTTGACCGCGTCGTCGAGATCGGTGCCGAACTCGTACTCGACCTGGAGGGTGGCGCTGCCCTCCTGGGAGGTGGAGGTGACCTTGGTCAGCCCGGCGATCCCCTGGATGCCGTTCTCGATCGGTTCGGCGACCTGCTCCTCCACGACCTCCGGCCCGGCACCCGGGTACGGCGCGACGATGAAGGCCGCCGGAAACTCCAGCGAGGGCAGGAGCTGCTGCTTCAGCGACGGTACGGCGTACACGCCGAACCCTGTGATCACGATCGCGATGAGCGCGACAAGTCCTCGGTTGGCAAGACTGAGTCTGGCGAGGAACGACATCAGCGGCTCACTCCTGTGCTCGAGTTTGGCGCGAGAGGGCGATCGCGCGAGTTCCGGCTCGGCGCGGCAGGGGAGAGTCTGCCTGACCCGGAACTCCACCCCAGCGTCGGGGCGCTGGGCCGCAGCGTGCGATGCGACCGGGCCGGGCGACAACTCCGGCTCAGCCGTCTCTCAGCAGCCCACGGTCTCCGTCTTCAGGGGGTGGGAGGGCTCGCGCCCCTCGATCAGGCGAGGTCGAGGGCGCGGGCGGCGGTCGGTACGTCGTTACGGATGGTGATCGGGGACGGGGCGGTGGAGATCGCCCACTCCGGGTCCTTGAGGCCGTGCCCGGTGACGGTGCAGACCACTGTCGAGCCGCTCGGCACCCGCCCCTCGGCCGCCTGTTGCAGCAGCCCGGCGACGCTTGCCGCGCTGGCCAGCTCGACGAAGACCCCCACCTCGCGGGCGAGCAGCCGGTACGCCGAGAGGATCTCCCGGTCGGTCACCGCCGAGATCAGCCCGCCGGATTCGTCCCGGGCGTCCACCGCCTTGGTCCAGCTCGCCGGGTTGCCGATCCGGATCGCGGTGGCGATCGTCGAGGGCTCCCGGACCGCCTCGCCGGTGACGATCGGGGCGGCGCCGGAGGCCTGGAAGCCGTACATCTTCGGGCGGCGGGTGGCGTTGCCGGCCTCGGTCTCCTCCGAATAGCCCATCCAGTACGCCGTGATGTTGCCGGCGTTGCCGACCGGCAGGCAGTGGATGTCGGGGGCGTCGCCGAGCGCCGTGACGATCTCGAACGCGGCGGTCTTCTGGCCGTGCAGCCGGTCGATGTTCACCGAGTTGACCAGGGCCACCGGATAGTCCATGGCGAGCTTGGCGGCGAGTGCCAGACAGTCGTCGAAGTTGCCGTTGAGCTGGAGCAGCCGGGCGCCGTGCACAAGCGCCTGGGCCATCTTGCCCAGCGCGATCTTGCCCTGCGGCACCAGCACCGCGCAGGTGAGCCCGGCCCGGGCCGCGTACGCCGCCGCCGAGGCGCTGGTGTTGCCGGTGGAGGCGCAGATGATCGCCTTGTTGCCGGCCTCGACCGCCCGGGAGACCGCCAGCGTCATGCCCCGGTCCTTGAACGAACCGGTCGGGTTGGCGCCCTCGACCTTGAGATAGACGTCACAGCCGAGCCGGGCCGAGAGCACCGGAGCGGGCAGCAGCGGAGTGTTCCCCTCGTTGAGGGTGATCACCGGCGTGGCCTCGCTGACCGGCAGCCGGTCCCGGTACGCCTCGATCAAGCCCCGCCACATCTCGCTCTCCTCGCGTCGCCTGGTTCCGCCCGCCGACCTGCGGCGGGTGTCTCCTCTTCACGGTGACCCAGCGTCGCCGACGGGCTGCACCCGCACCACCGGCTAACCATCTGGCGGGACGTGACCGATCAGCTGGTACGCCCGGCTACCGGTCGCCGCCCTCCACCCGGAGCACGCTGGCGATCGACCGGACGATGTCCAGCTGGCGCAGCTCGTCGACGGTGGCGGCGAGCGCGGCGTCCGGTGCGGCGTGCGTGACGATCACCAGGATCGCGTCACCGCCCCGGCGCACCGCCCCGGCCGTCCCGTCCGCCGGCCCGGCCGGAGCCGGTGCCTGCCGCACGGTGGCGATCGACACGTCGTGCCGGGCGAAGACCCCGGCGACCGAGGCGAGGACGCCCGGTCGGTCGGCCACGTCGAGGCTGATGTGGTAGCGGGTGACCGCCTCGCCCATCGGCCGGATCGGCAGCGCCGCGTACGCGGACTCGCTCGGCGCGCGTACCCCGGCGAGGTGGTTGCGGGCCGCCGCGACGACGTCGCCGAGTACGGCGCTGGCGGTCGGCGCTCCCCCGGCGCCGCGCCCGTAGAACATCAGCTCACCTGCGGCGTCGGCCTCGACGAAGACCGCGTTGAAGGCGTCGCCGACGCTGGCCAGCGGATGGCTGACCGGGATCATCGCCGGGTGCACCCGGACGCTCACCGACTCGGTGCCGGCCGAGTCCGGCCCCCGGGAGGCGATGCAGAGCAGCTTGATGGTGCAGCCCATCGCCTTGGCGCTGGCCACGTCGGCGGCGGTGACCTCGGTGATGCCCTCCCGGTGCACGTGCGCGGCGGTGACCCGGGTGTGGAAGGCCAGCGAGGCCAGGATCGCCGCCTTGGCGGCGGCGTCGAAGCCCTCCACGTCGGCGGTCGGGTCGGCCTCCGCGTAGCCCAGCTCGGTCGCCTCGTCCAGCGCCTCGGCGAAGCCGGCGCCGGTGGCGTCCATCGCGGAGAGGATGAAGTTGGTGGTGCCGTTGACGATGCCGGTGACGCGGGTGATCGAGTCGCCGTGCAGCGACTCGCGCAGCGAGCGGAGCAGCGGGATGGCGCCGGCCACCGCCGCCTCGTAGTAGAGGTCGGCCCCGCCCTCGGCGGCGGCGTCGTGCAGCGCCCCGCCGTCCTCGGCCAGCAGCGCCTTGTTGGCGGTCACCACGCTCTTGCCGGCCCGCAGCGCCTCGACCAGCCAGCTCCGGGCCGGCTCGATCCCGCCGACGACCTCGATCACCAGGTCGACGTCGTCCCGCTTGACCAGGCCGAGAGCGTCGGTGGTGAAGAGCGCCGGGTCGACTGGCAACTCACCCCGGTTCCGGCCGAGCCGGCGTACGGCGATCCCGGCGAGTTCCAGCGGCGCGCCGACCCGTGCGGTCAGGTCGGCGGCCTGCTCGTGCAGCAGGCGTACCACCTCCGCGCCGACGGTGCCACAACCGAGCAGGGCCAGACGGACAGGCTTCGTCAAGGTCAACCCACATCCAATGCCAGCAGATCGTCTTCGGTCTCCCGCCGGACGATCAGCCGCGCACGGCCGTCCCGGACCGCCACCACTGGCGGCCGGGGCACATGGTTGTAGTTGCTGGCCATGCTCCGGCAGTAGGCGCCCGTGCCGGGCACCGCGAGAAGATCTCCGGGCTGCACGTCGGCGGGCAGGAATTCATCCTTCACCACCACATCCCCGGCCTCGCAATGCTTTCCCACCACCCGGGCCAGGATCGGCTCGGCGGTGGAGCGCCGGGAGGCGACCGTCGCCGAGTACGACGCCCCGTAGAGCGCGGTACGGATGTTGTCGCTCATTCCGCCGTCGACACTGACATAGGTGCGGATTCCGTCCACGTCCTTGACCGTGCCGACCTCGTAGAGGGTGAAGACGGCGGGGCCGATGATCGCCCGGCCGGGCTCGATCGAGAGCCGGGGCACCGCCAGCCGCAGTCCCTCGCACTCCCCGTCGACGATCTTGATGATCCGCTTCGCCAGATCGTGTGGCGTCGCCGGATCGTCCTGGGTGGTGTACGCGATGCCGAAGCCGCCGCCGAGGTCCAGCTCCGGCAGCTCCACCCCGCGGGCGTCCCGGATCTGCGCCTGGAGGCCGAGGATCCGCCGGGCGGCCACCTCGAAGCCGCTGGTGTCGAAGATCTGCGAGCCGATGTGCGAGTGCAGGCCGCACAGTTCGAGCACATCCTCGTCGAGGATCCGGAACGCGGCGGCGGCCGCCGCGCCGCCGGCCAGCGAGAAGCCGAACTTCTGGTCCTCGTGCGCGGTGGCGATGAACTCGTGGGTGTGCGCCTCGACGCCGACGGTGACCCGGATCAGCACCTGGGGCCGGACGCCCCGCTCCCGGGCCAGCGCGGTCAGCCGGTCGATCTCGTGGAACGAGTCGACGACGATCCGGCCCACCCCGGCGTCGACGGCCCGGGCCAGCTCGGCCGGGGACTTGTTGTTGCCGTGGAAGCCGATCCGCTCCGCCGGCATGCCGGCGGAGAGCGCCACCGCCAGCTCCCCGCCGGAGCAGACGTCCAGGTGCAGACCTTCCTCGGCGATCACCCGCACCACAGCCCGGCAGATGAAGGCCTTGCCGGCGTAGTAGATGTCCTGGTCCGGGAAGGCGGCCCGGAAGTCCCGGCAGCGGGACCGCAGGTCGTCCTCGTCCAGCACGTAGGCCGGGCTGCCGAACTCGGCCGCCAGTTCGCGGACGCCGAGGCCGGCGACCACGAGGGCGCCGTCGGCGTCGCGCGTCACGTTGCGCGGCCACAGTTGCGGCACGAGCGCGTTGACGTCCTCCGGGGTACGCAGCCAGGCCGGCCCCCGGACCCCGAGGTCGCCGTGCAGTGCCCCCGCTTCGTGAGCGCGCATCTGTCGTTTCCCTTCGCTACGCGCGTGTTGCCGACCGGTTCGCTATCTCTTGATCCGGAGCCGGCTCACATCTGTTCCGGCGCCGAGACGCCGAGCAGCGCCAGGCCGTTGGCCAGGACGATCCGGGTCGCCTCGACCAGCCAGAGCCGGGCCTGGGTGAGCTGCTCAGGCACCGGCTTTCCGGCGCGCGGCAGCACCTGGCAGGCGTCGTAGAACCGGTGGTACGTGCCGGCCAGCACCTCAAGGTAGCGGGCGATCCGGTGCGGTTCGCGCAGTTCGGCGGCGGTGGCCACCACGCCGGGGAACTCGCCGAGCGCCTTGAGGAGGTCGTTCTCCCGCTCGTGGCTGAGCAGCCCCGGGTCGAAGTCGTCGCCCCGGGCGATCCCGAGGTCGACGGCGCGGCGCAGCAGCGAGGCGATCCGGGCGTGCGCGTACTGCACGTAGTAGACCGGGTTGTCGTTCGAGTGCTTGGTGATCACCTCGATGTCGAGGGTCAGCGGCGAGTCGGTGGAGGAGCGGGCCAGCGAGTAGCGGGCCGCGTCCACGCCTACCGCGTCGACGACCTCGTCCAGGGTGATGATGTTGCCGGCCCGCTTGGAGAGCCGGACCGGTACGCCGTTGCGGACCAGGTTGACCAGCTGGCCGATCAGGATCTCGATGTTGAAGTCGGGGTCGTCCCCGGCGCAGGCGGCGATCGCCCGCAGCCGGTTGACGTAGCCGTGGTGGTCTGCGCCGAGCAGGTAGACGCACTTGTCGAAGCCGCGCTCCCGCTTGTCGATGTAGTACGCCGTGTCGGCGGCGAAGTAGGTCAGCTCGCCGTTGCTCCGGATGAGTACCCGGTCCTTGTCGTCATCGAAGTCGGTGGTACGCAGCCAGATGGCACCGCCGTCTTCGTAGACGTGGCCCTGCTCGCGCAGCCGGCCCAGGGCGTGCTCGACCGCGCCGCTGCTGTGCAGGGTCCGCTCGGAGAACCAGACGTCGAAGTGCACGCCGAACCGCTCCAGGCTGGCCCGCATCTCGTCCAGCATGAGCTGGTAGCCACGGTCCCGGAATACCGGCAGGGCCCGCTCGGCCGGCATGTCGAGCAGTTCCGGGCGCTCGCCGACAAGCCGCTCCGCGATCTCGGTGACGTACTCCCCTGCGTAGCCCTCCTCGGGCGTCGGCTCCCCCAGCGCCGCCGCGCGCAGCGACTGGCCGAACCGGTCGATCTGGGCACCCGCGTCGTTGACGTAGTGCTCGCTGGTCACCTCGGCACCGGCGGCGGAGAGGATCCGCCGCAGCGAGTCGCCGACCGCCGCCCAGCGGGTGTGCCCGAGGTGGATCGGGCCGGTCGGGTTGGCCGAGACGAACTCCAGGTTGACCCGCTGCCCGCTGAGCCGGTCGCTGCGCCCGTACGCCTGACCGGCCTGGACCACCTCGCGGGCGAGCGCTCCGGCGGCGGCCGGGTCGAGCCGGAGGTTGAGGAATCCGGGGCCGGCGATCTCGACCGACTTGACCCCCGGGGTCCGGGTCAGCTCCTCGGCGAGGGCGGCGGCCAGCTCCCGGGGCGGCAGCCCGACCCGCTTGGCCAACTGGAGGGCGATGTTGGAGGCGTAGTCGCCGTGCTCGGGGTTCCGGGGTCGCTCCAGCGGCACCGACTCGGGCAGTACCGAGTGATCCAGCCCACGCCTGTCGAAGACTGCGTGGGCGGCGGCGAGAACGGCCTCGGCGAGATTGGCGGGAGTCACCGAACCATGCTAGCGGGGGTAGACTCGGTCACTCGGTGGCGACCCTGCGCATGTGTGGCCCGCCATCCCCTGACCGACCGACCTGACGAGGGACCATGAGCATCAGCACCTCGGGCGGCGAACAACGCCGTCCGTCCGTGGTCAGCACCGGCAAGAAGTCGCCGGCCGGCGGTAAGCCCGCCGCGGGTGAGAAGGGGGCCGGGGCCAAGCCCGCGGGGACGGCCGCCAAGTCCGGCTCCACCGCCAAGTCCGGCTCCGGGGCGAAGTCGCCCGGCGCCCGGGTGCCGGCCGGCCGCAACGGCGGCGGGGGCGGGAAGAAGCCCCAGCAGCGCCGTCCGGTCACACCGGTCAAGGTCAGCGGGGGCCGCTCGTGGGGTTCCATCGGTCTCTTCGTCGCGGTCGGCGTCGTCGCCGCCGCCATCATCGGGTACGGCGCGTACGCGGTGATCCAGAACGGCAAGAAGTGGGAGGACAAGGCGGCCGCGATCGACGGGATCGTGAACTACCGGGAGAGCGACCCCTCCGCGGTGAACCCGCTGCCCGGCAAGGAATCCCATGTGGCCGGCCCGCTCACCTACAAGATCAACCCGCCGGTCGGCAGCTCGCACAACATCGCCTGGCAGAACTGCATGGGTGACGTCTACGACGCGCCGATCGCCAACGAGCACGCCGTACACAGCCTGGAGCACGGCGCGATCTGGGTCACCTACCGCCCCGATCTGCCGGCCGACCAGGTGGAGCAGTTGGCCGGCAAGGTCCGGGGCAACGAGTTCATGATGATGAGCCCGGTGGAGAACCTCGACAAGCCGATCTCGCTGCAGGCCTGGGGTTACCAGCTCAAGCTCGACAGCCCCACCGACGGCCGCATCGACGACTTCATCGCGGCGCTGCGGCAGAACGCGACCATGGAGGAGGGCGCGGGTTGCTCCGGCGGCATCACCGCCACCGGTACCACCCCGCGGGACAACGTCCCGGGTAACGAGCAGCAGCCGGTGCCCCCGGCGGGCGGTTGATCGGCGTGGCCGCCGAACCGGGGGCGGTGGCGACCACCGCCGCCCCGGAGGACGAGGTGACCGGGCTCGACTCGGGCCGGAGGACCCCCGGCACCGCGGCGCTGGCCCTCGCCATCCTGCTGGGCCTGCTGCTCGGCTTCGCCGGTGGACTGCTCGCCCCGGGTCTGTTCCGGCCCGGGGACAGCTCCCCCGAGGCGGGGTTCGCCCGGGACATGTCGTCGCACCACGCCCAGGCGGTCGAGATGTCGATCCTCGCGCACGAGAAGGCCACCGATCCTGACGTGCGTACCCTGGCGGCGGACATCCTGCTGACCCAGCAGGCCCAGATCGGCATCATGCAGACCTGGCTGAAGGACTGGGGGCTGGGCCCGACCGGCCGCGACCCCCGGATGGCCTGGATGCCGGACGCCGCCGGTGCGGTGAAGAACGGGCTGATGCCCGGCATGGCCACCGACGAGCAGCGGGCCGAGTTGCGGGCCGCCACCGGACGGGACTTCGACGCCCTCTTCCTGAAGCTGATGCTCGACCACCACCTCGGCGGCATCCACATGGCCGAGGGCATCCTGGACCTCTCCGGGGACGAGCAGGTGACCGCGATGGCCAAGTCCATGGTCGCCGGGCAGAAGAAGGAGATCGAACTGGTCCGCACCCTCCAGGGCAGGATCGGCACCCCCTGACCCGGACCACCCGTACCGTCTGATCCGGCGGCCGTTCCCCGAGGGGACGGCCGCCGGTTCGTTTTGCCGCTGGACGGCTGCGCCGGATGGCCGGTTAGGGCGGAGTCTGGTTACTTGCCCGATTTGACGAGCTTTCTCCATACATAACGTGACCAGTCAGGATCTGCCGTCGTTGTCCTAGACATGACGGTTGCTCTCCGGGACGGACGTCGCTCGGTCACCAGCTGGTGCCGTCGACACACCATCGGCGGGGACGGCGCGGTCGCTGCCGTCCGGCGAGGTCAACGGTCGGGCGAGGCGGGAACGCTCAGCCGCGACCAGGAACTCGAACTGATCGAGACGCTGCGCGGGTGCTATCCCGACGAGTTCGGGCTGGACGACGAACTCTGGACCCGGCACAGTGTCGCCAGCCTCGTACACGACCGGTACGGGCTGCCCGCCGAGAGCAGCGAGATCGGCGCGTACCTGCGAGCCTGGGGACTCGGCCCGCGCCAGCCCACCGATCGGGCCTGCGGCCTCTGCGTCGACGCGGTGGCCCTGTGGGTGGAACGGGAGTACCCGGCGATCGTGCGCTCCGCCCAGGAGCACGGAGCCGAGCTGTGCTGGATCGGCCGTACCCGACTGCACGGGGTGGTACCCGCCGCCGACGTCCTCTCCGCGGTCTCCGTACGCGGCCGGGTCAGGTTCCTCATCACCACCCCGAACGTCGACCCGGCCCTCCCCCGGGACTTCCTGCTCCGGCTCAGCGGAGCGGACGGGGACGCCGTACACGTGGTGGTCGACGGCTCCTGGACCCGGGCCGAGTGGCCCCGCCGGCTCCCGCCCCGGATCGTCCTCCACCCGCTCCCGAGCTGCGGCCGGTAGCCGATCCTTCCTGGTACGGCGGGCGGCCCCGACACGGCGGATACCGATTCGTGCCCGGAGGGCGATGCCTGCTACTCTTCCTGGGTCGCTGAGCCCCCGTAGCTCAGGGGATAGAGCACCGCCCTCCGGAGGCGGGGGCGCAGGTTCGAATCCTGCCGGGGGCACCTCACCGAACTGAAGCAGCATCGCGTTACCGGTCGACGCCTAGTGGTAGAGGCTAGTTTCACGCTCAGATGACAACGCCCGGCCCGGCCCGAGCCGGGCGTTTGCGTTTCTACTTTGGGACTTCGACGAGAGGTCAGAGTGCGTTTGCTGCCATGATCGACTTTACGACCTCTGCGGGGAGTGTGGCGCAGACCTCGTCCCCCCCTTCCGCCGCGATGATCTGAGCGAGCAGCGCGGGGCGTTCGGGCAAACCAAGGGGCACTGGTTCCACACGCCTCCACCCCCGAGCAGAGGCGGCTTTCACTGCGGCGAGGTAGCTGGCGTCGTCCATCCTTCCGAGCTTCTTTGCACGCATGAGCAGTGCGGCGAGGGACACCTGCCAGCGTTCCTTCAGGTAGAAGAACGCCGGCCAGTCCACCGTTGCGGGAAGTTCTTCGTAGATGTCGTCGCGCGGCATCAGCAGTGCAGCGGCGAACCAGTGCGCCTGATCTTCGACCTGCTTGAGGCCCCAGACCCGGTCACCGTGCATGATTAGGTGTCCCAGTTCGTGGGCTGCATCGAACCGGGAGCGCGCGCGGTCGCCCTTGTCGGCCCCGAGGACAGCTACCGGCCGGTCATGAAACGGCAACGAGAACGCGTCGACATCACCTGAGTCGAGCGGCAGGCACGCCACGACAACGCCGTGCCGTTCCATCAGCGCCACCACGTCCACGAGCGGTCCAGCCGGTATCTGCCATAGTCGCCGAACATCTGCCGCAATCTGCTCAATCTCGGCGCGCTCCGCCTCTAGCTCTGGGGAGAACTGCGGTAGGTCGACCGTCGGCAGAAGACGTCCATCGGCAGACGCCGCGAGGTCGTGGATGATGTGAGCGAGCGCGCGAGCGCGCCGCCGGTGCCGTACGGGGGTGCGGCGAATCGAGCGGAAGAAGCCTTCATGGGTTTCGACGATGGGGCGAGTCAGGAACGCAGCCGGCACCTCTAGGGCGTCGCTTAACCGGCGGAGGGTTTCCGTCGACGGCCGGGTAGAGCCCGACTCGAACTGTCCGACTGCCGCCGGAGACAGCGGGGAGTGCTCCGACACCCGCCTCGCCAGGTCACTTTGGGTCCAGGCGCGTAATTCGCGAGCGATGCGCAGCCGGTCAGGCTTAAAGGACGCTTCAGACATACCGGCTCCCTCCAAATCGTGGGCGCCGGATTCTCACAGCTTCCAGCGACCACTCACCCCCGACCCACACCGTCGCACGGATCCGTCACAACAGCACACCTCGAGAGGGGCACGTGCCGAATACTGTGTTGCGATGTAAAGTGAACTCCGTGCGGCAGATCGTACCGTAGATGATTACCAAGCGTGGCGCACCTGTAACTCTTGACCACTGTCCTCGATGGCATCGGTCGTGAGGAGGGATTCGATCTTGAGGTTCGATCTGCGCCGTGAGGCGACGTGAGCGGGCCAAAACCAAAAAGGGGTCGACGTCAACCGCCTGAGGCCGAGCGACACCGGGTATGGGTCTCGGCGGGGGGCCGATGCACTTTGTGCAACACGTACCTCATGGAGGGGGCGCTCTCGAAACGCCCGTTCCGGCTCGGAGAACTCGCGCACATCGTGGGTCAGCAGTCCACAGCCAGGTCACCGCGGGGCGAAGCAGAGCCGCTCGACGAAAAGGAGCGCGACAAGGCCGAGAACCTGATGCTGGTGTGCGCAGACGAACACCAGGAGATCGATCGGGACGGCGCAGTCGATCTGTTCACCGTCAACGAGCTGCGGCGGCTGAAGGCGACTCACGAGGACTGGATTCGCCGGGTGACCGGCCTCCGCCGCGAAGACACGACCGCGGTGCTACGAGTGTTGGCGGACGTGCGAGGTCGAGTTGTCGAACTTAACCGGGCCGATGCGACCACGGCGGTGGTCCGCCACGACCAGCGGTGGCCAGACTTCCCGATGTCGTTCGAGCAAGATGGCATTGAGATCGACCTTCGGCAACTACCGGGTGAAGACCCGGTCGAGGCCGCCTACTGGCGAGCGGCAATCGCCAAGATTGACCGCGGTGTGGAACGGCTCACTGAGGGAGTCCGCGACGGACGCGCCCGCCACGTAAGCGTCTTTGCCTTCGCGAGGATTCCGCTACTGGTCTACCTGGGTTCGCAGCTGGATGATGCATATGGCGTCGACGTGTTCCAGCGGCACCGCAGCACCGCAGGGTGGAGCTGGCCGGAGCCAGCGGTCGACACTGAGTTCACTGCTGAGGTGCCGCCACCAGACACCGTTCAAGGCCATGAAGACGCTGTCCTGGTCATCAACCTGTCAGGCACCATCCAGCCCGGCGAGTTACCCGATCCGCTCCGCGCAGTACCGCGATACGGCCTGGTGCCGGTCGATGCCATACCGCACCCGGATATCATCAGCAGCGCAGCCAGCCTCGCGGCGTTTGAGGTCGCGACGCGGACGCTGCTGGCGCGGGTTGAGCAGAGCCACAAGCACCTACAGCGCCTCCACGTGATCGCTGCGATGCCGGTATCGGCAGCGATCACCCTCGGTCGCGTTCGCGACCCCTACATTCATCCCGCGTACGTCTTGTACGACCGGGCCGACGACGGCTATCACGCCGTGCTGGAGATCTGATGAAGCTGCACGCCTACTTTGCCGGCCTGCTCACCGACACGGTGAACCTCAGCCAGGAACGACTTGACCTGCTCCACAGCCGAGTGTCCTCAATCGTAAATTGCATCAAGGCCGACGAGCAGTTGAAGGACCTGTATATTGACCATATCCCGCAGGGATCCTGGCCGCATAGAACAATCATCACCCCGCTACCCGGCAAAGAGTTCGACGCCGACTTCTTGCTACATCTGCAGGAGGTTCCCGAGTGGACTGCTGACCCCGGGGAATACATCCGGCAGGTCAGGGCAGCGTTCAAGCGGTCCTTTGTCTACAAGGACATGGTGCGTAAGAAAAACCGGTGCGTACGAATTGGTTACGTCAACGACTGTCATGTCGATGTAGTCCCTCACATAGTGCTGACAGACGGCCGACAGGTCATCGTCAACTACAAGGACAACCAGTTCGAAGACACCAACCCAGGTGGCTTTACGAGCTGGATGCACGAGAAGGATGACCTCGCCAACCGGTACCTCCGCGTCGTCCTTCGCCTGCTCAAGTACCTGCGTGACTACAAGAAGACGTTCTCCGTGCCGTCGGTCATCCTAACCACGCTGCTCGGCGAACGCGTGCAGGCGTGGAACGTTGATGACCTCTACCCGGACCTTCCCACGGCGTTCGTAAACCTTCTGATCGCCCTGGACACCTGGCTGGCCTGGCACTCAACCATGCCGATCATCACCGACCCGAGCTGCCCCGGTACCACGTTCAACCACCGCTGGGACGACGACAAGTACACCAATTTCGCTAAGTGGATCAGCTACTATCGGGCCAAGGCGGAGGCTGCGCTCAAGGAAGACGACAAGGACAAGAGCATCACCTTGTGGCGTGAGATCTTCGGCGACGCATTCGCCAAGAGCTCCACCCAGGCAGCAGCCAAGGAGGCCGTGGCCCTCAGCGGCGCCCCCCTGGCCACCAAAGTGTTTGTCCGGCTCAGCAGGGCGCCGGGTGAACAATTCATCGAAGAACTCGGGTATCCGTTGCGGCCGACCTACGCCGCCCGCATCAACGCCACCGTGCGCGACCTCAATGGCTTCCGCCCCGGCACGCCGTTGCGCTCGGTCAGGCACACCCGCAAGCGTATGTCGATCGACTTCCGCCTCTCCACCGACTGTCCAGAGCCCTACGACCTCTGGTGGAAGGTCCGAAACACTGGCGAAGAGGCAACTGACGCCGACTGCCTACGCGGCACGATTGTTAAAGACGGCGGCCTACGCCGCCGCACCGAAAGTACTCTGTACCGCGGCACGCACTACGTTGAGGTCTACCTCATTAAGGATGGGATCGTCGTCGCGACGGACCACCACGATGTTCACATCGCATAAATTATGCCAACCTGCATCGGCCCCAGTCTCGCAAATCAGCGACTCGCCGATGGTAACGCGGCAACTTAAGCACCTCGCATCGGTCCTCCCCTGGCGTAGGTTGTCTCTCCACCGGAGGCGCGTGACAGAACCGCAACAACGGATGGTCACCGATCGGCATCTGACCGTTACGGCCTCAGAACCGCGAAGAGCCGTTCGCTTGTCTCATAGACCGGCGTCAGATGACGCCTTAGGTGGCCACGAGATGACCCAATCGCGTTCGCGTTGCAGCGGCGATTCACCATTCAGCACCGCGTCCACGACATCGGCGGCTTCGTGGTCGTTCTGGCGGCGTACCGGTGAGGCAGCGAACGGCAGATTTGGGCGTACCATGCGTCGCCGTCCCGGCCAAGTGCACCGCCGTCGCCGCCGACCATGACCACCCAGACGCGGACCATCGACGTTCACGCAGGGCCACGAGGTCGTAGTCGGCCGGCATGCTGTCGTTGCCGTCGTCGAAGTGGAGGTCGGGAACTGCTTCGCGGCGCCCGGCCTACCGCTCGCGGTCATTGTGTTGATGAACTGGCACGTCTGCCGTGCTGATGGCGGTGTCCCGCTCCCTACCGGCGTTGACCGGAGCTCTTCGCAAGGTAGATCCGCCGCACACCGGGCACCACCGCTCCTTGACCTTGAAGCTGAACAGTCCTGCCAGGAATCCCATCAGTACGGCGCCGATCGCAGCACCAATCGTCATCACGGGTCACCCTTCGCCTGCTTGAGGGTGGCTGCCGGACAACACCGTTGCCGCAGGCTGTCCGGCAGCCTCAGAGGAACCTCGTCACCGAACGGACAGACGTCGTCCTGTCACGGCCAAGCGATGAATCAGCCGTTGCCCCTACCAGTGGCTTCGGCCTGGGCGCCCTCGCCGGATCCACTGCAACAGACACCCTTCGCACCCGGCGTCCGTCTTACCGAAGTTCCGCAATGACGGTATGAGCGGGCCGTCAACGGCGTCCATGATGTTGCGAGTTGTTGCGACCTTACTGGTCGAGTTGATCGATTGTGCGGCTGATCAGCGCCCGCGCCTCGGGGCCATACACAGCCGACACCTGAAGGCGATCGAACATCCGGGCGTACAGCTCGATCTCCTGGGGCCTGGTGACCTCGATGCTCGCCGTGGGCGTCTCTAGCGCGACCAGCAGGTTGTCGAAGATCCAGAAGCCGGTGGACGCGACCGCTGGGCGTTCGGTCATCAGTGGGATGATGCCCACCGAGACGTTCGGCAGGGACATCACCGCGAGCAGCCGGTCAAGCTGCCCGACCTGAGTGACGGCGTCACCGAACCAGGTGCGCAGGGCCTGTTCCTCCAGCACCACCACGAACCGCTTGCCCCGCTGGTAGAGCACCCGCTGCCGCTCCATCCGCACCGCCACGGCCTCGTCCAAGTCGTTCGGCGTGTCCAGAAAATCGATCCAGAACGACAGCATCGCCGCCGTGTAGTCGGCGGTCTGGAACAGGCCGGGAATGGCGTTGTGCTCGTAGATCCGGAACACCGACGTCTGCTCGTACAGGGCCAGGGTGTGCGCGCCGAGCACCCGTTTCATGCCCGCCCGGCTCTGCCGCCGGAACTCCAGGTACGCCGACTCCACCGCCCGCAGCGTGGCGGTCAGGTCCGGGATCTGGTCTTCGGCGTTGCACACCCGGCACCAGGCCCGGATGTCGTTGTCGGTCGGCGGCTGGACACCATGCTCGATCTTGCTGACCCGGGTGAAGTGCTGGCCGGTCAAGGCCGCCAGCGCCCGCCCCGTGAGCCCTGCTTCCTTGCGCAGCTCACGGAGGCGGACACCGAGCGCTTCCTGGCCCTGGCGGGCAGCGCTAGACGGGTTGGTAGTCACGGTGCGGGATGGCCAACTGCCAGACGGCCTCGAAGGCAGAGCGGCACAGCCGCAGATCCTCCGGGTCGGTGGACGCCACCCGGTCCACGGCCAGGCCGTTACCTGCGTAGATCAGGAAGACCGCCAAGCGATCGTCGAACAGGTAGTAGTCGTTGCCGGGCAGCGCCAGCGACGACACCAGCCGACGCGGCACCCAGCGGATGTCCTCGCCAGCGTCCACCATGGGCTGGGCGATGCTGTACGACCAGCGCTGATAGTCGCTCAGCGGCTCAGACACTATGCGCGCCCGGCGCACCGACCGACCTGCCTTGACGTGCTCGCGCAGGCTCTCGCACCAGCCCTCCAACCACGCCAGGTCATCCGGCTCGCCCGCGGCCCACTTGGCCATGTACGGCAACTCGACCGCGGTGCCGTAGGCGTCGCGCGTCTCCAGGTGGACGGCATCGCGCTCAAAGGTCACCAACAGCCGCTCGAACTCGCTCTCACTGATCGAGGTCACGATCCCCCTGCCTGAAGAACTGGAGCATCCGGTCCGGAATCTCCACGCAGGACTCACCCTCCGGGATGCGCATCTGTGCCAACACCGCCGGATCCGACACCACCCAACCCTGCACCACCCAGCTCTCCCGGTCA
This sequence comes from Plantactinospora sp. CNZ320, assembly GCF_002846275.1. Taxonomy (NCBI): domain Bacteria; kingdom Bacillati; phylum Actinomycetota; class Actinomycetes; order Micromonosporales; family Micromonosporaceae; genus Plantactinospora; species Plantactinospora sp. CNZ320. The sequence continues at coordinate 3,760,504 of NZ_PJMP01000001.1, forward strand.
GTGCGGTACACCGTGGGCGAGCCGGTCGGGTTCGACTCCGGATCCTTACCGATCAACGTTAGGCGCATGGTCCACTCCCTGTCCTGCCGGTTGCGGGATGTTGCGACCTGGCCATCCTTCGGGCGGAGACGGGAGACGTCAAGGAGCGACTGCCAGGTTTACGGATAGTGACGAGCAAGTGGGAGCGCTTCGCGTACTCGCAGCAGAGCCCGGCTTCGACTGTTGATCTCAACCGTGCTTGAGGACCTACGGTCGCACCTGTCCAGTCAGACACAGGGAAGCGGGCAGTCATGGTGATCAAGCAGTACTCCGAGGAAGAACTGGCCGCGCAGGCGATCGGTTACTGGAGCGGTGCGGCGTACCGGGCGGTGGTCGGGCGCATCCGGGCAGATCTGGCGAAGGAGCAGCTGACCCAGCCGCACTGGTGGACGCTCAACCACGTCGCCGGCTCACCAGGCACGTGGAGCCGAGCCGCACTCACCGAACGACTCCAGCCCTTTGACGATCTCGACATCGACTTCGCGGAGATGCTCGACGACCTGGTCGCCCGGGGCTGGCTGGTCGAGACCGACGGCACGTTGTCGCTCACCGAGGCCGGCGAGGCGGGCCGGCTCCGCGCCAAAGAGCGCGCCGGCCGGGCACACGAGCAGATGCACCAGGGCATCAGCACCACGGAGTACGTCGCCACGCTTAACGTACTGCGCCGCTTCATCGACAACCTCGGCGGCGACAGCGACCTCCCCTGACCGGGGAGCCAGCCGTCGTCACTGCGCGGTCCAGCCGCCGTCCACGTGCAGGATGCTGCCGGTGACATAGCTGGCGCTCTCCGAGGCCAGGAACACCACTGCTCCGACGACCTCCTGTGGCCGGCCGAACCGGCCCATCGGGATCCGCTCGCGCAGCCGCGCCGACCAGGTGTCGTTGTTGCGCAGCCCTTCCGTCATCTGAGTTTCCAGGTATCCCGGGGCGACCGCGTTGACCCGTACGCCGACGGGTGCCCATTCCAGCGCCAGGGTCCGGGTGAGCTGCTCGACGCCGCCCTTGCTGGCGCTGTAGGCAGCCAGTCTCGGGAAGCCGACCTGCCCGTGCACCGACGACATGTTGACGATGCTGCCGGCACGTTGCTCGATCATGATCGCACCGGCGGCGCGGGCGCAGACGAAGACGCCGGAGAGGTTGGTGTCGATCACCTGCTGCCAGTCGGTCAGGCTGAGCCGCTCGGTGCGTTCCAGCAGCGGACTGATCCCGGCGTTGTTGACCAGGATGTCGAGGCGCCCCCACCGCTGCCGGGCCAGCGCCACGACCTCATCCGCGGTGGCGGGGTCGGTGACGTCGCCGACGACGATCTCCGCCGTGCCGCCGCCGGCCACGATCCGGTCGCGTACCTCCTGGAGCGTGTCGACGGCCCGCGCCTGGAGGATCACGCTCGCGCCGGCCTCCGCCAGTCCCTGCGCGACCGCCGCGCCGACGCCACGACCCGCTCCGGTGACCCAGGCGACCTTGCCCTGGAGTTGTCCCTCCACCATGCTCCTCGTCAACGTCCCTCTTCGCGCGGCCCACTTCACGACCGCAGTGCCTCGATGCCCTGCCCGTCGCCGACGCGCAGGCCCAGTTCCACCAGCGCCGGGGCCGCCTCGGCCATCCCGGCGGCGTCGGTACCCAGGTGCTGCCCCCGCAGGTGGCGAAAGTAGATCGACTCCATGATGACCGCGAGCTTGAGACAGGTGAGGACCAGGCAGGCGTCGAGGTGGTCGCGGTCGACCGGCCGTACGGCGGTGTACCGCCGCAGCAGGGCCACGCGGTCACCGAAGCCCGGCCCGTCCGTCACGCCGAGCGCGACAGGTACCCGCCGCCGCAGCACGTCGCCCGGCTCCGTCCAGTAGACGAGCAGCAGGGCGAGGTCGCACACCGGGTCGCCGAGCGCGGCCATCTCCCAGTCCAGCACCGCGCGGACCTGGGCGGAGTCCGGCGCGAAGATGAGGTTGTCCAGGCGGTAGTCGCCGTGCACGAGTGCCCACGGCCGGTCGGCGAACGCCGCCACCCGCGCCGCCAGCCAGCCCGCGAGCCGCCCGACGCCCGGCACGTCGCGTACCTTCGTCCGTTCCCACTGCGCGGTCCAGAGCGCGACCTGCCGGCCTAGGTATCCGGCGGGGCGGCCGAAGCTTTCGAGTCCGGTCCCGTCGAGGTCGGTGTCGTGCAGGACCGTCAGGGTCCGGACCAGGGCGTCGGTGATCGCCCCCGCCCGCTCGGCGTCGAACCCGGCGGTGTCCACCGCGGACGACAGGACGACGCCGTCGACATGGTCCATGACCAGGAACGGCGCGCCGACGACGGTCGGGTCCTCGCAGAGCAGGTGCGGCCGGGCGCTCGGCACGGCTGTCCGGTCGAGGCCACGCAGGACGCGGTACTCCCGGGCCATGTCGTGCGCCCTGGGCATGACGTGCCCGAGCGGCGGACGGCGCAGCACCCAGGACCTGTCACCCTGGCTGATCCGGTACGTCAGGTTGCTCCGGCCACCGGCGAGCAGCTCGGCGTGCCACGGCGCGGCCGGGTCGGCTCCGGGCAGGTGTTCGCCGAGATAGGCCCCGATCGGGCCGAGCCGCAGGCCGGGTGGGCTCAGGTCTGTCTCAGTCATGCGTGCCTTTCGCCCGGGCGGCCTCGAAGCGCCGGACGGCGCGGCGCGCCAACGCCCAGCGGTGCGCCTCGGAGGCGCCGTCGTAGATCCGGAACGGGCGCACCTCGGCGAGGAACTGTGCCAGTGGCAGGTCGTGGGAGACGCCCTGCGCGCCGCACAACTGGACGGACCGGTCGATGATCCGGCCCACGGCCTCGGAGACGAACGTCTTGGCGATCGACGTTTCGGCGCTGGCGCGGGCGCCCTCGTCGAGAGCCGCGGCGGCGGTGCGGATCAGCGCCCGGGACGCGGCGATGTCGATCTCGTTCTCGGCGATGAGGTGCTGGGCGAGACCGAGATCCGCCAGCCGGCTGCCGAACATCTCCCGGCCGACGGCGTACCCGAGCATGATGTCGTGGGCCCGGCCGGCCAGGCCGAGCCAGCGCATGCAGTGGGTGAGCCGGGCGGGCCCGAGCCGGGCCTGCGCGTTGGCGAAGCCGCGGTCGACCTCGCCCAGCACGGCGGAGGCCGGCACCCGGCACCGTTCGAAGGTCACCTCGCAGTGCCCGCCGGTGAAGCCGTGGTCGATCGTGGGGATGTGCCGGCCGACGGTGAGGCCGGCGGCGCCTGCGTCGACCAGGAACATCGTCGCGGCGGCGGCACCGGTGCGGGCCATCACGATGAAGAAGGCGGCGCCGTCCGCGCCGGTGATGAACCATTTCTCGCCGTCGATCAGCCAGTCGCCGCCGTCGCGCACCGCGGTCGTGCGCAGTGCCCCGGGGTCGGATCCCGCGCCCGGAGCGGGCTCGGTCATCGCGAACGCCGAGCGCACCTCGCCGGCGGCCAGCGGCCTCAGGTACGCCTCGCGTTGGGCCGGCGTGCCGACGCGCTCCAGCAGCGTCATGTTCCCCTCGTCGGGTGCCGCGCAGTTCGTCACGAAGGGACCGTGCAGGCTCCGGCCGGCTGCTTCGAGCGCGTCCGCCTGCTCCACGATCGACAGTCCCAGGCCGCCGTACTCGACGGGTACCGAGGGTGCGAAGACCCCGGCGTCCCGGGCTGCCGCGCGCAGCCTCGCCCGGAGCTGCGGGTCCGTCCCGAGTTCGCGTTCCACCGGGATGACCTGCTGGTCGACGAAGGTCCTGATTCGTGCCGCCACGTCCCGGGCGCCTTCGCCGGGTGCCCCGCTCGCCTGCATGCCGGGCGGATCCTCCCTCACCGGTCGGGCCGGGCGTGCGACGAGGTCGCTCGGCCCGTCTTCGACTGCCCGGCCGAGGTCGCCGGCTCCAGCATCGGCACGAGGAACTGCCGGGCCACGGCGGCGAGCTTCTCGTCGTCGTCCAGGTCGATGAGATGGCTGGGGATCGCCAGGAAGGAGGCGGAGACCCGGACCATCATCTCGGCCACCAGGTCGGCGTCCAGGTCGGCCGAGACGTTGCCGGCACGCTGCTCGCGGCGCAACTGGCCGGCGACGAACCGTCGCACGGTGGCGAGCGTGTGGCCGCCGTCGCTGACCATGGACGGCACGAGCAGGTTCGGCTCCGCGGCCAGCAGGCCGCCGATCAGCGGGTTGCCCCGGATGACCCGCAGCGAGCTGACGAAGCCGAGCACCACCCGGTCGGCCACGGTCTCGGCGTGCTCGATGTCCTTGAGGAACTGGTCGAAGTACCTGCGGAACTCCCGGCGTACGACGTGTTCGACGAGGGCGTTCTTGGAGGCGTACCGCCGGTAGACGGTGATCCGGGAGACCCGGGCCAGCCGAGCCACGTCCTCCATTGTGGAGCGTTGGATGCCCATCCGGCAGAACTGCTCGTACGCCGCGTCGAGCAGACGCGTCCGGGTCTCGTCCAGGTCGTCGACCTGCTCAATGGCGTCAATGTACGCACGCTCCAGCAACGACTCCGACACTGCGGGTTCCACGATCGCCTCCTCGGCCGAAATGTCGCCGGAAATGAATATTTACAACGGGGCTTGTGGTCGTCGACACCTTGTGGTGTCATACGCGTTACACAGATGCAACATGCGTTTCATCGTATCAGATGCTCCTGCTAGGAGGACGACGGCATGGACAACGTGAGCAGACGCAGAGTGTTGCAAGCGGGTGGGGCCCTGGGCGCGCTCGGTGCGCTGACCGTCGCCGCCCCCGGGCAGGCAGCGGTGTGGACCTGGTCACCCAAGGGCTCGGTGGTGGGCACCGGAGCCGGCGCGGACCCGCGGTGGGTGTGGGACGAGGAGGCCGACCCACTTGTCGCCTCGCTGCTCGACCGGGGCGACGTACCCAGGGTCAACGAACTGCTGCGCACCTGGACCAAGAACGGCCAGCCGTTGCCGGCCGGACTCCCGGCCGACCTGCGGGACTTCATGGAGCACGCCCGGCAGATGCCGTCCTGGGTCGACCAGCGCAAGCTGGCCAGGGCGGTGGACTTCAACGAGAAGCGCGGGCTCTATCTCGGCGTGCTGTACGGGCTGGCCAGCGGCATGATGAGCACTGTCATCCCGAAGGAGGCGCGCGCGGTCTACTACTCGATGGGCGGCGCGGACATGAAGGACCGCATCTCCAAGACCGCCAAGCTCGGGTACGACATCGGATCCCGCAACGCCTACCAGCCCGACGGCGAGATGGTCGTGACCTGCGTCAAGACGCGCCTGGTGCACGCGGCGGTACGCCACCTGCTGCCCCAGTCGCCGCACTGGTCGAACGTCGCCGACGAGGAGATCCCGATCAGCCAGCGGGACATGATGGTCACCTGGCACAGCCTGCCGACGACAGTCATGCAGAAGATGGTCGACTGGCGGGTCCCGATCCCCACCGCCGAGTCCGACGCCTTCCTGCACTCCTGGCAGCTGGCCGCGCACATGCTCGGCATCAGGGACGAGTACATCCCCGCCACCTGGGCCGAGGCCAACAGCCAGGCCGAGCAGGTCCTCACGCCGGTGCTGGCCCCGACACCCGAGGGGATCAAGCTGGCCGACATCCTGCTCAGCCTCGGTACCCCGGTGGACGCCGGCATCCTCAGCAAGCCGATCCTCGGCTCGTTCACCCGCTTCATGCTCGGTGACCAGATCGCGCAGTGGCTGCGCATCCCCCGGGAGCCGGTCTGGGACACACTGCTGCGGACGGCCTGGGCGCCGTTCATCGCCGTCCGCGAAGGACTGCTGCCGTTCCCGCTGGCTCCGCAGGCGTACTGGCTGTTCGACGAGTTCCTGCGCAAGGCGGCCCTGCTCTTCCTCTCCGAGGCGCGGCCGATCAGCATCGAGATTCCGGTCACCAACCGCCCGTCCTGATTCGACGCGCCCTGTCGCGCCGGGTTGCCGGCCCGCCCGGCGCAGTCCGACTTCCATTGTCCGGCGAAATACGGCTCTCCCGAGATCTTTCGACAGGGTCCACTGCACGCCGTCGAAGATACAGAGAAACACGTACCGTATCTGCATATCATCTGGAGCCCGGGAAGGGGTTCGCGACATGGCCGAGCTGAGCAGGCGAAAGATCTTGATCTCGGGCGGCGCGTTGGGCGCGCTCGGCGCGATGGGCATGGCGTCCCCGGTGCAGGCCGGCCCCACGACGCCCTGGACCTGGGCACCGAGCGGCTCCATCGCGGGCGCCGGCGCCGGGGAAGATCCCCGGTGGGTGTGGGACGAGGAGGCCGACCCGCTTGTCGCGTCGCTGATCGACCGCGGCGCCGTGCCCGAGGTGAACCGCCTGCTGTGGAACTGGACCCGGAACGACCAGCCCCTGCCCGCCGGGCTGCCGGCGGACCTTCGGGACTTCATGGAGAGCGCACGTCAACTGCCGTCCTGGGTGGACCGCGCCAAGCTGGAGGCCGCCGCCGAGTTCAACAAGTCCCGGGGGTTCTATCTCAACCTGCTCAACGGGGTGGGTGGCGGCATGCTGAGCACCGCCATCCCCAAGGAGGCCCGGGCGGTCTACTACTCGCTGGGCGGCGCGGACATGGAGGACCGGGTCGCCAAGACCAGCATCCTGGGCTTCGCGGTCGGGTCGCTCAACGCCTTCCGGCCCGACGGCAGTTGCATCGTGGAGGCCGTGAAGACCCGCCTGGTGCACGCGGCGGTACGGCACCTGCTGCAGAAGTCCCCGCACTGGACCGACGGGATCCCGATCAGCCAGGAGGACATGCTGGTCACCTGGCACACCTTGCCGACCTACGCCATGCGCAAGCTGCGCGAGTGGCAGGTCCCGCTGACCGCCGCCGACTCCGCCGCCTACCTGCACCTGTGGCAGGTGACCGCGCACCTGCTCGGGATCAGGGACGAGTACATCCCCGCCACCTGGGCGGCGGCGTACGCCCAGTCGGACCAGGTGCTGCCACGGAACATGGGACCGACCCGCGAGGGCGTCATCCTGACCGACATCCTGCTCGGCCAGCTCGCCGAGCAGACCAGCCCGGCCAGCATCAGCCGGCCGCTCTGCAACGCGCTGGCCCGTTATCTGGTGGGCGACCAGGTGGCCGACTGGAACGGCATCCGGCGCGAGCCGGTGTGGGGTCCGTTGATCACCACCGCCTGGCCACTGCTGGTGAGATTCCGCGAGGGCCTCATCCCGCTGCCGCTGGTGCCGGAGGCCGCCTGGGTCCTCGACGAGGCAGTCCGGCGGTACATCATGTTCTATCTGACCAAGGGCCGGGAGACCAAGATCGAGATTCCCACCATGAACCGTCCCGAGTGAGCCCGACGATGACCGGACCAACTGGTGACGCGATGACCGGACCCGTCGGACGGCGGCGGTTCCTGGGGTACGTCCTGGCCGCACCGATCCTGGTGACCGCGGCCGAGTACGGTCCGGCCCAGGCCGCCGCCGCCGAGCTGCCCAGCCCGGAGATCACTGAACTGCTCGACCTCAACGACATCATGACCGCGGCGGCGCTGCCGACGTCGGGCCTGATCTCGGTCGAGGTGGACCCGGACGGGACGGTCTCGTTCGACCTGCCCCGGGCCGAGGTGGGGCAGGGCATCACCACCTCGACGGCGATGCTCATCGCCGAGGAGCTGTCAGTGCCGCTGCGCCGGGTCCGGGTCACCCTGGCCGACGCCCGGCCGGAACTGGTGTTCAACCAGCTCACCGGCGGGTCGAACACCACGATCGCCACCTACACGCCGATCCGGGTCGCCGCCGCCGTCGCCCGGCGCCGGTTGTTGGAGGCCGCCGCCACCGAGTTCGGCTCGGCGGTCACCGACCTGACGCTGAAGGCCGGAGTTATCACCGATCGCTCCGGCAACCGCGTCGACATCGGTGGACTCGCCGAGAAGGCGGCGAGCCTGCGAACGCTACAGGTGCCCGTCGAACTCGCCGCCCGGGAGAGTTTCACCGTCATCGGCAGGCCACACAACCGGATCGACGCGCTGGAGGCGGTGACCGGGCGCAAGCGGTTCGCGATGGACCTTGACGTGCCCGGCGCGAAGCCGACGATGGTGTGCCGGCCGCCGACAATCAACGGCAGGGTCGGCTCGGTCGCCAACCTCGGCGAGGTCCGGGCCATGCCGGGCGTCACCGACGTCGTGGTGATCTCCACCGGCGTGGCGGTCCGGGCCGAGACCTTCGGCCGGTGCATCGACGCCGTACGCGCGCTGCGGGTCTCCTGGGGGCCTGGCAGCGCCGAGGGCAAGTCCGACCAGACGGTACTACGGTCACTGGCAGCCGCCGAGCTGCCGATGGGACTACGACCACCGACGCCGGTGGTGGAGGGCAGGTTCACCTTCCACTTCCGCAGCAACAGCGCGCTGGAACCCAACTGCGCGATCGCCGACGTCCGGGCCGACCGTGCCGAGATCTGGTCGGCGCTGAAGTCCCCGATCGTGGCCAAGCAGACAATCGCCGCCAAGCTCAGGCTGCCACCCGACCGGGTCACCGTGCACGTCACCGAGGGAGGCGGCTCCTTCGGGCGCAGACTCTTCTTCGACGCCGCGCTGGAGGCCGCCGAGGTGTCCCAGCGGATCGGCAAGCCAGTCAAACTGATGTGGCACCGGGCCGACGACGCCCGCCAGGGCCGTACCCACCCGATGGCCACCTCACGGGTCCGGGCCAGCTACCTCGGCAACACGGTGCTCGGCTACGAGCAGCGGCACACGAGCGTCTCGACCGACCTCAGCCACGGGCTCGGCGAGATCATCACCGCGATGGCCGCCCGGCTGCCGATCGGCGACATCGGCATCTCCGAGACGTTCTTCCAGTTCAGCCAGACCATGTCCTACAACTTCGGCGTCACCAGCCGGCTGCTCAGCGAGACCGACAAGAGCTTCAACACCGGCAGCATGCGCAACGTGTACTCACCCGACGTCACCTGCGCCCGGGAGCTGATCGTCGACCAGCTCGCCGCCCGGATGGGCAAGGACCCGTACCGGTTCCGGCGCGACTTCCTCCGTGACGACCGCTCCCGGGCGGTGCTGACGAAGGTGGCCGAGGTCGGCAACTGGGGGCGGACGATGCCGGCCGGTACCGCGCAGGGCATCGCCTTCCACGCCGAGTACAAGGCGGTCAGCGCCGTCCTGGTCGAGATCGACTGCCGGCCCGAAACCGTCAACCGCCCGATCCGGGACGGCGTGGCCGGGCCACGGGTGACCAAAGTGGTCATCGCCGTCGACGTGGGACTCGTCGTCAACCCCCGCGGTCTGGAGGCACAGATGATGGGCTGCGTGATGGACGGCATCGCGCTGGCGCTGACCTCCAGCCTGCACCTGCGCGACGGCTATTTCCTGGAAGCCAGTTGGGACAACTACTTCTACACCCGGCAGTGGAACACCCCGCCGGACCTGCGGATCATCGTCATGCCGAACACCTCCGACAAGCCCGGCGGCGCCGGGGAACTGGGCGTCGCCACGTCGATGGCCGCGGTGGCCTGCGCGTACGGCCGGGCCACCGGGACGATGCCGACCACTTTCCCGATCAACCACGGCACCATCTCGTTCCCGCCCAAACCGACCGTGCCGCCCATCCCCGCCTCCCCGACCGACGGCCTGAACCACGCGCGCTGAGCCAAGGAGATCCGAGTGCCGGAGCACACATTCCGCGTCAACGGCGAGCAGGTCACCGTCGACGTCGACGACGACGAGCGCCTGTTGTGGGTACTGCGCGACATCCTCGGCATCACCGGACCGAAGTACGGCTGCGGGATAAACGTCTGCAAGGCGTGCACCAGCCACCTCAACGGCAGAGAGGTGAACCCGTGCGCGATCCCGGTCGGGGACCTCCAGCCGACCGACGAGGTCACCACGATCGAAGGGCTGCCGGCCACGGTCGGGAGGGAGCTGCACCCGATGCAGCAGGCCTGGCTGGACTTCGACGTCGCCCAGTGCGGCTACTGCCAGCCCGGCCAGATCATGGCGGCGGTGGCGCTGGTCCGCCGGGTGGCCGCCGAGGGCAGGGCCATCACCGACGCCGACCTCGACGGTCTGCGCAACATCTGCCGCTGCGGCACGTACTTCCGGATCCGCGAGGCGATCAGGGCGGGCGCCGAAGCCATGTGACGACGGCGCACGCCCGCGCCAGGTGACGATGGGCCGCGGTCAGAGCCCCATGGAGCGGCCGATCAGCTCCTTCATGATCTCGGTGGTGCCGCCGTAGATGGTCTGCACCCGGGCGTCCAGGTACGCCCTCGCCACCGGGTACTCCCGCATGTAGCCGTAACCGCCGTGCAGTTGGAGGCACCGGTCCACGGTGCGCTGCTGCAACTCGGTGCACCACCACTTCGCCATCGCCGCCGTCTCCGCGGTGAGCGCCGGCTCGACCAGGCACTGGTCGACGAAGACCCGGCCGATGCGCAGCTCGGTGGCGAGTTCGGCCAGTACGAACCGGTTGTGCTGGAAACTGCCGATCGGCGCACCGAACGCGTGCCGCTCCTTGCAGTAGGCGACGGTCTGCTCGAACACCGCCTCGGCCCCGGCGAGGGCGGCGACCGCGATCGACAACCGCTCGGCGGGAAGGTTCCGCATCAGGTACCCGAAGCCCCTGCCCTCCTCCCCCAGCAGGTTCGCTGCCGGCACCCGCACGTCGGAGAAGAACAGCTCGGCGGTGTCCTGCGCCTTCTGCCCGATCTTGTCGAGGTTGCGGCCCCGCTCGAACCCGACCATTCCCCGCTCGACCACCAGCAGGCTGATCCCGCGGTGCCCGGCGGCCGGGTCGGTCCGGGCCACCACGATGACCAGGTCGGCGAGGATGCCGTTGCTGATGAAGGTCTTCTGCCCGTTCAGCACGTAGCTGTCGCCGTCCCGCACCGCAGTGGTGCCGATGCCCTGGAGGTCACTGCCGGCACCCGGCTCGGACATGGCGATCGCGGTGATGATCTCGCCGGAACAGAAGCCCGGCAGCCACCGTTGCCGCTGTTCCTCGTTCGTCAGGTCGGTCAGGTACGGCCCGATGATGTCGTTGTGCAGGCCGAACGCGGGACCGCTGGCACCGGCCCGGGCCAGTTCCTCGGTGAGGATGGCGTTGAAGCGCCGGTCCGGCGTACCGCCGCCGCCGTAGCGTTCGTCGACGAAGAAGCCGAGTAGCCCGGCGCTGCCGGCGGCCCGCCACACGGCACGGTCGACGACCCCGTCCTGCTCCCACCGTTCGTGGTGCGGGGTGATCTCCTTGCGGATGAAGGCCCGCACCAGTTCGGCGAAGGCCCGGTGGTCGTCGGAGAAGATGGTGCGGTCCACCTCTGCATCAGCTCCCTTGTCGGGTCGTCTACTGCGCCATGTCCTTGACCGCGGCGATGAGGCGTCGCGGTTCGGGGCCGAGCGGCGTCACGTTGAGGATGGTGACCCCCGCGTCGCGGTACGCCTGCACCCGGTCCCGCACGTACGCCTCGGGTCCGATCAGGCTGGTGCGCTCCAACAGCTCGACCGGTACGGCGGCGGCGGCCTCGGCCTTGTGACCGGCCAGGTACAGCTCCTGGATCCGGTCGGCCTCGGCGGCGTAGCCGTACCGGCACACCAGGTCGTGATAGAAGTTGCGCCCCTTGGCACCCATGCCGCCGACGTACAGCGCGACCAGCGGCCGGGCGAGGTCCCGCAGCCGCGTCACGTCGGTACCGATGGCGAGCGGTCCACCGGCGACGACCTCGAGCGGCCCGAGGTCTGCGGCCCGTTTCGCCCGGCCCCGGGCCAGGGCGGCACCCCAGACCTCGGCCGCCTGCTCCGGCGCGTAGAGGAACGGCAGCCAGCCGTCGGCGAGTTCGGCCGTCATCTGCACGTTCCGGTCGCCGAGCGCGGCCACGTAGATCGGGATCTTCTCCCGCACCGGACGGGTGAGCAGCTTCAGCGGCTTCCCCAGACCGGTGCCCTCCTCGGCGGGCAGCGGCAGCCGGTAGATGCCGTCGTTGACGAGCGTCTCGCGCCGCCACACCTGCCGGCAGATCCGGATCAGTTCCCGGGTACGCGCCAGCGGCCGGTCGTAGGCGAGACCGTGCCATCCCTCGATCACCTGTGGACCGGACGCGCCGACGCCGAGGATCGCCCGGCCGCCCGAGACCGCGTCCAGCCCGGCGGCGGTCTGGGCCAGCAGCGCCGGGGTACGGGAGAAGAGCGGCAGGATCGCCGACCCGATCTGCATCCGGGACGTCTTGGCGGCGAGGTACCCCATGATGGTCGGCGCGTCGAAGCCGTACGCCTCAGACACCCAGGCCACGTCGAGCCCGTCCTCCTCCCAGCTCGCCAGCACGTCCGCGCTGGTCCTGGGGTCCCCGGCGTACTCCAGTGGCACCGCGATGCGCATCAGTGACCTCCTCCGGTCTGGGTTACGGCGGCGCTGTCCAGCCACCGCGGAAGGTGCGCGCCGAGACCCCACTCGGCGAGTACCGTCTCGGTGTGCGCGCCCGGCCGGGGCGGCTCGCCGCCGATCGCGCCAGGGGTCTGCGACAGCCGGGGTGCCACGGCGGGCTGCCGGACACCGAAGTGCTCCTCGAACGTCCCCCGGGCCGCCAGGTGCGGGTGGTGTGGCGCCTGGGCCAGCGACAGCACCGGCGCCACGCAGGCGTCGGTACCGTCGAACAACTCCGTCCACTCGTCCCGGGTACGGGTGGCGAAGACCGCCGCGAAGCGCTCCCGCAACAGTGACCACCCCTCGACGTCGTACTGGGCCGGCAGGTCGGCGTCGGCCAGCCCGAGCACCCGCAACAGTTCGGCGTAGAACTGCGGTTCGAGTGCACCGACGGCCAGGTGTGCACCGTCGGCGGTGGCGTAGACGCTGTAGAACGGCGCCCCGCCGTCGAGCAGGTTCCGTCCCCGCTCGGTGGACCAGGCGCCTCCGGCGAGCAGACCCGAGAACATGGTGGTCAGGTGCGCCGTACCATCGACGATTGCCGCGTCGACCACCTGGCCGCGCCCGGTCGTCCGGGCCACGTGCAGGGCGGCCAGGCAACCGACGACGAGATAGAGCGCTCCGCCGCCGAAGTCGCCGACGAGGTTGAGCGGCACCTGCGGCGGCCCGGCCGGATGGCCGATCGGATGCAGCGCTCCCGCGACGGCGATGTAGTCGATGTCGTGGCCGGCGGTGCGGGCCAGCGGCCCGTGCTGCCCCCATCCGGTCATGCGGCCGTAGACCAGGGCCGGGTTGCCGGCCAGCGCCGCCTCCGGCCCGATGCCGAGCCGCTCGGCCACGCCCGGCCGCCACCCCTCGATCACGATCGCGGCCTGCCCGGTCAGCCCGAGCACCACCTCGGCGCCGTCGGGGTGCTTGAGGTCCACGACGATCGACCGTTTCCCCCGGTTGAGCAGGTCACGGCTCGGGTCGCCGGTAAGCAGCGGGCCCGGTTCGGGGCGGTCGACACGCACCACGTCGGCGCCCAGGTCGGCCAAAAGCATCGTCGCGAACGGACCCGGCCCGATCCCGGCCAGTTCCACGACCCGCACCCCGGCCAGCGGTCCGCTCCGGGCCTCCCCCTGCGGGCCGCTCGTGAGCGGCTCCGGGCCGGTCGTGAGCGGCTCCGGGCCGGTCGTGAGCGGCTCCGGGCCGGTCGTGAGCGGCTCCGGGCCGCGAGGCTCGGCTGACGGCGTCGGGCCGGTCATCAGCGCCCCCGGGCCGCGAAGCTGGGCTGACGGCGTTGGGCCTGCGCGGCGAGCGCCTCGCCGAAGTCCGCGCCGGCCAGGGAGGTGGTCATCAACCCGACCGCGTCGGCGGCCGCCTCGGCGATGCCGGTCTCCAGCCCCGAGTAGACCTGGCGGCGGATCACCGCCATGGAGGTCGGCGAGCAGGACGCGGCGAGGTCCGAGGCGTACGCCTGGGCTGCGGAGAGCACCTCGGCGCGCGGCAGCACCCGCTGCACCAGCCCCATCCGGAGCGCCTCGGCAGCATCGATCTTGCGCCCCGACACCAGCAGGTCCAGGGCGTTGCCCACGCCGACCAGTCGGGGCAACAGCCAGGCGCTGCCGTACTCGGCGACCAGGCCGAGCCGGCTGAACGCGGTGGCCAGCCGCGCCTCGGCGGCGAGGAACCGGATGTCCGCGTAGAGGGCGTGCACCAGGCCCAGGCCGGCGGCACCGCCGTTGACCGCCGCGACGATCGGGGTACCCAGGGTCATCGGCAGGTGCGGGTCGAAGCCCAGGGAGTGCACCAGTTGGTCCCGGTGCTCGGCGTCGAGCAGCGCTTGCAGGGCGGCCGGATCGGCACCGGCACAGAACCAGTCCCCCGCGCCGGTCACCACGACGGCCCGTACGGCCGGGTCGGCGTCGGCGTCCCGCAATGCGGCGTAGTAGCCCTGGAACATCTCCAGCGTCATGCTGTTGCGGTGATCGGGCCGGTAGAACCAGATGGTGCGAACCCCGTCGCTGGCGGTGGCGACCCGCAGGCCCGGCCCGGCCGGCTCGGCGTCGGCAACGGACGTACTCATCGGCAAAGCTCCCTGGTCGATAGCGGGCGAGACCTCGCTATTTTTGACATTTGATAATGTTATGGAGTGCCCGAGCGAAACAAGAGCCATGACGTGTCCCGTCCGCAGCTGTCGGAAACGGTGGCGAGCCTGCTGCGCGACCGGATCATGTTCGGGCAGCTGCGACCGGGCGAGCGGATCCGCCTCGAGGAGGTCGCCCAGGAGACGGGACTGAGCATCACCCCGGTCCGGGAGGCCCTGTTGATGCTGCGCGCCGAGGACATGGTCGAGCTACAACCGCGCCGTGGCCACGTGGTGGCCCCACTGTCCAGACAGGACATCTTCGACGTGTTCGGCCTGCAGGGGACCATCGCGGGTGAACTCGCCGCCCGGGTCGCCGTCACCATCACCCCGGCCCAGTTGAAGGATCTGACCCAGCAGCACCAGCGGCTGTGCCGGGCCGCCCAGACGCGCCAGGTGACCCGCGTCGAGACACTCGAATACGAGTTCCATCGGAGCATAAACCGGCTGGCCGACGCCCGTAAGCTCTCCTGGATGCTGCGGGCGGTGACCCGCTACACGCCGGCACGGTTCTACGCCGCCAGTCCGGAGTGGCGGGCGGCGATGGCCACCGATCACGAGGCGCTGTTGGCGGCGCTCGAGGCCAACGACCCGGAGGCGGCCCGGCCGATCATGGCCCGCCACTTCATCGACGGCGCCGAGCGGCTGGTCAAGCACCTCGACGAACTCGGCGTGTGGAAGGCGTGAGTTCACCGGCGACCGTGGCGCAGCTTGAACATCGCCAGCGCGGTCCGCATCGCGGACGCCGTGGGCCGCAACGTCATCACGTCGATCGCCGGCCGGAACCGCTGCCAGGTCACCGATCTGGACCGGCTGAACTCGCGCAGTCCGTCGGCGCCGTGGACCCGCCCGAACCCGGAGTCGCCGACGCCGCCGAAGGGCAGTGCCGGCACTCCGGCGTAGCCGAGTACCGAGTTGATCGACACCGCGCCCGCCCGCAGTCGGGCGGCCAGCGCCAGCCCGTGGCGACGACGACGCGTGAAGATCGAAGCGCCGAGCCCGTAGCCGGTGGCGTTGGCCCGCCGTACCGCCTCGTCGGCGTCGGCGACCCGGTTCACCACGATCACCGGGCCGAACGTCTCGTCGGTGACCGCCGCACTCTGCTCGGGTACGTCGGCCAGCAGCACCGGCTCGACGAACGGCGGACGTACCGAGTCGGCGCCACCGACGACCGCCCGGGCGCCCATCTCGATGGCGTCAGTGACGTGCCGCCGGATGATCTCGGGCTGGGTCGGTGTGCTCATCGGACCGTACGCCGCGTCCAGCTCGGCACCGGGTTTGACGTCCCGCATCAGGTTGGCCAGCCGGGTCAGGAAGTCCTCGTGGACCGGCGCCTCGACGTAGACGCGCTCGACTCCGGCGCAGGTCTGGCCGGCGTTGCCGAGACCGCCGAAGAGCGCGGCCCGGGCGGCCGCCTCGACGTCGGCATCGGCGGTGACGATCATCGCGTCCTTGCCGCCGCCCTCGATCACGACCGGGACGAGGCGCTCCGCGCAGGCGGCCATCACGGCGCGGGCGGTGGCCGCCGAACCGGTGAAGGCGACCTTGTCGACGGTGCTGCGGCACAGCGCGGCTCCGGTCGCCGCGCCGCCGGTCACGACCTGTAGGACCGGCTGGTCGGGCAGCAGCTCCGCCCAGCGCGCCGCGAGCCAGACCCCGACGCCGGGGGTGAACTCGCTCGGCTTGAACACCACCGCGTTGCCGGCGGCCAGCGCGTGCGAGATGGAGCCCATCGGGGTGTAGGCCGGATAGTTCCACGGCCCGATCACGCCGACCACGCCGTACGGCACGTACTCCACACTGCTGGCCTGGTTGAACGAGAGCAGTCCGGAGGGGACCGTACGACGCCTGAGCACCCGCTCGGCGTGCCGGGCGGCCCAGTCGAGATGCTCGATGGTGAGCATCACCTCGAGCAGCGCCCCGGCGATCGGTTTGCCCGTCTCGGCGCGGATGAGCTCGGCCAGCTCGTCGACGCGGTCGGCGACCAGGGCCTTGAACGCGAGCAGGTGACGTCGGCGCCGGCCGGCCCCCTGGGCGGCCCACCAGGCCGCGGCGTCCCGGGCGCGCTGCACCGCGGCCCGCACGGACGCCTCGTCCGCGAGGTCGTAGTCGGCGATCTGCTCACCGGTGACTCGGTCGACGACGTGCAGTCGAGGGGGTTGCTCAACGGTGGACGACATGAGCCGCGCCTCCTGACATTTGATATTCGATAGTCTAGCCTGGTTGTCAATCCCCTCGTCTGCTAGGAGGAACAGCTGTGGAATGGACCGACGAGCAACGATCCTTCCTGGCGGCCGTGCAGGACTTCTGCCGGCGCGAGGCCGGCACCCGCGCCCAGCGCCACGCACTCACCGACGGCGGGCGGGACAACCACAGCCCCGAGCTGTACCGGAAGATGGCCGACCTCGGCTGGCTCGGGCTCGCGCTGCCCGAGGAGTACGGCGGTGGCGGCGCGGGAATGGTCGAACTCTGCCTGTTCCTCGAGGCGACCTCGAAGGCACTCGCCCCGATCGGCGGCTTCACCACCTCGATCATCGTCGCCGCCGCGTACGAACGCTTCGGCTCGGCCGAGCAGAAGAAGCTGGTGCTGACCGGTGTCGCCCGGGGCGCGATCGAGGCGATCGCGATGTCGGAGCCCGAGGCCGGCTCCGACGTGGCCAACCTGAGCTGCCGCGCGGAACGCCACGGCGACGGGTTCGTCGTCAACGGGCAGAAGACCTGGTGCTCCAACGCCCACCTCGCCGAGCGCATCCTGCTCGTGGCGCGCACCTCCGGCCGGGCCGGTGAGCACGCGGGCCTGACCATGTTCCAGGTCCCGGCGAACGCACCCGGCCTGACCGTCTCCGGCATCGACACCATGGGCGGCCGCGAGGTCAACGACCTCTACTTCACCGACTGCGTGCTGCCCGCGACTGCCGTGGTCGGTCAGCTCGACCAGGGCTGGCGGCAACTGATGGCCGGGCTCAACCTGGAGCGGCTCATCCTCGCCAGCCTCATGCTCGGCACCGCCCAGCGCGCCTTCGACGACGTGGTCGACTACGTGAAGGCCAGGCGCCAGTTCGGCCGGCCGATCGGCTCGTTCCAGGTGCTCCGGCACCGGCTGGCCGATCTCGCCACCGAGATCGAGTGCGCCCGGTTGCTCGTCTACTCGACCGCCCGCCAGGTCGATCGGGCGCCGGACACCGTACTGCCCCGGGAGTCCTCGATGGCGAAGCTCAAGGCGACCGAGACCGCCCGCCGGGTCACCCTGGACGCCATGCAGATGATGGGCGGCTACGGGTACGCGACCGAGTTCGACATGGAGCGGCTGGTCCGCTCCTCGATCGTGTCGACCGTCTACGGCGGCACCAGCGAGATCCAGCGGGACATCATCGCCAAGACCTTCGGCCTGAGCGAGCAGCTGCGCTGACCGTGAGGGGTGGCCCGATGGCGGTGGCCGGCCGTCCTGAACGCACGGCGGCCACCGCCCTCCCACCCCCGGGACCGGCCGGGCAGCCGGACTACTCGAAGACCTCACCCCGGTCGGCCATGGCAAGCAGCAGCGGCGGCGGGTCGAACCGGTCCCCGTAGCGCTGCGCGAGTTCGCGTGCCCTGGCGACGAAGCCGGGCAGCCCGCCCCGGTACTGGTTGACGTACTGCAGGACACCGCCGGTCCAGCTCGGGTACCCGATGCCGAGGATGGAACCGACGTTGGCGTCGACCACCGAGGTGAGTACGCCCTCCTCGAGGCACTTCACCGACTCCACCGCCTCGACGAAGAGCATGCGTTCCACGAGGTCGGTGAAGGGCACGTCGAGGTTGGTACCGCCGAACGCGTCCCGCAGGCCCGGCCAGAGCCCGGCGCGCCTGCCGTCCCGGTAGTCGTAGAACCCGGCGCCGCCCGAGCGGCCGGGGCGGCCGTACTCGTCGATCATCCGGTCGATGACGGCGTCGGCGGCGTGTGGTCGCCAGGTGCCGCCGGCCGCGACGAGCGCCGCGGCCGTCTCCTGGCGGATCTTGCGGGGCAGGGTCAGGGTCAGCTCGTCCATCAGCGCGAGGACCGGTGCGGGGTATCCGGCCTGGCTGCTGGCCTGCTCGATCGTCGTCGCCGGGATCCCCTCGGCGAGCATCGACACCCCTTCGTTGGTGAACGTGCCGATGACCCGGCTGGTGAAGAAGCCCCGACTGTCGTTGACGACGATTGGTGTCTTGCGCAGCCGCCGGACCAGACCGAGCGCGCGTTGCACCGTGCCGTCGCTGGTACGTGCGCCTCGGATGATCTCCACCAGCGGCATCCTGTCCACCGGGGAGAAGAAGTGCAGGCCGATGAACTCCTCCGGCCGGCTGACGCCCTCGGCGAGCATGGTGATGGGCAGCGTCGAGGTGTTCGAGGCGATCAGCGCGTCCGGGGCGACCTGCTCGATCTCGGCGTAGACCTTGTGCTTGAGCGTGGGGTCCTCGAAGACCGCCTCGATCACCAGGTCGACACCGGAGAGGTCGGCGACCTCGGCCGTCGGGGTGATCCGGGCCAGGATCTCGTCCCGTTCGCCCGCCGTGAACCTGCCGCGCGCGACGGCCTTGTCGAGCAGGCCGACCGAGTATCCCCTGCCCTTCGACGCGGCTTCGACAGTCACGTCCTTGAGTACGACCCGCATGCCGGCCCGGGCGCAGACGTAGGCGATCGCGGCGCCCATCATGCCGGCACCGACCACGGCGACCCGGTCGAGCGGCGGGTGACCCTCGCCGATGTCCCGCTGGTTGGCGGCCTGGACGTCGAAGAAGAGTGCCTTGATCATGTTTGTGGAGATCTGGCCGACCGCCAGTTCGGTGAAGTAGCGGGTTTCGATCTCGAACGCGGTGTCGAGGTCGACCTGGGCCCCCTCCACGGCTGCGGCGAGGATGTTGCGCGGGGCCGGGTAGGGCGCCCCCTTGAGTTGCTTGCGCAGCGCGGCCGGCAGCACCGGCAACTGGACGGCGAGCGACGGAGTGCTCGGAGTGCCGCCCGGAATCCGGTGACCCGGGCGGTCGTAGGGCCGCGTGGCGTCCGGATTCGCCACGATCCAGGCGCGGGCCGCCGCCATCATGGCGGCTTCGTCGGCGGCGATCTCGTCCACGAGTCCGTGGCTGAGCGCGGCAGCCGGCCGGTGTCGCTGGCCGCGCAGCAGCCAGTTGGTGAGCGCCTCGATCACGCCGAGCAGCCGCACGGAGCGTACGACGCCACCGCAGCCGGGCAGCAATCCCAGGGTGACCTCGGGGAACCCGAGTTCGATCGTGGGGTCGTCGAGCACGATGCGGTGCTGGCAGCCAAGCGCCAGCTCCAGTCCGCCGCCCAGGGCGGAACCGTTGATCGCCGCGACGACCGGGCGGCCGAGGGTCTCCAGCCGACGTACCGCGCTCCGGAGGCGGCGCGCGTTCGCGGCGGTGGCTTCCGCGTCGGCCGGGGTCAGCCGCAGCAGGGAGGCCAGGTCGCCACCGGCGAAGAAGGTCTTCTTGGCCGAGGTGAGGATCACCCCGGCGATCTGGTCGCGCTCCTGTTCGAGCCGGGTCACCGTCGCGTCGAGACTGGCCGCGAACTCGGCGTCCATCACGTTCGTCGAGCGCCCCGGGTGGTCGAGGGTGAGCAGGACGATCCCGTCCTCGCCGCGCTCCCACCGGATCGTGCCGACCATTCGCCGCTCCTCAGACTCGTTCGATGACTGTCGCGATGCCCATTCCGCCGCCGACGCAGAGCGTGGCCAGCCCGTACCGGCCGCCTCGCCGTTCGAGTTCGTCGACGAGGGTGCCGAGAATCATGGCGCCGGTGGCGCCGAGCGGGTGTCCCATCGCGATGGCCCCACCGTTGACGTTGACGATGTCCATGCTCAGCCCGAGGTCGTCGACGAAGCGCAGCACCACCGCCG
This sequence comes from Plantactinospora sp. CNZ320, assembly GCF_002846275.1. Classification (NCBI taxonomy): domain Bacteria; kingdom Bacillati; phylum Actinomycetota; class Actinomycetes; order Micromonosporales; family Micromonosporaceae; genus Plantactinospora; species Plantactinospora sp. CNZ320. Next base: position 3,780,876 of record NZ_PJMP01000001.1, read on the forward strand.
CGAACGCCTCGTTGATCTCGACCAGATCGAGATCGTCCACACCGAGGCCGGCCCTGGCCAGTGCCTTGCGCGCGGCTGGGGCCGGCCCGGTGAGCATGATTGTGGGGTCCGCGCCGCTGAGCGCGGTGGCGACGATCCGGGCCCGCGGGGTCAGGCCGGCGGCCGCACCCGCCGACTCGTTGCCGATCACCACGAGCGACGCCCCGTCGACGATCCCGGAGGAGTTGCCGGCGGTGTGCACGTGCTCGATCCGCTCCACCCAGTGGTACCGCTGCAACGCGACCGCGTCGAAGCCCAGCTCGCCGACGGCGGCGAACGAGGCCGGCAGTGCGCCGAGGCCCTCGGCGGTGGAGTCGGGTCGGATGTGTTCGTCGTGGTCGAGCACCACCAGGCCGTTGCGGTCCCGCACCGGGACCACCGAGCGGGCGAAGTAGCCGTTCGCCCAGGCCTTGGCGGCGCGGGCCTGCGACTGGAGCGCGTAGCGGTCGACGTCTGACCGGGTGCGGCCGTCGAGGGTGGCGATGAGGTCGGCCCCGACGCCCTGCGGCACGAAGCCGGTGCCCAGGTTGGTCTCCGGGTCCAGCGCCCACGCACCGCCGTCGGACCCCATCGGCACCCGGGACATCGACTCGACACCGCCGGCGAGGACCAGGTCCTCCCAGCCCGAGCGCACCTTCTGCGCGGCGATGTTCACCGCTTCCAGGCCCGAGGCGCAGAAGCGGTTGACCTGGACCCCGGCCACCGTGTCGGGCAGGCCGGCCGCGAGGGCCGCCGTCTTGGCGATGACCGCACCCTGGTCGCCGAGCGGGGAGACCACACCGAGTACGACGTCGTCGATCCGGGCCGGATCCAGCCCTGGCATGCGTCCCCGCACCTCGTCGATCAGGCCGACGACGAGCGAAACCGGCTTAACCCCGTGCAGCGATCCGGTCCGTTTGCCCCGGCCGCGCGGTGTGCGTAGCGCGTCGTAGATGAACGCTTCGGTCGCCATGCCCCTCAGCCCCTTGATGCTCGCGATAATGCGAATCTTCCCTAACTTTCATCGAGTACTCCGCAGCTTGTCAAGACACCCCACCGGCGAAGCCCGCTGGCTGTCGCGGCCTCTGGGCTCAGCCCGGCGACAACGAGGCCCCTGGCCTGCACCACCGATCCGCGACGGAGCGCTAACGTGTAGGGGTGCGGACAGCGGCGGGCGGGGCGGGACCGGGCTTGACTAAACGGCCGAAGGACCGCAAAGACCGCATCGCCCTGGCCGGCGCGGAGCTGTTCTGCGAGCGCGGCTACCACGGTGTCTCCGTCGACGAGATCGCCGCCGTGGTCGGGATCAGCGGCCCGGCGGTGTACCGGCACTTCCCGAACAAGTACGCGATCCTGGTGCACGCCACCCGCGACATCACCGGCGCGCTGCTGGCCGCAACCGCCGACCCGACCGCGACCGCCACCGAGGACGTGCTCGACGAGATGCTCCGCGCGCTCGCCAGCGTCATCGTGGAGAAACGGCGCGTCGGCGGCCTCTACCAGTGGGAGGGGCGCTATCTCACCAGGGAGCACCGCCGCGAGTTCGGCACCAGCCTGGCCACACTTGTCGGCCGCATCGCCGAGCCGCTGCGCAGGCTGCGCCCCGAGTTGGGCGCCGGTCAGGCGGAGCTGCTTGTCAACGCGGCACTGAGCGCCTTCGGCAGCGTCACCACCTACCGGGCGGCCACCAGCGGCGCCGACATCGGGCAACTGCTCGTCCGGGTCGCCTGGACCCTGCTGAGGGCCGACGCCCCACAGTTGCCGCCGCCACCCCGGGCAGCCTCGACCACGGCCCCGGTGCGGCCGGCGTCGCGGCGCGAACTGCTGCTCACCGAGGCGATCCGGCTGTTCCACAGGCACGGGTACCACGCCGTCGCCGTGGAGGACATCGGGCGGGCCGCCGGCATGCAGGCGTCGAGCGTCTACCGGTACTTCCCGAGCAAGGCCGACCTGCTCGCCGCCGCGTACTTCCGGGCCACCGACCGGCTCACCGGCGCGACGACCTCGGCCATCGCCGAGGCGAGCGACCCGGCCGACGCCCTGCACCGGGTCGTGCGGGCCTACATCGACTTCGCCTTCGGCCAGAGTGACCTGGTCGCGGTCTACCTGGCCGAGAACAACAACCTGCCCGACTCCGACCGGCACCAACTGCGTGGTGCGCAGCGGATGCACGTCGAGGAGTGGGTGCGGCTGGTCGGGGCGGCCCGTCCCGACGTGCCGGTCGCGGACGCCCGGGTGCTGGTGCACGCCGCCCTCAACGTCGTCACGGACATCGGCCGGCTGGGCAACTTCGACCGCACCTCGGGGTACGACGCGCAGACCGCTCGCCTCGCCCTCGCGGCGCTGTACGCCTGACCAACCCCGGCACGAAACCGGCATTTACATCGGCAGTCGGCGATAAGTGCATGCTCACTACAGCACTCTTCCCAAGAAGTTAACGCCAAGTTACAGTCCCAACAGCTGAGCCATCCCGGCGGAGGAGGCTGTTCCTTGACTGCGACCGTAGATCTCGCGAAGCGCTGTGCGGACACTGCCGCCGGCCTGACCATTCCCGAACTGCTGCACCGCAACGCCACCGTCCACCCCGACCGACCGGCGCTGAGCACTTTCGACGGCGAGGGCGCCGAGGGCGTACTCACCTGGCGGGAACTACACGATCAGGTCGCCGCGCTGGCCTGCGGACTGCACGGACTGGGGCTCGGCCCCGGCGACCGCATGATCATCATGATGCCCAGTCGGGTCGAGCACTGGGTCGTCGACCTGGCCGCCGCGCACCTCGGTGCCATCCCGTGCACCGCCTACGCGACGTTGAGCACCGACCAACTGCGTTACGTGGCGCAGCACAGCGCGGCCACGGTACTCGTGCTCAACGGCGCGCCCGAGTTGGAGCGCTGGCGGGAGGTCCTCCGGGACCTGCCCAGACTCCGGCACGTGATCGTGGTCGACGGCACGGCACAGCCCGGTACGACATCGCTGGCGACGGTCGCCGAGTACGGGGCGGCGACGCTCGCCGCCGAACCGGACACCTTCGAGACGCTCTGGCGGCAGGTGCACCCGGACCAGTCGGTCACGCTGCTCTACACCTCCGGCACCACCGGCGACCCCAAGGGCGTCCTGCTGACCCACCACAACGTGATCTACCAGTGCGCGGTCCTGGAGGCGACCGTTGCGGTGCCCGATCATCCGCGCACCCTGGCCTACCTGCCGCTGGCACACATCGCCGAGCGGGTGCTCGGCATCTACAACCTGGTCTACCGGGCCGGGCACGCCACGATAGTGGCCGACCCCAGGCAGTTGGTGCCGGCGTTGCGCGCGGTCAGGCCGCACTCGTTCTTCGGCGTGCCCCGGGTCTGGGAGAAGATGGCCGCCGGGATCCAGGCCCAACTCGGCACCGCCGACCCCGCGGTGCGGACGGCGTTCGAGGCCGCGAGCGCACTGGCCCGGGAGAGCTACCACGCCAGGTCCGAGGGGAAGGCGCTCCCCGACGACCAGGCGGCCCGGCTGTCCGAGTTGGACGCCAAGGTACTGCGGCCGATGCGCGCCCTGCTCGGCCTGGACGAGATGGTCTGGGCCGGCAGCGGCGCCGCGCCGATCCCCGTCGACGTGCTGCTGTTCCTGGCCGGCCTCGGCGTCGACGTCCTGGAGGTCTGGGGCATGACCGAGACGACAGGCACCGCGACCATCAACACCCCGACGACGTTCCGCCCCGGCACCGTCGGCCGGATCAACGCCGGCATGGAACTCCGGCTGCTCGACGACGGCGAGATCCAGGTGCGCGGGCCGCTGGTGTGCCAGGGCTACCTGCGCGCCGACGGTGGGGTCGAGCCGGTCGTCGACGACGACGGTTGGCTCTCCACAGGCGACATCGGAGTCCTCGACGACGACGGGTTCCTCACGATCACCGACCGCAAGAAGGAACTCATCATCAACTCCAGCGGGAAGAACATCTCCCCCGCACAGATCGAGAACCTGCTGCGGGTCAACCCGCTCATCGGACAGGCCGTCGCGATCGGCGACCGGCGGCCGTACATCACCGCGCTGATCGTGCTCGACGAGGAGGTGGCGCCGATCTGGGCCGCCGCACAGGGGCTGCCCGACAAGCGGATCGAGGCGCTCGCCGAGAACAGCACAGTGCACGCCGCGGTGGCCTCGGCGGTCGCCGCCGTCAACGAGAAGCTGTCCAGGCCGGAACAGATCAAGGCATTCCGGATCATGCCCTACGCGTGGACCCCGGAGACCGGCGAGTTGACCCCCTCGCTCAAACTTCGCCGCCGCATCATCGTCGACAAGCACGCGTCGGTCATCGACGCCCTATACGAGGAGTAGCCCGCCTTCCGGGCCCGCGCCGTACCCGCACCGTCGCGGGCCCGCTCAGGGTGCGGGTCAGGGGAATCTCGGGGTCGGGCGAGTTTCGTCCCGGCCGGTGAGCCGGGCATACTGGGGCACCGGTACCAGAGAAAGTGAGCCGTGGCCCCCGCGATAGACGGATACCTCGCCGAACTCGACCGCGCCCTGCGAGGGCCGCGGCGGGTCAAGAACGGCCTGCTCCGGGAAGCCCGGGACAGCCTGGTGGACGCGACCGAGGCGTACACGGATCTCGGTCTGCCGCCCGAGGCGGCGGCCCGGCGTGCGGTACACGACTTCGGTGAGGTCTCCCGGATCGCCCCCGGTTACCAGGCCGAACTCGCGCTGGCCCAGGGCCGGCAGACGGCGCTGCTCGCCTTCGTCATCCTCGTCGTGCAGCCGCCGGTCTGGCACCTGGTCGCCTGGCAGGTGGCCGAGCCCGACCCGCTGCCCGGGCTGGCCGGTGTCCTCAATGCGCTGGTGAGCTGGCTGGGGATGCTGGCCGTGGTCGTCTCACTGCTCGCCGCCTGGGCCACCGGCACCGGGGTACGCCGACTCGGCACCGGCCCCCGGCGAATCCGGTTCACCGGCATCTTCGCCTGCACCGCGGCGGTCATCTTCAGCACGATCGGCGTGCTGCTCGCGCTGGTGAGCCCGATCACCGATCCACTGGGCCTGGCCCGGTTGCCCATCGTCGTGGTCGTGCTGATCCTGCCGATGCTGCTGGTGGCCCGCAACGGGGCCCGCTGTCTCACCACGGCACGCGCGGCCTCCTTCCGTTGATCCCACGCCTGCTCTGATCCCAGCCCTGCCCCGCTGATCCCGAGCGTGGGCTGATCCCACTCCTCTCCACCCCTGCGCGTTGCTCCGCCTCCGCCCCGCGCTCCGGCGAACCCCGTCGCTTATGTAGTTATGCTACATGTAGATTGCTAACTCATCGACCGACCCATCGACGAGCGGGGCACGGAGCGACAAGCGGACAGACCTCAGAACCCGAGGAGAGCGGACAATGCACACCGAATCAACTCCTACCGGGCGGTCCGGCGGCGAAGCGCCGGACCGCCCGGAGCCGGCCGGAGCAGCCGGATCCGGTTTCTTCGCCCGGCTGGCCGGCTGGGCGTACCGGCGGCGCTGGGTCGCCCTGCTGAGCTGGGTCGTCATGCTGGTCGGCCTCGCCGTGGCGGCGCAGGCGGTCGGCGCGGACTACCACAACGACCATTCGCTGCCCGGCACCGAGTCACAGGCCGCCACCGACACGCTCCAGGAGCACGGCTCGCGCCGGACGGAGGGCAGCGTCCAGATCGTCCTGCACCACCCCGGCGGCCTTGCCACCGACGAGGTCCGGCGACGCGTCGAGCCGATGCTCGGCGAGGTACGCGGGATGGCCTCGGTGGCCGAGCTGACCAGCCCGTACGAGGACCCGCAGGCGGTCTCCGCCGACGGTACCGTCGGGTACGCCACGGTGACGCTGGACAGGTCCAGCGAGGAGGTACCGGCGGAGGACGTACGGGCCGTCATCGAGACCGCCCGGGCGGCAGCCGGGGACGGGTTGCGGGTGGAGTTGGCCGGTGACCCGGTCCGGGTCGCCCAGGAGAGCGAGGGTGGCGCGGCGGAGGGCGCCGGCCTGCTCGCGGCACTTGTCATCCTGGTGATCCTCTTCGGTTCCCTGCTCGCCGCGGCACTGCCGATCGGGATCGCGATCTTCGCGGTGGGCAGCACGCTCAGCCTGGTCGTACTCGCCTCGCACGTCGCGACGATCGCCGACTACACCGCCCCGCTGATGGCGCTGGTCGGGCTCGGCGTCGGCATCGACTACGCACTGCTGGTCTTCTCCCGCTTCCGGTCCGAGTTGCTGGGCGGTGCCGACCGGGCCACCGCCACCCGGATCGCCCTGGACAGTGCCGGGCGTACCGTCTTCTTCGCCGCCTGCACGGTAGTGATCGCCCTGCTCGGTCTCGTCGTGCTCGGCCTCGGCTCGCTCCAGGGCGTCGCCGTGGCGGTGGCGCTGACGGTGCTGGTCACCATGCTCGCCTCGCTCACCCTGCTGCCGGCGCTGCTGGCCATCGTCGGCGATCGCGTCGAGCGGGCCGTACGGCGTCGCGCCGAGCGGGCGAAGCGGGCCGAGGGCACCGGATGGCGGCGCTGGTCCGGCTTCCTGCAGCGCCGGCCCTGGCTGGGCCTGCTGCTGCCCACCGCGCTGCTGGTGCTGCTCGCGGTACCGGCCCTGGACATGCGGTTGGGCTTCGCCGACGCCGGCAGCGACGCGCCGACCTCGACCAGCCGGCAGGCGTACGACCTGATCTCGACCGGCTTCGGCCCGGGGCAGAACGGTCCGCTGGTGGTGGTCGTCGAGGGCGGCCAGCCGGCGGCGACCGAGGTGCGGGCCGCCCTGACCGGGGCGGCCGGGGTCGCGGCGGTCACCCCGCCGTTCCCGACACCCGACGGGCAACTGCACACGCTGCTGATCTTCCCCACCTCCGCCCCGCAGGACGCGGCCACGATGGACCTGGTGGAGCGGCTCCGTGCCGAGGTGCTGCCGCCGGTGGAACGGAACACCGGGGTACCGGTCTCGATCGGCGGCGGTACGGCGGCGGCTGTCGACTTCGCCGACGCGGTCTCCGACCGGCTGCCGCTCTTCGTGATCGTGGTGGTGGGCCTCTCCGCGCTGCTGCTGGTGGTCGTCTTCCGGTCCCTGCTCATCCCGGTCAAGGCGGCTGTGCTCAACCTGCTCAGCGTGGCCAGCGCCCTCGGTGTGATCACCTACGTGTTCCAGTACGGCAACCTGGGCGTCCAGCCCGGTCCCATCGAGGCGTTCGTACCCGTACTGATCTTCGCCATCGTCTTCGGGCTCTCGATGGACTACGAGGTCTTCCTGGTGTCCCGGATGCACGAGCACTGGGAGCGGCACCGCGACGCCTCCGCCGCGATCCGGGAGGGCCTGGCCACCACCGGACGGGTGGTGACGGCCGCCGCCGCCATCATGATCGTGGTCTTCGCCGCCTTCCTCTTCGACCCGGGCCGGATGCTGCAACAGTTCGGGCTCGGCCTGGCGGTCGCGATCTTCGTGGACGGTTTCGTCATCCGCTGCCTGATCCTACCCGCGGTGATGCAGCTCTTCGGCGCCCGCGCCTGGTGGCTGCCGTCCTGGTTGGACCGTCGGCTGCCCAGGGTCGCCCTGGAACGCCCCGAGCCGGCCACCCCGACCAGCGCCGGGATCCCGAGCTCCACTCTGGTCTGACCGGTACCCCCGTCGTCCGGCTCGATGGCCCCCCACCTCGGCCGGACGACGCTCCCCGCGGTGCCCGGAGGCGGCCTGTCCGCCGCCTCCGGGCACCGCCATCCGGCGATCGACGTGGCCAACCGGCCATCGTCGAGGGCGCTGCGGCAGGGCTATGCTCTGGCGCGTGCGAGAGCCGTTGATCATCGCCGTCGCCCAGCCGCGCTGCCTGGCACATGACGTGGTCGCGAACGCCCGGAGCCACGCCGAGGCGGTCCGCGCCGCCCGCGCCCGGGTGGTGGTCTTTCCCGAGATGTCGCTGACCGGGTACGAGTTCGACGCCGCGCCGGTCGACGCCGACGATCCCCGGCTCGACCCGGTCGTGGCGGCCTGCGCCGAGACCGGCACGCTGGCGCTTGTCGGTGCCCCGGTGCCCGGCCAGCCGGGAGCACGGCCGCACATCGGCGTGCTGGCCGTCGACGGCGGCGGGGCCCGGGTGGCGTACCGGAAAATGTGGCTGGGCGGGGCCGAGCCGGAGCACTTCGCTCCCGGCGACGCACCGGCGGTGGTCGAGGTTGCCGGTTGGCGGCTCGGGCTCGCGGTCTGCAAGGACACCGGGGTACCCCGGCACGCGACCGAGACCGCCGCGCTCGGCATCGACGCGTACGTCGCGGGCGTGCTGGATTCGGCGGCGCAGTGGGGTGTGCAGGACGAGCGTGCCCGCCGGGTCGCCGCCGATCATCGGGTCTGGGTGGCGATCGCCAGCTTCGCCGGCTCCACGGGCGGCGGCTACGACGACGCCGCCGGACGGTCGAGGATCTGGGCCCCGGACGGCACGGTGGCCGCCGAGGCCGGACCGGAGCCGGACGCGGTGGCCACCGCGACCCTGACCTGAGCTGACCTCACCCGACCAAGCTGAGCCGGCCGGCCGGTCGGAGCCGTCAGGTCCACCCGTCCGGGGGTGTACCCGCCCCGCCGCCGAGTTGCTCCCCCAGCCCGGTACGCAGGTAGCGCAGTCGCCGGCCGACCCGCTCGCCGACCACCAGACCGGCATCCCGCAGCGTGGTCAGATGGTGCGAGGCGGTCGCCGGAGCCAACCGCAGGGCGTCGGCCACCTCGCCGGTGCTGTGCGGCACCGCCAGCAGGGTCAGCACCGCCGCCCGGGTCGGGCCGAGCAGCGCGGCCAGGGCCGGCGCAGGTGGCTCGACCGGCTCGTCGGATCCGGTCGCTGCGGCCGGGCCGGCGGCCGACCGCCGGGTTGACGCGTCCCCCGGGCGCTGGTGCGGCACCGGTGCCTCCCCGAGCCGTCCGTAGCCCCGAGGCGGATACCAGAGCGCCCGGCCCGTCGGCGTTTCGGTGAGCGGATAGACCATCGGGCCGGCGAACCCGGCCGGCAGCAGGGTCAGCGAATGCCCGTCCAGCCCCCACCACCGTTCCTTGGCCGCGTCGAGCAGCAGCGCCGTACCGTCCCAGTCCAGTTCCGGGTGCAGGCCGCGCACCAGCGCCCGGGGGCCGCGCTCGGCGGCGGTCAGTGCCCGGTGCGCGATCTCACCTTCGGCGGCGGCGCGCAGCCGGGGCCAGACCGGCGCGATCGCCAACCCGAAGTACCGCCGGATCTCCCGGACCAGCTCGACCAGGCCGCCGGCCGGATCAGCACCGAACCGGACGATCTCCGGCGGTGCCGGATGCCCGGCCCAGCTCTGGTGCACCTGCGCGGCGACCACGTCCAGCGGGGTGTCGGCGATCACCCGCAGTTCCTCGTCGAGGGTCGGCCGGGCGGTCGTCGGTACCGGGGTGAGGAAGTCCGGCACCTGGCAGGTGGGTGTGGCGGCCAGCGCCCGGAGCGTACCCAGCGGAGCGGTGGCGAGCGCCGGCAGGACGCTCCTGCGCCAGCCGGCGTACATCCAGAACCTGGCGGGGCGGTCCAGCACGAAGAGGCTGGTCAGCACCTCGACCATCGGGGAGTGCGCGAACCTGAGCCGCGCCAGGTCGGCGGGGGCGAACTCGATCCGCAGCATGCTGCCATTCGAGCACGCTCGAACGGCTCCGGACCAGCCGGTACCGCCGCCTACCGTTCCCGGCATGGAATACACCCACCTCGGCCGGACCGGGCTGACCGTCAGCCGCATCTGCCTCGGCACGATGAACTTCGGCTGGCAACTCGACGAGCCGGAGAGCCACCTCGTCCTGGACCGGGCGTACGACGAGGGGATCAACTTCGTCGACACCGCCGACATGTACGGCCGGGAGCGCGGCGACGGCCTGAGCGAGCGGTTCATCGGAAGCTGGTTCGCCGGCACCGGCCGGCGGGACAGGATCGTCCTCGCCACCAAGGTCTACGCCCCGATGAGCGACTGGCCCAACGACGGCGGCCTCTCCGCCCGGCACATCATCGCCGGCTGCGAGGCGTCGCTGCGCCGGCTCGGCACCGACTGGATCGACCTCTACCAGATGCACCACGTGCAGCGGGAGACGCCGTGGGAGGAGATCTGGCAGGCGATGGAGATTTTGGTCACCCAGGGCAAGATCCGTTACGTCGGCTCGTCCAACTTCGCCGGCTGGCATCTGGCCCGGGCCCAGGCCGCCGCCGACCGGCGCCACTTCCTCGGTCTCGTCTCCGAGCAGTGCAAGTACAACCTGCTCACCCGGTTCGTCGAGCTGGAGGTGGTACCGGCGGCGATCGATCTCGGCATCGGGATCCTGCCCTACTCGCCACTGCACTTCGGTGCGCTCTCCGGAGCGATCCGCAAGATCCGGGACGGGGTTCCCGGCCGGAGCGTGCTGCACGCCGCCGAGCGGGTGGAGCCGCACCGGGCGGCCCTGACCGGGTACGAGAAGCTCTGCGCCGAGCTGGGCGAGGAGCCGACCACCGTCGCGCTGGCCTGGCTGCTGTCCCGTCCCGGCGTCACCGCGCCGATCGTCGGTCCGAGGTCGGCCGACCAGCTCGACCTGGCGCTGCGCGCGGTGCGGACCACGCTCGACCCCGACACCCTGACCCGACTCGACGAGCTGTTTCCGCCGGTCGGTTCCGGTGGGCCAGGTCCGGAGGCGTGGGCCTGGTGAACCGGCGCGCCGGTCACCCGGGCTGGGTCCCGCTCGGGTCGGCGGATCAGCCGGACGGGTGGCGGCGGGCCGCTTCCCAGCGGCCGGGGCGGTGGCCGTAGCAGAGTCGAACACGGCGGAACCGACCCGGTCGCACCCGGCGACCCTGCCGAAGGGAGCCGACAGCATGACGAAGACGTGGCTGATCACCGGGAGTTCCCGGGGCCTGGGCCGGGCGCTCAGCCAGGAGGTGCTGGACCGGGGCGACAACCTGCTCGCCACCGCCCGGCAGCCCGAGCAGCTCGACGACTTCGTCAGCCGGTACGGCGACCAGGTGCGGCCGTACGCCCTCGACGTCACCGATCCGGTGGCGGCGCAGGCGGCGGTACGGGCCGCCGTGGAGACCTTCGGCGGCCTGGACGTGGTCGCCAACAACGCCGGGTACGCGAACAGCGCGCCGATCGAGGAGACGCCCGAGGAGGACTTCCGGGCGCAGGTCGAGGCGAACCTGTTCGGCGTCGTCAACGTCACCCGGGCGGCCCTGCCGGTGCTGCGGGCCCGCCGCTCGGGGCACTTCCTCCAGTTCTCCTCGATCGGCGGACGGGTCGGCGGCACCCCGGGGCTGGGCGCCTACCAGGCCGCGAAGTTCGCCGTGGAGGGCTTCTCGGAGGTGCTCTACAACGAGGTCAAACCCTTCGGCATCCGGGTCACCATCATCGAGCCCGGCGCCTTCCGTACCGACTGGGGCGGGGCGTCGATGCGGATGGCCGAGGTGGGCGAGGACTATCAGCAGACCGTGGGGCGGCTGCACGCGCTGCGCCGCGACATGGACGGCCAGCAGGCCGGCGATCCGGAACGGGCCGCCCGGGTGATCGCCGACCTCGTCGGGCTCGCCGTACCGCCGCTGCGGCTGCTGCTCGGCTCCGACGCGCTGCGGATGGCCGAGGAGTCGGCCCGGTCCCGTTCCCGGGAGGCCACCGCCTGGGCCGATGTCAGCCGGAGCACCGACTACGACAGCAGCACCGACTTCGCGAAGACGCCGGTCGCGGCGATGCTCGCCCCGCGCAGCCCGAACTGACCGCGAGGACGACCCGCGTCCCGGCCAGGCACCGAAGAACCGGGCACCGAAGGACCGGACGCGAAAGAAACTGACGCCGACGGATGGCTCGCCATCCACAGGGGACGTACGCTCGGGCGACGCAAGTTCCACGACGAGCCCGCCGGCCCCGGGGACGGCGCACCATCGGCTGCCACCGGGGCCGGCGTGGACCGTCGACCCCCTCGGACGGCGGAAGGTCACCGAATGAGAACCAGACGCACCATCGTCGCGGCGGCCGCCACGGCGGTGCTCACCGTGCTGTCGCTGTCGCTGGCACCGGCGAGCCAGGCCGCGACGGCGCGTTACCCCCACCTCGACCCGGGCGGCCAGCCACGGCTCACCGAACGGGTACCGGTGAACGTGGTGTTCGTCGGCTACGAGCCGCACCAGGTGCCCCGCTCGGCGTACCAGGCGGAGCTGCCGCGCGGCTACGAACCGGTGGTACGGTCCCGGCTCGCCTACGACGTCCGGGAGAAGCTGGGCCTGCACTACACGTACGACTACCGGATCAGCTACGCCGACCGGCGGTACGAGGACCGGTTCTTCGGCGAACTCACCCGGCTCTCCCGGCCCGCCCCGTTGACCTCGCTGCAGACGGAGTACAACGCGCAGCGGCGCAACGTCCTCGACATCACCGCCAACCACCACATCGACGCGCCGAGCGTCGAGCGGTGGCTGGCCAAGAACCCGCCGGCCGGCGTGGACACCCGGCGGAACACCGTCTTCTTCATCAACTGGTACGGGCGGTCCGACTTCCGGTTCCACGTCTACACCAAGACCAACGAGCCGGATCCCGACACCGGTTACAACTTCGGCGTCGAGCGGGACAGCCGCAAGATCATCGCCTGGGGCGGTACCACCGCACGGGACGAGGAGAACGGGCTCGGCTCCACCCACCGGATCTGGTTCCACGACCTGTCGGCCGGCCCGGAGTCCTGGACCTCCAACTGGAACGTCGACGAGCCGGACCTCGACGGCAACGGCGTCGAGGACTACCGGATGCCGCCGACCTGGGAGTACACCACCGGTGGCTACCGGGCGGCGGACAGGCTCGCCGGTGACCTCGGCCTGATCACCCGGTACGTCGCGCTGAACCTGCTCTTCACCACCTCGCCGCTCTACCCGGCGGAACTGCCCACGGCCGGGCCGCCGCGCTCGATCAACCTGGACAGCAACGTCTACGAGGGCTGGCCCGGCGTGGACGCGTCGAAGACCTACGTCAAGCCCGACCTGCTCCTCGCCGAGCTGCGCGAACTACGCTGGCGCAACCGGCTCGACTACGACAGCCAGGACCTCCCGTTCACCGGTGAGGCCGAGCGCTGCTACCGGCTGGCCGTCGAGGAGGACGTCTCCTGCTATCCGGAGACCGGCTTCCCCGGCTTCGCCAACTTCTATCTGCAGAACCGCAGGGAGCTGGCGCGTACCCAGGACGACCAGGGCCGGGTCGACTACGAGTTGCCGATGTTCAGCTACGCCGTACCGGAGGGCACCATCACCCCGGCCCTCGGGTTCGCCGACGACAACTACGTCGACGGCACCCAGACGTACGTCTTCGGGTTCATCTCGCCGGAGATCGTCGAGGCCGGGTACGGGCTGACCACCACACTCATCCACGAGGTGGGTCACCACATCGGGATGAGCCACCCGCACGACGGGTACGACAGCGCGTCCGGAGTGGACTACGGCCCGGCCGACGAGTTCTACTTCGTCGGCGCCGGTGACCAGACCAACTCGATGATGAGCTACATCGACCTCAACTGGGACTTCAGCCAGTTCGACCACGACAACAGCGACCGGTTCCTCACCGCGGCGTACAACGAGGCGGCCAACCGGCTCGCTGCGGACGTACTCGACTCGCCCCGGTCGCACCGGGCCCGGGACGAGTTGGCGGCGGCGGACCGGCTGCTCGGCCGGGCCAAGGCAGCCCTGGCCCGCCACGAGTACGCCGCCGCGCACGCCTACGCCGACCAGGCGTACGTCGAGGTGGTCGCCGGCGCCCGCCAGGCGGGAGTGCCGACCGACCGGGTCGCGGCGCAGATGACGGCGGAGGCGAAGGCCGCCCGGACCAGCGTCGAGGCGGACCACCCGCACGAGTTCATCGACAGTCTCGACCCGGACGGGCCGCGCAGCCAGCCCTGACCGGCTAGCCAGGGGGTACGGCGGGCACACCGGCCCGCCGTACCCCGACGACAAGGGTCGCTGCCGTGTCGAGCCGGCCCTTCTCCGCCGCGTCCAGCGTGGGGTTGGCCCGCCGCATAGCCACCGCCGCCGCCAGCAGCCGTACCGGATCACCGGGTGCCAGCTCGACGAACGCGGCCAACATCCCGTGGGCCTGGCTGCCCAGCCCGAACGTGTCGCCGACCGCCACCTCGGCCAGGATCAGCGCCGTCATCCCGACGTCCAGGTCGGGCTGGTCGTCCCGGGCGTTTCGCCAGTCGATGACGACCGGTCCCCGGCGACCGAGCATGACGTTGTACGGGTGCAGGTCGAGGTGTACGACCCGGTTGCCGGGCCCGCTGCCCGGCCGGGCCGGCACCGCACGCAGTCGCCGGTGCAGGTCGGCCAGGATCTCCGCCCCGGCCCGCAGGTCGAGATCGCCGTCGACCATCGCCTGCGCCAGGGTCGGGCCGTCGATCCGCTCCATCTCCATGTCACCGTCGACGGCGCGGTCGACCAGGGGTACCGGGAAGCCGCGCTCCGCCAGGTAACGCATGATCTCGGCCTCGCCTGTCGCGTCGTATCCGTCCCGGTAGCGGCGCAGCACCCGTCCCTCGTCGAGGGCGAAGACGTCCGCGTCCCGGCCCGTGCCGAGCAACTCGTGCCCATCCATGCGCCCGACGATATCCGCCGTGCACCGGTCAACTCCACGGGCGCGGACCGGGCGGAAATCGGGTCGTGACGGTGTCGACGATCGAGCAGGATGGCCGGATGAGCAGGCGGCTGCGGGCGATCGCCCGGGAGACGGTGGCGGCGCTGGACCGGGGTTCCTACCCGACCGGGCAGGGCGGGCAGGTGGCCATCGGCGACGAGGTGGCCCGGGCGGTGGCCGGCACCCGGCTGCACCTGCCCGACGAACCGCTGCGCACGCCGGAGCCGCTGCCCGACCCGCCCCGCATCGAGGTGACCGGCGAGTCCAGTCTGGCGGCGTGCCGGCGACTCGACGGCGACCGGGCCTGCCTGGTCTTCGCCTCGGCCCGCAACCCCGGGGGCGGCTTCCTCAACGGTGCCCAGGCCCAGGAGGAGAGCATCGCCCGCGCCTCCGCGCTCTACCCGTGTCTCCGGGCCGCCTGGGACTTCTACCTCGCGCACCGGGCCGACCCGGACCTCGGCTACAGCGACCGGATCGTCCACTCGCCGGAGGTACCCGTGTTCCGGGACGACAGGGGCGACGCGCTGGCGGAGCCGTACCCGGTCTCGTTCCTGACCTCGGCGGCGCCCAACCTGGCCGCGATGCGGCGCAACCAACCCGACCGGGTCGCCGACGTCCCGGCCATCCTGCGCCGTCGGGCCGCCCGGGTACTGGCGGTCGCCGCCGGTCACGGGCACCGGCAACTCGTCCTCGGCGCATGGGGTTGCGGCGTATTCGGCAACGACCCGGCGACCGTGGCGACGGCGTTCGACGAGGCGCTCCGGGAGAGTCCGTGGTTCGAGCGGGTGGTCTTCGCCGTACTGAACCGGCGCGGCACCCCGACCCTCGATGCGTTCCAGAAGGTCTTCGGGTGACCGCCCCGGCCCGGGTCACCCGGCGGCAGGTGCCGGGGCGGCCCAGTCGGGTTTGACCGCCATCATCTGGGCGGTCTTGCCGGGGTCGGTCTCGACCAGGTCGCCGAGCGTCTCGTCGATCCGGCGCATCAGCGCGTCGTCGAGGCGTACGCCGGCCGCCGCCGCGTTCTCGGTGACCTGCTCCGGGCGGGACGCCCCGATCAGCGCGGTGCTGACGGCGGGACGCCGCAGGGTCCAGGCGATCGCGAGCTGGGCCATCGACAGGCCGGCCTCGTCGGCGATCGGGCGCAGTTGCTGGACCTGGCGGAGCAGGCGGTCGCCGAGGACCCGCCGGATGAACGTGGGCGCCCGGCCACCGCTGGCCGCCCTGGAGCCCGCCGGCGGCTCCTGGCCGGGCCGGTACTTGCCGGTCAGCACCCCCTGGGCGAGTGGCTGGAAGGCGATCTGCCCGATCCCCTCCGCCTCGCAGAGCGGCACGATCTCGGACTCGATCACCCGCCAGAGCATGTTGTACTGCGGCTGGTTGGCGACAATCCGGTTGCGCAGCCCGAGCTGGCCGGCGATCTCCAGGGCCGCCCGGATCTGCGCCGCCGTCCACTCCGAGACGCCGATGTAGCACACCTTGCCCTGCCGGACCAGGTCGTCGAAGGCGAGCAGCGTCTCCGCCAGCGGTGTCCGCTCGTCGAAACGGTGCGCCTGGTAGAGGTCGATGTGGTCGGTGCCGAGCCGGCGCAGCGAGGCGTGGCAGGACTCCAGGATGTGCTTGCGGGACAGGCCCCGGTCGTTGGGGCCGTCTCCGGTGGGCAGGCAGACCTTGGTGGCGATCTCCACCGACTCCCGGCGTACTCCGCGCAGCGCCTCACCGAGCAGTTCCTCCGCAGCGCCCCGGGCGTAGACGTCGGCGGTGTCGAAGGTGGTGATCCCGGCGTCGAGCGCGGCCCGTACGCAGCTCAGCGCCGCCTCCCTCGCCACCAGCTCGCCGTGGGTGAGCCAGTTCCCGTAGGTGATTTCGCTGACCAGCAGGCCGCTTCGGCCAAGGTGTCGATGCTCCATGGCCGCCGAGCCTAGCGGGAGATGGGTAACTGCCGCTGCCCGCTTTTGTGCCTTACCGACCCGGCCGGCGCGGAGGTCCGGTCGACGTCGCGGCTAGCAGCCCGGTCGACGTTGCGGCTAGCCGGCATCGGCGGGCAGCCGGATCGCGGTCAGTCCGCGGTCGGTGGCGGCGACGATCAACCCCTGTTCCGTGACCCTCAGGTCGTTGACCCCGTCAAGCCCGTCGATGGTGCCGAGCCGCTGCCGGCTGGTCAGGTCCCAGACCGTGACCACCCCCCGGTCGTGCCCGGCGAGTAGCACCGGGGTGTCGCCGAGCTGCCCGACCCGGAGCAGTGCCGGCCGCCCCACGTCGGCCACCGGCAGCGCTCCGGTCGGAGCACCGTCCGGCAGCCGGCGCAGCCGGATCCGGTCGTCGTCCGCGATCGCCGCCACCGGTCGCCCGGAGAGCACGGTCGCGGTCAGCGCCATGTCCCCGCCGGTCTTCACATGCCAGGGCCTACCGATCGGCTTCCCGGTACGCACGTTCCAGACGCAGATCAGCGAGGTATCCCCGTCCTCGTCTTTGTCGAAATCGGAGAATGTCGCGACGATCGCCGGCTGCCCATCGACGACCACCGGAACGACAGTGTCCATATAGACGTCGGAGACCGAATCGACGCCGAGATCCAGGCCGGTCTGGCCCCGGGTCACCAGGTCCCACGTCCAGACGCCGGCACCCCACTCGTTGCCGCAGAGCCCCACCAGCAGCGGCGGGCTGCCCGCACCTGCTCCGTCGATCACCGCCAGATCGCCGACCGCGACATCGTTCTCCGTAAAGGCGCCCTCGTCGTCGATCGGCGCCCCGACCGGCTCGTGGCTGACCGGATCCCAGACCCGGGCCATCAGCAGCGTTTCGTACTCGCCATCCTCCGGGCCGGGCTCCGCACCAAAGGAGATCACCACCGGCCGACCGTCGAGTACGGCTGTGGTGAGGCCGCTGATCTCCGTTTGGGCGGTGTAGGGGTCGCCCACGGCGCTGCCGTCGACCGGATCCCAGGCCTGGATCGCCTCGTCACCGGCGGAGAAGAGGAGTTCGCGCCCGTCGACAGGGCCGGTGGCCAGCAGCACCTGTGGAGTCGTCTCCACCCGCCAGGCAACCTGCCACTGCCGCTGTGCCACCCCCGGTTGCCCTTCGTCCCTGTCTCGGCGGCTGTCGCCACCACCAACCGACTCGGCCGGGGCGCCTGACTCATTGGCGGTGCCCACGAGGGGGTCCGGCGCCGCGGGGATCGGCTGCACCGCCCGCTCGGGCCAGAGGTCGAGTACGGCGACGCCGAGCGCGGTGCCGACCGCCAGCGCCCCGTCGGAAAGCCGAGCCACCGAGCGCACCGGCGTGCCGAACGGGATCAGCCCGACACAGTCGCACCGGAGGTCTCCGGAACCCGCGTCCAGCAGCCACAACCGGACCGTCCCGTCGTCGGCGCCGGAGGCGAACCAGACTCTGGCCGGGGCGGTGCCGACCACGACCGCCGCCCGTACCGCGCCCCGATGCCCGGCCGGCTGCGGACCGACCCGGACCCCGGTGGCCGGATCCCAGAATCCCAGGCTGCCGTCCTCGGCTCCGGAGATCAGCACCGACCGCCCGTCGGGCAGCGCGATCGTGCCGAGCAGGCGCAGCTTCCGCACCTCGTCCGGCAGGGGGTGGCCGACCGGCTGGGCACTGTCGACATCCCAGAACCGGAGCACACCGTCGTCGGTACGGCACGCCAGCCAGACCCGCCCGTCCGGGCGCGGTACCGGCAGCGATGCCCTGATCCGCCCCTCCGGCCAGCGCAGTGTCCCGGTTGGCTCGCCGGTGACCGGATCCCAGAGGCTGAGCGCCGGCTCGGGATCGGCGGCCGGATTGAGATACGAGGTCGCGGCCGCGACCCATACCGTGCCGTCCGGCCGGGGCACCTGCCGGACGAACGGTGCGCGCAGCGGCGTGCCGACCGCTTCGCCGGTGAGCGGATCCCAGAACCGGCTGTCGAAGTGACGGTCGCAGACCAGCGCCCGCCCGTCCGCCAGCGGGATGACCCCCTGCACGGTGTCCACGTCGGGCGGGACGAAGCGTCGCACCGACTGGCCGGTGCGAGCGTCCCAGAGCCGGGCCGAATACAGGTCGGTGCTGGCGAGCACCGGCTGGCCGTCCGGCCCGCGCAATGCTGCTCCGGCCCCGGTCGACGCCACCACATGCCACACCTCGTGTACGTGGCCGGGCAACCGTCCCCGGTCGAGGAAGGGATCCCAGAGCCAGACCTGCGACCCGGCGCCAAGGGCCAACAGGGTACGCCCGTCCGGCGTCGACACCGCAGTCATGGCGTCGCTGATACCGCTGTCCCTGACGACGACGCCCGCCACTTCGGCACCGGTCGTCGGGTCCCACACCCGGACCGTGTGATCTCGCGATCCGACCGAGACGACGTGCCAGCCGCCGTCCGGTCCGGGCAGCGCGGCGAGGCAACTGGCTTCGGCGTACCCGTCCCGCCAGTCGTGATGCCCGGTCGCCGAGCCGCCGAGCGACTCGCCGGTCACCGGGTCCCAGAGCCGCACCCGGCCGTCGGCGGCAGCGGTGGTGGCCAGCATCGTCCGCCCATCCGGACCCGGCACCGCCACCAACTGCTGCCAAATGTCGCGCGCCGTCGGGTCGGGCTCCACCAGAAAGTCGCGGACCGGGGCCCTCGTGTCGACGTCCCAGACCAGGACCTGAGGCGCGAATGGACGGGCGGCGAGCAGCGTACGGCCACGATCCGTAAACGCGACGACCCTCGCGCCCTCGACGGTGGCGACGGTGACCGCCGGGCCGGCACCGAACGGATCCCACAGCTCGATCGCCGTGCTGCCACCCACGGCGAGGACGCTGCGACCGTCCCGCAGCGACACCGCGGCGAGCCCCGTCACCTGGGCCGACCCGGCATACCGGGAGAGCTCCGCCCCGGTCGACGGGTCCCAGAGCCGCACGGTGCCGTCCTTCGCGCCGGAGGCGAGCAGGACACGACCATCAGGTGCCGGCAGTGTGGCCAGCTCCGAGATCCGGTCCTCGTGCCCGACCAGCGCTGCGCCGACCTGCTCGGCGGCGACCGGGTCCCAGAGCCGGATGATCCCGTCCCGGCATCCGGAGGCGAGGAGTAGCCGACCGTCAGGCATCGGCACCGTCGCCATCGCCGTGACATGGGCGCGGTGGCCGTCGAGGGATACCAGCGATGCTCCGGTGTGGTGGCTCGCCCATCGCGGCCACCACACCGGCGCAGGCTCAACCGGCGCAGGCTCAACCGGCGCAGGCTCAACCGGCACTTCAACAGCCCCAGCAGGCGCCGGCTCAGCAGGCGCCGGCATCGGCCGGTCTGGCGGCGCCGTGATCACTCCGGTCTTGGCGGCGCCGAGTACCCGTAGCATCCGGCGCTGCTCCGGACGGGCCTCGACCAGGGTCGCCCCGGCGCCGAGCAGACGAGCGGCAGCCGGTGGACGTTCCGGGCGCCCCCGGTAGTACGCCTCGACCTCCTCGATCAGTCGCGACTGGTCGAGCTGGTCCAGGGCCGTCTCGTCGGCCAGCAGGTCGGCGAGGGCGTGCCCCTCGGCGGCGTGCGCCGGCAGCCACGTCCGGACGTACTCGGGGGCATCTGACCACCCCTGGGCGGCGGCCAGGCTCCGCAGGGCCGACACGATCCGCCGATGCCCCGCCGCTACCGACCCGGCCGGCTCCGGCCCGGCCGACTCCGGCACCAGCTCCGACGGGGCTGTCCCCGGCATCGCCACCAGGGGTGCCGTCGCCAGGACCAGGTCCCGGTGCCGGAGCCGGGCCCGGCCCGAGGTGTCCACAGTCACCAGCGACCCGGCCAGCTCCAACGCCTCCGCGACGTCGGCCGGCGTGGCCGGCGGACCACCGTAGAGTGCCGCCGCGATCGCCGGCCAGACCGCACCCTCGACAGGTATCCCCTCGCCGAGGCCGTAGCCGAGCGCGCACCACAACCGTGCCGTGGAGGGGCTCTGCGCGGCGATCTCGCGGAGCCGATCCCGTACCGGCGCAAGCACGGCGTCCTCGTCGTCCGGCGGTACCGGCAGGACCGTGCCCGGCCCGAGTGCCGCCACCAGGTCGGAGCCGTCGGCGGTCCGGGGCCGGGTTGTCACAAGCACCCGGACCGCCGGTTCGGCGGCGAGCCGGCGGGCGACGGTACCGGCCGCCCCGAGCGGGTCCCGGGCGGCGTGCAGCCCGGTCATGACCACTGTGAGCGTCCCGCTGTCCCGGTCTGCCAGCGTCCGCGCCAGTGCCGACACCCGACCTTCCCGGTCCACGCCGTGGCGCGGGCTGGAAGGAGTTGCCGGGCCCAGCGACGGTATCGCCGCTGGGCCGGAGCCGAATGCCGTGACCAGCCCCGCCACGCAGTCACCAACGGACCGGCCGGCCAGATCCAGCTCCACCCCGATCCCGCCGAGCAACCCGGTCAGCGCCTCGTCCGCCGCCTCGCCGTGGACGACGCAGAGCCCACTTTCCGCCTCCCGCAACCACTGCCCGACCTGTCCGACAAGCAGTCCACTCCCCCGCTCCGACCACATGGCGGAGCATCCTAACCAACTGTCCATCGTGGATGGCTGGCCGCGCCTGGGGCGTACCGCCAGCAGCAGCGCGCCCGCGAACATCCTTCGAGAGATCTTGGCGATCTGTGGTCAGCCTGCAACCACAGATCGCCAAGATCCACTTACTCCGCCCACGCGGAGAGCGGCGGGCAGGCAGAGGAGCGCGGCGGCAGGCGCAAGAGCGAGGGAGCGGAGAGGGAGGGAGGGAGGGAGGGAGGGAGGGGGGACCGAGCGGGCTGGTCAGTGGCTGGGTGGGATGACCCGGAGGTGGCCACGCCGGCCGGTCTGCTGGCCGTGATGCTGGTTGTCCTCGATCTCGTCCGGGCGCGGCGGGGCCGGCCGGGCCGCCTCGCGGACCGCCTCGGCGAGCGCCACCAGGTCGTCGGTGGTCGGCGGGGGCGGCTCGAACTCGCCCTCGTGCCGGACCACGTCCCAGCCCCGGGGAGCGGTCAGGCTCCGGGCGTGCGGCTCACAGAGGTCGTAGGTGTGCGGCTCGGCGAAGGCCGCCAACGGACCCACCACGGCTGTCGACTCGTTGTAGACATAGGTCAGCGTGGCTACGGCCTGTCGGGGGCAGCCGTTGCGGGAGCAACGCCGTGGTGACCTCACGGCGGCACGGTATCTCCATTACCGGCTTCGCCACCACGCTTGGGCATGCGACACGCCGGTAGCTGTGATCACATTCCGGGCGCCCGACTCCGACACGGCCGAATCCCCGAGCCGATCTTGCACGGACCAGGTCTACCCTGTCGTCGTGGGCGGCTGTCCACGACTAGTGAAGCGGGGTACAGATGACCAGTCCGGAGAACCGCCGGCCGGGTTCCGGGCGCCGGTCGCACCGGGACCGGCACGGGCGCGGGCTGCGCGGCCGGCTCGTACCGGCCACCGTCCCGCTGGCCCGGACCAAATCGGAGATTTTCGACGATCTGGTCCTGGACACCGTGGAGACCCTGGAGCGACGGTTCGCCAAGGAACTGGCCGGAGTCGAGTTCGCGGTCGAGGACGTACCGCCGGACCTCAACGTCTACGACTCGGACGTACTCGAGGATGGTGAGGTCCCGCTGGCCCGGCTGCTGCCCGGCCGCCCGGGGCGCCAGGAGGTGCCGCCCCGGATCGTGCTCTACCGTCGTCCGCTCGAATTCCGCGCGATCGACCGCGAGGATCTTGCCGACCTGGTGCACGATGTGATCATCGAGCAGGTGGCGAACCTGCTCGGCGTCGATCCCGACGAGCTGGCCTGACCCGGGCGGCCCCCACCACCCGGGCGCGGCCGCTCAGGCGACGCGACGCTTCAACTTGCGCCGTTCGCGTTCGGACAACCCGCCCCAGATCCCGAACCGTTCGTCGTGCCCGAGTGCATATTCCAGACACTCGGCCTTGACCTCACACCGGGAGCAGATCCGCTTTGCCTCGCGGGTCGAGCCGCCCTTCTCGGGAAAAAACGCTTCCGGATCGGTCTGCGAGCAGAGCGCCCGCTCTTGCCACTCCGGAGCATTTCCGAGCAGGTCGGCCACCTCGAGTCGGCCGTCCATCCAGTTGCCTCCTTATCGCGCACCGGCGCGGCAGCCGGCGCAACCCCCCACGCGGAAGGCGTGTTTGTCCGCCCGGTAGCGATTTGATGCGCTCCGTACGAACGACCCCACTGAAATTACACGTGTGTTATACGTGCGTCGTCAAGCCGAACCTGCTAGGTGGAGTCACCCCTACCGCGTGCCCGGACGACTCGTGGAGTCATCGGGACTCGCAACACCTGCCCTATCGATTCAGACCCGGTGCGGGTAACGCCCGCACGGCGAGTTGCGTCGGATATCCGGCGTGGCGCGGCCGGCGCGCCCTGTCGAAGGCACTCGTGCAGCGGCCGGCGAGGAGTCAGCCGGCGTACCCGTAGACGGTCGTCCGGGGCCGGGCCCGCCGCCCGGCGGCGGCCGCGATCCGCATCAGCTGGGCGACGGTACGCGCCGAGCCGTGGTCCGAGCCGGCCATCCGGGAGATCGTCTCCTCCATCAGCGTGCCGCCGAGATCGTTGCAGCCGCTGCGGAGCAGTTCGGCGGTACCCGAGTCGCCGAGCTTGACCCAGGAGCACTGGATGTTGTCGATCCGGCCGTGCAGCAGCAGCCGGGCCATGGCGTGCACCACCCGATTCTCCCGCCAGGTGGGACCGGGCCGGGCGATGCCGGCGAGATAGATCGGCGCGTTGGTGTGCACGAACGGCAGCCCGACGAACTCGGTGAAGCCACCGGTCCGGTCCTGCACCCCGGCCAGTACCCGGAAGTGGCCCAACCACTGCCGGGGGTGGTCGACGTGGCCGTACATCATCGTGGAGCTGGACCGGATGCCCAGCTCGTGCGCGGTGCTGACCACCTCGACCCAGGTGGCGGCCGGCAGTTTGCCCTTGGTCAGCACCCAGCGCACCTCGTCGTCGAGGATCTCGGCGGCGGTACCCGGGATGGTGTCCAGCCCCGCGTCGCGCAGCTCGGTCAACCACTCCCGCACCGACACGCCGGCCTTGGCGGCGCCGGTGACGATCTCCATCGGCGAGTACGCGTGCACGTGCATGCCCGGCACCCGGGCCTTGATCGCCCGCACCAGGTCGGCGTACGCGGTGACCGGCAGTTTGGGGTCGATGCCGCCCTGCATGCAGACCTCGGTCGCGCCCGCCGCCCA
The DNA here is from genome assembly GCF_002846275.1 of Plantactinospora sp. CNZ320. NCBI lineage: Bacteria > Bacillati > Actinomycetota > Actinomycetes > Micromonosporales > Micromonosporaceae > Plantactinospora > Plantactinospora sp. CNZ320. The sequence continues at coordinate 3,804,629 of NZ_PJMP01000001.1, forward strand.
CGCCTGCTCGGCCCGGTCGGCGACCTGCTCCACCGAGAGCCGATACGCGTCGGCGTCCCGCTCCCGCTGGGCGAATGCGCAGAACCGGCAGCCCACGTAGCAGACGTTGGAGAAGTTGATGTTGCGGTTGACCACGTAGGTCACGTCGTCGCCGACGGCCTCCCGGCGCACGTCGTCGGCGATCCGGCACAGCTCGTCCAAGGCCGCCCCGTCGGCACCGAAGAGGGCCAGCGCCGCCGCCTCGTGCCGGGGCTCCAGCAGCGCGGCCGGATCGTCGGCCGCCAGCCGCAGCCCGGCCCGCAGATCGGGGTCGGCCGCCGAAGCCGGCCCAGGGACGGCGGAGGGGCCCACAGCAGCGCCGGAGGCGGCTGTGCCGGAGGCAGGGGCGCCGGAAGCGTCTAAAACGGGGGCAGAGGTGCCGGGGGTGGCTGCGTCGGGGGCAGGGGTGCCGGGGGTGGCGGTCGGGACCCTGGCGCCGACCTCAGTCCAGTCGCCGTAGACGGAGTCGAAGTCGCCGCGCCGGTCGGCGCTCCGGCCGGTGGTGTCGATGGTGGCGTGCAGGTCGGTGCGGCCGCCCGGCACGAAGGCGTCGTCCGGCTCCTGCCAGGGGCTGCCGACCGGCCGGGCCGACTCGACCGCCAGCCCGGTCGCCGGGTCGGCGAGCGCGGCGACGTGCGCGGCGAGCCGGGGATCCAGCCACGGATCGGCCCGCCGGACGTACTCGGGGTAGACGGTCAACCGCTCCCGCAGGGTGAACCCGGCGGCGGCGGTACGCGCCGCCAGCTCGTCCAGGTGCGGCCAGGGGCGCTCCGGGTTGACGTGGTCCGGGGTCACCGGCGACACGCCGCCCCAGTCGTCGATGCCGGCCCGCAGCAGTAGGTCGTACTCCCCCTCGATCAGGTTCGGTGGTGCCTGGATCCGGGCGCCCGGCCCGAGCAGGATCCGGGTCACCGCCACGGTGGCGGCCAGCTCGTGCAACTCGGCGTCGGGCATCCCGCGCATCGCGGTGTCCGGCTTGGCCCGGAAGTTCTGCACGATGACTTCCTGGATGTGGCCGTACTCCCGGGCGGCTCGCCGGATGGCGAAGATCGAGTCGATTCGTTCGGCGGGTGTCTCGCCGATCCCGATCAGGATGCCGGTGGTGAAGGGTACGGCGACCCGCCCCGCGTCGGCGAGCACCCGCAGCCGGACGGCCGGCTCCTTGTCCGGCGAGCCGTAGTGCGGCCCGCCCGGCTCGGACCAGAGCCGGGTCGCGGTGGTCTCCAGCATCATCCCCATGCTCGGCGCCACCGGCTTGAGCCGTTGCAGCTCGGCCCAGGAGAGCACGCCCGGGTTGAGGTGCGGCAGCAGGCCGGTCTCCTCCAGTACCGCGATCGCGCAGGCCCGGAGGTAGTCCAGGGTCGAGTCGAAGCCCCGCTCGGTCAGCCACTGCCGAGCCTGTGGCCAACGCGCCTCGGGCCGGTCACCGAGGGTGAACAGCGCCTCCTTGCAGCCCTGCGCGGCACCGGCCGCCGCGATCGCCAGCACCTCGTCCCGCTCCAGGAAGGCGGCGGGCAGCCGGTGCGGCACCGTGGCGAAGGTGCAGTAGTGGCAGCGGTCCTGACAGAGCCGGGTCAGCGGGACGAAGACCTTCTTGGAGAAGGTGACCACGCCCGGCCGGCCGGCGTCGACCAGTCCGGCGTCCCGGATCCGCCCGGCGGTCGCCAGCAGGTCGTCGAGGAAGTCGCCGCGCGCGGCGAGCAGCGCGGTCGCCTCGTCCGGATCCAGCGCCCGGCCGTCGGCCGCCCGACGCAGCGCCCGACGCAGGCTCGCGTCGGTCGGTTGGTCAGTCCCATCAGCCACCCGTGCAGCCTAGGCGCAAGGTCGGCGGGTCCGCGCTCGCCTGTCCCGCGGCCAGCGGCGGAATCGGCGTGGATCCGGTCACAAACCCGAGCACGCCGGCCGCGATCCCGGACAGGCCGATGCGCGGCAGCACAGACCGGACGGTGCCGGCCGATGCACAGGAACACAGACCGGACCGATGCCGGCCGACGCCGGGTCGTCGCCGGCGTCGGCCTCAGCGTGGCTGCGTCGGGTCGTCGTCCCGGTCCGCGGGCGGTGGCTGGGCACCGGCCGACGGCTGCTGACTGGCCGGGTTGATCCGCTGGGTGCGGTCGGCTACCGGCGGCCGCTGCGGGATCACCTGGGTACGCCCGGTCTCCTCGTCGTCCGGCTCCGGTGGCGTCGCGCCGGACGGGGTGGTGCCGACCGACGGCGCCGGACCGACCGACGGAGTCGCGCCGACCGACGGAGCGGAGGGCTCGGCCCGCTGCACCGGCGGGGCGGAGACCGGCGGGGCGGAGACCGGAGGCGCTGAGGCGGGTGCCGGCGGGGCGGACGAAGGGGCCGGCGGAGCGGACGAGGGTGCGGGTGCGGGTGCGGGTGCGGGTGCGGGTGGGGCGTACCCGGGCTGACCGTAGCCGGGCTGACCGTAGCCGGCCGGCGGGGCGTAGTCGGTCGGCTGGCCGTAGACCGTCGGCTGGCCGTAGACGTGCGGTTCGGGCTGCCCGGCCGGCGGGTAGCCCTGGTACGGCGGCTGGCCGTACGCGGTCGGCTGGCCGTAGCCGCCGGGCTGGCCGTACGGCTGGGGCTGGCCGTAGAGGCCGGGCTGCGGCTTCGGCTTCGGCACGTGGAAGAGCGCCCGCCAGACCCGGAAGACCACGAAGGCCGCGGCCAGCAGCATCACGTACAACCCGACGAACACCAGCGTCCGGGTGAAGGCCTGCCGGAACTGGGTCTCGGCCAGCAGCCCGAAGATCCCGGCGAGCAGGGTGATCCCGCCGAACAGCACCGAGACGGCGTACTCGACGAGCGCCACCAGGGTGATCACCCGGGCCTGCCCGACCACCGGCTGGATGTGGGTGGCGAGCAGCACCGCGAGCACCGGCAGCGCGACCTGCTCTAGGCCGGCGAAGGCGTAGAAGTAACTGAGCGAGCGGTCGCCGAAGTCGGAGCGCTCCCAGCCGCCGAAGAACAGCTCGATCAGCCCACTGAACAGGAAGAAGGCGTTCGCCCCGAGGAGCACCAGCGCGATCAGTTCGCGCAGCGGTTTGGTTACTGAACTGGCCTGCGGCGCATCGCTAGGCGCGGGCCCGGGCTGGCTGGTCAACTCTCCCCCTGAAGGCGGTGACGGACTCCTGCGTCGCCTGAGCCTAGTCGGCTGGCCCGCCCGCCGCCTGTCCCGAGACGATGGGCGAGGATAGAGGCCATGCGCATCGTGGTGTTGACCGGCGGCATCGGCGGGGCCCGCTTCCTGACCGGCGTGCGGGCGTACGCCCGGCAGGTGGGCGCCGAGGTGACCGCGGTGGTCAACGTCGGCGACGACGTCGTCCTGCACGGGCTGCGGATCTGCCCCGACCTGGACAGCGTGATGTACACCCTCGGCGGTGGGGCCGACCCGGAACGGGGCTGGGGACGGGTCGACGAGACCTGGACCGTCAAGGAGGAACTCGCCGCGTACGGCGCGGAGCCGACCTGGTTCGGCCTCGGCGACCGGGACGTGGCGACGCACCTGGTCCGGACCACCATGCTGAACGCCGGCTACCCCCTCTCGGCGGTCACCGAGGCGCTCTGCGCCCGCTGGCAGCCCGGGATACGCCTGCTGCCCGCCACCGACGACCGCCTGGAGACCCACGTCGTGGTCGCCGACCCGGAATCGGGAAAGCCGGGCGACCCCGGAGCGGGCAAGTCCGCCGACCCGGACGCGGGAGAGCCGGGCGACCCCGGAGCGGGGAAGCCCGCCGCCCAGCGGGCGATCCACTTCCAGGAGTGGTGGGTACGCCACCGGGGCGACCTGCCCACCTACCGGTTCGTCTTCGTGGGGGCGGAGACGGCCAAGCCGGCGGCCGGAGTGCTCGACGCGCTGGCCGGAGCCGACGTGGTGCTGCTCGCCCCGAGCAACCCGGTGGTGAGCATCGCGCCGGTGCTCGCCGTACCGCAGATTCGGGAGGCGCTGGTCGCCGGCTCGGCACCGGTGATCGGGGTGTCACCGATCATCGGCGACGCCCCGGTACGCGGGATGGCGGACCGCTGCCTGGCGGTGCTCGGTGTGCCCTGCACCGCCGCCGGGGTGGGTGGCCTCTACGGTGCCCGGTCGGCCGGTGGCATCCTGGACGCCTGGCTGGTGGACAGCACCGACGCCGGGGCCGAGGTCGAGGGGGTGACCGTGCGGGCAGCGCCGCTGTGGATGACCGACGAGGCGGCGACCGCGACCATGGTCCGGACCGCCGTGGAACTGGCCTGACCGTGGAGCTGGCCTGACCGTGGAGCTGGGATGAGACTTGAGGTGCTGCCGGTGCTCGGCATCGGCGACGTCACCGAGGGCGACGACCTGTCGGCGCTGATCACGACCGCCGCCCCATGGCTGCGGGACGGCGACGTACTCGTGGTGACCAGCAAGATCGTCTCCAAGGCGGAGGGCCGGCTGGTCGACGTACCGGTCGACGGGCCGGAGCGGGAGGCGGCCCGGGCCGAGGTACTGGCCAGCGAGACCGCCCGCCCGGTGGCCCGGCGCGGCGCGACCCGGATCGTGCAGACGCACCACGGCTTCGTGATGGCCTCCGCCGGGATCGACGCCTCCAACGTGGACCGCTCCCGGCTGGTCCTGCTGCCGAAGGATCCGGACGCCTCCGCCCGGGCGTTGCGGGCAGCGATCCGCCGGCGGCACGGCGCGGACGTGTCTGTGATCATCTCGGACACGATGGGCCGGCCGTGGCGCAACGGCCTGACCGACGTGGCGCTCGGGGTCGCCGGGATGCCGGCGATCCGTGACCACCGGGACGAGGTCGACCCCTACGGCAACAAGCTCAACATCACCCAGATGGCAGTGGTCGACGAGTTGGCCGGCGCGGGCGAACTCGTCAAGGGCAAGTGTGACCAGGTGCCGGTGGCGGTGGTTCGGGGCTATCCCGGTGCCGCCGGCCAGGACGACGGGCCCGGCGCGACGGTGCTGGTCAGGGACGCCGCGCACGACCTGTTCGCCCTCGGCACCGCCGAGGCGCGGGCCGAGGGGCTGCGCGCCGCCGCCACCCTGGCCGAGTCGACGGCCGGCGGGCCGGTCCCACCCGTGGTGCCGGTGGTCCCCGGCGGCACCGACGCCGGGCTGGGCCACGCGACGCTCGACCACGCGGCGGTGGACCGGGCCCTGCGCACGGTGGCCGGGGTCGTCGCGCCCGGCACGGCCTGGACGCTGGTCACCGACGAGCAACGGGTACGCGACCGGCTCGCCGAAGCGGCCGAACCCCCGCTCCCCGGCACCGCCGCGCCGCTCGACCGCGAACCCCCGCTCCCCGGCACCGCCGCGCTGCTCGACTGCGCGCCCCCGGCCGGGGCCGAGCCGGCGGCGCTGATCCGGTTCGGCGCCGACCTGCACCGGCTGCGGGCCGCGCTGGCCGCCGAGGGTCTCGGCTCCGCCGTGCTGCCGGCACCGCCCGGTGCGGTCGGGGCGACGCTGCTGGTCGGCGCAGCGACCGGCCCCGCCGCCGGGCGCTGAGCCGCGCGCTCATCCGGTCAGGATGGCCCTGCCCAGCGGGGTCAGGCTGTGCAGCACGGTGTTTCGGTCGCGGTGACTGACCAGCAGCCCGGCGTTGCGCAGCACGGTGGTGTGCTGGCTCGCCGCCGCCGCCGAGACGTTCAGCCGGCGCGCCACCTCGCCGGTCGAGCAGCCGTCGCCGATCACCTCCAGCACCCGGGCCCGGGTCTTCCCGATCAGCGCGGCCAGCGCCGCCCGGCTCTCCTCTCCGCAGGTCGCCAGCACCCGACCGGTGCCCTCGCCCGATGCCGACGTCAGCCCACCCAACCGGTCGACCGGATAGACGAGTACCGGCGGCAGTTCCGGATCGACCAGGGTCACCGGGATGCGGGCGCAGAAGAACGACGGCACCAGCAGCAGGCCGCGCCCGTCGAGGTGCAGGTCCCGGGCGACGGGATAGTCGGGCACCTCCAGTACCCCCGAATCCCAGCGCATCGCCGGGCGGAAGCTGGCCAGCAGCCCCTCGGTGCCACCGTCGAGCAGAACCCGGGCCCGCCGCGCCCGGTCCGCCTCGATCGTCGACTGGATCCGCTCCCAGTACGGCTCGATCGCGATGGACTGGTAGGTGCGCATCGAGTCGGTGAGCTGCTCCAGCACCTCGACATCGCCCCTGGCGAGCGCGCTGGCGGAGCCGGGCAACGGCAGCGGACTCTCCCCGGCCAGTACGGTCAGGTCCCGCTCCAGCGCGTTGACCGGAGTGGAGCGTACGGCGTCGAGCCCCGCCGCCAGGCCGTACATGCTGTGGTAGGGGGTAAGGAAGTCGGGAAAGTAGCCGCGGGGCGGGTTGAGGGCGAGCAGCAGCCGCAACTGGCCCGGCGCGGTGTCCCGGCGGAGCCCACCGGAGACGCCCCGCCGCCAGCCCGCCATCATCGGATCCTGGGTGCGTCCCTGCAACAGGTGCAGGCTGAGGACCAGCTCCCAGACCTGGTCCGCCGCAGGGGCGACCCGGGTCCGGGCGATGTCCTGGCTGGAGAAGAAGACCCGCAGCATGGCACGCACTCCCCAGATCGCCGGGATGGGGTTTGCCCGGAAACCGGTTCGCACTCTACCCGGCCGCCATCTACCAGCGTCTTTCAGCGTGGGCTGAAAAACCTCGACGGCCGGTGGAGCCAGCGGGCATGCTCACTGGGCCGAGATCGGGTCACTGGCGTCCCGGACGCCTGGTGGCTCTGCGGCCTGCCGGAGGCAGGGAAGGAACGCGGCACCCGGACGGTTGACACGAGGGTTCGTGGGCAGCTCGTCCGCGGAGGAGATCGTCCGGGTTGTCGCTTCCCAGGAGCCCCACCCACACCGTCCGGCCGGGCCCTGCGCGTCGGGCTACCCGCCCTGGGCTACCGGCCCTGAGCGATCAGCAGCGCGACCCGGTGGTCCTCGTCCGTCACGTAGTAGCGGGCACCGTCCAGTTCGGCCAGTCCCTCGACGTTGTGCAGTGGGGCGAGGTCGCAGACCAGCTCACCGGCGACGCTGGGCCCGGCCGGATCCGCCGGCCAACGGAACCGGACGTGTCGGCTGGTCACGTCGCCGCCGGCCGGATGGTCGTCGAGCAACGCCGAACGCTTGTCGAGCGCGTCGATCGAACCGACCACCGCGTCGTACTCGCCGTCGTCCCGGGCCGACAGCGCCCGGAAGCCGGTCAGCTCGCCGGGTCGGGTCACCCCGGTCAACGCGTACGCGCCGACGACCCGGGGCCAGCTCCGCCGGTCGAACATCCCGGCCACGTCCGCCAACTCCACGAACACCGGTTCGCCCCGCCCGGTCACCGGAAACCGCAGACCGAGCAGGACGGTGCCGGTCGGGGTGAACGCCGCCGCCTCCACGTTGACCGGCAGGTCGTCGTCGGTGAGCCGGTCGACCCAGCTCTTCGCCCTGGCGATGCCCCGGGCCCGGGTCGCGGCGATGAACAGGTGCCGCACCCGCTCCCCCGCCGGCAGTACGCCGATCCCGGCATCCAGCAGGGCGTCGTTCACCGCCCGGTGCAGCCGGAACTGATTGCGTACCACGTGCAGCCGGGGCAGCGCGGCGGCGGCATCCGCCTCACGGAACCGGGCCACGAAGGCGCGGCGGGGGCGCAACGGCCCGCGCTTCGAGCCGAAGTGCGAACCGAAGACGTAGACCCAGCCGTCGTACCGGGCCAGCGCCTCGCCGTCCTCGGTCCGGCCGTTCTCGGCACCGGCGTCCATCGGCAGGTGCACGGTCAACCAGGTGCCGTCGTACCGCTCGACCAGCAGGGCGAGGCACTCCTCGACCGGCCCCTCGTCGAGTACCGTCCAGAAACCCCGTCGCGCCCCGTACGCGGCGAGCACCTCGGGGGCGCGTACCGGCAGCAGGTCGCTCGCCTCGTTACCGGCGACCGCCAGTTCGACAGTACGCGAAAGGCACGTCATACCGATCATGCTACGAGCCCCGCACTAGGGTGGCGCTGTGCCCGATTCCCTCTACGCCGACGCGTCAGCCCTGCTCACCGGCTGGCGGCCGCCCACCGACGAGGCCGCGGAGGCGCTGGCCCGGACCCTGCGGCTGCTCGACGAGGGCGGCCCGGCGGCGCTGACCCGGGAGCACCGGGTCGGCCACGTCACCGCCAGCGCCCTGGTGCTGGACGCCACCGGCAGCCGGGTGCTGCTCTGCCTGCACGGTCGGTTCCGCCGCTGGGTGCAGCTCGGCGGGCACTGCGAGCCCGGCGACCGGACGCTTGCCGGTGCGGCGCTGCGGGAGGCGACCGAGGAGTCCGGCATCGCCGGGCTGTGGCTCGACCCGACCCCGATCGACCTGGACATCCACCAGGTCTCCTGCCAGGGCGGTTCGCTGCACTACGACGTACGCTTCGCCGCCGTCGCCCCGGCCGGCGCGGTCGAACGGGTCAGCGCCGAGTCGGTGGAACTCGGCTGGTTCGCGCCGGACGCGCTCCCCGAGCCGCTGGCCGGCGCCACCGCCCAACTGGTGGCACCGGCGCTCGCGGTATTCGCGCGGCACCGCCCGCGTCCAGCGGCCGAGACCGCCGCCGAGGTCACCCACGGCTACAGGTAGGGGTGTGCCTCCTCCGCCTCCAGGGCGGCGACGATCTCCTTGACCTCCTGGGCCCGGGACCGGTCACAGACGAACAGCGCGTCCGGCATGTCGACCACCACGGTGTCCTCGATCCCGAGGGTCACCACCAGCCGGTCGGACTGGGTCACCACCACCGTCCGCGCGGTGTCCCGGAGCACGACCCGGCCGGTCGGGGGCGTACCGTCGGGTCCCTCCCGGAGCACCACGTTGTTGGCGTCGTCGCCGGTCAGCGCCTCGCCGAGGGTGTGGAAGTCGCCGACGTCGTTCCACCGGAAGTCGGCCGGCACGGTGGCGACCAGACCACGCTCCGCCGCACCCTCCATCACCGCGAAGTCCACCGAGATCTTGGTCAGCTCCGGCCAGACCCGGTCCAGCACCGCCGCCTGCTCCGGGGTGCCCCAGGCGCCGGCGATCTCGGTCAGCCCGGCGTGCAACTCCGGCCGTTGCCGGGCCAGCTCGCCGAGGAAGACGTCGACCCGCCAGACGAACATCGAGGCGTTCCAGTAGAAGCGGCCGGACTCGACGTACTTGACCGCGAGGTCGTACTCCGGCTTCTCCTTGAACCGGACGACCTGCCGGGCCGGGCCGCCGCCGATCGGCTCACCCGACTCCAGATAGCCGTAGCCGGTCTCCGGGTGCGTCGGCGTGATGCCGACCGCGACCATCAACCCGTCCTGCGCGGTCGAGATCGCCGCGTCGAGCACCTCCAGGAAGCGCGTCTGGTCGCCGACCACGTGGTCGGCGGAGAAGGCACCCATCACCGCGTCCGGATCCCGACGGGCGATGATCGCCGCCGCCAGCCCGATCGCCGCGCAGGAGTCCCGGCGGGAGGGTTCGACCAGGACGTTCTCCTCCGGTACGTCGGGCAGTTGCCGAGCCACCGCGACCGCGTGCGCGGCACCGGTGACCACGTACGTGCTCTCGGGGCCGGCGAGGGGACGCACCCGGCGTACGGTCGCCTGGAGCAGCGACTCGTCCGAGCCGGTCAGCGGGAGGAGGAATTTGGGGCGGCCGGCGCGCGAGAGTGGCCACAGACGCGTGCCACTGCCGCCGGCCGGGATCACGGCGTAGAACATCGCCACATCATGCCCGAGACATCAGGTGCCAGACGCACACACCGTCTGATAACCACCGATTCCAGCCCCGAACTCCGTCACGCCCGGGCCCGGCTCCAGGCCGCCAGGTGCACCTCGGCACTCGACTCCCAGGTGAACTCCTTGGCCCGGTCGAAGCCCGCCTTCGCCAGCGCGAGCCGCCGCGCCTCGTCGTCGAGCAGGGCACCGAGGTCGGTCGCGATCTGCTGCGGATCCTCGCTGGTGTAGGCGACCGCGTCGCCACCCACCTCGGGCAGCGACAGTCGCGGCGTGGTGAGCACCGGGGCGGCGCAGGCCATCGCCTCCAGGATCGGCAGCCCGAACCCCTCGCCGTACGACGGGTAGGCGGCGACCAGGGCACCGCCGAGGAAGCCCGGCAGGTCGGCGTAGCGCAGATAGCCGGGACGGAGCAGCCGCAGGTGCGCCGGCACGTCGGCGACGGCCCGGTCGATGTCGTCGTCGTGCCCCTGACCACCGGCGATCACCAGGGCGGGCGGCTCGGGCCGGTCCTTGACCGCCAGCACCCAGCCCCGGATCAGGTTCGGCACGTTCTTGCGCGGCTCCTTGGCGCCGAGGAACGCCACGTAGCTGTGCCCGCCCAGGCCGAGCCGGGCGCGTACCCGGGCCTTCTCCTCGTCGCTCGGCGCGTGGAACGCCGCCTGGTCGACGCCGTGGTAGGCCACGTCGATCCGGGTCGGGTCGGCGTCCAGCAGCCGGATCAGCTCGTCCCTGGTCGCCTTGCTCGGCACGATCACCCGGTCGGCGCGGCGCAGCGAGGTCTTGATCGCACTGCGGAAGAAGGTCCGACGTGACTTGTCGTAGTGCTCCGGCTCGGTGAAGAAGGTCGCGTCGTGCACGGTGACCGTGACCGGACAGCCGGCCCGGAGTGGACAGGTGTAGAACGGCGAGTGCAGCACGTGCGCGCCGACCTGCTGGGCCAGCAGCGGCAGCCCGGTCTGCTCCCAGGCCAGCCGGGCCGGCCGGTGCGCCACCGCCGCCGGTGCGGCGATCACCTCGGCCGCCGGCAGCATCCGGGAGTAGCGCTCGGCGTCGGTGCGCAGCCCGACCACCGCCAGTTCCAGCCCCGACCCGATCACCTTGCCCAGGGCGCCGAGCAGGCCGTCGACGTATCTACCAACGCCGCCCCGGTCAGCGGGGACGCTTGTGGCGTCAATTAGCACGCGGGGCGGGCGACCGGCGGTCACTTGGCGACTCCTCGGCTGGATGTGATGTGCGGAACACTTCAAGCCTACGCCGCACCGCCCCGGACGCGTCGACTGCGACCCGTCGGGCAACTGTCTTTCCGGTGACTCCCGACGGGTGCCCGACCGACCTCGGACGGGTCCGCGACGAAGCCGTCACGACGGGTGCGATCCGCAGGCTTCCGCCCGGGTTCGGCGACCGCCACGACCCGGTCCGGAGGTCGGGCGCCACCGGCCGGCCGGGTCGGTATCGTCGCGGGCGATGACCGAGAACATTGCCGGGCTCTTCGCCGCCGCCATCGCCGCCGACCCGACCCGACCGCTGCTGACCTGGTACGACGACGCCACCGGCGACCGGACCGAACTCTCCGGGGCGACAGTGGCCAACTGGGTGGCCAAGACCGCCAACCTGCTTGTCGACTCGGCGGGGCTGGCTCCGGCCGATCCCGTCGGGGTGCTGCTCCCGCCGCACTGGCAGACCGCCGCCGTGCTGCTCGGCTGCTGGTCGGTCGGGTCGGCCGTCTGCGGTGCCCGACCCGGTGAGCCGGACGGGCCGCAGCCGGTCGACGTGCTCTTCGCCTCGGTCGACCGGGTCGGCGAGGCGACGGCCTGGCCGGCCGGTGACCGGTACGCCCTGGCGCTCGCCCCGCTCGCCGCACCGGTACGCCAACTGCCGCCCGGCTGGGCCGACTACGTGGTCGAGGTACGCGGGCACGGCGACCACTTCACGCCGTACCCGGCGGCCGGTCCACAGGATCCGGTGCTTGTCGACCTGGCGGCCCAGCGCGCCGCCGAGCTGGGCATCGGGGCCGGTGACCGGGTACTCGTCGACGCCGCCCGTCACCCGGACCCGGTGGACTGGCTGCTCGCCCCGCTGGCCGCCGGGGCCAGCACAGTGCTCTGCGGCAACCTCGACCCGACCCGGCTGGACGACCGGGCGACGACGGAGAAGGTCACGGTTCGGTTGACGTAACGCAGATCACATCGACCGACCGGCAGCCCGGTTCCGGGCGAACCGTTCGAAGGCGAGCAGCGACTCCGGGTTGGCCAGTGCACCGGTGGCGGCGGCCGAGTCGACAGCTGCCCCGGTGAGGATCTTCTTCACCGGCACCTCCAGCTTCTTCGCCGACAGCGTCCTCGGTACCGCACCGACCTGGTGGATCTCGTCCGGCACGTGCCGGGGCGACAACCCGGTACGCAGCTCCCGGTTGATCCGCGCGGTCAGCTCGGCATCCAGCTCCAATCCCGGCCCGAGTACGACGAAGAGCAGCAGCTCCCCCGCCCCGCCCTCGTCGTCCTCCAGGTGCACCACGAGCGAGTCGGTCACCTCGGGCAGCCCCTCGACCACCGAGTAGAACTCGGCGGTGCCCAGCCGCACCCCGCCCCGGTTGAGGGTGGCGTCGGAACGGCCGGTGATCACGCAACTGCCCCGCTCGGTGACGGTGATCCAGTCCCCGTGCCGCCACACTCCGGGATAGACGTCGAAGTACGCCTCCCGGTAGCGGCGCCCCTCCGGGTCGTTCCAGAACCCGACCGGCATGCTCGGCATCGGCGCCGTGATCACCAACTCGCCGAGCTGGTCGATCACCGACTCGCCGTCGGTCGACCGCGCCTCCACCCGGGCACCCAGGCAGCGGCAGGTGATCTCACCGGCGACAACCGGCAACAGCGGCACCCCGCCGACGAAACCGGTGCAGACGTCGGTGCCACCGGAGATCGAGTCGAGCCGCAGGTCGGCGCCGACGGAGTCGTACACCCAGCGGAAGCCCTCGGCCGGCAGCGGCGCACCTGTCGAACCGACCCCGCGCACGGCGGAGAGGTCGAACGACTCCGCCGGGCGCAGCCCGGCCTTGCGGCAGGCCAGCAGGAACGGCGCCGAGGTGCCGAAGTAGGTGGTGCCGGTCTCGGCGGCCAGCCGCCACAGCGTGCCGAGGTCGGGTTCGGCCGGCTGGCCGGGCTCGGCCCGGACCGCCGGGTTGCCGTCGAAGAGGACGATCGCGGCACCCACCGCCGGGCCGGAGACCAGGAAGTTCCACATCATCCAGCCGGTGGTGGTGAACCAGAAGAACCGGTCCCCCGGGCCGAGGTCGTGGTGCAGCGCCAGCATCTTCAGGTGTTCGAGCAGGATGCCGCCGTGCCCGTGCACGATCGGCTTCGGCAGCCCGGTGGTGCCGGAGGAGTAGAGCACGTAGAGCGGGTGGTCGAAGGGGACCGCCGTGAAGGTCAGCGGCTCGTCGGTGGCCGCCGCCAGCTCCGCCCAGCGAAGCGCGCCGTCCGGCGGCGCGGCGTCCGGCTCCAGATAGGGCAGCACCACCGTGTGTACCAGCGAGGTCAGCTCGGCCCGGATCGTCGCCAGCTCGGCGCGGCGGTCGACCGGCTTGTCGCCGTACCGGTAGCCGTCGACGGCCACCAGCACGGTCGGGGCGATCTGCCGCCAGCGGTCGAGCACGCTGCGGGTGCCGAACTCGGGGGCGCAGGAGGAGAAGACGGCGCCGAGGCTTGCGGTGGCGAGCATCAACACGAACGTCTCGGGGACGTTCGGGGCGTACGCCGCCACCCGGTCACCGGGGCCGACGCCGAGACGGACCAGTCCGGCCCGGACCCGGCGTACCTGCTCGCGCAACTGCGCGGCGGTCAGGGTGACCGGGGCGCGGGTCTGGCTCTGTGCGATCACCACCGGCTCGTCGTCGGCCATCCCGGGCATCCGGAGTACGTGCTCGGTGTAGTTGAGGGTGGCGCCGGGGAACCATCGGGTGCCGGGCATGGAGGTGTCGACCAGGGTGGCGGTCGGCTCGGTGTGTGCGTCGACCTCGAAGTAGTCCCAGATCGAGCGCCAGAAGCCGTCGAGGTCGGTGACCGACCAGCGCCACAGCGCGGCGTAGTCGTCGAAGTCGAGGCCCCGGTGCCGGCGCAGCCAGCGCAGGTAGTCGCCGATCCGGGACCGGTCGTCGCCGGCCGGTGGCGGCGTCCAGAGCACCTCGCCAACCATGGTCCTGCCCCTCCCTACGGCCGGCACGACGGTGTGCCGGACCCGGTCGCCATACTGCCGTACCCGACCCGTCATTCTCCGCCCGGAAGGCGGCACCGGTACGCGGGCCCGGCCCACATGTCCAGGCCCCGGATCATGTGGGCCGCCCCAGGGGGAGAGCCGGTGCGGGGTGCCTCAGCCGGCCACGGAGGAGTCGCCGGCACCCCGGTGCGCCTGGATCGCCCTGCGCCTGGCCAGCCGGTGCGCCCGGCGGATCTCCGCCTCGCGGAACCGGCGCTCGTCGGTGGGCGTCTCCGGCAGCACCGGGCGGACCGGGCGCGGGTTGCCGGCCACGTCCACCCCGACGAAGACCAGATAGGCGGTGGCGACCAGGATCGGGGTCTCCTCGGCGCTGTCCCAGCGCTCGGCGACCACCCGGACCCCTACCTCCATCGAGGTCTGCCCGGTCCAGTTGACCTGGGCGTGCGCGTGCACCAGGTCACCGACCCGGACCGGCTCGGCGAAGACGATCTCGTCGATCGCGGCGGTCACCGCCGTGCCGCCCGAGTGCCGGGCCGCCGACGCCCCGGCCACGTCGTCGACGAACTTCATCAGCACCCCGCCGTGCACGGTGCCGTAGAGGTTGACGTCGACCGCCGTCATGATCCGGCTCAGCGTGACCCGCGAGTACGAGGTCGGCTTGCCGGCCGGCGGCGGCGAAGGCTGCTCGGTCATGCCCGCAACGGTACGGCGACGCGCCGTGCCGCCGCCCCTGCCGCCTCCGCCGGTGACGGGGGTTACCCGGATCACCCGGTCATCCCACGGTGACAGTCAGCAAGATCGATGCGAGACGCGCCCGGGCAGGCTGCTCGACGGCTGCCGAAACGGTACGGTGCGCGGATGCGACATCTCTGGAGCTTCCTCGCCGGAGTGGTGGCGGCGCCACTGACCTGGGCCCTGATCGCGCTCGGTCAGGACGGGTCCGCCCGCACCGTCACCCGCTGGGAGGAAGTCGGTACCTTCAACACGGCCAACCTGATCCAGGGGGCCGTCTACCTCGGAGTCGCGGGCATCCTGCTCGGCCTGCTCGGTACGCTGCGGCTCTCCCCGACGGGTCCGCTCGTCGCCGGCCTGCTGCTGGCCGCACCGTACGTCGGGCTGTTCGTCGACCCGTTCACGGTGCGCGACGCGGTGCCGGCGAACTGGAAGGTGTTCGGCGACCCGCTGCCGCTGGTGCAGGTGCTGGACAACGGCACCACGTTCCTGGTCGGCGTACTGCTGCTGATGGCCACCTTCAGCGTCCAGCGCTGGCGCCGTTGGCCCTGCCCGGTCGCCGCCAGCCCGGCACCGGCGCCGGCCGACCCGGAGGAGCCGACTCCGACCGACTGGTCCCTGCTGAACAACCCACCGGACACCGACGCCAAGCCGCCGACGCTGGGTTACCCGGAGCCGGACACCCAACCACTGCCGCCGCTACCGCGCCGCGATGCCGGCTCGCCGTGGTCGGCACCGCCCCGGACCACGGCGAAGCGCGACGACGCGGCCGGCAGCCCGACCGGTTGACCATGCCGGGGCGGGTCGTCCGTCGACCCGCCCCGGACCGACACGCCGATTCCGGCGTTGCCCGTTCCGGGTACGGTGCCGGAAGGCACTCCGGCGCGGGAGGTTGCGGTGCGACACCTTGGATCCCTGGTCTTCGGGTTGGTCAGCGTACCGATCATCTGGGTGTTGTTCGGGATCGGACTGGTCAGGTTCAACGGCGGCATCGCCAACGACCTGACCGGGGACATGATCGTGGGGTTCGTCGCGATCGTCGCCGTCGCGGGGCTGCTCGCCGCACTGCTGCTGCCCCGGTGGTCCCCGGTCGGTACCGTGGTCGCCGGCCTGTTCTTCCTGGTCATGGCGCTCTGGACCATGGTCGACTTCAGGTCGATGGCCGACCTGCTGCCGCGCTCCGTGTTCGGCGTCAACTTCGCTCTCACCGCCCCGGCCGGGGCCTTCTCCACCCTGATGGCCGTGCTGCTCGGCGCGACCCTGCTCGTACCGCAGCGCTGGCGCTCGCCCCGTGCGGCCGTGGCCAGCCTCCCCGGCGCCACCGGCCAGCCCGGTTTTCCGCCCCACCCACCGGCCGGCCAGCCCGCACCCGGCGGACAGTTCCCGTACGGACAGTTCCCGCCCGGCGGCCCGCCCGCGCACCCGCCCAACTACGGCCCCTCCGGCGCCCCGAACTACGCCCAGTCCGCACCGCCGAACTTCGGTCCCGCCGTACCGCCGAACTACGGCCCGGTCGCGCCGCACCACCCGACACCCTCGGCCCCGCCGTACAACGCCCCGAGCGCACCGCCGCAGCCGCCGAGCTTCGGCCCGCCGCAGCCGCCCACCTACAGTCCGCTGACGCCGCCGGCCCCGGCACCCCGGGCAGGCCAGCCGGGCAGCGACGAGACCACCCAGTTCGGCGGACGCTCCGACGAGACCACCCAGTTCAGCGGGGGCCGGGACGACGACGGCATGGACGGGGTGACCCGCCGACTGGGCGACCGCTGACGGTCCGCCCACGCCGTGGGCCGGTCGGCCGACGGGTCAGCTGCCGATCCGGTGCTCAGCCGCCGATGTGGTGGTCGGCCGGGTCGGTCTGCAACAGCCAGGCCAGCGGCATCTTCGCCGCCACCTCGTACGTCCGGTCCGGGCCGAGGACGTGCAGGGTGACCGTCTGCGCCGCATCCCGCTCGACCATCCAGTACCGCGGAATCCCGGCGTACGCGTACTCGCGGCGCTTGACGACCTCGTCCATCGCCGCCGAGCCGGGTGACACGATCTCGATCACCAGCACCAGGTCGGCGAGGGACAGCCAGACACTTCGCGGCTGTGCACGGGCCCAGACCGTGAGGTCGGGAATCCGGCCGCCGTCGCCGTCCGGACCGGGGATCCGGATTCCGGCGGCCTGGAGCACCTGCTCGGCCGGCCAGCCCGCCATGGCGAGCCAGACGAGGAGCCGGCTGGCGACCGCGGCATGCTCGGAGTCCGGCGGCGGCATGATCGACAGGGCTCCCTCGGGGCCCAGCTCATACCGATGGCCGTGCTGGTCGGCAGCGATCATGGCCGCCAGGTCGTCGAGCGTGACGACGGCGGGCAGGGCCCTGCCGAACGCCTCCGCACTCATGCGGTCATCGTATCCACCGGCCATCCACACCGGTCGGCGTTGCGCGGCCCGGGCGTGGCATCGACGTCCGGCGCACCGGCACGGAGGTCAGTCCTTGAGGAGTTGACGGGCCATCACGATCCGCTGCACCTGGTTGGTGCCCTCGTAGATCTGCGTGATCTTGGCGTCCCGCATCATCCGCTCGACCGGGTAGTCCCGGGTGTAGCCGTACCCGCCGAGGAGCTGCACCGCGTCGGTGGTGATCTCCATCGCGGCGTCCGAGGCGAAGCACTTGGCTGCGGCGCCGAAGTACGTCAGGTCGGCGTCGCCCCGCTCCGACCGGCCGGCCGCCGCGTACGTCAGCTGCCGGGCCGCCTCCAGCTTCATCCCCATGTCGGCGAGCATGAACTGCACGCCCTGGAACTCCGCGACCGCCTTGCCGAACTGCTTGCGCTCCCGCACGTACCCCTTGGCGTAGTCCAGCGCCCCCTGGGCGATCCCGACCGCCTGGGCGGCGATGGTGACCCGGGTGTGGTCCAGGGTCTTCATCGCGGTGCCGAAGCCGCTGCCCGGTTCGCCGATCATGCGGTCCGCCGGGATCCGCACGTTGTCGAGGTAGACCTCGCGGGTCGGTGAGCCCTTGATGCCGAGCTTCTTCTCCGGCGCCCCGAAGCTGACCCCGGGGTCGGACTTCTCCACCACGAAGGCGGAGATGCCGCGCGACCGGGCCGCCGGATCGGTCACCGCGAAGACGGTGTAGTACTCCGACACCCCGGCGTTGGTGATCCACCGCTTGACGCCGTTGAGCACGTAGTGGTCGCCGTCCCGGACCGCCCGGGTGGTCATCGACGCGGCGTCGCTGCCCGCCTCCGGCTCGGAGAGGCAGTACGAGAACATCGCCTCGCCCCGGGCCACCCGCGGCAGGTAGCGCCGCTTCAACTCCTCGGAGGCGGCCAGCAGCAGCGGCATGGTGCCGAGCTTGTTCACCGCCGGGATCAGCGAGGAGGAGGCGCAGGCCCGGGCCACCTCCTCGATCACGATCGCGGTGGCGAGGGCGTCGGCACCCGCTCCGCCGTACTCCTCGGGGATGTGCGGGGCGTGGAAGTCGGCGGCCCGCAGCGCCTCGTACGACGCCTTCGGGAACTCGCCGGTCTCGTCGGCCTCGGCCGCGTTCGGCGCGACCTTGGCGTCGCAGACCTCCCGGACGGCCTCCCGGATCGCCCGGTGCTCCTCCGGCAGCAGGTATGCGTCGAACGACGACTCACTGGTCACCGCGGCCCTCCCGGCACTCGTCCCCCGGCGGCACCGCGCCCCGGATATCCGAAGAATACCCGCCAGTAACCTGCTCCCGACAGCCCTACCCGGCCAGCCGGGGCAGGGCCGGACGCGGGCGCCGTTGGGCGCGGATGGCGTTGGGCGCGGAGCCGGCCCGGCTGGCAGCCCCCGACGCCGAGACTGTCGAGCTGGCTGCACAGACGGGGCGGCCCCGACCGGGCCACGAATTCAGCATTCGCCGCCCCAGCGGAAGGAATTCACCGGCAATGAGATGTAGAAGTTGCCCCGGCCCTCGGCCCAGCCGTAGTGCAGGCACGCCAATTCGATGCCGGTGTAGTTGAAGCCCTCGTACACCCGGACGTGGTCGCAACCGGAGCAGGGCGCGCCGTTGTTGAAATAGGAGGCGCGGTAGCCGCAACTCGAAGAGGGCACGTTTCCCCTGGACCAGCAGACACCCCCGTTGCCGTCGCGCTGGGTGTAGAAGCAGACGGCTCCGGACTCGCACCCCCAGGCTGCCACCGTCCGTCCGCTGTAGACACCCGGCGCGATCTCCCTGACGTCCGCCACCCCGGCCGGGCCCGGGGCGAGGGCTTCGACGGCCCGGGAACCGGGATCGTGCCCGGACGGATTCGCCCGGGCCACCCCGGGAACAAGCACCGACAGCGCGCCGATAACAGCGACGCCGGCCAGCAGTGAGCGGATGCTTTTCATCGCGTACCTTCCCCCCAGGCGAGAATTGTGGCGTCACCCTAGGTCGGTACGACTGTCGATGGGAAGAATCCGTGTCCGATCCATTGCGCGATTCCGCAACCGAACAAAGCAGTGGGGGTGGGAGAACACTCCCACCCCCCACGTACGTAACGCTGTCGGTCAGCCGACGACGGAGCGCAGCGGAATGCCCGCCGCCCGGATCTCCCGGACCAGTTCACGCAGGAACGGGTGCTCGTCCGACGTCAGACCCTCCGGGTTAGGGATGGTCAGGTACGCCGTACCGTTCGCCGTGCCGACCTGTGCGTCGTCGGCGTACCGGGCGACGATCGCCCGGGTCCGGTCCAGGTCGGCGGCGGCGACCCGGACGGAGATCGGCCGCCACTGCCCGCCCAGGTTCTCCGCTGCCGGCGCCGCGGCGGCGGAGGCCCGGGCCGGAGGTACGGCGGGAGCCGCCGCGCGGGCACCCGGCGACGCCGATGCCGCCGGACCCGCCGACGGTGCCAGCAGCGCGTTGGCGACCAGGTGCAGCCCACTCTCGTTGTACGCCCGGAACAGCGGGTTGAACGCGAACAGCACCGCCCGGCCGGCCCCGGTCGGCTCGTCGACCAGCGCGACAGTGCCCTTGAGCGCGTCCGCGTGCTCGGTGAAGCCGTTGTGCCAGAACCGCCCGTCGGCCGGGTACGTCAACACGTTCCTGCCGGTGGTGCTGGGCGAGAGGATCGAGTCGTTGTTGTTGAACTCGAAGTCCTCGGCCGGCCGGCCCAGCCCGACCGGGCTGCTCCGGTCGACGTCGACCCGCAGGTGCGAGCCGATCACGGTGTAGCCGGTCGGCTTCGGCAGCTCGACCGTCGAGGTCAGCCCGGCGGAGCGGGCCATCCGGGTGCCCTGGTTGCGCAGCCCGACGTAGGTGCCGCCGGCCGCCACCCAGGCCCGCAGGTTGGCCTGGCCTGCGGCGGTGAGGCCACCGGTCGGGTTGCTGCCGTCCGGCACCAGCAGGACGGTCCGGCCGGTGAAGGCCGCGGTGTTGTCGTTGATGTCCGCCGTACCGACCGGCTTGAGGTCGAGGCCCCACCGGGCACCGAGCACGTACCGGGCCTCGCCGTGCGAGCCGGAGGTGGTGGAGATGCCGGTGCCGGAGTACAGGCCGACGTCGGGCAGGGTCAGTGCGGTGCCGGCCGGTCCGCTCCGCCGGGCGGTCAGGGTCACCCCGAGGGAGCGGGCGAGCTGGTCACGCCCGCCGGTCAGGCTGGCCGCCGGCAGCGTCACGACGCCGCTGCGCTGGTCGCGACGCAGTTCCACGCCCGTGCCGAGCAGCTTGAAGGTCAGCTCGGCCGCCGCCGCCGAGTCCAGCGGGTACGCGTACGAGCCGTGCCTCGGCGCGCCGGAGTCCCGGCCACCGTCGACGCCCCGGACCCGTTCCGCCTTCGGCGAGAGCCGGTCACCCGTGTAGATCGTCTCCACGCCCATCAGCAGCGGGTTGCTCCAGGACGAGACGTCGTAGAAGTACGGGAACGGGACGTACGGGTCCTCGCCCAGGATCGCCTGGATCCAGTGCTTCTGCGGCTGCTCCATCGGGATCCAGTACGCGCCCGCCGGCACGGTGACGTTCCGGGCCGACCGGCCGCCGAAGACCTTCGCGTTCGGCACCTTCGTCGACTTCGTCAGCCGGTACACCTCGACGTCCATCCGGCGCAGCCGCTCGACGAGCCGGCGTACGTCGCCGAGCTGCCGGTTCGGCAGCAGGAAGTACGACCGGACCGTGACGTCCGGTACCGGGAACTGCACCTCGTTCGTCGGCTGCACGACCTCGTTGGGCTGGAGCCTGCCGGCCCGCCCCTCGGCCAGGGCGTCGGACCAGATCCGGAAGTAGTCCGACAGGATCTCCCGCCGGTTCTCCGAGGCCCAGCCGACGGTCGCCCACTGGGTGTTGAACTGCTGCTGCACCCGGTCCTGGACCGCCGACGAGCTGCCCTTCTCGTACGTCATCCCGGCGGCGCCGAAGCCGGTGGCCGGCACCGTGTCGCCGTACCCCATGAAGAACATGTCGTAGGTGTCGTAGTTGAAGTAGCACTCGCTGGTGACCGTGTCCGAGCAGGCGCCGTTGTAGCCGAAGCCCTCGGCGTTGGCCGCGCCGATCCGGTTGATCCAGTCGACCACCTCGTCGGAGATCTCGTGGTGGATCGGGTCGGCGTTCGGCGGGAAGAAGTACTCGTCGCCGCCCATCTCGTGCGCGTCGACGTAGACCTGCGGCGGGTAGCGGCGCAGCATCTCCAACTTGGCGTCGGTCTCCGGCTGGGTACGCGAGAACCAGTCCCGGTTCAGGTCGAAGCCGTACTCGTTCTGCCTGCGGCTGGCGTCCCGACCGTCCGGGTTCTGCGTCGACAGGATGATCGTGACGAGGTTCTGGTTGCGCTCGCGTACCTCGCAGGAGAGGCCGGCGGCCAGCTCGTAGAGGGTCTTCAGCGCGGCGTCGCCGCCGGACTTCTCCCCGCCGTGCACGTTGCCGGTCACCCAGACGATCGCCGGGCCCTTGGCTGCGATCTCCGCCGCCCTGCGGTTCGACAGTTTGCGCGGGTCGCGCAGGTCGCGGATGTCCCCGGCGATCTTCTCCAGCTCACCCCGGCGCAGGTGGGCGGGGTCGGAGACGATCGCGTACGGCATCGACTGGCCGAGCACGCTGTTGCCGAGGTTGCCGGTGATCACCCGGTCGGAGGCGGCGTCGACGGCACCGAGGTAGGAACGGATCTCGTCGTCGGTGACCAGCCGCTCCTGGCCGAGGCCGAGCGGGAAGCCGAGGTGCCGCTCCGGGCTCGGTACCCCGGTGAGCCGGGCGGACGGGTCCTGGCTGCATCCGGGCGGGGTCGGCGGCTTGCCCGGATGGGCGGCGGCCGGGGTGCCGGGCAGCAGCGGCAGCGGGGCGAGCAGCAGGGCGACCGCTGCCCCGCCGAGACGCCGGAACATCGATCTGGGAGGCTTCGGAGGGGGCGTCGGGGGGAACTTCGGAAGCGTCATCTGACGGTCGGATCCCTTCTCGGGGGTGGGGGGTACGGCTGGCAGAGATCGGCTTGAAGGTGGATCGGAGCCTATGAGCAGCGATTTCCGGGGGTCAAGATCCTTTAGCCAGAACGTTCGCCCACCAGCTACCAAACACGCCTAGCAGCAGAAATCGGGGGAATAGCACCGAGAAGGGGCGACCCGGACGGGCCTGGGGGACGGAGCGGCGGGCCGGCCGGCGTGCTGTGAAAAGCCCGACCGAAGATGCACCGGGAAGAGCGATCCGCGTAGGCTCAGCGCTTGTCGTACCCGGCGCGGGAGGCCGACTCGCCGACCGCGCACCCGCGACATCAGGTGAACAAGGCCCACAATGTCCGACATCGGCGCTCTCCTCCGGCGCCGACCTCCCACCGCGACGCAATGAAGCGCCGCCACTGCGAGCGGAGAACACAGGCGTGACGATCCCGTACCCGAGCACTCAGCCCATGCCGACGATCCCGGCGGTGACTCCGCCGTCCGGCGCCGCCCGCCCGCGTCTGACCTTCCTCGGCACCGGCTACCTGGGCGCGACGTACGCCATCTGCTTCGCCGAACTCGGCTACGAGGTGATCGGCTTCGACGTCGACGCCGAGAAGATCGCCAAGCTGGCCGGTGGCGAGGTGCCGTTCCACGAGCCCGGCCTCGACGAGCTGCTCAAGCGCAACCTGGCCGCCGGCCGGCTCCGGTTCTCGACAGACATCGCCGAGACCGCCGCCTTCGGCGACGTGCACTTCATCTGCGTCGGCACCCCGCAGCGGGCCGACGGCATGGGCGCCGACCTGTCGTACGTCGAGGCCGCCGTCACCGGGCTCTCCCAGCACCTGACCCGCAAGGCCCTGATCGTCGGCAAGTCCACCGTCCCGGTCGGCACCGCCGAGTGGATCGAGCAGCTGGTCGGCAAGCACGCCGACGGCGGTCTCGGGGTCGAGGTCGCCTGGAGCCCCGAGTTCCTCCAGGAGGGCTTCGCCGTCGAGGACGTGCTCCGGCCCAACCGGATCGTGGTCGGCGTCAAGAGCGAGTGGGCCAACGGCATGCTCTACGCGGCACACAAGGGCGTCTACGACCTGGCCGCCACCGAGGACCGGGAGGTTCCGCTGGTGGTGACCGACTTCGCCACCGCCGAACTGGTCAAGGTGGCCGCGAACGCCTTCCTGGCCACCAAGATCTCGTTCATCAACGCGATGGCCGAGGTCTGCGAGGTGGCCGGTGGCGACGTCACCCAGCTCGCCCGGGCGATCGGCTACGACCCCCGGATCGGCAACCGGTTCCTCCAGGCCGGCGTCGGCTTCGGCGGTGGCTGCCTACCCAAGGACATCCGGGCGTTCCAGGCCCGGGCCCAGGAGCTCGGTGCCGGCGAGGCGCTCCGCTTCCTGCACGAGGTCGACCTGATCAACCTGCGCCGCCGCAGCCGGGTGCTCCAGCTCGCCGCCGAACTGCTCGGCCGCCGGTACGGGCCGGCTGGGCCGGACCTCTCCGGCACCAGGATCGCGGTGCTCGGCGCCACCTTCAAGCCGAACTCCGACGACGTCCGGGACGCCCCCTCGCTCGCCGTCGCCGCCGCGCTACACAAGGCCGGCGCCGATGTGCAGGTCTACGACCCGCAGGGGATGGAGAACGCCCGCCGCGAGCGCCCCGAGCTGTCGTACACCGGCAGCATGAACGAGGCCGTGACCGGGGCTGACCTGGTCTGCGTACTCACCGAGTGGGCCGACTTCCGCAACGCCGACCCGATGGCGCTCGGCGAACTCGCCGCCGGACGGCGGGTCGTGGACGGTCGCAACTGCCTCGACTCTGGACTGTGGACCCAGGCCGGCTGGGAATACCGCGGCATGGGCCGGCCGTAACCCCACCAACCGCCGTCACGGCGGCCTCCGGTAGCGCAACCGCCGGACGGCGACAATCGTGAATTCGACGCCGACTTGCCGGCCGTGGACCCGACCAGGTCCACGGCCGGCCTTTTAGGATCTCCTCAGCCGGGTTTCGCACGCGACCGGGGGCTGTTCAACTGCAGCCTCCCGTGGGCATGCTTCGGTGTAAGCCCGTGATGCGGCCTGCGCGCCGGCTGGAGGGGGTGCCGTGAGTACGACGTACCAGTGCTCCTCGTGCGGCCGGGAGATCGAGCCGGCACCACACTGCCCGCACTGCGGGACCGAGCAGCTCCAGTGGGCCGACGACGTCGCCCGGATCGAGCGCTCCATCGCCGAGATGAAGATCCGCGAGGCGGCGCTCGCCAGGGAGCAGAAGACGATCGCCTCGCAGATGCAGGCGGCGCTCTTCCAGCGGGACATCCTGTCGCACGCGGCGGACCAGCGCCGCAAGCAGAACACCAAGCCGCGCCGGGTGCTCCGGCGCAAGGCCAACCGCCGCCCACCGACCGCCGCGCCCGGCACCTCCCCCGGCGCGGCACCGCCCCGGGTACCCCGGCAGCCGAGGGGCGGCGGCCCCGACCGGACGACACCCACCGCACCGCCCCCACCACCGCCACCACCACCGCCGGGCGCGGAACCGAGCTGGGACGACGGTAAGGCCCGCCCCGAGGCGTCCACCCGCGAGGTGCAGAACATCCTGCTCGGGCTCGGTGCGCTGCTGCTCGGCATCGCGGCGGTGGTCTTCGTCGCCGTCGCGCTCAGCTCGCTCGACGACTTCAGTCGGGTCGCGATCCTGGTGCTGGCCACCGCGCTGATGCTGGCCGTACCGCCCCGGGTGGCCGCGCGCGGGCTGAGCGCCACCGCCGAGACAATCGCGGCGGTCGGGCTGCTGCTGGTGCCGCTGACCGGGTACTCGCTCTGGACAGTCGACCGGTTCGGCGACAGCGGGCTGCCCGGGTCGCTCTTCGCCGGGCTGACCTTCCTGTTCACCGCCGCCGTCGCCGCCGGGTACGCCTCGGTGACCGGGCTGAACGCACCCCGCTACGCGGCCGTACTCGCCGTGCAGCCGATCCTGCCGCTGCTGGCGTACGACTTCGTCACCGGGCCGGCCGGCTGGGCAGCCGTACTCGCGGCGGTGGCGGTCGGCAACCTCTACCTCAGCCGGCTCTTCGGCGACGACGGCCGACTCACCGGCTGGCCGGCCCGGTTCCGGTTCGGACCCGAGGTGCCGGTGGCCGCCCCACCCGGCACGCCGAGAACCCGCCCCGACGACCGGCCGGGACGGGTGGACGGCGACCCGGCCGACCAGGGCCCGGATCGGCCGGAGACCTTCCCCGAAGAGGCGGACGCGGTCGTCCAGGCCGATCCGGCGCTGGGCGGTCCGGCCCCGGGCGGTCCGGTGAAGGTGGCCCGCACCCCGGGCGGCCGGTCGACGACCCGCACCCCCTGGGTCCGGGAACTCACCTGGACGCTGCACGGGCTGGCCTTCGCCGTCGCCGTGGTCTGCGCGGTCATCGCGCTGGTGAACGCCGACACCGTACCCGCTGCGGCCCGGGCCGGCCTGGCGCTGCTGCTCGCCGCCGGGGTCGGCATGGTCGGTGCGCTGGTGCTGCGCCGGCCACCCCTGCCGGACATCGCCGCCGGGATCCTCACCCTGGCGGTGATCGGTGCCGCCGGCCGGGTCGCCGCGGTCGCCCTGCCGGGGCGGGCACTCGTGGTGATCGCCGCCGTCATCGCGCTGACCGGGCTCGGCGTACGCGCGGTGCCCGAGACCGCCCGACGCGGGCCACAGCTGGCGTCCGCCGCCGCACTGATCGTGATCGGCATCGTGGTGGCCGGCGGGGCGCTGCGGGCCGCCCTGGCTCCGATCCGGGCCGCGCTCCCGGTCTGGGAGGCCGACCTCTCCGAGTACCCCGGAAAGCTCGCCGCCGGGGTCGGCGACACCTCCTGGCAGCTCGCCGTCACCGCCCTGCTGCTCACCATCGCCGCGGTGCTCTCCTCGCCGCCGGAGGTGCGCCGCGAGTTCGCCGTGGTCGGCGCGGCGCTCACCGCACTCGCCATGCCGGCCTCGTTCGGGTTCGGCTGGGTCGCCGCCCCCTGGCCACCGGTGCTGGTCGCGATCGGCATCGGGCTGATCGGGCTGACCGCCGAGACCAGGCGGGCCGCGCTTACCCACGCCGTGGCCGCCGCAGTGGTGGGACTCGCCGGGGCAGCCGCCTCGGTCGCCCGCCCCGGGCTGACCGCGGCGGTACTCTTCGCGCTCGCCGTCGGAGGTGCGCTTGTCGCGCTCGCCCCGCTCGCCCGGACGACTCCGGCGGGCCGGTGGTCCGGTCTGGTCGGCGACTGGGCGGCCGGCGGGGCGGCGTTCGCCTTCCCCGGTGCGGTGGCGGCCTTCGTCGCCTCGGCGGTACCCGTCGACCCCACCCCGACCGCCCTGTCGGTGCGGGAGGCCACCGAACCGGTCCTCGCCGCCAGCTTCCTCGCCGTCTGCGCGGTGCTCTGCTACGCGGCGGTGACCCAGGTGGCCCAACGGCAGATCAGCGTGCCGCTGGCCGTCGGCACCGGCCTCGGCACGCTCGCGGTCACCGCGGCGGCCTTCGGCGCACCCGGCGCCACCCTGCCGGACGCCCTGGTCGGCGGACTGCTGCTGGTCAGCGCGATACTCCTGGTGCTGGCGCCGTCGATCGACTCCGGCCGGCGGGCGGACCGGCTGCTCGACGGCTCGGACATCGCCGCCGCGGCGGTCACCGCGGCCCTGGTCGGCACCCTCGCCCGGATCGCCGGCATCCTCGGCGACGGCGCCGAACTGGCCGCCGCCGCCTTCCTCATCCTGGTGGTGGCCGCCGGAATCCGGGCCATGCCGGCCGACTGGCGGCGCGGACCGGTCCTCGGCATCGCGCTCACCGGCGGTCTCGTCGCACTGCTCGCCGGCTGGACGGCGATCAGCGGCGGACTCCAGGTGCTGGCCACCCCGGGCCGGCTCTGGGCGGCCGACCTCGCGCAGTGGCACGTCAGCGAGACAGGTACCGGCTGGCAGGCTCCGGTCGCCCTGCTCCTGCTGGCCGGTGCCGCCACCATCGCCCTGCCCCGACCGTGGTCGTACGACGTCGCGGCCGTCTGTGTCGGACTCGCCACCATCGGCACCCCGGCGGCGTTCGGGCTGCCCTGGTGGTCCCCGATCGTGGTCGGCGGGGCGGTCGCCACCGTCTACGGGGTGAGTTCGGTCGTCGCCACCGATCCACGGGCCGGGCTGGCCCGGGCCACAGTGGCCGGAGCGGTCGCGCTGCACGCGGTCGGGGCGAGCCTGGTGCGGCCGTGGACCACCGCCGCCGCGCTCGGCATCGTCGCGCTGATCGGCGCCGTCGTCGCCGCCCTCGCCCGGATCGTCGGCACCCTCTCCAGCCCGGCGGACGAGGCCGACACCTGGTCGATGCCGCCGCAGCCCGCCCAGATCGGCGGGCTCGCCGCCGGTGGGGCGCTCTTCGCGTTCAGCGGGGCGCTCGCCTCGCTCACCGCCGCGCTGCACCGGCCGGCCGAGGTGGTGGTGCTGGCCACCCTCGCCGGGGCGAGCCTCGGCGTCGCGGTGGTCGGACTGGTCCGCCGCCAGGTCCCGCAGTACCTCCCGTACGCCACGATGGGCATCGTCGGCGGCGCGACCGCGACCTCGGTGGCGGCGCTCTTCACCGGCCTGCCCTGGGGCGTCTACGCCGCCGCGGCCGTACTGCTCGGAGTGCTCGCCGAGCTGATCCGGGCGGTCACCCCGGCACCCACCCCGCTGCGGGAGCCGATCCGGCGCTGGTCGGTGATGCTCGGCGGGGCGTTGCGCCGGCTGCCCGAGCCGACCCGGGGCGGCCGCTGGTCGGTCAGCCCTGCCGTCGGGGCGATGCTCGCGGCGGCCCTGCCCACCGCACTGGCCGTGGCCGCGCTGGCTCCCGCCCTGGTGGTGGCGTTGTTCGAGCCGTACCAGACGCTCACCCGGATCTGGGACGGGCCGCCGGCCGCACTCGTCGACCCGGATCGCGGTGCCGTCGACCCCGGCAACGTGTTGGCGGCCCTGCTGCTGACCATCGCGGCCGGGCTGGCCGCCACCGGGTTCAGCGGCGGCCGGCCGGCCCGGGCCGTACCGGTGGTGCTTCCCGGAGCCGCGATCACCCTGCTGATCACCCCGATCTCGCTCGACCTGGCCTGGCCGAACAGCACCCTCGCCGCGCTCGCGGTCTTCACCATGGCGATGCTGGGGCTGGCCCTGACCCCGCCGCCGCCGGACGCCGAGGTGGCCCGGTCACTGCGGTTGACCCGGATCCTGGTCTTCGCCATCGGGTTGGCCGCCGGTGGCGCGGGGTTGGCCGGTGCACTGGCCAACCGGGAGCTGACGCTGTTCACCCTGGGCGCGGCGGTGGGAGTCGGCGCGGTCGGCGCGCTGGGCGGCCGCACCCAGAACGCCCGCATCCTCGGCTGGCTCTTCGCCTCGGTGATGGCGCAGACCTTCGTCTTCACCCTCGGGCTGGTGCTCGGGCTCGACCCGGCCTGGTCCGCGTTCGGGGTACTGGCGGTCGGTGCGGTGCTGCTGCTGGTCGCGGCGATGCTGCCCCGACTGCGCCGCCCGGAGGCGATGCGCGAGGCGACCACTGTGGAGTGGAGCGGATATGCCGCAGCACTCGTCGCCGCCGCGCTCGCCTACGACTCACCCAGGCACATCGCCGCACTGCTCGCCGCCTGGGGCGCCGTACTCGGGATGGCGGCGATCCGGCCGTACCGCCGTACCGCCGAGCGGCGCGCACTCTTCTGGTCGGCGGTCGGCTGCGAGGTCGTCGCCTGGTGGCTGCTGATGGCGCTCGCCGACGTCGCGCTGCCGGAGGCGTACACGCTGGTGTTCGCCGTACTGGCCCTGCTGGTCGGTCTGCTCGAACTGCGGCACCGCTCCGACCTGAGCAGTTGGGTGGCGTACGGGCCGGCACTGGTGGCCGCGTTCCTGCCGACCCTGGTGATCGTGCTGTTCGGCAACGACAGCGCTCTGCGGCAGGTGTTGCTGCTGCTCGGCGGGGTCGCCACGCTGATCTGGGGCTCCAACCGGCGGCAGCAGGCTCCGGTGATCATCGGGGCGGTGGTCACCGCGCTGGCCGCGCTGCGCGCCCTGTTCAGTTTCGGGCCGTGGCTGGTGCTGATCCCGGTCGGTCTGCTGCTGCTGGCGTTCGGAGCCAACAACGAGAACCGCCGTCGTACCCAGGAACGCTTCCGGGCGGTACGCGGCATGCGCTGAGGTGTAAGGAAGGGCCCCCTGTTATCGCTTTCTGCGGTAGAAGGGCCCCCTCCTAACCCATCAGCGAGCAAGCGAGGCGCGCAGCGCAGCTTCCTTCTGCGCGACAAGTGTCTCCAGCTCGGCCTGGTACGCCACCATCCGGTTCCGGAGCGTCTCGTCCGAGGCGGCCAGGATGCGTACGGCCAGCAGGCCGGCGTTGCGGCCGTTGCCGATCGACACGGTCGCCACCGGGATGCCGGCCGGCATCTGCACGATGGAGAGCAGCGAGTCCAACCCGTCGAGGTGCTTGAGCGGCACCGGCACCCCGATCACCGGCAGCGGGGTGGCCGAGGCCACCATTCCGGGGAGCGCGGCGGCGCCACCCGCCCCCGCGATGATCACCCGGATGCCCCGGTCGACGGCGGTACGGGCGTAGTCGATCATCTTCACCGGAGTCCTGTGCGCCGACACCACCCCGACCTCGTACCCGACGCCGAACTCGGCCAGCGCCTCGGCGGCCGCGCCCATCACCGGCCAGTCCGAGTCGCTGCCCATGATCAGACCAACCGGCGGCGCCGACTCCGTCACTCGTGTCCCTCCCGTAGCCACCAGGCGGCCCTGACCGCCCGGGCACGTACCTTCTCCAGATCGTCACCGAGCACCGTGACGTGCCCGATCTTGCGGCCCGGCCGGACCTGCTTGCCGTAGAGGTGCACCTTGGCGCCCGGATCCTCGGCGAAGAGGTGGTGCAGCCGCTCGTCGATCGACATGCCGCCGTCCGGGCCGCCGAGCACGTTCGCCATCACCACCACCGGGGCGGCCAGCGCGGTGTCCCCCATCGGGTAGTCGAGCACCGCCCGCAGGTGCTGCTCGAACTGGGAGGTCCGGGAGCCCTCGATCGTCCAGTGCCCCGAGTTGTGCGGTCGCATCGCCAGCTCGTTGACGACAAGCGCCGGCTCGCCGTCCGGGCCGGTCACCTCGAAGAGCTCCACCGCCAGCAGCCCGACCACCCCGAGCGCGGTGGCCAGGTCGATCGCGAGCTGCTGGGCCCGCAGCGCCACCTCCTCCGGCAGCCGGGGCGCCGGTGCCAGCACCTCGACGCAGATGCCGTCCCGCTGCACGGTCTCCACCACCGGGTACGCCGCCACCTGGCCGAACGGCGAGCGGGCGACCTGTACCGCCAGCTCCCGGCGCAGCGCCACCCGCTCCTCGGCGATCAGCTCGGTGCCGGCGTCCCGCAGCGTGCGGACCAGCTCGGCAGCCTCGTCCGCGCCGGAGACGACCCAGACGCCCCGGCCGTCGTAGCCGCCCCGAGCCGCCTTGAGGATCACCGGCCAGCCCGACTCACTGCTGAAATCGACCAGATCGCCCGGTTCGGCGATCGGCCGCCAGCGCGGCACCGGGGCGCCCAGCTCGGTCAGCCGCTCCCGCATCACCCGCTTGTCCTGCGCGTGCAGCAGCGCGTCGGCGGGCGGATAGACGGTCACCCCGGCCTCGGCGAGCGCCCGGACGTGCCCGGTCGGCACGTGCTCGTGGTCGAAGGTGACCACGTCACAGCCGTCGGCGAAGTCGCGCAGCGCGGCAAGATCGGTGTGCTGGCCGTACCGGACGTCGGCGGCGACAAGCGCGGCACCGTCCTCGGGAGTGAGCGCCAGCACGCGGAGCGACTGGCCGAGAGCGATCGCGGCCTGGTGGGTCATCCGGGCCAGTTGGCCGCCGCCCACCATGCCGACAACGGGCAGACCCGTGCGGGAATCCATAGCGCGGGCAAGCCTAACTCCCAGCGACGCCAAGCTGCGCGAGCAGGGCCTCCGGGGAGGTGACCGGGCGGTCGCAGACGAAGCCTCGGCAGACGTAGACGGTCGGCCCGCCCTCGATCATGGGCCGGTCGGCGAGCAGCGGTACGCCGGGCTGGTCCGGCTCGCCGGCCACCACCACCGCACCGGGCGGGGCGTGCCGGTGCGCCAGCGCCAGCAGCGGGTCACCGGCCGGCTCGGCGGTGACCACCGCTATCTCGTACGGGCCGGAGAGCAGCGCCTCGCCGACCGTGGCGGCGTACCCGGTGAACCGGGCGTGCCGGGCGACGATCGGCGCGACGGTCTCCAGCGCCGCCACCGCCGCCTCCCGGTACCGCACCTGCCCGCCCAGCGCCGAGTACGCCACAAGCGCCGCCGCCACCGCCGACAACCCGGACGGGGTGGCGTTGTCGGTCGGGTCGGCCGGCCGACTGACCAGCTGCTCCGCGTCGTCGGCGGTGTCGTAGAACCCGCCCTGGCCGGTGCCGAACCGCTCCAGGGCGACGTCCAGCAGCGACCCGGCCAGCTCCAGCCAACGCCCGTCGCCGGTGAACTGGTGCACCGCACAGAACGCCTCGGCGACGCAGCCGTAGTCCTCGAGCACCCCGGCCGGCTCGCCGACCTGCCCGTCCCGGGAGACCCGGCGCAGTCGCCCGTCGACGATGTGCCGCTCCGCCAGCACCTCGGCGATCCGCACCGCCGCCGCCCCGGCGACCGGGTCGGCGGTGAGGGTGGCGTACTCGACCAGGGCGGTGACGGCCAGCCCGTTCCAGGCGGCCACGACCTTGTCGTCCCGGGCCGGCTGCGGCCGGCGGTCGCGTACCTCCCGGAGGGCGGCCCGGACCCGCTGCCAGCGTTCCTGGATCTCCGGGTCGGCGTCGTCGACGTCCCTGGCCAGCCGGAGCACGCTGGTGCCGTGCTCGAAGGTTCCCGCCTCGGTGACCGCGAGGAGGTCGGCGGCCCACCGGCCGTCGTCGGGGCCGAGCGCCTCGACGAGCTGCGCCGGGGTCCAGGCGTAGGTGGCGCCCTCCACGCCCTCGGTGTCGGCGTCCAGCGCCGAGGCCAGCCCGCCGGCCGGAGTGCCGAGGTCGTCGAGGAGGAACGCAGCGGTCTCGGCGGCGACCCGGGCCGCCAGCGGGTCCCCGGTGAGCCGCCAGAGCTGGGTGTAGACCCGCAGCAGCAGCGCGTTGTCGTAGAGCATCTTCTCGAAGTGCGGCACCGTCCAGTGCCCGTCCACCGAATACCTGGCGAAGCCGCCGGCGAGCTGGTCGTAGATGCCGCCCCGGGCCATCGCCTCGCAGGTGTGCCGGACGATCTCCAGGTCGCGGGCCGCGCCGGTGCGCTGGTGGTGGCGGAGCAGGAAGAGCAGGTTCATCTGCGGCGGGAACTTGGGCGCGCCGCCGAAGCCGCCGTTGGTCTCGTCGTACTCGTTCGCGAGCTGTTCGGCGGCGGCGTCGAGCGTCTCGGCGGTGAGCGGGGCGCGCGGCCCGCCCACGGCCTGGGCGCCGGCCAGCGCCTCGACCACGGCGGCGCCCTGCCGCAGTACCGCCTCACGCTGCCCGGTCCACGCCTCGGTCACCGACTGGAGCAGCCGGACGAAGTTGGCCTTGGGAAAGTAGGTGCCGCAGAAGAACGGGGTGCCGTCCGGGGCGGCGAAGACCGTCATCGGCCAGCCGCCCTGCCCGGTCATCGCCTGGGTGGCGGTCATGTAGACCGCGTCGACGTCCGGGCGCTCCTCCCGGTCAACCTTGATCGCGACGAAGTTCTCGTTGACCAGTTTGCCGACCGCTTCGTCCTCGAACGACTCGTGCGCCATCACGTGGCACCAGTGGCAGGCCGCGTAGCCGACCGAGATCAGCACGGGTACGTCCCGGCGGCGCGCCTCGGCGAACGCCTCCGGTGTCCAGGGCCACCAGTCGACCGGATTGTCCTTGTGCTGGAGCAGGTAGGGGCTGGTCGCGTCGGCCAGTCGATTCACCCGACGACCATAACCGCTGTGCCGGTACGCCGCTCGGCGCTCGGGCGGGCGGGTCTGCCGCCGTACGGGTGGGACGGCCGGGCGCGCGTCATCCGGGCGTGCGTTATCCGGGCGCGGGGAGCGTACGGCAGAGCGCCTGCGGGAAGTCCGGCCGCACGGTCGACACGTCGGCGCAGCCCGGGGCGGTGGTCCGGAGCAGGGTCCGCCAGCCGCCCGAGGTGAACCGGAGGAAGTACCGGTACCGGGCCGGCGGCGCCGAGCAGCCGGGACGCCCGCCGGCACCGCACTGGGTGCTGTTCAGGTCGAGCGTCATCACCAGCCAGGTGCCGTCGCACCCCTCCACCTTCCGGGAGCTGTTCCGGGGTACGTCCATCCCCTTGATCGCCGCGATCACCCAGGTCGAGTCGCAGTGGTCGGCCGGTGGCGTGCAGCCGAGATCGGCGGAGCAGCGCCGGTAACCGGTACCGCCCGGCGCCCACGGCTGCTCGTTGAGCACCACGATCCGGTCCCCGACCGGCTTGGCCGAGGTCAGCCGGACCACCCCGGGCGCCCGGGTCGGGCAGCCGCCGACCTGTCCGGTCCCGGCCGAGTCGACAACGAGGCTGGCGTAGATCATCCCGTTCTCCTCGGAGTACCAGCCGACCCGCGGGTTCCGGGCGCAGTCCGGGCCACCGGCCGGCACCGCCACGTCGACCAGCAGGGTGCGCGGGTTCGGGCCGCGCCGCAGGCCCGTCACCTCCGCCTGGTACGTCCCCCAGGTCGCCGGGCCGGTCGCGGTGGTCGGCGGCACCGGGGTACCCCGACTGCCACCGGCCCGGGTCAGCGCCGTACCGCCCAGCCCGGAGGCGGTGGTCGGGTCGCCGTTGCGCGTCCTGGTGCCGGTGACGAGTACCGCCACCAGGTAGTCCCCGGCCACCCCCACGTAGTACGCGTCCGTCGCGTCACCGCCGGAGTACGAGCGCAGGAGCAGCACTCCGGCGCTGTCCTCGGCGAGCACCCTCCAGTCCTCGCCCTCGGCCGGGCGGCCGCACCGGGACAGCTCGTCCCGGAGCGCCGCCATCGCGCCGTCGGCGAGCCCGGCCGGATAGCGGCCGACGTGCTGGTAGACCCGGTACTGCCCCATCGTCGCGTTGATCGCCCGCTCCGCCAGCGGCTCCGGGCGGCCCGGACCGCCCCCAGCCGGACCACTCGGCGGGGCCGGCGACGACGAGCCGCTCCCGGCCGGACCAGTCGACGGAGTGGCCGGCGACGACGAGCCGCTCGCAGCCGGGCCACCCGGCGGGGTGGCCGGCGACGACGGGCCACCCGGCGTGCCGGCGCAGGGCCGGGGCGGCAGCGAGTGCGGCGCCTCCGGGCCACCGGCGGAGATCTTCGCGCCGCCCAGGTCACTGCTGCGCAGCAGCACCCGGTCGGGGATCTCCGTTGGCCCGCCCGGCGCACCGGGTCCGGCGCAGCCGAGCAGCAGTGCTCCGACGGTCAGGAGTACTCCCGGGGCAAACGTCATCCGGCGCATCGACACAGTGTGCGGTACGGCCGCCGGTTGCGACCGGGCCCGGATACTCAGTCGAACCGGCCGACCGGCTAGGAGGCGCCGTCGGCGCGCAGCGGCAGGATCCGGGCCTGCGCGGAGTCGAGCAGCGACCGGAGCACGGCGACGATCTTGTCCGACGGCATCGGCCGGAAGAAGTGGTAGCCCTGCGCGGCCGTGCAGCCCAGCTCGGCGAGGGCGGCCCGCTGGTCGGCGGTCTCCACTCCCTCGGCGACCACCCGCAATCCCAGCTCGCGACCGAGGTCCACGGTGGTCCGGACGATCGCCGCCGCCTCCGGGGACTCCGCCATCTTCATCACGAAGGAGCGGTCGACCTTGAGTTCGTCCACCGAGATCCGGGTCAGGAAGGTGAGCGAGGAGAAGCCGGTGCCGAAGTCGTCGACGGCCAGTTGCACGCCCATCGCGCGCAGCGCGGAGAGCACCTCGTCGATGACCTCCAGCTCGCTCATCACCACCGTCTCGGTGATCTCCAGTACCAGCCGGTGCGCCGGCACCTGGTGCCGGCGCAGCGACTCGGCCACCTCGGCCGGCAGCCTCGGGTCGAGCAGGCTGCGCGCCGACAGGTTGATCGAGATGGGTACGTCGAGACCGTGCCGGGCCCAGTCGGCCGCGACCCCCAGCGCCTTGTCCACCACATAGCGGGTGAAGGCGCCGAGCAGTTCACTGCCCTCGATGGTCCGGACGAAGTCGGCCGGGGTGAGCCGGCCGCGCCGCGGGTGCCGCCAGCGGATCAGCGCCTCCACCCCGGTCGGCTCGCCGGTGCAGAGGTCGACTGCCGGCTGGAGCGCGAGTTCGAGCTGGTCGTCGACGTCAAGCGCCTCGCGCAACTCGGCGAGCAGGGCGAGCTTGTCGGTGCTGGCCGCGTCCCGGGCGCTGTCGTACGACGCGACGCTGCCGCCACCCTGCTTCGCCTGGTACATCGCGATGTCGGCCCGGCGCAGCAGCTCGGTCATGTCGGCCGTACCCGCACCGGCCACCACCACCCCGACGGAGACCTCGACCGACATCCGCACCCCGGCCACCTCGATCGGGGTGGCGAGCAGCTCGACGATCTCCCGGGCCCGGCGCAGTACGTTCGGCATCGGCGACCGGTCGCTGGCCGGCTCGGCCAGTACGGCCGGGGAGGGGATCAACAGTGCGAACTCGTCACCGCCGAGCCGGCCCAGCAGCTCGCCGGGGCGGACCAGTGCGTCCAGCCGGTCGGCGGTCACCTGGAGCAACTCGTCGCCGGCCGCGTGTCCCAGGGTGTCGTTCACCTCTTTGAAGTGGTTGATGTCGAGCAGCAGCAGGGCCACCGGGTGGTCGTGGCCGAGCTGGTGCAACGCGACGTCACCCTTGCTCAGCAGGGCCGCCCGGTTGATCAGGTTGGTGAGCGCGTCGTGCACCGCCTCGTACGACGACCGGGCCGTCACCAGCCGGAGCTGCCGGTGCGTCGCCGCGTCGTGTAGGGCCGCTGCCAGCGCGTCGCCGAACGCCGAGAGCGCGTCCTGCTCCCGCTGGCTCGGCGGGGCGGAGCGGGGGAACCGGACCCGCAGCTCGCCGACCGGGGAGGTGCCGACCACCAGCGGCCGGACCAGTTCCTGTTCGGTCCGCCCGGTCATCGCCAGGGTCGGCCCGGTGCCGGCCCGGTTGCCGCCGGCGCCACCGGCACCCCGGCCGCCCGGGAGGTCGCCGCCGACCTGGCTGGCGGCCAGGTCCAGACCGAGCCGGCTGGCGAACGGCAGCCGGCCAGTTCCGTCGTCCGGCGTCACCGGGGATCCGGCCCGGTCGCCGCTGTCGGCCCGCTCGGCGGTGGTCAGGTCGCGGTGCACCACCGGACCACCCGGCTCGCCACGGTAGCGCCGCCACCTGCCGTCGCCGCGCCGCACGTCCACCTCGACCCAGTCCGCGCCGAACAGGGCCAGCGGGCCGGCCACCCCGGCGGTCGCGACGTCGTGCTCGTCGAGCTGGTTGAGCGCGCCGGTGGCCTCGGCAAGGGCCCGCCAGGCGCGCCGCTCGTCGTCGGCCCGGAGCCGCTGACTGTACGTCTGCTGGAGCAGCCACAGCACCGGCGGCAGGAAGAGCAGCCAGCGCGGGTCGTACTCGACCACGGCTACCACGGCCAGCCCGACGAAGACGTTGCCGACGAACATCAGCAACTTGCCCTGTAGGGCGCGCAGCAGCGCCGGCCAGAGCCGCTCACCGTGCCGCAGCGACAGAGTGAGCCCGGCCAGCCCTGCGGTGACCAGCAGATACGTCATCGACCCGACCGCGAGGGCGGCGATGAGCTGTGGGGTCACCTCGGTGACGAGACGGGTGCCGAGCACCTCCGGCACGCTCGTGCCCAGCGTGGCGGCGACGGTGAGCGCGACCGTGACGGCGAGCGCGACGGAGATGGCCAGCGCGGCGGCGGTGTGTACGACGTCCAGCGGCGATCGCCGGTCCACGAAGATCGTCAGCAACGTCCAGGCCAGGATCGCGCCGAGCAGGGCGGCGGCGGGCAGCCAGCCGGGTGGGACCAGGGAGAGACCGATGATGAAGGACGCCTCGCCCCAGGTGACGCTCACCCGGCCCGAACCGACCCGGAACCGCAGCCGGAAGAGCTGTGCCGTGGCCATCACGGCGGTGGCGATGCCGAGCCGGGCCATCGCCGGCAGCGGGTCGTCGGCGGGCAGGTCGGTGGGGATGAGCAGACCGGTCGCGACGAGGATCACCGCGACGGGCAGGACGGTGAAGGTGAGCACGCGCACCCGACGGGGTGCCGACGCGATGCCGACCAGGGCGAGGAAGCGCCCGGACCGACGCCCGGACGTCACGGATCGCCGCCGTTCGCCGGTGGCCGCCTCGGGACGTGGCCGTGCCGCAATCGGCGCTGGGCGTCGGGTCTGCTTCTCATCGGCGCCCCCTCCCGCGCACGGTGCGGGGACTTTTGGTCCCCCGGCGGAAGGCTAAGCCAATCCGATTGAGCGCAACAGGGGGCGCCTGGCCGGATTAGCGTGAATCATGGCGCCGACTGGCTGTTCCTGCCCTGTTGGGAGGCACTGGGAGCGCTTCCACCAGATTCCTCCGGCGCAGCCGGGTCGGCAGCCTCCTCCGCGCGGTCCGGGCCGGCCGCCGACGGCTCGTCGTCCCGCTGGTGCGGGAAGCGGTCGGGCAGCCGGCGCAACCGGGCGTTCATGTTACGGATCAGCAGCACCGTGGCGATCGCCAGCACGACGATCAGGAAGAGACCCATCGGTCCGGCCAGGCCCCCGGTCCGGGTGTCACCGAAGTTGTTCTCCGCGAGCACCTGCGCAGCGGTAAGCATGACTGGAATCCTCCGATGTGGCGGCCTTCCCCCTTACGGTACGCCTAGCTCCGTTCACCGGACCTGCGCGGTCTCCCGAACCCCGGCGAAAAGGTCCGACTCGGGCAGCGGGCTGTCGACCATCGAGCGGACCAGCTCGAAGTCCTCCGTCGGCCAGGCCTGCTGCTGCAACTCCATCGGCACCTGGAACCAGAAGCCGTCCGGGTCGACCTGGGTGGCGTGGGCGCGCAACGCGTCGTCGCGGACCGGGAAGTAGTCCGCGCAGGGGACCCGGGTGGTGATCCTCGGCCCCTTGTCCGGCCGGTCCTCCCAGCGCTCCAGCCACTCCGCGTACGGCGACTCGGCGCCACGGGCCAGCATCCCCTCGTGCAGCGCCATGATCTTCGCCCTGGAGAAGCCGATGTCGTAGTAGAGCTTCAACGGCTGCCAGTGCGTGCCCAGCTCCGGGAAGCGCTCCGGGTCACCGGCCGCGTCGAACGCCGCCACGCTGATCTTGTGGCACATGATGTGGTCGGGGTGTGGGTAGCCGCCGTCCTCGTCGTAGGTGGTGACGACGTGCGGGCGGAACTCACGCATCAGCTTGACCAGCGGCGCGGCCGCGACCTCGACGTCCTGGAGGGCGAAGCAGCCCTCCGGTAGCGGGGGCAGCGGGTCACCCTCCGGCAGCCCAGAGTCGACGAAGCCGAGCCACGCCTGCTCGACGCCGAGGATCGCCCGGGCGGCGTCCATCTCGGCCCGGCGGATCTCGGCGATGTTGGCCCAGACGTCCGGCCTGTCCAACTTCGGGTTGAGCACGCTGCCCCGCTCGCCGCCCGTACACGTGACGACGAGGACCTGCACGCCTTCGGCGACGTATTTCGCCATGGTCGCGGCGCCCTTGCTCGACTCGTCGTCGGGATGGGCGTGCACGGCCATCAGACGTAGCTGCTCTGCCAACTCAGGTGCTCCCTCGTGATGCCCCCGGGCCGGGCTCGACCCCCCCCGGTACCCCTCGAACGCCCGCCCTCCGGCCGACCGCTCGGCCTCCAACCACCAACCGCTCGGCCTCCGGCCCCCGATCGGTCGTCGGGCC
Organism: Plantactinospora sp. CNZ320; assembly: GCF_002846275.1. NCBI lineage: Bacteria > Bacillati > Actinomycetota > Actinomycetes > Micromonosporales > Micromonosporaceae > Plantactinospora > Plantactinospora sp. CNZ320. The sequence continues at coordinate 3,843,453 of NZ_PJMP01000001.1, forward strand.
TGCCAGAGCCGGCCCGGCTGCCGATGAGAGGATGGGCGTACCCATTCTTGCCGATGCCACCGACAACAGTCCCAGGAGATACCCTCCGGTGTCCGAGACGCCCGCCACACCAGTACCGACCGCCCCGGTGTTCCCACCCGGCCGGTACGGCCACCGCCGCGCGCAGCGGCGCCGCCGGCCCTGGGTCGTGGCACTGCTGGTGGTGGCCCTGCTGGCGGTGATGAGCGCGGTCTCCTACCGCCTCTACCGGCAGTACGGCGACCCGAACTACGACGCCCAGGTGATCACCTACACCGAGATCACCGACAGTCAACTGGTACTCGACTTCCGGGTGACCGTACCGGCCGGCGGCTCGGCGACCTGTGTACTCCGGGCCCGTTCCAAGGACGGTGCCGAGGTCGCCCGCGAGGAAGTACGGGTCGACGCGGAGCCCGGGCAGCGGCACCTGACGGCCCGGCACCGGCTGGTCACCACCGCCCGGCCGATCCTCGGCGAGGTGCTCCGCTGCCGTCCCGCCGAGTGAGCCGCTAGCCCGGTCGAGCCGGGCGACCGGGTCCCCGGCGCGGACCCGTTCCGGCACCTTGCGGCGCCCCGGCCTGCGCCGTCCCCCGATAAATGACGTGGCGTCCGGTGTGTAGCGCACTGGTAACTTGGTAATTCGTCCCTGTCCACGACTACCCGAGGAGATCGTCTGTGTCCACGACCGACCGCGCGGCAGCCACCTGGCTGTCCCAGGAGGCCTACGACCGGCTGCAGGCGGAGCTCAACGAGCTGATCGCCGGACGGCCGGCGATCGCCGCGGAGATCAACGCCCGGCGCGAAGAGGGTGACCTCAGGGAGAACGGCGGCTACCACGCCGCCCGGGAGGAGCAGGGCAAGCAGGAGGCACGGATTCGTCAACTCCAGGAACTGCTGCGCACCGCCCAGGTCGGTGAGGCGCCGGCAGCGGACGTGGTGGCGCCGGGCTGCGTCGTCACGATCCACTTCGACGACGACACCGACGACACCGAGACCTTCCTGCTCGGTTCCCGGGAGATCGCCGCGACCACCGATTTGACCGTCTACAGCCCGGAGTCGGCGCTCGGCAAGTCCATCCTCGGTGCCCGGCCCGGCCAGACCGTCACCTACACCGCGCCCAGCGGCGCGGAGATCAAGGTGACGGTGGTCCGGTTCGAGGCGTACGGCGGCTGACCGGCAACGGCCCGTCGGAGGCGCCGGGCCCAGACGTCCGACCCAGCCGGTTCAGCCCGGCTGGGCGACGTCGACCTGATAGCCGCAGCCACGCAACGCACTGATCAACCGGTCGGAGTGTTCGGCGCCCCGGGTCTCCACCGAGAGCGCCACCTCGACCTCACCGAGCCGCAGGTGCGGATTCTGCCGCTGGTGCACCACGTCGACCACGTTGCCCCGGTGCTCGGCGATCATGCCGAGCAGCGACGCCAACTGGCCGGGCCGGTCGGCGCAACGCACCGTGATCCGCAGGAAGCGGCCCGCCGAGGCGAGCCCGTGCTCGATCACCCGCAGCATCAGCAGCGGGTCGATGTTGCCGCCGGAGAGCACCGCCACCACCGGCGGTTCGACCCGTACCGCGCCGGACATCAGCGCGGCCACCCCGGCCGCCCCGGCCGGCTCCACCACCTGCTTGCCCCGCTCCAGCAGCATCAGCAGGGCGCGGGAGATGTCCTCGTCCGGTACCGTCACGATCTCGTCCACCAGCTTGCTGACGTGCGCGAAGGTGACCTCACCGGGCCGGCCGACCGCGATACCGTCGGCGATCGTGGCGTAGGCGGGCAGCCGTACCGGCTCGCCGGCCCGCAGCGACGCGGGAAAGGCGGCGGCACCGGCCGCCTGTACCCCGATCACCCGTACGTCCGGGCGGAGCGCCTTCGCCGCCACCGCGATCCCGGAGACCAGTCCCCCGCCACCTACCCCGGCGACGATTGTCCGCACCTCCGGGCACTGCTCCAGGATCTCCAGCGCGACCGTGCCCTGGCCGGCGATCACGTCCGGATGGTCGAACGGGTGGATGAAGACCGCGCCGGTACGGTTCGCGAAGTCCTCCGCCGCGACAAGTGACTCGTCGACGGTGTTGCCGACCAGCTCCACCCGGGCGCCGTACCCCTTGGTGGCCGCCACCTTCGGCAGCGGCGCGCCCACCGGCATGAAGACCGTGGCGGCGGCGCCGAGCAGCCCGGCGGCGAGCGCCACCCCCTGGGCGTGGTTGCCGGCGCTGGCCGCCACCACGCCCCGGTCGCGCTCCGCCGCCGAGAGTCGGGCGATCCGCACGTACGCGCCCCGGACCTTGTACGACCCGGCCCGCTGCACGTGTTCGCACTTGAGCCAGACCGGTCCGCCCAGCGCGGCGGAGAGCGGTCGGGACGGCTCCAGCGGAGTTTCCCGGACGACTCCGGCGAGCAGTTCGCGGGCGGCGGTGACCTCGGCGAGTCCGACCAGCTCCGTCATGCCCCAGATCGTCGCATCCCACCCGTCGGGTGTTCGCGTCGGCGGTACCGGGGTGCCGGAGGTCACCCCACCGGCCGCGTCGGCGATCGTCGAGCCGTTCTACCCTCTCGTTCGAGCTGTTGCCAGACGGGGGACGGAGCCGCAGATGTCGACCGGTACCGAGCGGATCTCCGGGGACGGTCCGGCGGCGGACGGACCGGAGCCGCCGCCACCGCTGTCCTGGGGGGACGTCATCCGGCTCCGGTTGGCTGCCGAGTCGCAGGGGCGGGTGGAGCCGCTGGCCCGGTACGCCGGGTGGCTCGGCTTCGGCGCCGCAGTGCTGCTCTGCACCCTGTTCCTGGCCGTCGCCCCGGCCACCCCGTGCACGGTGGCGACGCCCTGCGGACCCGACCGGCTCGGCAACGTCATCTTCGGGCTGGTCGGCAGCCTTCCGCTGCTCGCCCTGATCCGGCTGGAGTTCGCCGTGGCGGGGACCGGCGCGTTGCTGGCTGTCACGCTCGGCTACCAGCAGACCCAGACCGAGCACCTGCCACCCTGGTTCTACCTGCTGCTGGTCGGGTACGCGGTCGGCTGCACGCTGCTCGCCCGGCTGCGGCGCAGCCCCGCCCCGTACCGGGCCGGGTTGCGCGACTGGCACCGTCGGGCCCGGCTCGCCGTACCGCCGTCGCCGGCCCGGCTGCCCCGCCCGCCGCTGGCCACGACGGTCACCGCCGCGCTGCTGCTCGCCACCGCGCTGCTCGTGGCCGGCTGGACCGGCCTGCGGCAGAGCGAGGTCGACGAACAGCAGCGCCGGGCCGAGATCGTCACCGCGACCGTGCGCGCCCACCCGTCCTGGGCGGAACTCGACCTCGATTTCCCCGACGGCCGGCCCTCGGCGCGGCTTCCCGTCCTCGACGCCGCCGCCTACCCGGTCGGCTCCACGGTCGGGGTGGCGATGGACGACCTCGACCTGCGGCAGCTCGTCACCGAGCCGTACGACCTGACGCCGTGGCTGACGCTGGTGGCGGTACTCGCACTGGTCGGGCTCGGCGTCGGCTGGCGGGGCGCCGCCCGGGTACGTGCCGGCCGCCGGCTCTTCCGCCGGCCCCAGCCGGTCAGCGCCGTACGGGTGCACCAGGACGTCGACCGGGTGTACGTCTACGCCGGTACGGGTCAGCAGGTGCTGCCGCTGGCCGAGATCGAGGTACGGGAGCGGCTCACGCGCACGGCCGGTGACGAACCCGGCCCGGCGGTGCTGCACGGTGTGCCCGTACCCGGGCAGTGGTGCACGGTGACGATCGACGGCCGTACCCTCTCCCCCACCGGACCGGTGCTGCTGCCCGAGCCGACCGCACCCTGGCTGACCACCCGGCGGCGTCGGGCCGGGGTGCTGGTCCGGCCCGCGACGTCCGGCTCCGGCCGGGGGTCGACGCCGGCCGGCTGGGCCTGGCCCGAGCTGACCTGGGCCGGCCGCATCCTCTTCGTGGCGCTCGTCCTCGGCGCGATCGTCGCCGGGATCGAGTTCAGCGAGCCGCTGCTGCGCGGGCTGGTCGCCACGGCCTGCACTGTCGATGGTTGTTCCGGGGCCGCCCTGGTGACCGCGGGCTGGGCCGTTGTCGGGCTGCCGCTGCTGGTGATCGGGGTCGGTTACGCCCTGCTGCCCTCCGGCAGCCGGCTCGCGCTGGGCATCAGCGCCGTGGCGCTGTCGGTGCTGGCCGCCGGGCTCGCCGCGGTCCTCCCGGAGGTGGGGTACAGCACGCTGCGCGAGACGAATCCGGAGCTCGCCCTGCTCTATCCGGGCCTGCTCGCCGCGCTCGGCGCGCTGATGCTCAGCCGGGCCGCCGGCCGCTGGATTCGTCCCCGCCCCGCCGGTCCGGCCGCTCGCCGCTCGCCGGCCGGCCCGTCCGGGTCCGGCCGACCGGGCGGGGCCGACCGGGCCGGGGTGGTCGGCTGGGGCAGGGAACTCCGGGACCACGGACTGCTTCCGCTGGTCGCGCCCGCCGCACTTCAGGTACCGGCCCTGCTCGTGGCGCTCCTCGTCGTGCTGCTCGGCCAGTGACAGCGCAGACCGTGCCAACAGTTCGGAGCTGACCCCGCCCGCCGATGGCGACTCGTCGGGCTCAGCCGGCCGGGGTGGCCACCCGGGGCCAGTCGGGTGCGTGCCGCCGCCACGGGCCGGCCAGCTCGAACTGCCCGGCCACCCCGAGCAGCAGCAGTTCGGAGCCGGGCGGGCCGACCAACTGCACCCCGACCGGCAACCCGTCCGGGCGCAGCCCGACCGGTACGACCAGCGACGGCAGGCCGGCGAGATTCCACGGCGCCGCGTACGGGGCGTAGCGGATGCAGGTCAGCAGGTTGGACCGCCACGAGCGGGTCGCCCAGCCCAGGGCCGGCGGCGGGGCGCTGGCCAGCGCCGGGGTGAGCAGCAGGTCGACGGAGTGGTCGCCGAAGAAGTTGACGCTGCGCTCACGCCACCGGGTGCGGTCCTGCTCGCGTACCAGGCCCCGGCGCAGGGCCACCCTGCCGAGGGCGGCATGCCGGCGGCTGCGCCGTTGCAGGGTGGCCGGATCGAGGCCGGCCGCCTCGACCTCGTTCGCCGCCGCTCCCAGCCAGGTGGCGATACCGCGCAGCCCCAACGAGGTCGGATAGACCGGGTCGACCGAGACGGTGTCGTGTCCGGCCACCGCCAGCAGCTTGCCGGCGGCGGCCACCGCGTCCCGGTTGGGCTGGTCCGGGCGTACCCCGGAGACCGGCGAGCGGAGCGAGACGGCGACCCGCAGCCGCTCCGGAGGTGTCAGCTTGTCCGGGCGGCGTCCGGCGAGCACCGCGAAGCCGACCGCGGCGTCCGCCACGGTGGTGGCCAGGATGCCCTGCTCGGCGAGGCCGTACCAGTCGTTGACACCGAGCTGGCACGGTACGACGCCCCGGCCGGGCTTGAGCCCGACCAGCCCGCAACAGGCGGCCGGGATCCGGATCGAGCCGAGCCCGTCGTTGCCGTGCGCGATCGGCACCATCCCGGAGGCGACCGCCGCCGCCGAGCCGCCGGAGGAGCCGCCCGGGGTGCGGTCGGTCGCCCACGGGTTGCGGCTGGCCACCGTCTCGTCGTCGGTGAACCCGAAGAGCCCGAGTTCGGGCATCCGGGTCACCCCGACGATCACCGCTCCGGCGCCGCGCAGCCGCCGGACCACCTCGTGGTCGGACTCGGCGACCGGGGTACGCGCGGCTGCCGACCCGTTCCAGGTCGGCAGCCCCGCGACCGCGGTGTTCTCCTTGACCGCGATCGGCACCCCGGCCAGCGGCAGGTTCGCCAGGTCGTCCTGCTCATCGACCTTCTCGGCCTCGACGATCGCCTCGCCACCGCGCACCACCCGGAACGCGGACAGCTCGCGGTCCGTCCGGTCGATGTGGTCGAGGTGGTCCGCCACCACCTGGGTGGCGGAGGCGTCGCCACGGCGGACGGCCCGGGCGATCTGTTTCGCGGTCGCGCCCACCCAGTTCGGCGTGATGTCCTGCACGGCCAACTCCCCATCGGCTTGTCCGCAGCGCCGCCCGGGCGGCCGGACGGCGGTCAGCCGAGCGCCTGCTCCAGGTCTGCGAGTAGGTCGTCGGCGGTCTCGATGCCGACAGACAGTCGCACGAGATCGGCGGGAACTTCAAGCGGCGAGCCGGCGGCACTTGCGTGTGTCATCCGGCCCGGATGTTCGATGAGCGACTCAACTCCGCCCAGTGACTCGGCAAGCACGAAGAGTTTCGCCCGGTTGCAGATCTCCACGGCGTGCTCCTCGCCACCGGCCGCCCGGAAGGAGATCATCCCCCCGAACCGCCGCATCTGCTTCGCCGCGACCTCGTGCCCGGGGTGGTCCGGCAGGCCCGGGTAGAGCACCTGGGAGACCGCCCGGTGCCCGTCGAGGTAGTCGGCGATCCGCTCGGCGTTGTCGCAGTGCCGGTCCATCCGTACCCCGAGGGTCTTCACCCCGCGCAGGGTCAACCAGGCGTCGAAGGGCCCGTTCACCGCGCCCATCGCGTTCTGGTGGTAGCGCAACTCCTCGCCGAGCGCGGCGCTGGCCGCGACGAGGGCGCCCCCGACCACGTCGGAGTGCCCGCCGACGTACTTGGTCGTCGAGTGCACCACCACGTCCGCGCCGAGCGCGATCGGCTGCTGGAGGTACGGCGAGGCGAACGTGTTGTCGACGACGAGCAGCGCGTCGACGTCGTTGGCCAGCCCGGCCAGCCCGGCGATGTCGGCGATCCCGAGCAGCGGGTTGGTGGGGGTCTCCACCCAGATCACCTTCGTCTGCTCGGGGCGGACCGCCGCCCGGACGGCGTTGACGTCGGCGATCCGGGCAGCCGTCCAGCTCAGTCCCCAGCGCTCGGCGACCCGGGCGAAGAGCCGGAACGTGCCGCCGTACGCGTCGTCCGGGATCACCACGTGGTCACCGGGCCGGCAGACCGTACGCAGCAGGGCGTCCTCGGCGGCCAGCCCGCTGGCGAAGGCCAGCCCGACCGGGCCGCCCTCCAGCGCGGCGAGGCACTCCTGCAGGGCGTCCCGGGTCGGGTTGCCCGACCTGCTGTACTCGTAGCCGAGCCGGGGTGCGCCGACGGCGTCCTGGGCGTACGTGCTGGTCTGGTATATCGGCGGCACCACCGCCCCGGTGCGGGGCTCCGGCTCCTGGCCGGCGTGGATGGCGAGTGTCTCGAAGCCGTGACTCATTTGCAGAAGGCTAGCCTGCACTGGTGGCCGGGTGCGTGTTCTGCGGGATCGTGGCGGGCGGGGCGGCGTTCCGGGTGGTCGACTCCCCCGACGGGGTGGCCTTCCTCGACGTCCGCCCGGTGTTCAAGGGACACCTGCTGGTGGTGCCGCGCGCGCACGTCGAGACCCTCGGCGACCTGCCGGACGAGGCGCTGCCCGGCTACTTCCGGCTGGTCCGGCGGCTGGCCCTGGCCGTGGAGGCGGGACTGGGCGCGGGTGGGACGTTCGTGGCGATGAACAACCGGGTGTCACAGTCCGTCCCGCACCTGCACACCCATGTCGTACCGAGGACGAAGGGCGACGGGCTGCGGGGCTTCTTCTGGCCCCGTACGAAGTACGCCTCGGACGTCGAGGCCACCTCGTACGCCGACCGGATCGCCGCCGCGCTCGCCGAGTAGTCCCGGGGTGGCCGGAGCCTGGGCACGGTCGGAGCGGGTAAGGATCCGGGTGGGTGTCGTGTTACACCCGGCAGAGGTACGAGAGGAGTTCCATCGTGTTCCTACGGCGCACCAATGCCGAGCTGCCCACCCCCGACCAGGCCCTGCCCGGCCGGATGATCGCGATGCCGATCTCCGACCGGCACGAGGTGCTCGGTACCCCGCTGCGGGGACCGTGGCCCGAGGGTGCCCAGGTCGCCGTCTTCGGGATGGGCTGTTTCTGGGGAGCCGAGCGGCTGTTCTGGACGCTGCCCGGGGTGATTTCCACCTCCGCGGGCTATGCGGGCGGTTACACGAAGAATCCGACCTACGAGGAGGTCTGCTCGGGTCGGACCGCGCACGCCGAGGTGGTCCAGGTGGTCTACGACCCCTCGAAGATCGGTTACGAGGACCTGCTCAAGGTCTTCTGGGAGAACCACGACCCGACCCAGGGGATGCGGCAGGGCAACGACGTCGGCACGCAGTACCGGTCGGCGATCTACACCACCACCGACGAGCAGGCGGCGACCGCCCGGGCGTCCCGGGACGCGTTCGCGCCGGTCGTGGCGGGCGCCGGGCACGGCGAGATCACCACGGAGATCGCCGAGCTGGGCGACTACTACTACGCCGAGGACTACCACCAGCAGTACCTGGCCCCGACCAAAAACCCTAACGGATGGTGTGGTATTGGCCCGAACGGGATGTCATGCCCGGTAGGGGTCGCGCGGACCGGCTGGTGAGAGCGATCCCCGGTCTCCGCTGCGAGGGGCGGGAGGCCCGGGTGCGGGCCGACCGAGTCGAATGCGGTGAGTGCGGCGACGCGCTGCCGGTCGAGCGGTTGACCGGGCTGTCCGAGCTGGCCGATGCCTTGGGCGAGCACACGTTGGCCTGTCGCGTCTTCGCCTGAAACGACGAAACCCCCGGTACCCACGTGGGCGCCGGGGGTTTCGTGTGTCTGCGGTCAAGCAGACAGGAAGAGGTACAGCGTGAGGGCGGCGGCGTCCTGCGTCGGCTCGGCGGTGTCGCGCCGGCCGGGCCTCGTGACGGCGGTGCTCATGATCTCGTTCTTTCCTGGTCCGCAGGTCATCCGAGCTGCTCGTGGCCCATGTGCGGAGGCGACGGGGCTTCCTCAATACCCGTCAACTGCGCACATGGGTACGCCGGTCGCCTGCCGTGGTCTACGGCCGTCACCCTCGCGTCTCGGCCGTGCCGGTCGCTAGCGGGGGCCAAGCGGGGCGAGCCATCGCGGCGAGCGAGGCGGCCGGGCCGCCGGGGTAGCGCGCTCAACTCCGCCATGAGCGCGCATCGCCCAGATGAGTGCACTGGCCGGTTCGTTTGTGCGCCTCTCTGAACGAGAACCACTGCCCGGTCAAGGATTGCATTCCGTCCCTGCCGCAGGCTCGTGGACCGCCGGCGTATGGCGGTGTTGCCTGGGTTCACGAGGGCGCTGACTTGGCACGGCTGGTCGTGAGTGGTCGGCGCGTAGGGCCATGGCGAAGGTGATCGCGCCGAGGGCGGCCAGGGTTGCTATCGCGGCGAAGACGGTGCGTAGCCCGCTGAGTTGCAACGCCGGTCCGGCGGCGGTGTATCCGACGAATGCCCCCAGGTTTTCAGTGGTCGTCACTGCGGTCATCACGTGAGGTCGGATAGGTGCCGGGGTGCGTAGGGTGACGCGGGTGTTGATCGTTGCGGCTAGCAACGGCGTGGCCAGTCCTACCAGGAACAGTCCGCTGGCCATGACGAATGTCTGATCGACGAGTAGTAGCCACAGCGGGGCGCATTGCAGCATGGCGGCGCCGGTGAGGGCGGTGTTGTTCATCCGGCCCAGGCCGGTGACGGCCACCAGGCTGCCGATCGCGAGGCCGGCGCCGTTTGCCGCGATGAGTAACCCTAGCGTCCGAGGGTCGCCTCCCAGGTCATCCATGACCAGCACTGGTAGGCAGATGAATATGGCGGGGACCGAGATGGTCACCAACGTCAGGGCGAGCACGAAGAGCCGAAGTGCTCGGTGGCGAAGCGCGTGGCGTAGGCCCGCGAACGTGGCGGCCTGCTCGTGGCTCGCACGAGAGGACTCCCTGTCCGTGCCTGCCACGACGGTGGCCGGCGGCCGGACGAAGGCGGCCAGGATGACGAAGGAGACGAGGTACGTGCCGGCGTCGATCCAGAGGACCTGGGCTGGTCCGAGCAGGGCGATCAGCAGGCCGCCGAGGGCGGGTCCGGCGAGGGCGGCGATTCTGGTCGCACCGTCGATCAGGCTGTTGGCGCGGGCGAGGAGTTTCTCGTCGGTACCCCGTGTCGGGCCGAGGAGGTCGGCCAGGATGAGCCGCTGCGAGGAGACGTAGGGAGCGGTGAACGCACCGAGACTGAACGAGACCGCCAGCAGGGCCGGCAGGCTCAGCCATCCCGTCTGATTCAGCAGCGGGATCAACGCCATCAGCGGTACGCGCGCCGCGTCGCAGATCAGCATGGTGCGCCGCACACCGAGCCGGGCCACGACCTTGCCGCTGGGCAGACCCAGTGTCGCGACGCCGAGAAACTCTGCGGCCAGAACCGCGCTCATCTTCACCGGCGAGCCGGTGGTCACCAGAACGAACCACGGCAGCGCCAGGAGGGTGAGCCAGGAGCCGAAGGTGGACAGCAGCTTCGCGACGAACAGAGCGAGTAGTCCCGGTGTGTGCAGCATCAGCTCGGACCGTCGTGCGTGGGGACGGCGTATCCGAAGAAGGCGACGCGGCGGGCGTTCGCCGTGCGGGGCCGCGTGGCGACGGTGTACTCGCCGATGAGGGCTTTGATGCGCTCCGTTACCTCTACCAGCTCGTCGGGGTCGAGGTAGCCGATGTCTTCGCCGACCCAGGCCGCCTCCTGCCAGGCGGTGTCGAAGTCGTCCTGGTGGCGTTGGTAGGCGTCCAGGGCGGCGAGCCGCTGGGCGATGAACTGCTCTCGCAGCGCCCGGGAGGCGGCGGCGAACTCCGGTGAGCCGTCACCGGTCGCTGACCAGGTGATCCCTCGGCTGGTGGCTCGCCACGGCCGTTCGCGTCCTTCAGCCAGGTCGGGGGCTGGCTCGACGAGACCCCACTTGGCCAGCTGGCCGATGTGATAGCTGATGGATGCCGTGGACTCGCCGGTCTGATCGGCCAGCTTTCGCCCTGAGGCCGGACCGTCGACGGTGAGCAGTTCGAGAAGCTTGAGCCGGATGGGATGGGCGAGCGCGCGCAGCGCCTGCGGGTCGGTGAGTTGCTTCTTCTGACCGGACGACATTGACCCAACATAGCTTGGCCAACACTTCTTGGCCAAGCTATGTTGGGAGCATCGTCGAACCGCAACGAAGCTGGCTACGACTTGATCCGTTCGGGCCTGCGGCCTCGTTCGTCGCCGCGCGCGTGACGGCGGGACGGTCGACGGATTCCCTTGACCGTGCGGGGCGGGTCGGCGGGCGCCTCCCTAGCTCGGCCGGGCGCCGCCGTGCCGGATGCGGGCTTGCCGGGCGGGCAGCCGGCGGCATGTCTTGCATGAGCGGTGCCATCCGTCCGCCGTGCGTCCGTCGCGGCCGAACGCGGCCGGCGGCAGCGTCCGATCACAGCCGGGGCAGTGCCGGGCGGCCGGCGTCGGGGCGGTCACTTGACCGGTCCAATCGGGCCGGGCCGATCTCGTGGGCGGGATCGTCCGGGCGGCTCATGCGGCGCGGTCCCGGCGGCTCAGGTTGCGCTTGATGGTGGTGTGGATGCGCCGATTCTCCGCGCGGCACGACCGGCACAGCCGGCGAAAGCCGTCGAGGGTGCGCCGGTCGGTGCCGAACGCCGACAGCGGGCGGGCGGTGTTGCACTGTGGGCAGTGCCTAGTGTCCACGCAGGGCCTTCCGTCGGTTGGCGCGGTGCATCTCCACGGCTCGGGCAACAGTGGATGCGTTGTACGACGCTTGCCAGGCGACCGACCGGACGGTCATTTCCTCGCGTAGCTCGCGCTCGGCAATCGCGGCCAATTTCTCGGGATCGTCGCCATAAATAGGCGGGCGGCCGGGCATAATCAAGCGGTGCGGACGAATTGCCATATGGACGATGTCCCTGTGGCTGCCAATCTCAGCGCGTTCGGTGCCCCATTCCATAGCGACCGCGGTGCCGGTTAGCGCCTTTACGTCTAGCGTGAAAAGGTCCGCATTATCGCTGGGCCACTGCCCAATTCGACGCCATTGTTGGCCGGCGCCGGTGATGTGGCGCATGGTCAATCGGGAGCGACGGCCGGCGAGCTGGGCGAGTCGAGTAGCGGTCGCGGGGTCGATATGGCCGGGCTTGGCGCCTCCACCGTGGTTCGCATTCATGCCCATTTCCTTTCTATGGAATGGTTTTTGGGTTTTTGGTAATGCCAAACAGATTCGGGCTGACAGTGACGCGCCATGCCTACCGGTAGGGCTTTGGCGGGGGGCATGGGAGGCATGCCCCAGGGGGTGCGAGGGCCTGCGAGCGATGCGGCGAACGCACGCGCACAATTCCATCAAGGAGCATCGCAATACGTTCGCTCGCACATTCACCATTCAACTAATCAATTAATCAAGCTCAACTACAACTCATGCCAACATGCAGCGCACATTACCTCGTCCGCAAGAATGGTTCTACGTCGACAACGTGGGCAAAGGCGTGTCGATGTGACTGCCTTGCTGATAGGCAACAAGGCAACCACACCAACCACATCACTCACGCATTCTCGTCGCCGTTGCCTTGCTCGATAGCGGGCAGGCCGGCGAGGCGACGCGCCAATTCATCAGGCGTTCCCGCTGCCAGCTCGGCGCGATAGAACTCCTCATCAGTCATGCCGGCCCGGCGGGAAGTGCGGGACCGGCCCGACCTCTCCACGGCATAGAAGAAATTGCCCATGGCGTCATCCAGGTTCATCGAATTCACCTCCCCAGGGGGTCAGAATGGCGGGGTCCGGGGTGTTCACTTGCTGCCCAGCAGGGTCCGATGCGGGCGGTCCCGCATCGCCCCCTTGGGCGGCGGCACCACCGGGCGGTCAGCGAGCCGACAGGCGGCGCAGCAATAGCGCTTGTTCGTCCACATCGGCCCGTTGCAGTGCGCGCACGCCTTCACCGGTGCCGGCTGCGGCTCGGGGATCGGCGGCGGCGCGGGCGCGGGCACGGGGTCGGCTGCGGCTCGGGCTCCACGGCCTCGGCCAGGGCGTCATCAGCGGCGGCACGCTCGCGGCGCTTGATGGCATCGCGCTCGGTCCGCTCGCCAGCGAGGTACGCGGCCTCCAGCAGCTCGGCCCTACGGGCGGCCTTGGCGGCCTTGGCTCGGCCTCGGCGCACGGCGGCGGCCTGGCCGGCGGTCGCTCGGCCTTCGCGGTGGGCCTTCTGTCAACCGACGTCATGGCGTTGCTTGCTCATGCGAACGGCCCCCGGATGCTCTTGACGATCTCGTTGATGTGGTCGGGCGTCTCGCTCTCATAGCCCTGGATCTGGCGGGCGACGCGGCGGATGTCCTCGGCGGACCGACCGGCCTCGGGCTGCTCGGCGGCTGGCTGCTCGGCGGCCTCCCGCTCGGCCCGGATGGCGGCGAATCTCGCGTCCACCTCGGCATCCCAAGCGGCGGCCTCGGCGTCGGTCATCGGCTGGCCGGCGGCGTCGTAGCGCTGGTTCATCAGGAACCACTCCCGATCACGCGCAGGGCGCGCAGGATGTCGGCGACGGTGCCCAGCCGGGAGAAGCCATCCACGACAACGCTGTGCGCGTTGTGCACGGTCGACCGGTCGATCAGGATGGCCAGCCGGTCGGCGGTCTTGCGGATCTCGTCCCGGTCGCGCTCCTTGCGCTCCTCGACGTACGGCGTAACCACCTCGACCAGCGCAAACTGCGCGTTCACAGCCGGCGGCATCAGGGCGCGGTGCGCGGCGATGATCTCATCGCGGCGGGCCTCCCAGAACACATCCGGCTTGGGCTGCCTCACCTTGCCGGCCAGCGCGGCGGCCTTCACCTCGGCCTTGTCGTCGGCGTACTCGTCGGCCAGGTCGTCCATCTTGTCGGCGGACGCCTCCAGGGCCTCAACGGCGGCGGTCAGCTTGTCGAGCGCGGCGGCCACCTCGGGCACCTCGGCGGCGATCTCGTCAACGAACGGCGGCAGGTGCGGCGCGCGGCGGCCAGGCTTGGCGAGGTGCTCGGTGCCGTGGCTGGTCTGCGTGACGGCGGTGTCGAGGTTGGGGAAATCGATGGACACGGGGTGTCCCTTTCATTGCTCGCGGATCACTCCGTTGGCAGCGCGAGCGGGGGTAGCCGGTGACCGACCGGCGGCGGGGGTGGTTCAGTTGGCGAACGGGTCGTAATCGCGGGCGGCCTCTTCACAGACGAGGCAGCCGGGGACCGGCCACAGCGAGACGTGCGCGCGGTGGCGCTGCCACTCGTCGCGGTTGCGGGCGGCGTGGCGGACGTTGCGGGGGTGCGCGGCGCGGGCGTCGCGGGCGGCCATCAGGGCGGCGAACTCGGCGGCGCGGCGGCGGTCACGTTCACGCATCCGGCTGCCTCCTCTTCTTCTCCTTGTGCCGGCGCTTGTACTCACGGGCGGCGGCCCGGCGGCAGGCAGGATCGGCGCAGACCTTGCGGGGCTGGCCGTGGCCGGCGTACGGGATCGGGGTGCCGCAAGCGGTACAGGGCAACGGTTCCAGCGGGGGGCGGCGGTTGCGGCCCATTACCCGGCCACTCCCAGCGCGGCGCGGGGCGGGGTGGCGCAGACACCGCAGGCGGCCCCGATGTGGCCGGTGGGCAAGATCGTGACGTACGCGGCTCTCTTGCCGCAGGCGTTCACCTCGCACTGCCAGCCAGCCGGGCCGGCGTCCTGCATGACCTCGGTACGGCGTTCGGCAGAGACCGGGATAGCGGGCAGCGGCTCAGGCATCCGGGCGCACCTTCCGCAGCGTGCCGTGGACCAGCTTGGGCGCGTTGCGCTGCGGCTGCTCCGCGGAGCGCTCGGCTGCTCGGCCCGGCGGCCGGCAATGGTGGCCTTGAAGTCGACGCTGATCTCCAACGCGCGGCGCATGATGACCACGATGGACAGCAGCGCGAGCACGCCGAAGATGACGGAGGCGATCGTGAGAGCAGTCATCGGGGAGGCTCCAAGCGGTATAGGGCGGCGGGGGAACGCAAAACGCCCCCCCCCCCCGCAGACGCCTGGGTCCAGCAGGCATCGGCGGGGGGCCGAAGAATTGGGGGGTACTCAGCGACTGGACCTCGCTGGAGCGCATGACGGCGGCTCGACCGGCGGTGCTGTTCGGGGGGCGGCTCGCGCGGCGGATGCGCCGGGGCCTGTCTTCCCTCTATCTATGTAGGGAGCGTTACACGCGCAGGGTGTGCGGAAACCTCACGCTGCGCTATGGGTAGAGATGCTGTACCCGCCGTTGCCGCCTACGTCGGACAGCCCGAACTCGGCGCGTAGCGAACGGGCAGCCTCCACAGCCTCGGCAGAGGTGCGGTGGCCCAGGCCGTAGGCACCACGCGCCGGGACGGCCCCGTTGGGCAAGCGCACCTGCTCCGGCCGCCCGCCGTTCGGCTGCTCGTGTGCCGGGGCGTCACCCTTGAACAGCGGGCAGATGCCGCCGCACGGCGACCAGCGCGCGAACACGCGGCCGGCGCGGCGCTCGGGGGCGGCATGCACCGGGCGGGCGGCGGCAGCGCGGGGTGTGTCGGCGGCGATCCGGGCCGCACTGCGCTCGCGGTACCGGCGGACGCGCTCGCGGGTCTGCCGACGCTTGCGCTCGTCGGCGGTCTCGCTCACCAGCGCTCCCACAGCGGACGATCGCCGGGCCGGGTGTACGTGCGGTCGCGCATGATCAGGCGCTCGCGGCGGGTGCGGTCGGTGTAGATCGGAGCACCGCGCCAGAGATGCACGCCCATCCATCCGCGCTTGCCGTGGACAACGGCGGACATCAGGTACTCGCGGGCGACGGCGGCGAACGTCTTGCGGCCGGCGGGCATGATCTCGCCAACGGCCGGGCCACGCTTGACGGCCACGCGAGCGCCGATCATCTGCGTGTCGGCGAACATGCCACCGGGGGCACCGGTCAACAGCACCGGGTCGGCGTCGTAGTCGAGCGTGGACAGGTAGGCGTCGAACAGCACCGGGCCTTCCGTGAACCGGCCGATCAGCCAGCGGAAGGTTTCCAGGTCGGTCAGCCAGGTCTCGATGGCCCAGGCTGCGGAGCGGGCGGCCGGCGTCATCTCGTCGCCGTATCGGTATGCGTCCACGGGGTCACCTCCAAATCGGTTGTAGGGCAACGAAAAACGCCCCGGCGGCTGTGAGAGATGCGACCTCCCACAGCGCCGGGGCGCTGGTCTTTCGGTGATGCTGTCCGCCGTGTGTGTCGCATACACGCGGTGCGGGGGGCTGTCCTACCGGGACAGGCGGGCGGCGCGGTGCGCCAGGTAATCGGCCACGTTCGCGCGGAACGCGGTGGTGGCCTCGTCAGTCAGTGGCCGGGGCCGGGTCGCGGTTGGGCGGCGGGTTGGCTGCGTGGCTAGCACGGCGGGTCCTTGCGCTGACTGGCGGGGTTCGTCTGGGTCTGTGCTCCGGGTGGGGCAGGGCCGAAGGAACTTCCTGCCGGTAACTTTGTCCCGCACGGGGGGAAGCCGCCCTAGTTCAGAGGCTTGTGGCATCGCCGGGCGGGGGCCGGGACTCTCCGTCCCTCTTCCTATCCGGTGTGTCCCAGACGGGGGGAAACAGAGGGGGCAGCGCGCGGCGGGCCGGTCAGCCGGGGGCGGTGCCTGCGGAGTGTTCGTCCTGCAAGGGGGGAAACCCGATCTTGGGGGCCGGGCCTCGATGTCTGCATAGCGTATGTCCCACAGGGGTAAAACGCCCTGGTCACAGGCTTGCGGCTTGCCGGGGTGGTCGCTGCCGGTGGGCGCACGCGGGGGCGCACCTACCTGCGTCGGGTAAGTCCTCACCGACGTAAGGGCGGCGGCCAGGGGGTGAGTGCCGGCGCTGCGGGGCGGCCCAAGAATTACCCCCGGATGGCGCACCCAGGGCCGGCGGGTGTCGGCACCCCGTCGGCACTTACCCCCCTGATAACGCACCCATCCCCGGACGCCGGCGGAGCGGAGGGTGCCCAGGGACTACAGAGAGCACTATAAGTAACTACAGTTAGTTATATAGAGGGGTATAAGGGGGAGGAAATAGGACAGATTGAAGGGGAAGGAAAGCGAGCGGCGGAGCAACAAGAGTCCGAACGCCATTACCCCCCGGATGGCGCACCCACGTCGGCACCTCCTCGGCGGCGGGGCGGACCAGCGGGCGGGAGGCTGCGACGGGATGGCATCGGAAACCCGCTGTGCGCCACGCTGCCGGCCGTGCCTGCCGTCCGGGTAGTACGGGGGAGGGTGGGCGCAGAGCCGGCCCGCGTAGGCGGCCTGACAAGTGCACTTGTTGGTGGCGGGGTGTCCGCTGTCAACCGGCGTTGACGCTACCTGGTAGCACGGTCGCCGGGGCGCGGCCGGTCGGCGGGGCGGTGCCGGGGGCGGTCCGGGGCGGTGGCGACCAGCGGGCCGTGGGGTGCGGCCGGACGGCATCGGCAACGGGCTGTGCGGGTCGCGGCCGGGCGTGCGGGCTGTCCGGGGGGTATCGGACGCCGGACGCAGAGTGGCCCGCTACGGGGCACGTAGCGGGCCACTTGTTCAACGGCGGCGGGGCCGGGTCCGGCGACCTATGCCGAGCCGGCCCATTCCAGCTCGACGCGGGCGTTCACGCTGCCCCACGGGTCGGCCTTGGTCGGGCGGCCACCCTTGGATGCCGCACGGCGGACCGTGATGCGGTCAACGAACAGGGTTACGAACTCGCGCCGCTCCCCCACCGAGGCGGTATCCCACCACGTTTGTTCGTCGCCGTAGGCGCTGGAGGTCCAGAGGTCAAGCGGGAGCTTGGCGGTTACCTGCTCGTCCAGCGCGGCCAGCCGGGCGGCCAGAGCATCGACGCGGGCACCGGTAGCCGTGACGGCGCGGGTAAGGGCGGCTGCGGCGGCACCCGTGGCGGTCCCAAGGGCCTCGGACTGCTGGTCGAGGGCGGCGGTTGCGTCGGCAAGCTCTGCGGACACTGCGGCCCGTTGTACGGCGGTCTCCGGCGGCACCTTCGTCGCGCCGTAGCGACGGGTCGCCTCGGCCAGGATTGAGGCGGTGGTGTCGTCCTCGTCGGCCGGGTCGATGGAGCTGATAAGGCGGTCAATCCGCATCCGAATCCAGCCGTCGAGCGCGGCCATACTGATCGTGTTCGAGTGCCGGCCAGCCGGGGCGGTGCACATGTAGGCGTCACGGTTCGTGTTGCCGGACGCGACGAACCGGCGCGACTTCATCGGGCACCCGCATTCGCACCACAGGATGCCCAGAGCCGACAGCAGGGCTTGCACGTCGCCGGTGTGGTACGGCGACCGGGCGCGAGCGTTCAGGGTCGCTTGCAGACGCCAGAACTCATCGGTCGTGATGATCGGCTGATCCGGCGGCGGGAGCACGTGCGCGTCTTCGAGGTCGTACGCCATGCGGTAGCCGACCGTGTTGCCCTTGGCGTCGAGCACGGCGACGGCCGGCAGGCCGGCAATGCGGGGGTCTCGCAGCCGTTGAGCTAGTGCCCGGTCCGACCAGGCGGCCCCCGCGCGGGAGCGGCCGACCTTTGCGCCGCGCGTGCGGATGCCTCGGCGGTCAAAGTGACGGGCGACGGCGTGCACGGCCTGGCCGAGCAGGACGGCGCGGGTCGCCACCCGTAGCGCGCGGGCCTCGGCCGGGTCGACCACCAACGCGCGCACGGCCACCGGGTCACCATCGGGGGTCCGGGCCATCCGCTCGACGGTGGTGAATCCGTACGGGGCGTGCCCGACGTGCCCACCGGCCGCGCGGGCGAGGGCCTTTGCGGCTTTCACGGCGGCCGACTTGTTCTTTGACTCGTTGTGCGCGGCGTCCATTCGCAGCAGTAGATGGATCAGGTCCATCGTGTTGTCCGGGCCGAACGTGCCTTCCGTGATGCTGACAATCGTCAGACCACCGGCGAGCAGCGGCAGCCATTCGGCAAGCGCGATGCGCGGGTCTTGGCGCGTCAGGCGGGACACGTAGAAGACATAGAGATGCGTGATCTCGCCTGCCTTGATCGCCGCTACCATCTGGTCGTACGCCTCACGGACTACGCCAGCTTGGAAGCCAGAGCGGTCGATGTCCTCAAACATGCGGACGGTTGCGCCGGGGTGGTCGTGGTTGGCGCGTTCGGTGGTCGCGGTGCGCTGGGTGGCCGGCGATGCTTCCGACTTGTTCGCGCGGGCGGACGACTGGCGCACGTAGGCGGCGGGGCGAGCGGCGATCATGGCGGCAAGAGTAGTACACCGTTCGCCAGGCTTCAAGAACCCGAACGGCTACTGCAACCACGGCCCGAACGGGATGACCTGCCCGGTCGGGGTGGCCCGTACCGCCTAGTCACTGCGGGGCCACCGGGCTGAAAGTTGTCCGGTGGCCCATCAACGAGGAACATCAGAAAATCTGTACGTAGTTCGCGCCACTATCTGCCTATACTTCGAGCATGACTACGGTGCCGTTCACCGACGCCCGCAACCGCCTCTCGGAACTCATCGACGAGGTGGCCTCGACACACGAGCGGATAGAGATCACCAGGCACGGCCACACCGCCGCAGTGCTCATCTCTGCCGACGATCTTGCGGCGTTGGAGGAAACTCTGGAGGTCCTGTCCAGCGCCGAGGCCATGCGGCAACTCGCCGAATCCAGGGCAGCCGTCGAAGCTGGTGACGTCCTCGACGCCGACGAGCTTGCCGCTCTGATGGCGAAGCGGTCGAAGCGGTCACAGTGACCGACCCGGATCCCAACCGCTACCGACTCCAGGTCGCCGGCCCTGCCGCACGCGTCTTGGCCGGAAGGCTGCCGGAGAAGATCGCAGCGGCCGTCTACGAGTTCATCACCACCAGCCTGCTCGACAACCCGCATCGGGTCGGCAAACGACTTCTTCTGCCACCTTTCGAGGGCACCCGGTCGGCGCGCCGGGGCACGTATCGCGTCCTCTACGAGATCGACGAAGACAACCGCGTCGTGACCGTTACGGCGATCGAACACCGCGCGGACGCGTACCGGTCGCGTTGACCCACCGCAGGCCACGTCGGCCCGGCCTCATCCTCTCGCCAGTAGCTCACCGCCCGCCAGGGACCAAAATCCGGGTGGCTATTGCAACCACGGACCGAACGGCATGACCTGCCCGGTGGGCGTGGCCAAGACGGCCTGACCCGGCACAGCGCTGGCGCGGGTCTGCGGATCCGCGCCAGCACTGAATTGGCGCGACGACGAGATCGCACTCCTCCGACTGCTGGGTCTTGAGCAGTTCGTACGCCGTCGCTGTCGTCGTGACCTGCGGCGAGTGTGGGACGGCACTGCGGGTGGACGAAGTTGCGGCGCTGGGCGAGATCGCCGAGGCGGTTGCTGACCACGGGAGCGGTGCGCCCGGTCGCTGTGACAGGCGGCGCCCGAGCAGAGCGGTCTCGCCGCCGTCGCGGTCCTGCCATGAAACGGCCAGGACGGCGACGGTGATCAGCAACCCGGCGGTGTCGGTGTTTCAAACACTCACTCAGAACCACCGAGAAACCATGGCCGCCTGCCCTTCTCGGCAACTTGAGCCAAGCGGTGGCATCGCCTCCTAACTCACGCCGAGGCCGAGGCTGCGACGTCGGCTTTCTCCCTCGCCCGTACCCTCTCCAAGGACCTACGGCACGTTCTGTTGGAGGACTGAGTGACGGTTACGATGCGACAGATTTGGGAGCCGGCTGCTGCCGACATTCGGCTGTGGGGACGCCCGTTGTGGTGGACTGTGAGCCCGTCGCAGGAACTCGCAGTGCTGCTCGTCTCTCAAAGGCAACTGACCCATATCCCGCACATCGCCGGGTGGCTGGGCTGGACGCCCAAGGTGCCCTTCGACGGCATGCTGGTGATCCGGCACGCCGACGGGTCGGTACGTCGCCGCACCATCAGGTCGATCCCGCTGCAGCCCAGTCACATCGCGCTCCTACCAGGTGACCGGCTACTCATCGCGAATGGTCGAGCCCGAAAGGACGGGGAAGGATCGTGGGAGCCGAACGCTCTTGTGTATTCCTCGGAGGGTGCGGTGGAGGACTCCTTCTGCATCGGTGACGATATCGATGTCCTTGTGACGGGCCGTGACGGATCGGTCTGGACGGCCTACGGTGACGAAGGTATCTACGGTGGCCATCCGCACTCTGCGGCTGGACTTGCCGGTTGGGATTGTCGGGGTCAGATCAGGTGGGAGCCGAACGGACGCCTTCCAGAGTGGCCATTGGCAGGGTTCAGCGCCGCCACAGAAGGTGATCAAGTGTGGTTGGCCTGGTACTCGCGACCCGGCGCCGCGGGCACCTTTTTGACTCGGATCACCCCCGCGACCGGCGAGGTGGCCAGTTGGCCCAGCCCCGTCGAGTCTCCGGACGGTTTGGCCGTACGTGGCCATCACGCCATCCTGACTCGGCGAGCCCACAACAAGAACTCGACTGCGGTGACCCGCGCCGAGTTCGTCAACGGCTCGTGGGCCGCGATGGAACGCCAGATTGTTGAGGCACCCGGTCGCATTGTCTTGAGATGCGGCCAAGGCCGCGACGGAGTTCTATGGCTACGTGCCGCAGACGCCTGGGTCCGCGTCGAGGCGTAAAGGTCTAAACATCGACGGGGTCCATGGCCGTGCCCTGAAGCGGAAGGGGCCAAGAAGCCGTGAGCGGCAGATTCCGGATGTCGATTGGCTCTGCGATCGGTGCCGCGAGCACTGAACATTCAGTTTGGCTTTGACGACAGGAAATACACCTGGAAGTGCACAGGCTGCGGCCACAGGAACAGCATTTCGAGAGACAACATCTACCCGGTTTCAAGCCGTGTGACGTGACGTGGCATTCGGCGTCGCTGGGCGGACTGCCGGACGATCGACGTGAGCGATCGGCGGCGGAGCCGGGGGTGGTCGGCGCGGAGACTGTCGAGCTGGGTGCACAAGCGGGGCACGGAAGCCGGGGTTGCCGACGGCGTGCCGCGGTTCGGGTCGACCGCCGGGCGGGCCCGGGGGTTCGGGCAGCCCGGGAGAGGGTGGGCACACAAGCGGGGCAGCTCGACAGTCTCCCCGGCGCATATCCCCACCCCGCACCCGACCCGACGTCAGAACGCCGACCCAGAGATACCTGGCGGCACCGGATCACCCGATCAACCTTTGCAGACGAGGCACTAGCACGACCGGGGCCCGCACCCGACCGGAACGACCCGACAGCGCGGCGCGAGTCGCCAGCAGGTCGGCCGCGCTCGGCAGCCCACGCGAGGTCGGCGTCCCGCTGCGCCAGCGGTACGCGCAGTCTGCGCGGCGTCGCGGCCAGGCGCCAGCACCGTACGACGCGCTCCGGCGGGCCCGTCCAGCGGTCCGGCGGTGTGGGCAAAAACCCTTGCCGGTGCCGTCCGGGGGTGGATAGCGTGGCCCTACACGGGAAGGGAGGTGGTCCAAGCTTTGTATAGCAACGGGACTCGTGAGGTGGCTGTCCGCTAGCCGCTGTCCTTGACAGTTTCGGTGTCCGCCGCAGGCGGGCAGTTGCAAGTCGTCGAGACCGTGTGGCAGCGGTGCGGCGAATCCACGACAGCCACCCGACCCCCGGGGCGCCGGCCAAAGTCCAGCCGGCCTTCGTGTGACGACCGTCACGCGGAACCCCGGGGGTCGACCATTTCGCCGGTCGACAGTCGTCCACCGCCGGTCCCCCCTTGAAGAGGCCGCCGTGTCCGTACGTGAGCTGGCGGTGCTTGGTACGGCCAGCCAGGTGCCGACCCGGCACCGCAACCACAACGGTTACCTGCTGCGCTGGGACCGCGAGGTGATCCTCTTCGACCCTGGCGAGGGCACCCAGCGGCAGATGATGTTCGCCGGCATCCCGGCCGGCGACCTGACCCGGATCTGCGTCACCCACTTCCACGGCGACCACTGCCTCGGCCTGCCCGGAGTGGTCCAGCGGCTCTCGCTGGACCGGGTGCCGCATCCGGTCGACGCGCACTTTCCCGGCGGCGAGGCGCACTTCTTCGCCCGGCTGCGGCACGCCAGCGCGTTCCACGAGACCGCCGAGCTGCGCGAAGCGCCGGTGCTGCGGGACGGGCAGACCTTCGAGACCTCCGCCGGTACGCTGCTCGCCCGCCGGCTCCGGCACCCGGTCGAGACGTACGGCTACCGGCTGGTCGAGCCGGACGAGCGGCGGATGCTGCCGGACCGGCTGGCGGCGTACGGGATCCGGGGGCCGGCGATCGGCGAGCTGATCCGGGCAGGTCAGGTCGACATGCCGGGCCGGCGGGTGACGCTCGCCGAAGTGAGCGCGCCGCGTCCCGGCCAGCGGTTCGGCTTCGTGATGGACACCGGGCTCTGCGACGGGGTCTTCGAGTTGGCCGACCGGGCCGACCTGCTGGTGATCGAGTCGACGTTCCTGACCGAGGACGCCGCGCTCGCCGCCGAGGTGGGGCACCTGACGGCCGCCCAGGCCGCCCGGGTGGCGGCCGAATCCGGGGTACGCCGGCTCGTGCTCACGCACTTCTCCCAGCGGTACGCCCCGACGCCCCGGGCCGGGCTGCCACCGGCCGCCGAACGTTTCGCCGCCGAGGCCCGGGAGCACTTCGACGGCGACCTGGTGATCGCCGAGGACCTCGCCCGGGTGCCGGTACCGCCCCGGGCGCCGGTCAACACGGCAGGGCCGGCCGACGCGACCGGGACGGTCAGCGCGGCAGGGTCGCCGCCAGCCGCTTCGGCGCCCTGATCCGCCACGACTCGGCGAGCAGTTCGCTCAGCTCGACCGGGTCGGCGGTGTCCAGCGCG
Source organism: Plantactinospora sp. CNZ320 (assembly GCF_002846275.1). Classification (NCBI taxonomy): domain Bacteria; kingdom Bacillati; phylum Actinomycetota; class Actinomycetes; order Micromonosporales; family Micromonosporaceae; genus Plantactinospora; species Plantactinospora sp. CNZ320. Next base: position 3,866,897 of record NZ_PJMP01000001.1, read on the forward strand.
ACCACCACCATCGGATAGTTGGCGTAGTGTGCCGGCACGGTGTAGGTCTGCGGCGCCGCCGCGAGCAGCGCCTCCCGCTCGTGTGTGAAGATCGCGATCCGCTCGCCGTCCTCCAGTAGCCGGGCGAAGAGCTTGCCCCGGATCTTGCAGGCCGGCGTCCCGTATGAGATGCCCTGTTCCACCTCGGGTAGCACCGACACCAGATCACACACTCTGTCCCAGGTGACCATATCGGCCACGTTACTACGATCAACTCATGACCCTCACCCTGCGCCCGGCGGTGGCCGCCGACCTGATGCCGATCGGCGAACTCCAGCACAGATCCCGGATGGTGGCCTACCGGCACATCATCCCGGCGGACGCGCTGGTCGCGGAGACCGGCGAGATGATGGGGCGGTACTGGCAGGAGCGCTGGGCCTACGAGCGGGACACCCACCTGATGACGGTGGCGGAACGCGACGGCCGGCTGGCCGGCTTCACCTATCTCGGGCCGCACGACGACACCGAACCGGAATCGGCCGGCCCCGGCGTCGGCGAGCTGTACGCGATCCACCTCGACCCGGCCGAGCTGGGCCGGGGGGTGGGCCGGACGCTGATGGTCGACGCGCTGGCGAAGCTGCACGCCAAGGGTTGGCGCCGGGCGGTGCTCTGGGTACTCGTCGAGAACGTCCACGCCCGGGACTTCTACGCCCGGGGCGGCTGGGCACCGGACGGCGTCGAGCGGGAGGGCGCCATCGGCCCGGTGCTGACCCCGCAGATGCGCTACGCCCGCGCCCTACCGTAGGCCCGGCCACCGCCACGTGAAAGGAAGGGCCCCTTCTTATCGCTTTTTGTATAAGAAGGGGCCCTTCCTTTCACGTCAGCTCAGTTCAGCGGGAGTGGGCGCCCAGGTGGGCCAGCAGGTCCTGCCGGGTGAGTACGCCCTTCGGCTTGCCGTCCACCAGCACCAGCGCGGCGTCGGACTTTTCCAGCAGCCCGACCGCCTCGCTCACCGGCTGCCCGCCGCCGATCATCGGCAGCGGCGGCCCCATGTGCCGCTCGATGGTGTCGTGCAGCTTCGCCTGGCCGGTGAAGAGCGCGTCCAGCAGGTCCCGTTCGGCGATCGAGCCGGCGACCTCGCCGGTCACCACCGGCGGTTCGGCCTTGAGCACCGGAAGCTGCGAGACGGCGTACTCCCGCATGTAGTCGACGGCGTCCCGGACCGTCTCGGTCGGGTGCACGTGGACCAGCTCAGGGATGCCGTTCGGCTTGCTGTTCAGCGCGTCGGCCACGGTCGGCTCGGTGGCGCTGGTGTCCATGAAGCCGTACCGGGCCATCCACTCGTCGTCGAAGATCTTGGAGAGGTAGCCGCGGCCGCCGTCCGGCAGCAGCACCACCACCACGTCGTCCGGGCCGGCCTGCCGGGCCACCTCCAGGGCGGCGGCCACCGCCATCCCGCAGGAGCCGCCGACCAGCAGCCCCTCCTCGCGGGCGAGTCGCCGGGTCAACTCGAAGGAGGCCTTGTCGGAGATCTTCACGATCTCGTCGCAGATGCCCCGGTCGTACGTCTCCGGCCAGAAGTCCTCACCGACCCCCTCGACCAGGTACGGCCGGCCGGTGCCGCCGGAGTAGACCGAGCCCTCCGGGTCGGCGCCGATGACCCGTACCGCCCCGCCGGAGACCTCCTTGAGGTAGCGGCCGGTACCGGAGATGGTGCCGCCGGTGCCGACCCCGGCCACGAAGTGGGTGATCCGGCCGCCGGTCTGCTCCCACAGCTCCGGACCGGTGGTCTCGTAGTGCGAGCGCGGGTTCGCCGGGTTGGCGTACTGGTTGGGCTTCCAGGCGCCGGGGATCTCCCGGGTCAGCCGGTCCGAGACGTTGTAGTACGAGCGGGGGTCCTCCGGGGCGACCGCCGTCGGGCAGACCACCACCTCGGCCCCGTACGCCCGCAGCACGTTCTGCTTGTCCTCGCTGACCTTGTCGGGGCAGACGAAGACGCACCGGTAGCCCCGGGTCTGGGCGACCAGGGCCAGCCCGACGCCGGTGTTACCGCTGGTCGGCTCGACGATGGTGCCGCCCGGCTTCAGCAGCCCGGCCCGCTCCGCCTCCTCGACCATCCGCAGTGCGATGCGGTCCTTGACCGAGCCGCCCGGGTTGAAATACTCGATCTTGGCCAGGACCGTCGCCGAGATGCCGGCGGTCACCTGCCGGAGTCGGACCAGCGGAGTGTCACCGATCAGCTCGATGACGTTGTCGTAGTAGCGCACGACGTTGTGCCCTTCTCGGTGCTCGCCGGCCGGACGGCACTGGCCGGGCACAGGGTCGGTGCTGATGGCGTGCGGTCGGGGCGAAGGATGGTAGGTTCCTCCGCCAGCGTACGTGCCGCCGGCCCGGCCCGTGGCCGGGGTTCCCCGGTGCGGAGGGGGTCAGTGCACCACCCGGCCGGGGATGACGGAGTCCCGGGCGGCCTCCCAGGCGAGGAAGCGCTCGGTCTCGCCGAGTACGGCGCCGGCCAGCCAGGTCACCATCACCGCGTCGTCGGCCAGGCCGAAGACCAGCAGGGTGAGTTCCGGCAGTACGTCGACCGGGGAGAGCACGTACGCGGTAGCGGCTGTCATCATGGCGAGCCGCAGCCCGCCGTCGTACTCGCCCCGGATGGTCGCCGCGATCATGCGGGGCAGGGCGGCGATCCGCCTGCCCAGCGATGGCCCGCCCCGGGAGCCGGCGGTCAGTGCCTGGAACAGCGCCCTGAAGGCGGCAGTTCGTCGAATTGTTTTGGTGGCCATGTCCGCGCCCTCCTCTGGACTTCATGATGCATCCGAACGCAACCAACCGCTCGTCGAGAACTTTGGGTGGAATCGGGAAACGCCGGAAAACCGGCGATGAACCGGCGCTCGCCGGGTACCCGATCGCCACCCTCGCGGAGGCGGAACGCTGACAGCGCGGGATGGGCGACCGGGGTTAACCTCGAAGGTCGCGAGGGATACGGCGTGACAGGCGGGGGGCCTTGATGAGTCCGGCCGGATCGACACGGCGACAGCGGTCGCGGCAGCGCAACCTGGTGTCGCGGTGGCAGCCGCGGCGGCCGGCGCGCCAGCACCGGCCGGCGTGGGGGGTGGAGACGACCCCGCCCGAGCGGTCGGGCTGGCCGGTCGCCCGGCGGGTGGCGAAGGCGACGCTCCTGGGCGTCGGACTGACCGCGCTCACCACCGCCGCCGGCTACGGGCTGCTGCTCGGGCAGGCCCGGCAGGCCCGTCGGGTGATCCCGCTGGCCGAGGCCCCGCCGCCGCGCGGTGACGGCGTCTACGGCGCCAAGTTCCCGGGCGAGCCGATCACGATGGTGGTGCTGGGCGACTCCTCCGCCGCCGGCTACGGGGTGCACCGGCCCCGGGAGACCCCCGGCGCGCTGCTCGCCACCGGCGTCTCGCGGCGGCTGCGCCGACCGGTCCGGCTCTACCGGTTCGCCGTGGTCGGCTGCCTCTCCGCCGGGCTCCGCCCGCAGGTCGACGCGGCGCTGGAGCGCCAGCCGGACGTGGCGGTGATCCTGATCGGCGGCAACGACGTGACGAACCGTACCCCGCACGCGGTGGCGGTCCGCTACCTCGTCGAGGCGGTACGCGACCTGCGGGCCGCCGGCGCCCAGGTGGTGGTCGGCACCTGCCCCGACCTCGGTGCGATCCAGCCGATCAAGCCGCCGCTGCGTTGGCTGGCCCGGCGCTGGAGCAGGCAACTGGCCACCGCGCAGACCATGGCGGTGGTCGAGGCCGGTGGCCTGACCGTCTCCCTCGGTGACCTGCTCGGTCCCCGGTTCGCCGCCGAACCGACCCGGATGTTCGCCTGGGACCACTTCCACCCCTCCGCCGAGGGGTACGCGATCGCGGCGGCGGCGCTGCTGCCGACCGTACTGGCCGCGCTCGGCGCCGGTACCGAGCGTCGCCCGTCGCTCGCCGGTGACCAGGGCGTACGTTCGCTGCCGGCAGCGGCTCACGAGGCGGCCCGGCACGCCGGTACGGAGGTACGGGGCGTCCGGGTCGGCGGCCACGAGCACGGTCCCGGCGGCCGGTGGGCACAGTTGCGCCGCCGTGGGGCCTGGTTCGGCCACCCCCGGTCGGGGGAGACTGGAGGGCCACCGGAGACACCGGCACCGCTGGACGAGGCGACGGCACCGCTGGACGAGGCGACGACCTCCACAATAGAGGGACGAGCATGACCGGACTCGACACGACGAGCGGCACGGCGACGTACGGGATGACGACCCGGATCGCCCGGGGGGCCGCGGTGACGCTGCTGGCCAGTGCGGTCGGCGGGATGGCGCTCCTGGTCGGTGAGGCGTTCGTGGCCCGCAACCGGCGGTACGCCCGCCCGGAACTGGGCCTGGCGCTGCGCTCCACGGTCGGCCGGGCCGGCGCGCCACCGCTGCGGCTGGTCCTGCTCGGCGACTCGGCGGCGCTCGGGGTCGGAGTCGACCGGGCCGCCGACACGGTCGGCGGGCAGCTCGCCCGGCTGCTCTCCGAGGGGGCCGGGCCGACCGGTGCCGGTGAGCGTCAGGTGCGGCTCTCCAGCGTCGGGGTATCCGGCTCCCGTTCCACCGACCTGGCGACCCAGGTGGCCCGGGCGCTGCTCGGCGAGCCCCCGGACGTCGCGGTGATCCTGGTCGGCGCGAACGACGTGGTGGGGCTGCGCCGACCGGCCGAGGCTGCGGCGTACCTCGGTGCGGCGGTACGCCGGCTGCGCGGCGCCGGAGTCCGGGTGGTGGTCGGCACCTGCCCCGACCTCGGCGCGGTCCGGGCCATCGCGCCCCCGCTGCGGCAGCTCGCCGGCTGGCTGGGTCGACAGACCGCCCGGGCGCAGGCCGTCGCCGTGCTGGAGGCCGGCGGCACTGTGGTGGACCTCGGCGCCGAGACCGGTGCGGTGTTCCGGGCCGACGCCGGCACGCTCTGCCACGACGGCTACCATCCCTCCGCCGACGGCTACCGGGTCTGGGCGCACGCCCTGCTTCCCGCCGTGGCCCGGGCCGCCGCCGGAACCCGGCAGCGATAGTTTCCCGCTGTTACCCAGACCGGGTCCGCTGGCGCCGCGACAGCAGGAGAGGCTGATTGATGCTCGACCGGCGCAAGCTGTCCATGATCAGCCGGCGCAAACTGGAGAGGTGGTTCCCGGACGACGAGATCGTGGTCGCCCCCGAATCGGCCCTCCCGGACGGGCTGTCGGACGTCCCGACCCGCAGACTGCTCGGCGACATCGGTGTACCCGAATCGTTCCTCGATGTGCTGATGATCGATATCGTCAGGCCGATCCCCCGGATCGGGGAGGTCTACCAGCGGCACGGCGGCACCGCGCCGGCCGGTACCGCAGAGCTGTTCTTCCTGGGCTTCGCCGGCCAGTCCCAGCTCGCCCTGGACGGCAACAGCGGCAGGCTCTTCCAGGTCCACGAGGAGTTCGGGTCCCGTCCCATGGCCAGCAGCCTGGAGTCGTTCCTCCGGGTGCTCGGATTCGTCAGCGGCGAGGTGCAGAAGCACCAGCGCAAGCCGAGGTACACCGCCGAACAGTTCGCCGAGCGGCTCATCCCGGGTGCGCTCAAGCAGTTGAAGCGCAGGGATCCGGCGGCGCTACCGGCGGCCGAGCCGGCGTGGCGCGCCTTCCTCGCCGACGTCGCCGCCAACTCGTCCGAGGAGTAGGCGTCACCGGGGCCGAGCGCCGGGTCGCTGGCAAGCGCCGCGCCGAGCGCCGACTCGCTGGGCAAGCGCCGCGCCGAGCGCCGACTCTCGCTGGGCAAGCGCCGGGCCGAGCGCCGACTCTCGCTGGGCAAGCGCCGGGCCGAATGGCGGCTGGCTAGGCAAATGCCGGCCGCTGCCGGCGGTGACCCGGCCCACCACCCCGGGTTAACGTTGGTTCATGTCGACCCTCTCGCCCCGTGACGCCGTTGTCGTCGCCACCGCCCGCTCCCCGATCGGCCGGGCCCACAAGGGTTCCCTGCGCGAACTGCGCCCGGACGACCTGGCCGCGACCATCGTGCAGGCCGCCCTCGACAAGATCCCGCAGCTCGACCCGGCCCAGATCGACGACATCTATCTCGGTTGCGGGCTGCCCGGCGGCGAGCAGGGCTTCAACATGGCCCGGGTGGTGGCCACGCTGCTCGGCCTGGACACGGTGCCCGGAGCCACCCTCACCCGCTACTGCGCGTCCTCGTTGCAGACCACCCGGATGGCGTTCCACGCGATCCGGGCCGGCGAGGGTGACATCTTCGTCTCGGCCGGCGTCGAGTGCGTCTCCCGGTACGCCCGGGGCAACTCCGACGCGCTGCCGCCCGAGGCACAGGAACTCGTCGGCGGCGGCTGGCAGAACCCGAGGTTCGACGCGGCCCGGGCCCGCTCGGCGGCCCGTACCGAGGCCGGCGCACCGGTCTGGACCGACCCCCGGCTCGACGGCGGGCTGCCGGACATCTACCTGACGATGGGGCAGACCGCCGAGAACCTCGCCCAGGCGTACGACGTGACCCGGGCCGAGATGGACGAGTTCGGCGTACGCAGCCAGAACCTTGCCGAGAAGGCCATCGCCGACGGCTTCTGGGCCCGGGAGATCACCCCGGTGACCCTCCCCTCCGGCGAGTGGGTCGACTCCGACGACGGCCCCCGCCCCGGGGTGACCCTGGAAGGAGTGGCCGGACTGAAGCCGGTCTTCCGCCCCGACGGGCGGATCACCGCCGGCAACTGCTGCCCGCTCAACGACGGCGCGGCGGCCGTGGTCGTGATGAGCGCGGAACGGGCCCGGGAACTGGAGATCACCCCGCTGGCCCGGATCGTCTCCACCGGCGTGACCGCGCTCTCCCCGGAGATCATGGGACTCGGTCCGGTCGAGGCGTCCCGGCAGGCACTGCGGCGCGCCGGGATGACGATCGACGACGTCGACCTGGTCGAGATCAACGAGGCGTTCGCAGCCCAGGTGATCCCCTCGTACCGGCAGCTTGGCATCCCGCTGGAGAAGCTCAACGTGATGGGCGGGGCGATCGCGGTGGGGCACCCGTTCGGGATGAGCGGCGCCCGGATCACCGGTACCCTGCTCAACGCCCTGGACTGGCACGACCGCACCATCGGGCTGGAGACCATGTGCGTGGGCGGCGGCCAGGGCATGGCGATGGTGCTGGAGCGGCTCAGCTGAGCCACCGCAACGTGGCGCGGGTGCCGGTCGGCAACCGGCGCGGGTCGGCCGTCGGTGCGGGTGCTCAGAGTGCCTGCCGGACGGCCGCCACCTCGTCGGCCGCGCCGGCCAGCACCGGGGCCGGCGGCCCGGCGGCGACCAGGTCGGCCACCACCACCCGGAGCTGGTCGGGCAGGGCCAGGTCGTTCTCCAACCGGGGTACCGGCCGACGCGGTGCTCCGGCCGCGTCCGCGCCGAGGTCGGCCAGGAGCTGTACCAGCCGGTGCACCAGCTCGGCCCGGGCCGGCCCACCGGCGGGGCCCGGGGCCGCCCAGCGCGGCGGGGTCCAGTGCCCCACCTGCCGGACCAGCAGGTCGAGCTGCCGGATCAGCGGCTCGGCCGGGCGGGTGGGTTCGGGCGCGTTCATCGCGGGGAGTCTACGGTCGGCTCAACGCCGTACGTAGCTGAGCAGGCGGAGGATCTGCCAGTAGAGGAAGACCAGGCCGACCAGCAGCCCGAAGGCGCAGAACCAGGCGTACCGGGCCGGCAGTCCGTCCCGTACCCCGCGCTCCACGAGGTCGAAGTCGAGGATGAAGGTCAGCGCACCGACGGTGATGGCGACCAGCGCGAAGACGTACGGCAGCCAGCCGACCTTGCTGCCGGTGCTGTAGACCACCAGGGCCTGCCGGCCGGAGATCAGGTAGACGGCGAGGTTCACCAGGCTCAGCACCACCACCCCGATCAGCGCACCGATCACCAGTCGGGTGAACCGGGGCGTGGCGCGGAGCACCCGCAGCCCGTAGAGCACCGCCATCCCGACGAAGACTCCGAAGGTGCCGACGACGGCCTGCACCACTATCCCGGGGTAGACCGCCTCGAAGCCCCGGCTGGCCACGCCGAGCAGTACCCCCTGGAGCAGCGCGTACCCGCCGATCAGGACCGGGTTGGTGACCCGCCGCAGTGAGATCACCAGGGCCAGGACCAGCCCGGCCAGTGCCGAGCCGAGCGCGGCGGGCGCGGCCCAGCCGTCGGTGACGTACGTCCAGGCGACCGCGGCGGTGGCACCGGTCAGCAGCAGCAGGCCGACGGTCCGCACCACCACGTCGTCGACGGTCATCGGCCGGGCGGCCCCGGCGCCGAGGACGTGGCGTTCCACCCGGGCGGTGTCGTCCAGCCGGGTCAGCACCGGGTTGGAACTTCTCATGCCCTACGACAATAAACTAGACATCTCCGGCAGTACCCGGCTTGGGTCGGGGCGACCAGGGTGGAGGGGTCGAACCAGCCGAACGCCCGCCCCCGCGCGAGGTGGGGACGGGCGTCGGTACTACCGGTCAGGCGGGGCCGTCAGCCGGCCGCCGTTGCCTCAGGGGGGCCGACTCCGCTCAGTCGTCGCCCTGGAAGTAGCTGAGCAGTCGCAGGATCTCGATGTAGAGCCAGACCAGGCTGACCAGGATGCCGAAGGCGGCGGTCCAGGAGTAGCGGCGCGGCAGGCCCATCCGCACGCCCTCCTCCACCTCGTGGAAGCTGAGGATGAAGCTGAGCGAGGCGATCACGATGCAGATCAGGCTGAACCCGATGGCGACGGGGCCACCGTCGCGGAGCCCGGTCTCGACGCCGAAGAGCGAGAGCACGAAGTTGATCAGGATGACCGCGAAGATGCCGACCATCGCCGCGATCACGCCGCGGACGAACTTCGGGGTCGCCCGGATGGCCTTGGCCTTGTAGAGCCCGGCCATCAGGAAGAAGACGCCGAAGGTGGCGATCACCGCCTGTAGCACGATGCCCTGGTAGCCGGCGATGACCTCGAAGAACTTGCTGACCATGCCGACGAAGACGCCCTCGACGACGGCGTAGGTGATCACCAGCGCCGGGTTGGCGATCCGCATGAACGAGATCACCAGACCGAGCACCAGCCCGACCACTGCCGCGCCGATCCAGGCCGCACCGATCGCACGGTCCGGCACCAGCACCCAGGCGAGTGCGGCGGAGAGCCCGGTGATGCCGAGCAGGGTGACCGTCTTGACGACGACGTCGTCGATGGACATCGGCGTCACGGTGGGCGGCGCGGCGGGGTAGCCCGCGCCCGTCGGATAGGGCTGCCCGTAGCCGGGCTGTCCGTATGCGCCGGCCGGGGCGTGACCCGCAGCCCGCTCCCGCTCGGCCGCCTGGCCGAGTCGGGCCAGCACCGGGTTGGACGTCTTCACTTTGTCAAGCCTCCTGAAAAGGTCGGTGCACAATGCCCGTGCCCTGTCCAGGGTAATGGTCTCCGGCGAGCTTGTGGAGATCCACGTCACCCGGCCAACCAGTGGAAGGGCTCGGCCGGCCGGCAGCACGGATAGTGCCCGGGGCGGGGGTCGAACCCGCACGCCTTGCGGCAGCCGCTTTTAAGGCGGCCGTGTCTGCCTTTCCACCACCCGGGCAGGTACCGAATTTCCTCGGTCCTGGTGCCTGCCACGGTAGCGGGTGGAGCCCCACCGGGCGCACCCCGTTCCCGGATCGGCACTAGGGTCTCTGTCGTGACCAGCACTGCCCGCGCGGCGCAGGACGCCGACCCCGGCCCGGCCACGACAGAGACCGTCTCCGGCCCGCCCAGGTCCTTCCGGGGACGCTGGTCGGGCGTACTGCAGCGGCACTGGCCCGATCTGGCGATGTGCCTGCTCTTCATCGTCCTCGCCGGTTGGCTCACCGCCGGGCTCTGGCCCGACCCGGGCGCCCGGGTGCTGGCACTCAACCCGGAGGACCAGGCCCTCTACGAGTGGTTCCTGGCCGCCGACTCCCAGGTGCTGCACGGCGACTTCTCACTGCTGAGCGACCGGCTCAACGCCCCGGACGGGGTAAACCTGATGGCCAACACCACGGTCATCGCCCTCGGCTTCCTGTTCGCGCCGGTCACGCTGGCCTTCGGCGCGCCGGTCACCTTCGCGCTGCTCGCGGCCGGCAACCTGGCCGGCACCGCGATCGCCTGGTACCTGCTCTTCACCCGGCTGCTCGGCGCCCGGCGGCTCGCCGCCGCACTCGGCGCGGGGCTCTGCGGCTTCGGTCCCGGGATCATCTCCCAGTCCAACAGCCATCTGCACATGACCGCGCAGTGGCTGGTGCCGGTGCTGATCTGGCTGGTCGTCCGGATGGTCCGGGCCGCCGACCCGCAGGGCCGGCCCGACCGGCCGGGAATCGACTGGCGGCGGGTCGTCACCTCCGCGGTCGGGCTCGCCGCCGGGGTGACGGTGCAGGTCTTCGTCGGCGAGGAGACGCTCTTCCTGGCCGCCATCGCCCTTGTCGTCTTCACCCTGGCGTACGCCGCCGCGAACTGGCCACTGGCCCGCCGGGTGATGCCCGGATTCCTCGCCGGGATGGTACTGGCGGTCGCGCTGGCCCTGCCGGTGCTGGCGTACCCGCTCTGGTTCCAGTTCGCCGGGCCGCAGAGCGTGCCGAACGGCATGTTCAGCCCGCACTACTTCTACGCCGACCTGGCGAGTTGGTCCGCCATCTCCCCGATGTCGATCGCCGGCTCCCCCGAGGCCGCCCAGTTGACCACCGGACCGGCCGAGTACAACACCTTCCTCGGCTGGCCGCTGCTGCTGGCCGCCGTCCTCGGTGCCGGCTGGCTGATCCGGAAACCGGTGGTCATCGCCTGCCTCACCTCCGGCATCGTGATGGCGGCGCTCTCGCTCGGGCCGACGATCGTGGTCAACCGGGAGCAGACCGGGATCACCGGTCCCTACTCGCTGCTGCTGGGGATCCCGGTGGTGGACGGCGCGCTGCCGATGCGGTTCGCCCTGGCGCTGCTTCCGCTGATCGCCACGGTGCTGGTGCTCGCCGTCGACCGGGGACTGGCGGCACCGGAGACGCCGGTACGGGTCATGGTGCCGCTGGCGGCGGTCATCGCGCTGCTGCCGATCTTCCCGGCCCAGATCCCGACCGCCGCCCGGCCGCCGCTGCCGAAGTTCATCGCAGACGGGCACTGGCGCGACTGCGTCGAGCCGGACGGCGTACTGGTGCCGGTGCCGCTGCCCACCCCGCAGGAGCCGTGGCCGATGCGCTGGGCGACCGCCGCCGACGCGTCCTTCGCGCTGCCCGAGGGCTTCTTCATCGGCCCGTACGCGGCCGGCGGGCAGGCCTCGATGGGCACCTACAAGCAGCCGACCTCGCAACTGCTCACCGACGTGGCCAAGAACGGCGGCATACCGGCGATCGGCCAGGAGCAGCGTGACCAGGCCCTGCGCGACATCGAGTTCTGGGGCGCCTCCTGCGTCGCGGTCACCGACGACGTCCAGAACGCGGCCAGCCTGCGGGGCACCCTGGAGGCGCTGTACGGCCCGGGCACCCGGGTCGCAGACGCGTGGACCTGGCGGTTCTGAGCGATCCCCCGCGCGACTCCGGCGCCCGACCGCGAAGACGGACGGGCGCCGGTGCGGGTGGACCGGGCGCCGGTGCGGGTCAGACCGGACGGCGGTCGCCCGGTCGGCTGCCCGCCGCGGCACTCGCCTCGACGAACTCCTCCCGGGGGTCGTGCAACTGGCCCAGCGCCACCACCTCGCGGCGGAGCACGAAGGCGAGCGTCCAGTCGACGATCACCCGTACCTTGCGGTTGAGCGACGGGATCCGGCTCATGTGGTATGTCCGGTGCATGAACCAGGCCGGCAGCCCCTTGAGCTTGATCCCGTAGACCTGGGCCACCCCCTTGTGCAGGCCGAGGCTTGCCACGCTGCCGGCGTGCTTGTGCTTGTATTCGACCGGCTGCCGCCCCCGGATCACCGCCCGGATGTTGTCGGCCATCCGGGCCGCCTGCCGCACCGCGTGCTGGGCGCTCGGCGAGCAGTACGCCCCGGGCGGGCCGGTCAGGTCCGGCACCGCCGCGCAGTCACCGGCGCTCCACGCCCCGTCGACGACCCGTTCGCCGTCGACCACCTGGAGCGTCGGCAGGCAGGTGACCCGGCCCCGGTCGTCGCGGGGCAGGTCGGTCTGGGCCAGCATCGGCGAGGGCTTCACCCCGGCCGTCCAGACGATGGTGTCGGCCCGGAAGCTGTCCCCGTCGGAGAGCCGGACCAGGCCGTCCACACAGGATTCAAGCCGGGTCTCCAGCCGGATGTCCATCTTCCGCTTGAGCAACTGGGCCACCGTGTACGCGCCCATGTCCCGGTCGACCTCGGGCAGCACCCGCAGGGTCGCCTCGACGAGTACCCAGCGCATGTCGTCGGGCTTCAGCTCCGGGTAGTACTTCAACGCGTCCCGGGCCATGTCCTCCATCTCGGCCAGCGCCTCGATGCCGGCGTAGCCGCCGCCGACGAAGACGAAGGTCAACGCGCAGCGCCGCACGTCCGGGTCGGTGGTGGCGGCGGCCACGTCCAACCGGTCCAGCACGTGGTTACGCAGGTAGATCGCCTCGCCGATGGTCTTGAAGCCGATGCCGTGCTCGGCCAGCCCGGGGATCGGCAGGGTACGGGAGACCGAACCGGGCGCCACCACTATGTGGTCGTACCCGATCTCCCGGGCCGGGCCGATGATCGGCTGCACCACGGCGGTCTTCCGGTCGTGCTCGATCCGGGTGACCGTGCCGGAAACGACGGTGCAGCGGCGCAGTTCACGCCGCAGCGGCACCACGGCGTGCCGGGGGGAGATGTTGCCGGCCGCCGCCTCGGGCAGGAAGGGTTGGTAGGTCATGTGGGGCTGAGGGTCGACGACGATGACCTCGGCCTCCGACGACCGGAGTTTCTTCGACAGGCGCAGGGCCGCGTACAGGCCGACGTGACCGGCGCCTACCACAAGGATCCGCTGCGGGTTCACGCCTCCATCTTTCCCCCACCCGGCGCCAGATGCTGGCCAGATGCCCCTTCTGTGATTGACGACGCCGAGTGACCGCCGTTACCCCGGTTTGCGCCGATCTTGTCACGCCAGGCCGGCCGAGCCGGGAAGAACCGGCCGTCACCTGCGCCGGAACAACCAGCCGAGCAGTCCGGCGGCGCAGACCGCCAGGACGAGCCCGCCGAGCAGCGCCACGACGAAACTCCGGTCGCCGAACCGGCCGTCCATCGCCAGCAGCGGCATCGAGAGCACCGCCGAGGCGAGCGCCACCCCCAGCGCCCGGGCCACCCACCGGGCCAGCACCTCGGGGGCGACCACCGCGTCGTACGACAGCAGGGCGGCGAGCGCCGCCAGGGTGTGGGTCAGGTAGAGGAAGGTGGCCAGGGCGAGCAGCCGCCACAGTTCCACCTGCTGGTCGTACCAGCCGGTCGCCGCCACCCAGGCGCCGACCGCGGCCAGCAGCACCATGGTGGGCCAGTTGCGCCGGGGCGCCACCGCCGGCGCCAGCGCCGCCACCGCCAGCAGGCCGAGCAGGCGGGGATCGGACGGCCTCGACGGGTACGCCAGCAGCAGCGCGACAAGCGCACAGCCGAAGACACCGGCCCGGACCAGCAGCGGCACCATTGTTATCCGGCCGATCGCGGCGTAGAACTCCCTGATCCGGCTCACCACGACGGCACTCCGTTCGACACGACCGCGCTCACCGCAGCGCCGGCCGGGGTGCGGAGGCGAGCCGGGCGACGTCCCGGAGCACCAGGTCGAGGCTGCCGGCCCCGGCCCAGGTGACCACCGGCACCCCGTGCTCGCGCAGCTGGCCGATGGTGACGTCCCGGTCCAGCCGCCAGAGCCGGTGCGCCACCTCGGTCCACTGCCCCCGCTTCGGCGGCACGGCCGACGGCGGCAGGGTGTCCACCGCCACCACGAACCGGCCCGAGCGGGCCAGCCGGGCCAGCATCGCCGCCGACCGGGGGTCCACCAGCGGGGTGAGCACCACGACCAGGGCGTTCGAGGAGAGCAGTTGCGGGCCGAAGACCTGGTCGTACGGCTCGTGCGGGGACTGTTCGACCCGGACGTCGAGCAGCCACTCCAGCAGGGTCAGGTACTGCCGCCGGCCGGTTGCCGGGCGCAGTCGCCGGGCCGACGGGCCGTACTCCAGCAGCGAGACCCGGTCGCCCCGGTGCAGGTAGTGCTCGGCGATCGCGGCGGCGGCCCGGACGCAGGTGTCGAGCACCGAGGCGCTGCCCCGGATCCCGCCCGAGCGGCCTGCCTCGGCCAGCACGTCCAGCAGCAGCACCACCTCGGCGTCCCGGTCGGAGAGCATCGCCGCCACGTGCAGTTGCCGGGCCCGCAGCGAGACCCGCCAGTCGATCCGGCGCAGCCGGTCCCCCGGCCCGAAGATGCGTACCCCGGCCAGCTCGCCGCCCTCGCCCGGGCGCCGCGACCGGTGCCCGCCGACCAGGCCGGCGGCCCGGGGCATCGCCTCGTCCGCGTCGAAGGGTTCGGTGACCGGATAGACCGGCACCGCCCGGGCTTCGCTGCGCACCGTCTGGCTGGCCAGCAGCCCGTCGCAGGCGATCGCCCGCACCGCCGCCGGCCCGAGCGAGTGCCGGCCCCAGCGCAGCGTCTGGCCGCGCAGCTCCAGGTCGGCGGCGGTGCCGGCGGGCACGGTGAAGCCGTAGGGGCGGTCGGTGGCGTCCCGGCCGGACCGGGCCGGCTCGCCGGAGCCGTCCTCGGCCCCGGCGCCGCCGGGCGCGAACCGGACCTCGTCGACCCGCAGCCAGGACGAGACCACGGTACGGACCAGCACCAGGTCGTAGCCGACCTCGTCGAGGTTGCCGACGCTGATCCCGCCGACCAGAGCAGCTCCCTCGACCAGGTTGGTGTCCTCGGCCCCGATCCCGATCTCCGGCAGCCGCGCCGGTCGACGACGCAGCGCGTAGGCGGTGCCGAGCGCGAACGGGGCGGCCAGCACCACCAGGTCGATCCGGCCGAGCAGGGCACCGGCGACCAGGAAGAGCCCGGTGAGCAGCACCGCCCGGCCGAGCGCCCGGGTGGAGACCCAGTCCGGTGCCGGTACGCCGCCGGACGGCGACGCCACGGCCGGGGCCACCGCCCGCTGCCCGGGTACGGCGGGTCGCAGGGTCGGTCCGGTGGAACTCACGTCGCGCGTGCCCCGGCCGGCCCGGCATAGCTGGGCAGGGCACCGCTGGCCGGCGCCGGAGTGGTCTCCAGCACCTCGTTGACCACGAAGGACGGGTCGACCCGGCGCAGCCACATCTCCGGCCGCAGCGTGATCCGGTGCGCCAGCACCGGCACCGCCACCGCCTTGACGTCCTCGGGGATCACGTAGTCGCGGCCGGCGAACGCGGCGATCGCCCGGGCCAGCAGCAGCAGCGAAAGCGAGCCGCGCGGCGAGGCGCCGACGAGTACCGAGGCGTGCTCCCGGGTGGCCGCGGTAAGCGCCACGATGTAGCGGCCGATCGAGTCCTCCACCACCACGTTCTCCAGGGCCGCCTGCATCGCCCGGAGCATCCCGGCGTCGACCACCGGCTTCAGCTCCGCCTCCTCCTGGCGGCGGGCCATCCGGCGGCGGAGCACGTCCCACTCCTCCTCGGCATTCGGGTAGCCGAACGAGACCCGGAGCAGGAAGCGGTCGAGCTGCGCCTCGGGCAGCGGATAGGTGCCCTCGTACTCGATCGGGTTGGCGGTGGCGATCACGTGGAACGGCGGGTCCAGCCGGTAGGTGACGCCCTCGACCGAGACCTGCTTCTCCTGCATCGCCTCCAGCAGCGCCGCCTGGGTCTTCGGCGGCGTACGGTTGATCTCGTCCGCCAGCAGCAGGTTGGTGAAGACCGGCCCGGCCCGGAAGCTGAAGTCGGCGGTGCGCTGGTCGTAGAGGAACGACCCGGTGACGTCGGCGGGCAGCAGGTCGGGGGTGAACTGCAACCGCCGGAAGTCGAGCCCGAGCGCCTGGGCGAAGGAGCGGGCGGTGAGCGTCTTGCCGAGCCCCGGCAGGTCCTCCAGCAGCACGTGACCGCCGGCCAGGATCCCGGCCAGCACCAGTTCCAGGGCGTCCCGCTTACCCACCACCACCGTGCCGACCTGGTCCAGCACGGCCTGCGCCAGCCGACCCACGTCGAAGGTGCTGACCTGGTCCGCTTCTTTCATAGCTTCTCCAATTGGGCGACGATCGCCGCGAGGTCGCGCGGCGGCGGGGTGCGCTTGCCGGGCGTGTCGAGAAAGTTCCACAGCGGGTCGCCGAGCAGCGCCCGGGCCCGCTCGGGATCGCTGGCCCGGGTGACACCGTGCCGCTGCCGCAGCAACTCGTCGACGAGTTCGGCGAGCACCGGCAGCACCGCCCGGGCGAAGCGCTCCGGCTCCCCCTGCGACCAGCTCAGTTTGGTCTCCCAGCGGTTGACCGAGCTGCCCAGCGCGTCCCGGACGGTCCAGTCGTAGTTGCCGTCCTCCTCACCCCGGCCGGCGGGGCGGGATAGCCGGACCGGTACCGGCGGTGGCGGGGCGAGGGCCCGGGCGAGCCGGCGCAGCAGCAGCAGGGCGACGAAGCCGGCGAAGACGGCGGCGACGGAGACACCGATCCCGACCATGCGCAGCCCGAGTACGACAGCCGCGGCGAGACCTGCCGCGGCCAGTACGAGCCGGAGCCAGCCGGCCACGCCACCGCGTCGACGGGTCACGGTCGGCTGCTGCTGCTCCTCCTCGTCCTGGAGCAGGTCGAAGATGCTGGCGCTGGAGCCGCTCACCGCTGCCCGCCCCCGGCCGTAGTCGCCGATCCACCGTCCACGCCGAGGCGGTCCACCCGCGAGGTGAGTTCGGTACGCAACCGGCGCAGTGCGGCGAGCGCCTGGGCCCGCATCCGCTCGTCGACTGTGTGCGTGGCGTACCGGGCCTCGCGGTAGACGTCGGCGAACGCGGCCAGCACGTCGGCACTGACCGGCCGGCCGGCGCCGAGCAGCCGGGTCACCAGGTCGGTCGGGGTGTCGCCGGGCCGGCGTTCGACCCCGGCCGCCGCGGCGGCCTGCTCCAGGCGTACCCAGCAGGCGATCACCGCCCGGCGCGGGTCGGCATCGGTGTCGGAGAGGTCGACCAGCCCGGCGTCGAGCGCGGCGACCACCTCCTGCTCGGTCTCCTGGGCGGAGCGGAGCTTGCGGGCACCGGGCCGGACCAGTCCCCGGCGGCGGCGCAACAGGTCCCGGACCAGCGCCCCGACCAGTGCGGCCAGCACCGCCACCACGGCGGCGACACAGAGCACCGCGCCGAGGTAGGCGACCCAGTGCGGGATGAAGTCGCCGGGCTGACCGGGGCCGACGCTGCGGGGCGGCGGCTCCAGCCCCGTCGGCTCGACCGGCTGCTCGATCGTCGGCACGATGTCGGCCGGCGGCTCGACCCGGGTGAACCCGATCGACGAGTGTGCGGCGGCGAGCGCGGCCAGCGCCAGCAGCCCGGCGACCGCCGCCAGCGGCCACAGCGTCCGGAGCAGGCCGGCGGTGAGGCTGGACCGGGGTGGGTGCGGTGCCGGGCGGGCACGACCGGAGTGCCCGTCGGTCATCGCACCGCCCCCCTGAGCCGCTAGCGGTCCTCGTCGAGCCCGGCCAGGTGCCGGGCCCGGGCGAACACCTCGTCCAGCATTGTCGGTGTGAGCCGCCCGGTAAAGGTGTTCTGCTGGCTGACGTGGTAGCAGCCGAGCACCTGCGGGACGGCCTCGTCCAGCGACCAGTGTGCCCCATGCCCGAACGCGGGTCGCGGGGTGGGCGGTCGCACGCCGTACACCTGGCGGAGCACCGGCCACCACGCCGCCCAGGCGAACGCACCGAGGGTGACCACGACGCGCAGGGTGGGCCTGATCAGTTCGATCTCCCGGTGCAGCCAGGGGGCGCAGGTGTCCCGCTCGGCCGGACTGGGCTTGTTCTCCGGCGGGGCGCAGCGGACCGCGGCGGCGATCCGGGTGTGGCGCAGCGCGAGTCCGTCGTCGGCGGCGACGCTCGTCGGCTGGTTGGCCAGACCGGCCCGGTGCAGCGCGGCGAAGAGCACGTCACCGGAGCGGTCACCGGTGAAGATCCGCCCGGTCCGGTTGCCGCCGTGCGCGGCCGGGGCCAGCCCGAGGATGGCGATCCGGGCGTCGGGGACACCGAAGCCGGGGATGGGCCGGCCCCAGTACTCCTGGTCGCGGAAGGCGGCCCGGCGGACGGCGGCGACCTCCTCCCGCCAGGCGACGAGCCGGGGGCAGGCGAAGCAGTCGGCGACGCCCGCGTCCAACTCGGCCAGGTCGCCCGCCCGCGCCGCGCGGTCGAGCACCTCCGAGGGGGTATGCGAGCGCGCGGCCGGGCCGGCGGGGCGGTGCCGTTCAGCCAAGTCGGGCCCGGAAGAGTTCCAGGGTACGGGCCCAGGCGCTGGACGCGGCCCGCTGGTCGAAGACCTCCGGCCGGTCGTCGTTGAAGAACGCGTGCCGGGTACCGGGGTAGTCGTGGGTGACGCAGTCGCCGCCGGCCGCCTCGATCGCCTGGCGGGCCGCCTTGACTCCCTCGGCGGTGGAGGTGCCGTCCTCCTCGGAGCAGTGGATCACCGCGGTCTTGCCCGTGTAGTTGGACCACTCGGGCCGCATCCGCTCCCAGGGCAGCACCGGATAGAAGCCGGCGGTGGCGACGATCCGCTCGGAGAGCGTCGCCGACCAGAGCGCGAGGCTGCCGCCGGCGCAGAAGCCGACGCAGCCGACCGTCTCGCCGCTGACCTCGGGCCGCTCCGCCAGGTAGTCGGCGGCACCGGCGATGTCCCGGGCGGCCTGGTCCATGGCCAGACCCAGCAGGAGCTTGCCGGCCTCGTCGGGCTCGGTGGTGGAGGCACCGCGGTAGAGGTCGGGGGCGAGCGCCACGAAACCGGCCTCGGCGAACCGGTCGGCGACCGATGTGATGTGTGGCACCAGTCCCCACCACTCCTGGATCACGATGACGGCCGGGCCGGTCGCGCCGCCCGCCGGCAGCGCCAGGTAGCCCTCGCTGGTTCCCCCGTTACTCCGGTAACTCACCATCTCGCCCATCGGTGGCCCTCCTGTCGGTCAGTCATCGTTGGCTGGTCGCACAGTTTCACCCACCCAAAGTCCGGTGGTCCGGGGCTTGCGTGCCGGGTGTTCGGGTAGCGTGCCACGCCGGGCGAGGGGACGGAAGCCAACAGCGACGTGGCGTACACCTCCTGTTGCACAGGTGTACGCCACGTCGTCGACCGCCCCGGGGGAGCGGGTTCGCGGTCTAGTTGGTCGAGGTGGGAGTCGGGGTCTGCCCGCCGCTCGGGGTGGCCGTCGGCTCGGCCGTCGCGGCCGGCTCGGGCGGGCTGGTCGACTCGGCCGGTGCGGTCGGCTCGGTGGCTGGCGGGGAGGTCGGCCCGAACCGGAACGGCGCACCCTGCGGGCAGTACGGGTACGGCTGCCGCATCGGGTCGACGTAGTCCGGACCGGGCACGATCTGTTCGCGCGCCTCGGCGCACCACGGGTGGCCGAGCCGGATCGGCTGGCCGTTCTGGTCGAAGAGGCGTACCCCCTCCAGCAGCCGGCCCTCGCCGTCGTAGACGTAGACGTCCTGCACTCCGGAGTACTGGTCGGTGTAGACCTCCTGGTAGGGGATCGGGTTGCCGCCACCGCCGGCCCGGTGGTCCAGATCGACCAGGCCGGCCAGGCCGAAGAGGACCAGCACGGCCGCGCCCAGGTTGAGCACCAGCCTCGGGCGCGGGCCGAGCCGCTCGGTGCGCCGGCCGAGCCAGATCGAGCCGGTGACGGTGACGGCGAGCAGCAGCAGCGCGGCCAGGCTGCTGCCGCCGAGCCGGGGCAGCAGGCCGAACGGGGTGCCGGTCAGCATGACGGTGATCAGCATCGCGGCGAGGTAGCCGCGCAGGACCCACCAGGCGGGGCGGAGCAGCCGGAGGAAGTCGCTGAGCCGGGTGTAGCCGACGACGGGGCCGAGCCGACCGTCGACGGCACGGAGCCGGTCCCGGCCCTTCCGGACCGCCGCGCCGATCCGCTGGTCGAGGTTGACGGCGCCGGCCGGCGGGGTGACCCCGGCGGCGGCACGCAACTCCATCGCGTACGCCTCGGGCGGGCCGAGCCGCTCGTAGAGCGATCCGTCCGCCTCGGCAGCCACCTCGGTCAGGTGCTCGGGCAGGTCTTCGAGCAGCTCGTCGCGGACCAGCGGCGGGAGGTCGGCCAGTGCCTCGCGGACCTGCCCGACGTACCGGGCGATCTCCTGCTCGGTGCCGGTCATGCCGCGATCCCCTCGTCGTCGAGCAACGTGTCCATGGTGATGGCGAAGGAACGCCAGACCTTACCGGACCGGCGGAGCTGGTCCCGCCCAGCCGGGTTGAGCGCGTAGTACTTGCGGTGCGGGCCCGACTCGCTGGGCACGACGTAGGTGGTGAGCAGGCCGGCCTGGAAGAGCCGGCGCAGCGTGCCGTAGACGGAGGCGTCGCCGATCTCTTCGAGGCCGGCGGCGCGGAGCCGGCGCATGATGTCGTAGCCGTAGCCGTCCTCGTCCTTCAGGACGGCCAGGACCGCGAGATCCAGCACGCCTTTGAGCAACTGGGTCGTGTCCACGTCGGCGATACTACTGTTCAATGCGGAGTACCGTCAACGCAGCAGTAGTGGCGCCGATAGCGTGGCGCATGGGCGCTATCGTGTCGCCGTGCCCGCCGAGACCGATCTACTGCGCCGTCTCACGGCCGCGACCGGGGTGTACCGGGGCCGGGGCGACGGCCCGGAGAGCGGGCCGTTCGTAGCACGGATGGTGGTGGCCGCCGCGCTCGACGGACGTGCCGCCATCCTGGACTACGAGGCGACCACCGACAGCGACGGGCTGCGCCACGTCGAGCACAGCGTGCTGGTACTCGGTGCCGGCGGTCGACTCGAACTGCACGTCGCGAGCCTCGAACTGCCCGGCATGGTCTGCTTCACCCAGCGCTCCCCCGGGCAGTTCACCGCGTACGAGGGACCCCTGCTGGCCCGGATCGTGCTGGCAACGCCGCACCCCGGGGCGATCAGCTACGCCTGGTGGTGGTCCCGGGACGAGCGCGAGCCCCGGGAGCAGTCCCGCGCCGACCTGTTCCGCACCGGCTGAGCCCTCGGCACCCAGCGCCGGGCGTCGCCGGCTTTCCGGCCCGGCCGGCTGGGCACTACCCGGCACGGAGACTGTCGAGCTGCTCCGTCCTGTGCGCCCGGCCGCTACTGCGTGACCGGCATGTTCGCCATCTCCAGCACTACCGCGGTGACGTCCTCCACCGCCCTGGTGGCGTGGTCCTCGCCGGCCCGCCACACGACGGCCTGTCCGGCACGGATCTCCTGCCACTCACCACCGCCAACCTGCACCGCCCCATGACCCGCAGTGATCATCATGAGTTGATCTACCGGTGCGGTGTGCCGCCCTATCTCACCACCCGCTGCGACATGCAGCACAGTGACAGCGAGCGCCTCTGCACGCACCAACGCCCGCGCGGTCACGCCCACACTGCCGAAGGCATCCACCGGCCTGCCGGTCGGCCCATCGAACGAGACAATCTCCACACCCACACGATAAAGATCGTGTTCCCCCGGTCGAACTCCGCCTCAGCGACTTGACGAGGCCCATCGGAACACCCCCGGGACAGCGCAGACCGGGCGGCGCAGGCCCGGGCGCCGCCCGCCCTGGAGTGTGTCGTGCCGTCGGCGCGGTCTCCTCGGCGTCTGCCCCGTCTCTGCACCCAGCTCGACAGCCTACGCGCGGCACCCTGGCCCGCCGCCGCCACAGACGCCGCGACCACCACGCCGGTGATCAGCCGAGTGCGCTGCCGCCGGTTGGAACCCGGGCGACGGCTCGCCGGGCCGGTCGAGCGCCGGGGCGCGGACGGCGTACCGGGCGCCAGGTGGCGACCAGGGCGGCGGCGAGCAGCAGTTCGGCGATGTCGCCGCCGTAGTACATGATCTCGGCGCCCGTCCGGACCTCGGCGGCGGGCGCGGCGATCTGCACCCAGTAGCCGCCGTAGATCAGTTGCGAGACCACGGCGTGCAGCGCGATGCCACAGCCGAGATAGACCAGCCGGGTGGGCACGCCGGGCCGGGCAGGCGCCGGATCGGGCCCGGCGATGACGTGCGCGAAGAGGCAACCGGCGAGCAGGAAGTGCAGGTGCAGCAGCCAGTGCCCGGCCGGATGGCTCGTCGCGGTGTCGTAGAGCGGGGTGAAATACAGCGGTACGAGGCTGCCGGTGGAGAGCAGCCAGGCGGTTGCCGGGTGGGTCAGCACCCGGGCGGGTCGGCTGTGCAGCAGCCCCGTCAGCCGCCGGCCCTGCCTGGCGGGCAGCGTACGCAGCAGCAGGGTGACGGGGGCACCGAGCACCAGGGCGAGCGGGGCGTACATGCCGACGAGCAGGTGCGCGACCATGTGGCCCCGGAAGTCGTGGTGCGCCAGGGTGGCGACCGGCGGCAGCACCGCCACCGCCAGCAGGAGCAGCCCGACGCCGAAACTGAGTGTTCGCCACCCGCTCCAGCCCAGCGCCGGGTTGCGCCGCCGCGCCCGGTGGGCCAGGTGCAGATAGAGGGCGGCGCTGAGCAGCAGCACGACGACGGGCAGCACCACGCCGGGCACGGAGATGCCCGCCCCGTGACCGGGCAGGTGGTGCTGGTCGTGGTCCATCAGGCGTTCCGGCGCGCCTGCCCGCCGGTCGGCGCGTCGGTTCCGGACACGGGGTCGAACGAGCGGCCGCCGCGCTGGAGCAGCCAGCCGCCGGCGACCAGCAGCGCACCGAGGACCAGGAAGGCGATGTCCCACCAGAGCTGGTTGGGGCCGGGATAGACGTGGTGGATGCCGAGGATGTGGTGGTCGAGGATGCCCTCGACGAGGTTGAACAGCCCCCAGCCGACCAGGATCCAGCCCCACAGGACGCGGGAGGTCCAGACCCGGCGGCGGTGGTGGGTCACCCGGGAGTAGAGGATGGCCAGGCCGATCAGGACGGCCAGCCAGCACACCGTGTGGAAGATGCCGTCCCACAGGGTGTTCATCTCCAGCCCGGGTACGGTCTTCGGGTCGTAGTACCGCACCCCGACGTTGTCGGTGTCGGTGCTGCTGAGCAGGTGATGCCATTGCAGGACCTGGTGCAGCAGGATGCCGTCGACGAATCCGCCGAGCCCCACCCCGAGCACGATCCCTGGCAGCCTGAGGCTGGCCGGCCGGGCATCGACCCGCTCATCGCCCATGGTGGTGCTCATCGCCTCCGCCTCCGTCCCTGGCCGCCGTGCCCTCCCAGGTACCCGGACAAGGCGGAAGTAACCATGTGGAAGACGCCGATTCGTCCCCGGCAAGCCGGCGCGGACGGCGAAGCCCTCCCGCCGATCCGGCGGGAGGGCTTCGCGTTGCCCGGAGCGACGCTCCGGTGCGGTCGATCAGTGCGTGCGGTCGTCAGTGCATGACGACCGGGACGGGCATCTCGCCGTCCGCCGGCGCGGCCGGCTCGATCCGCTTGCGCGGCAGCAGCAGCGCCGGTACGACACAGAGGACGATCAGCACCAGCGCGATCACGTACGTGTTGCTGAACGCCTCGGCCAGCGACGCCTGCCCCTGGGCGAGTACCTCCGGCGGCACCTGGTCGCGCGGCACCTGCCCCTGGGTGACCGCGCTGTACGCGGTGGCCGCCTGGCTCTCCAGCACCCGGTTGGTGAGGATCACCGACATCACGGCGGTACCGATGGAGCCGGCGGTCTGCTGGACGATGTTCATCATCGTGGAGCCCCGGGCGACCTGCTGGTGGGTCAGGCTCGCCATCGCCGCCGACATCATCGGCATCATGGTCATGCCCATGCCCATGCCCATCACGAACAGGCCCCCGAGGAGCAGCCAGTACGAGCTGTCCGCGGTGATCTGGGTGAACGGGGAGAGCCCGAGGGCGATCAGCACCATTCCGCCGAGCACCAGCTTGCCGGGGCCGATCCGGTCGGTCAGCCGCCCGGCGATCGGCATGGTGAGCATCGCGCCGATGCCCTGCGGCGCCAGCAGCAGACCGGCGTCGAGGGTTCCCTCGCTGCGTACCTGGAGGAAGTAGCTGGGCAGCAGCAGCATCGCGCCCATGAACGCCACGGTGAAGAGTGTCATCGTGATGACCGAGACCGTGAGGTTGCGGTTCCGGAACAGCTTGAGGTCGATCAGCGGGTGGTCCTTGCGCAGGGCGTGGAACACGAACGCGAGGATCAGCAGCAGGCCGGCGATCGCCGGTACCAGCACCTTGGCGGCAGCCACGGTGCCCTCCTCCGGAATGGAGGAGACGCCGTAGAGGAAGAGCGCGAGACCCGGCGAGAGCAGCAGCATGCCGAAGAAGTCGAACGACTCGGAGGGATGCGGCTCGTCCCTGGGCAGGATCCGCAGCGCCAGGATGAAGGCGACGATGCCGACCGGCACGTTGATCAGGAAGATCCAGTGCCAGGAGGCCGCCTCGATCAGCCAGCCGCCGAGGATCGGGCCGCCGATCGGGCCGAGCAGCATCGGTACGCCGAGCACGGCCATCACCCGGCCGACCCGGTGCGGACCGGCGGCGCGGGTCATGATCGTCATGCCGAGCGGCATCAGCATGCCGCCGCCGAGACCCTGGAGGGCCCGGAAGACGATCAGCGGACCGATGTCCCAGGCCACACTGCACAGCGCGGAGCCGCCGAGGAAGAGCACCAGGGACATCAGGTAGAGCCGCTTCGTGCCGAACCTGTCGGCCGCCCAGCCGGTGATCGGAATCACCGTGGCCAGGGCCAGCGTGTAGGCGGTCATCGTCCATGCGACGGTGGCGTAGCTGGCGTCGAACTCGCGCTGGAAGGTCGGTATCGCGACGCTGACGACGGTGACGTCGAGGATCGACATGATGGCGCCGAGCACCACCACACCGGCGACTCTCAGGACGCCGGGATCGAGCTTGTCGCTCCCGGCGTCAGGTTGGACGGCCACGGACATGTGGCTCGCTCCTCTCCCCCGTGGACATAAAGTTAGGCTGACACTAACAGTTCGCTTGCAGCGAAGTATCCTGGGGCTGGCGCTTCCCTGATAGCCTCCGCTGACCGCTGGCGGCAGAGCCGCATCGCGGCCGACCGTTGCCGCCGTTTCGCCGACCGTTGCCGCCGTCTCATGGCCTGGAGGGATCGATGGGTGACCGAAACGATCTCATCGCCCAGATCATGGAGACGCAGCGGGACATGCAGCACAGCTTCGCCAACGACCCGGCGAATCCACTCTTCACGCTGCATCTGACACTGCCGCAGCTCAAGGTGCTGCTGGTGCTCTCGGCGCACGGCAGCATCGCAGGTCAGGACCTCAGCACGGCGATGGGTGTGAGCCTGGCCACCATGACCGGCATGGTGGACCGACTGGTCGCACAGGGCCTGGTCACCCGCCGCGAGGACCCGCACGACCGCCGGGTACGCCGGATCGAGCTGAGCGAGCCGGGGCGCGACCTGGTCGACCGGTTCGTGACGGCCGGTGCGGAGAAGATGCGCCGGATTCTCGACCGGCTCACCGACGACGAGTTGCGTACCGTCGCGCAGTGCGGCGCCATGCTGGTGAAGGCCATCGCGGATGACCCCGAACCGCCGGTGGGCGGCTGCGTCGGGTTCGGGGTCGGTTAGCCGACTTCCGTATCGGCCTCTCCCGCCGGGCGCTGACCCGGCCGGCCGCTGACGCGAGCAGGGACGTACCGGCGGTGGTCGCCGAGACGACCGCAGTGTCGACGAAACCGTGCGCCGACAGCGTCGCCGGCAACTGCCTGACCAGCTCCGCCACCCGGGTCGCCGCCGGCGGTTCGTAGCAGAGATAGAGCCCACCGTCCGGCTTCAGCAGCCGGCGGAGCACTGCCAGCT
Source organism: Plantactinospora sp. CNZ320 (assembly GCF_002846275.1). Lineage (NCBI taxonomy): Bacteria > Bacillati > Actinomycetota > Actinomycetes > Micromonosporales > Micromonosporaceae > Plantactinospora > Plantactinospora sp. CNZ320. The sequence goes on from NZ_PJMP01000001.1 coordinate 3,892,671, forward strand.
CGGCCGCTGGTGAACGGGTCCAGAACAGGTTGACGTTTATCGCGAAGATCCTGTCGAACCGCCCACCGTCTGCGCTGAACCCCGCCGGCCCACCCGCCTCCGCCAGGGCACCGAGGTCGTCCAGTGTTCCGAGGTCCTCCAACGCGCCGAGGTCCTCCAGTGCGCCGAGCCGGACGACCGCACGCCCCGCCGAGATGTGGTCGAGGTTGCGCCGCTCCGCCTGCCGGACCGCCGCCGCCGAGCGGTCGATCGCGGTGATCCGGCCGCCGACCAGCCGGTCACAGACCAGTGACACCGCCACCCCGTTGCCACAGCCGATCTCCAGGAAATGGTCGTCCGGCGCCACCCGCAACAGGTCGACCGCCCACCGCAGCCGTTCCGGTACCGCCGACGCCCGCACCATCAACGGACTGTACGACGCCGCCAGCCGCAACCGTGGCGTGGCCCAGGCCAGGAACCGGGCGTACATGGCGGTCGGGTCGGGGCCGGGCTGCGGGTTGAGCCGACAGAGGTCGTCGATCGCCTCCTGGAGCACAGTCGCCAGGTAGACGTGCAGGGCGACCGGATCGGCGGCGTACTCGATCACCAGGGTGGCCCGGGCGACCGGGCAGGGCCAGGGGCGGACACAGGCCCGGCAGAGCCAGATCGGCCGCTGCGGCAGGTGTGGGCGTACGACGGACGGCACCGTGACCTCCCGATCCCGGAAGGGGCCGCCGCGCTCCGCCGCCCCGCCTGTGCAGGAGTCTGGCCGGCAATGTCCGTGTGGTCAGCAGTATGGCGCGCGATTTGCCGGAAAATATTGACATCGATACACGCTGCTCGATATCGCTGTCTCGTTCCAGACGTTCGAAACTGTCCAGTGGGGAAGGGGAGCGGATCGTGGGCGACCGCGCGTCATCCGTACCGCAACGTCAACTCGGCCGGCATTTGAAGATCGCCCGGGAGGAAGCCGGGATCAGCCTCGAACCGGCGGCCAGGATGCTGGAATGGTCCCGCGCCCGGATGTACCGGATAGAGCGCGGCGAGACCACCGTACGGACGCACGACGTCGAGGCGATGTGCCGGCTCTACGGCGTGACCTCGAAGATGACGAACGTCCTGCTCAGCCTCGCCAAGGAGTCCAAGGCCAAGGGCTGGTGGCACGCGTACGGCGAGGTCATCCCCTCCTGGTTCCAGCTCTACGTCGGCATGGAGGCGACCGCCTCGCGGATCCGCCAGTTCGAGTCGTCGCTGATTCCCGGCCTGCTGCAAACCGCGGATTACGCCGCCGAGATGATCCGGACCAAACCCGGGGTCACCGAGCAGGAGGTCGCCAGCAAGGTGGCGCTGCGACTCGAACGGCAACGGATTCTGACCCGCCGCCAGCCGAAGGCTCCCGATCTGGAGGTGATCGTGGACGAGGCGGTGCTACGGCGTCCCATCGCCGACCGCGACGCCTGGGTGGCCCAACTCGCCCACCTGGCGAACAGCAACCGCCTTCCCTCGGTCACCGTCCGGGTGCTGCCCGCCGCAGCCGGTCCACATTGGGCTTCGATGACGAATGCCTTTTACATAATTGATTTTCCGGCTTTCGGCACTCGGCCGCCCGAACCGACGACGATCTATAGCGAGAACCTCACCGGCGCGCTCTACCTGGACAAGCCGACCGAGGTCGCGGTCTATGATCAGGTCTGGGGACGACTCAACGAGCTGGTGCTCAGCCAGGAGGAGTCCGAGGATCTGCTCGCCACCATCGTCAAGGAGGCTGTCGATGACTGAACCGCCCGCGCCCATCTGGCGGAAGAGCACCCGGAGTGGGGCGGAAGGTTCATGCGTCGAGGTCGCCGACCTGCCCGGCCGGGTGCTGGTGCGGGACACCAAGGACCGGGAGGGCGGCACGCTGGCGTTCCGGTCCGTCGCCTGGCGATACTTCCTCGCCGGGTTGCCCGGGCGGCGCTGAGCGCCGGGTCACCCGCGATGCGGGCGGCACCGGCAGTCGCGTCGCCCCCACCGGCAGCGCCCCGGCATCGATAATGATCGTATGCCGCACCGTGCACCTGACATCGACGTACCCGATCTGACCGGCAAGCTCGCGGTGGTGACCGGGGCCAACAGCGGGATCGGGTTCGGCGTGAGCCACCGGCTCGCCCGGGCCGGCGCGGAGGTGATCCTCGCGGTACGCGACGAGGCCAAGGGCGAGCGGGCCGTCGCCGAGATCCGCGCCGAGGTGCCCGGCGCCAAGCTGAGTCTCCAGCACCTCGACCTGGCGTCGCTGGCCAGCATCGCCGCCTGCGGCAGCGCCCTGACCGAACGGGGGCGGCCGGTCGACATCCTGGTCAACAACGCCGGGATCATGACGCCGCGTCCCCGGGCGCTTAGCGAGGACGGGTACGAACTCCAGTTCGCCGTCAACCATCTCGGACACTTCGCGTTGACCGGTCACCTGCTCCCGCTGCTGCGCGCCGCCGGTGCCGCCCGGGTGGTGTCGATCAGCAGCCTGATGAGCCGGCTCGGGCGGTTCGACTTCGACAATCTCCAGGGTGAGCGTCGCTACCAGCCGCTGCGCGCGTACGGCGTCTCCAAGCTGGCCGTCCTGATGTTCGCCCGGGAACTCCAGCGCCGCAGTACGGCCGGCAACTGGGGCATCCTCAGCAACGCCGCCCATCCGGGTGCCGCAGTCACCAACCTCCAGGTGACCGGCCCGACCCATGGCGGGGGTTCGCTGCGGCTCAACCGGATCCGTAACCGGCTCATCTACCTCGTACCCGGAATCTGGCAGGACGGCCCGTCCGGTGCCCTGCCGGCGGTCTTCGCCGCGACGAACCCGGCGGCCGAAGGCGCCGGATACTACGGCCCGGACGGCTACCGCGAACTCCACGGTGGACCCGGCCCGGCCAAGCTTCCCGCCCGGGCGCTGGACGAGGCGACGGCGGCCCGGCTCTGGCAGGTGTCGGAACGGCTCAGCCGGGTGCGCTACCCCGATCCACATCCGGCCGACTGAGCGTTTGGTGCGCCCGGGCGGCGCGGAGGCGGCTCTGGCTCGGCTACAGCGGCATCGCGTACACGATGAAGTCGCGGAATTCCGCAACCTGGTCGTAGAGCCTGCGGGCGGTGTGGTTGTGCTGCTGGGTGTGCCAGTAGAGCCGGGCACACTCCCGCTTGCGGGCCCACCCCTCGACGGCCGAGATCAGGGCTCGGGCGACGCCCCTGCCCCGAGCGTCGGGGGCGGTGAACAAGTCCTGCAGGTAGCAGACGTCGGCCGAGGTCGTGCTGGGATGCACGAGGAAGTGGGTGATGCCGGCCAGCCGGCCGTCGAGCCGGGCGCCGAGTGCATGGACCCGTTCGTCCCGCTGGAACTCCCGCCAGGCGTGGTCGTAGTTTTCCGCTGGCCAGGTACGCCCGTAGAAGGCGTTGTAACCGGCGAACAGTTCCTCCCAGTCGCGGCGGTCGTCGGGGTGCAGTGGCGTGACGCTGATCAAGGTGGTCCCTTCGGATGTCGTGCAAACGAGTCCGCAGCGAGGTCGGGTCACGGTCAGGTGTCCGATGACACCGCCGGTTCCGGGTGGGGGCGAGACTCCGCGCCGGCCAACCAGTGTCGGACGGCCCGGACAGCGACGCGTCCACGGTCCGCGGCGGCCGTGACAGGTGTATGCCGACGGTGGCGGCGGCAAGCTCCTCGGACCGCCACCACGGCGCCATCCTGTGGAACGTCACCGCCGCCGCCACCGGCCCGCCCGCAAACGATCATGTGCAAACGGTACGAAGCCAGCCGACCCGGGTCGAGATCCAATGCTGGCACCATGGCCTCGTCCTGGCGTGCACCCGCCAGGCGCACGCCAGCGTGTTCACCTGCGGATACGGCTGGGATGATCTCATCGGACGAGTTCCCGGCCACCCGCCAGCGAGAGCGTCTGTCCGTTGACATGGCCGTTCGCCGCCGAGGCAAGATAGGTGATCGCGGAGGCGACGTCTTCGGGTGTGCAGATGCGGCCGGTGGGGGTCTTCGCTGATTCCGCTGCGACCGCTTCCGGCCCCAGGAACGGAGCGTTCAAGGCCTTCTCGGTGAGGGTGAAGCCGGGGCGCACGATGTTCGTCAGGATGCCGTGCCGGGCTTCCCGGACGGCGAGCACCCGGGCGGCGGTCTCGAGCGCTCCCTTCGCCGTGGCGTAGGCGACTGGTCCCGCCATGGGTTGCTCGACGATGTCCGTCGACACGGCGACGATGCGTCCCCAGCCGGCGGCACGCATGGCGGGCAGCGCCGCGTCGATCAGAGCAGCCGGGCCGACCATGTTGACGGCCAGCGCCGTGCTGAGCCCGCCGATCTCGTCGGCGTCGAACTCGGGCCACTGCACGGCGTTGGCGATCAGCACCGAGACCGGTCCAAGACGTGCGGTGATCTCCTCGATGACGCCCTGCACGGTGCTGAGGTCGCCGTGATCCAGTTGGACGGCGCAGGCTCGGCCGCCCGCTCGGGTCACAGTGTCGACCACATCCATGACGCCGTCGTGATTGCTACGCCAGGACAGGGCGACGGCAGCACCCTCGGCGGCCAGTTGCAGTGCCGTGGCTTTGCCGATGGCGCCGGAGGCGCCGGTGACCAGGGCGACCTTGTTCCTCAGACCAGTTTTCAACGTAACTCCATAGTCGGCTATAGGTTAGCCGACTATGGATCAGTGGAGGATGGCTTGTCAACTCGTACACTCCCCTGGTGGAACTCGCGGATGTCCTGGCCACCAACAAGAGCCTGGTCAAGGTGGCCCGGCTGTACCGGAGCGCGCAGAACGACGCGCTGAGCGGGCTTGCCCTGCACCCGGGGCAGGACGTCCTGCTGTGGATGCTGGGCCAGGAGCCCGAAGGCGTGACAGTCTCCGAGATCGCCGCTCGGCTCGGCGTGGAACAGCCCACCGTGACACGCAGCCTCAGCCGTCTCGAACAGGGCGGCTGGTTCGTCAGGGAATCCGTGCCGGGTGATCGGCGCGTCACCCGTATCCGGTTGACCGAAAAGGGCCGGGCGGTGATCCCGGAGATCGAAGCGGTCTGGCGCACTCTCGCCGAGACCGCAACCACCGGAATGGCGGACGACCAACGGGCCGCGTTGATCGAACTGCTGGAGAAGGTACGCGAAAATCTCCTCACCCTCACCGCCGAGACAGAGTGAAAGCGGGACGGCTGGCTCCACAGCCGGTGCCGGTCCCGGCGGCGCCGATCAAGTTGCTATCCTGCTCGCCATGAACTTCTTCTTCCTCGCCTGACGCGACCGCTGGCGGGTTGCGGACAACCCCTCGCCAGCGATGCGGGGCGGCGACCTGTCGCCCCGAGTCGCGACGTGGGAGAAGATCGAATGATCTTTCGGTTGCCGGCGCGTATGCGCGCCGGGGCCACACCGCGTCCTGGCACCGTCGTCACGTCGTGACGGCCACGCGCCTGGTGGCGCGGACGGTGCGGGGCATCGAGCCGGTGGTGGCCGACGAGATAGCAACACTGGGAGTGGGCCGGGTCAGCGCGATCGCGCACCGCGAGGTGTGGTTCGACAGCGTCGATCCCGGTCCTGAAATACTTGAACTGCGCTGCGCCGACGACGTCTTCCTGGTCGGCGCGGTGGTGTACGGGATCGGCCGGAGCCGGGCCGACCTGCGGATGCTGGGCAAGGCCGCGACGGCGCTGCCGCTGCGGGAGATGCTGACCGGGTGGCGTCGCTGCCGTGGCGCTGCCCGACAACCGACCTCCAGCATGCGCGACCGCCGGCTTTCCGGGACAGACGGGCCGGCACCGCTGTCCGGAACGGACGAGTGGGCACCACTGTCCGGCACGGATGGGCCGGTACAACTGTCCGGAATCGACGTCTCCGCGTCGTTCCTGGGGCGGCGCAACTTCACCCGGTTCGATTTGGAGGACGCGGTCGGCGAGCCGATCGCCGCCGCGCTCGGGCTGCCGTACCACAGCCGACGGGACGGGGTCGCGCCACCGCCGGGCGGACTCTCCTGGCGGATCGCCCTCGTCGACGACCGAGCGCTGGTGGCGCTGCGGATCGCGGACCGGCCGCTGCACCGCCGCGCGTACCGTCGGATGTCCCGGCCGGGCAGCGTGCATCCGCCGGTCGCCGCCACACTGGTCCGGCTCGCCAGGGCGCGGGACGGCGACCGGCTCCTCGATCCCTGCTGCGGTGCCGGGACGATACCGGTCGAAGCGGCTCTCGCCGGTCAGAGCCTGTCCATCGTGGGCAGTGACATCGACCGAGCCGTCGTCGCGATCGCCGCCGACAACGGCCGGGACACACCCGTCGGCTGGGTGGTCGCGGACGCCGGCCGGATCCCACTGTCGGACGACGCCGTCGACCTGGTGCTCACCAACCCGCCGTGGGACCGGCAGGTGCCGTTCGCCGGCGTCTTGGCCGGGCAACAGCGGCGGTTCTGGACGGAGCTGCGCCGGGTGCTACGCCCGAACGGCCGCGCGGTGCTGCTGCTCTCCGACGTGGACGGCCAGTTACCCGATGTGGAGGCGAGCGGGCTGGCCCTGCGGCAGCGGTATCCGATCAGCCTCTCCGGCACCCACCCGGAGATCGTCGTCCTGCGGGCACGGTAGTACGGCTGCCAGCGTAAACGGGCTGACCTCCCGCCACGATGCGGAGGGACGCTAAGGCGTGTTTCGTAAGTCGGTCAGAGCCACTCGGTGATGATGGTGATGGTCAGGACGGCTTGGAAGCGGACTGCGAGCTTGTCGTATCGGGTGGCGACGCCGCGGTGGCGTTTGAGTCGGTTGATGCCGTTCTCGACGGCGTGGCGGAGCCGGTAGAGGTCCTTGTCGAACGCGGGTGGCCGCCCGCCCTTGGAGCCTTTGGCCTTGCGGTGGGCGTCCTGGTCGGCCTTGCTGGGGATACAGGCCTTGATCCCCCGCTTACGCAGATGAGCGCGGTTGCCGCGGCTGGTGTAGGCCTTGTCGGCCAGGACCAGGTCAGGACGGGTACGGGGTCGGCCCAGCCCGAGGCGGGTCACGCGGATACGGCGCAGGACGGGGATGAACTGCGGACTGTCGCCGCGGTGCCCGGCGGTCACGATCATCGCCAGGACCTTCTGTCCCTGCTCGCAGGCCAGGTGGGTCTTGGTGGTCAGCCCGCCGCGTGATCGGCCCAGTGCGTGGTCGGCTGGTTCGTCGTGCACGCCGCCGGGCGACTCTTTCTGCAGGTGGCCGTTGGTGCGGGCGCCGGCGGCGTGTTGGTGGGCGCGGCTGGTCATCGAGTCGATGCTCACCGTCCAGCCGATCCGGCCGGCCGCGTCGCTGGCGGCTTGTAACGCGGTCAGGATCTTGTCCCAGGTGCCGTCACGCTGCCAGCGGCGGAACAGGCCGTAGACGGTGGGCCAGGGCGCGTACTCGGCCGGGACATCGCGCCATGGGGCGCCGATCCGGATCCGCCACCGGATGGCGTCGATGAGCTGTCGTTTCTCCCACTTCGGCGGACGACCCGTTCTCGGCGCGGCAGGCAGCAGCGGAGCCAGGACAGCCCACTGCCTGTCGGTCAGGTCGTGCCGCCTCGTCACCGCTACGCTGGGCACGAGGTCTCCGGTATGAAGTTCTTGCTTGGTCGCAGAACCAGATACCGGAGACCTCTTCAGTTGTCGATCACCGCCACGCCGTGACCTCGACACAGCCGGCCTGACTTACGAAACACGCCTTAGTTCCGGGAAAGAGTGGCTTCCTGACCCCGCGAAGCCACTCTTTCCCGGAATCTGTGCGACGTCCGCGGGTCAGCGGCGCTTGCGGAGGGCGCCGGCGAAGTCGGTGTGGAGGCGTTTCGCCGTCACGTGCAGGACCAGCCAGCCGGTGTTGAGTAGGCGGTTGAGACGTTGGCGGTTGCGGTGGAACCGGGCCGAATCGTTGTGCCAGAGGCCGTCGTACTCGACCTTGATCGAGCACCGGACATCACCCCACGGCTGCTATTCGTGCCGGCCGGCCGGCAGCCTCGACCGCGGCCGGCTGCCGTCACGCGACGGCGGTCCCCTCAAGTTCGACCATCAGGTCGGGGATCGCAAGCCGGGTCACCCCGAGCATCGTGGTCGGCGGTGCCACCCCGGCGGCACCCAGCCGCGACGCCAGCACGCCGGGGTGCGCGAAGAGCCCGTCGACGTCGGTGGTGTAGACGTTGAGCCGGACGAGGTTCGCGAGGGACATCTCGGCCCCGGCGAGTACGGCTTCCAGGTTGTCGAGGCTCAGCAACCAACTGCGCCGCCAGGTCACCGGCATCCCGGGGTCGCCCGTCGCCACCCATCGCGGCCTGCCCGGCGCAGTACAGCGTCCGGGTGTGCCCGGAGACGACCTCGCCCTGGTTGTAGCCCAACTCCACCGACCAGGTCCACGGGTTGACCGCCGTTCGATCCATTGTCAGCTCAGCTCTTTCGTCGCAAGTGTGGGCACGCCAGGAACGGCCCCCACGTGTCGACGAGCCTGCCAACCAATCACGACACCCTGCGTCATGTATTCCAGCCGACCGCCCGCATTCGCGAGCCCGAGTTATCACCCGGGCCGAACCAGCCCGTCAACGCCGCTGCCCATCGGGGCGACCCCAGGCCCGCTGCCCATCGGGGCGAGCCCAAGCTCGCGGAGCACGGCCGCCCCGCGCTCGGCATCGGCGCCGCCGGCCAGCAGCAGAGTCCGGCCGGACTGGTAGCGGCAGCCGGCCACCTCGAAGGCCGCTGCCGTGCCGAGCAGTGCCGCCCGGTCGCCGTCCAGCAGGGCTTCGGCCCGTGCCACCATGGCATCGGCCACCGGATTGCCGGCCACGATGGTCCGGGCCTCCGCCAGGCGGTCGCGAGCGTCAGGGCTCCCGGCGAGTACGGCGGCCTCGGCGCGCAGTGCGACGTACCAGTGGAGCCAGATCCAGGTGACCCACTTCCACACCTCGCCGGGCTCGGGTGCCACCCGCTCCAGCGCCTCCGGCGCCTGCCCCTGGTGCAGCAGGAGCATCGCGTCGAAGACCGCCCCGTAGCCGTAGGTACGCCCGCCCGCCGAGGTGCCGATCTGGTCCAGGATCTCCTGCCACTCGCCCCTTGCCGCCTGGTCGGCGCGCAGGCCGTGGATCATCGCCACCCCGGCCACCGCCGGAGCGAGGCCCGGCTGGGCCGGAGTGCCCGACCGCCGCCACCCGTCGAGGAACCGGACACTGCCGGTCAGCACCTCGGCGGCGTTGCCGGCCAGTGCCTCCATCATCAGCAGCCGGTACGTGGCGAGGTGCCCGACCTCGGCCAGCGCCGGATGGCCGGCCAGTTCCCGTGCCCACCGCCGGGCGCCCGGCACGTCCCCGGCGCCGAGGCCCGTCTCGGTGACCATGCCGAGAGCGTCGATCAGCTCGTGAGTGCCAGCCGGGGTATTTGGTGTGCCGGAGAGCAAAATGATCCGGCGCCGGGCCGTGGCCGCGACCGCCAAGGTGTCACCGGCCCAGCTGTGCGCGGCGGTGAGTGCGTCGAGTGCGGCCGACTCGGCGAGCGGGTCGCCGGTCCGGCGGGCGAGTTCGACCGCCCGCTCGGCGCGCGCGATCGTCTCCGGTACGGCGTTGTCCGGCGGGCCCTGGGCGGCACCGAACGCGTCGGAGAGCACTCCCGCCTCGGCCAAAGAAACCGCGGCCTGCGCGGCCGGGTCGTCGCCGGCCAGTTCCCGCGCCTCGGTGAGCAGCGCGAGCGCCTCCACCGGGGGCGGGATCCGCACGAACGTGCTCGAGAAGCGGTACGCGATGGTGGCGGCGGTCGCCAGGTCACCGGCCGCGCCAGCGGTGTCGCCGGCCCGGCGGGCGGCGTCGGCGGCGGCGCGCCGCAGGCGGTACATGTCGTCACCGATCGTCCGGCAGCCGGCCACGGCCGCGGCCTGCCGGTACATCGACGCGGTGACCGCGGGGTCGTCGGCGAGCGCGGCCGCCTGCTCGTAGCGCTGCTGGGACTCGGCGGTCAGGTGACGCGTGAAGGTCAGCTCTGCCAGGAACCGGGCGAGGCGACAGGCGTCCGCGCACTGCTCTGCCCGGTCGGCCGCCCAGGCGAGGGCGACACGGAGGTCGTCGGCCACCGCGTCGAAGCGGACCCGCCAGTCCGCCCCCGTCTCCGTCAGCCCAGCGGCCTTGGCCAAGCACCAGCGCAGGTGCCGGGACCGGGCGTCGACCAGCTCACCGGCCTCGGTGAGCCGCTCCGTCCCGTATTGGCGGATGGTCTCCAGCGCCCGGTACCGGGTGCCGCCCGGGGAGGCCGTCACCACCAGCAGGCTCTGTTCGGCGAGCCGCGCCAGCCCCTCGGCGACAAGACCCTCCTCGCCCCCTGCGCCCTCGAACCTGGCGCCCTCCGCCGCGCCGTCGAACCCGGCGCCCTCCGCCGCGTACTCGAACCCGGCGCCCTCCGCTACGTGCTCGGCTCCGGTGACCTCCGCCGCCGCCTGCGCGGTGAATGGTGCCACGAACACCGACACCCGGCGCAGTAGCACCCGATCGGCCGGCTCCAGCAGGGCGTGGCTCCAGTCCAGTACCGCCCGCACCGAACGGTGCCGCTCATCGGCCCGGGATCCGCCGGTCAGCATCCGGAGCGGGTGGGACAGCGCGGTAGTGATGCCGTCCAGCCCGAGCGTGGGATACCGAGCGGCGGCCAGCTCGATCGCCAGCGCCATGCCGTCCAGACGCTCGCAGATCGAGGCGACCTGCTCGCGCAGTGGCGGATCCAGCGGCCAGCCCACCGCCGCCGCCCGCTCCATGAACAACGCGATCGCGTCCGATCCACCGTCAACAGCCAGCGACAGCGGTGGCACCTGGTACACCCGCTCGAACGGCACCATCAGCCGGGCCCGGCTGGTCGCCAACACCGTCACCCCAGGGCACGCTGCCAACAGCCGCTCGAGTAGCGGCGCCACCCCGTCCAGTACGTGCTCGCAGTTGTCCAGGACCAGCAACGCGTGATGGCCGGCCAACGCGGCAACGACGGACCCGGTCATGTCCCGGCCGGGCTGCTCGCCGAGGCCGAGCGCTCCGGCGACGGCAGTCGCGATCATGCCGGGATCGGCGACCGGGACCAGGTCGACAAACCATACCCCGTCGGGGTACTCGCCAGCGGCTTCCGCGGCCACCGCCAGCGCGAGCCGGGTCTTACCCACGCCACCAGGGCCGACCGCGGTCACCTGACGGTGCGCCTTGATTAGCTTGGTCAGTTCGGTCCGCTCGCGCACCCGACCGACGAACGAGGTCAGCGGGGCCGGCAGGACCGGTACCGGCTGAGCCGGGCCGGCGACAGCCAGCTCAGGCACCCGCTGGGCGAGCGCACGCCGATCCGGGACCTCCAGCTTGCGCAGCAGCGAGGAGACGTGGGTCTCCACGGTACGCACCGAGATGAACAGCCGGGCCCCGATCTCGGCGTTGCTTAGGTGCTCGCCGACCAACGCGAGCACCTCGGCTTCCCGAGGCGAGATGTCAACCATTGCCCCATTCTGTCAGCCCCTCCGTGTCCCGATTCCGTGGCCGCTCCGTGGTCAGCACGGATCCGCACCGGACGTGCCGGCGGAGACGCTGTCTGCGTACCCGAACCGACCGGGCCGACGCGGCCCGCGACCAGCGATCGAAGGAGTAACCATGGCCGGTTCTGCCACCCCGGGAGTCAAGACCGTGCTGCATCCGGTGTCGGACCTGGCGAAGGCCAAGGCGGTGTACGCGGCCCTGCTCGGCGTGCCGCCGACGAGTGACTCGTCCTACTATGTCGGCTTCGACACCGGGGGTCAGCACATCGGGCTGGTGCCGGGCGGTGGCCCACAGGGCATGACCTCGCCGGTGGCCTACTGGCACGTACCGGACATCGAGGTGAAACTCGCCGAACTGACCGCCGCAGGCGCCACCGTGACGGAGCCCGCGCACGACGTCGGTGGCGGCCGCACCGTCGCCACCGTCACCGACCCGGACGGCAACGTCCTGGGACTGATCCAGGACTGACCCTGCTCCACCCCATCCGACCCTTATGGAAAGGCCCTGCCATGTCCTCCATCGAGTTTGTCACGCTCGAAGTGCCCGACCCCGTCGCCGCCAATGCCTTCTACTCCGGGGCTTTCGACCTGGGCGCCCGAGTGCGGGTGCGCGCCTCGCAGGCACCCACGACCGGCTTTCGCGGGTTCGCCATGTCGCTGGTGGTGTCCCAGCCGAGCAGTGTGGACAGCTACTTCGACACCGCCGTCGAACGCGGAGCGACAGCACTTAAGCCGGCCTCGAAGAGTTTCTGGGGCTACGGCGGGGTGCTACGTGACCCGTACGGCACGATCTGGAAGATCGCTTCGTCGTCGAAGAAGAACACCGGCCCGGCCAGCCGACACGTCGACGATATCGTCCTGCTGCTGGGCGTGGCTGACGTCGCCGCGACCAAGCGCTGCTATGTCGAGCGCGGCCTGCCCGTGGCCAAGAGCTTCGGTCGCAAGTACGTCGAGTTTGCCACCTCGGGCATCAAACTGGCCCTTTACGGCCGCCGTGCCGCCGCCAAGGACGCAGGCGTCTCCCCCGACGGCACCGGATCACACCGCCTCGTCATCGGCAGCAGTGCCGGCGCCTTCGCCGACCCGGACGGTTTCCGGTGGGAGGCCGCCGCCACCTCGTACGAACAGTACGGCCAGGCCAACACTGCCGATCTTGGCCTTCGTACCGAGCGATAGGAAGTGTCAACCATGAGTAGCGACGGCAACAGGACTTACCAGGGTTTCACCGCCGAAGAGCGCGCCGCGATGAAGGAACACGCCCAAGAGCAGAAGAAGGCAGCGCGCCGTGGCTCCCGGGCGGACAAGGCGGCGGAGGCGGAGCGGGACGTGCTCGCGAAGATCGCCGAGATGCAGGATTCGGACCGGATCATGGCCGAACGCGTCCATGCGATCGTCATCGCCAGCGCCCCCGCGCTCGCCTCGAAGCTCTGGTACGGGATGCCCGCCTACACCCTTGACGGCAAAATCATCTGCCACTTCCAGCCCGCCGCCAAGTTCAAGACCCGCTACGCGACGCTCGGCTTCACTGACCAGGCGAACCTGGACGAGGGCCCGATCTGGCCCACCGCCTTCGCCCTGACCGCCCTAACCGCCGACGTAGAGACCCGCATCAGCGCCCTCGTAAAACGCGCCACCACCTGACCTCCCGCCACGATGAGGGGAGGGGGACGCTAATTCCGGGAAAGAGTGGCTTCGCGGGGTCAGGAAGCCACTCTTTCCCGGAAACTGTGCGACGTCCGCGGGTCAGCAGCGTCTGCGGAGTCGGAGGGCGGCGCGGAGTTCGTGGAGGACGCCGGCGAAGTCGGTGTGGAGGCGTTTCGCCGTCACGTGCAGGACCAGCCAGCCGGTGTTGAGTAGGCGGTTGAGGCGTTGGCGGTCGAGGCGTTGGCGGTCGCGGTGGAACCGGGCCCGATCGTTGTGCCAGAGGCCGTCGTACTCGACTGCGACCTTGAACTCCGGCCAGGCCAGATCGGCCCGGGCCACGAAGCCTCCTCGGTCCTGCACGACGTATTGGGTCTCCGGCCGGGGTAGTCCGGCGAGAACGAACCGGACCCGGAGCCGGGACTCCTGCGGGGACTCACTACCGGGGTCGGCCAGGTCGACGGCGCGTTGCAGCAGCCGCCACCCTCGGTCAGGAGCCCGGCTCAGGGCATAGTCACGCAGTTGCGGGACGGTGACGATCCGCCGAGCGAGAAGCTGATCGAGCAGCGTGACGGCCTCGATCAGATCGACCCAGCGGGCCAGGTCCCAGCAGGTACGCCCCGGGCTCGTCACGGGAGTTCCCCGCCGGGACCGGACGTCGCCGGGTGTCAGGCTCGCGGTGTGCACCCGGAGCCCGGCCATCGGACCGAGCCGGGTACCCGACGGCACCAGCACCTCGACCGGTGCGTCCGGCTCGGTGAGGTTCGTAGCGCCGTACAGCACAGCCGCCGAACGTCCGGCGATCGCCGCGCCCTCGGGTAGCAGCCACCGCCCGACGACAGCGCAACGGGTGTGGTGCGGCACGGCCAGCTCGGCGTCCGCGTAGATGTCCCGGAAGAGAGGTCGCCAGGCGGAGCTGCGGAGATCGTTCTTGGTCAACAGCCCACGGGCGACCGCCCGCGAGCCCCGGAAAATGCGCCCGCGCAGTTCCGGAAAATGCGCCCGCGCAGTTCCGGCGGACGTCGAGCCATTCTGGACATCCCGCCACGCTGTCCCCACCCCACCCACCCCCGCCGTCCCAACCCCGCCCCCTGTGCAAAACCCCCACCCCTGTGGACAAAGGAGGTTCGCACCAGTTCGCCGAAAGAGTGCACTGACCAGGGACGGAGGGCACTCTTTCCCAGAAGTAGGGCGCGCCGGGGTGAGGTGCGGCGGCGCCCGGCCGATCAGCGCAGGAGGCTGTAGGCGATGCCGTCGAGGATGTCCCGCTCGCTGGCGATCACCGAGTTCATCCCGGCCCGCTCCATGATGATCCGGAGCACCAGCGCACCGGCCCCGATCACGTCCGCCCGGCCGGGATGCATCACCGGAATGGTCAGCCGCTCAGCCGATGAGCGGGCCAGCAGGTCGGCGGTGACCTTGACCACGTCGGCGTACGAGACGCGGGCGTGGTGGATCCGCTCGGGGCGGTACTCCGGCAGGCCCAACGCGATCCCGGCGACAGTGGTCACCGAGCCGGCCAGTCCGATCAGGGTGGCCGCCTCCCGGCCCGGTACCGCCGACAACGCCCGGTCCACCACCGCGCCGATCTCCGCCTCGGCCGCCGCCAACTGTTCCGGCGTGGGCGGATCGCCGTGCAGGTGCCGCTCGGTCATCCGCACGCAACCGATGTCGACCGAGATCGCCGCGTCCACCGCCGCCGCGCCGCCCCCGGCCGGCCGTCCGCCGACCACGAACTCGGTCGAGCCGCCGCCGATGTCGACCACCAGGTACGGCGCCCGCACCTCGTCGTCGAGTCCGCGTACCGCGCCGCTGAAGGAGAGCCGAGCCTCCTCGTCGCCGGTCACCACCTCCGGCTCGACGCCGAGGGTGTCCAGCACCATCGACCGGAACTCGCCCGCGTTCGAGGCGTCCCGGGAGGCGGAGGTGGCACACATGCGGATCCGGGACACGCCGAGCGACTCGATCGAGGTGGCGTACCCGATCAACGCCTGCCGGGTCCGGTCCAGTGCCTCCGGTGCCAGCCGGCCGGTCCGGTCGAGGTCCTGGCCCAGCCGGACGATCTCCATCCGCCGGACCACGTCGGTCAGCTCGGCCGCCGGCCCGTCGGCCGGGTCCGGCAGGTCGGCCACGAGCAGCCGGATCGAGTTCGTGCCGCAGTCGATCGCGGCCACCCGGTTAGTCACGATCTTCACCCTACGTCGTCGGAGTCGCGGCGACACGCCGTCGCCCGGGTGAAAGCGCCGAGAGCCGTCAGAGCCGGAGCAGCATCCGGACGTTGCCGAGGGTGTTCGGCTTGACCCGTTCCAGCCCGAGGAACTCGGCGACGCCCTCGTCGTACGAGCGGAGCAGCTGCTCGTAGACCGCCTGCGGCACCGGTGCCCCGTCGATCTCGACGAAGCCGAAGGAGGCGAAGAAGCCGGTCTCGAAGGTGAGCACGAAGACCCGGGAGACCCCGAGTTCGCGGGCCGTGGTCAGCAGCTCCGCCACGATCCGCTGGCCGATCTTGCGGCCTCGGTGCGACGGATGCACCGCCACGGTCCGGATCTCGGCCAGGTCCTCCCACATCACGTGCAGGGCACCGCAGCCGACCACCGTACCCTCGGCCGGATCGACCGCGACCCAGAACTCCTGGACGTCCTCGTAGAGCGTGACGGTGGCCTTGCTGAGCAACCGCCGCTCCGGGCTGTAGGTGTCGATCAGGTCGCGGATGCCGCGTACGTCGGCGGTCCGGGCACGCCGGATGATCAGCTCGGCCGGGGCCGGGGCCGGGGCCGGGGCCGGGGCGTCGTCGCCGGTCATGCCGCCGGCTCTCCCGACCGGGCCGACTCGACCGGCTCGACGCAGGGGCCGGCGGCCCACCACTGTTCGAGCAGCTCCAGCACCTCGTCACCGAACGGGTTCACCCCGGGTCCGGCGGCCAGCGCGTGCCCGAGGTGCACGTGCAGGCACTTCACCCGGCCGGGCATGCCGCCGGCCGAAATTCCGTCGATCTCCGGCACGGTGCCGATCGCGTCGCGCCGGGCGAGGTAGTCGCGGTGTGCCGCCAGGTAGCGCTGCGCCAACTCCGGGTCGGTGCCGAGCCGCTCCTGCATCTCCCGCATCAGCCCGGCGGACTCCAGCCGGCTGCACCCGGCGACCGCGCGCGGGCAGGTCAGGTAGAAGAGGGTGGGAAACGGGGTGCCGTCGGCGAGCCGTGGGGTGGTCTCCACCACGTCCGGCTGGCCGCACGGGCAGCGGTGTGCCACCGCCCGGGTGCCGCGCGGGGTCCGGCCGAGCTGGGCGGCGACGGCTGCCAGGTCCGCCTCGGTGGCCGGCTCCCGCACCGGTGCCGGCACGCCGGCCGCCGCCGGCTCCGCACCGGCCCGACCCGCCGCATCGGGTACGCCGACCGGGTCGGAACCGCTCACCGGCCCGCCTTGTCCGGCTCGTTGGCGGCCTGCACGCTGGACCAGAGGGCGTCGTACCACGGCTCCGGGGCCCGTTCGGTCGCATTCGGGTCGACCCCGGCGTCCCGGGCGGCACCCTTCTGGTCGGTGAGCACCACGTACGGCGTGTCGCCGGGTACCACCATGAAGAACCGCTCCCTCGCCTGGATCTTGACGTATTCCGGGTCGTCCCAGAGCGCCGCCTCCTCGGTCAGGTCACCGATGAGTTCCCGCTGCGCCTGCTGGGCCGCCTCGATCCGGGCGATGTCGGACTGCTGGTCGAGATAGATCCGTACCGGATAGGTGTAGGCCAGCGCGAGCGCCACCAGCACCCCGACGAGTACCGTCGCCCGGCCGGTGTAGCGCCGGGGATGCTGGGCGTACGTCCGCTTCACGGCGCGGGCGGCGACGGTCCGGCGGGCCGCCGCCGGCCGGCTGCCCGAGCGGGCGCCGTCCGCGCCCCGCCCGGTCCCGGAGGCCCGGGTCGAGGCGGCCCGGGTGGCTCCGGGGAAGCGTGCCTGGCCCTGTCGTGGCTCGGCCCGGGAGCCCGGCTCCCGACCCGAGGCGCGGCCGGTCCGGGACGTCCCGGACCGGCCGGTACGATCCGGCCGTCGAGTCGGGCCCTGCCCGCTCGGCGTACGGCGTTGCGTCATCGCCGTCGCACCCCTCCCCCGAAGGCTGACCCGTCAGTTCGAACGGTAACGCGGAAAGGCGCCGGTGCCGGCGTACCGCGCCGCGTCGGCCAGCTCCTCCTCGATCCGCAGCAGCTGGTTGTACTTCGCGACCCGGTCCGAGCGGGCCGGTGCGCCGGTCTTGATCTGGCCGCAGCCGGTCGCCACCGCCAGATCGGCGATGGTGGTGTCCTCGGTCTCGCCGGAACGGTGGCTCATCATGCACTTGAAGCCGGCCCGGTGCGCCATGTCGACCGCCTCGAAGGTCTCGGTCAGCGAACCGATCTGGTTCACCTTGACCAGTACGGCGTTCGCGGTCCGCTCGGCGATGCCCCGGGCGATTCGCTGCGGGTTGGTGACGAAGAGGTCGTCGCCGACGATCTGGACCCGGTCGCCGAGCGCGGCGGTCAGCCCGGCCCAGCCGGACCAGTCGTCCTCGGAGAGCGGGTCCTCGATGGAGACGATCGGGTACTCGTCGGCCAGCTTGTGGTAGTAGGCGGTCATCTCGTCCGCCGTCTTGGTGCCGCCCTCGAAGGTGTAGACCCCGTCGTTGAAGAACTCGGTGGCGGCGACGTCGAGCGCGAAGACGATGTCGGTGCCGAGCCGGTAGCCGGCCTTCTCGACCGCCTCGGCGATCAGGTCGAGCGCGGTCGAGTTGGTCGGCAGGTCCGGGGCGAAGCCGCCCTCGTCGCCGAGCCCGGTGGCCAGGCCCTTCTTCTTCAGCACCGACTTGAGCGCGTGGTAGACCTCGGCGCCCGAGCGCAGCGCCTCGCGGAACGAGGGCGCGCCTATCGGGGCGATCATGAACTCCTGCACGTCGACGTTGGAGTCGGCGTGCGCCCCACCGTTGAGGATGTTCATCATCGGCACCGGCAGCAGGTGCGCGTGCGGGCCACCCAGGTAGCGGAAGAGGCTCAGCTCGGCGCTGTTCGCCGCCGCCTTGGCCACCGCCAGCGAGACTCCGAGGATGGCGTTGGCGCCCAGCTCCGACTTGTCGTCGGTGCCGTCGATGTCGAGCATCTTCTGGTCGATCAGCCGCTGCTCGCTGGCCTCGTAGCCGACGAGCTGGTCGACGATCCGGTCCTCGATGTTGGCGACGGCCTTCTCGACGCCCTTGCCGTTGTAGCGGTCGGAGTCGCCGTCGCGCAGCTCGATCGCCTCGAAGGCTCCGGTCGACGCGCCGGACGGCACCGCGGCGCGGGCGACCGTACCGTCGTCCAGCCCGACCTCGACCTCGACGGTCGGGTTGCCGCGCGAGTCGAGAATCTCCCGGGCGACGATTCCCTCGATGGTGGCCACTGTCCTGCTCCTCAAAAATCGAAGTCTGTCCATCGATGATCGATGGCGGTCCGTCCCCGTCGCGGCGGTGCGGCGCAGGCTCCCGCAGGCAGCCTATCGGTCCGGTCCGGGACGACGGGCGCTGCCTCCGGGGGCGGCCGACGGAGCGCGGGACCGCCCGACATTTGTGGAGATCCTTCACAGTACGTGGGAACCGGTTTGCGCGCGCTTGACCCGATCGGGAAGGCTGTGGGCCATGCCGGCTGTGTCGATCTCACTCCGGGTACTCGCGGGGGCGATCATTTCCGTACTGACGATCTCCGGGTGCCAGACCCTGGACGACGCCGGTCGGGTGATCGGCCGGGCAGACCTGGTGAACGACCTCGCCGCCCGGCTGGACGGGGCCAACGAGCTGACCTACTCGGCCGACTACCAGCTTCCGGGTGGCCAGAGCGCCTCCATCGCGCAGTCGCAGGACCCGTTGCGCGCGGCGTACACCTATCCGGGTGGCAAGTTGACTGTCACCGCGGACGCGACCACGGCCTGCGACACCAGCACGAAGCGGCCCTCCTGCACCATCACCGCACCGCCGGCGGTGAAAGACAAACCGTCGCTCACCGTATTCGCCGACATGAACAAGCGCGGTCTGGTCAGCCCGCCGGTGGTGGTCGGACTGCTCACCGCCGCCGCACTGGACCCGGACGCGACGATCCGGCAGTACGACACCACGGTCGCCGGCCGGCACGCCACCTGTGTCGAGGTCGACGAGCTCAGCGATGCCCCGGCGACCGGCTTCGACGCCTGCATCACCAGCGAGGGCGCGTTGGGCAGCTTCACCGGTACGGTCGACGGCACCGCCCTGGAGGTCGCGCTGAGTCGCTACCGCGACGCGGTGGAGAGCAGCGCCTTCGACCTGCCGGCCGGTGCCGGACTGGTCGACCGGCGGGCCGAGGCGGACCGCCAGCCCGCCTGACCCGCCAGACGCGGTCGTACCCGTCCGTCAGCCGAGGTCGTACTCGTCCAGGCCGAGCAGGGCCGGCAGGTGCCGTGGTGCCGGGGAGCCGTGCGCCAGCATCGCGTCGTGCCACTGCCGGACCGAGACCCCGGCCGGCCGGCGCGCGGCGATCCCGGCGACCTGGTGGTAGCCGACGAAATAGGTGGAGAGCTGGGTCGAGGTGAGCAGTGCGCGGCGCCACTTGCCGGCCGCCTCGCCCTCCTCCTGGAAGCCCCGCCCGATCATCAGCGCGAGCGCGTCGGACTCGGACAGCTCCTCGCAGTGCGTCAACTGGTCGAGAATCGCGTTGATCGTCATCCGGAGCTGCATCTTGAGCTGCTGCAACCGTACCGCCAGCCCACCGAAACCCCGCGCGGCCATCGCCTCCTCGGCGTAGACCGCCCAACCCTCGATGAACGGCCCCGAGTGGCCGAGCGCGCGGGCCCGGCTGCTGCCCCGGTAGCGGCGGGCGTGCGCCAACTGGAGGAAGTGTCCCGGTACCGCCTCGTGCACGGTCAGGTTGCGGATCATGTGGTCGTTGTACTCCCGGAAGAACGACTCCACCCGGGCCGCCGACCAGTCCGCCGGGGTCGGCGCGATGCAGTAGTACGTCGGTACCGCCGCCGGCTCCAGCGGTCCGGGCGCGTCGCAGTAGGCGACCGCCACCCCCCGGTCGTGCTCGGGCATCTCCCGGATCACGCAGGCGTCGTCGACCAGCGACACCAGCTCGGTGTCGGCGACGAAGTCGAGCACCTCGTCAAGGGTGGTCCGGGCCAGCGGCACCACCGAGGCGTTGTCCGGGTGCTCGTCGGCGAGCAGGGACAGCGCCTGGCGTACCGTCTCGTCCGACGCCGGGCCACCGACCAGTTCGACCGCCGCCGCGCGGATCTCCTCGGTGACCCGCTCCAGGTTCGCCCAGGCGGAGTCGAGGACCTGCCGGGCACCCAGCTCGGTGTCCAGGGTGTGCCAGAGCCGCGCCTCCCAGAGCCGCCGCCCCAGCCGGGGGTCCCGACCCGGCCCGGTGTCGTCGCGCAGTCCGGCCCGGAGCCGGTCGGCGAACCCGGTCAGCTCGCGGACCGCCTCTCGGGCGACCGGCTCGACCACGTCGCGCAGCTCGGGCGCCTCGGCCAGCAGGGCCGGCACCTGGTTCCGGACCAGCGCCGCCGCGCCCTCGAACTGCCCGACGGCGGTCTCGGCGTGGATCCGGGGTACGTCGTGCAGCACCGCCCGCGCCGTCGCCAACGCGTCCGGTACGGCGGCCAGCCGCGCGGCGAGGCTGGTCAGCCGTACCTCGGCCGGGGCGAACGGCCGGGCGAGCAGCGCGTGCAGCAGCGGTCCCGGGTTGTGTACCAGCGGGTTCCACTCGTGCGACCGCACCTCGGTCAGCTCGAAGATGCCCCGGTCCACGAGCGCGGTGAGTACGGCGTGGTCCACCTGTTCCGGTACGTCCAGCTCCTCGGCGTCCACCTCGGAGAGCGCGTGTGCGGCGTCCCGCAGCATCGCCACCCGCCCGGCGACGGCGTCGGCGGAGCGGTCCGGCAACTGGTCGTCGAAACCGTGTTCGCCTACCGACGAGGCCAGGTCGGGGTCGCTCGCCAGGAGCGCGTCGACGATCCGTTCGGCGAGCGGCACGAATGGTGGCATGGGAAAAACCTAGACGATCAGGTCGGCCCCCGTCGGCCCCCGTCGGCCGGCGCATCGGCTCGCCCGGTCGCGGGACCGGTGACGCGTGCACGTATGGCCCTGTCGAGGCGACCGGGTTTGGCTCTGTCCCCTGGACCAAACGGCTCCTAGCGTCGGTCCGGTGAAGCTCTCCAACCCGGTCGCGGTGCTGCTCTGTGTCGTCGGGATGGTGCTGGTCGGCAGCTCCGTCTCGCTCAGCCAACTGGTCCTCGACTATCCACACCTGACCGGGCAGGCGGTCAGGTACGCGCTGGCCGCCGCCGTACTCTTCGCGCTGCTCCACCGCTTCCCGCGTCTGCTGGCCGGCGACACGCCCCTGCCCGGCCGGCCGAACCGGCGGGAACTGGTCGTGCTGACCACGCTCGCGCTGACCGGGATGGCCGGGTTCAACGCCTGCGTCCTGATCGCGCTGCCGCACGCCGACCCGGCCGTACTGGGCACCTTCATCGGGGCCGCACCGCTCGGGCTCGCCCTGCTCGGTCCGCTCACCAGCGGACGCCGTCCGGCGCTCCGACTGGTCGCGGCGGCCGGCATCGTCGTCGCCGGTACCGCACTGGTGCAGGGCAGCGGTCGGGCGGACGCGACGGGGATCCTCGCCTCGCTCGGGGCGTTCGGCGGCGAGATCGCGTTCTCGCTGCTCGCCGCGGTCGTACTGCCCCGGCTCGGACCGGTACGCGTCGCCGCGTACAGCTGTGCGCTGGCCGTACCGCTGTTGCTGCTGGCGGCGATCCCGGCCGGTGAACTGGGCAGGTTACGGCTGCCCACCCCGACCGAGGCGGCCACCTTCGGCTACCTGGCGGCGATGATGACCGTGGTCGCCTTCCTCGCCTGGTTCACCGGGCTGCGCAAGCTCGGCGTGGACCGGGCCGGGGTACTTGTCGGGTTGATGCCGATCGCCACCCTGCTCACCGCCGCCGTGCAGGCCGGTCGGCTGCCGCATCCCGGGCAGACCGTCGGGGTACTGGTGGCGGCGGCCGGCATCGCCGTCGGCCTGGCCGCGGGCCTGTCCCGGCGTCAGGACGGGGGTACGGAATCCCGTTCGGCCGAGCGCACCATCGCCGCGTAGGACAGGGTCGCCTGGCGCAGCGCCGCCTCGGCGTCCAACCCCGCCGCCCGGGCCCGGGCCACCGTCTCCAGCAGGGTCGCACCGAGCCGTACGGACTCGTCCGCCCCGTCCGGCGGCGCCACCGGCGGCAGGTCCAGCCCGGCCCGGGCCACCCGGTGCAGCACCTTCGCGGCCAGCGCCAGCGCCGGCTGGGAGAGCGCGACCCCGTCGAGTACCGAGGCCCGGGGCTTCTCCGCCCGCTTGATCCGTTCCCAGTTCTCGATGATCTCGTCGATGCCGCCGACCTCGGTGTCGGCGAAGACGTGCGGGTTGCGCCGGACCATCTTCGCCACCAGCCCACCGGCCACGTCGTCGATCGACCAGCGCTGCTCCTCGGGCAGGTTCTCCGCCAGCCGGGCGTGCAGCACCACCTGCAACAGCACGTCGCCCAGCTCCTCACGGAGCGCCACAAGATCGTCGGCCGCTATCGCGTCGTACGCCTCGTAGCACTCCTCCAGCAGGTACTGCGCCAGCGAGGCGTGCGTCTGGGCCCGTTTCCACGGGTCACCGCCGGGCGAGGCGAGCCGGTCCATCACCGCGACCGCGTCGAGCAGCCGGGCACCGGGCGGGTCCCAGGAGCCGTACATCAGCTCCAGCTCGGCGAGCCCGGGTTCGCGGGCCAGCCGCAACCCCAGTTCCCGGGCCAGGTCCTCGTCGCCGGCCGGGCCGGCCAGCCAGACCGCCGTACCGTGTGTGGCGACCGTGGCCAGCAGGTCGGGTACCGGACTCGCGGTCACCGTCACCTCGGCACCCGCCGCGCGTACCGCCGTGGCCAGCTCGCTCTCCGCTCCGGCCAGCACCGGGAAGCCGCGTACGACGTCCCAGGCGGGCGCGGTGAGCAGCCCGGCCGGCAGCCGGGGCGAGGTGACCAGCAGCACGATCCGGCCGGCCGGACCGGGCGGTACCCCGGTCATCGGCCGGTGGGGGTGGTCGACGGTACGGTCATCGCGGTCCCCGGACCCAGAGTGGCACGACCGGTGGTACCGGCGGTGTGCTGCCGGCCGCTCAGCGGGCGTCGACCACGGTGTCGGAGCCGGACGGGCCGATCGGGACGACAAGCGCCGGGCTGCTGTCCGAGAAGGTCAGCACCGGGTATTCCAGCGGGCGGTAGCGCGGGTTGACAGTGATGTCGGAGCTGTCCAGCGCCTCGGTCAGGGTGTTCCGGACCGCCAGCGCGCGGCGCAGCACGTCGCCGTCGAGCTGCTGCCCGGCCTCGCCGTCCTTGGCGTCCGGCGGGATCACCCCGGCGGCCCGGCCCCGGGTCACCACGTCCAGCAGCTCCTCCTGGGTCGGCGCGACCGGCTGGGCCACCGGAATACCGGCCCGGCAGGCGTCCAGCTCGGAGAAGAGCCGCACGTAGCGGGAGTCCACCGGCAGGCCGGTCGCCTCGGCGATCCGCTCGATCGGAGCCTGCTCGGACGGCTTGAAGCCCTTGTCGGCGGCGAGCTTGAGGCAGACCTCCCGCATCACCAGGGTGCCGACCACCTCGGTCCGGCTCGGCGTCTTCGGCCCGGCGGCACCCGGCGCGGGCGTGGCGCCCGGTGCGGCGGCGGCCGGCGAGGTCGCCTTGCTCCGGACGTCGTCGAGCACCGAGGTCACCTCGTCCTCGGTGATCTTCTTGTCCCCGAGATAGACCGCGACGCTGGAGTCGGACCGGCAGGCGGACAGGACGGTGGTGCCGAGCACGGCAATGACCGCGATCGAAGCCAGACGACGGGCACGCTGCATGCTCGACACTCTCTCACGCAGCCCAGCCGCCCTCGGCACGGGGTCGGGCTCCCCGCTCGGCCTCACCTCGCGGCCTGCCCCGGCGCACCCTGTCCCGCAGCAGCCTGTCCCGGAGCGGCCTGCCCCGACGCCGACCTCGCGGGCTCGCCGAGCACGTCCCGCAGGAGCTGGGCACACCAGTCCAGCAGCGCCTGGTCGCGCAACGGCTCGCCACCGATCCGCCGGGTCGTCGGGCGCGGCACGCTCACCTGGTCGGTCGCCGACTTGTAGACCGCGTCCGGGTGGTAGCGCTTGAGCCGCAACTGCTTCGAGTCCGGCAGCGGCAGCGGGGAGAACCGCAGGTGCCGCCCCTGGGCGGAGACGTCGGTGAGCCCGTACGCCCGGGCCAGCAGCCGGAACCGGGCCACCGCCACCAGGTTGGCGACCTGCGCGGGCGGCTCGCCGTACCGGTCGGTCATCTCGGCGACCACCTCGGCCAGCCGGTCGGCGTCCCGGGCCTCGGCGAGCTTGCGATACATCTCCAGCCGGAGCCGCTCCACCCCGATGTAGTCGTGCGGCAGGTGCGCGTCCACCGGCAGGTCGACCTTGATGTCGGCCTCCTCCTCCGGTGCCTCGCCCTTGAACGCCTGCACCGCCTCGCCAACCATCCGGACATAGAGGTCGAACCCGACCCCCTCGATGTGCCCGGACTGCTCACCGCCGAGCAGGTTGCCGGCGCCCCGGATCTCCAGGTCCTTCATCGCCACGTACATCCCGGCACCCAGCTCGGTGTGCTGGGCGATGGTGGCCAGCCGCTCGTGCGCGTGCTCGGTGAGCGGCTTCTCCGGCGGATAGAGGAAATAGGCGTACGCCCGCTCCCGGCCCCGACCGACCCGACCCCGGATCTGGTGCAGCTGGGCCAGCCCGAGCAGGTCGGCCCGCTCCACGATCAGCGTGTTGGCGTTCGGGATGTCGATGCCGGACTCGACGATCGTGGTGCAGACCAGGACGTCGTACTCCTTCTCCCAGAAGCCGACCATGACCTTCTCCAGGGCGTCCTCGCCCATCTGGCCGTGCGCCACCGCGACCCGGGCCTCCGGCACCAGCTCCCGGATCCGCCGCGCCGCCCGGTCGATCGACTCGACCCGGTTGTGCAGGTAGAAGACCTGACCGTCACGGAGCAGCTCACGGTGGATCGCCGCCGCGACCTGCTTGTCGTCGTACGCCCCGACGAAGGTCAGCACCGGGTGCCGCTCCTCCGGCGGGGTGGCGATGGTCGACATCTCCCGGATGCCGGTGATCGCCATCTCCAGGGTCCGGGGGATCGGCGTCGCCGACATGGTCAACACGTCCACGGCGGTACGCAGCGTCTTCAGGTGCTCCTTGTGCTCGACCCCGAACCGCTGCTCCTCGTCGACAACCACCATGCCGAGCGACTTGAACCGGGTCGCCGACTGGAGCAGCCGGTGGGTACCGATCACGATGTCCGCGCTGCCGTCGGCGGCCGCCTCCAGGGTCCGCTCGGCCTCCTTCGGCGTCTGGAACCGGGAGAGCTGCCGGATCTGCACCGGGAACTGCCCCATCCGCTCCGAGAAGGTGTTGTAGTGCTGCTGGGCCAGCAGCGTGGTCGGGACCAGCACGGCCACCTGCTTGCCGTCCTGCACCGCCTTGAAGGCGGCCCGGACCGCGATCTCGGTCTTGCCGTACCCGACGTCGCCGCAGATCAGCCGGTCCATCGGGACCGACTGCTCCATGTCCCGCTTGACCTCCTCGATCGCCGCGAGCTGGTCCGGCGTCTCGGTCCACGGGAAGGCGTCCTCCAGCTCCCGCTGCCACGGGGTGTCCGGGGCGAACGCGTGCCCCTTGGACGCCTTGCGGGCGGCGTAGAGCTGGACGAGCTGGGCGGCGATCTCGCGTACCGCCTTGCGGGCCCGCGCCTTGGCCTTCTGCCATTCGGCGCCGCCCATCTTGTGCAGCGTCGGCTGCTCGCCGCCCACGTAACGGGAGAGCTGGTCGAGCTGGTCGGTGGGGACGAAGAGCCGGTCACCGGGCTGGCCGCGCTTGCTTGCCGCGTACTCGATGACCAGGTACTCCCGGTCGGCGCCGTTGACTGTGCGCTGGACGAGTTCGACGTACCGGCCGATGCCGTGCTGCTCGTGCACGACGTAGTCGCCGGCCCGCAGCTCCAGCGGGTCGATGGTGTTGCGCCGCCGGCTCGGCATCTTGCGCATGTCCCGGGTCGACGAGCCCCGGCCACCGGTGATGTCGTTGCCGGTCACCACCGCGACCCGGGCCGAGGGGTCCAGGAAGCCGTGGTTCAGCGAGCCGCAGGTCACCACCAGCTCACCGGCGGCCGGCGGTGCCGGGACGGTCTCGGTCAGCGCCGCGCCGAGCCCGGCGTCCCGGAGCACCTCCACGGCGCGCTGCGCCGGCCCGTGCCCCTCGAAGACCAGCGCCACTGCCCAGCCGTCACCGACCCAGCGCTTGAGGTCGTCGACGACCCGGGCGGTCTCGCCGTGATAGAGCGGCACCGGCTGGGCGGCCAGCGCCACCGACTCACCGGTGTCCGGCACCACCGTCACCTCGGGCTCCGGCTCCACCGCCCACGGCTCGACAGTGGCGGCCGGGCCGGGGGCGGCCTCGACCAGGCCGAACGGGGACGCCGACCACCAGGGCTGGTTGAGGGCGGCGGCGGTGGCGCGTACCTCCGCCAGGGTCTTGAAGGCGGCGGCGCCGAGGTCGACCGGGGCCTGGCCCCCGACGGCGGCGGCGGCCCAGCTCGCCTCCAGGAACTCCGCCGAGGTACGCACCAGGTCGTGCGCCCGGGTGCGGATCCGCTCCGGGTCGCAGAGCAGTACGTGGCTACCGGCCGGCATACAGTGCAGGACGAGTTCGAGCGAGTCCGCGCCGATCAGCGCCGGGGCCAGCGACTCCATCCCCTCGACCGGGATCCCCTCGGCGAGCTTGTCCAGGATCTCGGCCAGCTCGGGGTGCTCCTCGGCCAGCTCGGCGGCCCGCCGCCGGACCGGCCCGGTGAGCAGCAGTTCCCGGCAGGGCGGCGCCCAGAGCGCGGGTACGGCCTCGATGGTCCGCTGGTCGGCGACGGCGAAGGTGCGGATCTCCTCCACCTCGTCGCCCCAGAACTCGACCCGGGACGGGTGCTCGTCGGTGGGCGGGAAGACGTCCAGGATGCCGCCCCGGACGGCGTACTCCCCACGCTTGGTGACCAGGTCCACCCGGGCGTACGCCAGGTCGGTGAGCCGGCGGGCGGTCTCCTCCAGCCCGGCCTCGGCCCCGACGGCGAGCCGGACCGGTTCCAGGTCGCCCAGCCCCTTGAGCTGGGGCTGCAACACCGAGCGGACCGGGGCGACCACCACCCGGACCGGGCCGGGGTGCTCGGCGAGGTCGGGGTGGGCCAGTCGGCGGAGCACGCCGAGCCGCCGGCCGACGGTGTCGGACCGGGGCGAGAGCCGCTCGTGCGGCAGCGTCTCCCAGGCCGGATAGACCACCACCTGCTCCGGCGGGAGCAGGCTGCCCAGCGCGGCGGCCAGGTCGTCGGCCTCCCGGGTGGTGGCGGTGACGGCGAGCACCGAGCGGCCGGCACCGCCCGCCTCCTCGCCGGCCGCCACGGCGGCGACCAGGAAGGGTCGCAGCGCGGGCGGGGCGGTCAGGTCGAGCCCGTCGGCGTCCGGACCGCCGGTGCGGGCCAGCGAGCGGGCCCGGGCCAGCGCGGGATCACGGAGCGCGGCGGTGAGCAGACCGGTGAGCACGCAGATCACAACCTTGCAGATGGGCACGCGGAAAGTGCCCCACGCCCGATGCGGACGGGGGGTGCGGGGTGAGGCAGGACCCGAGGCGTTGCCGTGCCGGAAAGGGCCCCTCCTCAACGCCGTCGTAAAGCCTATCCCCTGAGCCCGACAAACCCTGCGGCACGGCCGGCACCGCGCGAGCGCGACCCGTAGCGGAGCCATCGGCGGGCGCCCGACCCGCAGCGCAGCCGGCGCCGTTTGCGGCAGGATCCGGGGACAACCCGAGAACGTCGCTCGGGCGTTTCCCTCCAAGAGGAGGAGGCGCGATGTCCGATTCTCCAGATGCGATGCCCGGTTTCAGGGACATGCCCGGCCCGGACGGACGGGTAGAGGCACGGTGGCGATGGCTCGGCAAACCGGACGGGACGGGCCTCTACGAGGTGTTGTGCCACAACACCGACCGCGGCTGGAGACCCGCCCGGCCGAGCGGCCACTTCACCGTGCACCTGGCCCGCTCCGGCGGCTATCTGCGCCGGCTCAACGGGCGGGAACGCTTCGTCGACCCGACCTCGGCACTGTTCCTCAAGCCCTCCGACGACCTCATCGTCTCGCACCCGCTGCAATGCGGTGACAGCTACACGGTGATCGAGGTCGACCCGGAGGTGCTGGCCGGCTCGGCGGCCGGGGAACGGTGGCTGGGCGGCGCCGGTTGGGAGGGCCGACTCCGCGCCGACCTGGATCTGGAGCACCGGGCCCTGGTCGCGGACGCGGTGCGCGGCATCGACGACTTCGAGCTGACCGAACGGACGCACCGGCTGCTCGGCCGCCTCCTCTCCGCCGGCAGCGACCGGCCCGGGGACGATCTGGACCGGGCGGTACGACGCCGGCCCGGCACCCTCGCCGCGCACCACCGCTTGACCGATCGGGTACGCGAGATGGTCAGCGGCGGCGGCTACGCGCTCGGCCTCACCGAGCTGGCCCGGCAGGTCCACTGTTCGCCGCACCACCTCAGCCGGGTCTTCCAGCGGACGACCGGGCAGAGCCTGACCGCCTACCGCAACCAGATGCGGACCCGGGCCGTACTGACCGCGCTGGCCGCCGGCGAGGTCGACACCCTGCGCGGCCTGGCCGCCGAGTACGGCTTCGCCGACCAGTCCCACCTGACCCGTACCCTGCGGCAGCAGCTCGGCCACTCGCCGACCCAGCTCCGGCGGCTGCTGGCCACCACCGCAGCGGCGGAGCCGGGCCGGATGTGAGCACGAATCTTCAACGCGGTTGACCGGTACCGGCGACAGCATCCCCAGCAGTACCGGTGATCGATCCCGGTGACGGGCGGTCCGGGTTCGGATCTCGCGAAGCGGCCTCGACCGGCGCTCCGACGGGGGAGATCCGGACCGGGACCCGTCCAGCGACGGCTGCCGGGCGCGGCATCATTCGCGTACGGGATACGAGAAGTACCATCGGGCCGTACCCGAAGGAGGCGGACGATGGCGGTGGAGCGCAGCGGCGGCGGGGATCCCGTCCGGACCCTGGCGCTGCTCTGGACCGCCCAGCCGTCCGGCTCCCCGGGGACCGCCGGTCGCCCCGCCCGGGGTCGCCCGCCCCGGCTGACGGTACGCCAGATCCGGCAGGCCGCGATCGCGGTCGCCGACCGGGATGGGCTGGCCACCATGTCGATGGCCCGGGTCGCCGAGGAGCTTGGCGTCGGGACGATGTCGCTGTACACGTACGTCCCGGGCAAGGCGGAACTGATCGATCTGATGGTCGACGGGGTGATGGCCGACCGCGACCTCCCCGGCCCGGACGAGGTACGCCCGACGGGCTGGCGGGCCCGGATCGAGCTGTACGCCGAGCGGACCCGGACCATGTACCAGCGCCACCCGTGGCTGCGGGAGGTCTCCACCGTCCGCCCGCCGCTGGGGCCGGGCCTGCTCGCCCAGCAGGAGTACCTGCTGGCCGCACTGGCCGACCTCGGCCTGCCGGCCCGGCAGACGGTCGCCGCCGGCAACGCGATAGTCAGCTTCGTCGACGCCGCCGCCCGGCAGCAGGCCGAGACGGACCAGTTGGAGCGGGTCACCGGGCAGTCCACCGACGAGTGGTGGTCGGACCGGGACTCGTTCTGGGCGGAACACTTCGACGTCGAGCGCTATCCGGCGATGAACCGCACCTGGGAGGCGGGCGGATTCGTCGACACCCCGGACGCGATGGCCGACGCCTACCGGTTCGGGCTGCGCCTGCTGCTCGACGGCATCGCGCGCACCGTCGAGGCCGCCGGCCGCCCGCCCGCGCAGGATGACCCGCCCCGCCGGTGACCTGCCCGGGAGGCATGGCTCACCTCGGGAGGCATATTCCTCCCCGGCACACTGTCGAGCTGGGTGCAAGGACGGGGCAGGCGACGACGTGCGCACGGACGGGGCAGCCCCGTGCCGCGACGGACTGGGCCAGGAGCCTTGGGTGGGCAGGGAGTCTCAGGTGGGCAGGGCGTCCTGGATGCGCAGGGCGTCCTGGATGCACAAGCGGGGCAGCTCGACAGCCTGCCCGAGGCGGTATCCCCGCCAGGTCCGGCAGCAGACCGGGGTCGGGCGTGAGCAAACTAACGATCACTGGAAGGGCGTCCGGGAAGTCGACATAAGGCGCCTTTCGCCGGCAGCGGATAGGCTCTACCAGTGTCGGCGGCCAGCCTGCACGGCACGGGCCTCGTTAGCGTTCCGGGACCGGCCGCCGATAGCATTCCCAGTGTCGGACAACGCTGTCCTCCGTACTCGATCAAGGAGCGCACGGTGACCGACCAGCATGATCACGACGGACCCGACGCCGCGCTGCGGGCCGACATCCGCCGGCTCGGCAAGCTCCTCGGGCAGACCCTCGCCCGCCAGGAGGGTCCGCCCCTGCTCGACCTGGTCGAGGAGGTCCGCGCCCTGGTCCGGCACGACGCGGAGGCGGCCGCCCAGCGGCTCGGCGCGATGGACGTCACCACCGGAACCAAGCTGGCCCGGGCCTTCTCCACCTACTTCCACCTGGCGAACATCACCGAGCAGGTGCACCGCTCCCGGGACCTGCGCCGCCAGCGGGCCACGCACGGCGGCTGGCTCGACCAGGCCGCCCGGCTGATCCGCGAGCGCGGGGTACCGCCCGAGGAGATCGCCTCGGTCGCCCGCCGGCTCTCCGTCCGGCCGGTCTTCACCGCCCACCCGACCGAGGCGGCCCGCCGGTCGATCCTCTCCAAGCTGCGCGCCGTCGCCGACGAACTCGATGCCGAGGCCGCCGCCGCCATCCTCTACGGGGCCAGCGACGAGGGCCCGGCCAGCCGGCGGCTGGCCGAACTGCTCGACCTGCTCTGGCAGACCGACGAGCTGCGCCTCGACCGGCCCGACCCGACCGACGAGGCCCGCAACGCCATCTACTACCTGCGCGACCTCTACGCCGAGGCGGCGCCGCAGGTGCTCGACGACCTCGCCGACACGCTGCGCGGGCTGGGTGTGGAGACCGCGCCGACCGCCCGGCCGCTCTCCTTCGGCACCTGGATCGGCGGCGACCGCGACGGCAACCCCTTCGTCACTCCGCAGGTCACCCGGGACGTGCTGCTGATCCAGTACGAGCACGGCATCCAGGCGACCGAGGCGGCGATGGAGGCGCTGATCAACGAGATCTCGGTCTCCCGCCGGCTGCGCGGGGTCAGCCTCGACCTGAGCGCCAGCCTCGCCAAGGACCTCGACGCGCTCCCCGAGGTGGCACCCCGGTTCCGCCGGGTGAACGCCGAGGAGCCGTACCGGCTCAAGGCCCGCTGCATCCGGGCCAAACTCGCGAACACCCGGCGCCGGCTCAACCAGGGCACCGCGCACGTGCCGGGCCGGGACTACCGGGGTTCCGCCGACCTCCTCGCCGACCTGGAACTGATGCGTGCCTCGCTGGCCCGCAACTCCGGCCAGCTCACCGCCGTCGGCCGGCTCGCCTCGGCGATCCGCACCGTCGCCGCCTTCGGGCCGCACCTGGCGACCATGGACATCCGGGAGCACGCCGAGGCGCACCACGTCGTGCTCGCCCAGTTCTACACCCAGGTCGGCGAGGTGCCGGAATACTCGTCGCTGAGCCGGACCGAGCGGACCAAGCTGCTCGCCGAGGAACTGGCCGGCCGGCGGCCACTATCCACCATGGACACCCCGCTGACCGAGGCGGCCCGGAAGACCTTCGACGTCTTCGGCACCATCCGGGACGTGCAGGAGCGGTTCGGCGTCGAGGTGATCGAGTCGTACATCATCTCGATGACGCTCGGCGTCGACGACGTACTCGCCGCCGTGGTGCTGGCCCGGGAGGCCGGGCTGGTCGACGTGCACACCGGCCGGGCCCGGGTCGGCTTCGTACCCCTGCTGGAGACCCCCGCCGAGCTGGACGCCGGGGGCGAACTCCTCGACGAGATGCTGTCGCTGCCGGCGTACCGGGCGATCGTGGCGGCTCGGGGCGACGTGCAGGAGGTGATGCTCGGCTACTCCGACTCCAACAAGGAGGCCGGGATCACCACCTCGCAGTGGTCCATCCACCGGGCCCAGCGAGCGCTGCGGGACGTGGCCGCCCGGCACAACGTACGGCTGCGGCTCTTCCACGGCCGGGGCGGTACGGTCGGCCGGGGCGGCGGCCCCACCCACGAGGCGATCCTCGCCCAGCCGTACGGCACGCTGGACGGCGAGATCAAGGTGACCGAGCAGGGTGAGGTC
The DNA here is from genome assembly GCF_002846275.1 of Plantactinospora sp. CNZ320. Taxonomy (NCBI): domain Bacteria; kingdom Bacillati; phylum Actinomycetota; class Actinomycetes; order Micromonosporales; family Micromonosporaceae; genus Plantactinospora; species Plantactinospora sp. CNZ320. The sequence continues at coordinate 3,925,090 of NZ_PJMP01000001.1, forward strand.
ATCTCCGACAAGTACACCCTGCCCTCGCTGGCCCGGGAGAACCTGGAGCTGACCCTGGCGGCGGTGTTGCAGAGCACCCTGCTGCACACCACTCCCCGGCAGCCGGCCGAGGCGCTCGACCGCTGGGACGCCACGATGGACGTGGTCTCCGGCGCGGCCTACCGGCGCTACCGCTCGCTTGTGGAAAATCCGGACCTGCCGGCCTACTTCTGGGCCTCCACCCCGACCGAGCTGCTCGGCGCGCTGAACATCGGCTCCCGGCCGGCGAAGCGGCCGAACACCGGCGCCGGACTGGCCGGGCTGCGCGCCATCCCGTGGGTCTTCGGCTGGACCCAGACCCGGCAGATCGTCCCCGGCTGGTTCGGCGTCGGGTCCGGGCTGGCCGCCGCCCGGGAGGCGGGGATGGCCGACATCCTCGCCGAGATGCACCGGGCCTGGCACTTCTTCGGCACGTTCCTGTCGAACGTCGAGATGATGCTGAGCAAGACCGACCTGAACATCGCCCGCCGGTACGTCGACACCCTGGTCCCGGAGCAGCTGCACCCGATCTTCCACATGATCGAGGCGGAGTACGAGCTGACCAAGCGGGAGGTGCTGGCCATCACCGCCTCCCCCGCACTGCTGGAGAACTCCCCCGTGCTGCAACGCACCCTCGCCGTCCGGGACACCTACCTGGAGCCGCTGCACCACCTCCAGGTCGCGTTGCTGCGGCAGTACCGCGACTCGGGTGCCGCCGGCCGGGCCGTGGCCACCGCCCCGGGCGGCCGGCGTGCTCCCGGCGACGGTACGGCCCTGGAACGGGCCCTGCTCACCACCGTCAACGGCATCGCCGCCGGGATGCGCAACACCGGCTGAGTCGTATGGTGTCGAGTGGCGGCCCTCGGATGCCGGGCCGCCACCCCGCCGGCTCAGCTCAGCCGACCAGCTCAGCTCGTCTCGCCGGCCACGCTGAACCTGCCCAGCCGGCGGATCGCCAGCAGGGTGAAGCCGACGGTGAAGACCGCGCTCATCACGATCGCCACCGGCAGTGACACCGAACCGTCAAGCAGCGCCGTCGGCGCGATCCGGTCGGTCAGGGTCACCACGTAGTGCTGCACCGACAGCACCCGGGTACCGCTGACGACGCTGTTGAGCAGGCCCTCCCAGATCAGCACGTAGACCAGGCCGAGCAGCACCGGGCGACGGGTCAGCAGGCTCAGGGCCAGGAAGAACGCCGAGTACGCCAGCGCGCCGACCGCGCTCGCGGCAGCCAGCCCGAGCCCGAAGCGTACGGAGTCGACAAGTACCCCGGCGACGTAGAGCGGTACGGCTGCCGTCAGCGCGGTGACCCCGGCCGCGACGGCCAGCTTCGGCAGCACGATCTGCCACCGGGGCAGCGGCTTGGTCAGGATGTGCAGCAGCGTGCCGTCGTCGATCTCGGAGCCGAGCACCGCCGTACCGACGATCAGCGCGGTGACCGGCAGCACGACGGCCAGCCCCAGCCCGTACACCACCGGCTGGCCCCACTCGGTCGAGGCGATACCCGCCGACCGGGACAGTACGGCGAGCCCGACCAGCAGCACGGGCAGCGGGAAGAGCAGCAGGAACCGACGGCGGCCGAGGAGCCCACGCGCGGTGATCCAGGAAACAGTCGACATGGTCAGCTCACTCCTTAGTTCGCGACTGCGGGGCTCGCAAAACCGGCTCACTCCTCGCGCTCACGGCCCTCACGCCTCCACCAGGTAGGAGAACACGCTCTCCAGGGACTCGTCCGAGGGCAGCAGCCGGCGTACCCGGATGCCGGAGGCCAGCGCGACCTTCGGCAGCGCGCGGGTGAAGCTGCCGTAGTCGCCGGCCCGGACGGTCAGCCCGTCCCGGGTGACGTCCACCCCGGTCACCGAGGGCTGGCCGATCAGCTCCACCGCCAGCCGCCGGTCGTCGCTGGACTGCAACGCGAAGACGTGCGGCCGGTTGGTCATCAGCCGCCGGATGGTCCGGAAGTCGCCGGAGGCGGCCAGCCGGCCCGAGACGATCACCTGGACGGTGCCGGAGACCTGCTCGACCTCCTCCAGGATGTGCGAACTGAACAGGATCGTCCGGCCCTGCCCGCCGAGCGAGTGCAGCAGCTCCATCATGTGCAGCCGCTGCCTCGGGTCCATCCCGTTGAACGGCTCGTCCAGCAGGAGCACCTCCGGGTCGTGCACCAGGGCGGCGGCGACCCGGGCCCGCTGGCGCATGCCCTTGGAGTACGTGCCGATCCGGCGGTCCTGCGCGTCGGTCAACTCGACCAGGTCGATGGCCCGCCGGGCCGCCGCCTCCGGCTCGGCCAGCCGGTGCAGTCGGGCACTGGCCAGCGCGAACTCGTACGCGCTGAGGAAGTCGTAGACCGACTCCCGCTCGGTGACCAGGCCGAGCCGCCGGTAGACCCCCGGATTGCCCCAGGTGGGTTCGCCGTCCAGCGTCACCGTGCCCTTGGACGGGGCCAGGAACCCGGCCATCATGTGCAGCACGGTGGTCTTGCCGGCACCGTTCGGCCCGAGCAGCCCGGTCACTCCGGGGCCGAGGCTCATCGACACGTCGTTGACGGCCACCACGTTGCCGTACCAGCGGGAGACCCCGGCCAGTTCCACGTCACTCATTTCGCGGCGACCTTCCGGTAGCGGGCGAGCAGCAGCAGGGTGCCGGCGACGACGAACCCGACGCCGAGCAGTCCGTAGAGCGGGCCGTACGGGCCGATGTCCAGGTCACCACTTGCCTCGAACAGCCAGTCCCCGATCCCGCCGACCAGGGTGACCGGGCTGGCCAGCCCGGCGAGCTGGGTCGCCGCCTCGTACGGCATCACCGACAGCACCACGACCACCGGGCTGGTCAGCAGGAACGCCCCGACGATCGCACCGGCCGCGACCGCCCGGCGCCGGACCAGGGAGGCGACCAGCAGCGCGAGCACGGAGTAGATGATCGCGTGTACGGCGACGTAGCCGAGCGCCGGCAGGAAGTCGCCGAGTTCGTCCCAGACCGCCCCGATGCCGTCGACCATGAACGCGGCGCCGACGAACATCACAGTCAGCGGTACGCCGATGCTGAGGAAGGTGGCCGAGATCAGCGCGGCCAGCTTGACCAGCGCGTAGTCCGAGCGGTGCAGCGGGCGGGCGAAGTAGAGCGGCAGTACCCCGCTGTGCAGGTCCCGGGAGGCGAGTTCCGGGGCGGCGATGGCACAGAAGAAGATGATCAGCACGCTGAGCGTCTCGGGGAACTCGGCGTAGCTCAGCGGCACCTCGCCGATCTGGGCCCGGATCGCGGTGAGCACCGCAGCGACCACCCCGACCACCCCGACGATCAGCCACGGGAAGATCTTCGCCTTGAAGGTGCGCCCGAGCCCGAAGGCGGCACGCAGGCTGTGCAGGTAGAGCGCGCCGACCAGGTGTCGCCGGCCGAGCCGGGGGCCGTCGTACCGCTGGTAGCCGATGTCGTGGATGACCCCGGCCGGACGGTCGGTCCGCGGGGCGTCGAGCGTGGTCATCTGGTGCCCTCCAGGGCCGTGCCGGCGGCGATCGGCTCGGCAACCCGGGCCGGATCGGTGGCGAAGAGTTCGACGACCCGGTGCCGCCGCTGGTCGAGCCGGTGCAGCGGCAGGTCCAGCTCGGCGACCGCGGTCAGGATGAGGTCGTACGTCTTGTCGAGTGCCGACTCCCGCGCCTGCGCGCCGGCCGCCACCGCCCCCGGGTCGAGCAGCGGTACCAGCAGCAGCCGGCCGTCCCGCCGGACCGGCAGCCCGGCGGCGGCCAGCCGGGCGGCCAGCTCCTCGGTGCCCTCGCTCACCTCCACCGAGAGCACCTCGGTCACCCCGGTCATGTCGGCCAGTTGTGCCGACCGGAGCAGCCTGCCGCCCTCGATCGCGACGAGCGCGTCGCAGATCCGTTCGACCTCGCCGAGCAGGTGCGAGCAGACCAGTACCGAGATGCCGAACTCGGTGCCGATCCGCTCGATCAGCGCGAGCATGGCGTCCCGGCCGGCCGGGTCCAGCCCGTTGGTCGGCTCGTCGAGCAGCAGCAGGTCCGGGTCGTGCACCAGCGCCTGGGCCAGCTTGACCCGCTGTTTCATGCCGGTGGAGTAGCCGCCGATTTGGCGGTAGCGCTCCTCGTAGAGGCCGACGTGCCGCAGCGTCTCGGAGGCCCGCTCCCGGGCCGTGGTCTTCGGCAGCCCGCTCATCCGCCCCATGTGCGTGACGAACTCCGCGGCCGACAGGTCCGGCGGCAGGCAGTCGTGCTCCGGCATGTAGCCGACCCGGGCCCGGACCTGGTGCCCGTCGGTCGTCGGATCGAGGCCGAGCACCCGGGCCTGTCCGCCGGTCGGCTCCAGCAGGCCGAGCATGATCTTGATGAAGGTCGACTTGCCAGCTCCGTTGGCTCCGACCAGACCGACGATGCCCGGCTCGACGGTGACCGTCAGGTCGGACAACGCGGTCACCCGATTGCCGTACGTCTTGGTCAGCGACTGGGTCGCGATCAGTGTCACGCTGCCAGGGTAGGGCCGGGGGCACCCGCCGGAGGTCCGGAAACCACCCTGGAAGTACCCCTGAATCGCCCGGGTGCTGTCGGCCGCCTCCCCTAGGGGCCGGGGCGAGACCTTCGTGGTCCTCGCGGCCGGTTGGGTAACCTCCTTCAGGGCCACCGACCGAACGCGGGCGCCACCGATCCCGGCGTCCAAACGGGAGTGGCGGTCTCGACCGATCGACGGCCGGCTGCGAAACTGTGTGCCGGCCGGCCGGGTAGTTGGGGGTGCGATGAGCAACGGGTGGGTGCTGCCCGACGAGTTGCTGCGTGACGCTCCGGCGTACACGCCGCGCCCCTATGAGCTGGCCGACCTGGAGTTGCTGCTCTCCGGAGCGTACGCCCCGCTCGCCGGTTTCATGGGCCGGGCCGACCTGGCCTCGGTGGCCCGGCGCGGCCGGCTCGCCGACGGTTCCGGCTGGCCGGTACCGGTGACCCTCCAGGTCCCGGCCGACCTGGTCAGGGGCATCGACCTGAACAACCCGGTCGAACGGGGCCTGGTCCTCACCGACCCGGAGGGGGCGCCGACCGCGCTGCTGGAGGTCGCCGACCTCTGGCCCACCACCCAGGGCTGGTTCGGCGTCGGCGGCCCGGTACGCCGGATCGGCGACGGCGGGCACGGCCCGTTCCAGCGGCTCCGCCGCGCCCCGGCCGAGGTGCGGGAGTTGCTGCCGCCGGGCCGGGTGCTCGGGGTGATCGCCGACCGGCCGCTGCACCGGCCGCAGCTCGCGCAGATGGCCCACGCCGTCCGGACCCTCGCCGCCCACCTGCTCATCCTGATCCCGGTCGCCGACACCGGCCCGGACGGGTTGCCGCCCGAGGTGCTGGTCCGGAGCATCTTCGGAGCCCGGGACCGGATGCCCCCGGCCACCATCGTCGCGGTGCCGATCGCCCGGCGCGGGGACGACATCTGGGACGCGCTGCTGCGGGCCCGGGTGGCCCGGGCCTACGGGGTGACCCACGTCCTCTCCACCACCGAGATGCTCACCGGTGGCGGGCTGCGGATGCTGGTCCCCCGCGAACTGGCCTACGACAACCGGGACGGGCAGTGGCGGTGGCGGGACGACATCCCGCCGCGCAACCGGCGGCTGCCGCTCGGGCAGGAGGAGATCGAGGACCTGCTCGACCGGGGCTTCCCGCTGCCGGAGTGGCACACCCCGCCGACCGTCGCCAAGGAGCTGACCCGGGCCCGGCCGCCCCGCCGGCACCGGGGGCTGGTGGTCTTCTTCACCGGGCTCTCCGGCTCGGGCAAGTCGACGATAGCCCGCGGCTTGGCCGACGCACTGCGGGAGAGCGGGGACCGCACCATCACGCTGCTCGACGGTGACGTGGTCCGCCGGGAGCTCTCCGCCGGGTTGGGGTTCAGCCGGGCGGACCGGGATCTCAACGTACGCCGGATCGGCTGGGTAGCCGCCGAGGTCGCCCGGCACCGGGGGCTCGCCATCTGCTGCCCGATCGCGCCGTACCACCGGGCCCGGGCGATCGCCCGGGAGATGGCCCGCTCGGCGGGCGCCGGATTCGTGCTGGTGCACGTCTCCACCCCGCTGGCGGTCTGCGAGCGGCGTGACCGCAAGGGCCTGTACGCCCGCGCCCGCGCCGGCAAGCTCACCGGGATGACCGGCGTCGACGACCCGTACGAGGCGCCGACCGACGCCGAACTGGTGCTCGACACCACCGACATGACGGTGGACGAGTGCGTGCACCTGCTGCTCACGCACCTGACCGAAACCGGCTGGGTCGAGTCCCGCCTCCAACAGATGTAAGGAAGGGCCCCCTCTTATCGCATTCTGCATAGGAAGGGCCCCCGCCTAACCCGCCGCCGCGCGCTAGTGTTCGTATCTGTTGGATTTCGTGCGGGCACGTTTGGAGGCGGTGTGGGCGGTCTGGTGCGAGGCGTCGAGGGCCTGAGCTACGGCGGCGACTACAACCCGGAGCAGTGGCCCGAGGAGGTCTGGCCGCAGGACGTGGCGCTGATGCGCGAGGCCGGGGTCAACCTGATCACCGTCGGCGTCTTCGCCTGGGCCTGGCTCGAACCGGCCGCCGGGCGGTACGACTTCGACCGGCTGGACCGGATCATGGACCTGCTGCACGCCGGAGGGATCAAGGTCTGCCTGGCCACCGCCACCGCCTCGCCACCGCCCTGGTTCTCGTACGCCCACCCGGAGACGCTGCCGGTGGACGCGGACGGGCGGCGGCTGACCTACGGCAGCCGGCAGGCGATCTGCGCCAGTTCACAGGTGTACCGGCAGGCCGCGCTGGCGCTGACCGAGCAGCTCGCCCGGCACTACGCGAAGCACCCGGCGCTGGCCGCCTGGCACGTGCACAACGAGTACGCCTGCCACAACGCGCACTGCTACTGCGACACCTCGGCCGAGGCGTTCCGCCACTGGCTCCAGACCCGGTACGCGGACCTCGACGCCCTCAACGCGGCCTGGGGTACGGCATTCTGGTCGCAGACCTACACCGACTGGGCGCAGGTGCAGCCGCCCCGGGCCACCCCGACCTCCGCCAACCCCGCGCAGGTGCTGGACTTCAAGCGGTTCAGCTCGGACGAGCACCTGGCCTGCTTCATCGCCGAACGCGACGCGCTGCACCGGCTCTCCCCCGGAATCCCGATCACCACGAACCTGATGACGGCGAGCTGCGCCAACCTGGACTACTGGGCCTGGGGCCGCGAGCTGACCGGCCCGGACCGGTTCCTCTCCAACGACCACTACCTGCTCGGTGAGCACCCGCTCGAACCGCCGGCCCAGATCGCCTTCGCCGCCGACCTGAGCCGCTCGCTGGCCGGCGGCCCGTGGCTGCTGATGGAGCACTCCACCAGCGCGGTCAACTGGCAGCCGCGCAACCTGGCCAAGCCGGCCGGGCAGCTCGGCCGGGACGCGCTGGCACACGTGGCCCGGGGCTCCGAGGGGGCCCTCTTCTTCCAGTGGCGGGCCAGCCGGGCCGGCTCGGAGAAGTGGCACTCGGCGATGCTGCCGCACGCCGGCACCGACTCGAAGATCTGGCGCGAGGTGGTCCAGCTCGGCCGGCACCTGCGGGCGCTGGCCGAGATCGAGGGCTCCCGCACCGAGGCCGAGGTCGCGATCCTGCTGGACTACTCCTCGGTCTGGGCACAGGAGGCGGCCAACCAGCCGAGCACCGACATGGTCGCCTTCGACGAGATCCGCCGCTGGCACAGCGCGCTCTGGCGGGCCGGGATCACCGCCGACCTGGCCGCGCCCGGTGCCGACCTGACCGGGTACAAACTGGTGCTGGCCCCGGCGCTCTACCTGGTCGACGACGCCGCGATCGACAACCTGACCGGGTACGTCCGCTCCGGCGGGACGCTCGTGGTCGGCCCGTACAGCGGGTTGGTGGACGAGTACGACCGGGTCCGTCCGGCCCCGCTGCCGGGTGCCTTCGCCGAGCTGCTCGGCGTACGGGTCGAGGAGTTCTTCCCGCTCCCCGCCGCCGGCACGGTCCGGCTCGACGACGGCACCTCGGCCCAGGTCTGGACCGAGGCACTCGCCGCACCGGAGGCCGAGGTGCTGGTCAGGTACGACAACGGGCCGGTCACGGGCGGCCCGGCGATCACCCGGCGGAGCGGGGACGGCGGCGGCACGGCCTGGTATCTGGGTACCCGGCTGGAGCAGACAGCACTGGGCCGGCTGCTGGCCCGGATCACGGACGAGGCCGGTGCCGGTCCGGCCGGGCCACCGGTACCCGGAGTGGAGCAGATCCGGCGGCGGCACCCGGACGGCCGGTCGTACCTCTTCCTGCTCAACCGCTCCGACCGGCCGGCGCAGGTCGACGTGGCCGGAACCGACCTGCTGACCGGCACCCGGTGGGCCGGGCCGACCACCGTCGAGCCGCACGGCGTCGCGGTGCTGGCGCAGCGGCCGGAGCCGGAACGGGCCGGGACGGCGTGATGCTGGCCCAGCAGCGCCAGGAGGCGATCCTCGACCGGGTCCGCACCGCCGGCGGGGTCCGGGTCACCGAGCTGGCCGGCGAGTTCGGCGTCTCCGACATGACCATCCGGCGCGACCTGGAGGCGCTGGCCGAACGCGGCCTGCTGGCCAAGGTGCACGGCGGGGCGACCACCGCCCGGCCCGGCTCGACCGACGAGCCGGGCTTCGCGGCCAAGTCGGTGCGGCAGCGGCCGGAGAAGGCCGCCATCGCGGGCGAGGCCGCCCGGCTGGTCACCCCCGGGATGGCCGTCGCGCTCTCCGCGGGTACGACCACCGCGGAACTCGCCCGCCGGCTGGCCGGGGTACCGGCGCTGACAGTGGTCACCAACTCGATCCCGGTCGCCGAGATCCTGCACCGCTCCGGCCGGCCGGACCAGACGGTGGTACTCACCGGCGGGGTACGCACCCCGTCCGACGCGCTGGTCGGGCCGGTGGCGGTGGCCACGATCCGCTCGCTCCACCTCGATCTGGTCTTTCTCGGGGTGCACGGGATGAGCGAGCAGGCCGGGTTCAGCACCCCGAACCTGCTGGAGGCGGAGACCAACCGGGCGCTGCTGGCCTCGGCCGACCGGCTGGTGGTGCTGGCCGACTCCACCAAGTGGGCGACGGTGGGGATCTCGTCCTTCGCCGAGCTGGCCGAGGCGCACACCGTGGTCTCCGACGCCGGCCTGCCCGAACCGGCCCGGGAGATCCTCCGGGCGCAGGTGGCCGAACTACTGCTCTGTGAGATGACACCGTGAGGCGGATGGTGGTCAAGCTGGCCGACGGGCGCGAGCTGATCTACTTCGACGAGCACCCGGACGCGGTCCGGGAGGGGCCGGACCGGCGGGACCTGCCGCTGCCGCCGCCCGCCTCGCAACTGCGCTACGACCCGCTGGTCGACGAGTGGGTCGCGGTCGCCGCGCACCGGCAGAGCCGGATCTTCCTGCCACCGACCGACCAGTGCCCACTGTGTCCGTCCACTCCGGAGCGATCCAGCGAGATCCCGGCGTACGACTACGACGTGGTGGTCTTCGAGAACCGCTTCCCGTCCTTCAGCGACCGGCCCGGTGACCCGCCCGGCCAGATCACCCCGTACACGGCGATACGGCCGGGGACGGGGCGGTGCGAGGTGGTCTGCTTCACCGCCGACCACTCCGCGTCGTTCGCCAGCCTGCCGCCGCGCCGGGTGCGTACCGTGCTGGAGGCGCTCGCCGACCGTACCGCCGCACTGGCCGGGCTGCCCGGGGTGGAGCAGGTCTTCTGCTTCGAGAACCGGGGCGTGGAGATCGGGGTGACCCTGCACCACCCGCACGGCCAGATCTACGCGTACCCGTTCCTGCCGCCGCGCAGCCGGGCACTGCTGGCCGCCGCGACCCGGCACGCGGAACGCACCGGCGGGCGCAACCTCTACGCCGACGTACTCGCCGCCGAGCGGGCCGCCGGGGAGCGGGTGGTACTGGCCAACGAGCACTGGACGGCGTACGTGCCGGCCGCCGCCCGCTGGCCGTTCGAGGTGCACGTCGCGCCGCACCGGCCGGTACCCGACATTCCGGCGCTGGACGACGCCGAGCGGGACGCCTTCGGCCCGCTCTATCTGGACCTGCTCCGCCGGCTCGACCGGCTCTTCGACCGGCCGCTGCCGTACATCTCGGCCTGGCACCAGGCGCCGGTGCACGCCGACCCGGCGCTGGCGCACCTGCACCTTCAGGTGTTCAGCATCCGGCGGGCGGCGGACAAGCTGAAGTACCTGGCCGGCTCGGAGTCGGCGATGGGAGTCTTCATCAACGACATCCCGCCGGAGCGGGCCGCCCAACTGCTCCGCGACGCCGGCTGAGCCCTCCGTCAGTCACGCCGGCTGAGCCCTGTCCCCGCGACGCCGGCTGAGCCCTCGTCCGCGATGCCGGCTGAGCCCTGCCTCCGAGGCGGGCTGTCGGTGCCCGGCCGTATGCTCCCCGCCATGACCGACTCGACCGGGCCGGACCGGCTGCACGCGGCGATGGCGGCCCGGGTCGCCCGCGGTGACCTGCCCGGCCTGGTCACCGCGGTGGCCCGGGACGACCAGGTGCGGATCGATCCGATCGGCACGCTGGCCGTCGGCGGCACCGCCCCGATGCGCCCCGACACCCTCTTCCGGATCACCTCGATGACCAAGCCGGTGCTCGGGGTCGCCACCATGATGCTGGTCGAGGAGGGCCGGCTGGCGCTGGACGAGCCGGTCGACCGGCTGCTGCCCGAGCTGGCCGGGCGCGGCGTGCTGCGTCGGCTCGACGGCCCGCTCGACGACACCGTGCCGGCCGCGCGTCCGACCACCGTCGCGGACCTGCTGACCTTCCGGATGGGGCACGGCCTGCTCTTCGAGCCGAGTTTCCAGCCGGCGTACCCGGTCGTCACCGCCGCCGACGAGCTGGGACTGGCGATCGGGCCGCCCGACCCGCGCACCCGGCACGACCCGGACGAGTGGCTCCGGCGCTTCGGCACCCTGCCGCTGATGCACCAGCCGGGCGAGCGCTGGCAGTACGATTCCGCCGCCGAGGTGCTGGGCGTGCTCGTCGCCCGGGCCGCCGGCCGGCCGCTGCCGGAGTTCCTCCAGTACCGGATCTTCGCGCCGCTGGGCATGGTCGACACCGGTTTCACCGTGCCCGCCGCACACGCCGACCGGTTGGCCCGGCTCTACCCGGGCGACCCGGCGACCGGTACGCCGGCCGAGCGGGACCTCTCCGGTCCGGGCGAGTGGGCGGTACCGCCGGTCTTTCCGTCCGGCGCTAACGGGCTGGTCTCGACCGCACCGGACTATCTGGCCTTCGCCCAACTGCTGCTGCGTCGGGGGGTGCACCAGGGGCGGCGACTGCTGTCGGAGAGGTCGGTCGAGCTGATCACCACCAACCACCTGACGCCCGAGCAGATCGCCGCCGGTGGCCCGGTGCTCGACGGCTACGGCTGGGGCTACTGCGTCTCCGTCGCCGTCACGCCCGACGAGACGTCCCCGATCCCCGGCGGCTACGGCTGGACCGGCGGCTACGGCACCTCGTGGTTCACCGACCCGCACCGGCGACTGATCGCGATCGTGCTGACCCAGACCGCCGACTTCCTGTTCGACGGCGGACTGGCCGAGTTCCGCGCGCTGGTTTGAGCCGGGTTCGTCGTCGGACGGGCCGCACTCGCTCGCCGGCCACTCAACCTTCGCGCTGCTCGATGCTCTCGAAGATGTCGGCGTCGGTCTCCCGCTGCCACGGCGGCAGATCCGGCCAGTCCGCCACGTACGCCGGCTTCGGGTCTGGGAAGTGTCTGAGGATCTGGCCGATCCAGCAGAGCGCCACGAAGCGGCCCTTCTGTTCCCGGCTCAGCCGGGCGGTGCTGCCGCCCGTGGCAACGACGAAGGCACGCACCTGTTCCTCGACGGCCGCCGCGCTTGCCCGCTCCCAGTCGGGTGTCTCCGCCCATGGCGCGACGTACCCCGGCTTCGGCTCACCCGGATAGTGCCGGTGGACACCGGCGATCCACGCCTCCCGGAAGGCCCGCCCCGGCTCGTCTGACATGCGCTGCTCCTCACTGTCGGTGTTCGGCGAACTGGCCGATCTCGCGTTCGATCCGACCGACATGTCGATCGCTGGTGAGTGATCCCAACTGCCTCCGCAGCCCGTGGAGCCTCCGGGTGAGGACACCTGATCCGGTCTGCCGGGCGACGACAAGGGCAGCGTCCGCGTACATGACCAGCCGATCAGGGTCCCGAAGCTGCACCCCGACATGGGCGAGGTCGACAAGTACGCCGCCGTGACGGCGAAGGGAAAGATCCTTGTCGAGGGCTTCCAGGAGAGCGGGCTCCGCGAGATCCGGTCGCCGGAGTTGGACATAACAGGTGCCTCGTTGCTCCGCCAGGCGTGAGCCGTCGAATCGAAGCCAGCCGCCGTTCTGGAACTGGCCGCCCAGGCCGGCCACAAGTTCCGCCCGGTCGAGAGCACGCGCAGACGAGTCCAGATCACCGACACCAGCAGCAGCTTCCCCGAGGATGGCGTCGATCCAGTACTTCGTGGAGAGCGTCGCATCACCCCGCGCCGCCAATCGGCCGGCGCCGTCCAGAATCGCAGAAGCGTGCGCAGGCTGTCGCTCGAAGATGCTGATGAAGGCATGCCTGGTCATTGCACAGGCCCACAGGTCGAAGTCGCCCGCCTCCCGACCGGCGATGGCTGCCGAGACGTAGCAGTTGGCCGCGTCGGCATAGTGGTTGCCGTCGAAAAGCACCTCTCCGGCAAGTTGGAGAAGTTCGCTGCTCAGAGCGCAGAGGTGGCCGCGGGTCTCAGCCCCGCGCGCTTCCCGCAACGCACGGAACAGGGTGTCGAGCTGCCGCGAGACCAGCGGCAGGACGGTGCTCTTACGCTTTTCCGAGCCGAACACCGTCCATAGTTGACGATTCACTGATCCGTACGCGTCCAAGGCTGCCGCGTCCAGCCGTCGCGGTTCGGCGGCGACGTACTCCAGCCGGTCCAGGTCGAGCTGATCCTCCGGGCCAACCCCCGTCAGGGCCGGTGTGGCAAGGCTCAACAGGCGCAGCAACTCGCGGCGGCGCATATCCTCGCCCCCCGATGATGTCTCGTGGACAGGGTCCTTACCATCTCCACCCCCGCCTGCCTCGGCATGGCACCCGAACTGGTCGTCGGCCTCACGGCGGCGGTGAGACTGCTCCGGCAGCTTGAACCAGAGTAGGCCGATCGGGATGCCGAGCGTCCTCGCCCACTGCGAAAGCCTGTCCAGGTCCTTCATCGCGGACCCACCCTCAATACGGCTCAATTGAGCCTGGGTGAGGCCCACCCAGCCGGCGACGATCTCCTGCCGGATGGTTCGACCGTGAAAGCGATGGTGCCGATAGGCGGCGATGACCTGTCCCATGTTCCAGGTCGCCAGGGCATCCCGCATCTCATCCGTGTCCCAGAAGTTGGCGGGTACGTCTGGCGGACCGGCCGCGAGTCCACGCATCTTCGACTGGCAGGCCGCGCACTGGGGTTGCCGGTTGTCCTGGGCAAGACGGGTGCCGCAGCGGCAGTAGCGCACGGTTCGGTTCGTCATCGCTCTGCCCGGGTCATCGTGGACGTGACTCCCTCACAGCTACGGGATCGCCATCACTCTACGTGTATACGCCGATGCCGCCCATACATGTCACGCATACTCCGTCCGACACAGACCCACCCATCCACAGCGGGCACCCTCAAATCGCGCGCATCGCACGGCCACCCGCATCCAGCGCTGTCAGACGAGCGGATGGTCCGAACGAGATGGAGGAAAAGTGCTCACCAATTCCCTGGCGCATCCGCCCTGGTGTTCGCCGCCCTGCCCAGTCACCTCGGCCAACCCGATCGGAACTCACATGTCCCGCAGGCACACCATCGAACCGGTGGGTCATGAGCCGCTTCGGCTCGCCGCGTTCGTCAATGGTCCGGGCCTGCCGCAGGGTACGCCCGCCACGGTCCTCGTGGAGGCTTACGACGACGCCGATGACCCGAACGAGCCGTGTGCCGTACTCGTGCTGTCGCCGCGCCAGGCGGGTGACCTGGCCGACGGACTGCGCTCGCTGGCGGGCATGGCGCAGATTCGATGCCCCTCGGCACCCTGACGCTCATTCCAAAAATCGGGGCGGCGACGTACGGGTCCAACCGCACGCCGCCGCCCCGATCCGGGTCGATCAGTTCGGGCCGAGGTAGCTGTGCAGCACCGTCGGCCGGTAACCGGCAGCCCAGAACTCCGCGTTCTTCGCGGCGAAGCCGGCGGCGTCCCAGCCTGCGATCATCGGTCGGCCGTCGTTGCCCGGCTCCCAGATCGCGTCGTAGCGCACCAGGCCGGTGTTGGTGAGGTAACTGCTCAGGAACCTGATCCGATAGCCGCTGGCCCAGTGGTTACCGTTCGCCTGCGCCAGTTCGTCCCAGGTGCCGCCGAGCAGGGTGGGCCGGGTGTCGATACCCGGCATCCAGATCCCGACGTACCGGATGTCGGTGCTGATCGGGTTGTTCTGCGCCACCCCGGTCGCCTGGACCAGCCGGTAGCCCTGGGCGCGCATCTTGGCGTCCTCGGCCAGCAGGTCCGCCCGGGTCCAGTCCACGACCAACCGCCGGCCGTCGGTGCCCGGCTTGAAGATCGCGTCGTAGCGGAAGCTCCCGCCGTGCGGATAGCGGTTGACCCGCCACGGCCGCAGGCCCTGGCCCCAGTACGTCGAAAGTTGCTCGAAGAACTGCTGCTCGGTCCAGCCGATCAGGACCGGGCTCAGACCGCTGCCCGGCTTCCAGATCGCGTTGTACCGCAGTTCCCCGTTCGCCCCCTTCACCGCGGTCAGCGAGTCGATCCGCCAGCCCTGGTTGAACAGCTCGCTGTTGCGGGCGAGCAGGTCCTGGGCGGTCCAGGTGTGCACCCAGGCGCGATTGTCGGTACCCGGTTCCCAGATGGCGTCGAACCGGAGTGTGGCGGCCTGGGTCGAGGCCCGGTCCGCCGGCCCGGCCGCCGCCGGTGCCGCCGGCCCGCCGACCAGGGCCGCGAGTGTCAGCAGTACGCCGAGCGTCGCCGGAAGCAGCCGCCGTCCGCGCCGGACGAGGTTTTTGAGCATTGTGGAATTCCTTCCGCTGCTGGTGCGGGCACCGTCGTCGGAGCCGCTGCCACCGATGTCTAGTCGGCTGCGGGTTGTCCGGCTTCGATGCGGCGACCCGGACAATCAACCCCGGACAACAGCGCCGCAGCGGCGGTTCGGTCATCTGGCCGCGGGCAGGGTCACCGTGACCAGCAGGCCGCCGCCGGGACGGGGTTCGGCCGACACGGTGCCGCCGTGCGCCCGGGCGACCGCCCGCACGATCGACAATCCCAGACCGGCACCGGGTGGGTTGCCGGCGAGCCGGTCGCCGTCGAGCCGCCGGAAGGGTTCGAAGAGGCTCGGTATCTCGTACCTCGGCACCACCGGCCCGGTGTTCTCCACCCGTACCCAGACCGTGCCGTCCGGGCCGGTACCGCTGGCGACCCGTACCCGGCCGTGCTCGGGGACGTTGTGCCGGACGGCGTTGTCGACCAGGTTCTGCACCAGTCGTTCGAGCAGCACCGAACTGCCGGTGGTGGGCGCCTCGGCCGCCTCGGCGCGTACGGTAACCGGCCCGGGTGGCACCTGCGCGACGACGTGTTCCACCACGTCCGCGAGGTCCACATAGGAGCGCTCCGCCACCTCGTGCTCCGAGCGGGCCAGCAGCAGGAGCCCGTCGATCAGCCGTTCGTGCCGGGCGTTGACCGCGAGCAGCGTACTGCCGAGCTGGCGCAGCTCGGGCGGGACGGAAGCAGGCGTGAGCATCACCTCCAGCAGGGTCCGGTTCAACGTCAGCGGGGTACGCAGTTCGTGCGACGCGTTGCCGATGAACCGTCGCTGGCTGTCGAACGCGTGGTCCAGCCGGGCCAGCATCAGGTCGAAGGTGTCGGCCAGTTCCCTGATCTCGTCCGGTGGACCGGTGAGCGCGATCCGTTCGTGCAGGCCACGGTCGGCGTCCGGTGCGCTGGCGATCCGCCGGGCCGTCTCGGTGACCTGGTGCAGCGGCTGGAGCAGCCGGCCGGCGATCAGCCAGCCGAACGCGGTCGCGGCGGTACCGACCACGACCAGTGCTATCCCGCCCTGGGTGAGCAGCGCCTCCAGGGCGTCCCGCCGGGCCTGGCCGGCCGCCCGGGTCACCCGCTCCATCTCGGCCGACGACGGCGGCCCGACACCGTCGCCCGGCGACAGTTGCCTGACAGCGTCGCCCGGCGACAAGCGTCCGCCGTCACCACCCGGCGACAGCTGCCCGGCATCGCCACCCGGCGAGGGCGGCCCGACGTCAGCACCCGGTTCCGAGGTGATGTCGCCGTCGGTCCCCGCCTCCGCTGGCGTCGTTGCCCCCGGAACCGGCCCGATCCGGTTGACGGTGAACACGGAGTCCTCCGGCAACCGCTGCGACATCAGGACGTGCGTCACGGCGAGCAGCAGCAGACCGGCGAGCAGGAACAGCCCGCCGTAGACCAGGGTGAGCCGGGCCCGGATCGTCAGCCTGGCCGGCGAGAATCGTCTCACGGAATCCGGTACCCCACCCCGGGCTCGGTCAGCACGATCGGCGGATCGCCGAGTTTGCGACGCAGCTTGAGCACCGCCATCCGTACCGCGTGGGTGAACGGGTCGGCATGCTCGTCCCAGGCCTTCTCCAGCAACTGTTCGGCGGAGACCGCAGCACCGTCGGCCCGGAGCAGCTCGGCGAGGACCGCGAACTCCTTGCGGGACAGTGGGACGTACCGACCGTCCCGGTAGACCTCACGGCGGTGCGGGTCGAGGCGTACCCCGGCCCGTTCCAGTACCGGCGGAGCGGCCGACCGGCACCGCCGGCCGAGCGCCGCCACCCGGGCGGCCAGTTCCCGGAATGCGAACGGCTTCGGCAGGTAGTCGTCGGCGCCGAGGGCCAGCCCGGTGACCCGGTCGTCGATCCCGGCGGCGGCGGTCAGCATCAGCACCCGGGCCGGGGAGCCGTGCCGGACGATCGCCCGACAGACCTCGTCGCCGTGCAGCACCGGCAGGTCACGGTCCAGCACCACAACGTCGTAGTCGTGTACCCCGACCCGCTCCAGGGCGGCACCGCCGTCGTGCACCACGTCGACCGCGTGGGCGTCCCGACGCAGCCCCTGGGCCACGGTGTCGGCGAGCAGCCGTTCGTCCTCGACCAGCAGGATCCGCATCTGCCCAGGGTGCATCGGGCCGGGTAACCAGGGCGTCAACGTATTCCGTGACGCCCGGGAAAGGCGCCCCCGGCTCTACTCGGTACCGCCGGCGACCGTCCGGCACGAACGGAGGTGGTACGAGGATGCGCACCAGGACCGGTCTGCTACTCAGCCTGCTGCTGGTGGCCGGCGTCGTGGCCGGCTGCGGCGAGGCTGACGAGGACCCCGCGATCGCCACGGCCGGTGGTACCACCGCGGGTGCCAGCGGTGGCGTGAACCGGGAACCGGTGGACGAGGCGGACCGGGCTCGCCGGTTCGGTCAGTGTGTCCGGGAGAACGGGGTGCCGGACTTCACCGATCCCGAGGTCGAGGGCGGAGCGATCCGGCTGCGGGTACCGGAGGGCACCGACCGGGCGAAGATGGACGCGGCGCAGCGGAAGTGCAAGGAGTACATGCCGAACGGGGGTGAACCGCCGAAGGTCGACCCGCAGGCGCAGCAGCAGATGCGGGAGTACTCCCGGTGCATGCGGGAGAACGGCCTGCCGAAATTCCCGGACCCGGAGCCGGACGGCGGGATCCGGATCGAGGGCGGACCCGACCTCGATCCGCAGTCGGAGACCTTCAAGGCCGCCGAGCGCACCTGCGCGCGGCACCAGCCGAAGCCGCCCGGCGGTACCGGCGAAGGCCCGGGGACCGACAGCAGAAACTGACCGCTTACCACCCGGGCCAGCGTCCCGGGTTCGGCCGGCTCGGCGATTCGGCCGGCTCGGCCGGCTCGGCCGGCAACTCGGCGAACCGGTAACGCCGGATCTCGCCGGATCGGACAATGACTGGTCATGGAGCAACGCGTGCACTTCATCACGGCGGCCACCCGGGACCTGGACCGGGCTCGGGACTTCTACGTCGACGGGCTGGGCTGGACGCCGACCCTGGACGTACCGGACGAGATCCTCTTCTTCCAGGTCGCTCCCGGGGTGGTGCTCGGGCTCTTCGAGGCGGAGGCGTTCGCCGCCGACCTCGGTACCGGAGGCGCGCTGCTGCCGGCACCGACCGGCTTCACCCTGTCGCACAACGTCGAGAGCCCGGCGGAGGTCGACCGGGTGTTGGCGCAGGCCGCCGCCGCTGGCGCGACAATCGTCAAGTCCGGCCGGAACGCCGCCTTCGGCGGCTACCACGGCTACTTCTCCGACCCGAACGAGCTGCTCTGGGAGGTTGCGCACAACCCGGGCTGGCAGGTGGCGGAGGACGGGCGGGTGACGCTCGCCCCGATCGAGGAATGAGCGCCGCCGGGGCCGGTAGGCCGTCGGGCTTGGTAAGGGTGGTCAGGCTGGCCGGCCAGGTGATCCGGGTGAGCCCTCAGGCTGTAGACGAGGGCGCGGGGGGCCCGGGACAGGGCCCCCCGCAGGGAAGGGACGGCTGGCTGTGCGCAACAGCCGGGAAGACCGCTCCATCCGGTACGGACCTCTCGCGGCGGCCTCGACCGGGCCGGTCTTCCTGGACGCGACTGGCATCACGTCCACCCTGTCCAACGAGAGCGCCCCTCAGCCGGTAACGGCACAAATCAACCGATCTTGGACGCTGACCGGCTCGGTGTCCCGGTGGATGTTGACGACTTGTCGTCGCTTGAACGACCACAAGTCGTCAACATCGCCAGGCAGAGCATCAGTAGGCAGGGCAGCGTCCCGGCAGGGGCAGTGTCAGGCGCCGAGCTTCTTCGCCAGGTTGTGGTCGAGCGCGGCCATGAACTCGTCGGTGGTCAGCCACGGGGCGTCCCGGGAGATCAGCAGCGCCAGGTCCTTGGTCATCTGGCCACCCTCGACGGTCTCCACGCAGACCTGCTCCAGCGCCTCGGCGAACCGGCTCACCTCGGGAGTGCCGTCCAACTTGCCCCGGTGCGCCAGGCCCCGGGTCCAGGCAAAGATCGACGCGATCGGGTTCGTCGACGTCTTCTCGCCCTTCTGCCACTGCCGGTAGTGCCGGGTGACCGTGCCGTGCGCCGCCTCGGCCTCGACCGTACGGCCGTCCGGGGTCATCAGCACCGAGGTCATCAGGCCCAGCGAGCCGAAGCCCTGCGCGACGGTGTCGGACTGCACGTCACCGTCGTAGTTCTTGCAGGCCCAGACGAAGCCGCCCTCCCACTTCAGCGCGGCGGCGACCATGTCGTCGATCAGCCGGTGCTCGTAGGTGATCCCGGCGGCGTCGAAGTCCGACTTGAACTCCGCCTCGAAGACCTCGGCGAAGATGTCCTTGAACCGACCGTCGTACGCCTTGAGGATGGTGTTCTTGGTGGAGAGGTAGACCGGGTAGCCACGGTCCAGGCCGTACCGGAACGAGGCCCGGGCGAAGTCCCGGATCGAGTCGTCGAAGTTGTACATCCCCATCGTGACGCCGCCACCGGGGAAGTTCGCCACCTCCATCTCGACCGGGGCGCCGCCGTCGGTCGGGGTGTAGGTGATGGTGACCGTGCCCGGCCCGGGGACCACGAAGTCGGTCGCCTTGTACTGGTCACCGTGCGCGTGCCGGCCGATGATGATCGGCTTGGTCCAGCCCGGTACCAGCCGGGGCACGTTGGACATGATGATCGGCTCGCGGAAGACCACGCCGCCGAGGATGTTCCGGATGGTGCCGTTCGGCGAACGCCACATCTTCTTGAGGCCGAACTCCTCCACCCGGGCCTCGTCCGGGGTGATGGTGGCGCACTTGACGCCCACGCCGTGCTGCTTGATCGCGTTCGCCGCGTCGACCGTCACCTGGTCGTCGGTCTCGTCGCGGTACTGGATCGACAGGTCGTAGTAGTGCAGGTCGACGTCGAGGTACGGCAGGATCAACTGATCGCGGATCTGCTTCCAGATGATCCGGGTCATCTCGTCGCCGTCGAGTTCTACCACCGGATTCGTAACCTTGATCTTCGCCATCGGGCGACGCTCCTCTCCGGGACATCTGCTCTAGCAGTACGAGCGTACTGGAGAGCGTCGGGGGCCCGTACACTGCCTGCCATGCTCAGCCGTTCCGTGGGCCCGGTCACCCGTTCCGTGGGCCCGGTCACCGTCGTCGCGCTCCCGGACGCCGAAGGGCTGTTCTTCCAGCCCCGCTCCGAGGCGTTCCCGAACGCCACCGCCGCACACTGGCGGCAGGCCGACGAACGCGACCCGGGAGCGGTGACCGCCGACGGGCAGTGGCGGCTGCCGTTCCGCTGCTTCGCGCTCCGCTTCGACGACGGCCCGGCAGCCGGCCGGGTGATCCTGGTCGACGCCGGCATCGGCCCCGCCGACGCACCCGCCCGGAGCTGGGCCCCGGTGCCCGGCCGGCTGCCGGCCGAACTCGCCGCCGCCGGCATCGCGCCGGAGCAGGTCGACACGGTGGTACTCACCCATCTGCACACCGACCACGTCGGCTGGGCGGTCACCGGCGCGGCCGGTACGCCCTACTTCAACAACGCCCGTTACCTGCTACAACAGGTCGAGGTCGCGGCGTTCCGCCGGCACGACCCGTCCGGGGTGGCCGGCTACCTGCTCGACCCGCTCACCGCCGCCGGCCAGCTCGACACGCTCGACGGCGACCAGCGGCTCGCCCCCGGGGTACGGGTGCTGGCCACTCCCGGCCACACCCCCGGGCACCAGTCGGTGCTGGTCGAGCATGCCGACCAGAGCCTGCTGATCACCGGCGACCTGCTGGTGCACGCGGTGCAGTTGGTCGCGCCCGAGCTGCCGTACGCCCACGAGGAGGACCCGGTGACCGCCCGCGCCTCCCGGGAGCGGCTCCTCACCGAGCTGGCCGCCCGGCCGGCCGCCACGCTCGGCACCCCGCACCTGAGCACCCCGTTCGTCCCGCTGTAAGGAAGGGCCCCCGCTTAGCGTTTTCTGCTGTAGCGGGGGCCCTTCCTTGCAGTTCACATGTTGGCGACGTCGGCCTGCTTGGCCCGGACCGCCTCCGCGGCTGCCTTCAGGCTCTCGATCTCGTCGGCGTCCAGCGGCGTCTCCACGATCCGGCGTACGCCCTCGCGGCCGATCTCCGCCTCGACACCGAGGTAGACCCCGGAGATGCCGAACTCGCCGTCGACCCAGGCACAGACCGGCATGACCTCGCCGGAGTCGGTCGCCACGGCCCGGGCCATCCGGGCGGCGGCCGCCGACGGTGCGTAGTACGCCGAACCGGTCTTGAGCAGCGCGACCACCTCGGCTCCGCCGTTGCGGGTGCGTACCACCAGCTCCTCGATCTGCTCCGCCGGCATCACGTCGCGCAGCGGCTTGCCGTCGACGGTGCTGCGGGAGGGTACCGGCACCATCGTGTCGCCGTGCGAGCCGAGGGTGAGGGTACGCACCGAGCCGACCTTCACGCCGAGCGCCTCGGCGACGAAGTTGGTGAACCGGGCGGTGTCGAGCATGCCAGCCTGGCCGAGCACCCGGTTCTTCGGGAACTGGGTGGCGATCTGGGCCAGCGCGGTCATCTCGTCGAGCGGGTTGGAGACGACGATGACGACGGCGTTCGGGGCGTACTTGGCGACGTTCTCGGCGACCTGGCGGACGATCCGGGCGTTCGTCTCCAGCAGGTCCATCCGGCTCATGCCCGGCTTGCGGGGCAGCCCGGCGGTGATCACGACGACGTCGGAGCCCTCGATCTGCTCGTAGCCCTCGCCGCCCTTGCCGGTCGTCACGCCGACGACCTTGGTCTCGAAGCCCTCGACCGGGCGCGACTGGTTGAGGTCCAGCGCGATGCCCTCGGGCTTGCCCTCGATGATGTCGGTGATCACGACAGTGTCGAAGACGTCGTACTCCGCCAGGCGCTGCGCGGTCGTCGAGCCGTAGAAGCCGGCACCGACTACGGTGACCTTTTTGCCCATGGTCGTCCCACTCCCTGATACCCGTCTGGTTATTTCCGGACGGTATCAGTCAAGGGTGTTCGGTTCTGGCCAGGGGCGGAATTGCCTGCAGTAGCTCACACTCCCCGGACAGACGGGCCCCGGTTGGGGCACATCCGGACGGGCCGGGACCTGACGTGCCGGATCCGGACGCGCGGGACCCGGTGCGGAAGTCAGATCGGCGGAACGGACCCGGTGCGGGCTCAAGTCGCGGGACGGACCCGGCGCAGGGCCTCAGCTCCGGACGGCGGACTCGAGCTGGGTCTCGGCCCGCTCCACCACGTTGGCCAGCAGCATCGCCCGGGTCATCGGGCCGACTCCACCCGGCATCGGCACCAGCTTGCCGGCCACCTCGGCGACATCCGGACCGACGTCCCCGGTGTAGCGGCCCTTGCCGTCCGCGCCGATCACCCGGGTGATGCCGACGTCGACGACCACCGCGCCCGGCCGGACCATGTCGGCGGTGAGCAGGCCCGGTACGCCGGCCGCCACGATCACGATGTCGGCGGCCCGGGTGTGCGCGGCCAGGTCGAGGGTGCCGGTGTGGCAGAGCGTCACCGTGGCGTTCTCGCTGCGCCGGGTCAGCAGCAACCCGAGCGGCCGGCCGACGGTGTTGCCCCGGCCGACCACCGCCACCTCGGCGCCGCGCAGCGGCACGTCGTGCCGGCGGAGCAGCTCGACGATGCCGCGCGGGGTGCAGGGCAGCGGCCCGGGGTAGCCGAGAACGAGCCGGCCGAGGTTGACCGGGTGCAGCCCGTCGGCGTCCTTGTCCGGGTCGATCATCTCCAGCACCCGCTGGGTGTCCAGCTGCACCGGAAGCGGGAGCTGCACGATGTAGCCGTGGCAGGCCGGGTCGGCGTTGAGTTCGGCGATCGTCGCGTCGACCTGCTCCTGGGTGGCGTCGGCCGGCAACTCGCGGCGGATCGAGGCGATGCCGACCTCGGCGCAGTCCCGGTGCTTGCCGTTGACGTACGCCTGGGAGCCGGGGTCCTCGCCGACCAGTACGGTGCCCAGTCCCGGTACGACGCCGCGATCGGCCAGCGTCTTCACCCGGTCGCGAAGTTCGTCCTTGATGTCTGCCGCTGTCGCTTTGCCGTCGAGAAGGGTGGCCGTCACAGCACAGATCGTCTCACGCGGTTCGGCGGGCCGGCCCGGCACCCGGCTGCTCGGCGCGGGGATCGGCAACATGACCAAGCCGGAGCGGAAGGCGATCGAGCGGAAGATGTTCACTATACGTAGCCGTGTTCTTAGTCACGCTCAGTGAGATCTTGTGGAGAAGTCCACAATGTGGAAGACACGATCAGGGTCAATACGGACTAATCCCAGAGGCGCAGTTGCCCGGCTCACAATGGGCAACCGATGCCATTCAAGCCTGATAGGTTCCGTACGCCCGAATCCGTGGCTCACTCTGCCCGGAGTCGCGATAGCAGGTCAGCCGGCATATCTGCAAGTCATGCCCCGGAACTGTGTTACAGACTCGTGACCATCCAGTTTGGCCAGGGGTCCTGCTCCGACCTACCTTTGCCGAGCGTTGCACAGCGTTACCTCTGTAGGCGGATGCCTGCGCAGCGTAAGGAGACGAGGAGGCTCAATGCAGGTTCGTAGGCTCGCTGCCTGGACCGCCCTCCCCCTTGCCGCGACCCTCGGCCTGGCGGCCTGTGGCGGGGGCGGCGACTCGGGGGAGAGCGACCCGAATGCCACGGTTTCGATCCAGATCGCGGAACCGCAGCACCTGATCCCGACCAACACCAACGAGTCGAGCGGCAACCAGGTGCTCTCCGCCCTGTTCACCCCGCTGGTCGACTACGACGAGCAGAACAAGCCGTTCGAGGTCGCCGCCGAGTCCGTGAACTCGACCGACAACGTGACCTGGACGATCAAGCTGAAGGACGGCTACACCTTCCACAACGGCGAGAAGGTGACCGCGGACAGCTACATCAACGCCTGGAACTACGGCGCCTACGCGCCGAACGGCCAGGGCAACAGCTACTTCTTCGAGAAGATCGCCGGCTACGAGGACCTCCAGTCGGAGGACCCGGACGGCGACGGCCCGCAGAAGGCGCCGGAGCCGAAGGCCACCACCATGAGCGGGCTGAAGAAGGTCGACGACCTGACCTTCACGGTGACGCTGGCCAAGCCGTACACCGAGTTCAAGACGGTGCTCGGCTACACCGCGTTCTACCCGCTGCCGGCGGCCGCCTTCTCGGCACCCGGCGTGATCAAGGAAGGCTTCGAGGACGCCCCGATCGGCAACGGTCCCTTCAAGATGAAGGGCACCTGGCAGCACGACGCCAAGGTCGAGGTCGAGCGCTACGACGCGTACCCGGGCGAGAAGCCGAAGGTCGCCGGCGCCGAGTTCCGGATCTACCAGCAGCTCACCGCCGCGTACGCGGACGTGCTGTCGGACAACCTCGACGTGGACGTCACCGTCCCGACCGAGAACCTGAGCACCGCGGCCACCGACCTGGGTGACCGGTTCAAGCAGAGCCCGGCCTCCGCCTTCCAGTTCGTGGCGTTCCCCACGTTCGAGGAGGAGTTCAGCAAGCCTGACGTCCGCAAGGCCGTCTCCATGGCGATCGACCGGGACGAGATCAGCAAGTCCATCTTCAAGGGGTCGCAGATCTCGGCGCGCTCCTTCGTCTCCCCGGTGGTCGCCGGCTACCGCGACGACACCTGCGGCGAGGCCTGCGAGTTCAACCCGGCCAAGGCCAAGGAGCTCTACCAGGCCGCGGGTGGACCGAGCGAGCTGAAGATCACCTACAACGGTGACGGTGGGCACAAGGACTGGGTCGACGCGACCTGCAACCAGCTCAAGGCCAACCTGGGCGTGGAGTGCGTGGGTGCGGCCGAGCCGAAGTTCTCGGACCTGCTGACCAAGGTCGACAACAAGCAGCCGGTCGGCCTGATCCGGCTCGGCTGGCTGATGGACTACCCGTCGATGGAGAACTACCTCGGCCCGCTGTACACCACCAACGGCTCGTCGAACTACTACGGGTACAGCAACCCGGAGTTCGACCGCCTGGTGCAGGAGGGCACGACCGCCGCGACCGCGGACGAGGCGATCAAGAAGTACCAGCAGGCCGAGGACATCCTGGCCGCCGAGATGCCGGTGATCCCGCTCCGGTTCGGCCAGAACGTCTACGCGCACTCGACCCGGGTCAAGAACGTCGAGGTCGACCTCTTCCAGGTCGTCGACATGACCAAGATCGAGGTCGTCAGCTGAGCTGACCGCAAGGCCGGTCCGGGCCACCCGGTAACTCCTCGGGTGGCCCGGACCGTTTCCCGCGCATCGCGCCCCAGCCATCCCCACGGAGAGTAAGCAGCATGTTCCGCTACATCGTGCGGCGCCTGCTTCAGATGGTCCTGGCCTTCTTCGGGACCACTCTGATCGTCTACGCGCTGATGTTCGCCGGACAGGGTGACCCCATCCAGGCGCTCGCCGGTGAGCGCCCGGTCAGCGAGGCGCAGCGGGCGTACCTGACCGAGAAGTTCCACCTCGACCAGACCGGCGTCGGCGGCTTCTTCTACCGCTACTTCGACTACGTCGGCAACCTGCTCCGGGGCGACCTCGGCGACTCGCTCACCGGCCGGGAGATCGGCGACATGCTGGCCCAGGCCTGGCCGGTCACCGTGAAGCTCGCGCTCATCGGCCTGCTGGTGGCGATCGTGGTCGGCGTCACCTCCGGGGTCATCGCCGGACTCCGCCGGGGCAGCATCTTCGACAACGCCACCCTGGTGCTGACCCTGCTGGTGCTGGGCATCCCCACCATCGTGCTGGCGCCGCTCGCGCAGTACTTCCTCGGCGTCAAGCTGCCGCTCTTCCCGCCGACCGCCGGCGCCCAGCCCAGCCTCTACGCCCTGCTGCTGCCCGGCATCGTGCTCGGCTCCCTGTCCCTGGCCACCGCGCTGCGGCTGACCCGTACCTCGGTCGCCGAGAACCTCCGCTCCGACTACGTACGGACCGCGAGGGCCAAGGGGCTGCCGGTGCGCCGCATCGTAAGCGTGCACGTACTCCGGAACTCGCTGATCCCGGTGATCACCTTCCTCGGCGTCGAACTCGGCAACCTGATGAGCGGCGCGATCATCACCGAGGGCGTCTTCAACATCCCGGGCGTCGGGTTCAACCTCTTCCGCGGCATCAAGACCGAGGACGGCCCACTGGTGGTCGGCCTGGTCAGTGTGCTGGTCGTGGTCTATCTGGTGTCGAACCTCGTGGTCGACGTCCTCTACGCCGTCCTCGACCCCCGCATCCGGTACGAGTGAGGGATCAACAGGCATGAGTGAGCTTGAGACAGTCGCCGCGGCCGGGACGGCCGGCGGCAAGGCCGGGACCGACCCGGCCGCCCGGCCGCGCAGCCTGGCCGGCGACGCCTGGCGCGACCTGCGCCGCAACCCGATCTTCTGGATCTCCCTGGTACTGGTGCTCGTGGTCACCGCGATGGCGGCCTTCCCCGGCCTGTTCACCGCGAACGACCCGCAGGACTGCACGCTGGCCCGGCAGCACGCCGGCCCCGGCGGCGGCGCCCCGTTCGGGTACGACTTCCAGGGCTGCGACATCTACGCGCGTGCCGTCTTCGGTGCCCGGGCATCGCTGCTGGTCGGCGCCTTCTCGGCGCTGGTCACCGGGCTGATCGCGATCACCGTCGGCATGCTCGCCGGCTACTTCGGCCGGTGGGTCGACGCGGTGCTGTCCCGGGTGATCGACGTGGTCCTCGGCATCCCGCTGCTGCTCGCCGCGATCGTGATGCTCAAGCGGATCAGCAGCGACAGCCCGAACGTCCGGATCATGGCGGTGATCTTCGTACTCGCGATCCTCGGCTGGACCACCGCCGCCCGGGTGATCCGCTCCTCGGTGATCACCGCCAAGCAGCAGGACTACGTCGCGGCGGCCCGGATGCTCGGCGCCGGCAACGGCCGGACCATGTGGCGGCACATCCTGCCCAACTCGCTGGCCCCGGTGATCGTGGTGCTGACCATCGCGCTCGGCTCGTTCATCGCCGCCGAGGCGACACTCTCGTTCCTCGGCATCGGCCTGAAGGCCCCGACCATCTCCTGGGGCATCGACATCGACGCCGGGCGGACGCACATGCGGGAGTCGGCGGTACCGCTCGTGGTGCCCTCGACCTTCCTGGCGCTGACCGTACTGGCCTTCATCATGCTCGGCGACGCGATCCGCGACGCCTTCGACCCGAAGCTGCGGTGACCACATGACGGTGCACGTGAACGAACGGAGCGGGCTCGGCGACCGGCAACCGGCCGGTGGAGACGGCGGGCACCTGCTGGAGGTACGGGACCTCTTCGTCGAGTTCCACACCCGGGACGGTGTGGCGAAGGTGATCAACGGCGTCTCGTACCACCTGGACGCCGGAGAGACCCTGGCGGTACTCGGCGAGTCGGGCTCCGGCAAGTCGGTGACCGCGCAGGCGATCATGGGCATCCTAGACATGCCGCCGGCGGTCATCCCGACCGGCCAGATCCTCTACCGCGGTACCGACCTGCTGAGGCTGCCCGAGGAGGAGCGCCGGAAGGTACGCGGCAAGCAGATCTCGATGATCTTCCAGGATGCGCTCTCCGCGCTGAACCCGGTCTTCCCGGTCGGCTGGCAGATCGGCGAGATGCTGCGGCTGCGCGAGGGACTGTCCCGGGCCCAGGCCAAGCGCCGGGCGATCGAACTCATGGAACTGGTCAAGATCCCGGCCGCGAAGCAGCGGATCGGGGACTATCCGCACCAGTTCTCCGGCGGCATGCGGCAGCGTGTCATGATCGCGATGTCGCTGGCCCTGGACCCGGCGGTGCTGATCGCCGACGAGCCGACCACGGCGCTGGACGTGACGGTGCAGGCCCAGATCATGGACCTGCTCGGCGAGCTGCGCCGGGACCTGAACATGGCGATGATCCTGATCACCCACGACCTCGGGGTCGTCGCCGACGTGGCCGACCGGATCGCCGTGATGTACGCCGGCCGGATCGTCGAGCACGCCGACGTGCACTCGCTGTACGAGGCACCGGCACACCCGTACACCAAGGGGTTGCTGGAGTCGATTCCCCGGCTCGACCTCAAGGGTCAGCGGCTGACCACCATCAAGGGCCTGCCGCCCAACCTGATGCGGATCCCCAGTGGATGCCCGTTCCACCCGCGCTGCCCGTACGCCCGGCAGGAGTGCGTCGACGTCGTGCCGGCCAGCCGGTCGCTCGGCAACGGCCGGACCAGCGCCTGCCACTTCGCCCAGGAGGTCCTCGATGGCACCCTCTGACCAGCAGCAGACAAGTACCGCCAAGCCGCGCGGCGAGACCGTGCTGCGGGTCGAGAACGTCGTCAAGCACTTCCCGATCACCCAGGGCATCGTCTTCAAGCGGCAGATCGGCGCCGTCAAGGCGGTCGACGGGGTCAGCTTCGAGCTGAACCGGGGCGAGACCCTCGGCATCGTCGGTGAGTCCGGCTGCGGCAAGTCGACCCTGGCCAAGCTGCTGATGCGGCTGGAGACCCCGACCTCGGGCCGGGCGATGCTGGAGGGCCGGGACATGTTCAAGCTCTCCGGCGGGGAACTGCGCCGGATGCGCCGGAACGTGCAGATGGTCATGCAGGACCCGTACACCTCGCTGAACCCGCGGATGACGGTCGGCGACATCATCGGGGAGCCGTTCGACATCCACCCGGACGCCGCACCGCGCGGCTCCCGCCGGCAGCGGGTGCGGGAGTTGTTGGATCTGGTCGGATTGAACCCGGAGCACATCAACCGGTATCCGCACCAGTTCTCGGGTGGGCAGCGGCAGCGGATCGGTATCGCGCGGGCGCTGGCGTTGAAGCCGGAGATCATCGTCTGTGACGAGCCGGTGTCGGCGTTGGACGTGTCGATCCAGGCCCAGGTGATCAACCTGCTGGAGAGCCTCCAGGACGAACTCGGGCTCTCCTACATCTTCATCGCGCACGACCTGTCTGTGGTGCGGCACATCGCCGACCGGGTCGCGGTTATGTACCTGGGCAAGATCGTGGAGATCGGTACCGAGGACGAGATCTACGAGCGGCCGACCCATCCGTACACCCAGGCGCTGCTCTCGGCGGTACCCGTGCCGGACCCGAAGGCCCGGTCGCACCGCGAGATCATCCGGCTCGACGGTGACGTGCCGTCGCCGGCCAACCCGCCGTCGGGTTGCCGGTTCCGCACCCGGTGCTGGAAGGCGCAGGAGATCTGCGCGACCCAGGAGCCGCAGCTCGTGCTCCGGGCCGTCGAGCCACACCCGTCCGCCTGCCACTTCGCCGAACTGAAGCAGCACGTCGTCTCCTGACGCCGGGAACCGCGCGACGGTCCCCCGGCTCTCGTCTACATGGCACGAAGAGTCGTACCCGTGACGCTGGTCCTGCTGGCCCTGGCGGCTTCGCTGGCCGTGACTGTCCCGCTGGTCCTGACCGAGGATGCCACCGGGCCGGTCGACACCTGCCCGGCCACCCCGGGCAGCGCCGAGAACCCGCTCGAGGTGCAGGGGATCGCGGACGCCGGGAACTCGTTCTGGGGCCTGCTCTTCCCGCGCGGCGACCCGGGGCTGCACCCCGGGCGGGACGAAAAGATCGTCTGGCGGATGACCGGCTCCGGCACCTTGAGCATCCGGGCCACCGGCCCCGGCGGGGTCACTGTCGAACCGGTCTGGGGACCCACCGGACACGGCGCGAGCAGCTGGACCAGGCCGGGCGACGAGTGGGGTACCGGCTGGAACTTCCCCACCGCCGGCTGCTGGGCCGTACAGGCCAGCCGGTCCGGTGGCGCGACCGGCAGCGTGCTGCTGCGGGTCGGTTGACCGGACCGGGCCGGGCCGGCGGTGGGCGGAGCGCTGCCCTCGTCCGTGGAACCGTCCTCAGTGGAAGAAGTGCCGGGTGCCGGTGAGGTACATGGTGATCCCGGCCGCCGTGGCCGCCGCGACGACCTCCTCGTCACGTACCGAGCCGCCGGGCTGGACGACAGCCCGGACCCCGGCGTCGATCAGCACCTGGAGCCCGTCCGGGAACGGGAAGAACGCGTCCGAGGCGGCAACCGCGCCCCGGGCCCGCTCGGCACCGGCCCGGGAGACCGCCAGGTGCGCCGAGTCGACCCGGTTGACCTGGCCCATCCCGACCCCCACGGTCGCGCCGTCGGCGGCGAGCAGGATCGCGTTGCTCTTCACCGCCCGGACGGCCCGCCAGGCGAAGGCGAGATCGGCCAGGGTCGCCTCGTCGGCGGGCTCGCCGGTGGCCAGCCGCCACGCCGTCGGGTCGTCGCCGGGCGCGTCCACCCGGTCGGCCATCTGCATCAGTACGCCGCCGCTGACCGGCCGCCACTCCGCCGGGTACGGCGCCCAGGCGGGCGCGCGCAGCAGCCGGATGTTCTTCTTGCCGGAGAGTACGTCCACCGCACCCGGCTCGAAGTCGGGTGCCACGAGTACCTCGGTGAAGACCTCGGCGACCTGCTGCGCCATCTCGACCGAGACCGGCCGGTTGACCGCGATCACCCCGCCGAACGCGGAGACCGGGTCGCAGGCGTGTGCCCGCCGGTGCGCCTGCGCCACGTCGGTGCCGACCGCGATGCCGCACGGGTTGGCGTGCTTGATGATCGCCACCGCCGGCTGGTCGGCGAAGTCGTTCACCGCCCGCCAGGCCGCGTCCGCGTCGACATAGTTGTTGTAGGACATCTCCTTGCCGTGCAACTGCTCGGCCTGGGCCAGCCCGGGCGGGGACGCCGGGTCGACGTAGAGCACCGCCGCCTGGTGCGGATTCTCGCCGTACCGCAGCGGGGTGGGTGTGCTCAGCACCTGACCGGCGAAGGCCGGCCACTCCTGCTCCTCCGGCCCGGTCCGCGCCGCGAACCAGTTCGCCACCGCCACGTCGTACTCGGCGATGTCGGCGAAGGCGCGGGCCGCGAGCTGCTGGCGCTGCCCGGCGCTGAAACCACCGTCGGCCAGGGCGGCCAGCACCGACGGGTACGCCGACACCGACGTCACCACCGCTACCGAGGCGTGGTTCTTGGCCGCCGCCCGGACCATCGCCGGCCCACCGATGTCGATCTGCTCGACGCAACTGTCGAAGTCCGCGCCGGAGGCGACCGTCTCGGTGAACGGGTAGAGATTCGACACCAGCAGGTCGAACGGGGCGATGCCCAGCTCACCGAGCTGCTCCTCGTGCCGCTGGAGCCGCAGGTCGGCCAGGAGCCCGGCGTGCACCTTCGGGTGCAGCGTCTTGACCCGACCGTCGAGCACCTCGGGAAAGCCGGTCAGCGCCTCGACCGGGGTGACCGGGATCCCGGCCCCCTCGATGGTCGCCGCCGTGCTGCCGGTGGAGACGATCTCGACTCCGGCGCCGTGCAGCGCCCGGGCCAGTTCGACCAGCCCGGTCTTGTCGTAGACGCTGACCAGCGCGCGCCTGATCGGCCGCCGGCCGTCCGCGCCGGAACTCGTGTCGCTCACTCCGATCGTGACCTTCCTTCCAGTGATCGTCCAACCCTCCCGGAGCAGCCGGCCGACCTGCGTGACGAGCTGCCGCCGCTCGGCCACCTTGATCCGCTCGGTGAGGGTCTCCTCGTCGTCGTCGTCGAGCACCGGCACCGCCACCTGGGCGATGATCGGCCCGGTGTCGACACCGGCGTCGACGAAGAAGAGCGTGGCCCCGGCGAGTTTGACTCCGTAGCCGAGGGCGTCGCGCGGCCCGTGCATGCCGGGAAAGGCGGGCAGCAGCGAGTTGTGCGTGTTGACGTACCGGTCGCCGAAGGCCGCCAGGAAGTGCGGGCCGACCAGCTTGAGGAAGCCGGCCGAGACGACCAGGTCGGGTTCGTACCCGGCGACGTGCGCGGTGAGCGCCCGGTCCCACTCCTCGCGCGTCGGGTACGCCTTGACGGAATCGACGAAGGTGGGTACCCCGGCCGCGGCGGCGCGGTCGAGCCCGGCGATACCGTCCCGGTCCGCACCGACGGCGACCACCCGGGCGCCGTACGCCGGGTCGGCGCAGGCGTCGAGAAGGGCCTGGAGGTTGCTCCCGGAGCCGGAGACGAGGACGACGACACGGGCTGCCGACACGGGCTCAGTCACCCCAGCACCCTACCGGGCAGGTCAGGCCGACTTACCGGCGGCGCGACCCCGTCGACCCGGCGGCGCGACCCCGGCGACGTCACCGCAGAGGGCGGTGTCGATCACTATCGGCATGTCGGGCGGCGAGCGGGCCACCAAAGTGGCACTGATTAGGTACGCTGCCGGACGCTCGGGGCAGCAACCTGCCCCAGGAGATATCCCTCGGTAATTTCACACATGCGCTGAGTGCAGGCCAAGGAGCCAAGACACATGCAACCTGGGTACCCCTCACACCCCCCGCAAGAGATCAACAACAACATGACGATGTCCATCGTCGCGATCTTCCTGTTCTGGCCGCTGGCCATCCCGGCGATCATGAACGCCTCGAAGGTGAACCCCCTGCTCCAGCAGGGCAACTACCAGGCGGCCCAGGCCGCCGCCGCCGAGTCGCGCAAGTGGTCGAAGCTGGCCCTGATCATCGGCATCTGCCTCTGGGTCGTCTCGCTGATCTGCTGCGTCATCAGTTTCGTCATCAGCGCCAACTCGGCGTCGAGCATCTAGTCTGAAAGACCTGTCGAAGGAGTCTTGTCATGCAGCCCGGCTACCCAGGTCAGGACCCGTACGGGCAGCAGCCGTCGGATCCGAACGCACCGCAGCACCAGGATCCGTACGCGCAGCCACCGCAGCCGACCTCGGGCCAGCCGTACGGGCAGCCGACCTCGGGCCAGCCCTACGGGCAGCCGACCTCGGGCCAGCCGTACGGGCAGCCGCAGTACCAGGACGCGCAGCAGCCGTACCAGGACCCGTACGGTCAGCAGCCGATGCCGGGCCAGCCCTACGGCGCGGCACCCGGCTACCCGGGCGGCGGATACGCGCCGGCCGGCGGGCAGAACAACACCCTCGGCCTGATCGCGATGATCGTCGGCATCGTCTCGATTCCCGCGGCGGTGTGCTGTGCCGCGCTGGGTCTCATCGCCGGGATCGCCGGCGTGGTGCTCGGCTTCCTCGGCCGGGGCAAGGCCAGCCGGGGTGAGGCCAGCAACGGCGGGCAGGCGCTCGCCGGCCTCATCTGCGGTGGCGTCGGCGTGCTCCTCGGAGTGGTCAGCATGATCCTCGCGCTCGTGCTGAACATCAACGGTTTCGGCTACACGCCGTGACGACCAGCCGGGCGGGGTACCACCGTCCGGAGAGGTGACCGGCCGCGAGCCGCGACAGCCGCATCGGGGCGCCCCGGATTTCCGGGGCGCCCCGAGCACGTTTCCGGGCCCGCACGCCAGCGGCGTCTCCGGGCCCGCAGGCCAGCGGCTCAACTCCGGGCGACGGCGCGGGTCGCGGCGGCGCCGATCAGGGTGCCGGCCAGCACGACGACGGCCGCCCCGGCGGCCACCTGCCAGTGCGCCGGCCCCACCTCGGCGAGCCGGCCGCCGCCGAGCGGTCCGCCGGAGAGCAGGGCCGCCACCCCGAGTACCACCCCGGCGACGGGACCGCCGACCGCCGCCGCGCCCAGCAGCGCGGGCCAGCCGGGCGGTGCCACGTTCCGTTCGGCCGCGGACCGCATCCGGCGGCGGGCGAGCAACCAGCCCGCGGTCATGCCGGCCAGCACCGGTACGGCCAGCACGGCACCGCCGACCCCGCCGAGCGGGCCCTGCGGCAGCCCGGCCATCAGGGGTACGGCCGGCAGCGCTCCGATGGAGACCTCGGAGGTCCGGACCACCGTGTCGGTACCGACGGCGAACCCCGGCCCGAGCAGATAGCTGGCCGCCCAGACGGCGGCGTTCGGCGCGTACCCGAGACTGACCAGGGTGATGCCCGCCTGGCCGAGCACACCTGTGCGGTACGCCCCGATCATGTCGCCGGCCTCGCCCCCGCCGGTGGCCACCGCCAGCCCGGCCACCCCGGCACCGGCCCCGAGCAGCAGCATGGCGGCGACCACCCCGGTGCGCAGCCCGTCCCGGAGCGCCAGCGGAGTACGCCGGGCCACCGCCACCAGCACACCGCTGGCCCGGGCGGCACCGAAGAACGCGGCGAGGGTGCCGAAGCCGGCCAGCGTCAACGCGGCCCGTACGGGTTCGACGGTCGGCCCGGCACCGCCGAGCAGCAGCGCGGCCAGCCCGCCGAGCACGCCGTACCCGATGCCGACCGCCAGCGCGACGGCGAGCGCGCGGCCCACGGTCGGCCGTTCCCGGACCCGGACCGCCCGGCTGACGTGCACCCCGGCCCGGTTCAGCCGCCAGGCGGCCAGCATGGCGAGGGCGAGCGGCGGCAGACCGAACGTCCCGGCGTCGGTCTGTAGTGGAACGCCGTGCCCGAGCAGCCATCCGGCCAGGCCCAGCCGGGCCGCGCCGACGATCTCGCCGCTGCCCTCGGCGAACCGGGCCACCCCGAGCACCACGGCGACCGGTAGGTAACCGACCAGGGCCGCCCAACCGGCGGCCACCGCCGCCGCGACCGCCAGTGGGGCCCGGCCCCGCCCGCCCGGCCTCTGTCGGGGCACCCGACGCGGTCCGGCCGATGACGCGCCGGCAGGCCGGCTCCGGCGTGGCTCCCGGTCGGCCGGCGGCCCGCGACGGCCGGCCGGCTCGGCGGCAGCGGCCGGCGTGACCGGCTCGGCCGAGGTGACCGGCTCGGTCTTCGGCGGCTCCGGCCGGTCGGGAACGGTGGGTGGCGGCATCAGCACCTACTCTGGCACGGCGGCGGGTCGGCCGGTTCGCGACACCACCGTACGGATGGGCAGGGCCAGCGGGATATCCGCTTTGTCCCCGCCGCGGAACCCGCTCGCGCGGTTACGGAACCGGGCGCAGGTACGAAACCGGGGTGGCCGGCACAGGCCGACCACCCCGGGGCAGAAAGCGTCGACGGCTCAGCCGCCGGACATCAGCTCGCGCATCAGCCGAGCGGTCTCGCTCGGCGTCTTGCCGACCTTGACCCCGACCGCCTCCAGCGCGGCCTTCTTCGCGTCGGCGGTACCAGCCGAACCGGAGATGATCGCCCCGGCGTGCCCCATGGTCTTGCCGGGCGGCGCGGTGAAACCGGCGATGTAGCCGACCACCGGCTTGGTGACGTTGGCCTTGATGAACTCGGCCGCCCGCTCCTCGGCGTCACCGCCGATCTCGCCGATCATCACGATCGCGTCGGTCTCCGGGTCGGCCTGGAACGCCGCGAGCGCGTCGATGTGGGTGGTGCCGATGATCGGGTCACCGCCGATGCCGACGCAGGTGGAGAAGCCGATGTCGCGCAGCTCGTACATCATCTGGTAGGTCAGGGTGCCGCTCTTGCTGACCAGGCCGATCCGGCCCGCACCGGTGATGTCGGCCGGGATGATGCCGGCGTTGGAGGCGCCCGGCGAGGCGATGCCGGGGCAGTTCGGCCCGATGATCCGGGTCCGCTCCCCCTGCGCCAGGTTGTACGCCCAGAACGCGGCGGTGTCGTGCACCGGTACGCCCTCGGTGATCACCACGGCGAGCGGGATGCCGGCGTCGATCGCCTCGATCACCGCGCCCCGGGTGAACTGCGGCGGTACGAAGATGACCGTCACGTCGGCACCGGTGGCCGCCATCGCCTCGGCGACGTTGGCGAAGACCGGCAGCTCGACGTTGTCGAAGCCGACCTTCTGGCCCGCCTTGCGCGGGTTGACCCCGCCGACGACGTTGGTACCGGCGGCCAGCATCCGCTTGGTGTGCTTCATCCCCTCGGAGCCGGTCATCCCCTGTACGACGACCTTGGACTCCTTGGTGAGCCAGATTGCCATCTCAAACCCCCGCAGCCGCGAGCTCGGCGGCCCGCTGGGCCGCGCCGTCCATAGTGTCCACCCGCTGCACCAGCGGGTTGGCGGCGCCGTCGAGGATCGCGCGTCCGGCCTCCGCGTTGTTGCCGTCGAGGCGTACCACGAGGGGCTTGTCGACCGTCTCGCCGCGCTCGGCGAGCAGGGCCAGCGCCTGGATGATGCCGTTGGCGACCTCGTCGCAGGCGGTGATCCCGCCGAAGACGTTCACGAAGACGCTGCGTACCGACGGGTCGGAGAGGACGATCTCCAGTCCGTTCGCCATCACCGCGGCGCTGGCGCCGCCACCGATGTCGAGGAAGTTCGCCGGCTTGACGCCGCCGTGCGACTCGCCCGCGTACGCCACCACGTCGAGAGTGGACATCACCAGGCCGGCGCCGTTGCCGATGATGCCGACCTCGCCGTCCAGCTTGACGTAGTTGAGGTCCTTCTCCTTGGCCCGCTGCTCCAGCGGGTCCACCGCGGCCTGGTCGACAAGCGCCTCGTGGTCGGGGTGCCGGAAGCCGGCGTTCTCGTCCAGCGAGACCTTCGCGTCGAGGCAGAGCACCGTGCCGTCGGTCGTCCGGGCCAGCGGGTTCACCTCGACCAGGGTGGCGTCCTCGGCCACGAACGCCTGCCACAGGCGTACGGCGATCGGCACGATCTGGTCGGTCAGCTCGGCCGGGAAGCCGGCGGCCTCGACGATCTCCCGCGCCTTCGCCTCGTCGACCCCGGCGTTGGCGTCGATGGCGACCTTGGCGACCCGCTCCGGCGTCTCGGCGGCCACCTGCTCGATGTCCATCCCGCCGGCCACGCTGGCGATGCAGAGGAAGGTGCGGTTGGCGCGGTCGAGCAGATAGGAGAAGTAGTACTCCTCGGCGATGTCGGCGGTCACAGTCAGCATGACCTTGTTGACCGTGTGGCCCTTGATGTCCATGCCGAGGATGTCGGTGGCCCGGGCCACCGCCTCGTCCGGCCCCTCGGCGAGCTTGACGCCGCCCGCCTTGCCCCGGCCGCCGACCTTAACCTGAGCCTTGACGACCACCCGGCCGCCGAGGCGCTCGGCGATCGCGCGGGCCTCGTCAGGGGTCGTCGCGACACCGCCGGCCAGCACGGGCAGCCCGTGCCGCTCGAACAGCTCACGCCCCTGGTATTCGTACAGGTCCACGATTGCGCGTCCCGTCCCGTCTCCGCGGCGCGCCGTCGCACCGCCGCCAGCGTGTGAATGAGTTTTGACCTGCTGTACCCACCAACAGGTCAACGGCCGCAGCCTAGCGAGGTGGACACGCCCGGCATCCACGTGGGTGCTCGGTGTGCGGTAACGCACAGCAGGTTGCCGGGCCGTCGCGGGGTCGACCGGAGCCGTGCGGAGTCACCGGCCCGGGACCGCGGGAAAAGATTTCCGGGGCGGCGTAACCCGGCGTAAGGGACGTCGTTGAGTCTGATGTCGGAGCGCTCGGGGGAGCGCGAGGACGGAGACGGCCGATGCCCTGTCGGTCGAGGGGTGGCGGCGGGGCATCGCGCATAGAGAGGCCGGACGTGTGAGGGGTGCGTCCGGCCTCTCCCCCATCTCCGACCGCTGCCTCGGTTCCGGGCGCGGCACCTCGACCCAGCACACCGCACCACCAGCCGGCGCGTGGTCCGATCAGTCGGCGGGCGGTCGGCGGAGCGTCAGCCGACGACCGGTTGGCCGACGTTGCTGCGGACCCACTCCACGATCGAACCGGTCGTGGCGCCCGGTGTGAAGATCTTCGCGACGCCGAGCCGCTCCAGCTCGGGGATGTCCGCGTCGGGGATGATCCCGCCGCCGAAGACGACGAGGTCCGTCACGTCCCGCTCGGCGAGCAGTTCCAGCACCCGGCGGAACAGCGTCATGTGCGCACCGGAGAGCACCGAGAGGCCGACCGCGTCGGCGTCCTCCTGGATCGCCGTCTCGACGATCTGCTCGGGCGTCTGGTGCAGGCCGGTGTAGATGACCTCCATGCCGGCATCCCGCAGGGCCCGGGCGACCACCTTCGCTCCCCTGTCGTGCCCGTCCAGGCCGGGCTTGGCGACCACCACCCGGATCCGAGAACTCATCAGCGCAACACCTCTCCAGGGACACCGGCCAGAGCTACCTTAACGAACGGTAACCCGGTTGCCGGCCGCCCGGGAACTCCCCGGGGCAACCAGCCCCCACCGGCGGCGTGTCGGCACGCCCCGCCGACCCGCCGGCCCGAACCAGGGTCCTCCGGCCACACCCCTAGGGAGTCCACCGAGCCGATGCCCTCACCGGTCGAATCGATGACACACCGCTGCATGACAAGTAACGGAGAGTCACTAACGAGGTGGATCGCAAAAGGTTACGAGATGTGGCATTCCATGACGCACAACCGCACAGCGAACCGGCAATCTGGCGCTGCGACTTGTGGCGCGCCTAGGGGTTGGCTACCGTGGCGACGGTTGTCATCAGGTCTCTGACCCGGCGACAACGCGGTCAACCGGAGTTCACTTCGATGGTCGAACATCGGTCACGGTCGCAACACTGACCCGACAACGGAGGGTGTGCGTGCGCCAGCGCCTGTCGTCTGAGCCCGATCGCTATCGAGGGCGACGCCGCGTCCCCACACCCCCGCGTAGTCGCTACGCCGCTGTTGTCACCACCGCTTTCGTCGGAGCCGGCGTCGTCGCGCTCGGCGCGGGGGCCCTGCCCGACGCCAAGGCGGTCAGCCCGTCCGCGCTGGCGGACCTGGAGAAGGCCGCCGCCACCAGCGAGGACCTGAGCGCCCGGGCCGCCGATGCCGAGCGGCCCTCCCGGGACGACCGGGA
Source organism: Plantactinospora sp. CNZ320 (assembly GCF_002846275.1). NCBI lineage: Bacteria > Bacillati > Actinomycetota > Actinomycetes > Micromonosporales > Micromonosporaceae > Plantactinospora > Plantactinospora sp. CNZ320. The sequence goes on from NZ_PJMP01000001.1 coordinate 3,963,700, forward strand.
AGACGGTCTCGCCTCCACACTTGCCGCCGCGCCCGACGTCTGGCGGCTTCCGCTCGAGAAATACAGCTTCACCTCGCCGTACGGCATGAAGTGGAACAAGCTGCACGCCGGCATCGACCTGGCCGCCGCCGAGGGAACCCCCTACCACGCGGTGCACGCGGGCACGGTCACCAAGGCCGGCTGGTTCGGCGGGTACGGCTACTGCGTGATCGTCGAGCACGCCGACGGTACCGAGACGATCTACGGACACTCCTCCAAGCTGCTGGTCAGCGAGGGGCAGGAGGTCAAGGCCGGTGACCAGCTCGGCCTGGTCGGCAACACCGGCCACGCCTACGGCTCACACCTGCACCTCGAACTGCATGTCAAGGGCAAGCCGATCGACCCGATCCCCTACCTGCGGGACCGGGATGTGGACATCCAGCTACAAGTCGACGACCCGTACGCCGGTGTAGCCGCCTCCTGACCGCAGGTAACGCCACCTTCCCGCCCAACCGACACCGGTTGGGCGGTTTTCTTTGCCCGAGCGTCGGTGAAGTTCCCTGCGCCACACCCGGCGATGTGACCGAACGCACAGACAGCGCAGGCGACACCGGGGGCAAGGAGGTTGATTTCCGGCACAACTCCGGTTGCTGCGGTCCGGCTCCCGGCCGTGCCCGACTACCCGGTCGGGCCGGGCACCCCCGCGCCGACCACCATTTCCGGGTCCACTCCGCTTCCAGAAGGGACCCGTCGTGCCGGAGACCGATCCGAACAAGCCCGAGACGACCGATGACCTGGGCGCCGATGGCTTGGGCGCCGATGACCTGGGCGCCGATGACCTGGGCGCCGAACCCGCCGCGCCCCGGCGTACCGGAGGGTCGGGTGTCGCCCGGCACCGGGTCGGCGGCCGGAGCCGCTACCTCGTACCCGGCCTGGTCGCTCTGCTCGGCCTCGGCGTGGCCGGCGCGGTGACCGCGGTGACCCTCGGCGGTGACGGGTCGTCCGACCGGGTCTCGGTGGCCGCCGAGGAGTCGGCTCGGGCCGCCGCCGCAGAGCGTGCCGACCGGTCCGCACGGGAGGCCACCGCCCCGACGACCTCGCCGACGACCTCCCCGACCCCCACCGCGACCGCGACGCCGACTCCGGGCGCCACCGCCACCACCCGACCGCCGAGCGCCAAGCCGAGCCGGAGCAGCGCGAAGGCGGCCAGCCCCACCGTGACCCGGAAGGCCGCCGCCTGGGTCAACCCGATGCCGGGCGCCGCCGTCACCTCCTGCTACGGGATGCGCTGGGGGGTGATGCACGCCGGCATCGACCTGGCGATGCCGGCCGAGACCCCGATCCGGGCCGCCGGAGGCGGCACCGTGCTGAACGCGGGCTGGGACTTCGCCGGGTACGGCATCTCGGTCGTCGTCGACCACGGCAACGGCTGGCTCACCCACTACGCCCACCAGAGCCGGACGGTGGTGAGCGTCGGGGACCGGGTCAAGCCCGGCCAACTGATCGGGTACGAGGGTTCCACAGGTGACTCGACCGGCCCGCACCTGCACTTCGAGGTGCACAACGGGCTGTGGAACCAGGTCGACCCGGCACCCTGGATGCGGGCCCGCGGGGTGGACCTGGGCTGCTGAGTGCTCGGACGCGCCGGCCGGGAGGCGGCCGGCGCCGGTCGTCAGAGTTTGTCGATCGGCGCGTGCCGGAGCACCAGCCAGAGCGTCTGGTCGCCGAAGTCGATCTGTGCCCGGGCACCCGAACCGTGCCCCTCGACCGCCAGCACCCGACCGAGGCCGTAGCGCTGGTGGTTGACCCGGTCACCGGCGGCGACCTTGGGTGGCTGTTTCAACTCGCTGGCCGTACTGAGCCGGCTGCCGTCGATGCCGAGCCGGGAGGCGAGCTGGGCGGCCTTCGGCGTACCCCCGGAGAAGCCGCCACCCCGGTAGGCGCCGGACCGGTCCTCGGAGCCGGACCGGCCACCCACGCCGCCGCCGGTCCCCGACCACGAGGTGTAGGCGGCCCCGGTGCGCTCCCAGCGGACCAGGTCGGCCGGCAGCTCGTCGACGAACCGGGACGGCGGGTTGTAGGACGGTTGCCCCCAGGCCGACCGGGTGACCGCCCGGGACAGGTAGAGCCGCTTGCGGGCCCGGGTGATCCCGACATAGGCCAGCCGGCGCTCCTCCTCCAGCTCCCGGTTGTCGCCGAGCGCCCGCAGGTGCGGGAAGACGCCGTCCTCCAGCCCGGTCAGGAAGACCACCGGGAACTCCAGCCCCTTGGCGGTGTGCAGGGTCATCAGGGTCACCACGCCCTGGTGGTCGGGATCGTCCGACGGCACCTGGTCGGCGTCGGCGACCAGCGCGACCTGCTCCAGGAAGCCGGCCAGGGTGGCGCCGGCCGCGCCCTCGTCGGCCAGCGCCTCCACCCGCTCGGTGTACTCCCGGGCGACGCTGACCAGCTCCTGGAGGTTCTCCACCCGGCCGGCGTCCTGCGGGTCGATGCTCTCCTCCAGCTCGCCGAGGTAGCCGGAGCGGGTGAGGACCGCCTCCAGCACCTCCTCCGGCAGGGCGGTCTCGGCCAGCTCCCGCAGCCCGTCGAGCAGGCTGACGAACTCGGCGATGGCGTTGGCCGACCGGGTGGAGATGCCGGGCGCCTCGGAGGCCCGGCGCAGCGCGGCGCCGAACGAGATCCGGTCCCGGGTGGCCAGCGCCTCCACGCAGGCCTCGGCCCGGTCGCCGATGCCCCGGCGGGGGGTGTTGAGGATCCGCCTGATGCTCACCGTGTCGTCGTCGTTGACCACGGCGCGGAGGTAGGCCAGGGCGTCCCGGACCTCCTTGCGCTCGTAGAACCGGACCCCGCCGACCACCTTGTAGGGCAGGCCGACCCGGATGAAGACCTCTTCGAAGACCCGGGACTGCGCGTTGGTGCGGTAGAAGACCGCCACGTCGCCCGGCCGGGCCGCATCGGCGTCACAGAGCCGGTCGATCTCCCGACCCACCCAGTCCGCCTCGGCGTGCTCGGTGTCGGCGACGTAGCCGACGATCTGCTCCCCCGCGCCCTCCTCGCTCCACAGCCGCTTCGGCTTACGCGAACTGTTCCGCTCGATCACCGCGTTGGCGGCGTTGAGGATCGTCTGGGTGGAGCGGTAGTTCTGCTCCAGCAGGATCGTCCGGGCGTCGGAGAAGTCCCGCTCGAACTCGAGAATGTTCCGGATGGTGGCACCCCGGAACGCGTAGATCGACTGGTCCGCGTCGCCGACCACGCACAGCTCGGCCGGCTCGAGCCCGGGTGTACCGCCGACCAGCTCCTTGACCAGGGTGTACTGGGCCGCGTTGGTGTCCTGGTATTCGTCGACGAGTACGTGCCGGAACCGGCGACGGTAGCTCTCGGCGACGTGCGGGTGCGACTGGAGCAGGTGCACAGTCGTCATGATCAGATCGTCGAAGTCGAGCGCGTGCGCCTCGGTGAGTCGCCGCTGGTAGAGCGTGTACGCCTCGGCCAGCGCCCGCTCGTTAGGCCCCTTCGCCCGGGCGGCGAAGGTCTCCGGGTCGATCAGCTCGTTCTTCAGGTTGGAGACCTGGGTGGTCAGTCCCCGGGCCGGATAGCGCTTCGGATCGAGGTCCAGCTCCCGGGTGACCATCTGCATCAGCCGGCGCGAGTCGTCGGCGTCGTAGATCGAGAACGTCGACTTCAGGCCGGCGTGCTCGTGCTCGGCCCGCAGGATGCGTACGCAGGCGGAGTGGAACGTCGAGACCCACATCAGCCGGGCTCTCGGCCCGACCAGCGCGGCGACCCGGTCCTTCATCTCCCCGGCCGCCTTGTTGGTGAAGGTGATCGCGATGATCTGCCCCGGATGGACGTCCCGGGCGGCGAGCAGGTAGGCGATCCGGTGGGTCAGCACCCGGGTCTTGCCCGAGCCGGCGCCGGCCACGATCAGCAGCGGTGCCCCGGAGTGGGTCACCGCGTCCCGCTGCGGCCCGTTCAGCCCGGCCAGCAGGGCCTGCGGGTCGGGGCCGGAGGGCCGGTGCCGGGGCCCGTCCGGGGCCGGAGGGACGGAGGGCGGCGGGGGTTCGAAGAGAGCATGCATCGCCCCGCGAGTCTATGCCGCCGGGCAGACAACGTACGCCTCCGCCGGGCGCGTAGCCGGCGGAGGCGTTGCCGCGGTGGCCTTCACCCGGCTTCCGCGGGCATCGCCGATGTGCTTGCCAAGACACCGCTGGCTGGGCATACTCAAACCCGTGATCCGTCAGGCGCAGACTTACTTTTACTACGGCTCCGGGAGTCCGGCAGCCGTGGGTCGCGCCTGAAACATGACCTACGAAAAGCCCCGGGCTCCTGGAGCCCGGGGCTTTTCGCGTCGGGATCCAGGCACCGGGGGCCCAGCTGGCAAGGAGGACCCCATGGCGACAGAGGTGGCGGCAGAGGTGGCGGCAGAGGTGGCAGAGCTTCCGGCGAACGGCGCCGAGCCCGAGACCGGGACGAAGGCGCCGGAGGCCTCGCAGCACATCATCGGGCTGCGGGAGCGGATCGACGAGATCGACCGTGAGCTGATCGCCCTCTGGCAGGAGCGTGCCGCGCTCTCCCAGCAGGTCGGCCGGACCCGGATGGCCTCCGGCGGCACCCGCCTCGTCCTCTCCAGGGAGCGCGAGATCCTGGACCGGTTCCGCGAGGCGCTCGGCGCCGACGGTACCCAGCTCGCCCTGCTGCTGCTCCGGGCCGGCCGCGGCCCGCTCTGAGCCGTACCTCGGACGGGTCCGCGGTGACCGGCGCGGCGCCGTGGCCGTCGACGGCCGGGCCGCCGACGCGAGCCCGGGACGCCGGCCGCATGGATGGCGGCCCGCGCCCCGGGCAGTGAGGAGGCGTTCTTCTCGCATCGGTGGTGGGCCGGGTCAGGCTCACCACCGCGTCTGACCGGTCTACTCGACCGCGTGCACCACGTTCCGCTCCTCGGCGAAGTGGCATGCGCTCGGGTGCGCCGAGTGCTCCCGCACCACCAGCGGCGGCTCCTGGGTGGCGCAGATCTCCTGCGCCTTCCAGCACCGGGTGCGGAACCGGCAGCCCGAGGGCGGGTTGGCCGGCGACGGCACGTCGCCCTCCAGGACGATCTGGTCCCGCTGGCCGCGCAGCGTCGGGTCCGGCACCGGCACCGCCGAGAGCAGCGCCTGGGTGTACGGATGGGTCGGCCGCTCGTAGATCTCGTCCTCGGTACCGATCTCCACGATCTTGCCCAGGTACATCACCGCGACCCGGTCGGCGATGTGCCGCACCACCGACAGGTCATGCGCGATGAAGATGTACGACAGACCCAACTCGTCCTGCAACCGCTCCAGCAGGTTGATCACCTGAGCCTGGATCGACACGTCCAACGCCGACACCGGCTCGTCACAGACGATGATCTCCGGATTCAACGCCAACGCCCGGGCGATCCCGATCCGCTGCCGCTGCCCACCCGAGAACTGGTGCGGATACCGGTTGATGTGCTCCGGGTTCAACCCGACCAGATCCAGCAGTTCACGGACCCGCTGCTTCCGCTCGCCGGCCGGGGCGACCTCCGGGTGGATGTCGAACGGCTCGCCGATGATGTCGCCGACCGTCATCCGCGGGTTCAACGAGGTGTACGGGTCCTGCAACACCATCTGGATGTTGCGCCGGGCCCTGCGCAGCTCACCGCCGGACATCCGGGTCATGTCCTGACCCCGGACGTTTATCGCGCCACTGGTCGGCCGCTCCAGCCTCACCAGCAGCTTGGCCAGCGTCGACTTGCCACAGCCAGACTCGCCCACCACGCCGAGGGTCTCACCCCGGCGCAGACTCAGGTCGATTCCGTCGACCGCGCGTACCGCACCGATCTTCTTCTGGAAGACGATGCCCTGGGTGATCGGGAAGTGCTTGACCAACCCCCGGGTCTCCAGCACGACATCTTTGCTTGCCGGCTGGCTCATCGCTTCACTTGCCGGCTTGGTCATCGCCGACCACCTCCGTCCAGAAATGGCACCGCGCTGTCCGAGCCGGATCCACCTCGTACTGTGGGGGCGGCGGGTCGGCCCGGCACACGTCGCGGGCGTACCCGCACCGTGGGTGGAACGGGCAGCCGGCCGGGATCCGGGTCAGGTTGGGCGGCAGGCCCTTGATCACGTTGAGCTGCTGCCCCTTGAGGTCCAGCCGGGGAATCGACTCCAGCAGGGCCTTGGTGTACGGGTGCGCCGGCCGGGCGTAGATGTCCAGTACCGGCGCCTCCTCGACCACCTTCCCGGCGTACATCACCGAGATCCGGTCGGCCACGTCGGCGACCACCCCCATGTCGTGGGTGATCAGGATCAGGCCCATGTTCCGTTCCCGCCGCAGCTCGGCGAGGAGGTTCATGATCTGTGCCTGCACCGTGACGTCCAGCGCCGTGGTCGGCTCGTCCGCGATCAGCACCTTCGGGTCGAGCGCCAGCGCCATCGCGATCATGACGCGCTGCCGCATGCCGCCGGAGAACTGGTGCGGATAGTCCCCGATCCGCTGCTTGGCGGCCGGGATCTTCACCAGGTCGAGCAGCTCGATCGCCCGCTTCCTGGCGTCCTGCCGGGACATCCCGCGATGCATCCGGAACAGCTCACCGATCTGCCAGCCGACCGGAAAGACCGGGTTCAGCGCGGAGAGCGCGTCCTGGAAGATCATCGCGATGTGGTTGGCGCGTACCTTGCGACGCTGCTCCTCGGGGAGCTTGAGCAGGTCCACGCCGCGGTAGCGGATCGCGCCCCCGGTGACGAAGCCGGGTGGCGAGTCGAGGATGCCCATGATCGCCTGGGCGGTGACGGACTTGCCGCAACCGGACTCGCCCAGGATCGCCAGCGTCTCGCCGGGATCCAGGTGCAGGTCCACCCCGTTGATCGCCTTGGCGACCCCGACCTGGGTACGGAACTCCACGTGCAGGCCATCGACCTCCAGCAGCCGGGCGGACGAGTCCAACCCGGGCAGGACGTCGATCTCTGCCTTGATATCGGTCATGGTTCGACTCACCGCAGCCTCGGGTCGAAGGCGTCGCGGATCGCGTCGCCGAGCATGATGAACGCCAGCACGGTCATCGCCAGGAAGACCGATGGCCAGACCAGCGGGGTGGCCGTCTCCCGGACGTACGGGGCCGCCGTCGAGATGTCGATCCCCCAGGAGATCGCGTCGCCTCGCAGACCGACGCCGAGGAAGGTCAGGGTGGCCTCGGTGGAGATGTTGACACCGAGCAGGATGGTCAACACCACCACGAACGGCGCCGCCGCGTTCGGCAGGATGTGCCGGAGCATCAGTCGACCGGAACCGGCGCCGAGCATCCGGGCCGCGGCCACGTAGTCCTGGTTCTTCGCCGAGATGACCGACGAACGCATGATCCGGGCGCCGGTGGTCCAGGTCAGCACACCGAGGGTGAAGACCACCGCCCAGAAGCCCGAGTTCTGCGGGTCCGAGGCGAGCCGCCGGGCCAGCACGATCGCCGCGAGCAGGGTCGGGATGCCCAGCACGATGTCGATGCCCCGCGCGAGCAGGGCGTCGATCCAGCCACCGAAGTAACCGGACGCCATCCCGACGATCAGGCCGATCACCCCGGCGATGAGGGTCGCGAAGAGCCCGATCAGCACCGAGTTGCGGGCACCGTAGATCGTCCGGGCGTAGACGTCGCAGCCCTGGAAGTTGTAGCCGAAGATGGCCGAGCCGCTCGGCCCCTGGTGCTGCCGGGACAGTGCGCACGCGTCCGGGTCGGCCGAGGTGAACAAACCTGGGAAGGCCGCCATCGTCACGACCAGCAGCACCAGGACGGCGGCGGCCCAGAAGATCCAGTTGCGTCGTAGGTCGTTCCAGGCATCCCCGGTCAGACTGCGCGGTTTCTCCGGGCCGCCGTCCGGGGACACCGGCACACCGGCGGCACCGGGTACCTCCGCCTTGGTGACGGATTCGACGTTGCTCATCGGGTGCCTCGCTTACTCGTGCCGCCGCCTCGCTCCACCCGGCGCCGCCCGAAGGACGGTTTCACGCCGAGCTGACTGATTCGTGCACTTCGCTCACTCATAGCGGATCCTCGGGTCGAGTACCGCGTACAGCAGATCGACGACCAGGTTGGCCACCAGGAAGACGATCACCAGGATGCTGACGAAGCCGACCACCAGTGGGCCGTCCTCGGTGCGGATCCCGCGGAACAGGTTGAAGCCGACGCCCGGGATGTTGAAGACACCCTCGGTGACGATCGCTCCCGCCATCAGGTTGCCCAGGTCGACACCGATCAGCGTGACGACCGGGATCAGCGAGTTGCGCAGCACGTGCACACCGATGACCCGGCGGTTCGCCAGTCCCTTGGCCCGGGCGGTACGAACGTAGTCCGAGCGCAGGTTCTCCGCCACCGAGGCCCGGGTCACCCGGATCTGGGTGGCGATCACCAGACAGCTCAACACCACCGCTGGCAGGAGGAGTTGATATAACCCGGGTTCGGCGCCGGCTGTCGCCGGGAACCACTTCAGCTGCACCCCGAAGACGAGCTGGGCCAGCGGGGCCAGCACCACGATCGGCAGGGAGAGCAGGATCAGGGTGATGATCAGCGTGGTGGTGTCGAAGACTCCGCCACGACGGATCCCGGAGACGACGCCGGCGGTGATGGCGAACAGCGCGGAGATGATGATCGCGAAGACCGCCAGCCTGATGGTCACCGGCCAGGCCTGCTGCATCATCTCGCTGATCGGCCGGTTGGTGAGCGAGATGCCGAAGTCACCTGTCAACAGGCCACGCATGTAGTGGCCATATTGGAAGAGGAAGGGATCGTCCAGGTGGTACCTTTCGGTGAGCGCCTGCCGGACGTTCTCCGGGATCGGACGCTCACCCGCCAGAGCCTGGAGCGGGTCATCCTGGTTGGCGAACATCAGCGCGTACACGATGAAGGTGGCCCCGAAAAACGTCAGGACCCCTTGCAGCACGCGCCGCACGAAGTAGCGGAACATATCTCAAGTCCTTAGAGACGAGCATCGGTGACTGCCTGCCGGGCAGCAGACCGTGATGCGCACGGTAGCGACCGCAGCCTCACCGGTCCCGTCACCGGGGCCGGTGAGGCTTGTACGGACGGTCCGATCCGACCCAGCTGGGCCGGGCGGACCGGACCGTCCGTCGCTGGAGCAGTCAGGTCAGCTCGTGGCCTCGATCTTGAGGAGCTCGACCTTCTGGAACTTGTCGAGCTCGACGTTCTTGACCCGCTCCGAGTGGCCGTAGACGTTCTGGCCGAGCCGCAGCGGAATCACCGGCATGTCGCGGGCGAGGATGTCCTCGGCCTGCTGCCAGAGCTTGATCGCCTCGTCCTCGGTCGCAGCGGCCGATCCCTGCTTGACCAGGTTGTCGAACTCGGTGTTGCTGTAGCCGTAGTAGTTCGACGAACCGCCGGTCCCGTACAGCGGGCCGAGGTAGTTCTCCATCAGCGGGTAGTCCATGATCCAGCCGAGCCGGATCATGCCGACGTCTTCCTTGGCCTCGACCTTGGTGAGCAGGTCAGCGAACTTCGGCTCGCCGACGCCGACGCAGTCGACGCCCAGGTTGGTCTTGAGCTGGTTGCAGGTCGCGTCCACCCACGCCTTGTGACCACCGTCGGCGTTGTAGGTGATCTTGATCTGCTTCGGGCCGCCCGCGGCGTCGTACGCAGCCTTGGCCTTGGCCGGGTCGTAGGTGCAGGCCTCGCCGCAGCTGTTCTCGCGGTAGCCGGCCACGGCCGGGGAGACGAACGACGTCGCCGGGGTCTGCGAACCACGGAAGACGTTGTCGGTGATCTCCTTGCGGTTGATCGCCATCGAGATCGCCTTGCGGACCTCGACCTTCGAGTACTGCGGGAGGAAGGTCGGGAAGCCGACGAACTGGAAGACCGAGTTCGGGCCCTTCTTGAAGCGGTCACCGAGGTCGGCCGGGGCGGTACCCAGGTTCTCGATCGGGATCTGGGTCACCACGTCCAGCTGCCCACCCATCAGGTCGGCGTACTGGGCGGTCTGCTCCTGGTAGATCTTGTAGGTGACCCCGCCCACCTTCGGCTTGTCGCCGGGGTAGGCGTCGTAGCGCTCGACCTCGATCTTCGAGTCGTGCTGCCAGGTGCCCTTGATCTTGAAGGGGCCGTTGCCGATCGGGGCCTGCTCGTAGTCCTCCTTGAGCACACCCTCGGAGGCGAACGCGGCGTTCGGCAGCGGGTAGAAGACGGTGTAGCCCATGACCGAGCGCCAGCCGGAGAAGGGCTCGGCCAGCGTCACGGTGAAGGTCGAGTCGTCGACCTTCTTCAGACCGGTGAGGGTCTTGGCCTTCGGGTCCGGAGCCTTCTGCGGGCCGTCGCCGTCCGGGTCCTCGGACTGCAGGTCCTTGTAGCCCTCGATGCGCTCGAAGAAGTACGAGCCGCCGTTGCCGTTCGGGCCGTACGCCGCGTGGTTCCAGGCGTTGATGTAGTTGTCGGCGACGACCTTCTCACCGTTGTGGAAGGTGTAGCCGTCCTTGAGCTTGATCGTCCAGACCTTGTTGTCGGTCGACTCGACCGACTCGGCTGCGACCGTGTACGGCTTGTTCTCGGCGTCGAAGTCCACCAGCGGAGAGAAGAGTGCGGCCAGCACCTCGGCACCGTTGGACTCGGTGGTGTTCGACGGGATCAGGTGCTGCGGCTCGCCGATGCCGATCGAGATCAGGGCGTCCGCCGCCGAGCTCTCGTCGTCGCCGCCGCCGCAGCCTGCCGCCAACAACATTATGGCGGTCGCACCGACCGCCATCTTTAACGGGAATTGCCCGCGCATGAGTGAAGCCTCCTCAGGGCGCTCACGAGGGACTGTGAGGTGACTGACACTGTGACACTGAGCTGCCTAGCGCGGAAAGGTGCCGTTATCAACCCGTTAGTTGCCGGCAATGTTTCAGGCGTGTGCACGATCTTCCGCCCATCTCTTCGAATATGCCCCTGACCAGGGAAAACGTCATCGGCGCGGCGCACTCCGACGATGGCCCACACGGCTCGTTGTGACCTTCCCCGCGTCACCCCGGGCGCTCTCCGATGTCAAGCGCGTACCTACCGTGCTCGTCCGTTTGGACGATACGGGACTGCACACCGGGGGTCCGGCGGTCCGGCAGACAGTTACAAATGTCGATTGACGGTATCTGATCGTCACCGTCTGGACACCCACCGCTCGGTCAGTCCCGTACCGGTGGATCCGCCGATGCCGCATCGACCGCCCGCCGGGGCAGGCCCGTCGGCGCGGCTCAGACCAGGCGCCGGTCCGCCGCCCACCGGGACAACTCGTAGCGGTTGGACATCTGGAGCTTGCGCAACACGTTCGAGACGTGCGTCTCCACCGTCTTGATGGAGATGAACAGCTCCTTGGCGATCTCCTTGTACGCGTAACCCCGGGCCAGCAGCCGGAGCACCTCGCGCTCGCGGTTGGTGAGCTGATCCAGCTCGGGATCGGCGACCGGCGCGTCCGGCCGGGACGCGAAGGAGTCCAACACGAACCCGGCCAGCCGGGGGCTGAACACCGCGTCACCATCGGCGACCCGGCGGATCGCGGCGGTCAGCTCGTCCGGCGAGATGGTCTTGGTGACGTACCCCCGGGCACCGGCCCGGATCAACCCGATCACATCCTCGGCGGCGTCGGAGACGCTGAGCGCCAGGAACCGCACCTCGGGGCGGGTACGCCGGACCGCCTCCAGCACCGCCCGGCCGCCGCCGTCCGGCATGTGCACGTCGAGCAGCACCACGTCCGGTTCGGTGGCGGCGATCCGGCTGATCGCCTCGGCCACCGTGCTGGCCTCGCCGACCACCTCGACGTGCGCCCCCAACTCGGCGCGGACGCCGGCCCGGAACATCGCGTGGTCGTCGACGAGGAAGACCCGCAGCGGTCGCGGCTGCGGGGAGTCCTCCCGCGCCGGCTCCGTCGGCTCAACCATGATCGTTACCTGTCCTTCCCTGGTGCCGCGCCCTCCCGGGGTATCGGGAGGAAGAGTCTCACCTCGGTGCCGTCTCCCGGCGTACTGCGGATCTCCGCCCGCCCGCCGTGCCGCTTCATCCGCCCGATGATCGAGCCGCGTACGCCGTGCCGGTGGTCCTCAACCGTAGTCGGGTCGAATCCCGCGCCGCGATCGCGGACGAAGACACTCACCTGCTCCGGCTCCACCTCGGCATAGAGCGATACGGTCTGCACCTTGGCGTGCCGGGCCGCGTTCACCAGCGCCTCCCGGGCCGCGGCCACCAGCGCGCCGACCCGCTCGTCAGTCTCCCGGTCGCCGACCACCACCGCCTCCACGGTGATCGCGAAGGTGTCCTCCACCTCGGCGGCGGCCTGCTCCAGGGCCGCGGCGAACCGCTCGTTCGGCGAACCGGTCGGCTTGTAGAGCCAGCTCCGCAACGAGCGCTCCTGCCCCCGGGCGAGCCGCTGCACCGTCTTGACGTCGGCCGCGTTGCGCTGGATCAGGGCGAGGGTGTGCAGTACCTGGTCGTGGATCATCGCGGCCAGCTCGGCCCGCTCCTGCTCCCTGATCCGCCCCTCCCGCTCGGCCCGCAGCTGGTTGTACGTCCGCCAGAGCACCGGGGCGGCCACCACGCCGACACCGGCGAGCGCGACCAGGGCGAAGATCACCCCGTTGATCACCGCGTCGAAGTTGCCCTGCGGGCGGTAGACCGCGACCACACCGATCAGACCGACCGCGACCAGGACTCCGCCGCCGATGAACCGCAGCACGAAGGCCCGCCGGTCGCTCTCCGCCACCACCGCACCGAGCCACGGCACCGGCGGCGACCCGTCCCACTGCCAGCGGCGCTCCGGCGCGGACTGGTGCCAGATCACCCCGGCGCCGACCGCGATGATCGAGACCAGCCAGCCGGCGGTGCCGGCCACCCCGTCGGACTTGAAGGCGAGTACCTCGATCAGGATCACGGCGAGGCCGATGGCCACGAACGGCAGCAGTTGGAAGACGTTGCGCCGGGGCGGGGTACCGCCGGGCAGTGGCGGCACCACCGCCCAGAACGCCGCGTAGAGCAGCAGGCCGAGGCCGCTGAACCCGAGCAGCAGGAGGAACGCCACGCGTACCCACACCGCCCGGATGCCCAGGTGCAGGGCGATCCCGGCGGCCACGCCGGCGACCATCCGGTGGTCGCGGGCCCGGTAGAGGCGGGGCGGCTCGGTCGTGGCGCGGATCTTCGGACTCCTCGTCGACTCGGGCGGTGGGGTGACCTGCGGCAACCTGCCGGGTCACGTCCCGTTCCGCCGATGCTCCGATCGTCACACGTCCGCCGGCCCAGCAGCCATGGGGACTCCCCGGACTTCACGTACCGGATATCTCAGGGTGGGCTCAGGGTTGTCGCCTGAGGCCGGCCGCACCTGCGACGACGGAGGATCGGAGCATGACCGACGACGCTGCCGCCGCCCGTGGAACGCCCGGTCCGGCGGGCGGCCCCGACCGAGCGGACAGCCCTGGCCCGGCCTGGGAGGCACCCGGCACGCCCGGCCCGGCCGCCGCCGGCCCGGAACCCGCCGAGCCGACACCGCCACCGGGGACCGGCTGGCCCCCGCCGCATGGCGCAACCCCGCCACCTGGCGCGACCCCGCCACCCGGTCCGCCGCCTCCCGGAGCCGGCGGACCGCCGCCGGAGTTCGGGTTCACCTACCGGTACGGGCTGATCCGGCCGAGCGAGGGCCGCTACCTGGCCGGGGTCTGCGCCGCGATCGGCCGGGCCACGAACAGCGACCCGATCCTCTGGCGGGTCCTCCTCGCCGTACTCGGCTTCTTCGGGGGCATCGGCCTGCTGGTGTACCTCGCCGCCTGGCTGATCATCCCGTCCGAGGGCGACACCGCCTCGCCGGTCGAGTCGATGCTGGGCCGGGGCCGGTCGAGCATGTCCCCGGTCACCGTGCTGGTGCTCGGCATCACCGCAGCGGTGATGTTCGGCTTCATCGTCACCGACACCTACCGGGCGGTCCTGCTCGGCGTGTTCGTGCTGATCGGCGGTGCGCTGCTGCTCAACCGCGACCGGAACCGCACCGGACCGTACTGGCAACCGGGTGCGGGACCACCGCCACCGGCCGGGTACCCGCCACCGGGCCCCGGCCAGCCGGTACCGCCGCAGGCCACGCCCGGCCAGCCGGTCTGGTACCCGGCGGCACCGCAGCCGACCGCGGCACCGGGCCACCCCGCCGGACCCGCGATGGCCGTACCGGCCCCGCCGGCTCCCGCCTGGCCGGCGTACCCGCCGCCGGTGGCCGTACCGACCGGACCGCATCCGTTGGTCGTACCGCCGGTGCCGCCCGGACCGCCCGGGCCGGGGGGTTACCGGGCACCCTTCGCGCCGCACGGCCCGTACGCCCCACGGTCGGCTCCGACTCCGCCGCCACCGCCCAAGGTCAAGCAGCCGAAGCGGCCACGTGAGCGGTCCGCGCTGGGTGCCGCCACCTTCTCGATGATCTTCGTGGCGATCGGTGTGGTCGCGATCCTGGACCTGACCGACGCGATCCGGGTCATGCCGTCCACCTACTTCGCCGCCGTCCTGCTGACCATCGCCCTCGGGCTGCTGGTCGGGGCGTGGTTCGGCCGGGCCCGCTGGCTGATCGCCCTCGGGCTGGTCGCGGCCTGCGCCCTCGGCATCTCCACGGTCGCCGAGTCCTACACCCGGCTGCGCACCGACGAGAACGTGCTCTGGGTGCCGGCCAGCTACGAGGTCATGGCCGACCGCTACGAGACCCGGCTGGGCAACGCCACGCTCGACCTGAGCCGGATCGACTTCACCGATCGGAACGCCCGGGTGAGCGTGGACGTCGACCTCGGCGAGGTGAAGGTGATCCTGCCGCCCACCGTCGACGTGACGGTACGACTCAACGTGAACGCGGGCGACGTCCTGATCCTGGACCGCAGGTACAGCAACTTCGACGGCAGCCAACGGGAGGTGACCGACCTCGGTGAGGACGGCCCGGGTGGCGGGAAGCTGCTGCTCAACCTCTCGGTCGACGCCGCCACCGCGGAGGTGACTCGATGAAGGCGCACCGTACCGACGGCGTGTCGTTGACGTTCGCCGTGATCTTCCTCGGCCTCACCGCCTGGTGGCTGTTCGCGCAGCTCACCCACGTCACCCTGCCGGCCATCGGCTGGCTGGTGGCGGCGGGCCTGATCGGGGTCGGCGCGCTCGGCCTGGTCGGCGCGCTCCGGGCCAACCGGTCCGGCCGGCAGCCGTCGGAGGCACCGGCCGCACCCGACCCGGCTGCCCAGGCTGCCCCGGCCGCACCGACCGACACCGAGCCCGGACCGACCGACGCGCCCCTCGGGACACTCTTCACCCCGGAGCCCGTTGACCGCTTCGACCCTGAGCCGGCGGACCGCTTCGACCCGGACCCGGCGGACCGCTTCGACCTGGAGCCGGTCGACCGCTTCGATCCGGAGCCGGTCGACCTGTCCGGGCGGGACCCTGGCCGGCAGGTCGATCGGACGGCGGAGTTCGACCGGCCGGCCGGAGAATCCTTCGAGCACCCCACCGCCGAGCTGTACCCCGCGCCGGACGCCGAGCCCGCTCCCCGGTCCAGCGGCACACTCGCCGACCGGGACACCGAGGTACTCCCGGCCCCGGCGGGGGAACCGGCCGACCCGCCCGGCACAGCGCCGGACCGGCGCGACGAGCGGCCCGCGTGACGGCACCGGACGCGGCGTGGCACGACGGCCACGGGCTCGCGTGACGCGACAGGCGCGACGGCCACGGGCTCGCGTGACGCGACAGGCGCGACGGCCACGGGCTCGCGTGACGCGACAGGCACGGCTCGCGTGACGCGACGGGCGACGGCCCGCACGATCAGTGCGACTCGGTCAGGCCGTGCCTAAACTGGCCGGCGGAGGTTCGCGCCTCCGCCGGCCGGCACGTGGCAGCGGCCCGAACCCGCCGCACCGCGTAGCCCGCCGCTATCGGCAGCCGCCCGTCCTGACCTCGCGAGGAGCCCGCCCGAGATGACCCAGTCCCCCGCCGTACGCGCCACCGGCCCAGGCCGCCCGGTCCGCGTCGGCGAGCGCGCCGCCCGCGTACTCACCACCGAGATGGCCCGGCACCACGGACCGAAGACCACCCTGCTGGTCGGGGTCACCACCGACTCGGCCGTACTGGCGGCTGCGGTCGACGCACTGCTCCCCGGCGACGCACTCACCGTGGTACCGGCGGACGCGCTCGGCGCCGACCAGCTGCGGGAGCACGTCACCGCCCTCGGGCAGTGGACCGCACAACGGGTCCGGGTCGCCGACTCGCTGGCCGACGCGGACGCGGCGGACGTGGTGATCGCGGCGGAACCGCTGACTGGCAGCGCCGAGGAGACCCGGAGCGCGCTTGACGAACTCGGCAAGTACCTGGCCGACGGCGGCGTGCTCAGCGTGCTGGTACCCGCCCTGCCCGGCCGGGCACCGGGCGCGGTCGGCGAACTCGAACGGCAGAGCGCGCTGTTCGGCGTCGGCACCGACCTCGTCCTGGTCAACCAGCCACCGGTCCGAGCGCACCGGCTCCGGTTCACCCCGGCGCAGGTCTCGGTGGCGTCCCGGCTGGCGCCCGCCCACCGCACGTCGAGCATCCCGCTGACCCGTGGGATGCACATCGACTCCAACGGGGTCGCGGCGGCAGGTATCGCGCTCGGGCTGGCCGCGCTCACCCGGGTCACCCGGCCGAAATCCCGGCTCTGGCTGGTGCCGGCGCTCGCCGCCGGCCCGGTGGCCGCGTTCTTCCGGGACCCGGAACGGGACATCCCGGACGACGAGTCCGCGGTGGTCGCCGCCGCCGACGGGCAGGTGCTCTCCGTGCAGCGGCTCCGGGACGAGCGCTTCGGTGACGGCGAGTTCCTCCGGATCGCGGTCTTCCTCTCCGTACTCGACGTGCACGTCAACCGCTCGCCGGTGGCCGGCAAGGTGGTCGACTACTTCGTCGCCGACGGCGGCTTCGCGGCGGCGATGAAACCGGACGCGGAGCACAACGTCGCCGCGTACACGGTGCTCGACACCGAGCACGGCACGGTGGTGGTCGCCCAGCGGACCGGCCTGATCGCCCGGCGGATCGTGCAGCGGGCGCCGATCGGCGCACTGCTGGCCCGGGGCGAGCGGTTCGGCCTGATCAGGTTCGGCTCGCGTACCGACGTCTACCTGCCGGCCGACGCGGCCGAGCCGGTGGTCGGCCCCGGCGAACGGGTCATCGGCGGATCCTCCGTGATCGCCCGCTGGCGCTGACCGGACGCCGCGACCGTCGGCTGCGAAACGCTTACCGTCGACTGGCGCGGCCGGACCTGTCCGGCCGCGCCAGTAGCGGCGGGTAGCCGAACCCGGCGGCCGCGCGAAGGGTGGGCGGCGGACGGTCAGGCGGTGCGACGCTGGCGCCACCAGAGCAGCGGCCCGCTGGCCAGGTAGCCGACCACCAGGATCGCGAAGGTGAGCCGGATGTCGACCAGGGCACCGATCAGCGGGGCCAGCCAGAGCCACGGCGGCAGTTTGATCAGGCGAGCCAGCTTGGCGTAGGGGAAGCTGGAGACCATCGCGAAGGCGAGCAGCCCCACCCCGGCCACCTGTACCGCGCCGGAGACCGGCAGCCCGATCAGCACCGCCAGGGCGAGCACCGCCGCGGCCATCGTGGTGGGTACGCCGCAGAAGAACCGCCCGTCCTTCGGCGAGACGTTGAACCGGGCGAGCCGGATCGCCGCGCAGGCCGCCACGAGGGCGCAGGCCACCGCGGCGGCGGCGGTGGAGACCGAGCCGACCAGCGAGGCGTAGACCACAACCGGGGCGGCCAGGCCGAACGAGCACATGTCGGCCAGCGAGTCCATCTGGGCACCGAACGGGCTGGCCACGCCCATCTTGCGGGCCAACGCCCCGTCGAGGCCGTCGAATGCCACGCAGGCGATCAGGAAGTACGCCGCCACCCGCACGTCGCCCTGCATCGCCTCGAAGATGGCGAGCAGCCCGAGGGTCAGGCTGGCCAGGGTGCAGGCGTTGACCAAGGCGAACTTGATCCGGCGCAGCATGGTCCGCTCGCCGGGGAGCAGCGGGATCCCCATCCCCGACCCCGATGCGTCGACCGGGTCCGCCGGGCCGACGGCCGGACTCACCGGCACGACCGCCTCGATCTCGGCGGCGGTCAGCGGATCGACGTCGTACGGGTCGAGTCGGGTGGAGTCCTCAGGGTAGAAACGGTCGGGCCGTACGAGGCCACCGGGGCTGGGCTCGCCCAGGTCGTGATCCCGGCGTCCCACCCGGACCAGCAACACCTGCCGGGCGAACGTGCCGCTGCGACGCAGCCGCCCCGCCCAGCGACGCCCTGCCGGGCGCGGGCTGTCCGACGTACGACGCCGACGCCATGGGGCTCTCGGCACGTTTCCTCCATCACCGGGTCAACTTTGTCCGCCACCGTGGCGGCACCCGCCCTGACGCCATCGGGCGCCGGGACTCCTTGGCCGGCAACCAATTGCGGCCTACACCATCGCACAGACGGCAGGGATTGGCGATAGCTGCCTGAGGGCTATTTATCCCAAACCACCCCAAGACACGCAGACCTTCCCATCCGGGACGTCATCCCGGCGGCACACACTGTTCGGCCCGCCTCCAACTCTAGCCGAACCAGTCACAGACGTCGTTTCAGGAGAGATTTCCGCGTTCGCACCGGTCGCCCGGATGCGGCCCGGATCCGCCTAGATCTGCGACAGCGCCGCGTCCACGACATCGGTACGCGGCAGCCGCGCCACCTCGTCCGGGGAGAACCAGCCGGCGGTCTCGGTCGAGCCGCCCGCCGCCTCGGTGACCCTCGCCTCGGTGGGTGCGTCGACCTCGACCCGGTAGATCACCCGTACCCCGTGCCAGTCCAGCGGCCGACCCTCGGGACCGAATTCGGCGTTGTCGTGCCGGTGCGACACGTGCAGCAGCCCGGTCACCCGGCCCAGTTGCCCGGTCTCCTCGACCAGTTCCCGTAGCAGCGCGCTGACCGGCTGCTCGCCGTGGTCGGTACCCCCACCGGGCAGGTGCCACCGGCCCGCGCTGGGAAAGCCGGTCGCGATCCTGGTCAGCAGGATCCGGCCGGCGGGATCGGTGGCCAGCCCGTACGCCGCGAAACGCTGGCGCCGGTCGACCGGCGCCGGGCGCGCGGCCTCGCCCGGCGCGGACCCGGCCTCCTCCGGCGCGGGTCCGGCGATCTCCGGCAGCGGGTCCACCGGGCGGCCGAGCAGATCGGCGGTGAACGGCATCAGGGCCAGCCCGGCCAGTTCCTCCGGCGCGATCCAGGCGACCCCGTCGGTGCCGCCGGCCACCTCGGCACGCAACTCGCCGCCGGTCGGTACGACGTCGTAGACGATCCGGTCGGAGTGCTCGGCCACCGGGCCGTCGACCTCGACCAGCCTGATCACGTCGGCGAGCACCAGCCGCAGCCCGGTCACCGCGACGGTGAGCCCGGTCTCCTCGGCGAACTCGCGGTGCAGCGCCGCCCTCGGATGCTCCCCGTGCTCGACACCGCCGCCGGGCAGTTGCCAGACGCCGGGGAATGCCGCGGTCGCCGAGCCACGGACGAGCAGCACCCGCTCGCCGTCCCGACACACCCCGTACGCCCCGATCCGCCGTCGCCGTCGCACCACGCCGCCCCTTCCGCACGCCCGCACCGATCATGCCGGTCCGGGCCGACAACCGGCACCGGCGGGTCACGATCGGAGACGGCCAGGGCCGGGATCGGCCAGGATCCGGATCGGTCAGGGGTCAGGATCGGTCAGGGCGCAGGATCGGGACCGGCCGGGGCGGGATCGGTCAGGATCGGGATCCGCCGGGACAGGCGGACGGCGGGAACAGGTGGGCGCCGGGAACAGGCGGACAGCGGGAAGAGCGGGGCGCCGGAACAGGTGGGCGGCGGGAAGAGGCGGGCGGTCAGCCGAGCCGGGCCGCCTGGACGGCCTCGGCGGTCACCTCGGTCAGCCGGTCCACCGGCAGCGCCTCCAACTCCTCCCGGCCGAACCAGCGGGCCTCGGAGGTGGAGCCGCCGACGTCGCCGACGGTCGGCGGGGCGGGCGAGTCGACGACCACCCGGTAGAAGGCGCGCACCCCGTGCCAGTCGATCGGATAACCCTCTGGGCCGAGCGAGGCGGCGTCCCGGTGGCTCGCCACCCCGATCAGCTCGACCAGCCGGCCGCGCTGCCCGGTCTCCTCGACGAGTTCCCGGATCAGCGCGGCGCCGGGCTGCTCGCCGTAGTCGGTGCCGCCGCCGGGCAGGTGCCAGCAGCCGGCCCCGGGATAGCCGTCGGCGACCCGGGTCAGCAGTACCCGGCCGTCCGGATCGGTGGCGACCGCGTACGCCGCGAAGCGCTGGGCGCGGTGCAGCCCGTCCGGCCCGGGTACGGCGTGGAAGGAGGGGAACTCCGGCGCCTCCTCCGGCCGCAGGTCGATCGGCCCGCCGGGCAGGCCGAGGGCGCGCGCGGTGAAGGGCCGCAGCAGGAGCTTCTCCGCCTCCTCCAGGCTGTGCCAGCGGGCGAGGTCGGTCGGCTGGCCGATCCGGTCGCAGAGTGTGCCGCCCCGCACCGAGACCTCATAGAGGAGGCGGTCGGTGTGGATCGTGACGCCCCGGTGCGGCATCGACCTCATGTCGGCGAGGACGTCCCGTAGGCCGACGACGGAGACGGAGAGCCCGGTCTCGGCGGCGGTCTCGCGTACCACTGTGTGGTTGGGGTCCTCGCCGTGGTCGACGGCGCCGCCGGGCAGCGACCAGACACCGGGTGTTCCGGACCGGGAGGAGGCCCGGACCAGGAGCACCCGATCGGTTGAATCAGTGCAAATCGCGTATGCGGCGATCTTGCGGATCGGTTCCAGCGCGGGGGTCACAGGGCCAAATTCTCCCTTGGTCGCCCGACCCGGCCACGAAAAGAGTCGGATTCCTGACAGTTCACCCTCTGTCCGGTGCACCCGTGAAGGAGGTCAGGGAATGGTCAGGGTCGCTATCCGGGCGGTCACCGAGGACGCGTCGGCCCTCCGGGCGGACCGTTGAACCATGACGCAGATACCGCTCAGCCAGCCCCCGTACAAGCAGCTGCGCCGACCGACCACCGATCGGATGATCGCCGGCGTGGCCAGCGGACTCGGCCGCTACTTCAACGTCGACCCCACCCTGGTCCGGGTCGCCTTCGCCGCCGTCGCGGTCTTCACCGGCGGGCTCGGCCTGCTTGCCTATCCGGTGCTCTGGTTTCTGATGCCGGAGGAGCCGGCCGACGCTCCCGCCTGGCCGCACCCGGCCGGCACCGGCCCGGTCTGGCCGCCGAGCTGGGCAACCGGCACCCGGCCAACCACGCCGCACCCACCAGCGGCTCCGCCCACCACCCCGATGACTCCGCCCACCACCCCGACGGCCCCGCCCGCCGCTCCGATGACTCCGCCCACCACCCCGACGGCGCCGCCCGCGCCGACCGGTGCTCCGGCCGCCGGGCCGACGCCGGGGGCCCAGCAGAGGTACCCGGCTGAGCCGGCGGCACCGACCGGCCCGGAAGCCACGGGTACGGCCGGCGTGGACGGGCCGACGGAGGCGTTCGGCGACACTCCGCCCGACCCGCGTCAACAGGTGTGAACCGGGGTCACTCCCACTCGATGGTGCCCGGCGGCTTGCTCGTCACGTCGAGCACCACCCGGTTGACCTCGGCGACCTCGTTGGTGATCCGGGTGGAGATCCGGGCGATCACGTCGTACGGCAGGCGGGACCAGTCCGCCGTCATGGCGTCGGAGCTCGACACCGGCCGGAGCACCACCGGGTGCCCGTAACTGCGTCCGTCACCCTGCACCCCGACGCTTCGTACGTCGGCGAGCAGCACCACCGGGAACTGCCAGACGTCCCGGTCGAGACCGGCGGCGGTGAGTTCCTCCCGGGCGATCAGATCGGCCGCCCGGAGCAGGTCGAGCCGCTGCCGGTCCACCGCCCCGATGATCCGGATCGCCAGCCCCGGGCCGGGGAACGGGTGCCGCCAGACCATCGCCTCGGGCAGCCCCAGCGCCAGGCCGAGCTGGCGTACCTCGTCCTTGAAGAGCGTGCGCAGCGGCTCGACCAGCGAGAATTTCAGATCCTCCGGCAGGCCGCCGACGTTGTGGTGCGACTTGATGTTGGCGGTTCCGGAGCCGCCGCCGGACTCCACCACGTCGGGATAGAGGGTGCCCTGCACCAGGAACTCGACGTCCCCGCTGGCCGCCACCTCCCGGGCCGCCGCCTCGAAGACCCGGATGAACTCCCGACCAATGATCTTGCGCTTCTGCTCCGGGTCGGTCACCCCGGCCAGCGCGTCGAGGAACCGGTCGGCCGCGTCGACCACCTTGAGCTTGATCCCGGTGGCCGCGACGTAGTCGGACTCCACCTGCTCGGCCTCACCGGCCCGCAGCAGGCCGTGGTCGACAAAGACACAGGTGAGCTGGTCGCCGACGGCCTGGTGCACCAGCGCGGCGGCGACCGCCGAGTCGACCCCGCCGGAGAGGCCGCAGATGACCTCCTTGTCGCCGACCCGGGAGCGGATCTCGGCGATCTGGTCGGCGATGATGTTCTCCGGGGTCCAGGTCGGTTCGATCCCCGCCACGTCGTAGAGGAAGCGCTCCAGCATCCGCTGGCCGTGCTCGGTGTGCCCCACCTCCGGGTGGAACTGGGTGCCGACCCGACGGCCGGCGAGATCCTCGAAGGCCGCCACCGGCGCCCCGGGGGAGTCGGCGGTCACGGTGAACCCGTCCGGCGCCTCGGTCACACAGTCACCGTGGCTCATCCAGACAGAGAGCTCGGCCGGAAGGTCCCGGAGCAGGGCGGTCGCGTCGGAGCGGGCGCGCAGGGCGGTGCCGCCGTACTCCCGGCCGCCGGTGTGCGCCACAGTGCCGCCGAGCGCCCGGGCCATCGCCTGGAAGCCGTAGCAGATGCCGAAGACCGGCACGCCGCTGTCGAAGAGCTTCGGGTCGACCTGCGGGGCGCCCGGCGCGTAGACGCTGGCCGGACCGCCGGAGAGGATGATCGCGGCCGGATCCCTGGCCAGCATCTCCGCCACCGGCATCGAGTGCGGGACGATCTCCGAGTAGACCCGGGCCTCCCGGACCCGCCGGGCGATGAGCTGGGCGTACTGGGCTCCGAAGTCCACCACCAGGACCGGGCGCGGCGTGTTCATGTGTAAGAAGCCTACCCAGCCCCGACCGGCACCCGGAACCCGCCGCCACCGCGCGGAGCCACGCCCTCGGCGGAGGTGTTAGGAGGGGGCCCCTCCTATACAAAAAGCGATAAGGAGGGGCCCTTCCTTACACCCAGCGGAGGGTGGCGGGGGCGTCGGGTGGGACCGCCGGGTGGCGCGGCGGAACCGGTGCGATCCGGGTGTACGCCGTGCCGAGTGGGGGGCGGAGGTCCGGGTCGCCCCGGTTGGGCCAGAACGAGAGCGCCCGTTCCGCCTGGGCGGTGATGGTCAGCGACGGGTTCACCCCGAGGTTCGCCGAGATCGCCGCCCCGTCCACCACGTGCAGCCCCGGATGCCCGAAGACCCGGTGGTACGGGTCGACCACCCCCTCGGCGGCGGTGGCCCCGATCACCGCCCCGCCGAGCAGGTGTGCGGTGATCGGCATGTCGAAGGGTTCGGTCACCGACCCGCCGGGGATGCCGCCGATCTGCTCGGCGAGCAGCCGGACGGCTTGGTTGCCGGCCGGGATCCAGGTCGGGTTGCCGGCGCCGTGGCCGGGTACGGTGGCCAGCCGGTGCCGCCCGAGCCGGCCACGGCGCCAGTGCACGGTCAGCGAGTTGTCCAGCGACTGCATGACCAGCGCGATCACGGTGCGCCGGGACCAGTCCCGGACCGAGAGCAGCGGCAGGTAGGTCAGGGGCCGCCGGACCAGCGTGCCGAGCCAGCGCCGTACCCGGCCCGGGCCCCCGTCGACCAGGGCGGACTGGAGCAGTCCCATCAGGTTGGCGCCGTGGCCGTACCGGACGGGCTCGACGTGCGTGGCCGGGTCGGGGTGGAAGGAGCTGGTGATCGCCACGCCGTCGGTGAAGTCCAGGCCGGCCCGCCGGGCGGCTCGCAGCGGCACGGTGGCGCCGAGGATCGCCTCCGAGTTGGTCCGGGTCAGCGCGCCGAGCCGGGGCGAGAGGTGCGGCAGCGCCCCGGCGGCGCGCATCCGGTGCAGCAGCCGTTGGGTCTGCAACGCACCGGCGGCGAAGACCACCTGACCGGCCCTGATCCGTTGGCGGTGCCGGATCGGCCAGGCTCCGGTGCGTACCGTCTCGATCTCGTAGCCGGTGCCCGACGGTGCCGGCCGGACCGAGGTCACGGTGGTCAGCGGGCGGACCCGTGCGCCGTGCCGCTCGGCCAGCCAGAGATAGTTCTTGACCAGGCTGTTCTTGGCGCCGTGCCGGCAGCCGGTCATGCAGGCGCCGCAGTGCAGGCAGCCGGTCCGCTCCGGCCCGGCGCCGCCGAAGTAGGGGTCGGACGCCCGCTGGCCCGGCCGCCCCAGATAGACCCCGACCGGGGTGGCGTGGAAGGTCTGCCCGACCCCCATCCGGTCGGCCACCGCGCGCATCGCCCGGTCCGCTGCCGTCCGATTCGGGTACGTCGTGACGCCGAGCATCCGTTTCGCCTGGTCGTAGTGGGGGGCGAGTTCAACCCGCCAGTCGGTGATCTCCCGCCACTGTGGATCGGTGTAGAACGCGGGCAGCGGCTCGTAGAGCGTGTTGGCGTAGACAAGCGAGCCGCCCCCGACGCCGGCACCGGAGAGCACCAGTACCTTCGCCGGTGCCGTACCGCCGCGCTCGCCGGAGGCGGCCCGGCCGGCGGAGCGGAGCAGCGTGATGCGTTGGATGCCGTAGCAGCGCAGCGCGGGCGCCCAGAGGAAACGGCGGATCCGCCAGGAGGTCTTCGGCAACTCGTGGTCGGCGAACCGCCGCCCGGCCTCCAGGACGAGGACCGAGTAACCCTTCTCGACCAGGCGCAACGCCGCCACGCTGCCGCCGAAGCCCGAGCCGACGACCACGACATCGATGTCGGTGTCGAGGGCGGGGACGCTGGGCGGGTCGGTGCGGTGGGTGGGATCGGTGCCGCCGCTCTGCCCCATGACGAGCATCATTACCGAGCGGTAGCTATCGCACCAGGGGCGGATCTGCGCCATCATTTCCTGCTGCCGCGCTCCGGCGGTGCAACGTCGGCGGGCCGACGATGCGTCTTATGGGTTACGGCCGGTCCTGGCAGACCGTTCGGCCGAGGGGAAGTGGACGCGTGGCAGATCACGGGGGAAGCGCTACCGGCGTACCCGGAAACGGCGACGGACCGGCGCCCGGTGACGGCGATCGAGGGCCGGCGCCCGGCGACGGCGGCCGAGGCAGACGGCGCCGGATCGTCTGGCTCGCCGCGGTCGTCGCGGTCGCGGTGCTGCTCGCCGGTACCGGCTACGCGGCCGACCGGCTCTGGGGCAGCCGCTCCGATCCGGCGCCGACCGCCCGACCCAGCTCCCCGGCACCGACCACGGTGGCGCCGTCGCCCACCCCGAGCCCGACCCCGGAGCCCGGCGCCGACATCACCGGACCGCTCAACCTGCTGCTGGTCGGCGTCGACACCCGGGTCAGCAAGCCGGACTGGGAACCACACGCCGACGCCGTGCTGATCCTGCACGTCACGAAGGAACTCGACCGGGCCTACCTGTTCGCGCTCCCCCGCGACCTGGTGGTCGACATCCCGCGCTTCCCCAAGGCGAACTTCCCCGGCGACCGCACCAAGCTGACCCACGCGATGAGCTACGGCAGCCGGGTACCCGGCAGGAACAAGCGCCCGAGCACCGCGCAGGGCTTCCAACTGCTCTCCGCGACCGTGAGCGCGTACACCGGGATCAAGCGGTTCGACGCGGGTGCCGTACTCACCTTCGGCGGCTTCGACAAGCTGGTCGACGCCCTCGGCGGGGTGGAACTCTATGTGGACCAGCGGGTGGTCTCGCAGCACCGGGAACCGGACGGCACGCACCGTACGCTGCGCGGCGGCGGTTACGTCGGGCCGCAGATGGTCTACGAGAAGGGCCGCCGCACGCTGACCGGCTGGCAGGCGCTGGACTACGCCCGGCAGCGCTACACCACCGGCGGCGCGTACACCCGGCAGCGGCACCAACAGCAGCTCATCAAGGCGATGCTGACGAAGATCCTCAGCCAGGATCTGGCCCGGGACTCCGAACGGGTGGGCCAGGTCGTCCGCTCGCTCGGCGACGCGCTCACCTTCACCAGCGGCAGCGGCTCGGACATCGTCGACTTCGGGTACGCGCTGAGTCGGCTCCGCCCCGAGGCGATGACCCTGGTCGCACTCCCCGGCAGCGGGGTGGGCCGGGGTGGCTCCTATCGGGGTGAGCAGCTCACCTCGGTGGGCCGGAAGTTCATCGCCGAGTTGCGTGCCGGCCGGGCCGACGCCTACCTGACGGCCAACCCGAAACTGGTGGTGCGGAACTGACCCGATGACGGCGTTCCACGGGCACCTCGGTAAATCTCGTCGATGCCTTGACCGCCCTACCGTCGGGCAATAGCCTGCACTCGGCGATCACTGGGGCAACCGGCCTCAGGTCGCCAAAATTCGGGGAGGACACATGCGATTCGCTAATCGGTTGACGATTTTGGTCGCGATTGTCTTAAGTTTCTTGCTGCTGTCCGGAAATGCGGCCCAGGCCGCCTACTACAACACCTACACCACCATTGCCAGCACGCCCAACACGAGCTGCTGCACCGGGGTTCAGGGTTTCGCCGCCGGTTCCACCTACCTCTACTCGATCAAGAACCGCACCAATTACGACGACACCTCCGTCATCTACCGCATCCACAAGACCACCGGTGCGCGGGTACTGATGACGAATGGCACGAACGGCGGGACGACCAACCCCTGGCTCGGGCACGGCAACGACATGACGATCGTCGACATCGACGCGCAGCACCACATGTTCATCGTGACCATGAAGGCAGGCGGCCCGCAGCTGGTGAGGCTCCGCTACGACGGCACCACCTACTACCACGCCGGGTCGTACCAGCTGCGTCTCAACGGCGCCGTGGCGACGCCGTCCGGGATCAACAAGGTCTCGGTCAGCAGCACCACGATCACGTTCATGTTCAAGAGCGGCCGGACGATCTACAACGGCAGTCTGCCGCTGCGCGCCTCCTCCGGGACCATCGACCTGACGCCCGCGTTCACCCTCCAGGTCGAGGGCGCTCTCGTCAATGGCGCGGTGGTGTCGGACCTGGCAACCTTCACCAACCAGGGTTTCTTCTACGACGCCCCGAAGAAGGTTCTCTACTACCCGCTGACCAAGGCGAACCGCAGTATCGTGCTCGTCTATCGGAACGTGTCGCCGACGACGACGGGAACTGCACCGGCAGCCGCTGACCTCTCCTTCCGTATCACGTCCTCGGCGTACACGCTGTTCGAGATCGAAGGCGTAGGAATCAGCGACGGCAAGCTGTACTTCAACACGAACCGTGCGAACGCGGATGGCGCCGCCGACGGGGTCCACGTGTTCAACGGCTACGTCGCGGCCTGAACCACGCGACGGCGGGACTCGCTGTGGCTCGACGGAGCCACAGCGAGTCCTTGAGTTCTGAAGCCATCACTCAATTCCCCGCCAATCGACCCCTGCGAGACAGCCGCCCAAGGGCGCGGTGTGTTCACGCTTTTTCTGCGGTCGCGGTTCGGCTGAGGTATTTCGCGTGCGGGGCCAGTTCGGCATCCTGTTCCGCCTCGGACAGCACCGTACGTAGGGCCGCCAGATAACTCTCGCGGGCGGCCTCGACCGTCTTGCGCCCCCGTTCGGTGATCTGGGTGTAGATCCCTCGGCGGTCGGACTCGCAGAGGTAGCGTTCGCTCAGCCCGTCCCGTTCGAGCCGGGCAACGAGGCGACTGACCGAGCTGTGGTTCAACGGGATCGCGGCGGCCAAGACCTGCTGCCGGAGGTGCCCGCCGTCGTCGGAGTAAGCGAGCGCGGCCAGCGCCAGGTACTCCGACACGCTGATCCCGTGCTGGCCCTGCAGTGCCCGCTCGGTGGCCTCGTCGATCCGGCCCTGGAGCCGGCGTAGCGCCTGACACTGCCGTTCGAGCTCTGTCGGGAGCTGGATCCGAGGTCGTCCGCCCTGCCGTTTTGGCTGCATGCCAGGAATTTTGACAGAGGTCCTGTGCTCTGACACTATCTGCACGTGCACATACTGTGTGTGCACGTACTCTTGGAGGTGTCATGCGGGTCTTCCTGACCGGGGCGTCCGGTTTCATCGGCGGTTCACTGGCAGCCCGGCTCCGGCAGGACGGCCATCAGGTCATCGGACTGACCCGCTCGAAGGACGCAGCCAGCCGGCTCGCGCGGCTCGGAGTCGAAGCGGTCGTCGGCTCGCTCGACGACGCGGAACTCCTCACGACCGAGGCGGGCCGGGCCGACGCGGTCGTCAACGCGGCGGACAGCGACCACCGTACGGCGGTGGACGTCCTGATCGAAGCCCTCGCCGGTTCGGGTAGACCCCTGCTGCACACGAGCGGTTCGAGCATCGTCGGCGAAGATGCCGGTGGCGAGGTGTCACACCGGATCTTCACGGAGGAGGATGTCGCCCCCGGCAGCGAGTGGCGACCGGCGCCGGACAAGGCCGCCCGGGTGGACCTCGACCGTGCCGTCCTCGACGCCGCTGCCCGGGACGTACGGTCCGTGGTGTTGTGCAACAGTCTGATCTACGGGCACGGGCGCGGGCTGTCCCGAGACAGCGTGCAGATTCCACGCCTGGTGGCTCAGGCGAGGACCACCGGCACCGCCCGGCACATCGGGTCCGGCGGCAACATCTGGTCGACCGTACACATCGACGATGTCGTCGACCTCTACCTCGCCGCGTTGCAGGCCGCCCGACCGGGGTCGTTCTACTTCGTCGAGAACGGTGAGTCGACGTTCGCCCAACTGGCCCAGGCGATCGCCGACGTCCTCGGACTGGGGATGGCGCAGCCCTGGGACATGGAATCGGCCATCGCCGCCTGGGGCTACGAGCCCGCCGTCTACGCCCTGGGCTCCAACAGCCGGGTCCGGGCTGTCCGCGCCCGTGCCGAACTGGGCTGGACACCCCGGCACGGCTCGGCGACCGACTGGATCCGTCACGAGCTGAACGCCGATTGACCACAGCGATCAGGTCGGCGGGTGGCGCAGTTGGCGGGGCGCGCTCGCTGCCGCGGACGCTTCACGTTCGCGGCCCGGCCGATACCGCCCGGTCAGGGCCGGGGTGGTGCGGTGGTGCCGGAGAGCCAGGCGTCGAAAAGGGGGCGCAGTCGCTTCCCGGAGACCCGCTCGGCGTACGCGACGAAGTCGTCGGTGGTGGCGTTGCCGTTGCGCCGCTCCGCCGTCCAACCGGTCAGGATCCGGAAGAACGTCTCGTCGCCGACCGTACGCCGCAACGCGTGCACGGCCAGCGCCCCGCGCTTGTAGACCGCCCGGCTGAAGATCTCCGTCCGGCCCGGATCCAGCGCCGGCTCCGCCCAGTCGGTACCGGCGTACTCCTGCTCGAACATGCTCTGCACGCTCGGCCCGCCGTCGTGCTCCGTCCAGAGCCACTCGGCATAGCTGGCGAAGCCCTCGTTGAGCCAGAGGTCGCTCCAGCGGCCGATCGAGACGCTGTCCCCGAACCACTGGTGCGCCAGCTCGTGCGCCACCACCTCCAGGTTCGGGCCGGTGGTGAAGAACGCCGGGCCGTACACCGGGCGGGACTGGGTCTCCAGGGCGTACCCGATCCGGCTGTCGGCGACCGCGATCCCGCCGTACGCGTCGAACGGGTACGGGCCGAACCGGGTGGCCAGGAAGTCGGCGATCTCGCCGGTACGGGCCAGCGACCGCTCCGCCGGACCACCCGCCGGCAGACCTTCGGCGATCGCGGTGACCAGCGGCTTGCCGGCGTGGGCGCCGGTGCTGACCCGGTACTTCCCGATCACCAGCGTGACCAGGTAACTGGCCATCGGGGCCCGCTCCGCCCAGCGCCAGGTGGTCCAGCCGGCGTCGGTGGTGCTGCCGCCCGGTACACCGTTGCTCAGCGCCGCCAGCCCCGCCGGCACGGTGGCCTCGATCTGGTACGTCGCCTTGTCCAGCGGGTGGTCGTTGACCGGGAACCAGGTGCTCGCCGACTCCGGCTGGCCGAGCGCGATCGCGCCGTCCGAGGTGTGCAGCAGCCCGCCGCTGCCCAGCTCGGGGCTGGTGATCGGGGCCGGCTTGCCCGCGTAGCGCACCCGTACCCCGAACGAACTCCCCTTGCCCAGGCCCTTGGCCGGGGTGACCACCAGTTCGTCCTCGGTCCGACCGTGCTCGGCGTCGACGCCGTCGACCTGCACCGACGTCACGGTCAGCCCGGACAGGTCAAGGTTGAACCGGGACAGATCCTGGGTGGCGGTCGCCTCGATGGTGACGTCGCCGGTCAGCTGGTCGGTCGCCGGGTCGTACCTGACCTGGAGGCGGTAGTTGGCGACGTCGTAGCCGCCGTTGCCGTAGGTCGGGAAGTACGGGTCGCCGACCCCGGGTGCGCCGGGGCGGAACACCTGGGTCGGCTGCTTGTCGTCCCAGGGGGTGGCGGTGCAGCCGCCGGCCGAGAGCGCCACCAGCAGCGTCACCAGTACGCCGGCCAGCACCGGCCGCCCCGACCTGATCACCACGCCTCAGGATAGCCGTGGCGACTACCGGTCGAGGACGAGCCCGACCTTCTGGAACTCCTTCAGGTCCCGGTAGCCGCACTTGGCCATCGCCCGGCGCAGCCCGCCGAACAGGTTCAGCTGGCCCTCCGGGTCGTCCGACGGCCCGTAGAGCAGCTTCTCCATCGAGCCGAGCGGCTCGTCAGCGACCCCGTAGGCGCCGCGCGGCAGCTTCGGGTGGCTGGCCGCCGGGTGCCACCAGGCACCGCCGGCCGGCGCCTCGGCGCAGAGCGAGAGCGGCTCGCCGAGCATCACCGCGTCGGCGCCGCAGCCGAGCGCCTTGGCGATGTCGCCGGAGGTCTGCAGGTCGCCGTCGGCGATCAGGTGCACGTACCGGCCACCGGTCTCGTCGAGGTAATCGCGCCGCGCCGCCGCCGCGTCGGCGATCGCGGTGGCCATCGGCACCCGGATGCCGAGCACCGACTCGGTGGTCGACCAGTCGTCGCCGCCGAGCCCGACTATCACGCCGGCCGCACCGGTGCGCATCAGGTGCAGCGCGGTCTTGTAGTCGGTGCAGCCACCGGCGACGACCGGCAGGTCGAGGTCGGCGATGAACTCCTTGAGGTTGAGCGGCTCGTCGGTGGTGGAGACGTGCTCGGCCGAGACGATGGTGCCCTGGATGACCAGGATGTCCACCCCGGCGTCCAGGATCACCGGGGCCAGCGCCAGGGTGTGCTGCGGGGAGACCCGGACGGCGACGGTACCGCCGCCGTCGCGCATCTGCCGCACCCGCTCGGCGATCAACTCGGGGCGGATCGGCTCGGCGTACACCTCCTGGAGCCGGCGGGTTGCCGCGGAGCCCTCCTCCAACCGGGACAGCTCCTCCAGAATCTTGGTCGGGTCCTCGTAGCGGGTCCAGAGCCCCTCGACGTTGAGCACCCCGAGCCCGCCGAGCCGGCTCAGGGCGACCGCCGACTCCGGGCTCATGGTGGCGTCCGACGGGTGCCCGACGCAGGGGATTCCGAACTGGTACGCGTCGAGCTGCCAGGCCGTCGAGACGTCGTCCACGTCCCGGGTGCGCCGGCTCGGCACGATCGCGATGTCGTCCAGGTGGTAGCCGCGCTGTGCGGTCTTACCCAGCCCGATCTCGACCACGTCACGCATCTGTCACTCCAGAGTAGAAGGGGGTGGTGGCGGGGAGGCGGTGACCGTCAGCGGGTGTGGTAGTTCGGTGCCTCGACCGTCATCTGGATGTCGTGCGGGTGGCTCTCCTTCAACCCGGCGGCGGTGATCCGGATGAGCTGCCCCCGGCGGTGCAGCTCGGGGATGGTCTCCGCGCCGACGTAGCCCATCGCCAGCCGCAGTCCGCCGACGAGCTGGTGGGCGACCCGGGACAGCGGGCCACGGTAGGGCACCTGCCCCTCGACGCCCTCCGGTACCAGCTTCTCCTCGCTGGCCACGTCGTCCTGGAAGTAGCGGTCCTTGGAGTACGACCGGGCCTGCCCGCGCGACTGCATCGCGCCAAGCGACCCCATCCCCCGGTACGCCTTGAACTGCTTGCCGTTGATGAACATCAGCTCGCCGGGGCTCTCCTCGGAGCCGGCGAGCAGGCTGCCGAGCATCACCGTGTCGCCGCCGGCCACCAGCGCCTTGGCGATGTCGCCCGAGTATTGGATGCCGCCGTCGGCGATCACCGGTACCCCGGCGGGGCGGGCGGCCCGGGCCGCCTCCATGATCGCGGTGATCTGCGGTACGCCGACCCCGGCGACGATCCGGGTGGTGCAGATGGCGCCCGGCCCGACCCCGACCTTCACCGCGTCGGCACCGGCGTCGACGAGTGCCTTCGCCCCCGCGTAGGTCGCCACGTTGCCGCCGATCACGTCGACAGTGGTGTCCTTCTTGAGCCGGCCGACCATGTCGAGCACGGCCCGCTGGTGCCCGTGCGCGGTGTCCACGATGAGCACGTCCACCCCGGCCTCGACAAGCGCGCGGGCCCGCTTGTAGGCGTCCTCGCCGACCCCGACCGCGGCGGCGACCCGGAGCCGGCCGGCGTCGTCCTTGGTGGCGAGCGGGTACTGCTCGCTCTTGGCGAAGTCCTTGACGGTGATCAGGCCACGCAGCCGCCCGTCCGGGTCGACGATCGGCAGCTTCTCGACCTTGTGCCGGCGCAGCAGGTGGAGCGCTTCGTCCTTGGTGACCCCGACCTGCGCGGTGACCAGCGGCATCTGGGTCATGATCTGGTGCACCGGGGTGCCGCCGTCGGTGACGAACCGCATGTCGCGGTTGGTCACGATGCCGACCAGGGTGCCCTGGGCGTCGGTCACCGGCACCCCGGAGATCCGGTAGCGGCCGCAGAGCGCGTCGACGTCCCGGAGGGTGTCGTCCGGCCCACAGGTGACCGGGTTGGTGACCATGCCCGCCTCGGAGCGCTTCACCAGGTCGACCTGGGACGCCTGGTCCTCGATCGAGAGGTTGCGGTGCAGTACGCCGATCCCGCCCTGCCGGGCCATCGCGATCGCCATCCGCGCCTCGGTCACCGTGTCCATCGGGCTGGAGACCAGCGGGATGGAGAGCTTGACGTTGCGGCTGAGCCGGGTGATGGTGTTCACCCGGCTCGGGATGATCTCGGACTCGCCGGGTTGCAGCAGCACGTCGTCGAAGGTCAACCCGAGCGGCACCACCCGGGCCGAACCGGCCGGCAGTTCGGGCAGGTGCCCGGCGAGCTGGTCGGCGTCGGTGGCCAGCGGAAGGTCGTTGGTGGGTCGGTTCTCCACGATGTGTCCCCTGCTGCTGTGGTTGACGATGCTCTGGCTGACGGGTCGACGACGGTCACCGCCGGCCCGGCCGCCATCTCGCCGAGCTGGGTCGTCTCGGCGCTGAGCTGGTCGGACAGGCTGCCCGCGCGGGGCGGTGCCGGGGTTCGCCCGGGTACGGCGCGATGGTTCATCGTACCCATCCGGCGGGGTGGGCGTCGCCGGCGCGGGTACGGCGGCGGTACAGGCCACAACGGGTGACCACGCCGGGCGGTGTTGGGACTACGGTGGAGGGGTGCACGAGGAGCCGATCGACCCGTTCAACGGTGACCCCGCCGATCCCTCCGCCGGCCTTGACGACCCGGACGAGGAGACCGAACTCGACCCGCTCAGCGAGGTCGAGCGCCAGGACGTGCTGGAGGATCTCGCCGACCTGGAGATCTACCAGGCGCTGCTGGGTCCGGTCGGGGTACGCGGCCTCGTGATCGAGTGCGAGGACTGCCGGGAGCCGCACTACTTCGACTGGGACCTGCTCCGGGGCAACCTGCGGCACCTGCTCAACTCCGGCCGGCCCCGGGTGCACGAGCCGGCCTACGATCCCGACCCGGATCACTACGTCACCTGGGATTACGCCCGTGGCTACGCCGACGGGGTGCACGACACCCTGAGCGAGACCGCGGACGAGAGCGAGAGCGAGGGCGAGGCCGAGACCCCGCGCTGAGCGGGACGGCGCCGCCCGCACGGCGAGCGGGTCGTCGAGGCGGTCACGCGAGTCGAGGCGGTCACGCGAGTCGAGGCGGTCACGCGAGTCGAGGCGGTCACGCGAGTCGAGGCGGTCACGCGAGTCGAGGCGGTCACGCGAGTCGAGGCGGTCACGCGAGTCGAGGCGGTCACGCGAGTCGGGGCGGTCACGCGAGTCGGGGCGGTCACACCGGTCGCGGCGGTCAGGCCACCAGGCCGGCCCGGAATCCGGCCGCCACCGCGTGCGCGCGGTCCCGGGCCCCGAGCTTGCGGAACAACCGCCGGGCGTGGGTCTTCACGGTGTCCTCCGAGACGAAGAGTTCCCGGCCGATCTCCGCGTTACTCTTCCCGTCCGCCATCCCGACCAGGACCTGCATCTCGCGCTCGGTCAGCACGGGCCGGCGGGCCGGCGCCGCCCGTCCGGCTCCACCCGGGCCGTCGGCACCGCGCGTCTCCTGCCCCGGAGCGCCTCCGCCGGCTCCGTCCGGGCCGACCTTCTCCGGCGGGTACGACTGTCCGGCACCGGCCGGCGTACCCGGGTCGGTGGGCGCGTTCGGGTCGTCGGCACGCTGTGCGGGTACCACCGCCGGGGTCGGCTGCTCACCTGTGCTCTCTCCGGCGCCGGTACGCGATTGCGGGCCACGCGGCGTCGACTCGTCGCCGGGCGGCCGACCGCCCGGTGCGTCCCCGCCCGGGCCGTCCCGGCCGGGTCCGGCCGGTGCCCGCACCACGCTGCCCAGGCGCTGGCCGGCCGAGGGCTGGCCGCCCGCCCCGGGCTGGGGTCGGCCGGCACCGGGACCGGTCTGGCCGCCGCCGGCCAGCGCGCCGCCGGGCAGCGTCGCACCGCCCCGACCGGGCCGGCCGCCGAGCAGCAGCAGGGCCTTGGCCACCACGCTCACGAGGTCGTGGTCGCCGCCCTGGATCAATCCCCGGGCGCCGGCCGCGATGGTCGCCGCGGCGACCCCCGGATCCTCGGCGCCGAGCAGCAGGATCGCGGCTCCCGGCGACCTGGCCAGTACCCGCCGGGTGAAACCGACGCTGTCCGGGCGGGTCAGCGCGGTGTCCGCGAGCACCACGTCCGCCGGCCGCTCGGCGAGTCGGAGCATGGCCTCGGGGTCGGACACCGCGGTCCGGACCGCAGCGGCCAACCCGAGCCGGGCCGCCGCCGCCGCGACGTTCTGGGCCGCGAGCGGGGTCCGGACGCAGACAAGAACGGTGCGCACGATGCTCTCCTCTCCGAAACGAGGAGACCATGCCGGCGAATGATCATGATGAGTTTCCACGGATGAACCACAAACTTTTTGGACGATTCGCCCCAGCGACCGGGTTCGGGGGCAGAAGTTCGCGATCAAGTACGTGTGAGCCGTCCACGCCCGGGGTACCGGGACCGTGGTCGGATCGGTGCGCCTGCGCGGCCCGCCGCCCGGATCTCGACCGAGCAGGTCATCGCGGTGCCGCGCGGAAGGAGGGTGCTGATGTCGAACGTACGCAGGCTGCCTGGACCCATCGTCGACCTGTGGGAGTGGCAGCGGCTTGGCGCTTGCCGGGGCCGGGACAGTGCCCAGTTCTTCCACCCGGAGGGTGAGCGCGGCTCGTCCCGCAACCGTCGTGAGGCCAGTGCCAAGGCGGTCTGCGTGACCTGCCCGGTCCGGGCCGAGTGCGCCGCTCACGCGCTCGCCGTCCGCGAGCCGTACGGGGTGTGGGGTGGCTTCAGCGAGTCCGAGCGGCTCCGGCTGCTCGCCGTCGGCTGGGAGGATCTCGCCGACCGTCGACAGAGCCGGGTGGACGTGGCCCGGCTGGAGGCCCGGCTCGGCCGGCCGTTCCGGTCGACGATGCCGGCCAACAGCGTCCGCCCCGACCCGGTCCCGGCACAACGCTCGGCCTGACCCGGCGACGGTCCCCGCTCGGCCTGACCCCGGTTCCGCCGCAACGCTCGGCCTGACTGACCCGGCTACGGTCGCGCTCGGCCGCCCCCGAGCGCGTCCCACCGCCGCCGGCCGCGACCGGTGGCGGGAACGTTCAGTCCACCGTGACGGTCACCGTGTGCCAGCCGGTGGCGCCGTCCGGCTCGACCGGTCGTGACTGCCCGGTCTGCACCGCCCCGGTCGCGTCGGTCGCGCGTACCCGGAGGGTGTGCTCGCCAGGGGTGGCGAGCCAGCGCCAGGACCACTGCACCCAGGTGTCGGTCGAGACCGATCCGGCCAGGGTCGCCGGCTGCCAGTCACCGTCGTCGACGCGTACCTCCACCTGCCGGATCCCGACGTGCTGCGCCCAGGCCACCCCGGCCACGGTGACCGGCCCGGCCGGCAGGCTCCGGCCCGCCCGTGGGGTGTCGATCCGCGACTGGGTCTTCACCGGCCCCCGCGCCGACCAGCCCCGGGGCACCCAGTACGCGTCGAAGTCGGCGAAACTGGTCAACTCCAGCTCCGCCACCCACTTGCAGGCCGAGACGTAGCCGTACAGCCCCGGCACCACCACCCGGACCGGGAAGCCGTGCTCGATCGGCAGCGGTTCGCCGTTCATCCCGACCGCCAGCATCGCGTCCCGGCCGTCGGTGAGCACCTCGGTCGGGCTGCCGCAGGTCCAGCCGTCGGTGGAGCGGGCCACCACCTGGTCGGCACCGGGCAGCGGCCCGGCCTCGGCGAGCAGCGGCCCGAGCGGTACGCCGAGCCAGCGGGCGTTGCCGATCAGGTCCCCGCCGACCTCGTTGGAGACACAGGCCAGGGTGATGTGCCGTTCGATCATCGGCCGGGCGAGCAGATCTGCGTAGCGCAGCGTGATCGGGTTCCGCACCCGGCCGTGTATCCGCAGCCGCCAGTTCTCCGGGTCGACCCGGGGTACCACGAGTGCGGTGTCGATCCGGTAGAAGTCCCGGTTCGGCGTGACGTACGACGACAGCCCCGACACCCCCAGTTCGGCGCTGGCCGGCACCGGCGCCGCCGGGCTGGCCGGTGCCGGCAACTCGATCGCGGCACGGGCGGCCGAGACGCCTCGCCGGGTCGACAGCCAGCGCCCGCCGAAGCCGCCGGCCGCCGCCCCGCCGACCGCGAGCCCGACCCCGGTCAGGAACCGGCGCCGGGCGTACGTGTCCGGATGGGCGGTGACGGCGACGGCCGGTACGGCCAGGGCCCGGCCGGGCGGGCCGGCGAGGAAGAGCCACAGTACGCCGGCCGCGAGTACCGCCCCGAGCAGCGAGGGCAGTGCGGCGAGCGGGCCGGCCCCGGGCCGGGTCAGTGCCGCGAGCACCCCGACCGCGCCGAAGAGGGCGATCCCGGCGTACCCGAGGGGCAGTGAGCGGATCGCGACCAGCCCGACCAGGGCGGCGAAGCCGGCCAGCAGCACGGCGGTGCCGACCAGGAGGGCGATCTTGTCGTACACGTAGAAGACGTCGACGGCGAACCGCTTGACCGGGGCGGGCGCCAGGTCCACCACGGCGCCGCCGACCGCTACCAGCGGGGCGGAGCGGGCACCGGTGAGCACCGCCACCACCTCGGCCGCGCCGACCGCGACGGCCGCGGCGGCAACCCCGGCCAGCGCACCGAACCGGCGTGGCAGGCCGGCATGCCGGGTCGGGACCGGAGCCGCCGGCCCGGGACCGTCGAGATCGGGGATCGCACTCACCCGACAAGTGTCGCCCGCCGTGGCGGCGGCGGAAAGGGCAGCTCAGGTTGGCCAGGGTGGACGGGCCCGGAAACGAAGATCCGCGTGAGCGGGGTACCGGACGTGGGGTGAGCCCACGCCGGACCGCTCACGCGGATCCCGGTGTCGCGGCCGGCTCGGATCAGCGCGAACCGGACGGGACGGTCAGAAGCCCGGTCCGTGCTGGTGGCCGTGGCCGTGGCCGTGACCGTGGCCACCGGCGGCGGCCGGCTCGGCCTTCTCCGGCTTCTCCACGACCAGGCTCTCGGTGGTCAGCAGCAGCCCGGCGATCGACGCCGCGTTGGTGACCGCGTTGCGGGTCACCTTCACCGGGTCGATGATGCCGGCCTTGGCCAGGTCCTTGTACTCGCCGGTGGCGGCGTCGAGGCCGGTGCCCCAGCCCTGCTCGGCGACCTTCTGCACCACCACGTAGCCGTCGTGGCCGGCGTTCTGGGCGATCCACCGCAGCGGCTCGACAAGCGCCTTGCGGACGATCGAGACGCCCACCTTCTCGTCACCGGTCAGGCCCAGGTCGCCGTCGAGCGCCGAGCGGATCTGCACCAGCGCGGCGCCGCCGCCCGGTACGGTGCCCTCCTCGACCGCGGCCTTGGTCGCGGCGATGGCGTCCTCGATGCGGTGCTTGCGCTCCTTCATCTCGACCTCGGTCGCCGCACCGGCCTTGATCACTGCGATGCCGCCGGAGAGCTTGGCGAGCCGCTCCTGGAGCTTCTCGCGGTCCCAGTCGGAGTCGGACGCCTCGATCTCCTTGCGGATCTGGGTGATCCGCTCGGAAACGTCGTTGTCCCGGCCCCGGCCGTCGATCACGGTGGTGTTGTCCTTGTCGACGACCACCCGGCGGGCGGTGCCGAGCACCTCCAGGCCGACCGAGTCGAGCTTGTAGCCCAGCTCGGGGGCGACCACCTCGCCGCCGGTCAGGATCGCCATGTCCTGGAGCATCGCCTTGCGCCGGTCACCGAAGCCGGGCGCCTTCACCGCGCAGACCTTGACGGTCTTGCGGATGGCGTTGACGACCAGGGTGGAGAGCGCCTGCCCCTCCACGTCCTCGGCGATGATCAGCAGCGGCTTCGCGGTCTGCAGGACCTTCTCCAGCAGCGGCAGCAGCTCCTCGATCGAGGAGATCTTCTGGGTCGTGATCAGGATGTACGGCTCGTCGAGCACCGCCTCCTGCGACTCCGTGTCGGTGACGAAGTTCGGCGAGATGAAGCCCTTGTCGAACTGGAGGCCCTCGGTGACCTCCAGCTCGGTGGCGAGGGTCGAACCCTCCTCGACGGTGATCACGCCGTCCCGGCCGACCTTCTCCATCGCCTCGGCGATCAGGTCACCGATGGTGGCGTCCTGCGCCGAGATGGTCGCCACGTTCGCGACCGACTCCCGGCTGCCCACCTCGACGGCCTTCTCCAGCAGCGCCTCGGAGATCTTCGCCGCCGCCGCGTCGATGCCCCGCTTGAGCGAGGCCGGCCCGGCACCGGCGGCCACGTTGCGCAGCCCCTCCCGGACCATGGCCTGGGCCAGCACGGTGGCGGTGGTGG
This sequence comes from Plantactinospora sp. CNZ320, assembly GCF_002846275.1. Lineage (NCBI taxonomy): Bacteria > Bacillati > Actinomycetota > Actinomycetes > Micromonosporales > Micromonosporaceae > Plantactinospora > Plantactinospora sp. CNZ320. The sequence goes on from NZ_PJMP01000001.1 coordinate 4,002,931, forward strand.
TCCCGTCGCCAGCGATGTCGTTGGTCTTGGTGGCCACCTCCTTGACCAGCTGCGCGCCGAGGTTCTCGTACGGGTTGGTGAGCTCGATCTCCTTGGCGATGGTCACGCCGTCGTTGGTGATCGTCGGAGCACCGAACTTCTTGTCCAGGACGACGTTGCGCCCGCGCGGGCCGAGAGTGACCTTGACCGTGTCCGCGAGCGTGTTGACACCGTGCTCCAGCAGGTGCCGGGCGTCATCCGAGAAGCTCAGAATCTTCGCCATTGTGTAAACAGGGTCCCTTCACGAGCGCTGCCCCGGCCCGGCAGGGCCGGTCCGGGGCAGCGTCACTGGATCAGTCAGATCACTTCTCGATGACGGCGAGGACGTCGCGGGCGGAGAGCACCAGGTACTCCTCGCCGGCGTACTTGACCTCGGTGCCGCCGTACTTCGAGTAGATGACCGTGTCGCCGACCTTCACGTCAACCGGGATCCGGTTGCCGTCGTCGTCGAAACGGCCGGGGCCGACAGCGAGGACGGTGCCCTCCTGCGGCTTCTCCTTGGCGGTGTCGGGAATCACGATGCCCGACGCCGTGGTCGTCTCAGCCTCGTTCGCCTGGACCAGGATCCGGTCCTCGAGCGGCTTGATCGCAACCTTGGTCGCGGTAGTCACGGGCATACCCTCCTGGGGTACTGGTTTCTGTGCTGGCCGGCGAGCCGACCAGCGTCAATCTGCCACATGCCACCGGGCGGGTCCGTCGTCGCGGGTGCCGGTCCGCCTGGCGTTCAACTCCCGGACAACGGTCCGGAAGTTGGCACCCTCGGTTTGAGAGTGCTAACCGCAGGTTATGCCGACGGCTAGCACTCCGTCAAGGAGAGTGCCAACCCGACACGCCTGTGTCCGGCCTCGGCCGGCACAATGCTCCGGTGGATTCCGAGCAGCTCGCCGCGCTGCGTACCCCCGAGGGGGAGACCGCACTGGCCACCGCCACCGAGCTGGCCGGCGGCGACCCGCTGAACGCGGCGGCCACGCTGCGGGCCGCCGGGATACCCGCCGGGCTGGCCGCCGCCGCGCTGACCCAGGCCGAGCTGCGACGCCGGGCGACCGCCAAGTTCGGCCCGGAGGCGGCCCGGATGTTCTTCACCCGGGCCGGGCTGGAGCAGGCCACCCGGGCCGGGGTCGCGGCCCGCCGGGCCGCCCGGCTGCGCGTCGCCGGGGTGGCCACCCTGGTCGACCTCGGCTGCGGTCTCGGCGCCGACGCGCTCGCCGCGGCCCGGGCCGGCATCCGGGTGTACGGCGTGGAGGCCGACCCGGTCACCGCGGCGATGGCCGCCGCGAACGCCGAGGCGGCCGGGGTGGCCGACCGGTTCACCGTCACGCTCGGCGACGCGACCCGGTTCGACCTGACCGCCGTGGCCGACCCGGTCGACGCGGTCTTCTGCGACCCGGCCCGGCGCAGGGCCGGCACCGGCCGGCGGATCTTCGACCCGGCCGCCTACTCCCCGCCCTGGGACTTCCTGCTCGGTCTGGCCGCCCGGATCCCCCGGACGGTCTTCAAGGTCGCGCCCGGGATCGACCACCGGCTGCTGCCGGCCGGTGCCGAGGGCGAGTGGGTGAGCGTCGACGGCGACCTGGTCGAGGCGACCGTCTGGTCCGGCCCGCTCGCCGCCGCGCCCCGCCGGGCCACCCTGCTGGCCGGGACGGCCGTGCGGGAACTGACCGGCGACGGGACCCGGCGGGCCCCGGTCGGCCCGGTCCGGCGCTACCTCTACGACCCCGACCCGGCGGTGGTCCGGGCACACCTGGTGGCCGAGTTCGCCGGGACGGTCGACGGCACCCTCGCCGACCCCGAGATCGCGTACGTCTACGCCGACACCGCCCGACCCACCCCGTACGCCAGGTGCCTGGAGGTGCTCGAGCCGCTGCCGTTCTCGCTGAAGCGGCTGCGTGCCCGGCTGCGGGACCTCGACGTCGGGCGGGCGGAGATCCTCAAGCGCGGTTCGGCGCTGGAGCCGGAGCGGCTCCGCCGCGACCTGCGGCTGACCGGCCGCGAGGCGATCAGTCTGGTGCTGACCCGGGTCGCCGACGCCCCCACCGTGCTGCTCTGCCGTCCGGTGCCGGCACCGGAGCCGGACGCGTCGACCGGGTAGGGTGCGGGACCGTGGCAGGCAGGGGAACCCCGGCGACCGCGTTGCTGACGCGGCAGCGGATCCCGCACACCCTGCACCCGTACGATGTCGCGCCGGAGACGCCGAACTACGGCGCCGAGGTGGCGGCGGCGCTGGGCGTACCGCCGGAGCGGGTCTTCAAGTCGCTCGTCGCGAGCGTCGACGGGGTACTGACCGTGGCGGTGGTACCGGTCACCGGGGAACTCGACCTGAAGATGCTGGCGGCGGCGGTGGGCGGCAAGCGGGCGACCCTTGCCGACCGGACGCTTGCCGAGCGGACCACCGGGTACGTCCGGGGCGGGATCAGTCCGCTGGGCCAGCGCCGGCTGCTGCGTACCGTCGTCGACGCCTCCGCCGAGCGCTTCGGCACCATCTACGTCTCGGCGGGCCGCCGGGGACTGCAACTCGAACTCGCCCCGGCCGACCTGATCCGGCTCACCTCGGCCAGCACCGCCCCGGTCGCCGCGCCCTGATCCCGGCGCCTCACTCCGGCGACGCGGGAGGCGCCCCACCCGGCGGCGCGGAACGGCTCGGCGGGACCTGCCGAAGATCGATCATTTCCGGCGTATCGCAACTGGCCGATGTCAGGATCTCGGTCACGTTGCCGAATTGTTATCGCCAACAACAAACTCGTGGCCTCGTTGACCTTGCCCCGAGGAGTCTCCGCGCAATACGTTGCCGGACACAACAAAAGTGAGGCGGCGGTCGCCGACACGCCAGGTCCGGCCCTCGCGGGGCACCGACGCCCCGCCGGAGCGCGACCCGGCGGAGCCCGCTTTTCCAGGCAGCCCAACGGGGGGAGGCCACCGGACCACTCGGCGACCGTCCGGGCGTACCACCGCTGGAACCCGAGACACCACACCCACCCCGAAAGGACCCGTGCAATGCGCAGAGGGATCCTCACCATCGCCGCCGTGGGCCTGCTGACCACGGGCGGGCTCGCCGCCTGCGGCGACGATTCCGGCGACGGCAGCGGTAGCACCGCCGAGCCGAAGATCGGCGTCATCCTTCCGGACAGTGCCTCCTCCGCACGCTGGGAGACCGCGGACCGCAAGTACCTGGAGGCGGCGTTCAACGCTGCCGGCATCAAGCACACCATCCAGAACGCCCAGGGCGACAAGGCGCAGTTCCAGACCCTCGCCGACCAGATGATGACCGAGGGCGTCAACGTCCTGATGATCGTCAACCTGGATTCCGGCACCGGCAAGGCCGTGCTGGACAAGGCCAAGAGCCAGGGCGTACTCACCATCGACTACGACCGGCTGACCCTCGGCGGCTCCGCCGAGTACTACGTCAGCTTCGACAACGAGGCCGTCGGCAAGCTCCAGGGCGAGGGTCTGGTCAAGTGCCTGACCGACAAGGGTGTCAAGAACCCCGTCATCGCCGAACTGAACGGCTCGGAGACGGACAACAACGCCACGCTGTTCAAGAACGGCTACGACGGCGTGCTGAAGACCAAGTACGACGCCAAGGAGTACGTCAAGGGCCCCGACCAGTGGGTACCCGCCTGGGACAACACCCAGGCCGGCACGATCTTCGAGCAGATGATGACCCAGCAGAACGGCAAGATCGACGGCGTACTGGCCGCGAACGACGGACTGGGCAACGCGGTCATCTCCGTGCTGAAGCGGAACAAGCTCAACGGCAAGGTCCCGGTGACCGGCCAGGACGCCACAGTGCAGGGTCTGCAGAACATCCTCGCCGGTGACCAGTGCATGACCGTCTACAAGGCGGTCAAGAAGGAGGCCGACGCCGCCGCCGAACTGGCGATCGCGCTGGCCAAGGGTGAGCGGAAGACCGCGCCGACCACGGTCCGCGACCCCGAGGGCAACCGGGACGTGCCCGCGGTGCTGCTGGAGCCGAAGGCCATCTACAAGGAGAACGTCAAGGACGTCGTCACCGACGGCTACGTCACCAAGGAAGAACTCTGCAAGGACGCCTTCGCCGCCGCCTGCGCCGAGGCGGGCGTGAGCTGACCGTAGGACGGCAGCGGGCTCGACCGCCCCGCCGAGACGCCGCCCGGTACGGAACCATCCGTACCGGGCGGCTTCCTCGCCCCTGGAGAACTGGACCGGATCCGTGATCGGTTACCCCGCGATCGGCACCCGCCACCGGACACCCGTGTAAAGGAGACCAACCCGTGTCCGCCACACCCCTGCTGGAGCTGCGCGGGATCGACAAGAGTTTCGGTCCCGTCCAGGTCCTCCGCAACGTCGACCTGTCGGTGAATCCCGGCGAGGTGACCGCGCTGGTCGGCGACAACGGCGCCGGCAAGTCCACCCTCGTCAAGTGCGTCGCCGGGATCCACGCGGCCGACGGCGGCGAGATCCTCTTCGACGGCCGACCGGTGCAGATCCACAACCCCCGGGACGCCGCCACCCTCGGCATCGAGGTCGTCTACCAGGACCTCGCGCTCTGCGACAACCTCGACATCGTGCAGAACATGTTCCTCGGCCGGGAGAAGCGCAGCGGACTCGTCCTGGACGAGCCCGCGATGGAGCAGATGGCCGCCGAGACCCTGGCCGGGCTCTCCGTGCGGACCGTGAAGTCGCTGCGGCAGCACGTCTCCAGCCTCTCCGGCGGGCAGCGGCAGACCGTGGCGATCGCCAAGGCCGTGCTCTGGAACAGCCGGCTCGTCATCCTCGACGAACCGACCGCCGCGCTGGGCGTGGCGCAGACCGCCCAGGTACTCGAACTCGTCCGCCGGCTGGCCGACAACGGCCTCGCCGTCGTACTCATCTCACACAACATGAACGACGTCTTCGCCGTCTCCGACCAGATCGCCATGCTCTACCTCGGGCAGATGGTCGCGCAGCTGCGCACCAGCGACGTCACGCACGCCCAGGTGGTCGAGCTGATCACCGCCGGACGCAGTGGCGGCCTCGGGCTGACCGGCGAGAACGGCAACGGCACCCCACCCAACACGACCGAGACGACGAGCGCAGGAGCAGACAGATGAGCGCCGCCCCACCCACCACAGTGGTGCCGCCGGTCGAGGTGCCGGTCGCGCCGGTGCCCACGGTCGGCAGCCACTTCCGGGACTACCTGGCCCGGGTACTCGGCGGCGACATGGGCGCGCTGCCGGCCGTACTCGGTCTGATCGCGCTCTGCGCCGCCTTCACCGCGCTGCGCCCGACCACCTTCCTGACCGAGGGGAACTTCGCGAACCTCTTCACCCAGGGCGCGGCGGTGACGCTCATCGCGATGGGGCTGGTCTTCGTCCTGCTGCTCGGCGAGATCGACCTCTCCGCCGGATTCGCCAGCGGGGTCTGCGCGGCGGTGCTCGCCCAACTCGTCACCCTGCGGGGCTTCCCTTGGTACGTGGCGGTCGGCGCCGCACTCGTCACCGGCGTGGTGATCGGGTTGGTGATCGGCTTCCTGGTCGCCAAGGTCGGCATCCCGTCCTTCGTGGTCACCCTCGCGGCGTTCCTGGCCTTCCAGGGCATCGTGCTGCTGCTGATCAAGGGCGGCACCAACGTCTCCGTCCGGGACGAGGTGCTGGTGGCGATCGCCAACCGGAACATGCCACCGTGGCTCGGCTGGGCGCTCACCCTGCTCGCCGTCGCCGGCTACGCCGCGGTGCAGCTCGTCCGGCACCGCAGGCGCAGCGCGCTCGGGCTGGTCACCGATCCGCTCGCCGTGGTGCTGATCCGGATCGGGGTGCTGACGGTGGTCGCCGGTACCGCCGTCTACCTGCTGAACCTGGAGCGCAGCCGCAACGCGCTCGTCTCGCTCAAGGGCGTACCGATCGTGGTGCCGATCATCGTCGTCCTGCTGGTCGTGCTGACCTTCGTACTGCAACGCACCGCGTACGGACGGCACGTCTACGCGGTCGGCGGCAACCGGGAGGCGGCGCGGCGGGCCGGCATCAACGTGGACCGGATCCGGATCTCGGTCTTCGTGATCTGCTCCACATTGGCGGCGGTCGGCGGCATCGTGGCGGCCAGTCGGGCCACCTCGGTCGACGCCAACACCGGAGGCAGTAAGGTCCTCCTTTACGCGGTCGGCGCGGCGGTGATCGGCGGCACCAGCCTCTTCGGTGGCAAGGGCCGGATCGTGGACGCGGTGCTCGGCGGCGCGGTGATCGCGGTCATCGACAACGGGATGGGGCTGCTCGGCCGCAGTTCCGGCTTCACCTTCGTGGTGACCGGACTGGTACTGCTGCTCGCGGCCAGTGTGGACGCACTCTCCCGACGTCGGGCCGCAGCGACCGGTAACCGATAAGGGGCACGATGCGCGCGGGGCCGAGCCAGGAGGAGATTCGCCGGCAGAATCTCGGCGCGCTGCTGCGGTACGTGCACATCCACGGCGCCACCTCCCGGGCGGAGTTGACCACCTCGCTCGGGCTGAACCGGAGCACCATCGGCGCCCTCACCGCCGAACTGGCCGCCGCCGGGCTGGTGAGCGAACGGGCACCCCGGGAGACCGGGCGGGCCGGACGGCCGTCGCTTGTCGTCCGGCCCGAGTCCGGGCGGGTCTTCGCATACGCGTACAGCGTCGAGGTGGACCGGCTGCGGGCCGCCCGGATCGGGCTCGGCGGGATCGTCCTGGACCGCCGGCAGGCCGAGCGTCCGCCGGGGCTGCCGGCGGTGGAGAGCCTGCCGCTGCTGGCCGGCTTCGTGAAGGAGATGCACCAGGCGGTACCGGACGGCTCGGTCTACGTCGGCAGCGGCGTGGCGGTCTGCGGCCGGTTGCGCCGGCCCGACGGCGCGGTGCACCTCCGGCCCGAGACTGCCGCCTGGGCCGGCGGCGGCGAACTGGACCGGCGGCTGGCCGAGGCGCTCGGTGAACTGCTGCCGCAGGAGCGCCCGGTGCTGGTCAGCAACGCCGCCGACGCCAGCGCGGTCGCCGAGCACGCCCGGGGGGCGGCCAGCGGCTACGACGACGTCATCTATCTGCACCGGGACGTCGGCATCGACGCCGGAATCATCGTCGGTGGGCGGCGGCTGACCGGGCAGGGCGGTTACGCCGGCGAGGTCGGGCACATGGTGGTGAACCCCGGCGGAAACCCGTGCGGCTGCGGCTCGTACGGCTGCTGGGAGACCGAGATCGGCGAGTACGCCCTGCTGCTGGCGGCCGGCCGGGGCGAAGCCGTGGGCCGGGAGGCCGCCCTGCGGGTGGTCGACGCCGCCTCCCAGGGTGACGCGAACGCCCAGGCGGCGGTCCGGCAGGTCGGCGACTGGCTCGGGTTCGGGGTGGCGAACCTGGTCAACATCTTCAACCCCGGTGTGGTGATCTTCGGCGGTACCCTCCGGGACGTCTACCTCGCGGCGGCGGCCCGGGTACGCAGCCGGCTCAACTCGCTGGCCCTGCCCACCGCGCGCGAGCAGGTACGCCTGCGTACCCCGCAACTGGGCGAGGACGCCGCGCTTGTCGGTGCCGCCGAACTGGCCTTCGAGCACCTGCTGGCCGACCCGCTCGACGCGGGCTGACCGGGCGCCCGGGGCGTACGCTGTCCGGCGTGGACGGGCAACTGCGCGCCTCCGACTCGGATCGGCAACGGGTGGTCGCCGACCTGCAACAGCACACCGAGCAGGGCCGGTTGAGCCTGGAGGAGTTCTCCGAACGGGTCGGCGCGGTCTACACCGCCCGTACCCTCGGCGAGCTGGCCAGCGTCACCCGCGACCTGCCCGCGGTGCCGGCCACCGCCGAGCCGGCCGAGGGCGGCGGCGGCACCGGAAGCCGGCGGGAACTGCTGATCGTCTTCGCCGTCGCCGTCGCCACCCTGCTGCTGCTGATGGTCTTCATGGCGGTCACCCGCTGACCTGTTCGTCCGGTACCGCTCCCGGCGTCACGTTCCACCCCGCCCGCCGGGCCGGCGAAGCGTTCTTCCCCACATGCGGTTGCCCGGTCCGGTCGGGCACCCTTGGATGGCCCTTGGCTGGTTCGGGTTGTTCAACAACCTCGTTCGGGAGAAGGCTGGCATGAGCACGTTCGAGATCTGTGTCGACAGCGTCGAGGGGACGCTGGCGGCCCAGCGGGCCGGTGCCGACCGGGTGGAACTCTGCGCGGGGCTGTTCGAGGGCGGGCTGACCCCCAGCATCGGCACGATCGAGCTGGCCCTGCGGCACGCGGAGCAGATCCGGGTGCACGTGCTGGTACGGCCCCGGGGCGGGGACTTCATCTACTCCCCGTACGAGGTCGACGCGATGGTCCGCGACGTGCAGGCGGCGGTGACGGTGGGCGCGCACGGGGTGGTGATCGGCGCGCTGACCCCGGAGGGCGATCTCGACCTGCCGACGATGCGGCGGCTGCTCGCCGCCGCCGACGGTGCGAGCGTCACGTTCCACCGGGCCTTCGACATGGTCCGGGATCCGTTCGAGGCGCTGGAGCAGCTGATCGAACTGGGCATCCCCCGGGTGCTCACCTCGGGTCAGGAGGAGACGGCGCTGGCCGGCGCTCCGCTCATCGCCGACCTGGTCGGCAAGGCCGCCGGCCGGATCGCGGTGATGGCCGGCGGCGGGATCAACGAGCGGAACATCGCCCGGATCGTCGCCGCCACCGGGGCTGACGAATACCACTTCACCGCCCGGGTCAGCGCGGACGGTCCGGCGGTGCACCGCAACCCGGTACCCCGGATGGGTGGGGTGTTGAGCCGCTCGGAGTACCAGCGCTCGGAGACCTCGCCGGAGCGGATCGGCCAGATCATCGGCGCGGTGCGCCGGTAAGCTCCGGTCCTCCCGCCGCCGACCTCGCCGGTTCGGCCGGTGGAGTCGGCTCGGACGGTGGGGTCTGATCGGCCGGTGGGGTGGGTGGCCGGTCGAGCTCGCGCCAGACCGGCATCACGAACGGCAGGAGCGTGACCAGCAGGTACGCCGCCGCGAGCACCAGGCAGGCGACCGGCAGCCGTAGCTCCTGCACGGCGAGCCCGCCGAGCAGCCCACCGAGCGGGATGCCGGCCCAGGCCGCGGCGTGCGTCAGCCCGAGCACCCGGGCCCGGAGCCGCTCCGGGATCCGCTCGAAGCTGACCGCGCCGAGGATCGGATTGACCGCCGCGACGGAGACCCCGGCGACGAAAGAGACCAGATAGACCACCCAGAGCCGGTCCAGCAGCGCGAGTGCGACGAACCGGGGCGCCCCGGCGAGCAGGAAGCCGACCGCGAAGACGACAAACCTCGGCACCCGGTGCGCCACGACGGTGAAGACGACGTTGCCCAGCACCGCGCCGAGGGCGAAACTCGCGCTGAGCAGGCCGAGCGCCGTCGACGACCGGACCACCTCGCTGGCCCAGACCGGAGCGAGCACCGAGGTGTACGCCGCGTCGGCCAGGTTTGTCACCAGCAGCATCAACACGATGCCGTGCACGAGTCGGTCGCGGCGCAGATAGCGCAGGCCACCGCGCAGCGCGCTCAGGTACGGCTCCCGACCCGGTGCGGCACCGTCCCCGGCCGGCGCCGGATCCACTGTGGATAGGCGTTTCGGCAGGGTGAGGGCGACCAGTAGTGCGCCCGCCAGGAACGTCCCCGCGTCGAGGAGCAGCACCAGCGGGGCGTCGAGTACGGCGATCAGCAACCCGGCCAGCGGCGCGCCGAGCAGCGTGGCGAGCCGACTGAGCCCGTCGTGCAGGCTGGTCGCCCTGGCCATCGGGATGCCCGCCACCTCAACGGTTTCCGGGAAGGCCACCCGTTTGGCGGTGTCACCGAACCCGCGCAGCAGCCCGGCCACCGCGACCAGGCCGACGAGCGTGCCGAAGTGGAGCACGCCGGCCAGGTGCAGCAGCGGTACGGTGGCCACCGCCGCCGCGCTGCCCAGGTCGGCGACGATACTGCTCCGGCGGGCGCCGACCCGGTCGATCAGCGGCCCGCCGAGCGCGCAGGCCAGCACGTACGGCAGCATCTCGGCGAACGCCACCAGGCCGGTCCGCGCCGCGCTGCCGGTTACCAGGAGAGCGAACCACGGCAGCGCCACCATGCTCATCCGGCTGCCGACCAGGGAAACTCCCTCGGCGACCAGCAGCCCGATCAGCGGTCGGCGGTTGCCGGCCATCAGCCCGCCTCCTCCGCCGCGCCGTCGCCCCCGGTCGGCCGGTTGTCGTCGCCCTCGGTAATCTGCCGGTGCTCGTCGCGCCGGACGAAGGGCATCAACTGGGCCTGCACCACGAACGACTCGGCGTCGTCCGGTGCCGCCACCCCGGGCTCGTCCCGGCGATACCGCTTGATCAGCGCGGTCAGCGCCTCGGAGAACTCCCGCGCCTCGGCCGGGGTCAGCCGGAGCTGCCAGTTGCTGAGCGTGCCCGTCCGCTCCCACTCCACCGGGAGATTCGTCAACTCGTTGAGCCACCTGTCGACCCGCTCGGCGTAGAGCGCGGCGACGGATCGCAGGTACGTCTCGATGTCCGGCAGTGCCTCCCGACCCACCTCGCTGTCGAGCCGGGTGTTCCGGTGCGCTGCCCGCCACCACCGTTCCCGACCGGCACCGCGCCCAGGCTCCTCGACCACGAAGCCGTACTGGGCGAGTTGCCGCAGGTGGTAGCTGGTGGCGCCGGTTGACTGGCCGAGCCGCTCGGCGAGCAGGGTGGCCGTGGCGGGACCGTACTCACGCAGCGCGTTGAGTATCCGGACCCGCAGCGGGTGGGCGAGGCCGCGCAGCGAGGTCGGGTTCAGCCGGATTTCATCACCAGACATGTTTGCAAAGCTAGCGTTGCAAAGAACTCTTTGCAAGACGTGCAGCGGTCAGCGGAAATCGTGGGGGCGTACCGGCGGGGCGTGCTCTCCGACTGACTATCGAGGGGTGCCGTAGGCCCGGACGGCTCCGACGTCCCAGCGCCAGATGGTGTCGCCATGGCAGACGGAGAGGGTACGGCTGTCCGGGGTGAAGGCGAGGGAGCGGCTGTCCGGGACGAAGTTGAGCCCCTCCCGCTGGCTCGGCCGGTCCCAGTTCGACGGGACCACGCCGACCTGCCGGCGGGCTGCCACGTCCCACAGCCAGACGTCGCTGGGGTCCGCGCTGGCCAGGGTGCCGTCCTCGGCGAAGGCCACGTCGACCACGCCACTGCCGTGCGTGCCGAGCACTGCGGTCTGCTTGCGGGTGGCGACGTCCCACAGCCGCACCGTGCCGTCGGCTCCGCCGGTCGCCATCGTCCCACCATCCGGGCTGAACGCCACCGGCACGCCCCGGTCCATGACCGGCACCAACCCGCTCGGAACCTCACTGGCCTGCAAGACGGCCAGCCGCTTCCGGGAGTGCGCGTCCCAGAGCAGGGTCCGGCCCTTGCCACCGTCGGTGGCCAGCAGCCGGCCGTCCGGACTGAACGCGACGTGCTGGACCACGGCCGGATCGTCACTGCTGACCCGGCCAGGCCGGTTCCAGCCGGAGACGTTCCAGAACCGCACCGACTGGTCCGGGCCGGCACAGGCGACGAACTGGTCACCCTTGGGACTGAAGGCAAGGCAGGAAGCCCACCAGGCGTCACTGAGCCGGCGTACCCGGGCGCCGGTCGCCACGTCCCAGATCTGGACGTAGCCGAACATCCCACCGTCGTAGGTGGCGAGCAGCCGACCGTCCGCACTGAACGTCGCCGCCCCGAAGTCCTCCCGGTAAACCTCGCTCGGGCCGCTGGCGACCCGACGGGTCTCCTTGCCCACCGTCAACTGCTTCCCGACCGGACGCAGGTCCGGCACGGTGTACGTCCTGATCGTGTACGCGCCGACGGCCGCCACCCGCTGGCCGTCGGTACTCAGCACGACACTGTTCGCCTCGGCGTCCGCCGGCATCTTCAGCATGGTCGGCGCCGGTGGTTCCAGCACGACAGGCGTCGTCGAGACACTCGGGGTGGCACTCGGTGTCGGATCACCGGAGAGGTCCGTCGTGCCCCGATTCCACGGCACGACGCTCCACACCGAATAGCCGAGCAGCGCGAGAACGGCCACCACACCGACGGCGAGGAGGAGAAGCCGCCTGCGGGCGTTGTCCCGCCCCGTGGACGATCGCGGGCCGACCCCCGCCGGTGGGTACACCTGGTGCGGAACCAGCACGTGGGCCACCGGCGGCGGCGCGACGGCAGGCGCGGCCGGCGGCGAGGGCGGGGAGAGTTCGATCCGCGCCGAGTACGGGGCGTGCACGCTGCCGCTGGCGACCACCAGCTCCGGCTGGTCCACCAGCACCGGCGGTACCCCGAAGCGCCGGTGCAGCAGCGTGGCGACCAGCGGCATCCGGCTCGCGCCACCGACCAGGAACAACCCGGCCAGCTCGCCAGGAGCCCTGCCGGCCTCGCCCAGCACCCGGGCGGCCACCTCGACGGTACGGTCCAGGATCGGTCCGGCGAGCCGTTCGAGCTGCTCCCGCCCCAGCAGTGCCTCGTCGTCGAGGATCGGTACGTGCAGCATGGCGGTCGGAGCCCGCGAGAGCAGCTCCTTGCCGACCCGTACGTCGTCCCAGAACGCCCGGGACGCCCGCCGGTCCGCCGGCGTGCTCGGCTGGAGCAGACGTGTCCAGGCCGCCTCGTCCCGGGGGCGGTAAACCTCGCCGAGGCTGGCGACGAGCGCGGCGTCGATGTCCAACCCGCCGACGTTGTCCAGCCCACCGGTGGCGAGCACGTCGAAACCGTCGGCGTTGCGGCGTACCACTGTGGCGTCGAAGGTGCCGGCGCCCAGGTCGTACACCATTGCGGTGGAGCCGACCGGTAGTTCGCGGCCGGCGACGGTGAGGAAGTAGCTCGCCGCCGCGACCGGCTCGGTGACCAGCGCCGGCTCGGCGAACACCGTCGACGCGGCGCCGAGCAGGGTCTGCCGGCGCACCGGTCCCCAGGAGACCGGATGGGTCAGTACCGCCCGCCGGACCGGCTCTCCCGCGACCTGGTGCGCCTCGGCCGCCACCCGACGCAGCACCGCGGCGATCATCTCGGCCACCGGTACGGCCCGGTCCCCGAGCAGCACCGCCCCGTCGTCCACGCACCGCTTCGGCGCCGGCTCGAACCGCTCCGGCTGGGTACGCGCCGAGTGCAGCGCGTCGCGCCCGGTCAGCAGGCCGCCGTCCGCGTCGGCGAAGACGGCCGACGGCAGAAGCGGCGAGCCGTCGAACAGCAGCGGGCGGCCCTGCGCTCCGGGACCGGCGAGTACGGCAGCGGTGCTCGACGTGCCGAAATCGACGCCGACCCGCACTCCGTCCCCCGCCACGCCGACACTCTATGCGGGCCGGGCCAACCGTGCCCACGCCTGACCCGCGGTCAGCGGTCGACCTGGGTGAAGTCCCAGACGTGCGGGGTACGGGCAAGCATCCGGGGCGGCGGCTCGGGCAGCGAGACCGGGCTGGCCCGCCACTTCGAGATGACCACCAGCCGGTTGTCGGTGGAGGAGAAGACCTCGCTGGAGATGTGCAGCGGGTTGTGCTCCAACTCGGGCAGGGCGGTGTCGCAGACCCAGGAGATGAGGTCGGCGAAGCCGGCACGCTCGGCGCGTACCTCCCACATCCGTACGATCACCTCGGCCGTCACTCTCCCCACCACCCTCGACGCCGCCGGAACACTACACGCTGACCGTCGTGAGTGGCAGTGCGGAATCGGCGGGCAGGTCCAGCCGGCTCGGCGCCACCCCGGCGGCGACCAGGTGCGAACCGAGCGCCGCCACCATCGCGCCGTTGTCGGTGCAGAGCTTCGGCCGGGGTACCCGGACCCGGAGGCCGTGCCTGGCCGCCCGCTCCTCGGCCAGCGCCCGCAGCCGGGAGTTCGCCGCCACCCCGCCGCCGAGCACAAGCGTCTCGACGCCCCGGTCCTGGCAGGCCGCGATCGCCTTGCTGGTCAGCACGTCGCAGACCGCCTCCTGGAAGGACGCGGCCACGTCCGGCACCGGTACCGGCTCGCCGGCCCGCTGCTTCGCCTCGACCCAGCGGGCCACCGCGGTCTTGAGGCCGGAGAAGGAGAAGTCGAACCGGTGCGCGGCGAGGTCCTTCGGCGCGGTCAGTCCGCGCGGGAAGGCGATCGCGTCCGGAGCACCCGCGCGCGCCTCCCGGTCGATCGGCGGGCCGCCCGGGAACGGCAGCCCGAGCAGGCGGGCCACCTTGTCGAACGCCTCCCCGGCGGCGTCGTCGATGGTGGCGCCGAGCGGGGTGACCCCGGTCGCCAGGTCGTCGACAAGCAGCAGCGAGGAGTGTCCACCGGAGACCAGCAGCGCGATCGCCGGCTCGGGCAGCGGGCCGTGCTCCAGGGTGTCCACCGCGACGTGTGCGGCCAGGTGGTTGACGCCGTACACCGGCTTCTCGGCGGCCAGCGCGTAGCCCTTGGCTGCGGCCACCCCGACCAGCAGGGCGCCGGCCAGGCCGGGACCGGCGGTGACGGCGATCGCGTCGATGTCGGCCAGGGTCACCCCGGCGTCGTCGAGCGCCCGTCGCATGGTCGGCACGATCGCCTCCAGGTGGGCCCGGCTGGCCACCTCCGGCACCACCCCGCCGAACCGGGCGTGCTCGTCCACACTGGACGCCAGGGCGTCGGCGAGCAGGGTGTGCCCGCGTACGACACCGACGCCGGTCTCGTCGCAGGACGTCTCGATCCCGAGGATCAGGGGTTCGTCAGCCATTGTTCGCCCGCTCCAGTTCGAGCTGCATAACCAGCGCGTCGGTGTTGCTCGGTTGGTAGTAGCCGCGCCGTACGCCGACCGGCTCGAAGCCGTACGTCGCGTAGAGGCGCTGGGCCGGTGCGTTGTCCACCGCCACCTCCAGCAGTACCCGGCGTACGCCGTGCCGGGTCGCCTCGGCCAGCAGGTCGACCAGCAGCATCCGGCCGATGCCGCCGCGCTGGGCGTCGCGGCGTACCGCCACGTTCTGCACCCACGCCTCGTCCGGCGGGGCGACGGCGAGTCCCGCGTAGCCGACCAGCGCGTCGGTGGAGTCCAGCGCCGCCACGTAGTGGTGCCCGTTGGCCAGCTCGTTCCAGAACATCGCCGCCGACCACTGCTCGGCGCCGAACAGGTCCGCCTCGATCGGCAACGCCTCGGAGATGTGCCACCAGCGGAACGGGCTCAACCTGGTCGCCACGGCGCTCCCCTCCCCGACCGCCGTCCTCACCGCAGGACCGGTTTACGGCCGGTCGCCGCCACCGCATCGGGCCGGCGCAGGTAGAGCGGGGTGAGCTGCTCACCGGGGGCGCCGGTCCGGACCCGCTGCGCCGCCAACTCCGCCAGGGCGTACGGCGGGGGGTAGTCCAGGCCGGCTCGCGGTGGCAGTCCGAGGACCTCGGCGTACCGGCGGGCTCCCTCGCCGACCGCGACCCGGACGCCGAGTTCCCGGGCCCGCTCCGCGACGGCGGCCGGGGTGTCGACCTCGGGCCCGGCCAGCCGCTCGCCGGCCAGGTCGTAGACGGCCCAGTAGATCTCCCGACGGCGGGCGTCGGTGGCCGCCAGCACCGGCCCGACCTCGGGGGCGGCACCGGACCGGGGATGGGTGGCGGCGTGCCCGATCGCGTCGAGCGAGGGCACGCCGTAGGTGGGGATGCCGAGCACCTGTCCCATGCTGGCCGCGGTGACCAGGCCGACCCGCAGCCCGGTGAACGGCCCCGGGCCGACCCCGGCCACCACGGCGGCCAGATCGGCCGGGCGGGCGCCGGCCCCGGCGAGCACCTCGGAGACCTGCGGCGCGAGCAGTTCGCCGTGCGCGCGAGCGTCGACGACGCTGCGTTCGCCGCGCGGCGCGACCGAGTCGGCGGTGATCTCCGCCAGCGCGGCGGTCACCGCCGGAGTCGAGGAGTCCAACACGAGTACGAGCACATAGGCACCCTAACCGGACGGTCGCTCCGGGCTCACGGGACCCGGCCGGGCACCGGGTACCCGTTTCACCGAGGTGCCAGGAAGTCAC
Organism: Plantactinospora sp. CNZ320; assembly: GCF_002846275.1. NCBI lineage: Bacteria > Bacillati > Actinomycetota > Actinomycetes > Micromonosporales > Micromonosporaceae > Plantactinospora > Plantactinospora sp. CNZ320. The sequence continues at coordinate 4,018,859 of NZ_PJMP01000001.1, forward strand.
CTTGGTGACACTGTGACACCTCGCTCGACCGGATAGCGGCAGCATCCGAGGAATGCGCACATCCCGGCTGACCGTCCTGATCGGCAGGACCCTGCGACAGCAGCGCGAGCTACGTGGCCTCACCCAGCACGCGCTGGCCCGGCTCGCCGGGACCGATCGGTCGACGGTGACCCGGATCGAGCAGGGCGAGCGGGCACCAACAGTGGCGATGCTGGAGAAACTGCTGGCCGCGCTCGACCTCCAGCTCACCGTCGGCGTCGAGCCGCTGCGGCGGTGGCGGGCCCGGCACGCCCGGGCGGACTGACTCAACCGGCCGAGAGGTCCCAGTCGACGGTGGGCCGACCGGCGTCGGCGAGCGCCTTGTTGCAGGCGCTGAACGGGCGGCTGCCGAGGAAGCCGCGCGGGTTCATCGGACTCGGGTGACCTGCCTCCAGCACCACGTGCGCCGGGTTGGTGACCAGCGCGGCCTTCTTGCGGGCGTATCCGCCCCAGAGCAGGAAGACGACCCGTTCCGGGCGGGCGTCGAGGGCCTTGATGGTGGCGTCGGTGAAGCCCTCCCAGCCCTTGTTGGCGTGTGATCCCGGCGTCGCCTGCCGGACGGTCAACACGGCGTTGAGCAGCAGCACGCCCTGGCTCGCCCAGCGGGTCAGGTTGCCGCTGCGCGACACCGGCACCCCGAGGTCGTCGGCCAGTTCCTTGAAGACGTTGCGCAGCGACGGTGGCACCGAGACGCCGTCCCGGACGCTGAAGCTGAGCCCGTGCGCCTGCCCCGCCCTGTGGTAGGGATCCTGGCCCAGGATCAGCACCCGGCAGTCCTCCGGGGCACAGAGCCGGTAGGCCGTGAAGAGATCCTCCATCGGCGGGAAGACGGTCTGGGTCGCGTACTCCCCGGCGACGAACTCGCCCAACGCGGCGGTCTGGGCCGGGTCGAGGTGCGGGTCCAGCGCCGCCCGCCAGGCCGGGGGCAGCAGGGCCGGAAGATCCAGGGTCATCGGTAACCTCTCGAACGCCACGGTCGTTTCCCGCACTCTAGAAGTCCGGTACGACACCAGGCACCCCGGTCCGTCAGCGCAACTCGGCGAGCCGCTCGGCCCAGTCCCCGCCGCACGGCACCAGCTCGATGCGCCGGGTGTCGTCGTCGCGCCGGTCGATGAGCACCCGCAGGTGCGTGTCGACCAGGTGCTCGACCATGCCCTCGCCCCACTCGACGACGGTGACCGACTCGTCGACCGAGGCGTCCAGGTCGAGGTCGTCGATCTCGGCCCGGGGGTCGACCGCGTCGCCCAGCCGGTACGCGTCGGCGTGCACCAGCGTGACCCGGCCACCCCGAGCCGGATCCGGCCGGTGTACCCGGGCGATCACGAAGGTCGGCGAGGTGACCTCACCGAGTACGCCCAGACCGGCGGCGATCCCCTGCACCAGGGCGGTCTTGCCGGCGCCGAGCGGGCCGGTGAGCACCAGCAGATCCCCGGCGCCGAGCACTCCGCCCAGCCGCCGCCCGAACTCGTGGGTCTGCGCCACCGTCGGCAGCTCACGGACCAGCTCGGTACCGCGCAACGCGTCACTCATCGAGACAGCTCAATCCCTTTCTCGGCCGGGCAGCCGGTCGAGGAAGTCCAGCAGCGCCCGGTTGACCTCGTCGGCGTGTTCCAGCATCACCACGTGCCCACTGTCGGGCACCTTGACGTACTCGGCGTCCGGCAGCCAGCGGACGATCTCCTCGGAGTGGGTGACCGGCGTGATCATGTCGCGCTCGCCCACGATGACCAGGGTCGGACTGTCCCGCAGCGCGGCCAGCACCGGATAGCGGGCGTGGGTGTAGATGGTGCGCAGATAGCGGGCCACCGTCTCGGTCGAGGTCCGGGAGTTCATCTCCTCCACATAGGAGACCAGCGCCGGGCTGGGCGTCGGGGTGCCGAAGCCGTACCGGCGGGTGAGCAGCCAGGCCAGGTTGGCCGAGGCGCGCCGGGCCCGGTCGAGCACGCTACCGGTCAGCCGGGTGGCGTTGTCCACCACCGGCAGCAGCGGTGCACCGGCCCGGGCGATGATCGTCGGCAGGCCGAACTTCGTCTCCGCCACCAGCCCGCCCGAGGTGGCCATCAGCACCGTCCCGATCACCCGCTCGGCGAAGAGCTCCGGATAGCGCTCCGCGAACGCCATGATGGTCATGCCGCCCATCGAGTGCCCGACCAGCACCAGCGGGCCGGTCGGCGCGGTCCGGTCGATCACCGAGCGGAGCGTCTCGCCGAGCGCCTGGAGCTGGTATTCGCCGGACTCCAGCCGGCCGGACCGGCCGTGCCCCGGCTGGTCGTAGAAGACCAACCGGTCCTCGCCCAGCTCGGTCAGCATCCTGCGCTGGAAGTGGAAGGTGCCCATGTCCAGGCAGAAGCCGTGCACGAAGACCAGGGTCGGCCGCCCGGGGCCGGCCGGCGGACCCACCATCTCCACGTGGATGTCGGTGCCGTCGGCGGTGGTGATGACACAGGACTCGTCGTACGGCAGCGTGCCGAAGGGCTCCGTCGCGTACCGGTCACCCGGGGCGGACTTGGAGCGGCGTACCACCGCCCGTTCGGCGGCCACCCCGGCGGCGATGCCGGCCGCCGCCACCCCGGCCGCCGCGCCGATGATGCCGGCCACCCGCAGGAGTCCGGCCCGGGCCTGGTTACGGGCGGGCTGCCGCTGCACCGGTACCCGGGGCGGGGCGAGCCGCCTGGCCGGGCTCACGGCTGTCGCCCGTCGTACACCCGAGGCACCCGGACCCCGCCGAACCGGGTGACGATCTCGTAGTTGATGGTGCCGATCGCCTCCGCCCAGTCGTCGGCGGTCGGGCCACCGTCGGCACCGTCGCCGAAGAGCGTCGCCACGTCACCGGGGACGACCGGATCGTCGCCGCAGTCGAGCACGATCTGGTCCATGCAGACCCGGCCGGCGATCCGCCGCCGGGCACCGGCGAGCTGGACCGGCCCGACGTTGGAGGCGTGCCGGGGCACCCCGTCGGCGTAGCCCAGCGGTACGACGGCAAGCGTCGTCTCCCGCTCGGTGTGGTACGTGTGCCCGTAGGAGACGCCGGTGCCGGCGGGTACCCGCTTGGTCAGCGTCACCCGGGCCCGCGCGGTCATCGCCGGCCGCAGCCCGAACTGCTCGCCGGGGACCGGCGACAGCCCGTACATGGCGATGCCGGGACGGACCAGGTCGAAGTGCGTGTCGGGCCGGGTGAGCGTGGCCGCCGAGTTGGCCAGGTGCCGCAGCCGGGGACGCAGCCCGGCCCGCTCGGCCAGGGCCAGCCCCTCGGCGAAGACGGCCAGTTGCCGGTCGGTGGTGGCGTGCGTCGGCGCGTCGGCGTAGACCAGGTGACTCCAGAGCCCGACCACCTCGATCAGCCCGTCGGCCTGGGCCTTGGCCGCCGCGTCGAGCAACTCGGGCCAGTCGTCCAGGGTCGCACCGCCCCGGGAGAGACCGGTGTCGATCTTGAGGTGGACCCGTGCCGGCCGGCCGGCCCGCTCGGCCGCGGCGACCAGTTCGGCGAGCTGGCCGAGACTGGCGGCGGCCAGGTCGACGTCGGCGGTCACCCCGTCGTGCAGCGGAAGCCCGGGCGCCAGCAGCCAGGCCAGCACCGGGACGGTGAGCCCGGCCCGGCGCAGCGTCAACGCCTCGTCCAGGGTGCAGACGCCCAGCCAGTCCGCCCCGGCGTCGAGCGCCGCCCCGGCGGCCGGCAGCATGCCGTGGCCGTACGCGTCGCCCTTGACCACTGCCATCAGCTCGGCGCTCGTCCCGGACCGCAGTCGGGACACGTTGTCGCGGATCGCGTCAAGATCGACGCGTACCTCGGCCTGCCACATGCGCCCAGCCTACTTCTGAGTAGATCGAAATGGCCCCGGGTGGCGTGACCAGGACACCGCGCCGCTCACCGAGGCAGCCGGGCGATCACCGGGCGCAGCGCGGCGGCCACGTCGGCGGCGACCACCGGCCCGCGCCGGGCGGCCTCCTGCCCGGCCAGCCCGTGCAGGTACGCGGCGGAGGCCGCCGCCTGCTCGGCCGGCAGTCCGGCGGCGAGGAGCGAGCCCAGCAACCCGGCCAGCACGTCCCCGGTGCCGGCGGTGGCCAGCGCCGGGGTGCCGGTCGGGTTGGCGAAGGCCCGCCCGTCCGGGGTGGCGACCACCGTCCGGTCGCCCTTGAGCAGCACCACCGCGTTCATCCAGGTGGCCAGTCGCAGCGCGGCGGCGACCCGGTCGGTGGGCGGCTCGCCGCAGAGCCGGGCGTACTCCCGGTCGTGCGGGGTGACCACGATCGGCGCGTCCCGCCCCCGCAGCCGCTCGGCCATCGAGCCGTCGACCAGCAGGGTGAGCGCGTCCGCGTCCAGCACCACCGGCACCGGCGAGGCGAGTACGCAGCGCAGCTCGGTGGCGGCCCGCTCGTCGGTACCGAGCCCCGAGCCGCAGACCCAGGCCTGCACCCGGCCGGCGTCGCTGACCCGGTCGGCGGCGACCACCGAGGGATAACGGCGCAGCACCTCGGTACGGGCACCACCGGCGTACCGGATCATGCCGGTCGGTCCGGCAACCGCGCCGCCCACCGAGAGCACCGCCGCACCCGGGTACGTCCCCGAGCCGGTGGCCAGCCCGACCACGCCCCGGCTGTACTTCTCCTCCTCGGGACCGAGCCGGGGCCACCAGTCCCGTACGTCCGACCACTCGGTGACCCGTACCGCCGGATCGGTCCGCAGCCACGGGCCGAGCCCGATGTCGACCAGCTCGACCTGCCCGGCCCGGGGTGCGGCCGGGCCGACCACGTGGGCGGGCTTTAGGCAGCCGAAGGTGACCGTCAGGTCGGCGGTGACAGTGCTGGGCAGGCCGAGGGAACGCGGCACCTCGCCGGTGTCCACCTCGACCCCGCTCGGCACGTCCACCGCCACCACCGGCGGCCGGTCCCCGGAGCGACCGGTCAGGCCGGCCAGTCCCGCCACCAGCCGGGCGGCCGGCTCGCGCAACCCGCCCGAGCCACCGATCCCGACGATCCCGTCCAGCACCAGGTCGGCCCGGTCCGGCAGCCCGTCGACGACGTGCCCGCCGGCCGAGCGCAGCGCGGCCAGGCCGCCGGAGTGCACCCGCGCCGGATCCAGCAGCACGGCGTGGACCGCCGCTCCCCGGCCGGCGAGCCGGGCACCGGCGTAGAGGGTGTCGCCGCCGTTGTCGCCGGAGCCGACCAGCAGCAGCACCCGGGCGCCGTAGACCCCGCCGCCCCGCTCGGCGAGCAGCCGGGCGCAGTGCCCGGCCAGCCCACCGGCGGCACGCCGCATCAGGGTGCCGGCCGGCAGGGTGGCCATCAGGGCACGCTCGGCGGCGCGGACGTCGGCCACCCGCCACGCGGCCCTCATCGCTCCGCCACCACCATCGCCGAGGCGATCCCGCCGTCGTGCGACAGCGACAGGTGCCAGCGCTGCACCCCGCGCTCGGTGGCGGCGGCGGCGACCGTGCCGGAGACGGTCAGCCACGGCCGCCCGTCCGGGTCGGAGACCACCTCGCAGTCGTGCCAGTGCAGCCCGGCCGGTGCGCCGAGCGCCTTGGCCACCGCCTCCTTGGCGGCGAACCGTGCGGCGAGCGACTCGGCCGAGCGCGGGTTGCCGGAGCCGGTGACCCGCTCCGCCCCGGTGAAGAGCCGGTCGGCCAGCAGCGGGGTGCGGGCCAGTGCCCGGGCGAACCGGTCGACGAGTACGACGTCGATGCCGACTGCGACGATCACCGCCTCACCCTACCGGCGGAGGCGGGTACGCACGCGACGGTGCACGGCTCACTCCACGGTGACCGACTTGGCCAGGTTGCGCGGCTGGTCCACGTCGTGTCCCCGGGCAGCGGCGATCTCGCAGGCGAGCACCTGCAGCGGCACCGTGGTCACCAGCGGCGCCAGCAGGGTCGGGGTACGCGGTACGTAGATCAGGTGGTCGGCGTACGGCGTCACCGCCTCGTCGCCCTGCTCGGCGATCACGATGGTGCGGGCGCCCCGGGCCCGGATCTCCTGGATGTTGGAGACGATCTTGTCGTGCAGCATGCCCCGCCCCGCCGGGGAGGGCACGATGCAGACCACCGGGGTGCCCTGGTCGATCAGGGCGATCGGCCCGTGCTTCAGCTCGCCGGCCGCGAACCCCTCGGCGTGCATGTAGGCGAGTTCCTTGAGCTTGAGCGCGCCTTCGAGGGCGACCGGGAAGCCGACGTGCCGGCCGATGAAGAGCACCGTCGGCGCCGCCTTGAGATCCCGGGCCAGCTCGCGGATCGGCTCGATGCCGGCGAGCAGTTCCCGCAGCTTCTCCGGCATCTCCTGGAGCTGGTCGACCACCGCGGCCACCTCGTCGGCGTACTTGATGCCGCGCACCTGGGCCAGGTGCAGGCCGATCAGGTAGCAGGCGACCAACTGGGTGAGGAACGCCTTGGTGGAGGCGACCGCCACCTCGGGTCCACCGTGGGTGTAGAGCACCGCGTCGGACTCGCGCGGGATGGTGGAGCCGTTGGTGTTGCAGATCGCCAGCACCCGGGCCTTCTGCTCCTTGGCGTGCCGCAGCGCCATCAGGGTGTCCATGGTCTCGCCGGACTGCGAGATCGCCACCACCAGGGTGGACCGGTCCAGCACCGGGTCGCGGTAGCGGAACTCGCTGGCCAGCTCCACCTCGCAGGGGATCCTGGTCCAGTGCTCGATGGCGTACTTCGCCACCATCCCGGCGTGGTACGCCGTGCCGCAGGCGACGATGAAGACCTTGTCGACGTCCCGCAGGTCCTGGTCGGAGAGGCGGACCTCGTCGAGGACGATCTCCCCGTTCTCCTTTAGCCGACCGAGCAGGGTGTCGGCGATCGCCTGCGGCTGCTCGGCGATCTCCTTGAGCATGAAGTAGTCGTAGCCGCCCTTCTCGGCGGCCGAGGCGTCCCAGTCGATGTGGAAGTCCTTGCCGGTGGCCGGGGCGCCGGCGAAGTCGGTGATCTCGATGGCGTCGGCAGTGATCAGCACGACCTGGTCCTGACCCAGCTCGACCGCTTCCCGGGTGTGTTCGATGAACGCGGAAACGTCGCTGGCCAGGTAGTTCTCCCCGGCCCCGCGCCCGACCACGAGTGGCGAGTTGCGCCGGGCCCCGACCACCGCGCCGGGGATCGCGGCGTCCACCGCGAGCAGCGTGAAGGCGCCCTCCAGCCGCTGGCAGACCTGGCGCATCGCGGTGGCCAGCAGCGCCGGCCCGTCGGGCTCGCCCGCGGCGCGCAGCCGGGCGAGCTCGTTGGCGAGCATGTGCGCGGCGCACTCGGTGTCGGTGTCGCTGCTGAACTCGACGCCGTCGGCCTCCAGCTCGGCGCGGAGTTTGGCGAAGTTCTCGATGATGCCGTTGTGGATCACCGCCACCCGGCCGTCGGTGGCCCGGTGCGGGTGGGCGTTGCGGTCGGTGGGCCCGCCGTGGGTGGCCCACCTGGTGTGCCCGATGCCGGTGGTACCGGCGCCGATGCCGGGCACCGCGTCGTCCGTCGACCGCTCGGCCAACGCCTTCTCCAGGTTGGCCAGCTTGCCGGCCTTCTTCTCGGTCAGCAGTTCGCCCTCGGCGACCACCGCCACGCCGGCCGAGTCGTAGCCGCGGTATTCCAGCCGCCGCAACCCGTCCAGCACGATGCCCAGCGCCGGCCTGGCGCCGGCGTAACCCACGATTCCGCACATGGCCCGCAGCCTAACCTAAGTTCGCTCATCTAGCGTGCTCGAAAGGTGCGCATTCGATCACTGCCCCTGCTCGGTATCCCGACGGCTCGGCAGAACCGGACGAACCGTCGCTCCGGAATCCGGCCTGCCCTTCACCGGTACATCGCGACCAGCGGGGACGGGGTACCGTGACTGGCGCATCCGCTGCCATCTCCTCCGGCGCCTCCCTCTCCCGGTCGCCGCGCCCCTGCTGTCCGCCATATCTGGAGCCAGACCCGATGACCGACTCGCCGCCCCCGCACAACCCGTACGACCCCTCCGCCGAGTACGAGCCGCCGACGACGAAGTTCGGCCCGCCACAGCAGCCCCGGCCGGACAACCCCACGCCCGCCGAGGACGAGGACGCCCCGACCACGAGGTACGCCCCGCCGCAGCAGCCGCAGCCCGGCCAGCCGTCCGGTTACGGGCAACCGGCGCAGCCGACGACGTACGGGCAGCCACCGGCCCAACCGGGCGGATACGGACAGCCGCCCCAACCCGGCCAGTACGGGCAGCCGGCCTGGGGCCAGCCGCAGCAGCCGTACGGCCAGCCGCAGCCGTCGGACCCGTACGCCCAGCCGCAGCAACCCAACCCGTACGCCCAGCCGCAGCAGCCGAACCCGTACGCCCAGCCGCAGCAGCCCGGCCCGGGTCAGCCGCCGGCCCCGCCCTACGGTGCCGGCCCGGCGTACCCGCCGCAGTCCGGCCCACCAGCCACGCCATACCCGACCAGCGGGGCGCCGAACCAGCAGGACGTCGGTTACGGCCTCTACCCGCCGCAGTCCGGCCCGCCGCAGTCCGCTCCGCCCGGCACCGACCCCTACGCGGCGGCCGGCGCCGGCGGCTACCCCGGTTACGGGCAGCCCGAGCAGCCGGGCTACCCCGGCGGGCAGTTCCCGCCGCCGGCACCGCCGAAGAAGAGCAACAAGACCATGATCATTGTGATCGTGGCCGTGGTGGTGGTCGTGCTGATCGCCTGCGTCGGGCTCTGCCTGGGCCCGCTCTCCTTCATGGACCAGTTGCGCAAGTCGGTGGAGACCAGCCTCGACGCCACCCCGCCACCATCCACCTCGAACGGCCAGGACAGCGGTGACGCGGGCGGCACCGGCCAGACGGTGGTCTACGAGGTGACCGGCGAGGGTCGCGTCGCGCTCTCCTACATCGACGGCGGCGGCAAGCAGGTGCACCTGCCGGCGGTCGAGCTCCCGTGGAAGAAGGAGGTCAAGCTCCCCGAGGACGAGCTGAAGACGGTGGTGGCGATCCGCACCGGCGGTGGTTCCGGAGACATCGCCTGCAAGATCACGGTCGACGGGAAGTCCACCGCATCGAAGACCGCCAGCGGCAACTACGCGACCCTCACCTGCTCGGATTTCGGGATCTGACGAACGGCCCAGCACGGTTCTAGGGTGACGGGGTGACGACGACAACCGACTCCGATCCCCTGGTCCGCCGGATGCGCCCGTTCGGCACCACCATCTTCGCGGAGATGTCGGCGCTGGCGGTGCGCACCGGAGCGGTCAACCTGGGCCAGGGCTTTCCGGACACGGACGGGCCGCCCGAGATGTTGGCCGCGGCGGTGGCGGCGCTGCGGGGCGGGCAGAACCAGTACCCGCCCGGGCCGGGGATTCCGGCGTTACGCGCCGCCGTCGCCGCACACCAGCGCCGGTTCTGGGGGCTCGACTACGACCCGGACGGGCAGGTGCTGATCACGGCCGGGGCGACCGAGGCGATCGCGGCGGCGATCCTCGGGCTTTGCGAGGCCGGCGACGAGGTGGTCTGCTTCGAGCCGTACTACGACTCGTACGCCGCCTCGATCGCCCTGGCCGGTGCGGTACGGCGGCCGGTGACGCTCCGCCCGGTCGACGGCGGCCGGTACGCCTTCGATCCGGCGGAACTGCGCGCCGCCTTCGGGCCCCGGACCCGGCTGGTACTGCTCAACTCGCCGCACAATCCCACCGGCAAGGTCTTCGACGCCGAGGAACTGGCGCTGATCGCCCGGTTGTGCCAGGAGTTCGACGCCCTCGCGGTCACCGACGAGGTCTACGAGCACCTGGTCTTCACCGACGCCGGCAGCCGGCACATCCCGCTGGCCACCCTGCCGGGGATGCGGGAGCGCACCCTGCGGATCTCCTCGGCGGGCAAGACGTTCTCCTGCACCGGCTGGAAGATCGGTTGGGCCAGTGGTCCGGCACCGCTGGTGGCGGCGACGATGCGGGTCAAGCAGTTCCTCACCTTCACCGGCGGCGCACCGCTGCAACCGGCGGTCGCGGTGGCCCTGGCCCTGCCGGACGACTACTACCACGGTTACCGGGCCGACCTCCAGGCGCGGCGGGACCAGCTCTCGGCCGGGTTGGTCGAGGCCGGTTTCGAGGTGCTGGTTCCGGAGGGGACCTACTTCGTCACCGCCGACATCACCGCACTGGGCGGGCGGGACGGGGTGGAGTTCTGCCGCTCGCTGCCGGAACGTTGCGGGGTGGTCGCCGTGCCGACGCAGGTCTTCTACGACCATGTCGAGGCGGGGCGGCGGCTGGTCCGGTTCGCCTTCTGCAAGCGACCGGAGGTGCTGGCCGAGGCGGTGACCCGGCTGGGCACGCTCGGCGGCTGGCCCGGAAGACCGCCGGAGGGCGAGGGCTGACCGGGCTGACCCCGGTCGCGCCGACGCTCAGGCGCCCTCGGCCAGGCCGGTGACGCGGCCGTCGGGCAGCGATCCGGGTACGGCGTCGGTGCCGCCCGTCCGCGCGGTCGGGATGCGGATCCGGTCGCCGTCGAGCAGGGCCGTCTCGGCGTCGTCGAGGAAGGCCAGATCCGCCTCGACGTGCCGACTCGCGGCGGAGAGCAGCAACTCGACCACCGGGTCGGTCGCCTCCCGGCGCAGCGTGCCGAGGTTGCGCAGTTCGCGCAGCAGGTAGCCGCGCTGGTTGGCGAGCACCGTACGCACCACGTCGGCGGAGCCGGAGCGGGCGGCGGCGGTGACCTTGAGGAAGAAGTCGTCCCGGAAGCCGCCGCTGCGCGTACTCGGCTCGGCCAGCCACTTGGACAGTTCGGTCCGGCCGGCGGGGGTGATCTCGTAGACCACCCGGTCCGGCTTGACCGGCTGCGCCTGCCGTTCGGCCCGGACCAGTTCGTCCCGGGCCAGCCGGTCGAGGATCTGGTAGAGGTGGCCGATGTTCAGCGATCCCCACTGTGGACCGACGGCAGCCTCGAAGGCGCCCTTCAGCTCGTAGCCGTAGCTCGGGCCGTCGGCGAGCAGCGCGAGTACCGCATGCTGGATGGCCATTCCTGACCCACCTTCCGGCCGTCAACACGGCCTCTTGCATTGTGACAATGTATAGCGCAGAGTGTCCTGCGGGAGAAGAGGAGGGGCCCGGTGGTCGGATTCATCTGGCGGCAGCTGCGGGCCCGGCTCTGGCGATCGCTCGCCCTGCTGACCGGTGTGCTCGTCGCGACCACCGGATTCGTCGTGCTCACCGGCACCACCACCACCTCCCAACTGCGCCTCAACGATCGGGTGCAGCGCGAGACCCGCGCCGCGTATGACATTCTCGTCCGTCCGAACGGGACACAGGCCGAACTCGAGACGGCGCGGGGTGTCGTACGCCCCAACTACCTCTCCGGCCTCTTCGGCGGCATCAGCATGGCCCAGTACGAGCAGGTTCGCACGGTCGGTGGCGTCGACGTCGCGGCCCCGGTGGCGATGCTCGGCTACTCCCTGCACGAGATGCGGGCCCATCTCGACCTCACCGACGCGGTGGACCGCTCCCTCGACCGGCAGGTGATCCGGGTCGACCCGACCTTCCTGGCCGAACGCGGCCTGTCCCGCACCACGGGCAAACCCCGGTACGTCTACCTGACCCGCAACCGCCTCGCCTATCCGGTCTGGGAGAACGGCGGCGTCGCGAGCTCGGCCCTCTACACAGACGGCCGGCGGTACCCGCTCAACCCCTGCCGGACCGGCTACATCGTCCCCCGGGAGATCTTCCCGGACGGGCGGACCGAACCGGTCTGCAACATCGGCGCGGAGCCGACCCTCACCCGCACCTCGCCGGACACCGACTACACCGAGGTAGTCGTCGCCCGGCTGCTGCCGGACGGCCGGTTCGAGAACTCGCCGCACCACACCGTCGGGCTCCGCGACCCCGCACCCACCCCGACCGACCGGCTGGTGCTGCCGGTCCGGTGGATCGTCCCGTTCCTGCTCGCCGCCGTCGACCCGCCCGCCGAGGACCGGCTGGTCGGGCTCTCCGACGCCGTGGTGCACGGCAGGCCACTGACCCGGCACGACACGACAGTCGAGAACAGGTTGCTCGGCCCCGGCTACCAGAACGTCCCGGTGCTCGCCACCAGCCGCCCCTACCTGGACGGCCGGGTGGCGGCCAGCTACACCCGACTGCGCCCGGACCGGGTCGCCGGCCTGCAACAGGAGGAACTGCTTGCCGCACTGAGCGGCGGCGGCGAGCCGGCCGGCGGCGCGAGCGCCGATCCGACCACCAACTACCAGCAGGAGATGCGGGAGGCGGTCCGGCAGCAGACCGGCCTGGGCAGCCTGAGCCCGGTCGTGCAGGCCGGGTCGATCGACTACCGTCAACTCTCCGACGGCAGCCTGCGGCCCCGGGCCGGAAGTCCCGACCTGCCGGCGTACCGGGCCGACGGGCCGGGCACCTATCCGGCGCCGTGGCTCGCCAGTGACGTCGCCTTCCGGCCACTGCGCCAGCTCGACCAGCCGAGTTCGCGCAGCGGGGCCGGGCTGGGCTGGCAGGCGGTCGGCATCTTCGACCCGGAACGGCTGAGCAGCTTCAGCGCGCTCTCCGAGGTGCCGCTGGAGACGTACGCGCCACCGCAGGCCGTCGGCGCCGACCCGGCCAGCCGGGAGGCGCTCGGCGACCGCCCGCTGCTGCCCAGCGGAAACCCGGCCGGCTACCTCTCCAGCCCGCCGCTGCTGCTGACCAGCCTCGCCGCCGTGCCGAGGCTGCTGGAGGGCGGCAACGACCCGCAACTGGCCGCCCCGATCAGCGCGATCCGGATCCGGGTCGCCGGAGTCGCCGGTTACACCGAGGCGGCGGAACGGCAGGTCCGGCAGGTCGCGGAGCGGATCGCCGCCCGTACCGGACTCGACGTCGACGTCACCTTCGGCTCGTCACCGGCCCCGCAGACCGTCGAGCTGCCCGCCGGCTCGTTCGGCCGGCCCGAACTGCGGCTGACCGAGGGCTGGTCCTCGATCGGGGTGGCGTCGGTGATCGTCCGGGCGGTGGACCGGAAGAGCGTCGTACTCTTCCTGCTCGTCCTCACCGTCTGCGCGCTCTTCCTCGCCAACGCGGTCTCGGCCGCCGTCCGGGACCGTCGGACCGAGCTGGCGGTGCTGGCCTGTCTCGGCTGGCCGGCCCGGCGGATCGGCGCGGCGATCCTCGGCGAGGTGGCGCTGATCGGCCTCGCCGCCGGGTTGCTGTCACTGCTCCTCGCCGCCCCGCTCGGCGCCCTGCTCGGCGTGGAGGTGGGTTGGCGGCGGGCGGCGTTGGCCGTACCGGTGGCGCTGCTGCTCGCGGTCGTGGCCGGCGCCGGCCCGGCGGTGCGGGCCGCCCGCTCACATCCGGCCGGCGCGCTCCGGCCGGCCATCGCCCCGGTCCGGCGGAGTCGACGGGTACGCGGAGTGCTCGGCCTCGCCGTGCTCAACCTGATCCGGGTACCGGGCCGCGCCCTGCTCGGCGCGGCGGCCCTCGGCATCGGGGTGGCCGCGTCGACGGTGCTCGCCGCGATCAACTACGCCTTCCGGGACACGGTGCTGGGCAGCCTGCTCGGCGACACCGTCTCGGCGACGGTGCGTACCGCCGACACCGTCGCCGCGACCGCCACCGTGCTGCTCGGCGCGGCGGCCGTGGCCGACGTGCTCTACCTGAACATCCGCGACCGGGCCGCCGAGCTGGCGGCACTGCGGGCGACCGGCTGGACGGAGTCCGCGCTCACCCGGCTGGCCGCCTACGAGGGAGCCGGGATCGGCCTGCTCGGCGCGCTGGCCGGTACGGCGGTCGGGCTGGCCGGCGCCGCCGCGCTGATCGGCGGCCTCTCCACGGGAGTCGTCCTCACCGGGGTCGGCACCGCCGCAGCCGGAGCGCTCGTCGCCTGCCTCGCGGCGCTCGTCCCGGCGGCACTGCTGCGCCGGGCTCCCACAAGTCGTCTGCTAGCCGAGGAGTGACAATGGCGGACACCGGGGTCGGCGTCACCGTCACCGCGCTGACCAAGCGGTTCTCCGGCGGAGAACTCCCGATCGTCGCGGTGGACGAGCTGTCGCTCGACGTGGCCGCCGGCTCGGTGGTGGCACTGACCGGGCCGAGCGGCTCCGGCAAGTCGACCCTGCTGCACCTGCTCGGGGCGATCGAACCAGCCGACTCCGGCTCGGTGGTCGTCGGCGGGCAGGAGATCACCCGGCTGGGTCGCCGCGCCCTGACCGCGTACCGCCGGAGGGTCGGCTTCGTCTTCCAGCGCTACCACCTGCTGCCCGCACTGACCGCGCTGGACAACGTGCTGGCGCCGGTGCTGCCGTACCGGGTCGGCTACGACCGGACGGCCCGGGCCCGGGAACTGCTCGACGCGGTGGGGCTCGGCGGCCGGGAGCGGGCCCTGCCGGCGCAGCTCTCCGGCGGCCAGCAGCAGCGGGTCGCGGTGGCCCGGGCCCTGATCGGCGAGCCGGCGCTGCTGCTCGCGGACGAGCCGACCGGCAACCTGGACTCGACCACCGGCGGGGAGATCATCGACCTGCTGATGCGGCTGCGCGCCGAGCGGGGCGTCACGATCCTGCTGGCCACCCACGAGCAGCACATCGCCGCCCGGTGCGACCGGCTGGTCCGGCTCAGGGACGGCCGGGTCACCGAGGACCTCGACCTCACCGGTGGCGACGGTCCGGACCACACCCTGGCCCGGGCCAGCCAGCTCCGGCTCTAGAACCTCCGCCGGCCACGCCGATGGTCCCGTGACGCAGGCCGGCGGTCCAGGCCCGCTCCGCCGTCCCGCCCGTGGTTCGGGGCGGCGGAGCGGGCGCAAAATAGAGGAAGACCGGATCCGCCTCGACGTGCCGGCTCGCGGCGACCGCACCGAGCCAGGGCAGCCCGCGACGGCCGCCCTCCGCTGGGCAGGAGCGCCGGTTCACGGCCACGGGACAGCCGCCACCGGAGCACCGCGTCGACGGCTGGCACCGGAAGTCACGGAGACGGGAGGTCACCACCTTGGTGGACGATGTTCGGACCGCGCTTGTCGACCTGCTGACCGAGGTGCTCGGCGGCACTGTCGACACTGCCGACTCCCACCTGGACGACGGCTGGTTGACCGCACATGTCGCACTCCGTGCGGTCGAATGGGTGCTGGATGCCGCAGGACCCGGGCAGGACAGAACGAGACATCCAGACCTGTGGCGAAGGCTCCAGCTGGACGATGCGGTAAGCGCCCTGGCCAAGGCGCACCAGCGGTACGAGTTCGCCTCGTACTCGAATGACGACCTTGAGTGGCCGCTGCCGGTCCGGTCGTACGTCGCCTTGATCGAGAGGGTGCTCGGCGTCGACCTCGCCTCCCTGCCCGTCGAAGGCCCCCTGCTGGCACCGGTACGCTTCGGAGCCCCCGACGACGGGGACATGACGCGGGCCATCGGGGCGCAGACCGACTTCAACGGCCGCTTCGATCCGGCCAGTTGGCTCATCCAACGCCGGGTCGGCCACGCACTGCCCGAGCCCGATCCCACGAGCGAACTCGATCGCTTCATCGCCCACTGGTCCTACCGGCGCAATTACCCCAATCCCTGGGTCGAGGTCGGCCGGAACGAAGCCGTCGAGCACATCGTCGCCGTCCAGCGCACCTCACTCGTCTGGAGTCAACGGCCCCGGTGGGACCCTGGCGCCGACGTCGCCCGCAACCGCGCCGCCCAGTTCCTCTCCTGCTTCACCGACGACACCCGATTCTTCACCAACGGCCACGGATACCACAGCGACAACCTGCAGGACGGCAACTACTTCACGATCAATCCCAACGCATGGTCCGATACCGGAATCGTGATGATCAGCCCACGGATCGCCGGCACCTGGTGGCACGCCGAGGGTGACCCCGACACACCGTCAGGGATGTCTCCCTGACCCGAGTCCGGCCGGGGTCCGTGGTTCGGCCCGCCCCGTCGTTCCGCCCGACGGGGCGGCAGCGCCTGCGCGCAGGCGCGTTACGCCGGTGCCGGGCTGGCGGTACGCACCTCGGCCGCGATCCGCTCCGCGACATCCTGGGCCAGTTCCAGGGTGGCCGCCTCGACCATCACCCGGACCAGCGGCTCGGTACCGGAGGGGCGCAGCAGCACCCGCCCGGTCTCGCCCAGCTCCGCCTCGGCCCGCTGCACCGCGCCGAGTACGCCAGGCGCACCGGCTCCCACCGTCCGGTCCGCGACCGGCACGTTGATCAGCACCTGCGGCAGCTTCGTCACCACCGAGGCCAGCTCGGCGAGGCTACGGCCGGTGGCGGCCACCCGGGACATCAGGTGCAGCCCGGTGAGGACGCCGTCGCCGGTGGTCGCGTACGCGGGAAGTACGAGGTGTCCGCTCTGTTCGCCGCCGAGCGCCAGCCCGGAGGCGCGCAGCTCCTCCAGGACGTACCGGTCGCCGACCTTGGTCTCGACCAGCCGGATCCCGGCCGCGGACATCGCCAGCCGGAGACCGAGGTTGCTCATCACGGTGGCGACCAGGGTGTCCTGGGTCAGCGTCCCGGCCTCCCGCATGGCCAGCGCCAGGATCGCCATGATCTGGTCGCCGTCCACCTCGGTGCCGTCGGCGGCGACCGCGACGCAGCGGTCGGCGTCGCCGTCGTGCGCGATGCCGAGGTCGGCACCGTGCTCCGCCACGGCGGCCCGCAGGTCGTCGAGGTGCTGCGAACCGCAGTCGTCGTTGATGTTGAGCCCGTCCGGCTCGGCGTGGATGGCGATCACCTCGGCACCGGCCTCCCGGTACGCCACCGGGGCGACCTCCGAGGCGGCGCCGTTGGCGCAGTCGACGACGACCTTGAGCCCGTCGAGCCGGTGCGGGATCGTGCCGACCAGGTGCTGGATGTAGTGCTCGGCACCGTCGAGCAGGTCGTGTACCCGGCCGACGCCGGCACCTGTCGGCCGCTGCCAGCCGGCCGAGCCATTCGCCTCGACCGCGGCCTCGATCTTCAACTCGACGTCGTCGGGGAGCTTGTGCCCGCCGGCCGCGAAGAGCTTGATCCCGTTGTCCGGCATCGGGTTGTGCGAGGCGGAGAGCATCACCCCGAGGTCGGCCTTGGCCTCGCCGACCAGGAAGGCCACGCCGGGTGTGGGCAGCACCCCGACCCGGACCACGTTGGCCCCGGCGCTGGTCAGCCCGGCCACCACCGCGGCCTCCAGCATCTCGCCGCTGGCCCGGGTGTCCCGGCCGACCACCGCGAGCGGTGGATGGCTCCGGTCGGACTCGGCGAGGGTCTGCGCGGCCGCGACGGCGACCGCGAGTGACAACTCGGGGGTGAGGTCGGCGTTCGCGCGTCCGCGTACGCCGTCAGTGCCGAACAGCCGCCCCATGCGCGTGACCTCCGGGAAGCGCACCAGTGGTAAACGACGAAACGGCCGGACACCGCCACCGCGGAAGGGGGCGGTTTCCGGCCGTACGTCAGACGTACAAGGTGTTGCCGCTGATCAACGCTTGGAGTACTGGGGCGCCTTGCGGGCCTTCTTGAGACCGTACTTCTTGCTTTCCTTCTCCCGGGCGTCCCGGGTGAGGAAGCCGGCCTTCTTCAGCGCCGGGCGGTCATCGGGGTCGTTGGTGATCAGCGCCCGCGCGATGGCCAGCCGCAGCCCGCCGGCCTGGCCGGTGGTGCCGCCGCCCCGCAGGTTGGCGATGATGTCGAACGCCTCGGCCTTCTCGGCGGTGACCAGCGGCTCCTTGATGAGCTGCTGGTGCACCTTGCTCGGGAAGTACGCCTCAAGCTCACGACCGTTGCAGGTGATCTTGCCGCTGCCCGGGACGATCCGGACCCGGACGATCGCCTCCTTGCGCCGGCCAACGGTCTGGATCGGCCGGTCGCCACGAGGAGCCCGGGCCACCGGGGCGGGCACCGGGGCTTCGGTGGTCGCGATGGTGTCGGTCATGCTGTTTCCTTCGCCCGCGCTCACTGCGCGATCTGCTTGATCTCGAACGGCACCGGCTGCTGCGCGGCGTGCGGGTGCTCGGCACCGGCGTAGACCTTCAGCTTCTTGATCAGCTGACGGCCGAGCTTGTTGTGCGGGAGCATGCCCTTGACGGCCAGCTCGATGGCCCGGTCGGGACGCTTGGTCAGCAGCTCGTCGTAGCCGACCTGCTTCAGACCGCCCGGGTAGCCGGAGTGCCGGTAGGCGACCTTGGTGTGCCGCTTGTTGCCGGTCAGCGCCACCTTGCCCGCGTTCACGACGACGACGAAGTCACCGGTGTCCACGTGCGGCGCGAAAGTCGGCTTGTGCTTGCCCCGCAGCAGCGTGGCAACGTGGGAGGCCAGACGGCCCAGCACGACGTCTGACGCGTCGATGACGTGCCACTGACGCTCGATCTCACCCGGCTTCGGGCTGTACGTACGCACAGGTCTACCTTGTCTCGTCGTCGGTCTGGGGTCGCGCACCGGTCGCCAGGCACGCGCAAACGACCAAGCGTACCCGGAGAAGGCACGCCCGCGGATGTCACGTGAAAACTTGGGTGTCACACAACAGCAGGCAACGATACCCGCTAGCCGGCGCCGAGGTCAAAACGGGTGCAAGGAAGGGCCCCCGCTACAACAGAAAACGATATGCGGGGGCCCTTCCTTGCACCTTGCAGGCAAGTCACACGCCGGGGAGGCGGTGGGGGGACGGGCGGAGGTAGACCACCCAGGTCACCACGAGGCAGAGGGCGTACCAGGCGATGAAGGCCAGGTAGGCGGCGTCGGCCGAGGAGTACGCCAGGAACGACTGCCGGAAGGCGATGTTGACCAGTACGCCCCCGAACGCGCCGACCGCCCCGGCGATCCCGATCAACGCACCGGAGAGCCGCCACGCCCGCCGCTGTGCGTCGGCCGGGTCCAGTTCGCCGTCGGCCACCGCCCGGTTCGCCCGAGCCCGGAAGATCGCCGGGATCATCTTGTACGTCGATCCGTTGCCGATCCCGGAGAGCACGAAGAGCCCGATGAACCCGATCAGGTAGAGGGTCAGCGAGCGCTCCCCGGAGGCGTGGTGGACCAGCCCGGCGCCGGCCGCCATGGCGGCGAAGGTCACCAGGGTCACCCTGGCCCCACCGTACCGGTCGGCCAGGTGGCCGCCGACCGGCCGGATCAGCGAGCCGACCAGCGGCCCGAGGAAGGTCAGGTACGCCGCGTCGAGCGGGGTGCCGAACCGGTCACCGAACTGCACCAGCAGCACCTGCCCGAAGGCGAAGCCGAAGCCGATGAAGGACCCGAAGGTGCCGATGTAGAGCACCGACATCACCCAGGTGTGCGGGTCCCGGGCCGCCTCCCGCAGCGCCCCCCGCTCGTTGCGGACCCCGGTGATGTTGTCCATGTAGCGGGCCGAGGCGAGCGCGGCGAGCACGATCAGCGGGAGGTAGACCGCGGGCACCAGGCGCGGGTACGCGGCACCCGCCGTGGCCAGCACCGCCAGCCCGACGAGCTGCACGGCTGCCACCCCGAGGTTGCCGCCCCCCGCGTTCAGGCCCAGCGCCCAGCCCTTGAGCCGCTGCGGATAGAAGAGGTTGATGTTCGCCATCGAGGAGGCGAAGTTGCCGCCGCCGACCCCGGCCAGGCAGGCGAGCACCATGAGCGTGCCGTACGACACCCCGGGCTCGATCAGGATCGTCATCGGCACCGCCGGGACCAGCAGCAGCAGGGCGCTGAAGATCGTCCAGTTCCGCCCACCGAACCGGGCCACCGCCAGGGTGTATGGCAGCCGCAGCGCCGCCCCCAGCGCGGCCGGTACGGCGGTGAGCAGGAACTTCCCGGCCGGATCGATCCCGTACTCCGGGCCGAGGAAGAGCACCAGTACCGACCAGAGGGTCCACACCGAGAAGCCGATGTGCTCGGATGCGATCGAGACGATCAGGTTGCGCCGGGCGATCGGCGCTCCGGTGGTACGCCAGAAGTCCGGATCCTCGGGGCGCCAGTCGTCGATCTGGTGCCGGCGGGCGGCCACGGGGGCGGCTGCGGGGGCGGCTGCGGGCTCGGGTGGCGCGAGGGTGCCGAGGCCGGCCGCCGGGGCGGTGGCCGTGCGGTCGGTCCCGGGACCGGCGGTCGGGCCGGTGGCAGTACTCGTCATGCCGCCCGAACGTAGGAGCGTGGGGTTTCCCGGCGGTTCGGGCTGGAAGTCGGCGCGGCAACGGTCGGCGCACGGCGGGTCACCGCAGGCGGTGAGATCCCCGGCCACCCAGCCCGGCCCGGCGGGGCGCTGCGCCGACGGATCCGACGCTCAGATGCCCTGGAGGATACGCAGTGCCCGGCTGACCCGGAACATGGTGTCGGCGTCGGCGACCGAGACGCGGTCGGTGAACCACTTCTTCATCGGCGACGAGAGCCGGTCGGGCATCACCACGTACTCCCCCATGGTGACGGCGAGCGGAGAGTCCCGGAGCAGCTCGGAGTCGACCACCTCGGCGACGATCACTATCGGTACGTCAGTGGAGTTGTAGACGTCGGAGCTGATCACCAGACCGAGCCGGGACCGGGCCCCGTCGATCCGCCAGATCTCGCCCCTATGCAGCAGCACTCGGGCGCCCGCCGAGAGCCGCGTCGACGAGTGCGGCTTCCTGGGCGTCGGCGATCGCGGCGGCCTCGATGTCCAGGCGGGCCCGACCGACGGCCGCGGCGTGTGCGGCGAAGACCTCGCGGAGCGCCTTCTCCCGGGCCGCCTGGTCGATCCAGGCGGAAAGCGACATGCCGTCCCGTTTCGCGAAGCGCCGCGCCTCTTCGATCGTCTCGTCGGAGAACGAGAGGGTCACCTTGGCGGTCATGCCGCTCAGCCTACCGGCGGTATGACCAGCCGTCATTCCAACGCCGCACCAACCCCGGGTCGGTCGGCCGCCGCCCTGCCCGGCCACGGCCGTGCACGCCGCGCACCGGCCGCCGCCGTGCACACAGGCAACCGCCGTCACAGCTCACAGCTCACAGACGCTGCCGTCGCAGCTCACAGCTCGCGGCGGCCGCCGAAGACGGCGAACCGCCAGGACTTGTAGAAACAGTCGACCCCGACGAAACCGGCCTCGACCAGCCAGCGGCACTGGTCCGGCATCGGTGCCGGGCGGTCGTGCAGCATCCGCTCCCGGGCGGCGGCGATCTCCGCCCCGGTGGCACCGAGCGCGGTGACCTGGGCCAACCACACCTCGTCGTACCGGGAGTCCAGGTCGGGGGTGCCGCCGGAGACCTGTTCGGCGTTCACGAAGACCCCGCCGGGGACCAGCACCTGCCGGATCCGGCGATAGAGGTCCCGCTTGTCGGCGTCCGGCAGGTGGTGGATGGCGAGCGCGGAGACCACCGCGTCGTACGGGCCGCCGGGCAGCGGCGAGGTCAGGTCGGCGACCACCGTCTCGTGCGGTACCCCGCGCCGGGTCAGGTGCCCCTCGGCGACCGCGAGCATCGCCGGGGCGCCGTCGAGCAGGGTGCTCCGGACCCCCGGTACGGCGGCACCGAGCAGGATCGAGAAGAGCCCGGTACCGGCGCCCAGGTCGAGTACGGTCGGTACCCGCCCGGAGGCCAGCGCCCGGCGCAGCGGCGGGGCCGCCACCTCGACGGCCGTGCCGTAGAAGTCGTCGAAGCACGGCACGAGCCGGCGACGGGACTCGTCGTACGACCCGGCCACCGCGTCGAAGAGCGACACCACGGCCATCGGAGTGCCTCCTAAGATGTGGAACGACCTTCCACATCATAGATCCACTCCCGGCAGGCCGAGCCGACCCGATGAGCAAGGTCCGTGTGAGCGGCTCTTGACAGGCCCGAAACAAGAGGGACCCGGCCGTGAAACCGGGCGCCGGCACGCTTCGGACATGACAGACGGTGCACGCACTGCGACGCATTCGGAAGATGTGTCCCAGGACGTCGTCACGCACTGCCCATACTGCGCCCTCCAGTGCGGGATGACACTGCGCCGTACCGCCGAGCGGGTGGAGGTGCTGCCCCGGCAGTTCCCGACCAACCGGGGCGGGCTCTGTCAGAAGGGCTGGACCGCCGCCGAACTGCTCGACCACCCCGACCGGCTGACCACCCCGCTGCTGCGGGACCGCCCCGGCGGGGACCTGCGCCCGGCGAGCTGGCCGGAGGCGCTGGACCGGGTGGTCGACGGCATCCGCCGGATCCAGTCCGGGTACGGCCGGGACGCGGTCGCCGTGTTCGGCGGGGGTGGACTGACCAACGAGAAGGCGTACGCCCTCGGCAAATTCGCCCGGGTCGCGCTCGGCACCCGCAACATCGACTACAACGGACGCTTCTGCATGTCCTCGGCCGCCGCCGCCGGGATGCGCGCCTTCGGGATCGACCGGGGGCTGCCGTTCCCGCTGGCCGACCTCGGCACCGCCGACACCCTGCTGCTGGTCGGCGCGAACGTCGCCGAGACGATGCCGCCGCTGGTCCGCTACCTGGTCAAGCAGCGACAGCGCGGCGGCACCCTGATCGTGGTCGACCCCCGGGTCACCGCCACCGCCCGGCAGGCCACCCTGCACCTGCAACCCACCCCCGGCACCGATCTGGCGGTGGCGAACGCGCTGCTGCACATCGCGCTCGCCGAGGGACTTGTCGACAAGGACTACGTGGCCGCCCGTACCACCGGATTCGACCAGGTGCGGCGGGTGACCGCCGGTTACTGGCCGGCCCGGGCGGAGCGGCTCTCCGGGGTGCCGGTGGCCGACCTGGAGGCGGCGGCCCGGGCGCTCGGCACCGCCGACCGGGCGATCATCCTCACCGCGCGCGGCGCCGAACAGCACGCCAAGGGCGTGGACACGGTCACCGCCTTCGTCAACCTGGCCCTCGCGCTCGGCCTGCCCGGCCGCCCCGGTTCCGGGTACGGCTGCCTCACCGGGCAGGGCAACGGCCAGGGTGGCCGGGAGCACGGGCAGAAGGCCGACCAGCTCCCCGGTTACCGGCGGATCGACGACCCGGCCGCCCGGGCACACGTCGCCGGGGTCTGGGGAGTGCACCCGGACGCGCTGCCCGGACCGGGCGTCTCGGCGTACGAGCTGCTCAGCGCGCTCGGCACCGACGGCGGCCCGCGCGGGCTGCTGGTGTTCGGCTCCAACCCGGTCGTCTCGGCACCCCGGGCGGGCCTGGTCACCAGCCGGCTGCGCGAGCTCGACCTGCTGGTGGTGGCCGACTTCGTCCGCTCCGAGACGGCCGAGATCGCCGACGTGGTGCTGCCGACCGCGCAGTGGGCCGAGGAGGACGGCACGATGACCAACCTGGAGGGTCGGGTACTGCGTCGCCGCGCGCTCCGCCCGCCGCCGCCAGGGGTACGCACCGACCTGGCGCTGCTGGCCGACCTCGCCGACCGGCTCGAACACGTCGACGGGGCGACCGGTCTGGGCGGGTCCCGCTTTCCGGCCTCGCCGGAACTGGTCTTCGCGGAGCTGCGGCGCGCCTCGGCCGGCGGTGCCGCCGACTACGCCGGGATCAGCTGGGAGCGGATCGACGCCGAGGAGGGCGTCTTCTGGCCCTGCCCGGCCGAGGACGGGCCCGGCACACCGAGGATGTTCACCGACGGCTTCCCGACCCCGGACGGGCGGGCCCGGTTCCTGCCGGTCGAGCACCGCGCGGCCGCCGAGGAGGTCTGCCCGGACTATCCGGTCTATCTCACCACCGGGCGGGTGCTGACGCAGTACCAGTCCGGTGCGCAGACCCGGCGGGTCGAGGCGCTGCGCCGGGTCGCCCCGAACGCCTTCGTGGAGTTGCACCCCGACCTGGCCACCCGGCTCGGGATCGACGATGGCGACGAGGTGCGGGTGACCAGCCGCCGGGGCGAGATGCGGGCGCCGGCCCGGCTCACCCCGGCCATCCGGCCGGACACCGTCTTCGCACCGTTCCACTGGGCGGGTGCGGGCCGGGTCAACTCGGTGACCAGCGACGCGCTCGACCCGGTCTCCAGGATGCCCGAGTTCAAGGTGTGCGCGGTGAGGGTCGAGAAGGCAACGCCGAGCGAGGGGACGGCATGACGACAGAGGAGACAGTGGACGGATCACCCCACCGCGTCGTGATCGTCGGGCACGGCATGGCCGGCGCGCGGTTGGCGGCCGAGCTGTCCGCCCGGCCCGGCAACGCGAAGGTCACGGTACTCGGTGCCGAGCCGCACCGGGCGTACAACCGGATCATGCTGTCCAGCCTGCTGGCCGGCAAGGTCGACGAGTCCGGTGTGGAGCTGGCTGAGGCGGCCGGGCACGGCATCGACGTACGCCCCGGGGTGGAGGTGACCGGCGTCGACCGGGCCAGCCGCACGGTGACGACCCGGCAGGGCGACCTGATCGGGTACGACCACCTGGTGCTCGCCACCGGCGGACGCGCCCTGGTGCCGCCGCTGGCCGGGCTGGACCGGGAACGGCTGCCGGACCGGGTGGCGGTGTTCCGCACCCTCGACGACTGCCGGCGGATCCTGGCCGCCGCCACCGGAGCACGCCGGGCACTGGTGCTCGGCGGCGGGCTGCTGGGGCTGGAGGCGGCCCGTGGGCTCGCCGCCCGGGGACTCGACGTGCACGTGGTGCACCCGGTCGGGCACCTGATGGAGCGGCAACTCGATCCGACGGCCGGCGCGGTGCTGGCCCGTACCCTGGCCGGACTCGGCGTCACCACCCACCTGGAGGTGGCGGCCGACGCCGTGCACGCCCGGCCCGACGGGCTGACCCTGACCCTCACCGACGGGCGTGCCCTCGACGCCGACCTGCTGGTGCTCTCCTGCGGGGTACGCCCCGACGTGGCACTGGCCCGGGCCGCCGGGCTCGCCGTGGACCGGGGGGTGGTGGTCGACGACCGGCTGCGTACCAGCGATCCGCACATCTCGGCGATCGGCGACTGCGCCCAGCACGCCGGCGTGGTCACCGGGCTGGTCGCACCCGCCTGGGAGCAGGCCCGGGTGCTGGCCCAGGTGCTCGCCGGGCGGGATCCGCGGGACCGGTACCGGCCACAGCCGTCGGTCACCCGGCTAAAGGCCGCCGGGATCGACCTGGCCGCGATGGGCGACGCGGCGGCCGGCCCGGCCCCGGACGTCGAGGAACTGAGCTTCTCCGACCCGGTCCGGGGCACCTACGCCCGGCTGCGCATCGTCGGTGAACGGCTCACCGGGGCGATCATGCTCGGCGACAACCCGGCGGTCGGCACGGTGATCCAACTCTTCGACCGGGGTACCCCGGTGCCTGTCGACCGCCGGGCGCTGCTGCTCGGCCGCAGCCGGGACGGCGTCGGAGCGATGCCTGTCGAGTCACCGGCGCTGATGCCGGACGCGGCGACGGTCTGCCAGTGCAACACCGTGCGCAAGGGCGCGCTGGTGCGCTGCTGGCGGGCCGGGGCGAGGTCCCTGGACGACGTGGTCGCCGCGACCCGGGCCACCACCGGCTGCGGCAGTTGCCGGGACGCCGTGGAGGGGATCCTCGGCTGGCTCTCCTCGATCGACACTCCCGACCCGGTGGAAGCAGAGGTGGCGGCATGAGCAAACGGCGGCTCGTGGTGGTCGGCAACGGCATGGTGGGGCAGCGCTTCGTCGAGGCGCTGCGCTCCCGGGACACCGGGGGCCGCTGGCAGGTCACCGTGCTGGCCGAGGAGGGGCGGCCGGCGTACGACCGGGTGCGGCTCTCGGCCTTCTTCGACGGGGTGGACGCGGACGAGCTGAGTCTGCACCGGCCCGACGACGGGGTGGACCTGCGGCTGGGCGAGCCGGTGGTGGAGATCGACCGGGCCGGTCGACGGGTCGTCACCGGTGGCGGGGAGTACGCCTACGACGCGCTGGTGCTGGCGACCGGGTCGTACCCGTTCGTGCCGCCGATCGACGGCGCGTACGTGGCGTCGGGCCCGGACGCGCCCGGCCCGACGCCGGCACTGCGGCCCGGGGTCTTCGTCTACCGAACCCTGGACGACCTGGCCGCGATCCGCGACTTCGCCAAGGGCCGGCGCAGCGGTGCGGTGATCGGCGGCGGGCTGCTCGGCCTGGAGGCGGCGAACGCGCTGCGGCTGCTCGGCCTCGCCACCTCGGTGGTGGAGTTCGCCCCCCGGCTGATGCCGGTGCAGATCGACGAGGCCGGCGGCGCGATGCTGCGCCGCTACGTCGAGGAGCTGGGTGTGGTGCCGCGCCTCGGGGTGGCCACCACCGCGATCCGGTCCCGCCCGGACGGCGAGCTGGCCGGGCTTACCCTCTCGGACGGCAGTTGGCTCCCCACCGACCTGGTGGTGGTGGCCGCCGGCATCCGGCCCCGGGACGAGCTGGCCCGGGCGGCCGGCCTGGAGCTGGGCGAGCGGGGCGGGATCCGGGTGGACGGGAGCTGCCGCAGCGCCGACGAGCGGATCTGGGCGATCGGCGAGTGTGCCGCGGTCGAGGGGACCTGCTACGGCCTGGTCGCCCCCGGCTACGCGATGGCGGAGGTGGTGGCCGACCGGCTGGTCGGCGGCACGGCGACCTTCCCCGGCGCCGACCTCTCCACCAAGCTGAAGCTGCTCGGGGTGGACGTCGCCTCGTTCGGCGACGCGCACGGCCGGACCCCGGGCTGCCTGGACGTCACCTTCACCGACCCGGCCACCCGGGTCTACGCCAAGCTGGTCCTCTCCGACGACGCGGGAACCCTGCTCGGCGGGGTGCTGGTCGGCGACGTGACGGCGTACCCGACGTTGCGGGCCAGCGTCGGCGGCGCGTTGCCCGGCCCGCCGCTGGCACTGCTCGCCCCGGCCGGCGACGGCACCGCCACCGGGGCCGGGATCGCGGCGCTGCCCGGGTCGGCCCAGGTCTGCTCCTGCAACGCGGTGACAAAGGACCAGCTGGTCGGGGCGATCGCCGAGGGCTGCACCGACGTACCGGGGCTGAAGGCGTGCACCCGGGCCGGTACGAGCTGCGGCTCCTGCGTACCGATGCTGAAGCAGTTGCTTGCGGTTTCCGGGGTGAGCCTGAGCAGGGCGCTCTGCGAGCATTTCGACCACAGCCGGCAGGAGCTCTTCGACATCGTCCGGGTACGCGGGATCCGCACCTTCTCCCGGCTGGTCGCCGAGCACGGCCGGGGCCGGGGCTGCGACATCTGCAAGCCGGTGGTCGCCTCGATCCTCGCCTCGCTCGGCAACGGTTACGTGCTCGACGGCGAGCAGGCGTCGTTGCAGGACACCAACGACCACTTCCTGGCCAACATCCAGCGGGACGGGACCTACTCGGTGGTGCCGAGGATCCCGGGTGGCGAGATCACCCCGGAGAAACTGATCGTGATCGGTGAGGTGGCGAGGGACTTCAACCTCTACACGAAGATCACCGGTGGGCAGCGGATCGACCTCTTCGGTGCCCGGGTCGAGCAGTTGCCGCGGATCTGGCGCCGGCTGGTCGACGCCGGCTTCGAGTCCGGGCACGCCTACGGCAAGGCGCTGCGTACGGTCAAGTCCTGCGTCGGCTCCACCTGGTGCCGGTACGGGGTGCAGGACTCGGTCGGGCTGGCGATCGCCCTGGAGCTGCGCTATCGAGGACTGCGCGCCCCACACAAGATCAAGTCAGCGGTCTCCGGCTGCGCCAGGGAGTGCGCCGAGGCCCGCAGCAAGGACTTCGGGATCATCGCCACCGAGGGCGGCTGGAACCTCTACCTCGGCGGCAACGGCGGTTTCCGCCCCCGGCACGCCGAACTCTTCGGCCAGGATCTCAGCACCGAGGACCTCGTCCGGTACGTCGACCGGTTCCTGATGTTCTACATCCGCACCGCCGACCGGCTACAGCGGACAGCCGCCTGGATCGAGGCGATGGAGGGCGGCCTGGAACACCTGCGGGCGGTGATCGTCGACGACTCGCTCGGGCTCTGCGCCGAACTCGACGCCGCGATGGCCCGGCACGTCGGGTCGTACTCGGACGAGTGGCGGGACACGCTGGCGGACCCGGACCGGCTGCGCCGGTTCACCTCCTTCGTCAACGCACCCGACGTGCCGGACCCGTCGATCACGTTCGAGGTGGAACGGGGACAGCCCGTTCCGGCCCTGGGAGACCGCCGACCGGTGACGCTCGGCCTCCCGACGACCATGGGGGTACCGAGTTGACTCTCGACATCACGATCAACGACGACGTGAGCTGGACGGCCGTCTGCCCGTACCCCCGGCTGGAGCCGGAGCGCGGGGTGGCCGCACTTGTCGACGGCGACCAGGTGGCGGTCTTCCGCACCCACGACGGCCGACTCTTCGCGATCGGCCAGCGCGACCCGATCGCCGGCGCGTACGTGATGGCCCGGGGCATCGTCGGCAGCCGCGGCGAGATCCCGACGGTCGCCTCCCCGCTGCACAAACAGGTCTACGACCTGCGCACCGGCGACTGCCTCGACGTGCCCGGGGTGGCGGTGCCGACCTACCGGGTGCGCTGCCGGGACGGGCTGGTCGAGGTGGCGCCCCGACACCGGCCGGCCGGGGACGCCTGATGTCCGGCGAACTCGCCGGCTTCACCGTCGGGGTCACCGCCGACCGACGCCGCGACGAACTCACCGCCATGCTGGAACGGCGCGGCGCCCGGGTGGTGCTCGCCCCGGCGCTGCGGATCGTGCCGCTGGCCGACGACACCGAACTGCGCGCGGCGACCCGGGCCTGCCTGGACAACCCGCCCGACGTGCTGATGGCGAACACCGGGATCGGGATGCGCGGCTGGCTGGAGGCGGCCGAGGGCTGGGGGCTGGCCGAGCCGCTGCGCTCGGTGCTGGGCCGGGCCTACATCGTCAGCCGGGGACCGAAGGCCCGGGGCGCGATCCGGGCCGCCGGGCTGCACGACGAGTGGTCGCCCGCCTCGGAGAGCTGCGACGAGGTGATCGAGCACCTGCGGCAGCGTGGCGTACGCGGTCAGCTGATCGCGATGCAGCTGCACGGCGAGCGGCAGCCGGAGTGCACGGCGGCGCTGGAGGCGGCCGGGGCGAGCGTGATCGAGGTACCCGTCTACCGCTGGGCGGCGCCTACCGACCCGGCCCCGCTGCACCGGCTGGTCGACCTGATCGCCGGCCGGCTGGTCGACGCGGTCACCTTCACCTCCGCACCGGCGGTCGGCGCACTGCTCCGGGCCGCCGGCTCCAGCACCGACGCGGTACTCGACGCGCTGCGCTCGGACGTACTGGCCGCCTGCGTCGGGCCGGTCACCGCCGCGCCACTGCGCCGGCACGGGGTACCGGTGGTGTCACCGAGCCGGGCCCGGCTCGGCGCGCTGGTCCGGACAATCGTCGACGAGCTTCCGCAGCGGGCGATAAGCGTCAAGGTCGCCGGGCACCTGCTCACCCTGCGCGGGCACGCCGCCATCCTGGACGGCGAGCTGCGCCCGCTGGCACCGGCCCCGATGGCGGTGCTGCGGGCCCTGGCGAGTACGCCCGGCCGGGTGATGTCCCGGGCCGCCCTGCTGCGTACCCTGCCCAGGGGCGCCGACGAGCACGCCGTCGAGATGGCGGTGGCCCGGTTGCGGGCCGGGCTGCGTACCCCGGGTGTCGTGCAGACCGTGGTCAAACGCGGCTACCGGCTGCCGGTCGACTGAGGTCGCCCGTGCCCGAGGATTCTTCACCCCCGCCCCCGACCGGCCACCGCGTGCTGCGCGACACCACGCGGTGCGAGGAAGGTTCACCAGCTGCGACGACCCGTCGATCCGCCGCCTCACGCTTGGGTATCGGCTCGATTTGATCCCTTGACTGGCGGACAGGCGGTTGGCAGGGTAAGGCCGCAACGTCCTGGAAGCGCCCGTAAACTGCCCTCCGGGACTGTGCACAGGGGACGGGTGAGGCGCTCGGTCGCCCTGGCAGAGATTAGTTCGGGTCGCGTCACACCCTGCTCGCGAACGCGTCAGGAGGACTGCCGGAGACATCGGGCAAGGCATTACGATCATGGCGGGCACCGGCCATAGCGAGCCGCCGGCAATCCTCTGCACCCGTGGCGCCATCAGCGGGGCGCGGCCGGTCCTGAACCGGGCGACCGATCCACATCCTAAATGGATTCTCCTCAAAGGACAGGTACGAATGACGAGGCGTATACGCGTGCTGGCCGCCGCCGCGCTGGCCACGGCCATGCTGGTCACCGCCGGTTGCTCCGGTTCGGACGACTCCGAGGGCGGTGACACCGGCGGCGGTAAGACCCCGGACAAGGTGACGTACCTCACCGGGTTCGGCACCGGTGGACACGACGCATTCGCGTGGGTGGCCAAGGAGAAGGGCTTCTTCACCGAGGCCGGGCTCGACGTCACCATCCAGCAGGGCGCGCCGGCCACCAACAACCAGGGTCTGCTCTCCGGCAAGGCCCAGTTCACCTACAGCGACGTGACCCAGCTGATGATCCAGACCGGCAAGGGGCAGGTCACCGAGATGCGGGTGATCGCGGCGGTGCACCAGAGCACGCTCGTGGCGATCTTCGCGCCGCCCGGCTCCGGCGTGACCAAGCCGAAGGACCTGGAGGGCAAGCGGGTCGGCGTGGCGGCGGGCTCGATCACCCGGACCCTGCTCCCGGCGTACGGCAAGCTCGCCGGCTTCGACGCCAGCAAGCTCCAGTTCGTCGAGAGCACCCCGCAGACCCTCGTCGGCCTGCTGGTGAGCAAGAAGGTCGACGTGCTGAGCACCTTCGTCATCACCCGCAACACGGTGGAGACGGTGACCAAGCAGACGATGACCGTCATGCCGCTCACCGACTACCTGCGGGACCTGCTCGGCACCGGCCTCACCACCACCGCCAAGTACGCCCAGGAGAACCCGGACATCGTCAAGCGGTTCAAGGACGCGGCGATGAAGGGTCTCAAGTACACGGTGGAGAACCCCGAAGAGGCCGCCAAGATCATGAAGGCCAACAACCCGAACGTGAACGAGCAGGGCGCGGCGGCGGAGATCAAGCTGATGACGCCGTACGTCACCTCGGCACCGGGCAACACCATCGGCGCGCTCGACGAGCAGCGTGCCGCCCGGGCCATCGCCATCCTCCAGGGCGCCGAGCTGATCCCGGCCGGCCTCACCCCGGACAAGGTCATCGACTTCTCGATCGCGCCAAAGGCCTGACCGACGCCGGAGCAGTTCGGGGACGGCGAGTGGAGAGCCACTCGCCGTCCCCTTTTCGACGCAAGAGGAGCGAAAATGTTGCGCGTCCGTACCCCTCCGGGCGGCGATGCCCGCGACCCGCAGTACCGGCCGACGACCCCGGGCACCGGTTCCAGACACCGGCGGATCCGATGAGCGGCCGGCAGAACCTCTCCTCCGGTACCCGGATCGCGCTGCCGATCATCGGCACCGTCGTCGCGATCGCCCTATGGTGGCTGGTGACGATCGTCTTCGACGTCCGGTCCCTGTTCCTGCCGTCCCCGCCGGAGGTCGTCGACGCCTTCCGCCGGGAACCGGCCTATCTGTTCGAGGCTGCCTGGGCGACCCTCTGGGGAACCCTCGTCGGCTTCGGCCTCGCGGCACTCGGCGGGATGATCGCGGCGTTGCTGCTGACCAGTTCACGCCTGATCGAGCAGGCCACCCTGCCGATGATCGTGGCGTTCAACGCGGTGCCGAAGGTCTCGCTCGTGCCGCTGTTGATCCTCTGGATCGGCTACGACTCGCGGACCAAGATCGCCCTGGTCGTCCTGATCGCGTTCTTCCCCGTCATGATCTCCACCATGGCGGGCCTGACCTCGACCCCGGCCGACCTCTACGAGCTGACCCGGTCGCTGTCGGCGTCCCGGCTGAAGACCTATCTGAAGATCCGGCTGCCCTGGGCGCTTCCCCAGGTCTTCGTGGGGCTGAAGCTCGGCATCACGCTCTCACTGATCGGTGCCGTGGTGGCCGAGTTGCAGACCCTCAACCAAGGGCTGGGCGCGATCATCTACAACACCCAGCAGTCCTTCGACACCCCGCTGGCGTTCGCCGCGATCACCCTGACCGGGGTGATCGGCATCAGCGTCTTCTACGCGGTCGTCGTGGCCGAACGGCTCGCCGTGCCGTGGGCTCGGAAGATCTCCGCCTGAGCCGCCACCCCGTCCCGCGCCGGACCGATCGGGCGGATCACCGCTGCCACGCTGGCCGACGGTGATCCGCCCACCGGGTCAAACGATGACCCGCCCGCCAGGTCAAGCGGCGATCCGCCCAACGGGTCAGATCAGTCCGGAACCGCCGTTGATGTCGAGGTTGACCGCGTTGACGGCCGGGTTCTCCAGCAGGAACACCGCCGCGTCGGTGACGTCCGCCATCGTGGTCAGCCGGCCCGTCGCGGTACGCGCCCGGTAGGTCTCGTGCACCTCGGCCGGCTGCTTCGCCCAGAACGGGCTGTCGCCGACGATGCCCGGGTGCAGGGCGTTGACCCGGACCGGCCGCAGCTCGGCGGCGAGCACGTTGACCAGGCCGACCACCCCGGCGTTGACGGTGGAGACCGTCGCCGAACCCGGGAACGGCCGGTCCTTGGAACCGCCGCCGAAGAGCAGCACCGAACCGTTCGGGGAGAGCCGGGACGACAGGGTGTGCGCCACCTCGGTGTAGCCGACCAGCTTGACCGTGACCAGGCTGACCGCCCGGTCGATCTGGTAATCCGAGACCTTGTTGACGTCCCGGACGAAGGCGGAGAGGACAAGGTGTTTGATCTCGCCGATCCCGGCGAGCGCGGCGGCGATGGACTCGGGCTTCGCGAGGTCGACTGCGACACCCGTCGTCCGGCCGCCGATCTCCGCGGCGACCGCTTCGGTCCGGGCCGCGTCGCGTCCGGTGATGACGACCTCGAGCCCCCGCTTCGCGTAGTGCTCGGCCACGTCCCGGCCGAGGCCGGAGGTACCCCCGATGACGACTACGCAGCCGCCATCGGGGCCATCGTGCTGTGGCATATCTGTCCCTCTCGTTGTGCAGGATTGAACCGCGGAGCCTCCCCGGGCCCGGCAAGCCTGCGAACGCGAGGGTCAGCCGACCGGGGTCGGTTGCCCCCGGCCGTGCTCCGCACGCAACGTCTCCATCGCGTGCTGTACCACGTTCACCAGCACGTGCTTGACCGACTCGCGGTGTCGGGCGTCGCACATCACCAGCGGCACGTGCGGGGCGATCGCGAGCGCCTCGCGTACCTCCTCCGCCTCGTACTGCGGTGCGCCGTCGAAGCAGTTCAACGCCACGACGTACGGCAGGTGCCGGTTCTCGAAGTAGTCCAGCGGCGCGAACGCGTCGGTGATCCGCCGGGTGTCGACCAGCACCGCCGCCCCGACCGCGCCACGGATGATCTCGTCCCACATGAACCAGAACCGGGTCTGTCCGGGGGTGCCGAACAGATAGAGGATCAGGTCCTGGGCCATGGTGATCCGGCCGAAGTCCATGGCGACCGTGGTGGTCTCCTTGCCCGGCACCTTCGAGGGGTCGTCGATGCCGACCCCGGCCGCGGTCATCACCGCCTCGGTGGTCAGCGGGGTGATCTCCGAGACCGCACCCACGAGCGTCGTCTTGCCGACCCCGAACCCGCCGGCAATGACGATCTTCGCGGAGGTGATCCCGCCACCACCGCCGCCGCCACCACCGCCACCGCCACCACCGCCGCGACGCGGCCTGGCCGGGTCATAGCCTGCGAAGTCCACTTAGCACCCTCTCAAGCAGTTCCATCCGCTCCTCGTACGCCTCCGACGGCGGAGCGGCATTGTGCAGCGTCAGCAGGCTGTCCGCCACCATGTCGGCGACCAGCACCCGGGCAACACCCAACGGCAGCCGGGTGTACGCGGCGATCTCCGCCAGCGACTGCGCCCGGCCCTCGCAGATCGTGGCGATGCGGTGCTTGTCATGGCCGGCGAACCGGGACTCCACGACCGCGGCCGGGCTCGCCACGAGCACCGCCTCGAGCGCGATCTCCAGACGAGCCTCGGTACGGCCACGGGTGACCGCGTACGGTCGGACGAGCGCGCCACGCGGATCATCGCGTCGTCCCTCCATGCCGTGGTCACCTCCTCAGCTTCGAGTCGTGGTCTCACCGATGCCATCCTTCGTCTGCGCCGGGTTAGGGACGCGAAACGGCCTCGCGCGGCAACGGCACCAATGCCGCGCCGACCCGTTCCACAAGCAGCGCCATCTCGTAGCCAACCTGGCCCACGTCACAACTCCGGGCGGCGAGCACCGCCATCGACGAACCGTCGCTGATGGACATCAAGAACAGGTATCCACTGTCCATCTCGATCACCGTCTGGAGCACCCCACCGGCGCTGAACATCCGGGAGGCGCCGTCGGTCAGGCTGACCACGCCGGAGGTGATCGCCGCGAGCTGGTCGGCCCGGTCCGGCGGCAGGTCCCGGGACGAGGCGAGGAGCAGGCCGTCCGCCGAGACCGCGACGACGTGTGCGATGCCGGCGACGCTGTCGGCGAAGTTACTGAGCAGCCAACCCATGTCCTGCATCGCTGCTGGCCTGTTCATCCGCTCGTCTCCTTGGTTGAGATCATGCCGTTCTGCTCGGAACCGGCCGTCCGTCCGCGCTGTACGCCACGGTGGTAGGCCGACAACAGACCGCGCACCTCGTCCGGGGTACGCCTGGTCCGCTCGCGCCCGCTCTTGGGCTCGACGCCGCCGGGCACGAGTTGCGCCTGGGGCACCCGCTTCGGCAGGCCGGACCGGGTCGTACCCGCTGCGGCCGGCTCCGCCGCCCGGCTTGCCCGGGCCCAACCCTCGTCGGCAGCGGTCCGCCAGGATCCCTCGGATCCGCCCTGCGTGGCCGGTGCCGGGGCTGGCGCGGCCGGCGCTGGCGCGGCGACCGGTGGCGGTGCGGCCGCGGGTGGCGGCGTCGGTGGTGTGTAGGGGGCCGGTGGCGGCGCCGAACGCCCGGGAGTACGGGGGGTCAGCGGGGTGCGGCCCGGTGTCGCCGAACTCGGCGACGGCGGAGCAGCCGGTGCCGGCGGCGACTGGTAGCCACCCGGCGGCACGGTGAAGATCGCGGTCGAGTCCGATCCGTGGGAACGGAACCAGACCGCCTCCATCTCGCGGAAGATCGGCGCCTCGCCGGTGTCCTCCACCCGGGGCGCCACCGCGGAGGCGGCGCTTACCGGTGCACCCGCGACCGGGCCGGAGGGCAGACCGGACGGTGTCGCCACCGCGGGGGTCATGGCGTGCGTCCCGGCCGGTGCGGCACCCGTGCCGCCACGCTGCGGCAGCGAGGACGCGACAGTGGGGTACTGCACGGTCGGCGAGGTGACCCCGGAACCGGCCAGGCCGGTGTGTGCGGGCGGTGCCGTCGACGCCGGGTTCTGGTAGGTCGGCGTCACGCCCTGCTGGTACGTCGGCGCGGGCATCGCCGGCAACTGGTTCGCCGTCAACTGGCTGTTGACCGGGCCACCGGTGCTGGCCGGCAGCGCACCGGCCCGGTCGCCACCGGTCTGCCACTGGTTGTCGCCCGCGTTGCGCCACTGCTCGGTGAGCGTGCCGGCGGTACGCGACGCGCCGACCGGGGAGAGCGTCTCCTGCCAGGCCGCGCCGGTCGACGGCCGGCTGCCGGACGGTCCCTGCTCGACCGCGAGCGGCTGCCGCTGCCGGCCGAGCACCTGGTCACGACCGCGCGGGTTCGGCAGCACCACAGTGCTGGCCGGCAGGGTGACCTGGGCGACCGTGCCGCCCTCGACGTTGCGGCGCAGGTCGACCCGGATCTCGTGCCGGTGCGCCAGCCGGCCCACCACCGCGAGACCCATCAGCCGGAAGGCCGCCACGTCCACCGCCGGCGGCTCGGCCAGCCGGCGGTTCAGGGCGTCCATCTGCTCCTCGCTGAGCCCGAGTCCCCGGTCCTCGACCTGGATCAACACGTAGTCGCGGATCCGGCGGGCGTCGGCGACCACCGTGGTGTGCGGCGGCGAGAAGCGGGTCGCGTTGTCGAGCAGCTCGGCGACCAGCCGGACCACGTCGTTGACCGCGTGCGCGGCGACCGAGATGTCCGGGTCGACGGTGCCGAACTCGATCCGGTTGTAGAGCTCCACCTCGGACTGCGCGGCCCGCAGCGCGTCGATAAGCAACGCGTCCTCGCGGCGTGGTGCCGTCGAGTCGGCGCCGGCCAGCACGAGCAGGTTCTCGTCGTTGCGGCGCATCCGGGTGGCCAGGTGGTCGAGCTCGAAGAGCTGTGCCAGCCGCTTCGGGTCCTCCTCACCCCGCTCGATCGCGTCGAGTTCACCGATCATCCGGTCGACCAGGGTCTGGCTTCGGCGGGCCAGGCTGAGGAACATCGCCGAGACGCTGGTCCGCAGGGCGGCCTGCTCGGCCGCGATCCGGACCGCTTCCTTGTGTACGACGTTGAACGCCAGGGCGACCTGGCCCACCTCGTCCTTGTTGTTGAGCCGGATCGGGTCCCGGACCTGGCGGACGATCTCGTCGACGCCGCCGTCACCGATGGTGCCGACGTCGCGCAGCCGGCGGACCGCCTCGGGCAGGTCGTGGTTGGCGACCGAGAGCGCGCCCTCGCGGAGCCGGCGCAGCGACTGGTTGAGCGATCGGGCCAGCACCACGGCGAGGGCGAGCGCGATGATCAGCGTGAGCAGCACGATCACCGACTCGACGATCGCCTGCTGGACGACCTCGGAGCGGGCCTGCTCGGCCTGGTCCAGCAGGTCGGATTCGAGCAGCGTCTCGGCCCAGCGCATCAGGTCGTTGATCGAGCCGATCGCGATCGCCGCCGAGCTGGCGCTGATCGGCGCCTTCTGCCCGACCGAGCGGGTCAGGTCCCGGGCCACCTTGTCGGCGAGGATCACCGCGTCGCCGGTGACGGCACCGTTGACCACCGCGGTCTGCCGGGCGTTGGCGGAGGCACCGAAGGCCAGCAGCGCCTCCTGCTGGCTGGTCAGGGTGGCGATGAAGGCCGAGAACTGCTCCTGGTCGAGCACCCGGTTGATGGCGAGGGCGCTGTAGACCACCGCCTCCTGCTCGGCCACCGCCTCCTTCGCCTGGGCAAGTGCGGAGAGGGTACGCAGGCTGTCGCCGACCGCGCTCTCACCGGAGATCTGGCCGAGCACCTCGCCGTACGCCA
This sequence comes from Plantactinospora sp. CNZ320, assembly GCF_002846275.1. Taxonomy (NCBI): domain Bacteria; kingdom Bacillati; phylum Actinomycetota; class Actinomycetes; order Micromonosporales; family Micromonosporaceae; genus Plantactinospora; species Plantactinospora sp. CNZ320. Next base: position 4,055,649 of record NZ_PJMP01000001.1, read on the forward strand.
CGAGTTCGCCGATGATCATGCCGTACCGCAGGGTGGCTTCGCCGGGCGGCATCTGTGGGCGCTCCAGCACCTCCTGTCGGGTGCCGTTGAGCGTCGCGAGGCGGTCGTCGATGACCCGCAGCCGGTCCTCCACCGAGGCGGGGACGTCACTGACCTGTGCCCGCCGGTCGTTGTACGCGGCGATCCGGGCATCGGTGCGCTGCACGTACGCGTCGTACGCCTCGGTCGTGGTTTCCTTCGACTTGGCCAGGAGCCGCGCGGCGGCGATCCGCTCCTTGTGCACGTCCTGGGTGAGCGCCGAGATGTCGGCGGAGAGTTCGGTGAGCGACCGGAGCACGCCGGCCTGGTAGGCACCCTGTCCGATGTCGACCAGTCGGATCGTGGCGAGCGCGAGGACCGCGGCGACCGGGACGACCAGCAGGAGTGCGAGCTTGGACCGAATCCGGGTGTCCCGTAACCGAGGGAGCCAACGGCGCGGTGCAGCGCCCCCCCGCAGGCCTTTTGCGGGCAGGGTCGTAGGTCCGGTGCTCACGACATCGCCTCCGTCGTTTCATTACGTGACCCGTCGACCGATGCCTGCTGCAGCGGATCGAGCCGCACGCGGCACGGCCGCGATTTCATCAGAAGAAGGCCGCTTTGGGAAGCGACGGGAGGGCAGCAAAGGTCCATCATGGGACGTCGGCTACCCTCGGCCCCGGAAGATCGACGAATCAGCAAGTCTCTGATCAGCACATATATCTCCAGAGTGGTCACTTGTATCTGGAAAGTTATCCCGCACCCGTACCCCCTCTTATCACTATGTGAGACCCGTCATCCCGAAACCAGCCGGCCATCCACCGCTTGACCCAGGCGGCCGGCATTGGCAAGGTTTTGCGGGTTTGAAGGCTTCGCGTGAACCGTACGGCAGATCGCTGCCATCCATTGTGGACGACCGGATCGGCGGCCGGGCAAGCACCCCGCCCGCGCCGGATACCTGGAGGACTGAGTTGAGGCCCATCCGCTCCGCGATACCCGCGCTGCTCGCGTCGGCCATCCTGGCAACCTCGCTGACCGGCTGCCAGTTCGGCGCGCCGGAGAAGGAGTCCGGGGAGATCGTGATCGGCGCCGACCTGGAACTGTCCGGCGCGGCCCCGCAGGTCGGCAAGGCCTACCAGCGGGCACTGGAACTCAAGGTCGAACAACTGAACGAGTCCGGTGCACTGGACGGTCGCCGGGTTCGTCTGGAGGTTCGGGACAACAAGTTCGACCCCAGCATCTCGGCAACCAACATCGGCGATTTCACCGCCAACCCGGCGATCAGCGGCATCATCATGGGCAGTTGTAACGACTGCGCCATCGGTGCGGCGAAGACGGTGAAGAGCAAGCAGGTTCCGACGATCGCGCTCGCCCCCGCGGGTGAAGTCGCGGCACCCGGACCGGACCGGGAATACATGTTCAAACTCGGCCCGAACGCCCGTGACAACGTCGCCGCGATCGCCGCCGAACTCCGGACCCGAGGCGTCGAATCCGTGGCGCTGCTGCACACCGCCGACAAGTACGGCGAGGAGGGCGCGCGGACGCTGGCGAGCGAACTCGTCGGCGCCGAGGAGGACGCCACCGACATCCCGATCCTGGCGAAGCGGTCCGTGAAGGTGACCGACACCGACGTCAGCCAGCCGGTCGGCGCGCTGGTGGCCGAGGAACCCGACGCGATCATCGTCTGGACCCCCGCTGACCAGGCCAACCTGGCGATCGGGAGCCTGGCCGCCGAGGGCTTCAAGGGTCACGTCTTCTTCGACGCGGTGGCCGCCGGCGACCTCTTCATCGGCAACAGCGGCACCGCCGCGGAGAAGACCACAATGGTCTTCACCCAGACCATGGTGATCGACGACGTGATCGCGACCACCCCGGCCAAGGCGGCCAGCAAGAAGTGGTTCCGGGACTACACCGCCCGGTTCGGCGGCTACTACGGGTACTCCTCGTTCGCGGCCGACGCGCTGCAACTCATCGTCGACGCGGCGATACGGGCCGGCGGCGGCGAGGAGCCGGACCGGGCACGCATCCGCAGCCTGCTGGAGACCGCCGAGACCGACGGCCTCTCCGGCCCGATCCGGATGACGCCGGAGAACCACTCGGGGCTGATGCCCCAGGCGTTGAGCCTGCTGGTGGCCCGTGGTGGCCGATGGCGGCTGGCCGGCTGAGCCGGCGATCGACGACGCGGACCGGCGGCGCGGAACGAGTCCTCGCCGCCGGAAGGCGTCCGGGATAGCCTGTCGACACTGTCGACCTGTCGAATGAGGTGGCAAAAGCGATGATCCGACTCTCCGGAGTTTCCCGGACCTTCGGTGGTCGGTCCGGTTCCGTTGAGGCGCTGCGGGGCATCGACCTCGACGTCGCCGAGGGCGAGTTCCTCGCCGTGGTGGGCCGCTCCGGCTGTGGCAAGTCCACACTGTTGCGGCTGGTCGCCGGCCTGCTGCCGGTGACCGAGGGCGAGATCCGGGTGGCGGACGAGGTGGTCACCCGGCCACGGCGGGACATCGCCATGGTCTTCCAGCGCCCGGCGCTGCTGCCCTGGCGGTCGGTCCTCGACAACGTCATGCTGCCCACCGAGATCTTCGGCTGGAGCAAGGCCGCACACCGCGACCGGGCCCGCGAACTGCTGTCGATGGTCGGGCTCAGCGAGTTCGAGAAGCGGCTTCCGCACGAGTTGTCCGGCGGCATGCAACAGCGGGTGTCGCTGTGCCGGGCACTGATCCAGCAGCCGAAGGTGCTGCTGATGGACGAGCCGTTCTCCGCGCTGGACGCGCTGACCAGGGAGGAGCTGTCGGTCGAGCTCCAGCGGATTCACATGGAACACTCGGCGACGATCGTCTTCGTCACCCACTCGATCGACGAGGCGGTGCTGCTCGCCGACCGGGTCGTCGTACTCAGCCCGCGCCCCGGGCAGATCCGCAAGGTACTCGACATCAACATCCCGCGTCCCCGCTCGCTGGGCCGCAACGCGCACTTCGAGGACGTCGCCCGGGCCAGCGCGGAACTGCACGAACTCCTGCTCGACCACCCCGAGAACGGCCCTGGTCTGGCACTGAGCGGTAGCGGCCAGGCAGACAAACCGCACTGACCCGACGGTCAGCAGGCCTGCTGACCCGACAGTCAGCGGGGAGTTACAGCCGGTCGGGGCGCCCCTCGACGGCGTCCCGACGTCCCGGCCCAGGGTGGCGGGCCGGCCAGACGAGTGCGTAACGTGCCCGGCATGGCCTACCGGACCTGGGGCAGGGTGCTGCTCGCCGCACTCCTCGTCGGGATCGTCAGCGGCGCCGGCCAGCTGGGGATCGCGTACGGCCTCGGCCTCGTCCGCTTCAACCGTGGTTTCGAGGGCGCCACGGTTAACCACTGGCCCGCCCAGCTCGGCTGGGTCGGCTGGTTCGCCATGGTGGCAGCCGTGGCCGGCGCGCTGGTGGCGGACCGGCTCGCCCGCCGGTACGCCCTGCCCAGCACCCTCGGCACCCGAGCGGCAGTCTCCGCGCTGGCCGCCCTCGGCGCGCTCGCGGTGGCCCCGCTCTCCATGCAGCCCGCCCGGGCGGCGCAGGTCGCATCGGCAGACCCGGTGAGCCTGACCGGAGTGGCCGCCGTGATCGGTGCCGGGGTGGGGTTCGTCGCCGCCCTGGCCGCGCTCAGCCAGCGTCCGGTGGTCTGGAACATCGGGGCGGTGACCGGCGCGGTCTGGTTCCTCGCCGTGCTCTCCGTACTGCCCTCGCTCGGCCCCAGCGATCCGCTCCCCGCCGTCCGGCTCGGTGGCGTCGACCCGAGCTGGCTCGGCGCCGGCTCCAGCCAGCGGCTGGCCGTGGTCACCATGCCGGCGCTGGCCCTGATCGCGGGCGCGCTCACCGGCGCCCTGGCCCGGCGGCGCGAACTGCCGACGCCGGTGGTCGCCAGCTGCGGGGTGGCGGGACCGGCGATGCTCGCCCTGGCGTACGTCGTCGCCGGCCGAGGCGACTCCGCCGACGCCTACCAGGCCGCACCGTACTGGGGCGCGCTGACCGCCGTCGGTGCCGGTGCACTGGGCTCGGCGCTCGCGGCGTGGGCCCGCTGGCCGCTGACCACGCCCGCCTCCACGCCGGCAACAGGCGACCCGACGCAGGCCACAGGCGACCCGACGCAGGCCACAGGCGTCGCGGCGCAGGCTGGCGCGGGTGATTCGGTCGGAGCCGCAGGGCTCGGCGGCTCCGCCGGCACGACGGCGCCCGAAGGCGGCACCGCTGGGACGGCGACAGCGGGAATCGGCACCGCTGGGACGGCAACTGCCGGAAGCACTGGGATGGCAGCTACCGGAAGCACTGGGACAGCGACTGTCGGTGGCGACGGGGGCGGGACGGCAGCAGCAGGTAGCGGTGGCGGCGGGACGGCGGGTGCCAACGACGACGACGATGCGCCGACCGATAGCATCCCGACGGTGAACACGCCGAGCGGCACCGCCGGGAGCACACCGAGTTGGCGGTTGGACATCCCGCACCCCGAACGCCCGACCGCTGACACCGGCACCGGCACGGGCACCACACCGACCGGTACCTGGACGCCTGGTCCGGCGGCAGCCGGTGGGCGAACGTACGGCGAGCCGACGGAGCCCTACCGGGAGCAGCCACCGAGTACCGGGAACTGGTCGTTCGACATCGGCAGAGGCATCCCGAGCCCGCGCGCCTCGACGGAGGACTCCGCCCCCACCGAGCGGTACGGTTCGCCGGCCCCGACCGTGTCCGAAAGCGGTCAGTGGAGCAACACGGAGCCGCCTGGTCGGGCCGGTGCTGGATCGAGTGCCGCTTCGGCCGATGCCGAGCCCTCGGCCGGTTGGTCCGGTGCCCGTCGGCTGCGTACCGAAGACTTCTGGCCGACCACCACACCGCCGAGCACACCGACACCGCCAGCGCCTGCCACGACACCGCCAGCGCCAGTCGCACCGCCGACACCGACGTCAGCAGCCGCGGCACCACCGGAGCCACCTGCCAGGACACCGCCACCGATACCACCGTCGCCACGGGCGGCAACCTCTGCCTCCGCACCCGCGTCGCCAGCCCGTAGCGACGACGTCTGGGACGCCTTCGCACCGGTAATCCGTCCCCGTGCCGACCGGCTCCCGCCCATTCCGGTGGTCTCCGGGAACACCCCGGTCCAGACGACGCCGGATCCCGGAACCCCGCTGCCGGTCGCCCCCGCCCCGGAAATCACCGCCCATCCCCATCCCCATCCCCATCCCCATCCCCAGCCTCAGCCCCAGCCCGAGTCCGAGTCCGAGTCCGAGTCCGGCACCGAAGACGCGGAGCGGCCGACGGGACGGATTCGTCGCGGCCTGTTCCGGCGCAACCGGGGCAGTGCCGACTCCGAGCAGACCGGCACCGGTGAGACCGGCAAGGGCGACCCGAAACAGGACAGCGGCGAGTCGAAGCCGGGCAGGGGCGAGTCGAAGCAACGGGAGGCGAAGGGCCGTAACCGTACGGAGGAACCGGTCCCGGCCCGCGACGAGGAGTACGTCGACTGGGTGAGCGGGCTCAGCGAGCCCGACCCGAACGGCGACGACCTCGGGCTGGACCGCAGCGTACGGCGATCCCTGCGCTCGACCGGCCGTCACCACGCCGACTGACTGCTCCCCGGTCGACCGGTGGTGGGCGCAGGTGGTCAGGCCAGTGGCAGGTACACCTTGCCGCCCGAGGCCAGGAACTCGGTCGACTTCTCCTGCATGCCCTGTGCCGCGTACTCCTTCAGTTCCTGGGTGATCTTCATCGAGCAGAACTTCGGGCCGCACATGGAGCAGAAGTGCGCCGTCTTGGCTGGTGTCGCCGGCAGGGTGGCGTCGTGGTACGCCCGGGCGGTCTCCGGATCCAGCGACAGGTTGAACTGGTCCTCCCAGCGGAACTCGAACCGCGCCTTCGACAGCGCGTCGTCCCACGCCTGCGCCCCGGGGTGCCCCTTGGCCAGGTCGGCCGCGTGTGCCGCGATCTTGTACGCGATCACCCCCGCCTTGACGTCGTCGCGGTCCGGCAGCCCGAGGTGTTCCTTCGGGGTGACGTAGCAGAGCATGGCGGTACCGAACATGCCGATCATCGCGGCGCCGATCGCCGAGGTGATGTGGTCGTACGCCGGGGCGATGTCCGTGGTGAGCGGACCGAGGGTGTAGAACGGCGCCTCGTGGCACAGCTCCTGCTGGAGGTCCACGTTCTCCTTGATCTTGTGCATCGGCACGTGGCCCGGCCCCTCGATCATCACCTGTACGCCGTGCTCCCAGGCGACCGAGGTCAGCTCCCCCAGGGTACGCAGCTCGGCGAACTGCGCCTCGTCGTTCGCGTCCGCGATCGAGCCGGGTCGCAGCCCGTCGCCGAGCGAGAACGTGACGTCGTAACGGGCGAGGATCTCGCAGAGTTCGGCGAAGTTGGTGTAGAGGAAGTTCTCCTGGTGGTGTGCCAGGCACCAGGCCGCCATGATCGAGCCGCCCCGGGAGACGATCCCGGTGACCCGGTCGACCGCCAGTGGCACGTAACCGAGGCGTACCCCGGCGTGCACGGTCATGTAGTCGACGCCCTGCTCGGCCTGCTCGATCACGGTTTCCCGGAAGACGTCCCAGCTCAGTTTCACCGGGTCGCCGCCGACCTTCTCCAGGGCCTGATAGATCGGTACGGTGCCGATCGGCACCGGGGAGTTGCGGATGATCGCTTCCCGGGTCTCGTGGATCCGCTTGCCGGTGGAGAGGTCCATCACGGTGTCCGCGCCCCACCGGGTGGCCCAGGTGAGCTTCTCCACCTCCTCGGCGATCGACGAGGTGACCGCCGAGGTGCCGATGTTGGCGTTGACCTTCACCAGGAAGCGCTTGCCGATGATCGCCGGTTCGCACTCCGGGTGGTTCACGTTCAGTGGCAGTACCGCCCGGCCGGCCGCGATCTCCTCCCGGACGACCTCGGCCGGCATCCCCTCCCGGATCGCCACGAACTCCATCTCGGGGGTGACGATTCCGGCCCGGGCGTATTCCAGTTGGGTGGGCCGGGCACCGTCCCGACCGGCCAGCGGGGTACCGGCACCGCGTACCGGGGCCACGTCGCCCCGCTCCGCGATCCACGCCCCGCGCAGCGGCGGCAGCCCTTCGGCGGGGTCCGAACCGGGACCGGAGGTGTCGTAGAGCCGTACCGGCGGTTCGTCACCGGCCAGCTCCACCTCGGCGAACGGCACCCGGACGTCCGGACGCGCCCCGGTCACGTACACCTTGCGGCGAGCGTTCATGACAACCTCCCTGTACTGGAACCGAACCCGCTGGATGAACCGAACCCGCTGGATGGATCAGACCCGCTGGGCAGGCCGGATCCGCTGGACGGGCCGGACCTGTCGCCCGCCGCCGTCACGGATGCGCTGAAGTGGTCCAGCGGCCCGTGACCGCGCCCCAGCGACCAGTTCCGGGCACCGAGCAGCGCGCGGGTGACGTACTCCTTGGCGAAGGCCACCGCCTCCGGCACCTGGTCGCCGAGCGCCAGCCGGGCGGCGATCGCGGCCGAGAACGAACAGCCGGTGCCGTGGGTGTTCCGGGTCGGCACCCACGGGCCACGCAACAGCCGGACCTCGACGCCGGTCCAGAGCGCGTCGACCGCCCCGCCGAACGCCTCGCCGCCGCCGGTGGCGAGCCCCGAGTCGTCGCTGTCGCCGCCGGTCACCACCACGTACCGGGGGCCGCCGGCGGCCAGGTCCCGGGCCGCCTGCGCCATCTCGTCGGGACCGGAGACGGTACGGCCGAGGATCGCCGCCGCCTCCGCCCGGTTCGGCGTCGCCACCAGGGCGTACGGCAGCAGCCGTTCGATCGCCCCGACCACGCCGAGCCGGGCTCCGCTGGTCGAGACGAGCACCGGGTCGACCACCAGATCGGGCAGCAGCCCTGCCCGGGCGGCCTCGGCCACCGCGGCGGCGACCTCCGCGTCGCCGAGCATCCCGGTCTTCACCGCCAGCGGCGGCAGGTCCTCGGCCAACGCGTCGAGCTGCGCACGCACCATCGCGGCGGAGATCGGGAGGACGGCACGTACCTCGTGGGTGTTCTGTGCGGTGACCGCGGTGAGCACCGACGTGCCGTAGACCCCGAGCGCGGCGAAGACCTTCAGGTCGGCCTGGATGCCCGCGCCCGCTCCGGAGTCCGAGCCGGCCACGGTCAGCACCACCGGCGGGGTCACCGCGCCCACCCCGAGCCCGACACACCCGGGATCGGGTCCTCCGGGGCCGACGCACCGGTCCGCGCCTCGACGGCCGCGCAGAGGTCGCTGACCAGCCGGGTCGGGTCGTCCGAGCGCATCACCGCGCCCATCACCGCCACCCCGGCCGCGCCGGCCGCCAGGCAGGCGTCGACCTGCCCGGGGGTACCGATGCCGCCGAGCGCGACCACCGGTACCGGGCTGCGGGCGACCAGTTCCGCCAGGCCCTCCGGACCGAGTGGTGGGCCGTATCCGGGCTTGGACGGGCTCGGGTATACCGGCGAGAGGGTCACGTAGTCCTCTGTGCAGAGCCGCCCCAGCTCGGCGGTGTCGTGGCACGAGCGGCCGACCAGCGGCAGCGCCGGTGGCGGATACGGGCCAGCGGCCGGCAGGTGCACCGCGTCGCCGTCGAGTGGGTCCGGCCCGGCGACCAGCAGGGTGCCGTGCACCGCCGCGAGGATCCCCCGCAACCGACGGGCCAGTTCGAGCCGCTCCGGCCGGGGCAGGTCCCGCTCCCGGAGCAGTACCCACCGGGCACCGCCGTCGACCGCGGCCCGGACCACCTCGTCGAGCGGCCGGTTCGCCTGCCAGCGGTCGGTGACCAGCACGATCCCCCGCACCGGTGACGTCACTGCCAGCGTCCCTGTCGGCGTCACTGCCAGCGTCACTGCCGGCGTCACTGCCGCAACGGCTCGCGGGCCGGTCACAGCTCCGGCCGCCCCTCGTCCGGGGTGGACGCCAGCGCGTGGAAGCGCCGGGGAATCCGTCCCGCACCGGCGGCCAGCCGTCCCGCCTCGATGGCGAACCGCATGGCGGTGGCCATCCGTACCGGGTCGGCCGCCCGGGTGACCGCGCTGGCCAGCATCACCGCGTCACAGCCGAGTTCCATCGCCAGCGCCGCGTCCGAGGCGGTACCGACACCCGCGTCCAGGATCACCGGTACGTCCACGTTCTGCCGCAGCAGTCGCAGGTTGTGCGGGTTGTTGATGCCCAGCCCGGAACCGATCGGCGCACCCGCCGGCATCACCGCGGCACAGCCGAGATCCTGCATCCGGCGGGCCAGTACCGGGTCGTCGGTGACGTACGGCAGCACCGTGAACCCGTCGGCGACCAGCCGCTCGGCGGCGGTGACCAACTCGACCGCGTCGGGCAGCAGGGTCCGTTCGTCACCGATCACCTCCAGCTTGACCCACGACGTCTCGAACGCGTCGCGGGCGAGCTGCGCCACGGTGACCGCCTCGGCAGCGGTACGGCAACCGGCGGTGTTCGGCAGCAGCCGTACGCCGCACCGGCCGAGCACCTCCAGCACTCCGCCGCCCATGGTGGCGTTGCTGTCGATCCGGCGCAGCGAGACGGTGACCAGTTCACTGCCGCTGGCCCGGACCGTCTGCTCCAGCACGTACGGGCTGGTCGCCCCGCCGGTGCCGAGGATCAGTCGGGAGCCGAACTTCTCCCCGGCGAGCACGAATCCGGGCTCGGGCTCGGACTCGGGACCGAATCGGGGATCGAATCCGGGATCGGGTGCGGGGACTTCGAACGACATCGCGGTCACCCGCCCTGCGCCGCGGTCAGCACCTCGACCCGGTCGCCGTCCCGGAGCTGCCGGGCCGGCCAGCCGCCGCGCGGCACCACCTCGCCGTTGACCGCGACCGCCACGCCCCGGTGTGCGCTGGTGATCCGCTGCACCAGCTCCGCCACGGTCAGCCCGGCGGGCAGCCGCTCCTCGACTCCGTTCACGGTCAGCTCCACCGCGTCCTCCCCACCCTGCTCGTTCCGTCGTCCGGCCCCGGCTCCCCGCCGGCCACCGTCCCGTCCACCGCGTCCGCACCCGCAGGCGCCGCACGCCCGACTCCGGTCGGTCCTGACCGGACCGGGTCGGCGACAACCGCGTCCGCACCCGCTGGCGCCGCACGCCCGACTCCGGTCGGCCCCGACGCGGCCGGGTCGGCGAACCGGGCCGGCGAGAGCGGCGCGAGCGCCGGATCTGGTACGCCGGTGGCGAGCAGGTCGGCGACCAGGTCGGCGGTGAGCGGGGTGAGCACGATGCCGTGCCGGAAGTGCCCCGCCGCGACCACCACCTCGGGCCGGTCCGGCAGCGGTCCGAGCAGCGGTGCGTTGTCCGGCGTACCGGGGCGCAGCCCGGACCGGGCCTCGACCAGCTCGTACTCGGCCAGTTCCGGAAGCAGGTCGGTGGCGGCGCGGAGCAGGTCGAGTACGGCTCCGGCGGTGACACCGAGGTCGGACCGCTCCTCCACGGTGGCGCCGACCACCACCTCGCCGTCGGTCCGGGGTACCAGGTAGACGTGCCGGCCGTCGGCGTGTCCCCGAATCACGTGCCGGAAGCCGGGCGGGGCTCCGCCGGGGGCCCGCAGCCGCAGGATCTGTCCCTTCACCGGCCGGACCGGCAGGCCGGTCAGCGCGGCCGTGCCGCAGCCGGCAGCGACGACCGTCGCCGCCGCGTCCAACTCGGCGAGGTCCCGGACCGAGCGGGACAGCACCGTCACTCCGGCGCGTTCGGCGGCGACCCGCAGCGCGGTGACCAGGCGACGCGGGTCGACCTGGTGGTCGCTCGCGGCGAAGGCGCCGCCGCGCAGCCGGGTGGCCAGCAGCGGTTCGCGGTCCCGCAGCTCCGCCGGCCGCAGCGGGGTCACCGGCAGTCCCAGTTTCCGCTGGTACGCCCAGAGCCGCTCCGCCTCGGCCAGGTCGTCGGAGGTGAGCGCGACGGTGAGTGTCCCCTCGGTCCGGTAGCCGAGGTCCAGGCCGGTCGCTTCGGTGAGTTCGGCGGCGAAGGCCGGCCAGCGGGCGGCGGACTCCACAAGCAGTCCGGTCAGTACCCGCTCACCGAAGTAGCTCTCGGCGACCGGGGCGAGCATTCCGGCCGCGACGTCGGAGGCGCCCGAGCCGGGTGCGGCGTCGTAGACGTCGACCCGCATACCCCGGGTGGCGCAGCGCCAGGCGACGGCGAGCCCGATCGGGCCGGCGCCCACCACCGCGACATCCACCGCACCGTCGCCGCCGACCACCCTCCGGTCGCCGTTGCCGTTGCCGTCGGCGTCGCCGTCGCCGTCGCCATTGCCGTTGCCGTTGCGGCCGCCGTTACCGACCACCTCCCGGCCGGCGCCTACCATCCTCCCGCTCCCGCCCCCACGCCCGGACCGGAGTGCGGGGAACCACGCCGGGGGTCCCACCCCGGCGATGTTTCCCGTCCCGGATCGGATGGGGGCGGATCGGTGCGGAGGGCGGCGAGGAGTTCGGCGGTGGCCCGGGCCGGGTCGGCGGCCCCGGAGACGGCACCCACCACAGCCACCCCGTACGCCCCGGCGGCCAGCAGTGCGGGTACCCGGTCGGCGGTGATCCCGCCGATCGCGATCACCGGTACCGGCACAGCGGCGACGACCCGGCGGATCCCCTCCGGGCCGATCGGTGCGGGGAGCCCGTCCTTTGTGGAGGTGGCGTGACACGGGCCGACGCCGAGGTAGCTGGCGCCGGCCGCGACCGCTGCCGCACCCGTTTCCGGGTCCCGGGCGGTCGCGCCGAGCACGGCGTCCGGGCCGAGCACCCGGCGGGCGGCGTCGACCGGCAGGTCCCGGGCGCCGACGTGCCCGCCGGCCGCCCCGACGGCGAGTGCGAGGTGTAGCCGGTCGTTGACCAGGCAGGACGCCCCGGCGGCGGTACACCGGCGGGCCACCTCGGCGGTCAGCTCGTACGCCGTCCGGTCGTCGGTGTCGTCGGAGACCCGGACCTGTACGACCAGTTCGGGGCCAGCGACCGAGAGGGCCGCGTCGAGGACCGCGAGCGGGTCCCGGCCGGGTCGGGTGTCGGTGATGAGGTGAAGTCGTCCGATGGATGGCACGGCAACGCTCCTCCCTGCGCCGGCATTACCCGGATCAGGTTCGACGGTCGGGGGCTCGACAGCCCCCCTCTCAGCCCGGTCCACCGGGCTCCCGTGGGTTACTTGTCGGCGAGAGTACGCGGCCGGTCACGAATCCGTAAAGAGCCGTGACACATCGCACACTGTCAGCACTCCACCACTTACCGAGGCTCGCCTCTGGACACCACCCGAACGCTCTCCCGCACTGACCTGGACACCAGAGGCGTCAACGGGACCGGGTAACGCCTCTGGTGTCCAGGTCGAAGGCAGGGCGCCGCGAGGTGATGTGTGTGCTGTTCTGCGATGGTGTTGCTGGTGGACGGGGCAGTGCAGCGGTGAGGGCTGCGGCAGGCTGACCCGATGTCCCGTCCTCCCCTGGTACCCGCCCGATTAGCGTTCCTGCCGTTCTCGGCCAGGGCAGCCGTCTCCGCAGGGCTCATCACCCGGAGCATGTTGCGCGGGGCGGCATGGCACCGGCTGCTTCCCGACGTCTATGTGCACCGCGACGGTTACCGGGCGGACGACCACCGGATGTGGTGCGACGCGGTCGCCCTCACGTTGCCCCGGGGCGCGGCGATCGGCGGCCTGAGCGCCGCGCACCTGTGGGGCGTCCACCTACTCCCCCGCGACGCTCCGGTCACTGTGCTGGTACCCGGTGTCACCCGACCTCGACCTCGGCCGCGGGTTCGCTACACGCTCGCGAAACTCTCGCCCGACGACGTGACCCGGTTCGGCGGGCTGCCGATCACCACGCCGCTGCGTACCGCGTTCGACCTGGGGCGGAAGCCGCCGCGCACCGAGGCGGTGGTGGCGGTGGACGCACTGCTGAACCGCCGGTTGGTGAAGTCCACCGGGCTCACCGAGTACCTCACCGCGCGGCCCGGGTGGCCCGGCGTACCACTGCTGCGTGAGGTCCTCGGCCTGGCAGAACCGCTCAGCGAGTCACCGATGGAGACCCGCCTCCGGCTGCTACTCGTCGACGCCGGCCTGCCGAGGCCGACGGCGCAGCACGACGTGCACGACGCCCGGGGGCGGTTCGTCGGCCGGGTGGACCTCGCCTATCCCCGGCTGCGCATCGCCCTCGAATACGAGGGCGACCACCACCGGGAGCGGACACACTTTCGCCAGGATGTCGCCCGGTTGAACGACCTGCGAGCCGCTGGCTGGATCGTGCTCCGCTTCACCGCCGACGACGTCCTGCGGCGCCCTGCCCGAGTCGTCGCCCAGGTGACCCAGGCCGTCCGGGAACGCCTCCACACACCTGGACGCGAGATGCCTTAACCCTGCCGGGTAACGCCTCTAACGCCCAGGTCGACACCGGCCACATACCGACATCGATCACCTATCGGCGGCGGCCAGCCGCAGCGGCCTGGCCACAGCAGCGGCCGGTGGTTGGTGGTCGGTGACAGTGGTCGGCTGTGGCCGATGGGCCGGTGACGGTGGCGATAGGCCGGTGGCGATGGCGATGGGCTGGTAACGGTGGCGATGGGCCGACGGCCGGTGGCGGTGGGAGCCGGGCTCAGAGGAGGGCGCGCAGCGCGGTGAGGTCGTCGGCGGTGGGCTGCCAGGTGCCGGCGTTGGCGTTGGCGCGTACCTGGTCGGGAGTGGTGGCACCGGCGATCACCGAGGTCACCGCCGGCTGGGCGGCCAGGCCACCGATCGCCACGTCCAGCAGGGAACGGCCGCGCTCGGCGGCGTACTTCTCCAGTGCCTCGATGGTGTCCCAGGGGGCGGAGGCGAGCCGGGCGGCGTACCTCGGGCTCGTGCCGGCGAGCCGGCTGTCCGAGGGTGGCTGGGCGCCCCGCTTGTACTTGCCGGTGAGCAGCCCGTCGGCGAGCGGAAAGAACGGCAGCAGGCCGAGCCCGAAGTGCTGCGCGGCCGGCACGACCTCGGCCTCCACACTCCGGTTCAGCAGGCTGTACTCGTTCTGCGCGCTGACGAAGGGCGGGTAGCCCCGGGTACGCGCCGTCCAGGCCGCGTCCGCGATCTGCCAGCCGCTGAAGTTGGAGTTGCCGAGGTAGCGGACCTTGCCGGCCCGGACCAGGTCGTCGAGCGCGCGCAGGGTCTCCTCGATCGGCGTACCCGGATCGGGTTCGTGCATCTGGTAGAGGTCGATGTGGTCGGTGCCGAGCCGGCGCAGGGACGCCTCGACCGCCCGGATGACGTAGCGCCGGGCACCACGGGCGCCGTGGTCCGGCCCGTTCATCCCGGACATGCTCATGCCGAACTTGGACGCCAGCACGACGTCGTCCCGCCGTCCGCGCAGCGCCGCGCCGAGCTGCTCCTCCGACCCGCCGTGCGGCTCGCCGTAGATGTCGGCGGTGTCGAAGAGGTTGATGCCGGCGTCGAGGGCAGCGTCGACCACGGCCCGGGTCCCGGCGGAGTCGAGCTTGCGGCCGAAGTTGTTGCAGCCGACTCCCACGACGGACACCACGAGCCCGGAGTCGCCCAACCGGCGGTAGGTCATCTCAGTCACGAGATCAACCCTATGCCGTCGCCCCGGGCCGGACACTCCGCACCGGAGTCCGCTCACCCGGCCAGGGGACGCCATTCGAGAAAATAATTCGACGACGATTCACGTACGTGAAATCAACTGGCGCGCTGGCGCGTCGCGCGCGTACGCCGAAAACTGCTATATCGTGGGCACGGATACGGCGACCTCTGCGAATACCCCGTGCCGTTCACGGTCGCCGCACGAGGTGTCGAAAGGCGGGTTCACATGGCGGTGAACGGCCGATTCGACCGGCCCGGCTCGGAGACGTCGGTCGTCCCCACGCAGGTCAGCAGGGAGAGCAACGCACCTGTCGAGGTGACGGTCGTCCTTCCCTGCTATAACGAGCAGGCGCACGTGCTGACGGAAATCGAGCGCATCTGTTCCGCAATGGACGCCAGCGGTCTCAATTACGAATTGCTGGCGATCGACGACGCCTCCACCGACGACACACTGGAGATCCTGCGCGGGGCGACCGGCCGCTTTCCCCGGCTCCGGCTGCTGGCGTTCCATCGCAACGGCGGTTCCGGCACCGCCCGCCGGATCGGTACCGAACAGGCGCGTGGCGCCATCGTGGTGTGGACCGACGCGGACATGACCTATCCGAACGAGCGGATTCCCGAGTTCGTCCGGCTGCTGCTCCGGGATCCGCACGTCGACCAGGTCGTCGGCGCCCGTACGAGCGAGCAGGGCAGCCACAAGTTCCTCCGGGTACCCGCGAAGTGGCTCATCCGCAAGATAGCCGAGCGGCTGGCCGGCACCCGGATTCCCGACCTCAACTCCGGGCTGCGGGCCTTCCGCCGGGACGTGTCGCTCCCCTATCTCCGGCTGCTTCCGCCGGGATTCTCCTGCGTCACCACGATCACGATGGCGTTCCTGCACAACCAGCATGACGTGCACTACGTGCCGATCTCCTACGCCCGCCGGTCGGGCTCGTCGAAGTTCCACTTCGTCCGGGACGCCTACCGGTACCTTCTCCAGGTCCTCCGGATGGTGATGTACTTCAACCCGCTCAAGGTGCTGATGCCGCCGTCGTTGCTGCTGCTCGCCGTCGGCTCCGGAAAGGTCGTCTACGACCTGGTCGCGCACCCGGTCCGGATCGCCACCAACACGGTGCTGCTGCTCTGCGCCGGCCTGATCATCGGCGCGGTGGCGCTGCTCGCCGACCTCATCGTGCGGTCCAGAATCGACTGGCCGCCCGGAAACCGATCGTGAACGAAGCGGCGCCGACCGCCGCCGCGCCGCTCCCGACCCGAGACGTCGGACTACGGGTCCGCGGTGTCGGACTACGGGTCCGCGGCGTCGGACTGCGGCTCGGCGGTGTCGGGCTGCGGGGCGGCGGTGTCGGGCTGCGGGTCCGGGGCGCCGGGCTACGGGTCCGGGGCAGGGTCGCCCGGGTACGAGAGAGCGGGCCGGTGCCGTCGGCCGGAGACTCGAACGGGCCGGTCGACGAACCGGCGCAACCGGGCCCGGATCGGATCGAGCGGCTCGGCCGGGTCGGTGTCGCCGCGATCACCGGGATCGTCGCGCTCACCTGGTTTCCACTGCTCAGCATGCCGTTCGGCGACAACCACCTGGGCCGGATCATCGGCCGGTACGCACTGCACCTGCGGAACCTCCAGGAACAGGGCATCCTCGGCTCGCACTTCGGTGCCGACTGGCTGCCCTACGCCTCGACGCCGTACGCGCATCACCCGCCGCTGCTCAACCTGCTCACCGCGCTGACCGGCCTGCTGCCGGGGGACGGTGAATACCAGGTGTGGCTGCCGGCGTACCTGTTGGCCCTGCTGATCGTCCCGGCCGGCACCGCACTGCTGCGCGGCCTCGGGCTGCGCTGGTCGGCCACCCTGCTGGCGCTCGGCCTGACGGTGGCCACCCCGTTCTACTGGATCTACAGCCCGCTGATGTTCGACCTCGGGCCGATCCTGGCCCTCTCCGCCCTGGTGGTGCGGCTGCGCGCCCGCCCGGATCCCTCCCGCCGGCTCGTCGCCGGAGCCTGTGTCGCCGCGCTGCTCACCACCCTGGTCTCCTGGCCCGGAGTCGGGTTCGCCGCCGTACTCGGGCTGTGGCTGCTGGCGGCCCGTCGGGTCGACCGGGTGACGGTACTGGTCGGC
This sequence comes from Plantactinospora sp. CNZ320, assembly GCF_002846275.1. Lineage (NCBI taxonomy): Bacteria > Bacillati > Actinomycetota > Actinomycetes > Micromonosporales > Micromonosporaceae > Plantactinospora > Plantactinospora sp. CNZ320. The sequence continues at coordinate 4,072,317 of NZ_PJMP01000001.1, forward strand.
GCGAGCATGCTGACCGGGGTCGCGATCAGCCTGGGCTACGTGGTCGGGGTGACCGGGATGGCGATGCTCGGCGGGCAGGCCGAGCTGCGCAGTACCGGTGGCGGCTTCACCGTGCGGCAGTTCCTCCGCCAGCAGTGGCGCTACGCCTACGATCTGCTGCCACTCTGGTACATCGGCGCACTGCCGGTCGGGGCGGTGGTCGGGCTGCTGGATCGGCGTACCCGGGTCTACCTGGCGATGGCTGTCGCGTTCACCGCCGTCTGGATTCTCGGGTTGCGCAACGGCGCCTACGTCCACTCGTACTGGTCCTATCCGATGCTTGTGGTCGGACTGGTCGGAACGGGTGTACTGCTGGACCGGCTCGTTGACGGGCTCACCCGCCGCGTTCCGGAGAACGGCCTCGACGCACCGGCCCGGAAGGGCGACGGTACGGGGACATCGGCGGTATCGCGCCGGTTCATCCGGACCGGGAGGAGGCTGGCCTGCCGACCGGTCCGGGTGACGGCGGCGACGCTGGTCGGGGCGGCGCTCGGGGCGTACCTCGGGATGCTTGTCGTCGGCCCGGACCGGCACCGCCTGCTCGACGAACCGGCCGCGGCCGGTCGGCTCGTCTCCGAACATCCGCCACCGGCCGGTCAGCGGTACGCCTGGACCGTCGGTTCCGGGGCGGCAAGCCCGCGCTGGCTCGCCTACTACTGGCGGTTGAAGCCCCGGCCACTCACCCCCGCGACGCTGCACACCGAGCCGACCCGCCCAGAGGACCTGGTTCTGATCGACCTGACCAGGCGTCCGGAGTGGCTGCCCGGGTCGGTCGAGACCGGGATCGTGGCCCGGGACGGGCGGTACGCGCTGCTCCGGGTCGCCACCCTGCACAGCACCGCCGACGCCCCCTGACCCCTGGCCTCCTGACCCGGTTATCTCGCCCGCCCGTCGATCGGGCGGGATCCCCGGCCTGGACTCGGGTCGACGGCGGGCCGGGGATCCACAAAGCTCGGGGCCGGTCGGACGGGTCCGCCGAGGTGGCCAAGGCTTCTACCGGCGGGTTGCGAGCGCGACGAGGCCCGGCCCGCGGTCCGGGCGCATCCGCTGGAGGAGTACGAACGGCGAGACGGCCAGCCGGATCGCCTCGCCGGCCAGGACTCCACGCGGTTGCAGGATCCGCCCGGAGGTCGAGGTGCGCTCCTCCGGCGTCCCACCCGGGCCGGCACCGGCCCCAGCCGGATGATCGGCACCGACCACAGCCGGATGATCGGGACCAGCCTCGGTACCGGCTGCGGCCGGATGACCGACAACAGCTTCGGCCGGATGCCCGGCGTGGCGACCCGCCCAGCGGTCCCGTACGGAGTCGAGCAGGTAGCCGAGCGGCCAGCCGTAGTGCACCAGCCGGACATCTGTGGCACCGGCGTCGAGCAGCCGCTGCCGTAGTTGCCCGGCGGAGTAGCGCCGGTAGTGCCCGACCAGGGTGTCCCAGGGACCGAACCGCTCCGGGTCGGCGGGTACCGACAGCAGCAGGTGCCCGCCCGGCCTGGCCAGGGTCAGCCACTCGCTCAGCACCGGCAGGTCGTCGGCGATGTGTTCGAGTACCTCGAACGCGCAGACCAGGTCGTAGCCGTCGGCTGCCGGTACCTGCCGGTGATCCCCGTTGTGCACGGTCCCGCCCAGCGGGGTGATCCGGGCGTACGCGGTCTCGAAGCTGCGCGGGTCGGGTTCGGTCGCGGTGTAACGGGCCAGCCGGGCCAGCCGGGTACCGACGGAGCCCAGCCCGCAGCCGAGTTCGAGGATGGTCCGGGGCTCGCACTCCGCCACGAGCCGGCGTACGACGTGCCAGCGCAGGGTCGCCCGGGGTGGCAGCGGCGGGTCGGCCGCCAGCGCGCTCATCCGACCCACCAGACCGGGCCGGCGGCCAGGTCCCCACCAGCCGGCGCCACAGCAGACGCCGCCGGACCCGAAGCAGACGCCGCCGGGCTCGAAGCGGACGCCGCCGGACCCGGAGCAGACGCCGCCGGGCTCGAAACACCGGCCGGGGTCGCAGCGGAAGCCGGCTTCGGTTGGGCGGCCGCCTCCGTCGTCGGCGGCGACTTGGGCGTTCCGCCGTGCCGTCGCAGGCGCCTGTCGATCCGGTGCCGGACCGGGGCCACGACGGTCGCCGGCCAGAAGTGTTCGACCGCACGCCGCCGGGCAGCCCGCCGCAGCCGGGCCAGCCGGTCCGGGTCCCGGGCCAGGTCGCGGAGCGCGCCGGCCAGCGCGGACGGGTCGCCGGCAGGTACGAACACGGCGGCGTCACCGAGAGCCCGGCGTTGCGGTGCGGTGTCGGAGGTGACGATGGCGCAGCCGGCGGCGGCGCCCTGGAAGACCTTTGTCGGTACCACCCGGCCGGCCTTCGCCGTCTCGCCGAAGATGCCAAGTGACACCTGGTGCCCGGCGACGAACGCGGGCAACTCACCGGACGGGATCCAGTCGTGCCAGGTCACCCGGGGATTGTCAGCGGCGGCCAGGCGGCAGGCGGGATGGTCCTGTCCGGTGCCGACCACGCTCACCTCGATCGAGTCGTCGATGGCGAGCGCGGCGAGCGCGGCGCCCAGGGTCCGGGTGCCGTGCAACGGGGTGAAGAGCCCGACGAAGACGACCCGCAGCCGCCGCCGGCCGCCGCCGGCCGGGTCGCCGGGCCAGCGTTCCCGGGCGGTACGGGCACCGGCGGCGAACCACCGCGCACCGGCTCCGACGGGTACCACGATTCCCCGGTTCCGAGCCGGCGCCGGCAACGTGTCGAGATGTTCGGCAGTGTCCACGAGTACGACGTCGGCCCGGCACAGCGCGGCTTGGTCGATCGCCCGCATCAGCCGTACCCGGGTACCCCGGGCGCCGGCGAGTCCACGGTCCCGGGCCGTACCGGCGGCGGAGACGAGGTGGTCGAGCACGATCGGGGTACCCCGGAACAGCAGCCGGGCCAGGTGCACGTCGAAGTGTCCGAGATAGCCGACCAGTACGGCGTCGACCGGGCCGGTGACGGTGCAACGCCGGTGCCGCTGCCGGTGCCGGAGAGCCCGCATCACGAGCAGGGCCCAGCAACGGGTGAGCTTGCCGGCGAGCAGCGGAAGTCGCCACGGCTGCCTCAGCACGGCTATCCGGGCGGCGGTGTCCATTGTCAGCGGTTCGTTCAGCTCGGTCACCTCGTCGCCGGCCGCCCGGAGCCCCTCGACGAGTACGCCGACCCGGGGATGTCGGCGTACGTCGTAGCTGCCGAACACCAGCCAGCGCACGAGGAGCAGCGTAACGCCGAGTACGCCCCCAGGCACGTTCCGTCGTCACGTCTGGCGCGTCGCCGGGTCCACCGGCTCCGTCCCGCGCAATTCAGTCCCGCGCAACTCAGTCCCGCGCGGCTCCGTCCCGCGCAATTCAGTCCCGCGCGGCTCCGTCCCACGCAACTCCGGCACGGCGTCCACGGGCGCCCCGGCCGGGGGCGGCTGCCGGGGTATCCGGCGGGAGAGTCGACGTCCTGACCACCGCATCGATACCGCGACGGCCGGCAGCAGCAGGTCCACCATGGTCAGCAGCAGCCGGGACAGCACTGTGGCGACCAGCGCGGCCGGCCCGGCGACGCTCGGGCCGAGCAGCAGCGGCAACGCCACCTCCCGGGGGCCGACCCCGGCCGGCGCGACGGCCAGCAGGAATCCGACCGACCACGACCCGGCGAAGGCGCCGATCGAGCGGAGCAGCAGTTCAGGGCCGCCACCCGTACCGATGTCGGTGAGGAGCAGCCAGAGGTGCGTACCGTAGCCGAGCCAGGTCGCGAGCGACCAGCCGACGGCCCCGCCGATGCCGCGCGGGGAGAGCGGCCGGGGCATCGGCTCCCGGCGGGCCAACCGGAGCAGCGCGGCGAGGATCCGGTTGACCAGCGGCGGCCAGAGCACCAGCAGCGCGGGCGGTACGGCCAGCAGGATCCACCAGTAGTCCGCGACGGCCCGCCCGCCCAACAGCGGCAGGGCGGCTGCGGTGAGCAGCAGGCCGGTCCCGAGCGTGACGAGCATCGCCAGCAGCGCGGCGACCGCCGACGCCCGACCGGGCACCCCGTACGCCCGTCCGAGCCGGGCCTGGACGAGGATCGGCCACACCTTGCCGGGCAGGTACTTCGCCAACTGCCCGACGAAGAATATCCGCGCCGCGCCGCCCAGCGGCAGGTCGACGCCGAAGTCCGTCAGGATGGCCCGCCAGGCCAGGCAGCCGCAGAGCGCACTGGCGACGGCAGCCAGTCCGGCCAGCAGCAACCCCGACGGGGAGAGTTGGCCGAGTACGGTCGGCACCTCGTCCCACCGCCTCGCAACCGCCCAGCCGACGAATCCGAGGAGCGCCCCGGTCACCGCGACCTGGGCGGCTCCGCGCGCCAGGCGCCACCTGCCGGTTCCGCGCGGCACCACGGCGGGGACGATACTCCGAGTAACGCCACCAGCCCGGAGAGCCACGCGGCGCGCCACCAACCGACCCGACCGCGCGCCACCAACCGACCCGACGACGCGGCGCCGACCGAAGCCGGCTCACGGCTGGCTGGCTCAGGCCACGTCCCAGACCGGTTCCGGCGTCTCGACCACCTCACCGTCGCCCCGGAAGAGCAGGAACCGGTCGAACGACCGGGCGAACCAGCGATCGTGGGTGACCGCCAGCACCGTCCCCTCGAACGCCAACAGTCCGGCCTCCAGCGCCTCGGCCGAGGCCAGGTCCAGGTTGTCGGTCGGCTCGTCCAGCAACAGCAGGGTCGCACCGGAGAGTTCCAGCAGGAGCACCAGGAACCGCGCCTGCTGTCCACCGGAGAGCGTGCCGAACCGCTGGTCGCCCTGACCTGCCAACTCGTACCTGTTCAGCGCCTTCATCGCGGTCTGCCGGTCCATTCCGGCCCGGTGGTCGTCACCCCGCCACAGCACCTCGACCAGGGTCTTGTCGAGCAACTCCGGCCGGTCGTGGGTCTGGGAGAAGTGACCGGGCCGCACCCGGGCGCCCAGTCGAGCCACCCCGCCGTGCCGGACCGGAGCCAGCGTCGGGCCGCCGTCGACCGGGCGGCACGCCGGATCCGGGTCGGTCCCGCCCAGGGCGAGCAGGCGGAGGAAGTGCGACTTCCCCGTACCGTTGGCACCGAGCACGGCCACCCGGTCGCCGTACCAGACCTCCAGGTCGAACGGGAATGTGAGGTCGTCCAGCTCGACCTGCTCGCAGACGATCGCCCGCTTGCCGGTAGGCCCGCCGGTCAGCCGGATCCGGATGTCCTGGTCCTTCGGCGGTACGGGTGGCGGCCCGGCCTCCTCGAACTTGCGCAGCCGGGTCTGCGCCGCCTGGTACCGCGAGGCCAGCCCGTCGTTGTACGCCGCCTTCTGCTTGTACATCAGCATCAGCTCACGCAGCTTCTGGTGCTCCTCGTCCCAGCGGCGGCGCTGCTCCTCCAGCCGGTCGTGCCGAGCCAGCCGGGCCTCGTGCCAACTGCCGAAGCCGCCCGGGTGCACCCAGGCGCTGCCGCCCTCCACCGCGACCACCCGGTCGGCGGTACGGGCCAGCAGTTCCCGATCGTGCGAGACGTAGAGCACGGACTTCGCCGACTCCCGCAGTCGCCCCTCCAGCCAGCGCTTGCCCGGCACGTCGAGGAAGTTGTCCGGCTCGTCGAGCAGCAGTACCTCGTCGACGCCGCGCAGCAGCAACTCCAGGGCGAACCGCTTCTGCTGCCCGCCGGAGAGGGTGCGTACCGGCCGGTCCCGGGTCTTCTCCCAGGGCAGCTCCAGCACGATCGTGGAGACGGTGTCGAAGAGCACCTCGGCGTCGTAGCCGCCGGACTCGCCCCATTCGGCCAGCGCCTCCGCGTACTCCAGTTGGGCCTTGCCGGCGGCGCTGCTGAACTTGCCGTGCACCTCGGCGGCGTGCAGCGCCGCCTCGGCCGCCGCCAGCCGCTCGCCGGCCGTGCGCAGCAGCGGTGGCGAGAGCGAGAGTACGAGGTCGTGCAGCGTCGACTCGTCGCCGATCATGCCGATGAACTGGCGCATCACGCCCAGCCCGCCGGAACGGGCGATGGTTCCGGTCCGGGTGGGCAGATCCCCGGCCACCATTTTCAGCAGGGTGGTCTTGCCGGCGCCGTTCGGCCCGACCAGGGCGACCTTGGCGCCCTCGCCGACTCGGAAGGAGACATCGGCGAACAGTTCGCGGCCATCCGGCAGGATGTGCCCGACTCCGGCGACGTCCACGTAACCCACGTCGGCATACTGCCTCAGGCACCGACTCCGCCGACACCGGGTTTCGGCCGGTTGACAGCGCCTCCGCTCTACAGCGCGCTCGCCCCCGGAGGGCTGCGTGGCGGTCAGCGGGTGACCCGGAGTACCCGGTAACCCTTCTGACTGGCGTGACGCTCGACCCGCCAGCCGGCCTCGACGAGCCAGCGCTGGAGCGAGTCGCCGCCGAGATGCCGGGCCACCACCAGCCAGGCCACGCCGTCCGGTGCCAACCTGGGCAGCCAGCGCCGCAGCATGCCGTGCAGTTCCTCCTTGCCGACCCGGATCGGCGGGTTCGACCACAGTTGCGCGAACGTGACGTCGTCGGGCACCTCGTCCGGTGCCGCGACGCGTACCCGGTCGGCGAGGCCGAGCCGCTGCGCGTTCTGGCCGGTCAGCTCCCGGGCACGGGCGTTGACGTCGACCGCCCATACCGTCGCCGCACCCGCCCTGGTGGCGAGTACGCAGGTGATCGGCCCGTACCCGCAGCCCAGGTCGAGCAGTGCTCCACTTGTCTGGGCGTCGGGCAGCTCGGCCTTGCGCAGCAGTACGGCGGTGCCCGAATCGAGCCGGTCAGCGGAGAAGACCCCTGCCGAGGAGGTCAGCGAGTAGTCGTACCCCTCGACGGAGAATGCCACCGTGCGCCGGTCGGCGCTGGTCACGGGCTCGGTGCTGAAATAGTGGTCGCCGGTCACGCCACGCATTGTCGCCTACCGCGAGAGTGCGCCGGGCAGGTGGCCGTACTCCGGGCCCTGCCCGGCTTCCGGGCAAATGACCACTCTCTCACCAACTGCGCCTCCGCTGCGGCGGCGCGCCGATCCGCATTTCCGTTACCCTGTGCGACATGGCTTATAGGCGTGGTCCTGGACCGGGCGGTGGGCCGCCACGGTCTCGACGAGATCCCGCCGATGAACCCTCGATCGAGCCGGATCCGACGGATGGTCCGCCGCCGGGAAGGGCGGGGCGACGCCGCTCCGCGGACCGGTCGGACGGGTTGCCGGCGGCGTCCCGCTTCGGTCCGTCCACTGCCGAGCCCCCGGGGCCCGGCTCCTCGCGCGGCTGGACGGTCGACGGGCCGGAAGGACCAGCCGACCGTCCAGGTCGGTCGGCGGTGCCCCCGGGTCGTCCCGGCGACACCCCGGGCCGATACCAGGACGGGCCGGTCCGGCACCCCGAGGAACCCGCCGGCCGGCATGCCGATGCGCCGGCCGGCCGACACCCGCAGACCCCCGCCGGCCGCTACCCGGACACGACTGCCGGCCGATACCCGGATCCCCCAGCGGGTCGGTATGGCGACGGCCCGGCCGGCCGGTACCCGGAGCCGTCTCCCGGCCCCACACTGGACGGCCCGGAACGTTCCGGGCCCTCCTCCGGCCGGTCGCGTCGTGGCCGGCACGACGCCGCCGGACCCGACGGGTTCGAACCGGGCGCCGGCTACCCACCGCCGGGTAGGCCGGTTCCCGACCTGCCCGGCGGAATCCCCGGCGGCCGGTCCCGCGACCGGCTGGCCCCGAACCGTTCCCAGGATCGGCTGTCCCCCGCCGGCTCCCAGGAACGTTTGCCTCCCACCGGCTCCCAGGATCGGCTGCCTCCCGGCGGCCCGGCCCACCCGGCACGCCCTGCCGGTGGCGGACGCCACCTGGCCGCTCCCGAGGACGGACCTCCCGGCGGCCGACCGGCGCCGGGCAGCGGTCGGCCGGTCACCGGCGACCGGGCCGGGCCACGCGACCGGATGATGCCCGGCGATCGGCTCCCCGGCACCCGGCCACCCGCCGACCCCCGGCCCGGCGCCGATGCCGCGCCGGGCGCCCGCCCCGCCCGGACCCGCGGTCGCGGTGCCCCGGGCGGGCCGGTTCCGTCCAGCGCCGAACCGTTCCGGCCGCCACGCGGCGGACCGACCCCGACCGACGCCGGACCGATCCGGTCGCCGCACAGCGGACCGGCCCCGACCGACGCCGAACCGTTCCGCTCGCCACGCGGCGGACCGGTCTCGCCTGGCGCGGAGCCGTTCGGGTCGGCCCGCACCAGGCCGGGATCGGCCGCACCAGCGGGCTTCGATTCGCATGATCCTGCCCCCGGCGGTCGACGTCGCGGCCAGCCGGATCCCGCTGCCGGTCCGGCCGGCGCCTACCGGCCGGGTCCCGGAGAGCCGCCAGCCGCCGGGCCACGATCCGCACCGGTACCGCGACAGCGGCGCACCCCCTCGGCCGACCGGGACCCGCTGCGGCCCGGCCTCCCCGATCCCGGCCTTCCCGATCCCGGCGGTCCGCCCGGTGGCCGGCGCGGCCCCGCCGACCGGCCCGGTGGCGGCCCGGCAGAGCGCCACGGTGACCGGGGCCCGGCCCGCCCGCCGCTGGACCGTGCCGCGCCGCCCGGGGACGACAATCCGGGGGTACGCCGGCCAGGTCGCCCCGCCAGCTCCGAGCCTCCCCCCGCCGGCCGGGCCGGCACCCGTGGCTCCCCCCGGCCCGGTCCCTCGTCCGGGGGTGCGCCGCCGGGGTCGCCGCGACCGGCCGGCCCGGGCGCGGACGGTGTGCTCCGGCCCAGCCCCGAACAGGGCAGGCCGGCACCGGCAGGTCCACCTCCCCCGCGCCGTCCCCGCAACGCCGGGGCCGCACCAGGCTCACCGGTCGGGCCGCCTTCCGGCCCGCCAGGCGCGACACCACACGACCGGACTCCGGGCTCACCCGCCGGACCACGTCCCGGACCGGACGGCGCGCCACGAACACGCTCCGGGCCACCACCCGACCGGGTCCCGGGCACACCGGGTCCTCGCTCCGGCCCGCCAGGCGCAACGCCGCACGACCGGACTCCGGGCTCACCCGCCGGGCCGCGCTCCGGCCCGCCGGGCGGCGGTCGGTCGGGGCAGGGTGTGCGTACCGGGCCGTCGGGTGGGGCCTCCCCGGTCTCCCCGGCCCGTACGCCGGCCGCACCGGAGCGCACCTCCAGAGCCGCCCCGAGCCCAGCACCCGCCCCCGCCCCGGCCAAGCCCTCGGGCGGCCCGACCCCCGGCTCCGCCATCGCCACCATCGGGGCCACCTCGGGCGATGCCGGCGCACCGCTGCGCAGTTCGAAGCGAACCTGGCAATTGATCATCGGCTCGCTCGGCGTACTGCTGCTGCTCGGTATCTGCGGGCTCAGCTCGTACTTCTTCATGGTCGACGACCCCGTGGGCCGGGACTCCCGGGCGGCCGACGGCACCGGTGCCGGTGCCGCACCCCGGGACATCAGCTCCCGCAGTGCCGATCCGGCTCCGCTGACCGTCAAGGAGGTCTTCCCGAACGGCAAGGAGGTGCTGGTCGACCAGGAGCAGTCGGCGTACGAACTGCTCAAGACCCAGCAGTCGGAGGAGTGCGATCTCGTCGCCGACGGCCAGATCGCGGCCGTACTGGCCGACGCCGGGTGCAGCCAGTTCGTGCGCGGCACCGTACGCTCCCCCACCGGCCTGTACGTCGCGACCGCCGGCATCGTCAACCTGGCCGACGAGGCCGGGGCGACCTCGGCACGCGAGAAGATCAAGCCGATCGTGGACGGGCGGAAGGGGCGTTTCCTTGGCCTCGCCGCCGGACGCGGCACCGAGGCCGTCACCGCCGCCTCGGCCCAGGCCGGCTGGCACGTCCGCGGCCACTTCCTGATCTACTGCGTCGTCGCCAAGAGCGACGGCAAGACCATCGGTGACCAGGACCTCTTCGCCCGGCAGATCCTCTCCGACATGATCGAGGTGTACCTGCGCGGCAAGGTGCTCGACCAGCGCATTCTCGCCCCGTCCGGCGCCCCGACGAGTCCCGCCGGATCCGACTGAGCCCTGGCCGGATCCGGCTGAGCCCTGGGCCGGCCGCACGGGCACCACCGGGCTCGCCAGCCGGTGTTCAGGCCGAGGCGGTGAGCCGCAGTCGACGGGTACGCAGCGCGCGGCTGGCGTACTCGGCCGGGTCGGCCGGGTAGCCGACCTCGACCAGGGTCAACCCGTGCGGCTGTACCACGCTCACCTCGCTGGCCCGCTCCCGCCGCCCGAGCAGGCCACCGGGCCAGTCGACGGGGCGCCGCCCGTCCCCGGCCACCAGCATCGCCCCGACCAGGCTGCGCACCATCGACTGGCAGAACGCGTCGGCCTGCACCGTGGCCACCAGCAGACCGTCCGGGTCGCGCCGCCAGTCCAGTCTGGTCAGCTCCCGTACCGTCGTGGCGTGCTCCTTGCGCCGGCAGTACGCCGCGAAGTCGTGCTCGCCGACCAGCCCGGCGGCGGCCTGGTTCAGTGCCGTCAGGTCGAGCGGGCGGGGCCAGGCGAGCACCTCGTGCCGGCGCAGCGGCTCGGCGCCGTACGGGGCGTCGGTGACCCGGTACTCGTAGCGGCGGAAGGTTGCCGAGAACCGGGCGTCGAACTCGGCGGGTACCTCGGTGACGGCGCGGACCCGGACGTCGGGCGGCAACACCGCGGCGAGCCGGCGCAGCAGCGTCTCCGCCGACTGCCGCCACACCGCGCTCGGCAGGTCGAGATGGCAGACCTGCCCGGTGGCGTGCACCCCGGCGTCGGTCCGTCCCGCCACGGTCAGCCCACTTACCCGATCCGCCCCGACGAGCCTGGTCAGCGCCTCGACCAGCACCCCGGCGACGGTACGCCGACCGGGCTGCACGGCCCAGCCGGAGAAGTCGCCGCCGTCGTAGGCGACGTCCAGGCGTACCCGGGTGCGTTCCTCATCCACCTCGTGCTCCACCCAACCACCCGCTCCGGATATGCCACAGCCCGGCACCCCGCAGGGGGTGCCGGGCCCGGCGTCGTGCATCGGTGTTACTTGTTGTCGGCCTCGTCGCTGTCCTCGCGGGCCGCGTCGGTGTCGCCGGAGCGCGACTCCGGCGCCTCGGCGTCCTGGTCACCGTCCCGGTCCTGCGACGAGGAACGCGGGGTCTCCTCGTCCGGGGCGAGCGCCTCGACCTTGTCCTGCTGCGCCGCCTTGCGGGCGGCGGTCTTCTTCGCCGGTGCCGCCGGAGCCTCGACCAGTTCCTCGACCAGCTCGATGATGGCCATCGGCGCGTTGTCGCCCTTGCGCGGGACGGTCTTCACGATCCGGGTGTAGCCACCGGGGCGGTTGGCGAACCGGGGAGCGATCTGGTCGAACAGGGCGAAGACCACGTCCTTGTCCCGTACGACGGTCAGCACCCGCCGCCGGGACGCCAGGTCGCCCCGCTTGGCCTTGGTGATCAGCTGCTCCGCGAGCGGGCGGAGTCGCTTGGCCTTGGTCTGGGTGGTGGTGATGCGGCCGTGCTGGAACAGCGCGGTGGCCAGGTTGGCCAGGATCATCCGCTCGTGCGCGGGGCTACCGCCGAGGCGGGGGCCCTTGGTGGGCGTGGGCATTCTTGGTGCTCCTCAATAGTGGGTGGCCGGATCTCCAGTGGGTGGCCGGATCTCCGGCTAGCCCCGGACTAAAGCTGCTCGGTCTCGCGGTAGTCGTCGGTGTCGTAGTCGGCCTCGCCGAAGGAGTCGACGACGTGCGCCGGGTCGAAGTTGGGCGCCGAGTCCTTCAGCCCCAGCCCCATGCCGGCGAGCTTCATCTTGACCTCGTCGATCGACTTCTGCCCGAAGTTGCGGATGTCGAGCAGATCGGCCTCGGTACGCCCGATGAGCTCGCCAACCGTGTTGATGCCCTCGCGCTTGAGGCAGTTGTATGACCGGACGGTGAGGTCCAGCTCCTCGATCGGCAGCGCCAGGTCGGCGGCGAGCTGCGCGTCCTGCGGCGACGGGCCGATGTCGATGCCCTCGGCGCTCTCGTCCAGCTCCCGGGCCAGCCCGAAGAGCTCGACCAGGGTGGAGCCGGCCGAGGCGAGCGCGGTACGCGGCCCGATCGAGGCCTTGGTCTCGACGTCGATGATCAGCCGGTCGAAGTCGGTACGCTGCTCGACCCGGGTCGCCTCGACGCGGTACGTCACCTTCAGCACCGGCGAGTAGATCGAGTCGACCGGGATGCGGCCGATCTCGGCGCCGGCCTGCTTGTTCTGCGCGGCGGTGACGTAGCCGCGACCCCGCTCGACGGTCAGCTCCATGTCGAGCCGGCCCTTGCCGTTCAGGGTGGCGAGCTTGAGATCGGCGTTGTGCACGGAGACACCGGCCGGGGGCTGGATGTCACCGGCGGTGACGTCGCCGGGGCCCTGCTTGCGCAGGTACATGCTGACCGGCTCGTCGTGGTCGGAGCTGACGCAGAGCTCCTTCACGTTCATGACGAGCTCGACCACGTCCTCCTTGACCCCGGGGATGGTGGTGAACTCGTGCAGCACACCGTCGACCTTGATCGAGGTGACCGCCGCGCCCGGAATGGAGGAGAGCAGGGTCCGCCGGAGCGAGTTGCCCAGGGTGTACCCGAAACCCGGCTCGAGCGGTTCGATGGTGAACCGGGAGCGGGTCTCGCTGATCGACTCCTCGGTGAGGGTCGGCCGCTGGGTGATGAGCATGCTGTTTCCTTTTCGTTCGGGGCACCCGCTATTTGATGCCCAAACTTCTTCTCCGGCGCTCCGCGCCGGCTCCCGGCGGCGAGGCCGGGTGCCGGCGCGGGAACGCCAGGAACCGTTACTTCGAGTAGAGCTCGACGATCAGCTGCTCCTGGACCTGGGTGTCGATGACGCCCCGGGCCGGAAGCGAGTGGATCAGCACCTTCATCTGGCTGGGGATCGCCTCCAGCCAGGCCGGCACCGTCTTCGAGCCGGCCTCGGCCTGCGCCACGATGAACGGCGTCAGCTCCTTGGACTTGGCCCGGACCTCGACGATGTCGTGCTCCTTCACCCGGTACGACGGGATGTCGACCTTGCGGCCGTTCACCGTCAGGTGACCGTGCTTGACGAGCTGCCGCGCGTGGTCACGCGACTTCGCCAGGCCGGCCCGGTAGATCACGTTGTCGAGCCGCGACTCGAGGATCTGCAGGAGGATCTCGCCGGTCTTGCCCTTCTTGGCGACGGCCTCCTCGTAGTACCCCCGGAACTGCTTCTCCAGCACGCCGTAGACCCGGCGGGCCTTCTGCTTCTCACGGAGCTGGAGCAGGTACTCCGTCTCCTTGGTGCGACCCCGGCCGTGCTGCCCGGGCGGGAACGGCCGGGACTCGAACGGGCACTTCGGGCCATCGCACTTGCTGCCCTTGAGGAACAGCTTCATCTTCTCCCGACGGCAACGGCGGCAGTCGGCACCGGTGTAACGAGCCATGTTCTTCGTCTACCTCTCAGACCCGACGACGCTTCGGCGGACGGCACCCGTTGTGCGGCTGCGGTGTGACGTCGGCGATCTGGCCGACCTCCAGGCCGACGGCCTGCAGCGAACGGATGGCGGTCTCCCGGCCGGAGCCGGGGCCCTTGACGAACACGTCGACCTTGCGCATGCCGTGCTCCATGGCCCGGCGCGCGGCGGCCTCGGCGGCGAGCTGCGCGGCGAACGGAGTCGACTTGCGGGAACCCTTGAAGCCCACCTGGCCGGCGGAGGCCCAGGAGATGACGGCACCGGTCGGGTCCGTGATGGAGACGATGGTGTTGTTGAACGTGCTCTTGATATGCGCCTGCCCGTGGGCGACGTTCTTGCGTTCCTTGCGCCGGACCTTCTTGACGGCGGCCCCGGCGCGAGCCTTCGGTGGCATAAGTTTGTGCGCTCCTATTACTTCTTGCCGGGCTTCTTCTTGCCGGCGACGGTCCGCTTCGGGCCCTTCCGGGTCCGGGCGTTGGTACGGGTCCGCTGCCCACGGACGGGCAGACCCCGGCGGTGCCGGATGCCCGCGTAGCAGCCGATCTCGACCTTGCGGCGGATGTCAGCGGCGACCTCGCGGCGCAGGTCGCCCTCTACCTTGTAGTTGGCCTCGATGTGGTTCCGGAGCTGGACCAGCTCCTCGTCCGTGAGGTCCTTGGCGCGCTTGTCGGGGGAGATGCCGGTGGCGGCGAGCGTCTCGATCGCCCGGGTCCGACCGACCCCGAAAATGTAGGTGAGCGCGATCTCCAGCCGCTTCTCGCGGGGAAGATCGACGCCGGCTAGCCGTGCCATGTGTGGGCGTACTCCTCGGATTTCTTCACGGAGGTCTGTACCCGCCCCACCCCGCCTGCCCTGACCTGCGGGCCCCGGCCTCCGACCGGGGGTAGGCCACGACTGCGTTCTCGCTCGGCGATCTCGCGCTCGCGGCTGGGACGAGCTTGTGTTGTTGTACGGGATCTGCGGTCGGACCCACCGTCGCTACCACCGGCACTCACCGGCGGCAGCCGCGGATCAGCCCTGACGCTGCTTGTGGCGCGGGTCGGTGCAGATGACCATGACCCGGCCGTGCCGGCGGATCACCCGGCACTTGTTGCAGATCCTCTTGACGCTCGGCTTGACCTTCACGGTTGCCTTACTTTCCCATCTGTGCCCGGCAGCGCGCTGACGCCGTCGAGTCTTGAGGACGGACACGGACACCCGGCCGTCGTCAGACAGTGCACGTGCTCCGGACCGGCGATCGGCCCGGCGACGTTCACTTGTAGCGGTAGACGATGCGCCCTCGGGTCAGGTCGTACGGCGAAAGTTCGACGACGACCCGGTCCTCGGGCAGGATGCGGATGTAGTGCTGCCGCATCTTGCCGCTGATGTGAGCCAGCACCTTGTGGCCGTTGGCGAGTTCCACCCGGAACATGGCGTTCGGGAGTGGCTCGATCACTCGACCCTCGATCTCGATGGCTCCGTCTTTTTTCGGCATGTCCTCCGCTGTCCTGACGTCGGTTACTCCGGACGGCTCACAACGCCTTTCCCGGATGGAGAACATCCGAGCCAGCCGCGGCTCCGGCCCCACCGAAGCGCGGGTGGGCATGCCGGAGTGGACGCTGTGCGCCGATCAGCCAGTGTACGCGCGCCCGCACGCCAGCGCCAACCCGGGGACTCCCGGGCCGTCGGATCGGACGAACGCGACTATATCAGGCGGGTTCCCCCTGGTCGGCCTGCTCGTCCCGGCGGCGTTTCCGCCCCTCGATCCGGGCCCGCTTCTCGATCTTCGCCCGCTCCCTCGCGGCCTGCTTCGCCGCCTGCTTGGCGGCCCAGCGCTGCGGCTCCCCCTTCGCCAGCCCGCTGACGGTACCGGCCAACAGCACCGCGCCCAACGGACCGGCCACCCAACCCGGCCAGAAGTAGAGGAGGTCGCCGGCCAGTACCGAGGTGACCGCCCAGATCGCGACCACCACGCCGACCAGGCCAAGGTAGCCGTCCCAGGTGTCGGCCAGCCAGGCTCGGGTGGCGCCCGGATAACGGCCGTCGGGTCCGGGGCGGAACACCGGAGCCTTCGGGTCGGTCGGCACCAACTGTGCCTGCTCGACGGGGACCGTACCCGGCAGGTCGGTGAGGAGCCCGTCGAGGTCGCCGTACGTCTTGGCGGCGTACGCCCGCTGGAGCCGGTCGTCGTACTCGGCCAGGTCGAGGCGCCCCTCGTTCAGGGCCCGTAGAAGCTGGTCGGCCACGGCGGCACGATCGGAGTCCGCCGCACGCATCTGGTCCCGCCGCTCCATGACTACGAGGATGCCACCGCGGGTCCAGCCCGCCCAGCCCGGTTGTCGGCGCGCACGCCTCGCGCTGCTCGACCCGGCAGCCGGCGCGGAAGACCGGCGCAGCAGCCCGAGCCGGTGCTGGCGCAGCGGTCGGAGGCGGTCGTCAGCCGGGAGAGGAGGCGGCCGTCAGCCGGGAGAGGAGGTGGCCGGTTCCCGGGCGGTGACCAGGTCACCGAGTCGGGACCGACCGCCGTCCGGTGCGGTCAGCACCCAGACGCCGTCGTCCAGCAGCGCCATCGTGTGCTCGACGTGGGCCGCGATCGACCCGTCACGGCTGATCACCGTCCAGCCGTCGTCCAGCTCCACCGTCCGGGGCGAACCCAGGGTCACCATCGGCTCGATCGCCAGCGCCATCCCAGGCACCAGCCGGGGACCACGCCCGGGGCGGCCGTGGTTGAGCACGTGCGGGTCCTGGTGCATCTCGGTGCCGATGCCGTGCCCGCCGTACCCCTCGACGATGCCGTACCGGCCGGCGGCCCGGACCGCCCGCTCCACCGCGTACGAGATGTCGGTCAGTCGGCCACGACCGCTGAGCATGCCGCGCGCCGCGGCGCGGATTCCCGCCCACATCGCGTCCTCGGCGGCCTCGGCCATCCGGAGCAACTCCGGACGGACCTCGCCGACCCCGACCGTGATCGCGGCGTCGCCGTGCCAGCCGTCGAGGACGGCCCCGCAGTCGATCGAGATCAGGTCGCCGTCCCTGAGCACCTGGGTCGGCGCCGGGATGGCGTGCACGATCTGCTCGTTCACCGAGGAGCAGATCGACGCCGGATAGCCGTGGTAGCCCTTGAACGACGGGATGCCGCCGGCCTCCCGGATCACCGACTCGGCTATCGCGTCGAGGTCGGCGGTGGAGACGCCGGGAGCCACCGCCGCGCGCATCCGTTCGAGGGCCGACGCGACGACGAGCCCGGCGGCCCGCATCAGCTCGATCTGCTCCGGGGTCTTCAGCTGGATGTCCAGCTGGGGTCGGCGCATGGTGCCCAGCCTATCCGCCGTACGACCGCAGGGCGTCGATAGCCCGGACGGTGACGTCCTCCACCGGCCCGGTGGCGTCGATGCCGACGAGCTTGCCCTGCGCGCCGTAGTAGTCGATCAACGGTGCGGTCTTGCTGGCGTACTCGCGCAGTCGCTCGGCGATCGTCTCCGCCTTGTCGTCGTCCCGCTGGAACAGCTCGCCGCCGCACCTGTCGCAGATGCCCGCCACCGAGGGGGCGTCGAACTCGATGTGCCAGACCTTCTCACAGCCCCGGCAGGTACGCCGGCCGGAGAGCCGCCGGATCACCTCGTCGTCGTCGACGACCAGTTCCATTACCAGGTCGAGGGCGGTGCCGAGGTCAGCCAGCAGCTTGTCCAGCGCCGCGGCCTGCGGGGTGGTCCGAGGGAATCCGTCGAGCAGGAATCCCTCGGCCGCGTCCGGGCGGGCGAGCCGGTCCCGGACCATGTTGATCGTCACCTCGTCGGGCACCAGCTTGCCGGCGTCCATGTAGCGCTTCGCCTCGACACCGAGTGGGGTGCCCTGCGACACGTTGGCCCGGAAGATGTCGCCTGTCGAGATCTTGGGCACGGCGAGGTGGGCGGCGATGAACTCGGCCTGGGTCCCCTTGCCCGCCCCGGGGGGACCGACCAGAACGAGTCGCATCTACCGCAGGAACCCTTCGTAGTTCCGCTGCATGAGCTGGCTCTCGATCTGCTTCACGGTCTCGAGTCCGACACCGACCATGATCAGCACCGCGACGCCGCCGAACGGGAAGTTCTGGTACTGCTGGCTGTCGAGCCAGATGAAGAAGAAGTTCGGCAGGATCGAGATCAGGCCCAGGTAGAGCGCACCGGGGAGGGTGATCCGACTCAGGATGAAGTCCAGGTAGTCGGCGGTCGGCTTGCCCGGCCGGATGCCCGGGACGAACCCGCCGTACTTCTTCATGTTGTCCGCGACCTCGGTCGGGTTGAACGTGATCGAGACGTAGAAGTACGTGAAGAAGATGATCAGCAGGAAGTAGACGCTGATGTACGTCGGGCTGTCCGGCTGCACGAGGTGGTTCTGCACCCAGGTCTGCCAGTTGTTCAGGTTGTTCTGGTCGAAGAACTGGAGCAGCAGCGACGGCAGGTAGAGCAGTGACGACGCGAAGATGACCGGGATCACACCCGCCTGGTTCACCTTCAGCGGGATGTAGGTGGAGGTGCCGCCGTACATCCGCCGGCCGATCATGCGCTTGGCGTACTGCACCGGGATGCGGCGCTGGGCCTGCTCGATGAAGACGACAGCGGTGATGACCACCAGGACCAGGACCAGAACCAGGCCGAACATCCCCCAGCCCTTGTTGTTCTTGATGGTCCAGCCCTCGCTGGGCAGCCGGGCGGCGATCGAGGTGAAGATCAGCACGGACATGCCGTTGCCGACGCCCCGGTCGGTGATCAGCTCGCCGAGCCACATCACCACGCCGGTGCCGGCGGTCATCGTGATCACCAGGACCGTCACGGTCAGCCAGTTCGGCAGGCCGGTGCCCTCCGGGATGATCGGGAACTCCTGGCACATCCCGTTGAAGAGCTGGCCGGACCGGGCCAGCGCCACGAACGCCGAGGCCTGCAGGACGCCCAGGCCGAGGGTCAGGTAGCGGGTGTACTGCGTGATCTTCGCCTGACCGGCCTGGCCCTCCTTGCGGAGCTGCTCCAACCGCGGGATGACCACGGTGAGCAGCTGCAGGATGATCGAGGCGGTGATGTAGGGCATGATGCCCAGCGCGAAGACCGACAGCGACAGCAGCGCGCCACCGGAGAAGAGGTTGAGCAGGTTGAAGACACCGTTGCCCTCACCCGACTCCATGGTCTGGATGCACTTCTGCACGTTGCCGTAGGAGACACCCGGGCTGGGCAGCGTCGCGCCGAGCCGGTAGACCGCGATGATGGCTACTGTGAACAGCAGCTTCTTGCGCAGGTCAGGCGTGCGGAACGCACTGAGAAAGGCGGAGAGCAACTTCTTCCTCCTGCGCGAGGCGGCCGCCGGTGGTTCATGGCGGGACGGGGTGGTTGTCGGGCGATCGACCCGATACCCATAGCTGGGATCGGACTCTAACAGTCCGGCGCGCTTCCGGGCAGATCCACCCGGGAAGCATTCACCGCTTCCGATGTTAACGGGATCGATGGACCCCTAGTAGGTCGTGGCGCCCGCCAGTTGCCATCAACTGGGCGAGCGCCTCGACCACGACGTCCTACAGTTCCGTCACCGAGCCGCCGGCAGCGGTGATCTTCTCCTTGGCCGACGCACTGAACGCGTGCGCCGACACCTGGAGGGCGACCCCGCCCAGCTCCCCGGTACCGAGAACCTTCACCGGCTGGCCCTTGCGGACGGCGCCGGCCTGGACCAGCTCCTGCGGACCGACCTGGCCGCCCTCCGGGAACAGCTCGGCGAGCCGGTCCAGGTTGACCACCTGGAACACGACCTTGAACTTGTTCTTGAAGCCCTTCAGCTTCGGCAGCCGCATGTGGATGGGCATCTGCCCGCCCTCGAACGCCGCCGAGATGTTCTTCCGGGCCTTGGAACCCTTGGTACCGCGACCGGCGGTCTTCCCCTTCGAACCCTCACCGCGACCCACCCGGGTCTTCTCGGTCTTGGCTCCGGGGGCCGGGCGCAGGTGGTGGACCTTGATCGTCATTACTCGACCTCCTCGACCTTCACGAGGTGGCTCACGGTGAAGATCATGCCCCGAATCTCGGGGCGGTCCTCCTTGACCACCACGTCGTTGATCCGCTTGAGACCAAGCGACCGCAGCGACTCGCGCTGGTTGTGCTTGGTCCCGATGCCGGACCGGACCTGGGTCACCTTCAGGCGTGCCATCAGGCCGTCACCCCCGCCTGGGCCGCCAGCATGGCGGCCGGGGCGACGTCCTCGACCGGCAGACCCCGACGCTTCGCGACCGCCTCCGGCGACTCCAGCCCCTTCAGGGCCGCCACCGTGGCGTGCACGATGTTGATCGGGTTGGACGAGCCGAGGCTCTTGGAGAGCACGTCGTGGATGCCCGCGCACTCCAGTACGGCCCGGACCGGACCACCGGCGATGACACCCGTACCGGCGCTAGCCGGCTTGAGCAGCACCACACCGGCGGCGTCCTCACCCGTCACCGGGTGCGGGATCGAGGCACCGATCCGAGGCACCTTGAAGAAGTGCTTCTTGGCCTCCTCGACGCCCTTGGCGATCGCCGCGGGCACCTCCTTGGCCTTTCCGTAGCCCACACCGACCGTGCCGTCACCGTCGCCAACGATCACCAGGGCGGTGAAGCTGAAGCGACGACCGCCCTTCACGACCTTGGCAACCCGGTTGATGGCGACGACCCGCTCAAGGTGCGGCGTCTTCTCGGCGGGCGCGTTTCCGCGACCGCCCTCACGGCGGTTGTCGCGGCGACCACCCTCGTTGCCACCGGACCCGCCGCCACGGCGCTGTTGACCTGGCATCAGCAGCTTTCCTCTCTTCTCGTGACGGGGTTAGTTACGATCCTCGTCTGATTGCGCATCAAACGCCGTCAGAACTCGAGCCCGGCTTCGCGGGCCGCATCGGCCAGTGCGGCGATCCGCCCCGCGTACTGGTTGCCACCGCGGTCGAAGACGACCTTGGAGATCCCGGCGGCCTTGGCCCGCTCGGCGACGAGCGCGCCGACCTTGCCGGCCAGGGCGCTCTTGTCGCCCTCGGTCCCCCGGATCGAGTCGTCCATGGTCGAGGCGTAGACCAGCGTGTGGCCCCGGCCGTCGTCCACGATCTGCGCGGTGATGTGCCGCAGCGAGCGGGTGACCACCAGACGCGGCCGATCGGCGGTGCCGACGACGGTCTTGCGGACCCGGAAGTGCCGACGCGCCCGCCCGACGGCGCGCTTGGCGGCGACCCCGCGGCGGCGCTTGAGCAGTGTGGCGGTCACTTCTTACCTGCCTTTCCGGCCTTGCGACGAATCACTTCGCCCTGGTACTTGACGCCCTTGCCCTTGTACGGCTCCGGCGGACGGATCTTCCGGATGTTGGCGGCAACCTCGCCGACCTGCTGCTTGTCGATGCCGGCCACGTGGAACAGGGTGGGCCGCTCGACGGTGAAGGTGATCCCGGCCGGGGCCTTCACCTGCACCGGGTGCGAGAACCCGAGCGCGAACTCGAGGTCGCTGCCCTTGGCGGTGACCCGGTAACCGGTACCGGCGATCTCCAGGGTCTTGCGGTAGCCCTCGGTCACCCCGACGATCATGTTCGCCACCAGGGTGCGGCTCAGGCCGTGCAGTTCCTTGGCCTTGCGCTCGTCGTTCGGCCGGGTGACGTGCAGCGCGCCGTCCTCGCCCCGCTCCGCCGTGATCGGCTCGGCCAGGGTGTGCGACAGCTCGCCCTTCGGCCCCTTGACCTTGACGGTCGAACCGTCGATGGTCACCTCGACGCCGGACGGCACCGGGATCGACTTACGTCCAATACGCGACATTTTTCTCTGTCTCCCGTTACCAGACGAAGGCGAGGACTTCCCCGCCAACGCTCCGCTTGCGGGCCTGCCGGTCGGTCAGCAGCCCCTGGGACGTCGAGATGATCGCCACGCCCAGTCCACCGAGCACCCGGGGGAGCCCGTCCGACTTGGCGTACACCCGGAGGCCGGGCTTGGACACGCGCTTGATGCCGGCCAGGCTCCGCTCCCGGTTCTGGCCGTACTTCAGCTCGACGACCAGTCGCTTGCCGACGGCGCCCTCCTCGGGCTCCTCGACCGACCAGGTCGCGATGTAGCCCTCGGACTTGAGGACCTCGGCGATGTTCGCCTTGATCTTCGAGTAGGGCATCGTCACCCGGTCGTGGTACGCCTGGTTGGCGTTGCGCAGACGCGTCAGCATGTCTGCGATCGGGTCGGTCATCGTCATGGATCTCGTCAGCCTTTCTCGCCGGGGTTCCCGGGGCACTGGCCCGGGCCTACGGCGTTGCGATCCTCGCCCCGGATATCGGTCGGGACGTGGCTGGGCCCAAAGCGGGTGGCGTCGCGGTCCTCGCTCCGCCACCCACGGATGGGGCGCAGTGTCACCAGGAAGCCTTCGACACGCCGGGCAGCTCACCGCGGTGGGCCATCTCCCGGATGCAGACCCGGCAGAGGCCGAACTTGCGGTAGACCGCCTTCGGCCGCCCGCAACGCTGGCAGCGGGTGTACGCGCGAACCGAGAACTTCGGCTTCGCGGCGGCCTTGAGGATCAGCGCCTTCTTCGCCATATCAGTCCTCAGTTCTCCTTGTTTCGATCCGTCACGGCTGCTCAGCCCTCCTTGAACGGGAAGCCGAGGAGCTTGAGCAGCGCCCGGCCCTCGTCGTCGGTCTTCGCGGTGGTCACCACCGTGATGTCCATGCCCCGTACGCGGTCGATCCGGTCCTGGTCGATCTCGTGGAACACCGACTGCTCGGTCAGGCCGAACGTGTAGTTGCCGTTGCCGTCGAGCTTGCGCCCGTCCAGACCACGGAAGTCCCGGATCCGGGGCAGCGCGATGGAGAGCAGCCGGTCCAGGAACTCCCACATCCGGTCGCCGCGCAGGGTCACCTTGGCGCCGATCGGCATGCCCTCGCGGAGCTTGAACTGCGCGATGGACTTGCGGGCCCGGCGGACCTGCGGCTTCTGACCGGAAATGGTGGCCAGGTCGCGTACGGCGCCGTCGATCAGCTTCGCGTCCCGGGCCGCCTCGCCGACACCCATGTTGACGACGATCTTGACCAGGCCGGGCACCTGCATCGGGTTGCCGTACTGGAACTGCTCGCGGAGCTGCCCCACGATCTCTTCGCGGTACCGCTGCTTGAGCCGGGGCAGCGTCTTGGTCTCGGTTGCCGTCATCACAGGTCCTTACCGGTGCTACGCGCGATACGGACCTTCTGGCCGCCCTCGTCGATCCGGTACCCGACCCGCGTCGGGTTGCCGTCGGAGTCCACGACCATCACGTTCGAGACGTGGATCGCGGCCTCCTGGGTGACGATGCCGCCGGTCTTCGCACCGCGCTGGGTGGTGCGGATGCGGGTGTGCTTCTTGACCCGGTTCACGCCCTCGACCAGGACCTTGTCCTGCCGCGGGTAGGCCGCGATGACCTTGCCCTTGGCACCCTTGTCCTTGCCGGCGATGACGATGACCGTGTCGCCCTTCTTGACCTTCACGGTTACAGCACCTCCGGCGCGAGCGAGATGATCTTCATGAACCGCTTGTCCCGCAGCTCGCGGCCAACCGGGCCAAAGATACGGGTACCTCGCGGGTCGCCACCATCCTTGATGATCACGGCCGCGTTCTCGTCGAATCGGATGTACGAGCCGTCCGGACGCCGCTTCTCCTTCGCGGTGCGGACGACGACCGCCTTGACGACGTCGCCCTTCTTCACACCGGCACCGGGGATGGCGTCCTTGACCGTGGCCACGATGACGTCGCCGATGCCCGCGTAGCGCCGACCGGAGCCACCGAGCACCCGGATGCACAGGATCTCCCGGGCACCCGTGTTGTCGGCGACGCGCAGTCGCGACTCCTGCTGAATCACGTCTATCTCCTATGTCTGCCAGTTCTCAGCCGGCGGTTCATCCGGCCTTCGGCGACCGAAGTCCCGTGCCGGCTGAGCTTGGCGGAACCCTGAGCCTGCGGTACGGCTCTTACTTGGCCTTCTCGAGGATCTCCACGACCCGCCACCGCTTGGTGGCGGAGAGCGGACGGGTCTCCATGATCAGCACCCGGTCGCCGGTGCCGCACGCGTTCTGCTCGTCGTGCACCTTCAGCTTGCTGGTGCGGCGCATGACCTTGCCGTACAGCGCGTGCTTGACCCGGTCCTCGACCTCGACGACCACGGTCTTTTCCATCTTGTCGCTCACCACGAGGCCCTCCCGGACCTTGCGCTGAGCCCGCGACTTCGCGGTGGTGGTTTCTTCGCTCATGATGCAGTCACCTCAGTCGGCGCGGCCGAAAGCCCAAGCTCACGCTCACGCATGATCGTGTAGATCCGGGCGATCTCCCGGCGGATGACCTGGAGCCGGCGGTTGTTGTCCAGCTGACCGGTCGCCGACTGGACGCGGAGGTTGAACAGCTCCGCCTTGGCCTCCCGGAGCCGGCTGACCAGCTCCTCCTCGGAGAGCTCACGCAGCTCGCCGGCTTTCACGCCCGCGGCCATCAGCTTTCACCCACTTCGCGCGTCACAATGCGGCACTTCATCGGGAGCTTGTGGATCGCGCGACGCATCGCCTCTCGCGCGATCTGCTCGTTGGGGAAGGACATCTCGAAGAGCACCCGCCCCGGCTTGATGTTGGCCACCCACCACTCGGGCGAACCCTTACCGGAACCCATCCGGGTCTCGGCCGGCTTCTTGGTCAGGGCCTGGTCCGGGAAAACCGTGATCCAGACCTTGCCGCCACGCTTGATGTGCCGGGTCATCGCGATACGCGCCGCTTCGATCTGCCGGTTGGTCAGATACGCGGGCTCGAGCGCCTGGATTCCGAACTCGCCGAACACCACCCGGGTGCCACCCTTCGCCGCGCCATGGCGGTCGGGGTGGTGCGGCTTGCGGAAGCCCTTAGGGGGCTTGCGCGGCATCAGCATCTGTCAGCCCTCCTGCGCTGAGCTGTCCGTTCCGGCGGAACCCGCCGGAGTCGCCGCGGCGGTGGCCGGCGCGGCGCTGTCGTTCGTCGCCTCGGCGGGCGGACCAGAGGCCTCCGCCTGCGCGGCCCGACCCGCCTCGGTGCCACCCGGCGTGGTGCCGGAGGAACCGGAACGGCCGCGACGCGGCCGGTCGGGGCGGTCGCCCCGCTCGCGGCGCGGACGCGCCGGACCCGTCTCGGCCGGGGCCTCCCGACCGGGTACGGCGTCGCCCTTGTAGATCCAGACCTTCACGCCGATCCGGCCGAAGGTGGTCCGGGCCTCGAAGAAGCCGTACTCAATGTTGGCCCGCAGCGTGTGCAGCGGCACCCGACCCTCGCGGTAGAACTCGGTACGGCTCATCTCGGCGCCGCCGAGCCGGCCGGAGACCTGCACCCGGATGCCCCGCACGATCGGGTTCTTCATCGCGGACTGCATGGCCTTACGCATCGCCCGCCGGAAGCTGACCCGGCTGGAGAGCTGCTCGGCCACGCCCTGCGCGACGAGCTGCGCGTCCGACTCCGGGCTCTTCACCTCGAGGATGTTGAGCTGCACCTGCTTGCCGGTCAGCTTCTCCAGCTCGCCACGGATCCGGTCCGCCTCGGCACCCTTACGGCCGATGACGATGCCCGGCCGGGCGGTGTGGATGTCGACCCGCACCCGGTCCCGGGTCCGCTCGATGTCGACCTTGGAGATGCCGGCCCGCTCCAAGCCCTTGGACATCATCCGCCGGATCTTGACGTCCTCGGCGATGTAGTCCTTGTAGAGCTTGTCCGCGTACCAGCGGGACTTCCAGTCGGTCGAGATGCCGAGCCGGAACCCGTGCGGGTGAACCTTCTGCCCCATTACTCGGCACCCTCCGTCTTGCTCTGCGTCTCCGTGCCCTCGGCCGCGGTCGGCTCGGTCGCCTTGCCCTGCTCGGCCGACTTGGTGGCCTTCGCCGGAGCGGCCTTCTTCGCCGCACCCCGCCCGGCCGGAGCCGACGGCGCCACGGCCTCCACCGCGATGGTGATGTGGCAGGTCCGCTTGCGGATCCGGTACGCCCGGCCCTGCGCCCGAGGCTGGAACCGCTTCATCGTCGGGCCCTCGTCCACGAACGCCTCGCTGACGAGCAGCGCGTCGGGGTCCAGCCGCTCGTTGTTCTCCGCGTTGGCGATCGCGCTCGCGAGCACCTTGTAAACCTGCTCACTCGCCGCCTGCGGCGCGAACTGCAGCACCGTGAGCGCCTCCTTCGCGGGCAGACCGCGGACGAGGTTGACCACCCGGCGCGCCTTGGTCGGCGAGATGCGCACGTGTCGCGCAACCGCCCGCGCGCCCGGAAGCACCGGAGCGTCGCCCTTTACTGGCATCGCTGAAACCCCTTGATCCTTTATCCGTGGTCGGCGCTCAGCGCCGGCGGCTCTTCCGGTCGTCCTTCTCGTGACCCTTGAACGTGCGGGTCAGCGCAAACTCGCCGAGCTTGTGCCCGACCATCGCCTCGGTGATGAACACCGGGACGTGCTTGCGCCCGTCGTGCACGGCGATCGTGTGCCCGAGCATGTCCGGGATGATCGTCGAACGGCGCGACCAGGTCTTGATGACGTTCTTCGAGCCCTTCTCGTTCTGCGTCTCCACCTTCTTGAGCAGGTGGTCGTCGATGAACGGGCCCTTCTTCAGGCTGCGAGGCATGTCTACCTATCTCCCTTAGCCGCGCTTACGGGTGGCGTAGCGGCGGCGGACGATGAGGCGGTCGCTCGCCTTGCCCTTCTGCCGGGTACGACCCTCGGGCTTACCCTGCGGGTTCACCGGGTGACGACCACCGGAGGTCTTACCCTCACCACCGCCGTGCGGGTGGTCGACCGGGTTCATCGCCACACCACGGACGGTCGGGCGGCGGCCCTTCCAGCGCATCCGGCCGGCCTTGCCCCAGTTGATGTTTGACTGGTCGGCGTTGCCGATCTCACCGATGGTGGCCCGGCAGCGCACGTCCACCCGCCGGATCTCGCCGGAGGGCATCCGCAGCGTGGCGTACGCCCCCTCCCGGCCCAGCAGCTGGATGCCGACGCCGGCCGAGCGGGCCAGCTTGGCGCCACCGCCGGGACGCAGCTCCACCGCGTGGATGGTGGAACCGACCGGGATGTTGCGCAGCGGCAGGTTGTTGCCCGGCTTGATGTCGGCGCCCGGACCGGACTCGACCCGGTCGCCCTGCTTCAGGTCCTTCGGCGCGATGATGTACCGCTTCTCGCCGTCGAGGTAGTGCAGCAGCGCGATCCGCGCGGTGCGGTTGGGGTCGTACTCGATGTGCGCGACCTTCGCCGGCACGCCGTCCTTGTCGACCCGCTTGAAGTCGATCAGACGGTACTGGCGCTTGTGCCCACCACCGTGGTGCCGCGTGGTGATCCGGCCGTGGGCGTTACGCCCGCCCTTCTTCGGCAGCGGAACCAGCAGCGACTTCTCCGGGGTGGACCGGGTGATCTCGGCGAAGTCGGCGACGCTGGAGCCACGCCGGCCCGGCGTCGTCGGCTTGTACTTACGGATAGCCATTGTCTATACCCCTCAGCTGACCGGGCCGCCGAAGGCCTCGATACGGTCACCGTCAGCCAGCTTCACCATCGCCCGCTTGGTGTTCTTGCGCTTGCCGTACCCGGTGCGGGTGCGCTTGCGCTTGCCCTCGCGGTTGAGCGTGTTCACCGTCAGGACGCGCACGTCGAAGATCTGCTGAATCGCGATCTTGATGGCGGTCTTGTTGGCGTCCGGGTGCACCAGGAAGGTGTACCAGTTCTTGTTCAGCTCGCTGTAGCTCTTCTCCGAGACGACCGGCGCGAAGATGATGTCCCGCGGGTCGGCGATGGTGCTCACTTCTCGCTCTCCTCACCCTGCGTCCCACCGCGGACACCCAGGAACTCGTCCAGGGCCTCCTTGGTGAAGACCACGTCGTCGGCCACCAGCACGTCGTACGTGTTGAGCTGGCCGGCCTCCAGCAGGTGCACCCGGGGCTCGTTGCGCAGCGAGAGCCAGTTCAGCTCGTCGGTGCTGCTGAGTACCACCAACACCCGCTTGGCCTCGGTCGCCTTGCGCAGCGTGGCGAGGGCGGCCTTGGTCGACGGCTTGTCGCCGGTCACAAAGGCCTCCACCACGTGCACCTGACCGCCACGGGCCCGGTCCGAGAGGGCCCCCCGCAGCGCGGCGGCCTTCATCTTCTTCGGGGTCCGCTGGCTGTAGTCGCGCGGGACCGGCCCGTGCACGACGCCACCACCGGCGAACTGCGGCGCCCGGATCGAACCCTGCCGGGCCCGACCGGTGCCCTTCTGCTTGTACGGCTTCTTGCCGCCACCGGCGACCTCGCCCCGGGTCTTGGTCTTGTGCGTGCCCTGCCGCGCGGCGGCGAGCTGCGCGACCACGACCTGGTGCATCAGCGCGATGTTGGCCTGCACGTCGAAGATCTCGGCCGGCAGCTCGACGGAGCCGCTCTTGCTGCCCTCGGCGGTCAGCACGTCAACGGTGGTCACGCCGCACCGCCCTTCTTCGCGACGACCTTGGCAGCCGAGCGGACCAGCACCAGCGCGCCCTTCGGGCCCGGAACGGCGCCGCGGACCAGGAGCAGGTTGTTCTCCGGGTCGACCGCCTGGACGATGAGGTTCTGCACGGTGTAGCGCGCTCCACCCATCCGGCCGGCCATCCGGGTGCCCTTGAAGACCCGGCCCGGGGTCGCGCAGGCGCCGATCGAACCGGGCGAGCGGTGCTTGCGCTCGACACCGTGGCTGGCGCGCAGACCGTGGAAGCCGTGCCGCTTCATGGGACCGGCGAAGCCCTTGCCCTTGGTCCGGCCGGTCACGTCGATCGGCGTACCGACGGCGAACGTCTCGACGCTGACCTCCTGACCCAGCTCGTAGTCGGCGGCGTCAGTGGTGCGCAGCTCGACGATGTGCCGGCGCGGCGCCACGTTGGCCTTGCCGTAGTGGCCGCTGATCGGCTTCTTGACCTTCCGGGGGTCGACCACGCCGTACGCCAGTTGGACCGCGGAGTAGCCGTCCTTCTCAGCGGTGCGGACCTGGGTGACGACACACGGTCCGGCCTGCACCACGGTCACCGGAACAACCTTGTTGTTGTCCCAGACCTGGGTCATGCCGAGCTTGGCGCCCAGGATGCCCTTCACTTGCCTGTCCATTAGTCCGGTCCCTACAGCTTGATCTCGATGTCGACGCCAGCCGGCAGGTCGAGGCGCATGAGCGAGTCGACCGTCTTGGGGGTCGGGTCGATGATGTCGATCAGACGCTTGTGCGTGCGCATCTCGAAGTGCTCACGCGAGTCCTTGTACTTGTGCGGCGAACGGATCACGCAGAAACGGTTGATCTCCGTGGGCAGCGGCACCGGGCCCGCGACCTGAGCCCCGGTACGCGTCACCGTCTCAACGATCTTGCGCGCCGAGGAGTCGACCACCTCGTGGTCGTACGCCTTGAGCCGGATGCGGATCTTCTGTCCCGCCATGGTGGCCTCTGTTCCTTCTCTCGCCTTGTCCGTCCCGCCCGCCCGCTCCAGCGGAGCCGCTCTCCCGGAGGGGAGCGGGATGTTCCATGCCGGGCTCGGGCGCTGCCCAGTTCCCGTGCTGTCCGACCCCCGCGGTCGGGCGTGTCGCACCCCGGGGCCGGACTCCACCCCGGAAAGTCCGAGGCGGTCCCGCCCGTGCGGGAAGTATCGGGGCGCCGGAGCTAGATCAACTACCTCCGGACGCCCAGCAAGGGTGGCTGGCTGCTGGCAGCCAGCCACCCCGCCGGTACGCAACCTGACCAGTATGCCGTACTACCGCAGGGCAACGCTAATCGGGGTTACCTGAATTACTTGACGATCTTCGTGACGAAGCCGGCGCCGACAGTCCGGCCACCCTCGCGGATGGCGAACTTGAGGTTCTCCTCCATCGCGATCGGCTGGATCAGCTTGACCGACATCGTGGTGTTGTCACCCGGCATGACCATCTCGGTGCCCTCGGGCAGCGTGACAACGCCGGTGACGTCCGTGGTCCGGAAGTAGAACTGCGGACGGTAGTTCTGGAAGAACGGGGTGTGCCGGCCGCCCTCCTCCTTGGAGAGGATGTAGACCGTCGCCTCGAACTCCGTGTGCGGGGTGGTGGTGCCGGGCTTGACGACCACCATGCCGCGCTCGACGTCCTCGCGCTTGATGCCACGCAGCAGCAGACCGACGTTCTCGCCCGCACGGGCCTCGTCGAGCAGCTTGCGGAACATCTCGATACCGGTGCAGACCGTCTTCTGCGACTTCTCGCGGATACCGACGAGCTCCACCTCCTCGTTCGGCTTGAGGATGCCGCGCTCGGCGCGGCCGGTGACCACGGTGCCCCGACCGGTGATCGTGAAGACGTCCTCGATCGGCATGAGGAACGGCTTCTCGGTCTCCCGCTCCGGCTGCGGAATGGCGGTGTCGACGGCGCTCATCAGGTCCATGAGCTTGTCGGTCCACTCCGGGTCGCCCTCGAGGGCCTTCAGCGCCGAGACCCGGACGACCGGCAGGTCGTCACCGGGGTACTCCTGCGCCGAGAGCAGCTCGCGGACCTCGAGCTCGACCAGCTCGAGCAGTTCCTCGTCGTCGACCATGTCGCTCTTGTTGAGCGCCACGACGATGTAGGGAACGCCGACCTGGCGGGCCAGCAGCACGTGCTCGCGGGTCTGCGGCATCGGGCCGTCGGTCGCCGCGACCACCAGGATCGCGCCGTCCATCTGCGCGGCACCGGTGATCATGTTCTTGATGTAGTCGGCGTGACCGGGGCAGTCGACGTGTGCGTAGTGCCGCGCCTCGGTCTGGTACTCGACGTGTGCGATCGAGATCGTGATGCCCCGGGCCTTCTCCTCCGGCGCCTTGTCGATCTCGTCGAACGGCGTGTACGGGTTCAGGTCCGGCATCCTGTCGTGCAGGACCTTGGTGATGGCCGCCGTCAGCGTCGTCTTACCGTGGTCGATGTGACCAATGGTGCCGATGTTGACGTGCGGCTTAGTCCGCTCGAACTTCGCCTTCGCCACTGGTGTCCTCCTGTGGACTTCTTGGTTCGTACGCCCGGCACGCCATTCGGCGCTCAGGACTCTGTCGACAGCCTTTCCGACCGAGGGTTCCCGGCCGGGAAGTCATGTGGGTCTTGCGGCGGTGAAACCTTCAGGCCCGGTCTAGCAGCCCGGCCCGTGGGCGCCGCGGGCGAGATTACCCGCCCGCCACGCTCGCGGTATCACCGGCCCGGCACCGGGTCAGTGCGCGTTTCCGCTCACTCACCCGTCGCCTTCGCGATGATCTCCTTCGCCACGCTCGCGGGAACCTCGGCGTAGGAGTCGAACTGCATGCTGTAGCTAGCCCGGCCCTGGGTCTTCGACCGCAGGTCGCCGACGTAGCCGAACATCTCCGAGAGCGGCACCAGGGCCCGGACGACGCGAGCGCCGCTGCGCTCCTCCATCGCCTGGATGATGCCCCGGCGGGAGTTGAGGTCGCCGATCACGTCGCCCATGTTCTCCTCGGGCGTGGTGACCTCGACCGACATCATCGGTTCGAGCAGTGCGGGGTCGGCCTTGCGGGCCGCCTCCTTGAGCACCATCGAACCGGCGATCTTGAAGGCCATTTCCGACGAGTCGACCTCGTGGTACTGACCGTCCAGCAGGGTCAGCTTCAGACCGACGAGCGGGAAGCCGGCGAGGATGCCGTACTGCATGGCGTCCTGGGCGCCGGCGTCCACCGACGGGATGAACTCCCTCGGGATCCGCCCACCGGTGACCGCGTTCGCGAACTCGTACGTCGGCGAGTCGTTGTCCAGCGGCAGCGGTTCGAGGCTGACGATGACCCGGGCGTACTGACCCGAACCACCGGTCTGCTTCTTGTGGGTGTACTCGATCTTCTCCACCTTGCGGCGGATGGTCTCCCGGTACGCCACCTGCGGCTTGCCGATGTTCGCCTCGACGTTGAACTCGCGGCGCATCCGGTCCACCAGGATGTCCAGGTGCAGCTCGCCCATGCCGGAGATGACGGTCTGGCCGGTCTCGTCGTCGAGCTTGACCCGGAAGGTCGGGTCCTCTTCGGCGAGCCGCTGGATGGCGGTGCTCAGCTTCTCCTGGTCGGCCTTGGTCTTCGGCTCGATCGCCACCTCGATGACCGGCTCGGGGAAGGTCATCGACTCCAGGATGACCGGGTTGGCCGGGTCGCAGAGGGTGTCGCCGGTGGTGGTCTGCTTCAGGCCCTGCACCGCGATGATGTCGCCAGCCTTGGCGGAGCTGCGCTCCTCCCGCTTGTTGGCGTGCATCTGGTAGATCTTGCCGATCCGCTCCTTGCGGTCCTTGGTGGAGTTGACCACCTGGGACCCGGACTCGACCACGCCGGAGTAGACCCGGACGTAGGTCAGCTTACCCAGGTGCTTGTCGGTCTGGATCTTGAACGCGAGACCCGAGAACGGCTCCGACGTCGACGGCTTACGCTGCATCGGCGTCTCGCCGTCGCTCGCCGTACCCTCGATCGCCGGGATGTCCAGCGGCGACGGCAGGTAGGCGACCACCGCGTCGAGCATGGGCTGGATGCCCTTGTTCTTGAACGCGGTGCCGCAGAGCACCGGGTTGGCCTTGCCGTCGATGGTGGCGCGGCGGATGCCTGCCTGGATCTCCTCGACCGAGAGTTCCTCGCCCTCGAGGTACTTCTCCATCACCGAGTCGTCGACGTCGGCCAGGGTCTCCAGCAGCTTCTCGCGCCACTCGGCGGCGATCTCCGTCAGCTCGGCCGGGATCTCCTCGACCGCGTAGTCCTCACCCTTCTGGGTCTCCCCGCGCCAGGTGAGGGCACGCATGCCCACGAGGTCCACCACGCCGATGAAGTCGGCCTCGGCGCCGATCGGCACCTGCAGCACCAGCGGCGTGGCGTTGAGTCGGTCGATCATCATCTGCACGCAGCGGAAGAAGTCCGCCCCGGTTCGGTCGAGCTTGTTGACGAAGCACATCCGGGGGACGTTGTACTTGTCGGCCTGACGCCAGACGTTCTCCGTCTGCGGCTCCACACCGGCGACACCGTCGTAGACGGCCACCGCACCGTCGAGCACCCGCAGCGACCGCTCGACCTCGACCGTGAAGTCGACGTGGCCGGGCGTGTCGATGATCTGGATCGTGTGGCCCTTCCACTCGCACTTCGTGGCGGCGGAGGTGATGGTGATGCCGCGCTCCTGCTCCTGCTCCATCCAGTCCATGACGGCGGCGCCCTCGTGGACCTCACCGATCTTGTAGGTGATGCCGGTGTAGAACAGGATCCGCTCGGTGGTAGTGGTCTTACCGGCATCGATGTGCGCCATGATGCCGATGTTGCGTACGTTGGCGAGCGCGTCTGCGGCGGCCACTTCAATCCCTACTTGTCGTCTCGTCGGTGTGATCGCGACCGGTGCCGGGCCCCGGCGCGGCGGACCGCGCCGGAACCCGGAGGGCCGTTACCAGCGGTAGTGCGCGAAGGCCTTGTTGGACTCGGCCATCTTGTGGGTGTCCTCACGCCGCTTCACGGCGGCGCCAAGACCGTTGCTCGCGTCCAGCAGCTCGTTCATCAGCCGCTCGACCATCGTCTTCTCCCGGCGGGCCCGGGAGTAGGTGACCAGCCAGCGCAGGCCCAGCGTGGTGGCACGCTGCGGCTTGACCTCGACCGGCACCTGGTAGGTCGCGCCACCGACCCGGCGGCTGCGCACCTCCAGGGTCGGCTTCACGTTGTCCATCGCCCGCTTGAGGGTGACCACGGGGTCGGTGCCGGACTTCTCCCGGCAGCCCTCCAGTGCCTCGTAGACGATGCGCTCGGCGAGCTGACGCTTGCCGCGCAGCAGGATCTTGTTCACCAGCTGGGTGACCAGCGGGGAGTTGTACACCGGGTCCGCGACAAGCGGACGGCGCGGAGCAGGGCCCTTACGCGGCATGTCAGCTCTTCTCCTTCTTCGCGCCGTAGCGGCTACGGGCCTGCTTGCGGTTGCGGACACCCTGGGTGTCCAGCGAACCGCGGACGATCTTGTAACGCACGCCCGGAAGGTCCTTCACCCGGCCGCCGCGAACCAGCACCAGGGAGTGCTCCTGGAGGTTGTGCCCGACGCCCGGGATGTAGGCGGTCACCTCGATCTGGCTGCTGAGCTTCACCCGAGCGACCTTGCGCAGCGCGGAGTTCGGCTTCTTGGGGGTGGTGGTGTACACGCGCGTGCACACGCCGCGCCGCTGGGGACTCCCCTTCAGCGCCGGCGTCTTGGTCTTGCTCGTCTTCGCCTGGCGGCCCTTGCGGACCAACTGCTGGATCGTGGGCACCGGGTTTTCCGCTCCCTTCGGCCGCCTTCTGCGACCGCGCCGTGTGTCTTTAGCCGCCCGTGTGGGTGGCTCTCTTACCTTCCAACCAGGGCCGTCTCGGGACGGCCCCGGCACCCGCGGTCGGGCGTGTCGCCCGCTCACGGTTTCCCGCCGCCACTCGTCGACGCCGGATTCCAGCCCGTCGGCACGCTGGGGCGTAGCCGACTCGTCTCGACTTGGTCGTGACGTTGCTCGATTGCCACCATGTGGACTCGGGCACACGCACGAGTTGCCCGGGCACGCCCGGGCACGAGAGGAAAGAGTACCTACCGTGAGTGGGCACGTCAAAACAGGTCTCCGGGAGGTTGTCGACCAACCCCCGGCCAGGCCCGGATCTCCGCGTCGCTCCCGAGAAGCACTGCCGGTTGTCAAGTGTACCGGCTGCTCCCCCGATCGGCCCGTCGGCCCGGTAACCCGACAACCATCCGCCCTGGGGCGACCCGCACCCGACGCCGGCGATCAGACCAGTTGCAGCAGCAGCGACACGGCCAAGCCGACCACGGTAACGGCCAGACCGACGCCGGCACAGCTGATCCCGGCGATCGCCAGGCCCCGACCGGTGTACCGGACCGGCGGCGCCGTGGCGCCCGGTGTGGCGCCGGCCACCGCGCGGCGGCGAGCGGGCCAGAGCGGCCTGGCGCCCGGCGAGGTCTGCCGGCGCCCCAGCTCCCCGAGGAGTACACCGGTCACCCCCAGCAGCCCGGCGAGCACCGCGAAGGCGCCCGCCACCCAGCCGCCCCAGTCCGCCGGGCTGCTGCCGGCGAGGCCGAGGCAGCCGCCGGCGAAGGCGACGAGCACGGATCCGGCGCCGGTCACCAGCGAGGCCACCGCCGGGCCGGAGGTGACCGGAGCCACCTCAAGATGCACCAGGCCGAACGGCGTACCCGGGACCGCGTCCACCCGGCTGGGCGCCCGCATCGCATCCTGCGGGGGCGCCGGCACCGCCCCGAACCGCTGGCCGCCGGCCACCCCCGGTGCACCGGGCGGGCGGCCCTGCCCCGGGTACCCGGCCGGCGCCGACTGCGCGTCGGTCCGGAACGCCTCCGGCATCGGGTACGCCGAACCGGTGGCCGCCCCCCGTACGCCCACCGGGGCCGGGCCGGAGGCTGGCGCCATCGGACCGGACGTCGTACCCGACCAGGCCGCACCGAGGTTCGCCGGAGTCGGCGGACCGGACGCGGGGCGGGCCCACTCGCTCGCCGCAGCGGTCGGCTGTCCCGGTGCGCTCGTCGACGGCGTCAACGGCGTCGACGCCGGCAGCGGCGCATCCGTCGGCAGCGTGTACGAGGGCTCGTGGTAGCGAGGCTGGTCCCCGGCCGGCTGCCCGGGTGTCTCGTCCGCCGCGCGCTGCACCCCGGGTGGCTGCGCCTCCTCCGTCACGGAACTCCCCCTGCAACCACCGAGCCGCCAGCCTTGGCGGAACCGAGCGGCCGAGGAGAATCCGTCGACCGGGCCCGACACGTCGTGCCGAGGTCAGGTTACCGCCGCACGGCCGACCACCGCCGGTCAGGCGACCCCGGTGAGTGCTGCTGGTCAGTGGCTGCTGGTCAGTGCCTGCCGGTCAGTCGACCCCGGGCGCGAAGTCCCGACCCGCCGAGCCGTCGGCCAGCTGGACCACGCCGATCACGGTCGCCACCACCACGGCAGTCGCGGCGAGGACCAGGCCGGCCCAGGCCAGCCGCTCACCGCGACGCAGCCAGGCGGCACCGGTCAGATAACCCCCGGAAGCGTACGCCTCGCGGCGGGCCTGCCGGGCCAGCAGCATCGCCACGGTCGCCGGGACGATGCCCCCGACCATCGGGCCGGTGAGCAGCGCCATCAGGCCGAGGGCGAAGACCGCCCGCGACTTCGTGGAGCGCACCGGATCCGGGTCGAGGGGATGGCGCGTGGCCGGGCCGGCTGCCGGCATGGTGGTCACCACGCCAGCCTACCCAACCCGGTGACCACGGCCGGAAATGCGAGGCGCCCCGCCCGTCGGTCGACGGGGCGGGGCGCCTCGGGTGTCTCGTTAGCGGTACGACCCGAAGTCGAAGTCGTCCAGCGGCACTGCCTGGCCGCTGGCCGGCCCGAACCCGTAGTCGGTCTCCGGGTAGCCGGTCATCGAGTAGACCTTGGCCTTCGCCTCCTCGGTCGGCTCGACCCGGATGTTGCGGTACTTGCTGATGCCCGTACCGGCCGGGATGAGCTTACCGATGATGACGTTCTCCTTGAGACCGATGAGCGAGTCACTCCGGGCGTGGATCGCCGCGTCGGTGAGCACCCGGGTGGTCTCCTGGAAGGACGCCGCCGACAGCCACGAGTCGGTGGCCAGCGATGCCTTGGTGATACCCATCAGCACCGGCCGGCCCGCCGCGGGCTCGCCGCCCTCGGAGACGAGTCGGCGGTTCTCCGACTCGAACAGCGCCCGGTCGACCAGCACGCCCGGCAGGAACTCGGTCGCGCCGGAGTCGATCACCGTCACCCGCTTGAGCATCTGGCGGATGATGATCTCGATGTGCTTGTCGTGGATGAGCACACCCTGCGACCGGTAGACCTCCTGGACCTCCTGGGTCAGGTGGACCTGGACCGCCCGCGGGCCAAGGATCCGCAGCAGCTCGTGCGGGTCGATGGTGCCCTTGGTCAGCTTCTGGCCGACGTCGACGTGGTCACCGTCGTGTGCCTGGAGCTGCACCCGCTTGGAGATCTTGTCGTACACGATCTCGTCGCTGCCGTCGTCCGGCACCACGATGATCTTGCGCGACCGCTCGCCGTCCTCGATCCGGATCCGGCCCGGGGTGTCGGCGATCGGCGCCTTGCCCTTCGGGACCCGGGCCTCGAAGATCTCCTGGACCCGGGGCAGACCCTGGGTGATGTCCTCACCCGCGACACCACCGGTGTGGAAGGTACGCATCGTCAGCTGGGTACCCGGCTCACCGATCGACTGGGCGGCGATGATGCCGACCGCCTCGCCGACGTCCACGGTCTTGCCCGTCGGCAGCGAGCGGCCGTAGCACGCCCCGCAGACGCCGAGCTTGGACTCGCAGGTGAGCACGCTGCGGACCCGTACGGTGTCCACCCCGGCCGCCACGATCTTGTCGACCAGGATCGTGTTGATGTCCGCACCCCGCTCGGCGACCAGGTTGCCGTCCGGCCCCTTGATGTCGTCGGCCAGGGTACGGGCGTGCACGCTGGTCTCCACGTGCTCGTGGGCCACCAGCCGACCGTCCAGCTGGGTCGCGATCTGCATCGGGATGGCGCGGTCGGTGCCGCAGTCCTCCTCGCGGATGATCACGTCCTGCGAGACGTCCACCAGACGACGGGTCAGGTAACCCGAGTCGGCGGTACGCAGCGCGGTGTCGGCGAGACCCTTCCGGGCGCCGTGCGTGGAGATGAAGTACTCCAGCACGGAGAGACCCTCCCGGTAGCTGGCCTTGATCGGCCGCGGGATGATCTCGCCCTTCGGGTTGGCCACCAGACCACGGATCGCCGCGATCTGACGGAGCTGGAGCAGGTTACCGCGAGCACCCGAGTTGATCATCTTCCACAGCGGGTTCTCCTGCGGCAGCGCGGTCTCCATCTCCTTGGCGACCTCGTTGGTCGCCTTGGTCCAGATCTCGATGAGCTCGCCGCGACGTTCCTCGGCGGTCATCAGACCCCGCTGGTACTGCTTGTCGATCCGCTCGGCTTCCTTCTCGTACCGCTCCAGGATCTCCCGCTTGCGCGGCGGCGCGATGACGTCCTCCATGCCGATCGTCACGCCGGACCAGGTGGCCCAGTGGAAACCGGCCTCCTTGAGCCCGTCGAGCGTCGCGGCCAGGGCCACCTTCGGGAACCGCTCGGCGAGATCGTTGACGATCGCAGAGAGCTGCCCCTTGCGGATCTCGTAGTTCACGAACCGGTAGCCGACCGGCAGGGTCTCGTTGAAGAGCACCCGACCCAGCGTGGTCTCCACGGTCAGCGGCTCACCCGGTACCCACTCCTCCGGAGCGGTCCACCGCGAGGCGCCGGGGCCGTTGTCGACCTCGACCACACCGCGCAGCCGGATCTTGACCGGGGTCTGCAGGTGCAGCTCACCGTTGTCGAAGGCCATCCGCGCCTCGGCGTCCGAGCTGAAGACCCGGCCCTCGCCGATCTCACCCGGGGTGAGGTGGGTGAGGTGGTAGAGACCGATGACCATGTCCTGGGTGGGCATGGTGACCGGCTTGCCGTCGGCCGGCTTGAGGATGTTGTTCGACGAGAGCATCAGGATCCGGGCCTCGGCCTGCGCCTCGGCCGACAGCGGTACGTGCACCGCCATCTGGTCGCCGTCGAAGTCCGCGTTGAACGCGGTGCAGACGAGCGGGTGGATCTGGATCGCCTTGCCCTCGACGAGCTGCGGCTCGAACGCCTGGATGCCCAGCCGGTGCAGGGTCGGCGCCCGGTTCAGCAGTACCGGGTGCTCGCCGATGACCTCTTCCAGCACGTCCCAGACGACCGGCCGCTGCCGCTCGACCATCCGCTTGGCGGACTTGATGTTCTGCGCGTGGTTGAGGTCGACCAGCCGCTTCATCACGAACGGCTTGAACAGCTCCAGCGCCATCTGCTTGGGCAGGCCGCACTGGTGCAGCTTGAGCTGCGGACCCACGACGATCACGGAACGACCGGAGTAGTCGACCCGCTTGCCGAGCAGGTTCTGCCGGAACCGGCCCTGCTTGCCCTTGAGCATGTCCGACAGCGACTTCAGCGGCCGGTTACCCGGACCGGTGACCGGCCGACCGCGCCGCCCGTTGTCGAAGAGCGCGTCGACGGCCTCCTGGAGCATCCGCTTCTCGTTGTTGACGATGATCTCGGGCGCGCCGAGGTCGATCAGTCGCTTGAGCCGGTTGTTCCGGTTGATCACGCGGCGGTAGAGGTCGTTCAGGTCCGAGGTCGCGAACCGGCCACCATCGAGCTGCACCATCGGGCGCAGGTCCGGCGGGATCACCGGTACGCAGTCCAGCACCATGCCGAGCGGCGAGTTGCGGGTGTTCAGGAACGCCGCCACGACCTTGAGTCGCTTGAGCGCCCGGATCTTCCGCTGCCCCTTGCCGGTACGGATGATCTCGCGGAGGTTGTCGGCCTCGGCGTCCAGGTCCATGTTCTGGACCAGCGCCTTGATCGCCTCGGCGCCCATCCCACCGGTGAAGTACTCGCCGAACCGGTCCCGCAGCTCGCGGTAGAGCAGCTCGTCGGTGACCAGCTGCTTCGGCTCCAGCTTGCGGAAGGTGTCGAGGACCTCGTCGAGGCGGTCGATCTCGCGCTGGGCCCGGTCGCGGATCTGGCGCATCTCGCGCTCTCCGCCCTCCTTGACCTTGCGCCGCACGTCGGCCTTGGCACCCTCGGCCTCCAGCTCGGCCAGGTCGGCCTCGAGCTTGGCGGCCCGCTTCTCGATCTCCGAGTCGCGGCTGTTCTCGGCCTGCCGCTTCTCGGCGAGAATCTCGTTCTCCACCGTCGACAGGTCACGGTGCCGCGCCTCCGTGTCGACGCTC
The DNA here is from genome assembly GCF_002846275.1 of Plantactinospora sp. CNZ320. Lineage (NCBI taxonomy): Bacteria > Bacillati > Actinomycetota > Actinomycetes > Micromonosporales > Micromonosporaceae > Plantactinospora > Plantactinospora sp. CNZ320. Next base: position 4,111,472 of record NZ_PJMP01000001.1, read on the forward strand.
GTGACAACGTACGACGCGAAGTAGATGATCTTTTCGAGGTCCTTCGGCGCCAGGTCGAGCAGGTAGCCCAGCCGGCTCGGCACACCCTTGAAGTACCAGATGTGCGTCACCGACGCGGCCAGCTCGATGTGGCCCATCCGCTCACGCCGCACCTTGGACCGGGTCACCTCGACGCCGCAGCGCTCACAGATGATGCCCTTGAACCGGACGCGCTTGTACTTACCGCAGTAGCACTCCCAGTCCCGCTGCGGACCGAAGATCTTCTCGCAGAAGAGCCCGTCCTTTTCCGGCTTCAGGGTGCGGTAGTTGATCGTTTCAGGCTTCTTGACCTCACCGTGCGACCACTGACGGATGTCGTCGGCGGTGGCCAGGCCAATCCGCAACTCGTCGAAGAAGTTGACGTCGAGCACGTTATATGTCCCTCGTGTCGTGTCGTTTTACCACTAGCTCACTGGCCTGGGGGTTTGGGGCGGCGCGACCCGCGGAGGGATCAAGCCTGACCGCCCGGAGCGGGTTGTGCCGCCCCAAACCCACCACGCACCTCACACCTCTTCGACCGAGCTCGGCTCGCGCCGGGACAGGTCGATGCCGAGTTCCTCCGCGGCGCGGAAGACCTCGTCGTCGGTCTCGCGCATCTCCAGGGCCACACCGTCGCTGGAGAGCACCTCAACGTTGAGGCACAGCGACTGCAGCTCCTTGAGCAGCACCTTGAAGGACTCCGGGATGCCCGGTTCGGGGATGTTCTCGCCCTTGACGATCGCCTCGTAGACCTTGACCCGGCCGAGTACGTCGTCGGACTTGATCGTCAGCAGCTCCTGGAGCGCGTACGCGGCGCCGTACGCCTGCATCGCCCAGCACTCCATCTCGCCGAACCGCTGGCCACCGAACTGCGCCTTACCACCCAGCGGCTGCTGCGTGATCATCGAGTACGGGCCGGTCGACCGAGCGTGGATCTTGTCGTCGACCAGGTGGTTCAGCTTGAGGATGTAGATGTAGCCGACCGCGATCGGGTCGGGCAGCGGCTCGCCGGAACGTCCGTCGAAGAGCTGCGCCTTGCCGCTCGCGCCGATCAGCTGCTTGCCGTCCCGGTTGGGCAGGGTCGACGAGAGCAGACCGGAGATCTCCTCCTCCTTGGCGCCGTCGAAGACCGGCGTCGCCACGTTGGTGTCCGGCTCCGAGGAGTCCGCGTCGATCGCCCGCAGCGCCCGCTTCCAGTCGGCGTCGTCACCCTGGACCTGCCAGCCGGTCTTGGCCACCCACCCGAGGTGGGTCTCCAGAACCTGGCCGATGTTCATCCGGCTCGGCACGCCGAGCGGGTTGAGCACGATGTCGACCGGGGTGCCGTCCTCCAGGAACGGCATGTCCTCGACCGGCAGGATCTTCGAGATGACGCCCTTGTTGCCGTGCCGGCCGGCGAGCTTGTCACCGTCCTGGATCTTCCGCTTCTGCGCCACGTAGACCCGGACCAGCTCGTTGACGCCCGGCGGCAGTTCGTCGCCGTCCTCGCGGGAGAAGGTCCGTACGCCGATGACCGTGCCGGTCTCGCCGTGCGGCACCTTCAGCGAGGTGTCCCGGACCTCGCGCGCCTTCTCGCCGAAGATCGCGCGGAGCAGCCGCTCCTCCGGGGTCAGCTCGGTCTCGCCCTTGGGCGTGACCTTGCCGACCAGGATGTCGCCGGTGACGACCTCGGCACCGATCCGGATGATCCCGCGCTCGTCGAGGTCGGCGAGCATCTCCTCGCTGACGTTCGGGATGTCGCGGGTGATCTCCTCCGGGCCGAGCTTGGTGTCCCGGGCGTCGACCTCGTGCTCCTCGATGTGGATCGAGGTGAGGGCGTCCTGCTGGACGAGGCGCTGCGACAGGATGATCGCGTCCTCGTAGTTGTGGCCCTCCCACGGCATGAACGCGACCAGCAGGTTGCGGCCGAGCGCCATCTCGCCGTCGTCGGTGCACGGACCGTCCGCGATGACCTGGCCCGCCTCGACCCGGTCGCCCTCGAAGACGACCGGCTTCTGGTTGACGCAGGAGCCCGCGTTGGAGCGACGGAACTTGTGCAGCAGGTAGGTACGCCGGTGGCCGTCGTCCTGGTGCACCGTCACGTAGTCGGCGCACAGGTCCTCGACCACACCGCCGACCTCGGCGACGACCACGTCACCGGCGTCGACCGCGGCCCGGTACTCCATGCCGGTACCGACAAGCGGCGCCTCGGCCTTGACCAGCGGCACCGCCTGGCGCTGCATGTTCGCGCCCATCAGTGCCCGGTTGGCGTCGTCGTGCTCGAGGAACGGGATCATGGCGGTGGCGACCGACACCATCTGGCGTGGCGACACGTCCATGTAGTCCACCGCGGTGGGGGCGACGAAGTCGACCTCACCGCCCTTACGGCGAACCAGGACCCGGTCCTCGGCGAAGGTGCCGTCCGCCCGCAGCGCGGTGTTGGCCTGCGCCTTGACGAACCGGTCCTCCTCGTCGGCGGTCAGGTAGTCGATCTGGTCGGTGACCCGACCCTCGACGACCTTCCGGTACGGCGTCTCGATGAAGCCGAACGGGTTGACCCGGCCGAAGGTCGACAGGGCGCCGATCAGGCCGATGTTCGGGCCTTCCGGCGTCTCGATCGGGCACATCCGGCCGTAGTGCGACGGGTGCACGTCCCGGACCTCGAAGCCGGCCCGCTCCCGGGACAGACCGCCCGGGCCGAGCGCGCTCAGCCGGCGCCGGTGGGTCAGGCCCGCCAGCGGGTTGGTCTGGTCCATGAACTGCGAGAGCTGCGAGGTGCCGAAGAACTCCTTGATCGCCGCCACGACGGGACGGATGTTGATCAGGGTCTGCGGCGTGATCGCCTCGACGTCCTGGGTGGTCATCCGCTCGCGGACCACCCGCTCCATCCGAGAGAGGCCGACCCGAACCTGGTTCTGGATCAGCTCGCCCACGGTACGGAGGCGGCGGTTGCCGAAGTGGTCGATGTCGTCGGCCTCGTAGCCCTCCTCACCGGCGTGCAGCCGGCAGAGGTACTCCACGGTGGCGACGATGTCGTCCTCGGTCAGCGTGCCGGTGTTGATCGGCACGTCCAGCTGGAGCTTCTTGTTGAACTTGTATCGGCCGACCTTGGCGACGTCGTACCGCTTCGGGTTGAAGAAGAGGTTGTCGAGCAGGGTCTGGGCGTTCTCCCGCGTCGGGGGCTCGCCCGGCCGGAGCTTGCGGTAGATGTCGAGCAGCGCCTCGTCCACCCCGGCGATGTGGTCCTTCTCCAGGGTGGTCATCATCAGCTCGGACCAGCCGAACCGCTCACGGATCTGCTCGTTGGTCCAGCCGATGGCCTTGAGCAGGACGGTGACGGCCTGCCGGCGCTTACGGTCGATGCGGACACCCACGGTGTCGCGCTTGTCGATGTCGAACTCCAGCCAGGCACCCCGGCTCGGGATGACCTTGACGCTGGAGAGATCGCGGTCGGAGGTCTTGTCCGGCTGCTTGTCGAAGTAGACGCCCGGGGACCGGACGAGCTGGCTGACCACCACGCGCTCGGTGCCGTTGATGATGAAGGTGCCCTTCGGCGTCATCATCGGGAAGTCACCCATGAACACCGTCTGGCTCTTGATCTCGCCGGTGGTGTTGTTGGTGAACTCCGCGGTCACGAACAGCGGGGCGCAGTAGGTCAGGTCCTTCTCCTTGCACTCCTCGATCGAGGCCTTGACCTCGTCGAAGCGCGGCGCGGAGAAGGAGAGCGACATAGTGCCAGAAAAGTCCTCAATGGGACTGATCTCGTCGAGGATCTCGGCGAGACCCGATCGAGCGTGCGGGTCGTCGGCCGACCGGCCCTGCCAAGCCTCGTTGCCGACCAGCCAGTCAAACGACTCGTTCTGGATGGCCAGGAGGTTGGGGACCTCGAGGTGTTCGGTAATCCTGCCGAAGGAGATTCGGCGGGGCGCGAAAGCGCTCGACGTACGACTGGTCTTCGCAGGGCGGGAAGCTGCCAAGATGCGTCCTTCCGAGGACCGGTGCTGCTAGATGCGGCTGTCACGCGTGCACTCCAATGGCCCCACTCCAAACGCCCAAAACTGGACATTCCGAGCAGGGGTCAAGTCGGAAGGCAGCGCAAACTAGCAGTGTAGCCGAGCGGCTAACCGCTGTCCAGCCCACCACGGCAGGGCGTTGCAGAACGTGTCGCCAACCCTCTGGCCGGCGCGCGCCGAGCGCGCTCACACGTCCCGCACGCATCCCGCTAGGCCTCGTAGGAGCCGGCGGCTGGTGGTGCTGCCGTGGCCCTTACCCAGGTGTCGGCCGTCGCAAGCGCGGAAGGTCTTGCTGATGTCAGCGTGCCTGCCGGTTCGTGCCGCGTCAAGGGCTGATGCCCGGGTCGGGCGACCTCTTTGGCCGGGTCGCCATCCGAGCCTGACCGGCCGGACGGGCCCGCGACAGCCGTCCGAGGCGCCAAAGCCCTGATCATCGACGGTCGCAGCCAGTCAGCAGACGGAGACGGGCGGCGATCCGGCGCCGGATCGCCGCCCGTCGGCGACATTGCTGTGCGTCAGCTCACTTCGGCCGACGCGAGCCGCCCGCCGGCGGCCCGTACCCCTGCGACTCCCGCTCGGCGGAACGGAGAGCCGGTGGGTACGGGCACACCGGATGCGGCGTACTGCGAACTACTTGAGGGTGACCTTCGCGCCCTCGGCCTCCAGCTTGGCCTTGGCCTTGTCGGCGGCCTCCTTGTTGGCCTTCTCCAGAACCGGCTTCGGCGCGGCCTCGACGAGGTCCTTGGCCTCCTTCAGGCCCAGGCCGGTCAGCTCACGCACGACCTTGATGACCTGGATCTTCTTGCCGCCGTCGGCCTCCAGGATCACGTCGAACTCGTCCTGCTCCGGCTCGGCCTCGGCGGCCGGGGCGGCCGGGCCACCGGCGGCAACGGCCACCGGCGCGGCGGCGGTCACGTCGAAGGTGGTCTCGAACTGCTTCACGAACTCCGAGAGCTCGATCAGCGTCATCTCCTTGAACGCGTCGAGCAGCTCTTCGGTGCTGAGCTTCGCCATGGTGTCTGGCGTCCTTTCCTGATTACTTACACGAATATCGGGGGTACCGGAGGGCTGGCCGCTCAGGCCTGCCCCTCCTTCTCACGCTTGTCCTGCAGGGCAGCCGCCAGGCGGGCGGTCTGCGCCAGCGGCGCCTGGAACAGGGCAGCGGCCTTGCTCAGGCTGCCCTTCATCGCGCCGGCCATCTTGGCCAGCAGCACCTCACGGGACTCGAGGTCGGCGAGCTTGTTGACCTCGTCCGCGGTGATCGCCCGGCCCTCGAAGACGCCACCCTTGATGACGAGCTTCGGGTTGGCCTTCGCGAACTCCCGCAGACCCTTCGCCGCCTCGACCACGTCGCCGGAGACGAAGGTCAGCGCGGTAGGACCGGTGAACAGCTCGTCGAGGCCGGCAATGCCAGCGTCCGTCGCGGCACGCTTGGCCAGCGTGTTCTTCGCCACCTCGTAGGTCGTGTCCCGACCGAGCGAGCGGCGCAGCTGGGTGAGCTGGGAAACCGTCAGCCCGCGGTACTCGGTGAGCACGGTGGCGCCCGAGTTGCGGAAGTATTCGGTGAGCTCGGCGACGGCGGTGGCCTTGTCGGCCCGAACCGGCTTGTCCGCCATGTCCCTCCTCTCTCGTTGCTCCAGGCTGATCACGCCCGGTCGGCCTGCGGCGCGATCGGAGCCCGGGTGCGATCGGAGGTTCCGCCACAACGAGAGAAGCCCCGGCGCAGGGCGCACGGGGCGGGAAAAATCATGCGAACATGACCTGGCACGCTACCGTCTCCCCCTGCGCGGGCCGCCCGTCGAGCGGGACCTTCGACCGTGCCGGGGCACGGTGACCAGCGGTCTCTGGGTTAGAACATCGGCCAAGCTAGCCTGACCGACTTATCAGAGTACGTGACGCCGGCCGTGGCGGCCAAATCACCCCCCGGTGCTCCAGCTCACGTCCGCCCCGCTCCCGCTCGCCCGCCGCCCTGCGGTCAGGTCCGACGGCGGCGCAGCCAGGCGTAACCGGCCAGCGCCACCGCGCTCCAGAGCAGGGCGTGCCCGGTCAACAGGGCCACCGATCCGACGGTCGGGCCGGTGGTGCTGGCCCGGGCGGTGGCGAGGACCGGGGGCACGATCCAGGGCAGCACCGAATCCTTCAGCCCGAACACGTACACCCCGACCACTCCACCGACCAGGGCGGTCAGCCCGTACAGCGGACTGCGGATCGCCGCCCGGCTGGCCAGCGCGCCGAGCCCGACGGCCGCCGGCAGGACCAGCAGGTGTGCCCAGAGTCCCACCGTCAGGCCCAGCGGGAGCGGCAGGTCGCCGGCCCGCTGCGGTCCGGTCACCCCGCCCAGCGGCCAGGGCAGCAGCAGCGCGACCGGGATCAGGGCCAGCCCGGCAAGCCCGGCGGCGGCCACCCCGCCGGCAAGTTCCGCCCGGCGCCCGGCGGCGACCACGGCGAGCCGGCGCTGGGTGTCCGGCTCGGTGTCCAGCAGCAGCTTGGTCTGCCAAGCCAGGACCGGGAAGAGCACCACGGCGGAGACGGCGTACGCCTCGGCGGCCTGCGCGGCGCCACCCCCGTAGAGCACGCTCAGCGCGACCAGCCCGGCGATCAGCGGCGGCAGTGCCCGGGCGGTCCGGACGAAGCCCGCCAGCCGCATCCGGGCCAGCGCGATCACGACGCCTCCCCGGCGGACCCGAACGCATCCCCCGGCTCCCCGCCCCCGTCGACCGTCCGGCTCGGCACGGCTGAACCCTCCAGCGGGGCGGCGGGGACGGCCGGGGCTCCGGGAACGGTCGAGGTGCCGGGAGCGGCCCGGAGCCCGGGGACGGCCGGGAGGCCGGACGAGGCGGGCTGCTCGGCCGAGGAATCACCCTCCCCGAGGGTCGGCGGCTCGGCGGGGCGTACCCGCAGGACCCGGTGGCCGGCGCGGCGCAGCACGGCGACCGTCTCCAGGGCCTCGGCGGCCGACACCGCGATCTCCACCACCATCGTCCGCCGCCCGACGGCGACCGCCGGCCCGGCCGCGACGCCGTCGGCGGAGACCTCCGGGATCCGCTGCCCGGCGACGGCGGCCGGGGAGAGGACGCTCACCGTACCGTCGGCCACGCTCCACCGCGCGGCCTGCGGCAGCCGTACCGTCTCGCCGCGATGGTCGCTGACCAGCACGGCACCGCCGTCGTCGAGCACCTCCCGGATCAGCTCGGGGACCAGTTCCCGGGTCGGCCCGTCCAGCCCCTCCCACGGTTCGTCGAGGACGAGCAGACCGGGTGGGCGGAGCAGGGCCTGTGCCAGCCCGACCTTCTGGGCCGTGCCCTTGGAGAGCGCTGGCAGCCGGACGTCGCGGTACGCCGCGAGCCCGAGGCGCTCGATCCAGCCGGTCACGGTACGGGCTGCCGCCGCGCCCGAGAGCCCCCGGATCCGCGCCATCGCGGTGAGGTACTGGTCGACGGTGTGCGGCTGGTCGGCCGGAAACCGCTCCGGCACCCAGCCGACGGTACGGGGGCGATCGCGCACCACGCCCCGGGTCGGGTCCAGTACGCCGACCGCCACCTGGAGCAGCGTCGACTTGCCCACGCCGTTGCGGCCGAGCACCACGGCGCTCTGCCCCGGGCCGAGTTCCACCTCGACCGCACGGAGTACCCAGGGGGCACGGGCGCCGTACCGGAGCCAGACCTGATCCAGTCGCACGGATAGCAGAGTGCCACAGCCGTACGCCGCGCACGGGGCTGCGGCGGAGACGCCGACGCGGGACGCCCCGCGAAAACGTCGCTGGGCGTCCCGCGTCGGACGGGACTGACCGGGATCGGTCGAGGATCAGGCCTCGGCCGACTCCCGCAGGTTCTTCACCACGTTCGGGTCGACCGGAACGCCCGGGCCCATGGTGGTGGTGAGGGTGACCTTCCGGAGGTACTTGCCCTTGGCCGCGGACGGCTTGGAGCGGAGCACCTCGTCGAGGACCGCGGCGTAGTTGTCGACCAACTGGGCCTCGGAGAACGAGGCCTTGCCGATGATCAGGTGCAGGTTGGAGTGCTTGTCCACCCGGAAGGTGATCTTGCCGCCCTTGATGTCCGAGACGGCCTTGGTGACGTCCATGGTCACCGTGCCGGTCTTCGGGTTCGGCATGAGACCGCGCGGGCCCAGGATCCGCGCGATCCGGCCGATCTTGGCCATCTGGTCCGGCGTGGCGATCGCCGCGTCGAAGTCCAGCCAGCCCTCCTGGATCCGGGCCACCAGCTCGTCGGTGCCGACAACGTCGGCTCCGGCGGCGGTCGCCTCCTCGGCCTTGGCGCCGGCCGCGAAGACGATCACGCGGGCGGTCTTGCCGGTGCCGTGCGGGAGGTTGACCGTGCCCCGGACCATCTGGTCGGCCTTACGGGGGTCGACGCCGAGGCGCATCGCGACCTCGACCGTGGCGTCGAACTTGACGGTGCTGCTCCCCTTGGCCAGGCGTACGGCCTCGACCGGGGTGTAGAGCTTGTCCCGGTCGATAGCCTCGGCGGCCTTGCGGTAGCTCTTGCTGCGCTGCATCTCTGATTACTCCTGTGGTGTCTGGCGGGCCGCGAATCGCCGCAGCCCTCCCACGAACTGGTCTTGCCGGTCAGGGGTGGGAAGGAGGACTATTCCTTGACCGTGATGCCCATCGACCGGGCGGTGCCGGCGATGATCTTCTCGGCCTGCTCGACGTCGTTGGCGTTGAGGTCGGCCATCTTCTTCTCGGCGATCTCGCGCAACTGGGCGCGGGTGACCGAGCCGACCTTCTGGCTCTGCGGAACGCCGGAGCCCTTCTGCACCCCGGCGGCCTTGATCAGCAGTCGGGCGGCGGGCGGGGTCTTCAGCACGAAGGTGAAGGTCCGGTCCTCGTACACGCTGATCTCGGCCGGCACGATGTCACCGCGCTGCGACTCGGTCTGCGCGTTGTACGACTTGCAGAACTCCATGATGTTGACGCCGTGCTGACCCAGCGCCGGACCGACCGGCGGCGCCGGGGTGGCCTGGCCCGCCGGGAGCTGAAGCGTGAACGTCTTGACGAGCTTCTTCTTCGGAGGCATGTCACTTCCTGGGCTTGAAACTGGGGAACGTGCACCTGAGGCCACCCGTCGGCGCGCACGGTCAAGCGCGCCTGTGTGACGGGCGACGTTCAAGAGTAGCGCAGCGCCGGCTGGGGCGACGCGCCGAGGTCGACTGCGGCCGCGGACGCAGCCGGCGTGTCGATCAGATCTTGGCGACCTGGTTGAAGTTGAGCTCGACCGGAGTCTCCCGACCGAAGATCGACACCAGGACCTTGAGCTTCTGCTGGTCGGCGTTGATCTCGCTGATCGTGGCCGGCAGCGACGCGAAGGCGCCGTCGGTCACGGTGACCGAGTCACCGACCTCGAAGTCGAGTACCTTGACCTCCGGCTTCGCCTTCTTGGTCTCGGTCTCCACCGCCGGGGCGAGCCACTTGAGCACCTCGTCGAGCGAGAGCGGCGCGGGTCGGTCGGCCCGGTCGGTCGCGCCGACGAAGCCGGTCACTCCCGGGGTGTTGCGCACGCAGGAGTACGACTCCGGGGTGAGCTCCATCCGGACCAGGATGTAGCCGGGGAAGACCTTCGCCTGGACCTGGGCCCGCTTGCCGTTCTTGACCTCGACCTCTTCCCGGGTCGGCACCTCGACCTGGTAGATGAACTCCTCCATGTCGAGGCTGGTGATCCGGGTCTCCAGGTTCGTCTTGACCTTGTTCTCGTAACCGGCGTACGAGTGGACCACAAACCAGTCGCCGGGCGCGTAGCGCAGCTTCTGCCGCAGCTCGGCGACCGGGTCGTAGTCCTCGTCCGGCGCCTCGGCGGCGAACTCCGGCTCGCTGGCGGCCTCGACCGACTCGGTACCGCTCGCCGTCGCCACCGCGGACTGCTCGTCCGGGGTCTCGGCGGTCTCGTCGTACTCAGGCACGCTCGCTCACTTCCGTCACTATCAGGTGGGGCAGGTGGTCAGCTGGAGCCGCCGAAGACCCACAGCACGCCGCGGGCGAAGGCGTAGTCCAGCCCGGCGACGATCGTCAGCACCACGGCGACGAACACGACCACCACGGCGGTGTAGGTCAGCAGCTCCTTACGGGTCGGCCAGATGACCTTACGCAGCTCTGCCACGACCTCGCGGAAGAACCGGGCAAGCCGGCCGAATATTCCGACCCGACCCTCGGTCCTGGTCGTGGGCCTGCTGTCCGCCGAGTCAGCCTTGGTGCGCTCCCGGGTGGCGGTGCCACCACGCCCGACCGGCTCGTCCGCCTCGTCGTCGGCGTCATCGTCGACGACGTCGTCGATCATCTCGTCGTCGAGACGGTCGTTGTCGTCCTCGTCGCGCCGATTCTTCTCGGCCACTTCGCCCTCCGTCGCCGGGTGGTTGGTACGCGCGTCGGGTGGACGCGCGCTGCGCTTTTCACGCCGGCCGGAACCCGGAGTCTCCGCCTCGGGCGCCGACCGCCCTCGACCGAACCCTCCGGACGACCGTCCCCGGAACGGCCCGCGACCGGCGGATCCGTCAGGGAACGGACCGGGCGGACTGACCGCCTCGGCTCGACCCCGCCGATGCCACCAACACGAGCCGGTCGCCACAGGTGATGGCGACGCCGATCCCGGGACCGGTCAGGCCGTAGGCGCAGGGGTGACAGGACTTGAACCTGCAGCCTGCGGTTTTGGAGACCGCTGCTCTGCCAATTGAGCTACACCCCTGTGGGGGCAGCCGGCCCACTCAGGCACGCACGCCTGAGTAGAGGCCACTTGCCCCACGGCGGACCAGTGTACGGGTAGAGGCACGAGTTTCCCAACCGGTGTACCCCAGCGAGCCCGTCGCAACTGGTCCCGCCGGAGCTAAGCCGGGGTCCGGATCACCGCCCGGGCCTGGGCGAGCACCTTCTCGCCCTGGCAGGTGGCGGTCAGGTCGAGCCGGGTGAGTCCATCCTCGGGCTCGCCCCGGACGGCGGCGCTCACCTCGATCTCGGTCCCCTCGTCGTCGTCGGGCACCACGACCGGCCGGGTGAACCGGACGCTGTACTCCACCACCGCGTCCGGGGAACCGGCCCAGTCGGTGACCGCGCGCCCGACCAGCGCCATTGTGAACATGCCGTGCGCGATCACCCCGGGCAGTCCCACCTTGGTGGCGAACCGGTCGCTCCAGTGGATGGGGTTGAAGTCGCCCGAGGCACCCGCGTAGCGGACCAGGTCCGCGCGGGTGATCCGGAAGGTACGAGGTGAAAGATCCATCTCAGCCCTCTCCGCGTACGACGAGCTTGGTCCAGACGGTGACCACCGGCTCCCCCGCTGTCGTGCTTACCTCGGTACGGGTGGTCATGAAGCTGTGTGCGCCCCGGTTGAGGATCTCCTCGACGGTGTTGACGCAGGTCAGCTCGTCGCCGGCGATCACCGGGCGGGTGTAGCGGAAGCGTTGGTCGCCGTGGACCACCCGGCTGTAGTCGATGCCGAGTTCCGGATCCTCGACGATCTGCCGGTTGGCCGCCATGGTGATCGTGAACGGGAAGGTCGGCGGCGCCACCACGTCGGCGTGCCCGAGCGCGCGGGCGGCATCCGGATCGTGGTACGCCGGATCGGCGGCCCCGATCGCCGTGGCGAACTCTCGGATCTTCTCGCGGCCCACCTGGTGGGGCGGGGTCGGCGGATAGCTGCGGCCGACGAAGGACGGGTCCAGGGACATGCCGCCGAACCTACACGGCGGGCGCGATCCGCCGGGGCCACCGCCCGGCGGCCGGGACGAGCCCGCCACACAGGAAGAGCCGCCGCGCGGGGGCTCGGCGCAGACGCAGAATCGCCGCCCCGGGTCTGGGCGGGAGCGGGCTCGGGGCGCGCTCGCCAGGACCGGAACGGCGATGCTGGAGGACTCTGGTCGGCCGACTCACGTCGGCGCGGATCAGCGGGTCTCGCGGTGAACGGTGTGCTTGCCGTCCCGGGGGCAGAACTTCTTCAGCTCGATGCGGTCCGGGTCGTTACGGCGGTTCTTACGCGTGATGTAGTTGCGCTCCTTGCACTCCACACACGCCAAAGTGATCTTGGGACGGACATCGGTCGCCTTGGCCACGGCGGGGCGCCTTCCTCGTTAGCGGACTGAACTACGACGTACCAGCGTAGACGCCTGCCACGCGGACACGCAAAGTGGGCGCCGACAGCGCCCTCTTGTTTCGGTCTCCGGGTTTGCCCCGGCGCCCGAGAGTAGCGGTGGCCGGACTTGAACCGGCGACACAGCGATTATGAGCCGCTTGCTCTGCCATCTGAGCTACACCGCCGTGGCGGGTCCAACAGAACCCTCTGAGCCCCCTTACGGAATCGAACCGTAGACCTTCTCCTTACCATGGAGACGCTCTGCCGACTGAGCTAAGGGGGCGCGCACGCGATCTTTCCTGCTGGCGCGCAGGGGTAAGAGTACACGTCGTCGGGCACGAGGTGAAATCAGATCCCCGGTAGCCATATCGGGACATCGATCCCGGATCATTGGCGCAGGTCAGGGCACCGCGCGCAGCCGCCGTACGTCGGCCGGGCCGGTCGAGGTGTCGGATTCCGACTGGGCCGCGAACCACGCCTCCAGGCGTTCGTACGGCAGCGGACGGCTGAACAGGAAGCCCTGCCCGATCTGGCACCCGATGTCCTGGAGCAGCTCCAGTGTGAGTTCGCTCTCCACCCCCTCGGCCACCACCGCCAGGCCGAACTGCTGGGAGAGTGTCACCACCGCGTTGACGATCGCCAGATCCACCGGGTCGGTCGCCATCCCCTGCACGAACGAGCGGTCGACCTTGACCTCGTTGACCGGCAACCGACGCAGGTAGGAGAGCGAGGAGTGGCCGGTACCGAAGTCGTCGACGGCGAGGCGTACCCCGATGTCACGCAGCCGGCGTAACCCCGGCACCGCGCGTTCGGTGCCGTCCAGTACGCCGGCCTCCTTGATCTCCAGGGTCAGCAACTCCGGTGCGACGCCGTACTCCGTGAGCATCCCCTGCACCAGGGCCGGGAACTGCTGGTCGGCGAGGGTACGCGGAGAGATGTTGACCGAGACGGCGAGCGTGTTGCCACCACTGGTCCAGTCCCGGCTGCGCCGCAGCGCCTCGCCGAGCACCAGCCTGGTCAGCTCGGAGAGCTGGCCGGTGTGCTCCGCCACCGCCACGAAGTCCTCCGGAGCCACCGTCCCGTGCGCCGGGTGCACCCACCGGGCCAGGCACTCCACCCCGACCAACCGCCGGTCGGTCAGGTTGACCTTGGGCTGGTAGTAGACCTCGACATCTGCGTGGTCGAGCGCGCGGCGCAGGTCGCCGGCGAGACCGAGCCGCCGTGACGACCGGGACTCCAGCCCTGGGCTGAACAGCTGAATACCGTCCGGGGCCGACTTGGCCCTGGTCACCGCGAGATCGGCCCGCTGGAGCAGGGTCGCGGGGTCGTCGCCGTGATCCGGGTGCACCGCGACCCCGACCACTGTGTCGATGTCGAGGACGAGCACGTCGAAGACCATCCGGTCGCGGATCTGCTCACGCAGCTCGGCGGCGAGATCGAGCGCCGCGTCGATGCTCTCCATCCGCAGCGTCACCACGAACTCGTCGCTGCCGACCCGGCCGACCAGCGCGGCGGCGGGGGCCGAGGCGCGCAACCGGGTCGCCACCTCGACGAGTACCCGGTCGCCTGCCGCGTGCCCGACGGACTCGTTGACCTGGCGGAGCCCGGCCACGTCGAAGAGGAGCAGCGCGACGACCTCGTTCGGTGCGCGTACCCGGACCGCCTCCTCCAGCGCCCCGGTCACCCGCCGCCGGTTGGGCAGGTTGGTCAGCCCGTCGTGGTACGCGTCGTGCCGCAGCCGGTCGACCAGCCGCGAGTTCTCCAGGGCGACGGCGGCGTGCGCGGCGACCGTCTCGAATATCCGTACGTCGGCCGGGGTGAAGTGCCCGACCGAGCCGCCGAGTCGGTTGACAACCTCCAGCGAGCCGATCACGGCCTGGCCGGAGCGGAGCGGAGCGACGATGACGTCGTTGACCCGGGCCTCCCGTGCCGCCTCGCGGACCTCCCGGTCCCCGCCGAGCCGGCTGCCGACGGCGACGGTCCGGCCCTGCTCACACGCCTGCTGCCGGGCGATCGCCGGAGTGCGGGAGAGATCGAGCAGGCCGGGATCGTCGACCCGGGCGGTGAGCAGCACCTCCGGGTGCCGACCCTTCGCGGGCAGCCAGAGAGTCGCGTACTCGGCACGCATCAGCGCCCGCACCCGACCCAGCAGTACGTCGGCAAGCGTGCCGTCCTGGCCGCTCTCGCTCATCGCCTTGGTCAGTTCGTAGACGTCCGCGAGGGTGCGGTGCTGGCGGAAGAACTGGCCGTAGGAGCGGTAGACCAGGATCGCCGCGCCGGTCAGCGCGAGCAGCGGCAGCGCCGACCACGGGGTGGCGCGCAGGCAGATGACGATGACCAGTCCGACCGCGACGTTGATCGCGACGGTCACCAGGCCGGGCCCGGAGGTGCGGACCACCTCCCAGCCGGCCGCCGAGCCGTGCATCGCCGCGAAGACCGCGGCCACGGCCGCGAGGGTGACAAGCGAGTGGCTGGCGACGGCGGTGGCGAGGATGCCCCAGGTGCCGGGGCCGAACCCCCGCATCTCGGGCAGGGCAAGCAGGACCAGCCCGGCCATGGCACCGGCAGCGGCGGCCCGGGCGACGTTGAACCAGAGTTTCGGCGGAGCCGAGCGGAGCCGCAGGCCGGTGATGACCGCGCTGAGTGTGAAGATCACCACGACGGTGAGCGGCGGGACCAGGTACAGCGCGAAGAGCAGGGAGATCTCGGTGAGCGAGATGGTGGTGGTCTGGCGACGTACGACGACGTGCAGCACCGGGGTCTCGGCTAGCAGGACGAGACCGAGCAGTCCGATGGCGAGCTGCCAGTTCTTCAGCGGCTCGGGCTCGAGCAGTCCCAGGGCGACCGCCAAGACGACCGCGAGGATCGCGAGCGGCCCGGTAATCAACCAGGCGTGCTCGGCAGACCGGCGCGCCGATGCAGGGCGGTCAGCCATGTTTCTCCCGACGGTGGGGCCCTCCCGGGGCCAGGCTGCCTAGTCCCAAGCCCAACCGAAGGCGGTGAACTCGACCGCATCGGCCGGAGGGACCTCGGGCGTCGGCGTCTCGGCATCCGCGACCACCCCGTGGGCCGGACGCTGGACCGCGTCGAACGGGCCTACCTGGGCGGCGAAGCCACCGACGGTAAGCCCGGCGAGCACAAGAAGAGAGCCCACGTACCGGCCCAACCTCCATGCAGGCATTGTTCGCTCCCGTCGAGATGGTGTGGTGAAAGCTGGATGTTCCATGATGGTGCCACAGTCCCGTGAACCGGCAAAGCCATCGGAAGGGCGACCACCCGGGGATCGGCAAAGTCTAACCGTTCGGTAGGGACAAGTCCCCCGGCCGGCTGCAACCCAATCGCCAGCAAATGGCCGACATGATTCACTCAGCGCTCAATAAGACTCACTACCCGTACGCGATCAGCCCTGTCAAATACCGTTGTCGACTGATATCGGCTAAACCAACGCAAGCGCCCGAGTTTGCCCATTACGGACGGACCACCCTTCGTCATGCTGCCGCCGACCGGCCGGCCCACGTCAACGGGGCCACGGCGGGATCGGCCCGCCCTCCACACCAGACAGCTCGGGGTGCCGCGCTCCCCCGAGACGCCGAACCGGCAGGAACGCGGAACAGGTCCGGAACGCGGAACAGGTCAGGAACGCGCAGCGGGTCAGGAACGCGGACTGGTCAGGGACGCGGAACGCGGAGAGCGTCGTCGGCACGGCCACCGTCCGTGAAGGCACCCGCCCGGGCGGCGAGTGCCGCGTCCCGGGCGGCCGCCGCGGCACTCCGCTGGTCGGGCGAGGTTCGCAGCAACACCAGCTCGTGGTAGACCGGCGCGGTTGCGGCGACGAGCAGCCTGCGCGCATCGCAGTCGGCCGGTACCTCGCCACGCTGGACGGCCCGCCGCACGATGACGGCGCACCGGTCGTACCGGTCGGCCCAGAAGGAGCGGAGGGCGGCCGCGGCCGGCGCCGAACGGAACGACGCGGCGATCAGCGCGGTCGTGACCGGCGGCTCGGCGGTGAGCGCCGCGTACACCTCCGCGTTGACGGCGAGCAGGTCGCCCTCCAGCGAGCCGGTGTCGGGTGGCCGCCAGTCGTCGTCGCCTGCCGAGACGAGTACGTCGGCGAGCAGCCCTCCGACGTCGCGCCAGCGCCGGTAGACAGTGGTGCGGTGCACCCCCGACCGTTCCGCCACGGCGTCGATGCTCAGCGCGTCGTAGCCGTACTCGACGAGGTGGTCCCGTACCGCGTCGAGGACCCGGCGGCGGACCTCGGCGCTGCGTCCTCCGGGCCTGCGAACGGGCCCGGGGGCGGAATCGGTTGGCGGTCGGGGCAGTGGCATGGCAGGATCTTACTGCAACATTCGTCGCCTTAAGGTGGGTAGCAGTCCGATGATCAGGTGAGCGTCACCCCGCGTCCCGCGCCGCCGCGCCGCACCAGGCAACCGGTGGCAGATCCGTCGACGACAGGAGTCGCTCCCATGCCCACCCAGCTCAGCCTGCACAACGTCACCAAGCGCTACGCCGACCGGACCGTGCTCGACGCGGTCAGCTGCGCCATCGCCACCGACGAACGCACCGCGATCATCGGCGAGAACGGCTCCGGCAAATCCACCCTGCTCCGGCTGCTCGCCGGACGGGAACAACCCGACGAGGGACGGGTCACAGTCGTCACCACCGGCGGGCTCGGCTACCTCGGGCAGGACGCGCCGCTGCCGGGACACCTGACCGTGCGGCAGGCGATCGACGACGCCCTGGCCGAGCTGCGCCGGATCGAGGCCCGGCTGCGGGAACTGGAATCGCTGCTCGGCGACGGCGACGAGCGGCATCTGACCGAGTACGGCGAGCTGGCCACCGTCTTCGAGCTGCGCGGCGGGTACGACGCCGACGCCCGGGTCGAACGGACGCTGCACGCGCTCGGCCTGGCCGGGATCGACCGGAGCCGGCGGCTCGGCGAGCTCTCCGGCGGCGAGCAGGCCCGGCTGCACCTCGCCGCCGTGCTGTCGGCCGGCTCCGAGGTGCTACTGCTCGACGAGCCGACCAACCACCTCGACGACGACTCGCTGAACTGGTTGGAGGAGCACCTGCGCGCCCGGCGGGGCAGCACGGTGCTGGTCTCGCACGACCGGGTCTTCCTCGACCGGGTCGCCGGAACACTGATCGAAGTGGACGGTGACCGGCACACCCTGGTCCGCTACGGCGAGGGCTATGCCGGATTCCTCGCCACCAAGGCGGCGGCCCGGCAACGCTGGGCCCAGGCGTACCTCGACTGGCAGACCGAGATCGGCCGGCTGCGCGAGGCGGTGGCGACCACGGCCCGGCAGGTCGCACCGGGCCGGGAGATGAAGGACCGGAACAAACTGGCGTACGACCGGCACGCCGGCCGGGTACAGCAGTCCGTCGCCAGCCGGGTACGCAACGCCGAACAGCGGCTGCGCCGGCTGACCGAGCAGCCCGTGCCGCCGCCACCGCAACCGCTCCGGTTCACCCCGACGCTGGCGGCCGACGGCAGCACCGGAGTGCTGCTGCACGCCGACGGTGTGGCGGTACGGGGGCGGCTGGGCGAGACCCGGTTGACGCTGGGTAGCGGGGAACGACTCCTGGTCAGCGGGGCGAACGGGGCGGGAAAGAGCACCCTGCTGCGGGTACTCGCCGGCGAGCTGGCGCCGGACGCCGGCCGGGTGGTCCGGCGGGGTCGGATCGGCTACCTGGCCCAGGAGGTCGAGGTGGGACGGCCCCGGGAACCCCTGCTGCACGCCTTCGGCCGAGGCCGGCCCGGGCAGCCGGACGAGTACGCCGACGAACTGCTCTCACTGGGACTCTTCGACCGGGAGCGGCTCGACGTACCCGTCGGGGAACTCTCCACCGGCCAGCGGCGACGGCTCGCGCTGGCCCGGCTGGTCAGCGAGCCGGCCGACCTGCTGCTGCTCGACGAGCCGACCAACCACCTGTCACCGGGCCTGGTGGAGGAGTTGGAGGCGGCACTCATGGAGTATCCGGGCGCGGTGCTGGTGGTCAGTCACGACCGGCGGCTGCGCGAGCGATGGCGCGGCGAGCACCGGGTGATGAGCCGCGGTGCACTCGACCCGGAAGCGGCTCCGGTCGCGGCCTGACCACGAAAGCGCGGCGGCACCGGTCTGCGATTCGGGATGGTGCCCGCCGGCCGAATTCCGAAGGAGGAAGAACCGAAATGACATCCTCGCGACATCCGTCGGTACGGGAGTTTCCGATAGCCGATTCCACCGCCGGCCCGTACGGCGTGACCGTCGGGCCGGACGGCGCGATATGGGTCACCCTGGTGCATGCCGGGGAAATTGTCCGAATGACACGTGACGGCGATGTTCGGCGTCACCAACTCGACGAATCGGCGAGCCGCCCCTGCGTGATCACCCCTGGACCGGACGGCGCGCTCTGGTTCACCCGCTCCCAGGACCACCTGATCGGGCGGATCGGCACCGACGGGCAGCTCAGTTCGTATCCGATCCCGTCGCCGGCCGGCGGCCCGTACGGCATCGTCGCCGGGCCGGACGGCGCACTCTGGTTCACCGAGATGAACGCCGACCGGATCGGCCGGATCAGCACCGACGGCGTCGTCGAGGAGTACCCGCTCCCCGAGACGGGCGGCTTCCCCTCCGGGATCACCGTCGGTGCCGACGGGGCACTCTGGTTCACCCTCAACCAGGCGAACGCAATCGGCCGGATCGAGGTGGGCGGCGACATCACGCTGCACCCGCTGCCGACGGCCGATGCCGGACCGGTCGGCATCGCTGTCGGCACCGACGGCGCGGTCTGGTTCGTCGAGATCGGCGCCGGCCAACTCGGCCGGATCACCCCGGAAGGGAAGATCACCGAAATTCCGCTGCCGGACCGCGCCGCCCGGCCGCACGCGATCACCGCCGCGCCGGACGGGAGCTACTGGTTCACAGAATGGGGCGCCAACCGGGTCGGGCGGCTCGACCCGGACGGCAGCATCCGGGAGTACGACCTGCCGACGCCGGGTTCGGAGCCGCACGGGATCACTGTCGACCCGGACGGAATCGTCTGGGTCGCGTTGGAGATCGGCAGCCTCGCCCGGCTGACGCCGTAGCGGAGGTGACGCCGTAGCGGAGGCTCGGGCCGGTCCCCCACCGGGTCGTGGCCGCCCGGGTCCGGACCACCGGGCCCGACGGCCGGGTCACCGCTGCTGGTTCGCCCGGCGGCGGTCGGCGTCGGCGATCGCGTGCCGTACCGCCAGCCGGATCACCCAGTACAGCGCGACGAGCGCCACCACGGCCAGCGCGAGGTTGACGGTGAGCGCGAACAGCAGTTCGGGAACCTGGCCGGTGGAGATCATGCCGAGACGTTAGACCAGCCTGACGGCTGTCGCCGGCCCACGAGAGGCATTGTCGCCGCCCCAACGACTGCGCGGAAGCTTCTCGGGCGCCGCCCGCCGGGCCGCACCGCGCCAGCGGGCGGTCAACCCCCGAGCCGGCCGAGCACGCCGGACTCGATCACGATCACCGCGCCGATCACCATGAAGACGACCGGCACGATCCAGTGCCCGAAACGTCGTACCAGGTCGACGACCCGCCGGTGTGCGCCGAGCCAGGACCCGGCCAGACACCAGGCCGCCACCCCGATCGCGAAGACCGCCACGGTGAGCAGGCTGTCGGCGAGCCCGATGGTGCGAAACGTCGGCGTATACACGGAGATGTTGTCGGCGCCGTTCGCCACCGTCACCGCGAGCACCGAGAAGAGGCCGGTGGCCACGACCGGCGACGGCGGCGCGTCCTCGCCCCGGGCACGCACCGCCGAGACGAGTCCCCGCACCCCGAGGGCGAACGGAAGCAGGCCGAGCAACCCCACCCACCGGTCGGGCACGATCGTCAGGCCGAGCGCGGCGACCGCGGAGACGAGGACCAGAACGGCGATCCCGGCGTACTGCCCGACCCAGATCTGCCACGGTCGCGGCCGGCCCGCCGCGCGGGCGGAGAGGAAGAGCACGGTCAGCACGATGATGTCGTCGACGTTCGTACCCGCGAAGAGCCCGACCGCCGCGAGTAGCGTCCCGACCAGATCCCCCACGAGCACGGACTCTACGGAAAGCCCGAGTCCCCGGAAAACGGTCAGGCCGGGTCGTCGGCGGCCGGGGAGGCGGCGGCTGCCCGGGAGGCATGCAGGGCGCCGACCGCGAGCAGCAGCGGCCCGGCGAGCGTCACCGCAGCCAACAGCGCCGCCGAGACGTCGACCGGTCCGGCCAGCGACGCGGCGATGCCGACCGACATCAGGGCGCCGTCATCCGGATTGGTGAACATCCACCAGGACGACCATCTGCGGACGAGATCGCGGAAGGCGATCGCCGCCGAGACCATGACCAGCAGCGCCCCGAGCGGAACGAAGACGGCCCGGTCGGCTCGTGACGCCGACAGGGCAAGCACAGCCGCCGCCGCGAGCGTGGCCAGCAGCGCCGGCCAGCCGGCTCCGAGCAGGCCGAGCAGCGGGGCATCGTCCACCCGGGGCCAGAGGTTCACACCGAGGCTCACGAGCAGGAGTACGGCGACGGCTGCGGCCGGTACGGCGGCCTTCGGTCGCTGCCGGACCGGCAGGGCGAGTACCGCCACGGCCAGGCAGAGGACTCCGAGCAGCAGTGCCACGCTGGCGAGCCGTTGCTGGTCGAGCCCCTGCCGCCACTGGTCCAGGATCGACTGTGGCAGGGCGGGACGCCCCGTCGAGGCGGCTCCACCGTCCATCGGTGCGTAGAACGGGATCAGCAACCGGCGGGGGGCCGCTTGTGTGGATTCCCGCCACAGTTCCACCGCAGCGGGGATCGCGAGCAGGACGAGGCCGGCGATCAGCGCCGGTCGTACCCGTGGCAGGGCCGGACCGGCCACCAGGACGTACCCGACAAGTGCGGCCGACGCGACCAGGGCGGACTGCGCGGCGGCGCGGTCGGCGGAGACCAGCGTCGCCAGGACCGAGAGCGTGCCGGCGACGGTGAAGAGCGTCAACAGGACGCGCGTGGGGCGCACGGTCAGCGATCATTCCACAGTGGTGTCGCGACGGCTGCCTCTCTCAGTCCCGGCGATCACGAACTCTCTCGGTCCCGGCGATCACCGAACGGCGGGTGTTGAGCCGGGCGGCCTGACGCGTCAGGTGGTCGCGCTCGGCGAGGTTGGCCGCCTTGCGGGCCGCCTCGACGTAGAGCCGTGCCGCCGTCGCCAGGTCCCCGTCACGCTCGTGCAGGTACGCCGCCACCGCCGTGTAACGGGGCAGCGAGTCGTCGAGCGCAGCGAGCGCCGCCAACCCGGCGCGCGGTCCGTCCGCCTCGCCGACCGCCACCGCCCGGTTGAGCCGGACGACGGGGCTGTCGGTCAGGCGCGCGAGTTCGTCGTACCACTCGACGATCTGCACCCAGTCGGTCTCCTCGGCGATGGGCGCGTCGGCGTGCAGCGCCGCGATCGCCGCCTGGGCCTGGAACTCGCCCAACCGGTCGCGGGCGAGCGCCGCCTGGAGGATCTCGACGCCCTCGGCGATGAGTGAGGTGTCCCACCGGCCACGGTCCTGCTCGGCGAGCGGCACCAGGCTGCCGTCGGGTGCCGTCCGGCTGGCACGCCGGGCGTGGTGCAGCAGCATCAGGGCGAGCAGTCCCGCGACCTCGGGGTGGTCGATCGCGGTCGCGAGCTGCCGGGTGAGCCGGATCGCCTCGGCCGCCAGGTCGACGTCACCGGAGTAGCCCTCGTTGAAGACCAGATAGAGCACCCGCAGCACGGTGGCGACGTCGCCGGGCTGGTCGAACCGTACGCCGGAGACCGTGCGCTTGGCCCGGCTGATCCGCTGCGCCATGGTCGCCTCGGGTACCAGATAGGCCTGGGCGATCTGCCGGGTGGTGAGCCCGCCGACGGCGCGCAACGTGAGCGCGACCGCCGACGACGGGCTCAACGACGGATGGGCACAGCGAAAATAGAGCTGGAGAGTGTCGTCCACCGCGGGTACGGGCCCGGGCGCCGGCTCCTCGTCGAGGAGGTCCTCACGACGGCGGCGGGCGGCGTCCGCCCGGGTCGCGTCGAGGAACCGACGCCAGGCCACGGTGACGAGCCAGCCCTTCGGGTCCCGTGGCGGGTCGGCCGGCCAGGTCCGGACCGCCTCGACCAGCGCGTCCTGTACGGCATCCTCGGCCGCCACGAAGTCGGCTCCGCGGCGGACGAGGATCCCGAGCACGCTCGGCGTGAGACTCCTGAGCAGTGCCTCGTCCATCCGGCAGGTCACTCCGTGATGGTCGGCGGCTCGGCGAGGAAGGGGCGCAGCTCGATCCACTCGTGGATCGGCCTCCCACCCGCACCGGGGGCGGCCGACAACTCCCCGGCCAGCTCGACGGCACGCTCGTAGCTGTCGACGTCGATCACCATCCAGCCGGCGATCAGGTCCTTGGTCTCGGCGAACGGGCCGTCGGTGACCGGCGGCCGTCCCTCGCCGTCGTACCGGACGAACGTCCCCTCGGGGGCGAGCGCCTGGCCGTCGACGAACTCACCCGTCTTCTCGAACCGGGCCGCGAAGTCGGCCATGTACTGCACGTGCGCCGTGATCTCCTCCGGCGTCCACTGGTCCATGGGTACGTCGTTGGCCGGAGCCGGGGCGCCACGGTAGTGCTTGAGCAGCAGGTACTTCGCCATCGTGTTTCTCCTTGGTACCGGTGTGCGACCCATTCTGGTCGCGTTCACAGCCGGGGACGGAGCCGGTCACCGGTTCTCGACATGCTGGTCGAGATTATTTTGCGCGCGAAGCCCGCCCTGGTCGGTGGGGTGCCCGAGAGGTGGCGCCGCCCCCGCACAGACGGTGCGAGGGCGGGGCGGCCGGAGGCTGGTGTGCTCAGCGAGCTTGGGCCGGGTCGCCCACCGCCGCCGAGTCGTCCGCTGCCTCGGGCAGGGGGACGACGTAGGAGTCGACCCGGGCGATAAGTCCGTCCCGGAACGTGAAAAGGTCGTTGAAGGCGAACCGGAACGGCCCGTGCTCGACTGTGGCGCCACGGCCCTCGCCGGTGGTGACGACGACCGGACCATCCTCGTGAACCCGCTGTACGTCGAGTTCGGGGCTGCCGGTGAACGCCGGATTCTCGATCTCGCCGTCGAACTCCGCCTTGCCACGGGTGACCCGATGGCCGTGGATGACCCACTCGACGTCATCGGTGAGGGTCGCCAGGATCCGGGCGTGGTCACTCGCCCGGAATCCTTCGAAGTACTCCGCGACGAGGTCACGCTGGGTCTTCTGGATCATGATGTTCTCCGCCCTGGTGTGGTGTCCCGTTTGGTGTGGTGTCACGTTGGTGTGGTGTCACGTTGCTTGTTGCTGTGCGGTGAGGCCTGTAGGTGTGTGCGGCGGGGCCTGTAGGTGTGCGGCGGGGCCTGTAGGTGTGCGGCGAGGGCGTCGAGGATCGAGGCGAGCCCTTCGCTGGCCTGGGCCGTCCGAAGCTCGGGCGGAAGCCGACGTTGGTGGACCGTGAGGTCCGTGCCGCCGTCGTCGGCGGGGCGGACGTCGATCGTGGTGCGGAGCCCGGTGACGGGCTCGTCGAAGACGAGTTCGTGCGGTGGGGCGACGATCACGTAGACGAACCGGAGCCGGCGGGTCGCGCCGTCCGGCGCCCGGGTGTCGAGCGCGAACTCCCCACCGGGACGCAGGTCGACGACCACCGAGTCGACGGGAACGCTGGCGTGGGAACCGCCCCAGAACGCCGCGATGCTCGCCGGTGAGGTGAAGGCGCCCCAGACACGTTCGGGAGTCGCCGGAAAGTGGCGCTTGGCGATCAACTCGTCGCCACGAAGCTCCGATCTGGCGGTCAACGGACCGCTCCGTCGTCGGCAAGATGCTGCTCAAGGACGTCGAGCCGGTCGCTCCAGGCGCGGCGCTGCTCGTCGATCCACGTGCCGAGCAGTGCGAGCCGGTCGACCCTGAGCCGGCACGGGCGCCTGGTGCCCTCGCGTCGCTGCTCGACCAGGCCACACCGCCGCAGGACACCGACGTGGTGCGAGATCGCCTGTGGGGTCAGGTCGAAGGGTTCCGCGAGTTCGCCAACCGTGGCGTCACCACTGGCGAGTCGGGTCACCAGGGCGCGCCGGACGGGGTCACCGAGAGCGGCGAAGGCCGAGTCGAGGTCCGGCTCGGGCACGACGAGCGTGGATGGCATGCCTCGACCCTAACACAAACGATCATTTGCACAAAGGATTGTTTGCAGAGCGCTCCGGTTCTTTCGGAGTCGGTCGAATCAACCCGCTCCGGCCGTACCCGGGTCGAGTTCCGCGAGAAGGCGCACGACGCGGGCGCGAATCTCATCGCGGACCTCGCGGACAACGGGCAGAGGTTGGCCCGCGGGGTCGGTCAGCGACCAGTCTTCGTAGCGCTTGCCCGGGAAGACGGGACAGGTGTCGCCACATCCCATCGTGACGATCACGTCGCTGGCCTCGGCGGTCTCCCAGTCGAGGACCCTGGGTCGTTCGGTCGAAATGTCGATGCCGACCTCCCGCATCGCCTCGACGGCCACCGGGTTGGTCCGCTCCGATGGCTCCGAACCGGCGGACCGCACCTCGATGCTGTCGCCGGCGAGGTGGCGCAGCCAGCCGGCCGCCATCTGGGAACGGCCGGCGTTGTGTACACAGACGAACAGGACGGAGGGTTTGTCGACCACCGGTTCTCCTTGACCCATCAGGTGATCACCGGGCTGCGCCGCTCGATCAGGGTCACGTCGCGCCAGACGCCGTGATGACGCCCGACGCGCTCGCGGACCCCCACTACCCGGAAGCCGCAGGCTGCGTGCAGGGCCAGACTGGCCACGTTCTCCCGGAAGACGCCGGACTGGATCGTCCAGATGCCGGCCCGTTCCGTCGAGGCGATCAGAGCGTGGAGAAGATCACGGCCGACCCCGCGTCCACGCGCTTCCGGATGCACATAGACGGAGTGCTCGACCACTCCTGAGTAGACACAGCGATCCGAGACAGGGCTACATGCCACCCAACCGGTGACCTGGCCGCCGGAGTCGAGGGCGACGAACCGGTGCTGCTGGAGCCGGCTTGTCGTGTACTTCTCCCAGGTCGGCGGATCGGTCTCGAACGTGGCGTTCCCGGTCGCGATCCCCAGCCGGTAGATCTCGAGCACCTCCTCGGCGTGCTCGTCCCTCATCTCGGCAACGGTGACGTGACCAGTGTTTGCAACTGCGGGAGTCACAGACGTACCTCCTTCTGCACGGCTTGCGGGATGGCCAGGTCGTCCGGGCGCCGCCTCGCCACGGGGTACCACCATGCCAGCGCGGCCAGGGCGGCTAGACCGCCGACGAGTTGACCAGCGACGAAACCCGGCGCCGAGGCGGGAGCGATGCCCGCGAAGGTATCGGAGAAGATGCGACCGACGGTCACCGCCGGATTGGCGAAGCTCGTACTGCTGGTGAACCAGTACGCGGCGCCGATGTACGCCCCGACCGCGGCGGGTGCCACGTTCGCCCGGCCCGAGCGGACCAGGGCGACGACGAGCAGCACCAGGCCGGCGGTGGCGACGACCTCGGCCAGCCACAGGTGCCCACCGGTCCGGACCGTGCCGGACCAGGTCACCGCAGGCAGGTCGAACATCAGGTTCGCCAGGACAGCTCCGACGATCGCTCCCGCGACCTGCGCGGCCACGTACGCCGCGAGATGGCCGCGACTCAGCCCCGCGCCGCTACGTCGGCCGAGCCACCAGTCCGCCGCCGAGACCACCGGGTTGAAGTGCGCGCCGGAGACCGGCCCGAAGATCAGGATCAGCGCACCGAGCGCCAGAGCGGTGGCGAGCGTGTTCTCCAGCAGTTGCAGCCCCACGTCCCCGGGCGACAGCCGGGCAGCCGCGATGCCTGAGCCGACCACCGCGGCGACCAGCAGGGCCGTGCCGACGAGCTCTGCCGAGGCGCGCCGGGCCAGGCTCACACCGACAGCCCGGAGGTCATCGCCGAGGTGTCGAGAAGCCGGGACAATGCGCCGAGCCGGCCAGGCATGACCCAGTAGTAGACCCAGGTGCCTCGGCGTTGGCAGTCCACCAGGCCCGCTTCCCGCAACACTTTGAGGTGGTGCGAGATCGTCGGGCCGGTCAGGTCGAAGGCGCCGGTCAACTCACACACGCACACCTCGTCGCCAGCTCGGGCAGCGATCAGGGACAGCAGCCGCAGCCGTACCGGATCACCGAGCGCCTTGAAGCCCCGGGCCAGGTCGACCGCCGCCCCTTCGGTCAGGGCTTGCGCGACCAGCGGCGTGCAGCAGCTTGCCGCGACGGATGACTCTTGATTCGACACAAGTCTAGTTTGACAGTCATCTAGTCAGCGTGACAAGGTGCTGTTTAGATAATCTTCTAGACAGGGAGGTGCGGGATGTCCCGCGTCCAACTGGCGCTACGCGTTTCCGATCTTGAGGGATCGGTGGCCTTCTACTCGAAGCTCTTCGGAGTCGAGCCGGCCAAGCGCCGCCCCGGGTACGCCAACTTCGCCATCGAGGAGCCGCCGCTGAAGCTCGTCCTGCTCGAAGGTGCCCCCGATCAGCCCACCGTCATGGACCACCTGGGCGTCGAGGTCTTCGACGGCGCGGAGGTGACAGCCGCGACCGATCGGCTCACCCAGAGCGGACTGATCACCCTCACCGAGAACGACACCTCCTGCTGCTACGCCGTGCAGGACAAGGTGTGGGTACGCGGCCCCGGCAACGAGCCGTGGGAGGTGTACGTGGTCAAGGGCGACTCCAACCAGTACGGCAAGAGCGCCGACGCACAGCCCGGCGCCGACGACGGCTGCAAGTGCGGGGAGGCCGGCGACGCCACAGAGAAGGAGCCGGCAACCGTCGGAGCAAGCTCCGGCGGTTGCTGCTCGTAGGCGCGCGAGCGGCGTCGTGAAGAACGGGGTCTACCTGCTGGCAGGATTTGCCGCCTGCCAGCGGTAGACCACGTTTGCCTGTTCCCGCCTGGTGCTTGACACATGATCCAGAAGTTCTGGTCGACCTTGCGGGGTCGCTACTGACTCCAGAGGTCCTGGCCTCCCCGGCCAGAGGGGTCGAGGGCGAGAAGATCTTCGTGGAGGCCGTTGAGGTGTCGTCCGGTGGCGTGGCCGGTGGGGTCAGTCTCGGTCAGCACCCACGACGGGACCTCGGCGGTCGCCTGCTCGTCGTCGCCGAGGTGGTGGAGCATCGCAAACACCGTTTCGTAGGCCACAGCTCGGGCCAACTGCGTGATGTCGGATTGGCTTGCTCCCGCTTCGAGGGCTCGCCTGGCAGCGGGGATGTTCGCGATGCCCTGGCGCCAGCTGTCGATCATCTGCGGCCAGATCGAGCGCAGGAATCGGTAGCGGGCAAGCTGCGGAAGGTTCTCCTCGATCTCGGAACGAGCCCATCCCTGAGGGTCGACGCAGCCGAGTTGTTCCAGCATGGCGAGCAACTGTCGTGTGTGGTCTCTGGCCTCGACGGGTAGCTGCTGCAACCAGGTCTCCTGCTCTTCCACAGTGCAGATTGAAACATTCGCTGGCCCGCCCGACCTCGGCCTGCTGACGACCTCCGGGCCGGCAACTGATGTGCCGGTATCCTGTGCTTCTCCCACGCAGGACCGCATACTACGTGGAGGAAGCGTGGGATACGAGATTCATATCAGTCGAGCCGAGGAGTACTTCGACAGCGAGGAGCACCCTATTGGTCTGGAGGAATGGCTGTCCTACGCAGAGAGCAACCCCGCGCTCAGGGTAGGGGGATGGCTCAACTGGGATGAGGACTGTCAGCCCATCTTCGAGTACACCTGCCTTGACGGAAGCGTGGTTTCGCTGACCTGGTTCGAAGGTGGCATCAACATCAAGGGTCACTTCGACGGCGACCCCCACTGGGAGTTCGGAGCGCTTGCCGAGGACTTGCGAGCCAACCTCCAAGGT
The DNA here is from genome assembly GCF_002846275.1 of Plantactinospora sp. CNZ320. Taxonomy (NCBI): domain Bacteria; kingdom Bacillati; phylum Actinomycetota; class Actinomycetes; order Micromonosporales; family Micromonosporaceae; genus Plantactinospora; species Plantactinospora sp. CNZ320. The sequence continues at coordinate 4,139,434 of NZ_PJMP01000001.1, forward strand.
GACGATGGCGAGCGATACACCGCAGACGGAGTCACTCCGCCCATCCGGTAACCCGTGCGGCTCCCGCCCCCTGCTGGCCCTCATGCGTGCCAAGGAGACAGGCTCTGCCCATGGAGAACACGCCCGAACTGCTGGCCCTCATCTCAGCCGCCCTTGGCCGAATCCGGGCGGGAGAAGCTCCCGGCACCGTCTTTGGTCGCCTTGCCGCAGGCGGGAACGACCTGCGCTTGACGGCGGTGGCGGTCTGCGTGGCCTGCGGCACCAGCGTCGGTGAGGCCAACGAGCGCCTGCCGAAGTACACCGAACTTTTCGACGAGATGACACCCGGCGAAGAAAACATCATCGGGGAGGTCCTGGAGATCGCAGGGTACTTCGATCACCGGGTCGAACTGGACCGGGCCAGCGCTGAAGTCGCGGAGACGCTTCAGGAAGCGCTCAAGGCCGCTGGCCCGCTCCCGAGCGGCTTGGCTCACAACGTCTACAGGTCGCTGACCACAGGGAAACTACCGCAAGCGTTCCTCTCGATGGAAGCCCTGTGGAGCAGGCGCACGCCAGCGAACCCTCAGGTCTTCTGGACCCACATGGCCAACGCAGCACGCCTCCTGGGCAACAGCCCGAATCCGGATTCGGACCGCGACGCCGTAGGTGCCCGACGGCTCACGAGGGCTCACGATCGGTCGGCGCGAGCCGAAGCCGACGATCGAAAAGGTTGATGTCTACGATCTCCACAGACAGCACGTCGCCGAGTTCAGGGGTGCGGTCGAGGGCTGCGTTAGGGACCAACCCCTCGATGCCGTTCCCAACGGCTACGAAGACACCCAACGACGGCACGACGTAGGTCACCTTGCCTCGTACGACAGCGCCGAGACGTGTCCGCGCGAACTCCACAATCGGGTCGGGTAGCAACCCCTTGAACGACAGCGACACCTGTTCGCGGTCGAGGTCGACACCCAGCACGATCACAGTGAGCCGATCTCCCACGCTGACAACCTTCGATGAGTGATCGAATCGCCTCCAGGAAAGCTCCGCGCAGTTCACCATGCCGGTCACACCGCCAATTTCGACGAACACGCCGGAGTTCCTGATCTCGACCACCACGCCCGTGACTACCTGGCCACGCTCCAGCGTTTCCAGGCTCACGCGCCGCCCCTCTGCATTCCTCGGCCCCATACCTCCAATCCTTTCGGCCGGCTTACCCAAGCGCAACGGCGATCTTGTCGCTCATGGTGTCGTCTCTTCCGTCGATGCAGTTCGCATAGACCCGAAGCAGGAGTGCCAAACCGTGTTCAAATACGGCTTCGACGCCAGCGAGATCACACTTTAATCGCCGCACCCGCCGAAACTCCTCGTGCTGGCGCTTACTTTGCTGCCGAATCTCCTCCTGCTGACGGCGGGCCTGCCTAGGTGCCGCGCCAGGCAACCCGGTATGGCCACGGAGGAAGCGACGGGGTACGACCTGCTTGTTCCCCTGGCACAAGCAGGCAGCTCCTAGCCAGACAGGCTCGCCGTATCCGGGGCACTGTCTAGAGCCGCACGAATCTAGGCGAGTGGTTGTCGCGCGGTCCAAGCCACGAACCTTTGGAACAGCACCTTGGGGTCTGGTTCGGGTTGCGGGTTCAGCTTGTAGAGATCTTGCAGCGCCGACATCAACTGCGCCGCCATGTAGATGGCCAGGCCGACCGGCGCGCCTTCGAACTCCGCCTTCAGGAGCAACCGTGCGTTGCCGCACGGCCAGGGCTGCCCGGGGCAGCCCTGGCACTCCCAGAGGGGCCGGCGCGGTTGGTGTGGCCTGAGTCGGTACGGGGTCGGGCGCTCAAAGTTCGGGGACTGGTTCGGGAGAGTCATCCCCTAAGTGTTGACGTCGTAGTTGTCGACGTCAACAGCAACCGTCGTTGCTTAGCGTCGATCATGTGGAAGAGTTGGTTGGGGTCGCCGAGATCCGCGACATGTTGGGCGGCAACTTGTCCCGACAGCGGGTACACGTGATCACCAGCCACCGCGACTTCCCCGCCCCCGTGCAGAAGTTGAAGATGGGGCATGTGTGGTTGAAGCGGGACGTTGAGAAGTGGATCAAAAACCGGCAGGCCAGCGAATAGACCGCCTCACCGGACCGGTCCCACCCCGTCCTAAGCCAAGCCTTCGATCAGCGCATCGGCTACGCCCTGCACGCTGGTAACCAGCGCATCGGCTCCGGCTGCTCGGAAGGCTTCTTCCTTCCACGGTCGATTCGCGTACCCAATGACTGGGACCCCGGCCGCTCTGGCGGCTTCGATGTCTGACTGGACGTTTGGCTCACCTTCGTGTCAGTAGCGGTCGATTCGTATCTCGGCCTCGGTAGGGCGAGATGACCGGCCTGACCCGAAGTGAACGCATCCTGACGGACTCAGCCCTGACCGGAAGCAGCGCATTTCGCCCCGCAATCGTGTCTGGTTCACATTCACCCGCAAATAGACAGACATGACGTCCGTCGAGACGGCGCCCGAGTGCCGTACGCCTACTCACCATGACCGAGCGCCGAGCCTACCCATCCGACCTGTCCGACGCCCGCTGGGCCCTCATCGCACCCCGCCTCACCGCCTGGCGCCAGGCCCGCACCGACGCCGGCGTCGGCGGCCGCACGCCCACCCACGACCTACGCGAGATCCTCAACGCCATCCTGTACGTCAACCGCACCGGCATCGCCTGGCGCTACCTGCCCCACGACTTCCCACCCCACGCCACGGTCTACGGCTACTTCGCCGCCTGGAGCAAGGAAGGCATCTTCACCGAACCGAACTACAACCTCACCGGCCTCGTCCGCGACCACCACGGCCGCACCATCCACCCCACCGCATCCATCATGGACACCCAGAGCGTGAAACCTCCACCAACGTCCCACTGTCCACACAGGGCACCGACGCCGGAAAGAAGATCGTCGGCCGCAAACGCGGCATCATCACCGACACCCTCGGCCTGCTGCTCGCCGTCACCGTCACCGCCGCCAGCGCCAGCGACAACACCATCGGCGTGGACCTACTCGACCAGGCCACCACCGCGCACCCCACCCTGACCAAGACCTGGGTCGACGCCGGGTTCAAGAACCGCGTCGTCGAACACGGCGCCGCCCTCGGCGTCGACGTCGAGATCGTCACCAAGGACCCGAAAGCCAAGGGCTTCAACGTGGTCAAGCGCCGATGGGTTGTCGAACGCACCCTCGCTGGCTCATGCACCACCGCAGGCTCGTGCGCGACCACGAAGCCCGACCCAACAACTCCGTCAGCATGATCACCCTCGCCATGATCGACAACCTCGCCAAACGCCTCACCACCGAAACCACCCCAACCTGGCGATACGGCTAAACCCACATAACCGACGAACTACGTGAATCAGACGTCCTCTGAGAGGGAGTCGCCCACCAACACGTAGCTCGGCGGCGCGGCATTGAGGGCCTGTACGGCGCGCAGGATGGGTTCCGGGTTCGGCTTCATTCGGTCCGGTTCGGCGTACGCCCGCCCAATGACAGGCGCGACGTGCCCGGCAGCCGGTGGGCTGCCAGGTAGGCGCTCGCCGCACCAGCAGTGCTCGCCACCGCGACCGGCACCCCGGCCTAGCGCGCGGCCATCGCCGCGCTCCTCCGCTCGTTCCCCTAACGGGCCTGTCGATCGCCGGTCCGTAAGCCGTTCCACGAAGGGACGGCGACACGCCTGTGACACGGCCAGCGAGATCGAGCGGGACCGAGCGAGACTCACGAAAGAGGCCCCTGACCGGCGTTCGCGCTGGTCAGGGGCCGTTTTTGCACCTGGTGGCGGGTAGAGGATTCGAACCTCTGTAGCTTTCGCGACGGATTTACAGTGGAAGCACCAAACCGTCCCTGACCAGGCCGTTCATCCCGGTCGTCACCGACCTCCTCCGTCAATCCTCCGGACGCCCCACCGAGGGGTTCACGAGTGCCCGATGAGGGTGTGGAAGCCGACGCTGCTGCTGCCAGCCGCGATCAGACCGACGAGCACTGCCTCAGGTGTTGGTTGACCAGCCATGGCCGTAAGGACACCTGCACCTGTACCCGCGCATGTCGCGAGCAAGAGGATCAGAGAAGATCGGAGACTGAGCAGCGGTTGCGACGTCGGCGGATTGGACTTCGATCGAGTTCTACGTGAGGTCACTCGGACGACCGTAGTGAACACACGGAGTTATGTCCTCGGCCTCTGACCTGGGCCTTCTTGCCAAACGCAGATTACCGCCGTCAACATATGTTGATGCCCTCCCGTAGCCCCGACCCCGATCGCCCCATCGAAGGCACGACGCTGAGCATTGCTATCGAACGGTTGGCTCAGCGCGTTGTCCGAGACAGTGGCGGAACGACGCTGCGCGCGCTGGCCGACATAAGATCTGCCGTGGAGTCAAGGATTGAGATGAACATCAGACAAGGCTGGGGCAGTGCCGAAGAACTGCTTGACCGAAATTTATCAAAACCACGTAGTTGGAGAGAAATTGGTGAAGATCTAGGTGTATCGACTCAAGCCGCACACAGGAAGTACAGCCGCCTGCGCGCCATGCTCGCCAAGTCAGTCGATCCGCCCGACTAGATAGCTCTTGCCGCATTTGCGCCATAATGGCCCATCTCTTTTGTGTTAGGCCATTTGAGCATATTATGCGAGCCTCGCAAGTCGAGACAGGTCACCTGAGGCAATCGTGACAAGGAGTGCCGAGTGCGATACATTGAGTCATGCCTAGTCGCATTTATTTCTCCGACTACTTCGGAGTCGACGAATCCCATCTTGAATCCTACGGTGCATTGAATATCTGCCTTGTTTCGGATCTTCCATTATTTATTGATCCGTTTCTCCTGTTTCAGAGCGAAAAGATCGAGTATCAAAGTCTCCACGATTCAATCATCAAGTACCTGATCTTCTTAAAGGACCATTCGGCCACCGCGCAAGATAACAATGGACTTCTCAAAGAGTGGTTTTACTTCAAAGAAGTCAAGGAAAACTGGCTTGGTTTTACCTTCTTAGGCAATGACGGACGAGGGCTCGGAGAAAGGTTCGCTAAGTCTCTTAGCGGCCATCTCAGCACAATGTTAATAGACGACCGAGATACAGTACATCTCGAACATGTGCGCCTACTTGACAAAGGCGTAGGTCGAGACAGCGTAAGCGATCTATCCACTAATCTAATCAAAAAGTATTTGCTAGAGTACACACAGGAGTTCGCTCGCCAACATGTTTCACCCGAACAGCGCAAGAGCTGCGCGGTCAGGCGAGTTGAATTCGACTACGAAATGAAGGTGTGGCGGACAGGAGTATACGAACTCCCCTATTTTAACGTCCGGCAACAGCATGTACTGCTGACTCCAGTAGACATACTTGCTCGCGACGAGACCTGGATCAATCGCGAGGACTTACTCCGAAATTTCGATCGCATCGTTGCCTCATGCGACGACGAGAATCTACGCGACAGGATGAACCAGTACTTCACGAAGAGACTCATGAAGGCACGGTCAACCGAACCCAGACAAGAAGCAATTGAGGCAACGCTGATTCAGTTCCCCCAACTCTACGAGCTGTACATAGCGCTCAAGGAGCGTGAAGGGAGACTCGCCGAGGATCAGAGCAAGGATTCTGTAGAATACGTTCGCGCCATTTTCATATCACAGATTCGAAAAATAATAGCCGACCTTGAATCGAACACTTCCTTCTACCAACATACTCCAACGAGCTACAACGAAGCACTGAAGCGCGTTAATGCCTTCAAGCATTACGTAGAAGATCAAGATGGGTATAGAGTAATAAACCGCAAAGGCAAACCATTCAGCGACGAGACAGAGGTTCAGCTATTCTTTGGACTGATCTGGTACGGGACAGTTCTAGACGTCAATCGCGAACCGAATAATGGCCGAGGACCAGTAGACTTCAAGCTCTCGTACGGTCGCGGCGACAAGGCGCTCGTTGAGCTGAAGCTCGCAAGCAACAGTCATCTGGAGCAAAACCTCAGGAATCAGGTTCGCATATACGAGCGCGCTAACCAGACAGATAAGTCGATCAAGGTTATTATTGTCTATAATGCGGAACAACAGGCAAAGGTTGATCGAATTCTCAAAAAACTCAAAGTAGACAACGATGAGAGCATCGTTGTCATCGACGCACGCAGCGACAACAAGCCGTCAGCTTCGAAAGCTTGAGCAATCTTTACCACAGCCATATGGAACGGGTTCTCTAATCGTCGACATTACCAATGACGACCCCAGCCGGACTAATACTCAAATCGGTGTCTAGTTCACATACCGTGGACTACCCTTGAGTTCTCCCTGGTCACGCAAGTCCGTCAGCCGGACGAACCAATTCCGTCTTGTCGGCTGGGTAAATCTCGATCGTGTCGTCGGAGTGATGCACCTCTATAACGGGCACACCTTCCTCCATGTCGCGTTCAGTGCGCTCGGGATCGGCGGGCATGCGCGCAATCGCCCTACCGCCCGGCGGTAGCTCAACCGACACCCGCTCACGTGGCAAGCGTACCCGGGAGCGTTCGCCACGTTCGGTGCTCACGAGTCCTTCACTGCGGAGCAGGGCGAGCGCCTGGCGGACGGCGTCTCTGCCTACGCCGTACTCCTGCGAGAGGGTGACCTCGCTTGGCAGCGGCGCTCCTGCTTCGTACTGCCCGGAGTAGATGCGCTCGCGGATGAGGTTCGCGAGCTGGCGGTACACGGGCGTGTGCGAGCGCCGATCGATCGACATGGACGGCAGCCTTGCTGACAGGTACAGCCATGTGTCCTTGTGGCCATATGGCCATAGGGCTATGGTCGACGTTACGGAAAGTGCTCATGCTGCGACGCAACTTCGCGCCGGAGCACCCTTCCGTGTGCCCGAGGACCCGGATCAACCGACGGAGAACGACAGTGGATCAAGACACGTACCTACCCGACCGGCTGACCAGAAGCGAGCCACGCACGACTAACCAGGTGTCCAGGTCGACCTACGGCTACGACGAGCACAGCCAGCCATCCGGACCGCCCAACCGGCGAGGCGTCCACGAAGCACCGAGCCGGACCATCCCTCCGACACAGGTCGAGGTCTCCAACGTCTTCCAGCCCCTTCCCCGCAAGGCGCTCGACGCCTTCGCCGGCCGCTTCCGAGCAGCACCGCGATTCGTGCTCCTGATCCCGATCGAGGCGGGCAACATCGAAGAGGCGGTCAACCTCGCCGTACTCCTCGGCCGATCCCTGCGGTACATGCCCGAGATGCGCGCCAGGGACGAGCTGGTCTTGGACGCTGAGGCCGAGAGTTTCCATGACGCGTTCTGTGACCTCGTGCTTCCTGGCAACCTCGACTGCTCCCGCGAGGCCGGGCATTCCGGCAGATGCGAGGCCCTGTAAGACCGGCCAGCCGTGGAGCGGAGGTAGCGGCTGGCGCAGCCTGAGCGGTGCGGGTAGTTGAACGCGGGTCCGGACGGCGGGGAGACTAGGACCGTCGTCCGGACCAGGCTAGGGAGGCACGTGGGCGGGCAAGGTGGCAGCGGCATCGGCTTCCGTGAGATCGCACAGGAGCTACGGGAGGCGATCCAGTCCAAGACTCTGCCTCCCGGCTCGCCCCTGCCGTCTGAGACGGATGTCGTCAAGCGGTGGGGCGTTGCCCGCGTCACCGCGCGACGCGCGTTGGCCGCGCTCGAAGCAGAGAACCTGATCGAGACCGTCCACGGGCGGGGGCGGTTCGTGCGTGGCGCGGAAGACACCTCAGACGAGCGCACCGGGGCGAAGTTCGAGGCGGTTGCCGCCGCTGTCCGACAGTCGATCGAAAGCGGCGCGTTTCCGCCCGGCAGTCGCGTTCCAAGCGAAGCCGAGTTGAGCGAACAGTTTCAGTCATCAATAGGGACGGTCCGGCAGGCGCTACGTGCTCTAGAGACTCGCGGAGTCCTCGTCTCGTTACGAGGCAAGGGGAGGTACGTTCCGCAGGATTCGGAGTCTGGTCCAGTCTTAACGGATGCCGAGCGAATCGCCGCCGAAATTCGTTCCGCTATCGAGCGTGAGGAGCTGGCCGCAGGCGTGAGCCTGCCTGGTGAGATGGAACTAGCAGAAAGGCACGGAGTGGCACGGGGTACTGTGCGCCGCGCCTTGACTGTATTGGAGCGCGCCGGGCTGGTGGAGACTGTCAGAGGGAAGGGACGCTTCGTGGTCGAGCAACCCGTGTCGCACCCGGACGATGAAGCGAAAGCCTCCTGAGATGGGCACGTCCGGTTCGCCTTTCACCTCGGATGAGGCGGTCAAGGTTCTAGGCGAGGCTTGTCGAACGATCGGGGTTTCTACGGACGACGCAACGCTGATCCGGCTCGGCGAGAACGCGATTTTCCGCCTCCCCGTTGCAAATTTGATCGTCCGGATCGCTCGTGGTATCGATGTGCTAGACGATGCCCGGAAAGAGGTCCGCGTATCGGAGTGGTTGCGGAATGAAGGGCTGTCTGCGGCTCGGACTGCCGATTACCATCAGCCGATAGTCACGCTGAACCATCCTGTCACCTTCTGGCATCCGATCATGGACACTGGCCGTAAGGCTCGTGCCCCGGAGCTAGCAGCCGTCCTGCACCAGCTACACGCTCTGACACCATCACCGAATCTCAAGCTTCCAGAGCTGAACATGTTCGGCCGAGTGAAAGAACGGATCGATCAGACATCGGGCCTGGCTCCAGCCGATGTTGACTTCCTCCGCAAGCAACTGGTCGACATCAGAGCCCAATACACCGAACTCGTTTACTCGTCCCCAGCGTGCGCCGTGCATGGAGACGCGCACGTACAGAACCTCATCGTTGATCCGTCCGGTACCGCCGTGCTGATCGATTTCGAGCGCTTCGCGTTCGGCCACCGGGAAACGGACCTCTCCGTCACCGCGACCGAGTACGAGATTGGCTGGCATACCGACCACGATTACGCCGAGTTCTGCCGGGTTTACGGTTACGACGTGCGGGCCTGGGAGGGATTTCCCGTACTCCGGGCGCTGAATCAGCTTAAGATGACGACGTGGTTGATGCAGAACATCCATGAAGGGCCAGCGGTTGCAGAGGAGTTCCGAAATCGCCTGGAGACCCTACGCGACCCTAATTCCCGACGCCCCTGGGCTCCCTTCTGATGGCGAAAGCACCTCGTCGGCAAGTCGTAGGAACGGCACCGCTGCCAGGCTCGTCTGATGTGGCGCAAACTCGCCACACAGGTCTCTGATGTAACGGAGATAGCGCTCGGACTTGAGGCTTCCGGCAAGGGTTACGGCCTCGATTCCTGCACCAGCGGCACGCTCTAGATCGGACTCATGGATGCAACTGGCGCAGAGGACGAGGCGCATGAAGGCGAGTGTCCGTACATAGCTCGGGTCGGATAGAGCTACAGCCTTAGCGACGAACTCCTGTGTCAGCTTTGGTTTGCGGAGATCTCGGAAGCAGTGGGCCATCTCTCCGGCTAACTCAGCTTCGTCAAAGTAGTCGATCCATGGCGGGTCATCGGCTGTGTTGCGGCGGCCAAATATGGTCTCTGCCGCAGCAAGCACGGCGGCGCATCCCTTCTCATCGCCTGATCCCGCTAACGCCCGTGCCTCCATCGACAGCAGCATCGTCATTACCGTTGCGCTGGCAACGTCCTTCCCGCCCTCTTGCGCAGCCCTCGCCAACTGGGCTGCTTCGGTGAAGCGGCCAAGGTAGTTGGCCTGGTGGCTCAGGTTGGAGAGGATGCGGCTGCCCATCACGCGGTCTTGCCCGGCCTGGGCCAGACGTAGCCCCTGGATCAGGTACCGCTGCGCCAGGCCGTGCCGTCCGGCGTCGTACGCGGTCCAGCCGAGTAGTTGCGCGACTTCTGAAGCAGCGGAGAAGAGTCGCTTCCCGACGTTCTCGGTGAACTTCCCGTCCAGCAGCGGAAGCACCTCGGCCGTGAAGTACTGCGCCAGAGCGCTACGCGCGTGTCCCCCGCCGTACTGGAAATCGAGGCGCATGAACATCTTGTTCGTTACGCAGATGGCCTCAACGTCGGCCATTCCTACTCGACGTGCCGCAGCACCGGTCTCCGGAACCGGTTCGGGGCGAGACAGGAGCCATGGAAGCAGGGGCGCTGACCACGCGGCCGGGACGGCTGGTGACGTGAGGACATCAGGCAGGTTCGACAGGTCATGCCGTGCGAGTTCCAGCAGCCGGACCCGTGCTCCCGCGACATCTTCCGGGTACTGAAGCGCGCTTTCGAACGTCGCCATGGGAGATGCCTCCCCCATGCCGATGTCTTCGACGCTGACCCGGAAGCCGCCCTTCTCCGACAGGGCTTCCGCGATAAATCCAGCCGTCTGTGTGCGCGGCTGCGACCCGTCCAGCCATCGTTTGACGGTGACATGGTCGCACTTCAGTTCTGTTCCGTGCCGCGCGGCGACGGCGCGGACCCGTGCGGCAAGACCCTTGTTGGAGCAGCTGACTCGGGTCATCACCTCAGCCAAGGACAGGTTCGGCTGAAGTTCGGGCACGTCCCCTCCTTGATCCAATTGTCCTGAGTAGTCAAGTCCTCACACACTCCATAGTCAAGGTCGTTCGCACCTCCCCGGCGGCGCGCACCCCGGAAAGCACCCCCGAACGCACCCACGCACCCCCGAAATCACCCTGCCGTCTGCTGCTCAAGCGCGGTTTGCTTGTGCCACAGCCAAGCAAGGCCACACCGAACAACCCCGGGATCGGCCGGGGCAGCACTTGACAGACCAGAGGTAGACATGTTCTAACTTAGATAGGTCATGGCTACATGAGAGGTGAACGATGGACAGGCACACGGACGAGCCCACCCCGGCAGACCTGGACGCGATCGAGGCGGAATGGCCGCTCATCGACGCCGAACTGTCCCTGCTCGACGCGGAGATCAGGGCTCTGTACAGCGACGGCGGACCGTCGCCGTTGGACCGGCGCCGCATCCGGCGTGCGGAACAGCGGGTGATGCGGACGGCCGCGACGCTTGGCAGCCCGGTCACGCCGACCCGGCTCGCGGCGTAGGTGGTGGCTCCGATGACGCGTCGCTACCCGGTTTCGGTCCCGGCTCCGGCCGAAGACACCCGGTTCACGTTCGGCCTGGTGATGGATGTTGCCGAAGTGCTGGCCGCGCACGGCTACCCCGGGATGACCGGCGACGAGTACGACGGCCAGGGCCCCGACCTACTCGGTCTGCAAATGGCTCTGTACCGGCTGATCTACACCCCCGAGACCGGCCCCGCCGGTTTTACCCGAGAGGACGTGTGATGACCACTCCGACCCTGAACAGCGCCTACCCCCGGTCCGTGGACGACCTGCTGCCGGCCGCGCGGGACCTGGCCGAGCGGACCGGCGAGCTTCCCTCCCGGAACCGGCTCATGAAGGAGTTCAAGGTAGGCGGACCCAAGGCACGCGCCATCCTGTCCGCCCTCCAGCAGCCCTTCCCCAACGCCCTTCCAGCGACAAGCGAGCCGAGCGGCGAGCCCTCGCAGACCCAGCCAAACACCGAAGCGGACCCGGGTCCGGCGACCACGCCGGCCGCCGCCCCGCCGGCCGAGAAGCCCGCCACCGACGACACGCCGCCGGAGGCGTCGCCGCTGCCCATCCCGCCCGTAGACCCGGGCGCCACCGTCACCCCGGAGCAGGGCCGCAAGCCGCGCCCGGCGGTGCGGTCGTGGGTCCTACTGCTGTTGGCCGCTCCCGCGTTCGTGGCCATCTGGTCCGGGTGGGTCGGACTCGGCGGACTCACCGGGTTCGGCGTGGTCCACCCGCTGCCGGGCATCTGGGACTCGCTGAGCATCAACACAGCGATCACCCTGCCCATCGGTGTCGAGGCGTACGCCGCCTACGCCCTGCGGGCGTGGCTCTCCGGCGACGCGGTACCGGTCCGGGCGCGCAAGTTCGCCCGAGTCTCCGGCATTGGCTCCCTGATGCTCGGCGCGCTCGGGCAGATCGCCTATCACCAGATGACCGCCGCCGGGATGACCTCCGCCCCGGCGTGGATTACGACGATCGTCGCTTGCCTGCCCGTCGCCGTGCTCGGCATGGGGGCGGCACTGGCTCACCTGCTCCACACGAACGACCAGCCCTGACTTTGCCCGGCGGCGCGGCTCCTGGCCTCGCAAACCTGTGCCGCGCCGCCGGCCCCTTCCGATCCGAGATCCACAAAATCCCTGATGGAGGAACCCTCATCATGGCAAGCAACCCTGATGACCGCTTCGACTGGGAGGCTTACGAAGCCGACCTGACCCGGCAGGCCGACGCGGACGTGGTCGACCTGGACGACGCACGCGCCCGCCGGGCGCCGCGCCGCGACCGGCCCACCGGCGCCGCTGCCGGCACGCACTTCGACGTACCGCTCGACGAGGCGCCACAGCCCGGCGGCGCCCTGGTCGACGTTCCGCCGGCCGGGCCGAACGGTCGCCGGCCGATCGTGCCGACCAGCCTGCGCGGCTGGGCGAACCTCCGCGCCACGGTCCGCTACGCCGTCGGGTTGACCGCCTACCGCACCGGCTACCACGCCCTGCGTTCCCCGTGGTATGCCGCACAGGCCGGGTTCTGGGCCAGCGTTGGCCTGTTCCGGCTGCTCGGCCGACAGCTCCGTTGGTGGTGGCTCTCCGAGCAGTACGGGCTGCGCCAGGCGGCTGCCGACGCGAAAGACGCGCAACTGTGGCTGAAGCTGCACCGGGAGGTGAAGGCAACCCGGGCATGGCGCGGCACCGTGCTCGCCGCCGAGCTGGGCGCGGTCGCCATCGGTGCGCCGGTTCTGTGGCCGCTCACGCCGTGGTGGGTGAAGGCAACCGCCGCCGTACTCGGCGTGTCCTACCTCGCCCACATCGGCCGCCCCGCCGACCGGCGGATCATCAGCCCTGCCACCGTTGCCGGCCGGTTCCGCCGGGTGAACCCGGACATCATCCTGCGTGCCTACTACGCCGCTGGCCTGGGACATCCTGACCGGCCGAACCAGCAGATCACCTTCGGGTCGACCATGGCGCGCGACGCGTCCGGTACCGGCTCTCAGGTGTTGATCGATCTGCCGTTCAACGGCAAGACCTGGGAAGACGTCCTGAAGGCCAAGCCCGCGATTGCGGCCGGTATGGACGTGTCGGTGAATCAAGTGTTCGTGACCCGTGACCCGTCCTCACACCGGCGACACCTGCTGTTCGTCGCCGACCGCGACCCGCTCGCCGTTCCGGCTGGCAAGACGCCGCTGCTGGACTGCAAGGTCCGGGACATCTGGGCGGAAGCGCCGTTTGGGCTGGACGAGCGGGGACGCAAGGTCACCCTTGCCCTGATGTGGATCTCGGTCCTGATCGGTGCGCAGCCGCGCAAGGGCAAGACGTTCGCCACTCGCCTACTGGCGCTGTTCGCCGCTCTCGACCCGTACGTGACGCTGCTGGTAGCCGACGGCAAGATGTCGGCCGACTGGGACAAGTTCCGCATGGTCGCCCACAGGTACGTCTGCGGCGTGGTGCCCAACAGCCGCGACAACGACCCGATTCCGCACCTGCTCGACATGCTCCGCGAGATCAAGCGGCACATCGAGCAGGTCAACGACTTCCTTGCCAAGCTGCCGACCTCGGAGTGCCCGGAAGGGAAGATCACCCGGGAGCTGTCCCGGAAGTACCCGCAGCTTCGGGTGTGGCTGCTGGTCCTGGAGGAGTTCCAGACCTACTTCGAGACCGACGACCAGGACGTCAACAAGGAGATTGCCGGCCTGCTCAGCTTCATCATGGCTGTCGGTCCGTCCGCCGGGGTCATCATCCTGTCGTCGTCGCAGAAGCCGTCCGGGGTCGGTGCCGGGGACGTGGCACGGCTGTTCAACCGCTACCGCGACAACCACGCCGTACGGTTCGCGCTCAAGTGCGGCAACCGGGTCGTCTCGGAGGCGATCCTCGGCGGGGACGCGTACGCCGAAGGGTTCGACGCCTCCACCCTGCCCAACGGCAGGGACTACCGGGGTGTGGGCATCCTCTACGGCGCCTCCGACGACACCGCCACCGTCCGGACCTACCTTGCCGACCACACCGACGCGGAAAAGATCCTCACCGCTGCCCGCAAGCACCGGGAACGGGCCGGAACGCTGACCGGCGACGCTGCCGGGGAAACCGTCGCCCGAGAGGTTCGGGACGTGCTCGCCGACGTTCGTGCCGTGTTCCACCCCGGAGAACCCGGCCTGCACTGGACCACGATCGCCGCCCGGCTGGCCGAACGGATGCCCGAGCACTACGCCGATCTGACCGCCGACGCTGCCTCTGCTCTCCTCCGCGAGCATGTACCGAGCGTGAGCGTCAAGGTGCGCGGAACGGTCAACCGGGGCGCCCGGCTCAAGGACCTGGACGACGCGATCAACCGACGCAAGAGCGCCTGATCGGTATCGGCGGCGCTGCTACCAGGTAGCGCCGCCGCTACTTCCCCCGCTACCACCCTGGCCAGCCGCTACCCACACCGGTAGCAGGTAGCGCCAGCAGCCCCGTGCACCCAAAAACCGGCCTCAGGAGGCTTTCCGTGGCACCCCTCGCCGCTACCGCTACCTCCACGATCCCCCACGACGCAGCCGCCGCCGCTCTCCTCCTACTCGCCCTGCTTGCCGTCACGCTCGGCTACCTCGCTACGTGCTGGCTCTTCCCGTTCGTCGCCTGCCGACGCTGCCACGGAACCGGCCGCCGCCGCGCACCATTCGGCCGCGCCTTCCGGCTCTGCTCCCGATGCGACGGGGACGGCTACCGGCTTCGCCCCGGCCGCCTGGTCCTCAACTACCTCCGCAACCTCCACGACAAGGGCACCCGATGAACCACCACACCGCACACACCGGATGGTGCGCCCGAGACCACCGCTGCAACCTCACCGAGCACCGATCCGAAGAGATCATCGTCAACCTGCCGGGGCACGGACGGGCCGTGCTGAACCGCGTCCGCACCGACGGCGGCACCGAGTACGCCGAGCTGCGCATGCGGGTTGCGCTCGCCCCGACCGAACCGGCCGCCCGCCGACAACTGGCCGCGATCCTCACCAGCGCCCGCGATCTGGTCACCCGTGCCGCACTCGCCGGCCGGCCCACCCCTCGCCGGACCGCCCGATGACCGCCACCCACCGACCCGCCACCCCGGCCGCCGCTGTCCGTGCGGCCCGTGGCTGGCCGATGTGCCGGGCCGGTTGCGGCTGGCCGGTCGACCCGGCCGCCGGCACCGACCGGCACCCGACATGCCAACCCGACCCCCGAGAGGACGAAGCCGTGTCCGAGCTGCTTGACCCGGCGCTGCGGTACGCCGCGCAGGGCTGGCCGGTGTTCATGCTCGCCCGGTCCAAGCGCCCGGTAGCCAACTGCCGGCCGTGCGCTGACGCGGACGATAGTCACGACCCGGCCGCATGTGACTGCCTGACCTGTCACGGCTTCTACGCCGCGACCACCGACCCGCTACGCGTGGCCGGCATCGTCGCCGCTGTCCCCGCCGGGCAACTCGCGGTGCGGACCGGCGCCACGTCCGGCCTGGTGGTGGTCGATGTCGACCCACGCCACGGTGGCGACGACACGATGACCGCGCTGATCCGCGCAGGGCTGCTACCGCCTACCGCGCATGTAGTTACCGGGTCGGGTGGGCGGCATCTGTACTACCGGCACCCCGGCCGGCCGGTGCGGTGCAGCCAGGGCAAGTCCGGAGCAGGGCTCGGACCGGGTATCGACGTCAAGGCCGATGGCGGGTACGTGGTGCTTCCGCCGTCGGTGCACCCGCGCACCGGCCGCCCGTACCAGTGGGTACCGGGTCGGCAGGTGGAGGAGATGCCTCCCGCGCTGGTCGAGGCGTGTGAAACGGCGCCGCCGGCACCCGCACCGACCCGGCCGGACCGGCCAATCAGCACCCGCACGGCGGGAGGCATCTCCCATCCCGACCGGCTCCTAGCCGCACACCTTGACGCGGTCACCAGCGCCCCCGAGGGCAGCCGCCGGACCACGTTGTACGGCGCGGCCCGTGGCGTGGCTCGGATGGTCGCCGTCAACGCCATCGACCAGGCCGACGCCATCACCGCACTGACCGATGCCGGCCGCCGTGCCGAGCAGACCGAACGGGACATTCGCGCCGCCATCCGTGGCGGATTCCAGGCTGAAGGAGTCGCAGCATGAACCAACACACCCTGCCCGGCCGCCGTGTCGACGGCGCGGCGATCCTGGACGACCTACACGCATGCCTCACCCGGTACGTCATCCTCCCGTCCCCGGAAGCCGTCAACGCCGTGGTGCTGTGGGTCGCCGCAACGCACGCACAGACAGCTTGGGCGCACGCGCCCCGGCTCGTGATCCGGGCGCCGGAGAAGCGGTGCGGCAAGAGTCGACTGCTCGACATCGTGGAAGGCACCTGCCACAACCCGCTCATCACCGTCAACGCCAGCCCGGCCGCCGTCTACCGCGCCATCGGCACCGACCAGCCGCCGACCCTCCTCGTCGACGAAGCAGACACCATCTTCGGCAACGGCAAAGCCGAAGCGAACGAGGACCTACGCGGACTGTTGAACGCAGGGCACCAGCGGAACCGGCCCGCGATCCGATGGGACGCCGGCACGCAACGGCTGGAGAAGATCCCCACCTTCGCAATGGCCGCACTCGCCGGAATCGGCGCCATGCCCGACACCATCGAAGACCGCGCCGTCGTCGTCCGCATGCGCCGCCGCGCCCCCGGCGAAACCGTGTCGCCGTACCGGCACCGACGCGACAGCCCGGCACTACGCCGACTCGCCGAACGGCTGACCGAATGGCTCGGCGCTCACCTGCCCGACCTGGAAGCCGCCGAACCGGCCATGCCGGTCGAAGACCGCGCCGCCGACACCTGGGAACCACTCGTAGCCGTCGCCGACCTGGCAGGCGGCACCTGGCCGACCCGCGCCCGATGCGCCGTCACCACCCTCACCGCAGAAGCCGACGACGCCGGCAACGTCTCCACCCGCATCCGACTCCTGGCCGACATCCGCACCGCGTTCACCGTCCTCGGCGAACCATCGGCCGCCCCTACAAGCGAACTGCTCACCGTCCTCAACGGCGACCAGGAAGCGCAATGGGCCGACAGCGGACCATCCGGCCTGACCGGCAAGCGACTCGGTGACCTACTCCGGGAGTTCGGCATCACGTCAGCCACCCTCCGATTCCCCGTAGGGCAGGCCAAGGGCTACACCCGCGACGCGTTCACCGACGCGTGGAACCGGTACTGCCCGACACCCCCGGCAGGGGTATCCGTCCCATCCGTACCAACCTCGTTTCCCCAGGTCACCACTGGTACGGATTCCCTACCTGGTACGGATCAATCCGTCCCACGAACCCGCCCCCTCCGCGCCGCTGGTACGCATCAATCCGTACCAGCACACCAATCCGTACCAGCCCTGACCAGCCAAAACAAGCTTGGTACGGATGGGACGGATACCCCCCGCTCCCGCGTCGCCGGACGCTGGCAATGACCGCCCGACCGGCTGCCGAACCGGCCCGCTCAGAAGCCCGGAGAGCGTTCGGCCTATCCATGGACACCGGTCGACCGAAGATCTCGCCGCTACGGGTCTCTCAGACCCCCACGCAAACGGCCGGTGTCGAGTTCCCTCGCTCAGCTAGCACTTACCCCCTGTCAGCCCGGACGGCGCTCACCGTATGACTCAGGCGCCCCGGAACCACCCTGCGCACGACGGAGGACAGCAGCCGATGGCGCCGCGACGGAATGCGGAGTCCCTGACCATCCCTGAAGTGATTGGCGAACTGAAGGTGAGCCGGTCGACCTTCTACTACTGGCGACAGACCGGCAAAGCGCCCCGTTGCATCAAACTCCCCAATGGAGAGATCAGGGTCCGTCGAGACGACCTGACCACGTGGCTTGACGGACTTGAGGAGGCCGCGTGAGTCGTCGTCGTACCGATGCCGGGCGCCCCGATGACGGGGGCGCCCGGCGCCTCTCCCACGACGTACGTATCTGGGCACTACGCCTCCAGGAGGGGAAGCGCGGTAAGACCTACGCCGTACGTTGGACCGTCGCCGAGAGGGAGCATCACAAGACCTTCCGTACCCGGGCGCTGGCAGACGGGTTCCGCGCGCAACTGCTGTCCGCGACGCAACGAGGAACACTGTTTGATGTCACGTCCGGACTACCGGAAACGATGCTGCGGGAGCAACAGAGCAAGCCGTGGTATGACCACGCCTGCCGGTACGTCGACATGAAATGGCCCGGTGCGGCGCCCAAGTCGCGGACCGGTGTCGCGGAAACGTTGGCGACCGTCACGCCGGCCCTGCTCAGCACGGAGCGCGGACGGCCGGACCGTGACACGCTCCGGCAGGCGCTCTACGCCTGGGCGTTTGTCGCGCCTCGTCGGCAGGCTGGCGACCCTCCGCCGGAGTTCACTGCCGCTATTCGATGGCTGGAGCGCAACACGGTTGCTCTGGCCGATTTCGAGGACCCGACCACCGGCCCCGCACTGACCCGCCGTGCGCTTGACGCACTCGCTCTACGGCTCGACGGGCGACCGGCCGCCCCGAAGACGGTTGCCCGGAAACGAGCAGTCTTCTACAACGCGCTGGCGTACGCGGTAGAGCTTGGCATCCTGAGCGGCAATCCGATCGACCGCATCACCTGGAAAACGCCAAAGACCGTGGAGACGGTCGACCGGCGCCGCGCCGCGATCAACCCCGGGCAGGCACGGGCGCTACTTGCCGCAGTTCGCGAGCAGTCGTCCATCGGGCGCCGCCTGGCAGCGTTCTTCGCCTGCATGTACTACGGCGCCGCCCGCCCCGGGGAGGCGCTGGAGATCCGGCGGGAGAACCTTGCCAGGCTCCCCGAAGAAGGCTGGGGCGAATTGCTGCTGACAAGCTCGGCCCCGCGCACCGGCACGGCGTGGACGGACAGCGGCCGGTCGCGGGAACGGCGTGGCCTGAAGCACCGGGCGTCACGGGACACGCGGCCGGTGCCGGCGCATCCGGAACTGGTGACGTTCCTGCGGGAGCACCTGGAGGAGTTCGGCACGGCACCCGACGGTCGGCTGTTCGTCGGGCCACGCGGCGGCACCATCGGCGAGTCGACCTACCTCACCGTCTGGCACAAGGCACGAGCAGCGGCTCTGACTCCGGCTGAGGCAGCCTCACCGCTGGCCAGTGTGCCCTACGACCTACGGCACGCAGCGGTGTCGACGTGGCTCAACGGCGGGGTACCGGCCACCCAGGTAGCCGAGTGGGCGGGACACAGCGTGGAGGTACTGCTACGGACCTACGCCAAGTGCATCGTGGGGCAGGACGAGCTTGCCCGGCGCCGGATCGAGGAGGCGCTGAAACCGGACGACGACCAGGGCGGCACCGCCGCCTGAGCGCCCAGAAACCTCCCCGCGCATCCGCGATGGCCGGACAGCGCCGTTGGGTGGGCACACGGGAACAGTCCTTAACCGACGTTTCGTCTGGTCGAGGGCTGTTCCCGTACCCTGCTGGCGGGGTAGGGGATTCGAACCTCTGTGGCTTCCGTTCGGTTCACAACGCGCCAAACCCAAAACCGCCCGTTACCGCAATTCACACCGCAGACTCGCGTTCGGAAAACCTGTAAGGCGCGGGACCACCCGGCACTGCCCCACTCTGCCTAGAGTTTTGGCGCTTCCTGAAAAGAGTTAACATCTCCTCGAACGTACTCCGTGCACCCCTTGCGTTGCCTGGTGCGTTGCAGTTCCTCCGCGTCGGATAAGGAGTATATGGGCCCACTCTTTGTCCGGGCGACGGGTCGCGGGAAACCAGACTGACGAGATAACTGCTGTGCTCGCTGTCTTGAAACTCCGAGTAGCACGCCTATCTCAGCGAGTGTTACTAGCCGAGGAACCACTTCAGGGGTGCCTTCGGGTCGAATAGTCAGCGCAATTGGTTCACAATCTACGCCTGCAACACGTTGGATCACCCTCATAAGGACCCCAGATTCACGAATGGCCTTCGATGCAGTGGAGTCGGGCAACTTCTGCATTGCCAAAACGGTGAGGCCGGTCGCTCTTCTTTGCATGACCCAGCGGAGTCCCGGGCGATCGGGCTCCTGCCTTGATACTGCAAGAATTCTCGGCTCTTTACGGAATTCAAGTTGGATAAGCCAGTTCATCAGCTTTTACCCTCTCCGGATCTTGCAGCTTGCTAACTAATCAACAAGCCAGTAACCGAGGAATCCATGCAGCATGGGACCAGTGACCGCGACGAGAAACAGGTCTCCACTAGTCCGGTCGTAGACCAATATGGAGGCTGCGACACATGCGACCACAACGACAAAGGTTCGGATTGTGATTGATCGACGCAGTCTATCGCCTTTGACGAGGCGCGAGCCTTCCCGACGGCGCTCGAAGTCGCTAGGCTTCATACCGGCTCCTTACTTGTCGATGGGTAGGGCAGCATGACGGCGCCCGAGATTCCCCCTCGGGCGCCGCCGTCATTCTTGACTAACCCTCCACCTGATGGGCCGGACAGATTGTGCGACTTGCTAGTGAAGCCGGTGTTTGCGTGCGTGATTCTGCCCAGCTTCTTGTCATCGACAAGCTGCGCCCTTGTCGATGACAAGAGATGGGATGGCTGGCCGTAACCGGGGATGGTTGCCTAATACGACTGATCACGGGACGAGATGCCGAGACAGGCCCCCGCCAGGTGGCGCCAGTCATCGGCCCTGGTCCCCACCCCCCGACTTACCGGCCCTGGCCCCACCCTCGGCGGGGCCTCCGCCCTGGACTACGTCAGCAGCGACCCTGGATCGGATCAGGCTGGAGACGAGCCGCTGCCCCCGGTCGGGGCTGGCCGTCGGTCGCGACTGAGGGGGCCGAGTCGATACAGCCAAGAACCGTGGCCTGAAACCCAGGCAAAGATCGCCACGCGGACTGTGCCCGGTGCCCCGCCGCTCGAACCCTGACGACGACCAGGGCAAGACCGCCGCCTGGACGCCCGGAAACTTCTCCGCGCATTCTCCGTGGGTACCCGTTGACGGCCAGACAGCGCCGTTGACGGCTGGACAGACGGAAACAGCCCTTGACCGACGTTTTGCCTGGTCAAGGGCTGTTTTCGCACCTGGTGGCGGGTAGAGGATTCGAACCTCTGTAGCTTTCGCGACGGATTTACAGTCCGCTCCCATTGGCCGCTCGGGCAACCCGCCAGGGCGTGCCGCCACGCGGAACGCGGCAGCGGAAGCAAGGATAGCGGTTGCATCGGGTCGTCGCGCAAGCGGGTACCGTCGGCATGTCGTACCGCCGCCGGGCCGGCCCGGCGCACCTTCATGTCGTCCACAGCAGGAGCGGAATCATGGCAGCCAACCCGTCGTTCGACATCGTCAGCAAGGTCGACCGGCAGGAGATCGACAACGCCCTCCGGCAGACCGAGAAGGAGCTCTCCACCCGCTTCGACTTCCGGGGTACCGGGGCCGACATCTCGTGGTCGGGCGAGGAGGGGGTCAGCCTCCAGGCCGAGACGGAGGAGCGGGTCAAGGCGGCCCTGGAGGTCTTCAAGGAGAAGCTGATCAAGCGGAACATCTCGTTGAAGTCCCTGGACGCCGGCGAGGCGCGCCCGTCGGGCAAGGTGCACAAGATCGACTGCAAGATCATCCAGGGCATCGACTCGGACAAGGCCAAGGCGATCAGCAAGAAGATCCGCGACGAGGGGCCGAAGGGCGTACAGGCGCAGATCCAGGGCGACCAGCTCCGGGTGACCGGCAAGAAGAAGGACGACCTCCAGACAGTGATCTCCCTGCTCAAGAGCGAGGACTTCGGGGTCGCCCTCCAGTTCACCAACTATCGCTGATCTCTGGTCGGCTGTGCCCGCGACCGGCGGCGAACCCATCCGCCAAGATCGCGGGCACAGGTCCGGCACAGCCGGCGTCGTCTCGCCGCACTAGGTACGCCGACGGGGAGGCACGACAGGAGTTCGTCCTCACCGCCCGGCCGGTCGTCGGCGTGCTGGCGGTCAGCAACGTCTGAACGACCGCACCTCCGGCGACGGCCCATTCGGGGCGTACCGCCGATGCCGGTTCGAGGTGTCGGCGAGACGGCTGCGTTACGCGGAGCCTCGATTGTGGGCGCATGGGGGGACGCAGGCACGCCGAGAGCATCGACAGCCCGGGTAAGAGGCCGGTCGAGACCGTTCTGACCTGGCTGATCCATCCGGTGGCCCTGGCAGCCACCGCGCTACTGATCCTCAACGACCACGTGCTGAAGAGTGCCTATCCCGGTTGGTTGACCGGGAAGCTCAGCGACGTCGCTGGGCTGGTGATGGCGCCACCACTGCTGGCAATGCCACTGGCATTGCTGCTCGCGCTCGTCGGCCGACCGTCCGGCCCCGGACCCGGCCCCGGACCCGGAACCGGCCTCAGCCGCCGGCTGGAGGCGCTGCGGCGTACCCGCTGGAGTTTCCTGCCTGGACCGGGCCGCAACTCCGCCGACCTGCTGGCGCTGGCCTCGATCCTCCTGGTAGGCGCCGGCTTCACCGCGGTGAAGGCCAGTCCGGCCGGGGCCGCAGCGGCCTCGGCCGCCTGGAGCATCGTGAACGGGCCGTCGGTCATCCTGGCGGACGTCACCGATCTGCTGGCGTTGCCGGCGCTCGGCGTGGCCTGGTGGACCTGGCGGTCGGCGGCGGCCCGGCCGTCCCTCACCCGCTGGCTGCGTATGGTGGCGGTGCTGGTCGTGCTGCCGATCGCCGGGCTGGCCGTCGCGGCCACCTCCGCCCCGGATCACAGCGACGCGGTCGCGATCGGCGAGTGGCAGGGCGACGTCATCGTCGGGATCGACAACGCCTACGGCGGAGGTCCCCGAACGGCCAGGTCGTGGGATGTCAGCAAGGACGACGGGCGCACCTTCTCGCCGCTGCCCCAGGAAGAGGTCGGGCGTCTCCTGACGACCCTGCCTTCGCCGCTGGCCGGCGGGCAGGACTGCTCGGTGCGGAATCCCGGGCACTGCTTCCGGGTCGTGCCGCGCCAACTGGCGGTCGAGGAGAGCCGGGACGGCGGTACGACCTGGCAGTCAGCGTGGCAGATCGACGAGGCAGCCCGGGAACGGCTCGCGACCGCCATCCCGGGCGTGACCGACGTGCAGGAGTACCTGTCGTCCCGCGCCCTGGTCGTGCGGGACCAGCCCGATGGTGGCGTGGTGGTGCTGGTCGCCAATGGCCGGGACGGCTTTGCCCGCCGGGACAGCACCGGCAACTGGGAACGGATCGGCTTCGGCACCATGATCGGCGCGGGCTACCAGAGCGACCATCCGGCCACGCCGATCCCCAGCCACTTCACCGCGACCCGCGAAGCCAGCCTGCCCGTCGCGATCCCGTTGTCGGTCGCCGTCGGGTGCCTGGTGGCCGGGATCGGCTTTACGGTGCTGCTGGTCAGGCGACACGGGCCGCTCATGGTCGCCCCAACGGCGATCCTCGGCCTGCCCATTCTGGCCGGTGTGGCCTTGTTCTTCCGGGTGGTGGCGAGTCCCGGCGACCGCGAGGGCCTGAACCTGTTGGCGATCGTGACGGTAGGCCTGACACTGACACCGGTGGCCATCCTCCTGATGACCGTGATGCTCGACCGGAGGACCAGAGCGGCGGCCGGCGGCATCCATCTCGCTGCCCTGCTCGCCGCCGGGGCGGTGTGGCTGCCGTACGTCGTCCGGCTGGTGACGAGCCGGCCGAGCCAGGCCACCGCGACAACGTCGGCGCTGGGCATCGCGGTGGGCGTCGGGCTCGCCGGCATCATCTTCACCAGTCGGTACGCGGTGCGCCGGCTCCCGCCCCGACAGGCGTACGCAGTGCCGGCACCGCAGCCGCCGGACACAGCCGACCCGTCCCACCCGCCGATCGACGTCGAGCCAGGGTCGCGGTGACGGTACGTTCGCCACTACCCCTTCGTGGCGAGCGCCTGCTCCAGGCGTACCTCGGCCTGGGCTTCGGCCCGGGCGATCGAGCCGGTGGGTAGCGCCGCGACCACCGCGGCGGCCGCCACCGCCGCACCGGCGAAGATGAAGGCCCACGGTACGCCGACCTGGTCGGCGAGTACCCCCGCGACCGCACCACCGGCGGCGCTGGCCCCGACCGCCACGGTGACCACCCAGGTGTACGACTCGTTCAGCATGCTCACCGGGGAGATCCGGCCGACCATGGTGTTCTCCACGGTCAGCGCGGGAGCGATGGTGGCCCCGCCGAACACAAGTGCCACACCGAGCGCGATCGGGGTGGGCATCACGGCGAAGACCGCGAAGGTGGCCGCCAGCAGGCCGAGGAGCTGCCCGAACTGGCGGGCGGCGTTCCGGGCCGGCTTGCGGGTGCCGAACCAGAGGCCGCCGAGCGCGCTGCCGGTCCCCCACATCGCCAGGAGTACCCCGGCGACGCTCTCCGCGTTGGCCGGATCCTTCGCGGATGCGTACGCCGGTACGGCCACTCCGGCGGCGCCGAACGCGATGCCGAGCCCGGCGACGCAGAAGAGCAGCGCCGGGAAGCCACCGACCCGCAGCGGGCCGAGTCCCTTGGCGTGACTGTCCCGGGGGTGTGGCCGCCAGCCGCGCATCACCCGGCCGAGCGCCACGATCGTGGTGCCGACCAGGGTCACCACGGCGGCCCCGAGCAGTGCTGCCGCCGCGTCGGCCAGCAGCACGAAGGCGGCGACCAGCAGCGGGCCGATCACGAAGACGACCTCGAAGAGGGTGGTCTCGGCGGCGATCGCGGTGTTGCGCAGGGCGTACCGGCCGGAGGCGGGGTCGGTGAGGTCGTTCCAGGCGCCCCGGATCGCTGCGGTCAGCGGCGGGTACGTCGCACCGGCCACCGCCGAGGCGGTGAAGATCAGTGCGAGGGCGTCCGAGCCGGCGCGGCTGGCGAGCAGCAGCCCGACCAGGGCCACCGGGTGGGCCACGGCGGTGATCAGCAGTACGGGGCTCGGCCCGACCCGGTCGGCAATCCGGCCGGCGACCGGGCTGAGCGCGGCACCGGCGAGCGCGTACAGCGCGCCGGCCACGGCGGCCAGGGAGTACCGGTCGGTGACCTGCTCGACGACGAGCAGCAGCGCCAGCGGAGTCATGCCGATGCCGAGCCGGCCGACGATGCCGGCGATCAACAGCATCGGCGCGCCGGGAATCCGCCACACTCCCAGGTACTGCCGCAGCGCGGTCACGGATCCGAACCTCCTCGGGTCGTCACGCCACCTCGTCGCGGCCGGAAAGTCGCCGGCCGTCGGCTGTAACGAGTGGATGACCTTCCGACCCTAACGTGACCGGGCCCCCGCGCTGAACCCGATTAGCCGGACATCACGATTGTGGCTCACCACGCCCACAGCACCGGTACGACGCGGACGGCCCCGGCTCCCACTCAGGGGAGCCGGGGCCGTCTACTGTCGCGCCGGAGGTGTTAGGAGGGGGCCCTTCCTATACAGAAAGCGCTAATGGGGGGCCCTTCCTTACCGGTACTGGACCGGGCCGACGTTGGTCCGGGCCATCTGCTCCAGGCGGCGTACCCGCTCCTCCATCTTGGGGTGGGTGGAGAAGAGGTTCGCCACGCCGCCACCCCGGAACGGGTTGTCGATCATCAGGTGGGCGGCGCTGGTCAGCCGGTTGTCGGCCGGCAGCGGCAGCGCCTTGGTACCAGCGTGGATCTTGCGGAGCGCGCTGGCCAGCGCCAGCGGGTCCCGGGTCAGCGCGGCACCCGAGGCGTCCGCCTGGAACTCCCGGTTACGGCTGATGGCGAGCTGGATCAGGGTGGCCGCGATCGGGCCGAGGATCAGCGTCAGCAGCAGTACGGCCGGGTTCGGCGAGTCCTCGTCGTCCCCGCCGCCCAGCGGGATGAACCAGGCGAGGTTGGCCAGCATGGTGATGATGCCGGCCAGGCCGGCGGCCACGCTGGAGATCAGGATGTCCCGGTTGTAGACGTGGGACAGCTCGTGCCCGATGACGCCCCGCAGCTCCCGGTAGTCCAGGATCTGCGTGATGCCCTGGGTCACGGCGACCGCCGCGTTCTTGGGGTTACGTCCCGTCGCGAACGCGTTCGGCTGCATGGTCGGGCTGACGTACAACCGGGGCATCGGCTGCTTCGCCTCGGTCGCCAACTCCCGGACCATCTGGTAGAGCGCCGGGAACTCGGCCTCGGTGACCGGTTGTGCCCGCATCGCGCGCAGCGCGAGCTTGTCCGACCAGAAGTAGCTGACGGCGTTCATGGCCAGTGAGACGAATACGGCGATCACCAGACCACTGCTGCCGCCAAACCAGTAACCGACGCCGAGGATGAGAGCGGTGAGCAGGCCAAGTAGCGCGGCTGTCTTGAGCCGGTTGTGATGGCTGTGCACGATAACTCCTTCGGTGCGGCGGGCAATGGACCCGCTGACCGGTCCAACACCGGATTACCCCCTCAACAATCCGGATATGACTGTGAGTTACCTGAGAAAGCGCCCCAACAGCCGCCCAGGGCGGCGAATCTCACAGTGCGGCGACGTCCAGGATCAGTTGCGGGGCGAACCCGACGACGATCGCGACCAGGGTCGCCAGGGCCAGTACGGCGACAACCGCCCAGGCCGGACGGGCCGGCTCGGCCGCCGGCACCGGGCTGCGGTCGCCGGGCTGGGCCGGTGCACCCGGGTCGGCGGCGGGCACCACGGGCGCGGCGGCAGCCGCACCGGCCCGCTCGGCGGCCGGCTCCGGAGCGTAAAGAGTGGCGGCGACCCGTACGTAGTAGGCGAGCCCGATCACCGCGTTCAGCGCCACCACCAGGGCGAGCCAGCCGGCGTCCCCGGCCAGCAGCGAGCGCACGACGGTGACCTTGGCGAAGAGCCCGGCCAGCCCGGGTGGCAGACCGGCGAGCCCGACCAGGGCCAGCACGAACGCCGCCCCGACCCACGGTCGACGCCGGGCCGCGCCCCGGTAGTCGGCGATCTCGCCGCCGTCGGCTACCGCCGGCCGCAGCGCCACCACCGCACCGAACGCGGCCAGCTCCAGCACCACGAAGAAGACTGTGTACGCCACCGCAGCCGCGACCGCCGTGTCGATCGCCTCCGCGTTCCGCCCCGACGACAGCGCCAGCGCGCCCAGCGGGGCGAGGATGTAACCCGCCTGGGCCACCGACGACCAGGCAAGCAGCCGGACCATCCGGCGCTGCCGGAGCGCCACCAGGTTGCCGACGGTCATCGTCAGCACGGCCACCGCCGCCAGCAGCGGACCCGTCACCCGGGCCGGCAGCGCGGCGGCGGTGACCGCGAGCAGTGCCACCACCCCGCCGAGCTTGGAGGCGGTCGACAGGTACGCCGCGACCGGCACCGGGGCGCCGTCGTAGGTGGCCGGGGCCCAGGCGTGGAACGGTACCGCCGCCACCTTGAAGGCCAGCCCGAGCACGATCAGGGCCACCGCGACCACGGCCAGCGGCAGGTCCAGCAGGGCCGGACCGGTCGGGAAGTCGCCGCCGACCGGTACCGGCCGCTTCGCCTCCGCCGTGAAGACCGCGGCGAGCCGGCTCAGGTGCACCGCCCCGGTGACCGCGTAGAGCAGTGCGGCGCCGAGCAGGGTGACCGCGGTGGCCACCACGCTGACCACGAAGAAGGTGAGCGCCGCCTCGGCACCGGCGACGCTGCGGTGCCGGAGCCCGACGAGCACGTAGAGCGGCAGGGTCAGCGTCTCCAGGGCGACGACCAGGGTGATCAGGTCGCCGGCCGCACCAAGTACCACGCCGCCGGTCATCGAGCAGGCGAGCAGGAAGCAGTACTCCCCCGGCGGCACCTGTCCGGAGCGCAGCAGCGGGACGGAGAGCGCCAGCACCCCGAGGGTGAGCAGCGCGAAGAGGCAGCCGACCAGCGCCGCCCGGCCGTTTGCCAGATAGGAACAGTCGTCTCCGGCGCAGAACGTACTCCGGGAACCGGCGGCACCGACCAGCACCGCACCGAGCGCGGTGGCGGCGGCCCCGGCCGCGAAGACGGCCACCGTCGCGCCGCGCCGGCCGACCAGCAGGTCCGCCAGCAGCACGAGTACGGCGGTGCCGGCCGCCAGGTACGCCGGCAGCAGCGCGACGTTGTCCACGCTCTGGATCACGGCGGTCACCTGTCGACCGAGCTGATCATCGGATCGCCTCCAGGAGTGCCCCGACCGGCACCTCGGCATAGTCGAGCACCAGCGTCGGGGCGAGCCCGATGGCCAGTGCCAGCAGCACCAGCGGCCCCCAGGCCGCCAGCTCGGCACCGTGCAGTCCCGGCGTCAGGGTCAGCACCTTGGGGCTGGCCGGCCCGTGGGTGACCCGGCGCAGCAGCCGCAGCAGGTACGCCGCCGTCAGCGCGCCGCCGAACGCGGCCAGCACCGCCAGCGTGGTCCAGAGTGGACCGCCCACCTGCCAGGCGGCCACCACCGCGAATGCCTCGCCCCAGAACCCGGCCAGGCCGGGCAGCCCGAGCGAGGCGATGGCGGCGAAGCCGAGCAGCCCGGCGAGCCGGGGCGTACTCTCGCGCAGCCCGCCCAGCTCGGTCAGCGCCCCGGTGTGCGCCCGGTCCTTGATCGCCCCGGCGAGGAAGAAGAGCAGGCCGGTGATCACGCCGTGCGCGATGTTGCCGATCAGCGCCGCCTGGATGCCGGTGGCGGTCAGCGTGGCGATGCCGAGCAGCACGAACCCCATGTGCCCGACGCTCGAATAGGCGATCAGCCGCTTCAGCTCGCTCTGTGCCAGGCAGACCAGCGAACCGACGATGATCGCCGCCACGGCCAGTACCCCGAGCACTCCGGCCGCCGCCCGTGCCCCCTCCGGCGCCACCCCGACCGCGACCCGGATCAGCCCGTACGTGCCCATCTTGAGCAGTACGCCGGCCAGGATCACGCTGCCGACCGTCGGCGCGGCGGTGTGCGCGTCCGGCAGCCAGGAGTGCAGCGGCCAGAGTGGGCTCTTCACCGCGAACGCGATGGCCAGCAGGATGAACGCGGCGAGCTGGGTACCCCGGGACAGGCCGGCACCACCGGTCAGCTCGGTCAGGTCGGCGGTGCCGGCGGCGCTGACCACGGTGAAGACGCCGACCAGCAGCAACACCGAGCCGAAGAGGGTGTAGAGGGCGAACTTCCGGGCCGCGTGCTGCCGGTCCTCGCCGCCCCAGATCGCGATGATCGCGTACATCGGGAGGAGGACGACCTCGAAGAAGAGGAAGAAGAGCACCAGGTCGAGGGCGAGGAAGGTGCCGAGGATGCCGACCTCGACCACCAGCAGCAGCGCGACGAGGCTGCGGCCCCGGCCGGGCGCCGGCACCCGCCACCAGGTGTACGCGCAGCAGAGCAACGTCAGCAGCGCGGTCAGCACCACGAGCGGATAGGAGACCCCGTCCACCCCGAGCTGGAACCGCAGGTCGAGTCCGGGCACCCAGGTCAGGTCCAGCTCGTGCCACGGGCGGATCCCTGGTGCTGGGGCGGTTCCCGGTTGGTAGACCGCCCAGCTGTCGGTGGCGCCGACAGTCAGCAGCGCGGCCAGCACCAGGGTCACCGCCGCGAAGGCCGTACCGGTGATCCGGGCGGCCCGGTCGAACCGCGCCGGCAGTACGGCGAGCAGCGCCGCGCCGAGCGCCGGTACCGCCAGCGTGGCGATCAGGCCGATCCCGCCGAGGGTCACGTCGTCCCCCCGAGGGCCAGTACGGCGGCGAGGCCGAGCAGCAGGGCACCGCCGAGTACCGCCACCACCGCCCGGGGCATCCCGGCCCGGTGCAGCAGCTCCATCCGCCCGCCGAGTGCACCTGTCCCCCGGCCGGTCCCCTCGACCGCCCCGTCCACCAGCCCCTCGTCGCCGCGCCGGGCGAGCCGGCCGAGCGCCCGCACCGGGCGTACGACCAGGGCGTGCTGGACCTCGTCGAGCCAGAAGGCCCGGGCGAAGGCCGGACGCAGCGGACCCAGTCCGGTCGCCGGATCGGCGGCCGGATCGGCGCGCCAGCGCCACCAGGCGAGCCCGGCACCGGCCAGCAGCAGCACCACCGGAATGATCACGAAGCTGTCCAGGTGTGTCTCGTCCAACGCCAGCGCCTCCCGGAACGGGGTGACGAAGACCGCCAGCCCGAGCGCCACGCTCGGCACCGCGAGCAGGATCACCGGCCAGCGCAGCAGCCCGGGCGGGTCGTGCGGCGGGCCGGCCGGGGTGTGTGCCGGGGAGCCGGCCGGCGCGTCGATCGCCGACGCCGGGCTGGCGTGCGCGGCCGGGGTGTCGACCGGATGGGTCTGTGCCCGGGAGGCGCCGAGGAAGGTGCGCAGCAGCAGGCGGGTGGCGTACCAGGCGGTGATCGCCACCCCGGCGAGTCCGGCGAGCCAGACCAGCCAGCCGACCCAGGCGGCGGCCGGGCCGGCGTCGTGCCGGGCCGCCTGCTCGGCGACGACCAGGATGCCGTCCTTGCTCCAGAACCCGGCCAGCGGCGGCACCCCGGCCAGCGCGGCCAGCCCGATCGCGGTGCACCAGAAGGTCACCGGCATCGGCCGGCGCAGCCCGCCCATCGCCGACATCAGGTTGCTGCCGACGGCGTGGATCACCGCACCGGCGGCCAGGAAGAGCAGCGCCTTGAAGGCGGCGTGGCTGAGCAGGTGAAAGAGTGCGGCCGGTGGCGAGCCGACCGCCAGCGCCCCGGCCATGTAGCCGAGCTGCGAGACCGTCGACCAGGCCAGTACCCGTTTGATGTCGTCCTGCGCGGTGGCGGCGAGCGCGCCGAGCAGCAGGGTGACCGCGGCCATCACGCCGAGCACGGCGAGCGCGGCCGGAGCCCGTTCGAAGAGCGGGAAGAGCCGGGTCACCGCGTAGATCCCGGCCGCCACCATCGTCGCGGCGTGGATCAGCGCGGAGATCGGGGTCGGGCCGGCCATCGCGTCCGGCAGCCAGGTGTGCAGTGGGAACTGGGCGCTCTTGCCGGCCACTCCGGCGAGCAGCAGCAGGCAGCCGGCGGTCAGCGTGGCGGTGCCGAAGTCGTGGGCCAGCACGTCGGAGATCCGGAAACTGCCGGCCTGCACGCCGAGGATGACGATGCCGAGCAGGAAGCCGACGTCACCGACCCGGGTGACCAGGAATGCCTTCACGGCGGCGGCGGGCGCCTCCGGCAGCCGCCGGTCGTGGGCGATGAGCAGGTAGGAGCAGATGCCCATCACCTCCCAGCCGACCAGCAGCATGATCAGGTCACCGGCCACCACCACCAGCAGCATCGCGGCGGTGAAGAGGCTGACCTGGGCGGCGTAGGGGGCGTACCTGTCGTCGTCGTGCAGGTAGCCGACCGAGTAGACCTGCACCGCCAGCGCGACCGTCGCGACGGCGACCGCGACCAGGGCGGCGGCCGGGTCCAGCCGGAGGGTGAGGGTGACCGGCAGCCCACCGAAGTCGACCCACTCGGCGCTCGCCTCGGTGCGCCCGCCGTCGAGCGCCACGAGCAGCCCGATCGCCGCCGCCAGCGCCACCGCCGCACCGCCGATGCCGAGCACCGCCGCACCGACCCGGGACCGCTGCGGCAGCAGCAACCCGACCAGGGCCACTCCGAAGGGTACGGCCGGAAGCAGCGCCGCGAACGTCTGTGCGCCGGTCATCGATCCGCCCCCGGTGCCCGTCCCGCCGGCTGGGTCGTCGCCGGCCCGGACCCGGTCAGCGCCGGAGTGGCCACGATCGCCTGCGGCCCGGTGTCCGGGGTGTGCGTGTCGAGGCGTACGTCGTCGATGGTGGCCGTGCCGCGCAGCCGATAGAGCTGGAGCACGATCGCCAGCCCCACCCCCACCTCGGCGGCGGCGATCACGATGACGAAGAGCGTGAACGCCTGCCCGGTGAGCGGCAGCGGCGCGGCACCCTCGACACCCGGGGCCGGGTGACCCAGTGCCCGGTGCAGCGGGGCGGCGTCGGCGGTGACCAGCAGCAGGTTGACGGCGTTGAGCATCAACTCGACGGCCATCAGCACCAGTACGGCGTTGCGACGGCGGAGCACGCCGTAGACGCCCAGGCCGAAGAGGAGGGCGGCGACGACGTACGGGATGGCGGGCCTCACTGGCGCCGCCCCGGAATCCGTACGCTTATCGCGATCGCTCCGACCAGGGCGGAGAGGAGCAGCACGGAGAGCACCTCGAACGGCAGTACCCAGGAACGGAAGATCTCGGTGCCGATCCGTTCCGCCGTACCGGGCTCCGGCAACTCCACGGTGGACCACCGGTACGCGTCGACCAGCAGCGCGGCCAGGCCCAGCCCGGTCCCGCCGCCGATCAGCACCGCCGGCCAGCCGGGCCGGTCAAGATCGTCTGCGGCACCGATCGGCGCCCGGGTCAGCATCACCGCGAAGAGCAGCAGCACCACGACCGCGCCGACGTAGATGAGCAACTGCACCCAGGCCACCATCTCGGCGGTGAGCACCAGGTAGAGCCCGGCGACCGCGCCGAGGCAGGCCACCAGGTAGAGCCCGGCCCGGACCAGGTGCCGGGTGGAGACCACGAGTACGCCGGACCCGACCGCCACCGCCCCGAGGGCCAGCATCAGCACGTCGGCGGCGGTCACGGCGGCTCCTCGTCGACCGGAGACCCGGAGCCGGGGCGTCCGTCAGCCGGGGAACCGGGTCCGGGACGCTCGCCGGCCGGGGAACCGGGTCGGGCGCGCTCGCCAGGTGCGGGACGCTCGCCGGCCGGTGGCTCGGAGCCGGGGCGGGCCGGGCGACGGGCGCGTACCCCCGGACCGGCCGGACGGTCCCCGGCCGCGCCCGGAGCGGCGGCCTTGCGCGCGGCGGCCTCCTCCTTGGCCGGCTCGCCGTTCGGGTCGTGCGCGGGCGGCGGCGGCACGGTGGCCATCCACTCCCCGAGGTGCTCCTTGTCGTGCAGCAGATCCCGGATGTCGTACTCGGCGTACTCGAACTCGGGCGACCAGTAGAGCGCGTCGAACGGGCAGACCTCGATGCAGATGCCGCAGTACATGCAGAGCGAGAAGTCGATGTCGAAACGGTCGAGTACGTTGCGCTGGCGCGGCCGGGCCGCCCCCGGGACCGCCACCTCCTCCTTGTGCGAGTCGATGTAGATGCACCAGTCCGGGCACTCCCGGGCGCAGAGCATGCAGACCGTGCAGTTCTCCTCCAGCAGCGCGATCACGCCCCGGGAGCGCGGCGGCAGCTCGGGGGCGACGTCCGGGTACTGCTGGGTGTGCGAACGCCGGGTCATCGTCTTGAGGGTGACGGCCAGCCCTTTCGCCAACCCCTCGCCCGGGACGCTCATGCCAGCACTCCGCCGCGCTCGCTCATGGGGCTTATCCTGCCGTGTCGGCGGTTCCGGCGCGACCACCCCCGGCCAGTTGAAGCGGTACGGTGGCACCGGGTGACGTAAGTCCGCCCCGCCGAAAAGGGAAGTCATGACCGCGGCCCTGAACGATCCGCACCCGCCGGCCGGCGGGTGGACCACTGACGACCTCGACGCCATGCCCGACGACGGCCACCGCCGCGAGCTTCTCGACGGAGCGCTGATCATGCCGCCCTCCACCACCGCGGCACACCAGACCATCGCCATGCGGCTTGGCGTTGCACTCGAAGAGGACTGCCCGGACGAGTACGACGTCACCCAGGGCGTCGAGGTGCGGTTCAGCCAGCGGCGCTCCTTCATCCCCGACGTGCTGGTCACCACCGCAGCCGCGGCGGCCCGCCGGACCGCGAGGTACGAGCCACACGAGGTGGTGCTCGCCGTGGAAATCGTCTCCGGGACTTCGCAGTCGATGGACCGGATCCTCAAGCCGGCCCTCTACGCCAAGGCCGGAATCCCCTACTACTGGCGAATCGAGACCGACGGCGGCCTGGTCGTACACACCAACCGGCTCGACCCGGTCGAGGAGGTCTACGTCGAGACGGGCCGGTGGACGAAGTTCGTCGACACCGGTGAGCCCTGGCCGGTCAACCTGCCGATCAGCCGGCTGACCCCCCGCCACCTCTGACCGCCCCGCATTCCCACCCGCCGACGACGGACATCGAGGGTGGGGTGGGTGCCGCGCGCGACCGCACACTGCTCGAAAGAGAGTTGCGGAGCGAACAGGGGGACGGCTGTGGAACTCGACGCGCGAGAGGCACTGATCCTCAGCGGTCACCTGGATGTCGCGGCCAGCGGTCCGCCGCTACCCCACGAAGTTGTCTGGACACGCCTGGTCGAAACGATCCGGCTGCATCGGATGATCGGCGGATTGTGTCAGGCGTGTGGCGAGCGGGCCGGTCCGGAGGGCCGGTGCTTCAAAGCCGCGATAGCGGTGGAATGGTGCCGGCAAAACCCGATGACGCTTCTCGATCGGTCCACCCCCGGGCGGACCTGATCCGGGCGGGTGGGTGGTCGACTCCGGGGTCGTGGAGTCGGACCGTCGCGGCAACGGCGGCCCGACTCCACGACCCCGGACTCCGTGACTCCCGACTCGGCCTCGACTCCACGGCCCGGACTCCAAGCCCCCGGCCGGGCGCCAGGCCATCGCCAGCACCAGGCGTCAGGCGATCGCCAGTTTCACCCCGGCGGTCAGCACCAGTTGGCCGAGCGCCACCGGGACCAGCACCAGCCAGCAGAGCCGCTGCAACTGGTCCTCGCGCAACCTCGGGTACGTCACCCGGAACCAGATGATCACGAACGAGACGACGAAGACCTTGATCAGGGTCCAGAGCCAGCCGAGGTACTCGTCGCCGAACGGCCCCTGCCAGCCACCGAGGAAGAGCACCGTGGTCAGCGCGGCGATCACCACGATGCCGACGTACTCGGCGAGCAGGAAGAAGGCGAACCGCAGGCCGGTGTACTCGGTCATGTACCCGAAGACCAGCTCCGAGTCCGCGATCGGCATGTCGAACGGCGGGCGACGGATCTCGGCGAGCCCGGCGACGAAGAAGACCACCATCGCCGGGGCCTGCCAGAGCAGCCACCACGGCTGCCACGCCTCGACGATGCCGGGCAGGCTCAGCGTGCCGGCCGCCATCGCCACGCTCGCCGCCGCGAGCACCAGCGGCAGCTCGTAGCCGAGCAACTGGGCGGCACCCCGGATCCCGCCGAGCAGGCTGTACTTGTTGGCCGAGGCCCAGGCCGACATGAGTACCGCGACCACGCCGACGCCGACCACCGCGAGTACGAAGAAGAGCCCGATGTCCAGCGGCTGCCCGACCAGGTCGTTCGGGCCGAGCGGGATGACCAGCAGGGCCAGCAGGTACGGCACCAGCGCCACCACCGGGGCGAGCCGGAACACCGCCCGGTCCGCCTCGCGCGGGGTGACGTCCTCCTTCTGCACGAACTTGACGCCGTCGGCGATCAACTGTGCCCAGCCGTGGAACCCGCCCGCGTACATCGGGCCGAGCCGGCCCTGCATGTGCGCCATCACCTTGTGCTCGGCCTGCCCGACGACGAGCGGCAGGATCAGGAACGCCGCGACCACCCCGACGACCCGGATCAGCAACTCCAGCCAGAGCGGCATCAGGCACCTCCCCCGCTGCCCTCGGCCGCCGCGGACCCGTCAGCCGGCGGCCCCGAGGCAGGCGGACCCGAGACGGGGGGCGCAGCAGGCGGACCCGAGGCAGGCGCGGCCGGTGGACCCGAGGCAGGCGCAGCCGGCGGACCCGAGGTGGGTCGGGTACGCCCCGGCGGGCCGCTGGCCGGGGCGGCGGAGACGGGTACGGCGGCGGCCACGCCCCACTCGCCCGGTGCCGGTACGCCCGGTGGCCGCATCGGCTGCCGGCGACCCGTACCCGCCTCGGACTCGCCCGGCTCCTTCGCGCCCGGCCACGCCTTGGCCACCCGGGAGGCGAGCACGAACTCCTTGCGCAGCGGATGCCCCTCGAACTCCGGCGGCAGCAGCAGGGGCGCCAGATCGGGATGGCCGGCGAAGTCGATGCCGAACATCTCGTGCGTCTCCCGCTCGTGCCAGGCCGCCCCGGGGAAGAGTTCCACCACGGACCCGACGGTCGGGGCGTCCCTGGGTACCCGGGTGCGCAGCAGCACCCCGTGCCGGTGCCGGGTCGACCAGAGGTGCGCCACCACGTCGAACCCCTCGGCCAGCTCGTCGACTGCGGAGAGCCAGTCGAAGAAGTCGCAGGCCAGCTCGGCATCGTCCCGGGCCGTCCGGACGGCGTCCCGCCAGCGGCCGGAGGGCACGTCCACGGTCGCCCGGGCGTACGCCTGGCCGCCGGACTGCCCGACGGTCACCGCCGGGTCCGCGAGCAGCGTGCCCAACCGGTCACCGACCTGTTCCGGGGTCATGTCCGCGATCCTAGGGCCATCTCCGGCCGGTCCGTCGGGTCGCGGACCGGATATTCGACGACTCCGGGGTACCGGGCCGGCCGGCGGGGAAGAATGACCAGGTGCGTGCGATCACGGTGACCCCGGGTCAGGCCGACTCGCTGCGGCTGGTCGAGGACTTTCCGGAGCCGAACCCCGAGGAGGGTGCGGTACTCGTGGAGTCGCTCGCGGTCGGCGTATGCGGCACCGACCGCGAGATCATCGACGGCGAGTACGGCGAACCGCCGCCCGGCACGGCCGAGCTGGTGCTGGGACACGAGTCGCTGGGGCGGGTACTTGAGGATCCGAGCGGCTCGCTCGCCCCGGGTGACCTGGTCGCCGGGATCGTCCGGCACCCCGATCCGGTGCCGTGCACCAACTGTGCCGTCGGCGAGTGGGACATGTGCCGCAACGGTCTCTACACCGAGCGCGGCATCAAGTGCCTCCAGGGCTTCGCCCGGGACCGCTGGCGCACCTCGCCGAAGTTCGCCGTACGCCTCGACCCGGAACTGTCCGAGCTGGGCATGCTGCTCGAACCGACGAGTGTGGTGGCGAAGGCGTGGGAGCACATCGAGCGGATCGGCGCCCGGGCCGCCTGGGAACCGAAGCGGGTACTGGTCGCCGGGGCGGGACCGATCGGCCTGCTGGCCGCCCTGCTCGCCGCGCAGCGCGGCTACGAGCTGCACGTGTTGAACCGCTCGGCCAGCGGCGACAAACCGGGACTGGTGGAGGCGCTCGGCGGCGAGTTCCACACCGGCACCATCCCAGAGCTGGGCATCGAGTTCGACGTCGTGCTGGAGTGCACCGGCGCCCCGACCGTGGTGCTGGACTCGATGTGCCAGGCGGCACCGAACGGCATCGTCTGCCTGACCGGCGTCTCCTCCGGCGGCCGCACAATCGACTTCGACGCGGGCGCGCTGAACCGGGAACTGGTGCTGGAGAACAACGTCGTCTTCGGCACGGTCAACGCGAACCGGCGGCACTGGGAACTCGGCGCCGAGGCGCTCGCCGCCGCCGACCGGGACTGGCTGGCCAGGATGATCACCCGACGGGTGCCGGTCGACCGGTACGCCGAGGCGTACGACGCGCAGTCCGACGACATCAAGGTGGTCCTGGAGTTCTCGGACTGACCGTGCCGGGCGTTCAGCGCGGCGGAGAGTCGAGCACGCGCACCGCGTCGGTGATCAGCCGGAGCAGTTCCTCGTCGTCGGTGACCTGGCTGCTGCTCCAGCCGTGGTCGACGGCAGTGTGTCGGCGCGGTCGGGCCTGCTCGGCCCGGAGCAGCGGCAGCACGGCGGCGGCCGGCGGGCCGATCTCCGCCCAGAGCCTCGCCACCGCCGGCCGGGTGTATGCGTTGCGCTCCCAGACCCGGGACAGCACCGGCAGCACGGTCTCGGCATCGCCGGCCACCCGCCACACCGCCCCGGCCGCCCGCAGGTGCAGCCAGGCAGGCGGGTCCGGCCGGCGGAGCAGCTTGCGGAGCCCGGGCAGCCATTCGACGGCGGCCGGACCGATCTCGGCGATCTCCCAGGCCGCGTCGGCGGCGTCGTAACCACCGCCGTCGAGGAACCGGCCGAGCACCGGGAGCAACGGCCCCGGATCCCCGGTGATCTGGTACAGCGCGGCCACGGCGGCGAGCGCCGGTCCGCGCTCCGGGACGTCGAGCAGCGGCCGGAGTACGGGTACGGCCTCCTCGGCGGCTTGGCCGAGTCGACCGAGTTGCCGGATCACCCACCCGTCGGTGGCCAACGGCAGCAGCTCGGGCAGGGCTGGCGCACCCAGCGGGCCGAGCACGCCGACCGCCCGGGACAGCCCGCCGAGCCGCTCCGAAAAGTCGCGGCTCTCCTGGTCGAGCCGCCGCAACTGTCGACGGACCAGCGGCAGCAGGTCGACGACGGCCGGTCCGAGGTTGCTCAGCACCGCACCGACGTCCTTCGGCGGGTCGTCCCGCTCCAGCGCCCAGCGCAGCGGCGGCAGCGCGCGGGCATCGCCGAGCCGGGCGAGCGCCGCCAGGGTGTCGCCGACCGTCGGCCCGTGGCTCGGCCACACCACCACCCAGGCCGGTGGGCCGGCGGCGGTGTTGTGCGGTTCCTCCCGTGCCGCGCCGGCCACGGCCTCGGCCAGCGCGTCGGCCGCCGGCCGGTTCAGCTCACCGAGGTGTCGCAGGCGGCGGGCGGCGGCCCTGGGCAGCTTCGGGTGCGGGTCCGCCAACTGCGCTCCGAGCAGCCCGACGAGTTCCCGGTAGTCGCCCCGCCAGCGGTCGATGAGCTGACCGGTGGCAGGCAGCGCGTCGAGCCTGCGTTCCGGGTCGGACCCGTGCAGCAGCGCGCCGATCAGCCGGATCCGGTCCTCGACCCGATCACCGAGTGCGGCGCTCAGGCCGCCGAGGACCTGTTCGAGCGAGGCGGCCTGCCGGCCGGCGTCGGCCTGTTCGCGCAGTTCGCGTACGGCGCCGAGCAGGGTGTCGGTGGAGAACCCGGCCGGAGCGGGCGGCGGAGCGGATGTCCGGTACGCCCCGTCCAGCAGGGTCAGTGCCCGGGGCACCAGGTCGGCCGGAAGCAGGCTCGGCTCCGCCGCGATGACCGAGGTGAGCGCGGTCAGGCGCAGGGCCGGCGCGACCGAATCGTCGACCACCAGGTCCAACAGCCAGTTGGCGGCGGACCGCAGTGTCGACTCGGCCACCCCGGGCAGGTGACCGGCGGCGGCTCGGCGGAGCAGCGTGCCGACGGTCTCCACCAGTGCGGTACGGGCCTCGGGATCCGGCTCGGCGGGCAGCCGGTGTCGCAGTGTGTCGAGTACCCGGGGTGCCTCGGCCCGGCACACCAACAGCGCCTCCGGCACCGCCCGGCGTACCGCCGGATCGGGGTCGGCCAGCAGGTCGAGGAAGACCGGGAAGCGGGCGGCGACCGCCGCGTTAGCCTGCCGGTAGTTCTCCCCGCCGTCCTCCTCGTCGTCCTCGTCCTCGTCGCCCTCGTCCCCGTCCTCGTCATCGGTGTCGGTGTCGGTGTCGAAGGACTGGACGAGTTCGTCCATGTCGTCGACATCGGCACCGCCGATGCTGGCCAGCAGGGAGACCACCGGGCCCCGGTCCGGGCCGCCGGGACTGGTCACCACCTCGAAGAGGTACGGCACGCAGGCGATCGTGCAGGCGTAGACGTCGCCCTGGTGGTGCACGGCGCCGTACATCCCGTCGAGGGCGATCTCCCGGGTCGCCGGGTCGGCGGAGACCAGTCCCCGGAGCAGTTCCGGCACCTCGGTCGCCGGCCCGTACGCGTGGGACATGCCGGCCCAGTCGATCTCGTCCAGTCCCGCGAACACGCCGCCCCCGTGCCGGTCGCCGCCCGACGACAGTCGCCGGGACGCGGGGCGGAGCCTAGCGACCCCGACCGACGGAATCGAATCCGTCCGGGTGCAACGGCCCGGCTACAACCCCGGCAGTTCACCGTTGCGGAACAGGTCCACGAAGATCTGGTGGTCCTGCCGCGCCCGCGCCCCGTACCCGTGGGCGAAGTCGACAAGGTGCGCGACGAACCCGGCCTCGTCGGCGGCGACCGCGGCCACGATCGCCTCCTCGGTGGAGAAGTCGACCAGGTCGTGGCTGGACTCGTCGTCGGCGACCGAGTGCATCCGGGCCACCGCCCGGCCCAGGTCGCCGAGGACCCCGGCCAGTTCCTCCGGCTCGTTGACGTCGGACCAGTCCAGGTCGGCGGCGTATGGAGAGACCTCGGCGACGAGCTGGCCGTGCCCGTCCAGCTCGGTGAAGCCGAGCCACGGATCGGCGTGCGCCTGCAACGCCCGCTGCGACTCGGCCGTCCGGTGTCCCTGGTGCCGGAAGTAGCTCCGGACCCCGTCGTCGGTGACGTACCGGGCCACCGCCGGCACCTGGGCCCGCTTCATGTAGATCACGACGTCGTTCTCCAGCGCCTGGGTGTGCCCCTCCAGCAGCAGGTTGTACGACGGCAGTCCGGCCGACCCGATTCCGACACCCTTGCGGAGCACCACGTCCTTGATCTGCGCGGCGACCGGGCGGTGCTCGGCGGTGGCCGGCGGCAGCGTACCCAGGTACTGCTCGAAGGCCGCCACCACGGCGGCCCGGATCTCCCGGTCGACCTCGTAGACGCCCTCGCCGAGGGAGAACCGCCGCTCGTACTGGTCGACGGTGGTCTGCTGGGCCAACAGGTCGACCCGGGTACGCAGCCGGGCCTGCTGGAGCACCCGGCGGAGTACCCCGTCGGCGTTGTCCAGCCGGATCGAGCCGATCGCGTCGTCGCCGCCACTGGCGATCGCCCGCAGTTCGGTCAGGTAGGCGGTGGCGAACCGGGTGACCAGTTCGCCGATCGCCGAGTCGGAGAGCGCCTTGGCGTAGCCGAGCAGCGCCACGCTGGCCGAGAAGCGTTTCAGGTCCCAGGAGAACGGCCCGACGTACGCCTCGTCGAAGTCGTTGACGTTGAAGACGAGCTGCCCTGAGCCGTTCATGTAGGTGCCGAAGTTCTCGGCGTGCAGGTCGCCGTGGATCCAGACCCGGCTGGTGCGATCGTCGAGGAACCGCTCGTCGGCGAAGTCCCCGACGAGGTCGGCGTAGAAGACCGAGGCGCTGCCCCGGTAGAACGCGAACGGTGAGGCGGCCATCTTCCGGAACTTGCGCCGGAACGCGGCCGGGTCGACGGCCATGGACTCGCCGAACTCGGCGATCAGGACGTCGACCAGCCACTCTGCCCGCCGGCTCTCGTTGCTAACCATGATCGCAGGCTAGTCCGGCCGCGCCACGCCACTGCCCCCTACCTTGTGCGTCGGCCGGGCGCCGGCCTCGCCAGGCCGTTGCTCCGGACCGTGCCTCATCCGTCGGGCCGGGCGCCGGCCGCGCACGGTGCCCGGTCCGGGGTCCCGGCGGGGCCGAGATCGCTGAGCGGAGGGCGCGTGCGGGCGGACGATCGGCGGGACAGCAGGCATCCGACCAGCGCGGCGGCGAGGCCGGCCAGCCCGGCCGCGACGAAGCCGCCCGCTGGCACCGAGACGTCGATCGCCACCCCGACGATCGAGGATCCGAGCGCCAACCCCACGTTCTGTGCGGAGGACTGCAGACCTGTCGCCTCACCCCGCACGCTGGCTGGCGCGAGCCGGCTCACCGCGTCGGCCACGGTGGAGAGGGTCGGCGCGGTGAGCAGCCCGGCGCCGACGACGGCCACGCACAACCACTGCCAGTCGTGGGCGAGCCCGGCGGGAAGCGTCACGAGCCCGAGCAGTCCGAGCAGCAGCCACGTCGGCAGCGACCGGGGCAGCGCGCCGTAGATCAGCCCGCCGGCGACGGAGGTCAGGCCGAACGCGGCTACCACGACGGCGGCCCAGGAGACCTGACCTGCTTCTTCGAGCGTGGCGACGATGGCGAGGTCGACGCCACCGAGCAGCATCGTGGTGCCGAACGCCATCGTCAGTGCGGCGACCATCCCGGCGCCCAGCCACTCCCGACGCGGGGGCCGTCGGGCCGGGCCGGCGGTCGCCTCGTCCTGTGCACGCAGCGGCGGGTTGAGCAGGGCGATGCCGGCTCCGCCGGCCACGATGGCGGCGCCGACCCCCCACGCCATCATGCTGGGGGAGATCTTCGCCGCACACAGGATCACCACCGCCGGGCCCACGAGGTACGACAGTTCGCCCTGCACCGATTCCAGCGCGAAGGCAGCCCGGCGCTGTTCCGCCGTCGTCATCGCGGTGATCGCCTGTCTGGTCACCGACTGGGCCGGCACCATCAGCAGACCCGCCACGGCGGAGGCGACCAGCAGGATCGGGTACGGCAGGAGCGGCACGCTCAGCCAGAACACGACCTGCAGTACGACAGTTGCCAGCAGTACGGTACGCAGGCCCCGCCGGTCGATCATGCGGCCGAGCAGTGGCCCACCCAGCGCCACCCCGGCGGTCAGTGCCGCCGCGACACCGCCCGCTGCCGCGAAACTTCTGTCGAGGCCCAGCACGACATACAACGTCAGCGCCATCACGTCGGCGGTGATCGCGACCCGGGCGAGCAGCGAGACGACAAGGAGCGGTGCCATCCCTGGCACGGCGAGCACCTGTCGGTAGCTGGTCACCAGCGTGACGCTAGATCCTCCGACAGGTCATAAGAAGTGGTTGATTCGTTGGACCTGGCATAATGGAGTCTTATGGCCAGGGATCTTGAGACGGCATTGCTGCGATCGTTCGTCACCGCCGTACGGGAGGGCAGCATCAGCCGGGCCGCGACCGCACTCGGACATACCCAGCCCGCGCTCAGCCAGCAGTTGCGCAGGCTCGAAAGCGTCGTGGGCCGTCCGCTGCTGCACCGGTCGCCGTCCGGCGTCTCACCGACCCGGACGGGTGAGGAGCTGCTGCCATACGCCGAACGCATCCTCTCGCTCTCCGCCCAGGCACTCACCACCACCGGACGCGCGCTCACCGGCCACTGCGGCGTCGGGATGCTCGAAGACCTCGCCGCGTCCCATCTTCCGCAAGCCCTCGCCGATCTCGCCCGGCTGCACCCCGGCGCGACACTTGAGGTGCTCAGCGTTTCCAACGCCGAGATGCGCCAGGCCTACGACGCGGGCCGCGTCCAACTCGTGCTCGACGCGGTGGCGGACGTTCCCGGGCCGCCGCGCTGGACGGTACGCCGCCCGCTGGTCTGGGCGATCGGCCAGGGTGTGGAGGTGGCTGCCGATCCGCTGCCGGTGGTGTTGTTCTCGAACCCGTGCTTCTGGCGTACGTCGGTGCTGGAAACGCTGAAACGTGCCGATCGGCGCTGGCGGGTGGCGTTCGAGAGCAACAGCCTGGTCGGCGTGCTCGCCGCGGTACGGGCCGGGCTCGGCGTCGCGGCGCTCATGCCCGCGAACCTCGAACCGGCGATGGCCTGCCACGACGCGGACGCCCTGCCCACCCTGCCGGACGTCGAACTCGGGCTCGCCCGGCATCCACGCACCGAAGGTGACCAGCTGGTCGACGCCGTGGAGACCGCGCTGCGCCGGATGATCTGAACTTCGCGGCAGGCCAGGCACTGGTCGCCGCTGGTCATGGTTTCGCGCCGGGTGGCGGCACCGACGGCGCGGTGAGCGACTCGGCACTGCGCCCGGCCGGCGGGCCGGCCCGGTCGACAGGTGAGGCGAGTTCG
The DNA here is from genome assembly GCF_002846275.1 of Plantactinospora sp. CNZ320. Lineage (NCBI taxonomy): Bacteria > Bacillati > Actinomycetota > Actinomycetes > Micromonosporales > Micromonosporaceae > Plantactinospora > Plantactinospora sp. CNZ320. The sequence goes on from NZ_PJMP01000001.1 coordinate 4,182,650, forward strand.
TCGGGGCGGGCCACCCCGCCGATGCCGGACCGCTCGGCAGCGATCTTGTCCTGCAACCGCAGGATCCCGTGTAGCAGCGCCTCCGGGCGCGGCGGGCAGCCCGGCACGTAGACGTCGACCGGGATGATCTGGTCCACACCCTTGGTCACCGAGTAGGAGTCCCAGTACGGGCCGCCGCAGTTGGAGCAGGCACCGAACGAGATGACGTACTTCGGCTCGGGCATCTGGTCGTAGAGCCGCTTGATCGCCGGGGCCATCTTGTCGGTGACCGTCCCGGAGACCACCATCAGGTCGGCCTGGCGGGGGCCGTGCGCGAACGGGATCACGCCGAGCCGGATGAAGTCGTGCCGGCCCATGCTTGTCGCGATGAACTCGATGGCGCAGCAGGCCAGCCCGAAGTTGAAGACCCAGAGCGAGTAGCGCCGCCCCCAGTTGAGCACGAACCGGATCGGCTCACCGAGCACCGCGGGTAGCTGCACGGCCGGCCCTCCTCTCCCGTCGCCCACCCGACAGTGAACCACAGGACGGGCGCATCGCCGGACTGTCCAACCGCCCGGACCGGCTATCCGGCCTTCGGCAGCATCCTCAGCATCTGGTCGATCTGGGCGGTCCGGGACAGGTCGATCCGCCGGGCCAGCTCGCGCACCTCGGGGTGCAGGCCGGACCTCGTCTCCATCCGGGCCAGCTCGACCGCGTCGTGCTGGTGCCCGATCAGCAGGTTGAGGAAGTCCGTCTCGAACCTCGCCCCGCTCGCCCCGGAGAGCGCCGCGAGCTGCGCCGGCCCGAGTGCCGGCAGTCCGCCGTGCTCGGCGTGCACGTTCGCGTCCGGGTCCGCCGAGGTGCTCCGGCCCCAGCCGGCGAGCCAGTCCCGCATGGTTTGCTGCTCGGCCTCCTGGGTGACCTCGATCGCGGCGGCCAGGATCTTCAACTCCTCCCGCTCCGCCCGCTCGGGTGCCAGCCGGACCAGCGCCAGCCCCTGCCCGTGCGAGGTCACCATCATCTGCAGGAACATCACGTCGGTGTCGTTGAAGGCACCGCTGGGCGCGACCGTCGCCGAGCCGCTCGGCGCGGGTGCCGGCCCGGCGACCGGGACACCGGTCGGTCCGGGCGCGCAGCCACCGAGCAGCACCAGCGCCGCGACGGTCAGGGTACGGCGGAAGCAGTTCATCCCCTCGTCTCCAGCTACGGCCGGTCGGGTACGGAAGGTGCGGCGAGCGGTCCCGTGGCGGATACGGACCCGCAGGGGGTACGGGTCCGTATCCGCGACGGGTGCGTCCCGCCGGATCGGCGTCAGACGCGCTGCCAGAGCGCCGGTACGTTCGGCGGTTCCCAGCCGGCGATCGCGGTGTGCGCCTGCCGGCAGCGGTACGTGGCGCCGCCGTAGGTCACCTGGCTGCCGACCTGGTACGCCGTGCCGGCCTGCCAGGTCCCACCGGCCGGGGGTGCGGTGGTCGGCGGCGGGGTCGGCGGGTTGGTGGTACGCGTGGGCGTGGGGGTGGGATTCGGGTTGGGGCTGCCTCCGCCACCGATCTGGAGGTCGACGCAGGCGTAGAAGGCGTTCGCGGTGTCCGCGATGTTCCAGATCGCCAGCAGCTTCTGCCGACCGGTCCGGCCGCCCATGTTGACGCTGTGCGAGACGGTGGCGCCGGGCTGGCGTCCGCCGTCGTCGAAGACGGCGATCCGGGAGTTGCCGATGTAGTACTCCCAGGTGCTGGTGGCGTGCCGCGCGGTAAGTACCCAGTTGAAGGTGACCTGCTGCCCGACCGAGGTCGCCGGCCAGTTGCGGCTGTCGTCGCTGAGCACCGAGAAGTGCCCGATGTTGGCGTGGCAGTTGCGCAGCCCCTTGGGGCCCTCGACGCTCTGCGGCTCGTACTGGATCTGGCCGCAGTCCGGTACGGCCCGCTGGGCGCAGAGGGCCTGACGGCTCGGCGGCGACGAGATGTACCCGTGCGCCTGGGCGGCCTGCGGGGCCACGAGGAGGGCGGTTACGACGGTTGCCGCCGTCGTCACCGCCAGGACCACGGTTCTTCGCATCGTGGGCTCCTTACTTCATCGGGAAGGTCTCCTCAACATAAAAGAAAGATTGTTAACAGTAAATACCCGATCGCAACATTCGTCGATGGCCGCAGCCCCCGCCCAGCCCTCGCCGGGTCCACCCCCGGCTCGCGCCTCGCCCGGGCCGGCGGCTGAGTGGCACACCGACGCGCCGGAGGTGCCGCTCGATCACCAGCCGGGTCGCTGTAGCAGGCCGAGGAACTCTGCCAGCAACGCCTCCCGGACCGGGATCGGAGCGGCGTCGAGCAGGGCGTTGACCGGCGCCATCCGCTCCGGCGGCCGACCGGCGGCAGCCGCGTCCAGGCCCAGCCCGGCGGCCACCCCGGCGACCAGTTCCGGGGTGAGCTGCGCCGGAGTCAGCGAGCCGAGCGTTCCGAGCAACTCGGCGGGAAGCTCGACCGGACCGGACCGCCTGGCGTCCGCCACCGCCGCCCGCAGGTCCGCGCCGAACTCCGCCACCCGGGGCGCCACCGAGGCGGTCACCGACAGGTGGATGTTGGCCGGCAGTCCGGCGTACGACAACTGGGGCTGGGTGTGCCAGCCACGCCGGGTCAGCTCGTCGGCGAGGACGAAGAGGTCCAGCCCCGGGTCGGTACTGGTGAAGCAGACCACTGTCGACTCCGGATCGGCGACCAGCCGCAGTCCGTCCACTTCGGATACCGCCTCGGCCAGTCCGCGTACCGCCGTCAGGGTCTGCTCGGCCAGGGCCAGGTAGCCGGCGTCGCCGAGGTGCCGCAGGGTGGCGTACGCGGCGGCGATCGGCCCACCGGAGCGGGTGGACGAGATCACCGGGTTGACCATCGTGTAGCCGGGCCAGCCGGCGAAGGCGAAGTACTGCGAGCGGCGCAGCCCCGGATCGCGGTGCAGCAGTACGGAGACGCCCTTCGGGGCGTACGCGTACTTGTGCAGGTCCACCGAGATCGAGGTGACCCCGGGCAGGCCGAGGTCGAACGCCGGCACCGGTACGCCCAGCCGGCGCAGGTACGGCAGCGTCCAGCCGCCGAAGCAGGCGTCCACGTGGCAGCGCACCCCGGCGGCGGCGGCGATCTCGGCGATCTCGGCGACCGGATCCACCACCCCGTACGGGTACGACGGCGCCGAGCAGGCGACGAGTACCGTCTCCGGGCCGATCGCGGCGGCGATGTCGCCCGGCGCGGGGCGGAGCGTCTCCGGTGAGATCGGCACCTGGTCGAGGGCCACCCCGAGGTAGTGCGCCGCCTTGGCGAACGCGGCATGCCCGCTGGTCGGCACCACCAGCCGGGGTCGGGTCACCTCAGGACGGGCGTCCCGGGCCGCCTTGACGGCCAGGATCAGCGACTCGGTGCCGCCGCCGGTGACACTGCCGACGACCTCCGGTGCCGCCGTACCCGGCCCGCCGCCGAGCAGTTGGGCGGCCGCGCTGACGAGGGCGTTCTCCAACGCCAGCAGGGACGGAAAGGCGGTCGGGTCCAGCCCGTTGACGTGCGCCGCCAGCGCGTACGCCGAGTTCGCCAACTCGTCCAGCCCGGGTACCGCCGGGTCGTAGACGTAGGCGAAGAGCCGGCCGCCGTGCGTCGGCAGGTCCACGGCGCGCAGGTCACGGAGTTCGGCCAGCACCTTGTCCGCGGGTACGCCCACCGGCGGCATCGCGTCGATCATGGCGGCCACCGTAACAGTTGTAACGCTCCTGGTGAGCGCGTCGAACGCCCGGACCACGGCACAGATTCCTGCCGTGGTCCGGTGCCGGTCAGCGCTCCCGGACGTAGACGCCGACGCCGGGCAGCGTCTCGGTGATGCCCTTGGCGCGGAGGTTCTGCATTGCCCGGTCGATGACCGGCTCCGTGACGCCGTAGTGCTCGATCAACTCTCGTCGGCTGGGCAGCCGGGAGCCGGGCGGGAACTCTCCCGCCTCGATCCGTTTCTCCAGGTCGTCGGCTATCTCTTCATAGCGGTAACGCGGCGGCACGGTGATCCCTCCGGTCGGCACCTACAGGGAACCACCAGAGGGAAGGGTCACCTAGTCCTTCCTCACGTACACACCGCGCCCGGGAACGGTCTCCGTCAGGCCGCGCAGCTTGAGCGTCAGGAAGACGCGATCCGCCACGAAGTCCGAGACCTCATACTGCGCGCACAGCTCAGCACGGGTCGGGAGCTTGGCTCCGGGCGGGAACTCCCCGGACGCGATCCGCTCCGCCATTTCATCGGCGATGCGCTCATAGATAGACGAATAGGGAGCCACTACTGAAATCCCCTCCGGTCGGCAAATCCAGTAGACCACTCCCCGTGGAACCTTGCCTACCCATGGCAGCCATGGCACCCTTCCTGTTAAGGCCCCTCCGGTCGGCAAACCAGGTGGGGCGGAAGGCGGTCCGGCTACGTGACGTAGGGCTCCGTGGCCGGACCTGCCGTCCGGCGACGAAGGAGGACGCTGGTGTTCAGCGACGACCTGCCGCAGCAGCCCGTACCACTCACCGACCCTGGACCGGTGCCCGTGCCGGAGTCCGTCGAACGGGCCGAGATGCGCAGTGTGCTCCTGCGCCACGTCAGCAACGGCGGCAACTGCCGATCGTGCGGCAGGCCACCGGATCACACCGGCATGTGCTGGGCCGCCCGGGTGGCGTACGAACGACTCACCAGTGGCTGGGGAACTACCGCTCCGACCCGGCGGCCGGGGCCGCCGCCAGCCGTTCCGGGGTGAGGTCGTAGCCGCGCATGGTCAGCAGGGCGAGCCCGACCAACAGCGCCGGCAACACGGTGAAGCCGACCAGCACCCCGGCCCGAGCCGTGTCGGACTGGGCCGCCGCCTGACCGGTCGACGAGGAGACGTAACCGGACAGGTGCAGCACCAGGCCGTAGATGCCCGGCCCGAGGGCCAACCCGAAGGTCTCGCCGGCCGTCCACAGCCCGGTGAAGACCCCGGCCTGACGACGGCCGGTGCGCGCGGTGTCGTACGCGATGCAGTCGGGCAGCATCGCCATCCCGAAGACCTGCTGGCCGGCGTACCCGCAGCCGATCGCCGCGACGATCAGATAGACCGCCGGTGCCGGCAGCACCGGCGCGGCGGCCAGGGCCAGCGCGCCGACCGCGAAGAGCAGCGACGCCACCGCGAACGCCCGGGGTTTGCCCAGCCGGGCGCCGGCCCGGCTCCACAGCGGCATCACCAGCAGCGCCGGGCCGACGAAGCAGGCGAAGAGCAGCGTCGCCCCGGTCCCCGGGTCCCGCAGCACGTGCTCGGCGAAGTAGTTGACCCCGGCCAGCACTGTCGCGATGCCGGCCGCCTGGACCACGAAACAGATCAGCAGCAGCCGGAACGGCCGGTTGGCGGCGGCGACCGCGAGCTGGGCCCGCAGGCTCGGTTCGCTCGCCACCACCGTCCCGGTCGGGGCGGACCGGGTGCCGAGGAAGGCGCCGACCGCGCCGACCGCGATCAGCACCGCCACGAAGAGCCCCAGCCAGCGGTGCCCGGGAATGCCGTCGCCGCCCGCGCCCACCACCACCGGGGCGAGCGCGCCGGAGACCAGGATGGCCAGCGCCAACACCGCGACCCGCCAGGTCATCAGCCGGGTCCGCTCGGCGTAGTCGTCGGTCAGCTCCGCCGGCATGGCGACGTACGGGACCTGGAAGAAGGCGAACGCGGTCGCGGTGAGCAGGAACGCCAGCGCGACGTACCCGGCGGCGGCCGGACCGGGCGGGAACGGTGCCGCGAAGATGGCGGCGAAGAGGACGGCCAGGCCGAGCCCGCCACCGAGCAGGTACGGCCGGCGGGCACCCCAGCGGGACCGGGTCCGGTCGGAGACCCGCCCGGCGACCGGGTTCACCAGCACGTCCCAGGCCTTCGGCAGCAGCACCAGCAGGGCGGCCACCCCGGCGGCCACCCCCAGGGTGTCGGTCAGGTACGGCAGCAGTACCAGGCCGGGCACCGTACCGAAGGCGCCGGTGGCCAGCGATCCGAGGGCGTACCCGGCATGCACCCGGCGCGGCAGGGCGGTCGGGGACGGCGACGGGGGCGAGGACGGGGACTCGGGAAGGTCGGCGCGGGTGCCGGGCACGGCGTCCATGCGCCGGGATGCTATCGGCATCGATCTTGTCTGCGGGCTCCCGCTTTCGGTGGCAGGGCTCCCGCTTTCGTACGGCGACGGTGGCCGATCGGTGTAGCGCCGACCAGCCACCACCCGCCGCACAGTCAGGTCGGTGCTGCCCCGCCGGTCACGGCTGCCACACCATCGTCTGCTGGTGGAGTTGCCTGCCGCCCTGCCTGGCACCGGGGACCAGTGGAGTCGGACCATGCCTGGCGAAGCCGACACGTTCGAAGAACCGCACCGCACGGGTGTTCTCGGCCAGGGTCTGCAGATGGCACCCGGGCGAGCCGGTCCGGATGAGCTGGTCGAACCATCGCCTCATCAGGCCGTCGGCGGCGCCGGTCCCCCGGGCCAGGGGCGTCACGTTGATGTGCAGGTGGGCCGGCCAACGGGCGTCGTCGAGGCCCCTTGCGGTGGGCTTTCGCCGGACCGTGGCCGTCGCCATGTCGACCATGCCACGAGCGAGGAAGGCTGCGGGCCTGGGGCGGAATACCAGCCGATACCTCGCGATCGCCCTCTCCATGCGCTCCCTCTCGCTGGGGAACGTGGAACTGTCCAGGCAGCCCGCCAGATAACCGACGACATGGCCACCCGTCACGGCGACGAACAACGAGTCCGGTTCCCGGCTCATGTACGGCTCCAGGTACATGGCCGCCTCCGACTCCTCGTGCCCCCACATCAGGGAGGACGGAGAGCCCTCGCCCGCCCGGCCGAACAGCTCACGCAGCGCGGCGCGGTCAGTCTCCGCGAAGCTACGGATCTCGATCATCCCGAGCCACTCCCCGACACCCTCCCCCAGCTGGTCCGACCAGTCTGCCACGTCCCTGACCAGGAGATTCGAGTGCGTGTTGGGAGATGGATCAGCCTTGGCAGCTGCGCGCACGCCCGTACGGGGCAGCGGCGGTGTCCGCCGAAAGTGGTATCCCCGGTTCGGTATGCGGGCCGACGCGCCGGCGCGGTGGGTCGATGACGCTGGACGCGACGCCTACCACGGGGAGGAAGCGGAATGGGTGTGGCCCTGACGACAGTCGTCGGTCGCGAGAGATCCGGCGCGGATCGCCTGGTGCTGCTGGACGTACTGCGCGGGGTGGCGATCCTCGGCACGCTCGCCACCAACGTCTGGATCTTCACCCACCCGGGCGGGGAGTACGGCGTACTGTTCGACACCAGCGCCATCGCGACGCTCAGCGGCAACCCGGTCGAGACGGCGTTCCGGTTCCTCGCCAACGGCAAGTTCCTGGCACTGCTCACCATCCTGTTCGGTGCCGGACTGGCGATCCAGTACCACTCGGCGCAACGACGCGGCGAGCGCTGGCCCGGCCGGTACCGCTGGCGGGCCGGGTTGCTCTTCGTCGAGGGCAGCCTGCACTTCCTGCTGATCTTCGCCTTCGACGTGCTGATGGGGTACGCCGTAGCCGCGCTCGTGGTGGCGTGGCTGTTGAACCGGTCGGGCCGGGTGCAGAAGGCGGTGTTCTGGACCACGGGCAGCCTGCACCTCGCCCTGATGCTGCTCGGCACCGCCGCCCTGCTCGCCAGCCCCGATCCGGCAGCGAACCCCGACCCGGCCCTGTCCGGGCTGTTCACCTCCGGCGGTTACCTCGACCAGGTGCGCTTCCGGCTGGACAACGCGCTGGCCCTGCGGAGCGAGCCGATCCTCACCTTCAGCCTGCTGCTCTTCCTCTTCCTCCTCGGCGTACGACTGTTCCGGGCCGGTGCGTTCGGCGCCGATCCGACCGGACGCCGGATCCGGCGCCGGCTGGTCTGGTACGGGCTCGGCGTCGGCCTGCCGCTGAACGTGGCGACCACCCTCGGCGGGCCCGATCTCTTCCTGGTCGACCGGTACGTCCTGCCGGCGCTGGTCACGGTCGGCTACCTCGGTCTGGTCGGGATGCTGCTGGACCGGCTCCGCCGTCCCGGGCCCGTCGTCTCCGGCCTCACCGCCGTCGGCCGGACCGCGCTGAGCTGCTACGTCCTGCAGAACCTGGTCTGCACGGTGATCTGCTACGGCTGGGGCCTCGGCCTGGCCGCGACGCTCGCCGAGGCCCGGCCCTGGTGGGTCATCGGACTCTGGGCGGCCGTCTGCACCGGGCTCACCGTCGGCGCCTCGCTCTGGCTGCGCCGCTTCCAGCACGGCCCGCTGGAGGCGCTGCAGAGGAGCCTGCTCACCCGACGGCGCACCGTCGCGGAGCTAGGCTGAGTGGATGGGCGAGTGGGACCGGCGCTTCTCCCGAAGCAGGCCCAGGGTAGCCAGGGGCACCCCCACCAGGCCGAACAATGTGGTCCCCAGCAGCATGTACGCGACTCTGTGGTTCTCCGGTGCCCGTGCGTCACGCACGTCGTGGTCGGGGTGCCGAGGGTCGTACACGATCTGAATCTCGTCGCCGACCTGCACTCTCGGCCCGGGCGCCTCGTCGCCCTGCCCGATCAGCGACCGCACCTGCCGCCCGTCGCTGGTGCGGAATTCGACCTCCACCCGCGACTTCTTGCCCAGGTCGACACCGGTGACCCGGGCGGTTGCCTGGCGACCGCGATCTCGCAGCGCGTTGTCGTTCGTCCAGACCTGCCAGGTCGCGAAGGCGAAACCGCATACCACCACCACTCCCATGGCGACGAAAAGCTTCACCGGTGGCCGCCGCACGGTGCCGAAGAAAGCCATGGCGTCCAGTTCCCCGACGGCGGATTGAGCTAACCCGATCACGCCGGCGCTCCGCCGCGCTGTGCTCGATTGCGTCCGTGCGGGATGATCGCAGCGGCTGGTACGACAGACGAGGAGCGGCCGGCATGCGGATCCTGTTGGTCGAGGACGACGCCCGGGTGGCCGGTGCGATGGCCGGTGCCCTGTCCCGGCGCGGGTACGACGTGGAACGGGCCGGCACCGCCGCCGCCGCGCTCGCCGCCGCCCCCTGCGACCTGGTGCTGCTCGACCTCACCCTGCCCGACGGCGACGGGGTGGAGGTCTGCCGCGCGCTGCGGCAGCGCAGCGCGCAACTCGGCATCATCGCGGTCACCGCGCGCGGCGAGGAACGCGACCGGGTGATCGGGCTGCGGATGGGCGCCGACGACTACGTGGTGAAGCCGTTCTCGATGGCCGAGTTGGAGGCCCGGATCGTCGCGGTGCTCCGCCGGGCCCGCGCCGGCGCCCCCCGGCCCGAGGTCGTCGAGGTCGGCCCGATCTGGATCGACGTCGCCGCCCGGCTGGTCACGGTACGCAGCGCCGAGGTCGCGCTGACCCGCAAGGAGTTCGACATCCTGGTCTCGTTGGCCCGGCAACCGGGCGTGGTGGTGCCACACGAGCGGATCGTCCTCGACGTCTGGCCGACCACCGGCGCCGCCCGGCACACCGTGGAGGTCCACGTCGGATCGCTGCGCGGCAAACTCGGCGATCCCGACCTGGTGCAGACCGTACGCGGCGTCGGCTACCGGCTCCGGGCCGAGTGACCGGAGCCGCTCGGTGCGCCGCCGTCTGGTCTTCAGCTATTCGCTGCTCATGATCCTGGTCCTGCTCGCCCTGGAGACCCCGCTGGCGATCACCCTCGCCAACCGGGAGACCGAACGGATCCGGGCGGACCGGCTCGCCGACGCCAACCGGTTCGCCTCGCTCTCCGGCCCCGCGCTGCGTACCGGTGCGGTCAGCGCGATCGACGACGAGTTGCAGCGCTACCAGGAGCTGTACGGGATCACCGCAGCGGTCGTCGACCGGGAACGACGGAAGGTGGTCGCCCCGGCCAGTCCACGGCTCGACTCCGAGCTGACCGAGCAGGCGATCTTCGGCGCGCTGGCCGGGCGGCAGATGACCGTACCGGACGTGCTCTGGCCCTGGCAGGTCGGTCCGCTGGTGGTGGCCGTGCCGGTGAACGACGGCGGGGAGGTGATCGGTGCCGTCATCACCGTCTCCGGAACCGAACGGGTCCGCCGGACCGTCACCGTCTGGTGGGCGGCACTCGCCACCATCGGGCTGCTCGCCGTCTCCGCCGGGGTGATGACGGCGTTCCGGCTGGCCGGCTGGGTGCTGCGCCCGGTGACCGTACTCGACGTGGTGACCCACGACATCGCGGCCGGCGACGGCAAGGCCCGGGTGCCGACCCAGCAGGGCCCACCCGAGCTGCGCCGGCTCGCCACCAGCTTCAACGAGATGGCCGACGCGGTCGCCGACGCCCTGGAACGGCAGCGGGCCTTCGTCGCACACGCCAGCCACCAGCTCCGCAACCCGCTGACCGCGCTCCGGCTGCGGGTGGAGGAACTCGGGCCGAGCCTGACCGACGAGTACGGCCGCGACGAGCACCGGCTGGCGCTGGAGGAGACCGACCGGCTCGCCCAGGTACTCGACGGGCTGCTCACCCTCGCCCGCACCGAGCGGGCCCAGCACACCATGGTGGTGGTGGACGCGGCGGCGGTGGCCGCGTCCCGGGTCGCCGCCTGGCAGCCGCTGGCCAACCACCGGGGCATCATGCTCACCCTCGCCCCGGTCACCGGCCCGCTGCCCGCCCGGGCTGTGCGTACCGCCGTCGACCAGGTGCTCGACGCGCTGATCGACAACGCGGTCAAGTTCGGCGACCCGGGCGGCCGGGTCGAGGTCTCGGTGCATCCTGCCGAGGACGGTGTGATCGTCCGGGTCACCGACGACGGGCCGGGGATGACCGGTGCACAACTCGAATCGTCCACCGAACGCTTCTGGCGGGCTCCGGACACCCAGAACATCGACGGCGCCGGGCTCGGCCTGACAATCGTGGCGGTACTCGTCGACGCCTCCGGCGGCCGTCTCACCATGCGTCCCGCCGTACCGAACGGGCTCATCGCCGAGGTCTGGTTCCGCAGCGGCGAGGCGTGAGCCAGCCCAGCGGACCGCGACCCGGCCCGGTCAGGGCTTGTGCGTCTGGTAGTACCGGGCGGCGCCGGGGTGCAGTGCCAGCGGGGTGGTGGTGATCGCCGACTGCACGTTCAGCCGGGCGGCGGCCGGATGCGCGCTGCTCAACTCGTCGCGGCGCTGCATCAGCAGCCGTGTCACGTCGTAGACGAGTTGCTCGGGCATGCTGGTCGCCACCACCAGATAGTTCGGCACCGCCACCGTGGTCACCGGCGCCGACCCGTACGCCGAGGCGGGGATGTCCCGCTGGACGTACACCTCGCGGTAGGCCCGGCGCAGCGGCTCGACCCACTGCCCGAGGTCGACGAAGCGGGGCCGGGTCTGCGCGGCGAAGTCCGCCACCGCCTTGACCGGCAGGCCGCCGGAGAAGAAGAAGGCGTCGATCCGGCCGGCCCGGAGCGCGGCGACCGAGTCGTCGATGCCGAGCCGGAGCCGCTCGGCCAGCTCGTCACCGACCTTGGCCACGTCGAGCAGGCGTTCGGCGGTGACCGCGGTGCCGGAGCCCGGCGCGCCGATCGCCACCCGCTTGCCGCGCAGGTCCGACAGCTGCCGGATCGGCTTGTCGGCCAGGGTGACCAGGTGCAGCAGGTCGTCGTAGACCCGGGCGACGGCGCTCAGCCCGGCGCCCTGGCCCGGCTCGGCGGCCAGGATGTCGGCCTGGGTGAAGCCGAGTTCGGCCCGTCCGGTGGAGACCAGCGAGACGTTCTCCGCCGAGGCGGCGGTCACCACCACGCTCGCGGTCACGTCCGGCAGCTCGCGGTTGAGGATGCCGGCCAGGGACTGACCGACCGCGTAGTAGACCGCCGTGGCGCTGCCGGTCGCGATGCGCAGCCTGGTCGGCTCGGCCGGCGGCGAGGTGCAGCTCGCGGTGCCGGGCAACGCGACCGTGACCACGACCAGCACCACGGCGAGCGTGCCGAGCCGCCGACCGGGCAGTCCCCGGTCGGCGCGTCGGTGCCACCGTGTCCCGCCCACCCCACCACCCCGGCGATGATCGACACTCAGCGCAAGTTTTGCTCAAGCTCTCAACCGATGTCTACCGCCTCGGCGCGGTAACAGCCACCGTTGAAAGTAGTTGGTCGTCGCGAGTACGGGGGGCGGCAGAGATGGTCTGGAGCACCGGGGCGTACGTCTCCACGAGGCCGCCCCTACGACCGGCCGGCAGTACCAGCCTGCTGGACCGGGTGTCCTTGGCGGACGCTTTCGAGGCGGCATGCCTGATCAGGTGCATCCAGGTGGAAGGAGTGCGGCAGCCGACCACCATGGTGGCCGAGTTCAGCTCGGAGGCTGCCGCCACTCGTCTGACCGAACTGCTCGCCCGGCTCGGCACCCCGGCCCGGGCGGAACGGATCACCGCCGGTGTCCGCCGCCGCTACGAACTTCACCGGCTGCACCTCACCGAGCCGGGGCAGCCCGCCGTACTGTCGATGGGCTGGCGGCAGGGGCGGACGGCGCTGCTCGACCCGGCCGCCGTCGGCGCCTCCGCGCCGCGCAACGCGCGCCGGCAGGCGTTGGCCGCCGCCGCCTGGCGCGCCGCGCTGCTGGCCGCCGGCCGGCACGTCCGGACCACCATTCTCGGGGTACGCATCCGCGACACCGAACTCGCCGCGGTGCTGGTACGCAGCGCCCAACTGCTCGGCTCGCCGGCCTCGGTCGCGCCCCGCTCGGGTTGCCTGCTGGTGACCGTGCCGGGCGGCCCGGACAGGGATCGGATCCTGCGCCGCAGCGCCCAGCCGGTCTCCCTGGCGAGCTGACCGCCGCATCGATCCTGGTAGGTGCCCGGGTAGCCGCACCAGCCCTGGTGACCCTTCCGGCCGCCGCACTAACATCGGTGGGCGTGAGGGCCGTGCGGGATCGCTGGCGACGGCCACCACCACCGGAGGCAGCAACCGGCGGTGCTTCCTCCGGCGAGGACGAGATCTGCGGCAGCGCCCCCTCCAGCGGCGGCGAGTTCGGCGGCGACGGCAAGCCCTCCGGCGGCGGCGAGCCCACCGGCGGCAAGTTCGGCGGTGGGACGGCTAGCGACAGCGCCGCCCGGATCGGCGGCGGCACGGAACGCGGGCTGCGCCGGCTCGGCCGCCGCTACGCGGTCGTGATCCGCAGCGCGACGCTGTGCTGTGCCGGTGGTGCTGCGCTCTTCCAGTCGGCTCCGGATCGGCGGGCGCTGGTCGGCGGCGTGGTCGCGGCACTCTGTGCCTGGAGCGTGCTCTACCTGCGGTTCAACTCCCGTGGCTGGCTGGTGCCGGTGGACACCCTGCTGGTCGTGCTGCTGTGCCTGACCCAGCGCTGGACGGTACCGCCGGAGGCGTTGACCGACAGCACCAACTGGGTCCTCGCGGTCGCCGCGATCACCGCCGTGGCGCACCAGTGGCTCGGTACCGCCGCCGAGGGCGCACTGCTGGCCACGGTGATCGTGCTGGCGCATCTCGCCGGCAACGCCCTCGCCTCGCCCGGGAGCTGGTCCGAGGCGGCGCCGGTCGGGCTCTGGTCCCTCGTGGAGGCCAGCCTGTCCCGGCTGCTCTTCGTGCTGGTCCGGGCCGGTGCCCGGCAGACCGACCTGGCCGTCCGGGAACGCGAACGGGCCCGGTCCGAGGCTGCGGTGGCCGCCGCCCGGTGGGCGGACGAACGGGAGCACCTCGCGGTGCTGCACGACACCGCCGCCAGTACCCTGCTCGCGGTCGGCGCCCGGATGGTCGACGGCACCGAACCCTGGCTCGCCGCCCAGGCCGCCCGCGACCTCGCGACCATCTCCGCCCGCCCGGACCTCTCCGGAAACGCCGGCCTCTCCGGCGGCGCGAGCCTCTCCGGCGGCGACGCCGATCTGGTGCGGACGCTGCGCGAGGTGGCGCGGGACGCGGCCGTCACGGTGCAACTGCGGTCGCCACCGGTGCTCCTGCTGCCGGTGGTCCGGGCCAACGCGATCGGTGCCGCCGTCCGGGAGGCGTTGACGAACGTCGGCCGGCACGCCGGTGTCAAGACGGCGGAACTGCTGGTGCACCGGCACGCCGGCCGTACCGTCGTGGAGGTCGTCGACCAGGGGCGGGGCTTCGCGCCGGAGCGGGTACCCCGACATCGGCGCGGGCTGTCGCACTCCATCCAGGAGCGGATGGCCCGGGTCGGCGGCCGGGCGGTCGTGACCGCGCGACCGGGCGCGGGTACCCGGATCCGGCTGGAGGTGCCGGATGGCTGAGCCGGCCGGGCACGTCCCGCTGGGCAGGCTCCTGCACGGGCTCCGCCTGGCCACCCTCGCCATCGCCGTCACCGCGCTCCTCGGCTTCGCCCTCCCGCTGCTGCTGACCCACGCCCAGACGTACCGCAGCCTGACGCAGCAGGTGCTGGCGTTCGCGCTGCTGACCGCCGTCGCCGTACTGGCCGGAGTGCGGATCGTCCGGCACCGGCCGCTGGGGCGGACCCGCTGGGTGCTGGTGGCGGCGGTACTCGGGTCATCGGCGCTGGCGACCACGGGGATCTCGGCCGACGCGCTGATGTCGGAGCAGGAGTGGTCCTTCGGCGTGATCGGCTGGTTCGGGCTGCTCCTGCTGGTCGACCACGGTGTCGCTGCCCCGGCCACCTTCCTCGGCGGGCACACCCTCGGCAGTTTCGCCCAGCTCGCCCTGGTCGGCCAGGCCCACGAGATCGCCGACCTGGTAGTCGTCGCCGCGATCGTGCTCGGCTGTCAACTGCCGGTACTGGCCGGCGCGGCGACACTGCGCGGGCTGGTGGCGACCGCCTCCACCGCCGCGGCCGACGCCGCGCGGGTACGCACCGCCGAGGCGATCGCGGAACACCTGCGCGCCGACCGCCGGGCCCGCTACGCCGACCTCGCCACCGGTTGCGTACCCCTGCTGACCGACCTGAGCACCGGTTCGGCCGACCTGCGCGACGACCGGGTACGGCGCCGGTACGCCGTGGCGGCGGCCCGGCTGCGCCGGCTCTTCGCCGAGCACGACGATGTGGACGATCCACTCCTGCACGAACTGGGCGCCTGTCTCGACCTGGCCGACCGTACCGGGGTCGCGGTCTACCTCGGGACCTGCGGTCAGTGGCCGACCCCGCCCCTGGCGGTCCGCCGGGCGTTGACCGAGCCGGCGTTGCGGATCGTCGGCACCGCCACCGCCGAGGTCCGGGTGACGCTGCTCGGCTCCCCGGGCGGGGTGACCGTGAGCATCGTCGCCGAACCCGGAACCCCCGACCGCGGAACCGCCGACCGCGGAACCGCCGACCGCGGAACCGCCGAACCCGGAACCGACCCCGGAACCGCCGAGCCGGTTGGCGGTGCTCCGGAGGTTGCGATCGCAGGCCCTGACGGGGTGAGCGTCACCCGGCTCGTCGAGGGGTCGAAAGTGTGGGTGGAGGCCAGATGGCCGGCGCAGAGTTGACCACGGCGGTGGTCATTGACGACCACCCGGCGATAGTCACCGGAATTCGTGCCTGGTGCGCCGAGGCCGACCCGCCGATCGAGGTGCTCGACTCGGGTACGACTCCGGCGGTGGCCTGGACCGAGCCCGGCCTCTCCGCCGACGTCGTCGTCCTCGACCTGCTGCTGCACCGCGAGGTGCCCGCCTATGCCGACCTGGGGCGACTCGTCGACGCCGGCCGTCCGGTGATCGTCTACACGATGCGCGAGGACCGGGACACCATCCTGCGCTGCCTGGACCTCGGTGCCTTCGCCTGCCTGGCCAAGACCGAGGGGCCGAAGCACCTGGTCCAGGCGATCCACGCCGCCAGCCGGAACCTGCCCTTCACCACACCGTCGATGGCCCGCGCGATCAGTACGGACAACCGGCCGGACCGGCCTCGGCTCACCCCGCGCGAAACCGACGTACTCGTCAACTGGTTCGCCTGCGAGTCCAAGGAGATGGTGGCCCGCAAGCTCAACCTCTCGGTACGCACCGTCAACAGCTACCTCGACCGGGTCCGGATCAGGTACGCCAACGCCGGGCGACCCGCCTCGACAAAGGCGGCCCTGGTCGCCCGCGCCCTCCAGGACGGTCTGGTCCGGCTCGACGAGCTGTAGCAGCGCCACCCCCTCGGCCACCGGGTCCATCCGGACGTGTGGGGTGAATGACCGTCACGGCGGTACCGGCCTGCGACCTAGCCTCCGATTGAGGGCCGAAGAGCCCACGAACCGGTGGGCCGGACTGTCCGAAGAGGAGTGGTACCGATGACGGTGAGGGTGAAGACCATCCAGGAGGCGTACCGCAGGGTCGCCGGAGCGTGCCGGGTCATGGGTGCGGGGCTGGAGCGGATCGGCGAGAACGTCGGCCGGGGCCTCGCCGCGCTCGACCAGGGCTGGGAGGGCAACGCGAGAAGGCGGCGTACGCCACCTTCCAGGCGCTCGCGGACGACGAGAGTCCCGACAGCGTGGGGATGGACCTGATCGGTCCTGCTGGCCGGGCTGGGGCGGACCCGTACCCCGGGTCGACGGCGGGCCGACCGGTTCAGGGCTGCCAGTCGGCCGCCGCCATGTCGACCCCTTCGCCCCGCAGCGGGGCTCCCTCGGCGCGCAGCCGGGCCCGGGCCTCGACCTCGTGCCCCGGCGGCAGCCGGCCGGCCGAGTTGACCACCCGGTGCCAGGGCACCCCGCCACCATGCCGAGCCATGATCGAGCCGACCAGCCGGGCCGACGCCCGGCCGGACCGTTCGGCCAGGTGATCGGCGATGGCGCCGTACGACATCACCCGGCCGGGCGGGATCCGCTCGACCAGCGCGAGCACCTCTTCGACGTACTCCTCGGGGGTCATGAGCTGCCACGATATGGGAGTACGGGGCGGGCCGGCGGGGCGGGCCGATCCGGGCACCGCAGAATGGGCAGGTGCGGGAAGCAGTAACCACAGCTCGCCGGATCGTGGTCAAGGTCGGCTCGTCCTCGCTGACCACCGCCGCCGGTGGCCTGGACGAGGCGCGGGTCGACGCGCTGGCCGACGTACTCGCTGGCTGGCTGGCGGGTGGTCCGGCCGGCGCCCCTGCGACGGAGCCGGGTGCCCGACCGTCCGGGGCGGGCCGCAGGCGGGTCGACCCGGACCGGCGGGAGCTGGTGCTTGTGTCGTCCGGGGCGATCGCCGCCGGCCTGGCCCCGCTCGGACTGGCCACCCGCCCACGTGACCTGGCCACCCAGCAGGCGGCGGCAAGTGTCGGGCAGGGGCTGCTGATCGGTCGCTACTCGGCGGGTTTCGCCCGGCACGGCCGGACGGTCGGCCAGGTGCTGCTCACCGTCGACGACGTGACCCGGCGGGCGCACTACCGCAACGCCTATCGCACGCTGCGCAAACTCCTCGACCTCGGCGCGGTGCCGATCGTCAACGAGAACGACACGGTGGCCACCGACGAGATCCGGTTCGGCGACAACGACCGGCTGGCCGCCCTGGTGGCCGCGCTTGTCCACGCCGACCTGCTGGTGCTGCTCTCCGACGTGGACGCCCTCTACACCGGCGACCCGGCCCGCCCCGGCACGGTGCGGATCGAGGAGGTACGCGACGAGCAGGATCTCGCCGAGGTGGCGATCGGCCGGGCCGGCCGGGCCGGGGTGGGTACCGGCGGCATGGTCACCAAGGTGGAGGCGGCCCGGATCGCCACCGGGTTCGGCATTCCGGTGGTGCTGACCGCCGCGCCGCTGGCCCCGGCGGCGCTGGCCGGCGAGCCGGTCGGCACCTTCTTCCACCGGGTACGCCAACGTCCGGCGGCCCGGCTCTTCTGGTTGGCCCACGCGACCTCGCCCCGGGGGCGGCTGCACCTCGACCCCGGGGCGGTGCAGGCGGTGGTGACCCGGCGCAAGTCCCTGCTGCCGGCCGGGATCACGGCGGTGGACGGCGCCTTCACGGCCGGCGACCCGGTCGACCTGGTCGACGACGCGGGGGCGGCGGTCGCCCGAGGGCTGGTCAACTACGACGCGGTGGAGCTGCCCGGCCTGCTCGGCCGCTCCACCTCCGAACTCGCCGCCGCCCTCGGCCCCGGCTACGAACGCGAGGTCGTGCACCGCGACGACCTGGTGATCCTCGGCTGAACCTGCGCTCGGCGGGTGCGACGCCGCCGGGCAAGTGCCGCCGGCTCAGGCCGTGGCCCGCTCGGTGGCGCCGATCCGGGGGAAGGGCTCGGTGGAGAAGATGACCTCCACCGAGACCTCGAAATACCGCGCGATCCGCAGCGCCAGGTGCAGGCTCGGGTTGTATTCGCCGCGTTCCAGGTAGCCGATCGTCTGGTAGTGCACCCCGAGCGCGTCGGCGAGATCCCGGCGGGAGATCCCGCGTTCCGCGCGCAGCACCGCGATCCGGTTGTAGATCGCCTCACTCATCAGGCGGTGATCCTCTGCAGGGCCTTCTCCTTACGGGCGGCGACGCTCGACCCGGACTCCCGGCGGGCCATCCGGCGCAGCACGATCGGTGCGATCAGCAGACCCAGTACTGCCCAGGCACCGAGCACTCCGAACGTCTCCAGATGCCGCCACGACCCGCCGAGTTCCACGGCCGCCAACTCGTCCGGCAGCAGAGCCGACCGCATCCCCAGTCCGAGCCAGTAGATCGGGAACCCCTGGACAAGCCACTGCAACCACTCTGGGAAGTTCGTGATCGGGTAGAAGATACCGGAGGTCGCGACCAGGCCGCCGATCGGCAAGATGATCATGCCCACGTTGCGGGGATTGGCGAAGAGCGAGCCGAGAATGGCACCGAGCGGCAGGCAGGCGAACAGGCCCAGCAGCACCACCGCGGCCAGGATCAGCCAGGAACTCCCGCCACCGGCCACCAGGCCGTCGACCAGGAACATCCCCGGCACCACGAGGAAGACGCCACCGAGCACGATCATCCCGGACACCTGCACGATCTTGCCGACCAGGTAACCGAGCATGCCGTGCGGAATCGCCTTGGCCCGCAGCAGGGTGCCGTCCTCGCGTTCCAGGGTGAGCAGCATCGCCATCGTCAGCATCGCGTTGAACGCGATGCTCATGCCCAACACGCTGGGCAGGGTCCGGGCACCAAGTGAGAAGTCCGTACCGGGCACCGTCGAGTCGCGGGTGAAGTACATGACGATCAGGAAGATGATGGTCGGGAAGATGTAGTTCCACAGGTCCTGGGCGTTGGTGACGGTCTGCCGCAGCTCGATCCCGCCACGGACCACTCCGGCCCGCAGGGCCAACAGACCGGGGTTCACCGGGTCACCGCCTCGAACTCACGGAGCGCGGCGGCGCCCCGACCGGACTCGAACTCGCGTACCAGCGCCATGTAGGTGTCCTCCAGGGTGGCCCGCCGGACCTCCAGGTCGGCGATGCTGTCGCCGTACTGCTGGAACAGCTCCCGGACGTATCGGGTGGCGTCGGTCGTGGCGTGTACGAACCGCTGGCCGTCCCGAGTCCACCTCACCTCGGCCTCCGGCGACATCCGCCGGGCGAGCTGGTCGGCCGAGCCGTCGGCGATGATCGAGCCGCCGGCCAGGATCAGGATCCGGTCGGCCAGCTTCTCCGCCTCGTCCAGATCGTGCGTGGTCAGCAGGATCGTGGTCTGCTCCAGGTCGGCCAGCCGGTGCACCAGGTCGTGGAACTCGCGCCGGGCCTCCGGGTCGAACCCGGCGGTGGGCTCGTCGAGGAAGAGCAGCTCGGGTCGGCCGACGATGCCGATCGCGACGTCCAGCCGGCGCCGCTGCCCGCCGGAGAGCTGACCAGTCCGCTTGTGGGCGTGCGGAGTCAACCCGACCGCGTCCACCAGTTCGTCGACGTCCCACGGGCGCTGGACCTGGTCGCTGGAGTAGGGCCGGTAGTACGAGCCGAGATGGGTGAGGAGTTCGCGTACCCGCCACTTGGCGTGGTCGCGCCAGGACTGGAGCACCACGCCCAGCCGGGCCCGCCACCGCTCGTCGCCGTGCGCCGGATCCATCCCCAGCACGGTCACCTCACCGGCCGAGCGCATCCGGAAGCCTTCCAGGATCTCGATGGTGGTCGTCTTGCCGGCACCGTTGGGACCGAGCAGCGCCAACACCTCACCGGGCCGGGCCGTGAACGTGACGCCGGTCAGCACGTCGGTGCTGCCGTAGCGCATCCGCAGGTCGCGGACGTCCAGCACGGGCTGCTCGACCGGTGACCCGGCAGGCTCGGAGGTCCGGCCCGGAGTCTCGGCGATGGTCATAGATCTACACCCCCTCGTCTAACATCTACGCGAGAAGATAGCACACCTACTACATTCGACAGTGACAGTACTGCCAACAACGCGACGCGGGGCAGCTCCAAGAGCTGCCCCGCGTCGGGGTACCGGACCGGGTCCGGTGTGGATCAGTAGGCCGGCAACGACGGGTCGATCTGCTTGACCCAGGAGAGCACCCCGCCCTGGACGTGCACCGCGTCCCGGAAGCCGGCGGCCTTCAGCGCGGCCAGCGCCTCGGCCGACCGCACGCCGGACTTGCAGTGCAGCACGATCTGCTTGTCCTGCGGCAGCGAGGCAAGCGCCGCACCGGAAAGGATCTCGCCCTTCGGGATCAGCGTCGCGCCGGGGATCCGGACGATCTCGTACTCCGCCGGCTCCCGGACGTCGACCAGGAAGATGTCCTTGCCCGCGTCCTGCCAGTCCTTCAGCTCACGGGCCGTGATGGTGGACTCGACCACCGCCTCCTCGGCCTCCGGCGAGACCGCACCGCAGAAGTCCTCGTAGTCCTCCAGCAACTCGGTCACGGTCGGGTTCTCGCCGCAGAGCGCGCAGTTCGGGTCCTTGCGTACCTTGATCTTCCGGTACGACATCTCCAGCGCGTCGTAGACCATCAGCCGACCCACCAGCGGCTCGCCGATCCCGGTCAGCAGCTTGATCGCCTCGGTGACCTGGATCGAGCCGATCGACGCGCAGAGCACGCCGAGCACGCCGCCCTCGGCGCAGGACGGCACCATGCCGGGCGGCGGCGGCTCCGGGTAGAGGCAGCGGTAGCAGGGGCCGTGCTCGGCCCAGAAGACCGACGCCTGCCCGTCGAACCGGTAGATCGACCCCCAGACGTACGGCTTGCCGAGCAGCACCGCCGCGTCGTTGACCATGTAACGGGTGGCGAAGTTGTCGGTGCCGTCGACGATCAGGTCGTACTGGCCGAAGATCTCCAGCACGTTGTCCCGGTCCAGCGCGGTGTTGTGGATCTCGACCTGCACCAGTGGGTTGATCTCACGGATGCTCGACGCGGCGGACTCGGCCTTGGACCGGCCGACGTCCGACACGCCGTGGATGACCTGGCGCTGGAGGTTCGACTCGTCGACGGTGTCGAAGTCGATGATGCCCAGCGTCCCGACCCCGGCCGCGGCCAGGTACAACAGGGCGGGCGAGCCGAGGCCGCCGGCGCCGACGCAGAGCACCCGGGCATTCTTCAGCCGCTTCTGCCCCTCGACCCCGACATCCGGGATGATCAGGTGGCGCGAGTAGCGGCGGATCTCGTCAACGGTCAGCTCGGCGGCGGGTTCGACGAGCGGGGGCAGCGACACGGTGGACTCCCCGGTTCGGATCCTCGCTCAGCCCTCGGCTGAGCGCATCGACAGTGGCAGTCCGGCCATTGTTCCTCGCCGGGGCGCTTACCGACCATGAGCTGAAACACCTGCCCGAAATCCGGGAGCGGGGAATACGGGACGCGGGGATACAGGACGCGGGGATACAGGACGCGGGTCAGGGGATCGGCGGGCCGACGTACGGCTGCCCGTCCACGTACGGCCAACCGTTCGGCGCGCAGCCGCGCAGCCCGTACGTCTGCTGGAGCATCACCGGCGCCGGTGCACCCGGCCGGGGGCAGCCCTGGTGCTCCTCCCCGAACTCGTGCCCGACCTCGTGGTTGAGGGCGAACGCCTGATAGACCTCCAGCGCCGCGCCGTAGTCCGGCACCGCGGTCAACCAGCGCGCGACGTTGAGCACCACCTGCCCCGGCAGCCGGCACGAGCCGTACCGCTCGGTGTGCAGTCCGGCGGTGGCGCACATCTTCTCCGAGGTCCCCGGTGTGGCGAGGAAGACCGTGAACTCCGCCTTCGTCGCCCTGGCCACCCGCTGGAGGCGGAGCTTCCCGGACGCCGTCCAGCCGCGCGGATCGCCGAGCACCGCGTCAACGGCGGCGGCGAAGGTCGCCACCTCCTGCCCCATGCCCTGCTCGACGGCGACGTGGTAGCGGCGCAGGGTACCCGCCTTGCCCAGCACCCGGCCCGCGGCCGCGTACCCGAAGGATCCCGGTCCGGTGGTCGGATAGCGGGCGTCCGGGTCGGTCGCCGGCCCGCCGCGCCCGGCCCCGGCACTCGTCGCCCCGGCGACCACACCACCCCGGCCGGCCGCCGCCACCGTCGAGCCCGGTGCGTCCGGCCGGGTCTGCACCAACCCGACCGTGAGCAGGCCGGCGGCGATCCCCAGCAGCGCCAGAGCGACGGTACGTCGCCGTCGTCGACGGGCCTGGGCGGCGGCGATCCGGTGCCGTTCGAGCCGGCCGCCGGAGCGCGCGGGGAAACGGGCGTTGGTGCCAGGGTTTGCCGGATTCGTCATGGCGGGCCACAGCCTTCCACGCCGACGGGCGAGCGTCCAGCCCTCCCGGCGGGCGAGTCCAGACCCGGTCCCGCGGGCGCCGTTCAGGCCCACTCCACCGCCTGCGGGTCGAAGTCCAGGCCCGCTCCCGCCCTGTCCAGATCTAGAGCGGAGGGCCGGCGTACCGCTCCCCGCGCAGGTACGGCCAGGGGTTCGCCACGCAGCCGTTGAGGAAGAGCGTCTGCTGCATCATCACCGGTGCCGCCCGCCCCGACCGGGGACAGCGCTCGTGCCCGTGCCCCAACTCGTGCCCGACCTCATGGTTGATCACGTACGTCCGGTAGCGCTCCAGCGGCACCTTCGCCTCGACGTAGTGCGGGACGGACCGCATCCAGCGCTCCAGGTTGATGATCACCCGTCCACTTCCCCGGCAGGAGGTGTACGGCTTGCCGCCGACCCGGATGTCCACCCCGGAGGCCGCGCACATCTCCCGGGCCGTACCGGCGGTCACCAGATAGACCGTGAAGTCGTGGCCGGCCTTGTCCGGTACCCGCTGCAACCGCAGCCGCCCACTGCCGATCCAACTGCGCGGATCGGCCAGCGAGGCGTCGACAGCGGCGGCGAACTCCGCGATCTGCTCGTCGACGTTGCGCTCCACCGCCACCCGGTAGCGCCGCACCGTACCGGCCTGGCCCAGCACCTCGCCCCGACCGGTCGCGTAACTGAAACTGCCCGGCCCGGTCGACGGCACCGGGTCGGTGAGCCGCAGCACCGGTGCCGGTGGCCGGCTCGGTGTCGGGTTCGGTGTCGGCGTCGGCGTTGCCTCGGCGGACGGCGTCGCCGACGGGACCGGCTGGGCGGCGGCGCTCCGGTCGTCCCCGGTCAGCCGCTCGGCCGGCGGGACCAGGATCCCGATCACCCCGACCGCGCCGGCCACCCCCAGCAGCACCACCGCCAGCATCCGGCCACGCCGGTGCCGCCGGGCGTGTCGTCGGCGCGGCATGCCGGAGGTCGAGGGCGCGGCACCTGGTGCCGGGGGTTGGCGACGATCTCTGCTCCACACGCCTACTTAGTACGCCAGACCCACCCGCTCGGTTGCACCCAGGGGTCCGGATCACCCGACGGAGTCGGCCGATCGCAGCCACCCCGAGCCCTGCTGGGCGGCGGTCACCGGACGAGGATCAATGGAAGACGATCACCGGGGTACGGTCGGCAGCGGGCTGGTCTCGTCCAGCAGCGCCAGTGCCGCCCGGGCGACCACCCGGGGCACCTCCATCTGCGGGACGTGCCCGACACCGGCCAGCGTCAGCAGTCGACTGTCCGGGATCACCCGGGCCACCTGGGCCGGTACCCTGACGTCCACCAGCCGGTCCTGCCCGCCGCCGATCACCAGCGTCGGCGCGGTGACCAGACCGGCGATCCGCCACAGCGAGCCGGAGCCCGGCAGGTACGCCCGGACGAAACTGCCGACGAGCCCGCGCAGCGTACCCAGATAGGCAGTTGCGTAGTGCTCGGCGGTGTACCGGATCCGGATCTCCTCGATCGCCTCCAGGCGGCGCTGGTCGCAGATCCGGCTGGTGTCGGCGACACACGCCTCCATCACCTGCCGGGCCATCTCCTCCGGCGGCAACTGGGTCAGCCAGCGCGACGCCAACCGCTCCGCCCCGGGCACCGCCAGCAGTGGCACCAGCCGGCCCTGTAGCGACCGGCGCGGATCAAGGAACGGCATCGCCGGCGAGACCAGGGTGAGGGTACGGATCAGGTCGGGGCGGAGCCCGGCGACGCGTACCGACACGGCTCCGCCGAGCGAGTTGCCGAACAGGTGCACCGGCCCCCGGCCGGAGTGCTCGATGTACCGGATCACCCGGTCGGCGAAGGCCGGGATGGTGTACTTCCGGGCCGGGTCGCTCCGCCCGAAGCCGGGCAGGTCGATCGCGTGCCCGTCGAGCCGGTCGGCGAGCAGCCCGGCGAGGTCCGTCCAGTTCTGGGCCGAGCCGCCCAGCCCGTGCACGTAGAGGGCCGGTTCGGCGCCCTCCCGGGTGGCCGGGGTCTCCCGGACGTACGTGACCGAGCCGTCGATCCGTACGCCCCGGCCGGGCCAGGGTGGCGGCGTCCCGTACGGGGGGATCGACTCGTCCGCCATCAGCAGCGCACGCTTCATCGGTCAAGTGTGCCGCCGGTACGCCGATCGACGAACCGAACGGCGGCGGGAGGGTCCTCGACGCAGGCACTGACAGGGTGCCTCCGCCCCGGTTTGCTCCGTTTTCACCGCCGCTGCGACCGGCCCACGGCCGGGTCGCGTGAGCAACGCCTCAACAGCCCGTCAACTGAGCAGCGGCGCCGGCTCAGTTGAGCAGCGACGCGTCAGCTGAGCGGTAGCCCCGGCTCAGGTGAGCAACGGCGCCACATCAGGTGACCAATGGAACCAGTCCGGGTGAGCAGCGGCGCCGGGTCAGGTGAGCAGCGCCTCCAGCCGGCGGTTGACCGCCGCCAGAGTGGCCCGGACCACCGCCTGCCGGGGGTCACCGGAGACCAGGGCCGAGCCGGCGAGCTGCTCGACCCAGCCGTCGCAGACCAGCAGCACCACCACGGTGGCTACCTCGCAACTGCCGAACTGCACCACAGCCGCGTGCTCGACGAAGCAGCGACCCCGCTCGGTGACCCGGGTGGAGGCGCTGAGCAGCTCGTCGATGGCGGCGGCCGCCGCCACGGCACAGAGCCGCAGCACGTACCCGTCGACGGCGGGACCGGTGGCCAGCCCGGCCGCCGGCTGCTTCCCGGCGGCGAGCCGCACCTCGACGGTGGCGTCCAGCCCGAAGGTGCTCACCTGCACGTGATCGATGATCACTCGCGGACCGGGTGGCGACCCCGGGTTCAGTGGCCGGGACGGCGCGGTCTCGGTGGTGGTCACCGGACTGCCGGAGTAGGAGCTGCCGACGGTGCTGGAGTTGGCGCCGAGCGCTGTCCCGCTCCGGCCGCCATCGCCGGGCGCCACCGTCGCCGGCTCGCCGACGGTGGCCCGGCCCCGGTGACCCTGCGCCTGGTGACCCGGTGCCTGGTGCCGGCGGCGTGGCTCCTCTCTCGCCGGCTCGGGGCGCGGCTCCGGCTCGGCTGGCGGCGCGTGCCGGGGCGGCGCCGGCCGGGGTCGGGGCGGCGCGGCGGTCCCGGCGAAGCTCGGCGGGGCGGATGCCGGTCCGGTGGGCAGGTTCTGCGGGGCTGCGGCGAGCCCCATCCGTTCCTGGAGCAGTCGTGCCACGTGCCGGCTCACCTCGGCGGGATCGGCACCGTCGGCGAGATCCAGGCGCAGGCTGTGCGCCCCGGCCGGGGTGGTACGCAGCGAGGCGTCGCGTACCCCGGCGACTCCCCGGACCGCATCCAGGATCGCGTTGACGTCGAAGCCGTCCGGTCGCTCGCGCAGCTGTGCCGCTCCGTCCTCCCGACGCAGATGGGTGGCGATCCGGGCCAGTTCGGGCGTCTCGGCGGGCGGCTCCACGGTGGGTGGCTCCGGCACGGTGGGCACGTCTGGCTCGGCGGGGACGCGTTGCGGCAACACGTCACCGGGGTCCGCCGGCCGGGCGGCGGGCGCGGGCTCCGCCGGCACCGGCTCCGGATAGCGGTACGGGGCACCGGGGTGGCTCGGCCCGGTCGGCAACGCCAGGGCCTCCCGCCGGTACGGGTAGCCGGTCGCCTGCCCGACCGGCGGATAGCCGGCATGTTCGGCCGCCGACGGATAGCTGACCTGCTCGGCCGCCGACGGATAGCTGACCTGCTCGGCCGCCGACGGATAGCTGACATGCTCGGCGGCCGACGAGGGGCCGGACGGACCGGCTGGGCGGCCGGCGGCGTCGGCAGCGGGGGTGGCTGCGGCCGCCGTCGGGTGGCCGGGCTGCTCCGCGGCCGGGTCCGGCCCGGGCGGTGGGGCCGCCGGCTCGGCACCGGGCCCCGAGAAGGCCGGGCCGGCAAGGTGGCGCGACGGCTCCGGCCCGGGTGGACCGGAGAGTCCACCGGGACCGGACAGGTAGCTCGGAGCCTCCGGCCCCGGCGCCGCCGGACCGGGATAGCCGGCGCGCTCGCCGGGATAGCCCGGCTGCTCGCCGGGGTGGTTGCTGTGCTCGCTGGGGTAGCCGGTGTGTTCGCCGGGGTGGTTGCTGTGCTCGCTGGGGTAGCCGGTGTGTTCGCCGGGGTAGCTGATGTGCTCGCCGGGGTAGCCGGTGTGTTCGCTGGCGGTCGCCCGCCGGGTCGCGGTCTCGGGCGCCGTGGCGGCGTTCCGGGCGGTCGTCGCCGGCCCCGCCGCGAAGCCCGGCCCGGCCAGCGGCAGGGCGGCCTGCTCCCGGGCGACCGGCCCGGTTGGCGGTTCGGCGACCCGCTGCGCCGACTGGTCGGCCCAGCTCGGCGACCAGCGCTGCTCCCGTCCGGCAGGGTCCGGTTCCCGGGGCGACTCGGCCGGTGCGACCGCCTCGGCGGTGTACTGGCTCTCCGGGCGCCGGCCGCTCTCCGGCTCGGGCGTCGGGGCCCACGGCGGCGCCCAGCCAGACGACCAGTTCGCCGGCTCCTGGGCTCGCAGGTCGGCCGGATGCACCGGTGCCGGCCCGCGCTCGTCCGCCTCGGCCGGGCGCCAGCCCGGTCCAGTCTGCTCCGGACCGGGCGGCGGGGCCGGGGAACGGTCCTGCTGCCGGGGTACGGCGGGCATCAGCGCGGTCATCTCGGTCACCGGCGGCTGTTCGGGCTCGGACGGCGACCGGAAGCCGCGACCGCGCTCGAAGTCGGCCGCGACGAGGTGCTCGGGCAGTGCCTGGCCGCCGAGCTGACCAGGGGCCCCGATCGACGATCCGGCGACGGCAGGCGGACCGGAGACGGCTGCCGGTGGGCCGGACGCCACCACCGGCGGTACCGGCGTGGCGCTGGGCGGGCCGGAGACCGCGACCGGTGGTGCCGAGATGGGACCGGGGTGTGCCGGCTGCGCCGGTTCCGCCCAACGCGGTGGTTGGTTGGCCGACCCGATGCCGGTGCGTTCCGGCTCCGCCCAGCCAGGATCGCCGAAGGCGTGCCGGGCGGTACCGGACGGATCCGGTTCGCCCGCCGGCAGCGTCCCCGGCTGTACCAGGTGGTCCGGGCGGGCGCCGCTCGACGGGTCGGGTCCGGCAGCACCCTGCCGACCGGTCACCTCGCCCCCCTCCGGCTCGTACGGGTAACCGGGGCCGCCGCTCCAGCCGCGCTCCGGCTCCGGCGCCTCGCCGAGATGCACTCCGTTGACCGGTTGCCGCAGCTCGCGGATCGGGATGGCGGGTGACGCCGGCAACGGTCGAGGGCTGTAGGCCGCGTGGTCAGCCCAGCCGCGACTCGCCACCGGCTCGACCGCCTGGTGCCACGGCCGCCCGCTCGGATCGACGCCGGTCTCGGCGCCGGACCAGCCCGGGTCGGCCGCCCAGCCGTTGGCCGGACGGGCCGGGCGGGCCGGATCACCGTGCGGACCTGCCCCGTTGCCGTGCTCTCCCGGTGTTGGGGCTCCGGGTTGCCCTGTTTCGTCCACCGTGCGCTCCTTGGTCGCCCCCGCTGAGGCTACCGTGTGGTGGCAGTGCCGATAAGTTACAGCGGCGGCCTAATTCGGCGGTCGAGTGATCGATCCCTGCTCCGGTCGGAATGCGGTCCGGGGCGTGCGAGGTGAAGCGGAGGTGACCATGACCCAGGTGGGAAACGGCGCGCAGACAGCCGGCCGCCCGACGCGTCTGCCGCGCTCGGCACGGCGTAAGCAGCTGCTGGCGGCGGCCCAGGAGGTGTTCGTCGCCCAGGGGTACCACTCGGCCGCGATGGACGACATCGCCGAGCGGGCGGGTGTCTCCAAGCCCGTTCTCTACCAGCACTTCCCGGGCAAGCTGGAGCTCTATCTGGCGCTGCTGGACACGCACTGCGACGCGATCGTGGCCAAGGTCCGGGATGCGATGGCGGCGACCACCGACAACAAGGAGCGGGTCAGCGGCGCCGTCCGGGCGTACTTCGACTTCGTCGACCACGAGAGCGGCGCGTTCCGGCTGGTGTTCGAGTCGGACCTGCGCAACGAGCCGGCCGTACGCGAGCGGGTCGAGCGGGTGGAGCAGGGCTGCATCGCCGCCATCACCGACACCATCATCTCGGACACCGGGGTGAGCCGGTCCAGGGCCGAACTGCTCGCCTCCGGGCTGGTCGGCGCGGCCGAGACCGCGGCCCAGTTCTGGCTCGCCAGCGGGCGGCAGGTGCCGAAGGCCGAGGCCGAGGCGTTGCTCACCGGGCTGTCCTGGCGGGGAATCGCGAGCTTTCCGTTGCAGGGTGAGTCAGCCTGAACGTAACCGGCGCGGATCGGATAGCCTTTCCGACGGCGGATCTTTCGCCCCGAACGAGGAGGCCACGTGGAGGTCAAGATCGGCGTGCAGTACGCGCCGCGCGAGCTGGTCCTGGAGAGCGCGCAGACGCCGGCTGAGATCGAGCAGATCGTGACCGACGCCCTCAGCACCAACGACGGGACGCTGTCACTGACGGACGAGAAGGGCCGTCGGGTCATCGTGCCGGTCGGCAAGGTGGCCTACGTCGAGATCGCCGAGGCCTCGCCCCGCGCGGTCGGCTTCGTCGCCCGCTGACCACCCGGCCACCGGCCCGGCTGGATCAGGCGTCCGCCCCCGAGCTGCTGGCTCGGGGGCGGTGAACCGGAGCCGGGTCGGTCGTCCGGGCCGGCGGCGCCGGGTCAGTTGTTGAGCCCGACCGCCGCCATCCGGGCGGTGTGCGCTGCTATCAGCCGCTTGAACAGCGCCTGCACCCCCACCTGGTTGTCGAAACCTGTCGCGATCAGGGCGGTAAGCGCGGCCCGCTCGCCAGCGGTCCGTCCCGCCTGGGACAGCCCCTCGCCGACGAGCCGCCGCGCCCACATCGAGAGCCGGTTCGCGACCTTCGGGTCGGCCTGGATGGCGAGCCGGATCTCCTGCCCGGCGAACTCGTCGTACCGGGAGCCGTGCAGCACGTCCAGCACGAGTTGCCGGTCCGGCTCGGCGAGCAGTGCCGCCATCTCCCGGAGGAAGTCGTCCGCGATGGCGTCCCCGACGTACGCCTTGGTCAGCGCCTCCAGCCAGTCCTTCGGCTCGGTCGAGTCGTGGTACGACTGGAGCGCCGGAGCGAACGGGGCCATCGCCTCGCCGGCCGGTACGCCGAGTTCGGTGAGCCGATCGGCGAGCCGCCGGTAGTTGGTGATCTCCACTGCCGCCATTTCACTCAACACGGCACGTCTGGCCAGATCAGGTGCCAACCTCGCATCGGCGGCCATCCGGTCGAAAGCCATCAGTTCGCCGTACGCGACCAGGCCGAGCAGGTCGACGACGGCGCCCGGTACGGCCACACCGGTCGGCTGGGCGGGGGACGGGATCGGAGCGGGCTCTGCGGGGGCGGACACGCCCGCAGAGTACCGCCGGACCGCCCCGTCGGGGCGCATCAGGGATCGCTGTTACCGACCAGTTCGGTTGCCCACTCGC
This sequence comes from Plantactinospora sp. CNZ320, assembly GCF_002846275.1. Lineage (NCBI taxonomy): Bacteria > Bacillati > Actinomycetota > Actinomycetes > Micromonosporales > Micromonosporaceae > Plantactinospora > Plantactinospora sp. CNZ320. The sequence goes on from NZ_PJMP01000001.1 coordinate 4,212,570, forward strand.
CGGTGACTGCACGAAGCGAACGTGTAACGGATGTCACAGCTCCGGACCCCGGTAGCCGGTCGTCTTCCCGGACCGGAGACGCCGTTTGCCGGGCTCAGGTAGCATGGATCAGTTGCCGAAGGAGGCAGAGGTCCGGAGAGGCTCCGCCGTTACCGGAAATTCTGCCCTGCGGCGCGCGCGTGCGGCCCGGTCTTCTACTCGGCGTTCAGCCGTCGACCGTGTGGCCCGCGCCATACCAGAATCGCGCCCTACGGACGAACGGGGCGCACCACGAGAGGGCACCCCCACAACCACATGAGCGATCACATCGAAAACATCATGGCCGGCGAGGCATTGACCGCCGACGCACCGGTCCGACCCGAGGCACCCACCTTCGCCGAGCTCGGCGCCCGGCGGGAGACCGTCGAGGCACTGGAAGCGGTCGGCATCACCCGGGCCTTCGCCATCCAGGAGTACGCCGTGCCGATCGCGCTGCGCGGCACCGACCTGATCGGCCAGGCACCGACCGGTACCGGCAAGACGCTCGGCTTCGGCGTACCGCTGCTGGAGCGGGTCTTCGCGCCCGCCGAGGGCAGCGACGGGCTGCCGCAGGCGCTTGTCGTCGTACCCACCCGGGAGCTGGGACTCCAGGTGGCGAAGGACCTCGCCGCAGCGGGCAAGACCCGAGGCGTACGGGTGCTGCCGATCTACGGCGGCGTGGCGTACGAGCCGCAGGTCGAGGCGCTGCGCAAGGGCGTCGAGATCCTGGTCGGCACCCCGGGCCGGCTGCTCGACCTAGCCAAGCAGAAGCAGCTCCGGCTGGACCGGGTGCACGCGCTGGTGCTGGACGAGGCGGACCGGATGCTCGACCTGGGCTTCCTGGACGACGTCGAGAAGATCCTGGCGATGCTGCCGGAAGACCGTCAGACCATGCTCTTCTCGGCCACCATGCCGGATCCGATCGTCGCGCTGTCCCGCCGGTTCCTCCGGCACCCGGTGAACATCCACGCCGGGCACACCGCCGAGACCGGGCCGTCGCCGCAGACCGAGCAACTTGTCTACCGCACCCACTCGATGAACAAGGTCGAGATCGTCGCCCGGATCATGCAGGCGCGGGGACGCGGACTGACGATGATCTTCACGCGTACCAAGCGGGCGGCCGACCGGGTCGCCGAGGATCTCGACTTCCGGGGGTTCGCGGTCGCGGCCGTACACGGTGACCTGGGCCAGGGTGCCCGGGAGCGGGCGCTGCGGGCGTTCCGGGCCGGCAAGATCGACATCCTGGTCGCCACCGACGTGGCCGCCCGGGGACTCGACGTCACCGGCGTCACCCACGTGGTCAACTACGACTGCCCGGAGGACCAGGACACCTACACGCACCGGATCGGGCGTACCGGTCGGGCCGGCGCCACGGGTGTCGCGGTGACCTTCGTCGACTGGGACGACATGCCCCGCTGGCGGATCATCGACAAGACCCTCGGGCTGGAGATGCCGGAGCCGCCGGAGACGTACCACACCTCCCCGCACCTCTACACCGACCTGGACATCCCGACCGACGTCGCCGGTACCCTGCCGTCCGCCGAGCGGACCCGGGCGGGGCTCTCGGCCGAGGTCGAGGAGGATCTCGGCGGCCGGTCCCGGGGCGCCGGTGGCCGGCGCGGGCCGGGCCGCGGCGACAGCGCCGGCCGGACCCGCAACCGGCGCGGCGGCAGCAGCCGCAGCGCCGGCACCGCCGACCCGATCGTGCCGGAGGCCGAGGTCGGCGGCGAGGCCGAGCCGCGCCGCCGGGAGCGGCGCCGGCGCCGGGCGGGCGAGGTCGTCGCCGGTCCGCAGGGCACGGCGGAGACGGTCGAGGTCGGGGCGGTACCGGCCGAAGCCGGCAGCGGCGCGTCGACCGCGGTCGACGCCGACGACTCCGCCAAGCCGCGCCGTCGGCGCCGCCGCAGCCGCCGGGGTTCCGGCGCCGGTGGCGACGCCATCGCCGGCGAGTAGATGCCACAACAGCTCGACGCGGCGCTCGCGCAGGTGCGGGCGCTGCTACTCGACCCCGGGTTGACCCGTGCCGTCGCCGCCGGGCGGCGGCGCGGGCAGCTCCCCACCGTGGTACGCGCCGAACTGCGCCCGGTCGCCCTCAAGTCCGGCGCCCGGCTCCAGATCGTCACCGACAACGGCGAACGGCCGTTCACCCGGAACGTCTCCCCCGGCCCGGAGGCGGACGCGGCGGTCGACGCGCTGCTGGCCGAACCCTTCGGCAACTGGCACGTCGAGACCGAGACCACCACCCTGCAACTGCGGGTGACCAAGCGGGGTGATGCGCAACTGCACCGGGTCGCCGCGCAGCGGCCCGGCTCCGCGGTCGGCTCGCACGACCGGGTCCGGGAACACCTGATCGACCCCGGTGACCCGCTCTTCGACGCGATCGGCGGCAGCGCGGCGAAGCGGCGGCAGGTCGACGCGTTCCTGCGCGCCCTCGCGGCCACCCTGCCGGCGGAACTGACCGGCCCGCTCCGGGTGGTCGATCTCGGCTGCGGCAACGCGTACCTGAGCTTCGCGGCGTACCGCTACCTGGCCGGGCGGGGTATCGAGGTGGAACTCGTCGGCGTGGACGTACGCGAGGACCAGCGGCGCCGCAACAGCGCGCTCGCCGAGCGACTCGGCTACGCCGACCGGGTACGTTTCGTCGCTGGCACCATCGCGGAGGCGACCGTGGAACCCGCCCCCGACCTGGTACTCGCACTGCATGCCTGCGACACCGCGACCGACGAGGCGCTGGCCCGGGCGGTGCGCTGGGGCGCCCGCTGGATACTCGCCGCCCCGTGCTGCCACCACGACCTCGCCGCGCAACTGCGGGCACACCCGGCCCCGGGGCCGTACGACGCGCTGGTCCGGCACGGCATCCTGCGGGAGCGCTTCGCCGACGTACTCACCGACACGCTGCGGGCGGCGCTGCTCCGGCTGCACGGCTACCGGGTCGAGGTGGTGGAGTTCGTCGACTCGCAGCACACCCCGCGCAACCTGCTGCTCCGGGCCCGGCACACCGGCGCCGAGCCAACCGACCAGCAGCGCGACGAATACCGGGGGCTGGTCGGCGACTGGCAGCTCACGCCACGGTTGCAGACCCTGCTCGACTCCCCCTGACCCTCGACGGTTTCCGGGCCGTCGATGGTTTCCAGACCGTGGACGGGTTCCGGCCGTGGACGGTTTCGGGCTGTGGGCCGTCGGGCGTCGTCGATGGGTCCCCGGCGCTGGTGCGCCGACCGGGGGCTTTTCGGCCGTACCGGCGGAACTCTCCGACGATCGGGTAGCCGAGGGCGATGCCGGCCGACCGATGGTACGGGCGGGGTGGGTGCGATCAGTCGGGTTGCCGGACCGGCTTCCGGATTACTCTCAGAAGACCACCCGAGGTCTGCGCGAAAGGGTTTTCCGCTGAACATCGGTGCCGCACAGGACTCGCCGCAGGGGGCCTTCGCCCGCTTCGTCCGGCGGGCCATCGACGACGCCAAGAGCGAGCGCGGCTGGACAGTAAGCGACGTTGCCGCGCACACCGGCGTGGGCCGCTCCACCCTGTTCCGCTGGCTCGCCGGGGACTGGCAGGACTATCCCGAGCTGGCGAAGGTACGCGGCTTCTGCACCGCGCTGGACGTACCCGTCGGGGTGGCCTTCCGGGCGCTCGGCCTGCCCGACGGCGAGCAGCAGGGCCCGCCCCGGCGGGACCGGATCGAGTCCCCGGTGGAGGCCGACCTTCGGGTGATCATGACCCGGCTCGCCGATCCCGGCGTACCGCCGGAGGAGAAGAAGCTGATCCGGGACATGCTGCGCTACCTCGCCCACCGACAGGTCCGCCGGGCCGGCTGACCGGGCCGGGCGCAGGTTCAGGCGCCTGCCTGCGTCAGGGCACCGTCAGGGTGAACTCGGCCGTGTGCACCGCGCCGGCCACCTGGAAGTCGAGGTACATCCGGTACCGCCCGGAACTCGGCGCGGCCAGCCAGAACTTCACCGCCCCGCCCGCCAGCTCGGTCTCCGGGTGGACGTGTACGTAGCCCAGGTCACCCTCGCGCAGCGCCACCAGGTGCCCGTACGCGCCGAGGTAGGGCTCCAGGGTGGTCACCGGGTTGCCACCGGAGAAGACCCGGAACAGCAGCGGCTGGCTGGCCCCGAGCTGCGGTGTCCCCTCGTAGGTAACGGTGAACTCGTCGACCGTCGCCTCCCGGGCCGGCGACGGCAGCGGTCGGGGGGCGTAGTCGCCGGCCACCACCAGGTCCACCCCGAGGGTCAGCGGCAGCTGCCCGCCACCGGCGTCGAGCGCGGTGAAGTCGGCGTACGCCCGCCAGATGCCGGGCGACGGCAGGGTCAGCGGCACGCTCCAGGTGCCGTCGGGCGCCATCGTCGGATGCAGGTGCTGGTAACCGCTGAGGTCACGACGGGCAATGATCATGTGCAGCGGCTTCTCGTGCACCACCGCGTACCCGGTCACCGGCTGGCGGTCCGGGCCGCGCACCTGGAACCGGAAGTCCTGGGCCCGGCCGGCGGTCAGGGTGGTGCTGGTCGGGGCGAGGGTGTAGCCGGCGACGCTGACGCTCAGCCCCGCGGGCTCGGCACCGCCACCAGGTCCGGCGGCCGCCCCGGCCGGATGCTCGTGCACCCCCGTCCCCGGCGGATGCGTGTGGGCCCCGGCGCTGGTCGCGGGCGGCGTGCCGCCGCCGGCCGCCGGAGTGCCACCGCTGTTCACCCGGCCGAGTCCGAACCCGGCGAGCAGGGCCAGCACCAGCCCGCCCACGGTGAGCGCGAGCCGCACGGTGCCACGGTCCGGCACGGCCGACTCGACCGGGTCGACGTCCCGATCCAACGCTGCCCCGGCCAGACCGGACGGCTCCCCTGGCCGATCGGTTTCCGGCACCGCCGACTGCTCACCCGTCACGACCGGCAGGTTACCCGTCCCGCCCAGCGGCCCGGCAGGGCCGGTCACCGAGAAGCTCCGGAGAGCGACACCCGTCACGGCCGGAGAGCGACGCCCGTCACGGTACGGAACCAAGTGACTTCGATGCGTGGCCCAGGGGTGGCATCGATCGTTAGATAGATCGTGCCGACCATCGCATTGCCATGTCGCGCCGCGGCCCTCGCCGCCGGGATGGCCGTGGCGTTGTCGCTCGTCGCCGCACCGGGGCGGGCCGCACCGGTCAGCGATCCCGCCGAGCGGATCGTCAGCGCGGAGGAGCAACTGGAGATCGTCGTCGAGCAGTACAACGACCTGCGCGAGGCGCTGCGGGAGACCCGGGCGAGGAGCGCGGCGATCCACGCCGAGATGGGGCCGCTGGAGCGGGCGATCGAGACGCACCGGACCGAGGCGAGCATGATCGCCGCCCGGGCGTACCGCACCGGCGACACCCACGCCCTGGGGGTGCTCGGCACCCTGCTCGGCGCCGCCACCCGGGAGAACCTGGTGGACCCGCTGCTCCTGCTCGACCGGCTGAGCCGGGAACAGCACCGGGTGATCGCCGCGCTGACCGATGCGCACGACCGGCTCGCCGAGGCGCGGCGCAGGGTCGAGTCGCTCGCCGCGCGGCAACGCAGCCAGGAACGGCAGCTCGCCGCCCGGAAGCTGGCGATCGAGACCGAACTGGCCCGGCTCTTCCGGCTGCCCGGCCCGGACGAACCGGCCGCCGAGGCGGCACCCCGGCTGCCGGAGCCGGGCACCGGGGCAGCAGGCAAGGCGGTACGGTTCGCGTACGCCCAGCTCGGCAAGCCGTACCGGTGGGCCGGGGACGGCCCGGACGGGTACGACTGCTCCGGGCTCACCTCGGCCGCCTGGGCCGCTGCCGGAGTACGGCTGCCGCACAACGCGGCTCGGCAGTACCGGGCGGTGACCCTGGTCAGCCGTGCCGCCCGGCAACCCGGTGACCTGGTCTTCTACTACCGCGACCTGCACCACGTCGCGATCTACATCGGCGACGGGAAGATCATCCACGCGCCGCGTACCGGCACCCGGATCCGGATCGACCGGGTCGACTACCAGCCGATCGTCGGGTACGGCCGCCCCGGCTGATCCCCGCCTCGGATCAGCACTGCATCGGCAGCCCCGCCCAGGGTCAGCGCCGAACGGGCGGTCAGCCGGCCACGGCGAGGGCGAACGGGAGCACCCCCGGGGCACCGGCCTGGCGCAGCAGCCGGGCGACGACGGTCATGGTCCAGCCCGAGTCGACGAGATCGTCGACGAGCAGGACCGGACCGGCCAACCCGGTCAACTCCCCGAGCAGCGGTTCCGGCAGTTCGAAGGCGTCGTGCAGCGCGCGTACCCGCTGGGCGCTGTTGCCGCGCGTGCCCGCACCGGCCGTCGCGCCGTCCCGGGGCGGCACCTGGCCGAGCAGCGGCAGCCGGCCGACCCGGGCGATCCGGTCGGCCAGCCCGTGCACCAGCCGGGGCCGCCGCCGCGAACCGACGGCGACCACCGCGACCGGTCGGGCCGGCCACGGGTCGTCGCCGTGCGCCCACGCCTTCAACACCTCGACCACGGCGGTCGCCACGTCCTCCGGCAACTCGCCGTCCGGCGCCTCCGGCCCGGTCAGCGCGCGCAGCCGGCCACCCCAGCCGAGGTCGGAGAGCCGCCCGACGGCCCGCCCCGGGTACGCCTGCTCGGCCGCCCCGATCCGGCCCCGCAGCGGTACCCCGACCGCTTCCAGCCCGGTCGGCCACTGCTTCTTCGCCGGGATCTCCACCCCGGGGCGGCCGAGGAACGCCTGCGCGGCGGCGAGTGCCGGTGCCGACACCTCGGCGTCGAACCGGGGGCCGGTGCAGCGGTCGCAGCGCCCGCAGGCGGTCGCCGCCGGATCGTCCAGACAGCGGCGGAGGAACTCCATCCGGCAGCCGGGGGTCGAAGCGTACTCCCGCATCGCCTGCTGCTCGGCGGTACGGGCCTGCGCCACCCGGCGCAGCCGGGCCGCGTCGTAGTGCCACGGTTCGCCGGTGGCCAGCCAGCCGCCCCGGACCCGGCGTACCGCGCCATCCACGTCGAGCACCTTGAGCATCAGTTCCAGCCGGGTCCGGCGCAGGTCGACGATCGGCTCCAGCGCGGGTGTGGAGAGTGGACGGTCCGGATGCAGCGCGGCGAGGACCGCCCGGACCTGCTCCTCGGGCGGAAAGGCCAGCGAGGCGAAGTAGCGCCAGATCGCCTGGTCCTCGGTGCCGGGCAGCAGCAGCACCTCGGCCGCCCCGACCGCCCGACCGGCGCGGCCGACCTGCTGGTAGTAGGCGATCGGCGACGGCGGCGCCCCCAGGTGCACCACGAAACCCAGATCAGGCTTGTCGAACCCCATGCCGAGCGCCGAGGTGGCGACCAGAGCCTTGATCTTGTTGTCCAGCAGGTCCTGTTCGGCGGCGCGGCGGTCGGCGTCGTCGGCCTGACCGGTGTACGACGCCACCGGGTAACCCCGGCTCCGCAGGAACTCGGCGGTCTCGCCGGCCGCCGCCACGGTCAGGGTGTAGATGATCCCCGAGCCGGGCAGCCGGTCGAGCTGGTCGGCCAGCCAGCCGAGCCGGTGCGCCGGGCTCGGCAGATCGAGTACGCCCAGCCGCAGCGACTCGCGGTCCAGCGGCCCACGCAGTACCAGTGCGTCGCCGAGTTGCTCGGCCACGTCGTCGGTGACCCGGCTGTTGGCGGTGGCCGTGGTGGCCAGCACCGGCGTACCGGCGGGCAGCCCGGCCAGGAAGGTACGCAGCCGCCGGTAGTCGGGACGGAAGTCGTGCCCCCAGTCGGAGACGCAGTGCGCCTCGTCCACCACCAGCAGTCCGGTGGTAGCGGCCAATTGGGGCAGTACGCCGTCCCGGAAGTCGGGGTTGTTCAGCCGCTCCGGGCTGATCAGCAGTACGTCGACCGTCCCGGCCCCGATCTCGGCGACGATCTCGTCCCACTCGTCGAGGTTTGCCGAGTTGATGGTGCGGGCCCGGATCCCGGCCCGGGCCGCCGCCTCCACCTGGTTGCGCATCAGCGCCAGCAGCGGCGAGACGATCACCGTCGGCCCGGCCGGCCCGGCTCCGGCGCCCGTCGACGTCGCCGTGCCCTCGGCGGACTGCCGGAGCAACGCGGTCGCGACGAAGTAGACGGCCGACTTGCCCCAACCGGTCCGCTGCACGCAGAGCACCCGGCGCCGCCGTACCACCAGGGCCTCGATGGCCCGCCACTGGTCCTCCCGGAGCCGGGCGTGCTCCCCGGCCAACCGGCGGAGCACGGCCTCGGCCCGCTCGCGTACCGACCCCGACTCCGCGCTGGCCGGTACCCGGTCGTCGGGCTGCCCGCCGGTCCGCTCGGGCTCGTCGGGCGTCCGGTTCTCGTCCATCCGGCCTTTCTACCAGGGCGCGACGACGGACCCGGCGCACCGTTACCCGGGTGAGGCCCGCCCGGCCTTGTTCGCACCCATGACACTGTGGTGATCTCTGGAACACGCCCAGCAACGGCCGGCGGTGGGCATGCGAGGAGCGGCGACGACCCACGGGCAGCCGACCTCGGGACGGGAGCGGTTGCCGTCCGGCGGTTCGGAGTTCCTCGCCCTGCTGGCCCGGCCGCTGCGCCGGCCGCGCCGGGGAGACCGGCGGCTGCCGCTGAGCTGGCTGGTCCGCTCGTCGGCCTCCCCGGATCTGATCGGCCTGCTGCGCCGGGTACCCGGCCGGGGCCAGCGCCGGCGGACCCCGCACGCCGTCCTCGACCTGACCGAGCTGACCTCCACCGACATTGCCGGCGAGCTGCGGGAGGTGCACCGGCAGCTCTCCCTGGAGGCGTTCGGTGGCGAGCGACTGCGTTTCCGGCACTACCCGCTGGCCGACTGGCTGCCGCACCGGCCCGTACCGGAGACGATGGAGGCGGGCGAGGACCGCCGGCCCGCTGGAAATGGCGCACTGGCGCATTCCGGCCTGTCAGGGCGTTTCCCGTATCTCGGGCACCTCGAACATCACGAACCGTGACCGGAGCCCTTACCCGAGAGGTTCAATGACGTCGTCGTCCGGTGCCCCGGGGCAGTCCGGCGGCAAGCGGTAAACCAGAACCAGGGTTGCCTAGTCATCCCGCCTGTGTGATGATGATCTTAATCGGAAGCCGGTTATCGATCGTCCATTGTCCAGACCAGCACTGATACGCAGATGCCTCGCCGACGGTCCAGTTTCCACGCTGACGGTCCAATTTCGGACTAGGCTACCCTGCTGCGACATGTCGGCGGAACGGGGGATTCGCCGTGGCTCGGCAACTACTGCATCCCATCCGTGCGACAAGCTGGCACGAAGCGAGCCAGCCACAGCACCCCCTCCGGATCGCCCTGGTAAACATGCCATGGGCCCGGGCGGACTTCCCATCGATCCAATGTGGCCTACTAAAGGCCGGGCTGGTGAATTTCGGCCACCAAGTGGACGTGCTCAACCTGAACCTCAACCTGTCCCGCGATCTCGGGCCGCAGAAGTACGAGCAGTTGCTGAGCCTGTCGGACTCCCGGCAGGATTTGTTGGGCGAATGGCTGTTCACCACCGCGGCCTTTCCCAAGCACGGACAGCCGGACGATGGACGCGAGTACCTCGAACGCTACCGCGACTACGCCGCCGAACTCGCCGAACGCGGAACCTCAGTCGACGAACTCGCCCACCTGCGTAACGAGGTGCTACCCGGCTGGCTCGCCGGGCAGGTCGACCTCGTGAAGTGGGGCGACTACGACCTGATCGGTTTCACCTCCACGTTCAGCCAGAACGTACCCGCCATCGCACTCGCCCAACTGATCAAGCAGCGTCACCCCCAGGCGGTAACCATCTTCGGCGGCGCCAACTTCGATGGCGAGATGGGGCCGGAGTTCGTTCGGCGCTTTCCTGTCATCGATTTCGCCATCAGCGGCGAAGCCGACGTCATCCTGCCGGTGGTGGCGGCTCGACTCAGCGCCGGCGCGTCGGTGACCGACCTGCCGGGCGTGATCAGCCGGGCCCCGGATGGCTCGGTGGCGGCACCCGATGCCGCCCCTCGCGTGGAGAGCATGGACGACCTTCCGCTGCCCGACTACTCCGACTACTTCACGACACTGAACAAGTTCGGTGAGGTGGCAACGCTTGGCGGCACACATCCGGTCCTCGTGTTCGAAACGTCCCGAGGTTGCTGGTGGGGGGAGAAACACCACTGCACATTCTGCGGCCTCAACGCACTCGGCATGGCTTTCCGGTCGAAGTCGGCGGACCGGGTACTGGACGAACTGGCCGTGTTGTCCGACCGCTACCGCCGGACCCAGTTGTTCGCCGTGGACAACATCCTGGATATGCGTTACCTCTCCACTGTGTGCGAACAACTCGCGGAGCGACGGTGGGATCTCCAGTTCTTCTACGAGGTGAAGGCCAACCTCTCCCGCGACCAGTTGGGAGCTTTGAAACGGGCCGGCGTCAACCGGATCCAGCCCGGCGTGGAGAGCCTGAGCACTCATGTCCTTTCGCTCATGCGCAAAGGCGCCACGATGCTCACCAACGTGCGGCTACTGAAGTGGTCCCAGTATCACGACATCAAAGTGTCGTGGAACATTCTGTACGGGTTCCCGGGTGAGCGGGACAGCGACTACGAACAGCAGATCGACCTCATACCCTCGCTGCTACACCTTCGCCCCCCATCCAGCTGCGGCGAGTTGTGGCTGGAGCGTTTCGCGCCGTACTTCACCGAAAAAGACTATCCCATCCACGACATACGCCCGACAGAGGCCTACCGACACATCTACCCCGAGACCGTCAATCTGGACCGCATCGCATACTACTTCGACTATCGAGCGGATCAGGTCTCTTCTCCGGAAATCCGCGGGCGACTACAGAAGGTTGTCACCACCTGGAAAGACCGCTGGTCCGACGGCGACCCGCCATTACTCACGTACCAGCGTGGTAATAACTGGATGACGATCCTCGACACGCGCGGAGAATCAGCCCGAAAGTTCTCGCTGAGCGGGTGGCGTACCGCCGTGTATCTGGGTTGCGACGACAAACCCCGCACCGCCCGTCGCCTTCGGGAGAGCCTCGGGGAGGCCGCTTCCGACGTCACCGACGAACAGGTCAGCGAGTTCCTGGACGCCTGCGTCGACAGACGGCTGATGGTGCACGAGGACGGTAAGTACCTGAGCCTGGCCCTGCCACGCAATCAAACCTGGTAGCACAGGCCGGACGACATCGGGCGGCGGCCATGTTGCCGCGCGTCGACAGATCGTCCGCAGGACCCCCTTCTGATCGAAGGGTTCGCATCACGTCGGAAAGGAGGTGGTACTCATGGACATGAATGAAACGTTCGACGAGTTCTCGGAGCTGAGCCCGGACGAGCTTCAGCGCACGCTGGAGGACTTCGGGCTGGAGCCCGGACGGCTCGGTGTCGGAGCCGTGGTGGAGATCGTGACCGGATTCGCGTCGGATCTGCCTGGCCGGCACTGACGGCCACCGTCCGGCCCCTCCCGCGACCGGCGGAGGGGCCGGACGCCGGGACAAGGCGATGCGTCGCGTCGACAGGCACAGCGCGGATATCAGCCGCGCCAGAACGAGCCATGCAGACGACCGGGACCCGAGGACGGAAAGAAAAGGACAGCCGGTGACCAATGAGGTCCAACTGCGCGCGCAGGTGCCGAAGGTGTACGGCGAAGGACTGCACCGCGAATGCACGCCCGAGGAGACCTATGATCGAGTACGTCCGTTCTTCCGACGGATCGGTCTGACCCGGGTAGCGGACATCACCGGCCTGGACCGCCTGGGCATCCCCGTCTACAACGCCGTGGTACCCCGCTCGACAGACGTCATCTCCATCTACAGTGGCAAGGGTCTGCGGCCGGCCGATGCCAAGACCTCCGCCGTGATGGAGGCGATCGAGCGGCACGCTGCCGCCCGGCCCATGCGACCCACCATCGTCACCTCGTACGACGACCTGCGCGCCGCCGGACGACCGGCGATGGCACCCCGCGAGCACAGCATCGCCGTGTCGCCCGGATACCGAGATGATCAGCCGGTCTACTGGGTGACCGGTTGGGATCTACTCAGCCAGGACGAAGTTCTCGTCCCCTACTCGGCGGTGGCCTATGGCGCCTCGAACGGGCCCCCCTGCCACCTGCTGCTTTCCTCCAACGGCCTCGCCTCCGGCAACAGCCTGGAGGAGGCGATCTGCCACGCGCTGGCCGAGGTAATCGAACGGGACTCGCTGACGCTCGCCGAGATCATCAGTGGGCAGCTCGGCTATCTCCTCCGTCAACCTCCCGGCTCCTCGGCCAAGCAGTCCGGCACCGCGACCACACGGTACGGGGACACTGCTGCCGTTCAGCCGATCGTCGATCAGTTACGGCAGCGCCATCCGCACATCGATCCGGAGTCTCTCCCACCGATGCCGCGTCGACTCTTCCAACGCTTCGTCGACGCCGGTGTGCCGCTGAATCTGGTTCTGCTCACCTCCGAACTGGGCATCCCCACGGTCCTGGCGGCGTCCAGAGAGGACAACGGTCCGGCCGCCTCCCAGACGCACGGCGGCTTCGGCACCGACCCGGACATCGGGATCGCCGCCATCCGGGCGATAACGGAGTGTGCTCAGTCGCGTGCCGTCGACATCTCGGCCACCCGGGAAGACCTCGAACTGCCTGGGACGGAGGTACCCGCACACCGTGCACGACACCGGCGGTCCTCCGTTGTCGACGACGCTGGCTGGGTCTGGAACGAAAAGGCCACCCGACGGAACGTCCACGACCTCCCGTCCCATCCGAGCGATGATGTGATGGTCGATGTCCGGCTCATGCTGGACCGATTGCGTGCCGCTGGCTTGCACCGGGTGATCGTGGTTGACCGGTCACCACCAGACATTCCGGTCCACGTCGTACGGGTGCTCGTCCCAGGTCTCGAATCGTGGGGCAGCGACCGCTCGAAGATCGGTATGCGAGCCGCTCGGGTGTGGAACGAAACGGTTAGGAAGCTCACCGCGGGTCGCCAGCCCGCTCCCGCTGGAGGCGCCGGATGACCAGGGCACCCGCCGTCGTCTTCGTCGGCCCCACTCTGCACGGCACGCCGATACCCCCGGCGGCGGACATCGACGTCCATCCGCCCGTGCGACGAGGCGACCTCGACGAGTTGATCAACCGCGAACACCCGCCGGCCGTCATCGGCCTGATCGACGGCGCGTTCTTCCACAGCATGGCGGTATCCCCCAAGGAGGTCCTCCGCGCCGTCGACCACGGCATCCTCGTCCTGGGTTCCTCCAGTATGGGGGCGCTGCGGGCGGCGGAATGCGCACCCTTCGGCATGATCGGTGTCGGCCAGATCTATCGCGCGTACGCGTCGGGAGAGATCGACGCCGACGACGAGGTCGCCATGACGTACGACCAGGAAAGTCTGCGTCCGCTGTCGGAGCCCCTGGTCAATCTGAGATTCGGTATCACGGCGGCCGTATCAGCCGGGGTGGTCACTCCCGATCTCGCGCGACACTTCCTGCGGATCGCCAAGAGCATCTACTTCCCACAGCGATCTCTGACAGCCGTGCTTGACCGGCTCGACGACGAGGTCGGCGATCGATACCGTGCTGTGATCGAACGCTTTTTCGCGGAGTCCGCGCCAGACGCGAAACGCCAGGATGCCCTTCAACTCCTGGCCAAGATCCGCGAGCACCTTCCCGGACAGCCGGATCTCCCTCAGCCACCCGCGGCAGCCATGCCCGACTGACAGTGAGGATGTAGGGGTGGGGTCACCCGGCTTGGTCTGACTCACCGACTGACCGACGTTGCTGTCCTGTAGTGGATTCGTCGGCCTGGTCCGGGTGACCCCGTTCCTGCACGTCACTGGCAGGGGCGTCGTGACCTGATAGGAGCCTGTGCAAGAGGTCCCGTCACTGTCCTGTCCGCCCGTCCCGGCGAGTGCGTGCCGACCCTGTTCGGTGCAAGCGAGAGGGACGACGGTTCCAGCATGACAGCCAAGAAGCGCAAGGTCACCGGTGGCGTCGATACTCACGGCAGGACCCATCACGCGGCGGTGATCGATCAGACCGGACGGGAACTCGGTGATCAGCAGTTCCCCGCCACACCCGCCGGTTACCGGCAGTTGCTGGGCTGGCTACGATCCTTCGGCACGATTATGAAGATTGGTGTCGAGGGCACCGGCGCTTATGGCGCGGGCCTGGCCCGCTACCTGAGCAGCCAAAAGGTCACCGTTGTTGAAGTCGACCGGCCGGACCGCAGGACCCGGCGGGTGAAGGGCAAGTCTGACCCGATCGACGCGCTCGCCGCCGCCCGCGCCGCCCTGTCCGGGCAGGCCAGCGGCATGCCGAAGACCCGCACCGGACCGGTCGAGGCGATCCGTGCCCTGCGGGTGGCCCGCAACGGTGCGGTCAAGGCCCGCACCGCCGCCATCAACCAGCTCCACGGTCTGCTCACCGCCGCCCCCGAGGACCTGCGCGCCGACCTGGTCGGCCACACCGGCATGAGCCTGGTCAACCGCTGCGCCGGCCTCACCAGCGACGACACCCGGCTCAGCGACCCCGTCGAGGCGACCAAAGCCGCCCTCACCGCGATCGCCACCCGCATCCAGGCCCTCACCGCCGAGATCACTCTCGCCGACCGGCGACTACGCCCCGCCGTCACTCAGACCGCCCCCACCCTCAGCGGGCTGTTCGGCGTTGGACCCGACGTCGCCGGTCAACTCCTGACCACCGCCGGCGACAACCCCGACCGACTTCGCAGCGAAGCCGCCCTGGCACACCTCTGCGGCACCGCACCCATCCCCGCCAGCTCCGGACGCACCGACCGACACCGCCTCAACCGCGGCGGCGACAGAGCCGCGAACAAAGCCCTACACACCATCGCCCTCTGCCGCCTGCGCTACGACCCCCGCACCCGCGCCTACCAAGAGAAACGCACCAAACAAGGCCTCAGCAAGAAAGAGATCATCCGCTGCCTCAAGCGCTACATCGTCCGCGAGATCCACACCGCCCTCCTCGCCGACTACACCGCCCTCAACACCCCTTGACATCCATAGGAGCATCCTTGACGCTCGCCTGACGGAGCGGACTGACGGAACGAGGCTCAGGCGTCCCGTTCGGCGGTGGCGGGCCGGCCGAGCGGAGGCAGGAAGACGAGCACCTCGCGGAGGGAGTCGGCCACCTCCATCGGCAGCAGGCAGCGGGCGACCAACTCCTCCATCGAGGCGTACGGCCCGCGTACCAGGCGGTCCACCAGGATGTGCCGGCTCTGCTCCGGGGAGGGTCCGGGCAGCCCGAGTACGACGTGCTCGGCAACGGAGTTGATGTCGATCAGCCCGCCGTCGTCGAAGTGGCGCGGCAGGTCCGGCCGGCCGATCCACAGCTCGGTACGGGCCGTCGGGTAGTGGTAGAGCAGGTACCGGGCATGCTCCCGGCGTACCCGTTGATCGGTGGCGATGCGCGGGACCGCCGGGGCGGATTGCCGCCGCCCGCCGCCGAGCACGCCCTGCACCCTGCGGTTGAGCAGGATCACGTGCAGGATGCCGCCGAGCCAGTTCACCAGGAAGAGGCCGAGCATCGCGAACACCTCGCCGGTGGTCACCGGAGCCGCCGGGTCCGGATCGCCACTCTCCATCCCGAGGACGAAGCCGGCCACCATCGCGAGGTACCCGACGCCGGCCACCACCAGCCACCTGCTGCGCCGCCGCCAGGCGTAGACGAAGACGACCAGCGGGGTGAGGAACCCGAATGTGATCAAGATGCCGAGCGCGCCGAGTACGGTGCCGACGGTGCTGGTCCAGTGCCGTCCGCCCTGCTGACCGGCTCCGGGGTACCCGATCGGCATCAGCGGCGGTGGCAGCTGCACCAGTGGCGGCACCGACGCGGCCGGCAGGGGCACGGCTGGCGGCGGCACGGGCTCGACAGGTGCGAGCCAACCGGCCGGCGTGGCGTCTCCGGCTCCGGCTCCGGCTCCGGCTCCGGCTCCGGCTCCGGCTCCGGCCGGAATGGTCGGGGCGGCCGGGGTGGCCGGGGTGGCCGGGGTGGAGGTGGATGTCGTCGGGGCGGGCGGCCGGGGTGATGTATCGGCCTGGTCGGGGGCGGCCGGTGTCGGGTCGGATGGCCGGGGCGACGTCGCCGCCTGGCCGGGAGCGGCCAGTGTCGGGTCGGAGCGCAGGATCCGGCGGTGCAACTCCTGGAGCTGCTCACCGGGCTCCAGCCCGTGCTCCTCGCGGAGCAGGGTACGCACCTCACGGAACGTGTTGAGTGCCTCCGCCTGCCGTCCCTCCCGATAGAGCGCCAGCATCAGCAGGCCACGAAGCCGCTCCCGTACCGGAAACTCGGCGACCAGCCGGGTCAACTCGCCGACCACCTCGTGATGGTGACCGAGCCGCAGTTCGAGTTCGGCCCAGGCCTCCAGCGCACCGGTACGCATCTCCACCAGCCGGTGCCGCGCGGAGTCGAAGAACGGTCCGGTCAGGCCGGGAAACGGCTCGCCACGCCAGAGGTCGAGTGCGGCGCGCAGCCCGGCGGCCGCCTCCGCCCGCCGGCCGGCGTCCCGGGCCGCCGTCGCCTGCCGGGTCGCCCGCTCGAACCGCAGGGCGTCGACGTCGTCCCGGCCGGCCCGCAACAGGTAACCGGCGTCGGTCAGGCTCAACACCTGGCCCGGGGTACGCGGCGACCGGTCCGGCTCCAGCACCCGGCGGAGCCCGGCGACGTACTTCTGCACCACGTTGGGACCGTTCGCCGGGGGCTCCTCGGCCCACACGGCATCGACGATCCGACCGGTCGGGACCGGCCGCCCCGCGTGCAACAGCAACACGGTCAACACGGCGCGTTGCTTGCCCGGCCCGAGTTCGAGTTCGCGGTCGGCGTGCCAGGCCCGCAACGGCCCGAGGATCTCGAAGCGCACCGCCTCCACCATGCGCCCATCACCCCCCGGCCGAGCTCGCGGACCAGTGCACGGCAGTCCGACGGCAGCATAACGGCAGTGCTCGGGGCAGGTATGCAGTGCGCGGTCAGTACGGCGGCAGTACCGGAGGGCAGCATCTCCCGGGTCGAACCACGCTCTGCGTTGAAGGGAAAGCAATGAACATGGATATCCGCGCAGCACGCTGGGCCCGGCTCACCGCCGGCCCGACTGCCGCACTGCTCGGCGTGGCAGTCCTGCTGGGCGGCTGCGGCACGCTGAAGGAGGAAGTGGCGACCGTCACGGCCAAGCAGACGCTGCTGGAGACGGTGCCGGACGGCGACGAGGGAGCGTTCCGGTTCAGCGGCAAGGACGGTACGGACGACGTCTCCGGCACGGTGGACCCGGCCGCGAAGGGACTGGAACTCTCCACCGCCATCAAGGACCCGGAGCACGGCTTCACCACCACCATCGCGTTCCGGGTGGTCGGCGGGGACACCTGGACGAAGATCTCCTTCACCGGTACCGAAGGGCTGACCGGGCTGCCCAAGCTTCCGAAGAAGTGGTTGAAGCTGGATCCTGCGAAGCTCACCGACGCGGAGGGTGTGCCGAAGTACGAGGGGGCCGACCCGGGCAACGCCGGCCCGCTGCTGGAGGCGGCCACCGCCGTCACCGACGCCGGCAGCGGCAAGTACTCGGGCACCATTGACCTCACCTCCGGCGAGGCGGCGAAGGTGCTGACGGCCGAGCAGATGACGCCGCTCGGGGAGGCGGCGAAGCAGGTGCCGTTCACCGCGACTGTCGACGGTGAGCAGCGGCTGACCTCGCTCACCCTCGACGTGCCGGCGGCCGGCAGCGCCAAGGCGTTCCAGTACGTCGTGAACTACCAGGACTTCGGCAGCGCGCCGAAGCTCGCCGCCCCGACGGGCGGGGAGGCGCAGAACGCGCCCGAGCTGGCGTACGAGCTGCTCAACGGCTGACCGTAGTGGGCCTGCGGGCCGGGTGGTGCCCACGGGGGACACCACCCGGCCCGTACGCGTTCACCGCCTGGATCAGCGGCCGAAGACGGATCCACCGTTCACTCCGAGCACCTGGCCGGTCACGTACCCGGCGGCAGGGCTGGCCAGGTATCTGACCGCCGCCGCGATGTCGGCCGGCTCACCGGCCCGCCCCACCAGGGTCTCGGCGACCCGCCGCTGGTGCCCCTCCGGCGTCATCCGGTCACCGAAGAACTCGGTGCCGGCGACGTAGCCCGGACTCACCACGTTGACAGTGATCTGCTCCGGCCCCAACTCCCGGGCGAGGTCGTACGCCCAGCCGTGCAGCGCCGCCTTCGCCGCCGAGTACGGCCCGGCGCCGCCCCGCTGTGCGGCGATCGAGCTGAGCAGCACCACCCGGCCACCGGGGCGACGCAGTGCCGACCGAAGCGCCCCGGTCAGCAGTACGGCGGTGAGCACGTTGCTGTCGAAGTTGGCCCGCCACTGCGCGGCCACACCGTCCAGGGTGGACGAATCGCCGCCGAGGTAACCACCCGCGTTGTTCACCACCACGTCGACGGTGCGTCCGCCGACCGCCCCGGTGACCCGGCCGACCTGCGCCGGGTCGGTCAGGTCCGCCGGTACCGCCTCGACCGAGCCCGGCCGCCCGAGCCGCTCCCCGATCCGTGTAGCGGTCTCCTCCAACGGTTCGGCTCGGCGGCCGACCACGATGACGTCGTACCCGTCCTCGGCCAGGCCCTCGGCGATCGCCGCGCCGATTCCGGTCGCGCCGCCACTGACCACCGCCAGTCTTTCCCGCACCTGTCTCTCCCCCCGCTGCCGTCCCATCCCGTCGACCGGCGCCAGGCTACTCGCCCCGTGATCCCGTAACGTCCGGCCGCTCATAGCGAGCCGGACGCTACGGGATCAACAAAAGGCGGAACGGTCAGCGGGGTGGGCGGGTGCGGGTGGGTAGGAGGGAGCGCAGCGGACCCAGCCGGGTGGAGAGGCTGGCCAGGCCGCCGGGGAAGAAGTAGACCGCCAGGATGAAGACCGTGCCGAGCACGAAGAGCGGCTGCGACAGCGGCGCGCTCAGCACCCCGGGCAGCGAGTCCACCGCCGACGAGGTGCCGAAGGCGGTCAGCCGGTGGTCGAGATACATGTAGAGCATGCCGCCGATCACCGGCCCCCACCTGGTACCCGGCCCGCCGAGCACCACCATGACCAGCAGCGAGAGGGTCAGCTCGGAGGAGGTCACGTGCGGTGAGGCGCCGCCGACCAGCAGGCAGTAGATCGCTCCGCCTGCGGTGGCGAGCCCGCCGGCCAGGGTGAAGGCGAGCAGCTTGAACCGGTACGGGTCGAGCCCGAGCACCCCGATCCGCCGCTCGTCGTCGCGCAGCCCGGCGAGTACCCGGCCGGTGGGCGAGCCGGCCACCCGGTGCACCACGAAGACGACCAGGGCCAGGTACGCCAACGCCAGCCAGTACAGGTTGACGGTGTTGCCGACCCCGACCAGCATCGCCGGCAGCCCCGACACGTCAAGCGACAGTCCCTCCTCGCCACCGGTGAGCCCGCCGAAGTCCCGGGCCACCAGGATCGCGCCCACCTGGGCGAACGCCAACGTCACCATGGCGAACGCGATCCCGGCGGTACGCAGCGCGATCGCGCCGAGCAGCCCGGCCAGTACGGTCCCGCCGACCAGGGTCAGCAGCGCCGCCTGCCACAGCGGCAACCCGGCCCGGGTGACCAGGATGTCGGTGCCGTAGACGCCGGCCGCGAAATAGAGCGCGTGCCCGAAGGAGAGCATGCCGGTCCGGCCGAAGAGCAGGTCGTAACCGGCGGCCAGGCCACCGAAGACGAGACAGATGGCGAGCAGTTGCAGCGTCCCCGGCCCGTTCAGTGGCCCGTCGAAGACCCCCGGTACGGAGACCGTCGAGTACGGCAGTACCGCGAAGACCAGCAGTACCAGCAGCGGTGACCAGGCCCGTAGGGCCGACCGCCGGTCCCGGCGGGGTGCCGGCGCGGTGCTGCCGGTCGGCGGGTTGTCCGCCGCCGCCGTCTTCAACCCGGTCATGCCCGTCCCCTCGCTCGGCGCGGTCACGTCGTCGCCGCCCTTCCGGCGATGCCCTGCGGGCGGAGCAGCAACACGACCGCCAGCAGGGCGACCACGCAGATGTCTCCGGCCCCGGAGGTGCCGTAGTAGTTGACGAACTGCTGGAGCAGCCCCACCGCGACGGCTGCGTACGCGGACCCGACGACCGAGCCCATCCCGCCGATCACCACAACGATGAAGGCGAAGATCAGCAGCGAGCCACCCTGGCTCGGCGATACCGATCCGAAGTAGACCCCGCCGAGCGCACCGGCCAGCGCGGCAGCCGCCCCACCGATCGCGAAGACCAGGGTGAACGCCTTCCGGACGTCGATGCCGAGCGCGGTGACCATCTCCCGGTTCTCCACCCCGGCCCGGATCACCAGGCCGTACCGGGTGTAGCGGAGGAAACCGAGCAGCACGGCGAGCACCAGTGCGGCGGCGAGGATCAGCAGCAGGCCGGAGTTCGGCACCTTGGCGCCGAGCACCGAGGTGACCTGCTGGGTCCAATCCGGGCGTGGGAAGGGGCGCGGGTCCGCACCCCAGGTCGCCTGGAGCAGTGCCACCCCGGCCAGCGAGAGCCCGACGGTGACCAGCACCTGTTCGATGGTGCGGGAGTAGAGCGGACGGATCATCACCAGCTCGACCGCCACCCCGACCACCGCACCGGCGACGACGCCGAAGGCGACCGCGAGCACGAAGCCGAGGCCGGACGGGCCGGCGCCGGGCAGGTTCCCCGCCGCCCACCAGGTGGCGTACGCCCCGACGGAGAGGAAGAGCCCGTGCGCGAAGTTGAGCACGTCGGCCAGGCCGAACACCAGGGAGAGCCCGGAGGCGACCAGGAAATAGAGTGCGGCCAGGCCCAGCCCGGTGAGCGTCAACAGCACGATGGTGCTCATCCGGCCGACACCTCCCGGGCAGGCTCGGCCGGATGCTCGCCGGCCACCCCGACCCCGAGCAGGGATCTGGTCAACTCCGCCTCCCGCAGCAGTTCGGCGGCGGCACCGGACCAGGCGACCCGGCCGGCGGCGAGCACCACCGCGTCGCTGGCCAGCCGGCGTACCACCGCGAGATTCTGTTCGACAAGCAGCACCGGCACGGCGACCGCGACCCGCTCCAGCACCTCGGCCACCTCGGTGACCACCTTCGGCGCCAGCCCCTTGGTCGGCTCGTCGACGAGCAGCAGCCGGTTGTCGTTGAGCAGCACCCGGCCGATCGACAGCATCTGCTGCTGGCCACCGGAGAGCGAGCCGGCCCGCTGCCGGCCGCGCCGCTTCAGCTCGGGGAAGAGTTCGAAGACCCGGTCGTACGCCGGGGTGCCGCCACGCCGCTCGGCGAGCCGCAGGTTCTCCGTCACCGTCAGGCCGGCGAAGACACACCGGTCCTCGGGTACGTAGCCGAGGCCGTCCCGGACCAGCCGGTGGGTCGGCTCGCCGGTCACCGGCCGGTCCCCGATGCGCACCGTGCCGCGTACCTCGCCGCCGCGCGGGGTCAGCCCGAGGATCGCCCGCAACGTGGTGGTCTTGCCGACCCCGTTGCGGCCGAGCAGCACGGTCACCCCGCTCGGCGCCACGGTGAACGAGACGCCCTGCAGGATGTGCAGGCCGGCGATCCGTACCGACAGGTCGGCGACGGTGAGGACAGGATTCGCGCTCACAGTGCCTCCCCCAGGTACGCCTCCTGCACCACCGGGTTGGCCATCACGGTCGCCGGTACGTCACAGGCGAGCAGCGCGCCGTGGTGCATCACCGCGATCCGGTCGGCGAGCCCGAGGATCACGTCCATGTGGTGTTCCACCATGAGTACGGCCCGGCCACTGTCACCGGTCAACGACCGGATCACTGTCACCAGCTCGGGTACGTCCTCGGCGCTCACCCCGGCCATCGGCTCGTCGAGCAGCATCACCCTCGGCTCGCCGGCCAGCAGCAGCGCGATCTCCAGTTTCCGCTTCTCGCCGTGCGCGAGGGTGCCGGCCAGCGCGTCGGCCCGATGTGCCAGGCCGACCCGGTCCAGTGCCGCGTCGGCGGCGACGACCACCTCCCGGTCGGCCGCCGCGCGCCGCCACAGCTTCATCGAGCCGCCCCGGTGTGCCTGTACGGCCAGCCGGACGTTCTCCCGCACGCTCAGCGAGCCGAAGACCGAGGACGCCTGGAACGTCCGGCCCAGCCCGAGCCGGGCCCGCTTGTGCGGCGGCAGCGCGCTGATCTCCGTACCGTCCAGCAACACCTGGCCGGCGGTGGGCCGGCGCAGGCCGGAGACCAGGTTGAACAGGGAGGTCTTGCCGGCGCCGTTGGGGCCGATCACCCCGAGGAACTCCCCGGGGGCCAGCTCCAGGTCGACGCCGTCGACGATGGCGACCTCGCCGATCCGCCAGGTCAGGTCGCGGGTGGCGAGCACACCTCAGCCCTTCATCGGCACGGCCGGCGGCGCCGTCTCGTCCGGGGTGAGCACCTTCTGCGACTCCGCCTTCATCGCGTCGCCGGTGCCGCTGAGCTTGGCCTGGAACATCGGCTGGAGCAGCGCGTGGTCCTCGGCCCGGACCGTCATCTTGCCCTTGACCCCGTCGAAGCTCCAGCCCTCCAGCGCGGTGACCATCTTGTCGACGTCGTCACCGCCCTCCTGCACCGACCGCACGATCATCTGCGCCGCGGTGAAGCCGTCCGGGTGGAACAGGTCCAGCACCCCGCCGGGTACGGCCTGCTTCGCCGCCTGCGCGGCAGGGTTGTCGGCGGCGCCGTCGAAGAAGTGCGACAGGAAGGAGATCTTGGTGCCGGCCGCCCCGAAGGTCGGCCAGGAGGCCCGGATGTCCAGCCCGGTGACCACCGTGGTGGAGCCGAGTACGCCCTGCTGGTCGAGGGTCTGCCACATCGCCGGGGCGGTGGTGCCGGCCCAGGCGACGAAGAGCAGGTCCGGCTTCGCCGCCGTCAACTGGCTGGCGAACGGGGTGAAGTCGGTGGCGCTGGCCGGGGCGAGCACGCTGCTCACGGTGGCACCGGCACCGCCGATGACCGCCTTGACCGCCGCCTCGTTGCTCTTGCCGAACGCGCTGTCCTGGGCGAAGACCACTACCTTCTTGCCGGTCGCGTCGCCGATGAAGGACTTCGCGGTCTGCACGTCCTGGTACGACTGCCGCCCCGACCGGAAGGTGTACTTGTTGACCCCTGTCGCCCCGTCGGTGGCGGCCGGCCCGGAGATGAAGAGCACCTTGTTCTGTGCGGCGATCGGTGCGACCTGGAGCGCGACGCCGGAGGCGGTCGACCCGGCGAGGATCTTGTAGCCCTTGCCGATCAGGTCCTTCGCCGCCGAGACCGCCTTGGCGGGGTCGCCCGCGTCGTCGACCTCGGTCACCTCGACGGTACGGTCACCGATCTTGTTGGTACCGTCGGTGGCGTACGCCAGCCCGGCCCGGAACCCTTCGATGTACTGCTTGCCGTAGCTGGCCAACGCCCCCGACTGGGAGTAGACCAGCCCGACCTTGACCGGTGCGGCGCTGTCGCCGCCGCCGTTCGCGGTCTCCTGCGGGCTGCCGCAGGCTGTCGCGGCGAGCGCACCTACCAGCAGCGTGGCGGCGGTGACAAGTACCCGCCGTGTTGTCCGGACCGTCATCATCGCTCCACGTGAGGTGAAGGTGGGAGAAGCATCGTCGGCCCACGGTAGAAGTGACGTCCCGCACGTGCTATGTGGCGGCAACCCACAAGTAACCGGCAGGGGGTGGCCGGCGCAGCCAGGCGACGATCCCAGCGACGGTCCTACTTCGGACCCTTGCCCTTCGGCGGCTTGGCCGGGCCCTTGCCCTTCGGGCCAGGGCCCTTCGGCCCGGCACCCTTCGCGCCGCTGTCCTTCGCACCGGCGGCAGGTGCGGGCTTACCGGCGGGGCGCTTCGGCGAGGGCGAGGTCGCCGGTGCCACCGCGCCGACCGCGCCGCCGGCCGCCGCACCACCGGTGTCGCCCGGCACGCTGGAGACCCGGGCCGCGCAGGCGGTCTCGTCGAGCTTGAACTCGACGGGCAGCGGGTTGCTGCCGGCGTGGCTGCCGACCAGCCCGAACCGCGTCGCACCACCGGCCGGCAGGGCCATCTCGGCGCCGGCCGCAGGGCGGAGCAGCACCTCGCGGCCCTGCTGCTGGGACTCCGGCGACGGGTTGCGGGTGAGCACCTGATCGGCGGGGAAGGCGAAGCGCAGCGTCCAGTCCCGCACCGCCGTGGCGCCGAGGTTGGTGACCGTGACCTCCGCCTCGAACGACCGGCCGGTGTCCGCGCGCAACACATAGTCGACCCGGCACGGGGCACCGCCGCCCATCGCCATCGGCGTCACCCCGTCGGTCGAGGTCGAGCCGTTGGCGGCACCCGCCCAGACCGCCCCACCCACCGCGAGCAGGCCGACGCCGACCGCGGCGACCCGGACCCGGTTGCCGAGCCGCGCCGCCGGCCTGCGCAACCGGGCCGACAGTGGCAGCGGGTCGGTCGTCGACCGGGGCAGAATCGCGGTGTCGGAGTGCACGAGCGCGACCGGCTGGCGCTCGACCGGCGCCGCGTCGTCCTCCGGTTCGGCCTGCCGGGGCGACATGGCGAGGGTCGAACCGGCCGTCACCGGCAACACCACCCCGGCCGCCCGGGCCAGGGTACGGGCCAGCTCGGCGCTCTCCGGCCGCTCCTGCGGCGCCTTCACCAGGCAGCGCGCCACGATCTCCGCCACCTCGGGCGGCAGTCCCGGTACCGGGGGCATCGGCGCCGGCTCGTCGTAGAGGTGCGCCCGCAACGTCTGGGTACGGGTCGACGCCCGCCACGGCATCCGGCCGGTCATCGCCCGGTAGAGCAGCAGGCCGAGCGCGTACACGTCGGTGGCGGGACAGACCTCGCCGAGGTTGAGCCGCTCCGGCGCCACGTACGCGGGAGTGCCGTAGAGCCCGCCGTCGCCGTCACCGTCCCGCTCGCCGACAAGCGCCGAGATCCCGAAGTCGACGACCTTGGCGCCCATCGCGGTTAGCATGACGTTGCCCGGGGTGATGTCGCGGTGCACCACTCCACGGGCGTGCGCGGTGGCCAGCGCCGCCGCAACCTGTGCGCCGAGCACCGTCGCGTCCCACCACGGCAGGGTGCCCTCGCGGTCGAGCCAGGTCGCCAGCGTCTCGCCGTCGACCAGTTCCATCACCACGTACGGCACGGTCCGGCCGTACCGCACCGACTCGCCGTAGTCGTAGACACCTGTGATGTGCGGGTGGCAGAGCCGGGCCGCCGCTCGGGCCTCGGCGCGGAGCCGGTGCCGGAAGGTCCGGTCGGTGGCGAGTCTCGGTGCGAGCATCTTCACCGCCACCGGTCGACTCAGCACCTCGTCGTGGCCCCGCCAGACCACGGACATGCCGCCCTCGCCGAGTTCCTCGATCAGCCGGTAGCGGTCACCTACCAGCTCCGTGCCGTACTGCTGCGACTCGCCCCACCTGCCCCACCCGGTCATGAAGATCTCTCTTGCCCGTACGACGCCCGGCTACACCTGCCGGAGGGGATTCATGCCCTCGACGGACATTTGGGCGCAGCGCCGTCGGCACCGAGGCCGAGCGGTGGCTCAGGCGGTGGCCAGGAGTTGGTCGACCGGGGCGTACTCGTCGGTCAGCACCATCGCGTCGTCGACGAACTCGTCGAGCGCGGCGCCGGAGAGCACGGTGACGGGTTCCTCGGCCGAGGTGATCAGGCGTTCGCGTACCTCCTGCACCGGCAGCGGACGGTCGGAGGCGAGGACGACGAAGTTCGCGCCCTGCGAACCCGCGAGCGCGGCCGGCGGCGCGATCAGGGCGACGTGCGGGAACTCGGCCGCCACGGTGGCCACCTCGGCCCGGATGAAGCGCAGTGGCGGGTGGTCGATCACGTTCATCGCGTAGATGCCGCCGGGGCGGACCACCCGGCGGACCTCGGCGGCCATCTCCCGGGTGGCCAGGTGCCAGGGCACCACCAGGTGCCCGAACGCGTCCCCGACCACCAGGTCGGCGCTGTGCGTGGCCCGCTCGCCGATCAGCATCCGGGCGTCGCCGACCCGGGCCACCAGCTCCGGGCCGGTCCGCACCTCCAGCTCGCGGCGGCCCAGCTCGACCAGCTCACCGTCGATCTCGTAGACCTCGCTGCGGGTGCCGGGCCGGGTCGCGGTCAGGTAGCGCGGCATGGTGAAGCCGCCACCCCCGAGGTGTACGGCCGAAAGCGGTGCCCGGGCCGGCGCCATCACGTCGGCCACCGCCCCGATCCACTTGGTGTACTCGAACTCCAGGTGCCCGGGGTCGGCCAGGTCCACATAGGAGTGCCAGGCCGAGTTGAGCACCAGCAGCCGGCCAGTGGAGTTGTCCGGATCCGGCTCGACCGAGGCGCAGTGGTACGCCGTCTCCACGTCGCACGGGGTCGGCGCGACGGCGGTGAGCGAGGCACCGGCCAGGCCGAGCACGGCCGCGGCGGCGGTGAGCCGGGACGCCTTCGGCAGCGCGCCACGGACCTGCCGGCGCAGGTAGCCGGCGAGCGCCAGGCCAGTGACCCCGAGCAGGACCGCCAGGCCGATGATGATCACGGTACTCGGCAGGGCGGCGACCAGCACGAAGCCGGTACCCAGGGTCGCGGTGATCGCGCCGAGCGTGCCGATGCTGGAGAGCCGTCCCACCACCTGCCCGGTCTGCCGCAGGTCACCGAGTTGCAGCTTCACCACGAGCGGGGTGATCGAGGCGAGCAGGGCCGCCGGCAGAAAGATCGCCAGCGCGGTGAGCAGCAGGATGCCGACGGCGGCACCACCGCGCAGCACCTCGCCGGCGTACCTGACGATCGGCAGGGTAAGCGCGGTGCAGATCCCGGCCAGCACCAGCGCCGGGGCGAGCAGCCGACGCGGGTCCCGACGGTCGGCGAGCCACCCGCCGATCCAGGCGCCGTACGCGATCGCGGCCAGCGCCACCCCGATCACCGAACTGGTGACCTGGAGGGTGACCCCGACGTACGGGCCGACGAGGCGCAGCGACGCCGTCTCCAGGACGAGTACCGCACCGCTGGAGACGAAGACCAGGGCGGCGGCCAGGCCGGTCGGCAGGGCCCGGGCCGGTGACCCGGGCGGCTCGTCGGCGACGGTGGCGGTGTCCGCCACCTCAGGTGGTGAAGAGTCCATCGCAGCGATGGTACGCATCCCACCTGCGGCCCCGGGCTACAACATCGACAGGTGAACGTGGTTCGTGTGGTCGGAGGCCGGATCGCCGTTGCCGTTGTACGCCCGCCACCCGTTGCCGGGCATCCAGATCTGCCTGTACCAGATCACGTAGAGCACACCGAGCCGGCTGGCGTTCTTGACGTAGAAGGCGGCGAGGTTGTTGCCGTAGGTGCGGTCGCCGCCGCTCGCGTCGACGTTCTCGAATCCGCCGGGTGCGGCGGAGAAGTCGCAGGCCCGCCCCTTGGGGTGCTCGCCTCCACCGCCGCTGCGGTGGCAGGAGGCGTGCCGCTTGAAGCCGTTGGCCTTGGCCTGGTTGAGCGCGTGCAGGGTGCGCGGCGTGATGCACCCGTTCGTGGTCGGGTCGGCGATGCTGCACGACTCCTTGGGCCAGGAGCCGTCGGAGTTGCGCGGTGCGGGCTTGGCCAGCGGCGAGTTGGCGCTGATCAGCCCGCCGGACGGGCCGCCGCCGACGGCGGCCAGGGCGCGTTCGGCGTCCTTCTTCTTGCGGGCGATCACCTCGACCTGCCGCTGCTGCTCCCGGACCTCGGCGTCGATCGCACTCTTCGCCCGGGTCGCCTCGTCCAGCGACTCGGCCAGCTCGCGGAGCTTGCGGTCGTCGCGCTGGGCCAGCACTTCGAGCCCGGCGGCCCGCTCGACGAACGACTGCGGCGAGGCGCTGTTCAGCAGGGCCGAGATCGGGGTGAGCCGGCCCCGGCGGTAGGTCTCGGCGGCGATCACCCCCACCTCGTGGGTGAGGGTGGTGACCCGAGCCTGGACCTCCTTGAGCTGCGCGCCGAGCTGGGCCTGCCGCTTCTTCGAGCTCTCCAGCTTGGCGGTCGCCTCGATGTGCCCCTTGGAGGCGGACTCCAGGGCGTCCCGGAGCTTCTTGGTGCCACCCTCGTCGCCCGGCGAACTGGGCGCGGCGGCCGCCGGGGTGGCGGCCGTGCCGACCAGGGCGGGCAGGCCGGCGAGGAGCGCGGCGGCGACGATCAGCGCCGTGAATGGACGCCGCAGCCGGGCGATGGCCGTTGTGCGCACGAAAGTCGTTCCTTCCGTAGGCCGCCGACCCGCAGGGTCCACACTGACCAGTGAACCGTTCTCGACCTTCCCTGCGCTCCCTGCGGATCGCGAGGTCGGGCGCGGTGCGGAAGCGCCGCGCCGTGCGGGTTGAGAAAGGTTCGTTCGGCGGCGGCCACCGCCGGCACCCTCGACGGTGCCACCTGGCGGAGACCGCCGGTCAGCCTACCGGAAGCCGGCCGCGCTGTCGGCCCACGTACGAGGTGCCGCAATATCACAGGAAAACGGAAGATAACTGGCGAACGGCCATTTTCGACCGACTCGTCGTCGACCGAGTCGCTGTCGGCGGAGCGCTGCGGTCAGGGGCCGGCCAGCAGGGCCTCGTGCACGGTGTCCCAGATCGACTCGTTGGCGGCCACCAGCAGCCCGGTCCGGCCGTCCGCCGGGTCGTACGGGCTGCCGTCGAGCCGCCGGACCACCCCACCGGCCTCCTCGACCAAGAGCGCTCCCGGCGCGTGGTCCCAGGGCAGCGTCCGCCAGAAGATCGCGAACTGCTGTCGGTTCTCCACGATGTCCGCGTACTCCTGACCAGCACAGTGCTGCCCGTGCAGCACCACACCGATCCGGTCCGCCCCGGCGGCCACCCGCCCCTGGAGTTCCACCGGCAGGAACCGGGTCGCCACCACCCCACGCAGCGCCTTGGCCGCGAGCGGCTCGGTGGTGGTCCGCACCGGCTCACCGTCCCGGTACGCCCCGCCGCCGGCCTGGGCCACCAGCAGGCGGTCCGCCATCGGGTCGAGGATCCAGGCCGCCTCGGTACGCCCGGCCCGCCGCCACGCCGCCATCACCGCGAACGGCTGCCGGCCCGCCGCGAAGTTGGCCGTACCGTCCAGCGGGTCGACCAGCCACACCTCGGCCGGCCCGCTCAGCCGGTCCAGTACCGCCGCATCGGCCGCCACACCCTCCTCGCCGACCACCTCGGAGCCCGGCCGGAGCCGGCGCAACCCGGCGTCGATGATCTCCTCGGCCCGTTGGTCGGCGACCGTCACCACCTCGCCGGGAGCCTTCTCCGAGATGTCGGAGTCGGCGAGGTGCCGGAACATCGGCAGGACGGCGTCGGCGGCGGCCCGGCGGAGCAGGTCCCCCACCTCCGCCAGGAGCCGCGGATCGGGATCAACCACGCGGCGGAAGCTTCACGACGCTGACGAAGAACTCGTCGATCTGCCGCACCACCGAGATGAACCGCTCGAAGTCGACCGGCTTCGTCACGTACGCGTTCGCGTGCAGTTGGTAGCTGCGCAGGATGTCCTCGTCGGCCTGCGAGGTGGTCAGCACCACCACCGGGATCCGGCAGAGCTGCTCGTCCCGCTTGATCTCGGCCAGCACCTCCCGACCGTCCCGGCGCGGCAGGTTCAGGTCGAGCAGGATCAGGTCCGGGGGTACCGCGTCGGCGTACTCACCCTCCTGGCGCAGGTAGGCCAACGCCGCCGCGCCGTCGGAGACCACGGTCAGCCGGTTGCGCAGCTTGTGCTCCTCGAAAGCCTCCTGCGTCATCAGCACGTCGCCCGGGTCGTCCTCGACCAGCAGCACCTCGATCGGGCTCTTGCCGTCCGCCGGTGCCGTCATCGGCCCCTCCTCGTCGATCCACTCATCTGTCAGACAGTCTGCTTCATGTCGTCGGCCGGCCGGGCCGACTCACCCGCCGGTGTGGCCCCGGCCTCGCCCTCGCCCTCGGCCGGTGCCTCGGCCTCCGGCGCGGCCGGGGTCGACTCGGCCTCCTCCGCGCCCGAGGGCTCGGACGGCTCGGCCGACTCCCGCAGCTCCGGCGGTACCGGCAGGGTGAACCGGATCATCGTGCCCTCGGTGACCGCGTCGGGATCGACCCAGACCCGGCCACCGTGGTACTCGACGATCTTCTTCACGATCGCCAGCCCGATCCCGGTGCCCGGATAGGCGTCCTTGGCGTGCAGCCGCTGGAAGATCACGAAGATCTTGTCGGCGAACTCGGGCTCGATACCGATCCCGTTGTCCTGGCAACTGATCTCCCACTCGTCGCCCACCTGCCGGGCCGAGACGTGCACCTTCGGCGCGACGTCCGGGCGGCGGAACTTGAGCGAGTTGCCGACCAGGTTGGCCAGCAGGTTGGTCAGCAGGGTCTCCTCGCCCCGGATGACCGGCAGCTCAGACCAGGTCAGCTCGCCGCCGACGTACCGCCGGGTCGGCTCGGTCTGGCCGGCGACCTCGGTCATCACCGCGTTCAGGTCCACCTCGGTGAAACCACTTGTGAGCCGGCCGATCCGGGAGAACGCCAGCAGGTCGTTGATCAACCGTTGCATCCGCTGCGCCCCGTCGACCGCGAACGCGATGTACTGGTCGGCGCGCTCGTCGAGCTTGCCCGCGTACCTGCGTTGCAACAGCTGGCAGAAGCTGGCCACCTTGCGCAGCGGCTCCTGGAGGTCGTGCGAGGCCACGTAGGCGAACTGCTCCAGGTCACGGTTGGACCGGACCAGTTCCTCGGCCTGCCGCTCCAGTTGGCTGTTGACCCACTCGATGCGTTCCCGCGCCTGCCGTACCTCCTCCAGGTCGGCGGCGATCCGGCGGCGCATCCCGTCGATGTCGCCGGCCAGCGCGGCCAGTTCCGGCGGGCCGACCTGCTCGATCTCCCGCCGGTACGCCCCGCCGGCCACCTCCCGCACCTGGCTCGCCAGCGTGGTTACCGGGCCGATGACCAGCCGGTTCAGCGAGGTCATCAGCGCCAGCCCGGCCAGCACCACCACTATCGCGGCCAAGATCAGCAGCAGCACCAGGGTGTTGCCTGTCGCCCGTGCCTTCCGGGCGACGCTGTTGCGCAACTCCAGGATCGAACCCTGCATCGCCTCCACCTCGGCGCGCAGCTCGGTGAAGCGGGCGCCGGTCTGGGTGGTCAGGTGCGCCTGCGCGGCCTCCGGCCCGCTGCGCACGGTCAGCTCGATCGCCGGCTCGGCCACCGTCTGCCGCCACTGCTGGGCGTGGTCCCGCACCGCGTGCAGCTCGCGGCGGATCTCCGGGTGGTCGCCCAGGAGCGCGTCCATCGAGGCGATCAGCGCCGTCTCCCGCTTGACCCCCTCCCGGTACGGCGCCAGGTCGGCGTCGTTGGCGGTGACCGCGTAACCGCGTACCCCGGTCTGCTGGTCGACCAGGGCGCTGAGCAGCGCCTGACCGTCGGTGCGCAGCGGACCGGTCTTGGTGAGCAGCGTGTCCAGGTGCTGCCGGTTACTTGTGGCGACCACCGCGGCACTTACCGCCAGCAGGCCGAGCACCACCCCGACGACCACGCAGAGTACGGCCACCCGGCGCCGCAGCGACCAGCGAACCCGTGCCTTCACCGCCCCTCCCCCCGGCTCACCAGCAGCATCGCCACGTCGTCGGAGAGCGGACCGCCGTTGTGCTCCTCGGCCCGCTCCACCAGCCAGCCGGGCAGCTCCGGCAGGCCGACCCCACGAGCCCGCGGATCACCCACCAGTCCGCTCAGCCCCGGCACGTCCAGCCGCTCGTCGCCGTCGCCGATCCGGCCCTCGATGAGCCCGTCCGTGTACATCAACAATGACCAGTCCTCGCTGTCGAAACGCAGCTCGTGTGCGACAGGCGGCCGGGGCCGTACGCCGAGCAGCAGCCCGTGCGGGGCCGGCACCGGCGCCACCCGGCCCCCGGCGAGCAGCAGCGGCGGCGGATGCCCGGCGAGCCGGACGGTGGCCCGGTTGCCGGCCAGGTCCAGCCGGACGGCCGCGACGGTGGCGAAGATCTCCCGCCTCGACCGCTCGCTCATCAGCACCTGCTCCAACGCCGGCAACACCTGTTCGTCGGGGACCCCGGCGAGCACCAGGGCGCGCCAGGCGACCCGGAGTTCGACACCGAGCGCCGCCTCGTCGACGCCGTGTCCGCAGACGTCGCCGACGATCAGGTCGATCCGGTCCGAGGAGGTCTGCACCACGTCGTAGAAGTCGCCGCCGATCAGCGCCTCGTGCCGGCCGGGGCGATAGAAGGGGTGCACCTGCACCAGGTCGGTGTCGATCAACGGCTGGGGCAGCAGGCCACGCTCCAACCGGGCGGACTCGGCCTGGCGCAGCTCCACCTCGCGCAGCCGGCGGGTGTTCTCGTCGGCCCGCTTGCGCTCCACCGCGTAGCGCAGCGCCCGGGCCAGCAGCACCCCGTCGACCTGGCCCTTGACCAGGTAGTCCTGGGCGCCCTCGGCGACCGCGCCGATGCCGAGGTGCTCGTCGGAACGGCCGGTCAGCACGCAGACGGCGGCGTTGCTGGTCATCCCGAGCACCTGGCGGAGCCCGTCCAGGCCCTGCGCGTCCGGCAGGCCAAGGTCGAGCAACACGCAGTCGACGCCCGCAATCTTCGACCGGGCACTGTTCAGGCTGTTCGCGACGAGCAGGTCGATCCCCTCGCCGGTCTCGGCGAGCAGCTCGCCGACCAGGAAGGCGTCGGCGTCGTCGTCCTCGACCAGCAGCACCCGCAGCCGCTCCCTCGGCGGCAGTTTGGCGTGTCGCCCGAGCCCGCCGTGCGGGTACGACGGCGCGGGCACGACAGACGACCCGGTCACCAGGCCGCCCCCAGCCATCCGGTCACGACGCCTCCTCGCTCCGTTTCTCGCCGCCCCGACCGTTCCGTTCCAGCACGGGGTCCTCCACACCCCGTCTGGTCGTACCCGGCCCACGACGATCCGCGCCGATCCTGTACCACCCAACGCTGCCGCACAACACAGGTAGCGCCGGCACGGTACCCGGATGTCACCTGGGCGCTTCCGCCGATCCGGGCGCGTCCCGCAGTCGTACCCGTTCGGCCTGGTCCGCGATCACCTCACCGAGCACACCGTGTAACCGGCCGCAGTCGAGACAGTGCAGATTCTCGTCCAGCCGTCGGCCCCCGCAGCCGGCGCAACGGCCCCGGTCGACCGGGTCCCGGTAGCCGGCCAGCGCCTCGGCCAGAGCCCGGGCCAGATGCGGGGTGAGCGCGATCGTCCCGGCGTCGCCGCCCGAGCGCACATCGACGACGCCGACCGGCGCCGCCTCCGGCTCCGGGTCGTACGGCGCCACCCGGTCGACGAAATCCCGCAGTACGGCGACAGGGTCGGTCACTCGGTACGTGGACATGGGTATCACGCTATGCGACCGGTTGCCAGCCGGGTGACCCGGCCGCCCAGCCAGCGGCACAACCGCGATGATGGCAGTCGCTGCCGACCCCTGGAGGCACCCGTGCCCAGCCCCGACACCCCCCGCTCCCCCGTCGACCTACCCGCCTCCGAACGGGCCCTGACCCGGCCCCGGCACCGGCTGACGGCCGCGCTGGCCGCCCTGGCCGCGCTGGCGGCGGTCGGCACGCTCACCGTGCTCGGCGTGGGCACGCCCGACCCGGCCGGTCTCGACGCGCCGGCCGACGAGTTCAGCGCGGACCGGGCGTACCAGCATCTCCGGACGGTCGCGGCGGAGCCGCACCCCGCCGGCAGTCCGGCCGCGGAACGGGTACGCGGCCACCTGGAGCGCACTCTGCGTGATATCGGTCTCACCCCGGAGTCGCAGGACACCGTCGCCGAGGAGGCCGGGCAGCTCAGCGGCGGGGCGGGCGGGGCGACGCTGGCCCGGGTACGCAACGTGATCGCCCGGATCCCCGGTACCGATCCGACCGGCCGGGTCTTCCTGGTCGCCCACTACGACTCGGTACAGGTCGGGCCGGGCGGCAACGACGACGGGGCCGGCACCTCGGCACTGCTGGAGGTGGCCCGCGCGCTGACCGTTAGCGAGCGCCCCCGCAACGACGTGGTACTCGTCTTCACCGACGCCGAGGAGGCCTGTCTCTGCGGCGCCTCGGCGTTCGCCGCCGACCATCCGCTGGCCGCCGACGGCGGAGTGGTGCTCAACCTGGAGGCGCGGGGCAGCACCGGTCCGGTGATCATGTTCGAGACCTCGCTGCGCAACGCCGGCCTGGTGGAGGTCTTCGGCCGGGCCGCGCCGTACCCGGTGGGCACCTCGTTCGCGGTCGAGGTCTACCGGCTGCTGCCCAACGACACCGACTTCACCGCCTTCCTCGACCACGGCTTCACCGGGCTGAACGCCGCCTACATCGACGGCGCCGCGCTCTACCACACCCCGCTGGACACCCCGGCCAACGTCGACCGGGGCAGCCTGCAACAGCACGGTGCGAACGCGCTCGGGCTGGCCCGGGAGTTCGGCGCGATCGACCTGACCCGGCTGGACGCCGACGGGGACGCCACCTACTTCCCGCTGCCCGGCGGGCTGGCCCGGTACCCCGGCTGGCTCACCCTGCCGCTCGCGCTGCTGGCGCTGGCCGGGGTCGGGGTACTCGGCTGGGCCGTCCGGCGGCGGGGACGGGCGAGCTGGCCCGGGCTGGCCGCCGGGTTCGGGTTGGCGCTGCTGCCGATCGTGCTCGCGCCGGTCGGGGCGCAACTGCTCTGGGCCGGGATCACCGCGATCCGGCCGGGCTACGCGACGCTGCTCGACCCGTACCGTCCACTGTGGTATCGACTGGCGGTGGTGGCGCTCGCCGTGGCGGTGCTGCTCGGCTGGTACGCGCTGACCCGTCGACGTGTCGGCCCGGCGGCACTCGCCGTCGGCGGGCTGGGCTGGCTGGCCGTACTCGGGGTGCTGCTCGCGGCCGTGGCCCCCGGCGGGGCGTACCTGGCCACCCTGCCGGCCCTGGCCGGCGTACTGGCCGGGCTGGCCGCCCTGGCCGTACCCCGCAACGGCCCCTGGCCGGTGGTCGCGGTGACCGCCGGGGCGGCGGTCGGGGTACTCGTGCTGCTTCCCACCGTCGTGCTGCTCTTCCCGGCCCTCGGCATGGCGATGGGCGGGGTCGGCGCGTTCTTCACCGTGCTGCTCGGGCTGGCCGCGCTGCCCGTGCTGGACCTGCTGCACCCGGCGGCCGGCGGTCAGCGCGGGATGGCCGCGCTCCGGGCCCGGCGGCGCGGCGCGCTGCCGGCGCTGGCCGCGCTGCTCGGCGCCGTGCTCTGCGCCGGCACCGGCCTGGCGGTCGACCGGTTCGACGCCGCACACCCGGTGCCGACCCACCTGATGTACGCGCTGGACACCGACACCGGCACCGCGCGCTGGCTCAGCGAGGAGACCGACCCGCAACAGTGGACCGACGGGTACGTCGACGGCCCGACCCGGATCGGCGACACCTTCCCGTTCTTCGGCGACGAGGAGTTGCGCGCCGGCCCGGCCGAACCGGCAACCCTGCCCCCGCCCCGGCTCGACCCGCTCGGCGACGTCACCGAGGCCGGGCTGCGTACCCTGCGGGTCCGGCTGGTCCCGCAACGGCCGGTACGGTTCGCGGCGCTGCACGTCGACCCGGCGACCGCCGAGGTCGTCTCGGCCCGGGTCGCCGGCCGCGACGTCCGGGTCGACGGCCCGGAGCCGTTCGGTGTGGTGTTCCACGCCCCGCCGGCCGAGGGGATCGAGATCGAGCTGCGGGTGCGCCCGGCCGGAGGCGGCCCGGTACGGCTGCGGGCGATGGACGCCAGCGACGGCCTCGCCGCACTGCCCGGCTTCCGGCCGCGCCCGGCCGGGGTCGGGGTCGTCGGATCGCACAGTTCGGAACTGGTCGCGGTGGCCCGGACATATCCGCTCTGAACCGAACGCCGGGCTCGATGTGACGCCGGGGGCGGGTCCGGCGCTCTATTGAGCGAGATGAGTGGTGAACGACCGGGGCCGCCCACCGACGAACGCCTGCCCCACGGTGGGCGGTTCCGGTCGCCTGAGAAGTTTGCGATCCGGCACGAGCCGGCGGGACGCCGGGCGGCCGGGTCGAGGACCCACCGACCCACAACGGGCCAGGTGCGGTGGGGCGGCCCCCGGCCGGCGGTCTCCCGCCGACCGGGGGCATCGCCCCGGCGGACCGCGTCAGGGGAGTCAGTGCCGGTGCCTGCCGGCGTCCCCGTTGTCCTGGTCGGCGATGAAGGCCGCGATCCAGGCCAGCGGGGCGTTCCAGTTGATTGTCAGCTCGTTCGTCGACCAGGACTCGATGTCGTCGATGTAGCAGAACTGCGGCGCGCAGCCGCGCAG
The DNA here is from genome assembly GCF_002846275.1 of Plantactinospora sp. CNZ320. Lineage (NCBI taxonomy): Bacteria > Bacillati > Actinomycetota > Actinomycetes > Micromonosporales > Micromonosporaceae > Plantactinospora > Plantactinospora sp. CNZ320. Next base: position 4,248,693 of record NZ_PJMP01000001.1, read on the forward strand.
CTTCTGCTGGGCGACCGGGTCCTGGATGGCCGAGTTCGGGCCGCCGGAGAGGGTTCCCCGGGGCGGGTTGGGCAGGTCGGGGTTGAGCTGGCGGGCGTACCAGCGGCTGTGCTGGTTGCGCGAGGCCACCTCGCCGTACCCGGTCACGTACGACTGGTTCAGGGCGTTGCGGCCGAAGATGTAGTCCATCGTCTCCAGCACGCCGTCCCGGTAGCGCACCTTGCCGGTCAGGTCGAACGCGGTGGCCAGCACGATGGCGTTGTTGACGATCAGGTTGTTGGAGCCCCAGTCGAAGAGGTTGTCCGACGGGTTGTACGGGATGCCGTACGGGTGTGCCTTCAGGGTGGCCAGGTAGCGGTCGGCGCCCTGGGCGACCGAGGCGCGTACCCGGGCCCGGTCCGGCAGGTTGTTCGGCACGGTGGCCAGTTGCAGCCGGCCGAGCGCGGCGGTGTTGCCCCAGTCCATGCCCCGCTCCCGCCACACGTCACCGGTGTGGTGCGGCGAGCGGAGCAGGAAGTCGCGGTACTCCTTCGCCCCGGTGCTCAGGTAGAGCTCGGCGGCGGCCCAGTAGAACTCGTCGGTGACGTCGTTGTCGTTGTACGCACCGCCGCCGTTGGCGTCGGCCGGGTCGGCGTACCGCTCGGGGTTGGCCCGCGCGGCGGCCCAGGCCGTCTTCGCGGCGGCCAGGTTCCGCTCGGCGAACCTCCGGTCGTACGGCTTGAAGACCCGGGCCGCCTGTGCGGCGGTGGCGGCCAGGTTGAGCGTGGCGGCGGTGGAGGGCGGGTGCAGTTCGCGCCGCTTCTCGTCGAGGTGCGGCAGCAGCGGCAGGCCGGTCCACGAGTCGTCGTGGATCTTGTGGTGGGCCATTCCGGCCAGCGGCTTGCCGGCCGGCACCTGCATGCTGAGCAGGAACTCCTGCTCCCAGCGCGCCTCGTCGAGGATGTCCGGCACCCGGTTGCCGCTCTCCGGCAGGGCCAGGGTGCGGTCGCCGAGCCGCCAGGGCTGGGCGGTGCGGGCCCGGGTGGAGCGCTCGTACTCGCTCATCAGCTGGTGCACCGAGATGCCGCCGTTGACGACGTACTTGCCGTGGTCGCCGGCGTCGTACCAGCCGCCGGAGACGTCGAGGGTGTAGTCGCAGACGCCGGGCTGGCAGGGTACCGAGGTGTCGCCCTGGTTGGGTGCCACCCCGACGTGTCCGGCCGGGCGGCCGTAGCCGGGGCGGAGCGCGTCGGAGATCTCGATGCCGCTGCGCTGGGTGTAGTAGAACTTCAGCGCGTCGGTGCGAAGCTGCTCGTAGAAGTCGGCGCCGATGTCGAACGGCCGGCTGGTCTCGCCGTCGGCGGTCAGCGTGTAGCCGGTGCCGGGCCGGGTGAAGTGTCCGAAGTCGATCGTGTGCACGTTCTGCCCGGAGGAGCGATCCAGGCCGCGCGGCGTCGTCCGGCCCTGCTTGACGAGCCGGCCGGCCCTGTCGCGGAGCTGGAAGGGCAGCGGGCTGGTCGCCTCGGTGACCACGGTGGCGTTCTTCGGCCCCTTCGGCAGGTAGCCGACCTGGTTGACCCGGACCCTCGGGCCGGTGTCCGGGACGTAGACGTCCGGCTCGGCGCCGCCGGTGAGCGAGATGTTGTCCAGGCAGATGGTCCAGGGTTCGGCGCTGCCGCCGAGCTGGAAGACGACCTGGGCGTTGGGCAGGTCGACCGGGGAGGTGAAGGTGTAGGAGTACTCGTTGCCGGAGACGCTCAGCTCGGGGCTGGCCGACAGATACTGCGTGTACGGGTCGACAGGCAACTGGACCAGCGCCCGGCCGACCTTGTTCGGAGTGGCCTGGCCGAAGAACCGGAACTGGTACGACTCACCGGCGACCAGCGCGACGTTGTCCTGGCCGATGATCACGTCCCAGGGGTTGATCGTGCCACCCGGTATCCCGGCACAGAGCTGGCCGGTGCTGGAGTCGAGGGTGAGGTTGGCGGTGCCCCACCAGGGGGCGTGGCCGTTGTCGAAGGTGCCGTTGACGATCTGCTCCGGCGCCTCGTCGCCCGGGGCGGCGACGGACGCGACGGGTGTGGTGAGCACTGTGGCGGCCAGGGCCGCTACGGTGGCTGCGGCGAGTGGAACCGTACGCGGCGAGCGGGGTCTGAGCACGTCATTCCTTCCGGTGGGCGCGGTGACCGGTGGCCGGCACCGCCGGGCGGGGTGGTACGACGTGGACCAAGATCTATGGAAGCGCTCCCAGTCCGAGAATACCGGGAGATTGACATCGAGTTTCGTGCCTGTCAACCGGCTCCACCCGAACGCGGCCGCGGCTGACCGCGATAAATCCCGTCGAAGCAGGACAGCCCGCCTCCGTCCACCCCGGACGACCGACCGATCGGCCGACCGACCACCAACCGACCGCCGCCCGGCAGCCGCGACGGACGATCGACCGGCACCGGCGATGGACGATCCGCCGGCACCGGCGAACGCACCGGGCGAACCGCTTGTCAACCCGGCCCGGCCGGCCATCACCACCAGGCGGAACCCTTCGGTCACTCACAGTAGTCACCAAAGATCCCCGTCGAATGAACTCCCAGGTCTGCGCGAATTCGGCTGCCCGCTCGACCCGAAGTTCCACCACCGACGGTAATTCGCACCCGCAATTTCCAGCCCGCACGTCCGTCGCCCAATCCGTATTGACGTGTCGAGCCGTCGACCGGCGCCTCCGCAAGCAGGTATCCGGCAACAGGCGAACACTCGACGGGTAAGACCTCCGTTAATATGGCCTAATGGCAACGTCCCGACGGCCCGACGTTCTGGTTATCGGTGCGGGCGTCATCGGACTGTCCACAGCGGTCCGACTCGCCGACGCGGGGCTCGCGGTCCAGATCCGGGCCGCCCGACCCCCGCAGGAGACCACCTCCGCCTCCGCCGGGGCGAGTTGGGGGCCGTACGAGCTGACCGACGAACGCGTCCTGCACTGGAGCGAACAGACCCGGCTGACCCTGGAGAAGATCGCCGAGGACCCGGCGGCCGGCGTACGGCTCGTCCGCGGCCTGGAGGTGGCACCCTTTCCACTGGAACCACCGGCCTGCGTCCGCAACCTGAGCGACTTCGAACTCTGCACCCCGGAGGAACTTCCACCGGGCTACGTCAATGGTTGGCGTTACACCAGCCCGATCGTGAACATGCCGGCCTATCTGGAATATCTCACCGAGCGCCTGATCGGTCAGGGCGGCGATATCGAAATCGGCACCATCGGCTCTTTCAAGGAACTCGCCGGGGCCGCCGGAATACTCGTGAACTGCACCGGACTCGGTGCCCGCTATCTCGTCCCGGACGACCAGGTGTTTCCCACCCGGGGTCAACTTGTGGTCGTCGACAATCCCGGAATAGAGACGTTCTTCCAGGACTGGGCCGAGCACGAGGACATGACCTACATCCTGCCGCACGGCAACCACGTCGTACTCGGCGGCAGCGCGACGCCCGGCTCGGAGGACCTCACGCCGGACCCTGCCCGGGCAGCGGCGATCGTCGAACGCTGCGCCGCCGTGGAGCCGCTGCTCCGGGGCGCCCCGATCCGGCGCATCCTGGTCGGGCTCCGGCCGAGCCGGTCCAGCGTCCGGATCGAACGCGATCAGGTCGACGGCAATGTCCTCATCCACAACTACGGTCACGGCGGCTCGGGGCTCGCCCTTTCCTGGGGATGCGCCGACGAGGTGCTGGCGCTGAGCGAGTTGGCCTGACCCGAGCCGCAAATTCGCCCGTCGGCGAATGGAGCTCGGAAATGCCCGGACGAGGGCCCGAGCCGTCCTGCGGGAAGCAGACCGCGAAGGCGCCGATATCTGACTGACAGCGCGCGACGCGCTGTTACACGATGGCGTGAACGACAGCCGGCCCGCGCCCGATCGACCGCCGCCGAAGAGTCAGCCCCGGCACAGGAGAGGCACGGTGAGAAACCCATGATCCGCAAGTACGGCAAGGCTCTCGCCGCCGTCGTCGGGGCGGCGCTCACGGTCGCGTACGGCGCGCTCTCCGGAGACCAGCGCATCGAGCCGGACGAGGCGGTGCAGATCGCCATCGCCGCCGCGACCGCGGTCGGGGTCTACCTGGTGCCACTGACCCCGCAGTACCGGTGGGCCAAGACCGCCGTCGCGGTGGTGCTCAGCGTGCTCCAGGTGCTGGCCACGGTGATCCTCGGTGGGCTGGACTCCAACGAGTGGATCGCGCTGCTGCTGGCCGCGCTGACAGTGCTCGGCGTCGGCGCGGCCCCGGCGGTCTCCACCAACGGCACCAGCAACTCGGCGCCCCGCCAGCCGACCACCCCCACCACCAGGCAGCCGGCCTGACCCCCCGGAAGGCTGGCGCTTCCGTAGCCTGGTGCGGTGCGATTCGGGGTGTTGGGGCCGCTGGCCGTCTGGACCGACCATGGTGAGCCGGTCACGATCCCCGGCCGGAAGGTCCGGGCCCTCCTGGCCGACCTGCTGATCTCGGCCGGACGCCCGGTCTCGGTGGACCGGCTGGTCGAGGACCTCTGGGGTACGGCGGCACCCGCCGACCCGACCGCCGCGCTGCACGTCCGGGTCTCACAGCTACGCCGGGCACTGGCCGGGGCCGAGCCGGGCGCCCGGGAGCTGCTGGTCTCGCAACCGCCCGGCTACGAGCTGCGAACCGCGCCCGAGGCGGTCGACGCGGCGACCTTCGCGGCGCTGCTCGGGCAGGCACAGGCGACCGACGATCCCGGTACCCGGGCCGGGCTGCTCGCCGACGCGCTGGCGCTGTGGCGGGGTACCGCGCTGGCCGACTTCGCCGACGAGGAGTTCGCCCGTACCGCCGTCGCCCGTTGGGAGGAGCAGCGGGTCACCGCCGTGGAGGCGTACGCGGAGGCACGGCTCGCGCTCGGCGAGCACGCCGAACTCGTCGGCGAGTTGACCGAGCAGGTCGACAGGCATCCGTACCGGGAACGGCTGCGGGCGGCGCACATGCGGGCGCTGCACCGGTCCGGCCGGACGAGCGAGGCGCTGGACAGCTTCCAGGAGTTGCGGCGTGGCCTCGCCGACGAACTGGGACTGGATCCGGGGCCGGAGCTGGCGGCGCTGCACCGGGCGATCCTCGCCGGTGACCCGGCCGAGGAGCCGCCGGCACCGGCCCGACGGCGGTTGCGGACCGGCTCCGCGCTGCCGGCACCGGTGACCGAGCTGATCGGCCGTGACCACGCCGTGCGGCGGGTACGCGAACTGCTCACCGCCGGCCGGCTGGTCACCCTGACCGGGCCGGGTGGGGTGGGCAAGACGAGCGTGGCGACCGAGGTCGCCCGGTCACTGGCCGAGACGTACCCGGACGGGGTCTGGCTGGTCGACCTGACCACCTGGGACGCCTCGGGTGACCCCGCCGAGCCGATCCTCGCCGTGCTCTCCATCTCGGACGCTGCGGGCGGCGCGGAGCCGCCCGGCGAACGGCTGGCCACCGCCCTGCGGGAGCGGCGGATGCTGCTGGTGCTGGACAACTGCGAACACGTCGTCGAGCCGGTCGCCGGGCTGGTCGGCGAGCTGCTGTCGGCCGCACCCGGGCTGCGGGTGCTGGCCACCAGCCGGGAGCCGCTGCGGCTGCGCGGCGAGGCCCGGTGGGAGCTGCCGCCGCTGGACCTCCCCGACACCGACGACCCGGACCGGCTGGCCCGGTCCTCCGCCGTACGGCTCTTCCTGGCCCGAGCCGGGCTGGACCCGACACCGGAGACGGTCGCCGGGGTGGCCGAGGTCTGCCGGCGGCTGGACGGCATCCCGCTGGCGCTGGAACTGGCCGCGACCCGGGTACCGCTGCTCGGCGTGACCGAGCTGGCGGCCCGGTTGCAGGTGCCGCAGGACCGGTTCGGGCTGCTGGCCACCGGCCCGCGCGACGCCCCGACCCGGCAGCGCACCCTGGCCGCCGTGATCGACTGGAGCTGGCAACTGCTCAGCGAACCGGAGCGGGTCGTCCTGCGCCGGCTGGCCGTGCACACCGGCGGCTGCACGCTGACCGCCGCCGAAGCGGTCTCTGCCGGGGACGGCACGCCGGCCGGTGCGGTGCTGGAGCTGCTGGCCGGACTGGTCGACCGTTCCCTGGTGGTACGCGCCACCGGGCCGACCGGCGGCGACGGGCCGCGGTTCCGGCTGCTGGAGTCGGTCTCCGCGTACTGCCTGGGCCGGCTGCGGGAGGCCGGCGAGGAGGGGATGCTGCGGCGCCGGCACGCCGACCACTACCTGGCGCTGGCCGAGCGCGCCGACCCGGAGCTGCGCGGCCCCGGCCAGCGGGAGTGGCTGGGCCGGCTGGACGCCGAGGTCGCGAACCTACGGGCCGCCGCGGAGACGTTCCGGCGCGAGGGTGCGGCCGAGTCGGCGCTGCGACTGGCCACGGCGCTGGTCTGGTACCGGTTCCTGCGCGGCCGGCTCACCGAGGCCCGCCGCGCGCTGGCCGGCGCGCTCGGCGTACCCGGAGAGGTGTCGGACCTGGTCCGGGCCGGCGCCGAAGCGTGGCACGCCGGCCTGGCGATCCGGCAGGGTCAGGCCGGGCCGGAGCTGGCGGCGGAGGTGCTGCGCGGCTACGACAAGGTGTCGGACCCGCTCGGCCGGGCTCGCGCGCAATGGTTCCTCGCCGCGTCGACGATCGACTTCGGAGACCTGGGCAGCACCGGCGAGCTGCTGGCCCGGGCGCTGGAGACGTTCCGGGCCGTCGGGGACCGGTGGGGCGAGGCGGCGGTGCTGAGCACCCGGGCGATGCTCGGACACATCCGGGCCGACCCGGCCGCGCTGGAAGCCGACGCCCGGCGCGGCGCCGAACTCTTCGCCGAACTCGGCGACGACTGGGGCGTGCTCCAGGCGGACGACTGGCTGATCGGCCTCGCCGACCTGACCGGCGACCGGGACGAGGCGGCCCGGCTGAGCCAGCAGGGCCTGCGGATCGCCGAGGAGCTGGGACTCTGGTCCGACGTGGCCGGCCGGTTCGGCTGGCTCGGCTGGATCTCGGCGCAGCGCGGCGACCACCCGCGCGCCCTGGAGTACGCCGAGCAGGCGCGGCGGCTCTCCGCCGAGCATGGGCAGCGGTCCGGAGAGGTCTTCGCCACCCTCACCCTCGCCTTCGCCGCCCGGCACGTCGGCCGGCTCGACCTGGCCGAGCAGCACCTGCGCTGGCTGCTCGACACGGGCCGGCGACAGCAGACCGGAGACGGGCACCCGCCGTACCTGGCGATGGTGCTGATCGAGCTGGGACTGCTGGCCGGCGAGCGCGGTGATCCGGCGGCGGCCCTGGACCGGCACCGGGAGGCGTTCGACCTGGCCCGGGAGCAGGATTCCGGACCCGAGATGGCGGCCGCGCTGGCCGGGATGGCCGACGCGCTGTTCCGGGACGGACGGGCCGGGCTGGCCGGGCAACTGCTCGGTGCCGCCGACGCCGCCCGTCGGGAGTCGGAGCACCGGCTCGCCGACCCGCACCGGTTCGAGCTGGACCGGCTCACGGCGGCGGTCCGGCAGGCCACCGGGCCGGACTTCGACGCCCTGTTCGCGCGGGGTGCCGGTCTCACGACGGGTCAGGCCCGGTCCCTGGTGGACGGGGACCGGGCCTGAGGTCGACCTATTTGGGTACGTAGATGTGCACGACGATGCCGGAGTCGAACCGGTCGATGTCGGCGAGCTTCAGGTGGGTGGTGTCGAATCCGGCGCCCTCGAAGAGGTGCTTGCCGGCGCCGACGATCACCGGGAAATACCAGAAGTGGAACTCGTCGACCAGGCCGTGCTGCACCAGCGTGCGGTCCAGCTCGCCGGTGCCCCACTTCACGATGTTCCGGCCCGGCTGCTCCTTGAGCTTGGCGACCTCCTCGGCCACGTCACCCCCCAGCAGGGTGGCGTTCCAGGTGGTCTCGGTGAGGGTGCGCGAGGCGACGTACTTCGGCATCGCGTTCATCGCGTCGGCACCCGGGTCGCCGGCCCGGGAGGACCACGCCTCGGCGAACCCCTCGTAGGTCACCCGGCCCAGCAGCAGGGCGTCGGCCGATTCCATCAGCTTCTGGGCGTAGCCGTTGTGGTCGGCGTCCCAGTACGGCTGGCCCCAGTGCTGCGGCTCCGCCCGGGAGGCCGTGGACGGGCGGGTGTCGTCGATGATCCCGTCCAGCGAAACGAAGGTCGACTCGATGATCTTGCGCATGGTCTCTGCTCCCTGTGGTCCCTGCCGGCGCTTCCCGTTGCCCGCCGCCTTGATGACCTCACTCTGCCGCCGAGCCCTTACGGTTTCCTTCCGCCCGCCCTACCGTGCCGCGAGCCGTGGCTACAGTGTGGCAACGTCCGTGGTCTACGGTGCGTTCCGTGGCTGACCTGACCCTGCGGGCGGCGGACGCCGCCGACGTTCCCGGCGTACTCGAGTTGTGGCGAAGGGCGGCGGAGGACGCGCACCGGCCCGCCGACACGGCAGCGGCGGTACGCGGCCTCGTCGCCCGTGACCCCGGCGCACTGATCCTCGCCGTACGCGACTCGGCGCTGGTGGGCAGCGTGATCGCCGGCTGGGACGGGTGGCGGTGTCACCTCTACCGGCTGGCGGTGGCGCCGGAGTGTCGTGGCCAGGGGGTTGCCCGGCTGCTGGTGGAGGCGGCGGAGGAACGGTTCCGGCAACTCGGCGGGAGCCGGGGCGACGCCATGGTGCTCGACGACAACGCGCTGGCACACCCGACCTGGCGGGCGCTGGGCTACCAGCCGCAGGCCGAGTGGTCGCGCTGGGTCAAGCCACTGTCGACGACATGATCCGGGCGCCGACTCCGGTCCACTTCCAGTGCTGGCCTACTTGCAGCTCGGGTCTATTTCCAGCGGAAGTGCACGAAGAGGCGGCCGAAGTTCTTGGAGTCCTTCTCCACCCGGTGGTAGAGCTGCTTGATCTCCTTCTGGTCGAGGAAGCGCAGCACCCGCTTCTTGAGCTGCCCCGACCCCTTGCCCGGGATGATCTCGACCATGGTGGCCTTCTTGGCCACCGCCTCGTCCATGATCCCGCGCAGCGCCCGGTCGATGTCGTGGCCCTTGTTGAAGATGTCGTGCAGGTCGAGCTTGAGTTTCATCGGCGGGTCACCGGCCGGGCAGCGTCCATGGCACCCGATCGTAGGGGCAGCGGTGCGGCCGCCCCCGGCCAGTTCGTCGCCCGGGTGACCATCTGCGTCACCCGGGTCGCCGTCTCCCTCGCCCGGGTCACCGTCGACCGCCGACCCGGGTCTCGACGCGCTCCAGGGCGATCCGGTAGTCGTCGTTCTCCGCGTACATCGCGGCGGCGATCCGGAGGTGCCGGAGGGCTTCAGCCGGGCGACCGACCCGCTCCAGGGTGCGGCCCAGCACGTGGTGCGAGTAGTGGTCGCTCGGGTCGCGCTGCACCAGCGTGCGCAACTGCTCCTCGGCCCGGGCGAGCTGGGCCGTCTGGAAGTACGCGCGGGCGAGCAACTGACGTACGGAGGCGTTGTCGGGCTCGGCCTCGACGATGGGCTCCAGCAACCGGGCAGCTCCGGACGGGTCCCCGGTCTCGAAGTACATGGTCGCCCGCCGGTACTCGGCCAGAAGATCCACTAGACCCACCTCCTCGTGTCGCGACTACTTCCCCTCGACGCTGGCACAACACCGCCAGTACCGCGACTGTTCCGATCTACGGAATCCCGACGATCCGCTGTGGTGGTTCGGGGGTGTACGTACCGGAATGGGCAGGTAGGAAGGCAGCGGACGAGGGTGGGTCAGCGCCAGCCGGGACGCAACTCCCAGGCGCGTACCCCGCCGATGATGCCGGCGCTGTTCGGCACCACCACCACGTCGTCGCCCATCCGGGCGAGCTGTTCCGGCCGGACCAGTCGGGAGTTGCCACCGCCCAGATAGAGCCGGTCCCAGAGGAAGACCGGGCGCAGCCCGTCCACCACGCCTCGGACCCGGCGGGACCAGAACGCGTCGCCGAGCCGGCGCCGCTCGTGTTCACCGATGTAGGTGTCGTAGCTCATCCCCCACCGGACCGGCGCCTGCGACAGCTCCAGGTGCGGGGCGAGGCGCCCCCCGTCGAAGAGCGCGCAGCCCAGGCCGGTGCCGAGGGTGAGCACCAGTTCCAGGCCGGTCCCGGCGACCACCCCGGCGCCGTGCACCTCGGCGTCGTTGAGCACCAGGGTCGGCAGCCCGAACGCGTCGGTGAGCGCGGTGCGCACGTCGAAGCCCGACCACTCGGCGACCAGTTCCGGATCGGGCCTGGTACGCGGCCCGGCCCGGGTGACGTAGTGCGGGGTGGCCACCACCACGCCGTGCCGGAGCATCCCGGGCATGCCCACGGTGACCCGGTCCGCCGCCGGCAGCCGGCCACCGAGCGCCAGCAGCGTCTTGACGAAGAGCGCGGTCGGCAACGGGTACGGGGTCGGCACCCGCAACGGCCGGGTACGCATCGTGCCGGCGTCGTCGAGTACGGACGCCTTGATGCCACCGCCGCCGCAGTCGATCGCCAACGTGGTCATCACAGCATCAGTGTGCTCCTCCACCCGGGGTCGCACCTGCCCGGTCGGACAGCACGGACGGATAGCATCTGAGGTCTGATGAGCGCCACACTGATCGCCAAGGACCTCGCCGCCGGACACGGCGACCGGATGCTCTTCGCCGACCTCGAACTCGTGATCGCCCCCGGTGACGTGATCGGGGTCGTCGGGGTGAACGGCGCGGGCAAGTCCACGCTGCTGCGTACCCTGGCCGGCCTGCAACCGCTCGAACACGGCACCCTGGCCCTCAACCCGCCCTCGGCGAGCGTCGGCCACCTGCCGCAGGAGCCCGACCGACGCCCCGGCGAGACGGTCCGGGCCTTCCTCGGCAGGCGTACCGGGGTGACCGCCGCGCAGGCCGAACTCGACGCCGCGACCGAGGCACTGACCGACGGCGTCGCGGGCGCCGACGACCGGTACGCGACCGCGCTGGAGCGCTGGCTCGCCCTCGGTGGCGCCGACCTGGCCGAGCGGGCCGACCAGATCGCCGCCGAACTGGGCCTGGCGGTCGACCTGGAGCAGCCGATGACGGCGCTCTCCGGCGGCCAGGCGGCCCGGGCGGGACTCGCCTCGCTGCTGCTCAGCCGCTACGACATCTTCCTGCTCGACGAGCCGACGAACGATCTGGACCTGGCCGGCCTGGACCGGCTGGAGGAGTTCGTCACCGGGCTGCGCGCCGGCACGGTACTGGTCAGCCACGACCGCGAGTTCCTCACCCGGACGGTGACCCGGGTCCTCGAACTCGACCTGCACCAGCAGCAGGTACGGCACTACGGCGGCGGCTACGCGGCCTACCTGGGGGAGCGTGAGGTGGCGCGCCGGCACGCCCGCGCCGACTACGAGGAGTACGCCGACACCCGCGCCACGCTGGAGGCCAGGGCCCGGTCCCAGCGGGCCTGGATGGAGAAGGGCGTCAAGAACGCCAGGCGGAAGGCGACCGACAACGACAAGATCGGCCGGAAGTTCCGGGCCGAGGCGACCGAGAAGCAGGCCGCCAAGGCCCGGCAGACCGAACGGCTGATCGAGCGGCTGGACGCGGTCGAGGAGCCGCGCAAGGAGTGGCAGCTCAAGATGGAGATCGCCGCCGCGCCCCGGGCGGGTGCGGTGGTGGCGGCACTGCGTGGTGCCCTCGTCCGGCGCGGCGACTTCACCCTCGGACCGGTCGACCTCCAGGTGGACTGGGCGGACCGGGTGGTGATCACCGGCGCCAACGGCTCGGGGAAGTCGACGCTGTTGGCCGCCCTGCTGGGCCGGTTGCCGCTGGACGAAGGGCACGCCTCGCTCGGCCCGGGCGTGGTGGTCGGCGAGGTCGACCAGGCCCGGGGGCTCTTCGTCGGCGGGGAGCCGCTGCTGGACGCCTTCGGTGCCGCCGTACCGGAGCTGAACCCGGCCGACGTACGGACCCTGCTGGCCAAGTTCGGGCTGCGGGCGGCACACGTGTTGCGACCCGCCGACACCCTCTCGCCGGGCGAGCGGACCCGGGCCGCGCTGGCCCTGCTCCAGGCCCGGGGCGTGAACCTGCTGGTGCTGGACGAGCCGACCAACCATCTCGACCTGCCCGCGATCGAGCAGCTCGAATCGGCGCTGGAGTCGTACCCGGGAACCCTGCTGCTGGTCACCCACGACCGCCGGATGCTCGAGACGCTCCGGGCCGACCGGCACGTCCGGGTCGACGGCGGCCGGGTCACCGAAGCCTGACCACGCCCGGCCTGCTCCGGCCCGCTGCCCCGGTGCCGCCCCCGGCGGCGGGGTCGGCGCCGGGCGACGCCGGAGGAACGGCTTCATCGATCCCTGTTTCTGCCGGCGCCCGGCTGGGCAAGAACTACTCCATGCTCAGATGGGAGTACGCCCTGTTGGTACGCCGGCGACAGCCCCGGCTCGACGACACCGGCTGGGAACTCGCTTACACCTGGTACGGCCCGGACGGCGCCGTGCTCGACGTCTCCCCCTACGGGGACACCGCGCTCGCCCACCTCAACCGGGCCGGCGCCCAGGGTTGGGAGCTGGTTTCGGTGACCGAGGACGGCAACATGCAGGGCAGCGCCGAACTACACCGTTACCACCTCAAACGGGTACTCCGGGCGGTCGCCTCCCGGCCGAGGATGCGCAACCTGGGACGGTCCAGCCGACGCGCCACCACCGGGTGAGGCGTAGACCGGACGATTCCGGGTAGCCGGCGTCCGGGAGGTGGTGATGGTCGCGCAACTGCACAGCGCGCCCTCCGGTGAACGGTTGCGGGCGATCGACGGGTTCCTCGCCATGGCCTACGCCGACCTCGTCAAGCACGACGACCGGCTGCGCGGCACGGCGGTGGAGGTACGGTTCGACCGGGGCGTGGCACACCTGACCGGGGATGCCGCCGACCGGGACGAGCTGGCGCTGGTCCGGCGACTCGTCGGCCGGCTCGACGGCGTACTTGCGGTCTGGTCCCGGGTACGGGTCGCCGGGCGGAATCCGGTGGTGATGGATCTCGGCTGCGGCGCCGCGAAGCAGTACCCCGGCAACCTCGGTCTCGACCTGCGGGTGGCTCCGGGAGTCGACGCCCAGGCTGACCTCTCCGCCCCGCTGCCGCTGGCCGGCGACTCGGTCGACGTGATCTTCACGGTGCACATCCTGGAGCACCTGATCGACTTCCTGACCCTGGTCGACGAGTGCCACCGGGTACTCCGGCCCGGTGGGGTACTGCACGTGATGAGCCCGTGGTGGGGGCATGTCAACGCGGTCGCCGACCCGACCCACGTACGCCTGCTCGACGTGCAGACGATCAAGCACATCTGCCAGCGCCATCCCGGTGCGCCCCGGTGGTACCCGCTGCACGCCGGTTGCGACGGCGCCTCGATCTTCGCCGACCTCACCCCGCTGGGCCCGGACGACCCCGGCCCGGAACCGGCCCACCTGGCCCGGTTCTTCGACTGAGGCCGACCGGGGTGCGGGGCCGTGGCCGGGGCGCAGTCGACCGCCGGGTAGCCGTACGGACCGGTTGGAAGGCATGTAGCGGGATCCGGCGGGAAAGCACCGGCTGTCGGAGCGGGTCAGCGTTCGGGGAGGGCCGGTAGATGCGTGCCGTGATGTCCGAGTCTTTTGGGGCCATGCCGGAGGTCCGGGAGGTGCCGGAGCCGGCGCCCGGTGACGGCGAGGTGAAGATCGAGGTACAGGCCTCGTCGCTGAACGGTTTCGACGCCAAGCTCGCCGGAGGCTTCCTCAAGGGCGAGATCGAGCACCAGTTTCCGGTGGTGCTCGGCCGGGACTTCGCCGGCATCGTGACCGAGGTCGGTCCGGGCGTCAGCGGGTTCATGCCCGGCGAGAAGGTCTTCGGTGTGGTGGCCAAGCCCGGGCTCGGCGACGGCTCGTTCGGCGAGTACGTGGTCGTACCCGAGGAGATGGGCCTGGCACCGCTGCCGGCCGGGATCGGCTACCGGGCAGCCGGCGTACTCGGTCTGGCCGGGGTCGCCGCGCTGGCCAGCGTGGACGCGGTCGCGCCGGGACACGGCGAGACGGTGCTGATCTCCGGCGCCACCGGCGGAGTGGGGCACTACGCCGTCCAGCTCGCCGCCGCTCGTGGCGCCACCGTGATCGCCACCGCCGAGGCCGGGCCCGCCGCCGACCTGATGCACGAACTCGGCGCCGCACACACCGTGGACCACCGGGCCGACCTGGCCGCGCAGGTACGGCAGCTCGTCCCGAACGGCGTGGACAGCGCGGTGCACCTGGCCGGCGACCCGGAGCTGATCGCCGATCTGGTCACCCCGGACGGCCGCTTCTCCTCCACCCTCGGGGTGGGCGCCGAGCAGCTCGGTGACCGGCCGTTGAACGTCACCGCGATCGAGGTGATCCCGGACCGGATCGTGCTGGACCATCTCGCCACCGAGACCGCCGCCGACCGGCTGCGCCCCTCCATCGCCCGCACCTACCTGCTGGACGAGGTTCCGCAGGCGTTCGCCGACTTCAACAACAGCGGTACCGTCGGCAAGCTCGCCGTGGTGATCGGCTCGGCCGGATAGCAGAAGCGCCGTGGCGGGCGGGGTCAGTCAGCTTGCCGCTGTGGCGCGGGCTGCCAGGAGTTCGGGGGCCAGCACCACTACCGCGCCCGGTTCGACCCGGACCAGCCCGGCCTCGGTGAGGGTCCGCAGTGCCCGGTTGACCGACACCCGGGTCAGCCCGACCGACTCCGCCAGCCCCTGTTGCGCACCGGGCAGCGGCACCCGGCGCCCGCCGCGCCCGGCCGCCTCGACCAGCCAGGCCGCCACCCGGGTCCCGGCATCGGCGTACGAGCTACGCACCAGCTCCGCCTGCCGGTCCCGCAGTTGCCCGGCCAGGTGGGCGAGTACGTGTCGCCGTACCGCCGGTACGTCGTCGACGAGCCGGAGCAGTTCGCCGGCCGGTACCAGTCGATAGCGCAGCACTGTGGCGGCCAGCCAGGTCGCGGTGTACCCGCCGCCGTCAAGTACCGCACTCTTGTCGACCGCGCACGGGCCGGTGAAGTCGCCGAGCCGCAGCCGCTTCCCGTCGACCGTCTCGTGTACCCCGGTCAGGGTGCCCGCCTCCACCACTATCACGTGCTCTGCGGGCTGGCCGCGTACCGCAAGCACAGCGCCGGGCCGGGCGGTCCGCAGCGCCGAGCGGTCGAGCAGCCGGCGCAGCCGGGCCGGCCCGAGTCCAGCGAAGACGGGTACGTCGGCCAGGCGCCGCAGGTCCGTCGGTTCCATCCCCGGATTGTCCCGGACGGGGGTGTCGGACGCTGCTGTATCAGGTGTTACTGCGGCGGGGTTCGGGCGACCATAGGGTCTCTGCACATGATCGTTGTGGAACTGCGCTTCACCGGTGAACCTTCCGCCCGGCTGGCGGCCCGGCCGGCTCACCGGGAACTACTGACCCGGCTGCACGCCGAGGGCCGGCTGGTGGCGGCCGGGCCGTGGGAGGACGACTCCGGGGCCCTGCTGCTCTTCGACGCGGACGAACCCGCGGTACGGGAGGTTCTCGACGCCGACCCCTACTACCGGACGCCCGGGGTCAGCGTGGTCGCGGTACGCCCCTGGACGCCGGTCGTCGGGTCGACCCCCGGAAACAGCGGCAGTCACTCGGCCCGGTGAGCCTCGGCCCGGTGAGCCTCGGCGGCGCGGCCGGCATCGCGCCGGCCGCTGCCCGCTTACCGGCGGGCTCTCGGCTGGCCCGACTGCGGCTGCCTCGGCTGTGCCGCCGCCAGGGCCCAGTCGAGCGCATAGTCGGCGACCTCCTCCCAACCGGGCTGGCCCACGATGTAGTGCGGCCGGTCGGGAAACTCCTTGTACCCGGTGACCGCGCTGGACTTCCGGTAGCGGCCGGCGGTCGCCTGCGTCACCGACGGCGGTACGACGCGGTCGGCACCGCCGGCGATCAGCAGCAGCGGCGCCCGCCGCTCGTTGCCGAAGTCGACCCGCATGGTGGCCCGGGGATTCAGGTTCGCCAGCGCCGCCTCGAAGAGCACATGTCCGGCGGCCGGTACGTGGTAGCGCTGGTAGACCCGTTCCGCCTCGGCCCGGGACATCGTGTTGGTGAAGGCACTGTGGAACTCGTCCAGACTCAGCGGTACGGCCCGGTGCCGGTTCGCCGGGTTTCGCAGCACCGGCAGGCTGGCCTTGAGCGTGGAGAGCGGCAGCCGGACGACTCCCTTGACCGCCGCCGAGTCGATCGCGACTCCGGCCGCGCCCAGCCCTCGGTCCAGCAACATCTGGGCGAACGCGCCGCCGAACGAGTGCCCCATGATGATCGGCGCGGTGGGTAGCCCTCGGATGATCCCGTCGTAGTGGTCGACGATCTGGTCCGAGGTCAGCTCGGCGATCGGCGCGGGATGGCGGCGCAACGCCTCGACGTCGGAGTCCATCCCCGGCCAGGCCGGCGTCAGCACCTGGAACCCGGCCCGGCGGTACCGGTCGGCCCAGTGCTCCCAACTGCGGGAGGTCAACCACAGGCCGTGGATCAGCACGACGGTGTCGGGTCGGTTCGGTTCAGCGGGGAGAAGGGGCATGATGTCCTCTTCCGCGTTCGGTGGCCGCATCTTCCGGCCTCGCTGGTCCTGCTCCGGTCTTCTGACGCTTTCCGTCCTGTTCGGCGCCGGCCGTCCTGCTCCGGGCTTGCTCGCTGCCGGTTACCCCTGACCGGCTGCCCCAACCCCGGCCGGGCCGGCCGTACGCCCGCGAGCGGCGGATCGTACGGCCGGCGCGCCGGGGTCAGCGGTCGAGCCGCCGGTAGCGCCGTACCGAGAGTGGGAGGAAGATCGCCGTCAGCAGTACCGGCCAGCCCAGCGCCAGCGCGACGGCGTGCCGACCGGTCCAGGAGTCACCGCCCCAGCCCGGGTTGGCGAAGAGTTCCCGGGTGGCGGAGATCGTCGCCGAGAGCGGGTTCGCCTCGGCCACCGCCCCGAGCCAGCCCGGCATGGTCTCCGGCGAGACGAGGGCGTTGGAGAGGAACAGCACCGGCCAGACCAGGGTCTGCATCGCGACCACCGCCTCCGGGTTGCGTAGCAGCAGCGCGAGGTAGATGCCGGCCCAGAGCACCGCGAACCGGAGCAGCAGCAGCAATCCGAACGCGGCAAGCGCGGCGGCAAGCCCGCCGTGCCAGCGCCAGCCGACCGCCAGTCCACACGCGACCATCACCGCCAGGCCGAGGGCGGCGTTGAGCAGGTCGGCGACGCAGCGGCCGAGCACCACCGCCGAGCGGGCCATCGGCATCGCCCGGAAGCGGTCGGTGATCCCCCGGGACGCGTCGGTGGCGACCGCGGTGTAGGTGGTCTCGATACCAAAGAGCATTGTCATGGCGAACATGCCCGGCATCAGGAACTCCCGGTAGTCGCCACCGCCCGGCACCAGCATGCCGCCGCCGAAGAGATAGCCGAACATGAGTACGATCATGATCGGGAAGAGCAGCCCGATCACGACCTGCGCCGGCTGTCGGGCCCAGTGCGCCAACTCGCGGCGGGTGATCGTCCAACCGTCCGCGACCGCCCAGCGCAGCCGGCCCGCCGGGTGCCGGGGCGGGGACGGGATCATCGTCGTCGTGGTCAAGGTGCCACCTTCCTCGGCTTGTCGTCGGCCCGCTTCCTCGGCCTGTCGTCAGCCCGTCCGCCGGGCCCGGTTCCGCCGGCCGTCGCCTCCCGGTCGGGCTCGGGATTCGCGGGCCGGGTGCCGGTGCCGGAGCGGCTGCCGGTGAGGTGCAGGAAGACCTCGTCCAGGGTCGGCCGGCGCAACGCGATGTCCTCGGCCACGATGCCGCGCTCGTCGAGGCCGCGTACCAGCGCGGTGAGGGTGCCGATCCGGTCCCGTACCGGCGCGCTGATCCGCCGGCCGTCGTCGTCGCGTTCGACGGGACCGTCGGCGATCCGGCGCAGCAGTGTGGCCGCCGCCGGCAGGTCGTCGAGCCGGTGCAGGAGTACGTCGATCCGGTCGCCGCCGAGCCGGCTCTTCAGGGCGTCCGGCGTACCGTCGGCGACGATCCGGCCGGCGTCGACGACCGAGATCCGGTCGGCGAGCTGGTCGGCCTCGTCCAGGTACTGGGTGGTGAGCAGCACCGTCGTGCCGCCGTCGACAAGGGCGCGTACCGCCTCCCACACCTCGTTGCGGCCGCGCGGGTCCAGCCCGGTCGTGGGCTCGTCGAGGAAGAGCACCGGCGGGGCCAGGATCAGCCCGGCGGCCAGGTCGAGCCGTCGGCGCATCCCGCCCGAGTACTTCCCGACCGGCCGGTCACCGGTGTCGGCCAGGCCGAACCGGTCCAGCAGTTCGTCCGCCCGCCGGTCGGCGACGGAACCGGGCAGGTGGTAGAGCCGGCCGAACATCGCGAGGTTCTGCCGGCCGGAGAGGATCTCGTCCACCGCCGCGTACTGCCCGACCAGTCCGATCCGGTAGCGGACCTGGTCCGGCTGGCGGGCGATGTCGTACCCGGCCACCTCGGCGCGACCGGCGTCGAACCGGAGCAGGGTGGCGAGGATGCGTACCGCCGTGGTCTTGCCGGCGCCGTTCGGCCCGAGCAGGCCGTGCACGGTACCGGCCGGGACGTGCAGGTCGAGCCCGTCCAGGGCGAACCGGTCGCCGTACCGCTTGCGCAGCCCTTCGGCCCGGATCGCCAGATCGTTGTCGTGCATGACCACCCCAAACTATGTACACCGTACAGAGTTGACGCGCAACTATAGCGTACGTTGTAAAGAGTTCAAGTCCCGGAGAGAATGGTCAGGTGACGACGGAGTACAGCGGCAGTGGCGACCCGAAGCGGAGCATGGAACTGCTCTGGGGCGGGCCGGACCGCCCGCGCCGGGGGCCGAAACCCAAGCTCACGGTGGAGCGGATCGTCCGGACGGCAATCGAGATCGCCGACGCCGACGGGCTGGCCGCGCTCTCCATGCGGCGGGTCGCCGACGAACTCGGGGTCACCGCGATGTCGCTGTACACGTACGTGCCGGGCAAGGCCGAGCTGCTCGACGTGATGATCGACACCGTGCACGCCCGGGCCGCCACGCCGGACGACGACCAGGACGACCAGGGCGACTGGCGGAGTCTGCTCGAACGGCTCGCCCGGGAGAACTGGGACCGCTACCGTCGGCACCCCTGGCTGCTCCAGGTCGCGACCAGCCTGCCGGTGCTCGGTCCCAACTCGGTGGCCAAGTACGACCGGGAACTCGCCGCCGTCGCCGGGCTCGGCCTCACCGACATCGAGATGGATCTCCTGGTCGGCCTGGTCGCCGACTACGTGCACGGCGCGGTACGCGGTGCCGTCGAGGCCGCCCAGATGCAGCGCCGGACCGGGATGACCGTCCAGGAGTGGTGGGAACGCTTCGCACCCCTGCTGGCGCAGGTCTTCGATCCGGAGCGCTATCCCCTGGCGGCCCGGGTCGGCGCGGCGGCCGGTGCCGAGCACGACGCCCCGGCAGACCCGGCCCGGTCGTTCGAGTTCGGGCTGCAACGGGTGCTGGACGGGATCGATGCGTTCGTCCAGAGCCGGGCCGGGCGGCAGGGACTTGCCGAGCATCCCTGATGGGTGTTGGCTGAAGATCCTTTCCGGTTCCCGCTGGGGGTGACGTGCCGCCTCCCCTCGACGACCCCGCCGCGCTGCGCCGTGGCCGGGTCGCGGTGTCGCTGCTCTTCCTGCTCTTCGGGATGGCCATCGGCACCTGGACGGCCCGGATCCCCGCGGTCAAGGAGAGTCTGGGGCTGAGCGACGGCCAGCTCAGCGTGGGCCTGCTCGGGCTCGCCGCCGGAGCCATCACCGGGATGCAGCTCACCGGGCGCCTGGTCGACCGGTACGGCAGCGCCCGGGTGATGCTGCCGGTGGCCTTCGCCGAGGGCGGCTGCCTGCTGCTGCCCGGCTACGCCGGCAACCTCGGCACGCTGACCCTGGCACTCTTCGTCTTCGGCACGGTGCACGGCACCCTCAACATCGCGATGAACGCCAACGCGGTCGAGGTGGAGCGGGCGCGGGGTCGCCCGATGCTCTCGTCCTGCCACGCGGTCTACAGCATCGGCGGTTTCCTCGGTGCGGTGCTCGGCGGGCTCTTCGCCCGCGCCGACGCCAGCGTCGTCGCCACCTTGTGGACGACCGCGCTGGTCGCGCTCGGTCTGGCCGGTTGGAGCGCCCGCTGGGCCCTGCCGCGTCCCGGGCAGGCCGGAACGCCACCGACCACCACGCCCACCGCCACCGCCGCCGCTGACCCGGAGGCCGGCGCCGAGGACGAGAACGAAACCGTGCAGCGGGCCGACGTCCGGCCGGTCGGAAAACGGTCGGAGCCGCCCGGGGTGCTGTTCCTCGGCGTACTGGCGTTCTGTTGCCTGGTCGGCGAGGGTGCCGCCGCCGACTGGAGCACCGTGTACCTGCGGGACAACCTCGGCAGTAGTCCCGGCTTCGCCGCCACCGCGTTCGCGGCCTTCTCGATCATGATGACCGCCGGCCGGCTCGTCGGCGACCGGCTGGCCGCCGCCCTGGGCCAGGTCGTCCTGGTACGCGGATGCGGGCTGCTCGCCGCCGTCGGGCTCGGCGGCGCGCTCGTGGTCGACCACCCGGTCGCCGGGTTGCTCGGATTCGGCTGTCTCGGCGCCGGCCTGTCCTGCATCGCGCCGCAGGTCTTCTCGGCCGCCGGCAATCGGGACCCGAGCCAGGCCGGCCGGGCGCTGGCCCGGGTCGCCGGCCTGGGTTATCTGGGCTTCCTGGTCGGGCCGGTGGTGATCGGCGGCGTCGCCGAATTCTCCGGGCTGCCCCGCGCGCTGGCGATCCCCGCCCTGCTCGCGCTCTTCGTCGCGCTGGCCGCCGGAGCCGTCCGGCCCCGTCCGGAGCGACCCCGCCCCGCCGAGCCGGTCAGCTCGGGCCCACGATCCTGACCTCGGGCCGGCACTCCTCGCCGGCCAGGAAGCGGAGCAGGCCCATCCCCTCGACTGTCAGCGCCTCGGCGTCCACACCGGAGAGCCGGGCGAACGGCTCGACGGTGAGCAGCGCGCTGTCCCGCTCGATGGCCGTCGTCCAGATGCCGGCGGTAACGCCGTCGATCAGGATGCCCCGGGGCAGCTGGCCGTTGCGGACAGTCGATCGGGCCCGGAACTCGTCGGTGAGCACCCGGGACCGGTCGGCGTACGAGAGCAGCAGGTTGTCGAAGTCGTAGAGGTACCGGGGCGGCGCCGGAACGTCCGGCTCGGGGCGTACGGCGTCGGGCAGGTCGAACAGCTCGACACCGCTGTCGTCGTCGCGGAAGGTGACAAGGCTCGGGCGCAGCCGCTCCAGCACCTCGGCGAGCCGGGTCAGCCCGGACCAGACCTGCACGTCGCGCACGCTGGCCGGGCCGAAGGCGGCCAGGTAGCGCAGGACCAGTTCCTCGACGCGGCGGGTCAGCTCCTCGACCGAGTCCGCCCGGGGCGGGGCGGCGCCGAGCCAGTGCTCGGCACTGCGGTGCGCGGCCAGCCCACTGCGCCCCCAGACACCCCGGGGCGGCACCTGGACCAGCGGCACCCAGGCCCGGACCGCCTGCGCGAGCGCGGCGGGATCGTGGTCCGGCCACCGCTGCCCCAGTGCCGCGCCGAGCTGCCCGAAGGTCAGCGGTCGCTCGTCGAGCAGCTCGCGACCGGCCGCGACGACGTCGTCCCGGGACAGGCCGGCCAGCCGCCGCCCGTAGGCGTGCGCCGTGCCGCGCTCGATCACCGGTTGCAGCAGGGGACGCAGCGCCAGCGCGTCGGCGGCGGTGACCAGGTGGATGGTCGAGCGCATCAGCGCGATCCGGACCGCCTCCCGGGTGGTGAGCAGCTCCGCCACCGCCTCGGGGCGGCAGTCGCGCAGCCGGCTCCAGAAACCGACGTACCAGGTGTGCGTGGTCTGGGCCTGCATGCCGACGAGGTGCTCCAGCAGCTCGGCCGGCCGCCGGTCCGACCTGGCCAACAGGAGCTGGCGGTCCAGGGTGGCCCGGTTGAGCGCCCGACGGGTCAGCGCGGGCGCGCTCATCCTGGGCCGGTTCCGGTCATCGAGGTGGCACTTCCTTATCGTCGGCCAGACTTCTCGTCGGTCAGGCTTCTCGTCGGTCAGGCTTCTCGTCGGTCGGATCAGCAGCCAGACCATATCGAGATCCCCTGACAGGACCGCCGTCGACAGCGCGGGTCCGAACGGGCGTTCGGGCGCCTCGTTGCCCACCCCGGCGGTACTGGATATATTTACCTCCATCACCGCATGGGAGCGTTCCCACGGGAGATGTCCGCAGGGTACGGAACGGGGAGGTCGGCCACATGAGCACGATCCGGCTGCTCGTGGCCAACGGGTGCAGCTTCGCCCGGGGCGCCGAGTTGGCCGAGCCGGAACGGGACGCCTGGCCGGCCGTACTCGGGCGGCGACTCGGCATCGACGTGGTCAACCTGGCCTGCGACGGCGGCTCCAACCGGCGGGCCGTACGCACCACGGTGCAGCATCTGGAGTCGATCCGGGCGGCGCACGGGATCGACTACGACCAGATCCTCTTCGTCAACATGTGGACCGCGTTGAGTCGCAACGAGTACTACGACAGCGCGATCGAGGACGGCCCGGTCCGCCCCGACCTCGGGGTACGCCCGGCGCTCCCCGGCGAGCTGCACTGGCAGCGGGTCGCCGACTGGAAGGCCGCCGAGGGGGACAAGCCGTCGAAGGCGTACCTGCGGCACCTGTTCAACCCCACCGGCGAGACTGTCAACTTCTTCGTCGACTGGCTGCTGCTGGAGCACCATCTCACCGGTCGCGGCGTGCCGAGCCGGTTCGCGTTCGCCTGGGAGATCCTGCCCGACCCGGTGCCGGCCGAGGCGGTACCTGTGATGCGCGCACTCCGCGCCGACCTGGTCTTCGGAACGCTGCCGCCCCGACCGGAGCAGACCTTCCGGGAGATGGTCTTCGGCCGGGTGCCGTTCGGCGACTGGGACCATCCGCTCCGGGAGGGGCACCTGCACTTCGCCGCCGCGATGGCGCGCTGGCTCGACGGCGACGAGCGACTGCGCTTCCCACCGACCGAGCGGAGCCGGGGATGACCGTACAGGTGACGACCTCGACACAGGTGACGACCTCGACGGCGGCGCAGGCGCCGGCCGATCCGTGCACCCGGACCGGGCCGGGGCTGGTGTCGGTGATCATGCCGGCCCGCAACGGCGCGGCGACCATCGGCGCGCAGCTCGCGGCGCTGGCCCGGCAGACCTACCCCGGACGCTGGGAACTCGTCGTGGTCGACAACGGCTCCACCGACGGTACGCCGGAACTCGTCGCCGCCTTCGCCGACCGGATCCCGGGGCTCCGGCTGCACCGGGCGGACGCCCTGGCCGGCACCAGCTACGCCCGCAACGAGGGCTGCCGGGTGAGCCGGGGCGAGTTGCTGCTCTTCTGCGACCAGGACGACATCGTCGCCCCGGACTGGGTGGCCGGAATGGTACGCGGGCTCGCCGAGTTTCCCGCCGTCGGCGGACACGTCGAACGCCGGCTGCTCAACGACGACGTCTCGCTCGCCACCCGCCCCGAGAAGCCGGCCGGCTCGCTCCAGTCCGGATTCGACTTCCTGCCGTACGCCCTCGGCGCCAACTGCGGGGTACGCCGGGCCGTCTTCGAGGAGCTGGGCGGCTTCGACCCCGCCTACCGGTACGGCTCGGACGAGGTCAGCTTCTTCTGGCGGGCGCAGCTCGCCGGGTACCCGATCGGGGCGCTGCCGGACGCGGTGGTGCACTACCGACTGCGTCGCCGGCTCCCGGAGATGGCCCGGCAGTACTACTCGTACGGCCTCAGCCATCCCCGGCTCTACCGCGACTTCGCCGCCGCCGGGTTACCCCGCTCGGTCCGGCCGGCCGCCCGGGAGTGGCGCTGGCTGCTGCGCCACCTCCCCGACCTGGTCCGCTCCCGCCGCGCCCGCGCCGTCTGGGTGACCCGGTGCGCGATGCGCTGCGGCCGGATCGTCGGCAGCCTGCGCAACCGCGTCGTCTTCCCCTAACCCGGCGCCCGAACCACCGGAGGCCGAACCACCTGCGCCCCGGGCCGGCGAGTCGGCCCTACCGATCGAAGAAGCGTCCGCCGCCGCCGGCCAGTCGTCGTCGGCTGGATAGCGCACCCCGGTCCGGGCCCGGACCTCGTCCAGGATCCGCAGCACCGCCACCGTGTCGGCCAGGGTGGCGAGCGGGCTCTCGGTCAGCCCGGCCCGCAGGCAGCGCATCACCTCGACCGCCTCGTGCACGAACCCCTCCCCCTGGTACGGCACCTCGACGACCCGGGGCTCGGCGTCACCCTGGCGCAGCGTCAGCCTGGCGGGCCGGAAGAACCCCCGGTCCAGCTCGATCCGGCCGGCGCTGCCGCAGACCGTCGCCGTCCACGGCGTGTCGGCGACGATCGAGCAGGAGAGGCTGGCCAGCGCGCCGTCCGGGTAACCCAGCACCAGCGCGGTGCTCTCGTCGACGCCGTACGGGCTGAGCGTGGCGACCCCGGTCACCGAGTCGGGTACCCCGAGCAGCAGCTGGGCCAGGGTCACCGGGTAGACCCCGAGGTCGAGCAGGGCACCCCCGCCCAACGCCGGGTCCCGCAGCCGGTGGCCGGGGTCGACCGGTCCCACCAGACCGAAGTCCGCCTGCACCAGCCGGGGTACCCCGACCGCACCGTCCCGGACCAGCGTCATCAGGCGGCGGATCGCCGGTACGCAGCGCATCCACATCGCCTCCATCAGGAAGAGGCCGGCGGAGCGGGCCCGGTCCACCAGGTCGAGCGCCTGCCCGACGTTGAGGGTGAACGGCTTCTCGCAGAGCACCGGCCGGCCGGCGTCGAGGCAGAGCGCGGTGGCGGCGTGGTGGCTCGCGTGCGGGGTCGCCACGTAGACGACGTCGACCCGGTCGTCGGCGGCGAGCCCGGCCCAACTGCCGTGCGCACGCGGAATCGCGTACCGGGTGGCGAAGCGCTCGGCCGCCTCCCGGGTACGCGAACCGACCGCCACCACCTCGGCGTCCGGCAGCCGCAGCAGATCCTCGACGAACCGCCCGGCCATCCAGCCGGTGCCGAGCACACCCCAGCGGACCGGCGGCTGCCCCGCGCTCACCGGCCGGACCCGGCCGCACCCGCGAGCGCCGCCGCACCGCCGGCCAACTCCCCGACCGCCGCCACATCGGCCGCCGCGTGCCGGCGGGCGAGGTCGTCGCGCAGCGCCAGGCAGTCGCGTACGTAGTCGCCGGCCCGGGCGATCGGCGGGTGCGGGTCACCGTCGCCGCAGTACTCGACACAGATCGCCGGTACGCCTAGCGAGTCAGCCTTGGTGATCCAGGCGTAGTTGTCGAGTACCCCGTCGGCGGTGTCCACATTGAAGTCGGCCCGTCCGCCGTCGGGGTGCAGGTTCTTCAGGTGGAAGTAGCCGAGCCGGCCGGCGAGCTGGTCGAGTACGGCGGGATCGCGGTCCGCCGCGCTGACCACGTAGGCGTTGCCGGGGTCGGCGGTGGCGACCACGGACGGATGGTCCACCATCGCCAGCAGCTTCGCGACACCGGCCACGGTGTCGTGTACCGAGCCGGGGTACACCTCCACCCCCACCCGTACGCCGTGCCGGGCCGCGTACTCGCCGAGCCGGCGGTAACCCTCGGCGGCCCGCTCGTAGTGCACCTCGCCGGCCAGGGCGCTGCCGTTGACCCGCCAGTCGCCGGGATCGCGTTCGAGCGTCCCGGACCAGCCGTTGACCATCCCGATGCCGTGCTCGGCGGCGGTGGCGATGGTCCGCTCGACCATGGCCAGCGAGGCGGACCGGGCCGCCGCGTCGTCGCCGACGAAGTCACCTGTGTAGCCGACGCAGTACACGTCCACCCCGTAGCGGCGGCCGAGCGCCGCCGCGCCCGCGACCTCGCACTCGATCCGGGCCGGGTCGAAGTGGAAGTGGACCAGCTCGATGCCGTCCCAGCCGTGCCGCGCGGCGACCGCGAAGACGTGCCGCAGGGGGTACCGGCGGAAGGTGTAACTGTGCAGGACGAGCTTCATGGGTTTCTACCCTCCGGTCAACGCCAACCGCACTCCGCCGTTGGCGACGCTTCGTTCGAGTGCGTGCAGCACCCGCAGGTCCCGCAGTCCACGGGCGACACCCACCTCGACCGGTACCGGCTGCCCCGCCGCGCTGGCCGCGAACGCCCGGTACTGGGCAAGGTACGGGTCGACGGGGTCGGGACGCAGCCAGTGCCGTCCCCGCTCGTCGCAGACCAGCACCGAGCCGCCGGAGCCCATCGCCCACGAGTCGCGGACCACCAGCAGGCCCCGCTCGCAGACGACCGTGTAGCGCGAGACGCCGGTCTCCGGTGGCTCGGTGAAGGACGACTCGACCTGGAGCCGCCGATCCTCGCCGAACCAGACCGTCGCCTCGACGAAGATCTCGGTCCGCTCCCGGTCACCGGCGGGATAACCGGTGGCCCGGCAGGCGGTCGGGGCGGCGTCGAAGATGTCGGCCGCGGTCAGCAGTGGATAGACGGCCAGGTCGCCGAGGCAGCCGAGGCCGCTGTCGGCCCGCCGGTTGCGCCAGTCCCCCTGCCGGTGCCCGAGGTGGCAGGCGGTGATCGACACCGGCGCGCCGAGTCGCCCGGAGCGGACCAGTTCGACCACCGCCCGGTTGTGGGCGTTGTACCGGGACATGTAGCCGATCATCGCGGGCGCGCCGGAGGCCGTCGCGGCGCGCAGGATCCACTGTCCACCTGCGACAGTGTCGGCGAGTGGCTTCTCCACAAGGGTCGGTACGCCCCGGGCCAGTGCCCGGCAGGCGTACTCGGCGTGCCGTCGGTTCGGCGTCGCCACGTGTATCCCGTCCAGCGGCGTACGCAGGAAGTCCCGTACGTCCGTCCCGGTCCAGATCCCCGGCACCTGCCCGGCCACCGCCCGCAGCGCCGCCTCGTCCGGGTCGAGTACGGCGACCAGGCGCAGGTCGTCGTCGGCGGCGATCGCCGGCAGCAGCGCCCGGCGGGTCAGGAACCCGGCGCCGACGATGCCGATCCGGAACGTCATCGGCCCGGCTCCGACCCGCCGTTCCAGTGCAGCAGCA
This sequence comes from Plantactinospora sp. CNZ320, assembly GCF_002846275.1. Taxonomy (NCBI): domain Bacteria; kingdom Bacillati; phylum Actinomycetota; class Actinomycetes; order Micromonosporales; family Micromonosporaceae; genus Plantactinospora; species Plantactinospora sp. CNZ320. The sequence goes on from NZ_PJMP01000001.1 coordinate 4,275,656, forward strand.
GGCTGCGCGGGGCGAGTGAACGGTGGGTGGCGCCGGCTATCGCGTCCAGGGTGTACCGCTGGGCCGCCAGCGCACCGTCCAGGGCCGGGTCACCGGTGCCGAACCGCCGGTACGGGTCGAGCAGCACCGCCACCCCGACCGACCGGGTGTGCCAGACCAGTTGGTACGAGTGGTGGTTCCAGGCGCTGCCCTCGTGCACCTCGACGGGGCGGTCGAGCCGCCGTGCCAGCCACTCCGCACCGACCGAGGCGGCCGGCCCGGCACCGTAGCCGACGACGTGCACGGCGGTCAGCTCGGGTCTCCGGGCCAGCCAACCGGCGAGCACCCCGGCGAGTTCGTCGGTACCGGCCACCGCCTCGGCCGCGACGGGCCGGTCGGCGGCGGTCGGGGTCACCGGGAGCAGCCGCTTGTAGTGGTTCACCGCGTCGTGGGTGGCGAACCGCAGCCCGTGCCGGACCGCGACGCAGGCGACCAGGGCGGCGACCGCGTAGCAGGCGGCCATCGCGGCGGCGACCGCTCCGGCCGGTCCACCGGGCCGGCGCAGCCCGGCGATCCCCGCCGCGACGTCGACGAGTACCGCGCCGGGGGCCGGCCCGGCCGCCACCTCCGGCCACGGCCGGAACCGTTCGGACTTGCCGCCCCACCCCTGCCGGGCCGCCTGGAGGGTCCAGAGTCGCAGTCCCGGGCCGGCGCCGGGCGGGAGCCGGAACAGCACCCGGGGCCGGCCGGTCGCCGGCAACCGGGCGGACTCCTCGCCGGCCCACTCGCCGATCGTCCGGGCCGCGCCCGCGAACGCCCGGTAGGCGTCGTCGAAGTGCGGCCAGCTCAACATCCGGGCGGCGAGCAGCGCCGGCACCGAGAGCGGGGCGTGGTAGAGGGCCACCTGGTCAGGGCCGCCGCCCACCGAGAGGGTGCCGCCGCGTTCGCAGAGCCAGGCCGGGGCGGCACCGCCGGTCCGGTGCCGGGCCACTGCCAGGGTGGCGGCCAGCAGCCGGGTTTCCCGGGTACGCCCGGAGGCGCTGACCGCGAACCCGGCGACCGCGCCCCGCCCCTGCCACTCGTACAGCGTCCGGTGCACCGTCTCCGGGTCGAGCGAGTCCAGCACCCGCACAGCGGACTGTCCGGGTACCGCCTCGGAGATCGCCCGCAGCCCGAAGGCCCAGCCGCCGGTACCGACGAAGACCGCCCGCCGGCAGCCGCGCAGCAGCGTACCGCCGCCCCGTTCGGCGGTGAGCCGAGCGACTCTCGGCCAGGCCGGCGGGTGTACCCAGCCGAGCCGGGGCACTCCGGCGAGGCTGGCCAGCGCGGCGACCGTACCGGCCGGACCGTGCCGCTCGCCGCTGGCTGCCGCCCGCAGGTACGCCCAGAGTTCGGCTCCGCTCGGCTCGACCGCCCAGTGCCGCCCGGTCACTGGGCACCCCGTCGGGCGGGTACCGGGCAGACGACCGTGCCGTCGAGCCGGAAGTCGACCACGACCCGCAGCGGCGAGCCGCCGCCGACCGTACCGTGGTCGAGGAGTTCGGTCGCCACGCCCGGCAGCGCGGGCAGCGAGACGAGGTGGCTGACCAGCGGCGCCAGGTCGAGCCGGGCCGGGGCGGCTCCGACTGCGGAGAGCAGCTCGCGGGCGGTGGCGAAGTCCTCGGCGTGCCCGCCGCGGGAGCCGACCACCGTGCACCGGCCACCGGCCGGGTTCGCCACGATCCGGCGCTGGCCGGCCCGGACCGGTCCCGGATCCAGGGCCGCGCCGTCGCCGATCCGGAGCGGCCGGCCGGCCGGGAAGCCGCCGAACAGGTGCAGGCCGGCCCCGTCGGCCAGCGCCGGCCAGGTGAGTTCGGCCGTCGCCGGCCCGCTGGCACCGGCCACCGCCAGTACGGCCAGCCCGGCGCCCCGGTTGCCGGTGGCCGACCGTACCCCGGCGGCGAGTTCCGGCCCGAGCGGCAGCACCGCGTCCGGGGCCGGCAGTCCACGGTGGACGGCGGCGCGCAGCCGGCGGTCGCTCCGGCCGGCCACCACGACGGTACGGGCGCCCCGGGCGCGGGCGACGGCGACGTGCAGCAGACCGAGCACGCCGGCACCGACGACGAGGACGTCCCGGCCGGCCCACTCTTCGGCGAGCATCCGGTGCGCCCGGAGTACCGCCGCCAGCGGCTCCACCAGCACCCACTCCGGACCGCAGCCCGCAGGCACCTCGACGAGCTGCCCCTGGGCCAACGCGCCCAGGTCGCTGACGAGAAGGTCCCGGAACACCCCGGGCAGGTTGTGACCGAGCTTGAGATAGTCGTCGGTCGGGTGGTTGGGGTTGAGCGTCACCAGGTCACCGGGGCGCGGGCCGGAGACCGCCGTACCCACCTCGACCACCTCGGCCACGCACTCGTGCCCGAGCACCCCAGGTTCCAGGCCCCGGTCGCCGCGCAGGATCTCCAGGTCGGTGCCGCAGAGCCCGGCGTACCTGGGGCGGAGCAGCAGTTGCTCGCGGCCGCAACGCGGCCGACGGCCGGTGGTCAGCAACAGCCGCGACTCGCCGACGGGCTTGACCACCTCGCGGATCTCGGCCTGCCGTGCGGCGAGGTAGCCGGCCATCCCGGCCAGGGTCGCCGACTCCGCGTCGTCGGGCACGTGCAGCAGCCCGTCCCGCTCGGCGGCCGTCCAGCCGGCGAACCAGCCGGCGTCGACGCAGAGCGTCGTCAGCCATTCGCGCAGCGCGGCGAACCAGGGTGCTCCGACGCCGTGCGCGAAGCCGCCGACCACCACCACCCGGCAGAGCCCGAGCTGGGCGCAGACCTGCAACAGCACCACCGCGAGATGTCGGGTCGCCGCGCGTACCAGATCGGTGACGAACGCGTCGCCAGCCCGGGCGGCGTCGGCGAGCGCCCGGGCGTCGATCCGGCATGGGTCGCCGTCGACCAGCCGGTGCAGTACCGAACCGGCGAAGTCGGCCGGATCCTGCCGGGCGCGCCGGGCCGCCGCGCGTACCACCGCCGGCCCGGAGCTGTACGCGCAGAGGTCCGCCACCGCACCGCAGTCGCACCACGGCAGGTCCAGTGTGGCCAGTTCCTCGCGGGCGTTGCGGTCCCCGGCGGCGGCGGCCCGGCCGAGTCGGGCGGCACCGGCCGGTCCACCGGGCAGCGCGTCGAGCCGGCTCGGCTCCACCGGCACGTGCCCGATCTCCCCGCCCAGCCCGGCCGGGTCGGCGAGCAGCCTGGCGGTGCCGGGCAGCCGGTCGTCGAAGACCTTCACCGCCACGCCGGTGCTGACGGTGAGCAGGGCGAACCGGCCGAGTCCCCGGTAGCGCCAGGCCGCCGCGGCGACGTCGTTGAGTACGGTGACCCGGGCCCAGGGCAGCCGCGCCCGCAACGCGGCCCGTACGTCGTAGCCGGCCGACCGCGCCTGCCAGAGCACACTGGCGTCCCGGATCACCCCCTCGGCGGTGACCACCGCGCCGAAGGCGACCCCGAGGTCGCGCCGTCCGGCGGGCTCGGCGGCCCGGTGCAGCCGGTCGGCCTCGGCGGCGATCCGGTCCAGCAGGTGGTCGCGGACGGCGGCCAGTGTCAGGCCCGGCCGGTCCCGGCGGGTCGGAGTGGCGAACCGGACCACCTCGCCGACCAGCCGCCCCTGCTCGGCCAGCGCCAACCGGGTCCAGGTGCCACCGACGTCGACGACCACGCCCCGCTCCGCCGCCGCCCCGGGCCACCCGTCCGGGCCCGTCACCCGCGCCCGGCCGTCCTGCCCGGTGTCTGCGGTCACGAATCGCTCCACGCCCGGGCCGGCAGCACCGGCTCACCGCCGACTCCGCTGCTCCGGGTCGGCGTACCGGCCCGGAGGCGCAGTGCCGACCAGGCCCGTTCCAGGTCAGCCGCGCCGATCTCGTCGATCGAGTCGACGAATCCGCCGACCCCGAGCCCGACCGGTACGGCCAGGTGCAGCTCGCCGCCCTTGTGCGGCAGTACGTGGGTGTGCAGTGCGCGCCACAGCCCGGCGGCGTCACAGCAGTCGTCGTACGTCGGCAGCCCGATCCCGCGCAGCAGTGTCTCGGCGCGCTCGGCGAGGTGTACCGGCAGCCGCCCCGCGGCCACGCCCAGCCGGCAGGAGAGCGCCATCCCGACCGCCACCGCCTCGCCGTGCCGGAGCCGGTAGCCGGAGCGCTCCTCCAGGACGTGCCCGAACTCGTGGCCGAAGTCGGCGAGCCGGCGCAGCCGCCGCTCCCAGGGGTTCTCCTCCAGCTCGACGAGCATGGCGGCGACCGCGCGCCGGAGCACCTCGTCGAGCACCGGGGCGGTGGCGGGGTCGCGCAGCCCGGCGTGGTGCTCCTCGACCAGGGCGAAGAGGTGGGCGTCCCGGACCAGGGCGATCTTGACGATCTCGGCCAGTCCACACCGGAACTCGGCCTCCGGCAGGGTGGTCAGGAAACCGGCGTCGCAGAGGCAGGCCAACGGCGGGTGGTAGGCGCCGAGCAGGTTCTTCCGGCCGTCGAGGTCGACGCCGACCTTCAGTCCGACACCCGCGTCGACCAGCCCGACCAGGGTGGTCGGGACTCGCAGGTACGGGGTGCGGCCGGGGTGGCAGGCGGCGACGTAGCCGACGAGGTCGAGCACGGTACCGCCGCCGACCGCCAGGATCCGGTCTGCCGGGCCGAGCCCGAGTCCGCGTACCCGCCGCAGCAGCCGGCCGGCGGCGTCCAGGGTCTTGCCGGTGGGTGAACTGCGCACCGGCAGCACGGTGTGGCCGGCGAGCCGACCCTGCCGGCAGCGGCGGTCGAGGGTGTCCCGGACGGCGGCGGTGACGGTCGGCGAGTAGTCGTCCACCACCGCCAGCACCCGGGCGCCGACCGGCAGGTGGGCGGAGAGCACCGGGTTGTCCGGGTCGAGAACCCCGGTGGTGAAGGTGACCGGATAGCCCAGTTCCCGGATCCGGTGCGCCCGGACCGGCGCCGGCACCGACGGCCGCCACCCCGATCCGGAGCCCGCCGCGCGGGAGGCCGGTGACACCTGCCGGGCGGCGGATGCCGGTGCGGGTGCCGGCCAGATCAGCTCGTCGCCGGGGCCGTGCCGGTGCAGCAGCCGGGCCACCGCGTCCAGCGCCGCCTGCCGGATCCGGGCCGGCTCGGTGGCCAGGTCGAGCTGGCCGGCGAGTACGTCGTCGTGCCCGGCGAGGTGCCGGATCACCGCCTCCTCGTCGGGGCGTACCGGGGTGGGGTCGGCGAGCAGGGTGTCCACGTCGACGAGGAGTACGGGATCGCGCGTCTCGGCGGTGATCGCGGGCTCGCCGGCCACCACCCGGGCACTCCAGTGCAGGGAGGCGAGCAGCGACGGCAGGTCGTCGTGCACCCGGACAGCGTGGGCGTGTCGGCGGTACCCGGCGGCGGCCAGCACCGTGGCCGCGGTGGTCGACGGTCCGGCGAGGCAGACGAAGGCGTCCCGCCGGCCGAGCCCGGTCGCGACGGCGGCCCGCACCACCGCGCGTACCCGATCGGGGTCGCCCGGCCCGGCGAGGTCGGCGGCCTCGATCGTCAGGTGGTGGTCGAGCGCGCCGAGGTCGCGCCAGTGCCCGAGACAGGCGTCGAGCCGGCGGCGCTGCTCCGGCCGGTCGCAGACCGCGAGGACCCGGCGCGCGCCGCCGAGCGCCCGCAACAGCGTGACGTCGCCGGGGCGCCACAGGTCCCGCCGCATCCGCAGCTCGAAGGTGTCGATCAGCTTCACCCGGAGCGCGTCCTTGCGGCCGGGCGGTGACGCCGCCGGCCTGGGCAGCTCGCGGGGGCGGGCCAGGGCCGGAGCCCCGGAGGTCGAGGACATCGCCTCACACCGGCGCTTGCTGGGCACAGGCCCGGCGCAGCAGCTCGACAAGCGGCTGGCGCTGCCGGCAGCTGTCGAACCGGAACGAGCGCATCATCTCGTCGATCGCCGACTCGTCCATCCCCCGGAACAGCTCGCCGAACTCCGGCAGCAGTGCCTCGGCGAAGAGGATCTGCGGCACCAGCCGGCCGATCAGGAACTCGCTGCCGAACGGGAACGGCAGGTAGTCCGGGAACTCCCGGGCGAAGAGTTCCTTGAGCGGTCGCATCACCTGCTGGATGTGGTCGTGCCGGCCGCCCCACAGGTCGACGCCGAGCCGGGCCTTCTTCTCCAGTACCGGCCGGAGCCGGCGCATCCACGGGCTCTCCGGGTCGACGGTCAGCGGGGCGGCGACGCCGATGTCCTTGTAGGGCCAGAACGCCCAGTTGGCCCGGTGCCGGGTGTAGATCTCGAACTGGTCGGCGAGCAGGTTCAGCCGCATCCGGTCCTGCTCCGGGTCGCCGGTGAAGACCGCGTTGAACTCGCCGACGTAGACCGGGGTACCGGTGCGGAGCATGTACTCGCTGCGCTTGAGGTACGTCCGCTCCAGCACGCTGGCGTCGAAGTACTGGTCGCGGGACTGGTCCGGCAGCAGGATGCCGTGCTCGTAACCGACGCCGTCGGGTGACTCCCAGACGTGGGTCAGGTGCGCCACCCCGGGATAGCGGCCGTCGGGCACGTAGCCGGGCGGCGCGTAGTCGTGGTGCGAGTAGACGACGTTGGGCAGCGGTTCGCCGTAGACGTCGAAGTCGTTGGAGTAGCGGTTGCCCTCCAGGATCACGATGTGCTCCGGATCGACCTCGCGGATCGCCTCGACCAGCCGGCGCGAGTACGGCCCGACCACCTCGCCACTCGGGTCGGCCGGCTCGTTCACCGGGTTGTACGCGGCGACCCACGGCTCGTCCCGGTAGCGGGCGGCGATCGCGCGCCAGAGGTGTACGACCCGGTCCTGGAAGTGCGGGTGCTGCCAGAACTGGGCCACGTGGGTGGGGTTGTCGCTGTGCCAGTCCTGGTTCTGCCAGCCGGGCAGCGCGTGCAGGTCGATGATGGTGCGTACGCCGCACGCGGCGAGCAGTTCGATGGCCCGGTCCAGGTGGTGGAAGCCCGACTCGACGATCTCGAACGGTCGCCGGTCGTCCTCCAGGTGCCGGTAGTTGACCGGGATCCGGACGACGTTGCAGCCCAGCCCGGCGATGAACCGGGCGTCGTCGGCGGTGAAGAAGTGTTCCAGGAAGCGGTCGAAGAAGAACGCCGCCCGTTCCGGGCCGAGCACGTCCCGCACGGCGGCCCGCATGCCGTGCTCGTACGCCGGGAAACCTGTCATCCAGTTCTCGAAGTTGAGCCAACCGGCGAGGCCAATCCCGCGCCAGATAACCGGCTGTCCGTCGCCGTCAACTATTTGATCGCCATTGGTCCGGAGAAATCCTCCGGGGCATGCCAAAGCAAACCGGGACACGGACATGCCTCCCCCTGCCTTTTCCCGTCGTCGGGTGCATTGCCCGTTCGGATCGATATCGACTCAATACGATGGAACGACAATCGTCAAGGGGTCGAGCATGATCAAATGGACGCGCTCCCACGGCGTACCTGCCGAGCCCGGAGCGTTGCACCGCGCCCCGGAGGAGCCGGCGGGGTCCACCGGTCCAGGTTGTTGCCGAGAACGGCCAGGTTGTTGCCGAGAACGATCCCAGACGATATTTTCTCGGCGGGGATGTTAGCGATCCCATCCACCGGTCCCCGCCGCACCCCTCGAGGGGAAAAATGGTTTGGCCGAGCGCGTTGAGGTCGGTCCTATCCGCCGTACGCCGCCTGATGAGGCGACGCCGACGGCGCAACCGCCGCGACCCGTTTCTCTACAAGTGAGCAACGACGCGAATCGGCAATCGTCCGCCGCACCGGCCACGGCCGGCCCGTCCCGGCCGGCGGGGGCGTCGGCACCGACAGCGCCGGGGACATAGCATTGGCGCCGATGGCGAGCCCAACCGATCCGCCCGGGCGCGACCCCCGGCTGCGCCGACCCCGGATCGCCACCCTGGTCGCGCTGCTCAGCACGCTGCTGACCGCGCTGATGATGCCGGGGATCGGGCTGGCCCGCGAGCCGGACCCGGTGTGGATCGCACTCGGCTCGGTCGGCATCGCCGCCGTCGCCACCGCCCAGATCGTCGCGCTGTACGTCCTGCTCACACCCTGGTTGACCACCTCCGCCCGGCGCTTGGCCCTGGCCGGGTACGCCGGGACCGCCGTCGCCTCCGTACCGCTCGTCGCGCCGGTGGCCGGCGGCGACTGGCCCACCTGGGCCTGGCTCGGCGCCTCCACCGTCGGTACCGCGCCGCTGCTGCTCGGCCGCCGTACCGCCGCCCTGACGGTCGCGGCAGCCGTCGCGCTCACCGTCGCGGTGGCCCGGTGGACCGGCGGCGAGGTCGCCGACCACCTGCTGATCACCGGTGGCATCGGGCTCTCGGTCGCGGCGATCGGCTGGTTCCAGGTGTGGTTCTGGGACCTGCTGGTGCAGGCACAGCGGGGCCGGGCCGCCCAGGCTCGGCTGGCCGCCGCCCAGGAGCGGCTCCGGTTCGCCCGGGACGTGCACGACCTGCTCGGGCACCACCTCTCGGTGATCGCCCTCAAGGCGGAACTCGCGTCCCGACTCGCGTCGGTCGACCCGGAACGGTCCGGGCGGGAGGCCGCCGAGGTGCAGCGGCTGGCCGTGGCGGCCCTGGCCGAGGTACGCGAGGCGGTGCACGGCTACCGCGCCGTCGACCTGCGGGAACAACTGGCGGCCACCGCCGAGGTACTGCGTTCCTCAGGCGTACGCTGCACTGTCACCCAGCCGGCTGGAGACGTACCGGCGGAGGTCGCCGCCCAGCTCGCCGCGGTGCTGCGCGAGGCGAGTACCAACCTGCTGCGGCACAGCCGGGCCACCTGGTGCACCATCGACGTCGGCCGGGACGGCGACCGGTTCCGGCTGGCCGTCGCCAACGACGGGGCGGGGCCGACCGCGCCGGACCGGCACAGTTCGGGACTGCGCGGCCTCGCCGACCGGCTGGCCGAGGCCGACGGACTGCTCCGCACCGGGCAGCACGACGGCGTCTTCACCGTCGAGGCCGTCCTGCCGGTCCCGGGCGCGACGGAGGCGGTCGCTCCGAGCGCGACGGGCACGCTCGCCGCAGCCGGAGTGGATAGGCCGGCCGGGGTGGACGGGCCGGCGGAGACGGAGCCGAGGGTTCCGGGAGCACGGACGGGAGGCGGGGATGGGCGTGACGGATGAGCCGGGGGTGGCCGGCACGGGTGACGGCGGGCCGACCGTGATCCGGGTACTGCTCGCCGACGACGAGGAGCTGATCCGGGTCGCCGTCGCCGCCCTGCTCGACCTGGAGCCCGACCTGGAGGTGGTGGCGCAGGCGGCCGACGGCCGGGCGGCGGTGCGGGCGGCGTTGGCGCACCGGCCGGACGTGGCAGTGGTCGACCTGGAGATGCCGGCGCTGGACGGGATGGGCGTCGCCGCCGAACTGGCCCGGGTACTGCCGTCCTGCGCGGTGGTCATCCTGACCGGTCGGGGCCGGCCCGCGCACCTGCGCCGGGCGCTGGGCACCGGCGCGCGGGGCTTCCTCGCCAAGGGCGCCCCGGGCGGCGCGCTGGCCGACGTCGTCCGGCGGGTGCACGGCGGAGCACGGTACGTCGACCCGGCGCTCGCGGCGGAGGCGCTGACCGCACCCGAGTGCCCGCTGACCCCACGCGAACTTGAGGTGCTCCGGCTGGCCGGCGCGGACGTACCCGTCTCGGCAGTGGCCCGGCGGGCCTCGCTGTCCCAGGGCACGGTACGCAACCACCTGGCCGCCGTGGCCGGCAAGCTCGACGCCGGCAGCCGGGCGGAGGCGTACCGGATCGCCGTCGACAACGGTTGGCTCTGAGCGGCTGCTGCCACCGCCGGGACGGGCGTTCGCGCCGGGACGGGCGTCCGCGCCTGGACGGGCGTCCGCGCGGGGCGGGCGTCCGCGCGGGGCGGGCGTCCGCGCGGAACGGGCGTTGGCCGGGGCGGGCTCAGAAGAGGGTCAGCGGTTCGGCAGGGGTCGGCTCCGGCAGCGCCGCGAGTCCGGGTACCCGGGCCCGCACCTCGTCGTGGAAGCGGCGGGCGAGCATCGGCGCGTCGGCGTTGTCCGGGGTGTGGATGAAGACGGTCGGCGAGCGGCCCTCGCGCAGCCAGTCGACAGTGACGTCGACCCAGTGCCGCCAGCCCCGCACGGTCTGCTCGGGGTCGTCGCGCCCGAGGTACCGGACGATCGGCCGGTCGGTGAGCGCGACCGTCCGCAGCGGCGTCCGGGGTTTCCTGGTCCAGGCGTCCCGTTCCGCGTCGCTGGTCGGCGGGGACCGGAAGAACCCGGTGGTGTCGAACGGGATCCACTCGGCGTCGGCGTCCGCGAGCACCCCTTCGAGCAGCCGCGTCGCGCGTGGGTCGGTGAAGAACGCGGGATCGCGGACCTCGACGGCGTAACGGAGCGAGTCGGGCAGCCGGCGCAGGAAACGGGCGAGCACCGCGACGTCGTCGGGGGCGAAGGAGCCCGGCAACTGGATCCAGAGCGCGTGTGCCCGGGGGCCGAGCGGCTCGACCGCGTCCAGGAACGCCCGGACCGGCCCGTCGACGTCGGTGAGCCGGTGCTCGTGCGTGACGAGCTTCGGGAGCTTGACCACGAACCGGAAGTCGGGGTCGGTCTGCCGCGCCCAGGACGCCACCGTCTCCCTGGTCGGCGTCGCGTAGAAGGTGGTGTTCCCCTCGACCGCGTCGCACCAGCCGGCATAGCCGCGCAGCCGTTCGCCGGCCGGCAGGGGATGCGCCAGGAACCGTCCCTGCCAGGACTTGTGCGTCCACATCGCACATCCCACGGCCAGCCGCATCCCGGATCCCTCCCGCCGAACGGAGCACACTCGACCCGGCCCGCCCGGGGTCACCCCGTCGGGTCGCCCGCCGTGCCACGGCAACCGTATACGGCCGCCGTCGGGGCCCGGTCGCGCCTTGACCTCGCCCCAGGGGCGCGGCGCAGACTTCGGGGCGTGCAGCGAAAGTACCTGCGGGCCGGCGAGTTCGGCGCGGCCGGGCGGCTGTCGCCGAAGGCCCTGCGGCTCTACGCCGAGCAGGGCCTGCTCCGGCCGGCCAGCGTCGACCCGGCGACCGGTTACCGCTACTACAGCCCGGACCAGCTGCCCAGGGCCCGGCTGATCGCCCGGCTGCGCCGACTCGGCCTGCCGCTGGCCCGGATCGGCCAGCTCGCCGACCTCAGCGCGGAGGACCGGGCGGTCGAGCTGCGCGGTTGGCTGCGCGGCCAGCGCACGCTGCTCGACGAGCGGGCCGCGGTGGTGCAGGCGATGCGGGGGTACGGCGAGGACGCCGCACTTGTCGACGCTGTAGCCCTGCGGGACGTACCGGCGACGAAGGTGCTCTGCCGGAGCCGTCACGTCGACACCCGGGCGCTGGACGGTTTCGTCCGGACGGCGGGCGACGACATCCGCGCGCACCTGCGTGCCTCGGGACTGGCCGACGATGGCCCGACCCTCGTGCACTTCCAGGATCTCGTCACCCCGGACAGTGAGGGACCCGTCGAGGTGGCGGTGCCGTACGCCGGAAGTGCCGAACCCGTCGACGACCTGTACGTCCGGCTGGTGGCCGCGCACACCGAGGCGTACCTGCCGGTGCCGCCGGGACACCAGGACTTTCCGCTGATCCTGCGGGTGTACGACGCAGTGGAGGCGTGGACGGACGCGCGAGCGGGCCTGACCTGCGCCGGCCACCCGTACGAGATCCATCCGGGCACCGGCGCGCTCTTCGACGTCGCGTACCCGGTCACCTTCTAGCCCGTTCGCCCCGAGGAAAGGGTCCCCCGTGCGCCACACCCCCTACGTCGGCAGCGGCCCGTACTGCTACGCCAACTCGTTCGCGATGCTGCTCGGCGAGCGGGCCCCGTCGACCGCCGTCATCGAGGTCGCCACCGGTGGTCCGTTCGGCATGCAACTGGTCGGCGGCCGGACGGTCTTCTTCGACGCGTACGGGTGGAATCCCGAACTCGGCTTCGACCAGGCGCTGGCGGCGATCGGCTGGCGCTCGACGGTCAGCCGGGGCGGTACCGCCGACGAGGCGCTCGCCCGGCTCGCCGGAGCGGCCGCGACCGGTCCGGTCTGGGTGGGCCCGCTGGAGATGGGTCACCTGCGGCACCATCCCGAGATGACCGGTCCGATCGGTGCCGATCACTACGTGGTGGTGCTCGACGTGGCCGACGATCGGGTACTCACGCACGACCCGCACGGCTACCCGTACGCCCGGGTGCCGGTCGAGGACTTCCTGGCCGCCTGGCGGGCCGAGACGGTGGACTACGGCGAGCCGTACACGATGCGTACCGAATTCCAGCAGGTCGCGGAGGTGCCCGACGCCGAGGCGATCCGCTCGATCGTCCCGACCGCGATCAAGTGGCTCGCCATGGAACCCGAGGTGGCGATGCCGCCCGGCAGTCTCGGCAACGGTGCGGCGGCGGAACGCGTCGCCCAACTGATCGAGGCGGGTGCCGGCGACGGGCTGCGGGAGCACCTGATCTACTTCGCGATCCGGGTCGGCGCGCGACGGCTCAGCGACACCGCGGACTGCCTGCTCCGGGCCGGGTACCCCGAGGCGGCGGGAATCGCCGCACTCCAGGCCCGGCTGGTGGGCTCGCTGCAGTACCCGATGGTGGTCGGGGATCTCCCGGCGGCGGCCGCGGCACTCCGCAAACTCGCTCCGACCTACGACCGGTTGCGTGCCGCGCTCGACTGACGCCGAACCCGCGCTGAGCTGGCCTTATCTGCCCGACACCTTCCCTGGCACCTTTCCTGGCATCACGTCTGGCACCACTCTGAGCCAAGGTGGCTTGTAAGTGGTGCCATGAGTGTGCCATGATGGCACCATGGATTTGACCTCGTACGTGAGCAACCTCGGACGTGAGTTCGCCACGCTCGCCGAAGCCGGCGGCGAGGAGTCGCGGGTGCTGGTCGAGCGCCTGACCGGGTCGCTCGAATCGGCGATCCGGATGACGCTGCTGGACGCGCTCTCGGCCGCCGCCGACGAGATCACCCGGGACCTGGCTCCCGGTTCGGTGGAACTGCGGCTGCGCGGACGCGATCCGAACTTCGTCGTGACCCCGCCGCCCGCCGAGCCGGTCGAGCCCGCCGCCCAGGACGTCACGGCACCGGTCGACGGCGGGTCGGAGACCGAGCTGCCGCTCACCGAGGAGGGTCCCGCCGCGCGGATCAACGTGCGGTTGCCGGAGCAACTCAAGGCCGCGATCGAGGAAGCGGCGGCCAGGGAGGGCCGCTCGGTCAACGCCTGGCTGGTCCGGGCGGCCGCCGCCGGCCTGCAACGCTCCGGCAGCGCTGCCCGACCCGAACCGCGCAGCAGCGGTAAGCGGAGCCAGCAGCGCTTCAGCGGCTGGGTGCGCTAGCCACACCCGCACCTTCCATCCAGCACGTCCCCGAGCTGCGGGGACGACTCAACCACCGATGATGTGGGGACAACCATGCCAAAATTCGAGACGCCCGAATCGATCTCCGTCACGCTGGAACTCGGCGTCAGCGCCGTACGGATCACCGCGAGCGACCGCACCGACACCGTCGTCGAGGTCCGGCCGAGCGACGAGGCCGACGAGTCCGACGTGAAGGCCGCCGCCCAGGTACGCGTCGACTACTCCAACGGGACACTCCGGGTTACCGGCCCGAAGGCGAGGGCCTTCGACTTCTCCCGCAAGACCAGATCGGTCGACGTGTCGATCGACCTGCCCAGCGGTTCGCAGGTCAGTGCCGGGTTGCAGGTGGGCGACGTGCACTGTGCCGGTCGACTGGGCGAGTGCCGGGTCAAGACCTCCGCCGGAAACGTCTGGCTCGAACGCACCGGCCCGCTCCGGCTGGAGACGGCGGCCGGTCACGTCACCGCCGACAGCGTCAGCGGCAACGCCGAGATCTCCACCGGCTCCGGCAAGGTCCGGATCGGTGAGATCGACGGCACCGCCGTGATCAAGAACTCCAACGGCGAGACCACCGTCGACTCGGTGACCGGCGACGTACGGGTGCGCACGGCCAACGGTGACATCCGGATCGAGCGGGCCGGCGCCGGCGTCGACGCGAAGACCGCCAACGGCAGCATCCGGCTCGGCGAGGTGGTCCGCGGTTCGGTCGTACTCGAAACCGCGATGGGCGACCTGGAGATCGGCATCGCCGAGGGCACCGCCGCCTGGCTTGAGGTAAAGACCGCGTTCGGCCAGGTACGCAACCTGTTGGAGAGCACCACCGATCCCGGCGAGTCCGACGAGACCGTGCAGGTACGCGGGCGCACCTCCTACGGCGACGTCACCATCCACCGCCCCTGATCCACCACTGTCCCCGGAAGGGGGAGCCATGACCAGCAGCCAATCCCGGCCGGCGATCCTCGCGACCGGACTACGCAAGTCGTTCGGCGACCACGTCGTACTCGACGGTCTCGACCTGGAGGTACGCCGGGGGACGGTCTTCTCGCTGCTCGGCGCGAACGGTGCCGGGAAGACCACCACGGTCAAGATCCTGTCCACCCTGCTGCACCCGGACGCCGGTGACGCGTCGGTCGCCGGGCACGACCTCGCCCGCGAGCCGGACGCGGTACGCGCGGCGATCGGCGTCACCGGTCAGTTCTCGGCGGTGGACAACCTGCTGACCGGCGAGGAGAACCTGCTGCTGATGGCGGACCTGCACCATCTCGGCCGGGGCGCAGGACGGCGGCGCACCGCCGCGCTCCTCGAACAGTTCGACCTGACCGATGCGGGCCGGAAACCGGCGGCGACCTACTCCGGAGGGATGCGGCGGCGGCTCGACCTGGCGATGACCCTGGTCGGCAGCCCGCAAGTGATCTTCCTCGACGAGCCGACCACCGGGCTCGACCCGCGCAGCCGCCGGAACATGTGGCAGATCGTCCGGGACCTGGTCGCCAGCGGCGTCACCATCTTCCTGACCACGCAGTACCTGGAGGAGGCCGACGAACTGGCCGACCGGATCGCCGTCCTCGACCACGGCCGGGTGGTCGCCGAGGGAACCGCGGAGGAACTGAAGCGGCGCATCCCCGGTGGACACGTTCGGCTGCGCTTCACCCAGCCGCAGAGCCTGGACGCCGCCCTCGGCGTACTGGGTCAGGCCACGCGCGAGGCCGACGCGCTCGCTCTGCGGGTACCCAGCGACGGCAGCCTGCGCTCGCTGAAGACCCTGATCGGCCGGCTCGACGACCGGGATGTCGAGGTCGAGGAGCTTTCCGTGCACACCCCCGACCTCGACGACGTCTTCCTCGCCCTCACCGGCAACCCCACGAACGAGAAGGTGACCACCCGATGAGTACCACCCTTGCCGGCGCCGCCCCGGCGGGCCTCCGGCTCCATCCGCTGCGTGACTCGGCGACGATGCTGCGCCGCAACCTCAGGCGCATGATCCGGTACCCGTCGATGACCCTGATGCTCGTCGGGATGCCCGTCGTCTTCCTGCTGCTCTTCGTCTACGTGCTCGGCGGCACGCTGGGCGCCGGACTCGGCGGGGCGGTGAGCGGCTCGGCCGGCGGGCGGGCCGCGTACGCCAACTACGTGGCCCCGGCGATCATCCTGATGACCGTGGCGGCCACGGTCCAGGGGACCGCGATCTCGATCGCCATGGACATGACCGAAGGCATCATCACCCGGTTCCGCACCATGCACATCGCCCGGGTCTCGGTACTGACCGGACACGTCCTGGGCAGCGTGATCCAGACGGTGTTCAGCCTGACGATCGTGATCGGCGTGGCGGTGCTGGTCGGCTTCCGGCCCACCGCCGGGCTGGGCGAATGGCTTGCCGCAGCCGGTTTCCTGCTGGCGGTGAGCTTCGCCCTGGTGTGGTTGTCCGTCGCGCTCGGCCAGGTGAGCAAGTCCGTCGAGACCGCCAGCAACCTGCCCATGCCGCTCGTGCTGCTGCCCTTCCTCGGCAGCGGCTTCGTCCCCACCGACTCCATGCCGGCCGGCCTGCGCTGGTTCGCCGAGTACCAGCCGTTCACCCCGATCATCGAAACCCTGCGCGGCCTGCTGCTGGGAGGGCCGATCGGAAACAACGCCTGGATCGCCCTGGCGTGGTGCGCCGCGATCGCGCTGACCGGGTACCTCTGGTCGAAGCGGCTCTTCAACCGCGAGTCCTGACCAGGCACCATCACCACGGATGACCCAGGGCCCCCGGACGACTGCCGTTCGGGGGCCCCGGCGGTTGCCTGGCCGAGTGGATGGGGAAATCAGCCGGGCAGATTCGTGGACCCGGACAACCCGGTAGCCGCCCGCACCCGTCTGAGGGGGGACGACCCAACGGAGGGGAACGGACGATGCGGGATGCCTCGGAGCGGGAGTACGTCGAGTACGTCACGGGGCGGATTCCCGCGCTGCGACGGCTGGCGTACCTCCTGACCGGAGACGAGCACCGCGCTGACGACCTGGTCCAGCAGACCATCACCACCCTGTACGTGAAGTGGAAGCGCGCGCAGGCGGCCGACCATCTCGACGCGTACGTCCGGACCATGCTGGTGCGGACGTACCTGGACGAACGGCGGCTGGCCTGGGCACGGGTCCGGCTCTTCCAGAAGGTGCCGGAGCCGGAGCCGGCCGAGGAGCACGGCATCGAGGACCGTCAGGTCATCCGGGCGGAGCTGGCCCGGGTGCCCCGCCGGCAGCGGGCCGTACTGGTGCTCCGCTTCTTCTACGACCTGCCGGTCGACGAGGTGGCCAGGATGCTCGGCTGCTCGTCCGGCACGGTCAAGAGCCAGACCTCCCGAGGGTTGGCGACGCTGCGGCGCCTGCTCGACGAGCGGGGGTTCGCACGTCATCCCGCTCTGAACTGAGGAGTCGACATGCCGAACGAAGTTGACCTGCTGAAGTCACTGGACGCCGAGCCGAAAAGGCCCTCCGGTGTGGACGTGCAACGGGCGATCGCCGACGGGCGACGACGCCGCCGGTTCCGCCGCAGCGTCGGGTACACCTGTGCCGCCGCGGTGACCGCGCTCGCCCTCGCTGGCGCGTCGGTCGCCGGAGGAGCGCTTCGGCACCCCCCGGCAGCGCCCACCGCGGCGACCGGTACCCCGGGCAGCAGCGCCGCTGCCACCCCGCCGAAGGCGGCGTACGCGATCCCCGGCACCGCCGGCTGGAGCGCGCCGACGGCTACCCCGCCGACCGGTTGCACCATCGACCGGTTGCCCGCACCGGACAACGCCCCGGCGGCGCTTGTCTCCGGCGCCGACCCCACCGGCCGGTACCTCGTCGGACGCTCGTACCCGAAGAGCGGCGGCTACCAGGCGGTCATCTGGCGCGACGGGAAGGCCGAGAAGGTGATGCTCCCCGGTGACCTGGAAGAGTTGTTGCAGGACGTCAACTCGACGGGTACGGCGGTCGGCTGGAGCTTCGTCGGTGCCGGCGAGGCGGACACCGGTCCGGTCCCGTACGCCTACCACGACGGCAAGGTCACCAAGCTGCCCGGCGTACGGCACGGATCGGCGTACGCGATAAACAACGCCGGAGCCATCGCGGGCGACGACTCCGGCGATGCCGCGCTGGTCTGGCCGTCGGCGACCGCAGCGCCGATCCGGCTGCCGGTGCCGGGTGGCGCGTCGAAGGCGACGGCCAGGGACATCGACGAGGACGGGACAGTGGTGGGCACCGTGTCCGTGGGCGGGCAGGGCACGGCATCGGCGGCGGGGATCGCGCCAACCATGCCGTACGTCTGGCTCCCGGACGGCACCCACCGCGCGCTTGTGATGCCTGAGCTCGACGGTAAGCAGGCGGTGAGCGCGAGCGTTTTCGGTATCCGTAACGGCTGGGCGATCGGTGTGGCGAGCGTCGAGACAGCGGCGATCGGGGCGCGGGACAGCGGCGACACCCACACCGCAAGCGTGACTCGGACGGTTCGGTGGAACGTCCGTACCGGCGAGGTACGCGTCTTCGCCGAGCCGGGCTTCGGCGCCGAGATGACGAACGCGCACGGCTGGCTGGTCGGCACCAATCGGCAGAGCCGCGCCGTACTCCGCACCGACTCCGCCACGGTCGTCCTGCCGGATCTCGCCGGCCAACCGCAGGGCGGGCTGGCCACCATCGCGAGCACGTTGAGCGATGACGGACGGGTCATCGCCGGGCAGTCGGACGACGCGAAGGGCCAGATCCAGGCCGTGGTGTGGCGTTGCAGGTGACGGGGCCGGGGTCGGGGTCGGGGGAAACGTCGGCGTAGGTGCGGTGGATCGGGCTTCGAGGAGCGGGTGGGGCGTGTCGACAAGGGCGACGGCCCCGACCCGCTCCTCTGCTTCGTGTACAGGCGCTCCTGCGCTTCGTGTGCAGGCGCTCCTCTGCTTCGTGTGCAGGCGACCGTTGCGATCGGCCGTGCCAGGATTCTCGAATGCTCCAGTCCGTTGAGATCAAGACTGTCCTTGCGCTGGCCGCCTCGCCTTTCCACAACCTTCACTGGCAACACAAGCTTGAGATGAGCCTTGACTGCTTCATCTGTGAGCGGACAGGCCGGACGACGCTGCTGACGGTCGGAGCGGCGCGGGCCGTCTGTTCCGGGGGCGGTGGGGTCGGCAAACACTACGCCCCGGCCCGTATCGCGGCGTTCGACCACACGGACGAACCCGAGCACACCACCTTGCGCTTGGTGGTCGACTACTGGTGGGCACCTTTCCACGACGCCGAGCGCGACGAGGCTGCCGGGATCCTCGCTCGGCCGTCATGGGTCCGGCACTATCTTGGATATCGTTGTCCACATCAGGAGAAGTCGGGCGACTTCTACGTTCAGACAAACCGCGTTCGCCCAGTTCCCCTCTCCTGCCAACACTGCTCGGTGTTGCTGTGCGAGAGCCGGGAAGTCCCCCGGGTCCGAGTTCTGGCGGACCGAGCGTGATCAACCGGTGAGGTGGGAGGGACTGTGGCTGACGCTGCGGCCTCCCCGGATGGGCGTCAGCAATCGGTGGGGCCGTTCGCATCGGACAGCGTCCGTCAGGCGGTGACGGCGTCAGATCTCGTCGTCGCCGAGTTCGCGCAGCGTGCCGTCTGGCATCATGCCGTAGTAGCGTGGCGGTTGCATCCTCCGCAGAATCTGTTCCATCCTGGCTGCGCGTTCCGCTTGTTCCCGGCCGGTCGGGTCGACGACTCGGAAGCCGCACAAGTCAACGTCGAACGGATCGATGTCGTCCGGGTCGGGACGGCCCTCGATGACGAACCCGAAAAGTGCGCGCAGAGCCTGCTCACCCAGGTCCAACGGGTGGAAGGGAAAAGGATACGGGTCCTCGGAGAACATTGGCTCGACGGGATGCTCGCCCGCCCAGTACGGTAGTTCGAATTCGTACGGCTCGCCGATGTTCTCCTCGATGCCGTCATCCGGAGAGAGGCTCAGCGAGCGGACGAGTTCGCCGTTCTCCCACACCGCGAAGCACAACGCGTCAACGACCGAATGCATCCGGTGCATGATGATCCGCCGGCCCGCTCCGAAGTGAAGCAGTTGGGCCGGTAGCTGTGATGGGAGATGGCAGACGAGCCGCTGGTCGCAGAACAGTTCGGCGCCGGCCAGGACGGTTGCGTAGCTGGTGTCGTCCGGCGGATAGCAGTCGTCGCCGAGCGAGCCATCGTCGATCGGTGTCACCTCGTAGCCAGGATGCAGGTCGCGTACGAGGTCGATGACCTCTGCGGGGTCATGCCGAACCGCTCCCAACAGAGCAGGGCGCAGATCGCCCTCGGAGAAAGCCAGGAGTGCAGTCTTCGCGCCCATCGATCTTGCCTCCAGCGTCGCTGATCGACGCAGACTACGGCGGCTCGCTCTCGCCTCAGTAAGGGGGTGCCGTACGGGCCGACATCCGGCGCGATGCCGGTCGCAGCGCTTCGATCGGGTTGGCCCAGGACTCGTAGGTCGGCGTGAAGTAGGGGTCGGCAGCAGGGTTGCCAGGGCTTCCGCCGCCGGTTGCTCCGTGCTGTCGCCTATCGCCGCCGCCGGGCTGAAGGACGTGACACCACATGATCTGCGGGCCGACGCGAGTTGGGCCGACGACTCGCCGTCCTGGTCGCCGCGCGTCGGCTCGGGCACGCCAACGCCAGCGTCACAACCCGGCACTACGCCCGTGCCATAGACCAGCGGGATGACGAGGTGGCCCGGCACCTGGACGAGGTGAACCGGACTCGATCGGGCAGGCAACGGGCATTGCTGATCTTCGAGGTGCCCCCGGCAGGATTCGAACCTGCGACACACGGTTTAGGAAACCGATGCTCTATCCCCTGAGCTACGAGGGCGCGAGGGCCAGTCTAGCGACCTGGGGGTTCACCTGGGGTGGCAGGGAGTGGCCCACGTTCACCCACGTTCTCCACACCCCGTTTCCCCAGCCCAGGAGCACGCCCGAAGGAAAAGCCGAGGTACAGGCCGAGCACGCCCTGATTGACGAGGATGAAGGCGACCGCCTGCGCGGGGGTGAGGACCAGGATCACGGCGGTGAGGTAGCCGCCGATGTGCAGGGCCAGCAGTACGGCCTCGGCGGGCCGACGCACCATCGGGCGCGGGCCGAGGACAGCCCGCACGCTGTTGGCGTACAGGTGCAGGGCCTCCAGCAGGAGCAGCGGGAAGAACAGGTACGCCTGGTGGCGCGCCACGAGCGCGCCGACGCCACGCCGGCTGCGCGCCTGGCCGGTGGTGAAGGACAGGGGCGCCACGGGATGTCGGAGTCCCTGCCCTCGGTGTTCGGGTGGGCGTGGTGCCGGTTGTGCTTGTTCACCCACCAGCCGTAGCTGAGCCCGGTCACGAGGTTGCCGTGGATGATGCCGATCAGGTCGTTCGCGCAGCGCCAACGGGCGATCTGCCGGTGGCCGGCGTCGTGGCCGATGAATCCGGCCTGCGCGAAGACCAACGCGAGGGCGGCCACGACGCCGAGCTGCCACCACGACTCGCCCAATCGGGCGAACAGGATCCACAGTCCGCCGAAGGAACCGGCGATGAGGCCGATCCGCACTGCATAGTCCGCAGGCTGTCTCAGTGACGTCGGCCAGACCTACCGGTCAGACGGGCCGCCAGCTGCTGAAGTTTGTGCTGCGTACCCGGTGTGGCCGCTCGACCACGGGCACGCCGCACCAGGTCACGGCCCCGTGGGCTGGTGAGCAGACCCTTGATCCGTTCACTGACCGAACCTGACGTCACGATGCACTCCCTCCTGTCCGGCCGACCCGGCCGATTCCCGGGCCCCTTGACCTTCAGTCTCGCCCGATCGCCCAGCCGGCCAGGGCCGATCACGCGGATTACGCGCAAGCACCGCCCACGCGGAACAAGCAGCTTGCAGCACCGCGTGTTTGCGACGACTGCGGTGGGGTACTTGACCGACAACGCCGCGCGCACCGCAACGATCGCGCACTCCGGTGGTCACCCGGAACTCCGTGACCCGACTTCCTCGATGCCCGAGGCATCAGCGCCAGCAGAAGCAGACCTGAGGGTCCCCCACCCTGCGCGCACCCCGATAACCAGGAGCTGTACATGACCACGTCCCCCACCGGCACCACCCGACGCGACACCAACGCCGCCGAGCTGCGTCGCGGCCACGATGAGACGAAGCCGGCCTTCAAGACCACCGAGTTCATCGCCTACGTGGCGATGGTCCTCGGCGTACTGATCGCCTCCATCGTGGTCGACGGCAACGGCAACGGCGATAACGGCGCCGGCGGCGACTTCTTCCGCGCCGACCGCGCCTGGCTCTACATCACCATGCTGACCATCGGATACATGATCAGCCGCGGCCTGGCCAAGGCCGGCAGCCGCTCCTCCCACAACGCCTGACCCTCCGCACGACCCCGCCGCCCGGTCACCACGGTGACCGGGCGGTGACGTGCGTGCGTGGCTGCAGGGCAGACCTCGCCGCTGCCGATGCCTCGCCCCGGAGAGCGCGGACATCGCCGCCCGCCTCAGGTCACCGAGGAAGAGGCCCGGGAAGGGCCGGAAGCGCCCGTGCCTACAACGCGGTGTCGCTGTCCACCCCCATCGGCGACGACACCGGCAGCACCGAATTGAGCGACACCCCTCGGCGGCGAGGACAACGAACTCGTCCTTGCTGAGCTACGCATCGCCCGCGGGCCCGCGCCAGCGACCCTCGACCAGCGCGAACCCACCAGCCTGACCCTGCGCTTCTACGAAAACCTCACCCAGAGCGAGATCGCCGAGCAGGTCGACGTGTCCCGATGCACGTGTCGACCTGCCCGCCGTCAGCCACCTCAGCAGCGCCAGCATGCGATCACAGCAACACCCCGCAGCGACCTGCACACACAGGCAGAGAACGGAAAGCCGCAGTTCATCAGCCTGCGGACACGCGCGGAGCGTCGGGTTAGGAGTCTCGCGTCGTCGAGCGAGGGCGAGCATCGCCTACCGACGGTTCCTGACTTCGGCGCGTTTCTTCTTGAGGTGCGGCATGTTGAGGGCACGACGAGGGCGCAAGCGCCGGAAGTCGCGCCGCGCGCCGCGGCTGATCCCTCGCACCACGCCGCCACCCGGTCACCCTGCAAGCGGCCCGGGTGGCGTTTCGCGTCGGCGTCGGCGTCGGACCGCGTCCGGTCCGGTGCTCGTACCGTGCGGCCGGCAGAAGGCGGAGGCGCAGGCGGCGACGTCGCCGCCGGCTGTCGTGACGGCGTTGTGTGCCGCGCGGGGGACCTCGCCGTAGGAGCCGTCGGGCACCAGCGCCGCGGCTTGACGCAGCCAGGTCCGCGGCACGATCGAGTCGTACTCTCCGCGGAGGAACAGGGCGGGTGCCCCCACCAGCGGCAACCGCTGCTCCATCCGGTGGCGTACGCAGTGCCGCAGTGTGCCCAGCACCCGTCGGGGTCCGGCATCCCGGATGTCGGCGACGAGGGTGGAGAGCTGGCGTGGATCCTCGGCGGTCAGGTCGCGCAGCAGGCGTCGGACCTGCCCGCCGGCGGTCGCCGCCGCGGGGTCCGCGGTGGGGCCGACCAGGACGAGGGTCGCGGTCAGATCCGGTCGCCGAATGGCCAGCTCGACCGCGACCTGGCAGCCGAACGAGTTCGCGAGCAGACGGGCGCCGGCGAGACCTTCGGCATCCATCCAGGTGGCGAGCACCGTCGCGTGCTCTGTCGCGTCCAGGACCTGCGGAGGCTTCGGTGACAGCCCGAAGCCGGTCAGGTCCGGTACGTGGACCGGGCCGCCGGTCAACGCGACAGCGGTGGGCATCAGGTAGCGGTGCGACACCGCCAAGCCGTGCACCAGCACCCACGGCGGACCACCCTCGTCCGCACCTGCCCGGACCCGGACGTGCAGCCACGACCGACCGGCCCGGGCCCGGTGGCTGACGAATCCCCGTGCCGGCTCCGGAGCGGCGTGCACCAACCGCCGCTCTGCCGGGCTCATCAGCGCTCTTCGCAAGAAGGCCATCGTCTTCCCTTTGTCGAAACCTCATGACCGGGGATCGCCGAACCGCCGGCGGGACACCCGGCTCAGCGAACCTCGTCGGCGAGGCGACGGTGCAGGCTGGCCAGGGACTTGGCGATCAGCCGGGAGACGTGCATCTGGGAGAGGCCGACCTGTTCGGCGATCTGGGCCTGGGTCAGGCTGCCGTAGAAGCGCATTATCAGGATCTTGCGTTCACGGTCGGGAAGGGCGGCCATCGCGGGGGTGAGGGAGACACGCAGGTCGACCAGTTCGTAGTCGTCCTCGTCGACCCCGAGGGTGTCACCGAGTTCGCTGGTGGAGTCGGGGCCGAGCGGGGTAAACAACGAGGTGCTCCGGTACGCGCGGGCACCCTCCAAACCCTCCAGGACGTCCTCCTCGGTGACACCCAGATACGCGGCCACGTCGGCGACCCTGGGGGAACGTCCCAGGGTGTGGGTCAGGGTGCTGTTCGCCGCGCTGATCGCCAGCCGGAGTTCCTGGAGACGACGCGGCACCCGGACCGCCCAGGTGCGGTCCCGGAAGTGACGCTTGAGCTCCCCGATGATGGTCGGAATGGCGTACGCCGTGAAGGGGACGCCCCGGGTGGGGTCGAAGTGGTCGACCGCCTTGACCAGGCCGACCATGGCGGTCTGGGTCAGGTCGTCGGCGTCCTCGCCGCGGCCGGCGTAGCGCTTGGCCAGGTGGTTGGCCAACGACAGCCATGCCTCGACCGCACGTTCCCGCAGCGCCGCCCGGCCGGGGTCACCGATCGGCGTCGCGGCCAGCTGCCGCAGCAGGTCGTCGCCGTCGGCCGCACCATGGCGGCTCCGCTTCGCCGGCCGATCGCCGACCGTCACGGGTGTCACGACACGCGTCATGACGGGGTGCCTCTCACTAAGGTGAGCAGTTGCTGGTCCGCACTCCGGGCCGGCGCCTCGTCGGTCGGTTCGACCGAGGAGGCGGCCGGCGGCGGCGCGGCCGGGTCGGCGTGCCGCCCGGCCTGATCGGCCGCCCGCTCGTCCTGGGCCCGCTCGTCGTCGGTGGAGGTGGTACCGGGAGGCGTTCGATCGGGGGTGGGTTCGCCGCCGGGGTGGTGGACCAGGTAGCGAACGGCGGTGTTGAGTACGGCGAGCAGCGGAACGGCGACCAGGCCGCCGACGATGCCCGCGACGACGACGCCGGTGGCGATCGCGAGGATCACGGCGAGCGGGTGCAGGGCCACCGCACGGCCCATGATCAGCGGCTGGAGGAGGTGTCCCTCGACCTGTTGGACGGCGATGACGACGCCGAGGATGATCAGCGCGCTGAGCGGTCCCTGGGTGACCAGCGCGACGAGGACGGCGACCACGCCGGTGACGGTGGCGCCGACGACCGGAATGAAGGCGCCGAGGAAGACCAGCGCGGCCAGCGGAAGTGCGAGGGGTACGCGCAGCACCGCCAGGCCGATGCCGATGCCGACGGCGTCGACGAGGGCCACCAGGACGGTGGCGCGCACGTAGGACACCAGGGTGTGCCAGGAGTAGTGCCCGGCCCGAGCGGCCGGGACCCGCGCCGGGCGGGGAAGCAGGCGGCAGATGAAGGCCCAGATCTGGCCGCCGTCGCGGAGGTAGAAGAACAGGGTGAACAGGACGAGGAAGAACCCGGCGGCGAGTTCGCCGAGGGTGGCCGCGGTGCTCAGTGCGCCGGAGGTGAGGGCCGCCTGATTGTCGGTGATCGACGTCTGGAGGCGGTCGACGGCACCGTCGAGTTGCGTCTGGGACAGGTGCAGGGGCCCCTGCGCCAACCATCCCTGGACCTGGTCGAGCCCTTCCCCGACCTGGGTGCTGAGATCGTCCAGTTGGGAGATGAAGGTCCGGACGATCAGCGTCAGGCCACCGAAGACGACCGTCAGCCCGGTGACGAGGACCAGGACGGCGGCCAGGGAACGGTTCATGCCCCGTCGGCGCAGGGCCGCGGCCAGCGGCTCGAAGAGGGCCGCCAGGAGCAGGGCGACCGCGACCGGGATCACCACCACCCGCAGCAGTTCGACGACCCGCACGAGCAGGTACGCCGCCGCGACGAACAGGATGATCCGCCACGCCCACGCACCCGCCGTGCGTACCCCTGGGGGGAGCCCGTCGTCAACGGCGGGTGTCCGCTGCTCGGCCGGGACCGGCGCGGTCGTGCCGCCGATCGGCGGACCGCCGGTGAATGCCGGCGGTTGCCATCCCCGCCGCACCGGGGCGAGACGACTTCGTACCCGCCGCCGGGCGGTGTCGACCCAGGTGGCACCAGGTTCCGGGACGGGGGAAGATGTTCTTTTCATCGGGGCTCCTCGATGTTAAGCGCATCGACTCAGCGCGTTTGCGCGGTGGGGCCGGTCGGGAACGCTGCCGGAGTCGGGTGTCGCCGAAGGTGGGGTCAGTCGATTCCGCCCAGGACGGGCAGGTCATCCGATCGTGCGGCGCCGTGCGGCATCCAGTAGCCGGACGGCGGCAGGTCGCCGCGCATCGTCACCAACTTCCCCACGTTCGTCATCTCCAGCAACCGCCGGATGTGGTGCCTGGGACGGCACACGACCAGGGCCGTGTCGGCCGTGAGGGTGACGTGCGCCCGGGCGAGGAAGTTGAGCAGCGTCGAAGAGGCGAAGGTGACGTCGGCCAGATCCACGACGACCTCGGTCGGAGCCACGGCGGACAGACGGTCGACCACGCCCGACAATGCCGGATGGGCGTCCATGTCGATCTCACCCGCCAAGCACACCAGGGCGGCGGGAGGTCGCGGGGCGGTCAGCACGGTGATGACGAAATGGTCGCCGGACACCTGGGCCATCAGCCTCACCTCGGCATGAGTCACCTGATGCCGGGGGCTTGGGCAGCGACCGCGAAAGGCCGCAGCTCGACACTACCGCCGTAGGGCCCGATGCGCGAACGCCCGGACGATCGGGGCAACCGAGGTGTCCATGCGTTGGCGTAGGTTCGGGGCTAGGCTGGCCGAAACACTCCGCGAGTTCTGCTGCCCCAGCCCCCGGCGGCACCGCACCTGGAAGGTGCCGCTGTGCTCGATTCAGATTTCGTAGATTCCTGCCCACTGTCAACGCCCACCCTGGACGCGCCAGCCAACCGCGCCGTCGGTGCGAGCCGTGGATGACCGCGTCTCGTACCTCAGGAACCTCATCCTGCGGCGGGCCCCCGGGCCCGACGGCAGGGACGACCTGCTGCGGCGGGTGTGCGATTTCGCCGCGCGGGAACTGTCGGCGTCCGGGGTCGGAATCAGCGTGATGACGGAGGGCGGGATCCGGGCGGTGAGCGCCGCATCCGACCCGGCCAGCGAACGCCTTGAGGAGTTGCAGTCCATGTTCGGTGAGGGGCCCTGCGTGGACGCCTACACCAGCCGCCGTCCGGTGTTGATCTCCGATCTCGGAGACCTCATGGCCAAGGAGGGCGGTCGCTGGCCGTTCTACGCTCCCGCGGCCCACGCCGACGGTCTTCGCGCGGTGTTCGCGTTCCCGCTACAGATCGGCGCCGCCCACCTCGGCGTCCTGGACGTGTTCCGGGACCGCGCGGGGCGGTTGACCGCCACGGAGTTCGCCGACGCCCTCACCTTCGCCGACATCACGATGACCGCCCTGCTCGACCGGCAGGAAGAGGCAGGGAGCAGCGGCACCGCCGACATCGACGACGACGCGGCCGAGTACCGTGCGGAGTTGTTCCAAGCTCAGGGCATGGTCATGGTGCAGCTCGGGATCCCCCTCGGTCAGGCGATGGCGCGGATCCGTGCCCACGCCTACGCGGAGAACCGCCGCCTCAGCGACGTGGCCCGAGACATCGTCGCGCGCCGGCTGCGGCTCGACCGCGACGACTCGTAACCCGGAGGATCCCCATGACCCCACAGCTGGACAAGCCGGGAGGCAAGCATGACCCTCGTCTCAGCCGAACGGATGGCGACGATCTTCGTCGAGGTCGCCGACACCCTGGTGGACGACTTCGACCTGATGGACTTCCTGCACATGCTCACCGATCGGGCGGCCGACCTGGTCAGCGCGGCGGCGGTGGGGCTCGTCCTCGCCGGCCGGGACGGCCGGCTCGAGTTCATGGCGGGCTCGAACGAGAACGTCAAACTCGTGGAACTGTTCCAGCTGCAGACCCACGAGGGTCCGTGCCAGGAAGCCTTCCGGACCGGTGTGCCCGTCATCAACGTCGATCTGAGCAAGGCTAGCGGCCGGTGGCCCCGGTTCGCGCCCCGGGCCACCGCAGCGGGTTTCCAATCGGTGCACGCGTTCCCGCTACGGCTGCGCACGCAGGTGATCGGGGCCTTGAACGTCTTCGGTGACACCAAGGGCGGCGATTTCGCGGAGACCGATGTGCCGGTCATGCAGGCCCTGGCGGATGTCGCCGCGATCGGACTGCTGCAGGAGCGCGCCATCCGCCGGGGTGAACTCCTGACCGAGCAACTGCAGGGCGCGTTGAACAGCCGCATCGTCATCGAGCAGGCCAAGGGCGCGGTCGCGCAGGCGACCGGCCTCGGTGTCGACGAGGCGTTCGCCGCCATCCGCGGCTACGCCCGCCGTCACCACCGCAAGCTGACCGAGGTGGCCCACGGCGTCCTCAGCGACCCCGCGATGCTCGCCCACATCCTCGACGCGTAGCGGCCACCTGTCCGGCCGGCGGCGATCCGCGGTGCCGCCTCAGCGGCACTCGCGGAGAGGCGCGCCGACCGTGTGCAGGCGCCGCAGCGCCTGTCGGTACGACCTGTGGCTCACGCGAGGCAGCCGGGCTCTGATACCGCCGAGCATCTGGCTGGGCCGTTGCTGCTCGCCCTGCTGGGCACCGAGGGCCACGATCACCGCGGTCAGCGCCGGGGTGACCCACTGCAGGATCCGCTGCTGCCGCTGGGCGGTGGCGACGTTCTGCGGGGTGGCTGATGACGGATCGGTGGTGCCGTCGGTGGGCACCGTCCCGTTGCGGGCGATCTGGTTGCCGAGCAGGCCGCTGTAGGCGGTGGTGGCGACCGCGGCGAGGGTCAGCGCCGTCTTGACGGCGGTGTTCGCGGTGACACCAGCCTGGGTCCTGGCACGGCGCCGGTTGGTGATCAGCAGACCAGTGCCGCCGATCAGGTGCGCGCCGATCGCGGCGGCGGAGACCGGTGCCCATTTCGTCCACCCCACCGAGGCGATGTGAGCGCGTTCGTCGGGGTTGCTGACCGCCCGGGACGCCCCGTTGAGGCCGACTGCGCTCATCAGGGATCCGCCGAGCCACAGGGCGGCTCCGACGTCGTGCAGGCTGCGGATGACTGTGTGACGCTCGTCCACGGTTTCCTCCGGTGAAGTTAGGCAGGACGTGGGATGCGCCCTGCCACAGGCAGGCGTCGTTGTCCTGGATGCTCGCCGCCCGCCCGGATGACGGCTGCCACCGGTTCCGGCGGGCATCTTGGTACGAGGTATCTCTCGGGCCGGGTTGGCGACGCTCTCGGGTTGGTGCGGCGGGCGGCGAGGCGTGCCGCGTCGGGCCAGCGCACGTCGTGGGCCCAGCCGAGCTTCTCGAAGAGCCAGATCAGCCGGGCGGCGGGATCGATCTGACCGCGCAGCACGCCGTGGCGGGCGCCGGTGGGGTCGGCGTGGTGGGAGTTGTGCCAGCTCTCCCCGAATGACAGGACCGCCAGCGAGGTCTGGGCAGCCGTCCGCTGGCTTTGTGCGGCAGAAGGCACCGCGTTGCCGGCGCAACGTTGAAGTCGATGACCCTGATACAGAGATGCCCTTCAGTCATCGGGCGAAACACCGCCCGTCTCGACTTTGCCGTGATCCTCCCGAGGTGGCGGTGGGGTCGTGGTGGCTGATCTACCAACACGAGCCGGCCACCCCCATCCTCGCCGCCCGTCGACCTGTTCACCGCCGGGGACCGCCGCGACGAGTTCACCGCCGCGGTCACCGCCGTCGTGCACGCCTACCGAGACGACGGCCTGACCGTCGAGACCGAGCGGCAGTACGACACGTTCGCCCGGCTGGCCGTTACCGACGGCGTGCGGGTTTCCAAGATCGAGCTCGGCGTGGACTGGCGTGCCAACGAACCGATCCTCATGGCGATCGGACCCGTACTACACCCGGACGACGCGGTCGCGAACAAGATCTTCGGCAGAAGATCGCAGCGAGCCCGCGAAGCGATCGGCACGCACAGGCAGAGAACAGAAAGCCGCAGGTCATCGGCCAGCGGACACCGGCGGAGCGTCGGGTTAGGAAACCGATGCTCTATCCCCTGAGCTACGAGGGCGCGCGACGCCAGGTGACCTGACGGCGGCTGTCAGCGTACCGCAGGATGCTCGTACCCGATCAACACTGGCCGTGTCGCCGGCCACCCGCCCCGCATCGGGTACGCCTCGCGTGGTGTACCCGACACCGGACGGGTCTGCTCACCCACTGGGAGCAGGCCCCCGAGATGCACCAAGGTCAGGACTGGGTACTGAACGCGTCGATGCCGGTCAACTCGGCCGACAGCGCCCACAGTCGCGTCGCCCCGTCCGGGTCCGTCGCCTGGTCGACGACGGAACAGTCCTCGCAGTACCGGCCGCCGACTTCGGCGAGCTGGGGCGAGGTGGCTGCCCAGACCTGGGTCGCCGCCCCCTGCTCCGGCGTCTTGAACGTGGCGTCCACCAGGTTGCCGTCCATGTCCACCCACCCGGCGGCGACCATCTCCTCGCGGCTCAGGTGCCGCTGGAGCGGGGTGAGGATGTGACCGGGGTGCACCGAGAAAGCCCGTACCCCCACCTCCCGGCCGAGCGTGTCCAGCCGCTCCGCGAAGAGCACGTTCGCCCGCTTCGCCTGGGCGTACGCCTGCCACTTGTCGTAACCGCCCTGGGTGAACTGCGGATCGGACCAGCGGATCGCCGCGCCGTGCTGGGCTCGGGAGGTGAGCACCACGACCCGGGCTGCGCCGCTCCGCCTGATCGCCGGCCACAGAAGGTTGACCAGCGCGTAGTGCCCGAGGTGGTTGATGCCGAACTGCGCCTCCCAGCCCGGGCCGATCCGGGTCTCGGGGCAGGCCATGATGCCGGCGTTGTTCATCATGATGTCGATGGTCCTGCCCGAGGCCAGGAACCGGTCGGCGAAGGCCCGTACGCTGGCCAGGTCGGCCAGGTCGAGTTCGTCGACCTCCACCCCGTCGATCCCGTCCAGCGCGGCGCGGGCCACCGCCGGCCGCCGCGCGGGTACGACCACCCGGGCGCCGGCGCGGGCGAGCGCCACCGTCGCCTCCCGGCCGAGTCCGGAGTACCCGCCGGTGACGAGGGCAAGCCGGCCGGAGAGGTCGATCCCCCGCAACACCTCCTCGGCGGTGCTCCGGGCACCGAACTCAGCCGTGCCTCCGGCGGCTGACCTGACTGCGCTCTGGACGTCGTATCCCGTATCCGGGCCACCTGCTGTCACTGCCATGCGGCCGAAGCTATTGGCTAGACCGTGGTCTAGGTCAACGCGCGTATGCTCCGGCTCATGCTCGACACCTCTGTGGAATTCAGCATCGGGCAGGTGGCCGAACGCACCGGTCTGAGCGTGCACACCCTCCGGCTGTACGAGCGGGAAGGGCTGCTGACCTCCCGGCCACGCCGCAACAGCGGTGGCCGTCGCGTCTACAGCGAGTGGGATGTGCAGTGGCTCGACAACTGTACGAAGTTCCGGGCCTCCGGAATGCCGCTCTCCACGATCCGCCGGCTCGCCGAACTGGTCGCCGAGGGTCCGGGCAACGAGGCAGAGCGTCTCGAACTGCTCAGGGCGCACCGGCAGCGGGTACTGGACCGGATCGCCGAACTCCACGACTGCCTCGGCCTGATCAGCAACAAGGTCGACGCCTACGAGGAGGCCGTCCGGCAGGGCAACGCCGACCAGCTCTGGGACACTCCGCCGACCGACACCGACACCGACACCGACACCGCCGGACGCCGGTGACCCCGCCGGCCCGGGGAACCCGCCAACCCACACCGACGCGACTCAACCATCGGCCCCGCCGGGCCTGACCAGCCCCGACTCGTACGCCAGCATCACCAACTGGGCGCGGTGCCGGACACCGAGTTTCGCGATGCTCCGGCTGACGTGGGTCTTCGCGGTCAGCGGGCTCATCCGCAACGCCCGGCCGATCTCGGCGTTGCTCAGTCCGCCCGCCACCAGTACCAGCACCTCGCGTTCCCGGTCGGTCAACCCGGCGAGCCGCTCCGCCGCGCCCGATGGCGGTCCCGGTCGCCGGCCGAACTCCTCGATCACCCGCCGGGTCACGCTCGGGCTTAGCAGCGCCTCGCCGGCCGCGACGACCCGGACGGCGTGACACAGCTCCTCCCGGTTGACGGTCTTGGCCAGGAAGCCGCTCGCCCCGGCCTGCAACGCCGAGAAGATGTACTCGTCGATCTCGTACGTGGTCAGCACGATGATCCGTACCCCGGCGGTGGCCGGATCCGCGGTGATCCGCCCGGTGGCGGTCAGTCCGTCCAGTATTGGCATGCGGATGTCCAGCAGTGCGACGTCCGGTCTCGTCTGCCGGACCAGCCGCAGCGCCTCGGCGCCGTCGGCCGCTTCGGCCACCACCTCGATGTCACCGTCGAGTCCGAGCAGGCCACGCAGTCCGGCCCGGACCAGTGGCTGGTCGTCGGCGAGCAGTACCCGGATCGTCATCGGCGCATCCCGTCCGGCTCGCCGGTCGCCTCCGCCAACTGCTCGGGCTCGGCCTTCCCGACCCGGTCCGGCTCGACCTTCCCGACCCGCTCCGGCTCGATCTCCGTCACCCGGTCCGGGTCGACCGTCCGGGGCAACCAGGCGCTGACCGCGTACCCGCCGTCGGGCAGCGGACCGGCGTGCAGGGTGCCGCCCAGCCCGGTCGCCCGTTCCCGCATCCCGGTCAGCCCATGCCCGACGGTGGACACCGCCCCGAAACCGCCGGAACCGCCAGAGCCGCCCGAACCGCCGCCGACACAATCGGAACCGCCGCCGGAGCCGTCGTCGCGGATGTCCAGGCCGACGCCGTCCGGGGTGTACCGGAGGGTCAGCGTCACCGAGCGGGCATCCGCGTGCCGCAGCACGTTGGTGACGGACTCCTGGGCGATCCGGTACAGGGTCAGCCCGACCGTCGGCGGCAGTGGCCGGGGTTCGCCCTCGCGGTCGAACGTCGTCGTCAGGCCGGCCTCGGCCGCCCGGTCGAGCAGCGCGCCGAGCTGCGTCTCGTCCGGCGGGGAGCGCAGCTCCGGTGCGGACGCGGCGCCGGGCTCGCGCAACAGGCGTACCGCCCGGCGCAGTTCGTCGATCGCGTCCACGTTGATCTGACGCGCGCCGTCGAGCAGGTCTCGTGCGGCGTCCGGATCCCGCCCGACGAGTTCCCGGGCCAGGTTGAGCTGGATCCCGACCACCGCGACGGTGTGTGCGGTGACGTCGTGCAGTTCGCGGGCGATCCGGATCCGTTCGGCGAGCACCAGCCGGGCCGACTCCCGGGCCCGCTCCGCCTGCTCGGCGGCGAGCCGGGCCTCGGCCTCCCGGGCGTACAGCTCGGCGGTGCGGAACGCGGTGCCGGCCACCAGGGCCAGGGCGAGCATCGCGCCCTCCCGGAGCGCCCCGTCGAGCAGCCGGAGCGGTTCGACGCCGGCGTTCAACACCCAGCCGGTGGAGACCAGCAGCGTCGAGACACCGACCGCCGCTCCGATCAGCGGCTGCCCCGCCCGGCCGACCGTGTAGAGCGGCACCAGCAGCGGCCAGATCGGCGAGACGCTGGGCAGGTCGGTCAGGTTGTAGCCCATCACGGCGACCAGCGAGAGCACGATTACCAGCACCGGGTACCGGCGGCGGAACAGCAGCAGGGCGCCGGTCGCGGCACCGAGGGGGACGGCGGCGACCGTGGAGTCCCGGCCCGACGGCTCGCCGGCCACCTCGGTGGCCACCGTGATGGCGACGGCGCTGATCAGGGCGAGCAGTACGTCGAGCCGGCGCATCGGACCTCACCTCCCGTGCTCCGGGTGTGCGTCGGCGAGGTCGGCTGGCACCCGTGCCTCGTCCCGGGCCGAGACGGTGATGAACTGTCCCATCATCCCGGCGTCCTCGTGGGCGAGCAGATGGCAGTGGAACATGTACGGCGCCCGTACGTCCGAGTGTGTCAGGAAGCGTACGGCGAGCCGGACCCGGCCACCCGGCGGTACGTACACGGTGTCCTTCTCCCCGACCAGGTGCGGTGCCGGCGGCCGGCCGTCCACGTCGACGAGGTGGAACGCCGCGCCGTGCACGTGGAAGTTGTGCGGGATCCCGCCGGGGTTGCCGATCTCCCAGACCTCCACCGAGCCGGCCCGGACCACCCGGTCGATCCGGGTCGGATCCATCACCCGCTCGTCGAACCGGAAGTCCCCCATCGTCATCCGGTACGGCTCGGCCCGGGTCGGCTCGGGCACCGGCGGTGCGGCGGCCAGCCGGGGCGGCAACGCGGGCGACGGCCGCAGTGTGGACGCGGTGACGATCTTCAGCAGGTCGAGGGTGTCCGCACCGCCGGCCAGTCGCCGGATCAGCACGTTGCCGCCCATCGGTGCCGGGAAGCCGCGCAGCAGCACCTCCTCGCCGGGCCCGAACCGGACGACGATCTCGGCGCGTTCGCCCGGCGAGAGCATCAGCCGGCGCAGCGCCAGCGGCGTCTCCCGCAGCCCGGCGTCGGTGGCCACCAGGGAGAATTCCCGGTCGTCGGCGAACCCGACGGAGAAGACCCGGGCGTTGGCGCCGTTGAGCAGCCGGAACCGGACCAGTTCGGCGTCGACCTCCAGGTACGGGTCGTAGCCGCCGTTGACCAGGATCCGGTCGCCGAGCAGGCCGGTGATGGAGAAGCCGCCGAACTCCAGGCCGGACTCGTCGAGTGTGCCGTCGTCGTGCAGTTTGCGGTCCTGCAGGACCAGCGGGATGTCGTCGACGCCGTACCGGCGGGGCAGCGGCAGCGCGTCGGCCTCGTCGTCGTCGATCAGGAACAGGCCGGCGATCCCCCGGTAGACGTGCGCCGCCGTGTGGCGGTGCAGGTGCGGGTGGTACCAGAGGGTCGCCGCCCGCTGCTCGACCGTCCAGTACGGCTGCCAGGTCCGGCCGGGTTCGATCGGCTGGTGCGGCCCGCCGTCCATGATCGCCGGCAGGTGCATGCCGTGCCAGTGCACCGAGCTGGTCTCGGGCAGGTTGTTGGTGACGTCGACCGCGACCCGGTCACCGCGCCGGGCCCGTAGCGTGGGCCCGAGGATCGGCCCGTTCGCGCCCCAGGTGGTGGTGCTGGTGCCGGGGAGCAGTTCGGTGCGGCCCGCCGCCAGGGTGAGCCGGAACCGTTTCCGCCCGTCGGTGTCGACTGTCGGCGGCAGCAGCGGCGGGATCGGCAGCCGGTTGCGGAACGAGAGCGTGCCGACGTTGCTCCGCCCGGACTCCACCCAGAGATAGCCGGCGAATCCGACGGCCGGTGCGAGGAGCAGGCCGGTGCCGGCGCCGAGCCAGCCGAGCACCTTCCGCCGGGTGGCCGTCACCGCCGGCTCCGCGGCCGCAGGCTCCAGAGCGCGAGTACGACGCCGATGGCGACCACCCACCAGCCGAGCAGCGCCTCGGGCATCGGTACCAGACCGGGGTCGTCGAGCCAGACGTGCGGCGGGACGAAGAACCAGCCGAGGTTGAAGGTGATCCCGACCAGTGCCATGACCAGCCCGACCCAGAGCAGACGTCTTGCCATGTCCCGACGCTAGGTGGCCGGGGTGCCGTGACACGTCTGCCGATCGGAGTCGAAATCGCTACTCCACCCGGTGTACGACCCCGAGCCGGTCTCCGGGGTCGTACACCGCAGGCGGTGCGGGGATCAGGTCAGCGGATCGGTAGCTGGGCGGCCCAGTCCTGCCAGATCCGCTGCGCGTGGGCCTGGTCCACGTCGTCGGCGAAGATGTGGTGGCCGAGGACCAGCACGTTGCCCCGGTCGGTGCCGGAGTGCAGGAACCGGTAGAGCGCGTCGTCGGTGCGTACCCCGAGGTAGGTAGGCAGACCGGCGATGTCGACGACTCCCTCGATCGCCGGCAGTCCGTCGAGGGTGAGTCGGGCCGGGGCGCCCTCGGTGATCGCACCGGTGATGCCGAACGCCCCCGCCACGGCCGCCCAGACCTGGTCCGGCTCGCCTGCACCGGGCCGGAACGCGGCGACCGGGGTGCCGTGCCGGCCCGGGAAGTGCCGCACGTACGCGGCCAGGGTGCCCAGGTACATGTCCCAGCCGGCGCGCATCGCCTCGTACTCGCTCTCCCAGTTGTCGCCGAGCACGCCGCTCTGCACGAGGCGCAGGACCGTACTGCCCCGGTCACGCCCCTCGATCAGGTATTCGATCGCCATGAACGTGCCGTCCGGCCCGGGATCGGTGGCGTAGCCGAACCGCCTGCCGGGTTCCCAGGCGGTGACCGTGGACTCCTCGGTGTGCCCGGCCATGTCGAACGTGTTCCGCCCGCCCTCGCGCGGGTCCACCTCCGTGTGACCCATGAACCAGGAGTCGATGCCGGGACCGGTGGCGATCGCCGCCCAGACCTCGTCCGGGGTCCCGGCCAGCTCGATCTCCTTGCGCAGCTCGAATTCGTGCCCCACGGTGAAACTCCCCACTTCACTGACGTGCGGAAACGGATGACGACCAGGCCGGCCACGCATCGGTGTCCGTCCCGGCGGCCACGGCCAACCGCTCCGGCGGCCACGATCGCCCGGTCCGGCGGTCGCGGTCAACCGGTCTGGTCGGCGCTCTCCTGGTCCGGTGGGACGTGCGGGTGCAGCGCGATCACGACGCGGTGGTCGCGGCCGCCGGGCGCGGACTCGTCGTGGTACCTAGCGACCAGGCGGGTGATCGTCTCCGCCAACTCTTCGGCGAAGGCGGCCCGGTCGGCTGCCGAGGCGAACCGCACCTGGGCGTCGACCGCGAACGTCGCGACCCGCTTCCTGGCCCGGTCCGCGCCGGTGATCAGCGCGCCCACGTCCTGGACGAGCCGGGCCGCGACCGCCAGCAGCCACCGCGCCGACAGCCGGTCCGGGGACTGGCTCGGATTCGGCCGTACGGCGGAGAGCGCCACCGGGGAGATCACGTAGGAGGCGGCGGTCGCCCGCATCACCCGCTCGGTGACGTTGCCCTTGCGGCGCTCCTCGACCAGCTCGATCAGCCCGTGTTGTTCGAGTGCCCGGAGGTGGTAGTTGACCTTCTGCCGGGCCAGGCCGACCCGGGCGGCGAGCATCGTGGCCGACGCCGGCTCGGCCAGTTCGGCCAGTAGTCGCGCCCGGATCGGGTCGAGCGACGCCTCGGCCGCCGCCGGATCCTCGATCACTGCGATGTCGAACATGTACCAACCCTTTCACCGACAACTCTTCCTGTCAAGGAAAGCCAAGCTGTCGGATTACGCCCCACCGTCGGCTACTCGTCGTGGCGCCAGCCGAGCAGCCGCTCCGCCTTCGTACAGTCGAAGAAGCCCTGGTTGCCCCGGAGTTCGCCCCGGAGATCGCCGCGGACCGGCACGTCCGGGTAGTGCTCCCGGCGCAGTTCCTCGCTGGGGATGCTCGACGTGGTGCCCGGGGCGACCACGTAGCAGACCTGGTGACCGGTGAAGTCGGCGGTCAGCGCCAGCAGGCAGGCCCGGGCCGCCGACCGGGCCAGGGTGTACCCCCACAGGTCGCGGACGGCGAGAGCCCAGTTTCCCGACCCGGGCCCGCTGCTCGGCCGGTCCGGTACCACCGCGTGCAGCCGCAGGCTGGCGATGGTCAGATTCGCGTACCGGCGGGCGAAGCTGTCCGCCTGCGCCTCGCCGAGCCACTTCGACAGGCTGTACGGGTCCTCGTTGTAGCTGGGGTGCCGCTCGTCCAGCGGGAAGTAGTCGAAGCGCGGCTTCCGGCTGTATCCGCCACCGACGGCGTTGACGCTGGAGGCCAGGCAGACCCGGACGATCCCGAGTTCGGCGGCGGCCCGCAGCGCGTTGTAACTGGCCGTGACGTTGACGTTGTGCACCACGTGGTCCGGCTCGTCCCACGGCTTCGGGTACGCCGCCAGGTGCACCAGCGCATCGCAGCCGTCCAGCGCCCGCAGCAGCGCCGGATAGTCGGTCACGTCGGCTGGCCGGCGTACCAGCTCGGCCGGCCCGCCGAGGTCACCGGGCCGGGCCGACGGCCGGTCGATCTCCACCACGGTGTGCCCCCCGGCCAGCGCGTGGTCGAGCACGGACCGTCCGACCGTCCCGGCCCCGCCGGTCACCGCGATGCGCATCCCACCATTCTCCGCCCTGGGTACGTTCGAGGCTGGCCGGCAAAAAGTTGAGCGGGGCTGTCGTTCCCGACCAGGCCCGTTCGTCGTCATGCTGTGCAGCAGTCGCTGCGCTGTCGATCCGGAGCGAGCCGGTGACGCCGGCCTCCGGATCCGGGCGGAACGAAGACGGAGGAGTTCTCGTGAAATACCTGTTCCTGCTCTACGGCGACCCGGCTCAGGACCCGACCGACCCGGACGCGGTCCAGGCGGAGATCGACACGTACTGGGCGTACGACAAACTGCTCGCCGACGCGGGTGTGATGCTCGACAGCCACGCGTTGCAGGGCACCGAGACCGCCACGACGGTGCAGGCCCCCGAGCAGGGCGAGCCGACCATCACCGACGGGCCGTTCGCGGAGACCCGGGAGATCCTCGGCGGCTACTACCTGGTCGACGTGCCGGACCTGGACGCCGCCATCGGCTGGGCCACCCGCTGCCCGGCCGCGAAGCGCGGCAAGGTCGAGATTCGACCCGTCCTGGAGTTCGAGCAGCCGTGACCGGCACTGTCGACGACGGTCTGGGCGGATAGACGGTCAGGGCGGATAGACGGTCAGGGCGGATAGACGTGTCCGATGGCGAGGCGGATAGACGTGTCCGATAGCGAGTTGCCGACCCTCGACGTCCTGGAGCGGGTGTTCCGGGAGGAGCGCGGGCGGCTGCTCGCCACCCTGGTCCGGCACTTCGGCGACCTCGACCTCGCCGAGGAGGTCGCCTCGGACGCGGTCGAGGCGGCCCTGCTGCACTGGCCGGTGCGGGGCGTGCCGAGCCGTCCGGCGGCCTGGCTGCTCACCACCGCCCGGCGGCGGGCCGTCGACCGGCTCCGCCGGGACCGCGCCTACGCGGCCCGGCTGGCCGTACTCCAGGCCGAGGCCGTCCGGCAAGAGCCGACCGCGCCCCAGCCGGGCGACGGCGACGACCTGCCGGACGAGCGGCTGGCGCTCTTCTTCACCTGCTGCCATCCGGCGCTGCCCGGCGAGACGCAGATCGCGTTGACCCTGCGCTACCTGGCCGGACTCACCACCGCCGAGGTGGCCCGGGCGTTCCTGGTTCCGGTGCCGACGATGGCCCAGCGGATCGGCCGGGCGAAGCAGAAGATCCGGGCCGCCCGGATCCCGTTCCGGGTTCCGGACGCCACCGAGCTGCCGGCCCGGCTCCCCAGGGTGCTGCGGGTGATCTATCTGATCTTCACCGAGGGGTACGCGGCGAGCAGCGGTCCGCAACTCGTCCGGACCGACCTGGCGGACGAGGCGATCCGGCTGGCCCGGCTCCTGCACCGGCTGCTGCCCCGGCAACCGGAGGTGACCGGACTGCTCGCCCTGCTGCTGCTGGTCGACGCCCGCCGGGCCGCCAGGTGCACCGCCGAGGGCGACCTCGTACTCCTCGACCAGCAGGACCGCACACTCTGGGACCGCGACCAGATCGAGGAGGGTCGTCGACTCGTACCCGACGCGCTGGTCAACGGCCCCGGCCCGTACGCGGTGCAGGCCGCGATCGCCGCGCTGCACAGCGAGGCCGCCGACGTGGCCGGTACGGACTGGCCGCAGGTGGTCGCGCTCTACGACGTACTGGCCCGGCTGGCGCCATCACCGCTGGTGGAACTGAACCGGGCGGTGGCGGTGGCGCTGCGGGACGGGCCGGCCGCCGGGTTGCGGCTGCTCGACACGCTCGACGAGGCGGGCCGGCTGGCCGGGTACCACCTGCTGCCGGCAGCCCGGGCGGATCTGCTGCGTCGACTGGGTCGGGTAGAGGAGGCCGCGGCGGCGTACCGTCGGGCCCTCGACCTGGCCGGCAACGAGCCGGAACGGGCGTTCCTGCGGCGGCGGCTCGCGGAGGTCGTCGCCGCAGCCGGTACGCCCGGGTCGTCGTCGACCGACCGGGAGAAGCCGGACGATCCGGATCTGTGAGATCACCGCGATCCCGGCCCCACCCATCGTTGTCGACGAATCCCACTCAGGACGGACGATGCCGGCGACGGGACACGCACTCGGCATCGGAACCGAAACGTTTCGGTTGTCCCAGCTCTGGCCCGGCCCACCCGACGCCGTTTCGCCGAATCTCTCCTGAACAGGGGTTATTCCTGACTCGAACGACCTTCCGACAACCGGCGAAAGCCATGCATATCCTTACTCGCGTCGATGCGGCAAGAGTGGATCCGATTGAAGTTTCGGAATCTTTCCGTTAGCCTCCTGCAATCGAGTTCTGTCGATAAAACGGTAGGTCGAGTGGCCCTGAACCCCAGTCCCAGGCCCGTGACAACGGGCCTACGCCCCACCGGCGCCGAGTGCCGTGGTCGTCGCTCAGACCACGACACGGGTCGCCACGACGACCTCTGCGTCCGGCTGGCCGAGGTCGTCCGGGCTGGCCGAGGTCGTCCGGGGTCGGGTCGTCCCGGGCCACTCATCCACGCGACACCGTCCACCGAGCCGGCGGCACAGCGGCAGGTGCATCGACGACACACCAGCACACCATCCCTTCCCGGACCCGAGAGGCAACAGGACATGAGCAGCAGAACCGTCCCTGACCCCAGACGCCTGATGGCGAGACCCGGCCCGCGGGCCATGCTGGTCTCGCTCGCCGTCGGCGTACTCGCCGCCGGTGCGGCCCTCACCTTCGCCGGCTCCGCCAACGCCGCCACGACGCTCGGCGCGTCGGCGGCGGAGCGGGGCGGGCGATACTTCGGCGCGGCCGTGGCGGCGAACAAGCTCAGCGACAGCACCTACACCACGGTGCTGAACCGCGAGTTCAACCAGGCCACGCCCGAGAACGAGATGAAGATCGACGCGACCGAGCCGCAGCAGAACCAGTTCACCTTCACCAACGCGGACCGGATCGTCAACCACGCGATCAGCCGGGGCTGGAAGGTCCGGGGCCACACCCTGGCCTGGCACCAGCAGCAGCCCGGCTGGATGCAGAGTATGAGCGGCTCCGCGCTGCGCTCCGCGATGCTCAACCACGTCACCCGGGTCGCCGGCTACTACGCGGGCAAGATCGACTCCTGGGACGTGGTGAACGAGGCGTTCGACGACGGCAACAGCGGCGCGCGGCGCGACTCGAACCTCCAGCGGACCGGTAACGACTGGATCGAGGCGGCGTTCCGGGCCGCGGACGCGGCGGACCCGAACGCCAAGCTCTGCTACAACGACTACAACACCGACAACTGGACCTGGGCCAAGACCCAGGCGGTCTACAACATGGTGCGCGACTTCAAGCAGCGCGGCGTACCGATCGACTGCGTCGGCTTCCAGTCCCACTTCAACAGCGGCTCGCCGTACCCGAGCAACTACCGCACCACGCTGTCCAGCTTCGCCGCCCTCGGGGTCGACGTCCAGATCACCGAACTGGACATCGAAGGCTCCGGCACCACCCAGGCGAACACCTACCGCAACGTGGTGAACGACTGCCTCGCCGTCGCCCGCTGCACCGGGATCACCGTCTGGGGCGTACGGGACTGCGACTCCTGGCGCAGCAGCGGTACCCCACTGCTCTTCGACTGCAACGGCAACAAGAAGCCGGCGTACGACGCGACGCTCAGTGCGCTGAACAACGGCGTCACCCCGACCAACCCGCCCACCACGCCGCCGACCGGCAACCCGACGAACCCGCCCACCAACCCGCCGACGAACCCGCCGACGCAGGGGCCGGGCGGCTGCACCGCCACGGTCTCGCTGAACTCCTGGACCGGCGGATTTGTCGCCACGGTACGGGTCACCGCCGGCTCGTCCGGCACCAACGGCTGGTCGGTCGGAATGAACCTGCCATCCGGCGCGAGCGTCACGAACGCCTGGAACGCCAACCGCAGCGGCAACAGCGGCGCGGTCACCTTCACCAACGTCAGCTACAACGGCCGGATAGCCGCCGGGCAGTCGACCGAGTTCGGCTTCCAGGGCACCGGCAGCGGTACCGGAATGTCACCCACCTGTAGCGCCAGCTGACCGACCGACGACGACACGCAACGGTGCGGAGGACCACAGTGGTCCTCCGCACCGTTGCGTGACCGGACAACGGCGGGCACCGCGCCGCGCGCGGGCGGGCGGGCGCCGCGCCGCGGGCGGTGACAACGGCCGGTGGGCGGGGGCGCGGGATCCGGGTGAAAGGATCACCGTATGCCGATCGATCAACAGCTGCTGCTGGCGTTCACCCTGACCACAATCGTCGCCATGATCACGCCCGGCCCCGACATGCTGTTCGTGCTCGGCTGCGGGATGCGCGGCGGCTCCCGCGCCGGCCTGCTCGCCACCGCCGGGGTGGCGACGAGCGAGGCGGTACACGTGGCCGTGGCGGCGGCCGGACTGGCCGCGCTCTTCGCGGCGGCGCCGACCGCGTTCGCGGTGGTCCGGATCGTCGGCGCCGCCTACCTGATCTATCTCGGCGTGCAGTTGATCCGGCACCGCCGGGACGCCCGGACCGAGTTGCCGACCGGGGGTGGGCTGTCGGGCCGGAAGGCATACCTGAGTGGGCTGCTGACGAACCTGCTCAACCCGAAGATGGTCACCTTCACGATCGCGTTCCTGCCCCAGTTCGTCGATCCGGCGTTGGGGCAGGTCTGGTTGCAGTTCGCGATCCTCGGCGCCATCCTGATCGGGCTGGAGTTCCTGGTGGACGGCGCCGTCGGGGTGTTCGCCGGACGGATCGGCGGCTGGCTGCGCCGCCGGTCCGCCGTACGCCGCCGGATCGACGCGGTGACCGGTGGGATCTTCATCGGTCTCGGCGTACGCCTCGCCGTGGAGCGCTGAACGCCGGCCGGACCGGTCGACGTGCCGGCGAACCGGCGGAAGTTCCGGCGGTGGTTCCGGTTTCCCGACGCCGTACCCGGGTAGCAGCGAGGGCGGCGCGCGGCTCGCCCGCCCGGTAGGTGCCGGGGTGGCTGGCACGGAAAGGAGCCCGTGGCCGGCACGGAGAGGAGCCCCAGGTGACGGATCGACACCCCAGGCGGGCGGCCTCGGCGGCGCTGCGAGGCACCACCCGAGGCGCCTTCGCCGCGATGGCGATGTCCGGCTTCCGGCAGGCGACCACCGGCCTCGGGCTGGTCCAACGCACCCCGCCCGAGGAGGTACTGCGGCAGACCGCGCCGAGCCTGTTCCGGCGGATTCCGGTGGACCGCCGGCAGGCGCTGGTCGAGATGGTCCACTGGGCGTACGGTGCCGGTGGCGGGATGCTCTTCGGCCTGCTGCCCCGGTCGCTGCGCCGGCAGGCCTGGACCGGTCCGGCGTACGGCTTCGCCTTCTGGGCGGTCTTCGAGGCGGGCATCGCCCCGCTGCTCGGCATCGACGAGCGCCGCAGCCACGGCACCGGGGAACGCCTCGCCCTGCTCGCCGACCACCTGCTGTACGGCGTCGTGGTGGCCGCCTCCCCCTGGCCGAACGCCGACTGACCGCACCTAAGCAGCATCGAGGTACCCGCCGCTGGCCGGCTGGCTGGCGACGCGAGGACGGGACGCCGCGACGCGAGGACGGGCCGGGGCGCCGCGTCGCGAGGTCAGGGCTGGGCGCCGCGTCGGGCGCGGCGCCGTCGCCGGATCAGCCACCACGCCGCCAGGCAGAGCAGCACCAGTGCGGCGAGGGCGGCGCCGCCCTCGCCGAGGTGGTTCTCGATGCGCCGCCAGGAGGCGCCGGCCAGGTAGCCGACCATTACCACTGCGGTCGCCCAAGCCGCGCCGCCGATGGCGTTGTAGAGCAGGAACCGGCGGTACGGCATCCGGTTCATCCCGGCAAGCGCCGGTACCAGGGTCCGGAGTACCCCGACCCACCGACCGAGCAGTACCGCCACGGGGCCGTGCCGGGCCACGAACCGCTCGGCCCGGCACCAGCGCTCCTCGCCGACCCAGCGCCCGGCGCGGCTGCGCCGCAGTGGCTGGCCGGTCCAGCGACCGATCTCGTATCCGACGCTGTCTCCGGCGATCGCCCCGACGGTGGAGACGGCGACCATCGCCGGCAGGCTCACCCGGCCGGTCGCGGCGAGCGCGCCACCGATCAGCAGGGCGGTCTCGCCGGGCAGGAACAGCCCGATGAACGCGGCGGACTCACCGAAGGCGAGCCCGCCGACCACCAGCAGGGCCGCCCAGCCGGAGCGTGCGGTGAGGGTGTCGATGATGCCGTCCACCCGGGCCGCCCGTCAGCCGGCACCGGCGGGCCGGCAGCGGACGGGCGTTTCGGCCGGGGCGAACTCCACTCGCCTATCGTGCCCGAGGATATGACCCGATAGGCCGTAATTACCCGACCGGTACCGCCGACGGGGCACCCGATGCCCGGAACGGCCCGTCAGAGCTGGCCGGTGGTCCGGAGCACCGCCCGGGCGAACCGGCTGACCGGCAGCGCGGCGAGTTCCGCCGGATCGAACCAGCCGACCTCGCCGATCTCGTCACCGTCCGGCACCGGGGTTCCGCTGACGATCTCGGCCTGGTAGACGGCGGTGACGTACGCGGCCCGGTCGCCGT
Organism: Plantactinospora sp. CNZ320; assembly: GCF_002846275.1. NCBI lineage: Bacteria > Bacillati > Actinomycetota > Actinomycetes > Micromonosporales > Micromonosporaceae > Plantactinospora > Plantactinospora sp. CNZ320. The sequence goes on from NZ_PJMP01000001.1 coordinate 4,319,593, forward strand.
GCGGATAGGTCACCTCGAACTCCGGTCCACCGAGTACGTCGAGCAGCCGGAGCAGCCGTACCCGTACCCCGATCTCCTCCTCCGCCTCCCGTACGGCGGCCTCGGCCGGGGACTCGCCGGGCTCGACGATGCCGCCGACCAGGCCCCACCCCTCGGTGTGCCCCCGGTGGCGTACCAGCAGCAGCCGGCCGGCCGGGTCGACCGGCAGTACCGAGGTGGAGGGCAGCAACAGCAGCTCGGCGGATCCGACTGCGGCACGCAGCCGGGCGACGTACGGCGGAATCGGCATGTACGCCACGGTAGGAACCGCGAGCTGCAAGGAAAGGGACTTTCCGGTATCTCTCCGGCGATAGGCTCGGCGGCGTGCGCCCCACCATCCAGGAGAACCCGCGGCTGCGCCCGATGACCGCCGCCGACCGGGTCTGGACCGGCGTGACCACCACCGGCGACGGCCGGGTCTTCGTGAGCTTCCCCTCCGCCGACGGCCCCGGGATCCAGGTCGGGGAGGTGGTCTCGGACGGCCGGATCCTGCCCTATCCCGACGCGGCCTGGAACGAGGTACGCGACGACCTCGATCCCGAGGGCGCCTTCGTGCACGTCAACGGATTGCGGATCGGGCCGGACGGCAACCTGTGGATCGTCGACGCGGGCAGTCCGGGGATCGGGCTGCCCGTCGTACCCGGTGGTCCTCGGCTGATCGTCGTGGACCCGGAGTCGGCGACGGTGCTGCGCAGTTACGACCTCGGGCCGGCGCTACGGCCGAACAGCTATGTCGACGACGTCCGGTTCAACGGCCGGATGGGCTACCTGACCGACGCGGGCGCACCGGGGCTGATCGTGCTGGACCTGGCGACCGGGGCGTGCCGGCGGGTACTCGACGGGCACGCCAGCACCGTCGCCCGCCGGCCGCTGCGGGCGGACGGCGAGATGCTCCGCGACGCGCACGGCCGGGAGTTGCGGATCCACGCCGACCAGTTGGAGGTCTCGCCGGACGGGCGGTATCTCTACTACCAGCCTGCCTCCGGGCCGCTGCACCGGATCGAGACGCGCTGCCTCGACGATCCGGAGATCCCGCCCGAGATCGTGGCCGGGCAGGTAGAGCCGTGGGTGGACACCCCGACCACCGGCGGCACGGCGATCGACGCGGCCGGGGTGATCTATCTGAGTGACGTGGACCGGCGGCGCATCCTGGCGATCGGCCTGGACCGCCGGATCGAGACACTGGTCGCCGATCCCCGGCTGGTCTGGGGTGACGCGCTGTGGCTCGACGGCACCGGCCAGCTCTGGATTCCGGCGGCCCAGCTCAACCGGACCCCGGGACTCGCCGGTGGCGCCTCCGACGTCGACTATCCGGTGTGGATCTACCGGATGTCCGTCGACGCGGTGCCACCCGCCAACGACCACGCCTGATCGGTCGACGCCGGACCCCGACACACCCGCTCCGCCAGGGGTACGGGTCGCGCTGACCCCCGTACGGCTGTCACACTGACCCCCGTACGGCCGTCACCGTGACCCCGTCCGGCGGTCGGACCGTGCCGGTCGGACCGACCTTTCGGTACGTGGGAGCGATAAGTAACGGGTGTCATCTGGGGCAAAACAGCCGTTATGCCTCTGTTATTGTTCGGCGTCGATACGTAAGGATGCGCCGCCGGTGCGGCGCATGCCCGCCTCGGCGGGCCACTTCGGCGACGCCAAAACGCGATGCCGCAGCGACGGGAGGGTCTGGCACGTGACTGTCTCCCGCACCGCCGCCCGCTCCGCTGGGGACGGGCACCCCGGAGAGGGCGACAAGCCACCGGTCACCCCCGGGTCGACGCCGCCGGTCACCACCGGGTCGCCACCGGTCATCAGCGAGTCGACGCCGCCCGTCATCACCGGGTCGTCGCCGGTCATCAGCGAGTCGCCGGCCGCGAGCGCGCTCGGCTGGGTCTACACGATCTTTCCGGCTCTGCTCCGGCTCACCTGCGGGCTCGCCTGTGCGGCGGCGGCGCTCGCGGTGCGTACCCCGCCGGTCTCCACCCCGCTGCTCGTCGTCGTGGTGAGCCTGCTGACCGCCTGGTCGGTGCTCTTCGCCACCCTGGTGGTCCGGTGGCGGCGGCCGATGCCCGCGATCGCCGTCGACATCCTGCTCACCGTCGGCACCTGCCTGCTGATCCGGGACGTGGTCGCCGCCGAGGTACTGCCCGGCGAGGTGAGTTGGGTGGCGATCCAGTCCAGCACCTCGGTGATCGTCGCCCAGTTCATCCTCTCGCCCGCCCGCTCGGTGCCTGCCGGGCTGCTGGTGGCCGCCGCGTACGGGTTCGGCGCGCACCTGGCCGGCGACGACACCGAGGCGATCGGGCACGCCGTCACCCTCGTCGTGCAGACCGGCAGCGCCGCCGCACTCGCCGGGGTGGCCCGGCGCAGCAGCCGGCTCGCCGACGCCGCCTTCGCGGCCTACCAGGAGACCGCCCGGGCCGCCGTGACCGCCCGGGCCGCTCGGGCCGCCGAGTGGCAGCAGAACCGCGACCTGCACGACACCGTCCTCTCCACCCTCACCGTGGTCGGTCTCGGCGCGGTCGCCGGGCCCTCGTCACTGCTGCGCGAACGGGCCGCCGCCGACCTGCGTACCCTGGCCGATCTGGCCGCCAACCGGTCGTCCTCCGGCGTCGAACCGGAGGGCGAGGTCCAGCTCGTCGCGCTCGACGAACGGCTGCGCACCCTGCTCGGCCGGCTGCCGGAGTTGCGGGCCAGCGCCGCGCTGGAACCGTGCGCGGTGCCGGCCCGGGTCGCCGAGGCGGTCACCCACAGCACCGGCGAGGCACTGTCCAACGTGCTCCGGCACGCGCCGGGAGCCACCGCCTCGGTGCGACTGCACCGCAGCGGCGACACCGTCGCGGTCGAGGTGCTCGACGACGGTCCCGGCTTCGACCCGACCACGGTCCCCAGGCACCGGTACGGCCTGCGGGAGTCCGTACACGGCCGGATGGCGACCGTCGGCGGCCGGGCCGAGGTGACCTCCGCCCCCGGGCAGGGCACCCGGATCCGGCTGGAGTGGCCGGATGTCCACTGATCTGGCCGGCGGTGCGGCGGGCACCGTCACCGCCACCGTCGAGCGGGGTCCCCGGATCGCGGCCGTGCTGATCGCCTTCGGCTGGCACTTCGCCATCAACCTGCCGGCGATGGTCGGCCACTGGCAGCAGTACCGGCTGCCCTGGCTCGTCGGCACCGGCTGGCTGGTCTTCGCCGCTGTCGGCGTGGTCGCCGCGGTCCACCTGCTGCGGGGCACCCCCTCGCCGACCTGGCCACTCGTCGGGGTACTGCTCCTGGTCGACGTGGTGGTCTTCGCCTGCGTACCCGGGTCGCTCGTCTTCGACTTCGCCAACTTCGGCTGGCCGACCCTCGGCTGGTTCGTCGTACTCCTGCTCTGGGGTCGCCGGATCCCGGCCCTGGTCGCGGTGCTGGCGGTCGGCGCGGTGATCGCCCTGGTCGGGGTACTGGCACTACGCGGCGCGGGCGCCGCGGACCTGAGCCGGTACGGGATGGCCGTCTACGGCAACGCGACCCTGCCCATCGCGATGATGATCGCGATCAACCTGCTCATCACTCTCGCCGGCACCACGGCCCAGGCGGCGGCGGCCCGCACGGCGATCGAGACCGAGCGGGCCGCCGCCGGCCGGACCCACCAGACCCGCCGGGACCGGCTCGCCGCGCTGGACCGGACCGCCGGGGCCATCCTGACCGAACTCGCACAGGGCCGGGCCGACCCGGCGGACCCGGCGGTGCAGCGCCGCTGCGCCCTGGAGGCGTCCCGGCTGCGCCGCCTGATCGCCGAGTCGGACGACGTGCCGGATCCGCTGCTGCACGAGCTGCGCGCCTGCGTCGACGTGGTGGAACGCAACGGCCTGCCGATCGACTTCGTGGCCGTCGGCACGCTGCCACCACTGCCGGTGGAGATCCGTCGCCAGCTCGCCGAACCGCTGACCACGACCCTGGCCGCCGCAACCCGGTGGGCCCGGCTGACCGTGGTCGGCCAACCCGACGAGGTCGTGGTGAGTCTGACCACACCCGGCACGTCGATCATCACGTCCGAGCCGGCCACCCCCGGTGACACCATCGGAGGGGCCGGCGACGACCACCTCGGCGCGACCGGCGGCGAGGTGGAGTACGTCTACGAGGAGAACGAGGAACTGGTATGGGTGCAGACCCGGTGGCGGGCGGCATGACCCCGGAAGGATCGCGGATCACGGTCGCGATCGTCGACGACCACCCGGTGGTCATCGAGGGGATCCGCTCGTGGCTGGCCGCCGAGCCTCGGCTGGCGGTGGTGGCCACCGGCGAGAACCCGGACACGGTACTCGCCGCCGGCCAGCCACCGGCCGACGTGATCCTGCTCGACCTGCGACTGCACGGCCGGATGGTGATCGACAAGGTGACCGAGCTGAGCAGTGCCGGCCGGCGGGTGGTGGTCTACTCCGAACACAGCGACCCGGACACCATCCTGGCAGTACTGGACGCGGGCGCGGTCGCCTTCCTGGCCAAGCAGGAGGGACGGGAGCACTGCGTGGACACCGTACTGGCGGCGGCGAGCGACCGGCCGTACGTGCCACCGGCGCTGGCGGGTGCGATCGTCGGTGACCGGCGTACCGGCCGGCCCGTCCTCTCCGACAAGGAACGCGAGGCGCTGCTGCTCTGGTTCCAGTCGATGTCGAAGGCCTCGGTGGCGCGCCGGATGAACATCAGCGAGCACACCGTCAAGCAGTACATCGACCGGGCCCGGATCAAGTACGCCCGAGCCGGCCGGCCCGCCGCCACCAAGGCCGCGCTGCTGGCCCGGGCCATCGAGGACGGGCTCGTCCGGGCCGACGAGATCGGCAACTAGGGCACCGGCCGGCGCGGAGCCGCCCCGGCGAGCCGAAGCGCCGGCATCGCCTTCCGGGACGCCCGGTGACGCGTCGACGCGGCCGTAGATCCAGTATCCGTCACCCAACGGCCGTGGGCGGGTCAGCCGAGCGTCCGACCCCCCAACAACCGTCGTGACAGCGGATCAGAAGTCCGCCAGCCTAGAAGGTACGACGTCCCGTACCCGGGAGGCCCTCCCCCATGACCGAGAACGCGTCCCCGTTCTTCATCCGGCCCCACCGTTTCGACGACCCGGACCAGGACGACACCTACTTCCCCCGGCTCGACTGGCACCGCCGGCTCGTGCTGGACGCCGACGAACGGGTGCTGTGGCGTGACCGGGTCATGGTCGCCGGATACCTGCTCGCCCCGCACGCCGGCTCGGACGAGTTGTCCTGGTCGCTGCCGCGCCCGGCCGAGGTGATCGTCACCGACCGACGGCTGACGTACGTCTGTGTGGACTGCCACATCGGACCGGCGCCCGGGCTCCGGGCCGATCCACGGCACCGGCGCCGCACCGGGCCGGCCGCCACCCGGGTGGTGACCGGGCAGATCCGCTGGCAGTGGCCGGCCGGGTTGCGCATCCTCGCCCCCGGCACCGGCCCGGACACCGGTACGGCGGCGACGGGTGAACGCCTGCTCGTGGTCTGCGACGCGGTACGCGCCATCGGCCGGCCGGCGCTCGCGCTCTCCGGTGGCGCGCTCGACTCGCCGCAGAGCGTACGCCGGTTGGCCACGGTGATCCGGCGGGCCGTCGCCGGCTTCCGGTTGGCCAATCCGGCCATGGTGGAGCTGGCCCCGCCGGAGTGGGACGCGCTGCTCAGCCGTGCCGGCCTGGCCCTGCACGCCGACGCTCTCGCCGATCCCCGGCGCGGTGTCGACCTGCCCGGCTCGCTGCCGGTCGAGTTCGCGCACCGGGACGACTACTACCGTCGCGCGCTGCGCCGCCGGAACGCGCCGACGCCGAGCCGGAGTTCCGCCCCGGCGACCGGCAACTCGACGGTGCCGGGCGGTGGCTCGCAGTCGTCCGGCCGGAACCTGTCGCCGTCGGGGCACAACTCGTCGGCACCGGGCCGGACGCCGGGCGGGACGCCTGTCCGCTGGCCGGAGCGGCAGCCCGGCTCCGCCTCCTGACCCGGGTCGGGTCGCGCGGGTTGCCCGCCACGGGCGGAACCGCACAGATCGGCCGACAGCGGCAGGTGTCGCCCGGGCGTCGGGCGGGTACCCGTGACGCCGGAGTCGACAGGAGGCGGACATGGGCAACGCGGCCGACCGGTCGGACGGGTACGGCGGGCGCTCCACCCAGTTACTGGACCGTCTCCCCTGGTTGGTGCGCTGGGCGGTGCTGGCCAGTGCCTGTCTGCTCGTCATCACGGCCGGGGCGTACGTGCTGGCGCAGATCGCCACCCGGCTCGCCCCGCTGAGCATCGCGCTCGCGGCCACCCTGTTCCTGGCCGGGCTGCTCGATCCGGTGGCCAGTCGGCTGCGCCGGTGGCGCTTCCCGCCCGCGCTCGCCGCGCTGACCACCGTACTGCTGCTGCTGGCGCTGCTCGGCGGCGCCGTACTGCTGGTCTGGCGGCTTACCGCCGACCAGTTCTCCGAACTGGTCGAACAGCTGGACCAGGGGTTGGAGCGTACCCGGGACTTCCTGATCGGCGCGCTGCCGATCAGCGAGGCGCAGCTCGACAAGTTGACCCAGCAGGCCGTGACCGGGGTGCAGAAGTCGGCTCCGGACCCGGTCAGTGGCGCGGCAACGGCGGCGGAGGCGGCCGGCGCCCTGCTGCTGATCCTGGTGCTGCTGTTCTTCCTGTTGAAGGACGGGCGCCCGATGTGGCGGTGGGTGCTGGAGCGGGTCCCGCAGCGCTCCCGGTCGCGGGCGGCGGCGGCCGGTCGGGCCGGCTGGCGCACCTTGGGCGCGTACACCCGAGGCACGATGATGATCGCCGCGATCGACGCGGTAGGCATCGGTACCGCCCTGCTGCTGCTCCGGGTCCCGCTGGCGTTGCCGCTGGCGGTGATCACGTTCCTCGGCGGGTTCGTGCCGATCATTGGGGCCACCGTCGCCGGGAGCATCGCGGTACTCGTCGCGCTGGCCGCGAACGGGCCGACCACGGCGCTGCTGGTGCTGGCGGCGGTGATCGCGGTGCAGCAGACCGAGGGGAACCTGCTCGAACCGCTGATCATGAAACGCCAGGTCCGGCTGCATCCGGTGGTGGTGTTGCTGGTGGTCACCGCCGGCACCCTGCTCGGCGGGATCGTCGGCGCCTTCGTCGCGGTGCCGATCGCCGCGGTCCTCTACCGGGTGCTCGACACGGTGGCGGCCGACCGGCGCGCCCAACTCGACGGTGGCGCTCAACTCGGTGGCGGCGGCCAACTCGGTGACGGCGGCCAACCTGGGGGCGGCGCCCGACTCGGTGACGGCAGCCGGAGCGGCGCCGATCAGGAGGGACCGGCCGATCAGGAGGGACCGGTCGAACAGGAGGGACCGGTCGAACAGGAGGGACCGGTCGAACAGGAGGGACCGGTCGACCGGGAGGGGCCGGCCGGCGAGGGACGGGCGGATCGGGGGCCGGGCGCGGCAGGCCGGGAACCGTCCGGGGGGTGAACCCCGAAGTCGGCGGATGAACCGCGAGGTCGGCCGGGGAGACCGGAGACCCGGGCGCGCCCGGACGGGCGGTTACGGCGCGCCGAGCACGCTGTGCAGTTCGGCGCCGTCCAGGTCGGCGAGATAGACCGGGGTACCGGGCTGGTGCCGGCGCCCCTGCGTCAGCGGACCGGCGTCGACCGGCTCGTACCCGATCTGCTCGATCAGGTCGGCGACCTGCCGTTTCGCGCGGGCGTCGTCGCCGGAGACCGGGATGCCGTAACGGCGCTGCGCCGAGGACTGGCGGCCGTACTCCCGCAGGTGGTCCCAGCGCATCGCGTTGAACGCCTTCACCACGTGTGCCTCCGGCAGATGCCGTTGGAGCAGCTCGCTGGAGGTGGTGCGATCCTGGTCAAGCGCTGGATCGTGGCCGTCCCGCTCCGGGTAGTAGTTCCCGGTGTCGATCACCGTCTTGCCCCGCATCGGCTCGGCGGGCAGTTCGGCGTACCGGCCGACCGGTACCGAGACCACCACCACCTCGCCGAACCGGGCCGCCTCCTCGACGGTCGCCGGCCGTACCCGTTCGCCCAGTTCGTCGGCGAGCCCACGGAGTGTCTCCGGCCCGCGCGAGTTGGCCACCGCCAGTTCGTGGCCCGCCTTGTTGAACAACCGGGCCAGCGTGCCACCGACGTGCCCGGTGCCGACAATGCCGATCCGCATGATCCTCCCCCTCCACCGCCTGGGCGGGGCTACCCGGCCCGCCCTACGGCAAACGCCCGCCGCCGCACCCCGGCCGGCCACCCGGCAACGCCCCCGCCGGCATGCCCCGGCCGGCGGACATAGGCTGGTCAGAGCCGGTAGGTCAGCCGGGAAGGAGGTGTCAGGGTGACGGTGACGATCGAGCCGAGGTCGGAGTTCGTCGAGCGGCATCCGGCGCCGGCCCTGCGGCCGTACCTTTCCGGGTACGTCGGCTACCGGGCGAGCGGCCATCCGCCGGGGCGGCACCGGGGACTGCCGTCGCCGTACCTGACACTTATCGTCACCTTCGACGATCCGCTGGTGGTAGCCGTCCACCCGGACCCGGCCACCCCGCCGGGCCGGTACGACACGCTGCTCGGCGGCCTGCACACCTCGCCCGCGTTGATCGTGCACCCGGGTCGGCAGTCCGGGATCCAACTGGCGCTCAGCCCGCTCGGTGCCCGGGCGCTGCTCGGTCTGCCGGCCGGAGAACTCGCGCACGCCGATCTCGACGCCGGTGCCGTGCTCGGGCCCTTCGCCGCCGAACTCCGGGAGCGGCTGCACAGCGCCGACGGCTGGGCCGAGCGGTTCGCGCTGCTCGACCGGCTGCTGCTCGACCGGCTCGCCCCGGACACCCGACCCCCGGCCGAACTCGTGCACGCCTGGCGGCGCCTGCTCTCCAGCGGTGGCACCGTGCCGGTGGCCGAACTGGCCCGGGAGACCGGCTGGAGTACCCGCTATCTGAGCCGGGCGTTCGGGGTCGAGATCGGCCTGAGCCCGAAGCGGGCCGCCCGGGTGGTGCGGTTCGACCGGGCTCGCCGGCTGCTCCAGCGCCCACCCTCGCCGGGCTGGTCCGGTGCACTGGCCGAGGTGGCCGTGGCGGCGGGCTACTACGACCAGGCACACCTGGACCGGGACTTCCGGGCCTTCGCCGGCTGCCCGCCGAGCCGATGGCTGGCCGACGAGGCCGGCGACGGGTTCCGAAACGTCCAAGCAGGGGCGGGGTCGGTGCCGGCAGACTCGGCGGCATGACAGACAACTCGCTTCCGCCGCCGCAGGTCTGGCCCACGTTGCGGGCCCGGGACGCCCGGGGGCTGATCCGGTTCCTGGTCGACGCGTTCGGGTTCGAGGAGGTCATGGTCAGCGCCGACGGTGACATGGTGCATCACGCCCAGTTGCGCTGGCCGCCCGGCGGCGGCATCATGCTCGGCTCGGTCCGGGACGACTCGACCGACCCGTGGCCGCTGCGTCCGGGCACCTTCGGGGCGTACGCGGTGACCGACGACGTGGACGCGCTCTATGACCGGGCGGTCGCCGCCGGTGCCGAGGTGCTCCAGGACCGAAGGGACACGGGTTACGGCGGCCGCGAGATCCTGCTCCGTGACCCGGAGGGCAACCACTGGTCGTTCGGCAGTTACCGGGGCGAGGCCGGCCCCTCCTGAGCGGCCGGGCCCTCCTGATCGGCCGGGCCTCCTGATCGGCCGGGCCTCCTGAGCGTTCGCCGAGTCGATCGACACCGTGCAGCGGCCGGGCCCTCCTGAGCCGCCGGCCCTCCTGACCGGCACGGAGGCGGGCCGGACCCCGCACCCGTGACGGGTGGCGGGGCTCCGGCCCGGCCGGTGGGAGGGCCGGGTGCGGGGCGGCGGTCGACTCGTCCCGCCCCGCACCCGGGCCGTTGTCAGGCGGCGCTGTAGGTCAGGCAGCGGTCCAGTCGGACGCTGTCGTCGTGGCTCCAGTACTCGACGATCCGGTCGCCGTCGACCCGCAGGATGTCGACCCCGGAGCAGGCCACCACGATCCTGTGTGGACAAAGGCTGCCCGGGTCGTCGCCGGCCCGGGTGAGTTTCCACCGACCGGCGATCAGATCGGGCCCGATGATCGGGCCGACCTCGACGTCGAGTTGCGCGTCCGGGCAGCCGGCGTGCCGCGCGGCGACCCAGGCGACCAGCGCCTGGCGGCCCCGGACCCGCTCCGGCGACCCACCCGGCACCGGCAGGTGGGCGAGAACCGTGGGCGCGAGGATCTCCTCGACGAGCGAGCGGTCGCCGTTGCGCAGCGCCATCCAGTTCTGCCAGAGCATCGGCCGGGAGTCGACGGGGGCCACGACCGAGCTGTGGTTGGTGTTGATGGTCATCGCGAGAGTCCTCCCGTGGGCGGTGATCCGGCCCGGTCCGCCGATCGCGTCGGCGGCACCGCGCCGGTCTCGTCACCCACCATTCTCGATGCCGGTCAGGACAGCATCCTGTCCGCTTTTCTCGACGAATCCGCTCGTCCGGGCAGTTGCAGCGGGGTCGCCGGCACCTCCAGCCCACCCCGCCAGGCGGGCTCGATCGACCGGGGCGGAGCGGTCTCGCTCGTCGGCGCGGCGCGGCGCATCCGGTCGAGCCGGAAGCCGCGTACCTCCTGCCGGAGCCGGCACCAGCCGACCAGATACCAGAGCCGGCCGGCACCGAGCAGTTCCACCGGCTCGATCAGCCGCTGTGAGGCGGCGCCGTTGCGGTCGACGTACTCGATCGCCAGCACGGTACGGCTGAGCAGCGCGTCACCGGCGGTCCGGAGCACCTGCCGGGCGGGCGCCGCCGCCGGCTCCGGCCCCGGCCCTGTCAACCTGATCCGGCCGGCCAGCTCGGCCACCGCCTCCACGTCGGACGGTGGCATCACCGCCAGGATCTTGTGCAGCACCGACCGTGCCGCGTCGAGGAACGGGGTGTCGGCCATCGTCTCCAGCGCGACGGCGGCGGCGATCGCCTCGCGTGGGGTGATGTTCACCGGCGGCAGCGTGTAGGCCCGGTCCAGCACGTAGCCGCCACCCCGGCCCAGCTCGGGGTAGATGGGCACGCCGGACTCCTGTAGAGCGCCGATGTCCCGCCTGATCGTGCGCGCGTCGACCTCGAATCGGTCGGCGAGCCAGCGTGCGCTGCGCGGTCGGGGTGCGACCGCGCGCAACTCCTCCACCAGGGCATAAAGCCGATCGGTACGGTTCACCTGCCAAAACTACCCATCGGGTACGACGTTCCCGGGTGTAAGGAAGGGCCCCCGCTACAACAGAAAACGATAAGCGGGGGCCCCTCCTTACACCGGAAGTGCGTCGGCCAGGCGCAGCACGATGCCGGCCAGCGCCGGGGTTCGGGTGTCCCGGGGATCGCTGAGGATTCCGGCCCAGAACCGGGCGTCGCGGGCCGCCTCCCGGTCACCGGTCTCGTCGTACGCCCTGGCCAACATGTTCAGCGTGGCCGCCTGAGCCGACGGCATGCTCATCTCCTCGAAGGTGCGCGCACACCGGCGCAGTACGCCGACCGCCGCCGTCGCCCGCCCGTCGCCGATCCAGCTCACCGCCAGGTCCCGTTCCAGGCCGGTGGCCCAGGGGCGGTCACCCAACCGCACCGCCAGGTCGTGACTCTGCTGGAGCCGGTGCACCGCCTCGGCACGCCGGCCCAGACAGATCGCCGCCGAGGCGAGGTGACGCAGGGCGGCCAGCAGCACGTACCGGTCGTTCACCGTACGCAGCAGCGCCACGGCCCGCTCCGCTGCGGCGTACGCCAGCGCGGGCTCGTCGCGGAGCAGCCGGGTCACCGCGAGCGCGTTCAGGCAGCGGGCGGTGACGATCTCGGCCGCGTCCAGTTCACCTGCTTCGACCACCGCCGCCTCGTCCACGGCCAGCGCCTCGTCCAGCCGCCCCAGCCCCCGGTACGCGGCCGAGAGCACCGGCGCGGCAAGCAGGGCGCCGAGCGGGTCCCCCTCGGCCCGGAACAGTGCCACCGCCCGCTCGGCCGTCGACGCGGCGTCCTCGGCGCGGTTCTGGTAGTCGTAGAGCACCGCCTCGTCGCTGAGCAGGCAGGCCAGGCCGTGCCGGTCGGCGAGCCGCTCGTACCGGTCCCGACCGTCGCGCAGCCGCTCGGCCGCGCCCGCCAGGTCGCCCCGGGCCAATTGCAGCAGGCCGGTGACGAAGTCGGCGCGGGCGATCGTCCGGTCGTCGCCGATCCGCTCGGCGGCCTGCCGGGCCAGCCGCTGCACCGTCTGGAGCGCCGTCCAGTGTCCGTGCACCCAGCAGTACGGGGCGAGCCGCTCCGCGAGGTCGATCGCGGCCCGTTCGGCACCGCACTCCGGCGCGAGTCCGAGCAGGCCGGTGAGGAGGTCGAGTTCGGCACCGAACCAGCCCAGCGGATCGGCGGCGGCTCGTTCGGCGGCGCGCGGCGGGCGTACCCCTGCGGGCGGCTCCGCGAGGCGGGCCCAGGTCAGGGTCCGGGGCAGTCGGCGAGCGGCGCTGTCGGCGATCGCGGCGGCGGCGGTCACCAGCCGGCGCTGCGCTCCGGCCCGCCGCCCCGGCGCCTCCACAGTGGAATCACTCTGGCCTGGCGCCGGTGCGGGACCGTCGTCGGTGGCGGCGAGTTCCTCGGCGTAGACCCGGAGCAGGTCGTGCAGGCGGTAGCGCGGCTCGCCACCGTCCGCCGGCCGGGTCACCTCCAGCAGGCTCGCCTCGACCAGTTCGTCGAGCACCCGGTCGGCGTCGGCGCGCTCCAGCAGCTCGGCGACCGCCCAGGCCGCGAAGCTGACCGGGCCGAGCGAGCCGAGCAGGCCGAAGGCCTCCCGGGTCGCCGCGGAGAGGGCCTGCACGCTCAGCGCCAGGCTGGCCCGGACCTGGAGGTCTCCGGCGGCCAGTTCGTCGAGGCGCTGCCGCTCGTCGTCGAGCCGGTCGGCGAGGATCGCCAGCGGCCACGACCGGGTGGCGAGCCGGGTACCCGCGATCCGGACCGCCAGCGGCAGGTTGCCGCAGGCGGCGGCGATCCGGGCCGCCTGGCCAGGCTCCTCGGCGACCCGCTCCGGGCCCACCACGTCGGCCAGCAGCGCCCGGGCCTCGTCGTCGGTCAGCGGGCCGACCGGCAGGTGCCGGGCGTCGATCAGCCCGCTGAGCCGGCGCCGGCTGGTGGTCAGCACGGCGCTGCCGGGGGTACCCGGAAGCAGCGGCCGGACCTGCGCGGCGGTGGCGGCGTCGTCGAGGACGACCAGGACCCGGCGGTCCGCGAGCCGCGCCCGGTAGGCGGCGGCCAGCGCGGAGAGGTTCTGCGGCAACGCCGAACCGGGCACGCCCAGCACCCGGAGCAGGTCGGCCAGGACCGCGGCCGGATCCCGGGGAGCGGCCGAGGCCCCGGCCAGGTGTACGAAGAGCTGCCCGTCCGGGAACCGGTCCCGGATCCGGTGCGCCACCGTCACCGCCAGGGCGCTCTTGCCGACGCCGGGCTGCCCGGAGACCGCCACCACCGGCACCGCGCCCTCCGCCGAGGTGAGCAGCCGCTCGATCCGCTCGATGCTGCCGGCCCGGCCGACGAAGCCGGACAGGGCCGGCGGCAACTGGCAGACCGGAAACGGCGACCGGGGCGCCGCCTCGGGCCGGTTACCGGTCCGGCCGACCGACGGCTCCTCGCCACGCAGGATCGCCTGGTGCAACCGGCGCAGTTCGGGTCCGGGCTCGACACCCAGTTCGGTGACGAAGATCTCCCGGGCCCGCTGGTACGCGGCGAGCGCGTCGGCCCGCCGCCCGGCCCGGTACAGCGCCACCATCAGCTGGCCGTACGGCCGCTCCCGCATCGGGTGCTCGGTCACCAGTTGGTGCAGTTCGGACAGGACGGTCGCGAGGTCGCCGTCGGCGCGCAGGTCGGCGTCGACACAGTCCTCCTGCGCGCCGACCCGTTCGAGTTCCCACTGCGCCAGTTCGGGTTCCAGCGTCGGCACCGTCAGGTCGGCCAGCGGCCGTCCCCGCCACTGGCGCAGTCCACGCCGGAACCGGTCGGCGGCCAGCGCCGGATCACCCGCGGCCAGCGCGGCCCGGCCGGTGGCGACCTCCCGCCGGAACACCAGTACGTCGAGGTCGTCGGTCGGTACCCGCAGCAGGTAGCCGTCGCTGCGGTGCGCGATGCTCAGGCCGGGCAGCCGCTCGCGCAGCCGGGAGACGTAGGTCTGGAGGTTGGAGGCGTACGAGGCCGGCGGGTTGTCACCCCAGAGCGTCTCCACCAGCCGGTCGACGGTGACGAGTTGGCCGGCGCCGACCAGCAGTGCGCCGAGCACGGTGCGCTGGTGCCGGCTGCGCAGCACCAGCTCGGCTCCGGAGTCGGTGCAGACCCGCAGCGGCCCGAGCACCCCGAACTTCACGCGCCGTCTCCCTGAGCCGCAGGCAAATCACGGACATGAAACCGTACTACGGTGTCTGCCCAGCCCGGGGTGGTGTGCCGGGGCTGCGGCCGCGTGGCGTGTGCCAATCGTGTGGCAGTTGTGTGGCGGGCATCTTCAAGCTGCTAGAGGCCCGCGGGGGGCGGGCCGGTCACGGGGGTCGGCGTTCGGGGGGACTCGGGTGCGGGGGATGTCCCTGACACCGGATCGAGCGCCGGGCACCCGACCTTCCGAAGTACCGCCACCGTCCGGCCCCGGTCCGGGCGCGCCGGGCGAACCGGGTGGGCACATAATGCTGCTCCGAACGCTGTTCCTCGGCGGCCCGGCCAACGGGTCTCGCAGGGGCGCGACCTTCCAGTTCATCGCGAAAGGCAATGATGTCCACATATCCACCTCCGGGCTACGGGCCCGGAGAGCCGCCCCACGACCCGCGCCAGACCGGCCAGCCCGGTGGGTACGGCGCTCCGGCGGGCGGAGGCTCCGGCTACCCGCCACCCTCCCCGGGCGGCTACCCGCAGTCCCCGTCGTCCGGCAACCCGTACCAGCAGTCGTCGGAGTCCTACCCGCAGTCCGGTGGCTACCCGCAGTCGGGCGGTTACCCGTCGGCGCCCTCGTCACCGGCCGGGCCGGCACAGTTCGACGCACCGGTTCCGCCGAAGAAGAGCAAGGCGCCGCTCGTCATCGGCATCGTCCTCGGCGTCGTGCTGCTCTGCTGCGGCGGGGGCACGGCGGCGTTCCTCTGGGCCGGTGACGACGAACCGTCCAACGTGGCCACCAGCGACGAGACCCCGACCCCGGCGGCGAGCGGCAAGACGACCCCGCCGAAGGGCAAGCCCTCGCCGACCCCGGACGAGGAGTCGATCGAGGGCAACCTCGACCAGTTCAAGAAGGGCGACTGCCTCACCATCGACGAGGCGACGGACAAGGTCGACGAGGCGAGCTGCTCCGCCAAGGACGCCCTCAAGGTGCTGCTGCGCAAGGACGGCACCATCAAGGAATCCGCCTGCGAGTCCACCGACTACACGCAGTACCTCTACCAGGACGGCGCGATCGGCACGCTCGAAGACTTCATCCTGTGCGTCGCCCCGGCCCGCTGACGGTGACCGTCGGGTGATCGGCCCCTGACGCCGCCCGGGAGGGGGCGGGCCGGCAGGGCTGATCGGGCAGGGGGCGTTCGCCCATACGCGGTGGATCGACGGAAGTCGACCAACGGGGGGTGCGGTGGTCCGGGGCGGGGAGCGTCCGGGCCACCGCACGGCCACTTCCTTAGCCGCCAGCCAAGCGATTCTTAAGACTGGACTAAGCGGGCCGCTCGGACTGGTTTCCGACACTGTCAACCGGTACATATTCTTCGTGACTCGTCGTCGGGATGTCGAAACGGCCGAGCCGCTCACCGAATGGGTGACCGGCCTGCTGCCCCGGGTGCCGTCCGAGGACCCCTACGACCGGCCACCCCGGGGGCGCGACCCCGAACCGTACGACGAGTTCGAGCGGTACGCCCCGGCGGAGCCGACGCGTTCCGAGGGCGGTTGGGCAGCGCCGACCCGTGGCCGGGAACCCGCTCCGGCCCGTGGCCGGGAACCGGCCGCTTCCCGTGGCCGGGAGCCCTGGTCGTACGCCGAGGAGGCACCGGCGTACCGGCCCAGCCCGATCAGCGGGGCACCGGAGGCGGCCCGGCACCGGGAGACCGCCGAGGTCGAGCCCTACGACCGCAGTGGCCGGCTCTTCTTCCACATCGTCTTCTGGTCGGCACTGGCCACCAGCGTCGAGTTGTGGTGGCTGAACACCCCGGCCGGGTCGATCCGGACCACCGCCGACATCCTGATCGCCGGTGGCCGGCTCACCGGCATGGTCGGCGGGTTCCTGCTGCTCGCCCAGGTGCTGCTGATGAGCCGGGTGCGCTGGCTGGAACGCTGGATCGGGGCGCACTCGCTGCTGATCTGGCACCGGGAGCTGGGCGCCTTCCTGCTGCTCGCCATCCTGGCGCACGCCGGGCTGATCGCGGTCGGCTACAGCAAGCTCACCAACACCCCGATCGTCGAGGGCACCTGGTCGCTGCTGAGCACGTACGAGGACATGATCAGCGCGACGGTGGCCACCGGAATCCTGGTCGGGATCGCGCTGCTGGCCATCCGAGCGATCCGCCGGATGATGAACTACGAACTCTGGTACTACCTGCACCTGAGCACCTATCTGGTGCTGCTGTTCAGCTACGGCCACCAGTTCGCCGCCGGGCAGGAGCTGTCCAAGCCCGGCTTCGGGCAGTACTTCTGGGCCGGGCTCTACGTCTTCGTCATCGCCTGTGTCCTCTGGGGACGGATCATCTCGCCGATCGCGTTCAACCTGCGGCACCGGCTGCGGGTCGAGGACGTGGTGCCGGAGGCGTTCGAGATGGTCTCCATCTACATCTCCGGCAACCGGCTCGACGAGCTGGACGCCCGGGCCGGCCAGTACTTCCGGTGGCGGTTCCTCACCAAGGGCTGCTGGTGGCAGGCGCACCCGTTCTCGCTCTCGGCGGCGCCGAACGAGCAGTGGCTGCGGCTGACCGTCAAGGTGGTCGGCGACCACACCGAGTCGTTGCAGTACCTGGAACCGGGTACCCGGATCTTCGCCGAGGGGCCGTCCGGGGTCTTCACCGCCGACCGGGCGATCCGGCCCCGGGCGCTGCTCATCGCCGGTGGCAGTGGCATCGCGCCGATCCGGGCGCTGCTGGAGGACCTGCCCGAGCAGACGGTGGTGATCTACCGCTCGCGCAGCGAGGAGGAGTTGCTCTTCCGCGACGAGCTGGACTTCCTGGCCCGGTCCCGCAACGCCCAGGTCTGGTACGTAATCGGTTCCCGCGAGGACCCGGCGCCCCGACACCTGTTCACCGCCAAGGGCATGCGCGAGCTGGTACCGGACGTACGCCGCCGGGACGTCTACCTCTGCGGGCCACCCGGGCTGGTCGACGTGTCGATGCGGACGATGCGCAAGCTCCGGGTACCGCGCCGGCAGATCCACCTCGACCCGTTCGAATTCTGATCCCCCGGACGACTTCCGATCCCCCGGAGCATCCATCCCCTACGGAGGTACATCCCGTGCGTCGCGCCGCTTTCGCCGTCCTCGGCACCGCCATCGGCGCCACCCTGCTGATCGGCGCCAAGCTCGGCACCTCGACCGACGACCCCGCCCAGGTGGCGCTGGAGGAGGAGACCGGCGGCGCCACGGCCAGCCCGACGCCGAGCGTCAAGGCTCCGGCCGGGAAGAAGACCACCGCACCGCCGGCCAAGAAGCCGGCCGCCAAACCACCGGCCGGCGGGTTGAAGGACGGCACCTTCGTCGGTGCGACAGCCAACTACGACTACGGGGCGATCAAGGTGACCATCAAGGTCGCCGGTGGCAAGGTCACCGCCGCCGACGCGACCTACCCCGACGAGGACCCGACCAGCGCCAGCATCAACGAGGGCGCGATCCCGAAGCTGCGCCAGCAGTCGCTCGCCGCCACCAGCGCCAGCAAGGTGAACACGGTCTCCGGGGCGAGTCTGACCAGCGCGGCCTACAAGGCGTCCCTCCAGTCGGCGCTCGACAAGGCGAAGGCCTGAGCATGGGCACCACCGGGCTGCGCCGGGTCGAGCAGATCATGGGTACGCCGATCAGCGTGCAGCTCACCGATCCGCTGCCTTCCCGACGCCTGGAGGCGCTCGCCGAGCAGACCTTCGACTGGTTCCGGGAGGTGGACGAGCGGTTCAGCACCTACAAGGAGCACAGCGAGGTCAACCGCTTCGACCGGGGCGAACTCTCCATAGCGGAGTGTTCCGCCGACCTGCGGTTGGTGGTCGAGACCTGCGCCGACCTGTGGCGGGAAACCGACGGCTACTTCGACGCGTACGCGACCGGCCGGTTCGATCCGTCCGGCTACGTCAAGGGCTGGTCGGTGCAGGTGGCCTCGGACCGGCTGCTGGCGGCCGGCTGCCACTCGCACTGGATCAACGCGGGTGGGGACATCCGGGCCCGGGGCGGCCCCCGACCCGGTGAGCCGTGGCGGATCGGCATCCGGCACCCGTGGCAGGAGGACAAGATCTGCTGGGTGCTCGGCGGGAACGACTTCGCGATCGCCACCTCGGGTACGTACGAGCGCGGTTTCCACGTGATCGACCCGTACCGGGGTGCCCCGGCCACCGCGCTGACCTCGGTCACGGTGGTCGGCACCGACCTCGGCCGCACCGACGCGTACGCGACCGCCGGGGTGGCGATGGGGCAGGCCGGGCTGCGCTGGCTCGCCGAGTTGCCGGAGCACGAGGTAGGCATCATCACCTCCGACGAGCTGTGCTACCGCACCGACGGTTTCCCGGTGCTGCCAACCGAGCCGGCACAGCGGCCCGCCTCGACCCGTTCCGAACTGTCGAGTCAGCCCGCGCCCCGGCTCGGCTGACCGGTCGGGGCTCAGGCGGGCCCGGTCGCCCCGTCGGCCGGCATCGAGCCGTCCAGTGTGGAGTCGCCGAGGAACCGGGACCATCTGCCGCCGTCGAGCAGCCCGGCGTCCCTGACGAACTGCCGCACCTCCGGCAGCACCCCGGCGCTGCCGTACAACGCCACGGCCAGCCCCGGGTCGAGCCCGGCCGGTACGCCGTCGGGGTCGGTCGGCATCGGATGCCGGCGCCGGGCGTCGCGCAGCGTGCGTCCGCCGGTGAGGGTGCGCCGGGGCAGGAACCAGCCGGCCACCCCGACGAGCGCCACCACCACCAGCAGGCCGGCGCCGACGCCGAGCAGGTCGGCCGCGACCAGCCGGGCGACAAGCATCGGCAGCACGAGCACCAGGGTGGCCGGCAACAGCATCCGGCGCCACGCCGGGCGGAGCAGTCCCAACCCGATCAGGCCCTCCCGCTGCTCGGCCAGGGCCTGCCGGACCCGCCGCCGGCTGGCCACCTCGCGGGGTGACATCGAGCCGTACAGCGCGGCGAAGATGGCCCGTTCCAACGGCTCCGCGTGCGGCGGCACCGTGCCGGTCCGGCTGAGCCCGCCAGGTCGGGCAGCCGTCACGCCGCCCCGGGCGTGCAGCATCACCAGTCCGGCCCGGACGGCACCCCAGGCACCACCGTTGAGGTAGCCGAGATCCGTCGTACTCAGGTCGCGGGGTACCGCCGTCATCCCTCGAGTATGGAAAACCCGCGCACGCCCGTTCCGGGCCACCCCGGACGGTGGTTGGCCCGGCCGGTCAGTCGGCTCGGTCGGTCAGTCGGTCAGTCGGGCGGCAGGTGGCCGACGAACCACTCCGCCGCCTCCCGGGCCACCTGGTCCAGCGTGCCGGGCTCCTCGAAGAGGTGGCTGGCACCGGGCACCACCCGCAGTTCCGAGGCGTCGAGTCCGGTGAGCGCCAGGTTGTTGAGCCGGAGTACCTCGTCGTCGAGCCCGCCGACCAGCAGCAGGGTGTCGGCGCGTACCCGTGGCAGGTCGGCTCCGGCCAGGTCGGGGCGGCCACCCCGGGAGACGACCGCGTACACCCAATCGGGGCGCTGCGCGGCGGCGGAGAGCGCGGCGGCGGCGCCGGTGCTCGCCCCGAAGAGGCCGATCGGCAGCCGCCCTGCCGGTTCACCGGTCGCCAGCCAGTCGACGATGCCGACGAGCCGGCCGGTGAGCAGACCGATGTCGAAGCGCAGCGCGCCGGTACGGTCGTCGACCGCCTCCTCGTCCCGGGTCAGCAGGTCGACAAGCACGGTGGCCAGGGCGTACCGGTTGAGCGTCCCGGCCACCATCCGGTTGCGCGGGCTGTGCCGGGAACTGCCGCTGCCGTGCGCGAACAGCACGATCCCGCGCGCGTCGGCCGGAACGACCAGGTCGCCGGTGAGTCGTACGTCTCCGACCGGAATCGTGGTATCAGTGGTCCGGGCGTCCATCCGACCGCCTCCCATGCTTCTTTCCAACGCGGCGGTCCGGTGCCCGTCGACTTCGCCCGGTCGTGCCGCGACGCCGCCTTTGTGTCGGTGTTACCCGGCACCGCCGGAGCCAACCGTTCGCTCCCGCCGCGGTCGCCGGGTTTGCCGGTGCGGCGCCGGGGTAGGCCGGAACGTCCGACCAGGTACCGGGACGGCCGTCGCGTCGCTCGGCAGACGATCGTGGGGGACGTCATGGCCCGCCATAAGTCCAACAAGGCGAAGTCCGGCCCGGCCCGTACAGACGAGTCAGGGCAGCAGAATCCCGACCGGAGCGAATGGGCGGACGAGGCGGCCAAGGCGAGGTCGCTCGACGACCCGCGCCGGTCGCCGCCGCGTGACGCGGTGGGCATGCCGTCCAGCGGTGAGCGGTACTCCGAGGACCCGCGGGACCGCTAACCGTCGGCGCGCCGGCCCGTCGACCCGCCGACCGCCAGGCCGGGCCCGGGAGGATACGGGGGTTGCCGTCGTCGGGGACCGGGTCCGGCACCGTCGCGGTTGTCGGGGCGCTGCCCCACGGCCGGGCGCGAACTGCGGTTCTCGTGCAGGGCGAGCAGAACCACCGAGGCCAGGACCAGCACCAGCCCGATCCACTGGCTCCGGTCGAGGCGCCCGTCGAGCAGGGCGAGTCCGACGACGGCGGCGGTCAACGGGAAGGCCAGTTCCGCCAGGGTCGCGTTCGACGCGGGCGTACGCCGAAGAGCGTGGTAGTACAGCGAGAGCGCGAGCAGCCCGGGTACGGCCGCGAGCAGCACCAGCCGGGGGATCAGCTCGACGGGTACCGCGACCGGTGTCCGGGTCGCCGCGGCGAAGGTGGCGAGGGTGACCAGGCCGACTGTGAAGCGCAGCGTGGTCAGGTGCAGGAACGACAGTTCGCCGCTGACCACGCGGCCGAGGACCGTGCCGGCCGCCCAGAGCGCCGCGGCACCGGTGGCCAGCCCGGCCGCCGCCAGGTTGCCGGGTTGCACCCCCAGCGGATCGGGGAAGGCCAGCAGCCAGGCACCGCCCACCGCCGGCACCGCGAAGAGGGGAAACCGCCGGGTCACCCGTTCGCCGAGCACCACGGCCGCCAGGACGATCGCCAGCGCCGGTTGCAGCTTCTGCAACACCTGCGGCGTGATCGGGTCACCGAGCCGGAACGCGGCGGTGAACAGCGTCGTGGCCAGCGCCGACGAGCCGGCCCCGATCATCAGTACGGCCAGTTTCGTCCGGGCGGAGCAGCGGGCGAGGGACCGGACGGCCGGAACCAGCCAGGGCGCCACCAGCAGCACCAGCACGGCGTGTTCGGCCAGCACGACGGTCAGTGCCGGAAGCTGCCGGGTGAGCGGCTCCCGCAGCAGGCCGGAGAAACCCCAGAGGCTGGCGGCGACGGCGACCAGCCAGGTGCGGTCGCCGGCCCCACGGCTGGCGAGAGGAATGGTCCTGTCCTTCCCCGAGACGGTGCGGTGGGTGCCGACCTCTGCGAGGTCGCGCTGATCAGTATCGGGCGAGGATCAGGGTCGGCGGGTCCGGTTCCGCCATGGGTGATCCGGCCCACGAGCGGGTCGCCGGGCCGAGCCGACCGAGCCCGAGCGTGCGCAGGTGGGCAACGGTGTCCACGTCCCGCCGCAACTGCGGGGCGACGGCCGGCAGATCCTGATA
The DNA here is from genome assembly GCF_002846275.1 of Plantactinospora sp. CNZ320. Taxonomy (NCBI): domain Bacteria; kingdom Bacillati; phylum Actinomycetota; class Actinomycetes; order Micromonosporales; family Micromonosporaceae; genus Plantactinospora; species Plantactinospora sp. CNZ320. Next base: position 4,341,511 of record NZ_PJMP01000001.1, read on the forward strand.
TCCGGCGGCGAGGAACCGGCGGCGCGAGTCGGGGCCGAGGAAGGGCCGGAACTCGTCCGGCACGGTGAGCGTCAGCATCGTGGTCCCGGTGCCGTCGGAGTCCGAGACGATGGCTCGTGGGTGGGATCCGGCCGCCGCCAGTACCGCGTCGAAGTGCTCCGGCCGCGCACCGGCCAGGTCCGCCATCGCGACCGCCAGCCGCGCCTGCGGAAACGCCTCACCGGCGCCGGTGAGCGCGTCGAGGACCTCCCGGTTCAGGTCCGGCCCGCGCGAACTGCCGGCCACCGCGGCGCCGCCGGACAACGCTGCGGCGGCCACCGCCGGATCGGTCGTGGCGACGATCACGGCACGCACCTGACGGGCCCGGGTCAGCCCGCCGACGACGTCGAGCAGCATCGCCCGGGCCAACGCGCCCCGGTCGGCCGGATCGAGGCCGGCGCACCTGGTCTTGGCCGCCGCGAAGGACTTGGCGGGTACGACCACCACCCACGAGCCGTCGGTCACGCGTCGGGTTCCATCCTGGTCAGCCGCCCGTAGAGCTCGGGACGCCTGTCGCGCAGGAACGGGCGACGCCGGCGGGAAAGGTCCACCAGGTCGAGGTCCACCTCGGCGACCGCCACGTCGTCACGGTCGTCGGCGGCCTGGGCGAGTACGTCACCGTCGGGGCCGTAGACCGCGCTGAGCCCGAAGTAGTCCTTAACCCCCTCGGTGCCGACCCGGTTGGCGCAGATCACGAAGAGCCCGTTGAACACGGCGTGGGCCCGCAACTCCAGTTGGAACACCTCGCGCATCGGTGCGCTCGCCGAGGCGACGGGAACGCAGAGCACCGATCCGCCGCGCAGCGCGACGATCCGGCTGAGCTCGGGGAAGTGCCGCTCGTAACAGATGATGGTGCCCACCCCGGTCTCCCCGGTCTGGACCACCTCCGGCTCGACGCCGCCCGGTCGGAAGTAGAACTTCTCCGGGAAGCCGTTGGAGAACGGCAGGTGCGACTTGCGGTACACCGACCTGAGTTCGCCGTCGACATAGGTGCAGGCGGTGTTGTGGTACACCCCCGGCACCTGCCCCGCCTCGAAGATCGAGGATACGACTGTCATCCGGTGCTGCTTCGACCGCTGTGCCGCCATCCGGTTCGACGGGCCGTCGAGCGGCTCGGCGTACCGGAAGTACTCGAGGTCGGGCTCGGGCTGGACGAACGGCACCGCGAACAGCTCCGGCAGCAGCAGGATCCGGGTGCCCTGGGTGGCTGCCTCGTCGATCAGGTCGGCAGCCCGGCCGATCGTCTCGGCCCGGTCGTCGGTGGCGCGGAGTTGCACGGCGGCGAGTTTCACGCGGGGACCTTTCCGACCGTCCGGGCCAGACCGGTCAGGGCCAGTCCGGAACGGGTCTTGTACCGCTTGTTGACGCTGATCAGGACGGCTGTCATGGGTTCCAGTTGGCGGGCCAGCCGCAGCCGGCCGGCGTCGACGGCGCGACCGCCGGTCACGTCGACGGCGAGGCTGAGCACCTGCTCCTTGGCGGCGGGGTCGTCACCGCAGACCAGCACGTCCTCGTGACTCAGGTCCGCCTCCGGATCGAGCAGCAGCGGCGCGGACAGGTGGTGGAACGCGCCGACCACGGTGGCCGAGGTGACGAGTTCGGCCGCCTCCTCGGCGGCACTGCCGGCCGGCACGGCACGGCCGTACGGCCCGTACCTGTCGAAGCTGAGCGGGTTGACGCAGCTGACCACGAGCTTGCCGGCCAACGCCGGTGCCAGGCTCGTCACCAGTTGGGCGTGTCCGTCGTACGGCACGGCGAGCAGTACGACGTCGGCACTCTGCGCCGCCGCCAGGTTCGCCGTACCGGTGATCCGGGCACCGCCGACCTGCTGGGACAGTTCCTCGGCCGCGGCGGTGGCCCGCCTGGCGTCCCGGGAACCGAGGACGATCTCGTGTCCGGCGCGGGCCAGGCGGTAGCCCAGGCCGCGGCCCTGCGGGCCGGTGCCCCCGATCACGGCGATCCGCCGGGGAAGTCGCTCGGTCATCGAGGTCACCCCTTCGCGGCCTGGGCGAGCCGGGTGAGGGTCTGCTCCTTGTCCCCGAGGGTGGAGATGATCGGGCAACGCACCCCGGCCTCCTGGTACGCCTGGAGCTTCTGGAAGGCGTCGTCGGTGGAGCCACAGGCGGTGACGTTCTGCACCAGGCTGTTGGGGACCAGTTGCATCGCCCGCTTGATGTCCTCCGGGGTGGCGGGCCAGCCGGCGATCTCCTGGAGCCGGTCGACGAGTTCGCGCTCCACGCCGCAGTGCTCGGCGATGTGCGGCTGCTGGCAGAGATAGAGGGTGAGGAACGCCTTGCAGGCGTCGATGGCCTCCTGCGGGTCGTCGTCGTTGACGCTGCACGAGACGATCTGGGTCAGGTCGATGCCGTCCCGGCCGTCGGTGCGCTTGGCGACCCCCCGCTCGATCGCCGCCCGGGCACCGACCAGGTACGACGGCGGGAGCAGGAAGTCCATGTGCACGCCGTCGCTGATCTCGCCGGCGAGTTCGAGCATCCGGGGACCGACCGCGCCGATGTAGATCGGGATGTCGACCGGCTTGTTCTCCCGGTACATGCTGTCGAAGCGCACGTCCTTCATCTGCACGAACTCGCCGTCGAAGGTGACGACCTCGTTGCGGAAGAACGCCTGCAACACGGTGATGTACTCGCGCATCGACTTGACCGGCTTGGACAGCGGCTGGCCGACCTTGCTCGCCAGCGGTTCCCACCAGGCGCCGATGCCCAGGATCGCCCGACCCGGCGCGACCTCGTCGAGGGTCTTGAAGGTCACCGCCATCAGGGCCGCGTTGCGGCTCTTGTTGTTGACGACCCCGGTGCCGATCTTCACGTTCCTCGTCCTGCTCGCGATGATCGCGGCCGGGACGATGCCGTCGCGGGCGAGTCGCCCCTCGGCGACCCACACGGACTCGAACCCGTTCTGGTCGGCGAACTCGGCCTGCCAGTAGGTCTGTTCCAGGCTCAGTCGCTCGCCGACGTGGATACCCAGGGGAAGTTTCATCTATGGCTCCGCTCGGTGCGTGGTGCAGGGTGGAAATGGGTCAGGGTTGGCGCGGGGCGGCGCGGGTCAGGAAGGTGCCCCGGCCGGGGGTGTCGGCGCGCAGGCCGTCCGGGTCGACCAGCTGCTCGCCCCGGGAGAAGACGTGCACCGGCCTGCCGGTCACCCGCATGCCCTCGTAGACGTTGTAGTCGGTGCGCGTGTGCGAGCCCGCCGCCGTGATGACGTGGTCGGCCGCCGGATCCCAGACCACCAGGTCGGCGTCCGCCCCGACGGCGACGACTCCCTTGCGCGGGAAGAGGCCGAACAGCTTCGCCGGCCGGGCGGCGACCAGTTCCACGAAGCGACACGGGTCGAGCACCCCGCCCACCACCCCGGCCTGCCAGAGGACCATCAACCGGTCCTCGATGCCCGGCACCCCGTTGGGCACCTTCGGGAAGTAGCCGGGGCTGCGCATCTTCTGCGGCGGCAGGTCGTCGGGCTGGTGCAGACAGAATCCGGCGTGGTCGGTGGCGACGACGGAGAGGGCGCCGGTGGCGAGCGACCGCCACAGGCCGTCCTGGTTGCGGCGTTCCCGGATCGGCGGCGAGCAGACGTACGCGGCGGCCCGCTCGCCGAGGTCGGCGTAGTCCTCGTAGGCCACCACCAGGTACTGCGGGCAGGTCTCGCCCCAGACCGGTGACCCGGCGGCCCGGGCCCGGCTGATCTCGTCGGCCGCCGCCGCGCTGGAGACGTGCACCACGTACAGCGGGGTGCCGATGGTGTCGGCGAGCACCACCGCCCGGTGCACCGCCTCGGCCTCGGAGTCGTGCCCGTGCGCCCGCAGGTGGAAGCTCTCGGCGGTGCGACCGCTCTCCACCAGGCGGCGTACCTCCCGGGCCACCATGTGCCCGTTCTCGGCGTGCACCATCGGCAGGACGCCGAGTTCCCGGGCCAGGTCGAAGCCGTCGAGCAGTTCGTCGTCGCCGACCATCTGACCCGGGTACGCCATGAAGAACTTCCAGCTGGTGGCGCCCTCGGCGACCAGCCTGCGCAGGTCGTCGAGGACGTCCGGCTGGGCGGCCCGGGGCGGCACGATGGCGTGCAGTCCCACGTCGACCACGGCCTTGGCCGAGGCCAGGTCACGCCGCCGCAGGTAGGTGTCGTACAGCGACCGGTCCGGCTCCTTCTTGACGAAGTCGATGACGGTGGTGGTGCCGCCGTACGCCGCCGCCACGGTCCCGGTGTGGAAGTCGTCGGCGGTGTGGGTGCTGAACCCGTCGACCGGGTACTCCAGGTGGGTGTGCGCGTCGATGCCGCCGGGCATGACGAGCTTCCCGGTCGCGTCGACGACGTGGTCGGCGGTCCAGTCCGTCCCGGCGCCGAGGGCGACGATCCGGCCGTCACGCACCAGCACGTCGGCACGGACCGCGGCGTCGGCGTTGACGACGGTGCCGTTGGTGATCAGGGTCGTCGGCATCGGTACCTCCTTCCCGGCGGGGTTCCCACCGGTCACGGGCGTTGGTCAGCCCTGGTAGCCCTCGTCGGCGAGGGAGAGCACCTCGTCGAGTACGCCGAGCGCGATGTCGATCTCCTCGGCGTTGACGACCAGCGGCGGGGTCAGCCGCAGGACGTTGAAGTTGGCGGTCAGGTAGAGGCCCTGCCGCAGCGCGGCCTTGAGCAGCCGGCTGACCGGGGCCGACGCCGGACCCTTCGCGTTGAACGGGACGAGCGGTTCCCGGGTGTGCCGGTCGCGCACCAGTTCCACGCCGTAGAACAGCCCCCGGCCACGGATGTCGCCGATGCTCGGGTGGCGCTCGGCCAGTTCGGCCAGGCCGGATCCGAGCCGCTCCCCCATCGCCCGCGCGTTCTCCACCACGCCCTCGTCCTGCATGATCCGCAGCGAGGCCACCCCGGATGCGCAGGCGAGCGGGTGCCCGGCATAGGTCAGGCCACCCCAGAACATGTGGTCCCGCAGCCACTCGGAGATCCGGGCGGAGACCGTCATGGCGCCGAGCGGGACGTAACCGGAGTTCAGTCCCTTGGCGGTGGTGAGGATGTCGGGTACGACGCCCCAGTGGTCGCAGGCGAACCATTCGCCGGTACGGCCGAAGCCGGACATCACCTCGTCGAAGATGAGCAGGATGCCGTACCTGTCGCAGACCTCGCGCAGTGACCGCAGGTAGCCGTCCGGCGGGTAGAGCAGGCCGTTGGTACCGGTGACCGGCTCGACGATCACCGCGGCGACGGTCTCCGGGTTCTCGTACTGGAGGATCTCCTCCAGGTGCGGGCCGCCGGAGCAGACCGGGCACGGGTCGGGATGTCCGGCGGGACACCGGTAGGTGTAGGGGTCCAGCATCCGTACCACGCCGGTCATGCCCGGCTCGGCCGCCCACCGGCGCGGGTCACCGGTAAGCGACATCGCCCCCGCCGTGGCGCCGTGGTACGAGCGGTACCGGGCGACGACCTTCTGCCGGCCGGTGACGTGCCGGGCCAGCCGGACGGCGTTCTCGTTTGCCGCCGCCCCGCCGGTGGTGAAGAAGCTCATCTTCAGGTCACCGGGAGTGAGTCCGGCCATCAACTCGGCCAGTTCCGCGCGGGAACGCTCGGCGAAGCCGGGTCCGATGTAGCAGAGCTGCTCGGCCTGGGCGCGGATCGCCTCGACCAGCCGGGGGTGCTGGTGGCCCAGGTTCAGGTTGACCAGTTGCGACTGGAAGTCGAGGTACCGGCGGCCGTCGTAGTCCCAGAACCACGAGCCGGATCCGCCGGCCACGGGGATGGGGTCGAGCGCGCCCTGCACCGACCAGGAGTGGATGACGTACTCCTTGTCGATCTCCTTGAGCCGCTGGCTGGTCCAGGTGGTGGTGTCGGCGATGGTCATCGGCTGGCTCCGTCCCGTCGAGAGCTGGTCAGTTGCTCTTCAGCTCGGCGCCGAAGGCGGCGAGGCGGGCCAGCGGGCGTCCGGCGTTCGACGCGGCGCAGACCACCAGGATCTCCCGGGGCCGGGGTACGTCGGCCACCTGGAGGGTCACCGTCTGGTGGTGTGACCGGGTCTTGGCGTCCAGCTTGTGCTTGAGCGGGATGTCGATGGGGCTGCCGGGCAGGCCGACCTTCTCGGCGGCGGGCAGCAGTTCGGTGCCGCCGGCCGCGGTGCGGAAGACGTTGCCGAAGCGGAGATTGTGGATCAGCGCCGAGCCGTGCTCGACCTCGCCGTCGATGCCGACGAGCGCCGCCTTGCCGAACGCCTCGACCTCCTCGCCGAGCAGCTCCACACAGGCGGGCCCGATCAGCTCGCCGATCTCCTGGCCGATCTCGTCGGCCAGGGTGACCAGATCCTGGACGTACTCGCTGGGGTAGGGATTCTCGATGACCACGCCGGCGAAGGCGACCCGGTGCACCGGCTGCACCGTCCTGCCGTTCTCCAGCCGGGTCTCTTCGAGATGGCGGATCAGCTTACGAACCCGGATGCTCACGACCACTCCTTTTGCGGTTCATTGGATGAACCATCGGTTCATATCTTGGCGTTGTGGATGGGGCGAGTCAATAGCCTCCGAAGAGGGATCCCGCTGCTCAACGGCCAGGTGGCGCCAGCCGCCGGCCGATCTCGCGCCGGGCCCGCCCCGGGGTCAGGACAGCGGGGACACCGCCTGCCGTGTGGCCGGCCCGCCGGTCACGTAGAGGTCGGTCCGCCGGTCGGCCAGCGGCTGGTTGAACGGGTTGTGCAACCGCTCGGCCCGCGAGCCGATCAGGTCCACCTCGGCGATCACGAGCTCCTCCCGATCCGGGCTCGCCGGGCCGGCGACCGGCCAGCCATCGGGTCCGACCAGGACGGACCAGCCGATGAAGGGCTGCCCGTTCTCGACCCCGACCCGGCTGACCCCGGCGACGTAACACTGGTTGGAGTGCGCCCCGGTCATACACATCAGATTCGCCATCGCCGGTACGGCGCCGGGCTGCCCCGGCACGGGGACCCAGTTCGACGGCAACACCACCAGGTCGGCGCCCTGCACGGCCGCACTGCGGAACGTCTCGGGAAACCACGCGTCGTAACAGATGGCGAGCCCGATCCGCCCCAGCGGGGTGCCGAACACCGGGAACCCGTCCTCGTTACGGTCGTAGATCTCCTTCTCGTCGTTCCACAGATGGGCCTTGCGGAAGGTGCCGAGATGGCCGGTGGGGCCGATCAGGACCGCCGCGTTGTAGATCCGGTCGCCGTCCCGCTCGGTCAACCCAGCCACGATCCACACGTCCAGCTCGGCGGCGAGCCCCGCCCAGGCGGTCACCGTGGGACCGTCCGGCACCGGTTGGGCGTGCCGCGCGGCCTCCGCCCGGTCGGCGAAGACGTAACCCGCCGAGGCCGCCTCGGGCAGCACCACGAGCCGGGCGCCGCGCTCCGCCGCCGCCCGGATCCAGTACGACGTCTTGGCGATGTTCGCCGGGATGTCACCGAAGACCGGCTCCAACTGGACCCCGGCGAGCAGGAACCTGGTCACCACGACACCCCCACCGCGGCGTACTTGATGTTGAGGTACTCGTCGATGCCGACCTTGCCGCCCTCGCGCCCGAGACCTGACTGCTTGACACCGCCGAACGGTGCCGCCGGGTTCGAGATGACTCCCTGGTTGAGGCCCACCATCCCGCTCTCCAAGCGCTCGGTCACCCGCAGGCCACGGCCGAGGTTCTCGGTGAAGACATAGGCGGCGAGGCCGTACTCCGAGGCGTTGGCCATCGCCACCGCCTCGTCCTCGTCGTCGAAGGCCACGACCGGGGCGACCGGGCCGAAGATCTCCTCCCGGACGCACCGGGCGCCGTCGGGTACCCCGGACAGCACGGTCGGCGCGAAGAAGTGGCCGGCACCGTCGATCGGCCCGCCACCTGTGACGACCGCCGCCCCCGATTCCCTCGCCTCGGCGACCAGCCCGGCGACCGACGTCACCGCGGCCCGGTCGATAAGCGGCCCCACGTCGGTCGACGGGTCCAGCCCGTGCCCGACCCGCAGTCCGGAAAGGCGTTCGGCCAACGCCTCGACGAAGCGTCCCGCCACCGACCGTTGCACGTAGAAGCGGTTCGCGGCGGTGCACGCCTCACCGACGTTGCGCATCTTCGCCTGCACGGCCCCCTCGACCGCGAGGTCGAGGTCCGCGTCGGCGAAGACGACGAACGGCGCGTTCCCGCCCAGCTCCATCGAGGTCCGCAGCACCCGCTCGGCGGACTGCGCGAGCAGCGTCCGGCCGACCGGGGTCGAGCCGGTGAAGGACAGCTTGCGCAGCCGTTCGTCGGCGAGCAGCGCCGAGGTGACCCGGCCGGACTGCGAGGTGGTGAGCACGTTCACCACGCCGCGCGGCAGACCCGCCTGCTCCAGGATCTCCACAAGCGCCAGCATCGACAGCGGGGTCTGCTTGGCCGGCTTGACCACGACGGTGCAGCCGGCCGCCAGGGCAGGACCGATCTTTCGGGTACCCATCGCCATCGGGAAGTTCCACGGGGTGACGAGCAGGCAGGGCCCGACCGGCTGCCGCAGCACCACGACCCGCGAGCCGCCGGCCGGCGCAGTCAGGTAACCACCGTCGATCCGGACCGCCTCCTCGGCGAACCAGCGGAAGAACTCGGCGGCGTAGCTCACCTCGGCCTGGGACTCGGCGAACGCCTTGCCCATCTCCAGGGTCATCACCCGGGCCAGGTCGTCGCGGCGCTCGGTGATCAGATCGAACGCCCGACGCAGCACCTCAGCGCGCTCCCGAGGCGCGGTGGCGGCCCAGCCGGCCTGGGCCCGGGCGGCGGCGGCCAGGGCGTCGCGCCCGTCGGCGACCGAGGCGTCCGCGACCTCGGCGATCGTCACACCGGTCGCCGGATCCTCCACGGCCAGGACGGCAGCGTCCCGGCCCGCGCGCCACTCGCCGTCGACGTACAGGCCCTTGGGAGTCTTGTCGACCACGGTCATCGCCGCCGCCAACAGCTCGTCGGGTACGGCCATTGCTTCCTCCTTCACCGCAGGCCCCGCCACGGAAGGGCCGGTACGGTCGGTGGTGCCCTAGCGTTTGGCGAAGGCACTCGGTATGTCGATGTCAGCGTTGCTGAGCACGTCGCTGAGTTGCCGGGCCGCCTTGATGACCGACTCCGCGACGCTGTCGATGCGCTCGCGGGTGATCCGGTAGGTCGGCCCGCCGATCCAGACCGCGTACGGCGTGTTCCCGCGTATCCGCACCGGCGCGGCGACCGACGCCGCGCCGACCTCCAGCTCGTCGTAGACGAAGGCGAACCCCCGGTTCCGCACCGACTCCAGCGTGCTCATGAAGGACTCCAGGTCCCCCACCTCCGACGGAGCGTGCAGGGCGAACTCCTCGGTGAAGTCGGCCCGTACCGAGTCGGCGCTCAGTGCCGCCAGCAGCACCTTCCCGGTGGAGGTCGCCCAGACCGGCTGGGTACGGGGTACCGGCTTGAGCGTCTGCCCAATCAGCGACGGCCCCGGCACCTGGGCGACGACCATCACCTTCGGCGGCAGCAGCACGTCGAAGCCGGCGGTCTCCCTGGTCTCCTCGGCCAGGTTCCGCAGCACCTCCCGCATGTGGCCGTAGGCACCGCCGCCGTCGAGCAGGCCACCCACGATGGAGAGCAGCCCGAGCGACACCCGGTAGCGACGGGTAACCGGATCGAGAGTGAGCCAGCTCTCCCGTTCCAGCACGGTGAGGACCCGGTAGCAGGTGGCCTTGGGGATACCCGCCTCACGGGCCACCTCGCTGAGCCCGACTCCCTCGGGGTGCGCCGCTACGGCCCGCAGGAGCCAGATAGTGCGTCGCACCAGCCCCGCCTCACTCGGCGCCATCGCTACCTCCATCAATCGCCGCCGTGGATACGGCCCACATCTTGGCAGAAGCCCTGGGCTGCGGGCGGGTGCCGAGCGGCCGGGCGGCCGGCGGCACCCGCCCGCCCCGGCTACTTCCCGCCTTCCGTGATCGTCACGTTCTGTGCGGCAAAGGAGTTCCCGTTGATGTCGAAGCCGTCGGCCTTGAGTTCGTCGTTGGCGCGCTGCGACAGATCGGTACGGAACGCGTCCTTGTCCGGCGCCTTCTTCAGTACGCCACCCTCGATCGCGATCTTGATCGTCTGGTCCCAGGCCGCCTGGTCCATCATTCCCACGCCGTTCGCGGCGGGCCAGATCAGCTTGTTGATCTCGTTGAGCATCCAGGTCTGGTGCCCCTTGCCCAACGCACTGCCGTTGTCCAGCACGATGTCGACGCAACCGGTCAGGTCGTCGCGGCAGTAGCCCCAGCCACGGTGGGACGCCTTGATGAACCGCACCGCCGTTTCCTGGTTGGCCTGCTGCGCCAGCCAGTCGCCACGGGCGTAGATGCCGTCCTCCAGGCTGGTGAAGCCGGAGTCCTGGAGGTTGATCACCGAGAAGTCGGACGGCTGGTAGAGCTGGCCGGTCTTCGGGTTCTTGGTCTCCAGCAACTGGGCGTACTCGTTGTAGGTCTTGGCCTGGGCGGCGTCGACCTCCCGCCGCAGCAGCAGCGACATGTCGAACGGCTGCTGGATGATCTCCGCGTCACGGCTCGGGTCGACACCGGCGGCCTTCATCGCGGCGAAGAGCACGAGTTCGTTGCCGTACCCCCAGCTTCCGACCTTCTTGCCCTTGAGGTCGCTGAGCGTCTTGATGCCGGAGTCGGCCCAGGCGACCTGGAGGTACGCACCGCGCTGGAACGGCTGGCTGATGTTCACCAGATCCGCGCCCTGCTCGCGGGTGACCATCGTCTTGGTGACGTGGCTGACCGCGAACTCGGCGTTGCCGGCGGAGAGGACCTGCTGGGGAACGATGTTGACACCGCCCTCCTGGATGGTGACGTCGAGGCACTCCTCGGCGTAGTACCCCTTCTCCTTGGCCGCGTAGTAGCCGGCGAACTGGGCCTGGGCGACCCACTGGAGTACCACCCGGACCTTGGTGATCGACTCACAGCTCTTGGCGGCCTCGGCCGCGGACTCGCTCTGGGTTTCGGACATCCCGCCGCAGGCCGAGGTGGCGAGCACGGCGGCGGTGAGGGTGGCGGCGATCGTGGTGAGGCGGCTCCTCCGCGAGGACCGCCCTAGGCGCAGGGCCATGTTGACTCCAAGAGATCGTGCTGACCCGTGGCTCACGAGTCGCGCTCGTGCAGCGACTCGTGCCAGGGCATCAGGAGGCGTTCCAACAGAGATGTGACACCGAACAGCAACAGACCGAGCGCGCTGGCCACGGCGATCCCCGCCCAGGCGAACTCGAACCGGGGCAGGGCCGCCTGGTAGGCGATGTAGACCCCGAGGGCATTGCTCGGTCCACCGAAGTACTCGGTCACGATCACGCCGATCACGGCGAGCGTGCTGCCGAGCTTGAGCGCGTTGAACAGGTACGGCAACGCGTTGGGCAACCGCAGCATCAGCGCCACCTGTCGAGGTTGGGCCGCGAGCGACTGCATGATCTCCAGGTGCAGGGGTGAGACCTGGAGAAGTCCTCTGGTGGTGTTGACCAGGACCGGGAAGAAGACCATCACGGCGGCCACGCCGGCCTTGGACATCGGGTTGGTGACCCCGAACCAGTTGTTGAAGATCGGCGCGAGGGCCACGATCGGGGCGCAGTTGATGACGACGGCCGCGGTCAGCACCGGACTGGACACACCCGGGAACCGACTGACCGCCAGCGCCACCGCGATTCCGCCCACCGCGCCGAGGAACAGGCCGAGCAGTACCGCCTGCACGGTGACCACCGAGGCCGACATGATCGTGCCGAACTCGGACCGGAACGCCGAGGAGATCTCGACCGGCGCCGGGACGATGAACGACGGTACGTCGAAGACGGTCACCACCAACTGCCACGAGCCGAGGATCACCACCGCGGTGATCACGACCGGCAGGAACCGGCCCACCATCGCCCGGACGCCGGCACCGGACGTGGCGCCCCGGGCCAGTTGCGTCGTGCTCATCGGATCGCCTGCTCGGCCGGGACGCCGTGCAGCGCCGTCCGTACCTCCGTGACCTTGGCGAAGAACGCGTCGGTGGTCCGGGTCGCCGCCGTCCGGGGGTACGGCAGGTCGACGTCGATGCTGGCGGCGATGCGGCCGGGCCGCGCGGACATCACCACGATGCGTGACGACAGGAACACCGCCTCGGAGATGCTGTGCGTGACGAACACGACCGTGGTCCTGGTGTCCGACCAGATCCGCAGCAGTTCGCCCTGCAACCGCTCCCGGTTCATCTCGTCGAGCGCGCCCAGCGGCTCGTCCATGAAGAGGATCTCCGGGTCGGCCGAGAGCGCGCGGGCGATCGCCACCCGCTGCTGCATGCCACCGGAGAGCTGCCAGGGGAAGTGTCCGGAGAAGTCGGTGAGGCGGACCAGCTCCAGCATCTCCTGGGCCTTGGCCCGCCGGGTCGGCTTGTCCACTCCGGCGACCTGCAACGGCAGCTCGACGTTGCGCTGCACGCTACGCCACTCGAAGAGGCCGGCCTGCTGGAAGACCATGCCGTAGTCCCGATCCGTCCGGGCCGCGCCCGGCGTCTTGCCGTTCAGCGACACCGTGCCGCTGGTCGGCTCGGTCAGGTCCGCCAGGACCCGCAGCAGGGTGCTCTTGCCGCAGCCGCTCGGCCCCAACAGGGACACGAACTCGCCCCGCTTGATCGACAGGTCGATATCCTCGAGCGCCGTCACCGTACGGTCACCGCCGGTGAACTGCTTGCTGACTCCTCGCACGGAGATGATCGGGGCCTCAGACATCAGCGTCTCTCCAGGTGTTGGTGAGGCGGAAGGGGTGTTCATCGGGTCTGCCGGTTGCGTAGTGCCACGCGCTCAAGAAGCGCCAGGGACTGCACGAAGACGATGCCGGCCGCCGCCGCGACCAGCACTGCCGCGTAGAGGTTCTCCGGACCGTTGGAGTAGTAGTAGGCGAAGGTGAGGATCGCCCGGCCGATTCCCCGGCCGGTGCCGGCGGAGAGTTCGCCCACGATCGCGCCCACCACGCTCGCGGTGGCGGCGAGCCGGAGCCCGGCGAAGACGAAGGGCAGGGCGGCCGGGACCCGCAGCCACCCCAGCACCTGCCACCGGCCCGCGCCCACGCTGCGCATGAACTCCAACTGGACGTTCGGCGGCGACTTGAGGCCACGCAGGGTGTTGATGGTGACCGGGAAGAACGCGAGATAGGCGGCGATGCCGGTCACCGCCACCCAGGGTGGCGCGCCGGCCTTTCCACCCCAGATCACGATCATCGGGGCGATCGCCACCAGCGGTACCGTCTGCGACGCCACCAACCAGGGCATCAGTCCCTTGCTGACCGGCACCACGTGCAGGAAGAGAACCGCCAGCAGCAGGCCGAGCGACGAGCCCGCCACCAGACCGTAGAAAGCCTCACGCAGTGTCACGCTGGTCTCGCCGAGGAGATACATGCCGAGCGTCGTCGGGTCGCCCCGTCGGGCCGGTTCGAGCAGGGCCCCGATGATCGACCAGACGTGCGGCATCGAAAGGTCGTCGGTGGCCACCGGGAACTTGACCCCGGTGCCGGGTACGACGTCGCCGACGGCACGCCCCAACGCCTTGTAGCCCTCCCAGACGCCGGCGAGCGCCACGATGACCAGCGCGGCCCCGGCGGCGTTCCGCACGCGTCTGCTCACGGCGGAGAGGCGGCCGGGTCGGCGGGGAGTCTCGCGGTCCACCGGTCCGGCCGGTCCACCCTCGGCGACCACCGAGGCGGTGGCGGTTCTTGTCGCGGTCATGCAGGCACTCTCCGAATCTCTCGGAAGCGTCGTCTGGCGTGAGATCCGGCGGCTGACCCTGCCGCATCGGATCACTGAGTGAACTGGTGGTTCACCATAGAGACGTGATCGAGGGCACGTCAACGGTTTGATCCCGCCGACGAATCACGATTTGGCGCCATCGCCACCCCCGCTCACCTGCGAGGGAGGCCCCGAGCCCGATCCGGGACAGCCGGCGGTCCGCAGCGGAGGCGAATATCAGAGCTGACCCGATCGAGCTGGGTCTGCGACGACTGGATCACCGTCCGTCACCGGCATGCGGTGTCGGTACGCCTGCGGTCGGGCAGGTGGCACCCGCCCGGGCCGTGCTCCCCGCGCGGCGCGGGGATCGGTCCGGGCGGGTGCGGTCAGCAGGTCTGGGCGCAGTTGCGCAGCCCGTACCGGATCTTCAACTGGGTACCGCCATTGCCGTCCCAGTCATCGGCGTAGACCACCGTGAAGACCCCGGTCGGGTCCAAACCGATCGCCGGCTGGTCCTGACGGTTCGCGGTGATGACGCTCAGCCGGCTCTCCGGGAACCTGTTGCCGCTCGTCCCGTCCGGACCGATCCCCCGGGCCCAGACCTCGGTGCCGCTGCTGGCACTGGTCAGTCCGGTCGCCTGGCCACTCTCCTGCCAGGTGACCACGGCGTTGCCCGAGCCGTCCACCGCGATGTCCGGGCGCGCCTGCCGTCCCACCCGGTCCGACTGGTACGGGGTCTGCGCGCTGACCTGGTAGGCGCCGTTGGCACCGGTGCTCCACCTGTAGATCGGGCCGCTGACGGTACGGGCCGCGAAGGTGGCCGTGGAGCCGGTGAATCCCCGTACGTAGATCTGCGACTGCGGGTTGCCGTCCTGACCGGTCCGGGCGGTGTGCCCGTCGTACCAGGCGACGTACCAGGTACCCGAGTCGGCGATGGCCACTGCCGGGTCGCGCTGCTGGCCGTCGGAGAGCGAGCCGGTGTGCACCGCCACGGTGCCGCCGAAGGCACCCGCCAGGGTGCCGGTCTTGGCCCGGATGCTGTACCCGCCGTTGCCGTCCTCGTCGTCCTCCCAGGCGACGGCCACCGTGCCGGTCGAGGTGGCGGCCACGTCCGGCTTGCGGTAGGTGCCACCGGCCACGGCCTGGACCGGGGCGTCGTAGCCGCCCGTGAGCGGCGAGAGCCGGGCGTCGGACGCCGAGAACGAGGCGTACCGGATGGAGCTGGCCCCGGCCGTCGAGGTGTCCTGCCAGGTCACCGCGTACCGCCCGTCGGGCAGCACCGCGATCGACGGCTCGCTCTGGTCGCCGTCGGCGATGGAGTTCACGTTGACCACCGGGCCCATGGTGCCGTCCGGGCGGACCCGGCGGGCCCGGATCTCGTACCCGCCGTTGCCGTTGCTGTCGTCGGCCCAGGTCACCACCGCGTCGCCGTTGCCGGCGATGCCCACGTCCGGGGTGCGGTAGTTCCAGTTGGTACCGCCTCCGGTCCGGACGGCCACTTCGGACTGCAGGACCCCGTCGACGAACCGGCCCAACCGGATTTCGTTGTTCAGCCCGCTCTCCCGGCCGGAGGCGAACGCGGACACGGTGACGTTCCGGCCTGCGGAGTCCCGGGTCGAGGCGACCGCGGGGGTGAACTGGTCACCGGTCGCCAGCAGGTTCGCGGTGGCGAATCTGGCCCCCGGGTACCGGTTCGGCGAAATGGTCACCACGGCGTTCTTGATGGCGTTGAAGTCCGCGACGTATCCGTTGTAGAGGGACGGGTCGTCGAGGCGCATGAAGGTCTCGTCGTTCTTCCTCAACGCACCGTTGGTGAGGTTCTGCGTGCCGGTGTAGACGTACCGGTGCATCTGGTTGTCCTTGCGGGACACGCCCTGCACCAGCAGGTACTTGGAGTGGATGCTGCCGTCGGAGCATTCGCCGTTGACGCCGGGCTCGACCGTGAAGAACGACTGCCGGCATCCGCCGGGGTCCATCGCGTAGACGCCGATGCCGCGTGCGGTCAGGCCGGCCATCGCGTCCTGGTGCTCGCCGGTGGCCACCTCGACGGTGCATCCGGCGGCCTGCTTGTCACCCAGCGCGTCGATCACCTCGGGCCGGGCGGCCCGGAAACCCCACATCGCCACCCGGATGATGTCGTCGGAGCTGCTGGTCGAGCACTGCACGTCGTCGATGGCGGCGGCGACGATGTCGGAGCGGCTGCTCTGCGGGTTGAACGATGCCGCGATCGTCGTGCTCTCGCTGGCGCTCGGCGACTCGCGGGGCGAGAACCAGATCCGGGTACTGCCCGCGTCGACGTGCCCGCGCTCGTACGACTTCGCGGTGCCGGTGACCAGGAGCTTGCGCCCGACATAGTTGCGGAACGCGTCGGCCAGCGCGGGGTCGTTGTCCACCCGCACCTGGTTCTGCCACATCTGCTGCTGCGGCTTGGTCGGGTTGGCCGAGCTGACCACCGTGACGTCGGTACGCCCGTCCGACAGCCCGCTGAACACCCAGAACTTGTTGTGGTTGATGCCCGTCCCGCCGGACGAGCAGGAGATGCGGCACTGCCAGGTCCACGATCCGGTGGCACCGGCGCGGTAGCCGCCCAACCCGGTGACGAGCTGGCCCACCTGGTTGGACTGTGCCCCGCAGGACGCGGTGGTGCCGCTGGTGCACGCCTCGATGATGAGCCGGACCCTGACGCCGCGGGCGTGCGCCGCCAGCAGGTTGTCGGTGATCCCCTGGTCGGAGAAGGTGTAGAGCGAGCCGTACACGGTGGAGCCGGGTGTGGCCAGCGCGATCAGGTCGGCGATCTGGTCCCGGAGCCCGGGGGTCTGGTACGGCAGGAAGTGCGCGCCGTTCCGGCCGGGGTCGGGGGTCGCGTAGACGGCATCGGGCACCGGGTCGAGATTCGGCCGCAGGAAGAGCACGGTGCTGTTCCCGCTGGTGACGGGCACAACAGCGGCGTTGGCGTGGGCGGCTGGCAGAGTGACCGAGCCGACCGCGACGATGACGCCGAGCAGGAGCACTCGGAGACGTCGAGGCATGTGGGTACTCCCTTGTAGGGCGAGAGAGCCACCGAGAGCTCGGCGGCCGATCAGGGTATCCAAGATCACCCTCGATTTCCGCCCCGCCGGTTCGGCCCGCCACCGACCGCGCCCGGCAGGTCTTGAAGCAATTTCCACGCCCGATCGCGGCGAAATCCACCTGTTCGACCCAGTTGATCAGGTAGGCTGACCCCGGTTTCGCCCGGTGGCGCACCCCTCCGCGCCGGCGTGACCGCCGCCGAATCACTTTCGGGTGAGCCGGGGACCCAGGTAGGTGGGGTGAGTCCGCAACCGCGGTAGGGACTTGTTCCGTCCCGAACCCGTCAGCTAACTCGGTAGGCGGGCGACGGAGGGACATGCATGACGGGATCCACACGTCGGCGGTTTCCGCTGGCCCTGGCCCTGCTCGCCACGTTCGGCGCGCTCGCCGGGGCGGCCTTCCGGCCCGGCGTGGCGGAGGCGAACAGCCCCGCCGTCCTCGGCGACGAAGGCGACACCCCGCTCCTGCGGGACGTGCTCGAATCGACCGGCCGGGGTTACCTACAGGCCAGGAACGCCCTGGCCAACGCGAAAGCCCGGCAGGCGAGGATCGCCGCCGAGCTACGCCGGGTCGAGGAACGGATCGCGCAGTTGCGGCCCCGGGTCGAGCAGGTGGCCCGGACGGCGTACCAGACCGGCCGGATCGGCCCGGTGCTGGTACTGCTGCACAGCGGCTCCGCCGACGAACTCCTGGAGCGGGCCCGTGGCCTGGAGGCGGTGGCCCTGCGGGACAACGACGCACTGCGTGCGCTCGGCCAGGCCCGGGAGCGGGCCGCCCGAGCCAAGCGGGCGCTCGACGCCGAGGTGATCGAGGAGCGCCGTCAACTCGCCATCATGCTGCGCCAGAAGCAGGCCGCCGAGCGGGCGCTGGCCCAGGTCGGCGGCGCCTCCACCGGAGGGTTCGTCAGCGCCAGTTCACCGGTGGCCCGGCCCGCGCCACGCGCCACCGACGGCTCCTGGCCACCGCAGGCGTGTGACCAGCCCGACCCGACCACCACGGGCTGCGTCACGGCACGCACCCTGCACGCCTACACCGAGGCGCGTCGGGCCGGCTTCGCCCGGTTCACCGGCTGCTACCGCCCCGGGGGGCCGTACGAGCACCCGAAGGGGCGGGCCTGCGACTTCTCCGCCGAGGCGGGCGGCTTCCGGGGTGCCGCCACCGGCGCCGACCGGACGTACGGCAACAACCTGGCCGCGTTCTTCGTCCGCAACGCCGACCGGCTCGGGGTGCTGTACGTGATCTGGTACCGGCAGATCTGGTTGCCGACGACCGGCTGGAAGTCGTACGGCGGCGCACACGGAGACCCGTCAAGCGACCACACCAACCACGTGCACCTGTCCCTGATCTAGCCGCAGTGCCGCTCGGTCAGGGCGGTGGGTGCTCGGTCGAGGGACCCGCGTCAGGGTCGCGGCCTCCCGGGCAGCCGGACCGTGACGAGGAGCCCACCGGCGGGGCCGGGGGCCAGGTCGAGGGTTCCGTGGTGGGCACGGACGATGCTGTGCACGATGGCCAGGCCGAGGCCGACGCCGGGGTGCCCGTCGATGCGTACCCGTTCCGTGCCGCGCTGGAAGGGCTCGGTGAGGGTCGGCAGCAGTTCGGGTGGGAGCCGGTGGCCGGTGTTCTCGACCCGCAGCACGCTGGTGTCGCCGTACGCCCCGGTGTGCACAGTCACGGTGCCGTCCACGGGCAGGTTGTGCACGATGGCGTTCTGCACGAGGTTCGTCGCCATTCGCAGCAGGAGTTCGGCGGAACCGCTGGTCCAGGCGACCCCGCCGGTGACGTCCACAGTGGTCCGGCGCTGTTCGGCGAAGGGAAGCAGCGTTTCGACGGCCTCCTCGGCGACGAGGGAGAGGTCGACGCTCTCCCGGGGGAGGTTTCCGCGGTCGCCCCGGCTGAGCAGCAGGAGTGCCTCGGTGAGGTTGATCGCCCGCGTGTTGGCGGCGTGCAGCCGTTGGATGAGTTCGTCCCGGTCCCGCCCGGGGTCGTTACGGGCGACGTCGAGCAGCGTTTGCGAGATGGCGAGCGGGGTGCGCAGTTCGTGGGACGCGTTGGCGGCGAATCTCTCCTGCGCGACGACGTGTGCTTGGAGCCGCGCGAGCATGATGTCGAAGGTGTCGGCGAGTTCCCGGAACTCGTCCCTGCGGCCCGGTAACCGAATCCGGTGTGCGAGCGATCCGTTGCTGACCAGGCGGGCGGCCTCGGTGATGCGGGTGAGCGGGGTGAGCATCCGGCCGGCGGCGATCCACCCTCCCACGAGTCCGAACACCAGCAGGAACACCAGCACCTGGGCCGCCCGTGGAGCGAAGGCCTGCAGGAGGTCGTCGCGGGTGGGACTTTGCAGGACCGGTGCGCGGAAGCCGGATGGGTCGCGGTCGAAATCCCTGTGTGGTGGGTCGGGTACGTAACGCAGGAGGAAGACCCACACGGTGCCGAGCAGCAGGACACCCGCGACGATGAGGAATCCGGCGTAGCTGAGGGTGAGTTTGAGCCGGACACTCAGGCCGGCTGCCCTATCCACGGTCTTCCCTCTCGGGCACCGCGCCGCGTGCTGTGTCGATGCGGTAGCCGACCCCGGGCACCGTGGCGATGATCCCGGGTACGCCGAGCCGTTTGCGCAGTGCCGAGACGGTGATGCGTACGGCGTTGGTGAACGGGTCGGCGTTCTCGTCCCAGGCCCGCTCCAGGAGTTCCTCCGCGCTGACCACACCTCCCTCGGCCGCGACGAGCACCTCGAGCACGGCGAACTGCTTCCGGGTGAGCGCGACGTAGCGGCCGTCGCGGTAGACCTCGCGGCGGAACGGATCCAGACGCAGACCCGCGATCTCCCGCACGGGAGGCCGGCGGTGGGCGCGCCTACGGTCGAGCGCCCTGATCCGGAGTACGAGTTCCTGAAACTCGAAGGGCTTGGTCAGATAGTCGTCGGCGCCGAGTTCGAATCCCGAGGTCTTGTCGTCGATCCGGTCGGCGGCGGTGAGCATCAGGATCGGGATGCCGCTGCCGGAGGCGACGATGCGTCGGGCGATCTCGTCACCGGAGGGTCCGGGGATGTCGCGGTCGAGGATCGCGATGTCGTAGGAGTTGACGCTCAGCCGTTCCAGGGCGGCCACACCGTCGCTGGCGATGTCGGCGGAGATCGCCTCCAGCCGCAGGCCGTCCTGGACGGCTTCGGCCAGGTGGGGCTCGTCCTCCACGATCAGTACGCGCATCCCTGGACCCTACGATCAGCGGAAGATACGGTCATCCATCCTTCGCGTCGGTCGCCGGGCCGGCTCAGCCACCGCCCCCGTCGCCGGGCGCGGCTCCGGTGATGGCCTGGGTCTCCCGTCCGATCATCTCCACCAACGGCACGTCGTCGCGGTTGGCGAGGATGACGCCGACCCAGCCGGTGTCCGGGTAGATGGTCCAGTTGGCGCAGACGCCGGGGTTGGCACCGGCGCGCTGGATCACCCACTGACCGCCGGCGATCTCGGCCGACGGCCCGTAGGTGCCGAACGAGGCCGGGCCGTGCGGAATCTTGGCTGCGGTGAGTACGTCGGCCCAGGGCCGGTCCAGCAGCGTGCCGTCGCGCAACGCGGTCGCGAAGCGGACCAGATCCGGTGCGGTGGCGAAGCCGCCGTCCCCGATGGCGTCGATGAAGGCGCGCCCGGGGTTTCTCCCGAGGATGTGCTCGTACGGGCTGCCCTGGTCGAGGTTGCGGACGGCGTCGACCTGGCTTCCGTCGGCAAGTGTCATGTACGGGTGCGCGATGTGTCGTTCGGTGAGCCACTGCGGCCTGGTGTAGAACGCCGAGCGGGTCATGCCGCAGCGCCGGAAGATGTTCTCCTCGACGTAGTCCCAGTACGTCTTCCCGCTCACCGCCTCCACGATCAACGCGGGGATGACGGTCTCGGCACCGGCGTGGAACGCGTTCGGGGTGCCGGGCACGCCCACCAGTTTCGACTGGTGGGCCCACCGCTCCCGGTACTCGTGGACCTCCTCCCGGCTCTGGAAGACCCGTTGGATGTCCTCCGCGGGGGTGTTCATCCCGGAGGTGCCGGAGAGCATGTGGTGGATCGTCACCTTTTCGGCGATGTCCTGGGGGAAGCCCGTCAGGTGTCTGCCCACCGGGTCCGACAGGCGCAGCCGGCCCTGCTGCGCCAGCTGAAGGATGGCGATCGCGTTGAACGGCTTGCCCGCCGAGCTGAGGGTGAACGCGGTGCCCTCGTGGTTGCTGATCCCCCTCTCCCGGTCGGCCATGCCGTAGCTGCGGGACAGCACCGTCCGGCCGCGGTGCGACAGCAGCACCACGCCGGAGAATCTGCCCTCGGCGGCGAGCTGTGCCACGTACCGGTCGTAGGCTCCGCCGGGCTGGGTGTCCGGCAGGGTCCGGGCGGGTCTGCCCGAGCCGGCGTTGCCGATGCCGGCGGTCACCAGCGGCGTGCCGGCCGCCACCACGCCGGCGGTGGCCAGCCCGCCCCATTTGAACAGCCGCCGTCGGCCGATACCACGCGTCGGATCCGATTCCATGATCACGGTCCCTCTCCAGTCGACAGACCTGGCGCTGACGCGCTCTGGGTCGTGCCTCCACTGAAGCCGGAGGACCGTTGCGACGGCGTATGCGTTTTTCAATAGGTTCGCGATACCCGTCCGGGAAGATCACTTCGACGACACGAACGGGCACCAGCGGTGGCGGTCAGGTCGGTTCGCCCTCCGGGTTGCGCCGGACCGGGGCGCGGCCGGCCGGCTGGGCGGGCTGCGGACCGGTCGGCCGGGCCGGCGGGATCGGCCGGGTCACCGACTCCAGACAGGTGATCCGGACCTTCTCCCCGTGGTGCAGCAGCTCCAGGGCGTCGTCCGGCTCGCCGTCGCGCAGCTCGTAGGTCGCCTCGTGCGGCCGGACGTCGACCCGCAGGTGCACGCCCCGGTAGCGCAGCGAGAACTCCAGCCGGTCGATCCGGCTCGGCAGCCGGGGTGCGAAGGAGAGTGTCGCGGTGTGGTCGCGCATCCCGCCGAACCCGGCCACCAGGGCGATCCAGGCCCCGGCCAGCGAGGCGACGTGCACGCCGTCCCTGGTGTTCTGGTTCAGGTCGTGCAGGTCCATCAGGGCCGCCTCGCCCAGATAGTCGTGCGCGAGTTCGAGGTGCCCGGTCTCGGCGGCCAGCACCGCCTGGGTACAGGCCGACAACGACGAGTCGCGGACGGTACGCCGCTCGTAGTAGGCGAAGTTCGCCGCCTTCTCCTCCTCGGTGAAGGCGTCGCCGCGCCAGTGCATCGCCAGCACCAGGTCCGCCTGCTTGATCACCTGTTTGCGGTACAGGTCGAAGTAGGGATAGTTGAGCAGCAGCGGGTACTGCTCCGGCGGCGTACCGGCGAAGTCCCACTCCTGAGAGCGGGTGAAGCCCTCCACCTGCGGGTGTACGCCAAGGTCAGGGTCGTACGGGACGTGCATGTCGTGCGCGGCGTCCCGCCAGGCGGCCGTCTCCTCGTCGTCGACGCCGAGCTTCCACGCCTCCTCGCCGTGCCGGCCAGCGGCGTCGGCGGCGGCCAGCAGGTTCCGCTGGGCCATCAGGTTGGTGTAGACGTTGTCGCTCTTCACCGCCGTGTACTCGTCCGGCCCGGTCACCCCGTCGATGTGGAACCGGCCGTGCCGGTCGTGGTGCCCGAGCGAGCGCCAGAGGCGGGCGGTCTCCACCAGCAGTTCCAGCCCGACCTCGCGTTCGAACTGCTGGTCGTCGGTCGCCTGCACGTACCGGCGTACCGCGTCGGCGATGTCGGCCGCGATGTGGAATCCGGCGGTCCCGGCCGGCCAGTATGCCGAGGTCTCCTGGCCCCGGATGGTGCGCCACGGGAACGCGGCGCCGCTCAGGCCCAGCGTCCGGGCCCGCTCCTGGGCCAGGTGCAGGGTGGAGTGCCGCCAGCGCAGCGCGGAGGCGACCGCCGACGGCAGGGTGTACGTCAGCACCGGCAACACGAAGGTCTCGGTGTCCCAGAAGGCGTGGCCGTCGTAGCCCGGCCCGGTCAGGCCCTTCGCCGCGATCGGCCGCAGTTCGGCCCGGGCGCCGGCCTGTAGCACGTGGAAGAGACCGAACCGGACCGCCTGCTGCACCTCCGGATCGCCCTCGACCCGCACGTCGGAGTCGTCCCAGAAGGTGTCGAGATAGCTGCGCTGCTCGGTGCAGAGCCCGTCCCAGCCGGAGAACTTGGCGCCGGCCAGCGCCGCCGCCACCTGGTCGCGCAGCGCCGGGCGGGACCGGCGGCTCGACCAGCCGTAGGCGACGAACTTGACCAGCCGGAGCTGCTCGCCCGGCTTGATCACCGAGGTGACTGTGGTCCTGGCCCAGTCCTCGTACGCCTCGGTGCCGACCAGCTTGCGTTCCGGCCCGTGCACCTCGTGGCTCATCGAGACGGCCACCCGCAGGCCGCTCGCCTTGGTGCGGTGGATCAGCAGTGCGCCGTCGCTGTGCACCAACTGCTCCTCGGACTGCAACGGCGACTCCAGCACCGCCGCCACCCGGGGATCCCGGCTCTGCGCCGGAAGCTGCTCGTTGGCGACCAGTTCCGACTGGATGATCAGCCGCATCGGCCCGTCGACCGGCTCCACCCGGTATTCGATCGCCGCGATCGAGCGCTGGGTGAACGAGACCAGCCGGGTCGAGCAGATCCGCACCGTACGCCCGGCCGGGGAGCGCCACTCGACCGACCGTTGCAGGGTGCCGGCGCGCAGGTCGAGCACCCGCTCGTGGCTGAGCAGTTCGCCGTACCGGACGTCGAAGGGCTCGTCGTCGACGAGCAGCCGGATCGGCTTGCCGTTGGTGACGTTGACGATCGTCTGGCCCGACTCGGGAAAGCCGTACCCCGCCTCCGCGTACGGCAGCGGCCGCAGCTCGTAGAAGGAGTTCAGGTACGTCCCCGGCAGGCCGTGCGGCTCGCCCTCGTCCAGGTTGCCGCGCAGCCCGATGTGCCCGTTGGAGAGCGCGAACACCGACTCGGACTGGGCGAGTACGTCCAGGTCGAGCCGGGTCTCCCGGACGTGCCAGGGCTCGACGGGATAGGCCCGTTCCCGGATCATCGGCGCCTCCTCGCAGTCACCGGACCACCTCCGGCCCGGCCTCCGCCGATCCGGCACCGCGACCACTCACCGCCGGGTCGCCGCCCGCCCCGGGAAGTAGTTCGGAGAGGTCGCGCACCACGATGTCGGCGCCGTGTGCGCGTAACGCGTCGGCCTGGCCCACCCGGTCGACCCCGACCACGTAGCCGAAGTCGCCGGCCCGGCCCGCCGCCACCCCGGCCAGCGCGTCCTCGAAGACCACCGCCTGGTCGGGGCGGACCCCGAGCAGTTCGGCGCCGGCCAGGAAGGTGTCCGGATGGGGCTTGCCGCGCAGCCCGCGCAGCCGGGCGACGACGCCGTCCACCCGGGCCTCGACCAGCGGTTCGAGGCCGGCCGCCGCGATCACGTCGGCGGCGTTGGCACTGGCCGAGACGACGGCCCGGCGCAGCCCGGCCGCCTGCGCCGCGTGCAGGTAGTCCACCGATCCCTGGTACGCCAGCACGCCGTCGGTGTGGATCCGTTGCAGCAGGATGACGTTCTTGCGGTTGCCGACCCCGTTGACGGTGTCGGCGGTCGGCGGGTCGTCCGGCTCCCCCTCCGGCAGGACGATCTGCCGGGAGGCGAGGAACGTGCGCACCCCGTCGGCCCGGGGGCGACCGTCGACGTACCGGTTGTAGTCGTCGCCGGGGTCGTACGGCCGGAACGGTTCACCGGTGGCCTCGGCCCGCCGGCGGAGGAAGTCGTCGAAGGTCTCCGCCCAGGCCGCGTTGTGCACTCGGGCGGTCTGGGTCAGCACGCCGTCGAGGTCGAAGAGGCAGGCGGTCACGTGCGCGGGTAGGCCCAACACGCCTAACAACCTAACCGGGAAGGCATCGTGCGGCACGGTTTCGGGTTCGGCCACGCCGATGCGGCCGTGGGCTCCCCCGGCGACCGTACCGCCGGGGGAGCCCGCTCGTCTCAGCCGTGGGCGTGACCGTGCCCGCCCGGTGGGCGCCCGGCTCGCTGGCCCGGCTCGACCACCACGAACTGCCCCATCATCCCCTGGTCCTCGTGGAAGAGCATGTGGCAGTGGTACATGTACGGCATGTTCGGGTCGGTGTAGTCGGTGAACCTGGCGATGATGCGTATCGTGTCGCCCGCGGTGACCAGCACGGTGTCCTTCCAGCCGCGCAGCTCCGGCGGTGGTTCCCGACCGTCCACCGAGAGCACCTGGAACTGCACGTCGTGCACGTGGAAGCTGTGCGGGAGGCCGTCCAGCTTGTAGATCTCCCAGATCTCCGTGCTGTCCCGGGTGACCGCGAAGTCGATCCGGTCCATGTCCATGTTCCGACTGTTGATCTGGAATCCGGCCAGTTGGAACCGGCGGGTCTCGGCGGCCGACGCCGGGTCGAGCCGCTCGACCGGTACCAGCCGGTCCGGCACCTCAGGTGACTCCGCGAGGCTGCCGGCGGCGCGCAGTTCGAGTACGTCGAAGGTGTCGTCGCCGCCGGAGAAGCGGTCGCCGGGGAAGCCGCTGCTGCCCTGGTCCGGCGGGTAGCTGCGCAGCACCACCCGCTCCGCCGGCAGCACCGACACCACGACCTCGGCCCGCTCGCCGGGCGAGAGCCGGACCCGGCCGGTCCGGTGTGGGCGTTCCAGCAGGCCCCCGTCGGTGCCGATCAGGTCGAAGGCCCGGTTGTCGGCGAACCCGAAGTCGTACGTCCGGCCGTTGGAGCCGTTGAGCAGCCGCAGTCGGACCCGTTCGGTGCTGACGTCCAGGTACGGCCCGACGGTCCCGTTGACCAGGATGGTGTCCCCGAGGATGCCGACGGTGCCGAACGAGGAGGGATCCTCGTCGAGTTGCCCGTCGGAGGTGAACTTGCGGTCCTGCACGATCAGCGGGATGTCGTCGACGCCGTACCGGCGGGGCAGCGCCAGCGCGGCCGACGGCTCGTCGTCCAGGATGAACATCCCGGCCAGCCCCCGGTAGACGTGCTCGGCGGTCTCGCCGTGCGGGTGCGGGTGGTACCAGAGGGTCGCGGCGGGCTGGTTGATCTTCCAGTACGGCGACCAGGTCGCGCCGGGCCGGACCATCTGGTGCGGACCGCCGTCCATCGCCGCCGGCAGGTGCATGCCGTGCCAGTGCACGCTCGTCGGCCGGCCGATCCCGTTTACGACGTTGACCAGCACCTGTTCGCCCCGGCTGGCCCGCAGGGTCGGTCCGAGATAGTCGCCGTTGAAGCCCCAGGTGGCGGTGCTGCCGCCCTGGCCGAAGTCACGCCGGCCGGGCTGGGCCCGCAGGTCGAAGACCCGGCGCCCCTGGCCGTCGATCCGCGACTCGGCCAGCGGCGGTACGGCCAGCCGGTTGACGAAGTCCACCTTGCCCCGGGTGTCGATGGCGTTCCGGTTCCAGACCCAGGTACCCAGCGCCGTACCGATCCCGCACAACAGCAGTACGACCGAGAAGACTCCGAGCAGTACCCGCAGCCAGAGCCGTGATCCCCCGCCGGCCATTACCGACACCTCCCCATATCTCAGCTAACTACATGTAGCCTGCCTTCATATGGAAGCGCCGTCCAGCACGGGCGACGGAACTCAGGGACGGTTCAGGGAGACCCGGACAGGCCCTCGGGGCCGGGACCGGCCGGCCGCGAAACCGGTTGCCGCCTGGCGTCAGGGCTGGTGTGCTGGTCGGAGCCCAGCCCTGACCGTGCCGGTCAGGGCCCCGCCTCGACCCAGGGAGAGATTGTGCGAGCGACGTTCATGCCCCGACAGGAAGGAAGTTCCGGCTATCCGAAGGACATGACCGTTCGTGCGTACGTTGAACCTGGGAATCCTGGCGCATGTAGACGCCGGTAAGACGAGCCTGACCGAGCGGTTGCTGCACACCGCCGGCATCATCGACGAGGTCGGCAGCGTCGACTCCGGCAGCACCCGGACCGACTCCCTGCCGCTGGAGCGGCAGCGCGGCATCACGATCAAATCCGCCGTCGTCTCGTTCGTACTGGACGACCTGAGGGTCAACCTGCTCGACACCCCCGGCCACCCGGACTTCATCGCCGAGGTGGAGCGGGTGCTCGACGTCCTCGACGGTGCCGTACTGGTGATCTCGGCCGTCGAGGGGGTGCAACCGCAGACCCGGGTGTTGATGCGGACGCTGCGCCGGTTGCGCATCCCCACCCTGATCTTCATAAACAAGATCGACCGCGCTGGTGCGGACGACGGGCGGGTGCTGCGGGCCGTCGCCGACCGGCTCACCCCGGCCATCGTTGCGATGGGCACCGCGCACGGTGTTGGCACCCGGGACGCCGACTTCACGCCGTACCCGCCGACCGACGCCGCCTTCGTCGGCAGCCTGACCGAACAGCTCGCCGAGCACGACGACGAGATCCTGGCCGCGTACGTCGACGGCACCGCGCCGATCCCGTACCGGCGGCTCCGCGCCGAACTGGCCCGGCACACCGGGCAGGCGTCGGTGTACCCGGTGTTTCTCGGCTCGGCGATCACCGGCGCCGGGGTGCGGGCGCTTGTCGACGGCGTCCGGGAGCTGCTCCCGCCGGCCGACGTCGAGGTGGCGGCCCCGGCCTCGGGCACCGTCTTCAAGGTCGAGCGTGGTCCGGCCGGGGAGAAGATCGCCTACGTCCGGATGTTCTCCGGATCGGTCCGGGTGCGGGACCGGCTCGCCCGGCCCGGCGTCAAGCCGGAGAAGGTCACCGCGACAAGCGTTTTCGACAATGGCGCGGCGGTCCGGAGCGACTCGGTCGACGCGGGGCGGATCGGCATGCTCTGGGGGTTGGACAGCGTCCGGATCGGCGACCCGATCGGCGTACCCCGGAACTCCGCCGCCCGGCAGCGCCAGTTCGCCCCGCCGACCCTGGAGACCGTGGTGCTCCCCGCCGCAGCAGGCGAACGGGGCGCGCTGCACGCCGCGCTCGCCCAGCTCGCAGAGCAGGATCCGCTGATCAACCTGCGCCGGGACGACGTCCGGCAGGAACTCTCGGTGTCGCTCTACGGCGAGGTGCAGAAGGAGGTCATCGAGGCGACCCTGGCCGACGAGTACGGCATCAGGGTCGGCTTCCGGGAGTCGACGACGATATGCGTCGAGCGGCCGGTCGGCTCGGGCAGCGCGGTCGAACTGATCGGCGTACCGCCCAACCCGTTCCTCGCCACCGTCGGGCTCCGGGTCGATCCCGCGCCGGCCGGTGCCGGGGTGACGTTCCGGCTGGAGGTCGAACTCGGTTCGATGCCACCGGCGTTCTTCAAGGCGGTCGAGGAGGCCGTGCGGTCGACCCTGCACCAGGGGATCTTCGGCTGGCAGGTGCCCGACTGCACGGTCACCATGACGCACTCCGGCTACTGGGCCCGGCAGAGCCACTCGCACGGGGTCTTCGACAAGAGCATGTCGAGCACCGCCGGGGACTTCCGCAACCTCACCCCGCTGGTGCTGACCAGCGCGCTGGCGGCGGCCGGCACCCGGGTGTACGAGCCGATCCACCGCTTCCACCTCGAACTGCCGGCGGAGACGCTCGGCGCGCTCGCACCGGTACTCGCCCGGCTCGGCGCAGTGCCGCAGACCAGTACGGCACGAGGCTCGGCGTACCTGCTGACCGGAGAGATCCCGGCGGCCAGGGTGCACGAGTTGCAGCGGCAACTGCCCGGGCTGACCCGGGGCGAGGGGGCGCTGGACTGCGCCTTCGACCGGTACCAGCCGGTCCGGGGTACGCCACCGAGCCGGCCGCGCTCGGACCACAACCCGCTGGACCGCAAGGAGTACCTGCTCCAGGTCGTTCGCCGGACCGGTGCGCGCCGGTCCGGCGGATGACCGGGGAGGTCGGCCTCAGAAGATGTTGCCCAGGCTACGCAGGATCTCCGCGTAGAAGTTGCCGTCGATGCTGCGGAAGAGCGCGAACGGCCGCTCCGGGTCGCCGAAGAACGGGCGCAGCGTCCACGCCAACTGGGTACCGACGAACCCGAAGAGCATGATCCAGATGTAGAGCAGGGTCATGCTCGCCGGACGGGGACCGCCGGGGGCGGGGTGCGACGCTCCCGGCCGGCCGACCGGGTACGGGTCCAGCCGGGGGTAGGGGTACTGCGGCACGAACTGCCCCCCGACCACCTGCACCGGAACCGGCTGCCCCGGCAACACCTGCACCGGAGCCGGCGGTGCGGGTGCCGGGGTCGCCGGCACGGCCGGAGCCGGTGTGCCGACCGCCGGCTGGGCGGGCGTGACCGGTCCGTCCCCGTTCGCCGTGCTCGCCGGGGCCGGCACCTCGCCGTTCACCGCGCCGACCGCGACCGGCTGCGGCGCCGGCACGGCGGCCTCGACCGGTGCCGGCACGGCCGGCTGGCCGGCAGCCGTCGCGGCCACCACCGGCTGACCGGCGGCGGCTGGCTGGGTGGCGACGGTCGCGGCGGCAGGCTGCTGGTTGGCGACTGTCGACTGGTCGGCGGTGGTCGCGGCGGCGGTCGGCGCGAGCAGGCCGTGTGCGTTGAGCACCTGCATCCCACCGGTCAGGAAGCGCAGCCCGACCAGCGCCGACATGGTCAGGATCGCCACGTTGAGCAACTTGAAGAAGGCGTAGTCCGGCGCGGTGATCAGGAAGAAGAGGCTGATCGGCGCGAACGCCACGGCAAGCATCGAGGTGACCGTGATCGCCACCATCACCATCGAGATGGCCTGCCGCACCGAGAGCCGGGCCCCGAAGACCAGATTGAACAGATAGAGCGTCGGCAGGCAGATGGCCAGCGTGACCAGGAAGAGCAGCGGCAGCTTCACCGCCGAGGTCAGGGCCATCAACACGCTGTGGAAGGCGCCGAGCACGGCGCCGTAACAGGCAAGCGCGATCGCCGAACTGGCCAGCATCTGACCGGTGAGCGCGCCAAGGTCACGCTCCTCGACGATCTGCTGCCAGATGCTCTGCCGGTCGCGGAGGATCCGCTCGATCACGAGCAGGCCGGGTCGTTCCTGTGACACGAGCGGCTCTCCTAACGGGACAACCATGATTGGGGAATCGACTGACGTTAAGCGACGAGGATCGGTCAGCGCCACCCCACGTCGATCCGGTCGCCGCGCTCGTCGAAGAAGTGCACCGCGTCCATGCGTACCGAGACGGCCATCGGGTGGCCCGAGGTGACCGCCGGGTACGGCGCCAGCCGTACCGCCAGCTCGGCCGGACGGCGGTGGTGCCGGCCCGGGTCCAGTACGCTGCCCCGGCCGCCCCGCTCCTCCTGGGTCTGCTGACCCGCCCCGGTGGCGCGCCCGGTCAACCGCTGCATCACCTGGCCGAGCCGCCGCAGTCCCCGGCCACCTCCGGCCGGGCGCTCGTCGGTCACCGGGCCGCCCAGGTCGTCGACGACGATCGCGGTCGCCCCGATGTCGAGGAACGCCAGCGACTCGTGCCCGTGGTGCTCCAGATAGCGGATCCGCCCCTGCAACACGTCGCCGGGCGTGTCCGGGGCCACCGGGGTCAGCGCCTCGGCCCGCATCCCGACCACGATCCGCTCGCCGTGGTAGTGCGCCACCGCGCGGGCCCGGATGTCGTCCCAGGGCAGATAGAGCGCCTGCTCGCCGAGGTTGAGCGCGACGTACCGGTCGAGGTGCACGTAGACGGTCGCCTCCAGCAGGTTCATCCGGGGGCTGCCCAGGAACGCGGCGACGTAGAGGGTGGCGGGGCGGCCGTACACCTGGGTCGGGGTACCGACGTCCTGGAGGACGCCCTTGCGCATGATCGCCACCCGGTCGGCCATGGTCAGCGCCTCGGCCTGGTCGTGGGTGACGTAGATGGTGCTCACCCCGAGCTCGCGGACCAGCCCGGATATCTCGGCCCGCAACTCCGCCCGCAGGCCGCTGTCCAGGTTGGAGAGCGGCTCGTCCATCAGGAACAGCCCCGGTCGCCGGACGATCGCCCGGCCCATCGCGACCCGCTGCCGCTGCCCGCCGGAGAGTTGGCTGGGCTTGCGGCCGAGTACGTCGCCGATGCCGAGCGCGCTCGCCACGTCGGCGACCCGCTCACCACGGGCCCCTTCCTCGACACCGGAGAGACGGAGCGGGAAGGCGATGTTCGCCCCCACCGACATATGCGGATACAACGCGAAATCCTGGAAAACCATGGCAATTCCACGGTCTCTTGGTGGCACGTCGTTCGCCAGTTCTCCGTCGAGCATCACGGCACCGGTCGTCGGGTCCTCCAAGCCGGCGACCATCCTCAGTACGGTGGACTTTCCGCAGCCCGAAGGCCCGAGCAACACCATGAACTCGCCGTCATTGACGTCGAGACTGACGTTGTCGACCGCCACTGTCCCATCCGGGAACACCTTCGTGACGTCTTTGAGCGCGACGGTAGTCACCGTCACCTCCCCGCAGCGTTATGGCCGGCCCCGGGAATGACTGTGACGAGGATCATCACGGAAGCCCATCGGGTAAACGTGCCATGTTCACGTTGTGACATGACGGTTACCAGACTCGATTCGACCTCCGCTGATGAAACTTCCACCGGCTGGTCAGCGACGCCGGACCGGTGCCGGAGGTACCGAACTCACCGTGTCGGGGCAGTCCGGTCCACTGCGCACCGCCGTCCCGCAGGAAGTACTCCAGACCCGGGTCCCAGGTGTGCCCGGCCGGCCGGCGCTGATAGACGTAGCCGAGCGGATGGGTCCGGTAGACGAGCCCACCGGCCCGGCGGACCCGGTCGAGAAGTCCCCGGTCGACCGAACTCGGCACCGGCCGCCAGCCACCGACCTCGGCCAGGTCGCCCCGGCCGATCAGGATCGTGCCGCCGGCCACGACCGGGGCGAAGCTCTCGGCCGCCCCGGCGTCCCGCCGTACGGTGGTGTCCAGCGCGCCGAGGTAGACGAACTCGGCAGCCTTGCCGACCAACGTCGCGCCGGAGTGGTGCCGGGCGAGGACGAGGTCCCAGACATGCTCCGGCCCGTACGTGTCGTCGTCGTCGAACTTGGTGACCAGGGTGCCCCGGGCCCGGGCGGTCGCCGCGACCAGCGCCTCGCCGAAGCTCTGCCCGGCCGGTACCTCGACCACCTCCACCGGCCGGCCACAGTCGGCCAGCCGCTGGCGCAACTCGACCGGCAGGCCGGTGCCGTGCAGGCAGAGCACGATCTCCAGTTCGGGATAGCTCTGCGCCGCCGCCGCCGCTACCGCGTCGAGAACGTGCTCCAGCCGCCGGGTCACCAGCAGCACCGAGACCGGCGGCAGCGCGCCGAGGCCGGGAAAGGTGGCCGCCGCCAGCCGGGGCAGCGCGAACCCCCGGGCGTGCCGGCGCAGTACCGCCCGGCGCTGGCGTACCGTCCTGGCCTCCCAGTCCAGCTCGGTTCCCGGGTCGGCGCGGCCACCGGGCCGGTCCGGCAGCGGGGCGCGGAGCGACTCGACCACCTCGTCGGCCAACTGCGCCCGGCAGGAGACCGGCAGGCCGGGAGCGCTCAGCAGTACCCCGGCCAACGCGAGGTGCAGCAGCAGGGCCGCCTCGGCCCGGGGCCGCAGTCCGGGTACCGCGCAGTCGAGCAGCCCGATCCCGGCCAGCGCCGCCCAGTCCCGCTCGGTCAGCCACGGCCGGTCGAGCCGACCCTGACAGTCCAACCCGGCCGGTCCCCGGATCCGCCAGCTCCCGCCGTCCGCCCCGGGCGAGAAGGTCAACTCGGCCCGGGGTGCGTCCGGCCCGAACGGGCCGTACCTGCCGACCGGGACTGTGTGTTCGGCGTCGAGCAGTACCGGCCCGGTCCAGCCGCCGTCCTCGGTGTCCGGCACGCCGAGCCGGTCCACGGTCAGCCGGCCCCGGTACGCCGTACCGGCCCCGTCCCCGGCCACCGACGGGTCAGCGCCGTCCGGCCGGAGCACCAGGTCGTACGGGCGTACCGCCGGGTTGCCCGGCAACTCCCCGGCCAGCACCGCGAGGCCGGGTCCGGCGCCGAGCCAGCCGGGGAGGACGTCCTGGGCGGTCACCTCCGGGCTGCCCGGCGTCGGCAGTGGACGGATCGGGGTGAGCAGCGGCAGCACGGCCGCCACCACCGAACGCAGCGGTACGGACCAGCGCAGTTCGATCTCGACGACCGCGCGTCCCCGGTCGTGCCGGGGCAGCCTGACCCGCTGGGCGAGCAGGTGCGGCACCGGTCCGAGCCGGCCGGACCAGCCGCGCTGCGGGATCTCCCAGTCCTGCACGACGATGTCGACCCGGCGTACCCGGGTCAGCCCGACCGGATGGTCGAGCAGGTGCCGCAGCCAGGTCACCGACCGGGCGGCGACGGCCATCCGGGTGACGAACATCCGCTGCCAGGCGGGTCCGGACCGGTCCCCGGCCGGCGGCTCCGCCACGCCCTGGCCGGGCACCCGGATCGGCGCGGGCGGGCCGGGTATCCGGGTCAGTCGGGAGCCGAGCATGACCGGCGACCACCGTCGCCGGCCGTCGGGTTCGCCGACGGCAACCCGCCAGCGGAGGTACTTCTCCGGCTCGTCCCTGCCTGGCACGCCGATCCCTTCGTCGGCCGAGCACCGACGCCAACCTACGTGGCGCTATCACGAAGACACTTACCGTAGTCGACGGCCCCGCCGATTTCGACCGACACCCGCCACGCGGCGCGCGATTATCAGCTCACGGCGACGAGATAGTTACACTGTGCCGCGTGTCCAGCCGCACCCGGGCCACGACGGCCCATCCCCCGGTCCGGTTGTTTCGCAACGACTGGAGCCGGCTCACCCCGCCCGAACCGGGCGACTGGCAGCCGACCCGGTCCGTCTCGCTTGTCATCCCGGCCCACGACTGCCAAACCTCACTCGACCTCACCCTGGCCGCGCTGCGCGCCCAGACGTACCCGTCGGGGTTGCTGGAGGTGGTGGTGGTCGACGACGGCAGCGACCCGCCGCTGGTCCTGCCCCCGATCCGCCCCGAGAACTGCCGGCTGCTCCGGGTCGCCGAGCACAGCGACGGCTGGGGCCGGTCGGCCGCGTTGCACGTCGGCGCGACCCGCAGCGACGGGGAGATCCTGCACTGGCTCGACGCCGACATGGTCGTCTTTCCGGAGCACGTGGCGGCACAGGCCCGCTGGCAACACGTGAGCGACGAGGTGGTCACCCTCGGCTACAAACGCTTCGTCGACGCCGACTGGCCCACCCCGGAACAGGTCGCCGAGAGCTGCGCGGCCGGCACCGCCGACCGGCTCTTCCGGATCGAGGACTCCGAACCCCACGAGTACGTCGAACGCCTCATCGACGACACCGACCAGCTCCGCGGCGGCGACCACCTGAACTTCCGGGCACACGTCGGCGCCACCGCCGCACTGCCGCGCAGCCTCTACGCCGAGACCGGCGGGCTCAACCCCGAACTGCGGCTCGGCGAGGACACCGAGTTCGGCTACCGGCTCGCCCAGGCGGGTGCGGTCTTCGTGCCCGAACCCCGGGCCCGGAGCTGGCACCTCGGCGCGTCGCACATGATGACCCGGGGCGAGGCGCTGCGCAGGTACAACCGGCCGTTCCTGGCGGACCTGATGCCACAGCCCCGCTACCTGCGCCCCGCCGCACAGCGCGGCTGGGCCGTACCGCTGGTGGTGGCGGTGGTCCGGGTCGACGGGCCGTACGAGATGGTCCGCACCTGCGTCGACCGGCTGCTCGCCGGTGACCAGACCGACCTGCGGGTGGTACTGGTGGCGCAGTGGGCCGAACTGACCGAGGACCGCCGCTCCGTACTGGCCGACCCGCTGCTGGACCGGCGACTGCTCGCCGCGACGTACCGCTCGGAGCCCCGGGTGGAGTTGGCCGGGCAGCTGCCGACGACCGGGTACCCCTCGCCGTACCTGCTGGAGATCGCACCATACCTGGGGGTGGACGCCGACACGGTACGCCGGCTGGTGGCGGTCGCCGACCAGTGGCAGGTCGGCCTGGTCCGGCTGCTGACCGTCGGCGCGACGGCACCTGACGACGGGCTGTCGCTCTGGCGCACCTCGGCACTGAGCCGTGCTGCCCGGGTACGCCGGCCGGACGAGCCCCTCGACGAGGTGGTCGCCGAGGTGGCCGGGCGGCGCTGGGTCAGCGGCGACGACTTCGGGGTCGCCGACCTGCGGCTGCTGCCGGAGAACAAGTGGGTCTCGCCCCGCCCCCGGCTGGTGGTCCGGTCGGACAAACGGGCCCGGCGGGCGGCCCTGGCCGGGGTGGAGACGATTCCGGTCGGCGGGATCCGGTCACTCGCCTCGGCCACCCGGTTCGTCGCCGGCCGGTACGCCGGGCTCGCCGCCGACCGCGTCCGGCAGCGGGTACGCCGCTCCAGCAGCACCGCCCCGGTCGACTGAGCGTCGTACACATGTTCTATCCACAGGCTGTGGATGGCACATGTGTACGACTGCGGCGCACCCCGCCGGTCAGGCGCCGTCGAAGCGGATCTGCGCCACGTTCGTTCCGTCGGTTTCCGCAGCGAGTAGGTCCTTGTACCGAGGTGCGTCTCCCTCGGCGATCGCGCGGGCCTGGGCCACGAGACCGTGCAGGTTCGCCGGGTAGTACGCGTCCTTGAGAAGGAATCCGCGGGCCAGCCACTCCCGGGTCTCCACCTGCCGGCAGGTGACGAATGCGGTCAGGCAGGCGATCCGGTAGAGGCCACGCAGATCCGCCACCTCGTCGTCCGCAGTGCGGCTGGCTGGGGTGGGCTGGTGTGCGTGCAGGTCTTTGAGGGATTCGTAGACGAGGCTGACCTGGGACCAGTACCAGGCACGTACGGCACACACCTTCTTGTGTTCCGGTCCCGCCTCGACCACCGAGATCAGGTACCGCTGTACTGGGCGTCGCCCGAGCGCCGCCACCAGCGGGTGGATCAGTTGCCTGTTGGACGCCACATCCTCATCGCAGGCGACTATGGCGAGCACACGGTCAGCGGACGCAGCAGCTACCTCGGGCCGTGCTGTCAGCAGGTCACCGAGATGCGTACGTTTCGCGTTCCTACGGTTGTGCACCACGAAACGCTGGTTGCTGCGATACGGCTCGGGTAGCTCCGGATGCCGCCAGTCCGGGCTGAGTTCCGCGAGGAGCTCGTCGAGCCGCTGCTCGAACTCCGCGCCAAGGTCACCATCAACCCAGTCCCGCACCGATCAATCATGCCCTGAGATGCCGCCATGCAGGAGCCTCGGTGACTCCCGGAGCTCCGGACCTCCGCGCGACGATCAGGACGGGCGCGGAGGTCCGGCCCTTCAATCCGCCGTTCGTGGATCTCCTCGACGGTCGGGCTCGTCGAGGAGGACCCGCCGGACCACCCGCTCGGCGGCCCGGCCGTCGTCCAGGGCGCAGAACCGGTCCCGGAAACGCTTCCGGGCGAGGGCGGCCGGCGGGGCGTCGACCGCGCCGGTCCGGAACGCCGCCAGCAGCTCCGGGAACCCCGTCACCGCCACCCCCGGCCCCTCGGCGAGCACGTCCAGGTAGACCCCGCGCTCGCGCCGGTACTCGGCCCAGTCCGGGGCGTAGACCACGATGGGCCGGTCCAGGGTGGCGTAGTCGAACATCGCGGACGAGTAGTCGGTGACAAGCACGTCGGCGGCGAGGTAGAGGTCCTCCACCGAGGGATGTTCCGTCACGTCGCGCACCCGGTCCCGACCGTCCGGAGCACCTGGATCGGGCCGGGCACCCGGGGCGGGACAGGCGTCCGGATCGAGGTAGTGGCCCCGGACCAGCAGCCGGCCGGAGGGACCGAGGATCTCCAGCAGGGCGGCGGGGTCGAACGGCGGCGAGTACCCGGGCCGGTACTCGCGGTGCGTCGGCGCGTACAGCAGCACCCGCTCGCCGGGTTCGATGCCGAGACCGCGCCGGACGGCCTCGACCTGCGCGGGCCCGGCGTTGACCAGCCGGTCGTTGCGCGGATAGCCGACCTCCAGGGTCCGGTACTCCGCCGGATAGGCCCGCTCCCACATCTGGGTGGAGAAGGTGTTGGCGCTGATGCTGTAGTCCCAGCGGTCGATCCGGCGCAGCAGCTTGGGGAAGTCCAGCCCGGCCGCGCCGTACGGATAGCGCTGCTGGTCCAGCCCCATCACCTTGACCGGGGTGCCGTGGTGGGTCTGCACGTGCACCGAGCCGGGCCGCTTGACCACGTAGTCCGGGAAGTTCACGTTGTTGACCAGCCACCGCGCCCGGGCCAGCGCCCGGAAGTACGCCCGGGTGCCGGCCACCACGTACGGCACCCCGGGCGGCAGGTCGGCCACCCGGTCCCGGCGTACCACCCAGACGCCCCGGATCCACGGCGCCAGTTCCCGGGCCTTGCGGTGGATCGCCGCCGGGTTGCAGGCGTAGCCGCGGTACCAGTACGCGGCGTAGAGGGCCAATGTCGGATCGAGCGGACGGCGCAGTTGGACGTGGTAGTAGGCCCGGAGCAGCGCCTTGCGCCCCAGCCGGGCAGTCCCGGACAGCGCCGCCGGCAGCCGGGACGGCGCCACCGGGGTGCGCGCCGGCGGCGACAACGACAACGGCGGCGACGGCAGGGGCAACCGTGACGGCGACGGCGACGGCCGCGATGATCGCCGGGCGAGGCGTCCGGCCGCGCCCCGACGCCGGGAGTGGTGCAGTGCGCGCAGCACGGCGTACGTCCGCCAGTGCCCGCCGGCCACCAGCCGGTGCTTCAGCCCGTCGATCCCGCCCGGCACCCGGTAACCGGCCGGCGGCAGCCAGCGCCGGTAGTCCGCCACCACCCGGTCGAAGAAGCTCCGGCGCAGCTCCGGGGAGAGCCGCCGGCCGTTGCCGAGCACGATCAGGTAGTGCCAGAGCATCCGCTCGAAGATCAGCGGACGGAGGTCGTCGTAATCCGGCCCCCAGCGGGCCATCAACTCGAAGACCCGGTGCCAGTGCGGAAAGACGTCGAAGTGCCGGTCGTCCCGGGTCCGGGTGATGGCACCGGAACGCCGCTGCCGGTAGTTGACGCAGACCACGTCCAGCACGCTGATCCGGCCGGCGGCGAGCAGCACCGGATAGCTGAACGACACGTCCTCGTACCAGCCGGGGCCGAAGCGCAGGTCGACCTCGGCCAGGAAGCGGCGGCGTACCAGCTTGTTCCAGGCGGTGTGCAGTACACCGAGCACCTCCGGCCGGTCCCGGACGGTGAAGACCCCGTCGCCGGAGTCCGGCACCGCCCGGTCCAGACCGCTGCCGAGCGTCCGGTGGTCCCAGTACGCCCGCACGTGGTCGACGAGCAGCACCTCCGGCGCGACCCGGCGCAGCCGCTCCGCCACCGCCGGCAGGCAGCCGTCGACCAGCCAGTCGTCGCTGTCCAGGAACCAGACGTACTCGCCGCCTGCCAGGTCGAGGCCGATGTTGCGGGCCTCGCCCAGCCCGACGTTGCGATCCAGGGCCACCACCCGGACCCGGTCGTCCCGGGCGGCGTACTCGGCGATGATCTCGCCACAGCTGTCCGGCGAGCAGTCGTCGACCACCACCACCTCGATGTCGGCCACCGGCTGGCCCAGGATCGAGTCGAGGCACTCCCGCAGGTAGCCCTGCACCCGGTAGACCGGCACCACGAAACTGATCAGCGCCATCTGCGCCGTACCCCGGCTGGCAGCGTCATGCGTCCCTTTCCGCCGCGCCGCCCGTACGGGTGCCCGGTCACCCCACCGGCGGCGTCATCCGTCCCACTCCCGCCGCTGCGGCGTACCGGTCTGGTCCGGTCGCCCCGGGGTCGCGGCGGGCCCCTCCCCCGCCCCGGCGGTCGCGAAGGTGTCGGGGGCGGCGGGGTGGCCACCGGACCCGACGGCGGCGTCGACCGGCTGTCGTGGCGCGGGAATGTCCCTGGGTACCCAGCCTCGGAGCGCGTTCACCAGGAAAATCACGGCCAGATAGCCGGCGAGCAGCAGCAGTGCCGCCCGGCCGGCGGCCGGGCCGACGAGTACGGCGACGGCGAGCAGGATCAGCCGGCCGTCCCAGCCCAACCCGAGCGCGTGCATCAGCGGCGCCCGCTCCCGCTTCTCCAGCCGGGCGGTGAGGTCGTAGTGCCGCAGCGCCAGTACGAAGAGCAGCGCGAAGATCACCGCTCCGTCCGCGTCGATCAGCAGCCCGGCCCCGATCACCAGCAGGTATTCGGCGGCCCGCAGCGCCGCCGGCACCAGCCAGTCCAGCGCGCCGCCGTGCGGTGTCGTCGCCGACAGTCCGGCGACCAGCACCGCCAGCACGGCCAGCGGTACCAGCCAGCGGGCCGAATCGGTGTCGAGCCCGGCCAGGCCGGCACCGAGCAGGACCAGGCTGACCACCACGCCGAGCAGGGCGAGCGGCAGCGGCCCGAGCAGCCCGGCGTCCCGGCCGAACCCGGCGAGCCGGCGGATCACCGGCCCGTCGTCCCGGTGCAGCGTGGTGTCGACCCGGGTCAGCACCGCCACCCGCATCGAGCGGGCCCGCAGGGTACGCAGCGCCAGCGTGTACAGCGCCGCCAGCCCGCCCCAGACCAGTACGGCGACCAGGCTGACCAGTGGACTGAAGATCGCCACGGTCAGCGAGATGAGGGCCCACCGCTCCCCGATCGGGAAGACCACCGTCCGCTTCGCCCAGTACGTCAGCGAGCCGGTGTCGGCCTGTACCCGGTTCGACGCCTGGCTGAGCCGGTCGCCGAGGCCACCGGAGCCGCCCTGCCCGGCCGGGCGGGGGCGCTTGGCCGCCTCGTCGTGCAGCGCGCCGTACCAGGTGTCGGTCATGTGCCGGACGGTCTGCAGGGTGATCGCGGCGATCGCCAGCGCCCAGCCGGGGCCACCGGCCCGTTCGACCCCGATGCCAAGGCCGGCGTAGACCAGGTATTCCTTGGCCCGGTCGGCGATGGTGTCGAGCCAGCCGCCCCAGGGGCTGAAGTGCCGGGTGTAACGGGCCAACTGCCCGTCGACACAGTCCAGCATGAAGCCGAGGTAGAGCAGGACCGCACCGGCCACCAGCGCGGGCCGGTCGCCGAACGCGAAGAGCGCCGCCGCCGCCACCGCGAAGGCGACCGAGATCGCGGTCACCCCGGTCGGGGTCAGCCGGAGCCGGGCGCAGAGCTTGGTCACCCACGGGGACCAGGTGCTGACGAAGTACGTGGTGAAGAAGTCGTCCTTCTCCTTGACCGAGAGCCGCAGTTCGGCCCGGTCGGAGTCGACCGCCGCCACCGCCGCCTCCGCCTCGGCCAGCGCCGCCTGGTCGGTCACCCGGCGGGCGACGAGCAGGCGTACCCGGTGGGCGAAGATCGTGATGCCGGTGCCGTGGCCGGTGCCGGTCGCCGGGTTGCCGGTCGCGGCCGGGTCGGGGCGGGAGGTGAGCGTGGCGAGCAGCCGGTCCAGCAGCGGGGCCTGGTCGGGGGCGCCGGCAGGCGCTGCGGCGGCGGCCCGGGCCGCGGCGACCAGGGCGGGCAGGTCGGACACGCCGACGCGTACCGCTCCGCCGGAGGCGCCGGTCGGTGCGGCGGTGAGCGTGCCGACGGCGCCGCCCTGCCCCGCGGGGTCGGCGACGGCGACGACCTGGGAGCGGTCCTCGACCACCCCGACCGGGCCGGCGCCGGGCTCGGGCAGCACCAGGGCGACGGTGCCGGGCATCGGACTGGTGGCCAGGTGCCGGAGTACGGCGGTGTGCGCGACCAGGTCCCCGGAGCAGAGGAGTACCGGTTCCCGGGCGGTGCCGGCCAGCACGGCGACCTGGCCGGGGTCGTCGGTGCTGACCACGTCCCGGGCACCGGCCGCGCGCAACTGCTCACGGAGTACGGCGGCCAGCGGCGTACCGTCGGGGCGGGTCAGCGGCGCGCCCGGCCGGGTGGGGGTGAGCAGGATCGCCAGCATCACGGCCTGACCACGTCGTGGTATGCGTCAAG
The DNA here is from genome assembly GCF_002846275.1 of Plantactinospora sp. CNZ320. Taxonomy (NCBI): domain Bacteria; kingdom Bacillati; phylum Actinomycetota; class Actinomycetes; order Micromonosporales; family Micromonosporaceae; genus Plantactinospora; species Plantactinospora sp. CNZ320. The sequence continues at coordinate 4,382,116 of NZ_PJMP01000001.1, forward strand.
AGCCTCGCGTATGGTGCCGTCCACCCGCAATCGTCCTCCGTCGAAGTAGAGTCCCCGGCTACAGAACCGGGTGAGATCGTTCTCGTTGTGCGAGACCAGCATCACGGTACGGCCCTCGGCGATCAGCCGGTCGATGGTGTCATAGCACTTCTTCCGGAAGTCGGCGTCGCCGACCGCCGTCACCTCGTCCATCAGCAGCACCGGGTGCTGGAGCTGTGCGATCACCGAGAAGCCGAGCCGGACCTTCATCCCGGACGAGTAGTGCCGGACCGGGGTGTCGATGGCCTTCGCGATCTGCTCGCCGGAGAACTCGATGATCTCGTCGAAGTGCCGGCGCAGGAAGCTCGGGCTGAGCCCATGCAGCGAGCCGACCAGGTGCACGTTCTCCCGCCCGGTCAGGTCGTTGGAGAAGCCGGCGGAGAGTTCCAGCAACGGTGCGACGGCGCCGCCGACCCGGATCCGGCCCTCGTCCGGGATCAGCACCCCGGCGATCAGCCGGAGCAGGGTGCTCTTGCCTGTGCCGTTGCGGCCGATGATCCCGACGGTGTCGCCGGGGGCGACCGAGAACGAGACGTTGCGCAGCGGCCAGAAGACCCCGGCGGCGGGCTGCCGGCCGCCCCGGTGGATGAACATCTCCCGCAGCCGCAGGTTGCGCCGCCGGTTCCGGACGAACCGGATGCCCAGGTTCTCCGCCTGCACCATCGCCCCGGTCACTACAGCTCCTTCAGGACGGCGGGTTCGAGCCGGCGGAACACCCACCAGCCGGCGAGCAGCACGAGCAGGCTGCCGCCGACCGACACTCCGAGCAGCCGGGCGTCGGGGAACTCGTCGGGGTACCAGACGGCGTGGTGGAGCTGGAAGATCCCGACCAGCGGGTTCAACTCGTAGACGATCTTGATCCAGTCCGGCAGCGTGGAGTCCCGGACCAGGGTCAGCGGATAGATGATCGGGGTGGCGTAGAAGAGCACCCGGGTGACCAGTCGCATCAGCCGCTCGATGTCCCGCATCAGCACGTTGAGCGAGGAGAGCAGCAGGGCGATCCCGATCAGCAGGGTCGCCTGGATCAACACCGCCAGCGGCAGCGCCAGCAGCGACACCCCGAACTCGATCTTGTCGAGCGAGGCGTAGACGATCGCCACGGCGACCAGGATCGGCAGTCCGGCGACGTACTCGGCGAACCGGCCGGCGACCCGGCCGATCGGGAAGACCTCGCGGGGCAGGTTCATCGTGGTGATCAACCGGGCCTGCCCGGTGAGTGCGGCGGTCGCCTCGCCGATCGCCGAACTCGTCCACATCCAGGCGAAGATGCCGGTGATCAGGAAGAGCGGGTACGAGTCGGCGGCGTCGCCGAGGTGCCGGTCGGTGGCCGACCGGTAGAGCACGCCGAAGACGAAGAAGTAGATGACGCCCATGCCGAGCGGCTCGATCAGCGACCAGAGGTAGCCCAGCACGGACTGCTGGTATTTCACCGCCAGGTCCCGCCGGACGAGCAGCCGGAGCGTGTTGCGGTGCGACCACACCGCCGCCACGCCAGACGTCACAGCCGCCTCCACGCTCGTCATGGTCCGACCGCGCTCGTTGTGGTCCGACCGCTCGAGCCCGACATAGGGTAGCAGTCGGGAAAATCACCTCAAATACGAATTGGCCGGGCGGTCGCTCCCACCCCCGGCAACGAGCCAACGCTACCCGACGGCCAGCGACCCACCGCCCCCACAGACCCGCGCCGCACCGCCCGGCGCGCCCGGTCCGGACGTGGCGCTCGGCACTGGATGGCGTCGACCGCGAGCCCGCACCCGTACCGGCCGGGGCGGCCGGGGCGGCCGGTCAGGACGTGGCGCTCAGCACTCGATGACGTTGACCGCGAGCCCGCCCCGGGCGGTCTCCTTGTACTTGACCTTCATGTCGGCGCCGGTCTCCCGCATCGTCTTGATCACCTTGTCCAGCGACACGGCGTGCTCACCGTCACCGCGCAGCGCCAGCCGGGCCGCCGTGATCGCCTTGATGCTGGCCACCGCGTTCCGCTCGATGCACGGGATCTGCACCAGGCCGCCGACCGGGTCGCAGGTCAGCCCGAGGTTGTGCTCCATGCCGATCTCGGCGGCGTTCTCCACCTGTGCCGGGGTACCGCCCAGCGCCTCGGCCAGCCCGGCCGCCGCCATCGAGCAGGCGGACCCGACCTCGCCCTGGCAGCCGACCTCGGCACCGGAGATCGAGGCGTTCTCCTTGAACAGCACGCCGATCGCGGCGGCGGCGAGCAGAAAACGGATCACGCCCTCCTCGGACGCCCCCGGCACGAACCGGGTGTAGTAGTGCAGCACTGCCGGGATGATCCCGGCCGCACCGTTCGTCGGGGCGGTCACCACCCGGCCACCGGCGGCGTTCTCCTCGTTTACCGCGAGCGCGAAGAGCGTCACCCAGTCCATCACCCGCAGCGGGTCGGCCGAACCCGGGTCCGCCTCCAGGCTCCGCCGCAGCTCGGCGGCGCGGCGCCGGACCCGCAACCCGCCCGGCAGGGTCCCGTCCCGCCGGCTGCCCCGGTCGACGCACTCCCGCATCACCCGCCAGATCTCCAGCAGGCCGGCGCGGATCTCCGCCTCGCTGCGCCACGACCGCTCGTTGGCGAGCATGATCCCGCTGATCGGCAACCCGGTCTCGGCGGTCAGGGCCAGCAACTCGACCCCGGTCGTGAACGGGTACCGGACCCGGGTGGTGTCCGGCTTGATCCGGTCCGCGCCGGTCGCGGTCTCGTCCACCACGAACCCACCGCCGACGGAGTAGTAGGTCCGGGTCCGCACCGGTTCACCCGCCGGGTCGTACGCGGTGAAGGTCATCCCGTTCGGATGGAACGGCAGCGACCGGCGCCGATGGAGTACCAGGTCCCGATCGGCGTCGAAGTCGACCTCGTGCGCACCGAGTACGCCCAGCCGGCCGCTCGCCCGGATCCCGGCCACGGTCTCGGCGACCCGGTCCGGGTCCACCGTCTCCGGCGCCGCCCCGAGCAACCCCAGCAGTACCGCCGGCCCGCTGCCGTGCCCGTGGCCAGTGGCGCCGAGCGAGCCGAAGAGTTCGGCGCGTACCCTGGCCGTCTCCGCGAGCAGCCCGTCGGCCTTGAGCCCGGCGGCGAAGGTCCGGGCGGCCCGCATCGGGCCGACGGTGTGCGAGCTGGACGGCCCGATCCCGACCGTGAACAGGTCGAAGGCGCTGATCATCGAAACTCCTCCCGGGTCGGCCCCGTTGCCGACCCTGGCTCCGCAGCGGTCACCGGGACTCCCCCGAGCATCGCCCTGAGCTGCCGGTCCGCGAGCCTACCCGGCGCCGGCCCGACCCGCCTGGGACGGCCACCGGAGCAGGTCGGCCCGGGTACCGGCACCGCTCGCGGGTGTCCGCCGGCCCCGCCCGGGTAAGTACCTACGGGTACGCGGTGTCCGGATCCCTCTGGAGACCGAGGGCGGCGCCACCTGCGGTTCCTACCGTGGAATCAGCCGCCCGTTCCACCGCTATCGAAGGAGACGTCGATGAGCCGCAAGCTCACCCGCCCCCGGGACAATCGCATGATCGCCGGTGTCTGCGCCGGCCTGGCCCGCCGCTTCGGCATGTCCGCCGGAATGATGCGACTGCTCTTCATCCTCTCGCTGCTGCTGCCCGGCACGCAGGTGATCATCTACCTGGCGCTCTGGATCATCATGCCGAACGAGGACCGCCTCTACGCCGGCACCCACTGACGGGCTCGCACCCGGACGTTCCAAGATTCTCGGCGACCTGTGGTCGGAGGCGAACCACAGATCGCCAAAATCCTGCGGGCACCTTGCGAGGGCGGGGGCGCGCGGCGCGGGTCCGCGCCGCGCGCGCCTCATGCGGTGGGGTTACGGCTGGATGTAGCTGACCGTCACCCGCTCGTAGCCGAGCGATCGAAGCAGCTGGTCCAGCATCTTCCGGGTGTTCTCCTGGGCGCGCTCGCTGAGCCCGCTGCTCTTGGCCGATTCGGCGATCTTCTGCTCGGCCTTCAGATAGACCTCGCGCTGCCGGTTCGGGTCGCTGCCGAAGACCTCACCGAGCTGGTTGAGGATGCCGCGCTTCTCGGCGAAGACGTAACTGCGCTCCAGGTCGAGGTTGACCTCACCGAGCTGCGGCGCCGGCAGCTTGATCTCCACCGACTTCCCGTCGGCGGAGACCACCACCGCGTCGTCGCGGAGCGCTCCGAAGTCGACGTACGCGTCGACGGTGCCGGCACCGACGAAGAGGGTGCGCTCGCCGAGCAGGAAGTCCGGGACGTACTTCCGGTTGCGTTCCAGGTCGACGACGACCTCGAAGTTCCCCTCCGCCGCGACGTACCGGCTGAGGTCCTGGATCGACTTGAGCAGCGGCGGCTGGCTGCGGTCGGTCTCCTCCTTGGCGAACGGGTTGCGCCAGTCCGGCAGGATCCCGCTGACCTGCACGCCGAGCACCAGCACGGCGATCACGCCGATGATGCCGACCAGGGCGAACACTCCGCGACCCCACCGACCGCCACCGGACGGCTCCGAAGCGGACCGGTCCGGCCGGGACTCGTCGGGGTCGAACGGCCGGGTGTCGTCCTGCGTCGTGCCGTCGGACCAGGGATCGGCCGGGTCTGGCGGGGTGGCCTTCCCCGACGCATAGCCGGGGAACTCACGCGTGGGCTCGTTGACATCGCCTTCTCGGGACATCCGCCCTCACCGTCCTTGTTGAAGGAGCATCTGGAGAAAACGGTACGGCTCCGGTACGACACCCGCGAGTCGAGGCGTACGGACCCGGGCCGTACTCACGTTTGCCCAGCTCAGGGCGGCATTCAACAGGTCGTCCCGGTGCCGCTGGGTCGGCTCGGGCACCGTGGCGATGCTGGTCCGCGACGCCGTCGAACTGGCCGAGCGGCGGACCACCGCTTTCGACAGGTGATCCGGCACACTCCGACCGCTAGGTTCGAGGGAAAGCGAATCGACGGCGGCCGGCGTCTAGGAGCCCGGAGGAGGACCCTGTGGCCCACGGTGCGTTCAGCGACGCCGAGGAGTTCGCTCGGGCGCGCCTGGACGCTTTGCGGCGGTTCGCGTACCTGATCAGCGGCAGCGCGGCCGAGGCGGACGACCTGGCCCAGATCGCGGTGGTCGAGGTCTGGCAGCGGTGGCCGAAGGCCGGGCAGAACCCCGAGGCGTACGCCCGGCAGGTGATCGTGACCCGGAACGTGAGCCGGTGGCGGCGGTGGCGACGTGAGGTGCTCACCGACGACGTCGACCACCGGCCCGACGATCCGGCCGCGACGGCGGTGGGCAACGGCGCGCTGTGGCAGGCGTTGCAGCAGCTCGGCAAGGCGGAACGGACGGTCGTGGTGCTGCACGTGCTGTACCGCTACACGTTCAGCGAGATCGCCGGGATCTGCGACGAACCTCCGGGCACGGTTTCCAGCCGGTACGCGAGAGCCAAGCGCGTGCTACGGGCGCATCTGGCGCCCACAGAGTCGACGATTCGGAGCGGACGTGGTTGACGAGGTAGGTCCGGTGGACGACGGGCGGCTCGACCTGGAGCTGACCGCCACCCTGACCCAGGCACAGCATGCCCTGCCGGCGGCCGATCCGGGGGCGATCGCCACGATCCGCCGGCGCTACCGGCGTAAGCGTCGGCAGCGGGCCGGGTTGGCCAGCGTGGCGACGGCGGTCCTGGTGCTGGCGGTGACCCTGACCGGGGCGCAGCTGATCCGGACGGTGCCGCCGGTGCCGCCCCCCGCCGTCGGGGCGCCGGGGACGATCCGGGTCTGGGCGATCACCCAGCCCGGCGACGAACCCGCGCTGCGGAAACTGGTGAACCGGCACAACCGGGGCGCCGGGTTCGACGTGGAACTCGTCACCTTCGGCAACGAGGAGTACAAGCAGAAGCTGCGTACCGGGATCGGCTCGACGGAGGGTCCGGACGTCTTCGCCACCTGGGGCGGGGCGGGCCTGGCCCGGCTGGCCCGGGACGGGATGCTCGCCGACCTGACCGCGCTGCGGGACGAGCCAGGGACAGGCGACCGGTTCCTGCCCAGCACCCTGGCCGGCGGGGTGGTGGACAGTCGGCAGTACGGCATCCCGATGGGCGGTACCCACCCGGTGGTGCTCTTCTACCACCGCGGTGTCTTCACCGACGCCGGCGTACAGCCGCCACGCACTTACGCCGAGCTGCTCTCCCTGGTGGACACGTTCAAGGAGCGCGGGATCACCCCGATCGCGCTGGGTGGCGCCCAGGGCTGGACCGAGCTGATGTGGGTGATGTACCTGGCCGAGCGGATCGGCGGTCCGGGTACCACCGCCGACATCGTCACCGGCCGGCCCGGTGCCTGGTCGAACCCGGCCGTGGCGCAGGCGCTGCGGGAGGCGCGGGCACTCGCCGAGCGGGGCGCCTTCGGTGCCGACTTCGCCGAGGTCGCCTACGACGACGGGGATGCGCCGGGGCGGCTGGCCCGGGGCCGGGCCGCGATGCAGCTCATGGGGACCTGGGAGTATCCGACCCAGCTCGCCCGGAACCCGGACTTCGTGGCCGCCGGCGACCTGGGATTCGTGCCGTTTCCGGCGGTCTCCGGCGGGGTCGGGGATCCGGCCGACCTGGTCGGGGTACCCACCCACTACTTCTCGGTGGTCGCCAGCAGCCGGAATCCGGAGGCGGCGCTGGAGTTCGTCCGGTCCGTCGCATCGGACACCTACCTGGACGCCCTGGTCGCCGACGGCGAGGTGCCGCCGGTGACCGATGCGGCGCAGCGGCTGCGCGGTACCAGGCACGCCGAGTTCGCGACCTCGGTGCACGAGCTGGTCACCCGCGCCCCGTCGTACGGGCTGGCCTGGGACCAGGCGTTGGAGCCGACGGCGGCCACCGCACTCGTCGACAACCTGCGACGACTCTTCCAGGGGAAGCTCACCCCAGAGCAGTTCGCGGCGGCGATGACGAAGGCCGGCTGAGCAGAGGATCACGGAGGCCGGCTGAGCAGAGAACGATGCTCGATACCATCGTTGGCGATCTCCAGGCAATGCCGACGCGATCCTCCAGAGTGTCAGATCTCTGACAGTTCCTCCGGCAGCAAATCCGTACCCGACCCGCGTTCCGGTAGGGATCGACGCGCGTCCGTCCCCTGCGCGCCGGTCCCGCCGGTTCCGACCGGCGGCTGACGGAGAACCACACCCTGGAGGCCTTGCTCGATGAGAAAACTTCGGATAGCCCTGGTCGGCGTGCTCGCGGCCGGCGCCCTCTACACGGTCGGGCCGTCGACCGCCACCGCCGCCATTCCGACCCAGGCACCGATAAACGCCGCCCAGACCAGGGGCGGATCCGCCGCACACGTACCCGGTGGTGGCACCAACACCGACCTTCCACTGCGGACGCTGGCCCGCAAACACGGCCTCGGCATCGGTACCGCGATCGACATGAACGCGCTCGCCACCGACGCGACGTACCGGGAGCGGGCAGCAAAGGAGTTCTCCGCGGTCACCGCCGAGAACGTCATGAAGTGGGCGGAGCTGGAGCCGACCCGGGGCCAGTACAACTGGGGTCCGGCCGACGAGCTTGTCGAGTTCGCCCGGCGCAACGGGCAGAAGGTGCACGGCCACACCCTGCTCTGGCACAGCCAGGCCCCCGCCTGGCTGACCGATGGCGTGGCCGACGGCTCGATCGACTCCGCCGAACTGCGTGACATCGTCCGCAACCACATCACCACTGTGGTGAAGCACTTCCGGGGCAAGGTCCGGGCCTGGGACGTGGTCAACGAGGCGTTCACCGACGGCGACGCCCCGGTGCTCCGGGACACCATCTTCCGTCAGCACCTCGGCCCGAACTACATTGCCGACGCGCTGCGCTGGGCGCACGCGGCCGACCCGCGGGCGAAGCTCTACCTCAACGACTACGCGATCGACAACATCAACCCGAAGAGCACCGCCTACTACGAGCTGGCCAAGCAGCTCCGTAAGCAGCGGGTGCCGCTGCACGGCATGGGCTTCCAGGGGCACCTCGACCTCCAGTACCCGCTGCCAATCGACGCCCCGCAGAACCTGGCCCGGTTCGACAAGCTCGGCCTGGAGACCGCGTTCACCGAGGTCGACGTGCGGTTCTTCCTGCCGATCGACACCTACAAGGAGGCCGGCCAGGTGGGTAGCTTCAACACCCTGCTCCAGGCCTGCCTGCTCACCCCGCGCTGCGTGATGTTCACGGTATGGGGCTTCACCGACAAGTACTCCTGGGTTCCCGGTTTCTTCGAGGGTCAGGGCGCGGCCACCCCGTTGGACGAGAACTTCCAGCCCAAGGCCGCCTACCGGGGTCTCCAGCAGGTACTCGCCGTCGCCTCGGACCCGAACAGCAGGCGCGGCTTCTAGGAGGTGGGTCGGGAACGGGTCCGGCCCGTACCCGTTCCCGGCCGCCTCGCCCGCAGCCATCCCACCACCACCCGGGCTCCGGCCGGTCCGGTCCCAACGCCGGGCCGGCCGGAGCCGAGTATCGCGGTCGAGACGAGCTGGCGCAGCGCCACGACGATCGCGGCGCCGGCCAGATCCTTCCAGCTCTCCAGCGCGGCCAGCCGGATCAGGCCGGCCGCCACCAGCAGGTCGAGCAGCACCCGCAACGCCGTCCGCCACGAGCCGGTGGTCAGCAGGGTCACCACCGCCACCACCAGGGCGATCGCGGTGATCAGGGTGCTGACTCCCTTCACCGCCGCCCACCCTCCTCCGCGGCCGGGTCGGCCGGGCCACCGTCCGGGCCGCTGCCGAGCTGGCGCTGCTCCTGCCGGATCTCCCGACCGAGGAAATAGTTCAGCGCGGTCCGGATGGTGGCGATCGCGGCCAGCCGGCCGAGCTGTCCGAAGGTCGGTGAGACGGCGGTACGCAGGATGTCGGCGGCGAGCTGGAACTCCAGCCCGAGGGTGAGGAACCGGCCCAGCGACAGTCGGATCGGGGTGAAGACCGCAGCCGACCGGTGCCGGATCCCGGCAACCACGAACCGGCCGGCAGTCCAGACCGCACCGACGAAGATCACTGCCGCCCCCACCGCCTCGACCACGGTGACCAGCACCTGGACGACACGGGCCAGCAGTTCCTCGGCCAACCGGCGGCCCTACCGCGACCAGCGGGTATGCGGCCGGGGCATCGCCTCGCCGTCGACGAAGATGTCGGCCCGCTCGTTGAAGAACGCCACCATTCCGGCGATCGGCTGCATCAGGTGGGTGGGGAAGTCGTAGGCCCAGGCCACGTCGTGGTGCGTGGTGTCACCGACCCGGACCGACCAGTAGTTGCTGGTCCGGCCCTTGTAGGGGCAGGCGGTCTGGGTTTCGGTGGAGGTCAGCCGGCCGAGGTCCACCTCGGTCCGGTTCAGGTAGTAGCGGGTGGGCAGGCCCGTCTCGAAGACCAGCACCGGTGAGCCCGTCTCGGCCAGTACCTCGCCGTCGATCTCGACCCGGACCCGCCGGGTCGACCGCAGCGCGTCCACCCTGGTGTACGGGTCGCGCGGGTGGACGAAGACCTCCTCGTCCTCCTCGAACCAGGCGTCCAGGGCTTCCCAGGCGAAGCGCACCATGTTGGCCAGCCCTTCGACAGACTTCTCGGTGTGCACCCGTACGCAGCCCGAACGGTAGGTCTCGCCAACCCGGAGGCCGTACTGCCGGGCGGTACCGCTGGCGTACTGCTCGACGTCGTGCTCGTCGACGAGCAGTTCCTGGCGTACGTCGGCGAGCGGGACGTAGTAGTGCGGATGGTGCTGCCACTCCCAGACGTACCGGGCGCTGTCCGTGTCGAACACCCACTCGCCGTTGAACAGGGCACGGATCCGCCGGCCGCAGGGTTCGACGTGGTCGATGGGGACGATCGCGCGTGGATAGAGGGACACGGCTTCTCCTCCCTTCTCGGGGACGGGTCAGGCCCCCTGACGGTCGGCCGCGGCGGTGGTGAGTTCCCAGGCCGCGCCGATCAGTCCGATGTGCGAAAACGCCTGCGGATAGTTCCCGAGCTGCTCCCCGGTGTACGGGTCGACCTGCTCGGCCAGCAGCCCGAGATCGTTGGCCACGCCTGCCACGTTTTCGAAGATCGCCGCCGCCCGGTCCCGCTCGCCGGCCAGTACGAGACACTGCACCAGCCAGAAGGAGCAGATGGTGAACGCGGCGGGATCGCCGGCCCAGCGCCGGACCAGGCCGCCCCGGGAGAGCCGCTCCTCGACCAGCCGGATGGTCGCCCGCATCCGGGCGTCGGTGGCGGGCAGGAAGCCGACGATCGGCAGAAGCAGCGCGCTGGCGTCGAGCTGGTCCGAGCCGAAGGCTCCGGTGTAGGCACCGACCTGCGGGTTCCAGGCCTCCCGGAGGACCGTCTGACGGATCTCGTCCCGGCTCGCCGCCCAGCGGGCCAGGTCCTCGGGGTCGCCGAGCCGGGCGCCGAACCGTACCGCCCGGTCCAGCGCCACCCAGCAGCCGACCTTTGACGACACGTAGTGCCGGGCGGCGTCCCGGGCCTCCCACATCCCGGCGTCCGGCTCCCGCCAGCTGCGCACCGTCTGGTCGGCGAGGCTGCGCAGCAGGTCACGCACCTCCGCACCCATCGGGTCGAGGTAGTCCCGCAGCCGCCAGGCCGCGTCCAGCAGTTCGCCCGGCACGTCGAGCTGGCGCTGCCGCCACGCCTCGTTGCCGACCCAGACCGGCCGGCTGTCGGCGTACCCGCGCAGCGTCTCGATCCGGCGCTCGGTCAGGTCCCGCTCCCCCTCGACGCCGAACATGATCGGTACCGGCTGGCCGTCGATCCGGCCGACTGCCGAGGCGACCCAGCCGAAGAGCCGGTTCGCCTCCGTCGGGCAGGCCGCTACCCAGAGCGCCCGCAACGTAAGGCTGAAGTCGCGCAGCCAGGCGTACCGGTAGTCGTAGTTGCGGTCGCCGCCGAGTTTCTCCGGCAGTGAGGTGGTCGCGGCGGCCACCACCGCGCCGCTCGGCGCGTAGGTGAGCCCCTGCAACACCAGGGCGTTGCGCCGGACCAGCTCGGGATAACGCCCCTGGTAGTCGTGGTGCGCGGCCCAGGAACGCCAGCCCGCGACCGTGTCGCCGAACGCGTCCGCCTCGTCGACCGGGTGCGGCGGCATCTCGTGGAAGGTGGGCCGGTAGGCGAGGACGAAGGTGTCCCGCTGCCCGGCACCGACGGTGAAGCTGGCCGACGCCTCGGACTCCTGCACGCGCAACGGGATCGGGGCGCTCATCGCCAGCGTCGTCGGTCCGGAGGTGGCGACCAGTCGCCCGTCCCGCCACACCAGGTACGCGATCCGGCGGCCGTACTCGAACCGGGGCGAGTAGGACAGCACCATCGGTACGGTCCCGGAGAGCCCCTCCACCACCCGGACCAGGACTCCGGGGGAACGCCGGCCGATGTCGTGCCCCCGGGCACCGGTCTCCAGCAGCAGCCCGTCGGTCAGCGCCACCTCGCCGCGCTCGGTCCGGAACACGGTACGCAGCACAAGCGTGTCCGGCAGGTAATTCCGCTGCACCTCGAAGCGTCCGGCCGGCCGGATCCACCAGTGTCCGCCGCTGACGTCGAGCAGCCGGCAGAAGACCGAGGGTGCGTCGAAGCGCTCCGGGCACCACCAGTTGACCGAGCCGGAGCGGTCGACCAGTGCCGCGCTGCGCCCGTCGGCCAGCAGCCCGTGCTCGGCGATCCCTCCGGCCTCCACGCGACGGGCTACCCCCGACCACCGGCTCTAATCCCGTAGAGTCCGCGCGTGCCGGAGGGACTGGACGAGATCGAATGGTCGGCGCTACAGCACGCGTACGGGTCCGCCGAGGGGATACCGGAGCTGCTGCGAGGGCTCGGCTCGGCCGACCCCGATGAGGCGGAGGCGGCCTGGGACGAGGTGCTGGGCAGCCTCTTCCACCAGGGCACGGTCTATCCGGCCACCGTGCCGGCGATCCCGTTCCTGGTCGAGCTGACCGGCACCGCCACGCACCGGCGCGCCATGATCGTCGGCACGGTGGGGATGCTCGCCGATCCGCAGCACGCCTACGGCGACGAGGCCGAGCAGGTCCGCACGGCGGTACGCGCCCAGGCCGACCGGCTCCGCCCGCTGCTGCACGATCCGGATCCGGAGGTACGCACCCAGGTCGCCTACACGCTGGCCCGGTGCGGGGACGCGGTGCCGGTCGAGGTGTTCCGGCAGGCGTGGGACGGCGAGGAGTCGCCGCAGGTCAAGGCGTCCCTGCTGCTGGCGCTCGCCACCCGGGATCCGGTCGGCTCGGTCGAGCTGCTCCGGGCGTCCGTCCACACCGGACCACCGTCGGTCCGGGTGGCCGCCGGACTCGGCGTACTCCGCACCGGGCTGGCCTGGCCGGAGGGTGCGGCGGCGGCACTGGCCGAGGCGCTGCTCGCCGGGGGCACCGTGGACCATGTCTGGCGGCACCGGCACACGCCGCTGGACGAACTGGTGGCCGACGCCGGGGCCGGATTCGCCGCCGAACTGGCGACCCGGCTGCTCGGCGCGGCCGATCCGGCGGTACGCCGCGACACCGCGTGGTCGCTCGGCGAGCGCTGCCGGGCACACCGCCGCGCACCGGCCGAGGTCGTACCGCTGCTGGCGGCGAGCCTGTCCGACCCGGACATCGAGGTACGCGACCAGGCGGTCTGGGTGCTGCGGCGCAGCGGTCGGGCGGCCGGGATCTTCGCCGACGCGCTGGCCGGGATCGCCGCCGGCTATCCCCGGGTCGCCGGGGACATCGCGATCGGCGTCGAGACGCACGCGGTGCAGACCCTCGCGCTGCTCGGCGACCCCCGCTGGCTGGACCCGCTCTGTGCCGCCTGGGCAGCCGGCCACCAGCCCTGGCTCTTTCCGGTCGACCTGTGGGGCAACCCGGCCAACCTGGCGCTGGTCCGACGCCGGCTGGCCGAACTGGCGACAGCGGACCGGGCCGACCCCCGGGTCGTGCGAGGGCTGGCCCAACTCCTCGGCCGGTGGGGGCCGGGGGCCGCCGAGACCGCCGCCGAACTGCGCGACGTGTTGCCGGTGGCGCCGGAGACGGTGTCGCGGGTCCTGGTCGAAATCGGGGTCGACGAGCCGGCCGCCGAGCCGTGGCTGCGGGCGGCTGCACTGGCCGGCGACGTACCGGCCGGGGTCGGCCTGTGGCGGCTCGACGGTGACGCCGGGCCGCTGCTGGCCGCGCTCGAACCGAAGCTCTCCGCGCATCCGAACCTGCTGTCCCGGGAACTCGCCCCGGCGGTGCCGGCGGGTGCGGCGCTCGGTCCGCTGCTGCCCCGACTGTCGGCGTGGCTGACCGGTGTCGCCGCCGCCACCTATCCGGAGCGGGAGGTGCAGGTCGCGGCGGCGGAGATCGCCTGGCGGGTCACGGGTGACCTGGACGCCGTCCTGCCGACGGTGGCGGCGGTACTCGGCGAGGGCGACTTCCCGGCCCGGTCCGCCGCCGCCCTGGCCGGGCGGCTCGGTGCCGGCACGCTTGTGCCACCGCTACGGAGGCTGCTGGCGGACCGGTGGGCCTCGGTCGACGCCGCGGAGGCGCTCTGGCGGCTCAGCGAGCCGGTCGCGGACCTGGTGCCGACGCTTCTCGCCGCCCTGCGGGGCTGGTCCGCCCCCCGCCGGACCGTGCCGTTGCTTGTCGAGATGGGGGCGGTGTCGGCGGTACCCGAGTTGACCCGGTTGGTCGAACAGGACGGCCGACTCAGCGCGTCCGGGGGCGGCGACGACGACCTCGTGTGGCAGGACGAGCGGCTCTGGAACGAACTCTGGGCCGCGGTGACCGCACTCGGCGACTTGACAACAACAACTTAGGTCAGGCTAACCTACGCACCGGGTGCGCCGAGGCCGCCCGTACGGACCGAACCGTTCCGCTGTGCCCAGCGGTCAGCCAAGGAGCACCACGCCATGCCGCAACCCCGTCAGTTCACCCGCCGCAACCTGCTCGGCGCGGCCGGCGCGCTCGGCCTCACCGCCCTGCTCGGCGCCTGCGGCAAGGACGACGACGCCGGTGCGGAGACCGGTTCCGGCGGGGCGTGGAGCTTCACCGACGACCGGGGGCAGACGGCCTCCGCCGCCAGCCGGCCGGACCGGGTCGTCGCGTTCGTCGGCACCGCCGCCGCGCTGCACGACTTCGGGGTCACCGACCAGCTCGTCGGCGTCTTCGGCCCGACCAAGCTCGCCGACGGCAGCGCCGACGTGCAGGCCGGCGAGCTGCCGGTGGCCAAGCTGACCGTGATCGGCAACACCTGGGGCGAGTTCAACATCGAGACGTACGCGTCGCTCAAGCCCGAACTGCTGATCACGCACGAGTACGAGAAGAACTCCCTCTGGTACGTGCCGGACGAGAGCAAGGACCAGATCGTCCCGCTCGCCCCGACCGTGGCACTGGTCGCCTCCCGGGCCCCGCTGGACAAGGTGATCGGCCGGCACGCCGAACTCGCCGCCTCGCTCGGCGCCGACCTGAACGCGTCGAAGGTCACCGAGGCGAAGGCCCGGTTCGAGGCGGCCGCCGCGAGCATCAGGGAGGCCGTCGCGGCCAACCCCGGAATCCGGGTGCTCGCCTGCTCGGCCGCACAGGATCTCTTCTACGCCTCCAACCCCGGCGTCAACTCCGACATCCTCTACTACAAGTCGCTGGGCGTGGACGTCGTCGTGCCGGGCAAGCTCGACGACGGCGGCTACTTCGAGAGCCTGAGCTGGGAGAACGCCGACAAGTACCCGGCCGACCTGCTGCTGATGGACAACCGCAGCTCCACGCTCCAGCCGAAGGACCTGACCAACAAGCCCACCTGGGCGCAGCTTCCGGCGGTCAAGGCCAACCAGATCGTCGGCTGGAACAGCGAACCCCGATTCTCGTACGCCGGCAGCGCCGCCGCGCTGGAGGCGCTGGCCACCGCGCTCCGCTCCGCCCGCAAGGTGGCCTGACGCAGCAGGCTCGCCGGGCTAGCCGCCGAACGCGGAGAGCCCGGTGAGCCGCTGGCCGATCACCAACTGGTGGATCTCGGAGGTCCCCTCGTAGGTCAGCACGCTCTCCAGGTTGTTGGCGTGCCGGAGCACGGGATACTCCCCGCTGATGCCGTTCGCGCCGAGGATGGTCCGGCACTGCCGGGCGATCGCGATCGCCTCCCGGACGTTGTTCAGCTTGCCGACGCTCACCTGCTCCGGCCGGAGCCGGCCGGCGTCGGCGAGCCGGCCCAGGTGTAGCGCCAGCAGATAGCCCTTCTGCAACTCGACCGCCATGTCGGCCAGCTTGGCCTGGGTGAGCTGGAAGCCGGCGATCGGCCGACCGAACTGCTCGCGGCTTCTCGCATAGTCGAGTGTGGCGTGCAGGCAGTCCCGGGCGGCGCCGAGCGCACCCCAGACGATGCCGTACCTCGCCTCGGTCAGGCAGCTCAGCGGGGCCCGCAACCCGGTCGCCGTCGGCAGTTGGGCGTCCGCCGGCAACCGGACCCCGTCGAGCACGATCTCGCCGGTAGAGGAGGCGCGCAGCGACATCTTGTGCCGGATCTCCCGCACCGACACCCCGGACGTCTGCATCGGTACGACGAAACCGCGCACCCCCTCGTCGGTACGCGCCCAGACGACGGCGAGGTCGGCGACCGGCGCGTTGGTGATCCACATCTTGCCGCCGTCGAGTATCCAGTCGGAGCCGTTCCGGCTGGCCCGGGTCGTCATCGAGGCGGGGTCGGAGCCGTGGTCCGGCTCGGTCAACCCGAAGCAGCCGATCGCCTCGCCGGTCGCCATCCGGGGCAGCCAGTGCTGTTTCTGCTCCTCGGAGCCGTACTGCCAGATGGCGTACATGGCGAGCGATCCCTGCACCGAGACCAGCGACCGTACGCCGGAGTCGCCGGCCTCCAGCTCCAGGCAGGCCAACCCGTACGCGACGGCCGAGGCACCGGCGCAGCCGTACCCGGTCAGGTGCATGCCGAGCAGGCCGAGCCTGCCGAACTCCACGGCCAGTTCCCGCACCGG
The DNA here is from genome assembly GCF_002846275.1 of Plantactinospora sp. CNZ320. Taxonomy (NCBI): domain Bacteria; kingdom Bacillati; phylum Actinomycetota; class Actinomycetes; order Micromonosporales; family Micromonosporaceae; genus Plantactinospora; species Plantactinospora sp. CNZ320. The sequence goes on from NZ_PJMP01000001.1 coordinate 4,398,040, forward strand.
TGCCCGACCGTTCTCGTACCAGTCGGCGACGTTCGGGCGTACCCGATCGGTCACCAGTTGGCCCACGACGGAGCGGATCTGCCGGTCCTCCTCGGTCAGCGAACCGTCCAGGTCGAGCAGGTCGAGCGGGGGTGTCCCGGCGGTTGCCTCGGTCATGACCGCCACCCTAGCCAGCGCGGCCCGGTCCTGGTCAGGAGGCCGTCAGCACCAGCACCCGGGCGTGGATCTGGTTGCGTTGCTGGAGCGCGGCGCGCAGCGCGCGGTGCAGCCCGTCCTCCAGATAGAGACCGCCGCTCCACTGCACCACGTGCGGGAAGAGGTCGCCGTAGAAGGTGGAGTCCTCGGCGAGCAGCTTGTCCAGCGCGAGTTCCCGCTTGGTCGTGATGAGCTGGTCGAGGCGCAGCGGGCGTGGCGGGATCTCTGCCCACTGCTTCAACGTGAGCCCGTGGTCCGGGTAGGGACGCCCGTCCCGAACCGCTTTGAAGATCACGACGGCACGCTCCCCTCCCCATGGCCGTGCTGGCCCGACCCCTTGCCGCTACTCCGGCGACCCGCCACCTGCCCGAGCCGCACCGTACCAATGACGTCCGTCAGCCTAGCGACCTCCGACGAGCTCTTGGTTTGTCCACGGATGTCAGTTTCGTTACTACCTTCGGTGACCTCGTCACGACCGAATCGGTGCAGATGTCAGCTCCAGCGCCCCCGGTGCACCACCTGCTGCACCGGCCGCCGACCGCGCCGCAGCGACGCGGAGCGATGGTCCGGAGCCGGATAACCGATGCTCAGCGCGCCGATCGGGGTGTAATCCTCCGGCACCCCGAACGCCTCCCCGAACGCCCCGGTGCGCTCCGGCGGAATGCCGAAGAAGCACGCGCCGAGCCCCGTGTCCACCGCGGTCAACAGCATCAGCAGCGCGGCGAAGCCGGTGTCGACGTACCAGTACGGCACCGGCCAGCGGGACTCGTCGCGGTCCGTCCACCCCTTGTCCGGTTCGGCGTACCTGTCGAGATAGGCGGAGCGGTTCGCCAGCGGTACGACGATCAGCGGCGCCCGCCGCATCCCGGTGAGCCACCGGTTAAGGAAGGGCCCCCGCTTATCGTTTTCGGTAGATGAAGGGCCCCCTCCTAACACCTCAGCCCGTTGCGGGCTGGTCGCCGTCCAGAACAGCTCCCGGTCCGCCGGCTCGGTCAGCACCAGGAACGCCCAGCCCTGGGCGAACCCGGCCGACGGGGCCCGGACGGCGTGCTCCAGCAGCCGGTCCACCACCTCGGGCGGCACCGGCCGGTCCGGGTCGTAGTTGCGCACCATCCGGCGCCGCCGGACCACCGTCGAGAACTCCATCGCACGCCCCTCCAGGCTCCCGCCGAGGCGTCAGGCGCCGGGCCGGATGCCCCAGCTCCCCTGCCAGGTCTGCCCCGGTTCGAGGACTATCACATCCCGACCGGACCGGAACGCGTCCGGCGGGCAGGTCATCGGCTCGACCGCCACCGAGCGCCGGTGACGGTCCCCGGTCAGGGTGTCCCCGGTGAAGACCTGCCACCAGCCGAACGACGGATCGGCCCAGATGCTCACCGCCGAGTCCGGGCCGGAGAGCGTCACGCTGGAACCCCAGTCGTGCACCAGCGCCGGGTCGAGGTCACCGAAGGCCAGGTCGAGCACGGCCGGCCCGATCCGGCGCGGCTCGGTGAAGTCGTACTCCCCGCCGGTCACCTTCGCCGCCCCGATCGGCAGCAGCCGGCCGTCCAGCAGCAGCCGGCTGCGGCCCGGTATCCGCAGCCGCAGGTCGTCCACGGCGACTCCGGGCAGCCGCAGGTAGGGGTGCACGGAGAAGCCGAACGGGCAGGGCGTCCGGCCGACGTTCGTCGCCTCGTGGCGTACCCGCAGCCCGTCGGCGCCGAGCCGCCACTCGGCACGCAGCGACAACGGCCACGGGTAGCCGATCTGGGCCGGCATCTCACAGCCCACCACCACCGCGTCCGGCCGATGCTCGACCAGCCGCCACGGCAACCAGTTGACCAGGCCGTGTATCGCGGTGTGCCGGGCCGGCTCGGTCAGCGGAAGCTGCAACTCCTGGCCGGCGAAGGTGTACTGGCCGTCGCGGATCCGGTTCGGCCACGGGGCGAGTACCTGACCGGCGCTGCCGGCCGGCAGTTCGTCCTCCGCGTACCCGTCGAGGTAGTCGACGCCGTTCGCCCGGTACGCCCGCAGCCCTCCACCGACCTCGACCACCACGGCCTCCTGGCCGGCGGCAGAGATCGTCCACTGTGCACCGGAGAGCGGCCGGGTCGCCGTTGTGACGTTGTCCATGCCGGGACGATAGCCGTTACCCGGCGGCGGCGCCCGGCTGGCCGGCTGCCGCGCCCGGCCTCGGCTCCCCGTCGCCGGCCCCGGCGTCCTCGTCCTCGGGCCGTGGCGCCCGGTAGCGCGCCAGCGCCGGGAAGAGGAGTCCCAGCAGCAGCGCGAGTACGGCCGCGGCCACCCCGCCGCCCACCCAGGCGACGCCGACCCCGAAGGCGGCGGCGGTACTGCCGGCGCGCAGGTCGCCCAGCCGTGGACCACCCGCCACCACCGTGATGTTCACGCCCTGCAACCGGCCGCGCAGCCGGTCCGGGGCGTAGACCTGCAACATCGACTGCCGGAAGACCGCGCTGACCAGGTCGGCCGCCCCGGCGACCGCGAGCAGCAGGACCGCCAGCCAGAGCTGCCGGGCCAGCCCGGCGGCGGCGATCGCCAGCCCCCAGCCGACCACGGCGCAGACCAGGGCCAGTCCCTGCCGGCGGACCCGGCTGACCCAGCCCGAGGTGAGCCCGCCGAGCACCGAGCCGATCGCGATCGCGCTGAACAGCCAGCCGACCGCCGAACCGCCGCCGAACCGCTCCTGCGCCACCTCGGGAAAGAGCGCCCGGGGCATCGCCAGCACCATCGCGATGATGTCGACGGCGAAGGAGAGCAACAGCACCGGAGTGGTGGCCAGATAGCGGAACCCGTCCACCACGCTGGCCAGGCCGACCCGCGGGCGCGCGCCGCCGTCGTCGAGCGGTGGCATCGGGGGCAGCCGGTAGGTGGCCCAGAGCGAGACGGTGAAGAGCAGCGCGTCCACGCCGTACGCCACCGGGAGCACCAGCTCGACCGGCCCGGCCGAGAAGACCAGGCCGGCGGCGAGCGGACCGAGTACCCCACCTGCGGTCGAGGTGGTGTAACCGAGGGTGTTCGCCGACGGCACCAGCGCGGCGGGTACCAGCCGGGCGATGATCGCCTGCCGGGCCGGCGAACTGATCGCGAACGCGGTCGTCTGCACCGCGACCAGCACCAGCAGCAGGATCGGGCTGCCGACCCGGAACAGCGCCTGGAGCAGCAGCCCACCGGTGGAGAGCCACATCAGCACCGAACTAGCCAGCAGCAGCTTGCGCCGGTCCACCGCGTCCGCGACCGCACCGCCCCAGAGACCGAAGAGCAACAGCGGGACGAATCCGGCGATACCCAGCAGACCGACCCAGAGCGACTCCCTGGTCAGCGCGAACATCTCCACCGGTACGGCGACCGCGGTGAGCTGGAAGCCGAACATCGAGACGCCGTTGCCGATCCAGAGCCGCCGGTACGCCGGCACCCGCAGCGGGCGTACGTCCATCGCCCATCGGGAGAACCGGCCGCCGGATCGCGGCTTTCCGGCGGCGGCCGCTTCGGCGGAATCAGCGGAGGTCAAGGTGCCAGCCGCTCAATGATCCAGTCGTCCGCACCGGCCCGACGGTAGCGCAGCCGATCGTGCAGCCGGCTCGCCCTCCCCTGCCAGAACTCCACCGTCGAGGGGACCACCCGCAGACCGCCCCAGTGCGGCGGCGGTGGCACGGGTACGCCGTCGGGAAACCGCTGCGCGACGGCCTCGAATCGGTCGTCAAGGGTTGCCCGGTCGGCGAGCACCTCCGACTGTGGGCTCGCCCACGCCCCGAGCTGCGACCCGCGCGGCCGGCTGGCGAAGTACTCCTCCGTCTCGGCCCGGTCGACCCGGTCGATCGTGCCGCAGATCACCACCTGCCGCTGCATCGGAAACCACGGCAGCAGCAGGCTGGCGTACGGGTTGAGCCGCGCCTCGGTGCCCTTGCGCGACAGGTAGTTGGTGTAGAAGACCAGCCCGCGCTCGTCGTACCCCTTCAGCAGCACCGTTCGGCTGCTCGGCCGGCCCTGTTCGTCGGCCGTGCCCACCACCATCGCGTTCGGTTCCGGCAGCCCGGCCGCGACCGCGTCGAGGAACCAGCGGTGGAACTGGGTACACCAGTCGGCCGCCAGGTCCTCCTCGGCGAGCCCTTCGGTGCAGGCGTACTCCCGGCGCAGTCCGGCCGGCGGTGTGTCCCGCATCACGTCACATCCTCGTCACTGGATCGAAGGTCGGGAACCCGCGCCGACCCGGTCGGCAGTGGGCGCACCGGGCCGAGCCGTTGCCGTCGTTTGTCGCGTGTAGCACAACCCTGACCTCTCGCAAAGTTAGTTACCCAGCAGGCAAGATGGCACGAATACATCGCTGAGTACGCCACGGGTTCACGCCGGGCACCGCCGGGTGAGCCCCGAATGCACGGACGACCGATCCAGGAGCGCGCATGTCCGACTTCAAACCGGGGCTGGAAGGCGTGATCGCCTTCGAGACCGCCATTGCCGAGCCTGACAAGGAAGGAGGGTCGCTGCGCTATCGCGGGGTCGACATCGAGGACCTGATCGGTCAGGTCTCCTTCGGCAACGTCTGGGCCCTGCTCGTGGACGGCCGGTTCGGTCCCGGCCTGCCCCCGGCCGAACCGTTCCCGGTGCCGGTGCACTCCGGCGACATCCGGGTCGACGTGCAGTCCGCGGTGGCGATGCTGGCGCCGTACTGGGGGCTGAACCAGTTCCTGGACATCTCCGACGAGCAGGCCCGGGAGGACCTGGCCCGGGTCTCGGTGACCGCGCTCTCCTTCGTCGCCCAGTCGGCGCGTGGACTCGGCCTGCCGGCCGTGCCACAGAAGGAGATCGACAAGGCGGAGACGATCGTCGAGCGGTTCATGAAGCGCTGGCGGGGCGAGCCGGACCCCCGGCACGTCAAGGCCGTCGACGCCTACTTCATCTCCGCTGCCGAACACGGCCTGAACGCCTCCACCTTCACCGCCCGGATCGTCGCCTCGACCGGCGCCGACGCCGCCGCCTGCATCTCGTCGGGCATCGGCGCGCTCTCCGGCCCGCTGCACGGCGGTGCGCCGTCCCGGGTACTGCACATGATCGAGGCGGTGGAGCGCAGCGGCGACGCCGAGGGGTACGTCAAGGGCGTACTCGACCGGGGCGAGCGGCTGATGGGCTTCGGGCACCGGATCTACCGGGCCGAGGACCCGCGCGCCCGGGTGCTCCGGCGTACCGCCAAGGAGCTGGGTGCGCCGCGCTTCGAGATCGCCGAGGCGCTGGAGAAGGCCGCCCTGGAGGAGCTGCACAACCGCAAGCCGGACCGGGTACTCGCCACGAACGTCGAGTTCTGGTCGGCCGTGGTGCTCGACTTCGCCGAGGTACCTGCGCACATGTTCACCTCCATGTTCACCTGTGCCCGGATGGGCGGTTGGAGCGCGCACATCCTGGAGCAGAAGAGGCTGAAGCGGCTGGTCCGGCCGGCGGCCCGGTACACCGGCCCCGGCCCCCGCAAGCCCACCGAGGTCGAGGGCTGGAACGCCGTCCCGCACAACGCCTGAGGTGTAAGGAAGGGCCCCCGCATATCGCTTTTTGTATATGCGGGGGCCCTTCCTTACACCTGACGGATTGTGGGGCAGAACTCAGTCGGTGCCGTGGGATCGTCCTCCGGGTGGCCCGGCGGAGGTGCGAGGATGGGGTGGCGGCAGCGTCGCCGGATCAACCGCTCGGCTCCCGGGCCTGCTCGGCCCATCGGAAGGATCTTCGTAACCGTGGCTGACGTATCGACCATTCGGATTCCCGACGAGATCAAACCCGCTGACGGCCGGTTCGGCTGCGGCCCGTCCAAGGTGCGTCCGGCGGCGGTCTCCGCGCTGGCCGACGTCGCCACGACCTACCTCGGCACCTCGCACCGGCAGAAGACCGTACGCGACCAGGTCGCCCGGCTGCGCCGCGGCATCGCCGAGTTCTTCTCCCTGCCCGAGGGCTACGAGGTGGTGCTCGGCAACGGCGGTACCACCGCGTTCTGGGAGGTGGCCGCCTTCGGGCTGGTCCGCGACCGGGCCCAGTTCGCCAGCTTCGGCGAGTTCGGCGCCAAGTTCGCCAAGTCGGTCGCCGACGCGCCGTTCCTGGGCCAGCCGACCGTGCGCAAGGCCGAGCCGGGCAGCGCGCCGTCGCTTGTCGCCGAGGCCGGTGTCGACGTCTACGCCACCCCGCACAACGAGACCTCGACCGGTGTCGCGGTGCCGATCCGCCGGGTGGCCGGTGCCGACGACGACGCGCTGCTGCTGGTCGACGCGACCTCCGGCGCGGGCGGGCTGGAGGTGGACGTCCGGGAGACCGACGTCTACTACTTCGCCCCGCAGAAGTGCTTCGGCTCCGACGGCGGGATCTTCCTCGCCCTGATGTCGCCGGCCGCGCTGGCCCGGGCCACCGAGATCAAGTCCTCGGGGCGGTACATCCCGGCCTTCCTCGACCTGGTCACCGCGATCGACAACTCGCGGCTGGAGCAGACGTACAACACCCCCGCGCTGGCGACGATCTTCATGGCCGCCGAGCAGACCGACTGGATGAACAGGCAGGGCGGGCTGGCCTGGGCCGCCAAGCGCACCGCCGAGAGCGCGTCGATCGTGTACGGCTGGGCCGAGCGTTCCGCCGTGACGACACCCTTCGTGACCGACCCGGCACTGCGCTCCAATGTGGTCGCCACCGTCGATTTCGCCGACGGGGTCGACGCGACCGCGATCGCCAAGGCGCTGCGGGCGAACGGCATCGTCGACACCGAGCCGTACCGCAAGCTCGGCCGCAACCAGCTCCGGATCGCGCTCTTCCCGGCCGTCGAGCCCAGCGACGTGGAGGCGCTCACCACCTGCGTCGACTACGTGGTCGACCGGCTCTGAGTCGAACCGTCCCTCGGGTCGGGCCGGTCGGCCGGACCGCCCGGCCCGAGTGATCAATTTCTCCAGCTCACCCGCGACATGCGGGCGCGCCTCTCCCCAACGGGTGACGGAGCAGCGTACCGTGTGACGAGGACGCCCGGGTGGCTGACCTGTGGCGTGGGGCCAGCGAGGCGGGAGGGAGGCAACGCGATGCGGCCGGTACGCTTCGTCGCCCTCTCCGAGGACGGCCAGGCCATGGTGCTCACCGACGAGGTGGGCCGTCTTCTCGCGCTGCCGATCGACGAGCGGGTGGCGACGGTTCTGCACAACGAGCCCGGCAGCGCACCACTGGCCGTGGTCGGTCCCGGCACCGAGCCGGCACCCTCACTGTCGCCCCGGGACATCCAGGCCCGGATCCGCTCCGGCGAGTCCGCCGAGGACGTGGCCCGGATCGCCGGGGTTCCGGTCGACCGGGTGCTGCGCTACGCCGGCCCGGTGCTCCAGGAGCGGGCGATGCTCGCCCAGCACGCCCGGCGCACCCGGCTGAAGAACGCGGAGAACCAGGCACCGCTCGCCGAGATCGTCGACGGCCGGCTCTCCCAGCACGGCATCGACACCGAGAAGATCTCCTGGGACGCCTACCGGCGCGACGACGGCACCTGGCGGATCATCGCGACCTGGCCCTCCGGCAAGGCCACCGCGCAGGCGGTCTGGGATCTCGACAAGGCCCGCCAGGCGGTGACGCCGCACGACGACATGGCGCAGTACCTCTGCGCCGAGCGCCCCGCGCCACTGCTCGGCCAGGAGCCCGCGCCCGAGCGCGGCGGCCACGCCCTGCCCGGTCCCTCCCGGGTGGAGCCGAGCCGTGGCGGGCACGGGCTGCCGGCCGCCGCCGGCGACCACGCCCGGCCCGTCCGGGATCCGATCCGGGCCGGCCGGGACGCGCTGCTCGCCGGGCTCGACCGGCCGCTCGGCTCGACCGCCGGTCGCGGCCTCGACCCGGCCGCGTCGATGGCCTCGCCGGACGCGCCCCGGCAACGTCCGGTCTCCGGTGGTGCCGCCGCGCTGCTCGGCGGCGGCGCCGGCTCCGCGTTCGACGACGACGCGGACGCTCCGAAGGAGGTCCCGGCGGTGCCGTCGCTGGCGGTGCTCCGGCCGCGCCGGGCCGCCAACGGGCCGGGCTCAGCCGAGTCCGGTGACACCACAGGCAAGCCGCGCAAGCGCCTGCCGAGCTGGGACGACGTCCTCTTCGGCAGCGGCCCCGCCGCCCGCGAGACCTCCTGACCCCACGCACCACCGCCGGTCCGCACGCTACGTGATCGCCAGCGCGCGGACCGCACGGCGCGGTGAAACACCACCAATCGCGGTACGCCGCACCACTCCCGGTCGGGCCGGCTGTCGGTACGCGGGCGCCGCCCCGGGGTAGGGCTACCGGTACCTCCCATCCGGGGGACTGCCGCGTCGACTGTGGACGAGTCCCTTCATAGCGTTGCCAGTGCTCCTCGATTCCGCGCCACCCGGAAAGGAACACTGATGACCTGGGTCTCTCGACTGATCGCCGGTGCGACCGTCGTCGCCGTGCTCGGCAGCAGCACATCGGTGCCGGCGCTCGCCGGAACCGCCACCTCCGACAATCGATCCGGAGGCCGGCTGAGCTTCGGTCCATGCGCGGATGCGGCGCTGGCCGAGGCCGGAGCCGAGTGCGGGGTGCTGCGGGTGCCGTTGCGGCACGCGAGTCCGGACGGCGACGACGCGGTCGACCTCGTGGTGTCCCGCATCCGGGCCGCCGACCCGGCCCGCCGACGCGGCATCCTCCTGGTCAATCCCGGCGGCCCGGGTGGCCCCGGGCTCGACTTCGCCGCCAGGTTGCGGCAGGTGCTGGGCGGGGTGGCCGAGCAGTACGACCTCATCGGCTTCGACCCACGGTTCGTCGGCGGTAGCGCGCCGATCACCTGCGGTCCGATCACCCTCCGCGATGTCGGGCGTTCGGCCGGTACGGACCGGGCCGGCTTCCTGGAGTCGGCCCGGCTGTCGGCCGACTTCGCCCGCCGGTGCGAGGAACGCAACGCCGCGCTGCTGCCGTACGCCGGCATCCGTGACGTCGCCCGGGACATGGATCGGATCCGGGCGGCCCTGGGCGAGCCCCGAATGTCGTATTACGGCGTCTCGTGGGGCGCCGACCTCGGTGCCGTCTACTCGGAGCTGTTCCCGCACCGGGTGGACCGGATGGTGCTCGACAGCGTCTCCGCGGTGGAGTCGGAGTACGCGCTCAACCAGGCGGGCGCGGGCCGGGCGGAGGCGGCGCTCGCGGAGTGGGCGCGCTGGGCGGCAGCCCGCGACGACAGTTACCGGCTCGGTTCCACCCCGGAGCGGGTCCGGGCGACCGTCCAGGGACTGATCGAGTCCCTCGCCCGGAGCCCTGTCGCTGTCGAAGGCCACCTGGTCGACGACAACATCCTGCCGTTCCTGATCCGTGATTGGTTGGGGAACGAGGCGAACGACCCGGTGCTGGCCCGCACACTGGGCGACCTCGTCGCCGCCGTCGCCGGGCGCCCGGTCACCTGGGCGCCGGAACTGCCCGAGATGCTGGGTCTGCTGGACCTGCGGGACCCGATGATCGAGAACATCCTCGCCTCGTCGTTCGGGGTGTTCTGCGCCGACCCGCGCTGGCCGGACGGTGCCGCCCCGTACTGGCACAACGTGCAGCGCAGCCGGAGCAGCCAGCCCGTCTTCGGGCCGTTGGGAAACAACGTGACGCCGTGCGCGTTCTGGCCGGCCCCGGCCGAGCCGCCGGTCAGGGTGGCACACGACGTGCCGGTGCTGATGGTGCAGGCGACGCGGGACAATTCGCCGTATCACCTCGCACTCGACCTGCACCGGCGGCTCACCGCGTCCCGCCTGCTCACCGTCGACATCCGGGCGCACGGCATGTACGCGCGCCAGATCAACGGGGACGAGGCCCTGCCCTGCGTCGACCGGACCGTCAACACCTATCTGGCGACCGGTTCGATGCCACCGGTCGACACCCGGTGCTGACCTGCTGGATTTCGAATGCCGAGATCGGCAGCGTGCTGCTCCGGTCGGTCAGGTCGGCAAGGCACGCGGTCGCGCCCCGGTCAGTGTCCCGGAGGACGCCGGCCGGGGCGGGTGACCAGCGGAACCGCGCGGTCAGAGCGGCCACGCGGCCAGCCGGTCGTACGTCGGCCGGGGGCCCAGGTGGCTGCGTACCAGCACCAGCTCGGTCGCCGGCCAGGACGGCCCGAGATATCCGTCGAGGGTACGCAGGTCCTCGTCGAGGCTCTCCCGGTCCAGCCGGTCCCCGGGGCGGGCCAGCGTGAGGTGTGGCCGCAGCGGCCGGAGGTCGAAGGGCAGCCGGGACCGGCGCAGCTCCCGCCGGACCGTCGCGCCGAGCTGACGCAGGGCGTCCACCTCGCCGAGCAGCCCCACCCAGAGCACCGTGAACCGCCCCCGCCCGAACCGTCCACCGCCGCCGAGCTGGAGCCGGGGCGCCGACCGCAGCTGCGGTTGCCCGGTCGACGGGACCGGTCCCGGTGCGCCCAACCGCCGCGCCTTCGGCCCGGAGACGGGTGACTCCTGGTCCGGGACGGTCCGTGCGGCGGCGCGCCGACGCCGTACCGGTGGGTGCCGCCACGCCTCGACGGCCCGGGAGAGTGCCTCTTCCACTGTGGGCAGCCGGTCGTCCGGCACCTCGCCGAGGAAGGCGACCGTGACGTGCAGGGTCGACCGGGCGGTCAGCCGTACGTTGATCCCGGTGTCTGCCGCCGCACCGATCCGGAGCCGGCGGGTCTGCGCGACCATGTCGTCCAGCGCCTCCGGCGGTGGATAGACGGCCACGAAGAGCCGCATCTCAGCACCGTTCCGGGCGGCGGTGCGGGGTGGACGGGCGGCTCAACCGCTGCCCTGCCGCGGACCGGCCTGCGGGGAGGCCAGGATCAGCCCGGCGGCCTGCAACTCGCCCTCGACACGTACCCGTTCGATCTCCAGGTCGATTCCGTCGAGATCGCCGAGATGCTCGGCCACTCCCAGGCACCGGCTGGCCAGACGCAGCCGGTCGTCGTACGCCTCCAGCACGGCGTCCTGCCAGAGCCGGGACCGTCCGGCGACGCGCAGCCGCTGGTCACCCAGCCGGCGCAGGTCGGCGGCGATCCGTTCGATGGTCGGATGGTCCACCCGGTCCAACTCGGTGAGATCGGCCCCGGTGCCGGGCGACTCCACTTCGAACGTCCGGTCGAGCCGCTCCATCGTCCGCCGCGACCGGCGACCGTCCCGCTGGTCGGCGAGCCGGCGGGCGAGCCCGTCGATCAGCTCGTCGGCGCAGATCAGCGCGGCTATGACGACTGGCAGGCTGGCGATGGCGAGAAGGGCCAGCGGCAGCGCGAATGCATGCACGATGGCCACGTTCTCCGACGCTAACCGGCAGTACCCCGACCCGCCACCCGTTTTGCAATCAACGAACATTCATCGGGTAGCCGGAGCGAGTGCCAGGCGCAGCCAATCGACGGCGGCCCGGTCGCCGGTCCAGCTGATCGCGTCGTCGGCGAAGCGCCGCCAGAGCCAGAGCAGCAACCGCTCCGGGTCCGCACTGATGGTCGCCACCGGCCCGGCCTCGGGCGGCGGATCGTCCGCCGTCCGGGCGGCCACCGGTGCCCGGGCGACCCCGGCCCGGTCGGCGGCGACCGTCGCACCCTCGGGGCCGAGCCGGACCTGCCAGCTCGCCGGTCCGGTGGTGACCAGCACCCGGATCGCGGAATCGGGGAACACGTCGGCGAAGCGTTCGGGCCAGCGCCGGCTGCCGTAGCCGAGGAGGATCCGCAGCACCTCGTCGATGCCGTCGGCGGCCAGGTCGGCGGGAATCTCCGCCACGGGCTCGGCGACCGCCAACTCCGCGTCGACCCGGTGCACGAGCGTCTCCTGTGTCATCCGCCGGAGCCAGAAGCCGACGGTCTGGTCCGGGTCGTACCAGGTGGGGGCGAGCGCGGCGGAATCCCGGCTGTCGAACTCGGCGCCCAGCGCGAGACATGCCCGGTCGAGCAGCGCCAACGGCTCCTCTGCGGAGACGTCCGGCGGCCACGACGACGGAATCCGCCCGGTTCGCATGCACTCCACCTTGTGCAGGTAGACCGTCGCGACGTGCCGGAGCAGGTCGGCGACGGTCCAGCCCGGACAGCTCGGCACGGCGGCGGCCAGATCGGCGGAAGCGACCTGCCGCAGCCGGGCCTGGTCGGCGGCCAGGCACTCCAGAAGTCGCACGCGCAGCATGAGGCCAGCTAACCAGAGGGATCCGACACCCGCAGGGCGCCGCGCCATCGACCGACGACGCTCGACGGCGGTCGATGGCGCGACGACGGCGGCGACGCTCGATTGGACGGCGGCGGGCACGGCGACGGCGCCGCACCCGGTGCCTCACATGTCGGCCGGGTGCACCACGTAGAAGCGGGGCAGCGGGAGGATGCGCAGCCGCAACCGGGTACCGGTGCGGTGCAGTTGCCAGATCAGCGCCGTACCGGCGGTGGCCAGCGAGATCAGTCCGCCGATCCAGATGCTCGCGCCGGCACCGAAGTGCTCGGCGATCCAGCCGATGATCGGCGCGCCGACCGGGTTGGTGCCGAGGAAGACGAGCACCCAGAGCGCCATCACCCGGCCCCGGAACGCCGCGTCGACACCGAGCTGGACCCGCTGGTTGGACGCCTGGGCGAAGAAGACCATGAAGAAACCGGTGAGCGGCAGCAACGCCACCACCAGCCAGTACGTCGGAGCTAGCCCGACCAGAATGCCGCAGACGCTTGTCGCCACGGCGGCGCCCAGCACCACCCAGACCGACGGCCGGCTGCGCCGGCCGCTGCCGGCCAGTGCCCCGGCGAGCGCGCCCACCGCGAGCGCGGTGGTGAAGAGGCCGAACGAGGCGGCACCGGTGTTGAAGGTGGTCTTGGCCAGCGCCGAGAGGGTGAGCTGGAAGTTGAACAGGGCCAGCCCCATCACCGACATCAGCACCATCGGCAGCACCAGGTCGGAGCGGCGGGCGACGTACCGGAGGCCGTCGATCACCCGGGCGGAGCCGCGCTCGGCGAGCGGGAGCAGTTCCTCGCGGTGCAGCTCGGTCGGGCGCATCAGCACCACGCAGATCACCGGAGCGATCGAACTGACCGCGCTGACCAGGAAGACCGGGCCGACGTCGAAGAGGGCGATCGCCACCCCGGCCAGCGCGGGGCCGACGATCCGGGCCGAGTTGAAGGTGGCGGAGGAGAGCGCCAGCGCGTTGGGCAGCAGCGGGGTACCGACGAGTTCGGAGACGAAGGACTGGCGTACCGGGGTCTCGACCGCGTTCGCCACCCCGAGCAGGCCGGCGAAGACGAAGACGTGCCACAACTGCACCACACCGGTGAGGACCAGCACGCTCATGCCGAGCGCCAGCAGACTCCAGGTGCAGTTGGCGACGAACAGGAGCAGCCGCTTGTCGTACCGGTCGGCGAGGCGGCCGGAGAGCAGTGTGAGCAGGAGCACCGGGGTGAACTGAAGTGCGATGACCACGCCGAGCGCGGAGGCGGAGTTGTCCGAGAGGTCCAGGACCAACCAGTCCTGTGTGGTGAACATCATCCACACGCCGATCAGTTTGATCAGCTGACCGGTGGCGAAGAGCCGGTAGTTGCGAACCTTCATGGACTGGAAGGTGGTGCTCAGCTTTGCCCGCACTCGGAGTGCGCCTCCTCGGGTCGTACGCGTCATCCCGACCTCCGGCCTCGACATTGCGGCCGGAAGGTCCTAGCGGACGAAGCGGACCCGGACGTCTGCGGCGATCAGTCGCGCGCCACCTTCTGCAGGATCTCCGCGGCACGCTGGAGCGCGTCGCGTTCCTCTGGGCTCAGCTCGGCGAGCCGGACGGCCAGCCACCTGTTGCGGGCCCGGTCGAACTGGGCGAGCATCGCGCGGCCGGTGTCGGTGGTCGAGAGGATGACCTGTCGACCGTCGGTCGGATGGGGTGTGCGCTGCACGAGGCCGCGCTCCTCCAACCTTGCGACGATCTTGGTCATCGTCGGCGGCTGGACCCGTTCGGTGTCGGCCAGCTCGCGTGGTGTCAGCGCGCCGGCCAGCTCCAGGCTGGTCAGCGCGGAGAGCTGGGTCCCCGTGAGGTCGCCGACCGGCCGGGTCTGTCGTACCCGTCGGTTGAGTCGGGTGATCGCGTCGCGCAACAACGTCGCGAGCTGCGCCGGTGGCATGTGCTTCGCCATCACCGTCCACTCCGTCACGGTCGTTAGCTTAACTAATAAGCTTGGCTAACGACCACCGACTATGACCACTGTCACCGGGCCTCCGCCCCGTACCGTCCCACAGGCTAGAACAGCACAGTCTCGATCGGGCCGCGCAGGAAGTAGACCACGAAGAGCGCGGCCACCCCGTAGAGCAGCGGGTGCACCTCCCGGACCTTGCCCCTGGCCAGCTTGACCAGCACGAAGCTGATCACACCGGCCCCGATGCCGTTCGAGATCGAATAGGTGAACGGCATCAGCACGATGGTCAGGAACGCCGGGATGGCGATCTCGTAGTCGTTCCAGTCAATGGTCTTCACCGCGGTCATCATCAGGAACCCGACGATCACCAGTGCCACCGAGGCCGCCTCGAAGGGCACCACCAGGACCAGCGGGGCCAGGAACATCGCCAGCAGGAACAACCCGCCGGTGACCAGGTTGGCCGCCCCGGTCCGGGCACCCTCCGCGACCCCGGCGGCACTCTCGATGTACGACGTGTTGCTCGACGTACTCGCCGCGCCGCCGGCCGCCGCGGCGATCGAGTCCACCAGCAGGATCTCCCGGGTACGCGGCGGCATCTTCTCCTCGTCCAGCAGCCCGCCCTCCTGGCCGACCGCCACCATCGTGCCCATGGTGTCGAAGAAGTCCGTGATCAGCAGCGTGAAGACGAACATCAGCGCGACGAGTACACCCGCCCGCTGCCAGGAGCCGAGCAGGTCGAAGTGACCCAGCAGGGAGAGATCGGGGGTGTCCACCACCTTGTCCGGCAGCGCCGGCACGTTGAGCGACCAGCCGGACGGGTTGGGCTTCCCGTCCACCATCGACGGGCCGACCTTGGCGATCGCCTCCACCACGATCGCCAGCACGGTCGAGGCGAGGATGCCGATCAGGATCGCGCCCCGCACCCGGCGTACCACCAGCACCAGCGTGATGAGCAGCCCGAGTACGAAGACCAGCGCCGGCCAGGTGACCAGCTTGCCGCCGATGCCCAGCCCGACCGGCACTGTGGTGTTGGCGGCGTCCGGGACCCGCCGGACGAACCCGGCGTCGACCAGTCCGATGATCGTCAGGAACAGCCCGATGCCCACCCCGATCGCGGTCTTGAGCTGGGTCGGCACCGCCCGGAACACGGCGGTACGCAGCCCGGTCAACACCAGCACGGCGATGATCACACCTTCGATCACCACCAGACCCATCGCGTCAGCCCAGGTCATCTGCGGTGCGATCTCGTACGCCACCAGGGCGTTGACGCCGAGCCCGGCGGCCAGTGCCAGCGGGAATCGGCCGACCACGCCCATCAGGATCGTCATCACCCCGGCCACCAGGGCGGTCGCCGCCGCCAGCGCGGCGATGGGCAGCCTCGCATCGTCCCCGTCGACCGCGTTGCTCAGGATCAACGGGTTGAGCACCACGATGTAGGCCATCGTGAAGAAGGTGGCGAGCCCGCCGCGCACCTCCCGACCCACAGTCGAGCCGCGTGCCGTGATCTCGAAGTACCGGTCGAAGGCGTTACCGCCGGTGGGCCGCCCGGGCAGCTTCGTAGGGATCTTGTCCATCGGGTCCTCGCAGGGGGTTACGAGTGATCGGCTGATCGTTGATCGAGGCATCGTCCCAGATCAGCGGTTACCAGCAAAGACCTTCCCGGTTACCACCACGTACCAGTACGCCCGTACTCTGGAGCGATGTCGGAGGAGGAGGAGCCGCGGATCGAGCCGCTCGACCCGCCGATGGTCCCGTTCGCCGTTGCCGGGATCGTGGTCTGGGCGGTCGTCGGGCTGGTGTTGCTGGTCTTCTTCCGGGACTGGCTGGCCGACACCGGCCGGGAACACTGGCTCTGGACCTGCCTGGCCGGCTTCCTCGCGGGCTTCGCCGGGCTGGCCGTGATGCTCCGGCACGACGCCAACCGCCGTCGCCGCACCGGCCGCTGAGAGCATCGCCGACCACGGCCTGGCGGAGCGTGGTCGCGCCCGCCGGAGAACAGAACTGCCTCAGCCGTGCCCGTACGGCTCCGGGGGCTCGGCGGCCTCGACCGAGCCGGGTGCCCGGCTGACCGCGATCGCCTCGACCTCGCTGTCGTCGTAGATTGTCGGCAGCTCGTCGACAGGCGTCTCGGGCGACTCGACAAGCGTCTCGGAGTGCGCCCCACAGCCGTGGTCGGCACTCACCGCCCGGCCGTCGTCGGGGGCGAAGAAGTTTCCGCAGACCCCGAAGGACTGGCGCAGCGCGCCGGCCAGTGGGAGGTAGAAGCCGCAGGTACCGCAGCGGGCGGCCCGGGGTGCGGCGACCGCGATCGGCGCGCTCGGCCCGTGATCCCCGTCATACCACCGCTGGGCGGTCTCCATCCGGCCCTCCCGGGACATCACCCGGGGGCGCCCGAGGCCGAGCTCCCAGGCCGTCTCCTCCACCGCCGGATCGTCGGAGAGCAGGTAGCCGGGGACGAGTCGCTCGTCGTCAGGTGAAGTGAAAAGCAGGTCACCGACGCCGAGGTCACCCGGCTGGAGCCGCTCCTGCCAGGGCAGCCAGCTCGGCGCGAGCAGCGCGTCCGGCCCGGGGAGCAGGAAGGTCTCGCAGATGGTGACGTGCCGGCTGCGCGGCACCCGGGTCACCGTCACCGCCCACTGCCAGCCCTGGTAACCGGCCATCCGGCACTCGAAGAGATGCGTCACGAGTCGGTCGCCCTCGGCGACCGCTCCCTGGTGGTCGCCGACATCGGCCGGGTCGACCTCGGTGATGCCCTCTCGCGCCACGTCGACGGCGCTGGCGCAGACCTGGTCGAGGCGGGCGGCTCTGGCCGTGGTGCTCCTGGTCACTCACCCATTCTTGCCTATCCTTGACGGCGGGTCGGCGGCACTCCCCGGCACTTTTCTCCGCAGAGATATCTCGGCACAGATCAGACGGTCGTCGACCGGATGGGCGAGGATGGTGCTCATGCCGCTGTTCACCCGCTCTGGGCGGTCGGTACCCGGGCGTGTCGTCGGTACGGCGATCCGGGGCGTCCGGCTGCTCTTCCGGGGTTCGCTCGGCAGCGCACGCTGGACGACCCGCCGGGTTGCCCGGGTACGCGCGAAGGGCGCCGGTGGCGAGACCGGGATGGTCCGGCTCTTCGACCTGCACGCCGCCTCGTGTGCCGGCGACACGTTGATCACGATCGGGCTGGCGGGGACGATCTTCTTCAACGCCCCGCTCGGCGAGGCACGGAGCAAGGTCGCGCTCTACCTGTTGATCACAATGGTGCCGTTCGCGCTGCTCGCACCGGTGGTCGGGCCACTGCTCGACCACTTCCGGCACGGGCGCCGCTACGCCCTGGCCGCCACCATGCTGGGTCGGGCGTTCCTGGCCTGGCTGATCTCGGACTACATCCACGGCTTCGGCCTCTACCCGGCCGCCTTCGGCGTACTGGCGCTCTCCCGGGCGTACGGGGTGGCCCGGTCGGCGGCGGTGCCCCGGCTGCTGCCGGCGGGGCTCGGCCTCTCCCAGGCCGGCGCCCGGGCCAGCGTGTACGGCTCGATCGCCGGTGGCCTGGTCGTACCGATCGGGGTGGCCGCGTTCTGGTTCGGCCCGCAGTGGCCGCTCCGGGTCGCCTCGGTGATCTTCCTGGTCGGCATGGTGATCGCGTTGCGCCTGCCACCCCGGGCCGACGCCGACCCGCCGGAGACGGTGCCGAGGGCCTTCCAAGCGCTGCGCCCCGGGCGGAACGGGCGGGAACGGGCGCTCAGCCGCAGCGGCCCGGGCGGCCGGTTGGTGATCAGTGCCCTGGTCGGTAGCGCCACCCTGCGCGCCCTCTACGGCTTCCTACTGCTCTTCCTCGCCTTCGCGATCAAGGCCGGCGACCTGGAGACCGAACTCTTCGGTCGCCAGTACGGCGCGGAGGTCGCGCTCGGGGCGGTCGGCGGCGCCCTCGGCATCGGCACGTTCCTGGCCACCGCCCTCGGCACCCGGCTGCGCATCCACCGTCCCGTCGCGCTCCAGGCCGCCGGTCTGGTGGTGGTGACCGGGGTCGGGGTGCTGGCCACGCTCCGCTTCTCCCTGCTGCTGGTCGCCCTGCTCTGCCTGGTCACCGCCGTGACCAGCGGCATAGCGAAGCTGGCCGTCGACGCCTCCATCCAGGAACGGGTCCCCGAGCGGCTCCGGGCGACCGGGTTCGCGCACTCCGAGACGGTGTTGATGCTGGCGTTCGTGGCCGGCGGCGGGCTCGGGCTCGTACCGCTGGACGGCCGGATCGGGGTGGGCCTGCTCACCGGCCTCGCCGCCGCCGGTACCGTCTGGGCGTTCGTCGTCGCCACCCGGCTGCACGGCGAGCGACTCTCCGGCCGGGCGATGCCCGAGGAGGATCCGCCCGTGGCCACCGACACCGAGGCGGTCCGCCCCGCTCCCGGACAGCCGGGCAGGCCCACGGCGGACGTGGAACCTCCCGACGACCAGCGCCACACCGACGGACCGGCCGACGGCGCGGCGGCGCGCAGCGACGAGGACGCGGAGCTGGCCCCGCCGGGTTACCACATCTACCGCCCCTCCTCCTCGGCCGTGCCCGGCGACGAGGCTCGGGGGAAGTAGTGCACGACGGCATGCTCGTGGTCACGGCCGTCGCCGCCGAGGCCGAGGCGGTACGGGCCGGCCTGGTCGACGACGCGGTCGACGTCGCGGCGGTCGGGGTTGGTCCGGCAGCGGCCGCCGCCGGCACCGCCCGGCTGATCGCGCTGGCCGAGGCGGCCGGACGGCCGTACCGGGGAGTCCTCAGCACCGGCATCGGCGGCGGCTTCCCCGGTCGGGCCCCGGTCGGCGGGGTCGTGATCGGGACCCGCAGCGTCGCAGCTGACCTCGGCGCCGAGTCGCCGGACGGTTTCCTCACCCTCGACGAGCTGGGCTTCGGCACCACCACCCTGCCCGCCGACCCGGCGCTGCTGGACGTGCTCCGGGCCGGGCTGCCGCACGCGGTCACCGGAGCGGTCCTCACCCTCAGCACGGTGACGGGCACCGCCGCGACCACCGCCGCCCTGCTGGTCCGGCACCCGGACGCGGTGGCCGAGGCGATGGAGGGGTACGGAGTGGCCAGCGCCGCCGTCGCCGCTGGGCTTCCCTTCGCCGAGCTGCGAGCGATCTCCAATCCGATCGGCCCCCGGGACCGCTCCGCCTGGCGGATCGGTGACGCCTTCGCGGCCCTGACCGCCGCCTTCGCCACGGTCGGCCCGAAGCTCTGACCCGACCCCCGACCCCCGACCCCCGGCTCCCGGCCGGGGCCCGGGCCGTGCCCGTCAGTCGGGGCGGTGCAGGGTCAGCCGGATCGGCCGGCTCGGCTCGGGCCGGAACCCGCAGCGGACCCCGCCCCGGAGGTGACCCAGGCAACCGGGCAGTGGGTGCCAGGGGGCGACGGCAGCGGTCGGACTAGCGTGAACCCGTGGCGCTCTCCCTGGCGATCTCGCCCTGCCCCAACGACACATTCGTGTTCCACGCCCTGGTGCACGGGCTGGTGCCCGGCGCCCCGGCGATCGACGTCACCTACGCCGACGTGGACGTCACCAACACCGCCGCCGAACGTGGGGCGTACGACCTGGTCAAGGTGAGCTACGCGGCGCTGCCGTGGCTGCTCGACGACTACCACCTGCTGCCCTGCGGCGGGGCGTTGGGCCGGGGCTGCGGTCCGCTGGTGCTGACCCGGGGCGAGCGGGCCGGCGCCGCCGACCTGACCGGGGCGACCGTGGCGGTGCCCGGTGACCGGACCACGGCGTACCTGCTGTTCCGGCTCTGGTCGGCGCGGCGGCCACCGGCGCGGATCGAGGTCGTCCCGTTCCACGAGATCATGCCGGGGGTGGCGGCCGGCCGGTACGACGCCGGACTCGTCATCCACGAGGCCCGGTTCACCTACCCCCGGTACGGCCTGACCGCGCTGGTCGACCTCGGGCAGTGGTGGGAGGCCGACACCGGGCTGCCGATCCCGCTCGGCGCGATCCTGGCTCGCCGGGGTGCGGTGGACCCGGCCGAGGCGACCGGCTGGATCCGCGAGTCGGTACGCCGGGCCTGGGCCGACCCGGCCGGCACCGAGGAGTACGTGCTCGCGCACGCCCAGGAGATGGAGCGCGACGTGGTCGACCGGCACATCGCGCTCTACGTCAACGACTTCACCGCCGAGCTGGGCGCCGAGGGCCAGGCCGCGGTCGACGCCCTGCTCGGCCGGGCGACGGCGGCCGGGTTGACCCCTCAGATCTCCAGTTCGCGGGCGACCGCGTGGACGAGCTGAGCCACCGTCTGCGCGGTCTTGCGGTCGGGGAACCGGCCGCGACGCAGGTCCGGCTGGACCTTCGCCTCCAGCACCTTGATCATGTCTTCGACCAGGCCGTGCAGCTCCTCCGCCGGCCGGCGGCGAAGCTCCGCCATGGACGGTGGCGCGTCCAGCAGCTTCACCCCGAGCGCCTGCGCGCCCCGGCGGCTGTCCACGACGCCGAACTCGACCCGCTGGCCGCCCTTCAGGTCGGTGACACCAGCCGGCAGCGCGCCCTTCGGCAGGAACACGTCGCCACCCTCGTCACTGGTGACGAACCCGTATCCCTTGGCCGCGTCGTACCACTTCACTCGACCCGTCGGCACCTGTAAACCTCGACTCCCTGATGAGATTGCTGTCTTTCACAAGGCTAGCCGCATCAGCCGCCGAAGCGCCTGTGGGAATCCGGTAAGGTCCGCGACCACCAGATCGGCACCGGCCGCCCGCAGCTCGTCGGCGTCGTGCGAGCCGGTGGTCACCCCCAGTCCCGGGATGCCGGCGGTCCGCGCCGCGACCATGTCGGCGACGTGGTCACCGACGTAGAGTTCCGCGCCGTGCGTGGTCAGCGCGGTCGCCTTCTCCTCAGCGAAGAGTTCGCCGACCAGCTCGTCGACCTCCATGCCGAGGTGCTCCAGATGCCGCCGGGCCAGCGGGCCGTACTTGCCGGTGACCACCACCACCCGCAGACCGGCGGCCCGGGTCTCGGCCAGCGCCTCGACCGCGCCGGGCAGCGGCGGGGACAACGTGATGGCGTACTCCGCGTAGAGCGCGCGGTACGTCTCGATCGCCTCGTCCAGCCGCTCTGGCGGGAACCAGTTCTGCATCTCGGTACGCAGCAGCGGGCCGAGGCGGGAGATGACGACCTCGACGTCGACGTACACCCCGGTCGCGGCGGTGAGCGCCCGGTAGGCGGCGGCGATGCCGGGCCGGGTGTCGAGCAGGGTCAGGTCGAGATCGAACCCGACTGCCGCAGTGGTCACGCCGCCATGATCGCACGCTCGGCGGGCAGCGCCGCGCTGCCGCTCGGGCGTCCGACGCTGCCGCTCGGGCGTCCGACGCGCACGACGGGCGCCCGGCCGGATAGCGTGGAAAGACGATGACCACACTCGCCGACCATCTGCGGGCGTTGCCCGACGAGGCGCTGGCCGCCCTGTTCCGGCTGCGTCCGGACCTCGTCGTGCCGGTACCGGCCGATCTGTCCGCCCTGGCGGTCCGTGCCCAGTCCCGGGTCTCGGTGGCCCGGGCGCTGGACGGGCTCGACGAGTTCACCCTGCGGATCCTGGACGCGGCCCGGCTCACCCGTGACGCGGATCATGGCGAGACGTCGACGGAGCAGATCCTCACCCTGGCCGCCGGGGCGGGCCGCCGGCCGGACCGGGCCGCCGTCCGGTCGGCCGTCGACCGGCTCCGGGCGCTCTTCCTGCTGTACGGGCCGGAGGAGTCGCTGGTGGTCGTGCCGGGTGTGGACGAGGTCAGCTCGCCGTACCCGGCGGGGCTCGGCCGGCCGGCGGCGGAGCTGGACGCGGAGGCGGCCGCGCTGGTCGCGGACCCGGCCCGGCTGCGCCGTACCCTGCTCGCCGCACCGCCACCGGCCCGGGCGATCCTGGACCGGCTCGCCGCCGGCCCGCCGATCGGTACGCTGCCGGCCGCCGTACCGTCCGATGCCTCGTCCCCGGTCTCCTGGCTCGTGGAAAACCGCCTGCTGGTGCCGGTGACCGAGCCGAGCGGCCCGGCCGGCAAGCCGACAGCGGTCGAACTGCCCCGGGAGGTCGGCCTGCTGCTGCGCCGCGACTCCGGCCCGCTCGGCCCGCTCCGGCCGATCTCGCCGACCGTGTCGGGCGCGGCCCGGGAGCCGAAGGCCGCCGACTCCGCCGGGGCCGGTCAGGCGATGGAGGCGGTACGACACACCGAGGCGCTGCTCGAACAGCTCGCCGCCGACCCCGCCCCGGTACTCCGCTCCGGTGGACTCGGGGTACGCGACCTGCGCCGGTTGGCCCGGGCCACCGGGCTCGACGAGCCGACCGCCGCGCTGCTGCTGGAGGTGACGTACGCGGCAGGACTCCTCGGCGAACTGGACCTGCCCGGTGCCGTCACCGCCCGCAACGGCGCTGACCAGCAGATGCTGCCGTCCGCCGGTTACGAGGGCTGGCGGGACGCCTCACTGGCACACCGCTGGGAGCACCTGGCCCGGGCCTGGCTCACCATGACCCGGCAGGTGGGGTTGATCGGCCAGCGCGACGACCGGGACCGGCCGATCACCGTGCTCTCGGCCGAGGCGGAACGGGCCGGGGTGCCGGGGGTACGCCGCGCCGTCCTCGCCGTGCTCGCCGACCTCGAACCGGGTGCCGCGCCGAGCGTCGACGAGGTGGTGGACCTGCTCGCCTGGCGCTCGCCCCGGCGCAGCCTGGGCCGGGAGGCCGGGCAGCGGGAGGTACTCGCCGAGGCGGCACTGCTCGGCGTCACCGGGCTCGGCGCGCTCACCACGTACGGCCGGCTGCTGCTGGCGCAGTGGACCGCCGGGGAGACCCGACCCGGTGAGCCCGGTGACGATCCGCTCGGCGTACGGCCGGACGCGAACGGTGCGGCCGGGGGCGGTTCCGCCGCGGTCCGGGCCCTGGACGCGCTGCTGCCGGCACCTGTCGACCACTTCCTGGTGCAGGCCGACCTGACAGTGGTGGTGCCGGGGCCACCCGAGCCGACCGTCGCCGCCGAACTCGCCACGGTGGCCGAACACGAGTCGGCCGGCGGAGCCAGCGTGCACCGGGTCACCGGGGCGAGTGTGCGCCGGGCGCTGGATGCCGGGTACGCCGCCGACGACCTGCACGCGCTCTTCAGGCGCCGGTCCCGCACCCCGGTACCGCAGGGGTTGACGTACCTGATCGACGACGTGGCCCGCAAGCACGGCGGGCTGCGGGTCGGCTCCGCCGGGGCGTACCTGCGCAGTGACGACGAGGCGCTGCTGACCGAGGTACTCGCCGACCGCCGGCTCGCCCCGATGTCGCTGCGCCGGCTGGCGCCGACCGTGCTCACCACCCCGCACCTGGTGGGGCGGCTGCTCAGCGCGCTGCGCGAGGCCGGGTACGCCCCGGTCTCCGAGGATGCGAGCGGGGCGACGGTGCTGACCCGGCCGAAGGTGCGCCGGGCGCCGGCCCGGGGTTCGGTCGCCAACCGGGTCGCCGATCCGCTGGCCACCCCGAGGCTGACCACGCCGAGGCTGGTCGGCATCGTGGAGCAGATCCGCCGGGGTGACGCCGCCGCCCGGGCGGCCCGCCGGGCGCCGAGCACGGTCCGGGGCGCCGGCCGGCCGGGCGGGACCGGTCCGGGGATGCCGACCGCGCACGCACACACCCAGGCGCTGGCCGTACTCCAGCAGGCGGTCCGGGACAAGGCGTTGGTCTGGGTCGGCTACGTCGACGCGCACGGCGCGACCGCGTCCCGGCTGGTCCGGCCGGTCTCGATCGGCGCCGGTTATCTGCGGGCCGAGGACGAGCGCACCGAGATGCTGCACACCTTCGCGCTGCACCGGATCACGGCCGCGGTGCTGGACGAGTGAGGCGGCTCAGTCCCGGCGGTGCTGCCGGACCGAGCCGACCACGGAGACGATCAGCAACAGGGTGAACGCGGCGCCGAGCCCCTCGCCGAGCGAGTTGACGAAGCCCTGCTGCTGCACCAGCCAGCCGAAGAGGACCCAGCAGGCCAGCAGCACCGCCACGGTCGCGTACGCGACGACGGTGGCCCGGGAGACGGGCGCCGGGACGGGTGCGGGACCGGTGGGGGGATCCGTCTCGGACCTCACCTCGCCGTCGACCGTCATCTGCGAACCTCCCGCCACGGGCGTCTGCTCGACAGAGTCCAGACTCGCACCTGCCGTGCCGATATGACAGGTTCAGCGACCGAAGTCGCGTCAGGTCCCCGGCCGGCGGCCCAGCACGTGCACCCGGGTGCCCACCTTGCCGAGCTGCCACATCCGCCGGGCGTCGACCGGCAGCAGATTGACGCAGCCGTGCGAGCCGATCGCCTTGTTGTGCAGGTAGGTGGTCGTCTCGTGGAAGCCGATCCCGCCGACGAAGCGCTGCCAGTACGGCAGCCACACCTCGTACGGGTCTGACCACTCCTTCGTGTTGCGGAAGTTGATTTTGTAGGTGCCGGCCGGCGTGGCGTACCCGGACATGCCGGTGCGGGTGACGGTGGGCGCCATCACCACCTTGCCGGCGCGCATCGCCCAGACGGTCTGCTGGGTCAGGTCGACGCAGAAGGTGGTCCCGCTGCCGGCCTTGCACCTGCCGGTGTCGGTCCGGGCCAGCCGTCGGGCCACGTCGGCGGTGGTCGGTCCGGCCCTGCCCTCGGCCGGCCGGATGTCGTAGCGGCGCTGGAACTTCTTGATGGCGGCGCAGTCGGCGGCCGACTGCCGGCCGTCGACGGTGACGGTGCCGAATCCGCCCAGCCGGGCGAGGTAGCCCTCGACCTCGCGCTGCCGCTCCCCCTGCGGGCAGCCGGCCGGCGGTTTCGGCGAACCGGTCCGGGCCGGCTTCTTCGTCGGCTTCCTGGTCGGCGGTGCCTTCGTCGTCGGTGCGGGACGGCGCGGGGTGGTACGCGGGCTCGGGCTGGTTGCTACCTGGTCCGGCGCGGGCGGCGCGCTCGCCCCCGCTGCGTCCTCCGCCCCGACCGGCGCGAGCCCCCCGGCTGCTCCCGACTGGTCCGACTGCGGATCAAACGCGCACGCACCGGCGCCGAACAGGGTGACCGCCACTAGAGTGATCAGACCGGTGCCGAATCGCGTCAGTACCATCTGCCCTCCCAGAAGCCGTCGACAGAAAGACGCACGTGAGTGCCGCTTCGGTTGCGCCAGGTGAAGAATTTTTCCGGTTCGTTATCCATCGTGCAAGACTGGAGGGTCGGCGCGGAAGGCGCCCGACCTGGGACGGAAGGGCCTGAGCGTGAGCGGCGGACCACTGATCGTGCAGTCGGACAAGACCCTGCTGCTGGAGGTCGACCACCCTGACGCGCTCGCCTGCCGGATGGCGATCGCGCCCTTCGCCGAGCTGGAGCGCTCGCCTGAGCACGTGCACACCTACCGGCTCACCCCGCTGGGCCTGTGGAACGCCCGGGCGGCCGGGCACGACGCCGAGGGTGTGGTCGACGCGCTGCTGCGGTTCTCCCGCTATCCGGTGCCGCACGCGCTGCTGGTCGACGTCGCCGAGACCATGGACCGGTACGGCCGGCTGCAACTGACCGCGCATCCGACGCACGGCCTGGTGCTGCGGGCGGTGGACCGGATGGTCCTGATCGAGGTCGCCAAGAGCAAGAAGCTCGCCGGCATGCTCGGCGGGAAGGTCGACGATGACACGATGATCGTGCACCCGTCCGAGCGGGGCCGACTGAAGCAGGCGCTGCTCAAGCTCGGCTGGCCGGCCGAGGACCTGGCCGGCTACGTCGACGGCGAGGCGCACCCGATCGAGCTGGCCACCGAGGGCACCGACGGGCGGCCCGGCTGGGAGCTGCGGTCGTACCAGCGGGAGGCGGTGCAGACCTTCTGGGCCGGCGGGTCGGGTGTGGTGGTGCTGCCCTGCGGGGCCGGCAAGACCCTGGTCGGGGCCGCCGCGATGGCCGAGGCGAAGGCGACCACGCTGATCCTGGTCACCAACACCGTCGCCGGGCGGCAGTGGAAGCGGGAACTGATCGCCCGCACCTCGCTGACCGAGGAGGAGATCGGGGAATACTCCGGCGAGCGCAAGGAGATCCGCCCGGTCACCATCGCGACGTACCAGGTGCTCACCGCGCGGCGCGGCGGCGCCTTCACCCACCTGGACCTCTTCGGCGCCCGGGACTGGGGCCTGGTGATCTACGACGAGGTGCACCTGCTGCCCGCGCCGATCTTCCGGTTCACCGCCGACCTCCAGGCCCGCCGCCGGCTCGGCCTGACCGCCACCCTGGTCCGGGAGGACGGCCGGGAGGGCGACGTCTTCTCGCTGATCGGCCCGAAGCGGTACGACGCGCCGTGGAAGGACATCGAGGCACAGGGCTGGATCGCCCCGGCGGACTGCACCGAGGTACGCGTCACGCTCACCGACGCCGAGCGGATGGCGTACGCGGTCGCCGAGCCGGAGGAGCGCTACCGGGTGGCGGCGACCGCCCGGACCAAGCTGCCGGTGGTGAAGGCCCTGGTCGAGCGGCACTCGACCGACCAGGTACTGGTGATCGGCGGCTACATCGACCAACTGCACGAGCTGGGCGAGACGCTGGACGCGCCGATCGTGCAGGGCTCGACCACAAACAAGGAGCGGGAGCGCCTCTTCGACGCCTTCCGGGCCGGCGAGATCTCCACCCTGGTCATCTCCAAGGTCGGCAACTTCTCCATCGACCTGCCGGAGGCGGCGGTGGCGATCCAGGTCTCCGGCACCTTCGGGTCCCGCCAGGAGGAGGCGCAGCGGCTCGGCCGGGTACTCCGGCCGAAGGCGGACCGCCGGCAGGCGCACTTCTACACGGTGGTCTCCCGGGACACCATCGACACCGAGTACGCCGCACACCGGCAGCGCTTCCTCGCCGAGCAGGGGTACGCGTACACGATCGTCGACGCCGACGACGTGCTCGGCCCCCCGCTGCCCAGCGTGGAGTGAGCCTGTCTCCCGGCCCGGCGTGGGGTCAGATCCCGTCCCAGAAGGTCAACCGGTGCGCGGTGGTCCGGTCGAACCGGCCCACCCGGCCGAGGTCCAGGCCCTGGACGTACGGGTGGTGTCGCCATGCCGGTAGTCCGGGGCCGTTGGGGTCACCCGTGGTGGCGAACCGTGCCCAGTAGTCGACCATCAGGCGGCCGAGCTGACGCTGCTTGGCGGTGAGCGGGGCAGACTCCCAGGACGGGTCGAACAGGAACGGCAGCTCCGAGCCGTGCGAAGCCAGGGGGTCCACCTCGTCGTCGGGGAACGGGAACAGTTGCGGTGCCGTCCGGTCGAGGAACTCGTAGGAGTAGACCGGAACGTACCGGGCCAGCAGCCGATCGGTGTCCCGCGCCGCCCGCGCGAAGTCGAGGTCGCTGATGATGGCAGCCGTGGTCTGGGCAGGCACCTCGCCGGGCGGATAGGCGGCCAGGACGGCCGGTGCCCGTTCCCCGAAGATCTGGGCGACCCCGTCGACGTACTGCGCAGCGGTGAGCTTCGGAAAGATCATCGCGGCGAACATGGTGCCCTCGTCCCGGGTGATGCCGGACAGAATCGGCACCTGGTGGAAGCGCCCCTCGGCGAAGACCGTCGCCGGGTCCTCGGGCAACACGGCGTTGCCGTATCCAGGCAGGGGCAGTACGGGCTGCGCGAGGAGTTCCGAGACGGACCTACCCCGGAGACAGGCGACATCCGGGCAGGAGAGCTGGCCGGCGATCATCTGCCCGTGCCCCTCGTGCGCCGCCGCAGGGACCCAGGGTGCACCCAGGATCGTCGGCGGGTCGTTCTGGACCCAACACGGTGAGCTCTGGGTGATGGCACGGTGGAACAGGCCGGCCGCGCCCGGGGAGGCGAGTTGGGCGCATACCGAGTGCGAGCCCGCCGACTCGCCGGCGAGCGTGACGTTGCCCGGATCACCGCCGAACGCTGCCGCGTTGCGCCGCACCCACCGCAGCGCCGCCTGCTGGTCCTCCACCCCGAACGCGCCACCATTGGACAGCCCCGGGTGGCCGAAGAAGCCGAAGATCCCCAGCCGGTAGTTGACGGTCACCACGACGACGTCACCACGCGTGGCGAGGCGGGTAGCGTCGTAGTCGCTGCCGGCCCCCTTGGTCAGGCTGCCGCCGTGCAGCCAGACCAGCACCGGTTTGGGGCGGCGGGGGGAGGCATCGCGCGGCGCGGTCACGTTGAGGAAGAGGCAATCCTCGCTGTCGCTTGCCGGCAGGCCCCAACTGTCAGCCGTCTGGGCGCACCGAGGGCCGGGCCGGGTCGCGTCCCGGACGCCGGTCCAGGGCGGGGCGGGCTGCGGCGAGCGCCAGCGCAGCTCGCCGACGGGGGCGGCGGCATAGGGAATGCCCTGGAAGAGGCGGTGGTCACCACGTACCGTGCCAGCTATCCAGCCTGTGTCGGTACGCACCTTGCCGGGCGCGGCGGGCGCGGCGGGTTTGGATGCTGCGGGCGCCGGCAGCGCCAGGAGCGCGCAGACGGTCGCAATGGTCGTCAGGAATCGCACTTGGCCACGATGTCATCGGAGCGCCGCGGCCGGGATGAGGCTTCCTGCCCGATGGAGGTGTAGTTACCTCCACCTCCCAGGCGAATGGCCGCCACACCTGCTCTGCGACAGACGGGCGTGTGCAACTATCCGTAGCTGGTGGCGGCGATGATCCCCGCGAACAGGGGCGACACGACGCTCGCCAGCGCCGAGCGGCGGAGAACCCGTGAAGTTTTTTCTGGCATACGTCGATTCCGGGGCGCGTCGTTCGTAGCACAGACGAGAGGCGACCGGACGAGGCCGCCGGGACAAGGGAATCATGGGATGACGAAGTACTTGATCTCGTTCAACGATGGCGCGATGGACCACATCCCCGCCGAGGAGATGCCCGCCGTGGGCAAGGCATCGCACGCGGTGATCCAAGAGGCCGTCAACGCCGGCGTGTGGGTGTTCGGCGCCGGACTCGAACGCCAGCGGGCGAGCGTCGTGGCCACGGACGGGGCGGTCACCGACGGCCCTTACCCGGAGACCAAGGAGGTCATTGGTGGGTTCGTGGTCGTCGACGTGGCCGCACACGAGGAGGCGCTGACCTGGGCTGCCAAGTTCGCCGGCGCTTGCCGCTGCCCGCAGGAGGTCCGGGAACTCCTGCCGGACCCCGAGACAGCCGCGATGCTCCGCCAGGCTGACGGTCGAGGGTGAACCCCGACGACGTCTGATCGAGGGAGACTCGCCACCTTCAAGCAGGACCTGCGTCGCCACGGTAGACGACGGGGGTGTCGCATCGGCCCGCACCAGGGCGCGATGCGGTGCTCCCGGGGATCGGGCTGGGGCGAAGCCGGGACAGTTCTCAGAACCGATCGGGATGGCAGCCGGCACAGGTGGCCGACATCAAACAGTGCCAGGGGTGCGCGGCTTCAGGCGGCCTCGCGGGCCAGTTGGACGAAGGCGCGCCAGGCGGCCGGACCGAAGGTGAGCGCCGGCCCCTGCCGGTCCTTGCTGTCCCGGACCAGCACCCGACCGGGCAGGTTGTCGGCGACCTCCACGCAGGTGCCGGTGGCGTTGCTGCGGCTGGAGGTCCGCCAGCGCGGTTCATTTGTGATCATCGAGCATCCTCAGAATCAAGTCTCGGGACTGGACCACGGGTAGTGCCAGCGCATCGATCTCTTCCCATGCTAGTTCCAGGTGCCCCAGGTCGCCACGGTCGGTCACCGGGTGTCCGATCAACTGGTCGTCCATCTGAGCGACTCGCCGCCCGTCCGGCATGGTAGCGATGTCGAACGGGCCGGAAAGCCCGACGTGAATGCCCTCCCAGTCGGCCGGGATGATGCGGATCTTGACGTGCGGCGTTGCCCGCCCAGCCGTACCCGACGGTGGCGGCGGCGGAGTTGATGACGCTCGCGCAGGCGTCGTTGAACCCGGCAAGGTTCTGCACCGCGCTGCCTGCCGTCTGCAACGCCTGCCAGTCGCCTGCGAGTTCCTCGGCAAGCCACTGCCACGGGTTGGTACCGCAGACCAACTCGGCCGCCCGCCCCAGCCAGTACGACGGGCTGATGTACTGCGGTAGGCCGAGAACGTTCTCGATGGTGTCCGGGATCGGGTCCTGGGCCTTCGGCTCGATCAGGTCGTCCATTGGACTGGCCATGCCGGTCTTCCTCCTCTCCCAGCCCAGCCCGTTCAGTACGTCCGGTCGAACTTCTCGGCCGACGCGACGTCGGTGTTCTGGTAGTGGTCCGCGGCCCGGTCGACCTCCTCGGCGGAGAGGGTCAGTACGCTCGCGAGCTGGCTGTAGGAGAGCGTCAGTGTCCCCCTGATCCTGGCGACGGCGTCGAAGGCCGTCTGGTAGAGCGGGCCCCTGGCACCGCTGATCTCCAGCCAGCGCTCGTTGTACCGCTGCGCTGCCTGGGCATCGTCGACCAGGCCGGCGATCTCGGCGCCGAATTCGCGGATGACGGCAGGCTCCGCCTTGAAGTACGGCACGCTTCCCCCCGGGTATGTCTGCCGGACACGACGCCGTCGAGGGTGGCAGCCGGCGACTTCATTCCGGCTTCACCGGTTCGTGGGCAACTCCGGGCCGCTGCTGAGGAGGTCCACCAGCAGGTCGCCGTACTCCTCGATCCGGTCGAGCACCTCGGCGGCGGGAAACTGGCGGACGGCGCCGGCCTCCCCGTCGGCGGCGGCCTCCACCTCGGCCCAGGTCAGCGGGGTGGAGACCGAGGGCGTCTGCTGGGCCCGCAGCGAGTACGGCGCCACAGTCGTCTTCGCCGCGTTGTTCTGGCTCCAGTCAATGAAGATCTTGCCGGGGCGGAGTCGTTTCGCCATCTGGGCGGTGATCGACTTCGGCGCCTCCCGGGCGAGTTCCTCGGCGACCCGCCGGGCGTAGCCGGAGACCACGTCGGCGGACTGCCGGCCGGAGACCGGGCAGCAGAGCTGCATGCCCTTCTTGCCGGAGGTCTTCGGATAGCTGGCGATGCCGTCGGCGGCGAGACGCTCCCGGATCAGCAGCGCCACCCCGCAGCACTCGACCAGCCCGGCCGGGGCGCCCGGGTCGAGGTCCATCACCATCAGGTCGGGGTTGGCGCCGACCTGCCACTGCGGGGTGTGCAGTTCCAGCGCGGCGAGGTTGGCCAGCCAGACCAGGGTCGGCAGGTCGTCGCAGACGACGTAGTCGAGCATCTCCCGGCCCTTGGTCGAGCCGGGGGCGGGCAGCCGCTCCAGGCGTACCCAGTCCGGGGTACTGGCCGGGGCGTTCTTCTCGAAGAAGAAGTTCCCGTCCACGCCGTTGGGGTAGCGGATCCGGGTCAGCGCCCGGTCCCGCAGGTGTGGCAGGAGCGCGTTCGAGACCCGGGTGTAGTAGTCGATCACCTCACCCTTGGTGAACCCGGACGCCGGATAGAGCACCTTGTCCAGATTGGACAGTTCGAGGCTGCGCCCCTCCACCTCGACCCGTACCCGCTGTTCACGTGCCATCGACGTCCGCCACGGTCTTGTCGGTGCGCAGCCGGCGGATCCGGGGGAACCGCAGCCGGCCGTCCGGCGTGCGCTGGCCGTACTTCACCTCCACCACGATCTGGGGAGTTACCCAGATCGCGCCCCGGGCATCCTCCCTGGGCACCGGGGTCACGAACGGCGAGGTGCCGGTGCGCAGCGGCTCCAGTACGGCCAGCAGCTCCCGCTCGATCGCCGCGCCGATGCCGCCGCCGACCCGACCCCGGTAGACGAGCCCGCCGTCCGGCGCCGGCACCCCGACCAGCAGCCCACCGATCCGGCGTACCCCGGGGCGCCAGCCGCCGACCACGAAGTCGTCGGTGACCTCGAGTTTCACCTTCACCCAGTCCGGCGACCGGACCCCGGCCCGATAGACCGCGTCGATTCGTTTCGAGACCACGCCCTCCAGCCCGTGCTCGCCGGCCGCCTGGTAGGTGGCCCGGCCATCCGGAAAGACCGGCGGCACCGCCCAGCGCGGCCCGGCCAGGTCGAGCGCCTCCAGCGCCTCCCGGCGGCGCTGGTACGGCCACCCGGTCAGGTCGGTCCCGTCCCGACGCAGCAGGTCGAAGATCATGTACGTCACCGGCAGGCTCGCCGCCAGCCGGGCGGCCCGGGCCGGTTCCCGCACGTGCATCCGCTCGGCGAGCGCGGTGAACGACGGCTGCCCCTGCTCGGTCAGCACCACCACCTCGCCGTCCAGCACCGCGTCGGCCAGCCCCCGCTGCGCGAGCTGGGCGCCGAGCGGGGCGAGTTCCGGATAGGCGGCGGTGATCTGCACCCCGGAACGGGCGTAGAGCCGCAGCTCACCACAGGTGAAGTCGCAGACCGCCCGCACCCCGTCCCACTTGAACTCATGCACCCAGCCGGGGCCTGCGGGCAGCTCCCCGGTGACCGCGAGCATCGGCTTGACCGGGGTGCCGGGCACGAACCTCACTCTAGGTCCACGCCGAAACACTCGCGCCCGGTTCGATCCGGTGCGATCCTGGATCGAACGGGTCGTCACCCACCGGCAAACGGTGGGGATACCCGCTGCTCGGGGGCACTTTCACTCGACGGGGTGAATATCCGCCCGGAGAGGGGAAGGTACGAGATCATGCGGGCTATCTGGCGCGGAGCGGTCTCGTTCGGACTGGTCTCCATCGGGGTACGGGTCTACTCGGCGACCGAGGAGAAGGACATCCGGTTCCACCAGGTGCACCGGACCGACGGCGGGCGGATCAAGTACAAGCGGGTCTGCTCGATCGACGGCGAGGAGGTCAGCTACGACGACATCGCCAAGGGGTACGACATCGGCGGCGGCGAGATGGTCATCCTCACCGACGAGGACTTCGCCGAGCTGCCGCTGAGCACCTCGCACGCGATCGACGTACTGGAGTTCGTCCCGGCCGAGCAGGTCGACCCGATCCTCTACAACAAGGCGTACTTCCTGGAGCCGGACGGCGCGGCCGCCAAGCCGTACGTGCTGCTCCGGGACGCGCTCACCGACTCGGAGCGGGTGGCGATCGTCAAGGTGGCGCTGCGGCAGCGGGAGCAGCTCGCCACCCTGCGGGTCCGGGAGGGCGTGCTGCTGCTCAACACCATGCTCTGGCCGGACGAGATCCGCCGCCCCGACTTCGGCTTCCTGGACGAGGACATCAAGGTGCGCCCGCCGGAGCTGGCGATGGCGAGTTCGCTCATCGACTCGATGGCCGGCGAGTTCGAGCCGGACGTCTTCACCGACGACTACCGGGCCGCCCTCCAGGAGGTCATCGACGCCAAGGTCGAGGGCCGGGAGGTGGTGCAGCCGGAGGAGGTCGAGGAGGCACCGGCGGCGGCGGTCGACCTGATGGCGGCGCTGCGGGCGTCGGTGGACCGGGCCCGCGCCGCCCGGGGCGAGGAGCCGGCCGGGGCCGGCGCCGGCCAGCCCACCCCGATCTCGTCGGCCAAGTCCGCGAAGGCGGCTGCGGCGAAGAAGGCGACAGGCGCGAAGAAGGCGGCCAGCAAGACGGCGGAGAAGTCCACCGGGGCGAAGAAGGCCGCCGGGGCCAAGAAGACGGCGTCGAAGTCGGGTACGGCCAAGAAGGCCGCGACCAAGAAGGCCGCCCCGAAGAAGGCTCCCCGCAAGTCCGCCTGACCGCCCTGCCCGCCCCGCCTCAGTAGGCCGGCGGTACGCCGAACGGGTACGCCACCGGCGGGGCGTCGGCGTTGTGCGTGGCGCAGTACCCGGCCCGGGGGGCGGGGCCGGTGAACGGCGGTAGGTAGCTGGTGAGCGTGGCGATTCCGGTGGCGATCGCCACCGCGCTGGACTCGATGTCCAGCTCGACGAGGGTCCGGGCCAACGGGGTACGGGCGTTCGCCAGCCGGACGGCGTTGCGCCAGGCCTGCTCCCGCCAACTGACCAGCAGCCCGAGCGCGGTACTGGTCGGGATGCCGGTGTCGAAACCGTCCCGGTCGAGCCGGGCGATCAGTTCGGCCAGCAGCGGGTCCATCACCTCGGCGAGGATCTCGTTGACCCTGTCGTGGTCGGGTTTCCGGCTGCTGCCGTCCGGCGCGGTCAGCCCGACCCGTTCGAGCACGTACGGCAGGTCCCGGTTGATGTGCGCGTTCATTCCGAGCAGCAGGTCACCGGCGCCGTTGAGCCGGCGGGACCGGGCCGCGTCCAGGGCGGTAAGCCAGGCGCCCGGTACGGCGGAGCGCCGCCCGGCGGCCCAGTCGTCGTACGCCCGGTAGTAGTACTCGGCGAAGAGCGCGCCCTCCCGGTTGACCCAGGCGTTGTCGGCGAAGTACCCGTCCTGGTCCCGTCCCCACTTGAAGCCCTGGGTGGTCCGCAGATAGGCGAGGGTGAAGGTGGCGTGGTGGTCGCAGGAGCGCCCGAGCGCGGCGAACCGTTCCCGGAGTCGGGCGATCGTGTCGTCCACACAGCCCGCCCCGCCGTCCGGGCAGGTCTCCGGGACGACGACCCGCGCCACCGTCCCGCCCGGTCCGGTCGGTGCCGGTGCGGCGGCGACCGGACCGGCGAGCGGGAGCACTCCGGTCACGCCCAGCGTGGCCACCAACAGCGCCCTGACCGCCCGTCGTCCCATGTCCGCCCCCTCAGAGTGATGATCAGCGTCGATGCCAGCCATCATTCCTAATCTGAGTGGCGAGTCAGGAACATTGGTCCGATACCCGACTCGGCCCTCCCGACCCGCTCGCCGGCTCGGGCAGGTCGCGCCGGCCTGGGAAGGCACCGGTCGCCCGCCGCCGAAGCGGATGGACCGGCTGCTCAGACGTAGAGCGCGTCGTCACCGGGGGACGCACCTCGCACCCGGTCGGCGAACCCCGCGTAGAAGAACGGCAGGTTGTCGGCCGGGTCCCCGGACAGACGTCCCCTGGTCTTGTCCCAGCTCAGCATCGCTATCCGGAACGTCGGCTCACCGACCACCAGGACCGGCGCGTCACGGTCCGGGTGCCACAGGTACCGGCCGCCGAACTGCCTGCGGCCGACCTCCAGGACGTAGCAGCCGAACTGCCGGGCGACGTTGTCGACCTCGTCCGGCGACATGTCCCCGGCGAACTCGGACGCCTCGGCGAGCAGTTCCTCCACCGTGCCGAGGCTGCTCTCGGAATAGTCGAGTCCGCCGCCGGCCCGGCCCCGCGTCACCTCGACCAGACCGGCCGCGGCGCGCTGCACTTCCGCACTGAGATCATCAACCACGGAGACAGTATGCGGCCGGCCGCGTCCGGCGCCGAGTCAGCTGGCGCACCGCTCGCGGGTGGGAGCGGAGGTAGGTCGGCCGGTGGCGGCCGGCTGGGGCAGGATGGAGCCCGTGGCTGATGCGGTGATCTTCGACCTTGACGGCGTACTCGTGGACTCCGAGCCGGTCTGGGAGCGGGTCCGACGGCGCTACGTCGACGCCTCCGGCGGCCGGTGGCAGCCCGACACCCAGCGCCGGCTGATGGGGATGAACACCGGCGAATGGACCCGCTACCTCGGCGAACTGGGCGTACCGGGTGGCCCCGAGAAGATCGCCACCGACGTGATCGACGCGATGGCCCGGGAGTACCAGCGCAGCCTGCCGGTGATCGACGGCGCGCCCGAGGTGGTCCGCCGGCTCGCCCGGCGCTGGCCGCTCGGACTGGCCAGCTCGTCCCCGCGCCAGCTGATCGACGTGGCGCTGGCGGCCATGGGGCTGACCGAGGAGTTCCGGGTGACGCTCTCCACCGAGGAGGTGCCCCGGGGCAAGCCGGCCCCGGACGCCTACCTGGCGGTCGCGCAGCGCCTCGGCGTGCCGGCCGGTCGCTGCGTCGCGGTCGAGGACTCCAGCAACGGGGTACGCTCGGCCGCCGCCGCCGGCATGCGGGTGGTGGCGGTCCCGCACGGGTCGTACCCGCTCGACCCGGACGCCGAACAGCTCGCCACGATGGTGCTGTCACACGTCGCCGACCTCACCGAGGAGACGGTGCCGGCGGCCCGGTCGCCCAGGATCCAGGAGATCTCCTGGGGCCGGATGACCGTGCAGGGGCTCGGCGAGGGCAAGGACTTCAAGCTCCATCCCGGCGGCGGCCGGCCCTGGGACTGGACCGAGACCGGCACCCGGCACGAGCCCGGGATCCAGCCGGCCGACGTCGAGGAACTGCTCGACAACGGGGCCACCCGGGTGGTGCTCTCCGAGGGTTTCGACGGGCGGCTCAAGGTCGACCCGGCGACGCTGCGGTACCTCCAGGAACGGGCGGTCGAGGTGCAGGTGGCCCGGACCGAGGAGGCCGTCGAGCTCTACAACGCCCTCGCCGCCGACGGGGAACCGGTCGGCGGGCTCTTCCACTCCACCTGCTGACCCGCAACCGTCAGGGCGTCGTCCCGGGCCCGCGCCCGGCTGATGGCGGCCTCGTTGGCCACCGCCCACTCGCCGAGCGCGATCACCAGCGGCAGCAGCGAGTGCCCCAGGCCGGTGAGGGCGTACTCGACCCGGCCGGCGACCGCCACCGGGCCGGTACGGCTGACGAGTCCGTCGCGCACCAGTCCGCGCAGCGTACGGGTCAACATCCGACGGCTGAGCCCGACGACGGCCCGGTCCAGCTCGTTGAAGCCGTAGCTGCGCCGGCTGAGCAGCGACAGCACCAGCACGCTCCACTTGTCACCGACCCGGTGCAGCACGTCCGGTGCCGAGCAGGCCGCCCGGTCCGCCTCGGTGACCGGCACCCGGATGTCGACCACCGGGTTCGGCGGTGGATCCGGGGCCGACGCGTCGGCCAGGGCCTCGTCAGGGGACATCAATGTGCCTTCTTTCACCCGTCCGTCAGCAAGCCGAGGATCAAGGTTATCGGCGACGGGAACAGGAGACGACGGATGAGGACAGTGCTGATCACCGGAGGTACCCGGGGCATCGGGGCCGGGCTGGCCCGGCAGCTCCTCGAAGGTGGGGCCCGGGTGGTGGCGATCGGCAGTGCCGAAGGATCCGGCGCGGCGCTGCGGGCCGAGGCGGCCCGACGGGGGTACGCCGACCGGCTCGCCGTGCACGGGGTCGACCTGGCCTCGATGGCCGCGACGACCGCGCTCGCCGAGGAACTGCGGGCCCGGTACGAGGTGATCGACGCGCTGGTGCTCTGCGCCGGCCGCTACCCCCGGGGGCGTGCCGAGACCGTGGAGGGCTTCGAGCGGACCTTCGCGCTGTACGTACTCAGCCGATTCCTGCTGCCGGAGCTGCTGCTCGAGCCACTCGGCCGGGCGGACCGGCCGGTGATCCTGAACCTCTGCGGCACCGGTGGCATCCGGGCGGGTCGGATCCACTGGGACGACCTGCAACTGCGACACCGGTACGGCGCCTTCCGGGCCACCATGCAGGGCGCCCGGGCCAACGACCTGCTCGGGGTCTCCTTCGCGGCCCGGCACGGCGCCAGCGGAATCCGGTACGTGCTCTACAACCCGCTCTTCGTCGACACCGGGATGCCCGACGCGTTCCGGCAGCCGGCCCGGACCCTGGTCCGGGTGCTGGCCCGGCTCTTCGCCAGGCGGGTGGAGCAGGCCACCCCGGCACTGCTGGATCTGCTGGCCGACCCGCCCGACCGACCGCTCTCGGCCTTCCGCCGGGACACGCCGGTCGACCTGACCCGCCCCGAGTTCGATCCGGAGACCGCCGCTCGTCTGCACCGTGTTCTCGCCGGGTTGACCTCGGCACCGGCCGCCTGACGGTCCCGCGAACCGCTGTCGGTTTTCCGACCGCGCCGGCCCGGCGGCCGGGGCCGGCCCGGGGTGGCGGTCACCTCCGCCGGGGTACCCGGGGCGGCTCCCCAGCCGGGCGGAACAGCGTCTGACATCGAGGTTTCTGCGGCGTACGCCCGGGTGCGCCGGGAGTGTTCCGCGCCTGTGCTGCGACCAGGGAAAACCCGAGACATTTCCGCGTACTACTCCGTTGCGTATCGGGTCTGTTGCTCTGGGTGATTGTCTGTGTAACCTGCCCGAGGAGCAGGCCCTAGTTCGAGGAGGTCGCTGGAGGGCGAACCGTGAGGCGGATGAACCGGCCCCGCCCGGCACCGCCCGTACCGCAACGGAACTGACCGGCACCGCCGCCGGACCGTCGGGGAGCGCCGGCAGGTCCACCGGACATGTGACAACCCCCAACGATCAGCGAGAACGGTCAACGGTATGTCAACTTTTCGATCGACGCTCCGCCGTGCCTTTCACCAGTCCGGTGCGCACCACGTCCGCCGGGCCGCCCACCGGATCGCCCTGCGCACCCGGGACGGGGCGTTCCGCAACGAGATCGGCGTGGTGCTGCACGCCGACCACACCGACGTCAGGGGCACCGAACTCGCCGTCTACAAGGGAAACCTCGACCGGAAGGCGGTCGCGGCCTGGCGGCGCCTGGTCTCCGAGATCCGGCCCACCGTGGCCGTCGACGTCGGCGCCAACTATGGCGAGGTGGCCTTCTCGACCTGCTACTACGGCCTCCGCGAGCTGCATCTGGTCGAGCCGAACCCGGCCGTCCTGCCCTGGCTGCGCAAGACGATCGCGGCGGCCACCGGTGACTACCCGGGCACCGTACTGCACGCCGGTGCCGCCAGCGACCGGTCCGGCACCGCCCGGCTCTACCTGCACGAGCACACCGGCGTCGCGTCACTGCGGGTGCGCAACGACCGGGGCGTCGAGGTGGAGTGCTTCCGGCTGGACGAGCGGATCAGGCTCGGCGACGACGACTCGCTGCTGTTCAAGATCGACGTGGAGGGTCACGAGCGGGCCGCCCTGGAGGGGATGGCCAGGCTGTTCCACCGCCGCCACGTCGCCGGCATCTGCGAGATCCTGCACGCCGACGACGACCTGCTGAAATACCTCTGCGCCAACTTCTCGGTCGCCCTCCAGCAGGGCGGCCGGGAGCAGTCGGTGGACGAGTCGCAACTGCGCGACACCGTCGCCCGGGCCCGGGAGACCGGCTGGGGCGACCTCAGCAAGGACGTGGTGCTCCGATCGGACTGACCGGCCGGCCGGCGGCGCGGAGACGGTGCGGAAAGCAGCCGCCCCGGCACTCGCCCGACAGCTACGGTGCGCAGACGAACTGCGGATCGGCCCAGACCCCGACCGCGCCACCGGACGGACTGCTGGTCACCAGGTCGACGAAGCTGGCACTGGCGATCGCCACGTCGATCTGCTCGGCACTGTCCGCCCGGCTGCGCACGCCCGACTCGAAGACGGTCACGTCGTCAGCGCGTACCGCGAAGGCGACCTCGACGTCATCGGCGCCGACGTCGATCACGGCCCTGAGCCGCTCGCAGCCGACGGGGGGCTGCACCCGGACCCGGCTCGGCGCGGCGGTCAGCACCGCACGCGGATAGACCTGGCCGTGCACGGTGACGGAGCCGGGGCTCGCGCCGGTGGCCGGGGTCGGCGACGGCCGCTCCGAATCGCCGTCCAGCAGCATGGGCAGGTCGGAGAGGTGGTAGGTGACCTCGGCCGGGGACGGCTGGGCCTGGGTGCGGGTGGTCACCCCGGGCCAGAGGTTGAGCGCCATCACGCCCATCCCGACGGCCAGCACCGCCACGGTGCCGGCCATCGCCCGGTGCCAGCGCCGCGCCCCCGGCGCCGGCACCACCGAAGTGGTCCCGACGGGTGCCCTTCCGCGCCGGTTCGGGCTGACCCGGGCCGGCATCAGCGACGGGCGGCGACGGGCGGCCAGATCCTCGATCCAGCCGAACAGCGCCACCGCCACCGCCACCAGCAGCCAGACGGCGGCCAGCCGGACCGTGACGGTCTGCACCCAGCCGGAGACGGCCAGCGGGGCGATCAGCGCCCCGGCCAGTACGCCGAGCGGCAGGTGCCACAGATAGATGGTGACCGCACGGGCGTTCAACAGCTCCACGAGGCGGTCCAGCAGGCGGATCCGGCCCAGCCAGTCGAGTCGGGGCCGGAACCGGAGCACGGTGGCGACGAACGCCATCGACCACAGGGTGTTGCCGCCCGCGACCCGGTTCAGGTCGTAGTTGCCTGTCGACCAGCCGACCGCGAGCACCCAGCCCGCCCCGGTCACCGCGAGCAGCCCGACGGCGATCGCGTACCGCCGGGCCGGGATCCGGCGCAGCAGCCCGTCGTGGTGCGCGAAGCCGAGCAGCCAGCAGGCCAGGTACGTGCTGACGTTGAGCGCCTGCTCGTTGAAGTACCCGCCGACGTTGACGATGTCGAACCGGAAGGCGATCGGCAGTGCCACGGCCAGCGCCAGGCTCTGCCACGGCCAGCGGCGGAACAGGGCGAGCAGCACCGGCGAGAGCAGCACCAGCCAGAGGTAGGTGACGATGTACCAGAGCACCACGTTGTAGGCCCAGGCCCACGACTGGTCGCCGACCGGCGGGGTACGGGCGGGGAAGATCCACCAGACCAGTTCGCCCCAGCCGAGTGCGGCGGTCGGCGCCGTACGCCAGCCGGTGACCAGCAGCAGCGTCAGCGTCACCGCCCCGAAGCCCCAGAGCGGGGGCAGCAACCGGCGCAACCGTCGCCCGACCGCGCCCGAGCCGGTACGGTCCAGCGAGCCGGCCATCAGCGAACCGGCGAGCGCGAACATCAGCCCCATCGCCGGGAAGAGCACGGTGAGCCAGATCCAGCCCAGCACGTGATAGGTCACCACCCGGACCAGCGCGGCTGCCCGCCACAGGTCCAGATACCGGTCCCGGCCCCCCGACGAGCCCCCGGCAGCCCGGCCCTCGGCCGGCCCGGCCGACGGTGCGACCGCAGCCGCCACCGCAGGCTCGGCTGAGGTTCGCATCGGCGTCTCCACGTCTCCGGTCGGCCCCGCCCGACGGTCAGGGCGGCTCGTACGTCGCTGGCGCGGGCGCCCCGGAATGCCTCCGTCGACTCCGCGTCAACGCCGCCCGCCCGGCTGCCGCCTCCGGCCGAACCCGCCCGGCAGGCCGGCGCCCTTTGACAGACGGACCCTTGCCCAACAGTCCTACCCGACAAACCTGAATGATCCCTGACTGGGGTTTCACGGCGTGTTTCTCGTCGCTGAGCACCCGATCGGGCGCGGAGCCGGATTTGTGACCCCGCCCACCCGGATCCGGTGCCGGAAACTCCGCCGATCCACCCGTACGGGCAGCAAGATGGTGATCGGTCGTCCCGGGTGCGGCGCACTGCCCGCCGGGCAGCAGCCCGAGGGGTGGCCGGCCCGGCCGGGCGGATCGAGACGAGAGGTGATCGACGTGACAGCACCGGAGAAGTCGACGATGAGGGCGGCCGTCTACCAGTGCACCGGCGATCCGTCCGTGCTCGAGGTGGTGGAGCGGCCCGTTCCGGAGCCGGGGCCGGGTGAGGTCCTGGTCCGGGTCGCCGTCTCCGGGGTGAACCCCACCGACTGGAAGTTCAGACAGGGCGACGGCTCCGGCACGCCGCCCCGGCACGGCTGGCAGATCCCCAACCAGGACGGGGCGGGGATCATCGAGTCGGTCGGTACCGGTGTCGACGCGAAGCTGACCGGCGAGCGGGTCTGGATCTGGGAGGCGGCCTGGCAGCGGCCGTGGGGCACGGCGGCGGAGTACACGGTGGTGCCGGCCCGGCAGGTGGTGCGGCTCGGTTCGGCCTCCTTCGACCTCGGTGGGGCGCTCGGCATTCCGTTCATGACCGCGCACCGCTGCCTGACGGTCGGCGAGACGATGCCGGACCACCTCGACGTCGGCGCGCTCACCGGGCGTACGGTGCTGGTCCAGGGCGGGGCGGGTGCGGTGGGCAATGCCGCCATCCAGCTCGCCCGGTGGGCCGACGCCACCGTGATCGCCACGGTCAGCAGCGCGGAGAAGGCCCAGCTCGCGGTCGCGGCCGGCGCCTCCTATGTGATCAACTACCGCGAAGAGGACGTGGTGGCCGAGATCCGGAAGATCACGCCGGACGGGGTGGACGCGATCGTCGAGGTCTCCGCCGCCCGCAACGCCGGGATCGACTGCCAGGTGATCGGCGCCAACGGCGCGGTCGCGGTGTACGCCGACGACGGTGGCGCCGAACTCACCCTGCCGGTCCGGCCGCTGATGGTGCCGAACGTCCGCTGGCAGTTCGTGCTGGTCTACACCCTGCCGGCGGTGGCCAAGGCGCAGGCCGTGACGGACGTCGCCGCCGCCGCGTCCTCCGGGGTGCTCCGGATCGGCGCCGAGGCGGGTCTGCCACTGCACTACTACCCGCTGGACGAGGTGGTCGAGGCGCACACCGCCGTGCAGAACTCGGCGGTGGGCAAGGTGCTGGTGGTGACCAGCGAGTCCTGATCACCACCGGTCCGGTCGGCATGGCGGGACGGGGTCAGCGGTTGATCGTGGGCGGACCGACGTACGACCAGGTGCGGCCGTCCGGGGAGAGCCATCCACCGGAGGAGTCCTGGTTGCCGGTCTGGGCGTACCCGCTGGGGATGGGTACCGCCGAGGCGCCCGGCCCGACCGGGACCTCCCGGAGCCGTTCACCCTGGTCGAGGCCCTGGAACATGACCGGGTTCTCGCCGGCCAGGATGCCGGCCTGGATCAGCAACACACCGTCGGGCCGGACCGCGGCGTGGATCATCCGGTCCCCGACCTGGGCCCGCGCGGCCGTACGCTGCCAGCTCCGCCCCTGGTCGACGCTGCGGTAGACCCGCAACCGGCCGTCGACCTGGCCGACCGCGTACGCGACCTTGTCGCCGATGGCCAGGGCAGCCGCGCCGAAGTTGCCGCCGGCCGAGATGTCCTCTGGCAGTACCGACTGCCGCCAACTGCGCCCACCGTCCCAGCTGGTGCTGATCGCGCTGCCGCTGAAAATGGCCACGTTCTCCGAGACGGTGCCGTTCTCCTCCTGCCGCGAGCCGATGGTCCGGTCGGTCCAGCCGCTCACCCACAACCCGGCCTCCACCGTCCGGCCCTCGAGCACCAGCGTGTGGTGCAGCGGCGCCTTCGTGGCCAACCGGACGACCTCGCCGGTCGCCGGGTCAGCCCCGACCAACGTGCGCCCCTCGAGGTCGGGGGTCCACTCCAACGGCCGGTACGTCTTGGGCAGGATGTCGACCTCGGTGACCTGGATCTTCCGCCAGCTGACCCCACCGTCGGTGCTGGCGATCGCGAACTGCTCGATCCGGTCGGAGTCGATCATCCCGTCGTTGCGCTTCGGCATGGTCTGCACCTCGGCCACAAGCGTCCGCGGCCCGACCACTCGCAGGTTGACCAGGCTGTTGTCCGGCACCGGCAGCGGGTACGACTTCCAGGTCGCGCCGCTGTCGGCGGTGGCGGCGAGCCGGATCGCGCAGTTGTCCTCCTGGCAGTCGCGGTACCGCAGGTAGAGGTGGCGCAGGTCGCCGGCGAGCATCCGGCCGCTGACCGTGCCGGGGGCCGGGGTACCGCCGCGCGCCGAGGCGCTCGGGTCCGGCGTCGGTACGAAGTCGGGGGTGCGGTCGAGCTGGACCGGCGGGCCGAGCGTGCCGATCCGGTCGGCGCCGCCGTCGTCCGACGGCAGGCCGCGCCAGACCAGGCCGGCACCGACGGCGACCACGGCGGCCAGGCCGGCGACCCCGGCCACCCGGGTACGCCGCCGTCGGCGCCGCGCCCGGCGTTCCACCTCGGCGAAGTGTGGCTTGAACGCGGCCTGGGCCGCCCGGCCGAGGCCGGTGAAGTCGAGTTCCGGCATGAGGATCCTCCGGTTTGAGTGTGTGACGTGAAGTCGGGAAGATCGGACTGGTCAGCGGCGGTTCGTCCGGACCGGGGCGTCACCGGTGGCCGCCCGGGGCGACTCGGCCAGTTGCCCGGCGAGCGCCTGCCGGCCGCGTACCAGTCGGGACTTGACGGCCTCCACCGAGCAGCCGAGCGTCGCGGCGACCTCGGCCACCGGCAGGTCGCCGATGTGATGAAGCACCACGGTCTCCCGGGTGGCCCGGGGCAGCCGTTGCAGCGCAGCGACCAGCGCCACGTGGTCGGGCGACAGTTCCGGGGCACCGGACTCGGCGCCGGTCAGCCGGCCGGACCGGAGCAGCCGGTCGAGCCGCAGCTGACGCCGGAAGCGACTCCGGGCCACGTTCAGCGCGACGGTACGCAGCCACGCCTCCGGGTTGTCGAGCTGGCGGAACCGGCCCGCCCGACTCAACGCCCGGGCGAACGCCTCCTGCACGGCGTCCTGCGCCTCGGCGTAGTCGGCCGTGACCGCGAAGAGCTGCGCCACCAGCCGGGCCGCCGAAGCCGCGTACACCTCTCGAATTGCCTGATGTTCGTCCACACCATCCCCTGCCACCGATCGGTTCACCCAGTACGACCTCTCGGCGGGCCGTGCGGTGACATTCGAATCGGCAGGGATCGAGCGGTCGGCGCCGCTACGGTACGAGGACGATCTTTCCGCGCAGGCGTCCGGCCTCCACCAACCGGTGCGCGTGGGCCGCCTCGGCCAGTGGCAGCGAGGCCGCGACCCGGGTCCGCAGCCGCCCCTTGGCCACCTCGGTCAGCAACTCTGCGAGCATCGGCTGGTCGAGCCGGACCAGCACCGTCTGCTGGCGCACGTCGCGCGGCGGGTCGAGCGGCGGGACCGGCCGGGTCGTCACCAGGACGCCGCCGTCGGCGACCGCCGATCCGGCCGCCGCCCCGACCGGCACCGCGTCGAAGACCG
The DNA here is from genome assembly GCF_002846275.1 of Plantactinospora sp. CNZ320. Taxonomy (NCBI): domain Bacteria; kingdom Bacillati; phylum Actinomycetota; class Actinomycetes; order Micromonosporales; family Micromonosporaceae; genus Plantactinospora; species Plantactinospora sp. CNZ320. The sequence goes on from NZ_PJMP01000001.1 coordinate 4,442,746, forward strand.
CCGGGACCCCGAGCCCGGCCAGGTCGGCGGAGCGGGGCAGCACCTCGGCGACGCCGAGGCCGCGTACCCACTCCTCGTCGTCGGAGCTGGCCACCGCGACCACCCGGTGCCCGGCCCGGGCCGCCAACTGGGCGGCGAAGCCGCCGACCCCGCCGCTGGCGCCGGTGATCAGCACCGTCGAGCCGGGAGCCAGCGACATCATCTCCAGCCCCTGCCGGGCGGTCAGCGCGTTGAGCCCCACCGTGGCCGCCTCCGCCGGGTCCAGTTCGTCGGGTACGGCGACCAGCCAGTCCGGTTCGGCGGCCAGAAACTCGGCGTACGCCCCGACCCCGCCCCGGGTCAGATACCAGGGCACCATTCCGGCCACCCGGCTGCCGAGGCGGTGTCCGGTGACTCCCTCCCCGACGGCCACCACGTCACCGGCGAAGTCCCAGCCGAGCAGGAACGGCGGCTCGACCGGGCCACCGGGAATCCGCCCGATCCTGGCGGCGAGGTCGGCGGGATGCACCGCCGTCGCGCGTACCCGCACGAGGATCTCGCCGGGGCCGGCCGTCGGATCCGGCCACTCGACCACCCGCAGCACACCGGGACCGCCCAGTGCCGTCACCGCCACCGCTCGCATCGCCCGTCCCTTCCCGCGTGGTCAACATCCTTCCCGCCGCAACATCGGCTTGGCAACGGGCCGACCGGACGGGGTACCCGGAGGCGAGCTACGAGGTCAGCTCGGAAGTTCGACCACGTCGAGGGTGCCGGCGGCGTAGTCGGCGCGTACCCGCTTCTTGTCGAACTTGCCCACCGAGGTCTTCGGTACGGCGTCGACAAAGGCCCACCGCTCCGGCAGCTGCCAGCCGGCCACCCGCTCGGCGAGGAAGTCCCGCAGTTCCGTCGCGTCCACCCCGGGGCCCTCCTGGCGTACCACTGTCGCGAGTGGACGCTCGTCCCAGCGCGGGTCCGGTACGCCGACCACGCACGCCTCCAGCACCGCCGGATGCGCCATCAGCGCGTTCTCCAACTCGACCGAGGAGATCCACTCGCCACCGGACTTGATCACGTCCTTGGCCCGGTCGGTGAGCGTGATGAAGCCGTCGGCGGAGAGCGTGCCGACGTCGCCGGTACGCAGCCAGCCGTCCCGGAACTTCTCCGCGTCCGGTGCGTCGTCACCGACGTACCTGGCGGTCACCCACGGGCCGCGGACCTCCAGCTCGTGGTGCCGGAGGTGTAGCAGAGGGCGGCGGCGTCCCGCTCGTCCAGCTCCGGCCAGTCGTACCGGTCCGGCCTGTCCCGCAGCAGCTCGTCCCACCGGTGTACGACGATCCGCCCGCCTCCGGCCACCAGCAGTGCGGCCGGGTCGCCGTCGCCGACCACCACCACGTGCTGCACAGTGGACATCTCGGGCAACGCCCTGGCCAGCACCGGGATCAGGGTCGAGTCGACCAGCACCACCCGGTCCTCGGCGTGGTTGGCGATGTAGGCCACCTGATCCGGAAAGAGGCGGATGTTGAGCGTGTGCAGCACCGCACCCATGCTCGGCACCGCGAAGTAGCCGACCAGGTGCTCGGCGTTGTTCCACATGAAGGTCGCCACCCGCTGGTCACCGGTGATCCCGAGGTCGTCGCGGAGCGCGTGCGCGAGCCGGGCTGCGGCGGCACCCACCTCGGCGTACGTCATCCGGCGCGAGCCGTCGCCCAGCCAGGTGGCCACCTCGGCGTCGCCGTGCACGGTGCTGCCGTGTTCGAGGATGCGGGAAATCAGCAGGGGTGCGTCCATCATCGTGCTACGCATGGACCACAACCTAGTGTCGCAGTTCACACCTCGACCACCCCTGGAAGGCGGGCCGATGAGCAGTATCCCGTGGGCCGATTCGTACCTCGGTCAGCTTCGCGCCCTCGCCGGTGACCGCGTACTGATGTTCGTCGGCGCCCGTGCCGTGGTACGCGACCCCTCCGGCCGGGTACTGCTGATCGAGCGCTCGGACAACGGTTACTGGGCGCTGCCGGCCGGCGCGATGGAACTCGGCGAGTCGATCGACCAGTGCGCGATCCGCGAGGTGTGGGAGGAGACCGGGCTGACCGCCACCGAGGTAACCCCGTTCGCCATGTACACCGGCCCGGAGCGCACCTTCACCAACATGTACGGCGACACGTACCAACTCTTCGTCGTCGCCTTCCGGGTCGACGCGTGGTCCGGCGAGTTGCTCACCAGCACCGACGAGACCACCGGCGCCGGCTTCTTCTCGGCCCGGACGCTGCCCTCGCCGGTCTCCAGCACGGTGCCGGAGACCCTGGACGACCTTGCCACGTTCGAGCGAACCGGCCAGGTCGTCCTGAAGTAGCCCGCGTCGACGCCGGGTCAGCGCTGGTCAGATCAGCGTCTGGGCGTTCGCCTCCATCTCGGTCGCGGCGTCGCCCTTCCGGTCCCGGGCCAGCCGCTCCCCGGAGCCGGGCGGCGGGCCGCCACGCAGTTCGCTGTTCGGCATCGCCAGGGTGACCGCCACGGCCAGCAGGGCGATCAGCCCGGCGACCAGGAAGACGGTGTGCAGCGCGCCGACGAACGACTCCTGGACGGCGGCCCGGATCGGATCCGGCAGCGCCAGGATCCGGGACGGCTCGTTGACCGAGAATTCCTTGGTGGCGCCGGCGAACTGCGCCCGCTGTTCGGGTGGAAGCTGGGCGATCGCCCCGGGCAGCCGGTCGGCCAGCCCGCCGGAGAGCCCGGCCGAGAGCACCGCACCGAGGATCGCCACCCCGAACGAGCCGCCGAGCGACCGGAAGAAGGTGGCGGCCGAGGTACCGGCGCCGAGGTCGCGCGTCTCGACCGCGTTCTGCACGGCGAGGACCAGCGACTGCATGCAGAGGCCCAGCCCGACACCGATGATCACCATGTAGATGAAGGCGTTCCAGAGCGGCGTGTCGACCTGCAACCGGGTGAAGAGCAGCATGCCGGCGACCAGCACGATCGCCCCGGCCACCGGAAACCACTTGTACCGGCCGATCCGGCTCATCGCGCGCCCGGAGAGCACCGAGGTGACGATCACCCCGGCCATCATCGGCAGCATCAGCAGGCCGCTGTCGGTCGGCGAGGCGCCCTTGACGATCTGGAGATAGAGCGGGATGAAGATGATCGACCCGAACATCACCAGACCGAGGATGAAGCCGGCGGCGTTGGCCAGCGCGAAGGTGGACCGCCGGAACAGCTTGAGTGGCAGGATCGGCTCGGCCACCCGGGCCTCCTGGACCAGGAAGAGTACGCCGAGCACCCCGCCGGCCACGAAGAGCCCGATGATCACCCCCGAGCCCCAGGCGTACTCGTTGCCGCCCCAGCTCAGCGCGAGCAGCAGTGAACTCACCGCTGCCACCAGCAGGCCGGCGCCGAGCCAGTCGATGGCGTGCTGCCGGCGCTGGAACGGGACCAGCCGCATCACCCGGTAGCAGACGATGATCGCCACCACCCCCAGTGGCACGTTCAGGAAGAAGATCCATCGCCAGTCGTGCTCGGCGAAGTAGCCACCGACCAGCGGGCCGGCCACCGACGAGACCCCGAAGACCGCACCGAAGAGACCCTGGTAGCGACCACGCTCCCGGGGCGAGACCACGTCGGAGATGATGGTGAAGGCGAGTGTCATCAGACCGCCCGCGCCGAGGCCCTGCACCCCACGGGTGATGATGAGCTGGGTCATGTCCTGCGCGAAGCCGGCGGCCAGCGAGCCGACCAGGAACGTACCGATGGAGAAGAGGAAGACCGGGCGGCGGCCGAGGAGATCGGCCATCTTGCCGTACAGCGGGGTGGAGGCGGTCGACGCCAGCAGGTACGCGGTGACCACCCAGGAGTAGTGGTTGATCCCGCCGAGTTCTCCGACGATTGTCGGCAGCGCCGTTCCGACGATGGTCTGATCCAGGGCGGCCAGCAGCATGCCGGTCATCAGACCGCTCATCAGCAGCAGGATCTGCCGATGGGTCAGGATCGGCCGCGCGTCCTCAGCGGTGGTCATAGTGCCTTCTCCCCCCGTTGGCACAGAAGATGCCTACCGCTGGTGCCGGCCTAGCCCTGCTTGGCAGAGGTGCCGAGCGGTTTCAGCTCCCCGGGCGACCGGCACACTCGGCAGCTCGGTAAACGGTTCGGCGCCGGCCGAGGGGCCAGCGCCGAACCGCGAGCAGGGGATGCGTCAGTGCCGGCCCTCGGCCAGTTCCTCCACGAGCTTGGCGCAGAACGCCGGCAGGTCGTCCGGCTTGCGGCTGGTCACCAGCCCGTTGTCGACGTGGCACTCCTCGTCGACCCAGTGCGCGCCCGCGTTCGACAGGTCGGTGCGCAGGCTCGGCCAGGAGGTGAGGGTGCGCCCCTTGACCACGTCCGCGTCGATCATCGTCCACGGCGCGTGGCAGATCGCCCCGACCGGCTTGCCGGCGTCGAAGAACGCCCGGACGAACCGGACGGCGTCCGGGTTCGCCCGCAGGGCGTCCGGGTTGGCGACCCCGCCCGGCAGCACCAGACCGTCGTAGCCGGCCGGGTCCGCCTCGGCCACGGTCGTGTCGACCTCGTACGTCCCGGACTTGTCCAGGTGGTTGAAGGCCTGGATCCGGCCGCCTTCCAGGGAGACCAGTTCGGCCCGGCCGCCGGCCGCTTCGACCGCCTCCCGGGGGCGGGTGTACTCGACCTCCTCCACCCCGTCGGTGGCCAGGAACGCGATGCGCTTGCCCTGCAATGTCGCGGTCATCTCGATTCTCCTTTCCGGGAAGAAGGTGATGTATGTGGCGAGAAACCGTTTGGTCAGGTCTCAACCAAAAGACGTTCCCGGTATGACAAATGCCAAACCCGCCGTACGGCGGTCACCGAGTCGCACGGGTACGGCAGGGAGCAGGTTTGCCCGGCCGGGCACCGGGGACCCGCGCCACATGGCGACAGACGCATCTGAACAGCGCCGGTTGGCCTCGGTGGTGGAGAGCTGGCTCGGCAGGGGCGTACTCGTGGTCGGCGACGCCATGCTCGACGAATGGCGGTTCGCCGAGTCGGACCGGCTGTGCCGGGAGGCCCCGGCACCGGTGTTGACCCTGCGTCGCCGGCTGACCGCTGCCGGTGGCGCGGCGAACACCGCCGTCAACCTCACCGCGCTGGGCGGCCGGGCGGCGCTGGTCGCCCCGGTCGGTGCCGACGTGGCAGGTGACGAACTGCACGACTGTCTGGACCGGGCCGGCGTCTGGGACCGGACCATCAGCCAGCCCGGCCGGCCGACCCCGGTGAAACGGCGACTGCTCGCCGCCGACCAGATCCTGCTCCGCGAGGACGAGGGTGACGCCGACGAGACGCTGCCCGAGGAGGGCGTACACCGGATGCTCAACGCGCTCGCCCGGGCGACCGAGGAGTTGCGGGCCGACCGGGACGGGCAGGCCCCGACCCTGGTGATCTGCGACTACGGACTCGGTGCCCTGCCCGAGGCGGTACGGGGTTGGCTGGTCCGGCACCGCGACTGCTTCGCCACGGTCGCCCTGGACGCGCACGACCTCGCCTACTGGCGTGGCCTCGCCCCGACCGTGGTGACCCCGAGCTTCGCCGAGGCGACCCGGCTGTTGAACGAGGCGGTCTCGCCCGGCCCGGCCAGTTCGACATCGGCGGTCGCCGGCACCCGGGTAAGCGTCGCCGAGGACGGCTCGACGTTCGCCACCGGTGGAAAGGACGCCCCCTCGCCGGTGACCGCCGGCGGAAGGGACGCCCCCCTGTCGGTGGCCAGCGCCGGCAAGGACGATCCCTCGACTGTGGCCAACAGTGGAAAGGGCGACCGCTCGACTGTGGCCAGGGGTGGAAGGGGCGCCGCCGAGGGCGGCGGTTCGCCGGTCGCCTCCGGCGGTGCCGAGGATGGCGGCCGGGAGGGTGACGGCTCGGCCATGCCGGAGGTCACGTCGCCGGGCGGCGGCGAGGTCGGCGGTCCGAGCGGCGGGGACGGTCTCACGGTCACGAGTGACGAGATCGGGGTCTCCGGCGACGACATCGTGGTGGCCGGCGACGAGACGTCGAGTGCCGCCGGTGGGCGTCCGGTCGCGGCCGGCGGCGTCAGCCGGGCGCTGGTCGCCCAGGCACGCCTCGCCGAACTGCGCGAACGCACCGGCGCCGACGTGGTGGCGGTGACCCTGGACGCCGAGGGCGCGGTGGTGGGCGGAGCCGACGGGCGGTCCCGGCGCAGCCACGCCACCCCGGTACCGGCGAGTTACGCCGTGGGCGCCGGTGACGCGTACCTGGCCGCGATGACACTGGCGCTGGCCGCCAACGCACCGCTGCCCACCGCCGCCCAGTTGGCCCAGCTCGCCGCCACCACCACCGTCTCGGACACCGGTACCTGCGTCTGTCTGCGCGAGGACCTGCTCGCCGCCCTGGGCGCGACCGACGAGGAACCGGTCGGGACCGTACTCGACCGGGAGGCCCTGGTCGAACTCGTACGGCGGCACCGGGCCGAGGGGCGGGTCGTCGTCTTCACCAACGGCTGCTTCGACGTGCTGCACCGGGGACACGTGCGCTATCTCGACCAGGCGCGCCAGCTCGGCGACCTGCTGGTGGTGGCGGTCAACTCGGACGACAGCGTACGGCGACTCAAGGGCACCGACCGGCCGGTGAACCCGGTGGAGGACCGGGTCGCACTGCTCGCCGCACTATCCTGTGTGGACCATGTGGTGGTCTTCGAGGAGGACTCGCCGGCCGGGCTGATCGAGGCGGTCCGCCCCGACGTCTACGTCAAGGGCGGTGACTACCCGCCGGACATGGTCCCGGAGGCGCCGCTGGTACGCCGGCTCGGCGGCCAGGTGCGCACCCTGGGTTACGTACCCGACCGGTCCACCTCGGCGGTGATCGACCGGATCCGCTCGCACGGCGACGACCGGCGGCAGGCGGCGGCTCGGTCCGAGGTCACCGCCGGTCCGGACCCGGGCGGGGCGGGCGACGCGCCGGACGGGAACCAGGCGGGCGTACCCGCCTCGGTGGAGACCCGGGACACGGCGCCCAGGTCGAGCCGCCCGGCGTGAGCGCGGCTGCACCTGGCGATTCCGGCGTGAACGCGGCTGCACCGGCCGATTCCGGCGACGCGGCGCCGAGGACGACCAACCGGCCGCTCGACCAGGGCAGTGCGGCCGAGTTCCGGGTGCCCCGGCTGCTGGACGTGCTGGTGCCGACCCGGAACCGCCCCGCCGAACTCGCCGTCACCCTGGCCGGACTGGCCGCCCAACGTCCCGCCGAGAGCGGCACACCGGACGGGTCGGACGGATTCGGTGTGGTGGTCAGCGACCAGTCCGACGGGGAACCGGGCTGGGCCGATCCGGCGGCGGCGGCGATGGTCCGGGTACTCCGGCACCGGGGACATCCGGTGCTGCTCACCCGGCGGCTGCCCCGGCGGGGACTGGCCGAACACCGCGGCTATCTGCTGGACGCCTCGGCCGCCCGGTACGTGCTCTTCCTCGACGACGACGTCTGGCTCGAACCCGGCACCGTCGACCGGCTGCTCACCGCGATCCGGGAACTCGGCTGCGGCTTCGTCGGCAACGCGGTGCACGGACTGTCCTATCTGGACGACGTACGGCCGCGGACGCATCGGCACTACGCCGAGTGGGACGGCCCGCCGAAGCCGGAACGGCTGCACCCCGGCACGCCGGAGTGGGACCGGGCGCAGATCCACTCGGCCGCGAACCTGCTGCACGTGACCGAGAACCGCCGGCTGCCGGCCGGGCAGTGGCGGGCGTACAAGGTCTCCTGGATCGGTGGCTGCGTGCTCTACGACCGGTCCCTCCTGTGCGCGGCGGGCGGCTTCGACTTCTGGACCCGACTCGACCCGGGGCACCAGGGCGAGGACGTGGCCGCCCAGCTCGCCGTGATGGCCCGGTACGCCGGAGCCGGCGTCCTGCCCAGCGGCGCGTACCACCTGGAGGCGCCGACAACAGTCACCGAGCGGACCATGGAAGCCTGGGAGGCGGTGCCCGGGCTCCTCGAGGAGCGGTCGGAATGACCTTGCAAACGTCCATGATGTACGTTGAGCAACCCGTCACCCGTGCCTGCCGGCCATCAGAAGGAGCAGGGGTTGCCCTCCGTCGACGAGCTCACCGCGGCCCAGGCCCACCGCCGGGCAACCATCCTGAGCGTGCTGGGGCAGGCGGGCTGGACCTCCGACAACGCGCTCTGGGACGCCGGGATCAGCAGCGACTGGGTCGCGGTCATGCGTCGCCGGTCCTTCGGCGCCCAGGCGAGCTGTGAGTACGTCATCACCGGCAACGGCGTCCTGCCGGAGTTCCTCCAACTCGTCTGGCACCACGACGACGGCCAGTTCACCGTCGCCGTCGACTTCCTCGGTCTCACCGCGAGGCGGGACGAAGCGGCCGGCGAGACCTCCGACAGGCTCGCCGAGGTGTTGGACATACTCCGGGACGGCCCCGAACAGGGGCACGCGGAGCGGCTCGCCCGGGTCCTGCCTGCCCTGGTCAGGATCTGCCCGGTCTTCGGCGTCGACGAGGCCAACGGGTTGATGCCGATCCGGCTCGACCAGGACGGCCGACTGGTGCTGCTGACCGGGGCGGACGCCGACGACGGAGCCGACCCGGGCAGCGTCTCCACATCCGACGACGACGCCCCGGACGAGGACGACGTCGAAATCTCCTACCTCGACGAGGTGACCGACCGGCTGTGGCGGGAGCTGTCCCGGACGGGCTGGCGGCGTAGCCCGGAAGAGGCCCAGATCTTCGACGTCCTGGAGGACTTCTATCTGGACGCCGGACCGGTGCGGCTCAGTGTCGGTCGGGTCAACCAGTCGGAGACCCGGGTCCGGTTGATCATCGACGACACCCAGATCCGGTTCCGGATCGACGGCCTGACCCGCCCGGAACACGCCGACCGGCTGATCGGCCTGCTCACGCACTGGCAGCAGGCGATCACCCCGGAGACGTGGCGGGACTTCATGGAGGCCCTGCTCGGCGCGTACCCCCAGGTGTTCGCGGAGAGCGACGAGCGCTGGCACCGGATCCGGCCGGGAAACCAGACCCGGGACATCGCCCTGGCCGCCGGCGTCGAGCAGCGTGCGGAGTCGCTCGCCCGGATCCTCGGCCCGGCGGGCTGGAGCCCGGCACCGGACCGGAAGGGGTGCGTGGCGAGCCGGCACGTCCGGAACGGATTCGGCGCCGTGCTCCGGTTGGACCACCGGATCGACCCACTGCCGGAGGCGTTGACCCTGACGGTGACGCTGCCCGACGATCCGGCCGGCGGGTCCGGCGCGGAGGCGGAGTTCGTCCTCGACGTGACGGAGCCGGCCCGGGTCGCCCCCCGGGACCGCATGACGGACGTACTGAACGTGCTCGCTACCTGGACGCGCCAGGTGAACGCCGAGACGTTCATGCGGTTCGTCGCCGCGCTCGACCTCTGCTGCGCGATGTACCAGCCGGGGGAAGACGAACTGGAGCCGGTCGTCTTCCCCATCGCGGACCTCGACGACGACATCACCATCCCGCTGCCCCGGGCGATCGAGACGATCGAAGGGCTGCTCAGCCAACCGGGCAACGACACCGCCGAACTGTGGTGGGAACGTGGCCTCGCCGCCCTCGCCGACGACCGGCGGGACCTGGCGGCACAGAGTTTCACCGCGGCGGTCCAGCGGGATCCGGCCCACGGGCCGGCGCACCTGCTTCGGGGTACGACCATCGGCATCGCCGACCCGGACGAGGCCGGGCGGGCGTTCCTGCGCTGCGGCGAACTGGGTTTCGCCAGCGGCCCGGCGTACGTCCAGTACGCGGAGGTGCTACACGCGACCGGCCGGAAGGAGCATGCGCTGGAGGTGTGCCGGTACGCCACCCGGACCCTGCCGGAGTACGGCCGGGGCTGGTACGTGCTGGCGCTGCTCGCCGTCAAGGAGGGGCGACACCAGGAGTCGATCGACGCCGCCACCGAGGCGGTCCGGTTGCTACCCGAGCACGCGAACGCCTTCTACACCCGGGCCTGCGGCTATGCCCTGACCGGTCGGCCGGAACCGGCGCTCGCCGACATCGCGAAGGCGTTGGAGCTGAACAGCTCGCTGCGGCCGCAGATCCGTGCCGACGACGACTTCGCCGCGCTGCGCGAGGACAAGCGCTTCGTCGACCTGGTCGACCCGTGGCCGGACTCGGACGACGACAAGCCGGGCATGCACCGGGGGATGGCCGAGGCGCTGCGCCGGGCCGGCTGGCGTCCCGACGAGTTCTCCATCTCGATCGGGCGCTTCAGTTCGCTTGAGTACCCCTGCCCGGCCGGGCGGCTCATCGTCGGGCAACACGACGACGAGGTGTACGTCAACCTGCGCCCCCGAGGCGACGGCGAGGACGCGGAGGGGTGGCTGTACGTCTCACCTGGCGAGCGGGCCACCTCGTTCGGCGAGCTGCTGGCCAGCTGGGGTGATCGACTGACCGGGGAGAACTTCCCGCGCTTCGCCGACCAGGTCCGGGAGCACTTTCCCGAGGTGACCTGGCACCGCGGCCACCCCTGACCGGGCCGGGTCTACCGCCCGCTCAGCTCGACCTGTCGCCGGGGCGGGTCAGGTCGGCCACCGCGGCCAGCACCTCCACCACCGGTACGTCGGTGACGAAGGAGACCCGGTGCGGGCAGGCCGGCCCGCCGTCCCGGGCCGGATAGAGTTCCCGGCTGCAGTCCTGGCCGCAGACCGGGCAGTTGAGGGTCCACGAGGCGATCGGCCGGTGCCGGGCGCGCAGCGGGACGGCACAGTTGATCAGGTTGCCGACCCAGAAGATGCCGACCGTCGGGGTGTCCAGTGCGGCGGCGACGTGCACCGGCCCGGTGTCGTTGGAGACCACCACCTCGCAGCCGGCGTAACAGCCGATCAGGCCGCCGAGGGAGAGCTCGCCGACCACCGAGCGGACCGGCAGCCGGGCCGCCGCCACCACCTGCGCGGCAAGGTCACGCTCGTCCGGGGTACCGGTCACCAGCACCTCGTACCCCTCGTCGGCCAGGTGGTCGGCCACCTCGGCGAAGCGCTCCGGCGGCCAGCGGCGACGCGGGTCGCTCGCACCGGGGTGCAGGGCGATCCGGGGACCTACCGGCTCACCCAGCACGCGGTGCGCCTCGGCCAGGTCCGCCTCGGTGGCGACGAGCCGGGGCACCAGGCTGGTCGGACTGGCGCCGACCAGGCCGGCGACCTCCAGGTAGCGGACCACCTCCGGCTGGTAGTAGACGTACCGCAGCCAGCGGTCCAGCGGCGGGGCGTCCTCGCTGCGCAGCCCGGCGGTCACCCGGGCACCGAGCGCGGCGACCAGCGGATTGGAGTTCGCCCCGCCACCGTGCATCTGGAGCGCGAGGTCGAAGCGCTCCCGGCGGGCGACGTCGAGGAACTGCGCCATCGACTCCGCCGACGGTTCCGGCTCGTCCGCCCCGGCAACCCGGATGCCGTGCGCGGGCGGCACCACGAGTACCCGGTCGACCGGGCCGGGCCGGTCCCGGAGCAGGCGCTCGTGCCACGGCGCGCCGATGAGCACCAGTTCGGCATCCGGATAACCGGCCCGCAGCGCGTCGAGCGCCGGTAACGCGAAAATGAAGTCGCCGAGCGCGTTGGCCCGGAGAACGGCGATCCGCTCGACGTCACCGACGAGGTCGCGCACCTTGCCGATCATCGGGTCCGGTTCCGCCGCCCGCTCAGCCCGTGAATCCGGTGGACGGGGTACCAGCGGCGGTGTCCGGGCGGTGCAGTTCCCGGTCAGCGGCCGGGTCCACCGTCTCGGGCCGGACGCCGGCTCCGGCCGTGCCCCCGGCGCGCTGGCCTCCGGTACCCCCGGCGCGCTGGCCCGGGTCGTGGCGCCGGCTGCCGATAGTGATGGTCCGCCGACCCGGCCGGGGTGCCTTCGACAGCGCGACCGTGAGCAGGCCGTGGTCCATCACGGCGTCGATCCGGTCCGGGTCGACAGGCGCCGGCAACTGCACCCGGTGCTCGAAGGCCCGGGTCTGCGATCCGCTGCCGGCCATCCCGTGATCGGCGTTGACCTCGGCCTCGGAACGGGCCCGGATGCACAGCTCGCGGTCGTCGAGTTCCAGCGCCACCTCCTCCGGAGCCACCCCGGGCAGCCGGGCCACCACAGTCCAGCCGTCGTCGTTCGGGGTCAGCTCGACGTCGGGCTGCCCACCCCGGCCGCCGACCAGCGCGGAGCCGACCAGCCGGCCGAGTTCCGCCCGGAGTGCCTGCAACTCACCGCGCGGATCCCAGCCCCGGTCCCCGCTGCCACGTCCTGGCTCATCCATGCCGCCGTGTTCCCTCCCGTCGCGTCCTGCCACTCGTCGAATCGACCCGCCCGGAATCCCCGTAGCGATCACCCCGGTCGGCCCGGTCGTCGCCCGCGCGGGTCACCGCTCCTCGGTTCGGTCCGCCGACGCGGCGGCGGTCGTCCGGGGGCGCAGCGAACTCGGCGCGTTCAGGTCGGCGTCCGGGTCAACCCCGACGCCGAGCCGGTCCACCAGTTCGCCACCGAACCAGGCGCCGAGTCCCGCACCGGCGACCGCCACCACCTCGATCGCGACCAGGGCACCGCCGGCCTCCCGGGTGTCGGCGGCCAGCCGTACCGCCCAGACGGCGGCGAAGAGCAGCAGTACGGCGAGGTTGGTCGCCGCGTGCGCCACCCCCACCCGCTTGGCCCGGGTACCGGACGGCACGGCCAGCAGGTCCACCGCGCCGGCCGCCGCCGCCAGTACCCCGCCGATCAGGCCGACCAGAATGTTCCAGTACGCCAGCTCACCGAGGAAGTCCGGGCCGCCGGCCACGTCGATGACGTCGAAGATCGTGGCGGAGACGAAGAGGGCGATCGGGAACATCACAAGCATCGGATGGACCGGGTGCCCAAGCACCTTGAATCGGCTCTCCATCATCGTCGCCTCCCAGGGCTCAGCGGATTCCGGCGCCGCAGCCGTCCTACCCGACGTCCTCGTCATGCTTCAGGTCGACGTCTCCGCATACTGCTGGCGCTGCTGTACCCGAATTGTCCGCCCTCTAACCCTCCGTGCCGGGGTGTTCCGCTATTTCGGGCCGAATGTCGGTACCGGCGGCCCTCGGAAAGCGGCCGGAGTCTCACCCCTACGAGATTCCTTCCGGTTGGGCCGCCGCACCGGCGTTCGCCTACGGATGCTTCACGGCATGGCGTCGTACGCCGCCGCCCGGGTCTTCTTTGTTTCGAGCTTGGCGCTGTCTGCGAGCTTCAGCCAGACGACTCCCGCGATGATCACAGCCAGCCAGAACGCCCGGGTGGGTGTGAGTGACTCGTCGAAGAAGACCGGACCGAGGACGGCCGCGCCGACGGCGCCAATGCCGGCCCAGACGGCGTAACCGATCCCGACATCGATGTTCCGCAGGGCGACGCTGAGGCAGAAGAGCGTCAGGAGGAAGAACACGACGGCGGAGATGGACCAGCTCAGCACGGTGAATCCTCTGCTGCCTCCAACGCTGAGCGCGTAGCCGACTTCGAAGGCTCCGGCCAGGAGCAGCACGAGCCAGGCTCCGGCCTTTGTGTTGTGCCTGGCAACTGTCGCGGTCATGGGTCAGTCCTTTCCGGATAACGAAGGGGCGGGGAAGAGCGGGTGGCTGGTGGTGGGGAGCCGGCTGGTCGTCACGCTGCCCCACTGAGTTGCAGCCCGACGACGCCAGCGATGACGATGAGGATGCCGAGGAGCTTCTTCCCGTTCAGGCGCTGTCCGAGGAAGAGCGCGCCGACAATGACGATTCCGACGCCGGCCACCGAGGTCCAGATCGCATAACCGACCCCCACGTCGAAGGTCAGGAGCGCCAAGCTGAGGAAGAAGGTCGCGATCGCGCCGCTGAGCAGAGTCGCCATGGTCCACCGCTGATGGGTGAAGCCCTTCGCCTTGCTTGCCGACAGGGCCACCGTGATCTCGAAGAGCACGGCGATGCCCAGGTAGAGCCAGCTCATGATTTTCCTTTCAGGTTCTTTGCCGAGGTAGCGGGGGTGCGCGTGCCGGCCTGTCCGAGAGAACGGAAGCGCTCGAACGGCTCCAGTGCCCGTGCGACCGGCAGGCGACGTACGACGAGGGGCATGGTTGAACGGTCGATCCGGAACGCGGGGTAGCTGCCGCGGTAGTCGAAGCCGTGCTCCGCGACGGTGTCGCTGTCGACGGCGACGTAGGCGCGCCCTACCCGGTGATCGAGGGCGAAGCGGTAGCAGAGACCGCACGGCTCGCCTGTCGCCAGCAGCCAGGTGCCCGTCAGGTCGTCGCCTCCGCGATCGCGCAGCGCGGCCCGCATGGCGACGATCTCGGCATGGGCGGTCGGGTCTCCCGTTTCCTGCACGAGATTGACACCTGGCGCCGACACGTAACCGTCATCGTCGATCAGCACACCCACGAACGGCAGGCCGCCGGCCTCGACATGCCGGATACTGAACTCCACGGCGTCCGCCATGAGCCGCGCCAGCGCGGCGTCGGTCGAATTCATGGCAGCAGCTCCCGACCGGCCGCAGCATCGACGGCTTCCTTCAGCCGATCCGCGTCCAGCACCCCGGAATAGAGTCGGCCGCCGATGCGGAAACTGGGGACAGCGGTCACGCCCACCGATTCGGCCGCGTACCGCTGATCGGCGAGGTGGCGGGCGCGCCGCTCGGTACTCGCCAGCGCACGTTCCACCTCGGCCCGGTCGAGGCCAACCGAGGTGGCGATCTCGACGATCACCTCGTCCTCGCCGATGTCGCGGTCGTGCTGGAAGAACGCCCGGAACACCGTCGACGAGTACTCCCGTGCGACGCCGTGTTCCTTTGCCAGCTGTAGGGCCAGGAACGCCTTGGCGGTACGCGGCTGCGGAGATACCGAGGGCAGGGCGATGTCCACGCCCAGCCGCCGCGCCATCGGGTAGACGGACGCGTTCCAGACTCGTGGCAGATAGTCGTCCTCCGGCCGCAACGTCGGCACCGGATCGGGTCGCAACTCGAACGGCTGGATGACGATCGTCACGTCACGTTCGCGCTGCAACTCCGCAACCGCGCCCTCGACCAGGAAGCAGTACGGGCACACGTAGTCCACGAACACCTCAACCGTGGTGTTCACCTGCACACCCTCCTCTCGGATCAATATACTGCATGTACATGCATATTTCGGCGTTGAAGATGGTCCTGCATCCCCACCAGCGGATGGTCACCGGGAGTGGACGAGGTCGCCGATCTCCCGCAGGGTCCGGGCAAGCCGGTTCGCGTCGGGCTCGGGGTAGCTCGCCGCCACCTCACCGAGGAGTTCGCCGACCCGTTCCTCGTAACGACCGCGCACCTGGCGGATCAGGGCCTCTCCCTGTTCGGTGATGACGGCGTAGACCCCGCGCCCGTCATTGGGGCAGAGGTCGCGCCGGGTCAGCCCCTTCGCCTCCAGACGACTCACCAGCCGCGTGGCGGAACTCTGGTTCAAGCCGACCCGCTGGGCGAGGTCGTTCACCCGCAGCTCGTTGTCGGGAGCCTGGGCGAGGTACTCCAGTGCCCGGTACTCCGTGAGCCCGACGCTGTAGCCATCCAGCAGCCACTTGCCCAGACCGGCGTCCACCGCCGACGCGAACGTGGCGACCTGGGACCAGGCCGCACTGAGCCTGCCGGCAGGTCCGGGCTCCGCCCCAGGTGTCTGCATGTGCATGCAGTTAAATTACCACGGTCCGCAGCCGTGACAAGCACGCTCGCCAGGCGAGGTAGAGGTGATCCCGACCACCCCGAAGGCCGACACGCACCGCCGGACCGGCGCGGAGTGGTCACCCGGTGGAGGTCGCCGGGAGGGTCAACCACGCTGGGAGCGTCGGCGTCGGATCACGGCGCGGATGACGGGAACGGCGGTGAGGACGGTCGTGAACGCTGAGATGGCGAGAATGACCCAGACCGCGTTCCGGTAGTAGTCCAGGTTCTTGAGCTCCTCGCCACCCCCGTGGCCCGTGGCGGAGACGGCGGCGACGATGGCGAGCACGATGGCCGCGCCGACCTGGTAACCGGTCTGCAGGATGCCGGCGGCAACGCCCTGTTCCTCGTCGGAGACCTCCGAGGTCGCGAGCACGTTCGCGGCGGGGAACGAGAACGGGAAGGCAATGCCGATCAGCACGACGCTGGGGAGGACGACCCACAGGTAGGACGTGGTCTCCCCGATGCGCAGGAACAACACGTAGGACAGCGTGTAGGCGACGAAGCCGAGGAAGATCATGCCGGGTACGCCGAACCTGCCGATCAGCGTCCCCGCCCGGGGCGCGATGGCCATGATGAGCAGGCCGACGGGGAGGAACGCCAGGCCCATCTGTAGCGGCGACCATCCGAGGAACGACTGGAGGTAGAGCCCGCCGATGAACTGGAAGCTCATGTAGGTGCCGAGGATGGAGGCCGCGACGAGGCTGGCCCCGACCAGTGACCCGACCCGCAGCAGCCCGAGCCGCAGCAGCGGTTCCGGTATCCGGAGTTCGATCATCACGAAGGCGACGAGCAGCGCCACGGCGGCGAGGAAGGCACCCGCCGTACGCGGGGCGAGGAGGCCGGACTCGGGCGCCTGCACGATGGCGAACACCAGCAGCAGCATCGCAGCGGTACTGGTCACCGCGCCCGCCACGTCGTACCGGCGGCCCCTGACCAACGCGGGGTCGGCCGGGACCAGCAGCAACGCGCCGACGAAGGCCGCCACCACTATCGGTACGGGCAGCAGGAACACCCACCGCCAGCCGAGTTCGGTGAGCAGACCACCGACGACGACTCCGGTCGAGTAGCCGACCGCCCCGCAGGCGGTGTAGATGCCCAGGGCCTTGTTGCGCTGCGCACCGGCGGGGAAAGAGGTGATGATGATCGACAGGGCTGCCGGCGCGGTGAAGGCGGCACCGACGCCCATCACGAAACGGCCGACGATGACCAACGTCCCACTGTCGGCCAGCCCGCCGAGCAGCGAGCCGACGGCGAACACCGCCACACCGACCAGGAAGACCCGGCGTCTGCCCACCAGGTCGGCGAGCCGGCCGCCGAGGAGCAGGAAGCCGCCGAAGCCCAGGACGTAGGCGCTGACGACCCACTGGAGGGTGGTGTTCGAGATGCCGAACTCCGCCTGGATGGGCGGGGTGGCGATGCCGATCATGATGTTGTCCAGCGCGTCCAGCATGAACGCGCCACACACCACGATGAGCATCGCCCAGACCCGGAAGCCCCAGGACGGAAGCTCCGGCCGGGCCGGCGGCGCGGTCTCGGCGTCGAGATCCGGGAGCGTCTCACTCGAACCTGGCATGCCACTTCCCCCTCGTCGATGCGCAGGCCGTGAGCGGCCGCACCCGGCCCTCGCCGGATCCCTGGTCGGCACGAAGCCGTCGGAGCTATTTTTATAGCGCTCGCTAAATAAAAGGCTAGCTTCGGCACCGTCTAGGGTCAAGAAGGGGCGACGGGAGGTGGGTTCGGTGGCGACACGGGGCAGGCCGCGTGCCTTCGACCGGGAACAGGGCCTGCGGCTGGCGATGCGGGCGTTCTGGGAGCGGGGGTACGAGGCGACCTCGGTCAACTTCCTGGCCACCCAGATGGGGATCAACCCGCCGAGCCTGTACGCCGCGTTCGGCGACAAGCAGACCCTGTTCCGTTCCGCAGTCGAGCTCTACGGCGAGACCGAGGGCTCGATCGCCCGACGCGCGTTGACCGGCGGCGGGACCGCACGGACGGTCGTGGAGACAATGCTGCGCGAGAGCGCCGACCGCTTCACCGACCCCAGCATGCCGGGCGGATGCATGGTCGTGCTGTCGGCGATCAACTGCACCGAGGCCAACGATCCCGTGCAGGAATTCGTCGCCGACCTCCGCCGCCGCGACGAGTCGGCGCTGCGGGACCGGTTCGCCCGAGCCGTGGCCTCGGGTGAGTTGGACGAGAAGGTCGACCCGGGGCTGCTGGCCGGCTACTACCACTCGGTGTTGTACGGACTCTCCATCCAGGCCCGCGACGGGGCGAGCCGGGAGCAGTTGCACGGCATCGTCGACATCGCGCTCGCCTCCTGGCCCGCCTGAGGGGGGCCTCCACCACACCGCTCTGGTTGACTTCAACCCAGCTTCAAGTTGAAGACTCGTTCATATGACGGATTCGGTCCTTGACGAAGCGTACGAACGGTTGCGTCATACCGGCCCGGAGCGGGACGGTTGGCTGTCCAACCACGCCCCGATGGCGGTGGAGGCAATGGTGCATCACGGTCACCATCGGGCCGTTCATCGATGGATCGACGCCTACGCGGACGAACTGGAAGAGCGACCTCGGGGTATCGAGACCATCGCACGGGATGAGTGGCGTGACCCGCTCGGCGATCCGGTTCGTACGGGCGACTGGCTGAACTACTTCGACCGTGAACTGGCCGGTGAACCCTGGCGGGACGTGTTGATCCGGTGGTGGCCGCGCCTCCTGCCTGGCATCGCCGCAGGCGCGACCCACGGGGTGATCCGGGTCGGCCACGCGATACGCGCGCTACTCGACGAGGAAACCGAACCGCGCGTCGCCGAACTTGGTCAAGGGCTGGCATATTGGGCTGCCCGGTGGCAACCACTCGCACCGCCCGGTGCCGGGCCGTACTCCTCGACCGACGCCCGGGCCGCGCTCGACGCGGTACCTCGCGTACCCGACCAGCGGTTCGGCATCCGGGCCCGCCTCGCTCAACTGGCAGACCTGACCCGGTGGCCGGAAACAGCCGGCGCAGTACCCGGCAGCAACAGTGACGACGTGCCCACCCGGCTCGCGGCCATCGTCGATGCCGCAGTCTTCCGGCACGGCACACACGGGTACGCCCGCCCTGTCATGCTCGTGCATGCTGCGACCGCGCCGAACGCAGTCCTTCGTGCCCTGCCGGCTCTACCGCCAACGCTCTGGAAGTCGAGCCTCGACGCGGCCTGGGCGGCAACAGCCGCGGTTACCGCCGCCTACGCCCCGGCCGACGGACAGCCCACCCCGCACGCCGACACCCGCCAGAGCCTTGACGAGATCATGCTGCGTGCAGCGAACATCCCTGAGGCGCACGCAATCAAGTTCGTCGACAGCGTGAGCGATACCTACGCCCGGTCCGGAGATCCGACCTTGCCTGCCATCGCCGCCCAATCCATCGAGCAGATCGCCGCGCTCTGACCCTCTCCTGCCTCTCGCCCGCGCCAGGTACGAACAGTGGATTCCCTCGTCGGGGCGGCTGGCAGCGCTTCTGAACTGGAGGTGACCGTCGCCGGCGTCCGTGCCGGAGGGTCGTCCGCCCGGCCTCGCCGGTCCCCGGGCCGTGTCAGCGTCGGACAGTGAGGTGGAAGCGGGGCGCCCGCTGTCGACTCGGTCGCTGACGGTCCTCGTGGGCGCCCCGACCCGACGTCGGCGGAGCCGGCGCCCGTCAACGGGCCCGGTGCGGCGGAGCCAGGGGCCGCCCTACGCCTGCTCGACCAGCTTCTGCAGCAGCTGGCGGAGGGAATCCTGCTGGTCGGTGGTGAGGCGGGTCAGCGGGGACGCGTCGTGCAGGCGCCGGAGCACGTTGGCCCGGACCCGGTGGCCGTCGGGCGTCAGCACGATCTGCTTGGCCCGTCGGTCCGTGGGGTGCGGTTGACGCTGGACGAGGCCCTGCTGCTCCAGCCGGTCGAGGACGAAGGTCGCGTTCGACGGCTCGCAGGACATCCGGGAGGCGAGCGTCCGCGCGGTGATCGGCTCGGACAGCTCGCGGAGCGCGACGACCTGAGACGCAGTGATGCCCACCGCGTCGGCAACGCGGCGCACATGGACGTCGAGCCGGTGCGCGAACTCGTGGACGAGCTTGCACACGTCCCGGTCGATCTGGGTGTCCACCTGCCCATCCAGATGCGCTGCCATGCCCCAAGTCTAGCGCGCCTACTTCGAGCTATTATAGTTCTAGTTCGTATTATTCGAACTAGACTCGTAGGAGCGCCTCGTGCCGCTGCCTGTCTTCGCCCTCATGCTGGTCGTCTTCAGTCTCACGACTGGCGAGTTCGTGATCGCTGGCATCCTGCCGGACGTGGCCGCTGACCTCTCGGTGTCGATCGCCGCAGCCGGGCTGCTGATCACGGCGTACGCCGTCGGCATGATCGTCGGTGGACCCGTGGTCACCGTGCTGACCGCCCGGACTGCCAGAAAGCGGCTGATCATGGCGCTCGTGGCCGTCTCGGTGCTCGGCAACCTGGGGTCCACACTGGCCCCGAACTACGGGGTTCTCCTGGCTGCGCGCTTCGTCGCCGGCTCGGTCGTCGCCACGTTCTTCGCCGTGGCGATCGCCACCACGGTCTCCATGGCGGAGCCGGGCAAGGCGGCGTCCACGATCGCCAAGGTGGCCCTGGGGATGAATCTCGGCATCATTCTCGGCACCCCGGTAGGGACCGTCATCGGTCAGAACTTCGGCTGGCGGTCGACCTTCGCCGCGGTGGCGGCGGTGAGCATCGTCGCCGCTCTGCTGGTCCTCCGGTTCCTCCCCGCGCAGCCGGCCACCGCCACCGGGTCGATCCTCGGCGAACTCCGGGTGTTGGCCAACCGCAACGTGCAACTCGCCATCGCCCTCACCGCGATGGGCAACGTCGGGCTGATCACCGTCTTCAGCTACGTCGCGCCGCTGCTCACCGACGTCAGCGGGTTCGCGGCCGGCACCATCCCCGCGCTGCTCCTGGTCTACGGCGCCGGGGCGGTTGTCGGAAACTTTGTGGGCGGGTGGCTGTCGGACAAGGCCCTGATGCCGTCGCTCATCGGTCTGCTCGCTGCCCTTGCCGGCACGCTGGCGCTGTCCTGGTTCGTCAGCGGGGTCCAGCCGGTGATGATGGTTCTCCTCTTCCTTCTCGGCGCGCTGGGCTTCGCCATCATCCCCGGCATGCAGACGCGGGTGCTCTCCACCGCCACCGTGGCGCCGACACTCGCGGTGGCAGTCAACGCCTCCGGGTTCCAGGTCGCCGCCGCGTTCGCCGGTTGGCTCGGTGGAAGGGTGATCGACAGCCAGCTCGGGCTCTCGTCGATCTACCTGGTCGGCGCGGCGCTCACCGTGGCCGGACTGGGCATCGCCCTCTACTCCTACCGACGGGATCGGGAGCCCGCCCTCAGCACGGTGTGATCCGGCTCCCGGTAGACGGCACCGTACGTCGATCCCGTCCGCAGTACGCGACGGAGGCAGCGCAGCCGGCCGTGCGTCGAAGAAGCCCCACAAGTCAGGCGGCCAACGGGCCTGGACGCCGAGGTCACGGACCCGCACCGAGCGCGTAGCCCTGCACGCCAGCGGCGCCCCACCAGCCGACATGTCGAACGTGGTCGCCGACAGACGTTTTGGGGGGCGGGGACTGATTCAAAAATCATATAGATAAACATGCGGCCCTGACCGGCATTTCTGCTGGTCAGGACCCCTCTCTGAGCCGCCTGACGGAATCGAACCGTCGACCTACGCATTACGAGATCAAATTTCCAGCTCCGGCGACCTGGGCGCGTGGGGGTCTAGCAGCGGGAACGCCTCTCGACATCTCGCACCACTCCCCCGCCGTCCGTCGACCTCTTGCGGACTGGATGCGGACCGCTCACCTCGGCTCGTGGCGGGGGGCGGGTCGCGGTGTCCCATATTCAGTCCCGGGATCACTCCGGGGACCTACCAGTGCCCGCCCCCCGTAGCCGCGCTGTCCCACATGGGGTTGCTCTGACCGGCCAACTGCGGCGCACCGTAGCAGGCCGGTACGACGATGATCCCGTGGTGCATCGCCAGCTAGGCATCGAACCTTCAGATTGGAAGAGCGTGCTCAACCGGTCGTGATGCCCGAAACGCCTGCCGCAGGCGGTCCGCGGGTGCATCTGCTGCCCGCCGTCGAGACGCTGATCCGTGGTGAGCTGGCGGCACGCTTTCCGGCTGACGAGATGACGCTGGACGTGTACGCCGGGCTGTTCGGTGACGACCTGGACGCGGTTGCCAACCGGCTGGACGAAGCGGTGGCGGCGCGGGATGCGGACTATCTGCGGACTGGCACGTCCGGCTGCGGTGTCGTGGACCTTGGGAAACGGCGAAGCCCAGGCCGATGACCTGGGCTTCTGCACCGAGCCGCCTGACGGAATCGAACCGTCGACCTACGCATTACGAGTGCGTCGCTCTGACCGACTGAGCTAAGGCGGCAACGTCGGCAAGTGTACGACACCGAGCGCAGGCCCGGCTCGGGGGTTTCCCGGCGGCGGTACCGGGACAGGACAGCTCAGCTGGGCGCAAACCCGGCACCGCCCCGGAACGGTCGGCAGGCAGGCGGACAGTGGTGCGCTCGGCGCCCCGACTAGGCTTTCGTCGATGACCGATCACCAGGCGCCGCCGATCCCGGCGCAGCCGGCGGCCCCACCCCGGCCGGGCAGCCTCGATCCGCGCGAACTCGGTTTCACCCCACAGCGCCCGGTGCCGTGGCTGGCGCCGTTCCTGCTGATCAGCACCGGGCTGCGTACCCTGCTGGCGCTGCTCTTCGGGGCGTACCTGGACAAGCGGGAGTTACAGAACTCGCTGCCCGGCACCGTCACCCGGCAGGTCGGCCCGGACGGCGATCTTTGGCTGGATTTCGTCGCCGACCTGGGCGACGGGTTCAACGCCACCTACTCGGTCGCCTACCTGCTGACCCGCCCGGAGTTGGAGCTCGACGGGCACCGCCTGCCGCGTGGCCAGATGCTGCTGATGGGCGGCGACCAGGTCTATCCGACGGCGAGTGGCGAGGCGTACGAGAACAGGTGCAAGGGCCCCTACCAGGCGGCCATGCCGCAGCCGCCGGCCGACGGCCCGGCTCCGGTGCTCTACGCCGTCCCCGGCAACCACGACTGGTACGACGGGCTGACCGCCTTCCTCCGGCTCTTCGTCCGCTCCCGGGACGACAACGTCGGCGGCTGGCGTACCCCGCAGAGCCGCTCCTACTTCGCCGTCGAGTTGCCGGCCGGCTGGTGGCTGTTCGGGCTGGACGGGCAGTCCGGGGTCTACCTCGACGACCCGCAACTGCGCTACTTCGAGGAGGCGGCGAAGCAGCTCACCCCCGAGTCACGGGTGATCATCGCCGTGCCGGAGCCGTCCTGGGTGAAGGCCGTCGACAGACCCCAGGAGTACGACACCATCGACTATTTCATCCGTACCGTGATCGCGCCGACCGGCGCCCAGGTGCGGCTGCTGCTCTCCGGCGACCTGCACCACTACGCGCGGTACACCGGACCGGACCGCGACCTGGTGACCTGTGGTGGTGGCGGCGCCTACCTCTACCCCACCCACAAGCTGCCGCGCCGCATCGAGGTGCCGCCGAAGGACACCCTGGTCCGGCGGGCCAGCGTCAGCCAGTCGTATGAGCTGGCCGGCCGCTATCCGGACGCCGCCCGCTCCCGGCGGTACGGCTGGGGCATCTTCGGCCGGCTCCCGCTGCGCAACCCGGGCTTCGCCACCCTGCTCGGCGGCCTGCACACGCTGCTGATGCTGGCCATGGCCGGCGTGGTGGCCCCGCGTTCGGAGGCGGCGGCCCAGCGGCTGTTCAGCATTCCGCTGGCCATCATGCTCGTCATCACGCTGATCGGGGCGGTCTTCTTCGCCAAGCCGCCCAGTGCGAGCGGCAAGCGGCACGCCCGGCACTGGATCCTCGGCCTCTGTCACGGCTTCGCGCACGTCGGGCTGGCCGCCGCCGGCACCTGGATCTGGCTCCAGCTCTTCTTCCACGCCTGGCCATGGCCGCTGTCGGTGGCTGCGGCGGCGGTGGTCTACGGTCCGATCGCCGGGCTGGTCGGCACCCAGCTCACCGCGCTGTATCTGCTGGTCGCCGGCTCGTTCGGGGTCAATCTCAACGAGCTATTCGCTGGCCAGGGCATCGAGGACGCGAAGTGCTTCCTCCGGCTGCACATCGCCGCCGACGGTACCCTCACCGGCTATCCGGTGGCGGTGGACCGGATCTGCCGGCGCTGGCAGGCCGCGCCGGACGGTGGCCCGGACGACGCCTGGCTGACCCCGGAGCAGCCGCTGGCGTACCGGCTCGCCGAGGCTCCGTTCACGCTTCGCTGACCCGTCCCGTCCCTTCCCATCCCGCCCGACGGCGACGAGGGTGGGAGGAGGGGGTCTGACATCGGGTCGGGTGCTGTCGGGGTGGATGCTGTCGGGGTCGGTGTAGTCCACTCCGGACTGTCGAGCTGCCCCGCTTGCGCGCCCATCGTCCCGGGCTGTCGGCCCCCGATCCCCAGTGGGCGGCCGGCCCGCACACCATGACGCCACCACCGGCGGCACAGCGCGTTACCGCCAGCCGTCCGGCAACACCTGTTCCCCGCGCCCCGTCTGCGCACCCAGCTCGACAGTCCCGCGTACCAACCACCTCCACCCGGCCGTCCGCCCCGGGATACCCGGGCAGGCGATTTCCTGACGTCCGGCGCATCCGGCAGGTGCCGGGACCAGGGGGACAAAAACGGTTGCGGCGGATGGTCAGCCCTGCGACCTCGTCAGGCCGAGAAAACGCTGCCACGGCGCAGGGCCGAAGGTCAGGGCCGGCCCGTCCGGGTCCTTGCTGTCCCGGACGAGTACGCGGCCAGGAAGGTTGTCGGCCACCTCGACGCATGCTCCACCGTTTGAACTGCTACGACTGGACTTCCGCCAGATCGGCTCAGCTGTACTCATCGATCATCCTCAGGATCAGGTCTCTGGACTGGCCACACGGCAGCGCGAGGCCACTAAAACCTTCCCACCGCCGATCCAGCAAGCGGCGTCAGGCGGGCCGCTTCGCCAGGCTGACGAAACTGCGCCACCGCGCAGGGCCGAAGGTCAGGACCGGCCCGTCCGGGTCCTTGCTGTCCCGGACGAGTACGCGATCCGCAAGATTGTCAGCCACCTCCACGCAGGCCGACCCGTTCGAGTTGCTTCGGGTGCTCTTGCGCCAAGTCGGGCCAACGGTGCTCATAGCTCGTTCACCAACTTCATGATCAGGTCTCGGGATTGGCCGCGCGGCAGGGCGACCGCGGTTACAGCCTGCCAGGAGCGTTCGAGGGCGGCAACACGTCCTGGCTCGGTGATCAACCGACCCTCCACCTGATCGTCGACATATCCCACAGTCGTTTCGTTGGAGAGACTTGCGAGCATGAACGGCCCGTTCTCGCCCGGGTAATGCCCGGCAGAGTAAGGGATCACATGCAGGAACAACCGGCTGCGATCGCCCATCTCCACGAGGTGGTGCAACTGTTCCTTGAGAACCGTCCGGTCGCCGCGCTGTCCAAGTGCGTTCTGGTCGATCGTGAACTGACAGACCGGAGGATCCGCTCGATCGAAAACCGCTGCCTGGCGCTCAAGTCTGAGTGATGTGTGTTCCTCAGCCTGTGCCTCGGTCAGCAGACCGCTGGTGAGGATCTCCCGCGCGTACGCCTCGGTCTGCAACAGACCAGGAATGATCGCTGACTCGTGCCATCGGAGCGCGGTTGCCTCACGCTCAAGGTCCGGCCAGGCTCGGAACCACTCGGGAGGCGCGGCCTTCCGCGCGTCGGCTGCCGCACCCTGCACCAGGTCCCCGCTACCAAAGAGGTTGTCAAGCTGCCTGGCTGTGTCCGGCATCGGCACCAGCCGGGCGGTCTCGAACTTGGCGATCAACGACGCGCTGACGCGCAGGCGCTCGGCGACCTGCTCTTGCGTCATCCCACCGTTGATCGCACGTAGGAACTTCAGGATTCGCGGTACACCATTCTGACTCATGTCTTCTCGATCCTTCTCACTGATTCTCGAACTCGGACTGTTCATTGATGCGCGCCGTCAATCTTTCACCACCCTGGGTCTCTCGTCCAGAGTGGATGGCAGGCGGAAGGAGACAGGAGCCCGCTGGAAAAACGAGGATTCCGCTTCAAGATTCAATACGAGAGAGGCGATGCCAATGGCGCTTGAAAGGCGTGGACGACACCGACGAGACTGGCGGCGGCTCTGGCTGTACTGCCGGTGCGGGCATCGCTGGATCTGCCCCGATTCCCCGGAGCGGGACCCGAAACCGTTCCAGCCCTATGTCCGGCCGATGACCGAAGCGGAGTACCGGGCCGGTATGGCGGCGTCGTCGCCCGTACCCAGAATTGTCTATCGCAGTCCGAGTGTCCCGCCGCCACCGGCCCCGCGCTGGACGCCACAGGGCGCGGATATCAGGTATCCGCTCTGGAACTCGCCGTCCGGACGGCACCAGATCGGCCGGGTCGGCGCCCTGACACCAGCCCAGACCTACCGGGGCCGCTACGGCGAACGGCGGTCCGCCCCAACCGGGCGAGTCGGCCGGACTTAGCCGTGATCGGGCCACAGGAACGCTGGTACCGACACATGCGACGGCTCGCCCAGCGTCGCTACCCGGCCGGCCGGCACCTCCCGGCCCGGGAGTACCGCTGCCAGACCTGCACCGACCCCTGGCCCTGCGCGCCGGCCCGCCTGGCTCTCTTGATCGGCTTCAAGGGCGATCGGGTCGGCCTGATGATGTACCTCGGCGCGCACCTCACCCGCGCGCTACAAGCCATGCCGGACACGCATCCGGCGCTGGTCGCCGCGCAGATCCTCTACTGGGTCCCCCGCCGCCAGAGGTGACCGGCCGCATCACCCGTGACGGGCTTCACCGCCTGACTCGCCTCATCACCCATCCAGCCCTGGCACGCCGGTCCAGCGGTGCCGGGGTGGCGGAAACCGTTGCAGCGGTGACCGCCCGCGAGACCCCCGGCCCTCCCCCCGGCCGGGGGTCTCGGCGTTCCGGGACCAGCACCGCTTCGACAGCCGCCCTACGTGCCCATGTCAGGGACGCGGCGGGCCGGACGGATCCTCAGGCGTAACGCGTGGTCGTGCAGAAGGAGGTCCGGTCGGTCGAGCGCCCACGCCTTCGCCGCCGGGCCGATCCGGTACCGCCGTGAGGGTCTGCCGTCGGCAATTTCGATGTGCGGCGACGTGACCGCATGCAATGCCTTCCATGCCGCGTCGACCAGCACGACGAAGTCCCGCCGCACACAGTCAGCCTCGTCCTCGGGGAACCATTTGAACGCCAGCCGGCCCGGCGACATCGCTTCGGGCCGTTGCGCCGTCGCCC
Organism: Plantactinospora sp. CNZ320; assembly: GCF_002846275.1. NCBI lineage: Bacteria > Bacillati > Actinomycetota > Actinomycetes > Micromonosporales > Micromonosporaceae > Plantactinospora > Plantactinospora sp. CNZ320. The sequence goes on from NZ_PJMP01000001.1 coordinate 4,469,720, forward strand.
GGTACCGACCTCCGGTGGCGGCGAGCACAGCCTCGTCCGTGGTCACCACCGAGGTGTGCAGATACTGGATAAGAGGTCCCACGGTGCCGCCGTCACGGCCGAGCAGTCGCAGGAACGCCTGCGTACGGTCGTGGTGCAGCGCAGCCGGCAACGAGTCGTGCGGCCTGATGGTCCGGGCTCGCTGGTCGTGGGTCTCCCATCGCGCGAGGTCGGCGATCACGGGTGCCAGCGCATCGTCGAACGCTGACTCGTCCGCAGGCAGCATGAAGAGGCTCACCTGCTTGGATCGCGACCCCGGTTCGAACATTCGGTCATGATGGCAGACGACCACTCTCCTGACGGCGCAGGTGGCTGTGCAGAATCTGGAGCAGTCGTTGAACTGGCAGGGCCGGGTTGGCTGCGGCGTATTCGGCCAGCTCGCTGTCTTCGAATAATGCCACGATCCGTGCGGGTGGAAGGCGCGGGCAGCTTGCCATCGCCTGACGTACAACGATTTCCGGATCGTTGGTCATGGCGTCGACGAGTAGCGGGTCAGCGTGTGGGTCGAGGGCGACCAGGCGTCGTACCGCCGAATCGGGGTGAGGAGCGAATCGGGCGAGTCCCACGACGGGGAAATGCGGCAACGAGCTGAGGCGCTCCCGGCCACAGCCGTCGTACTCGACGAAGCAGCGCACCAACAGCGGCGGCGGCGCCTCGGGGTGGTTCAGGGCGAGCAGCATCCTGGTGCCGAGGTCGCTGTCCTCGGCAAGGGCGGTGACCAGGTGCGCCGGCAGCCCCGGGTGGCGAGCCGCGCGGCGACGCAGTAGCGGGTTGACCGAACTCGCCCACCGCAGCGCATCGGTCAGTGGTGGTAACGACTCGTCCATGAGGTGGTGGACCAGGGCGTCGCATCCGTCCCTGGTGCCGTAGTGCCCGTCACCTGTCGCCGTGGTGATGTCGATGTTGATGCCGGCACGCTGCGATTCGCTGAGGCCGGGATGGATGGAGACGGCGGTACGTACCTCGACCATCGGGTCGGCGGCGAGCCTGAGCAACTGCTCGCTGGACAGGTCGGGCCGGGTGGCGACTCTCTGGCGGACCTGGGCGTCGGGGTGGCCGACTAGCGTCTCGACGACGTCGGGCGGGGCCGACGGGTTGGTGGCGACGAAGTACAGGGCGTCCACGTCGCCGCTGGCCAGTACCTGGTCGACCAGGGCTCGGGAGAGGGGCTGCTGCAGAACCCGCCACATCGCGTGGCCGGGTCTGGGGGGCAGGTCGGCGGGCTGCATGATCCGCCGCTCGTCCGCCTGGGCATTCACCAGTGCGGCTCGGACCTCGGGAACCGGGTCCCGCAACAGTGCTTCCCTCGACGAATCGTCCAACCAGGCGGGAGAGCCAGCAGCGAAGCGGCGAATCCCTGGCCGCGGATGTCCGGCAGCCAGCAGGAACAGACGCCGCTCATAGCGCATCGCGTGGAACAGCTCGATGATCAGCTCGGTGCTGCTCAACGGTACGTCGGCAGGTGGCTCGTCGAGCATGGTCAGCAACCGGACCAGCACCTCGTCGGGGAGGGGCTCCTGTTCGGGACGCCCGAACGCCCGAGTCCACACCGGCCACTCCGGGTCGTCCAACAGCCGAGCGCGGGTTCGCGCCGCCACTGTGGGATGTTCGGCCAGCGTGATACGAACCAGGCGGGACGGATGGCGTGCCATCGCATCCTGCACCGGCATCGGTAACCGGGCCCGGTGCCGTAGCCCGTCGCAGGCCTGCTCCGGCCACACCCGAATCAGTTGGAGTAGCGCATCCACCGGTGTCGTCGGATTCCGGGCCAGGCCGCGCAACAGCGGAGCTGAGGACGGCGTACGTCCCGTCGACGCATCCCCGATCACGCAACGAAGGCTAGCGCCACCGCACGACCCATCAGCATCCGGTCATCGACATGAGCGCACACCACACGCTTGCTGGGTCATCACGCTGCGTTGTCCGCAGGCAGTCCGGCGACGCGCATGCTCTGCGGCAGGTCCAGATGGGTGGCCAGCGAACTCGGTTGCCGCTTTGTCGATGCCTGTGACACGGTGCAGATCCCCGACCCCCGCTCCGAGGCCCAGATGACGATCTACTTCTACGGTGCCGACGAGGCTCCGTACGGCTGCTTCTCCAACTTCTCCGGCCACGGCTTCGACCTCGACGGCCACTGGTGGACGACCTCCGAGCACTATTTCCAGGCCCAGAAGTTCCCCGGTACCCGCCACGCCGAACTCATCCGGCGGACGGCGACCCCGCTGCGGGCCGCCGAGCTGGGCCGCGACCGGTCCCGGCCACTGCGCCGCGACTGGGAACGGGTCAAAGACGACGTGATGCGCCGGGCCGTGACGGCCAAGTTCACCGCCCACGCCGACATCCGCGTCATCCTGTTGGACACCGGCGACGAGGAGATCATCGAGGACACCAGCACCGACCACTACTGGGGACGCGGCCGGAGCGGCACGGGCAAGAACATGCTCGGACGGATCTTGATGCGCACCCGCACCCAACTACGCCTCGACCTCACCCAGAACGCCAACACCCAGGGCCGCCGACAGCGGCGACAGCACTGAGCGCGACCATCGCGAACGCGCTGTCCGCGGCAGATCCTGGGGCGGCTGTGACGGTTCGCCGGAAGTTCCGTGCGGGCAGTCAGCGTGCCTGCTGGGATTTCGACGAGGATCGGCAGGCCGAGATCGCCAGAGTCGTCGACCCTTTCTGGCAGGGCGCGCGCGACGTTCGGTGAACTGGCCGAGTCTCACTTCTTCCCGCCAGTGGTTCTGTTGCTGGCTCCTACGCGCAGCGAGCGTCGGCGTGTTACGGACCTGCTCACCGCGCTGACCGGACATGACGTAACGCTCGTGAAAGTTCGTTGTTTGACCGGACCACGGCCGGCCGCTGACGGTCGGCCGTGGCACCTTCCCGAGGGGCGCAGCGAACCTTGGTTGGGCGTCTTCCGGACGGCGGAATCTCCAGCTGCCGTTGGCCGAGCGAGCTGGTCAGTGCTGCGCCTCAGCGCAGTCTGCACTTCGTCTATCAGAAGGCCCGGGGTCCGAGTTCGCAATCGGTTCAGAGGTCGATGGCGGCCATGTTGGCTTCGTCGTAGCGGTCGCCGGAGGCCGACGCCAGGTTGTTCAACCGGGCCACGTGCCTGTCCGTGAGTTGGACGCGGTCAGCGGCGGCATTCTCTTCCAGCCGGTCGATGCGCGTGGTGCCGGGGATGGGCACGATGTCGTCACCTTGGGCGAGCAACCAGGCAAGGGCGACCTGTGCGGGTGTTGCTCCGGCTTCGGCGGCGACGGCGCGGACCTCGTCGACGATGCGCATATTGCGTTCCAGATTGCCGCCGGCGAAGCGTGGGTTGGTGCGGCGCCAGTCGTCGGCGTCGAGATCATCCAGCGTGCGGATGTTGCCGGTGAGGAATCCGCGGCCGAGCGGGGAGTACGGCACCAGGCCTATCCCCAGTTCGCGCAGGACCGGCAGAACCTCCGCCTCGGGATCGCGGGCCCACAACGAGTACTCCGACTGCACCGCGGCGATCGGATGAACGGCATGCGCCCGCCGGATCGTCGCGGTCCCGGCCTCCGACAGGCCGACGTAGCGGATCTTGCCCTGCGCCACCAGTTCGGCCAGCGCTCCGACGGTTTCCTCGATCGGGGTGTCCTGGTCCACGCGGTGCTGGTAGTAGAGGTCGATGTAGTCAGTTCCGAGGCGTCGAAGCGATCCCTCCACCGCGAGCCGGATGTTAGCTGGGGTACTGTCCGAGCTCGGCCGGCCGGTGTGCGAGACGAGACCGAACTTGGTGGCTAGTGCCGTGACCACGAACGTTCGGGGTGTTGGGGTCAGGCTGCTCGGGTGGCGGGTTGGCCCCAGCGTCGTTGTCGTTCGCTGCGGACGCGGGCGCGTTCGCGGCGTTGGGCGGCCAGGACGTCGGGGTGGCGGGCGTTGGCGTTGCGCCAGCGCAGGTATGCCTGCAGCTTTCGGGTCAGTGCGGGGTGGTTGGGGTGGTTCGAGCCGGCGATGACGAAGGTGCGTAGCGGCCCGAACTGGGCCTCGATCGGGTTGGCCCAGGAGGCGTAGGTCGGAGTGAAGCACAGCTCGACCTTGTTGCGGGCCGCCCACCTGCGGATCTTCGAGCCCTTGTGAGCCGACAAGTTGTCCAGGATCACGTAGATCGGTGCACCGTCCGGGCGGGCGGCGCGGATCGACTTGAGCGCGGCGAGGGTGTTCGCCGCGCTCTTGCGCCGCCGGACGACGCCCCAGAGCTGGTCGTCACCAACGGAGTAGCAGCCGTGGAACTGCCGGACCCCGTGCAGCTTGTGATAGTTCGCGGGCAGCCGGTGGGGATGCCCTGCCGGAGCCCAACCAGCACCGGCCTGCGGCCGGATCACCAGAGGCCCGAACTCGTCGAACGCGAACACTCGCTGCGGGAAGCGGCTGCTCACGTACTCGATCCGGGCGAGCTTGACGTCCCGGTCAGGGTCGGTGGACTCCTTCCACGTCTTCGTCCGTTGAAAGGTGATCTTGTGCTGGTGCAGAATCTGCCGCAGCCGTTCTCGACCGATACGGATCCGGCGGGCGGTACCCGAGCTCAGGTGCTCGGCGAGCTTGCGTACGCTCCAGCGGGTGAACGGGCGTCCCAGCTTCTCGGGGCGGGTATTGGCCGTCTCGACGATGAACTGTTCCTCGTCAGGACTGATCTGGCGGGGACGGCCACCCGCCCACTGAGGGTCCAGGCAGGCCATCCCCATCTCGTTGAACCGGTGGATGACCTGCCGGATCGTGTCCTCATCGGCCTGGACGAGGCGGGCGATCGCCGGCACCGTGTTCCCACCGGCCGAGGCGAGCACGACCATCGCCCGTCGCAGTCGGATCGGGGAACCGGTACCCCGGCGGGTGATTCTGAGCAGCTGCTGACCTTCCTGATCACTCAGCCGCCGCACGCGTACAGGATCTGCCACCGCTACAGCCTGACCGCCCCGACGCCGCCCAGCCGACAGGCCCCACGGCGTGTCATGCAACACCGTGAACGTTCGTGGTCACGGCACTAGCACGACCGCGTCCCGGCGCCCCTTGACGGCGCGCCCCACCAGCTCCTCATTGGTGTAAGGGCCGTAAGCCTCAGCGGTGTCAACGTGGGTGACGCCCAAGTCCAGGGCGTGCCGGATCGTGCGGATCGACTGATCGTCGAGCCGGCCGGCTCCGGTATAGAAGGCTGACATTCCCATGGCGCCCAACCCGATGCGGGAGATCTTCAGCCCGCCGAACGACGTGGTTCTCATCTGGTGGTCCTCTTCCTTGACGTGAGTCCGACCGCTTTAAGTTCCGATCGGTCCAGAACGCTAGCACATATGGACCGGTCGGTAGTAAAGTCCGTGTGAGCAGAGAACCAGCTGACCAAGCCATCGGCCGGCCGCTATCGGGCCCGACTCGAGGAGGATGCCCCCATGAGTGGTTCCCGGAGCACGGCGTTCGGCCGCCCCCGGGAGTTCGACATCGACGAGGCGCTGGAGCGCGCCATGCAGGTGTTCTGGGCGCGGGGATACGACGGCACGAGCCTCACCGACCTGACCGGCGCCATGGGAATCACCAAGTCGAGCATGTATGCCGCGTTCGGCAACAAGGAGCAGCTCTTCCGCAAGTCCGTGGAGCGCTACGCCGAGGGCCCGGCCTCCTACGCGACTCGCGCCTTGCGAGAGCCAACCGCACGCTCCGTGGCCGAGGCGTTCCTGCGTGGATGCGTCCGGACCACGACATCCCCTGGCTGCCCCACCGGGTGCCTGTCCGTTCAGGGCGCGCTGGCGCTGACCGAGCAGAGCCGGCCCGCGCACGACACGCTCGTCGACTGGCGCAACGATGCGGGCGTCCGACTGGAGGAGCGCTTCCGGCGTGCCATCGAGGAGGGTGATCTATCGCGTGACGCCGACCCAGGGCGCCTCGCCCGCTTCATCATGACGACCGCGTTCGGCATCGCCGTCCAAGCCGCGAACGGGCTGAGGGCCGACGAACTCGACGAGATCGTCGACACAGCGCTGCTCGCGTGGCCGACGTAGCGCGAAAGGGGAAGAAGTGATGGACGGACCCGGGATCGCGACCAAGCCGCCAGACGCGAGACGCCCGGTCGGCGTCGGAATCGTCGGGCTAAGCGCGGCGGGAGGGTGGGCGGCCGGGGCGCATTTGCCCGCGCTGTCGGCAATCGACGGCATGGCCCTCACAGCTCTGGCGACAAGCTCACCCGCATCGGCCACCGCCGCCGGCGCCACGTTCGGGGTGCCCGAATACGCATCGGTCGAGCAGCTCGCGGAGGACGAGAACGTCGACCTTGTGGTCATCGCGGTCAAGGTTCCCCGCCATCGTGAACTTACGCTGCCCGTGCTGCACGCGGGAGTGCCGGTACTGACCGAGTGGCCGTTCGCCGTCGATCTGGCCGAGGCCAGGGAGATGGAAGCCGCTACCTGCGGGACACGTAATTTCATCGGTCTTCAAGGACGTTCCTCGCCTAGCTTCCGTTGGCTGGCCGACCTCGTCGCCGACGGATACCTAGGCGAGATGTTGTCCGCGACGGTGCTGGCCTCGTCGATCGAATGGGGAACCCCGATCTCCGAGCGGATGCGATACACCCTCGACCGCACGCTCGGGGCCACGATGCTCACCATCGCTTTCGGGCACGCCATCGACCTTGTATCGATGGTCGTCGGCGAACTGCAAGACGTGACCGCTTCGACAGCGACCCGGCGCCCTTACGTTCCTCTCGGTCGCACCGGTCAGACGGTTTCGATGACCGCCGAGGACCAGATCGCCGTCTCCGGCACATTGCCCGGTGGAGCGATTCTCTCCATCCACCACCGTGGCGGAACGCTGTCGGGACCTGGATTCTCCCTGCTCATCGACGGCACCGAGGGAACCCTCGAGGTCACCTCCGCCAACGGGTATCCGCACCTCGGTCCCGTCACGATACGCGGCGCACGAGGTCGGGCCCAACTCACGGAACTGACCCTGCCCGACGGATACGACAACTATCCCCATTTGGCCGGAACCCCGATTCACACCCTGGCGCACGCGTACGCGGCGATCCGGAACGACCTGGTCGACGGCACCACGACCGCCCCGGATTTCACCCACGCCGTCAAACGACACCGGCTCCTGGACGCGATCGGCCGGTCGGCCGCTGAAGGACGACGGGTGCGCCTTGCGGGCCATTGACGAGCAAGCCACTGAAACACACCCATGAAACGGAACACGAAGGAGCGGGATCGATGGTCGATAGTGGTGCACGCGAGTGGTACATGCGATACATAGCGGCACTCAACGCTCACGAGTTCGACGGCATGGACGAGTTTGTCTCCGAGGAAGTCCTGCTCAGCGGCGAGCCGAGCACCCGAGACGCTGTCGTGGAAGTCCTGAAGGGCATTGTCGACGCGGTTCCGGACATCCATTGGGAGGTCGAGGAGATGCTGTTCGACCGCGACGGGATCGCCGTCCGCTTGACGAACACCGGCACCCCAGCCAAGGAATGGCTCGGCGTCAAGCCGTCCGGCGCCTCATTCAAAATCACCGAGTATGCCATCTACAAGGTCCGTGACGGCAGGTTTATCCACATGACAAACCTGCACGACTCGGCCGCGATTTTCCGTCAGCTGACCGCCCGAGAGCACGGCTAGCTCCAATTCCGGTGCGCTGTCATCGGCTACTTGTTTCATTGACCTGTGACCGTGGCCCATGAGCGCACACCACACGCTTGCTGGGTCATCACGCTGCGTCGTTCGCAGACAGGCTGGCGACGCGCGTGTCCTGCGGCACATGAGTACGGCAGCGTGGGCACCCTGACGAGAGACCACTTCTTCCACACGGATCACGGTCGGAGCGGGTTAGACGTCGACGGTCCAGGGTTGCCCGACGCCCGCCCGTGCCGCGCTGCGCCCTGGCCGCAGGTCAAGAACGTCGATCAGGCTGGGGTCCCCGTCGACGGCATGGTGTAGGTGCCCGAGTTTGCCGGTGTTGTCGACCGCGTCAGTGGCTCCGATCAGCTGCCAGACTCCGTCGTCCGCGTCGTGACTGATCAGCAGAACAGGCTCGTGGCGTTCGAAGACCTCAGGGGTCTGGATACAGGTGGTACCCAGCAGCCAGTGCCGCATCCACCAGGCTCGCCGATCGTGTTGCATGACTTGGTCGGTGACCCACCAGACGAACGGCAGGTCCTCGTGGACGCGCGACTGGTCTGCGGTCAGGTCCGGACCGCCCTGCGGGACCCGCTCGAACGGCTCGTCGGTGAGCGAAAACGCGTGACCATCCTCGTGCGCGAAGATGACGGCGTGGAACGTGCCACCGCCAGGATTGCCCGCACCGATTCCAACGGACAGGCGGGCGACGTGCGGGTCCGAGCCGGTGGTCCAGCCGAACGCGTACGAGGCCAGCTCACCACGCGGCCCCACGAACTCGCCGAACGCACGCCGATCCATGCCTGTGACGTCGACCGTCGGCACCTCGACGAGCGCACCCTCCAGCACCTGAATATCCACGCCGGCAACATAACCGATCGAGAACATCGTCCCGCAGGCGTACGCCACTGCCTCCGACCGCGCACCTCGGCGTCGATCACCTTCACAACGTCATGCGGTTCTCTGGCGGCTTCTGCTGCCAGGGCCAGGCTTCCGCTCGGCGGCATGATCGTTCGTTCGACTGTCATCGCCGGGGCTGCTCCCGCGCCTCGCGAGGCCCGGCATCTTGTTCCGTAGGGTGAGGTTGTGACCTCGCAGTACCGGGAGGACGTGGTCTCCGGGCCGGCGGCCTCGCTCGTGGCATGCGTCTGGGAGCAGCGCGTCAGCCATCGGCACAGCCAGCTGGTAGTGCCCGACGGCTGCCTCGATCTGATCTGGTTCGGCGACGGGGAGTTGACGGTCGCGGGTGGTGATACTGGTCCGCGGCTGGCTGACCTGCCGCCGAACGCCGAGGTGGCGGGGGTCCGCCTCCGTCCCGGCGCTGCGGGTGCCGTGCTGGGCTGGCACGCCGCGGAGCTGCGCGACCGCCAGGTCGATGCCGCCGACCTGTGGGGTCAGGAGGCGGTACGGCTCGCCGAGACGCTCGCCGGAGTACCCACCCAATGTCGAGGTCGTCACCTGCTCAAGGCGGTGTCCTCTCGCGGCGCCACCCCCGATCCGCTGGTCCAGGCAGCGGCACCGTGTCTGGCGCGTCCGCATGCTCGGGTCGCGGCGGTGGCGGCAGAGTTGGGGGTCAGCGAACGGCAGCTGCACCGGCGGACGGTGGCGGCGGTGGGGTACGGACCGAAGATGCTGGCCCGCGTCGGCCGGCTCCGCCGGTTCGTGCGGCTACCCGCCCCTGACCTGTCAGGCAGAGCACTCCTGGCGGGCTATGCCAGCCAGGCGCACATGAACGACGAGGTACGGCGGCTCACCGGTATGACGCCGGTCCGATTTCTGGAAGAACTCGGCGGCGCATCCGCCTAGCGTGGGCCCGTGCCCGCCGACATCGCAGCTGCCGAACAGTTCATCCACAACACCGCCCGCGTGCTGGACCGGCACCGGCTCGCGGTGCTACTCCACGACGCCTCGGTGGAACCGGTTCTCACCGCGCTGCGCGCGTATCAGAACCCCGACCATGGCTTCGGTCATGCCCTGGAACCCGACGTCCGGGACCCGGCGAGTCAGCCGACCGCCACTCTGCACGCACTGGAGGTACTCGCTGAGGTCGGCGCTCTGGGCGACCCCATGGTCACCCAGGCTGCGAGCTGGGCGGCCCGGATCGCCCGAGCCGACGGGGCCCTGCCCTTCGTCCTCCCCAGTGCGGCCGAATATCCGCACGCACCGTGGATGACTCCCAACCCGGACGGTTCGTTCATCACGTTCGGAGTCGTGTCCGTCCTGACCCGGGCCGGCGTCCAGACCCCCTGGCTGGATGTCGCGAGATCCTGGAGTTGGTCCCGGATCGACAAGCCCGACGACCTCGACGCCTACTGGGTCAAGTTCGCCCTCGACTTCCTCGACCACGAATCGGACGAGGACCGCGCCCGCGCCGCGATCGAGTCGCTCCGGCCCAGGATCGGGGCCGATGGCACGATTCCCGTTCCTGGTGGCACCGAGGATGAGCGCCTCACCGCCCTCGTGCTCTCACCACGCCCGGGCCTGCGCAGCCGGACTCTGTTCACCGAGGAGCACATCCAGGCAGAGCTGGACCAGCTCGAGGAGGAACAGCACGCGGACGGCGGCTGGATGTTCGACTGGCTCGACTGGTCCCCGGGGCAGCGCGTGGAGTGGCGCGGCGCCGTGACACTGCGCGCCCTCGCCACCCTCGCTGCACATGGACGCGCCGGATGATGACACGCGGACTCCCGGCAGATCGTGGACTCCGGCAGGTCCGGTAGGGACGGCTACTGCCGGACCGGTTGCCGCAGTACGGCCTACTCGGCCGTCGCAGGGCGCGAGTCGTAGGCCCGGCGTGGCCCGCACACCTCGGACAGGGCACACCGGCTGACCGAGCCGTCGGAGAGCTGCCGCACGGTCACCGTCTCGCTCGGGACGTGCCGGGACACGACCTTCGCCTGGCCCGCCGGCGTCTCGACCCGCTGCCCGGGGCTCGGATAGCTGCCGCTGTCGGCGTAGAGCGGATGCTCGTATTTCAGGCAGCACATCAGCCGGCCGCAGGCGCCGGAGATGCGCAGCGGGTTGAGCGGCAACTCCTGGTCCTTCGCCATCCGGATGGTCACCGGCTCGAAGTCGTTCAGGAAGGTGGCACAGCAGAGGTCGCGCCCGCAGGAGCCGATGCCCCCCTGCACCCGTGCCGAGTCCCGGGCGGAGAGCTGACGCAGCTCGACCCGGCAGTGCAGGGTGGCGCCCAAGTCGCGGACCAGCGACCGGAAGTCGACCCGGTGCGGCGCGGTGAAGTAGATGGTGGTCCGGGACCCGCTCGACCCTCCGGCCGGCGTCGACTCGATGATGTGGTCGACGGCGACCACCTTCATCGGCAGTCCGTGTTCCCGGATCAGCCGCTTCGCGGCGACCTTCGCCTCGGCCTTCCGTTTGCGCAGCATCTCGTCGCGGCGCAGGTCCTCCTCGTCGGCCAGCCCGGCCAGCCGAGGAAAGCCGCTGGTGTCGTCGGAGACCCACTGCGCGGCCCAGACGCACTCGGCCACCTCGGTCCCCTCGTCGGTGGGGACCAGCACCCGGTCGCCGACCGCCGGCCGCAGCTCGCCCGGGTCGAGGTAGTAGAGGCGGCCGTAACGGTTGAAGCTGACGGCGCACAGCATGCCCATGCGCTCACCCTACGACGGATCCGAGTCTGCGCCGAGCCGCCCGGAGATGCGACGACTCAGCCGCGCCGTCGAACTATCCGTTTACGACATCCTCGGCGGTGGCGGCGGTGACGGAGCGGCGTAGCCAGGTGTCGAGTTGCGCCAGGTCCGTGCACGAAAGGATCTGCTCGCGGACAGCGTCTGGAACGGGTACGCCTCGGGTGTCGAGTACGGTCAGCACCGCTTGACCTTCCCCACGGGCCTCTCCGTGAGCGTTGACCTCGCGCAGCAGCTCGCTCCGGAACTCGGAGCCGACGGTGGTGCTCATAAAAGCCTCCCAACGTGCCCGGGGCGCCTGCGGCAGCCCTGCCAGCACTATGTCATAGTACGAGATTGCCTTTTTCGGGCCGAGGGTTCGCAGCGCCTCCGCCAGCGCCGGAAAGACGGCGTCCACGTCTGCGGCCCCGCCGTGACAGATCACCGAGAACACCGCCAGCGCCGGGTTGGCCCGGGCCAGCCCCACGTCGATGACCAGCGGCACATCGCGGGGCGTGAAGATGAACGGCCGCAGCGGAAGGCTGAGCCCTTCGAACTCGAACATGCCCCGGTATCGACGGGCGATCGCGGGGTCGGGGCAGTAGACGACAAGCGCGGCGTTGACCGTCAGCTCGGCCTCCAGCTGAGCCACATACAGCTTCCATGTCCACCGCTTGCGGGAATCCCAGCCACGCTGGACCTCCAGCACCACCGCGAGCACCGGTTTGTCGGCCGCGTCGCAGAACAGCAGCATGCCGTCGGCATGGTAGGTGCGCGGAACCAGCACCCGGACATCGGTGGGCTGGGGTCGGGCGTGGTGGTAGTCGGGCACCTTCACGTCGAACAGGTTCGTCAGCAGCCAGGTCACCAGGCCCGGGTCCAGCCTGGCCAACGCGATCGGCGACTCGTGCTCTCCACTCGGCATGGCGGCAGAATACGAAGAGCGTACGACAAAAAGAGGTATATGAGCTTGTTTCCGATTACAGGAAGATGCGTCCGTCGTCGACGCGTACGGTCGGCAGCTCCGGTGGGCGGTAACCGAGGAGGTCCAGCTCTGCTGCCCAGCTCAGAGGCAGCGCCTCCGCCCGGTCGTACGCCTCGTCGACCGTGGCCAGGATCCGGGCGCCGATCTCGGCCGCGGCCGACCCGACCGGCAGCCCTCCTGCCGTGACGCCGGGCGGCGGCGACCCCATCCCGGACGCCCCGATGCTTCCGCCGGTCCGGGCGGTCACCACTGCCACGGCCTCCGCCGAGCCGAGCACGCCGGCGAGGGTACGGGCCAGCGCGTACCGGCTCTCGGCGATCCAGCCGGCCACCGCCTCGGCGTACGCCGCCGTGGCGTTCGCCCGGCCCGTCAGCTCGGTCAGGTGCCCCGCCAGTCCACCGCGCTGTGCCGCGTACGCCTCGGCGGCCGGGCCCTGCCACGAGCCACCGTCGGCCAGTACCGCCTCGACCTCGCGGTAGCCCCGGCACAGGTCCAGGCTCACCTCACCGGCAACGGCGAGCGCACCGGGCCGCAGCGCGAGTACCGCCCGCACGGCATCGCCGGGCAGCACCCGGAGCCGGCGCAGCAGTGGCCAGATCCGGTGCCCGTCCGGCGCACCGGCGACCGCGAGTACGTCGTCGACCCGCCCGGAGAGCGCGACGGCGGGCTCGGCGAGCTGGTCGAGTACGTCCATCACGCCTCCCCCGACCGAGGAGCAGCGCGCTGGTGGGCCGCCGCGTCGCTGTCGGCGTACCCGCTGGCGGCGATGCGCAGCGCCGTGCCGGTGTCGGTCAGCCGCTCGGCCGTGGCCAGCAGTTCCCGGGCCCGGTTGTCGAGGGCAGCCGTCCACTGCCGGTGCAGCGTCGCGCCGACCTCGCCGAGTCGCCCCGGCGCGTCGGCACCGAAGGCACCACCCTCCGGCCCGGCGTACGGCAGCCGCCGGGCGAGGTCGGTGAGCCCGCCGCCGGCGGTGTCGAGCCGCCCGGCCAGGTCCCGGAGGGCGTCCACTCAGACCTCCGTCAGTCGGCGGTACCCGCCGAACGTCTCGGTGTAGAGCTTCTCCCGGGCCCACCGGGCGGCGTCGTCGGCGGCCGTGATGGCGGCCCGGACCGACCGGGCCACGTCCGGCCCGGTACGCAGCTGCGGCGCGCCCGGAAACCGCAGGTCGCTTATCGACCCGTCGGCGGTGACGACCAGCTCGACCAGCCCGTCCGGGGACCGGACGGTGACCTTGACCCGCCGGACCGCCTCGTCGAACTCGGCCTGCAGCGCCTCGATGCGCCGGTAGCGCTCGATCGCCTCCTCGACCCACGACTGGTCGATCTCCCGCGCCACCGGCAGGTCCTCCCGCTTCCCGATGCCCGCTGGCCATGGCCGCCGCCTCCGCCGCCTCGGCCTGACCGAGGAAGCCGCGCAGATCGGCTCACCGTATGTACCACCTTCGCTGCGTTACGGCACCGAACCGTACCGGGCGACCCGCCCGAAGGGAACCCTTCGCCCCAAGATCTCCCTGATCAGGACAGAAGTTCCATCGGTACGGCGGCCAGCCGCCGGTCGCGGACGACCCGGGTCAGCCGCGCCAGAGGGCGAGCATCATCGCCTCGACGGCGATCCGTGGCTTGACGTTGGTCTCGATCGCCGTACGGCAGCCGAGTACCGCCTCCAGCCTGCGCAGGGTGGCTTCGGCGCTCCACTTCCCGGCGGCCGTGCTGGCCATCCCGGCGACATCGGTGTGCACCGGCTGGACCGGGGCACGCAGCGAGACGGTCAGCACGTCCCGATAGAACCCGGCCAGGTCGACAAGTGCCCGGTCCAGCGCGTCCCGCTGGGCCCGGGTGGCCCGGGACTTCTGCCGGCGTTCGAGGTCCTTGAGCTGCCCGGCGGCGCCCCGGATCGCGCCCGCCGCGCCCCGCCCGGTCCCCCCGGCGCCGAGCGCGGTCTCCAGCGCGGCCCGCTCGGTGACATCGGCCTCGGCCACCGCTGCCGCCGCCTCGGCCTCGGCCGCCTCGATCAACGCGGAGGCGGCGTCGAAGCAGGCTCCGACGCCGGTCAGTTTGCGCGGCAGGGCCAGTACGGCCTCCCGGCGCCTGCGCGCCTCCGGGTCCCGGGCCAGCCGGCGGGCCCGGCCGACGTGCCCCTGGGCCGCCGCTGCCGCCCAGGCCGCCACGTCGGGCGCGATGCCGTCCCGATCCGTGAGTACCGCCGCCACCGCCTCGGCCGGCGGCTGGCGCAGCGCCACCACCCGGCACCGGGAGCGGATGGTCACCGAGATGTCGTCCGGGTGCGTCGACGGGGTGCAGAGCAGGAAGACGGTACGCGGTGGCGGCTCCTCGATCGCCTTGAGCAGCGCGTTGCCGGCCGCCTCGGTGAGCCGGTCGGCGTCTTCGATGACGAGGATCTGCCAGCGCCCGCCGCTCGGGGTGCTGGCCGCCCGGAGCACCAGGGCCCGCATCTCGCCGACCCCGATGGAGAGCCCTTCGGGCACCACGAACCGTACGTCGGCGTGCGTTCCGGTGAGCGTCGTGTGGCAGCCGGCGCACTCGCCGCAGCCGGTGCCCCGGAGACATTGCAGAGCGGCCGCGAACGCCCGGGCCGCGACCGACCGCCCGGAGCCGGGTGGCCCGGTGAAGATCCAGGCGTGCGTCATCGCGCTTCCGGCACCGGCCGGCTCCTCGGTACCGGCGGCCCGGTCCGCACCGCCGACCGGCGGATCGGCGGCCGGGTCCAGGCCAGCGGTGGCGGAGACCGCCTCGGCGACCGCGGCGGCCCGGATCGTCTCCGCTGCGGCGGCGGCCCGGCGGAGCAGGTCGACCGCCTCGGGCTGGCCCACCAGGTCGGCGAAGACCTCCGGCATCAGGGGCGCCGTTCGAGCTCGAAGCCACCCGTCGTGTCACCGGTGCGGTCGCGGTCCGGCCCGACCTGGCCCGGCCCGACCCGGCCCGATCCGGTGGCGACCGGCAGGTCCGGCCGGTCAGGCCGGGCCCGCGTCCCGGCCCCGGCCTCGCCCTCGCCCTCGGTCCTGGTCCGCGATTCCGCCTTGCCCTCGCTCTGCGACTCCGCCTCGGGCACAGTCCGCGATTCCGCCAGCGTCTCGCTCTGCGATTCCGCCTCAGGCACAGGCCGGGATTCCGCCTTGGTCTCGGCCTGCGATTCCGCCAGTGCCCGCAGCTCGGCGTCGGATAACTCCGGTCGGGTCGAGGTGTCCGGTGGGTTCGCCGGTTCGGGATGGCCGTTCGAGTCCGGGTCGGCGAGCATCCCGGTGACCCGCTCGGCCACCGCCGCCGCCAGTTCGTCGGCCGGCCGGGAGGCGTCGAGCACCAGGTAGCGCTTGGGATCGGCGGCGGCCAGGTCGAGGAAGGCGTACCGGACCCGGTCGTGGAAGTCCATCGACTCGGTCTCCACCACGTCGGGGTCGCCACCCCGGGCGGTCACCCGGGCCAGCCCGGTCCGGGGCTCGATGTCGAGCAGTACCACCAGGTCGGGCTTGAGGCCGCCGGTGGCCCAGGAGGAGAGCCAGGAGACCTCCTCGACCGGCAGGGTACGGCCGGCGCCCTGGTAGGCGAGGGACGAGTCGACGTACCGGTCGCTGATCACCACCGCTCCCCGGGCCAGTGCCGGGCGTACCACCGTGGCGACGTGGTGTGCCCGGTCGGCGGCGTAGAGCAGCGCCTCCGCCCGGGGGGCGAGCGCGTCCGGGCCGCTGGTCCGGCCGAGCACGAGGCCGCGGATCTGCTCCCCGACCCCGGTCGCGCCCGGCTCCCGGGTCACCACCACCTCACGCTGCTGCCGGCGCAGCGCCTCGGCCAGCCTGGCCACCTGGGTCGACTTGCCGGCGCCCTCGCCGCCCTCGAAGACCACGAAGGCTCCGGTCGAGGCGAACGGCTCGGCCGGGAAGAGCGGACGTCCCCGGATCGAGCCCCAGAGGTCGGGGAGCACCGGTACGCCCGGCTTGTCGTCCATCTGGCGGAACGCCTTGATCCCGGTGAGGATGCCGGCCACCCCGGCGACGAGCAGCAGCAGTCGGGTCGAGGAGACCGAGATGCCCAGATCGGCGATGCGCAGCTGCCAGGAGCCGCCGACGCCGACCAGCAGGCTGCTCACCGAGATGGCCAGGATCAGCACCAGCCGGGTACCGGTCTGCACGACGGCGAAAACCCGGCCGCGTACCTCGTCGGCGATCTCCCCGCCCAGCAGGGTGGTACCGGCGAGGAAGGCCATCCCGGCACCGGCACCGACGAGTACCGCGCCGAGGATGGCCATGGAGAGGTGGATGGAGCCGGCGAGTACCAGCACCGAGGCGCTGGCCAGCACGATGCTCATGCCGAACCAGCGGCGCCGGGACATCTCCCGGACGATCATCGGCCCGAGCCCGATGCCGAGCGACAGGCCGAGGAAGATCGCGCCGAAGAGCAGGGAGAACGCCGCCTCACCGGCGGCAAGTGACTTGGTGAAGAAGTTCGCCGTACCGATCACCACGCCGCCGCCGGCGAAGGCGCCGAAGATGCCGAGCACCAGTCCCCGGACCAGCGGGGTCTTGCCGATGAACCGCCAGCCCTCGACGAACTGGCGCAACGCGCTCTGCTCGACCTGCTGGACGCTCCGGCGAGCGCCCCGGCCGCTGATCTCCCGGATCCCGAAGAAGACCACGAGCGCGGTGGCCAGCCGGCTCAACGAGTTGACGTAGAGGGCCAACTGGGCCGGCTCGGCCCAGTCCGGCGGCGGTCCACCGGCGGCGGCCCGCACGCTGCGGTCCAACACCGCGGCGACGATGGCGGCCAGCACCGGGGTGATCCCGTAGGTGGTGATCAGCGTGAGCTGGTTGGCCACCTCCAGCCGGGTCCGCGGGATCAGGTTCGGGACCGCGGCCTCCTTGGCCGGGATCCAGATCAGGGTGATCGCCTCGATCAGGAAGGTGGCGACCGCCGCCCAGCCGACCACCAGCCCGCCGCCGACGTCCAGCAGGGCGGCCAGCGGGATCGAGGCGAAGAGCACGAACCGCAGCAGATCGCAGATGACCATGGTGAGACGCCGGTCGAACCGGTCGGCCAGCACCCCGGCGATCGGGCCGAGAACCAGCGCCGGGAGCAGCCGGACCGCGATCACGCCACCGAAGGCGAGGCCCTTGGCGGTGTCGCCGCTGACCTGGGATGCGGCGAAGAGCGAGGTGGCCAGCAGACCGAGCCAGTCACCGAACGAGGCGGCGCCGAGCACCAGCCAGAGCCGGCGGAACGGGCGGATCCGCATGACCGAGCGGAGTGCCTGGTAGCCGGTCCGGTCGACCGGGCTGGCGGCGGGTGGCGTGGGTGTACCGGGCGGCGACTGCGCTGTGCGCTCCGCGCTCCTGTCGTTGTCGTCGATGGTCGTACCCCTCCGCGCCCCGGCCCATGGCTGGGCTCCCCCGAGCACACTCTAATCGCGGTACGGATCCGCCCCGACCCCGACATTCCCCGGAACCAGGGCCTAGGGGTCGGCCGCGCATCTCCGGCGGCCCGGGTCACGCCCCCTGGGATGGACCACGCCACGCCCGAGAGACACGAGACTGTTTCGCATTAACCCTCCGGGGGTTAGCGTGCTCGAATGGCCACCGAACGCGACCTGCTGCGTCGCCGTCTGGACCGGGCGACCGCGCACCTCGAACCCCCCTTCGCGGTGGTCGACCTCGACGCGTTCGACGCCAACGCCCGCGCGCTGACCGGGCGGGCCGGCGGCAAGCCGTTACGGGTCGCCAGCAAGTCGCTACGCTGCCGGAATCTGCTCGGCCGGGCCCTGGCCGGATCCGGCTGGGGCGGCGTGATGACGTACACGCTGGCCGAGGCGATCTGGCTGGTCCGCAGCGGCGTGACCGACGACGCACTGCTCGGCTACCCGACCACCGACCGGCAGGCGCTGGCGCAACTCGCCGCCGACCCGGAACTGGCCGCCAGGATCTGTCTGATGGTGGACAGCCCGGCCCAGCTCGACCTGGTCGACACGGTCGCCGCCGCCGGCTCCCGGGCGGAGATCCGGACCTGCCTCGACCTGGACGCCTCGTGGCGCCCACTGGCCGACACCTTCGGCGGCCGGCTGCACATCGGTATCCGCCGCTCACCCGTGCACTCGGCGGACGAGGCCGGCACCCTGGCCCGGACGATCGCCCAGCGGCCGGGCTTCCGGCTGGTCGGCCTGATGGCGTACGAGGCACAGATCGCCGGGCTCGGCGACGCACCGCCCCGGCAGGCGGTCCGGGGCGCCACCATCCGGCTGCTGCAACGGCGGTCGTACCGGGAGTTGCTGCGACGCCGAGCGGCGGCCGTCGCGGCGGTACGCGAGCACGCCGACCTGGAGTTCGTGAACGGCGGCGGCACCGGCAGCGTCGCGCTGACCGCGGCGGACCCGGCGGTAACCGAGATCACCGCCGGGTCGGGCCTGTACGGGCCGATGCTCTTCGACGCGTACCGGAGTTGGCAGCCCCGACCGGCGGCGTTCTTCGCGCTGTCGGTGGTCCGCCGTCCCGCCGCCCGGGTGGTGACCCTGCACGGCGGTGGTTGGGTGGCGTCCGGGCCGGCCGAGCCGACCCGGCTGCCCACCCCGTGGTTGCCGCCGGGTCTGCGGCTTACCGGCACCGAGGGCGCCGGGGAGGTGCAGACCCCGGTGACAGGTGTCGCCGCCGAGTCGTTACAGGTCGGCGACCGGGTCTGGTTCCGGCACGCCAAGGCCGGCGAGCTGGCCGAACACGTCGGCGAACTGCACCTGGTGGAGTCGGACCGGGTCGTGGGCACGGTTCCGACCTATCGCGGCGAGGGCCGAGCCTTCCTCTGAGTGTGTACGCGGCTGGCCGGCCACCCCGTCAGCTCGCCGCGGGCGCGGCGTCGACGTGCCGGTGCAGGTACTCCCGGATCAGCGCGGTCGCCTCGCCCAGTACCTTCTCGTCGCCCTCCGGATCGCGCCGGAAGGCCAGTTTGATCAACGCGTCGGCCGCCTCGACCGCGATCTCCAGTGCGAAGCGCAGCCGGGGTGCGTCGGTGGTGCCGAACTGCTCGACCAGCACCCGGGCCAACTGTTCGGCGATGACGCCGTTGTTGTCCCGGTCCTCGTCGAGCAGGTGCACGTCGACGACGTCGCCGAAGTGCAGGGTACGGAAGCCGGGTACCCGCCGGTGCATTGTGATGTACTCGTCGATCGCGGCGTCGACCCCGTCCCACCAGTGGGTCAGGTCGCCCCGGGAGAAGCGGTCACTGAGCCGCTCCAGGTACGCCTCCATGTTGCGCAGGGTCAGTGCCTGCACGATCGCTCGCTTGTCGGGGAAGAACTGGTACACCGACCCGATGGCCACTCCGGCGCGCTCGGCGAGCAGGGTCGTGGTCAGCCCCTCGTAGCCGACCTCGTCGACTATCTCGGCACAGGCGTCGAGCATGCGCTGGACCCGGGCGACGCTGCGGCCCTGCACCGGTACGCGGCGCAGTGGACCGGATGTGGCGGTTGACGTGGACACTCGTCGCCACTCCCTTTCGACGGGGTGAAGGTTACTAGGCGTCACGGTTTCGAAACGCTATCCGTACTAACGAGCCGAACGGATATCGGTATTTACTCGCCGTGACGATCCTGATTTACTCGCCCTGGTACACCTTGACGCGAGCCTAATTCATCTTTATCCATTGGCGACCTGGTCAGAGCTGGCGGAGGTCAGATGCGCGGACGTACCGCACCACCCGGAGCCGCCTCCTCATGGTCGAACTGGGCCGGCAACCAGCACGCCAGCGGCGACGCGCTGCGACCGTCGACCGTGGACGAGATCGTCGCCACGGTCCGGGCCACCCGGGCCGCCGGCCGGCGGATCAAGCCGGTCGGCAGCGGCCATTCGTTCACCGCGATCGCCCGCCCCGACGACCAGCGGGTCGATCTCACCGCGCTGGACGGAGCGGTCCGGGTCGATCCCGGCCACCGGCAGATCACGGTACCTGGTGGGGTCACCCTGCACGCGCTCAACGAGGTGCTCGCCGGACACGATCTGGCGCTGGCCAATCTCGGCGACATCGACGCGCAGACGATCGCCGGGGCGATCTCCACCGGTACCCACGGCACCGGCGCCGGATACGGCTGCCTCTCCACCTTCGTCGCCGGGCTGACCCTGGTCACCGGCACCGGTGAGCTGCTGGAATGCTCCGCCGACCGGCACCCCGACGTCTTCGCGGCGGCCCGGGTCGGGCTCGGCGCCCTCGGCGTGATCACCGAGGTCACCCTGAACTGCGTCGACGCCTTCGTACTCCGCGCCGACGAGCGCCCGGCACCACTGCCCGAGGTCCTCGCCGAACTGCCCGAACTGGTAACCGGAAACGACCACTTCGAGTTCTACTGGTTCCCGTACACCGACCGGGTGCAGGTGAAGGTCAACAACCGGGTACCCGTCGACGACCGTCCACTGCCCCGGTTCCGGAGCTGGCTCGACGACGACTTCCTGGCCAACTCCGTCTTCGCCGGAGCCTGCCGGCTCGGCCGGGCCGCCCCGGGCCTGGTACCCACCATCTCCGCCGTCTCCGCCCGGGCGCTCACCGCCCGCAGCTACACCGCCCGCTCCGACCGGGTCTTCTGCACCCCGCGTCGGGTCCGGTTCGAGGAGATGGAGTACGCCCTGCCGAGAGCCGCCCTGCCGGAGGCGCTGGCCGGGCTGCGCCGGGTCATCGAAGAACTGCCGTTCCGGGTGCTCTTCCCGGTCGAGGTCAGGTTCACCGCCCCGGACGACATCTGGCTCTCGCACGGTCACGGGCGCGAGTCGGCGTACGTGGCGATCCACCAGTACGCCGGGATGCCCGCCGAGGCGTACTTCCGGGCCTTCGAGCGAATCGCCACCGAGCTGGGCGGCCGGCCGCACTGGGGCAAGCAGCACTACCGGGACGCCGAGTCGCTGCGCCCGGCGTACCCCCGGTTCGCCGACTTCCTCGCCGTGCGGGACCGGCTCGACCCGGACCGGATCTTCGCCAACGCCTACACCGAACAGGTGCTCGGGCCCTGACCGGGCGAAAATTGCTCGGCTCCGGGGCGGGCAATGTCGTATACAGGGCCGGTGACGAACCATCTGCCACAACCGCACCCCTACTCCGACGCCGACCTGCCCCGGCTGTCCCGGACCTTCGCCACCTGGATCGCCGAGGCCGGCCGGTGCGGATACGACCACGTCGGCGAGGTGCCGCACCGGATCTACGAGAACCTCCGGGGACGACCGGTCGGTGAACTGGTCCAACTCTGGAAGGCTGGCGAGGAGATCGTCGGACTGGCGATCAACCTGCGCTTCGGCGCCGCGTTCGACGTCTTCTGCGCGCCCGCGCTGCGCGGCACCGCCGCCGAGCGGGCGATGCTCCAGACGGCGTACGAGACCACCGCCCGGGCGATGACCGCCGACCGCGACGCCGAGCCGTACGTGCTGACCGACGTCTTCGACCGCGACACGACCCGGATCCGACTGCTCACCGAACTCGGGTTCACCCGGTTCCGCACCTGGGACGACGTGACTGTCCGGGATCTCGCCGACCCGCTCGACGAGGCGGTGGCACCCGAGGGCTTCACGGTGCGTAGCGCCGAACTGGCCGACGCCGACGGACTCGCCCAGGCCCGCAACTCCGCCTTCGAGGCGGACTGGGCGGGCGAGCAGTACCGGTCGGCGGTGATGACCCGGCCCGGCTACACACCGGAACGGGAGATCGTCGCCGAGGCGCCGGACGGGCGGATCGCCGCCTTCGCCGTCTACTGGATCGACGAGCAGAACCGGGTCGGCCACTTCGAGCCGGTCGGTACGCACCGGGACTTCCACCGGCGCGGGCTGGCCAGGGCGGTGATGCTGGACGCGATGCACCGGATGCGGGCCGCCGGGATGGCGACGGTGACCGTCAACTACAACGCGGACAACCTGCCGGCGCAGCGGCTCTACGCCGGCCTCGGCTTCCGCCGCGAGTACCAGACGTACGGCTTCCGCCGCCCCCGCCCCAACTGACCGATCAAAGACAGGTCCAGGATTCTTGGCGAGTTGTGGTTCGCGGTGAGCCGCAACTCGCCAAGAATCCTGGCAATCCTCACTCGGTCGGCTCGGCGGTGGCCGCCGCCTTCCGGGGGGCGGCCTTCTTGGCGGCGGTGGTCTTCTTCGCCGCCGTCTTCTTCGCAGCGGCCGTCTTCTTCGCAGCGGCCGTCTTCTTCGCAGCCGTGGTCTTCTTGGCGGCCGTCTTCTTGGCGGCGGTTCCGTCGCTGGTGGCCTTCGCCGCGGTCTTCTTCGCGGTCGCCTTCTTCGCCGCCCGCTTGCGCGGCGCCGGGCCCTTGGCCCGCTTCTCGGCAAGCATCTCCGACGCCTCCTCCAGGGTCAGCGCCTCCGGAGTCTGGCCGCGCCGCAGCGACGCGTTCGTCTCGCCGTCGGTGACGTACGGCCCGAACCGGCCGTCCTTGATCACCAGCGGCTTCTCGGTCAGCGGATCGGCACCCATCTCCCGCAGCGGCGGGGCCGCCGCCCGGCGCTGCCGGGTCTTCGGCGCCGCCAGCAGGGCCAGCGCCTGCTCCAGGGTGACCGTGAAGAGCTGCTCCTCCGACTCCAGCGAACGGAACTCGTCGCCACGCTTCACGTACGGGCCGTAGCGGCCGTTGTTGGCCAGCACCTCGGCGCCGTCCGGGGCCACCCCGACGACCCGAGGCAGGCTGAGCAGTCGCAGCGCCTCGGTCATCGTCAACGAGTCCGGCGACTGGGAGCGCAGCAGCGAGGACTTGCGCTCGCCACTGGAGACGTACGGGCCGAACCGGCCGGACTTGAGCACGATCGGCTCGCCGGTCTCCGGGTGCTCGCCGAGCTTGCGCTCGCCGCCACCGCCGAGGAAGAGTTCGTGCACCTTCTCCGGGGTCAGCTCGTCCGGGGCCACCCCCTCCGGGATCGGCGCCCGGTCGCCGGCGGGGGTGGCGTCCTCGGGCGGGCCGCCGTCGCCGGTGTCCCGGGCCGTCGGCTCCGCGCCGGGCAGGCTCCGTTGCAGGTACGGCCCGTAGCGGCCGACCCGGACCACGACGTCGCGCCCCTCGTCGTCCCGGAACAGCGGGATGGAGTTGACGCTGCGCGCGTCGATCTCGCTCAGGTTCTCGGTGACCATCTTCTTCAGCCCGCCGGACCGGGCCACCGACTGGTCGCCGCCGTTGTCGCTGCCGAAGTAGAACGAGGTGAGGAAGTCCACCGCCGCGTGGTCACCACCGGCGATCTCGTCCAGCTCGTTCTCCATCGCGGCGGTGAAGTTGTAGTCGACGAGCCTCGGGTAGTGCCGCTCCAACAGGCCGACGACGGCGAACGCCAGGAAGGACGGGATGAGGGCCTGGCCGCGCTTGAAGACGTACCCCCGGTCCTGGATCGTCGCCATGATCGAGGCGTACGTGGAGGGGCGGCCGATGCCCAGCTCCTCCAGCGACTTGACCAGCGACGCCTCGGTGTACCGGGACGGCGGCTGGGTGTGGTGCCCGGTCGCGGCCAGTTCGTCGGCGGTCAGCGGCTGGTCCTTGACCAGGTTCGGCAGTCGCCGTTCGGCGTCCTCGGCCTCGGCGTTCTCGTCGTCGGACGACTCCACGTACGCCCGCAGGAAGCCCGGCTCGGTGATGGTCTTGCCGGTCGCGCCGAAGTCGGCCTCCTCGCCAGCGCCGGAGACCGCCCGGATCCGCACCGAGACGCTGGAGCCGACCGCGTCGGTCATCTGGGACGCGATCGTCCGGCGCCAGATCAGCTCGTAGAGCCGGAACTCCTCGGCGGAAAGTTCGTTCGCCAGCTCACCCGGGGTGCGGAAGTGGTCACCGGCGGGGCGGATCGCCTCGTGCGCCTCCTGGGCGTTCTTCACCTTGCCGGTGTAGCGGCGCGGCTCCGGCGGCACGTTCCGCTCGCCGTACAGCTCGGCGATCTGCCGGCGGGCGGCCGCGATGGCCGTCTCCGACAGGTTCACCGAGTCGGTACGCATGTAGGTGATGTAGCCGTTCTCGTAGAGCCGCTGGGCGGTGCGCATCGTCTGCTGCGAGGAGAAGCGCAGCTTCCGGGCCGCCTCCTGCTGGAGTGTCGAGGTGATGAACGGCGCGTACGGCCGGCGCCGGTAGGGCTTCTCGTCGACCCGGGTCACCGTGAAGGGGCGCCCGTCGAGGCGGGCGGCCAGGCCACGCGCTCCCGCCTCGTCGAGGTGCGTCACCCCGGCGCCCGGCTTCACCTGGCCGGTGGTCGGCTCGAAGTCCTTGCCGGTGGCGATCCGGTCGCCGTTCAGCGCGATCAGGGTGGCGGAGAAGGTGCGCGGCCCGTCGGTGCTGCCCCGCACGGCCAGGGTGGCCAGGATGTCCCAGTATTCGGCGCTGCGGAACGCCATCCGCTGCCGTTCCCGCTCGACCACGATCCGGGTGGCCACCGACTGGACCCGGCCGGCGGAGAGTCCGGAGCGGACCTTCCGCCAGAGCACCGGGGAGACCTCGTAGCCGTAGAGCCGGTCCAGGATCCGCCGCGCCTCCTGGGCGTCGACCAGGTCGCGGTCGATTTCGCGCGGGTTGGCCACCGCCGCCTGGATGGCCTGCCGGGTGATCTCGTGGAAGACCATCCGCTTGACCGGCACCTTGGGCTTGAGCGTCTCGACCAGGTGCCAGGCGATGGCCTCGCCCTCCCGGTCCTCGTCGGTGGCGAGGAAGACCTCGTCCACCTCCTTGGCCAGCCGGGTCAGCTTGGTGATCTGCTGCTTGCGGTCGGGCGACACGACGTAGAGGGCGGCGAACCCGTTGTCGACGTCGACGCCGAGCCGGGCCCACGACTCACCCTTGTACTTCGCGGGCACGTCGTCGGCGTTGCGTGGCAGGTCACGGACGTGACCCAGGCTGGCCTCGACGACGTACCCCGGGCCGAGATAGCCCGAGATCGTCTTGGCCTTCGCCGGTGACTCGACGATGACCAGACGGGTGCTCCTGGCGTTGCTCGGCACGTCTCTCCTGACCTCAATCACGATCTTTCCCCCTGCGGACCGCCCTGTCCGCGCTCGCCACCGGGGCCGATCGGCCGCCCGGAGGCCAGACGTCCAACGTAACGCGCTGCCCGACCGCCGAGTTGCGCGGCCCGCGAAGAGCACCGCTACGCTGCGGTGACGCCGGGTGCAACAGGACGGGACGGGCGGTCATGCCGGACGGCGACACCGTACACCCACCGGGGATCCGCGCGGGACCAACCGGACGGATCATGCCGCACTTGATGGGCCGTTAACCGGATTATCCGAACAAAGCTGACTTCCTGCTGTCCGGGATACGACAGCTGTCGATCCCTTGCGGCCGTGGCCAGGGCTACCGACCGAAATTCGGCCCGACCGGGGCTCACGGCCCACCGCCCGGCCACTGGCTGGGCGGCGCCGCCGGCGGGCGGTCACCCACCAACTCCGCCAGCCGGGCCAGCCGACGCCGCCCGGTGATCCGGTACGCCGGACCGCCCGCCCCGGCGTCGAGCAGCACCGCCGGCAGGCCGATCGCGGCCAGCGCCGCACCGACGGGCTCCCAGCACGCCTCGTCGGCGGCACCGAGCCGGAGCAGGAACCCGAGCGGCTCGGGAGTGCCGGCCGCCGCCGCCCAGAGCCGCAGCCGGGGACCGGTCAGGAAGAAGGCGCCGGGCGGCCGCTTCACCGTGCCGCGCAGCCAACTCGCCGCCAGCGGGGCGAGCAGGGTGCTGTAGGAGGTCTGCACCCCGTGCTGCTCCGCCACCCGCCCCAGCCAACTGGCGGTCAACCCCCGGCGGGCCAGTTCGGCGACGAGTACGTGCACCCGCCAGGCGGCGTCCACCATGACGGTGATCCGGGCCGTCCCACCCATCCGGACCAACTCCCCCGGCCCGGCCAGCAGCCCGGCGAGATCACCGACGGAGGGATCGGCCGCCTCCACCCCGAACAGCGAGAGCTGCCGTACCGGCGGCACCGCCGGGGCAGCCGGCCCGGCGGGCGAACCTGAGCGTTCCCGGCCGGCGCCGGCCGGAGCGGAATCCGGCTCGGACCCCTCCGCCACCGCTCCGGCCGCCGCCGCCCCGGCCGCCACCGCCCCGGCCGCCACCGCTCCGGCCGGCGCCGGGGCCGCTGCCTCCGGAGCGGGTTCCGGCTGGGCCGGAATCAGCGCGGCCGGCTCCGGGGGCGCCGCTTCCGGAGCGGGCCGTCGACCCGGAACGCCCGGGTGACGTCGTTCCGGCGGCGGGTCGGGCGGCTCGGCGACCGCGCCGGCCGGGTCGGGCGACTCGGCCGGTACGGGCGGGACGGGCGGCGTCAGCGACACTCCGGAACCTCGTCGAAGGCCCGCTTCAACTCCACCGAGTCCAGCTCGCTGGTGTCGAGCGAACTGGCGTCGTACTCCTTGTTGAGGGTGTCGACCGCGGCCTTGACGCCGTCGTAGAACTCGCTGGGCTCCCCGGTGCCGAGTGCCTCGATCGCCGCGCCGGCCCGCCCGTAGGCGTCCCGGACCGCGGTCAGCGAGGCGACGAAGCCCTGGGAGACCGCCTCACCCTTGTCGGTGTCCGGTACGCCGGCCGCCGCCACCTTCTGCCGAGCCGTCTCGCTGGCCTGTTCGGCGCCCCGGAGCAGCCGGACCAGGTTCTCCTTGGCCTGCGCCGGACTGGTCTGCGCGGTCATCTGCTGCTGGGTGCTCCGGGTCAGCGTCCCGATCTCGGCCCGCCAGGGGTCCAGTGCCGCGCAGACGGCGGCGGCCCAGGCCTGCGGGGAGGGTCCCCCGGCGCAGCCCCCGAGGAGCAGGGCGATCGTGCACAGGGCCGCCGTGAACCTTCCGGCGGATGCCGTGCGGGGGGTACGCATGCGTTGCAGCGTACGGGTTGGGGTCGGCTTCGCGAGGGGGGTAATCGGCTGAGCCGCCTCCCGACCCCCGCCGGACCGGGCACCGGGGTGGGCTGCGGCGCCGGTGCAGGCAACGGTGCCGGGGCGGGCTGTGCTGGCTCGGGAAAACGGGTCCGGGCCCGCCGCGCGTACGCGACGGGCCCGGTTCGGGTAGCTGCGCTGCCTCAGACGTTCACCGTCGCCGGCTGCTGGTCGGAGCTGCCGCTGCCGGCACCTCCGGCGTCGGAGTCGCCGTCGGACATGGCCACCGGCTTGCGCTTGCTGAAGACCACCGCGGCGGCGATGATCAGCGCCGCGACGACCGCGACCCCGATCCGCAGCGCGGTGTTGGCGTCCTCGCCGACGCTCCAGGCCACCACGGCCGGGGCGATCAGCAGCGAGACCAGGTTCATCACCTTGATCAGCGGGTTGATCGCCGGCCCGGCGGTGTCCTTGAACGGGTCACCGACCGTGTCGCCGATCACCGTGGCCGCGTGCGCGTCCGAGCCCTTGCCGCCGTACGCGCCGTCCTCGACGAGCTTCTTGGCGTTGTCCCAGGCGCCGCCCGAGTTGGCCAGGAAGACCGCCATCAGGGTGCCGGCCCCGATGGCACCGGCCAGGTACGCGGCCAGCGCACCCGGGCCGAGCCCGAAGCCGACCGCGATCGGCGCCAGGATGGCGAGCAGCCCCGGGGTGATCAGTTCGCGCTGCGCGTCCCGGGTGCAGATGTCGACCACCTTGCCGTACTCCGGCCGCTGGCTGTAATCCATGATCCCGGGCAGCTCGCGGAACTGCCGGCGTACCTCCATCACCACGGCACCGGCCGAGCGGGAGACCGCGTTGATGGCCAGGCCGGAGAAGAGGAAGACCACCGCGGCACCGATGATCAGGCCGACCAGGTTGCGCGGGTTGGCCACGTTGAACAGCGCGTCGATCGACAGGTCGGAACCCGCGTCCCGCAGTGCCGTACCCAGCGTGTCGGTGTACGACCCGAAGAGCGCGGTGGCGGCGAGTACCGCCGTGGCGATCGCGATGCCCTTGGTGATCGCCTTGGTGGTGTTGCCGACCGCGTCCAGCTCGGTGAGGGTACGCGCGCCCTGCTCGTCGATGTCGCCGGACATCTCGGCGATGCCCTGCGCGTTGTCGGAGATCGGCCCGAAGGTGTCCATCGCGACGATCACGCCGACCGTGGTGAGCAGGCCGGTACCGGCCAGCGCCACCGCGAAGAGCGAGAGGGTGAGCGACCCGCCACCGAGCAGGAAGGCGCCGAAGACCCCGGCACCGATCAGCAGCGCGGAGTAGACCGCCGACTCCAGGCCGACGCTGATCCCGGCCAGCACGACGGTGGCCGGACCGGTGAGCGACGACTTGCCGATGTCCTGCACCGGCCGCCG
The DNA here is from genome assembly GCF_002846275.1 of Plantactinospora sp. CNZ320. Classification (NCBI taxonomy): domain Bacteria; kingdom Bacillati; phylum Actinomycetota; class Actinomycetes; order Micromonosporales; family Micromonosporaceae; genus Plantactinospora; species Plantactinospora sp. CNZ320. Next base: position 4,498,187 of record NZ_PJMP01000001.1, read on the forward strand.
GTTGGTCTCGGTGAAGTAGCCGGTCAGCGCCTGGATGGCGGCGGCCAGCACGATGCCGATCACCACGGCGCCGATGGCGAGGATCCGCGGGTCGATCGGGTCGCCGGCGCCCTCGGCGAGGCCGAGCCTGGTCCGCCAGTCGTCACCGAGCAGCTCGGCCCAGGTGGCCGGCAGGTAGACGAAGGACATCACCGCGACCAGGATCGCCGAGACCACCGCCGAGGCGTAGAACGCCCGGTTGATCGCGGTGAGCCCGGACCGGTCGCCGGCCCGCAGCCGGGTGATGAAGACGCCGAGGATGGCGATCAGCACACCGATGGTGGAGACGATGAGCGGGAAGACCAGCCCCTGCTCGCCGAAGGCGGCCCGGCCGAGGATCAGCGCGGCGACCAGGGTGACGGCGTACGACTCGAACAGGTCGGCGGCCATGCCTGCGCAGTCACCGACGTTGTCGCCCACGTTGTCGGCGATTGTCGCCGCGTTGCGCGGGTCGTCCTCCGGGATGCCCTGCTCGACCTTGCCGACCAGGTCGGCGCCGACGTCGGCGGCCTTGGTGAAGATGCCGCCGCCGACCCGCATGAACATGGCGAGCAGCGCGGCACCGAAGCCGAAGCCCTCCAGCACGGTCGGCGCGTCACCCTTGTAGATCAGGACGACCGCCGCCGCACCGACCAGGCCGAGGCCGACGGTGAGGAAGCCGACGACGCCACCTGTGCGGAACGCGATCTGCATCGCCGCTTCCCGACCGCCCTGGTGCTCGCGGGCGGCGGCCGCGACCCGCAGGTTGGCGCGGGTGGCCAGCGCCATGCCGGCGCCGCCGATGAACGCGCTGAACAGGGCACCGACCACGAAGAAGCCCGAGCGGCCGATCTTCACAAGCGTCTCGTTGCCGTCGGTGTCGTGCACCGGCAGCAGGAAGAGCAGGATCACCGCGACCACGACGAAGATCGCGAGGGTGCGGAACTGCCGGAGCAGGTATGCCGAGGCGCCCTCCTGCACGGCCCCGGCGATCTCCTGCATCTTCTCGGTGCCCCTGCCGGTCGACAGCACGGCCTTGGTCAGCGCGCCGGCGAAGCCGAGCGCCACCAGGGCGACAACCGCCGCGACGACGACGTACGACAGGTTCTCACCGCCGAGGGACAGCCCGCCACCGTCGGCGGCCATATGTACGGACATCTATGTCCTCCTGTACCGAACACTCGCGCCGGGCCGGCGGACGAACCGGCCCGACGTCTCCACGCGTGGAGCGCCAACTCGCAAGCGTTCCGCCGACCCACGGCTCCCGGGACCGGCGATGCTCCCCCACCCACAGGAACGGGACCAGCACACTTGCTGATAACCCCGGGTACTCTAGTCGCCCGTGGTGTTGAGGGTCACAACTAGGACCCGCCCCATCGCGATGATCTTCGTCGCTGTGTTAGCCGCGCGGCTCTGGTAATGCGGGTATCGGCCTCTGGTGACGCGGGGGTACCGGCGAGGAGGGGGCTAGCGCCCGAGCGGCCAGGCCATCCGGACCTCGGTGCCGATGCCCTCGTCCACCGGGCGCACCTGGAGGTCCTCCACAAAGCCTGCGAGCAGGGCAAACCCGACACCCACCGTCAGCGCCTCGTCGGTGAGCGACTCGTCGGCCAGCTCGTCCGGCGGCAGCGCGGCCAGCCCCAGGCCGGCCTCGATCGGCGCCCGGTCGATCACCCGTACCGTGTACGCCGGACCGTCGGACATCTCGACCAGCACAAGATCGCTCAGCCCGTACTGGCGGTGCAGGGCGACCGCCCGGGCGCACGCCTCACCGATCGCCAGCCGTACCTCGTCGAGCAGTTCCTCGGGCACGCCGGCCCGCCGGGCCACCGCGACGCCGACCAACCGGGCGGTACGGACGTGGACCGGGGCCGGGGTGAAGGAGAGTCTGACCCTCGACATCACGCGTCGACCGTCGACATCAGGCATCCGTGCGTCGACATCACGCATCGGCACCGGGGGAGTCGGCCGACGTGGCGGCGTCCAGCGTGGGATAGATCGGGAAGACCTGGTCGAGAGCGGTGATCCGGAAGATCTTGAGCAACGGCTCCTTGTCGCAGATCAGCCCGAAGGTCCCGCCGACCGGACGCAGCCGCTTGAGCGCCCCCACCAGCACGCCCAGGCCGGTCGAGTCGAGGAAATCCACCCGGCCCAGGTCCACCACTATCGCCCGGGCCCCGCCGTCGATCAGCTCGACCAGCCGCTCCCGCAGCCGCGGCGCGGTGTAGACGTCGACCTCGCCGCCGACCTCCAACACGGTGTGATCACCGATGGTGCGGGTCGTCAGCGACAGATCCATCAGTCCTCCTCTGACCGCCAGGAACGCTCCTGGGCATCTAACCATCGACCAGCGGACCGCGCATCGAGGGCGGCCGGCCGGCACCCGGCCTTCCGACGCACGTACGAGAGTGCGAGAGTGCAGGGCGTGACGTTTCCCGCAACAGTATCGGCCGGCGCCGGGGGCGGGGACTCCCGCCCGGCCGGTCACCCCGGCGCGGGTGAGCTGCTGGACCTGCTGCGTGCCCGCACACCGGGCGGTGCGGGCGGCAGCCCTGTCACACACGTGGAACGGGTACCGGCCCGCGCCGGCACCGCCGTCGACTGGCCGCAGTGGGTACCGGGAGAACTGCGCGCCGCCCTCGCCGGGCAGGGCGTGGTCGCGCCGTGGCGGCACCAGGCCGAGGCGGCCGGGCACGCGTACGCCGGCCGGCACGTGGTGATCGCCACCGGCACCGCGTCGGGAAAGTCACTCGCGTACCAGCTCCCGGCGCTTGCCACGCTGCTCACCGACCCCCGGGCCACCGTGCTCTACCTCGCCCCGACCAAGGCGCTCGCCGCCGACCAGCTCCGGGCCGTCGCCGCGCTCGACCTCGACGGGGTACGCCCGGCGTGTTACGACGGCGACACCCCGCGCACCGAACGGGACTGGATCCGGCAGCACTCCCGGTTCGTGCTGACCAACCCGGACATGCTGCACCACGGCATCCTGCCCGGGCACGCCAGGTGGTCCGCCTTCCTGCGCCGGCTGGCGTTCGTGGTGGTCGACGAGTGCCACACCTACCGGGGCGTCTTCGGGTCGCACGTGGCACACGTACTGCGCCGGCTGCGGCGGCAGGCGGCGCGCTATCCGGGTACCCGAAGGTCGGTGCCGGGGCAGCGGAGCGCGACCGGCGGCCCCGGGTCGGCACCGGACGGACCGGTCTTCGTGCTGGCCTCGGCGACCTCCGGCGACCCGGCCGCGGCGGCCGAGCGGCTGACCGGGCTGCCGGTCACGGCGGTCACCGAGGACACCGCGCCACGCGGCGGGCTGACCTTCGCGCTCTGGGAGCCGCCGCTGCTGCCGCCGCCCTCGGGCGCCGCGGATCCGGCCCACCCCGCCGGGGAGGCGGCGGCGGGCGCCGGGGTCGACGCCGCCCCGGTACGCCGCTCCGCGTTGCGGGAGACCGCCGACCTGCTCAGCGACACGGTCGCGGCCGGGGTCCGGACGCTGGCCTTCGTCCGCTCCCGGCGCGGGGCCGAGGTGATCGCGACCACCGCCCGGCGCTCGCTGGACGAGGCGGTGCCGGGGCTCGGCGCCCGGGTCGCCGCCTACCGGTCGGGCTACCTGCGCGAGGAACGCCGCTCCCTGGAGCAGGCGCTGCTCGGCGGCGAACTGCTCGGGCTCGCCTCCACGAGCGCGCTGGAACTCGGCGTCGACCTGGTCGGGCTGGACGCCGTGCTGATCTGCGGCTACCCCGGCACCCGGGCCTCGCTCTGGCAGCAGGCCGGCCGGGCCGGGCGCTCCGGCCGGGAGGCGCTGGCCGTGCTGGTGGCCCGGGACGACCCGCTGGACACCTATCTGGTGCACCACCCGGAGGCGCTGTTCGGCCGGCCGGTCGAGGCGACCGTGCTCGACCCGGCCAACCCGTACGTGCTGGGGCCGCAACTGGCCTGCGCCGCCGCTGAGTCCCCGCTCACCCCGGCCGACCTGGAACTCTTCGGGGAGGGGGCGAAGGAGGCGGTCGAGGCACTGGTGGCCACCGGCGCGCTCCGGCACCGCCCGACCGGCTGGTACTGGCGGCACGTCGGGCGGCCCGAGGTGGACCTGCGCGGCACCGGCGGCACCCCGGTGGACGTGGTCGAGTCGTCCACCGGCCGGCTGCTCGGCACCGTCGACCCGGCGTCGGCGCACTTCCAGGTCCACCCCGGCGCCGTCTACCTGCACCAGGGCGTGTCGTACGTGGTCGACGCCCTCGATCTCGACGACGGCTGCGCGCTGGTGCACGCCGAGGAGCCGGACTGGTCCACCCATCCCAGGGACGTCACCTCGCTCTCCGTCGTCTCGGTCCGCTCCTACCTCGACGCCGGTCCGGTCGGGATGTTCCTCGGCGAGGTCGACGTGACCAGCCAGGTGGTGTCGTACCAGCGCCGGCGGCTCGCCTCCGGCGAGGTGCTGGCCACCCTGCCGCTGGACCTGCCCGCCCGCGAACTGCGTACGGTCGCGGTCTGGTTCACCGTCTCGCCCGAGTCGCTGGCGGCGGCCGGGGTGGAGGCGGCCGAGGTGCCGGGCGCACTGCACGCGGCCGAGCACGCCGCGATCGGGCTGCTGCCGCTGGTCGCCACCTGTGACCGCTGGGACATCGGCGGGCTGTCGACGGCGAACCATCCGGACACTGAGGCGCCGACGGTCTTCGTCTACGACGGGCACCCGGGCGGCGCGGGTTTCGCCGAGCGGGCGTACCGGGCGGCGTCGCAGTGGCTGTCGGCGACCCGGGACGCGATCGCCGAGTGCGGCTGCGAGGCCGGCTGCCCGTCCTGCGTGCAGTCCCCGAAGTGTGGAAACGGCAACAACCCGCTGGCCAAGCCGGAGGCGGTCCGGGTCCTCGACGTGGTGCTGTCCAACCTGGCCAGGGTGGCTCCGGCGGAGCCCGGCGGCCCGGCCCCGCAGACTGATCGCGGATAGTCGGTATTCGCACGCATGGATCTATGGGGATTCGGTTAAGTTACGCTGGGAGCGCTTCCACGGATCCGCCTGAGGAGGACGTCGTGGCCGACACCATCGCCGAGACCGTCGAACTGCTGTACACCATCGACCAGGCACATCTGACCGTCGACCAGCAGATCGCGCTCTCCCAGGCGTACGCGGCACTGGCCCAGGCAGAACGCCTGGACCAGATCCACCAGATGCTGCACAGCATCCACCAGGTGCTGAACAGCTGGGTGGTACGCCGGGCCACCGAGGGCAGTCTCCGCTGACCACAGCGCCGAGAATCGCCGGTATCGGCAACGAGTGCGAACTGGTCGGGTGCGACGGCGACAGTCAGGAGGTTCCCGCCCTGGCCTGCCACTACCGCGAGCCAACCTACCGCCGATCTCGGTAGCGCGTGATGTCGATGTGGGTGACCAGGCCGTCGTGGACGCGGATCCGGATCAGCGCGTAGGGGTGACCACCAGGAGCGATGATCGCCCCCGGGCGGCCCTCGACGAGGGCGGGGACGGCGGCGGCGATGCGGTCCACGAACCTCCTGGTCTCCGTCGCGATCGCCGTGGCGCCTCGGACGATGGTCTCCGCGCCTTCGGTGAGGAGCCTGGGGTCGGCCGTACGGACGGCATCGGGTGCCAGCAGCGTGACGAGTCGCGCGATGTCGCCGCCACGCGCGGCGGCGAGGAAGGCGTCGATAATCTCGATCTCGTGGGTGAACTTCCGTGAACTGACCGGATCGGCGTCCCGAAGCCGGAGCCGCGCCCGGCTGGCGAGCTTCTTCGCCGCAGCGATGCTCGTGTCGAGCACGGTCGCGATCTCGTCGAACGGGATGGCGAACAGATCGTGCAGAACATAGGCCACCCGCTCTCTGGGTGAGAGTTCGTCGAGGACGACGAGCAGCGCCCGGGAGACGTCCTCGCGACGCAGAAACGCCTCGTCGGCCGCGATCTGCTCGCCGGGAACGTCATCGGCCATGAGCGGGACCTCGCCCCGGCGGTGTCGGGCCCGAAGCTGGTCGAGACAGAGACGTGCGATCACCGTCGTGAACCACCCGTCCGGATTTACCAACTCGTCCGGCTCCACTGATTGCGCGCGCAGCCAGGCGGCCTGCACCGCGTCCTCGGCATCGTGATGGGAACCGACGATGCGATGGGCAAGCGACAGCAGGCGTGGCCGCGAAGCCTCGAAGTGTTCGACGAGATCCACAGGGCTGGTCACAGGGCTGGTCACCTTTCGTGCGGGTCGAGCGTCAGGAGGGCGAGCGGGACCAGAAGACCCTGACGAACAACGCCTGCATGGAAGGCTGCTATGAGGATACAGATCGTCCGATTCAGCACAGACGCCGAGCGGATTCCGGAGGTCGAAGAGGCCATCCGGCATCTGTTCGCCGCAGTCGAGGAGGCGGCACCGACCGGTCTGGAGTACACCGCGGCCCGGGTGGGGCACAGCGGCGACTTCCTGTTGACCCTCCGCCTCTCCGACGACCAGGCCAATCCACTCCTCGGAATCCAGGCAGCCGGGGAGTTCCGAAACAGGATCGCGGATTGGGCGGGTGGTCCGGTTCCGCCGCAGACCCTCACGCTGTTGGGACGGTACGTGGCGTGATTGCCGTACTCGACGGCGCGACGCTCGTCGCAACCGTCCTCTGCATCCTCGCCAACGGGTTCGAGGTAGTGGCGAAAATGGTCAGGGCGCAGTTCATGATGCGGAACGCCGCCGAGGTCGGCGTGGCACCACGGTGGATCCCGTACCTCGCGATGCTTGAGGGAGCGGGCGTCCTCGGTCTGCTGCTCGGCCTCTTCGGACTGCGCCTGATCGGACTGGCCGCCGCGGTCGGGCTCGTCGTGTTCTTCGTCGGCGCGGTGCTCGCCCACGTCCGCGCTCGGGTGTTCCACAACATCGCGTTCCCCGGAACCTTCCTGCTGCTCGCGGTCGCCGCCACGGCGCACTTCGCGGGGTAGGCGCAGCGCTACCGGGTGATTCCCCGACGGGCCCCGCGCTGGCGGGGCCCGTCGGCTCCTTCCGACGCCACACCCAGCGGTGTCAGCCGGAGACCGAGAAGCTGTTGGTGACGAAGTCCCGGCCCCCGGCGGACGAGGTGATCTCGTAGCCGAGTTGCACGTCCCCGATCGTCACGTCACCGAACCAGCCGCGGTCGCGGATCCAGGTCGCGACGGCCCGGATGTCGACCGTGCCGGAGTTGGTGTTACTGGTCCGGATGAACGAGTAGACCTGGTTGGACCCGTTCGAACCCCGGTAGACGTCCCACGAGTGCCCGCCGACCGAGGCCCTGACCTGGAAGCTGCCGAGCGGCCCGACCGGCCCGTACCTGTTCATCCAGAGCATGATCTCGTGGGCGTGGTCGCTGCTCCAGATGTCGTACGCCGTGGTGTAGGCGAGGCCGCTGCCGCTGGTCGGCACCGTCACGTTGAAGCTGCTGGTGACGTTGCCGAGGGCGCTCACCCGACGCCCGATGTACCGGGTCGCGTTCGGGTACGACTTGATTCCGCCGGTGTTCGGGTGGTTGGCCCAGACGCCCCAGTTGCTCGGCGAGTTGGCCCAGATGGTCTGCGGGCCGTGGCCGGATCCCCAGATGTTGTTGTAGAGCGTGTAACCGCCGCTGGACCAGGTGCCCCAGCGGTCGGTGGAACTCCAGACGGCGGCCTGGGCGGGCGCGGGTGCGGTGGTGACGGCCAGCACGACGGTGAACGCGAACGCGACGGCGAACGCGAGCGGGCCGATCGTCGGACGTGCGGTGCGCAACACGATGACCTCCTTTGTCTCCCCCGGCGCCGACGGGGCGGACGCCGGGGATGGCCGGAGCGGCCGAACGACTCGACTGCGGGCAGCCGAACCGGCTCGACTGCGGCGTGGAGATGGCGCGCGCGACATCGCTGATCGGAAAGTTAGTTTGATTTCCAAACTAAGTCAATAGATGGTTACCGATCACATTCGGGTGAAGCCGCGCCCCCTGCGATTGCATTGACGCATCCAAATCTGCACGCATACAGTTGACCTCACTCACGCTCAGTCATGGTCGCTGGTCCGTGCCGGTTCCGTCGCCGTCCTGGCGTCCGCCGCTCCGTACGACCGGCGGCTGTGGCCCCGCCCGGTACCCGTCCCGAAGGCAGGTCGCCGCCGTGCCCATCCCCGTCCCCACCGTGGTCAGCCACGACCGCCCCGGCCGCCGTCCCCGGTACGCGACCTTCTCGACCGGTTCGGCGTCGTACGCCCCGACAACCCTGGTCCCGGCTGGGCTGGTACTGGTCGCCACCGTCGCCCTCGCGATCGTGCTGCCCTCGACCGCCGTCCGGGCGGCCGCCACCCACGGCGGGACGGTCCCGGCCACCACCGAATCGGGCGCAGACACCGCCGCCGGGCCGGGACGGATCGGTGCCGCCGTCCGCCAAGTCCCCGCCGTCGAGGCGGCGACGCCGCTCTTCGAGGACGACTTCGAAGACGGCAACGCGATCGGCTGGTCCACAGTCGGCGGGCAGTGGTCCGTCGGCGGGCAGTTGACCGGCGACAGCAGCACCACCCGGGCGTACCGGCAGCGGTCCGGCAGCGCCCGGGCCACTGCCCGCAGCGGCGACGCGAACTGGACCGACTACACGGTCAGCGCACAGGTCATGCCAACCGCGCTGGACAGCGCTCGCTCCTCGATCGGGCTGCTGGCGCGGGTCCAGTCCAACACCAGCCACTACTACCTGAACCTGCGCGGCAACAGCCAACTCGAACTCGGCAAACTCGTCTCCGGGCGACCCACCGTGCTCGCCACCGCCCCGGTGACGGCAGCGATCGGCGGCTGGCAGACGCTGCGACTCGCCCTCCGGGGTGACCGACTCGTCGGGCAACTCGGATCCGCCTCGGTCACCGCCATCGACGCCCAGTACGCCAGGGGCCGGATCGGTCTGACCACCAGCTACGCCACCGGATGGTTCGACGACGTACTGGTGGAGCCGTCGGCGCCGGACATCCAGCCGCCGACCGCCCCCGGCCGACCGCAGGTGCTCTCCGTCGTACCGGGTGCGGTCACCATCACCTGGCCAGCCTCGATCGACGACGTCGGGGTGACGCAGTACTACGTCTACCAGGGCGACCAGTTCTACTCGCAGTACCTGGCCCGGGTCGTACCGGACAACACCCCGCTGACCCTGCAACTGGCGCCGACGGCAGCACAGACCCACTTCTCGGTCGCCGCTCGCGACGCGGCCGGCAACACCTCGGCCTTCTCTGCCCGCGCCTTCGTCCGGCAGCCGCCGACCTTCCCACGCAGCGGTGACGACACCGTCGCGCCGAGTCCGCCAGGCGCCCCCGTGGTCACCGCCGTGACCTCGGGCGGATACCTGGTCACCTGGGAACCGGCGACGGACGACATCGGCGTGGTCGAATACCACGTCTACCACGTGTTCGCGGTGGACGAGATCCGGGTCGAGGCCAAGGTCAGCACCAACACCGCCGTGATCGCGCCGCGTGGCGGTTACGAGACGATCTACATCGTCGCGTACGACGCGTCGTGGAACATCAGCATCAGTCCCACCGTGCAACTCCTTCCACCACCGACGCCACCGGCTGCCCGGTAGCGCCAGCCCGTCGGCGCCCAGCGGCGGCCGCGACGATGCCGGCCCGTTCGTCGGAGGGATCGCCGCCCTGGCCCTGGCCCTGGTCCTGGCCAGTCCGGCGTGGCTGCCGGTAATGCTCACCCGGTCGCCCGACTACACCGGCGGTGGCCCGATCCGGGTCGCGCTCGCGGTGCTCGACGGCGAGATCACCTGGACCACCTCGTGCACGCTCGTGGTGATCGGTGAGGTCGCCGTCCTGGCGCCGCTGACCACCGCGGTGATCGTGGCCTGGCGGTGGTCCCGAAGGCGGCGTACCCCCCGCGCCGACCCGGCGGCTCGGCGGATGGCCACCCGCGCGGGCCGGGCCGCCTCGGCCACCGGCGGTGAGCGGGCAGGCGCAGGGCTTCAGGGGCGATCGTGCAGGAACCAGGCGTCGGATCGGGTCAGGGCCAGGGCCAGTTCCCAGGGCGGGGACTCCAGGCTGCGGCCGACCGCCAGGTGCTGCAGAGCCAGCTGCCACGCCGGTTCACCCAACGCCGGCCGGCGGGTGGTGACGAACTGCAACATGGTGCCCCAGGAGGCCACCAGCTCGGCGCCCCACTCGCGTTCCCACTCACGGATCGCCGCTGCCAGAGCCCGGCGGCCCGGGTCATCGCCCAGGTCGGGGCGGGCCGCCTTCTCCATCGCACCGTGGTAGTCGAGCCAGGCCGGCGCCAGCCACTGGACCGGGGTCGGCAGCAGCACCAGCTGGGCGCCGCCGGGCGGGGTGAACCATCGACCGGTCCCGACGAGGTGGTCCGCCCGGCGCTGCGCCTGATCGAGGGCGACCGGGTCGGCCAGCAACCGCTCCCACGTCGAGCGCTCCACAGCGGCGAGCGAAAGTTCCAAAGACGGGTCGGGAGAATGGAGAAAGTCGGGCAGCCACAGATGCGCCTCTTCGGGTTGAATTCGCGAATTGAGCCCCGTCCAGCGGTAGATCGTCCAGGGATCGATGCCGTCCATATCAGACGAAGCCTGTTCCGCATCGACGTCCTGCCACTGCTCGTCGATCCGGGTGAGAACGGGCCACCGGCCGGTGCGGCCTAGCGCGGCCCGGGCGACTTGCCAGGCAGGAAGCAGCCGGCCCGGGTCGAGACCCGTGATCACCAGCGTGTCGCCGAGGCCCTCCTCGACCGGAAGGCCGTCCAACTCGGTCCCGTGTAGCACATCGGCGACATCCTCGGGGTGCTCCAGCACCTCGGTCATGGACGAAACGGTAGCGGACAGACACCGAAGAATGTTGATACCTGAACTCCGTCGCATAAGGGCGTGTCCCTTGGCGGATCGGTAGGCCAGGAAGACTCCCACCTGGCAGTTCTCGATCCGACCGGCGGCGCCGGAGTACTGCCGGGCCACCCCAGCCGATCGGATGCCCTTCCTCAGGAAGCCGGTGTCATCAACGACGTCCCAGTCCGCCCACCGCAACAACCGCTGCATCCCATCCGGCGACACGCCCCCGGCCTGCTCAGCCAAGGTCCAGCCGTTCTTACGGCCCAGGCCCGAGACCAGCCCACACAGGTACTGCCGCGCCCTCCGCCTCGGCTGGACCCGACGGAACCGCAGGCCGATCCGACCATGCAGCCGGTCCAGCTCCGCAGACCATCGCTCAACATCGACATCCGTCACGCGGAGTTCGACGAACGCGAGCACCACTCGACATGCTCAGTGCCGTTGCAGTATTAGGCGCCGGCCGGGCTGGGCTCCTCGCCGCGGACCGGCCCGGCTCGCGCTGTCGCACTGGCGACCCTGGTCATCCCCGGCAGCGGTTCCACCGTCACCTCGGTGGTGACCAGGAGATCGAGCCCGTCCAGCGTGCAGTCGGTGACCCTGGCGCTGTTCGCGGCGGCGACGGCCGCTGCCCGGGCACAGGCCCGATCCGCGCCCGCCAGCACGTGGGTGGCACCGGCGAGCGCGCCGAGGTCCGCCGCGACCCGAGCCTGGTGCCGGGCCACCCGGGCGGCGCCGATCGCCGCCGCGCCGAGGCTGAACACCACAAGTACCAGCCCGGCGGTGAGCAGCCAGAGGGTGGCACTGCCCCGATCGGACCCGACGCATCGTGGCAGTGGACGGCATCCTCGGTCGACAGAGCGCTGATCATCGGATCCGCCGTACCGCGCCCCGGCCCGGCCAGCCCGCTCGAACGGATCGACGACTGACGCGGTGACGGATCCGGGTCCGCGCTCGACCGGTTCGCCGTGCACCGTTTTGTCGTGCACGGCTTCGTCGTGCGTCGGATCGTCGTGCGTCGGATCGTCGTGCTCGGTGGTGACGGGTCGCCGCGCAGTTGACCGGCGCCGAATCCGGTCGCTCCAACTCCAGTCGAGGCTGTGACGGGCCCGGGGCGAGATCCGGTCTGCCGTCGTCATGAGAGCGGCTCCGGTGCGCCCGGTTCCACCGCCGCCACGGCGATCGCGCTCACCGTCAGCCGGGGCAACCGCGCACCAAGTGCCCGCACCGGTGCCCGTACGGTGGCCACCACCTCGTCACCCTGCACCGAGACCGACACCGTCGCACCCGGCGGTGCCGCCCGCGCCCCGGCGGGTACCCCGGAGGCACCGCGGGAGGCAGCCAGGGCCGCCTCCCGCGCCGCGTCCACGCACTGCCCCTTGGTGGTCACCGCGCTCACCGCCGTGAGCCCGGCGAGCAGCAGCAACAGCAGCGCCGGCAGGCCGGCCGCCAACTCGGCGGTGAACGAGCCCCGGTCGCGGTCGACCGGCCGGCGCCGGCTCACGACAGGGCCCGGTCGATCACGCTCGCCAGTGCGGCCTGCACCCGGCCGGAGGTGAGCACCTTCAGCAGGATCCCGGCGAACGCGACGGCGGCGAGGGTGCCGACGGCGTACTCGGCGGTGTTCATCCCGGCGTCGCCACGGAGCCGGGCGATCAGCTTGCGAAGCATGGAGTTCCCTTCTCGGATCGGTCACAACACGTCGCCGAGCACGGCGACGATCACCGGCACCAGGCCGGCGAGAATGAAGGCGGGCAGGAAACACAGGCCGAGCGGCAACACGATCAGCACACCGGCCCGTCGGGCCGCCGCCTCGGCCCCGGTCACCCGGTCGGCCCGCAGGTCGTCGGCGAGCCGGGTCAACGCACCGGCCAGCGCCGCCCCACTCGCCGAGGAGCGGACCGCTGCCGACGTCAGCCGCTCCGCGCCCGGCACAGGAGCGAGGCGCGCCCACGCCTCCTCCGGAGTACCGCCGAGCCGGAGGGTCCGACCGACCTCGGTGAGGCGCTCGCCGAGCGGGCCGGCGAGCGCCTCCGCGACCGCGCAGACGGCCCGTTCGACCGGTGCACCGGCCCGTAGTGCCGCCGCGAGCAGGTCGGCCGCGAGCGGCAGGTCGGCCGACTCACGCAGCCGACGCCGTCGCACGGAAGCTGGTTCGAGCCGGCGGAGCAACCGGTCGAGGCAGACCGCCGTGGCCACGGCGAGCAGTACGCCGAGCCACCCGCCGAGCAGAACTCCGGCCGCCAGCCCGGCGAACCCGGCGACCAGCCGGACGAGGTCGATCCGTCCCGACCAACCTGCCCGACTCCCGCCCGACCCGTGCCAGCCAGTCTCCGCACCGTGCCTGCCACTTTCCGACCGGTGCCCCGACGCTCGGTCGCCGCGCTCGTCGAGACGGTCGCCCGGATGACGCTTCCCTGGATGGAGGCTGCTGGTTTGGAGGCTGCTGGTATGGAGTGCTCGGCGATCTGTCGGCCCCGCTGCCCGGGTGGACGGCCCGACGGCGCCGAGTGCGGAGAGCCGCCTTCGCGACGACCGGCGGGCGGAGACCCCGACCAGCGCCAGCAGCAGGGCGAGACCGACCAGTACCACCGGAACCAGGGTCCGCATCGCCGTCAGCTCCCCAGGTTGGTGACCGAGGCGAACTGGCCTGCTTCCCGGCCGGTTGCGTCGCTACGGCCGGTGCCGCTGAGCCGTCCCGCCCAGAGGAGGCCGACGAGTTGCAGGATGACGGCACCGATCGCACAGGCGGCACCGATCGGGGTGTGCAACAGGATCGCCAGCGGGTCGACGCCGATGCCGTAGCCCAGAGCGATGCCTCCGGCCGGCAACCCCGCCAGCAGCCAGGCGGTGGCACGTGCACCGGCCGCCTGCGCCTCGGCGGCGGCCAGCCCTCGGTCCATTGCCCGCGCGTCGGCCTCGACCCGCTCCAGCAACTCGGCCAGGGGTGCGCCGGTCTGCTCGGCGAGGCGTACCGCCGCCCGGGCGAGACCGGCGAGTCGGTCGGCCCCGTCGGCAGCCAGCATGACCGTCGACGGCGGCAGCCCGGCTCGCAGCTCGGCGGCGAGGCCGCAGAGTGCATCGAGTTGGCCGCGACGGGCCCGTTCGGCCGATCGGCCGGCCCGGCTGCGCAACAGACCGCGCACCGCCATCCCGGTGTAGGCGGCCACGGCGAGCGCCGCGACCGAACCACCGGCCAGCGCTCCCCCGAGGCCGCCCAGCACGACACCGACGACCACGACCCGCCAGGGCGGCACAGAGGCGAGCAGCCGATCCAGTGCCGTCGACCAGGAGCTTCGTGGGCCTGTCGGGCTGGCCCCTGCCGGCCCGTCACCTCGCTGGTGGCGCCACCCGGGGCCGAGGCGCGTGCCGGCACGCTGGCCGATCACCCTGTGGCGCCGCGCCCGAGCGCTCGCCGGCCAGCCGACCAGGAGCGCCGCACCCGCCAGGCAGGCAGCCGCCAGCCACCATCTCGTCACGGCTTACCCCAGGTGATTTCGCGGCGGGCGGAGGGCTGCGGCCAGGACCGGGAACCGGTAGCGGCGGAGCCGGCAGTGACACCGGAGCAGCCGGTCCGACCTGTGCCGACTGCCTCCAGCAGGGGCGGCACCGGTACTCCCCGCTCGGCGAGCAGCGCCGCCAGCGCCGGAGCGGCCGGCCCGAGACCCCGGTCCCGACGCCAGGCCGGTACGACGGTGACCAGCCGCTCCGGACCCGCCGGCAGCAACAGGCAGACCGCCTCCAGCACCCGTCCCGTCGACGCGCGGCGGACCTGGAGCAGCACCTGGAGTGCGGCGGCCACCTGGGCGTGCAGGGCCGGCCGGGGCAGCCCGCCGAGCAGGCCGAGTGCCTCCAGCCGGGCCGGTACGTCCGCCGGGGCGTTGGCGTGCAGGGTGCCCGCCCCGCCGTCGTGCCCGGTGTTGAGGGCGGAGAGTAGGTCGACGACCTCGGCGCCCCGGCACTCACCCACGACCAGTCGGTCGGGACGCATCCGTAGGGCCTGTCGCACCAGGTCACTCAGCCCGACCGACCCCGCACCCTCCACATTCGAGGTTCGGGCCTGAAGGCCGACCACGTGTGGATGCACCGGCCGCAGTTCGGAGGCGTCCTCGACCAGCACGATCCGCTCGGTCGGCGGCACCAGCCCGAGCAGGGTGTTCAGCAGCGTCGTCTTGCCCGAGCCGGTCCCGCCGACCACCAGGTAGGCGAGCCGGGCGGCGACCACCGCCGCGAGCAGCGTGGCGGCGGCACCGGGCAGGGTGCCGTGGCGTACCAGGTCGTCGAGGGTGAACGGACGCTGCCGGAAGGTACGCAACGACAGGTAGGGCCCGCTCGTCGCCACCGGCGGCAGTACGGCGTGCAGGCGGGTACCGTCCGGCAGCCGGGCGTCGACGTACGGGCTGCCCTCGTCCAGCCGTCGGCCACAGGCGGCGGCGAGCCGTTGCGCGAGCCGGCGTACCTCCTCGGGGCCGCCGAGCGGAACCGACACCGGCGACAGCCCGGCTCCCCGGTCGACCCAGACCTTGGTCCCGTTCACCAGTACGTCGGTGACCTGCTCGTCGGCGAGGAGCGGAGTCAGCGGGCCAGCCCCGACGAGGTCGTGGTGCACCCGGGTGGCCATCCGTAACACCGTGGTGTCACCGAGGACGGCCGCCCCGGGATCGGCACGTACCGCCGCGACGACGGCGGCCGGAGTCACCGTCGTCCCGTCGGCGGCGAACCGGCGTCGGACCCGCGCGGCGAGATCCTGCCTCATGGCCGGGCCTCCTCGATGCGGACGGCCCGACCAGGGATGGCGTGAGGGCGGACAACCCGCCGCTGGGTCGCGTGAGGGCGGACAGCCTGCACACGAGTCGGGTGAGGGCGGGGTGCCCGGTTCCGGATGCTCATCGCGCCTCGGCCGGAACGCCGGCCGCACCGGTGAGGTCGGTGATGATGCGCTGGCAGAGCGCTGCCAGCGGGCCGCGCCCGCCCGCCGCCGGCGCCTCGCCGCGTTCCAGGCTGCGGCAGAGTCCCGGCTCGGGTCGCAGCGTGCCGACCAGTGGTAGGTCGAGCGCCCGAGCCACCTCGCGGGCCTTGAGCCGGCCCGGGGCGGGGCCACGCACGATGACCGAGAGGTTGGCGCAGTGCAGCCCCGCGACCGCGACCACCCGGGCCGCCGACGCGGTGGCCCGCAACTCGGCGGGGACCAGCACGAACCCCTGGTCGGCCGCCTGGAGTGCGATCACCGCCGCGTCGTCGAGCTGCCGGGGAAGGTCGACGACGACCAGGTCACGGCCACGCCGGCCGGCATCCATGGTGGCCGCCATCGCCTCGACCGGCAACGCCAGCAGATCGCCGCGATCCCAGGAGAGCATCACCAGGTCACCCCGGCTGGGCAGCGCCCGGACCAGCGCGGGTGCGTCGACGCGACCGTCCGCCTCGGTGAGCGCGGGCCAGCGCAGCCCTTCCAACTGTTCCCAGCCGAGGACCAGGTCGAGGCCACCACCGAGCGGGTCGGCGTCGACCAGCAGCGTGCGCAGGCCGCAGCGGGCGGCCGTGATGGCGAGCCCTCCGGCCAGTACGCTCGCACCGGCCCCGCCGCGCCCACCGATCACCGCGACGATCCGGGCCGGGCCACCCACCGCGCCCCGACCGGTGACGCATTCGCCGAACCGGTCGACGAGCCAGGGCTCGGCCGCTGGCAGCACGGCGACGTGTTCGGCGCCGAGCAGCTCGGCGACCTCCCAACCGCCGTCGCCCTCCCCCGCGCGGCCGACCAGGATCACCCGGGGTCGCCTGGGCAACCTCGCCCGCAGGCAGGCCTGTGCCTGGTCGGTGCCGACCAGCACCAGCGGCGCGGCGGCCCACCGGGATCGGGCCGATGCCGGGTCGGCGGCCACCTCCACCTCGCCGCCAGCGGCCGCCGCCAACCGGAGCAGCTCGTCAAGTAGCTCGTGGTCCGAGGTCACGACCAGGGGCAGGCGCGGTCCGGAACGGACCGGGGTACGCGGTGGCATCACGTCCTCCAGCGGTGGGATCCGGCTCCAACGGGCGGTCCGGCTACCGCCACACCCTGGCGTCCCGCACCTCCGTCCACCGACACGGAAATCCGTCCTGTGGATAACTGGAGTGGCTGTGGACAACGCCCGTCGAGTCAGTGGATCTGGTATGCGCGCCACGAGGCCGACGTGATCCCGGCAACGGGTACGGACGGGGCGTCCGGGTACCCGAGGAAGCTCGCCGGACTGCGGCGACCAGGTCATATCCGCCGACGGCGGGGGTACCCGAGCCCAGCGGGCCGCTGCCGCGCCAACGCAAGGAAGCAAGCACGCCAGCCGTGGCAAGCCGTGCAAGCCAACGCAAGCCGTGCAAGCCACGCAAGTCGTGCAGGGATCGGGAAAGGGAGCCGTGATGGCGCAGTCCGTGCGGATGACCTCGGTGGTGCTGGAACCCGCCGCGCAGGAGGTGGTCCGGATGACGGCGAGTCCGCCGTATCCGTTCCAGCTGGCGCCGGAGAAGGGTCGGGCGAAACTGGTCGAGATGCAGTCGGGCAGCATCCCCCGCCCAGAGGTCGACATCGAGGACATCGTGGTGCCGGGTGGCCCGGGCGGGCAGGTACCGGTCCGAATCGTCAAGCCCCAGGGCGCCGGCCGGCTCGGCGGCACGGGCGCGGGGCTGGGCGAGCGCCTCCGCGCCGCCGCCCAGGAGATGATGCGACCGCGCGGCATCGGTGGCATGCTGCCGGCGGTGCTCTACCTGCACGGCGGGGGCTGGGTCTTCGGCGACTCGCTCACCCACGACCGGCTGATCCGAGAACTCGCGGTCCGGTCCAACTCGGCGGTCGTCTTTCCGGAGTACAGCCGGGCGCCGGAGGCGCGGTATCCGATCGCGGTCGAGGAGTGTTACGCGGTAGCGCAGTGGTTGGTCAGCCAGGGCGACAACTACGGCCTGGACCCGACCCGGATCGCCATCGCGGGCGACTCGGTGGGCGGCAACCTGGCGACGGTGGTGACGATGCTGGCCATCCGGCGGGACGGGCCGCGCTTCGCCCAGCAGGTACTCCTCTATCCGGTCACCGACGCCGACTTCGACACCCCGTCCTATCAGGAGTTCGGCAGCGGTTACTACCTGTCCCGGGAGCAGATGATGTGGTTCTGGGACCAGTACCTGCCGGACCGGGCCGAACGGTCCAACCCGACGGCGTCACCGCTGCGGGCCGGTCCGGAGCAGCTCCGGGAGATGCCGCCGACCCTGATCACCACGAACGAGGTGGACGTGCTGCGCGACGAGGCCGAGGCGTACGCGGCGAAGCTGCGCCAAGCCGGCGTACCGGTGACCCAGGTGCGCTACCAGGGCAGCATCCACGACGTGGCGATGCTGGACCCGCTGGCCACCACCCAGGCCGCGCAGGCGGTCACCGCCCAGGCCGCGTCGACGCTCGCCCGGGCCCTGCACCACGAGTAGCCGCCCGTCTGGGCGCGGGGGCGTCTGGGCGTACGTCGGCCGAGGACCACCCGGAACGAGCGACTGGAACCGAGCCAGATCGGCCTCGTCCTCGTATGGTTGGCCTGGTGAAGACCCTCCACACGGCGTACCGCGTCTCGGACCTCGCCGCGTCGCTCGCCTTCTACACCGCGCTCGGGTACGTCCAGGTCGGCCGGGTCGACATCGGGGACGGCGCGAGCCTGAGCGTTCTCAAGTTTCCGGACGAGGATGTCGTGTCGCTGGAGCTGGTGCACCGGCCGGCCGACGGGCCGGTGGACCTGGGCACCGGGTTCAGCCACCTCGTCGTCCAGGTCGACGACCTGGCCAGCACGGTGGACGCCCTGATCAGGGCCGGCCTCTGGCCGGGGCCGATCGAACGACCCGCCGGCTCGTACGGTCCGCAGACCTCGTGGCTCACCGACCCGGACGGGTACCGGATCGAGTTGGTGCAGTGGCCACCGGGGCACGCCGCCGGAATCACCGCCGCCGACTTCCGATAGCACCTGGCCTGGGCCGGTCGACCCGGGTTGGCCGGGCGCCGTCGGGGACGCCGAACGGCCGACACGACGTACCCGAAACACACGCCCCGGCGTTCGCTGAGTCTCTGCTGAGGGTCGGCGGGCCGTCCGAGTCGGGTCCCACGGAGCCAACGAGCAGGGATAGCATCCGCTGGTGCGGTACTTGACGCGGTCATTCGCTGTCGGGGCCTTGCGGCGGGGCAAAGGGATCGAGCAGTTCCTTGGCCCGGCCGACGTCGCGGGCGAGCCTGCGATCCGTTGGGTCTCCATCGACCCCTGGGACGGCCATTACCGGGTCTCGAAACACCTGGTGCGTGACCCTGACGACGAGGACTTCCGCGACCTGGCCAACCTGCTGCCGCTCGACCCGGTGGAGGAGCAGTACGTCGGACAGGGCCGCGAACTCGCACTGGTGCCCGACCCGGAGACGGCGATCGCACAGGCGGAGACGCTCGCCAACGCCGTGCCTGAGCGGTGGGTCAACCATGGGGTCGCAGGCGAGGATTACGCAGATTTCGTCCGCTCGCGACGCGGCACAAAATCAGACAGGTAACGTCATTTTGAAGGCTCGTTACCGTCTGCCCGGATGTGTCCGCTGTGCCTGCTCAACGGAGGGGTAGCGGGGCACGGAGGGGTAGCGGGACGCGGAGGGGTAGCGGGGAGCCCTACGCCTCGCCATCTGACCAGAAGCCGTTCGTCCCCCGGCGCCGCGTCCGGCTGTCTCGCCGCTGACTTCGAACCTCCAGAGCCACCCCAAAAGTCGAGCAAACGCAGGAACAGATGAGGTTTGACCAGCATGAATACGCTTCACCACCAAAAGCGACGACCCCCGTCGGGGGGAGACGGGGGTCGTCTGGGGTTCGGCTCCGGGGGGGTCGAGCCGAACCCGCCCGGCGGTCACGGGGGGTGCGACCGCCGAGGTCTACCGAGCACAGAGGATATGAAAGTGTGTCGCAACTACAAGCATGCCTGAGGTGACCCGTATACGTCGAGTGGCGTTGACTTCCACTCCCTGCGAAAGCCCACCTTCGCCCTGTGACCGTGATCACGCCAAGGCTGATCGGCCGATCAGGGGGTAACCGGTCGGCAGGTGCCAAACGTGACCCCGCGCACCCGCTGACCATAGACCATCCGGATAGACTTTCGCGCCGTGGGCCGAAGCGCCGCTTTCTTCGATCTGGACAAGACCGTCATCGCCAAGTCGAGCGCGTTGGCGTTCGGTCGGCCGTTCTACCGGGACGGCCTGATCACACGCCGCGACGTGGTCAAGTCCGCGTACGCCCAGCTGATGTTCCGGCTGGGTGGCACCGACGAGCAGACGATGGCGCGTACCCGCGACTATCTGGCGACGCTGTGCAAGGGCTGGCGGGTGGAGCAGGTCCGGCAGATCGTGGCCGAGACGCTGCACGAGCTGATCAACCCCTACGTGTACGCCGAGGCCGCCGCACTGATCGAGGAGCACCAGGCTGCCGGTCGTGACGTCGTACTCGTCTCCGCCTCCGGCGAGGAGATGGTCCGGCCGATCGGTGAACTCCTCGGTGTCGCCGACGTGATCGCCACCCGGATGACCGTGGTGGACGGGCGGTACAGCGGCGAGGTGGAGTTCTACGCCGCCGGCCCGAGCAAGGTCGACGCGGTCGGCGAGTTGGCCAAGGAGCGCGGGTACGACCTCGCCGCCTCGTACGCCTACTCAGACTCGGTCAGCGACCGTCCGCTGCTGGAGTGTGTCGGGCATCCGAGCGTGGTCAACCCGGACCGGGCGCTACGCAAGCTCGCCATGGAGAACGGCTGGCCGGTGCTGGAGTTCCGGCACCCGGTGCCGCTCGGTCGCCGGCTCCGGGAGCGTCCCGCCGTGCCAGTCGCGGCTGCGGCGATCGGGGTCGGCGTCGGGGTCGCCATCGGCATCGCCTGGTACGGCCGGCACCGCCGGGCCCGCGCCACCACCGCCTGACAGGTGTTAGGAAGGGCCCCTTTATATACAGAATGCGCTAAGGAGGGGCCCTTCCTTACAGCAGTCCTTACAGCAGAACCTCGTCGGCGATCTCGGTGAGCCGCTCGGCGCCGAGTTCGACCGCCGTCGTGTAGTGCCGGAGCCAGGAGCGGAGCCCGTCCGGAGTACCCGTGGCGAAGGCGCCGGCCGCGCCGACGTACTCCGGTTCACGTTCCAGATGCCCCAGGTCGACGGCGATCAGGCCGCGCGGGTCGAAACCGGTGGAGATGAGGGTGAGCCGGGCGGCGGCCCTGGCCACCACCCCGGACGGGCCGGCGAAGGGGCGCAGCGCCAGCAGTTCCCCGTGTACGACGGCAGCCAGCACCACCGGCGGGACCGACGTGCCACCGGCGACCAGTCCGGCCAACCCGTCCAGCCGAGCGCCGAGCGCGTGCGGCACGGCAGGCCCTTCGGCGGCGTACTCCGGGGCGGGGCGGCCGAGCGCCTCCTCCGGTACCGCCGCACGGGCGGCCAGGGTGTGCAGCCGGGCGAGCACCTGCCGGGGTGCCTTCGGCCACAGGTCGGCCAGCCCGGGCAGCGCACCGGCGACCCGGAGGGCGCCCTGCAGCACCGGGTCGGTCACGGTCCCGGCGCGAACCGTCTCGCGCTCGTGGGCGTACCCCTCCAGCGCGGAGCTGGCCACCGCGGACCGCAGGCTGACCTCGGCCGCGACCTGGCCGCCCTGCCGGCGCAACGCGCGGTGCCGCAACGCCTGGTCGACCCGCTCGCGGGCCCGGTCGACGGCGGGTGCGACGTCGGCGAGGTCCAGCAGCGGGGCGAGCGGGTCGGCGGCCATGCTGTCACCGTAGTTGCCGGTCGGCGCAGGCCAGCGCCCGGCGCCGGAACCCACGCCACCCCGCCGCCATCCGACCCAGCGCCGGACTCCCGCCACGCCGTCGGCGGTCGGACAGCGCCGTGACCGGCGAGCGCCGCAGCGCGGCCATTCGGCGCGTCTGGTCGCGCGAGTGGCACGGACCCCTCGCCCCGGCTACCAGGCCCGATTAACCTCCTACCGAACGACACTGACGCGATGCCTGAGGAGCCACCCACCATGAGCGAGACTCTGGCAAACCTTTTGCAGGAGACCCGGCAGTTCCCGCCGCCGGCCGATCTTGCCGCCGCCGCCAACGTCACCGCGGACGCCTACGAGGATGCCGCCGGCGACCGGTTGGCGTTCTGGGCGCGGCAGGCGGGCCGGCTGGACTGGTCCAAGGAGTGGGACCAGGTCCTCGACTGGTCGAACCCGCCGTTCGCGAAGTGGTTCGTCGGCGGGAAGCTCAACGTCGCCTACAACTGCCTGGACCGGCACGTCGCCGCCGGGCACGGCGACCGGGTGGCCATCCACTGGGAGGGCGAGCCCGGCGACACCCGTACCCTCACCTACGCCGACCTGCTGGCCCTGACCAGCCAGGCGGCGAACGCGCTGACCGACCTCGGGGTCACCGCCGGGGACCGGGTGGCGATCTACCTGCCGATGATCCCGGAGGCGGCGGCCGCGATGCTCGCCTGCGCCCGGATCGGCGCCACCCACAGCGTGGTCTTCGGCGGCTTCTCCGCCGACGCGCTCACCAACCGGATCCAGGATGCCAGCGCCAAGGTGGTGATCACCGCCGACGGCGGGTTCCGCCGGGGTAAGCCGTCGGCGCTGAAGCCGACCGTCGACGAGGCGGTCGCCAAGTGCCCGACGATCGAGCGGGTGCTGGTGGTCCGGCGTACCGGGCAGGAGGTGGCCTGGAACGACGAGAAGGACCTGTGGTGGCACGAGGCGGTGGAGACCGCCTCGACCGAGCACACACCGGAGGCGTTCGACGCCGAGCACCCGCTCTTCATTCTCTACACCAGCGGTACGACGGCGAAGCCGAAGGGCATCCTGCACACCTCCGGCGGCTACCTGACCCAGGTCGCGTACACCCACCACGCGGTCTTCGACCTGAAGCCCGAGACCGACGTCTACTGGTGCAGCGCCGACATCGGCTGGGTGACCGGGCACTCCTACATCGTGTACGGCCCGCTGGCCAACGGTGCCACCCAGTTGATGTACGAGGGCACCCCGGACACCCCGCACAAGGGCCGCTTCTGGGAACTGGTGCAGAAGCACAGGGTGACGATCCTCTACACCGCGCCCACCCTGATCCGCACGATGATGAAGTGGGGCGACGACATCCCCCGCGAGTACGACCTCTCCTCGCTGCGCCTGCTCGGCAGCGTCGGCGAGCCGATCAACCCGGAAGCCTGGATCTGGTACCGGGAGAACATCGGCCGGGGCGGCTGCCCGATCGTCGACACCTGGTGGCAGACCGAGACCGGCGGCATCATGATCTCCCCGTTGCCCGGGGTGACCTCGACCAAGCCGGGCAGTGCGATGCGTCCGCTGCCGGGAGTCAGTGCCGAGGTGGTCGACGACCAGGCGCAGCCGGTGCCGAACGGTGGCGGCGGCTTCCTGGTGCTGACCGAGCCGTGGCCGTCGATGCTGCGCACCATCTGGGGCGACGACCAGCGGTTCATCGACACCTACTGGTCCCGTTTCGAGGGGCTCTATTTCGCCGGTGACGGAGCGAAGAAGGACGACGACGGCGACCTGTGGCTGCTCGGTCGGGTCGACGACGTGATGCTGGTGTCCGGGCACAACATCTCGACCACCGAGGTGGAGTCGGCGCTGGTCTCGCACCCGTCGGTCGCCGAGGCGGCGGTGGTCGGCGCGACCGACCCGACCACCGGGCAGGCGATCGTCGCCTTCACCATTCCGCGCGGCTCGGTCGACAGCGAGGGGAACGCGGGCGAGGCGCTCATCGCCGAGCTGCGCGAGCACGTCTCCAAGACCCTCGGCCCGATCGCCAAGCCCCGGCAGATCATGTTGGTGTCGGAGCTGCCGAAGACCCGCTCCGGGAAGATCATGCGCCGGTTGCTCCGCGACGTGGCCGAGAACCGCTCGCTCGGCGACGTCACCACGTTGCAGGACTCCTCGGTGATGGACATGATCTCGACCGGCATGCACTCCGGCAAGTCCGACGAGGACTGAGCCCGCAAGGACTGAGCCCGCAAGGACCGGACCGACGAGGACCGAGCCGGCGAGGACAAACTGTCGCCGGGACCGGTGGCAACACCAGATCCGCACGATGGGCGGACCCGCTCCGGGTCCGCCCATCGTCGTGCGGGCCGGGGACGCTCGGCCTGCTCAGGGGGTACGGCCACCGCCCGACACCGGCATCACACACCGGTTGCCGCCCCGCGGGACGTGGTACGAGCGCCTACGGTTCCCGCCGTGGCCGAATCGTGACATTCCCATGTTCAAAAATGGCTGCCCGTTAGAATGTTTTCGCCCTGATTAGACATAGATCGGGCCACTCCGACGAGCCGTCTCCAACCCGTGACAGGGTTCGATCGATCTGCAATGGTGGTGGTCGCTTCTGATGACAGCGCCCGCCAAGAGCCGGCCTGTCCTGTAACACTTCCACAAAGGAGGAGGACCTTTGAGGAGACGAGTCACAGCCGGTCTGGCGGGTGCCACGGCCGCGCTGCTGGCCGCCGGCGCGGTCGCTGTGCCGGCGTCCGCCGCTCCGGCGGCGCCTGCCCCGGTCGACCGGGAGCCTCAGGGCGCGGCCCACCGGGCCGACAACCTGCCCGACCCGCTCGCGGAGGAGCACCAGCAGGTCCGCAGGGAGGCGATCGCCGACCTGCTCTCCGGCAAGGCCAAGCTTCAGACCCGCAACGGGTCGAAGGTCATCCAGATCAAGGCTGACCGGTTCGTCGAGTACCAGCAGCCGCCGAAGAGCGACCCGATCTTCAGCATCCTGGTCGAGTTCGGCAACCAGAAGGACCCGCGCACCGGCGGCACCGACGGCCCGCTGCACAACCAGATCAAGCAGCCGGACCGCGTCTACGACGGCGGCGCGACCGACGACAACAGCACCATCTGGCGCGCCGACTACAACCGCCAGTCGTACCTGGACCTCTTCTACGCCAAGGGTAAGGAGTCGATGGCCGACTTCTACCTGAAGCAGTCGGGCGGCCGGTACACCGTCGGCGGTGACGTCAGCGACTGGGTCAAGGTCCCGTTCAACGAGGCCCGGTACGGCAGCAACGAGATCGCCGAGCGCGACGGCTACTGGAACTTCGTCAAGGACACCGCCACCGCCTGGTACGAGTCGCAGGTCGCGGCGGGCAAGACCCAGGCGCAGATCAAGCAGTACCTCGCCCAGTTCGACGTCTGGGACCGTTACGACCACGACGGCGACGGCAACTTCAACGAGGCCGACGGCTACATCGACCACTTCCAGGCGGTGCACGCCGGTGAGGGCGAGGAGGCCGGCGGCGGCGCGCAGGGCGCGGACGCGATCTGGTCGCACCGCTGGGCCGCCTTCACCGACCTCGCCGGCTCGGCCGGGCCGGAGTTCAACAAGGCCGGCGGGGTGCAGATCGGTGACAGCGGGATCTGGATCCGTGACTACACCACGGAGCCGGAGAACGGTGGCCTGGGCGTCTTCGCCCACGAGTACGGCCACGACCTCGGCCTGCCCGACCTGTACGACACCCAGGGCGGCGACAACGGTGTCGGGTTCTGGAGCCTGATGGCCTCGGGCTCCTGGCTCAACGAGGGCAAGCAGGAGATCGGCACCAAGCCCGGTTACATGGACCCGTGGTCCAAGCTCTACCTGGGCTGGCTGAACTACTCCACAGTGGATTGGGACAGCGGCACCACGTACGCCACCCTCGGGGCGGCCGGCGACACCGACGGCCTCGCCCAGGCGACAGTGGTGAACCTGCCCGGCCAGGAGGTCACCATCCCGTTCAACACTCCGTTCGCTGGCGAGCGCGAGTGGTGGGGCGGTACCGGTGACAACCTGAACAACACGATGACCCGGACCCTCGACCTCACCGGCGCCACCAGTGCCTCGGTCAACGCCAAGGCGTGGTACCAGATCGAGGAGAACTTCGACTACCTCTTCGCGGAGGTGTCGGCGGACGGCGGGGCCACCTGGGCCAAGCTGAGCCACCCGCTGATCGAGCCGGGCGAGAGCGGCATCGACGGTTCCACGAGCGGCGAGTGGATCGACCTGAACTTCGACCTCTCGGCGTACCTGGGCAAGTCGGTGCAGTTCCGCTACCGCTACCAGAGCGACACCGGCACCAACTTCGCCGGCGCGTTCCTCGACAACATCTCGCTGGTCAAGGACGGTACGCCGGTCTGGACCGACGGGGCGGAGACCGAGCAGCCGGAGTGGACCGTCCGCGGCTTCACCCGGTCGGTCGGTTCGGTCACCGAGCTGCGTCCGCGCTTCTACATCGCCGAATACCGGACCTACTACGGGTACGACAAGGTCCTGGAGACCGGTCCGTACAACTTCGGCTGGCAGAACTCGAAGCCGGACTGGGTGGAGCGGTTCAAGAACCCGCAGGGTCTGCTCATCTGGTACGTGAACTACGCGTACGAGGACAACGACACCATCGACCACCCGGGCTTCGGCCTGAACCTGCCGGTCGACGTCCGGCCCGGCCCGATCACGGTGCCCGGGGTCGGCAACGTCACCAACCGGCGCAGCAGCTACGACGCCACGTTCAGCCGGTTCGCCAAGCCGGCGCAGACGTTCCACCTCAACGGGGTGGCGACCACGGTGCCGAAGCTGAACCCGGTGACGGTCTTCAACGACTCGGACCCGAACCAGTACTGGTCGGCGCAGAACCCGATGAACTCGGTGAAGGTGGCCGGTACCGGCACCAAGATCGAGCTGCTGTTGGAGAACCGCCTCATCAGTGACCTGGCGATCATCAAGATCACCAACTGAGGGATCTACGGCTGATTTGACGTACCACGGCCGGGGCCGGAAGCGCACAGAGCGCTTCCGGCCCCGCTCGCGTCCGCGCCCGACGAGGTCAGCGCCGGTACCCGGGCCACCCGGCCGGCGGCCGTGTCCAGGCAGGTACGGTCAGCCGGCGGCCAGGTCGAGCCAGCCGTACCGGTGCTCGCAGGGCGGCCCGGCCGCGATGCCGAACCGGCGGTCGTCCAGGTCCAGCAGCACCGAGTAGACCGTTTCGGAGCGCTCGGCCGGCGGCATCCGCTCGTCCACGTGCCGGCAGATGGCGTGCGGAAAACTCGCGTGGTCCCGGAAGAGCCCGGCGAGGTCGCCCTCGCCGACCTTGCCGACCGCCGCCTTCGCTGCCAGCAGCCGCCTGGCCCGGGCGGACCGGAACAGCGACGAGCCGCCGAAGTCCTTGACCGTGTCGTGGACCGGCAGCCCCGTCTCCAGATGGTTGGCGTGGGTGAGATACCCGTCCACCGGGTGCAGCCAGCCGGCGTCCCCGGGTACCAGCTCCAGGTCGATCAGCTCGCCACCGGCCTCCGCCGCCTGCCCGAGCAGCAGGTTGATCGAGCTGTTCCGGTTGCCCCGGAAGGTGACCTTCAGTGCCTCGGTCAGGTTCTCCGCCTCCAGTGCCGCCCGCAGCAGCACGTGGTACGGCACACCCGGCTCGACCCCGGGCTCGGGCAACCCGTCCCGGTCACAGCCGAGCATGTTGACGCAGACGCCGACCCCCGCCGAGTTCAGCCCGGTCTTGGCGACCATGCCCGCCTCGGTCAGGGTCAGTACGCTCAACCCGCGCTCGTCCCGGGTGGCCAGCAGCAGCATCACGTCCCGCTGGTCGGGATGCCAGTCCCAGTTCTGCCCGAGCAGCAGGTGACCGTTTCCGGTGTGGGTGCCGAGCACCCCGACGGCGGTACACCCACCGGCACCCGCGTCCGGTGGCACGGCGGACCCGCCGCCCCGGTGCCGGCCGTAGATCAGCTCGGTACGCGCGTTCAACGCGTAGATCCGCTCGACCTCGGCCCCGGCCCCCTCGGCCACCCCGTCGAGCAGCTCGGCGACCCGGGGGTGGTGCCGGCGGGTCGCCTCCCGGAAGGCCCGGCCGGCGGCGGTCACCGCCGCGCTGTCCAACCCGCCCTCCTCGCGGAACCGCCGCAGGTAGAACTCCAGGTTGGCAGTGATCAGGTCACGGGCCGCGGCACCGTACCCGGCACCGCACTCGGCCGGGGTGCCCTGCACCCGGATCAGCGGTACCGGCAGGTCGGAATGGTCGAGCCGACGCGCGGAAGTCATGCCAGCACGCTAACCGTCCGACCCGGTCGACGTCACCGCCGTTACTGATCCCCTAGTCAGCGAGCCGGACGGTCCTGTCGTCAGGGGCCGCTCCCGAGCCCGGGGAAATCCCCGGACGATCCCCTGATCCCTAGGTTGCGGCGGATCAGTCCCGGCCCGGTGGCCCTAGGCTGTCGACATGACGGAGCGAACCGGCCAGGTCAGCGAGGAGCGGCGCGGCGCGGGCAGCCGGCCGTGTCCCGACGTCCGGAACGCCGAGCGGCGTGCTCGACCGGCAGCGGCGCCCGGGACCGCCGACGCACCGGGGAGGGCCGGATGAGCAAGCGCGGCGCCGGCCGCAGGTCAGTCGTCGACGAGTCCTGCGTACTGGTGGAGGGGCCGTGGACGCACCGCTTCGTCGGCGCCAACGGCAGCCGGTTCCACGTCGTCGAGGCCGGCAGCGGGCCGCTGGTACTCTTCCTGCACGGCTTCCCCGAGTTCTGGTGGGCCTGGCACGAGATGCTTCCGGCGGTCGCTGACGCCGGCTACCGGGCCGTCGCGGTCGACCTGCGCGGCTACGGCGCCAGCGACAAGCCACCCCGGGGGTACGACGGCTACACCCTCGCCGCCGACGTGGCCGGACTGATCCGGGCACTCGGCGAACGCTCGGCGGTGCTGGTCGGCTCGGGCGCCGGCGGCATGATCGGCTGGACCGCCGCCTCCTTCCACCCGAGCCTGGTACGCCGGCTGGTGGTGCTCGCGGCACCGCATCCGCTGCGGCTGCGAGCCGGAATCTTCGCCGACCCGCGTGGCCAGTTCGCGGCGGCCACCCCCACGCTGAAGTTCCAGATTCCCCGGTACGAGCACGTGCTGACCCGGGACGACGCGGCGCTGGTCGGCTACTTCCTGCAACGCTGGGGCGGCCCGCGCTGGGTCGAGAGCCCCGGTTTCGCCGACTATGCGGAGCGCTGCCGGCAGGCGATGCGGATCCCACAGGCAGCGTTCTGTGCGATGGAGGGCTACCGGTGGGCGTTCCGGTCGGTACTCCGGCTGCACGGCTACCGGTTCGTCAAGCTGATGCAGAAGCCGCTGGTCACCCCGACCCTGCAACTGCACGGCGCGCTGGACGAGGCGTCGCTGCCGCGTACCGCCCAGGGCTCCAGCCGCTACGTGGTGGCCCCGTACGAGTGGAGGCTGCTCGACGGCGTCGGTCACTTCCCGCACGTCGAGGCGACCGACCTGGTGCTGGGCGAGGTACTGCGCTGGGCCAAGTCCTGACCGGGTACGCCGGTCGTCACGAGAACGCGTCAGGCGCGGTTCTCGCGCAGGTCGGTGACCTCGGCTGCCGGCGCCCAGCCCTGGTAGACCCCGAAGTCGAACGCCTCCAGCCCCATCGCCTCGGCGACCGGCCAGCGCCCACCGGTGTACTCCACCCGCAGCCAGTTGTCGTGCTGGGCGAGCACGATGAACGGCTGGCCCTGCCACGAACACCTGGTGCGGACGTAGACCAGCTCGCCGACCTCGGCCGCGGCCACCACCCGGACGTACCGCCCGGGGCGGACCTCCTCGAAGCCCTCGCCCGGTTCCGCCTGGTAGAGGCGTACGTCGTCACCGGCCGGGCTGGCCTCGTACTCCCGGCCACGCCACTGGGCAACGTAACCGTCGCGCATCAGTCCTCCTCGACCCGACGCCAGACGGGTACGTCACAGTCCAGCGTCGCCACCAGTCGCTCGGTGCCGTCGAGACCGATCCGGTAGAGCTGCGCGCCGTGCGGCAGCCGTACACTGTCCACTTTGAACTCGGCCACCACGTCGCTGCTCTCCCCTGGCGCGAACCCGTTGCCCCGGAACGGCGGCCGCTCGATCACCCAGCCCTCCATCGCCCGCATGGCGGCCTCGTTCTGCCCGCCGTACGGGATGCGGTAGAGGCTGGGCCGGTGCGCCGGCCACCGGAGTACGTAGATCTCCTCGGCGTCCCGGTCGAAGGCCGAACCGGGGTGGTTGAGGCCGAGCGCGGCGTAGAGCTTCGCCGGGGTACGCAGATGGGCGACCTCGGACGCC
The DNA here is from genome assembly GCF_002846275.1 of Plantactinospora sp. CNZ320. Taxonomy (NCBI): domain Bacteria; kingdom Bacillati; phylum Actinomycetota; class Actinomycetes; order Micromonosporales; family Micromonosporaceae; genus Plantactinospora; species Plantactinospora sp. CNZ320. Next base: position 4,528,101 of record NZ_PJMP01000001.1, read on the forward strand.
CGGTGCACGAAGCCTGACACCCGGTCGTAGCCCCGGTCGAGATAGTAGGAGAGCTGGCTGGGGGCGATGGTCTTCTGCATCATCGTCGGCCGCCCCGGGTCCTCCCGAGCCGGCTCGTACGTCGGCCGTGGCGCCTCCTCCTCGGCCGGGGCCTGCGGCGCCGGCTCGCCCGTGTCGTCGCCGAGTCCCACCTCGGCGGCCCAGTTCGCCAGCGCGACGATCTGCCCACCCGGCAGCTTCGCCCCGACCGGGGTGCCCGGGTTGACCGCGAAGGAGTAGTTGTCGTCCGGCCACCGCCGGATCAACTGGGCGAACTTGACCTCGACCGTGTCGATGGTCTCCGGCAGGTGGTCACCGAGCCGCTCCGGCGAGGTGAACACCACGACGTAGCGCTCCCCGTCCAACAGCTCGGTACGCCACTCGAAGCCGTCGTCACCGGGCCGGCTGCCGGGGGCCGAGTTGAACGCCACCGGCAACAGCACCCTGGCCAACAGCAGGGTGGAGAGGAACGTGTCGGTACTGCCGTCGCCGGCCGCGTCGAGCAGGCTCTGCTCGACCTCGTTGGCGGGGGCGAAATCCGACGGTAGCCGCCGGACGGAAGCCGGATCGGCGCCGACCGGTGCTGACTCGGCGGCAACGGGTTCGGTCGTACCCGGAGCGGAGTCCGGCAGGTGGCCACCGGCCACCCCGGCCGGGATCGGTGCGGTCGTGGCGTTCCCGGCCCGAATCGGTTCGGTCGTGGCCGTTGCCGAGCCGAACTGCTCGCTGGCCGGCGGGCCGCCGCCAAGCCGCTCGGTGACCTGAGGGCCGGCGGCGAACTGCTCGGTCACCTGGGAGCCGACGGCAAACTGCTCGGTGGCCTGAGAGCCGGCGCCAAACTGCTCCGTGGCCTGAGAGCCGGCGCCAAACTGCTCGGTGACCTGAGAACCAGCGGCGAACTGTGCACGCGCCGATCGACCGGCGGAGAACTGCTCGGCAACTCGGCCGGCGGAGACCTGCTCGCGCGCCGATCGACCGGCGGCAGCCTCTCCGGTGCCGGTCGGGCCGGCGGTGAAGCTCTCGGTGGGCAGCGAGCCCATCGTCAGGGAGTCCGTCATGAACGAACGGCCGTCGAACGACTGGCTGAGCCCGGTGCCGGTACGGATCGGCTCGGTGGGACCGGCTTCGGCCGCTGCGGCCGGTTCCGAGCCGGTGGTCTCCCGGCCGGCGGCTGCGGTGGTTTCGGAGCGTACGGCTGCGGCGGTTTCCGGGCCGGCGGCTTCGGCATCGGCGCTGGGCCGGCCCACCGGGAGCGGATCGACGGCGGGCCAGTTCACCGGAGGCGGGTCAGCGGCGGGCCGGGTGGCGGCTGCCTCGTGGACGACCGTCGGATCGTCAGCGGTCGTACCGGACCACAGCGCACCGTCCCCGGACGGTTCCTCGCCGGCCGGACGCCGGGATACCGGGGTGAACAGCGACGGTTCGGCGGGCGCGGGCGATGGCGTCCGTGCCTCCGGTGCCGGAGCCTGTGACGGCGGCGTCCGCTGGGCAACCGGACCGGCCGTCCGCTCCTCGGGGATCTCGATCCGCTCGGTGGGCCGGTCGAACTGCTGGCCAGCGGGTCCGTGCCAGGCTGGCGGCGGCGCAGCCGGTGTGCCGTTCGACGGCGGCGCGGACACCGACGAGGGGGGTGCGGACACCGACGACGGCGGCGCGGACACCGACGAGGGAACGGCCGATGTTCCCGCGCCGGGGCTTCCGTTCGCCATGGGCGCCGAGGCGGGTCGGGTCGGTCCTGCCGGCGTCATCCAGCCCGCAGAGGTGTCTTCGGAGATCTGGCTGCCGAACTCCCCGCCCAGTCCGTCCCGGGCCGGTGTCGGTGCGATCACCGGCACCGTGGCCGGAGCGCCGCTCGTCGGCGCCGGTGACGGGGTCGGTGCCGGTCCCGACAGGGACACGGTCGGATCGCCCGGGGCCTGGGCCGCCGTGGCTGGTTCGCGGATCGGAAATGTCGTCCGGGCAGCATCGCCCGCCGCCTCGGCAGGTCGGGACTGCTCGGCCGGCTCGCGGAGCGACTCGACCGGATCCCGCGCCGACTCCACCGGTCCGGACACCTCGGCCGGCTCACGGAACCCCTCGGCCGGCTCACGGAACGACCCGACCGGCTCGCGGAACGACTCACGGAACGACCCGACCGGCTCACGGAACGCCTCGGTCGGCCCACGGAACGACTCGACGGGCTCACGGAACGGCTCGATCGGCTCACGGAAGGTGTCGAGCGGCTCACGGAACGGCTCGACCGCACCCCGCGCCGGCTGCGCAGGCCAGGACGACTCGACCGCCTCCCGGGCCGGCTGCGCAGGCCAGGGCGACTCAGCGGGCTCGGCCGGCCGGAACGGCAACCCCTCCGGCTCGACCGACCGGAACGCTCCGGCCGGCTCGGGCTCGGCCCTGGGCGGCCCGTCCGGCAGGCGACGCGGCACCGCCGCGGTGGCCCGGGCCCGGGCCCGCTCGACCTGCTCCAGCCGCGCCCGGGCGCCCATGCTGCGGCCGGGGAGTCGTACGTCGCCCCGGGAAAGCTGGGAGACGAACCAGGCGGGCAGGTAACCCTCGATCGGCAGACCCGGGTTGACCGCGAGCCACCACTCCGGGTTGGGCCAGCCGGCCGCCAACTCCGGATAGGCTGCCCGGCGGGTCGATCCGGCGTTCTCGGCGAGGCACGCGCGCAGGGCGGCGGTGGAGGTGAATGCGAGTACGTGCGTCCGGCCGCCGGTGGTCCAGGTGCCCCAACCCATCGGCGCACGGCCGGCGAGCGCCTCGGCGGAGACCGGCAGCAGCAGATCGGTACGGGCGAGAATGCGGAAATAGAGTTCCTGGTCACCCGCGCGCAGTGCGTCCCGCATCGCGGCCTCGGTCTCGGTGGCCGGCTCCCATTCGGTCACGGCCACCTCCCTCTCGCCGAACAGGCCACAAGCATCGCGTACAACCTACAAGGTGGGGACCGGATCACAATGGTTGGCTGGCGGTGGATGCCGACGACGACACTCCACCGATAGCATCCGGTGGGCGGGTCCGTTGCGTCGACGATCCGGCCCGATGGCGGACCGAACCAATTTCGGAGGCGACCGATGCCTGGCCGGACAATACGACTCACGCTGATCGGTGCGATCACCGCGCTGGTGGTCCCGCCGATCGCGGCCGGTCCGGCCACGGCGGCGCCGCTCGCCCCGCCGATCGCCCAGCGGGCCCTGCCCGGCTGCGACAACAACAACCCACCCGCCCAGCCCATCACCACGATGCCGTGGGCGCAACAGCGGTACGCCCCGGAACGGCTCGCACCGCTGGCCACCGGAGCCGGCGTGACGGTCGCCGTGATCGACTCCGGCGTCGACAAGACGCATCCGCAGATGAAGGGTCGGGTACTGCCGGGCCGGGACTACCTCGACCCGGGCCTCGACGGGACGCGGGACTGCGTACGGCACGGCACCGGCGCGGCCAGCATCATCGCGGCCACTCCCCGGGAGGGCGTCCCGTTCCGGGGGCTGGCCCCGCAGGTCAAGATCCTTCCGGTACGGGTCTCCGAGAAGAAGGTCATCGAGGGTAAGGAATCGGGCGAAAGCGTAACGGTCGAGAAGTTCGCCGAGTCGATCCGCTGGGCGGTCGACAACGGGGCAACCGTGATCAACCTCTCGATCGTCTACTACCAGGACAACCCAACGCTCAAGCGAGCGGTGGAGTACGCCCTGGAGAAGGACGTCGTGATCGTCGCCGCCGCCGGTAACCTGTACGCCGACAAGAACCCGAGGCCGTACCCGACGTCGTACGACGGGGTGATCGGGGTGGGCTCGGTCGGCGAGGACGGGCTGGTCTCCCCGTTCTCGCAGCGCGGCGACTACGTGGACCTGGTCGCCCCCGGCGGCAGCGTCGTGATCGCGGCACCGGAACGCGGGCACATAGTGGAGAACGGCACCAGTTTCGCCACCCCGTTCGTGACCGCCACCGTGGCGCTGATCCGGCAGTACTGGCCCGAACTGAACGCGCGGCAGGTGGCACAGCGGCTGCTCGCCGCCACCGATCCGGTGCCGGGCTCCGACCGGGACGCCTACGGCGCCGGGATGCTCAACCCGTACCGGGCGGTCACCGAGACGGCGGCACCGGCCCGGCGACCGGAGGCCGGCGGGCTGCCACCGCACCAGGTCGACCCGGTGGAGGTGGCCCGTGCCGAGCGGCGCTCGGAGAGCCAGGAGCGGGCGCTCTGGGTCGCCGGCCTCGCCGGTACCGTCGCACTGGTGGCGCTGATCCTCGCCGTCGTACTGCCCCGGGGTGCGCGACGCGGCTGGCGACCCGCCGGCCCGGGGTCCCAGCAACCCTCCCGGCAGGCGCCCTGACCCTCGCCACCACAAGCAGCCGGGGACGGGGCGGTACGGCGCACAAGCAGATGCCCCGGGTGCGGCGCGGATCGCGGGCAGCCCGGGGCAGTCTGGGTGGTACGGAAGGCCTACTGGAACAGGCCGGTGTTCTTCTTCTCGGTGCTGAGGTAGTCCGCGGCGGACTCGTCCAGCGCCATCTTGATGTCACGCAGCATGTTGGACATCTCCGTCGCACCCTGACGCCACCTGGTCTGGCGCTGGAAGTACGCCTGCTGCGCCTCACCCTCCCAGGTGCTCACCAGCGGCGCGGCGTCCGACTCGAGCTGGTCCAGCTGCGAGTCGAGCGTGTTCAACGCCTTCTGGATGTCCGCGCTGGCCTGCTGCAGCGCGGCAAAATTGACGACAAGAAGGCCGTCACTCATCGGATTTTCCCTCCCCGGTCAAATCAGAGCGGCAGCGTCATGCCGCCGGCGTTGGTGGCGTTCATCCGGCTCGACGCCTCGGTGTCGGACGCGTCGTACTGCTGGCCGGAGGTACGGATCGCAGTCGCCGTCTCACGCAGCGCGCGGTGGATCTGCTCCTGGTTCTGCGCCCACTGCTGCTTGACCTGCTCGAACGAGCGGCCACCAGCACCACGCCACGCGCTCTGCAGCACCTCGAGCTGACCCATCATGCTGCTGAGCATGCTCTGCAGCGACTGGTCGACGTTCTCGAACTTCGTGGCGGTCTGTTCCATCACCGCGGCTTCTGCCTGCGTCTGGGACACCCCCGAAGTCACCCCGCTCCCTTAACTCGTCGTCAACCCGGGCGCCCACTGTGGACTCCCGGGCTCGTGTCCGCCACCCCCGCGGGTAACGGCACAACTTGCAATTAACTTCCGTAGCCGACGGTAGCGGGCCGGAGCAAGACTTGGATACCCCTTCTGGGCACCGTGTGGACAAACCCGTACCGCAATGAACCGGACCGACAGCTACGGGCGGTCACCGATATTCTCCCCCATCAGCGCACTTTTCCGCTCGCCCTACTGCACGCCGGCCCGGTCGCGGGCCTTCTCGGGGTCGAGCGCCGGCCCGTCCGGGATGAGCGTGACCAGGGTACTCGGCATCCGTACCCGTTTGGCGGCCCCGTAGCCGAGGTTGCCCAGCACCTCGCCGCTGGTCACCGGATGCCGCCGACCCTGGTCGGTGACGACCGAGATGGCCCCGCCGGTGGCACCGGGCGACGCGGTCGCCTCGACCACCACGCCGCGGCCCGGCTCCAGCACCACCTGGTCGGCGAGGGCACCGCCACGGGCCGACTGCGCCGACGTGGCCGGCGGGTCGGGAATCGCTGACATGTCAGCGCCGATCCGGATGTTCTGCACCCCACGGTCGTCCGGGACGTCGCCGCAGACCACACCACCCTCGGCCGGGGCGATCTTCGGCGTGGTCGCCGGTGCCGCCGCGTCGTTGCCCGGCACCAGGTCGCCCTTCTTCGGCATCGCGCCGTACTCACCCTGGGAGAGCTTGGTTTCCTCGCCCTGCTTCACCGCGTCCCTGGTCAGCAGGATGTTGGCCTGCACCTCGGTGATGTTGTAGAGGCCGTCGCGCTTGGCGACCGCGTACTGGCCGCCGCCGCCCTGCCGCTCGACCAGGAAGACCTCACCGATTTTCGCGCCCTGCACCGCCTCGGACGGCTCACCCGCGTCGGGAATCCGGATCTCGTCCAGGTCGGCACCGGCCGGCAGGGCGTTGAGCAGGGCCGGCGCCACCGGCACCCGCCGCTGGCTGCCCCAGGTCAGCGCGCTGATGATCAGGTCAGGATTCTGGATCAGGTGCCGGCGGTTGTGCCAGATCAGGAAGAGCTGGCCGTTGGGGTGCTCCGCCAGCAGCCCTTCCTCGCCCAGCTCCCGGCCACCGGGCGCCACCTTGCCGATCAGCAGCGTCGACTGTGGCTGCCCGCCGGCACCACCGGTACGCGGCTCGGAGCAGATCGTCCAGCCCCCGGAGAGCAGCCGGTTGCTCGGCGCCAGCGACTCCGGAAGGTCGCGGATGCCCAGCGTCACGCCGCGCGGCTGGCCCTCCAACGACTTGCGCGACACCGACACCGTCTTCGGCGCGGGCTGGCCGACGATGAGCAGCGCAGAGGCGTAGTTGAGCACCGGATGCAGGGTGTTGTCGACGTAGACGTACTGCGCGCCGGACTCCTTCTCGACGATGACCACCGCCGAGTCCTTCCACTTCGTCGCACCGCCGCCGACGAAGACCCCGTAGACCACCGAGCCGCCGATCCCGATCAGCGCGATCAGCACACTGGCCAGGGTGGCACCGGCCGCCCGCCGGAACGGCGACTGCGCGGGATCGGTCTCCCGCATCACCAGCGCGCCCACCACCCGCTGGACCATGAACTGGTAGGAATGCAACTGGTCCTGCCGCGATGGCATGCGGGCCCCCTCTCCGGTTGGTCCGGCCCATACGATAGGCCCCTGAGCGGATCGCGGGGGGCGGGCCCACCGCCGACGCCCATCGGAGGGGAGGCTATCGCGGTGACGCTAACTGCCGCAGACAACCGGACCCGGCCAACCGGCACCCCGGGCAGCCGGATCGACCGGTCGCCACCGGCGCCACTGCCGGCATCGTCCACTCCGTCCCGATCCGGCCTGTTCGGGGTACGGGCCGGGCAGATCGTGGCCCTCCAGGTGGCGCTGGCCCTCGTGCTCGCCGCCGCCAGTCAGGGCCCACTGCTGCTCGCCGGGGCCGCGCTGCTCGCCGTCGCCCTGGTGCTGCTGACCTGGATCCGGATGCGCCGGCGCTGGCTCTTCGAGTGGATCGCCATCGGGCTGCGCTACTCCTCCCGGCAGCGGACGCTTCCGCAGGCCGCGCCGCCGGAGGCCCTGCTGGACCTGGTCAACCCCGGCGCGGTGGTGCTGCCGGTCGACCTCGCCGGTGACGCCGCCTGCATGGTCAGCGACGCCTACGGCCTCACCGCCGTCCTCGAACTCGGCGACCAGGTCGGCATGCTCGCCGACAGCCCGCAGTCGCTGCTCTCCCCGGCCGGCCTGCTGCCGGCGGCCAGCGCGGAGACTCCGCCGATGCGGGTGCAACTGGTGCTCACCGGTGCTCCGGCGCCGACGCTGGGCGCCGGCGGCGGCACCCCGGCGACGTCGTACCGGCAACTGACCGAGGGGCGGCTGCTCGGGCACGAGCGGGCACTGCTCGCCGTCCGGGTGCTACGCGCCGACGGCTGGTCCGACGACGACCTGCGCCGAGCGCTCTCCAGCGCCGTACGCAAGGTGCGCCGCCGGCTCGCCCCGGTACCGACCCGGGTGCTCGGCGAGCGCGCCGCGCTCGGCGTACTCGCGGAGACGGTGCACCACGACGGCGCGCAACCGGCCCGGGAGAACTGGCAGGGCGTCAGCCTCGGCGGCCTGGTGCAGACGACCTTCCGGCTGCGTCGCTGGCCGGATCTGCGGACCGAGGCGGGCCGCCGCTTCGTGCCCCGGCTGCTGGCGCTGCCGGCGACCGCGACCACGGTCTCGGTGAGCGCCGGGCCGTGGGCGGGCAGCGGCACCGACAACATTCGGGTGGACGTCACGGTACGGCTGGCCGCCGACAGTGCCCAGGCGCTCGGTAACGCCGTCCAGGCGCTGCGCCGGCTGCTCTCCGCCGAGCACGCGGTGGCCCGGCGGCTGGACGGCGAGCAGCTCGACGGCGTCGCCGCCACGCTGCCGCTGGGGGTGCTGGGCGCCGGCCCGACCGCCCCGGCACCGGCCACCACCCTGCCATCCTCCTCTGTGGACGCACTCGACCTGCCGATCGGCCTGGCCGGGTTGATGCTCGGCGCCAACCGGCACGGCGCGGCGGTGGTCGCCCGGCTGTTCCGGGCCGAGACCACCCGGGTGGTGCTGATCGGCGGGGTACGCGCCGCGCAGCTCATCGCGCTGCGGGCGATGGCGCTCGGCGCCCGGATCGTGGTGCAGACGGCCCGGCCACGCGCCTGGGAGCCCTTCGTCCGTGGTGCCAGCGGGCCCGGCTCGCCGATCGCGATGATCCCGCCGGGGCGGCCGGTGGGCGGCCCGCCCGGCACCCAACTGCACCCGCTGCTGGTGGTGGTCGACGTCGGCCCGGTGGCCGCCGACTCGCAGCCGGGGCCGGGCTGGCAGACCAGCCTGGTCGTACGCGACGAACTCGCCCCGGTCGACGTCGACGCCGTCTCCCGCGCCGACCTGGTGGTGTTGCAGCCGCTGCGACCGCACGAGGCGCAGCTTGCCGGTCTGGCGCTCGGCCTCGGCGACTCGGCGGACTGGCTGACCCGGATCCGGTCCGACATGGTCGGGGTGATCAACCGTCGGGTGCTGCGCTGGGCGCTGCTCTCGGCCACCCCGATCGAGGCTCAACTGATCGGCCCACCGGCCCGGTAGGCCCGCGGCCCAGGTCCGCCCGGCCGGACCTGGGCGGACTTGGGATCACATGGCACCATCTGCGGGCATGGGTTTCCTGAAAGGGCTTCTCGTCCGGCTCGCCGGCACCGCCCTGGCCTTTTGGCTCGCCACACTGATCATCCCGGGGATCACCCTGGACACCGACTCGGCCGGCGAGGCGGTGAGCACGCTGATCCTGGTCGCGATCATCTTCGGGGTGGTCAACGGCGTTCTCCAGCCGATCATCAAGACTCTCGGCTGCGGGCTCTACCTGCTCACCCTCGGCCTGATCGCGCTGGTGGTGAACGCGCTGCTGTTCATGCTCACCAGCGCCATCGCCGGCGGGCTCGGGCTGCCGTTCGAGGTCGACGGGTTCTGGCCGGCGGCGGTACTCGGTGCGCTCTTCGTGAGCGTGGTCACCTGGCTGCTCGGCCTGCTGATGGACCGCGACTGACCCCTCCGCTCCGCCTGGCACCGGCCGGTCCTCGGCTCGGAAGCGACGCCGACCACTAATCGGGAATTGGTTCGGGGCGGCCGGGCCGGGCGGGGATAGCGTCACAGGGTGCTGACCGCTACAGGAGAAGACGACGGGTACGGGTGCTGCGCCGGTAACGGGGTCCGGGCTGGCCACCGGCGGGTACCGGCCCCGGTGATACCGATCACTGGAAAGGACTCAAATCCGAGTCTGCCCCTTACGGTGAAGCGATGAGCCAGGCGCGTCGCGGATACCTCTACGGGATCGGCGCCTACACCATGTGGGGCTTCTTCCCCCTCTACATCCGGATGCTGGAGCCGGCCGGGCCGATCGAGATCCTGGCCCACCGGGTGGTCTGGTCGGTGGTCTTCGTCGCGCTGCTGCTCGCGGTGGTCCGCAACTGGGGCTTCCTGCGTGAGCTGCGGCACCGCCCGGGCACGCTCGCCGGGATCGGGCTCGCCGCCGCGCTGATCGCGGTCAACTGGGGCACCTACATCTACGGCATCAACTCGGAACGGGTCGTCGAGACGGCACTCGGCTACTTCATCAACCCGCTGGTCGTCGTCCTGCTCGGGGTCACCGTGCTGCGCGAGCGGCTGCGGGTCGCCCAGTGGGTGGCACTCAGCGTCGGCGGCCTCGCGGTGGCGGTACTCACCGTCGACTACGGCCGGCTGCCGTACCTGGCGCTCACCCTGGCGGCGTCCTTCGGCGGCTACAGCCTGGTGAAGAAGCGGCTCGGGCTGCCCGCCGCCGAGGGCATGTTCATCGAGTCGGCGGCGCTCACCCTGCCCGCGCTCGGCTATCTCGGCTGGCTCGTCTGGCACTCCGAGTCCACCTTCGGGCACGTCTCCGCCGGGCACACCGCCCTGCTGCTGCTGGCCGGTGCGGCCACCGCCATCCCGCTGCTGCTGTTCGCGGGTGCGGCGAACCGCCTGTCCCTGACCGCGCTCGGCATGTTGCAGTACCTGGCGCCGATCCTCCAGTTCGGTTTCGGCGTACTCGTCTTCCACGAGCCGATGCCACCGGCCCGGCTGGGCGGCTTCGCGCTGGTCTGGCTGGCGCTGGTGATCTTCACGGCGGACGCGATCCGGAACGTGCGGCGGTCCCGTACCGCGCTGCTCTCCGCCACCCCGGAGCCGGCGGCGGCAACCGCCGCCCGCTGAGCGCGGACCGCCGCCGCGTCGCGCTCCGGCCCGGCCGGTCAGGCCGGTCGGTCAGGCCCGACCGAGGAAGGCTTGCCGGTCAGGCCCGGCTGGGGAAGGCCCGGTCCGGGGAGGCCGTGGCAGGTTCGGGGGTACGCCCGGCGGCCACCGACTCGTACAGCTCCTCCAGCAGCCGGGTCTGCCGGTGCAGGTCGAAGTGCTCGGCCACGTGCCGGCGGGCGTGCGCGCCGAGTCGGGTCCGCAGGTTGTCGTCGGCGAGGAGCTGCCGGATGTTGCCAGCCAGCGCCGCCCGGTCGCCCTCCGGGCCGAGCAGACCCGTCTCGCCGTGCAGCACCGCCTCCGGGATTCCACTGTGGTACGTCGAAACCGTGGGCAGCCCCAGGCTGGCCGCCTCCAGGATCGTCGTGGGCAGCCCTTCGGCGTCCCCGTCCGCGGCCGTCCTGGACGGCGAGACGAAGATCTTCGACTCCGCCAGGTGGCGGGCGACCTCCGACGGCCGCTGCACGCCCAGGAACGTCGCGTCCAGGCCGAGCGCGGCAGCCCGCTCCCGGACCGGCCAATCCAGCGGCCCGGAGCCGATCAGCAGCGCCCGGGGTCGCCGGTCGGCCAGGGTGCCGAGCGCCTCGACGAGATCGTCGACGCCCTTCTTCTCGACGAATCGGCCGACGAAGACCACGTCCCAGCGCTTCGGCACGTCCGGCACCTCGGCCGGGACCGGTACCCCGGTGTGGTGCACCCGGACCTTCGCCGGGTCGGCGCCGGCCGCGATCGCCCGCTCCCGGATGAAGCCGCTGACGGCCAGGATCAGCGCGGCCCGGTCGAACACCTGGCGCAGGTTGCGCCGGTACCGCAGGCCGCGCAGGCCGGGCGCGTGCGGCTGCCGCGTCACGTCGTAGCCGTGCACGGTCACCACCAGCGGTACCCCGAGCTGCCCGGCCGTCCGACTGATCAGCCAACCGTCGTTGCCGAAGTGCGCGTGCACCACCGCCGGGCGCAGCTCGGCCAGCAGCCGCCGCAGCCTCGGCGACTCGCCGGTCAGCCGGAGCCGCAGGAAGGCCCGCCGGTCCCGGCCGCCGTCCGGATAGGCGATCACGTCGGTCTCGGCGGCCAGCGGCGAGTCGACCCGGGTGGCGCCGAGGAACGTCGGCTGCCAGCGGGAGAGCGCCAGGCCCTGGTTGCGGATGAACGTCTCGGAGCCGGCGAGCAGGCCGCTGCGCCAGATCACCACCGCGGGTGCCGCACCGGGCCGGGGCGGGGTGCTCACGCGCCGATCTCGCTTGGTCGGCCGGCCTTTCGCCGGACCACCCCGACCTGCCGGGAGGCCGTGCGGCCGGCGCCGGGCCGGCGCAGGATCCGGTCCCGGAGGGTACGCCGCAGCTGCGGCGGGATCAGCCAGATCAGCCCGTACGCGAGATAGTCGAAGATGCCCGGCTGCCCGTGCCGGCGCGCCTCGCCGAGCAGGGTACGGAACGCCGTCGTACTCCTGGTCGGTGCCGCCATCGAGCTGATCACGCTCATCGTCAGCGCGGCGTACGCCCGGCGGGTCAGCAGCGGGCGGATCCGCTGGAGCCACTCGAACTGCTCCGTCCAGTCGGTGTCGAAGGTGATCCGGGGACGGTCCTCGTCCTGGTGCCAGATCACCAGCGGCTCGGCCGCGTAGACGAGGTCGACGTCGGCGTGGTCGAGCGCCCGGAACGTCCAGTCGAGTTCCTGGAGGCGGCGCAATCCGACTGTGAACGGCACCCGGCGCAGCAACTCGGTCGGGGCGAGGATGGTCGAGGTCTGGATGAAGCCGTCACCGTGGAACAGCCCTCGCCGGACGGTGAGGTACTCGGTGAGCGGCTCGCCGGCCGCCGGCAGCCGGCGCGGCATCACGAACTCGGCCCGGGGCGTCCGGTTGCGCAGCCGGCAGGCGACGATCGGCATCGCCACCCGGGCGCGCCCGGCCAGGTCGAGCTGCACGGCGAGCTTGTTCGGCAGCCACTCGTCGTCGTCGTCGAGCAGGGCCGTCCAGCGCGCCCGCGCCGCGCCGACGCCGACGTTGCGGGCGTTCGGTGCGCCACCGGAGGAGGGCAGCACCAGCACCCGGAGCCGGTCGTCGCCGAGCGCCGCCAGGGCCCGGCCGGTCTGCTCGTCCGGGCCGTCGACCACGACGACTACCTCAAGGTCGGTCACGGTCTGCGCCAGTACGCTGCGCACCGCCCGGGTCACCAGGTCCGGCCGACCACGGGTGGGAATAACGACGCTGACGTCTGGTGTGGAGGACATGAAAACCCGCCAACTCGTCTGGGGAATCCCTGTCGGGCAATACCGGACGTGAACGCTATTGGCCGTGCGGCGGGCGCGGGTTAATTCAAGGCGGAGAATGCGCGTACATTGGTTGGGCGGTACCCGACCGAACGGTGTCGGGCCGCCAGGCAGGGCTTCGGAGCGGCGGAGCGGGTTGGTGACGTACACTCGCCGGCAATTGTGCCGAGGCTCGGAAAATCGATTCGGTGAATTCGGAGAATCGGGCAGGTGAACCTGTCGAAAATGGAGATACAACGCCGGATGAGCGCGCCGGACATCAGCGTGGTGGTGCCGGTCTACAACACCATGCCCTACCTGACCCGGTGCCTGGAGTCGTTGGTCCGGCAGACCATCGGGCTGTCCCGGATGCAGGTGATCGCGGTCGACGACGGCTCGACCGACTGCAGCGGCGTCGAGCTGGACAGGTACGCCGCCCGCCATCCCGGCACCTTCACCGTCATCCACCAGCCGAACTCGGGCGGTCCGGCCGGCCCGTGCAACCGGGGCCTCGACGCCGCCACCGGCCGGTACGTCTTCTTCGTCGGCGCCGACGACCACCTCGGAGTGGAGGCGCTGGAGCGGATGGTGACCGCCGCCGACGCCTGGGGGTCGGACGTGCTGCTCGGCAGGGTGGTCGGGGTGAACAGCCGGCACATCTACCAGGACATATTCGCCTGCAACGCGGTCGACGTGGACCTCTTCGACTCACCGCTGCCCCGCTCGCTGGCCAACACCAAACTGTTCCGCAGGGAACTGCTCGACCGGTACGGCATCCGCTACCGCGAGGAGTTGCGGATCGCCAGTGACCTGCCGTTCACCCTGGAGGCGTGTTTCCGGGCCCGGCGCATTTCGGTGCTCGCCGACTACGAGTTCTACTACGCCGTACGCCGGTTGAGCGCCACCAACATCACCTATCTGAGCCGGCACCTGGATCGGCTGCGGGTCGTCGAGGCGAACCTGGCGTTCGTGGCTGACCTGATCGAGCCGGGCGAGCGGCGCGACGCGATCATGCTGCGCCGGTTCGACCACGAGGTCGCCAAACTGGTCGAGGACGATCTGCTCCGGCTCGACCGGGAGAGCCAGCAGGCGGTGCACGACGGCGTCGGGCGGCTGGTGGCGGAGCACCTGACCGGGCGGATCACCGAGCGGTTGGGGGCGGAGACCCGGATCCGGTTCGCGCTGACCCGGGACGGCAGCCTCGACGACCTGCTCGCGGTGATCCGGCAGGACGCCGAGGTCGGGGTACCGGGCACGGTGGTCGAGGGGTCCCGGCGGTACGCGGCGTACCCCGGGTTCCGGGATCCGGCGCCTCGCCTGGGTTCCCGGGATCCGGCACCTCGCCTGGGTTTCCGGGGTTCGGTGCCTCGCCTGCCGGACTCCTGTTTCGACGTGACGGCGGTGCCGGAGTGGCCGGCGAAGCTCGACGCCACGGGTTTCGGCTGGGAGCACGACGAGCGGGGCGAGCGGGTGTTGACGATCACGGCGTACTCGCCGCTGCCGGACCTGGCGGCGCAGGGTGCCGATCCGCTGACGGTGAGCGCGGAGGAGGTCCCGGCCGAGACGGTGGTGCTGGACAGCGGCCCGGCGGGCAGCACGGTACGGATCAGGTTCCGTGCCGCCGACCTGCTCGCCGGTACCGGCGCGACCGGCCGGCGCCGGATCGTCTCGGCCCAGGCCGGCCCCTTCGACCCCGATCGCGCGCTGGGCGCGAACAGCGCGGCGGGTGCTGGTGGCGCGGCGGCGCTGCGGGCGCCCCGGCTGGACCGGACGGTCCCGCTGGTACGCCGCCGGGGCGCCCGGCTCTGCCTGCTGACCCCGGTCCGGGACGAGTCCGGCCGCCTGATGATCTCCGTCGTGCCGGTCACCCCCGGCCGGGTCACCGCCCGGCTGCGCCAGAGGTTCCGCCAGAAGCTCCGCCGCCGCTGACCGTCCCCGGACGGGGGCCGCCCGTCGTCACTGGCCGGCAGCCCCCGTCGCCGGAAGTCCGTCGAGCAGGTACCCCAGCCCGCGCCGGAAGGTGCCGTCCTCGTCCCGGTCGTCCAGGTGCCCGGTCTCGACAAGGGTGGGATAGCGCTCCCGCTGGCCGGCGAGGTGCACCCGGGCGGCCTGTCGCGACTCGGGATCGTCGAGACGCTGCCAGGACGAGAGCGTGACGGCCGCCCCGATGACGTAGTTGGCCAGCGCGTGCGTGGCGGCGCTCAGGTCCGGCTCCACCAGCCCGGCCCGGCGCAGGGTGGACTGGAGGAACTCGGTTCGGGTCAGCACGTTCGGTCCGAGCAACGGTCGGCCGACCAGCGCCGCCGACCACGGGTGCCGGAGCATCGCCGCCCGCCAGCCGAGCAGCAGCGTCTCGACGTCGGCCCGCCAGTCGTCGGTTGTCGACGGTTCGGGGAGGACGACCTCGCCGAAGATCTGGTCCAGGGCCAGGTCGAGTACGTCGTCCTTGTTCGTGACGTGCCAGTAGAGGGTGGTGGAGCCGGCGCCCAGTCGCTCGGCCAGTCGCCGCATGGTGAGCCCGCCGACGCCCTCCCGGTCGAGCAGTTCGATCGCCGCGTCGACGATCCGGTCCCGGTGCAGCGGCGGCCCGCTGCGGCCCGGGGAACGCGGGGGGCGTAGCCAGACTCCTGTCATGTCCCGGGAGTCTAGTCCGGCGTTCCGGCTCTAGAACGTTGTTCTAGACTCTAGAACGTTGGTCTAGAGTACCGGCCGGGAGGTTCCCCGTGGCACACGTCGAGATCCGACACCTGCACTACCGGCTGCCCGACGGGCGCCCGCTGCTCGACGACGTGTCGTTCCGGGTCGCCGACGGAGTCACCGCCGCACTCGTCGGGCCGAACGGCGCCGGCAAGACCACCCTGCTCCGGTTGGTCGCCGGCGACCTGACGCCGACCGCCGGCGAGATCGTCACCTCCGGCGGGCTCGGCGTGATGCGCCAGTTCATCGGCACGATCCGCGACCACCGCAGCGTCGGCGACCTGCTGCTGTCGGTGGCACCCGACCGGATCCGGCAGGCCGCCGCCGCACTCGCCGAGGCCGAGCGCGCGTTACGGGAACGCGACGACGAGCCGGCCCAGCTCCGCTACGCGCACACCGTCACCGAGTACGTCGAGGCCGGCGGCTACGACCTCGAAGTCGTCTGGGAGGCGGTGACTACGGAGGCGCTCGGGCTGCCGTACGAGCGGGCCGCCGGGCGGGACGTGCACAGCCTCTCCGGCGGCGAACAGAAGCGACTCGTGCTGGAGGCCCTGCTGCGCGGCCCCGACCGGCTGCTGCTGCTCGACGAGCCCGACAACTACCTCGACGTACCAGGCAAGCAGTGGCTGGAGCGGCAGCTTCGGGCCAGCACCAAGACCGTGCTGCTGGTCTCGCACGACCGGCAACTGCTCGCCGAGGCGGCCGACCGGATCGTCAGCGTCGAGAACCGGCAGGTCTGGGTGCATGGCGGGGGTTTCGCCAGCTATCCGGCGGCCCGGCGGGACCGGATCGACCGGCTCGACGAGCGCCGCCGACACTGGGAGTCCGAGCACGCCCGGCTCCGGCAGCTGGTGCACCTCGCCCGGCAGGGCGCGGCCCGCAACGACGCGCTCGCCTCGGCGTACCGGGCGGCACGGAGTCGACTGGCCCGCTTCGAGTCCGCCGGTCCGCCGACCCGGCCGCCGAAGGAGCAGAACGTGCGGATCCGGCTGCGCGGCGGACGTACCGGCAAACAGGCCCTCGTCTGCCGGCAACTCGAACTGACCGGCCTGATGCGCCCCTTCGACCTGGAGGTCTGGTACGGCGAACGGGTCGCCGTACTCGGCTCCAACGGCTCCGGCAAGTCCCAGTTCCTCCGGCTGCTGGCCGGGGCGGACCAGGTGCCGCACCGGGGTACGGTACGGCTCGGCGCCCGGGTCGTACCCGGACACTTCGCCCAGACCCACGCCCGCCCCGACCTGTACGACCGCACCCCGGCCGAGATCCTGATGACCGGGCACGCCCTGCTCCGCAACGACGCGATGGCGGCGCTGGCCCGTTACGAGATCGCGCCCGCCTGGGACCAGCCGTTCCAGAGCCTGTCCGGCGGCGAGCAGGCCCGGTTGCAGATCCTGCTGCTCGAACTGGCCGGGGCGACCCTGCTGCTGCTCGACGAACCGACCGACAACCTCGACCTGGCCAGCGCCGACGCGCTGCAACGAGGGCTGGAGGGCTTTGCCGGTACGGTCCTCACCGTCACCCACGACCGTTGGTTCGCCGCGCACACTGACCGCTGTCTGCTCTTCGGTGCGGACGGCCGGGTGACCGAGACCGCCGAACCGGTCTGGACCGAGGGCCGGGTCGACCGCCCCCGCTGAGCTCCCCGGGAAACCCAAGATTCTTGGTGGCACCTGCGCACACACGAGTCTCGCGGACCGTGGGGGGAACGGTCCGCGAGACTGGTGGGGGGTGGGCGCCCCGGGGAGGGTGCCCCGATGGGGTCAGATCATCCAGCGGTTCCGCTGCACGAAGGGCAGTCGTGCCCAGATCCGGCCCAGCCCCCAGGTGTGCCCGGCGTACGTCGCCGCCAGGACGATCAGCACGATGGCGTAGATCAGGTGGTAGTCCATGAACGGGTTGGTGGAGCCGGTCGGCTCACCAGCGCTGTTGTGCTGGGCGAGGGGGAACTCGGCGAACCACATCAGCACCATGATCAGTGCGCCCGAGGCGGCGGCCACCCGCAGGCCGATCCCGGCGATCAACGCGACACCGACCGCGAGCATGCCGAGCATGAAGAGCCAGTTCGCCCACCAGGTGCCGGCGATGCTGTGCGCGACCGACTCGAACGGCCCCACCGAGACGTTCGCGAGGAAGCCCTTGGTCGGCGAGCCGCCGTTGATCCAGGCCCGCTCGGTCGGCGTCGAGTAGCCGAGACCGAAGGTCTTGTCCAGGAAGGCCCAGAGGAAGACGAAGCCGGTCGAGATGCGCAGCACGGCGAGTGCCTTGGCGCCGGTCTTGGTCAACATCGCGCCGGGCGAGTCGGCCCGCTCCAGCGGGGTGGTGATCGGGCGGATAGCGTGGCGGGTGGTCATCGTGACCTCCGAGGTCGACCCTTGTCCTGACACCCATCACTCTGCTCGGTGCGGCGCCCGCGCACCCGGGCCCGAGCGCCCCAATGCCCGGGACCAACGGCCCGCCCGGGTCCCGGGACCAAAGACCCGTCGGGTCCCGGGACCCCGGACCCGGCCGGCGTCCACAGTCGAGCGCGCCGGCCGACGGCAGTGCGCCGGCCTACGGCACTGGCACTGGGTCGGCCTACGGCAGTGCGCCGGCCTACGGCACGTCGTAGGCGAGCAGCGGGGTGTTGTCGTACCTGAGGAGTTCGAGGCGGATCAGCTCGGACCTGGTGAAACGGGTGACGCCGGTGAAGGTGGCGTCGTCGCCGGGCGCGGCGAGCCAGGAGCCGATCTGCTCCGTCGCACCGTTCGGGCCGTGCGCCACCAGCCGGAACGTGTACGCCTTGGTGTAGTCCCTGGTCTTCTCGTACTGGCAGCGCATCGTGATCAGCGTGCCCCAGCGCGTACCGTCGAAGCCGATCTCGGCGCTGACCGGCACGTTGCCGGCCACCGGCTGCATGGCGACCATCCGCACCTCGAGATCGGTGCCGGTGTCACCGCCGTCCAGCACCGGTACGGCGACGCCGAACCCGAGCACTGCGGCCAGAGCGGCGGCGACCAGGGCGAACCCACCGGTACGGAGCCGGCCGCGACGCCGCTCCCGACGTCGGCGGGACCGGGCCTCGTCGAGCAGTTTCGGCAGCCGTTCACCGGTGCTCGGCACCGGGGCGATCTCCTCCAACCCGGCCGGATCGAGCCGCCCCAGCAGTCCGGGCAGTACGGCAATCTCGGCCACCGCCTCCCGGCACGTCGGGCAGCCGGCCAGGTGCCGTTCGTACTCGGCCCGCTCGGCGGGAGACAGGGCACCCAGCACGTACGCCCCGTCGTCGTGGGCGTACTCGCAATTCGTCACCCGGTCACCCCCATCTCCGCCAGTACCAGCCGCAGCGAGCGCAGCGCGTAGTGCGTCCGCGACTTCACAGTCCCCGGCGGTACGCCCAGCCGGGCGGCCGCCTCGGTCACCGACCGGCCCTGGTAGAAGCACTCCACCAGTACCTCCCGGTGTTGTGGCGAGAGCCGGTTGAGCGCCTCCGCCACCGTCCACGCCTCCACCGCCCGGTCCGTCTCGTCGACCACCTGCGGCGGCTCGGGCAGCTCGTCGGTGATCACCTCGCCGATCCGGACGCTGCGCCGCCGCCAGGCGTCGATGGCGAGGTTGCGGGCGATGGTGAAGAGCCAGGCCCGCACCGGACCCCGATCCGGGTCGAGCGCCTCCGGATGTCGCCACGCCCGCAGCAGCGTCTCCTGCACCAGGTCCTCGGCCCGCTGCCGGTCGCCGTCGGTCAGTCGCAGGGCGTGCGCGAGCAGCGCGTCAGCGTGTTCGTCGTGCATGGCGCGCAGCAGTTCGGCGTCCTCGTCGCTGATGTCCCGTCGCCTCCCGCCCGCTGGGCTCCGACCGACCCCGGCTCCTGGTTCCACCTCGGCTGCTGGTTCCACCCCGGCTCCTGGTTCCACGCATCCGGTGCCCGGACGGTTCAACAGCGGTGACGGTGGCCACCCGAACCCGGCCCGACGGACGGC
Source organism: Plantactinospora sp. CNZ320 (assembly GCF_002846275.1). NCBI lineage: Bacteria > Bacillati > Actinomycetota > Actinomycetes > Micromonosporales > Micromonosporaceae > Plantactinospora > Plantactinospora sp. CNZ320. The sequence continues at coordinate 4,547,426 of NZ_PJMP01000001.1, forward strand.
GGCGCTGCGGAGGGCGACCCGACAGACGGCGGCGCTGCGGAGCGCGGCAGCTGACCGAGCGCCGGCGTCCCTCGTGGTCTCCTGCTCCCCTGCCCGGGGTAGCAGGAGACCACGTTCCGGTCCGGGGACCGGTCAGTTCTCGGAGGCGAGGCCGTCGGCGACGGCACGGGCCACCGCCAGCAGCTTGGCCCGGACCACCCGGGCCGACGTCATCATCTCGGCCGCCGGCAGCGCGCAGGCGAGCACCACCCGCCGCTCCATGTCCTTGTCCGGGCTGATCAGCACGGCCGCACAGGCGACACCGTGCCGGAACTGGCCCAGCTCCAGGTGCATGCCACGCCGGTCGCCGGCCGCCAGGTCCGCCTCGAACGCGTCGGCGGCGACCAGGGTGGCCGAGGTGAACGGCCGCATCCCGTACTCGCGCAGGTAGCGGAAGCGCTGCTCCGGGGTGAGGGTGGCGAGCAACGCCTTGCCGAGTGCGGTGGCGTGGGCGCCCTCGTCGAAGCCGGGGACCAGATCCTCCAGGTACGGCGACCGGGGCCCCTCGGCGACCGCGGTGACCGCCACCTGCCCGCCGACGAACCGCCCCAGGTAGTGGCTGTAGCCGGTGTCCGAGGCGGCCCGGCGCAGCGACTCGCCCACCGCGGGTGGTCCGCGGAACGCGGTGACGAGTTCGCGGTACCGGTCCGCCACCTCCAATCCGACGATGTACGTGCCATCTTCGCGCCTGATCACATAGCCCTCGTAGGCGAGCGTGCGCACCAGGTGGTACGTGGTGGCCACAGTCAACTCGCAACGCCGGGCAATCTGTTTCACGGTCAGGCCCTTCGGGGCCCGTCCGACCGCTTCGAGCACGCGCAGGGCACGCGACACGCTGCGGATCAGGTCCGAAGGTTCCGCCAAGGGGTCGCGCACAACCACCTCCGCCGCCGGGGACTTACAGAATATGAAAAACCGGGCGCCTGCGAAATGCCCGATCGGATTGAGGATGCCAGATCTACAGCGACCGTGCGTACTGCCATAGACACGAACGGTTCATACGGGCGGCTCGCGTAGGCTCGTCCCAAATGGCCGATCTAACCGATGACACCCAAGCGGCCGGTACCTTCGCCTCGCCGACCCGTACGGTGCTCGCCGCCGCCGTCATCACCGTCGCCGGGGTACTCCCGGTCTTCCTCGTCGGCGGGCTCGCCGTACAGCTCGGTGTCGAGCTGGATCTCTCCCCCGCCGGCCTGGGGCTGGCCGTCGCCGTCTACTTCGGCGTGAGCGCGCTCGCCTCCGTCCCGTCCGGCGCCCTCGTCGAGCGGTACGGCCCGACCGTCGTCGCCCGGGCCAGCCTGCTGCTGGTCGCCGCCACCATGCTGGCGGTCGCCGCCGTCGCCCGCTCCTATCCGGTACTCCTCGTCCTGCTGGCCGTGGTCGCCCTGGCCAACCCGCTCAGCCAGATGGCCAGCAACGCCACCCTGGCGCACCAGGTCCCGCCGGGCCGGCAGGGACTCTCCTTCGGGGTCAAGCAGGCCGCCATCCCGGCCGGAACCCTGCTGGCCGGAGCCGCCGTACCGGCCGTGGCGCTTACCGTCGGCTGGCGCTGGGCGTTCGTCGCCGCCGCCGTACTCGCGCTGGCGATCCTGCCGGTCGTACCCGCCGGTGCCGGGCGGTCGGCGCACCAGGCGCGGGGGCGCGGCGGCCGGGCGAACGGACCGCTCGTCGTCCTCGGCGTGGCCGGCACCCTGGCCGCGGGCTCGGCGAACGCCCTCGGCACCTTCCTGGTCGACTCGGCGGCGGTCCGTGGCCTCTCGCCGGGACTCGCCGGCCTGGTGCTCACCCTCGGCGGCACCGTCTGCCTGCTCTCCCGGATCCTGATGGGCGCGCTGGCCGACCGCCGCTCCGGAGGCCACCTCAACACCGTCGCCGCGATGCTGACTGTCGGTGCGGGCGGGCTGGGCCTGCTGCACCTGGCCGCCCCGCCGGCACTGGTGGCCGGCGTGGTACTCGGCTTCGGCCTCGGCTGGGCCTGGCCCGGGCTGCTCAACTTCGCGGTGGTCCGGCTGCACCCGCAGGCGCCGACCACGGCCACCTCGATCACCCAGACCGGGGTGTACGCGGGCGGCTGCCTCGGCCCGCTCGGCCTCGGCACCCTCGCCGAGCATCTCGGGTACCCGACGATGTGGCTGGTCGCGGCGGCGGCGATGCTGGTCGCCGCCGCCCTGATGCTGGCCGGCCGGAGGATGCTGCTGGCCGGTCTGCGCCACCGGGCGGACGACACCGTCCCGCCGCCGGCCCCGCCGGCCCCGCAGGTCCGGGTGCCCCGGCAACGCCGCAGGGCGATTCGGGTGGCGGGGTAACGCCGCAGGACGGTTCGGGTAGCTCGGCAACGCCGCAGGGCCGTTCGGGTGGCCCGGCAACGGGTCGTCCTACCCCTCGGGGTCAGGATTGGTGATCTGGCCGGCGAGCGACGCTCTGGGCCGGGCGGATGACGGTCTCAGCCGGTGCGGTCGGCGATGAAGTCGCAGAGCGATTCGAGCGCCTGCCGGGGCGCGCTGTCGGGCAGCGGGGCGAGGCGGGAGCGGGCCTCCTCGGCATAGCTGCGGACCGTCTCCCGGGCCCGCTTCATCGCCGGAGACTCGCGGAGCAGGCCGAGCGCCTCGGCGTGCAGCGCGTCGTCGGTGATCGGGCCGAGCGAGAGGATCTCGCGCAGCCGTACCGAGGCCGCGTCGCCGTCGTCCATGCCGAGCGCGTAGAGCACCGGCAGGGTCGGCACGCCCTCCCGCAGGTCGGTGCCGGGGGTCTTGCCGGACTGCACCGACTCGGAGGAGATGTCGAGCAGGTCGTCGGAGAGCTGGAAGGCGGTCCCGATGGTCTCGCCGTACCCGGCGAGTGCCTCGATGTGCGGGGCCGGAGCACCGCCGAACATACCGCCGAACCGGGCCGAGGTGGCGATCAGGGAACCGGTCTTCTCGGCGATCACGTTCAGGTAGTGCGTGACCGGGTCGGCGTCGCGCGGGCCGACGGTCTCGGCGATCTGCCCGTGCACCAGCCGGGCGAACGTCCGGGCCTGCAACCGGACCGCCTCGGTACCGAGATCGGCGGCGATGTCGGCGGCCCGGGCGAAGAGATAGTCGCCGACCAGGATCGCCACCGAGTTGCCCCACCGGGAGTTCGCACTCGGCGCACCCCGGCGCACCGGCGCCTCGTCCATCACGTCGTCGTGGTAGAGCGTGGCGAGATGGGTGAGTTCCATCACCACCGCCGCCGGTACGACGTGCGGGGCGAGCGGGTCACCGAACTGGGCGCCGAGCGCCACCAGCAGGGGACGGAACCGCTTGCCGCCGGCATCCATCAGGTGCCGGGCAGCCTCGTCCACCATCGGGTCGGCGCTGGCGACGTTTTCCCGCAGCGCCGACTCGACCTTGGCCAGCACGCCGGCCACCGATGCTTCCACGCGGGCATCCGCGAACTCGAGCCCGATAGTGTCGAGCCGCAAGTCCGCCATGCCGCCAGCCGTTCCCCCCACGCCTTCAACCATGCCACACCCGCCGGCCAACCCCTGGTCGGGGGCGGTCGCGCTCGGCAGGGGCGTGGGGGTCACCGTTCATCGGACGAATTCGGCGGCGCCGTTGGCGAGATCCAGCAGCGGTGCCGGGGCTACCCCGAGCACCAGCGTGGCGACGACCCCGATCATCAGGGCCGCGGCGGTCAGCCCACCGGGCAACGACACCGTCGGAGTCGACTCGCCCGGCTCGGAGAGCCACATCATCACGACCACCCGCAGGTACGGGAAGGCGAGGATCATGCTGGTCAGCACGCCCGCGATCACCAGCCAGACCTGGCCGGCGTCGAGAGCCGCCCCGAAGACCGCGAACTTGCTGGTGAACCCGCTTGTCAGTGGGATACCGGCAAAGGCGAGCAGCAGGAAGGTGAAGAGTCCGGCATACAGCGGGGAACGCCGGCCCAGCCCGGCCCACCGGGACAGGTGGGTCGCCTCGCCGTCCGCGTCCCGGACCAGGGTCACCACGCCGAACGCGGCGAGCACCGTGAAGCCGTACGCGACGAGGTAGAACATCGTGCTGGACAGGCCGTCCTTGGAGAGCACCAGGGCGCCGACCAGCAGGTACCCGGCGTTCGCCACCGAGGAGTACGCGAGCAGCCGCTTGATGTCGGTCTGGGTGACCGCCAGTACCGCCCCGACCAGCATGGTCAGCACCGCGATGACGCCGAGCACCGGGGTGAAGTCCCAGCTCGCCCCGGAGAACGCCACGTGCAGCACCCGGAGCAGACCGCCGAACGCGGCGACCTTGGTGCAGGCGGCCATGAAGCCGGTGATCGGGGTCGGAGCGCCCTGGTAGACGTCAGGGGTCCAGACGTGGAACGGCGCCGCCGCGATCTTGAACAGCAGCCCGATGGAGAGCAGCGCGAGCCCGGCGAAGAGAAGAATCTCACTGGCGGCCGAGTCGGTGACCGCAGTCCGGATGGTGCCGAAGTCGACCCCACCACCGGAGCCGGCGCCGCCGGCACCGACCGTGAAGCCGTAGACCAGGGCCATGCCGAAGAGGAAGAACGCCGAGGCGTACGAGCCGAGCAGGAAGTACTTCAGCGCCGCCTCCTGGCTCAGCAGCCGCCGGCGCCGGGCCAGCGCGCAGAGCAGGTAGAGCGGCAGCGAGAACGCCTCAAGCGCGATGAACATCGTCAGCAGGTCGTTCGCGGCGACGAAGAGCAGCATGCCGGAGATGGCGAAGAGGGTCAGCGGGTAGACCTCGGTCGCACCGTCGGAGTCGGCCGCCTGCCGCTGGTCCTCCGGCGAGCCGACGGTGACCGCGGCGTGCGCCACGAACGCGCCGCCGCGCTGCACCGTGCGCTCGCCGATCAGCAGCAGCGACATCCCGGCGAGCACCAGGATCGAACCCTGGAGGAAGAGCGTCGGGCCGTCGACCGCGATCGCCCCGCCAGCGGTGACCAGCCGGTCGTGCGCGTTGCGCACCACCGCGACCAGCGCGCCGGTCACGGCGAGCAGGCCGAGGATGAGCTGGGTCAGGTTCCGGCTCTTCCGGGGTACGAACGCCTCGACCAGTACGCCGAGCACGGAGGCTCCGAACAGCACCAGGATCGGTGCCAGAGCCGCGTAGTCGATGTCCGGCAGCTTGAGATCCATTATCGGACCTTCCTTACGTACGCGACTGGCAGCCGGCTCACCGGTGTGCCTCCTGGACGGTGCCCACCGTCGGCGCCGGGTCCTGCTTGCCGAGGTCCTGCTCCATGGTGGCCTGGACGGCGGGGTTGATGACGTCGGTGACCGGCTTCGGGTAGAAGCCGAGCAGCAGCAGCAACGCGATCAGCGGGGCGACCACGACCTTCTCCCGGATCGACAGGTCCCGCTTCATCCCCTCCACCTCGGTCAGCGCCGGGTTGAGCGTGCCCTGGGTGGTCCGCTGGATCATCCAGAGCACGTACGCGGCGGCCAGGATGATCCCGACGGTGGCGATGATCGCGACCGGCTTGTTCACCGTGTAGGTGCCGATCAGCACCAGGAACTCGGAGATGAACGGTGCCGTGCCGGGCAGGGCCAGCGAGGCGAGGCCGGCGAAGAAGAACACCCCGGCGAGCAGCGGTACCAGCTTGCCGGCACCACCGAAGTCGGTGATCAGCGCGGAGCCGCGCCGGGCGACGAGCATGCCGACCACCAGGAAGAGCAGGCCGGTGGCGAGGCCGTGGTTGACCATGTAGAGCACCGCGCCGGTGCCGGCCTGGGTGGTGAAGGCGAAGAGCCCGACACCGATGAAGCCGAAGTGCGCGATCGAGGTGTAGGAGACGAGCCGCTTCAGGTCGTTCTGCCCGACCGCCAGCAGTGCCGCGTAGATGATGCCGATCAGCGCCAGCGCGATGGCGTACGGGGCGAACCACTTCGACGCCTCGGGGAAGAGCGGCAGGCAGTACCGCAGGATGCCGAAGGTGCCGACCTTGTCGAGTACCCCGACCAGCAGCGCGGCGGCACCCGCCGGGGCGGCGCCACCGGCGTCCGGCAGCCAGGTGTGGAACGGGAAGAACGGCGCCTTGATCGCGAAGGCGATGAAGAAGCCCAGGAAGAGCCAGCGCTCGGTCCCGGTGGAGATGTCGATCTGGGTCAGCGCCTGCCAGTCGAAGGTCTTGCCGCCGACCACCCAGAGCCCGATCACCGCGGCGAGCATGAAGAGGCCGCCGACGAGCGAGTAGAGGAAGAACTTCACTGCCGCGTACTGCCGCTGGTGGCCGCCGTAGCTGCCGATCAGGAAGTACATCGGGACGAGCATTACCTCGAAGAACACGTAGAAGAGGAAGACGTCGGCGGCGGCGAAGACGCCGATCATCGTGCACTCGAGGAAGAGCAGCAGCGCGAAGTAGACCGGCACCGAGCGCTTCGACTTCTCCGCGTCGTGCCAGGAGGCGAGGATCACCAGCGGTACCAGCAAGGCGATCAGCATCAGCATGACAAGCGCGATGCCGTCGGCGGCGAAGGTGAAGTTCACCCCCCAGCGCGGGATCCACGAGTACGACTCGCGGAGCTGGAGCCGGTCGCCGCCGGCCTCGAAGGCGATCCACATGAAGATCGAGAGCACCAGTACGCCCAGCGACCAGCCGAGCGCGATCCGCTTGGCCAGCTCGCCCCGGCTGGCCGGCAGGAAGACCACCACCAGCGCGCCGACCAGCGGCGCGACGGTGAGCACCGAGAGGAAGGGGAAGTCGGACATTATTCGGCCTTACCTCCGTCGTCAGTGCCCGGCCGGTCGAGGTCGCCCGGCCGGTTCGGTGCGGCCGGGGGGTTGTGGTGGGTCACGCGAACCACCCCAGTTGGACCGCCAGGAACGCCGCCACCACCAGGACCGCGCCGGTCATGATGGACATCGCGTACGACCGGACGAAGCCGGTCTGCATCCGGCGCAGCCGGCCCGATCCACCGCCGACCGCGGCGGCGAGCGCGTTGACCAGTCCGTCGATGCCCCGGTTGTCGAGGAAGACGAGTGCGCGGGTCAGGAAGATGCCCGGCTTCTCGAAGACCGCCTCGTTGAACGCGTCGGTGTAGAGGTTGCGCCGCGCGGCCCGGACCACCGGGCCGGCCGGCTGCTCCTGCAACGCGGTGCCGTTGCGGAACAGCAGCCAGGCCAGGCCGGCGCCGAGCACGGTCAGGCCGAGCGAGAGCACGGTGATCACGGTGTGCGAGAGCACCGGCTCGTGGTGCGCGCCGTGCCCGAGCACCGGGGTCAGCCAGTCGGCGACCGGGCTCGCCATCAGCCCACCGGCGGCCACCGAGCCGATGCCGAGCAGGATCAGCGGCACAGTCATGATCGGCGGGGACTCGTGCGGGTGCTCGATGTCCTCGGTCCAGCGCTTCGGGCCGTGGAAGGTCAGCACGAAGAGCCGGGTCATGTAGAAGGCGGTCAGGCCGGCGCCGAGCAGTGCGGCACCGCCGTAGAGCCAGGCGGTCCAGTCGTCCCGGGCGAACGCCTCGACGATGATCGGCTCCTTGGTGAAGAAGCCGGAGAACGGCCACATGCCGATGATCGCCAGCCAGCCGAGGCCGAAGGTGATCCAGGTGATCTTCATGTACCTCGACAGCCCGCCGAACCGGCGGATGTCCACCTGGTCCTTCATGCCGTGCATCACCGAACCGGCCCCGAGGAACATGTTGGCCTTGAAGAAGCCGTGCGCGAGCAGGTGGATGATGGCCAGCGCGTACGCCCCGCCGCCGAGCCCGACGCCGAGGAACATGTAGCCGATCTGGCTCACCGTCGACCAGGCGAGGACCCGCTTGATGTCGTCCTTGGCCGCGCCGATGATGCAGCCCATCAGCAGGGTGAGCGCGCCGACGCTGACCACCACGGTCTGCAACGTCGGGTCGAGCGAGAAGATCGGGTTGGACCGGGCGATCAGGTAGACCCCGGCGGTCACCATCGTGGCGGCGTGGATCAGCGCGGAGACCGGGGTCGGGCCCTCCATCGCGTCCGGCAGCCAGGCCTGGAGCGGGAACTGGCCGGACTTGCCGGTCGCACCGAGCAGCAGCAGCAGGCCGATCGCCAGTACCGTGCCGCCGGCGAGCGCTCCGGCGCCGTTGAAGACGTCGGCGTACTGGGTGCTACCCAGGGTGGCGAACATGATGAAGATCGCGATCGCCAGGCCGGCGTCGCCGACCCGGTTCATCAGGAACGCCTTCTTGCCGGCGGTCGCCGCGCTCGGCCGGTCGGTCCAGAACGAGATCAGCAGGTACGACGCCAGACCGACGCCCTCCCAGCCGACGTAGAGCATCACGTAGTTGTTGCCGAGTACCAGCAGCAGCATCGCCGCGACGAAGAGGTTGAAGTACCCGAAGAACTTCCGCCGCCCGGCGTCGTGCGCCATGTAGCCGACCGCGTACACGTGGATCAGGAAGCCCACGCCGGTGATCAGCAGTACGAAGACCGCGGCCAGCGGGTCGAAGAGCAGGCCGAAGTCGACGTGCAGGTCACCGACCGCGATGAAGTCCCAGAGGCTCAGCTCGACCGAGCGGTTCGCAAGGCCCCGCAGCGAGAAGAAGTAGGTCAGGCCGAGCACGAAGATGACGCCGACGCTGGCCACGCCGAGCCAGTGTCCCCACCGGTCGGCACGCCGGCCGAGCAGCAGCAGGATGGCCGCGCTGACCAGCGGGATGGCCACCAGCAGCCACACGCTGCCCAGCAACCCCGTGGCGTGGGCGTACTCCACAGAATGTTCCACTGGTGGGCCCCTCTTAGTACTTCAACAGGTTGGCGTCGTCGACGCTCGCCGAGCGTCGAGTCCGGAAGATCGTCATGATGATGGCCAGCCCGACCACGACCTCGGCGGCGGCCACCACCATGACGAAGAACGCCATGATCTGACCGTTCAGGTCGCCGTTGATCCGGCTGAACGTGACAAGCGCGAGGTTGGCCGCGTTGAGCATCAGCTCGATGCACATGAAGAGGACGATCGCGTTGCGCCGGATCAGCACCCCGACCGCGCCGACCGTGAAGAGCAGGCAGGCGAGGATCAGGTAGTGGTTCGGCGACACCGACAGGAAGTCCGACATCTCTATTTCTCCGTCCCCTTCAGCGCCGTCTCCTCGGCGGAGAGTTCACGCTGCGGCAGGATCTGCGGAACGCTCCGCTCGGTGAGCTTGCCGTCCGGCAGCCGGGCCGGGGTGGCGACCGAGGACGAGGTGGCGTAGACGCCGGGGCCGGGCTTCGGTCCCGGGTAGTTGCCGGGGCGGAACCGGGCCTTCATCGTGGCGATCTGGTCCATCCGGTCCTCGCGGCGCCGCTCCACGTGGGCCAGCACCATCGCGCCGACCGCCGCGGTGATCAGCAGCGCGGAGGTGATCTCGAAGGCGAAGACGTACCTGGTGAAGAGCAGTGCGGCGATGCCCTGCACGTTGCCGTTCGCGTTCGCCTGCTCCAGACCGGCCGCGTCCGGCTGGCCGAGCGCCCGCCACATCCCGGTGGCGAGCAGGGCGCCGAAGCCGAGGCCGAGCAGGATCGCGGCGACCCGCTGCCCGCGCAGCGTCTCGATCAGCGAGTCCGAGGCGTCCCGGCCGACCAGCATCAGCACGAAGAGGAAGAGCATCATGATCGCGCCGGTGTAGACGATGATCTGCACCATGCCGATGAACGGTCCGGCCTGGAGCACGTAGAAGACGCCCAGGCAGAGCATGGTCAGCACCAGCCAGAGCGCCGAGTGCACCGCGTTGCGGGCCCAGACCGTGCCGATCGCGCCGATCAGGGCCAGCGGGGCCAGGATCCAGAAGGTCACCTGTTCCCCGCCGGTCACCCCACCGGCGGCGGCGAGCACCGCTGATGTCGTCACGGCTGTTCTCCCGTCGTACCGGAGCCGTCGACCGTGGCGGTCTCGGACCAGGGCGCCCGCTCCGCACCGGCCGAGGTGCCCGGGTTGGTGAGCGCGCCGACGTAGTAGTCCTTCTCGGTGTCACCGAGCCGCATCGGGTGCGGCGGCTGCTCCATCCCCGGCAGCAGCGGCGCCAGCAACTGCTCCTTGGTGAAGATCAGGTCCTGCCGGTTGTCCCGGGCCAGCTCGTACTCGTTGCTCATGGTCAGCGAACGGGTCGGGCAGGCCTCGATGCAGAGCCCGCAGAAGATGCAGCGGGCATAGTTGATCTGGTACGTGCTGGCATACCGCTCGCCCGGCGAGAAGCGCTGCTCCTCGGTGTTGTCGCCACCCTCGACGTAGATCGCGTCGGCCGGGCAGGCCCAGGCGCACAGCTCACAGCCGATGCACTTCTCCAGCCCGTCCGGGTGCCGGTTGAGGATGTGCCGCCCGTGGTAGCGCGGCGCCGAGACCGGCGGCTTGAACGGGTAGTCGGTGGTGACGACCTTCTTGAACATGTGCGAGAAGGTGACCCCGAAACCCTTGAACGGTCCGGTGATCGCGCCCACGTCACACCTCCTTCTCGTCGTGTCCGGTACCGGCGTCGCCCGGTTCTCCGGCACCGGCGGGCTGTCCGGCCCCCACGTTGGCCGGCTCCCGCTCGGCGACCGTCCGTCTCATCCGGGGGCTCGGTGGCACCTGGAGATCCATCGGCGGCAGCGGGAAGCTGCCGGCGGGCCGACGGTTGACCTTCTCCTGGAGGCTGCGCTGCGGCGGCCGCTTCTTGCTCGGCCAGAGGAGCGTCACCAGCAGCACCACCAGCACCGCACCGGCGATCACCGAGTAGCGGGTGGAGTCGCTGAGGTCCTCCTTCTGGAGGGTGCGGATGCCGGCCAGGACCAGGATCCAGACCAGGTTGATCGGCAGCAGCACCTTCCAGCCCAGCCGCATGAACTGGTCGTAGCGGAGCCGGGGCAGCGTGCCGCGCAGCCAGATGAAGATGAAGACCAGACCGATGACCTTGCCCATGAACCAGAGCAGCGGCCACCAGCCGGAGTTCGCGCCCTCCCAGAGGGTGATCGGCCAGGGTGCCCGCCAACCGCCGAGGAAGAGCGTCGTGGTGACCGCCGACATCGTCACCATGGCGACGTACTCGCTGAGCATGAAGAGCGCGAACTTCAGCGAGCTGTACTCCGTCATGAAGCCGGCGACCAGCTCCGACTCCGCCTCGGGCAGGTCGAACGGCGCCCGGTTGGTCTCGCCGACGGTGGAGATGAAGAAGATGATGAAGCTCGGCAGCAGCAGGATGGCGTACCAGCCCGGTGCGGGCAGGTCGACCACGCCGAAGAGGTTGAGCCGGGTCCCGTCGGCCTGCGCGGCGACGATGCCACTCGTCGACATCGTGCCGGCGGTCATGAAGACCGCGACGATGCTCAGGCCCAGCGCCACCTCGTACGAGATCATCTGGGCGGTCGAGCGCAGCCCGCCGAGCAGCGGGTACGTCGAGCCGGAGGCCCAACCGCCGAGCACGATGCCGTAGACGCCCATCGAGGAGCAGGCCAGCAGCACCAGTACGGCCACCGAGACGTCGGTGACCTGGAGCGGGGTCCGCTCGCCGAAGATGCTCACCATCGGGCCGAACGGCACCACCGACAGAGCGGTCACCGCGCAGATCACCGAGATGGTCGGCGCGAAGAAGTAGACGACCTTGTCAGCCGCCTTCGGCAGGATGTCCTCCTTGAAGGCCATCTTGAGACCGTCGGCGAGGGTCTGGAGCAGGCCGAACGGGCCGATCTGGTTCAGGCCGGGCCGCTGGGCCATCCGGGCCACCACCCGGCGCTCGAACCAGACACCGAGCAGGGTCGCCAGGACCGCGAAGACGAACGCCGCCACGATCTTGATCAGAACCAGCCACCACGGATCCTTGCCGAAGTCCTGCAGCGTCGGATCCTGGGCCAGGTAGGTCAGGCCGCTCATCGCACACCTCCAGCGCTGTTCAGCAGCGGCCCCGGCACACCGGCGGCGTCGGCGGCGACCGGGGTGGCCGGGCCGGCGGAGAGCCGAACGACCGCACCGGAGGTGACGCCGAGGCTGCGCCGCACATTCGCGCCGGGCGAGTTGGTCGGCAGCCAGACCACGTCGTCCGGCAGGTCGGTGATCGCCGCCGGCAGGGTCAGCGCGCCCCGGTCGGTGCCGACCGTCACCGGGTCGCCCTCGGCCACCCCCAGCGCCTCGGCGGTGGCCTTGCCGAGCCGGACCACCGGCGGCCGGGCCGTGCCACCGAGCGCCGGGTCGCCCTCGGTCAGGGTGCCCGCGTCGACCAGCTGGGGCCAGGTTGCCAGGATCGCCTCGCCGGGGCCGGGCCGGACCGGCGCGGCCGGCTCGACTGCCGGTGCGGCGGTCCGGTTGGCCTTGGTCGCCGGCAGCCCGCCCAGCTCGCGGCGGATGCTGTTCACGTCGCCGGTGCCGAGCCGCACGTCGAGCTGGGCGGCGATCGCGTCCAGCACCCGGGCGTCGGACATCGCGACGGTCTCCAGCACCGCCTCGAAGGTGCGCAGCCGGCCCTCCCAGTCGAGGAAGCTGCCGGCCTTCTCCACCACCGGGGCGACCGGGAAGACCACGTCGGCGCGGCGGGTCACCGCGTTGTGCCGCAGCTCCAGGCTGACCAGGAAGGGCACCTTCTCCAGTGCCGCGTCGGCGAGCTTCGGGTCGGCCAGGTCGGCCGGGTCGACCCCGGAGACCACGAGCGCACCGAGCGAGCCGTCCGCGGCGGCGGCGATGATGCCGTCGGTGTCCCGACCCGGCTGGCTCGGGATGACCCCGGCGGCGAGTTCCCAGGCGCCGGCGAGTTCGGCCCGGCCGGCCGCGTCGGTCACCGGGCGTCCGCCGGGGAGCAGGTTCGGCAGGCAGCCGGCGTCCACCGCGCCGCGGTCCCCGGCTCGCCGGGGCACCCAGGCCAGCTTGGCACCGGTACGCTCAGCCAGCTCGGCGGCGGCGGAGAGCCCACCCGGCACCGTCGCCAGCCGCTCGCCGACCAGCAGCACCGCGCCGGGCTGGCGCAGCGCCTCGGCGATCGAGGCGTTCCCGGCCAGCAGCCCCGCCTCGTCGCCGGGGGCGGCGGTCAGCACCGTCGCGCCGATCTTGGCCAGTCCCCGGGTCACGAACGGTGCCAGCGCCAGCACCTTCAGGCCGCGCTTGTTGTAGGCCTTGCGCAGCCGCAGGAAGAGGATCGGGCACTCCTCCTCCGGCTCCAGCCCGGCGATCACCACAGCCGGCGCCCGCTCGACGTCGGCGTAGGTCACCTCGGTCGTCCCGGCGACCGTACTGGCCAGGAACTGGGCCTCCTCGGCGGAGAGCGGCCGGGCCCGGAAGTCGATGTCGTTGGTCTGCAACGCCACCCGGGCGAACTTGGCGTACGCGTACGCGTCCTCGACGGTGAGCCGGCCGCCGGTGAGTACCCCGACTCCGGAGCCACCGTCCCGGGCCGCGCGCAGCCCGTCGGCGGCGACCGCGAACGCCTCGCTCCAGGAGGCCTCGCGCAGTTCACCGCTACGGGCGTCCCGGACCATCGGGGTGGTGATCCGCTCGTTGGCGAAGGCGTACCGGAAGCCCCAGCGGCCCTTGTCGCAGTTCCACTCCTCGTTCACCGCCGGGTCGTCGCCGGCCAGCCGACGCATGACCTTGCCGCGCCGGTGGTCGGTGCGCTGGGCGCAACCGGCCGAGCAGTGCTCGCAGACGCTCGGGGTGGAGACCAGGTCGAACGGGCGGGCCCGGAACCGGTACTGCGCACCGGTCAGGGCGCCGACCGGGCAGATCTGCACCGTGTTCCCGGAGAAGTACGAGTTGAACGGGACGTCACCCTCGTCGCCCTCCTCGCCACCGTAGACCTCGTCCCGGTAGACGTTGATCTCCTCGGCGCTGGACCGGCCCATCAGGTCGATGAACTTGTCCCCGGCGATCTCCTCGGAGAACCGGGTGCAGCGCTGGCAGAGTACGCAGCGCTCCCGGTCCAGCAGCACCTGCGTGGAGATGTTGACCGGCTTCTCGTACTCCCGCTTGTGCTCGTGGAAGCGGGTGTCGGTACGCCCGGTGGACATCGCCTGGTTCTGTAGCGGGCACTCGCCGCCCTTGTCGCACATCGGGCAGTCGAGCGGGTGGTTGACCAGGAGCAGCTCCATGATCCCCTCCTGCGCCTTCTTGGCGACCGGAGAGGTGAGCTGGGTGCGTACCACCATGCCGTCGGCGACGGTCTGGGTGCAGGAGGCGACCGGCTTGCGCTGCCCCTCGACGTCGACCAGACACTGCCGGCAGGCGCCGGCCGGGGCGAGCAGCGGGTGGTCACAGAACCGGGGGATCTCGATGCCGAGCTGTTCGGCGACCCGGATCAGCAGCGCACCCTTCGGCGCCGTCACCTCGATGCCGTCGATGGTGAGCGTGACGGTCTCGGTCTGCTTCGCAACGTCCGTCATCAGAGCCGCCTTCCGTTCACGACTGCGGGGCTCGCAAGCTCACTCCTCGCGCTCACTGCGCGCCTTCCGTTCACGACTGCGGGGCTCGCAAGCTCACTCCTCGCGCTCACTGCGCGCCTTCCGTTCACGACTGCGGGGCTCGCAAGCTCACTCCTCGCGCTCACCATCAGTGCGCTCCTACCAGGGTCTTCTCCGACAGCTTGGGAGCCGTCCGGCCCTCGATGTAGTCGAGGTAGTCCTGCTTGAAGTACTGCAGCGAGGAGGTCACCGGGCTGGTCGCGCCGTCACCGAGGCCGCAGAACGAGCGGCCGAGGATGTTGTCGCAGGTGTCCAGCAGGGTGTCCAGGTCCTCGTGGGTGCCCTGCCCGGCCAGGATCCGCCGGTAGGTGCGGACCATCCAGTAGTTGCCCTCCCGGCACGGCGTGCACTTTCCGCACGACTCGTGGTGGTAGAACTCCAGCCACCGGTAGGTGGCGTAGACCGGGCAGTCCTGGTCGGAGAAGATCTGGGTCGCGGTGGTGCCGAGGATCGAGCCGGCCGCCGCCACCCCCTCGAAGTCCAGCGGTATGTCGAGGTGCTCGGCGGTGAGCAGCGGGGTCGACGACCCGCCCGGGGTCCAGAACCGCAGCTCGTGACCGGGCTGCATACCGCCGGCCAGCTCGATCAGCTCGCGCAGCGTGATGCCGAGCCCGGCCTCGTACTGCCCCGGGTTGTTGATCCGGCCGGAGAGGGAGTAGATCATCGGCCCGGAGGACTTCTCCGTACCCATGCTCTTCCACCAAGCGGCCCCGCCCAGCACGATGTACGGCACGCTGGCGATGGTGCCGACGTTGTTGACCACGGTCGGGCAGGCGTACAGGCCGTGGGTCGCCGGGAACGGCGGGCGCAGCCGGGGCTGGCCGCGGAACCCCTCCAGCGAGTCCAGCAGCGCCGTCTCCTCGCCGCAGATGTACGCCCCCGCCCCGCTGTGCACCACCAGGTCGAGGTCGAAGCCGGTACCGAGGATGTCCTTGCCGAGGTAGCCGGCCCGGTACGCCTCGTCGACCGCGTTGCGCAGCCGGCGGGCCGCGTGCACCGCCTCGCCCCGGATGTAGATGTAGGCGCGGTTGGCCCGGATCGCGTACGAGGCGATGATCACGCCTTCGACCAGCGAGTGCGGGTCGTGGGTCATCAGCGGCAGGTCCTTGCAGGTGCCCGGTTCGCCCTCGTCGGCGTTGACCACCAGGTAGTGCGGCTTGCCGTCGCCCTGCGGGATGAAGCCCCACTTGAGCCCGGTCGGGAAGCCCGCACCGCCCCGGCCGCGCAGACCGGAGTCCTTGACGAGTTGGATCAGGTCGTCCGGGTGGGCGGCGAGCGCCTTGCGCAGGGCCGCGTAACCGTCCAGCCGCTCGTAGACGTCGAGCCGCCAGGCGTCCGGCGACAGCCAGCGCTTGGTGAGTACCGGGGTCAGCTTCTCCAGCGTCTCCCGTCGAGGCGTCGTGCTCACTTGTCAGCCTCCTCTTCGCTCGCAGCCGCCCGCAGCGAGCGCTCCTGGGCGTCCGTACCGCCGTCGCCGGCCGGCTTGGCGTCGCTGGCCGGCTGGTTGGCGGCGGTGCCGGCCGCCTCCGCGGCCTTGGCGTCGCCCGGCCCGGCCGGTGCGCCGTCGACCGGCGGCGTCGTCCCCGGCGCGTCCGGGACAGCGGTCTTCGCGTCCGGGTTGCGGGTCTCGGCGGTACGGACCTGTGGGGACTTGTCGTCCGGCGCCTTCACGTCCGGCGCGGTGCTGCCGGTGGCGGCGGCCGGCCGGGTGGTGGCCGGAGCCGGCTTGTCACCGGTCTGGCTGCCCTTGATCGGGGTGTTCGGGTCGTAACCGGCGACCGAGATGCCGTGCTGCTGGGCCAACCGCAGCCCGGCCAGCGTCGGGTCACCGGCCACCCCGTCGGCGACCGCCTCGGCGCGCGGGTCGGCGAAGCCGGCCAGCTGCAGCGACATCTCCTTGAGGGTGCAGAGTCGGGCGCCCCGGCTGGGCTGCGGGCGATTGCCCGCGCGCAGCTCGTTGACGACCGCGACCGCGGAGTCCGGGTCGACCTGGTCGAAGAAGTCGTAGTTGACGGTCATCACCGGGCCGTAGTCGCAGGCCGCGAGGCACTCGGCGTGCTCCAGGGTGATCTTGCCGTCCGACGTGGTCTCGTCGTGCCCGACCCCGAGGTGCTCGGTGAGCGTGTCGTAGACCTGCTGCCCGCCGAGCACGTTGCACATCGTGTTGGTGCAGACGCTCACCAGCCAGTCACCGGTGGGCCGGCGCTTGTACATGGTGTAGAAGGTCGCCACTGCACCGACCTGTGCCTTGTTCAGTCCGAGGACGTCGGCGCAGAACTCCACGCCGGCCGGGGAGACGTACCCCTCCTCGGACTGCACCAGGTGCAGCAGCGGCAGCAGCGCCGAACGGGACCGGTCGGCCGGATAGCGGGCGACGATCTCCCGCGCCCGCTCGTCGAGCTTCGCGTGCAGGTCGGCGCTGCGCGCCCCGCTGCCGCCGTTGCGCTGCGCCGGTACCTCGCCTGGCCCGGTCACCAGACCGTCCAGTCGGGACGCCGCGTTGCCAAACTGAGACTGAGTCATTTAGCGATCACACCCACCCATCACCGGGTCCAGCGACGCGCCGCCCGCGATCACGTCCGCGATCAGGCCACCCTCGGCCATCGCCGGCAGCGCCTGGAGGTTGACGAAGCTGGGCTCGCGGTAGTGCACCCGGTACGGCCGGGTGCCCCCGTCGGAGACCGCGTGCACGCCCAGCTCGCCACGGGGCGACTCGATCCCGACGTAGACCTGGCCCGGTGGCACCCGGAAGCCCTCAGTGACCAGCTTGAAGTGGTGGATCAGCGACTCCATCGACTGACCCATGATCTTGGCGACGTGCTCCAGCGAGTTGCCCATCCCGTCGACGCCGATGGCGAGCTGCGCGGGCCAGGCGATCTTCTTGTCGGCCACCATGATCGGGCCGGGGCGGAGCCGGTCGAGAGCCTGCTCGATGATCTTGAGCGACTCCCGCATCTCGGCCATCCGGACCAGGTACCGGCCCCAGACGTCACCACTCTCGGTGGTCGGCACGTCGAACTCGTAGTCCTCGTAGCCGCAGTACGGCATCGTCTTGCGCAGGTCCCAGGCCAGCCCGGCCGAGCGGAGCACCGGGCCGGTGACGCCGAGCGCCACGCAGCCGGTCACGTCGAGCACGCCGACGTCCTTGGTCCGCTCCTGCCAGATCGGCTGGCCGGAGAGGAGGTCCTCGTATTCCTTCAGCCGCTTCGGCAGCAGCTCCATGAACTCGCGGATCTTGACGATCGCCTCGTCCGGCACGTCCTGGGCGACCCCGCCCGGCCGGACGTACGCGTGGTTCATCCGCAGGCCGGTGATCAGCTCGAAGATCTCCAGGACGTACTCGCGCTCACGGAAGCCGTAGAGCATCACGTTGACCGCGCCCAGCTCCATCGCCGTGGTGGCGACCCAGACCAGGTGCGAGGAGATCCGGTTCAGCTCCATCATCAGCACCCGGATGGTGTTGGCCCGCTCGGTCACCTCGTCGGTGATGCCGAGCAGCTTCTCCACCGCCAGGCTGTACGCCGTCTCGTTGAACAGCGGCGAGAGGTAGTCCATCCGGGTGACGAACGTGGTGCCCTGCACCCAGTTGCGGTACTCCAGGTTCTTCTCGATCCCGGTGTGCAGGTAGCCGACCACCGCCCGGGCCTCCCGGACGGTCTCGCCCTCCAGCTCCAGGATCAGCCGGAGCACGCCGTGCGTCGACGGGTGCTGCGGACCCATGTTGACGATGATCCGCTCGTCGTTGATCGGGTCGTGCCCGCTGACCACCTGGTCCCAGTCGCCACCGGTGACGGTGAAGACCCGGCCCTCGGTGGTCTCCCGGGACTCGGCGTAGCTCGGGTTCGTCGAGGTGCTCATTGGTACGTCCTCCGCTGGTCGGGCGGTGGGATCACGGCGCCCTTGTACTCGACCGGCACGCCGCCGAGCGGGTAGTCCTTGCGCTGCGGGTGGCCCTCCCAGTCGTCCGGCATCAGGATCCGGGTCATGCCGGGGTGACCGTCGAAGACGACGCCGAACATGTCGTACGTCTCCCGCTCCTGCCAGTCCGCCGTGGGGTAGACCGAGGTGACGCTCGGCACCCTCGGCTCCTCGGCGGTCACCGCGACCTCCAGCCGCAACTGCCGGCGGTAGGTCATCGAGGTGAGCTGGTAGACGACGTGCAGCCGGCGCTGGTCGGAGCCGAGGTAGTCGACCCCGGAGACCGAGGAGCAGAGCTCGAAGCGAAGCGCCAGATCGTCCCGGAGCACCTGGCAGACCTCGGCGATCCGCTCCGGGCGGATGTGCAGGGTCAGCTCGCCCCGGTCGACCACGACCTTCTCGACCGCGTCGGCGAAGCCCGGGTACGCCTCCTCCAGCGCGTCGGCAACCTCGTCGAAGTAGCCGCCGTACGGCCGGGGGCTGCTGACCACGGCGACCCGCTGCCGGACCAGCCCGCCGAAGCCGGAGGTGTCGCCGCTGCCGTGGATGCCGAACATGCCGCGTCCGGCCGCCGTGGCCGGCGGGAACTCGGCAGGCGCCCCGCTGGTCGCCCCGATCGGCGGCCGGGCCACCGGCACGCCACCGCCCGGCTGCTCACTGGTCTTGTTGGGCTCGCTCATCGACCAGACCCCCCGACCAGGTGGTTCTGTGCCTTCATCCAGTTCTCGATCCGGAGCTGCTCCTCGCGCCCCTCGGCGACCGCCCGGGTCCACTCGGCCCGCCGCGCCTTGTCGTTGCGGTAGGACGAGGGCATCGAACCGGGCGCCACCAGCGGTACGGCACCGCGTGCCTGGCGCGCCTCGAGCATCTTGCGGCCGTTCGGGCCGAGCGGCTCGTGGCCGATCTTCTCGCGCAGCTTGAGGATCGCGTCGATAAGCATCTCCGGGCGCGGCGGGCAGCCCGGCAGGTACATGTCGACGGGTACGACGTGGTCGACGCCCTGCACGATCGCGTAGTTGTTGAACATCCCGCCACTGCTGGCGCAGACGCCCATCGAGATCACCCAGCGGGGCTCGGCCATCTGGTCGTAGATCTGGCGCAGCACCGGGGCCATCTTCTGGCTGACCCGGCCGGCCACGATCATCAGGTCCGCCTGTCGCGGCGAGGCGCGGAACACCTCCATGCCCCACCGACCGAGGTCGTAGTGGGAGCCACCGGCCGCCATCATCTCGATCGCGCAGCAGGCCAGGCCGAAGGTGGCGCCCCAGAACGACGACTTCCGGGACCAGTTGACCAGCTTCTCGACCGAGGTGAGCAGGATCCCGGACGGGAGCTTCTCCTCGATACCCATCTGACGACCTCCCTCAGTCCCAGTCCAGGCCGCCACGCCGCCAGACATAGGCGTACGCGACGAAGACCGCGACGATGAACAGCACCATCTCCACGAAGCCGAAGAGCCCGAGCATGTCGAAGCTGACCGCCCACGGGTACAGGAAGATGATCTCGATGTCGAAGACGATGAACAGCATCGCCGTCAGGTAGAACTTGATCGGGAGCCGACCGCCGCCGACCGGCTGCGGGCTCGGCTCGATGCCACACTCGTACGCCTCGAGCTTGGCTTTGTTGTAGCGCCGGGGGCCGGCGAAGCGCGCCGCGGCGACGGAGAACAGCGCGAACCCCGCGGCGAGGGCGAACAGCCCGATGATGGGTACGTACGGCGAGAGCGACATCGTTTTCCCCTGCTCGTCCTTCCCTGCCCTCGGTCAATTTCCAAATTCACACTATTCACAGTCCTCCGGGCGACGCTGCCCGGGGTGCCACTGGCGTCCCCTGCCGGGGCCGGCGACGGTTCACACGGCCGGAGCCACCTTCGTCATCGCGTTGATCACCCGGTCCATCGCGTCCCCGCCGCGCGGATCGGTGAGGTTCGCCAGCAGCTTGAGCACGAACCGCATCAGGGTCGGATGCGGCATGCCGTGCTTGGTGGCGATCCGCATCACATGCGGATTGCCGATCATCTTCACGAAGATGTTGCCGAGCCGGTAATAACCGCCGTACCGGGCCTTCAGTTCGGCCGGGTAGCCGGCGAGCGCGCGCTCCCGCTCGGGACCCGCCGGGCGGGCCAGCGCCTGCACCACGATCTCGGCGGCGAGTTCACCGGACTCCATCGCGTACGCGATGCCCTCGCCGTTGAACGGGTTGACCATGCCGCCGGAGTCGCCGACGAGCAGGACTCCCCTGGTGTAATGCGGCACCCGGTTGAAGCCCATCGGCAGGGCGGCGCCGAGGATCGGACCGTCCGCGTTGGCCTCGTCGGTCATGCCCCAGTCGGCCGGGGTGCCGGCGAGCCAGTCGACGAGCAGCCGGCGGTAGTTGGTCTTGCCGAACGCCGCCGACGAGTTCAGCGCACCGAGCCCGACGTTGACCCGACCGTCCCCCATGCCGAAGATCCAGCCGTACCCGGGCAGCAGCTTGTCGGGGTGCTCCTTGCTGCGCAGCTCCAGCCACGACTCCAGGTAGTTGTCGTCGTGCTTGGCCGGCGAGCGGTAGTAGCGGCGGACCGCGACGCCGATCGGCCGGTCCTCCCGCTTGTTGAGGCCGAGCGCGAGCGGGAGCCGCCCGGAGACGCCGTCGGCGGCGATCACCAGCGGGGCGGAGAAGCTGACCGGCTCCTTGTCCGGGCCGCTCTCGGCGGTGACTCCGGTCACCCGGCCGTCCGTGCCGAGCACCGGGCCGGTCACGTTCATTCCGGTACGCAGTTCCGCGCCGGCCTCGACGGCACGCTTGGCCAGCAGGTCGTCGAAGTCGAGCCGGGTCCGGACCAGACCGTAGTTGGGGAAGCTGGCCAGCTCGGGCCAGTCGAGTTCGAGCCGTACGCCGCCGCCGATGACCCGCAGTCCCCGGTTGTGCAGCCAGCCCGCCTCCGGCGAGGTGTCGATGCCGAGCTTGACGAGCTGCTTGACGGCCCGGGGGGTGAGCCCGTCACCGCAGACCTTCTCCCGGGGGAACTCGGTCTTCTCCAACAGCAGCACGCGTACGCCGTGTCGAGCCAGGTGATAGGCGGTCGTCGATCCACCTGGACCGGCGCCGACGACGATGACATCCGCGTCGTTGTCGACGGTGGTCATTGGCGCCTCCCCTCCCGATCGCTCGTGAAATGCTTCACAAGCCTCGTCAGGGAGGGAGTCTAAGACCGCGAAGTGGCCGGCAACTGGTTAGGTGAACCTAAGTTGCCGAGGTAGGCGTGTTGGCTACCTGCTCGGGGCCCATTCCGGCCCGGTTGGCGGGGCGGGCGGGACTGATGGGGTAGGCGAGCCTGTCGAGGCCGCCCCGGCTGTGCACCCAGCTCGACACTCTGCCCGGCTCAGGTGCGGTCCTCGCCGCTGCGCTGCGCCGGACGGCGTTCGATCGGGCCCGGGGTCAGCGGCCCCGGTTCGGCCGGGTGCGGGTCGCCGGGGTGGGGCCCCACCGGATGCGGGTCGGTGGGGTGCGGCTCGGCCGGCTGCGGCTCCCCCGGGCCCGGAGCCGGCGGGTGCGGATCGGCCGGGCCGGGCCGACCCGGCTGGGCTGGCCCCGGCTGTGGCTGCGCCGGGTGCGGCTCCGGCGGGTTCGGCTCGACCGGGTGCGGTTCGACCGGATAACCGTCGGCCGCTGGACTCCCATCCACGGCCGGATAACCCTCCACGGCCGGATAACCGTCGGCGGCCGGACGCCCGCCGCCCGGTGCGGCACCGTTACCGGAGAGTCGACCGGTGGGGTGCCCGCCGTTCTCCGGCGCGGGCTCGATCGGGTAATCGCCGGTCGGCACCGGGTCGTCGTCCGGGGCACGCTCGTGTTCGTACGGCAACTGCTCTCGCAGGGTGCCGCCGCTGACCCGGTCGAGCGCGGCCAGTACCTCGGCGACCACCGTCCGTACCGCGACCGGGTCGGGACCGGCCAGCTCCCGGATCTGCGCGATCAACTCGGCCGCCTCGGCCTCCGGGTCGGCGGGTCCGGCCTCCGGGTCGGAAGCCGCGGCCTCCGGACCGCCACGACCCGACGCCGGCTCGGCCGCCGCGGCGTCGTCCGCCCCGTGCCGTGCCCCCGGCGGGCCCGCGCCCCCCGGCGTCTCCTCGGCCGGCTGCCCGTCGCCGTCTCCCTGCCGGTCTGCCCCCGCCATGGGCGCAGCCTACGGCCTGGAAAGCCGCTTCGAGCATCAAAACCGACTAAAGAACCATGAAACCGATGATCAGGAACGTACCGCTCGGTGCAGCGCGACGATGCCGCCGGTCAGGTTCCGCCAGCCGACCCGGTGCCATCCGGACCGGCCGATCTGCCCGGCCAGCCCGGCCTGGTCCGGCCAGGCCCGGATCGACTCGGCCAGGTAGACGTACGCGTCCGGGTTGCTCGCCACCGCCCGGGCCACCGCCGGCAGCGACCGCATCAGGTAGGAGAGGTAGACCGTCCGGAAGACCGGATTGGTCGGGGTGCTGAACTCGCAGACCACCAGCCGGCCACCGGGCCGGGTGACCCGGGCCATCTCCCGGAGCGCCGCCTCGGTGTCGACGACGTTGCGCAGCGCCAGCGAGATGGTGACCGCGTCGAACGTCTGGTCCGGAAAGGGCAGCCGGAGTGCGTCGCCGGCCAGCAGCGGCACCTCGGGCCGGCTCCGTCGACCGGCCCGGAGCATCCCGATGGAGAGATCCAACCCCACCGCGTACGCCCCGGAGGTCGCCAACTCGGCGGTGGAGACCCCGGTGCCGGCGCCCACGTCCAGCACCCGGTCACCGGGGCGCAGTTCGAGGGCGGCCAGGGTGGCCCGGCGCCAACGCCGATCCTGGCCGAACGAGATCACTGTGTTGGTCAGGTCATACCGGGAGGCGACTTCGTCGAACATCGCCGCCACCTCGTGCGGCTGCTTGTCCAGGCTGGCCCGGCGTCCGGACGGGGTACGGCTCACGCCGGAACAGTCTGCCAGCCACCGGCCCGGCCCCTCGGTCCGGGGCGGAACACACCGCGGGCGAGGTGGTCTCCCACCCCGCCCGCGATGCCGTGCGTTATGTGAACGGCCCTGCTGGACCGATAGAGGACGACCCCGGTACGCCGCGTCCCGACCCCGGAGGCCGGTCCGTCCACGACGGTCAGCGGGTGCGTGTGCCGGCACGTTATCGGTTCGACCGGCCCGGTCGCGCTCCCCTTGATCCAACCGTTATGACCGCCGCGAGAGGACTGGTATCCGAGAATGTCCTGGTCACGGGCCATTTATCCGACGTACTCGACGCTCTGCCGCCGGATCGGAGCCAAGGACCGACCCCTCGCCCAGCCGGCGGTGGCCGAATGGACGAGGGTGGTTCAGCGGGCCTGCACGAGCGGCAGACTGCGGCCCGCGCCGCCGCCGGGCAGCGCGATCGAGGAGAAGTGCGACACCACCCGGTCGTCGGTCGGGTCGTCGGCCGGGGTGTGGTGCACCGCCAGGTGCCGGTAGAGGGTGTCCCGCTGCGCGGGTATCCGGCCGGCGGAGCGGATCATCCAGATCAGCTCGTGCAGGTTGGAGCGGTGCCGGGCACCCGCCGAGGAGATGACGTTCTCCTCCAGCATGATCGAGCCGAGGTCGTCCACCCCCATGTGCAGGGCGAGCTGACCGGCGTCCTTGCCGGTGGTCAGCCAGGACGCCTGGAGGTGCGGCACGGTGTCGAAGAAGAGCCGGGCCACCGCGACCAGCCGCAGGTACTCCAGGGTGGTCGCCTGGGTACGCCCCTTGAGGTGGTTGTTCTCCGGCTGGTACGTCCACGGGATGAAGGACCGGAAGCCCCGGGTACGGTCCTGCACGTCCCGGATCATCCGCATGTGCTCGATCCGCTCGGCGTTGGTCTCGCCGGTGCCCATCATCATGGTGGCGGTCGACTCGATGCCCTGCCGGTGTGCGAGTTCCATCACCTCCAGCCACCGCGCCCCGGACTCCTTCAGCGGGGCGATCGCCCGGCGCGGCCGCTCGGGCAGCATCTCGGCGCCGGCACCGGCGATCGAGTCCAGCCCGGCCGCCTTGATCCGGCTGATCGCCTCGTCCAGGCTGACCTTGGAGACCTTCGCCATGTGCAGGATCTCGCTCGGCCCGATGGAGTGGATGGCGAGCTGCGGGTACGCCCGCTTGACCGAGGAGAAGAGCTCCTCGTAGTACTCCACCCCGTAGTCGGGGTGGTGGCCGCCCTGGAGCATCACCTGGGTCGCACCCAGCTCGACCGCCTCGGCGCAGCGGCGCAGGATCTCCTCGGTCGGGTGCGTCCAGCCCTCCCGGTGCTTCGGCGCCCGATAGAAGGCGCAGAACTTGCAGGCGGTCACGCAGACGTTGGTGTAGTTGATGTTGCGGTCGATCAGGTACGTGACGATGTTGTCCGGATAGCGCCGCCGCCGTACCGCGTCGGCCGCCTCACCCAGCGGGTGCAGCGGCGCGTCGGTGTAGAGCAGCAGCGCCTCCTCGGGCGTGATCCGCCCGCCGTCCGCGCCACGTTGCAGGATGCTGTCGATTTCCCGGCTCGCCGTCACATCCCGAGGGTACGCCGCCCGACTTGCGCGCCCCAGGCACGCTCGCAGATGTGAGCACCGACAAACCCTGGCTGCGGCTGCGGCGGCGGCTCGCGGCAGTCGTACCGCACCGGGGCAGGCACCGGGTCGACCCCGTACGGGACCGAGCCGAGGCGCTCCGGGCGCGCGGGGCGGAACTGGTCGAGGCGGGCAGCTACCCGGAGGCGGTCGACGCCTTCCAGGAGGCTGTCGACGTCTACCTGGGGTCGGGCCGCTGGATCCGGTACCGGAACGAGATCGTCTGGACGCAGTACCCGCTCGCGGTGGCGCTCGGCGGCGCCGGCAGGTACGACGAGGCGCTGTCGGCGGCGGCCGGACCGCTACGGATCCTGCGTCGGCTGAACCGCAGGCCGGGGGCACCCACCCGACCCTGGTACGCGGAACTGCTCCGCCTGGTGGCGCACTGGCAGGACCGGACCGGCCGGACCGCCGACGCCCGCGCCACCTACGAGGAGGCGTCCGCCCTCGCCGGGGAAGCCGCCACGTCCAGGGAGTAGTGACCCGGACCGGGTACGGCCGTTCAGGTGGTGCAGCTGCCGTTGTCGGGGTTGACGCACTTGGCGCGGCTCCAGAGCGTCTCGAAGTTGTCGTGGAAGTCGTTCCAGACGGTCGGGTGCTCGATCTTCACCAGGGTCTCGTCGTGGTCGGTGAGCGCCGGGTCGGTGACGTTGTGTGAGCCGGTGAAGACGACGCTGCGCCCGGCGACCCCGGCGAAGGTGCCCCGGATGATGATGTTCTTCGAGTGCACGGTCACCACCCGGCCGTCGTAGTTGCTGGCCTCGGCGTCGTGGTACTTCTTCAGCGAGACGTTCGGCTGCCCGTTCAGGGTGGCGTACGCGGTGCTGCCCATCGAGCCGTAGACGACCCGTACCTTGCAGCCCATCCGGCCGATCCGGCGCAGTTGGCTGGCGACCTGCGGGCGGGCGTCGGTGAACTGGGCGTGCGCCACGTCCACCGCGCAGCCGCTCTCGAAGGCACTCACCTCGGCCAGCCGGTTCGCCAGGGTGTCGCTGTCGGCCCGGGGCGAGTGGTAGACGGTGACGGCGGTGTTCGGCGACTTGTAGTAGCCGTTGGCGGCGTTGAAGTAGTCGTTGTTCTTCCGCTGCGCCCGCATGTCGTTGAAGTACGCGGTGAAGTGGTCGTACAGGTCGTAGTCCTCGTGCACCACAAGTGCGGTGTTGAAGAGGTTGTTCTGGCTGAAGGTGAGGTTCTGCGAGCTGACGAAGACGACCCGCTTCATGGTGCCGCTGGTGGAGAACGTGAAGACCTTGTTGTGGTTGATCGAGTTGCTCTTGTTGCCGATGCACGCGGTGGAGCCGGCCACCGTCGACGAGGTCTTGCCGCAGATCACCAGGTCGTCGAGGTTGGCCGAGGTGAGCACCGCCATCGCGGCGTTGTCGGCGCCGGTGTTGACCCCGCCGCCGGTCTCGTCCAGCACGATCCGGACGATCACGCCCCGGGCCGCCGCCCGCTTCAGCGCCTCGGCCACCACCGGGGAACTCCAGCTGTACATCAGGCCCCGGATGTAGCCGCCGGCCGGTGCGCCGTCGGCCAGCCGGACCAGCTCGTCCTCGATGGTCCGGTCCCGGGTGCCGTCCTCGGCCGGGACGTTGAACCGGGTGTACGCCGGGAAGGGGTCGACGGCGGTGACCGCACCGTCTCCGGCGTCGGCCGGGGTGGCGTCACCAGCCACGGCGGGCGGGGTGGCGTCACCGGCCACGGCGGGCGGGGTGGGCAGCGCGGTGGCGAGCAGGCCGACCGCCGCGAGCGAGGCGAGTCCGGCCCGGGCACGACGCGTGCGGAGCATCCTCATGGATACCTTGCTAGTGCACATCCTTCAATGGAGCAACAGCCATCGAAGAATTTCTTCAACCGCCTGGCCGGCCGGGACCCGCCACTCCCGAGGTGGGCGCGGAGCCGGGGCAGCTCGACAGGCTGCGCCGCGATGCCTACCCGGCTCCGCCGGCCGCGACGATGTCAGTTGTACATGGTGAGGTAGTAGTACCCCTGCGGCTCACCGGTGCGCCACTCGTAGACGCAGCTGTAGTAACGCCAGGCGCCACCCGCGACCAGGCTCTCCCCGAAGTAGCGACACGCCTCGAGGGTGTAGTAGGAACCGAAGGGGTACGGGGAGGGATTGTCGGCCACCGCCCGATGGTCGACCGACACAGCCGCCTGGGCCGGCGCACCGGCCCCGAGCAGCAACGCGGCGCCGGTGAGGGCGAGGGCGGCGACAGTCCGAACTCGACGCATGGATTCTCCTCAGAATCGGCGCCACCACCCGTCCACCGGTGGCGCTGCCGACTCTCAAGATAGAGATCGATCTATCTCTTGCCAGCCGCGCGCGGCAAGGTTTCCGTCATCCGCGCAACGCGTCGAACCCACCGATGGCGATCCATGTCCGCCTGCATCAAGACGGACCCGGGACAACCCGCCTCAGCCGTCGTAGTCGACCTCCAGCGTGTCGGTGACCGGGCTGGCCTGGCAGGTCAGCACGTACCCGGCGGCCACCTCGTCCGGCTCCAGCGCGTAGTTGCGGGCCATCGACACCTCACCGGCGACCACCCTCGCCCGGCAGGTCGAGCAGACCCCGCCCTTGCAGGCGTACGGCAGCTCGCTCCGCACCCGCAGGGCGGCGTCGAGTACCCGCTCGTCGCGCCCCATCCGGAAACTCGACGTCCGGCCGTCCAGCCGGATCGTCACCTCGGTGCCGGCGTCGGACCCCGTCCCGGCGGGGCGTACCGGTGGCGCGGGCGGAGCGTCCACATGGAACAGTTCGGCGTGTACGGCGCGCTCCGGCACCCCCCGCTCGGCCAGCACCCGCCGCGCGTCGAGCACCATCCCGTACGGGCCGCAGAGGAACCACTCGTCGATCCGCTCGGCCGGCACGATGGTGTCGAGCAGCCGGCCGAGCCGCTCGGCGTCGACCCGGCCGGAGAGCAACGGCGACTCGCCCGGCTCCCGGGACAGCACGTGCACCAGGTGCAGCCGCTGCGGGTAGCGGTCCTTCAGGTCGGCCAACTCCTCCACGAACATGACGGTTCGGCCGTACCTGTTGCCGTACACCAGGGTGAAGGTGCTGGCCGGCTCGACGGCGAGCGCGGTGGCGACCAGCGACAGCACCGGTGTGATGCCCGATCCGGCGACCACCCCGGCGTAGTGCCGGGCCCGGTCCGGCGCGAACGCCGTGCCGAACGTCCCGAGCGGCGGCAGCACCTCGACCGTGTCGCCGGCCCGCAGCGCCGAGACCGCGAAACTGGAGAAGGCGCCGCCCGGCACCTCCCGTACCCCGATCCGGAGCTGTCCGGTCGCGGCCAGCTCGGCCGGGGTCGAGCAGATCGAGTACGACCGCCGCACCTCGGCCCCGTCCGGCAGCAGCCGCCGTACCGTGAGGTGCTGTCCGGCCCTGAAGGCGAAGGTCTCCCGCAACGCGGCCGGTACCTCGAAGGTGACCGCTACCGCGTCCTCGGTGAGCCGGTCGACCTCCCGGACCGGCAGCGGGTGGAAGACCGGCCGGCGCCGGACCGGCCGGTTGATGGTTACGCTCAAAACGCCCTCAGATGGTCGAAGGGTTCCCGACAGGCCCGGCACCGCCACAGCGACTTGCAGGCGGTGGAGCCGAACCGGCTGACCTGTTCGGTGTCGCCGGCACCGCAGTGCGGGCACCGCACGCTCAACGTAAGGAAGGGCCCCCGCATAGCGCTTTCGGTGGTAGAAGGGCCCCCGCCTAACGCCTCAGGCGGGGCGATCCCGGCGGCGGCGAGTTTGGCCCGGCCGGCCTCGGAGATCCAGTCGGTGGTCCAGGCCGGCGCGAGGACGGTGACGACCTCCGCGTCCGGATACCCGGCCGCGGCCAGCGCGGCCCGGATGTCGGCCCGGATCACGTCCATCGCCGGGCAGCCGGTGTAGGTGGGGGTGATGGTCACGGTGACCCGGCCGGTCGCCGGGTCCTCGGTCACCTCCCGCAGGATCCCGAGGTCCTCGATGGTCAGCACCCGCAGCTCGGGGTCGACCACCGCCGCCGCGGCCCGGCGCGCCGCCGTGGACCCGCTCACCATCGGGCTCCCGGGTGCGCCCGGTGCAGCACCTGCATCTCGGCCAGCAGATAGGAGAGGTGCTCGGTGTGCAGCCCGGACCGGCCGCCGGTCGGCCCCCAGCCGTCCGCCGGGCGCTCCAGCGTGGCCGCCTCCAGCACCGGCTCGACGTTGCCCAGGAAGGCCGCGCGCAGCCCGGCCGGGTCGACCGGCGCCGCCGGGTCGGCCACGAACAGTTCACCGGTGTACGGCCACAGCTCCTCCACCGCCGCCCGCATCCGCCGGTGCGACTCCTCGGTGCCGTCACCGAGGCGTACCGTCCATGCGCTGGCGTGGTCGAGGTGGTAGGCCACCTCCTTGCGGGCCTTGCCGGCGATCGCGGCGAGCCGTTCGTCGGCGCACCCGCTCAACGCGGTGTAGAGCGGAAGCTGGTACGCCGACAGGAAGAGCAGCTTCGCCATGGTCATCGCGAAGTCGCCGTTCGGCAGCTCGACCAGCAGGCAGTTGCGGTACTCCCGATCGGTGCGCAGGTACGCCAGCGCGTCCTCGTCCCGGCCGGCCCCCTCCAGCTCCCCGGCGTAGCTCAGCAGCAGCCGGGCGGCGCCGAGCTGGTCCAGGGCGATGTTGGCCAGCGCGACGTCCTCCTCCAGCTCCGGTGCGGCGGTGACCCACTCGCCGAGCCGCTGGGCGGCGACCAGGGCGTCGTCGCCGAGGCCGAGCAGGTACTCCACTGTGGTGGATGCGGGTGCGCCGGTGGGGTTCACAGGTGCGCCGCCCCGTCGGGTACCGGATAGAACGTCGGGTGCCGGTAGACCTTGTCGGCCGAGGGCTCGAAGAACGCGTCCTTCTCGTCCGGGCTGGAGGCGGTGATCGCCTGTGCCGGCACTACCCAGATCGAGACGCCCTCCTGCCGGCGGGTGTAGAGGTCCCGGGCGTTGCGCAGCGCCAGCTCGGCGTCGGGGGCGTGCAGGCTGCCGACGTGGGTGTGCGACAGGCCGCGCCGGGCCCGGACGAAGACCTCCCAGAGCGGCCAGTTGGCCCGGCCCTGGCTCGGGGCGGTCACGCCGGCACCACCGTACACTCGGCGGCCCGCTTGGCCGCGTACGCCTGCGCTGCCTCGCGTACCCAGGCCCCGTCGGCGTCCGCCCGGCGGCGGTGTGCGATCCGTTGCCTGTTGCACGGCCCGTCGCCGGAGATCACCCGCATCAGCTCGGCGTAGTCGGGCTGGGTGTAGTCGTGCGCCTGCCGGTCCTCGTTCCACCGCAGGTCGGGGTCGGGCAGGGTGAGGCCGAGCACACCTGCCTGCTGCACGCACATGTCGACGAAGCGCTGCCGCAGCTCGTCGTTGGAGAACCGCTTGATCTTCCAGGCCATCGACTGCTGGGAGTGCGTCGAGTCACCGTCCGGCGGGCCGAACATCGCCAGCGACGGGTACCACCACCTGTCGACCGCGTCCTGGGCCATCGCGTGCTGCTCGGAGGTGCCGTTCGCCAGGGTGTGCAGGATCTCGTAGCCCTGCCGCTGGTGGAAGGACTCCTCCTTGCAGATCCTGATCATGGCTCGGGCGTACGGCCCGTACGAGCAGCGGCACAGCGGCACCTGGTTGACGATCGCCGCGCCGTCCACCAGCCAGCCGATGGCGCCGACGTCGGCCCAGGTCAGGGTCGGGTAGTTGAAGATCGAGCTGTACTTCTGCCGGCCGGCGAGCAGCAGCTCGACCAGTTCGTCCCGGCTCACCCCGAGGGTCTCGGCGGCGGCGTAGAGGTAGAGCCCGTGCCCGGCCTCGTCCTGCACCTTGGCGAGCAGGATCGCCTTGCGCTTGAGCGAGGGGGCGCGGCTGATCCAGTTCCCCTCCGGCTGCATACCGATGATCTCGGAGTGGGCGTGCTGGGCGATCTGCCGGATCAGCGTCTTCCGGTACGCCTCCGGCATCCAGTCCCGGGGTTCGATCTTCTGGTCCGCGCCGATCAGCGCGGTGAAGTAGTCCTGCGGGTCGGTGTCGGCGGCGGGGTCGGTGCCGGGACGGCCACGGTCGGCGGCTGCCCGCAGCGCCGCCTCCGCCGCCTCGACCTGACCGAGCAGGCCGTCGGCGGGTCCGTCATCCGGGACCGGGAAGTCATGTCCGTACACGTTGCAAGTGTTACAGCCCAACCGGTCGGTAACCAAGACGTGTAATAGAACTGCCGCCCAGACCCGGCGCCGAGCTGGCCGGGCACCAGGCGCGAAATGTCCGCACTCATTACTGAATGAGGCTGGTCACAGTCACCCAGATATTCAGCATCTATCCGCCTATATCCGATCATTTTGGGGCGACACCAGAGAACTCCCGGGGCTTCACCATCTGGCGGATTGGACCCGGCCACGTAAACTTTCCCCGTTCCCGTACTGCCGCTTCCCCCGGCAGCGCGGACGCGGAGCAGACCGCCGGTGTGGGGCTGGCGGAGGCGCCGCCGACCCACAGCACACCGCACAGCGCCCTGGATACAGCGGCCCCCCGGCCTTCACTCTTGGAGCCCCATCCTCATGCGTCCCCGCGTGGCCCTGGTGCTCGCCATCACGACAGCCGTGCTTGGCGGCCTGTTGCTCGTGCCCGCCGCATACGCCCGGCTGGTCGATTCCGACGGAGGCACCTCCTCCGCCGAGGAGGCGCCGGTCGGGATCGAACCCGCCGCACCGCCGCCACCGACCCTGGCCGCCGCGCCGGTCACGGTGAAGGGGGTGGACGGGTTCCTCGGCTGGGCACTGCTCGACCGGGAGAGCGGAAAGATCTCCGGCTCCAAGAACATGGCCTCGACCAACTCGACCGAGTCGATGATCAAGGTCTGGATCGTCTCCGACTATCTCCGCAGGCTCGGGGACAGGAAGCCCTCCTCGGCGTACCTCAAGATGGCGAGCACGGCGATCCGGGACAGCAACGACGACTCCACCAACGCCATCTACAAGGCTGCCGGCGGCGCGAGCACCCTGGACCGCTTGATCAAGATGTGCGAACTCACCGATACCGCCAAGGAGATTCCTCCCGGCGAGAAGAGCATTTGGTGGAGTTATACCAGTATGTCCCCTCGGGACGCGGTCCGGATGGGAGAGTGCGTCAAGGACGGCACCGCAGCCGGACCGAAGTGGACCGAGTGGGTGCTGGACGAGATGAGCAAGGTTCGCGGTACGACCGCCGCCAAGGATCAGCAGGCTCGGCAGGGCGGTGGCCGCTGGGGCATCATCGACGGCCTGCCGAAGGGGATCCTCGCGCAGGGGCCGGTCAGCATCAAAAACGGCTGGACCCTGATCAACGCTGACGGGAAGTGGCACCTGAACTGCCTCGCCATCAACGACGACTGGGTGCTCTCCGTGATGACCCGCTACTCCGGCTCGAAGGGGCTCGACTTCGGCGCCGACGTCTGCGCCAGCGTCGCCAGTCAACTGGTCACCGACCAGCCGGGTGCCGTACTCAGGGTGCCGCAGCCACTCACCGTGAAGAAGTCCTGATGAACTCCGAGCGACGTGCCGCCGAGCGACGGGCCCGGTCCAACCGGTCCACCATGC
This sequence comes from Plantactinospora sp. CNZ320, assembly GCF_002846275.1. Taxonomy (NCBI): domain Bacteria; kingdom Bacillati; phylum Actinomycetota; class Actinomycetes; order Micromonosporales; family Micromonosporaceae; genus Plantactinospora; species Plantactinospora sp. CNZ320. Next base: position 4,579,869 of record NZ_PJMP01000001.1, read on the forward strand.
TGCGGCTGACCCTGATCTCCGTCGTACTGCTGGCGCTGGTGCTCGTCGGGCTCCGACTGATGCCGGGCTCCCCGTTCGCGAGTACCGCCGCCGCCAAGTGGGGCGAACCGTCCGGTCCGGCCCGCCCGTCCGCCACCGCCCCGGGCCGGCCGGCCACGCCCACCCCGACGCCGAGCCCCGAGTTGCCGCCGCTGCCGGTCGCGCCGGCCAGGGTGAAGCTCGACAAGGACGGCTGGTGGAACTGGGCGCTGATGGACACCCGGACCGGCAAGATCTCCGGTTCAGCCAACATGGACGAGACCAACCCGACCGCCTCGATGATCAAGGCGTGGATCGGTGCCGACTACCTGCGTCGCGCCGACGAGAAGGGCGACACCCCGAGCGACACCCGGATGAACCAGGTCTCGATCATGATCCGGGACAGCGACAACAACGCCGCGCAGACCCTCTACGAGGTCAACGGCGGCACGGCGTCGATCAAGCGCCTGATCAGCATCTGCGACCTGACCGACAGCAGCCCCGCCGCCGACGGCGGTTGGAGCCGCACCGCGCTCTCGGCCCGGGACACCGCCCGGATGGGCGCCTGCATCGCCGACGGCCGGGCCGCCGGGCCGAAGTGGACCGAGTGGCTGCTCGACGAGATGCGCGCCGTACGCGGGGTCGGCAACTTCGGCATCCGCAAGGCGTTCCCGGCCGCCGAGCAGAAGACCATCGCGGTCAAGAACGGCTGGGTCGACCGGCAACGTGAGCAGAGGTACACGGTGAACTGCCTGGCCATCGGCGACGGTTGGACGATGGCGGTGGAGACCCGGTACGCGCTCGACCTCGGTTACACGTACGGGGCGAAGATCTGCGAGGACGTGGCCCGACAGCTTCGAGCCGCCGCCGACGCCACCTGAGCCGCCACCCGGAGCGGGCCGGGTGCCACCCGGCCCGCCCGGTTCGTTCGTCAGGCGGAGAAGAAGACCGGCCCGCCCGCCGGCAGCGGCGGTACGCCGGCCAGCTCGACGGCCCGCCGGGCGAACTCCCGAAGCCCCGCCACCTGGCGCTCGCCGAGCGAGAAGTCGAGCGTCCGGAAGTACGTCGCCAGGGTCGCCGCGTCGAACGGCTCCCACCGGGCCGCCGCCTCGGCGACCTCGTCGAGTTCGGCCAGGCAGAGGTCGCGGGAGCGCAGGAACGCCTGGTGCACGTCCTTGACCTGCCCAGGGTGGCTGGCCGCGAAGTCCCGGCGTACCGCCCAGACGGCGAAGACCATCGGCAGCCCGGTCCAGTCCCGCCAGGCCTGACCCAGGTCGGTCACGGCGAGCCCACGTCCGGGCGCCTCGTAGAGGGCGCGCAGCGCGACGTCACCGATCAGCACCCCTGCCTCGGCCTCCAGCAGCATGGTGGTCAGATCGGGCGGGCAGCTGAAGTACTCGGGGTGCACGCCGTACTTCTGCGCGAGCAGCATTTGGGCGAGCAGCACACCGGTACGGGAGGTGGAGCCGAGGGCGACCTTGGCGTCGTCCAGCTCGGCCAGCGGGCGGGTGGAGACGATGTTGACCGAGAGCACCGGGCCGTCGCTGCCGACCGCGAGATCCGGCAGCAGCAGCAGTTCGTCGACGTGCTTGAGGTACTCCACCAGGGTGATCGGCCCGATGTCGAGGTCACCGGCGACCAGGGCGGCGCTGAGCCGCTCCGGCGAGTCCTTGTGCAGCTCGACGTCGATCAGGGCACCGGAGCGCATCAGCCCCCAGTAGATCGGCAGACAGTTGAGGAACTGGATATGGCCTACCCGGGGTCGCCGTAGCTCGGTCATGATCCGACGGTAACCGCCGGCTCGACCGGCTGCTCGGCCGACCGGGACGGAAGTGGCCCAGGACGCATCGCCGCCCGTTCCCGTCGGGCGGCCCGCACCACCACCGGGGTCACCGCGGCGACCACGGCCAGCCCGGCCACACCGGTCACCGCGACCAGCGGCCGGGGCGGGAAGCCGGCGAGCAGGAGCCCGCCGGCCAGGTACCCGAACATCCCAGCACCCTGGATCGCGGCGCCCTGGGCGGCGAAGGCCCGGCCGCGCGCCGCCGGCGGCACCCGGTTGGCCAGCACGAGATTGCTGAAGACGTTCAACCCGCCGTTGGCGGCGCCGCCGACCAGCCAGAGCGGGACCAGCCAGCCGGCGGCCGGCACGGTGGCACCGAGCGCGACGAGCAGGCAGGCCGCGCCGAGCATCCCGAGCACCCACTGGACCAGGGCGCCGTCGTCCCGGGCCCGCCGGGCGGTGCCGGCCAGCAGCCAGGCGCCGACCAGCATGCCGGCGGTCCAGGCCGCGCTGACCAGGCCGAACATCGTGGTCGAGGAGTGCAGGGTCTCGCGTACGTAGAAGACCTCGATCACGTTGACCGCGCCCACCCCGGCGACCGTACCGGCGATCGCGGCCACCATCGTCCAGAGCAGCGGGTCGCGGCGCAGCCGCCAGGCGGGAGCCACCGGTGCCGGGGTCACCCCGCCGGTCACCCCCGTCGCCCGTCGACCGCCCCGGCGGGTACGCAGCAGCAGGCCGGCGGCGATCAGTGCGAGATAGCTGCCGGCGTCGAGCAGCAGCGGTACCCGGGCACCGAACTGCCCGACCAGCAGCCCGGCCAGGGCCGGCGCGAGGAGCATGCCGACCGAGCCGGCGGTCTGGTTGATCGCGCTGGCTCGGGGCAGGTCGGCCCGACGCACCATCTCGGGGAGCAGGGCGGCCAGGGTCGGCTGGGTCACCGCCAGCCCGCAGGCGAGCAGCGCGGCGAGCAGCAGGATCACGGCGGTGCTCTCGGTCAGGGCGAGCGCGACGCAGACCAGCGCCTGGCCGGCACCCGCCCAGACCAGCAGGGTGCGGCTGTCCACCCGGTCGGCCAGTCGACCGGTCAGCGGGGCGAGCAGCACCAGCGGCAGGGTGGCGGCCAGCAGCACCCCGGAAACCGCCAGCCCACCCGCCCCGGCGGTTTGCAGGGCGAGCGCCAGGGCGGTCGCGGCGAGGAAGTCACCGCAGGTCGAGACGGCTCGGGCACCGGCGGCCAGGTAGACGTCCCGCCAGCGCGAGACCGTCGGGTCGACGGGTACGGCGGCGCCGGCAGTTGTGAAAGACATACTTCGAAAGTAATCCTTCACAACTGCCGTACGCAACCCCGGCGGGACGGTCAGTTCTCCATCGGCAGCGCCGCGTAGTGGACCATCACCGGGCGGGAACCCTCGGGCGGATCGACCCGCTCCCGCCGCCGGTACGGCCGCATCAGCTCACGGATCCGGTCGTTCAACTCCACCAACTCCTCGGCGGTGAGCATCAGCACCGCACCGCCGTACCGGGCCGCGTCGTACCACTCCCTCGGCTCCGCGCCGGATCGCCGCGCCCAGTTGCGTACCCGCTCCATGTCGCGGGCGGCGTACACCTCGATCAGGGTCTCCTCGGCGGCCCGCGCCTCCGCTGGCGCGTCCTGGCCGACATCGACCCCCCAGGAGCCGACGCTGCTGCGCCAGAGCCGCTCGCGGGCGTCGCCCCGGCTCGGCGCCTGCTCGACCAGGCCGAACTTGGCCAGCTCACGCAGGTGATAGCTGACCGCACTCGGCGAGAGCCCGACGATCTCGGCGCACTCGGTGGCGGTGACCGCCGCGCCGGTGGTGGTCAGGTGCTCCATGATCCCCAGCCGCGCCGGATGCGCCAGCGCCCGCATCACCTGCGGATCACTGATCATGACTTGTCGCTGCTCGACGGGCTCCTCGGTCATGTGCACATGATTCCGCCTCCGGCCGGCCAGCCGGCGCCCACCCGCGCCACACGGTGGCGCCGAGCTACAAACTGTTTGTAGTGCAAGCTGCCGGTACTACAAACAGTTTGTAGTACGCCGACCGGCCACCCGGAGGTTCGCACCTTCACTCCGGCCGACATGCTGGCCGACCCACCCCGGCGGTCCGGGCGGCGCGGCCGGTAATTCGATGGAACGGGAGCCGAGCCACAGGTAGGCTGGCTGACCGCTTGACGGCCGAGGTGAGAAAGCACCGCAGCGGACGTCCCCGCGCCGGGTGCCGGCCATCCGCCCCCGGACACGCGAGCGAGCAGCCAACGCGCGTGACGCGCCGATGGGAAACCAGCATGCCCGCACAGGACCTCGACACCGACCTGGAACACGAACGCGCACACCTGGCCGCCTCCCGGGCCGCCCTGCGGCGGATGCGGGAACACGCCGAGTCACTCTTCGCGACCGGTCAGGACGTGGCCGGTGACGCGTACGCGGCCGAGACGCTGGGCCGGACCCTCTCCCGGCGGGTCGCCGAACTCGCCGACGATCCGACCACCCCGCTCTTCTTCGGCCGCCTCGACTTCGCCGACGACAGCCACCACATCGGGCGCCGGCACGTCACCGACCCGACCGGCGAGCCGATGGTGCTGGACTGGCGGGCGCCGATCTCCCGCTCGTTCTACCGGGCCACCGCCCGCGACCCGCAGGGGGTACGGGTCCGACGGCGGTTCGGCTTCGGCGCCGGCCAGCTCACCAGCTTCGAGGACGAGCACCTCGACCGGGGCGAGGAGTACGGCACCGCCAGCCGGATCCTCACCGCCGAGATCGAACGCCCCCGGGTCGGGCCGATGCGGGACATCGTCGCCACCATCCAGCCCGAGCAGGACGAACTGGTCCGGGCCGACCTGGCCGACTCAATCTGCGTACAGGGTGCACCGGGGACCGGGAAGACGGCGGTCGGGCTGCACCGGGCCGCGTACCTGCTCTATCTGCACCGGGAACGGCTGCGCCGCTCCGGGGTACTCGTCGTCGGGCCGAACCGGGCGTTCCTGTCGTACATCTCGGCGGTGCTGCCGGCGCTCGGCGAGGTCGAGGTGACCCAGGCGACAGTGCAGGACCTGCTCGACACCCCGGTACGGGCGGTGGACCCCCCGGAAACCGCCGCGCTGAAGCACGATCCCCGGATGGCCGAGGTGCTACGCCGGGCGCTGGCCGGGCAGCTGCGGACCCCGGAGGAGCCGCTGGTGGTCTCCGACGGCTCGTACCGGTGGCGGGTGACGGCCGAGGCGCTGCGCCGGGTCGTCGAGGAGGCCCGCCGGGAGGGGCTGCCGTACGCCACCGGCCGGGAACGGGTCCGGGCCCGGGTCGTCGGCCTGCTGCAACGCCAGTCGGAGGCCCGTCGGGGCGACTCGCCCGGCGAGAGCTGGCTGCGCCGGATGGGCCGGTGCAGGCCGGTCACCGAGTTCCTCGACCACTGCTGGCCGGCGGTCACCCCGGACGGGCTGCTGCACCGGCTGCTGGCCGACCCCGAGGCGCTGGCGTCCACCGCCGACGGGCTGCTCACCGAGGCCGAACAGGCGCTGCTGACCTGGCCGAAGCCGCCCCGCACCCCGAAGGCGGCGAGGTGGACCGCCGCCGACGCCGTACTCGTCGACGAGGCGGCCGGGCTGGTCGAACGGCTGCCCAGCTTCGGGCACGTGGTGCTCGACGAGGCACAGGACCTCTCCCCGATGCAGTGCCGGGTGATCGCCCGGCGCAGCGAGCACGGCTCGGTCACGCTGCTCGGCGACCTCGCCCAGGGCACCGCCCCGTGGGCCGCCACCGACTGGCGGGAGTCGCTGCGGCACCTCGGCAAGCCGGACGCCTCGGTGGTGCCGCTGACCATGGGCTTCCGGGTACCCGCCGCGGTGCTGGCGCTGGCGAACCGGCTGCTGCCGGCGCTCGGTGTGGACGTACCCCCGGCCGAGTCGCTGCGCTCCGACGGTGCACTGGAGATCCGTACCGTGCCCGACCTGGCGGCGGCGACGGTGACCGAGGTACGGGCGGCGCTGGCCCACGAGGGTTCGATCGCGGTCATCGCCGCCGAGTCCGAGACGGACGGGCTGCGCGCGGCGCTGGCCGACGCCGGCATCCCGACCGCGACCGCCGACGAGGTCGAGGCCGCCGCCCGGGTCACCGTCGTGCCGGCCACCCTGGCCAAAGGTCTGGAGTACGACCACGTCATAGTCGTCGAACCGGCCCGGATCGTGGCGGCGGAACCGCGCGGCCTGCACCGGCTCTACGTGGTGCTTACCCGGGCGGTCTCCCGGCTCGCCGTGCTGCACAGCGAGCCGCTGCCCGCACCCCTGTGACCGTGGCGGGCCGTGAGATTCGGCGGCCCGGGTCCACCTCGCGAGGGAACCGGCCGGCGGACCGGGCGGGGACCGGCTCGTCCACGGTGGCGAGTCCGATCTCGGCACCGAAGTGGACGATCCGCCCGCCGGGCCGGGCCAGAATTCGAGGGGAAGAGCACGACACACCATCCCTCGGGGGAGGACCAGTTGTCCGCGTTCCGTCCACTCCAGTCCCGCCGCGACTTCCTGCGTACCGTCACCGGGTCCGCCCTGGCCGCCACCGCGCTCGCCGCCGGCGTCTCCCCGGCGCTCGCCGCCCCGGTCGGCGCGGCCCGGCCCGGCTCCGGCGGCACGCTGCCGGACGAGGCGCTGCGCGACGCCCTGCGGGCGATCACCGACGCTGGGATGCCAGGCGTCTTCGCCGAGGTACGTGACGGGCACGCCACCTGGCGGGGCGCCAGCGGCGTCGCCGACGTGACCACCGGCCGGCCGGTGCGACCCGACTTCCAGCACCGGATCGGCAGCATCACCAAGACCTTCGTCGCCACAGCGCTGCTGCAACTCGTCGCCGAGCGGCGGCTCGGGCTGGACGCGCCGCTGCGCCGCTATCTGCCCCGGCTCGCCCCGCCCGGAGTGACCGTGCGGATGCTGCTCGACCAGACCAGCGGGATCAACGACTACGACCACGTGATCTTCGGTTCGGTGGAGAGCATCGAGAAGTACCAGCGCAGCACCATCCGGCCGCTGGAGCTGGCCGCGATCGGGCTGGGTCAGGAGCCGACCAACGCGCCGGGCGAGCGGCACTCCTACTCGAACACCAACTACGTGCTCGCCGGGCTGCTGCTGGAGCGGGTCACCGGGCGGCCGGCCGCCGTCGAGGTCACCCGCCGCGTGCTGCGCCCGCTCGGGCTGCGCCGGAGCCGTTTCCCGGGTACGGATCCCACGATCGACGGGCCGCACTCGGCCGGGTACGTGCCCTGGGTCGACGGGACGCTGCGGGACTTCAGCGTCTTCAACATGTCCTGGGGCTGGATGGCCGGGGATCTCGTCTCCACCACCGCCGACGTGAACAGGTTCTTCCGGGCTCTGCTCGGCGGCCGGCTGCTGCGGCCGGCCGAACTGGCGCAGATGCGTCGCACGGTACCGGCCGACCCGACCCAGCCGGACGGTGTGCAGTACGGGCTGGGCCTGCTCAGCGTGCCGCTGCCGAGCGGTCCCGTCTGGGGACACGACGGTGTGGTACTCGGCCACCAGACCGTCTCGCTGCACTCGCCGGACGGCCGCCGCCAGGCCACCGTCGCGCTGAACGCCAGCCACTACTGGGTACCGGGACAGCCCGACCCGATCGGCGAGGCGCTCTGGGGGTTCCTCTCCACCGTCTTCGGCGGTACGCCGTCGGCGGCGACCACCCGGGGCCGGGTACCGGCAAGTCCGCTGGCGGACGGACCGCTGACCGCCGCCCCGGGCAGTACCCTGCTGCACCGGCCGCTGTCCGGCGCTCGCGTCGCCGGCTGACGCGCCACCCGCCCTCCGGCTCGCTTGCGGGCAGGAGGGCGGGTGCTCGGCGAAGCCGGCGTGATCGTCATCGCAAAAAGTAGTTGGTGCGGTGATGGACTTTGTCTCGTAAACTCGTTTACGTGACTGGGAACTTTAACGACCACACCGGTGGGCCGACCGACCGTGACGACCTGCCGCCCGCCGATCCGGCCGCCGCGCTCCGGCTGATCGCCGAGCAGCAGGCCGAGGCGGCCCGCATGCTCAGCCCCAACCAACTCTGGTACTACTGGCCCTGGGGCCTGGCCTGGCTGATCGGCTTCGGGCTGTTCTTCCTGCGCTTCGGTCCGGGCGGCCGGGTCTTCGTCGACCTGCCCAGTTGGCTGCCGCTGCTCACCCTGCTCACCCTGCTGCTGGCCGCCGGGATCACCTCCGGGATTGTCGGCGGCCGGACGTACGGGCAGGTCACCGGCGACTCCAACCGGCGCGGCCTGTGGTACGGCCTGGCCTGGGGCCTCGGCTTCACCGGCCTCTCGACGACGCTCAGCCAGGTCTCCGAGCACCTGCCCGACGACCTCGCCGGGCTGCTCTGGGCCGGTGTCAGCGTCGGGCTCACCGGCGCCCTGCACATGGCCGGCGGCGCCATCTGGCTCGACCGCAACATGTTCCGGCTCGGCGTCTGGATCAGCGTCATCAACATCGTCGGCGTGATCGCCGGTGTCGGCTGGCACGCACTGCTGATCTCGGTGGCCGGCGGTGGCGGGATGCTGGTCGCCGGCCTCCACTTCCTGCTCCGCGACCGCCGTCGCGTCCGGAGCGGCTCGTGACCGGACTGCCCGAACTCGACCCCGTGATCCACGCGCAGGCCCGACTGCGGGTGACCGCGACGCTGGCCACCCTGCGGGGCAACGACCGGATCACCTTTCCCCGGCTCCAGGACATCCTCCAGATGACCGCCGGCAACCTCTCGGTGCACCTGCGCAAGCTCGAAGAGGCCGGCTACGTCGAGATCGTCAAGACCCATCAGGGGCGTACCCCGACCACCCTCGTCGCGCTCACCCGACGCGGCCGGTTCGCCTTCGAGGAATACACGCTGGCGGTCCGCGCCCTGCTCGACCAACCGACCCAGACCGAGGAGAAGTGATGATTCTCGCCCGTGCCGTCCAGGCCACCCGCCGGTACGGCGACGTCACCGCCCTGGACCGGGTCGACCTCGAACTCCCGGCCGGTGAACTGGTCGGCCTGCTCGGCCCGAACGGTGCCGGCAAGAGCACCCTGCTGAGCCTGCTGGTCGGGTTGCGCCGGGTCAGCTCAGGCCGGGTCGAACTCTTCGGCGGCGACCCCCGCGATCCGGCCAGCCGTCGACAGATCGGGATGACGCCGCAGGAGACCGGGCTGCCTCCCACCCTGCGGGTCGGCGAGGTGGTCGACTTCGTCTCCGCGCACTACGCCGACCCGGTCCCCCGGGCCGAACTGCTGGGCCGGTTCGGCATCGACGACCTGGTCCGGCGGCAGACCGGTGGCCTCTCCGGCGGTCAGAAACGCCGGCTGGCGGTCGCGCTCGCCTTCGTCGGGCGCCCCCGGCTGGTCTTCCTGGACGAGCCGACCACCGGGCTCGACGTGACCGCCCGCCGAGAACTCTGGGACGGCATCCGCCAGTTCCACGCCGACGGCGGCACGGTGCTGTTGAGCAGCCACTACCTGGAGGAGATCGAGGCACTGGCACACCGGGTGGTGGTGCTCGGCCACGGCCGGGTACTCGCCGACGACAGCGTCAGCGCCATCCGTGACCTGGTCGGGGTACGCCGGGTCAGCCTGGTCGCCCCGGAACTGCCACCCCTGCCCGGAGTACGGGCCGTGGAGCGGGTCGACGGCGTCAGCCACCTGCTCACCACCGACGCCGACCAACTCGTCCGGGACCTGGTGCACAGCGGCGTCCCCTTCACCGACCTGGAGATCCGGCCGAGCAGCCTGGAGGACGCCTTCCTGGCCATCACCGAGACGCGGCCCGCCCCGGCACAGTCCCACCCCCAGCCCGCGCAACCCGCCGACGTGTGACGGAGGACCCGAACGTGCGACTCTCGCTCGTGCACGCCAGATACCAACTGCTGGAGACCGTCCGGATCCCGATCGCGCTGGTCGGCAGTGCCTTCTTCCCGGCCGCCTCGATGCTCTTCTTCGTCGTTCCGTTCAGCGGCGGCGACCCGGTGATCGCCACCTACGCCACCGCCTCGATGGTCACCTTCTCGGTGATGAGCACCAACATCTTCCAGTACGGCATCGGGGTGGCCGAGGACCGGGCACAGCCCTGGGATCCGTACATGCGGACGCTGCCGACCGGAGCCGCACCCCGGTTCGCCGGCCGGATCCTCGCCGGCCTGCTGCTGACCCTGATCTCGCTGCTCCCGGTGGTGGTGATCGCGGCGGTGGCCACCGAGGCCCGGGTGACCGGCCCGGCGTTCCTGGCCGCGCTCGGCACCGTCGTCGTGATCGCGGTGCCGTTCACGCTGATGGGGCTCGCGATCGGCTACGCACTGCCCAGCAAGGCGGCGATCGTCGTCGCCCAGGTGGTCTTCTTCCCACTGGCCTTCGGCGGCGGCCTGCTCTTCCCGCCCGGCAACTCGCCCGGCTTCATCGAGACGATCGCCCCGTACCTGCCGACCCGGGGCGCGGTCGAGCTGATGTGGGCCGCCGTCGGGGACTTCCCGGTCGACACACTGTCGCTGGCGATGCTCGGCGTCTGGATCGTGGTGCTGGCCGCGATCGCCGGCTGGGCCTACCGGCGCGACGAGGGACGGCGGTTCAGCTAGCCCGCTGCCGCCCGGTCGACGGGCACCTCCCGCTTTGCGGTGGTGCCACGGTGTCACCAGGGTGACACCGTGGCACCACGCTCGAAGAGCACATGCCTCGGCCCGGCCAGCTCTCCGTGGCCGCTAGGAGGCGACGCGCCGGGCCCGGACCGGGACGACGAGGGGACCGTGTTCCCCCTCGATCACCCGCACCCGGGCCCGGTAGTGCGTACTCAGCAGGTCGTCGGTGAGCACCTCCCGGGGCGGGCCGTCGGCGACCACCGCACCGGCGGCGACCAGCACCATCCGGTCGGCGTACTCCCCGGCGACCGACAGGTCGTGCATGGTGGCCAGCACGGTCAACCCGTGGTCGGCACGGAGCTGGTCGACGAGTTCCAGCACCTCCTGCTGGTGGCCGATGTCCAGCGCACTCGTCGGCTCGTCGAGCAGCAGCAGCGGCGCGCCCTGGGCCAGCGCCCGGGCCAGGAAGACCCGCTGCCGTTCACCGCCGGAGAGCGTCGCCAGCGGCCGGGCCGCGAACCCGGTCAGGTCCAACCGGTCGAGTACGTCGTACGCGGCCGCCAGGTCGGCGGCGGACTCCCGGCCCAGCGGCGGCACGTACGGGGTACGGCCGAGCAGCACGTAGTCGAGTACCGCCATCCCGGCCGGTACGACCGGGGACTGCGGCACCGTCGCCACCGTCCGGGCACGTTCCCGGCGGGACAGCCGGCTGATCGGCGTACCGAACAGGGAGACGGACCCGGTGCCGGCCGGCAGCAGCCCACCGACCGCACGGAGCAGCGTGGACTTGCCGGCGCCGTTCGGTCCGATCACGGTGACCCACTCCCCGGTCCGGACCGAGAGGCTGACCCCGGTCAGGATCCGCGCCCCGCCGAGGGTGACGCCGAGATCGGTCACCTCGACGGCCACGCCGGTCGAGACGCTCGGGGCGGTCATTCCGCCACCCGTCGGGTGGTGCGCAGCACGATCGCGAAGAACGGGCCGCCGAGCAGCGCGGTCACCACCCCGATCGGGATCTCGGCCGGCGCGGCGACGGTCCGCGCGGCCAGGTCGGTCAGGGTCAGGAAGGCGCCGCCGAAGAGCACCGACAGCGGCAGGATGGCCCGGTAGCTCGCCCCGGCCAGCATCCGTACGACGTGCGGGACGATGACCCCGACGAAGCCGATCAGCCCGGAGACCGACACCGCTGTGGCGGTGGCCAGTGAGGCGGCGGCGACCAGCAGCAGCCGGGACCGCTGCGGATGCAACCCGAGGCTGCTCGCCTCGTCGTCGCCGAGCGCGAGTACGTCGAGTTCGCGCCGGTGCACCAGCACCACGGCGGTGGTCAACACCGCGTACGGCAGCACCACGAGTACGTCGTGCCAGCCGGCGGTGGCCAGCCGGCCGAGCATCCACGAGTAGACCTCCTGGATGCTCTCGGCGTTGCGTTGCAGCAGGTAGGTCTGGCCGGCGGCGAGGAAGGCGGAGACCGCCACCCCGGCCAGGATCAGGGTGGCCGGCGAGCGGTCCCGGCCGCCGGCCGCGCCGAGCAGGTAGGTGAGCAGCACCGCGCCGAGCGCGCCGACGAACGCGGCGAGTGGCACGGTGACCGGCAGCCCGACCGTGATGTCCGCGCCGGTGACTCCGCGCACCACGATCACGGCGGTCACCGCGAGCCCCGCTCCGGCGGCGACGCCCAGCAGGTGCGGGTCGGCCAGCGGATTGCGGAAGACGCCCTGGTAGCAGCCGCCGGCCAGGGCCAGCATCGCGCCGACGAGCAGGCCGAGCACCACCCGGGGCAGCCGCAGCTCGGTGACGATGGCGACCTCGCGCTCGTTCAGGCCGCTGTGCAGGTGCACCCCGGGTACCAGATTGAGCAGCTCGATCGCGACGCTGCCCGGCGGCAGGCTGACCGGCCCGAACGCGATGCCGGCCAGCGCGGCGACCAGGACCGCCGCGAAGCCGGCGGCCAGCCACCGCCCTCGCAGCCCCGCGGGCCGGGCGGACCGGCCGCCCCGGGCGCCACTGCCGGAAACGGCGGGCGCGGCGGGGCGGGCCGGAGTGCCGGTTGTGCTCAAGCGGGTACCTTGGCGACCGCGTCCACGATGGTCCGGAGCAGGTCGACCACCCGGGGACCCCACCGGGACGCGATGTCGTCGTCGAGCCCGACGATCTGGTTGTTCTTCACCGCCGTCATCCCGGCCCAGCCCTTGCGGGCCGAGACCGTCTGCGCGGACTGCTGGCAGCACTTGGTGTCGGCCAGGAAGATCATATCCGGGTCGGCCTTGATGATCGCCTCCTCGGCGAGCTGCGGATAGCCGCCCTTGGAGCCGTCGGCGTCGGCCGGGTCGGCGATGTTCTCCAGCCCGACCATCCCGAAGAGCGAACCGACGAACGTCGTGCTGGTCATCGAGTAGTACTCGGGGCCGAGTTCGTAGAAGTAGCGCAGCTTCTCCGGCCGCTGCGGCACCTGCGCGACCAGCTTCCCGATGTCGGCCTTCATCCGGCCGACCAGGTCGGCCGCCTCGGTCGGATGCCCGGTGAGCGTGCCGAGATCGGTGATCTGCCGGTACGTGTCGTCGAGCGTCTTCGCCGCCGAAGCGAGGTAGTACGGGATCTTCAACTGGGTGAGCTGGTCGACGATCTTGTTGAGATCGTTTGTGAGTACCACCAGGTCGGGGTTCTTCGCCGCGATCGCCTCGGCGTTCGGGGTGAAGGCCGACAAGTCGGTCTTCGGCGCCTCGGGCGGATAGTTCGAGTTGTCGTCGACGGCGGCGACCTGGCCGCCCGCTCCGACCGCGAAGAGCATCTCGGTGGCGGTCGGTCCGAGTGCGACGATCTTCTCGGGCCGCTCGTCGAGGGTGAGCGTGCCGACGGTCACCGGATAGCTGCCACCGCCGGCACTCGGTGCCGCCGGCTGGCCGGGGTCGTCCGTGGCGCAGCCGGTCAGGGCCAGTGTCGCGGCGGCCAGCAGCGCGGCCAGCAGTCGGGGCGTACGTCGGGTCATCGATCCTCCTGTCGGTGAGGTCCGGTGCTCCGCCGACAGGTACTCTGCCCCGCCCACGGGGCGCCCTTCCTCGAAGGCGCTTTCCGTGACCACACCGCAGGCGACCTGGCTCATCCTCCGCACGCCCGGGTTCGGGGCCGCCAGCGGCGGCAGCGGTGCGGAAGGCATCACAGTTGCGGGACAGCGCCGGTTTCACACCGGCTTCGCTGCGGGGTGGTCGGGGCAACGGTAGCGCATCCGCTCGGTGACCCGGCAGCGGCATAACGCCACCCGTACGCCGTTCGCGCTGATCAGGATGGTGCGCTGACCGGCGCCTCGGGTCCGGTGGTGATCTGACCGGTCGCCGGGTCGAACGGGAAGGAGACGTGTTGGTGGATCATCTGCCACCGGCCGTCCGTCTTCTGGAACACCCTGGTCCCCCGGGACCAGGTCTCGACGGGTCCCCGCCCCGGTTCCTGGACACGCATCCGGTTGAGCCCCCAGGTGACCGCGACGTCGTCCCGGACCACGACCTCCAGATCCGGGATGTCCCACCGGAAGTCGCCCTCGGCCAGCTCGAAGCCCTGCCGGCAGACGTCCCGGACCGCGTCCGCGCCCCGGTAGACCAACGGGGCCGCGTGCTCGTACGAGACCACGTCGGGAGCGATCTTCGTCATCACCGCGTCGAGGTCCTTGGCGGCCGAGTCCCGGAACCACTCGGCGAACTCGCGGCGGATCTCCTGCTCGGCACCGCTGCCGGCCACTACATCCTCCCCGGTGGACACGTCGACGAGGTGCGCGTCGAGCTTGTCGAAGCAGCCCCGCCAACCCTCGGCGTTGCCGTCGCGTACGGCGACGGACTCGAAGCCGGTCTGTTCGAAGGACATCTCGGTCTTGCCGGCGTGGTCGGCGAAGACCACCGTCACCACCGTTTCCGCCCCGGTGTTGCCGGCACCGTCGGCCTGGGTCAGCGTGAGGACCAGCCGCTCGGGCGGTACGACCTCGCGGAACTCGCCGTACTCCCGGTACGTGGCGCCCTCGGCGGACCGGTACTCGACGAGCCACCGTCCGCCGGGGCGGGCGTCCAGCTCACAGTGGGTCACCTCGAAGCCCGGCGGGGCGAACCAGGTGCCGACCTCCTTGGCCGTGGTCCAGGTGCGGAACACGAGGTCCCTGGGCGCGTCGAAGATCCGGACCATCGCGATGCGGTGCGTTTCCTGTGCCATCACGGTTTCCTGCTCTCTGCCTGGTTGTCGATGTCCTGCCTGTCGGCCTGCCCGTCCTGGAGTTGGGCCAGCCGCTCGTCGAGCTGGTCGAACCGGTGTTGCCAGAGTCGCCGGTACGACGCCAGCCACTCGTCGATGTCGGCCAGTGGTTCGACCCGGATCCGGCTGGGCCGGCGCTGCGCGTCCCGGGCGCGGGTGACCAGGCCGGCGGCCTCCAGCACGGCGACGTGCTTGGAGACGGCCCGGGGTGTCATCGCGAACGGCTCGCCGAGCTCGGTCACCGAGGCGTCGCCGTGCAGCAGTCGATCCAGGATCGCCCGTCGGGTCGGGTCGGCGAGCGCCGCGAAGGCCGCGGTGAGGGTGTCGCCTGTCATTCGGTACCTCCTAGTTCCGGAACCAGTTGGTACCGTACGACTCGACCGGGCGTCAGGTCAAGCGACGGGTTTGCGTCGGGCGGGCCTCGTAGAATCCGCCGGATGGCCCTCTCCATCGACCAGCGGACCGACGAGACCGCGCAGCGGACCGACGAAACTGCGCAGCGGACCGATGCCGCCCTCGACGTGCTGCGCCGGGTCTTCGGCTACGACAGCTTCCGGGGTGAGCAGCGCGAGATCATCGACCAGGTGGTGAACGGCGGCGACGCCCTGGTGCTGATGCCTACCGGCGGCGGCAAGTCGCTCTGCTACCAGATCCCCGCGCTCGTCCGGGACGGGGTCGGTGTGGTGATCTCGCCGCTGATCGCGCTGATGCAGGACCAGGTCGACGCGCTGACCACCCTCGGGGTACGCGCCGGCTTCCTCAACTCCACACAGGATCTCGACGCCCGCCGGCTTGTCGAGGCGGCCTTCCTCGGTGGCGACCTCGACCTGCTCTACCTCGCCCCCGAGGCGCTCCGCTCGGAGTACGTGCTCCGGCTGCTCGACCGGGGCAGGATCGTGCTGTTCGCGATCGACGAGGCGCACTGCGTCGCCCAGTGGGGCCACGACTTCCGTCCCGACTACCTGGCCCTGTCGATGCTGCACGAGCGGTGGCCTGCGGTGCCCAGGATCGCGCTCACCGCCACCGCCACCCCGGAGACCCACGCCGAGATCGCGGCCCGGCTCAACCTCGCCGACGCCCGGCACTTCGTCGCCAGTTTCGACCGGCCGAACATCCAGTACCGGATCGTGCCGAAGCGGGAGCCGAAGAAGCAGCTCCTCGACCTGCTCCGCACCGAGCATCCCGGCGACGCCGGGATCGTCTACTGCCTCTCCCGGGCCTCGGTGGAGAGGACCGCCGAGTTCCTCGTGCAGAACGGCGTCCCGGCCCTGCCCTACCACGCCGGGCTGGACGCGTCGACCCGAGCCGCCAACCAGCAGCGGTTCCTCCGCGAGGACGGGCTGGTGATGGTCGCGACGATCGCCTTCGGGATGGGGATCGACAAGCCGGACGTACGCTTCGTCGCGCACCTCGACCTGCCGAAGTCGATCGAGGGCTACTACCAGGAGACCGGTCGGGCCGGCCGGGACGGGCTGCCCTCGACCGCCTGGCTGGCGTACGGGCTGCAGGACGTGGTGCAGCAGCGCAAGATGATCGAGGGTTCCGACGGCGACCTGGCCCGACGCCGGGTGCTCGGCACACACCTCGACGCCATGTTGGCGCTCTGCGAGACGGTCGAGTGCCGGCGGATTCAACTGCTCAACTACTTCGGCCAGCATGCCGGGCCGTGCGGCAACTGCGACACCTGCCTGACCCCGCCCGAGTCCTGGGACGGCACGATCGCGGCACAGAAACTGCTCTCCACCGTGCTGCGGCTGCACCGCGAGCGCGACCAGCGGTTCGGCGCCGGCCAGTCCATCGACATCCTGCTCGGCCGGCAGACCGAGAAGGTCACCCAGCACCGGCACGACACGCTGAGCGTCTTCGGCATCGGCACCGAGCTGACCGAGTCCGAGTGGCGCGGGGTGGTCCGGCAACTGCTCGCCCAGGGCCTGCTGGCGGTGGAGGGCGACTACGGCACGCTGGTGCTCACCGAGGCCAGCGCCGACGTCCTCGGCAAGCGGCGCGAGGTCCGGATGCGCCGGGAGGCACCCCGGGCCGGGTCGAGCGGCCGGACCGCGAAGCAGCGTGCGACCGGAACCGCCGCCGTCGAGCTGCCGCCGGCCGCCGAGCCGGTCTTCGAACGGCTCCGGGCCTGGCGGGCGGCGACCGCCAAGGAGCAGGGCGTACCCGCGTACGTCATCTTCCACGACGCGACCCTGCGGCAGATCGCGGCCGAACCACCGGCGAGCCTGGCCGAACTGTCCCGGGTCAACGGCGTCGGGGAGAACAAGCTGGCCAAGTACGGCCAGCAGATCCTGGACACCCTCGCGGAGTGAGGCGTCCGCCCGGCCGGCTGGACCGGCCGGGCGGACACCGTCGGCGCAGGGACTACGGCGCGTACGGCGGTTGGCTGTACGCGTACTTCAGCGCGTCCAGGCCGGCTGGCAGGGGGTTCAACGTGCCCCAGTCGGCGTCGCTGTTGAAGTAGTTGGTCATCCGGATCCGGGGCAGTTGGGCGACCGCCTCCGGTACGCCCCGGATCCACTCCGCCTGGGTCGGCGAGGTGAAGTTGTAGTTGGTGCCGAACTCGGCGATGATCACCTGCTTGTTCGCCGCCTCGGCGGGTAGCTGGGGCAGCCACGCGTAGCTGCGGTTGAACACCTGGAACGGGGTACGGGACGGGGCCGAGTGGTTGTAGGGGTTCCACTGGAGGTAGTCCACCCCGTCCACCCCGCCGACGTACGAGCGCAGGAAGCTGGCCTGGTCCCAGCCGCCCATGCCGGCGGTGAACGTCGGCTTCGGCACCCGGGTGGTGTGCTGCCGGAAGTAGCGGATCAGGTACTGCATGGCCGGGATCGCCATCGCGTCCGCCTGCGCCCAGGTGTAGTCGACCCCGTTCTGGGTGATGCCGAGCTGGTGGGTGGTGTCCCGCTCCGAGGCGAACTGGATGTTGATCGGGCCGGGTGGCATGGCGTCGAGCTGGTTGACCGCGTTGCAGAGCAGCCCGTCCAGGGCGCCCGAGGTGACCTGGTCGTACCCGTAGAAGGTGGCGTTCTCCTTCAGCACCTCGGTGTGGAACCGGGCCGTCATGGTGCCGGTCGACGGGAGGCTGTAGGTCCGCCCGTCACAGGTGATCGAGCTGCCGACACCTCCGCCGTACCGCTTGAGTTCCACGACGAAGTTCGGCTCCACGCCGTGACCGGTCATCAGGGAATTGATCCACTGGGCGTTCCAGCCGGGAAAGACGTTCAGGTCGTACAGGCTGCGGTAGGCGGTCAACGCCTTCAGGTTCATGCCCCGGTCGACGGTGTCGGCGGTGATGTTGCCGTTGCCCCTGAGGTAGTAGCCGCCCTTGACCGACTCTTGGGTGGTGCCGAACACCTGGAACTCCCAGAGGGAGTATCCCCAGTTCTGGGTACATCCGGTGCAGCCGCGCGCGGTGGCGTACATCCGCACGTACCGGCCGGTGCCGGAGAGGTTGATGTCGTCGACACCGCCGTCACCGGTGCTTGTCGACCAGATCGTGGTCCAGGCCGTCCCGTTGGTGCTGGTCTCGATTCGGTACGCGGTGGCGTGCGCGCGTTCCCAGTCCAGGCGCACCCGGCTCAGCTTCGACACCCGACCCAGATCCACGTAGATCCACTGGGGGTCGACGAGGGTGATGCTGGCCCAGCGGGTGGTCGTGTTGCCGTCCACCACGTTGGCCGGGGCGTACGGACCGCTCTCGGTGCTGCTGGCCACCGTCGGGCGACCGGCCGAGAGCAGCGGGTCGGCCCCGTGCGCGGGGGCGGAGGTGACGGTGAGGGTTCCGCCCACCGCCAGCCCCACCAGCGCGGCGGCGACGAAGGTTCTCCACTTGGTTGAGGACATGCTTCTCCATCGGCGTCGTTCCATATTGATCTTGCGCTACGTTAGTGGCGTGCCGATGCGATGACCGTCCTTTATGGCCAACGTCACTCTTGCGTCCACTCTGGACATAGAGGTGACAGGCTCGGTTGACACGGCAGGGCCGGTCCGGCGGACATCCCACCGGACCGGCCCCCTGTCGTACGACTACGAGCTGGTGATTGTCACGTTGTCGATCGCCGCCTCGACCAGGCTGGCCCCGGAGGCGTCGGCGGCCTGCACCAGCAGCCATACCGACTGCCCGGCGTACGCCGACAGGTTGGCGCTGGCGGTCGACCAGGCGCCGTTGCGGTTGCTGGCCGCACCGGCCTGGTTGAACACCTGGGTCGTCCCGCCGCTGTGCACCACGCTGACCCGCAGGTAGTCCGCGGACGAGGCGTTCGACCCGTGCGCGAGATACCAGGCCAGGGAGAGCGTCAACGTGCCGCTGCCCGGCAGGGTGATCGCCGGTGACTGGGCACTCGTCACGCCGCCGTCCACGTCGTGGTCACCGGCAGCCGCACCGGCGAGCCGGCCGGTCACCAGGTCGTTGCTGCCGGCGTACGGGGCGAGCTGCTTGGCGCCGCTGGAACTGGTCGGCTGGGCGGTACCCCGTTCCCACACCCCCGAGGTGGCGGTGTCGGTACCGGCCGGGTTGGTGGTCCAGCCGGTCGCGGTCTCGAAGGTGTCCGACCAGACGGTGGTGCCGCCACCGGTGCCGCAGTACGTCGCCTGGAGCCCGACCACCCGGTACGGGCAGTCGGCGTACTCGCTCAGGATCAGCACCGCCTCCCGGTTGCGGGAGGTCTGCGCCGGGATCACCTCGTCCGGCGGGTAGAAGCCGCCGCCGCTGGCCGAGCCCGGGTACATCTCGAAGGTGTACGCGAAGATGTTGTGCACCGCCCACATCCAGTCCAGGCTGTCCCCGTCGGTGATGTAGAGGTCACTGGACTGTTCCGGGGTGTAACCGTTGGTGGCGGCCATCTGCTGGCCGAGGGTGCGGAAGGTCCGCTCCTGGTCGGCGTTCAGCCCCGGCCCGGTGTTCGCGGTGGTGTAGCCGTACGGCCAGAGCACCAGCTGCGAGTACGTGTGGAAGTCGATGTTCACCTTGATCTGCTGGGTACCGCCGACGACCCGGCTGTTGACGAAGTCGCGCAGTCGGGCGGTCTCCGGGGCGGAGAACGCTGACGGGCCACGGTAGGTCTCCGAGGAGGTCGAGCCGGACGAGCCGCCGCAGCAGCCCCAGTTGTAGCCCCAGTTGCGGTTCAGGTCGGTGCCGACGTACGACGAGCCGCTGTTCGGCTGCCGGTTCTTCCGCCAGGACCGGTAGGAGCCGGTGGCGATGTCGTACTCGCTGCCGTCCGGGTTGACGGTCGGGACGATCCAGATCTCCCGGGTGTTGACGATGTTGGTGATCCGGGAGTCCGAGCCGTAGTTATCGGTGAAGAGGTTGAGCAGATAGATCGCCATCTCGACAGTCAGGTGCTCGCGGGCGTGCTGCTGCGAGTTGAAGAGGATCTCCGGCTCGTTCTCGTCGGTGCCGACGTTGTCGGAGATCTTGATGACCGGCAGGTCGCGTCCCTCGTAGGAGGTGCCCATGCTGGACCGGCGGGCGATCGTCGGGTGGTCGGCGACGACCTGGTTGATCACCGCGTTCAGTTCGGCGTAGTTGTGGTACGCCGAGTCGGCCGGCGGGAAGTCGAGCACTCCGACGTCACCGTCGTGCTGGTGCTGGCCCCGGTCCGGCGGTGCCGGTACGGCCGACACCTCGAAGCCGAGCGCGGTGATCGCCTTCACCTCGGCGGGAGTGGCGGTGACGTAGAGCGCGCCGTGTTCGGCGTAGTCGATGCTGGTACCGGTGGCGGCCACGGCGTTGCGGTCGGCCAGGGTACGCGGGCCGGTCACCCGGTACTCGGCGCTGGCGGCGGGTTCGGTGCCGGTCGGGTCCGGCTGGGCGCTGGCGGTACCGGCCGGACCGATCCCGGCCACGACGAGTGCGAGCACGACCGTGCCGGCGAGGGCGCCGGGCCGGGTCCGGTGCCGGATCGACGGCCCGGAGATCCAGGTGCGGAAGGGCATGTAAACCTCCTGGGGGTAGGGAGGACTCCGCTCGGTAGTGCACACTGCACCATCCGTACCATGGTCATATCAATATGGATCACTCGGTGTCCCATGCCAGATACACCCTTATCTCGGCAAAGATTTTCTTGGCTTCGACATCTGGCGAAAGTTCCTGCCAAGCGGAATAGTGACGGCAGGACCCCGACCTTCGTCACTGCGGAGCATCGATGGCCAGTTCCCCGCACCCGATCAGCCGACGCACCTTCACCCTCGCCGGCCTCTCCGGCCTGGCCCTGCTCAGCACCGGCGTGCCGGCCCGGGCCGGTTCGGCGCCCGGCCGCCCCCGCCCGGTGACGCACGACGAGCAGATCACCTGGCAGGAGTTCTCCAGCTACCCCGACTGGCGACGCGGCACCCACCAGGGCACCGTCGCCCTCCCCGGCGTACGCACCGGGATCACCATGCTGCGCCCGGCCGGCACCACCGAATACGCCGACCCGCACACCGGCACCACCCGCACCTGGTCGTACGCCACCTGGACCTCGCCGGTCACCCCGGTCGGCTTCGACGCCAGCGAACTGGTCGCCTCGTGGAACGCCGAGACCCCGGCCGGCACCTGGATCCAGGTCGAACTCCAGGGCACCTACAACACCGGCGCGCTGACCCCGTGGTACGTCATGGGTCGCTGGGCCGCCGGTGACCAGGACATCCGGCGTACCTCGGTCAACCGGCAGGGCGACCCGTACTCGACGATCTGGACCGACACCTTCTCCATCGACGACGTGGCGACCGGGGTGCTGCTGCGCGCCTACCAGCTGCGGCTGACCCTCTACCGCGCCCCGGAGAGCCGCCGCTCGCCCCGGGTCTGGCTGCTCGGCGCGATGAGTTCGCTGGTGCCGGACCGGTTCACCGTGCCGGCGAGCGCCGGTCGGATCGCCTGGGGCCGGGAGCTGGCAGTGCCCCGCTACTCGCAGAACATCCACGCCGGCCACTATCCCGAGTACGACGGCGGCGGCCAGGCCTGGTGCTCGCCGACCTCCACCACAATGGTGCTGGAGTACTGGGGGAAGAAGCCGACCGCCGAGGAAACCTCCTGGGTCGACCCCACGTACCCCGATCCGGCGGTCAACCACGCCGCCCGGATGACCTACGACTACGCGTACACCGGCTGCGGCAACTGGCCGTTCAACACCGCGTACGCCGCCTCGTACGGGCTGGACGCCAAGGTGACCCGGATGCACTCGCTGGACGAACTGGAGCACTTCATCGCCGCCGGGATTCCGGTGGTCACCAGCCAGTCCTTCCTGGCCGAGGAGTTGGAGGGGGCAAACTACGGCACCTCGGGACACCTCTTCGTGGTGGTCGGCTTCACCGCTGACGGCGACGTGGTGATCAACGACCCGGCCTCGTCCAGCAACGACGTGGTGCGCAACGTCTACCGGCGGGACCAGTTCGAGCAGGTCTGGCTGCGGACCAAGCGGGTCAACGCCAGCGGCGGGGTCTCCGGCGGGTCGGGCGGAATCGCGTACCTGATGAAGCCGTGGTGGAAGCCCTGGCCGAGGGTGGCCGGCTCGACCAACTGGTAGCCGCGCCGCAACAGGCACACCTGGGGAGGATCACCGGCCCCGTACCCGGCCAACGACGTCCGGGTGCGGGGTCGGTGCCGTGCCGTGCCCGGTCCGCACGCCGCGACCCAGGGCACCCGCCGTCGGTCACTCAGGGGCCGGTCGGTCAGGGCCGGTCGGTCGGCTTCTTCTCGTCGGTGGGCCGGTCGTCGCCGGCCAGCGCGGCGCGCAGCCGCTCCTTCTCGGCCCGGCGCTTCTCCGCCGCCCCGGCCAACTGCTGGGCCATCTCGTCCCGCCAGCCGCGCAGCAGGAAGAACGCCAGCGCGGCGGAGAAGGCCACCGCCAGCATCAGCTTGAGGAAGAGGTTCATCTCGACCGGCCAGAGCGCCAGGGCGACCACCAGGAACAACCCGATCCGGCCCAGCGTGTACTTCACGGCGGGACTCATGCGCATCTCCGATCAGCTCGTCCGGCCGGCGAGCCAGCGGACGCCGACAAACCAGACCAACGCGTACGCCATGGTAAATACCGCAGCGCCCAGCCCGCCGGAGAGCAGTGGCGGGGCCGAGGCGGCCAGCCCGGCGGCGAGCAGTCCGGCAGCGATCCCGACAGCCGCAGCCACCAGCGCCGCCGCGACCCGGGCCGGGCCGAACCGCCAGGCCCGGAACTCCTCGACGAAGATCCAGGCCGGTAGCACCACCGCGAGCCACCCGCTCGCCCGGCCGAACTCACCCAGCCCGACCAGCGAGGCAACAAGATCGATGACGAGCAGCGCCACCAGCCCGACGACCACCCCGCCCAGGGCGACACCGAGCAGGTCGGCCAGGACCACCACCCGCCCCTGCTCGTCCCGGCGGGGAAAGGGCGCCCGCTCGCTCCGCTCGGTCATGCCGCCTCTCCGCTGCGCTCCACGCCGGCCGGCGCCGATCCGCGCCCGCTCCGCCAGCTCATGACCTTTCGAGGGTACGTGAGCGGGCGCGCAACCACCCCTGCCGGGCCGGGTCGGATCAGGCCCAGACCTGCTGCGGCTCTGCCCGGCGCTCGGCCAGACTCGGCGGGGGGTCGTACTCGCGCAGCACCGCGTACCGGCTGTCCCGTTCGACCGGGCGGAAGTCGGCGTCCCAGACGAGCTGGAGCAACTCCTCCCGGGTGAGCACGTCAGGCGTACCGTCCGGGTCGGCGCCGTGGCCGCTCCGGTCCGCGACTGCCGCGCCGGCCAGGTCGTCCACGCCGAAGTTCAGGGCGAGCTGCGCCACCGACTGCCCCTGGGTGGCCCAGCAGCACCCCAGGTGCGGCACGTTGTCGAAGAGCAGCCGGGAAACCGCGAAGGTCCTCAGCGACTCGGCCGGTGAAGCCGTCTCGGCCGGTGACGCCGCCCCGGTCGGTGACGCCGCCCCGGTCGACTGCCGTGCCTCGGTCGGCTGCCGCGACCCGGGTCCACCGCCGGCCGCTGCCACGAGGTCGTGCTCGTAACGCAGCGGCAGGAAGCTGGTGAAGCCGCCCGTCTCGTCCTGAAGCTCACGCAGCCGCAGCACGTGGTCGACCCGGTGCCGGTGTTCCTCGACGTGACCGAAGCGCATGGTCGCCGGGGTACCGATCCCCCTGGCGTGGGCCAGTCGGTGGATCCGGGACCAGTCCTCCCAGGAGCAGTCGGCCAGGCCCAGCCGCTGGCGTACCTCCGGGTCGAAGATCTCGGCCCCACCGCCGCTCAGCGACGCCAGCCCGGCGGCGACGAGTTCGTCGAGAATCTCGTCGGCCGGCAGGCCGGTGCTCTGCTCCAGCCAGTGCAGCTCGGTCGCGGCGAACCCGGTCAGCCGGACGTCCGGCAGTGCCGCAGCCAACGCGCGCAGCAGTTCCGGGTAGTGCCGCCACGGCAGCGCCGGATGCAGCGGGTTGACCAGATCCAGCTGGGTGACGCCGTCGACGGCCAACTCGGTGGCCTGCCGTACGGCCTCCTCGACCGGCATCGGTACGCCGCTCTCCCCGCCCCGTGGCGAGCCGAAGGAGCAGTACGCGCAACCGGCCGCGCAGTGGTCGGTCAGTCGCAGTTGCCGGTTGACGACGAAGAGCACCCGGTCGTCCCCGTTCGCACCGGTACGCCGGTGGTGCGCCAGCCGGCCGAGCCAGACCAGGTCGTCGCTGGCGTACAGCGCCGCACCGTCGGCACGGCTGAGCCGAACTCCCGCGTAGACCTTCTCTTCCAGCTCACGCTTGTGTCCGGCGTCCATTGCAGCACGTCCCTCCAGGCACGATCCCCGCACGAGCCTACGTGGAGCGCCGAGGCGGTCGGCCGAGGCGGTCGGCGGCAGCGACGTACTTCACCGATCCAGGTAGCCTTAACCAGCTTCTCAGCGTCTCGTTACCCGTCATCGGATCGACATCGACGACGCATTGAGGTAAGACAAAGTGGGACGCGACACACCACGACTGGCGATACCACAGCCGCGCCGAGCGCGCTGCTGTGCTGGGGACGGGAGCGGCATGGCCAGCAACAGGCGCGGACGACCGGATCGGGCAGTCCACGCGGTTTCGCCGGTGTTACGCCCACTGCTCTGGTCAGCCCTGGTCGGCGCGATCGTGGCGGGCGCGATGGCGACCCCGGTCTACGCCGACCCACCACTGCCGAACACCGTCCCCGACGCCGGGGTACGCCCGCAGCCGGTCGGGGCGCCGAACGTGCCCACCGGCACCGGTGCGCCGACGACGCCGTCCTATCCGCTGCCGCCGAGCGTGAACGGTCCGCTGGCGAGCCAGATCATGGCGCTGGAGGTCGAGGTCGCCCAGCTCGGCGACCAGTTGCTGCAACTGCGGCAGGAACGGGACACGGCCGCCACCGAGATGACCAACGCCGACGGCCTACGGCAGAAGGCCCGGCTGGAACTGGCGAACGCGCGTACGGCGGCCGACAACGCGGCGGCGGGCGCGCTGAAGGACGCCGCCGGGTTGCCGCCTGGCGCGTTCGGCTCCGACCTGCACGGGCTGGACCTGCTCGGCCGGATCCAGCGTGGTGAGCAACGTACCGGCGACACCGAACTGGCCGCCAGCGAGGTGGCCCGGGCACAGCAGGCCGAGCAGCAGGCGGAGGCGGCCTACCAGGCAGCGTCCGGCACCTACCAGCAGAAGGTCGCTGCCTTCACGACAGCGGACACCCGGTACAAGGATCGCTCCGCCGCCCTGGTGAAGATCAAGAAGGACAACGCGGACCAGCTCAAGGCGATCGAGCGCGCCCGGGAGGCCGCCGAGCAGCGCATCGGCGAGACGATCGGCAGCGACAGCGTCGCCGGGATGGTCGCGCACCCCAAGGCGCTGGCCGCGATGCGTTACGCGCTCGCCCAGCGGGGCGACCCCTACCTGTGGGGCGCTGAGGGTCCGAACCGGTTCGACTGCTCCGGCCTGATGCTCGCCTCCTACCTCTCGGTGGGCAAGCGGATCCCCCGGGTATCCCGGGACCAGTACAACGGCACCCGCAACCAGAGCGTGGCCCGGGAGGCCCTGCTCCCCGGCGACCTGGTCTTCTTCGCCTCCGGCAGTAACTGGACCAGCATCCACCACGTCGGCATGTACATCGGCAACGGCAAGATGGTCCACTCACCGACCACCGGCGACGTCGTCAAGGTCTCCACCGTCTGGTGGTCGCGGTTCTACGCCGCGACCCGGGTCTTCCCGGCCGTGCCGGCGCCGAACGCGACCACGCCACCGCCGACCACCCCACCGCCGACCACCCCGCCACCGACCACCCCGCCACCGACCACTCCGCCGCCCACGACGCCGCCGGCCACTCCGCCCACCAGTACGCCGACCACGCCTCCGGCGACGCCGCCGGTGACGCCGGCACCCCCGAACGCCCCGGAGACCACCAAGCCGCAGGCGCCGCCGGTCACCAGCTCGGCAGCCCAGCCGAGTGGCGGTACCCCAAGTGCCAGCGGGACGACTCCGACTGCGGACAGTAGCTCCGACGGCGACTGAGGGTGCCGGTAGCCGGCCGGCTGTGCGCCCGTGCCGAGATATGGCACGGTGAGGGTTGACGTACTTCCGACCCGGACTACTGGCCCGGGTGTGGGCGCGGGAGGCAACAATGGACGAATCGCAGGTCAGACCGCCTGGGAAGGCACGCCCGGACTCTGACGGTCAGGCTGCGGCCACCGGGTCCGAGCCGGACGCCGTGGACGAGAGCGAACTGTCCCCACTGCCGCCGCCACCGCCGGTCGGCACCGCGTTGCCGGAACCCTCGGCCGAAGAGGAGCTTCCCAAGCCCTACGAGCCGCCTCCGCCGCCCGCCGCCGGAGCACTCTGGGTCGACGCACCGCAGGACCCGCTGGCAGACCCGCCGGCAGCCGAGACGTTGGATTCCACGGATTCCGCGCCGGTCCCGGAGTCCTTCAGCCCAGTCCCCGACGCCTCCGGGCCGGACCCGGACGTGCCGGACGCCTCTCGGTCGGACGTGGACGCCCTGGACAGCTCTCGCTCGAACGCAGAGGCCGTGGACAACTCCCGGTCGGACGCGGATGTTCCGGACGCGGAGGCCGTGGGCTCGGGGGTGGTGGACCCGGAGCCGGGGGCGAGCGCCACCGCCAGCGTTGACGCCGATCCCTCGGGCGCCGAACCGGAGCCTGCCACCCAACCGGAGCCCGCCACCGAGCCGGAGCCAACCGCCGAACCGGCGCCAAGCCTCGAACCGGCGCCAACCGCCGAACCGGGCGCCGTGACGAGTGCTGACGGCCCGTCCGACCACACCACCCCCGCCGCCAACAGCGACACCGCGCTCGACAGCGACACCGCTCTCGACACCAGCACGGACACCGACGCGGATCACGTCGACGAGATGGCGTCGACGCCAAGTGCCGAGTCGTCGGAAAGTGTTGGGCCGGCGCCCAGTCCGGTACCCGACGGCGGTGCGGAGATCGCCGACGCGGCCGAGCCGGTCGCCGTACCGAAGGCAGCCGGGGACGGTGCCACGGCTGAGCCGGTACGCGGCCGGGCCGTGAGTAGCGCGGTCACCACCCCCACCGCAGCAGAGATCGCCGCGATGCCTGCCGCATCCTCGGGCAGCCGCACCTACCGGGCCGGTGAGCTCGGCAACCCGGCCGCCTCGGCGGCAGGCACCCCGGCACCCGCCCCCTCGGGTGCCGGCTCCGCGCCGAGCGCCGCATCTCGGGTACCGGCACCGGTGGTGACCCCGGCGCCCCCGGGCACGCCGGTACCGCCGTTGCAGCGGCGACGTCCGCAGACTCCGTCACTCGATTCCCCGTGGTCGGCGTTCGCCAATGCCGTCAAGTCCCCGTCGGCCCCGCCGAGCGGGCCGGCCGGAGGGTCGACGGTCGGCTCGGCATCCGTCCCGCCCGTGGGCTCGGCATCCGTCCCACCGGTCGGGTCGGCTGCCGTCTCGCCGGCCGGCGCCGGTCTGTCCGGGTCGGCTCCGGTCGCGCCGGCAGGTCAGCCTCGGGAACGGCCCGGTGCGGTGCACTTCACCGCCCCGCCGGCAGCCGGCGTGTCGACACCGCCAGCCACTCCCGGCCAGGCGTCCCGGGACGTCGGGTCGGCCGGGGGCGGCACTCCGTCGTACACCGTGCCGCCGCAGCGCAGCGCCGCACGCGGCAGGGCCGGCACCACCCGGGCCAGTGCCTCGGTGCCGGGACTGTCTCCGGTGCTGCCGACCGAGGCCGCCGCCGTGGCCGCGGTGCCGGGAGTGGCGAAGGTCTACCGGAGTACCGAGCCGGATCCGGCCAGCCCGCCGTCGCCGTCCCGTCCCTCGGATCCGGTCGGACCGCCCGAGCCGGCCCACACGCCGACGCCACCGGCGCCGGAACCGTCCGATCCGGGCCCCGCTCCCACCCCGTTCCCCGCACCGGCGCCTCCGGCGCCCAGCCCGGAACCCGAGCCGGCCCCGTCGCCGTACCCGCCGACACCGCCCCGGCCCACTCCGGCGCCGCCGGGCCCGAGCCCGGTACCGCCAGGGCCGAGCCCGGTACCGCCAGGGCCGAGCCCGGTACCGCCAGGGCCGAGCCCGGTACCGCCAGGGCCGAGCCCGGTACCGCCAGGGCCGAGCCCGGTACCGCCGGGGCCCGCGCCGTACCCGCCGGCGCCGCCCGGACCGGTGCCCCCGGGTCCGCTGCCGTACCCGCCGACATCGGCGGCAGCCTCGGTGGCGTACCCGCCGATGCCGGTCTCCGGCGGTCCGGCCGGCCGTCCGGCGGAGCCCTCGCCGCCGACCCCGCTGGTGGTTCCGGCGCCCGCCCTGCCGAGCTGGCCCCCACCCACCAACCCGATGTCGTCGGCGAGCCCGATCAGTGGCGGCGCCCCGGGCTACTCACTTCCAACCGCCGACCCGGGCCCCGGTGTCGCCGCCGAACCGGCCGGCCGGCCGCCGACCGGTGGACGCCCAGCGGGCACCGGCCCCGGCTCGCCGCCCCCGCCGGGCGCCGGCCCGACGACGCCACACTCCCCGGGCTATCGGGACCGGGCTCGGGACCAGCGGGCGGAGGGCACCGTGTACGGCGGCCCGGAGGGGCACGTCACCATCTCGATGCCCGCCAACCAGATCGAGAACTCGGGCTCGCTGACCGGGCACATCCTGGCCCAGGGCTGGACGGACAGCCCCGCGCAGAAGACGAACACCGCCAGGGTGGTGCTGGTACTGATGATCGGGCTCGGCATTCTGGTGGCGATCGGACTGCTTGTGGTGCTCCTGGCCGGGGACGCCTTCAGCAGCCTCTTCGACGGTCTGCTGAGCAGTTGACGCAGCCGCCCGGCGGGGGCCGGGTCGGAAATCACCGGTGGTGAGCCTGCCCACTGGCGTGCGCGGCGAGGTGGCGGTTGCGGCTGGTCCCCGTACACTTGGGTGGATTGTTGACCTGGCGCGTGCCACGCGCCTCTGGGCGATCTTGCGGGCGAATCGGCGGCGACCTATGTCGCGGCGGGCCATCGCGAAGATGCGCCCCGCTTGAGAGGTATCCTTGACGACCTTTGCTGATCCCAGCATGTTTCCGTCCGTATTCGACGCACAATCGGGCTCCCTTTCCACCAGGGCTGCCGCGTCTGCTGGACAAGAAGTTCCGACCGCGCCGGCCGTTGCCGACGCACCCGGCGATTCCGCCGACCCGATGACTGTCAACGGTGCCGTCGGCACGATGGCTGTCGGCGATTCCGTCGACACGATGACCGTCGACACGATGACCGTCGGTGATTCCGGCACGCCCGCCGAAACCTCCGCGGACCCGACTGCCGAGCCCGTGGGCGAGGTCGCCGAACCGGTGGACTTCGCAGCGCTCGGGCTGCCCCGACAGCTCGTCCGGGCACTGCACCGGGAGGGCATCGAGACGCCGTTCGAGATCCAGCGGGCCACCGTGCCGGACGCGCTCGCCGGGCGGGACGTACTCGGCCGTGGGCAGACGGGCTCCGGCAAGACGCTGGCGTTCGGGCTGCCGTTGCTGGCCCGGATGGCGGCCGGTCCGCGCGCCCGGGCACACCATCCGAGGGCACTGATCCTGGTGCCGACCCGGGAACTCGCGATGCAGGTCAACGACGCGCTCATGCCGCTCGGGCGGGCGCTCGGGGTCTTCCTCAAGACCGCCGTCGGCGGTGTGCCGTACGACCGCCAGATCGACTCGCTGCGCCGTGGCGTGGAGATCGTGGTGGCCACCCCGGGCCGGTTGGCCGACCTGATCGACCGAGGGATCTGCCGCCTCGACGACATCGAGGTGACCGTGCTGGACGAGGCCGACCAGATGGCCGACATGGGCTTCCTGCCCGACGTCACCGAACTGCTCGCCAAGACGCCGGGAAACGCGCAGCGGCTGCTCTTCTCCGCCACTCTGGACAACGACGTCGACGCGCTGGTCAAGCGGTTCATGACCGATCCGGTCACCCACTCGACGGCGCCGCCGACCGCCACCGTGTCGACGATGGACCACCACATGCTGCTGATCCCGCCGCACGACAAGTTCGCGGTGGCGGCCTCGATCGCGGCGCGGCAGGGCCGGACCATGATGTTCGCCCGGACCCAGATGGGCGTCGACCGGCTGGTCGAGCAGTTGGCCGCGGTCGGCGTACGGGCGGGTGCGCTGCACGGCGGCAAGACCCAGCGGGTACGCACCCGCACGCTCGCCGAGTTCAAGGAGGGCCGGACGAACGTGCTTGTCGCCACCGACGTGGCGGCCCGGGGCATCCATGTCGACGGTGTCTCGCTCGTGGTGCACGTGGACCCGCCGAAGGACCCGAAGGACTACCTGCACCGGGCCGGCCGTACGGCTCGGGCCGGCGAGTCCGGCGCGGTCGCCACCCTGGTACTGCCGAAGCAGCGCCGCTCCACCCTGGCGATGTTGCAGAAGGCCGGTGTCGAGCCGGAGCAGACCCGGGTGCGCACCGGCGACCCCGCGCTGGCCGAGGTGACGGGTGCCCGCGAGCCGAGTGGCGTACCGGTGGTCGACGAGCCGCCGGCAGCTCGCCGCTCGGCCGGCGACCGTCCCGACCGCCGCTACGGTGACCGGCCCCGGGCTGACCGCCGGTACGGTGACCGGCCCCGGGACGAGCGCCGGCACGGCGACGGTACGCAGGGCGAGCGCCGCTACGGTGACCGCTTCCAGGGCGAGCGCCGTTACGGTGACCGGCCGCAGGGCGAGCGCCGCTACGGTGACCGTCGGTTCGGTGACGGTGGTGGCACGCCGCAGGGCGGTCGCCCGGAGCGGGGCGGCGACTGGCGTGCCGGTACCCGGCAGGGCGGTTTCCGGCACGAGAGCCGGCCACACACCGACCGGCCGCACACCGACCGGCCGGTCTGGGACCGGTCCCGGGACGAGCGCCCGCGCGACGACCGGCCCGCCGGGGACCGGTCCGACGA
The DNA here is from genome assembly GCF_002846275.1 of Plantactinospora sp. CNZ320. Taxonomy (NCBI): domain Bacteria; kingdom Bacillati; phylum Actinomycetota; class Actinomycetes; order Micromonosporales; family Micromonosporaceae; genus Plantactinospora; species Plantactinospora sp. CNZ320. Next base: position 4,610,823 of record NZ_PJMP01000001.1, read on the forward strand.
CCGGCGGGGCCGTCGCGACCACCGGTTCGACGGCCGCCGCCCGACCCCGACCCACTGACCTCTGACCCGCTCCTGGCCAGGGCCGCGCCGCACTACGGCGTCGACCCTGGCCGGGCTGTGGGCGTCGACCCTGGCCGGGCTGTGGCGCCTCGGGCCGGCGGAGGATGATTCGCGCGGACGGACCTGCCGACCGGCGTGCGGCGGTAACGTCCAATGGCATGTCGACCATGCCGAAATCGCTGTTCTGGAGCCGCACGGACGTTCCCGGTGCGGATCACGCGCTCGTCGCCGACGGCCGTGGGCTGACCGCCCGGGGCACCGCGCTCGCCGTCGACCCGATCCCCTTCACCTGCCGCTACCAGCTCCGCACCGACGAACGCTGGGCGACGGAAGGGCTGGAGGTGAGCTGCGAGGGAGCGGGCTGGCTGCGTACCCTGCGGTTGGAGCGGGCCGCCGGGCGCTGGCGGGCGACAACGGCCGAGCAGGGCGACCTCGACGCCGCCCTGGCCGCCGCCGGCCGGCCAGGCGTCGGGCTGCCGGGCACCGAGGAGCCGGAGCGGCTCGCGGACGCGGTCGACGTCGACCTGGGCGCCGCGCCGCTGTTCAACACCCTTCCGGTACGTCGCCTCGGGCTGCGCGACGCCGCGCCGGGCAGCTCGCACCGGATCGTCGTGGCCTGGGTGCTGGTGCCCAGCCTCCAGGTGGTGCCGGCCGAGCAGACCTACACGGTGCTGGAGGACGGCAACGTCCGGTTCAGCAGCGAGGGTTTCACCGCCGACCTGACCCTCGACACCGACGGCTACCCGTCGCACTACCCAGGACTGGCGCACCGGCAGTAAGCCGGGCGCCCACCATCCGGCCCGTCAGCCGGACCACTCACCGGTGACCAGGAAACGTTCGACTGTGGACCGGTACGGCGCCAGGTCGAGCCCACGGCCGGCCACCCACTCGTCGGAGTAGTACGTGTCGGTGTAGCGTTCGCCGCCGTCGCAGAGCAGCGTCACCACCGATCCGGTCCGGCCGGCGGCCCGCATCTGGGCGATCAGGCCGAACGCGCCCCACAGGTTGGTGCCGGTCGACCCGCCGACCGGGCGGCCGAGCACCGCCGACGCGACGCGCATGGCGGCCAGCGAGGCCGCGTCCGGTACCTGCACCATCCGGTCGACGACTCTCGGCTGGAAGGACGCCTCGACCCGTTGCCGGCCGATCCCCTCGATCCGGGATCCGACGTCTGTGGTGAGGGACCAGTCGGCCGAGGTCCACGCGGGATAGAAGGCGGAATTCTCCGGGTCGACCACGCAGAGCCGGCTCGCCAGCCGCCGATAGCGGATGTAGCGCCCGATGGTGGCGCTGGTGCCGCCGGTGCCGGCCCCGACAACGATCCACTCCGGTACGGGGTGCCGCTCCAGGGCGAGCTGTGCGTAGATCGACTCGGCGATGTTGTTGTTGCCCCGCCAGTCGGTGGCGCGTTCGGCGTATGTGAACTGGTCCATGAAGTGCCCGCCCAGGTCCTCGGCGAGCCAGCGGGCCTCGACCACGACGGCGGCCGGATCGTCCACCAGGTGGCACTTGCCGCCCTGGAACTCGATGAGCGCGATCTTCTCGGGTGAGGTGCTGGCCGGCATCACGGCGATGAACTGCACCCCGAGCATGCGGGCGAAGTACGCCTCGGAGACGGCTGTCGAGCCCGACGACGCCTCCACGATCGTGGTACGCGGCCCGATCCAGCCGTTGCAGAGCCCGTAGAGGAACAGCGAGCGGGCCAGCCGGTGCTTCAGCGACCCGGTCGGGTGCACCGACTCGTCCTTGAGATAGAGGTCGATCCCCCAGTCGCGGGGCAGCGGGAAGCAGAGCAGGTGGGTGTCGGCGGATCGGTTCGCGTCCGCCTCCACCGCCGCGATCGCCTCGGTGACCCAGGCACGTTCGGCGTCGTCGCACCGGTCGAGCTCTTCCATGACCAGGAACGTAGCAAGTCGCCCTCTGAGCCGGTCGGGTCAGGACGGGCGCAGTGGCTGGGGACGGTTCTCCCATTTCGTCGAGAGTGCGACAGCTGTCCGGGTCGAGGCGACTCCGGCGGTCCGGTTCAGCCGCAGGATGAGCTGTTCCAACTCGGCAATTGTGCCAACTCGCGCCTTGAGCAGGAACGATTCCACCCCGGCCATGAAGTAACAGGATTCGATTTCCGGCATCCCCCGGATCGCCTCGAGTACGTCGTCGGTGTCGCCCCCGGAGTCCTGCACGATGCCGATCAGCGCGGTGACCCCGAGCCCGATCGCCTCCGGCTCGACGTCCGCCCGGTAGCCCCGGACAACGCCGCCCGCCTCCAGCTTGCCGACCCGCTCGTGCACGGCCGGAGCGGAGAGGCCGACCTGTCGGGCCAGTTCGGCGTAGGAAAGGCGGGCATTGCCGCGCAGCAGCTCGACGAGGCTCAGGTCGATCGCGTCCACGATCGCAGACCCTAGTCCGGGTGGGAACGGGCAGCTCCCGGGGTGGGCTACATTGTTGCTGACATAGCGCTTAAATGCCGTAAATCGTCCGGGCTAACCTCACAGACAGTACGTTTTCGCGTTTGCCGGACACGGCACTCCGGCGGTGTTGTAATTGCCGTACGTCCCTTAAACGAAGGCTCTGGCAAGCATGTGTTCTGGGGGCGGTCCTACCAGTCCGGGGGCTTCGTAGACGCGAGGAGGGGGCTGTGGACACTGGAGATCGTCTGCTGACACCGGGCGAGGTGGCAGCGCTCTTCCGCGTCGATCCGAAGACCGTCACACGCTGGGCCGCGGCCGGGCGTATCGGCAGCATCCGAACACCGGGCGGGCATCGCCGCTTCCGTGAGTCGGAAGTACGCGCGCTGCTCGAGGGTGAAGGGATGCTCGACGAGGTGGACGAGGGCATCGCGAACCGGCCCCGCAACGCCGGACCCGCCACCCCGAGTGGACCGGGCCCGGCCGGCGCGGGAAACGTCGGCCTGCACTGACCGGGCACTGAGCCGCACGGGCCGGCTTTGGTTGGTTGATCCGCACGGAACCCGGCGCGACCGCGCCGGTTCCGGTCGGGTACGGGCCGATCGGGGCGGTTCAGTCCCGCTCGGCCCCCAGCTCGCCGGACCAGCGCCGGAACAGGTTGTGCGGCACACCCAGCGCGTCGAGCACCTTTCCCGCCACGAAGTCGACGAGCTGCTGGGCGGAGGCGGCTGCCCCGGCAGCGTAGAAGCCGGGGCTCGCCGGCAGGACCACCGCACCGGCATCGTGCAGGGTGATCAGGTGCTCCAGGTGGCTACGGGTGACCGGGGTCTCCCGGGGCACCACCACCACCGGCCGGTGCTCCTTGAGGTTCACCTCCGCGGCCCGTTGCAGCAGGTCCTTGGAGAGGCCGATCGCGATCCCGGCGCACGCCGCCGTACTCGCCGGCACCACCACCATGCCCCGGGTCGGGTACGAGCCGCTGCTCGGCCCGGCGGCGAGATCCCCGGCCGGCCAGTACGCCACGTCGGCGTCGGACAGGTCCCGCCCGAGCCACCCGGCGAGGTCGTCCTTCCAGTGCGCGTCCCGGAACGGGCGGCCCGTCTCGTCCAGGATCGTCAACCGGGCCGCCCGGGAGACGACCAGGTCCACCGGCTCACCCGCGTCGAGGAGCGCGCCGAGCACGGCGGCCGGATACGGCGTACCCGATGCTCCGGAGACTCCGACCACCCACGGCCTTCTCATGCCCACCAGCCTGCCGCAAGCCTGAAGGCCGCCGGCGACCGCCCCCGGCCCTGACCTGCCGGGGAGGCCGGATGAGCGATCGCGTCATCACCCACTGCGAAATAGGACGTACCCGACGGCGATCACAGACCGGCCCGAAACTGCAATGCTGCTCACGTTGTGCCCGAGGGGGCCGGACACGAAGGGGGCCGGGCATGTACGGGATCAGCTCGTGGGCGGCCGAGCTGAGGTGTCCGATACCGGCACGCCTCTGCCCGCACGCCGACGCGGTGCAGGAGTGGCTGGTCGACTGGGCCGACCAGCTCATCGGCCCGCTCGACGCCATGGGCCGGGAGCGGTTCGCCCGCAGCGGTGTCGCCCGGTACGCCGGCCGGCTCTATCCGGGCGCCAGCGAGGCCGACCTGCGGGTCATCGCCGCGATCTTCACCTGGTTCTTCCTGCTCGACGACGCCTGCGACGCGGCCCGGCGCCCCCGGCCGGCCGAGGTCGCCGCGCTCTGCGACGGGGTGCTGCGGCTGCTCCGGGCCGCGCCGGCGAGCCGGCAGCCGCCGCACACGGGCCAGCCGCTGCGTAGCGGCCAGCAGCCGCACACGGGCCAACCGCCACGTGCTGGGCAACAGCCGTCGGCCCCGGCGGGGGGTCCCCGGGCCGCCAACCAGCTTGCGACCCGGCTGACTCCCCCGGCGCAGAACCGGCCGACGAACCCGGCGCAGACCCGGACGGCGCCCCCGGCGCAGACCCGGACGGCGCCCCCGGCGCAGACCCGGACGGCGGTCCGGCCGGCACCCCGGTCGGAGGCGTTCGACGGGCCACTGCGGCGGATGCTGGTCGACGCCTGGCGGGTGCCCAGCCACCGGATGCCGGCGGCCTGGCGGGACCGTTTCGTCGACGCGGTGGCGCACCACCTGGACGGGGTGGTCACCGAGGCGACAAACAAGGCGACCGGGCGGCTGCCAGGCGTCGCCGAGTACGTGCCGCTGCGCCGGGCGACCTCCGCCGCGTACGTCTCGTACGCCCTGATCGAGTTCGCCACGGGGCAACGGGTGCCGGACGCCGTCTACCACCACCCGGCGGTACGCGCCGTCGCCGACACCGCCAACGACCTGCTCTCCTGGTTCAACGACCTGCTGTCGCTGGAGCGGGACGCGGCCACCTCCGGCGGGCACAACCTGGTGCTGGCGGTGGCCCGGGAGGAGGGGATCCCGGTCGAGAGGGCCGTCGAGTCGGTCGTCCGGCGGTGGCAGCGGAGCATGCGGCACTTCGTCGAGCTGCGCGACGCCGTACCCTCGTTCGGCCCGACGCTGGACGGGCCGCTGCGGGAGTACCTGGACGGGCTGGCCAACTCGGTTCGCGGCACCATGGACTGGTCGCTGGAGAGCGGCCGCTACCGCTCCTAGGCTCACCGGGGTCGGACCGTTCGGGGGCTTGTGGCTCGGCGCGGCCGGCAAGCAGGATGGCCGGGTGAGCGCCCCGGCAGTCGGCTCCCCCCGTGGCCACGTCCACGTCCACGACCTCGTGGCAGACTACGATCCCGATCTCTTCCGGCGGGCGTACGAGGAGGTTCTCGAACCGGACTTCCCCGCCGACGAACTGGAGACGGCGCAGAGCCTCTCCGGCCGGATGGCCTCCGGCGACCCGTCGACGTTCGCCGCGGTCGCCCTCGCCGAGGGGGTACCGGTCGGCGTGATGATCGCCGACTCCTTCCCGGGCTCCCGGGTGCTGCTGCTGAGCTACCTCGCGGTCCGTCCCGGCCAGCGCGGCGGCGGGATCGGCTCGACCCTGCTGGGTGTGCTGCCGACCTGGCAGGAGCGGGCCGGTGCGGTCGTCACGATCGCCGAGGTCGAGGACCCGCGCTTCCACTCGGCCGGGCCGCACGGCGATCCGGTCAAGCGGCTCCGGTTCTACGACCGGGCCGGTTTCCGGCTGGTTCCGAGCCCGTTCGTGCAGCCCCGGGTCCGGCCGGGTGCCGAACGGGTGGGCGGGATGCTGCTGCTCGCCGCGACCGGGGACGGGACGCTCCCCCGACAGGCCGTGCGCGACTTCGTCACCGAGTACTACACCGACTCGGAGGGCGTCGACGAGTCCACGGACATGGCGTACGCGGGACTGCTGGCCCGGCTCGACCACGAGCCCGACCCGCTGGTCCTGCTGGCTCCGGAGGAGTACCCGCAGGTGCCACCACTGCGGGTCGACGCCGCACTGCTGCGCCGGGACTATCCGGGTACGGCGGTCGCCGCCCGGCTGCTCGCCGTCGACGACCGGGGCGTCGCGCTGCTGGACGAGGTGTGGCAACGGGTACTCGACCGGATGGTGGCCGGTGAGGAGCTTCCCCGGCCAGGCCGTACCGTCGTGGCCGAGTTCCTGCCGCGGCTCTCCGCCGACGGGCTGGTGCACGTCTCCGCCGACCCGGCCGACGCCTCGGTGCTGGCCGACTGGTTCGCGGGCGAGGCGGATCCGTGGGCGGGCTGGTGGCGGGACACACCCCCGAGCTGGGGTACCGAGGTGACGACCCCGGAGCGGCTCGAACGGGCGGTACGCCGGCTGCCGCCGCTGCCCCGGCTGCTGCTGCTCCTCTCCGACGTGGTCGGGCTGACGTTGCCGGAAGCGGTCGAGATCACCGGGCAGGAACCGGAGCACTACCTCGGGATCCTGGAGGCGGCCAGGATGGAGATGGTCGCCTTCCTCGACGAGAGCGCCAGGTAGGGCCGGCGGATGGACGGCTACCTCCGCTGCGACCAGACCGTACGGTTGGTCGGAAGCTGGCTCGACGGCGCGCTCGACCCGGAGCAGCGGGAACTGGTCGAGCTGCACCTGATGGTCTGCCCGCCCTGCCTGGCGTACGTCGGCAAGGTGCACGACCTGCGTGCCGCGCTGCTGAGCCTGACGGGACCGCCCTCCCCGGAACATCTGCTGGCCCGGGGAGCGGAGGCGCCGTGACGTACTACAAGTTCCTCACCGCCGGCCGGTCCGGGCCCTTCTCCCGGCAGACCTGGTCGACCGAGTGGCGTTCCGAGCCGGCGATCGTGCCCTGCCGGCAGGGGCTGCACGTCTGCCGGGTCACGGATCTGCCGTACTGGTTGCACGACGAGCTCTGGGAGGTGGAGGTCGACGGGCCGGTGCTGGAGCTGGCCCGCCAGGTGGTCGCCGGGCGTGGCCGCCTCCGTGCCCGGGTCGACCGCTGGAACGCGCAGGCTCGGCGCGAGTTCGTCCGTGGCTGTCTGGCCCGGATCGCCGGACACGCCGCGCAGGAGTGCGGTGACGAGCTGGACGACGGTTCGCTAGCCTCCGCCGCCGAGCGGCTGGCCGGGGACGGGCCGGTCGAATTCGCGGAACTCGCCGGCCTTGCCCTGGACCGGCAGGAACGCGCGGCGTTGCGCGGCCGGAGCGCCGCCGCCCGAACCTGCGGCTATCTGGCGGACGCGATCGAGATGATGGAAAGCTATCCCGTGGCCGCGCTCGGCTACGTCGCGGCGCGGGCCGGCGAGGCCCGCACCCCGACCGTCGGCCTCGATCGGTACGAGCTGGAGCGGCAGTGGCAGGTGCGGTGGCTCAGCGACCGGCTGGGGCTGCCGAGCGCCTGACCGCCCGACCCTCCGGCCAACCGCCCGACCGTAGGGCCAACCGCCGGCCGGCCTTCCGCTATTCGGCCGGCCCGCTGTCCGGCCGGCCGTTCCGCGCTGATCCGGCCGGCTGGTCCGTGCTGATCCGGTCGGCGAGGGCGATCGCCCGCTCCAGCTCGGCGGGGATGTCGAGGTCCCACCCCTCCACCACGTCGCCCCAGTAGTCCGCGAACTCCGACTCCCGCAGGTGCAGCTCCGCGTCGAGTGCGTTGCGTGGGAAGAGTCCGGCCAGCTCCGCCGGCCGGAGGTCTCCTCGCGCCACACCGCCGGTCGGCGCGACCAGGGCGGCGACGATCTCGTCCCGTTCGGCGCGGTCCGCCGACTCGCGGGCCCGGGCGGTCGCCCGGTCGGAGATCTCCTGGTAGAAGCGCTGGGTGTACTCGTCGGGCGCGTTGACGCTGTGGTCGAGCGCGTTGTCGGTGCGCTGGAAGAGGAAGGCGTGCCGGACCGCGAGCCCGTACTCGGTGGCGGCGGTGACCGGATCGTTCGACCAGCACAGGTCGCCGAGGCAGCGGTGCAGGTTCGCCAACAGCTCCGAGTCGACCTCGCCCTCCGGCCCGTCGGCCATCTCGCGGGTCAGCCGCAGTGCCTGACCGACCCGGGTCGCCGCCGTTGCCGGATCACCGGCGGCGAAGCCGATGTCGCCCCACTCGTAGTAGAACCAGGCGGTCATCACGTCGTCGCCCAGCTCCAGGAAGTCCGGTTCGAGCTTGCGGTACTCCTCGTCGGCCTGACCGGGCCGGCCGTCGTACCAGAGCGCGTGCGCGTCGAACAGCCGCAGGTAGAGCGAAGTACGGAACTGGCTCTGGCGAATGTCGGCCGGCAACCGCGAGTCCCGCCAGCCGCCGCGCAACCCGCATACCTCGCGGACCGCGCGCAGCGCCCGGTGCACTTCGGTCCAGTGTGGACCGGCTGGCTTGTCCGGGCCGGGCAGGTAGTTGAGCTGGAACCGGTGCAGTTGACGCAGCAGCTTCCGGTCGTCGTCGTCCTGGGCCGCCGACTCCCAGCTCTCCAGCAGGTGGTGGCAGAACGGGAAGTCGACGTAGAGGCCCCACCACCAGAACGCCTCCATGAAGATTAGCGTGAACCGGGTACGGGTCAGGTAGCGCTCGTCGGGAAGCTGCGCGGTGTGGTAGAGCCACTCGGTCTCGTACGCCTGCCAGACCGGGTCCTCGTACTTGTACCAGGAGCCGTACGCCTTGTCGGTCTTGTCCTCGAACTCGCTTATCAGTTCGAAGTAGTGGGTGGCGGCGGCCCGGTGGATCGGGGTCCACCGCTGCGGATAGAGCCGGGCCATCCTGGCGGCGAGGGCCGGACGGATGAACTCGTGCACCCGGAACCGGGTCCCGTCGGAGACCTGGTCGAGGAGTCCGAGCCGCTGGAACTCCGCGATCACGCTGCTCGCGACCGGTGTCGCCCGCCCCGACTCCCCGTCGAGTTCCGCGTCGGCCTCCAGGAGTCGTTGCAGCAGCGGCGGGTCGAAGGAGTTCAGCAGCGCGGCCACCTCGACCGCCCGCAGCAGCGCCGGGCGTCGACGGCCGAGAATCGCCTCGACCAGACCGGCGACGTTCAACTCGCCGTCGGCGGAGAGGCGCGCCAGCACCCCACGCAGTTGGTCGGGTTGCCGAATCTCCTCGCCGCGCTCCTGGATGAGCTGGTGGACCAGGCCGACCGCCGACGGGTGGCCGCCGGTGAAGTCGTGCACCGCCTCGGCCAGTTCCGTGGTCGCGCCGCCGCCCAGGTGGTACCGCAGGTACTCCCACACCTCGCCGGTGGAGAGCAGCGGCAACTCCTCCGAGCGGTTCGGGTCGACCAGGCTGCGGACGTGTTCGGCGTAGTCGCGGGGAATGAGCGGTACCACGACGAGGGTGTTCGGCAGCCGCCAGGCGAGCCCGACCAACCACTGTCCCACCGCGTCGTCGATGAGCGTCTCGAACCCGTCCAGGATCACCACGGCGCGCCGGCCGTTCAGCCAGGCCTGCCAGTCCGCGATGAACGCCTCGTCGATCCGCCACTGCGCCTTGCGGGCCCGTTCGACGACGGCTGCCGCGGTCTCGGTGAGGGTGACGTCGATCCGGGTGTCCGCCATCCGCCCGAAGCCGAATGCCGAAAGCTCGTTGTTGACCTGCACCGGACGGTCGCCGGCCGTCTTCGCCGCCGCGATCGCCAGGACGAACCTCTCGAACCGCCGGCCCCCACCGCCCGGCCCGGCCAGCCCGAACTCCGGCAGGAGGTCGTTGACCAGGTTGCCGAGGAGGTTCGACGACCGCTCCAGCAGCAGGCCGGCGGCGGTCGGGGTGAGGCCGTCGCCGTACTGGCCACTGAGCGACTCGGAGAGGCCGTACCTGTCGACGAGCATCGCCCCCTCCGCGGGCAGCCGCAGCACGTCCGGCGCGTCCCGGGCAACCCGGTCGTGAAGTTGCCGCAGGAACGCCGACTTGCCCATGCCGTGCCCACCGAGCACCGCGAAGATCCCGGTCTCGCCATTGTGGATCTTCTCGATGATCCGGTCGAGCTGGGCGTCGCGGCTCACCATCCCGTCGACCACCCGGGCCACCAGCTCCACCCGGGCCGGGTTGCCGCCGGCCCCCGACCCGACACCGACACGACCGCCAACCGGCACCGGCACCGGCACCGATCCGGCCGACGGCACCGGTCGACCGACCACCGGTCCGGCCGACGGCACCACCGGGGCGGCCGGCAGCACCACCGGTCCGGCTGACGGCACCACCGATCCGGCCGACGGGACCACCGGGGCGGCCGGCGGCATCGCCGGGGCGGGCGCGGTGGGCCGGGCCTGTCGGGGCGGTGCCGGCCGGTTCCCGGTACGGGTGTCACCGCTGCCGGTGTTCTCGAGGGCCGTGTTTCCGGCGGGGGTGTTCCCGACGTGCGTGTTCCCGGCGGAGGAGTTTCCGATGCTGTTGTTATCGATGGCGGTGTCCTCGACGATGCCGCCCGCTCTGGTCGAGATCTCGTTCCGGCTTCCGCCGACGGCCCGGACCAGCACCCGCCGTATCCGGCCGAACAGGCCGGCCCGGATCACGGTGACGGATTCCGGTGCACCACCTGCGGCGGGCTCGGATCGTCCGGCAAGCAGTGGAACGAGACCGACGATGGCCGCGAGCAGACTGCCGATCCCGACGACCACGCTGGCCACCTCACGACCGCGCAACCACCAGACGATGGCGCTCGCCACCAGTATCGCCGCAAGTACGAATCCACCGACGACCCAGCGCCTGCGCTCACTCCTCGTCACCGCGTCATTGTTGTTTCGTGAAGGGAGGGGTGTCGATAGTCCTAGCGAGTGGTTGACGCCGCCCGATACGCCGCTGGACACCGACCGTTGTGCCCGTAGCCTCTCCGTCCGATGTGGTGGGTCGACCGGACGTACCGAGCCCGCCACGAATCATTCCAGAGCGGTCGCGCCTAGGCAGCCAGGTGGAGCCGGAACACCAGGTCGAGCAGGGCGAAGATGAACAGGGCGATCCCGACGAAGCCGTTGGCGGTGAAGAAGGCCCGATTGACCCGGGAGAGGTCGGTAGGGGTCACCACCACGTGCTGGTAGCCGAAGGCGAGGGCTGTCAACGCCAACCCGAGCCACCAGAGCCAGCCGAGCCCGACCAGTTCGCCGTACCAGAGGAAGAGGCCGAAGGTCACGATGTGGGCCACGGTCGACGCGTGCAGGGCGAACCGGAGGCCGTAGCGGGCGGGGACGCTGCGTACCCCGATCCGGCGGTCGACCTCGACGTCCTGGCAGGCGTAGATCAGGTCGAAGCCGCCGATCCAGAGTCCGACCGCCGCGCCGAGCAACCAGGCCGGGCCGGAGCCGTCGAAGGTGCCGGTCACCGCCAACCATGCGCCGATCGGGCCGACCGCCTGGGCCAGGGCCAGGATCGCGTGCGGCCAGTCGGTGAACCGCTTGCCGTAGGGGTAGACCACCAGTGGGATCGCGGCGAGCGGGGCGAGGGCCAGGCAGAGCGGGTTGAGCGCCGCCGCGGCACCGAGGAAGACCGCCAGCGCGATGACCGCGCCGGTCCAGGCCGTCCGCACGCTCACCGCCCCGGTCACCAACTCCCGCCCGGCGGTACGCGGATTGCGCGCATCGATGTGCCGGTCGATGATCCGGTTCGCCGCCATGGCGAAGGTCCGCGCCCCGACCATGGCGATGGTGATCAGGAGCAGGTCGAGCCAACGAACCTGCCCGCCGTACCGCTGCATCGCGGTGAGCGCCGACAGATAGGCGAGCGGCAACGCGAAGACCGAGTGCTCGATCGCCACCAGCCGGAGGAAAGCCTTGACCCGCCCCGGCGACTCCGCAACCTCACTCCGCGTGCTCAAGAGATTCCATACTCCTTCCAGCGCTTGTCCACCAGCGACCGGATCTCCGGCGACATGGTCATCTCCTCCGGCCAACCCCGGGTGTAGCCCTCGGACGGCAGTTTCCGAGTGGCGTCCACCCCGGCCTTGCCGCCCCAGAACTGCTGGTACGACGAGTGGTCGAGGTGGTCCACCGGCCCCTCGGTGAGCAGCAGGTCCCGGGCGTAGTCGACGTTGCCGAAGGCCCGCCAGGCCACCTCGGCGTAGTCGTGCACGTCGCAGTCCTCGTCGACGATCACGATCAGCTTGGTCAGCGACATAAGGTGGGCGCCCCAGATCGCGTTCATCACCTTCTGGGCATGCTTCGGATAGCGCTTGCGGATCGAGATGATCGCGCAGTTGTGGAAGACCCCGGCGGCCGGCAGGTCGTAGTCGACGATGTCCGGGATCAGCAGCTTGAGCAGCGGTTGGAAGATCCGCTCGGTGGCCTTGCCGAGCCCGTGATCCTCCTGCGGCGGCTTGGAGGTGATGATCGAGTGGTAGACCGGCTCCCGCTGGGTGGTCATCGCCTCGACGTGCAGCACCGGGAAGGGCTCGACCGGCGTGTAGAAGCCGGTGTGGTCGCCGAACGGCCCCTCCGGCAGCCGCTCGCCGGGCTCGATGTAGCCCTCCAGAACGATCTGGGCGTGCGCCGGCACCTGAAGCGGCACGGTCAGGCAGTCGACCATCTCGACCCGCTCGCCGCGCAGGAAACCAGCGAAGAGGTACTCGTCGATGTCACCGGGGAGCGGTGCCGAGGCGGAGTAGCTGACCACCGGGTCACAGCCGATGGCGATCGCCACCGGCAGCCGCTGGCCGAGGCGTTCGGCGACGGCGTGGTGCGCGGTGGAGTCCTTGTGGATCTGCCAGTGCATGCCGAGGGTGTTGTGCGAGTGCTGCTGCAACCGGTAGAGCCCGAGATTCCGCTTGCCGGTCTCCGGGTGCTTGGTGTGGGTCAGCCCGTAGTTGTGGAAGATCCCGCCGTCGCCGGGCCAGACCTGGAGGCCGGGCAGCCGGTTCAGGTCGACGTCGGCGCCCCGGTAGACCACCTGCTGGCAGGGGGCGGTCTTGACCTTCTTCGGCGGTATGGACTTGAGCTGCATCACCTTGCCCAGGCCCTCGCGGATGCCGGACCAGCCGACCGGCAACTCCGGCTTGGCCAGCGCACCGATCCGCTCGCCGATCTCGTCGAGCTGGTCGACGCCGAGCGCCATCGCCATCCGCCGTTCGGTGCCGAACAGGTTGATCGCGACCGGCATCTCACCCCGGGTGGGGCGTTCGAAGAGCAGGGCCGGTCCGTTCGCCCGGACGGTGCGGGTGACCACTTCGCTGATCTCGAGCGTCGGGTCGACGGGGACCGGAACCCGGCGCAACTCCCCCGCGCCCTCCAGCGCGGTGAGGAACTCCCGGAGGTCGGTGTACGGGAAGCCACGAGCCGCCATGTGGCTAGTCTGTCGCACCGCCGGTCGGGAGGGCACGGCCGGGTCCCTTCGCGGTGACCTGGCCCCTGCCGACGCCGATCCCGTCGACGAGATCGGCGTCGGCGCATCAGAGCAGGCCGACGCCGAGCAGCAGGGTACCGACCGTCAGGCTCGCCCCGCCGAGCCCGACCAGCCAGATCAGCTTGTTGGGCCGGGTGTCCGAGGGGCGCACCACGGAGAGGAAGAAGCCGAGCGGCATCAGGATCGGGGCGGCAACCAGCAGGACCCGGATCAGCGTCCGCATGCCCTCGCCGTAGTCGACCCGGTCCAGATAGAGGAGCGCGACGAGCGCGAAGAGCACGAGTACGCCGGCATGGGCGTGCCCGGCCGTCCAGAGCGCCCGCCGGACGGGGTTGTCCAGATAGCCGGGTATCCGCCGGACAAGGTGCATGAGCAGGGACAACCCGCCGAACGCGATGGTCGAGACGGTGATCAGCAGGATGGCGGCGGTGTTCTGGGTGGCGGACGACATCACAGGTCTCCCGAACGATTCGACGGAAACGCAACTTGGCAGCGTCAAGATTGCCTCGCGACAGGGCATCTTGTCAACAGCAAGACTCTGTTACCGCGTCGTCGGCCAGGACAGGACAGGGCCGGGCGCGGTCAGCCGGTCAGCCAGGTGGGCAGCCGATCAGCCCGTATTAACCGGTCAGGACCGCTCGGTGGCGAGCCGGACGCTGAAGCCGAGCATCGCGAGACCGGTGCCGGCGTCCATCGCCCGCCGTACCCGGCGCCGGGACAGCACCCCGCGGGCCCGGTGCAACAACCCGACCAGGGTCAGCAGATAGAGCAGCGAGAGCACCGCGTGGCTCAGCGCGAAGAGCAGCAGTACGGCCAGCGGGGCGCGATGCCCGACGAACTGCGGAAGCACCGCGAGATAGAAGGCCAGCACCTTGGGGTTGGTGATGTTGGACAGGAAGCCCTGTCGCCAGCCGGCGAGCGCCGCTCCGGGCGGATCGGACCGGTCCCCGCCGATCGGGGCGTACCGGCCCAGCCAGGCCGATCGCAGCGCCTGGAGGCCGAGGAAGGCGAGGTAGCCCACCCCCACCCACTTGATCGTCTGGAAGAGCGGCTGGGACCGTACGATCACCGCCCCCAGCCCGGCCGCAGCCGCACTGCCCTGTACGGCGTTGGAGCAGGCGACACCGATCACGCTCCACCAGCCACGCCCGCGACCCGCCGAGAGGGTGTTCCGGGTGACCACCGCGAAGTCCGGTCCGGGCACCACGATCAGCACCACAGCGAAGACCAGGAAGCTGCCATAGGTCGTCCAGGACATGGTTCCGAGCCTACGACCGGCCCTGTCACCCGGCTGGCGACCAGCGGATCTGCCCAGGTCAGCGGCACACCAGCCGGGTACCGAAAAAATTTTCGAAGAAAATCCGGCCGACCTGTCGGATCCGCCGTCGCCCGTTCGAGGCAGGGGTAAAGGCCGGCCCGGGTGCCGAACCCCGGGCCGGCAGAACCGAGGAGGACGACGATGAACCAGCACATCCCGATGGCGGACCAGTACGGTACGACCGCGCAGCGGCACAGCACCGGTTCCGGGGCGGCTGCCCGACCGGCCGGCCAGCGGTGCGACCGGGCGACAAGCGTCACGAAGACCCTGCTGGCGTACGGCGTGCTCGCCGGGCCGAGCTACGTCCTGGTGTCGCTGGCCCAGGCGCTCACCCGGGACGGGTTCGACCTGACCCGGCACGCCTGGAGCCTGTTGGCCAACGGTGGGCTCGGCTGGATCCACATCGGCAACCTGGTGCTGGCCGGGCTGATGACCTGTGCACTCGCGATCGGATTGCGGCGCAGCCTCGCCGGGGGCATCGGAGCGGGCTGGGCGCCCCGGCTGATCGGGGTGTACGGGCTCAGCCTCGTCGCGGCCGGGGTGTTCCGGGCGGACCCGGCGCTCGGCTTTCCGGTCGGTACCCCGCAGACAGGTACGCCGGTAACGTGGCACGGCACCCTGCACTTCCTGGCCGGTGGCATCGGTTTCGCCTGCCTGGTCGCGGCCTGCCTGGTTCTCGGCCGGCGGTTCTCGGCCGAGGGACGGCGGGGTTGGGCGGCCTTCTCCCGGTCGACCGGCGTGCTGTTCCTCGCCGGCTTCCTGGCGATGGCCTCCGGCGCCGGAGCGGCCTGGTCGAACCTCGCCTTCACCGGGGCGGTGGTGCTGGCCTGGGCCTGGATCTCGGCGGTGGCCGCCCATCTCTACCGCCGGGCCGCCCCTGCCCGGGCCGCCTGACCCGACCGGTGGCACCACCGGCTGGGCGCGAGCCGCCCCGGCCGACACGTCCAGACGACGAATCGCACAACCGACCCACGAATTGCCAACCAATCGATTTGCCAACCAATCGATGAATTGCAGAACCGACCGAAGGAGAAGGACAGATGCGTTACCTGGCACTGTTGCGGGCCACCCGGACCACGACCCCGCCGCCGCCCGGGCTGATGGAGGCGATCATGCAGCTCGGCGAGGAGGCGACCGCCGCCGGTGCCCTGCTCGACCAGGGCGGACTGGCCCCGAGTGCGGAGGGGGCCCTGCTGCAGGTCGCCGCCGGCAGGCTCAACGTGACCGACGGGCCGTTCGCCGAGGCAAAGGAGACGATCAGCTACGCCGTGTACGAGGTGCGCTCGAAGGAGGAGGCTGTCGAGTGGGTCTCCCGGTTCCTGGAGCTGCACCGCGACATGTGGCCGGGCTGGGAGGGCGAGGGTGAGGTGATCCGGGTCTTCGGGCCGGAGGACTTCACACCTCCACCCGCCTGAGCCCGCGCCGGACCCTGACGACCTGTGTCGTTCGCGGCGATCGCCGGCCTGCTGCGGCAACAGCTCCGCAGCGGCAACAGGTCGTCAGCGGCAACAGGTCGTCAGGGTCTGTCCCGTCGGGCGCGTGGCGTGCTTGGATCGGGATCATGGCGGGGGCGGGACATCGGGAGGCCGGCCGGCGGGCCGTCGAGGCGGTCTGGCGGATCGAGTCTGCCCGGATCGTCGCCGGGGTCGCCCGGCTGGTCCAGGACGTCGGGCTTGCCGAGGAGATCGCCCAGGACGCGCTGGTCGTCGCGCTGGAGCAGTGGCCCCGACAGGGGATACCGCCGAACCCGGGCGGCTGGCTGATGTCGACCGCCAAGCACCGGGCGGTCGACCTGCTGCGACGGCGTACGGCGTACCAGCGCAAGCTCCAGGAGCTGGGGCGGGAGGTGTCCAGCCGACCGGACCCGACCGAGGCGGAACTGGCCGCCGCACTGGACCCCGACCGGATCGACGACGACCTGCTTCGGCTGATCTTCACCGCCTGCCATCCGGTGCTGCCGACCGAGGGGCGGGTGGCGTTGACGCTGCGGTTGCTCGGCGGGCTGCGTACCGACGAGATCGCCCGGGCCTTCCTGGTGCCGGAGCCGACGGTCGGGCAGCGGATCACCCGGGCGAAACGTACCCTCGCGGCGAAGCGCGTACCGTTCGAACTGCCGCCCCGGGCCGAGCTGGCCGACCGGCTCGGCTCGGTGCTGGAGGTGGTCTACCTCGTCTTCAACGAGGGCTACTCGGCGACCGCCGGGGACGACTGGACCCGACCGGCGCTCTGCGCGGAGGCGCTGCGGCTCGGTCGGATCCTGGCCGGACTGATGCCGGAGCAGGCCGAGGTGCACGGCCTGGTGGCGCTGCTGGAGTTGCAGGCATCCCGGATCCCGGCCCGGACCGGGCCGGACGGCGAACCGATCCTGCTCCCCGATCAGGACCGCCGGCGCTGGGACCGGCTGTTGATCCGGCGCGGCCTCGCCGCCCTGGACCGGGCCGAGTCGCTGGGCATCGGCCCGTACACCCTGCAGGCGGCGATCGCGGCCTGCCACGCGCGCGCCCGGACCGCCGACGAGACCGACTGGGTACGCATCGCCGCGCTCTACCGGGTACTGGTGCACGTGTCGCCGTCGCCGGTCATCGAGCTGAACCGGGCGGTCGCGGTCGCCAACGCCACCGGCCCGGCCGACGGTCTGGCCATCGTCGACACGCTTGTCGCCGAGCCCGCGCTGGCCGGCTATCCGCAGCTCCCCGCCGTCCGGGGCGACCTGCTGGACCGGTTGGGCCGGCACGACGAGGCCGGGCGCGAGTTCACCCGGGCCGCCGAGCTGACCCGCAACGCCCAGGAACGCGCACTCTTCCTGAACCGCGCCGCCAAGTCGGCAACCCAGCTTGCCCGCCAGTCGTGCCCGACCCCGCCGTTGCGGGCGCGCTAGGTGTAGGGACCAGCACCGTTGTTGACGCGGCTGATGGGTGGTTGGCCGCCGAGTGAGGTGTGCCCGCGATGGTAGTTGTAGGTGTGGAGGAAGGCGGGTAGAGCCTCGGCGCGGTGTTGGTTGCTGGTGTAGGGCTGTTGGTAGGCCCATTCGTCGAGCAGGGTGCGGTTGAAGCGTTCGGCTTTGCCGTTGGTCTGTGGCCGGTAGCGGCGGGTGAAGCGGGCTTGGGCGCCGAGGTCGGTCAGGGCTTGGTGCCATGCTCGGCCGCGTCGGTAGGCCAGGGCGTTGTCGGTCATGACTCGTTCGATGCCGGTGATGCCGAGGGCGGCGAAGTGTCTGGCGGCGCGGCGGAGGAAGTCGGCGCAGGTGGTGGTCTTCTCGTCGGGGTGGATTTCGGCGTAGGCGAGGCGGGTGTGGTCGTCGACGGCGCAGTGGACGTAGTCGAAGCCGACTCGGGTGCCGTAGCGGGTGCGGCGGTGTTCGAGGCTGTCGCGGCCGTGGGCTCGCCAGCCGCCGCCGTCGCGGAGGCGGCCGAGTTTCTTGACGTCGACGTGGATGAGTTCGCCGGGGTGGTCGCGTTCGTAGCGGCGTACGGGTTGGCCGGTGGGCCGGTCCAGCCAGGCCAGGCGGTGCAGCCCGTGGCGGGTCAGGACGGCGTGCACGGTCGAGGCGGCAAGGCCGAGCAGTGGGGCGAGTCGGCGGGGGCCGAGTTTGCGGGTGGTCCGCAGGTGGCAGACCAGATGTTCGACCTCGGGCGGGGTTTTGCGAGGCAGCCGGTGGGCGGTGCTGGGCCGGTCGTGCAGACCCGGGTCGCCTTCGGCTCGCCAGCGGGCCAGCCACTTGTAGCCGGTGGCGCGTGAGCAGCCCAGCTCCTTGACCACGTGCGCGACCGGACGGCCCTGGTCGATGACACGCGTGATGAGCAGGCGGCGGGCGTACACGGTCAGCCGGGCGTTACGGTGGGCCATAGAGACCTCCGGTAGGTATGGGCGTCAGCACCTCACACCTCGCCGGAGGTCTCTCCATCAATCAAGCCGACACGCCGTCAACAACGCTCATGGTCACTACAGCTAGGCCGGGACGGTCCCGGTGGGGAGGGTGAGCTGCCAGGAGACGCCGAAGCGGTCGTTGACCCAGCCGAACCTGTCGCTGAAGCCGTACGAGCCGAGCGGCATCAGCTCCTTGCCGCCCTCGACGAGCGCGCCGTAGAGGTGGTCGATCTCCTTCTCCGACTCGCAGGTGACGTAGAGCGAGACCGACGGGGTGAAGCCGAACTCGTGCCGGACAGCGCTGTCGATGCACATGAACCGCTGGCCGGCCAGGGCGAACGTCGCGTGCCGGACGGAACCCTCGGGACCGTCCTCACCGGGGCCGTACCGGTCGACGTTGATCACCTCACCGTCGTCGAAGAGCGAGGTGTAGAAGGTCATCGCCTCCTCGGCGTTGCCATCCTGGAACATCAGGAACGTGGTGACCTTCTGGGGCGCGATCGCAGACACTTCGCGGGGCTCCTTCCCGGTACGGGTGGCAAGGCTTGATACGCGCGTCGGTCGCGCGTACCCCCGATCTTTCACACCTCGCTTATATAAGTCAAGGCTAAAGATCGTCGCCGTGCCGAGCCGGGAAGGGATCAGTCGAGACCGCCGTACGAGTGCAGGCCCTCGAAGAAGATGTTCACGCCGTACAGGTTCATCTGCATGGTGAGGAAGCCGAGCACCGCGATCCAGGTCGCCACCGGGCGCTTCACGCTCGGCGTCGCCCGGGCGTGCAGGTAACCGGCGTAGACCACCCAGGAGACGAAGGCCCAGGTCTCCTTCGGGTCCCAGCCCCAGTACCGTCCCCAGGCCGCCTCGGCCCAGACCGCACCCGCCATCACCGCGAAGGTGAAGATCGGGAAGGCGAAGGCGTGCAGCCGGAACGTCAACCGCTCCAGCGTGTCGGCCTCCGGCGCCCGGACTCCCAGGCTGTACGGGAAGCTCCGCTTGCCCTGGTCGTAGCCGTGCCGGATCAGGTACATGATCGCCGGCACCGCACCGAGCAGCAGGATGCCGGAGGAGACCGCGATCGACGCCACGTGCACGACGAACCAGTACGAGTTGAGCGCCGGCACCAGCGGCACGATGGGCACGTAGAGCAGCAGCCCGGCCACGGCCAGCAGCAGCACCATGGACAGCGCCACGAAGAGGCCGAGATGCCGCAGCGTGGCACGCCGGTAGAGCAGCACCAGCCAGCCGACCACCCCGACGAAGGTGATCGAGAGCAGGTACTCGTACATGTTGCCCCACGGCATGCGGTCGGCCGCGATGCCCCGGGTCACCAGCACCGCGAGGTGGACCACGGCGGCGAGCACGGTGACCACGACGGCGGCCTGCCCGGCCAGCGCCGCCCGGGGCGACCGCGCCCTGCCGGTCGAGCCCGGCAGCTTCGACCCGACGGCCGGGCTGACCGGCTCGTCGGCGGGACCGGATCCGCCGGCAGCGCCGACCCCGGCCCCGACCAGCACGCGCGCGCGTTCCGGTCGCGCCGCCGCCCGGCCGACGACACTGCGGGTACCGAAGGCGTACTCGACGGCGTGGCAGATCATCGCCAGCAGGTAGCCCAGGATCGCGACCACCAGAAGTTGGTCGGACAGCGCGGCCATCAGTCGGTCTCCTCTTCCGTCGCACCGTCGTCCCGGGCCCTGTCGGGCCGGGTCGCGGCAACGAGCCGGTCGAACTCCTCGGCGAACCCCGCGTACTCGGTACGCGGCAGGCCGCCGATCTCCACCAAACTACTACGCCCCGTCGTGGTCGCGTCGGTCGGTGCCGGAGATACCCGGAACCAGACCCGGCGCCGCCTGCCGAACAGCGAAGGCATCAGCCCGAGCAGCAGCAGTACCGAGCTGACCAGCACGATCCGTTCGCCCGGGTCGGAGCGGACCGAGATGGTGACGTACTGACGGGTGCCGACGAACTCCACCGACGTGCCGTCGTCGAGCGTCCACTTCTCACCCGGGCGCAGCAGCTTGCCCTCGCCGATCTGCTGGAGCCTGCCGCTGTTCACCTGCCCCTGGTCGAGCCGGTAGATCGAGCCCGGAACCCCGGCGTCCATCCCCAGGTTGCCCCGGTACGCGAAGAGCATCACCGCCGGAGACCGCTCCGCCGGGTACGTCGAGCGGACGAACGGCGGCGCCTCCGGCGCGGTCGGCATGTACAGCCCCTCGAAGGCGACCTGGAGGTCGGGGTTGCGCGCCCCGGTCACCGGATCGAGGTTGACGTCCGGAAACGTCGCCACGCCCTCGCTGGTCAGGTTGCCGTCGATGGTCAGGAACGCCTCGTTGCTGGTCTGCGTCTCGCCGTTGCGGTCGGTGTAGCGCAGAACCGGCGCGTAGCCGTGCCCGAGCAGGTAGACGCTGGCGCCGTCCAGCCGCAGCGGGTCGTTCACCGAGAAACTCGCCTGGTACGGCGCCCGGTCGCCCTGCTCCACCAGCGTCGTCGCCCGGAACGACGACGGCTGCCCGGTCGGCAGGAACGTCGCCGAGAAGTCGGTCAGCTCCAGGCAGAACGGCGGCAGGTCGCTGCCGTCGATCCGGTGCCCGAGCTTCGACTCGCTGTACTGCTGGAGCGTGTTGCAGAACGCCTTGTCCGGGCCGGCGACCAGCAGCCGGTTGCCGTGCCAGCCGTACCAGGAGCCGAGGCCGATGCCGAGCAGCACCCCGATCAGCGAGAAGTGGAAGAGCAGGTTGCCGGTTTCCTTGAGAAAGCCCTTCTCCGCCGACACGGTGTCGCCGCGCACCACCACCCGCCAGCGCTGCTTGCGCAGCATCGCCGCGATCCGGGTCGGGTCCGCGTCGGCGTCGGTCAGCACGGCGTGCCGGGGCAACCGGTCCAGCCGCTTCGGTGCGGGCGGCGGGGCGGCACGCAGCGCGCGGACGTGGTCGCGCAGCCGGGGCACGATGCAGCCGACCAGCGAGGTGAACAGGAGTACGTAGATCGCCGAGAACCACGGCGAGGCGTACACGTCGAAGCCGCCGATCCGGTCCAGGATCGGAAAAAGGTCGGGATGCTCGACGGCGTACCGGTTGACGTTCTCGATGTTGACGTTGCGCTGCGGGAGCACGGACCCGGGGATCGCGGCCAGGGCCAGCAGGAAGAGCAGCAGCAACGCCGTACGCATGCTGGTCAGCTGCCGCCACGAGTTGCGCAACAGGGCCAGCGGCCGCCGGGTACGGCGTACCCGGTGCGGCTGACCGCTCCCGGTCGGGTCGGCGGTCGCCGGCGGCTCGGCCTGGGCGACGCCGGCCGGCGCGGCACCCCCGCCGGTCATGGTCTCGCGGTCCTCGGTCGACATCAGATGCCCACCTCGCCGACCCCGAACGTGGTCTGCAACCAGATGACCAGGTCATACCAGCCGCCGGTGACCAGGGCCAACCCGATCGCGATCAGCAGCGCACCGCCGACCCGGGTCACCCAGCGGCTGTTGCGGCGCACCGCCCGGAAGAGCCCGAGCAGCCGGGAGAAACCGAGCCCGAAGACCACGAACGGCAATCCGAGCCCCAGGCAGTACGCGACGGCGAGCAGCGCGGCCCGGTCGGCCTGGCCGCTCGCGGTGCCCATCCCGATCACGGCGCCGAGGGTCGGGCCGACGCACGGCACCCAGGAGAGCGCGAAGACCGCCCCGAAGACCGGGGCGCCGAGCAGGCCGGCGGCGGGCAGCCGGCGGATCCGGAACTCCCGCTGCATCCCGGGGACCAGCCCGAGGTAGGAGAGGCCCAGCAGCATGATCACGATGCCGATGCCGATCTCCAGCGGTCGCCGCTGCGCGAAGAGCGCCTGGCCGACGGCGGTGACCAGCACCGCGGTCAGGGTGAAGACGGCGGTGAAGCCGGCGATGAACAGCAGTGTGCCGGCGAGCACCCGGCCGCGGACCGCCCGGGGCGTCCGGACCGGTCGGACGGCCACCGCCACCCCGCCGCTCCCCGAAGGGGCGTCGCCCGGCTCGTCGGGGGTGCGGTCGGTGCCGGCCCGGCGCTGTTCGAGGTCGCTGCCGGCCAGCCCGGTCACGTACGACAGGTAGCCCGGCACCAGCGGCAGTACGCACGGGGAGAGGAAACTGACCAGTCCGGCCAGCGCCGCCGCCCCGAACGCCAGCAGCAGCGGCCCGCTCTCGGCCAGCTCGGCGAAGGTCTCGCCCATCAGAGCGCCCCGCCCGTGCGCGTCGGCCCGGTCGTCAGTTCGGCCCGCCGGTTGCGCGTCGGCCCGGCCATCAGTTCGGCCCGCCCGGCGGCTTCTCGTCGGCCACCCGGGCGACGATCGGCTCCAGCGTGTCCCGGGTGACGCCGGAACGGATCACCACCGCGATCCGGCCCTCCCGGTCGAGGACTACTGTCGCCGGGATCGAGTTCGGCGGGATGTCGAAGGCCAGGGCGAGCCGGCTCGGCGGGTCGAAGATGCTCGGATAGCTGACCTTGTAGGCCACCTCGAACGCCTTCGCCTTGTCCCGCCCGTCCTGGATGTTGATGCCGAGGAAACGTACGCCCCGTTCCCTGGTCGCCTGGGAGGTCTCCTCCAGGTCGTCCGCCTCGGCCCGGCACGGGGCGCACCAGGAACCCCAGAAGTTGACCACCACCACCTGGCCCCGGTCCCGGGCCAGGTCGTACGTCCCGCCGTCCAGCAGCTCGCCGGAGACCTCCGGGGCGGCCGGGCGGTGCTCGGGGGCGCACTCGACGATGCCGCCCGTCGTCGTGCAGTCGTCCCTCCAGTTGCGGTCGCGGTCACCGCCGCCGTCGCCGTCACCGGAACAGCCGGCCAGGGCCAGCGTCACCGCGAACGCGAGCAACGCGCCGAGGCCGGCGACCCGGCGGGGGCGGCTCATCATGCCCCCTTGGCCGTCCGGGCCGTCGGCGACATCGCGACCAGGTGCGCGGCCGGCTCGGTGTAGCCGATACCGACGATCTTGGCACCGTCGAAGTGGAACGAGGTGAGGCTGGCCAACCCGCACTGCCGCTTACGCGGGTCGTGCCAGAGTCGCTTGTGCTCGACGTACCGGCGCAGGGTCCAGATCGGGAGCTGGTGCGAGACGCAGACCGCCTCCCGGCCCTCGGCGGCGATCCGGGCTGCGTGCAGGGCCGCGAACATCCGCTCGGCGATCAGCGTGTACGCCTCGCCCCAGGACGGGGTGACCGGGTCCCGCAGCACCCACCAGTTGCGCGGGTCGCGGAACGAGCCGTCGCCGGGCGAGACCCGCTTCCCCTCGAACCAGTTGGCGCTCTCGATCAGCCGCTCGTCCACCCCGACCGGCAGCCCGAACTGCGCGGCGATCGGTTCCGCCGTCTGCTGGGCCCGCTCCAGCGGACTCGCCACCACGTGCGTGACGTTCCGCTCGGCGAGCGCCTGGGCCGCCGCCTTCGCCATCTGCACACCCAGCTCGGAGAGGCGGTAGCCGGGCAGCCGGCCGTAGAGGATCTTCTCCGGGTTGTACACCTCACCGTGCCGGAGCACGTGCACGACCGTTGTGCTGCCCACGTTCCCTACCCCCCGTGACCGGCCGCCGCCGCAGCCCGCGCCGCGACCGGCAACACCGCCGCGACCTGCTCCAGCGCGGCGTCATCCAGCGCCGTCGACACGAACCACGACTCGAAGGAGCTGGGCGGCAGGTAGACCCCGCCGGCCAGCATCGCGTGGAAGAACGCCCGGAACGCCGCGACGTCCTGGGTCCGCGCGGTGTCGTAGTCGTAGACGTCCGCGTCGGTGAAGAAGATCGAGAACATGCTCCCGGCGTACGAGAGCCGGTGCGGCACCCCGGCGGCGGCCAGTGCCTCGCTCGCCAGCTTGCCCACGGTGGCGGCCAGCTCGTCGAGCCGCCGGTACGTCGACGCGTCGGCCAGCCGCAGCGAGGCCAGCCCGGCCGCGGTGGCCAGCGGGTTACCGGAGAGCGTGCCGGCCTGGTAGACCGGCCCGGCCGGGGCGAGCCGCCCCATCACCTCGGCCCGGCCGCCGAACGCCGCCGCCGGGAGCCCGCCGCCCATCACCTTGCCGAAGGTGTAGAGGTCGGCGTCGACCGGATCGAGCCCGGCCCAGCCACCCGCCGAGACCCGGAAGCCGGTCATCACCTCGTCGAGGATCAGCAGCGCGCCGTGTGCGTGCGCGATCCGGGCCAGCGCCTGGTTGAATCCGTCCCGGGGGGCCAGCACGCCCATGTTCCCCGGGGCTGCCTCGGTGATGACGGCCGCGATCTCGGAACCCTGGGCCGCGAACACCGCCTCCACCGCCGCCACGTCGTTGTACGGCAGCACGATCGTCTCGCTCGCCGCCGCGCCCGTCACCCCGGGCGAGTCCGGCAGGCCGAGCGTGGCGACCCCGGACCCCGCCGAGGCGAGCAGGGCGTCGACGTGCCCGTGGTAGCAGCCGGCGAACTTGACGATCCGGCCCCGACCGGTGAAGCCCCGGGCCAGCCGGATCGCCGACATCGTCGCCTCGGTCCCCGAGTTGACCAGCCGGACCTGCTCGACCGGGGTACGCGCGACGATCTCGGCGGCCAACTCGACCTCGGCCTCGGTCGGTGCGCCGAAACTGGTCCCGTACGCGGCGGCAGCCTGCACCGCCGCCACCACCTCGGGGTGGGCGTGCCCGTGGATCAGTGGTCCCCACGAGCAGACCAGGTCGACATAGCGTCGCCCGTCCGCGTCGAAGAGCCACGCTCCCTCGCCCCGGGCCATGAACCTTGGCGTGCCGCCGACGGCCAGGAACGCGCGCACGGGAGAATTCACCCCGCCCGGCACGAGGGTGCGGGCGCGGTCGAACAGGGCCTGGGAGGCCGGTGCCGCGGCCGGATAGCGACCGGGGCCGGCGGGGTACGTCTCACTCACAGTGTCGCCATTCTGTCAGCGGTACCTGTGCGCCCGGCACCCACCCCTCGGGCCGTCGCGCACGTCACGCCCGCCGGGCCGTCCCGACCACCTCACCGGCGTCGGCACCGGCGTCACGTTCGCCGCCTCGACACCGGCGCCGACCGGCGGGGCGGATGGCCATCGACAGGCCGGTTCGGGTAGGTCGCGATAGGCTGATCGGGTGAACCGGGCGGACCTGACCATCGGCGTGCGACGCGGCACCGACGAGGTGACGCTCGTCCTCGCCGGCGAGATCGACATGCTCACCGCCGCCAGGTTGTCCAGCGTGGTCAACGAGGTGCTCAGTGATGCACCGTCCCGAATTGTGCTGGATCTGGCGGATGTCACGTTCTGTGACTCACAGGGCCTCGGCACCCTTGTCGTACTCAGCCGCAAGGCCAGTCACGCGCAGAGCCTGCTGGTGCTGACGAACGTCGGCGAGTTCCTGCTCCGGGTGTTGGACATCACCGGGCTGCGTTCCGCCCTGATGATCCGCAACGAACAGTCCACCGGCTGACCCCGCCAGGTCGGGGGCCAGCCGCGCCGCTGGTCAGGCCACCGCACCCCAACGCGCCTGCTCCAGCATCTCCACCGCCCGGTCCCGACCCTGCGGGTCGTCGGAGCGGAGCAGCGCCACCGCGTCGTCCACCGCCTCGGTCATCGTCCGCCACTGGTTGTCCCGTTCCCGGACCAGCTCGGACTGTGCGGCGAGTTGCCGGGTCTTCACCCAGAGTTCGACGAAGACCGAGACCTTGGCCCGGAGCACCCACGGGTCGAACGGCTTGGTCAGGTAGTCGACCGCACCGACGGCGTACCCGCGCAGCGCGAGTTGGGCGTCCCGGTCGGCGGCGGTGAGGAAGATGATCGGCACGTGCCGGGTACGCTCCCGCCGCTTGATGTGGCTGGCGGTCTCGAACCCGTCCATGTCCGGCATCTGGGCGTCCAGCAGGATCACCGCGAAGTCCTCCACCAGGAGTTGCTTCAGCGCCGCCTCGCCACTCTCCACCGCGACAGCCTGGACCGGAAGCCCCTGGAGGATCGCCTCGAGCGCCATCAGGTTCTCCCGCCGGTCGTCGACCAGCAGGGCTTTGGCCAGCTCGCTCACCCGATCGTCCCCTCGCCGCGGCTCATCGCGGTCTCACCGTCGCTCACCCTCGACCTCCCGTCCGCCCCCGTTGACCCAGGAGGCCATCAGCTCGATCAACTCGTCCAGGTCCACCGGCTTGGTGATGTAGTCGCTCGCACCGGCACCGAGCGCCGACTCGCGGTCTCCCGGCATCGCCTTGGCGGTCAGGAAGACCACCGGCAGGTCGGCGAAGCGGTGGTTACGCCGGATCGCCCGGGTCGTCTCGTAGCCGTCCTGGTCGGGCATCATCGCGTCCATCAGGACGATGTCCACCTCCGGATGCTCGGCGAGCAGGCGTACCCCGTCCACCCCGTTGTCCGAGTAGAGCACTGTCATGCCGTGCAGCTCCAACGCGCTGGTCAGGGCGAAGACGTTACGGACGTCGTCGTCGATGATCAACACGGTGGCGCCGTCGAGCTGCCGAGCCGCCGGGGTCATCGGGCGGTCCGGCTCGTTCTGGGTACGCAGCAGCGCCGGCAGCGCGCCCCGGGGCGTCTGCATCGGCGGTACCGGCACCGGGGCGACCACCGCGTCCGGAGCCAGCACGTCGGGTACGAAGAGCGTGAAGGTCGAGCCCTGCCCCGGCGCCGAGGAGACCGTGATCGTGCCACCGATCAGCCGGGCCAGGTCGCGGCTGATCGACAGCCCCAGCCCGGTGCCGCCGTACCGCCGGCTGGTGGTCCCGTCGGCCTGCTGGAACGCCTCGAAGATCAACCCGAGTTTGTCGTCCGAGATGCCGATGCCGGTGTCGATGACTGTGAACGCCACCACCTGGTTCGCGGTCGCCAGCGCCGGTACGTCGAAGAACGCCCCCTCCGGCGCCGGACCGATCCGCAGCGTCACCGCCCCGTTGTCGGTGAACTTGACCGCGTTGGAGAGCAGGTTGCGCAGGATCTGCTGCAACCGCTGTGCGTCGGTGACCAGGGTCGGCGGCAGTTCCTTGGAGATGCGTACCTGGAAGTCCAGGCCCTGCTCCTCGGCCTGCGGCGCGAACGCCTGCTCGACGTAGCTGCGGATCTCGGAGAAGCGCACCTCGGTCGGTTCGACGTCCATCCGGCCCGCCTCGATCTTGGACAGGTCGAGGATGTCGTCGATCAGCGAGAGCAGGTCGGAGCCGGCACTGTGGATGGTGCGGGCGAACTCGATCTGCTTCTCGGTGAGGTTGTGCTCCGAGTTGTCGGCGAGCAGCCGGGCCAGCAGCAGCAGCGAGTTGAGCGGCGTACGCAGCTCGTGGCTCATGTTGGCCAGGAACTCGGACTTGTACGCCGAGGCCCGGGCCAACTGCTGCGCCTTGTCCTCCAGACCGATCCGGGCCAGTTCGATCTCCCGGTTCTTGGTCTCGATGTTGCCCTTCTGCTCGGAGAGCAGCTGCGCCTTGTCCTCCAGCTCGGCGTTGGTGCGCTGGAGTTCGGCGGACTGTTCCTGGAGTTCGTGGGCGAGCCGCTGGGACTGCGAGAGCAGTTCCTCGGTACGCCGGTTGGCCTGGATGGTGTTCACCGCGATGCCGATGGTGAGGACCAGCCGCTCCAGGAAGGCCAGGTGCAGGTCGGAGAAGGGCGAGACGCTGGCGAACTCGATGACGCCGAGCAGTTCCCCCTCGAAGAGCACCGGCAGCACCACCAGGTCGGCCGGCGGGGTGGCGGCGAGCCCGGAGCGGACGGTGAGGCTGCCGTTCGGCGGGGCGCCGACCCGGATCGTCCGCCGGGAGAGCGCGGCCTGCCCGACCAGCCCCTCACCGGGGCCGAACGTCACGTCGTGGTGCCGGGCCACGTAGCCGTACGACGCGGTGAGCCGCAGCCGCATCACCGCCTCGTCGGTGTCGGCGAGGAAGAAGGCGCCGAGCTGCGCGTCGACCAGCGGGGTCACCTCGGTCATGATCATGCGGCAGACCTCGCCGAGGTCGCGCTGCCCCTGGAGCAGGCCACCGATCCGGGCCAGGTTGGAGTCGAGCCAGCCCTGCTCGGCGTTCTTCTTGGTGGTCTCCCGGAGCGTGACGATCATCTGGTTGATGTTGTCCTTCAGCTCCGCGACCTCGCCCTGCGCCTGCACGGTGATCCGCTGGGTCAGGTCGCCGGTGGTCACCGCCGTGGAGACCTGGGCGATCGCCCGGAGCTGGGTGGTGAGCGTCGAGGCGAGCTGGTTGACGTTCTCGGTGATGTCCCGCCAGGTACCCGAAACGCCCTTGACCTGGGCCTGACCACCGAGCTTGCCCTCGACCCCGACCTCCCGGCCGACCCGGGTCAGCTCCTGGGCGAACGAGGAGAGCTGGTCCACCATCGTGTTGACGGTGTCCTTCAGCTCCAGGATCTCGCCCTGCGCGTCGACGGTGATCTTCTGCGACAGGTCGCCCCGGGCCACCGCCGTGGTGACCGAGGCGATGTTGCGGACCTGGGCGGTCAGGTTGGAGCCCATCGAGTTGACGTTGTCGGTCAGGTCCCGCCAGGTGCCGGAGACCCCCTTCACCTGGGCCTGACCGCCGAGCTTGCCCTCGGTGCCCACCTCCCGGGCCACCCGGGTCACCTCGTCGGCAAACGACGAGAGCTGGTCGACCATGGTGTTGACGGTCTGCTTGAGTTCGAGGATCTCGCCCTGTGCGTCGACAGTGATCTTCTGGCTCAGGTCACCCCGGGCCACCGCCGTCGACACCTGGGCGATGTTGCGGACCTGGGCGGTCAGGTTCGACGCCATCGAGTTCACGTTGTCGGTCAGGTCCCGCCAGGTGCCGGCGACACCGCGCACCTGGGCCTGACCGCCGAGCTTGCCCTCCGTGCCGACCTCCCGGGCCACCCGGGTCACCTCGTCGGCGAACGACGAGAGCTGGTCCACCATCGTGTTCACAGTCGACTTCAGCTCCAGGATCTCGCCCCGGGCGTCGACGGTGATCTTCTGCGACAGGTCGCCCTTCGCCACCGCGGTGGTGACCGAGGCGATGTTGCGGACCTGGGCGGTCAGGTTCGAGGCCATCGAGTTGACGTTGTCGGTCAGGTCCCGCCAGGTGCCGGAGACCCCCTTCACTTCGGCCTGACCGCCGAGCTTGCCCTCGGTGCCGACCTCCCGGGCCACCCGGGTCACCTCGTCGGCGAACGACGAGAGCTGGTCCACCATCGTGTTCACAGTCGACTTCAGCTCCAGGATCTCGCCCTGCGCGTCGACGGTGATCTTCTGCGACAGGTCGCCCTTCGCCACCGCGGTGGAGACCTGGGAGATGTTCCGGACCTGTGAGGTGAGGTTGCCGGCGAGCTGGTTGACGTTCTCGGTGAGTGCCCGCCAGGTGCCGGAGACGCCGCGTACCTGGGCCTGGCCGCCGAGCTTGCCCTCGATGCCGACCTCCCGGGCCACCCGGGTCACCTCGTCGGCGAACGACGAGAGCTGGTCCACCATCGTGTTGACGGTGTCCTTGAGCTCCAGGATCTCGCCCTGGGCAGCCACCGTGATCTTCTGGCTCAGGTCGCCCCGGGCCACCGCCGTCGACACCTGGGCGATGTTGCGGACCTGGGCGGTCAGGTTCGACGCCATCGAGTTGACGCTGTCGGTGAGGTCCTTCCAGGTGCCGGCGACGTTCGGCACGTCCGCCTGGCCGCCGAGCTTGCCCTCGGTGCCGACCTCCCGGGCCACCCGGGTCACCTGCTCGGCGAAGAGCCGCAGCGTGTCGGTCAGCCCGTTGATGGTGTGCGCCAGCTCGGCGACCTCGCCCTTCGCCGAAACGGTGATCTTCTGCGACAGGTCGCCCCGGGCCATCGCCGTGGTCACCTGCGAGATCGACCGCACCTGGTAGGTCAGGTTCGACGCCATGGTGTTCACCGAGTCGGTGAGGTCCTTCCAGGTGCCGGCGACGCCGCGTACGTCGGCCTGGCCGCCCAGCTCACCCTCGGTGCCGACCTCCCGGGCCACCCGGGTCACCTCGTTGGAGAAGGACGAGAGCTGGTCGACCATGGTGTTCACCGTGCGGCCGATCCGCAGGTACTCGCCGCGCAGCGGGCGACCGTCGATCTCCAGTGCCATGTGCTGGGAGAGGTCACCGTCGGCGACCGCCACGATGACCCGGGCGATCTCGGTGGTGGGCCGGCCGAGGTCGTCGATGAGCTGGTTGATCGCCCGCTGCCCCTCGGCCCAGGCGCCGTCCAGCCCCTCCTCGTCCAGCCGCTCGGTGAGCCGGCCGTCGCGGCCGACGATCCGGCTGATCCGGCGCAGGTCGAGGTGCTGCCGCTCCTGGACGGAGACGACCTCGTTGAAGGCGTCCGCCACCTCGCCCGCGACGCCGGCCCGGCGCGGCAGCCGTACCTTCAGATCGCCGCGACGGACCCGCCGCAACGCCTCGGCGAGCTCGGTGAGCAGCACCGCGTCCTCGGCGGTGGACCGTTCCTCGGCAGATATCTGTTTCGCCGTGGTCATCGTTCCTCGCTCAGGTTCCGAAGGAGGTGGGCCGGTGCGCCGGCCCGTACCGCCAGGTGGTCGGCACATCCGCTCCGCCGCACCCGGCGGTTCGGCACGGGCGGCGGCCACCCCATCATTGTGCCTTTCGTTCGTCCAGTGCCACCCTCGGCGCAGGCCAGCCGTCGCCAGCGGCGACCGGCGGAGCGCCCAGGAGGTAAAGCGGGCAGAACGGTCAAGTAGGGCAGCGTCCAGCCTAGCGCGGCCCCAGTGTGACCGGCTGCCCGGCACGAGCGGGGCGCAGACCTGCCCAGCCCCGGATAGGGTGGCCTGGATCTCGGATCGCTGGAGGATACAAAAGGGTGTCAGCGGAGGCGAGCGGCACGGGCACCGGCGGGACGGGCAGCGGGGGCACGGGCGATCAACTGCGCCGGGTACGGCTACCCGCCGACCGGCGTACGCCGGCGGCCGCGCGCGCCCTCGTCCGGTCGGTACTCGCCGAGGCGGCGCTCGAGGAACTGCTCAACGAAGCGCTGCTGCTCACCACGGAACTCTCCACAAACGCGGTCGAGCACGCCCGTACCGAACTGGACGTCGAGGTCATCGCGGACGCCTCCGGCCTGACGGTGACGGTCTCGGACTTCGCCGCCGGACCGATCGACGACGTGACAGCCCGGCCCAGAAACGACATGACGGACATCTCGCAGGTCTCCGAGCGGGGTCGCGGGCTGCTCCTGGTCGACCACTTCGCCAGCCGGTGGGGCACCACCCACCAGGCCACCGGCAAGGGCGTCTGGTTCCGGCTGGACCGCAAGGGCCCGGTCGACCCGGCCCGGCAACCGGCGGAGACGGCGGCGAACACCGTCGCCGCCAGCGGGCTGAGTGCCGGCGCCATGAGCGGGGTCGGTGGACCGCCCGGACCGTCGGCGCCGACCGCCGGGGCGATGAGCGCGCTGATGCAGACCGCGCCCGACCCGTACGCCGACGATCCGCTGCCCACCTTCGCCGCCGACCTGCTGGTCCGGGTCGGCGACATGGTCGGCGCGGCCGGCGGTGCGGTACGCCTCGACCGGGGCGACGGTGCCGGCTGGCAACTGCTGGCCAGGTACGGCCGGCAGCCCCGCCCCGGCGACGAGCTGATCCGGGTGCCGTTGACAGTGCACCGGCCGTACGCCGGGGAGCTGGAACTCGACGCCGCGCCCTCCGGGTACGCCCGCCCGCTCGCCGCGCTGGTCGCCGAGCGGCTCTCCCTGCACCTGGAGAACGACCGGCTGCGCCGGGCCGACGTACGCCGGCAGACCTGGCTGACCTTTCTCGCCGAGGCGAGCGAACTGCTCGCCCAGTCGCTCGACGTCGAGTTGACGATGGCACTGATCCCGCAGCTCGTGGTGCCCCGGCTGGGGCAGTGGTGCGCGGTGCACGTCACCGACGAGTGGGGGCGGTTGAAGCTGGCCGCCGCCACCCACGCCGACGAGGCGGTGCTGCCGCAGTTGCACAAGATGCTCTCCGACGACGGCCCGGACTCGGTGCAGTCCCGGCTGCGCGAGGCGTCGCGCAGCCAGGGGCAGGTGCCGATCGGCGCTCCACTGGACGGCTTCGCGATCCCGCTGGTCGCCCGGGGGCAGCGGCTCGGCACCCTGGCGGTCGGTCGGCACCAGCGGCACCGGCACGACCCGGACGAGATCGCCGTACTGGAGGACGTGGCCCGGCGGGCGGCACTGGCCATCGAGAACGCCCGGATCCACGACGAGCGGCGCAAGGTGGCGCAGACCCTCCAGCAGTCGCTGCTGCCGCCGGTGCTGCCGGTGGTGGACGGCATCGGGTTCGCCGCCGAGTACGTGCCGACCGGGGACGCGGCCGAGGTGGGCGGCGACTTCTACGACGTCGTACCGCTGACCGAGGACCGCTGGCTGGTGGTGGTCGGGGACGTCTCCGGCAAGGGTGTGCAGGCGGCGGCGGTGACCGGGCTGGTCCGGGACGTGATCCGGGTACTCGTCGGTGACGGCAAACCGCTGCCGGAGGCGCTGGACCGGCTCAACGACACGCTAGTGGAGCGGGGCGGTGGCCGGTACTGCACGCTGGCGCTGGCCGCCGTGGACCGGGACCGGGCCGGCCGGCTCACCGTCTCGCTCTATCTGGCCGGCCACGACCGGCCGGTGCTGGTCCGGGCCGACGGGCGGGCGTCGTTCGTCGGTTCCGGGGGGACGGCGCTCGGCCTGCTCGACTCGATCGCCTCGCCGGTCGCCGAGGTGCGGCTCGACCCCGGCGACGCGCTTGTCTTCTACACCGACGGGGTGACCGAGCGGCGGCGCGGCCGGGAACTCTTCGGCACCGAGCGGCTGCGGGACGCGGCGGCGCCGCTGGCCGGCTATTCGGCGGACGTGGTGGCGGCCCGGCTGCGCGCGGCGGCGATCAACTTCTCGGTCGAGTCGCCCCGGGACGACATCGCCATCCTGGTACTCCGCAACGACTCTGCCGGCTGACCACCACCGTCGTCGCCACCTCCACCAACAGCACCACCGTCATCGCCGGCCCAGTCGGGAAGGGCTGAAGGAAACCTTCACTCCCAAACATCCGTTAAGGCAAGTATTTACACGCCCCGATCAACTCGATAGCATTCCGTTGCGCGCAAGTGGCCGGCCGTTCCCCCTCACCCCCCCTCGGGAAGGACGGACCTCCTTTGCGATCAATCCGGTTACTCGTCGTCCTGTTGGCAACCGTCTGCACCACTCTCACCGCGACGCTGGTGGCAGCCACCCCGGCACAGGCCGCCCCGGTCTTCAAGGCGCCGTTCCCATGTGGACAGCGCTGGACCTATAGCCACCACAGCGCCGAGGTGCGCCTCGCGCTCGACTTCATCCGCTCCGACGGCGGCAGCACCGCCGGCACCCCGGTCCTCGCCTCGGCCCCCGGCACGGCCCGGCGCTACTACCAGGCCGGCGGGGCGGGCAACTACATCATCATCAACCACGGTGGCGGCTGGACGACGTACTACTTCCACCTGGCCGCGTTCTCGGTGGCCGACGGAGCCACGGTCGGCCAGGGCCAGCAGATCGGCACCACCGGCAGCACCGGCAACTCGAGTGGGGCGCACATCCACTACGAGCAGCTCTACAACGGAGTCGGGCAGACCATCACGATCAACGGCGGCTCGCTCGCGCCCTATCCCGGCTCGTACGGCCAGCGGTATCTGACCAGCGACAACGGGTGCAGCAGCGGAGGCGGTACCGCCTTCTGGACCTGGGGCAGCGGAATCCGGGTACGCTCCGACGTCCGGCTCTCCGCGCCGACCGTGACCACGCTGGCCGGGCCCACCCTGGTCTACGTGCTCTGCCAGAAGCAGGGCGACACGGTGACCGCCGACGGCTACACCAACAACTGGTGGTCCCGGCTGCGCGACCAGAACGGCTACATGACCAACATCTACATCGACCATCCCTCCGCACAACTGCCCGGAGTGCCGAACTGTTGATCCCCAGGCCCGGCCCGGTCGGTTCGTACCGACCGGGCCGGGCGCGGATCGGCACCGGCGCCCGACAGCGACCCGCAACGTGTAGCCGGCGAGGAAGTGACCACTTTGGACACCAGTATGCTGGCGAGCCGCGCCCCACCGGTGCGCACCGCCGACGGCGGTTGGACGAAAGGTCGCGCTCCCGATCCCCATGAACCTCCCACGACAGGCCGCGCATCGGGTCGCGGCCGACCCACCTGCCTGGCTGACCGCGCTCCGGGCCGATCGAGCCGCAGCCGCTCACGGCGTACGCTGGCTCGACGCCGACGAGATTCGCGCGAACGCCCCGGACGAGTACGACCCCGAGACGTACCCGGACACGTTCAGCGGGATCTGGCACCCGGACGCCTCGGTGGCGCACTGCCGGGAGCACGAGCCGCACATGGTGCTGATCGGCCGGGGGCCGGAGGCAACGGAATCCGGCTCCCCCGTCCCGCCGGTCGGCCACTGGTACGTCGACAGCCGCCAACCGGAGCGGCTACTGTTCGCCCCCGGCTTGGGGTACCCGTCGTACCTGTGGATCCCGGTGCCGGGCACCGCCGAGGGGATGGCCCGGGCGGTCGCCGGGTTCTTCCCGGACCCACCGCCGTCCCGAGCCGACCTGCCGAAGGTGGTCCGGGGCTTCGCCGGCTACGTCGGAGACGTGTACCTACCGAATGTCTACAGTGGGGAGCCCGGGCCGATCGACGGCCTGGAACTCGACCGCTACTTCACCATGAACACCTTCGTGGGCGGCCCGTCCTGGGGATCGGCCGTCCTGGACGACCCCTACCTGCCGGCTGCCCGAAACGGGGCCGGAATGCTGGCGCTGGGCCTGCTCGGCCGCCAGGCGCGACGACAGCACGACGGCGTACCGTCGCTGACGTTCCGCACCGCGCACACCAGGTCGTACCTCAGCTTCGAGGCGCACCGTGGCAGCCTGTACGTCATCGAGGTGCGCTACCGCCCCAGCCCGCACCACGATGTCGTCGCGGGACTGAACGAGTTGCTCAAGACGCGGCTGCCGGTGGACCTGCCGGTAGACGTTGCGGGCGCCCTGATCAACCTCTTGTTCGTCCCCGCCGAGGAATTGGCAGCGGGGCTCACCGCGGCAGCCGACCCCGGCGACCGACTCGGCTACCTCGCCGTGCTGGCCGCCCTTGACTACGGCGACCTGGACGGCGCCGCCCGGCTGCGCGAACACCTCGCCGATCCCGATCCGGCCTACCGGGCAGGGGTGGCCCGGCTCGCGTTCGAATACAACCTCCAGTTCCTGGTGGAACAGGCGGCGCTGGTCGAAGGCGACGCTGAGCTGTTGGCCTACCTGCAGGAGACCCTCGACGGCGGTGTCGTCCGGGCCCATCCGAACGTGTTCGAAGGGGAAGGGGTCGATGAGGAGTTCGACGACCGGGAGTTCGACGGTGACGACGACGACTGAACAGCCGCCACGGATGACCCTGCGGTTCCTGCCCGAGCGGACACCAGTGGCCGCCGTCCGGAAGCTCGCCGAGGAACGCGGTTGGCGGTTCGTGTCGGACCATCCTCGTACGCTGGCCAATCCCCGACTTCTCATCTGGGAGACCGGATCCGGTGCCGCCAGTCGCGTGCTACTGACCCAGGACCACCTGATCGGCGTTGCCGTGCTCAGTACGGACACTCCCGGGCTGGCCGACGAGCTCGGCAAGGCGCTCGCGCTCCTCGACGAGGCGGACCTGCTGGCCTCGCTCCACGATCCGGCGGACGCCTGGACGCTGATCCGGACGATCAACTGCCTGGCGTACCTGCACAGTTCCGACGAGCGGTACACCACCCGACCCGAGGACGACCCGGACTACGTGGAGTTACTCACCCGACTCGTGGAGCATCCCGTCCCCGGAGTACGGCGGGCTGCTCTCGAGGCAGCCGCCACCTCCCTGCGACAGCGGGCGAGAGCGGTCCTGACCCATGCCCGGGCCTGTTCCCCGCGGAACGCCGACCAGCTCGACCACTATCTGGGGCAGCTTTCCTGACCGTGTCCCGACGAGGGCCACGGCTCGGTCGTACGAGGCAGGCCACCGCCCTGTTGTTCGTTGCCCGGCCCGGTCGGTTCGTACCGACCGGGCCGGGCGCACCCCCGCCCAGGGGTCAGATGCCGCCCGGATAACGTCCGGGGGCGAGTCGTCGGGCCGGGTCGAACCGCTCCTTGACCCGGCGCAGCATCGGAAGGTCGGGTAGGTCTCCCCAGAGGTCCACCGCCGCCCGGATCCGGGGCGGGGCGGCGACCACCACGCAACGGCCGGAGCGGGCACGCAGCACCGCGCGTACCCCGTCGAGGATGGTGGCGACCCGCTCCGGCGCCGAGTCGGACGGCAGCGCGGCATGCACGACACCGAGCCCGGCCGAGCCGCGTACCGGCACCGGCGCCCCTGCGGCGTCCCGCAGCGCGTAGACGGCGGCGTGCAGGTCACCGATCGGCACCTCGATGCGCAGCGCGACCTCGTCGGGCCGGAACGGATAGCGGCGCCACCACCCCGGTGCCGCGCCGACCGCCCGGGCGTCGCCACCGAGCAACGCCGTCAACCGGGCCGCCCGCTCGGCCACCTCGGCCGGCCCGCCTTCGAGGAGTACGGCAAGGGTGCCGGCACCGGGCTCACCGAGCCGGCCGCGCGCCCCGGCCGCCCGGCCCGGCCGTTCACCGGCCGGCCGGGCCGGCGTCTCGAACCAGCCTCGTCCCGACGACCGGCCGGACGGGCCGGGTGCCCCCGTGGCACCCGGCCCGTCCGGTGGCAGGTGGCCGCCGGAGGCGAGGCTCCGCAGGCCGCGAGCGGCCGGCTGCGCCCGGCCGCCCGGCAGGTCGACCTCGATCGCGGTCGGCCGCAGCTCGGCGTCGAGGACGGCACGGACCAGGTCGTGCACCTCCAGCGGGGTCCAGACCGAACGGATCACCCAGCCCCGGCTCGCCGGGATCGGCTGCACCCGCAGGGTCGCCGAGACGAGCACGCCGAGCGCACCCTGCGACCCGCAGAGCAGCCGGGCGACGTCCGGATCGGCCGGCACCGAGCCGGACGACCGCCCGGAACGGCCGGGCGCCCCGGCCCGGGCGTGCGCGAGCACCCCGGCGGCGTCGACATAGCTGACCTCGACGAGCTGGTCGCAGGGCCGGCCGTGCAGGTGCCGGAGTGGACCGCTCTCGTTGGCCGCGACCACGCCACCGACGGTGGCGCCGACCGAGGGCACGTCGATCGGCAGTCGACGGCCGGACCGCTCGAGGATCGCCGCGGCGGCCCGGACCGGTGTGCCGGCGCCGATCTCGGCGACCAACTCGTCCTCCGGCTGGTGCCAGACCCCGGCGAGCCGCCCGGTGTCCAGCACGATGTCGACCTGTGACGGGGGCATGCCCCAGTCGAGTTTGGTGCCGGCCCCCCGGGGCACCACCGAGAGGTCGTGTTCGGCGGCGAGCCGGACCACCTCGGTGACCGCCTCCGGCGTGCCCGGCGCCGCGACCCAGCGGGCCACCGTGCCGGCCACCCCGTCGGCCGCCCCCGCCGGTCGGGCGAAGTGGGCACCACAGATGCCCGCCAGCCGCCGCGCGATGTCAGCGCCCCCGCGCCGTTCTATCGAAATCTCCCCCACCTTGGTCATCGTACACATGTGCTAATTTTCGGCAACGCCCGGCTCGGTCGTCAGCCCCTCCGGCCGGCCAGGACGGGTAACGTGGCCGGGTGACCACTGAGACGACCGCCGCCCCCGTCGCCAAGCGGGTGCCGACCGAACGCACCCACCACGGCGACACGGTGATCGACGAGTACGCCTGGCTCGCCGACAAGGACGACCCGGACACGATCGGCTACCTGACCGCGGAGAACACCTACACCG
The DNA here is from genome assembly GCF_002846275.1 of Plantactinospora sp. CNZ320. NCBI lineage: Bacteria > Bacillati > Actinomycetota > Actinomycetes > Micromonosporales > Micromonosporaceae > Plantactinospora > Plantactinospora sp. CNZ320. The sequence goes on from NZ_PJMP01000001.1 coordinate 4,648,913, forward strand.
AGCAGACCACGGCTCGGCTCGGTGTGCTGCGGGAGACGCTCTTCAACGAGACGAAGCGGCGAACCAAAGAGACCGATCTATCGGTGCCGACCCGCAAGAACGGCCACTGGTACTACACCCGGACGGTCGAAGGCCAGCAGTACGGCATCCACTGCCGCGTACCGGTACGCGACGGCGAGCCGAACCCGCCGATGCCGTCCGACGGCGCACCGCTGCCCGGCGAGGAGATCCTGCTCGACGGCAACGCACTGGCACAGGGGCACGACTTCTTCGCCCTCGGCACCTTCGACGTCAGCCCGGACGGGCGCTGGCTCGCCTACTCCACCGACTTCGCCGGTGACGAGCGGTTCACGCTGCGGGTCAAGGACCTGGGCACCGGCGAGGTGCTCACCGACGAGGTGCCGAACACGTTCTACGGCAGCGCCTGGTCGGCCGACGGCTCCACATTGTTCTATCTGACCGTCGACGAGAGCTGGCGGCCCTACCGGGTCTGGCGGCACACCGTCGGCACCGCCGCCGACTCCGACGAGATCGTCTACCAGGAGGACGACGAGCGGTTCTGGGTGGGCGTCGGGCTGACCCGCTCGGAGAAGTTCGTCCTCATCGACTCGCAGAGCAAGGTGACCAGCGAGGTACGGGTCATCCCGGCCAGCAACCCGACCGGCGAGCCCGCGGTGGTCGCGCCCCGGCGGCAGGGCGTCGAATACTCGGTCGAACACCACGGGCACCGGTTCCTGATCCTGCACAACGACGGCGCGGAGGACTTCGCGCTCGCGTACACCTCGGCGGACGCGCCCGGGGACTGGGTGCCGATGATCGAGCACACTCCGGGCACCAGGCTGGAGGCGGTCGACGCCTTCGCCAACCACATCGTGGTGTCGGTGCGTACGGCCGGGTTGACCGGGATCCGGGTGCTGCCGATGGGCAGCACCGAGTCGTACGACATCGACTTCCCGGAGCCGCTCTACGACGTCGGGCTGGACAGCAACCCCGAATACCAGACCACGAGCGTACGGCTGCACTACGCCTCGCTGACCACCCCCGACTCGGTCTACGACTACGACCTCGTCACCCGGGAGATGGTGCTGCGCAAGCGCAAGCCGGTGCTCGGTGACTTCGACCCGGCGAACTACGAGCAGCACCGGGACTGGGCGCTGGCCGACGACGGGACCCGGGTGCCGGTCTCGCTGGTCTGCCGGGTCGGCACCCCCCGGGACGGCTCGGCGCCCTGCGTGCTCTACGGGTACGGCTCCTACGAGGCCAGCATGGACCCGTGGTTCTCGATCCCCCGACTCTCCCTGCTGGACCGGGGCGTCGTCTTCGCGATCGCGCACGTGCGTGGCGGCGGCGAGCTGGGCCGCCGGTGGTACGAGACCGGCAAGCTGCTGGCCAAGAAGAACACCTTCACCGACTTCGTGGCGACCGCCCGGCACCTGGTCAAGGCCGGTTGGACCTCGGCGGACCGGCTGGTGGCCCGGGGCGGCTCGGCCGGCGGGCTGCTGATGGGCGCGGTGGCCAACATCGCCCCGGACGCCTTCGCCGGGATCGTCGCGCAGGTGCCGTTCGTCGATCCGCTCAACTCGATCCTCGACCCGTCGCTGCCGCTGACCGTCACCGAGTGGGAGGAGTGGGGCAACCCGCTGGCCGACCCCGAGGTGTACGAGTACATGAGGTCGTATTCGCCGTACGAGAACGTCACCGCGCAGGACTACCCGCCGATCCTCGCCGTCACCAGCCTGAACGACACCCGGGTGCTCTACCACGAGCCGGCGAAGTGGATCGCCCGGCTCCGGGCGGTCGCCCCGCAGGGGTCGTACCTGCTCAAGACGGAGATGGGTGCCGGGCACGGCGGTCCGAGCGGACGCTACGACTCCTGGCGCGAGGAGGCGTTCGTCGCGGCCTGGATCCTCGACCGGCTGGGCGTCACGGCATAGCCGCACCGGTTGGTGTCACCGGGCATCGCGAAGTTTGAGAATGTAGGTCGCGGTGAGCGCGACGGCACGGTCTTCGTCATGTGACAGATCTGCGAGGGCACGAGCGGCGGTGATCCCCGGGATGTCCGCGAGTGCCTGCGTCAGCCGTTGACGTGCGCCCGACTCGGTGGTGTGGTCAAGGCGGTCGACCAGGCTGCTGGCAATCTGATCCGCGCGGCCGAGATCACTCGCCAACGCGCTCAGGGCGTCGGCCGCGTCGATGTCGTTCGCCGCCTCGGCGATCATTTCTATGAGTGTCGGAACCGCGTCGGCCACGCCACGTGCCCCGAGCGCCAGAGCGGCATACCTGCGGACCACGATGTCGAGGTTGGTGAGGGCGTCGCGCAGCAGTGCGGTCGCAGCACCGTCCGGAATCTCCGCGATGGTCTGTACGGCGCGTTTGCGCACCTCGGCCACTGGTGAGCCGAGTCCCTGCGCCAGCAGTGCCAATCCACCGTCGCCAGATCGGGCCAGAGCCCATCGAAGGGCTCCGGCGACGTTCGGGTCCGTCTCGTTCAGCGCCGCCTCGACGAGTGCTTCCGCTGGCGCCGGTACGTCCTGGGCCGAGGAGAGCGCCGCGCGCAGGCGCGTCCCGGCGCTCTCCGAGCCCAGGTCCTGTAGGAGTGCGATCGTCTGGAGCACCTCCGCCCAGTCTGCGGGTTCCGCCGCACCGATCCGCTGGAGTCGGGTGAGCAGTTCCGTCGCAGCCGCGATGCGCTCCCGCGTCCGGCGGATGAGGTCGTCGACGAGTTCCGTGGGCGCGAAGTCGGGATCATCGAGCGCGCGCCTGACGTCTCGCAGCGACAGACCCAGTGACCGCAGGCTCTCGATATGGAAGATCCGCCGGATGTCCTCGTTGGAGTACTCGCGATAGCCGGTCCCGGTACGACCCGTCGGCCGCACCAGACCGAGCGACTCGTAATGCCTGAGCATGCGGGCGCTCACCCCGGACCGTCGGGCCACATCACCGATCAACACCGCCACCTCACCCCTCCTGACGAGCTGTGCCGAGGGCTACGACGCGCTTCGCCTCCTCGACCGCGAACTCGAATCCGGCGTCCGGGTCGCGCGACAGCCGTTCCGTGGCGATCGCGTGCTGACGTACCCGATGGTCGGGATGCGTCGTCGCGGCACGCAGGATCGGCATCACCCCCTCACCGAGTGCAACGAGCGCCCGACTGAGGCTCAACTGCGTCTCACGGTTGCCGCGACCGAGCTGTGTCGCCAGTACTCCGGCCAGTTCGGGTTCCTCGCCGTCGGGCACGAGTACCACCGCTGCTCGCCAGGCACTCCGCGCCACCTCGTCTTCGGCATCGGTCAGCAGCTCCCGGGTCATCGCTGGCCACGCTCGCCGGTCACCGATCTTGGACAGCGTGTGCAACGCCTGGCTCCGGGCCTGTGCCCGCTGCGAGCGGAGTTCGTCGACGAGCTTCGGGACCGTCGTTGACGCCGGGTGGCGGATCAGTGCCCAGGTGAGCATTTCCCGTACGTAGAATTCGGGTTCGGTTGCGCATCGTTCGACGAGCTTGTCGACGAACCGCTGGTCCGGGGTCGTGCCGACCGCCAGCGCCGCCCGCAGCCGCACCGACGAGTCGCTGTGCTCCAGCCCGCGCAGAACCCGAGTCGTCTCCGCGTCCTTGTCTGGCCTGGCCATCGCAGACCACCTCCCTTGACACAGTGAAGCCCTTGTCACCGTGTCAAGGTCAAGCGGAGTCTGTTTAGTTAACAACCTTGCAAGAAAGCGCTCTCTGGCGTAGAAACATTTGCATGCGTACACGCCGAGCCACCCTCGTCCTGGCCCTGCTGGCCGCGACGCTGGTGGCGACCCCACCGAGCCCGGCCGTCGCTGAGCCGGGCGCGCTCACCTGGAGCGACGAGTTCAACGCGCCAGCCGGCACCCCACCCGACGGCAGCAAGTGGAAGTACGACATCGGCGGCGGCGGTTGGGGCAACAACGAGCAGCAGTACTACACCGACAGCACCAGCAACGCCGCGCACGACGGCAACGGCAACCTGGTGATCACCGCCCGTCGGGAGAACCCGGCCAACTACCAGTGCCACTACGGCCGCTGCCAGTACACCTCGGCCCGGTTGCTCACCGCGGACCGCTTCACCCAGACCTACGGACGGTTCGAGGCCCGGATGAAGCTGCCGCGCGGCCAGGGCATCTGGCCGGCGTTCTGGATGCTCGGCGGCATGCCCTGGCCGGACCAGGGCGAGATCGACATCATGGAGAACATCGGCCGCGAGCCCGGCAACGTGTACGGCACGCTGCACGGCCCCGGCTACTCCGGCGGCAGCGCGATCAGCTCCCGCTACACGCTCCCCGGTGGCCAGGCGTTCGCCGACGCCTTCCACACCTTCACGGTGGACTGGGCGCCGGACTCGATCACCTGGTACGTCGACGGCATCCAGTACGGCCGCAAGACCCCGGCCGACCTGAACGGCAACCGGTGGGTCTACGACCACCCGTTCTTCATGATCATGAACGTCGCTGTCGGCGGCCACTGGCCGGGCTACCCCGACGCCAGCACCACGTTCCCGCAGCAGATGCTGGTCGACTACGTCCGGGTCTGGGCGTGGAACACCGGTGGCGGCAATCCCGGCACCGGCAACCAGATCGTCGGGATCGGCAACAAGTGCATCGACATCCCCGGCGCCAACCCGGCCGACGGCACCCAGTTGCAGATCTGGGACTGCAACGGCACCGTCGCGCAGAACTGGACCTTCACCGGCGGTACGGTCCGGGCGATGGGCAAGTGCATGGACGTGGCGAACGGCTCCACTGCCAACGGTGCCAACATCCAGATCGTCGGCTGCAACGGCAACCCGGCCCAGCAGTTCGTGCTGAGTTCGGCCGGTGACCTGGTCAACCCGCAGGCGAACAAGTGCGTCGACGTACGCGACTGGAGTACGGCCGACGGTGCCAAGCTCCAGCTCTGGGAGTGCACGGGCGGCGCCAACCAGAAGTGGCGCCGCGCCTGATCCCCTCGGACCGGCGGCGGTGCGCCGAACGGTCGACGGCATCGGGTACGGGCCAGCCGCGGCACCAGGACTGGCCCGTACCCGATGGTCAGCGCACGGGTTCCGCCGGTGCCCCGACGGCGGCAGCCGACCGGCCGGCCCCGTCGACCGGGGCGGTTCCGTCGACCGGGGCGGCACCCGGCGAGCCCGTGCTGCGGCGTACCCCGAGGGCTGTGACGACGGCCGCGACGACGACGGCGGCCAGCGGCACCAGCAGGGCCGCCCGGTAGCCGTCAAGCATCGCCGCCGGGCCCCCGTCGGGAGCGGTGGCGGCGACGTTGACGGCGGTCACCACGGAGAGCCCGAGGGCGGTGCCGAACTGGAGGGACGTGTACAGCAGCCCGCCGGCCAGCCCCTGCTCCCGCTCGGCGATCCCGTCGGTGGCGGCGATGGTCAGCGGCCCGTAGACCAGCGCGAACGCCACCCCAAGGATGATCACCGTCGGGAACATCGCCGCGTACGTGGTTTCCGGACCGATCCGCAGGAAGAGCGCGTACGAGACGACGGCGAGGAGCAGGCCGCCCAGGATCACCCGGGGATTGCCCCACCGGGCGACCAGCCGGGGTGTCAACAGTGGAGCGAGTACGACGTCCACACTGACGGCCAGCAGGGCGAGACTCGTCTCCAGGGTGGACCAGCCGCGCAGTTCCTGGAGATAGAGCACGGCGATGAACTGGAAGCCCGCGAAGGCGGCGAGGAAGAGCAGCCCGGTGACGTTCGCCCGGACCAGCGCTCCGGAGCGGAGGATGCCGAGCCGGACCAGTGGGGTACGGGACCGCGCCTCGATGGCGACGAACGCGCCGAGCAGGGCCAGCGACACGGCACCTGTACCGATGGTCTGCGCGGCGCTGGTGTGGGTGGCCCGCTCGACCGTCAGCACGAACAGCAGCAGCGCGGCGGTCACGGTGACCGCGCCGGCCAGGTCGACTCCCTGACCGGTCGGCGCGGGCCGGGGCGACCTCGGCACCAGCGGTACCGCCGCGATCAGCAGGACCAGCGCGAAGAGTACCGGGGCGAAGAAGACCCAGCGCCAGTCGATCGCGGTCAGCAGGCCACCGACGACGAGCCCCAGCGAGTACCCGCCGGAGGCGATCCCGGCGTAGACCAGCAGGGCGCGGTTGCGCTGCGGACCCTCCGGGATGCTGGTGGTGATGATCGAGAGGCCGGCGGGTGTCATGAACGCGGCGGCGACGCCGGTGACGAACCGGGCCAGCAGGAGCATCCAGCTCTCCGTCGCCAGTCCGCCGAGTCCGGAGAAGACCAGGAAGACGAGCAGCCAGCAGAGGAACATCCGGCGCCGGCCGTACAGGTCGGCGGCGCGACCGCCGAGCAGCATGAAGCCGCCGTAGCCGAGGACATAGGCGCTCATCACCCATTGCAGGGTGCCGGTGGAGAGGTCGAGGTCGGCGCGGATCGACGGCAGGGCGACGTTGAGCATCGCCACGTCGATGCCCTCCAGGAAGATCGCCCCGCACATCACCACGAGCACGCCCCAGGTGCGTGCGTCGGGCCGGTGCGTACCGGTGGACTGCTGGACTGTCGGTGGACTGGACACGGGACGGCTCCTCAGGACGGACGGGACCGCGCGAGGAAACCGCCGGGGCGCGTCGTGTGGTTACTACCCGGCTGGTCAGTTCCCTCTTGTAACCAAGGAGATCGTCGGTCAGGCTTGACCATCATGGAAGAAGGCACTTCAAAGTCACCCGGTTACTGCTCGGGAACCGAGGGCGACTACACGGCCCGGCAGTGGGACGGACGCGAGGACTGCGAGGTCCGCCAGATCCTGGACCGGATCGCCGACAAGTGGTCGTTGCTGGTCATCGCCCTGCTCGACAGGCAGAGCCTGCGCTTCACCGAGCTGCGCCGGGAAATCGACGGGATCAGCCAACGGATGCTCACCGTCACCCTGCGCCAACTCGAACGCGACGGACTCGTCCAGCGCACCGTCCACCCGGTGGTACCGCCCAGGGTGGACTACGCCCTCACCCCGCTCGGCGTCACCCTGCACCACACGATCCAGTCCCTGGTGCTGTGGACCGAGAGCCACCTGGACGAGATCGCCGCCGCCCGTGCCAGGTACGACGAGCGGGCCGCAACCCAGGTCCCCCCGGCCACCCGGGTTCTGGTCGGCTGAGCTGTCCGGCCCCGCCGGGCGGGCGGGTCAGCAGGCGCCTTCGGTCACCGAGACGGCGGGAAACGACGGCGACTGGTCGGCGACGTTGACGTCGAGCCGTACCGCCAGGCAGACCGGGTGGTCGCCGTCGGCGTTCGTGAACTCGTAGAGGTCGCCCCGGGAGTCCTCTCCGGCGTCCTCGATCCGCAGCTCCGAGAGGGGATCGCTGGAGAACTTCCCCTCGCCGCCACGGTTGCCGGCCGCGGCCGCCGCGTGCACGTCCACGGTCAGACCGTGCACCGGGGTGCGCTGCAACTCGTCGGCGGTGTTCCGGGCCGCCGAGTACACGGCCGAGCCGTCGAGGCCGGACGCCCGCGACATGACGAACCCCGCGACGACCACCGCCAGCACGAGCAGCACGATGACCAGGGGCGGGACCCGCCGGCCGGCGAGCCGCTCCGCTGGACGTTCGCTCAACGTCTCCCCCGAGGATCTCCGTCAGCACGTTCGAAGGGTCAGCGCACTCTACTCCGGCCGGTCCATCGGCGGCGTCGACGCGTCGACCTCCGCCGTCCTACTCCGGCCGCTCCATGATGGCGCGGGGTCAGGCCGGGTCGGGGCGGCCGGCGGCGACGGCCAGTACCGCCGGATCGACGTTGCCGCCGCTCACCACCGCCACCGTACGCCCGGCGGGCAGCTCGGCGGCGTGGAACATCCGGGCGGCGGTGGCCACCGCACCGCTCGGCTCCACCACCAGCCGGGCGTCCCGGACCAGTCGGGTCGTCGCGGCGGCGATCTCCTCCTCGCTGACCGTCACGATGTCGTCCAGCCGGGCGCGAAGATGCGCGAAGGTCAGCGCCGAAAGGTTGGTCCGCAGCCCGTCCGCGCTGGTCCGATAGGTCCGGGCCGGCTCCCACTGCCGCAGCTCGCCACTGCGCAGCGACTCGGCCGCGTCGGCGGCGAGCGCCGGCTCGACCCCGATCACCCGGACCGCCGGGCGGAGCGCCTTGACCGCGGTGGCGACCCCGGAGGCGAGCCCGCCCCCGCCGACCGGCACCAGCAGCACGTCCAGCTCCGGCAGGTCGGCCAGCACCTCCAGCCCGATGGTGCCCTGACCGGCGATGATCCGTCGGTCGTCGAAGGGCGGGATCAGGGTCAGTCCCCGCTCGGCGGCGATCGCCTCGGCGACCGGCAGCCGGTCTGCCGGGGCGACCATGCGTACCTCGGCACCGAGGGCGCGTACCTGGTCGACCTTTGCCGCCGGGGCGCCCTCGGGGATCACGACCGTGCAGGGTACGCCCCGGGACCGGGCGGCGTAGGCGAGCGCCTGCCCGTGGTTGCCGGAGGAGTGCGTGACCACGCCCCGGGCCCGCCGGTCGGCGTCGAGCCGGGACACCGCGTGGGTCGCGCCGCGCAGCTTGAACGAGCCGACCGGTTGCAGGCTCTCCGGCTTCAGCCAGAGCTGCTCGTCCCAGCGGCAGGGCAGCAGCGGCGTACGCAGCACCACACCGGTCAGGTCCCCCGCCGCGGCCCGTACGTCATCGACCGTAACGAGATCCACCGGACCATCCTGCCACCGCTGCTAGACGGTGGCCCGGAGCGGTTCCGCTGCCCCGTCCCGCCCCGCCGTCGGGTAGCAAGATGACGATCCCTACCGGGACGAATACGGATAAAGCCTACCCTTCTTCCAAAGGCCCCGGAGGATACGAGGGAATCGTGATGACCAGCCCCGACCAGCCCGGCGAGCAGCCGTACCGCCCCGACGGCGGTTCCGGCGAGCAGCCGCCGGCCGGGGAGCATCCGGCCGAGCCGGTCGCCCAGCCGTGGGACTGGGCGATCGACCCTCCGCCGCCGGAGGGGCCGGCCCGGGAACCGACCGCTGATCCGGCGGCCGGGTCGACGGTCGACGAGGTCCCGGATCCGCTACCGCTGACCGGCCGCCATCCCGACACGATCGCGCCCGGCGCCGGCCCACCCTCCCCACCGCGCCCCGCCACACCGGGAACAGCCCCGTCCGGCACCGAACCACCCCCGGGCGGGGCGGCGCCGCCACCACCGGACTGGTCCACGCCGGAGACCCGGGTCAGCACCCCGCCGCTGGGTGGATATCCCCCGCCGCCCTCGCAGCCGCCGATCTGGGCGCCCCAACCGGCGACGCAGGGCGGGACCGGGCCGGAGGCGGGCCGACCGCCGCCCGGTGATGTGACCCGGGCTCCCGAGTTCATGCGCCCCACCGACCGGCGGTGGTGGTTCGTACTCGGCCTCGTCGCCGCGGTGCTCTCCTGCTGTTGCGTCGCCGCGGCGGTGATCGCGCTGGCCTGGGGACCGGACTTCTACACCGGGCTGCGCGACCGGCCCGCCCGGGTCGTCGGCCTGAACCAGCCGGCCCGGGACGGCGACCTCGAGTTCCAGGTGCACGGGGTGCGCTGCGGACTCACCGAGGTCGGCGACCCGCTGGTCAGCCAGCTCGCGGTCGGGCAGTTCTGCCTGGTCGACCTGGCGGTACGCAACCTCGGCGCCCGACCGGTCACCTTCCAGGAGAGCCTGCAGATCGCGTACGGGCCGGCGGGGCAGCGGTTCGGGGTGGACACCTCGGCCGGCCTGCTGGCCAACGCCGACCAGATCAGTTTTCTCAGCGAGATCAACCCCGGCAACCGGGTCACCGGGGCGGTGGTCTACGACATCCCGCCCGACGCCCGGATCGTCCGGCTCCGGCTGCGCGCCGCCGCCACCTCACCCGGAATCCAGGTACGCACCGGATGACACCGGCCGGGTCAGCGAGCGTGCCAGGCGGCGAGCAGCTCGGCCTCCTCGGCCTCGGTGAGACCGATCCGCTGGCCCGCCTCCGGACCGGCGGTGGCCAGCCAGTCGGCGGTGTCCCGCGCGGTCTCGGCCAGCGGCCGGGTCCGCAGCCCGGCCGCCAGGCTCGGGGAGACGTCCCGGCTGAGGAACCCGGCGTACTCCGGCAGCGGCAGCCACAGCGGCAGCGACCGGGGACCGGACCAGGGCTGTACCCCGTGCTCGATCAGGAACTCCTGCGACACCCAGCTCACGGCTGCGCCCTCGGGGAGTACGCCGGCCAGCAGCTCCGCCCTGGTGATCGGCGCGCCGGTCCCGTCGTACGTGCCGGTGAGCCCCCGTTCGGCGGCCGCGACGATCCAGGCCGCCAGGTCGCGTACGTCCACGAGCTGCGCCGCGTCCTCCGGCGAGCCGGGCGCGAGGACCTCACCGCCCCGGGCGGCCCGCCGGACCCAGTATTCGAAGCGCCCGATCGGATCCTCCGGCCCGACGATCAGCCCGGCCCGGCAGACGAAGACCCGGTCGGCACCGAACGCCTCCGTGACGATCTGCTCGCAGCTCACCTTGCAGGCGCCGTACGACTCGGCGGAGAGGGTCGGGTCCTCCGCGTCCCGGGGCGCGGGTGCCAGTACCGCAGCGGTGTCGACCCGCTGGCCGGCGGTGGCGGTGTCCGCGTACACCGAGCCGCTGGAGACGAACGTGAAATGCCCCACTCGGCCGGCGAGCGCGGCCACCGCGTGCCGGACGTGGGCGGGGTGCCGGGCCACGTCGACGACCGCGTCGAACTCGCCGGTGAGCGCGGCCAGCCCGGCCGGGTCGTCGCGGTCCACCCGGACGAAGCTGACGCCCTGCACCGGCTCCCCGGACGAGCCCCGGGCGGCGCAGGTGACGTCGTGGCCGGCGGCGAGGGCCTGTCGGGCGACGGCCCGGCCGAGGAAGACGGTGCCGCCGAGAACGAGAATTCGCATCCGGCGATGGTGCCCGGGTCGGAGGGTCTCCGGTAACCCCTGTTCGCGCAGAGCGGACCACCTCCGCCCCCGCCCCGGTACGGCGGTCCGACGGCCGACTTCCGCCGCCCGTCATGCATACCGGGCCGGTTGTGGAGTACGGTTCGACCGATATCCCAGGAGGTCGCGAATGTCCCTGACGGTGCACACCGAGGAGCGGGCCGACGTCGTCGTCGTGTCGGTAGCGGGCGAACTCGACATGGCCACCGCGCCGCAACTGCAGGATCAGATCACGGACCTGCTGGAGAAGGGGCGCACCCGGCTGGTCTTCGACCTGGCCGAGCTGACGTTCTGCGACTCCACCGGACTCTCCGTCTTCGTCCGCGCCCGCAACAGCGCCGACGAGGCCGGCGGGATGGTCCGGCTGGCGGCGCCGCGCCGGGGGGTGCTGCGCATCCTTGAGGTGAGCGGCCTGGTGGAGGTGCTCCAGACGCACGCCACGGTGGACGAGGCGGTGGCCGGCGGCCCCGTCGGCACCGACTGACCGGGGCGCCCGCCGGTCCCGGCTGCCACCCGCCGCTTTCCGCCAGCCCCGCGCTGGGCACTAGGTTGTCGACCGACACGGATCCGGCAACCTGGAGACGCCAATGCTCAAGGGCTTCAAAGACTTCATCATGCGCGGCAACGTCGTCGACCTCGCCGTCGGCGTGGTGATCGGGGCGGCCTTCACCGGCCTGGTCACCCAGTTCACCAACTCGTTCCTGAAGCCGCTGATCACCATGCTCGGCGGCGGGAAGGGCCTCACGGCGGGCACCTGGAAGCTGCCGAACAAGGCCGTAATCGACTGGGCCGGGTTCATCAACGCCACCATCACCTTCCTGATGACCGCCGCGGTGCTCTACTTCCTGGTGATCCTTCCGCTGAACAAGCTCGCCGAGCGCCGCCGCCGGGGCGAGGAGCCGGAACCCGCCGCGCCGAGCGAGGAGATCAGGCTGCTCACCGAGATCCGGGACGCGCTGGTCGCCGCCGGCCAGGCGCCGAACCGGCACCCCGCGGGCCCGGACGACCGGTTCGGTCAGCAGTACCCGCCGACGCAGCGCCGTCCCTGAGCCCCCGGACCGTCACCTGCCAGGGTGGCGGTCCGGCACCCGGTGATCTTCTCGAACGTACGTTCGATAAGGTCCCCGCATGGAACAGCGAAAGCACTGGTGGAACGGCAAGTGGGGGCGCCTGGCCCGGCGCGATGTCTACCTCCGGGCGGATGCCGACCAGTGGCACGTGGAGCAGCGCGCGGGCGGGGCCGAGGGGATCTCGCGGTTCTACGAGTTCGACAGCGAGGACGCGGCGTACGACGTGGTCCGGACCCTGCTGACCGGGCCGGACACCTGGCGGGAACTCTCCGCCCGGCCACCGGGCACCGAATGACCGGGTGCGGACGAGCACGGCGGTCAGCGGGACGGCGCCTCCAGCAGCGCGATGGTGCTGAGCGTGACCTGGTCGCGGATCCGGGTCACCGAGGTCTGCCACTGGCGGGTGAACCCCGGCCGGTGTTCGAGGTCCCGCCACACCGGCAGTACCGACTCGTCGAGCCGGGCGGCCGGCATCCAGAGGTGCAGCAGGCAGTCGATCGCCGGTCGCAGCCGGTCGATCTTCTGCGTCCGGGTGCCCGGCCCGGTGAGGCTGAACTCGATGAGCGACAGCAGCGTGGTGAGCAGCCAGTCGTGCAGGGCGAGGTCCTCGCAGAACTCCACGAGCGCCGGCACCGCCTCCTGCGGCGCGGTCAGCTCCAGGGTACGCAGCGTGTCGGACTCGATCCGGAACTTGCCGTGCGCCTCGGATCCCGACTCGGCGGCCGGCAGCACCGCCCAGCGCAGCCGGGTGCGTTTGGTCCGGAACGGTGGCCGCCGGTCCAGCCGGGGGGAACTCTGCACCCCGTCGATCAGCCGGGCGCTTATCGCGCCGAGGTTGAGCGTCTGCGGCTGGTAGGCGGGGCCGAGGAAGCCCTGCGCGACGTCCCGGATGTCGACCTTGCCGATCGTCTCCACCCAGCCGGGCCGGGACAGGTAGTGCGACCAGATCAGCCGCCGGTTGCTGGCCGCCCGGTCCAGCCGGGTGTAGGTGGAACCCTGCAGGACGTGGCCGCCGGTCACCGCCGCGTGCGAGACCACCGTCCCCACCCCCCGGGTACGGCTGCCGGACCGGGTCGGCAACCGGCAGTCCACCCCGGTGAGCTGGTCCGGCGAGACTGCGTACGCGATCGGCCGCTCGGACCGGCGGACCCGCTGGCCGACCAGGAGGTCGAGGAGTTGGGCGGTGTTCTCCAGCGAGAGCGAACTGGAGTTCTGTAGGAGTCCGGTGTGGACCTCGCCCAGGGTCAGCATGTGCTCCTCCGCAACCTCGTGGGCACCGTGACCGCATCACCGGGCCCGGGTCGCCGTGACAGCGTCACGGTAACCGATGTTCGCCCCGGGGACGGTGATCGGCCGGCGGCATTTCACCACTGTCACCCGGCGCGCGTCAGGTACCCGGTGGCCACCCCCTCCCACCAGCACAGATCTGGCTGTTGCGTCCTATTGATACGGTTGCGTTACGTGCCGCTCACGCCGCCCCCTAGGAGCCGCCGTGACCAAGGTCTACGTCTCGGCCACTTTCCGGGATCTGCAGGAGTGCCGGGCCGCCGTCCAACTGGCGCTGCGCCGGCTGCGGGTCGAGGACATGGCCATGGAGTCGTACGTCGCCGAGGACCGGCGCCCCCTCGAACGCTGCCTCGCCGACGTCGCCGAGTGTGACGTCTACGTCGGCATCTTCGCCTGGCGGTACGGCTTCGTCCCGGCCGGCTACGACCGCTCGATCACCGAACTCGAATACCGGGAGGCGCTCACCGGCGGCAAGCCGTGCCTGATCTTCCTGCTGGACGAGGAGGCGCCCTGGCCGCGCAGCTTCGTCGACCGGGGACGGGACGCGGAGAAGATCGAGGCGCTCCGGACGGAGTTGGCCGACCGGCACATGTGCAGTACCTTCCGGGACCCGGCCGACCTGGCCGCGATGGTGACCGCGGCGGTGGCGAACTGTCTCACCGACTCCGGGGGCTCGATCGGCGACGGCATGCACTCGCTGAGCCGGGACACGCTCAAGCAGTACCTGATCCGGCTGCGGCAGCACTACGGGGTACTGGACCTGGACGCGCTGACCCCGGAGCAGACCGAGGACTACCTGCGGATCCAGTTGATGTCGGTCTTCGTCGAGCAGTGGGTACGCGAGGATCCGCCCCCGGCCGAGCTGCCCCGGGAGTGGCTGCGCCGGATGCAGTCCGAGGGGCGGATCGGCACCGAGGACGTACCGGAGGAGGTCGATCCCCGGGAGCTGGTGCAGTTGCACGAGTCGTACCGGGCGAAGCCGTTGCAACGGCTCTTCGACGTGCTCGGCGCGCCGGACCAGCGGGCGATCGTGCTGCTCGGCGACCCCGGCTCGGGCAAGTCGACAGCGGCCCGGTACGTCGCGCTCAGCCTCACCGGCGGTCCGGTCGACGACCGGCTGACCGCGCTCGCCGACCACCTGCCGCTGCTGATCGAGCTGCGCTCCTTCATCACCCTGGCCGCCGAGGGCAGGTGCGACAACTTCGTCGACTATCTCGACCACCGGGCCGCCACCGACGGGCTCGGCATCGAGCGGGCCGTACTGCTGCGGCACCTCGGGATCGGCGGCCGGGCGGTGATGATCCTGGACGGTCTGGACGAGGTCTTCGACCGGCACCGCCGGGAGGAGGTGGCCCGGCAGATCGCCGGTTTCGCCGCCAACCACCCGCAGGTACGCATGATCGTCACGTCCCGGATCATCGGGTACTCCCGCCGCATCCTGACCAGCGTCGGCTTCGTGCACTACACGTTGCAGGACCTGGACGAGGAGCAGACCGGCGACTTCCTCTCCAGCTGGTACCGGCTGGCGATCCGGGACCGGCCGGAGGACGCGCACGCCCAGCGGGCCCGGCTGCTGGACGCGATGCGGCACTCGCACGCGATCCGGGAACTCGCCGGCAATCCGCTGCTGCTGACCATCCTGGCGATCATCGGCAAGCACCAGCCGCTGCCCCGGGAGCGCTGGAAGCTCTACGACCACGCCGCGACCGTGCTGGTGGCGCAGTGGGACACCGACCGGCACCTGCGGGAGCAGTCCTCGGTCGCCGGCTTCCTCGACCCGGAGGACAAGAAGGAGCTGCTGCGCCGGCTGGCGTACCGGATGCAGTCGGCCGACCGTGGGCTGACGGTCAACTACATCGACCGGATGGAACTCAGCGACGTCTTCGAGCAGTATCTCGTCGAGCGCTACCGGCGGGACGCCGCCACCGCCCGGAGCATCGCGCTGGCGATGATCGACCAGTTCCGGGAGCGGAACTTCCTCCTCAGCCGGTACGGCCCGCAGGTGTACGGCTTCGTGCACCGCACCTTCCTGGAGTTCTTCTGCGCCGACGCCATCCTGGCGAAGTTCCAGCACGACCAGGTGCTCTCCTTCGAGCAGCTCAAGGACCTCTTCCGGCAGCACTGGGCGGACTTGTCCTGGCGGGAGGTGCTCCGGCTGCTCGCCGGTGCGCTGCACCAGAACCACACCGCGCAGCTCATCGCGCTGCTCACCACCGAGGTCAACCAGCCCTGGCCACCGGCCGACTTCGCCCCGCCGCCGTGGAACCTGGCGCTGGCGGTGCAGTGCCTGGCCGAGGTCCGCAACCTGCACAGCGCCGCCGCCAAGCCGGCGGAGACGCTGCTGCGGCAGCTCATCCTGCTGCTGGAGCACTGCGTCTCGATCGACGACCGGGAGACCGCCCGGCTGATCGACGAGGAGATCCTGCCGGCCGCCAAGGCGATCGGCCCGAACTGGCCGGGCCGCAAGATCTATCTCTCCTGGTACCGGCGCCGGGGTGTCCGGGTCGTCTGGAACCCGGTCTCCACCCACGCCGCCCGGCTGGCCGCGATGCTCTCCACCCCGGCCGAGCGGATCGACGACCTCTTCGACGACGTACTCGCCAGCATGGACGACAGCCCCGCCTCGTACGCCTCGGTCGCCGGCCTGGCCGAACTGGCCCAGCTCGCCACCACCGCCGTGGACAGTCCCGCCCACCAGGCCGCCGCCGCTCGGGCCCGGACCCGGCTGATCAAGCGTGCCCGGGCGGACAACCACGCCGGAGTACGGCTCGCCGCCGTACAGGCCCTCGGTGAGCGCTTCGGCACCGACCCGGAGGCACGCGACCTGCTCATCGAACGGGTCCGCGCCGACGGGTACGCCGGGGTGCGGCTCGCCGCCGTACAGGCGCTCGGTGAACGGTTCCGGGACGAGCCGAACGTCCGTGAACTGCTCCGGGAACGCGCGCACGCCGACGAGCACGCCAGCGTACGGCGCACCGCGATCCAGACCCTCGGCGACCGGTACGGCGGCGACGACGAGTTGCGGGACGTACTCGTCGAGTGCCTGCGCACCGACACCGACGCCGAGGTGACCCGGACCGCCGCGCACGTACTGGTCGAGCGGTTCGCCGCCACCCGGCACGTCCGGGATCTGCTCATCGCGCGTGCCCGGGACGACACCGACCCGGTGACCCGGCGCACCAGCGTGCGGGTTCTCGGCGAGCGGCTGGCCGGTGACACGAAGGTCCGGGCGGTGCTGGTCGAGCGGGTCCGGACCGACCGCGACCCGGGAGTGCTCCGGGTCGCCGCCCGCGCGCTGATCGACCAGCACGGCCCGAACACCGCCACCCGGGACCTGCTGGTCAGCCGGACCGGCGGGGACACCGACGAGGCGGTCCGGCTGGTCGCGCTGCGGATGCTCGTCGAGCACTTCGAGCGGGACACCGCACTTATCGACCTGCTGGTCACGACCGCCCGCCAGGACCGGGACGCCGACGTACGGCTGCTCGCCGTCCGGGCGCTGACCGACGAGATCGGCGCCGAGGCGTCGGTCGGGGCGGCCCTCGGCGAACTGGCGCTGCGGGACCGGGACGCCCGGATCCGGCTGGTCGCCGCCCGGGCCCTGATCGAGCGGGTTGGGATGGACTCGGCCGTCTCCGAGGTGCTCGCCGGGCTCGCCCGGGACGACTCCGACGCGACCGTACGGCTCGCCGCCGTCAACGCGCTCGCCGACACCGTACGCCGGAATCCGGCCACCCGGGAGGTGGTGCTCGACCGGGCCCGCACCGACTCCGACGCGGAGGTCCGGCTCGCCGCGCTCCGGGCGCTGACCCGGGAGCCGCAGCTCTCCGACCAGGTCCACCAGGTGCTCGTCGACCGGGCGCACCACGACCCGGACGCCGCCGTCTTCGCGCTCGCCGCCACCGCTGTGGTGGAGCGGGGCGGCTCCCGCGACGACGTGCACGAGCTGCTCGCCGGTCGGGTGCACGGGGACAGCAACGCCCGGGTCCGGCTGGCCGCCGTACGCCTGCTGGTGCAGCGGGTCGGCGTCGACGCCGACGTCCGGGAGGCGCTGCTGGAGCGGATCCGGCACGACCCCGACGCCGAACTCGTGCACGAGGCAGCCGTCGAACTCGCCACCCGGCTCGGCACCGACGTGGAGCAGTGCGAGGTGCTGATGGGCCGGGCCACCGGCGAGGACCCACAGATCCGCACCGTGGCGGTACGCATCCTCGGCGAGCACTTCGGCACCGACCGGGCGGTACGCGAGCTGCTGATCGACCGGGCCGGCAACGACCGGGACGTGCAGGTACGCCGGGAGGTGCTCCGGGTACTCGGTGAACGCCTCGCCGAGCATCCGGAGGTGCGTACCCTCTTCGTGGAGCGGCTGCGTGACCAGGACTGGTCGGTGCGGGCCGCCACGGTGCAGGCCCTCGGCACCCATTTCGGCAACGACCACCAGACCCGGGAACTTCTCACCGAACTCGCCCGGGACGACCCGGATCCGGGTTTCCGGCGCCGGGCCGGTCAGGTGCTCACCTGGCTACCGGATGCGGATCCCGACCACCTGCCGGACGTACGCCGGTGAGCGGCGGCGTACGGTCAGTGAACCTTTTTCAACCTGAACCGCGCGGCGCGCGCGCACCGCGTCCAACCTTGCGGTCCTCCCGACCGCAAGGGGAGGTTGAAAAAGGTTCAGTCACCGACGAAGACGTAGTCCGCGCGCTCGACGAGGTCCTTGGGCAGGTCGATGTGCTCGTTGCGGCTGCGGGTCTGGATCTGGTCGAGTACGGCCGGGCTGATCGAGACCTGGCTCAGGATCGTCCGGACGGCGTGCTCGATGGGGAGGAAGCGCGAGCCGAGCACCGAGAAGGTCCGGTACGCGCTGAACGGCGCGGCGTGCGGGTTGAGCTTCACCACCGCCGGCATCTCGTCCCAGTCGTCCGGCCAGTCGTCGAGCTGGTAGGGATTTGTCACGCCCTCGCCCTCGTGCCGGAGCAGGCCCAGCCGCATGAGCTGCCAGACCGCCGCCAGGAAGGGGCAGGACCAGCGCCGGCGGCCGTCGTCCTCGTAGTCCCAGAGCTCGACGTCCATGAAGATGGAGTGCCGGTTCGCCGCGTTCTGCACCGGCGGCTGCCAAACCCGGCCGGCGCTCATCGCCTGCCCCGGTCCGGAGACCGGCGACCGCCTGCCGTTGCAGAGCCAGCCGGTCTCCGAGGTCGGCGGACGATCCCCGGTGGTCTCCGGGACCGGATCGGAGACGAGCTGGGTGAGCACCAGCTCGGCAAGCGGGATGTCGTCGGCCTGGGCGCAGCCGGCCTCCCGGGCGAAGTAGTCGATCACCAGCCCGGTGTCCTGCGCGGCCTCGCGGACCTGCTCCATCACCACCCGGGGCGTGCTGAACCGGGTGAAGTAGTCGTCGATCAGGAAGCAGGTGCTGATCCGGGGCCGACCACCCGGCAACCGCTCGGCGCAGGCCTGCCGGGCCGCCGCCGCCCAGGGCGCGACCCGGGCGAAGTGCCGGCGGAGCTGGTCGATGCCGCCGGCGAACTCCTCGATGTAGAGGTGCCCCAGCTCGACGGAGAGATGCGAGAGCGGTACGGACTCGACACTGCGTCTGGCCGCCGTCTCCTCGAAGGTCACATCCGGTCTCATCACAGCATCTCCCAGGCCGCGTCGTCCACGATGAGCTTTGCCAGTGCCGAGAAGGCCTCCACGGTCTCCAGGTTTGCGATCTTGCGCGCGTACACGTCGTTGTCGGAGATGAGCTGCTCACGCCATTGCAGCACCGGGTCGAGCGGTACGGAGCCGATCAGCATCGTCCGGCCCACCCGGTTGTTGCTGGCCAACTCCAGCAGGTCCTGGTTGCACTCGCGCAGCCAGGCGACCTGCGCCGGTCGCAGCCCCTCCAACTCCGGCGAGTCCGGGTCGACCACGGCGGTACGCACGAACCGGAGCCGATTGACCAGCTCCTCGTAGTTGTGCCCGGCCCTGGTGCCGGCGTCCAGGATGCCCCGGGTGCCGTAGACCAGGCCCGAGGCGGCGAGGACGTGCTGCCGGGTCCAACGGTGGAAGATCAGCCAACGCGACCGTACCGACTTCAACTCCGGCATGGCGGTGGCCGCCAGCACCATCTGGGTGGCGTACGACCGACCGGCGCTGAGGTCGACGAGGCTGAGGTCGAACTCCTCCTCCAGCCGCAGGAAAAGCCGGGCGCAGCGTTCGATCCGCTCCCGGGTGGCCGGGAACTCCCCGCCGCCGCTGTCACCGGGAAGCAGCACCAGCCGGCCGGCGCCGGGCGGCCGGTTGCGCAGGCTGGGCCGGTCGGACTCGGTCCACACCTCGATCCGCTGCGGCTCGGCGAGTGCGCCGTCGAGGTAGTCGTGCAGACCGCCCCTGGTGGTGCCGTGCACGGCGGAGTCGATATTGAAGATCGCGCCGGCCGTCGGCGACCCGAAGTCGAAGTCGAGATAGCAGACGTCGCTGCCCTGCAACGCGCTCCGGTACAGCATGTTGCTGCTGGTGACCGAGCGCCCGGTGCCGCCCTTGTCGGAGGCCGCGAAGATCAGCATCTCAGCCCGCCTCCGCGACGTCGCGGCGGGCCGCGTTCAACTCGTCCAGGCTGCGCAGCACCGAACTGGTCAGCGCCGCAGCGGTGCCGGGGCGCTCGTGCACGATCTCCCTGGCCCGCCGCAGGTTCACCCGGACGACCTGGAGGGTCTGCTGCATCTTCGGACCCGCCTCAGCCGCACCGGCCAGCAGCTCCATGTCGTAGAGGTGCTCGGCCTCGTTGAGCAGGTCCAGCGCGTGCGAGGTGAGCCGCTCACTGCGCAGCGGCGGCCGACGCAGGACCCGAACGGTGGTGACCAGCCCCTGCACCACCCGCTCGGTGTAGTACCACGACGGGGAATCGTGGTATTCGTCGAACTGCCGGAACACCCGGGCCGGCTGGTCCCACAGGCTGCGGCCGCTGCCGCGTTCGAGCCGGCGGAGCACCAGATGGTCCCAGATCAGGTCAGCCAGATCCAGCATCCGGGCCCGCTGGTCGGCGTCGCTGAGCAGACCGGCGATGTAGACGGTGCGCTGCAACAGCAGTGCGGAGAACTCGGTCACCGCCCAGCGCAGCGTCGGGCCGCCCAGCTTCTCGCTGTTCACCAACGTCATCTGTACGCCCGGCGAGTGCAGCGAGAGCGCCGCGTCCTGGTCGAAGGGCCGGCGGGTGATCCGCGCCCGGTTGGCCAGCTCCTCCAGCACCGCCCCGACCCGGCCCAGCTCGGCGTCGGCGCCGCGCTCGACCACCAGACCCTTGACCGCCAGAGAGGTCACCAGCAGCGTGTAGTAGTCGGTCGCGTCCCGGTCGGTGGTCCGCCAGGGAATGTCCTCCAGCGGCCAGCGGTGACCGTCGCCGAAGGTGGCGACGGTGGCCCAGTAGCCCCGGGTCAGGTCCCAGCGCAGTTGCAGCGCCCGGGAGAGCCGCTGCTGCTCCTCGTTGAGCAGACCGAGGATCCGGGTCCGCTCGGTGAAGAGCTCCTCGATCGCGTCGATCGCGATGACAGTGAAGTAGAGGTAGGGCTCCTCGGGCGCCACGCCCGAGCGCTGCTGGCCGACCGGTTCGGTCGTCTCGACCTCGGGCGCGTCCCGGACGATGCCCCACGACCAGCCGCACTCGAAGAGCCGGTTCGGACTGTCCAGGTCGGCCACCTGGCCGGAACCGATCATGACCTCGCGGAAGCTCGCGATGGTCTGCCGGAGCCGGCGACGCAGTTGCGCGACGATCTGCCGCTGCGGCAGGTTGCTCTGGTTGAGGGTACGGACCAGTGCCTGGCCCTCCTCGGAGTCGACGTCGAAGACGTTCACCGCGAAACTGCGCAGCAGGCCCACCATGGCGGCGGTCAGCCGTGCGCTCGCCATGCCCTCCAGCTCGTCGATCTCGCGGAGAATTTCCTCGCGGCGTACCGCCGTACGGAAGACCCGGGCGAAACCGATTGCGGCCAGGGAGAGTGTGATCGACATGGCGAACGAGTCGACGATGTCGAGATCGAGTTGCTGTTCGGACGGCTCGCCACCGTCGGTCTGGAAATAGGTGCGGCCGGAGAAGACCGGTGTCCCGGATTTGTCGGTGTAACGCTGGTAATAATCGGTGAGCACCTGGATCAGGATCCGGGGAATCTGGGTGGCGGTGCCGAGTGGGCGCAGCGCCCTGAGCATTTCATCGGCGGTCTCGTCCGGACGGTCCAGTCCGAAGTCCGCCTGGGTGGCCGGCAGCAGGATGCAGAGCAACTGCTCGGCGTCACTGATCGAATTGGGCCCGTCCCGCCCGCCCCACTGCCACTTTCCGTCCTGCCAGCTGGTCCGGACGGTGGCCGCCCAGATCTCCAGGAGCTCCTGACGGGGCTGGATCCTCATCTATCGTGCACCACCATCCGCGAAAAACACCGGCTAGGTCGAGCGGCACTCATGTTGTGCGTCGGGAAGTCCCGGGCGGCTCCCGTACGCGCCTCGATGATAGAGACGTGACCGACCGGCCGCGGCAGCCCCGGCTCCACGACCGGGGAAGATCAAAGGAAGATGCTGGTCAACGCCGGATTGCTCGGCCTTTCCACAGTGGTGCCACGTTTCATCGCGGCCACCCCCTTCGCATCTTGGGCCTATCCATCAATGATGGCGTACGCGTCAAGGCTGGCGGAACACCTCGCCGAGCCGCTCACCAGCGCCGTCGTACCGGAGGGGAAATCCGGGGCGGTTCAGTGCCGGGCCGGATCGGTGAGCTGCTGGCGTACCGCCCAGAGCGCCGCCTCGGTACGCGACGCCGAGCCGGTCTTGCGGAGCAGATTGGAGACGTGCACGGTGACCGTCCGTACCGATATGCCGAGCGACCGGGCCACCTGCTTGTTGGACATTCCGGCGGCCAGACAGGAGAGCACCTCGATCTCCCGGCTGGTCAGCTCGGCGGTGGGTGCCGGGGCGACCAGTTCCTCGGGCCGACTGCCGCGCTCCGCGACGAGCAGCTCCACCAGCCGGTAGGGGTTGCCGCCGGTGCGCCGCCAGACCGCGTCGACCACCGTCGCCGGTACCGGCGGTCCGGGATAGACCTGACCGAGCACTGCCGCCACGTCCGGCCTGCCCAGCGGGCCGAGATGCTGCCGGATCGCGCCCGGCGCGCCGGAGAGCCGGGCCAGGGTGGCCGCGACCAGCCGGGGCGACACCGCCTCCTCCGCCGGCCGGCTGCCGACCAGCAGCAGGGCCGGCAGGTCCGGCGCGGTGGCCAGTTCGCCGACCAGGTTGAGGCTGGCCGGGTCGAGCGCGTGCAGGTCCTCCACCACCAGTACCGCCGGACCGGCACCGACCAGGGCCCGGACGGTACGTACCGCGAGGCGCAGCAGCGCGTCCGGGGCGTACCGCTCGCGGGGCGCGTTCGGTTGCTGGGCCAGCCAGGCCAGCGCGTCGGGCGGCAACGGCAGGTCAGCGGTGTCCCGGCCGCTGAGTACGGCGGCGAGCCAGTCGTACGGGGCCGGGCTGTGCACCCGGGCGGTACCGGTGAGGATGGTCGCCGGTCGGGGCGAGAGGCCGTCGAGAGCGGCACTGATCAGCAGGCTCTTGCCCACCCCGGCGGCACCGGTGACCACCACGGCACCGGTCCGGGGGCGCCCACCGGTGACCGTGGCCCAGGCGGCGGCGAACTCGGTCAGCTCGCCGGCACGACCGACCATGGAGACCGGCATCATGAGTCAACCCTACGCAGTACTGCGTAGTGACTTTGCCGTGGATCTCGGGGCAAGCTGCACGGTATGACCTTTGTGCTGCGCAGCCTGGCCGTCAGCGACCCGGGGCTGATCCGGCCGAACAACGAGGACGTGGCGTTCGCCGGCAGCCACCTGGTCGCCGTCGCCGACGGGATGGGTGGCGCACCGGCCGGTGAGGTGGCCAGCGAGATCGTGGTCAGCACGCTCGCCCCGGTGGAGCGGTCCACGCCCGACGGGGACCCCGTGACCGCCCTGGTGGAGGCGATCGGTGCGGCCAACGGCCGGATCCGGGAGGTGACCGAGGCCGACCAGACCACCGAGGGGATGGGTACCACTGTCACCGCGATGCTGCTCGCCGGCCGCCGGCTCGGGGTGGCGCACGTCGGCGACTCCCGGGGCTATCTGCTGCGCGGCGGCAGGCTCGCGCGGCTCACCAGGGACGACACCTTCGTGCAGGCGCTGGTCGACCAGGGTGGGCTGACGCCGGAGGAGGCCCGGCGGCATCCGCAGCGCTCCCTGGTCACCCGGGTGGTGCAGGGCGGCCCGCTGGAGCCGGCCACGATCGCGCTGATCGCCCAGCCCGGCGACCGGCTGCTGCTGTGCAGCGACGGCCTCTCCGACGTGGTCGACGACGATGTCATCGCGGCGACGCTGACGAGTTTCACCGACCGGGAGGAGTGCGCGAGCCAGTTGGTGAAGCTCGCCCACCAGGCGGGCGCCCCCGACAACGTGACGCTGGTGGTCGCCGACGTCACCGCCGAATAGCCCCCGCCGGTCGCGTCGGCGGCCGGCCGCCGACCCGGACCCGGTCCGGCCGCGTGGCGGCGCGGTCGGATAATTGCCCCGGTACCCGACCGGCCCCGGCGGCGAAGGGTGAGGCCGTGGCGTTGATCGAACTCGGCGAGGAGCGCTACGCCCCGCCGCCCGACCCTGCCCCGTCCCGGCGGTCGCGCCGACGCCGGCTCCGAACGGCCGCGCTGGTGCTGGTCGGGGCGCTGGTGGCCGCTACCGGCGGGGCGGCGCCACCGGCCGTACCGCAGATCGTCGAGGCGTACCGGGTGGACGACTCCGGGTACTTCGTGCTGGCCGGTGACCGGCTCTTCGTCGCCGAGCCGTTGCGGGGCGGGCACCGGGTCAGCGCGCACGAGGTGGGGCTGCGGCGGCAGCTCTGGAGCACGACGTACCCGACCGAGCACCAGCAGGCGGCGCTGATCGGCGAGGACGGCCTGCTGCTGCTGGTGGAGGGGGGTGCGCAGAACGGTCCGTCTCGCAGCACGGCGCTGGATCCCGGCACCGGCCGGACCCGCTGGTCGACGTCGAGCCAGTTCGCGACGCTGCACAGGGCGGGGGTCGGGCTGGTCGTCGAGGAGGTGTTCCCACCGGAATCGCGGATCGATCCCGACGACCCGCCGCCGGTCGGCACTCCGATCCACCACCCGCAGTCGGGTTCCGGGATGTACACGGCCGCGCCGATCGGGCAGACCGTCCGGGTGCTCGACCTCGACACCGGCCGGGAGCTCTGGACCTCTCCGCTGCTCGCCGGCATCGCCACCGTGCCGGCCGCCGACGGGCGGCCCACCGCGCTGCTGACCGCGCACCCGGACGGCCGACTCGAACTGCGTGACCCCCGGACCGGGGCGGTCCGGCAGCCGCTCGAACCGATGGGCGGTCCGCCGCTCTACGCGGAGCCGGCCGGGGATTCGGTGCTGGTGCGGTCGGACTCGCACCTCGCCGTCTACTCGGCGGACCGCTGGCAGCGCCGGTGGGTCCGGGCACTGTCGACGGACCAGGGGCACGTCGGGGCCTGCGGGTCGATGATCTGCCTGGAGGGGCGGACCGGCATCGAGGTACTCGACCCGGTCACCGGCGACACGGCGTGGCGCAGCACCGAACGGATGTCGCTGCGGGGGCACGGCGCGCAGCTGGTGGAGTTCGGCGAGAACGGCGCCGTCCGCCGGACGGTGGACCCGCGCTCCGGGCGTACCGTGGTGGACCTCGCCGGCTGGACCAGGGTCCCGACCCTGACCGAGTCCGGGCCCATGCTGCTGCTCCGGCACGGGAGCGCCGGGGGCCGGACCTGGGTGGGTCTGCTGGATCCGG
The DNA here is from genome assembly GCF_002846275.1 of Plantactinospora sp. CNZ320. Lineage (NCBI taxonomy): Bacteria > Bacillati > Actinomycetota > Actinomycetes > Micromonosporales > Micromonosporaceae > Plantactinospora > Plantactinospora sp. CNZ320. The sequence continues at coordinate 4,674,008 of NZ_PJMP01000001.1, forward strand.
GGGGTACGGCGGTCCGCCAGCTCGGTCCGCTGGAGTACGCCCTCTCCTTCTGCCGGGCCACCCCCGCGCTGCTCGCCTGCCGGACCGGGGACGGCGTCATCCGGGTCTGGCGGTACGCGCCGGGGTCGACCCTGCCGGGGTGAGCGGCGGGTATCGGAAGGCCCGGATTGGTCCCGCAGTGGCGGCTGCACTCGGTAATCTTCGACATATGGTGCAAACCACTCCGGGTGTTGACCTGCCACACCGGTCGCCGGTACGGCTCACCGTCAACGGCAGACCGTACGATCTCGACCTCGACAACCGGACCAGCCTGCTCGACACGCTCCGCGAGCACCTGGGACTGACCGGGGCGAAGAAGGGCTGCGACCACGGTCAGTGCGGCTCCTGCACCGTGCTGCTCGACGGCCGGCGGGTGAAGAGCTGCCTGGTCCTCGCCGTCGCGGCCGACGGTGCCGACCTGCTCAGCGTCGAGGGGCTGGCCCGGGACGGGCGACTGCACCCGTTGCAGAGCTGCTTCGTCGCGCACGACGCCTTCCAGTGCGGGTACTGCACCTCCGGTCAGCTCTGCTCCGCCCTCGGCATGCTCGACGAGATACGCCGGGGCTGGCCGAGCGAGGTCACCGAAGACCTGACCGCCGGCCCGGCCGGGCTCACCGAGCCGGAGATCCGGGAACGGATGAGCGGCAACATCTGCCGCTGCGCCGCGTACCCGCACATCGTCTCGGCGATCCGCGAGGCCGCGGCGGCCGAGGAGGTCCGATGAGGAGCTTCCGGTACGAGCGGAGCACCGACCCCGGCCGGGCGATGGCGCTGGTGGCCGGCGAGCCCGACGCGGCGTACCTCGGTGGCGGCACCAACCTGGTCGACCTGATGAAGCTCGGGGTGACCCGGCCCGGACTGCTCGTCGACGTCACCCGGCTGCCGCTGGACTCGGTCGAGTCGCTTCCCGACGGTGGGCTCCGGATCGGCGCCACCGTGCGCAACAGCGACCTGGCCGCGCACCCGACCGTCCGGCGGGACTTCCCGGTGCTGGCCCGGGCGCTGCTGGCCGGGGCGAGCGGGCAACTGCGCAACATGGCGACAGTCGGCGGCAACCTGCTGCAACGTACCCGCTGCTTCTACTTCCAGGACGTCAGCCGGCCGTGCAACAAGCGCGAGCCCGGCGCCGGCTGCTCGGCGCTGGAGGGCCAGAACCGGGAACTCGCCATCCTCGGCTGGTCACCGCAGTGCGTCGCCACCCACCCCTCGGACATGGCTGTCGCGCTGGTCGCCCTCGACGCCGTGGTGGAGGTGCTGGAGCCGGCCGGCGCCCGGGACATCCCGCTGGCCGAGTTCCACCGGCTGCCCGGCGAGCGGCCCGACCAGGAGACCACGATGGCCCCGGGCGGGCTGGTCACCGCGGTACGGATCCCCGGGCTGCCGTTCGCGCGCCGCTCGGCGTACCGGAAGGCGCGGGACCGGGCCTCGTTCGCCTTCGCCGCCGGCTCGGTGGCGGCGGCGATCGACGTCGACGACGGGCTGGTCCGGGACGTCCGGCTGGGCTGGGGCGCGGTGGCGCACCGGCCCTGGCGGCCCCGGCTGGCCGAGGCGGCGCTGCGCGGGCAGCCGGCGACCGAGGAGACCTTCCGGCTCGCCGCCGAGGAGGAACTCGCCGCCGCCCGGCCGCTGGCGCACAACGCCTTCAAGATCCCGCTGATCCGCAACCTGACCGTGCGGATCCTGGTGGAACTGGTCGCCCAGCAGGAAGGCGGGCCCCGGTGAGCGCGCCGGCCGCTGCCATCGGCCGGGCACATCCCCGGCTGGAGGGCCGGGACAAGGTCACCGGCACCGCCCGGTACGCGGTGGAGCACCCGGCCGACGGCCTGGCGTACGGCTGGGCGGTGCAGGCCACCGTGGCGAAGGGACGGATCATCCGGGTCGACGGTACGGCGGCGATGCGCGAGCCCGGGGTGCTGGCGGTGCTCAGTTACGAGACGGCCCCCCGGCTGGACCCGACGCAGAGCCCGGAACTGCTGCTGCTCCAGCAGCCCCGGGTGCGCTACCGGGGCGAGATCGTGGCGCTTGTGGTGGCCGAGTCGCTGGAGGCGGCCCGGGAGGGTGCCGGACTGGTCCGGATCGACTACGACACCGAGCCGCACAGCAGCGTGCTGACCGAGCGGCACCCGAGCCTCTACAAGCCGGACCGGGTCAACCCGGGCTACCCCACCGACACCTGCGTCGGCGACTTCGACAGCGGCTACCAGGCGGCGGAGGTACGGCTCGACCAGACGTACCGGACCCCGGCGTACCACAACAACCCGATGGAGCCGCACGCCGCGACGGCGTACTGGAGCGACGGCCGGCTGCTGGTGCACGACTCCAGCCAGGGCAGTACCGACGTGCAGACAGCTCTCGGCCGCCTCTTCGAGCTGCCCGCCGAGACCATCCGGGTCACCGCCGAGCACGTCGGTGGCGGCTTCGGCAGCAAGGGGACGCCCCGGTGCACCCCCGTGCTGGCCGCGATGGCCGCCCGGCAGGTCGGCCGGCCGGTACGGCTCGCGCTGACCCGCCAGCAGATCTTCGGCCCGGTCGGGTACCGCACTCCGGTGATCCAGCGGGTCCGGCTCGGTGCCGACGCCGACGGGCGGCTGGCGGCGATCTGCCACGACGCGATCAGCCAGACCTCGACCAGCATCGAGTTCGCCGAGCAGACCGCCGTGCTCACCCGGGCGCTCTACGCGGCACCGCACCGCCGGACGACACACCGGCTGGCCCGGCTCGACGTGCCGACGCCGTCCTGGATGCGCGCCCCCGGGGAATGCCCCGGATCCTTCGCGCTGGAGTGCGCGATGGACGAGTTGGCGGTCGCCTGCGGGGTCGACCCGGTCGAGCTGCGGCTGCGCAACGACACCGAGATCGATCCCGAGGAGGGCGTCCCGTTCAGCAGCCGCAACCTGGCGGCCTGCCTGCGGGACGGTGCCCGGCGGTTCGGCTGGGCGGACCGCGACCCCGCCTCCGGGGTACGCCGGCAGGGCCGGTGGCTGGTCGGCACGGGCATGGCCAGCGCGATCTACCCGGCCCGGACCCCGGGCGCCTCCGCCGAGGCGGCGGCCGGGCCGGACGGGACGTACCGGGTGCGGATCAACGCCACCGACATCGGTACCGGCGCCCGGACCGCGCTGTGGCAGATTGCCGTGGACGCCCTCGGGGTACCCGGCGAGCGGGTCACGATCAGCATCGGCGACAGCGACCTTCCCCCGGCGTACGTCGCCGGCGGCTCGACGGGTACCGCCGGTTGGGGCCTGTCGGTGGACCGGGCCTGCCGGGAACTGCGTCGACAGCTCGACGAGCGGTACGCCGGCAGCGTCCCGCCGGACGGCCTCTCGGTACGGGTCGACACCTCGCAGGAGGCCAAAGCACTCCCCTCGGCCCCCCGGTACGCCTTCGGCGCGCACTTCGTCGAGGCCCGGGTGAACGTCGACTCCGGTGAGATCCGGGTCCCCCGGATGCTCGGGGTCTTCGCCGTCGGCCGGGTGGTGAACCCGACCACCGCCCGGTCCCAGTTGATCGGCGGGATGACCATGGGGCTCTCGATGGCGCTGCACGAGGAGGGGATCCTCGACCAGCGGTTCGGCGACTGGGTGAACCGGGACCTCGCCGGCTATCACGTGACCGCCTGCGCGGACGTGGCGCGGATCGAGGCGTACTGGGTGCCGGACGAGGATCACGGGAACCCGCTTGGCATCAAGGGGCTGGGCGAGATCGGCATCGTCGGCTCGGCGGCGGCGGTCGCCAACGCGGTGTACCACGCGACCGGGCTGCGGCTGCGTGACCTGCCGATCCAGCTCGACAAGCTGGTGGACCGGCTACCGACCGGTTAGCGACGCCGCTTTGTTCTCATTATCGATAGTGATACCGTTGTCGCCATGGAGATGGCCTCGGAGCGCTGGGCCGAGCTGGCGCTGCACCCGGTGCGGATCCGGATACTGCGGGCGGTCGCGGGATCCCGGCTGACTACGCACGACCTGATCGAGCTGCTGCCCGACGTCCCGCAGGCCACCCTCTACCGACACCTGGCGACGCTGGTCAAGGCAGGGCTGCTCGACGTGGTCGAGCAGCGCAGGGTACGCGGCGCCGTCGAACGGGTGTACGCGCTGCCCGCGCATGGCGCGACGCTGGACGCCGCCGCCCTGGCAACGGCCGCCCCGTCCGACCACGCGCGCTACTTCACGGCGTTCGTGTCGAGTCTGCTGTCGGAGTTCTCCCGCTATCTCGCCCGGGGCCGGGCCGACTTCGCCGCCGACGGTGCCGGATACCAGCAGATCGTGCTGCACCTGACCGACGCCGAGCTGGCCGAGTTCGCCGCCGGCTTCAACGCGCTGGTCAGCCCGTTGCTGGGCAACGAGCCCGGCGACGGAAGGAAACCTCGACTCTTCGCGACAGTCCTGCTGCCAGCCGACCAGCCGGCCACCACTGCCACCGCCACCGCCACCGCCACCGACGAGCAGGAACCGGGGCTGGTGGACGACTCCGACCCGACAGCAGGATCCGACCCGACAGAGGGAGCTGACCGATGGCATCGATAACGGTCACCGGCCATGTGATCGACATCCGGTTCACCACCTGGGAGCGGATCTGGACCGGGCGGGAGCGGTTCGCACCACCTCTCACCTCGGTGCGGCACGCCGCCCGGGTGGACAACCCGCTCCGGCTGGCCCGTGGCGCCCGACGGGGGTACGCCGTCTCCGGCTTCGCCAAGGTCGGCGTCTGGGGGCTGTTCGGCGGCCCCCGGCAGCTCGTGGCGGCCCGCCGGGGCGAGTCGGGACTGCACCTGGTGCTGGATCGGGCGGCCGCCGGCGGCGAGTTCGACGAGGTGCTGCTCTCCACGTCCGCCGCGTCGGACCTGGCGGCGGCGATCCGGCGTGCGACGGCGGCCGGCGCATGACCGGCGACCGCCTGACCGTCGAGGTGTCCGGCCTGACGAAGTGCTACGGCGACGTCACCGCCGTACGCGAGCTGAGCTTCACCGTGGAACCCGGTGCGGTCACCGGCTTTCTCGGCCCGAACGGCGCCGGCAAGACCACCACGATGCGGATGATGACCGGGCTGGTGTCACCCACCAGTGGCACCGCCACCATCGGCGGGCTGCCGTACGCCCGGCTGGCCCGACCGTCGCGCACCGTCGGCGCGGTCTTCGACGCCAACGCGTTCCACCCCGGTCACACCGCCCGCGACCACCTGCGCATCTACGCCGCGATGGGCGGCCATCCGGACCGCCGGGTGCCGGAACTGCTGGACCTGCTCGGCCTCACCGACGCTGCCGACCGCCGCACCCACGGGTTCTCCACCGGAATGCGGCAACGGCTGAACCTCGCCACGGCGCTGCTCGGTGACCCCCGCGTCCTGCTGCTCGACGAGCCCGGCAACGGACTCGACCCGGAAGGTGTGTCGTGGCTGCGCGGGTTGCTCCGCCGACTCGCCGACCAGGGCCGTACCGTCCTGATCTCCAGTCACGTGCTCAGCGAGGTCCAGCAGCTCGTGGACGACGTGGTGGTGATCCGGCGCGGAGAACTCGTCGCCGCCGGGCCGTTGTCGCAGCTCACCGGCCCGCCTGCGGTGCTGGTCAGCTCACCCGACGCCGACGCGCTTGCCGCCGCCCTGATGGCCGGCCCCGCCGACGACGGCACCGGGCCACGCGTCGAACCTGTTGGCCCCGACCGGCTGCGGGTAGCCGGGATGGACGCACCGGGCATCGCCGACCTCGCGGCCACCCACCGGCTCCGGGTCTACGAGTTGACCACCGAGAACACCAGCCTCGAACAGCTCTTCCTCAACCTGACCACAGCCGAGAGGGCCGCCCGATGACGTTCCTGATCAGAGCGGAGTTCCGCAGGCTGCTGGCCACCCGGATGTGGGGCGGGCTGCTGCTCGCCGCCGTCGTGCTGGGCGGCGGCATGATCGGCGCCATGGCGCTGGTGGGGCCGGAGAACTTCGATCCACCGATGCCCGGCCTGGAGACCGAGGCCGGGCTCCGGTCGATTCTCGGCATCCTCGGCTACACCGCGTTCGTGCCGGCCGCCGCCGGCACCCTCGCGGTCACGTCCGAGTACCGGCACCGCACCGCCGCCGTCACCTTCATGTTCGCGCCGCGCCGCGGGCAGGTGCTCGCCGCCAAACTCGCCACCTTCGCGGTCGTCGGCCTCGGCTACGGGATCCTCCTCGCCGGCACCGCCGCCGTGGCGCTCTTCGCCGTCGCCGCCGCTCGCGGTATCCCGCTCGGGCTGCCGACCGCGACCGTGCTGGCGCTGCTCGCCCGCATCGGCGTCGCGATGGTGGTGTACCTGTTGATAGGCGTCGGCATGGGAGCCCTGATCCGCAACCAGGTTGCCGCCCTGTGCGTGGTGATCGGCTACCTGTACCTGGCCGAGCCGGTGCTGATGATGATTCCCGGCGTCAACACGCTCTATCCGGTCCTGCCCGGCGGGGCCACCGCCGCGCTCACCGACTTCACCTACCTCGCCGACGCGATGTCCGAGCAGCTCGGCACCGCCGCCGTCCAACTCCTCTCCCCGGCGGCCGGTGCTCTGCTGCTCACCGCGTACGCGCTGACCGCCTCGGCGATCGCCGTGGTCGTCCCCATGCGCCGCGACGTCACCTGACCGGACGACGCCTCCTGCCGCTCGCGCGGCTGAACAGCGCGCCGATCGAGGTCGACCTGTTCTCCCGTTAGCCAGAGGGGCGGGCCTGGCATCCCAACGCCCAGGAGGATGCGGAACCACCCATGGATTTCCTGACACCCAGGCGCCGGCCATCGGCACGGCCGGAGCCGTACCGGTGGCCGCAACCAGGCCGCCGCCGCGACAGATACCCCCGGCACGTACGGTGAGCGATCCGGTAGCCTTGCCGGACACGGGTCGCTAGCTCAATTGGCAGAGCTGAGGACTTTTAATCCTTAGGTTCGGGGTTCGAGTCCCCGGCGGCCCACTTGTTGATCTTTCGTGCGAACCTGCCCGGACGACCCAGGTGAGGTGCAGTTTTCTGTCCTTGCCTTGGATGTGGTCATGCGTACCGTGAGCTTCACCCAGCTACGGCAGAACCTGGCTGCCGAACTCGACAGCGTGATCAACGACGCGGAGGAAGTGGTGGTGACCCGGTCAGGCCACGATCCCGTGGTGATCGTGCCACTCGCGGAGTACGAGTCGATGAAGGAAACCGAGTACCTTCTGCGCACTCCGAGCAACACCGCGGCCCTGCGCCGATCGATGGAGGAGCTTGAGAACGGCGAGCGGCCGAGAGGGATCTGATCGCCCCCGCCACCGTGCAAGACGTCGCATGAGGCTGGTCTCCACCGCGACGGCGTGAAGCCAGCACCTCAGCCATACCGACCGCAAGTTGGTCAAGCGCATCAACGACCTCATCGCGGACGTGATGCGCAACGGATACGAGGGCATCGGTAAGCCGGAGACCGGTAGCGGACTGGACTGGAACCAGGAACGTCGCGTCCAGGTCAGCGGCCTTTCGCGGGCCGCTGTTGCCGTGGCCGTGAGCCGGGCCGATGATTCGTTACACTGCTGATGACCTACCTGGCGCTCAGGGGAGTCCCTGGGGAGTCACCATGTCGTTCACGCCGGGTCCGGTCATCGCCGAGCCGATCTGGGACATGCTCGGTTCCCGGATGCCGCGAGGCGTCCTCGGGTTGAGCGATCCGGACGTGTGGCTGATCGATGGCCGCTGGGTGATGTTCATCGGCGGGTTCTCAACCAGTTTCCGCAACCGCCCTGTACCAGGCGCGCCTGCCCGCCGGGGCGGAACCGGGGCAGGCTGGGTGGGTACTCGACCGGCAGCCGATCGTCGCCGACCCGCCCAAGGGCTCGTGGGACTCGGGCGGCATGCACACCCCGTAGCTACGTCCCACCCCACGCCGGTCACGCGGCCCGGATCTACTACGCGGGCCGCGCGGGCGCACGGCATTACGGCCCCGGCAGCGCGTACGCGATCGGTGTCCTCACCCTTGATGCCCGGGGTACGTGGCTACGGCACGAGGCGCCGGTGCTGCGCGGCTGGCCGGGGCGGGTGAGTGTGCTCGAACCACTGGTGATCGCCGTCGAGGGCGGCTACCGGATGTGGTTCCTCGCCACTCCCCACGAGGTCGGCCCCAGTGAACAGCCCGACTTCGAGCTGCATGTCACCGACAGCACCGACGGGATCGAGTGGCAGCCCGCCCGCCGCTTCGCCACGACCGAGGAGGGGTTCTTCGACAACGCGGTCTACCCGACGCCGCGAGGATGGGAGATGCTGCTGGCCCGAGGCACCAACCTGCACGGCACCACCCCCTACCCGGGTCAGGGTCTCTGGGTCATGCGCGCCGCGACGCCGTCGCAGGAGCGGGCCGACTGGTCACCGCCCGAGCGGGTGCTCGACACCGATGCACCGGGTATCCCATCGTGGATGGGACACGGCGTCTGCGGCCCATCCGTCGTGCCACTCCCCGAAGGTCGGCGGGTCGTGTTCCTCACCGGTACCCACGAAGCCAGCTCGTGGTGGCAGGCCGCGCGCTTCCGGCTGGCGCACGCGCGGCGCCTACCGGTCCCGTCGCCATATTTCCTCGCCACCGGCACCGTCGACATCTCGACATGACCGCTCCCCGGCACCGCTGGAGCGCCACGCGGCGACGGGCGGCTGACCGGTCCTGCCGGCTCTGTCGCCTGAGGAGGCGGGAGAACGTGACCGGCACCCGAACGCCGGTGTCGACCGCCGAGCACGTGCCCCAGACTCTGCGCCGGTCAGTACGTGTCGGCGAGTTGGCCGCGGAGTTTGGTGAGGGCGCGGGTGAGGAGGCGGCTGATGTGCATCTGGGAGACGCCGATTTGTTCGGCGATCTGGGATTGGGTGAGGTTGCCGTAGAAGCGGAGGGTGAGGATTTTCTGTTCGCGTTCGTCGAGGGTGGCCAGGGCGGGGCCGAGGGCGACGCGGAGTTCGGCGAGTTCGTATTCGTTGTCTTCGCTGCCGAGGAGGTCGCCGAGTTCGGTGGTGCGGTCGCCGTCGCCGGTGGGGGTGGACAGGGAGACGGCGTTGTAGGCGCGGGCGCCTTCGAGTCCTTCGAGGACTTCTTCTTCGGTGAGGTTGAGGTGGGTGGCGATGTCGGTGATGGTGGGGGAGCGGCCGAGGGTTTGCAGGAGGTTGCTGTTGGCTTCGCTGATGGCGAGGCGGAGTTCCTGGAGGCGGCGGGGGACGCGGATGTCCCAGGTGCGGTCGCGGAAGTGTCGTTTGAGTTCGCCGATGATGGTGGGGATGGCGTAGCCGGCGAAGTCGACGCCGCGGGTGGGGTCCCATTTGTCGATGGCTTTGATGAGGCCGACGGCGGCGGTCTGGATGAGGTCGTCGGTGGGTTCGCCGCGTCCGCTGTAGCGGTGGGCGAGGTGGTTGGCCAGGGGGAGCCAGGCTTCGATGGCTTTGTCGCGTAGGGCGGGTCGGGAGGGGTGGTTGGCGGGTAGCGCGGTCATGGCGTGCAGGAGTTCGGTGGCGGTGTCGTTCGGGGTGGGGGTGCTGACCGGCGCGGTGGTGGTGGTCGGCGCGGTGGTGGTGGTCGTCATGGTGGTCCTCCCTGCTGGTGGGCGGGGGCGAGTTGTGCGGTGGTGGAGGTTGGTTATGTGGTGTTCAGGTGGTGGAGTGTTGTGTGGCTGTTAAGCCAACACCTTAGCCCGTTGGTATCGGCAAACGCTAGCCGAACGGCTGATGTATAAAAGGTGTGTGTCGAGCGTAAACCGACCATATCCACCAGCTGATCGTTAATTTTGCCGACGATCCGTCGGCAAGACGGGAATCGACGATCCCGCACAGCCGCCCCGACTCCTCGGGATGATTACCGGCTGTGAGCTTGAGGTTGCGTCTCGTTTCGAGCCGGGGCGGCTGGGCCGGCGGAAGCCCGGCATGATCCGGCCGCGTCGGATCATCGAGCGCTGGGGGCTGGATCCGGAGTCCCTGCCCGGCGAGGAGGAGGCCCGACACGCCTCCTGGCTCGAACTCTTCTTCGACCTTGTCTTCGTACTCGCGCTCGCCGCCGTGCAGAACCGGCTCACCGACGCGGTACCCGACCTCGGCGAGATCCTCCGTACCGCCGGCCTCTTCGTGATCGTCTGGTGGGCCTGGGTCGGGCAGGCGTTCTACGACACCCGGTTCGATCCCGACGACCTCCGCCACCGGTTGGCCGTACTCGTCGGCATGATCGGTGCCGGCATCATGGCGGTCGGTGCCAGGGACGCACCGGACACCCTGCTACTGCCGATCGGCTACCTCGTGGTCCGGGGCACCCTGTTGGCGCTCTACCTGCGGGTACGCGGCACCGGTGCCACCGCGCGCCAACTGACCACCGTCTACCTGAGCGGGTTCGGCGCGGGTCTGGCGTTCTGGGTCGCCTCCCTCGCCGTACCGGCGGAGAACCGTGCCCTGCTCTGGCTGATCGGGTTGACCGTCGAACTGCTGACCCCGTGGCTCGGCCGACGCTGGCTGATCAGGCATCCCGTCCACCCGGCACACCTGCCGGAGCGGATCGGGCAGTTCACCATCATCCTGCTCGGGGTCAGCCTGACCGACCTGATCGGCGCGGTCCCGCCCCGGCCGTCGCTGGCAGTGACCGTGGTGGCGATCACCGGGTTTCTGATCCCGGCGTCGGTGTGGTGGGTCTACACCACCTTCGTGACGATGGGGCTGACCACGTCGCGGCTGAGCGCCGGCCTCGGCTACGCGACCGTGCACGGTGCGATCGGCTCCACGCTGCTGCTGCTCGGCTGGTGCCTCGGACAGGCGGTCCGCGAGATCAGCGCCGGCCAGGACGACCTGCCGGAGATGCTGCGCCTGCTGATGGCCGTCTCGCTGGCCGGTTGGATGGTCGGCGGACTGGCCCTGCAACGGATCGCGCTGGGCACCGTACCGCCGCTGCGGATCGGGATCGCGGCGGTCGCCGTCGGGCTGCTCGGCGCCGTCTCCCTGGTGCCGCCGCCGCTGGTGCTGATGCCGCTGCTCGCCCTGCTGATGATCGGCTACGCCGGGGTGGTCAGCCGGCTCATCGTCCGGTTCGGCCGGGACCGGATCGAGACGTAGCCGCACCCGGCCGGCTTGCCGCCATCCGGTCACCCTCCCGGGCAGTCGGGCGGCGGCAGGCCGGCCGGGAGTCAGCTCGCCAGGCGGCGAGCCCGGTCGCGCAACCGGCGGGCGGCGACGTGTGCGGCGGCGAAGCTCCGGCCGGCGGTGATCCGCATCGTCTCGGGGATGTCCTCCAGCCCGCGGTACTGCACCCGCAGCAGTTGCAGCCAGCTCATCAGGCCGGCGAGTTCCCCGCCCAGCGGGTCGGGGCGACCCGCCGGATCCACGGCCAGCGGCCCGGCGTACCCGTCGACGGCCGCCTGAAGAGTGTGTAGCCGCGCGGTCAACGGCGGCAGCAGCTCGGCGACCGGGAACGGCGCCCCGGGCCGGATCTGGTGCGCGCCGAGCAGCTCCACCACCTCCCCGGCGGCCTCGGCGACGGCGGCGGCGAACCGGCGACGCTCCTCGTCGACCACCCGGCTCATGCCGTCACCTCCGCCAGCCCCAGGGCCCGGCGCAGGTGTACGCCGGTGGGCGAGCCGGCCAGCTCGACCAGGCCACGCGGCTCGCCCTGGTAGAGCAGCCGACCACCTCGACTGCCGCCCTCCGGCCCCAGCTCCAGCACCCAGTCGGCGTGCGCGATGACGTCCAGGTTGTGCTCGATCACGAGTACCGTCGCCGCGTACTCGTCGACCAGCCGGTCCAGTACGCCGAGCAGCCGGCCCACGTCCGCCATGTGCAGCCCGGTGGTCGGCTCGTCGAGCACGTACGCCGGGGCGCCGCCGTGCAGTCCGGTGGCGAGTTTGATCCGTTGACACTCCCCGCCGGAGAGGCTTGTCAACGGCTGGCCCAGCCGCAGGTAGTCCAGCCCGACGTCGGCGGTCGCGGCGAGCACCGGTGCGACGCGGCGGTTGCCGGCGAAGAACTCCCGCCCCTGCGCGACTGTCATCTCCAGTACGTCGCTGATGGTCCGCCCGCGCAGCCGGTATTCCAGCACCTCGTCGGAGAAGCGGCGCCCGTCGCAGGTCTGGCAGACCAGCGAGACGCCCTCCAGCGCGCCGAAGTCGACCTGCACCACGCCCAGCCCGGCACAGGTGGCGCAGGCACCGGAGGAGTTGGCGCTGAACAGGGCCGGACTGACCCGGTTGGCCCGGGCGTACTCGGCCCGGATCTGGTCGGCGACCCCGGTGTAGGTGACGACCGTGGAGCGGCGGTTGGCGTGCGGCATCGACTGGTCGATGATCACCGCCTCCGGGTGCTGGGCCCGGAACGCGCCCCCGACCAGGCTCGACTTGCCGGCGCCGGCCACCCCGGCGATCACGGTGAGCACACCCGCCGGGATGTCGACGCTGAGGTCGCGCAGGTTGTGGGTGCGGGCGCCGACGATCGGGAGTACGCCGGTCGGGGTGCGTACCGTCTCCTTCAACCGGGTGCTCCGGGTCATCGCCCGGCCCGTCGGGGTGTCGGCGTCGGCGAGCGCCTCGACACCACCGGCGTAGACCACCCTTCCGCCGGCGGTACCGGCACCGGGGCCGAGGTCGAGGACGTGGTCGGCCGCCGCGATCACGTCCCGGTCGTGTTCGACCACGAGTACGGTGTTGCCCTTGTCCCGCAGCGCCCGGAGCAGGTCGGTGAGCCGGTGCACGTCCCGGGGGTGCAGCCCGACGCTCGGCTCGTCGAAGACGTAGAGCAGGTCGTTGAGGCTGCTGGAGAGGTGGCGGACGATCTTGACCCGCTGCGACTCGCCCCCGGAGAGGGTGCCGGTACGCCGGTCGAGGCTCAGGTAGCCAAGCCCGATCTGCACGAGGTGCCCGACCTGGGCGACCAGGGCGTCCAGTACCGGTTTGGCGGCCGGCACCTCCAGCCCGGCCAGTACGCCGTGGAGTTCCTCCACCTCCATCGCGCAGAGTTCGGCGATGTTGTGCCCGCCGACCCGGCTGGAGAGCGCCAGCTGCGACAGCCGGCTGCCGCCGCAGGCCCGGCACGGGACCGTCGTGGTGTACTCCGCCACCATCCGCCGGGTCCGCTCCGCCGGGTCCGCCGGCTGGTCGAGGTAGCGGCGGCGGAACTTCACCACCGCGCCCTCGTAACTCAGGTTGAGCGTCGACCCGGCCACCTCAAGCGGCACCGTGCCCTCGGTGGAGTGGAGCAGGTCGTCAAGCTCCCGCTCCGAGTACGCCGACACCGGTTTGTCCGGATCGAGCCGGCCCGACGCGGCGAGCAGGTGCCAGTCCCGGCTGCCCACCTTGAAGGTCGGGGCGAGCAGCGCCCCCTGGTTGAGCGACCGGGTGGGGTCGAGGAAGGCGGCCAGGTCGACGTCGGTGATCTCGCCGAGCCCCTCGCACTCCGGGCACATCCCGGCGGCCATGTTGAACGAGAAGGCGTCGGGGTAGCCGACGAACGGCTCGCCGACCCGGGCGAAGAGCAGCCGCAGCAACGGGGCGATGTCGGTGATGGTGCCGACGGTGGACCGGGGTCCGCCGGTCAGCGGTCGCTGGTCGATCGCGACCGTCGCCGGCAGGTGCTCGATCAGGTCGACGGCCGGGCGGGCGGAACTCGGCATGAAGGTACGGACGAACATCGGCAGCATCTCGGTCATCTGCCGCTGGCCCTCGACGGCGATCGTCTCGAAGACCAGCGACGACTTCCCCGACCCGGAGACTCCGGTGACAACGGTCAGGCGGCGCTTGGGGATCTCGACGTCGACGGCCGCGAGGTTGTGTTCGCGGGCTCCGGTGACCCGGATCCACTCGGTGACCGGCGCACCTTGACCAGGAGATTCAAGGACACTCATTCCCTCAACCTTATCGTTGAATCACCCATTTGAAGGTTGACAAGGACGGCTAGTGCCAGCGGGCCGAAAAGCCTCAACTCGTCGTTGACCGGCGTCGGGTAGCGCCGGACCTCGTGAACTCCCCACGCCTTCCGGCTGCGCCGCAGCTGGTCGGTGTGCCTGACAGGCTCGGCGCGGGCTTCCAGCTTTTTCCCAGCTCAGGCCGATAATCTCGCCGGGTTATGGACGACATTCCTTCTCATAGTCCCTGGCCCTTCTCCGCCCCGGCCGCCCGAGTGCCGGCCGTCGCGGGAGAGGGGCTGACCGATGCATGAGTGGGTCCTGCTGGGGATCGGGTTGATCCTCACCGTCGGGACCGGCCTGTTCGTGGCTTCCGAGTTCGCTCTGGTCAATCTCGACCGGGCAGATCTGGAGGCCCGCCGGGCCCGGGGCGAGAAGCGCCTGGGTCCGACCATCTCGGCGTTGAAGATCACGTCAACACACCTGTCGAGCGCCCAGCTCGGCATCTCGCTGACCACCCTGCTCACCGGCTACACCTTCGAACCGGCGGTCAGCGCCCTGCTCGCCGGCCCGCTCGGCACGATCGGAGTGCCGGAGCGCGTGGTGCCCGGGGTGGGGGCGGTGGCCGGTATCGGGCTGGCGACCCTGTTCTCGATGGTGATCGGCGAGCTGGTGCCGAAGAACTTCGCCCTCGCGGTGCCGCTGCGCACGGCGAAGCTCGTGGTGCCGTTCCAGTCCGCCTTCACCACCGTGTTCAAACCGCTGATCCTGCTGTTCAACAACACGGCCAACGCCGTCATCCGCGCCTTCGGGATCGAACCCAAGGAAGAACTGTCCGGCGCCCGCAGCGCCGAGGAACTCAGTTCGCTGCTGCGGCACTCGGCGCGGGCCGGCGTACTCGATCCGGACCACGCCACGCTGCTCGACCGTACCCTGCGGTTCTCCGGTCGGGACGCCTCCGACGTGCTGACCCCCCGGGTACGCATGACGTCGGTCAATTCCGCCGCCACGGCCGCGGAGATCCTGGAACGCTCGATCGCCACCGGCCTGTCCCGGTTCCCGGTGATCGGCCGGGGCGTCGACGACATCATCGGCGTCCTGCACGTCAAGCACGCCTTCGCCGTCGCGGCGGAGCGCCGGTCGCAGGTACGGGCGGAAGATCTCATGGTCGAGCCGTTGCGGATCCCGGAGACCATGGGCCTGGACACCCTGTTGCCGGCCCTGCGTGGCGAGGGCCTCCAGTTCGCGGTGGTCTACGACGAGCATGGCGGTACGGCCGGCATCGTCACCCTCGAAGACCTCGTCGAGGAGATCGTCGGTGATCTCGAGGACGAGCACGACCGGGCGCGGACCCTTGTGGTACGCCGTGGCCGGTCGATCCTCTTCGACGCCTCGCTCCGCCCTGACGAGCTGCTCGAACGGGCCAAGATCATGATCCCCGAGGATGACGACTACGACACGGTCGCCGGGTTCGTCACCGCGCGCCTCGGGCGGATCCCCCGGGTCGGCGACGAGATCGCCGTCGAGGGCGGAGTGCTCCGCGTCGAACACCTCAACGGCCGACAGGTCGACCGGCTGCGGTTCGTCCCCACCGGGGGCAGCGGCGGACCGGAGGCCGATCGGCCGGCGGACGTCCGCGCTGCGGAGGTTGCCCGATGAGCGAGTACCTGCCCGGCATCATCTGGCTCGGCGTCCTGCTGGTCGTCAACGCGTTCTTCGTGGGTGCGGAGTTCGCGGTCATCTCCGCGCGGCGCTCCCAGATCGAGCCCCGTGCCCAGGCGGGCAGCCGCGCGGCCCGGACCAGCCTGTGGGCGATGGAGCACGCCACCCTGATGCTGGCGACCAGCCAGCTCGGCATCACGGTCTGTTCGCTGCTCATCCTGAACGTCTCCGAGCCGGCGATCCACCACCTGCTGGAGATCCCGCTCGCGCACACCCCGCTGTCGCCGGAATCGGTCACCGTGCTCGCCTTCGTCGTCGCGCTGATGCTTGTGACGTTCCTGCACGTGGTGTTCGGCGAGATGGTGCCGAAGAACATCTCGTTCTCGGTGCCCACCGCGGCGGTCCTTTTCCTCGCTCCTCCCCTGGTCTTCGTGGCCCGGGTGCTCAAGCCGATCATCTGGAGCCTGAACGGGATCGCGAACGGCATCCTCCGGCTGTTCCGGGTCACCCCCAAGGACGAGGCCACCAGCACCTACACCCTGGACCAGGTCGCGACGATCGTGGCGCAGTCGACCCGGGAAGGGGTACTCGTCGACGGCTCGGGCACCCTGACCGCGGCCGTCGAGTTCACCGGGAAGACCGTCGCCGACGTGGAGGTTCCGCTCGACGAGCTCGTCGTCCTGTCCACCAGGGTCACGCCGGCCGAGATCCAGCGGGCGGTCGCCACGCACGGCTACTCCCGCTACCTCCTCACCGACAACGGCGAGCCGAACGGATATCTGCACATCAAGGACGTCATGGACCTCACCGGCAGCGCCTACGGCGAAGCCGTACCCGCCAAGCGGGTACGGCGACTCGCCGCGGTGCGGCGCGACGGCGAGCTGGAGGAGGCCCTGGCCACGATGAGGCGCGGCGGCGCCCACATCGCCCGGGTCCTCGACGACACGGGACGCGCCACAGGGGTGATCTTCCTTGAGGACATCGTCGAGGAGTTGGTCGGCGAGGTCCAGGACGCGACCACACGCTGACCGGGCCGCTCGCCGGGGCGACCCGGCACAGCACACCAGTTCTGTGACGAGGTCACGGTGGAGCGGCTCGGCCGGCGAGGAGGGCCGGTGGCGGTTCAGTCCCGGAACGGGGTGACCGGTAGCCCGGCGACCCCGGGATCTGCCCGGAACAGCGCCCCGGCCCCCGGCTCCGGGTCGGTCAGGCCGAGCCGGGAGGTGGTGATGTAGAGGTCGCGTAGCTCCGGCCCGCCGAAGGTGCAGGCGGTGACCTGGCCGGCCGGCACCGGCAGCCGTACGTCGAGCCGTCCGTCCGGCGCGTAGCGGCGTACCTCGCCGCCGCCCCAGAGCGCGACCCACACCCCTCCCTCGGCGTCCACGGTCAGCCCGTCGGGTGCGCCGTCGGAGGACTCGATCCGGGCGAACGGCCGTCGTCCGGTCAGGCCGGGGCGCTCCGGGTCGTAGTCGAAGACGTCGACGCGCTGGGTCGGGGTGTCGACGTAGTACGCCCGGGTGCCGTCGGGCGACCAGCCGATGCCGTTGGAGATGGTGACGTCGGCCAGGACCGGCCGGGCCGTCAGGTCGGCGTCCAGCCGGTAGAGCGTCCCCGCACCCGGCCGGCTGTCGTACGCCATCGAGCCGCAGTAGAACCGGCCGGCCGGGTCACAGCCGCCCTCGTTCATCCGTACGTCGGGATCGGTCCAGAGGTCGGGCAGCCGGCGTACCGGCCGGAGTTGCCCGTCGGTGAGGACGAACCCGCGCTCGACCGCGACCAGGTAGCCGTCGTCACCGGCCCGGGGCCGGACCACCGCCGCGACGCTGTCGACGTGGTGCCGCCGCACCTGCGGGCTGTCCGGCGCCATCGTCAGTACGTCGCCGGCCAGCATGTCCACCCACAACAGCCGTTCCGTCCGGGGGTCCCAGACCGGTCCCTCGGCATGCTCGCAGCACGGATCCGTCACCTGCGTCGCGTCCACCACGTCGCGCTCCTTTCGACAGCCCCGATCATGTCAGCGCGGTACGGCACCGACGATGGCGATGCCGTCGGAGATCTCGGCGGTGCTGCTGGCGGCGTAGCCGAGCACCAGTCCGGGCCGGCCGGGACGCTGCCGGTGCCAGGAGAGCGGCTGCACCTTGACTCCCCGGGCCAGTGCCGCGGTCGCCAGTGCGACGTCGTCGACCGCGCCGGCACCCTCCGGAAAGGTGATCATGAGGTGCAGTCCCGCCGCCGCGCCGTGCACCACCGCGTCCGGCAGGTGGGTACGGATCGCCGCGATCATCGCGTCCCGGCGGCGTACGTGCCGACGGCGCAGGAACCGCAGTTGCCGCTCCAGCGCCCCCGAGTCGATCAGCTCGGCGAGTACCAGTTGCGGCAGCGCGGCGTTGCCGAGATCAGCGGTCCGCTTGGCGTCGACCAGGGCGGCCCGGTACCGGCTCGGCGCCAGCAGCCAGCCCACCCGCAGGGCCGGGGCCAGCAGCTTGGAGACGCTGCCGGCGTAACAGACCTGTTCGGGTAATACGGCGCGCAGCGCCGGTACGGGTGGCCGGTCGTACCTGTGCTCGGCGTCGTAGTCGTCCTCCACGATCAACCCGCCGCCGGCCGCCCAGCGCATCAGCTCGCGCCGCCGGGCGCCGTCCAGCACCACCCCGGTCGGGAACTGGTGTGCCGGGGTCAGCATCACCGCCGGAGCGCCGCCGGCGACCAACTCGTCGACGCGCAGCCCGCCGGCGTCGACCGGGATCGGCGGCGTCGCCAGGCCCCAGCTGCGCAGTTGCTGCCGTACCCCGAGCGAGCCCGGGTCCTCCACCGCTACCGTCCGCACCCCGTCGGCGTGCAACACCTGGCCGAGCAGGGTCAACGCCTGCGCGACCCCGGCCACCACGAGCACGTCGTCCGGGTCCACCGCGATGCCCCGGCTGCGGGCCAGCCAGTGTGCGACGGCGAGCCGCAGCCTCGGGGTGCCTCTCGGGTCGCCGTAGCCGAAGTCGCCGGGGGTCAGGTCGTGCAGCACGGCGCGTTCGGCCCGCAGCCAGGCCGCGCGCGGAAAGGCGGCGAGATCGGGTACGCCGGGCGTCAGGTCGATCCGGGCCGGCGCCGCGCGGAGCGAGTCGAAGATGTCGGGGCGGGGGTCGGTACCAAAAAGCCCGGGGTCCGGTGCCCGGGTGCCGCTGGATCCGGACGCCGGGGTGCTGGTCGGCGCAACCGACCTCGACACGCGGCCCGGGGGCGGCCCGGTCGGGGTGCGGGTCGTCCGGGACGGCACGGCCGGTGCATCGAGCGGGGCGGAGACGACGACGGTACCGCCCCGGCCCCGCCCGGCGACGTGCCCGTCCTCGACGAGCCGCTGGTACGCCTCGGTGACCACGCCCCGGGAGACGCCCAGCTCGGCGGCGAGTACCCGGGTCGCCGGCAACCGCCCGCCCACCGGCACCCGGCCGTCCGAGATCGCCAACCGCAGCCGGCCGGCGAGCCAGTCGGCCCGGCCACCGGCCGGCGCGTCGCCGATGTCGAGCTGGAGGAAGTCCGAGCCGGACGGTATGGACCTGTCGGCTGCTTCCTGTTTGGCCCTGTCCATCAGACCATTGTGCCGGGCAGAGTAAGCGGGACCGACGCCGCCGCGGGCCGGCGGAGCGCGCACGGACAACGAGGTGACACGTGTACTTCCAGCACTCGGCCGAGATCTGGTCCGACCATCCGGAGTTGGTCGCCGGGGTGGTCGCCGCCACCGGCCTGACCCGGAACGCCGGACCGGCCATCGACTCCGCGGTCGACTCGGCGATCGCCAGGTTCACCGCCACCGCCGCGACCCGGCTCGCCGAAGGCCCGGCCGCCGAGCAGCCCGAGATCCGGGCCTGGCGCCGCGCCTTCACCCGGATGGGGCTGAAGCCGACGCAGTACCGGTGCGCGGCGGAGGCGCTGCTGCGCCGCTTCGCCCGGGAGGGCTCGCTGCCCCGGATCCATCCGCTGATCGACCTCTGCAACGCCGCCTCGCTCGCCTACGCGATCCCGGTCGGCGTCTTCGACGTGACCCGGATCGCCGGAAACCTGGAGGTACGGCCGGCCGACGGCACGGAGACCTACCTGACCTTCTCGGGTGAGTCGGAGCATCCCGCCGTCGGGGAGGTCGTCTTCGCCGACGCCGACGGTCGGGCCCACGCGCGGCGCTGGACCAACCGGCAGAGCGGCTACTCGGCGGTCCGGGAGGGCACCGACGAGATCCTGATCGTGATCGAGGGACTGCACGAGAGCGCGTCGGCCGACGTCCCGAAGCTCACCGCCACGCTCGCGGACGAACTCGCCGCGCTCTGGGCGGTCGAACCGACGACCGCGATCCTGAGCCGGGACAGTCCGCGATTCGAATTCGGCGCCTGAGACCCCGCCGGTACGGGGGTGGCGGGCTCTCAGCTCCGGGCCGGCACGTGCCGATGGTCTGGAGATGGTGAGAGGGCCAGCCCCGGGTGGGGTTGGCCCTCTCACGTGTGCTGTGTGTGTTGTGTTGTTGTTATGCGGAGTAGCCGCGTTCGGTGGCCCAGTTGGCGAGGGTGATGGTGCTCATCCAGTACTCGCCCTGGTTGGGGTTGGCCGGGTCGGCGATCTTGACCTTGCGGCCGTGGTCGTCGTATCCGACCACGGTCAGGTAGTGCCCGCCGGGGTAGGAGTGCGACATGCCGTCGGTGTCGGTGGCGGTGCCCTTGATGTTCATCACCACCGGACGCTTGGCGTCGATCGCGTTGACGATGTCGACCTGGAGTCGGTCCATCTGTTCGGGCTTGGCGGTGCTGTCCGGGATCGCGACGGTGTGGTAGTCCTTACCGCCGGTGGAGTTGAGTACCCGGGTGGTGTCCTCGGCCGAGTTGGTGCCGGCCTCGGTGGTGCCGAGTTGCTTGGCGACCTCGTCCTGCGACGGGGTGTGTCCCTGTGCCGACAGGGCGATCCGGGTCGCGGCGGGTGCGCAGTAGTAGAAGTTCTCCTGCGCCTTGTACTGGTAGTCCAGGACCTTCGACGGGGCCCGCTTGTCGATCTGCTTGATGTCGGCGGTCACCGACGCGGCGGTCGGGGAGCCGGTGCCGGGGTTGTCCATCGCGATCACCGGGCCGGCGAACGCGCCGCCGACGACGGCGAGTCCGGCGATGCCCAGGGCGGTCTTACGCATCGGGGTGTCGGTGATGGCCGGTAGCCATCGCTTGACGTGAGTCATGATGGTCGCCTTCCATTCCGGGGGTGCGACACGGTGGACGTGTCGAAGGGAAGAAGAACGGCATGCCCGCTACCGGGGTGCCGGGGAGATGTAACCGGGGCCGGCGGCCCGTCATTCCCGCAGGCCGGCCAACCGCGCCCACAGCCGGGGGACCGCTGCTGCGGACGTGCGCCAGGTATAACGACCGCCCCCGGCCCGGTGTTCCGCGATCCGCCCCCGCCAGCCACCCGATCATGACCAAAAACCGGACAGCCGGATCACGACCGGACGGCGGTCAACCCGTCGAGCAGCGCCAGTACCCGGGCGGGATCCTCGACGTGGGCGTTGTGCCCCAGACCGGACAGCGTGCACGTCGGCGCACCGAACCGGGCCAACTCGTCGTCACCGACCATCGGGTCGTGCTCGCCACGGGCCAGCAGCACCGGGGCGGAGACCGCCGCCAGTGACCCGCCCAGCTCGGGAGCCCCGACGCCGAACGCACGCGGATCCATCGCCAGCCTGAAACGGCCGTCCCCGACCGGGACGATTCCGCCGTCGACCACCGGATCGTCCGGTTCGACCAACCCGGCCAGCCCGGAGACCCGCAGATGGCGTCGCGCCGCCTCGGCACGGGAGTCGTACCAGGTGACCGGCCGGTCGGCCAGCGCGGCGGCCCTGGCCAGTTCGTCGGCGGTCCAGCCGACCTTCACACCCAGCCCGACGACCGCCTCTACCGCCCAGCCGGCCCCGCCACCGGCCGGACCGTCCGCGCCACGCCCAGCCAGGGCGAGCCCCACCGCACCTCCCAGCGAGTGCCCGACCACCACCACCCGGTCCCCGGGCGAGAGCAGTCCGGCCAGGCCGGCGGCGAGCGAGTCGAAGGAGTACCGGTCGAGTGGCGCCGAGCCGCCGTGCCCGGGTAGGTCCGGCGCCAGCCAGCGTCCCGGCCAGCGGTCGGCGAGCAGCCCCGCCCAGCCCCGCCACACGTCGCCGGTCGCGCCCATCCCGTGCAACAGCAGCAGCACCGGCTGGCCGGTACCCCCACCGAGCGCCACCCGCAGGTCCCCGGCCGCCGGATCCGCACCCGTCATGCCGAGCAGTCTGCCACCGGGAACCGCCGTACCGGGTCTGCTGATCGACGGCGATTCCCGGCCCGTGGTCGACAGGTCAGCGCAGCGCGGCGGCCATCCGGCGGACAGCCTCGGTGACCAGTTCCGGCGAGGCCGCCAGGTTGAACCGGGCGTGTCCGGCACCGCCGGTGCCGAAGAGCGGCCCGGAGACCAGCGCCACCCGGCCGCGCTCCAGGAACACCTCGGCCGGATCGGCGGGTGCACCAGAGTCACCGCCCGGCAGGGGCAGGTCGCGGCAGTCCAGCCAGGTCAGATAGGTGCCCTCCGGCGGCCGGTACCGCACCTGCGGCAGATGCTCGGCGAGCAGGGCGCCGAGGAGCCGGCGGTTCTGGTCGAGCCCGGCCAGCAGTTCGTCGAGCCACCCGCCGCCGTGGCGGAACGCGGCGGTGTGCGCGAGCGCACCCAGATGACTGGCACCGTCGCCGGCAACCTTCGGCATCCGGGCCAGGTCGTCGGCGGCCGCCGGCCCGGCGACCGCCAGCGCCGCCTTCACCCCGGCCAGGTTCCACGCCTTCGACGCGGAGTGCAGCGCGAGGCCGCGTTCGGCGCCGGGCATCGAGAGGTACGGCCGGAACGTCACGCCCGGATAGATCAGCGGCGCGTGGATCTCGTCCACCACCACGCGTACGCCGTACCGGTCGGAAAGCTCGATCACCATCGCGAGTTCGTCGGCGGTGTGCACGGTGCCGGTCGGGTTGTGCGGGCTGCACAGCAGGTAGGCGGCCGACCGTCCCCCGTCGACGGCCTCGGCGAAGGCACGCTCCAGGGCATCCGGGTCGAGCCGGTACTCCGCGTTCAGCGGCGCCTCGACGACCCGCCGGTCCGCACCCCGGACGAAGTCGTAGAAGGGCGGGTAGACGGGCGGATTGATCACGACCGCGTCGCCGTACCCGGTGACCAGCCTGACCATCTCGACGACGCCGAGCATCACGTCGGGGACCAGCCGGGTGTGCTCGACCTTCGGGGCCCAGCCCCAGCGTTCCCGGGCGAAGCCGGCGAGCGCCGAGGCGTAGTCAGTACCGTCCGGCGGGTAGCCGGTGTCGCCGAGCCCGATGGCGTCGGTCAGCGCCCGCGCCACCGGCTCGGCGAGCGGCACGTCCATCTCGGCGACCCAGAGCGGGAGTACGTCCGGCGGGTACCGTCGCCACTTCTCGCTGGTACGGCGTCGCAGGTCGGCCAGGGAGAGAGTCTGCAATGGGTTGCCCACCAGGCCACGGTACTGCTTCTCCCGCCGGGTGACTCCGCCGTGCCATCCCGGCCGGTCGGCGCCGCGTTGCCGATCACCCGTGCCCGGCGGTTACGGCATCTGTACCGGATACGACCCCGGCCCGTACGGCATCGAACTGGGCTGCACCGGATGGGTCTCCCGGCGTTCGGCCTGGGCGAACCCGGCGGACCGGCTGTTCACCTGCGGCCAGCCGCCGGCCTCGTGGAACAGCCGCAGTGCGGTCGCCACCACCTCGGCCAGCGACTCGTTCGCCTCGATCTCGATGGTGGCGCCCGGAGTGTCGATCCGTACCTTGGTCGGGCTGGCCGAGCCGTCGCCGGACGACCGCGACACCGCCTCGCCGGCCGGGGCCGACGCCGGCTCCGGTGCCACGGGTACCGGTGTCGCGGGGTGCGGCGTCGGCGCCTCGGCGGTGGTCGGGCCGTCCGGTGCCGTGGGGACGTCCGGCGGCGGCGTGGTCTCGGGGATCGGGGTGGTATCGGGTGTCGGCGAGATCTCCGGGATCGGCGTGGTCTCGGGGGCGATCTCCGGCGGCGCCGGCTGGGCGGGTACCGATCCGGCAGCGGACCCGACTCGGGATGGTTCGATTGTCACCCAGTCATTGTCGGGTCGAGCCGCATCGGTCCGCCACGCCGTCCCGAGGTCGTGGACGTGCGAGAACCGGCCGGTCAGCCGGCGACCAGTTCCGCCTCCTCGGCCCGGGGCCGCCGGTCCTCCTGCTCGAACTGGGTCCGGTACAGCTCCTCGTAGCGGCCACCGGCGGCGAGCAGTTCCTCGTGGGTACCGCGCTCCACGATCCGGCCCTCCTCCACCACCAGGATCTGATCGGCGGCCCGTACGGTGGAGAGCCGGTGCGCGATCACCAACGCCGTACGGTCGGCAAGTGCCTCGCCGAGCGCCGCCTGCACCGCCGCCTCGGAGGTGGAGTCGAGGTGCGCGGTCGCCTCGTCCAGGATCACCACCCGGGGCCGGGCCAGCAGCAGCCGGGCGATGGTCAGCCGCTGCCGCTCACCGCCGGAGAGCCGGTAGCCGCGCTCGCCGACCACGGTGTCGAGCCCGTCCGGCAGCCCCTCGATCAGGTCGGCGAGCCGGGCCCGGCGCAGCACGTCCCAGAGTTCCTCCTCGCCTGCGTCGGGCCGGGCCAGCAGCAGGTTCGCCCGGATGGTGTCGTGGAAGAGGTGCCCGTCCTGGGTGACCAGGCCGAGCGTGTCCCGGATCGAGTCGGCGGTGAGGTCCCGGACGTCCTGCCCGGCCAGGCGTACGGCGCCGGAGTCGGTGTCGTAGAGCCGGGGTACGAGCTGGGCGATCGTGGACTTGCCGGCCCCGGAGGAGCCGACCAGCGCGACGAGTTGGCCCGGCTCGACCCGGAACGACACGTCGTGCAGCACCTCGACCCCGCCCCGGGTGCCCAGGGTCGCCACCTCTTCGAGGGAGGCGAGCGAGACCTTCTCCGCCGACGGGTAGCCGAAGCTCACCTCGGCCAGCTCGACCGATACCGGCCCGTCCGGAACGGAGCGCGCGTCCGGCTTCTCGGTGATCAGCGGCTTGAGGTCGAGGATCTCGAAGACCCGCTCGAAGCTGACCAGCGCGCTCATCACCTCGACCCGGGCGCTGGCCAGCGCGGTCAGCGGGGCGTAGAGCCGGGTCAGCAGCAGGGCGAGCGCGACCACGGCGCCCGGCTCCAGTTCGCCGCGCAGCGCGTAGAAGCCGCCGAGGCCGTACACCAGGGCGAGAGCCAGCGCCGAGACCAGGGTGAGCGCGGTGATGAAGACCGCCTGGAGCATCGCGGTGCGCACCCCGATGTCGCGGACCCGGCGGGCCCGCAGAGCGAACTCGGCCGACTCCTCCGCCGGCCGGCCGAAGAGCTTGACCAGGGTCGCGCCGGGCGCGGAGAACCGCTCGGTCATCTGGGTGCTCATCGTCGCGTTGTGGTTGGCGGCCTCGCGCTCCAGCCGGGCCAGCCGGCTGCCCATCCGGCGGGCCGGCAACACGAAGACCGGCAGCAGCACGAGCGCGAGCAGGGTGATCCGCCAGGAGATCCCGACCATCACCACCAGGGTGAGCAGCAGCGTGACGAGATTGCCGACCACCCCGGAGAGGGTGTCGGAGAAGGCCCGCTGCGCGCCGATCACGTCGTTGTTGAGCCGGCTGACCAGGGCACCGGTGCGGGTCCGGGTGAAGAAGGCGACAGGCATCCGCTGTACGTGGTCGAAGACCGTCGTACGCAGGTCGAGGATCAGCCCTTCGCCGATGCTCGCCGAGTGGTAGCGGGTGAGCAGCGCGAGGCCGGCCTCGGCCAGCGCGACGATCCCGATCAGCACGGCGAGCCCGACGACCAGATCGGTGCTCCCGCCGCCGACGATGCCGTCGACCACCCGACCGGCCAGCACCGGCGTGGCCACGGCGAGCACCGCCATCACCACACTGAGCAGCAGATAGAAGGTCAGCCGGCGGCGGTGTGGCCGGGCGAAGCCGGCGATGCGCCGGAGGGTGGCCATGGAGAACGGCCGCCTGTCCTGCTGGGCGTGCATCGCGTGGTAGAGCGAGTTCCACGCCGTTACTTCCATACTCATCGCTGGCACCCCTCCGTGAACACCGAATCGGCCGGACCCTATCGGCGCCCACCGACAGTACGACCTCAAGCAATGTCGAGGTCAACCGTCGGTGGTGCCCCCGCAACGGTCGGTCGGGGCGGAACGGCAGCACCGGAGATGTGACAGACTCGCGTCTCGTGCCGCTCCGCCTCCGCCGTCCCGGCCGCTACGGCCTGCTCGCCGCCGCGCTGGGCGCACTCGGTCTGTTCTGGCGGATCTGGCTGACCGTGGTCGGCACCCCGCCCACCAACAGCGACGAGGCCACCATGGGACTGGCCGCGCTGCACATCGCGCAGGGTCGGGACCTGCCGGTCTTCTTCTACGGACAGCACTACATGGGCACCATCGAGGCGTATCTGGCGGCGCCGCTCGTCGCGCTGGCCGGGCCCTCGGTGACCGCGCTGCGGATCCCCACGCTGCTGCTCTACGTGCTCTTCCTGGTGCTGATGTACCTGCTGGTCCGGCGCGTCTTCACCACCGGCCTGGCGGTGCTGACCGTCGGACTGCTGGCGCTGGGCTCCGACCGGACCGTGAAGAACCAGCTGATCGCCGGTGGCGGCTATCCGGAGACCGCCCCGATGGTCGCCGGGCTGCTGCTGCTCGGCTACCTGCTGGCCACCCGGGCAACCACCCGCTGGTACGCCTTCGCCGGCTGGGGCGTCCTGTTCGGACTGATCGCCTGGAACCACTGGCTGCCGGCACCGTACCTGCTCGGCGCGCTTGTGGTGCTCGGCACCGCCCGGGTACTGACCCGGCGCACCGCCGGGCTGGTCGGGGCCGGGCTGCTGGTCGGGGTACTGCCGCTGGTCGTCGGGAACGTGCAGGCCGGCTGGGGCGGAAACTCGCTGGCGGTCTTCCTCCGGCTGAACGGGGCCGGCACCGACGCCGGGCTCTGGGACCGGCTCGTCGGCGGTGCCTGGCTGGGCCTGCCGCTGGGCATGGGCCTGTGCGAGCCGAGTTCCTGCGCCGGCTGGTCGCTGTGGTGGGGACCGGTCGTACTGGTCCTGCTCGTCGCCGCCCTGCTGCTCGCGGTACGCCGGCTGCGTACCCCGGCGACGCCTGACCCGGTCGACCGCACCCGGGCGATGACCCGGCTGGTACTGGCCGCCGCCGGCCTGCTCAGCGTGCTCAGCTACGTACGCAGCCCGGCCGCCGCGGACTCCCCTGTGGAGAGTGCCCGCTACCTGTCGGTGCTGCTGCTCTCGCTGCCGGTGGCGCTCTGGCCGCTCTGGCGGCTGGTCCGGGCCGGCGGCCGTACGGCGGTTCCGGCGGCGCTGCCGATCGCCGCGCTCGCGGTCACCATGCTGGCCGCCACGGTGAGCCTGCTCGGCACCGTCGGCGAATACCGGGCGGAGCGCGCCGAGCGCTCGGAGGTGCTGGCCGCGTTGCGCGAGCGAGGGCTGAGCCATGTGCACGGCGGGTACTGGACCTGCAACTGGATCACCTACCTGAGCGCGGAACGGACCACCTGCGGCGTCGTCGACGACCGGCTCGACCGGGGACTCAACCGGTACCCCGGCCACTGGCGCCCGCAGCCGGAGGCCGTACTGGCGCCGATCGGCTCACCGCTGGACGCCGAGCTGGCCCGGCGGATGCCCGACAGCACCCCGGAGCGGGTTGCCGGTTACCACCTCTACCCACCGCCACCGGCCACCTGAGAGCCGGCAGCGCCAGACGGGGACGGGCCGCCCGCGCGGTGCGGGCGGCCCGTCGATGATCGTCGGAATCGGAATCGGGGTCAGGCGGCGGCCAGTGCCGGACCGTCGGCGGTGTCGAGCAGTCCGGCGTCGTCGGCCGGCCGCAGGGCCAGCGCCAGTACGTCCGCCACGTCGGTCAGGGTGTGCACGGTCAGCGCCTCCCGCACCTCGGTGGGCAGGTCGTCCAGGTCCGGTTCGTTCCGGGCCGGGATGATCACCTCGGTCAGTCCCGCCCGGTGTGCGGCGAGCAGCTTCTGCTTCACCCCGCCGATCGGCAACACCCGGCCGGAGAGGGTCACCTCGCCGGTCATGCCGAACTCCGGGCGTACCGGCCGGCCACTGGCCAGCGAGGCCAGCGCGGTGACCATGGTGATGCCGGCGCTCGGGCCGTCCTTCGGCACCGCACCCGCCGGTACGTGCAGGTGGATCCGCCGCCCCGCCAACGCGTTCGGGTCCAGCCCCAACGCCCGGCCGTTCGACCGGAGGTAGGAGAGCGCGATGTGCGCCGACTCCTTCATCACGTCGCCGAGCTGCCCGGTCAGGGTCAGCCCCGGCTCGCCCTCCATGCTTGTCGCCTCGATGAAGAGCACGTCACCACCGGCACCGGTCACCGCCAGCCCGGTCGCCACCCCGGGCACCGCCGTCCGCTCCGCCGACTCCGGCGTGAACTTCGGCCGCCCCAGATAGCTGGTCAGGTTGTCGGTGTCGACCCGTACCGGACCATCGGTCGAGGCCAGTGCAACCGCGACCTTGCGGAGGATCTTCGCCAGCGCGCGTTCGAGCTGGCGTACCCCGGCCTCCCGGGTGTGCTCGGCGGCGATCCGACCCAGCGCGGCGTCGGAGACGCTGACCTCGTCGGCGGTCAGCCCGGCCCGCTCGACCTGCCTGGGCAGCAGGTGGTCCCGGGCGATCGCGACCTTCTCCTCCTCGGTGTACCCGTCCAGGGTCACCAGCTCCATCCGGTCCAGCAGCGGGCCGGGGATCGCCTCCACCACGTTGGCGGTGGCCAGGAAGAGCACGTCGGACAGGTCGAGGTCGACCTCCAGGTAGTGGTCCCGGAAGGTGTGGTTCTGCGCCGGGTCCAGCACCTCCAGCAGGGCGGCGGCCGGGTCGCCGGCGTACCCCGCCGAGATCTTGTCGACCTCGTCGAGCAGCACGACCGGGTTCATCGAGCCCGCCTCGCGCAGCGCCCGGACGATCCGGCCGGGCAGCGCACCGACGTACGTCCGGCGGTGGCCACGGATCTCGGCCTCGTCCCGGATGCCGCCGAGGGAGACCCGGACGAACTTCCGGCCCAGCGCTCGGGCGACCGACTCGCCGAGGCTGGTCTTGCCGACTCCGGGCGGGCCGCCGAGGGCGAGCACCGCGCCCGAGCCACGGCCGCCGACGACCTGGAGGTTGCGGGCCGCGCGCCGGTTGCGCACCGCCAGGTACTCCAGGATGCGGTCCTTCACGTCGGCCAGGCCGGCGTGGTCGGCGTCCAGCACCTGCCGGGCCTGCACCAGGTCGGTGTTGTCCTCGGTACGCGTGGACCACGGCATCTCCAGCACCGTGTCCAGCCAGGTACGGATCCAGCCCGCCTCCGGAGAGGCGTCGCTGGCCCGTTCCAGCTTGCCGACCTCGCGCAGTGCCGCCTCGCGTACCTTGTCGGGCAGGTCGGCGGACTCGACCCGGGAGCGGTAGTCGGCCGAGCCGTCCGGCTCGTCCTCGCCCAGCTCCTTGCGGATCGCGGCGAGCTGCTGGCGGAGCAGGAACTCGCGCTGGGACTTCTCCAGTCCCTCCCGGACGTCGGAGTTGATCTGCTCGGTGACCTCCTGCTCGGCCAGGTACGCCTTCACCCAGCCAACCAGCAGTTCGAGCCGGGCTGTGACGTCCGGCGCGGCAAGCAGTTCGATCTTCTGTTCCAGGGTGAGCCACGGCGCGTAGCCGGCCGAGTCGGCCAGTTCGGTCAGGTCGGTCATCCGCTCGACCGCGTCGATGACCTGCCAGGCGCCACGCTGTTGTAGCAGTGACGTCACAAGTGCCCGGTACTCCCGGGCGAGTTCCTTGGCCCGGCCGGCCGGTGCCGGCTCGGTGATCGCGACTGTCTCGACCCAGAGCGCCGCGCCGGGTCCGGGGACTCCGGAGCCGATCCGGGCCCGGGACAGCCCGCGCACCACGGCGGCGGGTTCGCCGCTGGGCAGCCGGCCGACCTTCTCGATCGTGGCGATGACGCCGATGGAGCCGTACTCCCCGTCGACCCGGGGCACGGCCAGAAGCTTCTTGTCGCCCGTGGCCCGGGCGGCGTCCACCGCTGCCTGGGTGGTCGCCTCCAGGGTCACCGGGATGACCATGCCGGGCAGCAGGACAGCATCGGTCAGAGCAAGAACCGGAAGAGTTGCCATCACACACCTGCCATCGTTAGTTGAGCTTGTACGACTCAAGTAACAAACGGTGCTCCATGTTCCGGCTTGTGATCCAGAGCACTACGACGAGTGCCACGGCGGACCGGAGTTCCGGGGAACCGGACGCTCAGACCAGTGGCGGGCGACCAGCGCACGGCGGGATGAACCAGCCACGGCGGGCGGTACGGAGCAGCGCCGAGTGTCGGTCCGAGGCGTCGACCTTGACCACGACCCGCGCGACGATCTCCGCAACGCTGCCGCCCGGCAGCGCCAGGCCGACCTCGATCCGCCGGTCGGACCAGCCCTCCAGCAGCAGACCGACCACCACCAACTCGCGGCGGGTCAGCATCGACCGGCCGCCGGGCAGCGCAGACAGCACCAGCACCCCGACCGTCGACGGTGGCGCGGTGCCACAGGCCAGCACTGCGACCTGGAGAAACCCCGAGCGGTCGTCATGCTCTGCGGCGCCGGTCGGCCAGAGGAACGAGGCGGAGCCGCCGGAGTTCAGCACCTGGTGCAGGGCCACACCGGGTAACGCCGAATCGGGCGCCAGCAGCGGGTGACCGGGCAGGCCGGGCAGCGGGTGCGCCTCACCGTCTCGGGTCAGCACCGCCCCCGCCCGGGCGTTCCGGACGATCTGCGCCAGTACCGTCAGCGACCGCACCTGGTCGACGGCGGCGCCGACCCGGGGAGCCAGCGCACCGACCAGGTCCCGCTCGGCGTCGGTCGGCCGATCGGGGTCGTCGGTGGACATGATCAGTACCCCGACGTGCCGGCGGTCCGGGGCGAAGAGGCCGACCGCCATCCCCTCCCGGAAGCCGGCCGGGAGGTAGTACTCCCCCCAGACCGGCAGCTCGGCGAGCGGCACCGGCGAGTCACGGGCCCGCTGCGGCACGGGTGAGTTGGTCAGCCCGACCAGTTCGACCTGCTCCAGCAGTGCCGACGTGCCGAAGTAGTTCCGGGTCCGGGTGTCGTAACCGGTGCTGGCCACCTCGGTGTACCGGCGGCACCCGTCGTCGAACAGGGCGAGCCAGACGGCCTGTACCGGCATCACCTCGCCGATCCCGGCCAGCAACTCGTCCGCCCGACCGTCACGGCCCATTGCAGCGGCGATGTCGACCAGACCACGGAACGCCTTCGACGAAGACGGTGGCGGAGCGGTCATCACAAACCTTCGTCCATGGACGGGCCGGTACGACGACGTGGGACAGTCAACGTCGGATCCGGGCAAGGGGCTGGGGAACGTAGAGGCCGAGCCGCAGTGCGCGGACAGCAGCCAGGGTACGGGTCGGAGCTTCCAACTTGTCCAGTATGTGCTCGATGTGCGCGGCGACCGTGCGTTGAGTGATCCTCAGATGGTTCGCCATCCGCTGGTTGGGCCAGCCGTCGACGAGCAGTCCGAGGATCTCCAACTCGCGCCTGGTCAGATTGCGCAGGTCACTCGTTGGCGAGACCAGCAGTACCGCGAGCATGTATGCCGGCGCCGAGGTCGGACAGGCCAACACCGTCACCCGCAGGTGCCGACCCGGATCGTCCGGCGACGGGTACGGGCACAGGAACGCGTTGTGCACGTGCCCTTCGCGCAGTCCCGCCGCCGCGACCTCGAACACCGCCGACCCGGCACCGAGCAGTGGATGGTCGGGCAGCCCGGGCAGCGACAGCGCGTTACCGGCCCGGGTCAGCACCACACCCCACCGCGCGTCGGCGACGATCCTCGACAGCGTGACGATCGACCGCATCGGGTCGACGGCGTCAGCCACTGTCGGCGTGAGCATTCCGAGGAAGTCCCGTACCTCGTCGGTCGGCTGCGCCGGGTCGTCGGTGTGCAGAGTGATCAGTCCGAGGTGGCGACCGTCCCGGCTGAACAGGGTGAGGCCGACCCCCTCCCGGAAACCCGCCGGCTCCAGGTGCTCCGCCCAGGACGGCAACTCATCGAGCGGCACCGGGGAGTCCCGTACGCACATCGGCGGCCGGTCCCGGTCCATGCCCAGCAGCTCCATCTCCCGGTAGTGCTCCGAGCTGCGCATGTAGGCGAGAGCCTCTTCCGGGTAGCCCGACTCGGCCAGCCCCTCGAACTCCCGACGCTCGGGATCGAGCACGTGCATCATCGAGGCGCCGGTCGGCACCAGCCGATGCAGCACCCTCAGCAGTTCCGGCACGCGGTCCCGCACATCTCCCGGCATCGCCGCGATCCGCTCTATGTCGGCCACGATCTCGGCAGCACCGGGCGGCAGGTCAATCATCCCCCGTACCCGAGGACCGAGCCGTTACCCACATGACCCACTCCTTCGTCGTATCGCCAGCGCCGTCAACGCACCACCCGCACCGGTGCGGTTACCTATGAGAACGGCGGGAACCGCCACCGGAAACGGTGCCGAACCCGAGCCCCGCTCAGCCGAGTGGTGCCGTCCCGGACAGGTGGGGGATGAACCAGCCCCGCCGGGCCGCCCGCAGCAGGGCGACGTGCAGGTCCGGGGCTTCCAGGCCGTCGATGCTCCGCTCCACCGCCTCGGCGATCGCCGTACCCGGCAGGTCGAGCCCGACCGCGATCCGCTCCTCCGTCCAGCCCGCCAACAGTAGACCCAGTACCACCAGCTCGCGACGGCCCAGTGGACACCCGCCCGCCGGTGGCGGCGCCAGCATCGCCACCCCGACCAGTGGCGACAGGGCGGCGGAGCAACCCAGCACCACGACCCGGAGCATTTCGTCCGGCAGCTCCGGCCCACCGGCCGGGACCCGGTACGACCGCCGCGCCGGGCGCCGGACGGGCCAGAGGAACGAGAACGAGCCCTCGCCGCCCGGCGCGTGCTCGTCGATCACGGCGAGCAGCGTCGAGCCCGGCGCCAGCAGCGGATGGTCGGGCAGGCCACCGAGGGGCAGCGGATCGCCGGCCCGGGTCAGCACCACCCCGGCGACCGCGTCGTGTACGACCCTGGCCAGCGCCGACAGCGACTGCAGCGGGTCGAGGGTGGCGGCGATCCGGGGCGTCAGCAGGCCGATCAGGGCCCGCTCCGCATCGGTGGGATGGGCCGGGTCCTCGGTGCTGAGCACGAGCATGCCTACGTGGCGGCGATCCCGGCTGAAGAGGCCGACCGCCAGCCCTTCCCGGAACCCGGCCGGGTAATAGTAGTCGGCCCAGACCGGGAACTCGGCTGCCGGAACCGGCAGGTCCCGGCCGCGATAGGGCACCGACGACTCGGTCAGCCCCGCCTCTTCGGCCTGGCGCGTCGTCTCGCCGGTGCGGAAGTAGTTCCGGATCCGGTCGTCGTATCCGGTGGTGGCCACCTCGGTGAACCGGTGGGACCGGTCGTCGAAGAGGGACAACCAGACCGCGTCGTACGGCACCACCCTGCGCAGCAGGGACAGCCACTGTGCCGGGCGGTCCGCACCGACCGGGCTGGCGACGATCGACGCCGCCTCGCGGAAAAGTTCGGGAAGGGCAGGGGTACGGGTCATCTTCCACTCCGGGTCAGCGATCGCGGTACGTAGAGGCCCAGCCGCATCGCGCGTACCGCGGCCAGGGTGCGGGACGGGGCCGCCAGCTTGGCGAGGATGTGCTCGACGTGCGCGGCGACGGTACGCGGGGCGACCACCAGGACGTTGGCGATCCGCTGGTTGGACCAGCCCTCGATGAGCAGGCCGAGGATCTCCAGTTCCCGAGGGGTCAACCCGTGCAGGTCACCGGGTGCCGAGAAGAGCACCACCGCGTGCAGGTACGTCGGCGCGTGCCCCGGGCAGGCCAGCACGGTGACCCGGGTACAGCCCCGGCTGCCCGGTTCCAGCCCACCCGGGCAGAGGAACACGGCGTGCCGCTCCCCCTCGGCCAGGCTCTCCGCCGCCGCGACGAGCACCGCCGAGCCCGGCCGCAGCCGGGGATCGTCCGGCAGTCCGGGCAGCGTGAGCACGTCACCGGCACGGGTGAGCACCCCTCCGGCGACCGCCCCGGTGACGATTGTCGCGAGTGCGGCGACCGACCGCAGCGGGTCCACCGCATCGGCGATGACCGGGGCGAGCAGGCCGAGAAAGTCCCGGGCCTCGTCGGTCGGGTGCTCGACGGTCTCGGTGTGCAT
Source organism: Plantactinospora sp. CNZ320 (assembly GCF_002846275.1). Lineage (NCBI taxonomy): Bacteria > Bacillati > Actinomycetota > Actinomycetes > Micromonosporales > Micromonosporaceae > Plantactinospora > Plantactinospora sp. CNZ320. The sequence continues at coordinate 4,707,810 of NZ_PJMP01000001.1, forward strand.
GGCCAGCACACCTATCTGCCGGCCGTCGGGGCTGAACAACGGGACGCCGACGCCCTCCTTGAAGCCGGCCGGGTCGAAGTGCTCGGCCCAGGAGCAGATCTCGGACACCGGGATCGGCGCATCCCTGACCCGTACCGGCGCCTGGTCACGGTGCAGCCCGAGCAGTTCCACCTCCTGGTAGTGCGCGTCCCCCAGGAGATAGGTCATGGTCGAGTCGCGGTAGCCCACGGCGCCGAGCGTCTCGAACCGGCAGCGCTCCGGATTCAGCACCTGAAGCACACCCGCCTCGTACGGCACCAGACGGCGCAGCGCCACGAAGAGTTCCGCCACCCGTTCCTCGGTACCGGCGGGCGAAGATGCCACCCTTTCGACCTCGGCGGCTATCTCCGCAGCGTACGGCGGAAGTTCAGCCACCCGTCAGTGTCCTGACCGTCGGCACATCGGATCGACGACTTCCTCTCATATCGGCAGTCCTGTCAATCGACAGCACCGGCACAGGTGCGATTACCTAGGTAAACGCCGGCCTGCACCGCAGGACACGCGGCCGTCGGCCCGGAAAGTGAACCGGTCTGGCGACGGACGGGAGCCAGCCGGCGTGGTGGTCGTGGAGGGCGCGCACGCTCCGGCGCGCCCTCCACCCGAAACCAGACGCCGCACCCCACCCCACCCGAACGAGTCACACCCTCCACCGAACCGGACAGCCGCTCCCAGCGAACCAGACACGCGCCCCACGGCACCACGCCCTCCAGCGAACCAGACACCGCGCTCCGTTGCCGGACAGGGTGTACGGGACCCGTCAGACCTGACAGAGCTGGCCGTTCAGGGCGATACGGTCCGGCGGGAAGTTCCCGGCGGCGAGGTATCCGATGGTCACCGTCTCACCCGGGGCTATCACCGCGTTCCAGTTGAGGTTGCGGGTGGTGACGACCCCGCCGACGTGGCTGACCAGCGCCGCGTTCCAGATGGCGGTGATCCGTTGCGAGTCCGGCAGGGCCCAGGAGATGGTCCACCCGTCGACCGGGGTGGCGGCGACGTTCCGGACCGAGATCCAGACGTCCGCATAGCCGCGCTGGGCCCGGGCCGTGCAGGTCGGCACCGGCCCGGTGGTCACGGCGACCTGGTTGGAGAGCGCCGAACGGTTACCCGCCTCGTCCACCGCCCGCACCGCGAACCGGTAGCCGGTGCGTGGCGTCAGCCCGGTGACCGTGTGCGAGGTACTGGGAATGACGGGCGGCATCAGCGGGACCTGTCCCACCACGCTGGCCGCGCCGGTCGGCCCGATCGACAGCACCTCGTACCGAGCCAGCAGCACGTTGTCACTGGATGGATTCCAGCGGAGGCCGACAGTGCTCTCTCCGACCTCTCCCACGGACAATGAGGTCGGTGCGGTCGGCGGCTGACTGTCGCCCGGCGGCAGGGTGTAGCGCAGCGACGGCGGCGCCGTCGACCGGTTGCCGGCGGCGTCCACCGCCCAGACCCCGAAGGTGTACGTCCGGGACGGCAGCATGCGGCCGAGCACGATGCTGTTGGTGGAAGTCCGGTGCAGCATCGCGATGTCGGTGAAGATCTGGGATACGTGGTATTCCACCACCCCCACGTTGTCGTTCGACGGTGTCCAGGTGAGTTCGACGGAGTTGGTGGTGGCGGCGACAACCGTGATCGGGCCCGGCGTGCTGGGCGGTTCGGTGTCCTCGGCCGACGCCTGCGCGGCGCTGCCGCCGGTGACCGTCAGGGTGGCGACGAGGACGGCCAGGATCAGGGTACGGGCCCGGTATCGGGTCGGGCGGAACGGACGACTGCGCACGGAACCCTCGCTCTCGATCACGAACGCCGGACGGACGCCGGATATTCATCGTGAACGATCGACGGCCGCCCAGGATCCCCCACCCGGGCAGTGTTTCCCTGGCACCCTGGCGGGCTGGGAGCCGCGACCCGACCGACAGCACGGCGCAGACCAGCATGGTGCCGCGGCTCAGCCGACGGTCCGGCGCAGATAGGAGACACAGGCGCGGTCCAGCGCCGTCATGCTCTCCCCGAGGGTCTTCTGCGTCGCCTGGTCGTGGTCCTCCGGGCCTACGGCCACCATCTCGTACCACCACCGGAACAGCTTGGCCTCGCCGTGCCGCTCGGCCACGCACGACATGGTGACGTGGCTTATCTGGTAGAAGGCACTCGCATCGCTGCGGGAGGCGTTGAAGCCCAGGCTGGGAAGTTGCACACTGCCCCGCCAGTCATCGCTGCGCAGGTGCGCACGGGCGTCGGCCAGCTGGTCACGAGCCGGCAGCCTGCCGCCCCACTGGATGTACTCGGCGATGCCCTCCGCGAGCCACTGCTGGCCACCTTCGAAGATGTCGTCCTGGGCCGGCGAGGTGATCACGTGCCCGAACTCGTGGCGCAACGTCGACAGCACCTGCGCCCGATCGGCCATGACGTCCATCTGCAGCACCACGTTGCCGGGCATCTTGTTGTTGCCGTACGCGTAAGCCGCCGCCCATTCGGGCTCGTCACCGCCCAACCAGGTGCGCCATTCCTTCGTCCCGGCCAGAAAGACGATGTAGCGCTCGGGTGCCTCCCGTCCGGCGAGCCGGCTGTACCGGTCGACGACCGACGCGGCCTGGTCACCTGCCGCCACCGCCTCGGCGAGCCGATCCGTCTCGCTCGGCGGGGCAGCCACGATCACCCGTCGCCCCTCCCGGAAGGTCAACCCGCCGCCCTCCCAGGGCAGCGGACGAGAGGCGTAACGGTCCCGTTCGGGTGCCCGGGATCCGGTGATGGTGACGGTCTGCTCGTCAGGTCCCCATCGGACGGTCATCACCTGGATGAGTCGCGGAGCCTCCGGATCGACGACCCTGGGCGGTGGACACTTCGGCACGGCGAGGCAGTACGAGACGACGACCTCGGTGTCACGCTCCTCTCCCAGCCTCAGCACCGGCCGGACCATCGGCTTGGCCTGCCAGGAGGAGACCCGCAGTGCCCGAAGCGCCTTGAACTGGCTGCGGTACGTCTCGCGGAGCTGTGCGTTGGCCGGGTCGAGCGGCGCAAGCCAGCCCTGTTCGTCGCCCCGAACCAACGCCTCGCCCTGCGCCTTGAGCAGTTGTTCCAGCCGCTCGCCCGGCCGCATCTCGACGGTCGGCGCTGCCGTCGGCGGCAGCACGACGTCGTCGACGGGCGAAACGATCTGACCGACCACCAACCGCAGCAGCGAGACCACCCCGACCAGCAGCAGTACGCCCGCTCCCGCGCCGACCGCCAGCCAGCGCCGCACCGACCAGCCGGTCGGACGGGTGGGGCGGGGCGCGGGCGGCCGGCCCGGGTATCCCGGCCAGGGTGCCGCCGGGTGAACGGGCGGCGGATGCGGCGCCGGGTACTGCGGTGGTGGATTTTGCGGTACCGGGTACCCGGGTGGCGGTGGGTGTTCCTGGTTGTGCACGGTCTCCCCGCCCTTCAGACGGTGCTGCGGATGTAGGAGAGACAGGCGCGATCCATCGCCGCCCAGCTCTCGCCGAAGTGCTTTCGGGTCGCCTGGTCGTCGTCGATCTCGCCGTGCACCACGTCGATCCACCAGCGGAACAGTTTCGACTCTCCGTGCCGCTTGGCCAGACAGCTCATCGTGAGATAGCTCAGGCCGTAGTAGGCGTCGAGCTCGATGTCCTTGGCATCCGCGTCCGGTGACGGCAACTTGATCGTCCGCGGCCAGCCCTTCTGGCGCACGTAGGTGCGGATGGAGTACATCCGGGGCGTACGGGACGCCGGCTGGCCGGACTGTCCGATGTACTCCGCGATTCCCTCCACCAACCACTTGTCGAACACCGACGTGCCGTACGGGTCGGAGCCGGTCGCCGTGACCACGTGTCCGAACTCGTGTCGCAGCATCGTTCCCATGAAGTCCCGGTCGACCCGACCCATCCTGATCACCACGTTGCTGGTCATCAGGCCCACCCGATAGGCGTAACCAGCGACCCACTTGCCCTTCCTGCCGCCCCGCCAGGCGTTCCACTCCGTCTCGCCGGCCATGAAGACGATGTAGTGCGTGGGCGGTTCACGCCCGGCGAGCCTGGCGTAACGGTCGACGATCGGGGCGGCCCGGTCAGCGGCGGCGACCACCTCGCCGAGCCGACTCCGCTGGCTGGCGGGGGTGGCCACGATCACCCGCCGCCCCTCCCGTACGGTCAGCCCGCCGCTCTCCCAGGGCAGCGGGCGCGCCTCGTACCGGTCCTGCTCGGCAGCCTTCGACCCGGTGACCAGGATCGTGCCGTCCTCGCCCCACCGGACCATCAGATCCTGGGTGAACTGCGCAGCCTCGCCGTACATCAGCTTGAACTCGGGGCACTTGGGGGTGCCGAAACAGTAGGCGACCATCATCCGCGCCTCGGTCTCCTGGCCGTACACCACGATCGGCGGGATGCCCATCTTGACCTGCCAACCCGAGATCTTCAGCGCCCGCAGCACCTTGAACTGGCTGCGATAGTGCTCGTAGAGCTTCCGGTTGCCCGGGTCGATCGGGGCCAGCCAGCCCTGCTCGTCGCCACGGAGCAACGCCTCCCCCTGCGCGTGGAGCATCTGCTCCAGCCGCTTCGCCGGGTGCACCGACGGCTCCGGTGACGCCGAAGCGGACGGCTGGTCCGCGACCACGGGATTGTCGCCGCCCCTGTCGCCGACGACCACCGCCGCCACCCCCACCAGCAGTACGACCAGGACAGCGGCACCCACCGCCAGCCAGAGCTTGTACGACCGCCGCCCGCCACCCTGCGGCGGCACTCCGCCAACCGGTCCCGCCCCAGGCGGCGCCATCCGCCCAGGCGGCACTTGATATGCCGGCGGCAGACCCGAGTAGCCCGCTGCCGGTGGCGGATAGCCCGGCGCCTGCGGCGGAGCCGGATATCCATGCGATGGCGGATAGCCCGGTGCAAGCGGCGGGTAGCCGGCTCTGGGTGGCCAATGCCCCGGCGGCGTCCCGTCCGGCTTGGGGTGTCCTCCGCCAGGCACCGGCCAGTGGTCGTTCATTGCTTCCCCCCGGGTCTGCCCGGCACGGAAGCCGCCGGGACAATCCCTGATCCTGGGGTGGCACTCGATAGATCGGCGATAGACCGCGTATCGATCCGCGCGCGGCCTCCTGTCAGGGCGGGTCGGTGCCGACCAGACCGAGCGTCCGCCGGGGCGCCCAGCCCGGCGACTGATCCAGCCGCCAGGAGATCGGTGATCCGACTCACTCGGGTTTGAGTCTGACATCCATGTCAGTGTCTAGCGTCCGGACTCGTGAAGAAGAGTCATCTAGTGCTGGCGGCATTGTGCGCCGGCGTCTTCGTGGTCGGCACCTCCGAGTACCTGATCGCCGGAGTGCTGCCCCAGGTGAGTATGGATCTCGGCGTCCCGGTCGGAACCGCCGGACAGGCGGTGACCACCTATGCGCTCGGTGTGGTGATCGGCGGGCCATTGGTCACCATCGCGACAGCCCGACTGCCTCGCAGAGCGGTGGCGCTCGGGCTGATGCTGCTGTTCGCCGCCGGTAGCGCGTTGACCGCGTGGGCTCCGGCGTTCCCGGTACTGCTGGCCGGCCGGGTGGTGTCGTCGCTGAGCCACGCCGCGTTCCTGGCCCTGGCACTGGTGACCGCGACCCGGGTGGTGCCGCCCGCACGGGTGGGCCGGGCGATCGCCACGGTGGTCTCCGGGTTCACCGTCGCCACCCTGCTGGGGGTGCCGTTGGGTGCGCTGCTGGGCGCGCGAGCCGGCTGGCGGGTGCCCTTCGTGGTGCTGACGCTGCTGGCGCTGGCCAGCACGGCCGTACTGGCGGTGCTGATGCCCCGCCAGGCCGCTGAGGCTGGCAGCATCCGCGCGGAACTGCAGGTGGTGACCAGGCGACCCGTGCTGCTGTCAGTCGCCACGACCGCGGTCGGGTTCGCTGGGGTCAGCGCTGTCTTCACCTACATCGCCCCGTTGCTGACGCAGGTCAGCGGGTTCTCCGCAGCAGTGGTGTCGGTGCTGCTGCTGGCGTACGGGGCGGGAAGCCTCGCCGGGAACCTGGCCGCCGGTCGGCTGACCGACAGGTCGTTGAGCGCGACCGTGCGCGGGGTGTTCGGCGGGCTGGTCGGAGTACTCGCGGTCTTCCCGGTCGCCGCCGTGTGGCAGCCGTCCGCGATCGTCGCGGTACTGCTGCTCGGGTTGTTGGCGACCGCGACGATCGCCCCGTTGCAGGGCCTGATTCTCCGGTACGCCAGCGCCGCCCCCACGCTCGCGGTGTCGGTGAACGTCGGCGCGTTCAACCTGGGAGCCGCCGCAGGGTCGGCGATCGGCGGCGCGGTCGTCGCAACCGGCGGGCTGCGTTGGACCGGGCTGGCCGGCGCGCTGTTCAGTCTGCTCGGGCTGGCACTGTCCTACCTCGCCATTCCACGCGATCCCTCGACGACAGACCGGCCGCACCCCGCCCCGCACGATCCGCGCCCGCGAGACGGCCGGCCGGTCGACCGCAGCCCGGAGCAAGTGCGCGGGTGACGGATTGTGGTGCCGTTCGGTGGCCTCGGCACGGTGCCGGGGCCACCGGGCGTTCCCACCGAACCGGACTAGAGCCGGCCGAGAGGCCGGACGCACCTGTCCGGGCCAACCGATCAACGGGCCGCGATGGTCCCGTCAGTTCCCGGGGTTGAAAAGACCGCTCCGGACCCCGTCGAGAAAGGCCGTCCAGCCGGCGCCCCGGTAAACCAGTACCGGCCCGCCCTGGTCCTTGCTGTCCCGCACCGCGACCCGCCCGCTCTGATCGAGCACCGGACCCGCCTCCACGCAGTTCCCGCTGCCGCTACCGCTGCGGGTGCTGACGTGCCAGGCCACCTCGGGCAGCGCGACGGCCCGCGCCACACGGTGTGCTGCCATCCCACTCACTCCAGACGCGTCTCCAGGTTGGCCAGGAACGCGACAGCGGCCTTCTCCCGCAGTGCCACGTCGCGTAGCCGATCGTACGTCTGGAGCAGGTTCTCCGCCTCCTCGGCTTCGACCACCAGGTTGCCGGCGGGCGTGGTGACGAAGCCGACCAGCGGATAGGGCGGACGCATCCGGAACACGGTGAACGCGCCGTCCGGGCTGGGATGCGCGCCAACCTCGTAGGGCAGCACCAACACCTCGACGTGCCGGCTCCGGGCCACCTCTCGCAGGTGGGCGAGCTGGGCGCGCATCACCGCGGCCCCGCCGACCGGTCGGCGCAGCGCGCCCTCGTCGACGACGGCGGCGAATCGGACCGGGTCGTCGCCGGTCAACCGCAGCTGCCGAGCCATCCGCAACTCGACGAACTGGGCGATCTGCTCGTCGGTGGCGTCCACGTGCGCGGCCCGGATCAGCGCCTCGGCGTACTCCCGGGTCTGCAACAGGCCCGGCACGACGCCGACCTCGAAGCTACGGATCTCGGCCGCTCGGCTCTCCAGCCAGACCCAGTCGATCAGGGACGACGCGACGTTGGCGGTGAAGCCGTCCCACCAGCCCTTCTGCCAGGCGTCCTCGGACATCGTCTTGAGATCTTCCCGGCGCTGCCGGTCGTCGATCCCGCAGATGTCGAGATAGGCGAGCACCTCGGGTACGCGTGCCGGCAGCATGCCGGACTCGATGCGGCTGACCGTGGACGGATCGCGCTTGATGAAGTCGCCGACCGCCTTCAGGGTCAGCTTCCGCGACTCACGCATCTCGCGGAGCTGCTGGCCGAGCCACTGCGCCCGCAGCGTGAACGCCTGCTCGTTGGGCATGGCACCCCTTCCATCGTCAACTGTCCCAGAAACAACATCACGACAAATTTAGTTGCGTGCAAGCTTGCACAGCTCACGACTCGCGTGCATGCTGAATGTACATCCACAGTCACTCGACGCAACGCCCCGAAGCCGGATGGGCGTCCGGCCGCCGACGGCACGGCCCACCGGACCCGCCTCTTCCCCCCGGAGAGCGGTGGGCCGGGCAGCCGGGTGCCCATCCACCAATCCGGACAGCCGACCCTCGGAACTGAGGGATAGCCGATGACGACATACCGATCCCGGCCGAGCGTCGAAGCAGAGGTGGCACACCAGATGCTCGCCGTGCACGTACCCGATCAGGACACCAGCGTCTGACGACGGTAGTCGATGACAGCCCTACCGTTCGACCCACTATGTCCCCCCGCCGAGCCACCGCCGGGCTGCCCGATGCCGACGCTCTGGCGGATCGCCCACGCCCTGCACCAACGTCATCGCGGCGACGCGGACCGCTGCGCCTGCGGCGCCCGGCTTCCCTGTGCCCACCGGCAGGCCGCCCTGCGTGCCCTACTCGAGGCCTGCGGCGTACGGCTGCCCGTGCCGCGCGCCGACATCTTCGACCTCTGGCACGGCATCCTTCTCGTCACCCCGACCACCCGCCCAGACGGCACGAACCACTAATCGGATACGGACGACGGACGATGTGGCCCGCGCTCTTACGTGATCACGTGGTGTCTGGCCTGCTATAGCGAGCCGGACGCTACGTGATCACGGGGGTGCGGAGCAGCAGCGGCAGCGGGGGCAGCGGGGGCGGTCAGTCGCCGGTCAGGTCGCGGCGGACGGCGATCACCGCCACGAGCAGGGCCAGCAGGGTCCAGCCGACGGCGATCAGCAGGCTCGTCCGGTCGCCGCCGCCGGCACCCAGGAAGGCCGAGAACGGCAGCGGTGCGGAGAGCCGGCCGAGCAGCCCCTCGACGAAGACGAACCAGCCGGCGTACCCGAGGAAAAGCCAGGTGGGGCGGCGTACCACAGCCGCGTTGGCGGCGCCGAAGACCGCCATCACCGGCGCCAGGACGAGAGTGTTCCGGTACTGCGTCAGATCGCCCTTGGCCAGCACTGTCACGCCGCTGACGGCGGCGAAGCCGACCGCCACGATCACGCCTGCCACGATCTGCCCCAGCAGGGTCAGCAGCCGACTCGGCCGGGCCAGGTGCAGCAGCACGGCCGTACGGTGCTGGTAGTGCCCGGTCACGCCCAGTACGGCCAGGCCGAACGCGCCCATCCCGGCCAGCAGCGCCCAGGCGTCGACGTTCACCGCGCCGAAGAGCGCGCCCAGCACAGTGAACGCGGCGATCGAGATCCAGCTCGACCGGATCGTGGCCACCCGGTACAGCTCGCTGCGGACGAGTGCGATCATCAGGCGGCCGCCAGGTCGAGGAAGATCTGTTCGAGGTTCGGGGCGTCGCTGGTCAGCTCGTAGAGGGGTACCCGCGCCTGGAAGGCGATCTCGCCCGCCTCCTCCGGCGAGAGGCCCAGCACCTCCAGCGCGTACCCGTTGGAGCTGACCCGGCCGCCGGCCCGCTCGAACGCCTGCCACAGCCGGCCGGGATCGCGGCCCCGGATCCGCAGCCTGCGGGTCGTACCGCCGTACAGCTCGGCGAGCGGGGCCGCACACCTGATCCGGCCCTTGGCGATGATCACCGCGTCGTCGATGAGCTGGGCCAACTCGGCCAGCAGGTGGCTGGAGATCAGCACGGTACCGCCGGACCGGGCGCGCTCGCGCAGCAGCTCACGCAGCCAGGCGATCCCCTCCGGGTCGAGCCCGTTGGCCGGCTCGTCCAGGATCAGCACCGGCGGGTCGCCTAGCAACGCGGTCGCGACCGCGAGTCGCTGCCGCATGCCCAGCGAGTAGTCACCGGTACGCTGGTCGGCGGCGTGCCCGAGCCCGACGTACTCGATCAGGTGGTCGACCCGGGACCGGCCGGCACCGGCCAGGATCGCCTGGGCCACCAGGTGCGTCCGGCCGGTCTGGCCAGGATGGCTGATGCCCTGTTCGAGGACGGCACCGACCTGCCGCAGCGGCTGCGACAGATCGCGGAACCGCCGCTTGTTGATCAGCGCCCGGCCGGAGGTCGGCCGGCTCAGTCCGAGCAGCATCCGCAGTGTCGTGGTCTTGCCGGAGCCGTTCAGCCCGAGGAATCCGGTCACCCGGCCCGGCACGGCGGTGAACGTCAACCCGTCCACGGCCCGGACCCGCCGGTACTGCTTCGTCAGTTCGATGGCCTCGATCATCCGGGCCATTCTCACCCGGTACGGCAGATCCCCGCGTCCCCGCGTCCCCGCGTCCCGGCGTGCCCGGCATCCCGACACCCCGGCGTCCGGCACCGGGCCGGCGGCTACATCCGTTGTAGTTCGCCGGTTTCGTCGAGTTCGCGTGCCCCGGCGGCGCGGCCGAACTCCGGCTCCACCATCTCGGCGAAGACCGACGGAACCGGCCGCCCGGTCGCCGCGTAGAGGCGTTTGATCGCCGCTCCGGGGCGGCGGATGTCGTCCAGCATCCCCGGGTTGATCCGGTCGAACTCCGCCTCGATCAGCCGGGTGGCCGTTTCGCCGACCGTCTCGTTGCGGCTGTTGGCGAGCATGACCAGCAGGTCGTGCAGTTCGCCGTCGATCACCAGCGCCCGCTCCCCGTCGTCCATGGCCTCACGCTAAGCCCGCCCGCCGCGCGGAGGGTCCGGATCGACCGAGCTGGCGACCGCCGGGATCAGCGGGTTCAGGGTGGCTGCTGGGCGACGGTGACGCAGGTGTGATGCATGATGCGTCAGTGACCGGACAGCACGCGTCGTCGATCGCCGGGCAGCGCCCCGCCGACCGGCCGGGCGGGGTGGTGCTGGAGGCGGTACTCGAACGGATCACCTACGCCAACGAGGAGACCGGTTACACCATCGCCCGGTTCGCCACCGAACGCAGCGGACCCGACCTGCTGACCGTGGTCGGCTCGCTGCTCGGGGTACAGCCCGGCGAGAGTGTACGGCTGGTCGGGCACTGGAGCACGCACCCGAAGTACGGGCGGCAGTTCGAGGTGCGGTCGTACACGACTGTGCTGCCGGCGACGGTGCAGGGCATCGAGCGGTACCTCGGCTCGGGGCTGATCAAGGGGATCGGCCCGAAGATGGCCGAGCGGATCGTCGCGCACTTCGGCGTCGACACGCTGCGGGTCATCGAGGAGGAGGTCGGGCGGCTGGTCGAGGTGCCCGGGCTCGGTCCCAAGCGGACGAAACTGATCGCCGCAGCCTGGGTCGAGCAACAGTCCATCAAGGAGGTGATGGTCTTCCTCCAGGGCGTCGGCGTCTCCACCTCGCTGGCCGTACGCATCTACAAGAAGTACGGTGACGCCTCGATCTCGATCGTCCGCAACGAGCCGTACCGGCTGGCCGCCGACGTCTGGGGGATCGGGTTCAAGACCGCCGACACCATCGCCCAGGCCGTCGGCATCCCGCACGACAGTCCCCAGCGGGTGCGGGCCGGCATCCAGTACACCCTCTCCGAGGCCGCCGACGCCGGGCACTGCTACCTGCCTGAGCCGAACCTGGTGGCGGACGCCGCCGAGATCCTCGGGGTACCGGTGGAACTGGTCCGGGAGTGCCTGGCCGCGCTCGCCGCCGACGAGGGCGTCATCCGGGAGGCGGTGCCGAACCCGAGCACCGAGGGCGGCACCATCCCGGCCGTCTATCTGGTGCCGTTCCACCGGGCCGAGTCGGCACTGGCGGCGAGCCTGCTCAGACTGCTGCACCATCGCAGCGACCGGATGCCGGCCTTCGGGGGCGTGGACTGGGCGAAGGCGCTGGCCTGGCTGCGTACCCGGACCGGCGCCGACCTGGCACCCGAGCAGGAGGCCGCGGTCAAGCTCGCGCTGACCAGCAAGGTCGCGGTGTTGACCGGCGGACCCGGCTGCGGCAAGAGTTTCACCGTCTCGTCGGTGATCGCGCTCGCCGCCGCCAAGGGCGCCAAAATCGTGCTGGCCGCGCCGACCGGCCGGGCCGCGAAGCGGATGACGGAACTGACCGGGCATCCGGCCGCGACCGTGCACCGGCTGCTGCAACTGCGTCCCGGTGGCGACCCGACGCACGACCGGGACAACCCGATCGACGCCGACCTGGTGGTGGTGGACGAGGCGTCGATGCTCGACCTGATCCTGGCGAACAAGCTGGTCAGGGCGGTGGCGCCCGGAGCGCATCTGCTGCTGGTCGGCGACGTCGACCAGCTTCCCTCGGTCGGGGCCGGCGAGGTGCTCCGGGACGTCCTCGGCGCCGCGTCGATCCCCCGGGTCCGGCTGACGAAGATCTTCCGGCAGGCGCAGAAGTCCGGGGTGGTGGTCAACGCGCACCGGATCAACGCCGGCCAGTCCCCGCTGCTCGGCGAGTACCCCGACTTCTTCCTCTTCCCGGTGGACGACCCGGCGGCCACCGCCGAGCTGGTGGTGGACATCGTCGCCCGCCGGGTGCCCCGCAGGTTCGGCCTGAAGCCCCGGGACATCCAGGTGCTCACTCCGATGCACCGGGGTCCGGCCGGCGCCGGGAGCCTGAACACCGCGCTGCAACAGGCGATCTCGCCCTATCGGGAGGGGCAGCCGGAGCGCCGGCACGGCGCCCGGGTCTTCCGGGTCGGCGACAAGGTCATCCAGATCAGGAACAACTACGACAAGGGCGCCGCCGGGGTCTTCAACGGCACCGTCGGGGTGGTCACCGGGCTGTCGCTGGAGGAGCGCAACCTCACCGTCCGCACCGACGAGGCCGAGGAGATCGGGTACGACTTCGACGAACTCGACGAGCTGCAACACGCGTACGCCATCACCGTGCACCGGTCGCAGGGCAGCGAGTATCCGGCGGTGGTGGTACCGGTGACCGTCGGGGCGTACACGATGTTGCAGCGGAACCTGCTCTACACGGCGGTGACCCGGGCCCGCAAGCTGGTGGTGCTGGCCGGATCCCGCAAGGCGCTGGCGATCGCGGTCCGTACCGCAGGCACCGGCCGCCGACACACCGCGCTCACCCACCGGCTCAGCGGATAGACATCGACAGACGTTTCCGTATCTGGCATCGGGTGCGTACGGTGGCGCCATGAGGCAGCCCGGTGACCGTGCACCCGCACCCGGACCGCTAGCACTGGTGCAGGACCTGTTGAACACCGTCGACATCGAGGCGGGCCGGGACCGGCTGCGCACGATCGCCGAGCTCACCGCCTTCGCCGCCGCGCACGGCACGACCGGACTCTGCTTCACCGACTCCGACGTGACCGAGACCCGACGCTTCCGGGAGGCGTTACGGGACGCCTGCCGGGGGCACACCGGCGACGAGGTACCGAGCGCCTCCGTCGCCGCGCTGCGGCACACCCTCGCCACCTCCCCGCTGCTGCTGGGCATCGACGCCGCCGGTGCGGCCCGGGCGGTACCGGCGACCGGGCTCGACGGGTCGGCGGCGTTGATCGCGGAGGTGGCGGCGGCGATCCTGAACGCCGCCACCGCCGGCACCTGGCCCCGGCTGAAGGCCTGCGCGGCGCACCGGTGCCAGTGGGTCTACTACGACCACAGCCCGGCCGGGCGCGGTCGGTGGTGCACGATGAGCCTCTGCGGCAGCCGGGCGAAGATGCGCGCCTACCGGGCGGGCCGCTCGATGCGCCCGTCGGCCGGCTGACCGGGCGGATGTCGCCGGCCGGCTCGACGAACCGGAACTGACGGCCCGTTCCACCCGGTCGGGGCAGGCCCGGCCCGTTCCAGCCGGTCAGGGCAGGCCCGGCCCGGTCCAGCCGGCTGGAGGCGCGAGCCGCCGGGCGGGTCAGCTCAGTGCCAGGGTGCCCAGCGTGCCGAGGACCAGGAACGGGCCGAACGGCAGGTGGCCGCCCCAGCCGATCCGGCGGGTGGCCAGCAGCGCCAGCCCGCACAGCGCCGAGGCGCCGAAGGTCAGCAGCGTGCCGAGCACCACCGCCGGCCAGCCGAGCCAGCCGAGTACGGCGACCGCGCTCAGCGCCAGCTTGGCGTCGCCGAGCCCGAAGCCCCGGCGGCCGAGCAGCAGGGTGGTGCCGGCCAGGAACAGGGCCGCGCCGAGCCCGGCCAGTACGGCCCGAAGCCAGGCCGTGGCGTCGCCGGTCACCAGGGCGGCCAGGCCGAGCAGGGCCAGGGTGCCACCCGCGGCGGCGTAGCTGAGCCGGTCCGGCAGCCGGTGTACGGCCAGGTCGACGAAGAGCAGCGGTACGGCGCACGCCGCCCACCAGCCGAACGCGATGGACTCGACAGGTGACCGTCCGGCCAGGACCACCGCCGCGACCGCGAGGAGCAGGGCGAACTCGACGGCCAGTGGCGGCGCGCCGATCCGGTTGCCGCAGCCGGGGCACCGGGCCGACGGGGCGAGCGAGCGCAGTGGCCCGGTGGGGCCGATCGGGGTACCACAGTGGTCACAGCCGGAGCGGCGCGGCCGGCCGTACGGGACCGAGTCGGCGGCGACGAGCCAGCGCAGTACCGGGGCGACGGTCAGCAGCGCGAGCCACCGGAGCGGCCGGCGGGCCGGCTGTCCGACCGGCTTCACCGGGCTACGCGGCGTCGCGGTGTTCGGCATCTCGACCTCCCGTTCGGCGCCCCCTCGGTACGCCCGGATCCGCGGCGACTCCAACCACGCAGAGTAACTTCATGATCGCTATTTCCGGCCCTTCCCCGATCCGGCGAGCGCACACCCACCCGGGGCGCGGAGTACCCACTGACGCCGCGACGGCGGGCCGTGGATCCGGCCGCCACTACAGGTAGCACCGGCACGGAAGGTGTCAGATCATCGTCATCCATGGCATTTCGCTCCCCTGAGGCGGCACAATCGGATCGGAAGGGTTGGCGGATCTTCACCACGCAGCTTCTATTGATCACATTGGCGCCATCGATGGACATCATATGATCGTGATGTCTGTCGACAACAGAGATCGTAACCGTACGTATTCTCTCAAATAGCCCCTGTTGTATCGTCGGCGGTCAGCCTATGCTCGCCCTCTGGACGGCACACAACCGTCGAGCAGCAGGTTACAAAAAGATCGACTGGCAATACCACACCGAAAATCTAGATCGACTCACCCGAATGTGGATGCAGCGGCGCCGGGCCCGGTGAAGGGCCTCCGGGGCGGAGCGGCCGTGCCCACGTCCCGACCGATGCCATCGGCGGGAGCGACCGGTCAACCCCGCTCAGGTGGGCGGTCAGCGGCACAGCAGGAGGAGGCACCGTTGCGAACCCGGCAACCGGGACACCTCTGGAGCACCCTGCTCGTGGCGGTGCTGCTCGTCGGCGTCACCGGCTGCGGCAACCGGCCGGGCAGCGCCGCGCCACGCGACACCGACGCCGAGCCGGCCGCCAGCGCCGACGCCCGGGCCGCCGAGGCGGAGAAATCAGCCCTCGCCGCCTATGCGGGCTATCTGGCCGCCGTCCGGAAAGCGGAACAGTCCGGCGATCCACTCGATCCGCAACTGCGGAAATATCTCGCCGATCCACTACTTACCCGGGTCAGGCTCACCATTCGCGACGCGAAGGAGCACGGCGCGATGCGTACCGGAAAGCTCGTCTCCAATCCGTCGGTCACCGCGGTCGATCTCGACTCCGACCCGGCCACCGTCTCGATCCAGGACTGCATCGACGCCACCGACTACCGGCTGGTCTACCGGAAGAACCGGAAGGTGGTACCCGGTTCGGCCAGCGGTCGGCACCTCGCCACCGCCACCGCCACCCGCTATCCCGACGGCCGCTGGTTGATCAACATCGGCGCGGCGCACCAGGACCAGCCGTGCTGACCCGGCGAGCACGGATGAAGGGCGCCGTTGCCGCGCCCGCCCGGCTGCTCGTGGCCGGTGCCGTGCCGGCCCGGCGGCTGCTCGGGGGCGGTGCCGTGGCGGTGCTGGCCCTGGCCGGTACGCTGGCGATACCGGCCGGTCCCGCCGGAGCCGACCCGGTCGCGGAGTGCCCGCCGGGGCAGAGCAACTGCGACGTCTGGCAGAACCTGCCTGGCGAGCCGGGCGACGGCGGCGGTTCCGGTGACGGCGACGGTGGCGGCTCCGGCGGCGGCAACCGGGTCTGCGAGAAGGACGACGGCACGCGGGTGCCCTGCTACGACGACGTGCTCGGCTGGTTCAACAGCGCCGACGACTGCTACTACAAGCGGGCCGAGCCGCAGCCGCCGGGCGTCGAGGCCGGCAAGACCGCCTACCTGCGCACGTGCAGCGCGGCCGGTAGTTCCGAGGTGGTGGAGCTGACCGACCCGCCGAGCGGTTTCGCGCCGCCGGACCCCGAGCAGATGGCCCTGAACCTCTTCGCCAGCCTGACCCTGGACCCGCCGGAGATCCGGACCGCGCCGAGCGACGCCCCCGGCCTGGTCGGCGTACCGGTGTGGCTGCATGACGCGTCGAGCTGGCGGGAGCAGCGGAAGACGGCCGACGAGGGTGGCGTGACGGTCTGGATCGAGGCGATCCCGACGAAGATCGTCTGGCGGATGGGCAACGGCGAGACCGTCACGTGCACCTCGGCCGGTACCCCGTTCAAGGCCGGCACCCACGACCCGCGCCAACCACCCCGGGCCGCGTGCGCGTACCCCGGTTATCCGCAGGCGAGCGGCGCGAAGCCGGGTGGGCGGTACGAGATCACCGCCGTCAAGCACTGGCGGGTGCCGTGGGGCAGCAGCACCGGCGAGGGTGACCAGGACGCCCTCTCCACCAGCCGCGAAGCCACGGCCACGATCCGGATCGACGAACTCCAGGTGGTGACGAGGTGACAGTGGTGACCAGTCCGACCACAGGTGCGCCGATCGACGCGCCGATCACCCCGCCCCGGATCGTCCGGCAGCGCCGGATGCGACCCGGGCTGCTCGGCCTCGCCGTACTGCTGATCGCGCTAGGCGGGCTCGGGTCGGCGTTCGCGATCACCTCCGTACGCGCCACCGGCAGCTATCTCGCGGTCGCCCGGGCCGTACCGGTCGGCACCGCGCTCACCGCCGACGACCTGGTGGCGGTCCAGGTGGCCGGCGGTCAGGGCCTCGAACCGGTGCCCGCCGACCGGATCGCCGAGGTGATCGGCAAGCGGGCCACCGTGGCGCTGACCCCGGGGACCCTGCTCACCATGGCGCAGCTCACCGACAAGCCGCTGCTCGGCCCCGGCCAGCAGCAGATCTCGGTCGGGCTGCGCCCCAGCGAGGTACCGGCGAAGCGGCTGCGCCCCGGCGACAAGGTGCTGCTGTTCAGCACCGCCGGTGACGACGCGCGGGGTGCCGCCGCACCGGCGACCCGGTTCCAGGCCACCGTGATCGACATGGCCACCCCGGCCAGCAACTCGGTGGTGCTCTACCTCGCGCTCGCCGCCAAGGACGTACCAGCGGTGGTGGCACTGGCCACCAGCGACCGGATCGCGGTCGTGCTGAACGCGGCAGCCTGACCGTGGCCATCGTCGCCCTCGTCTCGGCCAAGGGATCGCCCGGAGTCACCACGACCGCGCTCGCCTGCACGCTCACCTGGCACCACCGGCTGGTGCTGGCCGAGTGCGACCCGTCCGGCGGATCGGTGCTGGCCGGCTATCTCGGCGGGGCGCTGCCCGGCCCCCGGGGCATCGGCGAACTTGCCGTCGGCGAACTGCGGGACGGCAACCTCGAAGAGGCGTTCTGGTCGCAGCTCGTCGACCTCGACGCGCCCCGGCGGGAACGGCTGCTGCTGCCCGGTGTCGTCGATCCGGCCCAGGCCGGCAGCGTCGTACCGCTCTGGCAGCGGTTCGCCGACTTCTTCACCGGGCTGGCCCAGGGTCGCCCGGCGTACGACGTACTTGTCGACTGTGGCCGGCTCCAGGTGGTCGGGCCACCCTGGCCACTGCTCCGGGCCGCCGACCTGGTGCTTGTGGTCACCGCCGCCCGGCTGCCGCACCTGTCCAGCACCCAGGCCGCGATCCGGGCCATCGAGCGGGACTTCGCCGAACACCGGGTACCCGCCGACACGCTGCGACTGCTGCTGATCGGTGGTGAGCACGGCCGCAGCGAGGTGGGCAAGGCGCTCCGGCTGCCGGTCATCGCGCAGTTGCCGGACGATCCGCGTACCGCCGAGGTGCTCAGCTTCGGCGGGACGGTACGCGCCAACCGGCCGCTGATGCGCGCGGCCAGCGCCCTGGAGGTGCCGGTCCGGGCGGTACTGGACCGGCGCCGGGCCCGGCTCGGCTGGCCGGCCGCGATCGAGGGGGTACCCGGTGCGATTTGAGCCGGTCTACTCCGACCCGCGTCCCGGAAACCAGGACGCCGCCGCGACCGCCCCGATCTGGCAGGTCGTCCCGCACAACGGGCACCGGCCCGTACCGCTGCCGAGCGGTGGACCGCCCCCGCCGTACGCGGCGGTGCCGCAGCCGGTGACTCCGCCCGCCCCGCCCCGGCCCCGGGTCGACTTCGCGGTGGTCCGGGAACTCCGGCGCGAGTTGAGTGAACGGTTGACGCTGTGGCAGCGCGGTCGGGAGTTCAACACCGCCGAGGAGGACGTCGAACGGGCCCGGCTCGCCGTCGCGGTCGTCGCCGAGTACGCCGACTCCACCCGCCGGGCCGGTACCCCGATGTCGGCGGCCGAGGAGCGGATGCTGCTCGACCAGGTCAACGCGGAACTGGTCGGGCTGGGCCGGTTGCAGACCCTGCTGGTCGACAACTCGATCGAGGAGGTGCACATCCTCGGCTGCGACTCGGTGCGGATCACCAGGCGCGACGGTGGCGTCGACTGGGCCGAGCCGATCGCCGACAGCGACGAGGAGATGGTGGAGATCCTCCAGGCGGCGGCGCGGCGGGCCGGTGCCACCGAGCGGTCCCTCTCCACCTCGAAGCCGACCCTGGACCTGCAACTGCCGGACGGCAGCCGGCTGGCGGCGGTCTTCCTGGTCAGCCACCGCCCCTACGCGGTGATCCGCAAGCACAACACCATCGAGGTGACCCTCGACGACATCTCCGGCGGCCGGGCCGACCTGGACGAGATGCTCGACGTGCTGATCCGGGACTTCCTCCGGGCGGCGATGCGGGCCGGGCTGAACATCATGGTCGCCGGGCTGGCCGGGGCGGGCAAGACCACCGTGATCCGGGCCATGATGGACGAGATCCCGGCCGACGAACCGTACGTGCTGCTGGAGGAGAGCCGCGAGCTGCTGCCCACCCGGCGGGGACGCAAGCACCGGGCGGTGATGAGCTTCGAGTCCCGGGAGGGGCACGGCGACCGGGGGCCGGACGGCCGGCCGGCGGGCGAGGTGACCATCGCCGACCTGATCCCGGTGGCGCTGCGGATGGGCGTACTCCGGATCATCGTCGGCGAGGTCCGGTCCCGGGAGATCGTGCCGATGCTCCAGGCGATGACCACCAGCCGGGGTTCGATGTGCACCATCCACGCCCGCACCCCGGCCGGGGTCAGCGAGCGCATCATCGAGTTGGCGCTGTCGCACGGCCGGGAGATGACAGTCGAGCAGGCCAGGCGGATGGCCGGCAACGCGCTCGACCTGATCGTCTACGTGACCATCGAGGACGAGACCGCGATCGGCGGCCGCAAGCACCGCTTCGTCTCGCACGTCGAGGAGGTGGTCGGGGTCGGCGAGGGCAACCGGATCACCACGACCACCGTCTTCGGGCCGGGGCCGGACGGCCGGGCGGTCCCCCGCCACCTGCCGGAACGGGTCCGCGACCAGTTGCTCCGGGTCGGGTACGACGCACGGCTGCTGACCCGCTACATCGAGGCGGGTACCGGCGCGTGGCGGCGTCCCCGGCACAGCCGGCTGGGAACGGGGGGGCCGAGGTGACGCTGCCGTCGAACATCGAGCTGATCGCCGTACTCTCCGGGATCGCCTGCGCGACCGGGCTGGTGCTGGTGGTCGCCGCGCTGGTCGGGACGAAGCGGCCGGCGGCGCCGCGCCGCGACTCGATGCTGCGCCGACTCTGGCTCGGCTCCGGTACGAGTGCCCGGGAGCAACGGACGCACCAGACGCTGCTGGTCGGGGCGACCGTGGCCGGGGCGGTGGCGTTCCTGCTCACCGGGCTGCCGGTGGTCGGGCTGCTGGTCGCCGTCGCGGTGCCTGGCGTGCCGTGGCTGCTCGGCACCGGGCGGGCCGAACGGCGGGCGATCAACCGGATCGAGGCGATCGGCGAGTGGACCCGCCGGCTGAAGGACGTCTCCAGCACCGGCCAGGGCCTCCAGCAGGCGATCATCGGTACGGTCTCGACCGCACCCGACCAGATCGACGAGGAGGTACGCCTGCTCGCCGCCAGGCTGGCGGCCGGTTGGCAGGGCCGGGCCGCACTGCTGGCCTTTGCCGAGGAGATCGGTGACCCGGTCTGCGACCAGGTGGTCGCCGCGCTGATCCTGCACCTGACGGATCGGGGCGAGCGGCTCGGTGACGTGCTCGGGGCGATCGCCTCGGCTGCGGCGGCCGAGGTGGTGACTCGGCGGGAGGTGGAGGCGAAGCGGGCGCAACCCCGGTTCGCGGTGCGCTTCCTGACCGGGATGACCCTGCTGGTCCTGGCGTACGGGTTGGTGAACCCGGACTACATGGAGCCGTACGGCACCCCGGACGGGCAGTTGGTGATGGTACTGCTCGGTGCCGCCTTCGTCGCCCTGCTGGCCTGGGTACGGGCGATGAGCCTGCCGCCCCGGCCGGCCCGGTTCCTCGCCCCGCCCGACCGGGACGGAGCGCTCCCGTGAGCGCGAGGAGGACGGTGTGATTCTCAACTGGCCTCTGACGTTCGGGGTGCTCGGCGGCGCGGCCGTCGGGTTGGGGCTGTTCCTGCTGGTCCGGGAGGCGTTGCCGGCGACCCCGGCGCTCGGCCCGGCGCTGCGCCGGCTGCACCAGCCGGCTGGGCTGAGCCGTCCGGTCCGGCCGTCCCGCCGCGACCTCGACTGGCTCGCCGGGGCGGCCCGCTGGCTGCGTCCACCGCACCGGCAGTTGGCGCTGATCGGACAGTCTCCGGAGCAGTACACGCTGTCGTTGCTGCTCTCCGGGCTGGTCGGGCTGGCCACTCCGGCGGTGTCGACCGCGATCCTCTTCGTCGCCGGGATCCGGCTGCCGTTCGTGGTGCCGACCGTCGGCGCGCTCGGCTTCGCGCTGCTCTGTGTGCTGATGGCGCACCGGAGTGTGTTGGTCAAGGCGGAGCGGGCCCGGCGCGAGTTCCGACAGGCCGTCTGTGCCTATCTGGACCTGGTCGCACTGCAACTGTCGGCCGCGCACGGTCCGGTGCAGGCGCTGGAGCGGGCTGCCGAGGTCTGTGACGGCTGGGTCTTCGAGCGGATCCGCGAGGCGCTGCGGCTGGCCCAGCTCCAGATGCACTCGCCCTGGGACGAGCTGCGTGAACTGGCCGAGAAGATCGGCATCCCGGAACTCGGTGACGTGGGGGCGATCATGCAGTCCTCCGGTACCGAGGGCGCACAGGTGCACGACTCGCTGCGGGGCCGGGCCGACTCGCTGCGCGACCAGATCCGGACCGACAACCTGGCCCGGGCCGAGGCGGTGACGAGCCGCCTGGACGTGCCGGGCGCGCTGCTGGTCTTCGTACTCGTCGGCTTCGTGCTCTATCCGTTCGTGGCCCGGATCTGACCCCGACCCACCGTTGCCCTGAAGGGAGACCGCAATGTCGATCATCAACTACCTGCACATTGCGTTCGTCGTGCGGATCGCCGAGTTGCGCCGCAGCGGTGAACGGGATCGGGGCGACAGCCCGGTCCCGACCGCAGTGATCATCTTTGGTCTGGTGGCCGCTGCCCTGGCGGTTACCGTCGCCGTGTCGCGCAGCGTCACGGACTGGATGGACGCCATTCCGGAGCCGGGCGGTGGCGCGGACACCGGTGGTGACCCCGGACTGCCGCAGGACTGATCCTGTGCCACGATCGCGCGCCCGCATCCGGCACCGGCCTCCGGCAACGACCGCCCGGGGCCGGCGGCACCGGATCGTCGGCGTGCACCGGACCGTCGGCGGGCGACCGATCGTCGACGCGCGGCAGCGGCGGCCCGCTGTCGGCGTGCGGCGGATGGTCGGCCGGCGCCTGGCCGGCGTACAGCGGGACCGGGGCGCCAACCCCGTCGAGCTGGCCGTACTGATGCCGGCCATCCTGATCCTGCTGCTCGCCTCGATCCAGGCCGCCACCTGGTTCATCGCCCGGGCCACCGCGCTGAACGCCGCCCAGTCGGCGGTGAGCGCACAACGCGCCTATCAGGCCGAGCCGGGGGTGGGGCAGCAGCGCGCCGAGGACTTCCTGGATCGGGCCGGTGACTGGCTGGTCAGCTGGGAGGTCACGGTCACCGCCGTGGAGCCGGACGACACCCAGGTGAGCGCCACCGTCACCGGAGAACCGCTCCGGGTGGTACCGCTGATCTCGCTGCCGCCGATCAGCGAGACGGCCTTCGGCACCGTGGAGCGGTTCACCGAGGAGGCGCCGTGACCGTGCGGGACGGGACGCGGCGGGGGCGGTGGAACGGCCGGGACCGGGGCTCGGTCTCGGTGGAGACCGCGATCCTCACCCCGGCCTTCCTCGCCCTGGTGGCGCTGGCCGGGGTCGCCGGCCGGACCGCCGTCGCGCACGAGGCGATCGAGGCCGCCGCGCACGATGCCGCCCGGGCCGCCTCGATCTCGCGTACGGCGGGGGACGGGCGGGAGGCGGCCCGGGAGGCGGTACGGAGTCGACTCGACGCCGAAGGGCTCTCCTGCTCCGGCGAGCCGGAGTTGGACTTCGCCGGTACGGTCGACGGCCAGCGGGCCGGCTTCGACGAGGTGTACGTCATCGGCCTCGGCACCGACGCCTCGGTGGTCGTCACGGTCACCTGCGACGTCTCGGTACGGGACCTGCGGATGCCGCTGCTGCCTGGCGTACGCCAGCACAGCACCGTCGAGGCGACCTTCGCGTCCCCACTGGACCGCTACCGTGGCCGGAGCGCAGCGTGAACGCCCGACGCTCCGCCGCCGGTGCGCGGGCAGGGCCGGACCAGCCGGTCGGTTCGGACCAGCCGGTCGGGCCGGACTCGGGGCGGGTCAGCCTCTTCCTCGCGGTGGCGCTGATCGGCGTACTCGCGATCATCGGGCTGGCGTACGACGGCGCCGGCCAGCTGCGCACGATGCAGCGCGCCGACAACCTGGCGGCCGAGGCGGCCCGGGCCGGCGGCCAGGCGATCGACCTCGGGCAGTTGCTCCTGGACGGCACCACCCTGCTGGACCAGCCCGCCGCCCGTACGGCGGTCGGCAACTACCTGGCGAGCGTGGACGGCGTCGAGCGTTGGGACGTCGACTTCGCGGTCGCCGGGGACAACTCCACGCTGACCGTCAACCTCGAACTCGACTACGACACGGTCTTCCTCGACCTGTTCGGTTTCGCCGACAACATCACGGTGCCCGGTACGGCCACCGCGACACTCCTCACCACGACGAACCGCTGAATAGGGGGCATAGTCATGCCTGCATCCCGGGCGGCCCGCCGGGCCGGCCAGTTCTGCACCGGGTTCGGGGCGTTGACCGTCCTGATCGGACTGCTGGTCGGCGCACCCCTCGCGCTGCTGGCCCTGGCCGGCAATCCGTTGCCGGACCACCTGCCGGGGCTCGACGAGATCGGCACCGCGCTGACCAGCCGGGACGACGGTCAACTGTTCCTCCGGGCACTGGCGGTCGTCGGCTGGGTCGGCTGGGCCACCTTCGCCCTCTCGGTACTCGTCGAGATTCCGGCCCGGATCCTGAGGCGGCCGGCGATCCGGCTGCCCGGGCTCGGCCGCCAGCAGCGTTGGGCCGCCACCCTGGTCGGCTCGGTGGCACTGGTCCTGGCGGTCAGCCCGGCCGCCACCGCCGCCGGCACGGTCCTCGGGCCGACGGCGGCAGCCGCCGCCCAGCCGGCGACAGCAGGGCACCCGGCGACAGCGGGGCAACCGGTAGCGGCGATAGCGGGGCAACCGGTAGCGGCCGCAGCAGGGCAACCGGTGGCGGGAAGCCAACCGGGATCGCCAGGACTGCCGGTGGCGGGAAACCGGCCGGTCGGCGTGGGGTCGATGATGGACGGAGGCCAGCCGGCCGGCGGGGACGGGCCGGCGTCGGGACCGGCACCGCCGTGGTTGGCGGCGGAACCGGCCTCCGGACCCGCGCCGGAGTGGCTGGCCGGCGAGCCGGAACCGGTCTACCGGGTGGAGAAGGGTGACTACCTCGGCCACATCGCCGGCCGCTACCTCGGTGACTTCGACCGCTATCCGGAACTGGCCCGGCTCAACGAGATCCGCGACCCGGACCGGATCCGGCCGGGCCAACTGCTGAACCTGCCGCCGTCAGCCGAGGATCGCGGCGCACGACAGCACGCCAGCGGGTTGGTCGCGACCCCACCACCGCCGGGCGGTTGGCAGCCGACCGTACCCGTCGAACCGGCACCAGAGGCCGAACAGCCGGAAGCCCCGCCACCACCTCCCAGTGCGCGCCCCCCGGCCGACCCGCCGCCCGCACAGCCGTCGGGTGGTGACGGCGGCGGAGGTACGTACACGGTCACCTCCTCGCGGACCGGCGGGGCGGAGGAGCTGAACCGGCCGCTCGCGGTCTCCGCGGTGATCGCGGTGGCCAGCATCGTCGGCGCGCAGGTCGGTGCGGTCTTCGGCCTCCGCAACCGCTCGGGCCGCCGTCCTGGTTTCGGCAACGGTCGACACCGGCTCCCCGACTGACCCGGGGCCGGGCGAACCGGGGACGAACGACGGTGGTCAGCGTAGGACGCTGGCCAGGACCGTGCGCACAACCTTGCGGACGGCCGCAGGCTCCGGCGGGCTGCCGTTCCGTTCGGCGAAGAGCAGGTGCGCGGCGCCCACGAGCGTGGGCGCGAGGGTGTCGACGTCGGCGTCGGACGCGATCCGGCCATGGTCCCGTTCGGCCGCCAGATAGCCGGTGAGCATCGCCGCACCCTCGCCGACCAGGGGCAGCCGGGCGGTGCCGGCCGCACGGAGCCGGGCGCGAAGCTCGTCCCGGGCGATGACGAGGGCCACCATCGCCACCATCACCGGCTCGCAGAGGGTCATCAGGGCGTGGGTCAGGTTGTCGACGACCGTTCCCGTCCCGGCCGCGTCCCGCAGGGCGGCGGACTGGGCTTCCACCTGCGCGATGCGGTCCAGCACCAACTCGACGAGGAAGGCGTCGAAGTCGGCGAAGTGCCGGTGCAGAACGCCCTTTGCGACGCCCGCCTCCGTGGTGACCCCTCGGCTGGTCAGGCCGGTGACCCCGTCCCGGAGCAGCACCCGCACGGCGGCGTCGAAGAGTTGCTGGCGCGGGTCTCGCAGCGCTACGCCGGTCGGCAAGGCCCCTCCTCCCCTGTCGGACTCATCGACCCCGGTTTCCATAGTGGGCGGCTGCCCATTAGAGTGGGCACATGACCACTATATCGGCTTCGCCCACGCCAGAACCACACCGGCACCGTCGGGCAGCGCAGTCGTTCGGGATCGACCCCGGACGGTACGACGGAACCCGGTCCCCGTACCCCGATGATCTGATCGAGCGGATCGTGGCTGCCAGTCCCGGCACCGACTTCCTCGACGTCGGCTGTGGCACGGGCATCGAGGCCCGCCAGTTCCTGGCCGCCGGCCGCAGGGTGCTCGGCGTCGAGCCCGACCCACGGATGGCCGACTTCGCCCGTGGGACCGGCGTGGAGGTCGAGGTCGCGACCTTCGAGGAGTGGGAGCCAGCCGGGCGCAGCTTCGACGCAATCGTCTCCGGCACCGCCTGGCACTGGGTCGACCCGGTCGGCGGTGCGGCCAAGGCGGCACAGATCCTGCGACCAGGCGGCGTACTCGCCCCGTTCGGGCACGTCTACGAGCTTCCGCCAGCCGTCACCGAGGCCCTCGTCGCGGCGTACCGTCGGGTGGTCCCGGACTCGCCGATCAACCTGGGCGGCCGGCCGGGGACTTCCGCGCTCGACGGGTACCAGGCGCTGTATGCCAGGGCCGCCGACGGAATCCGCGAAGCGGGCGGGTTCGACGAACCGGAACTGTGGCGGTACGACTGGGAACGCTCGTACGGCCGAGACGAGCTGCTCGACCTGGTGGCCACCTCGGGCGGCTTCACCATCCTGGCTCAGCACCAGACGGCGGAGATACTGGCCACGGTGGGCGCGGCGGTCGACGAACTCGGCGACAGTGTCACCGTGCCGCACGCCACCTGGGGACTCACCGCCACCCGCACTGGTCGCCCGCCAAGCCCGGGACAGTAGGCACGACAGGCACGAGGCACGACAGGCGGCAGGCACCAGGCATGACAGGCGGCAGGCGCGAGGCGCGACAGGCACGCGCGGGGCGCGGCTGTCGGCGGTTCAGGGCAGGCGGGTCTGTAGGACGCCGCCGACCACCCGGGTCGGCAGGACCTGCTGGTCGGTGCTGGCCGGGCCGTGCACCACCTCGCCGCCGTCCAGCTCGAACATGCTGCCGTGCCAGGGGCACTTCACGCAGGTACGCCCGTTCTCCCGGACGACCTCACCGGCGCCGAGCGGGCCGCTCTGGTGGGCACAGCGTTCCAGCATCACCGTGACGTCGTCGCCGTCCCGGTAGACGATGACGGCGATGTCGTCGATCCGGCGGGTCAGCAGCTCCTTCTCCGGCAGCGCGGACATGTCTGCCAGCGAATGCCAACCGTCCTCGATCCGGCGCAGGTCCGGCACTGCCTGGTTGACGTTTGCCGCCTGCTTGTAGGCGAGGTGCCCGCCGAGGAACCCGCCGCCACCAGCGGCGGCGAGGCCGAGGTAGCCGAGGGTACGACCCAGGGCGTGCCGGCCGGTCAGCCGGGCGGCCAGCGAGCCGGCGTACATCGCGATGGCGACCCCGTTGGCGAGCGCGTGCACCAGGCCCACCCGCTGCTGCTCCCGGGAGAGGGCTCCCCAGTCGTTCCAGCCGGAGATCGCGGTCGGTACGGCGACTGCCGTACCGACCGCCACCAGGGTGGTGGTGGCCCGCCGCTGGTTGGGCATCAGGTCCAGGACCGCCGTACTGATCCAGGCGCCCAGCGGCACCTGGACCAGCGCCGGATGCAGCGGATGCCCGATCGGGACCCCGTGCAGGATGTCGCGTAGCCGCTGCGGGCGGATCGCCGCGGCGACGATCCGCTGCATGCGTTCCGCTGTCCGGTCCAGGCCGGTTGCCTGCTCAAGTTTCAGGATCGCTCGCACCGACCCGGACTACCCGGCGCGCCGCCGGACAAACCTCACGGCCGAACGAGGAGGTCGGTTATCACCCGGCCGGGTTACCGAGGCGTGGTCCGGGTAGACCGCCCGACATGCGGATCGCGATCACCGGAGCCACCGGCAACGTCGGTACGGCGTTGCTGCGTCGGCTGGCCCGGGAGCCGGACATCGAGGTGATCGGCATCGCCCGGCGCTGCCCGCCGCCGGACGCCGGAGCGCCGTACGACCGGGTGCGGTGGCACGCGGCCGATCTCGGTGACCCCGCCTGCCTGCACTCGCTCGCCGAACGGCTCGCTCGCGTGGACGCGGTGGTACACCTGGCCTGGCAGATCCAACCGAGTCACCAGCGGGCCCGACTGCGCCAGACCAACGTCAACGGCACCCGGCACGTCGTCAACGCGATGCTGGCGGCCGGGGTACCGAAGCTGGTGTACGCCTCGTCGGTCGGGACGTACGCCCCCGGGCCGAAGGACCGGCGGGTCGACGAGAACTGGCCGGTCACCGGCGTCGGGCGATCCGCCTACAGCGTCGACAAGGCGGCCGTGGAGGCGATGCTCGCCGACGCCGAGCGGGACTATCCGGTACTCCGGGTCACCCGGCTGCGTACCGCGCTGGTGCTCCAGCACGACGCCGGAGCCGAGGTCACCCGGTACTTCCTCGGCCGGTTCGCCCCGGTCTCACTGCTCCGCTCGGGGCGGCTGCCGGTGGTACCGAGGCACCGGCGACTCCGGGTCCAGGTGGTGCACGCCGACGACGCCGCCGAGGCGTACCTGCGGGCGTTGCGCAGCGACCGGACCGGTGCGTTCAACATCGCCGCCGAGCCGGTGGTCGACGGGCCGCTGGTCGCGGCGGAACTTGGCGGCTGGGCGGCGCCACTGCCGCTGCCCCTGCTCCGGCTGCTGGCCCGGGCCGCCTGGTGGACCCGGCTGGTGCCGGTGGACGAGGGCTGGCTGGAGATGGGTGCGGCGGTACCGCTGCTGGACTGCTCGCGGGCGGAGCGGGAGTTGGGCTGGCGCCCGCGGCAGGACGCCCGGGTCGCGCTGCGGGAACTGCTCGCCGGCATCGCCACCGGCTCGGGTACGACGAGCCCGCCGCTGCGGCCGACAAAGCGGTTCGCCGGCCGCCCGGCGGCCTGACGTGGTGGAGGGCCTGATGGACCGGACGCGGGTACGGGACTGGATCGTCGGCTACGAACGGGCCTGGCGCTCCCCCGGCACCGAACCGCTCTCCGCGCTCTTCACCCCGGACGCGCGCTACCTGCCGGGGCCGTACCGGCAGCCGGTGCTCGGCCTGCGGGACATCGGCGAGATGTGGGAGGCCGAGCGGGAGGGGCCGGACGAGGAGTTCGAGATGACAAGCGAGATCGTCGCGGTGGACGGCGATGTCGGAGTCGCCCGGATCGAGGTCCGGTACGGCAACGGCGAGGAGTTCCGGGATCTCTGGATCATGACCTTCGCCGGGGACGGCCGGTGCGCGGCGTTCGAGGAGTGGCCCTACTCGCCGCCCTCCTGAGCCACCTGCTGATCTTCATCGTCCCGGCACGAAGCCGCTACCCCGAGGTCCGGTACCGTCGGCCGCGACGACACGGCGCGACGCGGGGGAACGGCATGACGGTCCGGGACGATGGCAAGGCTGATGGCGACGGCAACATCGGTGGCGACGGCGGTGGGCAGGTCCTCGCGGCCGGGCAGCCGGTGACCGTACGACTGGTCAAGGATCCCCGCCCGGACGTGCGCTATCCCGCGTCGGTGGTCTCCGACGACGGCGACCACCTGGTGGTCCGGGCTCCCTGGGGCAAGGATGTCGTCCGGGACATGGGTTTCGTCCAGTTCGTGCCCGGTGACGTCTGGACCGAGCACTACTGGCGGGACCGGTGGTACTCCATAAAGGAGGTGTACGACGCCACCGGCGCCCTCAAGGGCTGGTACTGCGACGTCACCCGGCCGGCGACGGTACGCGACGACGTGCTGGTGGTAGCGGACCTGGACCTCGACCTGTGGGTGTCGGCCGACCGGAGTCAGGTGCTCCGGCTCGACGAGGACGAGTTCGTCGCCAGCGGCCTGCCCGAGCGGGAGCCGGCGACGGCGGCCCGGGCCCGGCAGGCACTCGACGAACTCGTCGCACTGGCCGCCAACGGCTTCGACCTAATCAACGCGCGGTAACCCACTCGCTTCCGGTAACCCACTCGCTTCCCGGGCGGTAACTCGCTCGCTTCCCGGGCCTGCCGGGCCGGAGGATGATCGGCATGTCTGGGACGTACACCTGCGCCGTGGGCCAGCCCGGCCCGGAGCCGGCACCGGCCGGCGTCGGCCGACTCGCCGCCCTGGCCGGGCCGGGCGTGCCGGCGCCGCTGCTGATGCTGCTCGGCATGGTCTCCACACAGGTCGGCGCGGCGATCGCCACCCAACTGTTCCGCACCACCAGCCCCGGCGGTACGACCGCACTGCGGCTCGGCTTCGGCGCCCTGGTGCTGCTCGCGGTGGCCCGGCCGGCGCTTCGGCTCGGCTGGCGCACCGCCGGGCTGGTCGTGGCGTTCGGGGTGGCGATGGCCGGGATGAACCTCGCCTTCTACACCACCCTGCAACGGGTGCCGCTCGGCGTCGCCGTCACCATCGCGTTCACCGGGCCGCTGCTGGTCTCGGTGGTGACCAGCCGTCGTGCCCGGGACCTCGGCTGGGTGGTCCTGGCCGGGCTGGGGGTGGCGCTGCTCGCCGGTCTGCTCGACCTCGGCGCCCTGACCGGCACCGGCTCAGGCTCCGGCGCCCACGGCACGGGCCGGCTCGACGGTACGGCGCTGCTCTACTGCGGGCTGGTCGCGCTGGGCTGGGCCGGTTACGTCGTGTTCGGCAAGGCCGTCAGCACCCGGCTCGGCGGCAGTCAGGGCCTCGCCCTCGGGATGGCGGTCGGGGCGGTCTGCGTACTGCCGTTCGGGGTGGCCGGCAGCGGGTCGGCGCTCTTCGACCCGTGGACCATGGCGCTGGGGCTCGGAGTCGCGCTGCTCTCCTCGGTACTGCCGTACTCGGCCGAGATGGCGGCACTGCGCCGGATGCCGGCCCGGGTCTTCGCGGTACTGCTCAGCCTCGAACCGGCGGTGGCGGCGCTGGTCGGCCTCACCCTGCTGCACGAGACGCTGGGCTGGCCGCAGGTGCTCGGCATCGGCTGTGTCGTCGCCGCCTCGCTGGGTGCGATCACCGGCCGGGCCGGCCGGACCGGCTGACGACAATTGGGGGGTGCGAAGCCGGGTCCCTTGACGGCATCCTTGTTCGGTGGGCGTACGAGTTGAGCAGAGCGGTCCGGTTCGGACGGTCGTACTGTCCCGGCCGGAGACCAGGAACGCGGTGGACGGTCCGACCGCGCGGGAACTGGCCGCCGCGTTCCGGAGCTTCGACGCCGACCGGGACGCCTCGGTCGCGGTGCTCTGGGGCGAGGGCGGCACGTTCTGCTCCGGCGCCGACCTGAAGGCGATCACCACACCGAGCGGCAACCGGGTCGAGCCGGAGGGGGACGGTCCGATGGGCCCGACCCGGATGCGGCTCGGCAAGCCGGTGATCGCCGCCGTCTCCGGGTACGCCGTCGCGGGCGGGCTGGAGTTGGCGCTCTGGTGCGACCTGCGGGTCGCCGAGTCCGACGCAGTCTTCGGGGTGTTCAACCGGCGGTGGGGGGTACCGCTGATCGACGGCGGGACGGTGCGGCTGGCCCGGTTGGTCGGGCAGAGCCGGGCGATGGACCTGATCCTGACCGGCCGGCCCGTACCGGCGCCGGAGGCGTACGAGATGGGACTCGTCAACCGGCTCGTCGAGCCGGGCGAGGCACGGGCCGCCGCCGAGGCGCTGGCCGCCGAGATCGCCGGGTTCCCGCAGACCTGCCTGCGCAACGACCGGCTCTCCATGCTGGCCGCCGCCGGCCGGCCGGAGGAGGAGGCGATGCGCACCGAGTTGGCGTACGGGATGAACTCGCTCGCCACCGACGCCACCGAAGGGGTGGCCCGGTTCACCTCCGGCGAGGGCCGGCACGGGTCGTACTCCGAGGCGTGACGCCCGCCGGGTCGCCGCCCGGTCAGGCCGGCAGGGTCGTCGCCCCCGGTCAGGCCGGCGGCACTGGCAGCGGCGGCAGTGGGAGGGGCAGCGCGGGCAGGGCGTCGATGCTGCTGCCGACGTTCTCCTTGCGCTCGCAGTACGCGGCGAACTCCTCGTCGGTCTTCCGCCCGAAGTACTCGGTGTGCAGCGTCCGCTCCTCGCGGTAGTCCATGAGCGGGATGGAGTAGCCGCAACTGTCGCTGATCCGCCGTGCGGTGACCAGCACGATCGCCCGCAACCCCGGCAGGCCGACCTGCTCCGGGGGAAAGTGCCCGAGCAGTTCCGCCCACCGGGCGTCGTCCCGGAACACCGCCCCGCCCCGGCCGTGCACCCGGACGATCTTCGGCGGGCCCTCGAAGGCGCACCACATGAGCGTGATCCGCTCGTTCTCCCGCAGGTGCGCGATGGTCTCGGCTCCGCTGCCGCCGAAGTCGAGGTATGCCAGGGTCTGCTCGTCGAGCACCGCGAGCGACCCGGCGAGCCCCTTCGGCGAGAGGTTCACGTGCCCGTCGGCGGCGAGCGGAGCGGTCGCCACGAAGAAAACCTTCTGCTGCTCGATGAAGGTGCGCAACCTGCCGTCGATCCGGTCGTACGTCTTCCCCATCCGGCCATCCTCCCCCGTGAGTCCTGGCCCAACCGTAGTCACGCCCGGCCGCGTACCGTCAACTCGCTCCCGCGGTACGCAGCCAGACGGTGGTGTCGGAGGGCAGCAGGTCACCGTCCACCGGCCGGCTGGCCAGCAGGCGGCCCTGATGCGGCGGAAGCTCCACCGGAGCCTCGGAGAGGTTCACCACACAGGCGAACCCGGGATCGCGGGCGAAGGCGAGTACCCCGTCCGGAGCCGGCAGCCAGCGCAGCGTGCCGTCGCCGAGCGCGGGCAGGGTACGCCGGATCCGGATCGCCTCGCGGTACAGCTCCAGCATCGAGTGCGGGTCGTCGGTCTGCGCCTGTACGGTCTGGTCCTTCCAGGCGGCCGGCTGCGGCAGCCAGGGCGGTGCGGCGGCGTCGTCCGGGCTGAACCCGAACGGCGCGGTGTCACCCGACCACGGCAGCGGCACCCGGCAACCGTCCCGACCGGGGTCGACGAATCCGGAGCGCGGATACATCGGGTCCTGCCGCAGTGCCGGTGGGATGTCCTCGACCTCCCAGAGTCCCAGCTCCTCGCCCTGGTAGACGTAGGCGGCGCCGGGCAGGGAGAGCGAGAGCAGCGCGGCTGCCCGGGCCCGCACCGTGCCCAGTTCCAGGTCGGTGTACGTCCCCTCGCGCTTGCTGGCGAAGCTGAACGTGGTGTCGGCCCGGCCGTACCGGGTGACCACCCGGGTCACGTCGTGGTTGGAGAGTACCCAGGTGGCCGGTGCGCCGATCGGAGCGTGCTCGGCGAGGGTGCCGTCGATGCTCTCCCGCAGCTTCGCCGCGTCCCAGGCGCAGGTGAGGAAGTCGAAGTTGAAGGCGGTGTGCAGCTCGTCCGGGCGCAGGTAGTTGGTGAACCGCTGCCGGTCCGGCAGCCACACCTCGCCGATCAACGCGCGCGGCTCGGGATAGCTGTCGGCGATCCGCCGCCAACTCCGGTAGATGTCGTGCACCCCGTCCAGGTCGTGGAACGGGTGCGGCGCACCCTCGACCACCTCGGGCAGGGTGGCGTCCTTGAGCAGCAGCGCCGCCGAGTCGATCCGGATGCCGTCCACACCCCGGTCGAACCAGAACCGGAGGATCTCCTCGAATTCGGCGCGCACCCTCGGGTGGTCCCAGTTGAAATCGGGCTGTTCGGCGGCGAAGAGATGCAGGTACCAGTCGCCGGGGGTGCCGTCGGGGTTGATGGTCCGGGTCCAGGTCTGACCGCCGAACTCGCCGATCCAGTCGGTCGGCGGTTGGTCTCCGTCGGGGCCGCGCCCGGGCCGAAACCAGAACAGGTCCCGTTCCGGCGCGTCAGGCCCGCCGGCCAGTGCTGCCTGGAACCACGGATGCTGGTCGGAGCAGTGGTTGGGCACCAGGTCGGCGATGATCCGCAGGCCCTGCCCGTGTGCCTCGGCGATCAGCTCCTCGACCTCGGCGAGCGTGCCGAAGACCGGCTCGACGGAACGGAAGTCGGAGACGTCGTAGCCGGCGTCGGCCATCGGCGACGGATACCACGGGCCGAACCAGATGGCATCGACGCCCAGCCCGGACAGGTAGCCCAGCCGCTTCCGGATGCCGGCGATGTCGCCGATGCCGTCGCCGTTGTCGTCGGCGAAACTGCGCGGGTAGACCTGGTAGATCACCGCGTCTCGCCACCACCGGCGGTCGCGCTCTGATGTGGACACGAGTACCTGCTTCCTGGATCGGTCCGGTGAGCTCTCCACCGGCACCTGCACGCTGGGCCCGGGGATTTCGGAGTCTGCGGGGACCGCTGGTGTGCCTCGTTTCGTGCCGATGACGATACAAACTCGGTACCGACACCGCAATAATGCGACAGAACTCTGAAAGATGACGACGCCGCATTCCCGCCTCCCGGCAGGTCGCGCGCACCCGGCGAAAGTCACACGGAGCAGGGAGGCGCCGGTCGGCACACTCCGGCAAGCCGGCCCAGCGGGGTGGCGAAAGGATCCGGCGCGGCGAAAAGGGCCGGCCGGGTCAGCGCCCGGGACCGGGTGGGGAAAGTGCGCCGAGGGTCGGCGGAGTCAGTGAGCCAGGGGGTCGGCGGAGTCAGTGAGCCAGGGGGTCGGCGCGGTCAGTGGCCGGGGGCCGGGGCGGTCGATCCGCGTACCACCAGTTCGGGTTCGAAGAGCAGCTCGTCGGTGAGCACCCCGACTCCCTCGATCTGGTTCACCAGCAGGTCCACCGCAGCCTGGCCCATCATCTCGATCGGCTGCCGCACAGTGGTCAGCGGCGGGTCGGTGCAGGTCATCAACGCCGAGTCGTCGAAGCCGACCACCGAGATATCGGCCGGCACCGACCGGCCCAGCCGGCGGGCCGCCCGGATGGTGCCGAGCGCCATCACGTCGCTGGCGCAGATGATCCCGGTGACGCCGCGCTCGATCAGCTTGCTCGCCGCGACCCGGGCACCCTCCATGGAGAAGCTGGACCGCTCGACACACTCTTCGCCGTCGGCCCAACCGGCGACGTTCGCCATCGCGGCCAGCTTCCGGCGGGACGGCACGTGGTCGGCCGGGCCGAGCACCAGACCGATCCGCTCGTGGCCGAGCGACCGCAGGTGCCCGTACGCCTGCTCGACCGCCACCGCGTCGTCGGTCGACACGCACGGGAAGCCCAGCTCGTCGACCCCGGCGTTGACCAGTACCACCGGCAGGCCCCGCTCGGTGAGCCGCCGGTAGTGGTCGTGCGGCGCGTCGGCCAGCGCGTACGAGCCACCGGCGAAGATCACTCCGGAGACCTGGTGGTCGAGCAGCATCTCCACGTAGTCCATCTCGGAGATTCCGCCGATGGTCCGGGCACAGAGCGCCGGGGTGAGCCCGCGCTGGGCCAGTGACCCGGTGACCACCTCGGCCAGGGCCGGGAAGATCGGGTTCTGCAACTCCGGCAGGACCAGCCCGACCAACCGGGCCCGTTCGCCGCGCAGCTTGCTGGGACGCTCGTAACCGAGCACGTCCAGGGCGGTGAGCACGGCGACCCGGGTGCTCTCGGAGACACCGCCCCGGCCGTTGAGCACCCGGCTCACCGTGGCCTCGCTGACCCCGGCCTTCCGGGCCACCTCGGTGAGTCTTCTGGTCACGGCCGCGATAGTACGACAGGTACTTGAAAAAACCGAACCAAAGTTCGCCGGCCTACTGCAACAGCCCGCGTACCGCTGTCTCGATCGCGCGGTGGAAGGTCGGATAGGCGTAGATCATCCCTGCCAGTGTCGTCACCGGCACCTCGGCGTGTACGGCCACCGCCAGCGCGCTGAGCACCTCGCCGCCGACCGGCCCGGCCGAGGTCGCACCGACCAGTACGCCCCGGTCGGCGTCGGCGACCAGCTTGATGAAGCCCTCGTCGCCGACCTGGTGGATCCAGCCCCGGCTGGACTCGCCGAGCGGTGTGCAGGAGGTCCGCACGTTGAGCCCCCGGTCCCGCGCCTGCCGCTCGGTCAGCCCGACAGCGCCCACCTCGGGATCGGTGAAGGTGACCCGGGGAAGTGCCCGGTAGTCCGCCCGCGGCCCGTCGCCGGTCGTGCCGTCGTGCACGCCGGCCCGGCCCAGGATGTCGGCGACCGCGATCCCGGCCTGGTACATCGCCACGTGGGTGAAGGCGCCGTGCCCGGTCAGGTCGCCGACCGCCCAGATCCCGTCGCCGGCCCGCATCCGGTCGTCCGTCTCGACGAACCGTGCCGTCGGGTCCAGCCCGACGGTCTCCAGGCCGAGCGTGTCGAGTACGGCCCGCCGGCCGGTGGCCACCAGCAGCCGCTCGCCCCGGAGCTGGTCACCGTCGGCCAGGTGCACAGTGAAGCCGCTGTCGTCGTGCTCCACCCGTTCGGCCCGGGCCCCGGTGTGCACGGTCACCCCGTCCGCGCGCAGCGCCGCGGCGACCCGCTCGGACGACTCCGGCTCCTCCTGGGCGAGTACCCGCTCGCCCGCCTCCACCATGCCGACCCGGACGCCGAACCGGGCGAGGACCTGGGCCACCTCGGCGCCGATCGCCCCGCCACCGAGGATCACCACCGAGCCGGGCAGCTCGGCCAGCTCCATCGCCTCCCGGTTGGTCCAGTACGGCGTGCCGGCCAGCCCGGGCACCGGCGGGATCACCGGGGTGGTGCCGGTACCCAGCACCACGCCGACCCGGGCCCGGAACGTCTCGTCGCCGACCCTGACCAGGCCGGGCCCGACCAGCCGGCCGGAGCCCCGGACGAACCGGCCGCCCCTGGCGGTGAACCGCTCCACCCCGGCGTCGTCGGTCCAGCCGGCGGTGGCCTCCTCGCGGATCCGCTTGGCCACGATGCCCCAGTCCGGCACGACCCGGGCCTGCCCGGCCAGATGGTCGACCCGGCGCGCCTCGGCCAGCGCGTTGGCGGCCCTGATCATGATCTTGCTGGGCACGCAGCCCCAGAACGGACACTCGCCGCCGACGAGGTCGCGCTCGATGCCGACGACCGAGAGGCCTGCGGCGGCGAGCCGGTTGGCGGTCTCCTCACCGCCCACGCCCAGCCCGACCACCACCACGTCGACCTCCGCGGTTACGTCCGTGGTCGCGCCCTCGTCGGTCCTCACGTGTCTCCGTTCCAGTTCAGCCATACCGCCAGCTTTCCCGATCCGTCCCCGGCCGGCCAGGTGGATCGGATCACCCGGCGTACCCGGGTCGGGGCTTACCCTGCGGTTGCCCGAGCTGCGCGGGCTCGCCGCTGCGTGGCCGGGACCTCGACCGGGCGGTACGTGGCCTCGGCGGAGGCTGGTCGGCAACCGCGTGGGTGACCGGCAGCGGAGCCGGGGCTAGTCGGCGCGGAGACTGTCGAGCTGGGTGCACAGGCGGGGCACGGAAGCCGGGTCGCCGACGGCACGACGCGGCTCGGGCCGACCGCCCGGGCGAGACCGGGGTTCGGGCAGCCCGTGGGGTGGTTGCACAAGCGGGGCAGCTCGACAGTCTCCTCGGCGAGGATCCTTACCCCGCACCCGACCCGACGTCCGATCGGCAGCTCGGAGATACCCCGGGAGCACCGGGTCACCCGATCAACCTTCACGCCCCAAGCAACCCGTTGTCACTATCTGCCGTAATCAAGTCGTGTCTTTGCAACAGACGATCGCCATCTTGCTGGAATGAGTTCATCTCGCTACAGTGACCGCACTCACACACGACGCCACCCAGCTCCAGGGCCTGGTCACACGGCGGATGCGGACCAGCCTCAGGACACCGCCACGGTGACGATCCCGCGGATCAGCACAGGCCATGGAGACACCCCGAAGGGATGGACAGATGTCCGTACCGCAGTACCGGAAGGCCGCGGCGCTGGCGCTCGTGGCCGGCCTGGGACTCAGCCTCACGGCATGCTCCACCAAGAGCGACGACGGCGACTCGAACGCCGGTGGCAAGGTCACCATCACCGTCGACTGCCAGCCGGTCGGCTCCCAGAAGGAGCTGCTGCAGAACTGGAACGCCGACGTCGCCGAGTTCCAGCGGCAGAACCCCGACATCGTCATCAAGAGCGTGAGCGTCGGCGAGCAGTGCAACAACCCGCCGGACTTCACCGCCCGGCTCGCCGGCGGCACCGTGACCGACGTCTTCTACGGGTACATGACCGACCTGCAGCAGGTGCTGGACTCCGGTCAGGCGATGGACATCAACGAGTACGCCAACAAGGAGACCGTACCGACCTGGGACAGCGTCGACCCGGCACTCAAGGAGGTCTTCACCGACGGCGGCAAGCTCTACGCCGTACCGGTGAAGAACTACTCGATGGGGCTGGTCTACAACAAGGCGCTCTTCCAGCAGGCCGGGCTGGACGTGAACAACCCGCCGAAGACCTGGGCCGACGTCCGGGCCGCCGCCAAGAAGATCGCGGCGCTCGGCAACGGCATCGCCGGGTACTCCGAATACAGCGCCGGCAACACCGGCGGCTGGCACTTCACCGCGCTGCTCTACTCGCAGGGCGGCCAGGTCCTCACCCCGGACGGCAAGAAGGCCGACTTCAACAACCCGATGGGCCGGCAGGTCCTGCAGAACCTCAAGGACATGCGGTACGGCGACAACAGCATGGGCGCCCGCCAACTGCTCCAGTGGGGTGACCTGCTTACCAACGCCGCCGCCGGCAAGGTCGGCATGTTCATCGGCGCACCCGACTCCACCCAGGCGATCGTCAGCCAGTTCCAGGGGAAGTTCCAGGACTGGGCGATGGCGCCGATGCCCGGCCAGGATGGCGCCGCCAAGGGGACGCTCGGCGGCGGCGAGGGCTACTTCTTCAAGAAGGGCCTCACCCCGGAGCAGGTGAAGGCCGGTCTGAAGTGGATCGCGTACCAGAAGCTGACCCCGGGCAAGGGCCAGTTCGACTACGTACGCGCCAAGCCGCAGAACTACCCGGTCGGGCTGCCGCAGCCGCTGCTCTTCAGCAACGGCAGCGAGGCGCAGAAGCAGGAACTCGAACTGCGCAAGGCGAACGCCAACCTCGACACCGCCAACTTCGCGCTCTTCGAGGCCGCCCCGGTCCCGATCAAGGGGGAACCGCGCAACGCCCAGGCGATCTACGCGGTGCTCGACGCGGCGATGTCCGGGGTGCTGACCAACCCGAACGCGAACGTCGACGCGCTGCTCAAGACGGCCGAGGACAAGGTGAACCAGCTCCTGGCCGCCGAGAGCTGATCCCACCGGGGTGGGGGCCGGCGCAACCGGTCCCCACCCTCGCGCCGCACCGTACGGTCACCGACTTGGGAGTTGCCTTGGCGATCACCACTGCCCCGGGTACCACCAGACCGGGTCGCCCCGCCCGGCCGTACCCGGCACCGCCACGGCCCAGCAGCGGCCTCGGCCGGAAGATCCGGGACAACCTCACCGGGCACGCGTTCCTGATCGGCGCGGTGGTCTGCTTCGCCGTCTTCTCCTGGTACCCGATGATCCGCGGCATCGTGATGAGCTTCCAGCGCACCCGGCGGGGCGAGACGACCTGGGTGGGCTGGGACAACTACCTGCGGATCCTCGACGACCCGAGCTTCTGGCCGGCCTGGCGGAACACCCTCTACTTCACGGTGCTGGCGCTGGTGGTCGGGTACGCGGTGCCGTTCTTCGTGGCGATCCTGCTCAACGAGTTCCGGCACGCCAAGGGGTACCTGCGGATCCTGGTCTACCTGCCGGTGATGCTCCCGCCGGCCTCGGCACTCTTCCTCTTCAAGTACTACGCCTACGACCCCAGCGAGGCCGGACTCTTCAACGCGGTCCTCGCCGCGCTGCACCTGCCGACCTCGGAGTGGATGCAGTCGCCGCAGATGACGATGCCGGCGATGGTGATCGCCTCGACCTGGATGAACATGGGCAGTGCGGTGCTGATCTATCTCGCGGCGTTGCAGAACATCCCCGGCGACCTCTACGAGGCGGCCGAGCTGGACGGCGCCGGGATCTGGCGGCGGATCGTCAACGTGACCATCCCGCAGACCCGGCTGATCCTGCTGCTGCTGGCGATGCTCCAGATCGTCGCCACCATGCAGCTCTTCATCGAGCCGCTGATCCTGGCCAACGGTGCGGGCGCGGAGGACTCGGCGACCTCGGTGGCGTACCTCATCTACCAGCACGGGTTCTTCCAGAACGACCTCAACGGCGCCGCCGCGCTCGGCGTGATCATGCTCGTGGGACTGGCCGGCTTCTCCGCCGTCTACGCCCGGCTGACCACGAAACAGGACTAGGACAGGCGAGACATGGCACAGGACTCCGGCACCCGGACCCTCATCTCCCCCGCCCAGCTCCGCCGGGGACGCGGCAGGATCGTCTACTGGACGCTGCTCACCGTCGTCGTCGTGGTCTTCACGCTGGTCTTCCTCGGCCCGCTCTACTGGATGGTCACCGGGGCGCTCAAGTCCGGCCAGGAGATCGCGCAGACCCCGCCGACGCTCTTTCCGCGCGATCCGCAGCCGCAGAACTACGTCGACGCGTGGCACAACCTGGACCTGGCGAAGCTGCTCTTCAACACGTTCTACTACGCGGCCGGGGCGCTGCTGTTCCAGCTCGTCCTGGACACCGCGGCGGCGTACTCGCTGTCGAAGCTGCGGCCGGTCTTCGGCAACGCGATCCTCGGCCTGATGCTGGCGACCCTGATGATCCCGGCGATGGTCCTGATCGTGCCGCAGTACGTGACCGTGATCGACCTGCCGATCCTGCACATCAACCTGCTCGACTCGCCGTTCGCGATCTGGCTGCCGCTGGTGGCGAACGCCTTCAACATCTTCCTGCTGAAGCGCTTCTTCGACTCGATCCCCGAGGACCTGATGGCGGCGGCGATGATGGACGGCGCGACGCCACTGCGCACGCTCTGGTCGATCATCCTGCCGATGTCCCGCCCCATCCTCGGGGTGGTCTCCATCTTCGCCGTGACGGCGGTCTGGAAGGACTTCCTCTGGCCGAAGCTGGTGATGCCGTCACCGGAGACCCGTACGGTGAGCGTCGGCATCTACGCCTTCGCCGGCGGTACCCCGATGAACGTCGTGATCGCCGCATCGGTGATCGCCGCGATACCGACCGTGGTCATCTTCCTGATCTTCCAGCGGAACATCATGTCCGGCCTCACCACCGGCAGCATCAAGGGCTGATTCCCGGGACCGTCAGGGGATGGCCAGTCGCTCCGGCACGCCGCGAGCGGTCCGGCGGGGCGCACCCGGGGCCACCACCGGAGTACCGGTCCGGGTCACCAGGGCCCGGGCGGCGACGGCGGCCCGACGGCGGCGTGGCACCACCGCCCGGCCGGCGAAGACGTCGTACCCGGCAGCGACCACCTCGTCGAGGATGCCGCCGTAGAGCAGGTAGGCGGTGCGGATGCAGGACTGCGAGGCGGGGGCGAGCAGGGGCACCCCGGGCGCCGCGGCGAGGTAGTGCTCCCGGGCGCGGCTCACCTCGTACTCGATCAGTTGCCGGATCGGCGCGGTGGCCTGCCCCCGTCGGGCGGCGGCGACCAGGTCGGCCGGGGTGACCCCGAACCTCGCCAGGTCCTCGGCGGGCAGGTAGACCCGGCCCCGGTCCAGGTCCTCGGCGACGTCCCGGATGAAGTTGGTGAGCTGGAAGGCGAAGCCGAGCTGCCGGGCCGGCTCCCGGGCGGCGGCCGGGTCGGCGCTGCCCAGGATCGGCAGCATCATCGTGCCGATCGCCGCCGCCGAGCCGTCCATGTAGTCGAGCAGGTCGGTGTAGCGGGGGTAGCTGGTCACGGTCAGGTCCATCGACATGCTGCGCAGGAACGCCGCGAAGTCCGCCCGGTCGAGGTCGAAGACCGCGATGGTGTGCAGCACGGCCGGCAGCAGCGGATCGTTCACCGGCTCGCCGCGCAACCCGGCGAGGAACCGGTCCGACCAGTCGGCCAGCCGGGCGGACCGGACCGGGGTCGGGAGTTCCTCGGTCCGGTCCACGATCTCGTCGGCGTACCGGGTGAAGCCGTAGAGGGCGTGCACGTGCCGTCGTTTCCAGGCGGGCAGCAGCCTGGTCGCGAGATAGTAGGTCCGGCCGTGCCGTTTGTGCAGCTCACGGCAACGTTCATAGGACTCGCCGAGACTGTTGTCCACCGGTCCTCCCAGGGAATCGACGCACCAATCGACGCAACTCGTAGCTCCAGGGTACGCTCGACCGGCCCTCCGGTGGGCGGTTCGCGGCCCACCCGGGTGTCAACAAGGGATCTTTCAGCTACAAAAACGGAAGAAGGATGCCTTCGGCGGCCTGGGGCGTAAGGATGATGGTCGATCCAGGAGGTGATCGGGTGCGAACCGTGGGTGGACGGACCGACCGGGTGGTGGTGGTCGGCGCCGGGCTGGGCGGCCTCGCCTGCGCCCTGCACCTGGCCGGGGCCGGACGGCAGGTCACCGTGCTGGAACGCGAGGCCGTGCCGGGCGGCCGCGCCGGCCGGCTCACCCTCGACGGCTACGAGTTCGACACCGGCCCGACCGTGCTGACCATGCCCGACCTGATCGCCGAGGCGCTCGGTGCCGTCGGCGAGGAGCTGACGGACTGGCTCGACCTCGTCCCGCTCGAACCGGCGTACCGGGCGCACTATCCGGACGGGTCCACCCTGGACGTCGTCACCGACACGGCCGGGATGGCCGGGGAGATCGCCCGGGTCTGCGGCCCCCGGGAGGCCGACGGCTACCTGCGGTTCGTCGACTACGCCCGCCGGCTCTGGCAGCTCGAACGCGCCGACTTCATCGACCGCAACCTGGACCGCCCCACCGATCTGCTCACCGGCAACCTGCTGCGACTGGTGGCCGCCGGTGCGTTCCGACGGCTGCAAACCAAGATCGACCAATTCTTCGCCGACCCACGTACCCGGCGGATCTTCTCCTTCCAGGCGATGTACGCCGGGCTCGCCCCGCACGACGCGCTCGCCATCTACACGGTGATCTCCTACCTCGACTCGGTCGCCGGGGTCTACTTCCCGCGCGGCGGCATCCACGCCGTCTCCCGGGCCCTGGCCGGCGCCGCCGAGAAGCACGGTGTGCGGATCCGGTACGGCAGCACCGTCGAGCGGGTGGAGACCTCCGCCGGCCGGGCCACCGGGGTACGCACCACCGACGGGTCGTTCGTCCCCGCCGACGTGGTGGTACTCAACCCCGACCTGCCGGTGGCATACCGTGACCTGCTGCCCGACGGTGCGCCGCCGCGCCGGCTGCAATACTCGCCGTCCTGCGTCGTACTGCACGTCGGCGCCCGGCAGGGCTACCGGGGCATCGCCCACCACAACATCCACTTCGGGCGGGCCTGGCGGCGTACCTTCGACGAGGTGATCCGGCGCGGCGAGCTGATGTCGGACCCGTCGCTGCTGGTCACCAACCCGAGCCGGACCGACCCGTCGACCGCACCTGCCGACCGGCACGGCTACTACGTGCTCGCCCCGGTGCCCAACCTCGACCGTGGCGCCGGGCTGGACTGGCGCGGCGACCTGCCCCGGCGGTACGCGGACGAGCTGCTGGCCACCCTGGAACGCCGGGGCTACGTCGGGCTGGCCGACAGCGTCGAGGTACTCCGGATCGTCACCCCGGCCGACTGGGCCGACGCGGGGATGGCCGCCGGTACGCCGTTCGCGGCCGCGCACAGCCTGTGGCAGACCGGCCCGTTCCGCCCCGGTAACCTGCACCGCAGCCTGTCGAACGTGGTGTTCGTGGGTTCCGGCACACAGCCCGGGGTGGGTGTGCCTATGGTGATGATCTCCGGGAAGCTCGCCGCCGCCCGGGTGACTGGAGATGGCCGATGACAGCCGACCGCGACACGCCGGGCCGGAGTGCCCCCGCGCACCGGCCCGAGGAGGCGGACGAGGGCGGGTCCGCCGCCGGGGAGCGGGGCCGCCCGACCGACCGGGAACGGCACCTGGTGGAACTCGTCGACGAGGCAGGCGCCCCGCTCGGTGCCCGTACCGTCGACGAGGCGCACCGGCCGCCGGGCGAGCTGCACCGGGCCTTCTCGGTACTGCTGGTCGACCCGGCCGGCCGGATCCTGCTCCAGCGGCGGGCCGCCGCCAAGACCCGGTTCCCGCTGCGCTGGGCCAACACCTGCTGCGGACATCCGGAGCCCGGCCAGTCGCTCGACACCGCCGCCGGCCGGCGGCTGCGCGAGGAACTCGGCATCGAGGCGGTACCGCTGACCGAGGTCGGCGTCTATCTCTACCGGGCCGAGGACCCCGGTACCGGCCGGGTCGAGTACGAGTACGACCACGTGCTCCGGGGCGACTTCGCCGCCGACGGCCCGGTGCTGCCCGACCCGGACGAGGTGGCCGAGCTGCGCTGGGTACATCCCGACGAGTTGCGGGCCGGGCTCGACGCCGACCCGGAGGCGTACGCGCCGTGGCTGGGTGGGGTGCTCAGCCGGCTGACCGGCGTACCGGCCCAGTCGTCCTCCGCCGGTGGTACGCCGTCGGGTTCTGCCGGTACGCCGTCCGGTTCCGCCGGTACGCCGTCCGGGCCACCGCGCCGGTCGGGCAATCGCGGCCGGTGGGAGCAGGTCACGGCCCCCACGGGTCAGGAGGAGAACCCGGCGGAGCGGTCGGGTGGCCGATGACGCCCTGAGCGCCGGTGCTGTCGCACGGCGGCTCGGCATCGCCGTCACCACGCTGCGGAGCTGGCACCGGCGGTACGGGCTGGGTCCGAGCCGGCACATGCCGGGTCAGCACCGGCGGTACAGCGTCGAGGACCTCGACCGGCTGGACGTGATGCGGCGACTGACCGCCGAGGGGATTCCTCCGGCCGAGGCGGCGCACTGGGCGCGCCGGGGCGGCGTACCCGCGAAGGAGCCGGACCGGGACGGGCCGGAGCCGGGGCGGGCCGGTGGCGGCACGGTGATCGCGGTGGGCCGGGCCGGGCCGGCTGCCCGGGGCCTGGCGCGGGCGGCGATGCGACTCGACCTGCTGGCGATGCGGGCCGGCATCAGCTCGGCGATCGAGGCCGACGGCGTCGTCGCCGCCTGGGACCGGGTACTCCGGCCGGTGCTGGCGGGCATCGGTGAACGGCACGCCGCCAGCGCGGCGTTCGTCGAGGTGGAGCACCTGCTGTCCCGCTGCGTGTCGGAGGCACTGGCGGCGGTGCCCCGGCCGCCGGCCGGCGCGTCGCCACCCCGGATCCTGCTCGCCTGCGCCGACGAGGAGCAGCACAGCCTGCCGCTGGAGGCGCTCGCCGCCGCGCTCGCCGAGGCCGGGGTGCACTGCCGGCTGCTCGGTGCGCGGGTACCGGTGCCGGCCCTGGTCGAGGCCGTGGCGCGGACCGCCCCGCAGGCGGTGGTGGTCTGGTCGCACCTGGCGGCGACCGGCGACCCGGCCCAGCTCGACGCGGTGCGGGCCGGCCCCTGGTCGCCGCCGCTGCTGGCCGCCGCCGGGCCCGGCTGGCCGTCCGAGCCGCTGCCCGCCGGGGTACGCCGGCCGGCGACGCTGGCCGAGGCGGTGGCGATGCTACGGGACGTACCCGGATCTTCGGTGCGCTGACTCGGCTACCGAGCATTCGGGACATCGCCCCCGTGCGCACTTCCGCTAACGTGGGGCAGCCGTAACCCGAAACCCCCTCGGGAGCCGCCCGATGACCCGACGTACGGCGCTCGCCGCCGTCCTCGTCCTGCTGGTGCTGCTGTCCACCGCGTGCGCCAACCAGCAACCGGCGCCGGCCAGGTCACCGCTGCCCTATCCGCCGATTCCCCAGGTGACCGCGACGGCGACCCCCGCACCGACCCAGTCGCCGGCCAAGCCGAGCCGGAAGAAGCCGGCCCCTCGGGGCACCGTCGGCCCGC
Organism: Plantactinospora sp. CNZ320; assembly: GCF_002846275.1. NCBI lineage: Bacteria > Bacillati > Actinomycetota > Actinomycetes > Micromonosporales > Micromonosporaceae > Plantactinospora > Plantactinospora sp. CNZ320. The sequence continues at coordinate 4,752,620 of NZ_PJMP01000001.1, forward strand.
TGAACACCCAACGGCTGACCGGGGTACGCGGAGTTGCGCTGACCTTCGACGACGGTCCACATCCACAGTGGACGCCGAAGGTGCTCGACCAGCTCCGCCGGGCCGGGGTCCGGGCCACCTTCTGCGTGGTGGGGGTGAAGGTCCGCAAGTACCCGGCGCTGGTACGGCGGATCGTGCGCGAGGGTCACACGCTCTGCAACCACAGTTGGCAGCACGACCTGAAGCTGGGTACCCGCAACGCGGCGCAGATCCGGGCCGACCTGCGCCGGACCAACCAGGAGATCCAGCGGGCGGTACCGGGGGCCAAGGTGCGGCACTACCGGCAACCCGGCGGCAAGTGGACCCCGGCCGTGGTAGCGGTCTCCCGGGACCTCGGCATGAAACCGCTGCACTGGGACGTCGACCCGGTGGACTGGGACGACACCAGCAGCGCGGAGATCAGCCGACGGGTGGCCGCCCAGTCCCGGCCGGGCTCGATCGTGCTGCTGCACGACGGTGGTGGTGATCGAAGTCGCACTCTCGGCGCCTGTCCCGAGGTGATCAGCTCACTGAAGCGGAAGTACGGGATAACCAGGCTGAGGTGAAGCGCTTTTGGGGGCTTTTGTCCGGATGGCAATACCGGTTTGGTCGGGCGGCTGGCCATCACGTATGCTTTCGGAGCCTCCGGCGGGGCCGGATGGGAGCACAGCCGCTGAAGTTGTCATGTGCAATGATGGCGGGGCCGCCCTCATCGTCTAGCGGCCCAGGACGCCGCCCTTTCAAGGCGGTAGCACGGGTTCGAATCCCGTTGGGGGCACGACCCCGGCTCCGGCCGGGGACAGCAGTAAGAGCAAGGTCCTGTGGAGCAGTTGGAGTGCTCGCCGCCCTGTCAAGGCGGAGGTCGCGGGTTCAAGTCCCGTCAGGACCGCCAGCGCCGCTCGCCGCGCGTACCAACGCGCGGCGGTCTGCGTTTCGGCCCGGATGATCGGGACGGCAGCGGGTAGGCCGAACCGATAACATGTGCCGAGTAACCCGGCCAGGTAGCTCAGTTGGTACGAGCGTCCGACTGAAAATCGGAAGGTCGGCGGTTCGACCCCGCCCCTGGCCACATAGCCTTTCGCCGGGCTATCAGAGCGGTCCCCCCAGCGGCAACGCCGGACGGGACCGCTCTATTTTGCGTACCCCCCATCCCCGACGGGGTACCCGTTGATCGCGTAGCGTTCGGCCGGCCAGGGCAGGCCGGACGCTACCTGCTGACCGGGCCGGTCGCCGGAGGCGGGGCGGTGCGCTTGCGGAGTCGGCTGAGGTCGTTGGCGAACAGGGCGAAGAGCGCGAGCAGGGCGGCGAGACCGGTACTGGCCACGATGACGAAGCCGCGCTCGGCACCGTCCGGCGCCAGCACGATTCCGAGTACCGCCGCGACGGCCGCGAACAGCAGCATCCCGATCCGGCCGGCCCGGGCCAGCAGCACCGCCCGAGCCAGCCGGGCCGGTTCGGTGGACCCGGTACCGAGGCCACGGCGGGCGTACCAGGCGGCACCGGCGATGGTGCCGGCACCGAGCATGCCGGCCAGCCCGACGACCGCCCAGGGCAGCCCGATCGGGTCGGCGCCGGAGCGGCCCGCCGTCAGGCCCGCGCGGGCGACCAGGGCCGACACCAGCACCGCCAACAGGTATGACGACGCGATCACGAACAGGCGACGGCGTGGTCCACGCCAGTCGGTGCGAGCCACGGTGGAATCGTCGGACATCTGGAACTCCTCCCCGCACCGCCGTCGCCCGGCGTGGCCGGGTCGGCCCGCGCAGACAGCGTTCCCGGTCGATGCTAGTGCCAGGACTCCGCATCCGCGCCCACCGGCACGGCGGGAGTCGGCATCCGTGGCGACTGGCGGGGAGTCGGCGTCCGCGGCGTCTTTGCGAGCGCAAATCAACCGAACTCGACGGCCACTGATGATCTACCGCTCGGCGCAGGGAACGACCGCCCGCCGATGCAAAGCTGCACAGCTCAACAGCAGCCGGTATGGTCCCGGCGTATGGGACAGGAGACTACGAACGCCTCCGACATCCAGCAGGACACAGGCGCCTACTCCGTGCGCAGCAGCCTCCGTGTTCCGGGCCCGGCAGACCGGGCCTTCGCTGCCTTCACCGAGGGTCTGGCCGACTGGTGGGTAAAGGAATACACCTGGTCCGGTCCGCAGAAACTGGCCAAGCTCGGCATCGAGCCCGGCAGCGGCGGCATGCTGTACGAGATCGGTCCGCACGGGTTCCGCGCCGACTGGGGCCGGGTGCTGGACTGGCAGCCGCCGCGCCGCCTGGTCTTCAACTGGCAGATCGGGCCGGACCGCGCCCCGGTGCCGGACCCGGACCAGGCCAGCGTGGTGGAGGTGCGGTTCGCGCCGCAGGCTGACGGGAGCACCCTGGTCGAGGTGGAGCACCGGGACTTCGACCGGCACGGCGAGGCCGCCGAGGGTTACCGCGATGCGCTCACCGCGGGCTGGCACGAGCTGCTCTCCCGGTACGCGAGCGCGGTCGAGAACTCCGCCGGCCAGGACTGATACCCCGGTGGTACGCCGGGCTGCCGCTCACCCCGATCGCCGTCGATCCGACTCCGGCGTCACCCCGGCCTTCGGCGTCATCGCCTCGGTCTTCGGCGTCATCCCGGTCGACTGGATCCGCTCCAGATAGGTTCCGGCGCCGGTCAGCCAGGTTTCCACGTCCACCAGGTTGAGTGCGGCGGCCCGGGACTCCCCCGCCGCCAGCACACTGCGTACCCGGTCGTCGAAGTCCTCAGGCGGCGACGGCGGACTGACCCGGCGGCGCAGCCGGCCCTCGGCCAACTGCTCGGCCAGGTCGGAGTAGCCGCGCCGGAGCTGGCCGGCGAGATCGTCGAGCGGCCCGGCGCCGTCCGCCACCCAGGTCAGCCGGGCGTGCGCGCCCCGACGCAGCCGGTACACCGCGCCGAGGTGCAGGTGCTGGCCGGCGGCGAGTGCGGCCTGCCAGTTGAGTCGCGGCAGCCGGGGGTCGTCCCGTTCCAACTGGTACTGCAGGAACGACGCCTCGGCGAGGATCCACGCCTGCCGGGCCGCACCGAGCGCGTCCTGCCGGGACGGCCGGCCGGCCAGGGTCCGGGTGACCTCCTCGGCCGCGGCGGCGCTGACCGCCAGATAGCGGGCGATGGAGCGGAGCAGTTCCCCACCGCCGCCCTTCGGCCAGAGCAGCAGACCGGCGAGCACCCCGACCACGGCACCGATCGTGACGTCCAGCAGCCGCGCCCCGGCGATCTGCAGGTTCGCCGGGCCGGCCTGGGCGAAGACCATCACGAACAGCACGGTGAACAGCGCCTGCCCCCAGAGCTGCGGCAGCAGTGGCCCGATCGTGAAGGTCAGCACCATGGCCAGTGGCAGTGCCGCCAGCAGCAACTCCGGGACCTCGCCCGCGACGTACAGCAGCAGGGTGCCGACAGCGGCGCCGAGCAGGGTACCCAGCAGCACCGGGCGCAGCGCGCTGCGGGTGTCCACGGCCGAGGTCCGCATCAGGGTGAGGATCGCCAGCAGTACCCAGAACCCGTGGTTGAGGTGCAGGAAGCCGGCGACCACCCGGGCGGTGGCCAGGGCCAGGGAGACGCGTACCGCCCCCTGCAGGTAGACCGAGCGGGTGGTCAGGTGGAACCGGAACTGCTGCCAGTAGAGCGCGAACGGCGAGCGGTGGGCGTACCAGAAATCGTCCATGCCCGGGCCGCCGGGCGACCGGGCCGGCGGGCGCAACCCGACGGCGATCCGGGCCGCGACGCCGAACGAGTAGACCTCGTTGGCGACCCGCAGGCTCACCGCCTCCCTGCGCAGTTGCGCCGGGCTGGCGGCGCCGGCCGGCGGCCCCGGTACGGGTGGCGGCCGGTCGTAGAGGTCCCTGACCCGGGCCTCCAGTTCGGTCAACCGGGTGATCTCGACCACGCCCGCCCCGCCGCACAGCGTCCGGGCGGCGGCGTGCAGCACCTCCGCCGACAGCCGCAGCAGCCGGGCCAGTTCGTCGTCGCGGAGGTCGCCGAGTTCCTCGGCGATCAGGTCCACGTGGTGCACGAGTTGGCGCAGCACCCGGTCGCCGTGCCGCAGCGCCCGGTCGCGCCGCCCGGCCGAGGCCGGCCGTTGGGTCGGCGGGATCCGGGCCAGCCACACCTCGTCCAACGCCCGTTCCGACTCCTGCTGTCGCCGGCAGATCTCGGCGCGGTCGACCGGCACCCCGGCGGGCAGCCCGGCCAGCAGGTCGAGGCAGCGGTACACCGAACGGGCCGCCTCGCCGAGGCGCTGCCGGTAGCCGGGCGGGGTCGGATCAGGCCAGAGCACCAGTTCGGCGGTGACCAGGAGTACCACCCCGAGCGTCACCCCGCCGAGCCGGGACGGCAGGGTCCCCGGCTGGTACGGCGGAAACGACGCCGCGATGTAGAAGAGTTGCAACCCGGTGGCGAGGCCGAGGATCCGTGGCCCGCCCACCCCGGCGAACGGGACGACGAATCCCACCACCAGCATGCCGGCTGCCGCGATCGGGGTGTTGACGGCGAGGAAGGTCCCGACGGTGACCAGGAGCCAGGCGAACGGCAGCGCGGCGAGCAGGGTACGGGCCCGCTGGGTGGGGCCGCCGGGCACCTGCGAGATGAAGCCCATCGCAATGGCACCGAAGAGGGTGTAGAGCCCGAGCAGCGGGTTGCCCAGGCCGTACGTGCCGCCGAAGAGTCCGGCGGCGGCGACCAGTGCGAGCCGGACGCCCCGGCGGAGTACCCGGTGATCCGGGTCCCGCCGACGCAGCCACTGCACGACGCCGATCCTGGTCATGGCTGCCCTCTGCCGCCGCGCCCCGACCGGGTCGCCGAGCCGGAGGCGGCGAGGGTCAGGGCAGCGGGGTTTCGCGGCCCCCGTGGCCGCCCGCCCTCACCCTCTCACCTCCGTCGACGCCCCGCCGACACTTTCCGGCGTCCGGGAGGGGTCGGAACGGTCAGGCGGACGAGAGTGGGGTGGAGCGGCCGGGGTTGAGGCCGGTGCCGCCGAGGTCGGCCCGGCGGCCCGCCACCGCCCCCTGCTCCAGGCCGCCGCCGAGCAGCCGGCGGGGTGCGGCGGTACGCAGTCGCGGGTATGCCTCGGCGAGACGCCGCTCGACCCGGTTCGAACGGTCGGCGAGGACCAGTGCCATCGAGGGTGTGCCGGACGGGGCCGTCGAGGCGGCGGCCGCCTCGGCCCGGCGCAGCCTCCCGGCGACCGCCGAGGCGAAGCCGGCCAGCCAGGACCGGCGGAAGGCGGCCGGATGGTCCCCCGGGGGTACCGGTGCGACCGAGATGCCGTGTGCGGCCTGCACCAGCAGCGAGGTGAAGAGCACCTCCACCCGTTCGAGGTCGCTGGCGAAGCCGAACAGGTGCATGACGAACCCGCTCTCGCCGCGTCGGCGTACCGAACGGCACCGCAGCGCATCGGCGATCCCGGCCAGCAGTCCCACCTTGTCCAGGGCGTACGGGGCGGGGATGTCGACGACCCGGTCACCGACCGGGTCGGTACCCGGGTCGCGGGCGGCGAGCAGGGCCCGGTCCACCCCGTACCGCGCGATGAGTTCGGTCGCCTTGGCGTTGAACGCCTCGGCCTCGGCCGGCGTGCAGGCCGGGTCCTCCGCCTTGGCCAGCAACTTGCGGACCTTGCTGAGCATCGCGTCGGACATGCAACAGAGCTATCACACCAGCCGGGCGGGTGCCCCCTGGGCGAGCCGACCGAGGATCATGCAAAGATGGATGTCGATGGAGACTTCATCCGGCCCGGTGCCGCAGTGTCGCGACGGCCGATCCGGCGAGGGTGAGCAGGCATTCCGGCAGCTGCCCGTCGGCGAGCGCGGCGCCGAAGAGCGCGGCGCCGGTGTCGCCGTCGGCGTTCGCGTAGGCGCTGACGAACCGGGCCACCCAGCGCGCGTCGTAACCTGCCTCGTCGATGCCGGGGAAGTCGAGCGTCCACGCGCCCCGGGGCACACCGTCGCCGACCATGGTGGCGGCGAGGCACCAGGCCACCTCGTAGGCGCCGGCGACACCGGACCGGTCGACCACCGCGTCGAACGTGCCGACCACGCCGTCGCTGTCGCCGGCCAGCGCGGAGGTGAGCACCGCGGTGGCGTCATCCAGCGTCTCCTGCGGAACGTCCGTCACGTGCGGAAGGGTATGCCGCCAGGTCAAGCAGCGTCCGACAAACGGCATGAAGGCGCCCTATTCAGGACGATAATGCACCTCGATCAACAATTGGCGGTCGACCGCGGGAGCGCGCCGGAAGCAGGCGCGCTAATCTGCGCAACGGATCTCCGGGGAGGAAGGACACCCCCATGCTCGTATTCCGCGGCACCCGCCGCGCCGCTCTGTCCGCCGCGGCCTGTGCGGCACTGCTGCTTGCTGGCTGCGGTTCGGACGGCGACGGCGAAGCCGGGCAGGCCGAGCAGACCGGGCCGACCCAGGTTCGCCTGTACGGCACGGACGGCAACATGCAGAACTCCTTCAAGGCGGAGTTCAAACAGCAGACCGGCCTGATCAAGGGCATGAAGGGCACAACGCCACTCACCCCACTCTCCGACGACTTCAAGAACCGGCTGTTACGGAAGGACCCGAAGCTCTCCGACTTCCTCTACGCCGCCGAGTCGTACGACGCCGTCGCGATCAGCGCGATCGCTGCGCAGCTCGCCGGCACCACCGATCCGGCCGAGATCGCCAAGCAGATCGTCGGGGTCACCACCGGCGGCGAGCGCTGTGACTCGATCGCGGCCTGCCTGCAACTCGCCCGGCAGGGCACCGACGTCGCCTACCGGGGCGTCTCGCTGAAACGGGGCGGCTTCACCGACGTCGGCGAGCCCTCCACGGCCAGCTACGCCACCCTGCACTTCGGCAGCGACGACCAGCTCGACAACGGCAAGACCGAGTTCCTCGGCGCCGGTGACGAGTCCACGGCCAGCGTCAAGCAGCCGCCGGCCGGCAAGAAGCAGACCAAGGCGCTCGAGGAGCGCAGCGGCGCACCGTTGAAGCTCGGCGGGCTGCTGCCGCGCACCGGTGACCTGGCGCTGGCGTACCCGCCGATGGCGGCGGCCGCGCTGCTGGCGATCGACGAGGTCAACGCCGCCGACGGCGTACTCGGCAAGCCGGTGGTCTGGGTCGACGGCGACGACGGCACCAATCCGAACACCGCGAAGGCTACTGTGGCGCAGCACGTACGCGCCGGGGTGCACGTCATCATCGGCGCCGGTGGCTCCGGCATCTCCCGGGCGGTACTGCCGGACGTCGTGGCGGCCGGGCTGGTGCTCTTCTCGCCGAGCAACACCGACGCTGGGCTGAGCACCGTGGACGACAAGGGGCTCTACTTCCGTACCGCCCCGTCGGACATCCTCCAGGGGCGGGCGCTCGCCGACATGATCCTGCGGGACGGGCCGAACCGGATCGCGCTGGTCGCCCGGCAGGACTCGTACGGCGAGGGTCTCCAGGGCAACGTCCGCGCCGAACTGGAGCGGGCCGGACACGGCTCGGACCAGGTACGGCTGTTCAACTACGAGGTGAAGGACGGGCCCGACGCGCCACCGGTGGACTTCACCAAGGGCGCCCAGGAGATCAAGGAGTTCGCCCCCGACGCGATCCTGGTGGTCGGGTACGGCGAGTCGGCGCGGGTCATCGAGGCGCTCGCCGCAGCCGGGGTGAGCATCCAGCAGCAGCAGTAGTGGCCCCGCCGCCGGAGTGGCACACTTCCGGGAGTCGCCGGGCGGGCTCGTCGCCCTAGCGTTACCTCGGTGCCTGACGGTCCCGTCAGGCACCCGGAGACCGGGGAGGTACGACATGAGCTACGACGGCGACCCCAGCGTGCTGGAGGATGCTCTTCCGGAGCACGAACTGCCCGGCGTCGACGACCAGCAGGGTCTCGGGCCGGCGGTGGACCTCGTCTCGGATCCGCTCTCCTCGGACCCGCTGCCGTCCGACCTGCTGGAGGGCGGCGACGAGCCTCCGGCGGTCACCTCCGTCGTCACGCACTACGCGAGCGGCGTCACCGAGATCGCCACCGACCTGGACGGCGACGGTTACGCCGAACTGCTCGAGTTCGACGTCAACGGCGACCAGGCGGCCGACGTGCGCTACCAGGACACCGACTGGGACGGTCGGCTGGACACCGTCGAGCGGGACTCCGACCTGGACGGTCGGGTCGACCAGGTGCTGGAGGACAACGACGGGGACGGCCGGATCGACTCGGTGGTCACCGACACGAACCGGGACGGTGTGGTGGACCAGGTGGTCGCGGACACCGACTTCGACGGCCGGCCGGACACCTGGATGACCGACAGCAACTTCGACGGGCGGCCGGACGAGATCCGGGTCGACTCCGACTCCGACGGCCAGGCCGACCGGCTGATGCTGGACACCGATGGTGACGGCACCGTCGACCAGGTCAACTACCAGGACCGGCAGACCAACCCGTACGTCACGAACTGATCGCGCCGGGCCGCCGTCCGGCTGGCGGAGTACCGCGCCCGTCGGCATGCTCCGGGCCCCACGGGGGTAGTGCGAGGTGACACAGTGCGGTAGTCGTGTCGGGGAGGTTCTCGTGGGTGTTCGGGGCAGCACGCGGACCGAGGGTTCCGGCGTGGCCAGAACTTCGAGCTGACGGGAAGGGCATCAGATGAGTGAGACGCAGGAGACCGTCGACACCCGTGGCGACGAACGGATCGAACTGCTCCGGGCGGACGCCAACCAGGACGGCAAGACCGACGTCTGGGTGGTCGACACCGACGGCGACGGCAAGCCGGACCTCTTCCAGTTCGACACCGACGGTGATGGCAAGGTCGACATCACGATGGTCGACGCCGACGAGGACGGCAAGCCGGACGAGGTGGTGGACGGCGACGGCGGGCACCCACCGATCGTCTGACCGGCGCGAGGCCGGACAAACGGCCGTGGTGGCGGCTCCGACGGGTACGACAACCCGGGGAGCCGCCACCACGGCCTTGTCGTGTGACGTGACGTGGCATCGGCATCGCTGGGTCTCCTCGGCGCATATCCCCACCCCCGCCGACCCGGCGGGACGGACACGACTTGATCTCGGTTCAGTCATCGTCAGGTCACGAAGTCGTCCGCCGTGACAAATCACCGTCCGGTACGCCAACCTTTCGCTCGCCCTCGGGCGCTTCGCACCCAGGAGGGGCGACGACCGACGCCGCCCGCCTCGCCCATGGGGGAGAAGCAGAACGATGAGGCTGGTGTTTCGGCGCGCCCGGGGAGCGAAGAGTCTGCTCCTGGCGGCGATCGGGGCGACCCTGATCGCCACCGCCCTGCTCACCGGGCTCGCCGGCTACAGCCGGGAGGTGGTCGACTCCGGCACCGAGCGGGCCGTCGCGTCCGCCTCCCAGGAGGAGCGGTCGATCCTGGTACGCGGCACCGCCGGCAGCACCCCGGAGAGCCTCGCCGAGCGGGACGCGGCGGTACGGTCCCGGTTCGCCGGCGGCTTCGGCGGACTGCCCGCCGGCGTCTCCGGTGCGGGGTACGCGGCCGGGCGGCAGTTCGCCGGTCGCACCGGGGACGCCGTACCCGACGCCCAGGGTCTGGTCTTCGCCCGGGTGGTCTTCCTCGACGACCTTCCCGGGCACGCCCTGCTGAGCGACGGTGCCTGGCCGAGCCCCGGCCGGCGGCCCGTGCAGACCGCGCTCGCCGAACCGGTCGCGAAGATCCTCGGAGTCCGGGTCGGCGACCGGATTCCGATCATCGACCGGGTCACCGACCGGATCACCGAGGTGACCGTCACCGGGGTCTGGCGACCGCGCGACACCCGGGACCCGTACTGGCGACTCGTGCCCGAGGCGACGGACGGGGCGGCCACCGGATCCGCCACGTACGGGCCGCTGGTCGTCGACCGGGCCGACTTCCTCGACCACTTCATCGCCAACGCCTCCGCCGGATGGCTCGTCGAACCCGAGCTGTCCGGGGCGACGACGGGCTCGCTGGGCCGGCTGGGCGAGGCCGCCGAGCAGACCACCGCCAGCCTGCCCGCCGAGACCGGGCTCGGCAGTTCCGGGCTGGTCACCACCCAGCTCGGCCAGCTCGTGCAGCGGCTGGAGCAGGCCGGGCTGGTCGGCCGGTCCGCCCTGGTCACCCCGATGCTGCTGGTGGTGGTCCTCGGCGGGTACGCGCTGCTGCTGGTCGCGCTCCTGCTGACCGAACAGCGCCGGGGCGAGGTGGCACTGCTGCGGGCCCGGGGAGCCGGCCGGGGCCAGTTGGCCGGGCTCGCCGCCCGGGAGGCGTTACTTGTCGTGCTGCCGGCCGCCGTGCTCTCACCGGTACTCGCCACCGAGCTGGTCCGGCTCGCCGACCGTACCCCGATGCTGGCCGCCGCCGCGTTGCACCTGAGTCCCCGGCTCGACACCCGGACCTGGCTGATCGCCGCGCTGGCCGCGTTCGGCTGCGCGCTGGCGATGCTCGGCCCGGCACTGCGCCGCGCCGGCAGCTACGTCGACGAGATGGCGACCCGGTCCCGGCCGAGCCGGCGGACGATCGCGCAGCGGGCCGGGCTGGACGTCGCGCTCGTCGCGCTGGCGGTGCTGGGCTGGCTGCAACTGCGGCAGTACTCCTCCCCGCTCGCCGGCGCCCGCCCGGACGGCACTCTCGGGATCGACCCGCTGCTCGCCGCGGCCCCCACGGTGGGGGTGTTGGCCGGTGCGGTACTCGCGCTGCGCCTCCTGCCACCGATGGCCCGGCTCGCGCAGCGGTGGGTCGACCGGCGGTCCTGGACCGGCACGATGCTCGGGATGTGGCAGGCCGGCCGCCGGCCGCACGCCGGCCCGGTGCTGCTGCTCGCCCTGGCGGTGGCGGTCGGCACCCTCGCCTGGTGCCTGGCCGCCACCTCGGAACGGTCCCTGACCGACCAGGCCGACCACCAGGTCGGCGCCGACCTGCGGCTGGTCGAGTCGACCGGGGTCGCCCCGCCGGCCCGGGCCGGCCAGCTCGCCGAACTACCCGGCGCCGAACTGGTCCTGCCGGCCCTGCGGGACAGTCCCCGGCTCGGCTCCGAGGAGGTGCCGGCCGAGATGGTGGCCCTGGACGCCGCCGCAGCCGAACGGGTCGTCCGGCTCCGCGACGACCTGGTCGAGGACGATGCCGGCACACTCTTCGCCGCGATGACCGACGCCCGGGTGAGCGCCCCGGTGGTGGCGCTTCCGCCGCAGACCCGCCGGCTGACCGGCCAGATCACCACCACCGGCACCGGCGGCTCGGCCCGCACCGCGATCCGGACCACGGCGATCTTCACCGAGCCGCACGGCGGTTATCTCCGGGTGCCGCTCGGCGCGAGCTACGACGACGCCCCACTGCGGTTCGACGTGGAACTGCCGGTGGCGGGCGACGACGGGCCACCGAAACTGGCCGGCTTCACAGTGGACACCGTCGGGCCTCCCAGGTACGTCGTCGACTGGCGGCTCACCGAGCTGCGCGCCGCCCCGACCGGTGGCACCGGTGCCGAACTTCCGCTCGCCGACGGCCGGCAGTGGCAGGCGGTGGAGCGCTCCGGCGAGAACTCGGCAGTGGCGGCAGGGCCGGGTGGACTGGCCGTCCGGCACCAGGCACGCGGCTCCTACTGGGCGGGCGTCAGCGCGCCGATCTCGTTCGCCGTCACCGTCGCAGCCGGCCCGGGGCAGGTACCGGTGGTGGCCACCCCGCAGGCGCTGGCGGCGCTGCGGCTCGGCGTCGGCCAGCAGACCGCACTGGTACTCGCCGGCGGGTCCGTCGACATACGGATCACCGGTACGGTCGCCGCCCTGCCCGGCACGCCGGAGCCGGCCGCGCTCCTGGTCGACCTGCCGTCGCTGGGTACGGCGCTCTTCCACAAGCGGGGAATCCTCTCCGAACCCGAGGAGTGGTGGCTGGCCACCCGCCCCGACGAGCACGCCGAGGCGGCCCGGGCGGCGGCGGAACTCGGCGGGCTCCAGGTCGCCGACCGGGTGGAGGTGGCCAGCCGCTCCGGCGAGGACCCGTACGGCGTCGGCGCCCGAGCCGCCCTCTTCGCCGCCGCGCTCGGCGCCATCCTGCTCGCGGCGGTCGGCATCACCGTGGACGTCCGGGCCACCGCCCGACGCCGGGTCACCGAACTCGCCGTGCTGCACACGCTGGGCGCCGGCCCCCGGCTGCTGGCCCGGTCGCTCCTGGTCGAGCAGGCGTTCCTGGCCGGCATCGGCGTGCTGGTCGGGTTGGCGGTGGGGATCGGCGTGGCCGCGACGATGGCCCCGCTTGTCATCCTCACCCCGTCGGCACAGCGGCCGGTACCGCTGCCGCTGCTCGACGTCGCCTGGCTGCCGGCCGCCGGTACCGCAGCGCTGCTGCTGGTGCTCGCGCTGGCGCTGAGCGGGTTGACCGCCGCCACCATGCGGCAACGGCTGGCCGCGGCCCAGCTCCGGATCGGGGAGGACCGGTGAACGCGCAACCGGTGGAGGGACGGGACAGCGTGCGGGGTGGATCGGTGCCGCAGCGGAGCCGTGGTCGTCGACTGCCGGGGCCGTTGCGTCGGGCCCGGATCTTCGCCGGCTATCTGGGGCTGCTCGGCGTACTCGGGCTGGTGGCGGCACTGCTGGTGACCGGGGCACCCCGGTTGGCGAACGAGTTCGCCGACGACGGGATGCGACACGACGTACGCGAGCTGCCGTACCAGGTCCGGGACCTGACCTTCAGCGCGTCGTTCGCCCCCGGGGAGGGCCCGCCCGCCGCCGTGGCCGGGGACTGGCTCGACCGGTACCGGACACGGTTGCCCGGGCCGCTGCCCACGCTTGTCGGTCAGCAGTGGTTCGCCGGCCGGATCGGGCCGAAGGACCTGGCCGTGGCCGGTGACGCGCCGTCGCTGCGCGGAACCTGCCGGCCGGAGCTGCAACTGCGCGGCCAGGCCGGCGTCGAACAGGAGCTGCGGGTCGTCGAGGGACGCTGGCCGGCATCCCGGGCCGGGGTCGAGGCGGCGCTGTCCCGGGAGGGCGCCGGCCTGCTCGGGCTGCGGGTCGGCACCGTCGTCGTGCTCAACGGCACGGGCTTCAGCCCGGGTTCGGTCCCGGTCCGGATCGTCGGGCTGTACGACCCGATCGACCCGGCCGCACCAGCCTGGGACGCGATCCGGATCGCCCAGATCCCCTGCCCGGACCCGACCATGGGCATGACGCACCGGACGGCGCTACTGACCGACCTGGACGGGATCAGCGCCGCCGGCCGGCGGCTCGGGCTGACCTACGAGTGGCGCTACCGGGTCGACGAGGAGCGGATGACCACCGCCGACATCCCGGAGACGCTCACCGCGATCGCCACGACCCGGCGTACCCCGCCGGAACGCGGGCTGGTGCTGGCGACCGGTCTGGACAGCGCGCTGACCAGGTTCGACGGTCAACTCCGGGCGGTGCGGGCACTGCTCGCCGTGGTGCAGGCCGGCATCCTGGCCACCCTGCTCGGGCTGGTGACCCTCGCCGCCGGGCTGGCGGTGCAGCGCCGCCGGGAGGAGTTCACCCTGCTCCGGGCCCGGGGTGCGACAGCCGTGGAGATCGGTGCCCGTACCCTGCGGGAGACGGTCGCCGTGCTGCCGCTCGCGGTACTCGCTGGCTGGCTGCTCGGCCGGTTGGCGCCGGGGCGTCCCGCCGGGATCGAACCGCTCGGGGTGGCGCTGGTGGCCGTCGGCACCACCCTGGCCATCCCGCTGCTGGCGACGCTCGGCCAGCGCCGGCCGAGCTTCGTGGGCCGGCGACAGGACCTGGTGCGCCACCGCCCGTCGGTACGCCGGCTGACCGCCGAACTCTTCGTCCTGCTGCTCGCGGTGCTCGGTGTGGTGCTGCTGCGCCGACGCGGGCTGAGCCAGGACAGCGGGGTCGACCCGTACCTGGTGTCGGTGCCGGTGCTGCTGGCCGTGGCCGCCGCCCTGGTAGCGCTGCGGTTGGTGCCGTGGCCGCTGCGCCAGTTGGGCCGGATCGCCGCCCGGGCCCGTACGGTGGTGCCGTTCGTCGGCCTGGCCCGGGCCGCCCGGGGCGCGCCGGTGACCGTCGGGCCGCTGGCCGTGCTCGTCGTCGCGATCGCCACCGGGGTCTTCACGAGCGTGGTGACCAGCACCGTCGCCGAGGCCCGGGACCGGGTCACCGACCAGGAGGTCGGTGCCGACGCCCGGGTCGCCGGCTCCTACTCCGACCGGTCCACCGCCGAGCGGCTCGACGCGCTGCCGGGGGTGAGCGCGGTCAGCCCGCTGGCGGTCGAGGTGGGTCAGCCGTTGCGTTCGCCCACCCCGAACCTGCTCGGCGGACGTAACCTCGGCCAGACCCAGGTGTTGGTGGTGGACGGTCCGTCGCTGGCCCGGGTGCTGGCGGCGAGCGGCGTCGACGTCACCGTGCCGGCGGGGCTGGCCGCGCCGGGGCGGGTCGACGGCCCGGTGCCGGCACTGGTCTCGCCGGAGGTGGCCGAGGCGGTCGGTGCCGGTGCGGTCACCGAGGTGCAGGGCCGCCGGTACGAGTTCCGGGTCGACCAGGTGGCCGCCGGCTTCCCGGGACTGGCGGCCGAGGTCCGCCGGTTCGTCGTACTGCCGTGGCAGGCGCTGCCGGTGCCGGAGTTCCAGCCGATCCTGCCCAACGAGTTCCTGGTGGCCGGGGAGGGCTTCTCGATCGCCGAGCTGACCGCGACGGTCGACACCGCCCAGCGGGAGTACCTGGCGACTGTGCTGGCCCAGCCGGTCGAGCAGGTACGCCCGCAGACGGCGGTCACCGTCGACACCTGGGTGCGGCACCGGGAGGCGCTGGAGCGCAGCGGCGTGAACCGGCTGCTGAGTTTCACCTTCGGCACCGGGGTGGCCGGGGCGACCGCGTTGGCACTGTTGGCGGTCGGTTTCGCCGTACTCGCCGAGGCGCCGGGCCGGGGCCGGATGCTGTCCCGGCTGCGCACCATGGGGCTCTCCGGTCGGCAGGGTCGGGGACTGCTCGTCTACGAACTGGTGCCGCTGCTCGGCGTCGCGGTGCTGGCCGGTGGGGCGGTCGGGGTGGCCCTGCCCCGGCTGCTCGGGCCGGCGTTGGGGCTCGCCGGCTTCACCGGCGGCCTGCCGGCCCGGATCCACCTGGATCCGATGCTGGTGGTCGGCGTACTGCTGCTGGTCGTGGTGGCGCTGGTCGCCGCCCTCGGTGTGGAGAATCTGGTCAACCGGCGGATGCGCCTCGGCGAGGTGCTCCGTCTCGGAGAGGAGAACTGATGGCGCGCAGAGGGGACGGGAACTGATGGCGAGTCCGACGACTGCCACGGCGGCGCCCGATCTCGCCGTACTCCAGCGCAGGGCCGCCGAGCGGGCGGCGGCGCGGGCCGGCGGCGAGGACCGGCTGCGCGGGCACATCGTCTGCGACGGGCTGGTCCGGATCTTCAAGACCGAGGGCGTCGAGGTGGTCGCACTACAGGGGCTGGACCTGGTGGTAGACCGGGGCGAGCTGCTCGCCATCGTCGGCGCCTCCGGCTCGGGCAAGTCGACAGTGCTGAACATCCTCTCCGGGCTGGACGTGCCGACCGCCGGGATCGCCCGGGTCGCCGACTTCGACCTGTTGACGATGTCGCCGAAGCGCCGGCTGCGGTACCGCCGGCACACGGTCGGCTTCGTCTGGCAGCAGACGGCCCGCAACCTGCTGCCGTACCTGACGGCTCTGGAGAACGTGGAGCTGCCGATGCGGCTGGCCCGGGGGTTGCGCGGCCGGGCGGCCCGCAGCCGGGCGACCGAGCTGCTGGAGATGGTCGGGGTCGGCTACTGCGCCGACCGGCGGCCGGACCAGATGAGCGGCGGGGAGCAGCAGCGCTGTGCGGTGGCGGTCGCGGTGGCCAACGATCCGGAGGTGCTTTTCGCCGACGAGCCGACCGGTGAGTTGGACGAGGCGACCGCCGCCGACGTCTTCGGCGCACTGCGCACCATCAACGCCGAGCTGGGCGTCACCATCGTGGTGGTCACGCACGACCACGCCGTCTCGTCCCAGGTCCGCCGGACGGTCGCGATCCGCGACGGTCGGACCGCCTCCGAGGTACGCCGCTCCACCCGGCTCGGCGCGGACGGGGTCGAGGAACTGGTCACCGAGGAGTACGCGCTGCTGGACCGGTCGGGTCGGATGCAGCTGCCGGCCGCCTTCGTCGACGCGCTGAGCCTGCGCGACCGGGTACGGCTGAACCTGGAACCGGATCACGTGCAGGTCCGGCCGGGCGGGGACGGGAACGGGGCGCAGCCGTGACCGGCGGGGCGGGGCGAGTGGACGGCGACGGGGCGGGAGGGCTGCCGATGGGCGAGGAACTGGTCCGGGTCGAGGGGGTCGGGCGGGACTACCTGGCCGGTGACCGGGTGGTGCACGCGGTACGGGAGGTCTCGTTCACCGCCGCCCGTGGCGAGCTGGTGGCGATCCGGGGTCGTTCCGGCGCGGGCAAGACCACCCTGCTGAACCTGATCGGTGGTCTGGACCGGCCGAGCCACGGGCGGATCCACGTCGCCGGGCACGAGATCACGGCAGCCGGAAGCGGTGAGCTGCTGGAGTTGCGCCGCTCCACGATCGGCTTCGTCTTCCAGTCCTTCGGGCTGATCCCGATCCTGTCGGCGGCGGAGAACGTCGGTGTGCCGATGCGGCTGGCGAAGCGGCCCCGGGCGGAGCGGGAGGAGCGGGTGACGATGCTGCTCGAACTGGTCGGGCTGGGCGGTCAGGCGGCGCAGCGTCCGTACGAGCTCTCCGGCGGCCAGCAGCAGCGGGTGGCGGTGGCCCGGGCACTGGCGAACGATCCGGCGCTGCTGATCGCGGACGAGCCGACGGGCCAGCTCGACTCGGAGACCGGCCGTTCGATCATGGATCTGCTCCGCGCCCTGGTGCACGCCCGGGGGATGACCGCGCTGGTGGCCACGCACGATCCGACCCTGATCGACCTGGCGGATCGGGTCCTGACCCTGCGCGACGGCCGGCTGGTGGACGGGGCGGGTCTGGAAGAGGCGGCACTGGCCGGGGGTTGAGCACGCCCCCGGAGACGATTCAGGGGTGGGATCCGTACTTCCGTACGAGTCCCACCCCTGATCCGAACGTTCGGTTCCGAGTCTCAGTCGCCCTGCCGCTGCTGGGGGATCTGGCCCTGTAGCAGGGCACGAACCTCCGACTCACGGTAACGGCGGTGTCCGCCCAGCGTTCTGATCGCGCTGAGCTTCCCCGCCTTAGCCCACCGGGTCACGGTCTTCGGGTCGACACGGAACATCGACGCGACCTCTGCCGGCGTGAGTAGCGGCTCAGGTTCATGCGTACGCGATGCCATCGGTCACTCCTCCACAGGTGCCTATAGACATCGGCCGGGGTCCCGCCGGCCGACGCGTCTCCCATGGTCCGGCTAGTCCCCGATGTCCGACATGGGCCGAACGGCCGAAGGTCCCTGGATGGACGGATGAACAATGACCGAAATATGGTCCTTTTTTATGCAGAAAAAGAATTAACCGGACGGGTGATTGCCCCCGGTAACGCCGATATTACGAGCGGCATTCATCTGTGTGCGCTCCCAGTGCCCCCCGAGCCGCATTGTTCGCTAATTGCAACGCTCCAGTAACTGCACGGCACGCCAGCGCGCAACGAGCTTCTCGTACGCCTCGGTGGCCGCCTCCGCGTCGCCCCTGGAGAGCCCGGCCAACCCGGCCGCGACCAGCTCCGGCGAGTCGTCCGCGGCCAGCGCCTCGTCCGGCAGCAGGTCGACCAGCCCGCCGTAGTCCAGCTCCACCACCGACCGGGGATGGAACTCCTCGAGCCAGCGGGCCCCCTCCTCGACGGCCTCGGTGATCGGTGCGTCCCCGACCGACTTGCGCAGCACCGACAGGCCCCGGGACGCCCGCCGCCGGGCCTTGGAGATCTCGGTGCGGTACCGCAGCACCCGCCGGTCCGGCCGGGTGGTCAGCTCGCGCTCCTCCGGGTCGACGAAGACGAACCAGCGCAGCGGCACCCCCCAGGTGGCGATCTGCTCGTGCAGCCTCGGCACCCCGTGCTCCAGCACCCGCGCCCCGCTGCGCCAGTCCTCCACCACGGCCTTCGCCTGGCCGGCCAGTACCGGCGGGACGAACGCGTCGGCCAGCACCGGCGGTACGCCGTCCCGGGCGCTCAGCGCCGCCTCGGCGACCCGTACCCGCAGGTTCCAGGGGCAGACCAGCAGCGTGTCGTCCGCCTCCAGGACGTACGCCTCCTCGGGCAGGTCGGGCAGTCGGGTCCAGCCGGCACCGAGCGCCTCGATCACCGCCGTCCGCTGTCGGACCGGCCCCTCCAGCGGGGCCACCGCCCGGCCCTCCTTGACGTAGCGACGCCAGAAGAGTTGCCGGTCCCGGTCGAAGGCGGTCAACGGCTCGTACACCCGCAGGTAGGAAGCGAAGAGCGACGGCACGGCGCGATCCTCCCACGAAACGGAAGTCGAAGAGTCTCCAGCATCTCCAATCAATCTCGGGCGCGCTGGCCGTGACCCACGCCCGGGCCGATCGCGATTAGGCTCGGAGCAGGCCGGCAACATCCCCCGCCGGCACCGGGAGCCCCCTCCCGTCGCATCCCACGAGGATGCCCACCTCCAGATCAGGAGCGAGACATGGACGTATTCGCCAGCACCGACGGTCCGGAATCCGACGGCCACGAGCAGGTCGTGTTCTGCCAGGACAAGCAGACCGGGCTCAAGGCGATCATCGCCATCTACTCGACCGCCCTCGGCCCCGCGCTCGGCGGCACCCGGTTCTACCCGTACGACACCGAGGCCGAGGCGCTGCACGACGTGCTCGACCTGTCCCGTGGCATGGCGTACAAGAACGCACTCGCCGGGCTGGACCTCGGCGGCGGCAAGGCGGTCATCTGGGGCGACCCGGAGCGGACCAAGTCCGAACCGCTGCTGCGGGCGTACGGCCGCTTCGTCGAGTCGCTGGGCGGTCGCTACTACACGGCCTGCGACGTCGGCACCTACGTCGCCGACATGGACCTGGTCGCCCGGGAGACCCGCTACGTGACCGGCCGCAGCGTCGAGCACGGCGGCGCCGGAGACTCCTCGGTGCTGACCGCCTGGGGGGTCTTCCAGGGGATGCGGGCCGCCGCCGAGCACGCCTGGGGCTCGCCGACCCTGGCCGGTCGCCGGGTCGGGGTATCCGGGCTGGGCAAGGTCGGCAAACACCTGACCGGGCACCTGATCGACGACGGCGCCTCGGTGGTGGCAACCGACGTGAACCCGAAGGCGCTGGCCTGGGTCCGGCAGGCGTACCCGCAGGTCGACGTGGTGGAAGACACCCAGGCCCTGATCACCTCCGACATCGACGTCTACGCACCCTGTGCCCTCGGCGGCGCCCTGGACGACGACACCGTGCCGGCGCTGCGCGCCTCGGTGGTGGTCGGCGCGGCCAACAACCAGCTCGCGCACCCGGGCATCGAGAAGCTGCTCGCCGACCGGGGCGTGCTCTACGCCCCCGACTACGTGGTGAACGCGGGCGGGGTGATCCAGGTCGCCGACGAGATCGAGGGCTTCAACTTCGAGCGGGCCAAGCTGCGGGCGACCAGGATCTACGACACCACCCGGGAGATCCTGCGGCTGGCCGACGCCGAGGGCGTGCCGCCGGCCGTCGCCGCCGACCGGCTCGCCGAGCGCCGGATGGCCGAGGTCGGCCGGCTGCGCACCATCCACCTGCGTTGACGGGTACCCGTTCCACCTGGCGCGGAGCCGAGGCGAATACCCCGGCTCCGCGCCCGGGCGGGACGGACCTCAGGTGGATTGCCGGCCATTCAGGCAGAAAGTACGCTGTACTGGACCGATGGGTCCGGAGGCCCCAAACACGTCACGGACAGGGCGGGCAGGCACTCCTTACTGAGTAGGATGGGGCCGCCCGTCGATGTCCACGCGACGCGCGGGCACGGGCGGTGGTAACCCGAGGTGCCGAACCGGGGCATCCCCATGTACCGTAAGAGCCACGAGAGATGCCTGACGTCATCGGGGCCCGCCTTCGGGCTGCCCCGAATTCTGTGCGAGGGGGTCGAGCCATGGGGCGCGGCCGTGCTAAGGCCAAGCAGACTAAGGTCGCCCGGGAGTTGAAGTACCACTCCCCGAACACCGACCTCGCCGCCTTGCAGCGAGAACTCGGCGGCAGCCGCAAGTCGGATCACGACTTCGACGACGACTACAAAGAGTATGTCGACGACGATGACGAGGATCATGACGCGGACGACGACCCGGGTAAATGGGTCTCGGCCCGCTGACCTCTGGTCACATCTGAGCACGCGGTAACACCGCGTGCTCACGCGTGTCCGAGTGCCTGCGGGCCATGTCGCCGATCGGGACGCCAAACGGTAAGGACCTGCCGGCTCCGGAGCATCTCTCTCCGGCTGCCGGCAGGTCCTTACGCTGGTCGTACCCCGTCCAGTACCGGTGAGCGCGGTCGAACCGTCGCTTACCGGCCATCAGCACACGTCGGGGACGGCCGACGCGGCGCGGGACGTGCCCGTTCAGCGAGGGCGGTTGTTCCAGTTGTAGAACGTCGGGATGTTCTCGAAGTGGTTCCAGGCGCAGACGGCGCTCGCACCGTCCCCGCCGGCCGCCACCTCGTCCCGGAGCCGGCGCGCCTCCGCCGCCTCCCGCAGCAGGCTGGTGAGTCCGGCCCGAGCATCCAGCACCCGCGCGGCCACCCCATCGTGCGGTACGGCCCCGACGGGCTCAGGCAGCCGTTGGCTCGTGATCTCGGGCATGGTCCAACACTCCCTCTAGTAGACGGATCTTGCTGTTACGGCAGTGGTCGGTCTCCGTGCCGTCGAAACGCCCGTGTTCGAAGTAGCGGTTGGCGGCGTGCCCGCCCCCGCAGAACCCGAAGTAGGGGCACCGGGCACGACAGTTCTCCACGCCGGTGAGGAACTCCGCGACCCACGGCGTCCGCCCGGCCGTGGCGAGGATGTCCCGCAACGGGGTCTCCAGGACGTTTCCGCTGGTGAAGTCCCCGTAGTCCGGGTCGGAGAAGCCGGCCAGCTCGGGCGAGAGCAGCACCACCGAGCCGTCGTACCCGATCGTCGGGATGGGATCGAGCTGACGGGGCAGTACGTCGTCCTCGGCCCCGTCGAGGACCGCCGCCGCGTACCGCAGCGACCACTCGACCTCCCGGAGGTGGATCCGTGGGTTCCGGCGCCAGGCGGCGACGAGTTCGGCCCAGAAGCCGCGTACCAGCTCGGCCGGGTGGGCGTTGCGCCGGGTGTTGACCCCCTCCGTCTCCTCGACATTGATCCCCAACACGTCGCAGCCGAGGTCGAGGAAGTAGTCGTACAGTTCGGTGGCGAGCCCTGGTTCGGGCCGGCCCACCACGCAGAGCGCGGAGTAGGCGATCCCGTGCCGGCGTAGCGCTTCGACGCC
Organism: Plantactinospora sp. CNZ320; assembly: GCF_002846275.1. Taxonomy (NCBI): domain Bacteria; kingdom Bacillati; phylum Actinomycetota; class Actinomycetes; order Micromonosporales; family Micromonosporaceae; genus Plantactinospora; species Plantactinospora sp. CNZ320. The sequence continues at coordinate 4,773,968 of NZ_PJMP01000001.1, forward strand.
GGCCATGATCCGGTCGTACGACGGCTGTCCACCCCGGCCGACCCGCTCCCGGTTGCGGTCCCGGGGCCCGTCGACGCTGACGCTGACCCGGATCCGGTGCGCGACGAAGAACTCGCACCAGGCGTCGTCGATGAGCGTCGCGTTCGTCTGCACGTGGTGCTCGACCGAGGGGTCGAAGGGCGCCAGCAGGGCCGCCAGGTGCTCCCGTCCGGCGGCGAGCGGCTCGCCACCGTGCCAGACCACCGAGAACCGCCCCTGTCGGGCCCAGCCGTTGACCTGGCCGGCCACCGCTGCCGCGACCGGTACGGTCATCCGGCGGTCCGCCGCCCGAAGCGGGAGATAGCAGTACGCGCAGTCGAGGTTGCACAGCGTGGTCGGCTGCATCACCACGTAACTGGGGACCGCGGCGATCCCCCGCATGCCGGAAAACTCCTGTCCACGGACAGCCATGGCCCTCCTCCCCCGCCTCTGAGGTGCCCCTCAGGCTAGGTGGCAGCGACCACCCCGGTGAAGTCCTGACCAGGTATGCCGAGAATCACGGGCAATATCGCGGATGCGGGATTGGCGTTTTTGTTGTACTCGACCCGGGCACAGCAACACCGCTGGCGGCCGGTCCCCTGTCGGGTCAGCCTCGGGTGTGCTGGCCGATCATGTGCACCTCGCCGGTCCCCTCGATGATCTCACCGGCCTGCCACGCCTCGACACCGCGCCCGGTCAGGCAGGCCAGCGCCCGGTCGGCGTCCTCGGCCGACACGATCGCGAACATGCCCACGCCCATGTTGAAGGTGGACTCCATGTCCGGGTCCTCGATCCGGCCCTTGGCCTGCACCAGGTCGAAGATCGGCTGCGGCCGCCAGGTGGCCCGGTTGACCACCGCGTCGACGTGGTCGGGGAGCACCCGGACGAGGTTGCCGGGGATGCCGCCGCCGGTGACGTGCGCCAGGGCCCGCACCTCGGCCTCGGCGATCAGCTTCAGGCAGTCCTGGGCGTAGATCTTGGTCGGGGTCAGCAACTCCTCACCCAGGGTGCGCTGCCGGCCGAAGTCCTCGACAACGCTGTCCAGCCGCATCCGACCGGCGCCGAGCAGCACGTGCCGGACCAGGGAGTAACCGTTGGAGTGCAGGCCCGAGGAACCCATCGCGATCACGACGTCGCCGACCTCGACCCGCTCCGGGCGGAGGATCTCGCTCTCCTCCACCACACCCACACCGGTGGCCGAGACGTCGTACTCGTCGGGGCGGAGCACACCCGGGTGCTCGGCGGTCTCGCCACCGAGCAGCGCGCAGCCGGCGTACCGGCAGCCGTCGGCGATGCCGGCGCCGATCTCGGCGACCTTGTCCGGGACGACCTCGCCGCAGGCGATGTAGTCGAGCAGGAAGAGCGGCTCGGCGCCGCAGGCGACCAGGTCGTCCACCACCATCGCCACCAGGTCGATACCGACGGTGTCGTGGATGTCCATCTGCTGCGCGATGACCAGCTTGGTGCCGACCCCGTCGGTGGAGGAGGCGAGGATCGGGTTGCGGTACTTCTGGGTGTCCAGCCGGAACAGGCCGGCGAAGCCGCCGATGTCGCCCATCACCTCGGGGCGCCGGGTGCCCTGCACCTTGGGGCGGAGCAGTTCGACCGCGCGCTCACCGGCGTGGATCGAGACGCCCGCGTCCGCGTACGACACGGTGCGCTTGCGTCCGGACCGGCCCATTCCCGCCGTCCAGGGCTGACGGGTGCCGCCCGGGCCGTTTCCTGCACCACTGCGCTCGGTCACGTGCGTCACGGTTCTCCCCTTAGTGGTTCTCGCGGCTGGCCGCGTCGGTAGCGGTCGAGGATCACTCGACTTCCTGCTGCCCGGCCGGATGTGTCCGGTTGGGCCGGTCCTGGCGCCGGGCGGCGTGCCCATGAGCGGTGCCCGGCGTGGTGCCTACGCGTGCGACGACACCTCGCCGCCACTGGGACTGGTCACGAACGGCTGACCGCCTGAGCCACGGGTGGCCCCGTTCGCGGCCACCTCCTCCGCCCCGGCGCCGGCGACCCGACGGTCAACTCCTTCGAGTACGTGCTTGCCGATCAGGTTCCCCGCCGGCAGCTCGATCGGATATTCCCCATCGAAGCAGGCCCGACAGAGCCGGGTCTTCGGCTGTTCGGTGGCCGCGATGAGACCCGCCAGCGAGACGTACCCGAGACTGTCGGCCCCGATGGAGCGCCGGATGCCGTCGTTGTCCAGCCCGTTGGCGAGCAGCTCCGCCCGGGTGGCGAAGTCGATGCCGTAGAAGCACGGCCAGTTGACCGGCGGCGAGGAGATCCTGACGTGCACCTCCAGGGCGCCGGCCTCGCGCAGCATCCGGACGATCGCCCGCTGGGTGTTGCCGCGCACGATCGAGTCGTCCACCACGACCACCCGCTTGCCCCGGACGTTCTCCCGGAGCGGGTTGAGCTTGAGCCGGATGCCGAGCTGGCGGAGCGTCTGCGACGGCTGGATGAAGGTGCGCCCGACGTAGGGGTTCTTCATCAGGCCGGCGCCGTAGGTGATGCCGGACTCCTCGGCGTAACCGATCGCGGCCGGGGTGCCGGACTCCGGAACCGGGATCACCAGATCGGCCTCGACCGGGTGCTCCCGGGCGAGCTTCCGGCCGATCGCGACCCGGGCGGCGTGGATGTTGCGGCCGGCGATCGTGGTGTCCGGCCGGGCAATGTAGACGTACTCGAAGAGACAGCCCTTCGGCTCCGGTGCCGCGAACCGGGCCGACCGCAGGCCGTGCTCGTCGATGGCGATCAGCTCGCCGGGCTCGATCTCGCGGACCACGCTCGCCCCGACGATGTCCAGCGCGGCGGTCTCGCTCGCCACCACCCAGCCACGCTCCAGCCGACCGAGCACCAGGGGACGAACCCCGTACGCGTCGCGGGCAGCGTAGAGGGTGGTCTCGTCCATGAAGACGAAGCTGAACGCACCGCGCAGCGTCGGCAGCACCTCGAGCGCGGCGGCCTCGACCGAGAGGTCTGGGCGGCTGGCCAGCAGCGTGGTCACCAGGGCGGTGTCGGAGGTCGAACCGTCCGAGTCCATGCCCCGCTCGATCGCGTCCCGGGCGAGCTCGGCGGTGTTGACCAGGTTGCCGTTGTGCGCCAGCGCGATCGTGGTGCCCGCCGTGTTGGCCCGGATGGTCGGTTGGGCGTTTTCCCAGGTCGAACCACCGGTGGTGGAGTAGCGGGTGTGTCCGATCGCCAGGTGGCCGCGCAGGCTCGCCAGCGTCGGCTCGTCGAAGACCTGGGCGACCAGGCCGAGATCCTTGTAGACCACCACGCCCGACCCGTCGCTGACGGCGATGCCGGCAGCTTCCTGACCGCGGTGCTGGAGCGCGTAGAGACCGAAGTAGGTGAGCTTCGCCACCTCTTCGCCCGGAGCCCAGACTCCGAAAACACCGCACGCGTCCTGTGGTCCGGGTCGTTGGGGGTCGAGGTCATGGCTCAACCGGCCGTCGCCTCGGGGCACCTGCCGCTCCCTCTTGCTGATCTGCTCGGACTCGCCTGTCACCCGGCTGATTTCGGGTTCTGTCGACTCAGACAGTGTACGCGAACCGCAGCCGATACAGAGAGCCACGTTATGACCCCCGTAAGTGACAGATGGTGATGAAGGAGAACGACTAAATCGGAAGAAAAGCGGAGATATCAGAACGATTGCCACTGGTTTGCACCAGGCCTTCGGCGACCGCCGTCGACCAGGACAACCGCCCGGTGGCCAGCCGGATCCAGGTCTCCGGTGCCATCTCCACCACATTCGGCGGCGTACCACGGGTGTGTCGCGGACCGGGACAACACTGGATTGCCCCATAGGGTGGAACCCGGACCTCCACCGCCCGACCGGGCACTGCCCGGGCCAGCTCGCTCAGCAGGGCACGAACGGCGTCCCGCGAGGTCGCCCGGTCCGGCGTACGGCCGGCGTCGAGGTCGGCCAGCGCTGCGGTGACCGCTGCGGACTTAATGTGCGGAGAGGACACGTCGGGACGATACGACCCGGCTTCATGGCATTTTTCGGCGCCCCTGGGTCGCGCTCGTCCGGTCGGACAAGGCATAGTTGCCGACGGTGTAGTCGTATGGGTAGATCCCCGGCCGACGACGGGTCGGCGGTGGAGCCCCGGAAGGCGGTGGACGTGACAGCACACCGACGAGCCTGGATCTCCCGGGCCGGTGTGGTCGTGGCGCTGGCAGCCAGCGCTGTTTTCGCTCTCCCCACCACACCAGCTTTGGCTGACGATCCGGACGTGACGATCACGAGCGTCAACGCCAACCTCAACGCGGGGCAGACGACCACGCTCAGCTTCAGCGTCAAGAACAACAACGGCGGCGTGCTGGGCGGGGAGACCTCGTTCAACATCAACGTCCGGGGTTTCAACGAGGTGCAGTGCCAGGGCGAGCGGTGCGACTTCACCGACACCATCGACCTCGGCGCAACCAAGTCCTACAGCGTCACACTCCGCGCCGGTAACGTCGCGGCCGGGCAGACCCGGTCCGGCGCCGTCCAGATCACCGCCCAGGTCGGTAACGACAGCGACTCGGCCTCACGGAACATCACCGTGCGTGGGCCGGAGGCGCCGCCGGAGGTGCAGACGGTTTCCGAGGTGTCCGGACGGGTCACCAACGAGGCCACCGGCGAAGGTGTTCCCGGCGCCAGCGTCCGGCTGACCGACGGACAGGGCCGGACCCACAACACCACCACGAGCAGCAACGGGAACTACCAGTTCAGGGGTTCCCAGGACCGGCCGATCGCGCCGGGACGGCTCCAGATCAGGGCCACCAAGGACGGCATCAGCGACACCAAGGACGTGAACGGGGCCGCCGGTGCCAAGGTCAACGGACAGGGCATCCAGCTCGCCCTGGCCGCCGCGCCGACCGCGACCCCGGAGGCCACGGTCGAGCCGACCGAGGACGCCGCCGAGGGGGATCCGACCGAGGAGGCCGGTGCCGAGGAGAGCCAGGAGGCGGGTGCGCCGGACCAGGCCGCCAACGAGGACTCCGGCGGCGGGCTCGGCTCCTGGGTGCTGATCCTGGCCGGCGGCCTGCTGGTCGCCCTCGGTGTCGGCGCGATCGTGCTGCTGCTGATGCGCCGCAAGGAAGACGGCTCGGATGACGACGAGGACGGCCCGGGCAGCCCGGGGCCGCGCGGGGGCGTCGCGGCCGGGCGGGGTGGCTACGACGACGCCACCCGGGTCACCAACCGCGCCGGCGCCGACCCGACGATGGTCAACCGCGGTGGCAACCTGGCCGACGCGCCGACCATGATGCACAGTGCTCCGCTGGTCGACGACGAGTTCCCCGACCCGTACGGTGCACCGCTGCCCGGGCCACAGACGCCGGGTTACGGCGCCGGACAGCCGGGTTGGGGCGGTAACGCCAACGGCTACGGTGACGCCCCCGGCTCCGGTGCCGGTGCCGGTGCGTACGGCAACGCTCCCGGCTCAGGTGCCGGCTACGGTGCACCCGCCTCCGGGGCCGGCTACGGTAACGCTCCAGGCTCGGGCGCCGGCTACGGCAACGCTCCCGGCTCGGGCGCCGGCTACGGTGCACCCGTCTCCGGCGGTGGATACTCCGCCAACGGTGCGGGCGGCTACGACGACGGGTACGACGAGCCGACCGGGCGCTACACCGGGGCCCGGGGCGGTGCCGACGAGTACGGCCCGGCGGCCGACCCGTACGACACGAACGCCTACCGCCCGTCCTCGGGTGCCGGCCACGGCGGCTACGAGCCCACCCAGCAGTACGGCCGGGACGACGACGGGTACGGGGCCGGAGGCTACGGCGCGGGTCAGGCCGGCTACGGCGACGAGCCGCGTACGGGCGCCGGATACGATCGCGCCGACGCCGGCTACGACCAGCCGGGCTACGACAACCGGGCCGGTTACGACCAGCAGGGTTACGGCGCCGACCGGACCGCCTACGACCAGCCGACCACCGGCGCCGGCTACGACCAGCCGCGTGGCGGTTACGACGACCAGAACGGTTACGACGACCGTGCTGGCTACGACCAGCAGCACGCTGCCGGCTACTACGACGACGCGCCGAGGGCCGGGCACAGCCGGTCCGGTGCGCCGCAGCAGTCGAGCCGTTCGGAGCGCCGGTCGCTCGACTGGTTGGACGACTGAGGCGGGCTGCACGACACGACCCGCAGGGGCCCGGTTCGCGACGGCGAGCCGGGCCCCTTTCTTTCGGTGTCGGCCCTCTCGTCTGGTAGCGCTCCTTGGTGTCGCGGCAACCCTTGCGCTGACCGTCGGGCGGTCGACGCGCTGGTCAGGCCCGCGAGTAGACGCCGTTGCGGAGTACCGGCACCACATCGGAGACATCGACCTGGACCGCGATCTCGACGTCCTGACCGAATCCTCCGCTGACGAGTTCCCGCCCCGAGACGCTGCCCCGGACCGCCGCAGGCACGTCGGGCAGGCTGTTCAGTGCGGCCAGCGCCAGCGCCGCCTCGACAGAGAGCCCACCGGACACTGTGGAGAGTGCGTCCAGTACGGCCGCAGCGCCGAGCTGGTCCTCGGCACCGGGCCGGAGACTGTCGTCCGGCCAGCGCTCCCCGGCCGCCACGACGCCGATCGGTGCGGTGGTTGAGCCGTACCCCTGGGCGAGGAGCCAGCGCCCGACGGCGGTGGCGTTACGCAGGCAGGCCGCCACCACAGGCAGCCCGGTCGCGCTGGCGGCGGCACTGATCGCCGAACCGTTCGGCGACGGAAGTACCAGGTCCGGCACGACCGGTGCGGTGTGCAGAGCCGCCGGGGAGAGCGACCAGGGATGGTCCGGGGTGACCGCGCGGCGACCGACGGCAGCCACCGCGCCGACCCGGGTGGCGTACTCCGCCGCCTGGGCGCCCCAGGGGAACGGGTGGACCCGCATCCCCCGGGCGACGGCCACCTCCACCGACGTGGTGAAGGAGAGCACGTCCACGACCACCAGCACCGCACAGACCCGGCTCAGCTCGGCCGCGCCGGCCAGCCCCCAGTCCAGCCTCGCGCCGCTACCGGGCTGGGCGTAGACGGACTCCGCCGAGCCGTCCGATGGTCCGGTCAGCCTCGTCACAACGCGGTTCCTCCGCCGCCGGATCGACCCGACCGGCACGCACCCGGGTCAATCCGTCCGGCGTTCTCCGGCATCGGTCTGGCCCGCCGACTCCTGGCCCGCCGACTCCTGGCCCGCCGACTGCGGGTCCTCGGCGGCGGCGGTCGGAGTGGCGGTCGGAGCGGCAGCGGCAGTGGTCGGAGCGGCCTCCCCCGGAGCCGCCACGGCTTCGGCAACGGCATTCTCGCCAGCGCCAGCGTCCGGGCCAGCGGCAGCGGCCTCCTCGCCACCCGCTGCGGCCGGGCCGGCAGCGGCGTCCGAGCCGGCAGCCACGCCTGCGCCAACGGCAGTCTCGGCAGGGGTGGCGGCAGCCTCGGCAGCCGATCCCTCGGCAGCGGCGGCTTCCGCTTCCGGACCGGCAGCGGTGGGACCGGCGACCAGGTGGTCAGTGCCGGCGACCGGCTGGTCAGCGCCCGTGACCGGCTGCTCGATGCCGGCCACCGGCTGGGCCTCGACCCGCTCGGAACCGGTCGACTCGGAACCGGTCGACTCGGAACCGGTCGACTCGGAACCGGTCGACTCGGAACCGGTCGACTCGGAACCGGTCGACTCGGCCTCCGGCGTGCTCGTCCCGGCCTCCGGCGTGCTCGTCCCGGTCGCGACGGCCTCGGCCAGCGCCGTCGCGCTCTCGCCGAACAGGCTCGGCAGGGTGGCGCTGAACGCCGCGCGCAGCTCGGAGAGGCCGAGGGTGAACTGACCCCGGATCTCCAACTCGTCGGCACTGGTGTCGGTGACCCCGATCAGGGTCCACGGCACCCCGCGCTCGACGCAGAGCGCGGTGAACGCCTTCTCGTGCCCGCGCGGCACCGCCACCATCGCCCGGCCGGCCGACTCGCTGAACAGGAAGACGAACGGCATCGAACCGGCGGTGAAGCCCTCCGGCAGGGCGATCCTGGCTCCGACGCCGTGCCGGAGGGTCGACTCGACCAGTGCCTGGGCGAGGCCGCCATCGGAGAGGTCATGCGCGGAGCGCAGGTGCCCGACCCGGGCCGCCTCGGCGATCAGCTCGCCGAGGCTCCGCTCGGCCGCGAGGTCGACCTTCGGCGGTACCCCACCGAGGTGCTCGTGGGTGACCCAGGCCCACTCGGAACCGGAGAGTTCCACCCGGGTCTCACCGAGCAGGAAGATCAGGTCGTGGTCGGCCCCGGCGGTCCGGGCGAAGCCCATCGGCACCCGCTGCGCGACGTCGTCGAGCACGCCCAGCACCCCGACGACCGGGGTGGGGTGGATCGCCGCCGCGCCGGTCTGGTTGTAGAAGCTGACGTTGCCGCCGGTGACCGGGATGCCCAGCTCGGCGCAGCCGTCGGCGAGCCCGCGTACGGCCTCGGCGAACTGCCACATCACGCCCGGGTCCTCCGGCGAGCCGAAGTTCAGGCAGTCCGTCACCGCGACCGGCTTCGCGCCGGTGACCGCGACGTTCCGGTACGCCTCGGCGAGCGCCAGCTTCGCCCCGTGGTACGGGTCGAGCCGGGCGTACCGGCCGTTGCCGTCGACCGAGATCGCGACGCCCAGCCCGGACCGCTCGTCGATCCGGATCACACCGGCGTCCTCCGGCTGCGCCAGCACGGTGTTGCCGAGCACGTACCGGTCGTACTGCTCGGTGATCCAGGTCTTGTCGCAGAGGTTCGGCGAGGCGATCATCCGGAGCAGGGTCTCCCGGAGCGCCTCGGCGGTGGCCGGCCGGGGCAGCGTCTCGGCCCGGTCCGCCTGGAGCAGGATCAGGTCGGCCGGTTCCCGCATCGGGCGGGCGTAGACCGGACCGTCGTCCACCAGCGAGCCTGGCGGTACGTCGACCACGGTGTGCCCCTGCCAGGTGACCAGCAGCCGGCCCGGCCCGGAGCCCTCGGGGGAGCCGGTCACCTCACCGATCGCGCTGGCCGGTACGCCCCACTTGTCGGCGATCTTCAGCACCGCGTCGAGCTTCTCCGGGGCGACGATCAGCAGCATCCGCTCCTGCGACTCGCTGGCCAGGATCTCGTGCGGCTGCATGGACGCCTCGCGCAGCGGTACCCGCTCCAGCCAGACCCGCATGCCGGTGCCGGCCGCGGCGGCGGTCTCGGTCAGCGCACAGGTCAGCCCGGCGCCGCCGAGGTCCTGGATGCCGACGACGAGTTGGGCGTCGTACAGCTCGAGGCACGCCTCGATCAGCAGCTTCTCCATGAACGGGTCGCCGACCTGCACCGACGGGCGGCGCTGCGCGCTTCCGTCGTCGAAGGTGGCGCTGGCCAGCACGGAGACCCCGCCGATGCCGTCCCGGCCGGTCTTGGCGCCGAGCAGCACCACCACGTTTCCGGGGCCGGCGGCGGCCTTGTTCTGTAGGCGCTGCACGGGAAGCACCCCGAGGCAGAGCGCGTTGACCAGCGGGTTGCCCTGGTAGCAGGCGTCGAAGACGACCTCGCCGCCGATGTTGGGCAGGCCGAGCGAGTTGCCGTAGGTGCCGATTCCGGCGACGACGCCGGGGAGTACCCGGGCGGTGTCGGGGTGGTCGGCGGCGCCGAACCGCAGCGGGTCCATCACCGCGACCGGCCGGGCGCCCATGGCCAGGATGTCCCGGACGATGCCGCCGACACCTGTCGCCGCGCCCTGGTGCGGCTCGACGAAGCTCGGGTGGTTGTGCGACTCGACCTTGAAGGTCACCGCCAGCTCGTCGGAGATCTGGATCACGCCCGCGTTCTCGCCGATGCCGGCGAGCAGCCGGTCGCTCGGCGGGGCCTTCTCACCGAACTGCCGCAGGTGCACCTTGCTCGACTTGTAGGAGCAGTGCTCGCTCCACATGATCGAGTACATCGCCAGCTCGGACTGGGTGGGACGGCGGCCGAGGATCTGCCGGATCCGGTCGTACTCGTCGTCGCGCAGGCCCAGCTCGGCGTAGGGCTGAAGGTCGCCGGGGGTGCCCGCCGCGTTCGACACGGTGTCCAGGCCGCCCGGGTAGCCGTTCACCGGCAGCTCCGCGGGGGCGGGGACGTTCGCCGACGCCGACGCCTGACCGGGTACGGGCACTGACGCCGACGCCGCCGGACCAGGCACGGGTGCCGATGCCGCCGGACCGGGTACGGGCGCCTCCGCCGCTGCCATCCTGCCCAGCGCGTCGACGGCCGAGACGGGTTTCGGGGCGGGATCGGATGCCGAGGGGCGGCCGGCGAGGGCGGGCTCTGGCTGGCCCATGACCTCACTCCGTTCGATCATGCGGGTACTCCCGCGAGGTGCTTGAGGACCGAGGTGAAGAAGCCGAGCCCGTCGAGGGACGGGCCGGTCAGCGCCTCCACGGCGTGCTCCGGGTGCGGCATCAGTCCGACCACGTTGCCGGCCTCGTTGCTGATCCCGGCGATGTCCCGCAGCGAGCCGTTCGGGTTGCCGCCCAGGTAGCGGGCCACCACCCGACCGGTCGCCTCCAGCTCGTCGAGGGTGCGCTCGTCGGCGACGTAGCAGCCCTCACCGTTCTTCACCGGGATCAGGATCTCCTGCCCGGGCTGGTACGTGTTGGTCCACGCGGTGCCCGTCGACTCGACCCGCAGCACCTGGTCACGGTTGCGGAAGTGCAGGTGCTGGTTGCGGGTCAGCGCGCCGGGCAGCAGGTGCGCCTCGCAGAGGATCTGGAACCCGTTGCAGATGCCGAGCACCGGCAGGCCGTCCCGGGCCCCGGCGGCGACGGTCTCCATCACCGGGGCGAACCGGGCGATGGCGCCGCAGCGCAGGTAGTCGCCGTAGGAGAAGCCGCCGGGCAGCACCACGGCGTCGACACCGTGCAGGTCGGGGTCGTCGTGCCAGAGCGACACCACCTCGGCACCGGCGATCCGGGCGGCTCGGGCGGCGTCCCGGTCGTCAAGCGACCCGGGGAAGGTCACCACGCCGATCCGGGCGGTCATGGATTGCGCTCCTCGGCGTCTCCGGCCTCGGCCACCCGGACCGAGAAGTCCTCGATCACCGGGTTGGCCAGCAGCTTGTCCGCGATCTCCCGAGCCCGGTCCAGGTCCGGCTGGCCGGTGAACTCGATCTCGATCCGCCGGCCGATGCGCACGGAGGACACGTCCGTGACTCCGAGCCTCGGCAGCGCATTCGCGACGGCCTGGCCCTGAGGATCGAGAATCTCCGGCTTGAGCATGACGTCGACGACGACGCGAGGCACTGGGCACTCCTGACTGTGTACGCAGTTGGGTGCCGGCCCACGAAAGGGGCGAGCGGAGCCAGCGTACCCGGCCGACCTGCCAGTTGACGCACGGGCCGGCGCGTCGATGCCCCGACCGTCCACGGGTGCCCGCCGGGCGCCTCCGGTGGACTCGGTCACCCGCCGGAGAGGGTCGGAAACCGACCGCAGAGGTTCACCCTTGTGAATAGGTGACGAACGGCTTAGCGTGTGGCGTCAAACGTCCGGTTCTCCACGCCGAACGTTGACTGTCCAGGTCCGTACGGCGGACATCCTCCCGCCTACGGCGGCTCGAACCGACCCGGTGACCCCGGGTAACCCCCCGGAAGGAGCCCCCCATGCGTCTTCGCCGAACCCTGGTGATGCTCGCCACCGCCATGGCCGGCGCGCTAGTCGCGCCGTCCGTCGCCACTGCCGCCCCCGCCACCCCGTTCATCATCGGCGGCGGCACCGTCTCCTCGGCCCCGTGGGCCGCGGCCGTCTTCAGCAACGGCTCGTTCACCTGCTCCGGCACCATCATCGCGGCCCGCTGGGTGCTCACCGCCCGGCACTGCGTCAGCGGCACGATGTCGGTGCGGGTCGGCAGCGTCAACCGGTCCTCCGGCGGCGTCACCAGTGGGGTGACCGCCAGCTACGGCCGGTACGACCTCGCGCTGCTCAACCTGTCCACCTCGATCAACACCAGCTACATGCCCCTGTCCAGCGCCTACCCGCCGGTCAACTCCACCAACTCGATCTACGGGTGGGGGATGACCTGCTACAGCGGCTGCTCGGCGTCGACGACGCTGAAGACCGCCACGGTACGGGTGACGAGCACGAACGTCACCGACGCGTACGGCGGACGGGCGATCCGCAGTACCCGGATCAACGGCAACGCCTGGCGTGGTGACTCCGGTGGGCCGCAGGTCTACAACGGCGCCCAGGTGGGCGTCGCCTCCACCGCCGACGGGCAGAGCATCCAGAACTACGGCAGCGTCGCCTACAACCGTTCCTGGATCACCTCCGTCTCCGGCGTCTAGGCAACACCCCCACCCTCCTCAGGGGTAACGGCGCGGACGTTCCCGCTGCGACGGGACGTCCGCGCCGCGCCGTTTTCCCGCCCCCGCGTCGTTTGGCGACGACCCGGCCGGGAACGGGCTCCGGCAACCGGTTCGCGGCAGCCGCGCCGTTTCGCAAACTGGAGCGATGTGAACAGCCCTCGCAAAGTGGACGGGGCCGGCTCTGCCAGCATCAAGCTGTGCTGGTCGTGACGACGGATCATCTACCGGGGTACGAGATCCGCGCGGTACTCGGCGAGGTCGTATCTTCCCAGGCCCGAACCCGGAACCCGTACCGGGAAGGCGTGAAGAACCTCCGTGGTGGCGCCTATGACCCCAAGGCGCCCGAGAACCTCACCCGCTGGCGTACCGACGCCGTGCAGAAGCTGGGTGAGGAGGCGACCCGGCTCGGCGCGAACGCCGTGATCGGGATGCGGTTCGACCATCGCGAGGTGGGCGAGATGTGGATGGAACTCTGCGCGTACGGCACGGCTGTGGTCGCCGTCCGGCAGCCACCGGTGAATCCGCCCAGCGACCAGCCGAAGGTGGCGGCCGAGACGGCCCACCTGGCGGAACCGCTGGGCTCCGGCGCCATCGCCGAGGCGCCCAGCGCACCTGACCTCGGCAGCGCCGCCGGCACCCCCACCCCCCGAAGCTGACATGCAAGGAAGGGCCCCCGCTTATCGTTTTCGGTAGATGAAGGGGCCCTTCCTAACGCCTGTCGGGGCGATCGGGGCGATCGCGCGGTCCAGCGCCGGGTTGCGGGGATCAGAGGATCGGTGCCGGGTCGTACGCGGCGGCCTCGGGGTGCGCGGCGACCACCGCGGCGATCCGGTCGGCGACGGCCCGGACCTGCGCGGACGCCGCCCCGGTGAAGCCGGCTCGGTCGGCGACCAGCTCGGCGATCTCGGGCCGGGTCAGCCCGAGCCGGCCGTCGGCGGCGAGCCGGTCGAAGAGGTCGTTCTCGGCGGCACCCTTCTCCCGCATCGCCAGCGCCACCGCGACGGCGTGTTCCTTGATCACCTCGTGCGCGGTCTCCCGGCCGACGCCGCGCCGCACCGCCGCGACAAGGATCTTGGTGGTGGCCAGGAACGGCAGGTAGCGGTCGAGTTCCCGGGCGATCACCGCCGGGTACGCGCCGAACTCGTCGAGCACGGTCAGGAAGGTCTGGAACAGCCCGTCGGCGGCGAAGAACGCGTCCGGCAGCGCGACCCGGCGCACCACCGAGCAGGAGACGTCGCCCTCGTTCCACTGGTCTCCGGCCAGCTCGCCGACCATCGACAGGTAACCCCGGATGATCACGGCGAAGCCGTTCACCCGCTCACTGGACCGGGTGTTCATCTTGTGCGGCATCGCGCTGGAGCCGACCTGGCCGGGGCGGAAGCCCTCGGTGGCCAACTCCTGGCCGACCATCAGCCGGATCGTGGTGGCCAGGCTGCTCGGCGCGGCGGCGGTCTGGGCCAGCGCGGAGATCACGTCGAAGTCCAGCGAGCGCGGATAGACCTGACCGACGCTGTCCAGTACGCGCCGGAACCCGAGGTGCTCGGCGATCCGGCGTTCCAGCTCGGCCACCTTCGCCGCGTCCCCGTCGAAGAGGTCGAGCTGGTCGGCGGCGGTACCGACCGGCCCCTTCACGCCGCGCAGCGGATAGCGCTCGATCAGGTCGGTCAGCCGCTCGTACCCGATCAGCAGTTCCTCGGCGGCGCTGGCGAACCGCTTGCCCAGCGTGGTCGCCTGGGCGGCGACGTTGTGTGAGCGTCCGGTCATCACCAGGTCGACGTGCTCGACGGCGAGCCGGGCCAGCCGGGCCAGGGCGGCGACCACCCGGTCCCGGACAAGTTCCAGCGAGGCGCGGATCTGGAGCTGCTCGACGTTCTCGGTCAGGTCCCGGGAGGTCATCCCCTTGTGCACCTGCTCCTGCCCGGCCAGCGCGCTGAACTCCTCGATCCGCGCCTTCACGTCGTGCCGGGTCACCCGCTCCCGGGCCGCGATCGAGGCCAGGTCGACCTGGTCCAACACCCGCTCGTACGCCTCGACCGCGCCGTCCGGCACCGGCACGCCGAGATCGCGCTGCGCCCGGAGTACAACCAGCCAGAGCCGGCGCTCCATCCGGATCTTCTCCTCCGGGGACCAGAGGGCGGCCAGCTCGGCCGAGGCATAGCGGTTGGCGAGGACGTTGGGGATGCTGGTCACCCCGCCATTGTCTGCCATCCCGACGGTTCCGCTCCGCACGGGTGCCCGGTGGTGCCCGGCGACACGGGGGTGCCCCGTGCCCGTGCCCGGCGACACGGGTGCCCGGTGCCCGTGCCCAGCGACACGGGTGCCCGTGCCACACGGTTGCCCCGGGAAATGGCGTTGACCTTCCAGTCGCTGGAATCCATAGCTTCGCCGGCATGGCACCGCAGAAGAAGATCAACCGCCAGCTCACCCTGGAACTCGACGCCGGCAACGCGGCGATGGTCGACATCGGCAAGATGCTCGGCCCGACCGGCATCAACACCCGGCAGCTCAAGCTCGACTACGACGCCGCCACCGCAGCCCAGCGCGGGGAGATCGTCCCGGTGGTCGTCACCGTCTTCGACGACCGGTCGTACGCGCTGCGGTTCAAGACGCCGCCGACGGCGTACCTGATCCGCAAGGCGCTCGGGCTGGCCGGCGGTTCCGCACGGCCCGGCTCGCAGGCGGTGGCGAAGATCTCCCAACAGCAGCTCCGGGAGATCGCCGAGCGGAAGTTGCCGGACCTGAACACCGAGGACGTGGCGGCGGCGATGCGGCAGATCGCCGGCACGGCCCGCTCGATGGGGGTACTCGTCGCCGACGACTGAGCAGCACAGTCTGGTGTGGTGGAGGGCACTGAACTCGGCCCAGCCCTTGGCCGCATCGCTGTTGCCGAAACGCATGTCGAACTCGTCCTGGCGCGCGGCGGCGCGCCACCCGGCCCCCCGTTCGGGGCTCACGCCACCGCCCAGGCGCCGGCACCTGACCGTGATTTCGTCATGGCTCGGGTGAGCGCCGCGTACAACTCCGGATCGGCGTGGACCTCGGCGGTGTTGTCGAAGACCGGCGTCCCCGACCAGCCAACACCCGCTACTCGACAGGTCGACGATCCGCGACCTGGACGCCAGAGGCGTTACGGCACTCCGGTAACGCCTCTGGCGTCCAGGTCACCAGTGCCGGCGGTCAGTTCTCCTGCCGGATATCCTGGCGATACTGGAGTTCGTGCAGGTGGCTGCCCTTGACCAGGATCGACACCTCGACCGGGCGGCCGGACTCGGCGCGGATCACCCGAAACTGCCGGATGACCGGCACGTACGGCGGCAGCGCAAGCGCCTCGACCTCCTCGGTGGTGGGCATCCTCGCCGAGATGCGGTCATGCAGGTCCCGCTGCCGGTGGCCGTTCTCTGCCAGAACCCGAGCGGCGCCGCCACCGATCTTCCGGCGATCGGCCAACTCTGTACCTCTGGCGATCGCGGCCGGATAGTACGACCAGGAAAGCTCGACCGGCTCGCCGTCGTACGTCAGCAGCCGGTGCCGCATAAGGGCGACATCGTCGCCCGAGTCGAGTGCCTGCGCGACCTCGGCGGGTGGCACAACCTCGGCAACGTCGATCAGCCGGTACTCGTAGCCACCCCGGGTGGGCGCGATGTAGGCAGCAGCCTCCACCACATGCGGCCGCCGATCCCGCACGTACACGCCCCTGCCCGTCTCGCTGTAGACGGAGCCCTCTGCCTTCAGCGCTCCGAGAGCCCGCTGAATGGTCGCGGTTGCCGCCTGATAGGTCGTCACCAGGGTCGGAATCGACGGCAACTGCGTACCGGGCGGCAACTCACCCGCCATGATCTGGGCACGGATGTCAGCCGCTATCTGCTCGTGACGAGGCCGTCCGTCACCCGCGCTGGCCACGACGGCCCTCCGTTTCATCGTCGGTCGATCGACAACTCATAACGTAGCCGGCGGCCCCACGGAACCATCGCCATCACACTTACCTCGACCGGCCGCCCGTCACCGGTCTTCGACACCCGGCTCAGTCCCAGCACCCACTCGTGCTCACCCAACCCGAGCGTCGCGCGTTCCGTCTCGCTCGGCTGCCGGGCGTACACGTCCTCGCGCACCTGCACGGGAAGATAGCCCAACTGGCCAAGGAGTGTGACGGCACCGCCCTTGATCTTGCGCGGCTCGGCAAGCGCGGTTCCCTGAGCGATCGACAACGGATAATAGGAGTCCGTCAGTTCCACCGGCTGCTCGTCGAACAGCATCAGACGACGACGCACGACAGCCCGAGTTCCAAGATCTATTTCCAGGGCCTCCGCCACCTCTGACCCAGGCACGATCTCACTCACTTCCAGCAGGCGCTGACTGCCGACCCCGCCCTTCGCCGAGGCCTCCGCGTGCCAGGCGTCCAGATCCCCGCTCGATCGGGGCGTCAGGTACGGGGTCGAGATGCTGACCCACTCCGAACTCTCCATGATCGACTCCCGTGGTGTTCCGTTGGGCGACAAGCGTCACTCGCCACCCGTCACAGACTAGGCGCCTACCCAGTGCTTCGGATCAGCAAGAAGGTGATCCTTGTTACCTTATTCGAAAGGCAGTAAGGTCGTCAAAGTAGGTCGGCTCGCAAACTGACCCGACAGCTGGGCCGACCTATTGAGTGGGCGTGCGGCGCCCCGAACGGTGGGTCATCACCCCACGGGCCGTACGGCAATACGGCTTTTCGCGCCGGGATCCTGGTCCGGCTCGGCGGGGTCGCCGTACGTCCACGTCGTGGCGACGAGAGGCGAGCCGATGACCATCTACCTGTCCAGCAGCCTTGCCGAGCGAGACGCGGCCGATGCGCGGGCCGCCTACGACATGCTCGACGCGCACGTACTCGATCGGCAGACCGGGCTCTGCCTGGTCTGCCTGACGCCCGGACCCTGCCGACCGGCCAACGCGGCAGCGAACCGGCTCGTGGAGCTGGGCCGGCAGGTCCTCACCCCCGAAACCGCGAAGCACAGGTCGGGCGGCTGGCACGGCTGGCTCGGCACACTCCGACGATCCCTGCCGCGCACCGCGCCACTGCTGACCGCCGTCTGGCGGCGCCGCCTCGGTGCGACGGCCACCGTCGCGAAGACGTGAGTGCCCGGCTGCCCGACATCAGGGTCGGCGACATCCTGGAGGCTGCCGAAGGTTACTACTGCTTCGGCCTCGGCAGACTGATCCTTGAGGTCATCGAGGTGGGCCGCCGAGAACGACACACCGACGGACTCTGGCTCCAGCTGCGCGGGATCGAACTACAGCAACCCGACGGGGTACGACTGCGTCAGCGGCGCGTACTGGTCCGGCTGGACGCCGTGGCGATCCGACCGGGTCCACTGTCCCGCCGACACCAGTCCGAAGGACGGGCCGGCCAGCGACACCCAGGGTCCTTCGACGGGACGATCACCCCTCGTCGGGCGCACCTGCCGAGGCGTCCCGGCTGGACCTGCGCCGGCTGCGGCGAGGACTGGCCGTGCCCTGAACAACAGGCACGATTCCTGGTCCGCTACCAGCACAACCGGCTGGCGCTGCCCAGCCTCCTCGGCCGGTACGCGGCACTCGCGGCCACCGACCTGCCCGACCTGTCGCCCGAGGAGCTGCGTACCCGCTTCCTGAACTGGGCCGGCGGATCGGCCTGACCTGGCATCAGGCCTCACCAGAACGCCCGACCACAGCCAGTCCTGTCAGCTCCACCTGCTAGGTGGCATTCGCGCGGGCTGCTGCGAGTTCGGGGAAGGCTGCCTCCCAGCGCAGTCGCAACTCAGGTGGCAGCCAGAGGGAGGGCCAGAGCCGCAGGAGAAGGCTGGCGTTGAGCCAGGTGTTCAGGTCGTCAACACTGCTGACTTCGGTGAGCACCACCTTGTACATGCTGGCCAGGCGTGCGTGCCGGCTCAGGTCGTATTCGGCGTGACCGGACCAGTCAAGGTGATGCGGAAGCACGACCGTGCCATCGGTCGGACCGGGCAGCGCGGCGAGGGTTTCGGCCACGACGTGAGGCTTCCGGTCACCGTCGGGACGGTAATCCGCCGGCGGCTGGGGCGCCGTCTTCCGCCGGCTGGTGTTGTCGTCTGCCGGATCTCCGGTCGCAGCGCCTGGCGGATCGGCGACGGCACAGCCTCAGCGTTCCAGGATCGCCACCACGCCCTGACCGCCGGCCGCGCAGATCGAGATGAGCCCGCGTCCCGAGCCGCGCTCGGCGAGCAGCTTGGCCAGGGTGGCCACGATCCGGCCACCGGTCGCGGCGAACGGGTGGCCGGCGGCCAGCGACGAGCCGTTGACGTTCAGCTTCGCCGGGTCGACGGTGCCGAGCGGCGCGTCCAGGCCGAGCCTCTCCTTGCAGAACTCCGGTGACTCCCAGGCGGCCAGGGTGGCCAGCACCTGCGACGCGAACGCCTCGTGGATCTCGAAGTAGTCGAAGTCGGCCAGGGTCAGCCCGGTCCGGGCGAGCAGCCGGGGCACGGCGTACGCGGGGGCCATCAGCAGCCCCTCGTCACCGTGTACGAAGTCGACGGCGGCGGTCGTCGACGCACCGAACCAGGCGAGTACCGGCAGGTTGTGCGCCTTCGCCCACTCCTCGGAGGCGAGCAGCACCGTCGACGCCCCGTCGGTGAGCGGTGACGAGTTGCCGGCGGTCATGCTGGCGTGCTCGGCCTCCGGTCCACGGGTGCCGAAGACCGGCTTGAGTTTGCCGAGCTTCTCCACGTTGGTGTCGGGGCGGAGGTTCGCGTCCCGGGTCAGCCCGAGGTACGGCGTGACCAGGTCGTCGAAGAACCCGCGGTCGTACGCGGCGGCGAGCCGCTGGTGCGACCGGACCGCGAGTTCGTCCTGGGCCTGCCGGTCGACGTTCCACCGCCGGGCGGTGATCGCCGCGTGCTCACCCATCGACAGTCCGGTACGCGGCTCCGCGTTGCGCGGGACCTCCGGCCGGAACGGCTGGGCCGGGCGGAGCCGGGCGGCGGCCTTCAGGCGCCCGCCGAGGGTACGGGCCGCGTTGATCTCCAGCAGGGTACGCCGCAGCTCCTCGTTGACGGCGAGCGGCGCGTCCGAGGTGGTGTCCACGCCACCGGCGATCCCGACCTCGATCTGGCCGAGCGCGATCTTGTTGGCGACCAGGATCGCCGCCTCCAGGCCGGTGCCGCAGGCCTGCTGGAGGTCGTACGCCGGGGTGCGCGGGTCGAGCCGGGAGCCGAGTACCACCTCCCGGGTGAGGTTGAAGTCCTTCGAGTGCTTCAGCACCGCCCCGGCGGCCACCTCGCCGAGCCGCTGACCGGCCAGGCCGAACCGGGCGATCAACCCGTCCAGGGCGGCGGTCAGCATGTCCTGGTTGGACGCCTTGGCGTACCTACCGTTGGAGCGGGCGAACGGGATCCGGTTGCCTCCGAGGACCGCGACGCGACGTACGGCTTCCATGGTGACGCCTCCAGAACGCAGGGTTGTTCCTACCTTACCCGCGAGTAGGCTTCTCTCATGAGCGACAGGTACGCGAGCTTCGCCCACACCGGTCCCGGCCGGGCGCTGGTCAAGCGCCTCGGCCTGCCCGACCCGCCCCGGCTGCGCCGGTACCGCCCCGGCGAACCGCTGACGCACGGCCCGGTACGCCTCGACGCCGCCCCGGGCGGCCGCCTGGTCGAACCGCTGGCCAAACAGCTCGGCTCGGCCGGCGTGGAGGTCTCCGACCCGGCCGCGATCCGGCCCGCCGACGCCGACGGCCGGGTCTCCCCGCAGGCCGCCCTGCTCTACGACGCCACAGGCATCACCGACTCGGCCGGGCTGCGCGCCCTCTACGACTTCTTCCACCCGCTGGCCCGGGCGCTGCACCCGTCCGGCCGAGTGATCGTCTTCGGCACCGCGCCGGAGTCCTGCGCCACCCCGCGCGAGGCGACCGCCCAGCGTGCCCTGGAGGGGCTGACCCGCAGCATCGGCAAGGAGTTCGGCCGGGGTACGACCGCACAACTCGTCTACGTCGCGCCGGGCGCCGAGCGGGCGGTCGAGTCGACCCTGCGCTTCCTGCTCTCCGGCCGCTCGGCGTACGTCTCCGGGCAGGTGATCCGGATCGGCCCGGCCGAGGTGCCAGAGGTCGACTGGGACCGCCCGCTGGACGGCCGGATCGCCCTGGTCACCGGGGCCGCCCGGGGGATCGGGGCGAAGGTCGCCGAGGTACTGGCGGCCGACGGTGCCCAGGTGGTGGCGCTGGACGTACCGGCCGCCGGTGACGCGCTCGCCGAGGTCGCCAACGCCGTCGGCGGTACGGCGGTACAGCTCGACCTGACCGCGCCGGACGCACCGCTGCGGCTCGCCGACCACCTGGCCGACCGGCACGGCCGGGTCGACGTGCTGGTGCACAACGCCGGGATCACCCGGGACAAGACGCTCGGCCGGATGACCCCGGACCGGTGGGACTCGGTGCTGGAGGTCAACCTCACCAGCCAGGAACGGATCAACGACGTACTGCTGGATCGCGAACTGATCCCGCGCGGCGGGCGGCTGATCGGGGTCTCCTCGATCGCCGGGATCGCCGGCAACCGGGGCCAGACCAACTACGCCACCTCCAAGGCCGGGGTGATCGGCCTGGTGCACTCGATGGCGCCGGTCCTCGACGAGCGCGGCATCACGGTGAACGCGGTCGCACCGGGCTTCATCGAGACCCGGTTGACCGCCCGGATCCCGCTGATGATCCGCGAGGCCGGCCGGCGGATGAACAGTATGGCCCAGGGCGGCCTGCCGGTCGACGTCGCGCACACGATCGCCTGGTTCGCCTCGCCCGGCTCGGCGGGGGTCACCGGCAACGTGGTCCGGGTCTGCGGCCAGAGCCTGCTGGGGGCGTGATGACACAGCAACCGCACGACACCGCAGGGCCATCGGACGACGCCGGAGGCAGCGCTGCGAAGGACACCGGCGGGCTACCGGACCACGCCGGAGGCGGCGCTGCGAACGAGTCGGGGAGAGCGGCGGGGGCGTCCGGGATCGAGTTGGCGGTGCTGCCGGCCACCGGAGCGCTCTACCGCCGGGCGGCGATCGGGTTGGCCCCGGGGTTCGGGACGGCCCGGCGCGGCGACCGGCTCCCCGACACCGAGCTGCTGGTCCGGGCGGTCACGGTCGACCGGGACCACCTGGCGGCGTACGACCGGGTGTGCGGGTTCCGGCTCGCCGACGCGCTGCCGCCGACCTATCCGCACGTACTCGCCTTCCCGCTGGCGCTGCGCCTGATGAGTGCGCCGGACTTTCCGCTGCCCCTGGTCGGCCTGGTGCATGTTACGAACCGGATCACCACGTACCGCCGGTTGGACGCGGCCGAGCCGCTGGACCTGGCGGTACGCGCCGTCGACCTGCGCCCGCACGACCGGGGGCGGCAGTTCGACGTGGTCTGCACCGCCTCGGTCGACGGGGAGGTGGTGTGGCGCGGCGTGTCGACGTACCTGCGACGGGAGCGTGCCGCAAGCGGCGACCGGCGCGACTCCACGCAGCGGTCGACGACCCCGCCCCCGGCCCCGACCGCGCTGTGGCGGCTGGACTCCCGGGTGGGCCGGGACTACGCCCGGGTCTCCGGCGACCACAACCCGATCCACACCTCGCGGATCGGCGCCCGGCTGTTCGGCTTTCCCCGGCCGATCGCGCACGGCATGTGGAGCAAGGCCCGTTGCCTGGCGGCGCTTGAGGGACGGCTGCCCGAGGCGTACACGGTGGAGGTGGAGTTCAGGCGGCCAGTGCCACTGCCCGGCACGGTGGCCTTCTCCGCCGCCCCGGGTTGGAGTTTCGGGCTGCACGACCCGTCACGCGGTCGCGCCCACCTGATCGGCGAGGTGACCGCGACCCCGGCCTGAATCCGGCCTGATCGGGTGGGATCCGGTGAGATCAGGTGGGATACGACGTGATCAGGCGTGATCAGGTCTGATCCGGACTGATCACGCTCTTCACGCTCTCGGGCCAAGCCCGACAGGACGTAACAAACATCGAGATTTGCCGTTGACACCACCGTAGATACATCGATAGTCTTCGTTTGATGCTGGAAAGCGCTTTCCAGCATCCCGTCCCCAAGAAGTGCGTGTCCGGGATCGCCGGCCGCACCCCCTCCACCATCGCTGGCGGCGCCTGCGTCCCACCCGCGACCCGGCTGCCGAGGTGGATCACTTCCGCTCGGAGGTACCTGTGTCCAGCACCGAAACCACCACCACGTCCCAGCGCGTACGG
Organism: Plantactinospora sp. CNZ320; assembly: GCF_002846275.1. Classification (NCBI taxonomy): domain Bacteria; kingdom Bacillati; phylum Actinomycetota; class Actinomycetes; order Micromonosporales; family Micromonosporaceae; genus Plantactinospora; species Plantactinospora sp. CNZ320. Next base: position 4,796,450 of record NZ_PJMP01000001.1, read on the forward strand.
CGGCTCACCCGGACGCCACTGCTCGCCGCAGCCACCGCCGCCGTACTCGTCACCACCTCGATGGTCGCGGCGCCCAGCGCGTCGGCCGCCTCGTTCAACATGCAGGGTTGGGCGACCCAGTGCGGCGGCACCACCGGCGGCGGGAACGCCTCCCCGGTGACCGTCACCAGCGGCAGCCAGTTGGTGAGCGAGATGCAGGCCAGCGGCGCACGGGTGATCCGGGTCTCCGGCAGCCTGTCGATCAGCGGCATGCAGAAGGTCGCCGCCAACAAGACCATCATCGGGGTGGGCAGCAATGCCGCGATCACCGGCGGCGGGCTCAACGTCGCCAGCGTCAGCAACGTGATCATCCGGAACATCAACTTCCGGAACTGGAGCGACGACGCGATCAACGTGCAGTACTCGACCCGGGTCTGGATCGACCACAACAGCTTCAGTAACGGCAACGACGGTGCGGTCGACATCAAGCGGGCCTCGGACTGCGCCACCGTCTCCTGGAACCGGGTCTTCGACCACGACAAGTCGTTCCTGCTCGGCCACTCCGACGACAACGCGGGCGAGGACTCCGGCAAGCTGCGCGTGACGTACCACCACAACTGGTTCGACGGCTCGAACCAGCGGCACCCCCGGGTCCGCTTCGGCAACCCGGTGCACGTCTTCAACAACTACTACAACAACGTCGGCGGCTACGGCGTCGCCTCCACCGAGGGCGCGGGCGTACTCGTCGAGGGCAACTACTTCGAGAACACCGACGACCCGTACCACCTCGGCGAGGCCAGCTCCGGCCCCGGCACCCTGGTCGCCCGCAACAACCACTTCGTGAACTCCGGCAGTGGCCAGGCCGGCGGCAGCGTACGGAGTCTCCCGTACAGCGTCAGCGTCGACCCGGCCGCCAACGTCAAGTCAATCGTCACCGGCGGCGCCGGCACCGGCCGGATCTGACCGTCGGCACGGCGTCGCCCGATCCGACCCGCGCCACCGGCGACAGACCACCGCGACACCGGGTCAAGGTCCAAGACACCGGGTCAAGGTCCGCGTGACGGGTGCTCCGGTCCGATGGGACCGGAGCACCTCGTCGCGCTGTCGCGGCGGCGCGAGGCCCGCGTGGTCAGCCGACCGCCTCGTAGCGCGGCCGGGTCTGCGACGCGGGCCGGCGACCGGCCAGGGCGACAGCGGCGACACCGACCCGGGCCAGCGCCAGCAGCCCGGCCAGCACCGCCACCGCCACGATCGCGTCACCCACATCCGGGGCGAAGAGCCGCACCTGCGCCAGGCCCGCGCCGTCCCAGGCCGCCGGGACCGCCCAGATCACCCCGGCCGCCAGCCCGGCGCAGCCGGCGACCCAGCCGGCCGTTCCGGCGAGGACCCGGCGGCCTGACCGGGCCGGCCCGGCCGGGCAGCGACGGACCATCCGGAGGACCGACCAGACCAGCAGAGCGAGCAGGAGTACCGCGACCGCGCCCAACCCGGCGAGCAGTCGGGTGAAGGTCGGATCCTTCGCCGCGCCGGCCTCCGCCGCGCCGCCGTGCAGGATCCGGGCCACGTTGAAGGCCGCCGAGACCAGCGGCCCGTCCATCATCAGGCCGTAGATGTTGGCCAGCACCACCACGGCCAGATCCGATCCGGGTACCAGCACGATGTGGCCGAACGAGTTCGCCGTCGCCCCGGCGTGCCAGACGATCCGCTCGGCCGGATCACCGAGCGTGCTGTCCCGCCACCCCATGGCGTACCGGCCACCGCCGCCGGTGGGGACCTGGCCGGTGTGCAGTTGCGCGACGCCCTGCGGGGAGAGGACCGCGCGACCGGAGTACCGGCCGTCGGCAAGCTGTGCCATCGCGTAGTGGGTCACGTCGGTCAGGCTCGCCGCCAGGAAACCGTACGGGACGCCGGAACCGTCGAAGGACGGGGCGAAGCGCTGCGGGCGGTCGAGGTAGTAACGGTGCCCGGGCGGTACCCCCACCGCCTCCGCCTCGGCCCCGGTGGCGGCGGAGTCGACCATCCCGAGCGGATCGAGTACCGCCCGGCGCAGGTAGCCGCCGTAGCTCTCCCCGGTCACCTCCTCGACCAGTACGCCCAGGATCATGTAGTTGGCGTCGCTGTACTGGTGTGCCCCGCCCGGCTGCGCCGTCGGCCGTACCGCCGCGAGGTCCCGTACCGCCCGGGCCAGCGCACCTGGCGCGTTGTCGTACCGGTCGGTGAGTCCCGTCGTCGCCACCTGCGGCAGCCCGCTGGTCTGCACGAGCAGTTGCCGTACGGTGATCCGGGCCGCGGCCGGCTCGTCGGCCAGCCGCAGCCACGGCACGTACCGGCGGACCGGTGCGTCCAGCTCGACCCGGCCGGCCTCGACGAGCTGCATCACCGCCAGCGCGGTGAACGACTTCGCCACCGAGCCGAGCACGAACGGCGTACGCGGCGTGATCGGGTCACCGTCACCGTCGACCCCCCAGGCGCCCTGCCCGACGACCCGGTCGGCACGCACCACCGCGTACGCCAGACCGGGCGCGCGGACCTCGGACATGTACTCCCGCAGGTAGCTCTCCGCCCGGGCCAGGTCGGCCGGCCGGGCCAGGTCGTCCCGCCGTGGCGCTCCGACCGCCGGGCCGGTACCGGCGGACACCACCACCGGCAGGGCGAGCACCGCCGCGAGGACCGTCAGGACGCTGTGTCGCAGGGCCGTCAGGAAGACACCGCGTTGTCGCGGGACCGTCAGGATGCTGTGTCTCGGGCTGGATCTCATTCGCGTTTCCTCCCCCGTGCGCTGCCGCCGGGCGACGACTCAGCCGATCTGGCTGAGCAGCCGCTCCAACTCGGCAAGCCGCCGCTTGACCTCGGTCATCTCGTCGCGGGTGCCGTGCAACTCGGTGCGCAGCCCGCCCAGTTGTTCGGCGGTCGCGGCGGTGGCCTCCGCCGTCCGGGTCTCCGCCTCGACGACCCGCTCGACCAGTTCGCGGTACGCCGCCTCGCCGGCCGTGCTCCGCCGGGCCCGGTAGAAGCCGAGGCCGACGAAGCCGACGACGGCGGCCAGCGCCACCGCAAACGCCGCCGTCGCGATCGTGGCGGTCTGCGCGATGTCAAGCGCGGCCGATGCGACGGCGGTGGTCCGCGCGATCTCCGGCTCGGCTGCCAACAGTGTGCTCACCTGCTCGTGTCCTCTCCCGATCCGCCCGTTGCCGGGCCGTTCCCTCCGGTTGCGCCGGCTCCGGGCTCCGCCGCCGCCGCCAGCGTCGGGACGGCTCCGGCGACCACCTGCGGGGTCAGTGCCAGTGCGAACGGCACCACCTCGAAGTACTTCACCGAACTGCCGTCCGGGGCCGTCTCCAGCTCACCGACGACCAGGCCGGCCGCCTCCAGCCGCTGGAGGTGCATGTAGAGCAGCGGCCGGTTCATCCCCAGCCGACGTGCCAGTTGGCTGACGTAGCTGCGGCCCTCGGCGAGCGCCGCGACGATCCGTAGCCGGTGCGGGCTGGCCAGCGCGGTGAGCATCAGCAGCAACTGCTCCCCCGAGGGTGGGGCCTGGTCCATGCGTCCGGTTCCCTTCTTGGGTGTCAGTCTCATCTGACACCCCCTGTCAGATGACACTGACACCCCCGGCCGCAGACGTCAAGGGGCCGATCATGGAAGCAACGGGGGGCGATCATGGAAAACGACGGCAACAGGCCGGCCAGGCGCAGGTTGTCCAGGCGACAGAGGCGCTGGCGACGTCAGCCCGGCGGGGTGGCCGGGGGACGCCAGGAGTGGCCGGCGAGCAGGTTGCCGGCGCCGGTCCAGACGAAGTCCATCATCCGGCCGGCCATCGCGTCCGGGTCGGCGTCGGGATGGTCGGCCAGCCAGTCGGCAACCGATTCCGAGGCACCGACCAGGGCGTACGCCATGACCTCCAGCTCGGGGGCGCGGACCTCGCGGCCGTCGGCGGCCAGGCCCCGGGCGAGCATCCCGGCGACCACCTCGATGATCCGGCTCCGCATCACCGCCAGTTCACTGGCGAACGGTCGTTCGCCCCGGGCCTGCCGGTAGAGGACCGCCCAGCCGTCCCGGTGCGCCCCGACGAACCGGAAGAACGCCCGCAGGCCGCGCCAGAGCCGCTCCTCGAACGGCAGGTCCGGTACGACCGCGCCGACGATCGCCTCCACCAGCCGGGTCCCCTCCCGGTGCAGGCAGGCGGTGAAGAGCTCCTCCTTCGAGCCGAGATAGGCGTAGACCATGGGCTTGGAGATTCCGGCGCCGTCGGCGATCTCGTCCATGCTCGCCGCGTGGAAGCCGCGCCGGGAGAAGATCCTGACGGCGGCGTCGAGTATCTGCTGCTCCCGTACGGCCCGGGGCAGCCGCCGGAAGGCGGGCGGAGTCGACACCCTTGCGAGCTTACCTACTCGTGCGTAAGGTTACGCATGAGTAACCAATAAAGTCGACCGGAACGGCGACATCCACAGCAGCCCGGAGGACTCTCGAATGACCGACTTCGACCCGGCGAACTTCGCCTCGCTCGAGCCCAAGCAGTTCGCCCAGATCGTCAAGTCCACCCCTGACGACAAGCTGGCCGAGGTGATGAGTGGCGACCTGCGCGGCAAGGTCCTCGACGCGGTGTTCGGCCGGATGCCGGCACTGTTCCGGGCTGACCGGGCCGGCAACACCAACACGGTCATCCACTGGACCATCACCGGCCGGGCCGACGGCGGTTCCGACACCTACGAGATCGTCATCGAGAACGGGACCTGCCAGATCTCGGAGACCCCGCAGCGGGAGCCGAAGCTCACCCTCACGATGGGCCCGGTGGAGTTCCTGAAGATCGTCTCCGGTGGCGCCAACCCGGTGATGATGTTCATGACCGGCAAGCTGAAGGCAAAGGGTGACCTCGGGCTCGCCGCCAACATCGCCAACCTCTTCGACATCCCGAAGGCCTGATCCCCCCCGGTGCCGGGCCCGGCCGAACCGGTGCCCGTACCCCGGACGAACCGGTGCCCGTACCCCGGACGAACCGGTGCCCGTACCCCGGACCCGACGACCGACGAGGGAATGGCGTGACCGAGTTCTCGCTCGACCTGAACGAAGAGCAACGGGACCTGCGCGACTGGGTGCACGGCTTCGCCGCCGAGATCGTGCGCCCGGCCGCCGCCGAGTGGGACGCCCGCGAGGAGACCCCCTGGCCGGTGATCCAGGAGGCGGCGAAGGTCGGGCTCTACGGCTTCGAGTTCATCGCGAACTGCTGGGCCGACCCGACCGGCCTCTCCCTGGCGCTGGCCAACGAGGAACTCTTCTGGGGTGACGCCGGCATCGGCATGGCCATCTTCGGCACCACCCTGGCGGTCGCCGCCATCTACGGCTCCGGCACCCCCGACCAGATGGTCGAATGGGTACCGCAGTGCTTCGGCGACACCGACCGGCCGGCCGTGGCGGCGTTCTGCAGCACCGAGCCCGAGGCCGGGTCCGACGTCTCCGCCATGCGCACCCGGGCCCGCTACGACTCCGCCACCGACGAGTGGGTGCTGACCGGGCAGAAGGCGTACGCCACCAACGGGGGGATCGCCGCCGTGCACGTGGTGACCGCGTCGGTGGAACCCGAACTCGGCTCCCGGGGCCAGGCCGCGTTCGTGGTGCCGCCCGGCACCGAGGGGCTGACCGCGACAAAGAAGCTCAAGAAGCTCGGGCTACGCGCCTCGCACACCGCCGACGTCTTTCTCGACGAGGTACGGGTACCGGGCCGCTGCCTGCTCGGCGGGTACGACGCACTGCGCGAACGCCTCGACCGGGCCCGCTCCGGCCAGCGCGGCAAGAGCCAGGCGGCGATGCGTACCTTCGAACTCTCCCGGCCGACGGTCGGAGCCCAGGCGGTCGGGGTGGCCCGGGCGGCGTACGAGTACGCCCTGGCGTACGCCCAGGAGCGGGTCCAGTTCGGACGGCCGATCATCGAGAACCAGGCGATCGCGTTCCAGCTCGCGGACATGCGGATGGAGATCGACGCCGCCCGGCTGCTGGTCTGGCGAGCCGCCTGGATGGGGCGCAACAACCGGCCGTTCAGTGCGGGCGAGGGCTCGATGTCCAAGCTCAAGGCCGGCGAGGTGGCCGTCTCGGTGACCGGGAAGGCGGTGCAGATCCTCGGCGGCGCCGGCTTCCTGCGCGAGCACCCGGTCGAGCGCTGGTACCGGGACGCCAAGATCTACACCATCTTCGAGGGGACCTCGGAGATCCAGCGGCTGGTGATCTCCCGGGCCATCTCCGGTCGCCAGATCCGCTGATCGGAGCCGCCTTGCCCGCCCCCGCCAACCTCGCGTTCCTCGTCAGCACGCTGACCCGGCGTGGGCTGCTCAGGCCCGGCTCGCCCCGGCGGGTCGCGGCGCAACTCGGCGCGCTGCGGGACTGGGGATTCAGCTTGGTCGGCGAGCTGCGCCAGGCGGCGGCCCGGGACCCGGACCGGCTCGCGCTGATCGACGAGGAAGATGGCGGGATCAGCTACCGGGAGTTGCTGGACCGGGCCGAACGGCTGGCCCGGTCGCTGCGGTCCCGGTACGCCGTCGCGGAGGGCGACCGGATCGGGGTGCTCTGCCGCAACCACTCCGGCCTGGTGGAGACGGCTCTCGCCGGCGGGCTGCTCGGCGGCGACATCGTGCTGGTGAACACCGGCCTCTCCGGGGCGCAGCTCGGGACGATCGCCGAGGAGCAACGGATCCGGCTGCTGGTGCACGACGCCGAGTTCCTCGATCGGGTCGTCGGGCTGCCGGCCGAGGTGGAACGGATCGACGAGCGGGAGTACCGGGAACTGGTCGCCGGGGCGCCCCTCGGTGAGCTGCACCCGCCGGGCCGGAACGGCCGGACCATCGTGCTCACCTCCGGCACCACTGGTACGCCCAAGGGTGCCCGCCGGCCCACCCCGAACGGCGTCGGCCCGCTCGTCGCGATCATCGACCGGATACCGCTGCACAGCGGGGTACGGATGATGATCGCCGCCCCGCTCTTCCACACCTGGGGGTACGCCGCCCTACAGATCGCCTTCGCGCTGCGCGGCACCGTCGTACTGCACCGCAGGTTCGAGCCGTCGGCCACGCTGGAGGCGGTGCGGCGGCACTCCTGCACGGCGCTCTTCGCCGTACCGGTGATGGTGCAGCGGTTGCTGGAGGTGCCGTCCCCGCAGACCCGGCCGCCGCTGGAGGTGGTGGCGGTGAGCGGTTCCGCGCTGCCCGGCGGGCTGGCCACCCGGTTCATGGACCGCTACGGCGACGTGCTCTACAACCTCTACGGCTCCACCGAGGTCTCCTGGGCGGCCATCGCCACCCCGGCCGAGCTGCGCCGGGAGCCGAACACCGCCGGCCGACCACCGCACGGCACCCGGCTGTTGGTCGTCGACCCGCGTGGCGAGCCGGTCCCGGCCGGCCGGGTGGGGAGGATCCTGGTCGGCAACGAACTGCTCTTCGAGGGGTACACGACCCGGAGCCCGGAGGCGGAGGGTCGGGAGACGGACGATCCGGAGGCGGACGCTCGGGAGGCGGACGCTCGGGAGGCGGAGGACCGGGGCGACCCGGCCGGCGGGCGGCTGCTGGACACCGGCGACCTCGGCCATCTGGACGCCGACGGGTTGCTCTTCGTCGACGGCCGCGCCGACGACATGATCATCTCCGGTGGCGAGAACGTCCATCCGTCCGAGGTGGAGAACCTGCTCGCCGAGCTGCCCCAGGTACGCGAGGTGGCGGTGATCGGCGTACCGGACCGGACGTACGGGCAGCGGCTGGCGGCGTACCTGGTGCTGCACCCGGGCGAGACACTCGACCCGGACGCGGTACGCGAGTACGTCCGCCGCTACCGCGCCCGGTTCTCGGTGCCCCGGGACGTGCTCTTCGTACCCGCCCTGCCGCGCAACGCGACCGGCAAGGTGCTGACCCGGGAACTGCGCCGCTACCACCGGGCCTGACCGCCGCCCGGCCCGGTGGTGGCGGCCACGAATCAGGTGGTGACCCGGACGGTCACCGTGCCGATCAGGATCCGGTGGTCGGAGCAGGCGCCGCCGCACCCGGTCGAGATGGAGAGCGAGTCACCGGTGTAGGTACCGGCGATCCGGTTCTCCCGTACGAAGATCATGTCGATCTTCTTGCCCTGGCCGCCCGGCCCGCTGGTGTCGCCGTCGGCGACCGTCGTTTCGCCGTAGCCCGGGCTGGCCGAGTGGGTGTCGTCCAACTCCCGGTAGTCGCCCCGGTTACCGCCGTTGAGCGGGACGTTCAGGTTCCGGGAGTACCAGGGGTCCATCCGCCCGTAGTTGGGCTGGGCGTTGAAGTCGCCCGCGATGATCACCGTGTCGCCGGCCGTGTTGAAGCTCTCCAGCCGGCTCAGCACCTCGCCGAGCTGGCGTTCGTTGATCTTCTGGCCGTTGATGACCTCGTTGGACGGGGTGATGTGGGTGGTGCAGAACCGCAGGCGCGGCCGGGCCTCCAGCGGTGCACAGAGCAGCTGGCGCCGCTCCGAGCTGCCGTCCGCGGCCAGCGCGTAACGGTTGGCACCCCCCATCGGTGCCTTGCTGAAGATGGCCAGCCCGAACGGCTCACCGCCGCAGATGGTCTGGTTGTGCGCCTCGAAGCGGGAGAAGTTCTCGACGTCCTGCGGCCAACCCGAGGCGCGCAGGTTGGACTGCACCGCCTTGTACTGGCTCCAGCACAGCTCGTTAAGCGCCGCGAAGTGGGCGTTGCGGGCGCGGATCGAGTTCGCAAGCGCGCCGATCAGCCCGTTGCCGGTGGCGCCCCGGTGCATCTTCCAGCCGGCCACGTTCCAGGTCCAGACGTTGTAGGTGGCATTGACCTCGGCAGCCAAGGCCGGCGCGGCGGTCGGCAACACCGCCGCCGACACCATGGTCAACACCGCCGCCGCGAACGTCGCGAGCCCCCGTCGAAACCGCATCGCCAACCTCCTGCTGATCGACCGATCGAAGATGGCGAGGATAACGGCCGACGGGTGCCCGCGTCTGACCCGTACACAGTGGATGATCGAAAAGGACTGTCGATGGCGAACCGTTCAGGCCTTCAGGGATCGAGTCCGTTCAGACCTGGGGGATCTCGTGGATCAGGGCCGAGGCGCTCAGCGTCTTGGACCGTACCTCGCCGCCGCCGACGGTACGCAGCTGGTAGGTGTGCTTGGCGTACTCGCCGGGGCTGCCGCCACACGAGAAGTCGATCGTCGCCGTGCCGACCGCCGGATAGGTGTTGTAGATCCCGGGACCGTCCACCGAGATGGTGACCTCGTCCGCGCCGGTCACCTTCCACTCCAGGATCACCGGCACGCCGGGGATGCGGTTCACGTTCGTACCCTGGTCGCACTGTGGCTTCTGCTTGATCCGGTAGTACACGATCGTCGGGCCGCTCGGCTTCTTGCTCGTCGTACCGCTGTGGTCGCTGCCGCCCCCGGTGTTGCCGGTGTTGCCGCCGCCGCTGGAGCCGCCGCCGGGCTTGCCGCCCTTGCCCGCCGGGCTGCCGGTCGGATCCGGCGTCGCGGCGGTCTCGTCCGGCGGGGCGCTGCCCAGGCCCGCGTCACCGGTGGCCGGCACCGAGCTGGTCGGCGCGGAGCCAGCGGTCCCGGGCCCGCCCCTCTCGATCGTCACACAGCCGGTCGCCGCGACCGCGACCGCGCCGCCGAGGGCGAACAGGGCCGCCCGAGTCAGGTACCTGTGCATGCTGGCTCCTCCGGCAGTGGGATCCCCGGGACCGACGGCCGGGGTTGATCTCACGGTAGGCAACCGGGTGCGATCAGCGAATCACGGTTTCGTGCCAGCCGGCACACGTGCGCCGCGCCGGACCCACCGCCCGCCGGAGGGACGGGGCTGCGGCACGATCGGAGAGCAGCCTCAACGCCCGGTCGGGCGGAGGCCGGAGAGCGGCTCAGCCAGCCGGCGACTCGGCCCGGTCGGGTGCGGCGAGCCGACCCGCCGCGGCGAGCGCCGCGATGTCGGTCCGGTGGTGCCCGCCCGGCAGGTCGACCCCGGCGACCAGCTCGTAGGCGGCGGCCCGGGCCGCGTCCAGGTCGGCGCCGAGGCCGGTACCGGCGAGGACCCGGCCCCCGGCGGAGACCAACGCCCCGTCCGAGTCCCGGCGTGCGGTGCCGGCGTGCACGATCCCGGCCCGCTCGGCGCCGGTGATCACGTCACCGGTGCTGGGCGTGCCCGGGTAGCCCGCCGAGGCGACCACGACGGTGACCGCCGCGCCGGAACGCCAGCGCAGCGGCGGATGCGCGGCCAGCGAGCCGGTTGCCGCCGCGTGCAGCAGGCCGGCGAGCGGCGTCTCCAGCAGTGGGAGTACGACCTGCGTCTCCGGGTCGCCGAACCGCGCGTTGAACTCGATCACCCGTGGCCCGTGCCGGGTGATGGCCAGCCCGACGTAGAGCAGCCCGCTGAACGGGGTACCCCGGCGCCGCATCTCGGCCAGGGTCGGCTCGACCACCGTGGCCATCACCTCGTCGACGGTCCCCGGCGGCAGCCACGGCAACGGCGCGTACGCCCCCATGCCGCCGGTGTTCGGCCCGGTGTCGCCGTCGCCCACCCGCTTGAAGTCCTGGGCCGGCAACAGCGGCAGCGCGGTCTCGCCGTCGGTGACCACGAAGAGCGAGACCTCTGGCCCGGCCAGGTACTCCTCGACGACCACCCGGGCACAGCCGGCCGCGTGGTCGAGTGCCGCCGAGCGGTCCTCGGTGACCACCACGCCCTTGCCTGCGGCGAGTCCGTCGTCCTTGACCACGTACGGCGGGCCGAACTGGTCGAGTGCCTGCGCCACCAGCGCCGATCCGACCCCGGTCCCGGGGTTGTCGACCGTCCGGGCCCGGGCCGTCGGCACTCCGGCCGTCGTCATCACGTCCTTGGCGAACGTCTTGGAGCCCTCGATCCGGGCCGCCGCACCGGACGGGCCGAAGCAGGCGATGCCCTTGGCGCGTACCGCGTCGGCGACCCCGGCGACCAGCGGCGCCTCCGGACCGACGACGACCAGGTCGGCCTGGACCTCGACGGCGAGCGCCGCGACCGAGGCCGGGTCGGTGGCCTGCACCGGGCGCAACTCCGCGACCGCCGCGATGCCCGGGTTGCCGGGTGCGGCGATCAACTGGTCGACGGCCGGGTCGGCGGCCAGGCCGAGCGCCAGAGCATGCTCCCGCCCACCGCCACCGAGAAGTAGTACGCGCACGGCCACCGATCCTACGGTCAGGGGTGTAAGGAAGGGCCCCCGGCTATCGCTTTTTGTTGTACGGGGGGCCCTTCCTCACCGGGGTGGGAGCAGTTCGTGCCGGACGACGTTCTCGTCCCGGCCGGGGCCGACGCCGACGACGCTGACCCGGGTCCGGCACAGCTCCTCGATCCGGGCCAGGTAGCGGCGGGCGTTCTCCGGCAGTTCCGCCTCGGAACGCGCCTTGGAGATGTCCTCCCACCAGCCGTCCAGCTCCTCGTAGACCGGCTTGGCGTGGTGGATCGCGGTCTGCGTCATCGGCATGTCGTCGTACCGCTCGCCGTCGATCTCGTACCCGACGCAGATCGGCACCTTCTCCAGTCCGGAGAGGACGTCGAGCTTGGTGACGACCAGGTCGGTGATGCCGTTGAGCCGGACGGCGTACCTGGCGATCACGGCGTCGAACCAGCCGCACCGGCGCTCCCGGCCGGTGGTGGTGCCGTACTCGGCGCCGACCTTGCGCAGGTGTGCACCGTTCTCGTCGAAGAGTTCGGTCGGGAACGGCCCCGACCCGACCCGGGTGGTGTACGCCTTCGTCACCCCGATCACCTGGTTGACCGCCATCGGCGGGATGCCGGAGCCGACGCAGGCGCCGCCGACCGTCGGGTTGGACGAGGTGACGAAGGGGTACGTGCCGTGGTCCATGTCGAGCATGGTGGCCTGGGCGCCCTCCAGCAGTACCGTCTCGCCCCGGTCCAGGGCGTCCCAGAGGATCACCCGGGTCTCCGCGATGTACGGCCGCAGTCGCTCCGCGTAGCCGAGGTATTCCTCGGTCACCGCATCCACGTCAAGCGCCTTGCGGTTGTAGACCTTGAAGAGGATCTGGTTCTTCTCCCGCAGTGCGAGTTCGAGCTTCTTGCGCAGGATGCCGGGGTCGAGCAGGTCCTGCACCCGGATGCCCATCCGGGCCACCTTGTCGCCATAGGCCGGGCCGATGCCCCGGCCGGTGGTGCCGATCCGGGACGAGCCGAGGTAGCGCTCGACGACCCGGTCCAGCGCCCGGTGGTGCGGCATGATCAGGTGTGCGTCGCCGGAGATCCGCAGCCGGGAGACGTCGACGCCCCGCTCGGCGAGCCCGTCGATCTCGGAGATCAGCACCTTCGGGTCGACCACCACCCCGTTGCCGATCACGATCACCGCGCTCGGCGAGAGCGCGCCCGACGGCATCAGGTGCAGCGCGTACTTCTGGCCGTCCGGGGTCACCACGGTGTGTCCGGCGTTGTTGCCGCCGGAGTACCGGACGACGTAGTCGACCCGGTCACCCAACAGGTCGGTAACCTTGCCCTTGCCCTCGTCGCCCCACTGCGCCCCGATGAGCACGATCGCCGGCATCTCTAAACCCGCCTCCAGGGGGCTCGGGTGCCAGGTGGCGACCGCGTGGCGAGCCCGGGGTGTCAGGCTAACAAAAAGTGACGACCCGGCCGGCAGAGGCCGGCTGGCGGCAGGAGGCGACTCCCGGTGTACGACGTGGTACTGCTCACCCTCGCCCGGGGTGAGGACACCTCGACGGGCTGCGGCGCGGGCGGCGACTGCTGTTCCCCGGGTGCGGCACCGGACCGGGCGGAGTGCGCGGAGACTCCACGGGTACCCGTGTTGGCCTGCGCCGACGCGCTGACCGAGCGCGGCGCCCGGGTGGAGACGGTGACCGCCCGGTCGGATCGGGAGATCGACTCCGTGCTGGCCCGGCTCGACGGCCCACCCCGGCCGGACGGGCTCGACTGGCCCGACCCGGACGGCAAGGTCCGGCTCGTCGTCGCTACAGCGAGTGACGCACAGTTACGCGCCGTCATGCGCCGACTGGTCCGCCGGTACGCCCCGCCGCCCAGTCGCCGCCCGGCCGACCTCGCCGCCAACCGCACCGTGCCCGACCTGCCGGCGATCGGCGTACTGCCGCTGGATCCGAGCCGGTCGGCGGGGTCCCAGCCGCCCCGGGACCTCGCCGGCCAACTCGGCCTGCCCCGCGAACCGGCGGCGGTCGCCTCGGCCGTGCTCGACGGCCGGGTACGCCGACTCGACCTGCTCCGCAACGACGGTGGTTCGGTCACCCTGGACGGGGCGCTGCTCGGTGCCGCCAACGACGCCGGTACCCCGTTGGCCTGGCGCGGTCGGGTGGAGGTGGACGACACCGTGCTGTCGGCCGGTGACGACCCGCTCCTCGCCTGCGCGATCGGCAACGCGGGCGGGTACGCCGAACTGGGCGGGGTACGCCTGCTCTCCACCGGGGACCCGGCCGACGGCACGGTCGAGGTGGCAGTGGCCGTACCGGTGACCGAGCGGTCCCGCTGGGGTCGCCGGACGGTACGCCTCGAGGTCAGGCGGGCGCGTGGCCGTGCGGTGGCGGTGACGCCCCGGGATCCGGAGGTTCCGTTCCTGGACGACGGGGTAACGGGGACCCTCAACCGCAAGCGATCGTGGTGGATCGAGCCGGAGGCATGGGCGGTGTACGACCACTGATCTCTTGTGGAAGGCTGTAGGTGGGGACCTCCGTGCCCGGCGCGAGGCCGATCGGCGGGCATATCCTCGGTGTGGGAGGGAGGAGGTAGGTCGTGGTGAACAATCATGGAGACCGGGTGTACGTGCCGGGCCAGGGGCCACCAGCGCCGCAGGAGGCCGAGCCGCTGTGGCCGCCGGACGAGATCGTCGCCGAGCCGCGTGACGAGTCCAATCCGATCAGTTGGGCACCGACTCCGCCACCACCTCCGGACGCGACCCCGCCCGGCCCGATGGCCGGCGTTCCGCAGCCCGTCGCACACCAGCCCTACCAGTCCACTTCGCGGCCCGCTGCGCCACCCGCGGTGCCGGTGCCGCCGGTCCCGCACTCGTTCGGCCCCGTGCCGATCCCACCCGTCGCGCCGCCCGTCCAGCCGCCGCCCGTCCAGCCGGTGGCCGCCCAGCCGGTGACCGCCGTACCGCCGCATCCGCCGATCCCGCCCGTGCCGGCGCCGCCGCCTCCACCCGGTCCGGCTGCGCACGGCGGCCCGGCCGAGTCCGCGGTGCACTCGCCGACCCGGGTCTGGCCGACGGTCGCCCCCAGCCAGGGCCGGGCCTCGGTGAACACCGGAGACGTCCGCCGCCCCGACGCGGCGGGCCGACCGGAGCACACCGGCGGCCAGGACGCGGTCGGGCGGGCCCGGCCGGAGTCCCCGGACCGGCTGGCGACGACCGGCGAGGAGCGCACCGGCGGCATCGGTACGGCCGAGCCGCGAGCCGCCGGCAAGGCCAGCGTCAGCCCCACCGCCGGCAAGGCAGTGGTCAACCCGGTGAGCCCGTCCGCCGGGAAGGCGTCCGTCACTCCGGCCGCCGGCAAGGCGACGGTGAAGCCGGTGAGCGGTGCGGCCCCGGCCGGCGGCGCCGAACCGGTCAGCGGCGCCGAACCGGGCAGCGGCGCCATCCCGACGAACGGCGCCACCTCGACCGGCGGGGTGGCTCCGGTCAGCGGGCCGGCCTCGACCAGCGGGGCGATCCCGGTCAGCGGGGCTGCGGGCGGGGCGATCCCGGTCAGCGGGGCCGCTGGCGGTGGCGGACAGGGCACCGGGGCCGCCGAGTCCGGCTCCGGGGCGGAGCAGGGCAGGTCGGCGGTGACCCCCGCAGCGGCCGAGGCCGGCGGGGCAGAGCCGAAGGGCGAACAAGCCGAGCAGCCGGGCGCCGCCCGGACCGCCGACCCGGCCGAGGAGGCGGAAGGCGTCCGAGCCGCCGAGCCGGCTCGTGGCCGGGCGACGCTGCCCGCCTCCAGCCGGGCCCAGCCGGACGGCGGTCCCGCCCGGCCGCCCGCCGAGTCACCCTGGGCACAGCCGCCGCAGCGGCCGGTCGGCCCGCAGCACGGCGCCCCGGCGGTGGCAGCACAACCGGTGCCGCCACCGCCACCGGTGCAGCCCGTCTCCGGTCCCGGGCCCGGTCCGGCCGTCGCACCCGCGCCGCCGGTCGGCCCGTATCCGCCGACGATCACGCCCGGCCCGTACTCGGCGGCGCATCCGGTGTCGGCCTATCCGCCGCCGTCGCCCCAGCAGCCGGTCCCGCCGCACCCGCCGCTACCACCCCCGGTGGCAACGCACCCGGCCTATCCGCCGCCGCCGGACCAGCCCGGTCCGCCGGGCTATCCGAGCCAGCCCGGTTACCCGAGCTATCCGCCCCCGCCGGTGACCGGCCCGCAGCCCGGCTGGGCACCGCCGCCGGTCCCGCCGGTCCCGCCCGGGGTGACCGAGGTACCGCAGCAGCCGTACGCCGAGTCGGCCGGGGTGCAGCGGGTACCAGCGCAACCCGGCAACGCCTACCCCGACCCGCTCTGGACACCGGACTCCGGTACGCCCACCGCGGAGGACTTCGCCCGGCGCCGGGCGGTACGTCCCGCCGACCCCGTCGCCCAGACCGGGATACGCGCGGCGGTCAACAAGACCACGCTGGGGCTGGTGAAGCTCGCCCCGGGCCGGCACGAGCAGGAGATCAAGCAGGACATCGAGATGATCCGCCGGAACTTCGGCGGGCTCCGGCAGGTGACGGTCGTCAACCCCAAGGGCGGCGCCGGCAAGACGGTGGCGATCCTGCTGCTGGCGATGACCTTCGGACAGAAGCGCGGCGGATACGTGCTGGCCTGGGACAACAACGAGACCCAGGGGACCCTGGGGATGCGTGCCCAGCAGGACTTCCACTCCCGGACCGTGCGGGACATGCTGCGCGACCTCTACCAGTTCAAGGGTGCGCACGGCCGGGTCGGCGACCTGTCGCAGTACGTGCGCTCGCAGAGCGAGGGGATGTTCGACGTACTCGCCTCGGACGAGTCGGCGACCGGCGGCGAGATGCTCACCGCCACCGCCTTCGCGGAGATCCGCGAGGTGGTCAGCCGGTTCTACAAGTTGATCTTCGTGGACACCGGCAACAACGTCCGGGCCCAGAACTGGCAGGCGGCGATCGACGCCACCGACCAGCTCGTGGTGACGATGTCGGCCAGGAACGACTCCGCCGAGACGGCCGCCCGGATGCTCGACCACCTGGAGCAGAGTGGTCGGCAGCGACTCGTCCGGCAGGCGGTGACGGTGGTCTCCATGCCACCGTCCCGCAAGGAGATCGACCTGCCGGCGATCCAGCGGCACTTCGCCGCCCGCACCAGGGCGGTGCTGCTGGCGCCGTACGAGCGGTTGATCGACACCGGCGAGCCGATCCGGTACGCCCAGCTCTCGTCCGCGACCCGGGACGCCTGGCTCAAGATCGCGGCGTCGGTGGCCGAAGGGCTCTGACCCGGTTCACGACGGCTCGTCGCCGGCCAGGGGTCGGTGAACGTCCCCCGGCCGGCAACGCCGGACCGGCGCTTGTCCCGCCCTCGTCAGTTGCTGGCGAGGGCGTCACCGGCCGCCGGGTCGCAGTCGCGGAGGAACTGCGCGCAGCGGGCCGCCTCGTCGGATTCGCCGATCTCCCCGGCCGCCCGGGAGAGCACGTACAGGCAGCGCAGGAAGCCCCGGTTCGGCGCGTGGCTCCACGGCACCGGACCGTGTCCCTTCCATCCGCTGCGGCGCAGTTGGTCCAGGCCCCGGTGGTAGCCGGTGCGCGCATAGGCGTAGGCGGCGACGACCTGGCCGGAGTCGAGCGCCCGCGTGGCCAGGGCAGCCCAGGCCGCGCTGAACGTCGGATGCTGCGCGGCGGCCGAGGCGTACGCCTCGTCGGTATCCGTCTCCCGCGCGGCGGCGAGCGCCGCCTCGGCGTCGTCGTCTCCCGGCAACAGGGTGGCCGGCGGTTCGGGCAAGAGGTTCTGCATCGGACCATTCAACCCGGCCGGCAGCTGCTCCGGCGAGCGGGGTGCGTCACGTGAGCTGGCTGAACGGCTGATCATTTGTCACGCGTGCGGCCGGTGCGGGTCGGAGGGGACTCGACTACAAATGGAGATCCGGAGCCTCCCCAGGACCGGTAACAGAGAGCCCGGCGACCTGGTGTCGCCGGGCTCTCGCCGGTTTCGGCCCCCGCGATGCCGGTTACCCTCCGTGTCGCGCGGTCCGGCGCGGACCGACTTGCCCGGCCGGGGCAGGATGACGGGGTGCCCACCCCACCCCCCGCCGACGTACTCGAACCACACGACGACACCGCCGACGAGATCGAGTCGCGCGAGGAACTGGATCTCCACCTCAGAGCCGGCAGCCTCGCCGGGCTGACCGTGCAGGGGCTCCGACTGGATCTCGATCCGGTACCGGAGCTGACCGGAGTCGACGTGACCGACACCCTCTTCGTCGGCTGCCGGTTCGGGTCCCGGGAGGTGGAGGCGGAACTGGTCCGGCGCGGCGCGACAGTGGTACCCGCGTTCGCGGCGATGCCGTACCCGACGCACCCGTCCCGGCTCTACACCGCCGACGAGCTGGCCGCCGGCTTCGACACCGGCGGCTTCGCCGGGATGTACGACACAGTGGTCTACCAGCACTTCCGGGCGCACGGCGGCGCGTTGCCGGAGCTGCGGGAGGCGCTGGCGCAACGACTGCACGACCACGCCGTCGACAACGCGCTGGCCGACGCCACCCGCTCCTGGCTGGCCCGACACGGCCCGGCCTCGGTGGTCGGGGTGATGGGCGGACACGCGGTACCACGGGGCAGCTCGGCGTACCGGCTGGCCGCGACGCTCGGCTGGGAGCTGGCCCGGGCCGACCGGCTGGTGGTGACCGGCGGCGGTCCCGGGGTGATGGAGGCGGCCAACCTCGGCGCCTACCTCTCCGAGCGGTCCACCGCCGACCTGACCTCGGCGATCGACCTGCTGGCGACCGCGCCGGACTTCACCGACCACGAGCCGTACACCGCCGCCGCGCTGACGGTGCGGGCCCGGTTCGGACCGCCGGTACCGCAGCCCCGCACCGGCAACGGTGGCGACAACGGGAACGGCGGTGGCAACGGGAACGGAAACGGGAACGGTCACCGGGCGGCGGGGCCGGACGGGTGGGCCCGGCGCGGTGGGCTCGCCATCCCCACCTGGCTGTACGGGCACGAACCGGCGAACCTCTTCGCCGGCCGGATCGCCAAGTATTTCTCCAACGCGATCCGGGAGGACACCATCCTGCGGCTGGCCCGGGGCGGGATCGTCTTCGCCGCCGGTCGGGCCGGCACGGTGCAGGAGGTGTTCCAGGCCGCCACCAAGACGTTCTACGGCACCGACGGCGACAGCGGGCCGTACGTCTTCCTGGACAGCGCGTTCTGGACCGGGACCCTGCCGATCGAGGCGCTGCTGCGGCCACTGCTGGCGCTGGCACCCACCGGTGACCTGGCCCGCTCGGTGTACGTCACCGACGACGTGCACGAGGCCGTCCGGCTGCTCACCGCCACCCGATAGCCGGGGCGGGAGCAGCCGGAACGGACCTCCGGAACTACTTGGCCAGCGTGGTACCGGTCGAGCGCAGGTGCTCGCACGCCTCGACGACCCGCTGCGCCATGCCCGCCTCGGCCGCCTTGCCCCAGACCCGGGGGTCGTACATCTTCTTGTTGCCGACCTCGCCGTCGACCTTCAGCACCCCGTCGTAGTTGCGGAACATGTGGTCCGCCACCGGCCGGGTGAAGGTGTACTGGGTGTCGGTGTCGATGTTCATCTTCACCACGCCGTAGTCGAGCGCCTCGCGGATCTCCTCCAGCAGCGAGCCGGAGCCGCCGTGGAAGACCAGGCTGAGCGGCTTGTCGCCCTTGTTGTACTTGGCGCCGACCGCCTGCTGGATCTCGTTGAGGATCTCCGGGCGGAGCTTGACGTTGCCGGGCTTGTAGACGCCGTGCACGTTGCCGAAGGTGAGCGCCGCCATGTAGCGGCCCTTCTCGCCGAGGCCGAGCGCGTCGACCATGGCGATGCCGTCCTCGACGGTGGTGTAGAGCTTCTCGTTGATCGCGTTCTCGACGCCGTCCTCCTCGCCGCCGACCACGCCGACCTCGATCTCCAGCACGATGTGCCCGGCCGCCGCCTCGTCGAGCAGCTGCGCCGCGATCTCCAGGTTCTCCCCGACCGGTACGGCGGAGCCGTCCCACATGTGCGACTGGAACAGCGGCTCCTCGCCCCGGGCCACCCGCTCCTTGGAGATCGCCATCAGCGGCCGGACGAACTTGTCGAGCTTGTCCTTCGGGCAGTGGTCGGTGTGCAGCGCGATGTTGACCGGGTAGTTCTTCGCCACCTCCCGGGCGTACGCGGCGAACGCGACAGCCCCGGTCACCATGTCCTTCACGGTCGGGCCGGAGAGGTACTCGGCGCCGCCGGTGGAGACCTGGATGATGCCGTCACTCTCCGCGTCGGCGAAGCCGCGCAGCGCCGCGTTAAGGGTCTGCGAGGACGTCACGTTGATCGCCGGGTAGGCGTACCGGCCCGCCTTGGCGCGGTCCAGCATCTCGGCGTAGACCTCGGGGGAAGCGATGGGCATGTGAAACGCTCCTTACTAACCGCTCTCGGCCTACACGGCCGCTGTCTGGATGAACCTCTCCCACCTCCCCTCGCGGCCCGTGGTCCGTGGTCCCCGGGTGAGGGTCGATGCGCGGGCGCCGCGCGGTTCAGGTGGGAAAAGACTCGCTGGGTGCGCCCGGACCGCGCTGTCCTCCGCCCCGAAGTATCCCGTAGCCCGCTCGCGCCAATTCAACCCACCCGGTCCCGGCTCAGCGTTCGGACCGGCCCGGCCAGACGACACCGAGCAGCCAGCTCACCACAGCCATCACGATCGCCCCGTAGAAGGCCGGCCAGAAGCCGTCGATCTGGAACGGCAGGTCGAACACCTGCGCGATCCAGTCCGTGAGCAGGAAGAGCAGCGCGTTGACGACAAGCGCGAACAGCCCCAGGGTGAGCACGTAGAAGACGCAGCCGACGACCCGGATGATCGGCTTGAGCACCGCGTTCACCGCGCCGAAGATGAACGCCACGACGAGTACCGTCAGCGCGTCCTGCGCGGTGGTCCGCCCGGTCAGCTCGATGCCGGGCACCACCAGGCTGGTGATCCACAGCGCCAACGCGCTGATCACCAGCCGGATCAGGAAGCCCATCGCATCATCGTGGCACGCGACCCGCAGCCGGACGGGCGGTTTGGCCGGCTCCGGGATCGGGCACGGTGCTCCGGGTACCGACCGTCCGATCAACCCGTACGGTGAAACACAGCGGCACCCGACCGGCAGGAGTAGGACATGGGCCAGCCCGACGAGGACTTCGCCCCCGGCGACCACCTCACCCCGGACGAGCGCGACCCGGAGGCGCCGGCCGAGGACGCCCTGGAGCAGGCGACCGTCGCGGACCCGAACACCGAGGACCCGCCGGCCGTCCAGCGCGGCCTGGACGTCAGCGAGTGGGACGCCCTGGAGCAGGCCCAGGTCGTCGGCTCGGACGACGACGACTACCGCTGATCGGCCGGCGGACGACGACTACCGCTGATCCGGCCGGAGGCGACCGCCGTTGATCGGCCGGAGGCGACTGCCGGTTGATCGGCCGGCACCGGTGACCCGGCCGGGTCCTGTGCCCCTTCCTGTGCTTCGGAGAGCAGCCGGCGGTAGATCCCGGTGAGGATCTCCGCCTGGGCCGCCCAGGTCCAGCCCGCCAGCAGCCCCGGCCGGTCGTACGCGGCCCGGTACCGCCCCGGGTCCGCCAACACCGCCCGGACCGCGCGGGCGTAGTCGGCGACGTCCCGGGCCCGGAAGACCTCGCCCTGACCGGTCGACCGGACCGTACCGGCCATCGTGCGTACGTCGCTGACCACGATCGGCAGCCGGGCGTGCGCGTACTCGAAGAACTTGGTGATCAGCGCGATCTCGTGGTTGGGCCAGTGGTGGATCGGGATCGCCCCGACGTCCGCGCCGGCCAGGAACGGCACCACCTGCCAGTGCTCGACGTACGGCAGCACGTGCAGCCGGTCGGCGACACCGATCCGGTGGGCGTGCCTGACGAGCCTGCGCACGTACTGGAGGTCGGGGTCGACCACCAGCGCGGTGTGCACCCCGGGCAGCTCCGGCAGCGCGTCGACAAGGGTCCGCAGGCCACGCTGCTCGGCGGCGCTGCCGCTGTAGACCACGAGCGGCACCTCCGGCCCGATCCCGCAGCGCTGCCGCAGGTCCGGAACGGACCCGCCCAGCCCGGCCGGGGCGTGTTCGGCGGTGGGCGCGTTCAGCACCACCACCGGCCGTTCGGCGAGCTGGTGCTCGGCGCGGAGCAGGTCGGCGAGCGCCTCGGAGACGGTGACAACTGCGTCGGCGTACCGGGCGTACTCGCGCTCGTGCGCCCGCATCGCCGGCAGCCAGCGGATGTTCGGCTGCCACGGCCGGATCCCCGGCAGGAACTCGTGGGCGTCCCAGACCAGCCTGACCGCCCGGCCGGCGGCCGCTGCCCTGATCCTGGCCCGGGCGCCCACCCCGAGCATCCGGAAGTCGTTGGCGTGGATCAGGTCCGTGGCCAGCTCGTCGACGACCGGCCCGTACGCCAGCTCGTAGTCCCAGAGTCCCGGTTCGAGCCGGCGCCAGGCACCGTCGCCCATGGTCAACTGCCAGAACAGCGTGTACGCCCGGTCCCAGGGGTTGCGGTACCGGCGGGCGTAGCGGCCCCGGTTGTGCATCTTCGTGCGCACCCAGACCCAGCGGCCGGCCAGGTCGGCCAGCAGCAGCCGGAGCCGGAGCCAGAGTTCCGCCGCCCGGTCCGGCTGGCCCGTCCGGGCCGCCAGTTCGAGCTGGGCGCCCCGGAACCGCAGGTCCGCCCGCCACGCGTCGACCTGCCGGGACCGGTATTCGGCGATCCCGTTCGGCGGATAGCCGAGCGGCCAGCGCAGCCAGGCACGGCGGTACTGGTGCCGCCTGCGCAACAGCGGCTCGGGCATCGGCAGCAGCCGTACCCGCGCCCCGCCGAGTTGCCACCCCTGGGGCGTACCGCTCGGCGACCGGCCGAGCAGGATCACCTCCCAGCCGGCATCGGCCGCCGAGCGGGCCTGCTTCTGCACCCGGGAGTCCCCGGTGACACCGTTGTCGACGAGCATGACGATCCGGCCCCGCACCCGGCGGCCCGGCCCGGCATCGTCCGGCGTCATCGTTCGGCTCCGTCCCACGCACCCGCCCCACGGACCCGGCGAGTGTACGAGCCGACCCCGGTGACCAGGGCGGGAACGAGATGACGCGGGGGTGAACAGCGCGCGACGGAACCGGTCGGGCCGGTTCAGCGGGTGACCCGGTCCGGGTGTCTGGTGACCCAGTCGGCCAGGGTGTCCCGGGCGAACGCGTCGAAGAGGCTGCGACTCTGGGCCGGATCCAGGCTCTCCATGTCGCCCACCGACCCCCGGTCCGGGCGGTACGTCCAGCCGATCCCGACGGCGTCCGCCGCAGCCACCGTGCGCAGCACGCCGAACAGTTCCTGCGGGGTCGTCCCGTCCAGGTCGAGGATCAGGTTCCGGCCGAGCACCCGGACGATCTCGGCGACCCGGACCGGGTTGAGCCCGTTGGCCGGGTCGGTGACCTCGTGCAGCAGCGCCTCGGCGAACCGCTGCCCGTTGCGGTCCCGGTCGTGCGCCCCCTGCGCCAGGCCGTACCGCTGGCGGAGCAGGTCCTGCGCGGCGGCGCCGTCGAGTTGCTGGCAGCCGGCCGGGAAGACCCGGGTGGTGTGCCGGGACCGCACCGGCCGCGGCAGGCACACCCGTACCCCGCCGACGGCGTCGGTGAGCTGCCGCAGGCCGGTGTGGGTGAGCGTCGCGGTCGCGTCGAACCTGATCCCGGTCAGCGCGGTGACGGTCCGTTCGGTGAGCGCGGCACCGGCGGCCAGGTCCGGCCGGTTCCCGGGACGGTGGCTGCCGAGGTAGAAGGCCGCGCTCAGCTTCCCGAAGCCGTGTCCGGGCACCTCGACGCCGAGGTCCCGGGGTACCGAGACGAGATAGAGCCGGCTGCGGTCCGCCGGCACGTGCACCATCAGTACGGTGTCGACGCGGTGGCCGTTGCTCCGGCCGGCCCCGCCGTCGATGCCGAGGACCAGGAAGTTCAGCGGTTCGGCCCGGTCGGCGGGCCGGGCCGCGATCGGCGGCCCGACGACCTCGGAGACCTGCGGCACCCCGACGGTACGGCCCAACGTCGGCACCGCGAGCACGCCGAAGATGGCGAGGGCGGCCCCGCCGATCCGGAGGGCACGCCGTCGGCGGCGTCGGCGGGAGACCTGGCGGTCGATCGCCGCCCGCAGCGGCCCGGCCTGCGGGGTCAGCGACGCGTGCCGGGCGAACGTCGCCCGCAACTCGTCCTCGACCGGTCGTGGGTCCGGGCCGGCGCCCGACTCGTCCGACCCGGACGAGTCGTCGAACACCCGGATGTCGTCGTCGCTCATTCTCAGGCCTCCACGAATTCGGCACGAAGGGTGGCGAGGGCGCGCGAGATGATGGACCGGACGGTGCCGACGGCGCAGCCGAGCACCTCGGCGATCTCGGCGTCCGGCATGTCCTCGTAGTAGCGCAGCACCAGGGCGGCCCGCTGCCGGCGGGGCAACCGGGACAGCCAGCTCCACACCTGGTCCCGCTGCACGGTGGTTTCGGCGTGGTCGACGCGTACCGGCACCGTCTCGTCGGGCTCCCCGCGCAGCAGTACCCGGCGTACCCAGGAGCCGCGCTGCCAGTCGAGGTACTGGTTGGTCAGCATCCGGCGTACGTACCGTTCGGGCGCGTCCGCCCGGGTCACCCGGCGCCAGTTGAGCTGGACCCGCACCATCGTCTCCTGCACGAGATCCTGGGCGAGATGGGGATCGCCGGTCAGCATCACCGCGTAGCGCAGCAGCGCGGTGAGCCTGGAGTCGGCGAACTCCTCGTACGTCACTGGCACCTCCGGGGCCTCTCCTTCCTATAGACGGAAGTGCGGGGCAGGAAGATTGCGTTTAATCGAGGCGACGGGGACGCCGGTGAACTGTCAGCATTGTCGACGTGTTGATCACCGTGACCACCACCCACCAGCCAGCCACCGACCTCGGCTACCTGCTCGTGAAGCATCCCGATCGGGTGCACACGTTCGAGATGCCCACCGGTACGGCGTACGTGGTGTATCCGGAGGCCGGCACCGAACGCTGTACCGCCGCGCTGCTGCTCGACATCGACCCACTGGCGCTCTCCGGCGCCGGCCGGGGACGCCGGGGACGGTCCGGCCGGGGCGGCAGCCCGACGCCGGACGGCTTCACCCTCGGCCAGTACGTGAACGACCGCACGTACGCCGCCTCCAGCCTGCTCTCCTCGGCACTGTCCACTGTGTTCCGGTCGGCGTTGCGCGGCAGTTCGAAGGATCGGCCCGAGTTGGCGGCCACCCCGATCCCGCTGGAGCTGCGGGTGCCGGCGCTGCGCTGCCGGGGCGGAGCCGACCTGGCCGGGAAGCTCTTCGCCCCGCTGGGCTGGACGGTCACCGCCGCCCCGATCCCGCTCGACCCCACCCACCCCGACTGGGGCGACAGCCGGTACGTCGACCTCACCCTGACCGGCACGCTCCGGCTCGCCGACGCCCTCAACCACCTCTACGTGCTGCTGCCGGTGCTGGACGACGCCAAGCACTACTGGGTCGCGCCGGACGAGATCGACAAGCTGCTCCGGGCCGGTGCCGGCTGGCTGGCCGAACATCCGGAACGGGGTCTGATCACCCGCCGCTACCTGGCCCACCGGCGGGCACTGGCCGGTGCCGCCCTGGCCCGGCTCGCCGAGCAGCGGCTGGCCGACGAGCCCACCGACCCGGACTCCATCGTGGAGACTCCGGACTGCGGGGCGGACGAGGAGGCCGGGCTGCCGGCGACGGTGGACCGGCAGCCGCTCGCGGCGCTGCGCCGGGCCGCCGTACTCGGCGCGCTGGACGCCTGCGGCGCCGCCCGGGTCCTCGACCTGGGCTGCGGCGGGGGCGCGCTGCTGACCGAGCTGGTCAAGAACCGGCGGTACACCGAGATCGTCGGCACCGACGTCTCGTCCCGGACCCTGACGGTCGCGGAGCGCCGGCTGCGGCTGGACCGGTTGCCGCCCCGGCAGCGGGAGCGGATCAAGCTGTGGCAGTCCGCGCTCACCTACCGGGACGACCGGCTGCGCGGGTACGACGCCGCCGTGCTGATGGAGGTGGTCGAGCACCTCGACCCGCCGCGCCTGCCGGCGCTGGAGGCGGCCGTCTTCGGGCACGCCCGCCCCGGGACGGTGGTGGTGACCACCCCGAACGTCGAGTACAACGTGCGGTACCCGGGGCTGGCCGCCGGTGGTTTCCGGCACGCCGACCACCGGTTCGAGTGGAGCCGGGCCGAGTTCGCCGACTGGGCCGGCTCGGTCGCCGCCGGGTACGGCTACACGGTCACGATCAGCGGGGTCGGCGCCGACGACCCCGAGGTCGGCAGCCCGACCCAGCTCGCGGTCTTCACCCGCACCGCCCCCGGCGGCGCCGGCAGCGGACCCGACACCGGGAACGGCACTGACAGCGGTGCAACCGAGAACGGAGGAGGTGCCCGATGAGCACCCTGGACATTCCCGAACTGGCCCTGGTGGCCCTGGTCGGCGTCTCCGGCTCGGGCAAGTCGACCTTCGCCCGCCGGCACTTCGCGCCGACCCAGGTGCTCAGCTCGGACACCTTCCGGGCGATGGTGGCCGACGACGAGAACGACCAGTCCGCCTCGGCCGACGCCTTCGAGATCCTGCACCAGGTCGCCGGGAAGCGGCTGCGGGCCGGCCGACTGACCGTGGTGGACGCCACCAACCTCCAGCAGCACGCCCGGGCCGGGCTGGTCACCGTCGCCCGGGAACACGACGTACTCCCGGTGGCGATCGTGCTGGACGTGCCCGAACCGCTCTGCTGGGAGCGTACGCAGGCCCGGCCGGACCGGACCTTCGCCCGGCAGGTACTCGGCCGGATGCAGCGGGACCTGCGGCGCAGCGTCGGGCGGCTGGAGCGGGAGGGCTTCCGCAAGGTGCACGTGCTGCGCGGCGTCGACGAGATCGAGGCCGCCGAGATCCGCTACGAGAAGCTCTTCAACGACCGGAAGGAGCTGACCGGGCCGTTCGACATCATCGGCGACGTGCACGGCTGCCGGGCCGAGTTGGAGACGCTGCTGCTCCAGCTCGGCTGGACGCTGCACCGGGACGGCGTCGGGCGTCCGGTGAACGCGACGCACCCGCAGGGGCGTACCGCGATCTTCGTCGGTGACCTGGTCGACCGGGGGCCGGACTCGCCCGGCGTACTCCGGCTGGTGATGGGGATGGTCGGCGCCGGCACCGCGCTCTGCGTGCCCGGCAACCACGAGCAGAAGCTGCTGCGCAAGCTGCGCGGCCGCAACGTCACGGTGTCGCACGGCCTGGCCGAGACGCTGGCCCAGCTCGACACCGAGGACCCCGGCTTCGTCGCCGAGGTCTCCACGTTCGTCGACGGCCTCGTCAGCCACTACGTGCTGGACGGCGGCCGGCTGGTGGTCGCGCACGCCGGCCTCAAGGCCGAATACCAGGGTCGGGCGTCCGGCCGGGTCCGGGCGTTCGCGCTCTTCGGCGAGACCACGGGCGAAACCGACGAGTACGGCCTGCCGGTGCGCTACCCGTGGGCCCGGGACTACCGGGGCTCGGCGATGGTCGTCTACGGCCACACCCCCACCCCGGTCCCCGAGTGGGTCAACAACACCATCTGCATCGACACCGGCTGCGTCTTCGGCGGCACGCTCACCGCGCTGCGCTACCCGAGCAAGGAGCTCGTCTCGGTGCCGGCGGCGAAGGAGTACTACCCGCCGGCCCGGCCGCTGACCGCCGTACCGGCCCCGCTGTCGGCACCGGCCGGGGCAGCCGGCCCGTCGGCCGCCGCCGGGCGGGACGATCTCGGGCTGGACCTGCGGGACATCACCGGGCGGCGGCACGTCGACTACGGCTACGGCACGGTGACCGTACCGGCCGAGAACGCCGCCGCGGCGCTGGAGGTGATGAGCCGGTTCGCCGTCGACCCGCGCTGGCTGCCCTGGCTGCCGCCGACCATGGCGCCCTGCTCCACCTCGACCGTCGACGGCTTCCTGGAACACCCGGCACAGGCGTTCGAGGACTACCGGCGGGCCGGGGTCGACCGGGTGGTCTGCGAGGAGAAGCACATGGGATCCCGGGCGGTGGTGCTGGTCCGCCGGGACGAAACGGAGCCGACGGGTACCGGCCGGTTCGGGCCGGGTGACGGGGTGGTCTACACCCGGACCGGCCGGCCGTTCTTCGGCGGGGCGCTCGACCGGGCACTGCTGGCCCGGGTACGTGCCGCCGTCGGCAGCGCCGGACTCTGGGCCGAACTCGACACCGACTGGCTGCTGCTCGACTGTGAACTGCTGCCCTGGTCGGCCAAGGCCGGTGCGCTGATCCGGGAGCAGTACGCCCCGGTCGGTGCGGCGGGCCGGGCCGCGCTGCCGGCGGTACTCGACGCGCTGGGCCGGGCGGCCGGGCGGGACCTGCCGGTCGGCGACCTCCGGGCCCGGATGGCCCGCCGGGCGACCGACCTGGAGCGCTACACCGAGGCGTACCGCAGCTACGTCCGGCCGACCGACGGCCTCGCCGGGGTGACCCTGGCGCCGTTCGCGGTGCTCGCCAGCGAGGGCGTCTCACACGCCGGCCGGGACCACGGCTGGCACCTGGCCCTGGCCGACCGGCTGCACGACGCCGACCCGGAGCTGTTCACCCCGACCCGGCGCCTGGTGGTGGAGCTGGCCGACGAGGCGGCGGTGTCGGCGGCGACGGACTGGTGGCTGGAGCTGACCGCCGCCGGTGGCGAGGGCATGGTGGTGAAGCCGTACGCCGGGCTCGCTGCCCGGGACGCCGACGGCCGGTTGCTCCAGCCGGGCCTGAAGTGCCGGGGCCGGGACTACCTGCGGATCATCTACGGCCCGGAGTACGCCGAACCGGAGCAGCTGGCGGCTCTCCGGCACCGGTCGCTGGGCCGCAAGCGCGGGCTGGCCCTGCGCGAGCACGGGCTCGGCCTGGCCGCGCTGGACCGGCTGGCCGAGGGTGCTCCGCTGTGGCGGCGGCACGAGCTGGTCTTCGCGATCCTCGCCTGCGAGTCGGAACCGGTCGATCCCCGACTCTAGGGCGACGTCCGCCCTGGTCGGCGACGGGTCGACCCCGACGCCGGCCGGGGCGGGGCGGGGCGAATCGCGCTCCTCCACGCCCCGGCGGCGGCATCGCGCGGCGACTGTCGGGAACGTCCGCCTAGACTGCTGTGGTACCCGCCACCATGTTGGCGGCCCCTTCCCCGGCCCATGCCGAGAGTTCCGGAGGTCTCCTCGTGCCGACGCCCACCACCACGCTGGCCCTGGGTCCGGATTGGCTGGATCCGGAGTGGTTGATCTCGACTTTCGGGCTGCTCGGCATCCTGGCCATCGTCTTCGCCGAGTCCGGGCTGTTGATCGGCTTCTTCCTGCCCGGCGACTCGTTGCTGTTCACGGCCGGCCTGCTGACCGCCGACGGGCAGTACATCACCTACCCGCTCTGGCTGGTCTGCCTGCTGATCACGATCGCCGCGATCGCCGGTGACCAGGTCGGGTACGCGTTCGGCAAGAAGGTCGGCCCAGCGCTGTTCCGCCGCCCCAACTCCCGGCTGTTCAAGCAGGAGAACCTCCTCAAGGCGCACGAGTTCTTCGAGAAGTACGGCGCCCGCTCGGTGGTGCTGGCCCGGTTCGTACCGATCGTCCGTACCTTCACCCCGATCGTCGCCGGGGTCAGCGGGATGCGCTACCGCACCTTCGTCATCTACAACGTGATCGGTGGCATCCTCTGGGGCACCGGGGTCACCGTGCTCGGCTACTTCCTCGGCCAGATCCCGTTCGTCAAGGCGAACATCGAGCTGATCCTGATCGCCATCGTCTTCATCTCGGTGGTCCCGATCATCATCGAGCTGCTCCGGGCCCGGCTGGCCGCCCGCCGGGGCACCACCCCGGCCGAGCGGGCCGAGCTGGAGCACGCGGCCCAGGAGGCCCAGCGGCACCGCCGCGGCTACTGAGCCGGCGGGATCCCCGGCGGCGGGCCGGCAACGGCAAGCGGACCTCGCCGGTGGCAACGGGCGAGGCGCGGCCTGTCACACGCTGGTCGCGCCGCCGTCGATCCGGGTCAGGAACTCGGCGGGCAGCTCCGGCAGCTCGGCCAGCCGTCCGACGGCGAGCGCACGGTACGTCAGCCGGGCCGCTTCCTCCAGGTTCGCGGCACGCTTGTGCGCCAGCTCCACACTGTCGGCCAGTACCGAGCAGCCGTGCCGGCTCAACACCAGACAGTTGGTCCCGTCCCGGGTCGCGTCGGCGGCCAACTCGGCCAGTTCGGTGGTGCCGGGCAGCCGGAACGGCACCCGGGCGACCCGGCGCAGATAGAAGCCGTGGTCGGTGGTGGCCAGCCGGACGTCTTCACCGAGCGCGTCGAGCAGCAGGACTGTCTGCGGGTGCAGGTGCACTATCGCGTTGACGTCCGGCCGGGCCCGATAGGTGGCGAGGTGCAGTTCGACCTCGCTGGTCGGACCGGTCTGCCGGGTCTGCGGCTCCGGCGGGTCGCCCGCGTTGCGGGCGCGCGGAAGCGCGGAGTCGCCCCGCACCGCCACCGGAGCGGCATCGGGCACCCCGACGGACGCGGTGACACCACCGGCGGTCGGTACGTCCGACGGCCACGACGGATCGTCCGAGTGACCCTGATGGTCCGGGCTCACGGATCCATCCGATATGCGCACCCGGACGAAGGACGAACGGTCAAGCCGGTCCAGCCAGGTGCCGCCAGCGGTCACCCAGCAGGAATCGCCGTCGGGCAACCGGGCGGACAGGTTGCCGCCGGAACCGACCACAAGACCGGTCCGGACGACGTCCTGCCCGACGTACGCGAGCTGATCCCGCAGGTCTCCCCGGAGATAGTTCACGCCGGAAGCCCACCCCGTCCCACCGCGTCGACAGCGGTTGGACCGTCTGACGGCGTCCTGTGCAGGGCGGCCGCCAGACGGGCCATACGCTGATTCAGCGGGCCTTCTTCGTGGCCCGCTTACGCGGTGGGGTCAGCAGGTCGGCGATCGTGGCGATCGCCGTCGGCACCAGCCGGTAGTAAGCCCACACGCCCCGCTTCTCCCGCTCCAGCAAGCCGGCTTCGGTGAGGATACGGAGGTGGTGGCTGACCGTCGGCTGAGAGAGGCCAAGCGGCGCGGTGAGGTCACACACGCACGCTTCGCCCTCCGGTGCCGACTGGATCAGGCTGAGCAGCCGAAGCCGAGCGGGGTCGGCAAGGGCCTTGAGGACCCCCGCCAGCCGCTCAGCGTCGGCGCGCTCGATCGGCTCGCCGGCAAGCGGCGAGATCTGAGGCATAGTCATTTCGGCCAACGCAGTTCCCACGTATTCCATCCTTCCACCAGCAGCATCGACCCGCCTGCATATCAGCAGATCCGAATCGGCAAACTTTTAGGCCACAAGGCCGAGGTCAGCCAACGTATAGGCTGCCCGGTATGGCAGTCCGGCGGCTCGTACGGCGTCGCCCGCACCACGATCAACAATAACCGCCACGCCCACGACCTCGGCTCCGGCCTCTCGTAACGCCTCCACTGCGGTCAGCACGCTGCCTCCCGTGGTGGAGGTGTCCTCCACCGCCAACACCCGACGACCACCCAGCTCCGGACCCTCGATCCGGCGCTGCAACCCGTGCGTCTTGCCGGCCTTGCGCACCACGAAAGCGTCGAGTCGACGCGACGTCGCCGAGGCGGCGTGCAACATCGAAACGGCGATCGGGTCCGCACCCAACGTCAGGCCGCCAACCGCGTCGTAGTCCCAGTCCGCCGTGAGGTCGAGCATGACCCGGCCGACCAACGGTGCCGCCGCGTGATGCAGTGTTACGCGCCGCAGATCGACGTACCAGTCCGCCTCACGACCAGAGGACAACACCACCCGACCATGCACGACGGCGAGGTCAGTGATGAATTTACGCAGGTCGTCGTGGTCGCCCATGGCCGGTAAGGGTACTGCGCCAAGGTGAGAGCCGAATGGCCGACCCGGTGGGAGGGCCGTTCGAGTCGGTCTGACGGTGGCCGATGGGACAAGAAATCGGCTACTCTCCGCACTGAATCTTGCCCACGGTCGGGGCGCGGTCACCGCAGCCGTCGGCGGGCCGGGTCCTCCACACCGGCCGGATCACAACTCGCCGCGACCGGTCCGTCCTCGGGCGTCCCTGGCCACCGCCCGCCAGATCCGGCCCGGTGCGTGCCGCAGGCCGAAGACCGCCACCTTGTAGCGCCAGTCCGGGACGCTCACCATGCGGTTCCGATCCAGGTCACGAAGGGCGTCCCGCACCACGTCATCGGCGCGCAGCCACATCCAGTCCGGGGTCTTCGACATGTCGATGCCGGCCCGGTCGTGGAACTCGGTACGGGTGTAGCCGGGGCAGAGCGCCAGCACGCGTACGCCCATCGGCCGTACCGACTGGGCCACCGACTCGCTGAAGTTGGTCACCCACGCCTTGCTCGCCGGGTACGTCGAGCCGGGCATCACCGGCCCGAAGCCTGAGACGGAAGAGACATTTATCACTGCTCCGTGGCGCCGCTCCACCATCGTGGGCAGGGCGGCAAGGGTCAGCCGGAGTACGGCGTGCACGTTCAGCCGGAGCAACCGGGACTCGTCGGCGACCGTCGAGCGCAGGAACGAACGGTTGAGGCTGATCCCGGCGCTGTTGACGAGCATGTCGACAGGTGCCGACGCGTCGGAGAGCCGCTCCTCGACCGAGCCGCAGCCCTGGTCGGTGGCGAGATCGGCCGGAAGGATCTCGACCCTGTTGCCGTACCGGTCGGTCAGCTCGGCGGCGGACTCCGCGAGCCGCTGCGCGTCCCGGGCCACCAGCAGCAGGTCGTAGCCGTCGGCGGCGAGTCGTCGGGCGAACGCGGCACCGATCCCGGCGGTGGCGCCGGTGATCAGGGCGCGCCGGGCCCCGCGCCGGTCCGGCCCGGCGGGCCCGCCGGGTCCGGTGCCCGAGGGCGGAACGGCTGCTGCCACTGACTTCCTCACCTCGACGACACAGGGGTACCGCTCCCACAAGGTAGCGGAACGTCCGGAATCGGAAAAGGACTCACCCGGCGGGCGAGGCTCCGGGGGCGGTGCCGCACCCGGCGTCACCACCCGAAGGCAGTGGTCCGGCCGCCGGAAACGCCGGATCCCCCGGCGGCCGGTGCCGACCGGGGGATCCGGGCTGTTGCGGGGATTCAGCTCGGCGGGTTGCCGGACGGATTCGACGGCGGGTTGCCGGGCGGGTTCGACGGCGGCTCGGTCGACGGGTACTGCGGGTACCCGGGGTCGGTGCCGGAGGCCTGCGACTGGCCCGGGTAGGGCGGCTGCTGGCCCGGGTACGTCGCACCCGGTACCGGTGGCTCCCAGCCGGCCGGCTGCTTGCGGAAGAACTCGTTCGACGCCGGGAGCGCGAGCAGGATGATCGCGGCGATCAACGCCAGCAGCGCGATGATCGAGCAGATCGTCGTGAGCGGCGCGCTCCAGGAGGGCAGCTCCGCTTCGAGCCGGCGCTGGATCTCGGCGTTGTCCGGGCCGTCCGCTGTGGAGGTTCCGGTGCCCACCCCGGAGAGCGCCGTGCCAGCGGCACCCAGCCCGACGCAGCAGACCCCGACCCCGGCGACCACCCAGGTGGCGATCCGGGCACCGTTTCGGCCCTGGTTGTTCAGCAGGGCCAGCACCACCAGGCCGATGGCGATCAGTAGTTGCAGTACGACGCTGAACACGGTGAAACCGACGGCGAAGCCCTCGGCACCCTCGACGGCTGTCCCGGCGTACTCCTCACGGAAGATGGTCGAGACGGTTCCGAGCGTGGTGAGGCTGACCACCGACGACACGACGATCATGGCCGCCGCCAGATACAGCAGGTAACTGGCGATGGTGACGGTGCTCGGGCGCGGCCTCGCGGTCGGCCCGGAACTGGCTGGTTCCGACACGGTTCTCCTTTCCTGGCTCGGGTCCCCCCGGCGCGGGGAGTCCCGGGATCGGGTTGTGCGGATCGAACGTTCCCAGGACACACTTCCCAGATTCCGGACCACCGTATCGGTATCGGTCCCGCCGATCCGGGGTGAACCGCCGCTGGCGGTGCCGCCCGGAGCAGGCCGGAGCCCTTCGCGCGCCGCCCGGAGCGAGGGCTGGAGTCCTCTCAGCCGTCGCCCGGAGCGGGCCGGAGCCTCAGTCCCGGCCGAGTCGGCTGGCGGCGTACTCGCCCAGGGTGGTCTGGTCCATCAGGCAGCCGCTGAAGGTGGTCAGTTCGGCCCGGTCGTCGAGCAGTCCCCGCCAGGCTTCCCGGGCCGCCGCCGGGTCCAGCCGGTCGAGCAACGTCGCCGCGTACGCCTTGCCGGCCGGAGAGCCGTTCGCCAGCAACCAGGCCAGCCGGGGACGGAGTTCCGCAGCCTGCTCCGGTAGGGCCGCCTCAACGGTCCGGTACGCCTCGGTGGGCGGCAACACCTGGCCGGCGAGGCCCACCCCGCCGAACGCGACGACGTCGGCGCCGGCCAGTTCGCGTACCGCCGTCGCCAGTTGGTCGTCCCGTCCCGGTAACTCGCTCATGCCGTCAATGGTGACCCGATCCGGCCCGGAGCGCTCGCCGGCAGCCCGCCGTACCCCTCGGCAGCCCGCACGGACGACGGGGCCGGCCCGATGTTCGGACCGGCCCCGCAGGATGCCCGCTCAGACCCGGGCGACGGTCAGCGACTCCTTGGTGTCGGCGATGTCGACCCGGACGGTGTCGCCGTCGCGCACCTCGCCGGCCAGCAACGCCTTGGCCAGCCGGTCGCCGATCGCCGACTGCACCAGCCGGCGCAGCGGCCGGGCACCGTAGATCGGGTCGTACCCGTGCTCGGCGAGCCAGCTGCGGGCCGCGTCGGTGACCTCCAGCCCGAGTCGCCGTTCGGCGAGTCGCCGCCGCAGCCGGTCGAGCTGGATGTCCACGATCCCGCGCAGTTCCTGCCCGGTCAGCGAGGCGAAGACCACGATGTCGTCGAGCCGGTTGAGGAACTCCGGCTTGAAGTGCGAGCGGACCACCGCCAGCACCGCCTCCCGGCGCTCCTCCTCGCCCAGCGTCAGATCGGAGACGACCGCCGAGCCGAGGTTGGAGGTGAGGATCAGGATGGCGTTGCGGAAGTCGACGGTACGCCCCTGGCCGTCGGTGAGCCGGCCGTCGTCGAGCACCTGGAGCAGTACGTCGAAGACGTCCGGGTGTGCCTTCTCCACCTCGTCCAGCAGGATCACCGAGTACGGCCGGCGGCGCACCGCCTCGGTGAGCTGCCCGCCCTCCTCGTACCCGACGTAGCCGGGCGGGGCGCCGACGAGCCGGGCCACCGAGTGCTTCTCGGCGTACTCGCTCATGTCGATCCGGACCATCGCCCGCTCGTCGTCGAAGAGGAACTCGGCGAGCGCCTTGCCCAGCTCGGTCTTGCCGACGCCGGTCGGGCCGAGGAAGAGGAAGCTGCCGGTCGGGCGGTCGGGGTCGGCGACCCCGGCGCGGGCCCGGCGTACCGCGTCGGAGACCGCTGCCACCGCCTCAGGCTGGCCGACCACGCGGGCGCCGAGCGACGACTCCATCCGGAGCAGTTTGGCGGTCTCGCCCTCCATCAGCCGGCCGGCCGGGATGCCGGTCCAGGCGGCGACCACCGCGGCGATGTCGTCGGCGCCGACCTCCTCCTTGAGCATCGCCCCGTCGGCCTGGAGCCCGGCGAGTTCGCCCTCGGCCCGGGTCAGCGCGGCCTTCAACTCGGGGATCCGGCCGTAGCGCAGCTCGGCGGCGCGTTCCAGCTCGCCGTCCCGCTCGGCCCGCTCGGCCTCGCCGCCGAGCCGCTCCAGCTCCTCCTTGGCGGTGGAGATCCGGGTGATGTGCTCCTTCTCCAGCCGCCACCGCTCGCTGAGCGCGGTGAGCTGCTCGCGCTTGTCGGCCAGCTCCTTGCGGAGCCGTGCGAGCCGCTCGGCCGAGGCCGGGTCGGGCTCCTTGGCCAGCGCCATCTCCTCGATCTCCAGCCGGCGTACCGCCCGCTCGATCTCGTCGACCTCGGTCGGCCGGGAGTCGATCTCCATCCGGAGCCGGGAGGCGGACTCGTCGACCAGGTCGATCGCCTTGTCCGGCAGGAACCGGTCGGTGATGTACCGGTCGGAGAGGCTGGCGGCGGCGACCAGCGCGGCATCGGTGATGCGTACCCCGTGGTGCACCTCGTAGCGCTCCTTGAGCCCGCGCAGGATGCCGATGGTGTCCTCGATGGTGGGCTCGCCGACCAGCACCGGCTGGAAGCGCCGTTCCAGCGCCGGGTCCTTCTCGATGTGCTCGCGGTACTCGTCCAGGGTGGTGGCGCCGACCATCCGCAGCTCGCCCCGGGCCAGCATCGGCTTGAGCATGTTGCCGGCGTCCATCGAGCCCTCGCCCTTGCCGGCGCCGACCACCGTGTGCAGCTCGTCGAGGAAGGTGATGACCTGGCCGTCGGAGTTCTTGATCTCCTCCAGCACCGACTTGAGCCGCTCCTCGAACTGCCCCCGGTACTGCGCACCGGCGACCATCGCGCCGAGGTCGAGCGAGACCAGCTTCTTGTCCCGCAGCGACTCGGGGACGTCACCGGCGACGATCCGCTGGGCCAGCCCCTCGACGATCGCGGTCTTGCCGACGCCGGGCTCGCCGATCAGCACCGGGTTGTTCTTGGTACGCCGGGAGAGCACCTGGATCACCCGGCGGATCTCGGCGTCCCGGCCGATCACCGGGTCGATCTTGCCGTCCCGGGCGCTGGCGGTCAGGTCGACGCCGTACTTCTCCAGCGCCTGGTAGGTCTGCTCCGGGTCGGCGGTGGTGACCCGGCGGTCGCCGCCGCGTACCGCCGGGAAGGCGGCGACCAGGTTCTCCTCGGTGGCGCCGGCCTGCTTGAGGGCGCTGGCGACCGCCCCGCCGACCCGGGCCAGCCCGGCCAGCAGGTGCTCGGTGGAGGTGTACTCGTCGCCGAGCGGCCGGGCGATCTGCTCGGCCGCGCCGATCGCGTTGACGAACTCCCGGGACAGGCTCGGCTCGGCGACGCTGGACCCGCGGGCGGCCGGTTGGTTCTCCACGGCTCGGGCGGCGGCTCGCCGGATGTCGGCCGGATTCGCCCCGACCGCGCGCAGCAGGCCGGCCGCGGTGGAGCCGCCGGTGTCCAGCAGGGACAGCAGCAGGTGCCACGGTTCGACTGTGGCGTGGCCGCGCTGGTTCGCCGTCGCGACGGCGCCGGTGATGACTTCGCGGCTCTTCGTGGTGAGACGTTCGGCGTTCATGGGCTCCCAATACGGTCCGCCGGCCGTGGCACTGGCCGGCATCGGCAGCGTGGCGGTCGGTGACGCCGCCGCCCGGCGACACCACCTCCAGTACGAACGACACAATCAGAGTTGAGTCTATTCCACTCAACTCTAACGGCGTGAGGTCAGTCACATTCGTCGCTCGTCGCCCCGCTGACGACCTTCCGGCAGCAGCCCTCCGACACCACGTCCGGCAGCCCACACCCTCGATCAAGTCAACCGCAGCGCGACCCACCGCCGGTCCGTACCGGCGCCGAGACCGAGCCACGCCTCACCGCTGGGCGGGTGCGCGGCGAACAACGTCCCGTCGGCCAGTACCCGCAGGTAATTGTCCCCGACCGGCCAGGACAGCTCCACGAACCGGCCCCGCTCGACCAGCTCCACGCCCCGGCGCGAGGTCACCGCCAGCCGCCCGGCACCGAGCGGCACCGCCGAGCTGAACCGCTCCGGCGGGTTCACCGGATCGGCCGGTACCCAGCCGGGTGGCTTCCCTGCGCCGGCCCGCCGCCACAGCCGCGGGAAGCGGGTCCGGTCGTCGGCGTGCCCGGCCAGCCAGGCGTCGCCGTCGGGCGCCATCATCGGCAGCACGGCCGACAGACCGCCGTCGACCGACGGCAACCCGGTCGCCTGCCAGCTCCGCCCGCCGTCCGGCGAGCCGGCCACGTACGCCCGGCCGTCCGCCAACCCGGCGGCGAGCAGCCGGTCACCCGCGTACGCCACGCTCCAGAGCCCCGGTATCGGCGGCTGGGCCGGCACGCTCCGGAGGTCCGCACCGGTCCACCGGACCACCGCTGGCGACTCGTCGCCCTCGCAGCAGACCTGGTAGAGCCCCTGCGTCGGGTGGTAGCTGGTCGGTGGCCGCTCGCCCACGTGCCGCTGGAAGGTCCGGCCGGCGTCGGTGGAGACGTACCAGTTCGGCTCGACCCAGAGCACCAGCCGGCCGTTGCCGGCGTACATCTGCGGAAAGCCGGCCGGGTGCGGATGGCGCAGACGCTGCCAGGAGCGCCCACCGTCGGCAGTGCCGAAGAGCAGCGAGGTCGAGTTCGGCCCGGACGGTTCGGGTGCCGGGTCGGCGGAGGCCGTCTGCGCGCCGTTGGCGACGAAGAGCGCGTAGCCGCGCGCCGCGTCCAGGAACTCGATCTGGTGCGGCACGGCGTTCGGCGGGACGGGAAGTCGCACGGTGCGCGACTCCACCGGCGGAGCCGGATCCACCGGCGGGGCCGGGTCGGCCGGCCGGGCGGGGGCGGTCCGCCGGATCTCCCCGACCGGGCCGGCGGTGCAGCCGCCGATGACCGCGACGGCCAGAACCGGCGCCAGCAGCCGTCTGGTACGACCTTCCGAGATACGCATCGGTCACCTCCAGCGAGCACGAGCCGTCAACCGGCGGGGCGGTTCCCCGCCCGCCCGGCACCGGTACCAGCCCACGATCGACAACGGGTACGGTGGGCTCCGTGCGAGTACGTGTTGAGCAGACGGCGCTGCCCGGGATCGGCGTACGTCACGACGTGATCACCGCCTCTGGCCGCCGACTCGGTGTGGTCACGCACCGCAACGGCCGACGCGATCTGGTGCTTTACGACCCAGATGATCCGGACTCCTGCACCGCAGACGTCCCGCTCACCGACGACGAGGCGGAGGCGCTTGCCGACATCCTCGGCGCCTCCCTGATGCTCGGCCAGCTCTCCGGGCTGCGCCAGCAGGCTGCCGGGCTGCTCACCGAGCAGATCGCCATCCCGGCCGGCTCGCGGTACGTCGGCCGTCGGCTCGGCGACACGCAGACTCGCACCCGTACCGGCGCATCCATCGTCGCGGTCCTCCGGGAACGCGAGGTGATCGCCTCACCCGATCCGACCTTCCGGTTCGAAGCCGGCGATGTCGTGGTCGTGGTCGGCACCCGCCAGGGACTGGACGGTGTCACCGCGATCCTCGCCGAGACCGATCCGGACGGCTGAGGCGTATGCACCACACCACTGTCCTGCTCATCGAAGTGGGCGCGCTGCTGCTCGCCCTGGGACTGCTCAGCCGGCTCAGCCGGCGGATCGGACTCTCGCCGATCCCGCTCTATCTGCTCGCAGGGCTCGCCTTCGGGCGCGGCGGCCTGGTGCCGCTCTCGGCCAGCGAGGAGTTCTTCGAGGTCGGCGCCGAGATCGGCGTGATCCTGCTGCTGGTCATGCTGGGCCTGGAATACTCCGCCAGCGAACTGGTCGGCAACCTGCGCGCCGCCGCACCGGCCGGGCTGGTCGACGGGCTGCTCAACGCCCTGCCCGGCGCGGCCTTCGGGCTGCTGCTCGGCTGGGGCTGGATCGGCGCGGTCGTACTTGCCGGCGTCACCTGGGTCTCCTCGTCCGGCGTCATCGCCAAGGTACTGGCCGACCTCGGCCGGGTCGGTAACCGGGAGACCCCGGTCATCCTGTCGGTACTGGTCATCGAGGACCTCGCGATGGCGCTGTACCTGCCCCTGGTCACCGCGATCCTCAGTGGTCAGAGCCTGCTCGGCGGCGGCATCGCACTCGCCGTCGCGGTCTTCACCGTGGTCGTGGTGCTGGTGGTGGCGATCCGGTACGGCCACTTCATCTCCCGGATGCTCTCCGCCAAGGACCCGGAGGCGCTGCTGCTCGGCGTACTCGGACTGACCCTGCTGGTCGCCGGCATCGCGGCCGGGCTCCAGGTTTCGGCGGCGGTCGGTGCGTTCCTGGTCGGCATCGCCCTCTCCGGGCCGGTGGCGCACAACGCGACCGAGCTGCTCTCGCCGCTGCGGGACCTCTTCGCCGCCGTCTTCTTCGTCTTCTTCGGACTGAACACCGATCCCCGGGCAATCCCGCCAGTGCTGCTGCCGGCGCTGGCCCTGGCCGTGGTCACCATGGCCACCAAGGTGCTTACCGGTTACGTGGCGGCGAAACGGGTCGGCATCGGGCTGCCGGGCCGGTGGCGGGCCGGGTTCGCCCTGACACCGCGCGGCGAGTTCTCCATCGTCATCGCCGGGCTGGCCGTCGCCACCAGCGTGGTCAATCCGCAGCTCGGCCCGCTGGCCACCGCGTACGTGCTGATCACCGTGGTGACCGGCCCGATGTTGGCCCGGTTGCCCGACTTCGCCTGGTTCAAGCGGTGGCTGCGCCGCCGGGCCGCCCCCGGTGGACCGGCACCGGCCGCGGTCACGGAGTGAGTCGGGGCGCGGCGGACACCGCCCGCGCCCCACATACCGGGATCACCGTCCGGCCGATTCATCGACGCGTAACGGGTTGATGAAATAGCACGTGACGACCCTTTCGCAGGTCGGCAACAGCGCGTTACCGTGTCGCCCCAGTAGCCACAGGTACCAGCGGGGCCGGCGTGCGCCCGGCAGCCGCGTGAGCGGAAAGGCGGCCCGTTGAGCGTGCAGGATTCCGCGTTCCAGGGCTTTGCCAACCCGGTGGACCCGTCCCCAGCCGAGCTTCGTGCCTGGGCCTACGAGCCGGACTCGGTACCGCTGCACACGATGCCGAAGGACTGGGACCTGCTCGTCTCCGGGGACCGGCTGATCGGCACCCTCTTCGACCTGGCGATGGACCCGTCCTGTCCGGCCCGGCGCTTCGCGCTGCACTGCCTCTACATCTACGCCGCGGACGGCATCCGGACCAAGTTCCAGGCTCATCCGAAGCGACGGTTGCGCAAGCTGGTCGAGCAGGCCGAGCGGCTCGGCGACGAGCCGATGGCCATCTGGGCGCACAACACCCGGATGCTCCAGGCGAGGCCGGAGCTGTTCGACTACCGCGACTGGTGCGAGGGCGGTCTGGTGCGGCAGGCTCGCCGGTTGAGCTGACCCGATCCCGGAGACCGCCCCCGGGACTCCCCACTCACCAGCCGCGGGGTGGCGGGCCGGGCGGACAGGAAGAGCTGGCGCTCGAAGTACCTCTCGACGAGCGCCAGCGGAGTTCTTCGCTCGGAGCGTCACGACGCCGGCCGGCGGCTGCCGTACCGGTGCACGTGGTGCCCGCCCTGCCTGGTACGGGCCGGGACCGGGTCCCGGCGAGGACTACTCGCACCGCATCCAGTTGAAGTGGTACGTGGTGCTGACGCTGGTGTCGGTGGAGTCCATCATGATGAAGCTGGTGGTCTTCGGATCCGACGTGCCGCGGTTCACCCGCAACTCGGTGTTGATGTTCAGCAGCCGGACCTCGCCGCAGGGGGCGTAGACCAGTTCGGCCATGTCCGTGACGTCGGTGGTCTGCCAGCTGTCACTGATCGGTCCCGGGATGGTGTGCGTCTCGGTCGCCGTCGGCGACGTTCCCTGAATGTAGTAGCTCGCCCGTTGCATGCCGCTGGCACCGCGTTCGAGGTGGGCGAAGCCGCGGTAGTCGGCCTGCCGGATCGCGTACGTGAACCCGCCGGGGACGTTCACCTGGAGAACCAGTTGGCAGTTC
This sequence comes from Plantactinospora sp. CNZ320, assembly GCF_002846275.1. NCBI lineage: Bacteria > Bacillati > Actinomycetota > Actinomycetes > Micromonosporales > Micromonosporaceae > Plantactinospora > Plantactinospora sp. CNZ320. The sequence continues at coordinate 4,837,207 of NZ_PJMP01000001.1, forward strand.
TTCCGGAAGTCGGTCGGTGCGGTACCCGCGCCGGCTTGGGCGAGGTAGTCGCTGTAGGTCACGGTGAAGGCCGTGTTGTCCGGCGCCGTGGCGACCGCCGCCGTCCCGAGCCGGCAACCCGACCCGTTGACCGTCTTGACCTCGATGGTGATGCGTTCGGCCGGCGGATTCGTGGTCGGCACGGGATCGTCGAGTACCGGCAGACCCAATAACGACGCCGCCAGGCTGCCGATGACTAATGTGTGCAACATTTCCGGGGCTCCCTTCGGTCACCGTCGCGCGGGCCGTTGCCCGCGCGATGTTTCAAACGTCATCCATCGATCGGATGGCCCTCTTCGCCGGTGCCCGCACGGCCCGGACAATCCCGACCGGGCGGGCCCCGCCCCCAGGGCCGGGATGCCGGAGCAAATTCCCGCATCCCAACCCGGAGGCCTCACGTCAGGACTGTTCGCACTTCTTCCATGCGAAGTGGTAGATGGTGTTGATGCCACCATCCGTCGAGTCCATCGCCATGAAACTGGTGGTGGTCGCCGGGTTGGACGTCCCGACGTTCACCCGCAGTTCGGTGTTGATGTTGAGGAAACGCATCTCCCCGCAGGGCGCGTAGCTCACCGAGGTGAGTTCCGAGGTGTCGGTCGTCTGCCAACTGTCGTCCAGCGGGCCGCTGAAGTTGTGGTTCTTGTACGTCGTCGGCGAGGAGCCCTGGAAGTAGTAGTTCGCCCGCGACACCGCGGTCGCGCCGTTGGCCAGGTAGGCGTAGCCGCGGTAGTCGGCCTGGAGGATGGCGTAGGTGAAGCCCTCCGGGACGTGCACCTGTAGGGCCAGCTGGCAGTTCTTCCGGGCGTCGGTCGGTCGCGCCCCCACGCCGACCTGGGCGAGATAGTCGCTGTAGGTCACCGTGAAGGCGGTGTTGTCGGGGGCGACCGCGACGGCCGCGGTCCCGGCCGGGCAACCCGAGCCATTGATGGTAATGACGTCGATGACAATCTGCTGTTCCGGAGGCTCCACGGGCGGATCCGTCGGGATGACAATCCCGCCGAGCATCGAGGCAACGAGACTGCCAATGGCCAGCACACTGATCATGGGTTCCCTCCCGATCGTGGCGATAATGTCGCGCGCGCAGGCACACCCTAACTCTATTTATTGATGTTCGTCAATGTCCTAAAGTTGAATGCGTATTGGCCGAAAAGCTGGTACGACAACCTGACGCCAGATACACAGAGAGGCCCCCGGGTCAGGCACGATGGACTTTCACAATTCCATCGGCCGACCCAGGGGCCTTTTGATTCGCGTTGACCCCACGGACCTTACGTAGGGGCCGCGATTACGGCGACGCGATCAGCACTCTTTCCAACTGAGGTGGTAGACGCTGCGCACACTGCCCCGGCTGGAGTCCATCACCATGAAGCTCGTGCCGTTGTCGCCGTTGCCGCCGTCCACCCGCAGCTCGGTGTTGACGTTGAGGTTGCGCGACTCGCCGCAGGGTGCGTAGACCAGGGAGGCGGCCCGGTCGGAGACACGCCAGCCGCCGACGTACGGCCCGGTGAACTCGTGACTGGTCTGCGCCGTCGACGAACTGCCCATCCAGTAGTAGTGCGAGTGCTGCGAGCCGCTGGCTCCCCGCTGGAGGTAGGCGAAGCCCTGCAGATCCACCTGGGACACCGCGAAGGTGAGCCCTTGGGGGATGTTGACCCGCAGGTTGAGCTGGCAGTTCTTCCTGAACTCGGTCGGCTTCGCCCCGGCGCCGGCCAGGACGTAGTAGTCGCTGTAGCTCACCGTGAAGGCCGTGTTGTCGGCTGCGGTACTCACCTCGGCCGTCCCCGCCGGGCAGCCGGATCCATTGACGGTCTCCACGCTGATGGTGACCCTCTCGGCAGGCGTCACCAAAGGCTCGGTAGCTACCGTCGAGGCAAACAATGCCGCGAGTACGCCGCCGACAGCCATCACGTTGGACATGGTAGTTCCCTTCCGGTCGTCGCGATGCGGTCGCGCCCGCAGCCCACCATAGTCACGACATTGATAGTCGTCAATAAAACAATCTTGTAACCGAGAGAGCATTTCAAAAACTGTCGATCAATTGTGTTTGATCAGATCACAGGCATCCGCAGGACCGCGTCATAGCGCGGCACCGGGGCACTACTCGGCGACCTGTCGCCCGTACCCCCACTTGCCGGGGCGGACGGACAGGGCGCTTATTGACCTTTGCTGGCCGTACGACGAAAAAATCCGGCGATCAACAGACCACCGGACCCCGACGTCACCGCTATGTACGGTGATGGCTCGCGGCCTACCCGGGGTAATGATTTCCGAGCCTTCTCGCTAATAGATTCCGAGAATCGGGCGTAATGTTCCCGAAACACCCGGAGTAATGGTTGCGGACACCCGGTACGGGTACCCGGCGGTCCCGTGATGCGGGAGGGGCCGGCCCCGAGAGCAGCTCACGGGGCGGGCCCGACGGGGTGGGCGCGCACCGGGCGCACCCAGCAGCGCCGGACACGCACCGGGGCACACGGGGCCGGGTAGGCCGGGGTCAGGCCGACGGGTCGGTGCTGCGGCGGGGGCGCCAGACGACCAGTGCCGTCGAGGGCCGGTTGGTCGGCACCAGGTCCCGGCGAGGCAGCCCGCCCAGCGACTCCAGCTCGGCTATCCGGCGGTAGGCGGCCTCCAACTCGGCCTGCAACCCGGCGATCCGCTGCTGCAACTCGTCGACCATCTGCTCCAGCACGATGATCCGCTTGATGCCGGCCAGGTTCACCCCGTCGTCCTGGCTGAGCCGCTGCACCTCACGCAGCAGCGCGACGTCACGGACGCTGTACCGGCGCCCGCCGCCCGGGGCGCGGCCGGGCTGCACCAGCCCCATCCGGTCGTACTGCCGCAGCGTCTGCGGGTGCATGCCGGCCATCCGGGCCGCGACCGAGATCATCAGAACCTTGGCGTCGGACGCCTGCTCGACCGAGACGACGATGTACTCCTCGGCCACCTTCGATCACCTCCGCGTTGCCAACAGCTCAGTTGAAACGACGCACCCGGGCGTCGAGATGTTCCCGTGCCGCCGCCGGAGTCTGCGCGGCGAACTCCTCCAGCGCCTTCCTGGCCTCCGGCGAGAGCTGCTCGGGAACCACGATCTCCACGGTCACCAGCAGGTCACCGGCCTGGCCGTCCCGCCTGACCACACCCCGGCCCCGGGCCCGCAGCGTACGGCCGCTCGGGGTCCCCGGCGGCACCCGCAGGGTCACCGCCGAGTCCAGGGTGGGCACCCGCAGATCCGTTCCGAGCACCGCCTCCGCGATCGTGATCGGCACGGTGAGGGTCAGATCGTCGCCGCTGCGCCCGAAGATGTCGTCGGCGCGGACCTTGACCAGGACGTAGAGGTCGCCGGGCGGGCCGCCCCGCTCGCCGGGCTCACCCCGGCCGGCGAGCCGGATCCGCTGGCCGTCGGCGACCCCGGCCGGAAACCGCACGTTGAGCGTGCGGGACTTGGTCACCCCGCCGGTGCCCCGGCACTCCGGGCACTTCTCCTCCACGATCGTGCCGACACCCTGGCACTCCCGGCACGGCTCGGAGAAGCTGAACGACCCCTGGTTGCGGGTCACGACTCCGGCGCCCCGGCACTGCGGACAGGTCTGCGGCAGTGTCCCCGGCTTGGCGCCGTCACCGTTGCAGGTGTCGCAGACGCCGGGAGCGCGCAGCGTCAACGGCACCGTCACCCCGCGTACCGCGTCGCCGAAGTCGAGCATGACCTCGGCCTCCACGTCCCGACCCCGGGCCGGGCCGCGGGTCCGGGTCGGACCGCCGCCAGAGAAGATCGAACTGAACAGGTCGGAGAAGCCCGCCCCGCCGAACCGCCGGTCGCCACCCGCGCCGCCCGGCTGGCCGACCCCGCCGAAGAGGTCCGAGACGTCGAACGGATAGCCGCCGGGCCCGCCGGACCGGGCGTTGCGGCGGAACGCGCCCGACCCGAAGAGCGAGCGCATCTCGTCGTACTCCTTGCGCTTGCGCGCGTCCGCGAGTACGTCGTACGCCTCGGCGACGGCCTTGAACCGCTCCTCGGCCTGGGCGTCACCCGGGTTGTGGTCCGGGTGCGATTCCCTGGCCAGCTTCCGGTACGCCTTCTTGATCTCGTCAGGGGAGGCGGACTTGGCCACCCCCAGCACGGCGTAGAAGTCCTTCTCCAGCCAGTCTTTGGAACTCATCGGTCGTCCACCCCCTTCCCCTGTGGCGCGGTCGAGGTGCCACCCGCACCCCATCCGACGGACGGCGTACTGGTGACACCTCGACCGCGACGCACCGGCTCAACCTCGCTCCGACCCGGTTTCCCTCGGCGCCGGAGCGCTCACTCCGGGTCGGCCACCGCGACCATCGCCGGCCGCAGCAGCGCGTCGTTGACCTGGTAGCCGCGACGCAGCACCTCCACACAGGTCGGTTCGGTGACCTCGGCCGAGGTCTGGTGTGCGACCGCCTCGTGCAGGTTCGGGTCGAAGGGGTCACCCTTCTCGCCGAACGGGGTCAGTCCGAACTTGGCCAGTGCCCCGATCAACTGATCCGCCACCGTGCCGAACGGCCCGACCAGGTCGCCGTGTTCCCGCGCCCGGTCCAGGTCGTCGAGGACCGGCAGCAGGGCGGCGAGTACGACCCGGGTGGCCCGGTCCGCGTCCCTGGCCCGCTCCCGGTCCATCCGCCGGCGGTAGTTGGCGAACTCCGCGGTCACCCGCTGGAGGTCCCTGGTCCGCTCGTCCAGCTCGGCCCGCAGCGCACCCAGTTCGGCGCCGAGCGGTCCGGGCCCGTCGGCCTCGGCCGTGGCCTCGGTGACCGGCTTGGCCGGGGCGTCGACCACCGGCCCCTCGGTGCCGGACGGGGTCTCCTCCGCCAGTACCTCGGCGAGTTCGGCCTCGTCCACCACCAGGGTGGCCGGGTCCGTGGTCGCGGCCTCGCCCTCGTCGGTGGTCGCCTCGCCCGGCTCGGTGGTCGCACCGTCGGCCAGCTCCGGCCCGTCCTCGGCCGATTTCGCGTCGTCCACCGAGGCGGCGGCGCCGCTCGACCCGGTGTCGTCGACCTCTCCGGCCGCCACCACCGGCTCGGCGTCGCCCGGCGGCTCCGGATCCGGGTTCGGGTCCTTCGCCGCCAGCCTGGTGCCGTCGGTCGTACCCTCCGGGTCGGCTCCGCCGGTGCCCGGCTGGTCGTCGGTCAGATTGATCTTCCGGTTGTTCCGGATGACGACGCCCTCGCCGGCCGTGCCCGAGGCAGGGCCAGCGGTCGCGGAGCCACCCGGCGCCGACCCGGTGGCTTCCGGGTCGGCGGCTCGTGGCTTGTCCGTCATTCCATTACCTCGATCCGTTGTGCTCATGGCCGGCCCGGGTACGCGCCGAACGCGTCGTCACTTCTTGTCGTCCTCGTCGACGATCTCCGCGTCCACCACGTCGTCGGCGCCGCCCTTCGCACCGGTCGGCCCGGCCTCCGGGCCGGTACCGGCGGCACCCGGCTGCCCCTGCTGCTCGGCCTGCTGCTGCGCGTAGAGCAGCGAACCGGCCTCCTGAGAGACCTTGAGCAGCTTCTCGTGCGCCGACTTGACGTTCTCCAGGTCGGTACCGCCGAGCGCGGAGCGCAGGTCGCCGAGCGCCTCGTTGATCTTGTCGCGCGGCTCGGCCGGCAGCTTGTCCCCGCTCTCGGCGAGGAACTTCTCGGTCTGCCACTGGAGCTGCTCGGCCTGGTTGCGGGTCTCCGCCTCGTCCCGGCGCCGCTTGTCCTCGTCGGCGTGGTCCTGCGCGTCCCGCATCATCCGCTCGATGTCGTCCTTCGGCAGCGCCGAGCCGCCGGTGATCGTCATCGACTGCTCCTTGCCGGTGCCGAGGTCCTTCGCGTTGACGTGCACGATGCCGTTCGCGTCGATGTCGAAGGTGACCTCGATCTGCGGTACGCCCCGCGGCGCCGGCGGCAGGCCGGTCAGCTCGAAGGTGCCGAGCTTCTTGTTGTACGCCGCGATGTCCCGCTCGCCCTGGAAGACCTGGATCAGCACCGACGGCTGGTTGTCGTCGGCGGTGGTGAAGACCTCGGAGCGCTTGGTCGGGATGGTGGTGTTCCGCTCGATCAGCTTGGTGAAGATGCCGCCCTTGGTCTCGATGCCCAGCGACAGCGGGGTCACGTCGAGCAGCAGGACGTCCTTGACCTCGCCCTTGAGCACACCGGCCTGGAGCGCGGCACCGACCGCGACGACCTCGTCCGGGTTGACGCCCTTGTTGGGCTCGCGGCCGGTGAGCTGCTTGACCAGCTCGGAGACGGCCGGCATCCGGGTCGAGCCGCCGACCAGGATCACGTGGTCGACGTCGGAGACCTTGACCCCGGCGTCCTTGATGGCCTGGTCGAACGGGCCCTTGCAGCGATCGAGCAGGTCCTGCGTCATCCGCTGGAACTCCGCCCGGGTCAGCGTCACGTCGAGGTGCAGCGGCGCCGACGGGGCACCGTCGCCACCGGCCGGGCCGGCGGTGATGTACGGCAGGTTGATGCTGGTGGTGGTGGCGGCGGAGAGCTCGATCTTGGCCTTCTCGGCCGCCTCGCGCAGCCGCTGCATCGCCATCTTGTCCTGGGAGAGGTCGACCCCGTGCTGGCCCCGGAAGGTCTTCACCAGGTGGTCGATGATCCGCTCGTCCCAGTCGTCGCCACCGAGGTGGTTGTCACCGCTCGTCGACTTGACCTCGATGACGCCCTCGGCCAACTCCAGCAGCGACACGTCGAAGGTGCCGCCACCGAGGTCGAAGACCAGGACGGTCTGCTCCTTGGAGCCCTTGTCCAGCCCGTACGCCAGCGCCGCCGCGGTCGGCTCGTTCACGATCCGCAGCACGTTGAAGCCGGCGATCTCCCCGGCCTCCTTGGTGGCGGTCCGCTGCGCGTCGCTGAAGTACGCCGGAACGGTGATCACGGCGTCGGTGATCCGCTCGCCGAGGTACGCCTCGGCGTCCCGCTTCAGCTTCATCAGCGTCCGGGCGGAGATCTCCTGCGAGGTGTACTTCTTTCCGTCGATGTCGACGGACCAGTTGGTGCCCATCTCCCGCTTGACCGACCGGATGGTCCGGTCCGGGTTGGTCACCGCCTGACGCTTGGCGACCTCACCGACGAGCACCTCGCCGTTGCGGGCGAACGCGACGATCGAAGGAGTCGTCCGCGAGCCCTCGGCGTTCGCGATGACGGTGGGCTCACCGCCCTCGAGAACGCTGACGCAGGAATTCGTCGTGCCGAGGTCGATTCCGACCGCACGTGCCATCTTCGCTTCCTCGCTTCGTTACAAGGCAGGTGACGGGCACCGCCCGCAGCGCACCCACCACAAGTTGAGTGGACCGGACTCAATAGTGCCACGATCCGTCGTACCTGCAAAGTCGGACTTGAGTCACATCGACGCAACCCACCAGCGGGCCCTCAGCACCGCGAATCCCGCCACCCGGCCGGGGATCGACGGTGGTCGCCGGGGATTCCGACAGCCGGCCTGGAAACCGGCGGCCGGCCCCGCGCTGATCCGCGACCAACCGTGCCTGTTGTCTGTGTTGCAGGGATCGGGCAGTCTTTACCCCGTGACGACCCACGGCGAACCGGCCATCGGCCTCGGCACGCCTCTGGTCGGCCCGGAAACACCCATCGCCGACGCGGATCGCGAGCGGGCCAAAAGCGGTCCCCGGCGCCCACCGGCCGGCGACCCGGGCGCCGCGACGGAGCGCCTGCCGACCGCCCCCGTGCCGCCCGGAGCCGGCCCCGCCGGAGACTCTCCGGCCGGCGACGGGTCGGACCTGCGCTGGGCGCTCACCCGGCTGCGCGCCGCGATCGACGTCACCGCCTACCCGCTGGCGCTGCCCGGGGCGGACGACGCCCGGCAGCTCGGCTCGACCCTGCGCGCCCAGCTCGCCGACTACCTGCTGCCCCGGCTGGCCCGGCTCGACGCGCCGCTGCTGGTGGTGGTCGGCGGCTCCACCGGCGCCGGCAAGTCGACCCTGGTCAACAGCCTGGTCCAGGCCCGGGTGAGCAGTGTCGGAGTGCTCCGGCCGACCACCCGCTCGCCGGTGCTGGTGTGCAGCCCACTCGACTCGGCGTGGTTCCGGCAGGGTGACCTGCTGCCCGGGCTCACCCGGACCACCACCCCCGGGGACCAGCCGGACACCCTGCACCTGGTCACCGCGCCCGCCCTCCCCGCCGGGCTGGCCTTCCTGGACGCCCCCGACATCGACTCGGTGGTGGACGCCAACCGGGCACTCGCGGCCCAACTGCTCGCCGCCGCCGACCTCTGGCTCTTCGTCACCACCGCCGCCCGGTACGCCGACGCGGTGCCCTGGGAACTGCTGCGCACCGCTCGACTGCGCGGCACGGCGATCGCACTCGTCCTCGACCGGGTACCACCGGCCGCCACCGAGGAGGTGGCCGCGCACCTGGCCGAGATGCTCGCCGAACACCAACTCGGCGCCGCACCGCTCTTCGTACTTCCGGAGACGGTGGTCGACGGCCAGGGACTGCTGCCCGGACGGCTGACCGAGCCGCTGCGCTCCTGGTTCGGCCGGCTCGCCGCCGACTCGGAGGCCCGGGCGGCGGTGATCCGGCAGACCCTGCACGGCGCGGTCGCCGCACTGGTCCCGGCCGTCGAGAGTCTCGCCACCGCCGCCGACCAGCAGGCCAACGCCGCACAGGCACTCGACGAACGGGTCCGCGGCAGTTACCGGAGCGCCCGCCGCTCGGTCGAGGAGGCGCTGCGGGACGGCCGGCTGCTCCGGGGCGAGGTGCTGGCCCGCTGGCAGGAGTTCGTCGGCACCGGGGAGCTCTTCCGCACCCTGGAGGCCCGGGTCGGCCAGCTCCGCGACCGGGTCGTCGCCGCGCTGACCGGCCGGCCCGTCCCGAACGCCCAGTTGCACAGCGCGATCGAGTCGCAGCTCGTCACGCTGCTGCGCGACACCGCCGCCACCGCCGCCGAGCAGACCGCGGCTGCCTGGCAGACCCATCCCGCCGGGGCGGCACTGCTCACCCCCGAGCTGTCCCGGCCCGCCGAGGACCTGCCGGAACGGGCCGAGCGACTGGTCCGGGACTGGCAGCGCGGCGTACTGGAACTCGTCCGTGCCCAGGGCGGCGACAAGCGGTTCGTGGCCCGCAGCGCGGCGTACGCGGTGAACGCCACAGGCCTGGCGGTGATGATCGCGGTCTTCGCCTCCACCGCGTTCATCCCGACCGGGCTGGAGGTGGCGGCGGCCGGTGGCACCACGGTCGCCGCGCAGAAGGTACTCGAAGCGATCTTCGGCGACCAGGCGATCCGTACCCTGGCCACCCGGGCCAGGGCCGACCTGCTCGGCATGGTCGACCGGCTCTTCGACGAGGAGTTGGCCCGCTACCTGGCCCGCACCGCGGCGGCCGGTGTCGACGCCGTGCACGGCGACCAGCTGCGCGAGGCGGCCCGGCTGGTCGACGCCGCCCGGGGCGACGCGGGCGGGGCAGCCGGAGCGGAGGCGACCCGATGACCGACATCCTGGGCCGGGTCCGGGACGCGATCCGCCCCGACCAGCGGGCCGACCCGGACCGGCTGATCGAGCGCCTGCACGCGGTCGACCGGTTCCTCGGCGCCGTCGACGGGCACCTGCCCGACGAACGGCTGGTCGCGGCGCACACCCTGATCGAGCGGGCCGGCACCCGGCTGGCGCTCTCCCGCAACCACACGGTGGTGGCGCTGGCCGGTGCCACCGGCAGCGGCAAGTCCAGCCTGTTCAACTCGCTGGCCCGGTTCGAGATGTCACCGGTCGGGGTGCGCCGGCCGACCACCGGGGTCACCCACGCCTGCGTCTGGGGGCCGCTGGACGACGCCACCCGGCTGCTCGACTGGGTCGGCGTACTGCCCCGGCACCGGTTCGTCCGGGAGAGCGCGCTGGACGGTGCCGACGAGGCGGCCCTGCACGGCCTGGTCCTGCTCGACCTGCCCGACTTCGACTCGGTGGAGTGGTCGCACCGCGCCGAGGTGAACCGGCTGCTCGGCCTGGTCGACCTCGTCGTCTGGGTGCTCGACCCGCAGAAGTACGCCGACAAGGTGCTGCACCGCAGCTACCTGCGCGAGTTCCACAGGCACCGGGACGTCACCGTGGTGGTGCTCAACCAGGCCGACCGGCTGGCACCTGACGAACTGCCCCGGGTGCTGGCCGACCTGCGCCGGCTGGTCGACGCCGACCAACTCGACGGGGTGCCGGTACTCGCCACCTCGGCGCTCACCGACGCCGGTACGGCACCGCTGCGGGCCACCCTTGAGCAGGCGGTCACACAGCGGCAGGCGGCGCTGCGCCGGCTCTCCGGCGACGTGGACACGGTCGTGGAGGGGCTCGCCGACCTGGTCGACTCCGGGCGGGCCGACGACGACGTGGACCGGCCGACGATCCGCCGACTGATCGACGCGCTGGCCGGCGCGGCGGGGGTACCGGCGGTAGCCGAGGCGACCGAGCTGGCGTACCGGCACCGGGCGGTCGCCGCGACCGGCTGGCCGCTGGCCCGGGGCCTGCGCCGGCTCCGGCCCGACCCGCTGCGCCGGCTGCACCTGGCCGAGCGGCCCGCCGAGCCGGAACGGGTACCCGAGCCGGGTGGCCTGCTCGGCCTCGACCTCTCGCCGGTGGCCGCGACCTCGGTGCCCGAGCCGAGCGCGGCGCAGCGTTCCGCGGTCGGGCTGGCCGTCCGGGCGGTCGCCGACCGGGCCGGTGCCACCCTGCCCGCCCCGTGGCCGGCGGCGGTGACCGCGGCGTCCCGGTCCCGGCTGGCCGACCTGCCCGACGCGCTCGACCGGGCCGTCGCCACCACAGACCTCGGGGTGGAGCGCAGGCCGGTCTGGTGGCGCCTGGTCAACGTCGTGCAGTGGCTGGTCACCGTCGCCGCCGCCGTCGGCCTGGGCTGGCTGCTCCTCGGCTACGCGGTACGCGCCCTCGGCCTGCCGGAACTGAACTATCCGCTGGTCGGGTCGGTGCCGCTGCCCACCGTCGCACTGCTCGGCGGCCTGCTCTGCGGTGCGCTGCTCTCGCTGCTGGTCAAGCCTGTGATCAGGTGGGCCGCCCGGCGGGCCCGGTGGCGGGCCGAGGGCCGGATGCACGACGCGGTGGCCGAGGCCGCCCGGAGTTACGTGGTGACCCCGGTCCGCGAGGTGCTGCGGGCGTACGCCGAGGCGCGGTCCGCGCTCGCTGTCGCGTCGGCGCGTCGCCGATGACCGACGGCACCCCGACGAACGGCGGCGGGTCGACGACCCTCGGCAGGTGGCGGCCGGTGCTGGTCCGGGGCGGGCTGGCGCTGCTCGGCGTACTGCACGTCTGCTGGGGAGTCCCCGCCGTGCTGGCGCCGCGCTGGTTCTTCGACAACTTTCCCGGCTTCGGCCTGGCCTGGACGGCCGGCTACCCGCCGTACAACGCGCACCTGATGACGGATGTCGGGGCGGCGTTCCTGACCCTCGGGGTGATGCTGCTGGTCGCCGCCGGGTTCGACGATCGACGGGTCACCGCCGTGGTGCTGACCGGGCTGCTGATCTTCAGTACCGTGCATCTGGTCTTCCACCTGGTGCACGCCGGGACGCTGAGCAGCGCCGATCTGCTCGCCAGCCGGGGGACGCTGCTGCTCGGGGTGCTCGGTCCCGGCGCGCTGCTGATGCTGGACCGCCGCCGACGGGCGTAGGGTCGATCCATGGCCTCGCCTCGGACCCCGTTTGACGCCGTGTTGCATGCCGCCCGCGACGTGACCAAGCTCGACTGCGCGCTCGACGCCGAGATGCTCGGCACCGCCCTGCTGGGCAGCGTCTACGCGATCGCGGAGGAAGACCGCAACAACGCCGTACGGGACTTCGTCGGCGACTTCCTCTCCGCGACCTCCCGGCGGCGTACCGCTGCCGCGACCACGATCCGGACCGTCTTCGCCGCCCTGGTGCCGGACGCCGCCGGTGCCGCCTCGGTCAAGCCGGGCACGCAGGCGCCGTCCTGGTCCGGCCAGCTCGGCAAGGTACGCCTGACCGGCAGCTACGCCTACGGCGACGTGTACGGCGACCAGACCTCCTACCTCGCCACCTTCGCCTACGACGACACCACCTCGGGCGGGCCGGAACACGCCGTGGTGGCCCTGGTAGACCACAACATCGGGATCACCAAGGACGTCTTCGTCGGCGGTCCCGCCGAGCGGATCCTCGGACAGGTCCGGGAGATGTGTGCCGGCGACGCGCTCACCTGGTTCCGCGAGGAGGATCCGGCCCGGCTGCGCGACCAGGTGGCCCGGCACCTGGACATCACCGACGAGCTGGGGGACCTGCCCGACGAGGGTTCACTGGCCACCGATCGCACCCTGGTCGGTGCCCGGCTGGCGCTGCTGCCCCGGCCCGCGCCGACCGCCGACGGCACCGTCGACGAGCCGGAGCCGCTCTCCTCTGCCGAGCGGGACCGGCTGGTCCGGGCCTTCCTCGCCTCCCCGGAGGCGGCCAGGTTCGGGCTGCCCGAGGTGCCCGAGGCCGACCTCGCGTCGCTGCACTTCTGCCTCAGCCTGATCCTCGACCACTCGGCGAGCTTCTCCGACCCGGACCCGCTGCGCTGGAGCCCTGCGGTGGCCGGCCTGTTCCTGCTCGACTGGGTGCACCGGCGGGCCGTACTCGACATGGACGACGCGGCGATGCTGCCCCGGGTGGTCCGGAGCTGGGCCGCGTACGCCGGCCGGCTGCGGGGACTGCCGGCCGAGGCGGCGACCCAGACCGACACCTCGGTCGAGGAGATGGTGCCGGAGTTCGTCCGGCTCTACACCACAGGGGAGCGGCGCAGCCCGGCGACGGCGGCGGTGGCCCAGCTCATTGCCGAGGGCGTCGACCCGAGCGACCCGGCGGCACTGGACGCCTGGATCGAGGCGAACCGGCAGCGCCTGGACGACGACCCGGTGTAGCCGGGCGCCGCTGCACCGCTCCCGCCGGTCAGTTCTGCCCGGTCGACTCGCCCAACAGCTTCGCCCGGCGGGCGGTCAGCGCCGGCAGGTCCACCCGGACCGGCCACGGGTGCCCGGTCGAGAACGCCTCGGTGGTGTAGTGGGTGACGTACCGGTATTTCCGGCTGCCCGGGTCGAGCACCAGCTCGGCGAGGGAGATGGTCGGCTTCTCCTCCTCCGGCACCACGATCCAGTACGCCGGGACTCCGGCCCGGGCGTAGAGGGCCCGCTTGGTCTCGGCGTCCCGCAGCGCCGAGGTCGGCGACACCACCTCGACCACCAAGAGCGCGTCGGTGATCGGGAACGGCGTACGCCGCAGGTGCTCCGCCCGGGTCACCACCACGTCCGGCCGGGGCTCGTTGTGCGGGTCGACAGTGGTCGACTGGTCGGTGCCGACCGCGTAGTCGTCGGAAGGAGACGAATCCTCCAGGATGTTGGCGATCCAGCGGGCGATGGTGTTGTGGTCGATCGTGGCCGAGGGGGACACGATGATGCTCCCGTCAATCAGCTCGTAGCGCCGGCCGTCATCGGGCAGGGCGTGCAGGTCTGCCGTGGTGTAGCCGTGCGGGCCGGGCCGGTCGAGGGCGATCGGGGCGGCGCTCATCGGAGAACCTCCGGGATCGGTCGGGGAAGCCACGAGGTCAAGGCTACGGGTGGGACGTTCACGGGCGCCACGCTAACGGAGAGCACCGACAGTTTCACGTAACGACGACGGGGCGGCGCGAGTGCGCCGCCCCGTCGTCCGCGTACTCGTGGAATCAGCTCGCGACCTCGTGGTCGTCGTGCAGCCCGCCACCGCCACCGGCCGGCGCGGTGGTGCCGCCGGTCGGGCTGGTCAGCGGGGTATTGAGGCTGCGGGTGTCGTAGGCGTACGTGATGAGTGCGTGCGCGATCGCGTCGGACATCTCGTCGATCGCCTTCAGGCTGATGTTGTCGATGTCGTCGCAGGCCTGGTGGTAGCACGGGTCGTAGGCGACACCGGCGGTACCGCCGTAGACCCGGGCCTCCTCGGCCGTCTTGACCAGTTCGGCCCCGGTGAAGAGGCCGCCGGACGGGATGTCCACGCCGGCCGCGATGAACGGTCCGTAGTCACTGCGTCCGGAGAACGGCGTCTCGGCCGAGGCCAGTCGCTGCGACCGGAAGTAGTCGTGGAAGAGCTTCTCGATCGCTCCCGAGCCGGGCGGGCCGGCCGCCGAGCCGGTGCCGGGCGGGAAGGCCGAGTTGTCGCCGTCGTAGACGAACCGGACGTAGTTCGGCGAGCCGACCATGTCGAAGTTCAGGTAGAGGGCGATCCTGTCCCGCTCCGCCTGCGGCAGGTTGGCGATGTAGTACGTCGAGCCGACCAGGTTGGCCTCCTCGGCGCCCCAGAGCGCGAACCGGACCTTGTTCTTGGTGGGGAACCAGCGCATCTGCTCGGCGATCTCCAGCAGCGCCGCGCTGCCGCTGCCGTTGTCGTTGATGCCCGGCCCCTCCGGTACCGAGTCGAGGTGGGCGCCGGCCATCACCACGTTGCCCGGGTCGCCCCAGCGCGACTCGGCGAAGATGTTCTCGGTGGTGGCCTGGCCCCGGAAGGTGTCGGTGAAGACCCGCAGGGTGAGACCGCCGGCGACCTGGCCGACGAGTTCCTGACCGAGTGCCTGCGAGACGCCGAGGGCGGCGAAGTCCAGTGTGTAGGCGTTGCCGAGGGTTCCGGAGAGGTCACCCGGGATGTTGTTGTAGATGATCACCGCCGCCGCGCCGGCCGCCGCGGCCGTACTCGCCTTCTGCCCGAACGGGCAGGTGCCCCGGCTGACCACGACGATGGTGCCGACGTTGGCCGGGCCGTAGTCGCCCGGGTTGCAGCCCTGGAAGTCCCCGGTCGGCACGCTGGCCCGGGCGGTCACGTCGGCGCTGCCCGAGTAGCTCATGATCCGGTGTGGCAGGTCGCCGGCCGGGGCCGAGACCCGTTCCAGTTCGGACGGATTGTTGATCAGGAAGGTCTGGAAGTCGAACGCCTGCCGGGTGACCCGGTAACCGGCGTTGCGGAACACCTTCTCCGCGTAGTCGACCGACCTGTCGTATCCGGGCGCTCCCGAGGCGCGGTTGCCGTTGTTCCGGTCCGCGATCTTCTGTAGTTCCTTGAGGTGCTTCTGTACGCCCTTGGCCGTGACCGCCTTGCGCAGCACCCAGGAGCCGAGGCTCCCGAGGCCGGAACTGGCCTGTGCCGGCGCTGGCGCCGCCACCACCGCGAGCGCTGTGACGAGCGTGGTGGCCAGTAGGCCACGGCTCCACCGTTTGCTGGTGCGACCCACGCTGCCTCCCTGTCGGGTCACCGGGGTTTCCGGTCTTATCGAGGGAGGTCAGCATAGCTACGCGTCACTGGCTGGTGAATAGTCCACACGAGTCTGCTTACCGGCCGGTAGGGCGGCATCGACGCGAATGATCGGCCGGCGACCGGCAGGCCGCGACCTGGGAGAGCAGGCCGGGCCCGCCGGCACCACCGGCCGGGCTGGCCCCCCGCCAGCCGATCGGAGCGGCGGCGCCGACCCGGAGGCCGGCGCCGCCGAAGGCCGTCGTTGCCGGTCGACGACCTTGTCCCGGTAGTTCGGTCCGGCCGTCAGGCCCGGAGCCGAATCCTTTCTCGTCCTATTGACGATAAGCACTGTGGTAGCTTCTCGTCAAGGTGGTGATAATTCCGATGGCCGAGTATCCGCCGTTCGCCGTGACCGTCGACCTGGTGGTCCTCACCGTCCGGGCCGACGAGCTCTGCATCCTGCTGGTACGCCGGGGCGTGCCGCCGTACCAGGACCGCTGGGCGCTGCCCGGCGGGTTCGTCGGGTTCGACGAGGACCTGCCGGACGCCGCCGCCCGGGAACTGACCGAGGAGACCGGGATTCCCGAGCCGATCGGCCACTTCGAACAGCTCGGCACGTACGGGTCGCCGAAACGGGACCCCCGGGGTCGGGTGGTGACGGTGGCGTACCTGGCGCTGCTGCCGGACCTACCCGCACCGGTGGCCGGTACGGACGCGGCCGCGGCGCAGTGGCTCCCGGTGTCCCGGGTCGCCGACGCCCAACTCGCCTTCGACCACGAGGTCATCCTCTCCGACGGGCTGGAGCGGGCCCGGGCCAAACTGGAGTACACCCCGCTGGCCACCGCGTTCTGCCCACCGGAGTTCACTATCGCCCGGCTACGAACGGTCTACGAGACCGTCTGGAGCAGTTCGTTGGACCCGCGCAACTTCCACCGCAAGGTCACCAGTACCCCCGGTTTCGTCGAGCCGGCCGGCCGGGTGACCGAGGGGGACCGGGGACGCCCCGCCCAGCTCTTCCGGCGCGGCCCGGCCGAACTGCTGCACCCGCCGATGCTCCGTCCGGCGGTGAACCGGAGCTGAGCGTCGTACCGGCAGCCGCGCCGATCGGGCTCGTCAGGTGGTGGCGGGCGGCGGACTGCTGGGTACCGGGGCGGGGGTCGGTGCCGGGGTCGGCGCGGTGGTGGCCGGCGGAACGCTCGGTACCGGAGCGGCGGGAGGCGGTCCGGCCGAGGCCGTCGGGCCCGGCGTGGGCGCGGCGTCGGTCGGCGTCGGCGAGCCGGAGTGCCCGGTCGGGGCCGGCACGGCGGTGCCGGACGGCGGCGCGGGCGACGAGGTCGGCGCGGCGGACGGCGACCCGGTCGGGACGCCCGGCGACGGCGTGGGCGAGGGCGAGGACACCGGAGGGCTGGGTTCCGGCGACTGGATCGGCGGCCCGGCGGTCGGCGGCACCGGCACTCCCGGCTCGTTGGCACCCGGCTCGTCGCCACCCGGGGCGTCGACCGGCGGCGGCAACGGGCCGGGTTCGCTTCCGGACGGGCCGGTCCGGTCGGGCACGGCGCCGGGCGGAACGGGGAACGGCCGAAAGCCGGTCCGTTCGGACCTGGCGCCGGTACCGGCCGGTCCCGGCTCCACCACCGGCGGCACGATCGGTTGCCCCGGCACCACCTGCGGCGGCACGCCGGCCGGGGGCGGCACGAACGGGGTGGCGTCGGCCGGGCGCATCCCGTCGGAAACCGTCGCCGAACCGCTGCTTATCGCCGCCAGGATCGGCAGCGAGGAGGTTCCGGCCAGCAGTGCGACGGTGAACAGGTACCGCCGGGCCGGGCCGCCCAGCCCCTCCGCCCGGTGTATCCCGGTCACCCTCCGATATCCGACGTGGGCGCCACCGGACCGGCGGTGCCGGGCCACCAGCACCGGAGGCGGTGGCTCGCAACCGTGGTTGGGCACGGAGAACTCCTCGTCGTTCGCGGCGCGGGCCAGGCTGCGGCCGGATGGGACGGGTCGCGGCAACGGTCACGTCGCCGCTACCTACAGTGGCGGAGTAACCGTACGTTGGCCAGCGTCACACAGCGTGTCAGCGGTCTAGTTTTGTTCGGCTCGACCTGCGTACCCGATCAAATCGGTTGATGTGGTGCGAAGCCGGCGGCGACCCTGATCCGACGGAGGCCGACCTGTAGCGGTACCGGTCTGCTCTGCGAATATGGAGCCGACGGCAACGCGGCCGCGACCTTCGCGCACCCCCGCGGCAGGCAGGACGTGATGCCGACGCTCGGTGGACCAGGCTCGGCCAGAATCTGGTCCACGCCGCGTGGCTACCCCCTACCGGGGATAGGCGCGGCAGCCACCCCCGGTCCGGCACCAGCCGGACGGGCGCACGAGCTGCGCGGTCGGGACACCCCCGGTGCCGACGCACGAACGACAGGGAGATAGGGATGGCGAAGGGCGATCCCGCGGGCACGGCCCGCGGCAGGCGAGCCACACCCCGGTCCGCACGGTCTGGTGGGAAATCCCCAGGCACTGACCTGGTGCAACTACTCACGCCCGAGGGCGACCGGATCGACAAGGTGACCTGGTCGGACGGTACGGAATACAGCGTCGACTTCACCGACGACGAATACCGCGGCCTCTACCGGGACCTGGTGCTGGTCCGCCGGCTGGACGCCGAGGCGACCGCGTTGCAGCGGCAGGGCGAGCTGGGCATCTGGGCCAGCCTGCTCGGTCAGGAGGCGGCACAGGTCGGCTCGGGTCGGGCGCTACGGCCGCAGGACATGGCCTTCCCGACCTATCGGGAGCACGGCGTGCTCTACTGCCGGGGCATCGACCCGATCATGCCGCTGGGCCTGTTCCGCGGCGTCGACCTTGGCGGCTGGGACCCCAACGAGTTCAAGTTCAACATGTACACGATCGTGATCGGTGCGCAGACCCTGCACGCCACCGGCTACGCCATGGGCGTGGCGATGGACGGCCGGACCGGCACCGACGACGGCGAGGCGGTGATCGCCTACTTCGGCGACGGCGCCTCCGCGCAGGGGGACGTGAACGAGGCGTTCATCTGGTCGGCCGTCTTCAACTCCCCGGTCGTCTTCTTCTGCCAGAACAACCAGTACGCCATCTCCGAGCCCCTCGAACGGCAGACCCGGATCCCGCTCTACCAGCGGGCCGCCGGCTTCGGCTTCCCCGGCGTACGGGTGGACGGCAACGACGTGCTGGCCACGTACGCGGTGACCCGGGCGGCGCTGGACAACGCGCGGCACGGTCAGGGCCCCACCCTGATCGAGGCGTACACCTACCGGATGGGCGCGCACACCACCACCGACGACCCGACGCGCTACCGGATCGCCAGCGAGGTCGAGGCGTGGCAGGCCAAGGACCCGATCGCACGGGTCAAGGCATTCCTCACCAGGCAGGGCATCGCGGACGACGCGTTCCTGGCCGAGGTGGAGGAGCAGGCCAAGCAGGAGGCGCTGCGGCTGCGGGAACGGGTGCTGGAGATGCCCGACCCCGAGCCACTGACCCTCTTCGACAACGTCTTCCCGAACGGCTCGCCCGAGGTGGACGCGCAGCGCGAGTTCACCGCCCGTTACCTGGACTCGTTCGAGGGGAGCGTGCACTGATGGCCACCGAGACCCTCACCCTGGGCAAGGCGATCAACCGTGGCCTGCGCCGCGCACTGGAGAGCGACCCCAAGGTCGTGATCATGGGCGAGGACGTCGGCAAGCTCGGCGGCGTCTTCCGGATCACCGACGGACTCCAGAAGGACTTCGGCGAGAACCGGGTGATCGACACCCCGCTCGCCGAGTCCGGCATCATCGGCACTGCGGTCGGGCTCTCCATCCGGGGGTACCGGCCGATCTGCGAGATCCAGTTCGACGGCTTCGTCTACCCGGCGTACGACCAGATCGTGTCGCAGGTGGCGAAGATGCACTACCGCTCGCAGGGCAAGGTACGGGTGCCGATGGTCATCCGGATCCCGTTCGGCGGTGGCATCGGCGCGGTCGAGCACCACTCGGAGTCCCCGGAGGCGTACTTCGCGCACACCGCCGGGCTGAAGGTGGTGGCCTGCTCGTCGCCGCAGGACGCGTACACGATGATCCAGCAGGCGGTCGCCTCCGACGACCCGATCATCTTTCTGGAGCCGAAGCGGCGCTACCACGAGAAGGGGCAGGTGGAGCTGGACGCCCCGCTCGGTGACGCGTACCCGCTGCACGCCAGCCGGGTCGTCCGGCCGGGCCGGGACGCCACGCTGCTGGCGTACGGGCCGATGGTGCGTACCGCGATGGAGGCGGCAAGTGCCGCCGAGGAGGACGGCCGGGACCTGGAGGTCATCGACCTGCGTACCCTCTCGCCGCTGGACCTCGGCCCGGCCTACGAGTCGGTGAAGCGCACCGGGCGGTGCGTGGTGGTGCACGAGGCACCCGGCAACCTCGGGCTCGGTTCCGAGATCGCGGCCCGGATCACCGAGGAGTGCTTCTACTCCCTGGAGGCCCCGGTGCTGCGGGTCACCGGCTTCGACACGCCCTATCCGGCCGCCCGGCTGGAGGAGGACTACCTGCCCAACCTCGACCGGGTGCTCGACGGCGTCGACCGCACCTTCGGGTGGTGAGCGGGATGTCGCGAGTCAGGGAGTTCCCCCTGCCGGACCTCGGCGAGGGGCTGACCGAGGGCGAGATCCTCAAGTGGCTGGTCGCGGTCGGCGACACCGTCGAACTGAACCAGCCGGTGGTCGAGGTCGAGACGGCGAAGGCGGCGGTCGAGATCCCGGCGAAGTGGGCCGGGAAGATCACCGCGATCTTCCACGACGAGGGCACGGTGGTCGACGTCGGCTCGCCGATCTTCGCCGTGGACACCGACCCGGGCGCCGGTGACCTGCCGGAGCCGTCGGCGGCCTCGCTGGCCGCCGTCGAACTCGCGCCCGCCGAGGGCGCCGTCGAGCCCGGCCTGATCGGCGGGCCCGCTCCGGGTGGCCGGACGGCGGTGCTTGTCGGGTACGGCCCGCGCACCGGTGCCGCGAAGCGTCGGCCGCGCAAGGGCGCCGGGGTACCTGCCACGAACGGTGTCCCGGTGCCGGCTCCGGTGGCGGCGCCAGCACCCGAACCGGTACGTCCGGCGGCGCCCGAGCCGGTGCGTCCGGCGGCCGCCGCACCGGCGCCCCTGACCGGCGGGACCGCCGCCGTGACGGGTGGACTGGTGCTGGCGAAACCGCCGGTGCGCAAGCTCGCCAAGGATCTCGGGGTCGACCTGCGTACCCTGACCGGGTCGGGGCCGCTCGGCTCGATCACCCGGGACGACGTACACCTGGCGGCGGCGGGCGGGGCGACGGCGGCCGAGCCGGCGCCGGTGACCGCTGCCGCGACGGCGCCGGCCTTCGGGCCGGACCGGGAGCAGCGGATCCCGGTCAAGGGCGTGCGGAAGCTGACCGCGCAGAACATGGTGGCGTCGGCGTTCAGCGCGCCGCACGTCACCGAGTTTCTGACGGTCGACGTGACCCGCTCGATGAAGGCGCTCGACCGGCTGCGCAAGCGCCGGGAGTGGCAGGACGTCCGGGTCTCCCCGCTGCTGCTGGTCGCCAAGGCCGTGCTGCTGGCGGTCCGGCGGCACCCGATGGTCAACTCGACCTGGGCCGGCGAGGAGATCATCGTCAAGGAGTACGTCAACCTCGGCATCGCGGCGGCGACCGAGCGCGGCCTGATCGTGCCGAACATCAAGGACGCCGGCCGGCTCACCCTGCGGGAGCTGGCCGACGCGATGACGGCGCTGGTGCAGACCGCCAAGGCGGGGAAGACGGCTCCGGCGGACATGACCGGTGGCACGCTCACCATCACCAACGTCGGCGTCTTCGGCGTCGACACCGGTACCCCGATCCTGCCGCCCGGCGAGTCGGCGATCCTGGCCTTCGGTGCGGTCCGGGAGATGCCCTGGGTGCACAAGGGCAAGGTCAGGGTGCGCCAGGTGACCACCCTCGGGCTCTCCTTCGACCACCGGATCATCGACGGCGAGTTGGGGTCGAAGTTCCTGCGTGACGTCGGCGACTTCCTGGCCGACCCGGAGGCGGCACTGCTCGGCTGGACCTGACCTCCGTACGGCACGAACACCTGGCACGAAGCGGCCGGTGTGCTCCGGGTTACTCCCGGGCACACCGGCCGTATCCATATGGTTACGAAGAATCATCGTTACGATGACTGCTCTACCTTTGATTCTTAGGCTGGTGTCCCAGCTCACCTAATAATCTGTGGCGATAGGGCTGTTCGCGAGGTTCAATGGACATCAGACGCGGAGACAACCGAATAGCCAGGGGGCGTAACACCATGAGCATGCTCAACCGACTTCGTAACCGCCGGGACAGCGCGCGTCGGGCGCGGGCCATCGAGCGGGCACTGCGGGCGACCAGTTCGCCGGCTGTCCGTGACGAGATCCTGATCGCCGCGCAGCGTTTCTACGGCTGACCTCGACAGACTCCTCACCTCCTCCGCACCACACCGACGGCCCGTCCGGAGCGCTCCGGACGGGCCG
Organism: Plantactinospora sp. CNZ320; assembly: GCF_002846275.1. Lineage (NCBI taxonomy): Bacteria > Bacillati > Actinomycetota > Actinomycetes > Micromonosporales > Micromonosporaceae > Plantactinospora > Plantactinospora sp. CNZ320. The sequence continues at coordinate 4,858,943 of NZ_PJMP01000001.1, forward strand.
TCGGTGTTTCCACGCGTACGCCACCGGAGTACCGCCGCCACGACACCGCCCGGTACGGTGAGGCACGGTCGTCGCCCGACCGGCCGGCAGGACGTACGCCGAGCGGATGTGAGTTCGACTCGTCCTGGACGACCGGGTCCGGCGACCCGCGCTGCCCGAGCGCTGCCGGTCTGGACCGGCTAACGTGCGGGGAGCTTGCCCAGCCCGGTGTCGCGCACCGGAGTCGCCGGCAACCTGGCTGGCGACCGGCGCACGAGACCGGCGCGGCCGACATGTGATGGAGGAGGCGCGCGCATGACGTCCGAGGATCCGCAGCACCCCGGCCGGTGGCCGGACGAGGCTGCGCCGGGCGCCGCAGGCCCAGCCCCGTACGGCAACCCCGCACCACAACACGACGACCGGTTCCCGCCCCAGGGATCCGTTGGTACGCCACCGGCCGACTTCGGCTGGGCCCCGCCGCCACCCGCGGGACGGGCCAGCGCACCGGTGGCCTGGAACGAATCACCCGGCGCCCCGGGGCACCCCGGCCCGGCCGGCTGGGCAGCTCCGGGCGAAGCCCCGGGCGCGGTCGCCCCCAGGCCGGACAGCCCGTGGGGCCCGCCGCCGGAGTCCGCCGGTGCACCGCCGGCGCCCTCGGAGGACTCGAGCTTCCCGCCGGAGTGGGGAAGCCCGCCCAGCCAGTCCGGTCCACCGCGCTGGGCCGGTGCCGGTCAGCCCGCCGAGCCGTCGAGCGGCGCCCCGGGATATCCGCCCGGCGCCGGCCCGTCCACCGGCTCACAGGGCTACCCCGACCACCCCGGCCAGCCCGGCGGGCCGTCCGGCTATCCGGACCCGGCGCCCGGCGGTGGTCCGAGCTACCCCGGCCAGCAGTACGGTGCCCCCGGCTACCCGTCTGCGGCACCGGGGAGCCCGGCCCAGCCCGCCGAGCCGCCGAGCTATCCACCGGTCAGCCGGCCGACCATCCCCGAGGCTGAGCCCTGGCCGGCGGCCGAGGCCTGGGGCGCGGCATCGCCCCGCGCGGAGTCGGGCTCTCGCCCGGATCCCGGGTCCCGCCCGGACGCCGGTGGTCCGCCGAGCGACTATCCACAGCACCCCGCCGACCATTCCCACCAGGCCGAGCCGTCGCACGGCGGTGCGCCGCAGGCATCGGGCTGGGCGCCCCAGACGCCGACCTGGTCGGCAGGGTCCGGCGAGGGCAGGCCCGGCCCGTTCGAGCCGTCCCGGCCGGAATTCGACAGGCGGGAGCCGGAGTTCGAGCGCCGGGGACCCGAGTTCGACGGGCGCGGACCCGAGTTCGACCGGCGGGGACCGGAGTTCGACGGGCGCGGTCACGAATTCGACCGGCGTGAGTCGAACGGGCCGGCATACCAGCCGGGTCCGGCGCCGGGGATCTCGCCCGGGAACGCCGTACCGCTGCCGCCGCAGGAGACCCGGATCCCCGGAGCCAGTCTGGCGGCGGCACCACCGGCCGACTACCCGCCGTCCGGCGGTCGCCCGCCAGCCGGCGAGTACGGCTCACCGGCCCGGGACCAGGGCGGCTGGGGGCCCGGGGTACCCGAGGCGGCACCACAGTCGCCCGCACCGACCCCCGGCGCCGCACCCGTCGTACCGCAGCCGAGGGTTCCGACCGACTCGGCGGTTGCCGGCCGGGTCTCCGTACCCGGTGTGTCGGGGACCTCGGAGTCGTCGGGCACACCGGACCGGGCCACCGGCCGGGCCGTGGCCGGAAGTGCCGCCGTACCAGCGGCGAGCCGGGTACTGCCGCCGGCCGACCTCGCCGCCGCAGCCTCGGTACCGGCGCCCAAACCCCGGGTGTACGGCCGCCCGGCCGGCGCGGACGAGCCCGACCAGCAGCCGGGTCCGGCGAGCGGACCGGGCGGCTGGGACGACGGCCAACCAGGATCGCCAGCCGGCCCAGCCGGCCCAGCCGGTTGGGACGGCGAGCGGCCCGGTGGCGCGGACGCGCGCCGGGCCGGGCCGACGGTCTACGGTGCGCCGCCGGTCCCGCCGGGGCCGGGCGAGCACGGTGACGGCTTTCCCGACGAGCCTCCGGCGACCCGGGTGGCCGTTCCCGGCGCCCGGACACCGCAGGCCGACGCGCCGAGCCGCCCGTCGAACGCGTCACCCTTCGCGGATCTGGCCGGTCCCGGCGGCATGCCCGGGCACGGGCCGGGCGGGGTGGGTGTGGACGGTCCCGGTCCGAACGGGCCGGCGCCGTTCGACGGCGACCGCTTCGGCGGGCCCGGACAGGCCGATCAGGACGGTTTCGGCCGGCCCGGCCAGGGTGGACAGGACGGTTTCGGCCGGCCTGGACAGGGCGAGCCGGATGGTTTCGGCCGGCCCGGACACGGTGGACAGGACGGTTTCGGCCGGCCCGGGCAGGGCGAGCAGGATCGGTTCGGCGGTCCCGCCCCGTTCGACGGTGACCGGTTCGGCGGGTCCGGGCAGGGCGAGCCGGACAGGTTCGGCTCCGGTCCGTCCGGCGGTCAGTTCGGGGCAGCGGCGCCCTTCGACGGGGACCGCTTCGGCGGCCCCGCCGCGGGTGGCGCCGGCCAGGCCGCTCCCGGCCAGTTCGGCGCCTCCGCCCCGCCCGGCACCGACCGGTTCGGCGGGCCGCCCGGCAGCGACGGGTTCGGTGGACCACCCGGCAGCGACCGGTTCGGCGGGCCGCCCGGACAGCCCGACTTCGGTCCGCCGCCGGGTGGACCGGGCTTCGGTCCGCCGCCGGACGGGGACGGGCCCGGTTTCGGCCGGCCCGGACAGGCCGGCCCGGGGCCGACGACGTACGGAGCGCCCGGGGCGGCACCGGGGACGTACGGGGCACCGCCCGGCGGCGCGCCCCAGTACGGCTCACCGGCGTCCAGCGGACCGGGCTGGGACAGCTCGGACGACGGTCAGCCAGGACGGTTCGACTCGTTCAAGCCGGAGCCGGCCGAGTCGGAGTCCAAGACCGAACCGCCGACGCCACAGGTGCGCAACGGCAAGGTGCTGTTCCTGGTCCTGGTCGCGGCGGTACTGCTGCTGGCCGTCCCGCTGGGCACGCTCTGGCTGCTCGGCAAGATCGGCAGCGACGACGCGGCGCCGCCGCCGTTCAACCCGGCGGTGGGCGCCTGCGTCAAGGACTCCGGCGGCACGCCGGTGGTCGCGGACTGCGCCGAGCAGGGCGTCTTCAAGGTCGCCTCGAAGGTGACCGACAAGAGCGAGTGCCCGGCGGACACCCCGCAGACGATCGTCGTACCGGATCGCAAGGAAGTGCTCTGCCTGCAACCGGCGGCGGCTGCCGCCGGCGGATAGCGGCCCAGACGGCTGAGTCGATACCAGCGCCCCGCCCGGCTTCCGAGGCGGGGCGCTGGTCGTCTCCGGTCCGGCGCGCCGCCGGATGCCGGTCGGGGTGGGGCGGTTCGGCGTACCACATTGCCCGGGGCCCGGGGGCGGTCCCGGTGACGGCATGGCAGGGTTGGCCCATGGCTACTTCGCCCCGCGTCCGCGCGCCCGAACTGAAGGGTCGCCGGTGGCTCAACACCGGTGGAGCGGATCTGACACTGCATGACCTTCGCGGCAAGATAGTCATTCTGGACTTTTGGACTTTTTGTTGTATCAACTGCCTGCACGTGCTGGACGAGTTGCGCCCGCTGGAGGAGAAGTACGGCGACGCCCTGGTGGTGATCGGGGTGCACTCGCCGAAGTTCGAGCACGAGCGTGACCCGGAGGCTCTGGCCGCCGCCGTCGAGCGGTACGGCGTCGCCCATCCGGTACTCGACGACGCCGACATGGCGGTCTGGCAGCAGTACGCCGCGAGGGCGTGGCCGACACTGAACGTGATCGACCCGGAGGGGTACGTCGTCGCCGCGATGGCCGGTGAGGGCCACGCCGAGGGACTCTCCCGACTGCTCGACGAGTTGATCGCCACGCACGAGGCGAAGGGCACGCTGCACCGGGGCGAGGGCCCGTACGTGCCGCCGGCCGAGCCGGAGACCCCGCTGCGGTTTCCCGGCAAGGCGATCGAGTTGGACGGCGGTAACCTGCTGGTCTCCGACTCGGCCCGGCACTCGCTGCTGGAGTTGGCCCCGGACGGCGAGACCGTGCTGCGGCGGATCGGCTCCGGCGAGCGGGGCCGGTCGGACGGGCCCGCCGAGGTGGCCCGGTTCGCCGAGCCGCAGGGCCTGTGCCGGCTGCCCACGCACGCCGCCGAGGTGGCCGGCTACGACATCGTGGTCGCGGACACCGTGAACCATCTGCTCCGGGGCGTGCGGCTGGCGACCGGTGAGGTGACCACGGTGGCCGGTTCCGGCCGGCAGTGGCGCTCGACAGTGGACGACCACGCGCACGACGCGCTCGCCGCCGACCTCTCCTCCCCCTGGGATCTCGCCTGGTACGACGACCGGGTGATCGTGGCGATGGCCGGCATCCACCAGCTGTGGTGGTTCGACCCGATCAAGCGGACCGTCGGCGTCTACGCGGGTACCACGGTCGAGGCGTTGCGGGACGGACCGCTGCCGGACGTCTGGATGGCTCAGCCGTCAGGGCTGGCGACCTCCGCCGACGGCCGTCGGCTGTGGATCGCCGACAGCGAGACCAGTGCGCTGCGGTTCGTCGCCGACGGGGTGCTGCACACCGCCGTCGGGCAGGGGCTCTTCGACTTCGGCCACGTCGACGGCCCGGCCGAGCAGGCGCTGTTGCAGCATCCGTTGGGGGTCGGCGCGCTGCCGGACGGCTCGGTGCTGGTGGCCGACACCTACAACGGGGCGGTACGGCGGTTCGACCCGGAGACCGGGATCGTCTCGACGGTCGCCGTCGGGCTGGCCGAGCCGAGTGACGTGCTGCTGACCGGGGACGGCGAGGTGCTGGTGGTCGAGTCGGCGGCACACCGGCTGAGCCGCCTGGCGCCGGGCGCCCTCTCCGCCGCCGGGGCCAGCACGGTCGCCGGGAGCCGGCACCGTACGGAGCGCCCGCCCACCGATCTCGCCGCCGGGGAGCTGACCCTGGACGTCATCTTCGAGCCGCCGCCCGGGCAGAAGCTGGACACCTCGTTCGGCCCCTCCACCCGGCTGGAGGTCTCCGCCTCCCCGCCCGAACTGCTGCTCGACGGTGCCGGGGTGAGCACCGAGCTGTCCCGCCGCCTGGTGCTCAACGACCAGGTCAGCTCGGGGGTGCTCCAGGTCGTCGCGCAGGCCGCCACCTGCGACGCCGAGGCCGAGCACGCCGCCTGTCACCTGACCCGCCAGGACTGGGGGGTACCGGTGCGCATCACCCCGGACGGCGTGCACCGGCTGCCGCTGGTGCTGCGCGGGCTGGACAGCTGATCCAGGGCCGGCGGAGGGCGTGATCGGAACCACTGCCCAACAACTACCACCGGGTAACCTACGGTGCCGTAACCTGATTCTGTGAGTACCTCCGCACCGATCAGGCTGCGCCCCGTCGACCTGGGCAAGCCAAGGATGCGAGGCTGGCTGCACGCGTACGCCTTCTTCGTCGCGGTGGTGGCCGGCGTCGTGCTCTGCGCGATCGCCGCCACCCGGCCGGGCTGGACGCCCCTGGTCAGCTGCCTCGTCTACAGCGTGACGGTCTGCGGCCTCTTCGGCACGAGCGCGCTCTACCACCGGCGGGTCTGGTCCGAGCGCGGCTATCGGCTGATGCGCCGCCTCGACCACTCGATGATTTTCGTGTTCATCGCCGGCACCTACACACCGTTCTGCCTGCTGCTGCTTCCGGCGAAGAGCGCGGCGATACTGCTGCTGACCGTCTGGGGCGGTGCGGTCGCCGGGGTGGCCCTGAAACTGGTCTGGCCGCACGCGCCCCGCTGGGTCTCCGCGCCGCTGTACCTCGCACTGGGCTGGGTCGCCGTCGCGGTGCTGCCGGACATCCTGGACCGGGGCGGAGTCGCCGTACTCGCGCTGCTGGTCGCGGGCGGCGCCGCCTACAGCGTCGGTGCCGTCTGCTACGCGCTGCGCCGCCCCAACCCCTGGCCCACGGTCTTCGGGCACCACGAGCTGTTCCACGCCTGCACGCTGGTCGCGGCCATCTGCCACCACGTCGGGATCTACTTCGCCCTGTTCGCCTGAGCCGTCGCCAGGCCGCCGTCGGGTCGTCGGGTCAGAGCGGGGGGCCGGGGCGCCGCACGTCGTGGTACTCCTCGACGATCTGCTCCTCGCGCACGGGCGCTCGCGGGTCGACCACCGGCGTGACCACGGTACGGCGACGGTTGCGCCAGAGGTAACTGGTCATCACCAGCCCGGCCAGGCCGGCGAACATCAGCACCCAGCCGACGACGTTCAGGTTGAGCCAACCCGCCTCGACGTTCACCGCGAAGGCGAGGATCGCGCCGAGAGCAATGAGAAAAATGCTTCCACCGATGCCCACTGGATCGCCCTCCTAGGCTGTCGACTGGTACCGCTCGCGCCGGTCCCGGCTACGGTCGCGGCATCCATCGACATACCCAGGCGTTTCAAATCCGAATCCGGCAAGCTGGTGAGCGGGGCGTTGTCGGTGCCGAACCGGGCCGAGAGCGTGCCGAACCGACCGAGAGCGTGCCGAACCGGCCAAGAACGGCCGAGCCGGCCCGAGGGCGCCCGCATCGGAGGGGCGCGGTCAGCCGGTACGGGATCGACGAGACGCAGACGCCAGGCGACCAGGGAGAGCAACGTGACGGAGACCAGCGCGGCCGGCGGAACCGGCGCAGAGGGCGATCCGATCGGCGCGCGGCGGCCCGACGTACCCGGGCGGAGCCTGGTGTTGCTCCGGCACGCCAAGGCCGAGCGGCCCACCACCGGGCCGGACGCGGAGCGCCCGCTCACCGCCCGTGGGCACGCTGACGCGGCCGCTGCTGGTGCCTGGCTGGGCCACGGCGGCTACCTGCCGGCGGTGGTGCTCTGCTCGCCGGCCAAGCGCACCCGACAGACCTGGCACGACGTGGCGCTGGGCATGGCGGCACCGCCGATCCGCCCGCTCGGCGTCCCGGCCGGACAGACCGCCCCAGCACCGACCAGCTCCGCCCCGACCGGCCAGGCCGGCGGTGACGCGGTGCCGACGGTCCGGTACGACCAGCGGATCTACCACGGGCACGCGGCGGATCTGCTCGAACTCGTCCGCGGTACGGACCCGGAGGCGGGCACGCTGCTGCTGGTCGGGCACAACCCGGCGATCTCGGAGCTGTCCACTCTGCTCGATCCGGTGCACGCCGACCCGGACGGGCTGCGTACCAGCGGAATCGTGATTCACCGGATCGACGGCGAGTGGGCGGACGTGAGCGCCCAGGCCGGCCCGATCGTCAAGTGGCACACCGCCCGGGGCTGACCGGGGCTGACCGGCGGATCAGGTGGGTGGCGCGCTCGGTGGCGGCGGATCCGGTGGCGGCGGCATCATCGCCGTCGGATGCGACAGCCGGTTCTCCTCCACAATCAGGGTCCGTGCCCGCTTCTTGCGGTCCTGCCAATACCACAGCGTGGTGGCCAGCACCGCGACCCCGGCCAGGATGAAGACCCAGCCGACCGCGCGAAGGTCGAGCCACCAGACGTTCGCCCTGACCGCGAACGTCAGGATGGCTCCCAGGGTGATGAGGAAAATTCCCGTACCGATGCCCATGTCCGCTGCACTCCCCCGTGCGATGGGTCGTGGGCTTTCATGACAAATCCGGTCAAACTGCTCCTAGCACCGCCTCAACAATAGCGCGGCGGCCGGGGAGCAACAGCTCCACCGGCCGCCGAAAAGCGTCCTGTTTCCGCCCCCCGGGCGGACGCCTAGAAGGCTTCCTCGGGCAGGTCCATCAGCTCCAGGTCGGCGGCCTGCACGATCCGCCGGTCGGCGCCGATCCGGGGCAGTACCTCCCGGGCGAAGAACCGGGCAGCGGCCAGCTTGCCGGTGTAGAACGCCTTGTCCTCCGGGGTCACCTCGCCGCCCAGCGCCCGCAGCGCGACCTCGGCCTGCCGCTGGAGCAGCCAGCCGACCACCAGGTCACCGACGGCGAGCAGGAAGCGCCGGCTGCTGAGCCCGACCTTGTAGAGCGCCCGGGCCTCGCCGCCCTGGGCCTCGACCAGCCATCCGGTCATCGTGCCCACCATCGCCTGGACCTCGCCGAGCGCCCGGCCCAGCGCGGCCCGCTCCTCCTTGAGCTGGCCGTCGCCCGGCCCGGCCGAGTCCCCGGCGGCCGCCTCGGTGCCACCGCCGGACTCCACGAACGCCGTGATCTCGCCGGCCACCGCCATCAGGCTGGTACCGCGATCCCGGACGATCTTCCGGAAGAACAGGTCGAGGCTCTGGATCGCGGTCGTACCCTCGTAGAGGGTGTCGATCTTCGCGTCTCGGACGTACTGCTCCAGGGGGTAGTCCTGGAGGAAACCGGAACCGCCGAACGTCTGCAACGACTCGTGGCCGAGCAACTCGTAGGCGCGCTCCGAGCCGACACCCTTCACCAGCGGCAGCAACAGGTCGTTGACGCCCTTGGCGAGCTTGGCGCCCGCCTCGTCGCCATTCGCCTCGGCGACGTTGATCCGGTCCTGCCAGGTCGCGGTGTAGCAGACGAGCGCGCGCAGGCCCTCGGCGTACGCCTTCTGCAGCATCAGCGAACGGCGTACGTCCGGGTGGTGCGTGATGGTGACCCGGGGTGCGTTCCTGTCCGTCGAGCGGAGCAGGTCGGCGCCCTGCACACGGCTCTTCGCGTACTCGAGGGCGTTGAGGTAGCCGGTGGAGAGCGTGGCGATCGCCTTGGTACCGACCATCATCCGGGCGTACTCGATGATCAGGAACATCTGCCGGATGCCGTCGTGCACGTCGCCCAGCAGCCAGCCCTTGGCCGGTACGCCGTGCTCGCCGAAGGTCATCTCGCAGGTGTTCGAGACCTTCAGCCCCATCTTGTGCTCGAGGTTGGTGGCGTAGACGCCGTTGCGCTCGCGAAGCTCGCCGGTTTCGGAGTCGAAGTGGAACTTGGGGACGATGAACAGCGACAGCCCCTTGGTGCCGGGGCCGCCGACCCCCTCCACCCCGACCGGCCGGGCGAGTACATAGTGGATGATGTTGTCCGTCAGGTCGTGCTCACCACTCGTGATGAAGCGCTTGACGCCCTCGATGTGCCAGGAACCGTCCGGCTGCGGGATCGCCCTGGCCCGGCCGGCGCCGACATCCGAGCCGGCGTCCGGCTCGGTGAGCACCATGGTGGCGGCCCACTGCTTCTCGACGAAGAGCTTGGCCCACCTCTTCTGCCGCTCGGTCCCCTCCCGGTAGAGGGTGTGCGCGAAGGAGGGGCCACCGGCGTACATCCACAGTGGTGCGTTGGCGCCGAGGATCAGCTCGGCCGCCGACCACCAGAGGGCGCGGGGCGCCATCGTGCCGTCGAGTTCGGCCGGCAGGTCCATCCGCCAGAACTCGGAGTCCATCATCGTCTGGAAGGACTTCTTGAACGACTCGGGCAGCGGCGCGCTGTGCGTGGCCGGGTCGAAGACCGGCGGGTTGCGGTCGCCCTCGGTGTAGCTGGTCGCCAGGTCCTCCCGGGCCAGCCGCTCCACCTCGGCGAGCACGCTGCGCGCGGTGTCGGTGTCGAGTTCGGCGTACGGGCCGACGCCGAACGCCTCGTCCGCGCCGAAGACCTCGAAGAGATTGAACTCGAGGTCTCGCCGATTGCTCCTGTAGTGGGTCATACGCCTCTGCCCCCCGGACTTCACGAACACAGGTTACCCGGCAGTAACAGAAGCTATATTACTAGCGAGTAAGTCGCTGCGGAGCGCCCGCCCCAGTGACCCGCGCCACACTGACGGCAACCTTATGCAGGGTGCCGTCAGTTGTCCGGGGCGCCGACCTCCCAGCTGGGCACCGGTGCCGCGGTTGCCGAGTGCGGTCCCGGGTACTCCATCAGGACCAGCGCGATGTCGTCGTCGAGCCGACCGCGTACCCACTCGACCAGGGCCGTCTCCAGCGAGGCCAGGCCGTCGGCGACGGTGCCGTGGCCGAGCAGTTGCCAGGCCCGGTCCACGGTCGGGAAGAACTCCCCGTCCCGGCGGGCCTCGCCGAGCCCGTCGGTGAAGAGCAGCAGCCGGTCGCCCGGTTCGAGTCGCTCCACCCGGGGCCGGACCACGGGCATGAAGCCGAGCGGCGGCGCGGGGGCCGGCGGCTCCAAGGGGATCACCTGACCGCGCCGGAGCAGCAGCGGGGCCGGATGACCACAGTTGACGATCGTGAGCGTGCCGCCCCGCTCCTCGACCAGCGCGGCGGTGACGAAATCCTCGTCGCCGACGTTGCGGGCCACCGCCCGGTCCAGATCGGCCACGATGGCCCGCAGGTCGGCCCGCTCGTACGCCACGTGCCGGTAGGAGCCGAGCACGATGCTTGCCAGCCGTACCGCGTCGAGCCCCTTGCCCCGGACGTCGCCGATGATGATCCGCACCCCGTACGGGGTGTCGATCGCCTCGTACAGGTCGCCGCCGATGTCCGCGGCGGCGGTCGACGAGATGTAGTGACCGGCCACCGCCAGGCTGCCGACCTGCGGGCCGATCGGGCGCAGCACCGCCTGCTGGGCCACCGAGGCGAGCTTGGACAGTTCGGCGATCCGCTCCTCCTGCCGCTGGCGGATCACCGCGAAGAGCGCCGCGATCGCCGTCGCCAACACCACGCCGACCAGGTTGACGGTGCTGGCCAGCGGCACGACCCGGCCGCCCCAGGCCAGCGAGGCGGCCAGCACGGTGGCGATGACACCGACCGCGAGTACCACCCGCCAGGAGGCGAAGGCGGCGGCCAGGAAGGGGGCCGCCGCGACCAGCCCGACATAGTTGACCTTGGATTCGTCGGCGAACTCCACCACCGAGACGAGTGCGAGCAGCACGAGGGCCGCGCCGAGACCGGCGCGGGAACCTTGGCTCAGCGGGCGAGGACCCGAGGGCATCAGTCGCATGGGTACGCGGAACAGCATGCCTGATCGACGACCGCGATTGTACGAAGTTGACTCCTCGTCCGATCGCGTTCTGGCCACCTGGCGTAGCCCACAGGTCCGGATCCGCCGGATCTTGTCGCCGAGTCAGCCAACCGTTGCAAGTCGAATGAACATTCTTGGATCACGTACCTCACATCGCGCCTTCGCCCGGTCACCGGGTCGTCGTACCGCTCAGCCGAGCACCTCGTACCGTACGTCGATGTGGCCGGCACTCAGCGCGGCGATCGCCGCGAAGCCGGCCCGGGACAGGTCGATGCAGCGGCCCTCGATGAACGGCCCCCGGTCGTTGATCCGGACCACCACCGACCGGCCGTTGTCGGGGTTCGTCACCCGGACCCGGGTGTTGAAGGGCAGCGTCTTGTGTGCGGCGGTCAGCGCGTTCGGGTCGAAGGCCTCACCGTTCGCGGTGACCTGACCCTGGTCGTAGTAGGAGGCGCCGCACGAGCCGGTCTGCACCACCCGGGACGCCGGGCTGGTCGCCGGCCGCTTGGTGGCGGGCTTCTTCGGGGTGGTGGTCCGGCTCGGCGAGGGGCGGGAACTGGCCCGCGAGGCGCGCTCGGGCGACCGGGTCGGTGTGGGGGTGACCGCGTCCGGGACAGGCGTGGGTGCGGTCGTCACCGGCGCCTCCGGAGTGGCCGGGGTGGTGACGTCGACCAGGGCAGGGGCGGAGTTGGCGGTCGGCTCGGTGCCGAACGTCACCACCCCGGCCGCGCCCGCCCCGATCACCGCGACGGCGACCGCACCGGCCGCCACCACGCCGGCCGGCCAGCGCAGGATCCGAATTCGGGCATGCTTCCCAGCCACCGCACCGTCCTCTCGTAGGAACAACAGAGATCGGGTCGAACCGTAACGAGGTTGGCACTTCGGAAGTCAACGTGATCATTTGCTTTCGCCCGATTATGTGGTGAAACGTGTAGCCGATCATCCGACCCGCAGTGGGTCGGTCGTGCCCGTACCCGGGTGCGTCAGGCAATGCCGCAAGATGGTCCCCGTGCGCCCTGAACTGTGCAGACGGCTGGTCGAGGCGTTCCGGTGGATCGACCCGGGGCCGGAGAGCACGCACCTGGTCAGCGACGTCTCCGGCTGGTGGCGGGACCCGGAGATCCTCGCCGGGATCGGTCCGGCCCTGGCCGAGCCGTTCCGGGCGGACCCGCCGACAGTGGTGGTCGCGCCCGAGGTCACCGGCCTGCTGCTCGGTCCGCTGGTCGCGACCGCGCTGGGCGTCGGCTTCGTGCCGGCGTACAAGAACACCGGCGAGCGGCGGATCGCCGAGCCGACCACCTGGGCCTGGACCGCCGCCGACTACCGGGGCCGCCGGCTGGCTCTCGGGGTACGCGACCGGCACCTGGCCCCCGGCGACCGGGTACTCGTGGTGGACGACTGGGTGGCCAGCGGCGCCCAGGTACGCGCCCTGCACGAGATCGCCGCCCGACGCGGAGCCAGCATCCTCGGCACCACCTGCCTGGTCGCCGAGGTAACACCGGAAACGGTGCCGGAACTCCGGCTCAACTACCTGCTCACCCCGGCCGACCTCGACCCGTGACCGCCCGTCCCGACTCCTGCGCCGCCGGAAGTTCGGTGCGGCAGAGCCGGAAGCCGATGTTCGGGGCGATGTGCCCACCCCAGGCGCCGTCCCGCCAACTCGTGCAGGCGCGGGACATCCGGAACGAGACGCTCACCGCGCCGGCACAGTCCGCCCAGGAACCTCCCCGGAGTACCCGCTGCTCCCCGTCGACCGGGCCGGTCGGGTTCTCCACCGGGCTCTCCAGGTAGTACTCGGCGTCGTACCGGTCGGCGGTCCACTCCCAGACCGAGCCGGCCATCCCGTACAGGCCGTAGCCGTTGGGTGGGTGCCGGCGCATCGGCAGGATCGAGAACTCGTCGAACCTGTCGAAGTCGCACCGTTGCGGAGTCGGCGGCTCGTCCCCCCACGGATAGTGGCGGCCGACCAGGCCACCCCGGGCGGCCCGCTCCCACTCGGCCTCGGTGGGCAGCCGGTAACGGACCGCCTCGGTGGAGATCCGCTCGCAGAGCTCCTCGGCGTCCTGCGCGGCGACGCAGACCATCGGCTTCTGGTCGTACGCGAACGGCCGGTCCGGGTTCGCCCGGGGCGGTACGCCGAACACGGACACCGGATCCACCGGCTCGTCGCCGCGGGTCAGCCTCATCCGAGGATCGTGCGCGTGCCAGTCGATCGCCCGGGTGCTCTCGTCCTCGCAGTACTGCAGGCGGATCCGGTTCGCCCCGTCCAGCGTGAACAACGCACGCCTGTCGACAGTGCCGGCGTCGTCGTCCTTCGGCGGGTACCCGTCCGGCGGCGGCAGCCAACCCATCAACCGGCAGTACGCCGACCAGCTCACCGGGGTCTCGGAAAGCCAGTAGCCGTCCAGCCGCACCCGGTGCACCGGCCACTCGTCCAGGTCGGCTGTCTCCGAGCCCATCAGGAAGGTGCCGGCCGGGACGTACCGGAAGGTCAGGCCGTGCTCCTCGACGGCCAACCGGTCCAGCAGCTCACCGCGTTCCCCGGCCAGGTCGGCGTCACCCGGGTCGAGGGCGTACGCCCGGTCGTAGACCGCCGCGGCGGCTCGCGGGTCGCCACCGCGTACCAGCTCGCGGGCCAGCCGGCGCAGCGGCACCGGCCCACCCGTCGCCGCCTGCTCGGCGCGCAGCCACTCCTCGGTCGCATCCATCCCGGTCAGCCTGCACAGCCCGGCCGGGCCCGGCCAGCCCCGGCCGACACGTCCAGTACGGCCAGCGGGTTGCGTACCGGATCCGGCGAATGCCGCTCCAGCGCCACCTGGCCCTCGATCCACGGGTCCGGCGCGTTCACCGAGCCGTTCAGCACCAGCGCCCGGGCCCGGCAGCCGCCGCCGAAGGTGGCGGTCCCGCCCCGCGTGCTGGTCGGCTCGTTGTGCGGCAGTGCCCGGATCGTCCGGAACCCGGAGCTGTGCCGCCAGATGTCGGCGAGCGACCGGTCCCGGACGTTCGCCGCCACGAACCGGGGGCCGAGAAAGCTGCACGGGTTGACGTCACCGGAGACCGATACCGAGCAGACCAGGTTGCCGGCCCCGCAGCCGTAGTTCTGCTGGACCACCGACTGCTTCTCCCGCCGGGTCTGCGGGCCGAACGGGTCGATCTGGCGCAGCTCCATCCGGTCGTCGTCCATCCGGGCCAGGGTGTTCAGCGCGGTGTTGTACTCCGCGAAGCTCGGCATCAGCTCCAGGTGCTGCTGCGCCACCCCGACCGGGTAGAGCGGCCGGAAGACCGCCGTGTCCGCGCCCACCTCGCGGGCGAGCCGGGCACACGCCTCGACCTCCTCGACATTCGACCGCATGATGGTGAAGGCCAGCGTGAACCGGGCGTACCGGCGCAGCACCGCCAACCGGTCGAGCACCTTCTCGAAGGTGCCGGCACCGCGTACCCGGTCGTTGGTCCGGGCCGTGGCGCCCTCCAGGCTGACGTTGAGCCAGACCAGTTCCCGCCGGCCGAACTCCCGGGCGATCTCCTCGGTGATCAGCAGCCCGTTGGTGGTGACGCAGGGTGCGAGGCCGTGTGCGGTGGCGAGGTCGATGATCTGGAAGAGGTCCTTGCGGAGCAGTGGCTCGCCGCCGGTCAGCCCGAGCCGAAAGCTGCCGAGGCTGGCCATCTCGGCGAAGAGCCGGTCGATCTCGGCCAGACTCAACCGCTGCTCCCGGCGCGGCAGGTCACCGGCGAAGCAGTGCGTACAGCTCAGGTTGCAGGCCGAGACGACCTCCAGGTGTACGGCGAGCGGCCCGGCCAGATGATCGGCGGGCGGCTCCGGACCGTCGAGCACGACCCCGGCGAACCGGTGCCCGACAGTGAAGAAGCCCAGCTCGTAGAAGTGTTCGTAGAACCGGAGCATCCGGTCGCGGCGCCCGTCGTCGGCGACCTCCGCCAGCAGTTCCCAGATCGGCCGGTCGACCAGCCGGCGCAGCAGCGCGGTCGCCTCGGCGTCGAACGGCAGGTACCGCGAGGTGCGGCGGTCGAACACCAGGCTGCCGAAGTACTCGGGGATCAACACCAGCGGGGACACCCGGTCTCCCCGGTCCGTCACAGTGCCACCCCGCCGTCGACGGAACCGTCCGGGGCATCACCGTCCGTGGCATCACCGTCCGGGGCGTCGTCCGGGAGCAGCTGGAAGGTCTTGCGTACCCAGATCGGTCCGTTGTCCGGCACCCCCAGCCCGACGGCGCCCAGCTCGCCGAGCTGTCGAATCTGGTGGCCGGCCCGGTCCCAGCCGGTGCCCTCCGGCGGCGGAGGGTACGCGTCACGCGGTTCCATCGGCGCCCAGTCGCTGTCGTCGAAGCCCGGCCGGGGCCAGCCGTCGTCCGCCGGCTCGGTCGACGACCACCGCCAGGTGCCGTCCACCGTGGAGAGGATCGAGATCTCCCCGCTCTGCTCGGGAGTGGAGTCGATCATCGAGTCGCCGGCCGGACGGTGCACGGCGGCGAACATCAGCGCGATGTACCTGGGATCGACCTCGGCGAGGGTGAAGGCGAGGACGTGGTCGCCGTACGGGACGACGGGGCGGGCCGAGGGCGGCTCCGTACCGTCGAGCAGCAACCGGCACTCACCGGCGGCGTAGAGCCTGATCCGCAGCGGTGTCCCCGCGCGCGGGTCACGCCAGCGGAGCACCACACCGCCGCAGCCGGCCGGCACCTCACAGTGCCCGTGCTCCTCCAGGATGAACAGCGGCGACTCCTTGGCGTACCTCGACACCGAGTTGAGCTTCAGTTCCCGGTTCCGCATGCCCACCTCTCGCCCGCCAGATCGCAGGGCGCTCAACCTACCGCAGCCGCCCGCCGTTCCCGGACCGAATTCTCTCCGGCCTTCTTTCTCCTGGTACGTCGGTTATCCACAGGGCGGAACGGTTCTCCACAGGTTGTTCACAACGTGATCCAGATTCGCGCACCCAGGCTTTCTAGAGTCTGGTCATGACGGAACGCCGGATCCTGGTCGTGGAGGACGAGCGCACCATCGCCGAGTCGGTGGCCGCCCGACTGCGTGCCGAGGGCTTCGTGGTGGAGATCGCCCGGGACGGGCCGGGCGCCGTGGAGGCGTTCCGGAGCGTTCGGCCGGAGCTGGTCGTACTCGACGTGATGCTGCCCGGCTTCGACGGCCTGGAGGTCTGCCGGCGGATCCAGGCCGACCGGCCGGTCCCGGTGCTGATGCTGACGGCCCGGGACGACGAGACGGACCTGCTGGTCGGGCTCGCCGTCG
This sequence comes from Plantactinospora sp. CNZ320, assembly GCF_002846275.1. NCBI lineage: Bacteria > Bacillati > Actinomycetota > Actinomycetes > Micromonosporales > Micromonosporaceae > Plantactinospora > Plantactinospora sp. CNZ320. Next base: position 4,875,099 of record NZ_PJMP01000001.1, read on the forward strand.
GCGCCGACGACTACCTCACCAAGCCGTTCTCGCTGCGCGAACTCGCCGCCCGGGTGCACGCGCTGCTGCGCCGGGTCGACCGGGCCGCGAGCGCGGCACGCAGCGGCGCCGAGATCCTCCGGATCGGGGACCTCGAGATCAACCAGGCCGAGCGGCGGGTCCGGCGCGACGGGGTGGAGGCGCACCTGACCCCGACCGAATTCGACCTGTTGACGCATTTCGCGAACCGGCCCCGGATGGTCCTTCCCCGGGAGCGGCTGCTCGCCGACGTCTGGGGCTGGGCCGACAGCTCGGGTACCCGGACGGTCGACAGCCACGTCAAGGCCCTGCGCCGCAAGCTCGGCGCCGACCTGATCCGCACGGTGCACGGCGTCGGCTACGCGTTGGAGGTACGGCCGTGACGAGCTTCTGGACCACAGTCAACCGGACGATGGACGTGCTGCCCCGACCGCTGGACCCGATCTGGTCGATCAAGCTGAAGCTCGGCATCCTGATCGTGGGTTCCGGTGCGGCCGGGATGACCGTCTTCATCATCGGCATCGGCTGGCTGCCGCCCTGGACCACCGTGACGGCGATCGGGCTGGCGCTGCTCACCTCGCAGGTGCTGGCCCACGGAATGACCTCGCCGCTGCGGGAGATGACGGCGGCGGCCCGGGCGATGGCCCGGGGCGACTACACCCGGCAGGTCCGGGCCACGTCCCGGGACGAGGTCGGCACGCTGGCCGCCGCGTTCAACCAGATGGCCGGTGACCTGGCCGAGGCCGACCGGCGCCGCCGGGAGCTGATCGCGAACGTGTCGCACGAGCTGCGTACCCCGATCACCGCTCTGCAGGGCGTGCTGGAGAACATCGTCGACGGGGTGGCCGAGCCGGACCTGCCGACGCTGCGGGTCGCGCTCGCCCAGACCGAGCGGCTCGGTCACCTCGTCGCCGACCTGCTCGACCTGTCCCGGCTGGACGCCGGGGTGCTGCCGCTGCGCCGGGAGAACCTCGACGTGGCGGATTTCCTCGACGAGGTGATCCAGCAGGCCGCCGTCACCGCGGCCGGCGCCGGGCGCAACGTCCGGTTCGAGGTACGCCAGCAGTCCGCGCCGTTGACCGTGCAGGCCGATCCTCGCCGCCTGCACCAGGTCTTCGCCAACCTGCTGGACAACGCGGCCCGGCACAGTCCACCCGGCGGCCGGGTACTCGTCGTCGCGCAGCGGGTCGGTGACGAGCTGCGGTTCGAGGTGACCGACGAGGGCGAGGGGATCCCGGCCCGGCTCCGGCCGGAGGTGTTCGAGCGCTTCACCCGGGGCGAACGGACCAACGACGGCGGTACGGGGCTGGGCCTGGCGATCGCGCACTGGGTGGTGGAACTGCACGGCGGCAGCATCGCGGTCGCCGACCGTCCCCTGGTGCAGCCCGGTACGCCGCACCGATCCGACGCTCCGGTCGGCTGCCAGATCCGGGTGAGCCTGCCGATGGTGGTGCCGCCGGGCGGGGCGCACTCAGCCGTACTCGTGGAACAGCGGTGAAGGAGATGGAACCGACGATGAACGACCAGCCGACCGAACCGCCGACCTCCGAACCGACCCCGAAGCCGGCAGCGACCCCCGCGCCGACACCGGCACCCACGCCGGCACCGGCGGCGGAACCGGTCGCCTCCGGCGGTCCGGCCCACACGCCGACCCAGGACCGTCCGCCAGCACAGGACCGTCCGCCAGCACAGGAGCGACCCCCAACGCAGAGCCGCCCCCCAACGCAGAGCCGATCGGCTGCGCAGAACCGACCGGCTGCGCAGAACCGATCAGCGGTGCAGGGGCGACCTCCGGGCCACGGTCAGCCCGGACCGCAGGGTCCCGCCGCGCCCGGTGGCTGGGGGGCGCCGACGCCGCCGTTGCAGCCGCCGCCTCCGTCCTGGATCGCGACCCGCTGGCCGGCACCGGCCGGCGGCCCGACCCAGCCGGTACTGGCCGGAGTGGCCGTAGCGGCGGCCGTGGCCGCGGTGAGCCTTCCGCTGAGCCGTCCCGGGGTCGGCTGGCTCGTCGCCGGCGCGGCTGGCACGGCGGCCCTGGTCACCGCCGCCTGGCCCCGCGAATCTGCCGGGAACCCCTCCGACAGCGCACGCCCGACGACCACGCCGCCCCAGGTCGGAACCGCTCCGCCACCCCAGGTCGAAGCCACCACGCCGCCAAAGGTCGAGGCCACCACGCCGCCAAGGGTCGGGAGCACCACGCCGACCCAGGCCGGGGCGACGTCGCCGCAACCGCCGACCGCGCCGGCCGGAGCTGGGACCGCGACGCACGCCCCCGCCGCGCCGGCCGGGGCGGCGACCCGGCCGACCGGTGGGTGGCGGCGGATCGGCTGGGTACGGCCGTTCTGGGCCGCCAGCACCGTCGCACTGCTCGGCGTCGGCACGTTCCGGGCGGCGGGCTGGCTGTTCGTACTCTGCCTGCTCACCTCGGCGGTCACCGCGACGCTCACCCTCGCGGACGGCCGGTCGGTACGCGCGATGCTGCTCTCCGCCCTGGTTCCGCCGACGGCCGTGATCCGGTCGATCCCGTGGCTGACCGAGGGACTGGCCCGTGCCTCGCGGTCGGGGCGGGGGGCGAATGTCGGCCGTACCCTGGTCAGCGTCCTGGTCTCGCTCGGCCTGCTGGTCCTCTTCGGCCTGCTCTTCTCCTCCGCCGACGCGGCCTTCGCCGGGCTGGTGGACCGGCTCCTGCCGGAACTCTCCGGTGCCACCCTGTTCCGCTGGGTGTTCCTCTTCGGCGTGGTCGGCGCGGCACTGCTCGGTGCGGCGTACGTGCTCGCGGCCCCGCCGGACCTGACCGGAATGGCGTCCGGCCCCAACCGGCGACGGCTGCGCCGGGGCGACTGGGTACTGCCGATCGGGCTGCTCGTCGTGCTCTTCGCCGGGTTCGTGGCGGTTCAGATCACCACCCTCTTCGGCGGTTCGGAGCACGTACTGCGCACCGCCGGCCTCAGTTACGCCGAGTACGCCCGGCGCGGCTTCTGGCAACTGCTCGCCGTCTCCCTGCTCACCCTGCTGGTGATCGGTGCCGCCGCCCGCTGGGCGCCCCGGGAGAGCCGCACCGACCGGGCACTGATCCGGATCCTGCTCGGCGGGCTCACCCTGCTCAGCCTGGTGGTGGTGGCCTCGGCACTGTTCCGGATGGACGTCTACGCCGACGCGTACGGCGCGACCCGGCTGCGGCTGCTCGTCGCCGTCTGCGAGGCGTGGTTGGGCCTGCTCTTCGTACTGGTCGCGGTGGCCGGGGTACGGCTGGCCGCCCGCTGGCTGCCCGGGGTGGCGGTCGGTACGGCGGTACTCGCGCTGCTCGCCCTGGCGGTGGCGAACCCGGACCGGCTGATCGCCGAGCACAACGTCGACAGGTACGAGCGGACCGGCCGGGTGGACACGGACTATCTCTTCGGGCTCTCCGCCGACGCCGTACCGGCGCTGGACCGGCTGCCGGGCGAGCTGCGCGACTGCACGCTGTGGCAGTACGAGGACGACCTGCGTCCGGACGACTGGCGGGAGACCAACCTGGCCCGGATCGAGGCGCGGCGGATCATGGACGAGCGCCCGCCCGCCAACCGGACGTACTGCCCGACCACGCGCTGGTGACTTGACATTCCCGGCCAGCCGGTGAGACTGCCGGGATGGCCATCCCCATCGATCCGCAGCCGGAGCCGGGGCCGCCCGGACCGCCGCGCCGGACCCGGGTGGTACTGGCCGAGGTGGCCCGCAGCGGCACCGGCGCCGAGCGGACCCGGGCCGAGCTGAGCCAGCAGACCCAGGTCGGCGAGGCGCTGCTGCGGGGGCTGATCCGCGCCCAGCTCGCCCTCGCGCTGCGACTGTCGCTGGTGGTCGGGATCGGGCTCGGCGGCCTGCCGCTGCTCTTCGCGATCGCCCCGGAGGTCGGCGCGGCGAAGCTGATCGGGGTGAACCTGCCCTGGCTGCTGCTCGGGGTGGCCGCCTTCCCGTTCCTGGTCGCGGTCGGCTGGGCGTACGTGCACCTGGCGGAGCGCAACGAGCAGGACTTCACCGACGTGGTCCAGCGGCCGGAGCGTTGAGGTGGGAAACGCCTACACCGTGCCGGCGATCATCGTGGTCACCCTGGTCACGGTGGCGATCGGCTTCTACGGGCTGACCCTGGCCCGGACCACCTCGGACTTCCTGGTGGCGTCCCGGGTGGTCAGCCCGACCTGGAACGCGGCGGCGATCGGTGGGGAGTACCTCTCCGCCGCCTCGTTCCTCGGCATCGCCGGCCTGATCCTCAAGTACGGCGTGGACGTGCTCTGGTATCCGGTCGGGTTCGCCGCCGGCTATCTGGCGTTGCTGCTCTTCGTGGCCGCGCCGCTGCGCCGCTCCGGTGCGTTCACCCTGCCCGACTTCTGCGAGCTGCGGCTCGGCTCGCGCCGGCTGCGCAAACTGGCCACCGCCTTCGTGGTCTTCATCGGGTGGCTCTATCTGGTGCCGCAGTTGCAGGGGGCCGGGCTGACCCTGACCACTGTCGCCGGTGGGCCCTACGAGTTGGGTGCGCTGCTGGTCGGCACGGTGGTCACCGCGAACGTGGCGCTGGGCGGGATGCGGGCGGTCACCTTCGTGCAGGCGTTCCAGTACTGGCTCAAGCTCACCGCGCTGGCCGTACCCGCGATCTTCCTGGTGTTGCAGTGGCAGTCGGACGCCCGGCCGGCGGTGACCCCGGTCGGTGGTCCGGTCTTTCCGGCCGCCACCACCGTCGTGGTCGAGGAGCCGGCGAAGCTCACCCTGCCGGACGGTTCCTTCCGGGAGGTACGCCCCGGCGAGGAGCTGACCTTCGCGGCCGGTGAGCCGGTGCCGGCGGTCTCCACCGTCGACGCCGCCAAGGGGCCGGACTGGCTGCTGCCGAGCATGGCCGGCGACGACGATCGGGGACTCTTCGCCACCTACTCGCTGATCCTGGCGACCTTTCTCGGCACGATGGGACTGCCGCACGTGCTCGTGCGGTTCTACACGAACCCGGACGGCGCGGCGGCCCGGCGTACCACCCTGGTGGTGCTGGCCCTGGTCGGCGCCTTCTACCTCTTCCCCACCCTCTACGGCGTCCTCGGCCGGATCTACACCCCGCAACTGCTGCTGACCGGCCGGACCGACGCGGTGGTGGTACTGCTGCCCGGTGCGGCACTCGGCGACGGCCTGACCGGGCAGCTGCTGGCCGCGCTGGTCGCCGCCGGGGCGTTCGCCGCCTTCCTCTCCACCTCCTCCGGCCTGCTCACCAGCGTGGCCGGGGTGCTCTCCACCGACGTGCTCGGCCACGGCTCGGTACGCGACTTCCGGCTCGCCACGATCCTCGGCGGGGTGGTGCCGATGGTGCTGGCGTTGAACGTCTCCGGCCTGGACGTCTCCCAGGTCGTCGGGCTGGCGTTCGCGGTCGCCGCGTCGAGCTTCTGCCCGCTGCTGGTGCTCGGCATCTGGTGGCGCGGCCTGACCGACGCCGGGGCGGCGGCCGGGATCCTGGCCGGCGGTGGCGCGGCGGTCGGCGCGGTGCTGTTCACCGTGATCGGGCCCGAGCTGGCCGGCTGGCCGGCCGTGCTGATCGCCCAGCCGGCCGCCTGGACCGTGCCGCTGGCCTTCACCGTGATGGTCACCGTCTCGCTGGCCACCCGGCGCCGGGCGCCGACCGACGTCGCCGCGACGATGCTGCGGCTGCACGCCCCGGAGGCGCTGCGGCTCTGAGCCGGCACGGTCAACCGGTACGCAGTTCCTCCATCGCCGTACTGCCCCGCAGGAAGAGGAAGCTGACCAGGAGGAGCAGCACCACCGCCGCCAACGCGCCGCCGGCGAATCCGGCCAGGTCGGCGACCGGTACCGGCACGGGGTACCCGACCGGCTCCGGCGACACGCACTCGGTGGGCGGTGGCGGGCACACCTCGGCGCCGGCGGTGCGGATCTCCCCGCCGTAGGTGCCGCGTTGCAGGAACGTTCCGGTGGCGACCGCCAGCCCGATACCGAAGACGGCGGGGGTGACGGTCTGCCAGGCGAGTGCCCGGGCCAGGACCGGTCGCGGCACCCCGGTCGCCACCAGCGCGGCCAGCGCCCGCCGCCGGCTCACGATCGACTCGGCCAGCGCGATGAGCAGGCCTGCGGCGGCGATGCCCAGCGCGACGACCAGGGCGAGGTAGACCAGGTCGAAGGTACGGAAGTAGAAGTCGGTGTCCTGCGGGAAGTACGGGTCGCCCGACGCCTCGGCCATCCGGCGACGAACGGCGAAGTCGGTGACCATGGTGGACCGGACTCCGGCGGCGACCGCGCCGAACAGCACGGCGGCGAGCAGTGCGGCGAAGGTACGGCTGCCGGTCCAGGGGTCGGCCATCAGTCGACGGGCGGCCAGCAGCCCGGCCGGGCGGCGCGCGTAGCGGTGCAGGACCCGCCCGGTGACGTACGAGATCCACGCCGTGCCGGCGATCACCCCGACCGTGGCGGCCAGCTCGGCCAGCAGGAGGACGAGCACGAGCACCTCGTCCGGCAGGCTCTCGCCCCGCCGCGCCAGATACCGCCGCAGCGGCAGCACGAGCATGGCCGTGGCGATCCCGACCCCGATCAGCAGGCCCGGCCAGGGCTTCGGCGGTCTGGTCCGAACCCGCCGCACGACGCCGTACGGGGCCATCGCGCCCCGGCGGAGCAGCATCGCGGCGACCAGACCGGCGAGTACCGGGATGCCCAGCACCACCGCGGCGAGTGCCCACACCGGTGGAAGTACGTCGGTCGGCAGCGCGAGCCGGCCGTCCGGGTCCGGCCGGTGCAGCAGGTGCCGGCCGGTCAGGTACAGCGCCAGCCCGAGCAGGGAGCCGAGCCCGCTCGCCAGGGCCCCCTCGGTGGCGGCGATCGCCACCGCCTGTCGGGGCTCGGCCCCGGCCATCCGGATCGCCGCCAACCGGCGGTCCCGGGCCGGTGCGCCGAGCCGGGCACACTGGCCGGCCAGTGCCAGGATCGGAACGGTGAGCAGCAGCAGGGCGATCACCACCCCGGCCCGCAGCCCCGGCTCGGCGATCAACGGGTTGCGGTACTGCGTCGAGACGTTCGCGCCGCCGTCGTATCGGGTCGGGACGGCGACCATGGTGACCGCGGCGAGGATGGTCAGTGTGGCCAGCGCCGCGCTGAGCCCGGTCAGCACCACCCGGACGGTGTCGGTACGTCCACCGGCCAGGGCGAGCCGGAGCAGGGTCGTGGGCTTCACGAAGCGACCGTCGCGATGCCCAGCCCGGTCGGGTCGACCATGCCGTCCCGGAGTGTCACCTCGCGGTCCGCGTAGCCGGCCACCCGGGCGTCGTGGGTGACAAGTACGACCGTGGTGCCCTGCTCGCGGGCGAGCCGGACCAGGTGGCCGAGCACCTGTTCCCCGGCTAGCGAGTCGAGTGCGCCGGTCGGCTCGTCCGCGAAGAGCACCCGGGGCTCGGTCACCAGGGCCCGGGCCAGCGCGCAGCGCTGCTGCTGACCGCCGGACATCTCGCCCGGACGCTGGTCGGCCAGGTCCGCCACCCCGAGCCGGCCCAACCAGGCCAGCGCGGCGGTGTGCGCCTCCCGGCGTCGGGCACCGGCGAGCAGGAGCGGAAGCGCCACGTTCTCGGCCGCGGTCAGCTCCGCCACCAGTTGCCCGAACTGGAACAGCACCCCGAACTCGGTACGCCGCAGCCTCGCCCGCTCGGCCTCCGAGGCGGTGTCGATCCGGCGCCCCCGATAGGTCACCTCACCGGCGTCGACCCGCAGGATCCCGGCGAGGCAGTGCAGCAGGGTCGACTTGCCGCAGCCGCTCGGGCCGGTAACGGCGACGATCTCGCCCTCGGCGACGCCGACCGTCACGCCGCGCAGCGCGGGCGTCGGTCCGTACGACTTCACGGCCGCCCTGGCCACCAGGATGCTCATGCTGCCCCGCCCGTCTCGGTGGTGTCCGGGAGCGTCACTGGACCGGGTTCACGGTGCGTGTTCACGGGTTGGTCACCTCTGCGTGCAGGTCGACGACGCGGTCGAGTGTGGTGCGCAGCCAGCGCAGATCGGCGTCGAGGTGGGCGATGCCGTAGTCGGCGGCGATCACGTCGGTCGCCGACGCCTCCGGGTCGGTCTTCACGGCGGTCAGCTCGCGCAGTCGATCGGTGTGCGCCTGCCGCTGCCGGGCGAGGTAGCTCCGGGCCTGGGCGATGTCGGCGACCAGCAGGGTGATGATCACCTTGGCCAGCAGCACGCTGTTCAGGTGCGGCAGCGGCGGCTCGACCGCGCCGAGCCACCGGTCGAGGGCGGCCCGCCCCGGCTCGGTGACCGCGAACGACGTCCGGTCCGGTCCGGCGTCCCGGTCCTGTCCGGCCCTGGCCACCAGACCGTCCCGCTCCAGCCGGCCGAGGGTGGCGTAGAGCTGCCCGTAGGCCAGGGGTCTGGCCTTGGGCAGCCGGATGTCGTAGTCGCGCTTGAGGTCGTAGCCGTGCTTCGGGCCGGCGGTGAGCAACCCGAGCAGGACGTGCGGGGTGGACATGGGGGGCACTATTCACTGAGAGAATAGCTGCCGTCAAGCCGGCACACCGCCTGATCCGCCGCAGCACGACCGGCACAATGGGGCGGTGAACCGAGCCGAGCCGCCGGGCGGGCAGATCCACCACACCGACCCGTTCGCCACCCCGGAGCGGGACCGCTCCCCGGTGCGCCGGCTGCGCGGCCGGTTGCCGTCGCCGGTGACGCTCTGGACGGCGTACGCGGGGACGACCGCGACCGGCGAGGCGACCGGCCCGGCCGGGCTGACCGTCTCGTCCACCCTGGTCGCCGACGGTGAACCGGGTCGACTGCTCGGACTCGTCGACGAGGAGTCGGAGCTGTGGGCGGCGGCGTCGGCCACCGGCCGGTTCGCGGTGACCCTGCTCGGCCCGGCCCACCGGCAGCTCGCCGACCGGTTCGCCGGGCTGTTCCCGGCTCCGGGCGGGCTCTTCGCCTCCGGCGAGTGGACGGGTACGCCGTACGGGCCGGTGCCAGGCGGGACGCGGGCCGGGATCGGCGGCTGGGCCGGTTGCCGGCTGGACAGCGCCCGGGAGTACGGCTGGGCGCTGCTGGTCGAGGCCACCCTGGAAACGGTCGAACTGTCCGGTACGGCGGCACCGCTGCTGCACCACCGTGGGCGCTACCGCGAACTGGCCGAATAGCGACGTCCAGCTCGACGACCATCCTGCCGGCCCTGGCCTGGGCCTGTCGCCAAGCGGCGTGACCGAGGTCACTGGGCGCAGCCACCGGCCCGTTCGGCGCAGCCGGCGACCAGGCTCCGGATCACTGCTTTCCGATATCGGGACGGCTCCATACGGTGCGCGGAAACTCCCCTGCCCCTGCGAAGGTGGTGAGACCAGCATGTCTACGGACACTCCCGCACCGGCCAGCGCACCCCCGGACCGGTACGTCGCCGCACAGCGATCGGACGAGTTCGCCGGGTTGCGCAAGGCGCTGCGCGGCTTCGTCTTTCCGATGACCGTGGCGTTCTTTCTCTGGTACGCGCTCTACGTGATCCTCTCGGCGTACGCACGCGGTTTCATGCGTCACGAGCTCGCCGACAACATCAATGTGGCCCTCGTCTTCGGCCTGTTGCAGTTCGTCTCCACCTTCCTGATCGCCTGGCTCTACTCCCGGTACGCCGAGCGGAGGCTGGACCCGGTCGCCGACAAGATCCGTGAGGAGCTCAACGGCGCGACGGACGAGCGGAAGGAGGCGGCAGCCTCATGAGTCGAGACGTCCTCGCCGGGTTCACCCTGGCTGCGGAGGCGGGCGGCGACACCGCCCGTAACCTGACCATCACGCTCTTCCTGATCTTCGTCGCGGTGACCCTGGCCATCACCATCTGGGCCAGCCGGCAGACCAAGACGGCCACCGACTACTACGCGGGTGGTCGCTCGTTCTCCGGGTTCCAGAACGGCATGGCGATCGGTGGCGACTACATGTCCGCCGCGTCGTTCCTCGGCATCGCCGGCATCATCGCGCTGTACGGCTACGACGGCTTCCTCTACTCGATCGGGTTCCTGGTCGCCTGGCTGGTCGCCCTGCTGCTGGTGGCGGAACTGCTGCGCAACTCCGGCCGGTACACCATGGCCGACGTGCTGGCGTTCCGGATGCGGCAGAAGCCGGTCCGGACGGCGGCGGCGGTCTCCACGATCACCGTCTCGATCTTCTACCTGCTGGCCCAGATGGTCGGCGCGGGCGCCCTGGTCGCGCTGCTGCTGGGCATCCGGCCGGGCACCACGTTCCTCGGCATGGACGCGGACGCGGCGAAGATCGCCACCATCATCATGGTCGGCGCTCTCATGATCATCTACGTCACCGTGGGTGGCATGAAGGGCACCACCTACGTGCAGATCGTCAAGGCGTTCCTGCTGATGGGTGGCGCCCTGGTGATGACGATCCTGGTGCTGGCGCACTACAAGTTCAACCTCTCCGCCCTGCTCGGCGACGCGGCAAACGCCTCCGGCAAGGGCCAGGCGTTCCTCGAACCAGGGTTGAGGTACGGCGTCGAGGTCGCCGGGGACGCGACGAAGACCTTCTACAACAAGGTCGACCTGCTCTCCCTCGGCATCGCCCTGGTGCTCGGCACCGCCGGCCTGCCACACATCCTGATCCGCTTCTACACCGTGCCGACCGCCAAGGCGGCCCGCAAGAGCGTGCTCTGGGCGATCGGCATCATCGGCACCTTCTACCTGTTCACCCTGGCCCTCGGCTTCGGCGCGGCGGCCCTGGTGGGCCGGGAGGCGATCACCGCGCAGGACGCGGCCGGCAACACCGCGGCACCGCAGCTCGCCGAGGCGCTCGGGGTCGACTTCTTCGGCGGCGACGTCGGCGGGGCCGCGCTGCTCGCGGTCATCGCGGCGGTGGCCTTCGCCACCATCCTCGCGGTGGTGGCCGGGCTCACCCTGGCCTCCTCGTCCAGCCTGGCGCACGACTTCTACGCCAACGTCATCAAGGGTGGCCAGGCGTCGGAGCGGCAGGAGGTGAACGTCGCCCGGGTCTCCGCCCTGGTCATCGGCGCGATCTCGATCGTGCTGTCGATCTTCGCGCAGAACCTGAACGTGGCGTTCCTGGTGGCCCTGGCCTTCGCGGTGGCGGCCTCCGGCAACCTGCCGGCGATCCTCTACAGCCTGTTCTGGCGGAGGTTCAACACCTCGGGTGCGGTCTGGGCGATCTACGGCGGTCTGATCAGCGCCGTCGGGTTGGTGTTCTTCTCTCCGGTGGTCTCCGGGGCGCCGACCGCGATGTTCCCGGACCAGGACTGGCAGTGGTTCCCGCTCTCCAACCCGGGCATCATCTCGATCCCGATCGGCTTCCTCTGCGGATGGATCGGCACGATCATCTCGAAGGAGTCGGACGCGGACAAGTACGCCGAACTGGAGGTGCGTTCGCTGACCGGCGCCGGAGCGCACTGACCGGCGACTCCGCGAAAGATCACCCACAGTCAGATCGGCACAACGGGTGGTGTCGGGCCGAAACCGGCCTGGCACCACCCGTTCGACTCCTCCCGTGCGGACCCTCTCCGAGCGCATCCCTCGGCCAGCCGGAGATCAGCCTTCTGGGTAGGCTGGGCTTATGGTGGTAGCCCAGCGTTTCGGAGCGGAACACCGGATCCTCGTCACCGGCGGTGCCGGATTCGTCCCATCCCACCTGGTCGACGCGCTTATCGCGCGGGGCTGCACGGTGGTGGCGGTGGACAACTTCGTCACCGGCTCCAAGGAGAACGTCGCCCATCTGGCCGACCATCCCCGGTTCACCCTCGTCGAGGCCGACGTCTCCGAGGGACTTCCCGGGCACCACCCGGCGATGGCCGAGCGGTTCGACGCCATCATGCACCTGGCCTCGCCGGCCAGCCCCACCGACTTCGCCACGCTGCCGATCGAGATCCTCCGGGTCGGCTCGCTGGCCACCCTGCACCTGCTCGACCGGGCCGTCGCCGACCGGGCCCGCTTCATCCTCGCCTCCACCTCCGAGGCGTACGGCGACCCGCAGGTGCACCCGCAGGTCGAGACGTACTGGGGCAACGTCAACCCGATCGGCGTACGCAGCGTCTACGACGAGGCCAAGCGGTTCGCCGAGGCGAGCACGATGGCGTACCACCGCTACCACGGGCTCGACGTCGGCATCGTCCGGATCTTCAACACGTACGGGCCCCGGATGCGGCCGGACGACGGGCGGGCGATCCCCACCTTCATCACCCAGGCGCTGCGCGGCGAGCCGCTGACCGTGCACGGCACCGGCGCCCAGACCCGGTCCATCTGCTACGTCAGCGATCTGGTCCGGGGCATCCTGCTGCTGCTCGACTCCACCGAGACCGGCCCGATCAACTGCGGCACCGAGCACGAGGTGTCGATGCGCGAGCTGGCCGAGACGATCGCCGAGCTGACCGGAAGCCGGTCCCAGGTGACCTATGTCACCCGGACCGCCGACGACCCGGAGATGCGCCGGCCGGATCTGACCCTCGCCAGGGAGCGGCTCGGCTACGAACCCGAGGTGACCCCGGTCGAGGGGCTGCGCCGGACGATCGAGCACTTCAGCCAGCGGTTGGCGAGGTAGCGGAGGATAGCCGGCCCACGCCAGCCCCGGCCGTGGCACACAGCGGTTTCTTGGTTCCGCTACGTACCCTGAGGGCATGTTCGCAAGCCCTCCCCCGAACGCGACCGGCAGTTCGTACCGGATGACGGCCGGCGGATCCACCGGCCGCTCCTCCGTGCCCGGCCCGGGCCAGGCGTCCGGACCGGGCCGGATCTCCGGCCGGGCGCAGGTGTCCGGCGTACCAGGTCAGGCCCGCTCCTACGGCTCACCTCCCGGCGGCGGTGGCCCCGGCGGTCCCGGCGGTCCGGGTCTGCCCGGTGCCCCCGGCCGGGGCGGCCCGCGCCCCCGGTGGGGCCGGATCGCCTTGGTCGTCGGCGTGGCGGTGCTGGTGCTGGGCCTGCTCGCCGGCGGCGGCCTCTGGTTCTACGTCAGGGGGCTCGACAAGGACCTGGCCCGGACCGACCCGTTCGCCGAGCTGGCCGACGGCCGGCCGAAGTCGGTGAGCGGCGCGTTGAACATCCTGATGGTCGGCAGCGACTCCCGGGATCCGGACGCCCCGATCAACGAGGCCAGCAAGTGGCGGGCCGACACCATCATCGTGATGCACATTCCGTCCAGCCACGACAAGGCGTACCTGGTCTCGATCCCCCGGGACCTCTACGTGCCGATTCCGGAGAACGCCAAGTCGGAGTGTGGCAGCGGCAAACGCGGCAAGATCAACGCGGCCTTCGCGTTCGGTGGCCTGCCCCTGGCGGTACGCACCGTGGAGTGTTTCACCGACGTCCGGATCGACCACGTGATGGCAATCGACTTCGCCGGCTTCAAGGAGGTCACCGACGCGCTGGGCGGGGTCGAACTGAAGGTGGAACGGAACATCACCTCGATCCACAAGCCGTACCGGAAGTTCACCAAGGGCGTGAACCACATGAACGGGGCCGAGGCGCTGGACTGGATCCGGCAGCGCAAGCAGTTCCCGGACGGCGACTTCGCCCGGATGCGCCACCAGCAGGAGTTCCTGCGGGCGCTGATGGACAAGGCGGTCAGCACCGGCACGCTGTCCAACCCGGGCAGGTTGAACGCCTTCCTCAAGTCGGTCACCAACGCGGTCACCGTCGACGAGGGCTTCTCGCTCGTCGACATGGCGATCCAGTTCCGCAACCTGCGCGGCGAGAACCTCCAGTTCATCACCAGTCCGCACAACGGCAGCGAGACCATCAACGGCGAGTCGGTGGTGGTGTCGGACCGGGAGAAGGCGCTCGGCATGTACCGGGCGATGGCTGCGGACACAATGGACGACTGGGTCACGGCGAACGTCGCACCGACCCCGACACCGGCCAACGGCGGCTGAGCCGACGGGTACCCGCGACCTCGGGGCCGAACCGCGCACGCCGGCGGTTGAACCGATCCGCACGCGTACCCGTACCTGAACAGGAGCAGGTACCGTAGTTGAATTCGGGGCGACTGGCGGGTGTCCGCATCATGTCACGCGTCCCGTCCGCACCCCCGACACTGGAGCAGGCATGCCGGTGCAATCCCGCCGACGTCCCCCACGGCCCCCCTCGACGGTTCCACCTTCCCGCGCGACCGCAGCGGTCGCAGCGCCGCTCGACGAGTGGGCGGAGGCGCCGAACGGCACCGACGGCAGGAAGGGCAACGGGCCGACGGGCAAGGGGAGCAAGGGCAAGGGGAAGAAAGCCCGGCGCCGGAAGACTCCGCTCTGGGCTCGCCTCACGCTGGTCTTCGGCGCCGTGCTGATGCTCTCCAGCGGGGTTGCCATCGTCGGCATGCAGACCGCGATCAACCAGGCGACCAGCACCATCCAGCAGGAGAACCTGCTCGGCGCCGCGAGCAAGTCCGACGCCGAGGGCGGCAAGGACCTCGAGGGCCCGATCGACCTGCTGCTGCTCGGCATCGACGCGCGGGCCCGACTGGAGGCCGACAACGTCCGGGCCGACACCATCATCGTGCTGCACATCCCGGCCACCCACGACCAGGCGTACCTGCTCTCCATCCCGCGCGACACCGAGGTGCAGGTGCCGGCGTTCAAGAAGAGCAACTACGGCGGCGGTACCGCCAAGGCGACCGAGGCGTTCTACCACGGCGCGCAGAACGGCGGCGGGCTGGCCGGCGGTGCGCAGTTGATGGCGCTGACGGTCAACAAGCTGACCGGGATCAGCTTCGACGGCGCCGCGATCATCAACTTCAGCGGTTTCAAGAAGATCATCGACGCCCTCGGCACCATCCCGATGTGTGTGCGTCAGGAGGTCAAGTCGCACCACATGAAGTTGGTCGACGGCAAGCCGATGTGGAACCACGAGGCCGACAAGGTCAGCGGGGTCAAGAAGCCGGTGGTGCACAAGAAGGGCTGCCGGCAGATGGAGGGCTGGGAGGCGCTGGACTACTCCCGGCAGCGCTACGGCCTCACCCACGGCGACTACGACCGCCAGCAGAACCAGCAGCAACTGATCAAGGCGATGGCCAAGAAGGCCATGAGCGACGGCGTGATGACCGACATCGGCAAGCTGAACCAGTTGATGAAGGCGGCCGGCGAGGCGCTGATCCTGGACACCGGCAGAACCCCGATCGCCGACTTCATCTTCACGATGCGGGGCGTGGCCGCCAACGACCTGGTGCTGCTGCGTACCAACGACGGCAACTTCGCCGGCAACGGCAGCGGCCGGGAGACGCTCAAGCCGATCAGTCAACAGATGTTCGCCGCGGTCAAGAACGACAGACTGGACGACTTCATCATCAACAATCCGACCGTGCTCGCCCCGAGCAAGTAGCCGCCGCGCGGGGCTGCTCGCCAACGAAAATCCCAAAAGCCACTAGACGCTCAAACCGGGCCCCTAGCCTGGGTGAGAAAGCTTCACTCAGCCGGTCCGGGGAGGGGTCACGTTCACACCCAAGCGGGCGGTCCCGGGCCAACCCGGGCGGCCAGGACGCGTCTACGGCACCGGGCGTACCGGTGGACCGGCCTCCGTCTGGTGGTCCCGGCACCGCCGCAAGGCGCCGGTCTGGGCGAAGGTGGCGCTCGGGCTCGGCCTGGTCCTGCTGCTCGTCTCCGGAGCCGGTGGCGCCGGGCTGCACATGCTGGCCAACCGCTACGACAACAGCGTGGTCAAGCAACTGCTCCTCGACCCGGCCGCCAGGGGAGACCGGGGCGCCGTCGCCGGCCCGCTCAACTATCTGCTGGTCGGCTCCGACGAGCGCCCCACGGCCGACCCCGGCACCGACCAGCGGTCGGACACGATCATGATCGCCCACCTGCCGGCCGGGCTGGACCGGGCCTACCTGATCTCGGTACCCAGGGACCTGCTCGTCGAGATCCCGCCCGCCCCGGCCAGCGGCTGGCCCGGCGGCTCCGACAAAATCAACTCCGCGTTCCAGTACGGCGGCGGCGGCCAGGGCGGCACCCGGCTGCTCTCCGCCACCCTCAGCCGGCTCACCGGAATCCGGTTCGACGGCGCCGCCCTGGTCAACTTCGCCGGATTCCAGCGCGCCATCGACCTGCTGGGCGGGGTACGGATGTGTGTCGACACCCCGGTCCGGTCGATACACACCCGGCACGTCTTCGAGGCCGGCTGCCACCAGATGAGCGGAGCCCTGGCGCTGGACTACGCCCGCCAGCGGTACGACCTGCCGAACGGCGACTTCGACCGGCAGCGGCACCAGCAGCAACTGCTGCGGGCGATGATGGACAAGGCCACCACCACGGACATGCTGCGCAACCCGCTCCGGCTGGATCAGGTGATCCGGGCCGTCGGCTCGTCGTTCACTGTCGACACGAACGGCGTACCGCTGGAAGATCTGATCTTCGGCCTGCGCCGGATCCGTTCCGACGCGCTGCGCGGGATCCAGCTCCCCTCCCACGCCGAGACGATCGACGAGGTGTCGTACGTCCTGCTGGAGGAGCCCGCGAACACCCTGTTCGACGCGATGCACACCGCAGACCTGGACAACTGGGTACGACTGAACCCGAAATGGGTCAACCGGCTGTAGATTCCGCCGAGGTGCCGAGCAGGCTCTACCCTTGGGAACCGTGTTCGCAGCCAACATTCCCTCAGTGACCGCCGCCGAGGTACCCGCCGACGCCTACCTGCTCGACGTACGGGAGCCGGACGAGTGGGCGGCCGGGCACGCGCCCGACGCCCACCACCTGCCGATGATGGAGGTGCCGGCGCGGATGTCCGAGATCCCGACCGACGCCGACGTGGTGGTGGTCTGCCGCTCCGGTGGCCGCTCCGGCCAGGTGGTCGGCTACCTGATGAGCAACGGCTGGGACAACGTCCGCAACCTCGACGGCGGCATGCGCCAGTGGGCCGCCGCCGGCCGCCCGCTGGCCAGCGAGGACGGGCAGCCGGCCCGGGTCATCTAGCGCCCGGTCGGCAGCCATGAGCGCGAGGAGCGAGCCGGGTTCCCCAGCCCCGCGCCGGCAGCCGGTCGACGCGGTGCGGCAGCAGCCGGTCGGCGGGGTGCCGGAGCAGCCGGTGGGCGGGGTGCCGGAGCTGCGGAGGCGGCCACTGGTGTTCGCGCACCGCGGCTCCTCCGCCACGATGCCGGAGCACACGCTGGCGGCGTACCTCCAGGCGTTGGCCGAGGGCGCGGACGGGCTGGAGTGCGACGTACGGCTCAGCCGGGACGGGCACCTGGTCTGCGTACACGACCGGCGGCTGGAACGGACCAGTAACGGCCGGGGACCGGTCGGGGCGTACACGCTGGCCGAGCTGGAACGGCTCGACTACGGTTCGTGGCATCGCGGGGCGGCACCCGACGACGACCTGCCGCCCGCGCCGGAACGGACCCGGCTGCTCACCCTCGACGCCCTGCTCCGGGCGGTACGCGCCGCCGACCGCGAGGTCGAGCTGCTGATCGAGACGAAACATCCCGCCCGGTACGGCTCCGGCGTCGAGCGCCGGCTGACCGCGCTGCTGGACCGGCACGGGCTGGCCGACCCCCGCCCGGACGATCCGGTACGGGTCACCGTGATGTCCTTCTCCCCGCTGGCCGTACGCCAGATCCGCCGGCTGGCGCCCCGGCTCTCGACGGTACTGCTGCTGGAGATGGCGCCTCCCGGGCTGCGCCGGGGGCGGCTGCCGTTCGGCGCCCGGATCGCCGGTCCGAGCCTCAAGCTGCTCCGCACCCGTCCACAGCTCGTACCCGCGCTGCACCGGGCCGGCAACCGGGTCTACGTCTGGACGGTGAACGATGCCCCCGCGCTGGACCTGGCGCTCTCCTACGGCGTGGACGGCATCATCACCGACCGGCCCGCCATGGTCCTCGACCGGCTGACCCGCTGAACCGCGCCGGGTCTGGGCCGGACGAGGCGCAGCGCCGGGCCTGGGCCGGCGTGCGCCGGCGGTGGCGGTACTGCCGAAAGACCCGCCGAACGGGCAGACTCGGAGCATGCCGGAACACCCCGATTACCCCTGCCTC
This sequence comes from Plantactinospora sp. CNZ320, assembly GCF_002846275.1. Classification (NCBI taxonomy): domain Bacteria; kingdom Bacillati; phylum Actinomycetota; class Actinomycetes; order Micromonosporales; family Micromonosporaceae; genus Plantactinospora; species Plantactinospora sp. CNZ320. The sequence goes on from NZ_PJMP01000001.1 coordinate 4,893,063, forward strand.
ATCGCCGGCCACGCCGAGGTGATGGAGATGCTGAACGCGGGCGAGGTGGGTCTTCCGGTGCTCAACCGACTGCTGCGGGTCGCCGGCCGGGCGCTCCGGGCACCCGGGGTCGCCTTCGTCGAGTTCGGTCCGAGCGGCGGCCGGGTGGTCTCCGGCCACGGGGAGCTGGACTGGGCGGTCGGCCGGCCGATCCCGATCCTCGACGAGCCCGCCGACGAGCTGCTCTGCGGCCCGGGGGTGCGCGCGATGAGCGTCGACATCCTCCCGGCGGACCTGGCCGAGGAGTTGGACGTGCGCGGCCTGCGACACATGCTCGCCGCCCGGGTCGAGATCGGCGGGCTGGCGATCGGCAACCTCTACGCCCTCTACCCGGACCCCGAGCGCCCCGCCGACCCCGAGCACCACTCGATACTCGGCTTCCTGGCCGCCACCGCCGCGCACATGTACGGCGACCAGGCCGGCCTGCCGGTGCACGGCGACGGCACGGTGGTCGCGGCGCTTGCCGACGGGCTGGCGATCGTCACCCGGGACGGCACCGTCCAGCTCTGGAACCCGGCCGCCGAGAAGGTCACCGGGCTGCGTGCCGCCGAACTGCTCGACCGTCCGCTGCCGTTTCCGGTGCCGCCGCCGGGGCAGGTGCTCGACCACCGGCTGCCGGACGGGCAGTGGCTCAAGATCACTTCTGGTGACCTGCCGGGTGCGGCCGCCTCCCGGGTGGTCACCTTCCGGGACAGCAGCGACCAGCAGATCCGCGACCACGACCGGGACCTCTTCGTGGCGGTGACCAGCCACGAACTCCGTACCCCGGTCACGGTGATCAAGGGGTACGCCGACACGCTCGGTACGCACTGGGAGTCGCTCTCCGACTCCGACCGGCGGCAGGCGGCCGGCGTGATCGGCCAACGCGCCGGTGAACTGGCTCGACTCGTGGACCGGCTGCTCGCCACCACGAACGACGCCGGCTCGGTCGGCGGCGCCCCGCCGGTCCCCTTCGACCTGCTCGACGCGCTCCGGGCCGCCGCCGCCGACCTCCCCGCCGAGCTGCGCCACCGGCTGGACATACAGCTTCCGGAGAACCTGCCGAAGGCGCTCGGCGACCGGGCCAGCCTGGCGACGGTACTCACCGAGCTGACCACGAACGCCGGCAAGTACTCACCGGACGGCTCGCCGGTGCTGCTCACCGCGGAGGCCGACCGGCGAACGGTGGCGTTCCGGGTGAGCGACCGGGGAATCGGGGTACGTCCCGAGCATGTCGAGCGCGCATTCGAACGGTTCTGGCAGGGAGAGTCGGGTGACCGACGCCGCTATCCCGGCGCTGGGCTGGGCCTCTATCTCGTGCGCCGAATCGTCGAGCGACAGAATGGCTGGGTTTCGCTCCGTCCACGCGACGGGGGCGGTACGGTCGCAGAGGTGCGGCTGCCCCGAGGCTGACCCGAGTACGCCCGGCGGGGCCGTACCCGGGTGGCCTGTCGAGAAGGCACCTGGAGTCCGTCGGTCCGTCGAGGAGGCACCTGGAGTGTCGAGCGTTTCGAGCGTCTCGACCGAACGGTCGTGGTGCCTGCTGGTTCCGCAGCACGCCGAGGGTGCCCGTACCGCCCGGCACCGGCTCGGCGCCGAACTCGACGGTACGGTCCCGGCGGCCCTGCTCGCCGACGCGGAGATGGTGGCGGCGGAACTGCTCGGCAACGCCGTACGGCACGCCCCGCCGCTGCCCGGCGGGATGATCCGACTCACCTGGCTGCTGCGTACCGCCCCGACCGCACAGACCGTGGAGATCCGGGTGACCGACGGTGGTGCCGTCGGCCCGCCCCGGGTCCGGCAGGTCGGGCCGGATGCGGCGGACGGTCGCGGGCTCTTCCTGGTGGCCGCGCTCGCCGCCGACTGGGGAGTCGAGCGGGACGGGCTGGGGCAGAGCGTCTGGGCCCGGCTGGTGCATCCGGTCCGGCACGCCCTCACCGTCCGGTGAGGTTCTGCCTCGCCACAGCCGGGCACCGCTTACCGCCATCGCGGTCGTCCGACTACCGCAAACAGCGTGGGTTGGTGCGGCGGGTCGTCGTCACCCGGGTCAAGGGCGCTTAGGCGAAGGTGCGGGAACCCCGCCACCGGGTTCCCGCACCTCGACGCGAGGAAGCGTCAGACGCTGGCCTCTTCGCTGACCCTGGGCGGTATGACCGCCGTCGCCTTCGGGGCCCGGCGTCCGGGCATCCACCAGTTGGCCTTGCCGAACAGTTCCATCACCGCAGGCACGAGAATCATCCGAATGATTGTGGCATCGATGAACACCGCGATGGCCATGCCCAGACCGATCTGCTTGATCGAGACGTCGGGACCGAGCAGCGCGGTCGTGAAGATGGCGATCATGATGGCCGCGGCGGCGGTGATGACCTTGGCGGTCCGGGCCAGACCGTGGGTGACGGCCCTGCGGGTGTCGCCGGTGCGCTCGTACTCCTCGCGGATTCGCGAAATCAGGAAGACCTCGTAGTCCATCGACAGGCCGAACAGAACCGGGAACATCATCATCGGCACCCAGGTCGTGATCGGCATCTCGGTGGGGAACCCGAGGAACGAACCGAGCCAGCCCCACTGCACGATGGCGACCAGCACGCCGTAGGCGGCCCCGATCGACAGCAGGTTCATCACGGCGGCCTGCAGCGCGATCGTGACCGACCGAACCAGCACGACCAGCAGCAGCAGGGACAGCGCGAGTACGACCGTGATCATCAACGGCAGCCGCGAGCTGGTGTCCTCGGCGAGGTCGATCCCACCGGCGTTCGGGCCGCCGACGTAGACCTCCTGCCCTCCGGCCGCTCGGGACAGCACGTTGTCGCGAAGCTCGTGCACCAGGGCGGCGGTCGCCTCCTCCTGTGCGCCGGTCTCGGGGAAGGCCATGAAGACGGCAGCTTGCCCGTCCTGGCTGAACCGAGGCGGCGTGGCGTAGGCAATGCCCTCGGTCTGCCGGACCGCCTCGACGACGGAACTCAGCTCGGCCCCTGTGGAGTCGACCTCGGTGGCGAAGATCAGAGGTGCGCCGTAACCGGGGCCGAAGCCCTCGGAGAGGATCTGGTACGAGGTGTAGCTGCTCCGGTCGTGGGGCTGGACGCTGGCGTCGGGCAGGCTCAGCCGCATCGACAGCGCCGGAGCGGCCAGCGCCAGCAGGATGGCGCCCGCCAGAACCGCGGCGATCAGCGGCCGGCGCTGGACCACACCGGCCCAGCGCTCGGCGAGCGTACGACGTTCCCTGGCCGGTATGCCGTCGGTCGAGTGCCCGAGGGGCGTGCGACGGGGCGTACGCAGCGAGTGGATCTTGTTGCCGGCAAAGCCCAGGAACGCCGGCAGCAGGGTCACGGCGGCGATCATCGTCACCAGCACCGTCACCGAAGCACCGATGGCCACGCCGGTCATCATCTTCTGCCCCATGACGATCAGGCCCAACAGCGCGATCATCACGGTGATGCCGGCGAACAGCACCGCGTGACCGGCGGTGGTGATGGCCTTGACCGTAGCGCTCTCGAAGTCGTCGCCCTCCTGCAGGCTGTCCTTGTAGCGAGTCAGGATGAACAGCGCGTAGTCGATGCCGACACCGAGCCCGATCATCACGGCGACGAGCACCGTGAAGTCGGGCGAGGGGGCCAGGTGCGCCACCAGCTTCATCAGGGCGACACCGCCGAGGACCGCCAGCAGCGCGGTAACGATCGGCAGGCCCATCGCCACCAGCGATCCAAAGGCTATGAACAAGATCACCGCTGCCGTCAGCAGGCCCACACCCTCGGCCGGGCCCTGCGGGGGCGTCTCCGCCTTCTCCGCCCGCTCTCCGCCCAGCCCCAGCGTCACGCCGTCGCCGGAAGCGTCCTTGACCGCGTCCACCAGTGGCTTGACCTTGGTCTTCTCCACATTCTTCTCGGTCAGCGGGATGGTCGTACGGGCGATACGACGATCCTCCGTCACCAGACTCTCGTCCTGATAGGGCGAGATCACCGGTCCGGTGATGGGTGAGGCGTCCAGATCAGCGATGATCTTCTCGATCTTCTGCCGGGCGGCGGCGTCGTCGATCCCCCGCTCTGCCTTGATCGCGAGGGTCAGGGTGTCCCCCCGCTGCTCGGGGAAATGTCTCTCGATCAGAACCTGCGCCCTGGCGGAATCGGAGTCTCCACCGGAGTAATCGTTGTCGGGGGCGGCTCCGAATCTGAAGCCAAGGAACGACACTGCGACGACGCCGACGATCCAGGCCAGCAGGACCAGGCGACGGCGCCGGTAACAGAACCGGGCCAGTCCGGCCAGAACTCCATCCGTACGGGCTTTCTCTATTGTCATCAACTACTCCTCGACTCGTTCATTCCGGCGTCAAAGATGCGCGTCAGCAGAGGTGCGCTGTCGCATGGAGCGTTTCGGCAGCCGACCGAGAACTACCGACTCGGCGAGGTATTCCAGCGCCGTGTCGATGACCGCCAGGTCAGCGGTGGAGAGGGACGGCATCCCCGGTGCGGACCTGGTCAGTGGCCATGACCCGGGCTCGCTGAGTGCGCACCGTCGAACGGTGTCGTGACGCCGTCGTAGCGGAGTCGCAGCATCATGCCCTGATGCGCGTGGGGCAGATTGTGGCAGTGGTTCATCCAGATTCCGGGGTTCGTGGCACGGAATGCGACCTCCCACGTCTCGCCCGGTCGAACGTCGAACGTGTCCATCCACAGCGGACTGCCAGTCGACGGCGCCCCGTCCCGGGAGAGCACCAGAACGGGATGGCCGTGCAGGTGCCAGGGGTGCGTTTCCAGGCTTCGATTGACGACGGTGAACCGGACGATGTCGCCTTCGGTGACGAGTTGGTCGGGGATGCTGGGATGGCCTCGACCGTTGACCGTCTGCGCGAACGCCGGTCGACCGTCGACCATCGCGACTCCGCGGTCGAGAACCATGGTGAAGTGCCGGTCGGCGTTGCGGGCGTCGAAGGGCACGGCGGCCGGAGCTCCGTACCGCAGCAGATCGAGTTCCGGCAGGTCGGACGTGTCCTCGACGGGCGTCTCACCGCGGGCGTCACCATACGGGCGCAGGCGCACTCCGCCATCACGATCGCCGTCGACAACTAGTGCCACGGGCGTCTCCGGCATACGGAACACCAGGTCGTATCGTCCGCCCGCGGGCAGGTGGAGCCCGACATCGCCGACCTCACCGGGTTCGTTGAGGTCTCGGCCGTCAACGGCCACCAGCCGGAATCGGGTTCCGACGAGAACGATCCGGTGCGGATCCGAGTCGGTGTTGATCAATCGCAGCCGCACGGGCGTACCGGGTGTGGCGGGGTGTTCAGCCTGGCCGTCTCTGCCGAGGATCACGACGACACCGTCGAAGGTGTGCACCGGGAGGGTCAGGTCCACCCACTCCGCCGTGGCCTGCTCGTCGGCTCGACGTTCGTCGCGCGGTGCCACGACGAGGGTTCCGTACAACCCCTTGCGCACTCCGACGTGGGACGCGTGATGGGTGTGATACCAGTAGGTGCCCACCTGGTCGGCGCGGAACCGGTACACGAACTCCGCACCGGGTCCCACGGTCGGCTGGGTCACGCCCGGCGCGCCGTCCTCGCCGCACGGCACGTCGTAGCCGTGCCAGTGCAGGGTCACCCCGTCCTCGATGTCGACGTTGTGCAGCCGCACCTCGATCAGGTCACCCTGGGCCGCCGTGATCGCCGGACCCGGTACCTCGCCGTTGTAGGTCCACGCGTCGATCTCTCGTCCGGACGGAAGCCGTACGGTGGCCTTCTTCGCGTTGAGCACGTGCCGCCGCGCGGTGCCACCGGGTGCGGGTGTGCTGGAGCCGCGCAGGTCGGCCACTGAAATGGGCGCTCGGAACGAGGGTCCGGGTCCGCCTCCCCTGGTCACCGTTTCTGTGGGTAGGAATGACAGCCCGGTGCCGGCACCGGCCGCAGTCACCACGACCGCGCCACCGGTCCAGCCGATGAACCGGCGGCGTGAGATCGCGCGTCGATCCGCCGGCACCGGCGCAGCGCTCGCATCGGTGGTGTTCTCGACGGAAGGCGCGACAACTCGCGCGGTCAGTAACGCACCGGCGCACACCAGCGAGACCGTGATCAGGGCTGCGCTCAGGGTGAGCGGGTATCCGACCAAGAAGGTCACCACAAAGCCGGCCAACGCCGCGTACGCCGCGGTGAGTACCGAGACCACGCCGCCGGTCGACCAACCGTCGCCTCGCCCCCGCCTCGCCGCGAGCAGTGGCCGGCCGGCGAGCAGTACGGCGCCAGTCCCGGCGACCGCCAGCATCGGCAGCCCCAGCAGCACCTTCTCCTGCACGAACCACCAGCCCCGGCCGGCCAGTATCGCCACGGTGACCATCCGGGCTAGCGTCACGAGCATCGCCACGACCCCGACGGTGAGCGCCAGCCGGGTGCGTCGGAGCGCCATCGTCACGCCGGTCGCGAACCATGTGGCGATGCTCAGCAGCACGACGACGTGGTCCAGGATGATCCACAGCCTGGTTGTCATGGCGTCTGCGGCGCCCGCGTGGCTTGCTCCGGCAGCTGTCCGGCCTGGCGGACGATCCTCCCGGCAACCAGCAGGATGGCGAGACCGTTGACGGCATGCAGACCGAAGACCAGCTCGCCGGCGGTCGTGCTGCCGCCGGTGCCGTCGAACGCCTTGGCGATCACCGCGATCACGATCTGGACAACCACGAGCCCGGCGACCAGGCCGCTCATCCCGATGAGCCGGCCGGGCATCCGGGCGATCGCGGCGACGATGGTCACCAGGACCGCGATCAGAACGATTCCGACACCCAGCATGCGATGTGGCTGGAAGGACTCGTCGTTTGGTGCCGTGTCGAACGCACCGCTGGCGGCCAGGAAGAACTGTACGCCGATGGCCAGCACCTGCAGGGCCGCCAGGACGGCGACGACTCTACGCATGGCGCGCTCCTCGAGATGGGTGGGGGTGAACGCTCATGACCGCGATCGTCGCGCCAACAAGGCCGCCGTGGCCTCCGACAGCGGACGGCGGCGTCTACGCGATTGGGCGTACCTGATCCATGCCCGGCTACAACTGTCGGTGTAGCCGGGCGCGCGCTCGGGCGAAGCGTTGTCCCTACGGAAAAAGTAAGATCACTACATGGCACACCGCACCGTGTCGGCGCGCCTGCGCATGGTGACACAAGACGTGGTGCTCTCACTCTTCGTCACCGTGATGCAGGTGCAGGGCACGGTCGCCCGCGTTGCCGTCGAGGGGGCACCGCGCCCGCTCACCGACTTCGGCAACCTCGGATTCGCGCTGCTGCTGGTGAGTGGCCTGGTTGTCACCGTCCGCCGCCGGTGGCCGAAGACGGTGTTCGTCACCACCGCCCTCGCCAGCTTGTTGTATTACGGTCTCGACTTTCCCGACGGGCCCGGCTGGCTCGGGCTCTTCGTCGCCCTGTACACCCTCGCCGCCCTCGGGGACGGACGCTGGTCATTGGTGATCGCCGGTGTGGGTACCACAGTGCTCTCCATCTGCTGGCTGTTCGCGGCGGCCGACCAGCCACGCGCCACCATCGGCTGGGTGTTCTTCCGCATCGGCGTGTCCATCATGGGCGCTGCTCTCGGCGAGTCCGTCCGGTCCCGACGGGTCATCGCGGCCGAAGCTCAGGAGCGTGCGGAACTGGCCGAACGGACCCGTGAGGAAGAAGCGCGTCGGCGGGTCGACGCCGAGCGGCTCCGGATCGCCCGCGAAGTCCACGACACCGTCGCGCACGCCATCGCGATCATCAACGTACAGGCCGGGGTCACCGCGCACGTGCTCGACAAGCGCCCGGAACGGGCACGCGAAGCGTTGCAAGCAATCGAGCAGACCAGCTCCCGGGCGTTGCGAGAGATGCGGGCCATCCTCGGCGTGCTCCGGGACGACAACGACGGCCGCGTGCCACACCCTGGCCTGGAGCAACTCGACGAACTCACCGCCAAGGCACGCGAGGCCGGCCTGGACGTCACGCTCGAAGCGACCTCGCCCATGACGCCCTTGCCGAGCGCGGTGGGTAGTGCCGCCTACCGAATTCTTCAGGAGTCGATCACCAACGTGATCCGTCATGTCGGCCCGACCCAAGTGACGGTCGCGCTCACCCCTGGGATCGACGCCCTGGAGATTCGCGTGACCGACGAGGGCCGCCGCACCGGATCCGGCCACGCTTCCGCGAACCGATCGTGCGGCGAGGGCACGAAGACGTCGACCAACGCCGGCCGCGGAATCCTGGGCATGCGCGAGCGCTGTCAACTGCTCGGCGGAGAGTTCGACGCCAAGCCGACTCCGGGTGGCGGGTTCGAGATCACCGCCCGGCTGCCCCTCGCACCGACCGGATCGAGCCTGTGAACACGGTATCCGTGGCACCGTCGGCCGCCACCCCGATCAGGGTGTTGCTCGCCGATGACGAAGGGCTCGTACGATCCGGGTTCAAACTGCTGCTTGACGTCGAAGAGGACATCACCGTGGTCGGAGAAGCGACCAACGGTGCCGAAGCCGTCGAACAGGCCCGCTCCGCCCGCCCCGACGCCGTCCTCATGGACATCCGTATGCCGAAAGTGGACGGAATTCAGGCCACGACCCAGATAACCCAGATGCGCGGGCTGGAGCAGTCATCGCCTACCAGACCGGGTTGGTCAGCCCCGACACATGACCGCGTGACGCACCCCGAGGCGGCGCGTAGCCGGCCTGCTCACCTGCGCTGAACGCCTCGCCGCCGCGCGCTACCTCCGGTCCGACCTGCCGGACCCGTGGCCGGCCGACGGCACCGCCGTCGGCCAACCGCGTCGCCGGGAAGCGCGGAACGGATCAGGCGGACTCGGTCGGAAGCCCGGCCTGTGCCCAGTCCTCGATTCCCTCCCGGTACTTGCGGACGTTTGTGTAGCCGAGTGCGGTGAGCCGGTCGGCGACCTGTCCGCTGTTGGGGCACGCCGGGTTGGAGCAGTAGGTGACGATCGCCGCCGCGCGGTCGGGCAGCAACTCGGGAGCGTGGGCGTCGACGTCGGCCAGGACCAGCGGGATGGCGCCGGGCAGGTGCTGCTTGGCGTAGTAGTCACCGCCCAGGGTGTCCAGCACTGTGACGCCGCCCGCGTCGAGCGCCGCCTTCAGCTCGTCGCGGCTGATGAGTGTGGTCATGCCACTACCTCCGGAGGAAATTGGACTATAGTCCGCTTGTGTCGGACGAGATTAACGGACCGCAGTCCAGTTATGCAACCCCGCTGGAGCTTCTGCGCACCCCGCCGCCGAAGGAGCGGGCGGACGCGGCACGCAACCGGTTGGCCGTGCTGGAGGCCGCCGCGAGGCTCTTCGCCGAGCACGGGGTCGACGCGGTGAGCATGGACCAGGTGGCCGCCACGGCCGGCGTCGGAAAGGGCACCCTGTTCCGCCGGTTCGGCGACAAGTCCGGGCTGGCCGTCGCGCTCCTGGACGCCCGGGAACGGGTGCTGCAGGAGGCGATCCTGCACGGACCACCACCCCTCGGTCCCGGCGCACCGCCCGGCGAACGCCTCGCCGCGTTCATCGACGCCTACCTCGACTACCTGCTGGAACACCTGGCTCTGGTCCGGATGTCGGAGACCGCGACACCCGGCGCCCGGTACCGGATCGGCGCGTACCAGTTCTGGCACAGGCACATCGCGATCCTGCTCGCCAGTACGCCCGACCCCGAACACACCGCACACGCCCTGCTCGCCGCCCTGGCCGCCGAGCACGTGGCCGCACTCCTGCCGGAACTCGGCGAAGAACGGATACGGTCCGGGCTGCTCCGCCTGGCCCGGTCGGCGACGCAATCCGCCCGGCACCCCGACGCCACCCGGCCCTCCGAAGCCACACAGCGCAGTACCGCCGCTCGGAGCAGTCCCGCCGAGCGCGCCCCCGGCGATCCGGTTGGCTAGGCTGTCTCGCCGTGGGCAAGCGTCGAAAGAGTTCCCGGTCCGCGGTCGCGGACGCCAGCGGCTCCGCCAGCGGGGAGAACCAGACCGGCAAGCGGGTGAAGGTACGGGACATCTTCGTACCCCGCCCCTTCGAAGGGCTGACCGACGAGGTGGAGTGGATCGCGCTCCGGGAGCTGGTGCCGGCGGCCTCGGCCCCGCTGACCCTGGCGCCACACCTGATCGAGGAGTACGGCGACCGCCAGGTCACCCTGGCCACCGTGCTGCCGATGGCCACCCCCGCGATCAGCAAGGCGGACGGCCGGGTCATGATCGGCCTCCAGCGCCACGTGCAGTCCGGCGACGTCTCCCGGGACCTGGCCGAGGCGCTGCTCTGCGCGCTGCGCACCGAGCCGGGGGGTACGGTCTCGGTGCCGGCGCTGCCCGGTGAGGGACCCCGGCTGCCGGACGTGATCGTCGACGGGCCGCTGGACATCACCCTGCACGACGGGTTCGAGTTCTGGCTCGATCCGGGTGCGGCCGACGATCCCAACGTCAAGGCGTCGCTGGAGCGCGCCGACGCCTCCATCTACCCGACTGTCCGGCTCGGTGCCGCGCCAGCCGCATACTGGTGCCAGGTCAGCGACAAGAGCCACGTCCGCTGGGTACTCCCCGACGACGAGGACGCCGCGCTGAACGCCCTCTCCCGGATCTCCGCCGCCGGTGAGCTGCCGCTCGGCCCGCAGACGAAGTTCGCCGGGATGTTCAGGGCACACGGTCGACTGGTACCCGTCTGGGACCTTCCCCGGGACGCCGCACCCGACTCCTGGGAGGCTCCGCTGGCGGACTTCGCGAAGCGGTACGCCGCCGCCCTCGCCGAGCCGGCCCCGCTGGACGCCGCCGGCCGCCGGGCCAAGCAGGGCCTGCTCGGCCGCCAGCTCACCCTCCGCTGACGCCACCCGCACCGAAAGCGGCCGATCAGACCCCGGAAACGATCGTCGCTCAGCCAGCCGGCCGCAGGTGCAGGTGCAGTCCGTCCGTTCCCGCCACCTTCACCCCTGGCAGTAGTCGCATGTCATGGTCGTAGTCACCGCCGACGAGTGACCGGAAGGCGACCGGCTCGTCCGTGAAGAGCCCGTCGAGCCGTCGCCCGTACGCCTGCTTCGCCGCCTCGAACTGCTCGTCGGACACCTTGAGCGAGCTGTACACGGCGAACGGCTCGAGCGGAGTCATACCGGTGAACCAGAACAGGCCGTGCTGGATCGGAAAGAGCAGGTCTGCCAGCCGTCCGTGGATGCCCCGGTCGGTGAACGCCGTCTCCCGGGCGCCGGCTGTCACCGACACGAGTGCGCGGCGCCCGGCCAGAGCGCCCTCGCTGTAGGGGGGTGGAACCGTCGGACCGTGGGCGAACTCAAGTGTGAAGACCCGGTCGATCCAGCCCTTCACGATGGCGGGCGCCGAGAACCACCACATCGGGAACTGCAGGATCAGCGCGTCCGACCAGCGCAGCTTCTCCTGCTCCGCGGCGATGTCCGGCGACAGGCGCCCCGCCAGGGTGGCTTCCCCCGACACGGCCAGCACGTCCAGTCGGCGCTCCGGCAGGTAGTCGAGGAAGTCGTCCGCGTCCACCTGTGCCTTCCACTTCATCGCGTAGAGGTCGGAGACCTGGACCTCGTGTCCGGCCGCGCGCAGTCGCTCGACCGCGAAGGCGGTCAGCGCGGCGGTCAACGAACGGGGGTCGGGATGGGCGCTGACGATGAGGATCTTCCGCCGAACGGCGGCGTTGGCTTCGGTCATGCCGCCAGATTCCGTCAGGTCGGGCCGGGTAACCAGGACCCGGTTCAACCGGAGGAACGGTGATCCTGGTGTTGTCAGTACCACCGTCATGCGTGTTCGGTGCCTCACCTGGACCGCCGCATACTTGAGTCCATGGCAGTCGAAGGCGTCCGGTGGGGACTCGGCGGCTTCCTGCGGGCCCGGCGGGAGCGTGTCGCACCGGAGCACGTCGGGCTCACCGCCGGGCGACGCCGCCGGGTACCCGGGCTGCGCCGCGAGGAGCTGGCCCAACTCGCCGGGATCAGCGTGGACTACTACGTACGCCTGGAACAGGGCCGGGCCGGTCAACCGTCCGCCGAGATCCTCGACGCGCTGGCCCGAGTGCTCGGCCTCGACGCGGCGGAGCGGCAGCACCTCGGCACCCTGGCCACCGCCCGACGCGGTCCGGCTCCGCGGGCCGAAGCCGCCCCCCTGATCTGGCGGCTCCTGGACGATCTCACCCGCTCTCCGGCGGTCGCCGTGAACGACCGGCTCGATGTGGTGGCCTGGAACAGGCTGGGCGCCGAGCTGCTCGGCGGTCTGGCCGAGCCGCGCCGCCGCGACCCCAACCAGGCCAGGTACCTCTTCCTCGACCCAGCCGCCCGCGACCTCTACCCCGAATGGGAGGACCGGGCCACCGAGACGGTGGGGCAACTGCGGGTCGCTACCGGGCGGTACCCCGATGACCCGGATCTGACCGCCCTCGTCACCGAGTTGTCCGCACGCAGCGCCGACTTCCGCCGGATCTGGGCTGCCGGCGTGGTGACGATGTGCACGGCTGGACGTAAGCGCCTGCGGCATCCGGTGGCCGGGCCGCTCACCCTGGACTACACGACGATGCAGGTGCCGGTTGGTCCCGGCGTGACCGGCCTGGTGCTGCACGTGTTCAGTGCCGAGGAGGGCAGTCGGGAGGCCCACGCCCTCGCCCGGCTGGCGCAGACCGTGGCGGAGGCGGACAGGACGACGCCGGTGGCCTAGCGCCGAAGATCTGGTATCAGGCCGCGTCGGTCGGCTTTGCGGCGTACGCCCGCAGGAATGTGTGCACCGCGGCTCCGGCGAGGGTGCGAAGTTCGGCGACGGTCACGGGCCGGGTACCGAGCCGGGCGCGCCTGTCCAGCGGACCCGTCAGCAGGGCGAAGAACTGTTCCGCCGCCAGGAGCGGGTCGTGGGTGTGCAGGTGCCCGGCGACCGTGAGCCGGGCGAGCCGGTCGGCCAGGGCTTCGGTGACGCGGTCGACCGCCCGGGTGTGGATGATGTCGAGCAGCTCGGGGAACTGGTTGATCTCTGCGGCGAGCAGTCGGCGTAACGCCCAGGATCGGTCGTCGCAGTAGCACTGGAGCAGCCGGAGGCCGACGGCTTCCAGCGTGGCAGGCAGCTCCCCGCTGCCACGGTCGACGAGCTTCCCGACCGCGGCGGGCTTCCCGCCCTCGGCGGGCTTCCCGACCGCAGCGAGGTTTTCGACTCCGACGAGTTTCTCGACCGCGGCGAGGTTCTCGGCCAGCGCCTGGTCGGCGGAGGCCGCGACGGCTTCGCGGAGCAGGGTCTCCTTGTCGCCGAAGTGGCTGTAGACGGTGGCCTTGGCCACGCCCGCCTCGGCCGCGATGACGTCCACCCCGGCATGCGCGTAGCCCTCTCGGGCGAAGACGGTGAATGCGGCGTCCAGGATCGCCTGTCGCTTGTCGATCCGGCCCCGCGCGGAGGCGGCGGCACCTGCTGCACGCACCTCGTCAGCATAACCACCGTTCACTCAACCAGACTGATGAGTCTAGTTAATCAGTCGTGCTAGTCTGCGAACTCGCTGGACTGGAAAACCAGACCGGCGAGTCTAGCCATGGACAGGGACGAGGACGGGGACATGACGACGACACCTGACGACCGCTTCGATCCCGTACTGCGACGCCGGATCGGAGTGATCCTGCTCGGCGGGGCACTGGGCATCCTGAACAGCACGATGGTCGCGGTCGGGATCGACCAGTTGGCCGGCGAGTTCACCACCTCGCTCGCCACGGTCGGCTGGGTGTCGACCGGCTTCCTGCTCGCGGTCACGGTGACCATTCCGGTCACCGGCTGGGCGGTGGACCGCTTCGGTGGCAGGCCGATGTGGCTCGTCGGCCTCGGACTGTTCCTGCTCGGCTCGCTCGGCTGTGGGCTGGCCTGGAACGTCGAGAGCCTGATCGGGTTCCGGGTGCTCCAGGGCATCGGCGCCGGCATCCTCGACCCGCTCGTGTTGACCCTGCTGGTGCGCGCCGCCGGCCCGCGTCGAGCCGGACGCGTGATGGGACTGATGGCCGCCGTCCTCTCCCTCGGCCCGGTGCTGGGGCCGGTCGTCGGCGGTGTCGTACTCCAGGGGATGGGCTGGCGGTGGATGTTCCTGCTCAGCGTGCCGCTCGCCGGGCTCGCGATCGTCCTCGCCCGTCGGGTCATGCCCGCCGACCCGCCGGAGCCGGAGCAGTCAGGGGTACGGCTCGACGTGCTCGGCGTCGCGCTGCTCGGTCCCGGCTTCGCCGGCCTGCTGCTGGTGCTCTCCCAGACCGCCGACCGAGCCGAGTTCCTCGTCTGGCCGGTACTCGTCCCGCTGGTGGTCGGTGTCGCCCTGCTCGCCCTCTACGCGGTGCACGCCGCACGCAGTACCCGGCCGCTCGTCGATCTCGGGCTGTTCACGCGTGGCGGCTTCGCGGCGAGCGTTGCCGTCATGGCGCTCACCGGCATGGCGATGTTCGCCAACCTGGTGGTGCTGCCGCTGCACTTCCTCCAGGCCGGCGGGCACGGTGCACTGGTGGCCGGGCTGCTGGTCGCACCACTCGGCGTGGGCTCCGCCGTCGCCGCGCCACTGGCCGGCCGGATCAGCGACCGGATCGGGTCCCGGAACCTCGCGCTGGTCGGTGCAGGCGTGGCGGCGCTGGCCTCGTACACCTTCACCTGGGTCGGTCCGGAGACCGGCGAGGTCTGGTTGGTCGTCGCCGGCCTGGCCGTCGGGGTCGGGTTGGGTTTCGTCGGCCCGCCCGCGATGGGCTCGCTGTATCGCACCCTGCCGGGTCCGTTGGTGCCGCAGGGCAGTTCCGTGCTCTACATGCTCAACCAGCTCGGCGGTTCGATCGGCGTCGCCGTCGTCGCGCTCGTCCTGGACACCGCCGGCCGAGGGCTGGCCGGTTTCCACGCCGTGTACTGGTTCCTGACCGGCTCGACCGTCGTCCTGGTGGCCGTCAGCGCCCTTCTGCCGGGGCGGCCCAGCGCCGATCCGGCCGACGAGAAGGCGGACGCCGTCAGCATATGTTGACGGTGCGCCAGCGTCAGCATATGCTGACGACATGTCCGCGATGGCCGATCTCGACCGTGCCGTGCACGGCAGCGACCCCGACGTCGCCCTGCGGGCCGTCGCCCGGCTGCGGCGCCTGGTCGAACAACTGGAGGCCGAGCACGTCGCGGCGGCCCGCCGGGCCGGCTGGTCCTGGCAGGACATCGCCGTCCGGCTGGGCGTCACCAAGCAGACCGTGCACCGGAAATACCGCCACGACGAATACCGCCACGACCAGGAGGGCTGATGTTCCGAGGCGATCACCCCGAACTCCGTCGTACGGTGACCCGCGCCCTGGGCGTGGCACGTGAACTCGGCCACCCCCGGGCCGGCAGCGAGCATCTGCTGCTCGCCCTCACCGCCCCGGGGCACACCATCGGCGCCCTCCTCGGCCGGCACGGCGCCACCGAGGCGGCCGTCCGGGAAGCGGTACGCCGGGCCGCGCCGCTCGGCGCCGGAGCCGCCGCCGACCGCGACACGCTGGCGCCCCTCGGCATCGACGTGGACGGACTTCTGTCCCGGCTCACTCCGGGCGTACTCGACCGGGCGACCGCAGCCGAGCCGCTGCTGCCGTTCGGATCGGCCGAGGCACGGCGGCGATGCGCCCGAACGAGCCCACCGCTGGGGCTCGACGCCCAGGCCGCGTACGAGGCGTCACTCCGACTCGCCCTCGCCCGTCGGGACCGCGAACATCGGCCGGAGCACCTCGCCCTCTGCCTCGTCGCGCTCGACCCCGGCGTGCGGTGGGTGCTGGATGCCGTCGGCGTGGGCGCCTCGACAGTGCTCGCCGATCTGGCCGACGCCTTCCCACCGCCGTCACGCAACCCGCTGCTGCGCGCCGAGCGCCGGATCGGCCGACGGGCACGCGGCCAGGACCTCATCCGGCGCTACCAGCGCACGACCGGGCGTACGGTCACCTCGGGCGGAGCGATCGGCACACTCATCTGCCCATGCTGATCGATCCAGCCGGATTCACCTGCTGCGAAGATGCCGGAATGGATCTCGAGGAGCTACGGCTCGCCGTCTATCACTCGTTCGCCCGGTTCGGCCGTGCGCCCGGGACCGACGAGCTGGCCGAGCGGTTCGGGCTCGACAACGGAACGGTGCAGGACGGGTTGACGGAGCTGGCGCGGGCCCGTCACCTCGCTCTCGACCGGGCCGGCCGGATCGTGATGGCACACCCGTTCTCCGCCGTACCGCTCGGTTTCGCGGTGATGGGCGCCCGGACCCTCTGGTGGGGCGGCTGTGCCTGGGACTCCTTCGCGCTGCCGCATCTGCTGCCCGAGGAGGGCGAGGTCCTGGTCTCGACCAGATGCCCGGCGTGCTCGCGCCCGCACGCCTGGAACGTCGGCACCGAGCGGCCACCCGCCGGGGACCAGGTCGCGCACTTTCTGGTACCGGCCTCGCGGATGTGGGACGACGTCGTGCACACCTGCCGGCACCAGCGCCTGTTCTGCGCAGAGTCCTGTGTCGACTCCTGGTGTCGGGCGACGAGCGCGAAGCGCGGCTGTGTGCTGGACCTCGGCACCCTGTGGCGGCTCGCCTCGCACTGGTACGACGGGCGCCTCGACCGTGGCTACGTCCGGCGTGAGCCGTCCGCGGCCAAGGAATACCTGCGGTCCGTGGGACTCGTCGACACGTTCTGGGGTACCGGACCCGACCCGGTGTGACGGGCAGCGGCCGGTGGGCGTGGCGGCTGTTGCCGGTGCGCGTGGTGCCACGATGTCACCTTGGTGACACCCTGGCACCACGTCGACCGGGCATCACGCCCGCCCGGGCGGTCGGCAGCCGA
This sequence comes from Plantactinospora sp. CNZ320, assembly GCF_002846275.1. Classification (NCBI taxonomy): domain Bacteria; kingdom Bacillati; phylum Actinomycetota; class Actinomycetes; order Micromonosporales; family Micromonosporaceae; genus Plantactinospora; species Plantactinospora sp. CNZ320. Next base: position 4,909,821 of record NZ_PJMP01000001.1, read on the forward strand.
TTTGGACGTCTGATCGCTGGCCGCCTAGCCTTCCGCGCATGACGGAGCGACGTGCGATCCTCAGTGGCTCGACCTTCGAGGAGCAGATCGGCTATGCCCGCGCCGTGGTCGACGGCGACTGGGTGCACGTGTCCGGGACGACCGGATTCGACTACGCCACCATGACCATCTCCGACGACGTGGTGGAGCAGGCCGAGCAGTGCCTGCGCAACATCGAGGCCGCGCTGACCGAGGCGAAGTGCAGCTTCGCCGATGTGGTCCGGGTGCGCTATCTGCTGCCCGACCGGGCCGACTTCGAGCCCTGCTGGCCGACGCTGCGTCGCGCCTTCGGTGAGGTCCGGCCGGCCGCCACGATGCTCGTCTGCGGCCTCGCCGACCCGCGGATGAAAATCGAGATCGAGGTGTACGCCCGGCGAACCACCGGGTAGCAGTTCGCGCCCGACCCGAGGCACACGAAGACGGCCCCCGGCAGAGCGCCGGGGGCCTCGTCTGTCGGGACAGGACGGTCAGCCGACCCGATCGATCTGTTTCGCCAGCTCGACGAACGCCTGCCAACCCGCCGGCCCGAAGGCCAACGTGCCTCCGTCACGATCCTTGCTGTCCCGCACCAACACCCGACCGGGCAGGTTGTCAGCCACCTCGACACAGGCACCCTGGTTGGAACTGCTACGGGTGCTCTTGCGCCACCGGGGCGCCACGTCACTCGTCATCGTCAACCGCTCTCTTGAGAAGGTCCCTTGACGGCTGCACCGGTAGGGCAAGCCCGCTGACAATCTCCCACGATACTTCCAACTGGTCGAGATCTCCGCCGTCCGTGACCAGCCGACCCTGGAGCTGGTCGTCGACGTAGCCGGCCCGCCGGTTGGCGGGGAGCGTCGCCAGCACGAACGCACCGGCCAGGCCGGCATGCAGGCCGGCGGTGCGCGGTACCACCAGAACCTGGACCTTCGGTCGCTGGCTGAGTTCGAGCAGGTGTTGCAGTTGTGCGCGGCGCAGCTCGGGCGGCCCGAAGGTCAGCGCGAACTCGCTGACGATCGCCGACAGCGTCGGCGGCTTCGGGCGGTCGACGGTGGCGGCCAGCCGCTCCCGCCGGACGTCGATGGCCCGGTCGACCACCTCATCCGACAACCATCCACCGTGCAGCACGGCCCGGGCGTACTCCTCGATCTGGAGCAGGCCCGGCAGGAGCAGCGGCTCCCACCAGCGGAGCAGGGTGGCGCGTTCCTCGTGTTCGGTCCACGGGCGCAGCCAGGGCGGTCGGGCATCTTGCCGGGCCCGGGCTGCGGCCTGCTGGATCTCGTCTCCGCAGTCGAAGAACCGGTCCAGCCTGGCGGCCGTCTCGGGTTGGGGGATGAGCCGGCCCTGCTCGATCGCGGCGATCAGCGACGCGCTCACCTTGACCGCCCTGCCGAGTTGCGCCTGGGTCATCCGGCGGCCGAGCCGATGCCTTCTGAGGACTTCCCGAAGTTCATTCACGTACTACTCCCACATCTAGGAGGGAACGCTACAGATGTCTATATTGCTGGGCGCTCATCTTCCACTACCCGGAGTCAGGAGTCCAGGCTGGAAGGCAGGTGAACCGCCCGGCCCCCCGTGACCTTCCACCCGGGCGGAACACCAACGGGGGCGGTGCCGGAACCCGAACCGGCGCCGCCCCCGTCCACATCCCTGGGACCGGAAGGCAGACAGATGAGACCCGCCGCAAGGTCACGCCGGGCCGCCCCGGAGCCCACTCCCTCGGGCGGAAACACCACGCCCGGCCCAACACGAGGGCGTGACCGGTGATCGGGCCGAACGCGCGCTGGGAGCGGTTCGCCGCCCGGCGACGCAGGCGCGAGCGGGAGGTCGGCGGGCACTTCCCGTCCGAGACCTACGACTGTCGCGAGTGCGAGCATCCCTGGCCCTGCCCGCAGGCACGACTGTCACTGCTCGTCGGCTTCGCGGGCGACCGGGTCGGGCTGATGATGTACCTCGGTGCACACCTCGCCCGCGCACTTGAGGTGCTGCCCGACCGGCACCCCACGCTGATCGTCGGCCAGCTCCTGCACTGGATCCCACGCCGCCACTGAGGCGCCGGCGGGTCCGGCCAGGACTGGCCGTCAACCCCGCCGCAGCGGCTCCCGGACGAGCGGGCAGGACATGCAGCGGGGACCGCCCCGACCCGAGCCGAGTTCGGAACCGGCGATCGGGATCACCTCGATGCCGGCCCGTTCCAGTTGGGCGTTGGTCTCCACGTTCCGCTCGTACGCGACGCAGAGCCGGGGCGCCAGCGCCAGGGTGTTGTTGCCGTCGTCCCACTGCTCGCGTTCCGCCGTCACCGGATCCAGGCCGGTGTCAATCACCCGGAGCGTGTCCAGGTCCATCGCGTCGGCCGCCGCCCGCAGGAACGGCGCCGGCCCGTCGAGCTGGAGATCGCCGTCGGCACCGGCCACCACCGTGTACGCCGAGAGCGTGTCGGCGATGTTCGCGTACATGAGTACGGCGTCGACGTCGACCATGGTGCAGATGGTGTCCAGGTGCATGGTGGCCCGCTCCTGGGCGATCGGCACCACCAGGATGGTGTGCGCCAGTCCCGCGTCGAAGACCCGACGGGCCAGCCGTTCCGCCCCGGCCGGGGTGGTGCGCTCGCCGACCCCGACCGCCAGTACCCCGGGGGCGAGCAGCAGTACGTCGCCGCCCTCCAGGTGCTCCAGGCCCGGTCCGTACACGAAGGAGGTGCCGGCGAACCGGGGGTGGTGCCGGTAGATCGCGTTGGTCAGGCTGGTCTCCCGGCCCCGGGCGGGCATGGCCAGGCTGGTCACCGCGACGTGGTCACCGATCCAGGTGGAGGAGTCCCGGGTGAAGAGCAGGTTCGGCAGCGGGTCGATCACGAAATCCAACCGGTCCATCAGCCGGTAGACCAGGCCGCCGCCACGGCCGCCGAGCCGCAGCTCCTCGTGGGCGAGCCCGGCGATCAGCACGTCGGCCAGCGCGGCCGGATCGAGGTACGACAGGTGCTCCGTCACCCGGCGGCGCAGCGTGTCACCCAGACGGGTGTCGGCGAGTATCCGCTCGGTCATCTCGGACCGCGCGTCCGGCACGGCCAGCGTCTCGGCGAGTAGGGTTCCGATGTAGAGCACCTCGACGCCGCGCTCGGTCAGCGCGGCGGCGAACGCGTCGTGCTCCTCCTGTGCCCGTCCGACCCAGGGGATCGCGTCGAAGAGCAGCGAGTCGTTGTTCCGGGGCGTGAGTCGGGCGAGTTCAGGTCCCGGGCGATGCAGAAGCACAGTGCCGAGCCGGCCGACCTCACTGTCCACGAAATGGGTCATCCTCGCAGCGTAGGGCAGCACTTGGCACCATCCGGGAAAAAGGGCTTCGGATGAATGGGGCATTCATCCACACTCACTCCGGTGCTTCGACTTGCCGCTCCCTAGTACTGGCCACGTACCGTAGTGAGGAGATAACTTCGAGGGACCTTTTGCCGGAGGTCACGATGACTGTCTTTTCTGCACGATCAGCGGTTCCCGCCGCCCGGGCCCTTCCGCCCGCGCCGGTCAACCAACTTCCCACCCTGGAGGCCGTCCGGCCGACGCCGATGGACTGGGCCCGTCGGCGCCGGGCGGAACGGGACGCCCGCCGCATCGAGGCGGCCGGGGCACGGGCACTGAGCCGACTCGACCATCTGGGTCCATCGTGGCACGTGGTCGAGTGGCCGCGCACCGAGCTGACCGAGTCGAGCCTGCTCGACCTGGACTACCGCTCCCGGGACGAGCGCGCGGGCTTCCTCGCGATCGGTCCCAGTGGCCTCTTCGCGGTCACCGTGGCCGACCACGGCCGGTCCCGGGTCCTGATCGCCGGAGACGTCGTGCAGATCAACGGCAAGCGCCCGGCGTACGTGTCGGAGGCGCGGCGGGACGCGAAGCGGGCCGCCAAGGCGCTCTCCAACGCCGTCGGGCTGAACATCCCGGTCACCCCGGTGCTGACCTTCGTCGGCTCCGGGGTGATCAGCGTTTACGGACTGCCCAAGGAGTGCCTGGTGGCGACCCACCGGGAACTCGACCGGCTGCTCGTCGCGGGCGGCAACCGGATCAGCGCCGCCACCGCGGAGAAGCTCTCCCGGGTCGCCCAGTCCCCCGCCACCTGGCTCAACGCACCGTACCGGTCAGCGGCGGACTACCGGTGGTACGAGGAGGGCCGAACGGCCGCTGACAAGCACGCCGGTCGCCGGTAGCGTCACCAGCCGACGCCACCCGTCGGGCGGCGCCCCGTCGCCGCCCGAGCGTGCGCGAGGGGTGGGCCGAGCCGACGGGGGGACTGCGGGATGCCCGACCGGCCGGCGGTCGCGGGGGTCGCGCCCCCGGTAACCACCGGCTAGCGTGGGGCGTGGTGTGGCAAATAGGAGGCGCGGTGGCCCACGTCGAACTCTCGATCTCGGAGGCGTTCCCGACGCCGGTGACCCCGTCACTGGGGCACGGGCCCACCGGCTTCGACGACGCCGACGGACGGGTTCACCTCGACGGGTTCACCCGGTGGTCCGAGACGGTCTCGACAGCCGCCGAGCCATGCCTGCTGATCGACCGGGAGACCACCATCGCGGCGGTCTCGCCGTCCTGCTGTCAACTGCTCGGCCTCGGCGCCCCGCTCGACGCGCTCGGCCTCCCGCTGCTCGACAGCGACCTGCGGCTGCTCGACTTCACCGCCGCCCGGGGTGAGCTGACCGAGCAGGAGGTCGAGAAGATCCCTCCGCTGCTCGCCCTGCACTCGGGCCGGCTCGCCCGGGGCCTGCTCCGGGTGCGCCGCGCCGAGGCACAGCGACCGAAGGCAACCACCGTGGACGCGATCGCCACCCCGATCCTCACCGACGGCCAGGTCGCCGGCTCGCTCACCTTCTTCGCCGAGGTCTGACCACCGCGTCGCCGAGGTCTGAGCAGCGCGGAGTGTGACCGGCGCCTCTCGGACCGTGCCGCGTGCCCTTCGCGGCGTTCGCCGGGCAGGTGACGCTCGTCGCGATCGGGCCGATCGACGGCCGGCGGTGTTGGACCGCGACCACGCTGACCGTAAGGTCTCCTCATGCTGGACATCGCTCTGCTGCCGGAGGAGTACGCCGTGTGCCGGCTGCCCGCCGGCTCGACGGTGCCGGCCGGCCTGCTGAGCCCGCCCGTGGACTCCGGCGTCCTGTCGGTGACCCGGAGCGGCTCCGAACTGTCGATCATCTGCCGGGCCGACCAGGTTCCGGCCGACGCCACCGTCGAGACCCCGTGGCGCTGTCTCCAGGTGGCCGGCCCGCTCGACCTGGCGCTGACCGGGATCCTCGCCTCGCTGGTCGTCCCGCTGGCCGACGCCCGGGTCAACATCGTGGCGTTCTCGACATTCGACACGGACTATCTGCTGGTCCCCTCGGTACGGCTCGTCGAGGCGCTCGCGGCGCTGCGCCAGTACGGGCACCGGATCACCACCTGAGGGGTGCCCGGTCAGGCCGACGCCCTACCATTGGCGGACCATCCGCCCGCACCACCCACGGCAGCCACCTATGCCCGAGGATCCGGCCGTGCCCCGTTCCCCGTCGCCCGAGCCCACCACGGGCCGGCTCCGCGCCGTCGGCGCCCTGCTCGGTTGCCTGACCCTGACCTGCTGTCTCGCCCTGGCAGCCTGTGGAGTGCCGCCCGAGCTGCGGGAGCCCCGGGCCACCCCCACCCGGCCGACCCCCACCCCGACGGTCGGTCCCACAGGTACGCCGACGCCCGCTCCGAGCCTGTCGCCGACGCCGGCACCGAGCCCCACCGCCCTGGTCGCCTGCCCGGCCGGCCGGCCGAGCCGGGACCAGGTGACCGCGCTGCTGCGGCGTACCGCCAACCTGCCCCGGTCCGGCCAGGTCACCTTCCAATCCGGGCCGCTCTGCGTGCAGGACTGGCAGTACAGCGTCGTGACGGTGGCGAACCGGGAGCCGTTGCAGGCGGTGACCCGGGGTCGTCCCGGCAACCTGCGACTGGTCACCGCCGGCACCGACGTCTGCACCATCACCGTCCGGGCCGAGGCGCCGGCCGCACTCCGGACGACGGTGTGTGACGCGCCCCCGCCGGTCTTCGGCGGTTTGTAGGCTGGCGGCATGCCCGGAACACCGCCGACCCGATTCGTCTACCTCGGGCCCGAGGGGACCTTCGCCGAGCAGGCGCTGCGGACGATCCCGGCCGCCGAGCGCGGCACCCGTACGCCCGCGCGCAGCGTCCCGGAGGCGCTGGACGCGGTCCGGGCCGGTGACGCCGATGCCGCACTCGTGCCGCTGGAGAACTCCATCGGCGGCGCGGTGGCGGTGACCCTCGACGAGATGGTCGACGGCGAGCCGCTGGTGATCACCCGTGAGGTGGTGCTGCCTGTCGAGTTCGTCCTCGCCGCCCCGCAGGGTCGGACCCTCGGGCAGGTGCGGACCGTGGCGGCCCATCCGCAGGCGTCCACCCAGTGCCGCCGGTGGCTCCGCGAGCACCTGCCGGACGCCGTGGTGGTGGACGTGCTCTCCAACGCCGCGGCGGCGCTCGCCGCGACCGACGGCCAGCAGGACGCCGCGATCTGCGCGCCGATCGGCGCCGCCCGGCAGCGGCTCGACGTACTCGCCGACAAGATCGCCGACCACGACGACGCGGTGACCCGGTTCGTGCTGCTCAGCAGGCCGGGACCGCCGCCGCCCCGGACCGGTGACGACCTGACCTCGCTCGCCGTGTACATCGCGCACGACCGGGTCGGCGCACTGCTCGCCGTGCTGATGGAGTTGGCGGTACGCGGGGTCAACCTGACCCGGATCGAGTCCCGGCCCACTGGTGAGGCGCTCGGCCGTTACGCGTTCTTCCTCGACTGCGCCGGACACGTCGCCGACGACCGGGTCGGCGAGGCGCTCCAGGGGCTGCGCCGGATCTGCGCCGAGGTGCGCTTCCTGGGGTCGTACCCGAGGCATCGCGGGACCACGGCGGTGGCCGACGCGCCGGTCCCGGCGCCGGCCGGGCTCTCCGACGTCGACTACGCCGACGCGGCGGCCTGGCTCGCCCGGCTGCGGGCCGGCGAACTCAGCTGAGTCTCAGGCGACATCCGGCGAGGTGTCAGGCATCGCCCAAGACGCCCTCATTCATTTACACTTGTCGATGGACACTCCTGGTTCATCAGCGGTTCACGTTCCGCCGCCGGTGTTCGAGGCACCCCCACCTCGCCTCGGTCCAGCCTCCGTCCCCGACAGACAGGACCGCTCATGACATCCGCGGTACGCCGGATCATCCTCGCCGGAGGGCTCGCCACCGCCCTGCTGGCCGGCCCGCTCGCCGTCGCGGCCGTCGCCGCCCCGAACGCCACGATCACCCTCAACGGGTCCGGTGCGAGCGTCTCGGGCAGCAACGTCACCGTCTCCGGCAGCGCCGTCACCATCACGGCCCCCGGCTCCTACCAGATCAGCGGCACGCTCAACGACGGCTACGTCGAGGTGGACAGCACCGTCACCGGAAACGTCGAACTCGTGCTCAGCGGCGCCTCGATCACGAACTCGACATCCGCCCCGCTCTACGTCACAAACGCCGACGCGGTCACCGTCACGCTGGCCGCCGGGACCAGCAACAGTCTCACCGACGCGTCGACGTACACCAACACCGGCGAGCCGGACGCCGCGCTGTTCAGCGCGGCCGACCTGACCATCGGCGGCACCGGATCACTTGACGTACGCGCCAACTACGCCGACGGGATCGTCAGCAAGGACGACCTGGTCATCGACTCCGGCACGATCACGGTCAACGCGGTCGACGACGCCATCCGGGGCAAGGACTCGCTCACCGTCAACGGCGGCACCATCAACGTGACGTCGAGCGGCGGCGACGGGCTCAAGTCCAACGACACCGAGGCCGGCAAGGGCGTCGTCACCATCACCAACGGCACCATCACCGCAGCCGTCGCCGACGACGCCGTCAAGGGCGAGAACGTCCTGGACATCACCGGCGGCACCATAAACGTGACCAGGTCGACCGAGGCGCTGGAGGGACTCCGGACGACGATCAGCGGCGGCAGCATCAACGTCGTGGCGAGCGACGACGCGGTGAACGCCGCCGAGGAGGGTCTCGGGCACATGGTCCCGTCCACGATCGCGTTCATCCGGGTCACCGGCGGCACGATCGTGGCCACCGGCGGGACCGACGGCTTCGACTCCAACGGGTCGCTTCTCTTCGAGGGCGGCACGGTGGTGGCGAACGGCTCCAGCACCATCGGCGGCGGTGAGGGCGCGCTGGACGCCGACGGGCCGATCACCTTCACCGCCGGCACGGTGGTGGGCGCCGGCCTGACCTCGCTGGCCGTGTTCCGGACGGTGCCGAACACCGGTCAGGGCTGGGTGGCCCCCCGGTTCAGCACCACCCTCGCCGCCAACACCATCGTGCACGTCGTCTCCGGCAGCACGGTACTGGCGTCGTTCCGGTCGTCACGGACGATCCGGGAGGTCGTCTTCTCGTCGAACCGGATCACGAACGGCCAGCGGTACGACATCTACACCGGGGGCAGCGTGAGCGGCGCCGGCATCGGCGGCTACCACGACAGCGGCAGCATCACCGGTGCGACCCGGGTGTTGACCGGGGTCACCGCCGGGCGGTACGGCCGGTTCTGAACCGGCCGTACCGGCCTGGGCCGGAGGCGCCCCGTCCGGGACGGGCGCCTCCGGCATCCGGTCAGTCCATCAACTGGTTGAGCAGTCCGCCGCCACCGCCCTGCTCCTGGCGGCCCATGCCCTGGATCGGCGGCTCCTCGGACGGCTGGACGATCACGAATCCCTGGCCGGCGAAGCTCATCGTGAACGCCTCACCGGTACGCCGGCCGAGCAGCGTGCCGAGGCCGAGCTGCTCCGCCCGGTGGTAGCCGGTCTGCAGGCTCGCCGACCAGGCGACCGCGGCCTGCGGGTCGACGTACGTCGGCGCGTCGACGTTGAGCACCACCGGAGTGCCCTTGGTGGTGATCGCGATCCGGCCGTAGCCGGTGAAGACGCAGTTGAACAGGCCGGACGACGACATCATGCCGGCGCCGCCGACCATCTTGATGTCGTACTGGAGGGTGGAGTCGAAGGCGAGCACGCTGGAGCCGTTGATCGACAGCGCGTCGCCCGGCTCCAGGTCGATGATGTGCACGTCCGCCGCGTAGTCGGCGAGGAAGACGTCACCCCGGCCGGTGATCTTCATCAGCGGTACGCCCTCGCCGGTCAGCTTCTGCTTGAGAAACTTGCCGAGCCCGCCCGAGCCCAGTGCCTGGAACTGCACCTGCCCCTGGTACGCGACCATGGAGCCGACCCGGGCCATTGCCTCGCCGTTGAGTTCGATTTTCAGCATCTTGGAGTTCTGCAGCCGCATGCCGGGCTGGTGTGACTCCTTCTCCAGGTTCTCTGCCGAGAACAGCGAGCTGCGCATCACTTTCCTCCTGACGGGTGGAGGACCGAGGGTAGGCAACCGGCGCAACAAGACAGCCTCCGGGGGTACCCGTTCTCGCAGGTCAGGCCCAGCCGAGGTCGTGCAGCCGGTCGTCGTCGATGCCGAAGTGGTGGGCGATCTCGTGTACGACGGTGATCGCGACCTCGTCGACGACGTCGTCCTCGTCGTCACAGATCCGCAGGATCGGCCGGCGGTAGATGAAGATCCGGTCGGGCAGCACCCCGGCGTAGTCCCAGCCCCGGCTGGTCAGCGCGTGGCCCTCGTAGAGGCCGAGCAGTTCGGGGCCGTCCTCCGGCGAGTCGTCCTCGACCAGGATGACGACGTTGCTCATCAGGTTGAGCAGTTCCTCCGGCACCTCGTCGAGGGCCTCGGCGACCAGTTCCTCGAAACGCTCGCGGCTCATCTCGACCGGCACCAGCCAATTGTGCCGTACCCGGGCCGCGACGGTCGGGCCACCGCGTCGACGGTCGCGATGATCAGGGCCGGCGGCGCCGCTCTCGGCGACGTACCGCAGCGGCGACCTGACCACCGCGACCGGGAGACGGTCGGAGGGGTTTCGCCGGGATCAGGCGGAGAGGCGCGCGTTCAGCGAGATCTCGGCCCCGGGCGAGAGCAGCCGGGAGATCGGGCAACCCGCCTTGGCGGCCTCGGCCAGCTTGTTGAACTCGGCCTCGTCGATCCCCGGCACGTCGCCGACGGTGTCGAGGTCGATCCGGGTCACCGTCATCCCCGCGTCGGTCTTGTCGAGGTGCACCTGCGCGGTGGTCTCGACCGAGGTCGGCGTGAACCCGGCGTCGGCGAGGGCCTTGGAGAAGGCCATCGAGAAGCAACCGGCGTGCGCGGCCCCGATCAGCTCCTCCGGGTTGGTGCCCTCGCCCTCCTCGAAGCGGGACTTGAACGAGTAGTTCCCCTGGAACCCGCCCTTGCCGGTGCGGATCGTGCCGGAACCTTCGGTGAGATTGCCCTGCCAGCGGGCGGATGCGGTGCGGATAGGCATGCTGCCGACGCTAGCTCATGGCGACCGGCGGCGCGACGACCCCGGCCAAGACGCGGGACCACCGCGACCTCGGTACGGGTCCGGCACCCGGGTGCTGTGCCATCATCGATCCAGGAGTCCGCCGTGGAAGGGGTCAGCGATGCCCGACGACGTCTCCATCCCCCGCCAGGACACCCCGGACGACCGTCGGGACGGTCGGCGGGCGGAACCGGCCCGGTCGGGCGACGGGGCGAGGACCACGGACGGGGCGGAAACCACACCGGACGGTGCCAGCGTCGTGTCGTGGGGCGACCGCCCGCGTACCGGCGGACGGGCCGGGCTCGCCCTGCACCGGCTCGGCCAGGACAGTCGCCTGGTGCTGGTGATCGGTGTCGCCGGGGCGGCAGCCGTCTTCGCCTCGCTGATCAGCGACTGGGCGGTCACCAGCATGACTGTCGAGGGGGCCGAGAACGTCGTCGCGCTGGGCAGCGGGGTGGCGGACATGTCCGGCTTCGGCACGGCGTACCTGGTCGGGGTCTTCGGGGTGCTCGGCTGCCTGGCGCTGGTCCTCTTCGGCTCAGCCGGGATACGCCACAACGCCCGGGTCGCCGGGCTGGCCGCGGCCGGGGCGATCCTCGGGGTACTCCTCGCCACCACCGGCTCGCTCGACACCCTCGGCGACCGCTGGCAGATGTACGGCCAGCTCGACGGGATGGTCATCGAGTACGGCCAGGGCCTGGTACTCGCCTACGTCGGCATCGGCGGGCTCGGGCTGGCGCTGCTGCTCGCCGGGCGGTTCGTCCGGCGCGACGCGGTCGACCCGGCGCCGGCCGCCGGGCCGGGCGCCCCGACCGGTCCCGTGCCGGCGGAGGAGTCCGACTGGCCGTGGCGCCGCCCCCGCACGGCCGGCGCGATGGAGGAACCCGACGATGACGACGGCCGCCCGCCGCCGATCGACCTGACGGTGACCCCGACCAAGCCGTTCACGTCCTGAGCCGCTCCCCGGTCGCGGGGAGCCGGACGGAACTATCTCGATACACCTTCGCGGCCCCGCACCGGTAGGCTCGGTTCCCGTGATTGACCTGCGTCTGCTCCGCGACGATCCGGACACCGTACGTGCCAGCCAGCGTGCCCGTGGCCAGTCCGAGTCAGCGGTCGACGACCTGCTGCGCGCCGACGAGGAGCGGCGGGCCGCGGTCGGGCGCTTCGAGGCGCTGCGGGCCGAGCAGAAGCAGCTCGGCAAGCGGATGCCGAAGGCCGACCCGGCGGAGAAGGCCGGGCTGCTCGCCCGGACCAAGGAACTCTCCACCGAGGTGAAGGCGGCCGAGGCGGCGGTCGGCGCGGCCGAGGCGGCGCTGCGCCAGGCGCAGTACGCGATCCCGAACGTCGTCGAGCAGGGCACCCCGCCCGGCGGCGAGGACGACTTCGTGGTGCTCCGCGAGGTCGGCACCCGGCCCGAGATCGAGAACCCGCGCGACCACCTGGAGCTGGGCGAGGCGCTCCGGGCGATCGACGTCGAGCGCGGGGCGAAGACCTCCGGCAGCCGGTTCTACTACCTGACCGGGGTGGGGGCGCTGCTCCAGCTCGGCCTGCTGCAACTCGCCGTCGCCCAGGCCGTGGAGTACGGCTTCATTCCGACCATCACCCCGTCGCTGGTCAAGCCGGAGGCGATGGAGGGGACCGGGTTCCTCGGCTCGCACGCCAGCGAGATCTACCGGCTGGAGGCCGACGACCTCTTCCTGGTCGGCACCAGCGAGGTGCCGCTGGCCGGTTACCACTCGGGCGAGATCCTGGACCTGGCCGAGCCGGTCCGGTACGCCGGCTGGTCGTCCTGCTACCGCCGCGAGGCCGGCTCGTACGGGCGGGACACCCGGGGGATCATGCGGGTGCACCAGTTCGACAAGGTCGAGATGTTCTCCTACTGCCGCCCCGAGGAGGCGCACGCCGAGCACCTCCGGCTGCTGGCCTGGGAGGAGGAGATGCTGGCCAAGGTCGAGCTGCCGTACCGGGTGATCGACGTGGCAGCGGGTGACCTGGGCAGCAGCGCCGCCCGCAAGTACGACTGCGAGGCGTGGGTGCCGTCCCAGGGCCGCTATCGGGAGGTCACCTCGACCTCGAACTGCACCACCTTCCAGGCCCGCCGACTGAACGTGCGATACCGGGACGATCAGGGCCGCCCGCAGACGGCGGCGACCCTGAACGGCACTCTGGCCACCACCCGCTGGCTGGTACCGATCCTGGAGAACCACCAGCAACCGGACGGCTCGGTACGGGTCCCCAAGGCCCTCCAGCCGTACCTCGGCGGCCGGGACGTGCTCGAACCGAAGTGATCCACTCCGGTGCGGAGCACTTCACACAAAAGACATGGAGCACCCTCAGAAGGTGAGATACGGTTGCTGCCCCGTCACCGCCGGCCCGGCCCGGTAGTGACAGGATCCGGCAGTCTTCCGAGCGCGGCGGGTGGCGGGGTGGAGGAGGAACCATGCCCCGACCCGGGTTGCCGAAACTGATCGCCACCGACCTCGACGGCACGTTGGTGCGTACCGACGAGACCGTCTCGGCGTACACCCACGAGGTGCTGGACCGGGTCCGGGCCGCCGGCATTCCGGTGGTGGGTGCCACCGGGCGCGGGCCCAGGCTCACCGAACTCACCCGCAACGACATCCGGGCTGCGGACTTTCTGGTGATGGCCGGCGGTGGCCGGGTGGTCGACCAGACCGACCCGGCCGGGCCGGTGATCCTGCGGGACGAACGGCTGCCCGGCGCGACCCTGACCGAGTTGCTCCGGGTACTCGAGGCCGAGGTCGGCCCGCTGACCGTGATGGTCGAGGCGCTGGACGCCCCGGGTGCCCCGCTCTGGGGCGATTTCGACGCGGTCTGGCCCTATCCGGAACGGTTCGAGGCGCGCTCCCGGGTCGACTGCCTGGACGGCGACGTGATCAAGGCGTTCGCCCGGACCCCCGACCACGACGTGGACACCCTGCTCGAAACCGCCCGCCGGGTCGTACCGGCGGAACTGGCCTCGATCACCCAGGCGGGCGTCGGCTTCATCGAGATCTGCCCGCCCGGGGTGGACAAGGCGACCGGGCTCACGGTGGTGGCCCAGAGCCTCGGCGTCGACCCGGCCGAGGTGCTGGTCTTCGGGGACATGCCCAACGACCTGCCGATGTTCGAGTGGGCCGGCTGGGGCCGCGTCGCGGTCTCCAACGCCCACCCCACGGTACGGCGGGTCGCCGACGAGGTGACGCTGCGCAACGACGACGACGGGGTGGCGGTCTACCTCGATCGGCTACTCTCGCGTTGATGGGACGACTACCCCGACTGGTGGCCACGGATCTCGACGGCACGCTGCTGCGCTCGGACCAGACGGTCAGTCGGCGTACGGTCGAGGCGATCTCCCGGATCTCCGCCGAGGGCACCGGCGTCGTACTCGTGACCGGCCGCCCGATCCGCTGGCTCCCGCGCGTCTACGAGCAACTGGACCAGCCGCTACCGACGGTCTGCGCCAACGGCGCCGTGGTGTACGACCCGGTCACCGACGAGGTGCTCCGGGCCGATCCACTCGCGCCCGACCTGCTCGCCGAGGTGGTCCAGCGGCTCCGTGCCGAGGTGCCCGGGGTGACCTTCGCGGTCGAGGTGACCGACGGCCGCGAGTTCCGGCACGAGGTGGACTATCCGCTGCGCTGGGACCGGGCCTACCCCGACATCCGGATGATCGAGTCTCCGGCCGACCTGCACGCCGTACCGGCGGTGAAGCTGCTGGCCCGGGCCGGTGCGCAGGACCCGGACGCCTTCGTCAAGGTGGTGGCCGGGGCGCTGGCCGGGCTCGCCGAGGCGACCCACTCGTCGTACAGCGGGTTGATCGAGATCTCGGCGGCCGGGGTGACCAAGGCGGCCGGGCTGGCCTGGTACTGCACCCGGCACGGGGTGGACGCCGCCGACGTGGTCGCCTTCGGGGACATGCCGAACGACGTACCGATGCTCACCTGGGTCGGTCGGGCGGTGGCGGTGGCGAACGCGCACCCGGCCGTACTCGAGATCGCCGGTGAGGTGACGGTAAGTAACGAGGAGGACGGGGTGGCGGCGTACCTGGAGACGCTGCTCGACTCCGACCAGCCGGACGCTGCCGACGGCGCCGGGCCGGGCAACCAGGCCGGGGACCGGATCGGCTCGGCCTGACCCGCCGGGCACCCGCCACGCAGCTGTTCCCGACCCGGCCGGGCGGTTTCGCCCGGCCGGGAATGGTCGGTGCCCGGGGAGGCCGGGTGCCGGGGTGTTACAGGTACTGGCCGGGGCCGGGGCCCTCGCCGGATTGCCCGGGGTGGCCGCCCGGCATCCCCGGAAGCGTCCCGCCGGGGCCCATCGGCAGCGCCGGACGACCGCCGGAACGCATCTGCTCCAACTGCATCCGCGCCGCCATCTGCTGGGCGACAAGTGCCGCCTGGATGCCGTGGAACAGGCCCTCCAGCCAGCCGACAAGCTGGGCCTGGGCGATCCGCAGCTCCGCCTCGCTCGGCGCGGCGTCCTCGCCGAACGGCAGGGAGAGCCGTTCCAGCTCGTCCCGCAGCTCCGGGGCGAGCCCGTCCTCCAACTCGACGATCGACCGCTGGTGGATCTCCCGCAGCCGCTGCCGGCTGGCGTCGTCGAGCGGCGCGGCCTTGACCTCCTCCAGCAACTGCTTGATCATGCTGCCGATCCGCATGACCTTCGCCGGCTGCTCGATCAACCGCGCCGGGTCCTCGCCAGGCGTCTCACCGTCGGTCGGCACGGTGCCGACCGGGCGACCGTCCGGACCGACCACCAGCACGGCGCCGCCGGGTCGCTTCTCCGCCGGAGCCGAGTCGTCGTTCTCTTCCTGGGAGCGTGGCACGTGGGTCATGCCCACCATCTTCCCGTAACCACCTCCGCCGACACCCGCCCCCCACCCCGGCCAGCCCCGGTCATCGACGAGGCGGGCGCCGCGCGGCACAGCGGCCCCGCGCGGAGGTGGCGGCCCCGGCACCGTACGGTCGGCACCATGACCGAGGACGGCAACGCCGTACCGCCGGCCGACCCACGGGAGGTGCTGCGGCGACCGGCGCCGCCACCGGACCTGCGACTGCGGTACGGCGACGATCCCGAGCAGGTCGTCGACCTACGCCTGCCCGCCGAGGCCGCCGGTCCGGCGGGACCGCTGGTGGTGGTCGTGCACGGCGGCTTCTGGCGGGCCGAGTACGACCGCCGGCACACCGACCCGCTCGCCGCCGACCTGGCCGGCCGGGGTCACCCGGTGGCCCAGTTGGAGTACCGCCGGACGGGGCAGCCCGGTGGCGGCTGGCCCGGCACCCTCGACGACGTCGCGGCCGGACTCGCCGCGCTTCCCGGACTGGTTCGAGCTGTACTGCCGGCCGGCTCGGCGGCACCCGGCCCACCGCTGCTGCTCGGGCACTCCGCCGGGGGCCATCTCGCGCTCTGGGCCGCACTGCGCGCCCCGGAGCGGGTACGCGGGGTGCTCGCCCTGGCGCCGGTGCTGGACCTCGCCGAGGCGTACCGGCTCGACCTGGACGGCGGCGCGGTGGCCGCGCTGCTCGGCGGCGGTCCCGAGGACGTGCCCGACCGTTACGCGATCGCCGACCCGGCCCGCTCGGCCGCACCCCCGGTCCGGGTCTCGATCGTGCACGGAACCCTGGACCGGCAGGTACCGGTGGCGGCGAGCCGCCGGTACGCTGCCGGGGCGCACGACGCCGACCTGCGGTTCGTCGAGTTGCCCGAGTGCGAACATTTCGGGCTTATCGACCCGCTGTCCCGGGCGTGGCCAGCGGTGCTGGCCGAGTTACATTGGCTAGCTGGAAGATCAGGCGACATTGACGCAGCACCCCGTTCCCGGTAGAACCCCGGGAGGGCTGCGCACCTCAACGCCGCCCCGGGAGGGATCCGTGTCGCAAATGGACCGCAGACGAGCGATCAAGCTGCTGGGCTCGCTCGGCGCGCTCGGCGTCACCGGGCTGGCCGCCGCGTGCGGTCGGGACGACGGCCTGGAGGACGAGGAGCCGCTCAGCGACGAACCGGTACGGATCGGCATGATCACCGCGCAGTCCGGCGTGTACCGGCCGATCGGCGACGAGATGCTCCGGGGCTTCCAGCTCTATCTCGACCTGAACGACCAGCGGCTCGGCGGTCATCCGGTGGACCTGGTCGTCGCCGACGAGGGCGAGACCCCCGAGTCCGGCAAGGCCGCCCTGGACCAGCTCGTCAAGCAGCGGGTGCTGGCGCTCACCGGAGTGGTCAACTCGGCGGTGATCAGCGGTCTGCGAGACCCGGTGGAGCAGGCGAAAATCCCACTGATCAGCTCCAACGCGTCCCCGTCGACGTTGCAGAGCGTGGTCTACATCTGGCGTACGTCGTACATCAACGACGAGCCCGGCCGGGCACTGGCGCCGTACGTCAAGAGCAAGGTCGGGGCGAACGGCCGGGTGGCGATCATCGCGCCGGACTACGACGCGGGCCGCGACTCGGTGCAGGGCTTCCGGCAGAGCTTCGGGGAGTCCGACGAGCGGATCTCCGATCCGGTCATCTGGACGAAGTACTTCCCCGGAAAGCCGGACCGGAACGGTTTCGCCTCGTACATCGACCAGCTGATCGACCGCGACCCCGACGCGATCTACTGCTTCTTCTCCGGTGAGGCGGCGATCGAGTTCCTCAAGAAGCTGCGGCAGGCCGGCTACCGCAAACTGATCTACGGCCCGGGTTTCCTCACCGAGGGGCCGGTGCTGGACAATCTCCGCAAGACGGAGGCCGAGGGGATCGTCACCTCCCTCAACTACTCCGCCGACCTCAACAACGCGGCCAACCGGCGGTTCGCCTCAGCCTTCCGCAAGGCGCACGGCTCGACCCCGACCACCTACGCGATGGCCTCCTACGACGCCGCCCAGGTGCTGGACAAGGGCATCCGGATCGCCGGTGGCAACCTCACTCCGTTGCAGCTCAACCTGGCGCTGGGCCGGATCGGGCAGATCGACAGCCCGCGCGGCCCGTGGCAGTTCAACCAGCCGCGTACGCCGCAGCAGAAGTGGTACATGCGCGAGGTGAAGCCGGACGGGCAGGTGCTCAGCAACGTACTGATCAGCGAGCTGGCGACACTCGGCTAAGCCGTCCGTCCGGCTGGGCGGTGGTGCGGCGGGGGCGGCTCAATCGCGCAGTTCGGCGACGCAGCACTTGACGCTGCCGCCGCCCTTCTTCAGCTCGGCCAGCTCGACCGGAACCGGCAGGTAGCCGGCGGCGGCGACCTTGGCGGCCATTCCGCTGGCCTCGCTGTTGAGCACCACGTGCCGACCGTCGCTGACCAGGTTCAGCCCGAACGCGAAGGCGTCGACCTCGTCGGCCCGGACCGCGTCCGGGAAGAGCTGGGCGAGTACCCGCTGGGCGGCGACCGAGAACGCCGCCGGGAAGTACGCGATGTTGCCGTCGTCGAGCGGGGCCAGCGCGGTGTCGAGGTGGTAGAAGCGGGGGTCGACCAGGCGCAGCGAGACGACGGGGCGGCCGAGCACCTCCTGTGCCTCGGCGTGCGCGGCCGGCTCGGTCCGGAAGCCGTACCCGGCGAGGATCAGCCCG
Source organism: Plantactinospora sp. CNZ320 (assembly GCF_002846275.1). NCBI lineage: Bacteria > Bacillati > Actinomycetota > Actinomycetes > Micromonosporales > Micromonosporaceae > Plantactinospora > Plantactinospora sp. CNZ320. The sequence goes on from NZ_PJMP01000001.1 coordinate 4,927,803, forward strand.
CCGTGCGCCTCCGGTAGGTAGGTGAAGTCGCCCTCACCCTCGTTGATCTCGGCGGGTGCCACGAACCGGGCTCCCCGCGCCTCGTGGAACGCCCGGTGCGCGCCGGCCTCGGCAGCCCGCTGCGGGTGCCGGAACCGGGCGCCGTAGACGGTGCCGTCGACCACGAAGGCGCCGTTCGCCGCGTAGACCATGTCGGGCAGGCCGGGTTCCGGGTCGAGTTCGTGCACTGTGTGCCCGAGGCCGAGCAGTGCCTCCCGCAGCCCGTGCCACTGCTTGACAGCCAGCTCCCGGTCGACCGGGGTGGCGGTGTCCATCCACGGGTTGATCGCGTACTCCACGGTGAAGTACTCCGGCGGACAGATGAGATATGTCCGCTTTCTTGGGATCCTCGGCTGGTTCACGGATCCAAGGGTAGGTACGGTACAGCTTTACTAACAGCCAGAAGTGTTGCCTTGGAGAGGCGGAACGTTGCAGATCGACGGCGTTGACCAGAGAATCATTGCGTCGCTCGTCTCCGACGCCCGAGCCTCGTACGCGGAGATCGGCGCCCGGGTCTCGCTCTCCGCACCGGCGGTGAAGCGGCGGGTCGACCGGCTGCGGGCGGCCGGCGTGATCCGGGGATTCACCACGGTGATCGACCCAGCGGCGGTCGGCTGGAGCACCGAGGCGTTCGTGGAACTCTTCTGCACCGGGCGGACCACCCCGGCCCAGATCACCGTGGCGACCCGGCGCCATCCAGAGGTGGTCGCCGCCTACACCGTCTCCGGCGAGGCCGACGCGCTCGTCCACCTCCGGGCGGCCGACATCGCCCACCTGGAACAGGCCCTCGAACGGCTCCGGGCCGAGCCCTTCGTCACCTCGACCCGGAGCATGATCGTGCTGTCCCGGCTGGTCGACTCGCCCACAGTGGTGCCCGCCCCGGCCTGACCTCGGCCGGGTCCGCGTCCGGAGACCGGAAGCCGCCCGCAGGGAACCGGGGACGCGGGTCGCCGCGTCGAACAGCGCATGACACCCGAACGGGGAACTCGATCCGGCGCCGCCGTCGGTACGGCGTTCGTCGCCGGCCTGGCACTGACCGGCACGCTGCTCACCGGCTGCACCTCCGGGTCGGATCCCGCTCCGTCACCACCCCCGCGCGACACCGGGGTACCGGCCAGCGGGCTGCGGCTGGTCGCCTTCGACTCCTGCCAGAGCGCGCTTGCCGGGCTCCGATCCGCCGCCCGGGCGGCCGTCGGGCCGTACGGCCTGCCGGGCGGCACGATCACACCGCATTTCCAGGTGAACGGTGGGGCCGAGCGGGCCGCCGCCGGTGCCGACGTGTCGGCGGCCCAGGACAGCGCCGCCACCGGGGCCGGCTCCGGCTACTCGGGGACCAACACCCACGAGGCCGGGGTGGACGAACCCGACCTGGTGAAGACCGACGGCCGGCGCATCGTCACGGTCAACCAGGGCGTGCTGCGGGTGGTCGATCCGGCGAGCCGGCGGTTGGCCGGCACGCTGAAGCTCGATTCCGGCGGCCGGGACGTCGGCTGGGCCGAGAGCAATCTCCTGCTGCACGGTGACCGGGCGCTGGTGCTGGTCCGGGAGCACGCCACGGTCCAACCGGGTGAGATCCGGCGGGGCCGGCCCGGCGTGCCGCCCGCCGACGACCAGCAGAGCATCGTCGGCCCGCGACTGATCCTGGTCGACCTGGCCGGCGCGCCGAAGATCGTCGGCGACTACCGCATCGACGGTGGCCTGGTCGACGCCCGGCAGGTCGGCCCGACCGTCCGGGTGGTGGTCCGCTCCCTGCCCCGGCTCGACTTCCCGCTCAACAAGGAGGCGGGGCCGGTCAACGAGAAGAAGAACCTCGCCGCCAACCGGAAGATCATCGACCAGGCGCCGATCGACGCCTGGCTACCCCGCTACCAGACCAGCATCGGCGGGCAGACCAGCACCGGACGGGTCGACTGCGACCGGCTGAGCCGGCCCGCGGTCTACTCCGGCACCTCGCTGGTCACCCTGCTCAGCTTCGACCTCGGCGCCGCCGGCCTCGGCGACGGCGACCCGGTGGCGGTCGCCGCCGACGGCGACACCGTCTACAGCAACGGAAAGCAGCTCTATCTCGCCAGCGACCAGCGCTGGCGGGTGCTGCCGGGGCTGACCGCCCGCGACGGGGCACCGGTCCCGAAGGACGAGCAGACCGACATCTACCAGTTCGACACCTCCGGCCCCGGTCGGCCCCGCTACGTCACCGCCGCCACCGTGCCCGGCTGGCTGATCAACCAGTACGCGCTCTCGGAGTGGGACGGGCACCTGCGGGTGGCCACCACCAGCGGGCGTACCTGGGGGGAGAACCCGAAGTCCAGTTCCGCCGTCTACGTGCTGCGCGCCGACGGGCGGACGCTCACCGAGACCGGCCGGGTGACCGGGCTGGGCAAGGGCGAACGCATCTACAGCGTGCGGTTCGCCGAGGGGACCGGCTACGTGGTGACCTTCCGGCAGACCGATCCGCTGTACACAGTGGACCTCCGTGATCCCCGGTCACCGAAGGTGACAGGCGAGTTGAAGATCACCGGATACTCGTCGTACCTGCACCCGATCGGCGACGGACGGCTCATCGGGATCGGCCAGGAGGCGAACCGGCAGGGGCGGACCGAGGGTACCCAGGTCTCCCTCTTCGACGTCTCCGATCCCGCCAAGCCGAACCGGATCGCCCAGCACCACGTCCGGTACGGCCACTCCGAGGCCGAGTTCGACCCGCACGCCTTCCTCTACTGGCCGGCCACCAACACCCTGGTGGTGCCGATGAACAGCTACCAGCCGCCGACCCCCGACGGCCGGGGTACGCCCGGCAGCGGCGCCCTGGTGCTGCGGGTCGCCGACGGCAGCCTCACCGAAACCGGGCTGGTCGAGCACGCCGAGGTGCGCACGGCGGAGACCAGCGGGATGATCCGCCGCTCGCTGATGGTCGACGGAGTGCTCTGGACCGTCTCCGACGGCGCCCTCAAGGCGACCGACCTCGGCACCCTCGACACGCTGGGCGTGATCCGGATCTAGCGGGCCGGCGCCGGCGAGCCCGACCGGGGCTAGAGGTACATCCCGGTCCGGTGCTCGCCGGTCTCCCGGTGCTGCTGCGCCTTGTCGCCCTCGCCGAAGAAGCGCCGACCGCCGAACTCGCCGTGCAGCCGGTCGTCCAACTCGTCGGCGAGCCCGGTCATCACCTGGACCGCGAGCATCAGGTGGGTCGCCTGGAAGTTGCGGCCGAAGACCGGGATGGAGGCCCAGACCGTGTCGTTGGTGCAGTAGAGCCGGCCGATCGGCATCCGGTTGGTCAGCTCCGAGAGCTTGACGTACAACTGCTCGGTCGGCTCGACCTCGGTGAGTACCGGGGAGAAGACGTCGACCAGCGGCGGATTGTCCCGGACCCGGACGAAGACCATCGCCGAGCCGGCCCGGATGCCGATGTCGCCGTCGGAGTCGACCTGGAGTTGGTCGGCCGAGGACTTCAGCATCGCCGAGACCACCGTGCGGACCCGGTCCTCCAGGGGCAGCGCGTCGTTGCCGCTCTGTGCGGCCCGGGCCGCCGTGAGCGCCTCGTCGAGATCGAGGTCGAGGTCGACTGTCGGATCCGCGGCGACCTCCGGCCGGGCGGTGCCGAGCGGTTCGACGGCCACCGGTTCGTCGGACTCGTCGTGGACCAGGAAGACGAGGAAGGCCGGATGCGGTGCGCCGTACACGTCGCGCAGGGTCCGGGAGACGGTGGTGGCGAGCCGGCCCGCCTCGGTCGTACTGGCCCGCATCCCGAAGTGCCCGCCGGAACCCTCGACCACGCCGGGTGGCGACCAGCCGAGCGCGATCATGTCGGCGATCGCGGCCCGGTCGAGCCGGTACCCCTGGGGCAGGGCCGTGTTGCCCACCGCCCGCAGGTCGATCTGGTTGTCCTCGCCGATCTCGATGCTCACCGAGTAGACGGCGTCGCCGGTGCCGGAGGCGGTGGGGTCGAGGGTCAACGCGATCCGGGTACCGGTCGGCAGGCTGCGCAGTTGCTGGGCGAGTGCCCGGGCGAACTCCTGCCAGGCCTCGGTCACCTTGACCCGGAGGTCGGCGGTGGTCGGCTCGTCGAGCAGGATCGATTCGTGATGTTCGGCCTGGTGATGTTCGGCCTGGTTTCCCTCGGCCACTTCGTCCCGCGGCGCCGCAGGGTTGTCAGCCGCCATAACCGCCTCCGTCCGTCAGGGCACCGCACACCCTACCCAGCCGACCGGTTGGCCGGGACAGTGCGGACCCCGATCGGACACTAGAGCGGCTCTCCTCCGGGTACCCGAAGGAGAGCCGCTCGGCACGGACCGGCGTCAGCGGCGGGGATTCGCGGCGAAGAACTCCCACATCGCGGCGGTGGCGTCCACGGCGGCCTGGTAGCCGCTCGCCGACGGCCAGGCGTGACCCATCCCGTTCACCGTGTAGTCGACGACCTTGCTGCCGTCCGGGCAGGTGCTGGTCGTCCGGTTCACCGTGTTGGCCTTGTCGACCCAACTGGGCTGTCCCACGGTGCAGCCCAGGTTCTTCTGCCATCGGGACAGTCCGCTGTATATCCGGGAGGCGTTACGGTCCTCCCGGCCGATGAAGGTGATCAACGAGACCGGCTTGCCGGGCTTGTAGTTGGGGTCACTGGCGGCCGGGCCGTTGGCGAAGGCTCCGCTGACCGGCGCGATCGCCGCGAACACCTCGGCCGCCTCCACCCCGAGCGCGTACGTCATCTCGGCGCCGGAGGAGAAGCCTGTCGCGTAGACCCGGGCCGGGTCGACCGACCACTCCTTGACCATCTTGTCGACCAGCGCCCGGACGAAGTTGATGTCGTCGCCCTGCTCGGCCATCCGGCTGAACTGCTTGCTCAGCGACTTCGGATAGGCGACGAGGAAGTTCTTGGTGTCGGCGAGGGCGTTGAGCCCGCTGGCGTCCCGCAGCCGCTCGGGGTTCTGGTCGGTGCCGTGCAGGGCGACCACCATCGGGATGGGCGTGCCGGGGCGGTAACCCGACGGCGCGTGCACCGCCCAGGTCCGCTCCTGGCCCGCCCAGTCGATCGCCAGGGTGTGGTCACCGGGCGCCGGTGAGACCGCCGGTCGGGCGACCCGGGACGCGCTCGGGTCGGTCCCCGGGGCGGCGTCGTCAGCCGCGCCGCAGGCCGTCGTCGTGCCGATGACCGCAGTCACGGCGATCGCTGCCAGGATGGATCGTCCAACGGTGCGCATCAGTTCCCCGTTCGATGTGCGGTTGCTGGTCGGGACACTATGTCAAAATTGACATAGTGGTGGCATGCCGGGAGATAACAGTTTGGCTACCGTCAGTGCGCTGGGTTACGCCCTGCTCTGCGCCCTCCACCGTGGTCCGCTCACCGGCTACGACCTGGTGCAGCGGATGCGCAAACCGATCGGCTACTACTGGACCGCCCAGCAGAGTCAGATCTATCCCGAACTGGCCCGGCTCTCGGCGAGCGGGCTGATCGAGCACGACGCCGCGAGCGGTCCGGGCCCACGACAGCGCAAGACCCACCGGCTCACCGCCGCCGGGCGGGAGGCGCTGGCCGCCTGGCTGGTCGAGCCGCCCGCACCCCGGGCCTTCCGCGACGAGACGCTCCTCAAGACGTACGCGCTGGCCGCCGCCGACCCGGAGGGGATGCGCGAGTTCTATCTAGCCGAGGCCGAGACGTACCAGCGCCGGCTGGACACCTTCCAGGAGCAGCACGCCGACCTGCTCTCCCGGCACGGGGACGATCCCCTCCATCCGCAGTTCGGCGCCTTCGCCACCCTGGAGCTGGCCCTGGCCAGCACGCCGGTGCGGATCCGCTGGTGTCACTGGATGGCCGACCGGATGGCCGAACTCGCCCGGCTCCGGCGTGAGTCGCCCACCCCGCCGACCGAGGAGCATTCCCCCACCGGGAGCGGGTCGTGACCGCGCCGATCCGGGTACTGGTCTGCGACGACCAGGCGCTTATCCGTACCGGATTCGCGACCATCATCGGCGCGCAGCCCGACCTGGAGGTGTTGGGCAAGTGCGGGGACGGGCGCGCGGCGGTCCCTGCGCGAGTTGGAGGTGCTGCGCCCGATCGCGGACAGCCTCTCCAACGGAGAGTCAGGCATCCCCGTCGGGGCGGGCGGCTGCCGGGTCGGCCGGCCAGCCGGTGGCCAGGGCGGTGAGCGCCGCCGCCGCGACCGCCGGGTCCGCGCCGCGCCCGACCGCGACCCCGAGCAGGTACGCGGTGACCGGCGCACCGGGCCGGAGTACGTTGTGTGCCACGTCGCGGGCCAGATCGAGTACCCGGGGTACGTCGACCTCGGTCGGATCGAGGTCGAGCTCGGTACAGGCCGACGTCACCCAGCGCTCCATCGCGTTCAACTGATCCACTCCTCTGCCCGGCGTACGTCGTCCTCAGTGTCGCAGTCGAACCAGGGTGGCGGCCCAGTCCCCTGCCACGCCACCTCGGTCACGGTCAGCTCGGCGATCAGCGTCCGCATCGACGTACCGGTGAGGATGCCGTCGCGGGCGGCGGCGACCCGGCTCAACGCGGCCCGCAGTGCGGCGACCCGCCAGACCCCGCAGAGAAACTGCGCCCGGCCGGCGTCGTCGACAAAGACCACACCGTCGGCATCGGCGGCCTGGGACAGCGCGGTACGGAGCTGGCGTACCGCCTCGGTGGTCAGCAGCGGGAGGTCGGCGGCGAGCAGCGCGACGACGCCGATGCCGGACGGCGCAGCGCTCGGGCTCGCCGTGCCGGACGGTGCGGCGCTCGGGCTCTCCGTGCCGGGCGGGTGGGCTGGGATCGGGGTGGGGAGCAGGGCCAGGCCGGCGGCGAGCGCCGCGACGGGTCCGCCGCCGGGCGGCTGCTCCCGGGTCGCCCGTACCCCTGCCGGCAGGTCGCCGGCCGGGCCGACCACGACCCGCGGGTCGGCGTCGGCGACCGCCGCGAGCACCCGGTCCACCATCGGGCGACCGCCCACCTCCAGCGCCGGCTTGTCCGCACCACCCATCCGGCGGGCCGCCCCACCGGACAGCACCACCGCCGCGAACCCGGCCGGCTCCGGCTGTGTCGACGACGGCCCGCTCGACGGCGGTGCGATCGGCGACGGCTCACTCGACGGCGGCTCGCTCGACTCCGGCTCGATCGGCGGTCCCGTTCCGGTCATCCGGTAACGGTAACCGGGCTTCCGGCGGGGTACGGCCGGCGGCGAGGCAGGATTGTGGGCATGGGACGAGCCAGTGGTCGGCGGAGCGTGCTGCGGATAGACCTGACCTCGGCGGAGGCGGGTGGCCGGGTCTCGGTGCGCCGGCAGGACAACCTCGCCGCCGAGGAGCCGCTGGAGATCCGGGTGGGTCCGGCCGGGCCGAACCGGCGTGCCCCGCTGGCGGTCACCATGCGTACCCCGGGTGACGATATCGACCTGGCGATCGGGTTCCTGCTCACCGAGGGGATCGTCCGGAGCGCCGACGACGTACGCACCGCGCAGCTCTGTGCCGGTACCGACACCCCGAACACCTACAACGTGGTGGACATCGTCCTCGCCGACGACGTACCGGCCCCGGTCACCGATCCGGCCCGGAACTTCTACACCACCAGTTCGTGCGGGGTGTGCGGCAAGGCCAGCATCGACGCCGTCCGGACCCGGTCCCGGTACGACGTGTCGACGGACCCGGTCACCGTGCCGGCGCGTACCCTCGCCGACCTGCCGGACCAGCTCCGGGCCGCCCAGCGCGGCTTCGACCGGACCGGCGGGCTGCACGCCGCCGGGCTCTTCACCGCCGACGGGAAGCTCGTGGTGCTCCGCGAGGACGTGGGCCGGCACAACGCGGTCGACAAGGTGATCGGCTGGGCGGTCCGGGAGCAGCGGCTGCCGTTGCACGGGCATCTGCTGCTGGTCTCCGGACGGGCCAGCTTCGAACTCACCCAGAAGGCGTGGATGGCCGGCATCCCGCTGCTCGCCGCCGTCTCCGCGCCGAGCACCCTCGCCGCCGAGTTGGCGACCGAGGCCGGGATGACCCTGGTGGGCTTCCTCCGGGGCGGCACCATGAACGTGTACGCCGGGGACGACCGGGTCACCGTCTGACACGTCCCCGGTCATGTGCCGGGTCGACGGCATCCACTACCGCACCCCGTGCCCCCTACCTGGGAGGTAATCGCCAGGAGGTCTCCGCGCTGGCAGGCTCGACCGGCAGGCCGAACCAGCACCGGAGGTACCTCGTGCACGACACCCGAACCACAGTCGACGAACTGCTCCGCCGGATCGGGGCCGGCGACCCGGAACGGACCGCCGCGCTCTACGCCGAGGCGGTCGACTGGAAGGTCAACTGGCCCGGGCAGACCCACCCGGCGGTGCCGTGGATCCGGCCCCGGAGCAGCCGGGCAGACGTCGTCGACCACCACCGGACCCTGGCCGCGAACAGCGTTCCGGGGCAGGGCTCGGCGACGATCGAGCGGATCCTGGTGGACGGGCCGGACGCGGTGGTGATCGGCGAGACCGCGCAGACGGTACGGGCCACCGGGAGGCGCTTCAACACCCGGTTCGCCCTGCACCTCACCGTCGAGGACGGGCTGATCGTCCGGCACCACGTCTACGAGGACAGTCTCGCCATCGCGCTGGCCTGCGACCCGGAGACGTCGGAGTCGCAGTGATGCCGGCGTCGCAGTGATGCCGGACCCAATCTGAAGGATGCTCGCACCGGCCTCTTGCGACGGTGGGCTCCATAGACGAATATGATCATCTACGCGACGTGCACGGGGGCGCACTCGTCGCGTTTGCGTCCCTGCACAGTTTGGGGACGCCATGAGAAAACTGAGACCGGTAGTCGTCTCGCTGCTGATCGCGGCTGCCGGGTGCCTGGTAATCCCGCTGCCGGCAACCGCGGCGCCTTCCCCCGCCCCCCAACCATCCGAGGCGCAGCCGGCCGTTCCGCGGCCAGCCGCCGCACAGCCGGCCGTTGCGGCCGCGAGCCCGTACGACCCGATCATCGGTCAGTTCAACATGGCCGGTGGTCACCCGACGCACGGCGTCAAGGGCAACGAGGTTGCCGATTCGCTGGCACAGGCGATCAACAGCCGGGCACCCAGGCTCGCGTTCCTCACCATCAACGAGGGCTGCCTGGACTGGCTGGAGCGGGTCGAGACGCAACTGCCGTTGGCGTACACGCTGCGCTTCGACCCGATCCGGAGCGGCAACGGCCAGGTGGCGAACTGCAAGCACGAGTCGCCGTTCGGCAACGCCATCATCTACAACGAGAACATCCTGCCCGACCCGCAGCCGGTGGCGCACGACCTGCGCGCGCTGGAGGGCGCCGAGAAGCGCGAGATGCTCTGCCTGCGATCGGTCGCCCGGACGCTCGTGGTCTGCACCGCGCACCTCGTCGCCTCGGGCGACAACGTCGAGCAGCGCAAGCGCGAGGCGGCAGAGGTCAAGCGGGTACTCGCGACCGACTATGCCGGCTACCACGTGTACCTCGGTGGCGACCTCAACGACAGCCCGACCTCCGATGCGCTCAGCAACATCTACCACAGCGGGTACGGAGGCATTCCGTACCAGGCGGCGCACGGCGCGTTCAAGGAGGCGTTCAGCCCCTGCGGCAACGAGATCAAGGTCCAGTACATCGCGGACGACGCGAAGAAGTACTACTGCCGGAGCGGCCTGCCCACCCACACGCTCAACAAGTACGACTATCTGTTCGTGCCGCCGGCTGCGGTCGTCCACTCGAACCAACTGGTCTCGTCGCCGCACTCCGACCACAGGCAACTGTGGGCCGAGGTGACGATGACGTCGACAGTCGGGCCGCTCGTCGACTCGATCATGGTGGTCGGCGACTCGATCAGCCAGGGTCTCGAAGGTGACTACACCTGGCGCTACCGGCTCGCCCAGCACCTGAAGTCGGCCGGACGGGACGTCACCTTCGTCGGCCCGTACCGGGGCACCACCCGACTGCCGAGGGCCCAACCCGCCAACTACCCGGATGAGTCGGCGCCGCCGTACTTCAACGGCGTCTACCGGGACGGCCTCACCTTCGACAGTGACCACTTCGCCCAGTGGGGACGCCAGGCGCACCAGGCGAAGGACGACATCCGGTCCCGGGTGAGCCAGTACCTGCCGACCTACCTGCTTGTCGAACTCGGCTTCAACGACCTGGGCTGGGGTGTCTCCAATCCGGACGGGCTGGTCGCCGACATGCGTACCCTTATCGCCAACGCCCGGGCCGCCAAGCCGAACATCCGCATCCTGGTCGCCAGCGTCCCGCAACGCACCCCACTGGACGTGCAACCGGATCTGGGCACCCGGATCAGCGCGTACAACGCCAAACTGGGTCCCGCGTTGCAGTCGTTGAACACGACGACGTCACCGGTACGGCTCGTGGACATCACCACCGGCTACGACCCGTACGCCGACGCATACGACGGCCTGCACCCGAACCCCACCGGTGAACACAAGATCGCGCGGGCCTTCGCCAACGTGCTGTGGAACCAGTTCCAGGTCGGTAGGAGCTACAGCATGCCCTCCGGGAGCATCCCGACCCTGGTGCCCGGCACCCCCGGCTGGATCAGGGCCACCTCCACCACCGGCGGGATCAGGCTGGAATGGCAACACTCGTTCGGTGCCGGCGGCTACTGGTTCTATCAACGCAACGCGACGATCGGTGAGGCGTTCTCACGGCTGCCGTTGCAGATTCCGGCCGACTCGTGGGGCGTCAACTGGGTGGTCCCCGGCCACCGCTACGAGTTCTACGTGGTGGCCACGCGCGGCGACGCGCACATGAGTGCGCCGTCAGCGGTCGCCTCCGCCACGGTCGCCAACCTGCAGACCGCGGCCGGCCCGCCGAACATCACCGCGACGGCCGGGACGGGCTACATCGACGTGAGCTGGGACGCCGCGACCGGGCCGTACAGCGACACGGTGTACAAGTACACCGTGTACTACCTGGACAGCTCCGAGCCGGGCGCCATCGTCTCGACGCAGTCCACCACCGGCCGCTCGGTCCGATTGTCCGGCCTGGTGAGCGGTCATACCTACATCCTGGCCGTCTGTTCGGTGAACACGGCCGGGGAAGGGATGCCCGCAGCCGGCCCGAGTCGCACCGTCGGTTAACGATCTGATCCTGCGCCGGAGCCTCCCCCGCCGGCGCAGGACACCAACTCTGGCACCACCCGCTCTGCCACTGCCCGCTTCGCCACTGCCCGCTTCGCCACCGCCCTGGCCGGCGCCACGAGCATCCTCATCCGGGCTCGTCCTCCGGCCGGGGCGGTGGCTCGTCCCGGTCGAGATCGGGCCAGTCGTCGAGTACGGACGGGCCGATCCCGGCCTGCAACGCCTCGGCCAGGAGCCGCGCGAACGAGTAGTCGGGCTGCGCCTGGAGGGCACGCTCCACCGCCATGCTGGCCAGGGCGCCCTGCCCGGCGCGCCAGGCGGCGAAGCCGAGCAGGGAGGCGGGGGCGGGCACCAGGTCGGGCTCGGCCCGCCGGAGCACGTCCGTCCAGAGCGCCAGATGCCACTCCTCGCCGCCGGTCCGCTGCCAGGCATCGTCCCGGACCGGCAGGTGCACCAGGAGCAGGCTCAGCCAGGCCACCTCGTCGTCGGTGAGCTGACCACCCGTGCCATACCGATCGAACGCCTGGCGTACCGCCGTACGGCCGGCGCGGCGTAGTGCCCGGCGACCCTGTGGAGTGCCGGGCGCGGCACTGCCCAGCAGGGTGTCGAGGCGTGACTCCGCTCTGCCGGCCGCCTCCCGCAGTGCCTCCCGGGCCGGACCCTCGACCGGGGCGATCCGCTGGATCAGGTCGCTCCGGTCGGGGAGCGCTACCTGACCGGCGAAGGTGGCCGCCGCCGCCAGTTGACTGGTCGAGGAGTCGAACCGGTGCCCCTCGGCCGGACAGCAGTCGACGTCCGTGCACTTGTACGACCAGTAGCGGTCACCGGTCACCCGGAGCGCTTCGAGCACCGGCAGCCCGACCCGACCGAGGGCGGCGGTCACCGCGTCGACCGCCGGGGTGACCCGGGCCGGCTCGCCGTACCCGATGACGGTCGTGGTCTCGACGCGCTGCCGCGCGACCACCGCCGCGACCTGCGCGGCGGCCTCGCCGACCTCGCCGGGGCCCGCCGGCCCGGCCGTGGCACCGGGTAGGTCACCACGGGCGACGAAGACGACCTGGTTGCCGCGCAGCGCGATCACCACCACGCTGTCGGCCGGGTGGAAACCCAGCAGGTACGGCACGGCGGCGAGCAGGTCGGCTGTCGAGCGGACGGCGAGGACGGCTCGATCGATCGGGTTCATGGCGGGCAGCGTGCCGAGCCGGGCAGCCGGGCCGGGGACACCCTGTGGACGACACGCCCGGCTATCCACAGCTACTCTGCGTATTCCTGCTGCTCAGCGGCGAACCGCGTCCCGTCACCACGAGCATCGAATTCCGGGGACGTCGGTGACGCTGTCAGCCGCACCACCTCCGGAACGACGGGGACCGGTAGCGGTCACGCCCGTCGCAGGAGTCTCCCGCGCTCAGGTGTGGAACCGGTGTCCGTGCAGCTCGATCGGGTCACGGCGGTCGCCCGGGCGCGGCCGCAGCTCGACGGTCAGTTCGATCGCCGACAGCACGTCGTAGCCGGCGCCGCGCAGGCAGCGCAGCGCCGCCACGTTGCGGGACTGCGGCTTCACGGTGAGCCGGGCCAGCCCGCGCCGCCGGGCCTCCTCGGCCACCTGGTCGAGCAGCGCCCGGCCGATCCCCTGGCCCCGGTGCCGGGCGGTCACCACCACCGGCTCGATCCGGCCGTCCCGGCCGTCCATGATCAGCCCGACCAGCCCGACCACCCCGGCACCGTCCCGTTCCGCCACCCACACGCCGGAGAGGTCCAGCCGGGTCAGGTACTCCTCGAACGCCGCGCCCGGGTCGGTGCCGCCGAAGCTCGGATCCTCGTACAGCTCGCGGTGCTGCTCGGCAAGCTCGGCCCAGAGCTGCCGACCGGCCCGATGGTCGGCCGGCCGGTACGGTCGGATCGCGGTGGCGGCCACGTTCTCATATCTACTCCCCATCGCCGCGCCGCGACACCTGGTTGGCCAAGAGCACCCGACGAAGAGTTACCTTGCCCAGATGGACCTGGCGTACCTGCGGGAGCATCCCGGGCAGCTTCCGCTCTTCCTCACCCACCAGCGGATCCGGGAGACGCCGGTTTCCGGTGGCGACATCTGCACCGCCACCCGACTCACCCTGGACGACGGCAACTCCGTCTTCGCCAAGTCCTGGCCGGAGGGGGCCGCGCAGCCCGTACCCGAGAATTTTTTCGCGACCGAGGCGGCCGGGCTGCGCTGGCTGCGCGCGGCGGGCGCGGTCCCGGTGCCGGAGGTGATCGTGGCGCTGCCGGAGCTGCTGGCCCTGGAGTGGGTGGAGCCGGGCGAGCCGACCCCGGCGGGGGCCGCACGGTTCGGCGCCGAGCTGGCCGCGCTGCACCGGGCCGGCGCCGACACCTTCGGCGCGCACTGGCCCGGCTTCGTCGGGGCGCTGCCGCAGGACAACACCCCGTCCGCCGGCCCGTGGCCGGTCTGGTTCGGCGAGCACCGGCTCGCACCATACCTGCGGCAGTCGGTCGACAACGGCGCGCTCTCCGCGGTCGAGGTCGCCCTGGTCGAGCGGGTGATCTCCCGGATCGACGGGTACGGCGGTGCCGAGCCGCCCGCCCGGATCCACGGCGACCTGTGGCCGGGCAACCTGCTGTGGGGCGCCGACGGACGGGCCTGGCTGGTCGACCCGGCGGCGCACGGCGGGCACCGGGAGACCGACCTCGCTCAGCTCGCGCTCTTCGGCGGCGCCCCGCACCTGGCCACGATCGTGGACGCCTACCAGGAGGTGTGGCCGCTGGCCGACGGCTGGCGGGAACGGCGGCCGGTGCACCAGCTCCACCTGCTGCTCGTGCATGCCGCGCTCTTCGGTGCGACGTACCGGGAGGCGGTGGCCACGGCGGCTCGCGCCGCGCTCTCGGCCTGAGCCGGCCCGCCGCCCGTTGCCGTCGATCTGCGGCCCGTACCGCCGGCCTGGCGCCCGTACTGTCGGTCTGGCGCCCGTACTGTCGGTCTGACGCGCTACCGTCGAGCGATGACCATTCCCGTTCGATCCGGTCCCGTACGACCCGGGGCAGTGCCGGACCGGACGTCGGCGGACCGGCCGGACGTCGGGGGCCTCGTCGACAGGTACGGCCGGGCCGCGACCGACCTGCGCGTCTCGCTCACCGACCGGTGCAACCTGCGGTGCACCTACTGCATGCCGGCCGAGGGTCTGCCCTGGCTGCCGAAGTCGGAGGTGCTCACCGACGACGAGATCGTCCGCCTGGTCGGCATCGCGGTACGCCTGCTCGGGGTGACCGAGGTCCGGTTCACCGGCGGCGAGCCGCTGATCCGCCCCGGGCTCCCCGGGATCATCGCCGCCGTCGCCGCGCTCTCGCCCCGGCCGGTGCTCTCGCTCACCACCAACGGGATCGGCCTGGACCGGCTCGCCGGGCCGCTGCGCGAGGCCGGACTCGACCGGGTGAACGTGTCGCTGGACAGCCTCGACCCGACCCGCTTCACCGAGCTGACCCGGCGCCCCCGGCTGGACTCCGTACTGGCCGGGCTGGCCGGGGCGGTGGCCGCCGGGCTGGCCCCGGTGAAAATCAACTCGGTGCTGATGCGCGGGGTCAACGACGAGGAGGCGCCGGAACTGCTCCGCTTCGCCCTCACCCACGGCTACCAGCTCCGCTTCATCGAGCAGATGCCGCTGGACGCCCAGCACGGCTGGGACAGGTCGACGATGGTCACCGCCGAGGAGATCCTCGCCGCGCTGCGGGCAGAGTTCACCCTGCTGCCCGATCCGGCCGAGCGGGGCGGGGCACCGGCCGAGACCTGGCTGGTGGAGGGCTGGACGGACGCCGTCGGCCGGCCGGCCCGGGTGGGCGTGATCGGCAGCGTGACCAGACCGTTCTGCGGGGACTGCGACCGGACCCGGCTCACCGCCGACGGGCAGGTGCGCAACTGCCTCTTCGCCACGGACGAGTCCGACCTGCGGGCCGCGTTGCGCGGCGGCGCCTCCGACGACGAACTCGCCGACAGGTGGCGGGCGGCGATGTGGGGCAAGCGGGCCGGGCACGGCATCGACGATCCGTCGTTCCTGCAACCGGCCCGGCCGATGTCGGCGATCGGCGGCTGACGATGACTTCCGCACCCACCCTCGTCGTACGCTACTTCGCCGCCGCGCGGGCCGCTGCCGGCGTACCCGAGGAGACCGTGCCGGGCGGCGGCAGCCTCGACCAGCTCGCCGGTGAGCTGGTCGACCGGCACGGCGCCCGGCTGGGCACCGTGCTGAAGATGGCGAGTTTCCTGGTCGACGGTGTCGCCTGGCACGACCGGCAGGCACCGTTGCCGGCCGGTGCCACTGTCGACGTGCTGCCGCCGTTCGCGGGAGGCTGAGGCCCGGTGCTCGGGGCGCTCGGTTTCTTCGGCACGTTGCTGCTGGTCGTCAGCCTGATCCACCTCTACCTCTGGAAGCGGCTGGTCCGGGACACCACCCGGCCGGGGCGCTGGCGCCGGGCCGGTGGCGTGGCCGTGCTGGTGCTGGCCCTGCTCACCCCGGCAACGCTTGTCGGCACCCAGCGGGGCTTCTACTGGCTGGCCTGGCCGGGCTACCTCTGGCTGGCCGTCATGTTCTACCTGCTCGTCCTGCTGGCCGTGCTGGAGATCCCGATGCTGGCGGCCAGGCTGGCGCTGCGTCGCCGCACCCGGGCGGTCGTACCGGCAACCGCCCCGGCCGGTGCCGGCGGCGCTCTGCCCGTCGGCGGCAGCTCCGACCCGGCCACCGCCGGCAAAGCCCTGCCCGTCGCCGTCGACTCCGACCCGGCCACCGCCGGCAAGGCCCTGCCCGTCGCCGTCGACGGCGCCGACGCCGGAGCCGTGCCCCTGCCCGACCACGACCCGGGCCGCCGGCTGCTGCTCGCCCGGGGCGCCGCCATCTTCGCCGGGCTCACCGCGACCGGAATCGTCGGGTACGGCGTCCGCACCGCCCTCGGCCCGCCGCAGATCGACCGGGTCCAGATCCCGCTGGCGAAGCTCCCTCGCAGCATGGACGGGTTGCGGATCGCCACCGTCTCCGACATCCACATCGGACCGTTGACCGGCCGGGCGCACACCGAGCGGATCGTGGCGACGATCAACCGGCTCGACGCCGACCTGGTGGCGGTGGTCGGTGACCTCGTCGACGGCACCGTCGGCGAACTCGGCCCCGCCGCCGCGCCCCTGCGTGACCTGCGGTCCCGGTACGGCAGCTTCTTCGTCACCGGCAACCACGAATACTATTCCGGGGCCGAGGAGTGGGTGGTCGAGCTGGACCGGCTCGGGCTGCGGGTGTTGGAGAACCGGCGCGAGGAGATCCTGGCCCGGGGCGGCGCCCTCGACCTGGCCGGGGTGAACGACCCGGCCGGCGAGGGCTTGGGCGTCGGAACCGGCCCCGACTTCGACGCCGCGCTCGGCGGCCGGGATCCGAACCGCCCGGTGGTGCTGCTGGCCCACCAACCGATCAACGTGCACGAGGCGGCGCGGCACGGCGTCGACCTGCAACTCTCCGGGCACACCCACGGCGGTCAGATCGTGCCGTTCAACCTGATGGTCGCGATGCAGCAGCCGGTCGTCTCCGGGCACGCCACCGTCGACGGCACCCAGCTCTATGTCACGAACGGCGCCGGTTTCTGGGGGCCGCCGGTCCGGGTCGGCGCCCCGCCCCAGGTGACCCTGGTCGAGCTGCGCTCGGCCTAGCCCGATGCCGGCCGCCACCGCGACGGCGAGCGCCTGCCCGCTCGACGCTGCCTGACCGGCCCGGCGTCTGCCCGATCCGCTCGGTTCGGGCGGTCAGCCGGACGGGGTCGGTCGACGATGTCACTCCGGGTCGATAAGGTCCGTCCACATTGGGCGAAGGCCCGACCCCGTCGGGGGTGCCGGGCCGGCATCGCGGGGGAACACCGCCGGCCCGGTCGGCATCGGCGAGGAAGGTGACACGGGGTGGAACAAGGTCTGCTGACCAGCCATGCGGTGCAGTGCCCGGGCTGGACCCCGACCGACGATCCGGACCACGTCCGACACGCGGACGGCTCGGAGGCGTACCGGGACGCCGGTGGGCACGGATTGCCGGTCCGCGACCTGCTCTTCCTACGCGGAAACTGGTCAGGTCGGCAGGTCACCTTCGCTGTCGCGTTCGACAACTTTCCGTACACGCCGGAGGAGTGGTACACCCGGATCGTCGACCTTGTCCTGGCTGGTCCGTCGATGATCGCCGCTGGCGCGGTCGTACCGTGGCTGGAGCGGATCCGGCACGAGAGGCCGGTCTGGGTCAGCGAGGCCGCCGGACCGTGGTGGCCACTCGGCGGCGGCGCTGGCCGCCGTCGCGTCGAGGGGCCGGACGCGACCATCGAGCCACTTGTCACGTCGCTGCTCGCCGCGCTGGTGGCGCCGCCGTCGGCGGCGGCCGTCGCCCATGCCGAGCGGATGCTTGCCACGCTGCGCGCCGCCGGTTGGCGCGACACCACGGGCCGGAACAGAAAGCCGCAGCCAGGACTTCGGGTACTCGCGGTGGCGACCCTCCGCAACCCGAGCGGAGTCCGGCACCGGCTGGCCTACGTCCTCACCGGTGACCCGAACCTGCCCGAGGCGCTGTGGTGGCACTCCGACACGAAGTCGAGTGACTGGAGCTGGGAGTCCGCCCGCTGGCGTAGCGTACTGGTCGACGCGACCCGGGCGGTGGGCCCGGCCCTGCCCGTCGACGGCGATCCCCTGGCGGAGACACTCGACGTCCTCGTGCGGGGAGTTCCCGGTCTCACGTCCGGTGAGGAGGCGCACCTCGCACTGTTGGAGGCACTCACGCCGGTCGCGTCAGTGTTCCGCCGCAACTGGCACATCGCCAATCCCCTCACCCTCAGCAGCGGCCTGAGCAGCACTTTTCCCCGCCGTCCCGCCCGGCCGATCCGAGAGGCCGCTGCCGCCGTACACGCGGATCCGGGAGACGGGGAGAGCTGGCTGCTTGTCGCGTTCGCCGCGTTACGCGAAGACCTGACCCCGCTCGCCACCGTCGCGTTCGGCAGGGCGGCCGAGCTGGGAGCCGGCGGCGGCCTGCCGAGGCTGTGGCGCGGCTGGCTACGGCGCCGGCTCGATCCAGCGACGGCGCTGACCGACCTTGACCAGGCGGCGGAGGCTGGCGGCGTCGCGGGATACGCCCGCCAGGTGCAGGCCGTGATCTTTCGGGACGTGCTCGGTGACCCGGACCGGATGTTCCTCGCCTACGCCCGGGCCACCGCCGAGGATCCGGCATACCGTAACGGCTGGCTCCACCGTGGACTCGCGCTGGCGAAGCACGGCCGGGCGGTCGAGGCGGTGCAGGTGTTCACCGAGGCGACGGCACTGCACCCCGACATCGCCTATCTGTGGTACTGCCTCGGCTATGCCCAGGTGCTGGTGGGGGAACGCGATGTGGCGCTGCACCACCTGGAGAGGGCGGCCCGGCTGAGTCCCGAACTGGTACCCGAGATCCTTCGGGACGAGGACCTGGCGCCGCTGCGCGCTGATCCGCGCTTCGAGGCGCTCCGGGAGGTGGCCGCGGTCGCGGAGACAGCGGCGCACCGACGAGCACGGGAGGCGGTACGGCCGGCGACCATCCCGGTCGAAACCGGCGAGGGTCGGGCCACCGACCTCGATGCCGTCCTCACGATGTCCGGCGTCCGTCGGTGCCGCATCTCCCCGGGAGGTCTCCCCGAGGGAGTCACCGAGCCACGGCTGCGTGAACTGCTCTCCGGTACCGGCCTGCCGGCGCGGGTGGCCGATTTCGAGGCGGACAACAAGGCGTATTGGGACACGCTGCGGCCGTACCAGCTCGGGGAGTATCCAGACCTCTCCGGCGACCGGCTCCCGGTGGGTCTGGGTGGCCTGTACGTGCTCGGCCGGCTCGACGAGGAAACCGCCCAGGGCGGGTACGGTCAACGTGCCGAGGCGGCGGTCGACGGTGAGACCGGCGAGATCTTCCGGGTCGCCCCGGACCACACCGTGTCCTACCTCGCCCCGAACCTCACCGCGTTCCTGTTGCCGCGTTGCCTGCCGGAGGACGAGTGGGTGTGGCGGATCAACCCGGAGACCCTGCACCGGCTGGACGACGTCACGGGCATCGGCGACGGGAAACTGGCCATCCTCGCCGAGAAACTCGACAAGTCCGGGCAGGAGCGCCTTGTCGAGTTCCTGGTGGCGCACGGAGCACTGCTGGGCCGACTGCGCGTCGAGCGGTACGCCCTGAGCACGATCGATCTCAGCGGCGTCGACCTCCGGCTGTCCTGCCCCAACCTGCGTCAGATGATCATTTGCGGTGGCCACGTCAACGAGTCCGTCTTCTGCCACCCGGTCCTCGAAGCGCTGTCCCTGGACCAGTCGGTCTACGAGGGAACCGTGCGGCACATCCGGCTGGACGGTGGATCCGCACTGCGAAAGCTGTCGATCACCGACTCGCTGGTCCACGCCGACACGCTCACCGTCGGTCCGGGATCCCCACTCCGGGCCTTCACGCACACCCTCGACGAGGACTACTCGGAGGCATCTCCGAGGCGTCTGACGTTCGAGGACTGCCCGGAGCTGCGCAGCATCTACATCAATGCCACCTGGAATTGGCAACTGATCCTGCGGGGCAGCCTGCCGCAACTCGAATCCGTGGACCAGGACGCGGGTGCCTACGGCTCGTACACGTACCGGGTCGAGAACGCCACCCCCGCCGACCGGAAGCGCTATCTGTCGCTGATCAGAAAAGGTAGGGACTTCACCAGGCACTGGTGAGCGCCTCGGCCGGCCCGCACCGGACCGTCCACCACGGCGCACATCTCAGCTCCGGACACCTTCGCCGGCTCCTATACTCCGATCTACGGCCGAGCATCTGCGGTGGGACCTGAATACCCAGGGTAACCGCCAACAGCGTCAGCTATTCACCCGGCGGTTACTGATCCGACCTCCACCCGCCGTTCCACAACGATCGGTCCGGGGTCGCCCTCGATGCTGACGACGGAGGAGCCGACATGGCCAAGGCGGTTGGCAGTCCGCCGGATCCGCGCGGAGCCACAACCACGGGTACGTTCCTGGTCGCCCTTCGCCAGTTGCGCCTCTGGTCGGGCTTCACCTACCGGGGTCTCGCGGCCAACGCGCGCAAAGCCGGAAGATCGCTGCCGGCGAGCACCATCGCCACCGCGCTGGGCCGGGCCAGCCTGCCACGCAGGGAGATCGTCGAGCTTTTCGTGCAGGCGTGCGGCCTGGACCGGGCATCGGCGGCGGAATGGGTTTCGGTCCGCGACGCGCTTGAGGTACGCGACGCCCTGGAGGTTCGCGACGCCCTGGAGACACGCGATGCGTTGGGGTTAGGCACCGCGACGGCCTCGGGCGCCGGGCACGAGGATCCGCGATCCGTGCTCGACTGCGGCCGGCCGGCCGGCACCGCACATCAGCCGGGGACAGGGCCACCACCTCCGGTGGAGCTGCCGGCGTACCACGTTCCGGTGCCGTCCATGCTGCCGGCGGACATCGCGGACTTCACCGGACGCGTCACCGAGGTACGGCTCCTGTGCGACCTGCTGACCGGATCGGCGGGCGACGGTCGACAGCCGACCGCACCGAAGATCGTGGTGGTGGCGGGCATGGGCGGTGTCGGCAAGACGAGTCTGGCCGTCCATGCGGCACATCTGGTGGCCGACGAGTTCCCCGACGGCCAACTCTACGCAAACCTGCGCGGTGCGGGGGCGTCGGCGCTGAGCCCACCGGAGGTGCTGGCCCGGTTCCTCCGGGCACTGGGTGTGCCTGGCCGGGCGATCCCCACCGATCCGGTGCAGTGCGCCGACCTCTACCGCAGCCACCTGGCCGGTCGCAGGATGCTTGTCGTGCTGGACAACGGTGCGACCGAGGACCAGCTCCGCCCGCTGCTGCCCGGCAGTGCGACCTGTGCGGTACTGATCACCAGTCGGGCCCGGCTGACCGGGCTCGAAGGCGTCCAGCGGATCGACCTCGACGTGTTCTCCCGGAGCGAGGCGATGAACCTGCTCGCCGGGGTGACCGGTCGGGAACGGGTACTGGCCGAGGTGCCCCAGGCGGCCGAGATCGTCGAACTGTGCGGGCGGCTTCCGCTCGCGGTGCGGATCGCCGGCGCACGACTGGCGGCCCGTCCCGCGTGGCGGCTGACCCATCCGGCGCGACTCCTCGCCGACCAGCGTCGACGTCTGGACGAGCTGACCACCGGTGACCTGGCCGTGCGGGCCTCGCTCGCGTTGAGCTACACCGGGCTCGACGAGGAGACGCGTCGACTGTTCCGGTTACTCGGCGTGTTCGCGGTACCGGATTTTCCCGCCTGGCTTGCCGCTGCGGTGCTCGACGCCCCGCTACCGTACGTTGTCGAACGGCTGGAGGCCCTCATCGACGCGCAGCTGCTCGCCGCCTGCGGTACCGACCCGGCCGGTCAACAGCGTTACCGGTTCCACGATCTCGTCCGGCTGTTCGCCTCCGAACGGGCCGAGTTGGAGAGTTCGCCGGACGCCGTGACGCAGACGCTGGTCCGGGGCATGGGAATGTGGTTGGCGATCGCGGAGCGGATGGCCGCAGCCATGCCCGGCCCCTGTTACGCCCCGATCGGCGGCCCGGCACCACGGTTCGCCGTTCCCGGCGCCCTGGAATGCCTGGCGGGGATCGACCCGAGCATCTGGTTCGACACCGAGCGCGCCGCGCTGATCTCGGTGGTTCGGCAGGCCTGCGCGCTGGGCCTGGACGACCTGGCCTTCGACCTCGCCGGGCGGCTGGAGAAGTACTTCGACATCCGGGGTATGTATTCGGACTGGGCCAACCTGAACACCGAGGTCATGGCCGCCTGCCGACGCAGCGGCAACCGGCTCGGCGAAGCGGTCATGCTGCGCGGACTGCTCGACGTCACCACCTGGATCACCGACGGGCGGCCCGGTGACGCGATGGGTCGGCTGCACTGCCAGGCGTCCAGGCTGCTGGAAGCGTTCGACAGCCTCGGCCACGAGCAGGGGGCGTCGGACGCCGCGGTCATGTGCTCCTGGGCGCTGACCGCCCTGGGCAGGTACGACGACGCGATCCGGATGGCGACGGACGCGCTGCACCGGGCCGAGCGCTCCGGGCACAAGGGCGGCGAGCTCAGGGCCTGTCTCGCGCTGGCGGTCGCGCACCACGAGAGCGGCCAGTACGAACTCGCGGCCACCCACCTGCCGCTCGCCCTCAAATACGCGCGAGAACTGGGCAATTCCCGCTGCGAGGCGACGGTCCTCCAGTTCGCCGGGATAGCGCACCGCGCACTGGGCATGTACGACAAGAGCCAGCAGTTACTCGACGAATCGGTCTCGATCTCCCGGAATGATCGCGACGTCTACACCGAGGTGCTGACCGTGCTCGCGCTGGCCCGGCTCCACTTCCAGCGCGACGATCCGCGTGCCCGTCCGGCGCTGGAACTCTCGATCCGGCTCAGCCGGGAACACCGGATGACCCACCATCTCGCCGAGGCCCTCACGATCCTCGGCGAGCTGGAGTTGGCCGAGGGAAGCGCCACCACGGCGGTCTGCCGTCTGGAGGAGGCCGTGGCGATCTGGCGTACCCGTGGCTGGCACTCCCGGCAGGCGACGGCGTTGACCATTCTGGGCCGGGCCTACACCGCCACCGACTCGAAAGCCGCGCGGACGGCGTTCGGCGAGGCCCGTGCCATCCTCCGGCGGCTGGGCCAACCGGACCGGGCCGACGAGCCGACGGAGGGGCCGGCGTCCCGGACGGCCAGTGTGAGGGCGGCCGGCCGGGACTCCACCCGTCGTAAGGAGGCTCATCGAACTTGAGCGGGGTCGGGTGACCTTCTGGCCACGGGGTGGAGGCCGGAGGGGCCATAGGGGCGTGAGCGTGATGCCTGTGACTCATCATGATGACTCACAGGCATCACGCTCGTTGCGGCAACTGCTTCGAGACGTCGTCCCTACCCCGTTTCCCTGGCGACTCGGTTATGAGCTCGGCAGACCCCAAACGCGTATCACGCCGTCATAGCCGGCACTGAGCACCACATCGCTGCCGCGCAGCACCGTGGTCCGCACCGCCATCACGTGGCCGTCGTGGCCGGCCAGCGGGCTACCGACCGCAACGCCGTCGGCCAGGTCCCAGACGCGTACGGTCGCATCCTCGGATCCGGTCACCGCAAGGGGCCGGCCACCGACCGTCGCGGTGTCCATCGCGCGGATCGTGGCGTCGTGCGCGTTGATCGGCTCGTACCTCGGTTCGATCGCGTCGTCCGCCTGTTCCCGTTCTCCGGCCGGGTCGGGCAGTTCCCATACCCACAGTTGTCCGGGATCGACCGCCGCGACCACGGCGGGGCGATCGTTGACGCGCGACCACGAGACGACCCAGGCTGACTCGGTCGCCTTGAACACCTGTTTTCGGTCGGGCCGAGCGAGATCCCAGACCAGTACGCTCGACCCGTCGGCTCCAGCGACCAGGGAGCGGCCATTGATCTCTGCGGTGGCGAGGCTCCAGACGTGCACGTGATCCGCCAGCAGTGCCCAGGAGTCAGAAGACAAGGGCTCCGCCCACAGCACGACTTGATCGCAATTGTGGTGCGCGGACACGAACCTGGCCGACCCCGCACCTCGCACGGCGGCGACGGCCGAAAGGTAGTCCTCGCCGAAGCTCGCGCGTCGAAGCAGCTCACCGGTTTCCAGGTCCCAGAAGGCGACAGGCTGTTCGTCATGACCAGCGGCCAACACCATCCGCCCGCCGATAGCGGTCACCGCCACCTGGTCGATCTGATTCTCGGCATCCGGGTAATCGTCGACAATTTCTTCGTCGTATCCGAACGGCAGCGGCCGTTGCCGCCAGACATCCCGCAGCGGATCCCAGTTCCACACGCCATCATTTCTGTCGACGCAGACGACGGAGGGATCGCCGTTCATCGCCACCACCGCGAGATCCACGATCGGCGCTGACGATGGTATTGCACTGGCGAACAGGAGCGGCTGCTCAGACATTCAGCGGATCTTACATGGAACGTGGTGGTCGATTCGCATTCCACAGTGTCGGCCTTCGGCCCAGGGCGTCGAGTTGCGATGCCGCCCGCACGATGCAGGCGTACGATGACGGGTTCGCCGGCATAGTGGCGATCGAGCTGGGTGACCAGCGGCCCGGGCCAGCGCCGGTGGCGGCGGCCAGCGGCGGCGGGAAATCACACTTTCGCGTGGCGACACGCGCTCGCGTACGGGTCCGTGACAGGATGCGGCGTGTCTCCGTTGCGCGCCGCACCCGCTGACGGCTCCCCCTCCGCCGCCCTGCCCTTCGTCGCGGACCTGCACATCCACTCGAAATACTCCCGTGCGTGCAGCCGTGACCTCACCATGCCGAACCTCGCCTGGTGGGCCCGGCGCAAGGGGATCAGCCTGCTCGGCACCGGTGACTTCACCCACCCTGCCTGGTACGAGCACCTGCGCGAGTCGCTGCACCCGGCCGAGCCGGGGCTCTACCGGCTCAGCCCGGAGGCGGAGCGGGACATCGCCCGTCGGCTGCCGCCCCGGCTGGCCAGCGTGGCCGAGGCGAGCCCGATGCGCTACATGCTCAGTGTCGAGATCTCGACCATCTACAAGCGGGACGACCGGACCCGCAAGGTGCACCACCTGATCTACCTGCCCGACCTGGACGCGGTGGCCCGGTTCAACGCCACGCTCGGCCGGATCGGCAACATCGGCTCGGACGGGCGACCGATCCTCGGCCTCGACTCCCGGGACCTGCTGGAGATCACCCTTGAGGCCAGCCCGGACGGCTACCTGGTGCCGGCGCACATCTGGACCCCGTGGTTCTCCGCGCTGGGCTCGAAGTCCGGCTTCGACGCGATCGCGGACTGCTACGCCGACCTCGCCGAGCACATCTTCGCGGTCGAGACCGGGCTCTCCTCCGACCCGGAGATGAACTGGCGGGTGTCGAGTCTGGACCGCTACCGGCTGGTCTCCAACTCGGACGCGCACTCCCCGCCCGCACTGGCCCGGGAGGCGACCCGCTTCGCCACCGACCTCGACTACTACGCGGTACGCGAGGCGCTGCGTACCGGGGACGGACTGGCCGGGACCATCGAGTTCTTCCCCGAGGAGGGGAAGTACCACGCGGACGGGCACCGGCTCTGCGGGGTCAACTGGGAACCGGCCCGGACCCGGGAGGCGGGCGGGCGCTGCCCGGAGTGCGGCAAGCCGCTCACGGTCGGCGTACTGAGCCGGGTCGAGGACCTCGCCGACCGGCCGGACGGGCACCGGCCGGTGAACGCGCCGCAGGTCACCCACCTGATCCAGCTCGCCGAGATCCTCGGTGAGATCAACAACGTCGGGCCGAAGTCGAAGACGGTGGAGGGGCAGCTCAACACCCTGGTCGCCGGCCTCGGTGCCGAACTGGACATCCTCACCGTCACGCCTGTCGACGAGATCCGCCGGGTCGGCGGCGAACCGCTCGCCGAGGCGATCACCCGACTCCGGCGCGGCCAGGTGCGCCGGGTCCCCGGCTACGACGGCGAGTACGGCGTGATCACCCTCTTCGAGCCCGGTGAACTCTCGTCCGGCTCCGGCGGTGGTGGCCGGGGCGGCGCTGGGCAGGCGGAGACGCTCTTCGCCGACGCGCTCTTCGACGTACCCGTGCCACGACAGCGACCGCCCGCGGAGCCGAAGGCGCCGGCCCGGCCCGCCCGGTCGACGGCTTCGGCGCCGGCCTCCCCGGCGGAGCCGCGCCGCCGGCCCCGGGCCGCCGCCCCGCCGGCCGCACCCGTGCCGCCGCTCGCCCCGCCGCCGTCCCCGCACGAGCCGTTCGAGCCGATGCTCGCCGGCATGGAGGAGGTCGGCACCGGGCTGCTGGACCGGCTCGACGCGATGCAGCGGGTCGCCGCCTCCGCACCCGGCGGGCCGCTGCTGATCGTCGCCGGCCCCGGTACCGGCAAGACCCGCACCCTCACCCACCGGATCGCGTACCTCTGCGCCGAGCTGAACGTCTATCCGGAACACTGCCTGGCGATCACCTTCACCCGGCGGGCCGCAGAGGAACTGCGGCACCGGCTGGACGGGCTACTCGGGCCGGTCGCCGAGGACGTCACGGTCGGCACCTTCCACTCGCTCGGCCTGGCGATCCTGCGGGAGAACGCCCGGGCCGCCGGCCTGCCCGACGACTTCCGGATCGCCGACGACGCCGAGCGGGCGACCGCGCGGGCCGAGGCCGGCGAGGACGACGCGGCCTATGTGAAGCTGCTGCGCGGCGCCGACCTGGTCGACCTCGACGAGCTGGTCACCCTGCCGGTGGCGCTGCTGCGCGACGACCCGGAGCTGGTCGAGCGGTACCGGGACCGGTGGCGGTGGATCTTCGTCGACGAGTACCAGGACGTCGACGCCACGCAGTACGAGCTGCTCCGGCTGCTCAGCCCGGCCGACGGCAACCTCTGCGCGATCGGCGACCCGGACCAGGCAATCTACTCGTTCCGGGGCGCCGACGTGGCGTACTTCCTGCGCTTCTCGCAGGACTTCGTGGACGCCCGGCTGGTCCGGCTGACCCGCAACTACCGCTCGTCGGCGCCGATCCTGGCCGCCGCGGTGCAGGCGATCGCACCGTCCACGCTGGTCCGGGGCCGCCGCCTCGACCCGGCCCGGCTCGACCCCGAGGCACCGCTGGTGGGCCGCTATCCGGCGGCCTCCGTCGCCGACGAGGCCGATTTCGTGGTACGCACCGTCGACGAACTCGTCGGCGGGCTGTCGCACCGCTCGCTCGACTCCGGTCGGATCGACGGCCGGACCTCGAACGTGTCGTTCTCCGACATCGCGGTGCTGTACCGCACCGACGCACAGGCAGCGCCGATCCTCGACGCGCTGGCCAGGGCGAACATCCCGGTGCAGAAGCGCTCGCACAACCGGCTGCGGGACCGCCCCGGCGTGTCGGTGATCGCCCGCGAGCTGCGGCACGCCGACGGGCTCGGTGGCTCGGTCGCCGCCCGGGTACGCCTGGCCGGGCAGGTACTCGCCGACCGGCACGCCACCCCCACACTGGACGCCACCGGCGGGATCGGCCCCGACGACATCTGGACGGCAGCCGACCTGCTCACCCCGCTCGCCCGGCGCTGCGGCGACGACCTGGAGATGTTCCTGTCCCAGTTGGCCACCGGTGCCGAGGTGGACGCCCTCGACCCGCGCGCCGAGGCGGTCACCCTGCTCACCCTGCACGCCGCCAAGGGCCTGGAGTTCCCGGTGGTCTTCCTGCCCGGCTGCGAGGACGGGCTGCTGCCGCTGCGCTTCCCCGGCTCGACGCCGACCGAGGAGGAGGTCGCGGAGGAGCGCCGGCTCTTCTTCGTGGGGCTGACCCGGGCACAGGACCGGCTCTATCTCAGCCATGTAGGCCGGCGGCTGCGGCACGGCCAGGAGCGGGACTGCGTACCGTCGCCGTTCCTCGACGCGATCGACGCCGGGCTCTTCGAACGGCTCGGCGACAACGCACCCCGCCGACCGAAGGACCGCCAGCTCCGGCTGCTCTGAGGTGTGTTGGGTGCCATCAGCGCGGTTAGCAGGGGGCCCTTCTATAACAGAAAGCGATAATAGGGGGCCCTTCCTTACGCCAGGAGCACCGCGCCGAGTGCGCCGACCAGCATCGCCGGGCCGTGCGGCAGGTGGTCGTGGCGGCCGATCCGGTGCAGCCGGAGCAACACGGCGGCGTAC
Organism: Plantactinospora sp. CNZ320; assembly: GCF_002846275.1. Taxonomy (NCBI): domain Bacteria; kingdom Bacillati; phylum Actinomycetota; class Actinomycetes; order Micromonosporales; family Micromonosporaceae; genus Plantactinospora; species Plantactinospora sp. CNZ320. The sequence continues at coordinate 4,955,540 of NZ_PJMP01000001.1, forward strand.
CCGCTGGCCAGCAGCAGGCCGGCCAGCGCGCCGGTGAGGGTGGTGCTCCAGCCGTACCAGCCGGTGGCGAAGCCGAGCCCGAGCGCGAGTTTGACGTCCCCCGGTCCCAGCCCGCCGGGGGAGAGCAGGACCAACCCGAGGTACGCCCCGGCCAGCGCCAACGCGCAAACCGTCGCCACCGCGTACCGGCCGAACTGGCCGGAGGTGACGGTGGCCGCGCCGAGCAGCCCGGCGAGACCGGCCGCCGCCGGCAGGGTGAGCCGGTCGGGAAGCCGCCGTACCGCCACGTCGACGAAGCCGAGCACGATGCCGAAGCCGGCGATCCAGGCGTACGCCAGCAGCGGGAGTACACCGTCGACCCGGGCGGCGAGCGCGGCGAAGACAGTCGCGGCGACGAGTTCGACCAGCCCGGCGCGCGGGCCGACTGCTCCCCGACAGCGCGGACAGCGTCCGGTCGGCGGCAGTACGCCCAGTAGACTGCGCCGGTTCGGCGTGCCGAGCGTTGCCGCGCAGTGCGGACAGTTCCGCCCCGACCCGGGTACGGCATACCGGAAGACCTGCCGACGCAGCAGCGGTCCGAGCAGGACTCCGAGGAGTCCGGCCGCCACCACCGCGCCCGGTGTCACGTCCCGCCCTGCCCACGGGTCGCGGCGCCGGCCGGGGATGGGCCGGGCGGGGATCCTGGGCGTTCGGTGGAGACGACGAGGGCGACGCCGAGCACGATCACCGCACCGCCGAACAGCACCTGGCCGGTCACCGACTCGTCGAGCAGCAGCGCGCCGAGGGTGACCGCGACCACCGGATTGACGTAGGCGTACGTCGCTACCAGTGAGATCGGCGCGTGGTGCAGCAGCCAGACGTACGCGGTGAACGCGACCAGCGACCCGGCCAGGGTGAGGTAGCCGAGCGCCAGCCACGAGCGGGTGCTGACCGCGCCGAGGTCGAGGCCGTGCGCCTCGCCCCGGGCGACACCGAGTACGGCCAGCACCACCGAGCCGCTGAGCATCTCGTAGACGGTGGCCACGAACGGGTCGCGGGGCATTCTGAGCCGGCCGGAGAGGAACGAGCCGACGGACCAGCAGATGGCGCTACCGACCACGGTCAGCGCCCCGACGATCGGTGCCGCGCCGGCGCCTCCGGTCGGCAGTACCAGCAGCACCAGGCCGGCGAAGCCGGCACTCACCCCGAGCAGCGTGGCCAGCCTGGGCCGGTCACCGGTACCGGCCCGGAGCAGCACCACCAGCAGCGGCACGATGGCGACGAGCAGTGCGGCGATCCCGCTGGAGACCGCGACCGACGGTGGACCCGATTCGGCCAGTACCACCAGCCCGTTCCCGCCGGCCAGTAGCAGTACGCCGACCAGCGCGGTGCTGCCCAGCGTGCGGCGGGTCACCCGCAGTACGCCGGGGCCGCGCCACAGCCGCAGTACCACCGCCAGTACCCCGGCGGCGACCGCGAACCGGGCGGCCGCCGACAGCAGCGGCGGCAGTGTCTCCACGGTGATCCGGATGCCGAGGTAGGTGGATCCCCAGACCAGGTAGACGATGCTCAGTGCGATCCAGATCAGTGCCGAACTGGTCGGCGGTGCCGGTGTCGGGCCGGTCGACGCGACGGTCTGGTCACCCGGGCCGGCGTGTCCTGGCTCGCCCGGACCGGCGCGTCCCGGCTCGCTCGGAGCGCGTTCCGGCTCGACCTGGCCGGCGCCGGCCGGCGACGTTGGCGCGCTTCCGGGAGGTGAGCTCATCAGGGGGCAGGCTACGGTGACCCCAGCAACTCGTCCCAGGCGAGTGGCGCGCCTCTCACCGATGCGTACCAGGAGGACAGTCGATGGCCAACTACGGACCGCCCGGCGGACCGTATCCCGGTCCGTCGCAGCCGTGGAACGACCCGGACCGGCAGACCACAGGCGAGTTCGGCCAGCCGGTCGACCCCTGGGGCGATCAGGACCAGCCGAGCGGGGCGGGGCACTGGGGTGCTGCGGACCAGCCGAGCGGGGCGGGGCACTGGGGTGGCGGGCAGCCGTCGGCGCCGCCAAGCGGCTGGACCGCCTCCAGTACCGACCCGGTCTGGGCGACGCCGGCCCCGGATCCCTCGTGGTCCACCTCGGCGCCCGATCCGATGCCGAAGGGCGGCGGCAGCCGGACGTTCGTCGCCGTGCTGGTCGGATTGGCGGTGCTGGTCCTCGGCGGTGCCGCGCTCGGCGTCTACCTGGTGGGCCGGGACAAGGTGCCGTCGGAGGCCCAGCCGCCGGTCACCGAGCAGACCGAGGAGCCGACCGGCCAGCCCAGTGCCCCGGCCGAGCCGGCACCGACCACCGCGCCGGCCGCGCCGGCCCCGCCGTCGACGGACGCGCGGTTCGTCAAGGCCGGTCAGTGCGTCCGGAACGAGGGTACGGAGGCGGCGCCGAAGCTGGCGATCACGGACTGTGCACCGCAGACCTACGAGGTGCTCGCCCGCTACAACGGTGTCACCACCGGCGCCCCGGACGCCAAGACCAAATGCGCTCAGGTGCAGAACTACACGAACTTCTACTTCTTCAACAGCGAGCTGGACGAACTGGACTTCGTGCTCTGTCTTCGGAAACGATAGTTCCGAGCGGTGTCGCCAGCCGGCACCGCGACGAGACCAGCGGAGGTTCGAGCGACCTGCCGCTTGGGATCCGCCCATCCCGACCCCTGCGCCAGCCGCCCCAGGGTTCCACGACGCGGTCGGAGCGCCCAACCGCCCCTGGAGAAGCATGTCGATTTACGGAACGCCCACCGGAGGGCAGCCCGACGACCCCAACCAACCCCCGTCGTATCCGCCGCCGGCCGGTTACCCGCCGCCCACCGGACAGCCACCGCCCGGTTACCCGCCGCTGGCCGGGCAGCCACCGGCCGGGTACCCACCGCCGGTCGGTGCCGGGCACGGGCAGCCGGGCGACGCACCGGGTACGGGCTGGGATCAGCCGCCATCGAGCGGTGGACCGTACCAGGCGGGTACCGGGTACGGCGCTCCCGGTGGACCGGCCACACCGTACGGACCGACCGGCGCACCGTACGGTCCGACCGGCGCCCCGCCGAAGTCCGGCCGTGGTCTGAAGATCGGCCTCATCGTCGGCGGCATCGTGTTGCTGCTGTTCTGTGCCTGTGCCGGCGCCGGGGTGTGGTGGCTGGTCGACCGGGCCGGCGACGACTCCGGGCCGGGCGTCGGTGCCCCCACCCCGGCCGGTTCGGCCGGCTCCAGCCCGAGCCGCCCCGCCGGCACCCCTTCCTCGGATCGGTACGCCAAGGGGGACTGCCTGGTCAACGACGGCACCGACGACGATCCGGAACTCCGCAAGGTGCCGTGTGGGCCGGACACCTACGAAGTGCTGTCCCGGATCCCGTTCACCACCGACGCGAGCCAGTGCAGGAACGACCCGATATTCGGCTCGTCCGAGGCGGACGCCAACTACGTCCAGGACGACCCGCTGGACCTGGGCGACTACGTGCTCTGCCTGAAGCGACGCTGACCAGGCCGAGGCGGATCGGTGTCGGTCGGGCAGCACTGCGTCGGTAGACAAAACTAGGGCTGTCTAGCATCCATGCTAGACAGCCCTAGTTTCAGCTCGACAGTCCCGCTCGACAGTCCGGCTGTCGTCCGGCTCCGGCCGGGGCGGCGGCGCGCCACTGATACCCGAGACACGAATACCCTGCTCTACGGATGTCTAGCGCTCCGGCTAGACGGCCCGATAGCGTGCGATACGTGGATCCGGTCCGCAACCCGTACGCGCCGGGCGCCGGCCAGCGCCCGCCCGAACTCGCCGGGCGGGGGCGGGAGCTCGAGGTCTTCGACATCGTCCTGGAGCGGATCGCCCGGGGCCGCCCCGAACGCAGCCTGGTCCTCACCGGTCTGCGCGGAGTCGGCAAGACCGTACTGCTCAACACGCTCCGCTCCCAGGCGATCAACCGACTGTGGGGAACCGGGAAGATCGAGGCCCGGCCCGACCAGTCGATCCGCCGCCCGGTCGCCGCCGCCCTGCACATGGCGATCCGGGAGTTGGCGCCCCGACACCGGGCACCGGACCGGATCGACGACTTCCTCGGCGTACTCAAGGCGTTCGCGCTGCGCGCGGCTCCGGCCGGCTCGGGGCGGGGTGCCGGGGCGACCCGGCTGCGGGACCGCTGGCAACCCGGCATCGACGTACCGGCGGCGACCGGGCGGGCGGACTCCGGCGACATCGAGATCGACCTGGTCGAACTCTTCACCGACGCGGCCGAGGTCGCCGCCGACGTCGGCACCGGGGTCGCGGTCTTCCTCGACGAGATGCAGGACCTCGGTCCCGAGGACGTCTCCGGGCTCTGTGCGGCGTGTCACGAGCTGTCCCAGCTCGGCGCGCCACTGATAGTGGTCGGCGCCGGGCTGCCGCACCTGCCGGCCGTACTCTCCGCCGCCAAGTCCTACTCGGAGCGGCTCTTCCGCTACCAGCGCATCGACCGGCTGGACCGGATCGCGGCCGACCAGGCGCTCTGCGCCCCCGCCGCCCGGGAGCAGGTCGAGTACGAGCCGAAGGCGCTGGACCTGCTCTACGAGAAGTCCGGTGGCTATCCGTACTTCGTCCAGGCGTACGGGAAGGCGACCTGGGACTCGGCACCCCGGTCCCCGGTGACCGCCGCCGACGTACGGGTCGCCGCGCCCGAGGCCGAGGCAGAGTTGGCGGTCGGGTTCTTCGGTTCCCGCTTCGAGCGGGCGACTCCGGCGGAACGGGAGTACATGCGGGCGATGGCCGCGCTCTCGCTGGTCGAGGCGCCGGACGGCGACCACGGCAGCGGGGACGCGCACCGGGACGACCTGGACGCCGCCGTCTCCACCGCCGAGATCGCCCGCTCGCTCGGGCGCAAGCCGGCCAGTCTCTCGCCGGCCCGGGACGCGCTGATCAAGAAGGGGCTGATCTACTCCGGCGAACGCGGCACGGTGGCCTTCACGGTCCCGCACTTCGGCCGGTACCTGCGGACCCAGCCGGCCTGACCGGCGCCACCGCCCGGCGCCCCGCGACCGGCACCACCCGGCAGGCCGGCGGCTCTCAGACCTGTGACCAGGGTGCCGGAAAGGTCACCTCGCCACTCGGCACCGGGTCGTCGGAGCCGTCCACCGTCGGCAGCACCAGCACCTGCCACGGATCGCCCAGCCCGGACCACGGGCTGGTCAGCCCGAACCCGGCGGCCGGCTCGAACCCGAACCGGCGGTAGTAGGCGGGGTTGCCGAGCACCACCACGAGGCGCTCACCGAGCTCGGCGGCGGCGTCGAGCGCGGCCCGGACGACGTCCTGGCCGTAACCGCGACGCTGCCGGGTCGGCCGCACCGCCACCGGGCCGAGGGCCAGCGCCGGAACTCCGCCCGGCCACACCTTGACCCGGCTCAGCAGGGCGTAGCCGACCAGTTCACCGTCGACCTCGGCCACCATGGACAGCTCGGGGAGCCAGGCGTCGCTGCCCCGCAGCGCCTCGACGAGTTGCACCTCCGGGGGCAGCCGGGTGTCCGGACTGGCGAACGCCTCGGCGACAAGTTGCCGGATCGCCACGGCGTCGGCCGGACCCTCGGCGCGGAGTCGCACGGTCGTCACAGCTCGCGACGGTACCGCGACCGCGCCGCCCAGTCTCCCACTTCGAGGGGTGAAAGGCGCCGCGAACGGGTAAGAGTTGAGCCATGAAACCCGTACGCACCGTGGCCCGTACCCTGTTGAGCACGATCTTCGTGGTCAGCGGCGCCCGCGCCGTGGCCAACCCCGAACTGCACGTGGACCGGGCGGAGCGGGTGACGGACAAGGTCGCCCCGCTGTTGCAGGGCATCCACGAGGGAATCCCGACCGATCCGACGAGTCTGGTCCGGGCCAACGGCGCCGCCCAGCTGCTCGGCGGGCTGATGCTGGCCACCGGGCACTTCACCCGGCCGGCGGCAGCCCTGCTGGCCGGCACGCTGGTCCCGACCACCATGGCCGGGCACCGGTTCTGGGAGCAGGAGGACCCGGCGCAGCGGCGACTGCACCAGGTCCACTTCATGAAGAACCTCGGGCTGATCGGCGGGCTGCTGCTGGCGGCGGCCGACACCGAGGGCCGGCCGGGCCTGGGCTGGCGGGCCAGCCACGCGGTGGGTGGCGGCCGTCGACGGGTACGCCGGGCGGTGCGCACCGCTCGCCGGGACGCCCGGATCGCCGTACGCTCCGCAGCGGCCGCCCGTAGGCTGCCCGGCTGACCTGGGCTGAGCCGCCGCCGAGGCGGTACGGGGATCACCGAACGAGCACGCTCCATGCCGGACATATGCTAGTTTCACCTGACTGAGCGGCCGCGAATCACCTGAACCGCACTCCCTGCGTTAACGCGGTGGAAATGTCGCGAACCAGTGTGGGATCGGACACGGTCGCATAACGCAGGAGGCATTCGAGTGACCCACCGTTCTAGGCTCCTTGGAGGACCTGGGCGGAAGACCGACATTGGTACGGGGGTGGCCACGCCATGCCGGCGACCGTCGAAAGACGGCTAGGCCGCCTCGCCTCAGTCCGCCGCTTTGCTCGTGGAATCGACCGTCGAGCAGTCGTACGGATCGGCATCGTCGCCGTCGTCTGCTACGCCGCGTGGCTCGCCATCGCCACGTTCGGACGGCCGTACAACTTCTTCGACATGAAGATCTACCACGGCGCGGTGGTCTGGTGGGCGGGCGGGCACGAGCTCTACGACTTCATCGCACCCAGGACCACCCTCGGCTTCACCTATCCACCCTTCGCCGGGCTGGTCATGTTGCCGATGGCGGGCATCCCGCTCGGTCTCGCCGGCTGGGTCAACATCGTCGCCAGCGTCGCCACCCTGGCTGTCATACTCGCCGCCCTGCTCAAGCCGATCACCGACCGGCTCGGCTGGTCGCTCTGGTTCACCCTCGGCCTCGCCGTACCGATGGCGGTCGCCATCGAGCCGGCCCGGGAGACGCTCGGCTACGGCCAGGTCAACCTGCTGCTCTTCGGTCTGGTCATGGCCGACCTGGTGGCGCTGCGCTGGCGGGCCCGGCGGGGCAGCCGGGTCAGCGCCGGTGACGGGCCGCTGCGCCGGCTCTTCTTCAGCGGCGCCTGGGCCGGGGTCGGGATCGGCCTGGCCACCTCGATCAAGCTCACCCCGGCGCTCTTCGTCGTCTACCTGCTGATCACCCGACAGTGGCGGGCCGCGATGACAGCAGTCGGTACCGCCATCGCCGTCACCGTCGGCACCTTCGCGATCGCCGGCCGCGAGTCGACCACCTACTTCATGTCCGTGCTCTGGCAGACCGAACGGGTCGGCGCGGCGGACATGACGCCGAACCAGTCGCTGGCCGGGGTGCTCGCCCGGCTGTACGACTCGATCGAGACCCCGACCCTGCTCTGGCTCGCGTTCGCGATGCTGCTGCTGGCGCTCGGCCTCTCCCGCGCCTCGCACTCGCACGCCGACGGCGACGAGCTGACCGCCTTCACCCTGGTCGGGCTCACCACGAACGTGATCAGCCCGATCTCCTGGTCACACCACCTGGTCTGGGTGATCCCGGCGATCCTGATCCTCGCCGACACCGCGAGTCGACGCCGCACGGCCAGCCGGGGCCCGTGGCCGCGTCCTCCACAGTCGACCGCCGGCCCGGCGGGGATGACCGGGCTGCGCGCCCCGATCTGGTTCCCCACCCTGACCGGCCTGCGGCACGGTGTGGCCGCGCTCGGGCTCTACCTGCTCTTCCTGATCTCACCCATCTGGCCGTACGAGCACCAGTTGCCGGAGGTGTCGCACTACCAGGACGGCTTCTTCGGCGCCCTGATGGAGAACTCGCTCGCCCTGGCGATCATCCTGTTGGTCGCCGCGCTGCCGTGGCGACCCGGCGCCGAACCGGCGTTCTACACCGAGCACTCCCGCTTCGCCCGCCGGCTCGCCAACCAGCGGTAGGCAGGCTGCCTCGCGAGCCAGCTCAGGGGCAGTTCACCCACTCCTCGGTACCGTCGGCGAAGAGCTGCCGCTTCCACACCGGCAGCCGGGCCTTGACCTCGTCGACCAGCCGGGCGCAGGCCGCGAACGCCGCCGCCCGGTGCGCAGTGCTCACCGCCGCCACCAGGGCGACGTCACCGATCTTCAGCGGGCCGAGCCGATGCGAGACCGCCACCGCGTGTACGTCCGGATCGGCCGCGATCTCGGCGGCCACCTCCCGCAGCACGTCGGCCGCGCTCGGGTGGCCCTCGTATTCGAGCCGGAGCACCGAGCGGCCGTGGTCGTGGTCGCGTACCACGCCCTGGAAGGAGACCACCGCACCGGCAGCCGCGTCGGCGACCACGGACTCGTGGAAGGCGACGTCCAGCGGGGCGGTACCGACGGCGGTGTGCAACCGGCCGTTCGGCGGCACGGCTCCGGTGCCGACGGCCGGCTCGCTCCGTACGCTCATCTCACACTCCTTGCTGGGGGCGCTCGCCTGGCAGCAGCGGCAGCGGTACGAGTGGCACCCGGTCACCCGGTTCACCCCTGGTGCCCGGGGCGATCACGGCGAACCCGGCCGCTCCGGCGAGCCCGCGAAGCATCGCCGAGCCGACGTGCCGGACCGGGGTGGCGGTGTTGTCGGCGGGGTCGACCCGGACCAGCGCCAGATGGGTGAAGTCGCCCCGCCCGGTCACCGGCCCGGCCAGCGTCACCCGGGGCAGCTCCGGCAGCACCCGGCCACGCAGCCCGGCCAGCAGCGGAGCGACCAGCGAGACCGTCGCGACGATCGCCGACTGTGGATTGCCGGGCAGCCCGGCGACGAACCGGGCCCGACCGTCCGGCCCGGTCACCCGGGCGAGCAGCATCGGAAAACCCGGGCGTACGGCGACGGTGTTGACGACGTACTCCGCGCCCAGCTCGTGCAGGGCCGGGTGCAGGTGGTCGACCGGCCCGTTCATGGTCCCGCCGGTGGTGCAGACCAGGTCGGCGGTGGCGAGCCCCTGGCGGAGCGCCTCGACGTGCGCCTCCAGGGTGTCGGCCACCGGCCCGACCACATCCGCGGCGGTGATGGTGCAGCCGTACCGGCGCAGCCAGGCCGGGACGGCCGGGCCGAGCGAGTCGCGTACCCGGCCCGCGCCGGGGCGGCCGGTGGTGAGCAGCTCGTCACCGAAGATGATCAGGGAGGCCCGGGGCGCCCGCCGGACCCGGAGGGTGTCGTAGCCACAGGAGGCGGCCAGCCCGATCACGCCGGGGTCGACCGGGGTACCGGCCGGTAGCAGTTCCTCACCGGCGTGTGCCTCCTCACCGAGGGCCCGCCACTCCGGCGCCGAGCGCAGCGTGCCGTCGACCAGCCCGTCGGCGGCACGCGTCGACTCCTCGACCCGGAGCACTCCGGCCGCACCGTCCGGCAGCATCGCACCGGTGGCGATCTCGACGGCGGTGCCGTCCTCGGTCAGCGGCGGCGGTGTGCTGCCGGCGAGCACCCGGCCGACGATCCGCCACGGCCCGGTGCCGCGTACGGCCCAGCCGTCCACGCTCGACGTCGGAAAGGCGGGCAGGTCGGTCAGGGTGGTCAGCGGCTCGGCCAGGGTCTGGCCGTCCGTCTCGGCGACCGGCAGCTCGGCGGGTTCCGGTGCGGCGGCGACGCCGGCCTCGTAGACCCGGGACCGGGCCTGCACCCAGTCCACGGTCGGCGGGACGGTCGACGGGTCGGTGGCGACAGCGGTCTCGGTGCTCACGCCGGCCCGCCCGCCGCGCGTCCGGCCCGCTCCTGCGCGCTCCTCACGTTCACCGTCCGAGCCTATCCTCGCGGTACGACCGCCCGCCGACGAGTTCAGTCGGTACGCGGGTGGTCGCCGCCCCGGATCTGGTCGACCGCGTGCTCCAGGATCGGCCCGAGTACGGCCAGCCCGTCCTTCGCGCCGCCGGTGGAGCCGGGCAGGTTCACCACGAGCATCCGGCCGAGTACTCCGGCCAGGCCACGGGAGAGCGCGGACGTCGGTACCCTGTCCCGACTGTGCGCCCGGATCGCCTCGGCGATGCCCGGGATCTCGTAGTCGAGCAGCGCCCGGGTCACCTCGGGAGTCCGGTCGGTCGGGTTGATGCCGGTGCCGCCGCTGGTCAGCACCACGTCGACCCCCTCGGCCGCGGCACGGCGCAACTCGGCGCCGACCGGGTCGCCGTCGCGCACCACCACCGGCTCGTCGACCTGGCAGCCGAGCTTCGTCAGCCCTTCGACCAGCAGCGGGCCGCTGGTGTCGGCGTAGACGCCGGTGGCCGCACGGTTGGAGGCGACCACCACCCTCGCCCGGATCACGGCCGGTCCTCCGGTCGGGTCCAGTCGCCGGTCTTGCCGCCTTCCTTGCGCAGCACGCGTACCCCCTCGATCGAGGCCGCCGGGTCGACGGCCTTGACCATGTCGATAAGCGCGAGCCCGGCGGTGGCCACGGCGGTCAGCGCCTCCATCTCCACGCCGGTCCGGTCGGCGGTCCGGACAGTCGCGGTGATCTCGACCGTGTCGTCGCCGGGCTCCAGGTCGACGGTGACCCCGTGCAGGGCGATCGGATGGCAGAGCGGGATCAGATCCGGGGTGCGTTTCGCACCCATGATGCCGGCAAGCCGGCCGACGGCCAGGGCGTCGCCCTTCGGCAGCCCGTCCCGGCGCAACAGCTCGACCACCTCGGCCGTGGTGTGCAGCCGGCCGGCGGCGACGGCCCGGCGCACCGAGACCGGTTTGGCGGAGACGTCGACCATCCGGGCGGCCCCCGCAGGATCGACGTGGGTGAGGTGCGCGGGCTCGGTCACGTCCGCGAGCCTACCGGCAGGGCCGTCGCCACCGGGTCGGTCAAGCCGCCGACGTCACGGGCCGCACCGAAATCGGCGGTGGGACATCCCACCTGGCCCAGACCACCACGAAGAACAGGCCCCATGCCGGCTGCCACCAGCGCGGTAGCCGCAGGAGTGCCGCGCCGCGCCGCAATTGTCGATCAGCCTCGGCCAGGTCTTGTGCCGCGCGTCCGGAGTCCAGATCAGCCATCAACGGCTCCACGTTTGCGATCTGTTCCACCTGTGCGATCTGTTCCAGAGATGGCACGTGGGCATCGGGCAACCGGTTCGGGTGAGGGAACGGATATGACTTGGAACCTGTCGCAGGTGCGTTACGACGCTCATACCCGATCCCTCACCCTTACCGCAACGGTGACCGGGGGGCGATCACCGCAGCCGGTCTTTTGTCGATTCCCCCGTGGCTCGACCACCGACCGATGGGTAAACCATAGGTGCGGCCGAGATAGAAACTCGATAGACGATCGATACGTTCGGCGCCGACGACCCGGTCCGGCTCGGTGTCTGCTCACCGCTCGACGTGCGGGGCAGGCGGGCGAGGTGACGCTCGACCTCGAAGCGCTCCGGTACGCCCATTCTTGTGAAGATCGCCATCGCCCGCTCCCAGTGTCGACGCGCCTCGGCCGGATCCCGCGTCTCCAACAGTCCCGCCATTGCCGCCAACGCCCGCCCCTGCTCGTACGGATGACTGGTCCGGGTGGCCAGTTCGAGTGCTTGCCGATGCGCCTCGAAGGCTTCCGATCCCTGTCCTGCTGCCGACAGAGTAAGTCCGAGATCGTTGCGCGCTGCCGACTCCACGTCCCGCTCACCGGTATCGATCGCGGCGGCTATCGCCCGTCGATGTAGCTGCTGTGCGTCGTCGAGCCGGCCCAGGTGGCGGTACGCGCTGCCAAGATCGTTGATTGCCCCAGGTTCACCACGTCGATTACGAATCCGGGCCCTGAGGGCAAGCGAAGCACTGATCAGACGGGCAGCCTGGCTGAACTGGCCCATTCGCAGGCGTGTCGCCCCGAGATTCCCAAGGTCCTGAGCTACCGCGAAGCTCTTCTTCAGCTCGATAGCGAAGAGCAGCGATGCGCGCTGAACCTGCAGGGCCTCCTCGCACATCCCGAGTAACGTGAGCGCGATTCCCATATTGGTACCGACACTGAGCAGCCCAGCGCGCCGCACTCGCCGACAGATCTCTACAGCTTCGAGCAGACGCCCCATTCTGGTCAACACTACGCCGCGGTTTGCCTCGGCGGCCCGCGCCAAAAGCGCATCTCCGACGCTGTTCGACAGACGGAAGGAACTTTGCAAATGCTGCATCGCAGTTTGATAGTCGGCGATATTAACGTACGCCGAGGCTATGTAATTGTGCATCGTTGCCATTGCCGCGACGTCTCCCAGGCGTGTAGCCGCGGCTAGCCCGATGCGATGGGTTTCGATAATCTCTTCCGAGTAACCACGGGTATAGTGGAATCGCCAGGTTTGTTGGGCAAGCCGCCACGCATAGTGAGCTTGTCTGCCTTCTGCGGCGAGACGGACCAGCGATCGGATGTTCATCCGCTCCTTCTCCATCCATGCCGTGTCCGGTTCCACCGCCTTCACCAGTTCGGGACGCTGCGGTCCATGCGAGGGCCGCAATATACGGTGATATGGCAGCTCTAGCCTCTCCGAGACGACAGCCGCCGCGAACAGGTAGTGGTCGAGCAGCTGACCTAACGCCGCGTCGCGCTCATCCGGTGCGTCGGTGGCGACGGCAAGGTCGGCTGCGTACTGGCGCGTCAAATCATGTAGCCGGAACCGGTCAGCGCTCAGTTCCTCCACGAGATGATGGTCGACCAACTCGGCCATAGCCAGCTTGGCGTCCGGCAGCGGCAATCCCGTTAATGCTGCCGCTGTAGTGATGTGGAAGAACTCGCCAAGATAGAGGCCCAGCAGCCGAAACATTCGGCGCACCGGTTCCCGGAGTGGTTGATATGACAGGTCGAAGGCGGCAGCAACGCTCCGGTCTTCCGCAGAGATCTCGCCCAGCGTCCGACTGCTCCGGTCAATCCGGTCCGCCAGATCCGCCACCCTCCAGCCTGGGCGGTGCGCGAGGCGGGCGCCTGCCAGCCGGATCGCCAACGGAAGATATCCACATTGTCGAACCACTGCTGCGGCGGCCTCCGGTTCCGCCCGGATCCGGTCCGCCCCGGCCGTCCTCGCCAACAGGTCGACGGCCTCGTCCGGGGCGAGGACAGGTAACGACTCGGGGATGATTCCGTCGGTTCCCAACAAGCGCCGTCGGCTCGTTACCAGTACCAGTGTGCCGGGGGCAGACGGTAGCAGCGGCTCGACCTGGGCTCTACTGCCGGCATTATCCAGCAGCACGAGGACCCTGCGGGTGGCAAGCTCCGACCGCCACAGCGCGATCCGTTGATCAAGCTCCGTCGCGATCCGTCCGGCCGGTACGCCGAGTTGCCGGAGCAGGGTTATCAGCGCAGCGGAGGGCTCCATCGGGCTCACAGTGCTGTGGCCTTGCAGGTCGATGAAAAGTTGAGCATCGGGGTAGCGGTCAGTGAGCCGGCTGGCGAGATGTACGGCGAGCGTTGTCTTGCCGATCCCGGCCATCCCGTTGATCACTCGGATCACTGGTCCACTAGGGTCCGCCCGCTCCACAGCCTCAGTCAGCCGACGTATCGTTTCGGTCCGTCCGGTGAAATCGACGACTGTCCGGGGCAGCCAGCAGGATGGCACCGCCGTCTGCTGGTCAGGGCGATCGTGGGGGGCGGCGGTCAGCCCTGGCATCGTTGGCGCACCGGACTGCGGCAGTGCAGCGGTCGCATGAAGGCGGTTGAGCGCAGGGTCACGGTTGAGTACCGCCTTGTGTAGTTGTTGCAGTTCGTCGCCGGGCTCAATGCCGAGTTGGTCGACCAGTTCCGACCGTGCGGCGGCGAACGCGGCCAAGGCACCGGGGAGATCGCCGTCCTCGTAGAGTGCCCTGATCAACAGAGCATGGGCATGTTCCCGCAGGGGGTGAGCTCGCAGATGATCCCTGAGCATCCCGATCGCCAGCCGGGGCCGACCTGCTGCCAGGTGCAGCTCAGCGCACTGCTCAATTAGACCGAGCCGAAGGGTCACCACCGCTGTTCGGCGGGCCGACAACACCGGCCCAAGCGGCAAACCCGCTAACATCGGCCCCCGCGAGCGGTCCTCGGCCCGGCGGATCAGATCCTCCGCGCCAGACAGGTCTGCCCGAGCGAGTGCCTCGCTGGCCCGCTGGCACTCATCTTCGAAGGCAAGCAGATCCACGTCGTCCGGACGTATCCGAAACTCGTAGCCGGGACCGCTCCGGGCCAACAGACCCTTGGTCTGCTCCATCTCGTCGAATGCCCGCCGGAGGCGTGCCGCGTAGCCACGGGTGTTGGCGACAGCCGATGCAGGTGCCGCCTCCGGCCACAGCTCGTCGATCAGCTCCTCCAGCGTGACTATCCGCCCCGGCCGGATCGCCAGCAATGCCAGCACGGTCTGCTGTTTCGGGGTACCGAGTGGCAACGACGATCCGCCTACGAGAACCTGCATCGGTCCGAAAAGTCGAACTTCGATCATCTACGGCCCCAAGAGGCAAAAAGGACGAGTTGAGCAGTGACCCCTCGCAGTGTATCGACCACCGCACAGATACATTCACCAGCGTCATTCGCCTCCGGGAGGGCCAGCCGCATCCAGTTCGTCTGCAATGACGCAATGATCCAAGATCAGTAAGGATCACACGACATCGAACCCAGGGTCAACGGATGGACACGAAGCGAGTTCTACCAGGTCACCCGATGGAGGTTCGGCAGCCGCAGCGCCAAGACTTGAACAAGGTCGAGTTGCCGAACGTTCGCAACCAACCACCAAGGCGGTCCGCAGGCATCTGTTGAGCGCCGCCCGGAGAACCGATCAACTTCAGCAGAGCCAAAGCCGCAGAGTCCGCATCCCGGCCTCACGAACATACGTCGATCATCGCCAGTCAGTTCCCATACATGGACAGAACGTAGCGAATGCGTAGAGGCTTGGCTAATAGTGAGCATAGCGACATTTTTTGTATCTATCCGTCGCACTCCCCCTTAAGCTGCTCCCATCAAGCGAACCGGATTGGCAGCAACGGATTACCGGACACCGGTAGCCCGGAGGGGCCATAGGCTGAATGGAGAGCGATCATGCGTGGCCACAGCTGGGAGTGACACAGGTGTCGCCGAAAGGCGACTCACCGTAGTCTGACGAGACGCACCCTCCGCATACCCTGGGAACGGTTGTGACTCGTCCTGATGAACATGACACTGGGACCGACCGGCTGTGGCTGGCTGTCGGTCCCGTCGTCGTCTTCGCGGCCGTGTCGGCTGCGGTCTGCGTGCATGCGATCATCCGCAGCGGCTCCACAACGGGTTCCAACCTTCAGATGGCAGCGACGCTGGTCGCACTGGTCGCTGTCGGTACCGCCGCCTCAGTAAAAATCCGCATCCGGTCGACCACACACGGCTTCACCTGGATCGAGAGCGCCTTCATGGTCGGCTTGGCGGTGGCTCCCGCTCCATGGGTCGTGCTCAGCACAGGGCTCGGCGTCGGCATCACCTGCGCCATCGTCAAGCGAGCCAAGATCAGGAGCGTGTTCTCGGTCGCGAAGGAGATGGTCCTGGTCAGCGCCAGCGCGTTGACGCTGCTCCTCCTCGGCCATCATGGAGGGTCGGAACTTTCCGTCCCCGACCTGATCGGCCCACTCGCGGTTGCGTACCTGGTGAACGTGGTACTGGACGAGCTGCTGTCGCTGCCGATCATCGCACTGGCCACAGGGACGAAGGTCAGCTACCTCTTCAGGGAGAACTGGAATCTGCGCTTGGCCACTGTTGTCGCCCGATTCTTCCTGATCCTGGGCACCTTGGTGATCCTCCAGGCGGACATTCGGCTGCTGGCGGCGATCCCACCCCTGATCCTCAGTCTTCACCTAGCGTACTCGGGACGGATTCGGGCGCGCACCGAGCAGCAGGCGTGGCAGCGCCTGGCCCGGGCCACCGACGCACTCAACGCCGTGGACCTCGACACAGTATTGAGGACGGCGGTCATGGGTGGCGCCGAACTCTTCTCCGCCGATGAGGTGGAGATCGAGTTGACCGGGACGGGCCGGCTGGTCAGGGGCACAGCCAAGACGCTCACTTACGATGGGCCGCCAGGTGCGGCCACGGACGACGCCGGCCTGGTCATCCCGGTACCCCTCGAGGGACACAACACGAGCGACATCGGCATGCTGCGGCTGCGGTTCCGGGGGCCGATCAAGCTCTCCGAGCGGGAGCAGTACACCCTGCGTACCTTTGCCTCGGCGCTCTGCACGGCGATCCGCAACGCCTCCGCGTACGCCGAATTGAACCGGGTGGCCGAGGAGCACGCGCACGCCGCCGCACACGACGCGCTGACCGGGCTGGCCAACCGGCGGCACCTGCTCGACAGGGGCGCCGAGCAACTCGGCCAGCGGCGCACCGAGGGCGTGGTAGCGCTGCTGCTGATCGACCTCAACCACTTCAAGGAGGTCAACGACACCCTCGGGCACGCGGCCGGCGACCGGGTACTCATCCAGGTGGCCGAGCGACTGCGCGGTGCCGTACACGGGGAGGACCTGGTGGCCCGGCTCGGCGGTGACGAGTTCGCGGTGCTCTTCCACGGCCTGCCCGCCCCGGCGGTCGCCGCGCACCGGGCCGAGACGCTGCTCACCGCGCTGCACGAGCCGATCGAGCTGGACGGAATGCGGATCAGCGTCGAGGCCAGCGGCGGCATCGCGGTCGCGCCGAGCAAGGGCGGGATGACCGAGTTGCTGCGCCGCGCCGACGTGGCCATGTACCAGGCCAAACGGGGCGGCCGCCGGATCGCCACGTACGCCCCGACCCGGGACACCGCAGATCTCGGCCGGCTCTCGCTCGGCGGCGACCTGCCCCGGGCGGTTGCCGACCAGGAGTTCACGGTCAACTTCCAGCCGATCGTCGACCTCGGCAGCGGTGAGGTGGTCGCCGCCGAGGCGCTGGCCCGGTGGCGGCATCCGGCCCGGGGCACCATCGATCCGCTCCGGTTCCTGGAGACGGTGGAGCGGTCCGGGCTGCTGCCGGCGTTCGCCGAGGCGGTTCTCGACCAGTCGCTGATCGCCGTCAACACCTGGCGGGAGGCCGGCTTCGACCTGCCGGTGGCGGTCAACGTCTCGCCACGCAGCCTGCTGGACGCCCGGTTCCCCAGCTCCGTACTGGCCCGGTTGCGGGCGCACGACCTGCCGCCGGACCGGCTCGTGCTGGAGTTGACCGAGACGTTGACGCTCAGCCAGCTCGAAGTGGTCGACCAGGTACTCGGGCAGCTCCGGGACGCCGGCATCCAGCTCGCCCTGGACGACTTCGGCACCGGGTACTCGTCGTTGTCGGTGCTGTCCCGGATTCCCGTACACGAGTTGAAGATCGACCGGGGCTTCGTCACCGCGATGGAGACCTCGGCGGAGGCCACCGCGGTGATCCGGTCCACTGTCGACCTTGGCCGGAGCCTCAACCTGAGCGTGGTGGCCGAGGGGGTGGAGAGCGAGCCGCAGCGCCGGGCGCTCTGGGAGCTGGGCTGCACCGCCGGGCAGGGCCACCTCTTCGCCCGACCGATGCCGGCCGCCCGGCTGCTCGCCTCCCTGCACCAGGGCGCGGGCGGCAGGCCCGGCACCCTGGCCCCCGCGCTGCACGACGAGGGCGCGGTGGTCCGGCTCTCTCCCGGCCGCCGGCCCGGCCCGCGCCGCGCCGAGCGCCTGCCACACCTGCCGGCATAACCGCCGCACACGCTCTACCGCCGCCGGCCGCGTAACCGCCGCACACGCTCTACCGCCGCCGGCCGCGTAACCGCCGCACGGGCTGCCGGGTGTCTGCCACACTTGCCGGCGTGAGTGCCACGGACGAACTGGACACGTCGCCCGACACCCGGACGCCGGAGGGCCGGAGATTCTGGCGTCGGGCCGACCGGGCGGCCGGTGGCCTCGCCGCCGACCTGGTGCTCTATCTCCTCTCCACCGGCTTCGCCGCCGTCACCGCGGTCACCTCCACACTCCTGCCGCACCGGGCCTGGGGCAGCGTCGCGGCCGTCGGATACCTGATCGCCACGATCGTGGTGCTCGGTCAGCTTCTCGTCCGGCGCCGCCGACCCGACTCCCGGCTGGCCGGTACCGCCGCCCGGGGCGGGTTGACCGTCGCCACCTGGGCCGCCACCGCCCTGCTGCCGCTGGTCTGGCAGGCGGTCGAACGGGTCGGCGGCCGGCTCGACCGGGCCCAGGAGGAGGTGGTGGTGGTCGAGCACTCCGGTGCCCGACTGCTCGACCACGGCACGCCGTACCTGACCCGGGACGCCATCGCCGCACTTCCGGCCGGGGAGCAGTTGCTCGGCTACACGCCGTACCAGCCGGGGATGGCCCTGTTCGGGCTGCCGCGCGCCCTCGCCGGCACCGCGTGGTGGACGGACGCCCGGATCTGGTTCGCCGTCGCCACCGCCGTCGCGCTCGGCCTGGCCGTGCTGCTGCTCCGGCGCCCGGCGGCGGCGATCCCCGGCGGCCCCGCCCCGATGTCGGCACGCCGGGCCGGTGTCCGGGACGCCGCGCTGGTCCGGGCGGTGCAGCTCGCGACGGTACTGCCGGTCTGCGCGCTGACCCTGGCCACCGGCGGTGACGACCTGCCGGTCCTCGCCCTCTGCCTGCTCGCCCTCGCCTACGCCGCCCGGGACCGGTTCGTCGGCGCCGGCCTGGCGGTCGGGCTGGCGGCGGCACTGAAACTCTTCGCCTGGCCGGTCGCGCTGGTCCTGCTGGTGCACGCCGCCGTCCGGGGTCGCCGATCCGGGCTGCGGTTGGCCGTCGGGGCGCTCGGCCTGCCGATCGTCGCGCTCGTCCCCGCCCAACTCGTCGACTCGGCGGCGCTTGTCGAGAACGTGCTGCGTTTCCCGCTCGGCCACGGCCTGGTCAGCAGCCCGGCCGCGTCACCGTTCCCCGGGTACCTGATCGCGCAGTCGTTGCCGGCCGGCCGGGTGGTCGCCGCCGCGCTGCTGGTCGCGGCCGGAGCTTTGATCGCCGTCCTGCTGCTGCGCCGCCCGCCCCGCACGGCCGCCTCAGTCGCGCTCTTCTGCGGGTACGGGTTGCTCGCCGCGATCCTGCTGATGCCGTCGACCCGGTTCGGGTACCTGCTCTACCCGGTCGCCTTCCTCGGCTGGGTACCCGCGCTCCGGCTCGCCCTCACCCCGCAGGACACCCCGGCCCCCGACCGCACACCGGTGTCGACCGTCATCCCGTGAATGCCGACGGCCGTCCCGTGAACCAGCCCCGCTCCGCCCAGCCCGACGAACCCGCCGGGCCCGACGAGCCCGTCCCGTCGCCCGAACCCGCCGGGCCCGACGAGCGCGTTTCGCCGCCCGAACCCGTTGGGTCTGACGCGCCCGTTCCGTCGCCCACGCCCGACGAGCCACCCGCGCTGCCGAACCGGCCCGGCTGGGACGTCCTCGCCGCGGTCGCCGTCGGCGGTGCGCTCGGCTCGGCCGGCCGGTACGGGCTGGTGGTGCTCTGGCCGCACGCCGCGACCGCCGTACCGTGGGCGACCCTGGTCACCAACCTTTCCGGCTGTGCCCTGATCGGCCTGCTGATGCGACTGGTCACCACCGCAGCCGCCCCGCACCGGCTGATCCGGCCGTTCCTCGGTACCGGGATCCTCGGCGGCTACACCACGTTCTCCACGTACGCGGTGGAGACCCGGGGACTTCTCGCGGCCGGCCGCCCCGGCGTCGCCGTCGGGTACCTGCTCGGCACGCTCGCCGGAGCACTGGTCGCGGTACGCCTCGGGATGTGGGCGGCGGACCGGGTGCGGTCGTGACCCGCCGGGCGGTACGCCGATGCTGACCTGGGCGGTATGTCGATGCTGACCAGGGCGCCACGTCGATGCTGACCTGGGCAGCGGTGCTGGCCGGCGGGGCGGTCGGCGCGGTCGGTCGGTTCATGGTCAACTGGCTTGTCGAGCGCGGCTCCCGCCCGGCGCCGTGGGCGACGTTCACGGTCAACGTCGTCGGCTCGCTTGTGCTCGGCCTCGTCGCCGGCCTCTCCGCCGCCCTGCCGGGCTGGGTCGGCGCACTGGTCGGCACCGGCTTCTGCGGCGCGTTGACCACCTACTCGACGTTCGGCTACGAGACAGTGCAGTTGCTGTCGGGCGGGCCGGGCGGGCGCCGGCAGGCCGGGCTGAACGTGTTCGCCACCCTGGCCGTCGGGCTCGGCGCCGCCGCGCTGGGCTGGCAGCTCGGCACCGCCGCCCTGGGCTGACGCCTGCCCCTGTCAACCGGCAGCCGGTGGCGTTCCGACGGCTTTCTCGGGCGTCTGCCGAGCAGGGTTGGCCGGCGGGGCGTAAACCTGAGACATGAACGCGACCTACCGGGATCGTGCGGAGGCCGGAGCCGTACTGGCCGACCGGCTCGCCCCGATCGCCGGTGACCCCGACGTGATCGTCCTCGGGCTGGTCCGGGGCGGCGTACCGGTGGCGGCGGCGGTGGCGGAGCCGCTCGGCGCACCGCTGGACGTCCTCGTGGTCCGCAAGCTGGGCCTGCCGGAGGCACCCGAGGTGGCCTTCGGTGCCGTCGGACCGGGCGGGCTGCGGGTGCTCAACGAGGAGATCGCCGGCCGGCTGGAGCCGGCGGAGGTGGACGCGGTGGTCCGGGCCGAGACCGCCGAGTTGGAACGGCGCGAACGGGTCTACCGGAGGGACCGGCCGCCGCTGCGACTCGACGGCCGGATCGCGGTGATCGTCGACGACGGGCTCGCCACCGGGGCCACCGCGCGAGCCGCCGTCGGAGTCGCCCGGCAACTGGGCGCCCGACGGGTGGTCGTCGCCGTCCCGGTCGGCGCGCCGCAGGCGTACGAGCTACTCGGCGAGACCGCCGACGAGGTGCTCTGCCCGGAGCGCCCGGCGGACTTCGGCGCCGTCAGCCGTTACTACGACGACTTCCACGAGGTGTCGGATGCCGAAGTGGTGGCCGCGCTGACGGGAACTCGGTGATTCGACCGGGTACCTTCGAGTGATGCAGATGACCTGTCCCAAGTGTCGTGGCGACATGCGCCAGTACGAGCGCAGCGGCGTCACGGTTGACCAGTGCACGGAATGCCGTGGCATCTTCCTCGACCGGGGCGAGTTGGAGAAGCTGTTCGAGGCCGAGGCCAACTGGAGCCAGCAGCAGGCGCCGGCGTCGCAGCAGCACGCGCCCGCCTCGGGTGCCGGGTACCCGCCTCCGCCGCCGGCACCGCACCAGCCCGCCTACGGCGGCCCGAGCCACGTACCGCCACCGCCACCACCGCCCGCGCACGGCTACCCGCAGGCGCCGGCCCCGGCGTACGGGCAGCACGGGCAGCATGGGCAGCATGGGCAGCATGGGCAGCCGCACTACGGCTACCACGGGCACTACAAGCACAAGAAGCGGAAGGGTTTCCTGAACGACTTCTTCGACTGACCGGCCCCGCCGGCAGGACGGTTCCGGTCCCCGCTGGGAGACCGGCCACCGGATCGGCTGGTTGACCGGAGTTTCACGGATCCCCGTGCCCGGGCAACATACCTCGCGCGTCGTCGACGGGCGGCGTATGTACGTCGCCGAGCGCGGGGATCCGCCGTTTGCGACGGCTGGGCTGGACGGAGGTGGGTCGGCTGGACGGCGTGGGAGCCTCCCGGGCGGCGGGGGCACAGCGGGCACTCGGTGCGGCGTACGACCTCATCACCGCGACAGTCGGTGACCTCGCCGACGCCGACCTGCTCCGGCCGACCCGTTGCCGGGGCTGGTTCGTCGTCGACCTGCTCCTGCATCTGGTCCTCGACGCGCAGCGCGCCCTGGTCGCGCTCGCTAGCCCGGCGGTCGGGCCGGCGGACGTGGACGGCGTCAGCTACTGGCTGGCGCCGAGTGACCCGGACGAGGGGCGGCACGCCACCTGGGTACGCCGTTCCGCAGCCGCCTTCGACCGGCCGCGCGGAGTGGTCCGGCTCTGGACCGAAACCGCACCGGCGGCGGTCCGGGCCGCCGCAGCGACGGACCCGCTCGGGTACGTCAGCACCCAGGGTCACGTGCTGGCGGTACCGGAGTTCCTCGCCACCCTGGTCACCGAGGCGGTCGTGCACCATCTCGACCTGACGGTGGACCTTCCGGACGCGCCCGGGCCGGAGTCGGAGGGTGTCGCCATCGCGGTGGCGACCCTGGACGGGCTGCTCAGTGCCGAGGCGATCCGCCCGTCTGACTGGTCGGACACCGACTATCTGCTGAAGGGGACCGGGCGGCTCCCGCTGAGCCCGCACGACCGGCTCGTGCTCGGCGAGGCCGCCGGCTGGTTCCCACTGCTCGACTGAACCCACAGGCGACGGGTGCCGGCAGGTGACGTGCCACCCGGCGGCGGCTCGATGCCGACCCGGTGACCCGACGCCGGCCGGTGATCTGGTGCCGGCTGGGCTCAGACGATGGCCATGTCGACGAACCGGGACAGGTGCAGCTGCGCGGCCACGGTGACGGTGTCGGTCGGTCCGTTCCGGTGCTTGGCGACGATGAAGTCCGCCTCGCCGGCCCGGGGTGACTCCTTGTCGTAGTAGTCGTCGCGATGCAGCAGGATGACGACGTCGGCATCCTGCTCGATCGAGTTGTGCACGGCGATCCCGTTCGCGATGAAGTTGTGCACGCCGAGCACCGTCGCGTCGTAGACGTCACGTTCGCCCAGCGGCTCGATGGAGCGCACCTCGTCCCAGAAGACGTCGTTCGTGGCGTACAACTCCAGATCCGCAGAGTCCAGCACCTGCGCGACCTCGGCAAGTCGGGTACGGCCCGGCGCATCATTCCACGGCGCGCCGCCGCGCAACCGGGTCTCCGGGGAGGGCGCGGTCCCGCCGTGCGTCGGGCCAGGCTCGGTCAGCACCTCCCGGACCCGGCTCCACACCTCCCGGGGGACCGTGTCGACATTGGCGTTGCTGACCATGGACTCGATCGCCGCGATCAGTCGAGCGCACGCCCTGGCCCGCTCGCCGTACGCCCCGATCTCACGCAGGAACCGGAGCTGGTCGTCCCGCCCGGAGATGTCCAGCCTGTACCCGATCCGGTGCGTGCTGGTCCGCACCGCCCTCAGCCGCGCCGTGATGCCGTAGCGGAGCAGCAGCCGAGAGATGTCTTCGAGCATCCGACGGCTGGTCGACGCGTAGTGGATCAGCCCACCTCGTCCCGCGTCGTCCACCGTTACCGACCCGTCCGTCGCCCAGAGGTGCCGCAGGAACAGCGTGATCTGTTTCTTGGGCAGCGAGAAGACCTCGGAGGGTACGAACCTCTCGTCCGGGCGCAGCCCGAACAGTCCCAGGCCGTCCAGCCACTCGACGATGGGGTTCCGCCGCCCCGGAGCCGGAGGGTGCGGGGCGGGAAGGCGCAGGGTGCCGACCCGTGCCGCCGCCCGGTCGTCACGGATCGCGGTGATGCCGAAGTCTCGCGCCACTGCCGTTACGGCGGCGAGGTTCTCCTCGTCCTGGCTGGCGTACCGGACGGGTTGCCGACGTACGAACGATCCCGCTCCGAGCAGGTGCGCGAGCATGATCACCCGTGCCTCCGGCCAGGGCCGGGTGGCCAGCGGCGGGGGTATGTGCCGAGGCGTCGCCACCTGGGCGCCGACCGTGAGTTCCCGCAGCGGAACCCAACCGCCGATCGTCAGGAACGGGTGATTGGCGGTGGCGTCGATCTGCTTGCCTGAGGCGAGCGTCAACCGGAAAACCTGACGGGTTCCGCTGGGGAACGCGTGCGTGAGAGTGCGGGCGGTGTACCGCAGCTTCTCGTCCAGGGCCCAGACCGGAATGTCCCGTACGCCGTGTGCCAACAGCTCGCCGAGGGTGACCTCCGCGTTCGTGTCGGCCCGGATGAGCCGGGTCTGCGCGGTCAGGCAGCCGGACTCCCGCAGGTCGGACAGCTGCGGGCGCTTGTCGGTACGCTGCTCCGGGCCACGGTTCAGCTGGCTGACCGCGATCACCGGGCACTCGACCTCCTTGGCCAGCAGCTTCAGCCCTCGGGACAGCTCCGCGACCTCCTGCTGACGGCTCTCGGTCCGCTTCGGTGAACTCATCAGCTGGAGATAGTCGACCACGATCATTTTGAGGTCGTGCCGCTGCTTGAGCCGACGGGCCTTCGCCCGGATCTCCATCAGGTTCATGTTGGGCGTGTCGTCGACGAAGAGCGGCGCCTCGCTGATCTCGCCCATCCGGCGGGCCAGCTTGGTCCAGTCGTCGTCCGAGAGCTGCCCGCTGCGCAGTACGTGCAGCGGCACCCGGGCCTCCGCCGAGAGGAGGCGCATCACGATCTCGACCTTGCTCATTTCCAGTGAGAAGATCGCGCTGGCACAGTTGTGCCGGATCGCGGCGTTCCTGGCGAAGTCCATCGAAGCTGTGGAGTTGTGGGTCGGGATCATGGCCCGGCCGGCCAGGTAGAGGTGGTCCTCGTTGTCGACAGTGACACACCGGACCGGCACGCTCGGCACGCGCCGCACGTCGACGATGTGGCGGCTGGCCGTACGGCTCGGATCGACACCTCGCCGCCGCGCCCGGTGCGCCGCACGCTTGCGATCCAGCCGGAAGACGTCGTCCGGGGTACTGAAATCCAAGGTGTACGCCGTCGACGTTTCCCCGGTCCGTCCCGTCACCCGCCCGGTGGAGATCGTGCAGTGGTGACCGAGGCTGACGATCAGCTCGTGCACGTCGAGTGCGAGCCGGCGGGATGTCGCGGCGAACCACAGACCGCCGTCGGGTGCGACGGTGCCCGCCGTGTCCATCAGACCGGCGAGCAGGGATCGCCGCTGCGCCTGTGACGCTCGGAGGTACTCGACGGGAATGTGCTCGTCGTGCGGTACGCCCACAGCCCCGTCCACGGCACCAACGGGCGACCCGTCGCCGAGCCACAGACCGAGGGTGTACGGCGGGACGGGCAACTCCCGTTCCGGCAGGTCGAGCGGGGCACAGTTCCGCACGGCGTGGTTGGTGTGCCCGTCTCTCGGGTTCCGTACGGATGCCGCGATCTCGGCCGTGGTGTGCACTTGCTCGCGCACGCTAACGGCATCGACGATCGTCGTCAGCCCGACGGGCTGCTCGAGTACGGCGACCGACGAAGCGGCGCGGGCGATGTGGGCGGCGCGGATGGCGCGGGTGGCGGCGACAGCAACACGCTTCCCGGTGAGCTGCCGTCGGTGTGTCCGGGTGGTCGTCTTCCACAGGTGTTCGGCGTCCGCCACGATGACGGAACCATCGGAGAACTCGACCTCGTAACACGGCCGGTCGTGCAGGATGTCGAAGACGTTGGTGACCGTGGTCGGCCGGCCGTCCGCGCCGAGCAGCTGCTCCCCGACACCGACCTCCCCCATGGTGGTCCAGCCATTCGGGGTGGGCAGCGGGGTGTCCAGCGCGAGCGCCTTGCCGAGACCCGGCCGGCCAGCCACGATCACCAGCTGGCCGGGGTGCAGCCCGTTGAGCAGCCGGTCCAGGTCGGTGAAGCCGGTCGGTACCCCGGTCATCACCCCGCCCTGCGCACCGACCGCCTCGATCTCGTCGAGCGTCGGCTGGAGCATGTCGGCGAGTACCGCGAAGTCCTCGCTGACCCGCTTCTCGGTCACGTCGTAGATCGCCTGCTGGGCCAGGTCCACCACGTCGTCGACGTCCCGCCCGCCACCACCGGCGGAGCCGTAGCCGAGCTGGACGATCCGGGTACCCGCCTCGACCAGGCGTCGCAGCACCGCGCGCTCGCCGACGATCCGGGCGTAGTAGGCGGCGTTGGCGGCCGTCGGCACGCTGGCGATCAGCGTGTGCAGGTAGGGCGCACCGCCGATCCGGGCCAGGTCGCCGGAGTCGGCGAGCGCGGCGGCGACGGTGATGGCGTCGGCCGGCTCACCCCGGCCGTAGAGATCCAGGATCGCGTCGAAGACGGTCGAGTGCACCGGCCGGTAGAAGTCGTTGGTCCGGAGGATCTCGACCACGTCGGCGATCGCGTCCTTGGAGAGCAGCATGCCGCCGAGCACGCACTGCTCGGCCGCGATGTCCTGCGGCGGGGTCTTGTCGAACTGCCCGTCGCGGGGTGCTGGCGCGTCCGACGGCGGCCCGGACGGTCGCGACTCCCCACGCGACGGCCGCGACTCCCCACGGACGTCATCGGTGACCGACACGGGCATCCCCCTCCGCCACACCGGCAGGCCCCTAGCGAACCGCCGACGTACGACATTTCCCGGCTGACCCACGGCTCCGCTCGGCCGGTGGGCCGGGCCGGCCCTGGCCAACCGGCTCGACCGGGGGATGTCGACACGGGTGGCAGGGTCAGGGCGCAACGATACGGACGTCGAGGTCAGACTCTCAAGCACGGCGGTGGACGGAACTCGGGACAACCTGTGGACGGTTTCCCGACGGGGTGTGTGCGGCCCTGTGCACAGGCTGTGGATAACGTTTGGGGAAGATAGCCTGGAGCGCGCCTGACCTGCGCCGACTCGGTCCCCAGCATGTGGAGGAAAGAAACAGGTCAAATTCGGGCTACCGGAACGGCGTATCATCGGGCGACGGCAATCTGCGTACGGTACTCGCGAACGACCTACCAGACTCCTCGCGATCGGCTAACCAGAAAGGTCACGCCTCGGCTGTGGACCATCGGGATCGGGGGCGGGGTGAGCTCGCCCGACATGAGTGGCAGGACAGCGGCGGCCGGAGCGACCCGGCACCATCCTGGCCGACTGATCCTTATTCGCGTTCCGACGTCACCTACCGCACCCCGAGCCGGCGGCGAGCCCGGCACCGTGGCGCACCCGAGCCGGTAGACAGCTACACGCCGTCCTGGGCCAGGGAGTCCACCGAGCCGCTCCAGTCCGGCGCCTCCGCCGCCTACCCCGACACCCCCGCCCCCTACACCGGCACAACCGGCACCTACACCTCCGGCGCCTACACCGGCGCTTCCGGCTGGGCCACCGATGCCACCGACCGGTCCCCGGACTCCGGCCTCGATCCTCGTGACGGCGGCCGGCACCACCGCCCCGACAGGCCGGACGAGCCGGTAAGCGGCCACTCCGGGCGGCAACGGGTCGCCCCGGAGGTGACCTGGGACAGCACCGGCGAATACTGGCGCGGTCCGAGTGGCACTGCCGACGAAGCCCCGGGCGCCGAGAGCGGCGGTGACCGCTGGCGCGGTACCGGCGACCCCGTCGGTTGGCGCGGCGAGGCGAGCGGCAGCACCTGGCGTGACACCACCGGGAGTACGCCGCACGACGCGGCCGGAAGTTCCCCGGGCGGCATGACCGGAAGTACGCCGGACGACTTCACCGACACCCGGGCGACCGGGCGTCGTGGCAGGCGTCGCGGCGCTGCCGAGCAGCGACCGAACGAGGTGGACGACTGGGCGAGTGCCGCGCCCACCAGTGGCTGGGTCGGTACGGCCCCGACCACCGGTGCCGGTGCCGGCGCCCCGGCCAGGGGCTGGATCTCCGAGGCACCCACTTCCGGCGGATGGGCCGCCGCCGCACCCACCACCGGGGCCGGCGCGAACAGCGGGCTGCTCGGCGACCCTCCGCCGATGTCCGGGGCGGGCCGACGACGTCGCGCCGACCCGGACGACCCGACGGCGGCGCCCACCTCGGGGTGGGGCGTCGGAGCCACCGGTTCACCGTCCACCGGGACCGGTCGCCGCGACCTGGCCGACACCGCAGCCGGTCGGGCCGATCGGGTCGACGATCCCGCGTCCGCCCGGTGGGATCGGGTCGACGATCCCGCGTCCGCCCGGTGGGGCCGGGGCGGCGAGCGGGAGCCCGACCCGGCGTACGACCCCACCCAGCCGGTACGGGGGCGTCGACGCCGCGCGGAGCCGGCCGGATGGGAGTCGGGCGGTCCGGACGACCGGGTCACGCCCGTCGGACGGCGCCGCTCCCGGCACCGGGCCGAGGAGGAGCCGACGCAGCCCGTGGAGCAGCCGGGCGCCGTCCCCTCCACCGAGCCGGAACCGGGTACCGAGCAGTCGAGGTCGGGCGCCCGCTGGGTGCGATCGTCCGACCAGACCGGTTCGGGCGGCGGTACCGGGCGCCGACGGAGGAGCGAGGACCCGCTGCCCGGTCCGGCCGGCACCGCTGACCGCCGACGGCAACGCGAGCCGGACGCCGAGCCCGTACGCCGCTCCCGGGACGCTGGGCCGGTACGCCGGGCCGGCCAGGAGCGAGCGGAGCGGGGCCGGCACACCGATTCCGGCTGGGGTCAGCGGTCGGACGCGTCCGGTGCGGGTTGGGGCACCACCGATGCCGGGCCATGGGACCGGTTCAACGACACCGGGATGCTGGACCGGGTCACCGACACCGAACCGCCGGGAGTCACCGGCACCAGCCGTCACCGGGACCGGAGCCCCGACCCGGGCCGATGGGACCGCTCCACCGACACCGGCCAGTGGGACCGGACCGCCGACACCGGGCAGTGGGACCGCTCCGCCGACACCGGGCAGTGGGACCGGTTCACCGATACCACGGAGTGGCGGCACGGTGAGCTCGCCGGGCTGGCTGGTGACGCCGGCAGCGGGCGCGACACCGGTACCGGCACCGGCGGGCGCGACACCGGCGCCGACGGCAACACCCGGGACAGCGGCCGTACCGAGTCGCACGGTGGCGACACGTTCTGGTCCGGCACCAGGCTGGCCGGCGACGACCCGCGCTGGATGGGCATCCCGGACTCGGCTCCGCGCTCTCCGGCGGTCGCGTACCCGCCACCGGCCCGGCCGGTGTCACCGGCGCGCCAACCAAGACAGCCGAGCACACCGACGGGGCGGCCTGCGGCGGCACCCGCTCGCGGCCGTACCGCTGCGGGTCGTGGCACCACCGTCGGCTCGGCCCGCAGCGTCAGCGGTGCGGGTACCACCACCCGGCGCGCACCGAGCAGCGGTCTGCTGACCTCGGCGACCCGGACGGGACGGCCCAGCCCGTTGAGCCGGCGGCTCGAAGACGACCTGCTCGATCCACAGCCCAGTGGCCCGCTCACCGCCGTCCTCTACACCGTCGCCTGGTACGCGGTGGCCGTACTGGCCATCTTCGTCTGGGTACTCACGCTCGACGCGAGTGTGCCGGTGGACTGCGTAGCCGAGCTCTCCGGTTCGTGTGAGTCGGAGCGCGGCCAGGCGATCTCCGCGCTGGTGGCCGGGGTGCCCCGGTTCCTCGCGGCGCTGGCCACCGGCTTGGTGGTCGCGGCCCTGATGCGCTGGTTCAACCGCACCTGGCGGGCGGTGACCGTCGGCTTCGCCGCAGCTGTCGTCGGTGGCGGTCTATCCACCGTCTTCTTCAGCGCACTCAGTGGCCAGCCGGTCGGCTGAGGTTCACCCGGGCTGGCCGCTCCATCCGCTCCGTCGCTCCCAGAGCCAGAGACGCCCCAGGAACAAGACCACTTCGGGGCGGGCAACTCCAAGCGCAGGACGACTCCGGGGGCGAGACGACTCCGGGGTGCCGTCCACTGGACGGCACCCCGGAACTGCTCTGTCGCCTGGCCGGCTACTTGCCCGGTACGACCTTCAGGTCGAACCGCGCGGTGACCTCCGGGTGCAGCTTGACCCGCACCTGGTGGCTGCCGATCGACTTGATGGCGCCCGGCAGCTCCAGCCGACGGCGGTCGAGGGACGGCCCACCGGCCGCCTTCACCGCGTCGACCACGTCGCCGGGGGTCACCGAGCCGAAGAGCCGCCCGCCGTTGCCGGCGCGCGCGGTCAGGTTGACCTTGAGGCCCTCAAGCTGGGCCTTCACCTCGTTGGCGTGACCGAGGTCGCGGATCTCCCGGGCCGCACGGGCCCGCTGGATGACCGTGACCTGCTTCTCCGCGCCCTTGGTCCAGGCGATCGCGAAGCCCTGCGGCAGCAGGTAGTTACGGCCGTAGCCGTCCTTTACCTCGACGATGTCGCCGGGGCTGCCGAGGCCCGACACCTCCTGGGTCAGGATGATCTTCATGTCGGCGCCTCCTCTCAGCGGGCCGTGGCCGTGTACGGCAGGAGCGCCATCTCGCGGGCGTTCTTGACCGCACGGGCGATCTGGCGCTGCTGCTGGGAGGTGACCCCGGTCACCCGACGAGCGCGGATCTTGCCGCGGTCGGAGATGAACTTGCGCAGCAGCGCGGTGTCCTTGTAGTCGATGTAGGTGATCCCGTCCTTGTCGAGCGGGTTCACCTTCTTCTTCGGCTTGCGCAGTGCCGCAGCCTTTGCCATTGCTCTTGCTCCTGGTTTGCGATCCCGTGTGCTCGGCACGCGGGTCAGAACGGGGGCTCGTCGTCGAAGTTGCCGCCGCCCGAACCGGACGAACGCGAGGAGGCCGGAGCCGCCGTGGCCCACGGGTCGTCGAAGTTGCCTCCGCCGCCACCGCCCTGGCCACCGCCACCGCCACCGCCACCACCGCCGGAGGCGCCGAAACCGCCACCGCCGGAGCGCGACATCTTCTGCACCTTCGCCGTGGCGTACCGCAGCGACGGGCCGATCTCGTCGACCTCAAGCTCGATGACGGTGCGCTTCTCGCCCTCGCGGGTCTCGTAGGTCCGCTGCCGGAGCCGGCCCGACACGATCACGCGGGCGCCGCGCTGCAACGACTCGGCGACGTGCTCAGCGGCCTGCCGCCAGACGGTGCACGAAAGGAAGAGCGGCTCGCCATCCTTCCACTCGTTCGTCGTGCGGTCCATGAACCGGGGCGTCGAGGCGACCCGGAACTTGGCGACCGCAGCGCCGGACGGGGTGAAACGCAACTCGGGGTCGTCGGTCAGGTTGCCGATGACCGTGATGGTGGTATCTCCTGCCATGACCATCTCCTCGCGCACTCATCTGTCCCTGAAGGCTGCCAGAGCAGTACGACAGGACGGACGAGGCTGATCCGGGCGTGCCGGAAACGCGTCAGCGCGTCTCCGGCCGGATGACCTTGGTGCGCAGCACGGACTCGTTGAGTCGGAGCTGCCGGTCCAGCTCGGCCACCGCCGCAGGCGTCGCCTGCAGGTCGATGACGGCGTAGATCCCCTCGGCCTTCTTGTCGATCTCGAACGCGAGGCGTCGGCGACCCCACACGTCGAGCTTCTCCACCGAGCCACCCGCGGTCCGGATCACGTTGAGGTACGTGTCGAGCGACGGGGCGACGGTGCGCTCCTCGAGGCTTGGATCGAGGATGACCATGATCTCGTAATGACGCAAGACGTGCTCACCTCCTCTGGGCTAGCGGCCACGGTCCTTCCGTGGCAGGAGGTCATGCGTCGTTGCCAGGCGGTGTCGGGAGGGATCCCGTCGCGCCACGGACAACCTGAGCAGAATACCCGGTCCACCGGCGTCCGGCGTCGTCGGACCCCTCGGCAGGCAGTCCGCCGGTACCGCGTCAAGAGAGCCTCCTCCGGATCGTGTCCGGAGGAGGCTCTTCGACGCAGAGCCGCGGGGCGCATCCCGTCCGCATTCTTTGGGTGGGACCTGGGGAGGAACGACCACACCGATGAGTTGGATGGAAGGCGCCCCGCGGAGCCTATTGTATTGTCATCTTACGCGATAACAGTCTGTCTTGTGCGTTGAGCGAAAATCGCCCGAATTGCTCCCGCCGAGACGCCCACCACACAGACGGTGGCGACCAGTGCCAGCAGCGAGACCTCGCTGGCCGGCCGTACCGGGTCGGCCGGCCGGATTCCGGCGGCAGCAGCCCCGCCGAGTCGGTCGGGCGGCGGAGGGTAGCTGCCCGGCGCCGCTTCCTGCGGCGCCCCGGCGCTCCGGGGGCCGGCCACATCGGGACCATGCGGCACCGACCCCACCTCGACTCGCCCGACCGACCCGGCGGGGAAACTCCGGACCGGAGCCACGCTGGCCCCGGGCGGCGTCCCCGACGCCTCGACCGCGACGCCGGGCAGCAGCGGCGACGCGCCCGCGACGAGCGCGGCGACCGCTACGGTGGCCTGGCGGCGGAGCGACAGGGTCACGTCTTCCCTCTTCCGGTACGACTCGTGGACCAATCCCTCCCGGATCCTGGCGAGCGGAGCTCACCTCTGCCGGGCGAACGGATCTCACCTGGAGAAACGATCCATCCGCCGGGCGGTGACGCGGGCCGCCCCGGTGCCGGTACGCCGTCGGCCGCCCCGGGGTGGAGGTGCGCCCGTCCCCGCCCCACCGACCGGCGCGACGTAGGCTCGCCTCCATGCGTATCGGAGCCCATGTCGACGCCACGGACCCGTTGGACGAGGCGGCCCTCCGGAAGGCGGACGCTGTCCAGTTCTTTCTCGCCGATCCGCAGAAGGACTGGAAGACGCCGCAACCACGCGCCGACGCCGCCCGGCTGCGCGAATCCGAGGTGGACGTCTACATCCACGCCCCGTACGTCATAAACCTCGCCACCACGAACAACCGGATCCGCATCCCCAGCCGGAAGCTGCTGCTCGGGCACGCCACCGCCGCCGCGGCGGTCGGCGCCAAGGGCCTGGTCGTGCACGGCGGGCACGTCAACGCGGGCGACGACATCGCCAAGGGTTTCGACAACTGGCGCAAGGCGTTCGCCCAGGCCGCCGACTCGGGCGGACACGACGTTCCGGTACTCATCGAGAACACCGCCGGCGGAGACAACGCCTGCGCCCGCCGCTTCGACAACCTGGCCCGGCTCTGGGACGCGGTGGGCGACTACAACGTCGGCTTCTGCCTGGACACCTGCCACGCACACGCCGGCGGTGAGGACCTCCTCGACATCGTCGACCGGGTACTGGCGATCACCGGCCGGATCGACCTGATCCACGCCAACGGCTCCAAGGACGGTTTCGACTCCGGCCGGGACCGTCACGAGAATCTGACCGGTGGCACCATCGATCCCGAACTGGTGGTGGCGGTGGTGCGGGCGGCCGGCGCACCGGTGATCGTCGAGACTCCCGGCGGAGTCGACGGTCAGGCCGCGGACATCGCCTACCTCCGCGACCGCGTGGGCCGTTAGGGGCGAGGACCCGATGTCGACCGACCAGTCCAACGCAGAGACAACCCGGTCCGGCACGCCGACCGACCCCGCCGACGGGGAACCGAAGCCAGCTCCGGACACGACCGGGCCGTCGGGCACGACCGGGCCGGCCGACACGTCGCCGGCATCGGGTACCCCGGTCAGCTCGGATCCCGGGCCGGCCGGGGAGCGTAAGCCGTTGAGCGAGCCCGCTACCGCCGCGACTCTCCGGTCGGCCGTACCGGCAGCGGAGAGCGGTTCGAGCCCCGCCGCCAAAGACACCGCCGCCAAGAAGACCGCCGCCGATGACGAGGCCAAGACGGACGGTGAGGCCAAGACCGACGGCACGGTCAAGGCGGATGGCGAGGCCAAGGCGACCGGGGACGAAGAGGCGAAGGCGTCCGGGGACGGCGCGGCCAAGGACGGCGAACCAGACGACGGCACGGCCAAGGACGGGGCAGAGAAGGGCGACGCGGGGAAAGACGACGCAGAGAAGGAGAGCACGGAGAAGGAAGGCAAGGGGAAGGGGAAGAAGGAGAGCGAGGAGAAGGCGAGCGGCGGCAAGGAGGGGACGGAGAAGCCGGCTGGCGATGCGGAGCCGACGAAGCCTGCCGACCCGTTCGCCTCGTTCGCGCCGGCCCCCGAGGTGGTACCGGGACGGATCCGGCGGATCGGCCGCGCGGTGGGCCGTCGACTGGTACACGAGTGGACCCTGGCCGGGCTCGGCGCCCTGGTCCTGGCGGTCCTGATGACCTGGCCGACGCTGCGCTATCCCCGGCACACCCTGCCGCAGGACTACTGGGACCCGGCACTACAGTCCTGGCAGGTCGCCTGGTCCGGGCACATCCTGCTGACCAAGCCGGCCCAGCTCTGGCAGAGCAACGCCTTCTTCCCGGAGACCTGGACCTTCGCCTTCTCCGACACCCTGCTCGGGTACGCCCCGGCGGGCATGATCGGGCAGGGGCCGGAGGCGGCGATCCTCCGCTACAACATCCTCTTCGTACTCGCCCACGCGCTCGCCGTGCTCGGGGCGTACGCGCTGGTGCGGCAGCTCGGGGCGGGACGGATCGGCGCCGCAGTGGCGGGGATCGGCTTCGCGTACGCGCCGTGGCTGCTCGGCCAGGCCGGTCACCTGCACGTACTCTCCAACGGCGGCATCCCGCTCGCCCTGGCCATGCTGGCCCGGGGGCACGGGTGGTCGCTGCGGCACGGCTACCGCCCGGATCGTCGACGTTCCGGCTGGGCGTTCGCCGGCTGGCTGGTCGCCGCCTGGCAGCTCAGCCTCGGCTTCGGCATCGGCCTCGTCTTCGCGTACGTGATGGGTCTGATCGTGGTCGTGGTGCTGCTCGGCTGGCTGGTCCGGCGGATCCTGCGCCGCCCACGACGCCAGTGGTTCGGGTTCCGGCTGCTGCTGGCCGACTTCTGGGGCGGCGCGATCTTCGCGGCGACCGGTGCGCTGCTGGCGATCCCGTACTTCAAGGTCGCCGAGCTGCACCCCAACGCCCGGCGTACCGCCGAGGAGCTGCACAACTACTCCCCGCCGCCCGGTGGCTTCCTCACCGCTCCGCCCGAGTCACTGATCTGGGGCGACCTGCACGAGCCGGTCCGGGCCGGGCTGCCGGGGCTGCCGGAGACCACCCTGCTGCCGGGGTACGTCCTCTTCGCGCTCGCCCTCGGCGGCCTCTTCCTCTCGATCTGGACGGTACGCCAGCGGCTGCTGCTGCTGGCCGGCGTGCTCGTCACCGGGATACTGGCGATGGGCACCCGGTTCTTCGGCGGTACCTGGACCTATCTTCCGCTCTTCGAGCACCTGCCCGGCTGGGACGGCCTGCGTACGCCGGGTCGGCTGATGATCTGGGTGACCCTGCTGCTCGGCGTGCTCGCCGCCGGCTCGGTCGGCGCGTTCGCGGAGCGGGCCCGGCAGATCTCGGCCGCCGAACGGGTGCCGCCCCGACCGGGTCCGTTCCTGCGGTTGGTCACGCTGCTGCCGATCGTGCTGGTGCTGGCCGAGGGACTCAACACCACGCCACATCCCGTGGTACCGGTGCAGCCCGCGTCGATGCGGATCGAGAACGGCCCGATCCTGGTGCTTCCCTCGGATCAGAAGACCGACCAGCACGTGATGCTCTGGTCGACCAGCCGCTTCCAGGACATCGTCAACGGCGGCAGCGGGTTCACCCCGAACCGGCTCGCCGAGGTGCGCCAGGCGACGGCGAACTTCCCGGACCAGGCGAGCATCGAATTCCTGCGCAACATGGGCGTGCGTACGGTGATCGTGCTCCGGGAGCGGGTGGCCGGTACCCCGTTGCAGACCACAGTCGACCTACCGGTCGACACCCTGGGGATCAGCCGGGAGGACATCGGGGAGACGGTCATCTACCGGCTCTGACCCGTACCCCGCCCGGGCGGGCTGTCGTCCCGGCCCCCTCACGCGGGCGCGGGGCCGGGGCGGTCAGGTCTTGGCGAGGGCCGGTTCGGCCGGTGCTGGCCGGCCCTTGAGCCGGGCGAGCCAGGAGGCGTCCGGAGCGCCGTCGTAGATCCCGCCGTCGGGGTCGTCGAGGTAGGTGTGCCGGACCGGGTCGTCCTCGGGTCGCAGGATGTCCCGGACGACCAGCACGCAGAGCACCACGACAGTGGTCAGTCGCAGCGTGGCCGCGAGCACGAAGACCCCCTCGGGGAAGACCTGCTTGCCGCCGGCCCCGAGCAGCTCGCCGTAGAACGCGACGAAGTAGCCGATCTCGGCGAACTGCCAGGCGAGGAAGGCACCCCAGCGGGGCCGGGCCAGCACCAGCAACGGCAGGAGCCAGAGGTTGAACTGCTGCGACCAGACCTTGCTGAAGATCAGGAACGCCGCGACCATCAGGAAGACCAGCGCGGCGAGCCGGGGCCGGCGCTTCGCGAAGAGCGCCAGCGCGCCGATGGCGAGGAAGGAGAGGGTGATCAGGGCGTACGACAGGATGTTCAGGGTCGGGATGTTGTTGCTGAGCCACTGGAACGGCCCCTGGTCACCGGCGCCGCCGCTGTTCCACTTGCTGTCCAGGTAGCGGCCGATGTACCAGAGGGTGCCCCAGTCGATCGCCCGCTCGCTGTTCAGGTCGAAGAAGCGTCGCCAGTTGTCGGGATAGAGGATCGCGATCGGCAGGTTCACCGCCACGATGGTGGCGATGGCCGAACCGATCGTCACCGCCATCTCCTTCACCCGCGCGGTACGTAGCCCGAGCAGGAAGAGTGGCCAGAGCACGAAGAGCGGCCAGAGTTTCGCGGAGGTGGCCAGGCCGAGCAGGATGCCGGCGGCCAGGGGTTGTCGTTTCGCCCAGGCGTACATGCCGATCGCGGCCAGCCCGATGGCGAGCAGGTCCCAGTTGACGGTGGCGGTGACCAGCAGCGCGGGGGAGAGTGCGAACATTGCCGCGTCCCACGGGCGGCGGCGGCGCAACGCCAGAATCATCGCCACGGTGGCCACCGCGAGCGCGCCGAGGACCAGCGCGTTGAGGTTGTAGAACCACTGCGCCTGGTTGATCTCGGGCCGGTCGACTCCGATGTTGTGCACCGGCAGGCCGAGCGCGCCCATGAAGTAGCCGGTGACCACGGGATACTCCACCGGGTGGTCCCGGTAGGGCACCTTGCCCTCGTTGAGCCCCTCGGCGTAGTAGAGGGCCAGCACGTCGGTGTAGCAGAACCGGGTGTACTGGACGTTGTTCTGCCAGGCGCCGTCCTGGCAGGGCGACTTCTGCACCCAGTGCAGGGCCAGGGTGAGGCACGTCAGCGCCAGCACGATCCGGGCGGCGGTCCAGAACCGGCCGCTGGCCTGGGTGCCCCGGCGTTCGACACCGCTGGCGTGCGCGCCGATCGGGCCGCCGATGGCCTCGGAGAGCCCTCGGACGAAGCCGTCCGACCGGGACGGGTGGTCTGCCTTCTCAGGTTCGTCGATGCCAGCCGGCGACTGCGCGCTCATGAACAGGCATCCTGCCGTACCGGGTCGGGTTCCGTCCGGCCCGGTCCACCGTGTCGGCGGATGGAGTCGAAAAGACGGCCGGCGGCCGGGTCGTGGGACCCGGCCGCCGGCCGCATCGATCGATGGGTTTCAGTGCCCCGAGGTGGGGGCGGGAGTCGGTGGCTAGCCGCCACCACCGCCGCCGCCGCGCCCGTTGCCGTTGCCGCCTCCACCGCCGTCATCGTCGCCGGGTGGCGGTTCAGGACCGTCTCCGCCAGCCGGCGGGCAGATCAGCGGTGGCGGGTTCGGGCCCTGGCAGATGGGGGTACCACCACCGGGGTTGCCGCCGGGGTTGCCGGGACCCGGGTTGGGGACCACCGGCGGCGGGGTCGGCTCCGGCTCCTTGCCGTTGCCGGCCTCCTTGTCACCGATCTTCTTGGCGTCCGGCAGGGACATCGCCTCCTTGCCGGCCAGGGCCTTGCTCATGTACTGCTGCCAGATTTCGGCCGGCAGCCCGCTACCGCCAACGTTCTCGTTCTTACGGTCCTTGATCTGGGGCTTCTTCGGATCCTTGCTGCCGACCCAGACTGCGGTGGCGACCTGCGGGGTGTAGCCGACCATCCAGGCGTGCGCGTTGTCCTTGGTCTGGTTGTATTCCCAGGTGCCGGTCTTGCCGGCCTCTTCCCGGCCCTCGAGGTTGCCGTTGTTCGCCTTGGGGATTTCCTTCAGGACCGAGGTGACCTCGTCGGCCACGTTCTTCGGGATGCGCCGCTCCGGTTCGGCCTTCGCCCCGCCGATCTTCTTCCACTGACCGGTTTCCGGGTCCTGCTGTTCGATCAGCTCGACGAAGTACGCCTTGTTGTAGACGCCGCCGTTGGCCAGCGTGGCCAGCCCGTTGGCGTGGTCGAGCACGGTGATCGGGTACTGCCCGTACGCCACCACGTTGAAGAAGGGATCCGGCGCCAGGTCCTCCGGCTTCTCCTTGGTCAGGTCGTGCCACTTCGGCGGGATGTCCTTGGTTTCCCACATGGTCCGAACGCCGGCCTGCCGGGCCATCGAGAGCACCTTGTCCGCGCCGATCTTCTCGGTCACGTGGTAGAAGGGCACGTTGTAGGACTTGATTGTGGATTCCTTGAGCGTGCAGGCCTGGTCACAGCCCTTCGTCACGTCACGGCCGGCGTTCTGCACCTTGATCTTGGTGTTCTTGACCGTGAACGGCCGGGCGTCCCAGATCGAGTCGATCGAGATCTTCTCGTTGATCGCGGCCGCCAGGGTGTAGACCTTGAAACTCGAGCCCGGCGGATGTCCACCACTGACGACTCCGTCAATGGTGTTCAGGCCCGCGTAGTCGTAGCCCGACCCATCGTCGCCGCCGTAGTAGGCCAGCACCTTACCGGACTTCGGTTCGATCGAGACCAGCGCGGCCATCAGGTTCTTCGGCTCGTCGTAGAGCGGCGAATCCTTCTTGCGCTGGGCCGCCTTCTCGGCCTCCATCTGCATCTTCCAGTTGACGGTCGTCGTGATCTTGTAGCCACCGTCCCGGAGCGCGGTCGAACAGTCGACCTTGTCGGCGGTCGCCTGGCCCAGCGTGCAGAGGCCCCGCTCGGCCATCTCCGCCTTGACGTAGTTGACCACGTTGCCACGCGGGGTCTTCACCCCGAACGCCTCGTTGGCGCTCTTCCTCGGCTGCACCTTCGGGTAGGTGATCTTGGCCCGCTCCTCCGCCGACAGCCACTTCTTCTCGACCATGCCGTTGAGGACGTACTCCCAGCGGGCCTTGGCCTCATCGGGGTTGTCGGCCGGGTCGAAGCCCTTGTGTCCGGTGGCCGTGTCGACCTGCGGCTGCTTGATCACGGCCGCCAACACCGCACCTTCGGCCACGCTGAGCTTGGCCGCCGACTTGTTGAAGTAGGTCAGCGCCGCGATCTCGATGCCGTACGCACCCCGACCGAAGTAGATCGTGTTGAGGTAGTGCTGCATGATCTCGTTCTTGCTGAACTGCTCGTTCAGCTTGGAGGCGAGGATCGCCTCCTTGACCTTGCGCTGGTAGCTGTCGTCCTGGAGGTTCTCGTACGCGTTGCGGGCGTACTGCTGTGTGATGGTCGAGGCACCCTGCTTGGTGCCGCCGGTGAAGTTGTTCCAGGCGGCCCGGGCGATGCCGACGTAGTCGACCCCGTCGTGGGTGTAGAAGTTCCGGTCCTCCGCCGAGGCGACCGCGTGCTGCACGTACTCGGGGATCTGCTTGATCGTGACGATCTGCCGGTTCTCGTCGCCCAACTTGGCGACGATGTTGTTCTTGTCGGCGGCGTAGACCGTGGTCGCCAGCGGCAGCGGAAGCTGGTCCGGCATCGGCACACTCGTCGAATACCAGGTCGCGGCCACCACGCCGCCGCCGGCCAGCATGATGAAGACGGCGAAGGCGGCGATCAACATGTTGACCCGCTTGCGCTTCTTGGCCCGCTTCTGCGCCGCCGGGTCGAGATCACGGTTGCCCCGCCGCCCCCGCCGGCCACCGGGACCGTCCGGGTCGTCCGGTCCACCCGGACCGGCCGGCGAGACGGGCACGACGGCCCGGCCCACCCGGGCCCGCCCGGCGGCACCGTTGGCACCGCCGCCACTGACCGAAGCGGTACCCACGCTGGCCCGGCCGGCCGAGGCCCGACCGGCGCCGTAGCCACCACCGGAGCCCGGGGCGTCGGGAACCGAGGCGCTGCCGACCCCGGCCCGGCCACCGACCCGGGCCCGCCCGGGAGAGGCGGGGCCGACCGAGGCGGAGCCGGAGGCGGGCGACACCGGCGCGGCCCAGCCACCGCCGTCGGCGGAGCCCTGCCCGGGCGGTGTGGCCCGGCCGGACGGGGCCCGGCCGCTGACGCTGGCCCGGGCCGACGTGCCGCCGGCCCGACCGCTGTTGGCGGGCCAGCCGCTCCGGTCACCGTCGGACGAGCGGCGAGCGGCTCCCGGGTCGTCCCAGGACGGGCGCTGGTATGGATCGTCCGCTGGTCCGTGGTCGCCGTTCGCACCCGGGTACTGGGCCCGACCACGCGCGGAACTAGGATCGCCGTACGAGTTCATTCGTCACACCCTGCCGGTCGCGGTGATGGCCATGTGCGCCACCACCGGGTTGCCGTGAGTTGGGACACGCTCCACCCCGGATCGGAGACACCGATCTACGGATGGTGCGACATCGGAAATAACCGGACTTTTCCGGTTTGCTGAGTACGACTCGTCCTGTCGGCGGGAGAAGCTCCCGAAGGCCGGCGAACGAGTCAGGGTCACCGGCGCGCCTCACGCCTTCGTCTGACCGAGGTGCCGGTCGACGCAGCCACAGCCGCTCCTGCGGCCGGCTCGGCGGCGCCGACGCTGTCGTCACCGGAGACGCCGTCCCGGCCGAGCAGGAACTGCTCGACGAGATGGTTCCAGTCGCAGCCGCGGCACACCTCCACCACGTAGACCTGGAACTCACGCAGGGTCATCGCCAGCATCGACAGCTCCGCTCGGGTGCGGGCCTGGCCGGCAGACTGCTTGAGTTCATCGCCGTAAATGTAGTGGACGTGGGTCAGATTTTCCCGCCGGCAGACCGGACAGAGCGTCTCGGTCGGCTCGCCGTGGAACCGGGCAGCGTTCTTGAGGTATGGCGAGGCGTCGCACACCTCGTACGTCCCCACGCGACCCGAATGCACCTCACGCAGCACCGCTCGCTTCTGTAGCGAGTAGTCGACGACCTGGCGCTGCGAACGCATGCGCAGAAGAGTACTGGGTTCGGCCGGGCGAGGCGACCACCGTCACTTACTGTGATCGAACCCGTGCCGTGTGGGTGTTTGCCTCGCCGCCCCGGAGGGTCTAACGTGCGATGTATCGGGCCGATACATCGGGCCGGCGAAAGTGGCTCCCAACGACGGTAGCCACCGGGAGCCGGCGGAGACACGGAGAGGGGTGCTCGTGCTCGAGCTTGCCATTCTCGGTCTCCTACAGGAGTCCCCCATGCACGGCTACGAGCTCCGCAAGGAACTCGCCGCCAAGCTCGGGGCGATCCGGGCAGCGATCAGCTACGGCTCCCTCTATCCGACCCTGCGTCGGTTGCAGGCGGCCGGCTGGATCACCGAGGCGGCCGAGACACCGGCCACTGCCGAGGAGATCCCGGCACTGACCAGCCGTCGCGGGCGCGTGGTCTACAAAATCACCGCGGAGGGCAAGGAACGGTTCGCCGAACTGATCGCCCAGACCGGTCCAGAGAGTTACGACGACACCGGGTTCGGAGTGCACTTCGCGTTCTTCGCCCGTACCGACCGAGCGACCCGACTCCGCATCCTGGAGGGCCGGCGCCGCAAGGTGGAGGAGCGTCGCGAGGGGCTGCGCGACGTGTTGAGCCGGGCGGCCGAACGGCTCGACGCGTACACGCTCGAACTTCAGCGACACGGTCTCGACGCCTGTGAGCGCGAGGTCCGCTGGTTGGAGGAGCTCATCGCCAACGAGCGCTCCGGCCGGACCCCGGATGGGTCCACCCCGGGCACCGCCCCGGGTTCTTCAGAAGAGAACATCCCGCCTCCGCCTGGGCAGTCCAGGAATGAGTCGGAGCGGCCGTGATGAACACAAAGGAGGCAAACGCGATGGGCTCCGTCCGCGTCGCCATCGTCGGTGTGGGTAACTGCGCCTCGTCCCTGGTCCAGGGCGTCGAGTACTACCGCAATGCCGACCCCAACGACCGCGTCCCGGGTCTCATGCACGTCACCTTCGGCGACTACCACGTCTCGGACGTGGAGTTCGTCGCGGCGTTCGATGTCGACGCCAAGAAGGTGGGCATGGACCTCGCGGAGGCGATCGTCGCCAGCGAGAACAACACCATCAAGCTTTGCGACGTACCGCCCACCGGCGTACTCGTGCAGCGCGGCCCGACCCTGGACGGGCTGGGTCAGTACTACCGGGAGATCGTCGAGGAGTCCGACCGCCAGCCGGCCGACGTCGTCGCGGCGCTGCGCGAGGCCCGGGTCGACGTGGTGGTCTGCTACCTGCCGGTCGGCTCCGAGGAGGCCGCGAAGTTCTACGCCACGGCCGCAATCGAGGCGGGCTGCGCCTTCGTGAACGCGCTGCCGGTCTTCATCGCCTCCGACCCGGCCTGGGCGCAGAAGTTCGTCGACGCCGGGCTTCCGATCGTCGGCGACGACATCAAGAGCCAGGTCGGTGCGACGATCGTGCACCGGGCGCTGGCCAAGCTCTTCGAGGACCGGGGTGTCGAGCTGCTGCGCACGTACCAGCTCAACTTCGGCGGCAACATGGACTTCATGAACATGCTGGAGCGCAGCCGCCTGGTCTCGAAGAAGATCTCCAAGACGCAGTCGGTTACCTCCCAGATCCCGCACGAGATCAACAAGGGCGACGTGCACATCGGGCCGTCGGACCACGTGCCGTGGCTGGACGACCGCAAGTGGGCGTACATCCGGCTGGAGGGGCGCTCCTTCGGTGACGTACCGCTGAACGCGGAACTCAAGCTCGAGGTCTGGGACTCACCCAACTCGGCAGGCGTCATCATCGACGCGGTCCGGGCCGCGAAGATCGCCCTCGACCGGGGCATCGGCGGTCCGATCCTCTCCGCGTCGAGCTACTTCATGAAGTCGCCGCCGGAGCAGTACGCCGACCACGACGCCCACCAGGCCGTCGAGGACTTCATCGCCGGCACCATCGAGCGCTGAGGCTGGGACCCGCTGGCGGGGCCGGACCGGAAACGGTCCGGCCCCGCCGTTGCTTTCCGGTTGCCCAGTTACCCCCGGGGGGTATATTTCTCCCCGAGGGGGTGATCGGTCGTGCGGAACGACCACGAGCACCACGAGGAACAGCACGAGCACGACAAGGAACAGCACGAGCACGAGGGGCACGGCGGGCACGACGAACATGCCGGGCACGGCGGGCACGACAAGCATGCCGGGCACGATCCGGAGGCGTTCCGCCGGAAGTTCTGGCTGAGCCTGGCGCTGACCGTGCCGATCGTGCTGACCAGCCACATGGTGATGGACTGGTTCGGCTACTCGCTCGACTTCCCCGGCATCTCGCTTGTCGGGCCGGTACTCGGCTCGGTGGTCTTCCTCTACGGCGGCTGGCCGTTCCTGGTCGGCGGGCTGCACGAGCTGCTCGCCCGTACGCCGGGAATGATGCTGCTGATCTCGATGGCGATCACCGTCGCGTACGTCGCCTCGCTCGCCACCAGCCTCGGCGCGTTCGATCTCGACTTCTGGTGGGAACTCGCCGCCCTGGTCACCATCATGCTGCTCGGGCACTGGCAGGAGATGAAGGCCATCGGCCAGGCCCGGGGTGCGCTCGCCGCACTCGCCGCGCTGCTGCCGGACGAGGCCGAACGGGTCGACACCGACGGCGACGTACGCCGGGTGGCGCTTGCCGAGCTGCGCGTCGGGGACGTGGTGCTGGTCCGCCCCGGCGCCCGGGTACCGGCCGACGGCCGGATCGCCGACGGCACCGCCGAGTTGGACGAGTCGATGATCACCGGCGAGTCCCGCCCGGTCTCCCGTACCGCCGGTGACCGGGTGGTGGCCGGCACCGTGGCGACCGACTCCGCGATCCGGGTCCGGGTCGACGCCGTCGGCGAGGACACCGCGCTCGCCGGCATCCAGCGGCTGGTGGCCCAGGCGCAGCGGTCCAGCGGTCGCGCCCAGGTGCTCGCCGACCGGTTCGCCGCCTGGCTCTTCTACATCGCCACCGCCACCGCCCTGATCACCTTCGTGGTCTGGTCCGCGCTCGGCGATGTCGACGAGGCGGTGGTGCGTACCGTGACGGTGTTGGTGATCGCCTGCCCGCACGCGCTCGGCCTGGCGATCCCGCTGGTGATCGCGCTCTCCACCGCCGTGGCCGCCCGGGCCGGCATCCTGGTCAAGGACCGGTTGGCGCTGGAGCGGATGCGCACCGTCGACACGGTGCTGTTCGACAAGACCGGCACCCTGACCCTGGGCGCGCACACCGTCACCGCCGTCGCCGCTGACCCGGCCGGTGCGCAGACGGCCCGCGACGGGGCGGACGGCACCCAGGACGAGGTGCTCCGGCTGGCCGCCGCGGTCGAGTCGGACAGCGAGCATCCGCTCGCCCGGGCCATCGTCGGGGCCGCCGCCGAACGGGGCGAGGTGCC
Organism: Plantactinospora sp. CNZ320; assembly: GCF_002846275.1. Classification (NCBI taxonomy): domain Bacteria; kingdom Bacillati; phylum Actinomycetota; class Actinomycetes; order Micromonosporales; family Micromonosporaceae; genus Plantactinospora; species Plantactinospora sp. CNZ320. The sequence goes on from NZ_PJMP01000001.1 coordinate 4,999,318, forward strand.
GACCGCCACCGGCTTCCGGTCGCTCACCGGCCGGGGCGTGCGGGCTGGCGTCGAGGGACAGGACCTCGCGGTCGGCGGGCCGGCGCTGCTGCGCGAGCTGGCCGCCCGGCCGGGCGCCGACCTCGAACGGGTCGCCGCCGGTTGGTCGGCGCGCGGTGCCGCCGTGCTCTACCTGGTACGCCTGGACGACGCCGGGCCGCGCGTGCTCGGCGCGCTGGCCCTGGAGGACGAGGTACGCCCGGAGGCCGCCGAGGCGCTCACCGAACTACGGGCCGAGGGGGTACGCCGGATCGCCATGATCACTGGTGACGCCCGGCCGGTCGCCGAGTCGGTCGCCGGGAAGCTCGGCTTCCGACCGGGTGTGGACGAGGTCTTCGCCGAGGTGCTCCCGGCGGACAAGGACGACAAGGTGACCGACCTCCAGCGCCGGGGCGCGACGGTGGCGATGGTCGGTGACGGGGTCAACGACGCCCCGGCACTGGCTCGAGCCAACGTCGGGATCGCGATCGGCGCCGGTACCGACGTGGCGATCGAGTCGGCCGGGGTGGTGCTCGCCTCGTCCGACCCACGCGGGGTCACCGGGGTCATCCGGCTGTCCCGGGCCTCGTACCGGAAGATGATCCAGAACCTGGCCTGGGCCGCCGGCTACAACGTGGTGGCGCTGCCGCTCGCCGCCGGGGTGTTCGCCTGGGCCGGGGTCGCACTGAGTCCGGCGGTAGGTGCCGTACTGATGTCCGGCTCCACCATCGTGGTGGCGCTGAACGCCCAACTCCTCCGTCGGGTACGGCTGGCTCCGCCGCCGGGCTGAGTCCCGGTACGACACCTATATATAGGGCGGCCGTACGGCGGGGTCGGGATCAGGTCCAGTCGCGCTCGAAGGCGACCCGTGCCTCCAGTTCGAGCAGTTGGCGTTTGCGGGGCAGGCCACCGCCGAAGCCGACCAGTTTGCCGCCGGCACCGACGATCCGGTGACAGGGCACGATCACCGGGATCGGATTGCGGTTGCAGGCCACCCCGACCGCCCGGGCCGCCCCGGGGTCACCGACGGCGGCGGCCACCTCGCCGTAGGTACGCGTCTCGCCGTACGGGATCTTCGACATCTCCGTCCAGACCGCCCGCTCGAACTCCGAGCCCCGGGGTACCGAGAGCGGCACCGCGAACTCCGTCAACTCCCCGGCGAAGTACGCCCGCAGTTCCCCGACCGCCACCGCCAGCCTCGGATGATCGGGGTCGGAATCCGGGTCGAGGGCTGCGGCCGGAACCGCCGTCTCCACCGGGCCGAAGCGCACGCCGCACACCCCGACGTCGTCGATCCCGACCGAGAGTTCGCCGATCGGGGAGTCGAGCACGGTCCAGCGCATCCCGCCATTGTGCCCAGCCCCACAGACCGGCCGCATGCGCCGCTGTCTTGGCAGGGTGATCTTCACCTGCTAACGTTTCTTTGCATGTGCAGGGTTTCGTTATGAACTCGGCTCCACCGGAGGGCGACCGCCTGGTTGTCCTGCTGGCCACCCTGGCCAACCCGCACCGGATGCGGGTGATCGCCGCACTGGTCCACGGACGCAACTACGTGAGTCAACTGGCCCGCGATCTCGGCATCAGTCGGGCACTGCTCCAGGTCCACCTGCGAAAGCTGGAGGCAGCCGGCCTGGTCGTGGCGCACCTGGAGGTGTCCGAGGAGGGGAAGGCGATGAAGTTCTACGAGGTCAACAAGTTCGACGTACGGCTGACCCCGGAAACCGTCGAGGCGGCGGCACGGACCCTGCCTCCGCCGGAGCCGGACGGTCCGACCAGTGAGAAGGGATCACGGGAATGAACGGAAACGAGTGGTCGGGCATGAGCGACGACGTGATCGAGGTGGTCGGCGCGATCGGCCTCTTCATCCTGATCATCGTCGTGATCACCACGGTCATCATCCAGGTCTTTCGCACCAGACGAGCCAGGATGGCGGCCAACCGGGCCGGCGAGTACGAAGCACTCAGCCAGACGGCGGTACAGACCCAGCAGAACACCGAGCGCCAGTTGGCGGAGGTCGCCAGCCGGCTGGCCGCGATGGAGGCCCGGATGGTCTCCCTCGAACGGGTCCTCAAGGACGTCGAGTAACCGACCCGCGCGGGAAGCAGTCGCCACCGCAGGACGGGTCGGCGCGGCAAGAGCAGTCGACACCGCAGAGGCCGACCGACATTTCCCTCCGATGCCCGGCCCTGGGCCGCCGAGCGCCAACTCGACGGCCCAGGAGGAAGAAGCACCACCTCGCCCGAGGGCGAGTTCTCAGCGCAACGCTCCTTCACCGAAAGGACAGCACCTGATGCTGCCCGAAAGCAAACCGTCCGTACCCTGTGCTCCGCCCGGGGTCTCCCGCTGGCGCACGCCGCGCCGCGCGGCCCTCGTGGTGGCCGCTCTCGTCGCGCCGCTCCTGCTGACCACCCCGGCCGCGACCGCCGCACCGAACGCCGGGCCGGCCGGCGGGCGGAGCCCGGCCGTCGAGTGGGGTCCGTGCCCGGACGACGACAGCGCCGAGTGCGGCACCCTCGCCGTACCGGTCGACTGGGCCCGTCCGGACGGGCCGAAATTCGACCTGGCCCTCGCCCGGCGTACCGCCACCGACTCGGACGCCCGGATCGGCACCCTCTTCTTCGGCCCGGGTGGACCAGGCGACTCCGGCGTCGACCGGATCGTGAAGGGCTTCAGCCGGTTCAGCCCCGAGCTGCGCAACCGGTTCGACGTCGTCAGTTTCGACCCCCGCGGCGTGGCTCGCAGCAACCCGGTGCGTTGCTCGGCCGACCTGCTGGCCCAGCGGCCGGCACCGGTCCTGACCAGCCAGGCGGACTTCGACGCCACGGTGGCGTACAACAGGCGGCTCTGGGCGGACTGCCGGGCCAGGACCGGGCCGGTCTTCGACCACGTCGACACGTCGAGCATGGCCCGGGACGTCGACGCCGTACGGGCCGCGCTGGGCGAGACGCGGCTGACCTTCCAGGGCAGCTCCTACGGTTCGCTGCTCGGCCAGCGCTACGCCGAACTCTTCCCGCACCGGATCCGGGCGATGGCACTGGAGAGCATCCTGGACCACAGCGTCGGCACCCGGGAGTTCCTGCACTCGCAGACCGCCGCCGCCCAGGACTCGTTCGACGCCTTCGTCGACTGGTGCGACCGGACCGAAGGCTGCGCCCTGCACGGGCGGGACATCCGGGCGATCTGGGCCGACCTGCTCGACCGGGCCGGGCGCGGCGAGGTACCGGACCCGAAGAACCCCTCGGCGACACTCACCCCGTACGCCCTCAGCGGCTTCCTCGCGCCACGCGCGCTCTACGAACCCGACTACGCCGTACTGGCCGAGACCATCGACGCGCTGGCCGGAGGATCGACTCCGGCCAGCACCGAGCGGTCGGGTGACCCGGCCGAGGCGGCTTCGCCGACCGCCGGTAACTCGCAGGCGATCTTCTGTCAGGACTGGCGACTGCCGATCCGGAACTTCCGGGAGTACGCCGCGCGACTGCGGGAGATGGCCCGGATCGGGACGGATCTGCCGTACCCACGCGCGCTGGCCGGAGTGGAGTCCTGCCTCGGCACACCGGCGGTGGAGCATCCGCAGCACCCGTTGCGGGTCCGCGTCGACCGTCCGATCCTGCTGCTCAATGCCGTACACGACCCGGTCACCGGCTACGACTGGGCGACAAGCGTCGCCCGGCAGCTCGGCCGGCACGGCGTGCTGCTCACCTATCGTGGCGCCGGGCACGGCGTCTACAACAACACGGCCTGCACCCGGCAGACGGTCGACGACTACCTCGTCGACCTGGTCGTGCCGCCCCGGGGTGCCAGCTGCCCGGCCGTCGACCCCGCCGCCACCGCGAGGTAGTTAACCAGCGCCACCTCCCTCGCTCACCTGGACAGCAGAGGCGTTACCGACCGTCGGTAACGCCTCTGCTGTCCACCCGTGTCGGCCCCGGACGCCAGGAGCATGGCGCCGGGGTCGGCCCGCAGCCACGTCCTTTCCGTAATGCGGCTCACATTCTGACCGATCGGTTAGTTACTGACCGATCGGTCAATGCACGCTGGAGCGCGGAGGTGAGGGCGTATGGCTCGCGGCAGGACCCGCGCCGAGATTCTGGAGGTGGCGGCCGAGCGTTTCGCGCACGCCGGCTTCAAGGGCACGTCCCTGCACGACATCGCGGTGGAGGTCGGGTGCTCGAAAGCCACCCTGCTCTACCACTTCGACAGCAAGGAGGCGATCCTCCTCGCCCTGGTCGCCCCGGCCGCCCGTGAGCTGGTCGAACTCGACGCGCGGCTGGGCGGGCTGGACGCCGACGCCGCGCGGGAAGCCGCCATCGACGGCTTCGTCGACCTGGTGGTGACGTACCGGCGGGAGGTCGCGCTCATCTACCACGACCTGCCGTACCTGCTCGCGCATCCGGCCTTCGCCGACCTGCAACCCGCGACCGCCCGGCTGATCACGACGTTCGCCGGTCGGTCGACCGATCCGGCCGACGAGATCGCCGCCCAGGTGCTGCTCGCCGGGATCTCCGCGGTCGTCATCGACCGGCCCGACGACGACGCGGCCGAACTCCGCTCCGCGCTGGTCCGGGTCACCCGTCGGGCACTCCACCCGGCGCTGATCCGCGCCGAGCGCACCTGACTCCCGTTTGCCAGCCACGTCGCCCGGGCAACCGGACGGCCTGCCGGACCGGGCCGCACACCGACCGCCAACCCCGCAAGTCACCTGATCCGACGACCAAGGAAGCGACCAACATGGCGACACTCCTCTACCGACTAGGCCGGGCATCGTTCCGGCGCCGCCGGCTCGTGGTGGTCATCTGGCTCGTCCTGCTGGCCGCGCTCGGCGGGGCGGCGGCGGCGTTCATGGGCCCGACCGCGACCAACTTCTCCATCCCCGGCACCGAGTCACAGCGGGCGATCGACGCGCTGGAGCGGGAGTTCCCGGAGGCGAGCGGCGCGACCGGCACCATCGTGGTGGCCGCGCCCGAGGGCGAGCAGCTCGGCACCCCGGAGCACCGGGCGGCAGTGGCCGAGCTGGTACGCGAGGCAGCCACCCTGCCCGGTACGGTCGGCGCGCTCGACCCGTTCACCACCGGGGCGGTCTCGCCGGACGGCCGGTACGCGCTGGTGCAGGTCCAGTTCGCCGAGCAGGCCGACGCGATCACCGAGGCACAGCGCGAGGCGTACGAGCGCAGCGGCTCCGCAGCGACTGCGGTCGGACTGCGGGTGGAACACGGCGGCGAGGCGATGTCCAGCGTGCCCGAGGTGGGCAGCACCGAGGCGATCGGCGTACTGGTCGCGCTCGTCGTACTGGTCGTGACGCTCGGTTCACTTGTCGCTGCCGGTATGACGATGCTCAACGCACTGATCGGGGTCGGCGCCGGAATGGCCGGCCTGTACGCGCTGAGCAACGTCATCGAGCTGACCAGTACCGCTCCGATCCTCGCCCTGATGCTCGGCCTCGCGGTCGGGATCGACTACTCGCTCTTCATCACCTCCCGCTACCGGCAGAACCTGCTGGAAGGGCTGGAGCCGGAGGAGGCCGCGGGACGGGCGATCGGCACGGCGGGCTCGGCGGTGCTCTTCGCCGGCGTCACCGTGGTCATCGCGCTCGCCGGGCTGGCCGTGGTCAACATCCCGTTCCTGACCATCATGGGACTTGCCGCCGCCGGAACCGTCGCGGTCGCCGTACTCGTGGCGTTGACCCTGCTGCCCGCGCTGCTCGGCTTCGCCGGCCGGCGTGTCCTGCCGCGCCGGCTGCGGAACACGCCGAGCGCGGCGGCAACCGCCGCCCACGCCGAGGGGTTCGGGTTCCGTTGGGCCCGGCTGGTCATCCGGCTCCGGATACCGCTGATCCTGGTCTCCGTGCTCGGCCTCGGCGCGCTCGCCCTGCCGGCCGCCGACATGCGGGTCGGGCTGCCGGACCACGGCACCGCCCCGCACGGTTCACCGGAGCGCGAGGCCGCCGACCTGATCACCGAGGGGTTCGGGCCGGGCTTCAACAACCGCCTGGCGCTGGTGGTCTCCAGTGAGTCGCCCGAGCGGACCGCCACGGCCGCCCAGGAGGTCACCGCCGTACTCCAGGGCACCGAGAACCTCCTCGCGGTCAGCCCGCCGAACCTGAGCCAGGACCGGCGGACCGCCCTGCTGGCGGTGATCCCGACGACCGGTCCCACCGAGCCGGCGACCGAGACCCTGGTGCACCAGATCCGGGACAAGGTCACGCCTATCGACGGGGTCGCCGGCACCGACGTGGCGTTGACCGGCCAGACGGCGGTCGGGATCGACGTCTCGACGAAGCTCTCCGACGCGATGCCGTGGTATCTGCTGCTCGTGGTGGGGCTGTCGGTACTGCTGCTGATGCTGGTCTTCCGGTCGCTGCTGGTGCCGCTGAAGGCGGCGGTGGGCTTCCTGCTCACCGTCGGGGCCACCTTCGGGCTCACCGTGCTGGTCTTCCAGCAGGGCCACCTCAGTGAGCTGGTCGGGCTGGACACCCCGGGTCCGCTGGTCAGCTTCCTGCCCATCCTGCTGATCGGCATCCTGTTCGGCCTGGCCATGGATTACGAGGTGTTCCTGGTCTCCCGGATGCGGGAGGACTTCGTGCACGGCGACACCCCGACCCAGGCCACCATCAACGGCATGGGGCACGGCGCCCGGGTGGTCACCGCCGCCGCGCTCATCATGACCTCGGTCTTCGCCGGCTTCGTACTGCTCGACGACCCGGTGATCAAGTCGATGGGCTTCGCCCTGGCCATCGGGGTGGCGATCGACGCGTTCGTGGTCCGGATGACGATCGTGCCGGCGGTGATCTCGCTGCTCGGCCGGAGCGCCTGGTGGCTGCCGGGCTGGCTGTCGAAGGTGCTGCCCAACGTCGACATCGAGGGCGAGCGCCTGCGCCAGCACCTCGCCCCCGACACCGAACCCGAGCGCGCCACCGCCCGGGTCTGAACCACACCGCCCGGGTCTGAACCAGCACCCGGGTCTAGACCAACGCCCGATCGTGGGCTGTCACCACCCCTCGTGGGTGGTGGCAGCCCACTTTTCGTGATCGAGGCAAACTTTTCTCCGTCCCCGGCGTATCAGGAGGCGGGAGGTGTGTCTTGGGTCGGGCGTCCGAGCGGGAGTTCACCGCATTCGTGCACGAGCGGGGCGACGTGTTGCTCCGGGTTGCCCAGGCGCTCGCGGGGGACCGCCACGCCGCCGAGGACCTGTTGCAGAACGCGCTGGCGAAGGCGTACGCCCGGTGGCCCCGGATCCGGGGCGACGCGGAGCCGTACGTCCGGCAGATCCTCTACCACGACCAGGTCTCGGCCTGGCGGCGGCGCGGACGGCGGGCCGAGGTACCCCATGCCGAGGTGCCGGAACCGCCCACCCCCGACACCCAGCACGACCACGACACGGCGGTCCGGATGATGCTCCGGGACGCGTTGATGATGCTCCCGCCCCGGCAGCGGGCGGTACTCGTGCTGCGCTACCTGGAGGACCAGACGGTGGAGCAGACCGCCGCCGCACTCGGCTGCCGTCCCGGCACCGTGGCCAGTCAGGCGTCCCGGGCACTGAGCAAACTCCGCGAACTCGTGCCGGAGTTCGCGGAGTTGACCGAGCGGGCGGAGGCACTGCGATGACCGAGCGCGCGGGGCACCGCGATGACCGAGCGGGCGGAGGCACTGCGATGACCGAGCGTGCGGACCGGCTGCTGCGGGAGGCGGTACACGAGTTGGCCGGCAGCCCGCACCAGCCGATCGACTTCGCCGCCGGCGCCGTCGTGCGGGGACGGCGGATGCGCCGACGCAGGCAGATGATGGCGGCGGCCGGGGGGGTCGTCGCGGTCGTCGCCATCGCGGCACCGTACGTCTGGCTCCGGCCCGGCCCGCAGCCGCCACTTGTGATCGGCGGCCCACCGGCGGCGACCACCCCGGCGGCGACTCCGAGGAGTCCGTCGGCACCCCCCACGCCGAAGCCGTCGGGCGACTGGCGCGACGGACCTGTGGAACTGCCCGGCGGTGCCCTGGTGCTCACCGCCGGGCCGATCGGGCCCAAAGGCCCCACCTGGGCGTATGACGTCGAGCGGCGGCACTATGTCAGCGTCCCGGCCGGTTACACGTCGGTTCGGGTTTCCCCGTACCGCCCGGTGGCCGCGGTGAGTACCGCCGACCGGCCCACCGAGATCGGGCTGTACGACCTCGCCACCGGCAAGCTGCAGTGGTTCGAGACCGGCGCCGACGTCGTGGGCGTCGAGTGGTCGCCGGACGGACGGCGGCTGGTTGCCACCCTGCTGGACAAGAAGGGGCTCTCCTCGATCGCGCTCTACACCCTCGACGAGGCAGGTTCCCTGCGGCACCACCCGGTCAAGACGAGCCCGGTGAACTGCGCCGGCCGGTGCCGCTTCACCTGGACACCGAACGGCCGGGAGGTGGCGCTGTCGCCGGCCGGCCCGGTCGCCCAGCCGCCGGGGGCGGCCACGTCCTCGCGTGCCGAACTGCGACTCTTCGCGGCCGACACCGGCGTTCCCACCCGCTCCCTGCCGGTGCGGGGCGAAGTCTCGCACTCCGGCGCGTGGTCACCCGACGGCTCGCTCGTGGTGACCGCGGTGACCGAGCTGCCGGGCGGACCGGACCCGGCCTCGTCGGGCGGCAAGGATGTGCGGGGCGGACATCTCGTCTCGATGCGGACCGGAGAGGTGGTACGCCGACTGCCGAGCGCCGACGTCACCTGGCTCACCCCGGACCGACTGCTCTATCTGGACCGTGTGACCCGGCCCGGCAGGCTCACCGCCGTGCTCGTCGACCCGGACGGTGTGGAGCACGAGCGGGCCGAACTCCCCGCCGAACTGGCCAGGGGCGGCGAGATCACGGTCGCGGTCCGGTGAGCGTCGCACGGTTCAGACCGAAAAAGGTTCAATGACCACCGGGTAACGATCCGGTACGTACCCGGCGGATCAAGGAAGTTCCGCCCCCATTCCGGATTGCGAACGGCTAATGTCGCACGGACGTCCGGCCGGGGTGGGTGCGGTGAACCAGGCCCCGATCCGCTGCCCACCGGCCGGCGTCCGAACCCGACCCGCCCCACCGTCCTGACTGGACGATCGCGGGAGCCGTCCCGCACTCAGCCGATTCCCAGGTTGCCTGCACCGGCTACCTTGCAGTCGTGGCAGCGGGGACCCTGATCTTCCTCATCATCGGCGGCGCCGGAGTCGCGGTGCTGCTACTCGCCCTGCTCGGTACGGAGTTGGCGCACATCGGCAACCCGGACGTCGACGGTCCGATCAGCCTGGAGGCGATGGCCGGGTTCGCCGGCGTACTCGGTTTCGGTGGAGCCATCGCCAACGAACTGCTCGGCGGTCGTACCCTCGGCCAGATCCTCGCCGCGGGCGGCCTCGGCGCGCTGGCGGCGGTGCCGGCCGGTTGGCTCGCGGCCCGGATCTCCCGGGCGGCCCGCAACATGCGGACCGACGCCACCCCCACCCGCAACGACCTGGTCGGCTCCCTCGGGGTGGTGGTCACCCCGATCCCGAGCGCCGGCTACGGCGAGGTGCGGATCCGGGTGGGCGGCCAGCCCGTGAAACTCAACGCCAGGGCCGAGCGGCCGATCGCGCTCGGCGCACAGATCTTCGTCGTCGAGGCGCTGACCGAGACCAGCGTCCTGGTCGAGACCTACTGACCCCGGTCCGTTCCGCAGGCCGCGTCGACGCCGCTCGGGCACCGGCCTTCAGCGTCTCGGGCCGGCGCCCCGGCGCCACGCGCGACGCACCAGGCACCTCCATCCACCACCTACGAACCCTCGACAGTCGACCGCGCTGGTCAACCCGCACTCCGAAACGGACGGTTCGATGCTGATCCTCATCGCCATCGGCGGAGCAGTGCTCCTGGCCCTCATCCTCGTCCTGTTCGTGCTCTCCCGGATCAAGGTCGCCGGGCCGAACGAGGCATTCATCGTCACCGGCCGCAAGGGCCGTACGACGCAGAGCGCCGACGGTAGCCGCTCGACCGACATGTCCGGGCAGAAGGTCGTACTCGGCGCCTCGGTCTTCGTGCTGCCGGTGGTGCAGAAGCTCCAGTCGCTCGACCTGTCCAGCCGGCGGATCGACGTCAGCATCAAGGGCGCGGTCAGCAAGCAGGGCATCCGGGCCGAGCTGCACGGCGTGGCGATCGTCAAGGTCGGCGGCACCGAGGACGCGATCCGCGCGGCGGCACAGAGGTTCCTGCACCAGCAGGACGAGATCGAGAGCTTCACCCGCGAGGTACTGGCCGGCGCGCTCCGCTCGATCGTCGGCCGACTCACCGTGGAGGAGGTCATCCGGGACCGGGCGGCGTTCGCCAGTGCGGTCGCCGAGGAGGCCGAGCACTCGATGACCAACCAGGGTCTGGTGCTGGACACCTTCCAGCTCCAGGACATCCTGGCCGAGGGCTCCTACCTCCAGGACCTGGGCCGGCCGGAGGCCGCCCGGGTGCTCAAGGACGCGGCGATCGCCGAGGCGCGGGCCAGGCAGGTCGCCGAGACGGAGCGGCTGCTCGCCGAGGAGAAGATCGCCGAGGCGAACCGGAACCTGGCCCTGAAGCAGGCCGGCATCCAGGCCGAGATCGACGCCGCCAAGGCCAAGTCCGCCGCCGCCGGCCCGCTGGCCCAGGCCGAGCGGGACCAGGCGATCCTCACCGAGCAGCAGAAGGTCGCCGAGCGCAACGCCGAGCTGAAGCAGCGCCAGCTCGACACCGAGGTCCGCAAGCCGGCCGACGCCGCCCGGTACAAGGTGGAGCAGGAGGCCGAGGCGTCCCGCAACGCGGCGGTGCTGGCCGCCGACGCCGAGCGGCAGGCCACCATCGCCGCCGCCCAGGCCGCCGCCGAGCAGGCCCGGCTGACCGGTGAGGGCGAGCGGGCCCGCCGGGCGGCGCTGGCCGAGGCGAACGCGATCGAGGGTGCCAAGGAGGGTGAGGCCGAGCAGCGGCGGCGTACCGCCATCGCCGACGCGGTCGAGCGGGAGGGCCAGGCGGAGGCGGCGGCGATCCTCGCCCGGGGCCAGGCCGAGGCCGAGGCGATGTCGCGCAAGGCCGAGGCCTTCTCGGCGTACGGCGAGGCGGCCGTACTCGACCTGCTGGTCAAGGTACTGCCGCAGGTGGTCGAGGCGGCGAGTGCCCCGGTCGGCGCGATCGACAAGATCACGGTGATCTCCACCGACGGCGCCTCCTCGCTGACGAAGTCGGTGGCCGCCAACGTGGCCCAAGGGCTCCAGCTCGGTACCGACCTGACCGGGGTCGACCTGGCCGGACTGCTCGCCCGGCTCGGCGCGGCGCGTGGCGGTGCCGAGCAGGTCGTCGACGGCACGCTCACCAACGGCGGCAAGGCGGTCGAGCCGAGGAGCTGACCCGAACAACCTGCGGCCCGGCCCGGAGTTGCCGCTCCGGTGCCGGGCCGCCTGCCGTCCTCGGCCGCTTGCTATTACCGGCCGGTCTCGCCTCGGTGCTCCGTGCGCTGCTAACCGGTGCGGGTGTAGAGGGTGGTGAAGGCGAGGGACTTCTGGGTCAGCCGGTCGCCGACGCAGGTGTAGTTGGCCGGGGCGGTGGAGGCGGTGAAGGGCCGCCAGGCTCCGGGCGTACCGGCACCGACCCGCAGCCGCACCTCGGCGGCGGAGCGTACGTCCCGCAGCTCGATCCGGTCTCCGGACGCGGCGTAGCGGTAGTCGACCCGGCCCCGCAGTTCGAGTACGACCTCCTGGCCGGCGTAACTGCCGGTGAAGACGGTGCCGTCGCCGTAGTCGGCGATCCCGTCGCCCCCGTCGCCCAGCGAGAGCGTCGAGCCGGTGCCACCGGTGAAGGCCAGCCGGCCCACCCCGGGCACGTCCACCTGCTCCTCGTGCGAGGTCACCTGCCAGACGCCGGTCAGGCAGCCGGCCCCGTCGGCGACCGGTACGCCGCTCGGCGTACTCCCGGTCGGCAGGGTGCCGCTGGCGGGGCCGGAGTCCGGCGGGCCGGCGCCGGTCGTGCCGCCCTCGCGGAGTACGAGTACCAGCACGATCGCGACGACGAGGGCCAGCAGTGTCGACGCCAGCGCCACGATCGGCACCAGGAAGGAGCGTTCGCCCGGCCGGCCCGAGACGGCCACGGTCACCTCCCCGCCCGTCGTATGCCGGATGGCACGGTATCGCCAGCGCCGGATAGCACGGTATCGCCAGCGGGCGAGCCGGGCGAGCCGGCCGCTCCGGCATTGACAAACCGCTAGCTGTAACAGAGTCTGTTACAGCTAGCGCGAAGGAGGTCTGGACGGGTGGCGGCGAACAGTCGACTGACGATCGCGATCCACGTGCTGACCTGGATGGCGCTCTCCGAGCGGCGCGGCGCAGAGGTGCTCACCTCCGACCAGGTCGCCGCGAGCGTCCGGACCAACCCGGTGGTGATCCGGCGGAGCCTCGGTGACCTTCGAAAGGCTGGCCTGGTCACCGTCCGGCACGGCGTCGGGGCGGGCTGGAGCCTGGCCCGCCCACCACACGAGATCACCCTGCTCGACGTCCACACGGCTGTCGAGCGGGAGCCCCTGTTCGCCCTGCACCGCAACGAACCGAACCTGGAGTGCCCGGTCGGCAGGGGCATCCGCCCGGCCCTCGGGCGGTTCTACGGAGACGTCGACCGGGCGCTGCGTCGGCAACTCGCGGCCACCACGATCGCGGACGTGCTGCACGAGACACTGGAGACGGGACAGGAATGACCGAGGTACGCCACCCGATCGTCGAACTGCGGCAGTACACCCTGCACACCGGCGCCCGCGACACGCTTGTCGACCTCTTCGACCGCGAGTTCGTCGAACCGCAGGAGGCGGCCGGGATGGCGGTGGTCGGGCAGTTCCACGACCTGGCCGACCCGGACCGCTTCGTCTGGTTCCGGGGATTCCCGGACATGCCCCGCCGGGCCGCAGCACTGCACCGGTTCTACGGCGGCCCGGTCTGGCAGCGACACCGGGACCGGGCCAACGCCACGATGGTCGACTCCGACGACGTACTCCTGCTCCGCCCGCTCGACGAACGGTCCGGCTTCCCGGCCCCGGCCGCACGCCCGGCGGTCGACCACCGCCAACTCCCGGCGTCGCGGGTTCTGGTGACGCTCTGCCATCGGGCCGAGCCGGTCGACCAGGCGTTCACCGATCTCTTCCACCGCCGCATCCGGCCGCTGCTCGACGAAGCCGGCGCCGCACCCCTGGCCTGCCTCCGCAGCGAGTACGCCGAGAACACCTATCCGGCACTGCCCGTGCGCACCGGGGAACACGTCGTCTGCTGGGTCACCCGGTTCGCCGACGACGCGCAACTCGACGACCACCTCCGGTGGCTGGACCGGTCCGCCCGATGGCGGCAGGAGGTGCTCCCCGAACTCTCCGCCACGCTCACCGAGCCGCCCCGGCAACTGCGGCTGGCGCCGACAACCCGATCGGCGTTGCGCTGACCGCCCCGCCTGGCACCGCGTCGACCGCTGGACCGACGGTCAGCCGGTGATGCCCTGCTCCCGGGCCCAGCGTTGCAACTCGGCCTCCGCCTCGTCCCGGTCCAGCGGGCCCCGCTCCAGGCGCAGCTCCTTCAGGTGCCGCCAAGCCCGGCCGACGATCGGTCCCGGCGGTACCCCGAGCAGCTCCATGATGGCGTTGCCGTCGAGGTCGGGGCGTACCCGCGCAAGGTCCTCCTCGGCCGCGAGGCGCGCGATCCGCTCCTCCAGCGCGTCGTAGTCGGCGGCGAGCGCGGCGGCCTTGCGGCGGTTGCGGGTGGTGCAGTCCGACCGGGTCAGCTTGTGCAGCCGGGACAACAGGTCACCGGCGTCGGTGACGTACCGCCGCACCGCCGAGTCGGTCCACTCGCCCCGCCCGTACCCGTAGAACCGCAGGTGCAGCCCGACCAGCCCGACCACCTGGCCGATCACGTCCTTGGGATAGCGCAGCGCCTTCATCCGCTGCCTGGTGAGCCGGGCGCCGACCACCTCGTGGTGGTGGAAGCTGACCCGGCCGTCCGGCCCGACCGCCTTGGTGGCCGGCTTGCCGACGTCGTGCATCAGCGCGGCCATCCGGAGTACGAAGTCGGGATCGCCCTCCTCCAGCCGGACGGCGTTGCTGACGACCATCAGGGTGTGCTCGTAGACGTCCTTGTGCTGTGCGTGCTCGTCGATCTCCAGCTTCAGCCCGGACAGCTCCGGCAGGAAACGGTCGGCGAGACCGGTGTCGACGAGCAGCCGCAGCCCGGTGATCGGGTCGGCACCGCAGAGCAGCTTGGTGAACTCGTCCCGGATCCGCTCGGCGGTGATCCGGTCGAGGTCGGCCGCCATCGTCCGCATCGCCGCCCGCACCTCCGGCACGACCGCGAAGCGCAGTTGCGCGGCGAACCGGGCGGCCCGGAGCATCCGCAGCGGGTCGTCCCCGAACGACTCGGCCGGAGTACCCGGGGTCCGGATCACCCGGTCGGCGAGGTCGTCGATCCCGCCGTACGGGTCGGTGAAGTCGTGGCCCGGCAGGCTGACCGCCATGGCGTTGATGGTGAAGTCGCGCCGCCGCAGGTCGTCGCCGAGGTTGGTGCCGTACCGGACGACCGGGTTCCGGCTCACCTGGTCGTAGGACTCGGCCCGGAAGGTGGTGATCTCCAGGCGCAGCCCGCCCCGCTGTGCGCCGATCGTGCCGAACTCGCGCCCGGTCTCCCAGGTCGCCTCGGCCCAGCCCTTGAGCAGCCGCAGCGTCTCGTCCGGGTGTGCGTCGGTGGCGAAGTCGAGATCCTCGCCGAGCCGGCCGAGCAGGGCGTCCCGGACCGAGCCGCCGACCAGGTGCAGCTCGTGGCCGGCCCGGGCGAACCGGCGCCCCAGTTCGTCGGCGACCGGCGAGACCCGGAGCAGTTCGGTGACGGCGTTGCGCTGGGCAGCGCTCAGGGCCGGCCGGCTGGCGGACGGCGTCGAGGGCGCGCTGTTCGGGGCGGATGTTTCGGACATGGGATCGCCAGCCTACTGAACCGTCCGGCACCGGCCGGCGCCGGGCACGCCGACCGGGCGGCGACGGGGCCGGACGGGCGACGGGGCCGGGCAGCCGGATGACCGGTTGACTAAGGTTCCAACAGTGCCGGCGGGTGCCCTGCCCGCCGTACCCCTTGGGAGGCTGACATGGCTGGCGGGCTGTACCGCAGCGCGAACGCCATGCCCGACGGCGTCCCGCCGCCCCAGGACGGCGCCACGCTGATCTCCGCGCAGCCGATCCTGGAGAGCACCACGCCGCCGCCGGAGACCGCCGGCAGCGCCGCCGGCAACAGCGCGATCATGGCGATCGGCAGCCTGGTGAGCCGGGGTACCGGCTTCCTGCGCACCCTGATGGTGACGGCCGCGCTGGGCGCCTTCGCCGTCAACGACGCGTACGCGACCGCGTTGATCATCCCGCAGATGGTCTACGAGTTCCTGCTCGGCGGCATCCTGACCAGCGTGCTGGTGCCGGTGCTGGTACGCCGACGCCGGGTCGACCCCGACGGCGGTCAGGCGTACGCCCAACGCCTGCTCACCCTCGCCGTGCTGGCCCTCGGCGTCGCCGCGGTACTGGCGATCGTGGCTGCCCCGCTGCTCACCGCGATCTACGCGGGCGGTCGCGGCAGCGACTACCACTCGCTGGTCACCACACTCTCCCGGCTGCTGCTGCCGATCATCTTCTTCTCCGGGCTGAGTGCGCTGGTCGCCGCGATCCTCAACACCCGTGGCCACTTCGCGGCGCCGATGTGGACACCGATCCTCAACAACCTCGTCATCATCGCCGCCTGCGCGCTCTACATCGCCATCTACGGCACCGACCTCATCGAGCCGGCCGAGATGAGCCCGGGTCGGATCCTGCTGCTCGGCGGCGGCACCCTGCTCGGCATCGTGGTGCAGGCCGTCGGCCTGCTGCCGGCGCTGCGCAAGGTCGGCTTCCGCTGGCGGTGGCGGTTCGACTTCCGGGCACTGGGCCTGCGCGAGCTGGGCCGGCTCGGCGGCTGGATGTTCTGCTACGTGGCGGTCAACTCCATCGGCCTGGTCGTGCTCTTCAACCTGCTCAACCAGGTGGAGGGCGAGTCGGCCGGACCGGCCATCTACAACAACGTCTTCCTGCTGCTGATGATGGCGCACGGCATCATCGCGGTCTCGATCATCACCGCGCTGATGCCCCGGATGAGCGCCGCCGCCGCCGACGGCCGGTTCGAGGACATGGCGTCCGACCTGTCCCGTACCGTCCGGACCGTCACCGCCGTCCTCGCACCGATCGCGGTCTGCTACGCCGTACTCGCCGAGCCGATCGCGGTGAGCCTCTTCGACTACGGCGCCGCCCGGGGCGACGCGGGTGCGATCTCTCCGGTGCTGCTGGTCGCCGCGCTGGCACTAATCCCGTTCGCGGTCAGTCAGGTCTTCACCTTCGTGTTCTGGGCGCTGCCCGACACCCGCATGCCGGCACTGATCAACATCCCGGTGGTACTGATCCGGATCCTGGTGCAGATCCTCGTCTTCGCCGTCTTCTCCACCTCGGTACTCGCCTCCGGGATGATGCTCGGCAACGCCGTCTCGTACGTCGCCGCCGCGGTGATCTCCGCCTGGTTGCTGCGCCCCCGGATCGGCCGGATCGGCCTCCGCGAGATGCTCAACACCTTCGGCCGGGTGATCGTGGCCGCCCTCGGCGCGACACTCGTCGGACTGCTCGTGGTGACCCTGCTGCCGGGCCAGGCGACCGAGAACCGCTGGCTGGGCTTCCTGGAGGTGGCGATCGGCGGTGCGGCGATCGGCGCCACGTACCTCGGACTGGCGCTGCTGCTGCGGATCCGGGAGATAACCACGGTGGTCGGCATGATCCGACGCCGGCTCGGCCGGTGAGTCGCAGTGAGTCGCCGGTGACGGTCGGCGTACCGGCTCGGCTGGGGATGTTCCTGTGGAAAACGCGGTGCGTCCCGCTCGGACCTTCACACACACCCTGTGGACGGTGAGTCACTTGCTGTAACGGCGGAGTGCGTGTCCGTACTCTCCGCGATGTGATCGACGCGACCGCCGTCGCAGGCCCACCCGGATGCTCTCGACCTCAGGCATCCGGCATACTTCCGGCGCACAGGGGAAGGTGCGGGGTGCATGCCGACGTCCCGGACGACAAGGGTGCCGGGCGGGGGCGGTGGGCCGGCACGCCGACCCGGTAGCAAACTGTTGAAATTAACCTATAGATTGCTAAATGCACGGGCCATCAAGGTGGCTGACAGCGGACGATCCAGCGCGCTTTCCGACACATCCGCCCAGCAGGTCGGCGTACGGCCGCAAGATGACGTGTCGGGGATCAGTCAGACCCGGGTAAGGTCGCTCTCGACGGGTGCGGCGAGCGCCTAGGCTAGGAGTGCCGGTGGCCGTCCGATTCCTTCGAAGGCGGAGCGGGAAGCCAGATGCCTAGCAGCACGGGTCCATCGATCGACACGATCACCGAGGGAGGACGGGTGACCCAGGTCGGCGAAGGTCAGGAGGCGGACGAGGCAGCTCCGTCCGTGATGACCTTCGGTGCCCCCGCCGTCGGTGAGATCCTGGCCGAGCGGTACGAGCTTGCCGAACACATCAACGACGACAGCGCGGGCCGGCAGGTCTGGCGCGGTGTCGACGTGGTGCTGCGCCGACCGGTCGCCGTGGTGCTGCGCTATCCCGGCGGCGACTCCGCGAAGGAGATGCTCCAGGCTGCGGTCGCGGCCAGCCGGGTGATCCACCCCAACCTCGTCGGTGTCTACGACGCGATCGACGAGGAGGACCGGGCGTACGTCGTCCGTGAGTGGGTGGACGGACACTCCCTGCGTGAACTCGTCGCCGACGGGGTGCTCGACCCGGCCCGCGCCACAAGCATCGCGCACGCCGTCTCCGGTGCGATCGCCGCCATCCACGCCACCGGCATGGTGCACGGCAATCTGCACCCCGGCACCGTGATGGTCGGCGACGACGGCCGGGTGGTGCTCGCCGACGCGCGCACCGACGGCGCGGACACCCCCGAGACCGACGTACGGGCGGTCGGCGGCATCCTCTACTACGCGCTCACCGGCCACTGGCCGCACGCCGAAGCGTCCCTCACCGCCGGCTCGACCCGGCGGTCCCGCTCGCCGCTGCCCGACGCGGTACGCGACGCGAGCGGCACCATCGCGGCTCCCCGACAGGTCCGGGCCGGTGTACCCGCCTACCTCGACGACCTCACCATGGACCTGCTCGACTCGCAGCTCGCGGTACCGTCCTCGGACGTCCTCGCCGCCGAGTTGAGCCGGCTCGACGCCGCCGCCGAGGAGCACTACCTCGACAGCGGGCCGCTCCGCTTCACCGCCGGCGACGACGGCCCCGACCTGCCCACGCCGAGCAACCGCAGGATGTTGATCGGGATCGCCGTCCTGCTGGTCGTCGCGCTGGTCGGACTCTCGCTCGGCATCAACGCGCTGGTCGGCGACCGGAACCCGACCGACGGCCAGGCCGGGCCGGCCCCGACCACCGGGACCAGCACCGAGCCGGCGGTCGCCGGAGATCCGGAGCCACCCGCCGCCCCTCCGCGCAAGATCGACCTCAAGGGCGACCAGGTCAGGGTGATCGACCCGGACGGCACCCGGAGCGAGCTCGACGACGTGGAGAAGGCTGTCGACGGCGACCTCAACGAGGGCTGGGAGACGGAGAGCTACCGCAACGGGTCGAAGTTCGGCAACAAGAAGGCCGGAATGGGCATCCTGATCAACCTGGGCGAGCCCAGGGAGGTCACGAGCGTGCAGGTGGACTTCTCGGAGAGCGGCGTCGCCGCCGAACTGCGCGCGGGTGCCAAGGACTTCCCGGCGACGTCCAGTGGCGACCGGGCCCTCGTCGAGGCGTTCAGCACCCGGATCGGCAACGCCTACGAGCGGACCAACAGTACGAAGGTCCTGTTCAGCAACTTCGTGGCCGGCCAGAAATACCAGTACCTGATGCTGTGGATCACCGACCTGCCGGAGACCGAGCCGGGTTCCGCCCGGTGGAAGATCGGCGTTCAGGAGATCACGGTCCAGAGCCGGTGAGCCACCGGTCGTCCCCGTACGTGCGCGACTCGGCTATCGTGCGGCCATGACCGGCGGGTTGGGTTCCGACGCCGCCGGCCGTGCCGGCTCGTCCCCCGTGCACCCCTGGGCGCCGACCGACCCGGCCCGGCCGGCAGGTCCGACCGTCGACGACGCCGGCTTGCCGGGACCGCAGGCCGCGAGGAGGACCGACGGTACGACGACCTGGCCGCCCGGCTCCGTCCGGCTCGACGCCCCGACCGTCGATGTGGCACCCGCCGACTCGCAGCCCGCCGACACGGAGCGCAGCAGCTCGGAGCCCGGCGACGCCGAGCGCAGTGACGCCGAGGGCAGCACCTCGGCGGGTGGCGATGCCGAGCGCAGCGATGCCGAGCTGCTCCGGGCACACGTCGACGGCGACCGGGACGCCTTCGCGATCCTCTTCCACCGGCACCGGGACCGGCTCTGGGCGGTGGCACTGCGTACGGTCTCCGACCGGGAGGAGGCGGCGGACGCCCTACAGGACGCCCTGCTCTCGGCACACCGAGCGGCGGCCCGGTTCCGGGGCGAGGCCGCCGTCACCACCTGGCTGCACCGCATCGTGGTGAACGCCTGCCTCGACCGGATCCGTCGTCGGCAGGCCCACCCGACCGTGCCGCTGCCGGACGGCACCCGCCCGCTCGACACCGCCCGCTGGCAGGGTGGCGTCGAGCCGGCCGCGCCGCCCACCGACCACGACACCAGACTCGTCGTACACCAGGCGCTCGCGGAACTCCCGGTCGAGCAGCGGGCCGCGCTGGTGCTGGTGGACCTACAGGGCTATCCGGTCGCCGAGGTGGCCGAGATCCTCGGCGTCGCCGAGGGCACCGTGAAGAGCCGGTGCGCCCGGGGACGGGCCCGACTCGCCGTCCTGCTCGGCCACCTCCGCCCGGCGGGTAGCCGCGACCCGGCGCCGAGTCCCAGGGTGCCGTCGGTCACCAGCGGGAACCTCGGCTCCAGCGGCGGCGTCCGATCGGAATCGATCCGGCTGGGGACGGACAAGCAGGTGGCACCGGACCGGCGTGGTGGCCGGACGGACCAGGACCAGGAGGAATCGTGACCGGGGGCCAGTATCGGGAGGTCGATCTCGACCTGCTGGCCGACTATGTCGGTGGCGCGCTGCACGGCACCCCGGACGAGATCGAGATCGCCCGGCTGGTCGACCGGGATCCGGCCTGGGCCGAGGCGTACGCCGCGCTCACCGCCGGTCTCGACGCGGTACGCCTCGACCTCGCAGCCTGGGCCGCCGAACCGACTCCGATGCCGTCCCCGGTGCTCGACCGGCTCGACGCGGCACTGGCCAGGGCGGTCTTGCCGGACAGCACCGAATCGGCCACCGCCACGAGCCCGGCCGAGGCTCCCGGGCCGTTGGCCGGGACACCGACGGAGCTGGCCGAGACACCGGGTGCCTCCGACCTGCCCGGCGCCATCCCGGATTCCAGCCCTGAGGATTCCGGCCCTGAAGGTTCCAGGTCAGGGGATTCCAACGCCGGGGATTCCGGGTCCGGCCCGTCGATCGGGTCCGGACCGGGCGGGCCGACGCATCCGGCCGGTCGGCCCCGTCGACAGCAGCCGGCCGAGCCGACCCGAGCCGGCGGCGGCACGCAGCGCCCCGGCACACCCGGCCGGCGGCGGCGCTGGACCCGACGGATGGCCGCCCCCGTCCTGATCGCCACAGTGGTCGCCGGGTTCGCCGGATTCGCCCTCAGTGGGCTGGTCGACGGTGGCGACAGCGCCGGCGACCACTCCACGGGTACGGCGATGAACTCCCGTGAGGACGCGGCCGCGCCGCAGATCCTCGGCTCCGGCCCGCCCGTGACGGTGGTCGAGCCGTCCGCCGAGCGGGTGCTCTCCACAGGTACCGACTACACCCCCGACTCCCTGCCGGACACCATCTCCAACCTGGCCAGGCAGACCGTCCCGGCCACGAAGCCTCCGCAGCCCTCCCCCCAGGGCTCCGGCCAGGTCCCCGAGAACGCCGACCCGGCAGCGTCGAGCAGCACCGAGAGCAGGGCGAGCGCGCCCTCGCCCTGCTGCCCGCCCATCGGGGCCGACAGGTCCCTGGATCGACTGGGCGACCGGTCCGTCCTCGCCGACTGCCTCGACCAGATCGCGGCGGCACACGCGCAGGGCCCGGTCGCGGTCGAGCTGGTGGACTACGCCACCTTCCAGGGCAGGGCGGCACTCGTCGTCGTCTTCACCGATCAGTCGGGCGCCCGCTGGGCCTGGGTGACCGGCCCGAACTGCGGTTCACCGGCCGCCGGTGCCGACGTCACCTACCAGAGCCGGGTAGGGTGAAACAACGCCTCATCGGGTGTTTCGTCGACGCAGTGACATGACCCACCGGATGACCGGCTCGGGAATCCCCGGTTCGTACGATGACGTTCTGGCTTGCAGGCGCCGGTGCCGTACGAGGCCGGCGCTCGGACCGCCGTCGGCGCCTGGCGTCGGTGGCGCAGAGACACACATCGGGAGACGGCAGTGGACGAGGTCCGCAACCTGATCATCATCGGCTCTGGCCCGGCCGGTTACACCGCGGCGGTCTATGCCGCGCGCGCAAATCTCAAACCACTGGTCATCGAGGGTGTGCAGTCCGGTGGTGCGTTGATGACCACCACCGAGGTGGAAAACTTTCCCGGCTTCGCGGACGGCATTATGGGCCCGGAGCTGATGGACGCGATGCGTAAGCAGGCCGAGCGGTTCGGTGCCGAGTTCGTCACCGACGACGTGACCCGGGTCGAGCTGGTGGACACCGGCGTACCGGGCTCCGACGCGGTGAGCACCGCGTACGTCGGTGAGACGGCGTACCGGGCGAAGGCGGTCATCCTGAGCACCGGTTCCGCCTGGCGGCCGCTGGGCGTACCGGGCGAGCAGGAGTACCTCGGACACGGTGTGTCGTCCTGTGCCACCTGTGACGGCTTCTTCTTCCGGGGCCAGGAGATCGTGGTGGTCGGTGGCGGCGACTCGGCGATGGAGGAGGCGACCTTCCTCACCAAGTTCGCCAGCAAGGTGACGATCGTGCACCGCCGGGACGAGTTCCGGGCCAGCAAGATCATGGCGGACCGGGCGCTGGCGAACGACAAGATCCAGGTCGAGTGGAACAGCGTGGTCGAGGAGGTGCTCGGCGACGACGGCAAGGTCTCCGGGGTACGCCTGCGCAACACGCACACCGGCGAGGCCAAGACGCTCGACGTCAGCGGCGTCTTCGTGGCGATCGGCCACGACCCGCGCAGCGAACTGTTCCGGGGCCAGGTGGAGCTGGACGAGAACGGCTACGTCAAGGTCCAGGCACCGACCACCCGCACCAACATCCCCGGCGTGTTCGCCGCCGGTGACCTGGTCGACCACACCTACCGTCAGGCGATCACCGCGGCCGGCACCGGCTGTGCCGCCGCCCTCGACGCCGAGCGGTTCCTCTCCACACTCGCAGAAGACTGAATTTCCAAGCACGTAGCAACCCCCGAGGAGGACTAGTGGGAGCAACAAGCACCGTCACGGACGCCAACTTCGCCAGTGACGTGTTGCAGTCCGATACGCCGGTACTGGTGGACTTCTGGGCCGAGTGGTGCGGGCCGTGCCGCAAGGTCGACATCCTGCTGGAGGAGATCGCCGGCGAACTGGGGGACAAGGTCCGGATCGTCAAGCTCAACATCGACGACAACCCGGAGACCGCGCGTGCCTACCGGGTGCTCTCGGTGCCGACCCTGACCATGTTCAAGGGCGGCGAGCCGGTCCAGTCCATCGCCGGGGCCCGTCCCAAGAGCGACCTGATCAAGCTCATCGAAACCGCGCTGTAGCGCCATCCGCAGCCACGCCGACGCGCCCGTCTCCGGATCCCGGACGCGGGCGCGTCGCCCGTACCGACCGAACGGGTATATCCGCAGCTGGTCGCCGGGTTGGCAGGATTGCCGTACGGTCAACGACGGGCGGCGGCCAGAACGCCACGGTACGCTCCGGAAGCGTTCCTCCGCACGAGGTGGTTCGGCGCCACCGGGTCGAGACCCCGTCGCGCGGCCCGCCGGACCCGGCGGGGGAACCACGAACCATCCACCGCCGGACCGGTCGCAGGGGTCGAGCCGGCACCGCCCGACAGCCGGGCAGAGCACCGCAGGCACGCAGAGGGAGGTCGTCCGTGCGTCCGATCCGACCTGGTGACCGGGGACGCGCGGTCACCGAGATCCGAGCCGTCCTGGTCGGGCTGAGCCTGCTCCCCTCGGGTGGGCCGCCCGGCGCCGACGAGTTCGACGCCGAGACCGAGCAGGCGGTACGCGCCTTCCAGCAGGACCGTGGGCTCAGTGTCGACGGTCAGGTCGGCCCGGAGACCTGGCGGGCGCTGGACGCGGCCCGCTGGCGCCTCGGTGCCCGTACCCTCTACCAGGCGATCCCCGACCCGCTGATCGGCGAGGACGTGCGTACCCTCCAGGAGCGCCTGCTGGAGATGGGTTACGACGTCGGCCGCGCCGACGGCGTCTACGGTGCCCGGACGGCTCGCGCGGTCGCCCAGTTCCAGCGCGAGGTCGGGATCTCCCCGGACGGCGCCTGCGGTCCGCACACCATGAACGCGCTGCGCCGGCTCGGCCGGAAGGTGGTCGGCGGCCGGCCGACCCTGCTCCGCGAGTCCGACGCGTTCCGCCAGTCCGGGCCGAACCTGGTCGGCAAGGTCATCGTGGTCGACCCCGGTCACGACCCGTTCGACCCCGGATTCGTGGTGCAGGACGGCACGATGCGGTGGACCGAGGCGGACCTCGCCTACGACCTCGCGGCCCGGCTGGAGGGCCGGCTCGCCGCCGCCGGCATGCGGGTGCACCTCACCCGGGGCCCGGCACCGGCGGCGCCACTCGCCGACCTCACCCGGGCCGACCTGGCCAACGAACTCGGCGGCGACCTGCTCATCTCGCTGCACATCGACGGGCATGCCAATCCGGAGGCGGACGGTGTCGCCACCTACCACTACGGCACCTCGAACGGGGTGACGTCGAGCGTCGGCGAGCGGCTGGCCGGGCTGGTACAGCGGGAGATCGTGGTCCGGACCGGGCTGCGCAACTGCCAGACCCACGCGAAGACCTGGGAGTTGCTCCGGCTGACCCGGATGCCTGCGGTACGGGTCGACGTCGGATACCTCACCTCACCCACCGACCGGGCGCGGCTGACCGATCCCCGGTTCCGGGACCGGGTCGTGGACGCCATCGTCGCCGCCGTGCAGCGGATGTACTTCCCGGTGGAGGAGGACGTGCCGACCGGCTCGATCGACGTCAGCGAGCTGCGCGCGATGGTGGCAGCGGGTGCCGCCGCCCGGGACTGACCGGGCCGGTGACGGCGCCCCTACGGTGGCTGGCGTCAGCTGGCGGCCGAGCGGGTGGCCGGCCGTACCGGGCGGAGCAGTCCCTCCGGGCTCATCGAGCCGAGCAGCTTCTCCAGCGCGTACTCGACGTCGGACTTCCAGGAGAGCGCGGTACGCAGTTCCAGCCGGAGGCGGGGGAAGCGCGGGTGCGGGCGTACCGTCTTGAAGCCGACGGAGAGGAAGTAGTCCGCCGGGGCGACACAGCCGCCGGCACCCTCACCCGCGTCGCCGAACTTCGCGTCCCCGAACGCCTCAATCGCCTTGATGCCCCGCTTCGTCAGGTCTCGCGCGACCCCCTGGACGAGCATCCGGCCCAGCCCGCCGCCGGCGAAGGTGGTGACGATGTGTGCCGTGGTCAGCAGGGCGGCGTCGGCCGAGACCGGGGAGGTGGGGAACGCCATCGACCGGGGCACGTAGGCCGGCGGGGCGTACATCACGAATCCGGCCGGCATGCCGTCCACGTATGCCAGCTTTCCGCAGGAGCCCCATTCGAGCAGCGTCTGGGAGACCCAGGCTTCCTTCTCCAGGCCGGGGTCACCCGCCTCGCGGGCGCGTTCGGCGGTCACCGGATCCAGCTCCCAGTAGACGCACCGCCGGCAGGGCCGGGGCAGGTCTTCGAGAGTGTCGAGGGTCAGACTGACCAGACGTCGCGACATCGGCGCATCCCCACAAATCATCCCCGGAGGTATTAAAGGCCGCAAGCATCGCCATCTCCGGTCCCTACCCCCAACGAGCGATCGTACGCCGGAACCTCGCGGCCCGGGAGAGGACGGGGCGACTACGGACCGTTGTGCCGGGTCGATGGGCGACCGGCCAGGTCAACCGGTCCGACATGTGGACGGACTGCTGGGCGGAGGGCAGTACCGGGTGATCCGGATTACCATCGAGCGACGAGCGCCGACCGGCGGAGTTGCCGGCCAGCCCCACCGACCCGCCACCATCGCGGCGGGTTCGAGCGGACCGGGACGGAGAGCGGGCGCGGCGTTCGAGGTGCCGGGGGCACCCGGGCGGGATCAAGTGACCTGTTTCGGGAATGCGACTCGGTGACCGTCCCGGCACCATGACGGAGCACGACGAGCGCACGGGGAGGCGGAATGAGCGGACGCGATGCGGGCATCCGCCGTTCGGCCGCGGACGTCGTGACGAGCCAGGAGCACAGCGAGGAGGCGGCATGACCGGCACGACGCTGGACGACTACACGGACCGCTACGCCCGACGGGTACGCGGGATGACGGCATCGGAGATCCGAGCTCTCTTCGCCGTCGCCAGCCGTCCGGAAGTCGTCTCGTTGGCCGGCGGCGCCCCCTACATCGCCGCGTTGCCGCTGGACGCGGTCGGTGAGATGCTCAACAAGCTCGCCGCCGAGCAGGGCACCAGCACCCTCCAGTACGGCATCGGCCAGGGCACCCTGGAACTGCGGGAACGCATCTGCGAGGTGATGGCGCTCTCCGGCATCGACGTCGGCTGTGGCGCCTCCCCCGAGGACGTGGTGGTGACCGTCGGCGGGCAGCAGGCGCTGGACCTGATCGCCCGGCTCTTCCTCGACCCCGGTGACGTGGTGCTCGCCGAGGGGCCCACCTACGTCGGCGCGCTCGGTGTCTTCCAGAGCGCCCAGGCCCAGGTGGTGCACGTACCGATGGATGCCGACGGTCTGATCCCGGAGGCGCTGGAACTGGCCATCGCCGAGGTCGCCCGCTCGGGGCGCCGGGCGAAGTTCCTCTACACCATCCCGACCTTCCAGAACCCGGCCGGCGTGACGCTGACCGAGGAGCGCCGGGAGCGGGTGCTCGACATCTGTGAGCGGGCCGGCCTGCTGGTGGTCGAGGACGACCCGTACGGCCAGCTCGGCTTCGACTGCGAGGCGCCGCTGCCGCTGCGGGCCCGCCGCCGGGACGGCGTCTTCTACCTGAGCACCTTCTCCAAGACCTTCGCGCCGGGCCTGCGGGTGGGCTGGATCCTGGCCCCGCACGCCGTACGCGACAAGTTGGTGATCGCCAGCGAGGCGCAGATCCTCTGCCCCAGCGCCTTCGCCCAGGCCGCCGTCACCACCTACCTGTCGACCATGCCGTGGCGACAGCAACTCAAGATCTACCGCGAGGTCTACCGGGAGCGCCGGGACGCCCTGCTCGACGCGCTGGCCGACTACATGCCGGCCGGCACGAGCTGGACCGAGCCGGGCGGCGGTCTCTTCGTATGGGCGACCCTGCCGGACGGGCTGGACGCCAAGGCGATGATGCCGCGGGCCATCGCCGCCCGGGTCGCCTACGTGCCCGGCACCGGCTTCTTCGCCGACGGAACCGGCGCGGGCCACATGCGGCTCAACTTCTCCTTCCCGCCGCCGGAGCGGATCCGTGAGGGCGTGCGCCGGCTGGCGAGCGTGATGGAGCAGGAGACCGCGATGCGCGAGGTCTTCGGTGCCGTGGGTGCCCCGTCCCGCCGTCGTGGGCAGGCCGGCGCGGACGTGCCGGGTCCCGACTTGGCATGATCTCCGGCATGGGTACCGACTCTGCCGACGATCCGCTGCTCGCCGCCGAATGGCCGGACCTGATGAGGGAGGCCACGGCGGAGCTGCGCGTACTGGTGCTCGCCGGTGGACTCTCCTACGAGCGGGACGTGTCGCTGAAGTCCGGCCGGCGGGTGCTCGACGCACTCCGTTCGGTGGGTGTGGAGGCGGAGCTACGGGACGCCGACGTATCGCTGCTGCCACTGCTCCGGGACGATCCCCCGGACGCGGTGGTGATCGCCCTGCACGGGTCGACCGGTGAGGACGGCTCGCTGCGTGGCGTACTCGACATCTGCGACGTGCCGTACGTCGGCTGTGACGCCCGGTCGTCCCGCCTGGCCTGGGACAAGCCGTCGGCGAAGGCGGTACTCCGCGAGGACGGCATCCCCACCCCGGACTGGGTGGCGCTGCCACACGACCGGTTCTCCGAACTCGGCGCGGTGGCGGTGCTGGACCGGATCGTCGAGCGGCTCGGACTGCCACTCATGATCAAGCCGGCCCAGGGCGGTTCGGGTCTCGGCGCCGCCGTGGTGCGGGATCCGGCAGCACTTCCGGCGGCGATGGTCGGCTGTTTCGCGTACCACTCGACGGCGCTCGTGGAGCGCTACGTACCCGGAATGGACGTGGCGGTCTCGGTGGTGGACCTGGGCGACGGCCCCCGTGCGCTGCCCGCCGTCGAGATCGTCCCCCGCAACGGCGTCTACGACTACGCCGCCCGTTACACCGCCGGGCTCACCACCTGGCACGCCCCGGCCCGGTTGTCGGCCACCGCGGCGGCCCGGGTCGCGGAGACCGCCCTCGCGGCCCACGCCGCACTCGGGCTCCGTGACCTGTCCCGGGTCGACCTCATCGTCGACGAATACGACCGACCACACGTACTGGAGGTCAACGTCTCTCCCGGGATGACCGAGACCTCGCTGCTCCCGCTTGCCGTGGGCGCCGCCGGTCTCGACTTCGGCGAGTTGCTTCGTACGCTCGTCGTCCGCGCCGCCCAGCGCCGCGCCCCCGGCCGATCCTGAGCCGTCGGCCACAGAACCCGGCGATCAGCAGGTCGGCGCCGGGCTCTCTGGTCCGTCGGGAGCCACCCCGCGGTTCGTCACGGCGCACCCCGGTGTTCGTCACGGCGCCCGGGTTCGGCAAGGCACCTGCCCGCTCGGCCCTCCGGCAGGCGCGCCCGATCAGTGGGCCCGGGTGGCCGGATCGCCGTGAGACTCGCGGCGGGCGGCTGGATCGGAGGCCGTGGTCGGGTCGGCCGACTCCGTATCCTGCTGCCCTGCCGCCGGCTCCGCTCCTCCCGGCACCGACTCGGACGAGGCTGCCGTGGTCGGAGCGGTCGCGGTCGGGTCAGTCGTGGTCGGGTCAGTTGCGGTCGGGGACGCGTCGGGCGACTCGGTCGATGCCGCCGGGTCGGCCGGCATCGGCACGGTGGCAGGTAACTCCACGGCGCCCTGTTGGGCCAGACTCGACGGCGCCTGCCACTGGATGCGGGGCGGCTCGGCCAGCGGGCGTCCGCCGAACTCGGCGAGCCAGGCGGCCACCAGAGCCAGATTCTCCCGCCACTGCGACTCCGGGATCGGGGGCAGGATGTGGTCCCACAGGGAGAGGAAGGTACCGCGCAACTGGAGCCGCCCGTACGGCCGCGCCAGGAACCACAGGTGTAGGTGTGCGGCGCCGTCTCCCCAGCGGTTGACGTGCACCCGGGCAACTCCGTCCAGGGAGCGTACGGCCCGTTCGAGCCGTACCGTCATCACCCCGAGTTCGGCAGCGAGCAGGTTCGGCAGATCACCCAGGTCCAGATGCGAACGCGACTCGAGGATCAGCACCATCGGCAGCCCGGTCGGCCGGTCCATGGCGCGTACTCGCCAGCGTTCGCTGACCCAGATGTAGGCGTCGTCGGGGGCGTTGCAGGAGTGGCATTCGCCGGAACCCTCGCCCTTGCGCGGCGGCTCGACCGCTACGGGCTCGTCTAGTTGCTTGACCCGGAACTCGCCCTCGAAGGGGAACGAAGGCCACCTGGTGAAGTCTGGTACAGCGGGAGGGGTGTGGGGCACGACGCTGACCCTAACCGAGTTCCGGACCGGTGTCCCTACCCTGTTTTGACTGCCGATCATCGAGGGGTCGGCCCGGGGTCGGCGCCACGGCGGCCACCCCGGAACAGCGGAGCGGCGAGCCCGATCGCTCCCCTCGAAGCCCGGCAACTGTGGTCCCCCGTCTGTCTGCCCGGGCCGGCACTCCGAAGTTTCCGGGCGCCATCCGATCTCGGTTACGAGACCAAAACCGGTCCATCCGGAGGCTCGAACGTCAGATTTCACCACCGTCATCCACAGGCCTATACCGCGTTCCACGCGCTGTTTCACGTGAAACGGGGGGTGCCTGTGGACAACCCCTGTGGATTACTTTCGCCATCCCGAACATCGCGATCCAGCGATGACTGGCCCGCTCCTGGGGGCGTCGGTTTCACGTGAAACCGACGCCCCCAGGGTTTCGACAAAGCGAATGGCCACGACCCCGGTCCAGTCGGGGTCGTGGCCATTCGCGCTCTGGCGAGGTACCTCGCCGCCCGTCGCGCCGAGTCGGCGCAGCGGGTACGGAAATCAGGCTGGTTCGTCCGGCTCGGCGTCCGAGCCCGGCATCCCGATCAGACCGACGATCCGCTCAAGATCGTCCACGGTGGCGAACTCGATCGTGATCTTCCCCTTGTTGCGCCCGATGTCGACCTTCACCCGGGTGTCGAACCGATCCGACAGCCGGTCCGCGAGATCGGTGAGCCCGGGGGCGTGTACCTTGGCACGTCGCTTGGCCGGGCTCGGGCGGCTCGGGGAGCTTTCGGCAAGCTTCACGACCTCCTCGGTGGCCCGTACCGACAGCCCTTCGGCCACGATCCGGCGGGCGAGTTCCTCCTGGGCGGCCGGACTCTCCAGGCTGAGCAACGCCCGGGCATGTCCGGCGGAGAGCACTCCGGCGGCCACCCGCTTCTGCACCTCGGCCGGCAGGTTCAGCAGCCGGATGGTGTTCGAGATCTGCGGGCGACTGCGGCCGATCCGTCGAGCCAGCTCCTCGTGGGTCGCACCGAACTCCTCCAGCAGTTGCTGGTACGCGGCCGCCTCTTCCAGTGGGTTGAGGTTGGCCCGGTGGATGTTCTCCAGCAACGCGTCCCGGAGCATCGCGTCGTCCCGGGTGTCCCGGACGATCGCCGGGATCGAGTCCCGGCCGACCGCCTGCGCCGCCCGCCAACGCCGTTCGCCCATCACGAGTTCGAACCGGTCGTCGGGAAGTTGGCGTACCACGATCGGCTGGAGGAAGCCGACCTCCTGGATCGAGAGCTTGAGTTCCTCCAGAGCCTCCTCGTCGAAGATCTGCCGTGGCTGCTTCGGGTTCGGCACGATCGCGTCGAGCGGGATCTCGGCGAACCTGGCCCCGGGAACGGGCGCCAGTTCCGGGCCAGTCGGCTGGACCGGAGCTGGCGGTGCCGGTGCGGACCAGGAGGATTCACCGGGCCGGGAGGGCGTCGCCTCCGGTCGATCGGCTGGAGGCTCCACCGTCACCACCCCGGCCGCTGGTTCCGGTGCGGTGGTGGGAATCAGCGCGCCCAGTCCTCGACCCAGCCCGCCCCGCGGACGGTTCTTCATGCCACGCCTCCCGACGCATCAACCGAGCTATGCATTGCGGCCAACAGACTCTTTGACCCCGCGCATCGCGATCTCCTGGGCCGCCTCGAAGTAGCTCGTAGCGCCCCGCGAACCGGGATCGTAGGTCATCACCGACTGGCCGTAGCTGGGAGCCTCCGAGACCCGTACGTTGCGCGGGATCACCGCCTGCAACACCTTGTCGCCGAAATGGTTCCGGACGTCCTGCTCGACGGCGTCCGCCAGCCGGGTCCGCCGGTCGTACATGGTGAGCAGGATCGTCGAGACCTCAAGGGTCGGGTTCAGGTGCTGGCGTACCAGGTTGATGTTGTTGATCAGTTGGTTGAGGCCCTCCAGCGCGTAGTACTCACACTGGATCGGGATGAGGACTTCCTGGGCGGCGCAGAGCGCGTTGACCGTGAGCAGACCGAGTGACGGCGGGCAGTCGATGAAGACGTAGTCGAACTTCGTCGGGTGGCCGGCGATGGCTCGGGCGAGGCGGGACTCCCGGGCTACCACCGAGACCAGCTCGATCTCGGCGCCGGCCAGGTCGATGGTGGCCGGTACGCACCACAGGTCAGGAATCCCCTCGACGCCCTGGGCCACCTCCGCCAACGGCACGTTGTCGATCAGGCAGTCGTAGACGTCCGGAACTCCGGCGTGGTGTGGCACGTTCAGCCCGGTCGAGGCGTTCCCCTGCGGGTCGAGGTCCACGACCAGGACGCGGTTGCCGTGCAGCGCCAGGGCCACCGCCAGGTTGACCGTGGTGGTGGTCTTGCCCACGCCTCCCTTCTGGTTCGCGACACACATGATTCGTGGCCGGTCCGGACGCGGCATCGTCACCTCGCCGCTCGGGTTCAGGATTTGCACAGCGCGCATTGCCTCCATTGCCAACGGGGGATCGTCCTCTTCGCGCGACGGGGTTTCACGTGAAACGTACGCGTCGGACGCGACGTCCTCGGGGATGGTCTCCGGTACCGCCGACGGCGTGTCGGCCGACGGCTCGGGCTCGGCAGCGGCCGGGCTGGTCTCCCGGCTCACCTCGGTTGTCCGGACCGGTGCCGCCGGGCGGGCCGGAGCCTCGGCCACAACGGGCGGCGGCGCGGCCGGAGGCCGGGCACCCGTGGCCGGCGGCTGAGCGCCGGTCTGCGGCGCCACCGGCTGTTGCGGTACCTCCGGCGGCGCCGCGAACGTCGGCGCCATCACCCGCCCCGTCGGCCTCGGATGTTCCGCAGGGTGCGCGGGCGGGTTCTGGCCGGCACCGGGCACGGGCTGGCGGGGCAGCTCCGGGGCCGCCATCGGGCCGGAGGGTTCCACCGAGAACGGCGAACTCACCTGGGGATATCCCGGCCCGCCGCGTTCAGCCGGACCGGACGGCGGCGTGACCCGGGCGGTACCGCGACTCGGACCACGCGACGGCTCCCCGGCGTACCCGGTCGGTCGGCTGTCGGAGCCGTCACCCGACACCGGCGGTCGAGCCCGGCCACTCGCGGACCAGCCTTCGTACTCGGTTTCACGTGAAACATCGGCGCCGCCGGAGTGGTAGCCCCCGGAGTCCGTCATCTCTGGATCGTCATACCTACCGTTGTCATGCACCGTGTCATCCCTGCCAGCTTCGGATGGAGTCGGCCCGGCCAGCGCCCATGCCCGCGCCTCGGGCGTAGCGTGCGGTCCGGCAAGAAGCAGCGACGGCCTGGGGCGCCAACCGCTGCCCGGTCTACACTATCGACGCGCGGTCAGCCTACGGCCGCTGGGCAAATAGGGCCACGGCTGTCCGTAGGATGAAAACCGGCCGTTCCGGAGTTACGTCCCGGCGAACACGTCTGATCAGCCGATACGACGTCCCGGTTCAGCGTCTCGATTGTTCGTCGTTTTCGGAGTCGCGGCTGCTGCTCGACCAGCCGGACCTGGCTCCACTGTTCCGGTCGCCGGCCCGGGGCGAGGTGCCGTTCAGTGCGCCGTCGCCGGCTCCTCGCCGAGGCGGTCCCGCTGGCGGCCGACCGACCGCCGCTGCCACGGCGCCGGTACGCGTACCGACGCCATCCCCGCCGCTGTCGCCGCCTGAACGCCAAGGTCGGTGTCCTCGAAGACCAGACAGGACTCCGGTGGTACGTCCAACAGGCGGGCGGCGAGCAGAAAGCCCTCCGGATCCGGCTTGGCCGCCACGCAGTCCTCGGCGCAGACCAGTACGTCGAACTTTGCCAGTAGGTCGAGCCGCTCCAGGGAGGCGGTCACCGACTCTCTGGTACTGCCGGAGACGACGGCGAGCGGAAGTTGCCGGTAGGCCCGGTCGATGTGCTGCCGTACCTCGGGTACGGCCGTCAACTGTGGCAGCAGTTCACGGTAGAGCTCTTCCCGGCGCCGGGCGACCGTCTCCGGCGGCATGCTGAGCCCGTGGCGCTCGTTGAGTTCGACGATGATGTCGATCACCTTGCGGCCACCCCAGGCGTAGAAGAGGTCTTCCGGCAGGACGCAGTCCCACTCCGCGAGCGCCCGTTGCCAGGCGATGTAGTGCAACGGCATGGAGTCGGCGATGGTGCCGTCGCAGTCGAAGAGATAGGCGCGGAACTCGCCGGAGGGCAGGGGCAGCATCACCGGTCCAGGGTATAGCTGGCGCACCTTCCGCACGGGGCACCGCAGCACCCCCGGCACGAGCCCCACACGACGGCACCGGGCCAACCGAGAACCCGGCTGGAACGTGAAGAGCTTCGTGTAGCAGGGTTGCAACGAGTGGCCCCGCCCGGGTGGGATTCGGCAAGCCAGCCGGCGCGGAAAAAGCCGACAAGACCGGCTGGTCGGGCAGCGAGCCGCAAGGACGGTGAACGAAGCGTAGGCCGACAAGGTCGGCGGATGCGGCATAAGACAGCAGACCGGTGTGGCCGGTGGGCCGTCGCTACCGGGACGCCCCGCCCCGCCGGCCTGCCACCGTGCCCCGGGCCGGGGTACCGACGACGCGCTCCCGGACCACCTCGACGACCGTCGTCGGCGGGTCGACCACGCCGACACCGACCTGCCGGACGACCGGTGCCGACCCGCCGAGCCGGCGTACCGCCTCGGCGTGCTCCGCCACCTCCTCGGCGGCACTGGACCCCTTCATCGCCAGCAGGCGGCCGCCAGGCACCGCGAGCGGAAGACACCAGCCGGCCAGCCGGTCGAGCGGGGCGACGGCCCGGGCCGTCACGACGTCGGCCGGTACCCGCAACTCGTCCGGAAGGTTGGCCAGCTCGAACGGTGCACCGGACTCGACCGGAAGTCCGGTTGATCGTCCACTCCGGCCGGCGCGGCGGCGCCGGCCGCTGGCGCCATTCCGCCGGCTCGCGGCGAGTTCCTCCGCCCGGGCCCGAACCACGGTGACGGTGTCACCGAGGTCGAGTGCGGTGACCACCTCGGCCAGGAAGACGGCCCGCCGGGCCAGCGGCTCGACAAGCGTGACAGTCAGGTCCGGCCGGGCGATGCCGAGGACGAGCCCGGGAAGCCCCGCCCCGGAGCCGACGTCCACAACGGAGACACCCGTCGGTAGGAGTTCCACAATCGCGGCGCAGTTGAGCAGGTGCCGGTCCCAGATCCGGGGTGTCTCCCGGGGGCCGATCAGGCCGCGCAGCACGCCGGGGCCGGCCAGCAGCTCCGCGTACGAGGCCGCGAGCGGTAGCCGCTCCGCGAAGAGGGTACGGGCCGACGCGGCCAGTTCGGCGGGAAGCGGTACGGCCGGTGGAGTGTCCCCGGCCCGGACAGGCAACGGCCCGGGCGGCGGTTCACCACCCGGGCCGGAAACGGATCGGTGCGTCATCGCCCGCTCAGTCGACCGGACGTACGACGATCCGGCGGTTCGGTTCGACGCCCTCGGACTCGCTCTCCACCCCGGCGATGGCGTTGACCACGTCGTGTACGCACTTGCGCTCGAAGGCGGACATCGGCTCCAGCCGGACGGCCTCGCCGTGCTGCTTGACCTTCTCCACAGCGTTCTTGGCCACGGCCGAGAGTTCCTTGCGGCGGGTCGCCCGGTAGCCACCGACGTCCAGCAGCAGCCGGCTGGGCGTTCCGGTCTGCCGGAACACCGCGAGCCGGGTCAGCTCCTGGAGCGCCTCCAGGGTGGCGCCACGCTGCCCGACCAGTGCCTGTAGGCGCCCGCCGACCACCTCGACCACCGGGCGTCCCGCGGAGACCAGCTCGTCGATGTCGCCGTCGTAGTCGAGGATGTCGAGGAGACCCTCGACATAGTCAGCGGCGATCTCGCTCTGCCGGAACAGGTCGGCGTCGCTCGTCGCCGCCGGCCGTTTACCGTTGCTGGTCTGCCCGACCTCGTCGCCGTCCTCCTCGCCGTCCACGTCGTCGTCGGACTCCGGGCCGGCGTCCGCGCTCTCCCCGTCGACCGCGACGGCCTCGGTGGTTTCGGCGTCCGCGGGCGGGCCCGCCGGCAGGACCGGCTCGGTGTCGCCGATGGGCTGCTCGGCGCGCGGAATACTGGTGTCGGTCACCGTCTCATCTCCGTACTCTCTCGGCCGGACCGTACGGTCCCGCTGGTTTCCCGGGGCCCGGCGGGAGATCGCCGAGTGCCACGGGCACGTCTGCACGGGCAACACTGCCCGTCGTCACGGGGCGCGGCGGATTCCGGCCGGCGCCAGACTGGTGGCAGCACGGCCGGAAGTCCTACCGGGCCACCGACCGACAGTCGCGGCCGGTGGTCGGTCGCGTCAACCCTGACGCTTCGCCGGGCGTCCCTTCTTGGGGTTGACCGGCTTGGCGCCCGGCTTGGGGGCGAGCGCCTTGGTGTCGACGGCCGGCTTCTCCGGCTGCGCACCGTTGGCCTTGGCCCGGCCGAACCGGCCGGCGGGCTTGGCCGGCTTGCCGGGCTGCACCGGGTTGCGGGAGTCGGTGCCCCGTCGGGAGCCGCCGCCGGCTCCGGTGGTACGCCGAGGAGCCGACTCGCCGGGCTTCGGCAGCCGGGGCGCGGTCTGCGGCGGCGGGTACTTGCGCAGTACCCACTGCTGCTGTCCGAGGGTGAAGAGGTTGTTGGTGACCCAGTAGATGACCACACCGATCGGGAAGATCGCGCCGGAGACCAGCAGTGAGGCGGGGATGCCGTAGAGCATCAGCCGCTGGATCATGCGCTGCTGCGGGTCCTCCGCCCAGCCGGTCTTGAGGATCATCTGCCGGCTGGTCAGGTAGGTGGTGGCGATCATGATGGC
This sequence comes from Plantactinospora sp. CNZ320, assembly GCF_002846275.1. NCBI lineage: Bacteria > Bacillati > Actinomycetota > Actinomycetes > Micromonosporales > Micromonosporaceae > Plantactinospora > Plantactinospora sp. CNZ320. The sequence goes on from NZ_PJMP01000001.1 coordinate 5,034,992, forward strand.
GACCAGTACGCCGGCCAGGATCTTGACCGAGGCGCCGCTGGCGTTCAGCCGGGCGAGCTCAGCCGCGGTGGAGCCGAACTTGCCGGCGATCGGCACGTCGAAGAGGCGGGCGTGGGTGGCGCTCTCGAACTGCTCAGCGGTCCAGCCGTACCGGGTCTTGCCCTCGTTGGCCGGGTCGAGCCGGCGGAGCACGTGGAAGAGGCCGATGAAGACCGGAGCCTGTAGGAAGATCGGAAGGCAGCCCATCAGCGGGTTGGCCTTCTCCTTCCGGTAGAGCTCCATCATTTCCTTCTGGAGCGTCTCCCGGTCACCCTTGTGCTTCTCCTGCAGTGCCTTCAGCTGGGGCTGGATCGCCTGCATCGCCCGCTGCGACTTGATCTGCTTGACGAAGATCGGGAAGAGGATCACCCGCAGGGTGACCACCAGGAAGATGATCGCCAGGATCCAGGACCAGTTCGTGCCCAGGACCGCGTTCGCCGACACTCCGATCGCGTCCCAGGCGGAGTGCCACAGCAGCAGGATCCACGAGATCGCCCAGTAGATCCAGTCGAGACTCAATTCGGGGCTCCAGTCACATCAGCGTGGCGGCGTGCGCCCGGCTTGGGTACCGGGTCATATCCACCTGGGTGGAAGGGATGGCAGCGCAACAGCCGCCGGACCGCCAGCGCGGCTCCCCGGAGCGCACCGTGCCCCGCGACCGCCTCCAGGGCGTACGCGCTGCACGACGGGTAGAACCGACAGCGGGCCGGCAGCGCCGGGCTTATCCAACGACGGTACGCGACGATGGCCCCTGCCAGCACTCGGGCACCGACGGTCATCCCCGGCGTACCGCCGGTCGAGTCCGTCACCGGGGCCGCCGGGAGGACCTGCGCGGGGCGAGTGCCGCCGCGATCGCGGTATCCAGGTCGGCGCCGAGCCGGGCGTACGACGCCTCGGCGGCGCTGGGCAGCGCGCGTACCACAAGGGTGGTGCCGGGCGGCAGACCCGGCAGCCGGTCACGGACCAGGTGCCGCAGCCGGCGTCGGACCTTGTTCCGGACCACCGCACCCCCCACGGCCTTGGAGACGACGAAGCCGGCTCGGGCGGGTGCGGGCTCGTGTCCCGCACCGGCGCTCCGAACCGGCTGCGATGCCGTCGTGGTCGTCGGGATGGAAGGTGGACCCGGGGTACCCGCCGAATCGAGATGTACGACAACTGATCCTCGACCGGCTCGGCGCCCACCCCGGATCGCCGCGGCGAAGTCACTGCTGCGCCGCAGTCGCTGTGCGGCCGCCAGCACGACTGCCTACATCCCCGGACCTGCCTTGCCAGCCGTCAGGCCGACAGGCGGGTGCGACCCTTGCCACGGCGGGCCGCGATGATGGCGCGACCAGCCCGGGTGCGCATGCGCAGCCGGAAGCCGTGGGTCTTCGCGCGCCGGCGGTTGTTCGGCTGGAAGGTGCGCTTGCTCACGTCAGGCTCTCCGTCGTCGTACGCCCCGGTCGTGCGACAGCGGGGTCGTGTGATTGTCTGGCGTCGACCGCCGGGACGGCTGGTGTCGATGCCGTCCAGGCGTCAGCCACGGCCCGTGCCGGGCCGCGGTCGACAGTCTTCCATCACCCTAGCAGAGGGGCGACAGAGCAACCCTTGGAGCCTACGCAGCCCCACAACGGCCGTCAAACGTCATGATCGCCCACCCGGCCGAGCCGGTACGCGGGACCGGCGGCGGGGTGGTTCGGCGGGTTTTTCGTCGATGTCGACGAGGTCCCGACGGGCCCGACGGTTGAAGGGTTGTGGACAACGCTGTTAGCGTGCCCGATTGCACGTCAGCGTCAGGGGGTGGGGGATGCCGCTGACGGGCAAAACCAGACAAGCTCGTCGATCGTTCGACAGATGAACCCGCGTCAACGCCGGTCGGGCCGGGGACAGACGACACGGACGCCCGGCCGGGCGACACAAATTCGGTCGATACACAGGCTGTGGATAACCTGTGGACGGCGCCGGCGACCGCCGAGTGCCGCGTCGTGCCTGTTCGAGCACGTCAGCAAGCCTGGAACGGTCGACCGGGACGGCAACGGCGGCCGGAGACGCAGAGGCGATGGGGGTGGCGCGACGGTGGCCGACACGATCGACCTTGGCGCGGTGTGGGCGGCGACGACAGAGGAACTGGCCGACGAGATCATTTCGGCTCAGCAGCGCGCCTATCTCCGACTGACCCGTCTGCACACGATCATCGAGGACACCGCGCTGCTCTCCGTACCGGACGCGTTCACCCGGGACGTGATCGAGTCGCGGCTCCGCCCGGCGATCACCGAGGCGCTCTCCCGCCGGCTGGGCCGGGCGGTCCAGGTGGCGGTTACCGTACGACCACCTGAGGACGGGCAGCCACGCCCGGCCGGTGGCTACCCGACCGGGCCGGAACCGGCCGGGCTGGGCGGACCCCCGGGTTATCCGGTCTCCGGCGGTCCGGCGGGCTATCCCGGCGGATCGGCCCAGAGCGGTGGCTACGGCGACCCCGACCCGCAGGGTGGCTACCCCGGTGCCGAGCCGACCGGCTACGACGACCGGGCGCCCGCCGGGTACGCCGACCCCGCCCCCGCCCCGGGCTACCGGGTCGAGCCGCTGCGCTTTCCCGGCGACGCCGAACGCGAATATCCGGTACGACCGGAGCAGGAGTTCCCGGCCGGCGGCGGACCGGACGTACCCGAACACCGCAACCCGGTGCCCGACCAGACCGGTGGTCGCAAACCACCGCCGTTCACCGGCTCGGCCCAGGTGCCGTCCGGCGGTACGGGGCGGTCGTCCGGGCGCCCCGACACTCCTCGCGGCGGCCTGATCCCGAACAGCCGGGACGGCCAGGAGACGCTCTTCGCCGCCCCCTATCCGGAGCCGTACCGGCAGGCTCCGCCGCAGCAGGAGCGGCGGGGCTTCGACGAGCGCGGGGGCGACACCGGCAATCTCGGCCAGTTCGGTGACCACCGGCCGGGCGACCGCCGCTACCACGACAGCCGGGACGATGCCGGACGGCTCGGGCCGGGTCGGGACGGCGGCCCGGACAACGGTCCGGGCCGGGGCGGCGCCAACGCCCTGCACCGGCCCGGTGGCCGGGACGACCGCCGACCGGGCGGGGTCGGCGGGGCCGGAGACGTCAGCGGCAACCGGCTGAACCCGAAGTACATGTTCGAGACCTTCGTCATCGGCTCGTCAAACCGGTTCGCCCACGCGGCCTCGGTGGCGGTCGCCGAGTCGCCTGCGAAGGCGTACAACCCGCTGTTCATCTACGGCAGCTCCGGCCTGGGCAAGACCCACCTGCTGCACGCCATCGGGCACTACGCGACGACGCTGGGCAACGCCCGCTCGGTCCGGTACGTCTCGACCGAGGAGTTCACCAACGACTTCATCAACTCGCTGCGGGACGACAAGACGAGTGCCTTCCAGCGCCGCTACCGCGACGTCGACATCCTGTTGATCGACGACATCCAGTTCCTGGAGAACCGCGAGCGGACCCAGGAGGAGTTCTTCCACACCTTCAACACGCTGCACAACGCCAACAAGCAGATCGTGATCACCTCGGACCGGAAGCCGAAGGACCTGGCGACGCTGGAGGACCGGCTGCGTACCCGCTTCGAGTGGGGACTGCTCGCCGACATCCAGCCGCCGGACCTGGAGACCCGGATCGCGATCCTGCAGAAGAAGGCGGCCCAGGAGCGGCTCTTCGCCCCACCGGACGTACTGGAGTTCATCGCCTCGCGGATCGCCAACTCGATCCGGGAACTCGAGGGCGCGCTGATCCGGGTGACCGCGTTCGCCTCGCTGACCCGGTCACCTGTCGAACTCGCGCTCGCCGAGGAGGTGCTCCGGGACTTCATCCCGGACGGCTCCGGGCCGGAGATCACCGCCGACCAGATCATGATCTCCACCGCCGACTACTTCGGGGTGAGCCTGGAGGACCTGCGCGGGCAGTCCCGGTCCCGGGTGCTCGTCAACGCCCGCCAGGTGGCGATGTACCTGTGCCGGGAGCTGACCGACCTGTCGCTGCCCCGGATCGGCCAGGCGTTCGGCGGGCGGGACCACACCACAGTGATGCACGCCGACCGGAAGATCCGGCAGCAGATGGCGGAGCGCCGGTCGCTCTACAACCAGATCGCCGAGTTGACGAACCGGATCAAGCAGATCACCTGACCCACCGACGACCGGCGAGGGCCGGGTACGGGCGCCCGATCGGCCCGTACCCGGCCCTCGGTCGTGTCGGGAGAACCTGCGCGGTGCCCGGTCGACCGGCTTCCGGCCGTCCCCAGGGACACCGGTTGTACCCAACCTGTCCACAGGTGGTTGTCCACCGACGGTGGATAACTTCGATGCCGGCCGGCACCCGCAACCCACAACCTGTGGACAGAGGCTGGGGAAACGTGTGTGGACAATCACTGAGCGTGACAAAGTTTTCCACCGGCAGCGCTCGGCTGTGCACGGGCTGTTGAAGGTTCTGGGGACGGTGTATGTCGATCTTCCGACGGCTGTGCCCACAGATGGGGAAAAGCCGGTGGGTAACCCGGTGGACAACCGGTGGACAGGCGTGGATAACTCCGCCCCCGGCGGCGCCTGTGGATCGCGAGACCCGTTCCGACCCCTGTTGTCCACACCCCGCACACCGGTGGACAACCCGCTGACCAGGCAAGAGGCTGCTTCTCCACAGTTTGCACAGCACCGATGAAGACGATTGAGTTATCTCTTCAAGAGAACAAAAACCAATCATCGGCGTTGGGCATCCTGTGGACTCTTTTGAACCGTCGTACCCAGGGGTCAGGATCTGTCGAAGTGCCGGGGTCGGGCGCACAGCCGATGCGGCCGGGTCCTAAGGTGCGATGCAGACCCGCACGGTTGGCGGGGCCGGAAGGCAGCCGCCGGCATGAGACAGTTGTCGCTGACGTCGATCCGGAGGCATGGCATGAAGTTCCGCGTGGAGCGTGACGCGCTCGCCGACGCCGTGGCGTGGACCGCGAAGAGTCTGCCCAACCGTCCCTCGGTGCCGGTGCTGGCCGGCGTACTGCTGCGGGTCGGCGAGGGCGGGCTGCACGTCTCGGGCTTCGACTACGAGGTCTCCAGCCAGGTGACCGTCGACGTGCAGAGCGAGGCGGAGGGTGCCGCGCTGGTCTCCGGCCGGCTGCTGGCGGAGATCACCAAGGCGCTGCCGGCCAAGCCGGTCGACATCGCCGCCGCCGGAGCGCACCTGGAGCTGGTCTGCGGCAGCGCCCGGTTCACCCTGCCGACGATGCCGGTCGAGGACTACCCGACCCTGCCGGAGATGCCGGGCAGCGCCGGCACCATCGACGCGGCCACCTTCGCCGCCGCGGTCGGCCAGGTCGCGATTGCCGCCGGCCGGGACGAGACGCTGCCGATGATGACCGGCGTACGCATCGAGCTGAACGGCACGACCCTGTCGATGCTCGCCACCGACCGGTACCGGCTGGCCCTGCGCGAGATCGACTGGCGGCCGGACGACCCGGAGGTCAGCATCAACGCGCTGGTGCCGGCCCGGACCCTGCACGACACCGCCAAGGCCCTCGGTCCGCTCGGCGGCGACGTCACGATGGCGCTCTCCCAGGGGGCCGCCGGTGAGGGGCTGATCGGGTTCGCCGGTGGCACCCGCCGGACCACCAGCCGGCTGCTGGACGGCGCCAACTACCCGCCGGTGCGCTCGCTCTTCCCGGCCAGCTCCAACGCGGAGGCCCGGGTCTCGGTCGCCGCGCTCGTCGAGGTCGTCAAGCGGGTGTCGCTGGTCGGCGGCCGGACCACGCCGGTGCTGCTCAACTTCAGCTCGGACGGCCTGGTGGTCGAGGCCGGCAGCACCGAGGAGGCCCGGGCGAGCGAGGCGATGGACGCCACGTTCACCGGCGAGCCGCTGACCATCGGCTTCAACCCGCAGTACCTGATCGACGGACTCCAGAACCTTGGCTCGGCGCTGGCGGTCTTCACCTTCGTCGACGCCTTCAAGCCCGCGGTGATCTCGCCCTCCGGCGAGGACGGGGAGATCATCCCCGGCTACCGCTATCTGATCATGCCGATCCGGGTCACCCGCTGATCGCACCGGTTCTGGAAGGAAAGTTCATGCAACTCGGCCTGGTGGGGCTCGGCCGGATGGGCGGCAACATGCGCGAACGACTGCGCGCCGCCGGACACGAAGTGATCGGCTACGACCAGAACCCGGCGCTCTCCGACGTGGCCAGCCTGGCGGAGCTGGCCGAGAAGCTGGCCGCACCCCGGGCGGTCTGGGTGATGGTGCCGGTGCAGTACACCGAGCCGACGGTCGACGGGCTGATCGAGGTGCTCTCCGCCGGAGACATCGTGATCGACGGCGGGAACTCCCGGTTCAGCGACGACCTGCCCCGGGCGGAGAAGCTCGACCGGCACGGCCTCGGCTACATCGACGTCGGGGTCTCCGGCGGCGTCTGGGGCCGGGAGAACGGCTACGGCCTGATGGTCGGCGGCGACGAGCGGCACGTCGAGCGGTTGATGCCGATCTTCGACGCGCTCAAGCCGGCGGGCGAGTTCGGCTTCGTACACTCCGGGCCGGTCGGCGCCGGGCACTACGCCAAGATGGTGCACAACGGCATCGAGTACGGCCTGATGCACGCCTACGCCGAGGGCTACGAGCTGCTCACCGCCTCCGAGCTGGTGACGAACGTGCCCGGTGTGATCAAGTCCTGGCGGGAGGGCACCGTCGTCCGGTCCTGGCTGCTCGACCTGCTCGACCGGGCCCTCGAGGAGGATCCGGAACTCTCCCAGCTCAGCGACTACACCGAGGACACCGGCGAGGGTCGCTGGACGGTGGACGAGGCGGTCCGGCTCGCCGTACCGCTGAACGTCATCGCCGCTTCGCTCTTCGCCCGGTTCGGTTCCCGCCAGGACGACTCGCCCGCGCTGAAGGCCGTCTCCGCACTGCGACAGCAGTTCGGCGGGCACGCCGTACGCAAGCACTGACCGGTGTACGTCCGCCGGCTCGAACTGGTCGACTTCCGCTCGTACGAGCGGGTCGGCGTCGACCTGGAGCCGGGTGGGAACGTCCTCGTCGGCCCGAACGGGGTGGGCAAGACCAACCTCGTCGAGGCGCTCGGCTACGTGGCGACGCTTGACAGCCACCGGGTCGCCACCGACGCCCCGCTGGTCCGGGCCGGCGCCGCGACGGCGGTGCTGCGGTGCGCGATCGTGCACGAGGGCCGGGAACTTCTCGTCGAGTTGGAGATCGCCCCCGGGCGGGCCAACCGGGCCCGGTTGAACCGCTCACCGGCCCGCCGCGCCCGGGACGTGCTCGGCGCGCTGCGGCTGGTCCTCTTCGCTCCGGAGGACCTGGAGCTGGTTCGGGGTGACCCGGCCGAGCGCCGGCGTTACCTGGACGACCTGCTGGTCACCCGGATGCCCCGGTACGCCGCCGTCCGCGCCGACTACGAGCGGGTGGTGAAGCAACGCAACGCGTTGCTGCGTACCTCCTATCTGGCCCGGAAGACCGCCGGCGGGCGGGGACGGGCCGCCCGGCCCGACGCCGAGCGCCCGGCCGAGGGCGGGGACCTGTCGACCCTCGCGGTCTGGGACACCCACCTGGCCCGGCACGGGGCGGAGCTGCTGGCCGGCCGGCTGGAGCTGGTCGCCGCGCTCGGCCCGCACGTGACAAAGGCGTACGACGCGGTGGCGGCCGGGCGGGGCGCGGCGTCGATCGCGTACCGGCCGTCGGTGGAGCTGACCGACCCGGTACCGGACCGGTCGGCTCTGGAGGCGGCCCTGTCGACCGCGCTCGCGCAGGCTCGACCGGCGGAGATCGATCGTGGCATGACGCTGGTCGGGCCGCACCGCGACGAGCTGACGTTGACGTTGGGCTCGCTCCCGGCCCGGGGGTACGCGAGCCACGGCGAGTCCTGGTCGTACGCGCTGGCGCTCCGGCTCGCCGCCTACGACCTGCTCCGCGCCGACGGCGTCGAACCGGTGCTGGTGCTCGACGACGTCTTCGCCGAACTGGACAGCGGTCGCCGGGAGCGCCTGGCCGAGCTGGTTGCCGGGGCCAGTCAGCTCCTGGTCACCTGCGCGGTCGCCGACGACGTGCCGCAGGCGCTGCGGGGCGCCCGCTACGAGGTCTCCGAGGGGCAGGTGCGCCGTGCCGACTGATCCAGAGACACCCCGGCCGGCGGAGGCCGCTCCGGCACCGGCGGCCGGAGACGGTGACCTGGCCGGTCCGGCGCTGGCCCGGGCGGTACTCGACGCCGCGCTCGCCAAACGCAAGGGGCCCGCCCCGCGTCGACGTACCCCCGGCGGAGCGGATCTGGACGCGGAGTCGGCGGCCGACGGCGCGGCGGGCGGGTCCGGCGGCGCCGGCTCGACGGCCGGCCGGCCGGGCGGGCAGCGGCGCCGCCCGCGCGGCTACTCCGGGCCGGGGCCGGACCCCCGAGATCCGCAGTTGCTCGGTACGGTGCTGGCCCGGCTGGTGAAGGCCCGGGGCTGGCAGCAGCCGGCCGCCGAGGCGACCGTCTTCGGTGCCTGGGAGCGGGTGGTCGGCCCGGACGTGGCCGAGCACAGCCGACCGGTGAAGCTGGAGAACGGTGAACTCACGGTCGAGGCGGAGTCGACTGCGTGGGCGACGCAGCTGCGGCTGCTCGCCGGTTCGCTGCTGCGGCGGATCGCAGCCGAGGTCGGGCACGGCGTGGTTCGTCGGCTGCACGTGCACGGCCCGACGGCACCGTCCTGGTCGCGGGGTCCACGGCGGGTACGAGGACGTGGCCCTCGGGACACCTACGGCTGAGCCGGACCGACGGCAGGCGCCGGGTGAGCCGGCCGAACGCGATCCGACGCCGGGCGACCGTGATTCGGCCCCGGCCAGCCGTGGTCCGGCGCCGGGCGGCGGCGGATCGGGCGGCCGGCAGCGCGCGTCGCCGCGGTGCGAGCCGGCGCGGGGTGAGCCAGCGCGGGGTGGATCGGCGTGTGGCGGAACGGACGGCCGCCGGCTGCCGGCGGGACAGCGCGGCACCGGCCCAGATCGAGGCGAGCAGTCCGAGGCATCCGGCGAGCACCAGGGTCTGCCGGGGACCGACGTGCTCGGAGAGCCAGCCGAGGAGCGGGGCGCCGACGGCGGCGGCAACCGAGCCGGTGACCGCGATCGCGGCCAGCACCCGACCCCGCATGGCGCCGTCGGTGTCGAGCTGGGCCCGGGTGCCCACGGTGGTGTCGATGATCACCGCGGCGGCGGCGATCGGCAGGATCGCGGCGGCGAAGGTCCAGATCCCGGGGGCCAGCCCGGCGACGGCCTGCAACACGCTGGCGGCCACCCCGGCGCCGACCAGCAGCCGGTAGCTGAGGTCGCGGCTGCGGGCGGCGGCCACCGCACCGAGTACGGTGCCGACCGCGAAGACCGTGGAGAGCAGCCCGTAGCCGCCGGCCCCGCCGCCGAGCGGGCCGGCGCTCATCGCCGCCATGGTGACCTGGTAGTTGCGGCCCAGGCTGCCGAGGACGAAGGCGAGGGCCAGGGCGATGAGTACGACCGGCTGCCGGCAGAGGTAGCGCAGTCCGGCGCGTACGCCGTGCCGGGCGTCGCCCCGTTCCGGCGGGCCGGCCTCCGGCTGGTACAGCTCCCGCTGGCGTACGGCGAGCAGCGCGGCGACCACGGCGGTGAAGCTGATGGAGTTGATCACGAACAGCAGTGCCGGCCCGGTGGCGGCCACCACTACGGCACCGACGCTCATGCCGAGGATCCGCCCGGCGGAGTTGCCGAGCGAGCCCAGGGCGAGGGCGTTGCCGAGGCTCTCCCGGTGCACCATTGTCGAGCCGTACCGGCCCATCACCGGTCCTTCGAGCGCCGAGAGCACGCCGCTGACCAGCGAGATCAGATAGATCGTCGACATCTGTGGCGTGTCCGACCAGGCCACCGCGGCCAGGCCGGCGGCGAGCCCGGCGTGCCCGAACTGGGTGGCGACCAGCAGCGGTCGGGCGGGCAGCCGGTCCGCGAGTGCCCCGCCCCAGCCGCTGAGCAGCAGGGTGGGCAGCGCCTGGAGCAGCACCGCCAGGCCCATGGAGGTGGCCGAGCCGGTCTGCTGGAGGACGTACCAGTTGACTCCGAGCACCTGCATCCAGGTGCCGATCACCGAGACCAGGCCGGCGCCGGCCCAGATCCGGAAGTTCCGGTGGCGCAGCGCCCCGAAGGTCGTACGCAAGGCTGCGAACCCTCCCCGTTGCTGGCGGCGAGGGCGGAGCGTACGTCCCGGCGCCGTGACTGACCGTCATCGGAGCGTTGCTTTCCGAGTGACGTTCGAGTGTTGCTGCTGCGCTGCGTCGCCGTTCAGGGGGCGATGAGCTGCGTCACGGCGTACTGGTGCGTAATTAGTAATTCGGACCAGCTATGACATGGCTGTTCGGCGGAGGGGATGTCGAACGGGGGTGCCGGCGGCGGGTCGACGGTCAGGAGTCGGCGTAGACGGCGAAGCCGCGTTCGGCGCACCTGCGGTAGAAGCCGGCCAGCACGGCCAGCTCGGAGCGGGGGAAGCTCCACTGCGGCGGAGCGCCGGACTCGTCGCGCAGCGCGTCGAGGCGGCTGTCCAGCCAGCGCAGTTGCTGTTCCGCCAGACGGCCGTCGGCCAGCGCGGCCCGGAGTACGGCGCTGACCGTGTCGAAGGTCACCGACTCGCCGTGTGCCCGGTGCCCGTCCACGAACCGCTCCAGGCCGCCGGCGATCCAGGCGCAGCCGTCGGGGTCGATCACCGGGTCCTCGTCCTCGGCGGCGGCCTCGGTGGCGTAGAGCACCCCGTTCAGCCCGAGCAGCAGGTCGACCAGTTCGGTGTAGGCGGTCGCCCGGACCGAGCCGTTCTTGGCGATGTATCCGGCCAGCGCCGCAGTCGGCGCGGCCACCTCGGGCGCGTCGGCCAGCTCGCCGAAGTCGACGAACTCGGCCGGGGCGACCGGATCGTAGAAGCGGCCGGTTCGCGGCCAGCGCACCGCGACGTTGTCCAGCCCCATCGGGCGTCACCTCTCCATGCACCTGACGAAACCGGTCGGATGGACCGTCCGATGCTCTTACCGGGCATCCTGGCCACGGAGCTTACTTCCGGCGTCGCCAAGTTACGGCACCGCTCACCCTCCGCGCGACCCCCGGGCGGGGTACGCCGCGACGCTGCGTCCCGGCTCGCCCCGGCTGGGCGGGAACGACCAGGTTGGGGGGTGTCGGCAGGTGAGGACGCGACGATCCCGGAAACCGCCCCCGATTCAATCCCGGGCGTGTGGGGGGAGTCGTGGGCGAGGGGGTACGGCCGTCTACGTGGGTCTGAGGGCGCCGCGCAGGGGTGCCGCATACCCAATGTGTCATCCGGGCACAGTAGGATTGACGGCGAGACGACGACACGGTGTGGAGCGGGACCCGGGCCCGAAACGGTCCGGCCGGCGCCGCGCCGGGTCCGAGCCGATCGCGATCCGTGGGCAACCGCGGCGACCGGCGCGTTCGACCGTACCCCGGAGTTCCTCGTGGTGCCGGCCCACGCGCCCGGTCGCGGGCCGCCCACCAAACCCGCGCTCCCGCATCGCACGGTGTGGGCGGCGCGAGAAAGTGGCCAAGGTGGCAGCGCAGAAGAAGCAGGAGTACGGCGCCGAGTCGATCACCGTTCTGGAGGGCCTGGAGGCCGTCCGCAAGCGGCCCGGTATGTACATCGGATCGACTGGTGAACGCGGTCTGCACCACCTGGTCTGGGAGGTCGTGGACAACGCGGTGGACGAGGCGCTCGCCGGCTACTGCGACACCATCGAGGTGGTGCTGCTCGCCGACGGCGGCGTCCGGGTCACAGACAACGGCCGGGGCTTCCCGGTCGACCTGCATCCGAAGCTGAAGAAGCCGGGCGTCGAGGTGGCGCTGACCGTCCTGCACGCGGGCGGCAAGTTCGACGGCAAGGCGTACGCGGTCTCCGGCGGCCTGCACGGCGTCGGCGTGTCGGTGGTCAACGCGCTCTCCACCCGGATGTTCGTGGAGATCCACAAGGACGGTTACGTCTGGCGGCAGAGCTACGCCAACTCCAAGCCCTCCCCGCTGGAGAAGGGCGAGACCACCAACACCACCGGCTCGTCGGTCTCGTTCTGGCCGGACCCGTCGGTCTTCGAGACCGTCGACTTCGCCTTCGAGACGATCTACCGGCGCATCCAGGAGTACGCCTTCCTCAACCGGGGGCTGACCATCCAACTCCGCGACGAGCGGGTGCAGGAGGATGACGGCAAACCGCGTGAGGTGACCTTCTGCTACAAGGGCGGCATCTCCGACTTCGTCCGGCACCTCAACGCCTCGAAGAACCCGATCCACAAGACGGTGGTCGAGTTCGGGGCCGAGGAGGAGAGCGAGGGCATGTCGGTCGAGATCGCCATGCAGTGGAACGAGTCGTACGGCGAGTCGGTCTACACCTTCGCCAACACCATCAACACGCACGAGGGCGGTACCCACGAGGAGGGCTTCCGGGCCGCGTTGACCAGCGTGGTCAACCGGTACGGCGCGGACAAGAAGCTGCTCAAGAATGACGAGAAGCTCTCCGGCGAGGACATCCGGGAAGGGCTCGCCGCGATCATCTCGGTCAAGCTGACCAACCCGCAGTTCGAGGGGCAGACCAAGACCAAGCTCGGCAACACCCCGGTGAAGAGCTTCGTGCAGCGGGTCTGCAACGAGTGGCTGGTCGACTGGTTCGACCGCAACCCGGCCGAGGCGAAGCTGATCATCACCAAGGCCACCCAGGCGGCCCGGGCCCGGATCGCGGCCCAGCAGGCCCGCAAGCTGGCCCGGCGCAAGTCGCTGCTGGAGTCCGGTTCGATGCCGGGCAAGCTCGCCGACTGCCAGTCCACCGACCCGCGCGAGTCCGAGGTCTTCATCGTCGAGGGTGACTCGGCGGGCGGTTCGGCGAAGCAGGGCCGGGACCCGAGGACCCAGGCGATCCTGCCGATCCGGGGCAAGATCCTCAACGTGGAGAAGGCCCGGATCGACCGGGTGTTGAAGAACAACGAGGTCCAGGCGCTGATCACCGCGCTCGGTACCGGCATCCACGACGACTTCGACATCGAGAAGCTGCGCTATCACAAGATCGTGCTGATGGCCGACGCCGACGTCGACGGCCAGCACATCCAGACCCTGCTGCTGACCCTGCTGTTCCGGTTCATGCGGCCGCTGGTGGAGCTGGGGCACGTCTACCTGGCGGCGCCGCCGCTCTACAAGATCAAGTGGAACCGGAAGGGCGACGACGCCCAGTACGCCTACTCCGACCGGGAGCGGGACGGGCTGATCGCGCTGCGGCAGCAGAAGAAGGCGAACGCCAAGCCGGATGACATCCAGCGGTTCAAGGGTCTCGGCGAGATGAACTACCCAGAGTTGTGGGAGACCACGATGAACCCGGCCACGCGTACCCTCCGCCAGGTCACCCTGGACGACGCGGCGACCGCGGACGAGCTGTTCAGCGTCCTGATGGGCGAGGACGTGGAGGCACGCCGCTCGTTCATCCAGCGCAACGCCAAGGACGTCCGGTTCCTCGACATCTAGTGGCGGCACGGCGGCTCCCGCATCGGCCGAACGGCCAGCCGGGACCGCCGTTCCACACAGTTATCCACAGCTTTCACGGTTTCCACAGCCGTTATCCACAGCGGAATGCGGCTTTGAGTCTGATAAGGGTTGACAGTGACGGATACTCCCGAGTCCTCCGCTAACGAGCCGGAGCAGGAAGCGGCCGCGAGCGCGGTGGCCCAGCACGACCGGATCGAGCCGGTCGGGCTCGAGGTGGAGATGCAGCGCTCCTACCTCGACTACGCGATGAGCGTGATCGTCGGGCGGGCGCTGCCGGACGTACGGGACGGGCTCAAGCCCGTACACCGGAAGATCCTCTACGCGATGTTCGACTCCGGCTACCGCCCGGACCGTGGGTACGTGAAGTGCTCCCGGGTGGTCGGCGACGTGATGGGTCAGTTCCACCCGCACGGCGACTCTGCGATCTACGACGCACTGGTCCGGATGGCCCAGACCTGGTCGCTGCGCTACCCGCTGGTCGACGGCAACGGCAACTTTGGTTCGCCCGGAAATGACCCGGCTGCCGCGATGCGTTACTGTATCAGCGGAAATGCCCGAATTCGTGCCGCCGAGGGAACGGTGCGGATCGACCAGATCGTTCCCGGTGCCGCGCCCAGCTCCGAGACCGACATCGACCTCAAGGTCCGGGACCGCAACGGCGACCTGGTCCGGGCCTCGAAGTTCTTCCACTCCGGCGAGCACCCGACGTTGCGGCTGCGCACCCGCGAGGGCTATGAGCTGACCGGTACGCACAACCACCCGGTGCTCTGCCTGGTGGCGGTGGCCGGGGTGCCGACCCTGCTCTGGAAGTTGCTGGCCGAGGTCCGCCCTGGTGACCGGGTGGTGCTTCAGCGGACGGTGCCGGACGAGATCGGCTACCCGATGCTGGAGCACGTCGAGGCGGCGGTCCTGGCCGGCGCACTTGTCAGCGAAGGCTGGATTTCCGACCAATGGGTGGAGTTTGCCAATGTAGACAAAGCCTTCTTCACTCGGGTCGTTGCTGCGTTCGACCTTGCGGTAGGCGGTAAGCGGTGGTTCTTCGAGGAGCGAATGACCTCTGGTAAGACGCTGTATCGCCTGCGGGCAGGTGTCAGGCAGCTTTCAGATACAGCTCTGGGCGAGCTGGTTGGGGCACGGAGTGCGGCGAAGTTCGTGCCGGAGTTCGTCTGGCAGGGGCCGGCAGCGGTCAAGCGCGCCTTCCTCCAGGCGCTCTTCGAGGGCGACGGATCCTCGTCGCTGCTGCCCCGCAACACCATGCAGATCTCGTACTCGACCCGCAGCGAGCGGCTGGCCCGCGAGGTCCAGCAGTTGCTGCTGGAGTTCGGCGTGGTCAGCCGACAGTGCCGGTACGACAACGGTGAGACCAAGGTCGTGGTGACCAACCGCCGAGACGCCCGGCTGTTCGCGCAGCGGGTCGGCTTCCTCGGCCGCAAGCAGGCGAAGCTGGAGTCTGAGCTGGCGAGCGTGCCGGCAACCAGCACGGCGTTGTCGGGTGACCACGTGCCGTACGTCGGCGATTTCATCCGGGAGCACGGCGCACAGCGCTGGACCGAGCGGGACTGGCTGCGTCGCCACAACGTCGACCGGATCGAGCGCTGGGAGCGGGACCGGGCCGAGATCGCGGCTCGGATCACCGAACGGGAGGTGCGCGACGTCGTCGAGCCGCTGGTGGACGGCCGGTTCTACTACGCCGAGGTCGCCGAAATCGTCGACGCGGGCGTACAGCCCGTTTACAGCCTGCGGGTAGACACCGACGACCACTCCTTCGTCAGCAACGGGTTCGTCAGCCACAACACCGAATGCAAGCTCGACCCGCTGGCGATGGAGATGCTCCGGGACATCGACGAGGACACCGTCGACTTCCAGGACAACTACGACGGCCGGGCCAAGGAGCCGACGATCCTGCCGTCCCGGATCCCGAACCTGCTGGTGAACGGTTCCGAGGGCATCGCGGTCGGCATGGCCACCAAGATCCCGCCGCACAACCTGCGGGAGATCGCCGCCGCGGTGCAGTGGTGCCTGGAGAACCCGGACGCCGACGAGGCCACCACGCTCGACGAGTTGATCGGGATCGTCAAGGGGCCGGACTTCCCGACCCACGGGCTGATCGTCGGGACCACCCCGATCCAGGACGCGTACCGGACCGGGCGGGGCTCGATCCGGATGCGCGCGGTGGTGGAGGTGGAGGAGGACAAGAGGGGCCGGACGAGCCTCGTCGTCACCGAGCTGCCGTACCAGGTCAACCCCGACAACCTCGCCGAGCGGATCGCCGAGCTGATCAAGGAGGGCAAGCTCGCCGGGATCGCCGACATCCGGGACGAGTCCTCCGGGCGTACCGGTATGCGGATCGTGCTGGTGCTCAAGCGCGACGCGGTCGCCAAGGTGGTGCTGAACAACCTCTACAAGCACACCCAGCTTCAGGAGACCTTCGGCGCCAACATGCTGGCCCTGGTCGACGGGGTGCCGCGCACGCTCAACCTGGCCCAGTTCATCCGGTACTACGTCGAGCACCAGATCGACGTGATCCGGCGGCGGACGGCGTACCGGTTGCGCAAGGCCGAGGAACGGGCGCACATCCTGCGGGGTCTGGTCAAGGCGTTGGACGCGCTCGACGAGGTCATCGCGCTGATCCGGCGCTCGCCCACGGTGGAGGAGGCCAGGCAGGGCCTGATCCAGCTCCTCGACATCGACGAGGTGCAGGCCACCGCGATCCTGGACATGCAGCTCCGCCGGCTCGCCGCGCTGGAACGCCAGAAGATCATCGACGAGCTGGCCAAGATCGAGCTGGAGATCGCCGACCTCAAGGACATCCTCGCCAAGCCGGAGCGGCAGCGGAAGATCGTCTCCGAGGAACTCGGCGAGATCGTGGCCAAGTGGGGCGACGAGCGGCGGACCAAGATCGTGCCCTTCGAGGGCGAGGTCTCGATGGAGGACCTGATCGCCCGCGAGGACGTGGTGGTCACGATCACCCGGACCGGGTACGCCAAGCGGACCAAGGTCGACCTCTACCGTTCGCAGCGCCGGGGCGGCAAGGGGGTCAGTGGCGCGACACTGCGCCAGGACGATATCGTCAGCAACTTCTTCGTCTGCTCCACGCACGACTGGATGCTCTTCTTCACCAATAAGGGGAGGGTGTACCGGGCCAAGGCGTACGAGTTGCCGGAGGCCAGTAGGGTGGCGAGAGGCCAGCACGTGGCCAATCTGCTTGCCTTCCAGCCTGACGAGCAGATCGCCCAGGTGATCGAGATTCCGGACTACCAGGTCGCGCCGTACCTGGTACTGGCCACCAGGAATGGTCTGGTCAAGAAGACGAGGTTGGAGGAGTTCGATTCCAACCGCTCCGGCGGCATCATCGCGATCAACCTCCGCGACGAGGACGAGCTGGTCGGAGCGGCGCTTGCGGGACCCGGGGACGACCTCCTGCTGGTGTCCAAGAAGGCGCAGGCGATCCGGTTCAACGCCACCGACGAGGCGCTCCGGCCGATGGGTCGGGCCACCTCGGGCGTGATCGGGATGCGGTTCACCGACGACGACGTGCTGCTGGCGATGGAGGTGGTCCGCGAGGGCATGGATCTCGATGTCCTCGTGGCGACGAACGGGGGTTACGCGAAACGTACCCCGATCGAGGAATACCCCGTGCAGGGTAGGGGAGGTAAAGGGGTGCTGACCGCGAAGATCACGGAGCGCCGCGGCGGTCTGGTCGGCGCGGTCGTCATCAGCCCGGACGACGAGCTGTTCGCCATCACCAGCAACGGCGGTGTGATCCGGACTCCAGTGAAGCCTGTACGCCGAACGCGTGATCGGAACACAATGGGGGTCAAACTGATGGACCTACCAGACGGCGTGACTATTGTGGCGATTGCTCGCAATGCCGACGAGCCTGACGAACAGGACTAGTTGATGACGGAGACACAGGCGAAGTCGGGGGCTGCGGGGACCTCGACCAACCCGGTCGACGAGGAGGCCGCCGCAGGCGGTGCATCCGCGACCGGCCGCGCGGCCGTCGGCCGGGCGATGGTCAGCGCCGACACGCCGTCCCCCAAGTTCACCCGGGCGCCGGGCATGCCGCCGCCACCCGACCAGCTGCCCGAGGGGTCGACGACGCCGTCGACCGAGGCGGCCGAGGCCGGCAAGCCGGCGCCTGCCACGACGGAAGCCGCGACCGCCGCGACGTCTCCGGCGGCGACCGGCGCGGCTTCGAGAGGCAGCAGCTCCGGGGTGAACCGCTCCGATCAGGCGGGCAACAGTCAGGCGGGCAAGAGCGATGCGACCGTGACGAGCCGGCTGGAGCCCTCCGGCGACCCGAACCGTACCGAGCGGATTCCCAGCCGGCCCGGTTCCACAGGTGCCGCCGCGACCGGTGCCGAGGCGACCCAACCGATCAGCGGTGCGTCGCAGAGCACGTTCCGGCTGGGGCGGGCCGGCGGGACCGCCCAGGCATCGGGTACCTCGAATCGCTTCGGTCTCGGCGGCACGACGGCGCGCCCCGGGGCAGGCGCTCCCGGAGCCCCTGGCGCGGGTGTCGGGGTCGCCGCCCCGGGGGCTGGGGCTGGGGCCGGGGCTGGTGCCGGCGCGGTTGGTGCGGCCCGGGTGACCGAGGCGGTCCGCGCCGCCCGCAGTACCGTCAGCTCCGCCGCCTCACGCGGCCCCCGCCGCGCCCGGCTGAACCTCAAGCGGATCGATCCCTGGTCTGTGATGAAGTTCTCCTTCGCCGTCTCGCTCGTGTTGTTCATCGTGGTGATCGTCGCGACCTCCGTGCTCTATCTGGCGCTCGACGCCATGGGGGTCTTCGACAGCGTGAACGGCACCCTGACCGACATGATCAGCGCGAGCGGCGGCCAGGGCGGCAACACCTTCCAGATCACCGCCAAGGGCGTCATCCTCACCTCCGGCCTGATCGGGCTGGTGAACGTGGTGCTCTTCACCGCGCTCGCCACCCTCGGTGCGTTCATCTACAACGTCTGCGCCGACCTGGTCGGCGGCGTCGAGCTCACCCTCGCCGAGCGCGACTGAACGACAGCACAGCAACCTCGCCGACGCCGGGGCGCCGCGCCGCAAAGCGGTGGCCCCGGCGTTCGCCATTCGGGTACGGTCTGCGTCATAGCTGGTCGACGGCTCGCGTTCCGAACCGCCGCCCCCCGAGTTGGGGTCGGCGCCGGAGGTACGGTAACCTTGCTCGTCGCAACGGGGGGCTATAGCTCAGTCGGTTAGAGCGCAGAGCTGATAACTCTGAGGTCGATGGTTCGATTCCATCTAGCCCCACTTCATACCGTCCGACAGCTCGTCGAGCGTGAGGATACGTCCATGTTGAAGAAGATCCTGCTCGTTGTCGGCGTGGTGGGTGTCGCGGCCCTGGTCTACAAGAAGGTCAGGGAATCCAACGACGAGCGCGCTCTCTGGCACGAGGCCACCACCGCGCCCGACCTGCGGTAGGACCGTCGACCCGGACTGCCATCCCCCGGGGCGGCATCGTCCCGCCCGGGGCCGTAGCTCAACTGGCAGAGCACTGCCTTTGCAAGGCAGGGGTTAGGGGTTCGAGTCCCCTCGGCTCCACCACACCTTCTTTGATCGATCCCGGTCCCGAATATCTCTGGCGCGTACAACGAGCGCTTGTGTGAGCATCCTGCTGTGGAAATCTGGTCTCACGGTGGCAAGCATTACGACATCGTCTCCTTCTACTGCCTGCCCGAGGACGCGTGGCGCTACGAGCTTGACGGACTGAGCGGAGCACCAGGCACCGGACCACACATCGCTGTCGCCATTCCCGACGCAACCCCGGACGATGGCCCCTTCACCCCCGAGCCCGCCCGCCTCGCCGTGGTCCACCTCGGCCGAGGTGAAGCGCCCTGGCCTGTCCTACGCCGGTTCCTCGACCTGGTCGAGTCCTCGGGCGACCTGGTGGACGACGAGGCCGCGCCAACCCGGGATGCCGAACCTCTCTCCGCCAACAACGTCTGGTGGCACGACGGCCAACGGTTCGAGGTCAACTCGTTCCACCTCGCCGAGCATGACGCCTGGTGCTACGAGCTGTACGAGGTCAAGCCCGAGGCCGAGCGCAACGACTACATCGAGGTCCGCATACCCGACGCCTCCCCGGACAGTGGTCCCTTCGTCCCCGAAACCGGGGACGGTGTCGCTCTCACCATCCACGGCTTCGGGACCGTGCCTTGGCCGATGTTCCGTCGCTTCATCAGGGCGATCGAGGCGTCCGGCGACATCGTGAGCGACCCGGAACCGAACGACCCCGAGGCGGAACGGCCGTAACGAGCGTGCTCGCCCACCGCCGTGGGCCGGGCGGTCGCCGCCGCGCCGCTATGCCAGCCGAGCCGCGCGGTTCTGCAGGTACTCCTGCTCCGGCAGGCTGGTGGTCAGCCGGGCAGCGACGAGATAGCTCTCCCGGGCACCCATGGCGTCGCCGGCCAACTCCAGCAGGTGGGCCCGGACGGCGTGCAGACGGTGGTGCCCGGCGACCCGTTCATCGTTGTCGAGCGGTGCGAGCAGGGCCAGTCCGACCTGTGGCCCCTGGGCCATCGCCGCCGCCACCGCGTGGTTGAGCGTCACCATCGGGTTCGGTGCCAGGCGTTCGAGGATCTGGTAGAGCGCGAGTATCTGCGGCCAGTCGGTCTGCTCGGCACGGTCGGCCTCCGCGTGTACCGCGGCGATCGCGGCCTGGACCTGGTACGGCCCGAGCGGCGCGCGGGCGAGCGTACGGGTGACGATCGCCAACCCCTCGTCGACGTACCCCCGGTTCCACCTGCTCCGGTCCTGCTCGGCCAGCGGAACCAGCCTGCCGTCCGGGCCGGTACGCGCCGGCCGCCGCGCGTCGGTGAGCAGCATCAGCGCGAGAAGTCCGGCGACCTCGCCATCGTCGGGCAGTATCCGGGAGACTGTCTGGGTGAGCCGGATCGCCTCGACGGCCAGGTCGGCCCGGTGCACGTCCGGGCCGGTCGTGGCGGTGTAGCCCTCGTTGAAGATCAGGTACAGCACGTGCAGCACCGCCCGGAACCGTTCCGCCCGCTCCTCCACCGGCGGCAGATGGAACCGCGCGCCGGCCGCCCTGATCCGCTGCTTGGCGCGACTGATCCGCTGCGCCATGGTCGTCTCGGGAACCAGGAACGCCCTGGCGATCTCGACGGTGGTCAGACCACCCACCGCCCGCAGCGTCAACGCGATCCGGGAGGCGGGGGTGAGGCTCGGATGGCAGCAGAGCACCAGCAGGGTGAGCGTGTCGTCCGAATCGCGCGGGTCGGCGAGATCGGCGGGGGGTGCGAACATCTCGTCCGGCACGGCGTTGGCCACCACCGTCGCCTCCCGGCGGCGACGGGCCAGGTCGCTGCGCAGCTCGTCGGTCAGCCGGCGGGAGGCGACCCGGATCAGCCAACCGAGCGGACTTTCCGGTACCCCGCTGTCGGGCCACTGCGTCGCGGCGGCCAGCAGCGCCTCCTGGACCGCGTCCTCGGCGGCCTCGAAGTTTCCGTAGTGCCGGACGAGCGCGGCGAGGACCCGCGGCGCCAACCGGCGTAGCAGGTCCTCGACGGCCTCCTCAGGCTGCATGGCAGCGTCCGGTCCTCACATCTCCTGGCCGGACCGCTCCATGAGCGGACGTATCTCCACCGCGCCGCCGAAGCGGATGTCAGGGAACCGGGCAGCGATCTCCGTCGCCCGTTCCGGAGTCTCGCAGTCGACGATGAAGAAGCCGGCGAACTGCTCCTTGGCCTCGACGAACGGCCCGTCGGTGACCGTCGGCACCCCGTCGCGGCTCCGGACGGTCCGGGTACGGGCCGGATCCGGCAGCGCCTCCGCGGTCACCAGTTCGCCCGATTCAGTGATCTCCGCCAGCAGCGTCTCCAGCTCTCGGGACAGCTCGACCCGCTCCTCGAGCGACATCGCCTGCGCCTGCGCCGTGTAGAGGAAGGTCGGATGACCCCAGTTCTGCGGGTTGCTGTGGATCAACAGCATGTACTTCATTTCTCGGCTCCTCACCTCTGCGGACCGTCGAGCCCGACGTCGACCATCCGCGCCTGACTTCCAGAGATCGGAGCCGAGCGTCCCGCCTCGACACTTCTGGCCGACCCGGGTCCGCAACCCGGCAGTGACCACCGGACGGCGGAAGGGTCAGAAGCCTTCCGGGGCGTGCGGTACATAGTGTTCGCCGAGCCGACGCAGTTCGTCCTCGCCGAGCGTGAGTGCGACCGCGGCGACCGCGTCGGTGATGTGTTCGGGCTTCGTCGCTCCGACGATCGGGGCGGTCACCGCCGGCTGGTGCAGCAGCCAGGCGAGCGCGACCTGGGCCCGGGGTACCCCGAGCTCGGTGGCCACCTCGGCGACCGCGCCGACGACCCGACGGTCCGCCTCCTCGGCCTGCCGGTAGAGGGTGCCGCCGAAGTTGTCCGTCTCGCTGCGGGTGGTGCTGACGTCCCAGTCCCGGGTCAGCCGACCCCGGGCCAGCGGACTCCAGGGCAGTACCCCGACGCCCTGGTCGAGGCAGAACGGCAGCATCTCCCGCTCCTCCTCCCGCATGATCAGGTTGTACTGGTCCTGCATGGAGACGAACCGGGTCCAGCCATTGCGATCGGCGGTGTACTGCGCCTGCGCGAACTGCCACGTCCACATCGAGGACGCGCCGAGGTAGCGCACCTTGCCGGCCCGTACCAGATCGTGCAGTGCCTCCATCGTCTCCTCGATCGGCACCTCCGGGTCGTACCGGTGGATCTGGTAGAGGTCGATGTAGTCGGTGCCCAGCCGGCGCAGGCTCTCGTCGACCTGGGTGAGGATCGCCGCCCGGGACAGCCCGCCGCCGTTGGGTCCCGGACCCATCCGGCCGTGCACCTTGGTGGCGATCACCACCTCGTCGCGCCGGGCGAACTCGCCGAGCAACCGGCCGGTGATCTCCTCGCTGGTGCCGAGCGAGTAGACGTTCGCGGTGTCGAAGGTGGTGATCCCGGCCTCGATCGCCTGCCGGAAGAAGGGGCGCGCCTCGTCCAGACCGAGCGACCAGGAGTGCGTACCGCGCTGCGGGTCGCCGAAGCTCATGCAACCGAGGACGATGCTCGACACTTCCAACCCCGAACCGCCCAGCCGTACGTACCGCATCGGTACTCCTCGCCTCGTCCGTCGCCCTGCCCCGACGCGCTCGCCGGGCTACGGCAACGTACCGGCGGACGGGGTGAGCTGGGAACCCGGTACGTTCCCGGGCTGATCCGGGGCCGAGACGGTCGTGGCCCGGCTGCGTAGCCGGCGCAGCATCCGGGCGTCGCCGAAGCCGACCGCCCGGGCGGCGGCCTCGACGGTGGCGCCGTGCCCGATCAGGTGCTCGGCGCGTTCGACCCGGAGCAGTTGCTGGTAGCGCAGCGGCGTCACCCCGACGATCCGGACGAAGAGGCGGGTGAGGGTCCGTTCGCTGACCCCGACGCTGGCGGCCAGGTCGGACAGGGCCAGCCGGTCCGCGAAGCGGGCGTCGATGACGTCCTGCGCCCGGTGCACCACGTCGCTGATGTGGCCCCGGTGCCGCAGCATCGCGCTGGCCTGCCGCTCGTCGCCGTTGCGCCGGGCGTAGACGACCATCTCCCGCGCCACCCGGGCGGCGAAGCCGGGACCGTGCCGCACGGCGAGCAGGTGCAGGGCCAGGTCGATCCCGCTGGCGATGCCGGCCGAGGTGACCACGCGGTCGTCCACGACGTAGAGCACGTCCCGGACGACGGCGGCCCGGGGATGCCGGCGGGCCAGCTCCTCGGCCAGGTCGTGGTGGGTGGTGCAGCGCCGGCCGTCCAGCAGTCCGGCGCCGGCCAGCGCGAACGCCCCGGCGCAGACGCTGGCCACCGTGCCGCCCCGGCGGTGGTGCTGGCCCAGCCGATCCAGGGTCGCGGCGGTGAATCCGGGGTGGTCGGCCCAGCTTCGCCGGTCGGCGGGACGCCAGCCGGGGACCACGATCAGGTCGTCGGGGCCCAGCTCCGGCCAGTCGGTCCGGGCCCGCAGGGGTACGCCCTGGGTGGTGGTGACCTCCTCCTGCTCGCCGACGTAGTGCAGGGCGTAGCCGCCGCCGAGGTCTGCGGCGGTGGAGAACGCCTGCGCCGGCCCCGCCAGGTCGAGCAGGTGCAACCGGGCGGCGAGCAGGAAGAGGACCCTTGTCACCCGACGATCGACTCCGCGCGTTCGGCGGTCAGCTCCGCCACGGTACGGATGGTGGCGAAGCGGCCGGCCAGCGCGTACTCGGTACGCGCGACGATCTCGTCGACGCCGAGGGTGCGCGGGTCGGCGAGGATCTCGGCGAGGGTACGGCCGGGCGGGGCGTCGGGGTGCTCGATCGGGTTCGTCGCGGTCGCGTCGGTCACGAACGTCACCTGGTAGCCGAAATCGCTGGCGAGTCGGGCGGTGGTCTCGACGCACTGTTCGGTGCGGATCCCGCAGACCGCCAGTTCCGTCACGCCCGCCTCGGTCAGCAGTTGCTGGAGGTTGGTGGTGGTGAACGCGTTGTGCGAGGTCTTGTGCAGCACCGGCTCACCGGGCTCGGCTTCCAGGCCGTCGATCAGCCGGACGTGGCCGAGCGCCGGGTCGAAGACGGTGCCGGTGCCGGGCTCGGTGTGCAGTACCCAGACCACGAGATCACCGGAGGCCCGGAACGCTTCGGTCAGTTGACGTACCCGGTTGACGATGTCGGGGTTCGAGCTGGCCGCCCAGATCGGCCGCTGCCGGAACGACTCCTGTACGTCGATGACGACGAGTGCACGCGATGACATGCCACCGATCCTCTCCGCTCGACGTCCACGACGGCAGACACCATCGTGCCCCGATCCGGAACGATCCGGTCAGCAGGCCCGGCGACTTCCACGGTTTCGGTGGCGTTCGGTGTGCCCGGAACAGCCGGCGGCCCCTCCCGGTCGTTGTGCACCGGAAGGGGCCGCCGTGGAGTGTCGCCGTGGAACGTCGAGCCGTGCTAGGCGTCGGTCACCGGGTGACGCCGAAGACGATCCGGCTGAGGGTGTCCTCGGTACCGGTGAAGCCCTCGCCCGGGTTGAAGGTGTCCTCGCCGAAGTCGACGTCGGGGTCGTCGGCGGTGCCGCCGACGCCGTCCGGGCCGACCGCGAACATCAGCGGGAAGTTCCCGCCCTGGTCCATGATGTTCGCCTGCTCGTTGAACTGGTCGACGTGCCAGTTGCCGAAGAAGTGCCCGGCCTCGTGCGCCGTCACGTTGCCCACCGCCCGGCCGACGAACTCGACCCGGTTGCTGTCCTCGGTGATGTACGTGTTCAGCGACGGGTCGTCACCGGCCGGCTCGCTCAGCACGTCCAGCAGCACCAGTGCGGAGTCCTCGGTGCCGAAGTTGCCCGGGTCGATGTACTGCGCGATGCCGATGGTCGGTACGCCCGACTCCTCGATGCTGCCGCCGATGATGATCCGGCTGACGTTCGCCTGTCCGAACGGGTCGGCGTGGTCCCGGCTGTTCAGGATCCGGATGTCGAAGCGCTCGTTCAGTCCGCTCTCGATCATGTCCCGACGGAGGTTCTCCCGCACCTCGGCGATGATGCCGTCGATCACCGCGTTCTCGTCGGCAGCGGTCAGCCCCCAGCGGCCGAGGAAGGCGCGCATCGGGCTCAGGGTGCGTACGCCCGGGCCGCCGAAGATGGCGGTGTTGATCCGTGCGCCGTCGAAGTCGAGGAAGAGCGTCTGCCGTGGCTGCTGCTTCGACCGGTACGCCTCGACCGTGATGTCGTACATGCCGTCGCCGAGGGTCACGCCGACGTAGTGCCAGCCGGCCTTGTCGGCCACGTGCTCGGTGACCGCGTTTCCGCCGCCCGGCAGCGGGCTGTTCGGCGGGTAGAGGGCGGAGGCGTCCTGGGCGGACCCGTGCACCTCGCGGCCGTCCGGATCGTAGACCGTGATCCCGGCGGCCGAGCCCTCGACAGAGGCGCCGACGACGTCACCCGGCCGCAGTTTCACGGCGAAGAAGTCGCTGTCCTGCTCGGCGGTCCCGATGGTGACCTGGTACGGCCCCTCGGTGCCGGCACCGCCGCCGCTGGCGGAGTCGAACGGGTCCGCCGGGATCGTCGGGAACCCGACCACCGCCACGTAGTAGGTGCCGTCGGCGGTGAACTGGTGCACCAGCAGGCTGTCCAGTCCCTCCGGGCTGTCGTCGTTGAGTGCGATCAACTCGCCCTCGGCGTCGTAGAGCAGGACGACCGAGTCGAGTTCACCGGCCGGCGTGTCGACGTCGACGGTCAGGGTCCGGCCGGCGACGCCGGTGACCTCGTAGAAGTCGAAGTCCCCGTTGCCGCTGCCCGCGCTGCCGTGCGGGCCGTCCCCGATCGCGGCCGTGGTGGTGACGGCCTGCTCGGTGGTGCCGACCCCGGTCTCGCCGGCCAGCGGGATGGCGCCGTCGTCCTCCGGGTTCGGTGCGATCTCCGTCGCCTCCACCTGCTCCGGGGAGAGGGCGCCGAGGATGCGCAGCCGGGGGTTGTCCTTGGCGCCGGTACCGAATCCGGTGATCCGCTGTGCGGTCGCCGGGGTGTCGTTGCCACCCCGGATCCCGGCCGGCTCCTCCTCGTCGGCGAGTACCGGTGCGGCGGCCACCGCCCGCTGCTGTGCCCGCAGCCCGGCCCGCTGGTCGGCCTGCTTGATCAGCCAGTTCTTCCACCCGACGTAGTCGGCCTTGGCCGGGTCCGGCAGGAGTGCCAGGAACGGGTTCGGCCCGGCCGGCTGCTTGGCGGCGCTCGGCTTCACCTTGGCGAGGCCGATCGCCGGGGCGCTGGTGGCAACGCCCGTGTCGTGCTCGTCCGTGTTCGGTCGAGCCTGGGCGCCGGTCGGTGTCAACCCTGCGACCGCCAATGTTCCGGCGGCCAGGATCGCGATCGTTCGACGCATGTATCCCCCTCCGTCGTGCCATCAATCCGGTGGCCCCCGCCACCGATGGCTAACGTGACGCTACTGATCTCGAAGGGAAATTAATAGAAGTAGGGAGATATCTAAGTATGTGATCATGTGCGGTTCGGAGTCGGTTCCAACCTGTCGCGGTCCGCCGGCATGTAACCGGCAGAGCGAGTTGTGGCGGGAGGAATCGTGGAGGACGACGTTGGATTCCGGGAGTTCGTCGAGGCACGGCTGGTCCGGTTGTCCCGGGTGGCCTACCTGTTGACCGGGGGGCATCACGACGCCGAGGACCTGTTGCAGGCCGCGCTGGTGAAGGTCGCGGCGCGGTGGCGGCGGGTCGCCGCCACCGGCGACCCGGAGGCGTACGTCCGGCGGGTCATGTACAACGAGCGGATCCTGTCCTGGCGCAGGTGGCGCCGGCAGGTGGTGCAGCCCGCCGAAGGCGTACCCGAGATCGGGCCGGTCGGGGACGGCGCCGACGGCGTGGTCTCCCGGCTTCTCCTCCAGCGGGCTCTCGCCCGACTCACCTGGCGGCAGCGGGCGGTGCTGGTGCTGCGGTTCTTCGAGGACCTCTCGGTGGCCGAGACCGCGGCGGTGCTCGGCTGCTCGGTCGGCACGGTGAAGAGCCAGACCAACCATGCCCTCGGGCGGCTGCGGACCCTCGCCCCGGAACTCGCCGAACTGATCCGTGACCCGATGGAGGTGGCAGATGAGCACGTTGAGGAACCTGCTCGATGAGGTTGCCGAGCAGGCGAAGGCGTACGACGTGACCGGGCGTGCCGTCCGGGTGGCCCGGCGGCGCCGTCGGGTGGCCCGGCTGGCCCCGGTGGCCGCCGCGGCGGCCGTGGTCGCCCTCGGCGCCGTCGCGGTCGTCGGACTGCGGCCGGACCCGCCCGTCGGGCAGACGGCCGTCGCGGTGCCGACCGTCGACTGGCTGCCGGACCGGCTCGACCTGCCGGCGTCGGGACCGGATCCGCTGCCGGCCACCGGTCCGGTCGGCCGGGGCGTACTCGTCTACGATGGCCAGCGGGAGGAAATCGCACCGGTGCTGCTCACCGAGGACGGCCGGCAGCACCGGCTCGCCGAGCCGACCTCGGCGCAGGACTCGTCCTCACCGGGCTTCCTCGTCTCGTACACCGAACCAACCCTCTCCCCGGACGGCCGCTGGCTCGGCGAGCAGCGCGACGGCCGGTACGTCGTCCGGGACCTGACCGGCACCACCCGGCACCAGCTCGCGGACGGGTTCTCCCCGACCACCTGGTCGCCGCAGAGCCGCTGGCTGCTGCTCACCAACAATCGCGACGAGAACGCCCCGCCGCTTCGGCTCGACGTCACCAGTGGCGAGCAGCGGCCGGTTCCCGGCGTGGACGGCCGGCGGTGGGGGCCAGTCGCGGTGCTGCCGGGCGGCGAGGTGGTGCTGCTCAGGATGCCGGACGAGCCGACCCGACGGACGAGCATCGAACTCCGGCTCGTCGACCCGGCGAGTGGCGCCGAACCCACCTCGATCCAGCTCGATCTGCGCCGGCACCTGCGGCATCTGGAAAGCGTGGGCTTCGAGGCGCCGAGGCTCTCCCCGGACGGGCGGTCGCTGCTGTTCAGCGTGGTCGAGGTGGCGGACCCGGAGCAGGGCATGCCGGGGCTCGACCACGGCGGCGATCTGATCCGGGTCGACCTGACCAGCAAGGCGGTTTACCGGTTCGACCTGCCGCACTCCGACCAGCCAGGCCCACCGAGGCCCGGCCCGACTCCGCCGGCTGCCCGTGACTGGTGGAGCGAGCCGCTGGGGTACCTGCCGGAGGGGGTGCTGCTGCGGCTGCGTACCGCCGACGGGAAGGGTGACGCCCTTCAGGTGCTCGACCCGGCGACCGGCGCGGTCGGCAGGATCACCGAACTGCCGGCGGACCGGGCGGTGGAGTTCCTCCGGCCGAGGGGCTCCTGACCGCAGCCCCCGGGAGATCGGTCGGGGTTCAACTGCCGAATCGGCTGGAGTCGGTGGTGCCGTCGCGGTTCGCGGCGGCACCACCGGTCGGTCGCGTACCGGCGGTTCCGTCGGTGTCGCCGATCCGGTTGGTGTCGCCGGTCCCGTCGTCGTGGCCGTCGGCGGTCGGCGGGGTGATCAGGCGGTCGACGACGGTGTTGGTGAGGGTGGCGCTCAGCGCGCTGCCGGCGGCGATTCCCCAGCCGACCGGCCCGAGCGGGGTACAGCCGAAGAAGTGGCTCAGCCCCGGAGTCTGGATCACCCCGGCGAGTACCGCCACCGAAACGGCGGTCGAGGCCAGTACGCCGGGGCTCGTCGCGCCCTCCAGCAGGGTCTGGCCGAGCTGGGTACCGACCAGCGAGGCGAGCGCGACAGTCCCGGCCCGGCGCCGGGTGCCGGTGTACCGGGCCAGCGTCCAGCCGGTGGTCGCACCGAGGGTCGTGGTGCCGGCCCGCAACGCGATCTCCCGGCTGAGGGTGGCGCCGAGCGAGGTCTCGGGCCCCTCGGTGAGCAGGCCGTCCATGCTTTCCGCCCGGGGCGCCCGGATCGCGATCGCCATCGCCGGAGCCAGGTCGGTGAGGAGGTTGACCAGCAGCATCTGCCGGCCGTTCAACGCGGACCGGCCGGTAAGCGCGGCGGTGAGCACACTGAACGCGATCTCGCCGAGGTTGCCGCCGACCAGGATGCTCAGCGCGTGCCGTACCGAGGACCACATGGCGCGCCCCTCGACCAGGGTGGCGATGATCGTTTCGAGCCGGTCGTCGGTGACCACCAGGTCGGCGGCGGCCCGGGCGGCCGGGGTACCCCGCTGGCCGAGCGCGATGCCGACGTCGGCGAGCCGGATCGCGGGCGCGTCGTTGGCACCGTCGCCGGTCATCGCCACCGTACGGCCGCACTTCTGCAACGCCCGGATGATCCGTACCTTGTGCGTCGGCGTACACCGGGCCACCACGTCGGTCCGGGCCAGCCGCTCCGCGAGGGCGTCGTCGTCGAGCCGGTCGAGTTCGGTGGCGGTGACCACCCGCTGGTCGGTGTCGTCGGTACTGATGATCGCGGCGATCGCCTCCGCGGTGGCCGGATGGTCACCGGTGATCATGATGGTGTGCACCCCGGCCTGCCGGATCCGGCGCACCGCCGGGGCGGCGCTGTCGCGTACGCCGTCGGAGAGGGCCAGGAAGCCGACGAAGGTCAGTTCCCGGACATCGTCCTCGCTGACCGTGTCGCCGGGCAGGTTCCGTTCGGCTACCGCGAGCACCCGCTGGCCGGCCCCGGCGTGCCGGTCCAGCGTCTCCTGGAGCGCCCGCCGGCCCGCCTCGTCCAGGCCCCGGTCGCCGTGCCGGGCGCACCTGGGCAGGATCGTCTCCGGTGCGCCCTTCACGCTGAGCAGATGGTGTCCCCGGTACCTGCCGACCGTGGCGTGGTAGCCCCGGGACGGCTCGAACGGCAGCGCGTGCCTCTGGTGCCACGGGTGTGTACGGGTGCCGGTGCCGACGCCGGCCCGCCGTGCCCCGGTCAGCACCGCCCGGTCGGTCTGCTGGCTGACCTCCTCCGGGCACTCGGCCGCCGGGGTGGCCCGTAACGCCGCCGCGAGTACGCCACGCAGTGGCTTGTCCAGCCCGTCGAGGTCGGCGTACCGCTCGCCGTCACCGACTCCGGCCAACATCAGTTCGCCCTCGGTAAGCGTGCCGGTCTTGTCGAAGCAGAGCACGTCGACCCGGCCCAGCGCCTCGATGGTGCGCGGGTTGCGGACCAGCGCGCCGTGTTCGGCCAGCCGGCGGGCGGCGGCCAACTGCGCGGCGCTGACCAGGAACGGCAACCCCTCCGGTACGGAGGCGACCGCGAGGTTGGCGGCGGTGCCGGCCGACTGCACAAGCGGTACGCCCCGGAGCAGCCCGGCCCCGGCGACCGCCACCGCCGAACTCGCGGCGAGTGGGATCGACATCCTGGTCAGCCGGCCGAGCCGGGCCTCGACCCCGCTGGTCGGGACAGCCTCGCCGGCCAACGCCATGCTCCGGCCGACCTCGGTGTCCGCGCCGGTCGCCACCACCACGGCCAGGCCCCGCCCGGCGGCGATGGTGGTTCCCTCGTAGAGCATCGACCGGCGCTCCGCCACCGCGGCGGCGACCACCGGCTGGCTGGTCTTCGCCACCGGCAGCGACTCACCGGTCAGCGACGACTCGTCGGCCTCCAGCCCGACCGCCTCGACCACCCGGCAGTCCGCCGGGACGGCGTCGCCGGGATCCAGCGCCACGATGTCACCGGGGACCAGTTCGTCGGCGGCGACCACCCGTTCGGTGCCGTCCCGGCGGACCCGGGCGGTCACCGCCGACCGGGACAGCAGCTCGGCCAGCGACCGTTCGGTGTTGACCCGGTGTGCGGCGCCGATCAGCGCGGTCAGCCCGATCACGCCACCGACCAGCGCGGCGTCGGCCACCGAACCGACCGCGGCGGAGAGCCCGGCCCCGCCGGCCAGCACCGGGGTGAGCGGGTTCGACAGCTCCTCGACGAACGCCCGGGGCAGGTCGACGGCCTCGGCCGGGCCGACCGAGGCTGCCGTTCCGCGCCGGTCCACCTCTGCTGTGGACAGTCCTGCCGGGTCGCTGCCGAGCCGGTCCAGCACGGTCCGCACCGGCATCAGGTGCCACGGCGTCGGTGGCGCGGCGGCCGAGGTACTCCGCCGCGGCAACCGGCCGGCGCGCCAGACCCCGTTTCCGAACGCCAGTCCGGCGGCGGCGTTCACCGCTGCCAGGCTCCGGTCCGGCAGTTGCCGCCGTGCGGTGGTGAACGCGGCGATCGCGCCGAGCCCGCTGGCGCCGGCGGAGAGCGCGATGCTCTGCTGGGCGACCGTACGGGCCAGTTCGACGGCCCCGATCACCAGCGCCGCCGCCCCGAGGTCGGAGCCGACCAGCAGGTGGGCGCCCCACGGGGGCGGCTCGTCGGCGTGCCACACCCCGAGTCCGCAGTCGGCGGCGGCCAGCGCGCGCGGGTCACCGGAGACCAGGGCGACCACCGCCCCCTCGGACTGCAACGACCGGATCGAGCCGGCGAGCCGGGGACCGCCGGGCAGGTGCCCGTCGGCGAAGTCGTGTCCGCCCCCGCCCGTGCCCGTGCCGTTGCCGTTCCCGCCGCTGCCGTTCCCGTTCCCGCCGTCGTTGCCGTGGCTGCTGTCGTCGGCGACCAGCAGTCGCAGGCCGGCCCGCCGGGCAGCGGCCGGCAACGCGTCGATCCCGGGTGCGGGTTCGGCGGCGACCCGGACCACCGCCGCGAGCCGGTCGCCGGTGGTCAGGCCGAGCAGGGTACCGCCGTCGGGGCGGAGCTGCTCGATCTGCTCGGCCCCGGCCCCGGCGGGCAGCCGCAGCGCGTCGACCGGGCCGAGGGTCCAACCGTCGGCGTCGCGTACCCGATCCGGGCTCTCCGGGTCGAACAGGTCGAAGGCCCGTCCCGCCGCCTTCTCGGCGTCGACGCCGGGCAGCGGCAGCAGGTCGGCCAGTACTCCCCGATCGGAACGCAGCGCGGCGGCGTCGAGTACCAGCACGTCCAGGCGTTCGAGTTCGCGCAGCACCGTACGGTCCATGGCGATCACGCCCCGGCGGGCGAGCAGCCAGCCGAGCCTGGCGCCGTACGCCTCCCGCCCGGCGGCGGCCGCGGCCGGGAGGCCGCTCAACGCGAGTGCGGCGGCCCGCTTGCCGCCGGCCAGGGGAAGCGCGGCGACGCCGGCGAGTGCGCCGGATTCGAGGGACCGTTTCTGGTACCGCTCGATCGGGCCGTCCGGCTTCGGATGCGGCCGCTTGTTCGAGGGCGGTACCGCCCCGGCCCGTTCCGGCGTGCCGGCGAGCAGCGGCTCGACCTGCTCCCAGGCGGCCAGCTGGGCGCGGGCCTCGCCCCACTGCAGGGCCCGCTGGGCGCCGTCGAGCAGGATTCCGGCCCAGCCGCCGGTCACGCCCTGCGCCAGTACCGTGGCGAGCGGCAGCCAGGAGTCGGCCCGGTGGTCGCTGCCCAGTCCGCGCCCGGCCAGCGCGTGCAGCTTCGGATGCAGGTTCGCCGCGCGCAGCATGCCGGCGAGTTCGCGCGGTGCCCGGATGAAGGGCATGACCTGGACCGCCGCCGACAGGCCGAGCCCGAACGCATCGGTGGCGATCCTGGTCATCGCCCCCCGGGTCCGGGGACCTTCCTCGGGGGGATGCGGTTCCGGGCAGTCCGGGTCTGGCTCCCGTCCGTCGGTACGCTCCACGGCCGCGATCACCGCGATCAGCGACCGCAGTCGGGGCGGGGGCGTGCCGACCGCCACCACCACCCGCCCGGAGGGCGCGTTCACCCGCGCCCACTCGACCCCGGAGAGCCCTTCCAGGGCCTGTTCGATCTGCCTGGCCAGCCGTTCGCCGCCGGGCTGGGCGATACCGTGCACCTCGATGTGGTGTCGGCCGGGCCGGGACCAGACAGCGCGGCGCTTGAGCCCGGCGACCCGGGCCGCCCGGCCCACCATCGACTCCGCCTCGTGCGCGACTCCGGCGACGAGCTGCGGCACCGTGCGCGGCGACAGCGTCTCGGGCAGGGCGGGCAGGTGGAGGCGGCGCAGGTCGATGCCGGGAATCCTCAGCCCGAGTGGCGTCATCGACCAGGCCGGACTGCCGGCCGGCCGGTCCGCCGTGCGGTGGGGCGGTTGTCGCTGGCCGCACTCGGGTACCGCATCTCACCCTCCAAGAGCCGTGGATCGGCCCTGGCTTCCCGGTCAGCGCGGCCTTATGCCTGCCCGCTTCCGGCAGGGGGTCTTCCGGTCGTCAAACACGGGCCACGGCGGGGCTGTCCGTGGTGCAGACGTCCGGTGCACCGCAGCTACCGTCCGGGGCGTCGACCGGCTCCGGTGGCACGGGTGCCGTCCCGGTGAGCCCGGCGAGCAGGTGGCGCGGCCCCGAACCGGTACCGGCCATCATGTCGTCGGGGTTGGAGAGCGCGCACAGGTCCAGCGAGAGGCAGCCGCAGCCGATGCAGTCGGAGAGGTTGTCGCGGAGTCGTTGCAGGGCGAGGATCCGCTCGTCGAGCTGGCCGCGCCACCCGGCCGAGAGCCGGGCCCAGTCCGCCCGGGTGGGTGTGCGCTCCTCGGGGAGGCTGGCCAGCGCCTCCCGGATCTGGGCCAGCGGCACACCGACCCGCTGGGCGAACCGGATGAAGGCGACCCGGCGCAGGGTGTCCCGGCCGTAGCGGCGCTGGTTGCCGCTGGTCCGGGTACTGGCGATCAGGCCCTTGGCCTCGTAGAAGTGCAGGGCCGAGACGGCGACACCACTGCGCTCGGCGAGCTGTCCGACGGTGAGGGTGTGTGCGGGTTCGGTCACTGGTCGAGGATAACCCGGCGTACCTCAACCAATATTCAGGTGTGCTGGATACCGCCGTAGGTGGATCGGCGGACGGAATTGGCTGGACCGGGCCGGCGTGCCGCCGCAAGCTGATGCCGTGGCTGATCTTCCTGAGCTGTACGTCGCGGTCGACGTCGAGGCGGACGGGCCGATCCCCGGGCCGTACAGCATGATCTCGCTGGGCATGGCGGTGGCCGGGCGACCCGAGCTGAGCTTCTACACCGAGCTGCGCCCGATCTCCGACGAGTTCGTGCCGCAGGCACTCGCCGTCTCCGGCCTCGACCGGGAGCGTCTGCTCCGGGAGGCACCGCCGGCCGAGGTGGCGATGACCGCCGCGGCGAACTGGGTGAACGGGCTGCGCAGGCAGGGCCGGCCCGTCTTCCTGGCCGCTCCCGCCGTCTGGGACGGGATGTTCGTGCACTGGTACTTCGTCCGGTTCACCGGCCGGAGCCCGTTCGGGGCGACCGGTTCCGGGGTGGATCTGCGCAGTTACTGGATGGGTCGGACCGGTGCCGAGTGGGCCGGTACGCACAAGGGCCGGATCAAGCACGCGCTCGGCCTGACCGGTATCCCGCACACGCACCACGCCGGCGAGGACGCGGCCGAACTGGCGCAGGTCTTCGACGCCGTACTGCGGCAGCCGGCACCGGAACCGCACGCCCGGCCCGACTGACCGGCGTACCCGGACCACCCGACCGGGCGATAACGTCCGGAACGCGAAAAACCTCCGTATCGTCTCACCTACCCTCGAACGCATGATCTACATGGCTCTGGCCGCGATGATGTACGTCTGCGGCTTCGTCTTCCTCTACGGCGTGATCCGGTTCGCCGTCCGGCACGGCATCGAGGATGTCCAACTGCGGCGGGAGCGGGCCGCCGAGGCACCGGAACGGGACCGGCTCCGGGAGCGCACCCTGGTGCCGGACAACGCCTTCCTCGCCGGCAGCTGACCGCCGTCCCCGCCGGGGTCGGCACTCGCCGTGTCCCGGGCGGTGCGAGGATCACTGACGTGATGGGAACCCTGAAGACCGAGCCGGCCCGGACCCGTCAGGACCTGCTCGCCGCGCCGGTGACCGAGGCCCTGCACCGCTGGCCCGCCGACTCCCCGGTCGGCGTCGACGACATCCTGGTGGCACCGATCGACGCCACCCTGGCCGACACCGCCGCCTTCTGTGCCGCCTACGACGTCGGGCTGGACGTGTCGGCGAACTGTGTGGTGGTGGCCGGCAAGCGGGAGGGGATCGTCAGGTACGCGGCCTGCGTCGTACTGGCCACCACCCGGGCCGACGTGAACGGGGTGGTACGCCGCCACCTCGACGTACGCAAGGCGAGTTTCGCCCCGATGGCCGAGGCCGTCGAGCTGACCGGCATGGAGTACGGCGGCATCACCCCGATCGGGCTGCCCGACTCGTGGCCGATCCTTGTCGACTCGCGGGTGCTCGGCACGCCGTACGTGATCGTCGGGTCGGGGGTCCGGCACAGCAAGATCGCGCTACCCGGTGCCGCCCTCGGGCTCCTGCCGAACGCCGAGGTCGTCGAGGGGCTCGCCCGGGAAGTCGCCGGCTGACGACTCCGCCGGCCGCTGCGCTGGCTGCTCGGTGGAGCGGTCCGGCCAGCAGATCCGGCACCCGCAGAGCACGACCCGGACCTGGCCGGTGCCGGAGACCAGGCGTACCTGCCCGGGACAACTGTGCGGCGGCTCGGTCACCGGCGGGCGCAGGGCGAGTGCGCACGGCAGGCACAGCGTCGTCTCGCTCATCCCTGACACTCCCCTTCGCCCCCGTCGACCGGCTCGGCGCTGGTCGTCCCCTCCCCTGGGGTGGCATGGCTGTCGATGTCTACCACATCGACGAGCGGGTGCGTGGGTACGAATTGATCGTTCACCATTTCTAAATAAGCGCGTGCCGTCGCCAGTGCCCGGCAGGACGGCAATTTGCAAATAGGGCAACGGCCGTCGTCGCGCGGCCAGTGCTCGATCACGATGAGCCGGGCGGAGAGCACCATCCGATTCCGTGTCCGGCGCGCGGCTGCCCCGGTCATCTCCGCCTGCCGCGCCTGCGGCGTACGCCGGGGCGCACCGCCGCACTCGCACCCACGAGTCGCCTCCTGAGCTGCCCGGGAGGTGCGGCGGCCGCCGGCACGGCCGCCGCACCCGGCAGGGGCGCCCCCGCCTCCCAGGGGAAGACAGCGGGTACGCGCCCCGGTCCCGCGTGGACCGATCACGAGCCGACCTGGAGGCCGATGAGGTCGAGTCGTGTCATACCCGCGAGCCGTGGAACTCCTGTCCGGGCCCCGATCCCGAGGTCACTCCAGGCTTACGATCTGCGCCCGGAAGCGGTAGAACATTGATCGGTGCCACATCGAACTGAAGCGATCCACATCCCCACATTCCCGTAATCAGAGAACTACCGATAGTAGGCGCGGTTTTCAGGTGTTTTCCGGAGCGCACAGGCGGTAGACGGATGGATCACGTCGGCGCAAGGCTGAGGGTGGCGCGTACGGACGCCCAGGTCACCCTGACCCAGATGGCGGCGCGCACCAACTACAGCAAGAGTCATCTGTGCAACGTCGAGCTCGGCAAGCGGCCGGCCACCCCGGATCTGGTTCTCGCCTACGAGCGGGTGTTGGGAGACAGCGTGAACCGCAGAGGTGCCCTGGCGATCGCCGCGACAGTCGTCGTCTCGTCCGCCGTGGCCGAGCTGGTGCAGCACGGGTTCGCCGCCGCCATCGGGCCACGGCGGGACGTCGACGATTGGGTCGCCCGATCCGAGGGGTACGGGCAGGACTACATGTCGCTCGGTGCCGCCGAGCTGCGGGGCCGGCTCGCCGCCGATCTCGTCGTGCTGCAACAGGAGCTGGACAGCCCGCACCTGTGGGGCGTCGCCGCCCGGCTGATGACGGTGCACGGCAAGACGCTGCCCGGCAACGACGGAGGTCGGGGAGCGATCCGGTCGTACGAGATGGCCGCGATCGCGGCGGACCGCTCCGGCGACCTGGAGACCCGGGTCTGGGTACGCGGCCGGGCCGCCCTGGCGCTGGCGTACGAGGGCGCGCACCTGCCGGTCGCCGCCCGCCTCGCCGAGCAGGCCGCCGGGCTCTCCGAGCGGCCGACCCTGGGCCGGCTGAACGCGCTCACCGCGCAGGCGCACGTCGCCGCCTGCCGGGGCGACACCGGCGGCGCACTGTCGAAACTGGACGATGCCCGCCGGGTCTTCGACACGGCCGGCAGCTCAGAGCAGATCTCCGACTTCGCGGTGCCACTGTGGCGTTTCCACACCTTCGAGTCGATGCTGCTGTCCCGGCTCGGCCACCCGGGAGCGGTGGCCGCACAGGACGCGGCGGACCGGACCCGACCGGCCAGCCTGCCCCGGTTCGCCACGCACATCGAACTGCACCGGGGCCTGATGATGGCCTCCGCCGGGGACGCGGCCGGTGGTCTGGACCATGCCCGGCGGGCGCTCGACCGGTTGCCTCCCGAGCGGCACAGCCTGTCGCTTCGGCTGATGCTCGCCGAGGTGGAACGGACGGCCACCAGCGGCACCCTGAAAGACAACCGTCGATACCGTTGCACGTGAAACGTCGCCGGGCGCCCGGCCAGGGCTCCTGGCTCCCCGTCGCCGCGCTCAGTCGAGCTGTTCCCGGACCTGCCGCTTGAGCCGGGCCAGGATGGCGTTGCCGCCGCGTACCCGCAACGGGCTGATCGCCTGGGCCAGCCCCATCCGCTGGTAGAGGTCGTCCGGCACGGCCAGTACCTCGTCGGCGCTCGCCCCGGCCAGCCCTTCGGCCAGGATCCCGGCGAAGGCCCGGGTGGTGGGCGCCTCCGGCGGGCAGTCGAACCAGGTCGTGACGGTACGGTCGGCGGCCACCTCGGCACGCAGGAAGAAGGCCGTCTGGCACTCCGGTACCTGCTCCATCCCGGCGTGGCCG
The DNA here is from genome assembly GCF_002846275.1 of Plantactinospora sp. CNZ320. Lineage (NCBI taxonomy): Bacteria > Bacillati > Actinomycetota > Actinomycetes > Micromonosporales > Micromonosporaceae > Plantactinospora > Plantactinospora sp. CNZ320. The sequence continues at coordinate 5,072,643 of NZ_PJMP01000001.1, forward strand.
GCCAACTCCGCCGGCAACGGTGGCACCGCGTCGGAAAACTCCAGCAGCATCTCGAGGACCACGTCCCGGGGGGCGGCGGCGAACTCCGCCACGATCTCGGCGAGCTTGGGCGGCATCGACTGCGGCATGGATCCCAGGCTACCGAGGTGCCTCACGGGCGCGGGCTGGGCTCGCTGATCTCGCTCAGTGCCGACGGGTCGAGGAGGGTCGCCAGGTCGCCGAGGGAGACGATGCCGACCAGTTCGCGGTCGTTGTCACAGACCAGGATCCGGCGTACGGCCCGCTCCCGCATCAGGACGGCGGCGTCGGCGGCTGTGGAGTTCTGCTCGATCATCACGATCTCCCGGGAGGCCACCGAGCCGATCGTGGTCTGCCGGGCGTCACTGCCCTCGGCAACCGCCCGGACCACGATGTCCCGATCGGTCACCATGCCGAACAGGCTCGGCCCGTCCGTCACCACCACGTCGCCGATGTCGGCGTCCCGCATGGCGCGGGCGGCCTCGTCCAGAGTGGTGGCCGCGGGCAGATAGACGATCGTCCTGGTCATCACGTCACGGACTCTGACCTCAGTCACGATGTTCCTCCGAACCCCCGAATTCCCGATACCACCTGCTACCCCCTGGGCGGCACGCTAACACCATGTCGGGTTTCTGATCGGCCACTCTGGGTTGTTGGACGGTATCGTGCGGTTGGCCCCGATAAGCCGGAGAGATCCGAGCGACGCTGTGAGGTGCGAGTGAAGGCCACCGAGCTGTCCATTCCCGGTGCCTGGGAGTTCCTTCCGCAGCAGTTCAGCGACGATCGGGGCCGGCTCCTCGTCTGGTACGACGCGGAGGTCTTCGCCGACGCGCTCGGCTTCGAACTCACCGTCGCCCAGGCCAACCAGAGCGTCTCCCGGCGGGGCGTCATCCGGGGCGTGCACTGGGCGGACGTACCCATCGGCCAGGGCAAGTACGTCTACTGCCCGCGTGGCGCCGTACTCGACATGGTTGTCGACCTGCGGGTCGGTTCACCGACCTTCGGCAGGCACGAGGTGACCCGGCTGGACACAATCGACAACCGCGCGGTCTACCTGCCCGAGGGGCTCGGCCACGCCTTCGTGGCGTTGGAGGAGGAGAGCATCGTCAGTTACCTCTGCTCCGCCCGGTACGCCCCGGCCCGGGAGCGGGTCGTGCACGTCCGGGATCCGGAGTTGGCGCTGCCCTGGCCGGCCGACCTCGACCCGATCCTCTCCGAGCGCGACGCCGACGCGCCCGGCCTGGCCGAGCTGCGCGCCGCCGACCTGCTGCCCCGGTACGCCGACTGCCAGCGGTTCTACCAGGCACAGCGGTCCCGCCGGGTCAGCCGGCCGACGGACCAGGTGTAGCGGGTCAGGACGTCGTAGACGCTTCGGGGGCGGCATCTGGACGATCGGCGCCGCGTACCGCGTCGAGATACTCCGTGATCGCATCCCTGTTGCGGGTGAGGAACCTGATGCGCTCGGCCATGCGATCGCGCTCGTCCTCCAGCGTGGCGATCATCTCCGGGGTCGCGTCGGCGAAGTGGATGGCCCGGGGCTTGTCGAGGCAGGGAAGGATCTGTTTGATGATCCGGGTCGGCAGTCCGGCGTCGAGCAGCCCTCTGATCTGCATGACCCGGTCCACGGAGCGTTCGTCGTACGTGCGGTAGCCGTTCGTGCAGCGATCGGGCAGGATCAGTCCCTGCTCCTCGTAGTAGCGCAGCAGCCGCCGAGGGGTGCCGGTGCGTTCCGACAGCTCTCCGATTCGCATGTGACCTACCTCATCAACCGGCGGTTTGACCTTCACATCAATGTGATGGTTCGAGCATACGCAGCATGCGAACCCACACCACGGAGCCCGTACGGCCGACCGGTTCCGGCACCGACCGGAAACTCCCCCTGCCGGCGCTCCTCGCACTCGCCACGGCGGTCTTCATCACCAGCCTGACCGAGACGCTGCCCGCCGGTCTGCTGCCCGCGATGAGTGCCGATCTCGACGTCAGCGAATCCGCCACCGGGCAGACGGTGACGATCTATGCGATCGGAACCGCAGTCACCGCGATCCCGCTGACCGCAGCCACCGCGGGCTGGCGGCGCAAGCGTCTGCTGCTGACGGCGATGACAGGCTTCGCCGCCGCGAACACCGTCACCGCACTCTCGGCGAGCTATCCCCTGACCATGGCGGCCCGGTTCGTCGCCGGGGTGGCCGCAGGCCTGGCCTGGGCACTGCTCGCCGGATACGCCCGCCGCATGGCACCCGTTCATCTTCAGGGCAAGGCCATCGCGATTGCCATGGCAGGAATTCCGGTCGCGCTGTCGCTGGGCGTGCCCGCGGGGACCTTCGTCGGCAAGGCGGTGAACTGGCAGGTGGCGTTCCTCCTGATGACCGGGCTCACCGTCGTCCTGCTCGGATGGATCACTGTGGCTGTCCCGGACCACCCCGGACAGCGGACCGAGGGCCGCCGTACCCCAATGTCGCACGCGTTCACCCTCCCCGGCGTGCCGGCGGTCCTCTCCGTCACCCTGGTCTTCGTCCTGGCGCACACGATCCTCTACACCTACGTCGCCACGTTCCTCGAGCATCGCGACATGGGCGGCTCGACCGACCTCGTACTGCTGGTCTTCGGCGCCGCCTCCATGGTGAGCATCTGGATCGTGGGCGTGCACATCCACCGCCGACTGCGGCTTCTCACCATCACCAGCGTGTTCCTTGTCGCCGTGGCAGCCACCATCCTGGCCGTGCTGGCCGACAGCCCCGCCCTGGTCTACGCCGCGGTCACGCTCTGGGGCCTCGGCTGGGGTGGCGCCCCCACCCTCCTACAGACTGCCGTGGGCGACGCGGGCGGCGAGGCGGCAGACGCTGCACAGGCGATGCTCGTCACGCTGTGGAACGTGGCCATGGCCGGTGGCGGAGTCGTCGGTGGCGTCCTCCTCGACCGGCTCGGCACCTCGTCCTTCCCCTGGAGCGTCCTTGCGCTGCTGGTGCCGGTGCTGGTCGTCGTGATCGTCGCCCGCACAAATGGTTTCCCCACCGAGCGAGTGCGGACGACCCGGTGAGCGCCTATGCCGGACCTGCCGAGCCGGGACCGGTCGGCCCGGTCAGCCGGGCCAGCAGTTCCGCCGCCGAGAGTTCGCTGCGGTCTCCGGTGGCGCGGTCGCGCAGTTCGACGTACCCGTCGACCCAGCGGCGGCCGACCACGACGGTGCGCGGGATGCCGATCAGCTCGGCGTCGGCGAACTTGACCCCTGCCGAGACGTGCGTCCGGTCGTCGACCAGCACCCGCAGGCCGCGTGCGGCCAGTTGCCCGCCGAGGTCGAGCGCCGCCTCCAGTTGCGGCCCCTTGCCGGCCGCCACCAGGTGTACGTCGCACGGCGCCACCGCCGCCGGCCAGACCAGTCCCCGCTCGTCGTGGTGCTGTTCGGCGATCGCCGCCACCGCCCGGGACACCCCGATGCCGTAGCAGCCCATCGTCAGCCGGACCGGCTTGCCGTCCTGGCCCAGCACGTCGACCCGGAACGCGTCTGTGTAGCGCCGGCCGAGCTGGAAGACGTGCCCGATCTCGATGCCCCGGCGGATCGTCAGCGCTCCGGGCCGGCAGGCCGGACACCTGTCACCGGCCCGGACCTCGACCGCCTCGATCGTCCCGTCCGGGGTGAAGTCCCGCCCGCAGACCACGTCGGTGGCGTGCCGGCCCGGCTCGTTGGCGCCGGTCAGCCAGGCGGTGCCGGGCGCCACCCGGGGGTCGACCAGATAACGGATGCCGAGCTTGGCCAGCAGTTGCGGGCCGAGGTAGCCGCGAACCAGTTCGGGTCGCTCGGCGAAGCCGTCGAACATCGACACGGTGGCCGGGCTGAGCACCGCGCCGAGCCGCTTGAGGTCGACCTCACGGTCCCCGGGTACGCCGATGACCAGCAACTCGGGCTCGTCCGAGCCGGGCCGGTGCAGCTCGACGACGACGTTCTTGAGGGTGTCGCCGGCCGTCCAGTCGGTCCGGCCGCCGAGTTGCCGGTCGTTGGCGAGCGCGACCAGGCTCTCGATGGTCGGCGTCTCCGGGGTGTCGTGCACCTGCGCCGGAGGGTGGGCGTGCACGTCGCCGGCCGGGGCCGGCGGAGTCGTCACCGCCTCCGTGTTCGCCGCGTAGTCGCAGGCGGTACAGCCGACGAAGGTGTCCTCGCCGACCGGGGTCGAGGCGAGGAACTCCTCCGACGCGGAGCCGCCCATCGCGCCGGAGGTGGCCGCGACGATCGTGTACGACAACCCGAGCCGGTCGAAGATCCGCTGGTACGCCGCCCGGTGCCGGTCGTACGCCGCCGCCAGCCCCGCCCGGTCCAGGTCGAAGGAGTAGGAGTCCTTCATCAGGAACTCCCGCCCGCGCAGCAGTCCGGCCCGGGGCCGCGCCTCGTCGCGGTACTTCGTCTGCACCTGGAAGATCGAGACCGGGAAGTCCCGGTACGAGGTGAAGGTGTCCCGGACCAGCAGGGCGGCCATCTCCTCGTGGGTGGGGCCGAGCAGGTAGTCGGCGCCACGCCGGTCCTTGAGGGTGAAGATGTCGTCGCCGTACTCGGTCCACCGGCCGGTCGTCTCGTACGGCTCCCGGGGCAGCAGGGCCGGGAAGAGCACCTCCTGGCCGCCGATCGCGACCATCTCCTCCCGGACCACCTCGGTGATCCGGTCCAGCACCAGCCGGCCGAGTGGAAGCCAGGTGTAGCCGCCCGGGGCGGCGCGACGGACGTAACCGGCCCGGACCAGCAACCGATGGCTCGGCACCTCCGCGTCGGCCGGGTCCTCGCGCAGCGTACGCAGAAACAGCGTGGACATCCGTAGCAGCATCCCGGCAGCCTAGACCCGCCGGCCGGAGCGGGGCACCGCAAATTGCGCGTCGCCGGGCGGGCGTGCGGTCCCGGTCACCTTCGGGCGCCGGGCGTGATCGGGGCGGGGCCGGGCTGACAGACTGGCCCCCGGTCGATCGGCGGGGAGATCGGTCGATCGGTGGGGAGAGCGGTACAGGGGGAGGCGCGACGTGCGCTGGCGCAACTTCGTGGCGGTCGGGGACAGCTTCACCGAGGGCCTGGACGACCCATATCCGGACGGCAGCTTCCGGGGCTGGGCCGATCTGGTGGCCGCGACCCTCGCCACCCAGGCCGGGCCGGATTTCGGGTACGCCAATCTGGCGATCCGGGGCCGGCTCTTCGGCAACATCGTGGCCGAACAGGTGCCGGCAGCCCTCGCCATGCGCCCCGACCTGGTCAGTTTCGCCGCAGGTGGCAACGACGTACTGCGCCGCAACTTCGACCCGCGCCCCCTGGTCGAGCGCTTCGACCAGGTCATCGCCGAGTTCCGGGCCACCGGGGCGGACGTGTTGGTGTTCCGGTTCGCCGACGTGATGGCCCGGCTGCCGGGGCAGCGGCTCATCGCCCCCCGGGTGGCGATGCTCAACCGGGCGGTGGGCGAGACGGCCCAGCGGCACGGGGCGAAACTGGTGGACCTCTTCGCCGACGACGTCTTCCTCAACCCGGTGCTGTGGAGCCCTGACCGGCTGCACCTTTCGGCCGTCGGGCACCGCCGGGTCGCGGCTCGGGTGCTGGCCGCGCTCGACGTCGTACCCGACGACGGCTGGCTGGTGGTGCCGCCCCGGCCCGCCCCGACACCGTGGCTGGCGGCCCGGGGTGCGGATCTGCGCTGGATGGGGCAGCACCTCGCCCCCTGGGTCCGGCGCCGGATCACCGGCCGGTCGTCCGGAGACACGATCACCGCCAAGCGCCCGGTGCTGGCGCCGTACCAGCAAGGTCAGCCCTTCGTGGACTGACCCGCCGGCCTCCCTGCGGTGACCGGCCGGCCTGGCCTTGCCACAGTGGCCGGGGCGGTGTTCAGCCGACCTGGAAGCCGAGTGCCTGGGCGAGCACGATCGCCTGGCTCTGGTCGACGATCGCGCCGGAGCGTTCCACGGTGGTCGGGTCGAGCGTGCTGAGGTCGCTGCCGCGCAGGTCGGTCCGGACGAACCGGGCCGCGCGCAGTTGCGCGCCGGAGAGGTCGACGTCGGTCAGGATCGCGTCGGTGCAGTTCGCGCCGGTCAGGTCCGCCTCGCGCATCCGTACGCCCTGGATCGTCACGCCGCGCAGGTCGGCACCGGGCAGACCGACGAACGACCAGTCCCCGCCGAGCACCGTCAACGGCCGGACCGCCGACTCGACGAAGGTGCTGCCGACCAGCTTGCAGCCGGCGAACTCGGCCTCGAAGAAGTTGCACCTGGTGAAGGTGCAGCGCAGGAAGGCCGAGTCGGCGTGCCGGGAGGCGTTGAACCTGACGTTGCCGAAGGCGCAGTTGGTGAAACTGACCCGGTCCAGCCTCGCCTCGGTCAGGTCGACGTCGAAGAACTCGCAGTCGACGTACTCGTGCTCGACGAACTCGTCGCCGTACCAGTCCTCGCGCCGGAAGGTCCGACCCTCGTGTCGTACGCCTGTCCGGGTCGGCTCCGCCATGTGACGACGGTAACCGAGGAGAGCGGACCTCCTCCAGCGACCGCCCGGCGTACGGTGGGCAACATGCCGATGCCGAGCGATCCCGCACCGAGCCTCCAGGGTTACGCCGACCCGCAGCGTCTGGTCACCACCGAGTGGCTGGCCGAACACCTGGGCCAGCCGGGCCTGGTGGTGGTCGAGTCGGACGAGGACGTGCTGCTCTACGAGACCGGTCACATTCCGGGCGCGGTCAAGGTCGACTGGCACCTGGAACTGAACGACCAGGTGACCCGGGACTATCTCGACGCCGAGGCGTTCGCCAAACTCTGTGCGGCGAAGGGGATCGGCCGGGACGACACGATCGTCTTCTACGGCGACAACTTCAACTGGTGGGCGGCTTACGCGCTCTGGGTCTTCACCCTCTTCGGCCACTCCGATGTACGACTGCTCGACGGCGGTCGGCAGAAGTGGGTCGCCGAGGGGCGGGAGCTGACCCGGGAGAAGACTGAGCGGCCTCCGGCGGACTATCCGACGCCGCAGCGGGACGACGCGCCGATCCGGGCGTACCGGGACCAGGTGCTGGCACACATCGCGGCGGCCCGGCCGCTCGTCGACGTCCGCTCCCCGAAGGAGTACACCGGGGAGTTGACCCACATGCCGGAGTACCCGCAGGAGGGCGCGCTGCGCGGCGGGCACATCCCGGGCGCGCTGAGCAAGCCGTGGAAGTCGGCGGCGAACGACGACGGCACCTTCAAGGGGCCCGACGAGCTGCGGGCGATCTACGCCGACCAGCTCGGGCTGTCGCCGGACGACGACGTGATCGCGTACTGCCGGATCGGCGAGCGGTCCAGCCACACCTGGTTCGTGCTGCGGCACCTGCTCGGCTACCCCCGGGTGCGTAACTACGACGGCTCGTGGACCGAGTGGGGCAACCTGGTCCGGGCACCCGTGGTCAAGGGAGACCAGCCGGGCGGCCTCGGCTAGTCTGCCGGCCCGGCTGGTTCGGCCGCTCGGCTCGGCCCGGCTAGTTCCCGCTGGCGGGGACGACCTGACGGAGGGCCACCAGCCCGGGTACGGCGATACGCTGCCGTACCGTCCCACTGGCGGGGTCGACCCGGAGTACGGCGTCGGGCTGGCCGACGTACAGCCGGGAGCCGTCGGGTGGGCCGGCGAGGCCGCGTACCTCCGCCGGAGTCGACCAGCGCGGCACCCGGCCCCCGCCAGCGGTGGCCGCCATCCCGACCACCTCACGGCCGGCCCCGACCAGCAGCATCCCGGCACCGTCGACGCTCGCGGCGGCTGGCGCCGCACCGCCCGGCCCGGCGGTGGCGTCGCGCAGCGCGTCGAAGGTGACGACGTTCAGCACGGTGAGCCCTTCGGGATCGATCACCGCCAGGGCGCCGGAGCCGGTGTCCGCCACATAGAGCCGGCTGCCGTCCGGACTCAGCGCGATCGTGTGCCCGGCCGCCGGCCGCTCGCCGAACGGCGCCGGCAGGTCGACGCAGAACGCCCAGCGTTCGGTCAGGTCGAGGGTGTGCACGAAGGCGTGCACGTGCGGGGCGTCGTCCCGGGCCCCGCCCGGGTCCGCCGTGGCGGCGATCCGGTCCCGGGTGTGTACGTGGTCCGGCTGGTGCGTGTAGAGCGTGAAGAGCCGATTGCGCTGCCGATGGTGGACGGCCTGCCGGCCCTCGCCGCGCATCTCCTCCTCGGCACCCTCCGGCACCACCGCCTTGAGCCGGGTCAGCAGCGGCTCGACCCGCCCGGAGGCGAGGTCGACGACCCGTACCCGGTACCGGTCCGGCGCGGTCGGCGGCAGATAGTCGAGGACGAAAAGTGCCTGGTTGGACACGTCGAACGCCTCCGGTTCGAGGTTGCCCGGCAGCTCCAGTCGACGGCGCTGGCCGGCACCGTCGGCGACCACGATCGTGGTCCGCTGCCGAGGCCCCGGCCGGTACGGCGTGTGTCCCGGCCCGGCGTCGTCGGCGAGCGCCACCAGCTCACCGTCGGCGGAGGTGGTGCGGACCGCCAGCGCCCCGGTCAGGGTGCCGGCGCTGACGGTGGCGCCGTCCGGCAGTTGATGACTGGTCAGCCGGGTACCCCCGTCCGGGCGCTGCGAGGCGGTAGCGCCGGCTGGGCGCTGCGACGCGGTGTCGCTGCCTGGGCGCTCGATCCGGACCAGGCGGCGTCCGTCGCCGCTGACCACCGCCGGGGCGGGCTGGACCAACAGTCGCCCGGTCGACGCCTCGACCACCGCCAGCTTGCCCTCGGCCAACTCGACCACGAGCGCGTCGCCCGGGGCCGAATTGCGTGGGTCGGTCTCCTCGCCGGCCTGGTCGTTGGCCCGGTCGCCGGGCCGGAACTGGCAGCCGGCGGTGGCGGTGACCGCCCCGATCCCGGCGGTACCGGCCAACAGCGCGCCGGTTACCCGAAACACGTCCCGCCTCGTCGTCGTCATGCCCGGTAGAGGCCTGACAACCGCACCCGGTTCCCGGTCGATCGGGCTGCGCGCGTGGTGGTTGCCAAGATTCTTGGCGACCTGTGGTCGGCGGCTCGCCTCGATTCGACAAGAATCTTGGTGACTCCCGGCCCGCGAGGGGTCAGTTGCGGAAGGTTCGGGTCAGGTGGGCGAGTGCGGCGTCGGCGTACCGCCGGTCGGCCGTCGCGCCGAACGCCAGGTCCTCGATCAGCGCGCAGCGGGCGTGGAACGCGGCGCGGGCCAGCAGGTCACCGGTTGGCCGGTCAAGCCGCGCGGCCACCTGGCCGGCGACCTCCGGGCCGAGGTCGCGGTAGATCCGGCCCAGGTCGTGCGCCGGGTCGGCAACCGCCGCGTCGGACCAGTCGAGTACGCCGGTCAGCCGGGTACGGTCCGGCGTGGCGAGCAGATGCTCGGCGCCGAGGTCGTTGTGGCAGAACGCGAGTACGTCCGGCTCGACAGGTGGCGGGGTGGCCAGGAACCGGTCCACCGCCATGCGTTCCTCGGCACCGAGCAGCGCGGCGACCTCCGGCAGCGCGGCGGCGGTGTCGGCGAGGTAGTCGGCCAGCGGGTAGCGGTCCTCCTCGACCAGGCCGGCGACCCGTCCCTGCGGGATGCCGTGGATGGCGGTCAGGAACTCCGCGAGCTGGTCGACCAGGGCTGCCGGATCGGTCGGCGGCCGGTCGAGCAGCGACTCACCCGACAGCTTGCGCTGCACCACCAGACCCGACTCGGGCGCCGCGGCGACCACCTCGGGCACCGGGATCGGCGACACCCGCGCGACGACGTCGAGCAGTGCGATCTCCCGCTCGATCGCCGACACCCCGTCAGCGGTGTCCGCCCCGTCCGCGCCGTTGACCAGCTTCTGCTGGCGGACCACGTACACGCCGTCCACCTCGTACGCGACGTGGTCGGTGCCCTCGCCGAGCGGTACGAGGGTACGGATCTCCACCCCCAGCAACCGGCCGACCAGTTCCCGTAGCACTTCCACTTCCACCGACGCCCGCACCCTCGGAGTATCGCAGGACGTGACGTTCGCCCTGCTGGGGCGAACCGGACGCTACACGTCGACGGCGGTTCGAGCGTGGGGGCGGAGCGAGCGCCAGGAAATCATCGTGACCAGGGCGAAGATGGTTGTGGCGGCGTACAGCACCGGAGGTAGGCCGGCGACGGAGCCGAGCAGGCCGGCGCCGATCGCACCGACCGGGGCGGCGAGCAGTCCGACCGTACGCTGGGCGCTGCCGACCCGCCCCAGCAGTTCGGCGGGGACGTTGCGCTGCCCGTACGCCGACCAGAGCGCATTCCAGACGGCCGTACCCGCGGAGAAGACCGCGAGTGCGACGGCGCCCGGCACCGGATGCCGGGCCACGGCCAGCGTGGCGATCGCCAGTGTCTCGGCGACCAGCACCCAGCGCAGCCCGGGCAGGGTGCCGAACCGGGCGGCGACCCGGCCCGCGCAGAGTCCACCGGCCAGCGCACCGAGCACCCCCACCGACATGAACAGCCCATATCCGGCGGCCGACACCGCCAGCACCTCCAGCGCGTAGAGCACGGTGATCGCGATCAGGCCGCTGGTGGCCAGGTTGGTGACCACGGTCAGGCCGGTGATCCGGCGCAGCGTGTGGTCCTGCCAGATCCACCGCAGCCCGACACCGGCCGCCCGCCATGCGGCGGTGTCGCGGCTGGTGGCGGAGGTGGTTGCCGTGCGGACCAGGGGTGGTCGCAGGGTCAGTGCCAGCAGGGCGGCGAGGGCGAACGTGACGGCGTCGACCGCGAACGGCAGGGCGGCCGAGAGGGTGAAGAGCACTCCGGCCAGTGGCGTCCCGACGAATCCACCGGCGATGGCGGTACCCGCCTGGAGTCGCCCGTTGGCCACCGCCAACCGCTCGGCGGGCACGATCCCGGGCAGTACGGCGAACGCGGCGGCGTCGAATAGCACGCCGAGGGTGGCGAGCAGGAACGCGCAGCCGACGAGCGTGACGATCCCGACCTCGCCGGTGACGACCAGCAGGGCGAAGACGGCGACCAGCACGGCGCGCAGACCGTCCACTGTGGCCATCGTGCGGCGCCGGTCCCAGCGGTCGGCGTAGACGCCGCCGAGCAGGCCGAACAGCAGTGGCGGAAGCTGTCCGGCGACCACCACGGCCGCGATCGCCCGAGGGTCCCGGGTCAGCGACGCGGCGAGCAGGGCCAGCGCGGGGGTACGCAGCGCGTCGCCGAGCCGGGACATCACCGCCGCCGTCCACAGTGCTCCGAATCCGCCGCCACCCCGCCGTGCCTCGGTGCTACATCCAACGGACGCCGCAGCCGGCGATGTCGCCGTCGTCGCAGCCGTCGTTGTCGCTGGTGTCGCTGCCTCGGACATCTGATGATCGCCCCTCCCAGCTCACCGTGCCGGCCTGACCGGGCGAGCCTGCGGTCTCGATCCGGTCGAGAGTCAAGCCGAACGTCACACCGGGCGCGCGAGAAAAGTCGGCGTAAAAGCAGGACGCGGCGTGGCGCCCGGGGCCGGTACCGTGAGCGCCGTCACCGGACGGGAGTGAGTGAAGAGATCGTGGACCGGACCTTCCAGGTCGACCTTCGCGGCGTGGTCGATCTGCTCAGCCATCACCTCTACGGCAGTCCCCGGGTCTACGTGCGGGAGTTGTTGCAGAACGCGGTGGACGCCATCACCGCCCGCCGGGCCGGCGACCCCGGCGCGCCGGCAGTGGTCCGGATCGAGCCGCCGGAGCTGACCGGGGACGGCACGCTGCGGGTGCACGACACCGGGATCGGCCTGACCGAGTCCCAGGTGCACGAGCTGCTCGCCACCATCGGCCGTAGCTCCAAAAGGGATGAACTCGGCTTCGCCCGGCACGAGTTCCTCGGCCAGTTCGGCATCGGCCTGCTCTCCTGCTTCCTGGTCGCCGACGAGGTCCGGGTGTGCACCCGGCACGGCGACGAGCCGACCGTGTTCTGGACCGGCTATGCCGACGGCCGCTACCGGGTCGAACTGGCCACCGATGCCACGGCCGACGGCGCGACCCACGCCGCCGACAGGCAGCGCGCCGAACCGGGTACCACAGTCACGCTGGTTCCGCGCCGGGACGCCGACCAGTGGCTGACCCAGCCGACGGTGACCGAGCTGGCCCGGATCTTCGGTTCGCTGCTGCCGATCCGGGTGTTCGTCGGCGACGTCGAGACCACCACCGGGCCGCCGCCGTGGGCGGCCACCGCAGGCACGTCGCCCTCCGTGCGCCGGGACAACCTCGTCCGGTACGCCCGCGAGGTGCTCGGCTTCACCCCGTTCGACGTCGTACCGCTGTCGGTGCCGGAGGCGGGGCTGACCGGCGCGGCGTTCGTACTGCCCACTCCGGTCAACCCGGCGGGCCGGGCCGGTCACCGGGTCTACCTGAAGCGGATGCTGCTCACCGAGGGCGCCGAGGGGTTGCTGCCGGACTGGGCGTTCTTCGCCCGCTGCGTCGTCGACTCCACCGAGCTGCGCCCGACCGCCAGCCGGGAGGCGCTCTACGAGGACAGCCTGCTGGAGGCGGCCCGGGAGGCGCTCGGCGACCAGCTCCGGGGCTGGCTGGTCCGGCTCGCCACCACCGCGCCGCGTCGGCTCGCCGAGTTCCTCCAGGTGCACCACCTCGGGGTGAAGGCGCTGGCCCTGCACGACGACGAGATGCTGCGGCTGGTCGAGCGCTGGTGGCCGATGGAGACCAACACCGGGCAGACCACCCTGGCCGAGTTCCGCGAACGGCACGGCCTGATCCGGTACGCGGCAAGCGTCGACGAGTTTCGCCAGCTCGCCGGGGTGGCGGCGGCGCAGGACCTGGCGGTGGTCAACGCCGGTCACACGTACGACACCGAGATCATCGAGCGGTTGCCGACAGTCGACCGGTCGGTGCTTGTCGAACGGCTGGAGCCGAACGACCTGACCACCCGCTTCGACGCCCTCGACCCGGCGACCGAGCTGGCGCTGCGGCCGTTCACCGGCGCCGCGCAGCGTGCCCTGGACCGGCTCGGTGTCGAGGTGGTGCTCCGGTCGTACGCCCCGGCGTCCCTGCCGGCGCTCTATCTGGTGAGCCGGTCGGCGGCGTTCGAGGAGCAGCTCCGGTCGACCCGGGAGCGAGCCGACGAGACCTGGGCCGGGGTACTCGACGCACTCGCCGCCTCCGGCCCGCCCGAGCGGCCGCAACTGGTGCTCAACCACCGTAATCCGCTGGTCCGGCGGGTCAGCGCACTCGGTGACCCGGCCCTGGTCGGGCTCGCCGTCGAAGCCCTGTACGGCCAGGCACTGCTGCTCGGCTACCACCCGATCCGCCCCGCCGACGCCGCCCTGCTGAACAGCTCGTTCCTCGGCCTGCTCGGCCGGGCCGTACCAGGACAGGAGTGAGGATGGCCCGGGACACCGACGACCTGTGGCGGACGATCGACCGGATCGGCGAGATGCCGTACGGCAGCGGTCAGGTCGCCGCCGCCGAGGCGCTGCTCCGGCAGGTCGACGCCAGCGGTGACGAGCAACTCGCCTTCGCGGCCCGGATGCTCGCCACCGCCGCCTACTACTACGGCGGCGAGCCGGCCCGGTCGTTCGTCACCTTCTCCTGGTGCCTGGCCGAGTTCGACCGCAACCCGAGGCCCTACCAGCAGCGTTATCAGCACAGTCTGCTCTGGTACTTCAAGCACATGGTCAGCGGGCTGCTCGAGTTTCCCGAGGTGCCGCTGGACCGCACGATGGCCGTACTCGACGACATGGAGCGGCGCTACCGGGCTGGCGGCCACAGCCTCCAGATGGTCTACAAGTACCGGCACCAGGTGGCGGTGCACGTCGGTGCGGCGGACGAGGCAGCACAGTGGTACCGCCAGTGGATCACCGCACCCCGGGACGAACTCTCCGACTGTGCCGGCTGCGACCCGACCGACCAGATCGAGTACCTCGCCTCGCTCGGGCGGTGGGAGGAGGCGGTGGCGCTGGCCGAGCCGGTACTCGCCGGACGGCTGGGCTGCGTCGAGCAGCCGCAGTGCGTACTCACCGCGCTGCTGCTGCCGTACCTGCACACCGGCCGGCGGGAGCAGGCGCGCGACGCTCACCTGCGGGCGTACCGCCGACACCGGACGAACATCGCGAACATGTCGCTGGTCGGTGACCATCTGATCTTCTGCGCGTTGACCGGCAACGAGGCGCGCGGGCTGGAGCTGCTGGAACGGCATCTCGGGTGGCTGGACGAGCCGCCGTCACCGGCCGACGCGATGGTTTTCGCCGCCAGCGGGGCGCTGCTGCTGCACCGGCTCGCCGCCGACGGTCACGCCGAGCTGCCGGTGCGGCGCCCCGGGCATCTGGACCGCCCGTCGGCCGAGGTGCCGGTGGCGGCGCTCGCCGAGGAACTGGCCGGTACGGCCCGGGAGCTGGCGGTCCGGTTCGACGCCCGCAATGGCACCGGGGCGCGCTCGGCGGCCATCGCCGAGCTGCTCGGTCAGGAGCCGGTCGGTGACTATCTGCCGCTGTCACCGACCGCCCGCCGCCGTCCCACCCCTGCCGCCGGGACCTCGACCGTCGAGGCGGCTCCGGGCGGGTCGGTCTCGACCGTCGAGGCGGGTTCGGGCGGGTCGGTTTCGGGCACCGGTCCCGGAGCGGCGGGCCGGGACTCCGCACCGGCGGTGTCGGCCGGGCAGCCGCCCGCTCCGCTCGACGTGCCGCTCGACGCCGGCCCGGAGCAGTTGCTCGACCTGGCCGAGACGGCGTGGCGTACCGAACGCGACGGTGACCTCCTGGCCGTACTGGCGACCTTCGACGAACGGTTCGCCGGGCAGTCACTCCAGCCGTCCGTCGTCGCCCGGCGGGGCGAGTTCCGGGCGGTCGAGCGGCAGGTGGCCGGCGACCTGGCCGGGGCGGTCGCGGCGAACCGGGAGGTGCTGGCGCTGTACCAGGAGCTGCCGGATCCACTCCGCGCCCAGGTGGTGGCCGGTCGGCTGGGCGTACTGCTTGTGATGTCCGGCGAGCCGGACGAGGGGATGTCGCTGGTCGGGGAGTCCGCCGACCACCTGATGGCGCACGGTGACCCCTGGTACCGGGCCGCCGCCCAGGACCGGCTGGCGGTGGCGTACGCCGAGCTGGGGCGGGGCGACGAGGCGCTGGCGGCAGTGGACCGGGCGTCGACCGAGGCGGCCGGTACCGACGACCGCCACCTGGTGGCGCGGATCGCGTTGACCAGGGTCCGGGTGCTGGAGTCGCTGGACCGGCGCGCCGAGGTGGGCGAGGCGGCGCTGCGGGCCCGGGACCTCTACGACGAACTCGGCCTGCCCGAACACCGGGCGGTCGCCAGCCTCGGCTACGCCAACTCGTTCGACGACCCGGAGCGGGCGGTTTCGGCGTACGACGAGGCGGTGCGGCTGGCCACCGACAAGCTGGCGCTGCCGGCCAGGACCGGGCGGGCCCGGGCGCTGGTCGCCGCCGGCCGGCCCGACGAGGCGGTCGACGACCTGGTGGAGGCGGTGGCGCTCTGCGTGGAGCGGGGCATCGTGGACGGGGCGGCCTACCTGCGCTGGGAGCTGGCCGACGCCTACCGGCGGGCGGACCGCCCGGTGGAGGCGGCCGAGGCGGCGGAGGAGGCGGTGGCCGAGCTGGACCGGCTCGGCCGGCAGGCCGACGCGGACCAGTGCCGGCACCTGCTCGCCGCCGTCTACCGGTCGCTCGGTGAGGACGGCCTGGCACTGGCCCTGCTCGACGAACTCGCCGACAACCTCGACGGCCCGGACAACCTCCCGGCCCGGGCCGGGGTGCTCGAGGAGGCCGGCGAGATGCTCTACGCCGAGGACCGGGACAACCTCGCGGCGCAGCGGTTCGGTGCCGCCGCCACCGCGTTCCGGCTGGCCGGGCGGCCGCTGGACGAGCTGCGGGTGCGCCGTCGTGAGGTGGCCGCCCTGCACTGGGCCGGTGACCCGGTGGCGACGCTGGCCGCGCTGGAGGTGGCCGACCGGGTTGCCGCGGCCCTGCCCGGCGGCTCGGTGCGGCCGGATTCCGACGACGCCGAGGTGGAGCCGGCGGTGCAGTGGGAGCGGGCGATGCTTGCCGACGTCGCGGCACGGGCGCTGCTCGGCGCGGACCGGCCGGACGAGGCGCTGGCCAGGCTGGACGGTACCGCCGACGCGCTGCGGTCGATCCAGGCCTTCGGCGAGGCGCTCCTGGTGGAGTTGCTCGCCGGGGAGGTACTGCTCCGGCTGGACCGGCCGGCCGAGGCGGAACCGCTGCTCCGGGCCACCCTGAACGGCCTGCCCGAGCACTCCGAGGCGGTACTCCGGACCGCCTGGCTGCTCAGTGTCGCGCTCGCCACCCTCGGCCGTACGGCGGAGGCCGACGCCCTGCGCGCCAGATACTCCCTCGACCCCGACGAGTAGCCGACCCGATCCCCACCCGACCGGGCCGCCCCGCCCCGCCGGCCCGTCCGCCCGCTCGGGCGGGGGCCTGTCCAACCAGTGGCCGCCGACACTCGACGGGGATCCAGCGATTGACAGCTGACTAGGCTGGTCGGGTGACGGTGGAGGAGCAGGTGATGGCGACGGAGGCCGGCGCGCCCGCCAGCGGCGTGCGGCGACGGCGGTCCCGGCGCGAGGAGATTCTGGAGATCGCGGTCGGTCTCTTCGCGGCCCGTGGCTATCACGGTGTCTCGATGGACGACATCGGGTCGGCCGCCGGAGTGACCGGTCCGGCCCTTTACCACCACTTCGCCGGCAAGGAGGCGATGCTCATCGCCGCGCTGATGCCGGTGAGTGACGGCTTGCTCGCCGGTGGTCGGCAGCGGGTCGCGGAGCATCCGGAGAACTTCCGGGCGGCCCTCGAATCCCTGATCGACTTCCATGTCGAGTTCGCCCTGGCCAATCCGGCGGTGATCGCGCTGCACCTGCACGAGCTGGACCGGCTGCCGGAGGAGCCCCGGCGGCAGATCCGGCGGCTCCAGCGGCTCTATGTCGAGGAGTGGGTGGGAGTGCTGACCGCGCTGCACCCGAAGCTGTCGGCGGGCGAGGCGCGGGTGCTGGCCCATGCCGCGTTCGGCCTGATGAACTCCACGCCGTTCCTCGGCGGAGAGGTGGACCGCCAGCGACGGGCCGCGCTGCTCCGGGCCGCCACCCTGGCCGCGCTGCTCGCCGACCCGGACAACTGAGCGATCGTCCCCGGCCGCCCGAGCCGCCGCTGCCCGGCCGCCCGAGCCGTCGCTCCCGAGCCGTCGCTTCCTGGCCGACCGACCGAGTCGTCGCTCCCCGGCCGACCGAGTCGGCGTTTCCCGGGTGACTGAACGTTCGTTAAGCTGAACGCGTGGCGCTCAGGTGCCGCGCCCGACCCCACGGCCCACCGGACCGACGGGGGAGGTCGACAGCGGGTGCATTGAGCCGGGTCGCGGACGGCCGTACGACGAGGTACGGCCGGGTCGAGTACTGGGAGGTAGCGCATGATCGAGTCTCTGCTCGTCGCGAACCGTGGTGAGATCGCCCGTCGGATCATCCGGACCGCCCGCCGGCTCGACGTGCGGACGATCGCGGTCCACTCGGAGGCGGATGCCGACCTGCCGTTCGTGCGCGAGGCCGACGAGGCGGTCTGCGTCGGGCCGGCGAACCCGGCGCAGAGCTACCGGAACACCGAGGCGATCCTCGCCGCCGCCAAGTCGACAGGCGCTCGGGCGATCCACCCCGGGTACGGCTTCCTGTCGGAGAACGCGGACTTCGCCCGTACCGTCGAGGCGAACGGCCTGGTCTGGGTCGGGCCCGGCGCCGACGCGATCGCGGCGATGGGCGACAAGATCAATGCCCGGAACCTGATGGCTGCCGCGGGCGTGCCGGTGGCGCCCGGCACCACCGACCCGGCCGGCACTGTCGAGGCGGCGCTCGCCGCCGCCGAGGAGATCGGCTTCCCGGTCATGGTGAAGGCCGCCGCCGGGGGCGGCGGGATGGGCATGGCCGTCGCCACCGACCCCGCCAGCCTGCGCACCGAGTACGACAGGGTGCGCGCCTTCGCCGAGCGGATGTTCGGGGACGGCTCGGTGCTGATCGAGCGGTACTTCCCCCGGGTGCGGCATGTCGAGGTGCAGATCCTCGGCCTGGCCGACGGGCGGGTGGTGGCGCTCGGCGAGCGGGAGTGCTCGGTGCAGCGGCGCAACCAGAAGCTGGTCGAGGAGTCGCCGTCCCCGGCCGTCTCGCCCGAGCTGCGGGAGCGGCTGCTGGCGGCGGCGGTCCGGGCCGGCGAGGCGGTCGGCTACCGCAACGCGGGCACCGTGGAGTGCCTGCTGGATCCGGCCACCGGGGAGTTCTTCTTCCTGGAGATGAACACCCGGCTCCAGGTGGAGCATCCGGTGACCGAGTTGGTCTACGGCGTCGACCTGGTGGAGGAGCAGCTGCGGGTGGCCGCCGGCCTGGCGCCGAACTTCGACCCGGGCGCGCTGGCCGCGCGCGGGCACGCCATCGAGCTGCGGGTCAACGCCGAGGACCCGAAGCGGTTCCTGCCCGGCCCGGGTGCGGTAACCGCGTGGACGGAGCCGACCGGCGAGGGGGTCCGGGTCGATTCCGGGTACGCCCTCGGCACCACCGTCACCCCGTTCTACGACTCACTGCTGGCGAAGCTGATCGTGTACGGGGCCGATCGGGCCGAGGCGATCGACCGGGCCCGTACGGCGGTGGCCGGGTTCGAGATCGCCGGACCGAAGTGCAACCTGCCGTTCTTCGCCGAGCTGTTCGACAACCCCGAGTTCCTCGGCGGCGACTACGACACCGGCATCGTCGGCCGGATGCGGGCGAAGAAGTGACCGGCCCGACGGAAGCCGACAGGCGGATGGAAGCCGGCAGACGGATGGGAGTCGACAGGTGAGTGCCGACCTGCCGAGCGCGGTCTCGATCCGGGAGGTCGGGCCGCGCGACGGGCTACAGAACGAGGAGCCGGTACCGACCGACGGGAAGGTACGCCTGCTGGACCTGCTCGGCCGCACCGGCGTACGCCGGATCGAGGCGGTCTCCTTCGTACACCCGAAGGCGATCCCGCAGATGGCCGACGCCAACGAGGTGTGGGAACGGGCGACGAAGGCACCGGAGGTGCGCTACTCGGCGCTGGTGCCGAACTCGAAGGGTGCCCAGCGGGCCCTGGCCGCCGGCTTCACCGAGATCGAGGTGGTGGTCTCGGCCAGCGACACCCACAACCGGCGCAACGTCAACCGCGCCACCGCCGAGTCGCTCGACGACATCGCCGGACTGATCGCACTGCTGCACGAGGCGGGGGCGACCGCCGAGGTGATCGTGGCGACCAGCTTCGGCTGCCCGTACGAGGGGGACGTCGACCCGGCCCGGGTGGCCGGCATCGTCGACCGGGTGGTGGCCGACGGGGCGGACCGGGTCGCCTTCGGTGACACCACCGGGATGGCGACACCGCGCCGGGTCCGGGAACTCGTCACCGCCGTCCGGAACCGGCAACCAGACATCCCGGTGCTGCTGCACTTCCACAACACCCGGGGTACCGCGCTGGCGAACCTGCTGACCGCGCTCGAACTCGGGATCACCGAGTACGACGCCAGCGTGGGCGGGCTCGGCGGCTGCCCGTACGCCCCGGGGGCGAGCGGGAACGTGGCCACCGAGGAGGTGGTGCACATGCTGCACGACATGGGCATCGAGACCGGTGTCGACCTGGACGCGCTGCTGGAGGCGGCTGCCTACGCGGAGCGGCTGGTCGGCCGGGAACTGCCCTCCGGGGTGCTCCGGGCCGGCCCGCGTACCCGACTGGTCTGAGCCGGACAGGGCGCGGTCGACCCGGCCGGCGGACGGGTAGGCGGCGCCCCGCCGAACCTCCCGGTGGCCCGGACGGGTAGGAGCGCCCCGCCGAGACCTCCCCGGCGGCCCGGACGCATTGCTAGGTTTACATCCGTCACATCGTGCGCCTCGGCGACGGGGCCTCGCGGCGGGCGCGGACGGTCAGGCCGCGTCGGTCGCCGCGACGGATGGAGGACTCGTGCGGACCGGAAAGTTCCTGTTCAGCACCGCCCTGGTCGTCACCACGCTCGCGTTGCCGGTCGCCGTCGCGGACGTCGCGGCGGCAACCCCGGCCACCGGTCGACCCGGCGCGATCGACTGGTCGCCGTGTCCGGAGGACGGGACCGCCCAGTGCGGCACGCTCAGGGTGCCGCTCGACTGGTCGCGTCCGAAGGGACCGACGATCGAACTGGCGTTGGCCCGGCGCCCGGCCACCGATCCGCGCCGCCGGATCGGCTCGATGCAGATCAACCCGGGCGGCCCCGGTGGCTCCGGCAGGTTGATGGCGATCTTCGGGGCGGACCGGTTCGGTGCGGAGATCCGCAGCCGCTTCGACATCGTCGGCATCGACCCGCGCGGCGTCGGCCTCAGCACCCCGATCCACTGTTCCCAGGAGCTGCTCGATCAGGAGCCGTCGTTCGCGATGCGCAGCCAGGCCGACTTCGACGCCCGGCTGGCCTTCAACGCCCGGTGGCGGGCGGACTGCCGGGCGCGCAGCGGCCCGATCGTCGACCATGCCGACATGTTCAGCGTGGTCCGCGACATGGATCACGTCCGGGAGGTGCTCGGCGACCGGCAGCTCACCTACTACGGCCTCTCCTACGGCTCGTTGAACGCCCAGCAGTACGCCGAACTCTTCCCCGACCGGGTACGCGCGATCGTCTCGGACAGCAGCCTGGACCACAGTCTCGGCACGGGCGGTTTCCTCGACGCCGGGGCGGCCAGCGCGCAGGACTCCTTCGACGAGTTCGTGAAGTGGAACGACCGTACGCCGACCAGCCCGCTGCACGGGCAGGATGTCCGGGCGTTCTGGCACCGGCTGCTCGACCGGGTTGCCCGCGGCGAGATCCCGTCCCCGTACTATCCGGACGTCACACTGCGCCCGGAGCTGCTGATCTGGTATTCCTTCAGCATCCTCTACGGGCCGGACTGGTCCTTCCTGGCGGACCTCCTCGTCGAACTCGATTCCGCGGGCCCGCGGCCGTGGCAACGGTCGGAACCGGAACCGCCGGTGGAGGTCGAGGCCCCGCAGGTCTCGATCTTCTGCAACGACTGGAGCCTGCCGGTGCGCGACTACCGGGAGTGGGCCGGATACCTGCGTCGGGCGGAACGGATCGCCCCGGACATGCGCTACGCGCCGCCCAACGTCGCCCTGGCCGCGGCCTGTCTCGGCTCGCCCGCCCGGATCGCCAACCCGCAACACCGGCTCCGGGTCCGTGGCAGCGCCACCCCGCTGCTGGTCGTGAACGC
This sequence comes from Plantactinospora sp. CNZ320, assembly GCF_002846275.1. Classification (NCBI taxonomy): domain Bacteria; kingdom Bacillati; phylum Actinomycetota; class Actinomycetes; order Micromonosporales; family Micromonosporaceae; genus Plantactinospora; species Plantactinospora sp. CNZ320. Next base: position 5,093,807 of record NZ_PJMP01000001.1, read on the forward strand.
GGTGCACGACCCGATCACCGGTTACGACCAGGCGCTCGGGCTGGCCCGACAGCTCGGTCGGAACGGGGTCCTGCTCAGCTACGAGGGATGGGGACACGGCGTGTACGGCCGCAGCGAGTGCGCCGACGCCGCCATCGAGCGGTATCTCCTCGACCGTACGCTCCCGGCACGCGGAACGCGCTGCCCGGCCGTCGAGCCACCGGTCGAACCGTTGGCCACCCGTGCGTCGGTCCGGCTGCCGACGACGTTGGACGGTCCCTTCCCGTACCGGACGATGCCCTGGTCGACCGGTTAGCGACAAGCCACAGGGGGACGGGACGGCAGACTGGCGGCGTAACAGAGGTGAGCGCGGAGGAACCGGGATAGGCTCGGCGAATGCGGTTGATCAAGTACACCCATGCCTGCGTACGCCTGGAGGCGGACGGACGCTCGCTGGTGATCGATCCCGGCGTCTGGTCCGAGACCGAGGCGCTGGACTCGGTCGACCACGTGCTGGTCACGCACGAGCACCCCGACCACCTGGACATTGAGCGGATCAGCGCGGCGGTGGCCACCAATCCGGCGCTGCGGATCTACGCCCACGCCGACGTGACCGGGCAACTGGCCGACCTCGGCCCGGCGGTGGTGCCGGTCGCCTCCGGTGACGAGTTCGACGCGGGTGGGTTCCGGGTGCGGGCGGTCGGCCGGGACCACGCCGAGGTCTACCAGGGGCTGCCCGGAATCCCGAACCTCGGATTCGTGGTCGACGTCGGGACGACGGGTGGCGGGCTCTACCACCCCGGCGACGCCTTCTTCGTCCCGGATCTGCCGGTGGCGACGCTGCTGGTGCCGACAGGTGCGCCGTGGCTGAAGGTCTCCGAGTCGCTGGACTTCGTCCGGGCGGTCAAGCCCCGGCGGGCGTACTCGATCCACGACGCGGGGGTCAGCGAGCGCGGGGCGCCGGTCGTGGACCGCTGGTTCGAGCAGAAGGCCGAGACCGAGTACGCCCGGATCCCGCCCGGCCAGTCGGTCACCTTCGACTGACCGCGAGCGTGGCGGAGGGGACCGACTGACCGCGAGCGCGACGGGAGGGGCCGGCGGACCGCCAGCCCCTCCGCTGTGCGTCTGTGCGTCGTCGCCGCGTCGGCGGCTCAGCCGATCGGGGCGAGCATCGTCGCCGGCCAGCTGTCCCGGAAGACCTGGCTGTCGACGACGTCGGCCCGCTGCGGCCCGACCCGGGTACCGGCGAAGAGCTGGGTGACCCGGTTGGCCTCGGTGCTGCTCGGGTACGGGTTGGTGCAGCTCGTACCGGCACTGCCGCCCGACATCAGCAGCGCGCAGTTGCCGTTGTAGTTGTCCGGCAGCCCGAGGATGTGCCCGATCTCGTGCGTCATGATCCGCAACGGGCTGTACTGCTGCGCCTGGCGGGTGTCGATGTAGACCCGTCCGTTGCCCAGACTGGTCCGTACGGCGTACGAGCCGCCGCCGGTGATCTGGTAGATCCGCAGGTTGCTGCCGCAGTTGGCCGACAGCGTCAGGTTCGACGTGGCGTTGTTCCAGATCGAGGCGGCCTGGTTGGCGATGCTGACGTAGCTGGGCGCCTGGCTGGTGTTGTAGCAGATGGTCATGGCGGCCGACGCGGGCGTGGGGTTGGCGAGCGTAACGCCGAGGGTGGCACCCGTCGTCGCGACGAACGCGACAAGTAGCCGGCTGATCCGTGAGGTCATGGCTCACTCTCCGATCCGGTGGAACGTTGGGGGTGCCAGCAGCGTAGTTATAGACAAATATCTATTACAACATCCTGTCCGGGTACGTGGTCGTTCGCTATGACGGGTGGTGGAGTGGCCCGGACCGACCGGGATGCAGTAGCCTAACGATCGTTCAGGTCGTTGACGCGGGGCCACGGAGTCCCGCCGCGGGCGAGGGGGTCGGCGTGACACTCGACGGTGCGGCGCTGGAACAACTCGGCAAGCGCGTCCGGGCCGGCGGAGCGGAGAAATACCACTCAGCCAACGCGGCCAAGGGCAAGCTCTTCGCCCGGGAACGGATCGCGCTGCTGGTCGACGAGGGATCGTTCGTCGAGGACGGCCTCTACGCCAACGCGCTCGCCGACGGGCTCCCCGCCGACGGCGTGGTCACCGGCCAGGCCAGTATCGATGGCCGGCCCGTCTGCCTGATGGCCAACGACTCGACGGTCAAGGCCGGCAGTTGGGGCGCCCGTACGGTCGAGAAGATCATCCGGATCATCGAGCGGGCATACGCGAACGGCCAGCCAATGGTCTACCTGGTCGACTCGGCCGGCGCCCGGATCACCGACCAGGTGGACCTCTTCCCCGGCCGGCGCGGCGCCGGAAAGATCTTCTGGAACCAGGTGCGCGCCTCCGGCTCGATCCCGCAGGTCTGCGCGCTGTTCGGGCCGAGCGCGGCCGGCGGGGCGTACATCCCGGCGTTCTGCGACGTGGTGGCGATGGTGGACGGCAACGCCAGCATGTACCTCGGCTCCGACCGGATGGTCGAGATGGTCACCGGGGAGAAGACCACGCTGGAGGAGATGGGCGGGGCCCGGGTGCACTGCGCCGAGTCCGGCGTCGGGCACTTCCTCTGCAAGACCGAGACGGACGCGCTCGACGTGGTCCGCCGCTACCTGTCGTACCTGCCGGCGAACTGGACGCAGCAGCCGCCGGCCGCGACACCTGTCGCCGCCTCCGACAAGGTCGACCTGGCCGCGCTGGTGCCGGCGAGTGAGCGGCAGGCGTTCGACATGCGCCGGTACGTCAAGGGCCTGCTCGACGCCGACTCCTTCCTGGAGATCCAGGCGCTCTGGGCCAAGGAGCTGACGGTCGGCTTCGGCCGGCTCGACGGCCAGGTCGTCGGCGTGGTGGCCAACAACTCGATGTTCAAGGGCGGGGTGCTCTTCGTCGACTCGGCCGACAAGGCGACCCGGTTCGTGCAGCTCTGCGACGCGTTCAACGTGCCGCTGCTCTTCCTCTCCGACGTGCCCGGCTTCATGGTCGGTACGGCGGTGGAGAAGCAGGGCATCATCCGGCACGGCGCCAAGATGATCACGGCGATCAGCGAGGCGACCGTACCGAAGATCTGTGTCGTGGTCCGCAAGGCGTACGGTGCCGGCCTCTACGCGATGGCCGGTCCCGGCTTCGAGCCGGACGCGACGATCGCGCTGCCCACCGCGAAGATCGCGGTGATGGGCGCCGAGGCGGCGGTGAACGCCGTCTACGCGAACAAGATCGCCGCGATCGAGGACCCGGACGAGCGGGCGGCCTTCGTCGCGGAGCGACGCACCGCCTACGAGCAGGACATCGACATCGTCCGGCTGGCCAGCGAGCTGGTCGTGGACGCGATCGTCGAGCCGGCCGACCTGCGGGCCGAGCTGGTCCGGCGGTTCGCCGCCGCCCGAGGCAAGGACCGTAGTTTCTCCCGCCGCCGGCACGGCGTCACCCCCGTCTAGGGGCCCGTCCGCAGTCCCGCCCCGCCCGGCGCGCCACGAGCGTTCCCGGCGTACCGAACCGATGGAGGAACCCATGGACTTCCGGCTCAGCGAGGAGTACGAGGCGCTGCGATCGAGCGTGCGCTCCTTCGCCCGCGAGGTCATCGCGCCGGCCATCGCCGAACACTACGAGCGGCACACCTTCCCGTACGAGATCGTCGCGCAGATGGGCAAGATGGGCCTGTTCGGCCTGCCGTTCCCGGAGGAGCACGGCGGGATGGGCGGCGACTACTTCGCGCTCTGCCTCGCCCTGGAGGAGATCGCCCGGGTCGACTCCAGTGTGGCGATCACCCTGGAGGCGGCGGTCTCGCTCGGCGCGATGCCGATCTACCGGTTCGGCACCGACGAGCAGCGCGCCCGCTGGCTGCCGAAGCTGGTCACCGGCGAGGCGCTGGCCGGGTTCGGGCTGACCGAGCCGGGCTTCGGCTCCGACGCGGGCGGCACGGCGACCCGGGCGGTACTCGACGGCGACGAGTGGGTGATCAACGGCTCGAAGGCGTTCATCACCAACTCCGGTACCGACATCACCGCCCTGGTCACGGTCACCGCGGTCACCGGTACGAAGCCGGACGGCTCCAAGGAACTCTCCACAATCATCGTGCCCTCCGGTACCCCGGGCTTCACCGTCGCGCCGGGCTACTCCAAGGTCGGCTGGTGCGCCTCGGACACCCACGAGCTGACCTTCGACGACTGCCGGGTGCCGGCGGAGAACCTGCTCGGCCAGCGCGGCCGGGGCTTCGCCCAGTTCCTGCGGATCCTCGACGAGGGGCGGATCGCCATCGCGGCGCTCTCGGTCGGGCTCGCCCAGGGCTGCGTCGACGAGTCCGTCAGGTACGCGAAGGAGCGGCACGCCTTCGGCCAGCCGATCGGCAACTTCCAGGCCATCCAGTTCAAGATCGCTGACATGGAGCGCCGGGCGCACACCTCCCGGCTTGCCTACTACGACGCGGCGGCCCGGATGCTGGCCGGCGAGGACTTCAAGCGGCACGCGGCGATCGCCAAGCTGCACGCCAGCGAGTGCGCGGTGGACAACGCCCGGGAGGCGACCCAGATCCACGGCGGGTACGGCTTCATGAACGAGTTCGCGGTGGCCAGGTTCTGGCGGGACTCGAAGATCCTGGAGATCGGCGAGGGCACCTCCGAGGTGCAGCGGATGATCATCGCCCGCGACCTGGGCCTGTAGCCCGGACCGCCCTGGCCGGCTCAGTTGCCGGCGGTCAGGCCGGCCAGGGCCTTGACGGTCTTCCAGTTCCGGCTGGTCGAGACGACGGCGAGCCGCCTCTCCAGGTAGTTGTTGTCGCACTTGGTGCGGCCGTACCCGTCCGGGTAGTGCAGGTAGAGGTCCCGCCCGCTGTCGGCGAGGGTGAACTCGGCGGTGTCGCCCGCCGGCACGGCCAGCCCGGACACCCGGTCGGCCTTGGGCGGCTCGGCCAGGAACGCCACCAGCAGCTTGACATCCTCCGGCTGCCGGGACTCGTACGGGTTGGCGCCGACCAGCGCCGCCAGTTCCGGACCGGTCCGGACCACCACCGGCACGTCGAGGCGCAGCTGGTCGACGAGGGCCTGCCGGATCTCGCCGGCCAGCCGTACCGGATCGGCGCCGTTCCCCGCCCCGAAGACGAGGTTGCCGCTCTGCAGGTAGGTCTGCACGTCCTCGTACCCGAGGTCGGTGGCGATCCGGCGCAGGTCGGCCATGCCGATCCGGTTGCGAGAGCCGAGATTGACCCCCCGCAGGAGTGCGGCGTACCGGCCCATTCGGCCTCCTCTGGTCGATCCTGTCCGACGGCCAGCAGGGTACCCGGGCGGAGCCGGTGCCAGGGGCCGCGACCTGCCGGCGCAGGCCGTTGCGGATACTGCGCGGATGACGACGGAACCTGACGCCGGGCTGGCGGTCGCGGTCGGCGGGGACGACCCGGAGCTGTCCGGGCGGCTCAGCGCGGAGCTGAGCGCCTTCAACAACGCGGCGACCGGCGCCGACGACGAGGCCGACCTCTCGGTCCGGGTGACCGACGGGGCGGGCGAGCTGGTCGGCGGCCTGACCGGCTGGACCTGGGGCGGCTGCGGCGGCATCAGCATGGTCTGGGTCCGGGAGGACCACCGGCGGCGCGGCGTCGGCGGCCGGCTGCTGCGGGCCGCCGAGGAGGAGGCCCGGCGGCGCGGCTGCGACCGCATGATCGTCTCGTCGTTCGAGTTCCAGGCGCCGCCGTTCTACCGCCGGCACGGCTACGTCCAGGTCGGTCGCAGCGAGGGCTTCCCCGGCGGGTACGCCGACCTGCACTTCATCAAGCGCCTGGACGGCTCGGAACCCCGGTCGCGGATCCGGATCGTCGCGGTTCTCGACGTCCCCGAGGAGCACCTGGCCGCCTTCGCCCGCTACGAGGAGCGGGTACTGGCGCTGCTGGCCGAACACGGTGGCCGGCTGGAACAGCGGCTGCGTACCGGCGACGGCCGTACCGAGGTGCACCTGCTCTCGTTCGGCGGGCGGGACGGGTACCAGTCCTATCTGGACGATCCGCGCCGGGCGGCGTACCGGCAGGAGGAGCTGCCCGGCGTCGAGCTGGCCGGCCGGGTCCTGGAGGTCTCCGAGGTCGCCCCGCCGGCCCCGGCGGGTTAGCCGGATCCCGGGTCACCGCCCTGCTGTCGACGGGCGGCCCGGCGCCGCTGCCGGACCAGGAGCACCAGCAGGGTGCCGACCAGGATCACCGGGGCCACCGTGCCGAGCAGCCAGTCGGCCCGGAATCCCCGCTCGGGGCGGGTCGGGGTGGCGCCGGCGGCCGGTGACGAGATCTGGTTGCGGGTGTCCTGCCCGGCGGCGACGAGCTGGCCGACCGTCGCGTCGGCGGGCAGCCCGAATCCCCAGTCGAGCAGCGCGGCACCCTGCTCCCAGCCGCGCTGTGGCTGCGACTCCGCACCGAGCAGGGTGACCAGCAGGGTACGCCCGTTCCGCTCGGCCGCCCCGACGAAGCTGTGCCGGGCCAGGTCGGTGTAGCCGGTCTTGCCGCCGAGCGCGCCGGGATAGCGGTGCAGGAGCTGGTTGTCGTTCCAGATCGGATAGCCCTTGGTGTTGTTCGCCGCCTGCGCCGGCACCTGCGCCATCTTCGTGCCGGCGTACCGCCGGAAGTCGGGGTGCGCGAAGCAGGCGCGGGCGATAAGCGCCAGGTCGTAGGCGCTGGTGTACTGCCCGGGACCGTCCAGTCCGGACGGTGTGGCGGCGTGCGTCTGGTACGCGCCGAGCCGGGCCGCCTCGGCGTTCATCGCCGCGACCCCACCGGCCTGGCCACCGGTACCCCCGCCGAGCCGGGCCAGCACGTTCGCCGCGTCGTTGCCGGAGTTGAGCATCAGGCCGAGCCAGAGCGTCTCGACCGGGTACCGGCCGCCCCGGACCAGCCCCACCGCCGAACTGCCCGGCTCGAAGTCGAGATCCGACTCGGTCACCTCGACCACCCGGTGCGGGTCGAGGTGCGGCAGCACCGCCGCCACCAGCAGCAGCTTCTGCACGCTGGCCGGTACCCCGTACTCGTGCGGGCCGCAGCCGCCGAGCACCGCGCCGCTGGTCAGGTCGGCGACCAGCCACGAGGTGGCGGTGACCCGGGGCGGTTCGGCGACGCCGGACGGGGTGACCAGGCCGGCGGTGGCCAGTGCCGGACCGCCGACCGCAGCCTTCGCCGGGTCGAGGGGCGGTGGGGCGGGGCGGGTGGGCCGGGGCACCGGCGGGGTCGGGGCCGGGCAGGGCCGGGCCGGGGTACCCGCTCGGGCCTGGGTCGGAGTCCTCACCATCGCGGCTCCGGGTGCGCCGCCCGTCGTCAGCGACGGCAGCACCAGAAGGGCGCTGGCTACTCTGAGTGCGAGCAACCCTCGGGTCATACTCCGGAGAGTAGTCGTCGTCATCCGTACGGGTGGCAGGTTCGGATATCGGCCTCAGGCCGGGCGCTCCGGCATATCCGCCGCTCCGGGCGCCGTGCCGGGCCGGTGGCCCCGGGTGAGCAGCAGCGCGAGGCAGGCGACCGTGAGGCAGACCGTCATGCCCAGGAACAGTGCGACCGCGTTGTCCCGGCCGCCGAGCCCCATCAGCGGTGCCGCCACCGCCGCGAGTACGCCCTGGAGGGTGCCGAGCACCGCGGACCCGCTGCCGGCGGCCTTCGGTACCCGTTGGATCGCCAGCGACGTCGCGTTCCCCATGATCATGCCGAGCCCGACGAAGAAGAGCAGCAGTACGGCCGCGACCACCCGGTCGAGGCGCCCGGCCAGGGTGACGGCGAGCAGGCCGCCGGTGGTGGCCAGCATGACGGCCAGGCCGATCCGGAGCAGGAGTGCCGGTGAGGCGCCCCGGCCGACGACCCGGGCGTTGAGCGCGCTGCTCACGGCGGAGACCAGTGCACCGGCCGCGAAGGCGACGGCGGCCTGCCGGACGGAGAGCCCCAGCACGTGCTGGAGGAAGAAGGGCGAGGCGGCGATGTAGCAGAACAGGGCCGCGAACCCGAAGCCGAACGCGAAGATGTAGCCGAGGTAGATCCGGTCGGTGAGCAACGACCGCGCGGTGGCCAGGGTGGCGCGCAGCCCACCGGCGTGCCGGCGCTCCGGTGGCAGGCTCTCGGGCACGCCGACCAGCGCGACGAGCAGGGTGAGCAGCAGCCCGACGGCCAGGGTGACCCAGACCGCGCGCCAGCCGGCGGCGCTGGTCACCACGCCGCCGATCAGCGGTGCGGTGATCGGGGCGATGCCGGTGAGCGCCATCAGGATGCCGAACATCCGGGCGGCGGCCGGCCCCTGGGCGGTGTCGGAGATGACGGCCCGGCCGACCACCACCCCGGCCGCCGCGCTGAATCCCATCACGAACCGGAGCGCGGTGAGCGTCTCCAGGGTGGGCGCGAAGGCGCAGGCGGCGGCGGAGGTGGCGCAGACCGCCGTGCCGGCGAGGATCAGCAGGCGGCGGCCGTACCGGTCGGAGAGCGGGCCGAGCACGAGCTGACCGAGGGCCAGCCCGACCACGAACGCGGTGAGGGTGAGCTGGATCCCGGCGGGGTCGGTGCGGAACTCGTCGGCCATCCGGGGGAAGGCCGGCAGGTACATGTCGATGCCCATCGGCGGCACGAAGGCCAGCAGCACCAGGGCCGGGAGCAGCAGCCGGCGTTTCCTGCCGGGTGGCTCGCCGGTTGTCCCTGGCGGCGGGGGTGGGCTGGACTCGTCGGTCCTGGAGGGGGCGGAGGTCACGACGGCAAATTACTATACCTATATAACTATGTCTAGCGTTATTCTCGTGAAGTGAAACGAGTGACCATGGCGGACGAGGCGGTTCTCCGGCAGGCGAGGACACTCGTACCGGTTCTGTACCAACTGAGCCGGGTGATGCGGCTGCACGGGGTCGATGCGGCCGGGCTGGGCCAACTGCCCCCCTCCGAGCTGGAGGTGCTGCGGTACGTCGCCGACGCCCCCGGCGTCTCGGTGAGCACCCTCGCCCGTGACCTCGGCCTGCACGCCAGCAACGTGAGCGCGACGGTTCGCGCCCTGGTGGCCCGCAACCTGCTCCGCCGCGAACCCGACCCGAACGACAGACGGGCCGTACGGCTGCACGCCACGGTCGACGCGGCGCACGGCTCGGCCCGGATCGAGGACGCCTGGGCCCGGATCTTCGCCGACGCCATGGCCGAGATCAGCGACGAGCAGCGGGCCGAGCTGGCCGACGCCGCCCCGGCCCTCGGCGCACTCGCCGAACGCCTCCGGGCCCGCCGCGCCACCGGACGCGGCTGATCCCTTTCGAGGATCGACCTACGTCCCGACCACGCCCTCGACCGGGGCACGATCCCGCTCGACCCCGCCACGCCGGACGGCCGACCGGAGCCGACCCGACACACCGGACAGTCGATTCTGACCGGATAGCGGCTGACGGTCGACTGCTCTGGGTGTTTGCATGTGCGCCGAGGGCGACGAGCGGGCGTCGACTCAGGGGAGGTTCGGCATGTTCGCTGGGTACGGACGGTGGTTGTGGCGCTGGCGCTGGGCGGTACTTGTCGGCTGGCTGGGACTCGTCCTGGCCGGGGCGACCCTCGGCGGGCAGGTCTTCGACCGGCTGGTCGACACCGACAACCTGCGCCCCGACGCCGAGTCGCAGCGGGCCGACCGCCGGATCGGCGAACTCCTGCCCGAGGGTCCGACAGTGGTCGCGATCGTCCGCGACCGGGACCCGTACGACCCGGCGCTGGTGGCAAGCGTCAACCAGGTACGCGCCCAGGTCCAGGCCGTACCGGGGGTGCAGGAGGTCGAGGACCTCTACAACGCGGCAGGCGGCCGGATCGGCGCCGACAACCGCAGCACACTGGTCCGGGTCGAACTGGTCGACGGGCTGCCCACCGCCGAACGGGAGGTGGCCGAGGACTCGGTGGCCGCCCTGCTGCGCGGCATCGACGCCCCACAGGTGCTGGTCGGCGGCGAGGAGCTGGCCGAGCGGGCCTTCGCCGAGCAGGCGATCGACGACGCGGCCGTCGGTGAGTCGATCGCGCTCGGCGTACTCCTGGTGGCGCTGGTGGTGATCCTCGGCGGACTGCTGGCCGGGGTGCTTCCGCTGCTCGCCGCGCTCGCCGCCGTCGCGGTGACCCTGCTCGGCCTCTACGGCCTGACCGCGGTCACCGGGGTCGGCGAGTTCACCGTCAACGTGGTGACGCTGCTCGGCATCGGCCTGACCGTGGACTACGCGCTGCTGCTGATCGCCCGGTTCCGCGAGGAGCGCGCGCACCAGACGGATCCGGTTGGCCCCGTCGAGGCGCTGGCCCGGACGATGGACACTGCCGGCCGTACCGTGCTGATCTCCGGCCTGGCGGTCGCCGCAGCGATGGTCGGCCTCTACGCCTTCGCGGAGCCGTTGCTCGCCGCGATGGCGCTCGGCGGCGCGCTGGCGGTGGCCCTGGCCACGCTGGCCGGGCTGACCCTGCTGCCGGCGCTGGTCGCCGTCGCCCACCGGCACATCCCGGCCCCCGGTGCCCGGACCTGGGTCCGCCGGGCGCTGGCCGCCGCCGCCCGGCCGGCCCGCCGCGTCGTCCCGAACTGGGGTACGTCCGACGCCGGCCTGCTCGGCCGGCTTGCCGGGTACGCGCAGCGCAGGCCCGGCCCGGTGGCGTTCGGCGTCTCCGCCGGCCTGCTGCTGCTGGCCCTGCCCTTCCTGGCCGGCGCCAACCTGGCCAACTCCGACGCCCGGGCGCTGCCCCGGTCGATGGAGGCCCGACAGGTGCACGACGTGTTGCTGCGCGACTTCGAGGCCGGCCGGGCCGCCCCGGTGACCGTCGTCGTGGAGGCGGATCCGGCCAGTGCCGAGGTACGGGACCTGATGAACCAGCTCAACACCCTGCCGCAGGTGATCCGGATGCAGCCCCGCCCCGACGTGCCGGGCCGGGCGGTGATGATCGACCTGACCCCGCGCGGCGAGACCGGCGGCCCCGAGTCCCGGGAACTCGTCCGTGCGGTGCGCGCCCTGGAGCAGCCGCTGCCGCTGCTCGTCGGTGGGGCCGCCGCCGAGCTGGTCGACTACCGGTCGTCGGTCGCGCAACGGCTGCCGTACGCGGTGGGGGTGTTGTTGCTCGTCACCACCGTCCTGCTCTTCGTACTCACCGGCTCGCTGGTCATCCCGGTCAAGGCGCTGGTGATGAACGTGCTGACCCTGCTCGCCACCCTCGGGGTACTGGTGGTGGTCTTCCAGTGGGGTGTCGGGGCGGCCCTGCTCGGCGTGGAGTCCTGGGGGGCGATCGACCTGACCACCCCGGTACTGCTCTTCGTATTCGTCTTCGGACTGTCGATGGACTACGAGGTGTTCCTGCTGGCCCGAATCAGGGAGGAGTGGCGCCGCCGGTCCGGTCTGCGTACCCCGCAGGCCCGCCTCCGGGCCGGGGAGGCGGCGGTACTGGCCGGGATCACCCGGACCGGTCCGGTGGTGACCTCGGCGGCGGTCTGCATCACGATCGTCTTCCTGGGTTTCCTGCTCGGTGACCTGACCGCGGTCAAGGAGATCGGCTTCGGCATGGCGGTGGCCGTACTCCTCGACGTCACAGTCGTACGCGGACTGCTGATGCCGGCGGTGATGAGTCTGCTCGGCGAGTGGAACTGGTGGGCGCCGGCGCCGCTGCGCCGGTTGCACCAGCGGTTCTCCGGTGCCGGGAAGCGGTCTCCCGACGCCGGGTCACCGGCCGCTCCGGTACCGGTTCCCATCGAGCGGTGAGGGTTCGGTTACCGGCCGGAACCGGTCATCGGTGATCTGTCGGATATCTATGTCCTCTTCCGTCGGTAGCGCGACGTATCCCTGCCTAGGCGCTATCGAGCTGCGTACCCTTCCTGGCCATGACTCCGGATCATGGCACTGACCGGGTTCCGGGTGGCTTCGCCGAGTTGCTCCGCCGGCACCGGCTGGCGGCCGGGCTGACCCAGGCCGAACTCGCGGAACGGGCCGCCGTCGGGATCCGTACAGTCCGTGACCTCGAACGGGGCCGGGCCTCCCGTCCACAGCGGACCACAGTCGAGCTGCTCGCTGCCGCGCTCGGTCTGGCCAGCCAGGAGCGGGCCGACTTCGTCGCGCTGGCCCGGGGCCAGGCCGGTACGGCGGCGGAGCCGGGCGGCGTCCCGACCCCGCCGTCCCGGCACCGGGCGCCGCGCGGTTTCGGGCTGCCCGAGCCGGGTGAGCTGATCGGTCGGGACCGGGACGTGGCAGACCTGGCCGCGATGCTCACCGAACAACCCCGGTTGGCGCGCGGTGTGGTCAGCCTGGTCGGGCTCGCCGGAGTGGGAAAGACCGGGCTGGCCCTCAAGGTGGCCCGGGAGGTGGCCGACGAGTTTCCCGGCGGCACCAGCGGGATCGTGATGATCGAGGGGTCCACCGAGGGCGACGTCCTGTCCGTCGTCGCCACAGTCTTCGGCGTCGGCCGGGCCAGTGACCTCGCCGGCCGGTTCTCCGACGCGCCGTCGTTGCTGCTGGTGGACGCCGTCGAGCGGGCTCCCGGTGCGGCCGCCGAGGCGCTCGACCGGCTCGCCGAGATCGCGCCGACGCTGCGGGTGCTGACCACCGGACGGCATCCGGTGGGACTTCCCGGCGAGCGGGTCCGGCCGGTCACTCCGCTGGAGGTGCCGCCCGCCGACGTCCCGGCCGACCTCACGGTGGTGGCCGACTATCCGGCCGTCGCGCTGCTGCTGGCCCGGCTGCGCCAGATCGGCCGCGAGCCGCCGCAGCCGGACGAGGTGGTCGCGCTCGTCGAGCTGGTACGCCGGCTCGGCGGGCTGCCCCTGGCCATCGAACTCGCCGCCGCGCACGGCCGGGTGCTCAACCTCAACGAGCTGCTCGACCGGTACGGCAACCGCCTGCTCGACCTCGGCGCGCCGCCGGTGGGTCGGGAGGCGGCGGTGACCCTGCGGGACACGGTGGCGGCGAGCTACCGGCTGCTCGACGCCGACGAGCGGGCCGCGCTGCGCCGCCTCTCGGTGTTGCGCAACCGCTGGTCCGTCGAGCTGGCCGAGGCGATGCTCGCCCCCGATCCGCCCCCGGCCGGTGCCGGGACCGGCCCGGATGCACCGGGACCCGTCGACGGTGACGCTCCGGCCAGGGGTGCCGGCGCCGAGCGGCCCGACCCGGTCGATCCGGTACGTCTGTTGGACCGTCTGCTGGCGCACGGGCTGATCGGCTCGCGGGGTACCGGGCCGCTGCGGTTCCGGGTCCTGGACGTGGTGCGGGACTTCGCCGCCGAACGTGCCACCGCCAACGGTGAGACAGCCGCGATCCGTCGACGGCACGCCTCGGTCTTCGCCGCGCTTGCCGCCCGGGTCGCGCCGGACCTGGCCGGTGCCAGACTCGTCGAGGCGGTCGGCCGGCTCGACGAGGTCGCCGGTGACCTCTGGACCGCACTGGCGTACTCGGCGAACGACGATCCGCACACCGCGCTGCGACTGGCCGGGAACCTCGCCCGTTGGTGGCGTTACCGGGGGCGGGACGTGGCCGGCCGGCAGTGGCTGCGTCGGCTGCTCGACGATCCGCGCACCCCTGACGCCGACCCGGCGGACCGGGCCTGGGCGCAGGTCGGTGTGGCGCAACTCGCCCAGGAGCACGGTGCCGGGCCGCAGGAGCTGCCGGCCGCCGAGGAGGCGGTGGCGACGTTCCAGCGGTTGTCCGACATTCCGGGTGAGCTGGCGGCCCGGAACGTGCTCTGTGGACTGTGGACCGCGCTCGGCGGCCACGACGAGGCGCGACGGCACGGCGAGGCGGCGCTGGAGCTGGCCACCCGGGCCGGACGGATCCGGGACATGGCGGTGGCGCAGAACAACCTGACCTGGCACGAGATCAGGGTCGGCGACCTCGTCGCGGCGCGGCGACGCTTGGCGGCGGTGGACCGGCTCGCCGGGGAGTGCGGGGAGGAACGGCTCCGGGTGCTGGCCCGGGCCAACCTGGCGGAGGCGGCCCGCCTGGAGGGCCGGTACGCAGACGCGGTCCGGCACGGTCGGCAGGCGGTCGCCGCCCTGGGTGACCTCGGCGACCCCGGGCACCGTCGGCGCGTGCTCGGCACGGTCGGTCTGGCGCTCGCCCAGGACGGGCGGATCGACGAGGCGACGGCGGTACTCGCCGAGTTGCGCGCCCGCAAGTCGGTCGACGGTGCCGGCCCGGCGGAACTGGAGCCCGGACGTTCCGGTGCGGAGGAGGACGCTCCCCGCGACGACGGGATCTGCGCGTTGATCGAGGCGAGCCTGGCGATGTGGCGGGGTGACCGGGAGTGGGCGGCCGAGTGGTACGCGGCGGCCGTGCGGGCCTGCGAGGGTTCTCGTGACCTGCGGGACGTGGCCGAGGCGCTGGTCGGCCTGGTGGCGAGCACCGACGAGCCGGCGGCCCGGGCGGCGGCGCTGCGGCGTCTGGACCAGGTGTGCCGGGAGGGGGCAATCGTCCTGCTGCCCCGGGAGCGGGCACTTGTCGACGCGGCGGCCGTGGACCGGACGGAGGAGCCCGGGAGCTGACCGGGCGGCTTCGGGGTTACGTCACCTCAGGCCCGTGGCAGTGTTCACCTCAGGGCCGTGTGTTCACCTCAGGGCGTGTGTTCATCTCAGGGCCGTGGCGCGAGCGGGACAGCCCCCCGACAGAGCCCTTACTGATCCCCGCTCGCGCCACGTCCCAGAGCCCCCGGCTGCCTGAAGATTAACCAGCTCTCGGCGCCCGTTTTTTCTGCTTAACGGAAAACATGGCTATTTGCGGCTGAGTTCTGCCGGTCTTTCTGCCGGTGGTCGCCGGAGCGTGCCGCTCGTCCCGTCCTGGGGTGATAAGCAGGATCCGTGGTGGTTGCTGGCACTCCGTACCCCGGAGATCAACAGTCGCTTGTCGCTCCGGCGCCGAGGCTGCCGGCGGTGGCACCGGGATGCACCGCGTCCCGGACGATCCGCAGCGAGTCGAGCAGGCTCTCCAGCCTGGCGGGTTCGAGTTGTCCGACGAACCAGTCCTGGATCAGTTGGATGTGGCCGGGCAGCGTCTCCTCGAGTCGCGCCATGCCGGCCTCCGTCACCACCGCGTACGCGCTGCGCCGGTCGGACGGGCAGGCGCGGCGGCAGAGCAGCCCGTCCCGCTCCATCCGGTCGACGACCCGGGTCACGCCGCTGGTGGAGAGCGAGGTCTGCGCGGCGAGGTCGGTCATCCGGAGTTGCTGCTCGGGTGAGCGGGCCAGCCGCATCAGGACCTCGAACTCGACCGTCGACAGTCCGTGCTCCTCGAACTGCGCGGCAAACCTCGCGGCGAGCCCCGCGTACACCTCCATGACGAGGCCCACGGCGGTGATCCGGCCGTCGTCGTACAGGTTCTTGGTCACAGGGTCATCGTAGCAGTAATTGACACGGGGAATATTGCTGTGTCTATAGTTGCTTCGTCAGACATCGGTCACACAACCTATTCCTGGGGAGACATCACCATGACCAGCAGCGCCGAGTCCACCACCACCCGTACGTGGGAAGGACTGACGATCCCCACCGCCGGGACGTACCTGCTCGACCAGGCGCACAAGCGCGTCGGCTTCGTGGCCCGGCACATGATGGTGAGCAAGGTCCGCGGCCGGTTCCGTGAGGCGGAGGCGACCATCACCGTCGCCGAGAACCCGCTGGACTCCGCGGTGACCGCGACCATCCAGGCCGCCAGCATCGACACCGGCGCCGACGACCGCGACAACCACCTGCGCAGCGGCGACTTCCTGGAGACGGAGAAGTACCCGACCCTGGAGTTCCGCAGCACGGGGGTCAAGTCGCACAGCGGCAACGAGTTCGTGCTCACCGGTGACCTGACGATCAAGGGCGTCACCAAGCAGGTGGACCTGGAGGTCGAGTTCGAGGGCGCCGGCCGCAGCCCGTTCGGCCAGGACATCTTCGGCTTCACCGCGAGCACCGAGATCGACCGGGAGGACTTCGGGCTGACCTGGAACGTCGCGCTGGAGACCGGCGGCGTACTTGTCGGCAAGAAGATCAAGATCGAGATCGAGGGCGAGGCCATCCGCCAGGCCTGACCTTCGCCGGCCGACACGGTCAAGTCGGCACCAGGACGCCCCGGTCACCGATCTCATGGTGACCGGGGCGCCTCGCTGGGTAATGCTCCCGATGGAAAGAGCAGCTCGGTCGTGTGCGATCGTGGACACAGCGCCGCTCTCCGCTCGCCGGGTCGGCGGGTCACCGGGGTCGGCGGGCGCCGTGGCCCTGGTCACGCGCGCGTGGTGCTCCTACCGTAATGATTCCAACACGCCTTCCCGGGGCATCCCCCGGGACTGCGCGGACAGCACCGCACGGCGGGAGGGTCGATGGGCCAGGACGTGTCGGAGGTCCCCTTCACCAGGGAGGACCGGATCCGATACCGGCAGAAGGTACGCCGCTGTCTGGACGTCTTCGCGCTCATGCTGGACGACTTCGGCTTCGACGCCGATCGGCCGACCACCGGCCTGGAGATCGAACTGAACCTGGTGGACGCGAACGCCGAGCCGGCGATGCGCAACGCGGAGGTGCTGGACAACCTCGGGGACCCCAGCTTCCAGACCGAGCTCGGCCAGTTCAACCTGGAACTCAACGCCCGGCCCCGGTTGATCGAGGGCGCCGGCTTCGCCGACTACGAGCAGGACCTGCGGGCCAGCCTCGGCCGGGCGGAGGAACTGGCGGTCAAGTCCGACGCCAACATCATCCTGATCGGTATCCTCCCCACGCTCACCCCCCGGCACCTGGTCCGCGACAACCTCTCCAGCAACGAGCGTTACCAGGTGCTCAATGACCAGATCGTGGCCGCCCGGGGCGAGGACATCGAACTCGACATCCGGGGCGTCGAACGGTTGCAGACCCACACCGACTCGATCGTCTCCGAGGCCGCCTGCACCAGCCTCCAGTTCCACCTCCAGGTCGCGCCGGACAGCTTCGCCGACTACTGGAACGCCTCGCAGGCCATCGCCGGGGTGCAGGTCGCGCTCGGCGCCAACTCGCCGTTCCTGCACGGCCGGCAACTCTGGGCCGAGACCCGGGTCGCCCTCTTCGAGCAGGCCACCGACACCCGCCCGGACGAACTCAAGGCCCAGGGGGTACGCCCGCGGGTCTGGTTCGGCGAGCGGTGGATCACCTCGATCTTCGACCTCTTCGAGGAGAACGTCCGGTACTTCCCGCCGCTGCTGCCGATCTGCGACGACGAGGACCCGGTCGAGGTGCTCCACAACGGCGGCATCCCCCGGCTGCCCGAACTACGGCTGCACAACGGCACCGTCTACCGGTGGAACCGCCCGGTCTACGACATCATGAACGGCCGGCCGCACCTGCGGGTGGAGAACCGGGTACTCCCGGCCGGGCCGACCGTGGTCGACATGCTGGCCAACGCCGCCTTCTACTTCGGGCTCGCCCGTGACCTGGCCGAGGGCGAGCGGCCGCTCTGGAGCCAGCTGACGTTCAGCGCCGCCGAGGAGAACTTCCACGCCGCCGCCCGGCGGGGCATCGACGCCTCGGTCACCTGGCCCCGGCTCGGCGAGGTGAAGGTGACCGAGCTGGTACTCGACGTACTGCTGCCCAGGGCGGCAGCCGGACTGGACCGGTTCGGCGTCGGTGCCGACCACCGGGACCGGCTGCTCGGCATCATCGAGCAGCGCTGCCGTACCCGGCGCAACGGGGCAGTGTGGCAGGTCGAGGCGGTGCAGGCCGCCGAACGTGGCAGGGGGATGAACCGGTCCGAGGCGCTGCACCACATGCTGCACCGGTACGGCGAACTCCAGCGGACCGACCAGCCCGTGCACACCTGGCCGGTCGACTGACCCGGTCAGCGGGAGCGCCGACCGAACCTGCCCAGCCGGCCGCCCTTCGCACCGTCCTCGGTGACCGGCCCGGCGGGATTCTCCGCCCCGGCCGTTGCGTCGGTGCCATCCGCCGGTCGGTCGGCGACATCCTCCGGCCCGTCGGCGGTCGGGGCGGCTCCCGCTTCGGTACCGGCCCGGGTCGGGGCGGCGGGCGCCTCGGTACCGGCCCGGGTCGGGGCGGCGGGCGTCAGTGGTACCCCGGAAGTGGCGGCCCTGTCGGCGTCACGCCGCGCCCGGCGGCCCGGCTGGCCGGGCAGCCGACGACCGGCACCGCCCGGCGTACCGGTGCTCGGCGTACCGGCACCGCCCGGCGTACCGGTTTCGGAGTCGCCGGTGCCGTCGGTCCGCTGGTCCGAGGCGGCGGCTGCGGTAGCCGGGGCGCTCCGGTCCGCCTCGGTCGGGCGGGAGTCCGTGCCGGGCGGCGGCAACGCCGGGTCGGCGTCGGTGGCCGGTGCTGGTGCCTGCGGACCGGTCCCGGACGGGAGCGGTTCGGCGCCGGCATCGCCGGGATCCCCCTGCCGGGCAATCGTCTCCGCGCGCTGCGCCAGCGCCGCCACCAGCGCCGACCCGGCGAGACCGGCGACCACCGCGTACGGCGCCATCAGGTGTGCCGACACCTGCTCGGGACGGATGCCCACCAGCCGGGGCGCGGCGAGGAAGTAGGCGACCGCCACCAGCAGCGGCCCGCTGATCCCCGAGACGGCGGCACCGACCCGGGTCGCCGGCCGGCGGGCCGCCGAGCGGGCCGCGAGCGCACCGATCAGCAGCGCGGAACCGAGTGACAGGGCGGCACCGGGCCAGTAGAAGTACTCGCGGAACCAGAAGCGCTCGCCGTCGGAGGTCAACTGCCACACCCCGAGCTGCGCGGCGGAGAGCCCGCGCCCGGAGAGTACGCCGTCGACGACCGAGATCACCGCGAGCGCCCAGAGCCAGCAGACCGTACCGAGCACGTTGCTGGCGACGGCCGGTGACGAGATCGCCCAGATCGCCGCCACCAGTCCGAGCAGTACGCCGAGAACGGCGTAGCCGGCCGCGACGGTCTGCGGGGCGGAGGTGTCGACCCGCACCGCGGACCGGGCGGGTACCGCCACCAGCACCACGGTGACCAGTGCGCCGATCGCGCTGGAGACGGCGAGCACGGCCCGCCACAGCATGGTGGCCAGGGTCGGCGCCGGATCGCCCGCCCGCCCGGCCGAACGCTGGCCGCCTCCGCCGGAACGCTGGCCGCCCTCAACCGGACGCTGGCCGCTCCCGGTCGGACGTTGGCCGCTCCCGCCGAGGCGGTACGCACAGACCGCACCGGCCACGGTCGAGGTGGCGGCGATCCAGGCGGCCCAGGTGAGGCTGGCGACCCAGGCCGCCTCGCTGCTGCCGCCGGCCGCCGGCACCCAGGCGATGATGCCGAGCCCGTAGCCGAAGCCCAGTTGAGCGGCGCCGGCGCCGGCGGCCACGCCGACCGCCGTCGCGACGGATCCTCCCCAGCCTCGTGCGGCCATGCGGGGCAGCGTAGCGTCCATCCGATACCGGGGGCGAGTCGTCAAAGGGGAGCCGTCCCGACACGAACCGTGGCCGGTTGCGTTTCGAGGGCCGGGCCACCGATGCTGTCGGACACACACTTGGACCGGGCGGACGGAACAACGGCGTGGCTCACGTACGCCGGATGGTGAGGCAGGGTCGGCATGACGGATGAGGCTGTGACGGGGCACCCGGACCTGGGCGGTGATCCCTCGAACCGGACGGGTCTGTTCGCGGGCGCGGCGGTCGGGCTGGTCATCTGTGCCGTCGTCGGTGCCCTCGGCGGCTACCTGCTGGCCGGCGACGGCTCGGACCAGGAGGGGCCGTACGACGCCGGGGCGACCACCGCCCCGACGGTGCAGACCACGAGCAAGCCACCTCGGAGTACGCCGAGCCGGACCCCGAGCCACCGGCCGAGCAGCACCTCCCCGCCGATCGGACAGATGATCCTGCCCGATCTCGTCGGCGAGAACTTCCAGAAGGCCCGGGAGGAGTTGCGCGGTCTCGGTCTCGGCGTGCAGTTCGTCTTCGGCAGTGCGGGTGACGACCCCACCGTGGCCAGTACCAACCCGAAGGGCGGTACGGCGGTGAAGCGAGGCGTCACGGTACGGGTCACGGTGGTCGGTGCGGCCCCGGAGGTGGTGGTGCCGGCTCTCGTTGGGGAGTCCTGCAAGCAGGCGGCACGGCGGCTGGTCGACGACGGCCTCTATCCGAGCTATCCGACCGGCGAGCGGGGCGAGGTACGCAACCAGGAGCCGCCCGGCGGTACCGTGCTGCGCTGGAACGAGCGGGTTCGGCTGCACTGCTCCGACGGTCCCGCACCCGGCGGTACGCCGACGCCGTAACCCTGCGCGGCGGCGTCGAACGGGCAGACACGCCCGGACCCGCGACGATGGCCGCAGCACGTCCCGCCGGATAGGTTGAGCTGGTCCGCCCGGTCCCATCCGATGGCGAGAGGACGTGGCATGGCCGACGATCCGCGGCAGCCTCCGGACGACCGGGGCGTGGACGGCGGCTGGGGCGTACCCGACGACGGCCCACGCCACGGCGAGCCGAGCGATCCACCCAGGCCCGCCGGCCCGCCGACGTCTGCCGGCCCGCCGACGGGCGCCGGTTCGGGGCCGGACGATGCCACCCGGGTCGCCGGGACCCACCGCCAGCCCGGTGCACCGGACGCCACCGTGCCGATGCCGCCCCGCGAGCCCGCCTGGTCGGGCCGGGCCGGAGTGCCGCCTCCCGGCGCGAACCCGCCCCGGCAGCCGCAGCCGGACTGGAACTACGGCGCGGAGGCGGACGACCGGCGCTGGTGGATGCCGATCCTGATCGGAACTGTGGCACTGGTCCTGCTCGGCGTGCTGGTCGTCGCCGGCTGGGCGATCGTCGACGCGAGCCGGCGGGACACCCCCACCTCGCCGTCACCTGTGCCGACCACCTCGGCGGCGCCGACCACGGCCGCGCAGACCACTCCCGCGCCCACCCCGAGCCCCACCCCGGCGGCCACCACCGCGGCACCCGTGCCGCTGCCGCCGCTCGTCGGGCTGAGCCAGGAGGAGGCGGTGGCGGCACTGGAACGGCTGGGGCTGGTCCCCCGGATCCAGCCACGTACCTCCGCCCGGCCGCCCGGCACCGTGCTGGACACCGAGCCGTCGACCGGTACGGAGGTGGAGCCGGGCAGCGAGGTCGTGCTGGTGGTGGCCGAGCCGCCGACCCCGCCGCCGAGCACCGCGCCCGATCCGACCGGCCCGCCACAGCCCACCCCGGACGGCTGATCCGGCGGCGTCCGGACGGGCGGCGACGACGAGCTGGGCCGGCACACCTTCCATCTCGCCCGGAGAGGAGAGGAGAGGAACGGGGACGGCGAGGTGCCCGAACCCGCGCGGTCACCAGTAGCGGCGTCTGGTGCCCACCATGACCAGTCCGACGGCGGAGATGACCAGGCCGAACAGGCCGGAGTACGCCAGCGAGCGCTGGTAGCCCGGCGGCGGTCCGCCGGTGTGGGCGGGGCCGGCCCGCTGTTCCCCGGTGTCGTCAGGCGCTCGGTCCGGGCCGACCGGCGCGGGGTAGCCGGCCCGGTCGTGATCGGGCCCGCCGGCCGGGTCGCCGGCCGGGTCCGGAACGTCGGCGCCGTACTCGTCTTCCCGGTCGTCCTCTTCGTCCCGGTCGCCCTGCGCCGGCAGGCGGTGCCAGGGTTGGACGCGTCGGCCCGGCCATCCCCGCGCGGTGTCGGTGTCGGTGGGAGACGCGGGGGCGGCGGCAGCGCCGTGCCCGGAGGGGGCGGCGAGTCCCGAGTCGGGTTCGGTCCTGGCCGAGTCGGTCTTGCCACGCCCCGACTCGGCCGGCGACGTCGGATTGGCGACCGGCTGCCGTACGGACGCTGGACGCCCGGTGCCGGTGCCGCTCGCACAGCCGGGCAGCCCGACGGTGATCAGGATCAGCAGTACGCTGACCCGCATGCTCCGACACGTCGTCCGGTGTCGGTCGGAGGTCTCAACTGCCATCGGCGGCTCCCAGGTTCGGGGCCCTCGACGACGTGCGGGTCGGTCAAAACGCTGGGGTGGATACGCCCAGTCTAGGGCGCTGCCCGGTGCCGTCGCCCCGCCTTTGCCGCAGATGCGTCCACCGCAGCTGCGTCTGCGGCAGGTGCCTTCGCCGCAGCCGCACCTGCCGCAGGTGCCTTCGCCGCAGCCGCACCTGCCGCAGGTGTCTTCGACCGCAGCCGCGCCCGGCACAGCTGCCTCCGCCGCGGGTGGTGTGGCCGCCGCGGCCGCGTCTCAGCCGACCCGGACCCGCGCGGCCAGTGCGTTGGAGTTGGTGAGCGCGGGCCTGCGGGGCTGCGGGTAGTTACGCCGCGCGGTGTTGGTCTGGAGGTGCCGCAGCCCGTTGATCTGCACGAATATCGACCGTCGCTCGACCGCGTCGCCGCTGGGGTT
Organism: Plantactinospora sp. CNZ320; assembly: GCF_002846275.1. Classification (NCBI taxonomy): domain Bacteria; kingdom Bacillati; phylum Actinomycetota; class Actinomycetes; order Micromonosporales; family Micromonosporaceae; genus Plantactinospora; species Plantactinospora sp. CNZ320. The sequence goes on from NZ_PJMP01000001.1 coordinate 5,116,039, forward strand.
GAGTTCGTAGCCGTCGAGCCAGACCCAGCCGTGGTAGGTCGGCCAGTCGTGCACCCGGATCACCCGGAAATAGATGGGGTCGGCGAACTGGACGCTCGCCGCGCGGGTCACGTGGAGTACGTCACCGGAGCGGGGAAGGGGCACATCAGCTCCTGTCCGACTGGCGCCGGGCGGGCCGGCGAAAGTGGCGGGCGGGGGTCTGGTGGTGGGTCGGACGCGGTCGTTCGGGGGTGCACCAGGGCCGGTCGTGTGGGGCGTCGGCTGGGGCGATGTGTCGTTGCCACCACATCGCCCCGGCCGACACCTGTCGACTCCGGGACGCGCCAGCCGCCGTAGCGGCCCTGGCATACAGCGGCGGGGGCTCTTACCCCGGAGCGGGGCTCCTCGCCGTACCGCCGGCACGGCCGTCTCCACGGTCAGGCGAGAATGGGGGAGCATTGCGTCGCCTGACCAGAGGGGAACGCTGCGTAGCCCGAGCCATACGGACAGGGTGCATCAAGAACATGATCAATGCAAGTTGCAGTTTGCCCTTTGCTCCGGCATGGCGATAGTGGGTTGGGTGGCGCTTGATGCGCTGCGCGTGGAACCGGCAGACTGGACCCGGTTTAGGCCCCCTGTGGCCGTACAGGGTCATCGCTCCATCCGCCGCGAAAGATCCTCCGCCGATCGGCGGTCACGAAGGCGCGGCGGCAATCCGATTCTCTATTGATCGTCCGGAGGTGACCCGGTGACCGAGCGCCGGAGCCCGACCATCCGCCGCCGTCGGCTCGGCGCCGAGCTGCGCCAGCGCCGGGAGAAGGCCGGAGTCACGATCGAGGCCGTCGCCGAGTTGCTGGAGTGCTCCGCGTCCAAGGTGTCCCGAATCGAGACCGGCCACACCACGGCCACCGTCCGGGACGTGCGGGACATGCTCGGCATCTACGGCGTGACGGGCGCGGAGTGCGACGAGCTGATCCAGATCGCCCGGGAGGCCCGACAGAAGGGCTGGTGGCATCCGTACAGCCCGGTGCTCGCCGGGGCGTACGTCGGGCTGGAGGCGGCGGCCGCCTCGATCCGGGCGTACGAACAGCAGACCGTACCGGGACTTCTGCAGACCGAGGAGTACGCCCAGGCCATGATCCGGTCCGCCCGGCCGGACTGGGTCCCCGAAGAAGTCGACAAGCGGGTCCGTGTCCGGTTGGGTCGTCAGTCGTTACTTGACCCGGACGATCCGATCGATCTGTGGGTGGTGCTCGATGAGGCGGTGATCAGCCGGCCGGTGGGCGGCGACGCGGTCATGCGGGCCCAGTTGGAGCGGCTGGTAGAGGCCGCTGACCTACCGAACGTCACGCTCCAGGTCCTGCCGTTCGAAGCCGGTGCGCACGCCGGCATGGACGGCACTTTCACCATCCTCGGCTTTCCGGAACCGGGTGATCCGGATGTGGTGTACGCCGAAAACGCCACAGGCGGGCTTTTCCTGGAGAAGCGGGATGAGCTGCAGAAATACATATTCATCTTCGATCATATCCGTGCGGCAGCCCTACGCCCGGAGGAGTCCGTCGCGCTGATTTCGAAGTTGGCAGAGGAGCCATTGTGGAAGTGGAGACAAAGGGGTACCGCGTCGACCTGAGCGGGGCAGCCTGGCACAAGAGTTCGCGTAGCGGACCCAATTGTGACAACTGCGTCGAGGTGGCCTTCGCGGGCGGCGCGATCGCGGTACGCGACTCGAAGAACCCGAGCGGGCCCGCCCTGATCTTCACACCCGACGAGTGGGATGCGTTCGTCGGCGGTGCCAAGGACGGCGAATTCGACCTGACCTGATCTGACGGGTCACGAACACCGGCGATCGACCCAGCGCGGTCACCCGGCCAGCGCCGAAGCTGCCCGGATGGCCGCGCTGGCCGCGTCCCGGCCGCCCCACGCCCGGACGCTGGCCGCCCGACGACCGAGGGCTGGCCGTCGCCGGTGACCGGCCGGGTCGTTGTACCAGACGGTGAGAGTCGGCATGACCGACCCGCCCGCAGGGGGTTCGCAAACCGAGCGAGGCAGGCGAGACGGATGACGATCGGGTCGGAAAATCTGGGCAACGGTTCCGCCAAGTCGGAACGGTTCGGCGGCAAGTACCGGGGTGCCCGCAGGGACAGCGGCGCCACGGTGGAGGAGGCGCCGGTCGACACCAACCTCGGCCCGGCCGAGGGCGCCCCGGCGGAGCGGGTCTCCGAGCTGGGTGCGAGCCTGGCCGCGGTGCCGCCGGAGCGTGCGCCGACGCTGCCGTCGCTGGACATGGGCGGCCTGACCGAGCCGGTCTTTCCGCCGGCCGGCTGGCCCGACACCCCGCCGACCGAGCCGCTCGTCGACCACCCACTGCTGCGCGGGCTGCTGCTGGAACTGCCGCCCAAGGGCAGCGTCCCGAACTCGCTCTGGCTCGACCGCTGGTTCGAGGCCGCCCGGGCGATCCTCGAACTGCTATACGTGCAGGACGCCAGCCGGACGCGATGACCGCGACCGTAGGGTGACCGCCCGCTCCACCAGGCGGCTGTGCCGCAGCGCGTGCCGTACCCCGATGGTGGCGACCGCGAGCACCGCCACGGTGAGCACCAGGCCGATCATGCCCGGATCGGTCAGCGGCACCAGACCGGTGGCGGTGACCAGTGCCGGCAGCATGACCAGACCGGTCACCTGCACCGGCAGGGCGATCATCGGGTGCGCGGCGGCGGCGCGCAGCGCGGGCGGGGCCGGGGTCTCCGGCGCCGAGGCGAAGGCGCCCGCGCCGGCCCAGATCTGTCGCAGCCGGCGTACGGTCACCGCCGCGACGACGACCGCGGGCACCGCCGGCAGCGCGAGCCCGGTGGCGGTACGGTCGGCGAGCGTCGGCTCCGCCTCCACCAGCCCGGCCAGCAGTACCCCGGCCAGCCCGGCCAGGCCGGCGCCGACCAGCCCGAGGAGCAGTCCGGTACGCCGGCGCAGCGGTCGCGCTGCCCGCAACTGCGGCAGCCCCTCGACGACGAGACCAGCCGCGAGCCAGACGGCGGCGATCGCGAGCAGGATGGCGAGATCGGTGTACATGCCATCAGCCTTGCCCGATTTCGGCTCCGGCGAATCCGGGGCCCGCCCCACCGATCCCCGGAGAAGCCACCCGTAGGGGGTGCGACGACGACGCAGGCAGCGACGACCATCTTTCCGCAGAGATAGAACGTTCGGGATCTACTGTTCGGCAGGGCTTCTGACTAGTGTCAGCTCGATCGGTCGTGCTGACCCGCCATCCAACGGGGGCGGGCGGTCGTGCACCGATCGGAGGGGAGGAGGGGAGATGAGTCTCCCTCGTAGGTCCGTAGTCGTCGGAGTGTCCACTCTGGCCATGATCGCCGCTGCCGCCGTGCCGGCCGCCGCGGCTCCACCGGAAGCGCCGGTCCGGGGCGTCGGCAGCGCGAATGCCGTCGCCGACAGTTACATCGTGGTGTTCAAGGACACCGCGGTCGCCCGTACCAACGTGTCGACGACGGCCCGGGGCCTGATCGGCAAGCACGGCGGCAAGGTGGGCCGCACCTACAGCGCCGCACTGCGGGGCTTCGAGATCAGCACCACCGCGCGGGCCGCGCGGCGGATCGCCGCTGACCCGAGCGTGGCGTACGTCGAGCAGAACAAGACGTTCCAGGTCAGCGGTACCCAGCCGAACCCCCCGTCCTGGGGCCTCGACCGGATCGACCAGCGCAACCTGCCGCTGAACAGCTCGTACACGTACCCGAACACGGCGTCGAACGTGAACACGTACGTCATCGACACCGGAATCCGGTTCAGCCACAACGAGTTCGGCGGCCGGGCGGTCAGTGGGTTCGACGCGATCGACGGCGGTACGGCCGACGACTGCCACGGGCACGGCACGCACGTCGCCGGTACCGTCGGCGGCAGCTCGTACGGGGTGGCCAAGTCGGCCCGGATCTACGGCGTACGCGTGCTGAACTGCTCCGGCAGCGGCACCACCGCCCAGGTGGTGGCCGGGATGGACTGGGTGACCGCGAACGCGGTACGCCCGGCCGTGGCCAACATGAGCCTCGGCGGCTCGGCGGACAGCGCCATCGACACCGCGGTCAACAACTCCATAAACGCCGGCATCACCTACGTGGTCGCGGCCGGCAACGGCAACACCCTCGGTGTACGGCAGGACGCCTGCAACTACTCCCCGGCCCGGGTGCCGAACGCCATCACGGTCGGCGCCACCCAGAACAACGACGCGGCGGCGAGCTTCTCCAACTACGGCACCTGCGTCGACATCCTGGCGCCGGGGGTCGGGATCACCTCCGCCTGGTACAACAGCAACACCGCGACCAACACCATCAGCGGTACCTCGATGGCGTCGCCGCACGTGGCCGGCGCGGCGGCGATGGTGCTCTCCACCAACCCCACCTGGACGCCGCAGCAGGTCCGCGACCACCTGGTGAACAACTCCACCCCGAACGTGGTGACAAACGTGGGCACCGGCACCCCGAACCGGCTGCTCTACGTGGTCAACGAGGCGCCGGCAAACGACTTCTCGGTCTCGGTCTCGCCGGGCACCGGGTCGACGACGCCGGGCGGTTCGGTGTCGGCCACCGTCGCCACCGCCACCACTGCCGGCTCGGCGCAGTCGGTGACCTTCTCGGCGAGCGGCCTGCCGAGCGGTGCCACCGCCACGTTCAGCCCGGCCACGGTCACCTCGGGTGGCTCGGCCACGCTGACCATCGCCACCTCCGCCGCCACCCCGCCGGGGACGTACCCGCTGACCATCACCGGTACCGGGACGTCGGCGACCCGGAGCACCCCGTTCACGCTGACGGTGACCGGCAGCAGCAGCGGTTGCACGGCCGGCAACACGGCCGACGTGGCCATCCCGGACACCAACGTCAACGTGACGAGCGGGATCACCATCTCCGGCTGCAACCGGAACGCCTCCAACACCTCCACGGTGGCCGTGCAGATCGTGCACACCTACCGGGGTGACCTGGTCATCGACCTGATCGCTCCGGACGGCAGCAGCTACCGGCTGAAGAACAGCAGCATCTTCGACGGTGCCGACAACGTGAACGCGACGTACACCGTCAACCTCTCCGGCGAGACGGCCAACGGTCTCTGGCGGTTGCAGGTGCGGGACGTCTACTCCGGCGACACCGGCTACATCAACGCCTGGACCCTCACCCTCTAGGCTTTCCTGCAAGGAAGGGCCCCTTCTTATCGCTTTTTGTATAAGAAGGGGCCCTTCCTTGCACCTCAGAGGGTGCGGAGGTGGAAACCGCCGTCCACGTTGATCACCTCGCCGGTGCTGAACGGGAGCAGGTCGGTGGCGACCGCCACGACGGCCCGGCCGACGTCGTCGGGTTGTCCCCAGCGCCGGATCGGGGTCAGCCCCTGGTTGAAGATGAGATCGTCGTACCTGGCCTTGACCGGGCCGGTCATGTCGGTCTCGATCACGCCGGGCCGGATCTCGTAGACGTTGATCCCGTACTCGGCCAGCCGGGCGGCGTAGAGCTGGGCGGTCATCGCCAGGCCGGCCTTGGTGACGCAGTAGTCGCCCCGGTTGACGCTGGCCGTGTACGCGCTCATCGACGACATCACCACGATCTTCGGCCGTTCCACCAGCCCGGCGGCCTGCTGCGCGATCATCGTGTTGGCGACGATCTGGATCAGGAAGTACGGCCCCTTGAGGTTGATGCCGACCAGCCGGTCGAAGGACTCCTCCCCGGCCTCCAGCAGGTCTGCCCGGACGCTCGGCGCGACCCCGGCGTTGCTGACCAGCAGGTCGATCCGGCCGAACGCCGCGATCGTCTCGTCGACCAGGCGCTGCCGGTCCTCGGCCCGGGAGACGTCGGCCCGGACCAGGTGGGCCCGGCTGCCCCGGGCCTCGACCTCCTTGCCGACATCTGCCGCCGCGTCGGCGTTGCTGGCGTAGTTGACCACCACGTCGTGGCCGGCGCCGGCCAGCGCGAGCACCACGCCGCGACCGATCCCCCGCGACCCGCCGGTCACCACCGCCACCGGGCGGCCGGTCACGCCTTCGCCCCGATCAGGCCGAAGAAGGTGTAGTACGGCTCGTCCCGGGCGATCCGCTGGAGATAGAGGGCCAGTTCCCGGGCGTGGTAGTCGCCCCACATGCTCGACTCGCCGTTCGGCACCCGCTGCCCGGCCGGTACGTGGTCCCAGCCGTTGGGCCGGTGGTAGACCGAGTGCAGCAGCAGGCCCTGGTGGCGGGCGTCGGTGCTCAGGTACGGCTCGCCGAAGAGCGTGTCGGCGACGGTCAGCCCGGCCTGCCAGTACTTCCGCCCCTCTTCGGTCCGGCCGGCCCGGTCGAGGTGGCGGCCGAGCCGGAGCAGCCCCTGCGCCCCGATCGCCGCAGCCGAGGAGTCCACCGGCTCGTGCGCGTTGTACGGGTCGGCCGGCCGGTCCAGGTAGTCGCCGAGGTGGACCAGGCCGGGCGCGCCGGTGTCCCAGTACGGCACGCCGTCGGTGGGGGTGTGCGCGAGGTAGAAGTCGCAGGTGGCGGTGGCCGCCTTCAGCATCGTCGCCTCGATCTCGGCCCGGCCACCGTACGGGGCCAGTTCCTCGTCGGGCACGATCGCGAGGAATTCGAGCTGCTCCGGGAAGCCGAGCATCGCCCAGGCCAGTCCCCGGGTCCAGGTGCTGAAGGGCGAGTACCCCTGCTGGGTGCTCGGGCAGCGGTAGCTGCCGTCGTTCACGTTGAAGATCGACTCGTGCGCGGTCCGCCCGAGGATGTCGTAGCTGTCCCGGCCCTCGCCGTAGTAGACGTTCCACCGGGCAGTGTTGCCGGCGTGCTCGACCAGTCGGCGCAGCAGCGAGATCCGCTCGTCCCGCTCGCCCATCAGCACGTGCCCGAGCAGGTGTGACACGGCGAGCGCCCGGCAGGACCGGATGGTGTCGACGAAGAGCGACTGCGGCCCGTTGAACGAGTAGACGTAGCCGGTGCCGTCCGCCGTGGTACGCCAGCGGGCCGCCTGGACCGCGCCGGTCAGCTTGAGCGCCAGCTCGTAGAAGTCCCGCTCGGCGCGGTCGGCCGGGATCCGCCCCTCGTTCATCAGCCGCCACAGGTTCCCGTACGTGCTGACGTTGTTGAACCCGTGGTCGTGTACGCCGATGTGGCTGACGTGGCTGGCCATCACCGCGACGGTCTGCTCCCGCCCGGAGTCGAGGAACCGCCGCTCGCCGGTGGCGTCGAACTGGAGCAGCGCGGAGCCGTACTGGAAGCCCTGGGTCCACTCGGTCCAGCCCCGCGCGGTGTACTGCCCGTCGACGGTGAAGACCGGCGAGGCGGCGCCGGGCGGGCAGGTCTTCTCGATCGAGTCGATTTTCTGGGCGGAGGCGTCCCAGAGTCGTTCGATCTTGGGTAACAGCGCGGACGGGGTCAGGCCCTGGTCGATCCTCATCATCGGCCCAGCATAGGAAAGCGCTATCCCGAGCGACAGGGGGGACTCGGCCCTACTCCCGCATCCCCGCGAGCCGCGCGGCCGGGGTACGCAGTGCCAGCACCGTCGGCACCACGCTGGCCAGTACGGCGGCGAGCAGGCACCCCGCCGCGATCAGCGTGATCGGCAACCACGGCACGCTCACCTGCGGCTGCGCCACCAACTCGGCCAGCCGGGCCCGCAGCCCCGCCAGCATCGCGGCGGCCACCAGCCCGGCGAGCGCCGTGCCGGCGAGCCCCACCAGCACCGCCTCCAGCCCGACCATCCGCAGCACCTGCCCGGGAGTCGCCCCGGTCAACCGCAGCACCGCCAGCTCCCGTCGCCGGTCGTTCGTCGCCATCACCAGCGTGTTCGCGATCGCGATGCCTGTGTAGAGCAACGCCATCCCGAGCACCGCCAGCAGCGCCACCCGGTTCCGCTCGTACTGCACGGCGTCCCCCACCACCAGGTGCTCGGCGGTGGGCAGCACCCGCCCGCCACCGGCGACGGCCGCCGCGTCGAGCGCCACCGGGTCGCCGCCGTCCAGGTAGACGACGTCGGCGCCGCCGCCCGGCCGGTGCGCCCGGCCCAGCTCCCAGGGCAGCAGCAGGGTTCGGTCCAGGTCGATCGAGTCGACGAGTACGGCCACCACCCGCAGGCGCACCTCGGTCGAGTCGGCGAGCCACACCTGGACCCGCTCGCCCACTTGCCAGCCCATCGAGCGACTCACCGCCACCGTGTCGGTACCGGTCAGCCCGTCGAGCGACCCCGCCACCACAGGCAGTCGCAGTACCCGGTCCAGCCCCGCACCTACATACCGGGCGGAGTACTCCTCGGGGTAGTCGTCGCTGCGCACGTACACCTCGGTCTGCCGGCTCGGCACGGCGGCGCGTACCCCGGTGACCCGGCCCAGTGCCGCGACCGTCGGCTCGGCGAACCCGACCGGGCCGCTCGCGGTCGCCACCGCACCCGCGATGACCCGCTCCCGAGCGGAACTCTGCTCGGCCTGCCAGAGCGTCGCGGTCAGCGGCAGCGTGGTGGCCGCGATGCCGACGGTGACCAGGATCGGCCCGGCGGTGGCGGAGGTACGGCGCAGCGCGCCCGACGCACTCGACCGGGCGATCGCGCCGGTGGGCCCCCACAGCAGGACGCCGAACAGCGGCACCAGCACCCGGATCAGCACCGGCGCCAGCAGCCCGGCGGCGGCCAGGCCCAGCTGGGCGACCAGCATCACCATGGCCAGCCCGTCCGAGACCCCGATCTCCGGCAGCACGGCGAGCAGCAGCACCGCGCCGCCGAGGAAGAGCAGTCCGAACAGCCACCGCCCCCAACCCATCACCCGGGTGTCGACCGACGCCTCCCGCAGCGCCTCGATCGGGCGTACCCGGGCCGCCCGCCGGGCCGCGACCCCGGCGCCGAGCAGGGCGACCAGCAGACCCGCCCCGGACGCCGCGAGCAGCGGCCAGAGGACGAACCGGGCGGTGAAGTCCTCCGGCGCGAACCCGGACCGGGCCAGCCAGTGCGCGTACGGCGGCGCGGTGACCAGGCTCAGCAGGCTGCCGGCCAGCCCGGCCAGTACCCCGACGAGTACCGCCTCGCCGAGCACCAGCCGGCGGATCTGCCGGGGCGTGGCACCCGTGGTACGCAGCAGGGCGAACTCGCGCCGGCGCTGGGCGACCGCGAACGAGAAGGTACCGGCGACCACGAAGACCGAGACGAAGATCGCCACCCCGGCGGTGGTACCCAGCAACGACGCCGCGATCGCCAGCTCCTCGCCGTCCGGATCCGGCTCGGCGGCCCGCCGGTCGTCACCGGTGAGCACCCGGAACCCGGGCGCGGCGGCCCGGACCCGCGCGGCCAGCGCGCCGGTGGAGATCCCGTCGCCGGCCCGCAGTGCCACGGCGGTGATCCGATCCCCGGCCAGCTCGGCGGCGGCCCGGTCGGTGATGAAGACGACGACCGGCGCCTCCCCGTCGTCCACCCGCCCTGCGCCGCCCGGCCCGTCCCTCTTCACCGGCCCGTTCCCGCCGCCCGGCCCGTTCCCGTTCTCCGGCGTGTCGGGTGTTGCGGTCGGCGGGGTCAGGACGCCGCTGACGGTGAACGTCCGTGGCCCGTCCGGGGTCTGCACCGGGATCCGGTCACCCGGCCGGTGCCCGCCCGGCGAGGCGGCGACCAGTTCACCGTCCACAGTAGGCGGCTCACCCACCAGCGGGCCGTACCCGCCGAGTGCCGAGACCGACCAGGGGCGGGCGATTCCCGCCGTACCGGCCAGATCCACCGGGACCTGACGGTCGGGTACCGCCGCGACGACCCCCGGCACCGTACCCAGCCGGGCCGCCAACTCGACCGGCACCGGCCGCGAGTACGCCGTGTCCGTGGTCGAGGTGTACCGCTCGTCGCCGGTACCCGTGGTGACACTCACCGACCTCGGTCCGGCCACCACCACGTCGGCGTTCCGGTACCACTCGGTGGCCCGGTCCGGACCGCTGACGCTGGACGCCAGGGCGAGCCCGGTGGTGGCGAGCAGGCAGACGCCGAGACCGAGCGCGACGAAGGTACCCACGAACGCGGTCCAGCGGCTCCGGAACGTCTGGCCGGCGAGCGTCAGCACGGCGCGACCCGCGACAGCGTGCTCCTGGCGGAACCCGACGGACCCGTCGGCACCGTGTACGGGCCGGTCCCGAAGCCGAGCGTCATCCGGTCAAGCGCGGTCACCGCGCCGCCGCCCGAGCCGTACCGTCTGCCGACCTCCGCCAGCCGCACCGCGTCCATAGCGGGAAGTCAATCGGACCGGGCACCCCGGGACACTCCCGGCGACCGGCCTTTCCCGGGTAGGGGCAGCCCTACCTCCGCCGCGTCCGGGCCGGTCAGACCGCGAAGCTGGCCGGGCGGTCGTTCGCCGGAGCCGGCGGGTTGGCCTTCCAGATGCCGAGCCGCTGCGCGGTCAGCCGGGCCACGTACGCCGGGTTGAGCACCATGTACCGGTGGAAGAGGCGCTTCGGCTCCAGACCGAACCGCCACAGCCACTCCAGCCCCACCCGCTGCATCCACGGTGGAGGCTTGCGGAGCAGGCCGGCGTGGTAGTCGAAGGCCGCCCCGACCGCCATCAGCGGCATGTCCAGCAGCGGTCGCATCGCGTACGCGAAGACCTCCTGCCGGGGACAGCCGAGCCCGACGAGTACGAGCCGGGCGCCGGAGGCGCGGATCCGGTCGGCGATCTCGGCGTCCTCGCCCGGGCGGGCCGGCCGGAACTTCGACGACTCCACCCCGGCGATCTTCAGGGCCGGGAACATCCGCTCCAGTTCCGGGATCAGCCGGGCCAGGGTCTCGTCGGTGGAGCCGTAGAGATAGACCGGCATGCCCTCGTCGGCGAACCTGGCCAGCACGCTGAGCGTCAGGTCGGGGCCGTAGACCCGCTCGGCCAGGGCGGCGCGGTGCAGCAGGTTGAGCGCCCAGCGCACGGGCTGGCCGTCCGGGGTGACCACGTCGAAGGCGTTGAGCCGGGCGTTGTGCGCCGGGTCGAGCACCCCGGTCATCACCCCGTGCACGGCCAGCGCGGTCAACGCCATCGACCGGCGCTCCCGCCCGGCGGACACCACCTGCTCGGTCGCGGCCTCGTAGTCGATCGCGTCGACAAGTACGCCGAGGACGTTGCGCTTACCCCGCGAGATCACAGTCTCCCCCTGCCCCGCTGGTCGCCGTCCTCACGGCTGGAAAGGTTCACCGCGGTATCCACTTGTCGACGTTGGCGTCGTAGATCTCCTGGAGGATCATCGGCACGTCGTAGATCTGCTTCCAGTGCGGGTAGTCACGCTGGAAGGCGGCGTTCGAGCCGATCCACCACTGGTGGTCGCCGACCCGGTTGGCCTCGTGGTATTCGGTGACCATCTGCTCCCCGGTGATCTGCTCGGCCAGCGCGAACGCCTCCAGGTGCGAGCAGTTCGAGTGCCGACCGCCGCCGAGGTTGTAGACCGCCGCCGAGCGGGGCTCCCGGAAGAACGCCTCGAAGGCCGCGACCACGTCGTGGCTGTGGATCGCGTCCCGGACCATCTTCCCCTTGTACCCGAAGATCTTGTACGTCCGGCGCTCCATGTTGCAGCGCATCACGTAACCGAGGAAGCCGTGCAGTTCGGTGGCGGAGTGCGCCGGGCCGGTCAGCGTGCCGCCCCGGAAGCAGGCGGTCTTCATGCCGAAGTAGCGGCCGTACTCCTGCACCATCACGTCGGCGGCGACCTTGGAGGCGCCGAAGACCGAGTGCAGTGAGCCGTCGATCGACATGTCCTCCTTGATGCCGTCGAAGTACGGGTGGTCGGCCGCGAGTTCCCAGCGGGTCTCCTGCTCGATCAGCGGGAGGCTGTTCGGCCGGTCGCCGTAGACCTTGTTGGTGGAGCAGTGGATCACCGGCGCGTCGATGCAGTGCTCACGGACGTTCTGCAGGACGTTGAGGGTGCCGCCCGCGTTGACGTCGAAGTCGGTGAACGGGTCACGCAGGGCCCAGTCGTGCGAGGGCTGCGCCGCGGTGTGGATCACCACGCCGATGTCCCGGCCGTACCGCCTGAAGATCTCCGCCAGCGCGTCCCGGTCGCGGATGTCGACGTCGTGGTGCGTGTACGCGTCGCCGAGGTCACTGGTGAGCCGCAGTACGTTCCACGCGGTGGAGGCCTCGGCGCCGAAGAAGCGTCGCCGCATGTCGTTGTCGATTCCGACCACGTCGAGGCCGAGCCCGGCGAAGTGCCGAACCGCCTCGGAGCCGATCAGGCCGCCGGATCCGGTCACCAACGCGACTGTCACACGCACTCCTGGGTTGCCCTTGGGTCGGAAAACCACCGGAGCATAGCGCGGTGGCGCCTTTGCCCCAATATGAACGAGGGGCCCCGTGTCACCACGGAGCCCCTCGAAGCGGTGGGGAAGGGGGGAGTTGAACCCCCACGCCCTTTCGGGCACACGGACCTGAACCGTGCGCGTCTGCCATTCCGCCACTTCCCCTTGCGAGGCGTGACCCGCGTCGCCCCGTGCCCTCTCGACGAGAGGCCCGGGACAACCCGACTCATCCCCCCGAGTGCGCCACAGGACAATAACAATCGTCTCCGGAGCCCACTCTTCGGCATGTGCCGGGACATACTACGCTGTCCCTACTGCCGCTGTGGGCGTTACCGCCCGCAGCGGATGGAAGAGTAGCACGACTATCCCGGCCGCTGAGGAGAGGCCGGCAGCAGGCGGCCGAGCGGCGTGCGAGCCGCACGTGCGGCGGCCGGATACCATCATGTCCTCGGAACCCGAGGAGGAGCCGGTGAGCGTGCTGCAACGCTTTGAGAAGCGTCTGGAGGGCCTGGTCGAGGGGGCCTTCGCAAAGGTGTTCAAAGGGGTCGTGCACCCCGTCGAGATCCTCAACGCGATGCAGCGGGAGGCAGAGGCGCACAAGGCGATCCTCGCCGGTGGGCGCACTCTGGTACCCAACCGCTACGTGATCGATCTCTCGCCGTACGACCACAGTCGGCTGGCGCCGTACGCCGCCGCGCTGGCCCAGGAACTGGCCCAGTCGCAGGCGGAGTTCATCGGCGAGCAGGCGTGGACCGTCTACGGCGACGTCATCGTCGAGATCGAGCGCGGGGACGGCCTCGACACAGGGATGTTCCGGGTCACCGCCGAGGTCTACACCGGTGGCGACGTGGCACCGGTGCACTCCTCGCCATACGACCAGCAGCCCGGCGGCTACCCGCCGTACGACCAGGGCGGCGGCTACGGCCCACCGCCCGGGCACGGTGCCGGCGGCCGCAACATCCGGCTGGTCTCCGGTGACGGCCGTACCTATCCGTTGCAGATGGGTTCGACCGTGATCGGCCGGGGCGACCAGGCGAACCTGCGGCTGCCGGATGTCGGCATCTCCCGCCGGCACGCCCGACTCGACTTCGACGGCGCCCAGGTGGTGCTCACCGACCTCGGGTCGACGAACGGCACTATGGTCAACGGGCAGCGGGTCTCCGCCGTGGCGCTCAACCCGGGCGACATGATCCAGCTCGGCACCACCACCCTGACCTTCCGCGTGGACGGCTAACCACCTTGCCCCCATTCGTCATCACCGTTGCCCGGATCGGTTTCATCGTCCTGCTGTGGATCTTCGTCTTCACGGTGGTCGGAGTGATCCGTCGGGACCTCTTCGCCGGCGCGAGGTCCAGTCGCCTCGTCGCCGCGCCGCGCGGGGTGGGGGCCGCGGCGCTGGGACAGAACAAACCGGCGAAGGTCAAACGGGGCCGGGCGGCGCACCAGTTGGTCGTGACCGCGGGTCAGCTCGCCGGCACACGAATAACGCTCGGCGAAGCGCAGATCACCATCGGCCGGGCGGAGGACTCGACGCTGGTGATCACCGACGACTACGCCTCGGCCCGGCACGCCCGGCTCGTGCCGCGCAACGGGCAGTGGTACGTCGAAGATCTCGGCTCGACTAACGGGACCTACCTCGATCGCGCTAAGGTCACCGGACCTACCCCCGTCCCCCTCGGCGTGCCGATCCGGATCGGCCGCACTTCTCTCGAATTACGGCCATGACTCTGACCATGCGTTACGCGGCGCACAGCGACCGCGGGCTGATCCGAGACGGCAACCAGGATTCCGTCTATGCCGGGCCGCGGCTTCTCGCCGTGGCCGACGGCATGGGCGGGATGGCCGCCGGTGACGTCGCCAGCAACATCGTCATCGGTGCCATGGCCCCGCTCGACGAGGACGTCCCGGGTGACGCCCTCGTCGATGCGCTGCGATCGGCCGTGGACACCGCCAACCAACAGTTGCGCGACACGGTGGACGCCAATCCGCATCTCGAGGGGATGGGCACCACGCTCACCGCTCTGCTCTTCTCGGGCAGCAAGATCGGCATGGTGCACATCGGTGACTCCCGCGCCTACCTGCTCCGTGACGGCGAGTTCGCCCAGATCACCAAGGACGACACGTACGTCCAGATGCTCGTCGACGAGGGCCGGATCAGCCTGGAGGAGGCGAGCAGCCACCCGCAGCGGTCGCTGCTCACCCGCGCGCTGGACGGCCGCGACATCGACCCCGAATACTCCGTACGCCAGGTGCGTACCGGTGACCGCTACCTGATCTGTAGCGACGGGCTCTCCGGCGTGGTGAGCGCGGAGACCATCGGCGAGACGCTGCGCAACATCAAGGACCCCCAGGCGTGCGTCGAGCGGCTGGTGCAGCTCGCGCTCAGGGGTGGCGGCCCGGACAACATCACCGTGATCATCGCGGACGCCAGCGACCAGGACATCCTGGAGGCGGCCCCGATCGTCGGCGGTGCGGCGTCCCGGGACCGGGGCATGGCGACCTCGGCCGACGACTCGACGCCGGCCGCCCGGGCCTCGGCACTCTCCCCGCCGCGTCCGGCCTCGCCGGAGCAGAACGAGCCCGAACCCTCCGCCGACGACGAGTCCGAGCGCCCCCGTCGGCGCCCGCTGCGCACCGCCGTACTCGTGGTGGCGCTGCTCGGGGTGGTCGGCGCCGGACTCTGGTTCGGCTGGGACTACAGCCAGCGGCAGTACTACGTCGGTGCCACCGACGACGGCCAGCTCGCGGTCTTCCAGGGCATTCCGGGCCGGATCGCCGGGCTCGAACTGTCGAACGTGCACGCGACCAGTCCGACGAAGCTGGACGACCTGACCGACGCCGCCCAGGAGCAGGTGAGGCAGGGCATCCAGGCCGACGACGAGCCGGACGCGGAACGCCGGCTCGCGGAGCTGACGAACGAGGACCCCGGCAACCCCAACCTGAAGCCGCTCTGCCAGCCGAGCGCCACCCCCATCCCCATCCCCACGCCGAGCGCCACCCCGCCGGCCACGACCGCACCCACTCCTACCCCCGGCCAGACCGTGCAGGCGACCGCCACCCCGGCGGACACGCCCGACGCGCCACCGTCCGACCCGATCCCGCCGGTCACCGACCCCGCGGGATGCCGGTCGATCGAGTGAGCGTCAGCTCCGACGATCCGAGGGAACTCACGTGACCGCCCCGCCTGGATCGGCATCGACGCCCGCACCCACGGGCGAGCTGCCACGTGTCCGAGTCGCCGCCAGGTCCAGGCGGAACGCCGAACTGGCACTGCTGCTGCTGGCCATGGTCGTCGTCGCGGCGTACGCGGCGACGGCCGAGGCGAACCTGCTCGACACGGTGACCTTCGACTTCTGGGTACCGATCGCGTCGATCACCGCCGTCTTCCTGGCGATCCACGTGGTGGTCCGGTTCCTGGCGCCGTACGCCGATCCGGTGCTCGTGCCGGCGGTCGCCCTGGTCAACGGTCTCGGCGTCGCCTTCCTGCGCCGGCTGGACCTGGGCCGGGCCACCCCGGACGAGCGGGCCGACCTGACCATGTTCTCCGGCACCGGCGGGCGGCAGCTCGCCTGGACGCTGCTCTCGGTGGCGCTCGCCGCCGGGCTGCTGGTGCTGATCCGCGACCACCGGGCGATCAGCCGGTACGCCTACACGCTGGTGCTGGCCGGCATCGTACTGGTGATCACCCCGGCCCTGCTGCCCGCCAAGTACTCGCAGGTCAACCCGCAGTCGGACGCCAAACTCTGGATCAGTTTCGGCGGGTTCACCATCCAGCCCGGCGAGTTCGCCAAGCTGGCCCTGCTGGTCTTCTTCGCCTACTACCTGGTCCGCAAGCGCGAGGTGCTCTCGCTGGCCAGCCGGCGCTTCCTCGGCATCGACTTCCCCCGTGGCCGGGACCTCGGCCCGGTCATCGTGGTCTGGCTGATCAGTCTCGCGGTGCTGGTCTTCCAGAAGGACCTCGGCACCTCGCTGCTCTACTTCGGCATGTTCGTGGTCACCCTCTACATCGCCACCGAACGGGTCAGCTGGCTGATCATCGGTCTGCTGCTCTTCTTCGGCGGTGCCGTGCTCGCCTGGTACCTCGGCGGTGTGGTCGGTGGGCCCTTCGCCAGCTTCTACACCCGGGTGGACATCTGGCTCGACCCGTACGGCGACCCGTACGGCACCGGCTGGCAGACCCTCCAGGGACTGCTCGGGCTGGGTACCGGTGGGCTATTCGGAACCGGCCCCGGCGCCGGGCAGCCGACGGAGATCCCCGAGGTGCACACGGACTTCGTCTTCGCCGGCCTGGGTGAGGAGATCGGCCTGTTCGGGCTCTCCGCCCTGCTGGTGGTCTACCTGTTGATCATCGAGCGGGGGCTGCGGGCCGCCCTGGCCGTCCGCGACTCGTTCGGCAAGCTGCTCGCCGGCGGACTCTCCTTCACCGTCTGCCTCCAGCTCTTCGTGATCATCGGCGGCGTCAGCGGCCTGATCCCGCTCACCGGCCAGACCACGCCGTTCCTCTCCGCCGGTGGTTCGTCGCTGATGGCGAACTGGCTGCTGGTCGCGGCCCTGCTCCGGATCTCCGACGCGGCGCGCCGGCCGGTCGACTCCGCTTCCCCGGCCCGGCCCAGCGGGGTACCCGCCGGACCGCCGGCACAGTTGCACGGCGCCCAAACGGAGGTGATCAGACCGTGAACGCACCGTTGCGCCGGGTGGGTGTCGTCGTGATGGTCCTGTTCGGCCTGCTCTTCGTCAACCTCAACTACGTACAGGCGTACAAGGCTGACGAATATCGCAACAGCGACTACAACGGCCGGGTCCAGGTCGCCGAGTACGAGCGCAAGCGCGGGATCATCGAGGCCGGCGGTACGCCCCTGGCGACCAGCAAGGAGACCAGCGGCAAGCTGAAGTTCCTCCGCACCTACCCCAAGGGCGAGGTGTACGCGCACGCCCTCGGCTACAAGCCGGTCAACCTGGCCGAGACGGGCATCGAGAAGAGCGAGAACGAGTTCCTCGCCGGCACCAGCGACCAGCTCTTCGGTGACCGGGTGCGGGACCTCTTCACCGGCAACCAGACGGCCGGCGGGAACATCCTGCTCACCCTCTCGCCCCGGGCCCAGGAGGTCGCCTACCGGGAGCTGGCCAACAACCGCAGGAACGCGGTCAAGGGCGCGGCGGTGGCGATCGACCCCACCACCGGGGCGATCCAGGCGCTCGTCTCGATGCCGAGCTTCGACCCGAACCCGCTCGTCGACCACAACACCGAGCAGGCCGAGGCCGCGTACAACCAGCTCGACGCCGCCAAGGACGGGCCGCTGAAGAACCGCGCGCTCTCCGAGAGGTTCCCGCCGGGCTCCACCTTCAAGGTCATCATGGCGGCCGCCGCGCTGGAGAACGGGTACGAGCCCGGCACCCGGATCCCGGCCGGTCCGAGCTACCTGGCGCCGACCGCCGGCGAGCCGATCCGCAACGCGGCGCCGAGCATCTGCCCCCAGGCCCAGGTGACCCTGAACACGGCGTTGACCGACTCCTGCAACACCGGCTTCGCCCAGCTCGGGGTCAAGCTCGGCGCCGACAAGCTCAAGGACGAGGCCAGGCAGTTCGGCTTCGAGGACGACGAGCTGGCGGTCGGCCGGCTGAACGGTTCGGGCCAGAAGGTGGCGGCCAGCCGTACCGGCGAGATGACCACCCCGGACGGCAAGGACGACCCGCCGCAGGTGGCCCAGTCCTCCATCGGGCAGAACAGCGTCCAGATGACCCCGTTGCAGGGCGCGCTGATCGCGGCCACTGTCGCGAACGACGGGCGGCAGATGCGGCCGTACCTGGTGCAGCAGCAGCTTGGCCCGGACCGCACCACCGACTACTACACCGCGGTTCCCAAGGAGCTGCGCGAGCCGGTCAGCGCCGACGTGGCCAGCCAGCTCGAAGAGATGATGGTCAGCGTGGTGCAGAACGGCAGCGGCACCAACGCGAGGATCAACGGCTACCGGGTCGGCGGCAAGACCGGGACCGCCGAGAACGGCGGAACCAACCCGGACCACGGCTGGTTCATCGGGTTCGCGATCAACAGCGCCGGCAAGCCGATCTCGGCGGTCTGCGTCTTCCTGGAGAACGCCGGCGAGGGCGGCAGCGGCGAGGCGGCACGGATCAGCCAGCAGATCATGCGGGCGGTCATCACCGACCGGGGAGGCCGCTGACATGCTGAAGCCCGGAGTGCTGCTCGGTAACCGGTACCGCCTCGACGAGCGGATCGCCGGTGGCGGCATGGGCGACGTGTGGCGGGGCACCGACGAGGTGCTCGGCCGTACGGTGGCGGTCAAGATCCTGCTGCCGGCGTTGCTGGACGAACCGGGCTTCGCCGAGCGGTTCCGGGGCGAGGCCCGGACCATGGCCACCATCAACCACCCGGGCGTGGTGGACGTCTACGACTACGGCAGCGACCAGCAGATCGCCTTCCTGGTGATGGAGTACGTCGAGGGCGACGCGCTCTCCCGGACGCTGAGCCGGGTCGGCCGGCTCACCCCGGCCCGCACCATGGCACTTGTCGCGCAGGCTGCCGACGCGTTGCAGGCCGCACACGACAAGGGCATCGTGCACCGGGACGTGAAGCCGGGCAACCTGCTGGTCCGGCCGAACGGCACGCTGGTGCTGACCGACTTCGGCATCGCCCGCTCGGCCCTGGTCGGCCAGCTCACCGCCGCCGGTTCGGTGCTCGGTACGGCGTCGTACATCTCGCCGGAGCAGGCGGCCGGCGAGGTCGCCACCGCCTGCTCGGATGTGTACGCGCTCGGCGTGGTCGCGTACCAGTGTCTTGCCGGCCGGCGGCCGTTCGAGGGCAACAGCGCGATCGAGATCGCCATGAAGCACGTACGGGAGACTCCCCGGCAGCTTCCCGGCGACATCCCGCCGGCGATCCGGGCGATCGTCGAGCGGTCGATGGCGAAGGACCCGAAGGCCCGCTGGCAGAGCGCCGCCGAGTTGGCCGCGGTGTCCCGGCAGGCCGCCGCCACGATCGGGATGGCGAACCAGCCCGGCCGGCCGGTCACGGCGCTGCCGGTGCCGCCGCAGCGCTCCGCGCCGCCGCCGCCCGCGCCCGTGATGCCACCCCGGCCGACCTCGGTCCCGCCCGCGCCCCGGGTGCCACCGGGTGCCGCGCGGGTGGCACCGCACGCGCCGCACTCGCCGGCCGCCGCGCCGCTGGCCCGCCCGCCGGCCGGTACGGCGCCGGTCGGGCCCGCCGGCTACAACCGGGGCGCGGCCCCGGTGCCGCAGCCGGTCCGGCCCCGGCCGGAGGCCGCATACTCGTACCCGGGGCGTCCGGCCGTACCACCGCCGTCGCCCGGGAACCGCTCGTTGCTGATCGCGCTCTTCGTTGTGCTGGGCCTGCTGGTACTGATCTGCTCGGGCGTGATTGCCTTCAACTGGAAAGAGAACCAGAACACAAGCGGCATGTCAGCGCCCCAGGCGGCGATATCGGAATTCCGGCCGGAAGCCGGACGCGACGCACCAACCGGTGCGTCGTACCGTCAGGTGGAACGGAACGGATACCCCGGCGGGGTGACCAGATGAGCGAAGGACGACAGACGAGATGACGGCGCAGGCCCGCCTGCTGGGTGGCAGGTACCAGGTCGGCGAGCTGCTCGGTTACGGCGGCATGGCCGAGGTGCACCGCGGGCGCGACCTCCGGCTCGGCCGCGATGTCGCGATCAAGATGCTTCGTACCGATCTGGCCCGCGACGACACCTTCCAGATGCGTTTCCGGCGGGAGGCGCAGAACGCCGCGTCGCTCAACCACCCCGCGATCGTCGCCGTCTACGACACCGGTGAGGAGATTGCCCCCACCGGTGAGACCCTGCCGTTCATCGTCATGGAGTTCGTCAACGGCCGGACGCTCAAGGAGGTGCTCGCCGCCGAGGGGCGGTTGATGCCCCGGCGGGCCCTGGAGATCACCGCCGACGTCTGCGCCGCGCTGGAGTTCAGTCACCGGCACGGCATCATCCACCGGGACATCAAGCCCGGCAACGTGATGATGACCCAGACCGGCCAGGTCAAGGTGATGGACTTCGGCATCGCCCGGGCACTGGCCAGCGGCGCCACCACGATGACGCAGACCAGCGCGGTGATCGGTACGGCCCAGTACCTCTCGCCCGAGCAGGCCCGGGGCGAGGCGGTGGACGCCCGGTCGGACGTCTACGCCGCCGGATGTGTGCTCTTCGAACTGCTCTGCGGCCATCCGCCGTTCGTCGGTGACAGCCCGGTCAGCGTCGCCTACCAGCACGTACGGGAAGATCCGCCGTCACCGAGCGACCTCAACCCGGACGTCACCCCGCCGATCGACGCGATCGTGCTCAAGGCGCTGTCGAAGAACCCGCTCAACCGCTACCAGAGCGCGGCCGAGATGCGCGCCGACCTGCTCCGCGCCGCCGCCGGCCGGCCGGTGATGGCCACTCCGGTGCTGCGCGAGGACGAGACGATGGCGATGTCGCACGCGGCGACCACTCGCCAGATCCAGGTCGGTGGAGGCCGGCCGATGCCGCCGGCCCGGGTCGGTGACGCGCGGCGCCGCAGGGCGTCCGCCTGGGTGATCGCCACACTGAGCGGCCTCGGGGTGCTCGCGGTGATCGCCCTGGTCGCCGCGCTGATGCTCAACAACGAGAACGACCCGGGCGCCACGGCAAGCGTCGAAGTGCCGAACGTGGTCGGCAGCACCGAGGCGGCGGCCCGGAACGCCCTCGAACAGGCGGAGTTGACCGCCAAGGTCGGTGACCCGGACACCAGCGAGGACTGCAAGGTGGGGCAGGTCACCTCGCAGAGTCAGGCGCCGACCACCAAGGTCGACGCGGGTACCGAGGTGGAGATCCGGATCTGTGCCGGCCCCGGCACCGTGGCGGTTCCGGCCGGGCTGATCGGCGGCACGTTCGAGTCCGCCGAGATCCGGCTCAAGGAGCAGGGTCTGGTGGTCGTGCGCACGGACGTGAACAGTGGCCAGAACAAGGGCACCGTCACCGCCGTCGACCCGGCCGAGGGCAGGAAGGTCCCCAAGGGCTCCAAGGTGACGGTTTCCGTCTCCCGGGGCAACGTCGTCGAGGTGCCGAGGGTCCTCGGCCTGCAGGAGGACGAGGCGCGGGAACAGCTGGACAGGGCCGGCTTCCGGGTAAAGGTCGTCGACGGTGAGCCGGTCCCGCCGGCCGAGGCCGGTGAGGTGACCAAGCAGAACCCGAGCGCCGGGGAGAAGCGGGCGACCGGCACCACCGTGACGATCACCGTCAGCGTGGCCGAGGAGGACGACCCGGATCCCCCGACCCCCACCGGCTCGCCAACCGGTCCGGGCGACGGCGGCGGGGGTGGCGGCGGACTGTTCCCGCCGGTGAACCCGCCGGTCACCCGACCCGAACGGTGATCGCGGCGCGCCGGGGCTGACCTCGACGTGCTCGGGCCACCCCGGCGGAATCACCCCGGGGTGGTCGGCGACCACGTCGACGGCTTGCGGCCGTGACGCGGACGCAGCGCGTCACACCGGCTCAGACCGTGACGAAGGCGGACCGGCGCCGGGCGTCGACCTCGGCGGCCAGCGCGGGAGCCCGGTCCAGTGCCGCCGGCAGGCCGCAGCCGGCGAGCCAGTTGGCGAGCATCAGATGGCCGCCCTCGGTCAACACCGACTCGGGGTGGAACTGCACCCCCTCGACCGGCAGCTCGCGGTGCCGCATCGCCATCACCACGCCCGACTCGGTCCAGCCGGTGACCTCGATCTCCGCCGGCAGGGTCTCCGGAAGTACGGCGAGCGAGTGGTAGCGGGTCGCGGTGAACGGATCCGGCAGCCCGGCCAGTACGCCCACGCCCCGGTGCAGGACCTCGGACGTCTTGCCGTGCAAAAGTTCGGGTGCCCGTTCGACCGTTCCACCGAAGGCGGCGCCGATGGCCTGGTGGCCGAGGCAGACGCCGAGGATCGGCAGCCGGCCGGCGTACTCGCGGATCACGTCGAGGCAGACGCCGGCCCGGTCCGGAGTACCGGGGCCGGGCGAGAGCAGCACTCCGGCCACGTCCAGCCGGCCCACCTCGGCGAGGTCGATCTCGTCGTTGCGGCGTACCTCGCAGTCGGCGCCGAGCTGGCCGAGGTACTGCACGAGGTTGAAGACGAACGAGTCGTAGTTGTCGATCACGAGGACACGCATCGGGCCTACCTGGTCGGGCTCGGGGGCGGAGTGTTGTTCCGGGTGGTGTCGTACGGCAGATCGTGCTCGTCGCCGGGCGGCTCGTCACCGACACCCGGGTTCTCGCCGTCGACTCCCGGCTCACCGGCCGGCGCTCCGGGAACTCCGTTGTCCTGGGTCACCTGTACGTCGTCGAACGGCAGCAGCGGCTCGGCCCACGGGAAGACGACGTACCAGAGCAGGGCGAGCAGACTCGCCACGATCAGCAGCGAGCCGATCAGCTTGCCCGGAATCCCGTACGGCAGCTTGCGCCAGATCCACGCGTACATGGCGGGTCAGCCGTCCAACTCGGGCGGGCGGGCCGAGCCGACCGTCTTCGGCTCGGAACGGACCAGCTCGGCGTGCACGATCAACCGTTGGTAGTTGTCGAACTTCGGATTGCACGTGGTCAGGGTCAGCATCGCCTTCGTCGGCTTCGCCTTCGGCTTGCCGGGGACCGGGGCGACCACCTCGACCTGGGACGGCCGGACGATCCGGGTCTGCGAGACGTGGTAGACGAACCAGGCTTCCTTGGACTCCACGACGATCACGTCGCCGTCGTGGAGTTCGTCGAGTCGCCAGAAGGTGGCCCGGTTCCGGTGACCGGCGACCGAGAAGTTGCCGACCTGTCCGGGCAGGGCGCTGCTCGGGTAGTGGCCGGGGGCGTACCGGATGTCCTTCTGGCTGACGCCCTCGACCACGACCCACTGCTTGTCCAGCTTCGGGATGTAGAGCCCGGCGATCGGCTTGCCCTGCACCGGCTTGGTCGGCTTCGGAGTGGCGGTGGGGGTCGGCCCGACCGTCGGGTCGGGTTCCTCCCACTGCTGTGCCAACTGCTGGCCCAGATCGTCCTGGTGTGCGTTGACGATCGTCGACTTGCCCCAGACCTCGTACGCCGCGAAGAGCAGGACGACCAGGCCAAAGGTGATCAGTATCTCGCCGGTGGCCCGTACGCCGGTCCGGATCCGGGAACCGAGCGAGGGTCGGGTCAGTTCGGAGTACACGCTCTTGTAGCCCTCGCCGGTCTGCTCCGGGCGGAGTTGGACCACCCGCTCGCCCCGCCGAGGCCGCTGCTCGGCGTCCGCATCGCCGTCCGTGTCGGCGGGGTCGTCCTTGTCGTCGGTCGCCGGTCGGGGTGGGATCGCGCCGATCAGCGCGGTGGACTCGATGTCGTCCCGCCGGGGTGCGGCGGCGGGCCGGACCTGTGGCAGCGCGGTGGTGGCGCCGTCGGCGGCGGCGGGGGCGCGATGCGGGGTCGTCGGCGGGCCGGCCTCGGCTCCGGAGGCCCGCTGCGGCATCGGCGGGATCGGCGCGGTGGTCTCGGGGTCGGCCGCGGGGACGGTCGGGATGAGCGCGGTCGGTGCGTCGACCCGATCAGCCCCGTTGGTCCGGCGGCCAGCCGAGGGGTCACTACGGAGGCGGGCGTCGGACTCACCCCGGGACGGCTCCCGGCCGAGGTCACCCGGGGACGGCTCCCGAAGGCCCGGAGCACCCGGGGACGGCTCCCAATGGCCGGCAGCACCCGGGGACGACTCCCGATGGCCGGGGTCAGCCGACTCCCGGCGACCGGGCTCGGCGGTGGCCCGGGTCGGCTCCCAGGCGCCCGGCCGGACGGCCGGCGCCGGTTCCCACCGCTCCGACGTGGTCTCCGGAGCCGGTGACCAGCTCTCGGGATCGGTCGCCGTGCCCCGGCGGCCGCCGGACGGCGCCGACTCCCGGCGGCCCGACGGCGGGTACGGCTGCCGAAATTCGGCCTCGACGGCCGGGTACGGCTGCCGGAACTCGGCCTCGACCGGCGGGTACGGCTGCCGGAACTCCGGCTTGGCCGGCGCGTACGGCTGCGGGTGGTGGCCCTCGACCGGGCTGCGGCGGTCACCGGGCCGGCCATGCTCTGCCGGCCGGGGCCCCGGTGCCCCGAGCCCCGAGTGCGGTTCGGGCGCGCCGAGTCCCGGGCGCGGGCCTGGTGTTCCGAGCCCCGAGTGCGGTTCGGGTGCCCCGAGTCCCGGGCGCGGGCCTGGCGCCCCGAGTCCCGAGTGCGGTTCGGGTGCTCCGGATCCGGGGTGCGGGCCTGATGCCCCGAGACCTGGATGCGGTTCGGGGGCCCCGAGTCCCGGACGGGGGCCTGGTGTCCCGAGTCCGGGACGGGGGTCGGGTGCCCCGGTTGGGCCGCGCCGCACCGGATCGGCGGCCGAATAGCGGCCGGGGCCGCCCACAGGAGGGCTGACGGGAGGACCGACGGGAGGGCTGACGGGAGAGGCAGGGCTCTTCGCTACCGGCAGGTTGACGGTGTCGTGGGCGGCCGGCGGGGGCGGCTCGGGTGTGCGCGGTCCGCGGACCGGTGGCGCCGGCACGACGTGGTCGACAGTGATCCGGGGGCGGCGGGCGGCCGGCTCCGGCGGCCCGGGGCGGGACGGACGGGGTGCCCGGTCGGCCGCGGGTGCCTCGTCAGCTTCCGGCAGCCGGGGGATGAACATCGTCGGGTCGTCGCCGTCCGGGGCGCGGTGCCGACCGTTGCGGGCGGAGTTCGGGTCGCCGGCCACCGGAGTCACCCCGGAACCTTGGCCGACCGGAGCCCGCCGGGGCCGTCGTACGCGGGAACCGTCACGCTGGGCTGCACTGCCTCGCGGTATCCGAGGTGGTAGTGGGTGACGGCGTCCCTGAACAACCGGACCCCCTCGGACGCGGCGAGTGCTCGCTGTAGTGCGGCGGGATTGCCGATGGCGGTGATCTTGAATGGTGGTGAGTACACCTGCCCGTGCAGGAGCAGGGTGTTCCCTACGCAGCGTACCGCGCTTGTGGAGAGGACACGGACGCCCATGATGGTCATGGCCTCGGCACCTCCGGCCCAGAGCGCGTTGACCACTGCCTGTACGTCGCCCTGGTGGACCACGAGATCGTCGTTGCTGACGTCGGCCGGCAGCTTGCCCTCGCCGTGCTGCGGCGCGTCGTCGAGTTCGACAGTGACGCCGGGGCCGGTCAGCGCGGTGAATCCGGCCGCCTGTCGGCTGACGGCGGCCCGGTCCCGCTGCGCCGCCACCCGGCCGTCGGAGCCGCCGAGCGCCTCCGCCTGGTTCTCCACCTCGTCGCGGAGTGCGGCGGCCCGCTCCTGGCCTGCGGCGACCTGACTACGGCGGCTCTCGATGAGCTGGGCGAGTTCCGGGCGGCGGTCCTCCCGCAGCGAGGTGCCGCCGGCGGTGGTGGCCGTGGTGGTGAAGAGCAGCCCGGCGGCGAGCGCGATCAGGGGTACCCCCACCGACCATCCGGGGCGGCGCTCGGCCGACCGCCGGGGTAGCAGCCCCACTGCGGCGCGGCGGAGCACCTTCCGCCAGGAGGCGACACCGGAGGTGTACTCCATCGGGCCTTCCCCCTCACGATCATGCCGGTCTGGTAATTATGTCCTGATCGCGGGAATTACCGAGGCGATCCGGGCGTTCAACCGTCCGTACCCAGATGCCCGGGTCCGTGGCCTGAACGGGTTCTCGCGACTACGCTAGCTGTCGAACATTATTGGCCATGGACCGTCGCCCTTGCGTCCGGTTGTCAGGCCGGACGAGGATCACCACCCCCTCAGGAGAGCGCCGTGCCCAAGTCTCAGGTACGTAAGAAGAAGGTGTACACCCCGCCGACGGACGTTCGTCCCACGTCCACCGCGGCGACTCGTAAGCCTAGCCCGGTGTGGTTGCCGGCCACGGCGGTCGGGTTGATCGTCTTCGGCATCGGCTGGCTGGTGGTCTTCTACCTGTCCGACATGGAGTACCCCGTCGCCACCTGGCGGTACTGGAACCTCGCCATCGGCTTCGGTGCGATGGTCGGTTCGCTGGGCCTGCTCTCCCGCTGGCGCTGACTCCGGCTCGACATCCAGCCCCGGCGCCCTGCCGGGGCTGCTCGCTACCGAACGCCTCGCTCGCCGTCCCATCTCGGCCCCGCTGCCCGTCGCTGCGAGGATAGTCACGTTACCAACCAGTAACCTCGCCGCGTAGGCTTCGTGCATCGGCACCGCCGCTCGACGGCCGGCGGTGGACGACGTCAGACAGCAGGACGGAGAGGCCAACAGGCATGGGCAGCGTCCAGATCGTCACCACGATCCTCGCCGCCGCCATCACCGCGGTCGCGGTGTGGCTGGCGACCCGCGCGGTGCTGCGGATGACCGCGGTGATCCGGCTCGGCCAACCCGACCCGACGCGGTTCACCGACCGGGGCCTCCGGGCCCGGAACATGTTGGTCGAGACGCTCGGCCACACCCGGATGCTGCGCTGGAGCGTGGTGGGCGCCGCGCACTGGTTCGTGATGGTCGCCTTCGTCGTGCTGTCGCTGCTGGTGCTCGAGGCGTACTTCGAGGTGGTCAGCCCGACCGGCGGACTGCCGCTGATCGGGCACTGGGTGGGCTACGGGCTGGTCACCGAGCTGATCGGGATCCTCGGGGTGGTCGGGATCCTGGTGCTGATCGGCATCCGGCTGCGCAACCGGCCGAGCAACCCGGCCCGCCGCTCCAGGTTCACCGGCTCGACCATGTGGCAGGGCTACTTCGTCGAGGCCGTGGTGTTGGCCGTACTGGTCTGCGGGTTCCTGATCCGGGGCTTCAAGGTCGCCACCGACCACTTCGAGTTCCCGGCCTGGGCCACCCCGGTCAGCCACGCCGTCGGAGGGCTGCTGCCGGCCTGGGATGCGGGCACCAGCGTCACCGCCCTGGTGAAGATCGCGATCTCGATGACCTGGGTCATCGTGATCTCGCTGAACGTCACCATGGGCGTCGCCTGGCACCGGTTCGCCGCCTTCCCGAACATCTTCTTCAAGCGCGACCCCGACCGGACCGGCTCCGGCCTCGGCGCACTGCGCCCGATGACCAGCAACGGCAAGCCGCTCGACTTCGAGGAGGCCGACCCCGAAAAGGACCAGTTCGGGGTGGCCCAGGTCGAGCAGTTCAGCTGGAAGGGGCTGCTGGACTTCACCACCTGTACAGAGTGCGGGCGGTGCCAGTCGCAGTGCCCGGCCTGGAACACCGGCAAGCCGCTCTCGCCGAAGCTGCTGGTGCTGTCGCTGCGCGACCACGCGTACGCCAAGGCGCCGTACCTGCTGGCCGGTGGCGGCAAGGACCTGACCGGCGAGGAGAAGGCGACCGAGGCCCAGTTGGCGCACGTGGACGTGCTGGCGCTGGCCGAGGCGAACCGGCCGCTGGTCGGTGGCGCCGAGGAACTCGGGGTGATCGATCCCGACGTGCTCTGGTCCTGCACCACCTGCGGTGCCTGCGTGGAGCAGTGCCCGGTCGACATCGAGCACGTCGACCACATCGTGGACATGCGCCGCTACCAGGTGCTGATCGAGTCGAGCTTCCCCTCCGAGGCCGGCGTGATGCTGCGCAACCTGGAGAACAAGGGCAACCCGTGGGGCGCCCCGCCGAACACCCGGGAGGACTGGACCAAGGGCCTCGACTTCGAGGTGCCCCGGGTCGGCGAGGTCGACGACTTCGAGTACCTCTTCTGGGTCGGCTGCGCCGGTGCGTTCGAGGACCGGGCCAAGAAGACCACCCGGGCGGTGGCCACCCTGCTGAACCAGGCCGGGGTGAACTTCGCCATCCTCGGCGAGGGCGAGACCTGCTCCGGTGACCCGGCCCGACGGATCGGCAACGAGTTCGTCTTCCAGATGCTCGCCCAGCAGAACGTCGAGACCCTCAACGAGGCGTTCGGCGACCGCGAGCCGGCGAAGCGCAAGATCGTCGCCACCTGTCCGCACTGCTTCAACACCCTCGGCAACGAGTACGGCGAACTCGGCGGCCAG
Source organism: Plantactinospora sp. CNZ320 (assembly GCF_002846275.1). NCBI lineage: Bacteria > Bacillati > Actinomycetota > Actinomycetes > Micromonosporales > Micromonosporaceae > Plantactinospora > Plantactinospora sp. CNZ320. Next base: position 5,144,216 of record NZ_PJMP01000001.1, read on the forward strand.
TTCGAGGTGGTACACCACACCCAACTGCTGGCCCACCTGGTCGCCGAGGGACGGCTCACCCCGGTACAACCGGTCGACGGCGGGCTGACCTACCACGACCCGTGCTACCTGGGCCGGCACAACCGGGTCTTCACCCCGCCCCGCGAGGTGCTCGGTGCGGCGGCGGCCGACGGGATCACCGAGATGCCCCGCAACCAGGAGCGCTCCTTCTGCTGTGGTGCCGGTGGTGCCCGGATGTGGATGGAGGAGCGGATCGGCAAGCGGATCAACGTCGACCGGGTCGAGGAGGCGATGTCGACCGGCGCGCAGACGATCGCGGTCGGCTGCCCGTTCTGCTCGACGATGCTCAGCGACGGCGTCAACGGCAAGGAGGCCGGCGACCAGGTCGAGGTGGTCGACGTGGCCACCGTGCTGCTCCGCTCGGTCAAGCCAGGCGCCTGACCGCCCGCCACCACCCGGACCATCCGCCACCACCGGGACAGCAGGCGGACCATCGGCCGTTACCTGGACCATCCGCCACCACCCGGACAGCAGGCGGACCGGCCGGCCGGGCGACCTCCCGGATCGGATCGGGTAGGTGCTGTGGAGTTCCGTCGCCGGCAGGGTGTGGAAAACCACAACGGTAGCCTTCGGGACGTGCCGGAGCAGGGGATCGGGACGACGGACGCGGTGCCGGGCGGGCCGGACGAGACCGCCGTCGAGCCTGGTTTGCACTACCGCAACGGCCGGGCGGCGCCGGGGGCCGACTCCGCCAGCCGCCCGTCCTGGTGGCCGCCGCGTGCGGGCGTGCGGCTCGCCACCGGGGTGCTGCTCGGTGCCGTCACCGCGACGGTCAGCCTGGGTCACCTGGCCGGCACGCTGCTCGGCCACGCCGTACCGGGCCGCTTTCCACGATCTCGACGGTGGCTGGGAGGGCTGGCCCGAAGGCTCGCCGAGTACGACCGTCGACGGGTCGAGCGGTACTTCGGCGACAGCCCCGCAGGCGTGATCACCGACTCCCGTGCGGCCGGCTACCTCGTCGCCCGGCTGCCGGTCGGGGTACTCGGCGGGATCGTGCTGGGGATGATGCTGTACGGCACGGTCGTGGTCTGTGGCGTGCTGGTCGGCTGGGTGATCGGCCGCCCGGTCGACGGGATCGAGGCCACCCCGCTGATCGTGGCGTACTTCGGCGTCTTCGCCCTGGTGCTGCTCTTCCTCGCCGTGCAGGGGGTGCTCGGTGTCGCGGCGCTGGACCGCCGGCTGGCCCGGCGGTTTCTCGGACCGAGCGACCGGGAGCTGCTGGAACGCCGGATCACCGAGCTGGCCAGTAGCCGGGCCGGAGTGGTGGCCGCGGTCGACGCGGAACGTCGCCGGATCGAGCGGGACCTGCACGACGGCGTACAGCAGCGGCTGGTCGCGCTCGGCATGCTGGTCGGCCGGGCCCGCCGGGCCACCGACCCGGCCCGGACGGCAGAGCTGCTGCGGCAGGCGCACGAGGAGTCCGGCCGGGTCCTCGACGACCTCCGCGAGGTGGCCTGGCGGGTCTACCCGACGGCGCTGGACAACCTCGGGCTGGCCGACGCGCTGGCCCGGGTCGCCGAGCACGCCGGGCTGCCGGTCCGGATCGACCACCGGCTGACCAGCCGACCGGCGCGGGCGGTCGAGACGGCCGCGTACTTCGTGGTCTCGGAGGCGGTGACGAACGCCGCCAAGCACGCCCGGGCCAGCCGGGTCGACGTCGAGGTCGCGATCCGGGACGGCCGGCTGGTCGTGACGGTCGTCGACGACGGCGTCGGCGGGGCCGACCCGGCCGGCGGTGGCCTCTCCGGGCTGGCCCGCCGGGTCACCGCCCTGGACGGCCGGCTCCGGGTGACGAGCCCGGCCGGCGGCCCCACCACAGTCATCGCGGAGCTGCCATGCGAGTGATAGTGGTCGCGGAGCTGCCATGCGGGTGATGTTGGCCGAGGACTCGACCCTGCTCCGGGAGGGGCTGGTCCGGCTGCTCGCCGAGGAGGGGCATCGGGTCACCGCCGCCGTGGGGGACGCGACCGCCCTGCTCGCGGCCGTCGAGGCCGATCCACCGGAGGCGGTGGTGGTCGACGTACGGATGCCGCCGACGCACACCGACGAGGGGCTGCGCGCCGCGTTGGAGATCCGCCGCCGCTGGCCCGCCGTCGGGGTCCTGGTGCTCTCCCAGTACGTCGAGAAGCGTTACGCCGTGGAGCTGCTCACCAGCCAGAGCGGCGGGGTCGGGTACCTGCTCAAGGACCGGGTGGCCCAGGTCGGCGAGTTCCTCGACGCGCTCGCCCGGGTGGGTGACGGCGGCGCCGCCTTCGACCCGGAGGTGGTACGCCAACTGCTCGCCCGGACCAGTCACACCGACCCGCTCGCCCGGTTGACCGTACGGGAGCGGGCGGTGCTGGACCTGATGGCGCAGGGGCACACCAACGCCGCCATCGCCGGACAGTTGCACGTCTCGCAGAGCGCCGTCGAGAAGCACGTGAACGCCATCTTCGACAAGCTCGACCTGGCTCACGTCACCGGGTACAGCCGGCGGGTGCTCGCCGTACTCCGCTATCTGGGCGGCTGAGGTGTAAGGAAGGGCCCCTTCTTATCGTTTTCTGTTGTAGAGGGGGCCCTTCCTTACACCTCGTCACATGCGGTGGCGGCTGCGCGGGCGGTTGCGCCGGGAGAGGCGGGAGAGCACGAACCAGCCGACCGCGAGCGCCACGGTCACGATCACCACCTTCTGGAAGAGGCTGGCGTACTCCTCGACGATGTGCCAGTTCTCCCCGAGCAGATAGCCGGCGAGGACGAAGACGGTGTTCCAGATCAGGCTGCCGAGGGCGGTACAGAGTAGGAAGGTGCCCATCCGCATCCGTTCGATGCCGGCCGGGATGGAGATCAGGCTGCGGAAGATCGGGATCATCCGACCGAGGAAGACCGTCTTCACCCCGTGCCGGAGGAACCACGCCTCGGTACGGTCCACGTCGTCGAGCTTGACCAGCGGCAGCCGGGCGGCGATGGCCCGGGTACGTTCCCGGCCGAGCAGCGCGCCGACGTAGTAGAGCGCCAGCGCGCCGACCACCGAACCGAGGGTGGTCCAGAAGATCGCCGACCAGAGGCTCATCTCGCCCCGGCTGGCGGCGAAGCCGGCGAGCGGCAGGATGATCTCGCTGGGCAGCGGTGGGAAGAGGTTCTCCAACGCCACCGCGAGGCCCGCTCCGGGGGCACCGAGCGTGTCCATCAGGTCGGTCGCCCACTCGGCGATCCCGCTCAGCGGGGTGGGTTCGGCGGCCATCGGAGCCGTATCATCGATCATGAATCCGACGCTAACCGGTGGAACCTGTTCAAACCCTGTGGAGCGGCGCCCGATGATCCGCCGGGCCGCCACAGTCACGGACTGCGGTGAACCACATACGGCGTTCGTTCGTACCTGTCCATGTTGGACCGCCGCGCGGCGGTCTCCAATGAGGCGACGGGTGGGCCGACGACGGCCCTCGGACCGCGAGGAGGCGGGCGCCGCGTGGCGGAAAGCGCACCACACCGGAGGGTGACGGAGTCGAGTGGACGGCACCGGAAAGTCGGGCCGGTCGACCGCCGGTCGGGACGCCGGCTCCGGCTGACCTCCACTGTGGGGCTCGGAGTCGGGCTGCTGCTCCTCGCCGTACCGTTCGGGGCCGAGACGCTCCGGGCGACGCTCTGGGGTGGCGGGGCCGAGCCGGAGGCCGGCGTACCGGTGGCGGTGGCCAGCCCGCCGGCACCGCAGTCGCCGACGGCCGGGCCGTCCCCGGACGCCGCGCCGCCGACGGGTACCCCCGCGGCGACCGCGACCGCGACCCCGGCGTCCCGGGCCGGCGGTGCCGGAGCGTCGCCGCCGTCCGCACCGTCGACGCCGTCACGGCCACCGCTTCAGCCAGCGACGGTACCGACACCGTCCGCGACCAGTGCCGCGCCGTCCTCGCCGGCTGCCCCGGCACCGCCGCCACCGCCCGCGCAGCCCGTGCTGCTCGGGCCGGACGGCCGGGACGGGCTGGCCCGGATGATGGACCGCTACTGCGACGAGCACGTGGGCGGGGCGACCTGGGCGGACACCCGTGGCGACGGCGGTTGGGAGTGCGAGCGGCTGCTGCTGTCGTCCCGGACCATCGACATCGACCGGGCCTGCCGGGACAGCTACGGCGACGACGCGTTCGCGGAGAACCCGGAGGGCCGGGACCCGTTCGGCTGGCGCTGCTTCCGACGCTGAGCTCCGCTGGCAGACCGCCAGGCGGAGGCCGGCGGCGTCGAGAATCCAGCGGCGGACCGGGCAGCCGTGGCCTGGTCGGACAGGTACTGTGCTCGATATTCGCGGGCGGGACGCAACCACGGTCGAGGTGAACCCATCATCGACGCCCTACTCCTGGGCACCCTGTTGCCACTGGCCGGCTTCGCCCTGTTGACCGGCGGGAACGCCTTCTTCGTCGCCGCCGAGTTCGCGCTGGTCACCGTCGACCGGGCGGAACTCGACCGGCGGGTGGCCGGCGGCGACCGGCGGGCCGGTACGGTCCGCAAGGCGCTGCGGGAACTCTCCTTCCAGCTCTCCGGCGCGCAGCTCGGGATCACCATCACCGCCCTGCTCACCGGCTATCTCGCCGAGCCGGCACTGGCGAAGCTCTTCGCACCGCTGCTCCGCCCGATCGCCGGGGACGCCACCGGGCGGGTCACCCCGCTGCTCGCACTGGCGTTGGCGACGCTGCTCTCGATGCTCTTCGGCGAGCTGGTGCCGAAGAACGCCGCGCTGGCCGGGCCGATGCCGGCCGCGCTGGCCACCGCCGGGCCGATGCGGGCCTTCTCCCGGATCTTCGGCTGGCTGATCCGGGCCCTGAACAACTCGGCCAACTGGCTGGTCCGACGGCTCGGCGTCGAACCGCAGGAGGAGCTGGCCAGCGCCCGGTCACCCGAGGAACTCGGCCTGCTGGCGGCGATCTCCGCGCAGGCCGGTGCGCTGCCCCGGGAGACCGCGATGCTGCTGCAACGGACGATCCGGTTCGGCGACAAGCGGGCCGCCGAGGCGATGACGCCCCGGGTCGACGTTGTCGCGCTGCGGGCCGGCGCCACGGTCGCCGAGCTGCTGGCCCTGGCCCAGCAGACCGGCCGGACCCGGTTTCCGGTCTACGAGGAGACCGTCGACCTGGTCACCGGGGTGGCCGGGGTCGTCGACGCGCTCGGCGTACCACCGAACCGGCGGTCCTGCACCACGGTGGCCGCGGTGGCCCGGGAGCCGGTGTACGTGCCGGAGAGCCTCGACCTGGACGGGGTACTCGCGGCGCTGCGCGGTGCCGGTGCGGACCTGGCGATCGTGGTCGACGAGTACGGCGGCACCGACGGTGTGGTGACGGTGGAGGACCTGGTCGAGGAACTGGTCGGGGAGATCGCCGACGAGTTCGACCCGGTCGCCGACGAGTTCGATCCGGTTGCTGACGACTCCACCCCGCAGCCGGACTCGACCGCCCGGGACACCGCCGAGGAGAGCCCGGTGGAGTTGACGGTGCCGGGCGGTGAACGCGCCGTGCTCGTCGACGGGGTGCTGCGCGGGGACGAGCTCGTCGAACGGGTCGGATTCCGGCTGCCCGAGGGCCCGTACGAGACGCTTGCCGGGTTCCTGCTGGCCCGGCTCGGCCACATCCCGGTGGCCGGCGAGACCGTCGAGGAGCAGGGCTACGAGTTCACCGTGGTCGAGGTGGTCCGGCACCGCATCGAGCAGGTCCGGGTGGTCCGACCCGAGGAGGCCGTCGGATGAACCTGCTGATCACCGTCGGGCTGCTGCTCGGCAACGCCTTCTTCGTGGGCAGCGAGTTCGCGTTGATCGCCTCCCGGCGTACCGTGCTCGAACCGCTGGCGGCGGGGTCGAAGCGGGCCCGGTGGGCGCTGTCGGCGATGAACCAGATCCCGCTGATGATCGCGGGTGCCCAGCTCGGCATCACCATCTGCTCGCTCGGCCTCGGCGCCATCGCCGAACCGGCCCTGGCGCACCTGCTGGAGGTGCCGATCCACGCCGTCGGGCTGCCGGACGGTGCGGTGCACCCGGTCGCCTTCGTGATCGCGCTCGGCCTGGTGGTCTTCCTGCACACGGTGATCGGCGAGATGGTGCCGAAGAACATCACCCTGGCCGGGCCGGAGCCGTCCGCGCTCTGGCTCGGGCCGGCGATGCTGGCGTTCTGCGTGGCGACCAAGCCGCTGCTGCTGGCGATGAAGTGGGCGTCGGCCCGGATCCTGCGGCTGTGGCGGGTCGAGGCCACCGACGCGGTCAAGACGGTATTCACCGCCGAGGAGCTGGCCGGGCTGGTGTCGCAGGCGCGTACCGAAGGGTTGCTCGGCTCCGAGGAGCACGCCCGGATCACCGGCGCGCTGGCGCTGAACCGGCGTACCGCCGCCGACGCGCTGCGGCCCTGGGCCACTGTCACCACGGTGGCCGACGACGTCTCTCCGGCCTCCCTGGAGGTGCTGGCGACCCGTACCGGCCGGTCCCGGTTCCCGGTGGTGCAGCGGGCCACCCGCCGGGTGCTGGGCTTCGTGCACGTCAAGGACGTCCTCGGGTACTCCGGTGCGGCCCGCCGGGCGCCGGTGCCGATCGAGCTGCTCCGGCCGCTGGCCGTGGTGCCGCCGGAGCGCAGCCTCGCCGACCTGCTGCTGTCGATGCGCCGGGAGCGCCGGCACATGGTGCTGGTCAGCGACGGGCGGGTGCCGATGGGGGTGGTCACCCTCGACGACGTGCTCACCGCCGTCGTCGGGGCGGCCACCGACCCCACCGGCACCACGGCCCAACCCGCGCAGCCGGCTGGTTAGCCCGCTCGCGGTGCGCCGACCGGCGACGGCAGCAGGTGTACGTCGTCGGCGTTCACGAACATGATCCGGTGACCGAACTGGATCTGGACGTACCGCAGGTCGCCCCGGATCACCGTCCAGTCACCGGGTGACGAGCCGTCGAAGGTGGTGGCCCGGTAGTACTCGCTGGGCAGGAGGTTGCCGACGGCGTACCGCTGCCCGGCGGCGAGGGTGTACTGCAACGGCGTGACCGCCTGCACCGGTACGCCGGCCGGGTAGGCGTCGGCCTCCGGGTACGCCCTGCCGTACACCGGAATGCTGGCCCGGCCCGGCTTCGGCGTCGCGACCAGCCCGACCGTCCACTTGGCGGTGGGGTTGCTCCTCGGGTTGTGGAACCACGCCTTCTGCCCGAGATACCAGATCGCGGTCCAGTCGCCCTGCCGGCCGGCGAGCGCGTAGGTCTGCCCGGCCGAGGCCCGCGCGCCGTGGTCGGAGATGTGCATGGTGTTCGGGGTGCCGTCCGGGCGCAGTGCGATGTCGTTCACCAGCGGCGCGTCGGCGGCCGGCGCGCTGCGCAGGATCACCGACGACGATCCACGGGACGGGCAGGGCACACCGGCGCTCTGGCAGCCGGTGAAGGCCGGCCGGTTGGTGGCGAAGTCCGGGTCGATGGTGACCAGTCCGGCGACCGGGGTGCCGACGCCCCGGAACGGCGCCCTGAGCAGGTCGAAGTAGTGCGACCAGTCCCAGTACGGGCCGGGGTCCCAGTGCATGCCGCGCACGTTCGCCGGCAGGATGCCGGGTACGTTGTCGTGCCCGATGATGTGGTTGCGGTCCAGCGGGACGTCGTACCGGGCGGCGAGGTAGCGGACCAGCTTGGCCGAGGTCCGGTACATCGCCTCGGTGTACCAGGTGCCCTGGGCGGCGTACCCCTCGTGTTCGAGACCGATCGCCTTGGCGTTGACGTACCAGTTGCCGGCGTGCCAGGCCACGTCCTTGCCCTTGATGTGCTGCGCGATGTGCCCGTCCGCCGAGCGGAGCGTGTACTGCCAGCTCACGTAGGTCGGGTCCTGCACCAGCCGCAGCGTGGTGTCGTAGCTGCCCTCGGTGTCGTGGATGACGATGTATTCGATCTTCTGCCGGGCGGGCCGGTCGGAGAGGTCGTGGTTGCCGTAGTCGCCGTCCCCGAACTCCTGGTAGGGGGCGGGGATCCACTCGCAGGAGATGTCGCGCGGGCACTCCAGCCCGTCCGGGCGGGGCCTGCCGGGCAGGCCGAGCCGGTCCAGCCAGGAGCGCTGCGGGGCGAGGTCGGGGTGGCCGGGCAGGGTGATCCGGTGGCCGTCGTCGGTGGTCCGGCTGGCACCCTCGGCGATGGTCCGGTACACCTCGTCGGCGAAGGCGGCCGCGGCGTCGGCGCGGTCGCTGCCGGCGTACCGGGCCACCGCGCCGTACCAGGCCGCCGGGTCGCTGGTCCGGCCCGTCGGCGCGGCCAGCTCCTGCTGGTACGACGCCAGCAGCGCCGCCCCGCCCCGGATGTTCGCCGCCGGTTCGGTGCGGAGCGCCTGCTCGTCGGCTCCGGTGAGCGCGACGGCAGCGTCCAGGGTCTGCCCGCCGGGCGGCGCGTCGGCGGTGTCCTGGGTCTGTCCGCCGGGCGGCGCGTCGGTGCTTCGGTCGACGTGTGGACCGGCGGGTCCGGTCGCCGGCCGGGCGGGTCTGGCCGGGTCACCGCGCCGGTCCTCGCCGTGCTCCGGGTGCTCCGTCGGCGTGTCGGCCAGCCCGGCGACGTCGGTGAGGTGCATCGGGCCGTACCCGCCGCTGGTGCTCGGGGTGCCGGCGTTGGTGTCCCAGCGGGATTCCAGATAGGAGACGCCGAGCAACACACTCTCGGGTACGCCGAACTCGGCCGCTGCCGCGGCGTACTCCTGTTGCCGGATGTCGGCGGAGGCGGAGGCGGCGGCCGGCGTGGGGCCGGCCGGCAGCAGCGCGGCGGTGCCGACGACTGCGACGCCGAGCGCGATTCTCCTGGTCAGCGGCTGTTTTGTGGGAAGCATCGAACCTCCATTAGCCGGGGGTGGGCCTGGTGATCACCCTCCACCCGGGACCGTTGTCGGTCAATACCTTCCGGCCAAGCTCCGCACAATGTAGAAATCTTTCACGTATACCGAGCGTGATCAGCGAGTTCGCGGCGTCGCCTCGATGAATCGAAGGCTCCCACCGTCAGCGACCGATCAAATACCTAACGAATCGACTCAGATCACGGGGTTGCGTTTGGATAACACCCTTCTCTAGTGTTGGGGACCGTCGAGCCGACGGCAGGCCGCCTGACCGGGTGGCGACGTCTCGACACCGCCGAATCGTCACACTCAGCGAACCGGGGACCCGAGCTTCATGGGGTGAATCCGCGTCTCACGCGGTAGGGCGACAATCTTCCCGCCCGAACCCGTCAGCTAACCCGGTAGGCGGGCTACGGAAGAAGGAGTACGGACCCCGGTGGCTCCCCCTGCCCCGCTGCGGTCGCAATCCCTCCGGTCGGTCTCCACCGACGCCGGGAAAGTGAAGCCGCGCCCTCGAAGGTCCATTCTCGCCATCGCGCTGACGGCCCTGGCCAGTGCCGCCGTGCTGTTCACCGGCACGACGCCGGCACTCGCCGAACCGTCGGTGGCCGAGATCGAACAGCAGATCGACACCGCCTGGCGGAAACTGGAACCGGTCGTCGAAAAGCACAACGCCACCCGGCAGGACCTGACCGCCAAGAAGAAGCAGGCCGCCGCACTGCAAAAGAAGATCGCCCCGCTCCAGGCGCAGATCGACGCCGCGATGAACCGGGTGAGCGACTTCGCAGTCGAGGCGTACAAGGGCGACAAGGCCTCGGCCGTCAACGCCCTGCTCACCACGAAGTCGCCGACCGCGCTGGTCGGTCAACTCTCGGTGCTCGACCAGTTCGCGCGGCAGCAGGCGCGCGAGGTGCAGACGGTCGTTGACCTCAAGAACAAGTACGCCGCCCAGAAGGCCCCGCTGGACCGGTTGGTCACCCAGTTGACCAAGACCGAGGCGGAGCTGGCCGCGAAGAAGAAGGAGATCGACGCCGAGGTCGACCGGCTACAGAAGCTGCGGATCCAGGCGTACGGGAACGGCTCCGCCGGCCCGCTGCGGCCCGCGCCCTGCCCGGCGACGTACCCCGGCGGCCCGGCCGGCCAGGCGGTCAAGTTCGCCTGCGCCCAGATCGGCAAGCCGTACAAGTGGGGTGCGGAAGGCCCCAGCTCGTACGACTGCTCCGGCCTGACCCTGGCCGCTTGGGCGAAGGGCGGCGTGTCGCTGCCGCACAACGCCCGGGCACAGCGTGGCCAGGTGAAGTCGGTCAGCCGCTCCGAGCTACGCCCCGGCGACCTCGTCTTCTACTACGCCGACCTCAGCCACGTCGGCATGTACGTCGGCGGCGGATGGATCGTGCACGCCTCCCGGGCCGGTGAGCCGGTGAAGATGAAGCGGATGGACGACGGCGAGATCCACAGCTTCGGCAGACCCGGCTGACGTCGCCCAGCCGACCGTGTCAACGGAAGAACCCCCGTCGCGCAAACTGCGGCGGGGGTTCCTCCGTTGGGGTCCGTTGGGGTCCGTGGCCGGCAGGCGTCGGGGTTCCGGTTGCCGCTTTCAGCGGGTGGGCCAGGTGCGCCAGTTCTGCCATGATCGGCTCGGGGTGGGGCCGCGCTGCCCCTGGTAACGCGAGCCGTAGACGGCCGACCCGTACGGGTGGGCGGACGGCGACGAGAGCCGGAAGATGCAGAGCTGGCCGATCTTCATCCCGGGCCAGAGCCGGATCGGCAGGTTGGCCACGTTCGACAGCTCCAGCGTGACGTGCCCGGAGAACCCGGGGTCGATGAAGCCGGCGGTCGAGTGGGTGAGCAGGCCGAGCCGGCCCAAACTGGATTTTCCTTCGAGCCGGCCCGCGAGCTGGTCGCCGAGCGAGATCACCTCAAGGGTGGAGGCGAGCACGAACTCACCCGGGTGCAGCACGAACGGTTCGCCGTCCGGCACGTCGACGAGCGAGGTCAACTCGTCCTGCTGCACCGCCGGGTCGATGTGCGTGTAGAGGTGGTTGTTGAAGACCCGGAAGAGCCGGTCCAGGCGTACGTCGATGCTCGACGGCTGCACCAGCGCGGGCTCGAACGGCTCCAGCGCGAGCGTGCCCGCCTTGATCTCGATCACTAGGTCGTGGTCGGAGAGCAGCACCGGATCACCTTAGCGGTCGAGCGGAGCCGACCGGCCACGACCTGGCCGATGGGTGGGATGAGGGTGGGATCGGGGTAGGTGATCGAACATGTGTTCGATAGAATGTGGCCATGGCATCCTGGTCCGAATTCGCCTCTGACGAGCCCCGACTCGCCGACGCGATCCGCGTTCTCATCCAGCAGTACGGTCCGGGTCTCGGCTACCTGGCGACCGTGCGCGCCGACGGTGGGCCGCGGGTGCACCCGGTGTCCCCGGTCATCACCGACGAGGGACTCTTCTGTTTCGTCGTCGACTCCCCGAAGCGGCGCGACCTCGAACGGGACGGGCGCTACGCGCTGCACTCCTTCCCGCCCGAGGACAGCGACGACGAGGCCTACGTCGCCGGTCGGGCCCGCCCGGTGACCGACCAGGCGCGGGTGGAACGGCTCGCCGGCAACCTGCGGGCCGCGCCGCAGGTCGACTGGCGGCTCTTCGAGTTCACCGTCGACGTGGCGATGGTGGCCCGGCACGGCAGCAACGGCGCCACCCCGCTCGCCGCCGGAGACCGGTCCGAGCGACCGGCGGTCCAGGTCTGGCTCGACCCGGCCGGCGCCGGCAACGTCGGCGTGGGCACCGCAGGCGGAGACACCGCCACCGGGCCGAGGCGACGCGGCCGGCGTCGGGCCGCCGAGGCGGAGCCGGTCCCGACACCCTGACCTACGGCTCCCGGAACGCCTTCCACGCCTTGAGCATCCGGAACATCTGACCGTACGTGAACTCGTACATGCAGGCGTCGACCGAGTAGTCCATGAAGTTGTGGATCGGGTCGAGGCCCGGTTTCGTCGTGCAGGTGTCCCGCCGCTCCGGGCAGCCGAAGGCCGGCTCCGCCTCGGCAGGCGTGTCGTAGACGTGGTCGCCCTGACCCGAGCAGCCCTGCTGGAAGGTGTGGTAGAGGTTCAGCCAGTGCCCGACCTCGTGAGTCGCCGTGTCACCCGCGTTGTACGGCGCAGCCGTGCCGCCCGGCAGTGACTCGGCGAGCACCACCACCCCGTCGTACGGGTCGAGTTCGCGTTCCGGGAAGGTGGCCCAGCCGAGCAACTCGTCGTCAAGCAATCCGGTGTAGATGTTCAGGGTGTGCTTGCCGCCGACCCGCAGCGCACGCTTCATCTGCGTCTCCGCCGGGCTCTCCGCCACGATCGGATACCAGGCCGGGTTGACCACCCGGTTCACCTTCTTCAACCTGAACTGGAACGGCGTCCAGGCTCCACCGGTACGCCCGGCGAAGGCGTCGTTCAGCACCTTCATCTGGGCGTGGATCAGGGACAGTGGGATGTTTCCGTCCGCCCGGGTCCGATTCTCGCTGACGACGTGGAACACCACGTCGATGGTGATCCTGAGCTTGCCCGGTACGCCGAGCGGCGCCACCCCGACCCGTTGCGCGTACGCCGAGTCGAGCGCCCGGTCCAGTTCGGCGGCCTCGCCCGGGGTCAGTTCGTTGGGCTCGGCAGCGTGCGGCACACCGGGCTTGGCCTTGGCGTTCGGCGCTGTGGTGTGGGGGTGGCCTCTGGTTGTCTCGGCGCAGCCCGGTTCGGCGGATTGTCCGGCCGAGCCCGGAGGTGCCGCCACCGCCGGGCCGGCCGCGAGCAGCAGGACGAGAAACGAGCTCGCCATGCCGGTCATGCCGGAACGCGACGACAACCGCAGTCCACGAAACGCCATTGCCACACCCTTTGCCTTCGGAGAGTTGCTCTGCAATGACGCAGAGACATAGTTGCAGGTGAGGCGGAGGTTACTAGCCGTGGCCGATGTTGCAAACGAGGCGGCGCGGCGTGGTTCGCGCGGGATCCGAAGGGGTGACAGAGCGCTCGGAGCCGTAGCTGGGGGAGGGTGAGTGCATGATCGGACCGGACCGGGTACAGTGGGGTCCGCTCGCGGGTGTAGTTCAATGGCAGAACATCAGCTTCCCAAGCTGACAGTGCGGGTTCGATTCCCGTCACCCGCTCCAACCCGAAGGCCCTGGTCAGGACGTCAGTCCCAGCCAGGGCCTTCGATGTTCCAAGATTCGTCATCGCGTCGCGTGCCGTTAGCGTGCCATTAGGCCAGGTGCACCAGGGCGCCGGCCGCACCGTCGTCCGGGTCGCCGGGCCGCGTGCCATCCGTCTTGCGCGCCTTGTTCTTGGCCTTCTTGCCGTCGGACTTCTTGTCAGTCTTCCGGTCGGTCTTCTTCGCCTTCTTCCGTTCGCCCTTCTGCTCGGCGCGGACGGCCGCGTTCAGCGCGGCGGCGATGGCCCGGTCGGCTTCGGCCGTCGCGTGCTGGTAGATCAGCGCGGCTTGCGGTGAGTCGTGACCCATCCGGGCCATCAGGTCGCGGGTGCTGGCCCCGGTCTGCGCGGCGAGGGTGTTTCCGGTGTGGCGTAGGTCGTGAAAGTGCAGGTTCGGCTGACCGACTTTCGCAACGGCTGCTTTCCAGTTGGCCAGCTTGTTGAAGTTGCCTCGCCAGATGGTCCGCCCGCTCTCGGTGGTGAACACGAACGCGGTGGGGTTGTCGTCGACCTCGGCGGCGAGGTGATCGGCGATTGCCGAGACAACGGCCGGAGGCAGGCTAACCATGCGCCGGCTGGCTCGGGACTTCGGTGGACCGAGGACCAGGCCGACGCCCCGCTGTTCGGTGAACGCCTGACGGACCCGTACCGTCCCCGCCTTGGTGTCAATGTCCTGGCGTTGCACCGCCGTCACCTCGCCCCAGCGCAGGCAACCGAAGGTGGTCAGCAGGACCAGGGCGCGGTACCGGGGTGGTACGGCATCGGCCAGGGCGAAGACCTGTGCCATGGTCAGCACGGGTCGTTCGGCCGGTTTCTCCTGGTCGGCGCCCGTGATCCGGCACGGGTTCTTCGGCAGGATCTCGTCTTCCCGTACGGCGGTCATCAGCACCGCCCGCAGCAGCCGGTACGCCTTGGCCGCCATGCTCTCCGAGACGCCGTTGCCGAGCAGTTGCGCGCGCCACTCCCGGATCAGCGGCGTGTCCAGCCGGCCCAGCTCGACACCGCCGAGGTAGGGCGTGATGTGCTTGCCGAGCAGCCAGCCGTACAGGTGAATGGTGCGAGGCCGCAGGTTCGGCCGTTGCGCGATCCAGCGTTCCGCGTAGTCGACGAGTTTGACTTTCGACCGCTCCGGGTCGATCCACTCGCGCCGGGCGATCTGCGATTCCACCAGCGTCAGGTAGCGCTCCGCGTCGGACTTCCGAGCGAAAGTCTCTGGTGCCGACCGCAGCCGACCGTCCGGCCCGGGGTACCGCGCCTGATAGCGGCCGGATGGGAGCTTGCGCAGGTTGCCGAACCGGCGGTGTCCCTCCTTGTTCGCCATCAGGCGACCCTCCGCATCCCGCTCCACACGTCGGAGGCGGTCATCGGCTCGACCCGTCCGGCGTCCAGGTGCGCGGCCAGGTCGACGGCCCTGATGCGGACGCTCCGGCCGAGCTTGTGGAACGGGATACGCCGCTCGGCGATGAGCCGCCGGATGTAGCGCTCACTCATCTGGATCCGAACCGCTGCCTGCTCGATGGTCAGAACCTCGTCCACTGTGGTCACGCCTCCCCGTTTGCCGTTGCACTGGTCGCGGTTGCCGAAAGGGCGGGCATGGCTCCCTGGGCCGCCCGGTCCTTCGCGGCGAGCAGTTCGGTACGCCATCGGGCGCGTTCCGAGATGGCACGCATGAGCCGGTGGGACATGGGGCCGACGTCCGGGTCATCCGGTCGGGCGAGTTCCCAGGCGTGCCGGACGCGTTCGGGGTTGTCGCCCTGGCTTTCGGGTGCGCTTGCGTGGTCGGTGGTGACGCCGAGGAGCGCGCGGACCCAGGCTTTGGCGTCGTGTTTGTGGTCGGCGAGGGTCTTGCCGGACCAGTCGCGGGAGATAAGGATTCGTCGGCCGCCGATGCCGAGCGTTTCCCGCTGGTGGACCTTGCCCCGGCACCGGCCCGGTTTGAGCTTGGCGTGCGCCTTCTTCGGCTGGACGCCGTACAGCAGCCAGTTCGAACACCGGTCGGTGCAGGGCGTGATCTGGAGTTGCTGCCAAAGTCGGTCGAGGTGGCGTTGCTGCCGTTCGGTGGTCAGCTTGTGGCAGTCGCCGGTCTGCTTGGTGATGTACTTCGTGACGTACCGGATCGTGCGTTCGGCGTCGTCGGTGCCGGGCATGACGCCGCGTGCGTCGAACTGGGCGCCGAACCGGACTACGTGCGCGGGTTCGGCGTCGGGGTCTTGGTCGATGGCGTCGAGTGCTTCGGTCCAGGTGGTCAACGGTTGCCCGGTGGCCGGATCGACCCACGCCGCCGCCTGCTGGTCCCATACCGGCGGATGGTCGCGGGTGTAGCGCTGGACGTCGACGGCTGGCCACCACACCTGGTGGTAGGTGGCTGCTGCCACGGTGCGCAGCACGTCGCGCGGGATGGTGCCCCGGATGGCGAAGTGTGCGTGTGGGGCGAGTCGTCGTTGCGGCTCGACGCAGCCGGCGTACTGGACGTTCCAGCCTTCGCAGCGTCGGAGGTTCTGCCAGAACCGGTCGAGCAGGCGAGGGAAGTGGACCGCGTCCCAGGCTGCCCGTCGGTAGTCGTACCGGTTGGGGTTGACCGGGCTGCCGTCGGGACGGACCGGTCCGTAGGAGTCCAGGGTGAGCGTCAGCCACATCGACGGCCGGTAGGTCGAGCCGTCCGGGGCGGTGTAGGTCTTGCCGACCGTGCGGCGCTCGACCTTGCGGCGTGGTAGCTCGGGTGCGTCCTGCCGCCGCCGGGTCGAGCGCTTGCGTCGCCGGCCGGTGTCCTCGTCGCCCTGGCCGTCGTCGTCGGTCTGGTGGGGTGGGCCGACCCGCCCGCGCAGTCCTTCGGCCGTGATCGCTTCTTCTACCTCTCGGATGCCCTGGTCGAGGTCTTCGACCTGGTCCCACTCGGAGGCGCGGGTGGCTTCGTCGCGGCCGTATTCGAGGTGTGCCCGCAGCACGATGAGGGCTTTCTGTTCCTCGGTGGCGGGTTCGGGGCCGGGTAGGGGTTCGTCGTCGCGGTGCCAGCCTTCCCGGATCTGCGCCCGCCGCAGCCGGCGATTCTTCTTGGCACACGGCGGACACTTGTCCTCCCGGGTCGCGCCGCAGGGCAGGTCGATGACCTCGGTCTGCCCGGTGTTGAGATCGGTACGGCGCATGGCGAGAGGGCGGATGCAGACGCCGTATTCGGTGGCGACGTCCTTGAGGACGTCGACGGCGCGGGGTAGGCCCATCCGTGCCGCCCGCGACCCCGGCCGAGCCTGCTCCGGGGTCGGGGCGGGGTGACCGAGACCGGGAAGCGTTGGTGCGATCATCGTGCGGTCCCGACGGTCCGGGCGGGGTGGACGACGCCGAGCGGAGGCAGCACCGCCGACGGCCCCGGCCGCGATGGGGTGGGTACCGGTGCGTAGACGACCGGGGCGCGCTCCTGGACCGGTTCGGGGGCGACGTGGACGGGTTCCGGGTCGGGTTCGTTGAGGACGGTCGGCGCCTGGTCGTCGACGGCCGGGGCGATGGCGGGTGCGCTGGACAGCACAACCTTGACCAGGGCTAGGAACGCGAGTGAGGGCACCGCAGCCACGATCCAGCCCCAGACGGACGGTTCGGCTTCGGCGACCTGCGCGGCGAGGGACAGGATGGCGAAGCCGACCAGGAGCACGGCGATGAACCCGACCGGACGACCGGCCCGGCGCCGGGCGCGGATCTCCAGGCCGAGGTAGATAGCCATCAGCTCGACGGCCACCGCGTTGGCCCAGCCGATCCAGTCGGGTTGCCCGTGCGCGACGGTCAGGTCATGGACATGGGTGAACGCGGCAGCGCCGGCCATCCCGCCGATGGCGAGCAGGATCAGCAGCCGGACCGCAGCTTCGGCACGTACCCGCATCATCGGCCAGCCCCCGTCCGCTCGGTGCGGAGGTCCCTGACGACGTGGGCACCGTCGATGGTCCAGATGGCCCGGATCGCGTGCTCGTCGCAGGTCCAGGCACGCGCGCCGGTCCCGTCCTCGATCTCGATGAGGCCCAACCGGTTACAGGCCGGCTCGGTGGGGTGGAGAGCACAGGAGTTCATCAGCTACCTCCGGGCCGGTCGGATGGTGGTGCGGATGTTGTCGGGCGGGTCGCCGAGGGAGGCGACGGCTTCGGACAGGCACCGCCACAGCGCCCACGCCTCGCCGGGGGTGAGGTACATGCGGCGACGGCCGGCACCTACGGCGAGGTAGACGGGGTACGGGTCGGGCCGGTCGGAGTCGACACGGACCGACACGGCCGTGCCTGCTCCGGTGTCGTCGGGAGTGCGGAGGCGGTAGAACCGGCGTCCGGTCGAGTCAGTCACGGCCGCTCACCCCCGTCGCGGTTCCGGTCGGGGTCGAGGAGGTTCAGCAGCGCGTCGGGGAGCAGTGGCCCGGACGACCGTTGCCGGGGCAGGGCTGGCCGCGCGGGTTCGTCGGCGGTTTCCCGGCCGACCTGGGCGAGGATGTCCGCCGCATCCACCGGCGCCGGATAGGTCGCGGCCATGGCCCGGATCTCGTCGTCGGAGATGTAGGAAAAGCGCACCCGGGCCGGTTCCGGGGTGCCGTCGAGGATGACGTACCCGACGCCCTTGGCCCAGCGCGGCATCTGGTCGGCCAGCGCGCCTCGGTTGCGGGCACCGTCACCGAGGACCATGTCAACCTGCGACGCTTCGGTGAGGCCGAGCGCGATGCGGGTGGGGAACAGGTCCCGGAACGGCAGCACCTCTTTGCGCGGGTCCTGCAACGCCGCCACCACCAGGACGCCGACCCCGGCGCCCTGCGACAGCAGCAGCCGCAACGATCCCGCGATCCGCTTACGCAGTTCGGTGTCCTGAAGGTAGGCGGTCAGCGCGGCCATCTCGTCGATGACGACCACGACCAGGGGGTCAGCGACGGTCGGTGTGTGGACCCGGACCGTGCCGGCAAGCCGGGTCTGCCGTTCCCGCAGCACGGTGACCGCCTCGTCCAGGAGGTCGGCCATGGCCTCGAACGACTTGCAGGCGAACCGGGCGAACATTGGCCGCCCCATGGCGAATTCCATCCCACCTTTGGGGTCGATGACCCACAGCCGGACCAGCCCCGACGCGACGCCGCCACCGAGCGCCCGGACAAGGGACCACAGCACGGACCCTTTGCCACGTCGGGTGGCGCCGCCGACCAGGACGTGAGTCGCCAGCAGGTGCAGGCACCAGGTACTCAGGTCCTCCCGCCGGGCAAGGGGCAGCGCGGTGAAGTCCGGCACCGCCGGCACCTCGAACGGCGGGACGGTGGTGCGGAGCGCGTCGGTGCGGACCAGGACCAGGTAGACCACGCTCGGCCGGTCCCGGAACCGCACCCGGTCGACCAGACGGAGCAGCCACGCCCACCGGCCGACCCTCGTCGGTGGGTCGTCGGGGTGCTCGGAGTACACCCGGGCATGCCGCCGCCCGAAGGCGTACGCCAGGTTCGGCGTGACCCGCTGGAAGTCCTCCGGCGTCTGACCGCGCACCATCCGAATCGTCAGCACGTCCAACGCGGGATCGGAGCGGACCGACAGCAGCCGGGGCAGAATCGTTTGGTGGTCGTACCGCTCGGCGAGGCCGCACAGGGTCATGGCCTCGCGCCACACCCGCCGGTAGACGAACGCCCGACGGAACCAGCCCAGCAACGGGCCGGCGAACCAGGCCCACCACGACGACTCGTGCCGCCAACGCCACACCGCCGACACCCCGGCCACCAGGACCAGCAGCGTGACCAGACCCGACCAGCCATAGTCGACGTAGACCGTCAGCAGCAGCGCGGACGAGGCCGTAGCCATCGGATGCCGCAGGCACCACCACAGCGCCCGCCAGCCCCAGCGCAGCAGCAGGCCGGGAATTACCAGCCATTGCGGCAGTTCGAGCCGCTTCGGCCGGATCACCATCAGGTCACCAGCCGAGGTCAACACCACCTCACCCCGGGGCCGCCCGATCATCGGACACCCCGCAGCGACACGAACCGACCGGATGCGTCCCGAACCGCCGGCAGCGGTAGGACGAGCTGGTCGACGCAGAGCGGGCATTGCCCGTCCGCACTCTCGGCCGGGTCGAACAAGGACTGACACATGCCGCACCGCGACCGCGTCTGGGTCGTCCGGCGCCTACGCTTGGACACGTCGAAACCTCTCTCCGCACGAGCAGGGGGATTGACAGAGAGGGGCGGGGCTGCCGTCCGCCAAGATCAGACAGCCCCGCCCACCAAGCAGCAGTCAGGCCGCCGCCATCGAGCTGTTCACGCCGGCCGGAGCGCGCAGGCTGGTTGCCCGCAGCGAGTACGCCATCCGGCCGTTGTTGGCCACGTACGGCGTGACGGTCATGCCGTCGAACTCGACCGCCTCGAACGGCGCGCCGGTCGGCGGGACCGGCTGGTAGTCCGCCGAGATCTTCACCGTCGTTTCCCGCGACCGCTTGCCCAGCTCGGGATCCAGGTCCATCACCCGGACCTGCCACACCCGCTGGCCCGTCACCTTGTCCTTAGCCGGGCTACGACGGCCCGTCTTCTCGTCGTAGTCCTCCACCTCGCCCAGCGACTCGGGCACCAACGCGCACCCCGCCGGAAACACGTCTTCACATCGGACCGCGAACCGGGTCCCTCCACGCAGAGCCATTGCTCAGACCTCCGAGGTCTTGTCTGCCAAGTACCCAACTTGGCTGCCATGTGCGAGATTCGAAAGTACGACTACTTGGCAGACAAGTCAACAAGTACCGGGAAGGTGGTCTACTTCGACCAGAAAAGTCCCGGGCGGACAGGCGCGAACAGACGCCGGCTCCGGTGGTGGGGAGCGGTCAGGAAGGCGACGAGTCCGAGGAGACGGACGGCAGCGAGGCCGACAACAGCGACCGCAGTGCCTCCGCGCGTGCTTCGATGATGTGCATCCGGGCCGCGTGTTCGGCTGGGTCGCGGTGTGCGGGTTGGCCGGTCATCTGGCCGGGCCACTTGCGGTAGTGCAGTCCGGGTTCGGCGATGAAGTAGCCGTCACTGACGACGCTGGCCGCGATGAGCAGGCCGGTGTCCTCGGAGGCGGGCAGGGCCATCCAGCCGCCCAGGGCCAGGAGGAGATCCCGGCGCATGCACAGGGTCGCCGGATGTACGGGTGCCCGGTAGTCGTTGGCCTTCCAGAAGGCGAGGACTGCACCGCGGCTGATGGGGCCGTCGGGTGGGTCCTTGTCCCACCCGTGTGTCGACCCGTCCGGGTGCAGGTCCAGGACCCGCGACGTGACCCAGCCGAGGTGTGGATGATCGGTGAGGGTGGTGATGTCCCGGGCGAGCGCGCCGGGAGTGAGTTGGTCGTCGGCGTCCAGGACCTTGACGAACTCACCTTCCGCCCGCGCCAGGGCGAGAGTCCGGGCGACGCCGGGGCCGCCGGGTCTGCCACTGCCGGGCAGGATCCGAGGATCGTCGGGAAGCTGGTCGAGCAGTAGCCCATCCTGCCCGTCCTCCTGGACGAGCCACTGCCAGTCCCACCCGTCCGGCATCTTCTGATCGGCCAACGACCCGTAGGCGTCGGCGAGATAGCCGACGCTGGGCCAGTGAACCGGTGTGATGACCGAAACGAGTCGGCTCAAGCCTTCCACCGCTTCAGCTTCGTCGTGAAGCAGAGTTCCGTCCGGTCGCCCGGGAAAACGACGTCCGCGACCTCGACCACCCGATCCTGGATGTCGTACGACGTCTTGCGCACGTCCAGGACGGCAACGCCGGATTCGATGTCGAGTAGTTCCGCCTCGTCCGGCAGCGGCGGCCGGGCCTGTACGACCTCTTCGATCCGGTCCAGCTCGATGCCGACGGTGGAGAGCTGGTGTTGCGTGCCGCCCGGCCATGGTTCGTAGTCGGCGGACAGCAGTTGCTTGTTGCCCTTCACCAGGTCATACGGCAGGTAGGAGTACGACGCCGACAGCGGCGCGGTTTCATGACGCGAACTCGTCCAGTAGACCCGCCGCAGCAGCGGCGCACCGACCGGCAGCCCGAACGCCGCCGCCATCTCCTCGTCCGCCTTCACCTCGGAGTACTCGGCGTGGAACTTGAGATCATCCACCGTCAGCCCGGTGTCGTGCTCTGTCCCGCCGGTCCGCCGCCGCTCGGCCTCGTCGAGCAGTACCCGATCCTTCTCCCACTGGTACCGCTCGGTGTTGCGACGCCGGACCCGCTGCCGGGGCGCCCGTACGTAGGTGCCCCGACCCTGCTCGGCCCGGACCAGGCCCCATTCCCGAAGCTGCCGGATGGCGTTCCGCACGCTGGTCCGGGACAGCCCGGACGAGTCGGCCAGCTCCGTTTCGCTGGGCATGGCCACGCCCTGGGGAAGCTCTCCGTTCTCGATCCGGGCGCGCAGCTCCTCGGCAAGCTGGAGATAGCGCGGACGCCAGTCACGAGAACTCACGCCGCTTACGCTACCGCCTAGACGTTGAGACGTCTGCCGGGCCGTCGACCGATCACGTCGGTCAGTCACCCGCCTCGTCCCTCAGTAAAGGATCTTCCTGAACCTGCCAAGCTCCGATCGGGTACGGAAGGTGGATGATCTCGGCGATCAGCCGACCCGTCTGCGCGAACGTGAGCAGCACCGTTTCGGTAGAGCCGTTGCGCGTGACATCGAGCTTCAACAGCGGAGCGTGGGCAGCCCCTCGATCGGCGATGAGTTGGACGCTGATCCAACCGCTGCCCTCCCGGCCGATGGTCGCCAGTCGGCTATGGTGCCGCAGATCTGCTAACACGCAGCCCTGACACCAGATGGGGCACAAATCGCGGGACCTGCTCCCCGCGTACGGCACCCGTCCGTAGTGCTGGTCAGGCTCGGACATCGTCGCCTCCCTGCGGCGGCGTGAATCCCGCTTGGCGCAGTAGGTCGTCCAGGTGCCGGGCGAGCCGCCACACGTCCGGTAGCCGAAGCACCGCCCCGCCGGATCCCCGCCAGCGACCAGCAGCGTGGACCCCGAGCATCGGTAGACCCGCCTGCCCGGCAAACAGGTACACGACCACGCTGCCGCCGCCGCGCCGATCCCCGAGCGCCCGCACCGGCCCCTTGTGATGACGTAGTGGCCGTTCCACCTGAGCAGGCACCATGAACTCACAGCGCTGAGGTACGCACCACGGGGGATGCGCCACCTCGGGCCGCCGTCGAGATGTCCCGCTCACCGGAAGCACCGCCCGCCACGTCCTCGGGACTCCTGCCCAAGGGTCAACAGCCTCGCGGACCGCCAACCGGGGTACTCACGCGTTCGGGTGATAGCCCACGGCGGGACAGCGGGCGGGCGAGCTACGCGGGCCACCCCACGGTGAACAGTTGCGGCAGGCTCCGAGCGATGAGAGTGACGAGCCGACGACCGCCAGAACACGAGTCGGCCGAGCCAGCGAGCACGAACCATCACGACCTCCTTGCAGGGTGAGGTAGGCCGGTGGCCGGCTTCCGGGGGAAGGCAGACCGACCACCGGCCCGATGACGGCACGGCGCACCGCCGGATCGGCGGAGTCGGGTATTGCCGTGCACAGCTCAGGCACACGCAGGGACGCGTCGAACCGCTGTCCAGCGCGTCAGTGCTCTCCGGTTGTGCGGCCGGGCCAGCGGCGTGCCAACCCCTTGTCAGACCTACTGTCCCGGCCGCACTCCTCGAAAGGTACCTACAACTAGGCAACTTGTCTAGACGTCCATTACGGGCATGGATGGCTGTCGAGAACATGGCAGACAGGTACGGTGATGCACGTGCCAACCCCGCACAGACAGCCCCGGTACCGCGCCATTGCCGACAAACTCCGACACCGCATCGCCGTAGGTGCCATTCCAGCCGGTGCCCTCATCCCCTCGGAGAGCGCGCTAACGGCCGAGTTCCACGTCGCTCGCGGGACCATCCGCGAAGCCATCAACGTGCTCCGCAGTGAGGGCCTGGTCGTGACCGAACACGGCCGAGGCACCTACGCCCGCCCCAACCTGCCCATACGTCGACTTGGCCCCGAGCGCTACCTGAACCGACTTCCGCAGCCGGGAGACGGGGCCACCGAGCCGGGGAGCGATCGACTCTCGCCCGATGAACAGGTCGACGCCGAGTATCACGAGGTCTCGGCGGATCCCGAACTCGCCGAGATGTTCGGGGTCGAGCTTGGAAGTAGCCTGCTCAAACGCTGTCTACTGACCAGCGCCTACGGGGTGCCACAGCAACTGACCACCGCGTACTACCTGCTCAGCATGGTCGCCGGGACACCAGTAGCCGATCCAGGCCGTGAACCATGGCCAGGCGGCCATGTCGCACAGCTGCAGTCACTCGGCGTAGCAGTGACAAAGATCCAAGAAGTTGTACGGGCACGTGTGCCCACAACCGACGAGGTCACGGCCCTCCGCCTACCGATAGGCGTGCCGGTCCTCACCGTGATCCGCCGGACGTACGCTCAGGCGCGAATAGTCGAGGTTGCCAGCAGCATGGTGCTCCCTGCGGACCGGGTCGCCTTGGAGTACGAGATTCGGGCATAGATCTCCATGTCCAACCGTCCAGACTTTCTACACGCCTTCAAGGCGGCCCGAGACGGGCCGCACGCGCCGGGGGAGGGGGAGGGGTCGCCGATGGCCACCTCCGACCCCCAGGAGCCGGGCCCTTACCGGTCGAGGTCAGGTCAACTGCGCCGCTGTGGCGGTGTCCGTCGGGGGCATGGTCCGTGACACGAAAGCCGACTCTGCCCGTCCCCGCAGGGGCCGTCCCTACGTCAAGGTCCGCTTGACGTGGCGGGCCGGGCGGCGGCCCACTCCCCCGGAGGGCGGGTCGGGAGCGCGGGCGGTAGCTCGACGAGCTGAGGCTCAGGCCAGATTCTGGACTACGTGTGTTGTAGCGTATATAAACGTTACGTGGTTGGCGAGATCGAGAAGCTCGAGGACTCACGTCTGGACGAGCTCCGGCATCAGGTGCGCGCTGAACGCTTACGGCGTCTAGAGGCTTGGCGGAAGTGCCAGTCTTGCCATGCCCGCTTCCTGGCGCGGCAGGGAGCCCGCTACTGCTCTGGACGATGCCGAACGGCGGCCTGCCGTCTCCGAGCGCGGGAGGCGGCGGCGTGACGAGTCGACTAAGCATTCAGGCCTCGAGGCGCTTCGGAACCCGCTCGCCGCTGCGCTACCCCGGCGGCAAGTCTGCGCTCGCCGGCATGTTCAGCGACCTCATTACCGAACTCGGGATACGCCGCTGCACATACGTCGAGCCGTACGCCGGCGGTGCGGGAGCCGGCATTGCGCTTCTTCGCGAAGGAGTTGTTGACCGGCTTGTAATCAACGATATCGACCCGGCTGTCTATGCCTTCTGGGACTCCGTGATCCACCGTAACGACTCCTTCGTCGAGTGGGTCGAGGCGGTGCCGCTCACCCTCGAAGAGTGGAACCGTCAGCGCGAGGTTTACCGGGCGAAACCTCGAGACGCCGATGCGCTCGGGCGTGCGTTCTTCTACCTGAACCGAACAAACAGGTCAGGCGTCTTGAACGCCGGAGTGATTGGCGGGAAATCCCAAGCCGGCCGCTACAAAATCGACGCCCGCTTCACCCGGCAGACACTTGTGGAGCGGCTCCGCGCCTTGGGTGATCACCGAGACTCGGTCGACGTCACCGCGCTCGATGGGAGAACGGTGATAGAGCGATACCGCCGCAGGCGGACGGCCTTTCTGTACATCGACCCGCCGTACGTGCACGCCGGCTCGCACCTCTACTTGAACGCGTTCGAGGGCCGTGACCACCAGGCACTTGCCAAGACCGTTGGCCGTATCGACGGTGCCCATTGGTTGATGACCTACGACAGTTCGGCCTTCATCGAGCGACTCTACGCCGACCACTTCCAGGCGACTCTCGACCTGAACTACTCGGCGCGCTACCCCGGCAAGGCCACCGAGCTTGTCGTGGCATCCGAGCGCGTCGGGCAACTCCTGCCCACGCTCACGGCGTGTAGGGCTTGAGCAGCAGGGTGAGAACCGACTCCACTAGGCTGTAGGCCAGGCGAACGTCCTGCTCTGTGATCGGGAAGTTTGGGTCGTGAGCAGCGGCATTGAACCAGTGCACTGAGCCGGGCTTGGTCACCGCGCCGGTCGAGATCGTGTTGATGACGTTCTTATGTGGCCGCTGGCTGCCATACGTCGTCACGACGGTCTTGAAGACGGGGCCAAGTTCTCCGCTGACCGGTGTCGGTGATGAGCTGAAGTGCCACTTGATGGTGGCTTCCAGAACGGACCGGAGCAGCATCGCGGTCGCTGCCGGCGTCGTAGCAACAACCACCGCGCGCAGTTCCAGGTAGCGCTTGACGAGATTTGACGGGATCTGGTCGAGCGGGAGCCCACCGATGTGCAGGCCCTTGCGAGTATCTGGGGCATTCGGGCCGCGCTGACCTGCACCGGCTCCGCCGGTTCCCGCTCCGTTGGTTGCGCCTCCGCTCCCACGGCCCACACCGCCGTTCTGAGTCTCTGGGCCACTGGTGCCGTCGTCGTCCGGGTCCTCCGGGCCCTCCGGGTCGTCCGTCGGCGTCGGCTCAGCACCGAGGAGGATTGCCAGCAGAGCATTCTGACTGAGCGAATCCTTCTTGAACTCGGGCGAGCGGGTTGTGAACCTCTCGGCGCGAAAGCCCTCCATCAAGTACTCGACTGCAGCCCGTTGCACCGGCGTTAGGCGCGCCGCGATGGACTCGGGGCTCTTGTTGGTAGGAGTCAGGCGATGGCCGTCGAAGACTGCACCCATCGCGGCCGCGATCGTTCTGGGCCGGTAGGCATACTCGAAGGCTGACATGGTGAGCTTGTCGCTACGCACGTAGTCGTGCAGGCTTTTGTCCTGGTACCTCACCCCGTCGAGGAAGCGCCGCATCTGGACCATCCGAAGGAAGCGGACCACGTCGACGGTGGGGTAGAGCGCCCGGAGGTCGTCGACAGATACGGCCGGTCCGAGCAGTGAGTCGTAATATCGGGCCTGCTGGTCCCGACTCCAACGCTTTTTCGACAGCCCAGTATGGAGGCGAGCGATGTGCGGTCCGGCGTCTGCTCGGCTCGGCGCGACGAGCACTCGGATCTTGTCAGGCATGTTCGTCGCTTCGGCAGCGTAGCGGGTCAGCAGTTCCCGAACCTGGTGCTCGTGCTCGGGGACCAAGTCGGGTTGGCCGATTGCCTTGAGCGCGCTCACCCGGCGATTGCCCTCGAGAACGACGTACGTGCCGCCTTCCTTCACAACGATCGGCACCTCGTTGTCGAAGTAGCCATTGCGCAGAAACAGCTTAATTTGTTCGATGACGTCCTCCGAGGCGAACAAATACTTGAGCGCGGCGGATTCGTCGTCGGGCGTGATCGGGATGCGGTAGTTTTCCAGGTCGAGCGCTAGCGACGCGACGGGTAATTCGATGATCGGCAGCTGCTTGTAGACCATCTGGTTGGTTCCCTTCAACCGGTGCGGGTTAGGCCGACCGACGGCGACGCCGCGGGTCGAGTCGGTGTAGTACTTCCGGGAGACGATCGGCAGTCTTCATGGAAACGTCAACGGGAATCTGCTGCTCGAAACACCACACCCGTACGGCTTGAAGTCCGCGACGAGTGCCGCTCGGATCTCCTTGGCGTAGTTGGACTCGCCTACGGCCTCCTGGTTGCACCAGCCTCGCTGGCCCCACAGGTCAGATGGTCGGATCATTGGCGGAGGCTACCGCTCCTGCCCAAGCACTCGTCAGCCCAGAGCCGTGGAAGTGTCAGGTAGCCGACACCGTGTAGTCGAGACGGGGGTCCGGCCTGGTAACAACGAGCGTCGTCGTTGCTCAGAGCCCCTAACCTGCTCTCCGTGAGTTAAGTCTGACAGCAACCGCGCTGGACAACAGCGCACGAGCGCGGGTGAAGACGGACAAGGCTCCGAGCTAACGGCCGTTCCCGGACGGTGGCGGACGACCTGCACAGAGCTTGTAAGCGAGACGTCCAGACAGACATCTCTGAAAGCGCCCCTGTCTACACCTCGCTGCCTACACCTCGCGCACTGCCGAAACGCTCTCTTCTGGATCAAGGAGCCGCGCTCCGCGCGGCTCGGGCACGGTAATCCCGTCCCGGCGGCGAGCCGCCCCGGCCGCCTGCGGCACCGGGGCGGGAAGCCGCCGACGGCGTCCGGGCTGGCCGCGCCTGTGTCGGACGATCGTGGCGTCCTGGGTAGGAGCCGTGACGATCGCGAGGGTGGTTGGCCGCCGCAGGAGTCGAGGCGATCGGCTGCCGCGGCGGCTCCGCCGCCTTGCCACTGGACTTCGTGGCTAAGCCGAGCCGAAGGCTTGGCCTATCCGCAGAGCGACGCGCGGGCGTGCAGAGGTAGTGCCCCGGCGGACGGTTGAGTCGGCATGCCGACACTCATGAGACGGACTCTGCTCCATCCCGGGCCGTCGGGCGTACCGTGCCTCAGTGGCGTCCAAGAACCCTCCCAACCCCGTCCTCTTCGTCTACGTCGATAACTCGAACGTCTGGATCGAGGGCCAGCGGATTCAAGCCGTCCGCCAAGGTCTCGCTGTGGACCTGGCGGATGCTCAGCGTCGTCAGGTGGCCGCGCAGTGGCACTACGACTTTGGGCGCCTTTACGAACTCGCCTGTCCCTCGACGGCTCAAGTTGGGCGGTCGATCCTGTTTGGCTCGCGACCGCCGGCTGATGACTCCCTTTGGAACATCGCGAGGCGGGAGGGATTCGAGGTGATCACGTACGACCGGAACGCCGCCAACAAGGAGAAGCAAGTTGATATCAGCCTGAGCACCAAGATGATGGAGGACTCGTACGAGTGGATGAAGGTGGCCCGACAGGATGTCGCGGTGCTTGTCGGCGGCGACGGCGACTTCGTTCCGACCGTCAAGTCGTTGAAGCGCCGTGGGCTCGGTGTGCGGGTCGTCTTCTGGTCGCACGCAGTCAGCCGCGAGCTGCGCGAGTCAGCAGACGAGTTCGTGGTGCTTGATCCACACTTCGAGGCGCTTAGCCGAGCCGCTGCGGAGCAGGCATGAGGCGCCAGGTGGAGCATCGTCGGCGTGCCATTAGCGTGCCATTAGGCCAGGCCAACCAGGGTCAACCCAGGCTAGCAGGGACCGCCGTGACCAGGCCGCCGCCCTCATGAGCTGCTGCCCATCGGCGATTCCCAAGCTGACAGTGCGGGTTCGATTCCCGTCACCCGCTCCACGCACGGAAGCCCTGGTCGGGACAGATGTCCCGCCAGGGCTTCCGTGGTTCTAGGGCATGCTGAAACAGGGCTGGGCCATTAGCGGGCCATTACCTCGTCGTAGGCTGTGTCGCGTGGATGCGGTCGTGGCGCTACTGATGGTTGTCGGCAGTCTCGTCGTGATCTTGGCTGGGCTTGCCTGGCTCGCACGTCGTGTCCGGCGTAGTGGCGTGGGCGCGAGGCTGATGGGTCCAATTGACCAGATCTACAACCCAGGTGCCCACCGATCCCGGCAAGAGATCCAAGTGCAGGACCAACGCATGGAAGCCTTTTCTTCAGCCGAGGATCAGTTTCGGCGTGATTGACACCCAACGAGCCATCTGATCAGGCCGTCGATCCGTCGCCCTCGGCGGTCCGCTTGCGCTTGCTCGGCTTGCGTCGGGCCGCCTTGACCGCCTTGTCGATCGCGTCGGCGATGCCCTGGTCGGCCTCCCGGTTGGCGTGCTGGTAGATCAGCGCGGCACGCGGGCTGTCGTGCCCCATCCGCGCCATGATGTCGCGCAGGCTCGCCCCTGGTACCCCCAACGCGAGCGTGTTGCCGGTGTGCCGCAGGTCGTGCCACGGCACGAGCTGGGTTTCCGCCTCATGAGGGACGGGCTCCGCGTCCAGTTCCCAGCGCGGACTTCGGGGTATCGGCCCGAAACCATCGTTTCGTGGCGCCGATCCGTGGCCACGATCGGCGCCCTCACTGATAGTGGCCGCAATGCCCAACGTGTGGTGCCCACGCGCCGCTCACAGAAGTGGAATACACCACATGGTCAGGGCTGGAGTACCTCAGACTCCGTCCGCTCACCCGCGTGATCCCCAATTTGCTGCCTGATCTGCTCGATCAGTGCATCCGCCTGATCTGCGGCAAGATTTCCTTCCACAGAGACCTGCCAACCAGGAGCTTCCATCGAAAATGAGACCTCTGCACCGGCAACCCTGATCCGGTAATCGCCCCAACCCTCGACCGGTTCGACGTCCCAGCCTCGGGGAGTCAGGACCCGGGCAAGGTCGGACCGATGGATGGGAACGCAGGGGTCGGCACCGAGCGAACGGATCAGGTATTCGCGCACGGCAACAGTATGGCAGTGCTCGTACAACTGTCTGCGGTTGCCAAGGGTCGGGCGTCGCTGGGCCGGGCCGCCCGGTCCGTCGCGGCGAGGGGTCGGTAGCGGCACGCCGAGGAGCGCCCACGACCCGCGTCACGGCATCGTCCACAAACGACCCGTCACCCGGTGCGTCTACGCTGTGGCACGCGTACCACGACGCGATCCTCGCCCCACAAGCCGCTAACGGTCAATCCGGTACCCGTCCCCATCGCCGTGCCGCCAAACGCAGCGCAAGCCCGGAGGCACCGCAAGCCCGAAGGCACCGCAAGCCACATGACCCGGAGTACCAGTACGGCTGCCCGGGATAGCCGCCTCAGGGGCCGGGCGGTGCCGGAGTCGGCCGGTACGTGGTGCGACGCATGAAGGCATAGATGCTCTGGTTGATTTCTACCATCGTGACGAGTTCCCAGCCCCACTGCTCGACCATCTCGACCGCGGTCAGCAACAGCTGCACCCGCTCACCCATGACGTGAATATGAGAGTGGATGGCCAGATTGCGGTACGGGTAAGAGCGCAGGTCCGCGCGACCCTCGAGCAGCGCCTTGGCGGACACATACCGTTGAGAGGCAATGATCGCCGCAGATTCGAAGTGGGGCATGCGATCCACCGTATCGAACGGGTAGATTCCCGCCATGACCTCTCTGCGCGCCCTTGCACCACTCGCGGTGACTGTGCTGTCCCTGGCCGCGTGCACCGGAGGTACGCCGCAATCTTCCCCGACGCCACCGACGACCACGCCACCGGCCGCGTCGCCCTCGCAGTCGCCGCTCGCGGCCTATCGCCACTCGGAGCTGGACCTGTGCGAGGCGACCGACCTCGCCCCGCTGGCCAAGCTGAAGCTTACGGTGAAGGAGAAGCGGCGCACGGTGCCCGCTGGGCACACCAAGGGCGAGGGTGAGGCGTGCCTGCACGAGATGACGACGTCGGGCGGCCACATCGCCCGTCTGACAGTGGAGGCGATTCCCGCCGACTCGGTGGACGAGGCGCAGGGTATGTATCAGGCGGTGGAGCAGGACTCGATGAAGGCCGACGGTCCGGTCGCCGGACCGTGGGAGCAGGGCGGGGGACGCACGCTGGACACGACCCAGGGCTACAAGCATTCGGAGTACCTGGTACACACGCTCAGCGGCAACCTGCACATCTCCGTCTGGCTTGCGGTCGGCGGGGAGGCGTACACGCCGAAGGAGGAGCTCGCGCCGATGGTCGAGGCGATTGCCGCGGAGACGTACACGACCGTCACGCGCGCCTGGAAGTAGCGAGGCCAAGTAGCGAGGCCAAGTAGCGAGGCCAAGTAGCGAGGCCAAGTAGCGTGGCCGTAACAGATGTGGGGCGCTCCCGGCGAACGGGAAGCGCCCCACCTGTGTGTACGGGGTCGGCTCAGCCGGTGACGGCCTGCGGCCAGGCGCCGTTGGGGAACTTGCCGTAGTCCACGCGGTCACTGACGGTCTTACGGACGTTCTCGCCCGCCTCCACGATCCGCTTGACGATGCTGAGCATGGTGTTGACCCCGGTCTCCACGAGGGCACCCACCGCGGCGGCGAGCCGGTCGATGGCCCACGGGATGTCGATGATCGTCGCCGCTTCCAGTGCCGCCGCTGTGATCTCGCCGAGGATCCGGCCGACGACAGTGGACAGCTCGGTCACGAAGTTCACGTTGGCCATCGCGATGCCGTACAGCCACTCGCTGATGAAGCCTGCCTTGGCGGCCAGCGCGTCGACGCCCTCCTTCTGCGGGGGCACCACCTTGTCGTTGTAGTAACTGGCCGTGCCGCCCTCCCAGTAGGCGAGGTTGCGGTTGCGGTGCTGGGCGACCACGGAGCTCAGGTTGGAGACGGGCTTCTTGACGCCGTTCAGCCAGTGGAAGCTTGTGTCGATCAGCGACAACACCGGGGTGTAGTGCGCGAGCACCTCACGCGCGTACTCCAGGATCTTGTCAAGGGCTTCCTTGAACTTGTTGATGCTGCGGGTGATCCACAGCTTCACCGCCGGCGAGAGCAGGAACCAGTTGCTGTTGGCGTTCTCGATCGCCGCGTTGGCCTTGTCGATGATCTTGGCTATGTTTTCCCGGATCTGGTTGACGGCCCGCTCGATGGCACTCGTGTGCTCGCTCGCGCTTCCCTGCGGTTCGGCCGGATTCGTCATGCGGGGGTGTGATCCCTTCCTGAGGTCACGGCTGGGTGTAGATCTTTTCGAGATCGGCCTTGGCCGTCTGGTCGGTACGGTCGAACTCGGCGGCTATCCGGTCCAGTGCACCGCCGAGCTGCTTCCACTCGGTGACCGCGCCGAGGACCAGCTTCTGGACGTGCTCGTAATAGCCGTTGTAGGCCTGGGAGTGCGCCGCCGTGGAGACGAGTTCGCTGGGCCCGATGAAGAACGCGGTGGACCCGAGCACGAGGCCGTTGCCCACCGGGTTCGTGTGGACGTCCTTCATGTCTTCCGACAGGTCACGCCACTTCTTGGCCTCTTCACGGACGTTGTCCGTGACGACCTTCGTCGTCGTCGGGTCGCTCACAGGTTCTCCCTCCCCGTCACATCCGCCGCCCGCCGGAACAACTCCAGGGCCGCCGAGCGCAACTGTTCACTGTCGGCCTGCTGGACCAGCGTCAGCTCCGCCGTGATGCTGGTGAGCGCGCGGCCTTCGCATGTGCCTTGGAAATATCCGAACGGACTGTAGACGGTCCGAACGTGGTGAGCGGGTGCCTCTCGGGACAGCTTGTCCGCGCGGTACATCATGTCCTCGACGTCGGAGAGCATCCGCCAGACCTCCGCGATGTCCCGATCGGGCGCCTCGGGCAGAGGCTCCGGCTCCGGCGGCTCCTCGAAACGGTCGGCGGCGTCGGCGTTCCGCTCGGACTCGGCGAATGCTGCCAGGGCGAGAGCGTTCATCATCGCCGAGTTCGCGTTCCGGTGAGCCTCGAGCAGCGCCGGCCCGAGGGCCTGCGGCATCAGCTCCCTACGCCAGTCCGTGCGGAAGTGGACGTCGATGACGACGCCCTTCTGGTCGACAGCAACCCGAACGGCGCCGCTGCTGTCCGCCGCCTCCTCGTGCCACGGGGCCCGGTAGTTCTTCCCGCCGACCGCCTCCAGGTCGGCGAGCGCCGCCGCGCGCAACTCGCGCTCGTCGCCCAGGAAATCGAGGCTTCGCAGCTCGAACTCATCTCGGCGGTCAGGTTGCACTCCGCGTCCCCCAGTTACCCCGTCGACAGAACAGACCGCGTGGTTCCACCGGTTGTGACACCAGACCGACCGCACGGACCGCAGGCAATAGACGCCTGCAGGCGCGACGATACTGGTTCATCGCAACCCTTGTCGCTCCCGCCCGTTGTGGTCGTGCCCGAGCAGAAAACGTGCCTCGCTCAGTCGTCCGCTTCCACTTCCGCGTCCTCGTGCTCGCCGCCGGGAGTGGTCAGATCCTGCTCGTCGAGGAAGCTCCACCACCTGTCGTCGGCGGAGCCGATCTCGCCGTAGCCGGCGCCGAAGACGTAGTAGGCGAGGAACGAGTCGAGGTCCGGCGCGACCTCCAGGAACAATTCACGCAGGAACCACTCGTCGGTGCTCTCCGCCGGGAGGTACCAGACCGCGCCGGTGTCGCGCCGGATCAGCAGCGGCTCGTCGTGCAGCGTGCCGAAGACCAGCCACTCGGCGGGTTCGTCGGCGACGCCGGTGAACTCGGGGAAGTACTCGACGTAGTACTGGATGCCGCCCAGCCCTGCTGCCCCGGGCAGGTCGAACGCGCCGGCCAGGATGCCGTCGGCGGTCTCCAGCAGCTCCCGGACCGACCGGGGCAGATCGGCGGGGATCGCGTCGGTCGGGGCGCCCTCCTCGATCTGTGCCCAGGCCAGCGTCGCGGGCTGGTCCGCCGCCAGGTCGGTACGCAGCTCCGCGATGAGCTCCCGCAGCTCGTCGTTCAATCAATCACCTCTCCGGTGCCGTACCCGCCGCGTGGGCGGCCACCGCCCGCACGTCAGGGTAGGTCCGACCGCCGGGAGCCTATGGCGACAGGTCTGGTCGAGGCGTGCCCCCGATCCGCCGACGGCGGACGCCGGTTGCCCGTGGGTGTGGGCAACCGGCGTC
This sequence comes from Plantactinospora sp. CNZ320, assembly GCF_002846275.1. NCBI lineage: Bacteria > Bacillati > Actinomycetota > Actinomycetes > Micromonosporales > Micromonosporaceae > Plantactinospora > Plantactinospora sp. CNZ320. The sequence goes on from NZ_PJMP01000001.1 coordinate 5,177,589, forward strand.
CTGGCGGATTTACGGGGTACTACCAGCCTCAGGTCGACTTGCAGAGCGAGAAGCCGACCGCCGAGAGCGCGGTGAGCGCGTACCGGCAGTACTGCAGGTGCACCTTGATCATCTTTACACCTCCCTCGGTCTCCGATTCCGATGGCGACCTGGTGGACGCCGTCTGTGGGGGGCGGGCGCGGTCAGGTCGTGGCCTGCGAGGTGAGGGGTTCCGCCCGCAGGTACTCGACAGTCGTCCGCTCCCGACCGGCTCCGCGCCGCCACCAGAGGTACTGGGCGACGACGAGCGGACCGATGACCACCATCGCCGGGACGGTTGCCGTCACCACTCCGGTGACCAGCAGCGCGAAGAGGATCGGCGGAATGGTCAGACCGAGGACGAGCGCGACCAGCCCGGCCGTCCGCCCGTAGGCCTTGCGCATCACCAGCGGGAAGACCGTCAGGATCAGCACGTCACCGAGCCCGATCCGCAGGCCCGTCGCCAGATTCGCCAGGTCCCAACCGATGATCGGCACCAGCGGCGCGGTCGCGAGCCGCTCCATCATGTGGGTCATGATGGAGAGCTGCCAGGTCGCGACGACGTCGTACACCGTCAGCGCGGCGGCCAGTAGCGCGATGTCCCGCGCCTTCGCGCCGCTCTGCGCCCACAGGTTGGTCGCCCCGACGATGCCGATGACCATGACGAGGTTGTTCACCACCAGGAACGACGTGGCCGTGACCCCGTCGACGATCCCGAGGGTGACGTCGGCGCCGATCAGGACCAGGCCGACGGTGAGGGCCAACCAGCCGTACCGCAGCATCGGTTCGAGGGTGACGTACATGGTGGCGAGGGTGCCGATGGCGAGCACCACGGTCACCACCGCGATCGGCAGGTTCAGATAGAGGTACGGCAGCAGCACCAGCATCCCGAGGAGGATCGCGATGTCGGCGCGGGTGACCACACCGATCGGCGGCCGGTCCACTGTGTAGCGTCGATAGAACCACCAGCCGGCGATCACGGTGGCGGCCACGATCCCGATGACGACGTAGAACGACGTGGGCATCAGCGGTTCCCCTCCACGCCCACCAGCACCGGCTGGGCGACCGGTGCCCGTACCGGTGCCTTGGGCTTCTCCGCGAGCTTGGCCATCGACCCCTCCCGCAGGTCGCAGCGGAGCGGTCGCGGATGTTGCAGGGCCGAACGGTCGGTGATGACCCGGAGGTCGCGCAGCGGCACCCCGCGTTCCTCCAGGGCGGTGCCGATCGCCTCCCGGGTGGCCGCGTCGTCGGAGCGGGCCACCACCTCGACGGCGACGCCGCGCGGGACCGCCCAGAATCCGTACCGGGCGGGCAGCACGACGGCGTCTACCGAGTCCAGGGCCTCCACCACGTCCCGGACGAACACCCAGCCGTCGTCGTGCCGGACGGCCAGTTTGAGCTTGCCGAGCAGGTTGGTGCTGGCCGGGATCCGGCGCATGTCACAGGTCAGCGGACCTGTCACCGGCCGGACCACGTCCTCGGTGTTGTAGCGCAGCAGCACTGTGGTGTCCCGGAACGGCGGCAGCGGGGTGGCGACCACCGAACCCGGTTCGCCGGCTTCCACCGCCCTGCCCGTCCCCTCCAGGTCGAGGAACTCGGCGATCCCGACCGCCGGCTCGTAGTGCAGGTGAGCCTGGTTGCAGAGATTGGCGCCGAACGGCATCAGCTCGGTCATCCCGTAGTTCTGCAGCAGGGTGATCGGGCCGAAGACCTCCTGGGCACGGCGTTCCAGGCCGGCGGTGATGATCTCGCCGCCCATCAGGATCCGTTCCAGGCCGAAGTCCTTCGGCTGGTACTTCCCCTCCCGGGCAGCCTCGATCAACTGACCGAGGTACGACGGATAGGTCGACATCACGCTCACGTACGGCTTGTGCCGGGGCAGGTGGTGCCGTTCGGAGAGCAGCGCGAGCGTGTGCTCGGGGCTGACCAGCCCGGCGGCGTGCATCACCGCGCCGATCGCTCCGGCGGCGAACGACACCCCGTGTACGCCGAGCCGCGCCCGGGTGCTGATCGACACCTGCACGAAGTCCTCGGGGGTGATGATCTCCCGGTTGAGGAAGGTGATCGCCGAGAGGACGCCGATCAGGTGGTACTCGTCGTCCGAGAACCACACTGTGGTGGGCCAGCCCGTGGTGCCGGTGGTGGTACTGCGGTGGTGCGGGCGGGCTCCACTGCGGACGAAAGCCTCCGGATCGTCCCGGAGCGCCTCCTTCGGTGTGACCGGCACCGAGGCGATGTCGTCGAACTGGATGCGGCGCGGGTCGATTCCGGTGCTTCGGAACACCTCGGCGTAGTACGCCGTCTCCCGGGCGGCCCGCGTCGCCTGCTCCCGGAACCGCCGGCTCTGTACGACCTTCCGGGTCTCCTCGTCGAGACTGGGCCCGCCGAGCATGTCCCCGCCATCGCTCCTGATCGGACCGAGCTCCTCGTACGTGGCCCGCATGGCGGTCATGATCCGGTCGAGGGAGCGCCGGTGGAAGGGCCTGTTGAAAACCATCGAGGTACCGAAACGCAGGGTTGCCCATGCGGTCTCTAGCATCTGTGCTCCTTGACTCGCCCGAACAGGAGAGCTGACCCAGCGGAGGCGGTCGTAGTGTCTGGCCTGCCGCGAATGTGCTGACCAGTGGATTCATCAAATGCCGCCGGCCCCTGCCGTACCAGGATCTTGAACCGGAAGTTCTGCCGGACGTACGGTTACCTCGCTGATGATCGGACGGGGGTCAGATGGCAGAGGAGGAGTTCGCGGCGCTGTTCCGAGAGCACCGGCTGGATCGCCGACTCACCCAGGAGGAACTCGCCGAACGGGCGGGAATCAGTTCACGTTCCGTCCGTGAGATGGAACGGGGCCGAGGGCGTAGCCCGCGACCACAGACGGTCGAGCGGCTGGCGGTGGCGCTGGAACTCACCGGCAGCTCCCGGGACGAGTTCGTCCGCGCCGGACGCCTGCTCTTCTGGGCCAACCGGCCCGGCCAGTCCAGGCCCGGCCAGCCGCAGGCCGCCCCGATCACCTCCGCACCACGGCAGTTGCCCGCCGACCTGTCCGACTTCGTCGCCCGGGAGGACGAGGTCGCCCTGCTCCGCCGGGTACTCGTGCCGACATCCGAGGCCGCGATCGGGCCGACGTCCGAGGCCGCGAGCGGGGTGGCAGCAGGGACCGCGAGCGGGCCGACAGCCAGGGCTGCGAGCGGGTTGACAGCCAACGCCGCGAGCGGGCCGACGGCCGGGGCTGCCAGGTTGGCCGTCATCTCCGGCCCGTCGGGCGTGGGTAAGACGGCGTTGGCCGTACACGCTGGACATTCGCTCGCCGAATGGTTCCCGGACGGGCAGTTGTTCGCCTCGTTGCGGGACACCCACGGCCAACCGGTCGATCCGGCCGAGGTGCTGGCCTCCCTGCTGCGGGCGCTCGGTGCCGACGGCTCGGTACTGCCGGCCGGACTGGACGCCCGAGCGGGGCTGTTCCGAACGCGGCTGGCCGGCCGACGGGTCCTGCTCGTCCTCGACGACGCGTGCGGCCACCGTCAGGTCGAGCCGTTCCTACCCCCCGAGGGCACCGCGGTCATGGTGACCAGCCGGGTTTCGCTCACCGGGCTCTCCGGCGTGACCACGCTCGACCTGCCTCCGCTCTCGACCGCCGCCGCCATCGACCTGCTCTGCCGGGTCTCCGGCGGGGACCGGGCCCGGAACGATCCGGCCGCCGCCGAGATCGTCACCGCCTGCGGTGGGCTGCCACTCGCGGTCCGGGTCGCCGGGGCGCGACTCGCCGCCCGTCCACACTGGACGACCGAGACCCTCGGTAGGCGGCTCGCCGACGAGCGGCACAGGCTCGACGAACTGCGCCACGGTGACCTCGCCGTACGCCCTGGTCTACAGCTCGCCTACCAGGGACTGACGCCCGCCGCCGCGCGCGCGTTCGCACTGCTCGGCGGGCTGAACGTACCGACCTTCCCGGGTTGGCCGGTGGCCACGCTGCTCGACGCCGCGCCGGATGTCGGCGCCGCGGTACTCGAGGAACTGCTCGACGCCCGGTTACTGGACGCGCTCGGCCCGGACCAGGCCGGTCAGTTGCGGTACCGGTTCCACGACCTGACGCGGATCTTCGCGCGTGAGCGGCAACAGGACGAGACCAGCCCCGCCGAATGGAAGGCCGTGCTGGAACGGACCGTGTCCGGCTGGCTGACTCTCGCCCGGCACGCCCAGGACCGACTGCACTGCCGGCGGTTCCACCTCGACGACCGGAGCCATCCGGCGGTCGAGGTCGACCAGCGGGCCGTCACCGTTGCCACCAACCAGCCCGTCGAGTGGTTCGAGGCGGAACGGGAAGCCCTCGGCGCGCTGGTGACGGCGTCCGCCGAGGCGGGGCTGGCCGCCGCCACCCGGGCGCTCGCCGGCTGCGGCGCCGACTTCCACCAGCTACGCGGGTACTACGACGACTGGCGTCGGGGAATGCTCGCCGCGCTCGACTGCTGCCGGCGGGCCGGCGACAGGGTCGGCGAGGCGGCGGTCCTCCGGGGGCTCGGCAGTTGCCTGGTCGAACTCGACGACCCCGACGCGGCGCTGTCGACGCTGCGGGCGGCCCGGGTCGCGGCGGAACGGCTCGGCGACGTGGCCGGGGCCGCGATGGCGGGCCGGGACATCGGCGTCGTACTCGGCCTGACCGGGCGGCTCAGCGAGGCCGAGACCGAGTTGCGATCAGCAGCCAAGGCCCTGGGGCGGGTCGGCGAGCGTCCGACCAGGGCGCTGACCCTGACCAGTCTCGGATTCGTGTTGCGGCAACGCGGCGACACGGATGGGGCCCTGCGGGTGATCCGGGATGCGATCGCCATCGCCCGCTCGTGCCGGGACAGCTTCACCCAGGCGTGCAGCCTGCGAGGACTTGCCGGCGCGCTACTGGCGGCCGGCCGGGACGGCGACGCGGAACGGCCGGCCAGGAAGGCCGCCGAACTCTTCGCGGAAATCGGCGATCCGATCGGTACCGCGCAGAGCCTCCGTGCGGTGGGCGAGGCGATCGCACGCGACCCCGACCGTGCGGCCGAGGCCGAGGAACTACTCTCCAGCGCGGTGGCCATCTTCCGGGACCGGGGGAACGAGTGGGGTCTCGCCCTAGCAGAGTTGAGTCTCGGCGAGGTCGAGGTGCGCCGTGGCGCCCCGGGCGCCGTCGACCGGCTCCGACGATCCCTGCGGTACTGGACCAATCAGCAGGTACCGGTGCTGCGGGCACGCGCACTCGTCGCGCTCGCCTCGGCGGCGGCCTCGGTGGGCGATCCGGCGGCGCGGGAACTCCTGGTCGACGCGCACCGGCTCTACCAGGAACTGGGAGTACCCGAGCCGGCAGCGCTCGCCGAACGGCTCGGCACCGGCGTACCGGCCGGCTCCCGATACACCGATCGGGTAGCGCCCGCCACAGCGGTGCCCCTGGTGCGGGAAGGGCACCGGGCAGGCGTGGTGTGATGGAGCCGTGAGCCGGGCCGTGGAGGAGCGTAACCGCCGGATGCTGCGGGCCCGGGACGCGATGGACCGGGCGTACGCGCAGCCGTTGGACGTACCGGCGCTGGCCCGGATCGCGCACGTCTCGCCAGCGCACTTCACGCGTACCTTCCGGGCGACCTTCGGTGAGACGCCCCACCGTTACCTCCAGCGGCGCCGGGTCGAGCGGGCGATGTTCCTGCTTCGGGAGACCGATCGCAGTGTGACCCGGATCTGCCTCGATGTCGGCTTCGGCAGCCTGGGCACCTTCAGCCGTACCTTCCGCGACATCGTGGGGCGATCACCCCGGGAGTACCGCAAGCAGGCGGTACCGGCGAACGTGCCGAACTGCTTCGCGATGGCCTGGATGCGGCCGAGCCTCTGACCGTGCTGACCTGCTCATACTCCCGGCGCACTCGTCAGTTTCGGATAAGTTTTCGGCCGGCTCCCGCCGTAGCGTGAGGGGCATGTTCAAGAGCATCACGCATTCGCAGCTGTACGTCCTCGACCAGGACGAGGCCCTTGACTTCTACGTCGGCAAGCTCGGCCTGGAGGTGAACAGCGACACCGATCTCGGCTTCATGCGCTGGCTCACCGTCAACGTCCCCGGTGAGCCGGAGCGGCAGATCCTGCTGCTGACGCCGGGGCCGCCGGTACTGTCCGAGGAGACGGCACAGCAGGTCCGGGAGCTGGTCACCAAGGGGGCGACGGGCGGCGGGCTGATCTTCAGCACCGACGACTGCCGCAAGACGTACGAGACCCTGTTGAGCCGGGGAGTGGAGTTCACCGAGGAGCCGACCGAGCGCCCGTACGGCATCGACTGTGGCCTGCGCGACCCGTTCGGCAACAGCATCCGGTTCACCCAGCTGAAGTAAACCGCTCGACACTCCAGCACGTTGCCCCGGCCGGACCCGAAATACCGGCCGGGGCAACGTGTCGGCTCCACCTTGTCGAAGCCGTGCAACCGGCTACGGCACGAGCCGGGTCAGCGGTGTCGGCGGATCCGCTCCCAGTTGCTCGGCGGCTCCAGCCGGGCTCCGCTGCGCAGTGCGCCGGTGACCGGAGCGCCCTCGCCGGCCACTGCGGTCAACTGGCCGTGTTCGGTCTGCTCCGGCAGCCGGGCCGGTACGGCCGGAACGTCGACGTCCAGGCGTACCCGCAGGCCAGGCCAGCCGACCACGGCCAGGTCTCCGCCGGCGTGGATCGTGGTGCCGGTGCCGAGCGGCCCCTGCACGGTGGCGACCTCGTCGCCGGTCCGGACGACCGGATGCACGCCGAGCGCGGCCGTGGCGGTGCGCACCAGCGGCCGGGTCGCCTTGAAGACCCGGTCGAGCTGCACGGGGGTGTTCGCACCCGGCTGCCCGAGGACCGCGCCGACGATGGTGATCCTCCGGCCGCCGATCTTGACGACGGCGGCGAAGACGAGGCAGCCGCCGGCCTCGTCGGTCGAGCCGGTCTTGATCCCGACCACGCCGTCCCGACCGACCAGCGAGTTGTAGTTCTTCACCGTGCCGGCGACCGGCAGGGTCGCCTTCTTCTGCGCCACGATCTCCGCGAACGCCGGCAGTTTCATCGCCGCGCGGGCCAGGATCACCTGGTCGACGGCGGTGCTCACGGTGCCCGGGTCGAGGCCGGACGGGTCGGTGTAGTGGGTGTCCTTCATCCCGAGCGAGTCGGCGGTGGCGTTCATCTTCTCGACGAACGCCGCGATGCTGCCGGAGTCCCAGGCGGCGAGGATCCGGGCCATGTTGTTCGCCGACGGCAGCATCACCGCCTGCAACGCCTGGCGTTGCGTGAAGACCGCGCCCGCGACGACAGGTACCAGGGATTCGCCCCGGGCCAGTTCCGCCGGGTACGCGGCGGCCTGCGCGGCGCTGACCGTGAGCTTCGGCCCGTGCTCGCCTCGGTCGAGCGGGTGCTCGGTGAGGATGACGTACGCGGTCATCACCTTCGTCACGCTGGCGATCGGCACCGGTTCGCTGCCGCCGAAGGTGCCGAGCGAGCCGACTTCCTCGACCGAGAGCGCCGCCTGCCCGGTCCTCGGCCACGGCATCACCGGGGCCTTGCCGGGGATGGTGGTCGACTCGGGAAGGGTCCGGGTGACGGCCGCCGCCGGCAGCGGGTCGCGCAGCGGCGCGATCGCGAAGAGCGTGCCACCGGCCAGGAGCACGATCAGCAGTCCGCTGACCAGGAGCCAGTAGCCGCGGGTGCGACGCCGCTTCGGCGGTGGTGGTGGCGGCACAGGTTCGAGTACCTGGGTCGTCGCGGAGTCGAGCATGTGCGAGATTCCCCCCGTGTGGTGCGCCGGCCCGCCGTCCAGGGCGGGCGGTGCGGGTGGCAGTGGTTGTCGCTTATTGGTCGGCTCAGCCTCGGGTGAGGGTTGCCACGGCGTACTCGGTTGCCTTGGCGATGATCGCCTGGTCGTGGTCGGCGTTCCTGCTGGCCTTGCTGGACATGATCGCGATGACCAGGGGCGAGGCGCCCGGGGGCCAGACGACACCGATGTCGTTGACGGTGCCGTAGCCGCCGGTCCCGGTCTTGTCGGCCACCGTCCAGCCCTTCGGCACGCCGGCCCGGATCCGTCGGGCGCCGACGGGCGTGGCGTTGCGTTCCAGCAGGTCGCGGAGGAAGGCCCGCTTCTCGGGTACGAGCGCGTCGCCGAGCAGGATCTTCTGGTAGTCGGTGCCGATCGCCCTTGGGGAGGTGGTGTCGCGCGGGTCTCCCGGGGTCGCCTGGGTGATCGCCGGTTCGATCCGGTCCATCCGGGTGACCGTGTCACCGAGGCTGCGCGCGTACGCCGTCAACTGGGCCGGCCCGCCGAGGTCCCGGACCAGCAGGTTCCCGGCGGTACCGTCGCTGTGCCGTACCGCGGCGTCGCAGAGTTGCCGGATCGTCATCCTCCCCCTGTCGACGTGTCGGCTGGTGACGACGGCGTTCGCCGTCAGGTCACTCCGGTCGTACCGGACGACGGTGTCCAGGTGGGACAGCGGGTTGCGGGCCAGTACCGCCGCCGCGGCGAGCCCCTTGAACGTGGAGCAGAACGCGAACCGCTCGTCCGCCCGGTGCGCGACGACGTTTCCGGTGCCGGTGGCGAGGGCGTACACCCCGAGGCGCGCGTCGAACTCGCGCTCCAGCCGGATCAGCATGTCGTGGCGCTGTGGCGTCGCGGCGGTGGGCGCGGGTGTGCTGGCCGCAGCGGTCGCCGACGGTTGAGCCGAGACGTGCGGAGGTTTCGTCGTCGTGCCCTTGGCACAGCCGGCCAGCGGTGCCAGCAGGACTGCGCCGAGCAGGGCTCGACGGGTGACGGTCGGACGCGATGGTGCCATTCCTCTTCCCCCCGTTGCTGAGTTGCGCGGGCAGCGGACCGCCCGGGTACGGCAGTCAGCGGACGCGTCGCCGGTAGGCGCGCATCTTGGCCCGGCTGCCGCAGATGCTCATGGTGCACCATCGGCTCCGGCCGGCCGGGCTGCGGTCGTAGTAGACCCAGCGGCAGCCGTGCGCTGTGCAGGCCTTCAGCCGTGCCCAGGTGCCGTCGGCGACCGCGACCAGCACTCCCCGGGCCAGTTGCGCGGTGAGCGCGGCGAACCCGTCGAGCCCGGGTCCGGGCAGCACGCCGGCCTGGCCGGTGGCGTCCAGCACCAGCCGCAGCGGGGCCCGGCCGAGCAGTTCGTCGAGTGTCCCGAGGGTGGCCGGCGGCACGTCGATGCCGGCGTGCGCCTGGCAGACGTCCCGTAACGCCTCGCGCAGTCGTCGGGCGTCCGCGACGTCGGCCCCGTCGAGGGTGAGGCCGTCGAGTCCGTGCGCGGCGCAGAACGCCGCCAGGTCCTCGACGGTACGCAGACCGTCCCGGTCCGACTCGATGTCCATGGTGTTCGCCAGGTCCTGGACGAGGGTCAGCGCCTCCGGGGCGGGAGCGCGGTCACCGGGCTGCCGCATGCGAACACGTTACCGCTGTGGGAGCATCATCCGGTAACCGTTACCGGAAGGAGCTGAGGTAGTGGTAACGAAACCGGGACTGTTGCGCCGGAACCAGGACTTCCGTCGGTTCTGGCTCGGCCACACCATGTCGGTGGCCGGCACCCACGTCACCGCCGTCGCGCTGCCGCTGCTGGCCACCCTGACCCTTGACGCCGGGGCCAGCGGGGTGGCCGCGATCGCCACCGCGTCGTACCTGCCCAACCTGGTGCTGCCGCTGCTTGTCGGGCACTGGTTGGAGCGGCGTCGTCGGCGTCGGGTGATGGTGCTGGCCGATCTGGTCCGCGCCGCCGTGCTGCTGGCGGTGCCGGCGGCGTACCTCGGTGACGTCCTGTCGGTGCCGCTGCTGGTGGCCGTCGCGTTCGCCGTCGGCGCGGCGAGCGTCGTCTTCGAGATCGGCAGCTTCGCGTATGTGCCGTCGCTCGTCGACGAGGACGATCTCGCCGCCGCCAACCGGGCCACCCAGGGCTCGACCACCGCCGCCCAGGTCGCCGGCCCGGGGCTGGCCGGCGGGCTGGCCCAACTCGTCGGGCCGGCGGTCGCGGTCCTGATCGACGCGCTCAGCTATCTCGGCAGCGCGCTCGGGGTGGCCGGAGCCCGCCGGCCCGAACCGGCGCCACCCGCCGAGGAGGTGCGGACCGGCATCCTGGCCGGGCTGCGCACCGTGGCGGTCAATCCGTTCCTGCGGGCGCTCACCGCGCACGCGACCATCTACAACGGAGCCTCCCAGATCGTCACCGTGAACCTGGTCGTCTACGCCGTCACCGACCGTGGCCTGGGCGCCGGGCTCTTCGGTCTCGCGCTCAGCGCGGCCGGGCTGGGCGCCTTCGTCGGCACCATGGTCGCGCTCCGCCTCGCCGACCGGCTCGGTTACGGCCGGGCCTTCGCCGCCGCGCTGGTCCTCTCCACCGGTGCCCCACCGCTGATCGCCGTACTGCCCGGTCGGGGTGGTGCGCTGGCGGCCTCACTCGCCCTGGTGCAGGTCGTCAGCGGGATCGGGCTCGGCTGCGCCAACGTGCTTTCCGTGACGCTGCGTCAGGTGGTGGCGCCGCGCGGCTCGCTGGCCCGGACCAATGGCGGGTACCGGTTGTTGATCTACGGCGTACTGCCGCTGGGCAGCGCCCTGGGCGGGGTGGTGGGGCAGGCGGCCGGTGCCCGTACCGGCGTCGCTGTCGGCACGCTCGGGCTGGTCGCCTCCGCCCTGCCGATGTTCGCCCGTCGGGTCCGTACCCTGACCGACCCGCAGCAGGCCAGGGTCGCCACCTCGGCAGCCGAGGCAGATGCCACCCCGCCCGGCGATGTCGAGGAGGCCCGGCCGGCACCGTCGGTGAGGTGACGACGCGCCGACGCCGCGGAGCGGCTCAGCGGTTCCAGTCCTGTTTGGCGGCCCGGACCAGTTTGTCCTTCAGTTCCCGGGTGTGCCGGCGGCTGACCGGCAGTTCGGTGTCGTCGACCACCACCACATATCCGGAGTTGGCGAGCCGGAGTTCGGCGATCAGCCGCAGTTGCACCAGGTAGGAGCGGTGGATCCGGACGAAGCCGGCGTCGGCCCACCGCTCGGCGAGGGTGGCCAGCGGCACCCGGACCAGGTGCGAGCCGTCGGCGGTGTGCAGCCGGGCGTAGTCGCCCTGCGCCTCGACCCAGCGGACGGCGGAGCGGGGCAGCATCCGGGTGGTGCCGGCCAGCTCGACCGGGATCGTCGGGTCGGGTTCGGCCCGGGCCAGTGCCGCCGGATGGGTGGAGACCACCCGGGAGCCCACGACCCGGCGCAGCGACTCGGCGAGCCGTTCGGCCCGGACCGGCTTGCGTACGTAGTCGGTGGCGCCGAGGTCGAAGGCGTCGACCGCCCCATCGTCGTACGCGGTGACGAAGACGATGGCCGGTGGCCGGGCGAACCGGCGGAGTACCCGGGCCAGCTCCATGCCGTCGAGACCGGGCATCCGGATGTCCAGGAAGACCACGTCGACGTCGGCGTCCCGGAGCACCCGGAGCGCCTCGGTGGCGTCCCCGGCGGTGTGCAGCCGGGACACCCGTGGATCGGCCCGCAGGTGGTACGCCAGCTCGTCGAGCGCGGGCGGCTCGTCGTCGACGGCCAGTACGCGCAGGAAACCGGTCACGGATCAGCCCCTCGGGTCGGGTGCGGGTGGATGCCCGGCGCTCACGCGCTCGCCCGGACGTGGCGGTGGAACTTCGGTATCCGCATGCTCACCTTCGTACCCGATCCGAGGTCGGTCTCGACGACGAGGCCGAACTGGTCCCCGAAGACCGACCGGAGTCGTTCGTCCACGTTGGAGAGACCGACGTGCTGGCCGGAGTCGTCGGCCGGGTCGGCGGCGGCGTCGGCGATGCCGGCGGCGAGCACTGTCGGGTCCATCCCGACGCCGTCGTCCTCGACCGTGATGTGGCATTCCGCCCCGGCGTCCCGGGCCTCGATGCTCACCATCCCCACCCCGGGCTTGCGGGACAGCCCGTGCCGGACGGCGTTCTCGACAAGTGGTTGCAGGCAGAGGAACGGCAGGCTGACCGGCAGCACCTCCGGGGCGATCAGCAGCTTCACCTGGAGCCGGTCGCCGAACCGGGCCCGCTCGATGGTCAGGTAGCGGTCGATCGAGCGCAGTTCCTCGGCCAGCGTGGTGAACTCGCCGTGCGCCCGGAACGAGTAGCGGGTGAACTCGGCGAACTCCAGGATCAGTTCCCGGGCCCGCTCCGGATCGGTCCGGACGAACGAGCCGATCGCGGTCAGCGCGTTGTAGATGAAGTGCGGGCTGATCTGGGCGCGCAGGGCCCGCACCTCGGCCCGGGCCAGCCGTTCCCGGGACGAGTCGAGTTCGGCGAGCGCGAGTTGGGCGCCGGCCCAGTGCGCGGTCTCCAGGGCGGCCTGCACCAGACCGGGCGCCGGCTGGTCGTCGGCGATCGCCACCAGCGCCGCGCCGGCCCGGCCGTCGGGGCCGGTCAGTGGTGCGATCACCGCGCCCCGGACCGGGCAGTCGACCCGGTCACAGCGCAGCTCCGCCTCGCCGAGCACCGTCGACCGGCGGCTGTTGATGGTGTTGACGGCGGCGGCGAGGAGCTGCTCGCCGTGGTGGCCGCCGCGCCCGTCGAGGGCGAGCAGCCGGTCCCGGTCGGCCAGCGCGAGTCCGGCGGAGCCGACCAGGGTACGCAGGTGGCGTACCGCCTTGGCGGCGCCGGCCGGGGTGAGCCCGGCGCGCAGTGGCTCGGCGGCCAACCCGGCGGTGTGCAGCACCTCGTAGGTGGCCCGCTGGGTGGCGGTGGCGATGCCCTGCCTGGCGCGCAGCCGGACGACGGCGAAGAGGGCAGCCGCCAGCGCACTGATCATCGCCACCACGGCGACCGCCGTGGACAGGTTGGGCCACCCCACGCAGAGATCCTGACGGTTGGTGGACCGGTTCGCCAAGCCACCGGTCGGCCGGTTGGCGGTTAGTACGCGCCCTTGCGGGCCAGTACCACCCCGACGGTCCGCCACAGGATGCTCAGGTCGTACGCCAGCGACCAGTTGTCGACGTAGTAGAGGTCCAGCCGTACCGCCTCGTCCCAGGAGAGGTCGGAGCGGCCGGAGACCTGCCACAGCCCGGTGATCCCGGGCCGGACGAGCAGCCGGCGTCGTACGTCGCCGAGGAAGTCGCCGTCGTCGGCGGGGAGCGGGCGGGGGCCGACGAGCGACATCTCGCCCCAGAGCACGTTGATCAACTGGGGCAGCTCGTCGAGCGAGCTGGCCCGGAGGAACCGCCCGGCGGGGAAGACCCGGGGATCCTGCTTGATCTTGAACAGCATGCCGTCGGTCTCGTTCTGGTCGACCAGGCTGGCGAGCCGCTGCTCGGCGTCGACGTACATGGTCCGGAACTTCCAGACCCGGAACGTCCGGCCCTCGTGACCGACCCGGGGCTGCCGGAAGAAGACCGGCCCGGGGTCGGAGATCCGGATGGCGATCGCGATCGCGACGAAGAGCGGGATCAGCAGCAGCAGCCCCAGCCCGGCGGCGAACCGGTCGAGCAGGTTCTTGGCCAGCAGCGCCGGGCCGGAGAGGGTCGGCTCCTCGACGTGCAGCAGCGGCAGGCCCTCGATCGGCCGGATGTGCACCCGGGGACCGGCGATGTCGGTGAGCTGCGGCGCCACGATCAGGTCGACACCGGAGCCCTCCAGTTGCCAGGCCAGCCGGCGTAGTTCGCCCGGCTCGGTGCTGGCCGAGCCGCAGACCGCGATCGTGTCGCCACCGACCTCGCGGACCAGCGAGAGGATGTCCCGGCCGGCGTAGACCGGGATCGGCGTCTCGATGCCCCGGGCCGCGGCGTAACCGTCGGTGAGGTGGATCGCCACCGGGATCAGCCCGGCCGCGGGTACCCGGTTGATCGCCGTGTAGACCTCCAGCGCCTCCGGCAGGGTGCCGACCAGCACGATCCGCTGCGCGGCCTGACCCGCCCGGCGGCGCACTGTGTGCAGGAGCAACCGGGCGGCGGAACGGGCGAGGAGCACCAGCAGCAGCGTGCCGAGCAGCGCGGTGCCGACGGTCCACCGGGACAGGTCGGTCTTGGTGGCGAAGGCGAGGAACGAGACGCTGGCCGCGACCGCGACCCCGGCCCGGGTGACCCGCTTGAACTCGTCGGTGCCGAGCCCCAGGTAGCGGCGGTCGTACGCGCCGTTGGCCCAGAGCACGATCAACCAACCGAGCGGCAGCAGCAGGTAGGAGACGGTGTGGAACCAGGTGGGGTCCTTGTCCGCGTCGGTGAAGCCGGCCGCGGCCTGGTCGAACCACTGGATCGCGGTCCAGCTCGCCAGCACCGCCGCGCCGAAGTCCAACAGCAGCAGGATCGCGATGTACGGCCGATGCCAGCGGGACACCCGCCGCCGTGCCCGCGCCCAAGCCGAACGGGGTACCCCGTTCGGCTGCGGAGTGGTCGGTGGCTGGATCTCGAAGCTGTCGACGTGACGCAGAGTACTCGGTTGGCCGCTGCCTACCGGGCGCTGGAGGCTTGTCGTCACCTCACCCACGTCCTCCCGCGTGACACGTGCCGCCCACTTGCCGTAAGGGCTCGGGTCGCCCACCGTCTCAGTCTCTCCCATGCGGGCCCCGATCCTCATTCGGTCCGGAGGCGCGGAGTCGCAGACCGGGGTCACTATACCGACGGACAACGGTGACGGTAGAGCCCGGCCGTTGCCGGTTTCTTGCCCACTGGGCGTTTTTGACCCGGTGTACGGGCCGGGAGCACTTAACGTACAAGCACGATCGCTCAACATCCAAGCACGACCACGCAACCGGCGAACCGGACCATTCAAACGCCGGCCGGGCCGGGTCAGCGGACCAGTCTGGAGAGGCGGCGGTCGGCGAGCGGCTTGCCGCCGGTCTGGCACTTCGGGCAGTACTGGAGGCTGGAGTCGGCGAACGAGACCTCCCGGATCGTGTCGCCACAGACCGGACAGGGCAGCCCGGTCCGGGCGTGTACCCGCAGACCGGCCCGCTTCTCCCCCTTCAACTCCGCCGCCCGCTGCCCCAGCGACCGCGTCACCGCGTCGCCGAGCACCTGCCGGGTCGCCTCGTGCAGCGCCGCCAACTGCTCGTCGGTGAGCCGGTTGGTCAACGCGAACGGCGAGAGCTTCGCCGTGTGCAGGATCTCGTCCGAGTACGCGTTGCCGACCCCGGCCAGCACCTCCTGGTCGGTAAGCATGCCCTTGAGCTGGCCCTTCCGGCTGCGCAGCCGCTCGGTGAAGGTCGGCAGGTCGGCGGCGAGCGCGTCCGGCCCGAGCCGGGCCACCCCGGGCACCTGGCTCGGATCGGTCACCAGGTAGACGGCGAGCTTCTTCTGGGTACCGGCCTCGGTCAGGTCGAAACCGGACCCGTCGTCGAGGCGTACCCGCAGCGCGATCGGGCCCTTGCCGGGCTTGAGCGGCACACCCGAGTTGAACGACTCCCGGTAGTGCAGCCAGCCGGCCCGGGCCAGGTGGGTCACCAGGTGCAGATCGGGTCCACCGTCACCGGCCAGCGTCACGTCGAGGAACTTGCCGTGCCGGCCCGCGTCCACGACCTGCCGCCCGGCTGCCGCCGTCGGCATCGGGTCGTACGTCTTCAGGGCGCTGATTGCCGCCACTTCGATCCGGTCGACCCGCCGGCCGACCGCCCGCTCGCGCAGGTAGCCGGCGAGCGCCTCCACCTCAGGTAACTCGGGCACGAGATAAACGGTAGCGTTCAATCCCGGCCACGCGCGGAACGCGCGGACGGGGAGGGCGTGATCATGGAGGAGGAGCGACCCGCGTGCAGGTGATCGTGGCGCACAACCGCTATCGCGAGGCGCAGCCGTCCGGCGAGAACACAATCGTCGACCAGGAGATCACCCAGCTCCGGGCCGCCGGGGTGACCGTCCATCCCTTCCTGCGCAGTTCCGACGAGATCGCGGAGTTCTCCCCGGCCGCCAAGGCACTCCTGCCGATCTCGCCGATCTACGCGCCAAAGGCCCAGCAGGAGCTGAGTCGGCTGATCACCGAGCACCGGCCGGACGTACTGCACCTGCACAACCCGTACCCGCTGCTCTCGCCCTGGGTGGTCCGGACCGCGCACCGGCGCGGGGTGCCGGTGGTGCAGACGGTGCACAACTACCGGCAGGTCTGCTCCTCCGGGCTCTACTTCCGGGACGGCAAGATCTGCCAGGACTGCCGGGGCCGGGCGCTCGGCGTGCCGGCGATAGTGCACCGCTGCTACCGGGGCTCCCGGGCGCAGAGCGCGCTGATGGCGACCACCCTGGCCGTACACCGGCCGACCTGGCGCTCGGTGGACCGCTACATCGCGCTCACCTCCGGCATCGCCGCGCACCTGCGCGACTACGGCATCCCGGCCGAGCGGATCGTGGTCAAGCCGAACGGCATCCCGGACCCCGGCCAGCCGACGCCGCTCGGCGAGGGCTTCCTCTTCTTCGGCCGGCTCTCCCCGGAGAAGGGGGTCGGGCTGCTGCTCGACGCCTGGCGCCGGCACCCGGACGGCGCGCTCGGGCCGCTGCGCATCGCCGGGGACGGCGAGTTGCGGCCGCTGGCCGAGGCGGCTGCCGCCGAACGCGCCGACGTGGAATTCCTCGGCCCGCTGGACCGGGCCGGGGTGGCCGCCGCGCTCCGCGCCACCGCCGTGGTGCTGGCCGTACCCACCTGGCACGACGTGCTACCCACGGTGGTGATCGAGGCGCTGGCCGCTGGCCGCCCGGTGCTGGGTACCGCGCTCGGCGGCATCCCGTACCTGGTTGGCGCGGACGACCCGGCCGGTGCGGCGGGCTGGCTCGTGCCGGCCGACCCGGCGGCGCTGGCCGCGGCACTCCCCACCGCCCGGGACACTGCCGCCGCCGTCGCCCCGCTGGCCCGCTCCCGCTACGAGCGCACCTTCCACCCGGACGTGGTCACCAAACAACTCCTGGACGTCTACGCCCAACTGTGAGGTGTAAGGAAGGGCCCCTTCTACAACAGAAAACGATAAGAAGGGGCCCTTCCTTACACCCTCAGCGGAGTGAGGCGCGGGCGGAGAAGGCGATGCTGGCCAGCAGGAACCCGCCGTTGACGATCGTGAACGCGGCGATCACCCAGGTGGTCCACTCCGGCACGACGGTAAGCACCAGACCGGCCAGGAAGATCACCGCGCCATAGTCCCGGACCAGCTTGACCAGGCGTACCGGCAGCGAGGTCGAGGTGACCATGCTTGCCGCGTTCGGGCCGGCCGCCATCACCGAGGTCACCAGGTTGACCATCCAGGTGCCGGCGAACGCGGCGACCAGCCAGGTCGGTGCCGAGGGCCGCTGCGCCACCGCCGTCGCCGAGAGCGCGGTGACAAGCGCGATCTGCGCCGCCACGTCACAGAGGATGTCCACCCGGGCGCCGGCCGGGCTGCCCTGGCCGGTGACCCGGGCGAGCTGCCCGTCCGCGCAGTCCAGGGCGTACGCCAGCTGCCAGCCGAGCAGCGCGGCCAGCCCGACCACCCAGGCGGGTACGTCCCCGGCGGCGACCGGCCCGGCCAGGGTCACCACGGTCACCGAGACCGCCAGCCCGAGCACCAGGTTGGCCATGGTCAGCGCGGTGGGCGGCAGCCCCATCCGGTGCGCGACCAGGGCCAGGGCGGCACCGATGCGCTGGCTGATCGCCTCGCTGAACAGGCCACCGCCCCGGTTGACCCGGTAGAAGTCGGCGGTGCTGGGCGGGGTCACCGGGTCAGCCGAGATGTTCACGGATTGCATCGAGGTAGTTTGCCAGCCGTTCACGGATCGCGTCAGGCGCCAGGTCGAGGTGTTCCAGGATCGTGTACCGGTCCGGCCGGGTACGCGGGGCATAGTGGACGGCCGCCACGAACTCCTCGTCGGCGAGCCCCAGCTCGGCCGGGACGGTGGGCAGGCCGTGCCGGTGCAGACAGGAGGCGAGCTGGGCGAACCGCTCCAGGTCGCCCCGGAGGTAGGTGCAGAAGAGGGCGCCGAGCCCGACCTGCTCGCCGTGCGACCCCGTGCCCGGGTTGAGCCGGTCCAGCGCGTGCGAGATCTCGTGACAGCCGCCGCTGGCCGGCCGGCTCGAGCCGCAGATCGAGGAGGCGATCCCGCCCAGGATCAGCGCCTCGGCCAGAGTGGTGAGGAAGGCGTCGTCGGTGATCTTCCCGGGGTGGTTGAGCAGTGCCTCGGCGCCGGAGCGGGCCAGCGTGACGGCGAGCCCGTCGATCGGCTCGGCGCGTACCCGGTGCGCCAGCTCCCAGTCGGCGATCGCGCTGAGGTTGCTCAGCGCGTCCCCGATCCCGGCCTGGGTCTGCCGGTCCGGGCCGTTCTCCACGAAGTCGAGGTCGACCACGATGGCGATCGGGATGTGCACCCCGTAGGAGCCCTTGCCGCCGTCGTGGTCGAGCGAGGCGGTCGGCGAGGCGATCCCGTCGTGCGCCAGGTTGGTCGCCACGCTCACCATCGGGATGCCGTAGCGCGAGGCGGCCCACTTGGCGGTGTCGATGGTCTTGCCGCCGCCGATCCCGATCACCGCGTCGTAGGAGCGGCGGTGCAGCTTCTCGCCGAGTTCCTGGGCGGCGTCCAGGGTGCCGCCGGTCACCGTGAAGACGTCGGCGTTACCCAGGCCGGGTCCGCACAGCTCGACGATCCGCTCGCCCTGCCCGGGGCCGACCACCACCGCCACCTCGCCGCCGGCCGAGATCCGCCGGTCGGCCAGCAGCGCGCCGAGGTCCGCGACCGCGCCGCGGCGCACGTCGATCACCAGCGGGGTGTTGACGGTACGGGCTAGTAGTGGCATGCGATCTCCCGGGCTCGGGCCAGGTCCTCGTGGTTGTCGACCTCGACCCACGGCAGGTCCCCGATGGGTGCCGCCCGCACCTCGCCGCCGCGCTCGGCGAACTCCTGGTAGCCGTCCTCGTAGTAGAGGTTCGGGTCGCGCCGCCAGGTCGCCTCCAGCGCGTCCGCGAGGTCGCCGGCGACCCGGGACTCGATCACTGTCGCCCCGATGTACTCCCCGTACGCCTGGGCCGGGTCCATCAGCTTGCTGATCCGGACGAGCTGGCCGGAGTCGTCGAAGACGGTCTTCATCTCCTCCTCGGCGAGCTTCTTCACGGTGTCCACCGCGAGCAGGATGCCGGGGCCGCGCTGGGCGAGCAGGGTGCGTTCCACGTCGACCGGGTGCACGGTGTCGCCGTTGACCAGCAGCGCGCCCTGGGCGAAGTGCTCCCGGGCCAGCCAGAGCGAGTACGCGTTGTTCCACTCCTCGGCCCGCTCGTTGTGCACCAGGGTGAGCTTCACCCCGTACCGCGCGGAGAGGTCGGCCTGGCGGGCCTCGACCGCCTCGGCGGCGTACCCGACCACCACCGTCACGTCGGTGAGCCCGACCTCGGCCAGGTTACGCAGCGCGATGTCGAGGATCGTGGTCTCGCCGTCGACCGGAATGAGCGCCTTGGGCAGGGTGTCCGTGTACGGCCGCAGCCGGCGACCCGCCCCCGCGGCCAGTACCACACCGATCATTCCGGGTCCTCCTCGTGACACGTCCGACGCAGGGAGAATAGCGCCGTGTGTCGGGAGTACGAATTCCCGGCGAACGGCCGGCCAACCCGGCTCGGTGCCACCGTCGGGGGGTACCGGTGGAAACGCCCCTGCCGGCGGTTACCGGACCCGGAGGGCTCAGCCGGGCAGTGCGGCCAGGTCGGCCAGGAGCCGCAGCCGCTCCGGCGGGGTCAGTACGGCGTACGGGCCGGCCGCCCGGCGGTCCGTCTCCAGTTCGATGGCGAGCCGTTCCGGCCCGGCCGCGAGTTCCGTGATGCTCCGGGCGGTGTGCCCGGCGGCCTGCCACGCGGCGGCGTGCGCGTCGGCCCGGTGGTAGCGGAGCGTGCCGAGCCGGTTGAGCAGCAGTACGCCCGGCGCGCTGCCGTCCGGCTCGTACGGCGGTGCCATCGCCGCGAAGGCCCGCCCGTCGGTCGGTCCCTCGGCCGGGTGCTCGACCGGCCCGGGTGGCAGGTGCCCCTGCCCGAGGCAGGCGGCCGGGGGCTCGGCGGGACGCAGTTCGTCGAGTGCGGCGGCGAGCAGCCGGCCGAGGGTGCCGACGAGCCGGCGTACCCGTTCGGGGTGTGCCGCCCAGAGTTCGCCGGTCACCTCGGCGTGCACCCCGGCGAGTTCGGCCAGGAAGGCCCGGCCCCGCTCGGTGGCCAGGATGGCGCCGTCCGGCTGCCGGTGCAGCATCCCGTGCGCGACCTGCTTGTCCAGCACCCGCTGGCATTCGGCCGGGTCGCCGTAGCGGAGCAGCGCGGCCAGCCCGACGCCGTCGATGGCGCCGCCGGGGGCCGCGAGCCTGGTCCGGAAGTCGATCAGGAAGCCGGTGGCGGCCGGGCCGCCGTAGCTCTGCACCAGCTCGGCGCCACCTTGGAACCGGGCGGTCGCCATGACGCCGCGGAAGACCCGGTCGACCGCCGGCCAGGCCAGTGCGGCGGCCTGGTGCGGGGCGAGCGGGACCGGATCGTTCACAGGCCGATCAGGTGCAGGGCGCGGAAACCGTCCTCCGCGATCCGCCGGATCAGCCCGTCGTTGACGTCGCGGTGCTCGTCGAGCAGCGCGGTCTCGTCCTCGGCGAGCCAGCGGAACTCGGTGTGCTTGCCCGCCTCCAGCCGGGGGCGGGCGAGGTCGCCGTCGACCCGGACGAGGAAGTCGGTCTCGATCCGTTCGATGCCGTCGTCGGGGACGTACCGGTATTCGCCGACCGTGCCCAGCACCAGCGAGACGGTCCAGCCGGTCTCCTCGGTGACCTCACGGAACAGCGCCTCCTCGACCGTCTCGCCCGGTTCGAGGTGACCGCCGACGATGTCCCAGGTGTTGGGAAAGAGCTTCCGGTGGGGGGACCGTCGCTGGATGAAGATCCGGCCCTCGTCGTCGACGATCAGGGCTCCGGCGCAGCGTAGGGGCTCTGTGGACACGGGTCGAGACTAGCCACCCCGGTCCGGCGGCCCACACCGCCGCTTGTGGTTCGCCCGGGGAACGTCCAGTCTGTCCCTGACCGGTGTCGACGTCCCAAGGATGTGATGAGTGATGCGGGTTCGCGAAGCGATGTCCGGTGATGTCCTGATGGTCGGTCCCGAGCACACCCTCCGGCAGGCCGCCGAGATGATGGCGCGGCGCGGGGTCGGTTCCGCTGTCGTCGTCGATCCCGAGTCCGAGGGTGTCGGCATCATGACCGAACGCGATGTGCTCAAGGCGGTCGGCGCCGGCCTCGACGTCGACGTCGAGCGGACCGCCGCGCACCTGACCTGGGAAGTCGTCTACGCCGGACCGGACTGGACCGTGCACGAGGCGGCCGAGGCGATGTCCCGGGGCGGCTTCCGGCACCTGGTGGTGCTGGACGACGGCGAGGTGGTCGGGATGATCTCGGTCCGGGACATCGTCCGGGTCTGGGTCGGTGCCCCGGAGGTCGCCTCGATCTGAGGCGCGGCCGACCCCTCCGCCCGGCGGCCGTCCGAGCGGTGCCGACCGGGCGGATCGCCCGTCGGACGGTTTCGCCCGTCCAAGATACGGACATTGTCGTGCCTCCGCCCGGGACGCTGGCGGCGCCCGTACGCTGGGTAGTCATGACTGTCGAGCAGCTGATCTCCTTCGCCCGTGGGGCGCCGTCGCTGGACATCGTCGACATCGAGGGGTTGAAGGCCGCGGCCGGACGCGCCTTCGACGCCGATCCGGCCGGCATCACCGGGTACGGCACGTCCGTCGGGTACCCGCCCCTGCGGAAGTGGATCGCCGACAAGCACGGCGTCGAGGTCGACCAGGTTCTCGTCACCAACGGGTCGCTCCAGGCCGACGCGTTCCTCTTCCAGCACCTGGTACGCCCCGGCGACGCGGTGGTGGTGGAGCGGCCGACGTACGACCGGACCCTGCTCAACCTGCAACAGCAGGGCGCCGAACTGCACCCGGTCACCATCCAGCCGGACGGGGTCGACACCGACGAGCTGGGCAAACTGCTCGAGTCCGGGGTGCGCCCGAAGCTGGCACACATCATCCCCAACTTCCAGAACCCGGCCGGGGTGACCCTGTCGCTGGAGAAGCGGCAGGCCCTGCTCGACCTCGCCGCCGAGTACGACTTCACGATCTTCGAGGACGACCCGTACGCGGACGTCCGGTTCCGGGGTGAGCCGCTGCCCTCGATGCTCTCGCTCGACCGGCAGGGCAGCGTGGTGCACGCCTCCAGCTTCACCAAGACGGTCTGCCCCGGGGTCCGGGTCGGCTACCTGGTCGGGCCGGCGCGGCTGATCGCCCACATCGCCAAGGAAGCCACCAACCTCTACATCTCGCCCGGGATGGTGGCCCAGGCGATCGTGCACCAGTTCTGCCTCAGTGGTGCCCTGGAACGGTCGATCCAGACCGTCAGCACCGCCCTCGGCGAGCGGGCCGCCACGCTGGCCGCGTCGCTGCGGGAGCACATCCCGGACGCCCGGTTCACCGAGCCGAACGGCGGCTACTTCCTCTGGGTCGAGCTGCCGCAGAACGTGCACGTGGACCGGCTGGCCTCGGCGGCGGCCGAGCGGGGGGTCGCGGTGGTCAAGGGCAGCGACTTCCTGGTCGAGGGGGGCCAGCACGCGCTGCGGCTGGCGTACTCCGGGGTGACCGCCGACCAGATCGACGAGGGGGTCCGGCGGCTCGCCGACGCGGTACGGGCGGTACGCCAGTAGCCGGTTGCCGCCGGGCTGACCGGCACGACCGGGGCCGGGGTACGCACGGGTGGGCTGACGCGTCCGCCCGGGGTCGTACCCCGGCTTTCGCGTCCCGGGAGGCGGTGCCGCCGGAGGTGGGAGCAGCCCACTCGTGGCGTTTGTGGCAACCGTCTGGCTGACAAAGCAGCCGGGGAATCTTCTGTCAGATATCTGACAATAGTGCCTGCTGACGAATTCGGGGCTTCCTACGTGCCGGTAGCCGGCCCACAATGCTGCGAGCGCCACTCGCGTTGGAGGCGGCCCGTTCCGGCAACGGACGGCGGGCCTTCGGCCGTGGCTGGCGCCCCCGAGCAGAACCCCCGCCCCCACGGCGCCGGGTGGGCCGTCCGCACCTTACCCCCCCGACGTGGACGGTCCACCCGGCGCCACTTTTTCTGGCGGCGACATCGACGGGCCGAGCCCCGGCCCGACAGCGCCACCAGGGGTGATCCGCGACATGTCCGGTGCCGGGCACTGGCGGCGTACGCTGCAACGCGCACTCGAACGGGCCGAAAGGGGGCGGTGGCGATGCCGGATCAGACCGATTCCGACCGGGTGGCGGTCGGTGGGAACAGCCGACCGAGACCCCGGGCCTGGACGGCGCCGGTCCGGGCGGCGGTGACCCGGATGCTGAGCACCGAGGCGGGCGCGCAGCGGACCCCGAGCAGTTCCCGGCCGGACGGGATGGGCGTGGTCGACTGCGGGCTCTACGTCGACGGGGTACGGCAGCCGGGGCAGCTCGGCTACGCCGAGGCACTGGACGCGGCACGGCAGCAGCCCGGCGCCTTCGTGTGGCTGGGCGTGCACGAGCCGAGCCAGGCGGAGATGGCCGGCATCGCGGCGGCGTACGGGCTGCACGAGCTGGCCGTCGAGGACGCCGTCAAGGCGGAACAGCGCCCCAAGCTGGAGCGCTTCGGCGAGGTGAGCTTCCTGGTGCTGCGTACCGTCCGGTATGTCCAGCACGGCGAGTTGACCGAGAACTCCGACGTGATCGAGACCGGCCAGATGATGCTCTTCATCGGGCCGAACTTCGTGCTCACCGTCCGGCACGGGGACGCCTGCCGGCTGGCGCCGGTCCGCTCCGAGCTGGAGGCCCGGCAGGAGATCCTCCGTCAGGGACCCTGGGCGGTGGCGTACGCCGTGATGGACCGGGTGGTGGACATCTACCTGGAGGTGACCGACCAGGTCGGCGACGACCTGGACGTGCTGGAGAGCGAGGTCTTCGCCCGGCAGGCGCACGGCCGGATCCAGCGGATCTACCAGATGAAGCGGGAACTCGTCGAGTTCAAGCGGGCGGTGGTGCCGCTGCAACGGCCGATGATGACGCTGACCGCCCAGGTCAACCGGGAGATCCCCAAGGAGATCCGGCGCTACTTCCGGGACGTGCAGGACCACCTGACCCGCACTGTCGAGCAGGTCAACTCCTACGACGACCTGCTCAACTCGATCCTCCAGGCCCGGCTGGCCCAGGTGACCGTCGACCAGAACAACGACATGCGCAAGATCGCCGCCTGGGCCGCCATCGCCGCGGTCTGGACCGCCATCGCCGGCATCTACGGGATGAACTTCGACTTCATGCCGGAGACCAGCTGGAAGTACGGCTATCCGGTCGTACTCGCGCTGATGCTGGCGATCTCGCTCGGCCTGTACCGCTGGTTCCGCCGTAACCGCTGGCTCTGATCCCGCCGCCGGAGACGCCTCACGGCGGCGCGGGGCGCTTTCGACCCACGCCGCCGTGACGGTCTCCGAACGCCGTCGCCGGTGCCCCGACGATCCGGGCGGCTCAGGTGCCGCTGTTGCGGGACGCGGCCGTACCGAGCAGCCCGTCGGAGCGGTCGCCGCTCTTGGTCGACACCTTCCGGGCCCCGTCGGTGATCGGTCCGGTCGAGATCTTCTCGCCGGTAGTCGCCGTACTGTCCTTCGTCTTCTCCGCCGGTACGGAGCTGCCCGTGCCCGGGTCGCCCGTCGAGCTGCCCACGATCGAGGCGGCGTCGTCACGTACGGCGTCCAGGGTGGCCGCCGGGTCGTACTCGTCCCACGGCCGCTGCGCGCGACGCCGCACCACGGCCGCGCCCATGGCACCGGCCACCGCCCCCGCGACCAACAGCCCGGTCAGGACCGGCCAGCGTCGACGCATCATCGAGTTCTTCTTCCGCATCGCCCTCATCTTCTTCGACCTCGCCTTGCGGGCGACCGAGCCGGCCTGGCGGGCGCCGTCCGTGGCGGCCGTGGCCAGCGGCGCGAGCCTGGTCATCGCCGACTCCCAGCCGTCCGACGCCGTCGCCCGCACCCGGGTCGCCGTCGGCGCGATATAGGCGCCGGCGGCGTACGCCCGCGGCCCCACCGCCGATCCGACCCCGGACGCCGCGTGGGTGGCCGCGCGCATCAGGTGATCGAAGCTCTCGCCCAGTTCGGCCTTGACGAGCTTCCTGTGGGATCTGCGCCCCCCGAATCCAAACACCGGTCCCCACCTCCTTGGGTGTTGTTCCCCAGTCATCCTGCACCCTCGGATGCGCCCGCACTGCCAGAACGGGCACATGGGAGGATCCGCATGGAACCACCTACCAGCGCCGGCCTGCGCGTCGTGGCCGGCGGACCGCCCCCGCCGGCCGGCACCTCGTGGCCGGCGGCCTGTCGAGCGAGGAGTACCCGTGGCCGAGGCCGCCTACGCAACCCTGCACACCAACGCCGGTCCGATCCGGCTGGAACTGTTTCCCAACCACGCCCCGAAGACGGTGCGGAACTTCGTCGAACTCGCCGAGGGGACCCGGCAGTACACCGACCCGCGCACCGGCCAGCCGGGCAGCGGGCCGTACTACGACGGCACCATCTCGCACCGGGTGATCAGCGGATTCATGATCCAGATGGGTGACCCGACCGGGACCGGCCGGGGTGGCCCGGGTTACAACTTCGCCGACGAGTTCCACCCGGACCTGCGGTTCGACCGGCCCTACCTGCTCGCGATGGCGAACGCCGGACCGGGCACCAACGGGTCGCAGTTCTTCATCACGGTCGCGCCGACCCCGCACCTGAACAACCGGCACACCATCTTCGGTCAGGTCGCGGACGAGGCGTCGGCGAAGGTCGTCGACTCGATCGCCAGCACCCCGACCGGCGCCCAGGACCGGCCGCTCCAGGACGTGGTCATCGAGCGCGTCGAGATCGAGCGTAAGGACGGCTGACGTCGATCCCGGGTACCTTTGCCTGCATGACTCGTAGCGGGCGGAGGTCGGGAATGAGCGGGCGCGGCGGGAATCCGGCATGAGCGAGCGGATCGGGCGCCCCCGCGTCGATGTGTCCGGTGGTGGCATGCGGCCCGGCGGAGCGCCGGCATGAGCGAGTCCCCGCCGACCACGCCGGTCTGCTACCGGCACCCGTCCCGGGAGACCTACGTCCGGTGCACCCGCTGCGACCGGCCGATCTGCCCGGACTGCATGCGGGAGGCCTCGGTCGGGCACCAGTGCCCGGAATGCGTCGCAGAGGGCCGTCGCGGGCAGCGGCCGGCGCGCACCGTCTTCGGTGGCGGTGCCGCCGGCCGCCGCGGCTACGTCACAAAGGCGCTGATCGCGATCAACGTCGCGTTGATCCTGCTCTCCATCTCCACCGCCCGGGGCGGCGACGCGGTGGCCGGGGCCGGCTTCGGCGGTCTGCTCGGCGGTGCGACGCCGCTTACCGACTGGGGTGCCGTGCTCGGCCTGGACTGGGTCGGTCCGTTCGGTGTCGAGGAGGGCATCGCGGCCGGTGAGTACTACCGGCTCTTCACCGCGATGTTCCTGCACTACGGGCTGCTGCACCTGTTGATGAACATGTGGGCGCTCTGGGTGCTGGGCCGGTCCCTGGAGGCCACCCTCGGCCCGCTGCGGTTCCTGGCGCTCTATCTCGTCGCCGGGGTCGGCGGCAACGTCGCGGCGTACCTGTTCAGCGTGCCGCAGGCCAGGACGGTCGGCGCGTCGACGGCGATCTTCGGGCTCTTCGCCGCGCTGTTCGTGATCATGCGTCGGCTGGGCCGGGACACCTCGTCGGTGATCCCGATCCTGGTGATCAACCTGGTCTTCACCTTCGCCGTACCCGGGATCTCCATCGCCGGCCACCTGGGCGGGCTGACCGCCGGTGCGGCGATGGCGGTGGTGCTCGCCTACGCACCCCGGTCCCGGCGCACGCTCTTCCAGATCGGCGGCGGTGCGCTTATCGGGCTGGTGCTGACCGGGCTGACCCTGATGCAGTCCGCCGCCCTGCTCGCCTGACCCGGCCGGCCCGGCGGCTCAGTACGCCGGGCCGCCGGGGCGTACGGCGTGCAGCACCTCGGCGACATCGCGCGGCGCGACCCCGAGGTCGTACCGGCTGAACAGGTGCAGCGAGGCGCCCCTGTCGATCTCCAGCATCTCGGAGGAGAGCCCGAGGCGGGACCGGGTGTCGACGGTGATCCGGTCGACCTGCGACCAGGGGATGTGCCGCCGTCCGGCGAAGCCCTGGATCACGGTGACCCCGGTGGGGTCCACCGCGAGCCGGACCGGCGCCACCAGGTCCCGTATGCCCCAGCCGAGCAGGACGGCTCCGACCAGCAGCCCGGCGCCGAGGCGTACCAGGTCGCCCTCGGCGAAGAGCGCGCCGAGTGCCATGAAGAGGGCGGCGGCGCCGAGCTTGCACACCGGCAGCGCGGTCTGCACCCGCCAGTGCCGTACGGAGGTGTCCGGTTCGGAGTGCACGGGTCCAGGATGCCACCGCCGCCGGTACCGCTGCCGTCCCCGCCGCCGGGTGAAGGGGACGGTGGGGCGGGACGGCAGGGCGGGACGGTGGAGGGCGGGTCCTCTTCCGGTGGGTGGCCGGTGACGACGTAGTATCGAGGGCAGCCAAGTTACTGGGGAGTAGACATGGCGGACGCGGTAATCGTCGGTGCGGTACGTACCCCGGTCGGGAGGCGCGGCGGAGCACTCGGCGCCGTACACCCGGTCGACCTGTCGGCGCGGGTGCTCACGGCACTCGCCGAACGCGCCGGACTGGACCCGGCGCAGGTGGACGACGTGATCTGGGGATGCGTTTCCCAGGTCGGCGAGCAGGCGTGGAACGTCGGCCGCAACGCCGTACTCGCCGCCGGCTGGCCGGAGTCGGTGCCCGGCACCACGCTCGACCGGCAGTGCGGGTCGAGCCAGCAGGCGCTGCACTTCGCGGCGGCGGCGGTCGCCTCCGGCCAGGCAGACCTGGTGGTCGCCGGCGGCGTGGAGTCGATGACCCGGGTGCCGATGGGCAGCAGCATCGCCCCCGGCGGCACGGTCGGCACCGGCCTGCCCTACGGCGACCTGGTCCGGGACCGCTACCGGGGTACGCCCGGTTTCGCCGCCGACGATCCGGTGCCGTTCAACCAGGGTGTCGGTGCGGAGCTGATCGCCCAGCGCTGGGGGCTGACCCGACGGCAGCTCGACGAGTTCGCGCTGGGCAGCCACGAGAAGGCCGCCGCCGCCCAGGACGCCGGTGCCTTCGCCGACGAGATCGTCCCGGTGGTCGTGCCCGACGGTGCCAAGGTGCAGGCCGACGAGGGAATCCGCCGGGACACCAGCCTGGAGCGGCTGGCCGGGCTGAAGACCCCGTTCCGGCCCGACGGGGTGGTCACCGCCGGCTCCGCCTCGCAGATCTCCGACGGTGCCGCCGCGCTCGCGGTCACCACCGCCGAGTGGGCCCGGCGCAACGGCCTGCGACCGCTGGCCCGGATCCACACCGCGGTGGTCACCGCCGACGACCCGGTCCTGATGCTCACCGCACCCATCCCGGCCACCGCCAGGGCGCTGCGCCGGGCCGGGCTCGGCATCGAGGAGATCGGGGTGTACGAGGTGAACGAGGCGTTCGCCCCGGTACCGCTCGCCTGGCTGGCCGAGACCGAGGCCGACCCGGCCCGGCTGAACCCTCGGGGCGGGGCAATCGCCCTCGGTCACCCGCTCGGCGGCTCCGGTGCCCGGATCATGACCACGATGCTGCACCACATGCGCGACCACGGCATCCGGTACGGCCTCCAGACCATGTGCGAGGGCGGCGGGATGGCCAACGCAACCATCGTGGAACTTCTATAATTTCATTCTCATCCATGCCCCGGCCGCGTCATCTCCGGCCGGATCTCGTTGGAAGTTGCGTGGATGTGTTCAGTCGAACGTTCCTGCCGGCCGCCGCCGAGACCGGGGTGGCCAGCCCGACCGTGAGCCGGCACCTGCCGGTGCTGCGCAACTGCGTACCGGCCGGCGAGGTCACGGTGCTGGTGACCCGGTGCAGCCGTCCGGAACAGCCCGCGCACGGCTGCCTGCTGCTGCTCACCACCCGCCGGCTGGTGGTGACCGAGCAGACCCGGTTGCTGCACCGGCTGCGGCTGCACCTCAACACCGAGCTGCGGCACCTCAACAACGTCGCCTGGAACCCCGACTCACGGGCCTCGATGGTCGAGCTGGCCGCGACCGCCGTCGACGGGGTACGCGAGCGGTTCCTGATCCGGGCCGACCGGCCCAGCCAGTTGTGGCAGCTCGACGCCCTGTTCAGCCAGGTCTTCCGGCCGAAGATGGCGGCCCGGTCCCGGGTGGCGCACTCGGCCGCACCGCTGGACCGCCCGACCGTGCCCGGCACCCTGCCCCAGCACCCGGTGCCGACGGTGGCGGCGACCCCGCCGGCCAGACTCACCACCCCGGCCCGCGCCCCGCGACTCACCCCCGTCGCAGCCGTCTGAGTCACCGGTCAGGAACCCCGGCCGCCGCCCGCCCAACCCGGCCGCCTTCTGGCTGCCTTCTGGCCGCCCACGAGCCACGGCAGCCCGTACCGACCACGGCAGCCCGTACCGGATCCGAACACTGGCGCCGGGGGCACCGGGCCGTCGGTCGGCCATCATTGGCCGGTGGCCGTCGACACCGCGCAACCCGGCACCATCCCGCACCGGGGTCTCGTCCTGGTGGTCGAGGACGAGCGCTCCATCGCCGACCTGGTCCGGCTCTATCTGACCCGGGACGGCTACGGCGTACACGTCGAACACGACGGTGACGCCGGGCTGGCCGCGGCCCGCAGGCTGCGCCCGGTCGCCTGCGTACTGGACATCGCGCTGCCCGGACTGACCGGCACCGAGGTCTGTCGCCGACTGCGCGCGGCCGGCGACTGGACGCCGGTGATCTTCCTTACCGCCCGGGACGACGAGGTGGACCGGATCGTCGGGCTGGAACTCGGTGCCGACGACTACGTGACCAAGCCGTTCAGCCCACGCGAGCTGGTCGCCCGGATCCGCGCGGTGCTGCGCCGGACCGGTGGCGCACCGGACGCCGCCGAGCAGCCCCGGGTGGTCGGCCCGGTCACCCTCGATCCGGTACGCCGGCAGGTCACCGTGGCCGGCGAAGCCGTGCAGCTCACCTCGACCGAGTTCGACCTGCTGGCACACCTGATGGCGCGACCTGGCCGGGTCTTCAGCCGGGAGGAGCTGCTGGCCAGCGTCTGGGGGTACGCCGCACACACCGGCACCCGCACCGTCGACGTGCACGTCGCGCAGGTACGCGGCAAGCTCGGCCCGGCCGCCGACGTGATCCGGACCCACCGCGGCGTCGGGTACGCCTGTGCCGGCTGACCGCGCTGACCGCGCTGACCGCGCTGACCGCGCTGACCCGACTGTGCCGGCTGTCCCGGCTGTCCCGGCTGTGCCCGCTGTCCCGGCTGACCCGGTGGCGGGAGCGGGGCACTTGGCGGCAGGCTCGACCGGTGAACCGCCCCAGCCGGAGCGGCCCCGCCGGTTCGGGCGTACCCTGACCGCCCGCGCCGTCGCGGTCAGTTGCGCGGTGGCCCTGGTGTCGGTACTTGTGACCGCCGTCGTCGCGGTGCCACTGGCGGCCCGCTCGGCCGAACGGCAGGCCCGGGACGCGTTGACCGCCCAGGCCCGGCTCGCCGCCGAGGCACTGCGCAACCGGCTGGACCGGGGACGGGCCGCCGACGAGGAGCGGATCGTCAGGCAACTGCGCAACCAGGGCATCGACGCGTACCTGATCAGGGCCGGCAGCCCCGACCGGCCCGGCCTGCCCGCCGAGGTGGTCGACCGGGTCGCCGCCGGCCGGAACTTCTCCGGGCGGCGGGCGGTCGGCGGCCGGCCGGCGATGGTCGAGGGGCGCTGGCTGCCCGGCGGCAACGGCGTCGTGCTGGCCCGGCCGGCCACCACCGGGCTGTGGGGGGACGTCGCCGGGCTGCTCTGGCTGCCGCTGCTCGCCGGGTTGGCCGCCGGGGTGGTGGCCGGAGCGCTGCTGGCCCGCCGGCTGGCCCGGCCGATCCGGCAGGCGGCGACGGCTGCGGCGCGGCTGCGCTCCGGCGACCGGGCGGTACGCCTGCCGGTGGAGCCGCCGGAGGAGGCCGCCGACCTGGCGTACGCGCTCAACGAGCTGGCCGCCGCGCTGGCCCAGAGCGAGGGGCGGCAGCGGGAGTTCCTGCTCTCCGTCTCGCACGAGTTGCGCACCCCGCTGACCGCGATCCGGGGCTACGCCGAGGCGCTGGCCGACGGGGTGGTCGGCCCGGAGGGCGCCCAGCGGGCCGGGCAGACCATGCTCACCGAGGCGGAACACCTCGACCGGCTGATCGGCGACCTGCTGTCGCTGGCCCGGCTGGAGGCGGCCGACTTCGCCCTGGAACCCGTGCCGGTGGACCTAAACCGGTTGACCGCCGACGCGGCGCGGGTGTGGAGTGCCCGCTGTGCCGCGCTCGGCGTCGTACTGCGGGTCGAGGCGCCGGCCGGTCCGATCCCGGTGCACACCGATCCGGGCCGGATCCGGCAGGTCGTGGACGGGCTGCTGGAGAACGCGCTCCGGGTCGTACCGCCGGGCGAGGTGATCGTGCTCGCGGTACGCCCGGCGGGGCCGGCCGAGCCGCCGGGCGGGGTGCTGGAGGTCCGGGACGGCGGGCCGGGGCTGACCGACGACGATCTCGCGGTGGCCTTCGAACGCGGTGCGCTGCGCCAGCGCTACCAGGGGTTACGCAAGGTCGGCAGTGGTCTCGGGCTGGCTCTCGCCGCCGGTCTGGTGCGCCGGCTCGGCGGCCGGATCACCGCCGGGCACGCGCCGGAGGGTGGCGCCCGGTTCACCGTCCGGCTACCGGCCGGAGGCTAGGACACGTCACCGCCGCAGAGCTGGGCGCTCCTTACCTCGGTTTTGTCGCCGACCCGGGCGACCCCGCCGCCGGCCCGCGCCGATCCGGCCGGCCGGACGTTCCCGGGGAGGCCGGGTGCGGATGCCAGGCATGGCCCAGGCCGGTAATCAGGCTAGGCTAGGGCCGATTTGTCGTCGGCACCGTGGAGACTCCCGTGAAGCTCTCGATCCTCATGCCGGTCTACAACGAGGAAGAACGCATCGCGGACGCCCTCAAGCAGGCCCTCGCGGTCGACTATCCGTGCGAAATCGAACTCGTCGTGGTCGATGACGGTAGCCGAGATGGTACCGGAGAGATCCTCGGCCGGGCCGACGACACCCGGCTCCGGGTGATCACCCATCCGCGCAACTCCGGCAAGGGCGCGGCGATCCGGACGGCGGTGGACAACGCCGAGGGCGAGTACATGGTGATCCTCGACGCCGACCTGGAGTACGACCCGCAGGACATCCCCAAGCTGCTCGCCCCGGTACTCGACGGCCGGGCCACAGTGGTCTACGGAAATCGGACCTTCGGCAGCCACAGCGCCTACAGCTTCTGGTATGTGATGGGCAACAAGGCCGTCACCACCGCCGCCAATGTGCTCTTCAACTCATACATCGGCGACCTGGAGACCTGTTTCAAGCTGATGCCGGTCGCGCTCTACCGCTCGCTGGACGTCCGCTCCCGGGGCTTCGGGATGGAGGCGGAGGTGACCGGCAAGCTGCTGCGCCGCCGGATCCGCCCCTACGAGGTGCCGATCAGCTATCGGGCCCGCAACCGGGAAGAGGGCAAGAAGATCACCTGGAAGGACGGCGTCGAGGCGCTGTTCATCCTCGGCCGGGAGCGTACCCGCCGACGGGAGACCCCCGGCCGGCGCTGACCACCAGAACGCCAGACCGCCCCCGGCCCGAGGATGGGCCAGGGGCGCACCTGGTGGTTGGTTGCCGTGCCGTGTGGTCAGCCGAGAAACTCGACGATCGACCGGCGCAGGCCCGCCGGGTCGAGGCCGTGCCACCGGGCGTGGTCCGCCGCATCGCCGTAACGCCGCAGGTCGGTGCGGCCCACGCCGAGCGAGAGCGATCGGTGTGGTACCCCGGCCAGCGCCGAGCCGAGCAGCGCGCTCGAGGTACCGGCCAGGTACGGCTCGACCAGTACCACCGCCGGGGTGGTGCCGGCCGAGGTGGCGGTACCGGCCAGTTCCCGGAGTCCGATCACGTCGAACGGGCGCGGGGTGTGGGTGTACGCGACAGTCACGTCCAGCCCGGCGGTCGCCTCCAGCACCGGCCGGAGCATCGGGCCGACCGCCACCACCAGGGCACCGCCCGCCGAGCCCCGGCGGAGCACCGCCAGCCGCCCCGCACCGGGCATCGGTGCCTCGTTGACCTGGGTGGACAGTCGCAGGTAGACCCGATCGTCGTGCCGGGCGGCGGCCCGGAGCAGCCCGGGTACCTCGGCCGGGTGCCCGGGGACGTGCACCGTCCAGTCGGTGAGGGTGTCCAGCAGGGCCACGTCGCCCGGGGACATGTGCGTGCGGCCCATGCTCGCCCCGTCGTACGACGCGCCGACGCTTGCCACCACCGCACCCACTCCCTGGTGGTCGAGGTCGAGCTTGAGCTGCTCGTACACCCGGTCGACGGTGAAGGTGGCGTACGAGTGCACGATCGGGCGCAACCCGGTCAGGGCGAGTCCACCGGCCACCCCGACCATCAACTGTTCCCGGATGCCGACGTTGAGCACCCGGTCCGGGTGCGCCCGGGCGGCGGGCGCGAAACTCGACGCTGAGATGTCGGCGAGCACGACTGCCGTACGCGGATCGTCGTCCAGCAGTGCGGTGGCGGTGTCGATGAAGGTGTCCCGCATCGTCGGTCACTCCTTGGGGTCGACGACCGCGACGACCACGTGCGGACGATCGGATCGGGTTGCGGATCGGGTGGTGGTGAGGGCGGTCTCGATCGCGTCGTGGTCGCGGCCGTCGACGGTGCTGGCGGACCAGCCGTGCACGGTGAACCGGCTGGCGATGCCGCCCGGCCAGCCGTGGCTGGCAGACTGGTTGTCGATCACGATCGCGGTGAGCGTGCCGAGCCCGGTAGCCCCGGCGTACGCCATCGCCTCGTGGTTCGACCCCTCGTCGAGTTCGGCGTCGCCGAGCAGGACGTACACCCGGGGTTTGTCCAGGCCCTGGGCGCGCAGCCCGAGCGCGGTGCCGACGCCCAGCCCGAGACCGTGGCCGAGCGAGCCGGCGCCGATCTCGACTCCGGGGACCAGCACCCGGTCCGGGTGGTGGCCGAGCCGGCTCTCCGGGCCGGCGAGGCCGTCGAGCCAGTGTTCCGGGATGAACCCCTTGGCGGCGAGCACGGCGTAGTAGGCGGCCGGCCCGTGACCCTTGGAGAGCAGGAAACGGTCCCGGTCGGGCTCGTCGACGGTGGCCGGGGAGACCCGCAGGACCCGGTCGTAGAGCACCCAGAGCACGTCGAGGGTCGAGTGTGCGCTGGGCGCGTGTTTCTCGTCGCCGGTCAGCCGGTGTAGCAGCGGCCAGAGTCCGGCCGGCAGTTCGGAGCGCCGAGGGTTCGGCGCGGATCGGCGGGTACGCCCCGGCGCGGTAGCGGTTGTCGTCATGGCTCTACCCTGCAAGTTGAAGCGCGCTTCAACTCAAGACCGCTCACCCAGGCACTTCGGGACGGGGAGGATCGACGTGCATCAGGAGGGGCTGACCATCGGGGAGCTGGCCGCCCGCTCCGGTGTGGCAACCTCGGCGCTGCGCTACTACGAGCGGCTCGGGCTGATCCGGGCCCGGCGTACCGGGGGCAACCAGCGGCGCTTCGACCGGTCCGAGCTGCGCCGGCTGTCGTTCATCCGGATCTCGCAGCAGCTCGGGGTCTCGCTGGAGGACATCCGGGAGGCGCTCGCCGAGCTGCCGGACGGGCGTACCCCGACCAAGGCCGACTGGGCGCGGCTCTCCGCCCGCTGGCGTCGCCGGCTGGACGAGAAGATCGAGCTGATGACCCGGCTGCGCGACGAGCTGACCAACTGCATCGGCTGCGGTTGCCTGTCGCTGCGCAGCTGCAACCTCTACAACCCGGGCGACGAGCTGGCCGCCGAGGGCCCCGGCCCGCGCCGGATGCTGCCCGCCCCGCCCCCGTCCCTGTCCCCGCCCCGGCCTTCGGAGCCGGAGCCGGACCCGACCGACGCGCCGGGGTGACTCAGTCGACCGTGAGCAGCACCTTGCCGACGTGGTCGCTGGACTCGACGATCCGGTGCGCCTCGGCCGCCTCGGACATGGGCAGCCGGCGGTAGATCACCGGGCGTACCGCGCCGGACTCGACCAGCGGCCAGACCTCCTCGCGTACGCCCCGGACGATCGCGGCCTTGTCGGCGGCGGGCCGGGAGCGCAGGGCGGTCGCGGCCACCGAACCCCGCTTGGCCAGCAGCGCCCCCAGGTCGAGTTCGCCCTTGCGCCCACCCTGGAGGCCGATCACCACGATCCGGCCGCCGGTGGCCAGCGCCTTGACGTTACGCCCGAGGTAGGAGCCGCCCATGATGTCCAGGATCACGTCGGCGCCCCGGCCGTCGGTGAGCCGCTTCGTCCCCTCGACGAAGTCCTCCTCGGCGTAGTCGACGAGACCGCTGGCGCCCAGCTCGCGGAGCTGGTCGTGCTTGCTGCCCCGGGCCGTGGCCAGCACCGTTGCGCCGAGGGCCGCGCCGAGCTGGATCGCGAAGGTACCGATGCCGCTGCCGCCGCCGTGCACGAGCAGCGTCTCCCCGATGCTGAGCCGGGCCAGTCGCACCACGTTGGACCAGACCGTGCAGGCGACCTCGGGCAGCGCCGCCGCGTCGACCAGCTCGACACCCTCGGGTACCGGCAGAAGCTGCCCGGCCGGCACCGCCACCCGCTCGGCGTAGCCGCCGCCGCTGAGCAGCGCGCAGGCCGGATCGCCGATGCTCCAGCCGGTCACGTCGGCACCGACCGCGCTGATCACGCCCGCGCACTCCAGACCCGGGTACGCCGGAGCACCCGGCGGCGGCGGATAGTTCCCCTGGCGTTGCAGTAGGTCCGCCCGGTTGACCGCGCTCGCCCGGATGTCGAGCGTCACCTCGTCCGGCCCGGGGGTCGGCTCGGGCACGTCGGCCCAGACCAGCGCGTCGGGTCCACCCGGCTCGGGAATCGTGATCGCCTTCATCGCTCCAGTCTTACCTGATCTCGCTCCCGCCCCAAGCTCTTACCCGATCTCGCTTCCGCTTCGAGCCTCGATCCGGGATCCGTCCGGCCACACCCGTCGATCCGGCCGGCGGCCCCGGCCTGGTACGCCCGGCCCGTGGCCGGTCATGGCACACTAGGCACGGCCGTGACCGCCGTTGGATCGACGACCACGGCCCCGGGAGGGCTCGCCTAGTGGCCGATGGCGCTGGTCTTGAAAACCGGTAGGGCGGCAACGTCCTCGTGGGTTCGAATCCCACGCCCTCCGCCCTTGTGGATCTGTTGCGTACGGGTCTGTTCCGGTACCTGGGAGATGTCCCACACACTGTTGACGGCTACGCGGGGCGTACCCCTACGCTCTACGCGTAGTAATCGCACGGTGATTCTGCGTGCAAAACTTTCGCGGAAATCGGCGGTACGGGACCGCTGGGTACGGTCACGCCCGGGTGGGCGTACGGAGTGTGAAGCGAGGGCGCCATGGAGCTGCGACTCACCCCGGTGCAGGTGCGGAACCGACTGATCCTGGTGGCCCGGCGGATCGTCGCCGACCACGCCTCGGACGCCGACGGGATCTGCCGGATCTGCGGTGTCCTGCACTGCGAGGCGCTGGCGGCGGCACGTGGTTACCTGGCCCGGGTCGAGGAGCCGCGCCGGCCGATGGTGGTCGAGATCCACCGCCGCGCGGCAGTACCGCCGCCCGGGGTCACCGCCGCCGCGCTGCGGATCGCCGCCGACGCGGTGTCGCAGGACGCCGAGTCGTAGCGCCGGCACCGGCAGTCCGGAGCGGCGGGCCTGGCGAGGGCCGCGCGGGTGGTTACCCCTCGAACGGGTAGAAAGGGCACGGCGCCGGTTGTCCGGCCCGAGCCACCTGCTGTGCGGAAAGGACATCGCGATGACTCTCGACCGACCCGTTCCACCCGACCCGTACGAGATGTTGCCGAGCGTGCCGGCGTTCACGTTGACCAGTAACGACGTCCAGAACGGCGAGCCGATGGCGGCCGAGTTCGCCCACCCGAGCGTCGGCGGCGGGAACCTCTCGCCACAGCTCGCCTGGACCGGCTTCCCCGCCGAGACCAGGAGCTTCACTGTCACCTGCTACGACCCCGACGCGCCCACCGGCAGCGGGTTCTGGCACTGGGTGCTTGTCAACGTGCCCGCCGAGGTGACCGAGCTGGCCAAGGGGGCCGGGCAGGAGTCGTCGGCCGGCGTCGAGGGCGCGTTCAGCGTACGCAACGACTACGGCGAGCAGACGTACGGCGGTTCCGCGCCGCCAGCCGGAGACCGCCCGCACCGGTACGTCTTCGCCGTGCACGCCCTCGACGTGGCCAAGCTCGACCTCACTCCGGAGGCGAGCCCGGCGTACGTCGGGTTCAACCTGACCTTCCACACCCTGGCCCGGGCGGTGATCCGGCCGACGTACCAGGTGAAGGGCTGAAACTGGCGGCGGGGCCGGCATCCGGCGAGGTCAGCCGCCGATGCCGGCCCGTGGCCCGCGGTGGCTTCAGGCGGGCACTCGGGCGACCGCGAAGACCGACTGGCCGAACGGCGGCCGGACCACCCGCTCGGCGGCCTTGGTCACCGGCAGTACGAGGCTGTCGTACACCTTGACCATCGGCCCTTCCTTCGGCATCAACCGGAAGACGCTGGTCGCCATGTAGTAACCGATCAGGCCGAGCGCGTTGGCGTAGTGCAGCGTCTCGACCTCCAGGCCCGCCTCTTCGAGCGCGGCCCGCATGGTCTTCTTGGTGTACCGCCGGACGTGCCCGGTGGCGATGTCGGCCGGGCTCATCGCGAACTGGAAGGCCGGCACGATCAGCACGATCGCCCCGCCGGGCCGGACCAGGTTGCGCATGCTCCGCAGCGCACCGACGTGGTCCTCGATGTGCTCCAGCACGTTGTAGGAGACGGCGGCGCTGTAGTCACCCTGCTCGGTGTTGGGCAGCAGCATCTGCCGTACCTCGATGGTCGGCTCGCTGGCGAGACGCTCCTTCAGCGCCACCAGCCGGTCCGGGTCGGCCTCGGTCGCGGTGAACCGCTCCAGGAACGGCGCCCACTCGATGGCGTAGTCGCCCAGGCCGCTGCCGATCTCGATCGGGTTGTTGCCCAGGTAGGGCAGGGCCAGCTCGACGAACCAGCGTCGGTGGTTGACGGCGGTGGCGAGGCCCTCGAGCACCTCTTCCTGAATGCGTTGATCTCCAGTTATTTCTGCCATGCGTAGATCCCTCACGCTCTGACTCGACCTGCACTGGACCGACAGAGTGAACCATCTACGACGACCGTAGGGAAATTGGGGCACTCGTGCGAGCCGAACTCACGACTTCGGGCATCGGTTGTGGCCGGTTCGGGGGCGTTTTCGTTACAGACCACCCGAACATAGCCGTAGGACGTTGGGCCGGCGTGACGCGGGGGTAACAGTCCAGCGTCGATCTCTCGGCGGGCCGCCACGCTCCGGAACGCGTCGGTGACGCCTCGGATCGTCGGCTGCCGGGTGGGCTCAGGGGGTACGGATGCAGCAGCCGGCGCAGACCTTGGGCTGTGGCAGCGTGAAGGCCAGGCAGCAGGTCTTGCGCTGCACGGTCAGCTCGCCGGTCGGACCGGGCACCAGCTCGATCAGGTCCGCCACGCCCAGCGTGTCGAGGAGTGCCCCGATCGTTTCGGCCGAGCCGCCGGGCAGCGCGTCGGCGGCCCGGAGCACGCCGTGTGCCACGCCCGAGGCGACCGAGCCGAGCAGGGTACGGGCGCCGACCCGGACCTGCTGGTGCAGCGAGTCCAGCATCGGGGTCAGGTGCGCGTCGAGCAGGGACGCACGCAGCGCGGCGAGCAACTCGGCCTCGCCGAGCACCACCCGTACCTCGGGCAGGCCGTGCAGGGCCAGCGGGTCCGAGGGGAGTACCGCGATCTCGGTGCCGCGTCGCATGCCGAGGGTGAGCAGTGGCCGATTCTCCTCGAACCGGACCAGTACGTCGGCCGGGCGCAGCAGCGGCACCCGACGGGCCGAGGCCCAGCCGAGCACCACGGGCAGCAGGAGCCAGTAGGTGTAGGACTTCCAGGCCAGCGCGGCGGCGGCGTGCGAGGTGGCGCCCCGGCGCTGCCGGGTGACGGCGAGCAGCTCGGGAAGGCGGGTGCCGTCCACCAGTTCGGTGGCGGGGGCCCAGCCGGTTTCATCGGTGACCAGCAGACCGGTCGCCAGACCGGGCAGCTCGTCGGTGCCGAAGGCGGCCCGCAGGGTCGCGGTGACCGGGGCCAGCGGTGCGGCGGCGCGGTCGCCGATCAGGGTGGTCACGCTGCGTCGCCGTTTCGCGGCGTTCCGGCCGGCGGGCAGGTGCCCGGCACGACGGCCGTGACCGGACTGGTCTGCCTCGGGAACACCTGATCAACCCCCCATGTCTGACACTGACCGTCACGATAGCCCACTAAGGCAAGGCTAACCAGAGTTGGGGTCTCGCGCACCTCGACCAGAGATGTTCGTCCGGACACGTCGAAGATCTGACCGGTACGCCAGGGGTGGGCGGGGGAGGATCATCCACGGAGGGTGGAATGTCAAGCCATTGTCGTTAACGCGCCAGTTCTGTCAGACTGGCCGGCTCGGCCAGCAAACTGAGATTCCCGGCCAGAGGAACCAGATGACCACGCCAATCGAGCGGGCTGCCGACTCGTTCGCGGCCGAGCTATCCCGTCGGCGGGTCGAGCGTGGGATGACCAAGAAACAGCTCGCGGCCCGGATGGGATTCGACCCTTCCTACGTCAGCCATGTCGAGGGTCGGCGGCACCGGCCGACCGAGGACTTCGCCCGGCGCGCCGAGGCCGTACTCGGTGCCGCCGGAGCGATCTGGCAGCGCTTCCAGGAGTACGACGAGCTGCGGCAGGCCCGCTCCAGCACGGTCGCCCACCGCGACCCACCCGTACCCGAGCAGTGGATGCCGCCCGGCACCGGCCTGATCGTGGAGCAGGAGACCGCGACGCTCGCCTTCCACGAGGGCGCGTACCGGTGCGTGATCCGGCGGGCGCTCTACAACGCCGGCACCGAGCCGGTGACCCGCTACCTCGTGCGGATAGCCGTGGACCGCTACCCCAACGACCCGGCCCGGTCCAACCGGCACCACCGGGAGAACCCGCTCACCTTCGCCGAGCTGGACCTCCAGGCATTCTGTGACGACCAGGGCAGCCGCGAGCCGATGGAGTGGCGCAAGAAGCACGACCGGGACGCGTTCAAGGAGGTGTGGCTGCTCTTCGAGAACGTCGACGGCCGGTTTCCGCTGTACCCGGGCGAGCGGGTGACCACCGAGTACTCGTACCGGGTCAACCAGGACAAGTGGGGGCAGTGGTTCCAGCGGGCCGTACGGCTGCCCACCCGCCGGCTCGCGCTCCGGCTCGACCTGCCGCTCGACCTCGACCCGCAGGTCTGGGGTGTGGAGACGTCGCTGTCGGCGGAGGAGGGGCCGCTGCGTACCCCACTGGTCCGGCGCGACGAGGACGGCCGGGCGCTCTTCGAGTGGTCCACCGACGACCCGCCGCTGAACGCCCGCTACCGCCTGGAGTGGCGCTACCGGGCCCAGCCGGCCGCGCCCGCCACCGCACCGGCGGGATCGACGGAGGGCCGGGCCAGTGACCGGATGCGGGCCGCCGGCATCGTGCAGCTCGGCGCGGACCTGCTCCGCCAGCCGGCCCGGCAGTTCGACCTGCCCCGGGACGACGCCAACGCCCGGGAGGTGGTGGCCCGGCTCCGGGCCGCCCTGGAGCGCCTCGACGAGCTGCACCCGTTCAGCAAGGGGGTCGGGCTCGCCGCGCCGCAGATCGGGCTGCCCTGGGCCGCCGCCGTGGTACGCCCACCGGACCGGGACGCCGAACCCGTCGTACTGCTCAATCCCCGGGTGGTCGACGCCGCCCTGGAGACCGACGAGCAGTACGAGGGCTGCCTCTCCCTCTTCGACCTCCGTGGCCTGGTCGCCCGGCCGTTGCGGCTCGACGTCGAGCACGCACGCTGGGACGGCAAGCGCATGATCACGTCGTTCGAACTCGCCATGGCCCGACTGGTCGCGCACGAGATCGACCACCTGGAGGGCCGGCTCTACGTCGACCGGATGGACCCGGAGGTCCCGCTGGTGCCGATCGAGGAGTACCGGGACACCGGCAACCCCTGGCGCTACTGAGCCGGCTCCGCTCTACCGACCCCGCCCGGCTGCCGTGGGCACCAAAACGGGAGCCGGGTCTCCGTGTCCTACGGGGAGGAGGACACGGAGACCCGGCTTTGGGGGAGAGGGAGGATGTCTAGAGATCGCCGAAGGCGTCGTACCGGATGTGCTCCGGGGGCACGTTGTCGGCGGCGAGCACACGGAGCGCGGACCGGACCAGGGTGGCCGACCCGGAGACGTAGCAGTCGTGGGTGGTCCACGGGCCGTACCGGGCGAAGACGTCGCTGATCTCGCCCCGCTCGCCGGAGTAGCCGGGATCCGCACTGCACGCCGGGATGATCGACAGCCAGGGGTGCCGGGCGGCGAGTTCGTCGAGTTCGGTCAGCCCGTACAGCTCGTCGCGGCTGGTCGCCCCGACGAAGACGTGCATCCACCGGGTGCGGTTGTATCCGGCCAGCTCCTCGGCGAGTGCCTTGATCGGAGCGAGGCCGACGCCACCGGCCACGCAGAGCACATC
Organism: Plantactinospora sp. CNZ320; assembly: GCF_002846275.1. Taxonomy (NCBI): domain Bacteria; kingdom Bacillati; phylum Actinomycetota; class Actinomycetes; order Micromonosporales; family Micromonosporaceae; genus Plantactinospora; species Plantactinospora sp. CNZ320. The sequence continues at coordinate 5,219,192 of NZ_PJMP01000001.1, forward strand.
CCGGGTGGAGTCCCGGTCCAGCGTCATCCCGCCCATCGGGGCGGCCACCCGCAGCAGGTCACCGACCTTGACCCGGCGTACCAGCGCGCTGGAGACCCAGCCGGCGCCGACCGCCCGGACGTGGAACTCGAGCGTGTTGTCCGCGCGTGGGGCGTTGGCGATCGAGTACGTCCGCCACAGGCGCGGCTGGTATCGCGGCGCCTCGATACTGACGTACTGACCGGCCCGGTAGGGCAGCGGATGCTGGAGCGCCCGACAGGTGAGTACGGCGACGTCGCTGCCCCGCCGTTCGTGGCTGATCACCTCCGCGTGCCAGAACGGCGGGTTCGGGTCGTCGGCCGCGCCGGCCTGCATGCGCTCGGCGATCACCCGGTAGGCGTCCCGCCATGCCTGGTCGTACTCGACGGTCCACTGCTCGCCCGCGACCTCGGCCAACGCGGCCAGCAGCGCCGTGCCCATGGCGTCGTAATGCGCCGGCCGGGCGTGGTACTTGCGGTGGTCACGACCGAGCGACCGCAGGTACTCGTCGAAGTTCTCGGGATCGTCGATGGTTTGCACGGCGGTGACGATCGCCTCCAGCAGGCGGTCCCGCTGGCCGCTCATCTGCACCGGAAACAGTGTGCGCAGGGCGGGATCGGACAGGAACATCCGGGCGTAGAAGTATCCCGCGATCTTCTCCCGTCGGTCTTCGACGAGGGTCCAGCTCTCCTTCAACAGCTGCGCGAGGTTGTCCATGACACCTTCTCGGTCGGGGCCACTGCGCGGATAAGAATGAATACCGTGAGTCAGTGTCGGTCGCACAGAGTGTGCGATTGGTAGCTGAAGGCACGGTGTCGGAGAACCGACTCCCATTCGCCCGAGAATGGCTGCGGTACGCCCGGAAGTGTGGTGCGGAATTGTGGAGCACCTCCGGAACGAGCCCCGGAGGGAGGCTGGAAAGACGTCGGAACACCGGTTCGGACGCTCCCGAGGAGCGGCGCGATCGGGCACAGTTGTCGGGTGACGGTTGATCTCGCCCGCCCGCTCTCCCGCCGGGTACTCGGTACCGAGGTGCTCCTGGTCCTCGGGGTGTCGCTGGGACAGTCCGCGGTCTACTCGGCGGTGACGATCATCGCCCGGCTCACCGCCGACCGGCCGCTCTCCGAGCAGACCGCCACGCTGAACGCCTCGCAGTCGACGCGGCCGTGGCTCGACCTCACGTACCAGCTCCTCGGGATCTTCTTCGCCCTCGTACCGGTGCTGCTCGCCGTACACCTGTTGAACCGGGACCGGATCCTGGACCGCGACGGGCTGCTCACCCCGGACGCGGTGCCCGAGCGGCGCCCCGGCGGTGCCCGGGAGATGCTCGGCCTGGACGGCCGCAGGCCCGGCTCGGACCTGGCCTGGGGTGCGGCGCTGGCCGCCGCGATCGGCCTACCCGGGCTCGGCCTCTTCTGGATCGCCGCGCAGCTCGGCGTCAACGCCAGCGTCGTCCCGGCGAGCCTGCCGAACCTGTGGTGGACCGTACCGGTGCTCGTCCTCTCGGCCGCGCAGAACGCGATCCTCGAAGAGGTGGTCGTGGTCGGCTACCTGATGACCCGACTCCGGCAACTGGGCTGGCGGATCGGCGCCGTCATCGCCACCAGCGCCCTGCTGCGCGGCTCCTACCACCTCTACCAGGGCTTCGGCGCCTTCGTCGGCAACGTGATCATGGGAGTGGTGTTCGCGCTGTTCTTCCTGCGTACCAAGCGGGTGCTGCCACTGGTCGTCGCGCACACCCTGCTGGACGTGGTCGCCTTCGTCGGCTACGCGCTGCTGCCCCGGGAATGGTTCGACTGGCTGTAGCCGGCCGGTCCGCCCTCGGGCGGCTACCGCTGGCCGTAGCCGGCCGGTCCGCCCTCGGCGGTTACTGCTGGCCGTGGCCGGCCGGGCCGCCGTCGACGGTCAGTGCCGGATGTCGAGGCGGATCCGGTCGGAGCGCTGCCGAGCGGTAGTACCCGACAGCCCGGGCGGCGAGCCGTTCGGTGTCGGCGGAACCCAGCATCGCGGCGGCCAGCGCCATCGCTCCGGGCAGCCGCCGTACGGCCAGCCGCAGCACAAGCCAGTTCGCGGTCCGGGCGACGATCGGCGCACCCAGCCGCCAGCCCGCCTCGACCAGTCGACCCGGCCCCCCGTCGACGTCCCCGGTCGAGTCGTCGACGTTGTCGGCCGGGTCGTCGCCGTTCCTGGCTGGGGCGTTGCCGTTGTTCCTGGCTGGGTCGTCGGCGTTGTCGGCCGGGTCGTCATCCTGCCGTGGCCCGGCGACCGCTGCCTCGGCGGCCGCCAGCGCGGCTCGGGCGCTGGCCAGATCCGGGTGGACCCGGGTCAGCACCAGCACGTCCGCTGCCCGGTCCGGCCCGGTCGGATCCTGACCGTGGGCGGCTGCCAGGTGCAGCACCAGGCCGGCCTGCGCCCAGGCGACGGCGGCGAGTTCGGCGAGTGGGGCGAGCATCCCGGTCGCCGTGGAGAGGGCTGCACCGGTGGCGGCGAGCCGGACGTACCGCCGGGTCGCCAGCCGGACCAGGCCGTCGGGGGTGGCACCCGGGTACGTGGCCCGGACCCAGTCGGCCCAGGATCGAGCCTCCGGGCCCAGTCCGCGTACGGCGGCCAGGGCGAGCAGTTCGGGTGCGTACCCCGGGTGGTCGAGAATCTGCCGGACCGTCGAGGGTCGCGCCTCCGATTCCCGGGTACGCCCCGAAGCGCCCCGATCAGCCGGGACTGTTGCGGGGGACGCGAGGACCGGCTGGGACGTACCGATGCCGGTCGGCTCGGCGCTGGGGACGTACGCCGGAGTTGTCTCCTGCGCAGTGCCGGTCTTCTTGGCCGTGGCCTTCGTCACGGCGCTGGCCCTCTTCGCGGGTGTCTCGCTCGCGGTGCTGGCCTTCCGGGCAGCCGCCTTCTTCGCCACGCCGGTCTTCTTGGCGCTGCTGGCCTTCTTCGCCGCGCCGGTCTTCTTGGCGGCGCTGGTCTTCTTCGCCGTGGCGGCCTTCTGCGGGATGGCCTTGGACCCGGCTGTCATCTTGACGGCGGCCTCGGAGGTGGTGGCGACCCTCTTCGTGGGGTCGCCCTGCGAAGCGGCGTCGCCCGTGGTCCCCTCGTCGTCGGCCGTGATGTTGTCGGCGGCAGCCTTCTCGGATGCTGGTACGGCTTCTCCGGCCGTGGTCGCCGCGCCGGATCTTTCAGCCGGAGCCGGAGCCGGAGCCGGAGCCGGAGCCGGAGCCGGAGCCGGAGCCGGGTCGGCGCGGCGTTCGGTCGAGCGAGGTGTGGCAGGAGCGGGCTGTGCGGGCGCTCCCGACGCCTGCGGGAGTACTTCCGGCGTTTGGGCCGGTCGAGTGGGTGGCCGTGCCGGCGGCGGTGGTTCGACTTCGGCGGGCGGTTGGAAGAGCACCGTCGGAGGCGTCTTGCGGGCACGGGGCCGGGGCGGCGCCGGGGGCCGGTCGGCCGGTTCCGTCTCTGCGACCGTCTCCGGGTCCGGAGCGGGGGTGAAGGTGGCCTTGGTCGGGCCGGAGCGGCGCGTGGACTTCGGCTCCGGGCGGCGTCGTGGCGGCTCGGTGGGCGGCTGCTCCTCCATATCACGTGAGCCTAGTCTCGGTGGCGGATCGGCACCGAACAGGAATCGGCGGAGCTCGTGACGTCAGCCTGGGGGGCCGGGTCGCCGCGCGCCGGGCGTACCCGGGAAGTCGTTTTGCTCCGCCGGGTCGCCGCCCTGTATCCTCGACCGACGTGGTCTGGTGGGACCACGGGGAGACTTCGCCTAGTCTGGTCTATGGCGCCGCACTGCTAATGCGGTTGGGGTCTTAAAGCCCCTCCCGGGTTCGAATCCCGGAGTCTCCGCGCTGAGGATGGTGTGTAGACTGACCCGGCACCTGCGCCCGTAGCTCAACGGATAGAGCATCTGACTACGGATCAGAAGGTTAGGGGTTCGAATCCCTTCGGGCGCGCAACATCAAAAGGCGCTTGACCTGCAAGAACATAGGTCAGGCGCCTTCGCTTTTCTGTCCCTTGTGGTCGGTTGGGTGCTCGGTGGGTGCTCGTACGACGAGTATCCCCTCCGTCCCACCGGGTCCGGGCGGGTCCCGATCAGTCCGGGTGCGTTTGACCGCGATTCGAGTCGCTGGCCTCCTCTTCCTGAATGCTGGGACACCGTGCCCGGGGGGGGGGCACTACCGAAGCGGCCCACCGCGGCAACACCCGGTGCGCCTCTTGAAACCGGACGTCGTGGCGACGGCGAGGGCGACGCCGACCTACGACCCAAACAGGCACCCGTTCCGGGAGGCCGCCCATACCGGCGAGAACCACGATCACGCCCGCCAGGCTGCGCCGAACCCACCAAGGCTCGGATCGGCCGTGCGGGCAACACACGACCGCGTCGTGGCAGACGCTGCGAGGGTCGAGCAGCCGACCCGGCGGAGGCTCCTACCGCCGCGTCGCGATCCGGCATGGAGTCCGAACACCGGGCCGCCGGCCCCTACCTGCCGCTGGCGTCGATGCCTCAAGCTGGGGATCGGGGTTGCGAAGTCGGTGGGGCACGCTGGGCCTGCCTGCTACTTCGACGGACAGCGATGGCTCGTGCGCTCTGCGCGTACATCGGGTCCGCCGGGGATGGCGGCATGGAGGCTGAGGGGGACAGCGGGGTGTTGGGACTGTACGGAGATCCGGACGAACTCGACCGGCTGGCCGGACGTCTACGCACCCGGGCCGGCGAGGTGCGGGAGCAGGCCGCCGATCACGAACGCCGTGGTCAGGCAGCGCGATGGGTGTCGGTGTCGGCCCAGTCCTTTCGGGACCGGGTCGCGCAGGATCGGGCCCGGGCGGACCGGGTCGCGGACGACCTCGACCGAGTCGCCGACACCGTGGTTGCCCACGCTCAGGAGGTTCGGGAACTGCTGGCGCTGATCGCCCGTATCGAGGACGAGGTCACCGGCTGGTTCGAGACCGCGGCCCAGCGGCTGCGCGACTACGCGCCGCTGGCGGGCGGACCGCTGCTGAAGGCCGCCGTCGAAGCGCCATGGGCCGCCTGGCCGTTCCAGCCCGGAAATCTGCCCGCCTCGGGGGGATCGGAAGTGGCTCGAGGTCGGCGAGTTCATGCGGGGCAAGGGGCTCTAGATGGCCGCCGCACACACCGTGCTGCCGGCGCACCGGCTGCTGCTGTCCGCCCCGGAATGGGCACTGCTCGTGCACGCGAGCGGACTGCGGCCACCACCCGGTTTCGACCCGGCGGATCCGCCGACGGATTTGCTGTCGGAGACGGTGACCGCGCTGGCCGACCGGGGTGTCGTGACGACCGATCCCGACAACCCGACCGGATACCGGCCGGTCGGACCGGTCGCGGCGAACCTGGCAACCCTCGGCGCCGCCCGGGCGATCGTGCAGCTGGAGCTGTCCACCGGAGACCGGGGGACACGCGCGGTGTTCGCCGTGGCCGGCAACGTGGGCAGCGGCCTGATCGCGCTGGACGGCGGCGGTGTCGAGTTGTCGATTTTCGCCTCGGTGACCCTCGGCGCCGAGCTGATCCGCGCCGTGCCGGCCGCACACGAACTCGCCGGCACCCGGGCAACGCTGCTCGACCAGGCCCTCGGCGGCGACCGTGGCGGCCGGGAGCTGTCGGGGCGGCTGCCGCTGGCCGCGTTGGCCGAATACGGCCAGGCGGGGGACCTAACTGGGGCGTCCGGACGGCAGCAGGTGGTCTCAGCCCTCGGCCTGACCACCGCCCAGGCGTGGCTGGCCGAGCAGATGAACAGCCGCACAGTCGGGGTGCTGCGGGCGGTGGTGACCGGTCGGGTCGGCGACGGGGTGGGGTTGGGCCAGGTGGTGTGGTTGGCCACCGACGACGGCTGGCTCGGCCTGCGACCGGATCCAAACGGGTCGGGGCGGCGGATGGTGGCGGTGGAGCCGGCCGACCGCGAGGACATCGGGGTGTGGCTGGCCCCGTACCTGGCACAAATCCTGGGAGACGCTGATGAGTGACCCGCAGCTTCAGGTCAGCGGAGGCGCGGGCGGCACGAACGCCCGCTACGAGGACATCGGCCTGCTCGCCGAGCACAGCGACGACCTCGCCGCCGACCTGGCCGCGATCACCGCCCAAGGCCACGGCAGGCTGGCCGACCCGGACCTGCTCGCCTCCGCAGTCCTCAACCCCGACGGGTTCACGAAAATCGAAGCCGGCCTCCTCCACGCGCTCGACGGCCCGGACGGGCTGACCGCCCTGTCCCTCGACTTCGGCCAACGGGCGATCGCGCTGCGGGCCGTCGTCGCCTCCTACCAGGCGGTCGACGAGGCGCAGGCCCGCACGATCGACACCCTGCGCTGGAGCCTGGGCTTCGGCCTCGGCCTCGGCCTCCAAGGCGCCGCGGTGAACCCTTTGGCGGCGCTGCCGTTCGTGTCGACGCTCGGCGCCGCCGGGGCCCTGTTCGGCGACGACGTCGACTGGCAGCAGCTACTCACCGACCACCCCGGCATCATCGACACCCTGGTCGGCATGGGACCGGGTCTGGTCAGCAGCCTGCCCGGCGCCCCACTGGTCGGCGACGTGCCCGGCGCGGCGAACCTGCTCGCCGACTGGTACCAGGACGGCTCCTTCACCGCCACCGACCTCAACGGCACCGGAACCAACATCGACACCTCCGACACGATGGTCCGCCCCCCGCAGGGGTTCGCCGACCTGATCGACGGACTGAACTACCGCAACGGTGAAGCCGACGCCGGCAAGCCCGACCAGATCGACGTCCGCGTCATTACCCATCCGGACGGCAGCACGGCCTACGTCGTCGACATCCCCGGAACCAAGGTCATGAACATGCCGTGGGACCCCGCCAGCCCGTTCCTCAACGACATGGGCACCAACGTCCACGTCCTCGGCGGCGACACCACCTCCCGCCAGCACGCCATCGCCGAAGCGCTGAAGATGGCCGGGGCGAGCCCGACCGACCCGGTGATGCTGGTCGGGCACAGCCAGGGCGGAATGGTCGCCGCGCAGGCCGCCCAGGACTCCGGCACCAGCGGCTTCCCGTACAACGTCACCCATGTCGTCACCGCCGGCTCCCCGATCGCCAACACCGACATACCCGCCGGGGTGCAGGTCCTGGCGATGGAGAACGCGCACGACATCGTGCCGCACCTCGACGCGGGTGACAATCCCGATCGGCCCAACCACACCACCGTCACGTTCGACGACCAGAACGGCAGCATCGGTAAGAACCACGCCACCGACCTGGCCTACCTGCCGGCTGCTAGAGCGCTGGACCAGAGTACGGACCCGTCCGTGGTGGCGTACCGGGACAGCGCCGGCGCGTTCCTCACCGGCGGCGGGGACGGCACGACGGTGGAGTCGAAGGTGTACGAACTACACAGAGTCCACTGATCATTAGTTGAGGGAAGGGGGCGCGGATGCGGTGGCCGAGGAATCGTAGGCTGGTCGGCGCTGGACGGCTGGTTGTCACGGCAGCGGTCGCGCTGATCGCCCTGGCCTCCTGTTCCGTGCTGGCCGAATCGCCGCAGGAGCAGGAATCCTCGGACGCGATCGCCGCGCAGATCCAGACGGCGCTCGCCGAACGGCCGGACGTCGTCACCGTCAAGGTCGGCTACCAGAACAACCTGAGCGCCGCCGAACGAGTCGACGTCACCGCCACCCTGACAGCGGGTACCGACTTCACATCCTTCATCGACGAGGTGACCCGCCTGGTCTGGCAGAGCAAACTGAATCCACTCAGCTCGATTAACATTTCCGTCTCTGACGCCGTCGACATCCAGCGCAGCACCAGCCGCCACCTCGCCCCTGCGGACGAAGACAAGGCTGAGCTGGAACGCAGATACGGACCTCGGCCACCGAAGTAGATCAGCCTGCTGCAGCAGACGTATGGACGGTCGACATGAAACTGCTACCACGCGTCCTCGCGGGCAAGCTGCCGCCAACGCCAGGTGTCATCCGCCGGCTCGCGTCCACCAGCGGAGGCATCCCAGCCGAGATAATGCGTGGCATCTCCAAGCGCACGGCTCCACCCTCGCCACGCCTACTCCTGATTCTTGCGGCTACTGGTCGTCCTGACCAGCGTCGGACCGGACTAGGCCGTGTGTCGAAGTCGGTGCCAGGGCTTGAACTGGCGTGAGGATCTTCGCGTGTCGGTGGTCGTGTTGCAGCGAGGTCTCCGGTAGATGGTTCAGCGAGCAAGCAGAACTTGACACCGGAGGCCTCGTGGGCACCCTAGCGGTGACGAGGCGGTTCGACCTGACCGACACCCAGTGGGCGGATGAGCCGCTGCTATCGGCGCGGAACCGGCCGGGTCGACGGTCGATGTGAAGCTGACGGCAGTTGATCAACCGGATCCGGCAACGGATGCATGGGTGTGAAATGCATCATACAGGGCTGTGCTTTCGGGTGATCCATGCTCGCCTATACGATGACGCAAAGTAGGTGAGCGGTTACGTGACGCTAGCATCTAGTACTCCAACGTCACTTGACTTTGACGTTGGGCGTGGCGCGGGCATGAAGACGGCCACCGCGTTGATCATCGATGGTTTGTGAGGACAACCGAAGATCATGCGGTGGCCGCGTGCCACAGCGTAGACCCCGCCGGTTGGCGGGTCATCCTGGACGAGGCGGTAACGCGTGTCGCTGGTCGGTTCGTGCGGGCGGAGCCGCGCCGGACCGCGGGGCAGTTCGTGGAAGGGCTGCTGTCGGGCGTGGAACGCAAGACCTGCTGGTCCCTCGCGGAGCGGGCGGGGCACGCTTATCCGCAGGCGATGCAGCGGTTGCTGCGCACGGCGGTATGGGACGCCGACGCCGTCCGCGACGACGTTCGGGCCTGGTTGATCGAACAGCTCGGCCACCCCGACGCCGTGCTGGCCACCGACGAGACCGGGTTCCTGAAGAAGGGCCTGTGCTCAGTCGGCGTGCAGCGGCAGTACACCGGAACCGCCGGACGTGTCGAGAACAGCCAAGTCGGAGTGTTCCTGGCCTACGTCTCACCTCTAGGGCGGGCGATGATCGATCGTCGGCTCTACCTGCCCGAGACGACCTGGTGCGACCGGCCCGACCGCCGCGCCGCCGCCGGCGTCCCGGACGACGTCGGGTTCGCGACGAAGCCGGCCCTGGCCCGGCAGATGATCGCCGCCGCCCTCGATGCCGGAGTCCCGTTCGGGTGGGTGACCGCCGACGAGGTCTACGGCGCCGACCCCGGCCTCCGCGCTGACCTGGAACACCGCGAGATCGGCTACGTCCTGGCCGTCGGCTGCGACCGACGCGTGGCCGTCAACGACGGCCGCACCCTCGTACGCGTCGACGAGGTCGCCGAGCGGATCCCGACCCGCGAGTGGCAGCAGCACAGCTGCGGACCCGGGGCGAAAGGGCCCCGTGACTACCTGTGGGCGTGGATCACCACCGCCACCCGGCCCGGTGAGCACCGGTGGCTGCTCATCCGCCGCAACCGCAGCACCAGTGAACTGGCCTTCTACCTGTGCTGGTCTGATGTTCCCCGGGTTTCACGGAGTCGTCGTGGTTGGTTTCATGCCACGGACAGGGATATCGGTCGGACTCTCTCATACTCGGTCGGGCTGAGCATGCCCAGTGAGCTGTGGCGGCGTTGCCGGTTGTGGAAGATCTCGAGGTACTCGAAGATCGCGTTGGCGAGCTCGATGCGGGTGCGCCACCGTTGCCGGTCGAGGAGTTCGGTCTGCATGCGGCCCCAGAACGACTCCATCATGCCGTTGTCGTAGCAGTCGCCGATCGAGCCCATCGACGGCGCGAGGCCGGCGTCGTGGACCCGGCGGGTGAAGACCCAAGAGGTGTACTGACCGGTTTCAACCAGTCCTTGCAACACCATTGTCCTGCGTGGACGATAACAGGTCGTTGAGGGCTTCGCCCGGCGTTCTCCACCCGAGTGCTTTGCGTGGCCGGCTGTTCAATGTTGCCGCCACCGCCCCGAGTTCTTCGGTGTTCCAGCGGGCCAGGTCCGTACCTTTGGGAAAGTACTGCCGGAGCAGCCCGTTGGTGTTCTCGTTCGTGCCGCGCTGCCACGGACTGTGCGGGTCGGCGAAGTAGACCTGCACGCCGGTGTCGATCGTTAGCTTCGCGTGCTGGGCGAGTTCTTTGCCGCGATCCCAAGTGAGCGTGCGACGCAACTGCTCGGGCAGGGCGGTGATCGTCGCGGCGATCGCTTCGCGGACGGCTTCGGCGCCGTGCCCGGCCAGGGCCGGGCCGTTCTTCGACCGCGCTTCGGTGCCCCATCCGTCCATGCGGGGCAGGTGCAGCAGCATGGTGAAGCGGGTGGTTCGTTCCACGAGGGTGCCGATCGCGGACCTGTCCAGCCCGATGATCAGGTCACCTTCCCAGTGCCCCGGCACGGCCCGGTCCTCGACCTCGGCCGGCCGTTGGCTGATCATCACTTCGGGGGTGACCATGCCGTCGCGGCGTTGCCGGGCCCGGGCCCGCGGCACCCGCAGTGCCCGGCCGGTGCGCAGACACGCGACCAGTTCACGCTTCAGCGCGCCTCGGCCCTGGATGAACAGCGATTGGTAGATCGCCTCATGCGAGATGCGCATGGACTCATCATCCGGGAAGTCGAGCTTCAACCGGTTGCTGATCTGTTCCGGGCTCCAGGCGGTGACCCAGCGACGGTCTTCCCGGCGGGGCTTGTTTCGTCCCTTCCAGGCCCGAGCCGTCGGCCCCGCCACGAGCTCGCCGTCGGCCCGGCGCACCGCCCCGGACAGTCGGTCCTGCACGTATTCGCGCAGCCGCGGATTGGACACCAGCTTGGCGGTCTTCGGACGCTTGGCCGCCTGTTGCGCCTTCCACTGCGCCACCGTGGCCCGATACTCCTGCTTGCCGGCCCGGGTCGCCGCGTTGCGCCGCAACTCACGCGAGATCGTCCCCGCATCGCGTCCGATCCTGCGGCCGATCTCACGCACGCCCTCGCCCTGAGCCCGCAGCAGCACGATCTCCTCGCGTTCGGCGAAGGACAGATAGCGGCCCGAAGGCTCGTCCAGGCTGATCGGCGGCATGCCGCCAGCGTGACGAAACCACCGCGATCCAACTGGCCACGACACGCCAACGGCAAGCGCGGCCTCGACCGTCGTGATCCCCGTCGCGATCAGTCGCCAGAACTGCCGCTGCACAGCGCGCGAAGGCTCAGGCCGACCCGGCGACCGCATCGGCGCCCGCAGCGCCCGGTCCGCGGCCCACTGCCTCCGCGCCCTTTCCGGCACCTGCTCCAGCTTGGTGTTCCTGCCCATGCACACCTCCCCGATCAAGGTGTTGCGACGACCGGTTGAAACCGCCCTGGACTCCGTGATCCGAGTGAATGATCGTTCCCGGCTGCGGTTGGCGGTTGCTGATCGCCATGCCCAGCGCGTTGGTGACCAGGGTGGCGGTCTGCGTGGCGTCGATTGACCAGCCGACGACCTTCCGTGAGTAGGTGTCCAGCACGACCGCGCAGTAGACCTTGCCCTCCCTGGTCGGGTGTTCGGTGATGTCGCTAACCCACAGCCGGTTGGGCTCACCACGGGTGAAGTCGCGGTTGACCAGGTCCGCCGCGGTCGGGGTTTGATGCTTCGGCCGGGGACGCCGTCGGTGGGGAAGGCCTTTGATCCCGGCCCGCCGCATCAGCATCTCTACCGCGTTGTGGCCGATAACGATGCCCTGCCCGAGTCGCAGCTCCGCGTGGACCCGGCCGGCGCCGTACACGCCTCGAGACGCGGCGTGGACCGCCCGGATCCGTTCGGTCAGCCACGCGTGCCGCAACGCCCGTGCCGATGGCGGTCGGCTAAGCCAGGCGAAGTAGCCCGACACGGACACCCTCAGGACGCGGCAGCCCACGTTGACCGGCAGACCCTCAGCGGCCATCTGTTTGATGACCGCGTACCGGCCTTTTGGGGGCACCGCCTCCTTGAGTAACTCAGCGGCACGACGATGGACCGCGAGTTCGGTCTCCAACTCGGCGATACGACGCCGCGCGGCGACCAGCTCGACCTGGTCCCTCGACGTGATCCCGGGAAGCTGCCCGGTGTCGATCAACTCCTGGCGACGCCAGGTATAGATGGTCTGGTCACTGATCTGCAGGTCCCGCACCAGGTCGGCCACCGATCGGCCGGCCTTCAGTAGATCAAGGACCTTGCGGCGGAACTCGGGCGGGTAACTCCTCGGCACGTCACTCCTCAACGAGCGAAACGCACAAAAGTCAACCAAACCGACTCCACCAAACCGGGGGAAGATCAACAGCTGGGAACTCATCCAGGTCGGCAACTGCGGGTCCCCGATCTAGACCGACGCCGGTTGGCTCGTGCTCACCCACGGGGTCGGCCCGATGCGCCGGTACGCCATCGGCGCGCTCCTGCTCGACCTGCATCGACCGGAACGGGTCATCGCGCGGCTCCCCGGCGCGCTGCTGACCCCCGAGGAAGCCGACCGGGACGGGTACGTGCCCAACGTCGTCTACTCCTGCGGCGGCCTCGTGCACGGCGGCGATCTGTGGCTGCCGTACGGGCGAGCGACGCGCGGGTCGGGTTCGCCACCGTGCCGGTGACCGACCTCCTCGCGGCGATGGCGGCGCCACCGCCGCTCGGGGACGGACCGGCCTGATCTGTGTCACACCTGCCGACGCTGTGGACATTTCGTAGCGATGTTCCTGGCTCCCGTATCACGTCGGCGGTCGGCGCGGCGGGGCATCGGTCCCGTCACCACCGTGGTTGCCGGCTGGGACGCCTGTGGGTCGTGGTCTGCTCGTGCACCGGACTGGCGTCGGACACGGTGGTCGGTTCGGCCGGGTCGGCACATTTGTCGTCGGTGGATTGCGGTGAGCGGGGGCGCATGGCGAGGTCGATGACCTCGCCTGCGGTACTGGTGGCGGTCAGTGCCGCCGCGAACAGGATGAGCTGGTTGACGACGTTGAGGAAGACCAGGAGCCCGACGGTGCCGGCAACGACGTGATACGTCGGGTTGGCCTCGGTGCGCTGTACGTAGAAGCTGCCAACGGTCTTGAGCAGTTCCAAGCCGATGGCGACGAGCAGCGCGGGTAGGACGACACGGCGCGGCGGCATGCGTAGCCGTGGCAGCCCGGTGAGCAGCGCGGCCGACAGCAGCGTGCTCACGGCGATGCCAATCACGAGGCCGATCGCGGCCAGCAGCCACCGGCCCGGGGCGGCGTTCGTGCTTGTGGTATCGACCAGCCGGTTGGCCAGGGCGGTGGTGGCGAACGCTGTGGCCAGGGAGGCGGCCAGCAGCAGGCCGAGTCCGATCAGCACGAGCAGGTCGACCAGCAGGCGGACGACGAAGGTACCCGGGTACTCAGGCAGTTGCCAGACCTTGCGGATGGAGGACCGGAGCGAGTCCACCCAGAACCAGCCGGTGATCGGCAGGCCGAGGAACGCGATCACCCCGATGGTGCTGCGGGCGGTCCGTAGTGCCCGCACGTCGAGGCTGGGCAGGTTTTGGGCGAGGTACCGCTGCACCGAGCGCTGCACCGCCGGATCGTCCAGGACGAATCCGAAGACGGCGAAGCCCAGCAGGGCCAGCGCGAACGTGGCGAAGAAGGCGTAGTAGGTGACTGCGGCGGAGAGCCGGCCGCCGTCGGCTTGGCGATAGCGCGCCACGGCTCGGGCGAGGTGGTCCAGCCAGCCGTGGTGGCGGCGGGCGCGCCGCCACAGCGCGGCGGCCCGCTGCGCCGTGCTCGGGGTCGTCATGTCGCCCGTCGTACCCTGCGGTCACCGGGGCCACGCTCCGGACAAGCCACATGGGGACGCGCGCCCGAGGTGCTGTGGTATCCGGTGGTGTCCTGAGGAGTCATGTGCCGGTTGCGGCACCGTCGGCCGGCGTTCCCGGATCGGGGTTGACGGAGGTCGCCATCGGTGGCGGGGTTTCCTGCTCGATACGGGTCTCGCTCTGGTGCGCGGTCTGCTCGGCTTCGGCCTGCTCGTCGTCGGTGGCTCGGGTGCCGGGCGGTTCACGGTCGGGGGTGGGCTCGCCCTGCGGGTGTGCGCTCAGGTAGCGCACGGCGGTGTTGGCCACGGCCAGCAGCGGTACGGCCACGAGCGCGCCGACGATGCCGGCGACGACGAGGCCGGTGGCGATCGCGAGGATGACGGCGAGTGGGTGCAGGGCCACGGCGCGGCCCATGATGAGCGGCTGCAGCACGTGGCCTTCCAGTTGTTGCACGCCGATGACGACACCGAGCACGATGAGCGCGGTGACCGGGCCCTGGGTGACCAGCGCGACCAGGATGGCGACCGTGCCGGACAGGGTGGCGCCGATGACCGGGATGAAGGCGCCCAGGAACACCAGCGCGGCCAGTGGCAGCGCGAGAGGGACACGCAGCACGGCCAGTCCGATGCCGATGCCGACGGCGTCGACGAACGCCACCAGCACCGTGGCGCGTACGTACGAGCCGAGGGTGTGCCAGGAGTAGTGACCGGCCCGAGCCACCGGGATGCGGGCCCGGTGCGGCAGCAGGCGGCAGACGAACCGCCAGATCTGAGCGCCGTCGCGCAGGAAGAAGAACAGGGTGAACAGCACGAGGAAGAACCCGGCAACGACCTCGCCGACCGTCGTGGCGGTGCTCAACGCGCCGGAGGTGATCGCGCCCTGGTTCTCGGATATCTGCTGCTGTAGCCCTTCGAACCATCCGGTGAGCTGGGCCTGGGAGATGTGCAGCGGGCCGCGCGCGAGCCAGGTCTGTACTTCGTTCACGCCGTCGCGGACCTGGGTCGACAGGTCGTCGAGCTGGGAGATGACCGTACCGACGATCAGCCCGAGGCCGCCGGACACGGCCGCCAGCCCACCGACGAGCACCGCGCTGGCGGCCAGGGACCGGTTGATTCCCCGGTTGCGCAGCACTCGGACGGCTGGCTCGAACAGGGCGGCGAGCAGCAGCGCCACCGCCACCGGGATGACCACGATATGCAGGATCGCAATCACTCTGATCAGTAGGTAGGCGACGGCGACGAACAGAATCAGCCGCCACGCCCACGCCCCGGCGATGCGCACGCCGCGGGGGATACCGTCGTCCACGGTCGGTGTCGGCCCGGCGACCACCGGCTCGGTGGTATACCCCAATACGCTGTCGCCCCGGAACGGCGGCAGCGAGCCGCCTCGCCGGGCGGTCGTCAACCGGGTACGCGCCCGCTCGCGTACAGACCCGATCCAGCTCATGGCCGCTCCCTTCCGATCGTTCCCGCGCGGCTGAGAAGTACCCACCACGGGACCGGTCGTCACCACGTCACGTCCCGGCCCGTCGAGCCTGCCGCCGCGTTGCTCGCGGACACGCGCGAAGACAGGGGAGGGCCCAGGACCGCGGCGCCCGGGACAGGTACCGGGCGTGGGTGGCCCGCGTAACCACGATCGTGCAGGTCATCCTCGTCCTACACCACGGGGAGAACCCGATCTACTCAGTTGAAGAGCGCTCAGTGATCCGGCCCGTGGAAGCGTCCGTCAGGCGGCAGCCACCACGCCGGGTGGCTCCGCCGCGGCCGCAGGGGCGGGCCTCGTCCGGGGCGGATATTCCGATCTTGCGGGAAGGCGCTGCGGCTGCTCGGTGGGTGCGGTGAAGATCCCGAGCAGCCCGGTTACCTCCAAGACGCGGCGGACGCAGGGTTGCGGGTAAATGATCCGAACCTGGCATCCAGTCTCGCCAGCGGCGTTGCGCACGCCGATGAGCGCGCTGATGCCGGCGCAGTCCAGGAAGGTAACTCCGGCGAGGTCCACGATGAGAACCGCGGGACTCTGATCACGCAACAGGGTGAGCAGGTTGTCGCGGAGTACCGGGGCGGTTGCCAGGTCGATCTCTCCGGCCACGCCGAGTCGGGCCGTCGCTGGCGACGGGCAACTTGTGTCGATGGGTAGCTGCGCGAGGGGGTTCAGAGGCGAAGAATTGGGAGCCATTGTGTTCCTCCAGCCCAACTGAAGACAGAAATCGCTTGAAGGGCGGGCGAGGGCTGGGCCCGGGGGACGGGAAGCAACACCCCTGTCGGATACAGTGGCCGTTGCAGGCTCGACAAGCTGCGCACGTCCGTGCCGCGCGGCTACCTGAAGGCTACCCGCAAAGTTCCCCTCCGGAGCCGACCGGGTTCCGCCAAATCAACCGCCGCCGGCTACTGTTCCGAGTCAGCGACACCGGCCCGGCCATCGGCCGGGGGTGGCCCAGGTGGATCCGCCCGCCTCAAACGTCTCCGGATGCCGAAGGCTACGGCTGGTCGAACAGTTCGGCGGCGGATTGTTGGTCGACAGCCACCCCCGCGGAGGGACGGCCTCGGTCACCGTACCTGTTCCCACATCTTCCGGCCGCGAAGGTGGACGGTGACGACACGGATCAGACCTGGAGCGGCCGATGCAGCGCGAGTGAGGTGGACGTCGATGTCGCCCAGCTCACCTTCATCGACTCCCGTGTGATCAGTACCCCTGACTGTCACTCATCGGGCCGCCACCGAGGCTGGACACCGGCTGGTCTTCGTCAGTCCCACCGGGGCGTGTCCGGCGGGCCCTGACGCTGACCAGCGTGCTGCCCGCCCTCGCTGGCGCAGAGGCCTAACCCGCCCTGCCGTCATGGGCTACTGCGGCCCTGTGCGTTGATCACGGCGGTCGGCCCTGCCGAGCCGGCTATGCACATCACGACGGTCACCTGTCTCCACGGAGCGGTGACGACGGCTGCGACTCAGCCCGATGGCGCGGGCTGTTCGCTGGTTGCCGGTGGTGGGGTCGGTTCGGCTGCGGTGGTCATCGCCTGCTCCGCGGCCGCAGCTGTGCTGTCCGGTGGTACGACGAGCAGGTCGAGTTGGTCTTCGCGGTCGGTGGTGGTGATTAACAAGGCGGTGTCCAGCGAGTCGAACCAGCCCACCCGGACCACGTTCGTGCCGACTGCGAGTCGGCGGAAGCGGCTGTCCCAGGCGTCTTTGTTGAGTATCACGCTCCGGATCCGTCCGTAGCGGCTGGACAGGGCCAGGAGAAGCCCGGGGAGTTCGGCCACCGGGTCCCGGGAGCGGGGCCACCATCCGCCGTCCAGGATGGCCCGGCTGGCTCGGACGGGGCGAGTACCAGTCGAGGTCGCGAGGGCGGTGACGACGGGATCATGGTGGCCCGTTGCGTGGCGGTAAGCATGGTTGGCCGCCCTGTGTGAGGGGTGTGGCGCCGGTGTTTGGGCTTCCGACCTGGTGTAGGTGGCGCAGGATCTGCCGGTACGAGACGAACGGTCGGGCCTCGGCGTAGCTGACGCCGTGCCCGCCGTAATGGGAAGCAGCGTCGTCAGCCGTCCGTATCAAAAGGACGTACCCACCAACCCCGTCACGACAATCCCCAGTCGCCGGCCTTCGACGCCGCAGATCAGATGCGTCCTCCACGGTGCCGAGCCGTACGACGACCTGGCCGAGCCAGTCGCAGCGGAAAAGGCTGATCAAGCTGGGTGCTGGCCGGTGCGCCATGGACGGTCGGTGCTCTGGCGAGGCTGGCTCAGCGTGCCGCGTGTTCGGCGCGGGCCGGTGCGGCCACTTGGTGCAGGTATTGCAGGGCTTGGCGGTAGGAGGTGATGAGGCTGGTCTGTTCGTAGGCGACGCCGATCTCGGCGCAGTACGCCTGCACGATCGGCTGGGCCTTGCGCAGGCTGGGGGTCGGCATGCCGGGGAAGAGGTGGTGCTCGATTTGGTAGTTCAGGCCGCCCAGTGCCGTGTCGGTCAGCCAGCTGCCGCGGACGTTGCGGGAGGTCAGTACCTGTTTGCGGAGGTAGTCCTCGGCACCGGTCGGGTGCGGCATGCCCTTGTGGTTGGGTGCGAATGTCATGCCGAGGTATACGCCGAACAGCGCTTGGTGTACCAGCAGGAAGGTGATGGCCTGCAGCGGCGAGAGAACGATCAGCAGTGCCGCGAGGTAGCCGACGGCGTGCAGGATCAGCAGCGTGGTTTCCAGGCCTGGGCGCTTCACGGTGCCGTTGCGCAACGCCTTGATGCTGGACACCTTCAGGTCGGCGGCGAGCAGGGTGAGGAGCGGGAAGAACAGGGCGGCCTGATGCCGGGTGATGAAGCCTTTCAGCCCGCGCCGGCCGAGGGCCGACTTCGTGGCCCAGATGAGCACCTCGGGCGCGACGTCCGGGTCGAGGTCGTCATGGTTGGGATTGTTGTGGTGACGGGTGTGCTTCTCCATCCACCAGCCGTAACTCATCCCGACCCCGAGGTTTCCGGCCAGCCGTCCGGCGAATTCACTGGGGCGTTTGGTGCGGAATACCTGGCGATGCGCCAGATCATGCGCCACGAGCGCGACCTGGGTGAACGTGACGGCGAGGAACGCGGCCGTCACCAACTGCCACCAGGATGAGCCGATGGTGAAGAAGGCGGTCCAACCGCCGATGAGCATGAGCGTGACGACGGTCAGTCGGACGATGTAGTAGGCGGGCCGGCGCTGCATCAGTCCTTCGCCGTTGATCCGCCGGGACAGGACGGCGAAGTCGCTGCCGGTCGTTGTCCGTGACGGCGTCATGGTAATCGTCATGTCTCTATCAAAGCCGCTCGATGCCTGCGTCGTCAGGAGCGCTACGTCCTCCGTCAGGGAGGTGCTAGCACCACGATTGAGCCGTGAGTCGGCGGGCACATTATGACCTGTGAACGCGGCCGGGACGGGCGAGGAGTTGGGCCGGTGGGCCCGGCGCGGTGTGCGCTCCGTGCTGTCCGGCATGGCCGGGATCGGTCTGGCGTTCACCAACGTGCCGCTGCTCGCCGTGTCCGTGGTCGTGTTGGCCCTGGCGCCGGTGCCGTTCCTCGGTCTGGCGCTGGTGCCCTGGACGATGACGCTGGTCCGGATGCGTGCCGATCTCGAGCGCAGACGTGCCTCACGGACCGGTGTCCTTGTGACACGTCCGTACCACCCGCCCCCGAAGGGGGCCTTGGCCGGTGGCTGGCAGCGCTTCCGGTGGATCGTGACGGACCCGGCCACCTGGCGCGATCTTGCCTGGCTCGTGCCCGGCGCGATCGTCGGGTTCGCGCTCGGGACGATCCGTGTGGTCGTGCCGTTGTACGGGCTCGCGGGTCTGACGCTGACGCCGTTGTGGATCTGGCTCGGCACCGGCTGGTACGGCTACGGCGCCATCTGGACCATCGACACGTTCAGCGACGGGCTGCTCTGCCTGCCGCAAGGCGCCGTCATCCTCGCCAGCGGCCTGTGGGCCGCGCCGTGGCTGGGCCGCGTCGACGCGTACTTCGCCCGACTCTTCCTTGCACCGACCAGGGCCGCCGAACTCCGGCTGCGCGTCACCCAGCTGACGGAGACGCGTGCTGACACCGTGGATGCCCAGGCGGCGGAGCTGCGCCGCATCGAACGAGACCTGCACGACGGCGTCCAGGCACGCCTCGTCTCGCTGGGTATGATGATCGGTCTGGCCGACGAATTGATCGACCGGAACCCGGCGGCGGCTCACGAACTGCTCGCCGAAGCGCGTGAGTCCAGCGGCACGGCACTCGTCGAGCTGCGGCACCTGGTCCGCGGCATTCACCCGCCGGTGCTCGCCGAACGCGGCCTAGACGGCGCGGTCCGCGCGTTGGCGCTCAGCCTCCCGGTACCGATTACAGTCGATGCCGCCCTTTCGGGCCGGCCCGACACACCCGTGGAGTCCGCGGCGTACTTCGCCGTCGCCGAAACGCTGACCAACATGATCCGGCACAGTCGCGCGCGCACCGCATCGGTGTCGTTACGGCATACCGACGGGGTGCTGACGATGGTCGTCACGGACGACGGCGCAGGAGGTGCGGACCCCGTCGCCGGCACCGGTCTGCGCGGCATCGAACGTCGCCTCGCCGCGTTCGATGGCACGATGGCGCTGTCGAGTCCGCCCGGAGGGCCGACCGTCATCACCATGGAGGTGCCGTGCGCGTTGTCATCGCCGAGGACCATGCCCTCCTCCGTGACGGACTGACCCGGCTCCTACAGGCCTTCGATTTCGACGTCGTCGCAGCGGTCGACAGCGGCCCGGACCTGCTGCCGGCCCTGATCACACACCATCCACAAGTGGCGGTTATCGATGTCCGTCTCCCCCCGACATTCACCGACGAAGGTCTGCAAGCCGCGATCGCGGCCCGCGCCCAGATCCCCGGCCTGCCGATCCTCATGCTCTCCCAACACGTCGAGCCGCTCTACGCCCGCGAACTGCTCACCACCCCGCACGGCGGTGTCGGCTACCTGCTCAAGGATCGCGTGTCGAACGTCGGCGAGTTCGTCGACGCCGTCCGCCGGGTCGCCGACGGCGGCACCGCCATGGACCCCGAAGTGGTGTCGCAACTGCTCGCCCGTCGGCAGCCACTCGCGGTGCTCACCGCCCGAGAACGCGAAGTGCTCGGCGTGATGGCCGAGGGCCGCTCCAACGCCGCGATCGCGGCCAAACTCCGGATCACCGAGAAAGCCGTGAGCAAGCACATCAACAACATCCTCACCAAACTAAACATGCCGCCCTCCGACGACGACAACCGCCGGGTCCTCGCCGTCCTCGCATACCTCAACCCCTGAAGGCAAGGGAGCGGACACCAGACACTTCACGCTCCGGCTCGCTGCCGTCGCCGGTCTGGCGGGGCAGGTGGTGGCGCCGCCGTGTCCACGGCCGGCTCAGCGGTGATGATCATCGTGATCAGTGTCCGCACAGTCGTGGCGGCGGAGGGTGAGGAACGCTTCGAGGATGTCGTCGCGGATCTCCCAGCGGATGCGTAGCCGTCGGAACCAGTGCGGTAGAGCGAGGGTCCCATCGACGGCTCAGCGGCGGGTGCCGAGGCCGGAGCCGGGCGGGGTACCACGCCGGGCGGTGACCCGGACGATGCTCTGACCCGCAGCGGGCGGCCGGTAGGTGTCGAAGCCGTAGCCGCGGTCGGCCTGCAGCGTGTCGGGGCGTTGTCGAGGCCGGCCGCGGATGCCGTTGCCCGGTGGGATCGCCTCGACCAGGGGAGCTGGGTGACGTCGTGGCGGTTGCCGCTGGTCAGGCTCGCGGCGAGCGGGCATGCCGCCAGCGTCGGTGATGACGTGGTGGTTCGAGCCTGGCTTGCGGCGGTCGACCGGGCTCGGTCCGGTTCAGGCCGCCTTCGAGCGCCTGGATGTGGGCGTCGTCGATCACCCCGAAGTATGTCCGGTTGGCCGGCGGCCCGCAGTTCGCGCAGGAGCACTGCGTACTGTCGTTGCCACACGGCGGCGTCGTTCCAGTCCCGCAACGTACGCCAGCAGGCCATTCCTTAGAGAGCGGGGGATGGCGCTTCGGGTGGGCGACCGTGGGCGCGAAGGAGGTCTGTGGCGGCGATCCCTGCCAGGACGAGGTTACCGACGATGGCGACTCCCAGCGGTGGTACGTGCATCATCGCGGGTACGGCCACAGCGAGCACGAGCAGCGCGATCAGTCGGGACGGGGATATCCGGTTGAATACCTCGTACTCGAATCGGGCCCGGCCGGCCAGGAACAACGCGGGACCGCCGAGAACGATGCCGACCAGCCCGAAGGTGGTGTCTCCGGTGGGGTGCCGGATGACGGTTTCGGCTCCGGCGGCGGAGGCGACCACGCCGGCCACCATGAGCAGGTGGGTGTAGGGGGCCGACCGCATGAGCCGTCCCGGGTCACGGGAAGATTCGATTGCGGCCTGGAGCAGTGCTCCGGCGCGTTGGACGTAGATCTGCCACAGCAGCACGGTGGTGGCGAACGCGACCACGAAAGCGGCGGTCCGGTCGACCGCGAACCCGGAGCCGGCGTACGTGAGGGTGGTGACCAGAATGAGGTCGCCGAGGGCGAGGGTGAAGAACTGCTGGTACCGCTCGGCCAGGTGCTCGGCCGCGATCCTGTACTGCGACCTGGGGACCCGACCGAGCCAGGGCGTGGGGTAGCGGAGCCAGGCCGCTCCGTAGTCCAGGGCGAGCGCGACCGTCCACAGCGCGCCACGCGCGGTGCCTGTCACGATGGCGCCGAACAGCCACGGCACGGCCGAGACGGAGAACCAGAACAGAAACCGCGCGGCGTGCCGACGTGCCTGCCGGCCCCGCAGCGCGGGGGTCAGGAAGAGGCTGCGACCGAGGTGGATGGCCACGTACGCGCCCGCGAAGACCAACCCGTCACCGCTGAAGGCCGCGGGCAGCGCGGCGACCATCAGCATGGTGCCGAACATGACCGAGATGGTCATCAGGAAGATCGGTGGCCGCTGGGACAGGTAGAGGTCGGTGGACAGGGCGGTGATCGACCAGACCCACCAGATCGCCAGCAGTAGTAGCAGGGTCTGGAGGACGCCGGCCCAGGTCATGTCGGTGGCGAGCTTCTGCGAGGTCAGGGCGAGCGCGGCGACGAACACCAGATCGAGGAACAGTTCCAACAGGGTCGCTCGTTGCGGCCCCTCGACTCGGCGCGCCAACCCGATCGCCCGGTCGGTCGTCACGGGATACCTGGTCCGGTTGACGGTCGGAGTAGCGTCGACACGCATCGACGTCGGTCGTCAACCGCCCGCACACCCTCAGACGACATCATAAGCTGCCAGGACGCCTCCTTCGATCCCAGCGTAGGCACGATGTCACCGTGGGAGACCCACCTACGACAGGTAGGAGGTTTCGTGTCTTGGGCCAGCCCCGGCAGCGATGATCCAGGCCGGTTGCCTCGCCGGCATCGGAAGGCAGGTGTCACCGACGCGGGGTGCTGGACCCGAGTATCGGGTTCGAGCGGGCCGGCCACCGAGGCGATGCCGGAACCTCTGTCCCGCGCCGATCTACCGCGCGGGTACGTCGTCCATCGCCTCCATCAGGGCGGTGAGGGAGACGACGCCGAACCGGACCCGGGCATCGTTGGCCCCGTACGGCAGCCACAGGGTGCCGGCGTGCAGCAGACCGCCACACGAGTAGACGACGTTGGGCACGTATCCGTCGCGTTCGGTGTCGTCGGGGGCGAGGAGTACGCCGGGTAGTTCGGCGAGGACGCGGTCGGGCCGGTGCAGGTCGAGCAGGAGGGCGCCGATGGCGTAGCGGCGCATCGGGCCGACTCCGTGGGTGAGTACCAGCCAGCCGGCTTCGGTCTCGATGGGTGATCCGCAGTTGCCGACCTGGATGAGTTCCCAGCCGCGGTGCGGAGCGTGCAACGGCACCGGAGGCTGCCACCGGTTGGCTCGGTCGAGGCGGGTCAGGCCGATGGTTTCGCCGTCGGAGCGGCACAGCGCGAGGTGGTGGCCGCCGATCGGGCGGGGGAACAGTGCGATGCCCTTGTTGCGGGACGCCGGCCCGCGCATCGGGGTCACCTGGAAGTGGCGAAGATCGTCGCTGCTGAGCATGCGGGCGGCGACGCGTCGGCCGTCGTAGGCGGTGTAGGTGGCGTGGTAGGCCGATTCGCCGTCGTCGCCGGTGATTCTGACGAAGCGGGCGTCCTCCATGCCGTTGCTCTCGGCGGGCGCGGCAGGCCAGAGGATCCGTCGCTGGAGCGGGACGTCGGTGGGGAAGGTCACGGCGTAGCTGGCCGAGGCGGTACGGCGCAGTTGCTCGAGGGTGCGCTGGCTCGTGGTGCGGGTGAGCAGGTCGGTGGGAAGGCTGGTCAGCACCTGTTCGAAGGTGTGGTCGTCGAACCGTTCGGGCAGGCGTCCCAGCACGGTGGCGGAGACTTCGTTGTCCCAGCCTTCCTCTGCTAGTCCGGCGGCGAGCAGGTCCCTGCGGTGACGGGCGCTGACGCGGCGGCCGGTGACCAGCGGGCCCGACCGGTCGGTGACGGTGAGCCGGTGCCCGGGTCCGAGTATGGCGGCAGCGAAACCGATCGACGACAGGTGTCCCTCGCCGATCTGCCGCAGGCTGACCGCGACACGTAACTGGTCGGGGCCCAGGCCGGTCTGATCCGGATGCGGCACCATGGACGGGTTGCACAGGGCGGCGGCTTCCACGGCGTACTCGTGGCTGAAGTATGCGCCGACGAGCAGGCGGGCCGTGGGTGACAGTTCGCTGGTCCGGGGAATCCGGTGGTGGACCAGGTCGTGGTGGTGCCGGAAGGTGCCTTCCAGATCGTGGTGCCGGCCGCCGAAGCGTTGCAGGGTCTGCTGGAGCAGGCGGGCGGCTTCGTCGTCGTCGAGGCGGGCGATGCGCTCGATGATCGCGGAGGCGCGAGTGCGTACCAGGGCCGCGTCCTCGCCGGGGACGAATAGTTTGACGACGACCCGTGCCGGGTCGGGGTTGAGGGTGAGGTCCAGCCTGGTGGCCAGGTCCGGCCCGGTCATGTCGACTCGCGCCGGCGGTCCGGGCCGGGAGCTGCCGACCGGGTCGATGGTGGGTTCGGTGGGTCGACGGATGCCTCGGTCATGACCACCGCCGGCCGTGCTGGAGGGTGGAGATGAGCGCGAGGGTCGACTCCGCGCCCTGGTTGAGGTTGGGGCCATCCGGGGTGAGGCCGTCGTAACCGCCGCCGGTCGCCGGGTCCCACATGGCCGTGCCGCCGTCGTTGGCGCCGAGGAACCAGGCGACGGCCTGGCCCACCCCGGTTCCCCAGACGGAGTTGCCCGTGACGGCGGCGGCGGTGACGCATGCGTCTGCGAGCGCGGCGACCTCGATCGGCTGCTGGTCGTGCCGGGCTCGTGGGGCATGGCGCTGCCAGCCGGCGACGGGGATGACCGACAGCACACCACCGGCGTACTGGATGTCGCGCAGCCAGGTCAGCATCCGCAGCCCGGCGGCGAGCAGCCTGGTGTCGCCGCGCAGGTCGGCGGCGGCGATGACCACCTCCGCGAGCGCGGCGCTGGCGTAGGTCAACCGCTGCTGCGGCCACGGCCAGTCCGGGTCGGTGCCCGGAACGCCGACGGCGACGGCGGCGTCGACCAGCAGGTCGGCCGCGACCCGGTTGTCCGGCTGTCCGTGCAGCACCTCGGCGGCACCGAGGCCGGCGAAGGCCATCGCGTGCGGCGCGGGCGATCGCCGACCGGCACTGAGCGTGAAGGCGACGAGGGCCTCGTCGCGGATCCACGGGGCTCGGCTGCGCGCGGCGGCGGTGCCCAACCCCCACACCGCCCGCCCCCACCAGTCGCCGAGACCGGGCTCGTCGGTCCAGCGTCGATCGTGACCGAGCCGGTTGTGGAAGGCACCGCTGTCGTCCTGGGCGTGGGTGAGGAAGGTCAGGTAGCACTCGGCGAGTTGCAGCACCCTGTCGGGCGAATCGGGCTCGCGGCTGGTGACGACCAATCCACGGGCGACGTCGTCGGTGCAGTAGCCGTGCTCGCGGCGCACGGTGGCATTACGGGCATGTTCGAACAGGCCGGTGTCGTCAGTCAGCCGGGCCAGGTGCGCGAAACTGGGCGCGGGCACGGGCACGCGGGACGCGGGTGCGGTCATGCCGGTGCGGTGGTTACGGCAGGTGAGCCACCGGTGTGGACTCTGTCGGTGAGGAGCCGCTCGGCGAGAGCGTGGTACCGGGCCGCCACCGCAGGCCATCGGAGTGTCGAACTCCTGGTGCGGGTGCGGTCGGCGAGCCTGGCGGCCAGACCGGGTTCGGTCAGGATCCGCCGGATGGCGGCGGCCAGTGCCGCCGGATCCTGGTGGGGCACGAGCAGGCCGGGGCCGTCGGTGAGCATCTCGACGGCGTGCGGGAAGGGCGTCGCGACGACGGGGATGCCGGCGGCGACCGCCGCGACGAGCACGCCGGAGGTGACCTGTTCGCGAGAGTCGTAGGGCAGCACGACAGCGTCGGCGGAGCGGATCAGCCGGCCCAGTGCGGTCTCATCGTGGTAGACCGGCTGGTAGTCGACGGCGTGGGAGACGCCCAGGATCGCACCCAAGCGGTGCAGCTCCGCCCGGTACGCCTCACCGTCCTGCTCGAGCACCTTCGGGTGCGTCCGGCCCGCGACGGTGTAGCTGGGCATCGGGCGGAGGTCGCGCAGGCGGGTGAGGGCCCGTAACGCCCATTCGATTCCCTTACCGGGGCCGAGCAGTCCCCAGGTGAGCAGGTGGGGGCGCTCACGCGGTTCGATAGCCGGGGCGGCGAGTTCGGCCGCGCCGTGCGGGATCACCGTAACCTTGCCCGGGTCGACGGTGTAGCCGACGAGCAACCGGTCGCGGGCGGTGTCGGTCATGGTGACGACCGCGCTGGCCGCCTCCACCAGCTGCTCCAGTACCGCCTTCTGCCCGGCGGTCGGATGTGCGAGCACGGTGTGCAGGACCACGATGCTCGGTACCGTGAGCCGGCGCAGCAGCGGCAGGACATCCGCGCCGTCGGGTCCGGGGTAGATGCCGTACTCGTGTTGGACGACGGCGATGTCGTAGCGGTCGAGGGCCGCGGCGGCGTCCCGCCAACCGGCGACTGTCCGCGTCGACCAGTCATGCACGACCTCGGGGCCGACCGGTCCCGCGTGCCCGGTGGTCTGCGCCGCCGGACCGGCGGGGTCCTCGCCAGCGTCGACGATGCGGACAACGCCGTCCGGCGGTCCGTCGGCGGCGAGATGAGCGGCCAGGGCCGCGTTGAAGGTGGCCAGTCCGCACTGGGTCGGTGGATGGGTGCTGAGAAAACCGTAGCTGCGGGCCATCTGCCGCGCCTTTCGGTTGTCGGCCGCTGCCGCGTGAGCGGTTACGGACCTCACGCGATAGTGGCGTCTACCCGGTCAGCGTGTGTGACGGGCGGGACGGGTCCGCGGGGAGCCACCGCCTCTACGCGGGGTCTGGCCGATCGCGGACCTACGCCGGACCCTCGAAAAGCCATCGGCGGGTCGACACTATCAGTATCGGCCCGTCAGCGGACGGTACCGATCCGGTCAGCGGACGACGTCGCGGTACACGCGCAGGTAGTCGGCCACCATGCGCTCGGCGTCGAACCGCTGCCGGGCACGGGTCCGGCAGCCGAGCCGGTCGATCGTCGCGACCCGGGCGACGGCCGCGACGGCCTGTTCGACGGTACGCACCAGGAAACCCGTCACACCCTCGTCGACGACCTCCGGCATCGCTCCGCGCCGGTACGCCACCACCGGTGTGCCGCACGCCATCGACTCCACCACCGACAGGCCGAACGGCTCGTCGAAGGCGATCGGGTGCAGCAGCGCCGCACTGGCGCCGAGGAGTTCGCCGCGGCGACGTGGACCGACCGGGCCGTGGAAGACGACGCGCTCGCCGTCGATATGTGGGGCCACCTCTTCGGCGAAGTACCGCTCGTCCTGGACTATCCCGCAGATGGCCAGCGGCCGGCCGGCCCGCCGCGCGATCTCGATCGCGACGTGGGTGCCTTTGTCGGGGTGGATCCGGCCGAACGCGATCAGCCCGGGTCCGGCGTCGGGCGCGAACGGCAACCCGTCGAAGTCGATCCCGTGGTACACGGTGGCGACATAGTCGAGCGCGGCGACCCGGTCGGCGTCGGAGATGGACACATAGGCCGACCCGGCCCTCGCGTACGCGGGCAGGATCCCCGGATCCGAGAAACCGTGGATGGTGGTGACCAGCGGGGCGTGGCAGTGCTCGGCAAAGGCCAGCGGCAGCCAGTCGAGGTGGTTGTGCACCAGGTCGAACTCGGCGGACCGCGCCAGCGCATGCGCGACGTGCATCGCCTCCGCCACCCGCCCGTCCACGGCCGGATCGTCCGCGTACCCCCGCGGACACACCCCGTCCAGCCGGGCCGAGGTGACCGAGTCCAGCGTGGCGAACAGCGTCACATCCACACCCCGGGCGACCAGACCATCGGCGAGCAGGCCGGTCACCTGCTCCCACGGTCCGTAGTGGTGTGGAGGCGTGCGCCACGCCACCGGTCCCAGCAGGGCCACCCTCACCGCGATGCGCGATCGGCCAGGTCGGCGGGGTCGAGGCCGATCGGGAGCGCGCCCGCGTGACAGACGCCGTCGACCCGGTCCGGCGGCTCGCGGTCGATCCAGTCGGCCCTGACCTGGTGACCACGACCACGCAACAATTCGACGGCTATGTCGTTGTCGATCGCCATCCGCTTCTCCTCGCGTACGAATTCAGCCGGGTCAACCGCAGGTTCCGGTCCGATCGCGCCCGAACGATTGCCGACGGCACCCGCCCGCACGGCCTGACACCTGATCGTGGCGACCTTCGATGTCCGTCGGACGTTTCAGATCAGCCTTCCGGCCGGCCCCGAAGCGCCTGACGTGCTGGAGCGGGGCCGGAGTGGAGCGAACGAGTCAGCCCGGGTAAACCCGAACACTACGCCCCGCCGCGCTCGGATCGGCGGTTCGCGTTCACCCGAGGACGGCGGCGTGCCCGACACGCCCGGTACTCCCGCGCCGGCCGGACCGGCGAATCCACCAGCTCCGGCGCGACGACACCTCGCCCGGGCGCGCATCTCCGGGACGCTTCCGACGCAACCACTCGCCGGTCCATTCTCCGGCCGGCAACCAACTCCGACATTCCAGTCCTACCGGGAACCAGGCTCGGCCCTAGGCTTGCGACGTCTTGGACCCGGGCGCCTCAGGTCTTACGGACTCCGCGTACCCCCGTCGAGATGAGGTCCAGCAATGACACGATTTCTCAGCCCGGCGCGGTCCGTTCCCGAGCGGAACCGCCGCAGGACCAACGGCGAGTTCCGCTTGACGGAACCCACCCGCAGCATCAGTCTGTGGGCCGCGCTCGCCGCCTCCGCGATGATGCTGCTGTCGCTGATCGTCATCCTGCAAAACAGCCAACCGTCCGACGTACATTTCCTGGGGGCGCACGGACAGATCCCCATGGGCATCGCGCTGGTGATGGCCACGGCGTTCGGGGTGCTGCTGGTGGCCGTACCCGCACTCATCTACACCAGGATGCCGGCGACCCGTCGGCGAACCGCACCCCGGATACCACCGCGGTCAGACACTCAGGCAAGGAACAATGACACACGGAATAGGAGTGCATAGCATACTAAAAGTCCGCAGTTGAGAATCAAGCTCAAGATATATTTGAATATGCACCAAATGTGGTGGCATATTGGCGGCCAAAGGGTCAGGGTTGGCCCATGACACAGACCGCCCAGGTAAGTGACAAGGACCTGCAGACCAACGTCACCAACGAACTGACTTTCGATTCCAGCATCGACGCCGCGCATCTCGTGGTGCTGGCGAACGCCGGCGTGGTGACACTCTCCGGTGACGTGGGCACCCTGCCCGAGCGACACACGGCGAAACGGGCGGCCATGCGGGTGGCCGGTGTCCAGGCCGTCACCATCGACATCGTGGTCCGCGACCCGGGCGCGTTCGGCGCCAAGGACAGCGACATCGCCGAAGCGGCGAACCAGATGCTCGGCTGGGCGGTCGACGTACCCTCCGACGCCGTCACGGTCGAGGTCCGCAATCGTGTGGTCACCCTCTCCGGCACCGTCGCCCGCCACCACGAGCGGGAGGCCGCCGCACGGGCGGTCATGTATCTCAGGGGCGTCACCGCGGTCAGCAACACCATCAGGCTGATGGCGACCGGATCGGCTTCCGACGACCTGAAGACGGCGATCGGCTCGGCGATCCGGCGCAACGCCCAGCTCGACGCCGAGCAGGTCGAGGCGGACGTCAACGGCACCGAGGTAACGCTGCGGGGGGCCGTACGCTCGTGCGCCGAACGCCGTCAGGCCGAGAACGTGGCGTGGTCGGGCGCCGGCGTCACCAGCGTCAAGAACCAGCTCACCGTCACCGCCTGATCCCAGATCGACCCGGCCGTCCGGAGACGGCCGGGTCGATCTGCTTCATTCCTGTCCGGGTCGGTCAGTGCGACCGCAGCAGCGCTGGCCGGCCCGCTCGGTGCCAGACCCGAGGCCGCCGTTGACCGGCGCCCCGCCGTCCGGGCGGCTACGGCCTGTCGACGATGAGTACCTCGGTGCTCAGGAACAGCGCGGCGATCGACGCAGCGTTCTGTAATGCCGAACGGGTCACCTTGGCAGGTTCGACGATGCCTGCTTTGATCATGTCGACATACTCGCCTGTGGCGGCGTCGAGGCCCTGGCCGGGTGGGAGTGAGTTGACCCTCTCTGCCACCACCGCTCCCTCATGGCCGGCGTTGCTGGCGCGACCTGCGACAAACACATCGCGCACGCCCACAAAG
Organism: Plantactinospora sp. CNZ320; assembly: GCF_002846275.1. Taxonomy (NCBI): domain Bacteria; kingdom Bacillati; phylum Actinomycetota; class Actinomycetes; order Micromonosporales; family Micromonosporaceae; genus Plantactinospora; species Plantactinospora sp. CNZ320. The sequence goes on from NZ_PJMP01000001.1 coordinate 5,249,142, forward strand.
GGCTCATCCCATGCGGTTGGCACTCACAAAGGGCGAGTGCTAACTACGGTCTAGCACTCGCCGCCCCGAGAGTGCAAGGACAACGTCCGCCTCAGGAACCTCGTCGTACGCCGCCGCCGTGTGGTGGCGCCGGGTGCGCGAGGTACCGAAAACCCCGCCCCACCGTGGGCTGCCCACACTGTCGACGGGACGCTGCCGCCGCCTTACCGCGCGTCCGACAAGACCCGGGGCGGCGTGAGACCCGGCTGACCGCCTTCGTCATCCCACACGGCTTCGGGAGCGCCATCGACCGCACGGGGAGTGGACGTGGCGACGGCGAGCAGGATGTGTTGGGGGTGCACCTGGTTGCTGGTGACGGCGGCGAGGACCATCGCCGCGTCGGCGGTGTCGCTCGCGGTCTCCGGCGGGACGATCAGCAGGTCGACGCGGTCACCGTTGTCGCACAGCGCGGTCAGTAGGCTGACGGGCTGGCTGTTGAAGTAGCCAAGCCGGAGGACCCGGCCCGCCACCCCCAGCCGGCGGGGGTGGGTGTCCCAGCCGTCGGCGGCGAGGACGAGCCTGGTGACGGGTCCGCGGAGTTTGTCGATGGCCAGGACGAGACCCGGCAGTTCCGCGACGGGGTCGGTCGAGCGAGGCCACCAACCGCCGTCCAGGAGGGTACGGCGGGAGCCGGTGGGTTCCATCCGCAGTCGTGGAGTCGACGGCGGCGTTGGCGGGATCGTCGTCGCGCGGCTGGCGGCAGTGGCGTGTGTCATGGAGAATTCCTTCCGCCCGTCGCCGCGTTTGGGATCCGGCGAGAGGCTGCGGTCAGGAGAATGGCAGGCCGAGGCGTCGAACTTGCCGGCGAAGTCGTGAACCGCGACCAGCGGGGTGAGCGACTGGCCATGGTTGACGTGGGTGTGGGGCGCGGCTCAGGGACGCTGGCGGCGGGACAGTCTGCGCAGTTGGGTGATGCGGGCGGCGCCGACCACCATGGTCAGGATCGCGGCGCCGACACCGGCGATCAGCAGGGCCAGGGCCAACGGCAGAGTGCCGTGCATCCACAGGAAGCTGACCTCGACGCTGCGGGTGTTCTGCATCATGAAGACGATGAGCACCACGCAGATGAGCGCGGCGGCGCAGATCCCGAACCAGGCGGCGCCGGTGCGGGTGTGTGGCACTCGGGTCGTCGTCGGCGACGTCAACGGTGGGGCCGAGGGCTTCGGCGATGCCGTGGTGGCAGACTCGATCGGCGTGCCGGGGGTGGTGCGGAGATGGTTGGACATGACATCCCCCTCTGGGGGGTGGGCCGGTATGGCGGGCACCTCAAGGCTGGGATGTCGTCGCTTCCGGAATGACCCCATCGTACACCTGTACGGGCCGGCATGCCGAGTTGCCTCGACCGAGGACCCGTCCGGGTGTCGCCTACACCGCGGCACCTACCCCGTGGGCCTGACCCGGTTTGACGGACATCCCAGCTCAGGGGGGCTGTGCGCTCCTCGGGAGGATGTTCATCATGGAAGGCATCGACCTACCCCAGTGGGTGGCCACCGTACCGGTGCTGCGTGAGTACGTCGCGGAGCAGATGCTCACGAGCGGGGCAGGCGAGCACCTCGACAGGTACGCCGGCGATCTGCCCCGGCTCGTGGCGGCCGACGGGCCGGCAGGGCCGGCCCTGCACCGGCTCGTCGCGGACACGCTGGTGCGGGCCAGCCCGCAGAACTGGGCCGGTGTCATCGACGGGCTGTTGCAGTTGGTCGCCCGCAACGAGTTCGACGCGGCGCAGTGCGGTGAGTATCTGGGGCGCTGGCACCAGGGCGACGACTCCCCGGCCGCCCGAATTGCTGGATGTCCTGAGTGAGATGGCGCGTACCGGTGCGTACGCCAGTGTCTGAGGGATCCTGGCCGGCGCCCTACCCGGTCTGCTTCCCGAGGGCCGGCGCCCACGCCGGCTCGCGGCGCTTTTGTCGCTGGCCGCCGACTGCGTCAGCCGATGTGGTGCGACAGGCACGCTCCCGGAGCTGGACGCCGTCGCCGACAGCAAGTCCGGCTCGCAGACGGTCAAACAGGCGCGGCGCCTGCGTCAGTGCCTGACCGAAACCTCCAGCCCACGCATGCCGTCATGAGCGCCTGCGCATCGGCCACCTATCCCGGTCCTCATCAGCCACCCCCAGCGGGACGAACGCGAGGGAGGTAACCGGGCCGGCAACTGGTCGCTTTCGCCAGCGTGGGGCGCCGCTGGTCCTGCCATCGACATAGGCGGCCCGGGCCGGATACGCCGCGTTAATCGGCCCTTGCGCGGTTGGCGGTCGCGTCCGGCGCTGCACCACGCACGCTGCCGAGAAGCTCGGCGGCGCGCGCCGTGAGCGCCTTGCGGTCGATCTTGCGATTCGCGTTCAGCGGAAACTCCTCGAGATACTCCACGCGATGCGGCACCAACGCCTGCGGCAGCATCTCGGCGACCTCGAGCGCGACGTCTGGGTACGGCCGCCGTTCCCCGAGGCAGTACACGACGAGTTCGCCGCCGACGGCCACGGCCACTGCGTCGATCATCCCGCCGACCCGGCGCATCGCCCACTCGATCTCCGCCAGTTCGACCCGGACACCGCGGATCTTCACCTGGCTGTCGGCCCGGCCGAGGAAGGCGAGTTCGCCGGTACCGTCGCCGATGAGCCGGACCAGATCACCCGTTCGGTACCAGCGTTCACCGTCGATGTCGATGAACCGGCCATCGTCGTCCGTCGGGTCGAGGTATCCCGGGAACATCTGGTCGCCGGTGACGCACAGCTCACCCGACTCCTCGATCCGGTACCGCAGCCCTGGGTGCAGACGGCCGATCGGGACCAGGTCGTTGACACACCTGCCCGGCGAGGTCGCCGGGTCCCACCGATGCGCGGTACAGGAGATCGTCAGCTCGGTCGGTCCGTAGAGGTTCTCGACCGTGGACCCTGGCGCGGCGGCCTGCCAGGCGGCGGCGTCCCGAGCGAGCAGGGGTTCTCCGCAGAACAGGCTCCAGCGTAGTGTCGGCAGGTCGTCGGCGGCCAACCCGCGTAGCCGACGGACCAGCGGGATGGTGCTCGGTGGCGAGAACCAGACGGTGATCCCGTTCGCTGCCATGAACTGGGGCAGTCTGGCCATCGACGTCGGCGGGACGAACACGACGCTGCCGCCCGAGCCCCAGCCCGCGAACAGGTCGAACATCGCGAGGTCGAAGGTGAGGTCGAAATTCTGCGAGAACACGTCCGTCGGTCCGAAGCGGTACCGGTCCCGCACGGTGCGCAGGTACGCGTCGACGTTGCGGTGCAGCACCGGCACACCCTTCGGCCGCCCGGTCGAGCCGGACGTGAAGAGGACGTACGCGACATCGTCCGGCCCCTGTGGGAGCGGCCTCGGCAGCGGCGTGCCGGTCGGCTCGCGGATCACGGGTACCTGGTGCAGGTCGGCGGCGAGGGATGGCAGGACGCGGGCGCCCTGCGGGTCCACGATGACCGCGTCCAGCCGCGCCGCAGCGATCATCTGGCGGGTACGGGGGACCGGAAAGTTGGGGTGTAGCGGTACGACGGCGGCTCCGGCGTAGAGCGCGGCGAGCACGCCCACGTACGCCTCCTCGGTGCGACCGGCGAGCAGTCCCACCCGGCGTACCCGGTCGGTGCCCGCGGCGGCCAGGACCGCGCCAGCGGTCTCCAGTGCCTGCTCGTGCAGTTGCTGGTATGTGAGTCGATGCGCGCCGACCCGGAGCGCCTCGGCGTCCGGGCGGATGCCGAGGCCGTGCAGGAACCAGTCGTGCAGTGCCCGTTGGCCGCCGTCCGGAGCGTCGACGTGGGGAGCTGGGGTGATACCGGCGGTCATCGGGGCGGTCACCGCAGCAGAGTGACCGTAGTGTCCATAAGGCACAGTGCGCCGTTGCCCACGAGCAGGCGATCGTTGGCGTAATTCAGGCTCGCCGACCGGAGGTCCCGGAATACCCGTTCCAGTGGTACCGGCGAGTCCCGCCGGTAGCCCATTCCCAGCCCGCCGAGTTGCACCATCCGGTCGACCGCCTGGAAGGTCAGCTCTGCGGCCAGCACCTTGAGCGAGTTCAGGTGCAGTTGCTTGTCGTTGCCACCCAGCGACCCGCCGGACTCACGGGTCGCCACCACCTCGGCCAGGGTGCCGTGCAGGTAGGCACTCACCGCTTCCAGGTCGAGCCTGATCCGGGCCAGCCGTTCCGCCACCAGTGGTGACCTGAGATCGATGGAGCCGGGGCGGTCCGGGGACCGCAGGATCTGGAGCAGCCCGGCGTAAGCCGCCCGCGCCCCACCCAGCCAGCAGGCCGCCCAGCCAAGGTAGCCGGCCGGCACCATGGATTCGACGGTGATCGCTCGGAAGCCGCCGGGTTCCCCGAGTAACTGGTCGGCGGGAACCCGGCCGGTGATCGAGAGCGCCAGACTGTGCGTTCCTCGCATGCCCAGCGGATCCCAGTTGCCCTGACGGGCGAGGGTGAGCTGGTCCCGGTCGGCGTAGACCAGGCTGACCTCGTTCGGCGTGGCGTCCGGCGACGTCCGCATCGTGATCAGGAAGCCGTCCGCGTGCTCACCGCCGGTCACGACCGGTGCCGCCCGGTCGATGTACTGGTCATCGTCCACGGGGACGATCGCGGCCACTGCCCCCAGTAGTTGTCCGCCCTTGCCGGCCTCGGTGGTGACCGAGGCGAGGTACACCTCGCCGGCGGCGACCCGGGGCAGCAGCCGGTCCCGCAGCGCCGGAGACGCGTAGTGCACCAGCACGTCGAGCTGCTGGCAGTGCATCGCCCAGATCATGGCGGTGGACAGGCACTCGGCGGCCAGGTCACCGGCGATCTCCACCAGGTCGGACAGGTCGCCGCCGAGCCCGCCGTACCGTTGCGGAACCAGCAGGCCCAGCAAACCGCTCCGGCGCAGGGCGGCCAGGTTCTCGGTCGGGAAGGCTGCGGCCATGTCGACCTCGCGGGCGTGCCGGCGCAGGACCGGCAGCACAGCCTCCAGCAGTTCAGCACGCCGAGCCGGCGCCAACGCGGGACTGCTCATCCAATCCTCCCGGATGCGGCACTCAGGCTGGAGACCGCGCGCCACAGATTGCCCGCCGTGGCGAAGGTCTCTGCGGTCAGCATCTCGTCGGGAAACTGGATGTCGTACTCGTCCTCGATGGCGATCATGACACCCACCATCTGCACCGAGTCGAGCCCGAGGTCGAGCAGCCTGGCGTCGGGCGTCAGCGACGCGTCCGGCGCGAGATACGGCAGGCTCTGCCGGATTGTCGACTCGAAGTTGTCGTCCCAGTGGTCAGTCACAATGTCCACCTTCGTCGTCGATTCGTGGCGGCCGGGCCAGCCCCGCGTAACCTGCGTCGGACGGCTGGTATTCGGCGATGATGACCGACCACGACTGCGGGCTCGAACCGAGCAGTAGCAGGCGGTCGCCCGGGTCGATCTGCGTTCGTTCCATCAGGGTGGCGAGGCTTATCAGAATGTCGGCGGAGAAGCACTGACCCAGGTCAGCGACCCACGGGCCAGAGGTCTGCTCCGGGGTGCACCTGCCACGTCTGGCGGGCCACAGGTTGCGCTGTCGCCGTGCCGGTGCAATACACCATCAGATCGGGCGGCGATCCGGCGAGGACGTCAAGCGCCGGCCGGACGGCCGCCACCGCGAGCTCCGGCACCGGCCGCAGGCCGCCGGCCGACTAGGTGGTGCCGGATGCCCTGCTCGTACAGACCCTCCAACTGGCCCCTGACCTCCGGGTCGGAGGTGTCGCCCATCGGAATCCGTTCGCCCGGAATGTAGGCCACGTGGGATGCATTGAGACCTGGGTCGAGCTTTCTGTTGACATCGTTGCGCACCATTCCCCCGTCGTTCGTCAACCGGATGCCGAGGGTGATCAGCACATGCGATCCGACTCATACGACATCGAGCTGCGTCCTTGTGAGGGCAAGGTAGTTGATACCTTCCGTCACGGCAAGGCGGACCACGTCCGGCGGGTGCGCCCAAGTCTTGATGTGCCGGGCGGGCGACCGGACTCTCTCGAGTGTCGTACGAGTCAGCGAAATAGGGGACATGCCATGGACTCACTGCCCGTCCAGGTCCGGTGCGGCTCCGGCCGGGAGGCGCCGATGAGCTGGGGTCAACTCACTCAGCAGGCCATCTACGACTTCGCCGGCGACGAGTCGCACCGACTGAGCCAACGTCGGTCGGTCGACATACCGCCGGGAGTGCCGCCACAACGGATAGCGGCGGCGGTGCGGAGCGTTCTGGAACGCCACGAGAGCCTACGTACCCTGTACTCGCCGGACCGGCGGCAGCGAGTGCAGGCAGAGGCCGAGCTGTTGGTGCCGGTCGCGTCGGCAGGCTCGGACGAGCAGGCGCAGCAAATCATCACCGACCTTTACCAGCGGCCATTCAGTTCAGTCGATCTGCCGGTGCGGTTCGGAGTGCTGAACCGGCCCGACGACTCGGCCACCCTCCTGATCGCCGTGTCACACCTCGCGGCCGACGCGTTCGCCGCGGACCGTCTCGCCGGTGAGCTGCGCCGGCTGTGTAAGGGCGACCACCCGGATGAGCTGCCACCGGTCGCTGGCCAGCCGGTGGACCGGACCGTCTTCGAGCAGTCTCCGGCGGGGCTGACGATGTCGAAGCGCAACATCAGCCGGTGGCTGCGGCTGAACGAAAGGGGGGTTTCCAGCACCCCGACGCCCACCCTGCCCGGCCTGAGTCCACGCTTCCAGATCGGTCGGCTGGTGTCCCCTCGGTTACGCCGTGCGTTGTCCACGGCGTCGGCGCAGCTGGGGCTTCCTCCGGCCGTCCTGCTGCTGGCCGGCATGAGCAGCGTGCTGGGCGATCTGTTCGGCATTGCGAAGGTGGCCATCCGGATCGCGTTCGGCAATCGGACCGATCCGCGGGACCACGGCATCGAGACGCTCATGCAATGGGGCCTGTCGGTCCTCGACGTACGCGCTCCGGCGGAGACGGTGGCACGCAGTGCGTTCCGCGAGACGATGCGCGCGTCGGCGACCGCCCGGTACGACATCTACGAACTGTTCGAGACGCTGTCTGGCCAGCGCCACGTGACGGATCACAGTTTCATGCCGCAGGCCTTTCTGAACTACTTCGACGGCGCGAACCCCGTGGCGCTGCCGGACAATGACCAGGTCGCCGTCCTGCCGGAGAGCACGTTCGACACCGGGCCCGGCCACGAGCGTGACAGTGCCGGACTGTACTTCGTGTTCGCCCTGCCGTCCCCGCAGGCAATGACGTTGCTCTACATGGTTGATTCGCGACTGCTGTCGCTCGCTGACCTGGAGGAATCCGCCCGGGCGCTTGAGCGGTGGGTGGTGAAGCTGACTGACGCCGGCCGCTGACGGCATCGAGGTATCTGCGCCACAGAGATCGATGAGGTGGTGACGCGGAAAGGGCCGAGCGAGCGTCGAACGACCCCCCGCTCAGGAACCGAGCGGCGCGACCCGGCCGGTGCTCCCGTCCACCCGTACCGGCACGCCGTCGCGTAGGGCCGTCATCGCGTCCGGGACCGCCAGGACGGCCGGGAGGCCCTGTTCGCGGGCGACGATCGCGGCGTGCGAGAGCAGCCCGCCGGTTTCGGTGACGACTGCGGCGGCGACGCCGAACAGCGGAGTCCAGGCTGGATCGGTGGTGCGGCACACGAGGACGTCACCGGGCCGTACCCGGCCGAAGTCGGCGGGGCCGCGCACCACCCGCGCCGGGCCGGTGGCACAACCGGGGCTTCCGGGCGTACCCGTGAGGGCGCTGCCCTGGTCGCCGCTGGCCGTGGCCTCGTCGCCGCTGGCCGTGGTCGCGGCCGGGAGGGCACTGGTCACCGGGCGCGCCTGGAGGATCCAGATCTCGCTGCCGGCGATGGCCCACTCGACGTCCTGCGGGCCGTCCAGCAGGTCGGCGATCCGCCGGCCGAGCCGTGCGAGTCCGGTGACCTGGTCGTCGGTGAGGCAGAAGCGGTCGCGGTCGGCCTGTTCCACGTCCCGGGTGACGGTGCGGTCGACCCGGGTCCTCTTCGTGCCGAGCGACCGGTGGGTGACCGTGTCGCCGGACACCACCCAGGAGTCCGGGGTGACGTGGCCGCCGACGACGCTCTCGCCCAGCCCCCAGGACGCTTCGAGTCGGATCTCGTCCCCGGTGAACATCACCCCGGCGACGTCGGCGTCGACCAGACGCTGCACCAGCACCGCGATCGACGGCGGCTGGGTGTCGTGCCGGTGGCGCCGGTACTGCACGGCGCGCTCGGACCACAGCGAGGCCCGACACCGGCGTACGGCGTCGACCACCTGGTCGGGGCCGCGTACGCCGAGGAACGTGTCGTGCTGGCCCGCGGCGGTGGCGTGGGCGGTGTCCTCACTGGTCGCGGAGGATCGCACGGCGACGGGACCGTCGCCTAACGACGGCAGCGCCCGGGCGAGCGCGTCGACCAGGTCGGCGGGAAGGTCGCCGGCCGCCCGCTGGTGGTCGTCGGCCGCGTGCTGCCATCGCTCGGCGGCGGCCGTGTGCTGGTAGGCGGTGGTCGGCACCACGAAGCCGGGTGGCACCGGTATCCCAGCCCGCAGCAGCCGGGCGAGCACGGCGGCCTTTCCGCCGGACGTCGCCGGTTGGGCGTCGGCGAGGTCGATCAACACCCGTGCATCGTAGCGAGCGGGGGATGCGGGATCTGTCGTGACTTGTGGCGATCGGGTGTGCCACGTTGACGCTCGGCGCCTGAGGCTGAATGCTCGCTGGCATGACGCATGCCTCCACGCCGGAGTTGTCCGTCCTGCACGCGGTGCGGGTGACCGGGATGGCCGACGATGCGGCGGTCGCCCGCCGGACCGGCATCGACCAGGAGACCGTCTCCGAACTTCTGGGCGACTTCGAGGCGTACGGGTGGGTGACGCACGTCGCGTTCGGCGAGACCAGCGGGTGGACGCTCACCGAACGTGGCCGTACCGAGGACACGCGCAGGCTCGGAGAGGAACTCGACCAGGCCGGCGCCCGGGACGTCGTCGAGCGGACGCACAAGGAGTTCGAGGTCCTCAACGGACGGGTGGTGCAGGCCTGTACCGACTGGCAGCTACGGCCCACCGAGGGCGACCGGCTGGCGTCCAACGACCACACCGACCCCCGGTGGGACGGCCGGGTGCTGGACGAGCTCACGGTGGTCGGAGCGGAGCTGACCCGGCTGATGGACGCGCTCACCGGCGTGCTGGCCCGTTTCGACGGCTACGCCGAGCGGTTCGACGCCGCGCTGCGCCGGGCGCGGGCGGGCGAGGGGCAGTGGGTGGCTGGGGTCGGCGTCGCGTCGTGCCACGGCGTCTGGATGGAGTTGCACGAGGATCTACTGTCGACGCTCGGAATGGCCCGTGGTGCCGAGCCGGGGAGCCGGTAGGTTCTTTCTGTGGCTACCCGACATCTCTATCTGGCGCGACACGGAGCGGCGGACGCGTTCGGCGAGCTGACCGAGGTGGGCTACCGACAGGCCGACCTGCTCGGCCAGCGGCTCGCCCGGTCGCCGATCGACGCGGTGTGGCACTCGATGCTGCCACGGGCCGCCGCGAGCGCGCGGGAGATCGCCAAGCACCTGCCGGACGTGCCGGTGGCCGAGGCGGCCGAACTCGTCGACCACGTGCCGTACGTGCCGGGCCCGGACGAGATGCCCCGCGCCTGGGCGGGCTTTTTCGACGGCTTCGACCGGGCCGAGGCCGAGGCCGGCAGGCGGACGGCGGACGCACTGGTGGCGCGCTTCGCCAGGGCGCCCGAGCGTACCGAGCCCGACTCGCACGAGCTGCTGGTCACGCACGCGTACCCGATCGCCTGGCTGGTGCGGCACGCGCTGGATGCGCCGCCCACCCGGTGGCTGGGCCTGGACTCCGCCAACACCGGGCTCACGATGATCGAGTACCGGACCGGCCTGTCGCCGACCCTGGTGATGTTCAACGATCAGAGCCACCTGACGGGCGACCTGCGCTGGACCGGGTTCCGGGCGGCCACCCGACCGTGAGGGCGCCGGCCGCCGGTGTGAGTTCTGTGCTGGCGGCTACCAGATTCGCGTCGAGCCGGGTCGGCGGGACGGGGGGCCTGGTTCAGCTGGTCAGGTCGCGTCGGTTGAACGCGGCGATGGCGACGATGACGAGCACGCCGACGGTCGAGCCGAGTATGCCGGGGTCGGCCCATTGGAAGCCGTTACGCAGCGGTTCGTTGCCGATGTAGTAGTGGAACGGGGAGACCTCGGTGCGGCGGAGCGGCTGCGTCTGCAGGTGTGGCCGGCCGCGCCGGAGCGCTCGGTGGTGGTGAAGCGCTGGCGGGCGTCGGCGTAGCGCGGAGCGCTGTTGGACGAGCGGGTCGAGTCCGGAGGTCGTTCGTCTGACCGGCTGCCCGTGAGTCACCGTCACATCCGCATCCCCTGCGCAGGCGTGCCGTCCCGGCGACCTGAGCCGCAGGTCACACATGGTCGTTCCTTGACGCATACCCTTATGGGAATATGATTGCTGCCATGGCACGAGCAGCGACGACGTCGGACGTGTTCAACGCGATCGCCGAGCCGCAGCGCCGGGAGATTCTGATGCTGCTGCGGGCGGGTGAGCGGCCGGTGACCGACCTGGCCCGGGAACTGGGGATGACCCAGCCGGGAGCGTCCAAACACCTGCGGGTGCTCCGGGAGGTGGGACTGGTGCGAGACCGCAAGGCGGGCAAGCAGCGGCTCTACGGCCTCGACGCCCGGGGGCTGCGGCCGATTCACGAGTGGACCGGCGGGTTCGAGCGGTTCTGGAACGAGAGCTTCGACCGGTTGGACGCGTACGTGCAGGACCTCAAGCAGGCAAGGCAGGAGGAATAGCTGATGAGTGAGACAGGACGAGGGACGCCGGAACAGTCCCCGGTGGCCGACCGCGAGATCGTGATCTCCCGGGTCATCGACGCCCCACGGGAGCTGGTCTTCGAGGCGTTCACCGAGGTGCGGCACCTGTCGCGGTGGTGGGGGCCGGACGGGTTCAGCACCACCACGCGGTCCTTCGAGTTCCGCGTCGGCGGGGAGTGGGACTTCGTGATGCACGGCCCGGACGGGACGGACTACCAGGAGTGGATCACCTGGACCGAGATCGTCCCGCCGGAGGGGATCACGCTGCTGCACGGCGAGTCCCGTGGCGACCCGAACGCCTTCGAGTCGATCCTCACGTTCACCCCGAACGAGGCGGCGACCCGGATCGAGATGCGCACGATCTTCCCCTCGAAGGAACTGCGCGACGAGGCGGTCGAGAAGTACCACGCCGTCGAGGGCGGCCGGCAGACCCTGAACAACCTGGCCGGCTATGTCGCCGAGCTCGTTCGGAAGGGAGCGCAGGGCTGATGGCCGGCAAGGTGTTCTTCAGCGTGTCGATGTCGCTGGACGGGTTCATCGCGCCCGCGTCCCTCGGCGAACTGATGGGGCAGCAGTGGATGGAACTGCAACGGTGGGTCTTTCCACAGCGCTTCTTCAGGCAGAACCTCAAACTTGGCGGAGGCGGCGAGGAGGGGCGCGACAACGACATCCTGCGGGAGACGTTCGAGCGCACCGGCGCGAACGTCATGGGCAAGCGCATGTTCGACGCCGGCGAGCAGATGTGGCCGGAGGAGGCGCCGTTCCACACGCCGGTCTTCGTCGTGACGCACGAGAAGCGTGACCCATGGGAGCGGCCGGGCGGCACCACCTTCCACTTCGTCAACGACGGCATCGAAGCCGCGCTCGACCAGGCCCGAGAGGCCGCCGGCGACCGCGACGTACGGATCGCGGGCGGCGGCACGACAATTCTGGAGTACGTGAACGCCGGCCTGGTCGACGAGTTCTCGATCGCGCTCTCCCCCGTACTGCTCGGCGCCGGAGTCCGCCTGTTCGAGGGGGTGGACGCGAGCCGCGTGGCCCTGGAGCAGGTCAATTCGGAGTCCTCCCCGAGGGTGACGCACCTGAACTACGCGGTCCGGGAGCGGAAGGGGTCCCGACCTCAGCCCTCCCCCGCCGAGGAGAGCAACCCGGTGGGATCCCCGACGCGGTGACCCTGCAGGGACGGGGTGGCCCTGCAGGGACGGGGTGGCCCTGCAGGGACGCGGTGATCCTGAAGGGACGCGGTGATCCTGAAGGAAGGGGCGGGCGGTCGAGCCGCGATCTCGGCAGCCCGCTCCCTTCCGAAGGGACCGCACCTCGTCGTCGCCTCCTCAGAGGCGTAGGTCGCGGCGTCGGTATCCAACGGCGCCGATGACGGCGAAGCCGGCGGCGATGACGAGGATGCCGACGACCCCGGGCCAGTCGGGCGCCACCTCGGGTACGGAGCCGAGGTGTGCGAACGGGGACAGCTCGCCGACCCAGTGCGGCGCGCCGGTGCTGTCGGCGATGACCTGGAGGAGGAAACCGCCTGCGGCGGGTAGCGCGCCGACGAGCGCGACCGTGCGGGGGAACCAACCGAGGGCGAGGATCGCGGCACCGAGGCAGAGGGCCGCGATCGGCAGTACGTTCACCGCGCCCGCGAGTGCCCCGCCCAGTTGGAGGGGAGCGTCCACGCTTCGCGCCCCGATCCAGGTGAGCAGCCCGGCCCCGATGGCCAGTGTGCCGGCGCCGGCCGCGGTGACGGCGGTTTCGGCGGCGAGGAGCCGCAGCCGGGTGACGGGTCCGGCGTAGCCGAGGGTGAGCCGGCGGTCGGTTTCGGCGGCGGCGAGGGCGGCGACGCGTACGGCGGCGAAGATCCCGGTGGGGATGGCGAGCAGCACGTACATCGCCGCCACGTAGCCCTCGACCGAACCGAGGCCGGCGAACCCCGCTCGCGCGGCGAGCTCGGCGAACTGCTGGTTGTCGGCCAGGAAGTCGGTCATGGAGACCGCGAGCACTCCGATGAGCAGGAAGTAGGCGCCGACCCCGGTGGTCCAGCCGGCGAGGGGGCGGAGCAGGCGTCGCAGGGCGAACGCGGGGATCGAGCCGAGCAGGCGTACCCGTGCCGCGCGTCCGGTGCGGGGTGCCAGCCAGCTCCCCCGGACGTCGCGGCGCGCGGCGGCCGTGGGGATGGCGGCGAGCAGCGCGGCCGCGGCCAGGGCCAGCACGACCAGCGGCAGTACCCGGTTGTCGTGGTAGGGCCGGGACAGCGCGGTGAGCCCGAACGGGGAGAGCCAGCGCAGCCAGCCGAGTGTGTCGACGCCGTCACCGATCATGCGCAGGAGCAGCCCCGCGCCGAGCAGCGCCACGCTGGCCCCGCTCGCGGCGGCGCGACTCGGGAAGAGCTGCGCCGCGAGGGTGCCGGCGGCGGCGAAGAAGACGCCGACCAGGGCGAGACCGGCGCCGTGCAGCGCGGCGCCGGCGGGCGGGGTGCCGGTGGCGGCGAGGGCGGTACCGGTGGCGAGTCCGACGAGCAGCGCGGCCGAGACCAGCACGACGGCGTGCCGCAGCACGACCTCGGACAGCGGGACCCGGCCGGCCAGCAGCAGGTCCCAGTGACCGGCGTTCTCCGCCTCCCGGGTGATCCGGGTGGCGGCGAGCAGGGCCCAGACCCCGACCAGGACCGCGAGGACGGTACCGGTGCGCCACACGGTGAACCCGCCTGCGGAGTCGAGGGCGACCGGCTCCCCGAACAGGGTACGGATCGCCGGGTTCTCGGCCAGTGCGGCGAGGGCGGCGGCGTCCATGGTGTCGCCGACGGTGCTGGCGTAGGTGCTGGCGACCATCGCGGACATGCCGCCGGCCAGCGCGAGGACGATGACCGCCCCACGCCGTACCTGGCGGAGAGCCAGCCAGGTCACCGCGTGCCCTCCGCCGGCGTCCCCGGTCAGCCGGGCGACCGGCGCGTCGACGGCGGTCACCGGGACACCTCGTCGTAGTAGTCGAGGAAGATCTCCTCGAGCGTCGGCTCGTGGATCGTCAGCGAGTTCACGTTGGCCGTGGCCAGGGCTCGCAGTGCCGGCGCGGGCGGGCCGGTGAGGGTGAACCGCAGCCGCGCCGGCCCGACCCGCTCGACCCCCTCGACCCCGGGTACCCCGTCCAGCTCGGGTGCGGTGCCGGGGAAGGTGACCTCGACCTGGCCCCGGTGCAACCGCCGGAGGTCCGCGACGTCGGCGATCTCCACGAGCCTGCCGGACCGCAGGATCGCGACCCGGTCGCAGACGGCTTCGACCTCGGCGAGTTGGTGCGAGCTGAGGAACACCGTCTGTCCCCGCTCGCGCGCCTGCGCCACCGCCCGCTGGAACTCCCGCTCCATCAACGGGTCCAGGCCGCTGGTCGGCTCGTCGAACACCAGCAGCGGAGCGCGGGTGGCGAACGCCGCCACCAGGGCCACCTTCTGCCGGTTCCCGGTCGAGTACGTCCGGCCCGGCTTCGACACGTCCAGCGCGAACCGCTCGATCAGCTCGTCCCGGTACACCCGGTCGACACCCGGCCCGGTGCGCCCCAGCAGTTCCAGGGTCTCGGCGCCGGTCAGCTGCGGCCACAGCGCCACGTCGGCGGGCACGTACGCCAACGACCGGTGTGCGGTGCGCACGTCCTGGGCGTCGGTGTCGAAGATCCAGGCGTGCCCCGCGGTCGGTCGGGCCATCCCGAGCAGCAGGCGGATGGTGGTGGATTTGCCGGCGCCGTTCGGGCCGAGGAATCCGAACACCGATCCGGTGGGTACGGCGAGGTCGAGCGCGTCGAGCGCGAGCAGCCTGCCGTAGCGCTTGCTGAGACCTTCGGTGCGAACCGCGAACGTATCCATGGGAGCCCTCTTCGGTCGACGCGACATCCGACTGCCGACCAGACTTCCCGGCGCTCCACAACGGAGCGTACGCCCGAAGCGCGCGGGTAGGAAGTGTTTGTCAGGTAGACGCGCATCCTCGCCCGACCGCCGCCGCGTCGACCTGCGGTTCCGCCGAAAGTTCGGCGATCTTCCGCCGTGCCGGGGTGCGGGGCGAAGGTCCCGCCGCCGGGGTCCCGTCCGACCCTACGGAGCGGGGTCGCCACCTTGGTACCACCGAGGTGACGACCTGTATCGCAACGAAGCGGGAGAGGCGGCCGGTGATGCGCAAGTACGTGTTCGACTTCACCGAGGGCGGCGCGGAGCTGACGGACCTGTTGGGCGGCAAGGGCGCGAACCTGGCCGAGATGACCCGACTGGGTCTGCCGGTACCGCCGGGGTTCACGATCAGCACCGAGGCGTGCCGTGGCTACCTGTCGACGAGTACCGTGCCGGCCGGGTTGTTCGACCAGGTCGACGCCCATCTCCGACTGGTGCAGGACCGGTTCGGCAAGGTGTTCGGCGATCCGCGGGATCCACTGCTGCTGTCGGTGCGTTCGGGCGGGAAGTTCTCCATGCCCGGAATGATGGAGACGATCCTGGACATCGGCCTGACCGACGCGACCGTGCCGGGGCTGGCCGCGCGCTGCGGCGACCCACGGATGGCCTGGGACTCGTACCGGCGGTTGATCGGGATGTTCGGCAGGACGGTGTGCGGGGTACCGGCCGCGCGCTGACCACCCGCCGGATCGGCGCGACGTGCACCGTCCCTCGCGCACGCGCGTCCCTGGCGGTGGAGGATGGGGGCAGGAGGTAGTAGATCAATGATGGATGCTGAACGTCCCGCCCGGGCGGTCCTCGCCGAG
Source organism: Plantactinospora sp. CNZ320 (assembly GCF_002846275.1). Taxonomy (NCBI): domain Bacteria; kingdom Bacillati; phylum Actinomycetota; class Actinomycetes; order Micromonosporales; family Micromonosporaceae; genus Plantactinospora; species Plantactinospora sp. CNZ320. Next base: position 5,264,715 of record NZ_PJMP01000001.1, read on the forward strand.
GCTGCCGAGGCGGCCGGATACGCGCCGTCGGTACACAACACCCAGCCCTGGCGCTGGCGGGTCACCGCCGACGCGCTGGACCTGTACGCGGCACGGACCCGGCAACTCCGAGCCGCCGACGAGGAGGGGCGGTTGCTGACCCTGAGCTGTGGCGCCGCCATGCACCACGCCGTGGTCGCGCTGGCCGCGCAGGGCTGGTCGACCGTGGTGACCCCGCTTCCCGACCCGGCCGATCCGGATCACCTGGCCCGGATCGAGCTGGCCGGTCACACCGGCGTGACTCCGGAGGCGATGCGCCGGTTCCAGGCGGTACGGCTGCGGCACACCGACCGCCGCCCGGTCAGCGACACCCCGGTCAGCCCGGAGGCGCTCGACGCCATCGGCCAGGCGGTGACGGCGGGGGGTGTCCAGCTGCACCTCCTCACCGCCGACCAGGTCCTCGAACTGGCCGCCGCCGCGTCGCACGCCGACCAGGTGGAGGCCCAGGACGAGGAGCAGCGCGTCGAGCTGGCGTACTGGCGCGGTGGCGACCGGCCGGCCGGCACCGGCATCCCGGACGAGGTGGTACCCGGTCGGGCACCGCAGACCACCGTCCCCGGCCGCGACTTCGTGCGGGCCGGGACCCTCGCCGTCGGCCCGGGACACGACCGGGCCGCCAGCTACGCGATCCTGTACGGTCCGGCCGACGAGCCGGCCGACTGGCTGCGCGCCGGAACGGCGCTGTCGGCCGGCTGGCTGACCGCCACCGAACTCGGCGTCACGGTGCTGCCGTTCAGCTCGGTCATCGAGCTGCCCAGCACCAGGCAGGCGCTGCGGAGCGTGATCAGCAACCTCGGGTACCCGTACCTGGTGGTCCGGTTGGGCACCGCCGACCCGGAGACCGCCGGCCCGCCGCACACGCCTCGGCTGCCCGCCGAGCAGACCATCGAGATCGTCGACTGACGGCCGGCACCCGGGGCCGTCGGGCTCGGTACGCCGACCGAGCCCGACTGTTCCGGGCCAGCCCGCCCGAGCGGCCGGCCGCTACTTCTGGCCGGTACCGACCGTGATCGGGATGGTCTTGCCGGCGGTCTCCGGCGTGCTGACGAGTACCTTGATCGTCAGGATTCCGTCGGTGTACTCGGCGGTGATGGTGTCCTCCCGGGCGCCCGAGGGCAGCGGGACCGACCGGTAGAAGGACCCGTAGTGGAATTCCGAGCGGGTCTTGTCCCTGCGTTCGCCCGAGCGCACGACGTGCAGCCGCAGCTCGCCGTCCGCGTACGTCACGGTGACGTCCTTGGCCGGGTCGGTGCCGGGCAGCTCCGCCCGGACGGTGTACGTGTCGCCGTCCAGGAACTCCTCGATCCGGATGGCCGGCGTCAGCAGCGGGAACAGGGACAGGTTGTTGACCCACTCCAGCGGGGTGAGTCCGGTACGGGTCTTGCTGATGGTCGACATCACGACCTCCTTGTCGTTGTCCTATCCATCACACCGCTGGGCCGGGTCTGCCGAGCAGGGGCGAACGGCCCGTTGTCGGGGTCCCTTGCCCCCAGTCGGTGGCGAGCCGTTCGTACGCCACCCTGGCGGCCCAACACATCCCGGTGTGGTCCGGCGGGTTGCCGCACGCCCGGCAGTTGCCGCCGTTGCTGACGTGGCGCAGCAACACGCTGCGCATCTCGGCCCGCTCGACTGACTCCGGCACCGGCACCGGTCCGGGGTCGCGCAGCGGTACGGGTTGCTGCGGTAGGTCGTCACTGAACACGCGCGTCACCCTTCGTCGGAGGCGGCAGGTCCGGCCACGGAGCCCTAGTCACGTAGCCGGACCGCTTACCGGGTCGGTCCCCGGGAGGTTTGCCGACCGACAGGGGACCTGTCTGGCAACCTGCCATGGATAGCCATAGGTAGTCAAGGTCTGGCAATGGGTGATTGACTCAGGGTGCCGACCGACAGGGGACTACCACGTGCCACCGCAGTACGCCTACCAGCGGGTAGCCGAGGATCTGACCAGGCGGATCAAGTCCGGAGAGTTTCCGCCTGGCTCCCGGCTGCCCAGCCGCGCCGAGTTGTGTGCCGAGTATGAGGTGTCCGCCTTCGTCGCGGACCGTGTTTTTCTGATCTTGAAGATGAACGGGCTCACCGAATCACTGCCCGGTGCTGGGGTGTACGTGAAGGAGAACGGCCAACAGGAGTAAACGACAGTGGTCCGGACTATATGAGTCCGGACCACTGTTTCTGCCGCTCAGGCCGCCGTGACGTCTTCCCCGAGCCGGTGGTGGCCGGTCAGGGACCCGCCCCGAAACAGTGCTGGCCGACAGGGCCGATCCGTGCCTTCCCACGTGCCTCGCCCGTTGTCGCCGGCCGCCTCCAGCAGGCTGTGGGCGAGATCGGCGAGCGCCCTGGAGACGGCGAGTTCGTCGCCGATCTGTGGCACCCGCGGATCCGCCGGGTTGCGCCGTGCCGTGCCACAGCCGACCAGCCCGCTCTGGAGCCGGGCCTCCGCGCGGGTACGCCGCTCGTCGTCCCGTTCGTCGATGACGATGTCGATGGTCCACCCTCCCGGGCTGCCCGAACCCCCGGCCCGCCCCGGCGGTCGACCCGAACCGCGGCACGCCGTCGGCAACCCCGGCTTCCGTGCCCCGCTTGTGCACCCAGCTCGACAGTCTCCGCGCCGACCACCCCCGGCTCCGCCGCCGACCGCTCACAGCTTGAAACAGCTCGCCCAAGGTGCCCCACACCTAAACGATTACCCCATCAACCTTCATAGACGAGGCACTAGATCGAGGGTCCGGTGGCGCTGAACGGGTGCGACCGGCTCCACCGGGAGCGGGCCAGCTCGGCGTCGTCCAGGTCGTACGTGAGGTGGTCCCGGACCGCGATCACGCCCGGCACGGCCCCGACCAGCCGTACCGTCAGCTCCGCCAGGGAACGCCTGTCGAGGTGCCCGCTCAGCGCGACGAGCCCGCCGTCGACCTCGACCTGCACCTCGGACGGATCCAGCCACAACGTCCGGCGCAGCACCTCGTCCACGATGTCGCGCCACACCTCCGCGTCGGGGCGCAGATGCACCTTCAACACGTCGGCGCGGGAGACGATCCCGACCAGGCTGCCGTCGTCCGCGACCACCGGCAGCCGTTTGACGCCCTTCTCGGCCATCAACCGCGCGGCCGCGTGCAGCCCGGTGTCCGGCCCGGCGGTCACCACCGGCGAACTCATCAGCTCCCGCGCCGTCCGGCCCGCGCTCTTCTCCCGGGGCGACCGCCGCCGTTGCGGGAAGAGACGACGCTGGCCGGCGGAATCGGCGAACTCCACCCTGTGCAGCAGGTCGGCCTCGGAGACCACGCCAACGACCTTTCCGGCCCGGTCGACCACCGGCACCGCACTGATCCGGCGTTCGGCGAGGAGGTCGACGATGGCGCGGTAACTGGCGTCCTCGGGCACCGCCACCACGTCTTCGGTCATGACGTCCCGCACCGTCCATTTCCGCATGGCTGTCTCCTTCCCGGGCATGCCCGCCGGAGGACTCCGAGACTCCGGGGGTCGCCGACCGTGACCGTTCCTCTCTTCCATGGCACGCCATCCGGCCCGGGGGCGGACAGGGCCGAACGGCCCGGCAGATGGTGGCGGTCGGCCCTGCGACTGTGCCGCCCTGTGCCTGCTGTCGTCATCGCCAGGCCTCGCCGGGCGCCGTCGGGCGTCGTCGGGCGGGTAGAAGGTCACCGGCAGCCCCGGACCATCGGCCCTACGCCGGACACCGCTCACGTCGTTACGTTTCGGCATAGAGAGCCCGGTTGGAGGAAGCCATGCAGGCATACCCGATCATCGTCGGCTACGACGCGTCCGACGGCGCGAAAGCCGCCCTTCGGTGGGCGTTGGACGAGGCAGCCCGTACCGGTGCGGAGATCACCCTGCTCTTCGCGTTCGAGTGGCCGGCGGTACCCAGCACGGTCGCCCCGGTCGCGACGAGCTGGCCGGACCAGGGCGCCCGGGAGGACGCGCAGAAGATGCTCGACGCCGCGATCCTCGACGCCTTCCAGACCCACCCACGGGTGCTGGTCACCGGCATCGTGGCAGACAGTTCGGCGGCGCTGCTGCTGCGGGAGCGCTCACGCGAGGCGCGCCTGCTGGTGCTGGGCAGCCGTGGTCACGGCGGCTTCACCGGCCTGCTCGTCGGCTCCACCACCGTCACCGTCTCGGCACACGCGCACTGCCCGGTGGTCGTCGTTCGCGGCGAGCAGGAGCAGCCGGACGGCCCCGTCGTCGTCGGCGTGGACGACTCCACCTGGGCGCGGCGCGCCGTCGAGTACGCCTTCGCGCAGGCGGCGGCGCGCGGCACCGCCCTCCGGGTGGTCCGGGCCTGGACGCCGGTCGCCCCGCGCCGCCAGCTACCGGGTTACAGCCCGGAGGCGCAGGCCGGTGCCGAGCGGGTCGAGGTCGACGAGTTGGTGGCCGACGCGCGGAGCCGGTACCCGGAGGTCGAGGTGACCGTCGACGTCGTCGCCGGCCCGCCCGGCCGGGTGATGGTCGAGGCGAGCCACGGCGCCCAACTGGTGGTCGTGGGTTCGCGCGGCCGTGGTGGCTTCAGCGGGCTGCTGCTCGGTTCGGTCAGCCAGCAACTGCTGCACCACGCGCACTGCCCGGTCGCCGTGGTCCGGGAACTTCCGGCAGCCGCCGACTGAGGGAGGGCGACGCCGTCTGAGGGCGGGCGACGCAGCCGGACGATCCTGCGAGCAGGGCAAGGAGCCGAAGATGACCGCCATGAAGCACTGGAACGTGGAGATCCTCGTCGAGGAGGTGGACGACCGGACGTACGCGGAGGCGCAGCTCTACGACGAGATCCGGGACGACCTGGTCGGCGCCGGCCAGGCGCGGTGGCGCCCCGGCGAGCCGCACGGTCCGGAGACCGGGGACGAGATCGCGGTGGCCCGTGCGCTGTCGGACCTGGGGCACCGGTTGCTGGTCACCGCCTCCGGGGACCTGGAGGAAGCCATCGACCGGCCCGTCAGCCTGGACCACTGATCATGGCCCCCCGGACCCGGCCGATTCCCCGGCTGTCGCCGTACACCGTGGCGAACTGTCTGCGCGCCGCCGTCGCCGCGCCGTCCGTGCACAACACCCAACCCTGGCTCTTCCGGGCCCACGGACGGCGGGTCGAGGTGTGGGTGGACCGGGATCGCCAGCTAACCGCCCTCGATCCGTCCGGCCGGCAGATGTTCGTCAGCGTCGGCGCCGCGATCTTCAATCTCCGGATCGCGATGTCCGTCAACGGCCGGATCCCGGTACTGCGTCTGCTGCCGGACGCGACGCGCCCGGAACTCGCCGCCCTGGTCGAGGCCGGCCCCGTCTCGGCACCGGGCTCGGCGGCCACCGTGCTGGCGGCGGCGATCACCCGCCGGCACACCAACCGGCGCCCGTACCGCGCCGAGGCGGTTCCGTGGCCGGTGCTGGACGAACTCTCCGGGGCCGCCGCTGCGGAGGGCGCCCGGTTGACAGTTGCCGAACCCATCCCCCGGGACGCGATCCTCGCCCTCACCCGGACCGCTGACGGGATCCTCCGACGGGACACCGGGTACCTCGCCGAACTCGCCGCCTGGGCCGCACGCGACCCCGGGCTCCAGGACGGGGTACCCGCGTACGCGTACCCGCCGGAGGATGCCGCCGGCCGCCTGCCGCTGCGCCGCTTCGGCCCGGCCCGGGAGGCGGTCGCGTTCGAACGTCGCCCCACGATCCTCCGGCTCACGACCCGGGGCGACTCCCCGTACGACTGGCTCCGGGCCGGGCAGGCATTGCAGCGGGTACTGCTCACCGCGACGGTGCGGCGGTTGGCCGCGTCCCCGGTCAACCAGGCGCTGGAGGTACCCGAACTGCGCGCCGCCGTCGGCGGCAGTCACGGCCACGCCCAGATGATCCTGCGCATCGGGTACGGCGATCCGGTTCCGCCGACACCCCGCCGTACCCTGTCCGAGTTCCTCCAGGAAACCGCCGCGCGTTCCTGAGGGAGAAGCCGTCGGACCTGCCCTGGTGAGGGTCGTCGGATGACCGACGTGCCGGCCGTCCATGGTGGACGGCCGGCACCGGGGTCAGGTGTGGGAGAGGACGACCTTCAGGGCACCGGTCTCGGCCGGTCGGGTGAAGACGTCGTACGCCGCCATGAAGTCGTCGAGCGCGAACCGATGCGTGATCATGTGTTCCACGTCGAGCTGGCCCGCACTGAGCATGGCGAGCAGGTCGGGCGTCGAGTAGGTGTCCACCAGGCCCGTCGTGATCGTGACGTTCCTGCTCCACAACTCCTCCAGGTGCAGCACGGCCGACTTGCCGTGCACACCGATGTTCGCCACCCGGCCGCCGGGGCGCACCAGCGTGGTGCACGCCTCGAACGCCTGCGGCGTGCCGACCGCCTCCATCACCACGTCCGCGCCGAGGCCCTCGGTGAGCGCGTGGACGGATCCCCGTACGTCGTCGTCGACGTTGACTGTGACGTCGGCACCGAACTGCTTGGCCGCCTGCAACCGGCTCTCCGCCCTGTCGACGACGACGATGCGCGTCGGGGAGTACAGCCGGGCGGTCAGGATCGCGGCGAGTCCGATCGGTCCGGCTCCGACCACCACGACGGTGTCGCCCGGCCGGACCTGACCGTTGAGCACACCCACCTCGTACGAGGTCGGCAGGATGTCGGCCAGCATGACGGCGTCCTCGTCGCTGACGTCTGCCGGCAGCCGGTACGTGGACAGGTCGGCGAAGGGCAGTCGGGCGTACTGCGCCTGCACGCCGTCGACGTGGTGGCCGAGGATCCACCCGCCGCCACCCAGGCACTGCCCGTACCGGCCGGAGCGGCAGTAGCGGCACACGCCGCACGCCGAGATGCAGGAAGCCAGCACGCGATCGCCCCGGTTCAGGCCCGTGACGCCGGCCCCCACCTCGACGACTGTGCCGACGGCCTCGTGTCCGAGGACGCGCCCGGGCTGGACCTCTGGTACGTCGCCGGCCAGGATGTGCAGGTCCGTACCGCAGATCGTCACGGTGTCCACCTTGATGATCGCGTCCCGTGGGTCGACGATCGTGGGGTCGGGCACATCCGTCCAGGACTTGCGGCCCGGCCCGTCGTACACCAGTGCTTTCATCGGTGCCTCCTTCTCCTGCCCCCAACGTGCTCCTCGGCCGGGGTTACCCGGCAGGGCCGGCCGCACCCGGTGGCGGGACCAACGTCCCGCCCCGGCCGAGCGGACGGCCCCGGGTGAGGGGTGAGGTGAGGTGGAGAACACCGAACAGCAGCGCCATTGGCCTCATCGGCACCATTGGCCTCATCGGCAGGGCCGACCGGCCCGCCCGGCCCGGCGTACCGGCCCGGTCCCGGCCGGCCCCACCTACCGGACGAGTCGCGACCTACCGGACGAGTCGCGGTCGGCCGGGCCGGGCGCGGACATGGTGCATGGACGACCGGGCTGGCCGGCCGTCCATGCACGGGTGGCGCTCAGGAGGCGGTGCACACCGGGCTCAGGGCGCCCGCCGTTCCGGTGCCCTGGAAGCCGAACTCGGTGGACTGGCCGGCGCTCACCGAACCGTTGTAGCTGACGTTGCTGAACCGCACGGCGCCACTGTTGCCGCTGCGGTTCGCGTTCCAGGTGTTGGTCACGGCGACCCCGGACGGCAGGGTGAGCTGGACGTTCCAGCCGTTGATCGGGGAGGTGCCGGCGGTGACCCGCACGGTGGCGACGAATCCGCCGGTCCAGGAGTTCAGCGAGACCGTGGCCGAGCAGCCGGTGGTCGGGACCGGCGGCGTGGTGGGCGAGCTGGTCGGTGTGACGGTCGGCGTCACGGTGGGCGTCACGGTCGGTGTCGCCGTCGGGGTACCCGGCGAGGTCGGGTCGGTCGAGACGTTACGGCCCTTGTTCAGCTCGTCGAGGACCGCGTGGTAGGCGGCCTTCTTCTGGTAGTTCCCGTTGCTGCCGGTGAACAGCAGGCCCCGTTCCGAGGAGCGCCACGACTCGCTGTCGGCGATGCCCCAGACGGTGATCCCGGTGCACTTCGCGACGTTCAGGCAGGCCCGGACGACCTTGCGGTAGTTCTCCGCCTGGCCGGTGCCGATGTCGTTGTTGCTCAGGTCGTCGTCGATGTCGAGTTCGGTGATGTGCACCTCGACGCCGAGGTCGGCGAAGCGCTGGATGTTGGCCTGCAGGTCGTTGCTGATGATGCTGTTCGGGTTGTCGTTGAAGTGCGCCTGGAACCCGACGCAGTCGATGTACTGCCGGTAGTTGCTGACGATGTCGTACAGCGCGTTGGCCTTGCGGTTCGGGGTGCCGCCCTGGACCGTCAGGCCCTCGACGTCGTAGTCGTTGATGCAGAGTTTGGTGGTCAGCCCGCCGGCCTGCACGACCTGCTTGGCCCGGATGAACGAGTCCCGGATGACGTCGGTGTCGCCGGCGTCGAAGAAGTCACCGTCGCCGTTCGCGTCCCGGTTCATGGTGTGCGGCCACTGGTTCCGGCGCCGGCCGGTGTTGTTGTCCTCCAGCGCCTCGTTGACGACGTCCCAGTACGCGATCCGGCTGCCCCAGCGGTTTATGGCGTTGCCGATGAAGGTGTTCAACGTCGCCTGGCTGGCACCCTGCAACGCGCCGGCCTGCGAGTGCCAGACCAACGTGTGGCCACGGACCAGCATGTTGTTGCTCTGGGCGTGGTTGACCAGGGTGTCCGCGCCGCTGGTGTTCTGCAATCCACCGCTGGAGGTGGCGATCCTGTCCGGCTTCATGTCGTTCTCGGGAGTCAGTTGGCTGAACTCCTGGCCGACGATCGAGCTGAGCCGGTTGGGTGAGGCGGCGACGCCGAAGAACAGCCCGGCGTTCGCGGCAGCGGCCCGCAGCGTGGTCTCGGCCGCAGCGGCCGGACCGATGGACTGGACCGTCACAGCGCTGCCTACCAGCAACAACACCGCCATCGGCACGGCCGTGGCAGTAACTCTCCTGCGCTGTCTCAGGCTGCCGTTCACAGGGCCTCCTCGGTTACCTGACTGTCAGTAATTGACGTTCATGTATGCCTTCCGAAGGGTCAGTATCGGTACCGGCCGGCCGCAGTGTCAACGACTTCCGGAACTGTTCCGGAAGGTACGGTTAGGGCCAAAGATCAGGCTCACGCACGTATGTGCAGGTAGGAGAAGCGGGCGACAATGCCACCGGATCCAGGCATGCTGGCGGTGCCCGACAGCCGCGAGCGCGGGAGCCCTGGATAACCGGAACATTCAGAGCTGAGCGGCGAGCAACCGCCATCCGCGCTCCTGCCAGGGCTCGTCCCGGCGCCGGAGCGCCTCGGCGCGGTCCTCGGCCGTCGACCGGGCGACCTCGGCGTCCTCTGTGCTCATCCAGCCGTTGCGGCACGCCTGCTCGTACTCGTCCCAGTCCTCGATCTCGACCCGCGAATCCCGCTCGTGCCGCACCGGATCGAGTTCGAGATCGACGTACCGCCAGCCTGCCTCGGTGGCCTCTGGCGGGAGACACACGTCGATTTCAAGCCGCCGACCGGCGGGATAGTCGACCCACCAGGCCACCCACGGACGGTCCGCGGCGAGCAGCACCATCACGGGTACCGGAAGGACACCGCTGTCGTGCGGAGCGCCCCATGGCGAACCCACCGCACCGTGCAGCCACGTACCGTCGTGGTCTTCGAGGATCTGCCGGAGATCGAACCAGAAGACGCCTCCGGGACGCTTCGTCTTGGACAGCCGTACGCTCTTGCCGCTCTGGACCGTGCCCACGGGAGCACGCTAGCCGCCGGCGTTCAGATCCGGGATGTCGAGGCCGGTCGGATCGTGGCGACCGCGCCGTTGAGCGAGGTCAGGGCCCGGTTCTGGTGTGCGACCGCCTTGCGTAGCGCGTCGGCGGGACCGGTCTGCCCGGCGGTGGCGGCGGCACCGGCGAGTTCGGTCATGCACTCTTCCAGCTCGGAGCCGATTCGTTGCAGAATGCTGAGCAGCACCGCCGGCTCGTCCAGGCGCACGTCGCGGCGTAGCAGCAGCGCCAGCTGCTCAAGGGCCTGTTGCGAGTCGATGGCCAGGTCGACGAGCTTCGGGTCTGCGGGCCGGAGACCACGGGCGTACTGCGACGAGGGGTCCGAGGATGTTGCCATCCATCCAGGATGGCAAGGGATGCCCCCTGGCGCCCTCAGGTCTGCGATCAACGCTTGCCTCTGAGTAGCCCTGCCACGAACGCTGATCCGGCTACCCCGTTCATGCCGGCGGGCACCGGTGCGCGGTACATGGGCCGGTTCGGCGCCGGTCGGGCGAGGCGATGACGGCCGATCGGCCGTCATCGCCGTCCCCACCACGGCCACCTGTCCCAGCCATGCAGACCACGCGGACGCCTCGGCGCTCCCCGCGCCCAGCCTCCCCGCTGGCTGCTCCTTGCGGCCGGGCTATCCGCCGTGGTTGTAGCCGCCGGGGCCGCTGATCCGGGCGCCGATCTCGTTGGCCAGGGCGGGGGTGACGACCGCGGACGAGCCGAAGACCAGGCCGGTGGAGATGGCCGCCCGGCAGGTGGCCAGGTATTCCCCGGTCGGTGCGCTGAGCGTCGTCGCGTTGCCGGCGGTGAGCAGCAGCGGCGCCCTGAGGGTACCCATCAGCGCGGCGCCGGCCAGCGCGTCCGGCCAGTTCGTACCGGTGGCCACCCCGACGGCGTCCCGGCCGCCCGCGATGTCGATACCGTCGAAGTAGCGGTACGCGACCTGTTGCGCGGTCTCGTAACGGTCGAAGCCGAACGTCTGCCGGGGCGCGTACTCGAGCATCGCCATGCTGGCCTGCTTGCCGATCGTGTTCAGTTGCCAGCGGGTGAAGTCGTGGTCGTCGAGATATTTGCGGGTGACGGCGGGCAGGGTGCTGTCGTTGGTGAGCAGCAGCACGGCGCCCTGGCCGCCGACCCGGGCGGGCATGTTGTAGGCGCCGGCCAGCGCACCCGCGGCGAGGGCATCGGGAAAGTCGGAGCCGGTGGCGGCGAAGACGGTGTACGGGTCCGGGTCGATCGCGTTGGCGATCTCCACCGCCGTGCTGTAGCGGTCCGGCCCGGCGAGCCGGCGTACCCGGTAGCCCGCCGCCTCGACCGCCGCCTGCACCTCGGCGGAGACGGCGCCGGTGCTACCCAGCAGGTACACCGTCTTGTCCGGGGCGAGGATCCGCACCATCTCGGCCCTGGTCGCCGGGTCGAGGGTGTGCGGGGAGGTCAGCAGCAGGGGACCCTGCTTCGCGGCGGCCAGCACGGTGCCGCCGAGCGCGTCGGCGAACATGTCCGACCGGGCCAGCACCACGGTTTCGGCCCGGCTGCCGGTGGCCGGGGAGTCGCCGACACCGCCCCAGTGCGACCGGGAGACGGCGACCGCCGTACCGGTCCGGTCCGTCCCGGCCAGGCGGACCACAGAGTCCTTGCGCCGCGACTGATACGCCGGCACCCCGGACAACCCCGGCACCACCGCGTACCCTGAGCCGTCCGGCTGTACCGTCGCCACCCCGGCGCCGTCGGTGAAGGCGATCCGGGAGCCGGTGGGCGACCAGACCGGATGGTCGTGGTCGACCGGGTTCGAGGTCACCTGGACGGTCCTGCCGTCACGCAGGTCGTAGACGAAGATCTGCTGGTGGGTGCCGTCGGAGCGGACGAACGCCAGCCGGACGCCGTCAGGTGAGATCGCCGGGTTGGCGGCGTTGTCGACGACGTCGCGGTAGCCGAGGGCGTAGTCCCACATCCCGACCGACGGCTGCCCGACGAGCCGGCCGCCCTCGTTCGGCTGCGACTGGAAGACGAACCCCCACTCCACCCCGGTCGCGTCCGGGTTCAGGTAGTGCCGGCTGTCGTCGGGCGAGTGGACGAACTGCTGTGGCCAGGCCGACTCCTTGAGCGGGTTGCGGGTCACCGCGATCTGCCACGGCTTCGTCGACGACTCCTTGACCGCCATGATCAGGCCGAGGCCGAACTTCCAGTAGCCCGGCGAGGCGTACCTGCCGCCCGGGTCGGCCGGTGGGACGGCGACAGGAGTCCTGGGCGAGTCGTGGCGGAACCTCTTGACCTGCTGGTCGGCGCCGACGAACACCGCCTCGCTGCCGTCGGGTGCCCACGCGACGTCGCTTACCGCCTCGGACACCGTCAACGCGCTGCCGGAGTCGAACCGGACGGTGTTGCTGCCGTTGCTTGCCGACAGCACCGCCTCTTCGACTGCGGCGACGGCGCCGGTGGTGGCCTGCTGGTCGCGGTTGACCGTGGGTCGGGCGCCGGCCGGGGCCGGCACGACCAGCACCGCCGTGGTACTGACGGCGAGTGCCGTGGCCAGCACGGACAGTCGACGGGAGTCACGTGGAGTCAAGGGGGCTCCTGGCTGAAGGCTGCCGTACTGCCCGGGCTGGAGCGTTGCGCTCCACGGGACGGCACCGGCAGGAAACCTTAGAGCTTTTTGCCCGGTAGCGCTGCCCTGTTCCGGGCCGGAATTGGGCAGCGCCCCGTTCCGGCCCGGAAGTTGAGCCGTCAGGTCGATGGTCGACCCGATCAGCCAGGCGTCTGCTGTGCCGTCTGCGCGCCCGGCGCGGCCTGGTCAACCGCTGATGCCCGGTCCGGTATGTCGACCTCCGCCGCCGGTAGAAAGACGACCCGGGACCGCAACTGCCGGAACCCGGTCCGTTCCAGTTCGGCTACCACGCGTACCCGATGGGCGTCCACGTCCGCGACCACCTCGCGGGCGCCGCCCTCGGCCAGCAACCGGACCGCCTCGGCCAGCAACTCGCCCCGGACGGCCTCGTCGAGCAGGCCGAGATAGGCGATGAGCGGAAAGCAGGCGTCGCCGGCCGTGCCGACCAGTCCGACCGGCCGTGCGGCGTCGTACGCGATCCGCCAGTTTCCGGCCGGGCGACCCAGCCAGGCCAGCGGATCGGTGGCCAGGTCGACTCCGGCGACCGTTCGGGCGACCTCCCGGCCGGTCAGCACGTCCGGCTCGACGATCCGGGCGACCAGGGCGTCGACCTCTGCCGCGTCGGTGGCCGACCGGAAGGTGTACCGGCCGGAGAACGCCGGCAGCGGAGTACCCGTCCACGAGCAGCGCAGCCGCTCACCTCGCTCGACCAGCCCGGCGAGCCGGGCCGCCGCCATCGGCGCCTCTGCCACGGCCAGCACCTCCGGCCGGCGTCGCCAGTGCGCCGGTAGTGCGGCGTAGTAGACACAGGGACCGCCGAGCGCCTCGTGGGCGGCGCGTAGCAGCGTGGCACCGACCTCCGGCTCGGCGTCCAGGTCGAACCGTTCCAGCCAGGGTGCGCCGACAGCGCCCGGCGGCAACACCCAGGCCGCCCGGCCGACGACCCGGCTACCTCGGAGGGCGACCCAGGTGCGCTCGGGGCGGTAGCCGCCGCCGGCCAGACCTTCGGCGTAGCCGAACTGGCGCAGTTGGGGAAGTGGATCGGGCATGGAGTCGAACAGACTTTCCTCGCCCGCGACGAGCGGGCGGACGACCAGATCGGTCATGGCGGGATCCTCACAGAACGCGGGCGCCCCGGATCAGATCCGCGTGAACGCCGGGGCGCGGAGGGGGCGCAGAACATCGGACATTGTTCTGACCTCCTTCCGGCTCGTCGGCGTACCGGGGAAACGTATGGGGCGCACCGGCTTGCCGCAACGTAATTTCGTGCTGCACGCCTTCGCACTGCACGCCTTCGTGCTGCACGCCGCCGCAACCTCGAACTTCGGTCACGATCCCGAGCGGCTGCTGATCTGCTGGACGGTGGTATCCGTGGTGTCCGTCGGGTCGTCGGCATTCTCGGTGCGGGTCACGGTGGCCAGGGCGAGGAACACGCCCCATGCGGCGACCAGTATCGCGACCAGTGCGTTCCACCAGTTCGGTGTCAGCCAGGGGAAGGACCCCACGACGAATACGGCTGCGGCAGGGCTACCACCTCGGCCGACAGTTGAATCCCGAACACCGGGTAGACCCGTCCCCTGAGTCCGCTGCATCCCGCAAACGACGGCGGGAAACCGGCCCTGGCGTGGATTGCCGGCGGCGACTCGGGGAAGTCCGAGGGTCGGCAGGTGGGGAGGTGTGTGCCCGATGGGTCGCGGATCGATGAGCAGCGACGGTGTCGCGGGACGGCTCAGAACGGTTCGGAACCGTACGAAGCGTCGGCGGTTCCGGTTTGCCAGAAGGGCCGAGGAGTTGGCGGCGCAGCTCGGCGTACTGATAGGGCGGAAAGCCCTCAAGGCGGGCCGGAAACGCCCACGCAAGACCGAACGCGGTGGCCGACACGTGACGCGCAGTGCGAGTGCGCAGACCCGTACGGTCAAGTCGGCGCGGGTCAGCCGGCGGCAGGGCCGGAAGATCGGGCGCGGCCGCAAGCGGATCCGCCCCGGTTGACCGGCGCATCCGCCCCGGTTGTCCGGCTGTCGCGTCACCGCCTCCTGCGGAAGCGCAGCACCTCGCGCAGCAGCAGTACGCCCACGAGGCCGGGCAGCAGGGCGAGAGCGCCGATCCCGTATCCGATCCACAACAGCCACGGGCGGGCCTCGGCGTCGGCCCGGGCCAGCACCCGGGTCGTGCGATCCCTGCCAAGGTCACCGACCCGGACCGTCTTGCCGGTGTCGGACGAGTCGAAGATCGCTCGGGCGGTCACCGCCTCAAGCTGGCCGTCGTCCCAGGTGATGTCGACCTCGCACGCCTCCCAGTAGCCGAAGCCGCGGTTGCTGATCGGGCCGTGTTCGACGCAACGCCCGACCGTCGCCTGGCCCTCGCGTTGCGCATCCGCCATGTCCTTCCCGGCCAGCCTGCTCATCGTCACCGCCACACCGAGCAGGCTGGCCGCGAGGGCGAGTACCCCGGCCAGGAACAGGAACGACCGGATCGGGTGACCTTCGCGCCGTCGTACCACGGAGGTGCCGAGGTCTGCTGCCTCGGCGTTCCGCGCCGCGTCCTTGCGGTCGAGTTCCCGCTCCTGCTCCCTGATCTCGGCCATGCGCCGAGCGAGCCGGTCGTCCTGCGGTTCCACGTGTCGCCTCCGTCAGAGCGAGTCGCCTGCGTCAGAGCGGAAGTTCGATGGGTGTCGGGCTCGGGTTCTCGCCGCGTAGTGCATCGCCGCCCTGTCCGGCGTTCTGCGAGCCGTTGGTCTGGCTGGCCGACCGCGCGGTGTTCTGCACCACCTGGCCGGTTGTGCCGTACACCGACGTGTGGCCCTGACCGATCGTGTTGAACGCTCCCCTGAACCCGCTCAGGCCACTTCCGCCGGCCTCGCCCACCGCCTGGAGCCGGAACGCCTCGAGGCGCAGCGTGTTGCGGCTGGCCTGGCCGATCTGCGCCAGGATGCTGTCGCACTTGCTGGTCAGGGCGCCGATCTGCTTGATCGCCGCGAACAGCCGCTCCAGCAGGCTGAGGATCTTGCTGCTGGTCTTGCCCACCAGGATGGCGACCTCGGCGGCAACCTTGGGGATCAGCACCACGGTCAGGGCCTGGATCGCCTTGGAGATGCAGGCGCCGATCACCTCGGCCACGATGTCACGGATCGTGTTCCGGATGACGCCGACCATCGCGCCGACGATCGTGGTCGCCTTGGCCATCGCGTCGGCGATCTTGCCAAGCGCCTGGACGGACTCGGCGTGGTTCTTGGCGCGCTGCCGGTACGCCGCAGCCGCCTGCGAGGTCCACTCGGCCGTGCTCCGGTTGACCTCGTTGACGAAGAAGTCGGTGGCGTCGTAGATGCGCCGCTCGATGTTGTACCAGGTCTGCGCGTGGCCCTCGATCGCCTTCGGGTCACCGGCGAGCTTGTCCAGGGGCTCCCGCAGGAAGCTGACGTGTTCCATCAGCCAGCCGACGCCGGCGGCGAAGACCGCCTGTAGCGGGTCCATGATCGCGCCGATGGCGGAGAGACCGACCGCCACGGCGTTGCCGCCGACGCCGAGCCAGTTGCCGTTCGAGATTCCGTCGGCGATACCGCAGGCCGACTCGAAGATGCCGGCACCCTCGTACGCCTTCGTCTCGCCCTCGGGGGCGATGACGGATGGACGGGTGATGACCGCGTCGGTGCTCATCGGCCCCCCGCCTCCTTGATCCGGGTTGCCGCCGCACCGTCGGTGATGTCGACGTTGTCGGCCAGGGCACGGAGCAGCTCCGCCAGGTGCGCCGTCGCGTCAGCCCCGTTGCGGATCTCCGTCAACGCGTAGTCGGAGAGCGGGTCGATGATCGGCAGGAAGAGCGGGCTGCACAGGATGCCGTACACCTCGCCGTGCAGGTTGACGTACTCCGCACCGGCGGCGGCCTCTCCGCACATCCGGCCGGCTTCCTCCACCATCTGGGCATGTTTGCGGACCTCGGCCGTCGACAGTCTGATGTCGCTCATCGGGGGTCTCGCTCCTCGTCCTCGGGCGGTTCCGGAAACTGCTTGGTGTATGCGCCGCCGATGAAGGAGGCGGTCTCGGAGCCCGCGCCGTAGAGGCTGCTCACCACGTCGACCATCTGCTGCGCCATCTTCGCCTGGGCGCGCCGGCTGGTGTCGAGAATGATCGAGGCGAGTTCGTCCGGAGACAGCCGCATCGCCTGGTCACGCAGCCGTAGCTCGGCCATGCCTCCCGACGAGTCGACGGTCACGACGGCTTCGCCGCCCCGTGACTCGACCGTTGCCCTGTTCTGTTCCATCCGCTGGCTGAGCTCGGTGGTCAGTGCGGTCTGCTGCTCCACACGTCGCTGCCAGTCGATCAGCATGCCTTCCGGGTCCCCCGGCACAAGTCCTCCCTCGGTGCTGGTCCCGGGTATTTTAGACAACTTCCGCAAGCCCGGAATCCCATTGATATTCCTGGATTTCTGCTGCATCGTCCCGGCCGCCGTCGAGGTGGCGCCTTACCGTCGTCCGCCCCGGCTGCCTGCACCGACCACAAAGGCGGGAAGGCGCGAAGGCGGGGGCCGGAGTCAGCCGGGTGGCATCACGAACCGGCCGTCGGCGGTCCGTTCCAGCGGTACGACGGCCACCACCGCGTCGAGGTTGATCGGACCGTAGATGTGCGGGAAGACGATTCCCGGCGCGACCTCGTCGTCGCGTACCGGGGAGGAGAGCCGGTCCGGGTCGATGTGCAGCAGCAGCAACGGACCGGCGTCCGCGTACGCGGCCTCGGCCACGCCGAGCACCTGACCCCGGCGGGAGGCGTGGATGAAGCCCTCGTCGGCGAGGCTCCGCCCCCGGGTCGAGATCCGGTAGTCCCCCGACTCCTGCGCCGCCGCCCAGTCCGATGCCTCGGCGATGTGAAAGATCACCCTCGTGACTGTACCGGGACCGGGACTGAACCGGGACCGACCAGCGTGGTGTACCCGGTCGTCGGACCCGGTTTAGCCACGGTGCGTCGGGGCATGGTGGGCGGATGTCTCCGCGTCCCGGTCTCCTCGTCGACAACACGCTGCGGCTCGCCGCCGAGGGCTACGCCTGGCTGCCCAACCTCCGCCGCCGTCAGCACACCGAGATCGTCCAGACCCGGCTGCTGGGGCAACGGGCGGTCGGGCTGCGCGGCCCGGACGCGGCCCGGTTCTTCTACGACGAGCAGCACGTCCGGCGGCACGGGGCGATTCCCGGGCCGGTACAGGACACCCTCCTCGGCCGGCGGGCGGTGCACACCCTCGACGGCGCCGACCACCGGCACCGCAAGGCGATCTTCACGTCGCTGCTCAGCTCCGACGCGATCGCCACCCTCCAGGAGTACGCCGGCGCGGCCTGGGACGAGACCGTCGCCGGATGGCCGGCCGAGCAGCCGGTCGTACTCTTCGAGGAGGTCAGCCGGGTCCTCACCCGGGCCGTCTGCCGCTGGGTGGGTGTGCCGGTGGCCGAGCCGGAGGTCGCTGCGCTGGCCGCCGACATGGTCGCGCTGGTGGACGGCTTCGGCAGCCTCGGACCCCGGCACTGGCGGGCCCGGCAGGCGCGGGACCGACGGGAACGCTGGCTGGCCGAGCAGGTCGAGCAGGTTCGGCAGGGGCGGTTGACGGTCGAAGCCGGCTCGGCTTTCGACGTGATCAGCCACTACCGGGACGCCGACGGAGAGCAGCTCGATCCACGGCTCGCGGCGGTGGAGATCCTCAACCTGGTCCGGCCGACGGTCGCGGTCTGCTGGTTCGTCAGCTTCGCGGCGCACGCCATGGACCGCTGGCCGGAACTCCGGGCGCGGCTGCGGTCCGGCAGCACCGAGTACGTCACGGCGTTCGGTCACGAGGTCCGCCGCTTCTATCCGTTCGCGCCGTTCGTCGCCGGCCACGCCGTACGGGACCTCACCTGGCGGGACGTACCCATCCCGGCCGGCTCGCTGGTGATCCTCGACCTGTACGGCCAGAACCACGACCCGCAGCTGTGGCCGGACCCGTACGTCTTCGACCCGGAGCGGTTCCTCGGCCGGGAGATCGGCGCGTTCGAGCTGGTACCGCAGGGCGGGGGCGATCCGCGTACCGGCCACCGCTGTCCCGGCGAGACGACCACGGTGGCCCTGCTGACCGTGCTCACGGGCCGGCTGGCCGAGCTGGACTACCAGGTACCCGAGCAGGATCTGCGGATCTCGCTGCGCCGGATACCCACCCGGCCGCGCAGCGGCTTCGTCCTCGTCCGCAACTGACGATCCTGGCTGGGCCGACGAGACCGGCAATCGGACGACCTGGCCGGGCCGACGAGATCGTCGGTGCCGGGGCGGCGGCCCGTTTGGGCGGCACGATCGGGGGAAGCCTGCCGCCGAGGATGGGGCCGGCTGCGGCGCCCTCGTCGGCGGAACTGGGAGGCTTGAGATGGCTGGTCGGGACGAACTTCATGACCTTCGTCAACGCGCTCACGAGGCGGGCATCGAGGGCAGCTCGAAGATGAACGAGCAGCAGCTGCGGGAGGCGTTGAAGAAGGTCGGCAAGGGGACCGAGCCGATGGTCGCCAAGCAGGAGGCCAAGGGCTACCTGTAGCCGAACCCGAGGTACGGCCCGGGCGGAGATCCGCGCGGGCCGTACCCGTGTGGGTGTTCATTCGGGCCGTGCCCGGCCGGTCGGCCAGCTGGCCCGGAGCAGGGCGGGCATCTCCCTGCGGTGTCGGGTCAGCAGGATCGCGGCCAGCACCGCGTACACCACCGCGACGCCGTATCGGACCGCCTGGGTGGGTACGGCGAACTGCACCGCGAAGAGCAGGAACAGCAGCGCCGCCTCGGCCCGGGAGATCCGCAGGTCGGCCAGGACGGCGACGCCGAGCAGCGTCTGCGCGGCGGTCAGGTAGAGCTCCTCGGTCTGCCGCGCGTCGAGTTCCAGCCCGGCGAACTCACCGCCACCGAGGTAGAAGGCGATCGGCAGGCAGGCGATCAGCAGGGTCCACTGGTTGAGTTTCGCCGCCAGCAGCGCGCCCAGCCCGTCGTCGGCCCGGCCGCGCAGCGCGAAGGTGATCGCCACGATCACCTCGGGGGACTCGGAGGCGACCGGGGCCAGCCACTGGACGAGCAGGAACTCGTCGATGCCGAGCGCCGTACCGGCCTCGACGAGGGACTTGCCGAACGGCTCGGCGGAGCTGAGGATCACCACCGCCGCCGTGACGAAGAGCACGGCAACGGTCAGCCGGCGGCGGATCGCCGGCTGGCGGGCGAGGGTGGCGGAGACTCCGACAAGCGCCTCCTCCGCGTGCTCGGTACGCCCGATCCGGGAGAGGTAGAGCGCGAAGAGGGTACCCAGGACGATGCTGTCGTACCAGGCCAGCCGGCCGGTCAGCGGGATCACCAGGGCGTAGACGGTGGCCATCAGCAGATAGACCGTCTCGGTGCGGCGGTGTCCGGAGAGACTGACCCCGGTCCGGTCACCGGGCTGCCCGCGCCGGCGTACCGCCCAGATGGCGGCGAGGACAAGCAGCGGCCAGGCGATCCCGATCAGCAGCCGGTTGGCCCCGGTCATGTTGGCCAGGGCGAAGGCCGCGAACTCCCGGTCCGAGCCGGCGGCGTAGGCGAAGTAGATGTCGATCGCGTACTCCGGAAGCACCGCGACCAGGGCGAGCAGTGCCAGTGCCAGGCTTCCCGGCAGGTCGACGCGGGCCACCTCGGAGGCCCACATCAGCAGGGCGACCGCCGAGAGCACCGCCACCCCGAAGACCGCCATTCCGGCCACCGCCGGCAGGTGGACGCCGGCCAGCCGCATGGCGACGGCAGGGGTGGCCGCCAGCACGGCGAGTCCGACCCGGGTCGCCACGCCCCGGGCGGACACCGTGACATCCAGTTCCACCGGCACGCCGTCACCCCCGCCTGCATCGAGCCTGCCGGATCCACCGGACGCCAGGGGCGAAATCGCCGAGATGGGGATGCACCCTTCTCCGCCCGTCCCGTCGAAGTCAGGCCGGAGGGATCCCGACGATGCTGGAGCGGACAGCCGGAGACCGGTCCGGAACGGACAGCCGGGGACCGGCCCGATGTCGCGGGCCGGTCCCGGAGGGCGTACCAGGCGCGGGCGGCGATCCTCACGACCCCGGCTGCGACACGTCCTGCACGGTCGCGCCGGCCGGTGGGGCGAACGCCTTGCGGTCGACCTTGTCGGAGTACTTCACCAGTTCGATCGCGGCCTGCTCGCCCCTGTCGGTCCGGCCGACGAACGAGGCCAGTACGCCGGAATCGGTGACGCAGACCGTGAGCTTGTCGAGGGTCCCCTCGGTACCGCCCTGCGGGTCGCTGACCCCGGTGACGTCGGCGCAGAGCGTCTCCTGGCCGGCGATCTCGCGCTCCGAGGTCTGCACGTCGGTGTTGGGCACGATCGCGGCGGCGGTGACCATGGCGAGTGCCAGTTCCGGGGTGACGAATCCAGGGCCGGCGACCGAGGTGACCAGGCCGGCGTCCGGGGACATCGTGACGGCGGTGTTCGGGCTCTTCTGGCACTCACCGTCGGAGCAAATGATCATGTACTCCGGGGTGTGGATCAGCCGACCGGTCGCGGTGCTCAGCGCCGAGTTGGGTGGCTGCTGGCTGAGGGTGACGGTCTCGGTCTCCCGCTGGCCGGCCTCCTCGCCGATGATCCGGTACTCGGCGGTGAAGGTGAGTTGGGCGGACCGGCCCATCCGGTCGGCGAAGCTGCCCAGCGTGTTGGCTGTGTCGACGACGTTCTGGACGGTGTCGATGACGCCGCAGCCGGCGCTGAGCAGGACGAGGGCGCAGAGGGCGACGAGGCGCCCGGCGAGGTGGTCACGAGGCGAGGTCATGTCAGGAACTGTGCGGCCGGCGGCGCCAGCCGGCCACGGTCCGCGACCGGGACGGCACGAATCCGGGAGATCGGTCGCCACCGCTGACCCGCCGGGTGGCCGGCGCAGGATCACCCCCGGCGTCCCGCCCGGACCGGCGTCGGTGCGGTAAGTTGGGGGCTCGTTTCGTGGCGACCCGAGGAGGTGGGACCGATTTCCGTGTCGATCGGCCGGGCGCTCCCATCCGCCGGACCGGCACCCTTTCCGGGGTACGTCGGGCCGCGCTAGTCGGGAGAGCGCCCGCAGGCGTTCCCCGAAGGGTCTACCCGTGTCAACACCCAGCTCCGATCTTCTGTCCACACCGGACGGCGTGGACGTCGTCCGTCGACTCCGGGCCGCCGGCTGCGTCTTCGCCGAGGAAGAGGCCGAACTCCTGAGTACCGCCGCCGGCAGCCCGGCCGAACTGCTGGCCATGGTCGAACTGCGGGTCTCCGGCCTGCCGTTGGAACACATCGTCGGCTGGGTCGACTTCTGCGGGCTGCGGGTCGCCGTCGACCCGGGAGTCTTCGTGCCGCGCCGCCGTACCGAACTGCTGGTCCGCCGAGCCGCCGCGCTGGCCCGACCCGGGGCGACGGTGCTGGACCTGGCCTGCGGCTCGGGCGCGATCGGACTGGCGGTAGCGGCACTGGTCGGCGACGTGGCACTGCACGCGGTGGACGTCGAACCGGCAGCGCTCCGGTGCGCCAGGCGCAACCTCGCTCCGCTCGGCGCCCAGGTGTACGCCGGTGACCTGTACCAGCCGCTTCCGTCCCGGCTGCGTGGCCGGATCGACGTGTTGGTAGCGAACGTGCCGTACGTGCCCAGCGAGGCGGTCGAGCTGCTGCCCCCGGAGGCGCGACTGCACGAGCCGCTGGTGGCGCTGGACGGCGGACGCGACGGTCTCGACGTGCTGCGCCGGGTGGCTTCCGGAGCCCGGGACTGGCTGGTCCCCGGCGGTCACCTGCTGGTGGAGACGAGTCTGGAGCAGGCGGAGGTGGCGGCGGAGCTGTTCGACCTGGCCGGCCTCGAGCCGGCGGTCTGCACCGACGACGACCTCCCGGCGACGGTGGTGGTCGGCCGTCGCTGACCATCGCCCCGGAACACCACCACCCGCCCCCGAACTCGGCCCTCGAAGCCTCAGCCGGTCGCGCCTGCCGGCACCGCTCCAGCTCCGGCCTCGGGTGCTGCCTCAGCCTCCGGTCCGGCTCCGGTCTCCGGTCCTGCCTCGGCCTCGGGTGCTGCCTCAGCCTCCGGTCCGGCTTCGGCCTCCGGTCCTGCCTCGGCCTCCGGCGCTGCCATGATCTCGGCGATGGTCGCGGCGTCTGCGGCGGTGTGCGCGGCGAGCAGTTCGGCGAACCGTTCCGCCGGCATCACCCGGACGCCGAGGTCAACGGCCTTCTCCGCCTTGCTGCCCGCACCCTCGCCGACCACCACCAGATCGGTCCGCTTCGAGACCGAGCCGGACGACTTGCCGCCGAGCCGCTCGACCGCCTCGTTGCCCTCGTTGCGGGTCAGCCCGGGCACGGAACCGGTGACCACGACCGTCATCGGGGCGCCGTCCGGCCGGCGCAGCGGCAGCGCGGTCGCCGCCGGCAGCTCGGGGTCGTCCCCACCCGGGGTGGCGGCGGCCTGACCGGGTACGCCCGGCTCGGTCATGTTGACCCCGCGCGCGGCGAGCTTCGCCACGACCGGGGCCAACTCGACCAGCTCGGCCGCGATGGTGACGGCCCGCTCGGGTCCGACGCCCTCGACCTCCTGAAGGTCGGTGACGGAGGCGGCGAGCAGGGCCTCCATGGTGCCGAAGTGCCGGGCGAGCCGGCGGGACATCGACCGGCCGGTCATCCGTACGCCGAGACCGGTGAGTACCCGGGAGAGCGGTTGCCGCTTCGACGCCTCGATGTTGGCCACGAGCTTTCGCGCGGAGGTCTCGCCCAGCCGTTCCAGGGTGGCCAGCGTGGTGGCGTCGAGATCGTAGAGGTCGGCCGGGTCGGTCACCATGCCGGCGCTGACCAGCAAGTCGATGATCTTGCTGCCCAGCCCTTCGATGTCCATCGAGTCCCGGGCGGCGTAGTAGGAGAGCGACTCGCGGGCGCCGCAGGCCCGGCCCTGGGTGCAGCGCCAGCGCTTCTGGGAGCGGTCGATCTCGCCGTCGCAGCGCGGGCACCGGGTCGGCGGCTCGTACGCCGTCGAGTCCGCCGGCCGCTCGTCGAGCTTGGCACCGGTGATCTCGGGGATCACGTCACCGGCCCGCCGGACGAAGACGGTGTCGCCGGCCCGGACGTTGCGCCGGACGAGGTCGTCGAAGTTGTGCAGGGTGGCCGAGGTGACAGTCACCCCGCCGACCTGCACCGGTGCCAGTACGGCGACCGGGGTGATCACGCCGGTCCGGCCGACCTGCACCTCGATCGAGAGCAGCGTGGTGGTGCGGGTGTCGGCCGGGAACTTGTAGGCGATGCCCCAGCGGGGTGCCCGGGTGCCCGACCCGGCCAGCTCACGGTCGGCCGGATGGTCCGCCTTGATCACCGCACCGTCGATGCCGAAGCCCAACTCGCCCCGGCGGGCGTAGAGCGACTCCACCACCGCCAGCACCTCCTCGATGGTGGTGCAGAGCGGCATCCCGGCCGGCGAGCCGGCGGTGGTGGCCACGCCGAGGCTCTCGACGTACGCCATCGTGGCCGAGTGTGGGCGCGGCTCGGTCGCCCCGTCGGCGCCGTCGAGGCCGTGCACGGCGTAGGCGAGGAAGGAGAGCGGCGCGTCGTACGCCCGGTCCTGGGCGCGCAGCGTGCCCGCGGCGGCGCTGCGCGGATGTGCGAAGGCCGGCTCGCCGTGCCCGGTGCGCATCTCCTGGGCCTTGGCGAAGTCGGCGTCGGTCATGTAGACCTCGCCGCGGATCTCCACGGTCAGCGGCTCGGCCAGCCGCTCCGGCAGGCCCGCCGCCCGCCGTGCCTGCGGCGTGACGTCCTCGCCGGCCAGCCCGTCGCCACGGGTGGCGACCTGGGTGAGCCGGCCCTCCACGTAACGGGCGGCGATGGCCAGCCCGTCGATCTTGGGCTCCACGGTGTAGCCGGCGGCCGGGCGCCCGAGCAGCTTGTCGAGGCGGGCCGCCCAGCGGGCCAACTCCTCCTCGCCGAAGACGTTGTCGAGACTGAGCATCGGAACGCTGTGCACGACATCGCCGACCAGTCCGGCGCCGGCCGCCACCAGCTCGCTGGGCGAGTCGTCGTCCTTCCAACCGGGTTGGGCGGCCTCGGTGGCGACGACCCGGGCCATCAGCGCGTCATAGGTCGCGTCGTCCATCGCCAGGTCGGCGCCGTTGTAGTAGGCGGCCGCGGCCGAGCGGATCTCCGCGATCGCCGCCTGGTAGGCCGGGCGGTCCGGGAACGGCTCGGCGAGCGCGGCGTCGACGACCGGGTCGACCACAGGATCCACCGGATCGACCACCGGGTGTACCCGATCGGCACCGTCCCCGCCCGGCTGCTCGGGCCGATCGTCGGTTGCCGTCACCACTGCCTCGTACGCCACGAAGTCCCCCTCCCGTCAGGCCCGCAAGCTCGGCGTTCAGCCTAGAGACCGGGTACGACGAACCGCCGTCCCCGGCCCCCGCAGGACTCCGGGCAACCGCCGGATGGGTCCCGCCCCGGCACCTAGGCTGACCTCATGGCCGAGCCGGCGGGCAGCCCGGACGACGAGGCAGGGCGCCGCCCGGTCGGCGAGCCGGGAACAACCGAGCCGGTCGAGGGCCGGGCCGCTGGTCAGGCGCCCTGGTCGCAGGTGGGACCGCTGGGCTCGTCGGGCTCGCAGCACAGCCAGAGCGTCGGAACGGTGATCATCGCGGGTCTGGCCAACCTGGCGGTGGCGGTGGCGAAGGCGATCGCCGGGCTCGTCTCCGGCTCGGCCGCGGTGCTCGCCGAGGCGGCACACTCGGTCGCGGACACCACCACCGAGCTGCTGCTCTTCGTCGCGCTGCGGCGGGGCGCCCGGCCACCGACCACGCAGTACCCGTTCGGGCACGGCCGGGAGAGCTACCTCTGGGCGTTCGTCGCCGCCGTGGTCACCTTCGTCGTCGGTGCCGGCTTCTCCATTTTCCAGGGCGTGCAGGCGATCCAGCAGCCGCACGAGGACCTGGACCCGCTCGTCGCGTACGTGGTGCTGGTGGTCTCCTTCGTGGCCGAGGGCATCTCGCTGACCCGCTCGGTACGCCAACTGCGCCGTCGGGCCGCGCGCTGGCGCCTCTCCTGGCTGCGGGTGGCCCGGCGTACCCCGAACACCACGATCAAGGCGGTGCTGCTGGAGGACAGTGCGGCGCTGGTCGGGTTGGTCCTGGCCGGCATCGGGGTGGGCGCCTCGGAGTTGACCGGCAGCCCGGTCTGGGACGGCGCCGCCTCGATCGCGATCGGCGTGTTGCTGCTGGTGGTGGCGACGACGCTGGCGCACAACAACATCGCACTGCTGGTTGGCCGGGCGGCCCGGGAGGCGGTACGCGCGGAGATCGAGCGGGAGCTGGCGGCGGTGCCGGACCTGCGGGGCGTGGACCGGTTGATGACGCTGCAACTCGGGCCGGAGGACATCCTGGTGGCGGCGAAGGTCAACTTCGCCGACGACGCCAGCCGGGAGGAGATCGAGATCGCCGCCGACGAGGCGGAACGGCGGCTGATCGCGCGCAATCCGGCGATCCGGTACGTCTTCCTCGCCCCGACCCGCCGCCCGACGGAGGAACTCCCTCCCGGCTGAGGAAGCCGCGCTCGGAGGTCTCGCTCGGCTGAGGAAGGCTTGCTCGACCCGTACAGGTATTGACAGTTTTCGACGGCAGGCTCAAGCTGGTGGATATGCGAGAGAGAGCGCTCTCTTGCACATCGAACGGGGGCAGACCACCACCAGTCTGGCCAGCGATCTCCGACGCCTTCGGCGGCGGCGCCGGGACCCCTCGCTGGCCGCTCACCAGCTAGGAGTGCCCATGGAAAGGGCCGCATCCCCGCCCGCGCCGTGCCGCCGGCTGAGGATCGTGACACTGTTCGGCGCCCTGCTCGTGCTGCTCGGCGGCTATGCCGTTGTCGAGCGGGCCGAGCCGGCCGAGGCCCGGATCGTCCGGGTCGCCGAGTTCCTGGCCGACTGTCCGTACAGTCACCGGCTGCCGGACGACCCGATCATCTATCCGGGCCTGCCCGGCGCCTCGCACATGCACAGCTTCTTCGGGGCGACGACCACCAACGCCTACACCAACCTCGCCGACCTGCTCAACTCCAACACCACCTGCAATCCCCGGGTCGACGTCTCGTCCTACTGGGTGCCCACCCTCTACGCGGACAACGTCCCGGTCGAGCCGGCAATCGTCACGTTCTACTACCTCGGCGAGGGTGTCCGCAGCGACATCGTCGCCAACACCCAGCCACTGCCGCTTGGCCTGCGGATCGTGGCCGGCAACGCTCGGGCGACCGGCCCGGACTCGACCACCATCTCCAGGTGGTCCTGCCTGCACGCCGGGCACGTCGGGGCGTCCAAGGACTTCGTCAACTGTCCGTCCGGGACGATGCTGGAGTCGTACCTCGACTTCCCGCAGTGTTGGAACGGCCGCGACCTCGACTCGCCGGACCACAAGAGCCACATGGCGTACCCGGTCAACCAGGCGTGCCCGCCGAGCCACCCGGTGGCGGTACCGAAGCTGCGCCAGGTGTTGCGCTATCCGGTGAGCGGCAACCCGGCGCGGTTCCGGCTCGCCTCCGGTGGCGGCTTCACCATGCACGGTGACTTCTTCAACGCCTGGCCCGAGGCCGAGATGCTGCGTCGGGTCCGGGACTGCATCCGACCCGTGATCAAGTGCGGTGCGGACGGCCGCCCGAGCTGACCACGTGCTCCGGGGGTGGATCCGGTTCCGGCCGGGTCCACCCCGACGGCGAGCGGAGAGGGGACCCAATGAGGCCCGGCACCGTTGCGGCGGCCACCGCGGCGCTCGTCGCGGTCCTGCTGGCCGGCGGCTGCGCCGGCTCCCCGTCGGCACCGGCTTCCGATTCGGGTACGTCGACCGGCGCGCCTCCGGCCACCGCCACCGCACCGGCCGCCCCGACGGGTACGCCCAGCCCGCCCGGCTCGTTCAACGGCACCGACATCGCCTGGCTGCAACTCACCGTCGCCATGCACGAGCGGGTACTGCCGCTGCTGGCTCTGGTGCCGGAGCGCACCGCCGAACCTGCGGTACGCCGGCTCGCCGCCCGGGTCCGGGAGACCCACCGCGCCGACCTGGACCGGTCCCGGCGACTGCTCGACCGCTCCGGTGCACCGAGAAGCGATCCGCACCAGGGGCACGACATGCCCGGCATGGTCACCGCCGCCGAGCTGGCCGCACTGCGTACCGCCCCGGACGCAGAGTTCCGCCGTCTCTTCGGCCGGTACCTGAGGGCACACCTGGAGCAGTCGGTTCGGGTCGCCGGTGCCGAGCAGCGCTCCGGCGCACACCCCGAGGCCACCGCGCTGGCCGGTTCGATCGTCCGGACCGGAACCGCCCAGTTGGGCGGGCTCACCAGACTGCCGGCGTGACGACCACCACCGGCCGGCGGCGTCGAGGTCGTTGGCCACCGTGGACTACGCCTGCGCGGGGCGCGAACAGAGTCCGACACTTCATGACTTATGCGCTT